>OY282376.1 GCA_958295845.1 Caldilineaceae bacterium
GTGGGAGGCGCGGATACGCTTGAGGTCAGCCTCGGTCAGGCCGTCGGGGATGTAGCTGGGGTTGGCCGGGATCCTGCCTTCGAGATAGTCGCAGGTGCGGCGGTTGATCTCGTCGGAAACGACACCCTTCAGCAGCAGATGGCCTTCGCGGCAAAATTCGAGCACCTGCGAGTCGGTGAGGGTGGGTTCACCGTCGCCGGTGTGATTGGTTTTGTCGTGGATCATGGTGCTCTCCTGGGTGGGATAGGTGTGCGGGTCAATTTAGCATAGGTCTGTGGTTTTGGAAACAGGATTTGACACGCGTCCCGGACTGAACAGCCCGATATTGCAGGTAGTGGTTGGCCGACCTGAATCAGAGATTTCTCGCTGATTACCGACTCTCAACTATCGAAATCTACTGCCAGTCAGCTTGATCACCTGCTTGGCCGACGATGCCGGTTCGATGGCATACTGTCCGATCTTGTCCTCCATTCAATATCCGATGCCCTGCCCAAAGAAAAATGTCCGCATGTAGCGAACATTTTGTCAGAGGCACTATCGTCCCACCGGCAGCGTCAGTCAGTCGGACATTGCCGTCCTTTCTGCGTGAAGACGTCGTTCCCTTCCCGGCATCCTCCTGCTTCTCACAGCCCCGGGGGAACGCCGAAGGGCGCGTCGGCGAAGCGGGCTGTGGCCGCGTTCAGAGGCCATGTCTGTCCGCCCTCGGTCTGGAACTGCGCGTGTTTGCCACACAGCCACAGGAACATCTCGGCCGCATGGCTGGCTGCCAGCCATATATCGCGATAGTAGCCGGAGTCCCCCTCCGGCAGGTAGGGCGCGTTGCCGAAGTCGAAGTCCGGATCGATGCACCAGTCGCGCTGCGGCGCGGCGGTGCGGAAATAGTTGTACTTCAGCGCATTCCTGACCCCCGGCGTCTTGGCCCGCATCGAAGTTGAGCGCCGGTGCCAGATCGAGTAGACGGTAATGAAGATCGAGCCGGCCGGCCCGGCCATGAACTCGCTGCCGCGCACACGGTCCAGATGCTTGAGGTGGTCATTGGCCGAGTAGAGAAGATGCGTCCCGGGGATAATCTCGGTCGGCCCCATCTCCATTGTGCAGTCCTGCGGCAGATAGAAGACCTGCAGGTTGCGCAGCTCATGCGTGAACTTCGAATTGCCGTCGCGATGCCAGCCCTGCGCCTCGGTCGGATATTCGACGCGGTGGTTGCTCATCAGCAGCGGCAGCCCGAAATTGATGCCCAGCAGCGACCGCACCGCGCCGGCGGCCTGCGGATTCTTGATCACGCCCTCCACAAACCAATCTTCATACAGGATCTCAGTCGGCTCATGCGAACTGTTCTTCTCCAGAAAGGCGCGGGCGCGGGCGTTGACGTCGTCCGGCACGACCGCGTCCAGCCGGATATAGCCCCGTTTGCACAGCTCCAGGACCTCGTTATCATTCAGGGTCGGCTCACAGTCGTAGTAGATTTTCATCGCTCTATCTCCACTTCTCCAGAATGAACTCGCAGCCCAGCCCGGTGGGCCGGTTCTCATCGGGCACCAGCGCCAGATTGGGGAACTGCACGATCCGCCAGCCGTCGCGCATGGCGTCAAGCACGGTCTCGTAGGGCCATGGATCGCCCGGATGCTGCTCGACGACCTCACCGCCCTCCACCAGCGAAAACCCTATCACCTGCGAAGCCACCGATGTCTGGCCGGCCTGCAGATAGAGCAAATCCTGCTGCCCCGCACCGCCTCGGCGGAGGGCGTCAATAACCTGCCGCAGCTGCTCTTTCGTCAGCGCCCCCTTTTGCAGCGCCTCGATACAGCCCTCAAGCTGTTGAATCGCCGTCTGCGCCATATCCGTCTCCTGAACAGTGCGCCGGTCATGGAGATGCACGGGGCGCTCCCCATGACCGGCCTGTTGATAATCACTCCTGGCGGCGGCGCAGGTCGCCCTGCAGACGCCCCGCTCCTACCACTGGCTCAGATCCCAGGTGCCGCCGCTTTCCGTGCTGTTCGTCTCAATGGCACGGTCGGCCCACTCCTCCCAGACCTCCTGCATACGCTCGGCAGCCTCATCCAGAGTTATCTGGTCCAGATAGTACTCCTGCAAGATGATGAACGCCTCTTCGCGGGCGCCCGCATCAACCATGTCAGCATACGACCAGCGCATCACACTTGTCGGAATATGCGCCTTGGCCGGTTCGGCCACCTCCGGCCGCACGTTCGGCTCCACATCCTTGATCACGGGGACCAGGCCGGGGCGGCCTTTGACCGCATGGCCCCAGTTGGCGGAAAGGAATTGCAGGAAGTCAACCGAAGCCTCAAGCGTGCCGCGCTTGACGGTGGCGGCATTCACCACCCAGGCGCCGGCCGGCCCGCCCACAAACGGCCCCGGCTCCTCTTCAAGCGAAAACTCGGAATCTTCCACGCCGACCACCGGGCCGGAGGCCACGCCCACTTCAAAATCGACCTCAGGATTGCCCAGAATGGCGTCGGCCTCCCAAGAGCCACTCATGCGTATCAGCACCTTGCCGGTCAGGAAGTCGCTCAACTGCACCGGCGCCCCGATCTTCCACTCCTCGGTCACATAGGGCACCCACAGCTTTCCAAGCCGCAGCGTCTCCTTGTATTCGGTATCGGTCGCCGCGAACAGGCCCTGCTTGATGGCGCGCACGAACTCCTCAGCCTCGATCACATTGTCGCTCAGGCTGACCTTGTAGCTCAGCCGCCATTCGACCAGCCCTTTTGGCTCGATGATCGAATGATCGAAAATCAGACTGTCCCAGTTGCCGGCGGGCGAACAACACATGAGGTGCATGGGCGTCTCATAGCCCGCTGCCTGCAGCTCCTCCAACAACGCGACCAGTGCGGTGATGTTTGTACGCGGGCTGGGGAACTCCAGGCCCAGGTCATCAAGCGCGGTCTTGTTGTAGTATATGAGCGATGGCGCCGCGGTCTCGAGCGGAATCGAGTAGTAGCGTCCGGCCAGGCTCTTGCTCTGCGCCAGTATGCCATCGAACCCGTTCTCCCATTGGTCGACCCAGCGCTCGCTGCCTGCTCTGCCCTCCTCCACATACGGGTTGGGCTGGCGGAAGTAGGTGTCCAGAGGGGTCAGCAGCCCTCTGTCGCCTTCAGCGCCATCGTAGCCGGTGCCGCCGTAGTAGCGCATAAGATCGGGGCCTTGACCGGCGGCGATCGCGGTCTTCATGTACCAGATCAGTGCGGTCTGCGCGCCGGGCGGCGCCTCCGGCACACCGAAGGGCACGACGTCGATACCCGGGTGCATATCTTCCCACTGGGCGATCAACTCCGCCATGTACTCGTTGCCCGTCTCACCGGCCGCTTTCTGGGCGTCTGTCAGCCCCTCGGGCGGCATGTAGCCCCCGTCAAACATGACGACCAGCTCGCCCTCGTAGTCCAGCACCGGCGGGCCGGTTGCCGGGACTTCCACCACTTTCTCGACCACACGCTCGACTTCGACCACCTGCGGCGCGCAGGCGCCCATCAGTGCGACAAGCGCGACAGCGATCACGGTGAAGATCAGGCGTCGCGGGCTTGTATACGACTTCCTCTGTGTTTGCGCAAACGTACCCTTGGTTTTCATCGGTAGCTTCTCCTTTTTGGGCTTAAGTTCCGTTTGAAACTGTCCGTTTGCTGTGCATCGATCGATAGGCTTCTCCTCTGTTCCCCTGCACTTCCTGCATTCACGGTCTGCCCACTGTAGGAATGCCTAGAATTTAAGCGCCCCGCTCGACAACCCTTGTATGAACGCCTTGCGCGCCAGTATGAACACGAACACGAGCGGCAGCGAAGAGATGACAAATGCGGCAAACATGAATCCCCATTGTGTCTGGCCAAGGCTCGACCCATGAAAGACGGATTTTGCAATGCTGAATATACCGAGCGTCACCGTGTACACCTTGTCCGAGGTCAACGTCACCGACGGCCAGATGATGTCATTCCACTGGCCCAGCAGCAGGATAATCATCAGCGTCGCCATAATTGGCCGGCACAAAGGCAGCGCAATCTTATAGAAGACCTGCCAATCGCCCGCGCCGTCGATGCGCGCGGCCTCGAACAGCTCCTCAGGCAGCCCGGCCATGAATGGGCGGATGAGAAAGACGCCGAAGACAGCGCCGCCGGCCGCATAGGGGAAAATCAGCGCCCAGCGCGTGTTCATCATCCCCAGGCTCAAGACCAGCAGATACTGCGGCACAAGATAGAGGACGAACGGAATCATCATCAGCATGATAATCGCATAAAAGAGCGTCTCTTTGCCGGGGAAACTGAACCGGGCGAAGACGTAGGAGGTATAGCTCGCCAGCGCCAGGGCAAGTGGAATCGCGATCCCGCTGATAATGCTGCTGTTGAGGATGTAGCGGCCCATGCCGCCGGCCATAACCCAATAGTTCTTGAAGTGATAGGGCAGTGTCAATGTCCAGGGATGCGCTTCGAACTGGTCGGCCGTCTTGCCGGCATCGATAAGCAGCAGCACCAGCGGCCCGAGGGACAATAGCAGCGTCGGGAGCAGGACCAGGTGCAACAGCCCTTGAAGACGCTGCAACCCTGCCCGCAGCAACTCTTGCTGCGATGGCCCTCTGCGGTTAACGCCCGTCGTCACGCTAAATAACATCCCGTTCTCCTCCGGCAGTTCGATGCCAGTGAAACGAAATCGGCCACTCGCGATCGCGCCGGCATTGCGCCTCTAGGCCTCGTACTCGATGCCGGAGCGCAAATAGCGGCGCGTCATCACGGTCAGGCCGACGATGACCAGGAACAGGAGTGTTCCAATCGCCGACCCGTACCCAAAACGTGATGAAAAGAAAGCCTGGCTGTACATATGAAACGCCGGCACCATCGTCGCCGAACCGGGGCCTCCGCCCGTCATGGCGAACTGCAGATTGAACCCCTGCAAGGTGCCGATGACATTCAAGACGATCACCAGGCGTATGGCGCCAACGATATAGGGCAGATCGACGTTTTTGATCCGTTGTAACGTCGAAGAGGAATCCAGGCGAAAGGCGTCGATCAACTCTCTGGGGATATCGATCAGCGCGGCCAGCAGGATCAACATGATGGTGGCGTTGATCCACGGAAAGCCGAAGAAAACCAGCGCAGCCAGCGCCGTATCGAAGCTGCCCAGCCAGTCATGCGTCAGAAAGTCCAGGCCAACCGCGGTGAGAAGGTTGTTGATCAAGCCATAACGGGCATGATAGATATAGCGCCAGGTCAAAATGATCACGATGGCCGGCACGAGCGTCGGGATCAGAAACGCCGTGCGATAGAAATCCCCAAAGCGCTGGCTGCGCATCGAGAACAGCAACTCCGCGACCAGCAGCGGCGGAATGACACCGGTGACCATGTTGGCAAACAGGAGGATGATGGCGTTCTTGACGGAGGCGAGAAAGATGCGGTCGCTGGCGAGGTCGGTGAAGTTTTCCAGCCCGATAAATCTGCCGCTGAGGCCGTCATAGTTGGTGAAGGAATAGTAGAGCGCCATTAGGGGCGGGTAGTAGGAGAAGACGCCCAGCAGCGCGAAGATAGGCACGAGGTACAGATAATACCGCTTCGCCCGCCACATCCTCTGGGCCAACGAAGCCTGACTCGCGGGATGCATTGGAATGCTGCCCGCGTCAGCGTGTGGAGTATGCACGACGTCAGCCATGAATTGTGCCTGTGGACTGGAAAGGGGCGAACTTGATGCCTCAACCCTTTACATTATATCATTATCTTTTTTTTCTCACCAAGCCCCCAAAAAGAGGCCGGACCCCTGCTTTAGCGATCAGGGAATGGGTGCTATACTTGTGGATACTCAATTTGCAGGGGAAAGGAACCAGGTATGAGCGAGGTGTTTCGGGTTTGCCCCAACTGCGGGCAGGATGTGGCGATGACGGCGCGGCACTGCGGAGAATGCGGCTACAATGCGCAAGGCGGCTACCCTCTCGAGGGCCGCACCAATCTGCCGGCGGTGGTGGCGAAGGTCGGGTTGCCGGTGGCGGCGGGCCTGGCCGGTTTGGCGCTGCGGGCCGGGTTGCAACTGCTGCAGAAACAGCTGCCGACGCTGGCCGCCAACGCGCTCAGCCGCAACGCGCCGCGGCCGCCTGCGCAGCCGCGCAGAGGGCGGGGCAGCCGGTTCATCCATATCCGTTCGAAATGGTCGGTGGGCGATCGAAACGGTGTGTGGCGGTCCGGCGAGGAAGAGCATACCATCGAGATTGACGATGGTTGAACATCGGTGGTCAGTGGTCAGTGATCAGTGGTCCGTAGCCCGTGATCGGTGATCAGTTCCCTGCACGGGCTACTGAGAACCTCTGTTTTCAATACTCGTCGATAGTTTGCCAGCGGGCCGAGGTGTTGCGGCGCCGTTGGGAAAGGCGCCAGCCCCAACCGGTGATGCTGAAGCCGATCGCGATGAAGAGCCCCGCCACCATATAGGCCAACAACTCCGGCCAGAGCAGAATCGCTACGCCAAAAAGAATCAGTATCAGCCCCGGGGCGATGAACAGCCAGCGCCCGAAACCGCCTGCCTGCTGTGAGATTCGCTGTCCTGTGCGGAAAAAGCGCACAGAGGATTGCTGTCCCGTAAACATATTTCACACTCCCTTAACGCGATGCGCGGCGTTTGCGCGAATGCAGATGCCTGCGCATCGCTGTATGCTTTTCGCACGTGAGCACGGGCTGCTCAGTCACGGCTGCGGGCAAACAGTATGAAGGCGTAGTACAGCAGCGTCGTGATGGCCTGGATGGCAGCCGCAACGTAGGTCAGGGCCGCGGCGTCGAGCACCGCGTTGACCCCCTTCATCTCATGCTGGCCGACGAACCCCTGCGTCACCAGGATCTCCTTGGCCCGCTTGCTGGCGTTGAACTCCACCGGCAACGTCACCAGCGTGAACACGGCGACCGCGGCGAAGAGGATCAGGCCGACCAGGGAGACCGTGAATCCCAGCCCGGAGCCCATGAACATACCGATGATAAAGATGATCGGGCCCAGCCAGCTGCCGATCTGCACGCCGGGGACGATGGCGCTGCGCAGGGCGAGCGGGGCGTAGTTGGTGCTGTGCTGGATGGCGTGTCCGGCCTCGTGCGCGGCCACGCCGACCGCGGCCACGCTTTCGCTTCGATAGACCTGCGGGCTCAGGCGCAGCGTCCTCGACCTGGGATCATAGTGGTCGGACAGGAAGCCGCGCGACTCTTCGACGTTGACGTGGCCCAGCCCGTTGGAATCGAGGATACGCCGCGCCACCTGCGCGCCGGCCGCGCCGCGCCCCGCGGACACCGTCGAATACTTCTTGAACGTTGATTTGACTTTCATCTGCGCCCACAAGCCCAGCGCGAGGGCGGGCAGGCTGATGATGAAATAGAGCGGATCGAAGAAAAACATAACTCACCTCGTAGAGAGTTTTCAACTATCAGACGAATCTCCGGTTGCGGCCGATTCGTTTGTTATCTGGCTGAACGCAGGCTCGGAACTGTTTTCCAAGTCTACGTTTTGAGTTTACACAAGCCTGGCGTTCGGTTCCTGACGTGCACCTGACAGGGCGCTGTCACCTGGCTGAACGGGCTGAATAGTAGCTGTATTATAACATTACGCATCCAGTATAGCTGCGGTTGCTTACTCCTGTGTTAGCGTAGGGTTAGCTCTACGTTTGCGCGCGTCTGCGCGCCAGGGCGGCCAGCTGGCGGATCTCGGCGCTGCCCAGAAGATAGCTGGCAAGCGCATAGATGAGGACGCCAAGCCCGGCCCCGACGACGGCCGCGACCCAGCCGGCTGGAATCCCGAAGAGGGCGCCGGCGGGCAGAAGCTCGAGCCCGAGGAGGAGTGCGCCGGCCATGACAGCGGACGCCAGCAGCGAGCGAGCGCCGCTCGTCAGAAGTGGGCGTACGGGCAGGCCCGGCCCGGTTTCTGGCTGCCCTGACTCTTGACTGTAGGCGCGCACTTTGCGGCCCAGCAGGATCAGCAGAACGAGCATCTCCAGCCCGGTGGCGATGCTGTTGGCCAGGGCGAGGCCGCCAAAACTCAGGCGGCCAATCAGGGCCAGGCTGAGGAGGATGTTGAGCGCCATGGTGGCGACGCCGACGACCACCGGCGTGGCGGTGTCGTGGAGTGCGTAGAAGACGCGCACCACGATTTCGACGACGGCATGGGCGACCAGCCCGAGGGCATAGAAGCGCAGTGCGTAGGCGACCGCCTGGGTGCTGGCAGCGTCGAATTGCCCGCGCTGGAAGAGAAGCTCGATCAACGGTTCGTCCAGCATAAAGAGCAGGAACGCAGCCGGTATCGACAGGAAGAGGATCAGCCGCAGCAGGCCGGTGAGCGTTTCCAGCAGCTGGGCGCGGTTGCCGGCGGCGACCTGCGCCGAGAAGGTGGGGAAGGCTACGGTCGCCACGGCCTGGGCAAAAATGCCTTGCGGGAGCAGCATCAGCAGCCAGGCATAGTTGAGGGCGCTGAGGCTGCCGTCCGGCAGGCCGCTGGCCAGGATCGTGTTGACGAGAAAGTTGAGCTGGACGAAGAGCAGGCCGAGCACGCGCGGCCCCATCAGCCGCGCCACCTCTCGCACCTGCGCATCGCCGGCCTGGAAGCTGAAACGGTAGCGCACCTTCTGCCGCAGAAGAGCCGGCAGCTGCACGATCAGATGCAGCACGGCGCCGGCGGCCACGCCGATCACGAGGCCGTGGATTCCAATTGCCGGTGCGAGCAGCCAGGCGCCGGCGATGATGGCGCAGTTGTAGAGAACGGGCGCGACAGCCGGCAGCAGGAAATGCTGCACTGCGTTGAGCGCGCCCATGATCAGGCCGCTGGCGCCGAAGACGACCGTACTCGCCAGCATCCAGCGCATCAGCGAGGCGGTCAGCTGTTGCTGTTCGACGGAAAAGCCCGGCGCGATGACCCTGGCGACGAGGGGTTCGGCAAACAGCATCGCCAGCCCGCACAGGAGGACGAGGAACAGGGTCAACAGGTTCAGGACACGGCTGAACAGCAGCCACGCCTGCTGCTGGCTGTCCTCTGTCCAGGCGGCGGCGAAGGTGGGGATGAAGGCGCTGCCCAGTGCGCCGCCGGCCACGAGTTGAAAGAGCAGGTCGGGGATGCGAAAAGCAGCCAGGTAGGCGTCCAGGTCGGTTGCGGTGCCGAAGCGAGCGCCGATGATCATCTCGCGCAGCAGGCCCGTTCCGCGGCTGAGGATGAACAGCAGGATGACCAGCGTGGCGGCGCTGGCGATCCCTTTGCTATCCAGCGCACGCACGCCTCCGTTGCCGTTCGGGCCGTCTGAACTGCGGCTGTCCGGTCTCGTCATAGCGGTGGATGATGTTGCTGGTGAACGGCTGCCGCTTTTTGCTTGGCAGGAACGGTTCTGTACAATATGTTTTCTTCCCAGTGCAGTTTTCAGCCGTCAGATTTCCGTTGACAAGCGAGTGCTCACGAAAGACTGTAAACCGAAAGTTTCCAAGGTAACAATTCCATGGCCTCCGCGTATCTATCAGTGAACGCCTGGCGCGAGATCTTCGCGCGTGTTTTCGATGACCCCGACCTGCAGTCCAATGTCAGCCCGGACTGGTTGATCAACCCCGCTACCCGCCGCCGTCTCAAGTTGGACTATCTGTGCCAGTCTGTCGGTGTCGCGGTGCGCTTTGCCGGCCTGACGGGCAAAGGGCGGCGCCGGCGCGGGGACTGGGAGCTTCTGGAAGAGGAGCAACGCGACCAGACACGCGATGAACTGTGCCGGTTGCACGGCTTTCAACTGGCTGTGATCGACCCGTTTGACGATCCGGTCAAACAGATGGACCGCTTTTTGACTGTGTTGAGCCGGGCCAGGCGTCTGACAGCGCTGGATGGTCGCAGCGGCCAGGAGAAAGGCGTCTCGATGGATGCGCTTGCCGCGGCCGTGCAAAGGGCCAATCAACTGCGTTTCACCCTTTCCAGGAGTCCGGAGCAGACGGTTGGCACGCTGGCGGAGGCCTGGCGGGACCGGGAAGCGAACATAGCCACGTCGTTGCAGGAGGCGGCGGCAGTGAAAGCGCCGCAGCCGACCCGGTCGCAACAGCGCAAGCTGGCGCAACTCGATTGCGGGCAGCGCATTGTCCACACACATTTCGGTGACGGCGTAATTACGGAAGTGAACGGGGAGGGCGTGGATAAGCGGATCAAAATCCTCTTCGATGGCGACGAGGAGCGCACTTTTCTCGCTTCCCTTCTGGCTGACAAGCTGGAAGCGGTACCCTGAAAGCAAGGCGTCACGCGCAGCACGCCTCACACTCGTTCCGCAAAGTTCGGACCCTTCGTCCCCCAGCGCCGCTTTGAACGGTACAAAAACACCCTTACCGAAGGTGCAAGGGTGTTGATCGACGGGAGCGCAGCCCATTGCGCTTCCACTCCGTTGTGCGCGTTATGCTTTCAGATGTGCGGCCGGTATCAAACCGGGCGCAAGCTAACTCTTTTCCTTTGTTGCGCTCTTTTCGCTCGTTGAACTGGTCTTCGATTCCGATTTGGTTTCGTTTTTGGACTCGCTCTTCGATTCGCTCTCAGTGGCTTTATCCGGCCCAGAGCCATTGCTTTCTGTCTTTTGCGCCGGTGTCTTCTCCGCCGCGGCCTTCTTCTTTTCGTCTTCTTTTTTGCTGTCGGTTATGTACCATCCACTGCCTTTGAAGTGAATGGCCGGCTGGCTGAGAAGCCGGGTGACTTCGACCGAGCTGCAGGCCGGGCAAGCGGGAAGAACGGTGCTGGAAAATGACACGATGCGTTCGTATTGATGACCGCACTCTTTGCAGGCAAGTTCATAAATAGGCATCGAACAGTCTCTTCCTTGTCGTGATTTTCTTTGTCAAATCCGCGGACACAACTATACTACTCGCAGTCCTCTCAGGTCCCGATCTGTTGCGTCCTGCACCGAAAAGGGCGCATTCGATAAGTATACCTTTTTACAGAGTTGTTGTCGAATCCGAACAGAGAATTTGACTTAGGTTTGCAGCGGACTCCATCAGCCTCGGCCGGTCCAGATCGTGGATTCTTCAGAACCAGGCGTGACGCCTGGACACCGACCTTATCAAGGCTAAACCCACGCCCAGCCGATGTCTTTCGACTTTGTTCAAGGCGCAATCGAAAACGGTTGTTACGAACCGGAGGGCGTCTACCTGACGGCGCCGTTTGAAGGCCGGCGGCGAGTTGTTCAGGCGTGGGGCGCCCGCCCGGAGTACTACCGGCGCTATGTCATCGGTGCTAAACCGCTCCTCGGACACAATGGCGTCGACTTTGAAATGGTACCCAATGAGAGAATCATGGCGGTGGACAGCGGCATCATCACCACAATCGGCAATGACAACGAACGGTATGGCCGCTGTGTTCGCATCGCCCACCCGTGGGGCGAGTCTCTCTACACGCGCTTTCAAACGTTCGTTGTCGACGCAGGGCAGCGTGTGGAACGGGGTGAGCTGCTTGGGTACTATAGTCAACGACCCGAGCCAGGACAGCATTTTCATTTTGGCATCCGCTTTGTTCCCTATGTGATCGCTGATGGCTGGGGTGGTTATTCGAATCCATTGCCTCATTTTTCACCGGATTCCATTCAGCTTGATACTGGTTGACTCTTCCTTTTTTAAGAGAAATTGTTGTTCCTTTCTTTTTTAGATTAATTAGTATGACTTCGTAGGCACTGGGGACATGGGGATATGTGAAACCGGGAAACTATATGTGGAGGCCTAAGAGAACTGTGTCTGTATGTAGTGGTGGGCCGGCTCAAGGTGCGCAAATTCAGTGGGGATAATTCAGAGGGTGGCGCAGGATAGTTTTGGATGGGATGATCCGCCGAACAGATGCTCGACACAAGATGTAGTAATTTCCCACAGGTTGTACCCAAGTGAGCATAACTCACAGGAAATGGGGATAAGGAGGAAGCAAGGTTATACGCAGAGCTTATCCACCTTTTTCCAAGTTATCCCCAGCTTTATCCCCAATTATCCCATATGTGGGTGGTTTATCGGGGAATTACAAGGTTAATGAAAGAGCGGGGATGATGGAGTTGTCAAGGGGTGATGGGTTTGTGCGGGGCCGCCGGCTTTTTTATTGGTTGTTCTCTGGCAGGTATGCTTCGGTGCTGTAGCCCCATCTCCCGATACGTTCGCCGCGGACGTCGAGGGCTCCGATTCTGTAGATGTAGGTTGTTCCTGGCGCGACGTCTTCGTGGAGGTGATAGGTGGTTTCGGGTTGGGCTAGGTGTTTCCATTGCATATCCTCCCAGGGTTGAAAGTCGCTTTTTCGGCTTTTGTATTCTATTTTGTGGTTTGGAGCGTCTAGGTAATTGAGCCATGTAATTCTATGGACGTTGGTTTCGATTTTGGCGACTTCGATTGCAATGGGTGAGGTTACGGGGGTTGCGCTGGTGCGGGGTCGGAGTGTTGGAAGTGGGTTGGGCAGGGGGTCTGCCTTTTCTGTCATTAGACGGCCCGCGGTGACGATTGCGATGGCTAGGAGTGTTACCAGAAGTATCATTGAGATAGTGGACCACAGGTTCTTTTGCGCGAGGGTGCGGTCGTCTGTGTATAAATGGTGGAAGATGTCTCGCTTCTTCGGTCGCTTGTGGTTTTGGAGGTGTATAGTAGTCTCCTGGGCGGTTCTGGCGCTGTCACTAAATTTTCGTTGTCAGTCCAGGTACGTCCGTTCGCCGTCGTCGACCTCCGTCCAGAAGCGCGAATGATATTGGAAGGTGCAGCCTCTCCAGACTTCTTGCACAATGTTTGGGGGTTGCGAGGGGGGTGTCTAATCTGAGCTTACTGCATTTGGTTTAGGGGCGTCAAGTGCTTAATTGGCCGCGTGTTCTGGTCTGGGTGGACTGCTTTCTTTAATGGGGAGCTGCGAGTGTGTGGCCGCGCGTGGGTGTACATACGCGCGCGGTTGCGGTTTTGACGTTGAACTTCAAAGTCAAGGACAAAGACAACACCTTTTTAGAATCTTTCACTAACCTGATAAATCCCGTTTATCGGGGAACGGGGTTGATTTGAATGAGTTAGCCGCGGGCGAGAGCCTGCGGCTTTTTAGTTGTTGTCCTTGTATTTGGTCGTTACGTTGTGGGGGTTGACTATTCCGGGCAGCCCCTTATTGGAATTTTGCTGTTGGGGTCGGAGGTAAACATGACTGTCAAAAGAGAGCGTCAACCCATCCTGAGCAAACCCGTCTGGCACAAGCGAATCAAGGGCAAGCGGTATATGTTCCTGGCTGCGGTCCTGCTCCTGCTGTTTCATCTTCTCGTCGGGTTTCCGCCGACCTCGGCCAAACAGCGTCCGGCCTATCTTAGCATCGACAAAGAGAACACCGCCACCAACGTTGTCACCTGGGTGGGTCGTGCGCCCGTCTACGAAGTGACCTCTATCAGGACGATCTACAGGCAGGGTGTTCAGAGTCCTTCCTCGCAGGACTTCTACGTTGTCTTTGAACCTCGCTTTGAAGAGACTGACATTCTCGAAGGTATGACGTACTCCTACCGGGTGCGAGGCATGGACAGGGGGCAAATTCCTATCAGTCCCTGGTCGCGTCTCGTCAGGCGCAGACTCGATATTATCGGCGAAAAGCCCAACGTTTTCGACGATCCGCCGACGCCTATCCGTCAGTATCGGTAGTTGGTACCGCCGTCGGCGGCAGCATTGGGTAGTGGGTTGGCGTAGCCATTGGGTGCGAGGCCGGCAGAGCCGGCCACGTCGGGGTCGGGTCGTACTCCAGGGGCTCAAAGATGGGTAGCATCGCCGCGGCCAGGTTCGCTGTGAAGAAGAACGCGAACATCCACAGCACTACAGTTGACCATCGGCTGTGTTTTTTCAGGAACTTCTTGGGGGGATCTCGCTGGATCTTCTGGATTCCCAAGAGCCCGCGCATTAGCTTTCTTCTCATTCGTTGCTGTCCGCTTGTTGGGGGTGCTGCGCTACGCCAACAGCCTTTTCAGCATCGACGCCGCAGTTATCAGTAGAGTCAGTCCGCCAGTCCACAGCAGGAATCGTCCTATATCCGAAAGCAGTTTCTTGTCATGGTAGCCGGGGTCCATCGCCTGGCAGTCGGACACAGATTGCGATCTTCCAAGGGGTGGATGTATTCGTGCTGGAACTCCTTTTTGCAGTTGGGACAGCGCCGTTCAAAGGGCATTGGCCGCCCGTTTTTTGTAAACGTAGTAGACGTAGAATCCCAGCAGCAGAGCTGGGAGGACTGCCAGCATATCTTTCAGGATTGGAATGGTGATTATCATAAGGTCGTAGGTCGTATTGCCGCCCAACAACGTGTCCAGCCATTGTAGGGGCGGGAAGTTACTGTAGACCGCTATCAGGAAATCTCTTGTGACCAGCGTCTGCGTTGAGACCTTCACGAGGTATGCCGTTGACATGCACAGAGCGGCCGCAGCCGCGGGCCATACCTTCCTCGCCTTGACGCTGTAGAAGACTGCCAGCGAAGTGCCTACGTTCATAATCATATCAGCGGCGTGCCAGTTCAAGACCCAGATGCCCACCTGGGGCCACCAACGGAAGTGCGTCAGAACCTCTTCGACGGTTGCGGCGAGGGTCTCCCTGCCGGGATTGAATAGGATTTCCAGCAGTGGTTGTGAAGGGTTGTTCGATGTCACGACTTCGAGTGATATGTGGCCCCTGACCAGGGCTCTTAGCGTCTGCCAGCGCAGATTTTCGAGGGCAATTATTCCGGCGTAGGTCAAGCCGAAGAACACCGCGTCCTGCCATCTGTTGATCTTGGTGAAGGGCAGGCTCATCACCAGCCACTTGATTCCCTCGCGCGCTGCCCCGTAAGACAGCCCTAGTATAATCCTGCTCAACTCCGGGAAGCCCACTGTCGGAAAGAAATCGAATTCGAGGGTCGTGTACTTCTGTAGTAAAAGCGAGAAGTGGGGGTCTAACAGATTGTAGATTGAGAAGACGCCGAGCGCAGCGAAGGCGCAGGCCCAGGCCGGTTTCGTCTTTATCTTCCAGAAAACAAGGGCGGCAATGGAGGGTGAAAGCGCGACCAGCATCTTTAGGGCGAGCAGGGGGATGTCGAAGACCGGCATGGAGTTTAGCCTGGGTTGTCTGTTGACTACTCTGGCACAGTGCGGCTTACGGTATGGGACCACGTCCCCAAGACCTGTAGCTGGCCGCTTAGGGGTAGGATCCTGTACTCGTATATCACACCGGGTCTTACATCTGTCTGCTCGAAAGTGTTGTGGGGGTGCATCTGGCGCAGTGTCAGCCACTCCGTCGGTTTGTCGCTCTTGCTGCCCTTGAATCTGGCCTGGATTTCATAGAATTCCGCCCCCTCGAATTCCGCCCAGGTCAGCACGTTCTTGGTGGGGTGGCTGTCGTCTATGAGAAGTTGGGACGGGCGCACGATCGTGAACTTGACGGGCGTGCGCCATTTGCAGGAAGCGAGCAGCAACATGACTGCTGCGAGCAGCAGGAAGATTTGGTAGGTTTTCATCACTTTTTTCCGGCAGTCGGGGTCGGGGGTCTGCCCGTCTGGAAAGAGTGTCAGGGTTAAAGCCTACCGTAGTTCTGGGGGGTGTCGTCTTCGCGAGAGCGCCGCTCTGATACATTGAGCTACGGGGGCGATTCTGGAACACCCGTCTTTCTTGTGGGAGGGCGGGTGTTCTATTTCTCGTGTAGTCTAGCAGTATAAATCGTCTTTTCCAATACTGCTCTTATACGTTTCCTGGGGCTTCTTATACTTTTTGCCTGCGTTAGCCCAATCGCGCAGCAGTCGCAGACTGATTGTATAAAGATAGTACCTGTCGGGAATCGGTTGGCCCCCGGATACAGGCGGGGGCTTCTTTTATCCGCGCGGTACTGGCAGTTTTCTGGGGCGCGGTTGGCGGAGCACTGCTTTTCTTTAATGGTGTCTTTTGACGGGATCGCAGCGCGTAAGCATGTATACGCGCGCTGGGTATGACTCACGTAGCGCTGTACGCGCGGATCGCGCGGTGTTGAAGTTGAAGTAAAGACGTTAAAGATGCTGTAACACGAGGGGGCCGGCGCCCCTGCGCCCGCCTTTTTGGGGGTAGGTGTAATTGTGACGGCTGAGATGTGGTTTGATATTGCTATTTGCGTTTTGTGCAGTGTCTTCGGGGGGCTGATTGTGGGGACTTTTTCTGAGTTTGTGCCTATGCGGCCTAGTTCTGCTCGGAAGTGGGTTATGCTTTTTATTTGGGCATTGCTTATCGGGGCGGCTGCTCTTGGCGTGTTGACGTATTATTGGGGGGGGGTGAATGGCTTTTTGGGTGGTTTGCTTGGCGTGCCTTTCCTCTATTTTGTTTGCTGGATGATTTACGAATCGGGGAAGGAGCGGGATGAAAGGGAAAGGTCGGGTCAGTAGGTTGTTTTTTGGGGTTTTAGTTGGCAGCCGGCGGCTTTTTTGATCCCCAATTCCACAAGTGGAATCCACAAATGCAATTCAATTTCACAGGCGGCGTTTACTCCGTATAACGCGCGTGCCTGTGTGTTGGTTTTGAAGTAAGATGTTGCACTATCTTTATAGTTTCCGTTTTTGTGCACGAAGAGCCTTCGTTTTTCGTCTCCGACGCCGGACGCAGGGAGCAGTTCGCTAACGATTTGCCTGGGCCCAGCCAGCAGGAGGTCAGTTTCGTCGTGGTGAGATTTACGCAAGGAAGGAAGCCGGCCGAGGATCTGTTTGCGCAGGCACGCGCCGAACGGATCGATGCCAACGCGCCCCTGGCGGCGCGCATGCGGCCCCGCACCCTCGATGAGTTCATTGGCCAGGAGGCGATTGTGGGCCCGGGCCGGCTCCTGCGGCGGGCGATTCAGGCGGACCGGTTGAGCAGCCTTATTTTCTATGGTCCGCCCGGCACCGGCAAGACGACCCTGGCCCAGGTGATCGCCAACACGACGGCGGCCCATTTCACTGCGCTCAACGCTGTGCTGGCCGGCGTCAAAAACATCCGGGAAACGGTGGCGGAGGCCCAGGAACGGTGGGCGCTTCACGATCAGGGGACGATTCTCTTTGTCGATGAGGTGCATCGCTTCAACAAGGCGCAGCAGGATGCGCTGCTGCCCTGGGTGGAGAACGGCACGGTAACTTTCATCGGCGCGACGACCGAAAACCCTTATTTTGAAGTCATCAAGGCCCTCGTCAGTCGCAGCCGCATTTTTCAGCTGAAGACGCTGACCGAAGATCATCTGCGCCAGATCATTCAGACCGCTCTCGACACACCCCAACGCGGCTACGGCGACCTGCGCGTTGAGCTTGAGGACGAGGCAATCGACCATCTGGTCTCTATCGCCAATGGCGACGCCCGCGCCCTGCTGAATGCGCTGGAGCTGGCCGTCGAGACCACCGACCCTGGAGGGGACGGTGTCGTCCGCATCCCGCTCGCTATCGCAGAGGAGTCGATTCAGCGCCGAGCCGTGCTGTATGACAAGGAGGGCGACTATCATTTCGATACGATCAGCGCCTTCATCAAGAGCCTGCGCGGCAGCGACCCGGATGCGGCGTTGTACTGGCTGGCGAAGATGGTTTACGCCGGCGAGGAGCCGCGTTATATCTTTCGGCGCATGCTGATCCTGGCCAGTGAGGATGTGGGCCTGGCCGACCCGCATGCGGTTCAGGTGGTCAACGCCTGCGCCGAGGCTTTTGACCGCGTCGGCCTGCCGGAGGGCAATTTCCCCCTGGCGCAGGCTGCGCTCTATCTGGCGACTGCGGAAAAGTCCAATTCGGCGTTGGCATTTTTCGACGCGCTCGAGGCTGTGAGCAATGAACCTGATTCTGATGTTCCCAGTCATCTGCGCGACGGGAACCGCGACAGCGAGGGGTTCGGGCACGGGGCCGGCTATCTCTATCCACACGCTTATCGGGACCATTGGGTGGCGCAGCAGTATCTGCCCGGCGCGCTCCAGGGCAAGGTTTTTTACGAGCCGACGGGCCAGGGGTATGAGGCCAGGATCGGCGTTGCCGTCACCCAGCGGCGCGAGGCCCAGCTGGCCGCGATGCTGGAGGGTTTTGGCGCGCCGCCGGAAATTCTGACATTCGCGCCCGATGAAACCGCCCGCGATCGGTGGCTCCAGCGCACGATTGCGCAATCCGGCGAAGCGACGGCCGCGCTGCGGGACCGGATTCTGGCCGGCGGCCCCATTGAGCGGCACAGTGTCGTGCTGGATGTGAACGCCGGCAGCGGGCTGCTGACGTGGGAGGCGCTGCGGCGCGCGCCCGAAGGCGGCGTCTACGCGCTGGCGTTCAACGAGGCGGACCGGCAGGCTCTTCAGGAGCAGGCGCAGAACCTGTCCGAAGTCGAGCGGCCGATTGTTCTGCAAGGGGCTTCCGGCGGGGCGGCGCAACTGCCCGATGCTGAAGAGGTCCGTTATGATGCGATAGTCGGACGCAACGCCCTGCTTGGCGCCGTGGACAAAGAGGCCGCCCTGGCGCATCTGGCCGAACAGATGGCTGCGGGCAGCTGGCTTGCCCTGGCCGAGACGGTACCGAGACATACGCAGAGGATCTACGAATTAGGGGACCGCTCTCTGCTGCAGCCGGAGCTGGCCGAGCGGCTGGTCGCGGCCGAAGAGGCGATCTACGCCGATGCTACGGATGGGCTGGTCAACTGGGACGAGGACACGCTGCGGGCCGCCCTCTCCGCCGCCTTCCCCGCAGAAACGCGGGCCGGGCGGGTCTCGCTGGAGCGGATCGACACCGATACCGACCTGCGCATAACCGATGCGTACATCCGGCGCTGGTTTGGCCCGGCGCTTGGCGAGCGCAAATCCTACGCCGAGCGGCTGGCTGAAGGGATGCAGCCTGATGAGGTGGAGCGGGTCGAGAGCTGGATCAGGGGGCAGTTGCTGAACCAGACGGTGGTCTGGCGGCGGCGTACTGTGTTGATACGGGTGGCGGGGCGGACGAGCCGCTAGCGCTCCTGTGGCCGACCGCAATATTCCTCGATTTACTACGCCGCTTGGGAGCAGCCATAGACAAGTACCGCAGACGTGTGCATCCCAGATTTGGGGCGGGAGCAGTCTGGCGGGGAGATTTTGCCGGCGGTGGCTGGCGTTGTTTACCGGCTCCTGGAGAGACGTGGAGCAGGCGCCAGGCCGGGCCTGGCCTTACCGGGCGTCCGTGGATTAAGGGGGACCAGGGCAGGCCAGTGTAGGCACGGTGTAGGCACGGGGCCTGCCCCTGCCGTGGTGTCTGGGGGGAACACTGTTGGCCAGACACGTTGCTGGGGAAGAATGAGCACGGTGGCTAGTAAGGGCGGGGCGTTGCGGGGGCGCAGAACTGCAGTGGTCAGTGGTCAGTGGTCGGTGGTCAGTGGCTGGAGACAGCACGTGGGGGGTAGAAACTGTTAGCCAGACACGTTGCTGGGGAAGAATGAGCACGGTGGCTAGTAAGGGCGGGGCGTTGCGGGGGCGCAGAACTGCAGTGGTCAGTGGTCGGTGGTCAGTGGTCAGTGGCTGGAGACAGCACGTTGGGGGTAGAAACTGTTGGCTAGACACGTTGCTGGGGCAGAATGAGCAAGGTGGCGAGACAGGGCGGGGCGTTGCGGGGGCGCAGCCCCTGCACAAGGGAGGGCCGAAGGCCCGACCGCCCAAATGAAAGGAGGGAGTGAAGAGGAGTGAGGAGTGAATGAAACCGAATGGTCTGCAGGCGATTGGAACTGACTGAGGCCTGGTTGCAGCAAGAGGTATACGAGAGGTCACCCTCATTTTGGGATGCACCCACGCAGAGGCTGCATGCAACTTTTTCCACCTTCTCGGCGTCCAGTTATTGGGAATTACTGTAAACAATAACTTTGCTCGGTTAGAGAGGGGGAGCTATGAAGGCCACTGCCGCGTTCCCATTTGTGCTCTGTGTAGTGTCTTTGCTAATGGTTGGCTTCAGCCATTCCACCAGGCACCAATCCGACAATGTAGCAACGCCAACACCGCAACCACCCTACCTGGCTGTGCCGGGGGAAAACATCGTCGCGCTGGGAAATCTGGCAGCTTCGGCAAATAAGGATGGATTGGCGCAGTTGAGTGATGGCGACATGGCAACACTGTGGACTGCGCAGGACGTCGCACCGCAATGGCTCCTTATTGAGTTCGATGACTTCCATCTGGTGAGCAAGATCGAGTTGGTTGTTACGCAAAGTGAAGTCGGCTTGACGACACATGAAGTCTGGTTGGGAGACAGTTCCCACACGTTGACTCCCTATAAGCGGTTTGACAATATTCAAACCGAGAATGAGCAGATACTCGAGGTCTTCGTCGATCCCCCGCGGCGCATCAACAGTGTATACATCCTCACCAGACATAGTATGGGCTGGGTTGGATGGTACGAAGTGAGGGTATTCAACGCAATTGAATTCAATGAGTGGCAGTTCAACGAGGTTGCCTCCGGGTTTGAATTGCCCGTGCAAACGACTCATGCCGGCGATGGCAGCGGCCGGCTCTTTGTCGTCGAACATGAAGGGCGCATCCGCATCCTCAAGGACGGCCTTATCAATGATGCGCCCTTCCTGGACATCTCAGATCGTGTGAAATGCTGCGGAGAACAAGGGCTTCTTGGTATCGCCTTCCCGCCAACCTACAGCGACCGTCGGCATTTCTACGTGAGTTATACAAACGCCGTTGGTGAGACCGTTATCAGCCGGTTCAAGACTTCCTCCCATCCTGACCAAGCCGATCCTGACAGTGAGGAGATCCTGCTAACCATTCCGCAACCGCATGTGAATCACAATGGCGGCTCTCTTGCATTCGGCCCCAGAGATGGCTACCTTTACATCGGCAGTGGGGATGGCGGCGGCATGGCGGACAAGCAGAATGGGCAAGATCCCAATACGTTGCTGGGCAAAGTATTACGGATCGATGTGGAATCCGGCGTCAAGCCCTACGACATTCCTGCCAGCAACCCGTTTGTGGAAGATGACGGCTATCGCGATGAAATTTGGGCATTGGGCATACGCAATCCCTGGGGGTTCGCCTTTGACAGACAGACAGGCGCTCTCTACATTCCCGACGCGGGACAAGACAGAAGGGAGGAAGTTAATTTTCAGAGCGCGCAAAGCACGGGAGGGGAGAACTACGGATGGCCTGCATGGGAGGGGAATTACTGCAGCCAGTTTGAAAGCAAGTCTTGTAACGTAGTTGATGTAGTCCTGCCCGTGTCCGTCTATGAACACGTACAAGGGCGGTGCGCCATCGTAGGCGGTGCGGTCCTGTCAGGGATTTTCTTGTATGCTGATTTCTGCAAAGGGAGTATTTGGGGGTTGCAGCGTATAGGAGACAGATGGCAAAGTGTAGAGCTCATCAGCGGGTCTACTGCAATAAGCAGCATTGGCACTGACGAGGCGGGCAATGTATACGCCGTTGGCTATTCGAGCGGCATGATCTATCGTTTCATGCCAACTGTGAAAGACAAATCAATACAACAAGAGGCAGCCAAGAAAATGTCCTATGAGGCGCCTCGTTTTGGCAAGACTGCCCTTCTGCAATAGCAGTCAGCGCCAGAATCTCCATCCCCTCTCGATCGCACAGTCTTATCGATTCACGTTGATGATTTGGGACTATCTCCAAAGCCCAACTATGTGGCCGCTTCCCTCTGGCTAAGACCGGCCGTTTCGCGGGCCCAGACCATGAAAACACGAGGCGCAACCTGGGCTATAGTGGGTTAGCGTGCCTCCCGAAATGTACGGAAACTGCGCTTGCGCACTAATCACAATCCATCCCTACTATAACTCGAATCACAGCTCAGTCGCTCTCCAGCCGGTGCGGAAGTCGAGCTCCTGGATCAGCGTGAAAGTGTTGATGCAGCGTACGTTGAAGTCATTACACACGTCAGGCAACTTGCGGTTAGCCCGGCGCCGGCTTGGTCTCGAATTCTCGGTGGTTACAACAGATCGCTCCTGTATATCAACGAGAGCATAGGCGACCAGGAACGGGTCGCGTCCCATTTTTACCACTTCCTCATCTGTCAAGTCGCTGGCATACCCTTGTTCGGTGACACGGGCTACCAGTTCCACACTAGCTTCTTCATCCAGCACCAACGTCTCATTGTAGGTCTTTAACCACTCGACCAATGGATCTTCCTTATCCTTCTGAGGCCGGGGAAAGATAACTTCCTCATAGAACTCTAGAGGGATCTTGATTCGGCCGAGTCTACCCATCTCCAACATCCAATCCCAGAATTCCGGGACTCTCTCGATGGGGTAGTAGTCTCGATTCGCGTCGATGAGGACACAGGCGTCGAGAAGGTAAAGCACTGACATCGACTATCGTGGACCGCCGGTGTCCAGCAACGGCTGTACCTGCCTGGGTTTGACCCCCAGGATCTGCGCTGCCTTGGACGTTGACAGAGCGTCTGCTGCCACCATGCGCTTTACCAGCGCGACGATCCGACTCCCGAGTCGATGGCGGCGCACTCTATAGTAGTTGGGCCCGCCGTCCTGCTCGCGTGCCTGCGCGCGACTTCGTTCCCGCTCTCCATGCCATGCTTTGCGATATATGGCACTCAACTGGTGGTACGTGTCCTGGGAGATCAAGTTGGATCGGTATGCTTTGTAGGCAACCATGGCGCTACTAACTTTGAATTCGCTCGCAAACGCACTGATTCGTTCTGAGAAGTGGGGGATATCTTGACAACTGTCGAGGGCAAGCTGCCTCAATTCCCGTTCAGGCAGCAGGAATTCCCCCGCAACATCATTGCAAAATCGTTCTACCTCGTTCTCCGCACTGTCTCCACTGATCCCGGTATGGCCGAGCAGCAGATGCACCATTTCGTGCATTAGAGTGAATGACCAGGCAGATTTGGCGTCCCGGTCGTTGATCACAATAAAGGGAGCCACTTCGTCGGCGATTGAGAATCCTCGAAAGACCGTCGTATCAAGCGCGGTCGCGTAGTTGCCCAAATCCCCTTTGAGCAGAACAAAAATACCCGCCTTCTCGGCGTTTCTGCGCAACAGGTCAAAGGCAGCCGACGCGCTTGATTGGGCGCGATAGCTCGCCGCACTGAGGCCTAGCAGCGCCTGCAATGTTTTTAAGACTGCTGCGCGGCCATCCTCTACATGGTGAAAGTCGACGAAAGGCAGCGGCTCTTCTTCGTCTTCTTCCTCCATAATGACGCGAACCATGCTCTGGCGCGCCCTGATCTCCCGGATCAAAGCGTCCAGCAACGCCTCTTCAGAGTTGTCTTCGTTTTGAGGCAGGGTGCGGAAGTCCACCCCCCGGTCGCCCTTTTGCGGCGGTTTGGAAAGGTAAAAGGTGAGCAGCGGACGGCGGTACTGGCCCGCCATTTTGACCAGTTGGGGACGGGTCGGTTCTTGCTGGCCGCGCTCAATACGGGCCAGCTTCTCTACCGCAGAGGATTTGGAACTGTCGCGGAAGGCCAGCCTTTTAGCCGCTTCCCTCTGGCTAAGACCAGCCGTTTCGCGGGCCCAGACCATGATTGCCGGGTTGACTTTGGGCATCGTCCTGCGCCCCCCTCCTCTACCCCTGTTGTGTAGTCAGTTGCGATTGCCCGGCACCGCCCGCCCAGGCCAGGAAGCTACGCCACCTCACGCACAGGCGCGCCGCCCTGTTTCGCATCGGCTCTCATGTGGCAGACTTTATACTTTTTGCCGCTGCCGCACCAGCAGGGGTCGTTGCGCTTGGGCCGGTTGTTCGTGTTGCGAACCGTCTTCGGTTGCGATATATCCGACCGATTTGTCTGGATATTGCGCGCAATCGGTGTCGGCAACGTCGGCGCCTTCTGCACCTGCAGCGTCATCACCGTCGTCACGATGTCGGAGCGGATGTCGTTCATCAACTCCTGATACATGGCGTAGGCTTCGCGCTTGTAGGCAACCAGTGGGTCTACCTGCGCAATCGCCTGCAGGCCGATGCCCTCGCGCAGTCTGTCCAGATCGGTCAGGTGGCGGACCCATCGGTGGTCGACCGCGCGCAGCATGATCTGGCGTTCGGCATCGCGCAGCATGTCGGCATCGATTTCCTGTTCCTTCTCGTCATAGGTCTGATGCGCGATCGCGGCCGCCTGCTCAGTGATGTCGTCGGCGTCGAGCTCCTGCCACGGGGTCGAGTCAAAGTTCTGTGGAAAGGGGAAGACGGTGCGCAACGCCAGGAGCAGGTCTTCCGGGTTCCACTCCTCTTCAAAACGCGTGGCGGTGTGTTGCTGCACAGCCGCATCGATTTCGTCGGTGATCATCTCCTGAATCGCGGGCTTCAAGGACAACTCGTTCAGAAGCCGCCGCCGCTGCATGTAGATCGTCTCGCGCTGCTCGTTGACGACCTCATCGTATTTGAGCACGTGCTTGCGGATGTCGAAGTTGTGGCCTTCGACCCGGGTCTGCGCGTTTTCGATTGCTTTGCTAATCATATTGTGCTTGATCGGTTGGTCGTCCTCGAGGCCGAGGCGGTCCATGACGCCTGTCACCCGGTCGCCGCCGAAGCGCCTCACGAGGTCGTCATCCAGGCTGAGGAAGAAGCGGCTGGCGCCAGGGTCGCCCAGACGTCCGGAGCGGCCGCGCAGCTGGTTATCGATGCGTCGCGCTTCGTGGCGTTCGGTGCCGACCACATAGAGGCCGCCCACAGACAGCACCTTCTCCTGGGCCTTCTTCGTCGCGTCCCAGTATTCCTTGAGCACCGCGGCCCAGCGCGTGCTATAGGTCTCCGTGGGGTCCTGGTCGTTCTTGAGCAGTTCCAGGCAGTGGTTCCAGGCCAGCTGGGGGATGCCGGTCAACTCGACGCCGTCTTTGCGCAGCTGATCTCTGGCGAGGCCCTCATAGTTGCCGCCCAGCAGAATGTCGACACCGCGGCCGGCCATATTGGTGGCGATCGTGACGGCGCCGGGCCGTCCCGCCTGCGCAATGATCGTTGCCTCGCGCTCGTGGTTCTTGGCGTTCAGCACCTCATGTGGAATGCCGCGGCGCCTCAGCATGCGGCTGACCAGCTCGCTTGTCTCGATGGCGACCGTGCCCACCAGCACCGGTTGGCCCTTTTCGTGGGAGCGGCCGATCTCATCGATCACCGCCCCGAATTTGGCCGACTGGTCCTTATAGATCACATCTTCCTCGTCCAAGCGGATCGTGGGCAGATGGGTTGGGATCGCCACGACATCGAGATTGTAGATGCTCTGGAACTCTTCCTCTTCCGTCTTGGCGGTACCGGTCATGCCGGCCAGTTTGTTGTACATGCGGAAGAAGTTCTGGAAGGTGATGGTCGCCAGGGTCATCGACTCTTTCTTGACGCGCACGCCTTCCTTGGCCTCGATGGCCTGGTGCAGGCCTTCGCCGTAGCGCCGCCCCTCCATGAGGCGGCCCGTGAACTCGTCGACGATGATCACTTCGTTGTTGCGGATGATGTAGTCTCTGTCGCGGTGATAGAGGGCGTGGCCGCGCAGGGCGTTGTCGAGATAGGGGAGCATTTCGAAATGGGCCGGGTCGTAGAGATTTTCCAGGCCCAGCTTTTTCTCCACGGCGGCGATGCCCTCTTCGGTGAACGTGGACACCTTTTCTTTTTCGTTGACTTCGTAGTCGGTGCCGGGCCGCATGCCGCGGACAAGCTGTGCGAACTGTCTGTAATAGTCGCTGCTCTCCTGGGATTCGCCCGAGATGATCAGCGGTGTGCGCGCCTCGTCGATGAGAATGTTGTCGACCTCGTCCACGATTGCGTAATGCAGCTCGCGTTGGGACTGGCGCTCTTTGTCCAGCACCATGTTGTCGCGCAGATAGTCGAACCCGAACTCGTTGTTGGTGCCGTAGGTGATGTCGGCCCGGTACGCCTCCGGCCGGGTGATCGGACGCAGGTTCTGGAAGCGGTCGTCCTCGGCGGGGAACTCAGGGTCGTACAGAAAGCTGCCCTTGTCGGGGTTGCCGGCGCTGTTCTGGATGACAGCGGCCGAAAGCCCCAATAGCTGGTAGACCGGCCCCATCAACTGCAAGCCGACCTTGGAGAGATAGTCGTTCGGTGTGACAAGGTGGGCGCCGCGCCCGGCCAGCGCGTTGAGGTAGAGCGGCAGCGTCGCGACCAGTGTTTTGCCTTCGCCGGTCTTCATCTCGGCTATCTTGCTTGAGTGGAGAACGCCGCCGCCGATCAGCTGGACGTCATAGTGGCGCAGGCCGATGGTGCGCCGGGCCGCTTCGCGCACCATGGCGAACGCCTCCGGCATCAACTCGTCGAGAATCTCCTGCTCCTCGTCCAGCAGCTCTTTGCGAATTCTTTCCACTTCGATGCGGGCAAAGCGCTGCTCATCGGTGCCTGCCACCGCCGCGTACTCGCCTTCAGCGGCCGCCAGCGCATCCCGCAGCTCCGTCGTTTCGTTGACGATCCGCTGGCGGAACTCCTGGGTCATCCCGTTGAATTCGTCGTTGTCCATTCGCTCGAAGCGGTTTTCCAGCCCGTTGATATCTTCGACCAGAGGTTGAAGCCGCTTGAGCTCCTTCTCGTTTGGATCACCGACAACTTTGGTCAGAAATTTCTTGAGCATATTGCATCCCTCTGTTTACCCGTTGCCGCCCCCGGTGGTCTGGGTATGCGGCGGCGGGCAAGATCGATGGGGGCGTCTCGTCTCCCCCTACACCAAACGAAACACGGAGAAAAGTGGTTCGCCGATGTGAGTGCGTATCTGTCCGGTCAGCCCTGAACTACATGGATCGCAGTTTCGGCTGCACCGCCTATTCTACCATGCACAGGGAAACCGCCAATGTGGCGGATCCTGTACTGTTTTATTCTGTTTGTCAAAGCAGCATCGCCCTATGCGAAGAATACTACAGCAGTACATGGTTTCTGCGATCTGTGCTACAATGTGTCCGTGGCCAGTGGCTAGTGGTGTCCACTGGCCATCTTTTCCCTGCGCCACAGGCCACCGCGGTTAAATGAATCGCCGTCTTCTCGTTTTTTTCATCCTGGTCAATGCCTTTGTCAGTTTGACGATTGCGGTGACCGTCGTGTGGATAGCGGAGCAGCGGCGGCCCAGGCCGGAGGAGTTGATCGTGGCGGCGACACCGGCGCCAGCGGTCATTTTGATTGCAACGCCAACATCCGGGGATGCGCAGACGGCCCCGGAGAGCGGCTCCTCTCCGTCCGCAACCCCTACAGCGGTTTCAGCGCCGTTGGAAACGGGCGAGACGGTGATTTATACCGTCGTGGCAGGGGATAGTCTGTCGGCCATCGCGGCGCGTTTCGGCGTCTCTCCAGACAGGCTGATGGAGCTCAATAATCTGACCGATCCGAATCTGGTCTATGTTGGCACACGCCTGACGATTCCTGTCTCTCAGCAGCAGGGCAACGCGCCAGGGGGCGCCGCGGTTGGTTTGCCGCAACAGGGTCTGCAGCTGCGTATCGAGAATGTCGGCGACCTGGCCGCGGAGTCGGTGCAGGTCGTGAACGATAGCAATGGCGCCGTGGACCTGCAAGGGTGGACTCTCAGCCGCGACGGGGGGCCGATCTATACTTTCGGCAACAACCTTTTGTTCCCTGGCAGCTGGCTTTTCCTGCACACAGGTTCCGGAGAGGAAAACAGCATCAATCTCTATTGGGGCCGGGATGCAGCGGTCTGGGAAAGCGGCTCGACCGTTGTTCTGCGCGACACCGGGGGCGAGCTGATTGCCCAGAGTACAGTGGCCGGCGGCGAATAACCATAGCCTTTGCGAAAGGAAATAGCTTTCCATGGCAGAGACCGAACCACCCGAAAAACAGGACAAAGGCAGATCCAGAAAGCGCCGCTATTTCCGCCGCCGCCGGCGGCGGAAGAGTTCCCAGGACGTGTCCCTCGCTGCCGAGCAGAGGGCGGAAGACGATGATGCCCAGCCATCACAGCGAACGCGTTCCAAGAGCCAGAAGCGCCGCCGCAGCGAGAATCGGCGGCGGTCTTCGCGGCGGCGGGGCAGCGCGGCGCGCGGCCAGGCGAGGCAGTCGCAGCGTGCCGAAGAGGAGAATCAGCCGCAAACCGAGGTGTATATTTATACCCACGTTATCCGGCCCACATATAAGGACGGGGTTGGCGGGGAATATCAGGCCGATCATTCGCTGAACCTTGCCGGCGCAACCGCCGTCGGCCCGCCGGTGGGTATGGAGTATCTTCTGGATAGCATTGGACGGCAGCTGGATGAGTGGTTTAACCCGAGTGCAGAATCGACAACTGAAGACTCGACACTTGAAGACAGCGGAGAAGATGAGGCGAACACGCCGAGCGGAGACTCGACCGATGACGGCGGCGTCCAGGAGGAAGGCCCCGATTTCGGGCAGGATATGGCGGATGAGAGCAGCGTAAATGCGGATGTATCCCTCGGTGGCGAGGGCCGCCAGAGCACCGCGACAGAGGACTGATCTGTGGGCAAGGTAATCACGATTCGGCAGATGTCCGCGCATGTGGGCGAGGCGGTAACGCTGGAGGGCTGGCTCTATACCAAGACCGGCAAAGGCCGGCTCCAGTTTCTGCAGGTGCGCGATGGCGGGGGTATCTGCCAGGCGGTTGTTTTCAAAGGCAATGTCAGCGAGGAGGCGTTCGAACTCGCGCGCGCCCTCACCCAGGAGAGCAGCCTGCGGGTTACCGGCACCGTCAAAGAGGACACGCGCGCGCCGGGAATCCCCGGCGGCTACGAGCTGGACGTGACCGGCCTGGAAGTTGTCCAGATTGCCGATGAGTACCCGATTCAGCCCAAAGAGCATGGCGTGGAGTTTCTCGTCAGGAATCGCCATCTGTGGATTCGCTCCAGCCGGCAGTGGGCGATAATGCGGGTTCGGGCGACCGTCATTCGCGCCATCCGCGGCTGGTTGGACAACAACGGCTACCTCAACGTGGACACGCCGATCCTCACGCCCAACGCGGCCGAAGGCACAACGACCCTCTTCGAGATCGACTTCCACGGTGAGCCGGCCTATCTGGCCCAGACCGGTCAACTCTACAGTGAAGCCACTATCCTGGCCTTTGGCAAAGTCTACTGTTTCGGGCCGACTTTTCGCGCCGAAAAGAGCAAGACGCGGCGCCATCTGCAAGAGTTCTGGATGGTGGAGCCGGAGATCGCCTTCTGCGACCTGGACGGGCTGATGGAGATCGAAGAGCAGTTTGTCAGCCATATCGTCCAGCGCTGTCTGGAGGAAAATGCTGAAGAGCTGAAGCTGCTGGAACGGGACACCTCGGCCCTGGAACAGGTGACGCCCAGCTTTCCGCGCATCCATTACGACGAGGCCGTGGACATCGTCAACCGCGCTGCCGCCGCCGGTGAACTGGTACCCGGGTACGAGGACAAAGTGCCCCATATCGAGTGGGGCGATGATTTCGGCAGCCCGCACGAGACCTACATTGCCGCCCAGTTCGACAAGCCGGTCTTTGTCCATCACTATCCGACACAGGTGAAGGCCTTTTACATGGAACCGGAACCGGACCGGCCGGAGGTCTGCCGCAGCGTCGATCTGCTGGCGCCGGAGGGGTACGGCGAGATAACAGGCGGCAGTGAGCGCATGGCCGATGTCGACAAGCTGATTGCCGGCATCGAGGAGCACGAGCTGCCGATGGCCGCGTTCGACTGGTATGTCGACCTGCGCCGCTATGGCACCGTTGTGCATAGCGGTTTCGGTCTGGGCCTGGAGCGGACCGTCGCCTGGATCTGCGGCCTGACGCATCTGCGGGAGGCGATTGCCTTCCCGCGCACGCTTGGCTCGATGCGTCCGTAAGCACGGGGCGCGCCCGCTTCCCGGCTTTATCCGGTCACGACCGTGGTCTACCTCTCGATTCTGCTTGCCGCCCTGATTCTTACCCTCATTCTTACGCCGGTTTCCGTGCGGCTCGGAATCCGGCTCGGCTTGGTGGACCGCCCTGGTGAGCGCCGCAAACACGCGGGTGTTGTGCCGCGCACCGGCGGGCTGGCTATCTTCGCCGCCTTCACCCTGACCGTGTTTGCGCTTCTTCTGCTCATGGCCGGCGCGCTGCCCCAGCTTGACGTCTCCTGGTTTCCGCCCCAGAACGATCCCAAGGAGAGCCGCCGTTTTATTGCACTTCTGATTGGCGGCGCCTTCTGCGCAGTTGCCGGATTTCTCGATGACCGCTATGAGTTCTCCTGGCGCCCCCAATTTGTAATTCAGCTTGCCGCCGGCCTGATCGCCATCGCCGGCCTGATCTTCATCAAGCACGTCAACAATCCGTTTGCAAGCGGCTTTCTCTTCGGCCCGGATGGTTTTCCCTGGTGGCTGCTCGCCCCGTTGACGTTATTCTGGTTCATGGGGATGATGAATACCGTCAACTTTCTTGACGGGTTGAACGGCCTGGTTGCCGGTGTCACCGTCATCTTCTGCGCCATTCTCAGCATTCACATGATCTTTTTCACCGAGCCGCCCCAGCTGAGCGTGGCGGTGCTGCCTGTGGCGCTGCTCGGCGTCGGGGTGGGATTTCTGGTCTTCAACTTTGCCCCGGCACGGGTCTTCATGGGCAGCAGCGGCAGCTATTTTCTCGGTTTTTCGCTGGCCGCGTTGGGGATTATCGGCGGGGCGCGGCTTGCCACCGTTCTGCTGATTCTCGGCCTGCCGATTCTGGACGTTGTGTGGCTGATCTACAGCCGCTTGCGGCGGGGCGTCTCGCCGGGCCAGGGCGGGCGCGATCACCTGCACCTGCGTCTGCGCGACAAAGGCCTGGCCGAGCACACTATCGTGGTTGGCTATTGGGGATTCTGTGCACTTTTCGGCGGCCTGACCCTGTTGCTGGATGATCGCCTCTACAAACTGGTGGCGCTGATCGGGTTGGCGATCGTTGGCCTGCTCGTTTTGATCTGGGCCGCGCGGCCGTCCACCTCGGGCGAAGCCGGTGAGCGAAGACAGGTGAGCGAAGACAGGTGAGCGAAGACAGATGAGCTTGACGAACGCAGGCGGTCTGCCTGAATGCCGCATCCTCGCGATTGAAACGAGCTGTGATGAGACCGCGGCCGCGGTCGTAGCGGACGGCCGTCATATCCTCAGCAACCGGGTCGCCAGCCAGATCGAGCTCCACCGGCGTTTTGGCGGCGTCTACCCGGAGGTCGCCAGCCGCCAGCACGTTCTGGCGATTCAGACTGTCGTCGAGGACGCTCTGGCGGATGCCTCGGTGGCGCATGTACGCGAGCTGGATGCCATCGCCGTCACCCACGGACCGGGCCTGGCCGGCAGTCTTCTTGTCGGCGTTAATCTGGCGAAAGGACTGGCCTTCGCCAGCGGCCTGCCGCTGGTTCCCGTGAATCATCTGGAAGGGCATGTCTACAGCAACTGGTTATATGCGGACAGTTCGTCCGTTTCCGACTCGCCAGGCCCTGGAGAAAGCAACGGGTCGGCGGGCGGTTCCGCGTCTGACAGCGCGCGCAGACAGGGAAGCGGAAGCGCATCGGAACAGTTTCCGGCGTTGATCCTGATCGTTTCCGGCGGCCATACGGAGCTCGTGCTGATGGAGGGGCACTGCCGCTACCGGCTTTTGGGCGCGACGCTGGACGATGCCGCCGGGGAGGCGTTCGACAAGGTGGCGCGCCTCCTGGAGCTGGGTTATCCGGGCGGTCCGGCGATTCAGGCGGCTGCTGAGAGCGGGGATGCGAGCCGATTCCATCTCCCCCGCCCCCTCACGCGGCCGGGTCGGCGGACGGAGCGCCAACCGGACGCGCAGGCGTCTTCCCTGCCCACCATCTTGCCCGTCCGCGGCGAGCACCGCTTCAATTTCAGCTTCTCCGGCCTGAAGACCGCGGTTCTCAATCTGATGCGACAGCTCGAACGGGAGGGAACGGAGGTGCGCCAGACGCAGACAGCGGCCGACATTGCCGCCGCTTTTCAGATGGCTGTGGTGGATGTGCTGGTGGGCAAAACCGCGGATGCCGCCGCCGAGTTTGGCGTGAAGCAGGTCTGCATCTGCGGCGGGGTCAGCGCGAATGGGTTGCTGCGCCGGGCGGCTGAACGGCATTTTGCCAGGATCGGTCTGCCGCTTCACTGTCCGCCTCTGTTTCTGTGTACGGACAATGCAGCCATGATCGGCGCCGCGGCCTATTACAGACGTTCATTTCTCCAGTCCCGGCAACATGCCTCAATGGGCCAACGGCATGGGCAGGATGGGGAAGCGGTCGCACAATCGACGCCTCATGACCGGCCAATCGAGCCGTCCGGGCGCGACTTCCTCGACCTTGACGTATATGCAAGTCTGCCTTTGGTGGATTCGATGCAGCGATGAACGACGTGGGCGCGCAGGCGGGGCCGCCTGTGCTGTGTCTAATCGCCAGCGGGTGAATTGGCGGTCTGGGAAGCGGGCGGCGCGTGCGCGTCCTCTTCCAATTCCAGTTCGGGGCGTGCAGCCGGCTCTTCTGCATCCGAAACAACGACCCTGCGGTAGACGCTGGCACTCTGCGCTCCCGCAACCTGGCGGCGTTCGCTAAAGGGTTGGTAGTTGAGCAGTTTGGCGTGCGTATAGCTGCCGAGCAGCCGCAGGCTGGCGATGACCGGTGCGGCCAGAAACGCGCCCAATATCCCCCCCACACTCGCGCCGACAACGACACCGCATACGATCACGACCGGATGCAGATGGACGCTCGTGCCGATTACACGCGGCACGAGAAGCTGATGCTCCAGCTGCTGAATGACGAAGTAGACACCGATGACCAGGAGAGCAAAGTTCAGGTTGCTCAGTTCGAGCGTGGAGCTTCCTTGCGCCAGGGCGATGATCACGGCTGGGATCATCGCCAGAATCGGGCCGATATTGGGCAGGATTTCCAGCGCGCCGGCCAGAATCGCCAGGATCAGCGCCCCGCGCATTCCCATCAGGCTCAGCGAAAGATAGGTCGCCGCACCGATCGTGAGAGAGAGGATGAGCTGCCCGCGGAAGAAGGCGTTCCAGATGTTGCGCAGCCGGCGCATCAGCTCTACGCCTTCCGAATAGTATTCAACCGGGAACAGGCCCTCCACGTACCGCTGGATGCGGGGCGCGTCTTTGGTCAAGTACAGGCTGATAAAGAAGAGAAGCAGCAGGAACACGACAACATTGACGATGCTGCCAACCACCGTCAAGCCGATGGTCGCGGTGCTGCTCACCACGTTGGTCGCCGTACTCAGAAGCTGATTGATGTAGTCCAGAATCTGCTGCGCGCCGGGCAGGAAGCGTTCCACTTCGATCTCATCGGCCAGCGTCTGCTGGATCTGGCCCACCACCCCTTCAAAGGTGACATCAAGGCCGAGGATGGTCCCACTGGTTGGCAGGTCTGCGACCGACTCTTGCAGAAAGCGCAGGAAGTTTCGCGCGGCCGTCGGCACATCAAAATAGAGCGCCGTAAGCTGGGACAGCAGAATCGGCACCAGCAGGATCGGGGCCAGCATCAGCAGAACCAGGAACAGCAGGTACAGGACGATCGTGCTCACGCTGCGGGGAATGCGCACCCGTTCACACAGGTCGACAATCGGGATCAGGAAGTAGGAGACAAGCCCTGCCATAATCAGAATCGGCAGAACCGGTCGGCTGATCCAGAAGATGAGCGCGCCGGCGCCGAGCAGCACGATCAGGACCGTTCTCTTGGTCGTTGTATCCCACGCGGTGTTCGGCGCCAGAGCGATACTTGATTCCTGGGATTCAGTTTCTTCCGCTGTGGATGGCGGTGTCGTGGAATCCATTGTATGGGAGCGCGTTCCCCTGCTTATGTCCCTTCCGGTGTGAAAGCGGGGTGACAGTCTCGCATGCGGAAGGAAGCAGGATGAAATACGAATGCTGTTCTACAAGAGAAAACACGGCCGCCGCTCTAAAGTTGCGCTGCTGCCGCTCCGTATTCGTAACTGAATCCGGTCGCCCCACCGGCCGCGGCGCCCTCAACTGTCATGCGTTCAGTCCAGCCCGAGCGATGCGAATTCCCATTCGGACACCGGCGTAAACTGTGATGGGTCCGGAGCTGTTTTTGGGCCAAAGGGCGCGGCCGTGACGCTGCCCACATCCACCGCGCCGTTCTGTACAGCCAGTGTCGGGAAACGCTGGCCGCCTGGGGTGGTGTGCGGGCGGTAGAGATCGCCGTGCGCGGCCAGGATCTGCGCCTGCACGTCTTCCGGCAGCATCGACAGGCCGGCGAAGTAGTGATGGCCGTTGCGCTCGGCGTGTTCGATGCCCAGCGTCGCCAGTACGGCCAGGTCCTCCAGCAGCGCCACCGGCCCCAGGTTACACAGGTCCTCGGCGCTGATGATATGGAGTGTGTCCGGCTGCTGACGCTGGCGGTGACGGATGAGGCAGGTGTTGGCGATGCCTTTGAAGATGCCTTTGCAGTTCTTGTGGCTTGTGCCCACGTAGCCGCTTTCGAGGGCGGTGGGCGCGCTGGAAAGCTCCCCGTCGGATTCGTCGATGATGATCGGCGGCCGTTCGCGCCAGGCGAGCAGGGCCGCGCCCACCTCCTGGCTCAGGGCGATATCGCGGTGGAAGGGCTGTTCGACGAAAATCAGCCGCTGCAGAAAGCTGTCGAGGGCCGGGCCGGCGTTCAACCCTTCCCACAGGGCGCGAAAATCGTCGACGTTGTGATAGGTCTCGTTGCCGTCGAGCGTGTGGCGGTAATCGACATTGCGTTCGTCCAGCAGCGCGGCGATGCGTTGCAGTCGCGCGCTGTCTTCGTCGATGTCGCCGCCGATTTTGATCTTGAAGTGGGTCAGTCCGTAGGCCTGTATCGACGCGTCCAGCGATGCGGGTAATCCGTCATCGACCTGATCTTCGGGCAGGACTTCGTCGTCGGTGAGGGGATCGATCATGCCGATCGTATGACGAACGATGATCCGCTCCAGGGGCTTGGCCGGCAGCAGATCGGTCGGCGTATGACCGGACAGCTCCGGATGCAGCTTGTGCAGCTGCATTCCCAGGCTGTTTGCGTGCACAGCCTGGGCGAAGGTCGTGCCCGTCGCCCGGCAGAAGCCGTCGATGATCGCCCGCTCCACCAGCGAGACGCCGAACGCCCACAGCAGGGGCGGGTAGTTTGTACCGGCGGCCCAGGAGGCCTGGGCCCGGTAGGCGGCTTGCCACAGGTCAAAGACCGTGTCGGCGGCGCCGGCTTCCTGGGCGTGGCGGCAGGCCGCCTGTATTACGTCGAGCATCTCGGCGATATCCTGGGCCGTGGACGAATCGGGGACTTTGGTAAACCATTTTGGCGCCAGGCCCTCGGCGGCGATCCCGTCCGCCTGCTTGCCGTCCACTTCGACCCGCACCTGCAAGAAGAGATGCGGCAGCGCGGTCATGGTGACGATGCCGTAGCGGAAGGGCATGCGGTTGCGCATGTTGAGGATGTGGAGATCGGAGCTGAGCAGGCGGATGGGCATCTGATATTCCCCCGGTGTCTGTGCAAGGGCTGGATGTAAGAATGGCGACTCACGAGCTGTGAGTGACTGTTGTGTGTAGCGACGGCAGTGCGGCCGTTCAGATCACGGACTCGTAGCCGCGCAGGGTCGCGATCTCGCGCGGCAGGTGAACGTCCGGCGGCTCCCAGTTGATCCATTCCCCGCTGAGAAAACCGTCGTAGCCGGCACTGCGCAGCAGCGCCAGCACCTGTTTGTGATCGATATCCCCTGTGCCGAAGGCCGTATAGTCCGGGCGTTCGGGGTTGATGAACAGGTCGTGCACATGTGTATGGCGGATCCAGCGCCGCAGGGTGCTATAGGAGTCTGGCAGCGTCCAGCCCTCTGTACGTACCGGATGGGCGGCATCCCAGTTTACACCGATCGCCGGGTGGTTGACCTGTGCCATCACCGCGGCGACATCGGCGGGGTTGCACCAGTCGTCGTGTGTTTCCATGCAGACGACAACACCGCGGTCGCCGGCTCGCTCCGCCAGGCGGGTAAGTGCGTCCACCACGCCGTTGATGGCCGCTTCGCGGCTGATGCCGTCCGGGATTCGCCCGCCGAAGATGCGCAGCGTGGGCGCGCCGATGTCTGCGGCCAGGTCGATGTACTGGAGGGTTTCTTCCACCTGCGCGTCCCGGTCTGCGGGGTCGGCAAAGCGGTTGCCCGAAGCCAGGCAGCAGATGGCGATGCCGGCGTCAGCCGCCTGCGTGCGGAAGGCGGCGCGCTGTTCCGCCGACGCGTCCAACTCCACGCCGTGGCTGTGGTCGCCGGCGGCCCGGGGCTCGACGCCGTCGTAGCCGTACTGCGCGGCGAGCGCCAGCATCTCGGCGAAGGTGGCCTGGGGGCAGGAAAAGCTCATAAATGCGTAGTTCATCGTTTCAAACTCCTATTCTGTAACATGCTTCGGTAATTGAGCTCGTGGCGTGCGGGTCGCCTCAGGTTTCAGATATCTCCACCGCCTCTCCCGTCTCGGCCGACCTGTACAGGGCATCGGTGATCTGTTGCACCAGCAGCGCCTGTGACAGTGTCGTCTGGGGGGGCCGGTCTGTGCGGACCGCGGTCGCGAAGTCTTCCAACAGGGCGCGGTGGATGTCCATGTAGGATTCGCTGCCCGTCCACAGCGTCTGGGGGATCGTTCCGTTTGCGCGGCTGCCTTCGAAGAACAGGATTTCCTTCTCCTGCGCCGGCGTCATCTGCAGGCGCAGCGAGCCGGCCTCCCCGATCACCTCCCAGGATGTCTCCGCCTGCGCGGCGGCGTACTCGCCGCGCTCATATGTGAGAACGATACCGTCGGCACAGCGCACCAGCCCGGCGATGTGTGTCTCCCCGTCGGATTCCGGCGCAACCGTATCGGCGAAGGTTGAGGGCACGCGCCAGCATTGCGCGAGGACGGTCTGCGGGCGCAGGCGCCAGCCGCTGATGCCGAGCAGATAGTCCAGATCGTAGCAACCCCAGTTGACGAGAATGCCGCCGCCATTCAGTTCGCGGCTCAGCCGCCAGGCCGGCGGCGGCGTTTCCGGGGCCGGCCCCGCCGGGAAGATGGCGCGGCAGCGGAGCAGGCGCAGCGCGCCCAACTTGCCCTGGTCGATCCAGTCGGTGACAGCCCTGGTCGACTCCAGGAAGTGAAAGCGGGCGGAGCAGCAGGCCGCGACCCGGTCCCCCTGGACAGAGATGAGTTGGCGCACTTCCTCCGCGCTGCGGGCGACCGGCTTTTCCGTCAGCAGATGTTTACCGGCGCGCAGGGCTTGCAGCCCCAGTTCGATGCGGAAAGAGGCCGGCAGCGCCAGGACCACAGCCTCTACCCGCGCGTCGGCGAGGAGTTCTGCCCCGCTGCTGTAAACGGTCTCCACTTTGTGTGCAGCGGCCATCTTCTCCGCCAGCGGCCGCTGTACGTCGGCGACGGCAACCAGTTCGATCTGTTCGGAGGCCGCGGCTGCCTGTGCGTGGGCGCCGCCGATCGTTCCGCACCCGATGATGCCGAGCCGCAGGGGTGTCATTCGCTCAGTTCCTTCATGCTACAATGACAGCTGACGGGATACATACCCTCACGCAAAGGAAGGCGCATATGAGTGCCCCCTCCCCATCCTGGCAACGACTTTATGCCGACGAAGAGTTCAGTTGGATCTGGCCGCCTGCGTATGAGCCTAATTCGAATCCGCCCGAGCTGGAGCAAATTCTTTCCCTGCTGAAGCCGCAAAAAGGAGCACGGTTTCTTGATCTGGCCTGCGGGCTGGGCTGGCTGACGATCCCGATGGCCCTGCGCGGCTTTCAGGTGACCGGTTACGACCTCAGCGACGCCATGCTGACACGCGCCCAGGAATCAGCCGAACAGGCAGATGCGCAACTCGGGTGGGTTCGCGGGGACATGCGCAGCCTGCCAGCCAGCTGGACCGCGACCTTCGATTTCGTCACCCTCACGCTCAGCGAGTTCGGATGCTTTGATGACGAATCGGACAATCAACGGGTGCTCGCTGAAGCGGCGCGTGTCCTCAAGAGCGGCGGGCGCTTTCTCCTTGACATCGTTGTGAACCGTGACGAGCTGATCCTGAATGGCGATCGCAACAACAGCTTTGACGGCGGCGGGTTCTTCATCGTAGACAAGGGGAGCCTTGACATTACGAGCGGTATCTTCACCAGGGCTTTCCAGTGGTATCGCCAGGGCCAGCGTCACGAAACCAGCTGGCAGATCCGGGCCTATACAGCGCCGGAGGTGAAGCGGATGTTGGACCAAGCCGGCTTCCGCGAACTGTCAGCTTACAGGAACTATGCCGGAGACAGCCTGACGCGGGACAGCGCCGGAATGGTGTTTCTGGCACAGAAGTAACCCGTCCTGCGAATCCCTATGTCGATTCAGATGCCGTTGTCAGTTCAGCCCCTGTAACGTCTTTGCGTATTCGCGCCCCATCGTAATCCAGCGCCGGGCCAAGCACCGCCGTCGTCATGCCGGCGTGGTTTTCGCGCCCATGACCGCGGGCAATGGCGCTGACCGAGCGCGCCGAACAGCCGTGGTCGCGGCCGTCCGGGAAGGCGGCGCGCGCCAGGAGAAAGTAGGTGCGGGCCAGATCCACGGCGCGTGTCTGCAGCGCGCTGTTCCCCTTTATCTCCGCGGCCACCGCCAGCGTAATCGGATTGTGACGCCGCTCGCGGCCGTCTTCCAGCCAGCGCGGCGCGTCGGAGCGTTTGCCCACGCCGGATGCGCGGCGGGCGGGGCGTTTGTACTCTGTGTCCAGGGTGACTTCGGTGATGTCGAAGGGGTCGAGCCGGGCCACAGCCTCCAATACCGCCTTGTCGTAGCGTTCGTCGCCGGTCCAGCGGCGATAGGTCCGCACCGCATCGGCGGCGGCGCCGGCGTCCGCGTCGGCCAGCTGCGCGGCCAGCGGCTGCAGCAGCCGTTCGGCCGCCTGTCGAAAGCGGAGCTCGCCGCTCTCTTGCCACAGGCGCAGGAATGTGTTGACGGCGTCGGAGCCGAGGAGATTCTCCGCCCGGTCGACCTCCGCCTGCAGGTCGGGAGCTTCGCCCATGAAGGAGTAGTAGAGCGCTTTATCTTCATCGCTGAATTCGTACAGAATGTCTGCGGGGGTCAGGGCAATCGGCAGCGCATCCCCCGCCAGGATGGCGTCCGCCCACTCTCCCGCGTAGGTCGTGGCCAGCTCGATATAACGCTTCCCGGTTGTCTCCGTCTGCGGGTTCGACGCCGCCAGCAGGCAGATGTTGACGCAGCGCAGATGGTCGGGCGAATTGAGGGCCATGCCCGGCTCGGTGCGCAACCCGTTGGCGCCGAAGAAGAGCGAGTGGAAACGCCGCCGGTCCCAATCGAACCAGTCCGGCGCGCCGGTCGACCAGTTGCCCATGTGCTCGGCGGCATCGTCAAGCTGCCGGGCCGTCTCGCGGTCGTCCGGGAGGACCCGTTGCAGGGCGCCCAGGAATAGCTCATAGTGCTCGGTACCGTGGTGCGCCTCCTGCAGGCGCCAGTAACCGTGCCGCCACTGTTGCGTCTTGTTGAAATGATCGCGGATGCGGTCGCGCTTCTGTTGCAGAAAGCGCAGAATGCGTTCGTCCGGACCGGCTCGCAGCAGCGGCTCCCAGCCGGTGGTGTAGGTGCCCTGATCATGGATATCTGTGGCCGGCTCGTCGGCGTAGCGGTCGATGGCTTCGTATGCCCACCGGCGCAACACATCCAGGAAGCGCTGGCAGGCGTGGGGCAGGTCGTGGGAGGGCTCGATCTGGCGCCTGTACATGGCTACCCCTGCAGCTCGATCTTGAATGTATAGGCGTGATCGCACGGGCGCTGCCTGGGCGTGCTGACGGTCAGCGCGTTCTCGTCCTGTTTCCAGGTGACAGGCTCGTCGCTGCCGAGCATCGAAACGCCGCTGACGCGCCCGCCGACCGAAGAGCCGCTGCCCAGCGAAGTGATGGCAGCCTCGCTGCCGGGCCAGCCCAGCAGGATGGCATAGAGCGCATTGTCCTTCTGCGTGAAGCGCACATCTTTGGGGGTGAAGGGCTGGTTCTTGCGCTCGGACATGTGCCCGTCCTCCACAGCCGTATCGCCCTCGCCGAACCGCTCCCAGTGGCGCGTGCCGTAGATGGCCTCCCCGTTCACATCCAGCCATGCGCCCAGATCGAGCAGCAGCTGGGTCGCTTGCGCGGGGATGACGCCGTCGGCGCGCGGGCCGACGTTCAGGAGCAGGTTGCCGTTCTTGCTTACGATGTCGATCAGGTCGTGGATGATGGTTGCGGGGCTCTTGAACTCGTCGTCCTCGATGTAGCTCCAGGCCTTGTAGCTGACCGCGGTGTCGGTCTGCCAGTAGTGCGGGCGGATGTCGTCGAGCTTGCCCCGTTCGACATCGTAGATGGCGACGCCGTCGGGGAACTTGTCCTTGTACTGGAGGATGGGTTCGCTGCCCCACTCCAGCGCGCGGTTGTAGTAGTAGGCGGCGACCTGCGGGCGGTAGGGCGCGAATTCGTCGAAATGCCAGCCGAAATCGAACCAGAGCACATCCGGGCGGAAGTAGTCGATCATCTCAAGGGTGCGCGCGTACCAGTTCTGCAGAAAGTCCCAGCTGGCGGGCGCGTCTTCCGGGTGGGGCGGGTTGTAGAGTTCCTCCAGGCCGGGATCGGTGGTGTCGAAGTCGTTGGCGTAGGTGTAGTAGCGCCAGTTGAAGGCCCGGTGGCTGGAGACGCCGAATTTGAGGCCGGCGGCGCGGGTCTCTTGTTCCAGCTCCTTGCAGACATCCCGCTTTGGTCCCATCAGGGCCGCGTTCCAGCGGGTATGGGTGCTGGCGTACATGGGGAAGCCGTCGTGGTGTTCGGCGACGGGCACGATGTAACGGGCGCCGGCCTTCTGGAACAGGTCGATCCACTGGGCCGGGTCCCAGTTTTCCGCTTTGAACAGGGGGATGAAATCCTTGTATCCGAACTTGGAGGGATGGCCCCAGGTCTTCGTGTGGTGCTGGTGGTAGTTCGGCCCCTTGCGTGAAATCTCGTCCCGGTACATGAAGCGGGGGTACCATTCGTTATCGAAGGCAGGGACGGAGTAGGGGCCCCAGTGGATGAAGATGCCCAGCTTATCGTTCATGAACCATTCGGGCACCTCATAGTTTTGCAGGGAGTCCCAGGTCGGTTCGTAGCGAAAATCCGTGGTCATTGGATAGCTCCGTGGAGGTTTATTGCGCGCGGCAACCGGTTGCCTGCCGTTATCTTGATCGGAATATAGTCGAGGGTTGGTTCAATGCGCTACGGCTTCATCTTATGAGGGCTGATATTCCAGGGAAGTATAGAGGGGTACGCCCGTGGTGTCCAATCCATGCGGGCTGAATTCCTGACCGGAGTTGACGCCGGCGGTTGGACTTTGGGCGACGTGTGGACCGCCCTGCTTGCAAAGCGAACGGGCCGAATCGCGGGCCATTCTGCAACTGCACTGGTCACGGTTTATGAAACTGACCGGCCAGCAGGATGCCGAGCGCGGCGCAGAGGAGGCTGAGGCCGTTGTTGGCGAGGATATTGACGAGGCCGGCCCAGACGCGGCCGTTCTGCCAGAAGGCGATGCTCTCGACGGCGAAGGTGGAGAAGGTGGTAAAGGAGCCGAGAAAGCCGACAAACAGGAGGAGCCGCAGCTGTGGCGACAGGGAAAGATAGTGGGAGCCGGCCGCCACCAGGAAGCCGAGCAGCAGGCTGCCGGCGGCATTGACGGTCAGGGTGCCATAGGGGAAGGCCGACCCCAGTTTCGCTGCCAGCCACAGGCTGATAAAGTAGCGGGCGTTGGCGCCCAGCACAGCGCCCAGGCCGATCCAGAGTACGTTCGTCATTTTATAGCTCGCCTAGGCGCCCATCACCGCCCACGCTGCCTGCGCGCGCAAACGGCGGTACGGAAGCGCTTGCAACGTTCACAGTTCAAGTAGGAGGTCGGGCGTGTGAGCGCGTACGCCCGCTGCGGGGTCCGGCGGCCGAGCATGGGGAAGTGGGCAAGGTGCAGTGGGCAAGGGGCCCGGCTGCATGATGCTTACTCGGTCTCAGCCGCTGCGCCCTGGGGCGGCCGGCTCGCCAGCGGGCCGATCCATTCTGAGAACAGCACGTCGGCGACTTCTGGGTCGACCCCGCGCAACGCCGCCAACATATCCCCGGGCGTTACGATCTTGTACTGATAGTCGGTCAGGTAGTCCTGCAAGAACTGTTTGAATTCCCGCTCTCCCAGCGTCCGGCGGATTGCGGAGAAAAAGAGCGCGCCCTTGCCGTAGACGATGCCCTCGTAAATCCTTCCGTCGGCAAAGGCCGTCACCGGTTGCGCGAGCGCCGCATCCTGTTCGCGGCTGATCAGCCCGTCAACGACCGCCTGCCAGCGGCGGTATTCCAGAATGTCGGCCTCGTCCTGGCCGTGTACCGCCTCATAGTAGATGCGGCTGGAGTATTCGGCCAGCCCTTCATCGACCCAGGGCTCGTTGACGGGATCGTTGTGGACAAGCTGGTACCACCACTGGTGCGCGACTTCGTGGACCGCCCGAATCTCCAGCTGGTCCCGGTAGCGGTCATACAACTGTACGCCGAGCAGAAAGACCTGTGGGTATTCCATCCCCCGGAAGCTGATCGGCGCGGACGCCACCCGCAGCTCAGGGTATGGATAGGGCCCGAACCAGTCGCTGTACACCCGCAGCGCGGCCGCTGTGTGCTGCAGAACGGCCCGCCCCGCCTCTTCATGTTCCGGCAGCCAGTAGCTGGTGACGCGGGTGCCGTACGCGTCCAGGCTGTCGGATTGGAAGCGATCGCTCATGTGGACGATGAACTCGCGCGACAGCTCTGTCTCCCACCGGTGTTGGATATTCCCTTCACCGACCACAGTGGAGGTGATCAACTGGCCGCTCGCGACAGGGATCTGATCGATGGGGATGGTTCCGGTAACGACAAATCGGGAGGTCTGATTGAAGGCCGCGTCCCCGCGGCTGGTGCCCCGCTCCAGCCACCAGCGCCCGCTCGCCGCGGTCGGCCCCGGCATGTAGACGGCGAGTGAGGGATAGAAGAGCGGCAGGCTCAGGAAATCCTGGCTGAGGCCGAAGAGGCGGTAGGCGCCCGTCGTGTCCGCGCCCCAGTGGGGGATGCGCAGCTGCCAGCTCAGATAGACATTGGTTGACTGCCCGCGCAGCAGCGCCCGCGGCAGGTCCACGCGTATGGCGGTGTTCTGCTCCAGATAGGTAAAGGGAACAGTGCTGCCCTCGACCGTCACGTTCTGAATGCTGAACTCGCCGTTGTAGTGGGGCAACGCCGGGTAGAGGCGAAAGACCAGGTGCGTCCAGGGGTCGGCGCTGGTGTTCGGGACGCGTACATAGGCCGACCCTTGCAGAAAGATCAGATCTTCGCTGAGGGAGAACTCGATCTCATAGTGCGGCATGGCGCCGAGCGCTGCCAGCGGGTCTTCTTCTTGCGTGGTTGAGGAGCGTATCCCGCTACAGGCGGCCAACAGGATCAGCAGCAGCACAAGGCTGATCCCCACCGCGCCGTACGCGGGGTGGGCGATTGTCGCCCCTCTTCTCTTCACGCTCTCCTCTGCGCTGGGGGGCATGAGAGGCAATGGCTGCGGCTGATTCATGGTGACGGTAACGATTTAAAGTAGGCTATGCACCAGAATGTGAATTGTTCAGAATCCGGTCAAGAAGTGAAATATGATTGAACAGGCGGCGAACGACTGGCTCCGGCACGATGTGTTTGCTCTCAAAATGCGCTCAAATGACGAAGCAGTAGCGCATTGAGCGACTTAATCCTGCCAGCCCCGAAATGTCGTACGCAAATCCCTGACGAAACGCTGCAACGAATCGTCCGCTTGTGCGGCGCGGTCGATATCCATGTGATGCACAATATCTTCGGCGTACTCGATGCCTCCAAGAAAGGGTGTGCCGCCTGCGGCGCGAATCTCTTCGATCAACTTTCGTTTGTACAGTTTACGGACGCACTTGCGATCCGGCGCCTGACAGCCACGGCCGAACACTGCTCTGAAAGCGGCGCCGTCGAGTAGCAGCCAGCGCTCGACGTGTGGATCGGGAATGGCCAGGAGAACAGGCGCCGGGGCATCCGGGGGACCGATCTCCCTGCTGCGTTCGTTCAGTCCTTTGCAGTTGGCGTCAGTGGCAACGACAATCAGGTCTGGCCAGGGCGTGCCCTGCCGCTCCAGATCGCGTATATAAACCTTAAGCTCGGCGATAACTTTGCCGTGTCCACCGACAACGTTCCGCCAATCGAACTTCACATTGAAATCGAATTCTGCAGCGATCTTCCCTACGATTGCGCCGATAATTTTTTCGTGAGCGTCGTCTTCGACAAAAAGAGCGATATTACGCATCAAAATCACCCCGTATCATGCGTGCCGACACGGGGAGGTTTTCTTGCGCGTCACAGAAAGCCCTATCGATATCGCTGCCTCGCCCCAATGGCCCCCAATCGGTGGCAAAGGGCTCGATGCGGGTGCGGCGCTCCAAGCGGCGTACCACATAAAGACATTCGTCGGCCAGCAGATCGGGAAGGATCGGCGAGTGTGTCGTGATAATGTGCTGTGTCTGATTGAGGATTTCCTGTGTTTTCAGGAGCTCCGCGATCAACCGGATTCGGCGCGGGTGGACGCCATTCTCCGGTTCTTCGAATCCGACCAGCGCGGGGGCATTTTCAACTCCAGTCAGGGCCAACAGCCCAAGTAGACGCAACGTGCCTTCAGAGAGGACGCGAGCCGGCATTGCTACACCACCTTCGTTGAGGCGTAGTTCGACCTCGCCAAGATCGCTCACATCGACTTCAATACCATCGAAATTGGGCAGAAGGGTATGCAGCGCCTTTTCGACCGCCTTGAACCGACTGGCGTCAAGCGACTTCATCGTGTTCAGAAAGGCGGCGAGCTCCTCCCCCATCAGTCCCAGATGACGCACTTCCTTGACCGGATTGGCCGCGCGCATGCGTTCGCGCGGCTCGAAGTAGAAAAATAACCAGTTTTCCAGTTCGCGCCGCGCCGCCACCAAGTGCGGATAGTGCGGAGGATAATGCGGCATCGAGAGGATGCTGTGGTCCAGGTAACGATCATAGTAAGTGGGGTGCGCCTGCCCTTCCAATCGCAGGTGTATCTTCTCCCCCTGCCCTTCAATGAAAGGCTTGCGTTTGCCGGTCGGCTCTCCATTCGCGTTCAAAGCGGCCAGATACTCGTCGGTTACACGCAGGACACCCGACTGGGGCAGCATCTCAACTTCGATACGGTAGCGCAGCTCCCGTTCGCGTACGGGCGCGGGTCCCCTGCTTCCTTCATTCAACCCATTTTCGCCGCTCGGACGGCGCATCTCACGTATCTGCCGGTTGACCGCGTTGATTACGGCATCCGACAAGCTCAGGTCCGCCTCGATGGAGAAGCGCAGACTCTCCTGGTCAAGTAACCCTTTGATTCCTCCTTCCCCGATGGTAAAGGACTCAAGCGGCTTGCCCCGATAGGGAGGATCGAAGGCCTCCTTGAGCGTGCGGCTCGTCCCCATTTTCGATAGCAGCTGCAACGCGTCCAGGAAATTGCTCTTGCCGGCGGCATTTGGTCCGAACAGGACTACAAGCTGGGACAGATTCACCTCTACGTCTTCAAGAGACTTGTAACCACGTATATGTATACGCTTCAGCATGGTGGCGTCTCCACGAACTGTTCATATTCTGTCCAACTCGGCCTGATTCCATAAGACGGCCGTGACTCGTGTCCCCTTATAATAACATAGCCGGACTGCGCAAGGTAAAATATGCACGGATGTGCTATAATGGGAGTATCTTGAACGGGCCTATTCGTAACACGAGGCGGTCTGCACGCAATACGCAATGTAGCAGAGCCGTTGTCCATATCCTGTTGAGGTGAGACTGAATGTTTGTGCGAAGCGCGGCCGCGGCCGCGTTGGACCGGAAGAAGGCGCTGTTCTCTCTATACGATCACGACCGGCGGGAAGAGCGGAGGCGTATGCAGGGGTGGCTGGAGGAGCTGAAGACCGACTCCGCCGCTTCTCTGAACAGCCGGCTTGACGCCATCGATGACGACTGGCCCGGCGCACTGCCCACGGCAGAGTTCGAGCGCGCCGCCGGCATGCGTATCCCTCTGGGCGTGAGTTGGCAGAACCGTGAGCAGGCCAGTCAGTGGGCGCTGGAGACGCTCGACGGCCGGCCGGCGCTGGCCGTGGACGGGAGCCAGATCGTGCCGACTACCGACTACGCTCCCCCGGTGGGAGCGGTGCAGATCGGCTGGTTCTTCAATGACCGGTGCACGGCAACCGATGGTGACGCGGCCGGGCGCTACGAAAAGGATATCGCCTTTGAGGTGCTGGCACCGGACGAGCTGCTAGACTCGGATGGCGACGACAGCGTGTTCCCCAACTGGCGTGTGAACCAGGAGCGTTTCATCCTCGAGTGCGCCAAGCTGTGTGAGTTCATGGAGCGCTGCGCGGGGCGGCCGTTTGGGCGCAGGCCGGTCTGTTTCCTGGACGGCTCGCTGATCATCTCCTTCGCCGGGCAGCTGCGCGCCGGCCGTGAACACGGTTATATCCAGGCTGTGCAGGCGCTGCTGGCCTGCTCCGAGCGGACGCGTACGCCGCTGGTCGGCTATGTCGACAACACTTACAGCCGCGACCTCGTCACCCTGCTGGCGACGCTGCATGGTCTGCCGGCGCCGGCCCATGTCAACGACGCTTACCTGCTGCGTGAAACGCTGCCTAGTTGGGGCGATCGCAGCCCGTTCTGGGTATGCGCACGCCAGGACCGTCTCAGCGATGCAGGCCGCGCCGATTTCTATAAGCAGGTCTGTTTCTGCCTGGCGCGGCTGAGTATGGAGAACCCGCCGGCCCGGCTGGAGATCCCGCGCTGGCTGCTGGAGTCCGGCCGCGCCGATGAGATCGTCGCGCTCGTCCTGGCCGAGGCGGTTGTCGGCAACGGCTATCCCTACGTGCTGGAGGCGGCAGACGTGACCGCGGTTATTCAGCAGCAGGACCGCCAGCGCTTTTACCGGCTGTACCAGGATTTCCTGCAGGAGCAGGGTCTGGCCATGACGGTCACGCGCAAGCAGCGCAGTAAGCAGCTGCGGCGATAACGGCAGTGGTCAGTGGTCGGTGGTTAGTGGTCAGTGAGTAAGCAGGTCCTTGGCCCGACGTAGGCCTGCATCATCGTAATCTCTTACTATCAAATCTTACGGAGTAAGCAATGTCTTTGTCGGTAATGAACTACGACTCTCCTATAGGCCCTATCGAGATCCATGCCACGGACACGGCGGTGGGTAGAGTCGAATTTGCAGGGGAACAGGTGGGGGAGGTTGAAGAGGCAAGCTCGCATCCGCTGCTGGCGGAGGTGCGGCGCCAGTTGGACGCGTATTTCGCTGGGGAGTTACGCTGCTTCGATCTGCCCCTGGATCTTGAGGGCACGCCGTTTCAGCGCCAGGTTTGGCAGCAGCTTCTCAGCGTCGGATACGGCCAGACCGCCAGCTACCGGGACATCGCCGTCGCGATTGACAACCCCAAGGCGGTGCGCGCGGTGGGCGCGGCTAACGGGCGCAATCCGGTCTCCATCATCGTGCCCTGTCATCGGATTATCGGTAGCGGCGGGCGTGCGAAGCTGACGGGGTATGGGGGTGGGTTGTGGCGTAAGGAGTGGCTGCTGCGGCATGAGGGGGTGTTGTTGGACCTATAAGGAAGGTGCAACAAATGGGGGAATTTACTCTGGTTGAGGGGTGATTTTGGGGGGTATTTCAGGGCTGGGTGAGGTAATGAAGGGTGGCGAGGATTGCCGTCATGTACGCGCAGAGGAAGGGCCACGTTCTGACGTAGATGCGCTTTCCGCCTTGGCGACTTCGGTGCGTACCGCCTCTATGGCTTTGAGGGCAGTTTGGGACTCTTCTTTCGTTGCCATGTGGTTGACTCTTTCTTCTCGTTTCAGCATGCGGTCGTCCAGATTCCCGATTTCTCGGAATGCTTTTTTTCATGTTCTCTGACGCGTTAAGGCCATCCTATTCTGTCAAGTCCATTTGCATGTCTCCCTGAGGGTGGTTCTGGAAAAGGTTTTAGCGGGAAATCCAGTTAAGTTGGGGCTGTCTCGGATTTTTGGCAGTTGAACTTGAAAGGGAAATCGTGCGTAAGACTAGAGAGCGCCAGCCTATTTTGAGCAAGCCTGTCTGGTATAAGCGTATCAAGGGGAAGCGTTACATCTTCCTTTCTGCGGCCTTGCTTCTGGTGTTTTATTTCGCGGTGGGATTTCCGCCGACTTCGGCGAAACATCGACCGGCCTACCTTCGCATCGACAAAGAGAACACAGATACTAACGTCCTTACATGGGTAGGCCGTGCGCCGGTATACGAAGTTACCTCGATCAGAAGCATCTACTTCCAGGGTTCCAGTTGGATATCCTCGCAGGATTTCTACGTAGTTTTCGAGCCCCGTTTTGAAGAGACTGACATACTCGAAGGTATGACTTACTCCTACCGTGTGCGTAGCATGGACAGAGGGCAAATTCCTATCAGCCGTTGGTCCCGTCACGTCATGCGCAGACTGTCGGTGACCGGGACGCGCCTAAATGTCTTTGACCATCCGCCGACGCCTATTCGTTGACAGCATCTGGCGGCTCCGCCGTCGGCGGCATCATCGGGTAATGGGTTGGCGTGGCCTTCGGGTGTGAGGGGGGCAGTACCGGCCACGTAGGGGTCGGGTCGTACTCCAGGGGTTCAAACATGGGTTCGACTGCTGCGGCCATGCTGAGTGTGAATAGGATTGCGAGCGATCCGACGGCTATCGCCTGCCAAGGGCTGGGTTTGGTCAGGAATTTGCGCGGTGGCTTTGTGGGTCTGCTGCCTCGTTTTCTGAACATGGGTTTTAGCCGATCCAACGGCTGCGTACTGACCACGCGAAAATAAGCATTGTCGCGGAGCCTGCCCACAGAAGGAACTTCCCTACACCGGAGAGGAACTCTTTATAGGCATAGGCTGGGTCGACCGCCTCGCAGGTATCGCATACTTCTTGATCGAAAAGGGGGTAGATCATTTCGGGCTGATATTCCTTTCCGCATTTCTGGCAGCGTTTGACGAATGTAATTTGTTGCAGTGTCGCCCGTGCATTGCATCTCTTTTAGTTGGTGCCCCGGCTGTTCGTCGTCATGCTTATCACCATGTAGAAAGGTGTGTTTCGTATCAGGAGACTTAAGACTGCCGCGACCTGCAGCCGTTGCCAACGGCTGTCCGGCCAGGATGCGACCATCGCGGGGATCCGTACCGGTCGTGCGCTTTCATCAAGAACGCGTTCTTTGAAAGGTTTGCGACCGTTTCCCTTCCAGGCAGGGACGCCTAATTCGGGACGCACCAACCATACGCTGTTCTGGCCCCCCCCCCAGCAAACACATACCAACGACCACTTACTGCCACCGCATATCGCAGCGCACGCGCCTCACCGCAGACCTCGTCTGCCGTCACCCAGCGCATCGGCACGCCCAGCCGCCACGCATGGCGCAACATCGCAGCCGCCAGTTCAGCATGCTTGCTCTCATTATCGCTGAAGGAACCCCATCTTATCAATGTGCGGTTGTAGTATGAGTGGTCAGTGCGTGCGCAGGTCTTTGGCCCGACGCAGGTCTGCATTATCGTAATCTCTTAATTTCAAATCTTACGGAGTAAGTAATGTCTTTGTCGGTAATGAACTACGACTCCCCTATCGGTTCCATTGAAATCCATGCCACGGACACGGCGGTGGGTAGAGTCGAATTTGCAGGGCAACAGGTGGGGGAGGTTGAAGAGGCAAGCGCGCATCCGCTGCTGGCGGAGGTGCGGCGCCAGTTGGACGCGTATTTCGCCGGAGAGTTACGCTGCTTCGATCTGCCCCTGACCTTGGAGGGCACGCCGTTTCAGCGCCAGGTCTGGCAGCAGCTTCTCAGCGTTGGATACGGCCAGACCGCCAGCTACCAGGACATCGCCGTCGCGATTGACAACCCCAAGGCGGTGCGCGCGGTGGGCGCGGCTAACGGGCGCAATCCGGCCTCCATCATTGTGCCCTGTCATCGGATCATCGGCAGCGGCGGGCGTGTGAAGCTGACAGGGTATGGGGGTGGGTTGTGGCGTAAGGAGTGGTTGTTAAGGCATGAAGGGGTGTTGTTGGTGTAGAGGGGCGCTGGCGTTGCGACTATGAATTGGGCTCGAACACCAACTCCGGCACTACTACTTCCCACGTATCGCACCGGAGGCTTCTCTGGTACTGCGGATCTGAATACTCTTGGCTCCAGGTTGCGATGGCCAAGACTTTGGCAGAAGTGCAGCGCGTTCCTGACGGGGGTTCGAAATTACTGGCAAGCTGTCCGACGACCATCTCGCTGCAATTCAGTAATTCCCACCGATTCCCGCTGACCCGCACCTGCAACGGATCGCCCGGGGAAAGCGCGGCGATGGCGCGGTGCAGGGGATGGCTATGATGCCTGTATCCTGCGAAACTCAGGAAGACGTCACGCAGGCTGAGTTGTCTATATTGACGGGCGAGTTCCGGCTCCGCCGGCGGGAGTGTCGTAGGCACCTGCCGGCGCAGCACCGAGGGATTACTCCGCAAGGCATCCTGGAACGGGTGCGCTCCCGGAAGGCGCGCCAATGTGAGGGTCTGCCGAGCTCGGCTCATGGCCACGTAGTACAGCCGGCGCGGGGCGTCGGCATCCTCGCGGCGGTTGAAACGATTCCAGCCTCCGTCCAACACAACCACGTGGTCGAACTCCAGTCCCTTGGCGCGATGGGCGGTCAGCAGGAGCAAACCGCGCTGACGGCGGCGTAGCTCCTGCCCCCACTCGGCCAGCCATTCGATGAACTGATCCACCGCTGTCTCCGCTCCACCGGTCTCCAACTCGTACTCGGCTATCGCTTCCTGCAACAGTTCAGTCCAAGGAGTTGGAGACAGTCTGTCCACCCAGCCCTTCAGCTCCTCACTCTTCACCAAGCGGGTGTCTCGCCCGCGCAACCAATTCACGAGTGCCCGGGTCTCCCGCAGATGCCAGACGTTTGAGAACTCCTCGTTCGCCATCTGCACCGGAATCCCTTCAAGTTCGCAAAGGCTGCGCACCGGGTCCAGGTAGCTCCATTCGCGCGCCACCACAGCGCAGGCAGACCAGTCCCAATCTTGAGTGAGACCGGACAGTCGTTTCAACTCGGCAATAGTCGACTGCGCCTGAGTGATGGGCGTGCCGCCGACCGGCAGAATTTGAACTCGACCTTTGGCTACCGAGTCAAGTTCAGTCCATACACCGCCGTCCTGGTCCTTCCTGCGCGTCCGATCAATTTGGATTGGATGCTCTGTCTTCATCCGTTGCCGCGCAGGCGCAATTACCGCATTAGCGGCCTCTATAATGTGGGTGGTGGAGCGGTAGTTGTCGGTCAGAAAGAAAGACCTGGCGCTATAGTCTTCCTCGAAACGGCGGATAAACTCGACCGACGCGCCGCTGAAGGCATAGATGTTTTGATCGTCGTCACCCACTGCGAAAAGGCTCAGCTTATCATCCTCTTCAGGAAGAGTCCGGCCCGCCAGCGCGGAGATCAGGTTGTACTCATCAGGACCGATATCCTGGTATTCGTCCACCAGTATCCAGCGGAAGCCTGCCAGCAAGCGTGTTCGCATTTCGTCCGCCTCTTCAGGGGGTAGGCCTTCCCCGCGTAGCAGAGAGGTCGCCTGGCGGAGAAATGTTTTGAAGTCTTCGTCGTCAAGTTGATTCGCCCGTCCCGAAAAGCTGGCTCCCGTCAAGCGCATTGCGAGCGCGTGGCAGGTCAGTACGATTATTCCGCGAGCATCATCGCCGATCAGATCTGCCAAGCGGCGGCGGATTTCGACAGCGGCGTGCCGGTTGTAAGCGAGCGCCAGGATACTGCGTGGGTTTTCACGTCTCACGCGTATCAGATAAGCGACACGATGCACCAGGACTCGCGTCTTGCCGGAGCCGGGGCCGGCCAGCACCAGCACGTTCGTCCGTTCCCGATTGTCTGCCACAATGCGGCGCTGGATGGGATTATTCAGGCTTTCGACGACGATACGCCATGACTCAGGCGTGGTCTGCCGCGAGAGTTCTCTGTCACGATCTGGCAGCCAGCGAAGTAAAAATTCCTCTTGCGGAAGGCTGAAATAATCCATCGCCAAGCGCAGGGCATCAGCCATCGATCCCAGGCCCTTCTCCGCGAATTCCGCCATCACGTGGATCTGCAGCACCTGTTCGTCATAATGGAGTTTGAGGGAGCGAAAATCGGTCTCGGCGAATCCGCGTCGTTCCTGCTGCAGGCGAATGGTCATGGCCGGGCGAAAGATTGCCAGACCCTTGTTCAGCCGAATGACTTCCTGCTCGTGCAGCCATAGCAGAGCACGATCTCTTATTTTGTCGTGGTGCGTGACTCTACTCTTCAAAGTGAGGTCGGACGTGATAGCTGTGAGTAGCTTGCCTAGAGTCGTCTCGGCCAGCAGATCTGTGCCTCGGCTGCCTTGTGGCAGGCTGGCAAGCAGATGATCCAGAAGCCGCCTGGCGGCCTCTCGTCGCAAGGCCGCGGTCTTCTTCAAGTCGCCCCACTCGCGCTGTAACGTCACCTGCAGAGTCTCGACTTTATTCCCCTGCACCCCAAGGCTTCCCCCGCCACCACCTTCGCCCCGCCCATCCGCGGCGATGCTGCGGATGATGCGCCGCACGCGTTCCGGCAGGGCATAGGTATGGCCATCGTCTTTGAGCCATTGGGTGGCGAGGCGGAGATGCAGAATCGACGTATCGCCTTTGCTCATATCAGGGGCCATCTCTTGCATAGTGGCGATCAGGGCTTGTTCCAGTTCAGCCGCTTCCAGGAAGCGTCTCTGTGAGGAGCGATTCACCCCTGCGTGGACGAAGGCGGTAAGCACAGTATCATTGCTGGCGATGCCCAATTGCTCCAGATCGTCGAGGGCTTTCCGCACTCCTTCTGGCGTCAGGCCTGTTTGGGCCATCAGTTCGTCGGTGGTGATACCTTCATCCGCGTCCGCCTCGATCAGTTTCTCGGTGATGGTCATGAGTTGGCGGCGGTAGGCATGGGGGATAGAGGCTCTTTCGATCTTGTTACGCGCCTCCTCCTTTGAACTTACTCTCAGGGAGGAGGGAAACACTTGCACTCGGTTCTCCTCTCGGGTCAGCAGAACCGCCTCTTCCAGCCAAGCGACTGCGGTGCGCACACGCGTGTCGTCGGTGGTGGAATCTCGCTCAAATGCTTTGTCTTCGTCCTCACCGAGGATCTCGCCTGCAGTCGCCACCACCTCCCCTTCTAAGCGTTTTTTGCGGTCCAGGTTTCGCAGCGCCCTTAAGACGCCATGGATTTCCCGTCGCGTGAGCCGTGAGCGGGCCGACATGCCGAACTGCCGCTCCACATCGTCTTGTGTGTAGAGCAGAACGCAACGCGCCGCCTGCTGGTCACGACCGGCGCGACCTGCTTCCTGCAGATAGTTTTCCAGGGACCCGGGAATGTCGGCATGGATTACCAACCGCACGTCCGGCTTGTCGATACCCATGCCAAAGGCGTTGGTGGCGGTGATGACTCGCAGTTCGCCTCCGATAAAGTTCTCCTGTACGGTTTTCTTCGTTTCCGGCGGCACTCCTGCATGGAAGTAGTCCGCCTCCATTCTCTTTTCCTGCAGGAACTCCGCCAGTTCTTCGGTCTGCCTCCGTGTTGCGCAATAGACGATGGCGCCTCCCGGCTGATCCGCCGGCAAATCGGCCATCAGAATCTGGTGGACATGGGCGTGCTTTTCCCCTCTACTGGTCTTGACCACAACGAATTCCAAGTTATTTCGTTGGGCTCCGCCGTCGAAGATCTTTAATTCGATGCCAAGCTCTTTCTGAAAGTAATCAACGATACCGTTTTTCACATCAGGCTTGGCTGTGGCGGTCAGACACAATACCGGAGGGATTGGTTCTTCTCCTGCGCGCTCGCGGATGAAGCGTCCCACGTAGCGGTAATCGGGCCGGAAGTCGTGCCCCCACTCCGAAAGGCAGTGGGCCTCGTCCATCACCCAGGCACCGATCTCCCGTTGATCCAGGACGCGGCGTAGGGAGACGCTACGCAGTTGCTCCGGCGAAATTAAGAGGATGCCGGCATCCCCCAGCCGCACCTGGTCCAGCGCATCTGCACGCTCGGGCATCGACAGAAGCCCGTTGACGGTGACGCAGCGGTCGATGCCCTGCCTCTCCAGCCCTGTCACCTGGTCGGCCATGAGTGCGACCAAGGGGGATATCACCACCGTCAGCGCGCCTGTTTTGTCGTAGCGGGATAGGGCGGGGATCTGATAGCAGAGCGATTTGCCCGCGCCCGTGGGCAGGATTGCCATCAGATGTTCGCCCGCCATCGCCGCTTCGATGACGGACTGCTGTATAGGCCGTCCGGCTTCGTCCGTCGGCTCTGGGCGGAAGTCGGCAAAGCCGAACCAGCGAGTCAGTTCCTTGCGGGCGTCGTGTCGTTCCCTGCACCAGTCGCAGGCAGGATCGGCGCAGGCGGTATCGCGCAGCCGGCGCACCAACCTCCCCGCTTCGGGAAATTGATGCCGCACCCAAGGGGGCATGACCGAGTTGCTTCCGGATACTGACAGCCACGCCAGCGCATAGGCCAGCGCCCAGCCGTGCCCAACAGCTTCTGTCATGAATTCACGGGCGTGTGTCTGGCAGGCGACTCCAGCCAGCAGGGCGCGGATTACCCCACTCGCTTCGGCGTTGGATGGCCGGCTGGAATCCCGTAGAGACGCAAAAACTTGATCGAATCCCACTCCGTTCCTGGATGTGGTCAACCAATGCCAGGCAGTCAACAGGTCCGGGCTTGTGTCCTGCAACGCTCGCTGTTGGTCGTGGAAGAGTTCCAAGGCCAGGTCGCAGTCCAGTTTCGGGTCGTTGATGCGTCCGCGTTTCAGCTGTCCGTCTTGGTAATGCTTGACCAGGTGGTGATAGGGGTTGCGGGGAAAGGCCAGAGGATTGAGCCTGAGTGTATCTACCGCGGGCAGCCGCAGCAGCCGCAAACGGGGATTTGCGGCTTGCAGATGGGGCAGATCGAAATCGATCAGATTGTGGCCCAGCAGAAAGTCCGCGCCATCGGCAAGATCGTCCAGCTTGCTCAATGCCGCGCCCAAGCCATCGCCGGCCCCGGGAAAGATTAGAGATTGACCGGTATCCGGACGCACCGCTGCAAATTTGTGAATGCGACGGTCCTGAACGCCGACTTCAAAATCCAGTGAGATGCAATCGAATGAACGACGGCTGTCTCCGTCAGGCGAACCTCTGGTGTTTCTCCCCATTGTCCCTTATGGCACCAAGGTTGCGCCGCGGGGGACGACGGCTTCCGTCTACGTGCTCCTTACATCTTAGTTGCTCGGCCCTGCCTCGAACTCATAGACTTCGTCGAACATGAAGGCGAAGCTAGTGTAAGCGTACAGCGTCTGGCTCACGAATCACATGTTGGGATAGCGTTGATCACCTGGTCGATTGTCTATGAACTCTGTTCGCTATTCCCTGGAAACATTCCCACCTGACCCGACTGGCATCTTCTGCAGGACCGCGTAGTCTTTCGCAATGACTTCCTGAAAACTCTCGGAAATTCCGTGCCAGTCGAGCACGTCTACCAGAATAGGCAGGTCGGAATCCTCAAATGCTTCCTTCAGCCGCGCTAGCGTGTGCCGGTCCAATGCCGTAACGCCAACGATTGCGAGGTCGAGGTCGGAATAGACCTTTGCAGAACATGTCACGCGCGAACCGAAAACGCGCACTTCGCAAGCCGGCACGTGTTCCGCCAGAATCTGCATGACCGTTTTGAGGTGGTTTGGGCTCAGGTCAATCATTGTGGGCTTCCAGCACTTTCAGCAGCTTCCGGGCGTCGTGCGTGAACCCTCTCACGGCTTCATAGACTTGCTGGGCCTTCTTGCGGTCATAGATATGGGAGGTTGTATTCCTGGCGTCGTGATGCCGCATCCAGCGGTCGACATCGGAGATAAGTCTATTCGCCGCGGAGAGGCGGTAGAGTTGACGCCTCGTCACGCCATCTGCGGTGTCGGAGGCGACGTTGGTATTCAGCCAGCGCGCCATCAGCTTCCAGGAGAGTTCGTAGGTTATCTCGAAATGCTTTACGACGCCGGCGCGAATGCCGATGCGCTCGATTTCACTCAGGCGCCCCATGCGGGCATCATCTTCGCTGGCTGTCAGCAGTTCATCCAGCGCTTCGATCGAGTCTCTCAGATTGTCCAGATGAAGAGGCATGATCTGTCCATAGCAACTGAGTCGTTCCCGGACCAGATGAGCCTGGCCCCAAAAGTCGGACAACGAGCTAAGGTATATTGTGAAGCAATTTCCCCAGCAGGTGGACGGGAAGTTGAATTCTCAATAAGCGGCGACGACACGTACCTGCATTGCTGAAGCGCATCCCGCCTCCAACTCCCGCCTCAACTCCGCCACGCCTCAGCCGCGGCCTCCACCTGCCCCGCGTCCCAGTCGCCATTGGCGATCACCAGCCGGTACTGCTGCGTAATCGTCTCCCCGGCCTCGAACTCGTACACCTCGTCGAACATGAAGGCGAAGCTGGCGCAGGCGTAGGGTGTCTGGCGTATGAACCATTTGTTGGGATAGCGCAGGTTGGCGGGATGGTCGAGGAAGGCGAGTGTTGAGGCGTGGCCGTTGCCGTCGTGGTGGCCGGTGTAGGCCAGCCAGGGTGCGGCCTCGCCCATGGCATCGGCGCCTTCGTGCCCGGCGGCGGTGATGATCTTGCCGTTGTCGAAGGAGCGCGGGCCACGCCAGAAGAGCCCGCCGTAACCTGCCAGCGGACGCCCTTCTGTCGTCGGCGAGCAGATGCGCAGCGTCTCGCCGCGCACGTTGTGCAGGCTGGTCGTGAAGTCCAGCGCCCAGTAGCCGGCGTCGGGGTCGACGGTCTCCACGGCAATGCCCCGCGTCTCGTCGATCCAGTGCTCGCCGGCCTGCGTGATCCAGGAGAGTTTCTCGGTGGCGGCGAAGCGGTTGTCGTCCACCTCGATCGAGTCCCAGCCGTCGTGGCGCTGGGTCCCGTTGTTGGGCAGGTCGACGTAGCCCTCATCGTGGCGGTAGCTGCCCCCGCCCCAGAAGTTTTGGCCGTCCAGGTGGGCGATCGTCATCTGGATACCCTTGTGCCAGACGTGGTCATGCGGGCGGTAGTTGGTGATCAGGTCACCGGCCAGCGTGTTGACGGGGTGGAAGAAGGGCTTGGGCGACTCGGACTGGGGCATGTCCGGATCATAGATGTAGCGGAAGAGCGTCACGGTATCCCACTTCAGCTCAAGCGAGGCGAAGCCGGGCGTGCGGTGACTGTGCGCGGGCGTCTTTTCGTTGCGTGTATGGGTAAGAGCGAGAGCCATAGAACCTCAGTGGTCGGTGGTCAGTGGTTGGTGGTCAGTGGGTGGGTCGCGAGCGCCCCGGGTGGGGTGTCACTGAAAACTAGAAACTGAAAACTAAAAACTATCAAGCATCTCCTGCAGGCGTTGGCGCGCCGCTTGCGGGTCGGCCTTGCCCTTGGTGGCTCGCATCATCTGGCCCATGAAGAAGCCGAACAGCTTCTTTTCGCCGCCGCGGTAGCGGGCCAGCTCGTCCGGGTTGCTGTCGAAGGCTTCCTGCACGGCGACGTCGATGACGTCCGTATTGCTGACCATTGCCAGCCCTTCGCGCTCGACGACGGCCTGCGGATCGTCTCCGCTACTGTACATTGACTCCAGCACTTTCTTGCCGGTGTTGGCGTTGATTTCGCGGGCATCCACCATCTGCACCAGCGCGGCCAGCTGCTGCGGCTGCACGCGCGTGTCGGCGATCTGCCTCAAGTCCTGGCCCTCGCCGTCGGCATAGAGCAGGCGGAACAGCTCGTCGGTGATCCAGTTGGCCATGCGCTGCGGTTTGCCGTCCTCCTGGCCGTAGGCGGTTACGGCGGCCTCGAAGTAGTCGGCCACCGCCTTCTCGGCAGTGATGGCGCCGGCATCGGCCGGGCGCAAGGACCACGTCTGCCGGTAGCGCTGCTCCTTGGCGTCCGGCAGCTCGGGCAGCGTGTGTGCGGTCTCCTCCACCCACTGGCGGTCGACCACCAGCGGCGGCAGGTCCGGTTCGGGGAAGTAGCGGTAGTCCTCGCTGCTCTCCTTCGAGCGCTGCAGGACGGTGCGCTGGCGGTCTTCGTCCCAGCCCATGTTGACCTGCTCGATCACGCCGCCGCTGTTCAGCACATCGGCCTGGCGCTCGGCCTCGTAGGCGATGGCGCTGCGCACGGCGCGCAGGCTGTTGAGATTCTTCACCTCGACCTTGGTGCCGAACTCGCCGCGGGCGGCCTGCTCCGTCGTGCGTACGCTGATATTGGGTTCGCAGCGCAGCGCGCCCTCCTCCATGTTGCCGCTGTTGACGCCCAGATAGCGCAGGATCGAGCGCAGCTTAGTCAGGAAGGCGTAGGCCTCGTCGGCGCTGGCGATGTCGGCCTCGGTGACGATCTCCATCAGCGGCATCCCGGCCCGGTTCAGGTCGACCAGCGTATGCAGCCCCGCGTGCGTGTTCTTGCCCGTGTCCTCTTCCAAGTGGGCACGGTGGATGCGGATGCGTTTGACGTTGCCGTCGGGCAGTTCGATCTCGACCCAGCCGTTGCGGCACAGTGGGAGCTCGTACTGGGAGATCTGATAGCCCTTGGGCAGGTCCGGGTAGTGGTAGTTCTTGCGTGCGAAGACCGCTGTTTCCGCGATCTCGCAGTTGAGCGCCAGCCCGGTGCGGATCGTTGCTTCGACCGCGGCGCGGTTGCTCACCGGCAGCGCGCCGGGCAGGCCCAGGCAGACCGGGCAGGTGTGCGTATTGGGCGGCGCGCCCTGGTAGTCGGCGCTGCAGCGGCAGAACATCTTCGTCTTCGTCAACAGCTGCGCGTGGACTTCCATGCCCACGACGACGTTGTATTCCTGTGTCAATTGCGGCGTCCTCTCGGTGAATCCGTGTGCTTCACGTTTCTCGTCTTTAAGTTTCGACGGAGCGTTGCCAATCGTGTTCGTTCGGCCTGTCTTTCTGTTTTCCAGTCACTCTTCCTCTGGCATCTCTGCTGGCTCCTGTCCGTCGAGATGGTCTTCACCTGGAAATGGCATGACCAGCATCGACATTACAAATCTTCAAGGGAGGCAAGCAGGACCAGGACCAGCGCCGCCGTGTCTCCCAGCAGCACCGGATTGATGAACTCAATCGTATCGCCTCGGGTGTTGATGCGTGACTTGTCGTTGCCGGAGAAACTAATAACCGGAATCTCGGCGGAGTGCCTGAAAGGGAAATGATCGCTACCGCTGTAACCCTCGGTGATGCTCGTATAGGACACTCCCTCTCTGCTGGCGACTACTGATACATGACTGGTCAACCATCTGTCGCCCGGTCCCCGCAAAAATGTGCCGGATCCCACTGAATCCAGGTTGATCATGATCTTGATGTCGTCTGACTCTTCTTCGGTCAACTGGCGCACGTAATACCGACTGCCGTTCATACCGGTTTCCTCCGAGCCAAAGGCGATAATCCGCAGTGTGAACGGAAGAACCGATACCATCTGGCTTGACCAGGGCGGTTGCGCCAACCTCTCCGCCACCGCGAGCAGCACGCCTACCCCGGAAGCGTTATCGTTGGCGCCAACTGAGTGCCTTACCGTGTCGTAGTGTGCTCCCAGGATAACCACGCCTTCGCCCTGACCAGGAAGTTCAAGGATTATATTACTGGAATTCCTCTGGAGAGACCCTATCCACACTTGAAAATCCTGCATCTCCGGGCTGTAGCCGAACCCGGTAAAGCGGTCCATCAGGAGCTCTGCGGCCTTCGATTCCTCTGCCGTGGCGCTCTGCCGCCACCCCACTTCTCTCGCCAACTCGCACAGGTGGCCGAACGCGGCAATGGCAAGAGCCTTACGATCGGCGACGCTGAATCTCGCGGTCGCGGGCGGCGAACCGACATCGGACAGTGTCTCCTGCGCTGTTTCTTCGAGTTCCGTGCAGGACGGTCCCGTTGCGACGTATGGTCTTGTACTTGTGGGGCCGTGGGCGAGATAGTGAGCAATCTGATCATCGATGGGCCTACAGGCTACCAGCAGAATCGCTGCGAGAAGGAAAAGCCCTACCAGTGAAAATCTCTTGAACTTCCAACCAGTCATCGCACCCTGCCTCATTGGCGTTTTCCAGCGCTGGAGAGCCTTGCCGTATTGCCTTACTATATGTGAGATAGCCTGAATTCCGAATGAACGAACACCTTTTCCATCTGGGAAGACGGGCCTCTCGCCAAGAGATCAGCAGAGATAGGTGCTCGATGACGGGTGCTATTGGGAGCAAGCACAGATATCATTCCAGGCGACCTGCTCCCTTTTGCCCGAAATCATAGCATAGGGCCAATACCGGAACAAAGATAGACGGCAGACCCGACCGTATCCATGGGCGGGCGACAGCGAACTGCGAGGGCGCGGAACTGCAGGGGAACTGCAGGGGAACTGCGGGGGAAACTGCAGGGGTTAGGGGCTGAGATAGCGGGTGAGGAGGTAGACACTGTTGGCTAAACACCATTCTCTAGACACGTTGCCGGGGAAGAATACGCACGGTGGTCTAGTAAGGGCGGGGCGTTGCGGGGGCGCAGCCCCCGCACAAGGGAGGGCCGAAGGCCCGAACGCCCAAATGCAAGGAGAGAGCGAAGAGGAGAGAGGAGAGAGTGACACCGATTGGGCTGACGGAGATTGGGACTGGAGATGATGGTGGCTTGGTGGCGACGAGAGGTATACGAGAGGTCATCCCCGACTTGGGATGCACCCACTTCCTGCCTCATATTGACACAGGCCAACCCCCCTGCTACCATTATCGAATGACCGGCGGGCCCATTGACGTAAGCGTGCAAGCAGACACAGGACGCCTCTCGCGGACTGATCATACCCTGCGATGATCTTCCGCTGGCCCCCTCATCGCGCCGTTTCCTCCTCTCGAGCAGGGGCGCAATTCACCGCAATCATGGCAAGCGCTGCATCACAAAGAGCACAGGCAAGACTGACGCTCCCCTGCTTGATTCTGGCTTCGTTCGTGCTGCTGTTCGGCGGTTGCGGGAACAGAAGCGCGGCCGCCACTGCCACGACCGTCTCCATCGCCACTGACGCCGCCAGCCTGTCCGCGGCGACCGGGACGCCCGCGCCTGCCGCCAATGACACAGCGTCAGCCACGCCCGCGGCCGAGGCGACCCCTGCCCCGGCGCCGGATGCAATGGTGCCGGATACAACGGTGCCGGATGCAACGGTGCCGGATGTAACGGCGCAGGCCGCCGACCCTGCCCCCCGCCCGCGGGCGACGGTTGAGGTATTCGCGGCAGCATCGCCCATGCAGCAGGCGGCCTGGCTGCACGAGGACGGCGACTACAGCGGGGCGCAGCGGCTGCTCCAGACGCTGCTGGCCGACCCTCAACTTACCCTCGACCAGCGGCAGGAAGCACGTTTTCAGCTCGCGCTCTCCTTTCTCGCCGACGAACAGCCGGTGTCCGCCTTCACCGTGTTGGAACAGATCTCGCCACAGGCCGGCTCCCCGCCGACAGATGACCCCCTCCGCAGCCACACCGTGTTCCTGCGCGCCGAGACGCTGGCCCGTTTGGGCCGCAACGCCGAGGCCGCCGCGGCCTACGAAGCTTTCCTGCAACAGCATCCGCAGGTCGCCGTTGTTGTGGAAGAGCGTATCGCCGACGCCTGGCTCGCGGCCGGCGACTGGCAGCAGGCCGCCAATGCATTGGGCCGGGCCGCCAACCATGCCGCCCGGACTTGGGAACAGGTCCGTCTTCTCGACCGGCTGGCCGGTGTTCTCGAGGGCAATGGGCGCTGGGAACAGGCGGCGGCGGTCTACGATGAGATCCTGGTCGCGACCGAGCCAGGAGAGGCGGAGCGCAGCCGGGACGACGCCGGGTTCGATGCGATCCTCGGCTACAGAGTGTGGAACATCCACCGGGCCGGCTATATGTACCGCGCCGGAAATGCCTATGCCACCGCCGGCGACGAGGAAACGGCCATCGCCCGCTGGCGGCTGGCCCTGGAGGAGAATCCGGAGAGCAACTCCGCTTACCAGTCCCTCATCCAACTGGTGAACCGTGATGTTCCGGTCGACCTTTACGTGCGCGGGCAGATCGACGTCTTTGCCGAGGCGTACTTCCCGGCCGTCAGCGCCTTTGAACGCTTTCTGCAGGATTCTCCGCAGGATGAACGGGCCGGGCAGGCCTGGCTGGGCCTTGGCCGCGCCCATATGGGGTTGGGGCAGTGGGACGAGGCCATCCGCGCCCTGGAGCAGGTGATGAACTGGTATCCCGCCTGCGACTGTTTCGGCGATGCCTGGCTGACCCGCGCGCGGCTGGCCAATGCGCAGGGCTCGCCAGAAGCGGCCCGGCGCGTCTACCGTACTTTCGCCAGAGACCACGCCGCCGACCCGCTTGCCGCCGAAGCGCTCTGGCTGAGCGCGCTTTCCGCCATCGGAGCCGACCGCGGCCTGGATGTCGGACTTGCCGGCCGCGCCGAGGGCACAGCCGATTTCCTGGTGGAGGCTGTGGCCGACCTGCTGATGCTGGTGGACAGCTTCCCGGACAGCGCCCGCGCCCCGGATGCGCTGGCGGTGCTGGGAATCGGCGCCTTTACCTTCGGCCATCACGGACTGGCTGCCAGCAGCTTTGACCGTCTGCTGGCGGAGTATCCCGGTGCGCGGTCGGGCACAGCGACCTACTGGTTGGGCCGCGCCCGCTATGCTCTTGGCGAGGAAGACACGGCCCGCTCCCTGTGGCTGTCGCTCGCTGCAGAGGAGCCGGAGACGTTCTACGGTGTGCTGGCCGGTCTGGAACTGGCGCTGCAGGGCCAACCGGGACAGGACCTCATCCCCCGCATGGACGCAGTGGCCGCGGCGGCGCTGCCCGACGATGACGGCAGCCGGCGCTTCGCGGTAAACTGGCTGAAGACGCGGCACGACGACTTCGACACGGCTGATGCCGGCAACAGCGGCAACCCGGGCCTGCCGCAAGCCGCAGCCGTCGACCCGGCCCTGGTCGGCGGAGCACTGCTGTTACAGCTGGACCTGCGCGCTGAGGGCTTGAAGCTGCTTGAACTGGGTTATTGGCGCTTCCGCGCCGATCCTGCGGCGCTGTTCGCGCTCATGCAGCACTTTGAGGAACTGGGCGCCAACCGGCTCTCCATCAGCGCGGCCTACCGTCTGATTCAGGTCAGCCAGGCCCGGAATACCGCGGACGTGCCCCTCTTTATCCAGCGCTTCGCCTATCCCAGACACTATTCCCGTCTTGTGGAAAAGGAAGCGACGGATTTCGACATCGATCCCCTGCTCCTCTACAGTCTCATCCTCCAGGAGAGCCTCTTCGAGCCGCCGGCCCGCTCCTTTGCCGGCGCCCACGGCCTGACCCAGATCATCCCCACCACCGGCGCGGAGATCGCGCAGCGCCTCGGCTACCCCAACTACTCCACCGGTCTGCTCAACCGCCCCTTCGTCAACGTTCGCTTCGGCGCGTTTTATCTGCGCTGGGTGCAGGATTACGCCCGCGAAAATCCCGTCGCCGCGCTCGCCGGATACAACGCCGGCCCGGGCAATGCCAGAACCTGGTTCGACCGCTCGGCGCCGGACGAGGCCCTCTTCATCGAGCGCATTCCCTACAGCGAGACCCGCCTTTATCTGCAGCGCATCCTGACGCACTATGCGCATTATCTGCGGATATATGGGGGGTATTAGTTTTCAGTAGTCAGTTTTTAGTGGTGAGTGGACCTTCTGCCGGGAGGCACTGAGGACTGCCGATGGACTGTGGCTCAGCAGTTGCGGTTCAGCGATTCGGGGGGGGCGACGTCTTGTTCGCGCCAGAGCAATCTAAGGGAACGAGCGACGATTCAGCTTGGGAGATGTCATGGCGTTCTCCTCTGGTCAGGATGACCTGAGAGGGAAAGCTGAGGGCATCAATGATGAGATGACAGGTCTGTCATCTCCCACAGGCATCACACGCTACAGCTTGGAAATACACCAGAAGCAAAGAGTCTTCGCCTGCTTCTGTCGGAATCCTGGGCGCGCCATCGACAGATGCGTCGTAGAGGCCGGCAATCAGGCGCAGGGGGCTGTCCGGCAGGGTCGGTGGGATGGGCATCGCGACGCTATTCAGAACCTGCGAGCTATCCAAGCGGAGCTCTGGCTCCCACTGGGCGACCAAATCGCCGGTTTCGTCGAGCAGGTGCAGGAATATCTTTTCGCCGCCGGTCAATACGGTTGGGTCTCCGCTCCATTCCATGTGGATGACCAGCCTGCCGCCGGCTGGGGGGATGTTGGGGCTGATCTGGGCGCGCTCCAGCGTCAAGCCGTTGGCGAACTGGACATCGAAAAGGCGCCACGTCTGGGGATTGGGCCGCGAGTAGAGTTCGACAATCCATGGCCCCACCGTTTCCTGGCCCGCCAACTGGTAGGAACTGGAAAGCGCCTGCCGGGCATTATTGGTTACTTCCGCACGGGTTCGCCTCTGTTGGTCAAATTCAAAGCCCTGTCGCTTTGCAATCCACTGCAGATCCAGTTCGAATTCCTCAAGATCCCTATCCGATCGAACCAGCAGAATGACTGATTGGACACCGCTACTGCGGAGATCTGCGACGGTCTCCAGGGCCGCATCCAAGTCCATCGGCCAGGGAGCCAGGGAAACGTTCTCAATCTCTCCCGTATAGTAGTAGTCCCAGAGCGCGGGGTCGACAAAATAAGGCTGGGCGAAACGAACGTCTGTCTTGTTGAGTCCGGCGCCCCAGCTATCCAGCATGTGGGCCAGTTCCCGCAATCCCCGTGACTTTGAGAATTCCGATTCAAAGTGGAAGTTGCGAAAGCTGAACAGATTGCCTGCGAAAACTGCAAGGATGAGTATCGCTGCCGTCAGGTTTCCGACGCCAATTCCGTTCATGGCCTTCAGGACGCTGGCATTCGTACCTCCAGTCCAGGCTTTCCATTTCCGGCCAAGGCGGCTCTCCACATAGTTGTTGATATTCCCCAGCCCGACAGCCAGCAATAGCAGGACAGGCGTCAGGGCCAAGGCAATAACGCTCCAGGGGAACCCAGGAAAGGAAAAACCAGCAGGTCTCCATGTAGTGAGCAATGCGACAAGAAAACTTAGCAGTAAGAGAACTGTTGGGCCTGAATTCAGGTGTTGGGGCTCTGCCTTCTGCGCTTCCGAGAGTTCATTCTCTTCTGGGTCAACCAAACCATCGATGGATCTTTCCCCCTGGTCGATCACCCGCCTTTTGCCCAGGAATATTCCCAGAATCGCGGCCACCAACAGGGCGAATGCGAAAAGCCCTGAACCCAGTCTCCAGGTCGGCGTCGGTACGAATGGTCCTATCGTGAGGGCGCCGATTTGCGTTAAGAATTCATATACCCATGGCGATGAGAGTGCCCATGTGCTGTAATTCGTGATTGAGGGCCATGCGCTTACCAGCCAAGGCGTGCACAAGATGCCCACTGCGATCTGCGAAACGGTCCACCGCACCGGCAGTGAACCCGCAGGTCCTTGGGCAGAAGCGTTCCCTCCGCTGCGCCTGTCTCGAGCCAGCACGAAGAGCACATATAGGTTTTGCGCCAGGAGAGGGAGGACGGCGAAAGCGTGGGTATAGAAGGTAGAGGCGGTACAGATCACGTACGCGATCAGGGACTTGCTTCCCCCTCCGCCGCCGATAACTCTCAGGGCCAACAGAATGCTGGCGGTGGTGAGAGCCAGACCGAGTGAATGGTGGAGAACTAACTGGGTATGCAAGATGGCGTAGGCGTTCACGGCCGCCAACAGGACTGCAGCCAAAGTGGCAAATGTGCCAATTCGGATGTCTGCTGCGATACGGTAGGCGAGGGGAATTGCCAATACGCTGCAGAAGGCCGATAGCGAACGAATGGCAAATTCGCTAGGCCCTGTGATTCCGAGCCAAACATTTTGCAACCAGAAGCTTGCGGGAAGAAGAAGGAAATCTTCCACATCGAAAGCTATTTGAACGAGTTCAGAGAAAGTAAAGTGACGAAGGCCATAGACGACACTCTCGAGCTCGTCCAGCTCCTGAGAATCCAGTCGATAGAGTCTCAGTGCGAAGCCGATGAGGACGGCGATCAGGACGACTGCCCGCAACGACTGGCTGCCGGCAGGAAACTGATGCTTATCGGGGCTGGCGTCTTCTTGTGCACTCGAGCGGGTCACGAGACCCCTCTTTTCGGGGCTGGGCTGAGGAAACTGCAGTTCACTGCCCTGTCTGGCTGTGTGCAGTTTTCAGGGAACCGCGTCAACGAAATGGCGACACTTCTCCTTTTGCCCTGTATAGGCTCGAGGGTGTCTCTGCAGCTATGGGTAAAGTTTCTGCCACTGATGGGCGGCAATCCTTCTGGTAGACATTCTACTATTGTCGTCTATGTGATATTGTCGCCCATGTGACAGAGCAATACAAGTGTCAACGAGACCTGCTAGTCAGTTCTTGGTGACCCCGCGCGTGGACAGCGGCCAGAGACGGCGCGGGGGGTTAGCACTGTTCGCTGGCCTCAACCGATCCAATTGTCCATAACGGTGGTCCAGCCAAGGCGGGGCGTTGCGGGGGCGCAGCCCCTGCACAAGGGAGGGCCGAACGCCCGAACTGCAGTGGTCAGTGGCGAGGGCCGCGAACCGACAGTGGCTGGGCGTAAGCCGTAGACTAAGAACTAAAAACTGACTACTGAAAACTGTAGTTTAACGGCCGGCGAGCCCGGTGAACTGCGCGCCCTGGACGAACTGGCGCTGGGCGAAGAAGAAGATGACGATGACCGGCAGGATGGTGATCATCGACGCGGCCATGACGAGGTGCCAGAAGTTGCCGAAGCGGCCTTTGAACCAGAGCAGCCCGAGAGGCAGGGTGTACATTTCGCTCTTGGAAATGTAGATGAGGGGCTCCATAAAGGCGTTGTAGTGCTGCAGGAAGGCGAAGATGGTGATGGTGGCGACGGCCGGGCCGCAGAGGGGCGTGATCACCTGCCAGAGGATACGGAAGTTGGAGGCGCCGTCGATCTTGGCGGCCTCGTCCAGCTCCAGGGGCAGGGTCAGCATGTACTGGCGCATGAGGAATATGTAGAAGGCGGCTCCAAACCAGGCCGGCACCCACAGCGGGTAGAATGTCCCGACCCAGTTGATCTCTTTGAAGATGATGAAGACCGGGATCATCGTCACGACGGCGGGCAGCATCATCGTCGCCAGCAGAACGGTGAAGACGAAGTCGCGCCCCGGCCAGCGCAGGCGCGAGAGGCCGTATGCGACCGTGAGCGAACTCAACACCATGCCGATCGTCCCCATGATGGAGACGAAAAAGGAGTTGCGGATGAAGAGATGGAAGGGGAGGCGTCTGAAAACCTCGAAGTAGTTATCCCATTTGGGCGCGGTTGGGATCCATTCGATCGGCGTGATGAAGACCTGGCCGGGCAGCTTGAGCGATGTGCTGACCACCCAGGCAAGCGGCATGAGGAAGGTGAGCCCCAGGGCGATCATCGCAATGTGCAGGATGAAATGACCGATCCTCGTCTGCCTTTTTCGGGATTGGAGCAGGGTTGTTCTTGCAGTCATAACCTGAATCGGCGGCCGGCGGCCGGAGTGAAGTGGTCAGCGTTGTGCCCGGTCATTCGTCTCCTCTATAGCCTGCCTTCATAGTAAACCCAGCGATTGGCGAAAAAGAACTGGATTCCCGTGAAGATCATGATGATCAGGAACAGGATCCAGGCCAGCGAGGCGGCATAGCCCATCCGGAACAGCTCGAAGGCGTTGCGGTAAATGTAGAGCACCATGAAGAGGGTGGCGTTCTGCGGGCCGCCGTCGGTCATGATGAAGACGGTGGTGAAGACCTGGAAACTGCCGATGATGCCGATGATCATGTTGAAGAAGATGATCGGCGAAATGATGGGGATGGTTACGTTGGTGAAGCGGCGCCAGGCGTTGGCGCCATCGATTTCGGCCGCCTCCTCCAACTCTTTGGGCACCCCCTGCAGACCCGCGAGGAAGATGATCATCTGGAAGCCGGTCAGCCACAGGCTCATGATGATGAGGGCGGGTTTGGCCCAGCCCGGTTCAAAGAGCCAGTTGATGGGCCCCAGCCCAAACCAGTGCAATACCTCGTTGAGCACGCCGAATTCGGGGTTGAGGATCTGGACCCAGACGACGGCAAAGGCGACGGCAGGGGTGATGGAGGGCAGATAGTAGATGGTGCGATAGACGCTGAGCCCGCGGATCTGCTGGTTGAGCATCACAGCCAGCGCGAACGCGACCACCAACTGCAGCGGGACGCCGATGAAGGTGTAGTAGGCGGTATTGACGAGCGACTTGCCCACGAGCGGGTCGTTCAACATGCGCTCGAAATGGCCCGCCCCGATGAATCTGGGCGGCGCCAGCATGTTCCACTTGTGCAGGATCAGAAAAACGGAGTAGAGCATCGGCCCGACCCAGAGCGCGAGCACACCGAAGATGAAGGGGCTGGTGAAGAGCAGGCCGTCGCGCAGGTCGCGGCGCTGGGCCGCGGACATACGGCGTCGGGCCTGCGGCTGGGTCTGGATTCCGGGCGCTGATGTTGTGGCAGTCAAAGAGGTGCACTCCCAGATTGACGAGGAACCGGCGGCCAGTAACCGGTTACTGGCCGCCGGGCACTGACTAGGCGCGGTCCGCCCAGTACTGATCCAGATGTGTTTGGATTTCCGGCTGCGCGATCGCGAGCGCTTCGGCTGCGGACTGGGTCTGGCCGAGCAGCTTGTCCCACAGGACAGTGATCGGGCCGCCGCCGTAGGCCTGGAGCTGCGAGCCTTCGCCGAAGATCACGGAGATGGAGCTTTCACGCATGGTGTTGGCGAAAGCATCGGTGTTCTCGAAGCCATAAACACCGGAGGCGATATCGCCCCAGATGCCGGAAATGTTGTCGGGCGTGCCGCACATGCGGCCGCCGTTGGCGATGATGGTCTGGCCCTCTTCGCCGAGGATGAACGAGATGAGGTCCCAGGACTCATCCTTGTACATAGAAGGCTCTGTAATGACATGGCCGTGGACGTGGCCGAAGGTGAAGTTGGTGTCGGCCGTGCCGGTCGGGGCCTCGATCACGTCGAAGTTGATGCCCTCTTCGGTGGTGGCCAGTTCGCCCCTGAGGCGGGGCATGGCCCAAGGGCCTTCGAGGTACATGGCGACGCGGCCGGTATCGACACCGACGCCGCCGCCCTCGACCACCTCCGGACCGGGGCTCCAGTCGTTGGCGATGGCATCGTAGACCAGATATTGGAGCGCGGAGGCGATGTCCTCGTTGTCCCAGTAGGCCTCGGTCGGCTCGGTAATGCGGTCCCACTCGATATGGCCGTTGCGGCGCATGAAGGTGGTGCTGCGGCCGTAGGCGCCGTTCCAGCCCTGCGCCTGTCCCCAACCATAGAACTTGGTGCCGTCCTCTTCATAGGAGAGGTCCTGAATGATCTGCTGGAACTCTTCCCACTTCCAGCCCGGTTGTGGGTGGGTGACGCCCTTCTTGTCGAAGAGGTCCTTGTTGTAATAGATGACCAGCGAGCCGGTATCGGTGGGGGTCATGTAGCGGCCGCCCTGCCACAGCGTCTGGTTGTCGTAGTTTTCGCCGCCGGGGAAGAAGTCTTCGGCGCCGTCGCGAGCGATATAGTCGCTCATGTCATAGATGACCTGGTTTTCGGCGTAGGCCTGCCAGATCCAGCCCTGGAAGTAGAGGACATCGGCGGAGTCATCCGCGGCGAAGTTTGCCTGGATCTTCTCATAGTAGCCGCCGGGGTACTGCTCGACGGAGACGCTCACGCCTTCGTTCTGTTCCATGTAGGCGTTGACCATGTTCTCATAGACGACCGCGTCCTGGACATCGGCCCAGGCCGAGAGGCGCATCTCGATCATCTCCATGCTGGCGCCGGCATCGCCGCCGCTGTCGCCGGCCGGCGCTGCTGCCGGGGCGGCGCAGGCCGCGAGCAGAGTTCCGCCAACCGTCAGCGCGCCTGCTTTGAGGAAGGATCGCCGGCTGATGGCGTTGTGTTGCAACTTGGACATTGAATTGGCTCCTTTGGATTGTGAAAGGATGGTTGATTTGGCTAGTTGTTTACGGTGTGAACTGATCTATCCCGCAAATCTATTTTTCGATGCCGCGAACCTGTTCAGATGCAAGAACGCGATTTGCCTCGAAGGTCATTGCAATCGCCTCTTGCAGATTCGCTTTGGCCTCTTCAAGGGTTTCCCCTTGCGTATTCGCGCCGGGCAGTTCTTCAACGAATCCGATGTAGCCCTCAGGCACTTTCTTGAACACTGCACTGAATTTCATGCCGGAAACCTATCGCCGCGTTGCCTCAGTACGCGCATCGCATGATCACGCGCGTTCAATCTTCTTCCTCCCTCGTCGGCCACTGGCAGCCGCCTTCCCGGTCCGGGCGGATGTGCGAGAACGACAGCTCCTCCGTGCCCTTCCAGGCATAAGGGTCGCGGCCGGCGATCATGACGATATCGCGGAAGTCGAAACTGGCTACCCCCAATCCGCCATCGCCCGGATAGCGCCAGGGCAGCAGCGATTCGGCGCTCATGTAGTGGTTGACCAGCGCGCGGCGGAATCCGCTGGCGGCGCGGTTGGGCATGGAGCGGTGCAGCAGATAGCCGTTGAAGAAGACGATGCTGCCGGCAGTCACCTCGACCGGCACCGCGTCATCGTCGGTGTAGGGGAAATCAAACGCCTCCACCACGCAGTCGAAACGCTCGTCGTCATGCTCCTTGGCGGGCCAGATCAAGCGGTTCGCGTGCGAGCCGGGAATCACCCACAGGCAGCCGTTCTCGACCGTGGCGTCATCGAGCGCGATCCAGGCGGCGTTCAGGGAGCAGTCGCGCGTGGGGATGAAGGCTTCATCCTGGTGCCAGGCCTGGCCCGGCTTGCCGGCCGACTTGATAAACAGCATCGACTGCATACTCTTCACGTTGGGGCCGATCACCCGCGTCAGCACATTGCTGATAGACGGATGCGCGAGCGTGTTGAACATCAGCTGTGAGAGTTTGTGCGGGAAATGGACGCAGAGTGTGCGCTGGATCACTTCGTCGTCGCTGTCGTCGGGGCCGACGGGCGGCAGGCCGTTGACCTCACCCATTTCACCGCGGCAGATGTGCACGGTCTCATCGCGCAGTGCCTGCACTTCATCCGGCGTCAGCGCGTCCGGCAGTGCCAGGAAACCGTTTTCACGGAAGGAGGCGGCGTGTTCATCGGTGACGACGGGCCTTGTCGCCGTCCCCGCGGGAGCTTCCATCGTTGCTGTCAGTGTCATGGGATTGTTCCTGTGTCTGAACGGCAGTGATTTGTGCGTTGTCAGCAGCGATGCCGCAGGGCGGGATATTGGGCGGTCGCTAAGGGATTTGAAGAAGGGAATGGGTAGGATTATACGGGGGGAGGGGGAATGGTGTCAAGATTCTAGAAGATGGTGTGAGTTCTGTCAGGCGTAGTTTAGCCACGCTCCTGAACATGCCAGACGCTCTGCGCAACGTCTCTCATAACGACAAGCAAACCGGGCCATTCTCTATCAGAAAATTGCCTTAGCGCTTGCATGATGCGTGCGTGGATCTTTCGTCGGTTTGGTTGTCGTAATTGTATCACGAGTACACCATGATGCGGCCTCATCCGGTAGTGTGTAAATCCCCTGTCAGTGGTAATCAACAGGCGCTCTTCTCGCTGTGCCATCTCCCACAGTGCGTCATCCCGCATCCCTTTATCTATCGTGCCTCGAATGTCGTGGACGTCATGTCCCAGGCTGCGAAGCGCTGCGACGGTCATGAGGGGAATGTTTTCGTCGACAAAGACCTTCATGTCCTGTCGACGAGTGCCTCAAGAGGCGTCACCTGCTCTTCGGCCAGAGAGGCTACATAGTCAAAACAGGCAAGGATATCTTCGTGCGTGACAGAAGGATATTCCTGGAGGAGATCTTCGACGCTATCGCCGCAGGCAAGCATCCGCAGGACTTGATATACAGGGATGCGTGTCCCCTCGATGCAGGCCTGTCCGTGACACACTTGGGGGTCAATGGTAATCCGACGGTTCATTCCTTCATTCTCCGGGGCATTCGGCCATGTTTAAATTGGACTGGCGCTATGGCGTGAAAGACACCACGTAGCTGTTTCCTGCGGCGCTTTGAAAGGTTTGGGCATTATATACTTGACTTCGCAGTCGGACAATAGGCGGGCAGGGCAAGAAATGACTATGTCTTGGGCAACCGCTCCTCGCTCGAATGGTTAATTGTACAGTACCGCGTCAAGACGGACCGGCAGTGGGACATCGTCAACGAGCCTTGCCACAACGGTGATCCACAGTACATCGTACAACTGACTGGCAAGGGGATCAGGTGCAGCCTTGCCCACTGTTGGTAAGCAGCTTCCTGCGGCGCTATGTCCAGTGGCCGGGCTCTCAATGCCTGATTCAGGAAATCGTCTGACCAGCAATCACCGGATTCGGTTAGTGAGGGCGCCGGAACTGGGCCATATGAGCGAGACAACGCCTGCTGGAAACCGCTATACTGGACACGAGAACATAATTTCTGTCTCAATGCAGGTCGCATCTTCAGTTGGTCCATGTCGGTTCCCGCCAATCCTGGTAAGAGCAACGTTAACGGGATCTAGTCAACTGTTGGTGTCGTGGAAATGTCGGTGTTCTCCATGAGTCAGAGTCCTCCATGAGCCCGTGTCCTCGTGGAGCAACGCCCGGGGCGTTGTGAGTTGCAACCCTGTTTCGACACACTATCGAAAGGTGCCATTATGAAACGCGTTCCCCGCATTGTCACTGTCTTCGCGCTCTTCGCCATGCTGCCTGCTGCACTACTGGCACGGGACGAAGAGCGCGCCCTCGCCGGCCTGGCCGGGTAGCTCGCTGCCCTGGTCGACCGCGTCACCACAGTCGAAGCCAAACTCGAACCCGTCACCACCGACGGCGGCCCTTGCGTCCAGCACGCCAGGGGCCAGCTGCAGTGCGAAACTGTGACCGGGCACCTCGACACCTTCGAGGTGCATCGTAATTCGTCGCTGATCGCGCCCGGGGCCGTCTGCTACGACACCGAAAACGGTGTCGCCATCTACCCGTTTTCTGAGGCCTTCGCCGCTACTGGCGCCATCGGCGCTTTAGGTGTGTTGACGGCGGGCATTCTTATAGCGGGCTAATGCGCCACCCGCCTCGTTCACCAAAGGAGACCCAGAATGAAACGAATCATCAGAATCACAATCGTCGTCGCGTTGCTTGCCCTGCTGCCAGTGGCACTGCTGGCGCAAGACGAACTCACACTCGAAGGCTTGGCCGAAACAGTGGCCGGGCTGACGGGGCGTATAGATTCGATAGAGGAAAGAGTAACTGGTCTGGAAAGCGGGCCTGATGCTGGGTTCTGTTCACCCAGTGTCAAGAATTACAACCCCATGACAATCGCCGGAATCGCCCAGGACAATCCAGGTTATGAGGTTGATCTTTACCCCGATATTTCATTCGTTCGCCTGAATACGGAGACGGGCGAAATCGTTGTTCAGTGGCAATCGTGCTGCACGGAAACTGTCACTGAATACTATGACAGTCAATGCCAGTGGACAGGGTATGAACTGAAATAAGGAATAGGCTCGCGTCCGCGATTCGCACGGAGGTTAAAAGGACTATCCATCGACAGAAAGGGCACGCCGTGAAAATAAGAGAAGCTGCATTTCTGCTTGCTTCAATCCTGGTCACGTTCGCCGCCATCCAATCCGGCTTCTATCTTCACATTGTGGCTTTTCTGATCGGCGCCGCGATTCTTCCTGCAGTCGTGCCGCTATATCTGCTGTATCTGATTCTGGAATAGGGACATCCTATGCCGATCCACCCTGAGATGCGGGACCAGTATCCCCCGACTGGTCCGACATCAGCAAGCGTATTGGCTTCGAGCGGGCCGGCGGATCAAGAGGAGTGCACGATAGGTTTTCGCCGGGCTGTTGTTGGGCCGGTTCGGCCAGCTCTGACGTCTGTCAGCTCTCCGCCGGGCAAGCAATGCCCACACTGCGCGGAGAAGCTGAAGGCGGAGGCAAGTACCTGTCGCTTTTGCAATGCAGCGCCGGCTGCGGACTGACGACTCGCTGCCGGTCGAGTACAAGATTGTATCCGCTGCGTGTCTGGAATTTGGAGTGAGGAGAAGTAAACATGGAAATTCTGGTGATACCCTTCACGTTAATCATGTTCGCTGTCTCGGCCGTGGTAGCGGCCTCGACCAGGGGGCTAGGACGTCAAGTGCTATGGTTTTTCGTGGGGCTGCTCTTTGGCCCCTTCGGCCTGCTCTGGGCGCTGCTCGCGCGGCCGCAGGGCAGGCCATGTCGGTACTGCCGGGAGCATGTGAAAGATTGGGCGCTCGTCTGCCCCCACTGCACCAGGGATCTGGCTGACGCTTGAGGACTGCGACTTTCTAGCTCTCATTCCCCCGAGATAAGGACCTGATGCTGACAGGTGTCAGGTCCTTATCCACTTCATGCAACGAAAGCGCCGACCTATGTCCATCCATCCCGAAATGTGCGATCTCTGCCTCTGACTGGCCCGCTATCAGCAGGCGCAACTGTTCCGAGCGCGCCAGCAATACATATGAGTGGTGGGAAGTCTGGAAATGCAAGTCGCACTTCGAGTCTGGAGAAGACTGGCAAGACGTTCTTGGGAGAATAGGATGGCAAGGCCCCGAGCAGTATGGCCTAGGGCCGTTCTTCTTCCCGCGGCTATTTCATCTGTCTTGGTGGTCGCACCACCGTCACTTCCAGCCCCGCGAATACGGGCCGTTGCAGCGTGTTGTGTTCGTTGGATCATCTACCGTAGTGCCCGGCAGCTTCACACCGGAGCGATCTGGTGAATGGGTCGGCGGTGTGGGCCATTCAGGGGTTGGATGAGACACGCCCGCAGCAGGGCGGTTGGACGCTGGTGCTGAAAAATGCCGTTAGTACAGAGAGGGGCAGGCGGAATGTGGCGGCCGGCCTCGCGGCCGTCACACATCTGTCCGGAGTTAAAGAGGAAGAACGGCGTCCAGCGAAACGTCCGCAACGTGTCGTCGGACGAATGGAAGTTCAGTGGAGCGACATTTACGACCGGAAGGCTGACACCGGTTCGGTCGACAACCAATAAAAGGAGGATGGAGGATGAGACGAATTGCACCCATGATTATTATCCTGCTGCTGGCCCTGGTTCCGGCCGTGTTGCTGGCGCAAGACGACATCACACTCGAATCGCTGGCCGAGACTCTGACTGCGCTTACGGGTCGCGTCGACGGCCTGCAGGAGCGCATCGAGTTCATCGAATCAATGTGGATCGGACCCGGAGCAATCGAACTCGAAGACGGCAGTTGCCGCGTCGCAGGCGACGGCAACATGCAGAATGAAACGCTTCTGAAATACAAAGACACCTACGGCGAATGGGGACCAGCAGAGCAAATGCGTGTAGCCTCGATTGATCTCGGCACGGAAGGCCGGATGGTGATCACATACGCCTATTCGCTCACCTATGAACGCATCGAAGAAGTCTGGAACGGCTGCGAGTTCGTTTCGTCCGGCAGCTGGTACTCGCTTGACTGGGAAGGGAATCGTCAGCCGCCGAACGTGGACTGATGTTGGCAAGTGAATAGGGTAATAACGAACCTGCACCAACATCCGAAGGAGGATACAAATGGCAAATTTTGTGCTCAACGCCGTATGGTTCATTTTCATCGGCTGGTTAATCTCCATAGTCATGCTTCTGGTGGGAGTCGTGCTTTGTTGCACCGTCGTGGGCATCCCCCTCGGCATCGTCTGTTTCAAACAGGTGATGCCCGTAGCAATTCCGTTCGGCAGAAATAAATCTGCTTTCAGCGGCGTCACGATTATCAATAACAGCACCAATCAGGAGTAGGAAGCCAAGTCCATCCATACGGACCTGAAAGACCTGTACCCCGACGACTGGCCCGCTATCAGCAGGCGCAACTGTTTCCAGCGCGCCAGCAACACCGGACCAGTACTGCTCAACCAGAATTCCCTGGTTATCCTGCTCATGCGGGAAGGGTTCTCGGCGTCCCACACCGGCGTGTGGCAGCTGGGGAGACCCCTGCTGCGCACGGCCATATTGCCGCTGGGGTTGTAGTCAAAGCGGCCAGTGATGTCGTTGCAGTTGGCTGCCTTCCCTGCCCCTTGGCTTGCCACATCAGCCCGCCAGCGTCGCGCGCAGCGGCGCTCTCCCTGAGTCGGGAGGATGATGTCCCGAAATCGGTAGATCGCGGCGGGGCAAGGCGCGCCCGCGCAGGGTAGTCTATAGATGAATAACTATCTCAATGACGCTATTCCACGCAGGAGAATCCAGCGATGATAAAAACTTTCACGCTCGGACTGCTATTTTTCCTCGGCGGAGCTGCTGTCTTGAATGTCTCCTCTTTCGCGATAAGGCCTTACCTCACCCCATCTTCCGAATCCTCCCCGCCAGTGATCGGCGAAGAACCGGCTCTGAAACAGCATATCAGCCAGGAGGAAATCGAAGCAGGCCGCTTCACTCTCGAAGAGTTGCTCAGACATGGACGCGCCGTCTTCACTGCCAGTTTCAACACACTTGACGGCGCAGGCCGTCCTGAGCTCACCGGAACAGGCCAGCCACGCAAGAGGCGGATCACGCCGGACAACTTCAATCGCATCTCAGCGCCTGACGCAAACTCATGTTCGGGCTGCCACAATCTCCCCGCCATAGGCGGCGGTGGTGATAACGTGGCCAATGTGTTTGTACTGGGACAACAGAATCCCTTCGTTAACTTCGATGGCGACCCGGTAGAGAATGGGCCGAATCAGACACTCAAGACTGTGGGCAACGAACGCAGCACAGTCAGCGTTTTCGGCGCCGGCTTCATCGAGCTGCTGGCCCGTGAGATGACGACCGATCTGCACGCTCTGCGTGCGTCGGGGCTCAGCCGAGCCATCAGCACAGGTCAGGAGGCCACCATCTCACTGGTGACCAAAGGGGTCCATTTCGGCACGCTCACATGCTATCCTGACGGCACAGTAGACACTTCCCGGGTCGAAGGCGTGGATGCCGACCTGATCATCCGCCCCTTTCATCAGAAAGGCGCGGTTGTGTCCCTGCGCGAGTTTTCCAACAATGCCATGAATCATCACCACGGAATGCTGTCGACCGAGCGGTTCGGCGAGGACAACGACCCGGACGCCGACGGCCGCGTAAATGAGTTGACCGTGGGCGATATCACCGCCCTGACCCTGTTCCAGGCAACGCTGCCCGCACCAATACAGGTGGCGCCCGCTACCCAGGCCGAAAGAGAGGCTGCCGCGCGCGGGCGCATCATCTTCGACCAGATCGGCTGTACCGAGTGCCACATTCCAGAGATGCCGCTCGCCAGCCTTGAATTCGTCGAACCGGGCCCGTACAATCCGCCGAACAACCTGCGGCCCGAGGATGTCAATGCTACCTACCAGGTCGACCTGTCGCCCTACATAAAGAACGTGAAGCAGGACGAAGAAGGAAACTTCCTCATCCCTGTTTTTACGGACCTGAAAAGGCACGATATGGGCGAGTTTCTCGACACCGAAGCAGCTGAGCAGGCGAAGATCCCTACGCAGTTCTGGCTGACGAGAAAGCTGTGGGGCTTCGCTTCGGAGCCACCCTACCTGCACCATGGACGGGCCACATTGATCTCCGAAGCCATCCTGGCGCACGGCGGCGAAGCGCTGGCGCAGAGGAACGCATTTGCCGACCTGGAGCAGGCGCAGCAGGCGGAGTTACTGGAATTCCTTCTGACTCTTCAGATAGACGGTGGCGAGCAGTAGACGGTCGTTGCCCTTCGAAAAGGAGAGAGAGGCGACAGAAGAACGACGCGGACAGACGCGTGGATTAGCCAACCGCTACCCACACAGATCCTCGATCAACCGCGTATAAACCTCCACCGCCTCATGCAACTGCTCGACCGCGATCCACTCGCCGACTGTGTGCGCCTGGTCGATGTTGCCGGGGCCGAGGACGAGGGCGTCCATATACTCCTGATAGCACGACGCTTCGGTGCCGTAGGGGACTGTCACCGCGTGCGGCGCGCCGGTCGCGCGGCAGGCCGCATGCGCCAGCGGGCCGTCCGCGTCGGCAAAAAACGGGCCGCCGCTGTTGTGGGACACGTCCAGGCCGTGCGCTTCGGCCCGTTCCACGACCATCTGCACCGCCTCTTCGAAGCAGGCGTCGGGCATGGCCCGCAGTTTGAGGGTGGCGACGGTTCGCGCTGCGGTCACATTGGAGGCGGTGCCGCCGTCGTTGATCACCAGGTTGAAGCCGTTGGTGGGCGGGTCGAAGAGTGGATTCTGGAAGCGTTTTTCCGTGCGGAAGGTCTGCGCCAGCTCTGCCATCTCTGCCAGGTACGGGGCGATCTTGAAGTTGGCTGACTCGCCTTTGTCGGTGCTGGTGTGCGCGGCCACCCCGTGCGCGGTGACGATGACGCTGCCGCCGCCCTTGTGCGCGTAGACAGGCTGTAGCTGTGACGGCTCGCAGACGATGCAGTACTGCGGCCAGCCGCCCGTCAGCGTCTGCGAACGGATGACGATATCGTGCGCGCCGGTGTGTCCCCGCTCCTCGTCCGAGGTGACGGCGATGACCAACGGCCGCTCCAGGTCAGCGGCATCGAAGCGGCAGGCCGCTGCAATCGACGCCGCCAGGGGACCCTTCATATCGGCCGAGCCGCGGCCCACCAGGCGTCCATCTTCCAGCACCGGCGTGAAGGGATCCCAGCCGGCGTCGCCCGGTACCGTGTCCGAGTGGCTGAACAGGCCCAGCCCGCCGGCTCCGGCGCCCTTTTTCGCGACCAGGCTGACCTTCTCTACGTCGAACTGGTCGATGTAGGACAGCTCCTCGACCGCGAAGCCGCCTTCCTCCAGCACCCCGCGCAGAAAATCGGAGATCGCCCGGTTGCTCGTCGGCGTCTCCGAGGGCATTGCGATCAGTTCACTGGTAAGTTCGACAACGTCGATCTCCATGGCACTGCCCTTTCATATCAGGTCTTCTTTCGGGTAGGTCCGCACGGCCACCGTAGTCAGGGTGGCTGGGGTGTTGTCCGGTGCATTCAGAGTTCCCGGAGCGTACCCTTTTCTTTTGCCTCGAAGGCCTCGGCAATGAGATGGTCCAATTTTCGTTCTGTCGAGTCCTCTTCAATCTGCCGGTCCCACTTTTCCCAGTCCAATTTGCTGAACCACTGTCTGAAGCGAGCGTAATCGTCATCGGGAAGGGCCAGAACGGCCTCCTGGAGGGCAGTGAAATCCGCCATTTTTTCTCCTCCCTTTCGCGCCTATCGGGGATAAAGGGCGTATGGCAGCTACGTCCAGGCTGAGGGTAACGTCACCCTTCAGGCAACTTTGCCTTGGGGATTATAGATTGATTCGTGCAGCCGAACAATAGGCGGTTGGGATCACGGTGCAGAAGATAGCGTCATCTGTAGGCTGAGGCGGCGCTGGGATCGACGACGCACCTGTGAGTACAGTTACACCGGGGTCGCGATTCTGAAATATGGGCGTTGGAGTGGGTATTCGACCAGGCCGCGCCAGAACGGCAAACCGCAACGGGATCGTGAACGGTTCGAACCGTTCTGTCAGGCGCAAAGATCCTCGATCAGCCGCGAGTACACTTCCACCGCGCCCTGCAACTGCTCGACCGCGATCCACTCGCCGACCGTATGGGCCTGCGCGATGTTGCCGGGCCCGAGCACCAGCGCTTCGGCATACTTCTGATAACACTCGGCCTCAGTGCCATAGGGCACGGTGACCGCTTCCGTCGCGCCGGTCGCACGGCAGGCCGCCTGCGCCAGCGGGCCGTCCGCAGTGGCGAAGAATGGGCTGATGCTCCAATGCTCCACCTCCAGACCGTGCGCTGCCGCCCGCCCCACAACCATCTGCACCGCCTCTTCAAAGCAGGCGTCCGGCATCGCGCGGATGCCCAGGCGGACTACGGTGCGGGCTGCGCTCACGTTGAGGGCCGTGTCGCCGTCGCTGATCACCATGTTGAAGCCGTTCGTCGGCGGGTCGAAGAGCGGATTCTGGAAGCGTTTCTCGCTGCGGAAAACCTGTACAAGGTCGGCCATTTCGGCGAGAAAGGGGGCGACCTTGAAGTTGGCCGACTCGCCCCTGTCGGTGCTGGTGTGCGCGGCCACCCCCCGCGCCGTGACCGTGATGCCGGCGCCGCCCTTGTGCGCATAGACCGGCTGCAACTCCGTCGGCTCACAGACGATACAGTATTGGGGCCAGCCGCTCGTCAATGTCTGCGAGCGGATAACGACGTCGTGCGCGCCGATATGTCCGCCTTCCTCATCCGCGGTGACGACGATCACAAGCGGCTGCTTGAGGTCGTCGTCCTTGTAGCGGCAGGCCGCGGCAATCGACGCCGCCAGAGGCCCTTTCATGTCGGCAGAGCCGCGGCCCACCAGGCGCCCATTTTCCAGCACCGGCGTGAACGGCTCCCAGCCGATGTCGCCAGGCACCGTGTCCGAATGGCTGAACAGGCCCAGCCCGCCGGCCCCGGCGCCCCTCTTGGCGACCAGGCTGACCTTCTCCTCACCGGACGGGTCGATATAAGTGACTTCCTCGACGGTGAAGCCGCCCTCCTCCAGCACCCCGCGCAGGAAATCGGAGATCGGCCGGTTGGTTGTCGGCGTCTCCGAGGGCATCGCGATCAGTTCACTGGCAAGTTCGACAACGTCGATGTTCATGGCTGTCCTCTCTCTTGTCCGACTTTTCGGCGCGGCGCCCTTCAGTTGTCACGTACGGCGTCATTCATGCGAACAATGCTTCTCTTTCGATTCGACGCATAAAGGGCGTGTCAATTTTCTTGCTGAGGCGGCGGATATCCACCTCGCGCCCCAGGACTTTCTCCATAAAAATGTATAGTCCAGCCAAGGCGTCGAATTTCGGCTCCTGCAGCTCCACGATCAGGTCAATGTCGCTGGCTTCGGTCTGCGTTCCGTAAGCCTACGACCCGTAGAGGCCGATTCGACGCACGCCGAAGCGCCGTTCAAGCTCTGGCTTTGAATGGTCCAGAATCGTGAGAATCTCTTCGGCTGATCTCATCGTCGCATTTCAGGCAAACTCGTAGAGAGGCACAGTCATTGCCGGCTTGCGTTTTTCATCGAGCAGGTTCTCAATTCTGCGAACTGTATCGGGTTCCAGCAGCGCGTCACCGCATACGGAACAGATGTCAGCCGGAACATGGTCAATGACAATAACCTGGCCATCGTGCCGGACAGTATGCATAATTGTTCTCGCTTCGTATTCTCCTGGACAGCCTTCGATACTGCATTTCATGTCGATTTTCTCCTTTGGGTCGGCGTAACCCATTTGGGCGGCATGGGTTCATAGGCTGTAATGATGATCAGGGTTGGCCGGGCCGTGGTGCAAACGACATGGATGGCGCGCCCCGCTGTTGTAAGACCAGATAACAGGCAACAGGCGCCCCTCTTATGTTGGGGGTAGTCTTCCAGGATCTGTCCTTGAGAGATCGTTTCAAGTAGATCATCAAGCGAAATGTCCTCCTCAACCATTTCTTGCTGAGCATGCTGCGTAATGTGCAAGATCTCGGCGTGGCTTTGGGCTTGTATCCTGCCTAGAATATGTCCCCAGGAACTGTCGCACATGCTTGTCCTGTCGTATACGCTTGAAAGGTCGAGGCCCCGATTCGTGGACGGAGATTTGGCGCTGCTACCGCAACTTCCCCCGTCCGCTGACCTGCCAGACCGTCTCGACGATGCCTTTGCGCACACCGTACATCGCATCGTGCAGGAAGACGGTGGCGTCGCCGTAGCCGACGACGAAATCCAGCACGTCGCCCACCTGTACGCTCTTGTTCGGCTCGGAGAGCGTGATCACGCCGTGCTCGGCCGAGGCGGCGATGTTGACGACGTTATCCAGGTTGACTGCTTTCGGTTGTCGTTCCATGCCGGGCAGCGTCTTGAAGCCGGCGTCGGTGATGATGCGGTCCGGAGCGGGCCGGCTGGTGACCACCGCCTGGCCAAACAGCGCCGGGTCGGTCGGCACACCCCACATCTGGTAGGTGGCGTCGCCGAAGATGGCGCCCCCGGCCTGGATCTCGGTCACTTCCGGCTGGTGCATCGTGACATCCATTGTGCCGCTGCCGCCGCAACTGACGATCTCGATCGGCAGCCCCGCGTCGCGGCAGGCCTGCGCCGAGGCAGTCAGCTGTCCGATACACCCCTGGATCGCCTGCGCGCGCTCGTCCGCATCCTTTATGTCCAGCGTATGCCCTTCCCAGGCCATCAGCCCGGCCAGCCGCAGCCCATCCTGCTCCTGGACCGCGCCCGCCAGCGCGACAACCGCCGTGCCGGGTTCTACGCCGGCCCGGTTCATGCCGACATTGAGCTCGACGACAATCGGGATTTCGACGCCGATCGCCTCGGCGGCCGCGCCGAGCTCCGCCAGCGTCGCCGTGTTGTCCACTGTGACCTTCACGTTCGCATGGCGTTGCAGCGCGGCCACGCGAGCGTACTTCTGCGCGCCCACTACCTGATTGGCGATCAGAATGTCGCGCACCCCGGCCGCCGCCATCACCTCGGCTTCGCCCGGCTTCGCGCACGTAACCCCGAGCGCGCCGGCATCGATCATCTTATGCGCAATCGCCGGTATCTTTATGCCCTTCGTGTGCGGCCGCCAGTCCACGCCGGCATCCCTGAAGTCGTCCATCAGCAACTGAATGTTGCTCTCCAATACATCCAGATCCACCCACAGCGTCGGCGTATCCAGCAGCTCTTTCGCACGTCCGATTTCAGTCATTAGGTATCCTCATACTCTTAATTGTCTTTTTATTGCTGTTGTTCTTACGCGGCAAGCTGCCAATATCGGCAACTGACCACTAACCACTGATCACTGACCACTGACCACTGACCTTCTACCACGCGGTCCAGCCGCCGTCGACCAGGATATTCTGCCCGGTGATGTAACTGCTGCCGTCGCTCGCCAGCAGAACCACCAGCCCTTTCAGCTCTTCCGGCTCACCCATCCGTTTCATCGGCACCCGGTCGGCCAGCCTGGCAACAAACGCCGGCTCCCCCTCCCTCACGTTGGGCGACGGGAACGGGCCCGGGCTGATCGCGTTCACGCGCACGCCGTCCTGTGCCCAGTAGACCGCCAGATGGCGGGTCAGATGGACCAGGCCGCCCTTCAGGCCGTGATAGTTGGGCGGGCTGTTGACGCCGAAACCGGTATACGCCTTCGGGTAGCTGGCAACGACCCCGTACATGCTGGCGATGTTGATGATCGAGCCGGGCGCGCTGCGGCTGCGCAGATGGCGCACAACCTCGCGCGCCAGCAGGAAATAGGCGGTTACGCCGGTGTGATAGGCCTGGTTGAAGTCCTCGGCGCTGGCGGTGTCGATACTGGGCGCGCCGCCGCCGTAGGCGTTGTTGACCAGGACGTCCACCTTGCCCAGGCGCTGCACAACCGCCTCCACGAAACCGGGAATGGCGTCGCTGTCGTCCTGCGCCAAACCGAAGCCGGCATGGCCGCTGCCGGGCAATGTCGCAGCAAACTCTGCTGCCCGTTCCCCCTCGCGACTGGTCACCGCGAGGGTCGCGCCCGCTTCCGCCAGCCCGCGGCTCATCGCAGAGCCCAGCAGGCCGGCCGCGCCGGTGACGATCGCGACTTTGCCGCTCAGATCCAGAAGTTCGGAGACCGTCTGTTCAGTCATGGATTTCCTTTTGTTTGAACTGTGAAGTTTGTGGTTCAATGAAGGACTGCGGTGAGAGTACCGACGGCGAGAAGATCGTAAACAGAATAGCCTACTTCGCCGATTTTTTCCACTGGAGGAAAGGCGTTATCATTGTTTAGTTACCGTATTCCGCAGCAGGCGCCGCGCGCTGCTGGCCATTAGCCACTACCTGGAGGGACTCTCGATGTTGTTGTATGCGCTACCGCTTCGCTATATGAGCGCAGGGATCGATACGCTCGGAACGCCGGCGATCACCTTTGCGCTGGTCATCGCTGTTCTGGGCCTGATCTACCTGGTTATTCAGACGCGCCGCGTCCTTGCGATGGACAACGGCAACCAGGTCATGCAGGAGATCGCCGCCGCCATTCAGGAGGGCGCGGCTGCATTTCTCAACCGGGAGTATACCTTCCTGGGCGGATTTGTTGTCGTCGTCGCCGTCATCATCGCTATTTTCCTGGCATGGCAGACCGCGCTCAGCTTCATACTCGGCGCGATCGCGTCGGGTGCGGCCGGCTACCTGGGCATGTTCATCGCCGTGCGCGCCAACGTGCGCACCGCCGCGGCCGCCAGCAAGAGCCTGGACGACGGCCTGCGCGTTGCCTTCAGCAGCGGCTCGATCATGGGCATGGCCGTGGTCAGCTTCAGCCTGCTCGGCATGACGATCCTCTACTTCCTTTTCAATGGCAACATACTCTACATCACCGGCTTCGGTTTCGGCGCCAGCTCGATCGCCCTCTTCGCCCGTGTCGGCGGCGGCATCTATACCAAGGCGGCCGACGTCGGCGCTGACCTTGTGGGCAAGGTGGAGCAGGGCATCCCCGAAGACGACCCGCGCAATCCCGCGGTTATCGCCGACAACGTGGGTGACAACGTCGGCGACGTGGCCGGCATGGGCGCCGACCTCTTCGAGAGCTACAGCGGCTCCATCATCGCCGCGGCCACGCTGGGCGCGGTGGTGGCAGACGGCGCCGGCATCGTTCTGCCCTTCCTCGTCGCGGGCGTGGGCGTGATCGCCGCCCTGATCGGTACCTTTCTCGTGCGCGCCAATGAGGGTGCAACCCAGGAAGACCTGCTGGGCGTGCTGCGGCGGGCCATCTATAGCGCCTCCGCGCTCGTCCTGATTTTTGCCGCCGGCGTGATCGCCTATACCGGTGTCGGTTGGAACTTCTTCGCCGTCATCCTGGTCGGGCTGGTCGCCGGCAACGGCATCGGCTGGTTCACCGAATATTTCACAAGCTACACAGAGAAGCCCACTCAGGGCATCGCGCAGAAATCCGAGACCGGCGCGGCAACGCTGATTATCGAAGGGCTGGCCGTGGGCATGAACAGTACGATGCCGCCGGTCCTGATTGTTGCCGTCTCCATCATGCTGGCGCTCTGGCTGGGCGGCGACAACGGCCTCTTCGCCGTCGCCCTGGCCGGTGTCGGCATGCTCAGCACGCTGGGCATCACCCTGGCGACCGACGCATACGGCCCCGTCGCCGACAACGCCGGCGGCATCGCCGAAATGAGCGACCTGCCCGACGAGGTGCGCGAACGCACCGACGCGCTCGACAGCCTCGGCAACACGACCGCCGCCACCGGCAAAGGCTTTGCCATCGGCTCCGCCGTGCTGACAGCGCTGGCGCTCATGGCGGCCTATGTGCAGGCCGCTGATCTCGAAACGCTCGACCTGTTGGACTCGACCATGATTCCCGGCATGCTGGTCGGCGCCATGCTGCCCTATCTCTTCGCCGCTTTGACCATGACCGCTGTCGGCAAGGCCGCCTATGAGATCGTACTGGAGGTGCGCCGCCAGTTCGCCGAGATTCCCGGCATCATGGAGCGCACAACCAAGCCTGACTACAAGACCTGCGTCGCCATCAGCACCGAGAGCGCGCTGCGCTACATGATCATTCCGGGAGCGCTTGCAGTTGTGGTGCCGCTGCTGGTGGGTTTCGTGCTTGGCGCGCAGGCCCTGGCCGGCATGCTGATCGGCGCCATCGCCTCCGGCTTCATGCTGGCGGTCATGATGGCCAACTCCGGCGGCGCCTGGGACAATGCCAAAAAGTGGATCGAGACCGGCGTCATGGGCGGCAAAGGTTCCGACGCGCACAAGGCCGCGGTCGTCGGTGATACCGTCGGCGACCCGTTCAAGGACACCAGCGGCCCGTCCCTCAATATTTTGATTAAGCTGATGAGTATTGTCAGTCTCGTCTTCGCCAGCGCGTTCGGCGAGGGGTGGCTCAATCTGTTCTGAGCGTTTCAAGGAGGCGGGCAACCGCTATCAACTATTCCAAAAATGCCTGCGCGCCGCGATTTATCACTGGCAGCGCAGGCATTGTGTTTGCAGCCGGTATTTATAAGAACGACTGCGCCAGCAGCACGAATCCGAGCAGGATCAGACCGCCTGCCAGCAGTGCGAGCCCGGCTCTGCGCAGCCGTTGCGCCCGCGACGTGAGCCGTCCGTGCGCCGCGTGGGACTGATCGCCCCAATCCAGCTGTTGCGGCCGTTCGTGCGGCGCCTTTTGCACCTTGTCCAGCCACCAGGCGCGATTGCAGAAACTCCAGGCGCCGATATCGCTGGCGCGGACGTAAGAACGGTCTTTGGGCATGGAAAGCTTTCAGTTTCTGGTCTGAATTCCGTGTTTGATGAGCCGTGTAACCACTCCGATTGTCGCCGGAACCGCCTCAATGCGCCAACTGCGCATCCACGACCAACAAGTGTACACGACCAACAACTGTACACAACCAACTACTGTAAAAGAGAGCTACTGCCATGAAAGCGACCGATATCCGCGTAGAGACGGTGGAGGTCACCTTCGATGATGAGCGCTTGAGCGTTCCCTTGCACCTCAGCAAGGGCGTGATCGAGGCGATCACCTATGCAGCGGTCACTGTGCATGCGCGCACACGCGGGGGCGGTGCCGTGCAGGGCAGCGGCGCGATCCTGCTCTCGGACGTGTGGGCCTTCCCCGCGCCGGATCTGGACCACGAGGATAAGGACCGGCTCATGCGGCGGCTGTGCAGAGCCATCGCCGCCTGGCTGCAGGATGACCCGTACGAAGATCCCATCGAAAAGGGGATCAGGTTGGAGCAGGCCGCGGTCGAACTGGCGGTGCAGCTGGCCGACGAAGAGCCTCTCCTGCAGAGCACGCCGATGCCCCGACTGGCCGTGCTCAATTGCATGGCGCCCTTCGACGCCGCGCTCCACGACGCCTGGGGTGCGGCCTTGCCGGCGCCGCTCTACGCCGCATACACGGCGGATAACCTGAACCAGGATCTGAGCGCAAGCCTGGGCGCAGACTTCGCCGGCCGCTACCCGGCGGACTACCTGGGCACAAGGCGGCGCGCGCTGTCCGTGCAGCATGTTGTCGGTTTCAACGACGCCCTCACCCCGACAAATGAGGAGAGAGCGGAGAGGAGTGAGGATATAGAGGACCCCTCTATACTTCCCTCCGACGTCACGACCTGGATTGCGCGCGACCGCCTACGCTATTTCAAGCTCAAGCTGCGCGGCCAGTCGCCGGCCGAGGACGCCGAGCGCCTGATCGAAGTACACGGCGTGGCATCCCAGGCCATGGAGGCCGCCGGTGTGGCGGGCGGGCCGCGCCTGTCGGTGGATCCCAATGAGGCCTACCAAGAGGCTGCCATGATAATCGAAGTGCTGGACCGGGTGACCGCGCAGAAGCCGCAAGCGCTAGCCGCGCTGGACTACATCGAGCAGCCCACCCCACGCGACCTGGCGGCCTATACCGACACGCTCCACGAGGTGGCCGCGCGCGTGCCGGTGGTGGTCGACGAAAGCCTGGACGACCTCGACAATCTCGACTGGATCCATCGTCTGGGGTGGTCCGGGCTGGCGGTCAAGACCTGCAAGGGCCATACCCACTCGCTGCTGGCCTACTGCTGGGGCCGCCATCACAATCTCTATCTCACGCTGCAAGACCTCACCAACCCCGGCCTCGCGCTGGTTCACAGCGCCAACTTCTGCGCCCACCTGCGCCTCGACGTCGACTGTTTCGAGGGCAACTACCGCCAGTTCATGCCCCTGTCGCGGCCCCATGAACAGGCCGCACACCCCGCCTACTTCCAGGTCACAGACGGCCAATTGCTCCTGCCGCCCGAAATGGGCTCCGGCCTTTACTGAGCAAGCAGCAAGTGAAGCCGTTGGCCACTAACCACTAACCACTAACCACTAACCACTAACCACTAACCACTAACCACTAACCACTGCCGTTTCACCTGTAGACGATATCGAGAATGTTGTCGCTGCGGAAGCGCACCCGCTGCGCGTCTACCCGTTCGGCGCCCGCTTTGTTCATCTCGGCGTCGGCCGTGTCAGTATGGAAGAAGCGTTTTTCCAGCTCATAGGGGCTGGGCCAGACCAGGGGTGCGATCGGGTCCCGGCGATGTTTGGCTACGGCTGCGGCGATGCCCTCGCGGATGCGCTGCCGCGCCGCCTGCGCGGAGAGTGAGATGGCCGAGCCGCGTCCCAGTCCCTCCTTCACCGCCGTCGTGGTGATCTCCGGCACCAGCTCCTCCGCCTCCTGGCAGGCATCGCGCTCGCCGCTCAGAAAGAGCAGCGGCAGCCCCAGCCCGCCCATGAAGAGAGCAAGCTGTCCGATCTCGCCGATCGGTTTGCCGTTGAGCCGGTATGCGTCCACGGTGCGGCTGTTCTGCGTGTGGTTCTGGTTGCTGGTTATAACGCCGGCCATGGCGTGCTGACCGACGATGACAAAGGCGTCGTAGCGCCCGATCACCTCCTGCAACCGGCTCCAGGGCGGTGAAGGCCGGCCATGCAGCAGCAGCGCGGCCGGATGCAGCGTATCAAAGTCGATGCCGCCGGCGCCGTGTCCGTCCCAGACGAGCACCTCCTCCACGCCAGCGTCCAGCAGGCCGTCGACTGCGGCGTTGACCTCGCCGGTCACCAGTTTCTTTCCGGCGTCGTAGTAGCGGCCGTCGGGAAAGGACTGGTCCGCGAAGGAGACGACCCCGGCTACGCCTTCCATGTCGGTTACCATAAAGATCTTCATGGTTGAGGCTCCTGAAGGCAGTTTTTAGTAGTCAGTTTTTAGTTTTTGGTGACACCGTAAGCTTGCGACGGGTGGAGCTTGCAGGGACGTTCGTTTACGGGCGTGCGGGGGAGATGTCCAGGAGACTGGAGTGTAGTTGTTATGGAGCGGATTCGTACAGCGAGCTGACCTGCACCCGGCGCCCTTCATCGGCCGCCGAACGGTAGGCCGCGTCGAGAAGCTCGACCGTATGCCAGCCGACTTCCGGCGGCGACTGGTTGGGCTCGCCGCGCACGATGACGTCGACCAGGTTGTTCGCCGGCGCCGACGACAGGTAGCTCTGCTCCTCCGTTATGGGCGGCAACTCCTCCACAGCCCCGTCTGCATAGTAAATTGTACAGCGCTTGTGGATAATGTCGGCGTTGATCCACCCCCGGTCACAGTAGATCTGCACAACCATCTCCTGTTCCGGGCCGCCGGCATGCAGCGTGCCTGAACTGCCGACATTGGCCAGGGCGCCGTTGTCCATCTGCACGATCATGGCGTCGACGACATCCACCCGTGTATCGAGATTTTCCATTAGCGCCAGCACGCTGACCGGCCTCAGTCCGGTCATATGCAGCATCAGCCCCACCGAATGCGTCGCCTGCAGATGACCCTGTCCGCCGCCCGAGCGCTCCGGATCGCTGTAGACATCGCCGGGTCCGGTAACCGGGTAGGCGTACAGGTTGTCGTGGACGCTGTCGTCGCCCCGGTACAGCGAAATGACGCTGGAGGCGAACATGTTGTTGATATAGCGTATCCTGCCCAGCCGGCCTGAGGCGAGCACCTCCTTTACCCGCAGCACATGGGGGTTGTAGTTCCAGGGGTAGCCGATGATCAGCTGGCGTCCGCGTTCGCGGCTGAGTTCGGTCAGATGGCGGGCGTGCGCCGCGAACAGCGTCATCGGCTTTTCGAGGACCACGTGCAGGCCCTGCTCAAGGCAGGCGCGCGCGGCCTCGTAATGGGCGGCGTGCCAGACCGCGATCACGACGCCGTCCAGCTGCTCCTGCGCCAGCATCTCGCTAATGTCGGTATAGGTCCGTTCCACGCCGAAATGCCGGGCCGCTTTGTCCAGCACATCCGAACGGACGTCGGCCAGGGCAACGAGGTCGGCGTTGCGGTTGTCCTGCAGCGCGGGGATATGGGCGGTCGTGGACCACCATCCGGTTCCGATAACGGCGATTCGGGCTGTGTCGGGCATGGTTCTCCTTTGACCTTCCTCTTCAGACTTCGAGTTCCCCGTTTCAAAGAGCGAACGGGCCAGGAACAGATTTCGTCCCAGCCGGGCCCGTCGTCAACACATGTACCTACCTGAAAATGAAATGCGCCGTCCCTTGTTGATTTGCTTCTCACAACCGATTCTACGGCAAAGTAATCGTGTCCAACAAGACATGATCAGTCGCGGGCGAAGTCCCTTGCGAAACAGTCGATAACCGTTTCCAGCCATCCTCTTGATGCCGGTACCACCCAATGTAGATCTGATATTCCCCGTCAGGAATTGGGGACACGATCCGTTCATCTGGGAACAGTTCCCCCGGGGCCCACGTCGACGTCGGATAGCGGCCTTCGAAAGGCTCTCCATCGTTCTGGGCAACAATCTGAGCATCTGCGTTGGCGATGTGAACAAATGCGGTATAGTCCGAATCAGGGCTCTCTATCGCGCGCCAGAAAAGGATTATCCTGAGGCCTTCGCTGGTCGGGTCCAACGTATAGCCTTCGAGCCTGAAGAAGTTTCCAAAGTTTATGTCTGTAAGAATCTGTGGCCCCGAAACCTCGAATTCCTTCACAATAGCCGCCTTCTGACCTGTGACCAGGGGAACCGGTTGGCGAGAGAGTTGGTCAATGAGGCCTACTTGCAGCTCGTACTGGCCAGCAGGGAGGCCAGGGCCGACTGCGAACGAATAGCTAAGAGGCATTACCTGATCAGGGTGCCAAGCGCGGACACGAAAGACTCCGTTCAGAGGCCATTCCTCCTTGGAAATGACAGTCACATCCCGAGTGCGATTGTAGAGTTCCAGGACAAGCTCGACATCTCTCCCAATCTTCATCGACGGCCGCCAATATAGGACTACCTTGAGGTCCGAGTCACGTTCAAGTTCATTACTCTGAAAGCCGACCAGTTCCACATGGTTGGAAAATAACAGCCCCTCCAGAGGCATGTATGCCGGAATCCTGCCCTGCCAGCGCGCCTCCAGGGCTGTGGCTACCGGGACACCATTTTTGGTCAGGATTGTCGTTTCCTTCTCGTTCAGAGGCGCGACGCTTGCGGGCATGGGCGGAAGGAAAAAGACCGTTCCCTCTTTAAGCAAGACCCATTCCTCAGGGAATCCTTTATCCTTTGACCAATCGGAGTCCAGGAGAATGACCGAGACACGCTCCCCCTGACGCAAAGTTTTTTCCACCCCGCTCTGTCGGTGCGGGAACTGCTCGATCAGCAGGAAAGCGAGACGGTTATCGCTGTATAGGCTGGTGGGCAGGAGAACGGATCTGTCAAGATGATTGCCGATGAATTCTGCAATCGGGCGGAACTTCAAATCTTCTGCGCGATTCTCCAAGCGATACGGTGTAACTCGCTGGGCAAAGTCCCACTGGCGACTCAGGCCGAGAATCAGCGCCAGCGCCAGGACAAGATAACCCGTCCAACGGGGGAATCGAGGCCCCCTTTCTGTCCAGGCCCAGGCAGACGCGGTTCCCAGACCAGCCATCATAAAAATGAAAGGGATTCCCGGAATCAGTCGGCGGAAATTTATCGCTGTATGATGATATTTTTCGTAAGTAAGGAGTTCGGGCAGTAGCATCAACGCCATCATCAGGAGTCCAAAGACATGTGCGTCTCGCCTCCGGCGGATGACGACCGCAATCCCGATTACCAGACCAATGACGAAAACGGCTGTTAGAATAGCTTTGGGCCCGTATGGGTGATCTACTTGCCAGAAAAAGGACAACGCAGTGAGCTGTTTTATCAGTTTTGCAACAACAACGGCAACAGGATCCGGCAATTCGAAAACGAACTGTCCCCCCGCAGGACCGGCGGGATTCGAGACGCGAGCGATAAATGTATAGGGGTAGACGATAAACATAATCCACTGAGGCAGGGCAACCAGGGCGGCAGCGGCAGCGGCCCACAGCAGGTCGCGCCAGTGTGCCAATAGACGCCGGTTCGCCAGAACGGCGCCTATGCTGGCTACCGCCAACGCGATTGGAAAGAAACGCGCAACAATATAGACATACTGGCTCAGTCCAACCAGAAGACCGGCCAGAATGAAGTTCGGCCTGCCTCCGCGGCGAAAACCTCGCCACAGGAAACCAATGGCTGTCAATTCCACGACAGGCAGCAGAATGGGTTCAATGCCGGGGAAAGAGTGTGAAGCAAAGAATGTCGAAAGAGCCAGTCCCAAGGCTGCAAACAGCCCTGCTCTGCGGGCGAAAACAGTGCCAAACTGGTCAAAGGTCCAGCGAGAGGCCCAGTAAGTCGCCGGCGCGGCCAAGGCGGCGCCCACAATAGTCAGACCCTGCAGACCGGCAACGCTGTATCCAAATACAGAGAATATGAGGGCCTGTATATAAACGAGAAGGGGTTGGATTCCAAACTGATGATAGATGTAGAAAGGAAAGATATTTTCTTGTAAGAAATCACGTGCGTGCAGTGCCGCTGCGGTCGCATCGTGATTCAGGATTGGGGTCAACCTGAACCAGTGAAAATAGTAGCTTGAGAGACTGATACAGAGTAGTGCGATAGAAAGCCAGGCATCAACGCGGCCGGTTACAGAGGACGACTTAACAAACAGTTGGAAATATGCGGACAGATTTCGCTTTACTACAGCGACTGGGTTTTTCATGGAAATGTCTTAGTTACTCCCGCTGCAGTGCGTCTGCAGTGCAATTTCCAAATATAATGGGGACTTCATGTGAATTAAACGAACAGGGGTGGCGCCAGCGGTTTCAAGGCTCAATTTTCAGTTCGTGAAGAAGGGTGCCGCTTCGAACGGAGAGCATTATCTGTATCCTGTCCTGAGGGCAGTGTTATTCGTGGGCGATAGAGTATTCCGCCAGCAGGCGTCGTATTTCATCCCGCATCCTGATCGACTCGGTCATCACATCCACCTGGTCACAGTCCATCCACGGATCGTGTTCATACTCCAGCGTCAGGTAGCCGCTGTAGCCCGCGGCCTCAAGCAGCTCGACCACGGCGTGAAAGTCGATCACTCCGTCATCCCAGCGCGCCTGCAGCTTGTCGCGGCAAGCTTGCCGCAGATGGACATGGCCGGCGTAGGGGACGAGGGGATCCACGTCTGTCGGCTCATAACCCTGCGCCACAAAGTGGGAATAATCCAGCACGATTTTGAGCGCGGGATTCTGCTGCAGAAAAGTCAACGTTTCGAATGGGCTTTCCAGCACCGACTCGACGTGCGGCTCGAACAGAAACAGCACATCCTCGGCAGCTGCCAGCGCGGCGAGTTCGTTCATCGCTGCCGCGGACAGCTCCACCGCCTCTTCGTGGGTGATGCCCGCCTGGTCAATGCCCGGCAGCACCAGCACCGAGGGAATTCGTGCGGCTTTGCAGAACTGGAGTACGCGCTTGAACGTTTCCCGGTTGGCAGCGCGTACGCTTTCATCGACAGAATTGACCGGCCTGTCGTCGAATCCATCCCCGAAGATGTAGAGCAGATTGCTGAGCGGGAGGCCGGCCTCGGTTACGCGGCGGGCTTGCCCCACTGGATCGCGTTCGATCTCGCGCGAATCGAGCAACGCGCCAGGCGCGGCGATTAGGTCCATCGCCTGCACCCCCAGCGCCTGCAATATCGCGGCCGATTCCGATAAACTGGCACCCACGTAGGCCCAGGCCGCGCCGGCGAGTTTAAGGGTGGTCATGATTGGCTCCAGATCATCTTGTAAGCAGGAAGCGGGCCGCTCGCTTGTCATTGACGGCGGATTCCAGAACGGCCTGTTGCAGCCGGTGGAACGTATGCTGTCGTAAACAGGCGTGGAATCGAGGGAATGGCGGCGAGAGCGGTCAGGCGGTTTGAATTTGCTCGATGGCGGCAAGGAGATTGTCCCGGCTTTGACGTGAACCGACCTTCAACGTCTCCAACGTGCTGTCAACTTTACGCTCGTACTCGACCGCCCAGACGCCGTCGAACGAATCGAGCAGCGTGCGGATGATCGGCGGCCAGTCGATGTCGCCCTCTCCAAATGCGCGATACTCCACACCGGAGGCCAGACGGGCAACATCTTTCCAGTGCGTATAGACCACCCTGTCCTGGATAGCGAGCAGGGCTTCGTAGGGATCTTCACCACCATAGGCATAGTTGGCCGGATCGTAAGTAACGCCCACCGATTTGTATGGAACCATATCCAGCAGCCGTTTGAGCCGCGCGCCCGTGGCCGATGTGCCTCCGTGATTCTCAATCGCCAATGACACATTTTTCGCCTGAGCGTAGCTGCCGAGCCGGTTGAAGGCCGCGCTGAGCGTCTCGTACAGGGCGTCCGTCACCCGCTCTGCCGGCAGCACATAGTGTTTGGAGTGTGTAAAGTCATGCTCGGTGAAGACCCGCACCACACGCGCGTCGAGCGCGTCAGCATGGTCGATCACCTTAGTCAGTTCGTCGCAGCGATCTTCGGCCACATCCCCGTACAGCCCGACCACCGCCCCGCCGCCGAGAGCGGCGATTTCGACCCCGGCATTCGCCGCCATGCGCCGCACAGCGTCCAACTCCTGGGGGGTGGCATCGACTGCGATCTTGTTGCGGGACTCCTCTTCAAGCCAGCCGCAGTCGATTTCGACCAACGTCAGTCCGATTTCACGCGAGGCCGCGAAGAACTCGGGTACGGTGTACTCGCGAAAGCCATACGATGCGTTGCCCAACGCGATCCTGGTAGACATCAGAACGCCCTCCTGGCATGGTTCGACGACAACGAACAGTCGGATGAGATACGGGGCTGCTCTCCCCTTTCGGCGGCCTTCAGGTGCGAAGATGCTGTTGTTCGCCGGCTTGGCTCACCTGTAGATTACGCCAGCGGCCAGTGACGCCCTGGCCGAAAATCGTTTGCCTGTACTCCGGGTCCAGACCAGGCAAGATGCCGCCGCGACCATCCGGAAGATCGTCCAGCAGTGTGAAGATCGCCATATTCACCGAAAAGCGAATCGGCTTGATCACCGGCGCTGCCGGCGGGTCGACCGTCGCTACCCACTCTATCTGATGGACTAGCTCCCCGTCCACGTACCACTCGGCGCGATCAGGGCCGGGCGTCAGCACGCTGTCCTCGCCGGGATCGTAGCGGATCTCGTAGCGATGCCAGGATCCCGGCTCGATTTCCAAGTCGGTCAGCGTCGGCTCCGCCATCGGCAGGACGGAGCCGACGCCGCCTGGCGCCGTAACGACGAACAGCTCGCGCAGCGCCATGACGCGGCGATTGGATATTTCGAAGTTTATGACCATACCGGTCGAATCGTCGATCAGGGCGATGGCGGCGCACCCCAAACGGGGGTCGTCCGGGTCGGCCGCGAAGGGATTGCCCTCCGTTCCATGCACATCGACGGCCATGTCCACCGCCACAGAAAGACCGTTGCCAGTGGCAAAACGTCGGTCGGCGGTGACAATCGCCTTGACATGGTCAAGAGGATTGTCGAATGCGATCGTAAAACGCGGGATATCAATTTTGAATTCGGGCCGCTCACGGGTCGGAGTGGTGAGCGTTGCCGCCGGATCCAGGGCCGTGAAATCGCCCGCCTGCAAGACATGCCAGCCTGCGCCGATTATGGGCGAGCCCGCTGTCCAGTCATCGAAATCACGCCCGTCCCCGGCCAGGAGATTGGGGGGGGCGGGCAGACCGCGCCATACATCCACCGTGCGCGGCTCGTTCGGCCAGTCCAGCGGCACGTATCTCTCCTCGTCCCAGATTTGGTCCAGTTCCGTCGTCAGTTCGATGACATTGCCGGCGGGATCGGGCACATAGATGAAGATATTATGGCCGGGACCGTGCCGGCTTGGCCCGTAGATGATGGGCACGTCGTTGCGCCAGAGATGATCGCACATGCGCTTTACATCGTTCCAGTCGGCCAGGTCGTAGGCATAGTGGTTCACCTTGGCGTGCCCGGCATTGAGGAGCGCGATCCCGTGATGATCCTGGTTGCAGCGCAGCCATATCACGGCATCTTCGGCAGTATCCGACACGCGAAAGCCAAGCGCGTCGGTATAGAAAGCCGCCGCGCGATTGAGTTCGATGCTTTGCAGCGTGATATGGCCGAACCTGAGCGGGCGGATTTCACGCGGCTGGAGGGGCTGATCGAGGCTCATCATGCCTTCATAAAGCTCGATCCGGTTCCCGTCGACGTCCAAATAGCAAAGGGCTTCGCCGTGGCCCGGCTCAGCGTACGCCCTCTCGTGCGGATGGAAGCCGCGCTGCGCCAGGGCGTCCCGGGCGGCTTCCAGCGCATCGCCGTCCGTGACTTCCAAGCCCAGATGGTGCAGCTTTCTCTCCTCGCCCGGATAGATGGCCAGGCAGTGATGTTCAGCATTGCAACGCAGGAAGACCGCGCCGCCGCCGCGTTCGGAGACTTCCAGGCCAACAATTTGTTCGTAGAAGTCGACAGTCTCCCCGACATTGGGGACGGTGATGGCGACATGGCCCAGTCGCTTGATATTGATCATGAGTTGGGGGGAAGAGCGGCGCGCCGCTTCTCCGTGTTCCTCCTATTGGATGCTGAGGCCGCCATCGAGCACGAGGGCATGGCCGTTCAGATAGGCTGCCTTGTCCGAACTGAGCCACAGTACAGAGTCGGCGACCTCTTGCGGTCTGATCAGCCGCTTCATCGGCAGGCTGGAGATCAGCGTCGATGCCACCTGAGCGTCACCGCGCGTGAAACGTTCGAACATGGAGGTGGCCACGACGGCGGGGCATACGGCGTTCACGCGAATGCCGGCGTCGACAAATTCGAGCGCGACCGCCCTGGTCAACCCGATCACGCCGTGTTTGCTCGCCACATAGGAAGCCATATTGCTTTGACCCAGATGTCCGACGGTCGAAGAAGTATTGACGATCGAGCCTCCGCCATGCTCAAGCATTGCCGGGATCTCGTGCTTCATACTCAGCCACACGCCCTTGAGATTGATGTCGATGACCCGGTCCCAATCCTCCTCGCTGCTGTCCAAAATGGATGCATTGGCCGGTTCGACGCCGGCGTTGTTGTGGGCGACATCCAACCGACCGTATTCGGCGACGGTCAGGCGAACCATCTTTTCGACCTCGCTCGACTTGGACACATCGGCCTGTACAAAGAGCGCTTCGCCGCCGGCTTCACGGATGAGGCGCACCGTCTCAAGGCCGCCCTTGCCGTCCACGTCACACGCGACAACTTTGGCCCGCGCCTGCGCGAAGGCCAGCGCCGAAGCCCGGCCAATCCCGGAACCCGCTCCCGTAACCAGTGTTACCTTATCCGCCAACGTTGCCTCTCTAAACACAAATGAAGCCTCCTCCATAAGCCGATGCTCGGCGCCTAGGCCAGAATGCCGCCATCAACGGCCATCGGGTGCCCAGTAACAAACGACGCGGCGTCGGAACAGAGCCACACGACGGCCTCGGCAATCTCCTCCGGCCTTCCCATGCGCCCGATTGGCTCCAACTCGGTAAAATTGGCAACAGCGTCCGGGTAGTCGACCGCCTGTTGTGCAACCATCGGCGTGGAAATCAGGCCGGGACAAACAGCGTTTATGCGGATGTTGGAGCGGGCATACTCCAGCGCGGCGGAGCGCGTCAACTGCACGACGCCGCCCTTGGTCGCGCTATAGACGGCGAGCTCGGGCGTGCCGGTCATGCCTGCATTGGAGGCCGCGTTGACGATGACGCCCCCGCCCTGCCGCAGCATCTGCGGGATCTCGTACTTCATTGAAAGCCAGACACCCTTCAGATTGACCCGCATAATGCGGTCGAAATTCTCTTCCGTGCAGTCGGCGGTCAGGGACATATCGCCGAGGATGCCGGCATTGTTGAAGGCGCAGTCCAAACGTCCAAACACCTCCACACAGCGATCGATAGCCGCCTCCACCGAGGACGCCTCACCTACATCGCAGGAGACGAAGACCGCCTCTCCGCCTGAGAGTTCGATCAGCCGCAGCGTCTCCTGGCCGCCGTCAATATCCACATCAGCGACGACCAGCTTGGCCCCGCGGTCAGCGAAGGCAAGGGCCGTAGCTCGGCCAATGCCGGAACCGCCGCCGGTCACAAAGGCAATCTTTCCGTCCAGACTGTTCACAGCGCTCCTTCCTTTTGTGCGAGGATTCGCATTCCCATGGCATGTCCCGCCATCGTCAATCGGCGGCAGCGACAGGCGAGTCCAGCAAGCCAAGTTCCTCCGGGCGTTCAATCCATTGTTGCCGGAGCGGGCTGCCGCCGTGGTTTTCCAGCCAGTGGGCAGGATATAGTGAATCGCCCCCGGGCGATCATAATTCCCTTCCGCTATCTGCTCAATGACATCTGGTTTGCCTCAGCGGAAAACATGTGTCACATCAAACGCAAGCTCGACCAAGAGTTCACGAAGAAAAACCTTGCCGTTCTTGGTGGTCTTTCGCGGCCCTTCGCGGATCAACAACGACTGCGTAACACCAGCACATTCGTTGTTGATCAGTAAGCATGGCTTTCTCGCCGGGAAGTTGAAAAGCGTTGAACACAGCAAGATACTTCGAAACCTAATGTGCGACTTTTGAAGGGATGATCCATCGGCGCTCTTCCTTTAGAAGAGAGATAGGCCAAAAATTATTCATAGAGAGGAGAGCAACCGATGGATCGGGACCATTTTATCATCAATTGACTATCATGATCTTGATCGACTGTCATGTTATGACCTCCCTGGAGACAGTATCGCGCCCCTCCCCACCATCAGCCAATCTGCCAGTGGAACACCTCCGGCCACCCATCAGGATAAGCGTCATACGGATCGTAGTCATCTCCGCTCTCGTCCTCCATGATCGGCGCCATGTACTCCTCCCAGCGCACCGACTCGGGACTTTCCGCCAGGATACGGACCGCCTCGGCGTAATTCTCCGCCTCCATGTACAGGAACAGCTGCCGGTCCACCATGAAGATGCTCATGCTGCGCACGCCCGCCTGCTCCAGGTCGGCCAGCACAGCAGGCCAGACCTCCCGGTGGCGCCGCCGGTACTCTTCCTCCTCCCCCTCCTTGACGTGCATGACAAAAGCAACCCGTTCCATCGCAGACCTCAGTTTTCAGTTTTCAGTGGTCAGAAACATCAACAGCCAATGCGACTTCACACCTCCATGCCGGGCACCGGAATCGTGCTCAGCATGCCGCCGTCGACGTCTAGCGCCGACCCGGTCAGGAAAGCGGCTTCGTCGGAGATGAAGAAGAGCACCGCATTCACGATATCCTGCACGGTCGGGTTGCGCTGCAAGGGAATGTCGGCGGCTGTGGCTGCCAGGATCTCCTGCGGCTGCATGCCGGTGGCCTCCGTCTTCAGTTCGAGAATCGCCTGTCCCATACCGGTGCCCGATACGCCGACCGGGCAGACGCAGTTGACCGTAACCTGGCGCGGCGCCAGTTCGCCCGCCAGCACCTTGGTCAGGCCAACAACCCCGAACTTGGCCGCACAGTAGTGGGCCAACAGCGGGAACCCCACCTTGGCCGCGTCGGAACCGATGTTGACGATGCGGCCGCGGCCGCTGGCGCACAACAACGCCGCGGCTGCCTGGCAGCAGAGAAAGGTGCCCTTAAGGTCTACATCCAGCACCCAGTCCCACTCAGCCTCGCTGATCTCCTCCAGCGGGTTGAAGGCGATGACACCGGCCGAGTTGACCAGCGTGTCCAGGCCGCCGAAACGTTCCTCGCAGGCCGCCACCGCGGCCGCGGTCGACTTCGGCGACGTCACATCCAGCTCGATGACCAGCAGATTGTCGCTGTCCAGGCCGCGTTCAGCATCTTGCAGTCGTTCGGGATCGATGTCCCCAATCGCGACCTGCGCGCCGCGTGCCAGCATGGCCTCCGCAATCCCCAGCCCGAATCCGCTCGCCCCACCGGTGATCAGCGCCCGGCGCGGGGAAGTCTGACTATTTGACACGGTCTCCCCTCCTCAAAACGATCGGCAGCCTCCGAGCAGCGAACGTACATTGCCGGTTGCTCACCACTATCTCCTACCCACTGCCGTTCTCACTCAAATGAGTACTTGCGCACTATCTCTTCGCGCACGTGTACACCCAGCCCAGGCGCGTCGCGCACGGCCAGATAACCCCCTTCCTGCACCCAGGGGTCGCTGACCAGCTCATGCTGCATCGGCGATTCATGCGGTTTGAGGTCCATGCTGACGCCGTGGTCGGAGATGGCCAGCAGATGGACGCTGGCCGCGGTGTTGAGCGCGCTGCTCCACGTGTGCAGGCTGAACTGCAGATTCTCCACCTCCAGCAGCCGGATCACCTCGCGAGAGCCGGTGATGCCGTGGCTGCGGCCCGGGTCGATCTGGACCACATCGACGCCGCCGCTGCGGATCAGGCGTCCGTAGCTCTCGACATCCCACTCATCCTCACCGGTGCCTATCGGCGTCGCCACCGCGGCCCGCAGCCGGGCATGTCCCTCCAGGTCGCGCGGCAGGAGCGGCTGCTCGATCCAGCGCAGGCGGTACGGCTCCAGCTGGCGGAAGCGCTGGATTGCCGTGGGCACGTCCCACAGATTGCGCGCGCCGGGCGTATCCACGATCAGCTCGCGGTCATCGCCGATCACCTCGCGGATGCGGCGTACGTACTCGATATCGCGTGCGGCGTCCTGCCCGAAGACCGCGTCCGGATGCATGCCCCACCCTGCCTTGACGTAATGGTAGCCCTGCTCCACCATCCAGCGGAACTCGTTCAACGTCCAGTCCAGGTCTTCCATGTCGAAGATGAACGAGGCCATCGCCACCACCTTGTCATGCAGCTTGCCCCCCAGAAGCTGGCAGACCGGCAGCCCCAACGCCTTGCCCTTCAGATCCCACAGGGCCATATCGATCGCGCTCACGCCAAAGGCCGCAATCCCTTCGGGGCCATACCACCAGACATGGGCCAGCATTTTGTGCCAGGCGCGCTCCACATCGCGGGCGTCTTCGCCGATCAGCAGCGGCGCCAGCCCCTGCTCGATGATCAACTTCGTCGCCAGCGCAGCCTCGCGAAACTGGGAGATACACTCGCCCCAACCGACCGTGCCGTCATCGGCCTCGACCCGCGCCAGGGTGATGTAGCGTTCAATGCCCTTGTAATGGGGTTCAGGATAGGCGAGCGCGAATGCTTGAACTGTGCGGATCTTCATGGCTCTTTCCTTGTGGAATTTCTGAGTTCCAGGCCGTAGTCCTTAACAACAAGGCGGAAGGCGGACACGTGAGAACGGTGTGTCACCAAAAACTCGAAACTGACTACTAAAAACCGCAGTTAAAAACTGCCGTTAACCACTGGCCTCGCCGTCAGCGTTGTCTGCATCGGAAAACTGACCGTAACCGGGCCAAGCAGCCCCGAGACTGTCTGCCCCGCAAAGACAAACTCGGACTCATAGGGTCCCGTGCTGAAATAGTTGGCCAACGTATTGTAGACCAGCACTTCCAACTCGTTGTCACCCTCGCGCACCTGGTCTGTGATATCGAAGCGGTAGGGACGCGCCAACTTGACGCCCACACTCTGCCCGTTGACAGTCACCTCCGCGGTGGTGTTCACCGCGCCCAGGTCGAGGATTACCTCCCCCTGCAACTGCTCAGACGTCAGAGTGAATCTCTTCTTGTAAACAGCGCCGCCGGAGTAACTTTCCAACGCGTACTGGCTCCAATCGCCCAACGGCAGCGACGCGTCAGCGCATTCGAAGCGAACTGGCTGGCGGATGGCCGCGCCGGCGTAGACACCGGCCTTCTGTTCGACGCGCAAAGCCAACTGCGAGACATCTGCCACCGGCGCATTCAGCCGGACCTGGCCATCCTGAATCGCCGCTTCCACGCCGTTGACCCAGACCTGAACGCCCTCGGCATCCACATCCAGATGCAGCGTATGCGTCCCCGCCGGCGCTTCGCACCTGTACCAGCCGACGCGTCTCTCCTTGTGCGGCGTGATCTCATACCCCAGTTCGGAAGGCTCGGCGAACCAGGTCAGCCGCGCCGCCGCACGATCTCGTACCGGCGTCGTCGACGGATCCAGCAGGGCTGCATACGCCCGCAACGGCTGGGCGGGCGGCTGCACGCAAGCGAGTAGGAGCAGGTTCAACCCCTCCTGTAAGTCGACCTCTATCGGCTCCTCAACCGGCTCTTCGGATTCGACCGGCAGCAGAGCCTCCCCATTCAGCCAGGCCTGCTCGACCTCTCCGCTGTCTGCCCCCAGGTGCAGGACCCAGCGGCCAGCCCGCGGCGCCCGCACATGCGTGCAGAGGTAACGCACGCGCTCCTCATCCTCGTCGGCAACGTCGAGACACAGAAACGAATCCCCGACCCCGTGACTGCCGCCCCATACGTCGGTGCCCGGCTGCCCGAATTCCTGCGAATAACAGACAGTCTCCCAGTCCATTCCGCCGGCGTCCAACTCCGGCGGGACCTGCCCGCGTTTTAATGCGCCGCTGGCCCGCCAGTAGGGGCCAAAGGTATAGGAGAAAACAGGCCAGCTGCCATCGTCATAGTCGCGGCTGTGCCAGCCCTGCGCAACGCCCGGCGTCTCCTCCTCCCGGTAGCGGAACTGTCGCGCCTCCGCGGCGATGTGTTCGTCGCTTGCCGGCTCGCGGAAATCGCCCCAGCGGTTGTCCATCGTCGGCGTCAACCGGAACGACCAGTCGCCTGTCAGGTGCAGCGGGGCCGGCGCCGGATCGAAACGGGCGCTGGCGCGGTACTCGCGCCCGGCATGGCGCACGCGAACCGACTTGAGACCCCCGTCGTCGACAGTACCCTGCACCGCAACGCTATCGCCGGACGCTTCCACATGCGTGACCGTCCCCAGATTGTCCGCAGTCACAGCCGGTCTGCCTCCGGGCGGGCGCAAAACCAGGACGATGCCCTGGTTGGCCTCCATCGTCAGCCGCACCGTCGTCCTGTCATCGGTGCAAAAGAAGCGATGATGGGGCAACACCTCGCCGCTACTGCAGTCCCAGATCTCCGGTTCGCCCTGCACGCGCAGGATGAAGGTCAGCTCTCTTCGCTCCGATTCGACATTGTAGAGGAAGTAGACGTCCAGCTCGCCGATCCGCTGATGCGTGTGGAAGATGTTCTTCTCTGAAGCGATTACATCGCGGTCGATCGCTTCTGAGATTACGGCCGCGACATCAACCCCCCGCTGCGCCGCGTGGGGTGTGCGCGCCGTCTCCTGGGCGGGCAGGAAGATGCCTTGGCCGCCGTGTTCGTTGCTCTGCCTCCAAATACTGCCCAGCGCCTGGCTATGCGCCTCCGAACGGTGGGCGGCCTCCTCGCTGGACGCGATGCCGAAGATGTGCCGCAACAGGGCGCGCACTTCAGGATCATCACGGCCATGCTCCTGCGATGCGCCCGGCAGCCGACGGAAGGCTACAACCGTACCGCCGCCGTCATAGAACTCTCGGAGCTTCGCCAGGGTCTGGCGGCGGATCGTCGTCATCGGCGGCAGGAGCACGGCCCGGAACTGGATTCCGGCTATCTCCAACGTCCCGTCGCGCACTATGGCCTGGCTCAGCAAATTGTCGTCGACAAAATCGAAATCGATCCCGTTCTCGTAAATCTGGCGGCCGAGCGAAAAGGTGGTCATCGCGCAGTCGTCGGCCGCGCTCGTGAACGAGTCCCCCCGCAGCCAGTTGGCGTGAACGGTCGTCAGCGGGTAGAGCAGCGCCACGTCGGCCACGTGCGTTCCCTGGCTCATCACCGCGCTCAGGCGCGAAACGTAGTCCACAAAGTTCTGCCAGTGTTCCCAGTAGGGCTGGCGCCAGTGAATCGACGGCGGCACCCATTCGTACCAGCCGCCCAGCGTGTTGTATAGCCCGCCGTGCTGATTGTACAGATTCAGCCCGTAGGCATAGTTCTCATTCGTCCAGGCAAGGTTCTGCTCCTGGGTCATACCCCAACCCGCCCCCCAGTAGACGCACATTGACGCCCGCTCGCGCGCGTAAATGTGCAGGATCGAGCTGGACAGCTTGGCGTCGATGAAACAGCGCTCTCCGGGCAGGCTGGCGCCGGGGTCCTCGTTGCCGGTGACGTGGAACCAGCGCATCAGGCGGAAAAAATCGCCGTAATGCCATGTCTGCCCCAGCATATCCTGGCGGCCCCAGGTGGCGATCGTGCCGTATCGCATTCCCCGCTCTTCGTGCCATTCGCACAGCGGCCGGTAGAGGTTCTTCTCCAGCAATGCTGACATCACCTCGTAGTAGTCGCAGCGGATCTTGTCGGTGAAGGCGCCGATGTCGTGGAAGAGGCCGACCAGCCAGGGCGCGGGATCATACCCCTTCTCCGCCTTGAACCGCTCTATCAGGTTCGGTGCGTAGAGGATGTTGCCGTTGAGCACATAGAGCTCATCCTGCCCGTAGAGGGAGAGGGTGCCGGGTACAAATTCGCGCAGCCGCTCTTCGTGTTCCTGCCAGTAGATTTCGAGATAGCGCGCGGCGACATGGGGGTTGAGGTAGTCGAGATCGTGGGGCTGGCTGGCGACCACCGTCAGCAGCCAGCCGGCCTCCGGCGCCATCCAGTGAATCCGTTGACCTCGCACAGCCGCACTGAGATCCTGGTACGATGCCGGATCCAACCGTTCCCCGTCAAAGCGGTATACCGCCGCCGTCAGAACCGTCTCCTCTGGCGGTACATCGAGCTGCATCGCGCCGCTTGCGTTCGAGCGCTTCTCGTGGATGGCCAAGCGGCGGCCCTCCAGCTCCGGTCGCGTGGCGCGCTCGGCGCGCAGAAGGTCCTGCCAGTACTCACGCCCTTCCCAGCCGGAAAACCACGCTTCCAACCCAAGACGCTCGTGTTCAGCCACGGAATGCCGGAAGAACTCCCACCATTCTTCGCTGAAATAGGCCGGCTGCGTCCCGTACCGCTCGCCGTCGAGATAGCGCGGATAGTACCACGTTCCGCCAACGCTTTTCTTCTTCAACTCCTCCAGCTGCCAGGTCAGGCGCTCCTTGTCCAGCTCTCCCGTCTCCCAGAACCAGGTGACGAAGTCACTGTAGTCGAGGGGCGGCTGGTGGAAGAGTTGCAGCAGGGAGGCGTAGGATGGAGTGGTCATTTTTGGGAGTTCTTAGCTATGAGGTTTTGGTTTTGTCGGAGCGGGAGAGGCTCCTCTGTTACAACTGATGGGCGATTGCGGAGGAGCGGGGCTTCATACGGGATTTGCGATGCAAGTCAAAGACCGGAACGCCTGTAAGAGGTATGGACAGCTGAATGTTATTCAGACAGACGCCCATCATTGTAACCGCAGGCTGTGACGGGTCAAACCGTATGCAGAAGATGCTTGAGGGTGTGCCTGAGCTTGAGGGTCCAGTTGCACTTGCGGCTACTCTTCATCCTGACGCTCTCGCAGATACCTGTCAATCCGTGCGCCGTCCTCTCGCTCTTTGTTTCCCTTGAAGTAGAGCTCGATGAAGTCAAGGCGGCGTTCATGGATGAAATAGGCGTAGATGACGCGCAGCGAACTGTTGGGCAGATACTTGCAGGCCAGGCGGGCTTTGATGATTAACAGGGACTCGGTCTGCGTGAGGATACTGACGCGCCTGGAGGGCGTTGGTGGTACAGCCGCGATCACTTCTCGAAACAACTGCAAATTTGTGGGGAGTGACCTGTACTTTCTGGAGAGTCTTCTGCGTTCTCGCTAAAATTCACGTAGTTCGCTTTAGTGCATCGTCCGATTCGCTTACGGAGTAACTGTCATCTCGATAGAAAACAGTCTCGTAAGGAATCGGTTTACCGTAGCGAGCACATTTCCAGGGGATGTCATTGTGCAAATACTCGGATAGTTCGGCAGCGTTCATGTCGGATAGGCGAGCCAACACCTGATCGATGTGTTCGATGTCACGTGCGCGCAACAAATCGGTATCAGAACGTCCGGTTGGAAGGTATCTGTTCTGGCTGTAGTTGTGGTAGACCTGCTCCGTCTTTTGGATTACCCCTTCCTCTTCCATGCAGTGCAGAATCCGGGTTAGATTGACCGACGTCGGACCGTAGCCGTTCTTGATGTAGGTCTCACCCATCAGGTTCTCTTCGAACTTCTCGTAGTAGTCGAAGTCGATGAAATAGAGGAGGTTATGCAGAACGGCTTCGCCGATGTTCGGTTTGCCCTCGACCCTGTCGAGAACGTAGAGGATCACCTGCCTGAACACGTCGGGGCGTACTTCTTCAACGCGAATCTGGAGATCTTCGCTCTTCGGCGCTGCTTCGTCTATATACTGCCGGCGTGCGTGACCGACAGGCTGCTTTTCAGTCAGCATACGGGGAAGTCCCTGTTCTCCAGTTTCGCCATCCTGTGCTTCGGGGAACCGGCGCCAGAGACATAGGAATGACGACCCTGGCGTGTCCTTGTGCTGCTCATTCTAAGCCCGGTCGCCCGAAGCGGCAAAGCTGATTGGAATTTCGCGTCGAGCGAATCAGACCTTAATCGCGCCTGAAGTCAGTCCGGCCACAAACCAGCGGCTGGTGAAGACGAAGAGGATTACCAAGGGGATCGAGCCGAGCAACAGCCCCGCCATTGTCAGCCCGTAGCGTGTAAAGTACTCCGTCTGATAGGCCCACAAACCCGGTGTCAAAGGCAGAAGCGCCTGCTTCTGGACAGTCAGGTAGGGCCAGATCAGATTGTTCCACGTACCCAGAATGTTGAGAATCGCGGCCACGCCCAGCATCGACTTGCTCAGCGGCAGCGCAATCCGCCAGTAGCCCTGCCACTCGCTGGCGCCGTCAATGCGCGCCGCGTCGAACAGCTCCTTCGGCAGGCTTTCAAAAAAGGTGCGCAGGATAAACATGGCAAAGACCTGCCCGCTCGCGATCCACGGCAGGATCATAGCCCAATACGTATTCATCAGGCCGAGATCTTTCACCAGCACAAATGACGGGATCAGCGTCATCGCCGAAGGCACCATCATCAGCGACAGCACCAGGTAGAACAGCACCTGCCGCCCCGGGAACTCCAGAATGCCGAACGCATAGGCCGACAGCGACGCCAGCAACAGGACGCCCACAACTGTCACGCCGCTAATGATCATACTGTTCTTGAGGAACTCCAGCACGATCTCAAAGGCAAACCCGTAATTCTCCCAGTGCAGCGGGAAAGTCAGCGCAAACGGCTGCCGGGCAAACTGCGGGATCGTCTTCAGCGAAATCAGGAAGGCCATCACCAGCGGCGCAATCCCTCCCACCAGGAACAGACCCAATAACACAATCCGCCACCAGTCCCCGCGCAGAAACACGCCCACCTGCTCGCTTCTGGTCCGCCTGTACTGTTCTCTCGTCCCCCTCACCGCCGCACTCATCGCATTAACTCCCAACTGCAGATTATCGTTTCGAGTTTTTCGTTCTATTCATGTCCCAGCGGGTGTTACTAAAAACTAGAAACTGACAACTAAAAACTGCCTTTAATACTCCTCAGTCGTAATGTACTTCAAATTGATCATTGTCAGCACAAGCGTGAGGAGGAACAAGACGACGCCGATGGCGGAAGCGTAGCCCATCTTGTTGATGCGGAACGCGTTGAAGAACATCCACATTCCCGGCACCATCGTGCTGTTGATCGGCCCGCCCTGTGTCATCGCAAAGACGGCGGTAAACTCCTGCACACCCCACATGATCGTCAGCACCGAAATCAGCTTGATCTGCCCGGCGATCAGCGGCAGCTCGATCGACCAGAAGCGCCGCATCTCTGTGGCCCCGTCGATCATCGCGCTTTCCACGATCTCGTAAGGGATCGCCTGCAAGCCCGCCAGCAATATCAATATCGCTACCCCGTCCACCCATGGGAAATTGCGCAGCATCACCGCATACAGCGCCACATTCGGGTCCGATAGCCACGCCCGCGTCCAATCCTCCAAACCTGCCCATATCAGAATCGCATTCAGCGGGCCGACCTTGACATCGTAGATGAACTTCCACAGCATCAGCGGCACGATCGCAGGAATGACCACCGGCAGAATCATCCCCAATCGAAACGTATACTGCGTCCTCCCGCCCCGCAGCCGGTGAATCAGAACAGCGATAAAAAGAGACACGCCAACCGTGGAGACAACATACCAGGCCGCCAGTTGCAGCATGTGGTCCATCGAGTTCAGAAATACCCGGTCTTTGGTGAAGAGTTGGATAAAGTTGCCCAACCCCACAAAATCCGCGGACAGGCCCGGCGCCCACTTGTACACCGATCTGTACAGCCCTAAGAGGGCGGGATAATACATGAAGACGAGGAGAAAGACGAAGGTGGGCGCGAGCATCGTGTAGGCGACGCGCCCTTCGTAGATACGTCTTCCGAGCGGCTTTCTGCGTTCCTGTATGTCCACGGCCTGGGACGCAGTATTGGACAGGGCGGGCATCTCTTTTACAGCCATCAGCGCATCCTTAAGCTTCAGTAACCAGGGGAAAGAGGCTGGTGAACTTCACCAACCGCTAGCCATTTGAATAGATCAAAGGCAGATGTTCTTCGTCAGCAATTACTTCACCCACGCGCAGCCGCTCGGCAACTTCCGCCGGCAGCGCAGCCGGCCGGCCGTTGTAGACCGCGCCTTCGGGCATGAACAGCATCGAAAGCGCCCGCCGTGAACGGGTCGTCATGTTGGGGCCGGCCGCATGGGCGATCATCCCATTGATGAAGACGCCGTCCCCCGCCTTCACCTCCACCGCGGCCGGCTCGATCTCCCTCCACTCGGGATACGCCTCCAGCAGGCCGTCGATCTTCGCTTCGTTCAGGTTGCCGGTCACATCATGGCGGCTGCTTTTGTGCGTGCCCGGCAGAAAATACATGCAGCCGTTCTGCAGCGTGGCGTCGTCGAGCGCAATCCACAACATAATCGACTGCCGCGAATGGAAGGGGTCCATCGCGTTGTCCACGTGCCAGTTGGTTGGGTGCGCCCAAGGCTCCTTCACCAGCGCATGGTCGTGGTACAGGCGGATGCCGTCCACGCCAGCCAACTCTGCCGCCAGCCGCCCCAGCCTCCGGTCTGTCACCAGCGCCTTGATTTCCTCACTCGTCTTCCACAGATTTACGCACTGTACGAAGACACCTTCATAGTAATCGTCGCGGCCCTGATTGTGGCGCCCGTTGATTCTGAAGTGACGCGCCATGCCGTCGGCCAGCGCGGCGCGCCATCTCTCCAACTCCTTCCCGTCCAACAGGTCACCAACGGCGAGATAACCGTTTTCCTGGTAGAATTCGACCTGCCGTGCGGAAAGTGCGGTGTTCATCAAAGCGTTCCAAAGAGGAATAAAGGAGTGAGAGGTATGTAATCACCTCCCACTCCTCTTCACTCACTCCTCGCTTCTAACACTCCAATCCTTCTACCTCGATGAAGCGGTCCGCGTAGGCGTCGAATGACTCCTGAATGATGTTCAGGGCGGTGTCCAGGTCCATCTGATCCAGCATATAGGAGCGCCAGGCCTGGCCGGTCTGCTCCGCTGACTCCCCGTCCATCGTCACCACTTCGTACACGAACATCTGCGACTCACCAATCTGCTCCGTCAGCAGTGCAAACGCATCGCCGAAGCGGGGGTCGACCGGCACGTTCTTGACATTGGGCATGGTGGTGCCGATCTCGGACTGGATCGTGTACAGGTTGTCCGGCACCGAAATCCAGCGCATCAGGTCGATCGCGGCATCGATCACGCCGTCCTTCTCGGAACGGGTGGCGACTGCCACCTGGTCGCCCACGGGACCGCCAATCGGCCAGGCAGGCGTCGGCGGGTCGGTGGCATAGGCGCTGCTCTCTTTGGTCACGACCGGTGCGAAGAAGGTGCTCCACTCGAAGTCGACCAGTGGATCATATTGCAGGCGGGGGAAGGACCAGGTGCCGTTTTCCATGATCGGCTCGATCTTGTTCAGGAAGCGTGAATGGGAGTCGGTGGCGCGGGTGGTCCAGTCTGCAGGCCGGTATTGCACGTTCTCTTTCCACAGCTCCATCCAATCCCGGTACTGGGGCAGGTGGGCGTGGAAGACGCCGTTTTCGACGGCGCAGGCAACCTCCTCGCGGGTGGCCGTGCCGCGGTCGGGGTTGACCTGCGGCTCGATCTCGCCGGCCATGAGCATCCCACCCATCTGCAGGCGGTACCAGTGGTCGGTATCGTCAACCGGGCCGGTCCAGCCGCCATAGGCGTCAATACCTTCATCGCGGAAGGCTTTGCAGACAGAGAGGAATTCGGCGTAGTTCTGGGGCGCTTCGAGGCCCAGATCGTTGAACCAGTCGACGTTGTAGTAGAAGAAGGTGGTGATGAGGCCGAAGACGATGTTGTAGTAACCGTCGCGCATCAGCGTTTCACCGGTCGGGATCGGGTAGAACTGATCGACCCACTTATCGCTGCCGGGGTCGCCCGCCGGGATGTAGGGGTTCGGCTGGTTGAAGTAGGGCGTCAACTCTGTCCACCAGTTCTTATCCAAATCGTCCTTGATGTGCCAGTGCGGGTGTGTGGTGATGTGTGGAATCGTCCCCGCCGTCTGCTGCGCGATCGTCCATTCACGGCCGCTGATGCCCTGGGGAACGCGGATCCACTCGATGCTCACGTCGGGGTTTTGCTCCTGGTACCCGTCCAGCACCTCAAGGACCTTGTTGTGCGGCAGCGGGTTGTCTTCGGAACGTTCCATGCTCTGGGTGGGCGTCCAGCCGCCCCAATACGTAACCAACTCCTTGGGTTCGCCCATCGCGGCTTCACCATCGCCGGCCGGCGCCATCGGCGCCTGGCAGGCAGCAAGGCCTACACCGGCGGTTGCGATACCAACAGTCTTTAGAAATGCGCGTCGAGAAACTGCACGGTCTGTCATCGTTCCGTTCCTTTCTGAAGAAATGTGAAGGTGGAATCCGGTCTGATCCGGTCTGAACTCTGTTAACGGTGCGGCTAGCAACTGTGCGGTCCGCACCCAATCGTCATCTGACCGTGGTGAGTGAGAGGAATTGACGCCTTTTTTGCTGGGATAGACCCTCCTTTGCCGCTGAAGGGGTTGTATGATGTGTTACTGCTCCAAGCGAACACGCTGGTAAGTATAATTAAGATCGCATTTTCTGTCTACACCACTGTAACACGTGGGTGCATTCCAAAATGGGATGAGCTCTCGTATACCTCTTTCGGCAACCAAGCCTAGGTCAGTTCCAGTTCCAATCTCCGGCAGACCAATCGGTCTCACTCACTCCTCAATCCTCTTCACTCTCCCTTAGTCTTTGGGCGGTCGGGCCTTCAGCCCTCCCTTGTGCAGGGGCTGCGCCCCCGCAACGCCCCGCCCTTGCTAGCCACCGTGTTCATTCTTCCCCGGCAAGGTGTCTGGAGCAAGGTGTCTAGCCAACGGTATTCCCCCAAACCGGTCCTGTAGGTGCAGGCCTTGTGCCTGCCCTGTGCCCCCCTAATCTACGGACCTCCCGGTAAGGCCAAGGCCTGGCCTATGTCTCTCCAAGTGCCGGCAAACAATTCCAGCCACCGCCGGCATAATCTCCCCGCCAGACTGTTCCCACCCCCAATCTGTTCCCACCCCCAATCTGGGATGTACCCCTGTTCATTTCAGAGGTTGACTTGCCAATGCTGTATGCTATGATTGGCGGCACGCCCACCCAATCTCGAGCGCTTTTGCGTCCCCGAATTCCGGGCGTCTGCAAAGGTGGAAGCATAGGAATCGATTCGCCAGTCCCTGTCCAACCGCAGTGGCATCGTGGACAGTGCAAGCCAGACCGTACTCGCCGCGAGCCGCGAACCAATTCAGTCAGGAGTTGCACGATGAGCAAGTTAGCCCTACTCGGCGGCGAGAAGGCCGTCACCACCGAGCCCCATTCCGCCGGCCACCACCGTTCACCTATGTGGGAAAGCGGCAAGGCCGCCGACTGGGAGGAGTTCTCCGAGGCCTTCGCCAAAAAGATGGAGGTCGAATACGCCCTGCCCGTCTCGTCCGGACAGGTGGCGCTGAACTCGGCCCTCGTGGCCGCGCAGGCCGGACCAGGTGACGAGGTTATCGTTCCCTCCTTTACCTGGATCGCCAGCGTAAGCTGCATCATGCACAATAACGCGGTGCCGATCTTCGCCGACGTCGATCCCAAGACCTTCACGCTCGACCCGGACGATGTGCGCCGCAAGATCACCCATCGCACCAAGGCGATCATCGCCGTCGACCTCTACGGCCATCCGGTCGATCTGAAAGAGCTGCTCGCCATCGCCCGCGAACACGATATCGTCCTTATCGAAGACTCCGCGCAGGCCACCGGCGCGCAGGTGGACGGTCAGATCATCGGCGGCCTTGCCGACATCACCTGTTTCAGCTTTGCCGGCAAGCCGATCGCCGCCACCAGCGGCGGCGTCATGACGACCAACAGCCGCGAATACTACGAGCGCGGCGCCCTGGGGGGGCAGCACCCTTCGACGCTTTCCACGATCCTCACCAACTCCGAGCTGCTCAAGTACGCCTCCACCGGCGGTTACGGCGACAACCACCGTATCGACCGCTACGCGATGACGGTAGCCTACGAGGCGCTGGAGACATTTGAGGAGGCCAACGATGCCCGCATCGCCAACTGCGATCTCCTCACCCAGGAGCTGAGCAAGGTGAAGGGGATCACGCCGCCCCACGTCGAGCCCGGGAATAAGCACGTCTACCACATGTATTCCAGCCTCTACAACGAGGAGGAGCTGGGCGTGCCCAGGGAGGCGTTTGTCAAGGCGCTCAATGCCGAAGGCGTCACCGCCCTCACCTACGTCAACAGCGCCAACTTCCTCTTCCATCCCGGCGGCAAGCCGATGCCGTCCGGGCCGATCCACCACCGCGCCATTTTCCAGGAGAAGAACGTGTACGGGCACGGCTGCCCCTTCCAATGCCCCCATTACGACGGTGAAGCGGACTACTCGATCGGCTCGCTGCCCGTTACCGAGAAACTGGTCGACCAGGAGTTCAACTTCCTGCAGCCGCATCTCTCCGCCCCCAACGGTCCCGACCAGATGGAGCAGGTCCTGGACGCCGTGACCAAGGTGGTCGACAACATCGGCGACTTGGAAGGCTACCAGGTCGACTAACAACTGGCCATAGCGGTCATGCGCTGCCTCCGCGCCGTATGCGCGCGAGAGGACTGGAGAGATTTCAATGCAGGAACAATTGAGCCACGCCCAGTGGCAGGAATATGAACGTGAAGGCTATCTGCGCCTGGGGCGCTGTCTGACCGACGATGAACTGGCGGCGCTGCAGCAGCGCATGGACGGGATCATGCTCGGCACCGCGCCGGTCGACTATAGCCGTATGATGATGCAGCTGGACCGCATCCCCGGCAAGACCGATGCACCCGGCCCTGGCGGGAAAGGGCACAAAGGCGCTACCCTCCACTATCGCAAAATCCAGGATCTGGAGTTCGACCCGCTCTTCCTGCGCTATATGCAGAAGCCGCTCTTCCGCCACATCTGCAGCATGGTATACGGTGCAGACTCGCCGGTCACCTGTATGCGCGCCATGTTCATGAACAAGCCCGCGGCCGACCCGGCGGATGGCGGCGGGCAAGCGGGGCAGACCACCGGCGGCACCCACCTCGTCTGGCACCAGGACCGCTGGACCTATTTCGACCGCGACCCGCAGATCACGATCTGGACCGCGCTCGATCCGGCCACCGTCGCCAACGGCTGCGTCCACATTGCGCCCCGCCGCCATCATGCCCTGATCAACCCCAGCCACGTCTCCGGCTTCATGACAGATGATCAGGCCCAGTCTCTGGTGGCGGAAGCCGAAACGATCCCGCTCGAAATGGAGGCCGGCGAAGCCGTGCTGCTCCACAACTATCTTCCGCACAGCTCCGGCGTCAACAGCACCGCCATTGCCCGCCGCGCTTTCAGCGTCTGTTACATGGATGCCTCCACCGTTGATTCCCAAAACCATGAGTACTCGCTGATCTTCGGCGACGGCGCGCTCGACCCGGCGCGGCTATAACGGCATTAACAAGGAGGGGGGGAAAGAAAACACCTCCCGCTCCTCGATTGCGGCCTTACCGGCACATACACTTGTCACCAGCCACTTGTCACCAGACACCACAGTTTCAGGCAGGAGAGTGAAATGCAACCCGAAATCGCCCTGGCAAAACGGGAACAGATGCTGCAGGACGGCTTCTGCTTCGTTGACGACATTCTGACCGAAGAGTTCCTGCAGGAACTGCGCGACGAATCGGAGCGCCTTATCGCCGCCCACGTGCCCCCGCCCGACGTGAGGTACCAGGGCCAGCACGTGAATGTAACCGGTGAGGAGAACGACGTCATCAAGAGGCTCCTGGAATGGCAGCCGGCGCGGCAGGCGCTCGACGAAATGGGGTTCGGCGACTTTGAGAGCACCGGCGGCATCATCATCCTCACCAAGGATCCCGGCGAACCGGCCCTCTACTGGCACCAGGACTGGGCGAGCTGGGACGACCCGATAAGCGTCACGCCCTGGCCGCAGCAGATCTTCGTCTCCTACTATCTGAGCGACACCAGCGTCGAGAACGGCTGCCTCAAGGTCATCCCCGGCACGCACCACAAGCGTATCACGCTGCATGATGAGCTGGTGCCGGCGCACGAGCAGGGCGCGCGCTACATCGAAGAGGACCATCCGGTCATGTTCGGCGACCATCCCGACCAGGTCGACGTCTGCGTGCGCGCCCGTTCCTTTGTGTTGGCCGACGCCCGTCTGCTGCACTCGGCGCGCCAGAACCTGACCGATGAGCGCCGGACGCTGATCCTGGCCTGGCACCGGCGGCGCGACGAGGTTTGGGACAAGCCCCCCGCCTACTGGCAGGGCGAAATTCCCGAAGTCCTGGCAAACCGCGACGCCGGTCGAGAGTACGCGCGCTCGCGCATTCCCGGCGAACATCTCGAATTCAGCGACCACTAGGTGCTATACTATGGGATAACGCCACTATGGGATAACGCCAACGGGGCCAGGAGTCTGTGAATCTCGTGAAAGCAGGTGAGACGCCTGTCTTTCAGTTGCGCAGTTGTCGCAAAGAGTCGTGATTTCAGGCGCGCGTTATGCTGCGCTCAAGTAGCGACGCGGTAGCGCATGCACCATTTGGGCCGCTTCCGTGGTCAGGCTGATTTTCAGGAGTACACAAATGAAGGCACAGATTGAGATTCCCAAAGACGTTGTTGCCGACTTTTGTCAGCGCCACCAAATCGGTCGCCTGGCTCTTCTACAAAAAAGTTTCTCGTCGGAGGAAGACTTGGATCTTATCGTGGAATTTGACGCGGGCGTGAAGGTAGGGTTATTGGACCTGGCTCGTATGGAAAGGGAGTTGAGCGAAGCGCTTGACCGGTCAACCCATCTGCTGACCTATAAGGGCGTCGAGAGAAGCCTTAACCCTTTGTTCAAGGAAGCGATTGTCGATTCAGCCGCAGTTCAGTATGGTGCGGGCAACGATAGTCAATGATCTGCCTTGCTCATTGACCAGCTTAGGGCAATCGTTGGCGAAGGAACTGCCGGTCTCGCCTTCCCAAAGACCGGCTCTAAGCAGCCTGATCAACTCTGGAAGAGGATCTGGCGAGGACTCTTCCGGTTCACCGAAGCCTGGGCTGGCAGAACCGAAGACCCCAAAGGGTTGGATTTCAGAGAGTAACTCTGACTTCCCGCTCCTGACTTTTCGCTCTTCATCACTGTCCACCGGATACTGAACTGATGCGCTGTGCCCTCTTCGGCGCCAGCCGCGCTGGTACAATCCACGCCCGCAACATCGCCGACCGGGCGTACGCGCGCCCGCGCATCCCCGGTGAATATCTCCCGGCTTAGCCTCAAATAGAGGTGATTTTCTGACTGTCTTCTGGCGTCCGTACTAAATTCCAGCGCATTGCAGGCCACAAAAATATATGCTACTATTCTGACATTCACTCCGAACCTTGTCGTCCGGTTTGGTCAACACGATGCCTGGACGCTGGGATGTTCCTGATTACCAGAACATACAGGCATTCATCTGAGCCGCATCTCTGTAGAAGACGTGTTCTTGCCAACGTTTAGCGGTTTTCGAAGGCCGCTAAACGACCTCAAGCGGAAGGCATGGTGCAAAAGAGAAGCGCGCCGTACGGGAGCTGGCATTCCCCAATCAGCGCCGAAATGGCGGCTGCCAGTTCGCAGCATTGGATCAACCAACTCTATGCAGCCGGCGAAGATATATACATACTCTTGCGTCTCCCCGAGCAGGGCGGCCGCAGTACCGTCGCCCGCTTGCAAGGGGATGGACACATTGAGCAGTTGACGCCTGCGACTTTCGATGCACGTACGCGGGTCTACGAATACGGCGGCAGCTGCTTCGCCGTCAATGACGGCGTAATCTACTTCTCGAACTTCCCCGGCGACCGCCTGTATCGCCACCTGCCAGGCGAGTCTCCACAGCCCATCACCGCCGCAGGTGATATGCGCTACGCCGACCTGGTCATCGACCACAGGCGCAACCGGCTGATCTGCATCCGTGAAGATCACACGCCCAAAGGCGAACCCAAACACACCCTCGCTGCGGTCAATCTCGACGGTGACGAGTCTGGCGCCGTCCTGTTCGACCAGACAGACTTCATCGCTTTCCCCGTTCTGAGCCAGGATGGCCGTAAACTGGCCTGGGTCGCCTGGAATCATCCCAACATGCCCTTCTTTTCCAGCAGCCTCTGGGCCGCGGATGTGGACGAGGATGGCAGCCTGACCAACATTCAGCAGATCGTGCCGGAACAGGAGGAGAGCGTCACTGATCCCCGCTGGTCTCCCAGCGGAGAGCTGTACTTCTGCTCCGATCGCTCCAACTGGTGGAACCTCTATCGTTGGCAAGATGGCGAGATCGCAGCCGTGTCTCCAATGGCGGCCGAGTTGGGCAATCCCTATTGGAATATCGGTAAGACGATGTACCGCTTTCTCACGCCGTCAAGCGTTCTGGCCGCCTACAACCAGAATGGCACGTGGCATCTCGGCCAGATCGATACGGAGACAGGTGCACGAAAGGAGCTCAACACCGAATTCACCTATATTGTCCATCTGGAGGTGGTCGGTGAACACGCTTTCGTTGTGGCTGGAACGCCAAGCACACCGCGTGCACTGTTTATGTTGGACCTGATCAGCGGCGAGTATACCTGCCTGGCACGTTCGATAAAGCATTCGAACACGGAGGCCTATATTTCTCCAGGCGCGCACATCTCCTACCCAACCGAAAATGGCCTCCAGGCCCATGGCTTTTATCATCCGCCGCATAACCCGGAATTTGAAGCGCCCGCAGGTGAACTGCCGCCCCTGATCGTCATCGCGCACGGCGGGCCGACCGGCTCGATTAAACATGCGCTGGACGTCGGCGTGCAGTTCTACACCAGCCGCGGGTTTGCCGTGTTGGAAATCAACTACGGCGGCAGCGCCGGCTACGGACGCGAATATCGGAACCGGCTGCGGGGAGCGTGGGGTGTCGTTGACGTCGACGATGCCGTCAATGGCGCACGCTATCTGGTGCAACAAGGGCTTGCGGATGGAGAGCGAACCATCGTGCGCGGCGGCAGCGCGGGGGGCTTCACCACCTTTGCCGCACTTGCCTTCCGCGACGTCTTCAAGGCGGGTTCAAGTCTCTACGGTATCAGCGACCTGGAATTCTGGGACCAGGAAACGCACAAATTCGAAGCCCACTACTGCAGTACCCTGATCGGGCCTTACCCCGAACAGACCGCTCTCTATCGTGAGCGCTCACCGATTCACCGCGCCGGCGAAATCAACGTGCCGCTGCTCATCTTTCAAGGGCTGGACGACAAGGTAGTGCCGCCAAATCAGTCCCGCTTTGTTGCCGATGCCCTGCGCGCTCGCGGTGTGCCGGTGGCGCATATCGAATTCGAAGGCGAGGCGCACGGGTTCCGTTCCTTTGAGACGAACGTCCGCGTCCACCAGACGGAGTTGGCCTTCTTCGGTCAGGTTTTCGGATTCGACCCCGCCGACGAACTGCCGCCGGTGCACATCGACAACCTGGACGGCCCTTCCCGCAATGGGCACGATTGACCGGACCGCGGGAGCCGGCTGTGAAGGCCCATTCGTCTCTATCGTCCATATCTGAGAAGGAAACAAGGCGTCAGACAGGGCGTATCGTTGGCTTTGGCGCTTGAACCGTCTGTCAAACACCATGCGCTATCAAATCGGAACCTGAACGTCGTCCACATGGAGGCCTGTTGTGAGTTCCAATGCAGACCAGGATGCCGGCAACACCATCATCGAAACGTTCATGCAGCGCACCCAAACATCCGGCGAGTGGGACGCGCGCGCCAAAAGGTCGTTGCCCGGCGGAGACACCAGGGCATCCTCATACTACACACCCTATCCTGCATACATGGTGCGCGGCGAAGGGTGCTATCTCTATGATCTCGATGAAAACAGATACTTAGACCTCCTCAACAACTATACCTCCCTGATCCATGGGCATGCCCACCCCGCCACGGTCAGCGCAATCCAGGAGCAGGCGGCAAGGGGCACCGTCCTCGGTTCCGCCGCCGAAGTGACCGTTGAACACGCGGAAATGCTGTGCGGCCGCGTGCCCAGTCTGGAGAGCGTTCGCTATTGCAATTCCGGCACCGAAGCAACGCATCTGGCGATGCGCGCCGCGCGTGCCTTTACAGGCAAAGACGTCATCGTCAAGATAGATGGCGGCTACCATGGCTCGCATGACTATGTGCAGGTAAACGTCAAGCCCGACACCGCAGAGGTTGGTCTGCCGCAACGACGGCTACCCACCAGGGGCGTGCCCGCAGCGGTGATGGAAGGGATGCAAGTTGTGCCATTCAATGATCTCGACGCGCTGGAGGATATCTTGCGCGCGCACAGCGACGAGATCGCCGCCATCATCCTCGAACCTGTTCTCGGATCCGGCGGAGGCGTCGAACCTGAACCAGGATACCTGCAAGGCGTCAGGCAGCTGGCGGATACCTATGACGTTCTGCTGATTTTCGATGAGATTCTGACATTGCGACTCGATGTAGGCGGTGTTCAGTCCGCTGTCGGCGTGACACCCGATCTGACCTCTGTGGCCAAGTTCATAGGGGGTGGGCTGCCACTGGGCGCGTTTGGGGGACGGCAGGATATCATGGCGCCCTTTGATCCGACACACCCCCAGACAGTCCCGCACAATGGCACGTTTAACGCCAACAACGTCACCATGGCCGCGGGCTTGGCGACGATGAAGGCGTATGGGGCCGAAGAGGTGGCCGCCATCAACGAACTGGGCCAGCGGCTGAAAGACGGGTTCAACCGGGCATTTAAGGCGGCCGGCGTAAGGGCGCGCGCCGCGGGGCAGGGATCGATCATCCCCATCCACTGGAGTGAAGGCGAGATAAGAACGGCGCGGGACGCGGTGGCCGCGCAGGAGGCCGCCCGGAACCTGCCAAAACTTCTGCACATGGAGATGATGAACCGGGGCATATTCAGCGCCCCCAGAGGCCAATTTACAATCTCCACGCCGATGACCGCGCGCGAGGTCGATACGGCTGTCGCTGTAATGGCGCAGAGTCTGGAAGCGGTCAAGCCCTATATGGCGGAACATACGCCCCACCTCTTGCATGATTGACTGCGTGACTGTCGTGCCATTGCAGTCCCGGCGCGCCGGCTGAATCGCGTACCGCGTATTGCGTTAGATCAGGCGAGGCCCCCGCTTTACGCAGACCGGCTTCAAAACCAGGCGAGTATGGGTAACGCCCTCTACTGTACTTTCCGTAATCTGTGGGGAGAGTGAGCCGATGAAAGTTCTCTGGCAGGCATGGTATGGAGACCGGGAAATCGAACTGGATTTTCCGGCAACGTGGCTTGTGGAAAAAGTGCAGATGGCCGACGCTCCTCCGGCAGATCCGGATTCGCTGGCTGAAAGCCTGCGGCAACCGATCGGGACGCCAACCCTGCAGGAGTTGGCCGGCGCCAGCGCGCAGGCGGCAATCGCCGTTGAGGACATCACGCGCCCTTCTCCTCTGGGCGAAATCGCGCCCCTGGTTGTCGAGGAACTGCAGGCCGGCGGCCTCAAGCCCGAAAATATCCGCTTCATCATTGGCCTGGGCGCGCACACGCCGATGCGCCGCCAGGAGTTAGTCATGAAGCTGGGCCGCACGATCGTGGAAGATTTCCCCATTTATCAGAATCAGCCCCACGAAAACCGCAAATACCTGGGCGAAACCGAGCGCGGGACGCCGATCTATACCAACGCTTTCTTCTGGGAGGCTGACCTGCGGCTCAGCATGGGCACAATCGTGCCCCATGGCCATGCAGGGTTCGCTGGCGGCGTCAAGACGGTGGCGGTAGGCATGGCCGGTATCGAAACGCTGCATGTCAACCACACCATCGCCTACAAGCTGCCGCACTCCATGGCGGGCCGTATCAAGGGCAATGAGCTGCGCGCAGATCTGGAAGAGATCGGTCGCAAAGTAGGACATCGCTTTGCTGTCAATACAGTGGTCAATTCCCGCCGCGAATTGGTCGCCCTCTACGCCGGTGACCCGGTGACAGCCCACCGCGCCGGCGTCAGGTTCGCGCGCAAAGTCTATAGCACCAGGTTCCCGCCGCCGGCCGACATCGCAGTCTTCAACGCCTATCCCAAGGACACCGACCTGGTGCAAGTGCTCAACTCGATGAATGCCGTGGTGCGGGATCTCAGACGCGCGATCAAACCCAGCGGCTCAGCCGTGCTGGCCACCGCCTGCACGCATGGCGCCGGTATTCACTACCTTCTCAGCAGCGGCATGCGCGCGCATGGTCCGCTCAAACGGGAAAGAATCCACCTGGGAACGAACGGGCTGATCATCTTTTCACCCAATCTTTCCTACGCTGACATTGAGGAATTCCCGCCGGACACCTGTCTCTTCAACAGTTGGCCGGAGGTCATCGCAGAACTGGGCAGACGTCACGGGGACCAGGCCACTGTCTCGGTCTTCCCCAACGCCGCCCTGCAGATCCCGGAAGACATCGCCCTGTTGGAAGATTAGCCGGCAAGGCGTCCGTCTTTAATGTTCAGCCATATGCCACGGAACCGAACACTATGACCGGCGAAACCCAGCGCACCTTGCAGCCCGAAGACCTGTTTCGATTCCAATTCCTGCAGGATGCCAGGCTCTCCCCGAGCGGAAAGCAGGTCGCCTACTGCATTTCGCATGTCGACGCGGCCAAAGACGCGGAGTTCTGCGCCATCTGGCTCCTGTCACCGCAGACAGGGAAAGCGCGGCAACTCACGGACGGGACCGCCGTCGACAGCAACCCGGTCTGGTCGCCCGACGAGAGCCAGATTGCCTTCTTCTCCAACCGCAGCGGTGTGAAGCAACTCCATACGATTTCCGCTGACGGCGGCGACATCCGTATGCTGACGAATCTGCCGCAAGGTGTTGGCCGCGGCCCGGCCTGGTCACCGGATGGAAGGCATATCGCTTTCTCGGCGCGGGCAAACGCTGAGCCGGTCTTTCCCACCAAGCCCTACCGGGTGACCCGCAAAATCTATCGGCTCGACGGCCTCGGCTATCTTCACAACGCCGTGCATGACATCTTTGTCGTGCCGGCCGCCGGCGGAGAAGCGCGCAATCTGACCCGGGACGAAAACCACAACTGCCGCTACACTGCGCCGGAATGGTCTCCTGACAGCCAGGAGATCCTGTTCACGACCACATTCTTCCCGGACGAATATCGCTTCTTTGCCGCGCTGCGAGTGGCCAATTTGAATGGTGAGGTGCGCGATCTGGTCAGGGATTGGGGATATGCCTCCTACTCCGCGGTCTGGTCGCCCGACGGCGCGCGCGTGGTCTTCGTCGGCAACCCGACCGATGCGCCCTTCAGCGCCCAGAACCACCTGTGGGTGGTCGATAGCAAGGGGGGCGCGCCCGAATGCCGCACAACCGGGCTGGTCGGCAATGTCGAAGGCGCCCTGCAGGGAGACATGCCGGTTGGCTACCGCGACTATCCGAAATTCCAGGTGGCCGAGGATGGGCGGAACGCCTATGTGCGCATACAAGATGGCGGCAAAATGCAGGTGTACCGGGTCGCCCTGGACGGCAGTATCGACTGTGAAATGGTGGTGGGCGGCGACCGCGCCTGTTATCCCATTGGCCTGCATGACGGCCGCCTGTTGATTTCGGCCTCCAACCTCAACGCGCCGCCCAATCTCTACCAGGTCGATGTGGACGGCGCCCATGAGCGGCAACTCACCCGCTTCAATGCCGACCTGCTATCGAGTGTGGCGCAGCCGGAGACGGTCCGTCTGTCCTGCACCAGCAGCGACGGCGTTCCGGTGGAAGGATGGCTGATGAAACCCCCTGGCGCCGCACTGCCATATCCCACCATTCTCTACATTCACGGCGGCCCGCACCATGGCTGGGGCCACATCTTCTCCTTCGACTTCCAGATGCTGACCGGCGCGGGCTATGCTGTCCTGTTGGTCAACTATCGCGGCTCTACCGGATACGGAGACGAATTCAGCAACGCCACCAACGGCCCCCATCATATGGAACTGGAGTATGCCGATCTGATGGCTGCGGTCGACCATGCGACTGCCGAGGGTCTGGCCGACCCCGATCGACTGGGCGTCTGCGGCCTCTCCTATGGGGGATGCCTGTCCTGCTGGATCATTGGGCATAACGATCGCTTCAAGGCCGCTGTACCTGAAAACCCGCTCACCAACCGCGCTTCCTGGTATGGCGTCAGCGACATGGGCCCCACCCACCCTGAATCCATTGGCGGCCACCTGTATGAAGTCCCGGAAGCCTACCGACGTGTTTCATCCATCACCTACGCCCATCGCTGCACCACGCCGACCTTGCTGATCCAGGGAGAGAAGGACCTGCGCGTGCCGGCGGAGCAGTCAGAACAGTTTTACACTGTGCTGCAGGCCAACGGCTGTACGGTAGAGATGCTGCGCCTGCCGGAAAGCCCCCATGGCGGCTCAACTGGCGGCCCGCTCGAAGTCCGCCGTGCCCAAAACGAGGCCCTGCTCGACTGGATGAACCGATATGTGCAGGGTACCGGATAGACCTTCAGGTAACTGTTCGCAAAGACTTGCTCACCTGGCAGGGTGATTCCAATGAGATCAATTGGGGAAGACCAGGCACGGTCAAACCTGGATCAGGCGCTGGCGCGGCTGTTTGCCGGCGAGGGCATCAGCGCAGGGCCCGGCGTCAAGAACGCAGTGCTGCGTGTGGAGATGCCGGACCTGGGCTTTGTCCACGAGGTAGTGGTGGGCAAGGCCAACGCCGATTCGGATGCGCCCATGACGCCTGGCCACCAGTTTCATCTGGCCAGCGTGGCCAAGACGATGACCGCGACACTCCTGCTGCAACTGTGGGAAGAAGGCGCCCTGGGGCCGTGTGGATTGGATACCACCCTGGCCGAGCTTGCTCTTTTCGATGAAGAGATCGTGGCGCGGCTGAACATGATCGACGGCGTCAGCTACGGCAAGAAGATAACCGTTCGCCACCTGCTGACACATACCGCCGGCATAAAGGATGCTGTCGTGGACGATGCCACCGGCACCGCGCACGACTACGGCGCGCCGGCCCCCGGTTCCTATGGCGCGCGGCTCAGAAAGGCAATCCCCGCGCATCTGGCCTGCCTGGCAGATCCCGCTTGCGACATTTCCACACTGGTCACCAGCAAAGCGTGGACCATGTGGGATCCAGCTTGCCCGCAGGACAAGGAGGCCGGGGTCATAAACTGGTTTCTGGCCAGCGGTACCGCAGCGGTCTCTCTCTCCCCGCCCGGCGAGGCGTTCCACTACAGCGATACCGGCTATGTAATCCTTGGCCTGCTGTCGGAGAAGCTCTCCGGCAAGAGCCTGCACCGGCAGTGGCGGGAGCGTATCTTCGACCCGCTGGGCATGAGCAAGAGCTATCTGGCCTACGCCCGAGATCCAGAGCCTGAACCGTGGATCTGTGAAGTATCCGATTTCTACCTGGAAGATGTCCCCTATGTGACCAGCCGGATCAACGTTTCGTTTGACCGCGGCGGCGGGGGCGTGGTGTCCACCGCGGCCGATGTGATTCGGTTTCTGCGGGCGTTGATGGATGGGCAACTGTTCCAGAATCCGGCAACACTGGCAGCGATGTTGCAGTGGCGCGCATACCCTGGGATCAGCCCGCCCCGAGCCGGAGTGGGTCTGGGGATATTCGCCGAAGGAAACGGGCAAGGCAGCGTGGCTCTGGGCCATTCCGGCGCGTATGGCGCCAAGATGTACGTCGAGCAGGATAGCGGTATCTACTTCTGCGGCACTGTGAATCAGCGAACCGGGGTGCCCTATTACTGGTGGAAGGAGATTTTTGAGGCGGTTCATATGGCCCGCTCCTGATTCGCAGGAGAGCCAATTTTCCCGGTTTGTGTATCACTCTGTACCCTATCGGACGCCTGAAAAAGCAAGGTAATATGCGATCTCGCACACCATGACTGAGCGCACCGTCCAACCCGAAGATCTGTTTCGATTCCAGTTCTTGCAAGACGCCAAACTCTCGCCCGACGGACGCCATGTCGCCTACTGCGTCACACACGTTGATGCCGAATGCGATGAGGAACGCGCCGCCATCTGGCTGCTTGCCCTCGAGACCGGTGCAGCGCGCAAACTGACAGCCGGGCTGGCGCAGGACAGCCACCCCGCATGGTCTCCAGACGGCGCGCAACTGGCCTTCTTTTCAACGCGCACCGGCGCTCGTCAACTTTACGCCGTAGCAATTTCCGGCAGCGAGCCGCGCCAGCTTACCGATCTGGCCCAGGGCGTGCGCAGAGGCCCGGCCTGGTCGCCCGACGGTCAATATATCGCCTTTTCCGCCAGGGCCGCCGCAACCCCGGCCTTTCCTCGTAAGCCGTACCGCGTCACCAGCAAAGTCTATCGCCTCGATGGCACAGGCTATCTGCATGCCGCCGCCCCCGACCTCTTTGTTGTGCCGGCAGGCGGCGGCGATGCGCGCAACCTGACCCGGGATGACGCCTACAACTGCTATCGCACCGGCCCCGTCTGGTCTCCCGATAGCCGCGAGATCCTCTTTACCACCGCCTGCTATCCCGATTCGTACCGCTGGTTTGCCGCGCTGCGCGCCGTGAACCTGAACGGGGAAGCGCGCGATGTCGTCAAGGACTGGGGCCATGCCACCAACCCCCCCTCGGCGGCCTGGACGCCGGACGGTGCAAGGATCGTCTTCGTCGGCAACCCGATGGACGCCCCCAAGCAGAGCCACAAGCACCTCTGGGTCGTCCCCAAGCAGGGCGGAACCCCGCAATGCCGCACCACCGGTATCCAGCATAACGTGGCGGGGAAATTCCAAATCGATATGCCCATCATCGCCTGTGACGCGCCCAACCTGCACATTGACGCCGACGGCGAAAACGCCTATGTCCCGGTTCAGGTTGGCGGAACGAAATCGATCTATCGCATCGCGCTCACCGGAGAAACGGACTATGCGCCTGTGGTCGGCGGCGAGCGGGTGTGCGATGTTGTCGGGCTGGACCGGGACAAGATACTGATGACCGTCAACAGCTTTAACGAACCTGGTAATCTCCACCTGGTTGAACCGGACGGCAGAAACGAAAGGAAGCTCACCGCCTTTAATCGTTCCCTGCTGGCAGAGTTTGCCCTCCCCGCAGTAGAGCATCTCACATTCGCCAGCAGCGATGGCGCGCGCATAGAAGGCTGGCTCATGACGCCGGCGTCCGCAGCGCCGCCCTATCCCACCATACTCTTCAACCATGGCGGCCCCGACATGGCCTGGGGCAACGTATTCTCCCTCGATTTCCAGATGCTGGCCGGAGCAGGTTACGCTGTCCTTCTGGTCAACTATCGCGGCTCCTTGGGCTATGGCGACGCCTTCATGGCCGCTATCAACGGCAGAATGGGCGAGCTGGAGTTTGCTGATCTGATCGCCGGAGTCGACCACTGTATCGAGCTGGGGTTGGTCGATCCGCAGCGCCTGGGTGTGTGCGGCTCATCGTACGGCGGCTATCTCACATCCTGGGCCGTCAGCCACACCGACCGGTTCAAGGCTGCCGTGGCCGAAAACCCGATAACAAACTGGGAAACCTGGTATGGCGTTGCCGATATTTTCTCCTCCATAGCACTTCCCTGGGAAGCGATGGGCGGTCCCCCCCACCAGGCCCTCGACGCTTACCGCAGCGCCTCGCCGATTCACTCGGCCCACCGCTGCACGACGCCAACTCTGCTGATTCAGGCTGAACGAGACCTGCGCTGCCCTACGGAGCAGTCTGAGCAGTTCTATACCGTATTGCAGGCGAACAACTGCATCGTGGAGATGCTGCGCCTGCCCAATAGCTCACACGGCGGCTCGACTTCCGGCGCGCTGGAGATCCGACGCGCCCAGAACGAAGCCCTGCTCGACTGGATGAACCGGTATGTCATCGTCTAGCCGTCTTGGGGCACTGCCGCAGGGACGAACGCGCCGCAATTCCGCCAGTCCAGTCATTACAGATTTTCAGGCCCGCTAATGTTAGTCTACACATTCAGACGACTGCTGTTGATACTCCCGACACTCCTGGGAGTCTCTCTGGTTATCTTTGCAATCCTCGCTCTGTCGCCCGGAGACCCGCTCGCAGCCGTCGTCAGCGAAGAGTACGGAAACACCGCCGAGGACATTGAGCGAATCCGCGAGCAACTTCACCTGAACGACCCCCTCCACGTGCAATACCTCAACTTCCTGTGGGACGCGCTGCGCGGCGACCTCGGAACTTCGTTCCGTGGCGGGAGTTCAGTCCTGAATGATATCATGGCCAGACTTCCCAGCACGATCCAGCTGGCAATCGCCGGTCTTATCGCCACCATGCTGTTGGGTGTCTCGGCCGGCGTTCTGGCTGCGCTCTATCGCGGCGGCCTGCCCGACAAACTCACCATGCTCTTCGCCTTCGTTGGCGTTTCCATACCCAGCGTCTATGCCGCCCTCCTCCTGCTTTTGATCTTCGCCGTAGAGTTAAGGTGGTTCAAAGTGGTGGGTGATGAGGGTCTCAAGAGCCTTATCCTGCCGGCTGCGGCGATGGCTCTGATCCCGGCCGGGGTCCTCGCCCGCCTCACACGCGCCAGTATGTTGGAGGTGATGGAAGAGGACTACGTGCGCACCGCCCGCGCCAAGGGTATTCGCGAGGCTCTCGTGACAGTCATGCACATCTTTCGTAATGCCCTGATCCCTATTGTGACCTATCTGGGGCTGCTGGCCGGCAGCCTGCTCTCCGGTCAGGTGTTTGTCGAAAATGTATTCGGCCGTCCGGGCTTGGGAAGATTCCTGGTTGACTCGATCAGCGCCAGGGACTATCCCCAGATCCGAGGCGGAATCCTCTTTGTCGCCGTTGGCTACGTCTTCGTCAACCTGATCGTCGATCTCCTGTACGGCGTCATCGATCCACGTATCACTTATGAATGAGGAAAGCATGAGGCCGACCGATTCCCAGGCGGCAAAAGGCAGTACGGCGGCCTCCGGTGGCCCGGACATCGGCCAGCCGGCCGACGACTGGCTGGTAGTCGGCAGATCCCCCGTGCGCAGGGCCGCGGCCCGTTTCTTCCGCGACCCCCTGGCGGTAACCGGGTTGACGATCATGGCGCTGATTATTCTGATTACCCTTTTCGCGCCCCAGATCTACAGCTGGGACGAAATTATCAATGTCTCAAACGCGACCAAGCTGCTGTCGCCCAGCGCCGCGCACCCGTTCGGCACCGATAACCTCGGGAGGGATCAACTGGGCCGCGTCCTTTGGGGCGGCCGCGAATCGCTGCGGGCCGGCTACCTGGTCGTCTTGATCGGACTGGGCGGCGGTACCATCCTGGGGCTGATTTCCGGCTTCGCCGGCGGATGGGTCGACAACCTCATCCAGCGATTCGTGGATGTGCTGCTCGCGATTCCCGGCATTCTCCTGGCTTTGAGCGTGGTCGGCGCGCTGGGGCCGGGCCTCGTGCAGGTGATGCTTGCCGTCGGCCTGGCCAACATCCCCGACTATACCCGTCTCATCCGCGGTTCCGTCCTCGAAGCCAAGGAGAACGAATATGTCCGCGCCGCCCGCGTGCTTGGCGCCAGCAACCGGCGTATCATGTTCCGCCACATCCTGCCCAACGTGATCGGCCCGATCCTGGTCTATGCCACGCTGGGCCTGGGCATCGCTATCATGATAACCGCAGGGCTCAGCTATCTCGGTCTGGGCGCCCAGCCGCCTTCACCGGAATGGGGCGCCATGCTGAACCAGGGCCGCCAATTCATGCGCCATGCCTGGTGGATGCCCGTTTTCCCGGGCCTGGCTATCGTCATCGCCGTTCTGTCCATCAACTTGATTGGTGACGGGTTGCAGGATGCTATCAACCCCAAACTGAGAAAGTAGCCGGTTATCACAGAGGTTTAGTGATTTGCGCTGTTCCAATTCCTGGATCCGACTGGACGAAAGGAGACGCCAATGGAGTGTTTACCGCTGCAGATACGTCCCAGTATTGGGAAGTTCTCGTGTAACACAATCAGTTGGAGGAACAAGATGATGAAGAGATTTCTGCTAGCCTTCACGGCATTGCTTATGCTCATCCTGGCTGCGGCCTGCGCTCCAGTCGCTCCGGCCGAAATGGCGGAGGCAACCGGCGCAGATTCCATGATGGGCGGAACCCTGCGTATCGCTCTTCCCGCCGACGTAACCTCGCTGGATCTGCACAAGACATCCAGAGGAGACGATGCTCTTGTGGTCGGGCAGTGGTTCAACGCAACCCTCATTACCCAGAATTCCGACGGTGAATATATCCCCTATCTCGCCGAGAGCTGGGAGTTTTCCGAAGACGGGCTGACGTGGACCTTCCACCTGCGGGACGATGTCATGTTCCATAACGGCGATCCGGTTACCGCGCATGACTTTGTCTGGACCTATGAGCGCGCGCTGGACCCCGATCTCGCTTCACCCGGAACGGGTCGGCGCCTGAACGGGATGACCTTTGAAGCGCCGGACGACTATACCCTGATTTTCAACTTCCCGGCTCCGGCCATCTCTCTACTCCAGTTCCTCAATTGGGGCTATATGGCGCCAATGTCGCAGCGAGCCGTAGAGGAGCTGGGCGCTGAGTATGAGCTGAATCCGGTCGGGACAGGCCCATACAAGGTTGTCGAAGTGCGGCCGGGCGAAGGCGTTGCCATGGAGCGCTGGGACGACTATAACTGGGGCCCCGAATTCTTCGACGGCGCCAACACCGGACCATACAATTTCGATCGCATCGAGTTCAGTATCCTCCCTGAAGAGGCAACCCGTATCGCGGCGCTGGAATCGGGCGATATCGACTACGTTAACGGCATCTCCAATCCTCTGGACGTGGCCATCCTCGAAGCGGCCGGCGTAACCGTTCAGCAGGCGCCGTTCGGCCAGGTTCGCATGATCTATCTTCAGAATCATGTCCCACCTTTCGATGACGCGCGCGTGCGCCAGGCGCTGAACTATTCCGTGAATCGCGAGGAGATCACCCAGATCGTCACCGACGGCGCCGACCAGATCAGCCGCGGTCCCATCAGCCCGGGAATGCTTGGCTATGATCCCGAAATCGAAGAACAGTGCGGCTATCACTTCGACCTCGATCGGGCCAAAGAACTCATGCAGGAGGCAGGGTATACCTATGGCGACGATGGCATGCTCATCACGCCTGATGGCGAGCCTTTCAGCCTGACCATGATCGGCGAACCCGTCGACAGCGGTACCGCCTATATGGAGGTTCTCCAATCCATGTGGCGGGAACTCGGCATCGACATCACGCTCGAAACCACCGAACCCTCAATCCTCTATCCGAGGCTCACCGAACGTGACTACCAGATGGGCTACGGCCGCCGCGGCGGGTGGACGAGCTACGACTACCTGTATGCCATCTACCACTCCAGCACCGGTCGTGATCTGCCCGGCTCCATGCGCTCCGCCGTCAATGATCCCGTCACCGATGCGTTTCTGGAGCAGAACCGCGCCTTGGCCTCGGACAATCCGGAGCTGCAGGGCTCGATCAATGATCTCTACTGCCATATCGCTGAACAGTCCTACTCCGTCTGGATCTCCGACGGTGTGTTCAGACCATCGGTCGGACCGAGAGTAATGGGCTTTGTCGCAGGGCCGGCCTTTGCAGGGCGCCCCGTGTTCTGGTCCAACGCTTACATTGCGTCCGAAGATCGCTAGTCTTTAATAAGGAGGTGCAGGGGCCAACCCTGCGCCTCCTCCGTTCTGCGCATCGCCAATCTCCAGCCCAGCTCTTTAATCAGGGTTCATCCATGCCCCATCTGCTTGAAGTGCGCGACCTCGTCACCCGCTTCTATACCGAAGACGGCACGGTACACGCTGTCAATGGCATCTCCTACACCCTCGATGAAGGCGAGTCTCTGGGCATCGTCGGTGAAAGCGGCTCAGGCAAAACCGTCGGCGTCCTCTCGCTGATGGGTCTGATACCCGACCCGCCGGGACGTGTCGAGCGCGGTGAAGTCTTCTTCGCAGACAACGACCTGCTCCAGCTGTCGGCTGACCAGTTGCGTGCCATTCGCGGGCGCGAAATCGCCATGATCTTCCAGGATCCGATGACCTCTCTCAACCCGGTCCTGACTGTCGGCTACCAGATTGCCGAGATAATGCGCCCGCACCTGAACCTGCCCCGCGAGCAGATAGCTGAACGAGTAATAGAACTGATGGAATTGGTGGGCATCCCCAACGCCGCCAGCCGGCGCAAGGATTTTCCGCACCAGTTTTCCGGGGGCCAGCGCCAGCGCATCATGATTGCCATGAGCCTGGCCTGCAATCCGTCCGTCCTCATCGCCGATGAACCCACCACTGCGCTCGATGTCACCATCCAGGCCCAGATTATCGATCTGGTCAAACGACTGAGCCAACAGTTTGGCATGGCGACCATCTGGATAACCCACGATCTCGGCGTTGTCGCCGGGCTGGTTAACAGAGTGATCGTGATGTACGCCGGTTTCATCGTCGAAACCGCGTCCGTGCTTGACCTCTACAAAGAGACCAGCCACCCCTACACGCTCGGCCTGCTGCAGTCGATACCTTCCCGCCATGCCACCATCGCCACCGACCGGCTGATTCCCATTGAGGGGGCGCCGCCGGATCTGCTCCGGGAGCCGGTCCACTGCCCGTTCGCCCCCCGCTGTCAATATGCCGTTGAGCACTGCTGGCAGGAAAATCCACCCCTGCAACGTGTGGCGTCAAATCACTATTCGGCTTGCTGGCGCTGGCAGGATGTACGCGCTGCCGGGGAGCACCTGTAATGAGCGAAGTGACGAAGGAAGTTCTGCTTGAAGTTCGGGACCTGAAGAAGTATTTTCCCATCCGCCGCGGCCTGTTTCGGCGGCAGGTCGGCGCAATCAAAGCAGTGGACGGGGTCTCCTTCGATATCTATCAGGGCGAAACCCTGGGCCTGGTCGGCGAATCAGGAGGCGGCAAGTCCACAACCGGCTGGACTGTCATCCGCGACCTTGAACCCACCGCCGGCAGCGTGCGCTTTCAAGGCCAGGACCTTTCCATCCTGGCGCATGACGAGATGCGCCGGATGCGCCGCCACATTCAGATGATCTTCCAGGACCCCTATGCCTCGCTCAATCCGCGTATGACGGTCGGCACTATCGTCTCGGAGCCGCTGGAAGTGCACAAGATCGGTACGCCCAACCAGCGTCGGGCGCGCGTCCAGGAGTTGCTGGAGATCGTCGGCCTCAACCCCGGTTTCATCAATCGCTATCCCCATGAATTTTCGGGCGGCCAGCGCCAGCGGATCGGCATCGCTCGCGCCCTGGCCACCAATCCGACCTTTGTTGTCGCCGACGAACCGATTTCGGCCCTGGACGTATCGATCCAGGCCCAGGTCGTCAACCTGTTGTGGGACCTCAAAAACGAGTTCGGTCTGACCTACCTCTTTATCGCCCATGATCTGTCCATGGTGCGCTACATCAGCGACCGCGTTGCCGTGATGTATCTGGGGCGGGTCGTCGAAATGGGGCCGACTGAGGATGTCTACAGCCGCTCGTTGCATCCCTATACCCAGGCCCTGGTGTCGGCTATCCCGGTCGCCGATCCGGAGGCGGAGATGACCCGGCAGCCGATCATCCTCGAGGGCGATGTGCCCAATCCCGCCAATCCGCCGCACGGTTGCCACTTTCATCCGCGTTGCATCTATGCCACCGAAATCTGCAGGCAGGATGATCCCGAATTCCGCAATCTGGGCCAGACCACAGAGCACTGGGTCGCCTGCCATCATGCGGAGCAGAACCAGGGCCATACATTTGGCAACTAATCGCCGCCCCGGAACGGTCGATCTCCCCCCGCAACGCCCTCTTTGGCTATGCTGAAAGGATCCCGGCAGAATCTCCCCGGCAGAAAGCGTGTCATCCCTGGTGAGTCACAACTGCAGCCATCACAACACTGCTTGACATGCGCAACCTCCGCTATGTATACTCACCTGCGCGTCGCCGCCAACTCGCCGCAGGACGCATAGCCCCTGGGTTGCTTGGCGCGCGTTTGGCTGGTTCCGCTTCACAGTTCCCAATATCTCGAATTCAGTGGCCCAGGGTCGGTCAACGTTCACCGGCCCCTGGCAACCGGATACTGAACTGATGCGCTTTGCCCTCTTCGGCGCCGGCCGCGCCGGCACAATCCACGCCCGCAACATCGCCGCCCATCCCCGCGCCGAGCTCGCTTACATCTTCGACGTCGATCAGGCCGCCGCCCAGCGGCTCACGGACGCCCGCGGTGGGCGGGTGCCCCGCAGCGCGCAGGAGATCTGGGAGGCGGACGACGTCGATGCCGTCCTGATCGCCTCATCGACCGATACACACGTCGACCTGCTGCGGCAGGCGATGCAGGCCGGCAAGCCGACCTACTGCGAAAAGCCGATCGATCTCGACATCGAGAAAGTGAGAACGTTCGTGGACGAAGTGTCCGCGAGCGACCCGCCGGTATTCATCGGATTCCGCCGCCGCTTCCAGCCTGAATTCAGTTCCATGCAGCGGCAGGTCCGGGACGGCGCTATCGGACAGATCGAGTCCATCCGTATCATTGCCCGCGACTTTGCGCTGGCTCCTCTCGCCTTTCTGCAGCGTTCCGGCGGCCTGCTGCGCGACAAGATGATCCACTACTTTGACCTGGCCCCATGGCTCGCCGCGGAGAGACCAACCGAACTGTACGCAACCGGCTCCTGCCTCATCGACCCCGTTGTCGGGCAGATGGGCGACGTCGACACGGCGGTGGCGGTCCTGCGTTTCCCCAGCGGCGCGCTCTGTACAATAGAGAACGGTCGGCGCGCTGTCTACGGCTTTGACGACCGGGTCGAGATTTTTGGCGCCAAAGGCATGCTGCAAGGCGGCTCGGCCCCCGCCGACAATCTGGTCCGATTCACCGCGACGGGCATTACGCAGAATCGCTTTCCTGACTACTACGGCGAGGAAAGCTTCGCCTACGCGCTCGATGGCTTCATCACCGCGCTCGAAAGCGGCGCGGCCGTCTCGCCCTCGCTGCAGGACGGCTACCAGGCCCAGCTGATCGCCGAGGCCGCGATTGAGTCCAGGCGCACCAACCGGCCGGTGAAACTCCAATGGTCATAGCACATGCGCTACCGCATCCTCCACTGCGCCCGAAGGAGCTCCAATCAGCCCGTACCTGCCTATGAACGCCAATACTGACCCTTCAGCGAACGCTTATCAACTCCGCGGCGGAGAGAGCGTCCTCCTCCTCGACGAAGCCCTGATCCAGGAGGAAGACGGCATCACCCGCGCCGTCCAGCCCTGCACCAAGACCCCGTTCGTCATGGAGCCCGATCCGGACAAGCCCTGGGAAGCCTGCGGCCCCGGCATGAGCAAACGTATCCACCTCTACGGCACGGCTCTCTACGACGATCTGGCTGGCAAATACCGGATGTGGTACTTCGGCCGCATGGGACCCCACTGGCGCGTGCCGGACGGCAACTACCAGATCCCCGGCCTCTATGTACCCCGCACCGACGAACGGCCCTTCCACTGCAACGGCGTCACCGTCGACCGCCACGGACGCGCCTTCGTCGACAACGACCGCGGCGACCTCACCCTCTACGCGGAGAGCGACGACGGCATCAACTGGACCAAACCGGAACTGGGCATCTTCACATTCAACGGCAGCTCGGCCAACAACATCATCTGGGATCTCCACGGCGCCTCCGTCTTCATCGACCGCGACGAAGAGGAGCCGGACAAGCGCTACAAGGCGATCGGCTTCTGCCGCCGCTACCGCAGCATCTTCCTGCTCACCTCCCCCGACGGCATCCACTGGGACGACAACGTTACCGTGACCCTGCCCGAGCAGGGGCGCGTCCATAACTGTCTCGAGCCGGTGGTGAAGCGCAGCAACGAGGGCACATTTAACGTCGCCTGGGACGCGGCCGCCTCCCTCTACCGCGCCTACTCGCTCCAGCGCTTTGACGATAGCCACAAGCGGCGGGTCATCTGCTACTCGGAGAGCCCCTCTCTGGCCGGCCCCTGGAAGGACTCCCACCCGATCCTGGAGCCGAGCCACTGGGACGATGAGATCGCCCGGCGCAGGTACGGCGCGCTGCGCGCCGAGTTCCACAACATGTCCGCCTTCCGTTATGGGAGCATCCATCTCGGTCTGCTGGGGGTACTCTACGTGACCGCCGAGCAGATCCCGGGCGAAAAGAACCAGATCCCCTGCGACGGCCCCATCGACGGCCAGTTCGTCTACAGCCGCGATGGCATCAGCTGGCAGCACGCCGACCGCGCCCGCACCGCCGCGCTCCCGCGCGGCGCCGGCGACGCCTTCGACAGGGGCATGATCATCGGCACGGCCAAAGAGCCGATCATCGAGGGCGATGAAATTCACTGGTACTACACCGGCTGCGAACACACCCACGGCGAAGTCAACATGGAGAAGCGGGTCAAGCGGCTGGGACGCGCCACCTGGCAGCGGGACCGCTTCGTCGCGCTCGCCGCGGCCGGCGAAGGTATAATCGTAACCAAGCCCTTGCACCTGCCCGAGGGCGTCAGCGCGCTTGAGGTGAACGCCGATGCCGCCGGCGGGCAGCTGCGCGTCGAACTGTGCCGTCCTGACGGAAGCGTTCTGGACGGATTCGCGCGCACCGACTGCCTTCCTATGCAGACCGACGACCTGCACTGGCAGATCCGGTGGCAGAACGGGGGGCCAACGATTGAGGGCGCGGTCCAGATCCGTTTCTTCCTCAATCGGAGCAAGCTTTACAGTTTCACATTTCAAACTTGACGGCCACTGGCCGCGAACTACCAATGTAATTTCCGTCTAACATCAAGACTTTTGGCGTGGATTTCGCCTTTGCATCGCGCCCTCCATGTCTTCCTTTACGCAAAACGCAATACGCAATACGAAATACACAATACGCAATACACTAGAAGCGGGTTCTCAACTTGAACGCGCATGAGATGGAGGAGTCCAATGAGCCTTACAGTCCAGGAAAAAGAGTCCTTTGAAGCCAACGGTTATCTGCTCAAAAAAGGTCTCGTCTCTCAGCAGGAGATCGGGCAGATTCGCCAGGAACTGCCAGACATCCACCGGCGCATGGTGGCTGACCCGCCGCCTGAAGTCCACGTCGCCTGGGAGGACGAGGACGCGCCCGATGAGAGCAAGGTCATCCGCCAGTTGATGCACAGCGAGCTGGTCAGCCCCACCCTCAACCGCATCCTGCGTAGCGACACGGTCGTCGAAATCGTCGCCGAACTGATGCACCCGCAGGTCGCCCTCTACCACAGCAAACTCCTGCCCAAAGAGGCCGGCATCGGCGCGGCGACGCCCTGGCATCAGGACTACGCCTACTGGAAGACCGACGAAAACCAGCCGATGATGCTCAACTGCCAGCTCGCTATCGATCCGATGACCCTCGAAAACGGCTGTCTGGAGTTCATCCCCGGCAGCCACCGCTGGGGACTGCAGGATCATGAGCGGCACCAGGAGACCTTCGGCATGTTCCTGCCCGGCCGCTACTACAAGCGCGACGAGGGCGTGACCATCCCGATGGAGCCGGGGGACGGCATCTTTTTCACGTCTCTCGTGATCCACGGCTCCGCGCCCAACCAGTCGCCCCACCCGCGTTGGGCCAACACCTTCGCCTACAACGTGCCCGGCAACGGCGAGCACCAGGTCCGCGAAATCTTACGCTGACGCCAGTGGTCAGTGAAGTCGCTGACCACTGGAAACCGGCCGATGTGGGGCCGCTATGTCGCACCCTGCCCAAATTGGTTACATCGGTGGTTGTGTGTATAATTGCCAAGCACCGATTCTGGACATTGGGTGAGCCATCGAACCCTTCCCCCAATTATCGAGGCTTTCCCCACTGCGGCCTTCCAAAACCTGCCGTTTTGTCCAGTTCTGCAATCGCAGAAATCCGATTGGTTCGCCATTTTTGTATTGCTGTCTTTAGTTCTCAGCAACTTCATGCCGTTCAGGTCTGGCTTATGATACTGAGAACCAAGAGTCGACCACTGAACACGTGCAGTGCGGTATCCAACCAACACATTGGAGGAGATTCCATGACCCAAAGGCACATTTCACGACGAAGGTTCCTGCAGGTATCCGCCTTTGCCACCGCTGGCGCGGTGCTGGCTGCCTGCGGCGGCGGCGATGCGCCTGCCGCGGAAGCGCCCGCTGCCGAAGCGCCGGCCGCATCCGACAGCGGCGACGCGATGCCCGCATCCCAGTACAACGAAGCGCCGATGCTGGCCGATATGGTCGCCAACGGCGATATTCCCCCCGTAGACGAGCGGCTGCCAGCCAACCCGATGGTGATCGAACCTCTGAATGAGGTCGGTCAGTACGGCGGCACCTGGCGCCGCATCGGCGTAGGCCCTGGCGATGCCGGCATCTTCAGATATCGCCTCATGTACCCGCAGCTGGTGCGCTACAACACCGACGGCTCCGATATCGGTCCCAATTTGGCCGAATCCTGGGAAGTCTCCGATGACGGCACCACCTACACCTTCCACCTGCGTGAAGGCGTTAAATGGTCGGACGGCACCCCCCATTCCTCCGGCGACTTCATGTTCTGGTATGATGACGTGCTTGGCGATGAAGACCTCGCCCCCAGCTTCCCCGTCTGGCTGACCGTCGGCGGCGAGCCCGTCGTCATGGACGCGCCCGACGATCTTACCATCCGCTTCACCTTCCCTGGCGCGCATGGCATCTTCATGACCCTGATGGCAGGGGCCAACGGCGCTTCGATGACCTGGTATCCCAAGCACTACATGTCCCAGTTCCATCGCAACTACACCGACGAAGAAGAGTTGAACGCACTGGCGCAAGAAAATGATTTTGAGTTCTGGCACCAGTACTTCAACAACCGGCTCACCCCCCGCCTCAATACCGACGTGCCGTGCCTCTTCGCCTGGCGCTTCACCAAGATTACGCCCGAAGTTCCGGTCGTGCTGGAACGCAACCCCTACTACTGGAAGGTGGACACCGCCGGCAACCAGTTGCCCTACATTGACAAGGTTTCCACCGACATCGTCGAAGACTCCGAAGTCCTGAATCTGCGCGCCGTAGCCGGTGACATTGACATGCAGCACCGCCATATCCTGATGGAGAACTTCTCGCTCTTCAAGGAGAACGAGGAGGTCGGCAACTACGAGATTCTTCTCTGGAAGTACGGCGAGACTAGCGATGCCGTCATTTCCTTCAATCTCTGCCATCCGGACCCGGTTCTGCACGAGATCTTCAATGACAAGCGCTTCCGCTTTGCCATGTCGCATGCGATGAATCGCGATGAGGTCATCGAGGCCGTCTACCTCGGCCTGGGTGAGCCGGGCCAGCCGTCGCCGCTCGCCACCTCCCCCTTATACGATGAGGCGCAGGCCAAGAACGCCCTTGAGTACAACCCGGACCTGGCCAACTCCATGCTGGACGAGATGGGCCTGACCGAGACGAACTCCGATGGCATCCGCCTGCGCCCGGACGGCGATCCGCTCAGCATCGTCTTCAACTACGCCCCCGTCTTCGGCTCCTGGCAAAGCATCGGTGAACTGATGCAGAAGTATATGGACGACGTCGGCGTGCAGTTGTCGCTGAAAGAAGAGGCCCGTCCGCTCTGGAGCCAGCGCGTCCAGGCCTCCGAGCACGATATGACCGTCTGGACCGGCTCCGCCGAGTTCAACCCGCTGATCGACCCGCGGCACTTCCTGCCCTTCTCTCAAGGCAGCTCCCACCACGTCGCCTGCCATGCCCTCTGGTACAATTCCGGCGGCGCCAACGGCGTAGAGCCGACCGGCGACCTGCGCACCACCATCGATCTCTACGAAGCGATCAAGGCCACGCCGGATGTAGACGAGCATAAGCGCCTCTTCCAGCAGATCCTCGATCTCAATAGGGAAAATCTGTGGACGTTCAGCATGGCGGTCGGCCTGCCTGCGCCCGTCGTCGTCAGCAAGAACATGGGCAACGTCCCGCGCGAGGGGGTCTCCTCCTGGCATCTGCAGACGCCCGGCAGCACCGTTCCGGAGCAGTACTACCTCAAGAGCTGATAACTTCAGTGGTCAGTGGTCGGTTGCCAGCAAATTCACTGGTGACCGGCCACAGGCCGCTGGCGTCTCACTAACCACTAACCACCGGTGTTCAATGTCCTCATTCATCTTCCGCCGCCTCATCCTGATGGTGCCGACGCTGTTCATGATTTCGTTGATCTCATTCGTTATCATTGAACTGCCGCCCGGCGACTATATGACCTCCTATATCGCCAACCGTATGGCGATGGGTGACGACGTGCGACAGGATGAAATCGACGCGCTTGTCAAGCAGTACGGGCTGGACCAGCCGGCGCCGGTCCGCTACACCAAGTGGCTGGGCAACGTCCTGCAGGGCAATTTCGGCTTCTCCTTCGAGTGGCAGCTTCCTGTCAGCGACCTGATCTGGGACCGTCTCGGCCTAACGGTGGTGGTCGCCTTCGCCGCGCTCATGTTTTCCTGGGTCATCGGGCTTGTCGTCGGCGTACTCTCCGCCGTCTACCAGTATTCGATCGGGGACTACTTCTTCACCGCTCTCAGTTTCATCGGCTTGGGCACGCCCAACTTCATGCTCGCCCTCATCATGATGTGGATCGCTCTTGCCTATTTCGGCGTCAACATCTCCGGCCTCTTCTCACAAGAGTTCATCGACGCCCCCTGGAGCTTCGCCAAGTTTGGCGATATGCTCAAACATCTCTGGGCCCCCGCCATCATCGTCGGTACAGCCGGCTCCGCCGGCCTCGTGCGCACCATGCGCGCCAATCTGCTCGACGAGCTCAGCAAACCCTACGTCGAAACCGGACGCGCCAAGGGCCTCAACGAACTCAAGCTCGTGCTCAAATATCCCACGCGCGTGGCCCTCAACCCCTTTGTCAGCACCATGGGCTGGGCCTTGCCGCAACTCGTCTCCGGTTCCATTATCGTCTCCGTCGTGCTCAGCCTGCCCACCACCGGTCCGCTGCTGTTGCGTGCGCTCCTGACCCAGGATATGTACCTGGCCTCCAGCTTTCTGCTCATGCTCAGCACATTGACGATTGTCGGCACCCTGATCTCCGATATAATGCTGGCTTTGCTCGATCCCCGCATCCGGATGGGAGGCTGACATGACCGCAGAGCAGCCGACCACCGGCACGGTACAGACCGGCGACCTCCAGCAGGGGCCGCACGACACCGACACCTATCTCCTCATCGAGGAAGAGGAAGAGCGCGTCTACGTCGCTACGCCGCTGCAGATGATGTGGTGGCGCTTTCTCAAACACAAAATGGCCATCATTGGCGCCATAGTCGTTATTCTCCTCTACGTGGTCGCCATCTTCGCCGAGGTGCTCGCCCCCTACAACCCCGAAACCTACGAGGTCGCCCTCACCTACGCGCCGCCGCAACCAATTCACTTCTTCCATAACGGCGAGTTCCAGGGCACACCCTTCGTCTACGGCCTCACCCAGGCCCGCAATCCCGATACCCTGCGCATGGAGTTCAAGATCGACGAATCCGTGCGCTACCCTCTCCGGTTCTGGGTCGAAGGCGATCCCTACAAGCTCTGGGGCTTCTGGCCAAACAGCCGCCATCTCTTCGGTATCGGCGACCCAATTTTCGACGCCTCCGCCGCGGTAACTACAGATACCCCGTCCTTCTCCGTCATATTTCTGCTCGGCGCCGATAAGCTCGGCCGCGACATGTTCACCCGCATCGTCTACGGCTCCCGCGTCTCTCTCTCCATCGGCCTGATCGGCGTCGCGCTCAGCTTCATCTTCGGCGTCGTCCTCGGCGGTATCTCCGGCTTCTACGGCGGCGTAATCGATGTCCTCATCCAACGGGCCATCGAGTTCATCCGCTCCGTGCCCTCCATCCCCCTTTGGATGGCCCTCAGTGCCTCTCTGCCGCAGGACTGGTCCAGCATCAGAGTCTACTTCGGCATCACCATCATCCTTTCGTTGATCGGCTGGACATTCCTCGCGCGCGCCGTGCGCGGCCGCTTCCTCTCCATGCGCGAGGAGGAGTTCATCCTCGCCGCCCGCTTCGCCGGCGCCGGCGAAATGCGCATCATCCTGCGCCACATGGTGCCCTCTTTTTTCAGTCACCTGATCGCCTCCGCCACCCTCGCCGTCCCCTCCATGATCCTCAGTGAAACCTCGCTCAGTTTCCTGGGCCTGGGGCTGCGCCCGCCCGCCATCAGCTGGGGCGTCCTCCTGCAGGAATCCCAGAATCTGCGCTCGGTCGCGCTCGCGCCCTGGCTGCTTCTGCCCGGCGTCTTCGTCATCATCACCGTCCTCGCGCTCAACTTCTTCGGCGACGGCCTCCGCGACGCAGCAGATCCGTATCATTAGTAGCTCCCAAGTTTCTAAATTCTGGTAACTGCGCGTTCGCTCGCGCCTGTCTGCTATTGGGAACCAGGAACTGGGCGCTGATGATGGCGCCGCCCACCATCACGATCGTACCCGTTCTGATCGTTTTCTTCTTTACACAGCGCTATTTCGTAAAGGGCATCGCCCTGTCCCGACTCGGCGGGCGCTGAGGGACACGAAATATACAAGCATTCGGTTCTTGCTACCACCTCGAACGAGCGTAGTTCACTAAAAACTAGAAACTCAAAACTGAAAACTCAAAGAGGCCTACCCCCCATGCGCACGCAACAACCAAACATCCTCGTCTTCATCTGCCACGACCTGGGCCGCTACCTGGGCTGCTATGGCGTCCCCGGCGTCCGCACACCGCATATCGACGCCTTCGCCGCATCCGCGCTCCATTTCGAGAACAGCTTCTGCGTCGCGCCCCAGTGCAGCCCCTCCCGCGCCGCCCTCTGGACCGGCCGCTATCCGCACGCCAACGGCGTGGTCGGGTTGGCCCACTCCGGATTCGCCAATGACCTGCATCCGGACGAGCAACATCTGGCCCAAATCCTCTCCGCCAACGGATACGAGACCCGTCTTTTCGGCACGCAACATGAGGCCAACAGCCCTGAACGGTGCGGCTACCAGCATGCCTATCCGCGGGGGGTCTGCGCCGACCTGGCAACAGCGTGCTGCAGTTTTCTGGCGCAGCGCGAACAGGATGCGGCCCCGTTCTTCGCTCAGATCGGCTTTACCGAGCCGCATCGTCCGTTCCCGCATGACGTGCCGAAGATCGACGCAGATGCCGTCGCCATGCCGCCCTACCTGCCGGACATCCCCGAAGTGCGCGCGGACATGGTCGATATGGAAGCCTCGGTTGCTTCGATCGACAAGGCGTTCGGCAGGGTGCTCGAGGCGCTTGAAACCGCGGGCGCGGCGGACGATACCGTGGTTGTCTTCACCGCCGATCACGGTATCCCGTTCCCGCTGGCGAAGATGAGCCTCTACGACGCCGGCATCGAAGTGCCGCTGCTCATGCGCATTCCAGGTTTGGCAGGGAGCCAGCGCTATTCGGAATTCGTCACCCACGTGGACTTTGTGCCCACCGTGCTTGACATGATGGGGATTGAAAAGCCAGAGAATCTGCAGGGGGACAGCTACTGGAATCTGCTATGCGGGGAACCTTATACGCCTAGCGAACACGTTTTCAGTGAAAAAACTTATCACACCTACTACGATCCCATGCGCGCCATCCGCACAGACCGCTGGAAACTGATTGCCAACTTCGAATTCGCGCCCACGATCGAGACGCCGCCCGACTACGTCAGCAACGCCAAGGGGTACCCTGAGACCAGTGTGGCCCTGGACATACCCTACACAGAGATGTACCATCCGCTTTTTGAGCTGTTTGACCTGGAGCAGGATCCATTGGAACAGAACAACCTGGCCGAAGACCCGGACTACGCCGGCATACGAGACGATCTGGCGCGGCGTCTGCGCGACTGGATGGAGGAGACGGATGATCCTCTGCTTGAAGGGCCCATGCCGCAGGCCGCCTATACCAATAGAATGCGGGCCTTCAAGAGTATCTGAGCGCATTTCATATAGCGTGCGTTGTAGTACAGCAGCCCCGTCGCTCCCCCGGTACATCCACCTCCCAACACGCCCTACCCCGCCCCCAGCCACGTCCCGAACCATTCGTGGCTCAAGCGGTGATTGTACCCATGCGGACCGGGATGCACGCCCAGCGAGCAGCGCTCTGCTACCCCCAGCAACTCGTACGCACGCGCCGCCGCGGCGAACTCCTCGCGTACAGCCGCTATCGGGAAAATATCATCCTGTTCCCCCGCGATCGCCCGCAGCGGCCGCGGCGCGATCAGAGCCGCCAGGTCTCCCATCTCCGCCCACTCCAGGATGCCGGGCACGTAGTTGCATTCGCAGTGATACAGGTCGTAGATCGACGCCCGGAACGAGCAGAGATAACAGCCGGGCACGGCGACGGTGATCCGCTCGTCGATCGCCGACAGCCACAGCGCGATCGTGCCCCCGCCCGAATTGCCCGTGCAGCCCAGAACGCCCGGCACCACATCCGGCCGGTTCTGCAGGAAAGCGATCGCGCACATGCCGTCCCAGCAGCGTTCTCCCACCAGGTTGCGTCCCGCCATCTGGTAGGCGAAGGCCAGGTGGCGGCAGGAGTTCTCGTGCACGCTGCCGCGCCCGTCCTCCGTCTGTCGCTCGCCGAAACCGCGCTGCTCCACCGCGCAGACCAGATAGCCGGCCTGCGCCAGTGCCTGCGCGTAGTTGTTGTCCACCTTGAGCCTGCTCTCCCGCTCCGCCGCGCTCGGATAGTTGCCCAATATCCACTGCACCGACGGATTGTGCCCGTGAAAGACTAGAACCGGCCTGTAGGGCGGCTCCGTCTTGGGGACCAGCAGATAGGCGGGGATGCTCACGCCCTCGCCCGCGTCCAGAAGATACTTCTCCTCCACATAGCCGTCCCGTTCCACGGCTTGCAGCTTCTCCGCCGCCACCGCCGCGGGCGGCGTGCGTTCGGCCAGGCCGAGCAGCTCCAACGTCTTCGCGCGCAGCGCCCCCTGCCACGCGCCAAACTCTGTTTCCGTCCGCGCCTCGAACGCCAGCCTGCGCGGCGCAGCCTCATACACCGCATCAACATGCGCCTGCAAAAGAAATCGGGAACTGCCCATCGGGAAATCTCCTGTTCCAAATGTAAACTGAACGCTGCACAGACCGTCCAAGGCGGGCGGCCCGATTCGAATCATACCCGCCCACCGTTCGGACAGCAATCGCGCCGGCTACTCACTGCTGTCAAGTAAATTTTCATTGGTTGACAGCCCAATTCGGCTACAGTACAATGCGGGCCTACCGGCAGCATACATCCCAAGACGCTTGGCCGCGCCTGAGCGCGAAAGGAAGTGTCAGACCCACCCAAAACGCCAGACAAATCGCCGCGCCGCCTATGGCGGACGATAGACCTTTTCATAGTGCCAGGGGGCATCGATCAGCAACCCCGCAGGGCGGATGTTACTCCTCGGTTTTCTCTTCAAACAGCTTTCCGCATCAAGTCAAAGGAGAAAGGTCATGGCAAGACGCACGATCACCCGGCGTAAGTTTATGCAACTCTCAGCGGCCGCAACGGCTGGTTCACTGCTGGCTGCCTGTGGCGCCGGCGGCGATGAAGAGCCGGCCGCCGACCAACCGGCAGCTGAGGCGCCCGCCGAATCCGAGGCGCCGGCTGCAGAGTCCACGTCTCAGTACAACGAAGCGCCGATGCTCAAAGCGATGGTCGACGCCGGCGAGTTGCCTCCGATAGACGATCGCCTGCCGGTCACCCCGCGCATCGTCACTCCCATCCATGAGGTCGGGACCTACAGCGATTCGATCCGCGGCTTCACGCTCAACGAGACCGACCGCGCCGCGCCCGGCTACATCGTCAACCGCGGTTTTATCGATATCCCCCCCGACCTGGACGGATTCGGCGCCGGGCTACCGACAGGCGGCTGGGAACCTTACCTGGCGGAAAGTTTCGAGTGGAACGGTGACGCCACCCAGCTCACGATCCATATGCGCCCGGGCATGAAATGGTCGGACGGCGAACCGTTCACATCCGAGGACATCCTCTTCCTGTGGGAGGATCTGTGGTTCAATGAAGAGTACACGCCCATAGCGCCTACCCGCTGCTTTGTGGATGGCCAGCCGGTGGTCCTGGAGACGCCCGATGATTACACATTGGTCTTCAAGTTCCCGGCTCCCTATCCCACCTTCCCCTTCCTGTTCCGCGGCCGCCTGCTGGCCACCACGCCCAAGCACCACCTTAAGCAGTGGCATCCCAGTTACACCGATGGGGCTGAATACGTCGATCTGAGAGAGAATAACAACTATCTCGATCCCGATTTCCCCGTCGTCACCCCATGGCTGTCAAAGGGCTATGATGAATCGGGACTGCGGCTGGAGCGCAATCCCTACTACTGCGCCGTAGATACCGCCGGCAATCAGCTCCCCTACTGCGACAACTACCTCTTCCCCTTCGCCGGTACCCAGGAGAACGCCGTCCTGATGGCCATCGCAGGCCAGATCGACCTCGGTATTCGCAACATGCAGCTGTTCGAGAGCCTGCCGACCCTGCGCGAAAACGAGGAGCGCGGCGACTACCGGCTGCTGTTCTGGCCGGGCACCTCCTTCACCACCGGCAATCACATCACCATCAACTACCGCCTCCAGAACGAAAAAGACCAGGAGATCGCCGAGTTCTTCCGCAATAAGTCTTTCCGCAATGCCTTGTCGATGGCCATCAACCGCGACGAGATCAACGAAACGCTCTACTTCGGCGCCGGCCGGCCGGCGAGTTATGCCCTTGCCTCCTCATCCCCCTACTGGGATGATGACATGGATTCCATCACCATGGTCAACGGCCAGTTCGACTTGGCCCAGGTTGACAGTATCTTCGATGAACTGGGCCTGGAGAAGGGCGACGATGGTATGCGGACATTCCCCAGCGGCGAGCCGGTGACGATCATCCTCGATGCCGCGACCGAGATCACGGTGCATCAGCAAGTCGCGGAAATGGTGGTGGCCGATTGGCGCGACGCCGGCCTCGACGCCCGCCTCAACGCAATCCAGCGCTCGGTCCTCTTCTCCCGCTGGCGTGCCGGCGAGTCCCATACCTACATGTGGGGCACCGATGCCAATGAAATTCCCCTGATGCGGCCCAACCAGCCGATCTTTACCCCCAAGGGGCACGCGCTTGATATGTTGCCGGTGCATTACAATGACGACCCCGAGTGGCTGCAGGAACTCGGACCGCCCGAAGGCGGCGACGCGATGTTCGCCCTGCAAAATGAGATCAAGAAAGAGATCGATCCTGTGGAGAGCAAACGCCTGCACAAGGAGCTCTTCAAGTACCACACTGACTGGCAGTTCGACATCCATATTGTCGCCGACGTGCCGCTCATGGTCCTGGTCGCCAATCGCGTCGGCAACTGCCCCGAAGTAGCCAATGGTCTGCAGGACTTCACCTACGCCTATCCGGAGCAGTTCTACATCAAGTCGTAACAAAAGTATGGAGTGAGAAACTACGAGGAGTGAGTTTGGCCGCCGCTGAATCCAGGTTCTTGGACATTCGGCGGCGGCCAAATGGAGAGGCGTTTTCTCTCCTTTCTCACTCCTCTTCACTCTCTCCTCTCACGGCCACAAGCCGCGAACCACCGCAGTCCCGGGGTCCAGATGCTGGATTACGTCATACGCAGAGTGTTAATAGCAATTCCCACACTCCTGCTTATCTCTTTCATCTGCTTTATCGTCATCAATCTTCCCGCCGGAGATGTGATCACCACCTATGAGCAAAACCTCATAGGCAACCTCGGCTGGGGTGAAGAGGAAGCCAGAATAGAGGGCGACAATATCCGCCGCGAGTACGGTTTGGATCGCCCGATACCGATTCAGTATTTCTATTGGCTTTTTGCCTTTTTGCAGGGCGACTTCGGCGTCTCCCTCGTCACCTACGACCGCGTCGCCTCCGAAGTCATCTGGACCAACCTGGGCTATACGATGCTGATCGCTTCGCTCTCTCTCGGCCTTTCGTGGGCCGTGGGCCTGCCGATCGGCATCTATTCCGCCACCCGTCAATACTCCGTGTCGGACGGCGTTTTTACCGTCATGAGTTTCATCGGCCTTTCCATGCCCGGCTTCCTGCTGGCGCTGGCCATCCTGGTCTTCATGACCTTCGTCCTCGACGCGCCCCTGCTCACCGGCCTCTATTCCCCCGAGTATGTCGACGCGCCCTGGAGTCCGGGCAAGGTCAGGGATCTCGCAGCCCATATCTGGCTGCCGGTTCTCGTAGGCGGCATTCCCGGCATCGCCTCCCTAATGCGCATCATGCGCGGCAATCTGCTCGACGAATTGGGCCGCCAATACGTTGAAACCGCCCGCGCCAAGGGGATGGCCGAAAAGGTCGTGGTCATTAAACACGCCGTGCGCGTCGCCATCAACCCGCTGATCAGCCTGCTGGGCATGCAGTTTCCGGAAATCATCTCCGGCAACGTTATCACCGCAATCGTCCTGGGGCTGCGCACCATCGGCCCTACGCTCAACTCCGCCCTCCAGGCCCAGGACGTCTATGTGTCGTCCGCCATCCTGATGATCCTGAGCGTCATGCTCGTCCTGGGTAACCTGATCGCCGACCTGCTGCTGGCCTGGATCGATCCGCGCGTCCGCTTCGACTAGCGCAACTTGCAACCGCTGCTACTGGCCGCGAGCCAATAGCCACGAGCCACTGGTGTCTTATGAGCGCCTCCACCGATCAGATACATGGCGCGCCGCGTCCGCCCGCCGCTGATATAGATGTGGCCTCCACCGAAGATGTGGCCTCGCGCGGCCGCATCCTCAGGGCGCGCATCATGGCCAACCGCCTCGGCATCATCGGCATCATCTGGCTGGTGTTGATGGTCATTGTGGCGCTCTTCGCCGACTTCATTGCGCCCTACAGCGTCGACCATGTACACCAGGAAGCGCTGCGCGCGCCCCCCCAACGCGTGCATATCTTCCGCGACGGAAGGCTCACCAGGCCCTTCGTCTACGGCTTCAAGAGCGAAAGAGACACGCGCACCTTTCTCACCACCTTTACCGAAGACCCGGAACTGGTCTACCCCATCCACTTTTTCGTCGAGGCGGAGCCTTACAAGCTCTGGGGCCTGGTTTCGAGCAACCGGCGCCTGTTCGGCGTTGAGGAAGGCGGCATGGTCGCGCTCTTCGGCACCGGCAGGCTGGGTCGCGACGTCTTCTCGCGCGTCCTGACCGCCACCCGTATCTCACTCTCCGTGCCTATCATTGGTATGCTTATCAGCGTCATCCTCGGCTCCGCCATCGGTGTCGCATCCGGCTACTGGGGCGGCGTGGCCGATATTCTCATCCAACGCCTCACCGAGGTGCTGATGTCCTTCCCGCGCATCCCCCTGTGGATGGCCCTCGCCGCTACCTTGCCGCCCGAGCTCTCCTCACTCCATCGCTACCTGGGCGTCACTATCGTACTGGCGCTCATCGGCTGGGCCGGGCTCTGCCGCCAGATCCGCGGCAAAACACTGGCGCTCAAAGAGTCGGACTTTATCATGGCCGGGCGCGCCGCCGGCTCCAGCACGCCAACCATCCTTTTCCGCCACCTTATCCCGAACTGCTTCAGCCATATCGTCGTCGTCGCCACCCTCTCCGTGCCCGGTCTGATCCTGGCCGAAAGCTCGCTCAGCTTCCTCGGCATCGGCATCACGCCCCCGCTCGTCAGCTGGGGCACCCTGCTCAAAGACGCCCAGTCCGTGCAGGTCCTCACAAAGCACCCGTGGCTGCTGGCCCCAGGCGTTTTCATGGTCCTGACCGTGCTGGCCGTCAACTTCCTGGGCGACGCACTGCGCGATGCACTCGACCCGTACTCCGAGATCAGATAATGGCAACGTTCCGCTTCTTCTCCCGTCGACTCTGGCCGCTGGCAACCGGTAACTGACAATGCCCGATTCGCAACCAATTCTCGAAGTCCTCGATCTGCACGTACACTTCAAAATGTTGGCCGGCGTCGTGCGCGCAGTGGACGGCGTCAACTTTACCGTCGAACGCGGCCGCTGTCTGGGCATCGTCGGCGAGAGCGGCTGCGGCAAAAGCGTCACCGCACGCTCGATTTTGCGCCTGCTCCATTCCAGCCAGACAAGCGGCCAGATCCTCTATCACCCCAATGGCGACGACGAGCCCATCGATCTGGTAAACCTGGATCCCAGAGGGGATGCCATCCGCGCCATTCGCGGCAAAGATATCGCCATGATCTTCCAGGAGCCGATGACATCTTTGACACCGGTCTATACCATCGGCGAACAGATCATGGAAAGCATCCGTCAACACCAGAACCTGTCTGAAGAGGAAGCCCAGGAACTGGCCATTTCCATGCTCAACAAGGTGGGCATTCCCGATGCCGAACGCCGCTTTGCCGACTATCCCCACCAGATGAGCGGCGGCATGCGCCAGCGCGTCATGATCGCCATCGCGCTCTGCTGTGAGCCGCGCGTGCTGATCGCCGACGAACCGACCACCGCTCTCGACGTGACCATCCAGGCCCAGATCCTGCGCCTGATCCGCAGCCTGCAGCAGGACCTGGACATGAGCGTGATCATGATCACCCATGACCTGTCCGTCATCGCCCAACTGGCTGACTTCGTCGTCGTCATGTATCTGGGCCAGATGGCGGAAAAGGCACCCGTCGTCGAGCTCTTTCAAAATCCCAAACATCCCTACACACAGGCGTTGCTCCGCTCCATCGTGCGCCCGGATACCCCGCCGCGCGAGCAACTCCACACGATCAGCGGCTCCGTGCCCGATCCGCGCAACGCGCCCAGCGGCTGCCGCTTCCGCAATCGCTGCCCGTCCGTCCATGATCGCTGCTTAGAGGACCCGCCCGTCGTTGAATTCGGGCCGCAACATACAGCAACCTGCTGGCTCTACGTCGATGATTAGCTCCTTGGCAGGCTGTTCTCAGTCTTCTGTAAACCCATACTTGCGAACCCTGCTACTGAAAACTAGAAACTGAAAACTAGAAACTTCTATGCCAGACACACCTATCCTGCAGGTCGAAAATCTGAGTAAATTCTTCCCCGTTCAGCGCGGCCTCTTCCGCCGCACTGTGGGCCACGTCAAGGCCGTCAACGATGTAACCTTCACCGTCAACAAAGGTGAATGCGTGGGCCTTGTCGGCGAGAGCGGTTGCGGCAAAACAACCGTCGCCCGCTGCCTCCTCCGCCTGGTCGAGCCGGACCAGGGCCGCATCCTGCTGCACAGCGAACAACAGACCTTCGATATCGCCTCCGCCTCGCGCAAAGAGATGTTGGATGTGCGGCGTCAGATGCAGATTATCTTTCAGGACCCCTTCTCCTCCCTCGACCCGCGCTGGCGCGTCACAGATGTGATCGCCGAACCGCTGATCGCCCAGAAAATCGGCCGCGCCGAAGCCTCCAGACGGGTGCTCGAAATACTACCGACCGTGGGGCTCGGCGCACACTTTGCCGACCGCTTTCCCCATGAACTGAGCGGCGGTGAACGCCAGCGCGTAAGCATTGCCCGCGCCCTGGTCGTCTCCCCCCCGCTCGTCGTCGCCGACGAACCCGTCTCGGCCCTGGACGTGTCCGTTCGCTCCCAGATCATCAACCTCCTGCTCGACCTGCAAAGTCAGATGAATCTGACCTACGTCTTCATCGCCCACGACCTCAGCATCGTCAAGCATATCAGCCATCGTATTGCCGTCATGTACCTGGGGCGGTTGGTCGAACTCGGCACAACCCAGCAGGTCTTCGAGGAGTGCAAGCACCCGTATACCAAGGCCCTGCTCGCCTCCGTCCTGATCCCCGACCCGACCCACCGCGAGCAGAGCTACGTCCTTGAAGGCGAGGTGCCCAGCCCGCTCAACCCGCCCAGCGGCTGCCACTTTTCCACCCGCTGCCCCTTCGCGCAGGAACAATGCTCAGCCGAAGAGCCGGACCTGCGTGACATGGGAAACGGGCACTTGGTTCGCTGCCACTTTGCCGAAGATCTGGATCTCAGCGAAGGTGTCTTTGCCCTACCGCTTGCGACATCGTCTGCCAGTGCCTGATCGCCGCCAACTGCACCGGCCGCTTGCAACCGAGCAGCACCGCCACAACTAAGGATCGATGTCGTGACCTTGCGCTCTCTCTTCTTCTTTGACGACTGGTGTCTGGCCCGCCGCGACAACGTCGCCCGCCGTCTGGGGCAGCCCGAATGGGTACGGGATGCCACCTACGCCGACCCCACCGAAAATCCGTTCAGCTATCCCACGGTGCTCTACGACGACCAGCGCAAGCTGTGGCGTATGTTTTACCTCGGCCGCGAGACGATGCCGGGGGCGGTCTATCGCAAGGACGAGTGGATTCTGACCGCGGAAAGCGTGGACGGTATCCACTGGGAACGGCCGGACCTGACCGCAACCGTTCCGCTGCCGTCGCGTATGCGGCCCCACGAGATCTTCGACCGGCAACAGATGTCCACCGGCGGCTCGATCTTCCTGGATGAGAGCTCGCCCGAACGCCGCTTTAAGTGGCCCATCCTCGCCATCGAAGAGGACGGCCGGCGCGCCTCGCGCCTGGCCTGGTCCGTCGACGGCTACAACTGGCAGATCGATCACGCCTCGCGCTGGCATCCCGGTACGCCCGACCCCGGCTTCTTCACCTATCGCCACGCCGAACGCAACAGCCATATCACCCTGGCCCGCCCCAGCCACGGCGACCGCCGTATCGCCCTCATGGAGACGCACGACTGGCGTACCTGGAGCGAACCGGAAGTCATCTTCCATCCCGATCCCCTCGATCCCCCCATGAGTGAGTTTTACGGGATCGTCGTCCTCCCCTATAAGGGAGTCTACGTGGGCATCCTCTGGATGTTCGAGACCGACCCGCATGACCTGCGGTGGCAAAAGCTGGAGGGGAAGATCTACGGCGAGCTCGTCTACAGCTACGACGGGCTGCGCTTCCAACGCTCCCTGCGCCAACCATTTATCGGCCTCAACGAGCCGGGCGAATACGGCGGCGGCGGCATCTATCCCTGTTCGATGGTGGTCGACCACGAAGGGCAGATCCGCATCTATTCCGGAGGCACCAAAGGAGAGCATTTCCAGGCGCGCACGCTCAGCCGCGACGAGCCCGACTACGCTGCCATCCTCATGCACCGGCTGCGGCAGGACGGCTTTGTCTATCTCGAGTCACAGGCCGGCGCCGGCTATCTGACGACGCGCTGGGTGCGTATCCACGACGAGCGCCTGCTGCTCAATGTGCAGGCCCCTTACGGCGAGGTGCGCGTCCAGCTTTCGGACCTCGAGGGTAAACCGTTGCCCGGCTACACCTTTGATGAGTGTCATCCGTTTCGCGGCGACTCGACCGCCTGGCAGCCCCAATGGCAAGATCAGGCCGACCTTGCCGAACACGTCGGCACGCCGCTCCGGATCGACGTGCGCCTCTATCATGCCCGTCTCTACGCCATCCACGGCGACATCGAACTCGTCTACGCCAGCAGCCTCAGATGATCTGGTGTTCGCGAGGAGTCCCCCGAACTTCCGACTTGGTCGTGCCCAAAGGCCTCGGGCGCGGGGCACGCTGGGAACTCGTGTAAAGCCAACTCTGTCTTATTCTGGCTTATTCATGGCTAATTCTGGCCAATCCATGGCCAATTCTGTAACCCGCGGCGCCAACCCAACTGCAGTCCATCCTTCTCGGAGATCAGGCAATGGCAAACGAAACACTCTACAACGGCATCACCCTTCCGCAGACCTGGCCGCCGCGCAATGTGATCGAAGGCTCACGCGAGCCGATCCCCGTGCCCTATCTCTCCCATCCCCCGCAGGTCATCCCCATCGACCTGGGCCGCCAGCTCTTTGTGGACGACTTTCTGATCGCCGAGACCTCCCTGACACGGGCTTACGGCAAACCGGAAATCCACCCGCAAAGCCCGGTGCTCAGCCCCGAAACCGAGGAGGAGATGGATTCCGGCTTCTGCCCGATGGCCGCGCCTTTCAACGACGGCGCCTGGTACGACCCGCAGGACAACCTGTTCAAACTATGGTATATGCCCGGCTGGTTCCACAGCACCGCCCTGGCCACCAGCGCCGACGGCATCCACTGGGACCGCCCGCAACTCGACGTCAAGCCCGGGACCAACCTGGTGTGGCCGAACAACGATGGCTCTGATCGCGACGGATGTCTCGTCTGGCTCGACAGCGACACACCTGACCCCGCGCAGCGCTACAAGATGTTCCAGTTCTACCGCCACTACAAGCCCAAGCCGGGCCAGCCCCCCATCCCACCCGGCAGCTGGCCGACTCAAATGGCCAGAGGGGAGATGGTCTCCGAAGGCTGGGCCCAGGTCTCGCCGGACGGCATCCACTGGAGCGATCCGGTCATCACCACGCAGGTCGGCGACAACACATCCTTTTTCTACAACCCCTTCCGCCGCAAATGGTGCATTAGCATCCGCCGCGCCGCCCACATCGACGAGACCACCAGGCTGCGCGCCCGTTTCTACAGAGAATCGGACGACTTCCTGCAGGGCGCGCAGTGGGATATGGATTCCGACGAGGTCTTCTGGCAACGCATCGACCACCACGACCAGCCCGACCCCGCCCGCCCCAACCATCGCGTCGCCCTCTACGACGTGAACGTGACCCCCTACGAGAGCCTCATGCTTGGGATGTTCGCCATCTTCCGCGGCCCCGAAAACGACATCTGCGCCGAGGAAGGCGTCCCCAAAACCATGGACCTGGAGCTGGCCTACAGCCGCGACGGCTTCCATTTCAGCCGCCCGGACCGCACGCCCTTCCTCGCCTCCAGCCGCAAAATTGGCGACTGGAATCGGGCGTACCTGCACGCCTGCGGCGGCCTCTGCATGGTCGTCCACGACCGCATCTTCATCTATTTCACCGGGTTTTCCGGCCTGTCACCAAAACTGGGGACCAACGACATCGGGGATTCCGGCCTGTCGCGGCGCGTCATGTACGCCGGGGCCAGCACCGGGCTGGCCACCCTCCGCCGTGACGGCTTCGCAAGCATGGAAGCCGGCGCCGGGGGCGGTACACTGACCACGCGCCCCGTTACCTTCAACGGCGGCCGTCTTTTCGTCAACGCCAATGCGCCGCAGGGCGAACTGAGGGTGTCCGTGTTGGACAGTAACGGGGAAACTGTGGAAGGGTTGGGCGCCGATGCCTGCGCTGCGCTCAGCCTGGACAGCACCTGCGCCGAGGTGAAATGGTCGTCCGATGCCGATCTCGCCGCGCTGGCCGGTCAACCCTGCAGACTGCAATTCCATCTGCAGTCGGGGCAGCTCTTCTCCTTCTGGGTGACGGATGACCCTGACGGCGCCAGCTACGGTCACATGGCTGCCGGCGGCCCCGGCTTCACCAACGGCCGCGACCTGCCTTCATCCCAATAGCCCGCAAGCCCGGCTCACAGCAGAGATTCACTGCCGTTACCGACCACTGGCCACTAACCACTGATCACTGCAGTTTCAGTTCCGCAGCCGTTCAGCGGTCAAATAGTACGCGCCGGCCAGCGGCTCCCCCTGCTCATCTCGCCACCAGCTCTTCACTGTGGTCGGCCCGCGTTCCACCGCCATCTCAAACGTCTGCCCCGTCGCGTCCGGCGCCACCGGCAGCGTCTGCTCGGTGCTGCCCACCTGCAGCCAGGCCGCGGATACCGGCAGCGCCTGGCCCGCGGGCCAACTGCCGTCCACGCCCTGCATAATTGGCGCCGGGTCGGAGATGCCCAGACCGGACTCCTCCGGCCAGCGGCGCAGCGTAAAACTGTAGAGACCGGCGCGCGCCGCGTCAACGTGCCAGGTGCCGCTGTCCATCACCGGCCCGCGAATGCCGCGCTGGTTATCCGCATACACCCAGGCCCAGTCGCAGCTGCACAGGCGCGCCGGGTTCTCCGCGTCGGAGCCGATCGTCAGCGACTGATAGCTCGTGAGGGTACTGCCTACGTCATCCCACCAGGCCCCGTACTGCCCCCGCAGCCGCTTGACCAGCTCGGTATTGGCCGCGGCGACGTCCTGCTGCTGGCCCGGGTCCTCCCCGATGTTGTACAGCTCCCGCCCATCGACCAGCCGCCACTGCCCCCACATCACCGCGGCCCGGTCCCTGCCCGTAAAGCCGTTTCCAGCGCCTTCGTTGGCGTGCCCATACTGCACCACCGACGTCCGGTCCGCAACCACCTTGTCCGGCCGCCGCAGGTGTGAAGCCAGCGACAGGCCGTCGCACGACCAGCCGTCCGGCGCTTGCAGATCACACAGCTCGATCAGCGTCGGCAGGATATCGACCCCGCGCGTCACCCCACCCACATCGCGGCCGCCCTCGAGCCCCACCTCCGGCCAGCGAATGAAGCAAGGCACCCGGTGACCGCCCTCGTAGAGCGAAGTCTTCCTGCCCCGCATCCCCGCGTTGTAAATTCCCTCACCCATCGCCGTGCCATTGTCGGTCATGAATATCAGGATCGTGTTATCACGGATCTCGTTGTCCTGCAGGAACTTCTCCAACTGCGTCATATTCTCGTCAATGTTGGCGATCATGCCGAAAAAGCTGGCCTCATCCCGCTTGATGCCGTCCAGATACGGCTGCCGGTATTCATCGGGAACCCAGTACGGGCCGTGCGGCGCATTGGTCGCAATATAGGCAAAAAACGGCTCATTCCGATCATGGCAGCCCTGCATCCAACGCATCGCCTCCTCGAACCAGACGTCGGTGCAGTAGCCCATGTACTGCTTGATCTCATCCTTATGGCGGTAGTGGTCGTCGAAATAGTCGTTCCCATAGTAGTCGGCCGCAGAGGTAATGCCGAAGGCGGGATGATGGATCGTCTCATGGAAACCGCGGTCCTGCGGCCGGTAGGGATAGTTGTCGCCCAGATGCCATTTGCCGAAATGACCGGTGTGGTAACCGTTGTCCGCCAGGATATCGGCCATCGTCGGCAGGTCGGCGCGCAGGAGCGAACGCCCCATACAGACAAACGTCGCCCCGTTGCGCAACGCATCCTGGCCGGTCATCAGCTCGCCGCGCGTCGGCGTACACATCGGCGCCACGTGAAAGTCGGTCAGGCGCACACTGTCGGCATGAAGACGGTCCAGCGTAGGCGTTTTCAGAAGTGGATTGCCCAGGCAGGACAGATCCCCGTAGCCCTGGTCGTCGGTCAGCACGAATATGATGTTGGGACGCGACTCTTTATCGGACATGGAGCTGCCTTTCATTGGAGGGATGAATAGTGGGAGCACCTCTCTCCGCATCTTACATTGAACCCGCGCTATGCCGCAATCGCTGCCCGCCGACTCCAGCTGTCTGACTGGATATCTTCGTGGATCGATTTGGCTCGGACAACGCTCTTTCGCAACGGTTGACAGGGTTGAATGTACCGGCGAAAATGATCGCATCAAGAGCGCGACCAACACCCCGCGACCCCAGCCGACAGGAGGCATCCCATGAGCCGATTCGCCAACATCAGCCTGGTCAACTTCCCCACCCTACCCGGAAACGAGCCGGGACGGCTGCAGAAAACCCTCGACCGCATGTGCGGCTACATCGCCGATGCCGCCCAGGAGCAGAGCGACATTGTCGCCTTCCCCGAAATCTGCAACTGCCTCGATACCGCCGCCCCTTGGAACGCGGCCGAGACTCTCGACGGGCCGACCATCGCCGCGCTCTCCGAAGCCGCCCGCCAGCATGAGCTCTACGTCGTTGCCCCGCTCCTGCTCGACGACGCCGGCCGCCGCTACAATTGCGCCGTGCTCATCGGCCGCCAAGGCGAAATCGTCGGCGTCTACCGCAAAAACTTCCCCACCCACGGCGAGTTGAACAACGGCATCACGCCCAGTGTGGAAACGCCCGTCTTCGAGACCGACTTCGGCCGTGTGGGGCTCTGCATCTGCTTCGATCTCAACTACTGGGAGGTCGGCTCCGGTCTCTGCCGCAACCGCGCCGAACTGGTGATCTGGCCCTCGATGTGGGCCGGCGGGCGCATGTTGAGCAAATGGGCGATGGAGTTTGGCTTTAATATGGCCGCGGTCTGGAAGGAGCAGTCCACCTTCGTCGACGTGGCCGGCCGCGAGATCCTCGCAGTCAGACGCGAGGCCAGAGACCGCACCGGCCGTTCGCCCGTGGTCACCGCCCGAATCGACCTCGACCGCCGCCTGCTGCATCCCGACTATAACCTGGAAAGCCTGAAGGCCCTCTTCGAACGCCATGGGCCGACCGCAGCCTTCACCCAGTGGCTGAAGCAGGACTGCCATCTGGTCTTCGGCTCGCAAGTTCCGGGCGTCTCCAGCGATCAGCTGATCGAAGAGTTCGGCCTCGAGACGATGCGCGACTACCTTGCACGCGTGCGCCGCGACCGCAAAGCCGCGCTGGCCGCGGCCGCCGAACCGATCTATGCCAACGGACAGACAGTCGCACAGGACGGAGAGAGAATCTGATGCTACTGACAGGAAAAACCGTCATCGTGACCGGCGCCGGCGGGGGGTTGGGCGCCGGTATCGCCGCGGTCTGCAGCCGCGAGGGCGCCAACGTTGTGGTAGCCGACATCCGTGGGCAGGCCGCGCGTGACGTCGCCGACAGCCTGCCCGGCGACGCCCTGGCCGTCCACTGCGATGTCGGCGACGACGGGGCCCAGGCCGAATTGGTCCAGAATGCCGTCGCCGCATTCGGCCGCGTCGATGGCCTTGTCAACAACGCCGGCATCAACTTCGCCAAACCGTTCCTGGAAACGACGGCCGCCGACTGGGAACACATCATCCGCGTCGACCTGCGCGCCGTCTTCTTTCTGACCCAAAAGGTCTGCCGGCAGATTCTCACACAGTCTCCCGGCGGCGGCAGCGTCGTCAACATTGCCAGCGTCCACGCCCACGCGGCCATGCCCGGCGCCGGCCCCTACGACGCGGCCAAAGCCGGCGTCGTCATGATGGGCAAAAGCTTCGCCCTCGAAATGGCCCCGCACAACATCCGCGTCAACGCGATCTCCCCCGGCTTGCTCGACACCCAGATCTGGCAGGACTTGCAGGATGCCGCGCCCAGCCCCGAAGAATGCCTGGACTTCTGGCGCACCAACATTCCCATCGGCCGGGTGATCGCCCCGGAGGAGATCGGCGAGCTGGCCGCCTTCCTGCTCAGCGACCGCAGCGCCTCCATCACCGGCGCCAACATCTACGCCGACGGCGGCATGACCGCCCAGCTCATCAGCCAGGAGCCCTACACCTCCAAGCCGATTGAAGGCTGAGAGCAACCTGGGCCGCCTCCTCTGCGCTCTCCCATGCACAATACGCATAACCGTAGACGGATCGTACCCATATTGCCCACGACACTACGCAAAGCAGACGCACGCGTATCTACGGGGCAGACTGCCCCCAAACACCACTCTATCTGCCCGCAGACTCGCCTGAAAAGCACGCCATTTCGGCACAATGCATGCGCGCATTTCAGGTTTTTCTTCAACCCGTTCCTGGTGTAAGATACTGGTCTTGTCTTAACGGCTAAACCGATTAAGTTTTTCAGTCGAAACAGTGCTCCCATGACGAAACTCCTGTCACTGTGGACAGACCGCCCCCGCTTCCATCATGATGTCAATATGCTCCTGATTGTCGTCGGCCTCGTGGCGGTCAGCTTTTTCGGCATCCAGACCTTCCTCAAGACCTTTTACATTCTGCGCCTGGGCTACGGCATGGTCTTTTTCGGCGTGTTTAACTCAGCCAGCGCATTGAGCTACATGGTGATGAGCCTGCCCGCCGGCGTCCTGGGAAGCCGGCTCGGTTTGACACGCACCATGCGCATCGGCATCGTCGTGACCGTCCTGGGCATGGCGATGCTGCCGCTGACCGAATCGGTGCCAGACTCCCTCAGCTACTACTGGCCCGTTTTCTCGATGATGGTTGTCTCCGGCGGCTACGCCCTCTTCAGCATCAACATGGTGCCGGCGCTCATGGGGTTGACCTCTGACGAAAACCGCAACAGCGCATACGCTACGACCGGCGTCCTGCGCGGCCTTGGCGCTTTTGTCGGTACCCCCTTTGCCGGCCTGCTGCCGGGCCTTATCGCATCCATGATCGGCGTCGGACTCGACAACCCCGCCCCGTATCGTCTGGCACTCTGGCTGAGTCCTGCGGTTCTGGCGCTGGCCCTTATCCCCTTGATGCGCATCGGCGATGCAGAGCGGAGCGGCAAACACAGAGAGAAGCCAACTCTGGGGGGTTCTTTTCCCGTCGTCCCCGTCAGCATGTTGATCCTGTTCGTCTGGTTCAGCCAGGCGGCCGGCGCTACCTGCTACTCCTTCTGCAACGCTTTTATGGACACGGAGCTGCAACTGACCACCTTTACGATCGGGATCATCTCCAGCGCGGGGCAGTTCGCCTCCATCTTCGCTCCCATGTTGCTGCCGATGCTCGCCCGCCGTCGCGGCAACGGCTGGACGCTCATGGCAACGACCATCGGCGGCGCCGCGACCATGATCCCCCTCATTCTCATCCCCCAGTGGTTTGCCGCCGCCCTTGGCCAATTCGCCTCCATGGTCCTTTCGGCCGTGCGCATGCCCGCTCTTCAAGTCTATCAGATGGAGATGATCGAGAAGCACTGGCGTTCGCTGGCCTACGGCGCGGTAAACACGGCGATGGGCCTCAGCTTTGGGCTGGTGAGCTTCGGCGGCGGCCAGATCATTGAGAAATGGGGTTACACCAACCTCTTCGCGATGGGCGTGACCCTCTCCTTTGTCGGCGCCACAATCATGTGGATGATGTTGAAGCGGCCCACGCAGATGGTTGCAGCCCGGGGCGCTGTGCAATAACCAGGTAGAGAAGAAGAAGAGAGAGGTAAGAGGAGAGCGAAGTGTATTCTGCTCTCCCGCTTCGCTATGGGGCACGGCGGGGCTTACCGGTTTTTTCGCCCTCTAAAGCGCCAACTCCGCCATCATTCGTACCGTTTCGATGCTGTCGGTCATCACGGTCAGAGTCGTGATCGGCGCCGCCTGCCAGAGTTGTAATCGATCGGCGATGCGGGCGCGGCTTCCGCACAGGGAGACCGCGTCCACCAGCGCATCCGGCACAGCCAGAACCGCGCCGGCTCTGTCGCCGGCCAGATAGCTCGTCTGGACTTTGTCTGCCGCCTCTTCAAAACCGTAGCGGCAGGCCAGATTGTAGTAGAAGTTCCTGCCCCTGCTCCCCATCCCGCCAATATACAGGGCCAGCATCGGCTTGAGCTGCATCCAGCAACTCGCCAGGTCATCGCCCACCACGACCGCCGCCGACGGCGCGATGTCGAAGCCGTCCGGCCTGCCCTGTAGCCCGGCCCGCGCCCGCCCGGCGGTCACCGCCTCGGCGAACGTCGCAGCGTAATGCTCCGGCGCGAAGAAGATCGGCAGCCAGCCGTCGGCCAGCTCTGCCGCCAGCTGCACATTCTGCGGGCCAATCGCCGCCAGGTAGATCGGTAGATCCGCCCGCCCGTGCAGAATGCTTTTCAGCGGTTTGCCCAGCCCCAACGAGCCGGACCCGCTGTAGGGCAACTGGTAAAACTCGCCTTCAAATGCCAGCGGCTCCTCACGCGCGAAAATGCGGCGCACAATTTCGATATACTCGCGCGTGCGGGCAAGGGGCCTGGCATAGCCGACGCCGTGCCAGCCCTCCACCACCTGCGGGCCGGAGACGCCCAGCCCCAGCAGCATACGCCCGCCCGAAAGCTGGTCCAGCGTCATCGCTGTCATGGCCGTCATCGCCGGCGTGCGGGCCGCCATCTGCAGGATCGCCGTGCCCAGGTGAATCCGTTCGGTCTGCGCGCCGATCCACGCCAGCGGCGATACCGCGTCAGAGCCGTAGGCCTCAGCCGTCCACACCGCGAAGTAGCCCAGCCGGTCCGCCTCGTGTATCAACTCCATCGGCAGCGCAATCTTCCCGCCGGAATAGCCTGTGTTGAGTCCCAGTCGCATCATCGCCTCCGAAGGCCGGGTTGGGAGACCCAGCCAGCGTCTGTCAGAACCGCGGACTCGACGACTCACTCGATCGCCGTGCCCGCTGCTGGCCGCAGACGCTATCCGATCAGTTTTTTCAGGGTTGCCACCAGCAGCCGGTGCTCCGCCGCGTGGATACGTTCGGCCAAGGTTTCGTGCGTGTCGCCGGGGCGGATCGGAACGGTCTGCTCCGCCAGCACCGGCCCCTCGTCCACGCGCGCATCCGGCACCAGATGGACCATCACGCCGGTATGGTCGATTTCACCGCGGGCAAAGGCCGCCAGCGCGTCGTCAATCGCGTGCGCGCCGGGGAACTGTCCGGGCAGCGCCGGGTGCAGATTCACGACCCGGTTGGGAAAGCGGCCCAGAAACTGCTCGCTGAGTATGTGCATCCAACCGGCCAGTACCACCCAGTCCGGCGCGTACTCGCTCACCAGCGCGGCCAGGTCGGCGTCGTACTCGGCGCGGCTGCGCTGCGCGTCGCGGTAGGGTTTCAGCGGGAAGTAGCGGTCGGGGATCTGCGCCCGCCGCGCCCTTTCCAGCCCGTATGCATCCTTGCGGTTGGAGATAACGACCGCAATCTGCGCGTCCAGGCTGCCCGCCGCCACCGCGTCAATGATGGCCTGCAGATTCGATCCGCTGCCCGAAATGAGAACCGCCAGCTTGGATTTCATAGCGTCCTGAAAACAGGTGACATGGCTTTGTGGTACCGTCTACAGTATAATCGATTCCCATACGCGGCGAACTATTTTTGCCGCCAGAGAACAGATTCCCTATCGGTGTCGCAAGACACTTTCCCCGCGGTCCGGTTTACAGCGCCAGGCAGAGCTTCCCCATCATATGAGCCGCAGTCGAATTCTGATTCTGATGAGCGATACCGGGGGCGGTCACCGCGCCAGCGCCCAGGCACTGCAAGCCGCCTTCGCCGCCCGTTATCCCGACCGGTTTGAGGTGGAGATCGTCGATCTGTGGACCGATTTCACCCCCTGGCCCATCAACCGGATGCCTGGCATGTACAGCCCGATCGTTGCCCGCGTCCTCTGGTTCTGGAAGCTGCTCTGGGCCGTTTTCGACAACGAGCGAGCGTTCTCTGCCGCCCTGAGCCTGGTCTATCTGATCAGCCGCAACGCACTACGCAAAGTCCTGCAGACCCACCGCCCGAATCTGGTCATATCCGTACACCCGTTCATGCAGCATATCTTCTTGCGTTTGCTTGAGCAGGAGGGCGCCGCGATTCCCTTTGTCACGGTCGTCACGGATCTGGCATCGTTTCATCACGGCTGGTTTCATGCGCGGGTCGAGCGCTGTTTTGTTGCCAACGAGCATGCGGCCGCGTCAGCCCGCCGGCATGGCCTTCACGCCAGCCAGATTCGTTTGCTCGGTCTGCCGGTGCGCCCCGATTTTGCCGGCTCGCTGCCGGACAGAGAGGCGGCACGCGCCCGGTTGGGGTTGGCGGACGCTGAGTTTACAGTACTGCTTCTCGGCGGCGGCGAGGGCATGGGCCCGGTCGCGGCGATTGCGCGCGCGGTGGCCGCCCGCCTGGTGGAAACGGGGAAGGACGTTCAACTGGTCGTCATCTGTGGCCGCAATAAGCGTCTGCGCCACGTGTTACAGCGGTCAGAGTGGCCGATTTCGGTGCAGGCGCTCGGTTTCGTCGACAACATGCAGGATTGGATGGTCGCCAGCGACTGCGTGATTACCAAGGCCGGGCCGGGCACAATCGCCGAGGCGCTGATCTGCGGGCTCCCCATTCTCCTGAGCGGATTCATCCCCGGGCAGGAGGCGGGCAACGTGTCGTATGTGGTGGAGAACGGCGTCGGCGCCTACTGTGATGCGCCGGACGGCATCGCCGCCATCGTCACCGAATGGGCCGGCGGCAATCAGCTGGCACAGATGTCGGCCCGTGCACGCAAGCTCGGCCGTCCCCGCGCTGCCTATGACATCGTTGATGAGATGGTGGAGCTTGTGGATGGGGAGATCGCGTAGATGTGAGGGACGCTGTGAATCCCGTCATCCTATCTCGCTGTCGCGACGCGCGCGTTCTTCCATGAGCAAAGTTGCTGCCTCTACACCAAGATCGGTCTCGGGGCGTTGGGCCAGATGCTTCCGCCACTCCCAGCGCTCCAATTCCCGCTCTATAGCAGAGAGCACGACCGCGCGCATGGTGCAGTTGTTCTCACGCGCGTAGCGGTGCAGCCGCTCATAGAGGGTATCCGGCATGTTCTTGATCACTAGGTTAGCCATGCTACGACAATAGCATGACACGCGGGATGAAATCAAAGTCCTGGACTGCAAGGCTTGACTTCAATATCCGATCGTTCTTGCTGTTCGCATTGCTGAACGCGACAATGGAACCATGATTATCGCATACCCGTGTGAACTCACCCCCGACGAAGATGGAAGTCTTATGGCCACCTTCCCCGACGTGCCAGAGGCTGTCACGGGCGGCAAAGACCGGACCGAAGCGCTGACAATGGCCGAAGACGCTCTCGCTACGGCCTTGGCAGGATATGTCCACGCGCAATGGGAGATCCCTACGCCTAGCCGACCGGACGACGGTCAGAGGCTTGTCGCAGTGCCAACCGTTATCGCAGCCAAGCTGGTACTCTATTCAGCGATGCGGGAGCAACTTATCAGCAACGCGGATCTTGCCTGCCAGCTGGGGATCAGCGAGTCAGCCGTACAGAAACTGATCGACCCGGAGCGTAACTCCCCCATCGCTCAGGTGCAGAAGGCGCTCCGAGTGGTTGGGCGCAGTATGATGATCGAGGTGATTGCTGTTCGAGTGGAAGATCTAGAAGAGGGTTGTAAAGAGAAAGACGCTGACATCGCCATCGCTAACTAAGTCAGCACCTCAAGCAATCATCCAATTGCCGTACTTTTTCAGATTCGTTAGCGGCTATAATGGACTGGGTGACGCGAACTTTTCAACCTTAATCCTTTTGGTTCGTTCACGGGCCTGCCACAGATCATAGGCCGTCTGCATACCTAGCCAGGTTTCCGGTGTAGAGCCAAACGCTTGGGACAGGCGCAAGGCCATTTCGACAGATAAGTCGGTCTTCCCGTTTACTAGGCTTGACAGTGCCTGTCTGCTTACGCCCAGCCCTTGCGCCGCCCGCGTCACCGTCAGCCCCAACGGTTCAAGGCAGTCCCACTTCACGATCTCGCCTGGATGCGGCGGGTTGTGCATGGCCATCATGTCTCCCTTCTAATGATAGTCGACGTAATCAACGTCAACGGCATGACCATCCTCGAAACGGAAGGTTACTCTCCAATTGCCCGACACCGAAACGGCATAGTAACCCCGAAGCCCTCCTGAAAGTGCATGCAGTCGGAATCCCGGTATATCCATGTCGCGGGGCGTCCGACTCTGATCGAGAAAGGCAAGGATGCGTCTCAGTTTTCGAACGTGGTCCGGTGCCACTCGCCGCGTCCCACGGCCATCGTAGAGTGCCTTGAGGCCTCGGTGCTTGAAAGACAGAATCACATCGGTAGTCGGACGCGGTCACGAAACATGTGTCTGGAAGAGGAAGTCCATCGCCACGGCATGGTCAATAATATACTAAGAAAATCAGTCTTCAAAACGCTTGAAGATAAGCTCAGTAGAGTTTTTGGGGAATGGCGCGCCTGACCCCATAAATACAAATCCCTCACCCACCCACACGCCCACAATAATCCAACTGATGCGCCACATACATCAACTCCCCGCACGCGACCTGCTGGCGGCGCATCGCTAGCCACTCCTCAAACTCACGCGCGTCCAATTCCGGATGCCCCCGCAGCGTCGATTCCACAAAATGCAGAATACATCCAAGAAAGTAGGCCTCATCAGCGGGATAGGCCCCACCCACCGAATGCACCACCCAGTCGGAACTTCCGGCCGCCAGCACCTCCGCCCCGCACGCTCGCAACGCGTGGAACAGCCTGCGCCCGGTGCGGCTGTCGCCGGAGGGCTGCCCGTCCGTGATGCGTGTGTCCATTGAGTGGTGATAGAGCGCTTCGATGCGGCCATCCAACGCCGGATCGACTTCGGGCAGAAAGAGCGTTGCGCCGTCGAAGTTGATGCTGAAGTAGAACAGGCCGGTGGGACGCACCATCTGGAGCAGGCCGGGCAGCGCCGTCGGCAGGTGGAGCAGGTCCAGCAGCGCGTGGGCGATAATCAGATCGAAGCGCTGGCGATTTTCCTGCCGGGCGGCGAACTCATACAGATTGGCTGTCTCCAACTGAACCCGCAGCCCTGCCTCCCCGCCGGACGTCAGGTGGGCCAGCCGCCGCCGGGCCACCTCGATATTACTCTCCTCGCTGTCGATCGCAGTGTAATCGACGCCAAAGGCTGAGCGAGCAAACAGCCCCCACTCGACAACACGTTCCACCATCGTGCCTATGCCCGCGCCCACTTCCAGCACGCGCAAGGGGCGGTCCCGCGGCAGTTCGCTTTCTACTGCATCCGCCAGCGTCTGCCAGACGTGCCGGTTGAGCGCGCGGTCGTCTACGGTGCGTTTGGAGGCCAGGTAGCGGGTGAAATCGAAGGCGTCTGTCATGTCAGGTTCCGAATGTCACTGAACACAGGTTGCCAGAAATTGCCGGATGGCCGCCGCGGAATCCGGCCAGCGCGGGTGGGAAGCGAAGCGCTGCCGGGCGTTGCGGCCGAGGGCGGCCAGTTGCGCTCTGTCCCCGGCCAGGGCGGACAGATGCGCGGCAATGGCGTCAATGTCCGCTGGCTCAACCAGAAAGCCGTTGACGCCGTGGCGGACGATTTCACCGGCGCCGCCGTGAACACCGGCCAGCACCGGCAGGCCGAAAGCCATCGCCTCCAGGTATACAATCCCGAACCCCTCGTACGACGGCACCGCCAGCAGGTGCGCGGCGCTGTACTGTTGCGCCAGCTCGCTGTCCGACACGCGCCCGTGCAGGCGGATGTTGCCTTCCAGTCCGGAAGCGCCGACCTGCCTGCCCAGCGCAGCCGCGTACGCGCTGTCGACCGCTTCATCGCCGACGACGTCCAGCAGCCAGTCGGCTTGCGGCAGACGGGTGAGAGCGGCGATCAGATGGTGCAGCCCCTTGCGCGCGATCAGGTTGCCGACGAAAAGGATGCGCAGCGGTCCAGTGTCGCTCTCTCTGGCGTTGATCAGCTCTTCCACCGCGCGTTCGTCCGGAACCGGCAGATGATCCGCGGCCGGGTACGCGATCACGCCGCCCAACGGAGCCAGGTTTTCACTCTCTCCTCTCTCCTCTTCGCTCTCTCCTCGCAGTTCAGCCACCGCCTGTCGGGTCGTCCGGCTGTTGAAGATGAAGCCGTCCACCGAGCGCAGATAAGATCGCTCGACCGTACGGTACAGCGGCAGCAGTGGGCGCGGGTGCTGTTCGCTGCTGCGCAGGTGGTGGACGATGCTGATCCATGGATAGCGGGGTTGAAGCCGTCGCAGCCGCCGGTTGACTAGCGCCAGAGAAGGATGGTTCAGCTCGTCCTGCAGGAGAATGTCCACGGGAAGGTCGCGCAGGCGCCGGTACAGGCGCAACGAGAGGTTGTCGGCCAGATGCGCCGGGTAGCTGCGCCAGGGGAGCGACACGATCTCGACGGAATCGCCGGCCTGGCGCAGATGCTCGACCAGCTTGCGGTCGTAGAGATAACCGCCCGAGAGCGTATCCAGAGAACCGTAGATGAGCAGGCCGATGCGCATGAGCCGCCGTGGCTAGGGGTCAGTTGCCAGGATTGCGCTCCACCCGGTAGGAGGCCCAGGCGATTTCGTTTTCCCAGATGCGGGCGGTGACCGCGCTGATATTGGCGGCGTTCAGCCCGTCGGAAAAGCTGTTGCCAACGATGCGGCAGAAATGTTCGATACTCGGATTGAGGCCCTCGAATTCCGGCAGATCATTGAGCGTCTTATCGCGATAGCGGCCCGCCAGCCCTTCCAGCAGCTCTTCCACATGCACGATATCCACCAGGTAGCCGTGCTCATTGAGCTCCGCGCCCTCCAGCTGGAACTCCAGCCGGTAGTGATGCGAATGCCACTCGTTTTCCGGCCCCCAATCGCCGCCGATCAGGAAATGCTGGGCGACAAAATCCCGCTGTACTGCCAATTTGTACATCGAATCCATCCTCCCGTCCCGAGTCTTATTTTCTGGCGTTCGCTCTTCAGTAGCGCGGCCGCCACAGCCACTGAAAACTAGAAACTGAAAACTAAAAACCGTAGTTAAGAATGACCTGCAAAGTCTGTTCCGGGCAGCTGTCGATGAGCTTGTAGGCCGCAGCCGCCTGCTCCAGCGGGAACCGGTGCGAGATCAGCTCTTCCGCCGGCAGCTTCGCCAGCAGATGCCAGGCGCTCTCCATGCGGCGGGCCTTTGTCCAGCGGCCGCGCAGCTGGGGAGCGATTGTACTCACCTGGCTGCTGATCAGGCGGACGCGGTTGCGGTGAAACGAGCCGCCCAGTTGGAGCGCGGCCGCCTTGGTCCCGTACCAGGAGCCGACGATGATGCGGCTGTCGAAGCCGGCCGCCGAGACCGCCGCATCCAGAGCCGACGGCTGGCCGGAGAGTTCGTAGATCAGATCGGCGCCCTGCCCTTCTCCCGCGTCGGTCAGCGCCTTTTGCAGTGTTGCAGGGCCGTCTGCACCGCCGGGATCGATCGCCTGGCTCGCGCCCAGCCGCAGGGCCAGGCGCCGCCGCTGCGGCAGCGGGTCCACGGCGATCAGCGCGGCCAGGGGGAACTGCGCCAGCAGAGCGGTTGTCAGCAGCCCGACGATGCCCAGCCCCATCACCACTGCCCGCTCGCCCACAAGCGGCGCGCCGTCCATCACCAGGTTGACGGCCGTCTCGGCATTGGGCAACAGCGCGGCCTGCCGCGGCGGTATACCCTCGGGCACCGGCAGGAGCGCCTGCGGGCTGGCGCAGAAATGGCTTTCGTGGGGATGGAAGGCGAAGTAGTAGCGGTTGTTCTCTTTGCCTGCTGCGTCTGTCGGCCCATCCGCTTCCGTTGTTTCCGCTTGTCGAACCAGCGGGTCGGGAGATTCACAAATGCGCCCGACGCAGGCATAGCCGTATTTCAGCGGGTAGCGCACCTCGTCGGTCATACCGGCGATCGAGCTGTCGGCGGCCATGCCGGCGGGAACCTGCCCTCGGTAAAAGAGCATCTCCGTGCCAGCGCTGATGGCGGAGACGACCGTTTCGATCAGCACCTCGTCCCCCTGCGGCGGCGCCATCTCCTCCGTGCATACCTCGACCGCGCCCGGCGCAGTGAACAGCACTGTGCGCCGCTTCACACGATTGGCAGCAGGACTCACGTCGCAGGCCTGCCGTTGCGGGCAGCTCTTTCTTCAAACTCGCCCCACAGCACCGTATCGGTCGCCAACTGCACCTGCTGGACATTCTGCAGACGCGGCATCACGGCGCGCATCTCGTCCCCCGCGCGCGCCGGTTGGATTACCTGATAGCCGCCCAGAAAGACCGGCGCAATCGTGATCACGGCATAGTCGGCCAGGCCGCTTTCCAGGAAGCTGGTCAGAACGCGGGCGCCGCCCTCGACCATCAGTGAGCGGATGCTTTCGGCGCCGAGGCAGGTGAGGAGAGCGGCCAGATCTACGCGACCATCTTTATCTGCGGGCACAGTGATGATGCGGGCGCCAGCCTGTTCCAGGCGCTGCCGGCGTGACGACTGCGCGCCCTGGGGCGTGGTCGCGATCCAGGGGCCGTTGCAGCCGTGCAGAAGGCGTGCGTCCGGCGGCGTCCGCAGCTGGGAGTCGAGGATCACCGGCTGGGGATTGTCGCCGGGAACCAGCCGCACCGTCAAGGCGGGATCGTCGGCCAGCACCGTTTCGACGCCGACCAGAATCGCGCTGTGGGCGGCCCGCAATGCGTGGGTCATCGTCAGGGAGGCGGGAGCGCTGATGGGGAAAGGCGTTCCCTGGCAGGCGGTCAGGCAACCGTCCAGACTCTGGGCATAGCTGAGCGTGACGAACGGTCGAGGCGTGAGAAGAAACGCATTCTTGCTTCTGTTTTCTTTTACCTCACCGCCACTGTGGCTCTGTAAACGGGCGCGCAACCCATCGAGTTGTGACCGGTACGCTTCCGCCTGGCCATGCGTGAGGTGTTCTCCTCTTGTCTCTTCACTCTCTTCTGTTTTCTCCGGCCCGCTCTGCCCGTTAAGCCGGATGATGTGGCGCATCCGCGCGACCTTGGCCTCCAGGTAGGCGTGGCTTTCCGGATTCGACGGCATCTGCAGGGGGATCCGTTCCCGCACTTCGATGCCCAGCGCGGCCAGCCCTTCGATCTTGGCCGGGTTGTTCGTCAGCATCCGCACCGACCGCACACCCAACTCCTGCAGGATCAGGGCGGCGGCGGTGTAGTCCCGTTCGTCGGCCTGGTGGCCCAACAGCAGGTTGGCGTCTACCGTGTCGTAGCCCTCATCCTGCAGATTGTAGGCGCGCAGCTTCTCTTCCAGGCCGATGCCCCGCCCCTCCTGCCGCAGATAGATGAGCGCGCCCCGCCCTTGCGCGGCAATGGCCTGCATCGCCCGCGTCAGCTGTTCGCCGCAGTCACAGCGCTGCGAGCCGAGCACGTCGCCGGTGAAACATTCCGAATGGATGCGGACGAGCAGGTCTTCGCCCTCGGCGTCGCCGAGTACCAGGGCCAGGTGGTTTTTGCCGTCCCATGCGCTGCGGAAATGGTGCAGGCAGAAAGCGCCGTCCGCAGTGGGGATGCGGGCGGTGACCGTGCGCGTCACTGCCAACTGCGAGCGGTCCGGCGGGCCATTTTTCGATTCAGAGGAGCGTGGTGTGCCCCCCGCGATGGTTGTGTCCGACATCTGTTTATGACTGCGGGAAGCTAGCTGAACCGTTCCTCCAGCCAGGGATCCCCCTTCATGTGGTAGCCGTAACGTTCCCAGAAGCCGGGCCGGTCGCCGCGCATGAACTCCAGACCCCGCAGCCATTTGGCGCTCTTCCAGAAGTATTTCTTCGGCACCAGCAGGCGCAGAGGATAGCCGTGGTCCGGTTCGATGGCCTTGCCCTGATAGAGGTAGGCGAGCATTGTGTCGTCGTCGTCGAGCACATCCAAGGAGATATTGGTCGTATAGTCGCCGTCGCAGTGGGCCATTACGTGCGTGGCAGCCGGATCGACTTCAATGTGGCGCAGGAATTCACGCCAGGGCACGCCCGTCCAGGTCGTGTCCAGTTTGCTCCAGCGGGTGACGCAGTGGATGTCGACGGTCTGCGTTTTGGTCGGCAGCGCCGTCAACTCTTCCCAGGAGAAGCTTTTTTCCTGGGCAAGCCCGAAGACACTCAGGTCCCAGCCGTCCAGAGACGCGTATTGATACGTCGGGCCGTAGGTCAGCACCGGAAAACGTTCGGTCACGAACTGGCCCGGCGGCACCCTCTCTTCGCTGGGACCAGTAGGCAGATTTTTGACTCGCTTCAGTCGTTCGACCTTGCGAAAGGGATTTTCGATACGCATTATTCCATCTCCATATCGCGGACAGTGAAAGTAGACCCAGTCCACTTGCCCGCAGTTTCAGCTGCTAACCATTAGCCCCTAACTGTTGTCCACGGCCGTAAAGCGCTTGAGAACCAGAGAGGCGTTCTGGCCGCCGAGACCGAATCCGTTGCAGAGGCCGGCATCGACCTGGCAGACGCGGCTGTTGTTGGGCACGTAGTCGAGGTCGCAGTCCGGGTCGCGTTCATTATAGTTGATCGTCGGCACGATGCGCTGGGTCTGAATCGCCTGCACGATCGCGGCTGCGCTCTGCGCGCCGGCTGCGCCCATGGCGTGGCCGATGCTGCTCTTGAGGCTGGTGACCGGAATGTTGTAAGCGTCCTCGCCGAAGATTCGTTTGATGGCAGCGGTTTCCGATTTATCGTTCAAAATTGTGCCGGTGCCGTGGGCGACGATCCAGTCGATATCGTCGGTGCCGAGGCCGCTCTCGCGCAGCGCAATGCGCATACATTCGGTTGCGCCATGTCCGCCCGGGTCCGGCGCTACCATGTCAAAAGCGTCTTCGCTCAGCCCATAGCCGCCGAACTCGGCCAGGATCTGCGCGCCGCGCGCCTGCGCATGTTCCAGCGTTTCCAGCACAAATGCAGCCGCACCCTCGCCGACGACCATGCCGTCCCTGTCGCCGCTGAAGGGGCGGCAGGCGGTTTCCGGCTCGTCGTTGCGCGTGCTGGCCGCGCCCAGGCGGCTGAACGTGGAGATGGCCATCTTGGTCAGATAGCCCTCGGCTCCGCCGGCCAGCATGACATCCGCATCACCGCGCTGGATGCGCCGCGCGGCTTCGCCGATGCTGGTTATGCCGGTGGCGCACGCGGTCACCTGGCTGTTGGTGGGGCCGGTGATGCCGCACTTGATGGCGATGAATGTCGGCGCGCCGCTGATCAGGGCGGCGGTGGCGCTGGCCGGATTGAAGCGTTTGGGGCCGCCTTCCTCGAGCTTGCGGCCCTCCTCCTCGACAATATCCCAGCCGCCGAAAGCCAGTCCCATTTCAACGCCGACGCGGGAACGGTCCTCCTGCGAGAGGTCCAGCCCGGAACGGGCCAGCGCCTCCTGCGTTGCCTTCCACGCCAGCTGCGTGCCGCGGCTGGTGCGGCGCACGTCTTTGCGGTCCATATAGTCACGCGGCTCCCAGTCGTTGACCCTGGCGGTGATCTGGGTTGGAAATCCGGTCGGGTCCCAGTGCGTGATACGTCCAGTGCCGGACTTTCCGGCGATCAGCCCGGCCCAGGAGCTTTCCAAGTCGTGTCCCAGCGGTGTCACCATCCCAATACCGGTGACGACGATGCGCCGGGAGGAGCCTCTCTCAGTTCCATTCATCTCAAAGTTTCTCGTTCTCTACCCGCACCAGTCAATAATTGGACGTCTCGTTGTTGCTGACCACTGATCACTCTCCACTGACCACTGCAGTTAGCAGTTATCGCATTGTCAAGGCCATAACCGCTTTCTGGGCGTGCATGCGGTTTTCCGCCTCATCGTAGACGATCGACTGCGGGCCGTCGATGACCTCGTCGGTGACTTCGATGTTGCGATCAGCCGGCAGGCAGTGCATATACAGGGCGTTGTCGTTGGCCAGGGACATGCGGCGGGCGTCGGTAATCCAGTCGGTGTACTGGCTGCCGATCTCGGCGCTCTTCTCGTCGTCATCGGTCGTCAGCAGCGCGCCCCAACTCTTGGGGTAGAGGATGTCGGCGCCCTTGAATCCGGCGTCGAAATCGTCGAGAATCTCGAAGCTGCCGCCGTGCTGCCCGACGTTGTCTTTGGCCTGTTGCACGATGTCCGGCATCAGTTTGTACTCGGGCGGATGGGTCAGCCGCACGTTCATGCCGAAGCGGGTCATCTGCAGGATCAGGCTCTGCGGCACCGAGATCGGCTTCTGGTAACTGCTCGCATAGGCCCAGCTGACGTTGATCGTCTTGCCGCGGGGATCGCCTACTTTTTCGACGATAGTCATCAGATCGGCCAGGATCTGGAACGGGTGGTAGATGTCGCACTGCATGTTCAGCACCGGCGCCCGGCTGGCCTCCGCGACGCTGTTGATGTAGCCATTGCCGATGTCCCAGTCGCACTGGCGGATGGCGATGCCGTCATAGTAGCGTCCGAAGATTTCACCGATCTCCTTGCCGGTGTCGCCATGGCTGATCTGCGTTGTCTCGTGGTCGATGAACGCCGCGTGCCCACCGAGCTGCGCCATGCCGGCCTCAAAGCTGGAGCGCGTGCGCGTGCTGGTGAAGAAGAAGAGCATGGCCAGCGCCTTGTCGCGCAGGAGCGGATGGCCGATACCCAGCGCACGCTCCCGTTTGAGCGTAAGGGCAACGTCCAGGACCGTCTCGATCTCTTCCTTCGAGTAGTCCATATCACTGATGAAACTGCGGCCGCGTAAATCGGTTTGCATTCGAGCCTACTCCTGATTCTATGTTAGGGATTCCATGCCCGGACTTCAGTAACTGTAACTCCACTCGTAAACACAGCGTTCGCTCCGCTGCCCACGCGTTGCGCTACTGAAAACTAAAAACTGACTACTAAAAACTGATTCTTATAAACTGATCCGCGTTCCCGTCTCCCCTGCCAGCGCGCGTCCCAGGTTCTGCGGATTGGTGATCAGGCAGTGGGCGTGGGGATTGCTGCTGTTTTCCAGAAATTCGATACAGGCATCGATCTTGGGCTGCATGCTGCCGGCGGCAAAATGCCCCTCTTCCCGGTACCGTTTGGCCTCGGCAACGGTGAGATGATCCAGATCGATCTGATCGGGTTTGCCAAAGTTCAGGGCCACCTTTTCCACGCCGGTGCTGATCAGAAACAGGTCTGCCCCTAGATCGACCGCCAGCAGGCTGCTCGCCATATCCTTGTCGATCACAGCGGAGACGCCCCGCAGTGTGTCGTCGGCGTCGCGCACAACCGGGATGCCGCCGCCGCCGCAGGCCACGATCACCCAGCCCATTTCGATCGCCTGGCGCACCGCCTCGATTTCGACGATCTCCACCGGCCTCGGGCTGGACACAACCCGCCGCCAGCCGCGACCGGCATCCTCGACAACGTGCCAGCCCCTGCTCTCAAAGCTGCGGGCCGTCTCTTCATCCAGAAAGCTGCCAATTGGCTTGGAAGGGTTGTCGAAGGCGGGGTCTTCTTCGTCCACACGCGTCTGCGTGATGATGGTGGTGGTCTCGCGCGGGATCTGCCGCGCGCGGAAGTCGTTGTTGAGCGCCTGCTGCAGCATGAAGCCGATGCTGCCCTGCGTGTCCGCGACGACCAGGGTGAGGGGGATGGTGTGGACTTCGCCGAGGGCCAGCTCGTTGCGCCGCAGGATGAACCCCACCTGCGGTCCGTTGCCGTGGGTGACCACGACGCCCTGCCAGCCATTCTCGATCATGCCGGCAATCTGCCCGGTGGTCTCATGCACGGCATCCCACTGGTGGACGATCTCCGGCCGGTTGTTGTCGGCGATGAGGGAGTTGCCGCCTATGGCAACGACAGCCAGATTGGTTGCGGGGTGGGGCGTCCTGTCATCGTCGGCCATATGGGCGCTGTGATCTGTCATTGCCGGCTGCTGTCTGCAAATGCAAATCCGCTGTCGATCAGCGGATGCGGTCCCCTGATTATAAGAATCGACAACAGAAAAGTCAATGCAGTCTTCTCTGGCGCGTCATACACAGGCCTCTGTCGGCGACAGGACAAGAGGTCGCACTATGCACCTGTGGACCGTTCTTAGGGGTGATTGTGAGAGACGAGCCGTCTGAATGGCTCCACTATGCACCTTGGCTCGTGGTCCGGCTTTTGGGACCAAGTTCACAAAGGCCGCAGACGAAGCGCCTGCGGCCTTTGTGAACTTGGTCCAGTGATGATAGACCCCGCTGTATCCCCGCGTTCGCGCCGCCCACCTTGGCCATGGGCGAAGAATTCTAATGTTCACTATTTGACACTGGTATGGCAAGGCGCCATCGGCGTAGTGCCAAACATTGGCAAATACTGCGTCGCCTATTCTTGTGGACTGGCGGTGACTGTTGCAGATGCAGCACCGTAGCCGATGGCATTTCCAGCAAGTACCCGAACCGAGTATTGTACACCGTCCGTCAATCCGCTTATCGTGTACGATGCAGGCGATCCATCGTATGTCCCAGTCGCTTCCGATACGTCTTCCGGAGTTCCCCAGTCGTCTGCGGCCTCCTTCCACTGCACTTTGAATCCAGTAACTGGTGAGCCTCCGTCCTGGCATCGTGTTGAAAAAGGGCCTTCCCAAGACACTGAGAGTTTCCCGCTTTCTGGCGTTTGAACTCTGACTCGCCCAGGGGCATTGGGCGCTCTCGGAGCCGTCGCTGCAACGACCACCGCTGTGTTCACGCTTTCCGCAAACTCGGAGTAACCATCGTCGTCATCGAAGTGAAGCGACACGTTGAGCGTCAGTCCCAGGTCCATAGTCTGAACTACGTAAGTGAACCTGTCGACCGTTTGCTTCCGCAAATATCCTCCACCGGCAGACCATGTGACAGAGAAACTGACGTTTTCAAGTCCGTTTTCGTCCGCAATGTTCGAGACACCTGCCGTTAACGTTTCGCAGACTCGCGCTGTGCCACTAATGGTAGGAGCACCCGTAGCCGGAACGTTCTGAGCGGGCTGGTCGTCGGTAGGTGTTGCCGTCGCAGTTGCTGTGGCTGACAGATTCTGCTGTTGGCTTTGCGGTGTCGCTGTGGCCGTTGCTGTGGCTGGCAAATTCTGCTGTTGGCTCTGCAGTGTCGCTGTAGGTGTCGGCGTAGCCGTTGCTGTGGCGGCGGTTCCGGCCCAAGTCAGGGACACGTACTCTGACCATTCACTTGATTCTTCTTCGTTGTTCACTGCCTTGATGGTGTAGTAGTAAGTCGTCCCTAAGGCAACGTCCGCATGACTGGATCTCGTGTCGGTCAGAGAGCCGTCGTCCAACCGCTGCGAACCGTCGGCGCTGGTCCATACCCACAACAAGTAGCGGACTGCCCCGGCCACCGCCTCCCAACTTAACTCAACTCCACTCTCGCCGGCCTGCGCGGTCAGCACGGGCGCTAAGAGTATGGATGTCGTCGAGGTCGGTGTCGCCGTGTGCGTCGGCGTTGCATTTGACGACGGCGCGATAGCAGTCGCTGCCTTTCGCTCTGACCAATCACTCGTTTCGCCTGATGCATTCACGGCGCGTACCCAGTAGTGATACGTCGTCCCCACCGTGAGATCGATATGACTGTGGGTCGTGCCGGTCAGGGAGCCGTCGTCCAACTGTTGATAGAGGTCAGTGCTGGTCCACGTCCACAATTCATAACGCGTCGCGTCGGACACCACCGTCCAACTCAACTCTATCTTGCCCTCTTCGGCCTGGGCGGTTAGCACTGGCGCAGCGAGTGTGGAGCCCGTCGAAGTCTGTTGCGCCGAAGCCAGTGTCGTGTATGAACTAATGGCGACGATGGCCAACAAAACACCCAGACCGGCCAGAAATGGCAAACTGTTCCGTCTTCGCAACATTCGTCCCTACCTCATTGTATGAATGGCTCATCATTGACCGTTTGATTCAATCAGACCGCGGCACTGCTTCCCAGATCGGCGGTCGACCCGAAGCCGCCATTCATCAGCCCACTCCTGGTGGCTCACTGCCGGTGGAGTTCCAGCTCCAACCAGCGTTTTCTTGTCCTCGGCGCAAATTTAGCATACCTCATTCATCCTGCAAAGACAGGAAAATTTGGACGTAACTACACAGCTATACATTGTGCGCGATCACAAAAGAGGGCGTATAGGCCATCCAAGTGCAGTGCATCGTGTTCAGAACCTTATGAATGGTCTGGCCCGGGGGAAGACGGTATGTCTGAAGCGGTCAGTTTTTCGTTTTCAGCGTTTCATGCCCCCACCTGTAAGAGGTACTGAAATTGACGGACAGGCAGGATTGCTGCAGTACGGCCCTGATGCCATCTGCAGTGCAGATCTGGACCGGCCCTTACCATGGCTGACCAGCCCTTCATCCATGCCGCCATTCAGGCTGACTGGTCACGTCTGAGAATGACGCCGCCGTCTGGCAACGGCGATGGCGTATGGCCGGGGAGCGGGTTTTCAGGGGGGCGTTGCGGGGCAATTGCCCCGCACAACGGAGGGCCGCAGACCTGACCGCCTGCCCTAAGGGGCTTAGCGGGCCGGAGCCGCCGGGGGAACGTCTCAAAACGAGGAGTGAGAGACCCCTTCGCTCGTCTCAATCAGTGTCGCGAACTGACTACGACTGAGTAGTTACTAAGAGAGCTGCGCCTGCCATAGCTATCGGCAGGAAAGATTCATGGACCACAGCCGCATGCCAGCGAAGCCTCCGGCGTCTTGCCACGTACCTGATTCACTAGGGATGCGACTGCCCGAGTTCTCATTCAGAGATGTCCGCTGCTAATCGTTGTGCGGGTTCAGGCTCCCGAACGTCCTCTCCCTGCGCCAGCGGCAGCCGAATGGTAAATATGCTGCCCTGCCCCACGCCTGCGCTGGTCACGTCAATCTTTCCGTCGTGGGCCTTGACAAGCGCCTGCGCGATGGCCAGCCCCAGCCCAACGCCGCCGGTGTCCCGGGTTCGATTCTGGTCGACGCGGTAGAAGCGGTCAAAGACACGTGCGATGTCTTCTGGTGCGATGCCGTCACCGCTATCGGCCACAGTGATCGCGGCCGTCTCTTCTTCCGCCCGCAATGAAAGCGTGATCACCCCGCCGGCCGGCGTGTGTTGCAAGGCGTTTGTCAGCAGATTCTGCAATGTCTGTGTGAACCGCATGCGGTCGACGGCAGCAAGAACGGATGCCGGCGGCAAACTGGTTTCGAGGGAGATGTTCTTTTCTCCCGCCAGCGGCGTAAAGAGCTCCGCCACCTCTTCCAGCAGGCCCGTCAGATCACTGGGGGTGCGCTGCAGCGGCAACTGGCGAGCCTCCGCCTGGGCCAATAGCCGCAGATCGTCTACCAGCCGGTGCAGATGGCGGGTCTGGTCATACAGGCGGGCGATTTCCGCTTTTTCGAGCGGGTAGACATCGTCGAGAATCGCCCGCAGATTGCCTTCCAGAACGGTGAGGGGGGTGCGCAGCTCGTGGGCAATGTCGTTCAACATGCTGCGGCGCAGCGTTTCCGCGTCCTCTAACGCGGCAGCCATCTCGTTGAAGGAGTTCGACACAGCTCGCATTTCGGCACTCCCCTGTTCGGTCACCCGAAAGCTGAGATCGCGGCGGGCGATTGCCTGCGTCCCGCTGACAAGATGAATGAGGGGGGCAGAGAGCCAGCGACTTACCAGCATGCCGAAGACGGTCGCCAGCACCGCGCCAATCAGAAGAACCTGCAACAGGAATTCTCTGGCCCGTTCCCCAAGACCCGACGAGATGTCATCTGGTGGTGGTTCAAAACTGAATTGACGTCCGGACGGCCGTTCCCGCTGGATCAGATCGAGGAAGCCGACGATGCGCCCATCGACGCTGATGGGTAGAGCCTCTTGCAATTGGGACGCCTCTTGGCGGCTTGGCCTGTCCGCGCCCGCGGTTGTGTAGAGGACCTGGCCCTCCGGGTCGGTCAGTATGAGGATTCTCCTGTTGGCGGCGTTGAAAAAGAGCGCGGAATCGGCGCCTTCCAGCAGTGTCGAGACGCCCTGCCAACTTCCGCGGTCGCCATAATACGCCTCCAATCGATCGATCAGGCCGGCCTCCCTGGTAAAATAGGCAAGGGCCAGCGAGCGCAGATTGTTGTCGGCGAAGTACAGGCGCGCGGTGAACGAGATGGCGCCAAAGCTGATGATAACGATCGCCGCGAATGCCAGGCTCAACCGCACCCATAGCCGGTTCATTCCCGCGCTCCCGCCAGCCTGTAACCGACCCCGTAGACTGTCTGGATGAGAGTTGGCTTGCGAGGATCGCTCTCGATTTTGAGGCGCAGGTTTCTGATGTGGCTGTCCAGCATCCGATCGACGCCGTCGTAGTCGTACCCCAATGCCTTATCCATCAGCTCCGAGCGCGTAAAGACATAGCCTGGACTTTCCATGAGCGTCTGCAGCAGACTGAACTCCGTAGGTGTCAGTTCCGCGGCCGCGCCCCGCACCTGCACGTTGCGGCGCTCCACATCCATCTGCAGATCGCCAACAACCAGCGCCGCCGCCCGCGCTGTCGCGCGCTGCGTACGCCGCAGCAGCGCGCGCACCCGCGCCACCACTTCGCGGGGATTGAACGGCTTGGTGACATAGTCGTCCGCGCCCAGTTCCAGGCCGACGATTTTGTCCGTATCCTCGACTCGCGCCGTCAGCATGATGATGAGTGTACCGGCCAGCTTCTCGTCGCCGCGGACCGTGCGCGTGATCTCCCAGCCGTCCTTGTCCGGCAGCATCAGATCCAGCAACACCAGCGCAGGCGACTCCCGCCGCAGCGCATGCAGCGCGCTCTCGCCGTCATATGCGACAGACACCGCGTACCGCTCCCTCTGCAAGTAGCTGCGCAACAGGCGCACGATCTCGCGGTCGTCGTCAACGATCAGAATGTGTTCTTCTGGCACAGGCCCGTTATAACTGCTTTCTACTGCTGAGGCAAGTTGCTCGACCAGCATCAGGTCAGCATCCTTTGGATATGGACGGTTCAGATATTCAGGATTCGATCGGTAGCGTTTCCAGGGTAACCCGTTCCTGAAACCTTCACAGTGCCAAGTTCGTGCTGCCCTCGCCTTCTACCGACGCCCAGCACCGGGAGGCGGCCCGTCGCCGGAGAAGGGCGTCCAGTCGTCGTCCTGATTGACGAAGGTGGTGGCGCCCAGGACCTCATCGCCGTTCTGCAACTGCGCTGAACGAACAACAGTCCATTCGCCCTGAACACCCTCCACCACCACGGCGACCGGCAGCGTCTGTTCGTCTCCCGTTTTGACCACAACCGTCTCGCCGTTGTACTCCTGCACTGCAGTCGTGGGCACCAGCCAGCGGGCGTCCGCCATTTCGCTGCGCAGGGTGGCAACAGCCGTCATGCCCGGCCGCACCTTCGCCAGGGCTTCATCGATCAGCCGCACCGTCACCGGGTAGTCGATCACACCCTCCTGGGCGCTGCTCGACGGCTCGATGCCGCTGATCATGCCGGCAAACACCGTATCGGGGAAGGCATCGATGGTGACGTCCGCCAGCTGACCGACGCTGATCTTGGGAATATCGACTTCGGCGACGTCGATCGTCAGCTGCAGCTGGCTCAGGTCCGCCAGCGTAATCGCGACGGTTCCCTCCGAAATCCGGTCGTTTTCATCCACATTGACCCGCAGGACAGTACCCGCAGCCGGCGCGACCAGCTCCGCTTTGATCAGGTCGAGCCTTGCCTCCAGCAGGGTCAGCTGCGCCTGCTCGATCGACAGCTGCGCCAGTTCGATATCGGTTTCATCGGCGCCGCGCAACAGCGTGTCCAGTTTGGACTGGGCCGCAGCGACCTGGGCCTCTGCCGCGGCGATGTTCACGGCCGTCGGTCCGGCCAACAGATCATCCAACTGTTGCTGGGCGGTCTGGGCCTGGCTCAGCGCCGACTGCATATCCGCATTGGATGCCGGCGCAACCGCCTCCTCATAGGCCGCCAACGCCGACTCATAGGAGATTGTCGACTGCTGCAACTGGGCCGCCTGCCGCGTCATACCCACATCTTCGCGCCAAGCCACCTTGTCATACTCGGTCTGGGCTTCCTGTACGGCTACGTGTGCGTTTTCCACCGCTGCCGCCAGCTGGATGCGTTCATTCTCGCTGGCGCCATTTCGAAGGTCGTCGTATCGCGCCCATGCGGAGGCGGCGTTGCTGCGCGCAGCGGCCAGCTCCCCTTCGCTGACGCCGTTCTGCACTTCGGCCAGATTTTCCTCGGCCGATTTCAGGTCCGCTTCCGCCGCGGCCACTTCGGCTGCGCTGGCGTCCGTCAGCAGATTTTCAAGTTGTAGTTCAGCCGAAGTCAGATTGATACGGGCCTGGTCCACCACCCTGCGCAGGGCGTCCCGGTCCAGGGCCACGAGCAGATCGCCGCCGCCGACCACGTCGCCAACTTCCACCAGCACCTCTTCGACGTAGCCGTTGACCTGCGCAACCACCTGCTGTGTGTCTACAAGCTCGATATTGCCGGCCGCGGTGACGCTGTCTACTGCCGTGACCGCGGGGCGGATGAGCGTGGTCTCAAGACCGGTTACCGGCTCCGTACTGGCTGGTGCCTCTCTACCGGCTACCGACTCCGCGCCGGCTGCCGACACCGTACTGGATAACGCCTGTCCTGGCGTAACCGGGCCGAAAAGAGTTGCATAGCCGACACCGAATGCGATGCCAATCACCATCGCGCTCAGAATAATTAAGAAAGATTTCCTGTTCATATCAATGCCCCTTCCAATCGATAAAGTAGTCTGCCGTTCGTTTCGGATTCCGCTGCTCTCGATGTCTGATCGCAGGCGAATTCGCAATTCATCCATACCGCTCTCTGCCGTCCGTTCGCCTTTTTCCTCAACATGAACATCACTCATATCGCAGCGCCACGATCGGGTCCAGCCGGGTCGCCCGCATCGCCGGATACAGGCCGAAAACCAATCCACAACCGGCGCTGACGCCCAATGCCAGGATCAGCGCGTCGATCCCGATCAGAACGTCGATAGGGAAGCCGGGGATTCTTGACACCAGCACAGCAGCCCCGTAGCTGATCCCGATTCCGATCAGGCCTCCCAGTAACGTCAGCACCAGCGACTCTACCAGAAACTGCAGCAACACGTCGCTGGTGTGCGCGCCCAGTGCCTTGCGCAGGCCGATCTCCTTGGTGCGTTCGGTCACCGATACAAGCATGATGTTCATGATGCCGATGCCGCCCACCAGCAGGCTGATGGCGGCGATGCTGCTGAGGAGCAGCGTCAGTGTGTTGGTGACGCTGCCGATCGTGTCGAGCAGGCTGGCCTGCGTGCTGATGCTGAAGTCACTGTCGTCGTCCGCGCCAAGACCGTGGCGCAGACGCAGGGTCTGTTCGATCTGTTGTTCTGCCGCGTCCACCCGCTCTTCGCTCACCGCGTCGGCCGATATCGAGGTGACGACATATTCGCCCCGATAGCGGGGGACGCTGAAGACGCGCCCGTGGGCGACGCCAATCGGGATGAACCCACTGTCGTCATTGCTGCCGAAACCGGCGTTGCCGCTCTCTGCCAGCACGCCGACGACCGTGAACGGTTCGCCATCGATGCGCACGCTCTCGCCTACGACCTGCGTGCGCCCGAAAAGATCGGTCGCCACAGTCGTCCCGATGACGATCACACTGCTCATCTGCGTGATCTCGTCCTCCGTCAGAAAGCGGCCCTCGGCTATTTCCAGTTTGTGGACATCAGCATAGGCCGCAGTCGTTCCTGTCACCCGGGCGCGTGTGTTTTCGTTGCCGGCGACCAGCTGGATGTTGCCGCCATATTGGGGCACGACCTGCCTGACATCCGGGTGGAAGGCAGGGTCGGACAGCGTCCTCACATCGCCCATGGTCAGCGTCTCGACAGCGCTGCCGGCGCCCTCTCCTTCGTTCTCCGTACTGGGACTGATCGTCAGCCGGGTTGTGCCCTGGCTGGCGACTTCGCCCAGAATGTCCTCTGACGCACCGCGTCCGACCCCCAGTATTATGAGGACCGCGGCCACGCCGATGATAATGCCCAGCATCGTCAGGCTGGCCCGCATCTTATTGGCTCTGATGCTGTCGACTGCAACCGGAAAATATCTAACCAGCTTCATAGACCCTCTCCTGAATCTGCTCTATCGCGACAGGTCGCGGCAGCGGCGCAAGCGCGGGCTCGCTTAGCCCATTGGATCCTCCGTGCGCAGCAACTGCCGCTGCGTCGCGCGAATCGGAGATGATCGCGCCGTCGCGCATTGTAATGACGCGGCGGGCCCGTTCGGCGACCTCCTGATCGTGCGTTATGACGACAAGCGTAAGTCCTTCGGCGTGCAGCTTTTCAAAGAGCGCCATCACCTCTTCGCCGGTACGGGTGTCGAGCGCGCCGGTCGGTTCATCCGCCAGCAGCAGGCTGGGCCGGTTGACAAGCGCGCGGGCGATGGCCACCCGCTGTTGCTGGCCGCCCGAAAGCTCCTCCGGCTTGTGGTCTGCGCGGTCAGCCAGACCCACCTGCGCCAGTGTCTCGAGCGCCCGCCCGCGAGCCGCACTGCGAGCAACGTTGGCGTAGAAGAGCGGCAACTCCACTTGCCGCCAGGCAGGGGCGCGCGCCAGCAGGTTAAACTGTTGGAATACGAATCCGATCTCCCTGTTGCGCAGGTCTGCCAGCTGCCTTCCGCTCAGGCCGTCTGCCCTCTGGCCGCGAATCTGAAAGACACCCTCGGTGGGGCTGTCCAACAGACCGATGATGTTCATCAGCGTACTCTTGCCAGAACCGCTGGTACCGACGATGGCGACGTACTCTCCCTCTTCTATTGAGAGCGAAACGCCGTTCAGAGCAAGGACCTTCGTCTCGCCCATCTGATAGACTTTCGTTATGTTCTGCATGTCGATCAGCGTTGAAGAATCGGCCATTTCTCTGTCTCCTGAGCGGGTAACACAGTACGCTGTAGTTCGAGTGATACGATTGGCTGAAACGCAGCCATCGTCCTGACTCTCTACAGTGTACTGTTGAAATCTGGAGAAATTCTGGAGATGAAGCAGAGGAAATGGGGAGGATGTTACTGCGGCGAAGCCGAAGCAGCACTGCGCCGCAAAAATGTGCTGATTTCAGAGGAAAGAGAAGGGGAGTTGCCGGTGCGGAGGCACCGCGTTAGGTAGATCCGGGAATAGGGCCCAGGCAGCTGCCCGCGGCGTGGATTTCCCTCTGGGCTCAGAGGGCGGCTGGCAGTCAGCGGCGGCCGCGGCAGCAGCCAGAATCAGCTGCCGCGGGCTCCGTATGGTTTCCAGGTTTCAGGGGGCGTATTGGGTCGCTGCGCGTCGCTCGCAGCGTAGCCAGCATTACGTAGACGGTTCGTACATGAATTGCCCAGAACATAATCCACACTGATTTCTGGGGAATTCCCGGCCCGAAAATCGTAGTGTACCAGTGTAACTAATCGGCGATCTCTCAACGAAACATACCCTATCCAGGACGAATCCCGCTCAGGAAATCCATTGACCAACCGGAATTCCCTGGGATATGATCTCCCTGTAAGGGCATGCTGATGTGTTGTACCGCGCAGCCGCTTATCAGTCGTTCTGCACGCTCGCGATCGTTTCCCGCAGCATGGAGACAGACTGCGCCAGGGCCGCTTGCGGCTCGCCGGCGACGCGGCACTCGTACGTCAGAAAGCCCGTGAAATCGACGTCGGCCAGAGCCTGAATGCCGGCCTGCCAGTCGATGTCACCGATGCCCGGCTGGACACGTGTATTGTCAGCCACGTGGACATGGCCGATGTACCCACCGATCCTGCGAATCGTCGCCGGTGTGTCGACTTCCTCGATATGCATGTGGAAGAAATCGGTCAGCAGAGCCACGCCAGCAGGGTCCCCCGCCTTCTGGATGATTTCCACCCCGTCCTCCTGCCGCCGCAGCAGATGCTGCTCGTAGCGGTTGAGAGGCTCTAACAACAGCAGCGTGCCATGACTGTCAGCGAACGCGGCCAGCTCGCGCGTGATCTCGACCAGCAGCTCCTTTTCCAGCGCCACCGCATCCTTGAGCGGCGAAAGGTCCGGCAGCCGCGGCGGGCCGAAGATGGGCGGCACAATCTGGCCGGCGGCGCCGAAATGGCCGCAGGCCTCCAGGTTGCGTCGGGATTCGTCGATGCTGGCCTGGCGTTTGGCCGGGTCCGGGTCGAGCCAGTCGAAGGTGGACTGGCCGCAAATGGACGAGATGCGCACCGTGCGATTGCGGAAGGCAGCCTCGTATTCGCTGATGCGGTCATAGAGGCGCGACCGGCCCTGGATCTCGACACCGTCGATCTGCAGCGCCTCGGCGCAGTCAAGCTTTTCGTTCAGCGTTTCGCCGGGTAACAGGTTTTCCTGTATTGAGATGAGCATGGGGTCTCCTTTAGGACGAGCGGCCTCGTCGTCACAGTGAAGTTGTTCGATACAGTAATGTTTTTCGATACAGTGATGTCGTTCGATACAGTGATGTCGTTCGATACAGCGATGTCGTTCGATCTATCTTACCGGAACGACATGAACCGTACCGGCAGGTTGCGCAGCGGGCGTTTCTGCTTTCAGTGCTGGGATAGCGAAGGGGTTGCGCTTGTGATACACTCAAATACCGGGCGACATTGCCCTTTGGAACCGTTGGAGTCGACAGTGTCCGTCGACAGTGTCCGTCGATAGTGGCCGTCGATAATGTCCGTCGACATGCGATCCAGTTTATCTGATCTCCGTTGCAAAAGTGATTAACGAAAACTCGCCGCGCGCCTCCCAAGAAGGAGGGCATTCGACAAACCCCGCTGACGATGGCGGTTGGGTCCCCGGAGCGTCCTCCTCCGCCGGGCCGAATTCTCCTGACACGGGCAGTACACACACAGGCGCTGATAACGAGGCCGAAGTGCATCGACCCAACGCGCTCGTGCGCCACCGGCGTCAGATGCCGGTATTGAGGCCGGAAGTCATCATTGAAATCCCCGCGCCGGTCAACAGGACCCGGCGATTTGTCTGGCTGGGCGCGCTGGCCGTTCCTCTGATCATCACCCTGATGGCACTCTCCGCGCTGGCGATTCGCTCCCAAAACGCGCCTGCGACCGCGCAGGAGGGAACCGTGGAGGCGCGGGTCTCTTTGCGTCTGACCGAAGAGTGGTCCAAGAATCAACCGCAATATGCCGCCACCGCCGCGCTTGAGGCAACGGTGGAAGCGCGGGTGGCGCTGCGCCTGGAAGAAGAACGGGCCATCCGGGCCCAGCAGCAGTCGGCGACCGCGTCTGCGGCCGGTGAACCGGCTGCGAGCACCACCGACACCGCGGCGGCGACCCCTGCTGCCGCAGATGCCGCCCCCATCTATGCCCGTTCCTCTGCCGTGTTGAATCTCCGCCAGGGGCCCGGTCAGGCCTACGAATCGCTGGGGCTCATCCCGCCCGGTGAACGACTGCGCCTGCTCGGCCGCACGGGAGACAGCGGCTGGTTCTACGTAGCGAAGGCCGACGCTTTCTCGACCGAGGAAGTACTGGGATGGGTAGCAGGCTGGCTGGTGGATGTGCCCGGGGACCCGATGCTTCTCGAAGTTGTATCGCCGAATCCTCTGGCAACGCAGCGCGAGTAGCCGTCGTGAAAGCTGTGAACTGGTGAAAGGCCCCCGCTCTCAACTAGCGCAGGGGTAGCGCTTGTGAGGTAGCGCTTGTTAAAACTGTTCTCCAGTCCTGCGCCGCCGCCGCGTATGCCCTACAGCCCCAGCGCGTCGTCGATCTCCTCCTGGTAGGTGCGCACCGCGCCGGACAACACCTCCTCAAGCTCAACAGTACGCCCGACAGCCGCGGATTCGTACGCGCCCAGAATGGCAGCCACCGCGATCATGCCGTCGCGGCCGTCGACTTCCGGCGCGCGTCCCTGCAAAATTGCTTCAGCGAAGTCGTGATATTCGATCGCCAGCAGCCTGGCGTCCAGCGCCATCTCGGCGTGGGATACGTCGGGCAAATCATAGGCAACGCCGTCCTCGCCGAACAACCGGGCGGTGACGTCGTTCAGAGAGAAGTCGGGCAGCAGGCCCAGGATCTCCTTGCCCTCCAACGTCCGCCCCTCCAGCTGCAGCCGCACCGCGCCGCCCGTCCGGTCCCGCGGAATGTCCAGCGCGCCGCGGCGGCCGTGAACACTGCGTTCAAAACGGCGGCTGCCCCTGGCGCCGTCCAGGTGTGAGAACTGCACTGTCGCGCCCGACTGCATCACATACTGGGCGAGGATGGAGTCCTCGCCCGTGGCATCGACCGTTTCCGGGTAGGTGGGCGTCTGCTCGCGGTACGAGATCAGCGGGTGATTCTCGGCGACGGGGCGGCGGCGGACCGGCTCCACGATCAGGCCCCGCCCGAAGATGCGCGCGTATTCGCCGAGATAGTAGCGGATGATATCGGCGTAATGAACGCCCATGTCCAGGCCGATCGCCCCCTTCTCTTTCAGGTGCCGCCAGGGCGTGGCGGCCATCACATCGTTGCCGCCGAGCGAAGTCTGGATCATGAGCAGAGGGTCATCCAGGAGTCCGGCGTCGATCACGGCGCGCACCATGCGGTTGACCGGATCGCGGCGGTAGTTTTCCGCGGTGGCGAGTACAGTACCGCTCTGTTCGGCCGCGTCGATGATGCGGCGGCAGGCCCGGATGGTGATGCCCAGCGGTTTCTCCACCAGGGCGTGTTTGCCGGCCGCGAGCGCGGCGGTTGCGATTTCGTGGTGGCTGGAGCCGTCGGTAACCACATCGACGGCGGCGATATCGGGGTGGGCCAGCATGCTGTCCAGGTCGGTGAAGATCAGCGGCTTGCGATCAAACAGGCGCTCCACCTCGCCCGCGATGCGCTCGGCATTGTCGCGGTTGATGTCGCAGACCGCCATCAACTCCACGTTCGACATGCCGGTCTCTTCCAGCGTGTGGTAGGCGATTGTGTGGCGATGGCCCATACCGCCGCAGCCGACTACACAGATGGGAACTCGTTCACTGTTCTGGCTCATCGGTCTGTCCTCAAATGCACTGGCAGGTGACCGATAACCCCACAAACACCGGCCACCTGCCAATTTCCATTATTTGCTATCTACGATTCACTAATTACGATTCACTAACTACTGATCACCGCCCACTGAAGTTACATATGAAGTTACATATTCTGTGGGATCTCCGTCTCCTTGGCGGTGATGAACTCCAGCAGCGCGGGCACGCCTTCCTTCGTCTTCTGGATGCCGCGCTCAATCGCGGGGATGATCTGGTCCGGCGTCTCGATTCTCTCGCCGTAGCCGCCGAAGGCCTCGGCCATCTTGGCGTAGTTGCCGGAGATATCGGTCGAGCCGTACTTCTGTTGCGAGACCGGCATGATCGGAATCTCGATCGCCATCGAGAAGTTGTTGAACAGGACGGACAGAATGGGGATGCGCTCCCGCACCGCGGTCTCGAAGTCCATGCCGGTGAAGCCGATGGCGGCGTCGCCCCACACGTTGATGCAGAGTTTATCGGGGCAGAACAGTTTGGCGCCCATCGCCAGACCGAGGCCGTAGCCCAGCTGGGTCGTCTTGCCCCAGCCGATATAGGAGAGCGGCGTTTCTGATTTCCAGAAGGGCGAGAGCTGATCGCGCGGGCTGCCGGCGTCGTGGGTGATGATCGTGTTGGGGACGTCGACGGTGTCGTAGAGATCGCGAATCACCCGGTACGGGGAGAGCGGGGTGCCGTCGCTGTTGCGCTTGGCCGCCCACTCGGACTCCCACTTGCCATTGGTCTCTGCAATCCTGGCGGCGACGCCGGCCTGGCGGCCGCGCGTCTGCCCGCCCAGCCGTTCCGACACGGCCGCGATCAAAGCTCGCAGCGTAAGGTCGGCGTCGCCGATGAGGGCGTGCTGGCTGGCGACGTCTTTGTTGATGTCGGCCGGATCGAGGGTGGCGTGAATGATCGTCTTGCCGGCCGGCATGCGCACACCGAAGTTGGTGAAGCTGAAGCTGCAGCCGATGCCAAGAATCACGTCGGCGTTGTTCAGGAACTCCCCCACGGCCCGCGTGTGGGAGCGGTTGGCCGAGCCGAGACTCAAAGGGTGTGTCTCGGGGAAGGCGCTCTTGCCGTTGAGTGTGGTGGTGACCGGCGCTTCCAGCAGCTCAGCCAGTTCTTTCAGGGCATCCCACGCCTTGGCGTAGTGGACACCCTGTCCGGCATAGAGAACGGGGCTTTCCGCCGCCACCAGCATATCCGCCGCCCGTTCCACATCGGCCGGGTCCGGCCCGTAGCGCAGCCGTTGCACGGGCTGGTAACTGAATTCCGCGACCTCGGCAGAGGAAATGTCGGCAGGGATCTCCACCAGTGCCGGCCGCGGCCGGCCGTTGCGCACCGCCGCGAACGCCCGCCGCATCGCGTCGGCCGTCATCTCCGGCGTCGTCAGCTGTTCGCTCGATTTGGTGACGGAAGCATAGCTCTGCGCGGAGTTGAAGTTGGGCTGCACCTGGTTGATCGGCCTCGGATAGCCGCCGGGCAGGACCACGATCGGGGCCGAATCGCCGAATGCCTGCGCCACGCCGCCGAAAGCGTTCTCGGAGCCGGGGCCGGACTGCATGCAGAAGACGCCGATCTTGTCGCCCGAACTCAAGCGGCTGATTGCGTCCGCCATGTGCAGGCCGATGCGCTCCTGGCGCACGATGATGGTGCGGATGTCCAGTTTAGCGGCCGACTCGATGAGATAGTTCACCGGATAGGCGAAAAGGATCTCGGTGCCCTCCTCCTTAAGGCAGTGGGCAATTACATCAACGACTTGCATGCTATGGTCTCCTTGAGTGTGGGTTCAATCCGGCGCCAGGACTTTTCGAAAAGGCTGCATTATCGCAAAAACTGCATTATGGCAGTGCAGGCATCTCGCCCGCACTGCTCAGCGTCTCCAGCTCTTGGTCTTTATGGGGAAATTCGTATTGAGGCTATTCACTTAGTAGCCGCGTTCGATACCTACAGTATTCTGTAGCGGTTCGTCATTCAGATAGCGTTTCAAGTTGTCGCTCATAATACTCCTGACATTGGAGGTGGTCTGGACCGATGAGGGCGAACTGTGCGGTGTGATGAACAGATTCGGCGCGTCCCACAGCGGATCGTCCGCGGGCAGCGGTTCAGTGGCCGCCACATCCAGCGCGGCGCCGGCCAGCTGGCCCTCCTCCAACATCCGGATCAGAGTCGGTTCATGAATGATGCCCCCGCGCGAGATGACGATGAAAAAGGCTTCCGGCTGCAGGAGGGCCAGCTCATCCGGCCCGATCATGCCCCGCGTTTCGGCAGTGATCGGGACCGTCACCACCACCACGTCCGAACCCCGCAACAGCGCCGGCATGCCGTCCATCAACTGCAGGTCCGACACATCGTCGGGTTTCTCCATCGGATTGACGTCAACCGCGCTGACCTCCATCTCGAAAGCCGCGGCCCGTTTTGCGATCTGCCGGCCGATGTTCCCCAGGCCGACGATGCCCATCTTCAAACCGGCCAGACCGACCAGCCGCGTGCCCTCGGGGAGGCCCCATTCGTGCCGTTGTTGCGCTTTGTGAAGCGGACCGAACCCGCGCGTGAGGAACACCAGCATCCCCATCGTATGCTCTGCAATCGTCTTGGCATGCGCGCCCCGCGTATTGCAGACTGTTATCCCCCGCTCCGCCAACTCCGGCACACTGGGCATCCATTCCACGCCGGCGCTGGACGCCTGGATCCAGCGGATATTGGGCGCAGCCTGCAACTGGACGCTGTTTATCGGGCCGAAGGCGGCCTCGGCGTCGGCTGCCTGCGCCGCGATTTTCTCAGTCGTATCCGCGAATACAAACTCCACCTGCGGAAACTCCTGCCGGAAGCCATCCACAAATCTGTCGACCCACCCCGCTGTTATCAGAACTTTCATTGTGCTCTCCATCGTGAGGCTGAACGCTGCCGTGAAAAGTGAATCGTGGTTAGTGGGGCTGCCATTCACGCGCAGTTTTCCACCAACCACAGAGGTCTTGTAATTATACATCAGAATGGCACCGGCGCAGCATAGGCGCGGAACGGCAGTGGATAGTGGATAGTGGATAGTGGATAGTGGGCTGAGACAGCACGTGGGAGGGTAGCCACTGTTGGCTAGACATGTTGCTGGGGAAAAACTAGCACGGTGGCAAGACAGGGTGGGGCGTTGCGGGGGTGAGGAACGGCAGGGGTCAGGGGTCAGGGGTCAGGGGTTAGTTGTTAGTAGTAGTAAGTTTACAGTGGTCAGAGGGTATGCTGGCGTCTTCAGGCTGGGCATGGCGGCAAGACTGAATCGCCGTGGGGGATTTTGTGGCTGAAACTGCGTTGTGCTATAGTTTAATTCTACTGTGCGGGGGATTAGCTCAGATGGCTAGAGCGCTACGTTGACATCGTAGAGGTCACTGGTTCAAGTCCAGTATCTCCCACCTAGGCTGTTGCCGAACAACGTGGTTCGGCATGTTGCCGCCGGCTCCATCATTTGGGAGAGATGGCGGCAGCGTGATACTTTGGCCGCGGCCAGTCAAACATGATCAGGTTTTCCGTCAGTTACGAAACTGGCAGTGTTCTGAAGCAATCGTGCCTCTGCATGAAGCGGTGCCTTAGACAACTTCTCTGCGCTGGAGTTCAGGCTGGAGAGTATAAATCTTCTCCTTTTGCCGAACACACCTCACTTGATGGCTTGGTGTAGGTACGTTCGGTATATTTCTGTGAAATCTGCATGTTGACCGTCCGGCCACGTAGCACCGGCCCTTGTTGAAGTGCTTTTTAGGAGGAAGACCGATGCGCAGTCGTATTTTTCACATCAGAATGGCCGTCGTCCTGGTGGCCGCCGCCGTATTCCTGTCCGGTTGCTATCACATGATGTCACCCCGTACCTGGAAGCCGTCCCTTTCGCGCTTGGACCGAATGGTACATCCGGATCGAATGGATAGAACGGACTCTCAGGATAGAATGGGCCGAATGGATAGAGCGGACTCTCAGGATAAGATGGGCCCGATGGATAGAGCGGACTCTCAGGGTAAAACGGGCCCGATGGGTCGTTGGGACCGTTCCGACGCCAGGCAAGGCGGGAAGGTTTCCAAGGCCGATCGTCCTGGCTACACCGTGGCCATGGTAGAGAAGGCCCTGCGGATTTACGACGCCAAGGGTCGAGAGGCGACGGTCGAATACTTCAGCTCCCCGGAAAGCGTGGACGGCGAGTGGTATGTATTTATCGCCGATGAAAACAACGTCTTGATCGCCCACCCCAATCCCGTCTACGTGGGCGCAAGCCTGATGGCAGAGACCGGCATCGATATCACCGGCTATAAGCACGGCGCTGAGATCGCCACTGCCACCGAGGAGGGGAAGTGGATCGACTATATCTTCCTCAACCCTGCCACCGGCCAGCAGGAGTACAAGCATGCCTGGGCGGTGAGGCGCGATGGACTGATCTTCGTTTCCGGCTGGTACCAGGTACTCCCGACGTTGTCGCTGGGCGTAACCAAGGAAGATCCCGCTGAGTACACGATTGCCTTTGTCGACCGTGCGCTTCGCCACTACGAAGCGCACGGCAGAGAAGCTACGGTCGCCCATTACAACACGCCGGAAAGCGTCGATGGATCCTGGTATGTCTACGTCTTCGACGAGGATGATCTGTTGATCGCGCACGCAAATGCGGATCTGCTGGGTATGGACTTGAAGGAAGAGCTGGGCCTGGACTCCACCGGCTATCATTTCGGCACCGACATGCTGGAAGCGACGGCGGAGGGGCTGTGGGTACACTATGTCTTCGTCAACCCCGCCACCGGCGAGGAGGAGACCAAGCATGCCTGGGCCGTGCGCCACGACGGACTGCTCATTGGCTCCGGCTGGTATGAATAGACCTTTGGCAGGTGCCCTCTGGGCGCGGTGATTAGCCTGACATACAGGGGCGCTCGACCGGGCGCCCCTGTTCTTCTATCTGGTTGCGGACGGGCAGAGACGCGCAGTGCAGTTATTAGCAGCGCAGTTATTACAGGTGTTTCATGTTGATTGATGGGCTTCCCCACGGGAGCGCAGTGCAGGCCGCAGGCGCGGCCTTTGCCGGCAGGCATGAACAGCTAATTGACCTTTGTATGGCAGTCCAGCAGATCCCCGCTCCGACCGGCGCCGAGGCCGAGCGGGCCGCGTGGATCGAGAAGCGCATGCAGGCCATCGGCCTGGCCGATGTCGAGCGGGACAGGTTGGGCAATGTCTATGGCCGGGTCTGCGGCGCACGTCCACAGGAGGGGCCCGCCCTGCTGGTGTCCGCCCACACCGATACCGTCTTCCCGCCTGAAATCGACCTGCGCCTGTGCCGTCTGGACAATGGACTGATCCGCGGGCCGGGCATCGGCGACAATTCGACCGGCGTTGCCGGCCTGCTCATGCTGGCCGAGACGTTGACGCAACTTGCCCCGCCGCCGGTGGACATCTGGCTGGTTGCCAATTCGATGGAAGAAGGCTTGGGCGACCTGCGCGGCATGCGCCGGGTCGTGGACCGGTTGGCTGCGGAAGCGAACGGGGCGAACCGCAGCGCGGGTTCTTCCCGCAACGGACGCGGCGCCCTGGGCGCGGTGATCGTGCTCGAAGGCATGGGCCTGGGCCGCATCGTCCACCAGGGGCTGGGCGCGCGGCGCTATCGTATTTCCGCCACCGCGCCCGGGGGCCACAGTTGGGGTGATTTCGGCGCAGCCAGTGCGGTTCACGGGCTGGTACTGCTGGCGGAGGAGATCGTTACAATGCAGGTCCCCCAGACCCCGCGTACCACCTTCAATATCGGTCGCATCGGCGGCGGCACATCGGTCAATTCCATTGCCCAGGCGGCGTGGATGGAGTTGGACCTGCGCAGCGAATCAACCAAAACGCTGGCCTGGTTGGATGGGCAGATTGGAGAGATTATAGCGCGCCACGTGCAGGCGCACAGCGCGTACGAAGACGGCCTGACGCTGCGTCATGAACAGATCGGCAACCGGCCCGCGGGCGGGCTGCCTTTCCGGCATCCACTCGTACAGGCCGCTTCCACAGTTCTGCAGGAGCTTGGCATTAAGGAACGCAGCGATGGGCGCATCAGCAGCACCGATGCCAATGTGCCTCTGAGCCGTAACATTCCCGCCGTCTGTGTGGGCCTTACCGAAGGCGGCGACGCCCACCGTTTGAGTGAATGGATCGACCCATTGCCGCTGGTAAAGGGGATGCAGCAGCTGCTCTACCTTACATGGTGGAGCGCTGCGTGGTTGACTAAAAGTGGCTAGTGGCGAACCCCAGCGGCCCATGGTCCTACCACCCACGGGTCGAAAACCAGCTCGTTCTCAGACAACGAACTGGTAGCGCACGGTACCACATCCACTGCAGTTCACAGGAGTAACGGAGATGGCTAGTAAAATCGATGGCCTGTATAAGATTCGCCATAGCGCAGCCCACGTCATGGCGCAGGCGGTGTTGGAGCTCTATCCCGAGGCCAAGTATGCGATTGGACCGCCGATCGAGAACGGCTTCTACTACGACTTTGATCTCGGAAAAGACCAGGACGGCTCCCCGCGCACCTTCCGGCCGGATGATCTGAAAACGATCCAGAAGCGCATGCGCCAGATTATCGGCGGCAAGCATCAGTTTGACTATCGCGAGGTCAGCGCCGACGAGGCCCGCCAGCTCTTCGCCGACCAGCCCTACAAACTAGAGCTGATCGATGGCCTGGACGAGGGCGAAATCGACGAATACGGCAACGAAGCAGACGAAAAGCCGGTCATCAGCACCTACAAGCATGATACATTCGAAGACCTGTGCATGGGGCCCCACGTAGAGCATACCGGCCAAATCGTCGCCGACGGCTTTCAGCTTCTCAGCGTCGCCGGCGCGTACTGGCGGGGTGACGAGAAAAACGCCATGCTGCAGCGCATCTACGGCACTGCCTGGCGCAACCGCAAAGAGCTGAGGAAGCACCTCGATCAGCTTGAAGAGGCCAAGAAACGGGATCACCGCAAGGTGGGCCGCGAACTGGAGATCTTCATCTTCGAAGAGGAGGTCGGGCCGGGTCTGCCCCTCTGGCTGCCGCGCGGCGCAATCATCATCGAAGAGCTCGAACGGCTGGCCAAAGAGACCGAGGAGGCGGCCGGCTACGATCGCGTGCGCACGCCCCATCTCACCAAGGAGGACCTCTTCCTGCGCAGCGGACATCTCGACTTCTACAAGGACAGCATGTATCCGCCGATGGAGATGGAGGGCGTCACCTACTACGTGAAGCCGATGAACTGCCCGATGCACCACAAGATCTTCGGCTCCAAGCTGCGCAGCTACCGCGAACTGCCCGTGCGGCTGGCCGAATACGGGACCTGCTACCGCTACGAGCAGAGCGGGGAGCTTTTCGGATTGATGCGCGTTCGTTCGATGCAGATGAACGACGCCCACATTTACTGCACCGAGGCGCAGTTTGCCGAGGAGTTCATGCGGGTCGTCGATCTGTACAAGTATTACTTCGATCTGTTCGAAATCGACCGCTTTGTCATGCGCCTCAGCACGCATCACCCCAAAAAGCTGGGCGAAAAGTACGTCGACAATCGTACGCTCTGGGAGCAGACCGAGGAGATGGTGCGCCAGGCGATGACCGAGGGCAATGTGCCGTTTGAAGAGGAGCCGGACGAGGCCGCCTTCTACGGCCCCAAGATCGACGTGCAGATCTGGAGCGCGATCGGCCGCGAGTTCACCCTCGCCACCAATCAGGTCGACTTCGCGCAGCCGGAACGGTTGGACCTCTCCTATATCAACGCTGCCGGCGAGGAGGAGATCCCGCTGTGCATACACCGGGCGCCGCTCAGCACACACGAGCGCATGATCGGCTTTCTTATCGAGCATTACGGCGGCAACTTCCCGGTCTGGCTATCGCCCGAACAGGTGCGGGTCATTCCCGTTACGTCGGCCCACAACGAATACGCGATGCAGATCGAGAAGCGGCTTACCGACGCCGGCGCGCGGGTCTCCGCCGATCTGAGCAGCGACCGCATGAACAACAAGATCCGGCAGGCCCAGGGCATGAAGGTCCCTTATATGCTGATCGTGGGCGATCGCGAGATTGAAGAGGAGACCGTTTCGCTGCGCCGGCGCGACGGCGGCCGCCAGAACGGCATGCCGGTGGCAGAGTTCGTCTCGCTTGTCGCCGAACGCATCGCCAGCCGCGCCAAGACATTGTAGTGCGGACACTGTAGCGCCAAGACATTGTAGTGCGGACACTGTAGCGCCAAGACTTTGTAGTGCCAGGACTTTGTAGCGCAGACATTGTAGCGCCAAGACACTGTAGACCGAGCAGCTTTGGCCGTCGCCGACTCCGGCGGTTTGTAGATTCGGCGGCGGCCTGATAACTTGGCTGCGGCTCGTCAGACGTGCGCAGGTTTGGCGAAAGAGCGAAACCGGTCGTGTCTTGAACCATCCGCGCCTCTTCCCAGCAGAGGCGCACGTGATTATTTCTGGCGCCGGAGTTCAAGCTGGAGAGCATACGTTTTTTCTTACTGCCGAACACACCTCACTGGATGGCTCGGTGCAGGTAAGTTCGGTATGTTTCTGTGAAATCTGCTTGTTTAACCGTTCGGCCCGGAACCATTTGCTCTCAATGAAGAGCGCAACAGGAGGCAAAGAGTGCACAATCGTTTATTGCTAAGTAGATTGGCAGCCGTACTGGTGGCTGCCGTTGTATTTCTGTCCGGCTGTGATCAATATATGCTGCCCAGTTCGCAAATGGATGGCGCCGTCACCACGGAAAGCAGGGAGGTTACCAAGGCCGATCGCTCGGGGTACACGGTGGCCATGGTGGAGAAAGCTCTGCAACGCTACGACGCCGAGGGGCGGGAAGCCACCGTTGACTACTACAACTCTCCCGAAAGCGTGGACGGCGAATGGTACGTCTTCATCATCGACGAGAACGACGAGATAATCGCCCACGCCAACCCGGATCTGCTGGGTGAGAGCCTGCTTGGCCCTGTGGGGGTGGATATTACTGGCTATCGACAAGGCGAAGCGATAGCCAGCGCCACCGAGGCGGGGAAATGGGTCGATTACATCTTCCTCAACCTTGCCACCGGCAACCAGGAGTTCAAACATACTTGGGCGGTGCGCCGCGACGGGCTGATCTTCGCTTCCGGCTGGTATCAGATTCTGCCCGATCTCTCCCGCAGCACCCCCACCAAGGCCGATCGTCCCGGCTACACCGTCCATCTTGTCGAACAGGCCATCCAGCGCTACAAGACAGAGGGACGCGAAGCCACCCTCGAATACATTAACTCGCCCGCAAACCTCGACGGCGAATGGTACGTCTTCCTCATCGACGAAGACGACATCCTCATCGGCCACCCCAACGAGGGGCTGCGCGGACAGTATTCCATAGGCGATGAAATTGGCGAGCTCGGCGTCGATATCACCGGATACCGTTACGGTGAACTTCTGCACAGTGTCGACGAGGAAGGCCTCTGGGTCGACTATTTCTTCCTCAATATCGCCACCGGCAACCATGAGTACAAACATACCTGGATCGCCCGTCATGACGGCCTTGTCTTCGGCTCTGGCTGGTACCAGGTTCTGCCCGGTCTGGAATTGGGCGCCACCAAAGGGCATCCTGTGGCCTACACGGTGGCCATGGTAGAGCAGGCCCTGCAACGTTATGAGGCCCAGGGCCGAGACGCGACGGTTGGGTACTACAACACACCGGAGAGCGCGGACGGCGAATATTATGTCTTCATCTTCGACGAGAACGACCAGCTGATCGCCCACGCCAACCCGGACCTGCTTGGCATGGATCTGAAGGGAGACCTGGGCGTCGACGTCACCGGCTATCGTTTCGGTGACCTGATGCTCAGCGCGACCGAAGAGGGACTGTGGGTGGACTATCTCTTCCAGAACCTTGCCACTGGCAACCAGGAGTACAAGCATTCCTGGGTGGTCCGGCGGGATGGGCTGCTGTTCGGCTCCGGCTGGTATCAGGTTCTGCCCAGTACGGAATTTAGCCCCACCAAAGCGCATCCTGTGGCCTACACGGTGGACATGGTAGCACAGGCCCTGCAACGCTATGAAGCCCATGGCCGACACGCGACGGTCGAGTACTACAACACACCGGAGAGCGCGGACGGCGAATACTATGTCTTCATCTTCGATGAGAGTGATCAGTTGATCGCCCACGCCAACCCGGACCTGCTTGGCATGGACCTGAAGGGAGACCTGGGCGTCGACGTCACCGGTTATCGTTTCGGCGACCTGATGCTCAGCGCGACCGAAGAGGGATTGTGGGTGGACTATCTGTTCCAGAACCTTGCCACCGGCAACCAGGAGTACAAGCATTCGTGGGTGGTCCGGCGGGATGGGCTGCTGTTCGGCTCCGGCTGGTATCAGGTTCTGCCCAGTACGGAATTTAGCCCCACCAAAGCGCATCCTGTGGCCTACACGGTGGACATGGTAGCACAGGCCCTGCAACGCTATGAGGCCCAGGGCCGAGACGCGACGGTCGAGTACTACAACACACCGGAGAGCGCGGACGGCGAATACTATGTCTTCATCTTCGATGAGAGTGATCAGTTGATCGCCCACGCCAACCCGGACCTGCTCGGCATGGACCTGAAGGGAGATTTGGGCGTCGACGTCACCGGTTATCGTTTCGGTGACCTGATGCTCAGCGCGACCGAAGAGGGACTGTGGGTGGACTATCTGTTCCAGAACCTTGCCACCGGCAACCAGGAGTACAAGCATTCGTGGGTGGTCCGGCGGGATGGGCTGCTGTTCGGCTCTGGCTGGTATCAGGTTCTGCCCACTCTGCCCACGGCCGTTACCAAGGCGCGACCGGCCGAATATACCGTCGCCATGGTCGACCGCGCGCTCCGGTACTACAAGGCCTATGGCCGGGAAGAGGCGGTCGCCTACTACAATACGCCGGAGAGCGTGGACGGGGAATATTATGTTTACATCTTCGATGAGAGTGATCAGCTGATCGCCCACGCCGACCCGGATCTGCTGGGTATGGACTTGAAGGAAGAGTTGGGCCTGGACTCCACCGGCTATCATTTCGGCACCGACATGCTGGAAGCGACGGCGGAGGGGCTGTGGGTACACTATGTCTTCGTCAATCCTGCCACCGGCGAGGAGGAGACCAAGCACGCCTGGGCCGTGCGCCACGATGGCCTGATCATTGGCTCCGGCTGGTATGAATAGACTTTCGATGGGCGCCCTCTGGGCGCGGTGATTAGCCTGAAATACAGGGGCGCTCGACCGGGCGCCCCTGTTGTTCTCTTGCGCCGCTCAGGAGAAGTGACGCACGTAAATGTTGCCACTGGTGTTTCATGCCGACCGATGGGCTTCCTCACGGGCGCGCAGTGCAGGCCGCGTGGTTGAAGGGGAGACCGTTTCTCTGCGCCGGCGCGACGGCGGCCGCCAGAATGGGATGGCGATAGCAGAGTTCGTCGCGCTCGCCGCCGAACGCAGTGCCGGCCGCGCCAAGACATTGTAGGAAGACAGACTCTGTAGAAAGACAGACTCTGCCCGGCGCCGGGCAGACACGAAAACGGTGCGCCGGACAACGACCAATTGTCCCCAATCCTGAACATCTGTCGGTTCTGAACAGCCTGATTCAGACAGCAGTTGTCCACCTATTGGGGCCATGTTGAGGTGCTTTTTTCATGTTTGACGGAACACTCCTGTAATGTTATACTTTTGCGGATTTTACAGTCGATCATTTTCCGCAGATGTATTCTGATAGTATCCCCATTTTGAAATAGGTTTTCTATGCGTTACCACCGTACCATTCGGGCGCAAGGATTCAACTACGCAAAAAGGGGGAGAAGTTGACTACATCTCTGGAGTTGTGGGCAAGATGCCCAAAGGAGATCAGTAATTAGTAGAAACACAACACGAATCAATCATCGGATTCGTACGCGCGAAGTACGAGTCATCGATGAAATCGGGACTCAACTCGGCATTATGGACGTGCAGGCCGCTCTGCAGGCCGCCGAGGAGAAAGATCTGGACTTGGTAGAGGTGGCGCCCAATGCAAATCCGCCGGTCTGCCGGTTTATGGATTATGGCAAATACCTCTACGAGAAACAGAAGCGGGAGCGGGAGGCGCGCAAGGCCCAGAAGCAGATCGAGATCAAGGAAGTGCGCTTGCGGCCCAAAACAGGCGAACATGATATTCAGGTCGTTCTCACCAAAACGAGAAAGTTCCTGAAAGATGGCGCCAAAGTGCGTGTGCGTATTCGCTTCCGCGGCCGTGAGATCGTTCACCGGGACATTGCCCTTGAACTGATGAAACGGGTGACGGAGGAGTTGGAGGACGAAGCCGTCGTCGAATCCCGCCCGGGCTTTGAGGGCCGCAGCATGGTGATGCTTCTCGCACCAGCCGCGTAGTCGAGTTTTACAGCTGCCTGTAGCTGCCGACCGCCGAATTTTGAGCTTGGCGGGCGGCTGTGCTATCATTTAGGCTTGCATGACGCCGTCAGTTGCGCATGCGCTGACGGGTGTGACAGTGTTCAATGCGCCCCCGTTTTCAGGGGGCGCGATTTTCGTTTAGCTACTGCATCTTATCGTGCTGTCTCAATGTGTCTCTGCATGTAAGGGGCGCGGGAATAACCGAGAAGACCTATGCCAAAGATGAAGACCCATAAGGGCGCGCAGAAGCGCTTCCGTGTGACGAAGAACGGTAAGTTGCTGCGCCGCAAACAGGGCGGTAACCACCTGCGCCGCAAGAAGCGTAAGGTCAGCGACTATCGCAAGAATATTACTAGCCCGAACAAAGGCCAGGCCGTAGCGACCAAAAAGTTGGTCGCCTAGGGCTGTCGCGACGGGGCCGGGAACCTGGCAGAACGCAAAGGCGTTTTTCCGTACCCGACCCGATTACAGTTTTTATCGCCTATCCAACCATGCAGGCGGCGCAGGCCCAAAGGGGCCCGCTCCCAGGCATCGCAATCGCCAGATACAAGGATTCAACCAATGGCACGTTCCAGACCAAAGGTTTATGCGCACAGGCGCCATAAAAAGGTACTCAAGTTCACGAAGGGGCAGTTCGGCAGCCGGTCCAAGCTCTTCAAGCGCGCCAACGAGGCGATGATCAAATCACTGGCCTATGCCTATCGCGACCGCCGCAGGCGCAAACGTGATTTCCGCCGGCTGTGGATTACGCGTATCAATGCCGCGGCCCGGATCAATGGCATTAAATACAGCCACCTGATTTACGGGCTCAAGCAGGCCGATGTACAGGTGGACCGCAAAGTACTGGCCGATATCGCCGCAAACGACGCAGATGGTTTCAGCGCACTGGCCAACCTGGCCAAGAGCCAGTTGAACTGATCTAGGCGCTGCCGCTGCGCAGAGTGAACCTGTTTTCGCAGCGGCCTGCGGGCCGTCTGATAATTAAGCGTACATACAGTTAAGCGTACATTCTGACAAATAAGCGTACAAATTGCAGAGACATTCGTCTCTGCTTTTTTGTCCGATTTGCCCGGGGTCAGCGTCCGATAGGCCCCGATCCCCCGCTGTCGACGCCGTAACTCTCTTCCAAGAGCCTGCGCTCCAGAACGCTGAATGAAAGAGATCACCAGCGCCAGCAATCCACAGATCAAACTGGCAGCCAGGCTGCGCCGCCGCCGCCAGCGACAAGCCCATGGCCTCTGTACGCTGGAAGGTACGCGGCTGGTGCAGGACGCCCTGTCAATTGGGGCAGCCTTCCAAACCTGTTTCATCACCGCGGCCGCCGCAGAGGCGCAGCCGGACCTGGCGGCGCAGCTCCAGCGGGCCTGTTCCCTCTACCTGGTTCCCCCCGAAATTCTCGACAAGGTCAGCGAGACCGTATCGACGCAGACCGTTGTGGCCGTGGTCCCCATGCCGGAGCTGCCCCTGCCCGCCGCGGCCGCGCTCTCCCTCGTTCTGGACGGTGTGCAGGATCCGGGCAATGCCGGCACGCTCCTGCGCACGGCCGCCGCGGCCGGCGTCGACCAGGTCCTGTTCGGGCCCGGCTGCGTCGACCCGTTCAACGGCAAAGTGCTGCGGGCGGCGATGGGCGCGCATTTTCGGGTCCCATTACGTGTCCTGGCGCACTGGGAGGCGGTCTGGGCCGCGCTGCCCGGCGGCCAGCCGCTCTACCTGGCAAGCGCAGAGGGCAACATTCTGTACGATGAAGTCGACTGGGGCAAGCCGTCGGCGCTGGTGCTCGGCAGCGAGGCGCACGGGGCGAGTTCTCAGATGCGGGAACGGGCCGCGACGGTGGCGGTTCCGATGGCCGCCGCGACCGAATCGCTCAATGTTGCCGCTGCCGGCGCCGCCATACTCTTCGAGGCGGCGCGGCAGCGCAGGGGCGCCATCAGAACAGTGCTTTGACAACCATTTGGGCGCGGGATACACTAATTTTCGACTGTGTCTCTTTTCTGCGAGGCGCACGGGGGAATGTATGGATCTGGCAACTCTGTTCGGGTATATTCTGATTGGCCTGCTGTTCGGCTGGGCGAGTTCGACCCTGGTTGAATGGGTCTGGTATCGGGGACGGCGCCGGCGTCTCGATCTGTCCGCGCTTTCGTCGGCCGCGAGAGGTACGCAGCCGCTGCCCGAAGGGCCGGCCGCGCAAACCTATGGCGCGCCGCCGGGGCCGGCAGCCGCTGCGACCGCGAAGACAGGACGCCGCCGCGGCCGCAAAGATACGCGGCCAGCGCCATCGACGGCACAGGACCTTGCGAACCGGCCGGACAACCTAACCGCCGTCTACGGTATCGGCGGCCTCTACGAGCGGCGCCTCTACCAGGTCGGCGTCTTCACCTGGGATCAGCTTTCGCGCGTCGACGCTGAAGCGCTGCAACAGATTACCAGGGCGCTGCCGGGCAGCGACACGCGCGCCTGGACCGAACAGGCCCGCGAGCTGGCCCAGGCGAACAACCGCGTCGGCGCGGTCTACGATGGGCCGCTGCCCGAAGATCTGACCCGCATCGCCGGCATCGATCAGGTGTACGAGGACGAGCTCTACGCCGCCGGCATCTTCACATTCCGGCAGCTGGCCGAGCGCACGCCGGACGAGCTGGCCCGCATCATCCCGGCGCACCTGGCAGGCGAGGAGCTTGACTTCGTCAGTTGGATTGTTCAGGCCGATTCACTGCGCGACGAATACTATACCGACGAGCCGCCGATCCTGTAGCCTGGATCGTGGCTGTTTAATCTGCAGACGCTTTGTTTACCTGGGGTCAAAGTTTGCCCTCATCTACTCCGTAGACTAAAATTGAGGGCCGTTGTCGCGGGTCCCTAGCTCAATTGGTAGAGCAACGGCCTTTTAAGCCGTGGGTTCTGGGTTCGAGTCCCAGGGGGCTCATTAGGGAGAGTGTAGAGCGCGCCATTGCCTGCAATAGGCGCACGAAAAGCAGAGCGCATGCGCTCTGCTTTTTTCTTTTCCTGGATTGTTTACCGGCTGGTTCCGCAGCCGGTTCCGACTCGTTATCGGCGCGGTTTTTCCGCCCTGGCAAGGCCGGACTGCCACTCTCTGCCTTTGCGGCCCGCGTAGAGCATGTAGTAGGCGTCCCCGGCCTCAAAGACCTGGGGCGTGAGGATGCCGTCGCAGTCCCATTCGTCGCGGTCCAAAGAAGGCGTGAAGATCGGGTTGTGCGGGTTCGCCTCGAAACTGCGAAAATCCTGCGTGCGTACATGTCCGATTTTCCATACCTCGTCTTGTGCGCGGCCGCCGTACAGGATATGGAAATAGCGCGGCCCTTTGAAGATCTCCGCCTCGCGCACGCCGTGGCTGTCCCACGGCAGACCGCTGCCGCTGAAGATGGGGTTGCCCGCGCGGCGGAACCGGGCCATGTTGGCTTTCAGGTCGGGGATGCCGCCGTAGCCCAGCTCGGAGATGTTGGTCAGCAGGCCGGGCTCGATGTGGCTGCGCGTGTGCTGTCCGAGCGAAGTGCGCCCCATCGCAGCCAGCTCCTCTTCCGTTTTGCCCAGCAGCATCAGATTGTCTCTGTCAAATCGGTGCTTTCGCCTCTGCTGCCGGCGGTTCGGAGAAAGGTATCGCGCAGGCCGCAAAGGCAAAAAGAGCCCGGCGCACTATGCGCCGGGCCGTGGACGTTCGCTACTTTCTCTATCGGTTCTCGCAGACGGATCAGCCCTTCAGCCCGCTGAGGGCGACCCCCCGCACGATATGGCGTTGCAGTGCGAGGAAGAGGATGATGACCGGAATGATAGCCAGTGTCGAGCCGGCCATCTGTAGTTCATACTGGTTGCTCTCCTGCACGCGCAGGTTGGCGATCGCGATCGGGAGCTTCTCCTCTGATACAGATTGGCAAAAAGGTTGATGCGACGGTCATATTCGAGAAATCAGGCCCATGGCTCCAGCCCCAATAGCTGTCTGCCCAGTCCGGTCAATTGCCCCGGCTTGCCGAACTTCTGCTCAAGTTCGCGCGGGTCGCCCGGATAGGCGTCGCCGCGGGGCGGCAGCCGTTCCTGCCAGGCTCTGATGCGATACCGTCGTTCTTCCTCGTCCCTGGGCGGGAACATGGTGATGTATTGGGCCAGCCGCGGTCTCGTGCCGTGGTTGCGGCTGTTGCCGTGCGGCAACATGCTGTCCCAGATCAGAAAATCACCCGCCTGCCCCGGAATCGTCCTTATCTCCAGCCCGTCCGGATCGGGACGGCGGGGGTTGCGGTCGGCCGGCTGCGTCTTGACCCATTCATGGAACTGCCTGTGGAAACCCGGCGCGCACTGGAAGCCGCCCTGGTCAGCCGTTGTATCGGTCAGATAGAGGACGCCCTGGACCATGCGCGGCAGGGGCCGCATCGTCGTGTCGATATCCCAGTGGAACATGCCGTTATAGTCCCAGTCGGGCGAGCGCGCCGGCGGGTTCATGTTGGCGCGGTCGATGCTGACCCACAGCTCTTCCTGTTGCCACACATCTGCGAATGCCTGGTAGATCCTGGGGTGCTGGCGATTGTCCCAAAGGGACTGGTGGTGAAACATCTCCAGCATACCGGCGCGGCTTACAGGCGCCTGGTACCAGGTTTCCGGGTCATCGCGGTCAACCTGGAGGAATTCCCAAATCGCGTCGATCACCGCGTCCAGGTTTTCCTGCGGCACCGCGTTGGGGATGACGACATAGCCGTTCTCTTCCCAGAACGCGCGCTGCGCCGGAGTGAGGAGACGGTCCTTTACCGGATGTTCGAGGGGTACGGCGACAGTCATGGAGTACTCCCGGTGACAGGAAATAATAGGTTTTCGGTAGCTCCTGCAGACCTTACCAGAAAGGGTACAGGCGAAGCAAGTTTGGCATTGTTATGAGCAGGGTAGGGAGCGCTGGGCGGGCTGTCAGGCTCCCGGATCCTTAAGTTGATCCGCGATTTCCTTCAGGCTGGCGACTACGGCATCCAATACTTCGTCATAATCGACTTCCGTCGGCAACGCAATCGGAATGCAGAATCTTCCGTCACTTGTTTTCCATTTAACAACATGTGTCTCGGCCAGACCTGCCTCTTGCAGTCGCTCGTAGTCTCCGTAGGAGAATAAAAGCCACAAGGGGGTACTACCGTGTTCTGCCCATGCGTCCAAAATAAAACCGAACCACGCGTTTACACCACTGATCTGGATACGTCGTCCGTAGCCTTCCCACCGCAAATTTATGCTTGTCCTGGAATTTTCTAGAAATCCGTCAGCTTTCCCGCTGTTGACTGCATCGTCTACAAGTGGAATCAAACTCAACACACGCTTGGCGAACTCAGCTCCCCACTGTTCCTCCGAAGGCCAGGGCAGGAAAGCATCCACGTCCATGCGTTCGGTTAGACCGATCAGCTGCCAAATGTCAGCTTCGGCAGCGGTGTCTCCAGTGGAGTGGGCTCGCGTTTTCACATGCTCAAGTAGCGCGGCCCAACTGGTCAAAAGTAGGCGATGCTCTTCGTTACCTATTGTGGCGGAACACAATTTTCTGGGTCCCGATCTGTCGGTCAATGTGTATTTTTCTTCCGCCCGCCGGAGCAGTTTTGGCCGCAACATTGGGATCCTTCTCGCCGGCGCGACGAACAAGAGCGCCGCGGACCGACCTCTCGGCAACTGGGCCAGATACTGGTTCGGCTGGTTCGGGGTCAAGCCGGCCCAAAACTTCGCTTCAATCAGCACACGCTTGTCGCCTCTGTCGTCAAAGGCGACAAGGTCCGGGCGGGCCCCCTCTTCGTCTGTTACCTGGGTTTGTATTCTCTCTATAGAACTAACATTCGCCCCTCCGCGTAGCACCGTCTCCTCCAGCGCACTGCGGGCGGCCTCAGAATTGGACAGAATATGGCCCAGCGCTTCAACGGCAATATCCTCTATGCGATCGGTGAACCTGGGCGCAATATGCGCAAACAAAGTCGTTTCGTATGACATGATATATGGTCTCTTTCGTGTTGTGAGTTTCTCGCCCGCCGTTTCCATTTGTCACGCCGATCTGTCAAGACTGTCAGCCGCCCTAGTCCATACGGTCGATCATTCCGCGCAGCCGGAGAATACCGGCCCCCGCCTCACCATCTCCCGCCCCACCGACCACCCTCTCCATTAAGCTCAGCAGCGCATCCCAACTCGTCAACATCAACCGCCGCTCCCCGCCGGACACCGTCGCGGCGCGCAAATCCCCCGGCGTCGTCGCACCGATGATCGTGAACTGCTCATCAGCCCGCCGGCACAGCTCCGGCCACAGTGCTGCCAGACGCGCCGCCGGCGCGACGAACAGCAGCCCCGCCGGCCGGTCCAAGGGCAACTGCTTGAAATACGCGTTCGGCTGGTTTGGGGTCAGGTCGGTCCAGCACATGGCGTCAATCAGCACCCGCACCTCACTCTCGTCGTCATAGCCGGCGAGGCACGAGCGCTCTCCTTCCACGCCAATATCCAGGCTGCGCACGCCGGCAAGGGTGCCGACTGCGGTGCCGCCCTCCCGCAGCGTACTCGCCAGGGCACTGCGCGCCGCTTCCGAGCAGGAGAGAATTCGCCCCAAGGCATCAACGACCGCGTCTTCAGATTGGTCGGTGCGTCCGCGTGCGTTGTGGCCGGACCGGGTCGCATCAGTGGACATGGTGAAGGACTTTTCCTATCTTTCGGGCGTCAAGCTGTTTCGTCGGAAATGAGGCTCCCGGAAACAGGCGGCAAGGCCGGCACGCAAACGAACAGGCAACGAGGGCCCTCTATAATGCATTCTTCTTTGAACGGGTTGTGTGTGAGAGGAGGTTGTTGCTATGTGTGCTCAGGAGAACTGCCGGCGCAGGCGTGCCAGCTCTGCCTTCATCTCTCGGAGCCGCTCTTCAGATTCTCTGCGGGCGGCAGCTTCCTCTTCCGCTCGTTGTACTGCCGCTGCGAGCCGATGTTCTGCCGCTTGGCGCGCCACAATTTCCGCATCGGCGCGCTGTGCTTCCGCACTGGCTCGTTGCTTCTTAGCGGCAGCCTTGGCGAGGGCGGCCCGCAAACCGGGCATCACATACCCGGAATACACATCGTCCAGCGCCAGCTCCATGATATCCGTCTGCCGTTCCAGATCTTCCATCCGAAACTGCAACCCCGGCAACACCTCCGAACCGAGAGGGTTCTTTGAGGGTACAATCACTTGCAAACGGGCTGTGCCTGAGAAGAGTGCCCTGCTCTAGGGATTCAGGAGGACTGCCGGCGCAGCCGGTCCAACTCCTCTGCCATCGCCCGTATCTGCTCGTCGGCTTCTCGGCGGGCGGCTGATTCCGCCTCCACTCGTTGCGCCGCCTCCGCAGTTTGCTGTTCCGCTGCTTGGCGCGCTGCAGCCTCAGTATCGGCGCGCCGTGCCTCCGTATCGGCTCGTTGCGCTTCCTCTTCCGTTCGTTGCTCCGCTGCTCGACGGTCAGCAGCCTCTTTCTCCGTTCGTTGCTCCGCTGCTCGACGGTCAGCAGCTTCTTTCTCCGCTCGTTGCTCGGCTGCTCGACGGTCAGCAGCCTCCTTCTCCGCCTGTTGCTCCGCCGCTTGGCGCGCCGCAACTTCAGCTGCAGCCCTCTTGACAGCGGCCTGATAGCCGGGCATCACATACCCGGAATACACATCGTTCAGAGCCAGCTTTTCCAAATCCGGTTGCCGCTGCATATCCTCCATCCGAAACTGCAACCCCGGCAACACATCCGAACCGATGACGCCCTCAGCATCCGGCTGAATCTCCTCGTAGCGTCCCCCCGGGATGAGGCGGTAGAAGCGCATGTGCTCCCGGCTGGGATCGAGAATGTAATACTCCTTCACCCCGGCCAGCGCATAGTCCCGCCTCTTCTCTTCCGTATCCCTCAGTACTTCTGCCGGGGTGGAATCGGAGACCGCCTCCACAACCATGTCGCAGACCCCTTCGAAATGGCGCTTGTCGATACCTCCCCACGGCACCGGGTTGCTGTTCAGAATCACGCCGATGTCCGGCTTGCGCACCGCTTCGCGCTGCCCTGAAGGCTCGGCAGGGTCATCAATCGTCAAGACAAAGCCGGTCTCCAGATTGATCAGTTTTGCAATGTTGCTTGTACTGAGATAACGGAGTAACAGTTGGAGAAACCAATTGTAAAGGTCGAGTTGCGGCTCATTCGGCAAGGGCTTGGCCTCCAGTCTGCCGTTATTCCATTCATAGCTTACGTCAATGTCCGGGTAAGGGTTCTCATACCACTTGGCCCAGTACTCTTCTTTGGTGACGTAGCGGCCATCGTCGGGGGCAAAGGGATTGACAGACTGGCCGGGCGGTGTAAGACGCTCCGCTTGCACGTACGAAGCAGCGGACTCAGACATCCCTGTCTTGCCCGCCTGGGATGGACTGTTCTGCGTTTGGGATTGGTTGTGCAGGGCTTCTTTGGAATCCATGCTGCCTCCTCCGACATCGCGGCTGCGCGCAGCACAGCTGACGTGGCGCCATTCTATCATGATTTCTGTGCCCGCGGCTAGCAGCCCGTCCTATCTCCCGTTCATCCCGAACTATTGAGTCACCGCATTACACCCCTCCAGCAGACGCAAAGAGGGTCTGCTCAACAGGTATCAACCGGCCGCCAGCTGCCCTGCAAATCCTGATTCAGGCATCAGGATGAATTTTCGACGGTTGACAGACCCCCGTGACCAATGCAAAATTGACACTGCAATCCGGTATATGAAATTTTCTGAACGGATCCAAGCTAGGGGCTGTCAAAGGCGTTCACACACCTGTGTGCCGTCCGCATCGAACCGCGCGATCTGCGCGTCGCGAGAGAACACCTCACCATGGCAGCAACCAATCTCAGTGAGAGGCGATGGGCCAGATTCTGGAACAGGTACGGCTTTATCATCGCCGTCCTCGTCCCCATCCTGCTCTGGTTCTGCATCTTCTCTTTCGGCCCCATCCTCTACGCGCTCTATGCCAGCCTGACCAACATCCACAGCCTTGACCCCAGCAGGGCCAAGTTTGTCGGCCTCGATAACTACATATCCCTGTTGGATGATAGGCGTTTCCTGGCGTCGATGAGCAACGTCTTCAAGTTCGTCCTCGTCAAGGGGATCCTGAACATCCTGCTCTCGCTCGGGCTGGCTCTTCTGCTGGAGCGGCTGCGGCGCGGACGCAATTTCTATCTCTTCTTTATCTTTATGCCCGTCGTCATCTCCCAGGTCGCTGTCGCCATGCTCTTCCTGTGGCTCTACGACCCCCGTCTCGGTCTCATCAACTACCTGCTCAGTCTCGTCGAAATTCCGCCCCAGAGCTTCATCCGCAGCACCGCCCAGGCCATCTACAGCGTGGCCATCGCCGACGTATGGAAAACATACGGCTATGCCGCCGTCATCTTTCTTGCCGGCCTGCTCGATATCCCCCAAGACTACTACGAAGCAGCCAAGGTGGACGGCGCGACCCGTTTGCAGACCCTCTGGCGCGTCACCCTTCCCCTGCTGAAGAATCCACTCGTGCTGGTCATGGTCCTGATCGTCATCGACGGCGTACAGCACTTCACCATGGTGCAGGTGATGACCGGCGGCGGTCCCGCCGACAGTACGCTCATGCCCAGCATTCTCGTCTACAACTATGGACTGGGCGCCAACAACTACCGCATGGGGTATGCCAGCGCCATATCTGTCATCATGTTTGTCGTGATCATGGCGATTACGGTATTTCAACTTCGTCTGTTCCGTTCTCTCTACGATTGAGCGGGCAGTCCCACACAGCGCGAGGAGAGCAGTGAAAGTTCGAGCGGAGAGGCAGTTGCCATGACCGGGGTCAGCCTCGAGCACGGCGCGGGGGCCGATGCCCGCATACGCCTGCGGGAGCAGGTAATTGCGCTCGCCACCCATCTGCTCCTCGTGATATTCGCGTTCATCGCTTTTGGCGCCATGATGTGGATGGTCCTCGCCTCCTTCAAGTCGGCGTCCGAGATCATCGCCAAGCCGCCCACCTTCCTGCCCGAGGCCCCCACCTTGGAGAGCTATGCCCTCATCCTGCGCGAACAGGCCTTCGGGCGCTTCTTCATCAACAGCATCGTCGTCGCCCTGCCGTCCGTGTTGCTCATCCTTTTCAGCAGCTCGATCGCCGGCTTTGTCTTCGCAAAGTTTGACTTTCCCGCCAAAGAGGTCATTTTCACCATCATATTGAGTACGCTGATGGTGCCGCCGGCGGTTACCCTGCTGCCGCTCTTCCGCCTGGTCAGCAGACTGGGCTGGGCCGACACCTATCAGGCTCTCATTATACCGGTCTGCGTCAGCGCCTTCGGCATCTTTCTGCTGCGCCAGTTCATGGAGGGCCTTCCTTCGGAGTTGCTCGACGCCGGGCGTATCGACGGCGCTTCGAACTGGTGGATCTATCGCCACATCGTGCTGCCGCTGTCGGTCTCCGCGCTCAGCGCGCTGGCGATCTTCAGCTTTTTGGCAAACTGGGACTCCTATCTCTGGCCCCTGGTGATTATCTATGAGGAGCAGATGCGGACGCTGCCCCTGGGCCTGGCCTATCTGCTGGGATGGTCCAGCCGGCCGCGCTACGACCTCTTCCTGACCGGGGCGGTCATCACCGTCGTTCCGGTGGTCGTCTTCTATTCATTCTTTCAGAGTCGCTTCGTGCGCGGGGTGACACTTACGGGGTTGAAATACTGACGGTCGGGGAGCCGGCTGTTCGGTTATCGGCCCTTCGCTCATTCCTTGATAGTTCGTGAAGCTGTCTGCAGAAGCTACATATATCAGGAAACGGCCTTTTTCAACATCACAGTAGCAGAGGAGAGAACGATGAAACAGAACCAACTGACGCGCCGCCAGCTGCTCCAACTGTCCGCCGGTCTCGGCACTGCCTCGGTCCTGGCCGCCTGCGTGGCCGCGCCGGCCGCGCCCGCCGAAGACGGCGGCGGAGAGGCGGCCCCGGATATGGCCATGACCGAACTGAGCCTGTGGTCGATGAGCTACCCGCCGCATGACAATGCCTGGAATATGCTGGCCGACCAGTACAACGAGGCCAACGACGAGCGCAATGTCACCGTCGAACCCAAGACCGACCCGTGGACCACCTACGCCTCCGGCCTCAGCGCAGGCACCGCCGGCGACCTCCTCTCCATCCACGGCGCCGCGGCCGCCTCCTTCATGGCGACCAACACGTTGCTTCCCCTCACCGAGACGCTCGGCGGAATGGGCACCATCAAAGATCGCTTCTTCTCGGCCGTGATGGACTACTACACCTACCAGGGCGATGTCTACGGCATCCCCCTCCACAACAACACGCCGGGCATCGGCTTCATCACCAACCTCGACCTGTGGGAGGAGGCCGGCATGGATCCGCCCCTGACCTACAACCACTGGGATGATGTCTGGCAGGACGCCGCCACGTTGACGCAGACTGACGATGACGGCAACATTACCGTCGCCGGCCTCTCCATGCGCAACTATCACAACATCCAGTACCTGTGCGGCGCCATCTATGAGCAGGGCGCCACCTACCTGAATGAAGAGACCGGCGAGTGGAGTGTCAATACACCCGAAGGCATCCGCGCCCTCAACCAGCTGTTCTACGACCCGATCTTCACCCACGAGGTCGATTCGCCCGATCTGCCCGCCGTCTTCAACGGGCTGGCTGAAGGGCGCATGGCCATGGGCGGTATCTGGATCGACTATATCCCCTTCGCCGCAACTGCATTCCCCGAAGGCAACTTCGGCTTCACCATGCGGCCCGGCATCGACGGCGCCGACCCCGTCGTCGTTGGTGAAGGCGGCTGGGGCCTCAACGTAAACGCCGCATCCGAGAATCCCGAGGATTCACTCGACTTCATTGAGTACCTCAACGACGATGCCGTCATGATCCAGTGGCTGCAGTCGCAGCATTCGCTGCCCTGTGTCTTCTCGCTGCTCGATCACGAGTGGTACTCCAGCGACGAAGCCAAATTCCTGCAGCCGGCCCTGGCGACCGTCCAGGACTGGGTCTGGATCGGGCCGGTCGGCACTAAATATGCTATGGATGACGTCTTCTGGCCGTCGCTTGAAGAGCTTTCCCTCGGCGCCATCAGTGTCGAAGAGCTGGCCGCACGCCTCGACGAAGACCTGACCGACAGGGTGCAGAGATTCCGCGAAGACACCGGTTATGAGTGGTAATGCACATACAGGGAGGGGTGAGTAAGGGTTTCTCACTCCTCTCTCCTCCTCCCTTTCTCCCCGATCCAACCCCAAAAAGGAGTTGAGCATGAGGAACTGGTTTCAGATACTGCGCGAGCATCTGCAACTCCCCAATATCACCGCAGACGGGACGGCCGTCCCCTTTGGCATCGGCGGAATTGCGTCCGAGGCCTGGCATGTGGCCGGGATACAGAGCGCCGGCAATTCAGAGCAGGTGCTGACCGCCCATACCGACGACGGCGCTGAAGTCCAGTGGCATATGCGCTTTTTTGCCGACACACGCGCCGTGGAGTGTTGGGGCGTGCTGACCAACCGGGGCAGCCGGCCATTGCAAAACCTGAGCGAATGTCTCACCTGGGACCTGGATCTTCTGCTACAACCGGCCTTCGGCGAACCGTGGATTCGCCACGTGAACGGCGTGCAGTTTCTGCCCACCTTCTTTCCCCCTCACGACTTTGCCATCGTCGATCGCCAGTTCCTGAAGACACCGCAAGTCTTTGCCCCTTTCGACATCATGGCCGGCGACGGCGGGCGCCCTTCCGACGGCCATTTGCCTTGTGCCATTATCTGCGACAGCCAACGCAGCCACGGTTTTGCGCTCTTTCTTGAATGGTCCGGTCTCTGGCGCATCAGCCTGATGCAGGAAGCGCGCGAGGTAAACGACCCTGATACCGACTGGCCGGTACGTCTGCAGGCCGGTCTGTGGGGGCTGGCGCTGCACCTCCAGCCGGGCCAGTCACTGCCGCTGCCGCGTGTCCTCCTGACAGCCTTCGACGGCAACCTCGAAGACGGCGGCAACGCCCTGCGCCGCCATATCCGGTGCCATGTCATGCCTCCTCTCGGCGGCGAAGAGGTCCTGCCCCCGGCCACCTTCAATCACTGGTTCGCCTTCCATAACGATTACACCGACCAGAGTCTCAGACCCGCGGTCGATGCTTCGGCTGCCGCCGGCCTCGAGTATTTCTGTGTGGACGGCGGCTGGTTCGCCGGCGATTTTCGCGACGGCATCGGCAACTGGGGCGAGGGCGATCCCAAAAAATTCCCCAACGGCATCGCCCCCTTCGCCGACTACGTCCGCGCCAAAGGTCTCAAGTACGGCACCTGGTTCGAGCCCGAGTGGGCCAACAAGGACAGCGAAATCTACCGTGACAATCCGGACTGGTTCTGGGAGACGCCCGAGCGGCCCTCCGTGCCGCGGCCCGGCTTCCACTTTCAGCACCCCGAGTTCGCCCTGATCAACCTGGGCCTGCCCGAGGTGCGCCAGTGGTGGCTGGATCGGTTTGTGCGCGCGTACGAGGAATGGGGCATGCGCTGGGTTCGCTGGGACTATAACCAGGACCCGCGCGCCAACTGGGAGCAAGGCGTGCCGGTCGGCGAGATCGGCTGGCGCCAGATTCAGCATGTACAGGGCTTATACAAGGTGCTGGACGAGATTCTCGAGGCCTGTCCGGAGCTGTTTATCGAACAGTGCGCCAGCGGCGGCCACCGTATCGAGCTGGGCACCGTGCGCCGCGGTCACAGCTTCTGGATGAACGACCACACCACCCACTCCGCGCTCGTGCGCGCGTTTCAGCACGGCCTGAACACCGTCCTGCCCGGCAACTATGCCAACACCAACATCTGCCAGCAGCGCCATAACTTCACCACCTACGACTACCTCTCCCATGCTGCCGGCGGCTTCGGCTACAGCGGAAAACTGTGGGAAGCGCCCGCAGCTGACTTTGCGCGTTACCAGGCCGCGGTCGCAGATTTCAAATCCTACCGGGACCTGTTGTTGGGCGACTACCGGCGCCCCACCGGCCAGCCGACAAGCGCCGACGAATATGCCCAGGTGATCTTCAGCGATGGTGGTCGCTCTGTTACAATGGAGTTCAACGCCGATTCTCTGGGCAGCGCCAGCCTCAATATGGCCTAAGTGAGGACTGAGAAACTCCGGCAGGAGCGGTCGGGAACTGGCTTCTCCCCCATTTCCCCTTCAGACACGCCACCATCCATTCACCACCAGTACAGGCAACTGACCATGACATCGACGGCTGCGAACGTTAAAGACAAGGTTATCCTCATCACCGGCGGCGCGCAGGGTATCGGCGGCGCGGCCGCGAAGCTGTGCGCGCAGCGCGGGGCGGAGGTGATCATCACCGATATCAAGGACGAGGCCGGCGAAGCGCTGACCGCGTCTCTGCAGGCCGAGGGCCACAAAGCCCGCTATGGAAGGCTCGACGTGCGCTGCCACGAGGACGCGCAGCGGGTGTTCGGCGAGGTGAAGGCGCGCCACGGCCGCCTCGACGTCCTCATCTGCTCTGCCGGTGTTTTGCGGGGCCCCAATCTGATGCCGGATGCCTTCCCCGTCGACGTCTTCGACGACGTGATCGCGGTCAACGTGCGCGGCGTCTTCCTCTGCGTAAAGGAGGCCTACCCCCTACTTGAGGCCAGCGAGAACGGTGCGATCCTGCTGGTTGGCTCGGGGGCGGGCGTCACCGGCGGCAGCTCTTCGATCGCCTACGGCACCAGCAAGGGCGCGGTGAATGGGATGGGAATGACGCTGGAAAACCATCTGAGGGGCAAGGGTATCCGCGTTAACGTCGTCTGCCCCGGCGGCATCGAGACGGAGTTGAAATTGCGGCAGATGCGCGAGTCGGCAGAGGCCCAGGGCCAGGCGTTCGACCTGGAAGACGCCCGCTCCCACCTGGGCGACCCCGATGGCGTTGGCGAAGCGCTGGCATTCCTCGCCTCCGATGACGGCCGCTACGTGCGGCGCAACCTCTTTACACGCTGACACCGGTCGCAGGCGAGGAGAGAGTGGAGAGGAGAGAGAAAAGAGTGTGCGAGAATTCACCCCATTTTGGGATGCACCCCGCCGGCCTTTCCTCTGTGAGTGATCTCTTCAGTTGTCGTATAATAGAGCGAACAGTCTAAAGAAATCGAACCCTTCGATACCCGCGTGCTAACAGGTGGGGCAGCAGGCACTGGGCGGCGCGCTTGACCACACGGAGAACCCTTCCATGCCGATAAAAATCGCAATGATCGGGGCAGGCTCGATCGGCTTCACCCGCAAGCTGATGCACGACATTCTGGCCGTGCCCGAGCTGGCCAACACCCACTTTGCCTTTATGGATATCAACGCCAGCAATCTGGACATGGTGGTGCAGCTGGCTCAGCGGGACATCGACGCCAACGGTCTGCCTGCAACCATCACGCCCACAACCGACCGCCGCGACGCCATCACCGACGCCGACTATGTGATTTCGGTCGTGCGCCAGGGCGGGCTTGACGCCTTCCAACTGGATATCGACATTCCCCTCAAGTACGGCATCGACCAGTGTGTCGGCGATACCCTCTGCGCCGGCGGCATCATGTACGGCCAGCGCACCGTCTCGGCCCTGCTCGACGTCTGCGCCGACATCCGGGCGGTGGCCAAGCCGGATGCCCTCTTCCTCAACTATTCGAATCCGATGGCGATGAACGTCTGGGCCTGCAACCAGTATGGCGGTGTGCGCACGGTCGGCCTCTGCCACGGCGTGCAGGGCGGCCACTGGCAGATCACCAACTGCATCGAGGAGTGGGCCAAGCGGGAGGGTCTCATCGCCGCCGACGAGACGCTGCATCGCGATGAGGTCGATATCATCTGCGCCGGCATCAACCACCAGACCTGGTACACGCAGGTGCAGTGGCGGGGCATCGATATGGTGCCGCGCATGCTGGAGCTGTTTGAGGGTCACCCGGAATATCCCACCACCGAGAAGCTGCGCATCGACATGATCCGCCGCTTCGGCTACTACACCACCGAATCCAACGGCCACGTCAGCGAATACGTGCCCTGGTACCGCAAGCGCCCCGATGAGATCAACGACTGGATCGATCTCTCCAGCTGGATCAACGGCGAGACCGGCGGCTATCTGCGCGTCTGCACCGAGGGCCGCAACTGGTTCGAGACCGACTTCCCCAACTGGATGAAACAGGAACCGCCCAGCATCACGCCTGACAAGCGCAGCGAGGAGCACGGCTCCTACATCATCGAAGGGTTGGAGACGGGCCGCCCCTACCGCGGCCATTTCAACGTCATCAATCAGGGCCACATCACCAACCTGCCCGACGGCTGCTGCATCGAGATTCCCGGCTACGTGGACAAGAACGGCATGAACATGCCCGTCGTCGGCGACCTGCCCCTGGCCTGCGCGGCCACCTGCGCCGCCAGCGTGCAGGTGCAGCGCATGGCGGTGGAGGCCGCCGTCCATGGCGACGTTACGCTGCTCAAGCAGGCCATGCTGCACGACCCTCTGACCGCAGCCGTCTGCAACCCGGAGGAGATCTGGCAGATGACCGATGAAATGCTCGTGGCGCAGGCGCGCTGGCTGCCGCAGTACCAGGCGCATATCCCCGCGGCGCAGGCCCGGTTGCAAGCGGCTGAGCGCAACAATACCCGCGCGCAGCTGCGGGAAGGTTGGAAAGGCGCGGCGCGTCTGCATACCAAGAGCGTTGCCGAGATGGCGGAGGACAAAGCCGCGGCCACCATGAACGCCGCGGCCGCCGATAAAGGCGAGATGACCAAGGAACCGGCCTGATTCAGAACCAAGGAGTCAACATGTCAATCAAACTGACACAGGCGCAGATCGACAGCTACCGCAAGAACGGCTATCTGGTCGTCGAAGGACTGCTGGATTCCGATGAAGTGGAGGGGCTGCGCACCCGTATGCGCGAATACACCCATGGCGGCCGCTCGCAGGAGCGGATTCAGGTGCAGATCGAGCCGCGCGTCCAGCGCGGCGAGCTGCAGGTCGATGAGCCGGGCGACGGCATCCGCAAAATCGACGGCCTGGTCGAGTCCGATGATCGCTTCCACGCGCTGGGAAGCAACGGCAACATCATCAGCGTTCTGGAACAGATCATCGGCCCGGACATCAAGATGTTCCGCAACGCAGTCCTGTTGAAACCGCCGGAAGTCGGTTCGGCCAAGGGCATGCACCAGGATTCGCCCTACTGGCCGATCGAGCCGATGGACCTCTGCTCCTGCTGGTTCGCCTTTGACGACGCCACCGAGGAGAACGGCTGCATGGCCGTCATTCCCGGCAGCCACAAGTGGGGCCCGCAGCCCCACATCGACGTGACCGACGACTATGTGGTCGATCCCGAATATTATGACGAGGCTGCTATGCAGCTGGCGCCGGTGAAGGCAGGCGGTGGGCTCTTCTTCCACTCGCTCCTTCTGCACTACACCGCGCCCAACCGTTCCGACCGGTGGCGGCGCGCGATCGCGCTCTCCTACATGTCGGCGCGTTCCACGTACACCAGGGACGGCGAAGGGCCGGTCTATCACCATATCCAGGGCCAGACATTCGACGGTTGCGTCCGCTAAAAACGGCAGTGGCCACCGTTTGGTCACAGCGCAGTACCTAAGCCAGTGCACGAAGGAGTGAAGTCAATGCAGTATCGTATCGAAGGCACAACCCTGCCGGTCGTCACGGTTACGCTTAACCCCGGCCAGCGCATCTACTCGTCCTCAGGCGGCATGAGTTGGATGACGGAGGCTGTGGAGATGGAGACAAATACCGGCGGCGGTCTTGGAAAGATGTTCAAGCGCGCCCTGTCCGGCGAGTCCCTCTTTATCGTCGACTATTACGTTGAGCGGGGCGAGGGCGAGGTCGCCTTTTCAGCCGAGTTTCCCGGCAAGATCCTCGATCTTGACCTTGCTGGCGGACAGTCGGTGATCGTGCAGAAAGACGCCTTCATGTGCGCGGACAAGAGCGTCGATCTGGACATGCACTTCCGCAAGCGGCTCGGCGCCGGCCTGTTCGGTGGCGAAGGCTTCATTATGCAACGGCTGACCGGCCCCGGCCGAGCCTTTGTTAACTTCGACGGCGAGATCCTGGTCAAGGAACTCCAGCCGGGCGAACTGCTGCGCGTCGACACCGGCCACGTGGCCATGATCGATCCGACCGTCGATTTCGATGTCGAGATCGTGCGCGGCTTCAAAAACATTCTGCTCGGCGGCGAGGGCCTCTTCCTTGCCACGCTGCGGGGACCGGGCAAGGCCTACCTGCAGACGATGCCGATGGACAAACTGGCGCAGAAGATCGCCCAGTACATTCCTCAGGTCGGCGGCAAGGGCGCGAGCGGCGGCGGCAACGTCGATTTGGGTCAGCTGTTTGGGGGGCGTTAGTTGGTTTTTGGCGGATTGTTGAAGAGTTGTCAGGCTTACTTGACCTGAAAGCATCTTCCTGCGGCTATAACTCTTTCTCCCGCAAGTAACTTTCCAGATCAGAAGACTTTATCAGCCCCTCCAGACCCATCTCCGCGAAGACCCGTTGCACGCGCTGCGCCGGGTTTTTCCTCTGCTCCAGCCGCTGCCATAGAGGAGCGAGCATCTCTTCTTCGCCGTAGCCGCGGCGGGCAAGGGCGGCTGCGGCCAGTGTGAGGATCTCGGCCAGGAATCCAGGCGCCGGCTCGGGCGCGGCCAAGCCGGCGCGGACTGCCTGGTGGTGGTACTGCTGCATGCGCGGCCAACAACCCGCCAGGGTTCGCTCTTCCACCGGCGCCAGCGCATTCTGTATATATTCGACGATCTCCTCATGCCCTTCGACCAACCCCAGATAGAGTGCAGTCGCGGCCATCAGTTCGTGCGGCGGCTGCTGGCAGGCCGGGCGCAGCTCGACCGTGCCGTAGGCGGTGCGCACGCGGGCACTGTGCCAGATATAGTGATCGTGCAGCAAGAAGGCGTCAAACGAGCCAGCAGTTAGGACCCATCCCTCACTACTCTCTCCTCTTTCCTCATTTTTCGCTTTCCCATAGTCGGCGCGCAGCACATCGCTGAAGAGGCGTCCGTCGGGCAGCAGGCGCTCTCCTTCGCGGCGCAGCAGGGCCGGCATCCGGCTGAGGCGGGCGACGAAGTCGGTCACGTCTGTATAGGGGCGGGCGATCATGCCATGGCGCTCGCCGTAGCGGGCGTTGATCATGCGGCCTTCGCGGCCGGAGCAGTCGGCGGTCAGCGCGCCGGCCGCCACCGGCGAATTGGCGCACAATGCGACCACGACCGGCGCTATCAGACTGCCGAAATTGAGCATGCTGACCGCCTCGTCGCGGCTGATGTCGACGTGGGTCTGGTCGCTGGCGGTTACGGTGTACCAGATCCAGTCCGCGCCCATGATGTCGGCGAGGGCGTGGTAGCGTTGTTTGGGCGAGAGCAGGTCGCGGGTAGGCGGGGAGAGTGGCTGTACGCCATACCCCAGCACGCGCCAGCCCAGCTTCGCCGCGGCCTGCACCAGCCGCTCCACCGCGCTGCGGAAGGCGCTTTCCAGCTCAAAAAGGGTGGCGTAGGGGCCGACGTTGAGTTCGATGGTGCCCTTGCCCACTTCGAGCGCGTAGCTGTAGGCGGTGCCGTCGAGGCCGACGATAAGGTCGGTGTTGACGGCATCCCGCTTGACCTTCAATGGGGGGAGAGAGGAGTTGTCGTCCGTCTTTCCCGTCAACAGGAGGGGCCACAGCTGGTCGACATCGGCGGCGCGGCCGGTCTGATCGACGACGGGGAATTCGGCTTCGCGGCCGACGGTTCGGGGGCCATCCAGCCGCGGGGGAAAGTGCGCGGCGAAGCGGTCGGCCAGAGCTTTGTATGCCCGGTGCAGTGAAGGCTCCACTATGGCTAACCGAATTGGAGGGGCCTGATAGTGGCCGAGAGGCGCCGCACGATCGTGGGCAGCGCGGCGTATGTGTGGCAGACGGCATGGGCCTGCGTGGCGTCGCTGCCGCGGTCTTTGACGCCGGTGAAGAGGATGGCGTTCATGCCGACCGACAGGGGGCCGACGATGTCGTTGCTCTCGCGGTCGCCGATATGGACAATCTGGTAGGGCGCGGCGCCCAGGCCGAGGGCGGCCTGCCGGAAGACCTCGGGCTCCGGTTTGGATGCGCCGATCTCGTCCGAAAAGAGCATGTAGTTGAAGTAGCGCAGCAGGCCCTGGCGTTGCAGAAGGTAGCGCAGCCCGCGGCCGGTTGTGTGGATGGTGTCGGAGATGATGCCCAGCTTGTAGTGCAGTGAAAGCTCGTCAAGGGCGGCATGCACGCCCGGCGTAAAGTCCGGTTGGATGCGCACCTCCATCGTTTCGATCTCGCGTACCAGATCATCGACCTCGCGCATGAGTCGGGAGAACCGTCCCGGGCCCGGCCGCAGACCGAGGAATTCGTAGGCGTCGTACATGCGGGCTGCTATGCCCGGCGTATGCAGTTCCTCGTGCCAGGCGTGCTGGAAACTCTCGTTGGCGTGTTGGTAGGCCTGTACCGCCTGCTCGTAGGCGATTTCCGGATGCTTCTGGGTCACGTGGCTGGCGAACAGCTCGATGCGCGCATCGGATTTGCTGGGCAGGCCCATAGCCTGCCGCTTCGGCTCATCCGAATCGTCGATGGCGATTGTGTCCCAGAAGTCGAATGTGATGGCTTCAATCATGACTTCACTGGCCAGTGGCCAAAGATCAGCGGTTGTGAGCTGCTGTTGAATTCTGCTTTCGGGTCGGCAGATGATCGATCTGGGCCATGGCTTCGAGAAAGCGGGCGTTTTCCTCCGGCGGCCTGGCCGCGATGCGAATATGCTCGGGCAGGCCGAACGAGGTGCAGTCGCGTACGAACATCCGCTCAGCGACCAGCCGGTCGCGCACCGCCTTGGCGTCCCCCACCGGCAGCAGGAAGTAGCTGACCGTCGTCGGCAGCGGCGCGTAGCCGCAGGCGCGCAGACCATCCTGCAGGTCCCGGAGATCCTTGCGCAGGCGCGTGGTCGTCTCTTCGCGCCAGTCCATCTCATCCAGCGCCACCAGTCCGGCCAGTTGGGCAACGCCGTTGACGCTCCACGGCGGCTGCACCTGCTGCAAGCGTTCGACGATTGACGGGGCTGCCAGCAGGTAACCGAGACGCAGCCCGCCCAGCGCGAAATCCTTCGTCATCGAGCGCAGGACGACGCAGCCCGGCCCGCGCGCTCGACCTGAGTTGCCATTCGTGCCTGCCATAACCCACTGCGCCGCGCTCCAGGGGTCTTCGGTGAACTCGGCGTAGGCCTCATCGATGACCCAGAGAGCATTGGGCGCGCCTTCCCACAGAAAGCGCAGCTCGCCCGGTGACAGGTACTCGCCCGTGGGGTTATTCGGATTGCAGATGAAGACAAGCCAGGGCGAGGCCGACTCCAACGCCTGTCGCGTTTGCGCCAGCGTCGTGCCGCCCGGTGCGTAGCTGCGGCGTCTGATACGATGCCAGCCGGGCAGGGCAATATGGATGGGATGCCCCCCCGCCATGATGACGCCGTCGGCGTACTCGCTAAAAGTGGGCGACAGAATGGCGGCCTGTCGCTGGAATCCGTAGGCGTGCGCCAGCAGCCAGATCAGGTCGGCGGTGCCATTCCCCACCATGACAGCGTCCGCCGGCAGGCCGTGGTAAGCGCCGATCTTTTCGCGCAGGCGCTGGCTGCGGCTGTCCGGGTAGCGGGCCAGGAAGGAGCGGCTGATCTCGTTCTCAACGGCTTCGACGACCGACGCCGGCGGGCCATACGGGTTTATGTTCGACGAAAAGTAGATGACTTCGGAGGGGTCCAGCCCCAGTGCATCCAGCTCAGCGTAGTCGGGTGTACCGTGTATCGACGTGGTTGGCATAGCGTCGGGTCGTTTTCAGTCGTCAGTTTTCAGCTTTTAGTAACATTTTTCTCGCGCCAGAGTTCACTAAAAATCGACAGCAAAAAACCAGACTGTGGGGGCACGATTCCCAATTCAGACCGTCGCGAAGTATGCTAACACAACGGGAAGCTGCGCGCCACTTGCGGCGCGATTCAGCCCTGATCTGTTTGCGTATCCCCTGGTGTACTGGTACATTTCAACCATCGTGTAGACGCACCCAAAGATGACGGAAATCCCTATGCGCACACCGGACGATCTGCAGCAGTTTATTGAAGAAAACGGGATCGAAGCCCAGCTATTGCGTGACATTGGCGATACGCCCACCGTACCGGCTGCCGCCGCAGCCCTCGGCGTGGAACCCGACCGCATTCTCAAAACGCTGCTGTTTCTGGCCCAAAAACCGGGCGACCGGGAGGCGCCTCCGGCCCCGTTCGTCGTCATCAGCCACGGCGAACACCGCGTCGAGAAACGCCCGCTGGCCGACCTGCATGGCGTGGGCATCAAACGCATCAAGTTGGCCTCGCCGGACATCGTGCTGCAGCTGCTCGGATATCCAGCCGGCGGCGTGCCGCCCTTCGGCCATTGCACGGCTGTAGAGGTCCTGCTGGACAGCTCGATCGCGGATCTTGACCCCGGGTTCGTCTACGCCGGCGGCGGCGACGACAGGACGATGCTGCAGCTGACGGTCGAAGAGCTGACGCGGGTGGTCCAGCCGCAGATAATCTCTCTGAGCGTTTGAAACACCCCGGGACTTTCTTATGACACGGACAGGACAGGCAGTCGTAACGGCAGGGAAAGCGTTCAGCATCGGCGAATATGGCGTGCCCGACCCCGCGCCCGGTACTGTGTTGCTGCGGCAGGAACTGGCCGGCATTTGCGGCACAGACATTCACAACTGGCAGAAGGGGATCGAGCCGGCAACGATGATGGGGCATGAGAACGTCGGCATCATCGAAGCCCTGGGAAAAGGCGTGTCCAGCGACTATAACGGCACCCCGGTCAGAGAGGGAGACCGTGTCGTCTTCCACCCCCGCAATAACATCCAGTCCTACGGTTTTGGCGGCGAGGACAGGCCCTTCAGCGGCGGGTTCGCAGACTACATCTATCTGTTCGACCCGGAGACGTGCATGATCAAGTCGGACAAGCCGCCGCAGGTGGGCGTGCTGGCCGAACCCTTTACCGTCGGCGTGCATGCTGCGCTGCGCGGCGGCGTGAAAATCGGCGATACTGTCATTGTGCAGGGCGCGGGCCCGATCGGCATGATGTGTCTGATCGCGGCCCGGATCAGCGGCGCGGGCCGCCTGATCGTCATCGGCGGTCCGGCCGGCCGCCTGGCGCTGGCGCGCAAGCTCGGCGCGCATGAAACGGTCGACATTGACGCGGTTCCCGACGCGGATGAGCGCAGGGAGATTGCGCTGGGGATGACGCCGGGTCGCGCCGGCGCCGACGTCGTGATCGAGGCCGCCGGCTTTCTGCCGGCCTTCCCCGAAGGGCTGGAGCTGGTGAAGGAGGATGGCGTCTACGTTGAGGTCGGCCACTTTGTCGACGTCGGCACGATCGAGGTAAACCCGCACCGGCACTTTCTGCGCCCCAATCTACGCCTGGAGGGCGTGCGCGGCAGCCGCTTCCATCATTTCGTGCGCGCGGTGGCCGTCATGGAAAGCGCTGAGATCGACTTCGCCGCCGTGATCAGCCACGTCCTGCCGCTGGACCGAGTGGAGGAAGGTTTCGGTGCGCTCGACAGCGGCTATATGCTGGACGGGAAGACGGCTTTCAAGATTGCGGTGCGGGGGGCGTTTGGAGCCTCCTGAGGACTATTTCACGCCAAATTCTTCGAATTCGACCGCGATGTCGTTCAGCAGTTCCTACTGTTCTATCCCACTGCGTTCGGTGGTGGCGGATTCGGCGCAGGTAGCTTGGACGCGGGTCCTCGCGCTGAGTGCAGAGTAAACTTTCAAGGAGATAAAGATGACAAGGGTAGGACTGGCGGTTACTACAGAAGGGAAAGAGTTCAGCATTGGTGAATACACTGTGCCGGACCCCGCGCCGGGCACGGTTCTGCTGCGGCAGGAGCTGTGCGGTATCTGCGGCACCGATATTCACAACTGGCAGAAGGGGATCGAGCCGGCAACGATGCTGGGGCATGAGAACGTCGGCATCATCGAAGCCCTCGGCAAAGGTCTGACCACCGACTTCAACGGCACCCCGGTCAAAGAGGGCGACCGGGTGGTCTTTCATCCCCGCAACGGCGGCATGATCTACGGCTACCGCAGCGCGGATGAGCCTTTCAGCGGCGGCTTCGCCGACTACATCTACCTGTCAGACCCGGATTCGTGCATGATCAAGTTCGAGGCGCCGCCGCAGGTGGGTGTCCTGGCCGAACCGTTCACGGTCGGCGTGCATTGCGCGCTGCGCGGCGACATAAAGATCGGCGATACGGTCATCGTGCAGGGGTCCGGCCCGATCGGCATGATGTGTCTCATCGCGGCCAAAATCAGCGGCGCGGGTCGCCTCATCGTCATCGGCGGACCGGCAGGCCGCTTGGAGCTCGCCCGCAAACTGGGCGCGCACGAGACGATCGATATCATGGCCGTGCCCGACGCGGATGAGCGCCGGGAGATGGCGTTGGGGATGACCCCGGGCCGCGCCGGCGCCGATGTGGTGATCGAGGCGGCGGGCTTTTTACCGGCCTTCCCCGAAGGGCTGGAGTTGGTGAAAGAGGACGGGGTCTTCGTCGAGGTCGGCCATTTTGTCGACGTGGGCACGATCGAGGTAAACCCGCACCGGCACTTCCTGCGTCCCAATCTGCGGCTGGAAGGCGTATGGGGCAGCCGCTACCATCACTTCACGCGCGCGGTGGCGGTGCTACAAAACAGTGACGTCGACTTCGGCGCGATGATCAGCCATGTCCTGCCCCTGGAGCGGGTGCCCGAGGGCTTCGACGCCCTCGACGGCGGCTATGAGCTGGACGGGAAGACGGCGTATAAGATCGCGGTCAGGGGTTCGTTTGGCGTGGACGTTGGTTAAGGGGGTTCCTGTCTGTGGTTCAGGGTTTTCGAGCCATTTATCCCGAGGCAGATTCCGCAATCACGCTCATACCGCGAAGTCGTCGCTGATCTTGATATGTTTGAACTCGACAGCGAAACCAGAGTGAAGGCACCTTCGTAGGTCGCGGTTGCACGGATTCTCATCATGCAGCTCTAGCCGCCAAAACGGCGCGTGCTAAGAGATTTCGCTACAACGCTGTCACGATACTTTGCATCCGGGTCTGAAAGACCCGGATTTTTCTTTCCTGTCCAATTTTTCGTTCTTGTAAAAGTTTTGTACAATGGGATAAGGACAGATCCTCGCCCCATCTCCTTCAAGAATGTCGGGTATTTCGACCTCGTCCGTCCATTCAGCAAGCAGGAGGGATGTCATGAAGTCATTTTTCAGAATCCTGATTGCCATAGTTGTTGTAAGTGCCTTGCTCGTTGGGCTGAGAGGCCCTGAGGTCTACGCTTCGCCCCTTATCGCCACGGCCAAAGATGTAGAGAGGGACGCGCTAGAGGCACTCTACCAGGATACCGACGGCGACAACTGGACAAACAACAGGAACTGGCTTTCCAATGCATCGCTTGACTCCTGGCACGGCGTCACAACGGACCGAAACGGTCGCGTTGTTGAACTGGACCTGTCGGAGAACGAGCTGAACGGCACGATCCCGTCTGAGTTGGGTAGCCTTTCCTACTTAGTAGATCTGGACCTTTCAAGAAATCAGTTGAGCGGCACGATTCCGTCAGAGTTGGGCAACCTCACCAATCTGGAAGGGCTATCTCTATACGACAATCGGTTGAGCGGCGTGATTCCGCCAGAATTAGGTGACCTCACCAACCTGGAAGTGTTGGCCTTGTTGGAAAACAATCTGCGAGGGACGATTCCGATAGAATTGGCAGAACTCGACAATCTGGGATGGCTGATACTTTCTGGTAATCAGTTGAGCGGTTCGATTCCACCACAATTGAGCAGGCTTACCAACCTGGAGTGGCTGTATCTTTCGGACAACCGACTGAGCGGAATGATTCCGTCACAATTGGGCAACCTAACGAACCTGCAAAGATTGGCCCTATGGGGAAACCAATTGGGGGGAAGGATCCCGCCAGAACTAGGGAACCTCACCAATTTGACCTTGCTGCACCTGGGAGGAAACCAGCTGAGCGGTTCCATCCCGTTGGAATTGGGCAACCTAACTAACCTGGAAAGCTTGGGTCTCTGGGGTAACGAGTTGAGCGGAGCTGTTCCGCCAGACCTGGAAGATCTTTCGGGTCTGACACAGCTATTCCTCGCAGACAACCGATTAGGTGGATGCCTGCCCGAGATTTGGCGTAATGTTGAAGACAGTGATCTGGGCGAAATCGGCTTGCAGTTCTGTTCGGATAGAGACGTACTGGTTACGCTTTACGAAGCCACAGACGGCGATAACTGGCTCGAAAATAGAAACTGGCTGAGCAACAGGCCGATTGGGGATTGGTACGGGGTTATTGTGGACGACAGTGGCCGTGTAGTCGAACTGAATCTCTCGGAAAACGAGTTGAGTGGCTCGATGCCGCCAGAACTGGGCAACCTTTCCAAACTGGAGTGGCTGGTCCTTTCACAGAACAGTCTGAACGGGACGATTCCTTCAGAACTGAGCTACCTTTCCAAACTGTCACTGCTAAGTGTCTTTTCGAATGAGTTAAGTGGTTCGATTCCTCCAGAACTTGGCAATCTTGCCAATCTGGAAGGGTTGAGCCTCGGAGCGAACCGGCTGAGCGGGACTGTTCCACCAGAGTTCGGTAACCTTACAAAATTGACCCTTCTCTACCTTCACTCGAATCAGTTGAGTGGTTCGATACCCCCAGAATTGGGAGAGCTTGCCCAGTTGGAATCACTTGCTCTTTCGGGCAACCGGCTGAGCGAAACGATTCCACCAGAACTTGGTAACCTGACACAACTGAAAGGGTTGGCGCTCAGCTTCAACCGGCTGACTGGTCGAATCCCGCCGCAGCTAAACACACTTTCTGGCTTAGAATGGCTTTTCCTTGCTGACAACCGGTTAACCGGTTGCGTACCCGAAGTATGGCAGGATGTTGAGGAAAATGATCTCGACGAGGTTGGTCTGCCCATTTGTACGGACAAAGACGCGTTGATCGCGATCTACCAAGCCACTGACGGCGACAACTGGGTGAGCAACCAGAATTGGCTGAGCAACAGGCCAATCGGGACCTGGTATGGTGTCGTCACCGACGAGAACGATCGCGTCATCGAACTGGACCTCTCAGAAAATGAATTGAACGGAACGATTCCATCAGAACTGGGGAATCTGATCTACTTGGAATATCTGTATCTTTCAGAGAATCAGTTGAAGGGTAAGATTCCGTCAGCCCTGAGCGCCCTTGCCAACTTAATCGAGTTGAGCCTCTGGAGTAACGAACTGACTGGACCAATTCCTCCTGAACTAGGCAGGCTTGCCAACCTCGAATCGCTGTACCTGGGGGACAACGAGTTGAGCGGAACGATCCCGACTGAATTGAGTAATCTAACCAACCTGGAATATCTAGGCCTCAACTCAAACAAATTGACAGGGATAATTCCGGTAGAATTGGGCAATCTAACCAACCTGGAATTGCTAAGTCTTATGGAGAACCGATTAAGTGGACCAATTCCGCCAACACTGGACAAACTTGCGAAACTGACAGAGCTGTATCTTGGGCAAAACGAACTGAGCGGAACCATTCCGCCGGAACTTGGCAATCTAACCAACCTGGAAGAATTATTCCTCTACTCGAATAAGTTGAGCGGGGCAATTCCCTCAGAACTGGGCAACCTCACAAAGCTGACAGCGCTGAGCCTTTGGGGCAACGGACTGAGTGGGACCATGCCCTCGGAATTGGGCAACCTCACAGAACTGACAGGGCTAGGCCTCGCAGACAATAAGCTGAGTGGGGATATCCCACCAGAACTGGGAGACCTCTCTAGTCTTGAACAGCTTTACCTGTCTGGTAACCGCTTGGAAGGATGTGTTCCTGCCAATTGGGAAAACGTCGAGGGCAATGACTTTGAGGATCTTGAGTTGCCGTTTTGCTTCGCCACGGCTTCGACCACCTCGACGTCTACGACATCTACGGCAACCGCAGAGAAGCTCTCATCCGCCCGAATCTTCGAAATGGTCTCGTCGGCAGTCGTGTTCATCCATACAAGTATCGGAACCGGCAGCGGCGTGCTCGTCGAAGGGGGATACCTGGTGACGAACGCCCATGTGGTCTGGCCGTTCGACACCGCTCGCGTCGTGTTTCCGGATGGTACTGATTTCAGGGGCGTACCGGTAATAGGCTGGGACCTGTTGGCGGACTTGGCCGTACTCGGCCCAATTGAGACTCGCGTGCAACCAGTGTCCCTGCTCGACGGAGAGAACATTCCGATTGGCTCCGAAGTGTACCTTATTGGCTACCCAGCCGAGGTCGAAGCCTATCCGCAAACGACGATGACTCGTGGGATCCTGTCACGTCTGCGAGAGTGGGAGCCGGTTGGCATCACCTACTTCCAGACCGATGCTGCGATCACAGGGGGACAAAGTGGCGGCGCGCTAGTCTCCGACACAGGCGCTGTGATCGGAATCAGTGGTTTTAAGGCCTTCGTGGAGTTCGGACTTGCCGCCTCGTCCGCCGACCTCTTGCCGCGCGTCCGTCAACTTATCGCTCGCGGAGATCCATCCGGCCTTGGGAAGAGGCAACTTGATTTGGAAGGCGGCTCTTTCCGTTACAGGCTGGCGCCGGGAAATTACGGGGATGCCTACATAATTTACGAATCGCCCGGAACTGCAATCGAAATTGAGTTCATCGGCGGGACTGATGTCAGGTTCCAGGTCGTCGACATCTATGGCAACGTACTCACAGAAGCCGAAACCAATTCACTTTCCTTTGTTACGAGAGGCTATGCACCGCTTTTCCTGATCTTGTCACGGGTTTCAGGAGAAACAACCTTGGCAGCGAGCCACCGTCTTGTTCAGTTCGATGACCCAGACCGAGGCAGGCCAATCCAGGTTGGCCAGACTCGCCATGGCAACATCGACTTCCCAGCCAATGTTGATTACTTTTTCCTTGACCTGGAGAGAAATGAAACGGTTGAGATTGTGGCGCGGTCAATCCTGGCCGACACCCAGCTAACTGTATGGGGTTATCAGGGGGAGACGCTAGAGGTTTGGATAAGAGATCAGAACAGCGGTGGAGGCCTGTTCGGGAATGACGCAAGTATTGTCTTCCAAGCGCCCTATACTGGTGAGTACTTCGTTGACGTAGAAAACGTACACCCAAGGTCGCACGCGCCGGCGGGTTACCTTGTCTCTGTAGGCCAAGCCCGCGCTGCAGCTTCACTGACGCCCCTGAGGCCTTGGGTAACGATAGACACTCGCATAAACGTACGAGAAGGTCCAGGCACCAATTATGCTGTCCTAGGCACTGCCCCGCCCGGCGAACGATTCGCCATCACCGGTAAGAGCCCCGGTGCTGGCGACTGGTGGCAGATTGACATTGGGGATCGGACCGGATGGGTTTACGGACCGCTGGTAACTGCGACCAATGCTCAAAACGTACAGGTGGTGGCCCCTCCGGATCGCTAGCAGACTTATCAGCGCTCATCCCTGTAGATACTGCCCCTATCGCTCTCTTAACTTCCTGCGTGAAATGTCAACGGGCTACACCCCCGTTGCCCTACGAGCAACGAGCGCATAGACGCCTTTGACGATCCGCTTCCCCGTCGCAAACTCCAACGGATCGGCCATCTCCGCGTTGGGCAGATAGCGGGGATCGGTCGCCAGCTGGTCCAGCGAGTCTGCCTCGATCTGCGTGAGCGTGTCCGTATCGTAAAAGCGCAGCGCCGGCGCCTCTACTTGCCACTGCCCGCCCGCGCTCAGAACGGCGGCCATATCCTCGTGATCGTAAGGCCACTCCCAAGTGGTGCGCCCTTGTACGCTGCGCAGCGGAGACGAACGCGTGAACTGATCCGGCACGCCGGAGACGATCAGCAGCGGCGCACCCACCTTCAGCGCCCTGTGCAGCCTCTCCAGTCCAATCCGCAGCTCGATCGGGTCCATGCACAGAAGAGAAAAGAAGCAGCAGGCCCCGTCGAAGGTGCTCGTTTCCTCAAGTTCCACCAGTGTCATCTGGTGAAAGTCCTGCCCTGGCAAAGCCTGCCGGGCCTCGGCGATCATCTGCGCCGACGGGTCGATGCCGGTGACGCGCTGGCCCGCATCTGCCAGCGCGGCCGCGATCGGCCTGCCGTGCCCGCAGCCGATCTCCAATACGCGGCCACCGGCGGGCACCATCCCCAGCCAGCCCTCGAACGCCTCACGAAAGAACGGTTCGGCCAGGTAGTCGTGGCTGTAGTCGCTGCCGAGCGCGTCATAGGCCACTGTGTTGACGCGACCGCTGAAGCTGTTCACTTCCGAGCCAGCCGCCGCCCCCGCTGCCCCAGCCGGGCCGGCTTCAGGCCAAGGGTGCTCCAGCGCATGGCGCAACTCCTCGTCAAACGCCTCGCCGAAGCGCAGCAGTTCCTCGCCGCTGATCCGGTCCAGGGCGAAGGTGATGGCGGAACCGTCGCGGGGGCCGCCGTCGGTCAGCCCGCTGACGGTCAGCTGCAATGTCACCTGATAGGCCGGGTTGCCCTGCGCGTCGTCGTCCCCTGCACGCGCCATCAGCAGCGCCGGCGGGCAGCTGCTACGCCAGGTCGCGTAGGGCGTCGCGCCGCTGAGCAGTTGTTCGATCGGTTCAGCGCAACGCCAGCCGTCAACCTGTAGGATATGCCGCAGATACGTCAGCGGCGCGCCCTCCAGCCCATAGCTGATCTCCACCCAGACCGCGTCGCTCGCGGCACATTCGGCATCCCCCAGCACCAGGCGCACGTGTTGACTGACCGCGGCCGGCGCCCAGGGACGGACCATGAGTTCGAGCACGGCGCGCGGGCCGTCCGGGTCGGTGGGAGCCTGCTGGCGGAGATGGGCCATGAGCCTGAATTGTGGTCAGTTGTTCGTGTCGGGATAGTTGCCGAGCCAGCGCAGCAGCGTCGCGGCGTCGCGCAGGAAGGCCTCCGGCGCGTCGTCCATGACGAACTCTAGCAGCGCGTAGCGCGTGCGCTCGGGATTCGCCGCGTGGGCCAGATAGTCTCGCCAGAGGTCCTCGCCCTCTGCCAGGGGGCGGCGTTCGCCGGTCTGCAGATGCCAGTGGAAGACATGCAGATTCTCCAGCCAGGGCCGCACCATCTCCAATCCGGCGAGGTTGTCGGCGTGTGCAGAGAAGCGGGGCGGCTGCCACAGCGAGCGCACATTGGCGTGATCTACGCTCTGCAGCAGGCGTAGGACGGCCGCGTTCGTGTCGGTGAGCGTGTTGCCGTGGAACTCGTAGACGATGCCAATTCCTTCGGCCTGCGCCAGGTCGGCGATGCGGCGGCTGTCGGCAACGACCGACTGAAAGTAGGCCTCGTCCGCATCGTCGCTGCCCTGGTTTCCGGGCCATACGCGAATCTGCGGCGCGCCCAGCGCAACCGCCGAGGCCAGCACCGCTTCGAAGGGGCCGGTTTCAGGATGGCCGACGCGGTAGTAGGAGCCGTAGGCCGCCACGTGCAGACCGGCGTCGGCGCCCATGCGGGCAACGGCCAGCGCCTGCGTTTCATCCCCGTGCGGGACGTGGACATCCCCGCCCCACTCGACCGCGGCCAGGCCGGCCTGCGTCACCAGGGCGATGATTTCAGTTGCAGAGAGTTGGCGAAAAGTGATCGAGACTAGTCCGGGCAAAAACATAGGTGTTCCTGTCGGGGAAGGAGACCGCCCGCCTATCCCGCCCGCGCGGCCAGGATAAGGCGCGTGTCAGGCCAGCAGCGGCAGCGTCTCCTGCGTGATCTCATACTCCATGCGTTCACCCGCCAGGTAGCGGGATAACTCCCCCACCATCACGCGGCCCATGCGCAGGCACTCGGTGTTGTGCGCGCCGGCGATGTGGGGGGTGAGGAGTACGTTGGGCAGGCTGTAGAGGGGCGACCCGGCCTCTGGCGGCTCCGGGTAGGTGACATCCAGCAGGGCGAACAGGTCCGGGCGCTGCTGCAGCACGGCGATCATCTCCGGCTCGTTCACGACCGCGCCGCGCGCTGTGTTGATGAAGGTGGCGTTCTCTTTCATCGAGGCCAGGTGCGCGCCGTTTATCATGCCAACCGTTTCCGGCAGCCAGGGCGTATGCAGCGAGACCACGTCGCAGCGGCGGAACAGCTCCTCCAGCCCGACCGGCTCCACATTCAGCTCTGCGGCCGTCACCGGCGTCAGGAACGGGTCGTAGGCGAGAACGCGTACGGAGAGCGTCTCTTGCAGCAGGCGCGCGACCCGGCGTCCGATCTGGCCCAGCGAGATCAGGCCGACGACGCCGGTGTAGAGGCCGGGCAGCGGCTCTTTATCGAACGAGTTGTAGGTTCCCTCGCGGCGGAGTTTGTTGGCGAAATGCCAGACGCGTTTCAGGCTGAGGATGATCTGTGCCAAGGTGTACGGCGCCACAAACTCGGCATTGGCGCCATAGCCGCTGGTCAGGCGCACGCCTCGCGCCCACATGGCGTCGGTCACAAAGTAGCGGACCGTGCCGGCGGCATAGAAGATCGCCTCCAGATTGGGCGCGGCGTCTAGTAACGCTTCGTCCACCGGCGCCATGCCCCAGCCGGAGAAGATCAGCGAGACATCCGCCAGCGCCGCCGGGTCTGCCGCGATCGACTCCGGCGTCTGCAACGGCGCGACCATCTCCACCTGCGCTTCGATGTCGCGGCGCGTGTCTTCCCCGTATATGCGGTCAAAGGCGCCCTCGCCCAGCAGGTACAGCCCCTTCGGCTTTTCCGTGCGCATTGCAACCCCACTCGCCCCGTCGTTTCCAACTCTTCGTTTCCGACCTTCGCAACGATACCCAGCTCGAAGCGATGCCGTTACTAAAAACCAGAAACTGAAAACTAAAAACCTACTCAGCCATCCACTGGCGCAGAACCTGCGCATGCTGGGGCAGGGCGACTTCCGGCTCCTCGATGTCGGGGTGCCATGCCTTCTCCCACTCGGCGCAGATATAGCCGTCGTAGCCCTTGGCCGCGAGCAGATGGAGGATCTCCCGGCAGGGGACTTCGCCCTCGCCCATCAGCTTCAACTCCCAGCTGTCGTCCTCCCTGCGCAGAGCGTCTTTCATGTGGACATGGGCCAGCCGGTCGCCGATGTAGTTCCAGGTATCCTCGGTCGATTCGCCCATGCGGTAGGGATGATGTACGTCCCAGACCGCCTTGACGTTGGGTGAATCAACCTGGCTCAGCACGCCGGCTACCTCCTGCCCGCGACAGAAAGCGTCGTGGGTCTCCAGGCAGATGGTGACGCCGTGCCGCTCGGCGTCGGGCGCGGCCTCGGCCAGGCTTGCGGCGACGAGATCGATCACGTCCGCCATCGTCTGGCCCTCTGAGGGGCCGCCGCCAAAGGTGCGTACGATCGGCACCTCCAGATCGCTGGCCAGCGCCAGGTAGGCGCGCAGGTCGGCTAGATGTTGGGCGCGGTCGTCAGTGTCCGGTGAAGAAAAGCGGGTGGACGCGCCGATGCCGGCGATGACCAGCCCGTGCTGCTTCATCAGGCTGCGGATGGCGGCGCGGCGCTCGGCCGGCAAGTCCGTCGGGATGACTTGGCCGTCCAGAATGCGGACTTCCAGCCCGGCGTAGCCGTCGGCAACCGCCTGTTCGGCGGCGCGTTCAATCGACCAGCCCGGCGTGCCAAGTGTGCTGAATACAAGTGGATAGGGATAAGGCAAGGGTGTGATCCTTTCAGGTGGTAAACATCACAATCAGTTTGCATCTCTCATCTTGCGGAAGAAAGCCACCTCGCGCACAAAAGTGTCGAACCAGTCTTCGTCGTCGTCGATGTCATACTCGCAGTGAATTGACAGGAAACCGTCATACTCGATCCGGCGCAATTCACCGAAGACAGCCGTCCAGTCGACGATCCCCTCGCCCGCGGCCACCCAGAGCGCTTTGGCCGCGCCGTGTCCGTTTTTCTCGACGCGCTGGACGAGGACATCTTTTACGGAGAGGATGCTCAGATGCTCGCGCGCCATCGCCAGGCCGAAGTCGAAGGGTTCGCCGTCGACCGCGAAGTGGCCGGGGTCGAGATAGGCGCCCAGGTAGGCGGGGTCGAAGTCGCGCAGCAGGTGCATCAGCGCGGCCGCATTGAGGCCCATGCAGTAGTGCGAGTGCGTGTGGTAGCAGATCTTGACGTTGTAAATGCTGGCCAGCCGTTCCCAGGCGGAGAAGGCCCGGCGCACATTGTCCACCTGCTCCCAGTAGTCCATCGTCTGCGGCTCGAACCTGAAATAGCCCAGTTTGAGCAGCCGCACGTCGGCGCTGTCCATCGCCGCCAGCAGCGGCTCCGCCAGGGGATGGTCGGCCGTGAGCAGGTCGAAGTTGCCCGTGACCATGCCTATCTGCAGCCCGGCCTGCGCCATCTGCGTCTGGGCCTGCGGCAGGGCCGCGGCCGCGTTGTCCGGGTTGACCGGATGGCCGGGCCGCACCGCCAGGTCATAGCCGTCGTAGCCGTGCTTCTGCGCCAGCTCGACCAGTTCGGCGATACTCTTTTCCTGGAGCATCTTGCTGAAAACGATCAGTTTCATTCCTGTTTATCTCCGCTTGTCATATGTTCAGGACGGTCAAGAGAAAGGGGCTATACCGCCTGAAAGTGTCCGAAGATCAGAAGTTAATCCGACAAAATGTAAATCCTCAAGTAATGTAGATTAAATTTGAGACTAAGACTTTTCTATAGGGCTTCACTTTGGAATCATGCCCGTCAAGTCCTCCGTAACCACATTCGCAAGATCTCGGTCTCATTCGAGGTCAGCATTAATTCACTCCCCAGAGAGTCTTCAGGCGGTCGACTGTAAAGGCCCACTTGGGGCTGCGTGGCTGGGCCACAGTGTTCTGGTTCCCAAAGAAGCCTCTTTCCTTTACTGCTTCTTGAAGGGTGACTTCCTTTATCCATTTGACGGCGACAAAATGCTCGTCGTGCTCTGTATCGAACGCTTCGGGCGCCTCAACCTCTAGTTCCATTAAGGAAGTGAGAGTGCCTTTTACGTTAACCTTAAATTGGTCAAAACGTACGGCAGGCTCCAGAACTTTTCCGACGCCAACGTATCCTGTTCCAGGTACTGATACCCATACACGGTTGCCGGGTTGAAGCCTTTTGAGAGTTCTCACGTACCACTCTCCACCCCCAGCGCTTACAAACCCGTACCTCTTCGCATCCTTCCATCTCCGGCTTACTCCTTCACCGAACGAAACATAATACTCTCCATTCCATTCCCCCTTGGACTTGGACGAAGAGGACACTTCGGTGGCAAGGGCATCTGGTTCAATAAGCCAAGTACGGGTTAAGTACAGACGGTCTTCATCCTGGAACGTACGGAAGAGCACAACATTTATTTCAACCCCATACTCCTCTTGGAGATAAGAAACAATACGCTCAGTCGACAAGTCGAGTTCCTCTGCAACGATCACGAGTCGATGAGAGGAATTGAGTTCGTCAGGAACGAAATCAAACCGCTCTAAGAGAGCATCGTTTATTCCTATTGGCTTTTCTTTCTCGAGAACGTCCCGCTGGTAGTCAATAAATATATCTGCAATTTCTTCCGAGGGTAGGTGGCGAACCCAGGAACCGTAATCAAGCGTTTGCGACACGACTTCTCTTGGCGTCTGACCGCGCTTCAATTCAACTACTACTAAGTTACCGTCCGCATCAATTGCCAGCAGGTCAATTCGACCTCCATGAGAAGTAGCAACTTCCCGACCGATTACCATTATCCGGGGGTCAACAATAGAAATGTCTGCAGCAATGATATCCTGCAGGTTTTGTTCATAGTCCATTCCGCTTAGGGATACGGGCTGTAGCTCTGAGTCTTCCTGAATTCGCCATATCCCTGTTTCTATCGGCATATGATCCCTCCCTCAGCTTACGGCCAATGTCACCTTACACAGCATGCAGGACGTTTCGGACTAGCCACTGTCATCTCACAACCGGTGCATATGAAATCCGCCGTCGACATCCAGCACCGCGCCGGTCGAGAAGGGGAACAGCCCCTCCGCCAGGGCGGCGACCGCTTTGCCCACGTCCTCCGGCTGCCCCCAACGGCGTATCGGAGTCAGGCCTTCGCCGATCAGATTGTCGTACTTCTCCTTCACCGTGCTCGTCATGTCGGTCTCGACGATGCCGGGCCGCACCTCGCAGACGTTGATGCCGCTCTCCGCCAGCCGGTCGGCGAACAGGAGCGTCATCATGCCGACGCCGGCCTTGGAGATGCAGTATTCGCCGCGCGCCGGGCTGCTGGTGTAGGCGCTGATCGAACCGATATTGATGATCTGCGGCCCGCCGCCATCGGCCCCTGCTGACCCGGTTTCCAGCTGCTCGAGCATCGTCCGCGCCACCAGCTGGCTGAGGAAGAACGGCCCTTTCAGGTTGACGTTCATCACCTCGTCGTAGGACTCTTCCGTCGTTTCGAGGATGTCCATGCGAGTGCGGGGGCCCATGCCGGCGTTGTTCACCAGCAGATCGATGCGGCCAAACTGTTCGAGCGCCGCCTGCACCAGGCGCGCCCGGTCCGCGGCGGAGCCGATATCGGCCTGCACCACCAGCGCGGCGCCGCCCGCCTCGCGGACCATGCCGGCGGTCTCACTGGCCGTCGCCGCATTGCCGCGATAGTTGATAACCAGCGACCACCCTCTCTCTGCCAGCGCCAGCGCAATGCCGCGGCCAATGCCGCGGCCCGCCCCGGTGACTATTGCTGCCTTGGCCATAGCACCACCCTTCCACTCCACAGTTTCTAACCCCCAGCGAAAAGACGTCCGCCAATGGGGTTACTAAAAACTCAAAACTGACTACTAAAAACTAGAAACTACCCCTACTCCACCCCCAAGACCTTACAAACCGCCTCCAGGAAGAAGTAATCCCCCCACATCACGCTCTCATTCACGCCCAGCCCCAGCCGTTCGTGGTACATGCCCTGCTTGAGAACGCCTTCCCAGCCCTCGTCGCCGTTGCCGACAAACTCCGGCTCGGTGAGCGTATCGACGATCTGGAGCGCGTAGTCGTGATACTGCTTGCCCAGCGTCGGATCGCCGACCAGCTGCGAAAGCTGAATCAGACCGCTGGCGCTGATGGCCGCGGCCGAGCTTTCGTGCGGGTTCTGCGCACCCCGCTCCATCCAGTCGTTGGGCGGCACACCGTGGGCCGGGGTGTTCTCCATGTAGAACCAGGCGTTGTCCTGGCTGGTCTTGAGGAAGCGGGCATCCCCGGTCAGGCCGTAAACTGTGCCGAAACCGTAGAGCGACCAGCCGAGCCCGCGCGCCCAGGAGGAGTCGTCGCGCCAGCCCTGGTGCGTGGTCTGGCGCAGGAATTCGCCCGTCTCCAGGTCGAAGATGCCCTCGTGCGAGGTGCTGCCGTCGCCCCGCACCAGGTAGCGGCGGGTGGTCAGGCAGTGGCGGTAGGCCGTCTCCCACAGCTCTTCGTCATCGGTCTCCTGCGCCGCGTAGAAGATGATCGGCACGTTCATCATAATGTCGATGAAGAGGCTCTCGTCGGAGACAAAGGAGCGCAGGTATTCGCCCTTTTCCTTGAACCGCTTGGCCAGGGTCTGGCCGGCCTCGATGACGACCGCGTTCTTATCCTCTTCCCCGGTCAGGTCGTACCAGCGTTTCCAGGTGGAGAGGAACAGGAAGCCGAGATCGTGGACGTTGAGGTCGGTCTTGCGGTGTTCCAGCAGGCGGGAGTAGTGCTCGGCCTTTTCGCGGAAATATTCATCGCCGGTGGCCTGGTAGACCAGCCAGAGCTGTCCGCCGAGGAAGCCTTCGCACCAGTTCGTCCACGCCTCGCCGCCGTGCATCCACTTCCCGTTCTGCGTGTACATCGGGAAATAGTCCGGGTGCGCTTCCACCAGGTTGCGCAGCTGCTCGGCCGCGAAGTCAACGGTTTTTTCACATTTGGTGAGCAGATTATCAAGGTCTATCATCGGCTTTTGGTCTCCCAAGCTCGTTTACATTGATTTCATTCACACCGATTTCATTCACACCGATTTCATTCACACCGATTTCATTCACACGGATGTCATTCACACTGATTTCAATTTGGCGGACAGGTCTCTTATATCACTGTCCATACAAGATCAGCTCTCTGCAGCCCCGGCGGCGCGCATCACCTTCCGCAGCGATTCCACCGCGTAGGCCATGCCGTCCGGGCCGCTGAACCCGCTGCTGTGCGCGGCGACCGCCAGGTGCGGCTCCAAAGCCAGCATCCCCTGATAGCCGCTGCTGATGAGACGGTCCAGCAGTTCGGGGATCTGCCCGTCGCCTTCACCGGCGGCTTTGACGCCTCCCTCCAGCTTGCAGTCCTTGATATGCACATAGCCCACGCGGCTGCCGATCAGAGGCCAGCCGCGCTCGGTGATCCGCTCCTCGCCCACCTGCACGAAGTTGGCCGGATCCCAGAGGAAGACCAGATGGGGGCTGTCGATGGCGTCGACCAGCTTGATGCAGCGGTCGAGCGTGTCGCCGACGATGCCCTTCTCGTTTTCCAGCAGCAGCGTGACGCCCTCTTCCGCGGCGACCTCCGTCAGGCGGCGCAGCCGGTCGATGGCGGTGTCCACATAGCTGTCGTAGTCGTCGCTGTCTTCGGGCGGGTGGAAGGAGAAGATGCGAATGTTGCTGGTGCCCAGCTGGCGGGCGATCTCGCTCAGGCGGCGCAGGTTCTGCACCTCCGTTTCGATCGGCTCCTCGATCGGGCTTTTGCCGACCGGGCTGCCGATCGCGCTGATCGTCACGCCGCTGGCATCGCACATCGCCCGCACTTTCGCGACCCGCTCATCGGACATGTGGAGGACGTTCTCACCCCACGCCGCCCGCAGCTCCAGGCAGGGGATCTTCAAATCGTTGAGCGTCTGCAGCTGTGACTCCAGGTCCGACGCAATCTCGTCGCCAAAAGCGCTGATAGTAAAGGATGCAGTTGTCATATCTCTATGTCTCTCCATATTAGGCCATTCAAATCGAGACCAACCATGCACATGCTTTCCAGGGACTGTGCGCCCACCTCTACACTAAGCCCACCGCAGACGCGTTAGGCATCTACATCAATCGACTCACGGGCGTACCCGACTACCAGCAGATCCAAAAAGCCGGCCTCCCCTGACTAGAATACGTCTTTTCTCGTTCTCTATCCAAAAAAGACCGACTATCATTCCACATAAGACATCTTCGAAAAGCTGATCGTCCAAGGTAGTCGTTACGCCAGGCGCGATCAACCCGTTCGGGCACCTTGCCCAACCTGGATCCACGTCATCAAGAGATATTTCGCAGCGGTAAACTGAAACCTTGCAATCGGAATCTGTAGACGCTGTTGAACGTTGCCATCGCATGCTACATCGTTACTACCCAGAGAGCGCAATTCCTGCGTATCCAGGTAAGGCAAGATCGAGTGCGCCAGAAGAACTGGTACGGGTTGGTTCATTGCGGTCAATCCACATGCTTGCCATTCTTCGCCGTGTTCTTCTTCTATACAGAATTGGAGAAGGAGGGAATGAAGTGCCGTACGAGGACTCAAGGCCATATGGGGTTAACGGCCAGGCAGTGAGCCGCCGTATCACCATATGGCCGAAGTGGACGATGGGGCTGCCCTGAAGATGCCGTCTCGCAAGATCGTCAAGCGGCGAATACGGGTCAGGTCTTTACCGGGGTACGGGACTCTGACGACGAGCGGCTTTCGAGAAGAGGATTCTCAGGCAGGGGCTTTTCGCCTGAAAGAAACGACCAGAACGAATATCCCGCTTGCAACCAGGGTCATAGCAGGGCCGGCGGGCAAATTGAAGTGGTAGGAGATGTAGAGGCCAGTAACGGCGGCCGCGGTCCCTATTGCCGCGGCCGCCATCATCATCGAGGCGAAACGTCTGACCAACAGAGGGAATATTTCACATGAAATACGATTCTCATAATCGCTACGCTGCCGCTATCGACAGGGTACCACTCTCATCTGACGCCGCGATATAGCGATCATCCGGTGACCAGGCCAAGCCGGCAATTGGGGTTTTGAACACAGCATCCGCCAGCAAAACGAGTTTCTTCTTCTTGATTCTCCAGATTGCCAGCAGACCATCGTTACCACCGGAAGCCAGCAGCTTACCCCGTCGTTGAAACTTCAGGTGCTTGATGAGGTGCTTATGTCCTTCCAGCATGAGCGGTCGAGTGTTTTCTGGCCCCTTGCCGGAACAGTCCCAGATCACCGCCTGAGTCCCGCCGCCGGTCGCAAGATAGCGACTATTGAAGCTCCATGCCAGTTCCAGCACCTTCGTTTCGTAGCCCCACATCTGCAAATCCTGCCCTGAATCGACGAGCCAGAAATGCACCGTCGAGTCCTGGTCGCCAGTGGCAATGTACTTTCCATCGGGACTCCATTCCAGTGTGAGTGTCGAACCCTGCCATTCGAAACGGTGGAGTGGTTCCGCTTTTGCGGGGCCATACAGCACGACGCCATTGTAGGCAGAGATGGCGAACTGTTTGCCATCATAGCGCCACTTGATGTCAGTAATGGTGCTGTTCGCATCGGGATATTCGTAGTTCAATTCCCCGGAGGTGTTCCACAGTCGCAGTTTGCGCCCGGCGGCTGACACAAGCAAATCGCCCGCAGGGCTGAAAGCGACACGCTCCACCCAGCTTGCGCCGCCTGCCATTTCAGAGGTCTGCGTTCCTGTCTCGGTATCCCACAGCCGTACCTTGCCATCCAGCCCGACACTGGCGAGGAGACGACTGTCTTTGTGCCACGAAATTGCCATCGTGCCAAGGGTATGGCCGGGTAGCTTGTGCTGTACCGCGCCGTCTGCACCATTAAACAGCGTGATGGGTCCAGACACACCCGCCACTGCCAACAGTTTGCCATCCGGCGACCATGCCAGCCCAATCGGATGATCGTCAATGTGGGTACGCCATATTGCCTTGAGCGATGGCTGCGGAGGTTTGCGTTTGTCTCTGCGCCGCATCATGACACGAGACATGCGCGAAAGCCTTCTTCCAGTGCAGCGCGATCCAGGTTACGCCCGATAAAAACCATCTTGTTATGACGCTGCTCATTCCCCCACGGACGATCCGGGCGGCCGTCAAAGAGCATATGCACCCCCTGAAATACGAATCGGTCATCCCAGCCGCGCACGCTCAACACGCCTTTCATACGGAAGATGTCCAGCCCATGCTCGCGCAGCAGTTGACCTAACCAACCATTGAGCCTCTCCAAGTGAAAATCACCGGGGAGGGTGATACCAACAGAAGTCACTTCTTCGTCGTGTTCATGATCGGGCTTGTACTCGCGGGTTTCGAGCGGGACAAGCACGGCATCCGTGCCGCACAGGTGCGCGTCGAATTCATCAGGGTGATGTTCGGTGAACAGCATGTAATAGCCCGGCTGCTGAATCACGAAGTTGAAGACGGTCTCGCCTTTTCTGTTCAGCACGAGCTGGTTGTGCTGTCCTTTGCCAAGGTGCAGCGTTTCGCCTGCCTGTACTGCCTGCTCATCTTCAGAGAAGGTCAGTACGGCTTCCATCAGCGTCGCTTCCTTCGCCGCCAATCCGTTATTTGCCAGCGGCAGCAGTGCGGCCCCCATTGCCGGGTCAGGGCCTTCACCCATCACCCATTCGTAAGTCCCGGTGTTCAGTTCATAGATACCCGACCATTCAAACGGGTATTCTGGCTCCATGAACTTCGGGTCGATTTCAAGTGCCCGGTCGAGGTTGAAGCCGCCCACATTGAGAATCTTGTCCATCTCGACCACCGCGTCCCGGGTGCGGCAGATTTTCGCCATTCTGTTCATGCTTTTGATGCGTGCTTCGAGTCTGTCGAGGTCTTCCGGGGCAACCAGGTCAATCTTATTGAGCAGAATCACATCAGCAAAGGCAACCTGTTCTTTTGCCTCATCGCTATCGTCGATGTGTTCCCAGATATGTTTGGCATCCACCACCGTGACAATCCCATCCAGCAACAATTTTTCCTGCATATCATCATCCACGTAAAAGGTTTGCGCGACGGGACCGGGATCCGCCATGCCGGTGGTTTCGACCAGGATGTAATCGAACTTATCGCGGCGCTTCATCAGATGACTGAGAATGCGAATCAAATCACCCCGAACGGTGCAGCAGATGCATCCGTTGTTCATCTCGAAGATCTCTTCTTCCGCTCCAATGACCAGATCGTTATCAATGCCGATCTCGCCGAACTCATTTTCGATCACCGCGATTTTCTTACCGTGATTTTCGGTCAGGACGCGGTTGAGTAACGTGGTTTTGCCTGCCCCCAGAAAGCCCGTCAGAACGGTCACAGGCACTCGTGTTTCAAGTGTGTTCATTTTGTTCCTGTCTCCTCTATTCAACTGTCGTTTTCGATTTCGGGGGACAGCGCTTCAATGAGCGCCTGCGTCAGCGCGGTCTTGGGCTGATGCAGCATCCCGGTAATAGGGATCAACTGCATGGCTAATCTCCCGCTGCGATGGCTTCACCCAGCGCAAACAACGGGCGGTAGGCATCATGCCCTGCGCCATAAGTTCGATCCATCAAGGAAGCGTACTCGGCAGCAAAGGCGGGATTGGTGCGCCAGCGCACACCGAGATATTCCGCCGCTTTGACGATGCCCAGCACACCGTGTTTGATCTCCTCAAAGGTGTAATCGGGCCCCACCGGGACGCACATCCAGCGGGCGAGGTTCGTCGCCGTTCCCCGGTGATCTGGCGCGCCGTCAGCACTCAGCGCGGCATAATGCAAAGGCCGAATCTGTGGCAGCCAGCGCACGGGCGTATTTTCCTGCTCAACGTAGGCGTAAAACGTGGCGACATCGCTCTCTAGCGGAATCTGCACCGCGACCGCGGTCGCCAACGCCAGCCTGTTCGGCTCATGTGTCACCAGCCCGGCGGCTTCATGCAGACCGCGCCGCACCTCCGCCAGATTCGCGCGTTGCTGCTCTGCCAGTTCTGACAGACGTTCACACTGTGCCAATGCCTGCGCTGCGTTCGGGCAGTCAACCGGTTGACGCAATGCTCTCACCTCTGCATAGAGTGCCTCATCACTGAATACCAGCAGCGCACCGGGGCGGTCATCAGCATCAGACAGATGTAAGCCGTACAGCGTCACCGCCGGGCGTTCTGCCGCGCCAGGCGTAGGCAGGGTGTCAGCGCAGTCGAGCCACATAGCGTTCTGCGGCTGCCACAACCCGCGCACCACCTGCGTCCAAGTGAAGCGCGTACTGGACGGCGCGAGCCGCAGATGCGCGTCAAAGTCCAGAAAGCGCAGCAGCGCCTTATGATGCTTGACCGACTCTGCCAGGTCATGGCTGGCATTCGCCGGGACACCGACCCATTCGCCTGGCTGAATTCCCGCCGCCTGATGCAGTAAGCGGCGAGCGCGGTAGGCATCGCGCACCAGTACAACCCACGCGCCGCCCAGGCGTTCCGACCATGTCGCTTCTGCCGCTTCCAGCGTCGCCTCGGCGTGTAAAGCTGCGTTAGCAGGTAGGGTCAGCCGATCATCCAGCGGAGGATGCGCGGCATAATCTGCGCCACGAACCGGCAACCCACCGAGCACCTCCACCGGGCAGAAGCCCCCTACCCATAACGTTCCCCAATCAACGGGCAAATTCAACATCTTTGTCCTCTCTATTTTCTCCTGTCTATGGGTGCATGTGCTCGTTGACGACATGTGCCAAGCATCGAAACCGTCAACAGTCAGTTGGCCGCACAATTCCATATCGAAACCAACCATGCACACACCTTCCAATGCCTGTGCGCTCGGCTCTACATTGAGCTGACCGCACACACCCTACGCATCTTTATCAACCGCCCCATGGGCGTACATGACGAGTTCGACAGTCACGTCCTGAAGCGACATGCTCGCGCCGTGTACGTTCGGAGCGGGGTTCATCTCAATGCCCCGACGATGCGTTCCACGTTTGTACGCACCATGCCAAGGTACGTGTCAGCGCCGCTGCCCTCCGGCCCAAGGGAACCCGAATAGAGCCGGACCAGCTCTGCGCCAGTTTCCGTTGCTATGGTTTGCGCCAGCCTCTCACTGACTGTCGTCTCACCAAACACCGCTGGTATATCGTGCTCCCGAACCACATCGACCAGTCCCGCAATGTGCTCCGCAGACGGTTCCACGTGAGTCGCCAACGACGGTATAACCAGCCCAACGACCTCAAACCCATAAAGCGCTGCCAAGTAGGAGAAGCTGTCGTGTGATGTAACCAGCAGTCTGCGCTCCGGCTCCACAGTACCGACCTGCTCTTGGATCCAGGCGTGAAGCTCGTCGAGCTGCTCCCCATACTCCGAGGCGTTCTGGCTGTAGACGCTCGCGTTGTCGGGGTCTATCGCCGAGAGCTGGGCGGCTACTTCGTTGACAGCGATCTTCACTCGGATCGGGTCGAACCAGAAGTGGGGATCCAGAGGGCCGTGTGCGTGCCCTTCATGGCCGTGGCCGTGCTCGTCCTCTTCGTGCTCGTCATGGCCTTCATCGGGCGCGCCGCCCGAGTCGGCGACTCCGACAAACGCCAGGCTCGACGGCGCGCCCCCGACTTCCCACTCCTCCTCGATCTCCATCTCTTCAAGGTGGACGGCCATCACGTGGCCACTGTTGGGGTCGGCGACGTAGAGCCACTCGCCAACAACGATGAACGCGGGACGACCGGCATCACCAGGCCCGACCAACTCCATGGTCTCGAGCAATTCGCCGTCATGCGCGTCCAGCGCGTGCAGCACGCCGTCAACGCCGAGCACGTAGAGCAGCTCGCCATCGCTGGAGAACTTCGTGGAAACGCTGGGCTCGCTGAACACCTGGCGCATTTCGCTGTGGTCCACGTCGATCAGCCAAATGCCATCGTCGGCGAAGCCCTCACCGTCGAAGTAAGAGGCCTTACCGAAGAAATGCTCGACGTGGTGGTGACCGTAGACCGACCCGATACGAGAATCTTCGCGCATCTCCGGTGGATTGGCGATGAACTCGTGCTCGTACTCGCCATCGTGAGCATGGAGGAAGAGCACGCCCCCGGTGCATCCAAAGGCGACGCCATACTCATTGTGGGACTCACCGTGCATGCCCGGGCATGAGCGATTGCTGGCGTCGTAGACGACCTGATCACTGAAGTCGCGAACTTCCACGCCCACAGGCAGGCTGTCGTTGGAATTCTCCGGGTAGTCGGGATTCTTCGTGGTAACGACGACATGCTCGTCCGAGATGACCAGCGCCGCGCCATGCTGCGGTCCGGCCTCAAACACGATCGGCTCATAGTCGCCGCGTGAGTTCGCCAGATCCGCCTCGTTGATCAGGATGGCGTGACCGTTGATGTCTGCGAAGATCGCGGTCCAGCCGTAGCTGTTGACGTAATGGATCGGCTGCTCGTCAGCGATCTCCAACGCATGACGGGAGACGGGCCGTGTGACAAGGTCGTAGTGATCGCCGTGCTCGACGAGGAAGACGCCGCTGTCGAAGACGTGGATCCGGTCGTCGCCGTCCTCCGGCCCGCGGGCGAGGACGATGGCGTAGCGGTGAGCGGGGCTGGGGTACACGGTCGCGCGGGGTGCGGCGACCTCGAAGATTCCGCTGTCAACGTCACCGGTCGATAGATCGATGACGGAGAGGTGCGCTTCTACCGCATCCGCAACGAGCAAACGCCCCATGATCATCTCGTCATGGCCGTGCTCGTCCTCGTGCTCAGCCTCGTCATGGCCGTGCTCGTCTTCATCCTCGTGCTCGTCTTCGTCATGGCCGTGCTCGTCTTCATCCCCGTGATCGTCTTCATCCTCGTCATGGCCGTGCTCATCTTCATCCTCGTCATGGCCGTGCTCGTCTTCATCCCCGTGATCGTCATGCATATCGACCATGGTAAACTCAATGGGATCTACGCTCTCACCAAGCGCGACTACCTTGGACTCATCTGCACTGGCGTTGTCTACCAGTTCATGCAGCCATTCGGCCTCCAGGCCGAGACCAACGGTAAACACAACATCGGCGTCAGCTACCTGGGCAACGTCGCGAGCGCCTGGCGAAAAAGTGTGCGGGTCGCCACCCACTGGAAGCAGGCTGAAGACCTCTACCCTGTTTCCACCAACCACCCGGACCCAATCAGCCACAAAGTTGGTGGTTGTCACCACCCGGACCGACGGCCCGGAGGGCGTATCAGACTCCTCGGAAGCTGTTGTGCCGGAGGTTGAGGCCTGAGGAGCATCCGCGCCGGCAGATGTCGTCCCAGGCGCGACTGGGGTGCAAGCGGCCAGAAGGACTATCAGCGTGAGAACCGATGACAGGATTCGAAGTGAGTGAAGCATCTGCGGGTACCCTTTCGTCAGACAGGTGGCGTGTGTCCCCACAATTGGCGCCAGGCGCCGGCAGAGTCATGGCAGTCGGTGCAATGCCCAAAGAATGAGACATGACTTACGTCGGTCTCAAAGTCGTATTGGGACTTCATCGCCTGGCGAAAGGAACGCAAGACGCTGTGCGGTAGCTCGAGCAAGCTGTCGCATGAGCGGCAGACGAGGTGGTGATGCGGTTCGGGGCCGGCCAATTCGAAGGCAAGCCGGCCGTCGGCCATATGCACCATCGTCAGGATGCGCTGTTCTGTCAGAAAATGCAGAACCCGGTAGACAGTGGCCCGACTCAGAGTTGGAGCGATGCGGTGTACCTGGTCGTACACAGCTTCGGGCGTGACGTGCTTACCGAGCTGACAGACGGCGTCGAGGATGAGTTGGCGTTGGGGGGTTACCCGGTAGCCGCGTTTGCGTAACTGCCGATTGATCTCTGTGGTATTGTGGCACATGATAATTTTGTTTGTTGCGAATTGATGCAACAAGATAATATTATCATAAGCCGGGGACGGTGTCAATACCGGATTCCCGTCTACTCCAAGGCAATCGCATCTATTTGGCTCAAAACCTCGTGACGCTACCTGACTCGAGTCTCAGTTCAGGGCAAAACGCCGCGAACAGTGCAAATCATGGCGCGCGGCCGCAAATCCGAATGACTTCCGACTGATTTGGCGTCCAAATTTAGATGCGATTGCCCTGGGCGAATACGGGTCAGGTCTTAACAGGGGTACGGGACTCTGACAACGAGCGGCTTTCGAGAAGAGGATTCTCAGGCAGGGGCTTTTCGCCTGAATGAAACGACCAGTACGAATATCCCGCTTGCAACCAGGGTCATGGCAGGGCCGGCGGGCAAATTGAAGTGGTAGGAGATGTAGAGGCCGGTCACGGCGGCCGCGGTCCCTATTGCCGCGGCCGCCATCATCATCGAGACGAAACGTCTGACCAACACATAAGCCGTGGCGGCAGGTGTTACCAGCATCGCCATGACCAGAACGATACCCGCCGCCTGAATCCCAATCACTATAACGAGGGCAAGCATGACCAGCAGCACGTAGTCGACGAAGTTGGCACGCGCACCGACAACCTGCGACCCGACGGGGTCAAAGCTCGCGAACAGCAGCCAGTGGTGAAGAGCGAATAGCCCCAGGATGACCACGATGGTTATCCCAAGGGACACATAGATGTCGGTCGGAGAAATGGCCAGGATCTGCCCCAAGAGCAAGTCTTCCATATCGACCCCAATCGTCGGTGAAGTCGCCAGCATGACAAGCCCCAGGGCAAACATGGCCGCAAAGAGAATGCCTATGGAAGTATCCGCGCTGAGACCCGCACGCCGGCTCACAATCCTGACCAGCACGGCAACGGAGACGCCTGTTGGGACGGCGGCTATGGCCGGGTTGATGCCCACGATGAACCCAAGCACCATTCCCGGCAGCACCGCGTGGGCGAGGGCGTCCCCCATGAAGGCGAGGTTCCTGGTGACGACGTACGCGCCAAGTAGCGGGCACATCACGCCAACAAGCACCGAGCCGATTAGGGCTCTCACCATGAAGCCGTACTCAAGTGGTGCGAGAACGAAATCTATCATCTCGTCTCGCTACCGCTCCCCGTCCCTCGTAAGGCGCACACCGTGGGCGCCGTACAGCTTCTCCATGACCTCGGGCGTGAACACCTGGTCGGGAGGGCCGCAGGCGCACACTTGGCGGTTCAGACACAATACCTGGTCGAAGCGACCGGCCAGGTTGGTCAAGTCGTGGGTTGCCAAGAGGACGATGCGCCCTTCATTCTTCATTGTTTGGAGGACCTCTATGAGGCCTTCCTGGGCGCCCACGTCAACGCCGCTGAATGCCTCATCCAAAAGGAGAACACTTGCTTCCTGGGTGAGCGCCCTGGCTACGAATACCCTCTGCTTCTGCCCTCCCGAAAGCTCGGTCATAAGAGCCGAGCGATGGTCCCACAGGCCCACACGGCATAGGCACTCGTCGACAAGGTCGCGGTCTTTCTTCCCGGGTCGCCGGCACCATCCCAGTTTGCAGCACAGGCCCATCATTGCAACGTCCATGACGGTCACAGGGAACCGCCAGTTGACGCTCTCTTGCTGAGGCACGTAGGCCAACGCGCCACTTCTCCGGTCTACCCGGTGAAGGGTTACCTTCCCCCGGCGGACGGGGAGGAGCCCGGCAATAGCATTGAACAGCGTGCTCTTGCCGGCTCCGTTCGGTCCTACAACGCCCATCAGAGTCCCCGCATGTACGTCGAAGGTGACGTTACTCAGGGCCATGTGCCCATCGAGTTCGACAGTCACGTCCTGAAGCGACATGCTCGCGGCGTGTACGTTCGGAGCGGGGTTCACTGCAATGCCCCGACGATGCGTTCCACGTTTGTACGCACCATACCAAGGTAGGTGTCAGCGCCGCTGCCCTCCGGCCCAAGGGAACCAGAATAGAGCCGGACCAGCTCCGCGCCAGTCTCCTCTGCTATGGTTTGCGCCAGCCTCTCGCTGACTGTCGTCTCACCAAACACCGCTTGTATATCGTGCTCCCGAACCACATCGACCAGTCCCGCAATGTGCTCCGCAGACGGCTCCACGTGAGTCGCAAGAGACGGTATAACCAAGCCGACTACCTCGAACCCATAGGCCTCTGCAAAGTAGGAGAGGCTGTCGTGTGATGTAACCAGCAGTCTGCGCTCCGGCTCCACAGTACCAACCTGCTCTTGGATCCAGGCGTGAAGCTCGTCGAGCTGCTCCCCATACTCAGAGGCGTTCCGTAAGTAGTCCTCCGCGTTCTCAGGGTCTATGGCCGAGAGGCGAGCGGCTACTTCGTTGACCGCGACCTTCACCCGGATCGGGTCGAACCAGAAGTGGGGATCCAGAAGTCCGTGTGCGTGCTCTTCATGGTCGCCTTCGTCACTGTGATCGTCCCCTTCCTCGTCTTCGGCATGGCCGTGCTCGTCTTCATCCCCGTGCTCGTCTTCATCCTCGTGCTCATCTTCATCCTCGTCATGGCCGTGCTCGTCTTCATCCTCGTGCTCGTCTTCATCCTCGTCATGGCCGTGCTCATCTTCATCCTCGTGATCGTCTTCATCCTCGTCATGGCCGTGCTCGTCTTCATCCCCGTGATCGTCATGCATATCGACCATGGTAAACTCAATGGGATCTACGCTCTCACCAAGCGCGACTACCTTGGACTCATCTGCACTGGCGTTGTGTACCAGTTCATGCAGCCATTCGCCTTCCAGGCCGAGACCGACAGTAAACACAACATCGGCGTCAGCTACCCGGGCAACGTCGCGAGCGCCTGGCAGAAAAGTGTGCGGATCGCCACCCACCGGAAGCAGGCTGAAGACCTCGACCCTGCTTCCCCCTACAACCCGAGCCCAGTCAGCCACAAAGTTGGTGGTTGTCACCACCTGGATCGGCGGCCCGGAGGTTGAGGCCTGAGGAGCATCCGCGCTGGCAGATGTCGTCTCAGGCGCGACTGGGGTGCAAGCGGCCAGAAGGATAATCAGCGTGAGAACCGATGACAGGATTCGAAGTGAGTGAAGCATCTGCGGGTACCCTTTCGTCAGACAGGTGGCGTGTGTCCCCACAATTGGCGTCAGGCGCCGGCAGAGTCATGGCAGTCGGTGCAATGCCCAAAGAATGAGACATGACTTACGTCGGTCTCAAAGTCGTATTGGGACTTCATCGCCTGGCGAAAGGAACGCAAGACGCTGTGCGGTAGCTCGAGCAAGCTGTCGCATGAGCGGCAGACGAGGTGGTGATGCGGTTCGGGGCCGGCCAATTCGAAGGCAAGCCGGCCGTCGGCCATATGCACCATCGTCAGGATGCGCTGTTCTGTCAGAAAATGCAGAACCCGGTAGACAGTGGCCCGACTCAGAGTTGGAGCGATGCGGTGTACCTGGTCGTACACAGCTTCGGGCGTGACGTGCTTACCGAGCTGACAGACGGCGTCGAGGATGAGTTGGCGTTGGGGGGTTACCCGGTAGCCGCGTTTGCGTAACTGCCGATTGATCTCTGTGGTATTGTGGCACATGATAATTTTGCTTGTTGAGAATTGTTGCAACTGAACAATATTATCACAGGCCGGGGGCGATGTCAATACCGGATTCCAGTCAACTGCTTTCGCATTCTCAAACTACTCTTGTTGACCGGACCATCTTGCCGGCGAGACAGAAAATCAATCGATTCACGGGGGTACCCGACTCCCTGCAGATCCAAAAACTGACTTCCCCAACTGGCATTAGGCCCTACTAAAAGCTATCCTCATACACTGCCAATATCGCCGCCAGACTACGCCTGCCTTCGGCGCCGTCGATGACCGGGTCTTCCCCGCGGCGGATGCCGGCGATGAAGTCCTTGAGGATGGCGATATGGCCGCTGGTCGAGATGCCGCGCGGGTCGCCGGCCATACCCGGGTCCACCTGCTCGGTCGCGACCGGCCACGGCTCGACCGATTGTTTGGACTCGTCGGCCAGTCCCCAGCGCAGGACAGACTCGCCCTCGATCTGGATGCCGCCGTTGGTGCCGTAGACCTCGAGCCGGTGGGGGAATCCGGGTTCAGTGGCCACTGTAGCGGTGATCGTCGCCACGGAGCCGTTGGCAAAACGCAGCACCGCGGCGGCCGTGTCTTCGATTTCCACCGAGCGATGCCGCGAATCGGCAAAGGCATGCGTCTCGACCGGATCGCCCAGGAACCAGAGCAGCAGGTCGATGATGTGAATGCCCTGGTTCATCAGCACGCCGCCGCCGTCCATGGCCCACGTGCCCCGCCATTCCGCCTGGGCGTAGTAGGGCTCATCGCGTAAGTAGGGCATCGTCACCACGCCAATCGTGATTTCGCCCAGGTCGCCGCCGTGGATGGCATCGTGGACGCGGCGGAATAGCGGCTCAGCCCGGCGCTGCAGACAGACGCCCAGCTGCACGCCGTTGTCGCGGCAGGCCGCGATCATGGCGTCGGCGTCGGCCAGCGAGAGCGCCATCGGTTTTTCCACCAACACGTGTTTGCCGCTTGACGCGGCCGCGATCGCCTGCTGCGCGTGATAGCCGCTGGGCGTGCAGATGCAGACAGCATCGACCGACGGGTTCGCCAGCAGATCGTCATAGGAGCTGGCCGGCGCGCCGAATCGCTCGGTTATATCATCGTAGCGGGCCGGGTTGTAGTGGCCGACGCCCACCAGGCGCGCGCCCAGGTCGGCGCATTCCTGAATCGCGTTCAGATGGTACTCCGCCACCATCCCCGCGCCGAGGATGGCAAAGCCAAGTTCAGACTTATCGTTTTGTGTCATTTTGTCTCGTCCCACATGCGGCGCAGATACTCTCCGGCGGGGCCCGCCTGGGCGGCGAGGTCATCCCAGCGGCACTCGATCGAGATGCGTCCGCTGTAGCCGCCCTGGTGCAGGCGGCGGAAAAACTCCTCATACGGGTAACTGCCTTCGCCGGGCGCAACGCGATGCGTGTCCGCGACATGCACGTGCTCGATCCATGCGGCGCAGGTGGTGATGTTTTCCAGCGGTTCGTCGTCCTCCATCATATGGTAGAGATCGGCCAGCAGGCGCACGCGCAGATGCGCAGTCTCCCGCGCCAGCTCCATGCCTTCGGCGACGCTGGTGATGATGTTCGAATCGCGCGAATTCAGCGGCTCGATGACGATGGTCACGCCGTTGCGCACTGCCACGTTTCCGGCCAGCCGCAGGAAGCGCACCAGCTGCGTGAAGGCCTCTTCCTTGTCGAATCCGTCCGGCACATTGCGGGCGCCGCCGCTGCCGAAGACGATCTTCTCGCCGCCGACCGCGGCCACGCGGCCGATGGCGGTCTCCAGGTAGCTCTCCACCCGCTCCCAATCTACATTCGGCCCGGTGACAGGTACCTCAGAGGGCACGAAGACGTTGAAGACTGGTGTGGGCAGCGGCGCGCTGTCGAACGGCGCGCGGATGGCGTCGAAATCCGGGTCGAGCGGGGACAGCGATCGGACCGTCGGCTCGACGAAATCGAAGCCGGCCGCGTGCGCGATGCCCGCGTCAGCAATCGGTAGACAGATTCCAAATTGCATGGGTGGTGTACTCCAGTGAGCGGCAAATAATTGGATTTTTTTGCTGCATGACACAGTATGAATCTTATTCTATAATAGGATTCTTCCAGGTGCTATATTTTCCGAGGTTCATCGGCTTTGGTATCTCGTTTTTGAGGTGGGCGTTTGTCAGGGCGTTTGTCACAGTGGCGAAGGACGTGAAAGGAGGGAGCTGAGGGAACGAAATTCATATCTGTACCATCGATGCACAACCTAAGGAGAGAAGACCGATGACGAGCAAGACAAGCAGACGTGATTTTCTCAAAGTGTCTGGCGGCTTGGTAGCGGGAGCAGCGGTGGCTGGATGTGTGGCGCCGGTCGCGCCAACGGCAGGGGATATGGCAGATTCCGGCCCTTCCTCGGAACGCGTCGCCCTGCGTTTCCTCAACAAGTGGGGCTCCGGCGTGCGCCGTGAGCTGATGAACGGCTTTCTCGACAATTGGGCGGAACAGAACCCCGATATCGGCATCATCTTTGAACCGGTCGCCGACTTCGACCGCCGCATGCCCATCCTCGTCGCCGCCGGTGAATGGGGCGACATTATGTTGTTCTTCGATCTGCAGTTGGGTGCGTTCCATGAGATTGCCGCGGATCTCACCCCCTACTTCGAGGCCAGCGGCACGCCCTTCCCCGGCCAGGAGGGCAGCGAGCTGATCCGCATCCCCGATCATGTCGGTTTCGAGCCGGGCAAGGTCAAGGCCGTGCCCTTCCAGCTCAATATCGTCATGACGGGCATCAATAAGGACCTCTTCAAAGAGGCCGGCGTGCCCATGCCGTGGGAACACGACCACAACGGCGACAAATGGTGGGACTGGCACGACTACCGCGAGGCCGCCTGCGCCATCAACGACCTCGGCGAAGACATCATCGGCTCCAATTTCAGTTCCGGCAATATCGAGCAGGATGGCATGGTCAACTGGAGCGTCGCCAATGGCGGTCAACTGATCGATGTCGAAAACAAGAAAGGCTCCTGGGACACGCCCGAGTTCATCGAAGGCCAGCAGTTCGCGGTCGACATGATCTGCCAGGATGGCTGCATGCTGAACGTGGACGACTATCAGGGCCTGGGCCAGGCTCTGGGCATTTACCCCTGGGCTGCCGGCGTGCAGGGCATCGCCTCGCGCGGCTCCGGCTACTGGGTAAGTCGCAGCGAGGCCGACCTCACCCAGGTCGCCTGGGTCCGCTCGCCCAACACCGGCGAGAGCGCCGGCCTTGGCTCGATGCACTTCCACATCGTCACCACGCAGAGCCAGCACCCGGCCGAAGCCTTCGAGTTCATTACGTACCTCGCCAACTTCGAGAACCAGAAGAACATCGCGCTCACCGGTACGGCCGAACCGGTCAACGCCGGCGTCTGGCAAGACACAGACTACCAGGCCACGTGGGGCAGCCCCGAAGCAGTCGAGGCCTATCTCGATGCCCTCGACAGCTTCATCTTCACGCCGCAGCTCCCCGGTGTCCTCGAATGGTTCGGCGAGATCAAGATCCTCTGGGGCGACGTGCTGCGCTGCGAGGTAAGCGTCGAAGAGCAGGTCGCCATCGTCGACCAGAAGACCAACGAAATCCTGGCCGCACACGCCTGATACCTTTCGCACAACAGTGGATAGCGGCGCGTGAAAACGCGTGCCGCTATCCACTTCTCACTATCCACCACCCACTTTCCATCCGGATCGCCGATGCAGAGCCCCAGGACAGTTGCGTCGAATATCAGCTGGGCCAAGCTGAGGCCGCACATCGTCGGCTGGGCCTTCATCTCCCCCTGGCTGGTCAGCTTCAGCTTCCTGATGGTCTACCCCTTCATCGCCTCCTTCGTCCTCAGCTTCACCCGCTACCAGCTGATCGGCGAGCCGTCCTTCGTCGGTTTTGAAAATATCCAGCGCATGCTCTTCGACGACGAAAGGGTCATGGACTCCCTGCGCGTTACCTTTACCTATGTCCTGCTCACCGTCCCCGCGGGCACGGCCATCAGTGTTTTCGTTGCCATCCTGCTCAACCAGAAAGTGCGCGGCATCCCCTTCTTCCGCACCTCCTTCTACATACCCAGCGTCATCGGCGGTGTCGGCCTCGCCCTCCTCTGGACCACCATCCTCTCCGCCAACGGCCCCGTCAACGCCGCCCTCGGCTGGGTTGGCATCGAGGGCCCCAACTGGCTCTTTGATACCTCCTGGGCGCTGCCCTCTTTGGCGCTCAAAGCCCTCGCAACCGCCGGCGCCGCCATGCTCATCATCCTCGCCGCCCTGCAAGGCGTACCGCAGCATCTCTACGAGGCCGTCGACCTCGACGGCGGCGGCGAATGGGCCAAATTCTGGCACGTAACCCTGCCCCAGATCTCGCCCGCCATCTTCTACAACGTCATCGTTACCACGATCGGCGTGATGCAATCATTTGTCGAGGCATTCATCATGACCAATGGCGGCCCCGGCACCGCCACCCTCTTCTACGGCCTCTATCTCTATCGCCAGGCCTTCGAGTTCTACCGCATGGGCTACGCCTCCGCGCTCGCCTGGATGATCTTCCTCATCATCCTCGCCTTGACCTTCGTTAACTTCCGCATAGCCCGCTTCTGGGTCTACTACGAGGGTGAGGAGTAAACCGCCTTGTCCGCGCTTACCGCCTCCTGGAGCAAGAGCAAGACCACCCAGCGCCGCCTGCGCGACGTGCTCGCCTACATCTTATTGGCCGTCGGTTTTGTCTGGTTCATCTTCCCGCTCTTCTGGGTTATTATGGGTTCGCTCAAAACCTTTGAAGACTTCAATCAGATCCCGCTGCGGATCTTTCCCTCCGCACTCTACTTTGGAAACTACCCCAGCGCCTGGACCAGCGTCCCCTTTGGCCGCTACTTTATCAACACCGCCATCATCGTCTCTCTCTCCGTCGTCGGCGAGTTGATCAGCGCCTCCATCGTCGGCTTCGGCTTCTCCCGCCTCAAGTTCTGGGGCCGCAATTTTCTCTTTATGGTCCTGCTCAGCACCATGATGCTGCCCTTCTGGGTGGTGATCATCCCCCGCTTCCTGCTCTATAGGGATATCGGCTGGGTCGGCACCTGGCTGCCGCTCATCGTGCCCAGCTACTTCGCAAACCCCGTCTACGTCTTTCTCATGCGCCAGTTTTTCATGACCCTGCCGGCTGAATTGGACGACGCTGCCAAAATCGACGGCTGCAATGAGCTGGGCATCTTCTGGCGCATCCTCCTGCCGTTGACCAAGCCGGTGCTGGCCACCATCGCAATCTTTTCCTTCATCAACGTATGGACCGACTTCGTTAAGCAGGTCATCTATCTGAGCCAGGACAGCACGTATACCGTCGCCATTGGGCTGGCGTTTCTGAGATGGCAGATCGCGCAGGGGGATCCGGTGCCAGGGCTGCTGATGGCCGCCACCGTGTTCACCTCATTGCCGATGATTGCGATCTTTTTTATCGGGCAGAAATACATGGTGCGCGGCATCGCGCTCACAGGACGGACCGGCACATGATCGACAACAGATATCTGCTTCTGGATACTTCGCTCTGGGCGCAAGCCGAGCATCTCACCGTGACGCCGGGGCGGGCGCGCAAAGAGAGCGAAAATCCTCTCTTCGGCGAAGATCTGCCCTGGGAAGTCCGCCACGACAACCTCTATCCCAATGTGATCTTCGACCCCACCGACAACCTCTACAAGTGCTGGTACAACCCCTTCATCATCGACGCGGCCACATCCGAAACCCCGCCCGCACAACGGGAACGCGGCGCCTATCGCGCTGCGCTTGCCCGCGCAAGAGCCGACGAACACGTCAGGAAGCACCGCGAGATGGGCGTCTGTTACGCCGTCTCCACCGATGGCATCCGCTGGGAGAGGCCAGAGCTGGGCCTGATCGAGTTCGATGGCTCTACCCGCAATAATCTGGTCATGCGCGACGTCCACGGCGTCGGCGTCACCCTCGACCCCCGCGATCCGGACCCGGCCGGCAGGTTCAAGGCCTTTATGGAGGGGGGCGTCGCCCGTTCGCCCGACGGCCTGCACTGGTCCCCCATCCAGCCCTGCCCTGAGATCGACGCCCGCTGGGATACCCACAACAATCTGTTCTGGGACGAACGCCACGACAAATATGTCGGCATAACCCGCCTGTGGGACGGGAGCCAGCGCACCGTCGGCCGCACCGAGAGCGAGGATTTCAAAACCTGGACGCGGGCGGTCGAAGTGCTGCACGCCCTCCCGGACGAGCCGGCCCGCCAGACCTACGCCCTGATCGTGTTCCCCTATGCCCAGCTCTATCTCGGCCTGCTGATGATGTTCGATACCGCGACCGACCTGGTCGACTGCGAGTTGGCCTGGAGTTCCGACACCGTGCAGTGGGCGCGCGTCTCCCCGGGGACGCCCCTGATCGAGCGCGGCGAGGAGGGCAGCTTCGACTGGGGCTGCGTCTACGCGGGGGCTTATCCGTTCCTCAAGGACGGGCGCCTGCAGCTCTATTACGGCGGCAGCGACGGCCCCCACACCGACTGGCGCTCCGCCTATCTGGGGCTGGCGACGTTGCGGCCGGACGGCTTTGCCGGGCTGACGCCGGCCAGCAAGACACAGACCGCTACGCTGGTCACGCAGCCTGTACTGTGCAGCGGGCGCCAGCTCCGCATGAGCGCCGACGCGGACCGCGGCCAGGTCAGAGCGGCGCTGGCGGATGTCGATGGCAAGACCCTGGCCGATTCGATTCCGGTCCGGGCCGATGTCAGCGATCAGCCCCTGCAATGGCGCGACGGCCAGGATCTGTCCGCGTTGGTGGGCCGGGAAATTCAGCTTATCTTCGAACTGCGGGACGCGACGCTCTATTCCTTCTCTTTCAGCGATTAACCCCTTGTCTGTATAGTGGGCCGTACGCCGCCCGCGTCATTCCGCAAGATGCACGCCGCGTTCAGCGCGTGAATCTTGCAGCATCGCCACTGAACATCACTGACCATCACTGACCATTAAGGAGAAACTCATGGGAACGAGAATGGAAGGCAAAGTCGCCATCATCACCGGCGCAACGCTGGGGCTGGGCAAAGCCGGCGCGCTGGCGATGGCCCGTGAAGGCGCCTCCGTCGTCATCTGCGACCGCGGCCGGACGCCGGAGAATTCGCAGAAGGTGCTGGCGGCGGCGGAAGGTCTCAGCGGTGAGATCGCCTACAAGCGCTGCGATGTCATGATCAAAGAGGACATAACAGCCCTGGTTGAATTCACCGTGGCGCGCTATGGGCGCGTCGATGTCATGGTCAACAACGCCATCATCGACAACCCGGGGGGCATGTTGGAGGATGTCACACTCCAGGACTGGGATGACGGATTCGCCTGCCACGTGACCGCGCCGCTTCTCTTCTGCAAAGAGGTGGTTCCGCTGATGATCAAGCAGGGGAGCGGCAACATCATCAACGTCTCATCGAGCACCGCCCTTGGCGGCGGCGCCAGCATCTCATCCTATGGTCCGGCCAAGGCCGCCATGATCAATTTCACCCAGCATCTGGCCATCACCTACGGCCCCGACGGCATCCGCGCCAACACGCTCACCCCCGCGCGAATGCTCACCGAAAAGAAATACGAGATGCTCGCCAACAGCCCGGCCTCGGTCCGCACACAGAAATTCGCCTATCCCATGGGCAGCCCCGCCCTGCCCGAACAGGTGGCCGAGGTCATGTTGTTTCTGGCTTCAGATGAGTCCGTCGCCATCACCGGCCATAACCTGGTCGCCGACGCCGGCAACGCAGCATACAGCCCGGGCGGCATGATCGGGCGGCTGGAGAAGGATCTGCGCGCCAGGTTGGAGGCGCAGGGCTCGCAGTGGTTGAAGGATGAACTGTAAGACTCAGTTCCAGCTGCCGATAAAGTCCGCGAGCGTGAAATCGGCTGGCATCCGGTTGAAGAAGTAACGCATGGGGCGTGCCTGGAAACCGGGCGCGAAATGCTCGTCCTCCGCCTGCAGTTTTTCGTCCAGGATCGCGAAGCGCCTGTGGAGAGCGGCGGCCTCGTCGACCGTGAAGCGCTCTGCGAACTGCGGCCCCCAGTTGATCGAGATCGAATGTGAAGAGCGCGCCCGCTGGCGATAGTCCTCGGTTATCCCCTTCAGCGGATCGGAGTCTGCGTCAGCGCTCGCGTTTTCATGCTTCACAACCTGAAGATGGAGAGCCGCCTTGCACAGGTAGATCGTCAGCACCATCTTGCCGTCTTCACCCACGCCGGGCTGCAGCGCCTCCAGCGCGGCGAAGTATGCGCCGGCGTTGCCGTTCAGTGCCTCCCGCAACGCGATCTCGGTCAAGTCCTGCAGCGCCGCGCTCCTCCCGTCCCAATGTGTGAATGACGCCCGCGCCGCGGGCGAAAGGTGCTCGGTGAAGGAGATGTCGGGGTAGTAGGGGAAGATTGAGTGGCCCCCGTGGATGGTGCGGCGCGTCGTGGGGCTGTAGTTGCTGCCCCAATGCAGCATGTAGTTGATATAGACGACCGCGTCGCCGGCGTTCAACGCCGCGGGAATGCCGCCCGGCACGGTGCGCCGCGGGTCGGCCGACAGTGACCGGTTTTCCGCCTCGGTGTTGAGCCGCAGATGGCTGCCCGGTACCACCCAGAGCACGTCGTCGTCGTAGAGCGGGATGTTCCACTGCACATATTTGGGGCCGTTCTCCTTCAAATCCTTCTGCAGGCCGGCCAGCGGCGCCATGTCGATCGGGTGGATGTCGCGATGCCACGCGGCCGGGCCATGATCGCGCACCGGGCTGCACATCAACATCATGCCGGCCACCGACGCCGCCTGCGGGACACTCAACAGCTGGCGGCTTACCCCTAACGTGCTCTCCTGCAGCCAGACCTCGACCGTGCTTGCCGTTGCTTCGTCGATCAGCTTGTCATAAGAAACAAGCCGCGGCTGCGGCTGCGTTTCCCAAACGCCGCCGGGCGGGTCGTCCGGACCCCGCTCTTGCGCCCAGATTTTTCGCTGCCTTCCGACCAGCGTTTCAAAGTCGGCGCGCAGCTGCTCCAACCGGTCCGGCGGGATCACCTCCCGCAGCACGAGATACCCCTGCTCCATGAACTGCTCGCGGCTGACCTGCATCGTTCGCCCCCCTGTTTATCCTTGTCGGTGCGGCCACTGAACTAAAAGCCCCGGCACACAATCTTTCCGGGGCTTTCCTTTACTTCTGCTGCATAATCTCCGAACAGTTACGTTTTTGTCTTGCGCACCTTGTTGCCCAGAGCGTCTACTGCCTGGCTGAAGAGATCAGATGCCGCCCTAATGAAGGCAAGGAGGGGTGACAGAAAGATAACCGCTAACCCTGCCATCGGGCTTGTCAGGCACTCAATCAACGTGAACCCGACAAATTCACCAACCGCGCCCCACCATCCAATCGACGTCCGCCAGTCGGAATCGACGCGTCTGCGCAGCGGCGGCGGGTAGTTCGTCATCATCCGACGCCGCGCCGTCCTGAAAATCATCTCCGGCTCATGATTCATCATCGCACCTCCAGGGCGGGCCATACCCCGTCATCGCGCCACGGCTGGCAATATATCATACGTCCGGTACGCTGTTAAGTTGCCCAGAACGCACTCTAGACATCCTCCGCCTGCAATCTCTCCAGCAGGTCGCTGTACGCCTCCCGGTCCAGCGGCAGGGTAACCGGCTCACCGGTAGCGCCGCTGTAGATCATCGCGTTGGCCAGCTCCAGCGATTTCAGCCCCTCTTCGCCGTTGCAGCGGGGTTCGCCACCCTCGCGAATCGCGCGGTGGAAGTCCTTGTAAACCCTCGCATGTCCGTGTTCCTCCGGCTCGTCTTCGATGCCGGCGTCGGCATCAGCCGCTTCGGTGCGCACAAAGGGATCGGCGCTGTCGGTGATCAGCTGCCGCAGGTCGGTGTCATAGCGTTCGTACTCGATGCGGTTCTCGTGCAGCACGATCTTCCCGCCGGTGCCGGACACTTCAACGGAGCGGGGGCCGCTCTCGGTCGTGCTGAAATAGATGGTGCCCTGCGCGTCCTCCGGCCACTCCAATAGCGCGGTGGCGGTGTCCTCGGTCTGGATCGCGTGCAGGCGGGTGGCGGTGGCGGCGTAGACCCGCTTCGGGGAACCGACCAGATGGCAGACCAGGTCCAGGTCATGCGGGGCCTGGTTCATCAGCACACCGCCGCCCTCGCCTTTCCACGTGCCGCGCCAGCCGCCGCGCAGGTAGTAGGCCGCGGTGCGCATCCAAGGGAACACGCCGGTCACGCGCTGGATGCGGCCCAGTTCTCCGCTGTCGATCAACCGCTTCATCGCCCGCACGTGCGGCAGCTGGCGGTACTGGTAGTTCACCGCCAGCACGCGGTTGTTGGCGCGCGCCGCCGCGATCATCGCGTCCGCCTCCTTGACCTGGATGGCGATCGGCTTTTCCACCAACACATGGCTGCCGGCGTTGAGCGCGTCGATCGCGATCGACGCGTGGAAGGGATGGGGGGTGATGATCACCGTCACATCCGGCTTGGTCTCGGCCAGCATCTGCCGGTGGTCGGGATAGAAGGGGCAGCCCCACTCCTCGGCCCGTTCCTGTCCCGGCTCCGGTGCCACATCCGAGCCGCCGACCACCTCTACGTCATCGAGGGAAAGCCCCATCGAATGGGAACGGAAAATCCCGGCGCCCATGCCGACCACCGCGTGGCGCAGCTTTGATCCTTGTGGAGAGGGTGAGTTTGACACGTTTTCTTCCTTTGCTTGTTCGTTTGTACGCTGTGTGAAAGGGGGAAACACCTGTGCGTCGTGGATGGCGGCCATCCGTATGGCACGGTCGGGCCGGGGCAGTGACCGAAACCGGCCACCGCGGTTCAAAAATGCAGCATCGCCTTGACAACCTGGTTCTCCGGCCGCAGCCAGCCGGGGAATTCGCCGGTCAAGGTTTCCGGCGACGCGCTGTGCGTAAGCCATGGGGCCAGATCGATCGCGCCGGACTCCAGGGTCTGGACGACGCGGGCGAAGTCGGCGCTGGTGGCGTTGCGGCTGCTGATCAGCGTCGTCTCGCGGCGGTGAAACTCCGGGTCGGGGAAGGTGATGTCGTCCTGCACCAGGCTGATGAAGACGACGCTTCCGCCCTGTTCGATCAGGCCCAACGCGTTCATCATCGAGCGTGCGTTGCCGGTGGCGTCGAAAACGGTCAGCGGCAGGTCGCCGCCGAACACCGCCCGCAGCTGGGCTTCCGCGTCCCCGCGTCCGTCGATGAGATGCTCCACCCCCAGGTTTTCCTGCACGAAGCGCATCCGATTCTCGTCAATTTCCATCACCGCGACGTCGGCGCCGGCCAGGCGCGCAAAGGCCACCGCGGTCAACCCGATCGGGCCGGCGCCAATCACCAGTGTCGGCTGATCCGGCTCCAGGCCGGCCCGGTCCACCGCGTGCGCGCCAATGCAAAGCGTCTCCACCAGGGCCAGATGGTCCAGCGGCAGGGTCTCGGAGCGGTGCAGCTTGTCGATCGGGACGGTGATCAGCTCGCGCATGCCGCCATCCAAATGCACGCCCAACACCTGCAGACGGGCGCAGCAGTTGATGCGCCCGCGGCGGCAAGCGCTGCACGCGCCGCAGTTCAGGTAGGGCTCGACCGCGCAGTGGTCGCCGGCGCGCAGGTTGCTCTCGGCATGCGGGCCGAGAGATACACCGCGCTCCTCTCGAGCAGGAGCGCATTCAACGACTTCCACACCGAGCTCATGGCCGAGGATGCGGGGATAGCTGAAATAGGGCTGGCGCCCGCGGAAGGCGTGCAGGTCGGTGCCGCAAATGCCGACCCGGTGCACGCGCACAAGCGCCTCGCCCGGTTCCGGTTCCGCCGGCGGCGAGGTTTCCGTCAGATTCAGGCTGCCGGGTTTCTCCAGTATGACCGTTTTCATCGGGCCTTCTTAAAGTGGGATGGCTGACAACGGGGAGGGAACGGAGTCGGCGCGCCGACATTAGCCGCCTGCCACCTGATCGGGGCTGACGACCGCCGGTGCGGATTCGGCTGCGGGTTCGGGATCGTGTCCCTGGCCATTTACGTCGATCAGGCCGTCTTTCAGAAACAGAACATAGTCCACATAGTCGTCCACGAGATTATCGTGGGTCACGACCAGGAAGGTCACGTTCTGTTCGCGTACGATACTCTGGAAGAGGCTGAGGATTTCGCGCGCTGTTGTGCTGTCCAACTCGCCGGTCGGCTCATCCGCCAGGATTAGTTTCGGGTCGTTGGCGAGCGCGCGCGCGATGGCCACGCGTTGCTGTTGCCCGCCCGACAGCTCAAAAGGACGGTGATGCATCCAGCGGGTCAGGCCGACCTGGTCCAGGCACTTGATCGTCTTTTCATGGCGTTCGCGGCCCTTGACGCCGGACATGCGCAGGATCAGCTCAACATTTTCAAAGGCGGACAGGCTGGGCAGCAGGCCGAAAGACTGGAAGATGAAGCCAACCTGTTCACGGCGCCAGCGGGTGAGCTGGCGTTCTTTCCACGAGTGAATCTCCTCGCCGAAGATGCGGATCTTGCCTTCTGTCGGTGAATCCAGGCCGCCGATGCAGTTGAGGAGCGTGGTCTTGCCGCTGCCGGAGCGTCCCTTCAGCGCGGCGAAGGTCCCCTGCGCAATCTGCAGGTTGACGCCCTTGAGCGCGGCCACCTCCAGGCTGCCCGTCTTATAGACGCGCCAGATATTTTCGGTTTCGATGGCCGTGTTGGGGTAAGGGTTGTTTTCCATCTGCGTTCCACTATCCGATTTTCAGGAATTGTTTTCGAGTGAACAGCGCTGTGTAATGGCCGTTATTCGCTTTTTTTGCGGCGGAAGCGGCTGAAAAAGCCGCCGATCGCGGCGGCCTGCTGGATGCGGCTGGCCTCCGCTTGCTCCTGTGCGACCAGCTCCGGCGCCTCCGCGTCCTGGCTATCTGCCGGCCGGATCAGGATGCCCTCGTCTGTGACGTCGAGAAGTGCCCGGCCGTGGATCGAGAACTGCTGCAGGACATCCTTCGGAATCTGCAGACGCCCAGCGCTGTCCAGCACGACCAGCTCCTCAAAATGCTCTTCGTGTTCCTCGACGATGCCGTCGCCGCCGCTGTTGAGCGCATCTTCGTCGAAACGTTCGACCGTGCGCACCTGGCGCCGCGTTTCGCTGGCCAGCATCCCATCGCGGATGGCGACCACCCGGTCCACGTGGCGGGCGATGGTCGGATCGTGGCTGACGATGATGGTCGTCAGGCCCAACTCTTCGTTGAGCGTGCGCAGCGTCGCGTAGATCGTCAGCGCCGTAGCCGTGTCCACTTCACCGGTCGGCTCGTCCGCCAGCAGGAGTGTTGGCCTGTTGGCCAGCGAGACGGCGATGGCGACGCGCTGCTGCTCGCCGCCCGACAGTTCGCGCATGTGGTGCTTCATGCGTTCGCCCAGGCCGACCCTTTCCAACAGGTCCTCGGCCCGGTTGCGTTTCTCTTTGCCCGCGAACCCCGCCAGCGTCATCGGCAATTCGACGTTTTCAACCGCGTTCAGATAGGGCACCAGGTTACGTGCGCTCTGTTGCCACACAAAACCGACCTGTTCGCGCCGGTAGCGGTTGATCGCCCGTTCCGACATCTTCAGCAGATTGAAGTCTCCGACCCGCACCTGCCCCGCCGTCGGTCTGTCCAAACCGCCCAGGATGTTCATCAACGTGGACTTGCCGCTGCCGCTGACGCCAACGATCGCCATCAGTTCCCCGGAACGCACCGACAGGTTCAAGCCCTGTAATGCGACCACTTCCAGGTCGGCAATCTGATAGATTTTGACAAGACCGTCGCAGAAAATAAAGGGTTCAGCCGTTGTCATCTCTTAGTTTCCAACACTCAGAATCACCATTCTTTCGCGTCGAACGCAGTTACTCAGAACCAAAAACTGACTACTGAAAACTGCAGTTCAAACCGTTTCGCCCAGTTTGATCGCCTGGAATATCTTCATGCGCATCAGCAGCGTGATCAGTACGCCCAGCGCGGCGACAAACAGAACGCCGAACAGCGCATACACTCGCGTAATCGCCGGCCACGCGATCCCCACCACGTACGGCGGCGTCAGGTCCGCGGCCGTGTTCCCCACCTGCAAATAGGGGATGAACTGGTTGCTCACCGAGGTGCCCAGCAGTGTGCCCGCGCCAATGCCAACCAGTATCAGAAAGGCCAGCTCCCATGCCAGGAACATCGTCATCTGGCCCGAGGACAGGCCGATCGAGCGCAGCGTCCCCAGTTCAATGAAGCGGCGGCGGAATGAGAACAGCGTGTACAGCAGGAATCCCAGTACGGTCAACAGCGCCGCCGCCAGGAAGCCGACCGAGAGGACGCCGAACAGCCCCTGCCGCTGCGGCTGTTTCTGCTCGTCGGCAATCCGCAGCCGGGCCGAATAGTAGTTGATGACGTTGATGTCGTACTGCCGCAGCTCCCGGGTAAGACCTTCGTAGTCGGTGGCCGGGTCGGTGCGCACCAGCACATCGTAGGGGAACTGTCCCCCCATTCGCTCGAACAGATAGTCGAGGTTGCCCACCACCAGCGGGCCGTCGGCCTCCGGGTACCAGGTGGGGAAGTAGCGGAAATCACCGACGATCTGCATCTGCATCTCCGCCCGCAGCCCGTAGCGCGCCGCGCCGACCAGAATCGTATCACCGACGAGCAGATTGTGATCGCGCATGAAGTCCCGGTGCAGCAGGACGCCCTCTGGGGCCAGGGCCAGCGAGTTCATCAGCGAACCGAGTGACGCCGCCGCAAAATCCCGCCGCCAGTAGGCCGCCTTGGGGAAGTCGAGACGGTCGATGCCGAAGACATGGGCATCCCGCCAGCGTCCGTCCATATGCACGCGCGCCTCGAACCGGGCGAACCGGGTGGCGGCCTTTACGTTGGGCACGCGCAGATGTTCCGAAACCGGCACAAAGGTCCACGACGCCGACTCCAGTGCACCTTCTGATGAGGACGACTCGCCGCCGCTGCCGGGGAAGGCGCCTGAATCGTTCGAAATCGGCGTGTCGCCCAGCTCCGCCAGCCGACCATCGGCTCCCACCCTGTAGTAGGCGCGGTCGAACAGGTGTCCGTCCAGCGTCTGCGCCAGCGATGTGGTGAAGGCAGACAGGCTGAGCGTCAGCACCAAAAGGATCATCGGCGCCGTGTACAAGCTCCTGTTCCGCGCCAGCTGGCGGCTGGCCAGCAGCACGCCTACGCCGCCGCCCTTGGAGGCAACCCAGGCGATTATCTGCATGAAATACGGCAAGATCCGCAGCGTAACCAGTGTCAGCGCGAAAATCCCCAGCGCCGGTATCAGAAACAGCAGCGGATTCTGAAAGATCGTGTCATCCGTGACCGCGCCCGGCATGCTGATGCTGCCCTGTTCCTGTAGCAGATAGATGCCGTATCCGGCCGGGAGCAGCAAGAGAATATCCAGATAGGAGCGCTGCCACCACGGCGGCCGCAAGGTGCGCGCCATCTCCATCTTGTAGGTCACAATCGTATGACGCGCGGCGCCAAAGGAGGGCAGGGTCTGTGCCAGAAAGGCGATCACGACCGCGCCGATGCCGAACTGGAGCGTGGACTGCGTCAGGACCAGCCGCAGGTCCGATTCGATCGTGAAATCGAGGAAGCTGCGGGTCGAGCCGATCAGCCTGGCTACCGAGAAGCTGAGCGGCAGACTCACCAATAGCGCAAGCACACCGAGGCAGAGCGCCTCCAGGCCGGAGATGCCCGCCACCTGTCCTACCGTCGCGCCGCGACTGCGCAAAATCGCCACCTCGTTGCGCTGCCGGGCTACCGCCAGGCCGACCACCAGGCCGATAAACGCCAGCAACAGGCCGATGATCGGCACGCTGAATGCGTATAGCAGCGTTGTCAGCAGACCGCTGGCGCGCTGATAGCGGCGCAGCGCGTCTAAAGGCGAGATGCTCAACTGGCTGTTGGCCATCAGCGACGACACCTTCTGCTCCGCCCTGCGGCCGCGTACCAGCAGACGGCCTACATCGCTCGAAGTCACGTCCGAGCCGTCCATCACCAGGTACCACAGGCCCAGGTTCACGTCCTGCGGGTAGACGGGTGCGACTCGATTGTGATAGCTCTGCTCCGGGATGACAAACAGCGTCTCCAGCGTCGACGGGTTGTAGAACCAGACGTCGCTTTCGAGATCGGCGGGCTCCCACACGCCCGAAATCCGCACCGGTGTCTGGTAGCGCTGACTGTCGCCATTCTCGGCCCGGATGCGGCGGAACAGCATGTATTCTTCGCCCACCTGCAGCCCGATCTCGTCCGCCAGCTCCCGGTTCACCAGAACCTCGATCGCCTCCTCCGAGTCGGACGGCGAGACCGCGGGGAAAGTGCCTTCGATGATATTGATCGCTTCTTCAAAGCCTGAGATGAAACCGAGATTTACCCATTCCAACGGGTCGGTTGTATCGGCATACGCGACCTGTTCCGTTGGGAAAAGGCGGAAGTTGTCGGTCTTGAAGTAGCGGACTGTCCTTTTATGCGGGATGCCCAGTTCGCCCGCGGCCTGCTCACTGAGGTAGGTGTCCAGCGGCGCGATATCTTCCCACTCCTGCGGGCCGTACGTGGAGCCCAGGTAGCGGAACATATACGCGAACGGCGGGCGCGAGTAGGTCTCGTTGATGCCGGTATCGGTCAACTCCTCCTGCAGCAGCCGGTAGTAGACCGCATCGGCGTAGAGAGGAATGCTCATGACGAGCACGGTCGAGGAGACCAGCCCAAGAACCAGGGCAAAAGCCAGCCACTGCTGGGCGAAGATACGTTTTATGGCGACAACGATAATCGCCGCGATGCGCAGAAGAAATTTCATAGCCGCGGTGGCGGGTGGTCAATGGCGTCCTGCCAGTCACACGCCACGCTTTGCTCCCCGGTTCTGCTTAGCGCTTCGGTTCTGCTCAGGTCTTCGGTTCTACTGTCCGATCACAATCTGGCCCTCTTCCAGCCCCTCTTCGATTTCCACCCGATCAGGGGTTTGGATGCCCACTTTCACATCGACCCGCCGCTGAATCTCGCCGTCCTCAACGACGACAAACCGCCTGCCGTCAAAAACGCGGATCGCCTGCGGCGGCAACCAGAGAACAGAATCCTTGTGTTCGAGTTGGACCCGAACCTGGACCAGGTCGCCCAGTTCAAAGCCCGCATCTTCCTCGTCCTGATCGATAGTGATGCGCGTGGACTTGTCCGGGTCGATCACTTCGCCGCTGCCGCCGCTCCCGAACGGGTAGGGCAGCCGCCGCACGAATCCGGTCAGAATTTCCCCGGGGCGGCCGACAAGCGAAATCTCCACCGACATTTCTTCGGCCAGCTCATTCATCTGATCGCTGATCAGATCGGCTTTGATCTCCAGGTCATGAATGTCGGCGATGGAGACAACCGAATCGAAGGCGTTTACCGGGCGGCCCGCAGTCAGCGAGACGGAAAGCAGCTTGCCGTCGAAGGGAGCGGTAACCGTGGCGTCAGCGATCGCGCTCTGCAGCTTCTCGACCTGAAGTTGCGCCCTGGCGACATCATTTATCAGGAGCGGATCTACACCTTCGGTCAGCTGCTCCAGCGCGAGTTCGGCCAGCTCAACCTGCTTACCCTGGACCGATATCGCGAGGGTTTCTTCCGGACGTTCGGTGCGCAGATTGATCAGCTGCAGCGCAGCGATGTCCAGGTTGATCTGCGCCCTGCGGATCTGAAATTCGAGATTTCTCTCGGCTGTGTACAACCGCGACTGCGCCCGCTCCAGGCTCAACTGCGTGGAGGTCAGTTCGCGCTCCAGGTCATCGATCTCCAGGTCCGCGATGATCTGGCCTTCGGTGACGAGGTCGTTGCGCTTGGCGTAGACGCTGCGGATGCGGCCGCCTGAGCGGAAGAATAACGCCTCCTCTACCACCGGCGCTACGCGACCGCTGAAGGTCCGTTCCCGCATGATCTCGCCTACCTTAACCGAATAGGTCGGCTTGACCGGCACCACCGAGGTCGGGATCGGCGTCGGTGTCGGTTCATTGGCCGCGATCTCTGCGCTGCGGCCAGCCGGCAAAAGGGCGCAGCCGGTCAACACAAAGCTGAACGCGATTGGGAGGATTGCGCGTCCGATGCCCGCACAGCGGGCCAGGGCGGCCCCAATCCCGCGGTTCAGACGCCTGGCAACAGGCAAGCGGGCAGCATCTCCAACCGCCCGCACGCGCCCATGCCAAGATTCCATTCGAAGGGATGGCAGACAGTTCATTAGCTCATTTTTTCTTCTTTGGGACACAGGATTTGTTCCAAACGCAGAGATGGGGATGCACAAGGCACTGCGAAAATCCAGGGCCTGGCGAAGCATCTATCCCCCGTCTCGCAACAGATTGCGATTCGACGGCGGCGAGAACGATAGGCGGGTCAAAGTGCAGAGTAATGGCATATGACTTCATTACGTCAGTTAACAGTGAAGTATAAACGTCCATTCCCAAACCACCAAACTTATCACCCTAACTGGTCTACTCCATTCCTCCGGCAGCCTGCCCTTCCACCGACAACTGGCCGTGGATCCAGCTGCAGTAAACGATAGCGTTACCCGGTGTGATGGGATAGAATGCTTGACCATATGGCGCCGGGCGATTCGATCCACCCCGTCGAACGATCGGCTACCCGCGTCCCCGCCAGCGGGGTCGTATCGAACACCGCAAAAATCAGACTTTGGAGGAAGCAAACCATGCCCCGTCCATCTTCGCGCGCCAACGCAGAGGACGCAGCGCAAGCAACATCCAAACGGCCCAATGTAATCGTCTTTTTCACCGACCAGCAGCGCTGGGATTCAACCGGCGTGCATGGCAACCCGCTCGACCTGACGCCCAACTTCGACCGCATGGCCCGGCAGGGCACCCATCTGCACACGACCGTCACCTGCCAGCCCGTCTGCGGGCCGGCCCGCTCCTGTCTGCAGACCGGTATGTACGCCACCTCCACCGGCTGCTTTCGCAACGCCATCCCCCTGCCGCAGGACGCGCGCACACTGGCCCATTTCTTCGGCGAAGCGGGCTACGATACCGGCTATATCGGCAAGTGGCATCTGGCTGACAGAGGGGTCGCCGGACCTGTGCCGGAGGAAAGCCGGGGCGGCTATCAGAGCTGGCTGGCATCCAATGCGCTGGAGTTTACCTCGGACGCCTACGATACTGTCATGTATGACAACGACTGTGAGGCCGTCAGGCTGCCCGGCTATCGCGTCGACGCGCTGACCGACGCAGCCATCCGCTACATCGACGGCCACCAGCAGGACCCTTTCTTTCTCTTCCTGTCCTATATCGAGCCGCATCATCAGAACCATATTGACGACTATCCCCCGCCCGACGGCTACCGCGAACGCTACGCCGGCCGCTGGACGCCGCCCGACCTGCTCGCCCTCGGCGGCTCCTCACAGCAGCATCTGGGCGGCTATTGGGGCATGGTCAAGAGGCTGGACGAGGCGCTGGGCCGCCTGTTCGACGCCCTGAAAAGCCTGGGGCTGGACGATAACACAGTCGTCCTCTACACAACCGATCACGGCTGCCATTTCAAGACGCGCAACGACGAATACAAGCGCTCCTGTCACGAAGCGTCGGTGCGTCTGCCCACCGCAGTGACCGGCCCCGGCTTCTTCGGCGGCGGCGAAGTGCGCGAAATCGTCAGCCTGGTGGACCTGCCGCCGACGCTGCTGGATGCAGCCGGCCTGGACGTGCCGGAGCAGATGCAGGGCAGTTCAGTGGTTCCGCTTGTCAGCCGCCAGGCGTCTGACTGGCCGCAGGATGCGTTGATCCAGATTAGCGAATCCCAGGTGGGGCGGGCGGTGCGCACGCAACGCTGGAAATACTGCGTCAACGCGCCGGACAAGGATGGCAGGCGGGATGCCAGCTCGGACCGCTATGAGGAACAGTATCTGTACGATCTGCAGGCCGACCCATACGAGCTGACCAATCTCATCGGCCTGGAGTCCCATCGTCAGGCTGCCGACGTGATGCGTGATCGGCTGCTCCGCCTTATGGACGAAGCAGGGGAGGCGCCGGCCGCGATAGAACCGGCCCAGCCGGTGCCAAGCAGGCAAAGGATCGTGACCGAAGAGGAGGCCTATTCCTAGAGGGAGTCAGCGGCCGCGAGCCGCTGGCCGCTGAAATTTCAATCGATTTCAACCCGGCCGCGCTGGCTGCCGGGTTCTTCTTTCTGTCGCGCCGCATCCGCTTCGCAGCGCGCCAGCGCGGCGTCGATCAGTGCGCGGCAGGCCAGCAGCCCCTCCCGCCGCGCGGCGTAGGCATGCGTCCAGAAGTCCGGCGGCAGACCGAGATCGTTGTGCCGCAGCTCTTCACACAGGCCGGCCATCCCTTCCAGCAGCCAGGAGGAGAAGGTAAAGGCCTCCTCGCGCTCGGAACGCGGCTGGCGCGGCGGAGGCTCCGTCTGCGGCTCCGCGTCTGGCCCGGAACCCGCCCCGTTCTGTTCACTGCCGTCACTGACTGGAACCGATCCGTTTTCGGCCATGCTTCCTTCCCTGCCCCGGCGCGTCCCGTCAAGCCGCCGCGCCTACCTTCCCGGCCGCCGGCGCTCGTTCAGTTCCTTATACCGGCTCATTCATGATCAACGTACGCATGACCCGGTAATCGTGGCCGCCGAAGCGGTACTTGTACTCCTCATCGCCCTGCAGAAAGTCGAATACCTCGATGCCGCGCGCGATCGCGTGCTGGATGACATAGCCCAGCAGCACCCAGCCGGGGCTGTACCCGGCCCATTTGTCGGTATCATAGCCGGAGTTGTAGAGTAGCAACTCCTTCTTGTATTCGAAAGCCAGCAGCGCGGCCGCGTTTTCACCGTTCAGGGAGAGAAAACTGAGGTGGAGATGGCCCGTTTCGAGCATGCGGCCGGCCATGACGCGGAAAAACCGTTCCATGTGCGGCGTCATGAATGACTCTTTGTCCGGGCGGCTCATGCGCTGTAAACGCAGGAACTCATCCATCCCCCCCTGCAGCGCGTCCATCGACTGGACCAGCGTAAAGTCGACATCCAGCTCCCGTTCCACCCGGCGCTGTTTGCGGCGAATCTCGTGGCGCTGCTTCTTGTCGATCTGCATGAGGTAGTTTTCATAGCGGGCGGGGAGATGCACATGCGGCGCCACATCCTCCTGGTCGACCTCCACCCGCAGGCCCGCTTTCCGGAAGATCGAGGGCAGCGCCTTGTAGCTCAGACTGTCCTCAGGTAGATTGCACAGTTCCAGATAGTCCCAGTTCGGCGCCTCCTCGCTCTGAAGCCAGTCCAGCAGACAGTAGTAGACCTGCTTCTCCCAGCCGGCCGCGATAATGACGTCCAGGAAGTCGCTCACCTCCACACAGCCGACCAGTTTCAGGCTGCTCTTCCCCGCCCATTTGCCCTCCTTGTGTTCACTCAAATAGAAGGGCGCAATCCCAACCAGCTCGGACGGGCCGGGAGAGGTGCCTGCAGGATCAGCGGGATCTTCACTCTCTCCTTCTCCCGCTTCATCCTCTCCTCGATAGAAGGCCAGAATCCACAGATCGCCTGCCCCCAACTGCTGCCACCAGACCGACTGCCATTCATGCGTCAGGAAGAAGGTATCGTAGCGGCTGCGGGCCAGCAGATCGTTCCATTCGGACGCCAGCGCGCTGAAACCATTGGGATAGGTGGTTGGACCATAGATGGTCAGGTTAAGTGAACAGGGGGGTACTGCATCGCGGTCTGCATCCTGCGCAGACGTCTCGTTCCCCAGGGCAACGCCGTCTCGGTGATGGCCGTCGCGCCGCAACCGGCGCGCCACTGCTGGCACGTCGGGCGCCGGGGATTTCGTGATAAGCATAAGCTCCTCTATCTGCTTGCTTAAACCTTGATTTCTGGTACTGAGGCACAGCATGAGATCCGTGCATTCCACTACAAATATCGTAGTGAGCACAGCCATTCTAGTCCAATTGGCGGGGATCTTACAAACTTAAGTGACCGGCGCAGGGACTGGAAAGAGGTTGCCGGCCCCTATGGCGGAGGGCGTCCGCTGCCGCGAAAACGCAGATAGCCGATTGCGACGAGAACGATCAGCAGAAGGAAAACAAAGGTCTGCCCCTGGGCAGTCTGCGAGATGCGCAGGAACCGCTGCATCACGGTGACGTCCGTGATCTGGGCCGGCGCGCCAGATGGGCTGGACCGCTGGATGATCGATGAAGGCGTTGAAACGCCGACTGCGATCATCGTGCCGCGGGCCACCACTGCCGGCGTCGCGCTCGCGCCGCCTTCCGGGGTGGCGTCCGCAGCCGGCGCCTCTGGGCCGGAACCGGGCTGCGCGGCCGTGCTCTCGTCGGTCGGCGCAGAGGTTGCAGCGGGGGACGGCGCGGCCGGCGGTTGCGTATTGGATGCGCCGCTTCCCGCGGCCGCGCTCCCGTAGCAGACCAGCAGCTGCACATCGTCCAGGAACATCCAGGTGCGACTGCCGTTGCCGTCGTTAAAGACGTTGAAGTAGAGATTGTACGACGCCCCGTCCAGGTAGGGGGTCAGATCGACCGTCATCGTCTCCCAGGTCGCGTTCTCCGCACGACTGCGATAGAGGATTCCCTCGGTCGCCAGGGACGATGTCAGCAGGATCAGCTCCTGGCGGTCGGCGGCCAACGACGGGCTGAGCGTCGCCGGTTCCTGGCTGCGCGAAAGATGGCGCCAGCTCAAAGAGGCGCTCGTCGCGCCGGCCGGCAGCTGGATCAGTTGGCGCACCGAGGAGTAGGACTGGATATTCTGCGTGCCGCTTCCGGGCGGGTTGCCCAGCCGCAATGACAAGGCGCCCCCGGACGGCTGGTTGGCGAGAAGGGGAGGGACCGCCGATCCACCCACAGTCCAATTGGATTGACCGTTCAGCACGCTTTCGAAATCGCCGTTGGTCAGCGAATCGCTGGCGACACAGCCGTCCGGCACAGGCGTCGTCCCCGGTTGCGGGGTTGCCGCAGGCGGCGGTGTGCCGCTGGGCTGGGGCGCGACCGCGGTCACCGACGGCGTCACGAACGGCGTTGCGTCCGGTTCACAGGCCAGCAGGCTGACTTCGTCCAGGTAGAGCGCGGTGCGGCCGCCGCCGCCGTCGTTATTCACGCCGAACTCGATGCGCAGCGTGCGTCCGCGGAAGTGGGTCAGATCGATCTGTTCGAACTGCCAGGACTGCTCGTTGGAGAGCCGCGCCCACGGCTGCGCCAAGCGTATGCCGGTTGTCGCTTCGAAGATGTTCAGCAGCTGCATATCGCTGCCGGGCGAATCTTCGTGGCTCGCCCAGTAGTGAAAGCTGAGCGTGAAATGCTGCGCCGAGTCGGGCAGCGCAATGTCCTGGTAGAGCGTGTCGCTGGCCTCCAGGTTGGCGCTGTCCACGATCCCCAGCCGCAGCGAGCGCTGACCCGCCTGCGCCCTCGCCGTGGAGTAGCTCGGCGGCACGGCAGTGCCCGCCAGGCCCCATTGCAGGTCGGTCGCTTCGAACCCGCCGTTGATGATCAGTTCGCTGCAACCGTCAGGCGAGAGATGGGCCGCGCTCGCTTCATCATCACCGGGAGCGGGCGGCGGCCCCTGTGCCCTCGTCGTCGCCGTTCCCTGCCACAGAACCACCGCAACCGCCAGCAGCGTGCAGAGAGAAACAAATCCCCGCACTCCCCGCACTTTGTTCATCACGCCTTGCATTCTGTCCACCTGAATATCACACTGCCGCGGCACGAAGGTGCTTCCTGTTTAAGACAGGAACCCCAATTGTAGCACGGGCCTTAGATCATAGACAACGGCAGTGCGATCGCGGGGTACATGCCAAAATGGGGGTGAACTCTCGCATAACCCTTGTTGCAACCAAGCTACGGTCAGTTCCAATCTCCTGCAGACCAAACGGTGTCTCTCTCTCCTCTCTCCTCTCTCCTCTTCACTCTCTCCTTGCATTTGGGCGTTCGGGCCTTCGGCCCTCTCTTGTGCGGGGGCTGCGCCCCCGCAACGCCCCGCCCTTGCTAGCCACCGTGTGTGTTCTTCGCCAGCATTGTGTCTAGAGTAAGGTGTCTAGCCAACAGTATTCTCCCCAAACGCTCCCGCAGGGGCAGGCCTTGTGCCTGCCCTGCCTCTCTCCAGGAGCCGGTAAACAATCTATGTCGCTTTTTTTTCCCCTAAGCGGCTTACTGGCGTTTGCGCGTCCATTCCGTTTTGGCGGTCTTCTGCCTCACGGCAGCGGGGGGCGTATCCGCGACGATACAGGCTTCCAACTGCGTGCGCAGCGCCTCACCATCCAGCCCCCCATGCGAGGCAATCATCACAATCTGCGTGCGCGGCGGCTCATCTCCCCATTCACCGGCCAGCGTCAGGCTGGCGCGTTTGCCCACCATCTGCAGAATCATCCTGTTGTCCGGCATATCATGGAGGTGAATCACACCTTTGGCGCGGTAGATGGTATTGGGCAGCTCCTCGAACATCCCGCGTAGCGCTTTCAGCGACAGCGGTTTATCCGACGTCCAACTCCAGGTGCTGAATACCAGCGTATGGTCGGTATGTTCATGGTGGTGATTTTCGGCCTCATCGTGATCGTGTTCCTCATCCACGCCATGCACATGCACATCGCGCTCGGCACGCCCATGCAGGCGTTCCGGTGCATACGTGCCCACACCCAGCACCAGTTCCAGCGGCACCTGTCCGTAAGTCGCTTCCAGAATGCGCGCCTCCGGCACAGTGCGTCCAATCAGATCGGTCTTGATGTCCACTACGTTGAGAAACACTTTTCTCAACTTTATTCTCGGCACAACGCGTCGCATCAGGTCGGTCTTGATGTCTTCCAGTTCCTCTGCCGTGACCAAATCGACTTTGTTCAGTACCATGATGTCCGCGACGGCGATCTGATCCAGCGCCAGACCCAGGTTTTCTTCGTCCAGTGTCAGGATATGGTCGGCATCCACGACGACCAGAATGCTGTCGAGCTGCACCAACGGTTTGATTTCAGGCACCAGGAAGGCATTGGCGACAGCGATAGGATCGGAAACACCGCTGGTCTCGATGATGACGTATTCCGGGGGATCCGCCCGCCGCAGCATTCTGAGCGTTTCCTTCAGCAGGTCGCCGCGAATCGTGCAGCAGATGCAGCCGTTCGACAGATTGACCGTGTCGCCTTCGACACCGGCGACCAACTGGGAGTCAATGTTTATCGCGCCAAAGTCGTTGACCAGCACCCCGATCTTCAGACCGTGACTGCCGTGCAGGATGTGGTTGAGCAGGGTGGTTTTGCCTGCGCCGAGAAAGCCGCTGAGAACAGTTACTGGCACCGGGAAATGATGGTTCTCCATACCAGGAGTTCCTTTTTTATCTTGATCTATATCCTGATCTTTGATGTGCCGGCAGCCGCTGGCGCAGCCATTCAATGGCGGGGCGCGTTATACCGTTCTGATTTCGGGGCATTGGCTGCCAGAGAGGTTTCCTTGCGCTGGATGTAATCCCGCACCGATTGAAGCTGTACCTCATTCACCAGTTCGATTTTATTCAGGATGGCGATATCCGCCATGCCGAGCTGCTATCATATTACTCTTGCCTGCCAAGGCCCAGCCGCAGGCCAGTGCAGGTCGAAAGTTTCGTTAGTTTAATGTCACAGAATTCCTGAGTCCAGTATGGCTCTGAGGCTGCGCGAGGGCAACTCCTCAAGCGTGCGTCTCAACGCCGCCGTGGTCACCTTCCCGTCCTGCAGCGCCTCCCGCAGCGCCTCCAGCGCAGCCTCTCTCCCGATCAGGCGCTGGAACCGGAAACAGTCGACGACGGTGCGGGCCGGTGACGTGATGCGAGCCGGCACGCCTTCAAATTTCATCTCCTGGACGCCACAGGTCCAGGCCGCGCCGCTGAAGCGGATCAGACGAACCCCCAAATCAGTCAGCACAGGTGGCTTTGCCTTGTATGGAATGGCAATCCAGACCTGGTGCGGAAGCTGTGTGCCGATGTCGTACACTTGTAGCGCCGAAAGAAGGCAGACGATGGCGTTGGGAACGCGGGCACAAACGAAGGCCATCGAGTAACTTTCGGTAAGCTCTGCGGCGGCAAGACGGTAGAGGCCCCAGCCGACGCGCTCGACAGCTTCGTCCCTCTCTAGTTTTCGCAGCCTGTGGTAGGGGATTCCCAGCGGCTCCAGTTGGCTGGGGCGGAAGAAGTTGCCGATGCCGGCGTCATGAAGGATCTCTTCACTGAGTTCAACGGTCACTGCGCGCCACCCCTTTCGGCCCCCCCTGTCATGGCAAGAGAGGCTATTGTACAGGACCGCAACATCGTTGTCAATTTAGGTCGGTAGTGTAATACAACATACCGACCTTTTTCAATTGTGTGATGAAGGAATCTCTGTGCAGACGCCGGGGCCGTCACTTCACCCAGCATCCGGACGATTTCCTCTTCAATCTCCCGGATGTCGCGATCGATCTCTTCCAGCGCATGCGGCGGGTCATGGCGGTAGAAGTAACGGTTCAAACTGATCTCGTAGCCAACGACGCCCACCTGCCCATCCCCGGCGTCGCGCTTGGACTCATCGATCCAGGCGTCCGGGAGGTGGGGCGCGGCCGAGGTCGTTGACGGCATCACGAACGGCGTTGCGTCCGGTTCACAGGCCAGCAGGCTGACTTCGTCCAGATAGAGCGCGGTGCGGCCGCCACCGTCGTTATGCACGCCGAACTCGATGCGTAGCGTGCGCCCGCAGAAATGGGTCAGATCGATCTGTTCGAACTGCCACGACTGCTCGTTGGAGAGCCGCGCCCACGGCTGCACCAGGCGTACGCCGGTTTTCGCTTAATTGATGTTAAGCAGCTGCATGTTGCTGCCGGGCGTATCTTCCTGGCTCGCCCAGTAGTGGAAGCTGAGCGTGAAATGCTGGGCCGAGTCGGGCAGCGCAATGTCCTGGTAGAGTGTGTCGCTGGCCTCCAGGTTGGCGCTGTCTACGAACCCCAGCCGCAGCGAGCGCTGGCCCGCCTGCGCCCTCGCCGTGGAGTAGCTCGGCGGCACGGCAGTGCCCGCCAGGCCCCATTGCAGGTCGGTCTCTTCGAAACCTCCGTAGATGATCAGTTCGCTGCAACCGTCAGGCGAGAGATGGGCCTCGCTCGCTTCATCATCACCGGGAGCGGGGGGCGGCCCCTGCTCCCTCGTCGTCGCCGTTCCCTGCCACAGGACCATCGCAACCGCCCAGCAGCGTGCAGAGAGAAACAAATCCCCGCGATTCCCGCACTTTTTTCATCACGCCTTGCATTCTGTCCACCTGAATACCGCACTGCCACGGCACGAAGGTGCCTTCTGTCTAAGACGGGATCCCAATTGTAGTATGGGCCTCAGATCATAGACAACGGCTTCACCGCCGGGGCGCAACCCAGATTTGGGGGCGTCCAAACCAGCAGATCCAGAAGTACAGAGAAGATGTCCAACAGCAGTCGAAGATTTCCCCCCATTTTGGACTGCCCCCCTCCCTTAAAGGTGAGTTGATATCAAGGCGCACAGGGCATAGAATAGGTTGGCTGGAAAATTCCGTGAAAAAATAGATTGCCCCCCGGCAATCGGGTCGGCAGATAACATCAGATAGAGGAGATATACAATGAAGACGATTGAACGAGTGAATGTGAAGGCGATGCGGCGAGGGCTTGAACTGTATCATGACGTATCGCTGCGCGGCCGCCTGCGAAGCATTTCGCATCCCGACGAGCAGTTCGGAGCGGAGTTTCAGGGCTGCCGGCGTTGTGAGCAGAAGAGGACGGATCCTGCCCCTGACTATGATACCGAATGGCAAAAGTATCCTGTTCCCAATCCTGAACTATGGGAAGACGATTCTGATCCTTGGAAAGACGATCCGGAACTGGCGCGTTTACGATCGGCGATAGATGCCCGCTACGCGGCGCTGTTCGTTAAGCCCGATGGCTCGCTCTTGCCGGTGGACGAATGCTACCCGCAGGACGATAATTGGGCGGAGGGTTCATACGGTTTTTGCGATGCGTGTCGGTCTGAATGGGACGAGATGGAGCGGTACTGGGCCGATCCTGGTGTGCTGGCCAGCCTGTGGTTGGAGGCGACTCGGCGTCTGGAATACTTGCTCGGTATGAGCGACCACGAGGTATGGGGAGGCACTCGGGTCCGTAATGAGCGGCGCGAACGGCGGGAGCGGTTGATTATGCTTGCCCACAGCGGCGAAACGCTGGCGGAATTATGGAGGCGTGAGAAACGGGAGCGCGACCGGGAACCATGCCAGCGGAACTGAGCCGCGGCCGGCACGCGGCCGGCCCATATACTCGCAGGCTACGACGATCAGCCGGAATACCTTCACTCCTGGCCGAAAAGCCCGACATGCCAATTGAACAGCGTGTCGGCAGGGTTTCCCTTTCCAATTACAGAACGCAAATGCGCTTTAGCTAATTCCCGACGCCGGACGGAATCTTCGCGGAAGCGTTCAACTACCGGCCGGCGCTGGAGTAGGCGGTTGACCTGAACCGTGTAAAGACAGACGAAGCGGGAATGTGAGTGAATCGAACTGGAAGGATGATGCTCAGTACACGTTGCGGTCGACTGGGAAGGTGAACCGTGTGAGTTTGGAGACGGTGGGGATTGTGGAGGAGTTGCCGGAGGTGGGGGCGGATGAAGCGAATGGAGGTTGATCGGCTGGTGTATAATCCGTGCATACTGAACGGCTAAGAAGTGAGGTTCATCGAGAATTATGGCAGATGAGTTGTTACCGCAACCGACAGGAAATGCGTCTTCAACGCCAGTGAGTTTGACTCCGGAACAGGAGGAGCTTTGCAGGCGCATGGACGAACTTTTTGCTATGAATGGATTAAAGGCGCGCCCCTCTGATATGTTTAGGGGGGCGCTGTGGGTTGTCGGAGATGGGAGCAATCCTGACAGGATTGCTCAAGCCGCCCACTCTGCTCGAGAGATTCTTTACCCTCTCATAAGGAAAGAGATCAGTGAGGATAATTTAATAAAGTTATTTAAGGAGTATGCAACCAGGAACGGCAGACGTGGCAGAATTAGCAACCAGGAATTCATAGATACGTTTGTTGAACTAGACACCATCTATGGCAAGCTCTCGGATCTAGCACACCACGGAGCAGCACCTAAGACGCTGACTGCAGAGGAATTTGCGAATTTTTCGGACAGGGAATTCGAAGAATTAATTGAAGAGTACATAAATTTACTGGGACGTGCGCTGAGACTGCAACAGGTTTATGTACACGCGGTCATTGACGAAATAGTCAAAGACAGAAGGAAGAAGGACCTAAAATTCGTTCTTGCTGTAAATCTAGATGCTCGCCAATACTTCTATTCTAGAGCTGATGAGTGGTGGCTGGATTGTCTGTGGCACGAAGGTTTTCTAGATGTCATAAAGAAAGGAGCGAATGGGCCGAATGTCTACGAAAACGTAACTTCGGAGCTTAGCTTTCTTGGGAGAATGGCGGAGCAAAATCCGGCGAAAGTCGTGAATATGATTATGCTCAATGTGCGTGTAACCGCAGACACGTTTGATCCGGAGGTCGTGTACAGGTTCCTGCGGATATGCCGTGCCTTGCCCGCAGACCAGCTGGCGCGTGTGGTTGACAAGATCCGGGCTGAGCGGTGGGTACCATTGCTTAACGAAATATACAACCATTTGGGCTTCGCATATGCGGAGATGCTCAGTACACTCGCTGACGCCAACCACTTTGAGAGCTTCCTGGTCCTTGCCGAGGCCGTGTTGGCTGTGCGTCTGGGTGAAGAGACAGGCGATGCGCCCAGCTTTCGAGACAGCCCGTTCTATTTGGACCATCTCTCCCATACGAAGCTCTTCGAGCAGTTGGCCAATGTGAAAGACGAACACGCCGAACGCGCGTTTGCCTTGGCGACAAGCAAATTGGCTGAGATCATGGACGCGTCCGACCAGTTTCTGCTCTTAGAGGTAGATTTCTTCACTTTGGAGCCAGGCCAGTCTGACGGGTGGCAGGAAGATGTACGCGAACTGGCAACTGCAGCCAAGACGCTGGCGGTTCGTCTGATCGGGGAACGGTGCGCCGAATCAGACGACGTCAGAAGGATATTCAGGGAACATCTGGCATCACTGCCAGAGAGCCGCGTGATTCGGCGGTTGCGTCTGTTCGTTCTGAGTCTATGCCCGCAAGCGTTCCGGGAGGAATTCAAACAAGCTTTTTTCTCCCTGTTCGCGAAGGAGAATTATCACGACGAGATTGCCGGGTATTACTTCGTGATGTCCGGCGCCGAGTACCTGAAGGCACTGCGAGAAGGGTTTTCCGTAATGTCCGCAAGCGACAAGCTGGAATATGTGCAGCGGACTATAGAAACTTTCAAACACCCTTCCAGATTCAAAAACAGCGGATCCCGTCTACTTTCGATGATTCTGCCCTACCTCAACGAGAAACCTGCGTTGAAGAAACAGGTGGAGGAAGCAGGTTTCCAGCTTGATCCGGACTATGAACCGCGCCCGGACATAGTCGTCGGGCAAGGAAGGTTCATATCGCCGCGAGGCCCAATTACACAAGAAGAATTCGGGCGTCTGACCGTCGTCGAGATAGCCGGGAAACTCCGCAAGGAGTGGACGCCCGAGGAACTGAATGCTCAGAACAGTCAGGCTGACTTCTACAATCCCTTGAATGCCCAAGGCATGGACGATCTCCTGAAAGACGACATTCCTGTACGGCTGTCCGAGTACGTCGAGAGCGCCGGCCTGTTCTTCGAGCGCGGTGTACATGATCAACATTACACCTACTCATATCTGATGGGGATCCAGGAAGCGATAAAGAATGATAGAGCAGACGCGTCAGAGGTCGAATGGGATGGCGTGATCGAACTGTTCACTACCATGAAGGACTTAGGCGAGAGAGTCCGACTTGAGAGAGGGCCACGGGAGCTTACCGGCTTGTACGCTTCTTCTTGGCTTGCCAACTGGGATGCGGTTCACTCGGCAATGGCCGATGTTCTTCGCGAGTTGCTCGTTGAACAGGATGGTTTGACGCCGGTCGATTTTGGCAAACATCGCGACCGCATACTGGAGATTACAGGTTATCTGCTGTCATACCCTGATCCGTCCCCGGCAGACGAACAGGTCGAAACCGCGCCGTCCCTAGTTGGATCGTCCAATGATACGAACTACAGCGTCATCGATCCTTTCACTATGGCCATCAACTCCGTGCGCGGCAGAGCTTTCCAGGCATTTGTGCAGTTTGTCTTTCAGGATGGCAAAAGATTTCATATTGACGCCGAAGTACGGATTTTCGATGATGTCAAAGCGCTATACGAGAGCGTGTTGCAGGAGGAAAATACACGCGCGCTCATGTTTCTGTACGGACACTACCTGCCAAGTTTTTACTTTGGAGACTGGGATTGGATTCGAAAGCTTCTGCCGCGAATTTTTGATCAAGAGCCAGCCCAGAGGCATCTCTACACGGCCGCATGGGAGGGATATCTCGCCAATCGTCTTTACAGTGCGCTGTTCTCTGAGCCTGAAATCCAGAACCTCTATCAACGAGCGCTGGACCTGACAGAAGGCGATTTTCCTCCTGAGCAGAGACATTTCAAGAAACCGGATGAAGGAATTGCACAGCATCTTGCGCTTGCCTTCATGCACTACGAAGAGTTCGGGTTCGATCATCAACTATTTAAGGCGTTCTGGAAGAATGACAGTCCGAAGCAACATGCCCACTTTATCAATTTTATTGGGCGCTCATTCATATCCCGAAATAAAGCCGAGGAATCCTTTGAATTCAGCCGGGAAGTCAAGAGTCGGTTGAGGGATTTCTGGGACTGGCTGCTCCAGAGAGATGAAAGGCGGGAAGTGTACAAGGAATTTGGTCTCTGGATCAACCTGGACAAGGGGATTTTCGAGCTCATCTGGCTTGCGCGGCGAGTGAGGGAAACCCTTGAAATGGCGGACGGCTTCGTAGAGTGGGGTAATGAACTCGTCAAGGCGAGCCCGCGGCTGGCGCAGGCGGCGCCAGAGGATACCTTTGAGATTGCGCGGCTGTATCTGCATGAAGGGGGCGTTCACGGCAAGAACCAGAGAGCATTGTGGCTTTGGGATTCGGACAATCAGTGGATCGAGACGTTCGAAATACTTTACCGCAATCCCGCTACAAAAGCAGGAACGGATGGTTTGATCAACGATCTGGTTCGCGATGGTACACAAGCATTCTGGCCGTTGAAGAGGATATTGGATGAAGAACCGTAACCCTTCCTGTCTTCGGTATGTTTCCATCGGGAACTTTCGAACGGGGACAGGCCAGTTGGCATAACGCGGGTTTCCGTGTGACCGTCCGCCGAAACCAGGTCTGCGCCGGTTTCCATGGCGTGGGCCGCTATCCAGACGTCGTTGGTCGCAATCGGCCGGCCCTCCGCTCCAACGCCGCAACCTCCCCATGTCCCCGCCTGAGCAGAGCGTGCGCGCTGGCGTCCAGCAGAACCGTCATCGCCAAGCCGTCACGTCAACGGTCTCGAATTCCTTGAGCGCGGCCTCCATCTCGTCCGCATCCGCCTGGGTCCAACTCCCTATCAGCCGGTCAAATGAATCACCCACGGTATCCCCCTGGCCAGGACCTTCCGCCAGGCCGGCTCCTCTCCGCAGCAGCCTGAGCGCGGCCTGGTTCAGAGAGAGTCCCTCTCGCTTTGCCAGGCGGAGCAGGCAGGCGCTCAGCTCGTCGTCAAGTCCTCTGACCGTGATCTGGATCAAGTGCGTTACCTCCTCTGACGCAAAACCGGGTCTCTATGCACCTTTCTATGCTGCATCCCCAAACGGTCAAGCCGGACACACGCCTGCTCCATAGGATGACGCGCCTGGCCGCATGGTCGCCACTGGCTATCGGGCCTTGCCCAAAATGAGAATCATCGCCCCCAATCCATTTCCTGCATTTACACAGCGCCGGATCACGGTTACAATGACAACGCAACTGACCCACACAAGCAGAAACCCATCCCTTGGGGGAGAGAAACAGGTTTGATCGAGGAAAAAAGTGTACCAGCAGAGGAGCCGGACGCAGCGGATGACGAGGCGGAAGGCCAGGCCGGCGACGAAGGCGAAAAGGAAAAACAGCCGCGCCCTACCTATCTCTTCCTGATTCGCCACGGTGAAAACGAATGGACTGAACGGGGCGCGCTGGCCGGACGCACACCCTCCGTATCTCTTAACGAAAAGGGAAGGGAGCAGGCCGAACAGGTTGCCGAGCGTCTCAAGGTTCAGCCCTTTTCCACCGTCTACTCCAGCCCGCTGCTGCGTTGTCTGGAGACGGCACAACCGCTGGCCGCGGCGCTGAACCTGCCCGTCACGGTCGAGCCGGGCATCCTGGAGGTCGATTACGGTGAATGGCGCGGGGGCGAGCTGAAGGAGCTGGGCAAGCGGCCGGAGTGGCGGCTGGTGCAGATCTATCCGGGCGGCTTCCGCTTCCCCGGGGGCGAAACGCTGCGAGAGGTGCAGAACCGTGTCATCACAACTCTGGAGCGCATCCGCACAGAGCACGCCGGCGAGGTCATTGCCGTCTATGCCCACGGCGACGTCCTGCGCACGACCCTGGCCTACTACCTGGGCACGCCGCTCGATCTTTTCCAGCGCATCCAGATCAGCACCGCATCGATCAGCGTCGTCGCCTTCCATCGTTTTGGGCCAAGCATCCTGGCCATGAATGACAGCGGTGGTTTTCCTGTGATAAAGTTAGAATGAAGAACCGACAAGCAAGTTGACGTCAACAGGTCCCGCCGGCCGCACTTTGGGACTGCAGACATTCTGCTGGCAGACAACCTGCACGCCGGCAACCTGCACGCCGGCAACCGCACCTGCTACCGTTCACCTGTCAGAGGCATATGGAATCACAGTTTACCTTCGACTTCAATCCAGTTAGCGCAATCGTCGCCGACGCGGTCGGGCGTCCCGGTCAGCGTACCTTCTTTCTACAGGCCCGCCATGGCGGCGATATGGCCACATTGATCATGGAGAAAGAGCAGGTGGCCGCTCTCGCAACCTCGATTCTGCAGCTGTTGGAGGAGCTGGAAAAGGAACGCGCCGACCTGCCAAGCGTCGAGGAAGAGACCGCCGCGCCCAGCTTGCGCGAACCGCTGGAGCCGGCCTTTCGCGTCGGACAACTCGGGCTGGGATACGATGAACGGCAGGACCTGATGGTCCTGATCGCACAGGCTATACCGGATGCCGATCAGATAGAGGAGGACCTGGATGCCGGCCCGCCCGGTCCACCCGACCTACCCGACCCGCCTGGTCCTGAAACGGTCGAAGATGAGGTCGACGATCAGAAGGCCCGCTTCTATGCAACCCGGGCGCAGATGCGTTCCTTGAGCGAACATGCCCTGCAGGTCGTGGCCGCCGGTAGGCCGGACTGTCCCCTGTGTGGGCGCGTCATCGAGCCGGACGGCCACTTCTGCCCGCGCACGAACGGCCACGCATTTCCGCTGTCTGTTTAGAAACACCAGAGGTTAGGGGACAGTGGTCAGTGGATAGTGTACGGCAGAGGCAGTTACTGACCATTATCCACCATCCAATGCCTGATGATGGACAACGACAAGACGATCGAACAGCGGGTGCACAGTGAAGACAACAGCCGCGACGCAGATCAAGACGGGCGCGGCGGTCCGGCCGCGACAGCCGGCAGGGAGATATTGAGCGCACTGGCAGAAGGGAGAATCGAAGAGAAAGGGCTCCTGCCCTACAGCTCCAACTACGCCTTTCTGGCAACCGTCCACCACCATCAGCACGAGATTCCGGCCGTCTACAAACCGCGCCGCGGCGAAAATCCACTTTGGGATTTCCCGGTGGGTACCCTCTGCCAGCGCGAGACAGCCGCCTTTATCGTCAGCGAAGCCCTCGGCTGGCATCTCGTGCCGCCCACCGTCCTGCGCGACGGGCCGCGCGGGCCGGGTAGCATCCAGTTTTTCATCGAATGCGATCCGGACATACACTACTTCAATATGCGCGAGGACGCCCTCTATGCCCCCGCCTTGCGCCGCCTCACACTGTTCGACTACCTCATCAACAACGCCGACCGCAAGGCCGGCCACTGTCTTTACGGACATGACCGGCGATTTTCTGTCGAAGGCGGCTGGGGGAAACCGGCGCGGGCGCATATGTGGGCCATCGACCACGGCATCTGCTTCCATCATCAATATAAGCTGCGTACCGTTATCTGGGAGTTTGCCGGAGAAACTATCGAGGAAGAGCTGCTCGCCGACCTGACGTCGCTTCAGCAACTTATCGACACCGATCCGGTGCACAGCACGCTGGGCCTGCTTCTCAGCGCCCCTGAACTGGATGCCCTGCGCCAACGCATCCATGAACTGCTCTTCTCCCGCCAGTATCCATCGCCACCGATTCACCAGCGAAACTATCCCTGGCCGCCCATATAGCGGCAGCGGCCAGTTACCCTTTACCAGTGGCCAGCGAAGCCCACTAGCCACTGACCACTGACCAACGGTCACTGGATACAGATTATGAAAGCCGTAGTCATGGCCGGCGGTGAAGGCTCCCGCTTGCGCCCCCTGACGATTGGGCGCCCCAAGCCGATGGTCCCCCTGGTTGACAAGCCGGTCCTCGGTCATATTCTGGAGTTGCTCAAATATCACGGCATTACCGAGATCGTCATTACGCTCCAGTATCTGCCCTCCGTGATCCAGGACTTCTACGGTGACGGCAGCGCCCTCGGTCTCAATATCACCTATGTCGTCGAGGAGATGCCTCTCGGCACCGCCGGCGGTGTCAAGAACGCCGCCGCCCATCTCAACGAAACTTTTCTCGTTGTCAGCGGCGACGCCCTGACCGACTTCAACCTCCAGGCCGCCGTCCAGCACCATCTCACCGTCGGCGCCCTCGCCACGCTCGCCGTCTATCACGTTCCCAACCCCCTCGAATACGGCGCAGTCGTCAGCGACGAAGACGGCCGCATCACCCAGTTTCTCGAAAAACCGGATTGGAGCACCGTCCGCTCAGACCGGGTGAACACCGGCATCTATGTGCTCGAACCGGCCGTACTGGACTATATCCCCGATGGCGCCGCCTATGACTTTTCCACCGAGCTTTTCCCCGATCTCCTGCAACGGGGGCAGCAGCTGCAGGCCTACGTGGCCGAGGGCTACTGGTGTGATGTCGGCACGATCAACGAATACATGCGCGCCAGCGCCGACCTGATCAGCGGCAAAGTCTGGCTGCCCCAGCCCCTCGGCGCAACCGCGCCGGCCGAAGCTGGTGAACCATCCAATCCGGAGGCGGACGGCGGGCGAAATGGGCCCCTGCCCGCAGGCGCGCGCCCGCGCGGCGACCTGATCCTGGGCGCCGACGTGGAGATTGCCCCCGATGCACAGATTATCGGGCCGGTCTATCTCGGCAACGCCGTCAAAATCAAGGAGGGCGTGACGATACAGGGGCCGTGCGTGGTCCGCGACTACACCATCGTCGACCGCTATAGCCGCCTGGAGAACTGCGTCGTCTGGCGCAACACCTACATTGGGGAGACCTGCGAGCTGTTGGGGGCGATCGTGTGCCGCCAGTGCAGTCTCAAAAGCGGCACGATCGCCTATGAGGACGTCGTCATCGGCGACAACTGTGTGCTGGACGAGAACTGTGTTGTGCACCCCGACGTGAAACTGTGGCCGAACAAGCGCATTGAGCCGGGCGCGGTGGTGCGGGAGAGCATCATCTGGGGCAGCCGCGGCCGCCGCTCCCTTTTCGGCAGGGCCGGCGTCAGCGGCGTTGTCAATGTTGATATTACACCCGAATTCGCCGCCAAGCTCGGCAGCAGTCTTGGCGCCAACCTCCCGCGCGGCAGCTACGTCGTCATCAACCGGGACTCACACCGCAGTTCCCGCATGCTGATACGCGCCCTGATGAGCGGCCTCTCCAGCGCCGGCGTCGACGTCTGGGATCTCGGCGAGGTGCCCGTACCGGTCGCGCGTCATTTCATCCGCACGCACCCCGCTGCCGCGGCCGGCGTGCACGTTCGCCTCAGCCCCCTGGACCAGCGTGCCGTCGACATCCGGTTCATGAACAACCAGGGCCTCGATCAGAGCCGGGCCTCCGAACGCTCCGTCGAACGCAGCTTCTCGCGCGAAGACTTCCGCCGCGCCTTCCTCGACGAAGTCGGGCAGATCGACTATCCTGCCGACCCCACCGAAGGCTATCTCGAGAGTTTTCTCGCCAGCGTTGACCAGGAAAGCGTCCGCGCCGCCGGCCCCCACGTCCATCCTCAGATCGTTGTCGACACCTCCCACGGCCTCTGCGGCGATACGCTGTCGACCATTCTCAACCTCCTCGAAGTCGACTACCTGCCCTTGAATGGACCGATGCTGGGCGCGCTGCGCGATCAGTTCCGTCATCAACTTCAGCATATGGCCAAAATCATGGGCGTCCTCAGTGCCGGTGTCGGCGTAAAACTGGACGTCGACGGCGAAAGGGTCTTTCTTATCGATGAGAAAGGGGTCGTGCTGGACGATCTGACGGCGGCGTTACTCCTGTTGGAGCTGGCCATGCACGCCAATCCCGGCGCCAGGGTCGCCCTGCCCGCGGTGTTGCCGCGCGCCTTCGAGACGGTCGTGAACCGGTACGGCGGTCAGATCGTTTCCACACAGAACGATCTGCGGGACCTGATGCGGGCGGCGAGCGAGGATGTGTTGTTCGCAACCGATGGAGCGGGCCACTTCATTTTCCCCGATCTGCAGCCGGTTTCTGACGGGCTGCTGGCGACCGTGCGGCTGCTCGAATACCTGGGCCTGCGCCAGGCAGCGGTCAGTGAAATCGTGGCCGGCCTGCCTCATTTCTTTATGGCGCACCACCGGGTTGACTGCCCGTGGGAAGCAAAAGGAACGGTCATGCGCCTCCTCAATCAGAGCTATCAGGGGGATGGCGTCGTCACGATCGATGGTCTGAAGATCCACTTCGGGGCCGAGGAGTGGGTCCACATCGGCCCCAACCCCGAACAGCCTCTCTTCGAAATACGCGCCGAAGCCGCCGACTCTGAACGGGCCACCGCCCTGGTCAAGGAGCACGGTGATCAGCTCCTGCAATGGATCGTGGCCAGCGACATCTAGCGACATCTGAGACGCCGACGCCGGCGCCGCCGACCGCAGAGGAAGCGGGAGGCCCGCGCCCTATTCGTCCTGCTTCAGGCCCGGGATGAACACATGATACAAATAGCTGACTACGGCTGCCCCGTCGTTGCGAGCACTGCTACTGGGTGTGCTACCGCTGGGTGCGCTACCGCTGAGCGTACTTTCGCTGGTTGAATCGTTGCTGGTTGAATCGTCGCCGGTTGAATTGCCGCTGCGTACCCAGACGCGCAGCCGCTGGCTGCTCGAATAGTTGCCGGCATTGTCCTTTGCCCAGTAGCGGACATTGTGAATGCCGTCCTCCGAGATTGTGAACGGCTCGCCGTAAATTTCGACCGGCCCGTCGTTGAGGACATAGGCGATTCCCCAGACGCCGCTGGTGGCGTCTGCGGCTTCCAGGGTGACTTGGACGGTTCCGCTGAACAGCCCGCGCGCGCTGACAGAGGGCGTAGCCGAAGAATCCTGCTGTCCGGTAGAGCCGCCGCCCCCTTCGTTCGTGGTGTCGGATGTCAACTGCACGGCCTGGGCCTCAACAGTCGGCGCGGTCCGGTCGACGCGCAGCTGGCCGGAACTGCTTTCCCCTTGCAACCCGGAGCGATCTTTGGCCCGAAAGCGCACAGTGTAGGTGCCGTCAGCGAGGTCGGTCAGGGACGCTGACAGCTTCTGCGCGGCCTGGGGGTCGTTGGGCTGGCTGAAAACGGCGCTCTTCTCCTCGTCGTCCAGCAGCAACTGTCCGCTGGTTGAATCCAACCCGCTGTTAAAGTCCTGCACAGGGACCGAAATCAGGACAGGCAGTCTCGTCCACCAGCCCTGCACGTGCTCCAAATCGCCGAACACAGGCGGCTGTTCGCTGCCGAACTCGATCTGTTTGGTGACGACCGGGCTCGCATTTTTGGCGCTATCGAATGCGATCGCGGAAACCGTTGATACACCGCTATTGGGAAGCGGCCAATCGATCGTCGTTCTTGACGATATGTCTTGCCACTGCCACAGCTGTACCCGGTCCAGGGCCAGGTCCACATCCCCGAACCATTTCACGCGGAACTCGATCCCTTCGACCGGGTTAAACAGATGAAAATCGACGGGAATCTCGACGTATTCGTTCGCGTCGGTGAAGTCACTCGCCCAGATGTCGCGCAAACCCAGGCGCAAAGTCCCCCCCTTGTCGGTCACGTCCAGATGGGCGATGGGCTCGTCAGGCAGCACATTGTCGTCATCGTCGTCGTCAGGTTCACCGCGGCGCAGGCGGAAAAGCACGCGGTAGGTGGCATTGTGGGGGATGTCGGTTGCGTAAGGACCGTACCACCAGCCCAGCTCATGGTCATCGGCGCGCGCTTCCACGGCGCGATTGCCGTCGGCCTCGGCATCGTCCACAGCCTCCCCGGTGGTGCTGTAGAGGTCTTCCCCCTGCCAGACCCAGTTGTTGCTCAGGCCGATCAGCGCGTCCGTTTCCGGGACGGCGAGCGTGAGCGTGGCCCGCTGCACCTCCACCGCTGACGGCGCCTCGAATGTCGGCGCAGAGGGCGGGTCCCAGTCTACCTGCAGCGCTTTCTGCTCCTGCAACGCGTTGCTGAGCGTCAGGGAAGCTGTGATTGTACTGCCGCTTGTGATATCGGCGCTGCGCAGCCAGACACCGCGGATCGGCAGGGAGTCCGGGCCCGGGTCGAGGTCGACCGTGCCCGACAAGGGCTCCGCGGGCACGAGCGCGTCCCAGCGCAGACCGCCGGCTGGGAAATAGCCCTTCAGGGACAGGCCGATCAGCCCGCCGATCGCCTGTGTCGGCTGGCTGGCATTCTGTAAGGTGACGTCCGTGTAGTAGTGGCCGAGAATCTGGCGATAGGTCTGGCCGGCCTTGGCCCGCCGGACGCCGCCCCACTGGCTGAGGCCGTAGCCGTGGCCCCAGCGAACTTCACCCAGGCCGGTCTCGTCCGGCACCGCCTGCAGATAGGGGACCGCCGGGTTGGTGAGCGTCGGGTGGCTGTTCTTGGCGCTGTACATGGCGATGATCGGCGCCCTCGTGCTGTCGCCCGAGTAAGCCAGGTACTGGCCGGCCGTACTGCTGACCGCCGTGTCCGAGGCAGCGAAACGGTTGTTGCACATCATCTGGAAATTGGCCCAGTCGGTCACGTCATAGTAGCGCCGGTTGCGCCGGATCTGGTACCAGGCATAGGTGCGGGTGGCGATGGCCTGCGCGGCCAGCGCTTCCTGTGGCCAGGAGATCGGCACCTCCGCGGGGACGGAGCGGGCCACATACTCTTCGAATGGGATCACGTCCACTTGCCAGTCGGGAACGTTGCGGCAGCCGTTTTCCGGATGATGGGCCACACGGATCGTCGCCGGGTAGGTCAGCGACGCAGCTTCCACAGATTCAGCATCCACGCCCTCTGGATTGTCGTCCGGCTGCAGGTTGTCTTCGCGTATGATCGATCTGTCGCTGGTGTCGTACAGAGCGGATCGAATCCCGTTGGCTTCCAGTTGATCGAAGCGCAGCCGGTTGCTGCGTCCCGTCTGCCAGCGCGGGTTGTGACCGGGGATGCGTTCGCGCACGCGTCCGGTGGCGCGCTCGATCACATAAATCTCCGCCAGCCCGATCGTCTCTGTTCCCGTGGGCACGACCGTTATCGCCATCAGGGTGCCGTCAGGGCTGATGCGGGGTCTGCCGAAATGGGAGCCGGCGCGTTCCAACACAACCTCTCCCTCGATGGATAAGGTCTGTAAGATGGGGGAGCCGGAGAGTTTTATGTCACCCGGCAGACTGCCCCCATCAACGTTCTGCGGGGCAAGCGTCAACCACGGCGCCAAACGCGGGCCGATCACGTCGACTAATACGCCGAGTGACGCGATGAGGATGCCGACCACGAGGAGGCGGCGTAAAGGTGATCTTGACAGCATGGTTGCAGTGACTGGTGACCGGTCGCTGGTGTCCGAATATGTATGCTTTCCACGAACTGCTATCCTTTATTGTAACAGGAACACAATAATTCCTGCATTTGCCTTTGCGGCAAAGTGGGGGGTACAATCGCAAAGGTGAGGGTATCAGTTCCTATGGGCCCCCCGATTTCGGGCCGCCGGACATCTCAGTCCCGTGACAGGCGGCGGACTTGTCAGGGATCAATTGGGTGAACGATCACTTCCGCTTCCCGATCTTATCCTCCTCTCCACTGGAAACTCAAAATCTCGGCGAACTGCTGGGGCGGGCGATCCGTTTACCGCAACCGCCAGCCGTCGGCGAGCGGCCGCGAACCGCCGGCGCGGTGATCGGTCTGGTGGGCGATCTGGGCGCGGGCAAGACGACCTTTGTGCAGGGTCTGGCCAGAGGACTGGGCCTGAAGGCGCGCATTACCAGCCCTACATTCACCCTGATCAACGAATATACCGCCGCGACAGAAGACGTGCGTCTGTTCCACGTGGATAGTTACCGGCTGTCCGCCGACAGCGAGTCCATGGCCGGCGAGATGTACGGATTGGGCCTGGATGAGATTCTCGACATCGTCGAGGAGGAGTCTTTCGACGACCGCACGCGCCCGCCGCACACTGCCCCCATGCGCCATGTCGTTGTTATAGAATGGGCTGACCGCCTCGGCGCGTTGCTGCCGGCCGACCGGCTTACGGTCCGCTTCGACAGCGGCGTAGACGGACAGACTTCAGTGGACTCCGATCAGACGCGGCAGCCGTATGAAGCAACCAACGATCGACCGCGCACAATGGACGGTAGCGGTTCCGAGCGGAGGCTGTCCTTCTGTGCGACCGGCCCCCACAGCGGGGCTTTGCTGTCGGAAATGCGGACTGCGATCGACCGTATCCAGCGGCGAGAAGCCATTTGATGAAAGCGAACTGTTAGTATGGAGGCGCCGATGGGGTCCAATAGCAGCCAGGTGAAGCACTGGATGACGCCGAATCCGCATACCTGCCACAATGAGGACTCCCTGGCAGACGCCCGCGACCTCATGGCGGAATACCACTGCCGCCGTCTGCCCGTCGTGGATGACGACGGCCATCTCATCGGCATCGTCAGCTTCGGTGATCTGCGCCAGGCGGCCCCGTCCAGTGTCACCACGCTGAGCCTGTTCGAGATCAACTATTTCTGGGCGAAGCTGCCTGTCAGCGACGCCATGACCACCGATCCGGTTACCGTTGCGCCGGACAGCTCGATTGACGTCGCCTGCCGTCTGATGCTGGACTGCAGGATCGGCGGTCTGCCTGTGGTTGTAGAACGCAAAGTCGTTGGCATTTTCACCACGACCGACGTATTGCGCTATGTCGTTGAGCACTCTTCCTAGATTGGCCTCTGTCTCGTGGCCGGTTCTGCCCTCACTCTGGGGCGGGTGACTGGTCACCGTATCATGGAGTCATCAATGCACCTCAGATTGGTAAGCGAAATCATGAGCGCGCCGGTAATCACGATTGATCCGGATGCGCTGGCCGTGGATGCCGCGGGGATGATGGAGGAAAACAATGTGCGCCGCATCATTGTCATCGACGGCGACGGCTACATGTGCGGGATCGTCACGGACGCCGATGTTCTGGAGGCGGAAACGGCCGAAAGCGTGGCCAGCCGCTACGATCCGGGCCTTGACGAGGTGTGGCTGACGGTGCGGGATGTGATGACCTCCGACGTAGTTGCGGTCGGGCCGGAAGCATCAGTCGGCCAGTTGGTGGAGAAGTTGATGGAGACCAAGATCGGCGGCGTCCCCGTGGTCCAGGCGGCCGACGGCAGCGGCGGAAAATACCTGCCCATCGGCATCGTTACCGAGACCGATATCTTTCGCCTGATCAGCGAAGCATGGCGCGCCGACGAAGCGTCGAACTCCAGCGATTCGTAAAGCGCTGCCTCTACCCCCTCAAATAAGCCGTTCTCCACGCCCCTACGTGGATCAAAGCATTCAAGGTGTCAACGTGATTCTGCGCGCCCTTTCGCGAATTAAGAAACGCAGGCAGCAACCAAGCCACAGCCCTCAATCCCCCTAAGCAAAAAGCCCACTCACCACTCACCACTAACGCATCACCATACTGATGGGCTATTAATGTTTGCACGATTTAGCGGGGATGGATATAGTAGGAGAACGAAGAATATTTCAATGAATTGAATTGGTTCCTCAAGTGAATTAGTTAGAAATAGGAAAAGTAATTCAGAGGATGGCCTACAAGGTGACGGAAGGGCCTGTAGCGCAGACGGTTAGAGCACAGCGCTGATAACGTAGGGGACCGTGGTTCGAGTCCCCGCAGGCCCACCAACGTGTCCCCCGTACCAAAAACTCCGCCTTTCAGGGCAACCTCGGCAATCGGAAGGTTCAGTTGACAAAGGAGTCTAGCCTTGCCAAGTGTCACAAAAAGCCAAGTGGAGGTTATAACGGCCGTCCGGCCCCGTACGCGCAAAATGGCGGAATATGCCAAGAGGGCGGAGGAAGCGGGCTGGCATGGCATCGGGATTCTTGATAATCAGAACCTGTGCGGAGACATTTACGTTGCTCTGGCGTTGGCTGCTTGTAATACGGAGCGGATCCAGCTGAGCACGGATGTGACGAACCCGGTGACCCGCCACCCGGCGGTGACAGCGGGGGCGATTGCGAGCATTCAAGAGGCGTCGGAGGGGCGAGCGGCGCTGGGAATCGGGCGGGGGGATTCGGCGCTGGCGTTCGTCGGACACGCTCCCGCCTACGTCAGCGTAATGGACAGCTACCTGAAAGCCCTGCAGGCCTACCTGAAGGGAGGTAGCGTAGCCTTCGATGACCTGCCATACTGGCGCGACATGGCCCCTCGCGCTGATACGCTGAAGCTGGCGGACGCCCCCGCCGACAGCAGGCTCAGATGGCTCGAACCCCGCGACAAGAAGGTGCCCGTGGCCGTTGCAGCGAGCGGGCCGAGGGTGATCGGAACCGCGGCGAGACACGCCGACATTGTCATGTTGGCGTTGGGGGCAGACCTTGGGCGGCTGGGGTGGGGATTGGAGCAGGCCCGAACCGCGCGTCGTGAGGCAGGGCTGGAGCCGGACGGAATCCGGTACGGCGCGTATCTGAACATCGTGTGCCATCCGCAGGTGGAGGCGGCCCGGGAGATGGTCCAATTCCTGGACACATTCGTGCGGTTTTCGGTGATGCACGGGAAGACGCATGGGCCGGTAACGCAGGCGGAGAAGGAAGCTCTGACGAACCTGCACAAGGAGTACAACATGCGGGACCGCACCGTATCGGTTGTTCCCCCCGCGGAGTTCGTGGACCAATTTGCGATTGTCGGTCCACCGGAAACGTGCATCAGACGGATCCAGGAGGTCATCGACCTGGGGATAGACAGGATAGTGGTGCTGGGCCCGACCGTGGATGCAACCGATGATGAGGAGAAGCGGTGCGCGGAACTGTTGGTGCAGGAGGTGCTGCCGGCATTTTCGGGGTGAGGTCCAGGCCCGCCAGGCGCGTGGTCGGTCGGGGTGGGAAATCTGGCTGTTCGGCTGCTTGACGCCTGAAATAGCGTAGTGCTGGCTCATCAAGAACTGATGCGAAAAGCTGCGGGGCGTTGTGGTAAGGCTGCGATCCGCATATATCCGAATGGGGAAACCCGCACACCAGATATGGCTTTAGCGGAAACTACTCAGCCATAACTAACTCGCGATCCTGAATGAGGCGAGTAAAGGTACTCTCTCAACTCTCTGCTCTTTTATGGGCGGTCGGCCGCAAGCGGCCTCCCTTGTGCAGGGGCTGCGCCCCCGCAACGCCCCGCCCTGGCTAGCCACCTTGTTTACTCTCCCCCAGCAACGTGTCTAGCCAACAGTGTCACCTCCCCCTCTTGCCGCCTCAACCCACCGACCATCGACCGCTAATCTCCGGTGTTCCCCTGGCGACTGGTGTTCCACTGAAAACTAAGAACTGAAAACTAAAAACTGCAGTTCCGACCGTGTCTGCGCATTTCATCCCCTCCCGCACATGGCCTTGGCCGTCTCGACCACATAGTCGGTGTTGGGGATCGTCCGGTCCTCCATCGCCGGCGAGAACGGTACCGGCACGCTCATGGCGCCGATGCGCTTTACCGGGGCGTCGAGATAGTAGAATGCGCCATCGGCGATGACTGAGGCAATTTCCCCGGTGACGCCATACTGCCGGTAGCCCTCGTCGACCACAAGCGCCCGGCTGGTCTTTCGGGCGGACTGAATCAGTGTCTCAGCGTCCAGAGGGGACGTCGTGCGGGGATCGATCAGCTCTGCGCTGATGCCGGCCGCGGCCAGCTGATCGGCCGCTTCCAAGGCAACGTACACCATTGAACTGGTCGCGACGATTGTGATGTCGTCGCCTGTTCGCTTGACGTCCGCCTGGCCCAACGGGAGGGTATACTCCTCCTCCGGCACCGGCCCCTCCTGTTGAAAGAGCGCCCTGTCTTCAAAAATCACGACCGGATTATCGTCGCGGATGGCGCTTTTCATCAGCCCCTTGGCGTCGTATGGCGTGGCCGGTATCGCTACCTTCAGGCCGGGAATGTGGCTGAAGAGCGCATGCAGTGACTGGCTGTGCTGGGCGGCAGTGCGGCTACCGGCCCCCATGGTCGTCCGCAAGACCATGGGAACCTTCAGCTTGCCGCCGGACATGTAGTGGGTCTTGGCCGCCTGGTTGACCAACTGGTCCATCACCAGGGTAGCAAAGTCGCAGAACATGATGTCCACAATGGGCCGCATACCGGTGATGGCCGCGCCCACACCGATGCCGGCAATACCCGCCTCCGAAATCGGCGAATCGATCACCCGCTCCGGGCCGAACTTTTCATACAGGCCGACAAACACTTTGAATACCGAGCCAGCCACGGCAATATCTTCTCCGATGGCGAAGACGCGCTCGTCGCGGGCCATCTCCTCGTCAACAGCTTCGTGAATGGCCTGACCGAAGGTAATCTGACGTTCCCCCGGCGCGTGGATGGCCGGGCTGTAACGGATACCGTTCTCAAGCGTAGACATGCCGCTCCACCTCGCTTTCACTGGGAAATGCCGCCCCGAGGGCGAAGGCTACCGCGTCGTCAATGGCTGCCTTCACATCCTGCTGGATGCGTTCGAATACCTGCGCTTCCGCCTGCTTGCTCATTACCGGCCAGTCCTCGAGTAGCTTCACCGGGGCCCGCTTGGCCCACTCCGTCTACCCTTCACGCGTGCGGTAGAGGCGGTCGATATCGCCGACGAGGAAGGCCGGCCCGCCCCCTTTGCGCGCCCGGTCGATCCACAGGCCGGGTCTCGCGGCAAATGTTGTCTTTCCGTCTGTTGTCATCATACCTTAGTCCCTGCGCCTGTTGCGCTCGTCTACTCCGATGCAGGTCTCGTCTATCTCCACCTCACCGGAAAGAAAGCCGTCATCAACCAGACGCGTGGCTTTCTGGGCGGTCGGCCGCAAGCGGCCTCCCTTGTGCGGGGGGACACCCCCCGCAACGCCCCCCTCCAAAAAACACGCCTCACCCACCATACGCCGTAATTCCAGCGGTGCGTCCCGTCCAAGGTGGCGGCTGCCCGCCAATATCGTGCCTGTAGGTGTCCCCCTTGTGGGTACCCTCCCTCGTGGACCTGATTCCGCTGATGAAACGTCGACACTTTTCCTCCGACACTGCGAAGGAAGGATCACAAAAAATACAATTCCCGTCAACAATGGTCGCGGTCACCAACCGCTATCCTACGCCATCCGCCAATCCTCCGGTGTGTCCTCATCAGACAGCCACTCGCCGGGCGTCTCGATCGCCCTGACCTCTCCCGGGTACCGGCGCAGCAGCATCCCCCGCCCCGGTCACCCTGAACCTGCCTCAACTGGCCGAAGAAACGCCGGTCAAAGACCGCACGCTGTCGAGCACTTCCTGGATTACGGTGTCCAGGTCCCCACTTTCGTTTTAATGCATATTACTAAGTCCTTCTGACTGCCGACCTGGGATCTGGGCCACGTCTGACCAAGCTCCGGTGGCAGACAAAATCGGAGTTGATACGATCCTGGTCCACTTGGCAATGAATGTACCTCTCAGTGAAAGTTGACACGGAAATGTTACCGTAGAATTCACATTGTCACGGCGATGACATAGACAAAAGTGTATAATTAGGAAGATGAATTCTCTGGCCCACAAGAGGGGTTCATTTCCGTGACTATACAACACCATTATGGGATTCCGGCACATTGTATTGTGTGACTTTCTACATATTCGTCTCCATCACTCTACAACAGTTCAAACATCGCATGGACGATTGGCTGGATAACGGTGGCGGACCTGACGCTGGACAACCAGATACTGAGCGAGGCGTCTGAGGGAAACGTCAGAGCCCTTCGCGTCGTCGCCAGTGTGTCGACCTCGTGAAGAAGCTCTTAGGGTTGTCGGAGCAAGGACGCTCGACATCGAGCCTGGGTCACCGTGGGAGAACGGCTACATCGAGAGTTTCAACGGGAAGCTGAGGGACGAGCTGCTGGACAGGGAGGTCTTTTATACGTTGCTGGCGGTGCGTGTGCTGACGGAGCGGCACAGGCGGACTTGCAACCGGACTTATAACTGGGTCAGGCCGCACACAACTCCCTGGGCTACCGGCCGCCGGCGCCTGAGGCCCTCATGCCTGCCGACCCTCCTCCGCTGCCTGTCGGACTAACATAACGGGTGGTACAAACATCGGGGCCAGGTCATCTGTGCAGAGTGCGGATCCCGAAAGTCAGCGACACATAGCAGAAGATCTTCTGGTCTTGGATGGTCACGTCCCGTGCAAGGTTCCCCAACTCGCGCGTGGATAACCAGTATGCCCACCATCTCCATAGCCGTCAGACCGAAACCGACAAACCATGACCGCAAGCAATACCGGCCCGCATTCAGTCGGACGCTCACATCAATCTGAAACTTTACGGAGACACGAATGATGAACATCGAAATGTACTTGCGGAAGTCGAAGATGGCCGTGGTATTCTTGCTGGCCGTATTTCTTAGTTGTGCGGCGACAATCCAGCCTATTGGCCTCGTAAACACGGCTGCCGCGCAAGAAGGGGACGCCAAGGCCGAGACGACATCCGAGTCTGTTCCTGGCCTGCAGGCCTGCCAGAAGGGAATGGCGCTGAGCCAAGGGGAGGCATGCGAGGTTAGCGGAAGTGCCACTCGTGTCGTTGTTGGAAGCACATCAGCATGCCTCGCCTTTTTTGAACCCGCGCTCCTTCTGGTTTGTCACGCCACGCAGATCGATTCGTCCGCAGTCCTATCTGCCAGCAAGGTCGGCGACAGCAGCTGGCTCATCGACGAACTTGCCGCTGAGCCGGGCAGTTGCGGAGAACTACTGGAAATACACGACGCAGTGCGGCTGGGCAGAACGGATTGGGTCTCCTGTCTCGCTTCGACCGATGTGGAACTGAACGCATGTGACGCCGAACATACGACACCTCTGAACATTGCGGTAGAGAAAGGGGCCAACGAGTTAGTTCAGATTCTTGTTGCCGCTGGCGCCGATGTGAACGTGCTGGATGGCTTCGGTGAATCACCTCTCGACATTGCACTGAGAAACGACGCTGCGGATATTGTGCAGATACTCGTTGACGCCGGTGCCAAAGGCGAGAGTTCGCTTTGTCTGCAAGCAGAATGGGCAATGGAAGCAGATGAAGAGACCGAGGAATTGCTTGGCCTTCTTCTAATGTACGTAATGCTCGAAGAATCCGGAGAACTTGACGCCGCGATCACCGAGATGTCGCAGGAATTCGTCTCGTTCCTGGCAGAGGTTCTCAGCGACTTAGATTCGGAAATCGAGGCGCAGGCTTTGGGCGACACATCCCTGAACATCGTTATTGAAATGCTTGTGCAGACCACCGTCGAGTTCATCGTGCCGGTTCTGGCCGCCGAAGGTGTCGATACCGGTTCTGAAGATGAGGTCACCGAGTTCCTTCTGGCCGGCATGTTCGGCGACGCTGACATAGAGGCTGGCATCGCAGAGCTTCGCAGCATCGGATACTTCGACGACACAACAGGAGATGCGATCACAGCATTTTCCCACAACTATCCGGCGGGGCTGGCGAAAATCCTCGTCGCCGCGAGCGCAGGCGTTGCGGTTGAAGACCCTATCAGGATCTTCTCGCAGAGTCTTGTGGCGGATTTTGCGGGCATTCTTGTTTCCGCCGGCTCGGAAGTTGACCCAGCTGTCCTCGGGGAGACGCCCCTGCAAGCCGCGGTAGCGTATATAACCTCTGAGACCTTACGAGTGTTCCTTACCGAACAGAACATTCAGACTCTCATCGCCTCCAGTGGGTACGAAGATGACAAGGCCCTCCTCCAATCTGTGGGTATGGTCCAAGACGGCGAATTGAAAAGGGACTTCCGCATATGGGGGGATGCCCCTCTTCTCGGCGCGTTAGAGCAAGGTGACCACGAGATTGTACGGCTTCTGGTTGAAGCGGGTGTGGATGTCAACGCAGCCGAGGGCTTCGGCGGCAATACGCCCCTCCACGAAGCCGTGGCGCAGGGCAATGGAGAGATCGTGAAGATCCTGGTCGCTGCCGGCGCGGACGTCAATGCGGCAGGTTCTATGAGTCGTACGCCCCTCAGTCTTGCGGCTGAGGAAGGCGCGACAGAGATTATGCAGATTCTGTTGGGGTCGGGCCCGGACGCTGACACGCCAGCGGGCGGCGAGGACAAGGAGGCTGCATCGACGCCATCCATTGGAAGTGAGGCGCTCTATACGGCAATAGCGAAGGGTGATGTGGCGATGGTGCGGCTTCTGGTTGAAGCGGGTGCGGATGTCAACGCAGCCGAGGGCTTCGGCGGCAATACACCCCTCCACGAAGCCGTGGAGCAGGGCGACGCGGAGATCGTGAAGATTCTGGTTGAAGCGGGCGCGGATGTCGAGGCAAAAGGCTACTTTGACAGTACGCCCCTCAGTCTTGCGGCTGAAGAAGGCGCGGCAGAGATTATGCAGATTCTGCTGGGGTCGGGCCCGGACGCTGACACGCCAGCGGGCGGCGAGGACAAGGAAGCTGAATCAATGCCGTCCATTGGAAGCGAGGCGCTCTATACTGCGATAGAGAAGGGTGATGTGGCGATGGTGCGGCTTCTGGTTGAAGCGGGTGCGGATGTCAACGCAGCCGAGGGCTTCGGCGGCAATACACCCCTCCACGAAGCCGTGGAGCAGGGCGACGCGGAGATCGTGAAGATTCTGGTTGAAGCGGGCGCGGATGTCGAGGCAAAAGGCTACTTTGACCGTACGCCCCTCAGTCTTGCGGCTGAAGAAGGCGCGGCAGAGATTATGCAGATTCTGCTGGGGTCGGGCCCGGACGCTGACACGCCAGCGGGCGGCGAGGACAAGGAAGCTGAATCAATGCCGTCCATTGGAAGCGAGGCGCTCTATACTGCGATAGAGAAGGGTGATGTGGCAATGGTGCGGCTTCTGGTTGAAGCGGGTGCCGATGTCAACGCAGCCACAGGCTTCGGCGGCAATACACCCCTTCACGAAGCTGTGGAGCAGGGCGACGTGGAGATCGTGAAGATTCTGGTTGAAGCGGGCGCGGATGTCGAGGCAAAAGGCTACTTTGACAGTACGCCCCTCAGTCTTGCGGCTGAGGAAGGCGCGTCAGAGATTATGCAGATTCTGCTGGGGTCGGGCCCGGACGCTGACACGCCAGCGGGCGGCGAGGACAAGGAAGCTGAATCAATGCCGTCCATTGGAAGCGAGGCGCTCTATACTGCGATAGAGAAGGGTGATGTGGCGATGGTGCGGCTTCTGGTTGAAGCGGGTGCCGATGTCAACGCAGCCACAGGCTTCGGCGGCGATACACCCCTTCACGAAGCTGTGGAGCAGGGCGACGTGGAGATCGTGAAGATTCTGGTTGAAGCGGGCGCGGATGTCGAGGCAAAAGGCTACTTTGACCGTACGCCCCTCAGTCTTGCGGCTGAGGAAGGCGCGACAGAGATTATGCGCATTTTGTTGGGCCTTGATGGAAACACAGATGAAAATTGACATTTGCGAGGACGGATGAACTACGAAGTACACGAAGGGGGTTTCCTGCGCCGGTGACCAGCACTTTTTCATTCTCCTTTCGCATAAAAGGGCAGACGCCTGGCCGATGTCGAACCGACCGCAAATGACCAGAATGCGGCTCACTGGTACCCGCTGCAGCCGTACAGGCGGAGTGGTGTGCTCTGGTTGATTTCGATCTTTGGCTTACGCAACGTGTAAAACGAAAGGCGTCCCGGACAGACACTGTAACCCCTGGTCAGAGCACAAAGCGCTCTTCAGCTGATTTACAATTGTTCAGACTATGCTCCGATCCTTCATAGCTGTAGAAGGCTGAGAGATTGCTCTCACCTGCCTGCAACTGATGGGCCGAGATTTGCTACCGGAGGAAGCTATTCTCATCTCTAATGCTTCGCCTCCGCCGATGGCAAAGGACAGCACCGCTTCCTACGCGACGCGAAACTTGAAGGATGACGTGTCTCGTCGCCGTCTCTTGGCCATCGAGCTGGCTCTCCGTGTACTTGGCGCACTGCATTACTGCACACCTCAGCTTATACTCGACAGTGAGGCCCAGTAAGCATGATCTACTTACTGTCCAGACTGGAATTTCGGGAGGGTGGAGATGAGCTGTTCCAACTGTGGGCGCGAAATTACGCCAGGCGACAAGTTCTGCTCCTACTGCGGTGCCGCCTTGGGAAACGCTGGCGGTCGGCCTGATTTCGAATCGGCTGAAGCCTACGATTTGCAGACCGTCGTTGCTGGGCTGCAAGCGCAGGTCGGCCGGTTGCAAGCGCAGATTATCCAGCAGACACAGCGTATCGACGCACTCGAAACTGCCAGCCAAGACCTTGCCAGCCCAGACCCTGCCCTGGCAACGCCGCCATTGGCAACGCCGGGCCATGCTGCTGCTCCGGACAGGGCACCTGTGGAAACCGCACAGGCGCCCGCTGCCCAGCGGGAACCTCCGACCGCGGCACCCCCCGCTGACGAGAAGAGCGCCCGGTCCTCCCGCGACTTGGAATGGCTTGTAGGGGGCAACTGGCTGGCCCGCGTCGGCACCCTGGCGCTGATCATCGGGATTGGCTTTTTTCTCAAGCTCGCCTTCGACAATGACTGGATAGGGGAGACCGGGCGGGTCGTTATGGGACTCGCAGTTGGCGCGGCCCTGCTCGCCGGCGGCGAACTCTGGGCTCGCAGGTATCCGGCGTGGGCCCAGGCGGTCACAGGAGGCGGCATATCCATATTGTACCTGTCTATATACGCCGCCCACGTTCTCTATTACCTGGTCCCGGCAACGACCGCCCTGTTGCTTTCCAGCCTTGTGACCCTGGCCGCCGCCACTCTGGCGCTGCGCCATGATGCGCGGGCCGTTGCCGTCCTTGGGATTCTGGGCGGGTTCGCCACGCCACTGTTCCTGGCCGACAGGCTGCCGGGTCAGTGGGAGGTCCTCGCCTACGTGCTGATGCTGGATCTGGGTGTCCTGGCCCTCGCCGTCGCCCGCAACTGGCGCTGGTTCACCCTTCTGGCCCTGCTTGGTTCCCTGGCGCTCTTCGGGTTCTGGCTTGAAGAGTTGAACCCCGACCTGGTGCTGGCCCAAGTGGGCATAACTCTCATTTTCCTCATTTTCGTGGGCGCGACGACACTGTTTCACCTGCTCCGGCGCCGCACTCCGGATTTCCTCGACCAGTGCCTGATCGTGTTGAACGGGATGGCCTACTTTGGAATCAGCTACGCCATACTGTCCGACGAGTACCGAGCCTGGATGGGCGGTTTCACCTTGCTGCTGGCCCTGTTTTACGGCATATCAGGTTACGGGATTCTGGCCCGGTACCCGGAACAGCTGCGGCTCAGCCTCTTTAACCTGGGAATGGCCCTGGTCTTTCTGACCATAGCCGTTCCCGTGCAGCTTGACGGCCCCTGGGTCACGATAGCCTGGGCGGCGCAGATGGTGGTCCTGGTCTGGCTGTCCTTCCTGTTGGGCGTGCCACAACTGCGCTGGGGGGCTCTCGTCATCCTCGGGCTGGTTGCCTTCCAACTGATCGTATACTACTTCGCGCCGATTCTCTTCCATCAACTCATAAGCTTCTTCTCCACGCCCGACTGGCAGGCAGCCTATTTCGACGGCGACCGCACCAACTGGCCGGTGGTGAACCGGCGCTTCATGGCGCCTGCCGCCGCGATCGCCGCGATCTCTCTGTCGGCCTTCTTCATACGGCGTTGGGGAGGCCACCCCGCTCGTCCCGGGGACGGCCTTCTCGCTTCTATTCTGCTGATTGCGGCCAACGGCCTGACGCTGTTCGCGCTCAGCACCGAGTTGATAGACTCGGTGAACCGGGGCTTCTTCGCCATTGATCCGGAGATCGCCGGCAATGTAATCAGCCTGTCTCTGAGCGCGCTGTGGGCCCTGTACGCGGCGGTGCTGATTGTCCTGGGTATAGTGCGCCGCAGTCGCTGGCCGCGGCTGGCCGGATTGGGGTTGTTGGCAGTGCCCGTCGCCAAGCTTTTCCTCTACGACGCCTTCAGCCTGGGACAGGTATACCGGGTGACCGCTTTTATCGGTCTGGGCGTGCTGCTTGTCATCGGCGGGTTCCTGTACCAGCGCCACGGCAGAGTAATTCGAGGATTTCTGTTGGAGTGAGACCCAATCGAGTCATGCCGCCCGGCCTACGCTCGACAGAATTCGCTACTAACAAAACACACAGACCATTCAACACCACCGGGCTGGGAAAGTTCGTCAGAGGGCGGACAGCAGCCGCCGGGCCCGGGTTGACACCTCGCCCCGCCTCCGATCCCACAGATCATCAGCCGGCACCAGATAGGCCGAAACAAACTGACGTTTCGTTGGCGCTGCGCGCTCGCCTTCGCTCGATATCTTGCGCTCGATATCTTGCTGTCCGTCAGGGCTGCCTGCACGCTCCGAAACGTCCCAACTTGGGACATTTCAGGATTCTCTTGCCGTAACTGGATGAACCGATGCGCCACCGATCGGGCGTGCTCGTGGTCGCGCAGAGGAAGGCGTGCCAGCGCATCGAAGCCGGTGGCTTCGCATCGGTTACACTCTGACCAGGTGCTCCCGATCCGCAGATATCCAAATGGGGAAACCAGCACACCGGACATAGCTCAAGCGTTACAGAAGCAGTTAAGCTGTTCTGCGCGGATTGCCATACCCGGCGCCACTTCAGACAAACCGCAGAGCGCCCTAACCTCTATCCACCGCCGTCCGCCAGTCCTCCGGCGTGTCCACATCAGCCAGCCACTCGCCCGGCGTCTCGATCGCGCTGACCTCCTCCGCGTGCCGGCGCAGCAGCATCCCCCCGCCCCGATCACCCTGAACCTGCCTCAACTGGCCAAAGTAACGCCGGTCAAAGACCGCCGGCGCGCCGCGTACCGCCCCATTCACAGCGACAGCCGCCAGATCGCTGCCGCCGCGCCATGTCTGCCACAACCGCCGCAGCAGCGCCGCCGGCAGATGGGGCTGGTCCACAGGCAGAAACAGGGCCGCCTCACATTCGGCCGGCAGCGCCTCCACCGCGGCGTGCACCGAACCCGCCTGCCCGTCCTGCCAATTCGGGTTGAAAACGACACGCAGACGTCCGCGCCCTGCCTCGCGCAAGGGGGCCAGCGCGGCCTCCACCTGATCAGAGACCGCACCGGTGACCACAACCGTTTCCGACGCGCCGCTGTCGAGCGCGATGCGGGCGGCGCGCGTCACCAGCGGCTCGCCCTGCCAGCGCAGCAGCTGTTTCGGCTGTCCCATCCGGCTGCTTTCCCCTGCGGCCAGCACGATAGCCGTCGTCGCGCCCCAGCGCTCACGAATGGCCGTCCGGCTCTCCGTCCCCACCGCGCCGATGAGCGCCGGCTGGTTCTGCTGCGCCAACCGCTGCGCGATCAGCCGGGCTGCCGCCAGCCTGGGCGCGCTGTCCGCCTTGTTCAGCAGCGGAATCAGTCTCGCGGCCGCAGGGGGTCTCTGCGATACATGGGGGGTGTCCTTTTCTTCCCACCGGTACGGCTCGACCAGAAGGCGGCCGAGCATGCCCGGAGTCAGGCGCGTCGACGCGTCCTCTTCTTGCAGAAGTGCGCGCACCTGTTCGGGCCGGTGTACGTAAGGTTCGTCCAGCGGCAGCCCCAGCCCATCAAGACCTGCGACCGGGACCAGATGGGTCGTGCAATCGGGGATGACCGGTTCGTGGGACGCGGGCGCCTTCACCGGGCGGCGGCGGCTGCCATCGCCTTCGATGGCGATCAGGCTGATGCCGAGGTCACCGGCCCGCGCGGCCAGCGCGTCCACAACTTGAGGAGGAAGGCCCTGGCGTTTGGATCTTGTCGAGGAGGCGGTTGTTGGGGCGCCGCCGGCCCCGGCAGACCGGCCACTGGACGGCGACCAGATCAGGCAGTGCCCGTGCTGCGCCAGCTGTGCTTCCAGCGCAGCCCAATCAACTGCGTCAGCCCTGTCCGGCGTTACTTCGAGACGGGCCTGCGCCTGCTCCGCCTGGGAGGCGAAAATATGGGTGGTCGTGGTGGTGACGACGCGGCGGCCGCCACCAACGGCCTCATCTGCCAGCCGGAAGAGCGCGCTCGTCTTGCCCCCGGCGCCGACCAGCGTGACAACGGAAAGCGCCTCCGGCGGCAGTCGCAGAGCATGATGGAGTTGCATGGGGAGCGTCTAGTTTCTACTCTGAATCCCGTCTGACAGCGAAGATTTTGCGCGTGAAGCACGCAGTTGAACTATGGTCGTCTCGCCTGCCCTTACGCAATAGCCAATACGGAATAGGAATACGGAATACGCTATACGGAGTGCAGACAAAAACGGGTTCTCAAAGGGGAAGCGCTTTAGTTCTCAGTTGCTGGCGCACCAGCCGTTACTGAAAACTAAAAACTGCCTACTAAAAACTGCCTGCCAAAAACTGCCTACTGAAAACTGCCTACCGTCTGCCCCCAGTGACCCTCGATCTCTCTCTCGCCGTCGCGCATCGCCAGCAGCAGTGCGTCCTGATCGACCGGTAGGGCCAGGCAGCGAACGCCGACCGCGTTGTAGATGGCGTTGGTGATCGCCGGGCTGATGGGGATCGAGCTGATCTCGCCCACGCCCTTGGCGCCGTACGGCCCGTCCGCGGTCGGATGTTCGACGATGTGGCTGTCCATCTTCGGCGTCATCTTGATGCCCGGCATCTTGTACTGGCCCAGGCGCTCGGTCCAGGGGACGCCGTCTTCGACGATATAGTTCTCGGTCAGGGCATTGCCGATGCCCATCACGATCCCGCCTTCGATCTGCCCGAGCAGGCTCAGGGGGTTGATGGCCCGGCCCACGTCGTGGGCAGAGATCACCCGCTCCACCGCCACCTCGCCGGTGTCGGTATCCACGCTCACCAGCGCGGCGTGCACCGCGTACGAGAAGGCGAAGTGCATATCGCCGCCCGTTCCCAGCGGCTGCGTCTGCGGCGCCCAGTACTCATAGCGGATCTTCGGCAACCGGTTCTCGGCCAGCAGCGCGTTGACCGCATCGGCGAAAGAGATGCTGCGCGTGGAACCCGGCAGAATCCCGCCCGCGCTGCCGTTCGTGCCGTTGGCGCCTTCAACCGGCAGCTCTGCCCCGTGCATCTGCGCCAGGCGCCTCTCATCCACGTAGGCCAAACCCTCATGGAAGGCGATGACATCAGGGAATGTATCGAACCTTTCAGCCAGAACGTTCTGCATCTGCTGGCGCATGGCTCGCGCCGCCAGGCGGGCGGCGTTGCCGCTGACATAGGTCTGGCGGCTGGCGGTTGAAGGGCCGCCGTCGGGCGTCAGATCCGTGTCCATAACCGTTACATGCACCTTCTCGAAGGGCAGGCCCAGCTCCTGCGCGGTGCACGCGGCCAGCACGCCGACCAGATTCTGTCCCATCTCTGCGCTGCTGGTGCGGATCGCCGCGGTGCCGTCGGGGAAAACCTCCACTTCGGCCTCCGCCTTGTCCGGCGCGCCGCCGCCCAGGCCGGTGTTCTTGTAGCCGGCCGCGATGCCCCAGGCGTAGCGCTTGCTGCCGACCTGAACCGGCGCCCAGGGGTTGGAAGACTGCGAGTTTGAATCAACGGCCATCGAGTTCCTGATATCTTCCTCCACGACGTCAAGACATTCGAGCAGCCCCACGCTCTCGCTCAGTGCCTGGCCGGTGGCGGTCTCGGCGCCGACGCGCATCACGTTCTTGCGCCTTAACTCTGTCGGGTCCATGCCCAGCTCTTCCGCCAGGATGTCGAGATTGCTCTCTACCGCAAAGGCCGACTGTGTGACGCCAAAGCCGCGGAAGGCGCCGCTGGGCGCGTTGTTCGTGTACATGGCGTAGCAGTCGATCCTGGCATGCGGCATCACGTAGGGGCCGGTGGCATGGGTGGTGGCGCGCGTCATCACCTTCTCGCCCAGGCTGGCGTATGCGCCGCTGTCGCCGTAAAGTTCCGCCTCCACAGCCGTCAGCGTGCCGTCGCGCATGGCGCCGGTCTTGATGCGGATGATGGTGCTGTGACGTTTGGGATGGAAAATCAGGCTCTCCTGCCGGCTGTAGAGAATCTTGACCGGCCTGCCCGTCACCTGCGCGCCAAGCGCCGCGTGGATCTGTCCGGCGATGTCCTCCTTGCCGCCGAACCCGCCCCCCATCAGTGTACCGATAACGCGCACCTCTTCGTCGTCCAGGCCCAGGCTCTTGGCCACCTGCCGCCTGTCGCTGTAGGGAATCTGGCTGCCCACATAGACGGTCATCTTGTCGCTGTCGTGGTCGGAGGCGCCCGGCTCCCTGCTGGTGGATGGGCGGGGCCCGTTATAACCCGCCGGCACGGCCAGCGCGCACTCCGGCTCCAGGAAGGCGTGCTCGGTCATCGGCGTGCGGTAGGTGCGCTCGACAACGACATCGGATGCGGCGAATCCCTCCTCTACGTCGCCATGCCGCACCTTGATATGTTTGAGCAGGTTCCCGGTGGGACGGTCCGGGTGCAGCTGCGGCGCGTCCGGTTGCAAAGCATCGCGCGGATCGGTGACCGCCGGCAGCACTTCGTAGTCGACGTGGATCAGCGCCAGCGCCTGATGGGCGATCTCCGCCGTCTCGGCCACTGCCAGCGCGATCGGGTCCCCAACGTAGCGGGCCGGAAAGGCGCCGCCGGCAAAGACCGGCCAGTCGTTTTCGACCAGCCCGTGCCGCGGGTCGCCCGGCACGTCGGCGTGGGTCAGCACCGCGTGGACGCCCTCCAGGGCGCGCGCCGCGTCGGCGTCGATGCCGCGAATATTGGCGTGGGGGTGTTCGCTGCGCAGTGTTGCGCCGAAAAGCATCCCGTCGAAGGTATAGTCGTCGGTGTAGAGCGCCGCCCCCGTCACCTTGTCGACCGCGTCCGGCCTTTGCAGGGGCTGGCCGATCTGCGACAGCGGCGCTATCACAGGCGGCAGCTCTGCTTCCGGCATCGAACCGGTGCGCATAAATACGCTCGCGGCCTTCACCGAGTTGATGATCGCGGTGTAGCCGGTGCAGCGGCAGTAGGTGTCCTTCAAACACTCCTTGATCTCCACATCGGTCGGGTCCGGGTTCTCGTCCAGCAGCGTCTTGGCCTGCATGATGAACCCGGGCGTGCAGAAGCCGCACTGCGTCGCGCCGTGGCGGATGAAGGCATCCTGCAGCGGATGCAGTTCATGCGCGCAGCAGGAGCTGTCCTGGGAGTCAGGCTGCTTTTGGGCCAGGCCTTCGATTGTCAACACCTGCGAGTTCTGCGCCTTGAACGCCGGGTAGATGCAGGAATCAACCGACTGGCCGTCAACGATGACGGTGCAGCAGCCGCATTCGGCCTCATCACAGCCGATCTTGGTCCCTGTCAGCCCCAGGTCGTAACGCAGGACCTCGGCCAGGTAGCGGCTGGGCGGTACATCGAGCGCGTGCTCCGTACCATTGACGGTCAGAGTGAGTTGTGTCACTTATTGGCTCCTGTCGGCGTGTACAAAAAGTGGTTCGTGACGGGACGCTTTCGGGGTCGCAGTCCGCCAGCCACTGCAAGTCGTAGTTACAGGTGGTTCAGATACAGCTGTGGATCGTTCAGAAATCCTCGCGTCACGCTCACGTGCTCCAATGATTCCCAGGACACGGGCTCGGGCGGGGACTGGTCAAAGTTCAGAATCGTGGCCTCGGGGAAGGCCATCAATATCGGGGAGTGGGTGGCGATGATAAACTGGGCGTCGCGGGCCACCATCTCCTTCAGCAGGGCGAGCAGCCCCACCTGGCGCAGGGGCGAAAGCGGCGCTTCCGGTTCATCCAGCAGGTAGAGGCCGTTGGGCGCGAAGCGGGCCTGAAACAGGGCCAGGAACGCCTCACCGTGAGAGCGTGCATCGAGTCCGTCCCCGTAGCTCTCCTCTATGGCGGCCAGCTGGCCCGAGTAAGCCATCTTCGCCAGGCCCTTGGCGTAGTCGGAGCGGCCCTCGTACTCCGCGTCCACATTAGCCATCTCCGACTGCAGCTCCGCCTGCATCTGGGCGATGCGTTTGGCAAAGCCGAAAAAGTCCTCGGCCCGCAGGTAGAATCCCCGCCCGGTGCGTTTGGTCCAGCTCAGGCGTAGGTGTCTGGACAGCTGCCGCACTGTGGCCAGTGATGGGTCGTTGTCGGCCTCCTCTGCGCCAACGGTCGGCAGGCGTACAGCCGTGGCCAGCGCTTCGAGAAAAGTGGACTTGCCGCTGCCGTTTTCGCCCACGAGAAAGGTCACCGAACTCTCGAAGCGCACCTTCTCCAACCGGGCGATGACCGGCACGTTGTATGGGAATGTCCCTTCCTGGGGGAAAGAGGGCCGTTTTTCGATCGAAGTGAGGTGGATCATAGCCCGGACGCGCCTGCCTTCCTGCAGGAACAGTGGCTTTCGTGCCATCGCTGCATTGGCTACGCGCTTTTAGGCTGTGCGCCATTTGGCTCTGCTGGCGCGTCATTCATGCGCGCCCGCTTCACAGCCGAGTGCAGCACTCTCTTCAGCAGCACGTCTATCATCTCGTGGCGATACGCCTGTGACGCGCGGTACTTGCTGTTGCGCAGACTGGCCTGCGTCTGGGCTGCGGCGATGGCTTTCTCCACGGCGTCGTCGTCAAAAGCCTTTGCTGTCGTCAATGCTTCTTCGGCGCGGGTGGCGCGAAAGGGCGTCGGACCGGCCGGCCCGATAGCGATGACCGCATCTTCGACCCGCCGCAGCGTTGCATCCAGTCGCACTCTGGCGGCGATGCCCAGGACCGGCAGCGCGACGCCCTGGGGCCGCATGATGCGGTCGAAGGCGTTGCCGGCGCGCGCCGCGTTCGGTCGAAAGCGGAACGCGTGCAGCATCTGATCGGGGGCCAGACGGTTGCGGCCGGGTCCGGCAAAGATGGAGAGCAGCGGCTGCCATGAATGCAGCGCCCCCCGTGCGCTGTGCCCGGCGACCTCGACCTCCGCTTCCAGCGCCAGCAGGCCGATCGTTCCGTCCGCGGCCGGCAACGCGTGGGCCACATTCCCGCCCAGCGTGGCCACATTGCGCACCTGCGGCCCGCCGATTACGCCGCAACTTTCGGTCAGACATCTGGCATGGGCGCGCAGCAGCGGGCTGCTTTCAATCTGCGTATGGGTGATTCCGGCGCCCAGAACGATCCAGCCGTCCTCCTGCGCGACGCGGTCGATGCCGCTGATTTTGGTCACATCTACCAGCACTTCTGGCGCAGCCGCGTGTTCGGCCTCCATATCGAGGATCAGGTCGGTGCCGCCGGCGATAATGCGGGCCTTGTCTTTGTGCTGATGCAGCAGTGAGAGCGCTTCAGCAACGGTTGTTGGCGTATGGTAGGCGCGCCACCGGGCCATTGTGCAAATCCTGTTCAAAGAGAGAAAAAAATATGCCGCAGTATACCACAGAAGGCTTTCTTCTGAAAACGCTCGCTGCTCTGCCGGGCGTACAAAAAGACCGGGCCAGGCGCTTCCTTTCCAGACTATCTTTCGGGATCGACTCAGCGATGCGGGCCTGACCGGAATATGTGGACCGGCGTCAATTTTCCCCCGAAAATGGGGCTTCTGGGCTCTTTAACAGTATCGCCAACAGTATCGCCTGTCGCCCGCAGAATGGAGGCGCTGAAGCAAATCATCCTTTTACGCTAAGCAACCGATTCCGGCATCGTCCGTAATATCAACGGCTCAAGGAATTTCACACTCTTGATGATGCCTTCGGATGCGCTCATCACCGGGTCTTCGTGTTCAATGCTCAGCGCGCCGTCGTAGCCGGCCAGCCGCAGCGCGCTGACGAAATCGCGCCACCATGCTTCCCCATGACCGTAACCCAGCGTGCGGTAGGCCCACGAGCGCTCTGCAACCAGGTCCATCGGCCGCATGTCGAGGCCGCCGTTGAGAGCCATTTCAGACGGATCGATGCGGGTATCCTTGGCGTGGACGTGGAAGATGAACCCCTCCCCCAGCGCGGGGATGACAACGAGCGGGTCCATGCCCTGGTAAAAAAAGTGGCTGGGGTCGAGGTTGACGCCCACGTACGGCCCCGCGATCGCGCGCAACCGCAGCATAGTGCGGGTGTTATACGCAGACTGACCAGGGTGTAGTTCGATCGCGATCCGGACGCCGTGATCGGCAGCGAACCGGCCGGCCTTTTCCCAGAAAGGGGCGATTACTTCATCCCACTGCCAGCGCTCCAGATCAGCGTATTCCGGCTGTTGCGGGTGGGTGGGCCAGTTTGGATAAGGTGTCCCACTCGGGTCGCCGGGGCAGCCGCTCATTGTCACTATCGTATCCAGGCCGAGTTTATTGGCCAGTTCTACCGTCTTGAAGAAGACATCCTGCGATGCCTGGCCACGCGCCGGGTGCGGGTCGAGCAGGTTGCCATTGCAGTTGAGAGCGCTCAGCATCAGGCCGCGACCTTCTATCGCGGACGTAAATGCTGTGCGGGCCGCCTCGCTATGCAGCAGCTCATCCAGGTTGCAATGCAAAGCCGGCGAGAAATTGCCCGTCCCGATTTCCACAGCCTCGATCCCCTGCTCGACAACCCAATCGAGCGCCTCGGTGAAGGAGGTTGGCAGGCTATCTGTGAATAGTCCGATCTTCATGACATTCTCCCGTCTGGTGGACCCAGGCGACGCATCCCACGCCGCGTCCCCCTTCAGGCCGACTCACTCCACCTCGTACCAGCCTGACCCGAAGTACAGCCCGTCGTGGCGTACGATCCAGGTGTGCTTGCGTGTCTCCTCGCCTGTTTCCGGGTTGTTGAAGACGTAACTGACCCATCTGCCTTCTTCGGTAGCGCTCAGCATATCGTCGCCATAGAAGTAGCCGGTGTTGTCAACACGCAGCGCGGGATCCCGCCCTATCCTGTCGGGAACGTAGTGCGCAATGGTATATCCATCTTCGCCGATAATGAAGACGTACCATGGCCCGTCCACGTGTTCAGGTGAACTATAGTGGGCGATAGTTGTCTGGCGGCCTTCACTTCTGTAGAGGCGGATGGCATCCTGCACGAGTGCCTGTGAGTAGGCCGCCTCTTCAGTTTTGGTTGGGATGGCAACGCAACCAGCGACGAGGAGCGCGAGCAAAAGAACGCCAAACAGCGGGGCAAATCGATGCATGTTTTTCTCCATTGCGTCAAACGTAACTATGGCACTTCTGCCATAGCGTACCTTCTCGCGTCCCACTGTGCAAGTATGCCCTTTTACGGTTCAGGGCAAGCGCATCTCACTGGGTCAATGCCTTGGGAGGCTGCCTGCTCTGTGTGGGCTGCCAGATCCATTAGGGCACCCCGTGTGGGTGCCCTTCGTGGACTTTTTGGCAAATTTCAGCTATTCAGGCATACGAAATCAGATGCGTTTGCCCCCTGTCACGGTCGCTTAACCATCCTCTCTCTGTCCGTCTGTTGCAACGCGTCCATCGGGTGACTTAGTACCGTCTTCCCCTATGCCGCTGTTCTGCGCGTCCCCAGCATGAGAGATGGCGCGCAGCGGGAAAACGGGTAGCGTAAAGCAGACAAAGCCGCACGGAGAACGCTTCTCAATCCGCGTCCCTTCCGGCGAACTACTTCTTCTCATACCAGCCCGACCCGAAGAGCAGCCCATCATAGCGTACCATCCAAGTGTGTTTAAGCTTCTCCTCGCCCGTGTCCGGGTTCGTGAAAACGTAGCTGACCCACTTCCCTGCCTCCGTCGCGCTCACCATCTCGTCCCCATAAAAGTAGCCGGTCGAATCCACGCGCAGAGCGGGGTCCCTCCCTAGAATGTCAGGGTCGTGGTGGGCGATGGAGTAACCAGCTTCGCCGATTGTAAAGACGTACCATTGCCCGTCCACGTTGTCGGGCGAATTGTAGTAGTCGATGGCTGCCTGGCGGCCTTCCTGACTGTAGAGGCGAATCGCATCCTGCACGACCGCTTGGGTGTAGGCTGCCGGTTCGTTCTTGGTTGGGATGGCAACGCAACCAGCGACGAGGAGCGCGAGCAAGAGAACGGAAAACAGGGGGGCAAATCGATTCATGATTTTCTCCATTGCGTTTAAGGTAACTATGGCACATCTGCCACAGCGTACCTTCACCCATCCCTCCATGCAAGAATCCCCTGCCCCAGTTCAGGGCACGTGCATCTCACTGAGCAAATGCCTTGGGAAGTTGCCAGCACTGTGTGGGCTGCCAGATCCGTAAGGGCACCCACACGGGGTGCCCTTCGTAGACTTTCTGGCAAATTTCAACTATTCAGACATACGAAATCAGATGCGATTGCCCCCTGTCAAGGTCGCTTAACCATCCTCTCTCTGTCCGACTGCTGCAACGCGTCCATCGGGTGACTTAGTACCGTCTTCCCCGATGCCGCTGTGCTGCGCGTCCCCAGCATGAGAGATGGCGCGCAGCGGGGAAACGGGTAGCGTAAAGCAGACAAAGCCGCACGGAGAGCGCTTCTCAATCCGCGTCCCTTCCGGCCGCACTACTCCCTCTCGTACCAGCCCGACCCGAAGTAGAGCCCGTCATGGCGAACGACCCACGTGTGCTTTCGCGTCACCTCGCCGGTATCCGGCTTGTCGTGGACGTAGCTGACCCATAACCCTGCTTCGGTAGCGCCCAAAATGTCGTCGCCATAAAAGTAGCCAGTGGCGTCAACCCGCAGCGCGGGATCCCGTCCTACACTTTCAGGTCTATAGTGAGCGATGGTGTACCCATCTTCGCCAATAATGAAGACGTACCATTGCCCGTCCACGTTTTCGGGCGAACTGTAGTGGGCGATGACCGCCTGGCGGCCTTCCTGATCGTAGAGGCGGATGGCGTCCTGCACGAGCGACTGGGTGTAGGCTGCCGGTTCGTTCCTGGTTGGGATAGCGACGCAACCGGCGACAAAGAGAGCGAGCGTCAGGACGAGAAACAGGGCTGCAGAACGAAACACGTTTGTCTCCATTTCGATTGGGTTAGACTTGGATTATCTTCTATCGTGTACTTTCAATTCCCCGGCAAGACTACTCCTCCTCGTACCAGCCCGACCCGAAGATCAACCCGTCATAGCGCACCATCCATGCGTGCTTACGCGCCTCGTTTCCCGTGTCCGGGTTCGCGGCGACATAGCTGATCCACTTGCCTTCTTCAGGTGCGCTCAGCATGTCGTCGCCAAAGAAGTAGCCCGTGGAGTCTACCCGCAGCGCGGGGTCCCGCCCCTTTATTTCAGGGCTGAAGTGCGCGATGGTGTACCCATCTTCGCCGATAATAAAGACGTACCATGGCCCGTCCACGTTTTCGGGCGAACTGTAGTGGTCAATGGCCGCCTGGCGGCCTTCCTGACTGTAGAGGCGGATGGCATCCTGCACAATCGCCTGCGTGTAGGCCGCCGGTTCGTTCTTGGTGGCGATGGCGACGCAACCGGCGGCGAGGAGTGCGAGCGTAAGGACGAGAAATAGGGCGGCGGACCGAAACACGTTTGGCTCCATTTCGACTGAGTTAGACTTGGACTATCTTCTATCGTGTACTTTCAATAACCCGGTAAGTTTATTCTGTCTCATACCAGCCCGAGCCGAAAAACAGCCCGTCGTGCCGCACCATCCACGTGTGTTTAAGCGTCTCCTCCCCCGTGTCCGGGTTCGTGAAGACGTAGCTGACCCACTTCCCTACCTCGGTCGCGCTCAGAATCTCGTCCCCATAAAAATAGCCGGTCGCATCCACGCGCAGCGCAGGGTCCCGCCCTACTAATTCGGGCCTAAAGTGCGCGATGGTGTACCCATCTCCGTCGATTATAAAGACGTACCATTGCCCGTCCACGTTGTCGGGCGAGCTGTAGTGGTCTATAGCTGCCTGGCGGCCATCATTGTTGTAGAGGCGGATGGCATCCTGCACGACTGCTTGGGTATAGGCTGCCGGTTCGCTCTTGGTTGGGATGGCAACGCAGGCGGCAAAGAGGAACGCGAATACAAGGAGCAATGATAGAAAGGCAGATCGATACATTATGGTCTCCATTTCAATAATTGAGAATGAAACTGTCTGATCTAGTCTACTTTCATGCCCCCATTTGAACCAACATTGTCCTTCCCTAATTACGTGGGTATAATTTCTCTGTCCATCTGTTGGAACGCGCCCATCGGTAACATCTGATACTTTCCCTATCGCATTTGTTCGATGCGCCCCCTGCGCAAATGGGGCCCGAAGAGGCAATCCAATGACAGCAATGCGCATCGGCATCGGCTCGATCTTCCAGGAAAGCAACCAGTTCGCGGCCACGCAGACCGATCTGGCCCTGTTTCGCAACTCCTATGTCAATGAAGGCGATGCTCTGCTGCAGCTGGCCGGCACAGACTGCGAAGTCGCCGGCATCCTCGCCACCTGCGCGCAGGAGGGCGCGCAGCCGCTCCCGCTGCTGGCGGCGCGCTGCGTCTCGGGGGGCGTGCTGACCGATGACTGCTACACCGGGCTGAAGGAAACGCTGCTGGCGCGACTGCGCGCCGCGATGCCGCTTGACGGCCTCATCCTCGCCATGCACGGCTCCATGGTCACCGCTTCACAAGAGGACCCCGAGGGCGACATCCTCGATGCCGTGCGCCAGATTACAGGGCCGGACCTGCCCATCGTCATGACGCTCGACCTGCACGCGCACGTCACCCCGCGCATGGTCAGGCAGGCCAACGCCCTCGTGTCCTTCACCCACTACCCGCACGACGACACCTACTCCACCGGTGAACGCGGGGCCAGCCTGCTGTTGAGCACAGTTCGTGGCGACGTCAGTCCGGTGACGGCCCTGGCCAAGGTCCCCATCATCTGCGGCGCCTGCAACGGCCAGACCTCCGGCGACGGACCAATGGCCCACCTGACGCGGAAGGCGCGACGCCTGGAAGAGGAGGCGTCCATCCTCTCCGTATCCTGTTTCCAGGTCCACCCCTACAACGACCTGCCCGGCATGGGCTGCGGCAGCGTCGTGGTGACCGACAACGACCCCGCGCTGGCAGAAAGTGAGGCCCGTGGGCTGGCCGCGGAGTTCTGGGAACGGCGCAGCGCGTTTGAGGTAGAGCATTTTACCGTCGCCGAGGCCGTTGCCCGCGGCCGCCAGGTGGAGGGGGGCCCCGTGCTGCTGGTGGACACCGCCGACTGCGCTGGCGGCGGCGCGCCCGGCGATAGCGTGGCTCTACTGGGCGATCTGCTGGCGCTGGGCGTAGACGAACCCAGCTTTCTGATGGTTGTCGATGCAGCCGCGGCCCAGGCCTGCGCGCACGCCGGCATCGGCCAGACCGTCAGCCAGCAAATCGGCTACAGTCTTGACCCGACCTGGGGCCAACCCGTACCCGTCAGCGGCACCGTGCGCCGCCTCAGCGACGGCAGCTTCCTCTACGACGGCGGCCTCTTTGGCGGCACCTGGGCCTCGATGGGTCTCTCGGCCGTGCTGCAGGTCGGCAGCATCCAGCTTCTCGTCATGTCGCAGCCGACCTACGACTGGGGCGATGAGCAGTTTCGCAGCGTGGGCATGGATGTACGCCGGGCCAGGTTCATCGGCGTCAAGAATCCAATGAACTACCGCCACGCCTACCGCGACCTGATGAAGGCGGCTTTCATCGTCGACACGCCCGGGCCCACTCCGGCCCACGTGCGCAATCTGAACTTTGAGCGCATGCAGCGGCCCTTCTTCCCCCTGGACGAGGAGATCCCCGACCTTGAGATTCCGGTTGTTGTCAGCTGAGGACGAGCAACAAAGGGGCGTCTTACAATGAATACCGCCGCACAACAGTTGGAAGCGTGTATCGAGCAGCTGAAACGGGGAGAACTGACCGAGGAGCGGCTGCGAGAGCTGGGCAAGGCGCTGGAGGAGAACGGATCCAGACGACAGAGCTTGCTCTACCTGCAGACCGCAACCACCGCCGTCACCTCTGACGTGATCGGGATGCTGCAGGTCGCCGACGGCGCAGTTTCCGACGGCCCGTTCGACCCCGCCGACTGGCCCTATAAGACGCCACTGGACGCCATCAACGCCGGCTGGCGTGTAATCCGCTTTCCGGCCCAACTGCTGACAGGACACGACCGCGACGTCCATGTGACCTGCGAGTTCATTCTGGAGAAATGGGAATAAGTGGACGCCTCGCTCTGGAACATCGGCATGAAAGTCGATGACATGAATAGCGAAATCGCGTTCTGGCAGGAGATCGGGGCCAAGCTGGTTCTGCGCGAGACGTTCACCGCGCCCGACGGCGAGGAGGTCGACTACGCTTTTGTCGACTTTGGCGGCACGCGCATCTTCCTCACGCCCAAAACGGTCTTCGAGGACAAGCTCGGCCATGAGCTGAAGCCCGGTCTGACGCACGCCGTCTTCGAAGTCGAGGACCTTGACCAGGAGTACGAACGGCTCACCGGCATGGGCCTGGAGGTACTGGTTGAGCGGGTGGAGATCAGCGCCGCCTTCGGCTCGCGCCGTCTGGCATTCTTCCGCTCCCCCAACGGCATGGTTTTCGAAATTCTGCAGATTCTTGAAGCCAAAGTCTGACTGCGAACCTGATGGCTCTCGTGCACGACATGCAGGAGGTAACCAATGGCGAATGAGGCCCTTCGCGCGACCGACGACATCAAGCCGACCTTGACCGATGAGGAGGTCCTGGAATTCTGCAAAACCGGCCTGCTCACCCTCGAAGGCGTGATACCGGACTCCACCAACCGCTGGGTTTTCCAATACCTTGACGAGGAAGGAGCAGACCCCCATCAGCTGGTGCGGGATGAGCGCTTCATCGACGAAGTGCTGTTGCATCCGGCCGTCGCCGGCGTCGTCCGCTCCCTGCTGGGCGCCAACTTCCAACTCCCCGAATGGATGGCCAACCATCGCCTGGTGGGGCCGGAAGCAGCCAGGTACTGGCACATCGACGCCGGTTCCGACTTCGAGCGCGCCTGCAATCTGCTGCAAGTCTTCTATATTCCCCAGTCGAACAGCCTGGAGATGGGACCAACCCTGTTCTTGCCCGGCTCCCACCTTGTGCCCATAACCAGAGAGGACATAGAGCGCTTCGGGCATCTGGCCGGCCAGGTGCCGACCACCGCGCCCGCCGGATCGGTGTTCGTCACCGCCTATTCGATCTGGCATCGTCAGCCCGACAAGGTCGATCAATCGACCCGCAACCTGTTGAAGTGGGTCTACTGGCGTACAACCCCACCCGCGCGCGACTGGAACGCGCGCCCCGATTTTGATTTCGCCGGCGCCGACTATTCCTATACAAGCAACTATTTCACCGGCGGCCACCGCAAGTGGCAGTCTGTCCCGCGCGTGGCCGAGATGTTCTACTGGCTGTGCGGCAAAGCGGATGATTTCCACATGGTCGGCGGTTCAGGCTGGCCCTATTCCTCCTCCGACCCGGGAATGTGGTCCAGGTCGCGTTGAGCTCCGAGTCGACTGCATTGTTGTGCCCAAAGCAATGTTGTGCCCAAAGCGGAGGTCGAACCATGAAACTCAGCAGCGCGCAGATTGCGCAATATGATGAACAGGGCTACCTCTTCTTCCCCGATCTGCTCGACAGCGATGAAGTGGCCGTCTTGCAGGAAGCGGTACCCGAGATCCTCAATCGCCCAGGGCCGGAGATAATCACCGAAAAAGAGGATCCGTCCTCAGTCAGGCTGGCCTTTGGCGCGCATACCTATTCCGAGCCGTTCCGCCGCCTGACCCTGCTTCCCCGTCTGTTGAACCCGGTCCGTCAGCTGCTGCGCGACGACGTCTATCTCCATCAGAGCCGTATCAACCCCAAACAGGGCTTCGGCGGCGGCGCCTCGTGGGACTGGCACCAGGACTACCCGCCCTGGAATTCGATCGACGGCATGCCGGAACCGAACTGCATCATGGTATCGGTTTTCATCGACGACTGCACCGCGGTCACGTCTCCCCTCCTGATCGTGCCCGGCTCGCAGCGCCATGGCCTTCTCGACGCCAAGCTGCACAAGGACGCCGCCGGGCGAGGATACGCGCTGCATCACATCGACAATGCGACCTTTGAACGGCTCGCGGCCGAGAACGGGATCGAAGCGCTGGTCGGGCCGGCCGGCTCGGTCGCATTCATCCACTGCAACGTGCTGCACGGTTCGGCCAACAATGTCTCGCCCTGGCGCCGGGCGATCATGTACCTGATCTACAACGCCGTCAGCAACGCCTGCACCGGCACCGAGCGCCCTTGGTATCAGAACAATCGCGACTTCACGCCCCTCTGCCCGCTCGACGACAGCAGTTTGAAGGCGCTGGCCTGAACCGCAGCCACCGCATTCCGCAGAACACCCACCTGGAGCAACTGACATGAAATATCTGACCGCCGCCCAGCTGCAAGAGATCGGCACCCGGATCCTGGACGCGGCCGGCTCGCCCCATGCTGAGTCGGAAACCGTCTGCGAAGTTCTGGTGCGCGCCAACCTGTTTGGACACGACTCGCATGGCGTGATGCGCATACCGCAATACGTTGGCCAGATTCGCAGCGGCGCGATCCGTCCCGGTACGCCCATCGAGATCGAACGCGAGACACCGGCCTCCGCCGTCATCCAGGCGCATCAGGGCTGGGGCATGGTGATCGCACGGCAGGCGATGAAGCTGGCAATCGAGAAGGCGCGCCAGGTTGCCATCGGCACCGTCGTCGTGCGCGGCAGCCAGCACGTCGGGCGCGTCGGCGAATACCCCACCATGGCCGCCGAGGAGCGTATGATCGGCATGGCCGTCGTCAACTCCTATGGCACCAGCGGCTCAGTGGCCCCGTTTGGCGGCGCCGAACGGCGGCTCTCCCCCAACCCCATCGCCTTCGCCATGCCGAGCGGCGGGCCGTGGCCCGTCATGGTTGACATAACGACGTCTGTATTCCCCGAAGGCAAAGTCCGCGTTACCCAATACGCGGGCAAGCAGCTGCCCGAAGGCGTAATCGTCGACGCCGAAGGCAATCCCACCACCGATCCCGCCGCCTTCTACGGGCCCCCCGCGGGCGCGCTCCTGCCCCTGGGCGGTATCGTGGGCCACAAGGGCTTTGCGCTCGGCATCGTGGCCGAGCTGCTGGCCGGCGCGCTCTCCGGCGCCGGCTGTACCGGCAAAGAGAGGGACCAGACCGGCAACGGCGTCTACTTCCAGGCCATCAACATCGAGGCCCTGCTTCCCTACGACGACTTCATCGAGACCGTCCAGGAGCAGATCGCCTGGGTAAAGTCGGCGCGCCCGCAACCCGGCGTCAGCGAGGTCCTCTTCCCCGGCGAACCGGAATACCGCACCGCCCAACAGCGCGGCGCCCACGGCATCCCGGTCGAAGACAGCATCTGGCAGGAAATCAACGAGACCGCAGACAGCCTCGGCGTCACAATTGAAGCCTGACCCGCGCCCACCCCTCCAGGTTTGATGCCCCACCGCTTACATGGCATCATGGAGTGCAATGCACTGGCAGTTCACTGACCACTGACCACTAACCACCGACCACTGCCCTTACGAGGTTCTGACAATGCAAATTCTCTTTCTTCCCTTCAACCCCGTCATGCAGTACTGGTACGATGGCTTTGTCGAAGCGGTCGACGGGCGCTATCCGATTACAATGTACGATCATGACAAGCCGGTGGCTCCGCAGTTTGAAGGTATCGACGTGGTGGTGGCGTGCGCGGGCTGCACGCACGAGATGGTCGATGCGGCAGTCGAGGCCGGCGTCAAGCTATGGCAGGTGCTCTCGGTCGGCGTCGATCACTGGGATATGCCATACTTCTTCAGAAAAGAGATGCCGTTCGCCAACACACCCGGCCCCTTCAGCGCCGTCGCCCTCGCCGAGCACGCGCTTACCCTGATGCTCCTGATCGCCAAGAACCATCGCACCGCGCAGGCGAATATGCGCGCCGAACTCTTCAGCCTGCCCCTGAACGATGAGCTGGCCGGCAAGAAACTCGGCCTGGTCGGCCTGGGCGCGAGCGGGCGTGAACTGGCCAAGCGCGGCCACGCAATGGGCATGGAGGTCATGGCGGTCGACATCGCCGACATTCCGCAGTCGGTGCGCGACGAGTGTAATGTCTCTTTCTTCGGGGATCCCAGTGACATGGACCATCTGATCGCCGAGGCCGACTATCTGTCGCTCCACACCCCAAGCACGGACCAAACCAAGCACATGATCGGGGCGCGGCAGTTCGAAATGATGAAGCCGACTGCCGTGTTGATCAACGTGGCGCGCGGGTTACTGGTGGATGAGGACGCGCTGGTCGAGGCGTTACAGAGCGGGCAGATCCGGGCCGCCGGAATGGACGCGTTCGCGACCGAGCCGCTGCGAAGCTCCCACCCGCTGCTGCAGATGGACAACATGTACTGCACCCCGCACATCGCCGGCGTAACCAAAGAGACGACGCAGCGCCGCGGCCAGGCCGCCGCCACCAACGTCGAGCGGGTCTCCCAGGGGCTGGAGCCGCTGCATCTGGTCACGCCCGACAGTTGACGTCAGTTCAGATAGAAAGATAGGATTCCGAGGAGAGAGCGGAACATAATCGCGAGCGGATAGTGGTGTGTCTTATCCACTATCCGTTTTTGGTCTCACTTCGTCCTCGCTGACGGTCACTTTGGGGCCCTGCCCAAGCTCGATGCCGCCGGTGAGGGGTATTTCTGCGCCGGTGATAAAGCTGGCCGCATCGCTTGCCAGAAACAGGCAGAGATTGCCCGCCTCTTCTACTGTCCCGCTGCGCCCGGTCCACTGCCATGTCTCCACAAAGTCGTGAAACGCCTGGCCGTATTCCATGGTCGCTTCAAGATCGAGGCGGCTCTGCGTAAGGATATTGCCGGGCATGATGGCATTCACTCGCACACCGTGCCTGGCTTCGTCAATCGCCAGCGCCTTCGTAAAGCCGTGAACCCCGCCCTTTGAAGCACAGTAGGTAGTAGCCTGCCACTGCCCCATCGCGCCCACGATGCTGCCCAGGTTGATGATGCTGCCGCGTGTCTCGCGCAGATGGGGCAGCGCGAATTTGCACGCGGCGAAAATGCTGACCAGGTTGAGTTTCAGCAGCGCCTCGAACGCCTCGACAGAGAAACTGTCGATCGGCTGGTGCGGAGGGTGTTGACCGGCGTTGTTGATGAGACAGTCCAGCCGTCCAAAGCGCGCCGCTGTCCGCTCAATGACCCGTTCGACCTCGGCGGGCTGACGCACATCACAGGGTTCAAAGTGGCACGCACCCGGCCCGGCCGCGGTCAACTCAGCGGCCAGCGTGCGCCCCGTCTCCTCGTCAATGTCGCAGATCACCACGCCTGCCCCCGCCCGTGTAAAGACCCGGGCACAGCCTGAGCCGATGCCCTTACTGCCCCCCGTGATCAGGGTGGCCTTGTCAAATCCTGCGGCAAAAGGGGTTGTTTTCTCAGCCATCGATTCCGCCCGGTTCGTGGTTAAAGCCGCAAACAAAAATTCCGTTGGATGCCAAAATGATCCGCATAGTCAACGCCTCAGGGACCGCCGGTGCCTCCCCTGCCCCTACGCAATACGTTACACGAAGGGCGGCAGAAAGCGCATTCTCATTTTGAACGGAGCCACTCAGCCGCAACCGATTCGCAACCCTGAACGAGGCGAGCAAAGGTGTTCCTTCTCCCCTCATTGTTGTAATTGGGGCGATCGGGCCTTCGGCCCTCCCTTGTGCAGGGGCTGCGCCCCCGCAACGCCCCGCCCTGGCTAGCCACCGTATTGGTTCTTCCCCACCATCGTAGCATGCCGACAGTGCGCCCTAACCAACCAAGCGGCTGTCAATCGAATACGCCATCACAAAGGGGATTATATACCAAAGTAACATCTGCTAACTGTTGACCCACTCACGCCCTGCGTTTTCTTTTTTTGGGGAATTTGTATGAAAGTTCCGTATGGCAATGAATAAATGTGGGATGCTGTGTTTTTTGACAGTTGTTAATGTCGCAGCAGTTGAGAAATAATCGTGTCGTTTATATTGGTTAAGGGCATGGCATGCCTTTGCTCTGACCATGGATCATAGATGCCATTCCAAAAGCTGACTCTGACTTCAATTCCTGCTTTTCTGCATCTCTGTATAACCTCTTTAACAATTTCCATCTCCATATCATCGTCATATTGATTTAAATTCCAGTGTATTAGGGCGGCGGGATTTTTCCAGATTGGAACTTCTTCGGTTGACCCAAAATTCGCAAATACAGAACCTTTATTTGGCAACTCGAACCTGAACAAATACGCTTTAGTTCGTGTCTGAATAAACCCCAGTTCGGTTAGGGCAAGTGCATTTGTGAACACTTGTTTGCGGACATTGAAGTACATGGGCTTGTCAAACTTGTCTTTTTTCCATGGGGTAAACGGAAGTCGATCTGAAGTCCAAGGTGTCCTGTCGCTCATCGGTTGCAAAAGAGACGAAACGGTATCTGATACATAGTTTTGTCTCTTTTCTATTTCCTTGTATCTGTCAACACACTGGCTACACATATCATCTTCTATGTTTATTGTTTTGTCTGCAATCACAGCGATACTAAACCTGTCAAGCTGCTCCCATTCTGGATGAACCAAGAACGCAGGGACGCTTGAATCTTTGTATAGGTTTTCGGTGGCTGGCTCTAAGTCGTGAGTAACAACAATCTCGATAGCAATAGGGTCTTTCTCTTTTCTGTAAACAACAATGTCTGATCGGACGCCTGCAATGATCGACTGTTCTTGTTTGGCTTCGATGATTTGCGGAGCAATATTGTATGCAATTTCTTCTTTGCATTCATCGCAGGAATACCCTAAATAGTAATCCTCTTTACCATCTGCCGAGTCATTAACGGATTGAATAATCAAAGCCTGAGCCAATTTGTGCAGAGCATTGTCTGGGTCAGCACATACACCTGTCTGTCTATGTGCAAAATGCGGACGCTTTATTTTTCCTTTTTTGGGAGTCATTTTCTCTTTGCAGCCCACACATAAGTAAACCGCTCCCCTTTTTGCTTCATGGATACTAACTAAACGGTCATCTGAGTTAAAAGCAAATGGGTAAAGAATTGATTTCATGTTTTTTGCCCATAACTAACTACTCACTGTCAATCAGGAATTGGCAACCCTCAAATGTGACTTTGGTATGTAATCCCCATCAATAAGCCCGAATGGCGGCGAAGGTAAAGAGTAGGTCAAGACAGACACTGTATGCGGCTTAGTAGTTACGTTTGAACTTACTCTAGCCCCCACCCTCAGGCCGCCCGCGCACGATCAGATTCTCAACATCCTCCAGCGTTGAATCCTCAACGTCGAGCACGCCCTGCCTTTCTCCGCCCTTCAGCACCATCACGCGGTCGCCGATGGACAGGACATCGGTAATGCGATGCGTGATCAGGATGATCGAAATGCCCTGATCGCGCAGTTCCGCCATCAGGTCCAGCAACGTGTTGGTTTCCTTCACCCCCAGCGCGGCTGTCGGCTCATCCATGATCAGAATCCTGGCATCGAATCCGATCGCCCGCGCCACCGCCACCATCTGGCGCTGCCCCCCGGACATCCTCTCAACCAGCAGCTTGGGCGAGCTGATGTTGATGCGCAGCCGCTCGAGCAGCGCATGCGACTCGTCGTACATTCTCTTCTTGTCGAGAAAAGTGATGCCCAGAACGCGCCTGGTATACTCCCGCCCGGTAAAGACATTGGCAGCAACGTCCAGGTTGTTGAACACCGCCAGATCCTGGTAGATCATCGCCAGCCCCAGCGCCTGGGCGTCGCGCGGATTGCGCAACCCGGCCTTTTGCCCTTCAACGAAAATTTCGCCCGCGTCCGGAATCACCGACCCGAAGAGCGTCTTCATCAGCGTAGATTTTCCGGCCGCGTTGTCGCCGACCAGGCCCAACAGCTCCCCGCGCCGCAACTCCAGATCGACGCCGTTGAGCGCCTGGACGTTGCCAAATCTCTTCGAGATCCCTCGCATCTCCACCGCGTGCTCAATGCTCATGGCTATACTCACAATTACTTTGAGGAGCGGAAAGAGAGCTCTCTTCCCGCTCCTCGATATTCCTCACTTCTCTTACTGCAAGACCTCCGTCTCGACCAGCTCCTTGATCTCCAGGAAATTCTGCTTCATCGTATCCTGGTAGCTGTCGATGTTGGACTGGTCGACAAGCGTGATGCGGGTGTCAAGGTACTGGGCGGTAGCCTGCACGCCCTGGTGCTTAATCATCCACGGAATGTAGACCGCCAGGTAACCCTGACCGTAAGGCTGCTGAACGTAGGTGAAGGAGACGGTTCCATTGCGGATGCCCTCGACGATCTCCGGCGCGTCGTCCACGCCAGTAACGATAACGTCGTCACGGCCGGCATCCGGGAACGCCACCGTCGCGCCGACCGAATTCAGGTTGCCGAGCGAGTAGTAGGCATCCATTTCAGGATAGGTGACCAGAGCCTCTTCCGCGCAGCGGACCGTGCCCTCCGGGTTGTCGCAGTCGATCAGCACGCCGATTACCTTGATGTCCGGCGCGTGTTCGGCGAAATAGTCCTCCAGCCCGGCCTGACGGTCCTTGTCGACCACATTGCCCGGCTCGCCAAACGCAACCACCACGTTGCCTTCGCCGCCCATCAGATCAACCAGCCGTTCGGCTACGGTCGCGCCGGCCGTGTAGAAGTCGGTTGCCATGCAGACGTCGGCATTGACCGCCTCGGAGCAGGAGGCATTCTGGGTGGTGCCAAGCCCTCTCTCTTTAGCCTGCGACAGGATGCCTTCCATGATGTCCGGCACGCCCGTCATCACGCTGAGGCCGGTGATGCAGGGCAGCGAGAGAGCAGACTCGGTCATCTCCAGCTGCTTCTCAGGGCTGTATTCGGCCGGCGCCAGGAAGACGATCTCCACGCCAAGCTCCTCCGCGGCCGCTTCCGCGCCGCCCTGCCAGGCTGTAATGTAAGGATGCACCAGCGGCGCGCTGACGATGTAGCGCTCGGTTTCGCCGCAATCCGGCTCCCGCTCAACGACCACCGTTTCCGGCATCGTGCAGGCAGCCAGCCCCACAACCAGCAGGACCATCAACGTTGTGCCCAAAATCAGACGCTTCATTGCTCTTTCCTCCGTGGTCTGAAAAACATGGTATCCAATCGGGTGATGCGACCGGTAATGCAACCGCAAAAACGAGACATTTCTTCCATCGCCACCTCCTTTCATCTGTAGCCCTTGGACAGCGGCCACAAAGACCGTTCGCCGCCGCAAACCGGATCCGGCGCCGGCCGGGCTAACGATCGCGACCGAATATGATGCGCCAGGTCAACTCGCCCCGCCGGAACTGGTCGATCAGCAGGGCCACCACCACCAGCCCCCCCTGCATGACATCATTCAGATAGATGTCCAGCTTCAGGACGACCAGCGCGTTGCGGGCAATCCCCATGATGGCCGCGCCCATCAGTGTGCCAGCCATCGAGCCTACCCCTCCGGTCAGCAGCGTGCCGCCCACGATCGCGGCCGTGACCACCGGAAACAGCAGCCCCTGGCCGATCTGGGGCAGCGCATTGCCCACCCGGCCCAGCAGAACGATCCCGCCCAGCGCCGCCAGAAAGCCGCTGAGCGTGAAGATGCCGATGCGGATGCGCTCGACATTCATGCCCACATCCTGGCTGGCCTTCAGGTTGCCGCCGATCATCCGCACCCGCAGCCCGAACAGCGTCCGCGTCAGCAGAATGTGCATGAGGAAGGCGACGATAAACATCAGGATGATCAGCACCGGCACCTGACCGATGCGCCCTTTGCCCAGCCAGGTCAGGCCGTCGGGCAGACCAATGATCGACTCCCCGCGCGTGATATAGAAATTGACGCCCAGAAAGACCGCGCCCGTGGCAAGCGTCATCACAATCGGATGCAGGCGAAAGCGAGCCGCCAGAACGCCGTTGAGGAAGCCGCACAGCACGCCCACCCCCAGCCCGCCCATGATGGCGATGGGTGGCGCAAGGCCGAAGTTTTTCCACAGCTTGGCCGTTACCATCGCCGCCAGGCCGGCTATCGACCCCTGCGACAGATCGAAAGATCCCGATACGATCACGAGTGTCTGGCCCATCGCCACGATCGACGTGATCGAAATCTGCCTGAGAATGGTGGTCAGGTTGAAGGGCGAACGAAAGATCGGCGAAACCGTGTACATGACCACAAAGAAGATCACCAGGGCCAGAAATACGCCGGACTCGCGGTGCGCCATCAACTCTCGAACGCGTTCGCGCGCCGTCTGCCTGCGGACTGTGGGTGTTTGGGCAGCCGTCATCTGGACTCTCCTCTGGATCCTGCTCAAATGTAACCGGAGATGCGGGCGGAATGGTCGCTACTCTTCACGCCCCATGCGCTTCTTCAACCCCTCGTAGCTGTACTGGTCGCTGGCAAGGAAATCAAAGTAGGATCGCTCAATATCCAGCACGCGTTGCGCCTGGTCGGCGACCTCTTCGGCGATAGAGAGAGGGATTGCGACGACACCGTTGGCGTCTCCGTGCAACAGGTCGCCGGGCTGAATCGTCAGCCCGTAGATCGAAACTGTTATTCCCACATTGGTATAGGCGCCATATCCGTGCGAGACCACAGCGCCGGGGCAGAACAGCTGGAAACCCGGCGCGCGCTCCTTTATGCCTTGAAAGTCACGGCTCCCCAGATCGGTCACTATACCGACCCCGCCCAGCTTCTGCAGTGCCGAGCAGAACATGTCGCCGGCCAGACAGCTGCGCATGCGGTCCCCGCCCGTGTACTGGACGGCCAGGACCACCGGCTTAGGCGCGGCCGCGACCATGTCCAGGACGTCGTGCAGGCGATTGGGCCTGTCGTCGCCGGCGCTGGTGGTGTCTTGCGTGGCGGTCACCGCGTAGCCGACCATCGGCTCATTCTCGGGGAACTGACAACGCAGCTCCAGCGAGGAATACCCTGTGACCGGATCGCGGACTTCGAAGTGTTCAATGGCATTGGCGACTGTGGCGCTGTCGATGCGGCGCAGCGCGTCGAGCGTTTCGGCAGAGAGTTGCGAATTTGTCATTGTAGTTTCCTTGAACTGAACAACGGTGGCGAGTAGGTTGTGTTCGCTGCAGGTTATGCGATTTCCACGCCGACCGAGGCAGCCGCCTTGACCACGGACTGCCAGATATCATCCTCGATTGGGATGCCTTCACGCCGGCGTTGCTCGCGCGTGCGCGCCTCCAGATCGCCCGGCGCCAGCACCTCATCGAAGCCCGGCGCCGGCGGCACCGCGCGCACCCGGCGCTCCATCTCGTCCGCCCGTTCGGCATATTCTGCGAAGGGCTGGAACAGGTCCGTCTTGATCGCAATCATCGTGACGCCCTGGTGGAGCATGATCGCGCCGGCTCGCCCCTCCTCCACATAGCTGTCCGCGCCGGTGAAGATCCGCCCGAGGTACTCGGCGGCCATCATCAGCGTATAGCCCTTGTGCCCGCCAAACGGCAGGTGCCCGCCGCCGTCGAAAAAGTCGGCCGGGTTGGTGGTTGGGACGCCATCCTTGTCAACGATAGCGTTCGGCGGCAGCTGTTCGCCGCGGTTGAAGGCATTGTCGACTTTGACGCCGGAGAGAGCGGTCGTGGCCCAGTCGAACATCATCGTCGACTCTTCACCGGCCGGCAGCCCGATCGAGATCGGATTGGTGTGCAGTACGCTCGCGCTGCCGCCGTAGGGAACGGTGGCAGGCGCTACTTCGCCGTAACCCCCGGCCCACACCATGCCAATCATACTGTCGGCGGCCGCCATCTCCACGTAGTGGCCCAGCCGGCCGATGTGGTGCGCCTGCACCAAGCTGACCACGGCCACGTTCTGCGTTTTCGCCTTGTCGATCGCCAGTTCCATCGCATATTTTGCGACGACGTGGCCGAAGGTCCAGTTGCCGGTCACCAGTGCGCTGGTGGCGGTCTCCTGCAGGATCGCCGGTTTGGCCGCGGGATAGATCTCGTCGGCCTGTATGCCGGCCACATAGATGGGGACGGGCCAGATGCCGTGCGTGTCCACACCGCTGAGGTTCGACAGCACCAGGTGGTGGGCCACCTCCTCGGCGTTCTGCTCATCCGCCCCGGCGGCCAGCAGGATCCGTTTGACCTGGGAATGAAGTTCATCCGCGGATTTCGTTATCATGTCATCTCCTTAGCGGCCAGCGGCCGGTGATGAGTGTCTGGCCGCCGGTCAGCGGCCAGTGAGGCTCAGTCGCGCGGCGGTTTTACTTCATAGAGTTCGCCTTGCAATCCCACCGGCGTTGAAAAAAATATGTAGCGCACAATCTCGCCTGTATCCACCACGTCGACATCGATCTGCTGGATCTCCTCCGTGTCAAAAGTGACCCCCTTTGCCTTCAGATCGGCGACCGCGGCGTCGATATCGTCAACCTGCCAGGCCACATGCTTCACAATGCCGGGCGCCGCGTCATCGGTCGCCTGCCACAGCTCCAGGCCGGGATACCAGGCAATTGTAAGCCCTGGCCGGTTGACCTCTCTGAGCTTGCTCAGACCGCAATGTTCTTCCAGGTAGCTTCTCGTTGCCTCCAGATCAGCGACATCCACGGAAACATGGTTGTCTATGATTTCAAACATCGTTTCATCCTCCTCAAGGACATTCGTTTGTTGACGGACCGGCGCGCCAAGCTGCGGCAAGACCGGCTATTCGAAGTTGTTCAACGCGCTACCGCTGCGTACGCTCCTTGCTCTCAGACCGCATGCACAAGCTCCATCTGCGCCCACCATTCGCCCGCCTGGGCCTCGGGCGCCCGTTCCTGGAAGCCGCGCATCAGGTCGTCCCACGCCCGCAGCCGCGCAGCCCCGCCTCCAGGCGCAGAAAAGGCCCGACCAAATTCGAACCCGTCTTCCGTCTCGATGTACATGAACAGGCGCCGGCCGATGAGGAATATCCTGGTCTTGAGGATGCCCAGGTTGCGGGCGTGCTCCAGCACCTCCGGCCAAACATCCCGGTGGTACGCCTTGTACTGTGCGATGACTTCGGGATCATCCTTCAAATTGATGGTCAGACCATAGCATTTCATCGGCCTTTCTCCTCCGCGCGCCTCCGAGATAATCGGAGAAGCTACTGCAAAATGACCGGCAAGCTCTTCAGATTGTGAAAGGTGTTGTTCTGCTGCCATTCGACACCTTCCTCGTCCAGTTTAAGATGTGGAAACCGGTGCAGCAGCGTGGTGAAGGCGATCTCGGCCTCGCGGCGGGCAAGCGGCGCGCCCGCGCAGAAGTGGATGCCCCAGCCGAAAGATGTGTGCAGGTTCGGATCGCGCGTGATATCCAGCCGGTCGGGGTCTTCGAACTGGGCCGGATCCCTGTTGGCCGCCCCCAGCATCAGCGAAAGCGTCTGCCCCTTGGGAATCTGCTTACCCCCGATCTCGACATCTTCTGCGGTGAGACGCCAGGCGCGCAGGAACGAGGTGTCGAACCGCAGAAACTCCTCCACCGCCGTTCCGATCAGGGCCGGGTTCTCCCGTAACTTGCGCAGCTGATCCGGATGGCGCAGCAGCGCCAGCAGCCCGTTCCCGACCAATCCGGTGGTCGTCTCGTGACCGGCCGTCAGCAGCGTGATGCAGGTGGCGACCAGTTCGGTCTCGCTCAGCATGTCGCCCCGTTCCTCCGCAGCCACCAGCGCGCTGATCAGGTCATCCTCGGGCTGTTTCCGCCGCGCCTCGATCAGCCGCAAGAGCCAGGCCTTGGTTTCAAGCAGCGCGGCAGTGCTCTTCATGATCGTCTCGCTATGAGGGCGCCCTGTGCCGTGAAAGGCGACGATGTCATCCGACCATTCCTTGAACCGATCACGATCCTCCGCCGGTACGCCTAGCGTCTCAGCAATCACAATCGCCGGCAGCGGGTAGGCGAAATTGCCGATCACCTCCATACCGCCGCCGCCCTCCGCCTGATCGAGCAGATCGTCCACGATCTGCTGCACACGCGGACGCATACCCTCCACCACGCGCGCGGAAAAAGCTTTGTTCACCAGCCCGCGCACCCGGGTATGCTCCGGCGGGTCCGTGTTCGGCATCCCGACCGTAAAGTTGTCGTAGAGCGGCTGTATCTGCGCACGCACGTCTGCCGGCAACTGGTCCAGGAAGGATGCTATCCGCCCCACGTTGGTAAAACGGCGATAATCGCGCAGGACGGCAATAACGTCGGCGTAGCGCGTCAGCACCCAGCACCCCCAGACCTCGCTCCAGTGAACCGGATCCTGTTCACGCAGCTGATGGTAGATGGGATACGGATCGCTGAAGATTTCGGGGGAAACCAGAAGTTGGTCAACTGAGGAACTGCTGCTGATAGCCATAGCTCCTTCCTCCTGTCCCGGCAGCTGGCCGCTGCAAGGCTCAACGTCCTGGAATCGAGTCGATGAGCAGACGGGTATAGGCATGTTGCGGCCGCTCCAGGACGGCCTGGGTCTTCCCCGTCTCCACGATGTCGCCCGTCTGCATCACGTAGACGCGTGACGTCAGATAGCGCACCAAACCCAGGTCGTGCGAAATGAAAATGATCGCCAGCCCGCGTTCCGCCTGCAGCCGGCGCAGCAGATTCAACAGTTGCGCCTGCGCCGACTGGTCGATCGATGAAGTCGGCTCGTCTGCGATCAGCACCTTGGGGTTGGGTGCCAGCGCCCGCGCCACGCTCACCCGCTGCCGCTGCCCGCCCGACAGTGACTTGGGGAACTGCCGGGCCTGGTCATCGCTGATGCCCATCGAGTTCAGCAGCCGCAACGCTTCCACTCTGGCCTCCGCGCCCGGCAGCTCTTGCCAGACCTGCACCGCTTCCGCCACCGCCTGCCAGACCCGCATGCGCGGGTTGAGCGAAGAGTAGGGATCCTGGAAGATCATCTGGGTCTTCCAACGTTCGCTTCTTGGCATGCCCTGCTCGGCCGCCGCGCTGAAGACCTTCTGCCCCTCCAGCCTTACTTCGCCTGCGCTTGGCCTCTGCAAGCCGACCAGCGTCCGCGCCAGCGTCGTCTTGCCGCTCCCGCTCTCGCCGACAATGCCGACCGCCTCGCCGCCATCGACGGTTACATTGGCCGCCCGCACCGCGTCGAACGCCTCCGCCCCGCGCCCGAACGTAACCGTGATATCCTTCCCCTCCAATAAGGGACCGGTGATAGCGTCCGGTTGCAGTTTCTCTTCTGCTTCAGAAGTAAGGGCGGCCATATCCGATCTCTTACAGTTCCAATTCCGGTATCCGTTCGGGATGAATACAGGCGGAAAGCTGCTGCGCAGTCGGCATCAGCGCCGGCTGCGGATCGCGCCGGCAGTCGTCGTCGGCCAGCGCGCAGCGCGGCCAGAAGCGGCAGCCCGCCGGCCACGAGCCAACCGATGCCGCATCGCCGGGGATCGCCTCCAGGTCCTGCCCCGGCACCGCCCGGTCCACGCGCGAGACGCGCAAGGCCCGTGTGTAGGGGTGGCGGGGCGCCTTCGAAAGCGCCTCCACCGGGCCGGCCTCCACCGATGCGCCCGCGTACATGACCATCACGTTGTCGCAAACCTCTTCGATCACCGCCAGATCATGTGAGACCAGGATCAGCGCCATGTTCAACTCCTGCCGCAGCTGGGTGATCAGGCTCAGAATCTCGCGCTGAATCGTTACGTCGAGAGCGGTGGTGGGCTCGTCCGCGATCAGGAGTTTGGGCCCCTGCGCGATGGCCGCGGCGATCATGACCCGCTGGCGCATACCGCCGGAAAGCTGGTGCGCCCGCGCTTTGAGCACCTGCTGCGCTCTGGGGATCTGCACCCGTTCGAGCAGCGCAAACGCCTCCTGCCTGGCCTCCTGACGGCTCAACGACCCCACCGCCGTGATCGACTCGACCAACTGGGTCTCCACCGTCAGCACAGGATTGAGACCGGCCAGCGAACTCTGCGGTATGTAGCCGATCTCGCGGCCGCGAATGCCGCGCCAGACTCGCTCAGAGGCGCCGGCCAGCTCCTGCCCGTCAAAGTGAACTGTGCCTGAAACGGTCTCGGCGCCGTGACGCGGCAGCGTGCCGATCAGTGCCCGGCACAACATCGTCTTGCCGGATCCGGACTCGCCGACGATGCCGACCGCCTGCCGCTGGTCCAGACTGAGGTTGGCAGCGTCGATCACCGGCAGCTTTCGGCCGCCGCCTTTGTGAAAACTGATGCAGAGATCCGTCACTTCCAGCAGAGGCTCTATTTCATGCTCCTTCTATCGGAAAAAAACAGTGGAAACGCGCGCCTGTCCCCGACGACCCCCGCCAGAGGGACTGCAGGCAAGGCAGCGCAGCGCACGGGCGGCGGTGATACTGCTGTATGCGCCGCCATTTTGTTCCCCGAGCGTGCTGTTCTGGCAAGAATGATCACTCGTCCTCCCCCTTGCTGATCCGCTCCAACCCTTGCGCCAGCAGGGCCACGCCAATGGCCGTCAACGAAAGGAAGAAACCGGGAAACAGGATCAGCCACGGCTCCGTCCGCAGGTAGAGCCGCCCTTCGGCCAGCATCGCGCCCCACTCCGGCGTGGGCGGCGTTACGCCCAGCCCCAGAAAAGAAAGGCCGCCGATGATGACGATGATGAAGATGAAGTCGCTGAGCGCATAGGCGAGCGCCTCCGAAAAGACGTTCGGCATGATGTGGCGGATGAGGATACGCAGCTGCGAATAGCCCAGCACCTGCGCGGCCTGCACGAACTCGGCGTCCCGCAGCGCCAGTGATTTGGCGCGCGCGATTCGGGCATACTGCGCCCAGCGCGATATCCAGATCGCAATCAGCAGGCCGCGCACGTCCGCCCCCACCATCGCCACGATACCCAGCACCAAAATGATCTCCGGGAATGCCGTCAGCGCGTTGACAAGCCCGTCCCAGACCGTCTCGGCGATGCGGTTGCGCGTTGTGCCCGCCAGCGTGCCAATGAAGGTGCCGATCACGATCGGAACGCTGACACCCAGGATCGCCAGCGCAATGTCCAGCCGAGCCGCCGCAAACACGCGTACAAGCAGGTCCCGCCCCAGATGATCGGTGCCAAAAAGGAACGTCGCGCTGGGTGGCTGCAGAGGCTGATCGACGAAACCGTAGGGGTCATTGGGACTCAGAAGAGGGACGGAGACGCTTAGCAGGAGGATGAGCGCCAGAATCACCACGCCCCAACGGCTTTCAGCGTTCAGCTGACGCCATCGCCGGCGCAATTCAAACCGGCGCAGTTGACCAACAGCCGAGATGCCTGCGCTCGCAGTAGTCATCGTATCTTCGCCCGCGGATCAAGCCAGCCGTTGACCAGGTCGGCCATAAAGGTCAGCCCGACCACGAGCAAACCGCTCAGGAATACGATCCCCTGCACAAGTGGGTAATCGCGATTGCGCACAGCGTCGACAAGTGTCATCCCGATCCCTGGCAGATTGAATATGATTTCAATGATAACGGCATAGCTGACGACGGTCGCGGCAAAGTAGCCCAGCGCGGCAATGGTGGGCGCAAGCGAAGGCCGCAGCAGATAACGCCAGTAGAAGCGCCATCCCTGCGTGCCGCGGATGACCGCGGCCTCCACGAACTCCTCAGCCGCGGTCTCGACGATTGAAGATTGGAGAATGCGAGCGAGGACCGGTACCAGAACAAAGTTGATCGTGAGCGCCGGCAGCCACAGGTAATAGAGGTTGGCCGGAAAACCGGCCTGATAGCCGGCGATCGGCGCGAAATTGATCTGGACAGCGAACAGGAGAATCAGTAGCAGCCCGGAAAAAAACACCGGCGTCGCCACCAGGACCGACGCGCCGATCTGAAAGGCGTGCCCGAACCATGTCCGGCGGTAGAGCGCGGCCGCAACGCCAAGCGGCAGCGCCAACAGGACTGTCATGAAGATCGTCGTAACCGTCAACCACAGCGAAATCGGCAGCCGCTTTTGCACGATCGACAGGACCGGTTCGCGCGAACGGATCGAGACACCGAAGTCACCGCGCACCAGATTGGCGACGTAGCGCCCGAACTGACTCGGAATCGAACCGTCAATCCCCAGCAGCTTGCGGTAGGCGATCACATCCTCCTCCGTGGCCTGATCCCCCAGCAGGATCATGGCCGGATCGCCGGGGATCAGACGGATCAGCAGGAAGGCGAAGACCATCAGCAGAAAGGCGACGAAGAACGCCTGCGCCAGCCGCCGCATTACGGGATGCCTGAGCAAACGCAACGTCCTTGCCGCCAAACCGCCAGGTGATGCCGTCATGTCAGGAGTGAGGAAAGAGGAGAGAGGGGAGCGATGAAGGCTGCTCGGCGACGACGCAGAGCCGGTCTGATATGTCTGGCCATCTCGCTCACCCCTCACGTTTGGCTGCTTGGGCCGGGACACCCTCTGGGTCCCTCGCTTCTTGCTCCTCGCATGTTGCCGCGCGGCTCGCGGCCCATACCGACCGCGAGCCGCCGACTACAGATTACTCTTCCACGTCTGCCAGGGGCACGACGATGAAGTGCGAAGCGCCGGTTACGGTCCTGACCGCATTCTGACCGACGCGGCTGCCACCCATCACCGAGCGTTCACAGCAGGGGATGATCGACTGCACTTCATAGCCCCGGTACTGGACCTGGCGGATGAGTTCATCGCGGGCATCCTGGTCAACCGTCTGCCCCAGTTCATCAAACAGGCGCGCCATCTCCGCATCGTCGATGCGTGACCGCTGCGCCCAGAAACCGTCCAGGAACTGGTTGCGCAGGTAGCTCTCGGGCGGCCCGCCGTTGTTGCCGGTAACTGCCCAGCCCGCGTGATAGTCAGGCGAATTGGCCATGATGTCCAACGCCACGCCAACCTCCTGGCCGTCCGGTGTCACCTCCATATTGAGCGCCTTGAGCTGCTCGGCGAACACCAGAATTCCCTCTACGTATCCCGGCCGCGGTCCGTAGGTCGTCACATTGAAGGAGCAGCCGCCGTCCGCCCACGGCGTGTTCGCCATCAGCGCCTTGGCCGCCTCCAGGTCCTGCGCGCCACCGTTCGGCAGAATGCCAACATCCAGCGGCTGGCCGGTGTAGAAGTACCCGATGACCGGCGGCGAGATGCCCAACAACGCCCGTTCGTTGATCTCAGAGCGGTCAATGGCCAGCGAAATGGCCTCGCGCACGTCGCGATTGGACAGACAGTGATCTTCCGAGATCTGTTGGTTGATGCTCAGGTGAAAAACACCGCCCAGCGCCACGACGAAGGTCTCAACCTCCGGCGGAAAGGTGTCGCGCGCCTGCGGCGGCAGTTCGTAAACGTAATCCAACTGGCCGGTGGCCAGCAGCAGTGAGCGCGAGGTTGGGTCGGGCACCCAGTGCAGTTCAAGCTCCTGCACCGACATCGGGCCTAGCTGGTAGTGGGGGTTTTCCTTCAGCGTCACCACTGGATCGCCGGGCTCGCCCGCGGCAACATAGTAGGGGCCGGCGCTCACCGGGCTGCGGAAATAGCCGTCCGGGTCAGCCTCTACCTGGGCTTGGGGATGAACCGAGTAGCCGGTGCGTCCAAACCAGAACGGGAGCGAGGGTTCGGCTATGCTCAACGTCCACACCACCGTCCTGTCATCCGTTGCCTCCACGCTGACCACATTGGCAATCGGGCCTTTATCGGTCGGCGGCGCGTCCTTAATCCGCTCCCAGGTGTAAACAAGATCCCCGACCGTAACCGGCGTACCATCCGAGTACATCAGGTTCTCGCGCAGCGTGAAGGTATAGACCAGGCCATCGTCCGAAACGTCCATCGATTCGGCCAGGTCCGGCTGCGGCACACCGTACTGATCAAGACGGAGCAGTTGCCCGCTTATCAGCTTGATGGTCGAGCCTTCCGACGTCTCACCGGGCAGCGCCGGGTCGAAGTGTGTCAGCGCGCCCGGCAGCCCGAAGCGCACCTTCGCCAGCGGCAGCATGCTGTCCGCCTCCTCCATCATCGGCTCTGTGGTAACCGGCTGACACGCGGCCAATAGGATTGCGAAAATGACTACTGCAAAGACGACCAGTTTGGGTTTATTCGCGTACATTTTTCCGACTCCTCCTTGAATGTGCTTCCGATAGGTGGTAAGTCAATACGCTAACGCTCCGCCACCTGAACGGGGCGGTTCGTCTTCAAAGATTCCACTGCGGCCTCGACCAGCAACTGTGAACGGTAACCGTCTTCCACACTGACCATCGGCCGCCTGCCCTCTTCCAACGACTCGACGAAGTGGTTCATCTCGGCCGGATAGGCCTCGGCATACTTGTGGAGATAGAACTGCGAACCGCCGGGGGGCCCAGAGCGCAGCCTGTCGTGCAGCGCGCCGGCGGCCGTGTAGCGCACCAGGCTGGTTTCCGGCCGGTTCTCCGCACGCAGCATCCCCTTGGCGCCATGCACTTCAAGCCGCTGGTCATAGCCGTAGGTCGTGCGCCAGATGTTGTTGATGTGGCAGAGAGCGCCGCGGCCGGTCTTGAGCGTCGTCATCGCCGCGTCGATCTCGCCCAATCTGCCAAGTTCCGGTTCGACCAGGCTCGAGCCCGCCACGTAGACCTCCACCGGCTCATCCTCCAGCAGGGCGCGTGCCAGATCGAAGTCATGCACGGTTGATTCACGCAGCAACGTGTAGGGCGCTGTGTGATGTGTCTCTTGGCTGAGCTCGAGCAGCGTCACCTTCGGATCGCGGTTGGTCAGCAGCACCAGTTCGACGTCGCCGATTTCACCGGCCTGCACAGCCTGTATCAGCGCCAGATGGCTTGGCTCGAAGCGTTTCATGAAGCCCATGAAGCTCGGCACGCCGGCTTGGCTGACCTCCTCGACCGCAGCGCGCGCGGTGGGGATGTCCTCCGCCAGCGGTTTCTCGCAGAAGACTGCCTTGCCTGCGCGCGCGGCCGCAACTACCAGCTCCGCATGCGAGCTTGCCGGTGTGGTGATGACCACCGCATCCACCGCCGGGTCGGCCAGAGCGGTCTCCCGGTCGGATAAGGCTATGGCGCCGTGGCGTCCGGCCAGGTCGGCCGCGGCGTCCGCCAGCAGATCGCAGACGCTGTGCACCGCCGCCTTGGGATGTTCCGCCAGTGTGCGTGCGTGGCGGTTTCCCATCTGGCCGGCGCCGAAGATGCAGAATCGGACCATCTTCCAACCCCAGTAGCTGTTCGCCGGTGACCGCTCGCCACCGGACAGTGCAGGACCTGCCCGCTATCGAACGTCCTTTACCAATGCTTGTCCGCTGGTATTTCAGGCCACGTGCTGAGTTCGTCCCGGATCTCCGGCAGCTTGCTCCATGCTTCGCCAATCGCCCAGAAGAGGCTGAGCACCTCATCCCCGTCGTTGGAGACAGAGTGTTCGTGACCTTTCGGTACGAAGACGACATCACCCGCCTCCATCCGATGTTCTACCCCTTCCAGGTGCAGGATACCGCGCCCTGAAATGATGTAGTAGACTTCATCCTGCCCCGGATGCACATCGGAGTGGCCGTGCGTGCCCGGTCGCACCCAGAACAGGCCGGCCGTGTACTGATCCGAGCCGCATGTGTCTTCGGTGATCATGACGCTGTCCTGCATCGTGCCGTCAGGCGACTGGATCAGGGGAACATCGCTTACTTTGAAAATGTACCTCATTCCGTCTGCCATGGTGGGTTCTCTCCTTTCATGGATCTTGTGTAGGGTCGTCCACGGCTTAATGAATATCCGGCCGTACTTCCGCTCCAGAACATCCGCTGGCGACTGCGTTGTTAACAGCATACCTGGTTGAGTTCAGGCGCACCGCACCACCAGCTGCAGGAGTCAGATTTTCCTGTTTTTGCAACGACTCAGTCGCAACTGATTCGCAACCTTGAACCAGGCGAGCGAAGCCGTTTACTCTCTGCTCGCATATGGGCGGTCGGCCGCAAGCGGCCTCCCTTGTGCAGGGGCTGCGCCCCCGCAACGCCCCCCTCTGGCTCGCCACCGTGCTTACTCTTCTCCAACATTGTGTCTAGCCAACAGTGTCTAGCCAACAGTGTCTACTCCCCCACCTGCCACCTCAACCCACCGACCACCGGCCACTAACTGCCGGTGTTCCACTGACGACTGGTATTCCACTGAAAACTAAAAACTGACTACTAAAAACTGCAGTTCCGGGCGTCCGGGCCTTCGGCCCTCCCTTGTGCAGGGGCTGCGCCCCCGCAACGCCCCGCCCTTGCTAGCCACCGTGCTGGTTCTTCCCCAACTTAGTGGCAAGCCGACAGTGTGCCCCAACCAACGTGACGGCTGCCAAACGAATTCGCAATGACGTGGCCCGACTGGCGGCGGGATGAAGGGCTGGTTAAGACAGACACTGTTTCTGGCTTAGAATCTGGCTCAGTAGCTGGCTTAGTAGCTGCCTGGTTTTCCTTTCCGAGCCCAGACTGGGATTGGAATTGACGTAAGAGAAGTTCTGGTCTGCAACTGCTAATTTCCATGCGTTGTCAGCAGGCGTCGCACCTCGGGCATGCGCTCGATCGTTTCGTGGTCAAATGGCGCCCGCAAGCTGAAAAGCAGGTGCGTGAATCCGGCGTCAACGTGCGCCTGCAATGCCTGGGCCACAGCGGCCGGCGTTCCCGCAGCCAGGATCGATGGCTCGTATCCCTCCACGCCATGCAAGCGTAGCGACGCCTCCAGTTCACGCCGGGCTTCGTCAGGGTCGTCTCGAATAGTGACCCATCTGTTCGCCAGCCGCTCAATCGCGGCTGGATCGCGTCCCACAGCCTCACAGTGGGCGCGCAACACCGCGTCACTGGCGCGAATCTTATCGAGCGAGCCGTGCTGCGTGTGCCACATGTCAGCGTACATGGCGACCGTACGCAGCGTTTTGCGCCGTCCCTGTCCCCCGATCAGAATAGGCAGGCGGTTCTGTAGTGGCCGCGGCGCCTGCTCTGCGTCCACCAGATTGTAGAAGCGGCCGCTGTGGGTCACCGTCTCGCCGTCGAGTAGGCGGCGTATGAGAGGGACGGCCTCATGCAGCCGGTCCAGGCGCTCACCGGCGCCGGCGCCGAAATCGATGCCGTGGGCATGGTGCTCACGCTCGAGCCAGGCCCCGCCCAGGCCCAGCACCGCCCGCCCTCCCGTTATATGGTCAAGGGTCGCCGCCAGCTTAGCCACCAGGCCGGGGTTGCGAAACGTAATCGCGCCCACCAGCGTGCCGATCGTCGCCCGTTCAGTTAGCGCGCCCAGAGCGGCAAGCGTAGCCCAGGCTTCGTAAACGGGATTGCGCCACGAGCCGACCGGGCAGAGGAGATGGTCGGAAACCCAGAGAGAATCGAACCCGGCCCGGTCAGCCGCGATCGCGGCATCGCGCAGCGCCGGCCAGTCGGTCTGCTGCGCCCAGATCAAGGCGCCGATCTTCATCTGCTTCCCCACCTTTTGATGGTGAAAAATGGATAGCCGCACCACTGACTGCTGGCGTTTGCGTCAGGCCATTCCCGCTGCCGGCAAAATCTGCAGCTCGGCGAAGTGGCAGGCGCTCGGATGGCCATGATCAAATCGATCAATAAGCTGTGGACGATCCTGGCTGCAGATCGATTCGGCCTTCCAGCAACGGGTTCGAAACGTGCAACCCGAAGGAGGATTCACAGGACTTGGCAACTCCCCCTCCAGCACGATCCGCTTCCTTTCTTTACGGCCCACCGGATTCGGCGCCGGCGCCGCCGAGAGCAGGGCCTGCGTGTAAGGATGAGTTGGCCGTGCGTAGATTTCATCCTCGCCGCCGACCTCTACAATCCGGCCCAGATGCATGACCGCGACACGATTAGAGATCTGTCGCACAACTGCCAGATCGTGGGCAATGAAGATGTAGGACAGCCCCAGCTCGGCTTGAAGTTCCGCCAACAGATTTATAACCTGCGCCTGCACCGAAACGTCAAGCGCGGAGACAGGCTCATCGCAGATAATCAGATCCGGTTGTAAGGCCAGGGCCCGGGCGATCCCGATACGCTGGCGCTGCCCACCCGAAAACTCATGTGGATAGCGGTTGGCATCCGTTGCCAGCAACCCGACACGCTCAAGCAGGGCGCTGACTCGCCCTCTCTGCTCTTCCTTCGGCACGATGCCAGGGTGTACGACCCACGGCTCGGCGACGATCTGGCCCACTTCCATGCGCGGGTTCAGCGAGGCGAAGGGGTCCTGGAAAACCATCTGGATCTCGCGTCGCAGGGCCTGTACCGACGCTTTCGACAGGGTAAAGAGATCACGTCCTTTGAAATACGCTGCGCCGCTGGTCGGTTCCTCCAGACGCATTAACGTTCTGGCAATTGTGGATTTCCCACAACCCGTTTCACCAACCAGCCCGAGCGTCTCGCCTCGGTGCAAGTCGAAACTCACACCGTCAACCGCCTTAATCGCCCCACGCTGAGCGCCCAAAAATCCCTTCCGCTCCGTCGGATAATACTTTACGAGATCTTTGACCCTGAGCAGAGGCTCCGCCGCCTCCCCAAGAGGCCCGGAGTGCGTCCCTGTTTCGTCCCTCTCGTTTGATGAATCGTTCCCGGCGCTTTCGCGTACCGAACGATTCACTGATCCTCCCCGTTCATTCTCGGTTCTGCGGTTGTCGGCTCGGCCGCGAATGCTGTCACTCGACATACATGACATCCTCAAAACGATGGCATGAAGCGCTGCGTTCAGGCCGGACCTCGTAAAGCGGCGGCGGTTCGACCGAGCAGCGGTCAACCACATACGCGCAGCGCGGATGGAAAGGGCAGCCCGACGGAATGGAGCGAAGGTTGGGCGGCGCTCCGCTGATCTGTTGCAGCGCATCCATCTTCCGGTCCACACGCGGCGCCGATTCCAAAAGCCCTTTGGTGTACGGATGCGCCGGACTGCTGTAGATGTCCTCGATCGGACCGGTTTCCACAATTTTGCCAGCATACATCACAGCCACGTGATCGGCAACGTCCGCCACAACGCCCAAATCATGCGTGATGAGGATCAAGCCCATGCCCGTCTCCAACTGGAGCTCGGCCAGCAACTCCATGATCTGGGCCTGCACCGTGACATCAAGCGCGGTCGTAGGCTCATCGGCGATGAGCAGATCGGGATCCAATGCAATGGCCGAGGCGATCATCACCCGTTGCCGCATACCGCCCGAAAACTGGTGCGGATAGTCATGCACTCGTTCGCGGGCAGATGGAATACGCACCCGGTCCATCAGTTCAATTGCTTTGGCAGTGGCTTCACGTTTCGATGTCCCGCGATGCTCCTGGAACATCCCGGCAATCTGGGAGCCGACGGTGTAGCCTGGGTTCAATGCGCTCAAAGGATCTTGGAAAATCATCGCGATCCTCTCACCGCAGAGCCGTCGCCGCCGCGACGAGTTGACATGCAGCAGGTCAATGCCATCGAAGAAAACTGATCCACCGGTCACGAATGCGGGCGGGCTATCGAGAATACCCATAACAGCTTCCGCGCTCACCGTCTTGCCTGAGCCTGACTCGCCCAGAATGGCCAGTGTTTGGCCCCGGTTCAGCGTGTAACTGATCCCGTTCACGGCATTGAGAAGGCCATCGGGCGTGCGGAAGTTGACCCGCAGGTCGATAACTTCGAGCAAATGATGTCCGTTGGCCGCCGGCCCATGCGCCGGTTCGGAGATCTCAATATCTGTGCGGCTGCTCTGCGGCTCGCTATCCGCTGAGGCGATCTCACTTTCCCCTTCATGGCGCGACTCAGGTCGTCCCACAAACCACCGCCAGCGTTGCACAGGGTCGCTGATCATGCGCAACCACGCCGACGTGAGATTAAGAGACAACGCCGTAAGCAGGATCGCGAGGCCGGGAAAGGTGATCAGCCACCATGCACTTGTGATGTAATCGCGGCCTTCGGCGACCATGCGGCCCCACGTGGGCGCAGGCGGCTGGATCCCCATACCCAGAAAACTCAAACCGGCCTCGGCGAGGATCACGATAGCGATCTCAAGCGTCGCCAACACCAGAATCGGCGACGCCAGATTGGGCAGGATATGTCGAAAGATGATGCGGCTGTCACTACAGCCGATCGTCTGCGCGCCTTCCACGAACGGCTGCTCGCGAAATGAGAGTGTCAGTCCACGCGTCACGCGCGCATAGATCATCCAGCGCGTCAGTGCGAATACGATAACCAGATTCCAGAAGCCGGTGCCGACCAGGAAGAGGATGAAGAGCGCCAGCAGCAGTCCCGGTATGCCCATCAGTACGTCCACACCGCGCATGACGAGGTCGTCCAGCCAGCCGCGATGGTAGCCCGACATCAATCCCAACAGGATTCCAAGCGTGCCGGAAGCCAATACGCTCGACAGACCGACGGCGAGCGAGACGCGCGCGCCATAAATCAGGCGGCTGAACAGGTCGCGTCCCAGTGGGTCCGCGCCGAGCAGATAGGGGAAGCTCGATGTCTCGGACGCAAACGAGGCCATGGGTGGAGCATTGCGCGAGCGCAAGTTCTGGTCGAACGGGTCGTGCGGTGCGATGAGATCGGCTCCCACTGCTGCCACGATCAGCGCAACAAGAAATAACAGCGGGAAGAGCATCAGCTTGTCCCGCCAAAGCGCGCGCAGCAACTTTTGGACGGTTATGTTGCGTGCAGGCTCGCCTGAATCTCGCTCCGCTGGCTGGTCGCCGGCGGTCATCTGATGTGGAGCGGACACACGTCTCCTTTTCTAGCCATAGCGTATTTTCTAGCCATAGCGTTTTTTCTAACCATAGCGTACCTTTGGATCCAGATACGAATAGGTAAGGTCAACCAGGAGATTTGTGACGATAATCATAATCGCCACGACAAAGACCAATGCCTCGATGAGCGGCAAATCCCGGTTTGTCACAGCCGAGACGATCAGAAGCCCTAAGCCGGGCCAGGCGAAGACTGTCTCAACGACCACCGCGCCGTTGAGTGTGGAGATTGCCTCGTCGCCTGACAGGGTGATAATCGGGATGAAGGCATTCTTGAGCGCCTGGCCTAAGACGATTTTCCTTTCCCGGTATCCCTTTGCGCGTGCGGTCTTGATGTAAGGTTTGCTCAGTTGATCCAGCATGGCGCTGCGCGTTACCTGCGCGACCCGGCCCAGCGGCCTCAGCGACAACGTCAGGGCCGGCAAGATTATGAATTTCAACGAACCGGAGCCTGACGTTGGCAGCAATCTCAACTGAACGGCGAAGAAGAGAATCAGCATCAACCCGATCCAGAAGTCGACCGCCGACGCGCCGGTCAGCGAGATCACGTTGACCCCTTTGTCTATCAGAGAACCGGGTTTCCAGGCCGCCAGAGAACCCAGGATCATTGCCAGCGGCAACGCGAACAACATGGTAACCGCGGCGAGTTTCAGGGTGGCGGGGAGCCGTTCCAGCGCCATGGGCAGCGCCGGTCTTCTCTGCCACCATGAGTTGCCGAAATCTCCGGAAACAACGCCGCGTGCATAGCGCCCGAACTGCACAAGCGGCGGTTTGTCGTAGCCGAAGCGTTCCTCAAGTGTTTTCACATCTTCCGCACGCGCCTCAGGCCCCAGGATAAGGGCTGCCGGATTGCCGATGACGCGGCCTGCGAAGAAGACAAGGGTCAGGACAACCACGAGGACGAGGAGCGACTGGATAAGTCGTCGAGCCACGTAGCGGGCCATGTGGACACTCCTTTTGCGGGCAGGGAAGAGTTACTCGCGCCTACAAGCTCCTCAAACGTCTCCTGGGCGTTGTCCTGGCCCGATTCGATTGCCGCCAGGGGCCGGGGGATGGCGTCGGCGGGTAATCGAAGTGAACAGTGGAAGTGGCCGAATCAGCCACTATCCACCGGCGCTCTCGACGATCTGCAATGGGGAGCGAGGGGCAGATTGCCGAAGCGGCGCTTAATCACACGTGTTGTCCATATCTTTGGCCAGCGCCCGATGTCCCAGCGGAACATCCCAGCTGAGGCAGTCACTGACGGCATAGGAGAGGTCCAGATGCGCGACGGCGCCAGCATAGACCTCATCATGGACGAGCTGGGCAATTGCCTGCAGGGCCTGATCGCGCTCAGCGCCCGTCAGCGGCCCAGCAGCTGCAGCCAACTCATCGAGTTCAGGGAAACAGCCGGCGGCGAAGGGACTTCCACAGGAGAGATGGCCTCCAAGTGAAAGGGCAAAGTCGTAAAGCTCATTCCCGTGCGGCCCGACGTAAAAATATCTGCCGCGTCCGGGTGGGGGTCGAACGCCGACCTTCTCGAGGAAGGGATCAAGCTCCGACACCTCCAGTAAGACGTTGAGGCCGAGTTCCTGCAGGTAGCCGTTCACAGCCTGGTGCAGTTCCTCGCTGCGCGCGAACCAGCCGCTGAGACTGGCGTTCACGAACTCGGTTTCATAGACGGGCACGCCATCGGCTGCTGCTTCGTCCAGAAGCTGCTTGGCTCTCTCCGGGTCATAGCCGTATGGCTCCAGACTCTCGTTGTAACCGGTCGCCGAAGGGCCAACCATCTGGCGAGCGATTGTGGCCTGGCCGCCCAGAATGGTGTCGAGGATGGTGTCGTAGTCGACCGCCAATTGGAATGCCAGCCTGACCCGCTGATCGCCAAAGGCCGTGCCTTCACGCGGGGGTTCCAGATCCATTCGCATCCAAAGGGTCTCGACACTGACCTGGCTGCGGCAGCCGATTCCGTCAGAGGCTTCGGCCTCCCGGCAGCTCTCCGCCGAAATCCACTGGGCGATGTGAGCTTCTCCGGTCTTCACCTGCGCCAGCCGAACGGCATCCTCGGCGCGATAGAGAAAGACCAGTTCATCAAAGTTGATCGCGCCGCGCGCGCCCTGGGCGGGGTCGAGGCCCCACCAGTCATGGTTGGCTTCGAGGATGAGCGCGTCACCCGCTCTGAACTCTTTGAACTTGTACGGACCGGTGCCGATCGGCACGAGAGGATATTGGTCCGGCTCCTCAAGAAGCTGTCGCATTGATGAGACGCCTTGGATGTGCATGCGGTTGGGCAGTATTGGGTCCGGCGAGGCCGTCATCACGTGGACAGTATACTCGTCCACGGCCTCGGCCGTTATCTGTGGCCCCATGAAGCCGCGAACCGGAAAGGCGTTCTCTTCGCTCCACTGATGGTTGATGGCGTAGGCAGCGGCCTCAGCGTTCAGAGGCGAGCCGTCGTGGAAGGTCACCCCTTCGCGAATCGTGAACCGCCACGTCAATTCATCTATCGGCTCGAAGGAGGTGGCAATCTCGGGGATCAACTCGTTCGTAACAGGATCGCGATCCAACATCACCTCGATCACATTGCGCAGGCCGGGCGCCTGCACTTCGTCATAGGCCTGAAACGCTTCCAGGCTGCGCCACTCTCTGATGGCGGCGTAGACGAAGGTCTTCTTCTCAGCTGGCATTTCGGCGTCCGAGGCGGGCGTAGCCACAGGCTGGCAGGCGCCCAGCAGAACCGCGAATGCCACGATCATGCATACAAGATACCGTCCTTTGGTCTGAGTCATTGCTCTGATCCTCCTAGATCTTGTGTGTGCTGCACGATTACTTTAACCAATCAAAAGCCAGTGGATATCGCCAATCGGCCTAACAAACTCATGGAATCTCGTGCTATTGATCTCGACAGAGCGCAACATTGTACAGAACCAATATCGTTACGATAATGAGCGACCCAGAGGGTGCCCACCACCCTACGAACAAGCGGACAGTTTGATGTTGTAACCCCCCTTTCTCCAACGCACTCAACTAGCGAAGCAGTAGCGCATCGAACAACTCACAAGCATGTATAGCCGCCGTCGATGACCATGATGTTTCCGGTCATATAACTGGAGGCATCGGAAGCCAGGTAGATGATCGCGCCTTGCAACTCAGGCGGTTCGCCGGCGCGGCCCATCGGCACCCTGGACATCCAGTGCTCCCACCGCTCGGGATCCTCCGCCCGCATCTCGATTACCGGGGGCGTGATCATATAGCCCGGCGCAAGCGCATTGACGCGGATACCGGCGCTCGCCCACTCTGCCGCCAGCGACTTTGTGATCATGATAACCGCGGCCTTGGCCGAGTTGTAGTGCATGTGCTTCTGCGGGTCCAGCGCACTGATGCCGGCCATGCTGGCCATGTTGATGATGTTGCCGCGTCCTTGCCGCGCCATCGGGCCGAAGGCGGCCTTGGAGAAGATAAATACGCCCGTCACGTCGATATCGTAGACGCGCTTGAAGTCGTCCAGGCTGAGTGTTTCGGCCGCTTCTACGGTTGCGATACCGGCGTTGTTGAGCAGAATGTCGAGGCTGCCCAAGGTCTCGCAAACCTCTCCTACTGTCCGCTGCGCGTCCTCCTCGCTGCGGACATCACCGCGCAAGGCAATCGACTGTACGCCCAGCGCCCTGATCTCTTCGGCTGTACTCTGTGCCGTTTCCAGGTCGATATCGACGATGGCGATGTTGGCGCCATACTGCGCCAGTCCGATCGCCATCGACTTGCCCAGCCCGCGCCCGCCGCCGGTGACGAGCGCATTCCGCCCTGTGAGGTCGAACAGATCTCGGTTTGCCATTGGAATTTCAGCGCTCCTTCTGCGTAGAGAAGTGGTGCTCCCCATCGAAAGTTGAAGAACTGGAGGAGAAGGATCGCCTGCTGGATACAAGCTGAAGGACTTTTCAGTGTACTACCATAATGCTATATAAATGCACGGCCGTACACATCATACCGCGCTGTCAGGGGAATCTGCAACTGCAATTTTCGCGCCCCAACAGCATAGGCCGCTCACCCGCAGGGTTAGGGGTCTTGACTTTTCATTTCAATCAGATCCGTAGGGGCGCCCCTTGTGGGTGCCCTCCCCCTGTGAGCGCGCGCCCCGTGGGCTTAACTTTGTTGACGACATGTCGACTCTGTCAGTACGCAATAAACGTCATCGAGCCCTAGTAATAGGGAAACGCCCCGCCTGTGACATCAAAGACCGAGCCAACCGAATAGTCCGCGTCGGTCGAGCACAGAAAGGCCACCATATTGGCTACCTTTTGCGGCGACTGGAAATAACCCAACGGGACCGAGGCCAGCGAACGCGCCCGTAGCTCTTCCTCCGGCACGCCCTCCAGCTTGGCAATCTCTCCATGGACGACCTGCAGCATTTCCGTGTCCACGATGCCGGGAAATACACAGTTTACCAGGATATTGTAGCGGGCCAGCTCCAGCGCCATCTGTTTGGTCAGTCCGACCGCGGCGTGTTTACTGGCAACGTACCCGGCGATCGGAACGTCTTTGCCGGCCGGGATCTTGCCGGCCGTGGATGCGATCGTGATGATGCGGCCGCCCTCGCCCTGCGCGATCATCTGGCGGGCCGCCGCCTGCGAGCAGTACAATACGCCCTTGGCATTGACGTTCATCTGCCAGTCCCAGGCCCTGTCGTCCAGCTCCAACACGGGCGTGACGGCCAGCACGCCAGCATTGTTGACCATGATGTCGAGGCGTCCGAGCTTGGCCGCGCAATCGGCCACCATGCCCTCGGTATCCCCCCGGCTCGTGACATCGACTTGCAGCGCCATTGCCGCGCCGCCCTGCGCTTCGATCTCCGCCGCCACCCGCATGGCAGACGCCATGTCGATATCAGCCACGGCCACCGCCGCCCCTTCACGCGCCAGGCGCAGGGCAATAGCGCGCCCCATCCCCTGACCCGCGCCGCTGACGATGGCAACCTGGTTCGCAAGCTCATATGCAGGCATCATTAATCTCCTACCGCCACCAAAAAGGTGACGAGTGGTCTGTGTGTGACGACCGTTTAGCAGCGGGCAAACAGATAACGCAAGGCACACATCAGGCCCCAAGTTTCACGTGAAACAGGCCCACCGCCGCCGTAGTATAATCCTTTAACTCGTATGCAGCCACAGAGGTTTGGAGGAATCCCTCGCCGGATCAGGTGCAGCCCGTTTCCGTAGAAGCGCTGATGGCCGCAGATACATGAAATCGCTCAGCCGGACCAGGGACGCGGCCTGACAGAGTCTGGGCGTTATGACGTGACTGTGAGGGCAGCTATCCCAGTTATGCGGTTCAGAGGGTAGACACCGGCGTAGAACAGGCTGGAGAGTTTTCAACAAGCGAACCGTCAACGTGGTCGGCCTGCAGGCGGAGATATTATGGGAACGGGAAGGATACCTGGCTGAAGGAGAGCCAGGCAGCGAGGGCTGAAGGCTGTTATGTCTTATGTCGTTTGTACGAACTGCTATCCAGCGGCCATGCGCTCGGCGCTTGCGATGCGATCCTGCAAGGCGGCCGTCTGCTCCATCTGCTTCATAAAGTGGATCGAAGTATTCACCAGGGTCTTCCAGTCCGGTCTGGCCGGCACCGCATCGAGCGACAGATAGCCGCTATACCCCATCGAATTCAGCGTCCTCACCACTTGCAGAAAATCAATATGCCCGGTGCCGGGCGCCTGGCGGTTGTTGTCGGCCAAATGAATACACATGAGACTGTCACCAGCCAACCGCAACGTGTCCGCCAGCGCTGCATCCTCAATGTTGACGTGAAAGAAGTCGGCAAGCACGCCCACGTTGTCCGCGCCTACCTCGTCCGCGACGCTCTTCGCCTCCATTATGCTGTTTAGGAAACCGGCATAACCCTCAAAGCGGTTGATCGGTTCTATCGCCACTCTGACCCCGCGCGGCGCGGCATAAGCGCCAATTTCACGTGTCGATTTCACGAAATTGCGCCGCAGGGTTGGGCGCGGCACACTCGTGACAGGATATTCACTCTGGGGCGGGACAGCCGCAATCTCGATGAGAGGCGGCTCGTCGAGACTGGCGGCCAGGTCAACGCATTTCTTCGTGTAACCTACAGCATAGCTGCGCACCGCTTCATCACTGGACGCCAGATCGCGGACTTCCCCGGCATGCCAGCCGCCCCAGGCGCAGATGAGCGCCGGCACCTTAAGGCCCAGAGATGCCGCCATTGACGCCACCTCCTTAAACTGCTTCGCGTCTATCCGATCCGGCTCCGCATCCAGATCGACGCCATCGTAGCCCGCGTTGGCCACCGTTTCCAGCACCTCGCGCGGCCTCTCCCAGACGTTACCGCCGTCACTGGCCAGCGTCACCAGAATAACCGAGTATTTGTGTGCCACGGCTTGACTCGCCTCCGTCTCTATCGGGACTAAGACCCTTGCGCTGTTGGCGTGACCGTCGGTTCCTCCTCAGCGCCCGGCGTGGCCGGCGGGGGTTCAGACGTATCCGTTGGCGTCGGCGTCTCAACTGGAGCCGGTTCTGTCGTCTCGGTTGGCGTCGGCGTCTCAGTGGGAGGCAGTTCCGTCGTCTCGGTCGGCGTCGGCGTCTCGACCGGAGCTGATTCCGGCGTCTCGGTCGGTGTCTCCGTGGCCGTCGGCTCCGCCTCTACAGTCGACGTCGCTGTAGGCGTAGCCGTCGGCGCGACCTGCCACCAGAAGCCGACGCGTGCCACGCCCGAACTCTCAAAGAATTCGACCTGGAGGGCGCGCTCACCCGAAGGCAGGGTAACGTCGACATTGACTGTACGGTCGGCGCCATCCCTCCATTCGTCGAGAATCAACTGGCTGTCCAGGTAGACGCGGGCGCCGTCATCCATCCGCAGGAAGAAGCGATAGGTGCCGGGTTCAAAGGAGACGCGGCGCTGCCAGCGGGCGGAAAAATGGTCTTCAGGCAGGTTGGGCGCAACTCTGCCCTCGCCCCAGTTGAAATCGATCTGCGGTTCGTCCCGCACCAACACCGGATTTCCCTGTAGGTCCCGGTTGCCGAAGTACTCACCCTTCCAGCCGCTGAACGAGTCGTTGCGCTCCCACCAGAACCGCATCAGCGCCACGCCTGTGCGTTCAAAGTAGTCCACCTGGATGGTATGCCTTCCCGTGCTGAGCGGGACATCGACCGTGTAGGTGCGAGAGGGGCCTTCTTCCCACTCATCCAAAATAAGAGCGTTGTCGATGTAGAGGCGGAAGCCGTCATCGACTTCGATGTTGAAGCGATAGATACCGGCATCGAAGTTGAGTGTCCGAGTCCAACGAGCGCTGAAATGATCCACGCCCAGGCTGCTATCCGCCGCTCCTTCGCCCCAATTGAAGAATATCACCAGATCGTTGCGTGTGAGTTGGGCCGGTCCTGACTGGGTTGGATTGTTCCAGTAGTCGCCGCGCCAGTCGGTGATGATAAGCGGTGTCGGCGTGGGGACAGGCGTGAGTGTCGGTGTCGCCGACTGTGTGGGCGTTAGTGTGGGCGTTGGGGTAACCGTTGGCGTCGGCGTTGCGGTATCCGCTTGTTGCGCTGCCGTTGTATCCGTCGCAGCCGTAGCGGTCACCTCGACGTCTTCGCCGGTCTGGAAAAGCGCGGTCGCCTCGTTCCGGCCATCGGACGTGTATGCAAGCACGGTATGCGTGCCCGCTGCCAGCCAGCGCGGGCTGATCGGGTAAAGAAAGCCGGTGCTGATCGTGCCGGCCGTGTCCGCGGTGCTGGCGGCAAGAATGCCGCTGCGGCCGCGCTCATCGCGCAGCGCGATCAAAACCAGGCTGCCCGCTGACCAGTTTTCGCCGGTAACCTGTACATAGACGCCGGCGGAGCCTGATGTTGGCGAAATGGAAATGGCCGGCTCACCGCTATCTATTTCGACAGCGGCACGCGTGGGTACGCCCACTGGCGGGGTGTACCCCGTCGGTGTACAGGCGCTGAACACGAGCGCTATCAGTGCCAGAAGGCCGAGTCGAACTGGGGGAAAGTGTTGGACGACAAGCCGGCGAGCAGTCTTTGAGGGGAGATATTCGGTCTTCATCCGGGATTTACTCCTGGGTGAGCTGTTAGATGCGCTACCGAATTGCTTTTTCAGCGCCGAGGCGGGCAACAGTCTAAACTGAGAAGAACATCATACGTAGAAGAAACGAGCGTAGACAGGTCTGTGTTCCCGCCAACGCCGTTCATTGCGCAATTATCTCGTTAGACGAACTCGTGGTAACCGTCTGCTAGAATTATACCACTAAACTACAGGTGGAATACAGTTGCGGAATAGCCGAATCGCAGAACTGTCGGCGGCAATGATGACTGACGGTGAACTTGTGCGCCGCGCCCAACAGGGCGAGCGGCGGGCATTTGATCAACTGATACAGCAGCACCAGCCCATCGCGCTCTCACTGGCGATTCGCATTGTCGGTGATCGCGAACGGGCGCTGGAATTGACCCAGGAAGCCGTCCTGCATGCCTATCTCTCGCTGGATGGCTTGCGCAAGCCGGACAGCTTTCGGGCCTGGCTGTGTGGAATCGTCGTCAATCTGTGCAAAAATTATCTGCGCAGACCGCGGGTGGAAACACTGTCGCTCGATCTGCTCAGCGGCGGACGCAGTCTCGACTCGCTACCGTTTCCCGACAGCGCCCCCCAACCGCACGAAGCCGTCGAGGCCAGAGAGACGCACCGCCTGATCCTGGCGGCCATCGCCCAGCTTTCACCGCCCAACCGGGACGCCGTCCTTCTCTACTATTTCGAGCAGCTGCGCGTGCGCGAGATTGCCGCACTCCTGCAGATCAGCGTGCCCGCAGTCAAAGGGCGTCTGCACAAGTCCCGCCGCAAGCTGCGTGCCCACCTGCAATCCGCCTTCGTCGAACTGCAACCGACACCAACCGCTGCCAAACGGCCCAGGAGAAAACAGATGATCCCCGTCACCATCCTCGACATCGTCGTGCCAGAACCGGAAAAAGATCACAGAATACTGGTCCTGGCCGACGAAAGCAGGCGGCGCCTGCTGGCGATCTGGATCGGCCCCTACGAGGCGGACGACATCGCGCTCAGTCTGCGAGGGACAAAGCTTCACCGGCCGATGACGTTCAGCTTCATGGCAAGCTTGCTGGACAAGGCAGGCGTGCGCATCGAATCGGTGTTGGTATCCGCGCTGGAGAAGGAAACCTTTTACGCGACCGTGTACGCACAGCGCGGCGACGATAGTTTCACCATCGATGCGCGGCCCAGTGACGCGATCGCCCTGGCCCTGCGCACGCAAAGCACGATTTTCGCCGCCGCCGAAGTGATGGACGCGGTCGGCGTAGATATTCCAGCCGATATGGAGATCGCTGCACAGGCAATGGGACTGGATGACGTCCTGAGAATCGATCCGGAGGAACAAGAGAGGCGGCTTAAGAAGCGAGAAGAATGGAAAAGCAAATCACCGCAGAAACGGCGTGAAGAAAATCGCAGCAAACTGCTGGCCTATCTGACCGAAGCGGGCAGCCTGAGCCAGAGTGCCGCGCAGGGCGACGCGCAGGGCGACGAGTAGAGGCCGCCTCTCTCCAGTTCTCAGCTGCCGGACGAGAGGTCACGAACAGCCGGCTGCTGAACATCTGGTTTCCGTCTGCCCGTGTGGAACTGGTGCACCATCTGCGCAAAGCGGGCGAACAGCAGGTCGGCGTCATGAGGGCCGGGGCTGGCTTCCGGGTGATACTGCACGCAGAAGACGGGCCGGTCGGTGAGCCGCATCCCTTCCAGCGTACCGTCATTCAGATTGAGATGCGTGATCTCCACGTTGTCAGGCAGCGTCCCCTGGTCCACGGCGTAGTTGTGATTCTGCGCCGTGATCTGGATGTTCGAGCTGTCCACGTCGCTGACCGGCTGGTTGCCGCCATGGTGGCCGAACTTCAGCTTGAAGGTATCCGCCCCCAGCGCCAGGCCGATAATCTGATGTCCCAGACAGATGCCGAACATCGGCCGCCCGCTCTCCAATAACCTCGCAACCGCACTCGCCGCGTAGGGCACCCCGACCGGGTCGCCCGGCCCGTTGCTGAGAAAAATCCCGTCAGGATCGAGCGCCAGGACCTCCTGGGCGGGCGTATCCGCCGGCACAACCGCCACCCGCAGATTGTGGCTGGCCAGGCGGCGCAATATGTTGTGCTTCATGCCGAAATCGTAGGCGACCACCAGCGGAGAGGCGTGCCCTACGCCGCCCTGCCAAGGCCCGGGCGCGGTTTCGCCGGATGCCACCGGCGTCCATTCACCCATCGTTTCGTCGCTCCAGTAGAACGGCTCCTCACACGTCACCTCCTGCACCAGATCGCGGCCGTCCAGCCCCTCCCAGCTGCGCGCGAGCTCGATCAGCTCGGCCTCTGTGCGGCTGCCGTCGGTGCAGAGCGCGCCGTGCAGCACACCCTCCTCACGCAGCAGCCGGGTCAACGCGCGCGTATCCACCTGGCTGATGCCGGGAATATCGTGCCGCTTGAGATAGCTCCCCAAGTTCTCATTCGCTCGCCAGTTGGACACAACCGGGCTGACCTCGCGCACGATGAACGCGGTCACCTGCGGCCGGTCGCTCTCCACATCTTCGCGGTTCACGCCGGTATTGCCGACATGCGGCACGGTCATACACACCATCTGGCCGCGGTAGGAGGGATCGGTCAATACCTCCTGGTAGCCGGTCAGACTGGTATTGAAGACGACCTCCCCCACTACCGTCGTCCGCGCGCCGAAGCCTTCGCCCTCGAAGATGCGGCCATTGGCCAGGGCAAGCGTGGCCTTCACTGCGCCTCCTCCCCGGACGTCGATTTCCCGTGCAACTGGATCGGATTGCGGTTCACAGTTCCTTGCGTTCCCGTTTCTCTGTCTGAGTGCCTGTATGCCAGTTTCAGAGGCTGCCACGCCTGCCATTTGAGCAGAGGCGCGGCAGCGGTCTGGGCGGCTTGGGTTTGATTGACCGGGCTGTCGGTCAGACTGCGCGCCACCGCTATCTCATCACAGTGGTGAAATTTGGGGCAGTAGATACAGTCCTGCCACAGCTTGGGGCTGATGCTCCAACGGTCCACCACCTCAAAGCCGAGTTTTTCAAAAAACCCTTCCTCCAGGGTGAGCGCACAGATCTGGGCATACCCGCGTGCCGTCGCCATCCGTACCAGCTCCTCCACGATCCGACGGCCGATTCCCTTGCCCTGACCCTGCTGCGCCACCGCCAGCGAGCGTATCTCCACCAGCTGCTCGGTCAGGGCCACCAAAGAGCCGCATCCCAGCAACTCAGAGGCTTCCACCGCCACCAGCCAGTCCGGCAGCGACTGCAGAATGCTCTCCTCGGTGCGCGGCAGCATCACGTTCTCCGCCGCGAAGCCGTTGACCAGGGCAGTAATGGCGGCGATGTCTTCCTCAGCGGCCGGTTGAATCCGGATCTTGTCCATAACCTCAGTTTCCAGCGGCCAGGAACCACTCAGTTCCTGCAGTTCACTGGCCGCTGAACACAGGCTGCCGGCGTTACACCTCTTGCAAGATTGCGCCCAGCTTCGACACGGCCTGGGCCAGCTCCTCTTTGCTGATCGTCAGCGGCGGCACGAAGCGCAAAATCTTATCGCCCGCGCTCAGCAGCAGCAGGCCGGCTTCATACCCCTTTTCCATCAGCGGCCCTGCCTCGATGTCCATCTCTATGCCTACGATCAGGCCTTTGCCCCGTATCTCGAGAATGTGGGGGCTGTTCAACTCGGCCAGCAACTCCATCAGGTACTCGCCCTTCTCCTTCACGTCGGCCAGAAACTCCGGATTCGACACCCGGTTCACCACTGTGGAAGCCACGTGCGTGGTGAAGGGGTTGCCGGCAAAGGTGCTGGCATGATCGCCGGCATGGATCGTATCCGCCACCTTCTGCTTCATCATGATCGCGCCGATGGGCAGACCGCCCGCCAGCGGTTTGGCCGCGCTCATCAGATCCGGCTCAACACCATAGCCCTGATAGGCCCACAGGTCGCCGCTCCGCCCCAGGCCGCACTGCACCTCGTCGAATATCAGGAGCGCACCGTACTCGTCCGCCAGGTCCCGCAACCCCTGCAGAAACTCGGGCGTGGCCGGATTGATGCCGCCCTCACCCTGGATCGGCTCGACGATAATCGCGCACACCTTGTCGCTCATCTGCGCGCGCGCATCATCCAGGTCGTTGAATGCGGCGAAGCGCACACCCGGCATCAGCGGCTCAAACGGCTGCTGGTACTTCTCACGCGGCGTCGCCGCCAGGGCCCCGAACAGCCGGCCGTGAAAGGCGTCGCTGAAGGCAAGAATCTCATACTTGTCCTCGTGGCCGTGCTCGCGGGCGTAACGGCGGGCGAACTTGAACGCGCCTTCGTTGGCGCTGGCTCCGCACAGGCAGAAATGCACCTTGTCGGCGAAGCTTGTCTCGCACAGTTTCTTCGCCAGCCGCGTGTGCGGCTCGGTGTGATACAGATTGCTCGTGTGGTACATGCCGGTGGACGCGGCCTCCTTGATCGCCTCATCCACCTCGTCGTCGCTGTAGCCGAGAACGTTCACCGCAATGCCGGCCACCAGGTCCAGATAGGCCTTGCCCGAGCTGTCATACACCGTGCAGCCCTTGCCCTCCGTCAGCACAAACGGGGGCCGCCCGAAAACGCCGAGCACGTAATCATTTTCGGCCTGAATAATTTCCTCTGCGTTCACTTTCTCCTCCTGAAGGGTCCTTTATTTTTCGCTAATCACTCAGCCATCCGTCACCCAAACCGAGGCCAGCCAAGCGTTTTTCACTATCTACTATCCACTGTAGTTGGGCGGTCGGGCCTTCGGCCCTCCCTTGTGCGGGGGGAATCCCCCCGCAACGCCCCCCCTCGGCAAGCCTCACCCTCGTGGACAATTGCAACCGCTCTGGCAGGCGACCAGCACCTGACGGCCCCCGCCGTCTCTCACCACTAGCCCCCGCTGTTCCCCTGCAGTTTCCCCCGCAGTTCACCCTGCAGTTCCAATGATGCCGGTTCCCCCGTCCTCCTGGACACCGGCCAAATTCGTAATCACCGCCTGTGTAACGCCGCGCCTGACCGCGTCAACCGCGCTCCTCACCTTCGGCACCATGCCGCCGCTGATGCTTCCCTCGGCGATCCACTCTTCGCACTGGTCCGCGGTGATGCCGCGCACCACCCGCCCGGCGATCAGAACACCGGGCACATTGCTGACAAAGATCAGCTTGATCGCGCCCATGGCCGCCGCGATCGCCGCCGCCACATGGTCGGCGTTGACGTTATAGCTGAGGCCGTCGTAGGCGCCAATGCTGATCGGGCTGATAACCGGCACGATATCCGCCTCCGAAAGGATGGTCAGCAGCCCGGTGTCCACGTCCTGCACCTCGCCCACACGGCCCAGGTCTCCCTGTGGATGCCACATCTTTTCCACAAAGACCGTGCCGTCATCCAGCCCGCTGATGCCGATGGCCCGCACATCCTCGTTCACAAACTGGCGTACAATGCGTTTGTTCATCAGGCCGCTGAGCACCATCTCCGCCACATCCAGGCTCTCCACATCGGTAACCCGCAGCCCCTCGATGAAACGGGGCTCCAGCCCCAGCCGCTTCTGGAAGTCGGCGATCGTTTTGCCGCCCCCATGCACGACGATCGGACTCTTGCCGTCTTTCTGCAAGCTCTTTACCGACTGAACCAGGCCAAACAGAAAGGCTTCGTCGTCCAACTCATTTCCGCCAATCTTGAGAATGACGACATGGCGCCTCTGCTCCTGCGCCGGGTCGACGGAAAGCGTGTCGGATTCACTCTGTTTCATACAGTTGCCTCGTACCGTAGTTGGAACACTGATGCTCGCTGCCAAAGCGGACGGGCGCAGGCTTCACACTGCGCGCCCCGCATGTTTTCTCTGTCGCATTACCTCGTATGCCAGCGCCGCCGCGGCCGCAGTCGTGCCCAAAGACGGTTCGTAGTCATGCCGGTCGTACGGGACCTGCAAATGTAAGTCGGCCTGCTTCACAAACGACCGGGTGACGCCCCTTTTTTCCCCGCCTACCAGCAGAAAGAGCGGGGCGGTCAGATCGGCCTCGTCCATCGGAAGCGCATTCTCCTTCTGCGCGCAGGCCACCGTCAACCCCCGCTCGCGGTAGAACTCCGCCGCCTCGGCAACGGTCTCGGCCACCGCCATTGGCATCAGTTCGGACGCGCCGGCCGAAGCCCGCGCCACTGTGGCCGCCGCGCTCATCCAGTTGCGCGGACGCAGCGCCACACCGTGCGCGCCCATCGCATACAACGCCCGCAACGCCTGACCGAAGTTGAACGGGTCTTCGATGCCGTCCAGCATCACGACAAACGCCGGTCCATTTCCCCTCGGCAGCAGTGCTTCCAGGCGAACAAACTCCCGCTGCCCAGCCTCGGCCGCGATGCCGCCGTGGGAGTTGCCCTGGGTGGCGGCGTCGATTTCCGCCGCGTCGACCTGGACCACCGGCACATTGGCCTCGCGCGCCCGGTGCTGCAGCCAGCGCGCTGTCCGATCCTGCCGGTCTGCCCGCAGCAACACGCGCTGAACCGCGCGATACGGGGAACGCAGGGCCGCGGCCACCGAGATCTTGCCTTCCAGGAATGTGACAGCCTCTTGTTCGCTCAATACCTGGCCCGATTCCGCTCGTTTCCGGCTTCCACAGGGACCTACAAGCCAGCCGCAGGCAGCTTGCCGTCTCCTGTCAACGCTATGTTAATCGGTTGCGTGCAGATGCCGGAAACTGAAACCTGTCGATCACCCGGTTTAGCTGCTACTGCAATCCCGCTGTCTCGTCCAGCCCCACCGCGATGTTGTAGTTCTGAACCGCCTGCCCGCTGCCGCCTTTGATCAGATTGTCGATCGAGGCGGTGATGACATACTCACTCCCATCCGGCAGCGTCGGGTCCGCCGGCGTGATGCCGATCGCGCACCGATTTGTGTTTACCGTGTGGGCCAGGCTGGCCTGCTCGCCGGGGGCCAACAGATGGATAAACGGTTCACCCGCGTAGTTCTCCGCGTAAAGCTCGCGGATACTCTCCTCGGTCACACCGGCGGGCACGTCAATGTACATTGTGCTCAGGATTCCCCGGTTGACCGGCACAAGATGGGGCGTGAAAAGAAACCTGTGGCTGCGCTCCCCGCCGTTGGCCGCGCCCAGAACCTGTTCCATCTCGGCAATGTGTCGGTGACGGTGGCCGACGTTGTAGGGCGTAATGTTCTCGTTGGCCTCAACGAACTGGTAGGTCAGGTTCGTCTTGCGGCCGGCCCCCGATATGCCGCTCATGCTGTCGATGATCACCCGTTCCCCCAGCCAGCCTGCCTTGGCCAGAGGAAACAGCCCCAGATTGACGCTGGTGGGGTAGCAGCCGGGGGTGGCTATCAACTGTGCGCCGTCCAGCTGGCTGCGATACAGTTCGCACAGGCCGTAGCGGGCCTCGGCGCACAGGTCCGGCGCGCTGTGCTCGACGCCGTACCAGCGCTTATAGACGTCTACGTCCTTCAGGCGAAAGTCGGCGCTCAGGTCGATAACGCGCACGCCGGCGGCGTAGAAGCGTTTCACCGCCTCCATCGACTCCGCATGCGGCAGGCACAGAAATACGACATCCACCTCATCTGCGCGCAGATAGGCACTCTCCAGGTTGATCAACTCGTAGTCCCAGGGCGTGCTGAAGATCTGGTCGAAGCGCTTACCTGCACTACGCTCGCTCGTCAGCCAGCCCACCTCAAGCTCTGGATGCCGGTGAATCAGGGTGATCAACTCATACCCGATATAGCCTGTTGCGCCGGCGATTCCTGCCTTATGCATCTCCTCTCTCCCTCTCGCTCACTGTGCGGCAGGCGCATCCCGATCCGAATCTTGCCCGGACCGGTCCCAATCGGAACTCGTCCCGCCCGGTTCGTAGAGTGCGCTGCCGCTGCGCTTTACGCGCGCATTAGAAACAAAAAGCCCCCCGTCCGGGGAGCTTTGCAATCGGCTGATTCCCTCTGAGGAAACCGGGCCCACGCGCAAATGCCCAGACGGCTGTCTGGTTATTGGCGGGGACGCCTCCTCAACTGGGTACTGCAGGTGTTGGTTGGGTTCATGCTTACTTCTTCAGTGGCAAAGTCGATCTGAATGACAGTCTAGCACGCGGCTATCACGCTGTCAAACGTCATCATATCCGAAATGCATTCGATCTGCGTTCAGAAGCAGACCGCGAACCATGGGTCTCCCCGGTCTCAGTCGAGATCGACCATGCGCAGCTCGGTGGAGATGTCGATACTACCCTCGAGACTACGGGCCACAGGACAGAACTGGGCATGGAACCCGTGTACCCGTTCCGCCGTCTCCCGCTGATCGGGCGCCACCTTCAATGTGTAAGTGGTGTGAATCCGCTTGATGACCAGGACATTGCCGTCTTTTTCGATCTCAGCTTCCACGTCGGCTGACAGGTAGCCGTCGCCCGCAGGTATCTTACGCGCCTCCAGCGCGCCCCCGAAGGTGCCGGTCAGTCAGCCGCCTGCGGCGGCATTGACATAGTCGAGCGTGGTGGCATGCGGCTCGTGGACGTCGGTGTCCACACCGTAATGTTCGGCCACCTCGGAATGGACGCCGAACTTGGTATGCCCTTCCTCAGCCGGTAGAAACGCTCTGCGCAGCGGCCCTTTAACCCGCTCAATGCGCACTTTCGAGCGATATGCGACATCTCCCATCTTCTTTCTCCTCGAATTGACGTTTTCGGATTTCCTTATCGTTTTGGATCGCTATAGTCGTGGATCGCTATAGTCGTGGATCGCTTGCACGCGGTCCGCGCATCGACGTCTGCAAGCGCCAGCCTGACTATCAATGATCAGTACAGTGTTAACGCACGCATGTAATTGTTGACGCATGTAACTGTTAACGCACCATAGTAACTACAAGATAAAGATACAGGATGTAGTGACTCGATGCAGGCATATTGTAGGCGGGGCGCTTCCAGACAGCAAATCGATGCTCCGGAGCGGCGGACGTCCAGCCCAAACGCACGCGCAGCGTCCCACAGGTGGCTCCCATGCGGCCATTCTGAAAACATTTTGTTCAGGGAAATATCAAAAAGGTATTGAAATTAGTCAATCCGCGTGCTATACTGTACGAATGCGCGCGGGGCGCACGCTTTCTTACAGTTTTCAACCCCATGTCCTGTGAATGTTTCACATGAAACATTTGCAATGTCGAATCCGTCTCTATAGAGGATGCGTAAGGGCGAAGGCGGACCCGTCGCACCAGTTGACGTATTGGATTCCTGATCGCCGTGGAGCGGCCCGCATGTCGGCAAACAACCTGGCTGCAGCGAAATGCACAGCAATCGAACAGCCGAATAGCAAGGCAGACTCCACCGCGCCCACCGGTGTCCCGGTAATCGACTATGAGGGCAGCGGCTACCGTCAGGACTTCTGGGAAGGTCAGGGACGCGAGTACGAGGATGCCATCGAACGGATCGCGCTTCAGCGCCTTCTGCCCCCGCAGGGCGGACGCATCGCCGAAATCGGGGCCGGCTTTGGCCGCCTGGCCGATCTTTACCTCGGCTACGATCAGATCGTGCTCTTTGACTACAGCCGCACGATGCTGGCCGACGCCGTACGCAAATGGGGCCACGACCCGCGCTTCGTCTTCGTCGCCGGCAATCTCTACGAAATGCCGCTGGCCGCCGGCACGCTTGACACGCTCGTCATGGTGCGGGTCATGCACCATCTGGCCGATGTGCCGGCCGCGCTGGCTCAGCTGCAGCCCCTCCTGCATCGAAGCAGCACGGCCGTGCTCGAATATGCCAACAAGCGCAACCTCAAAGCGGTTCTGCGCTGGCTCACACGCCGGCAGCGCTGGTCGCCCTTTGACCCGGCGCCGCTGGAGTTCGTCGCCATGAATTTCGACTTTCATCCCGGCTGGATGGCCGCAAAAATGAAGTACGCCGGCCTGCGCGTGGATGAACGCTTTGGCGCATCCCATTTCCGCCTGCCGGCGCTCAAGAATAACCTGCCGGTCGGTCTGCTCGCTCGTCTGGACAGCCGTCTATTTCAGATTGGCGGCAAGTTCCCCCTTGCGCCAAGCATCTTCGTGCGCACGGCTGCATCCGACGCGGCAGAACGGCCGCAACCTGAAGCCAGTCCGGGCGAAGCCAGCCCGGCCCACCTGTTCCGTTGCCCGTCCTGCGCAGCCCATCCCTTGGCTGCCACCGGCCCGACACTGCTTCAGTGTCCGTCCTGCGCCCGGCAATATGGGCAAACAGATCGCATCTGGGATTTCAAACTCCCGGCGTAACCCTTTCGCAGTCAGCTTGCCAGGGGCCGCGTGAGAGGTACCCCCACACGATCTACCCCGATCGTACCTGGGCCCTTTGAGATGTTCTCTACGGAAGAGCTACATCTTTCTGTGGTAAGTTGACCATCATCTGAACATTGCTACGCGCCAACGACGACGCCTGGCCGCCGCGTGTCCGGCCGGCCGCGGACAGCGCTAAATACATTTACGAAAAGAGGTGACGATGGCTGAAGAAATGCTTCTCACAAAGGAACTGACGCAAGAACGCAATGGGGATTCGAAAGAATCCCTGCCCGAAAATGGCGCGGTGAAGACCGACCTGCAATTCTCCAGTCCGCAGGAGACCCTCGCCCATCTGCTCAAAATCGGCCGCGAAAAAGGCTTTGTCAGCTACGATGAAGTGCTGCAAGTCATGCCCGAAGCCGAAAACGATGTTGAACAGTTGGATGACATCTTCGCATCTCTGCTGGACCAGGGCATTTCTGTCGGGCAGGCCAAAGAGGAAGTTCCTACCGAAGAGAAGAAGGATGCAGCCGGTAGCGCAGAAGAGGACGAATTTGATCTGAGCCAGATCGAGATCGACGACTCCATCAGCCTATATCTCAAGGAGATCGGCCGCGTTCCCCTGCTGACCGCCGCCGAAGAGGTCGATCTTGCAAAACGCATGGAGGCCGGCCGCGATTCCCGCCAGCACCTCGATCAAGAACAGGTCGAATGGGAAGAGCGCGAACATCTGCTCTGGCTGGTACGCGACGGACGCTCCGCAAAAGAGCATCTGATCAAGGCGAACAGCCGCCTCGTCGTCAGCGTCGCCAAAAAATATGTCGGCCGCGGCGTTCCCTTCCTGGACCTGATCCAGGAGGGCAACATCGGCCTCATTCGCGCTGTCAAGAAGTTCGACTACCGCAGGGGCTATAAATTCAGCACCTATGCCACCTGGTGGATCCGGCAAGCTGTCACGCGCGCCATCGCCGACCAGGGCCGTACAATTCGTGTGCCGGTGCATATGTACGAACAGATCAACCGCCTGACCCGCACCAGCCGCCAGCTCGTGCAGGAACTGGGCCGCGACCCGACCACCGAAGAGATCGCCGAAGAGTTGGGCGTCACCCCGCGCAAGGTCGAGCACATTATGCGCGTCAGCCAGCGGCCTCTCAGTCTGGAGATGCCGGTCGGAGAAGAAGAAGACAGCTACCTGGGCGATTTTATCGAGGATGAGGACGCAGACAGCCCGCAAGACTCCGCCGGCCGTCAGATCCTGCGGGAGGTGATCGACGAGATCTTCCAGAGCCTGACCCCGCGAGAGGTGCGCATCTTGCAACTCCGCTTCGGGCTGGTCGACGGCTACAACTATACGCTCGAAGAGGTCGGCAGAAAGTTCGGCGTCACGCGCGAACGCATCCGCCAGATCGAGGCCCAGGCCCTCAGCCGCCTGCGCCATCCCAGCCGCAGCCGCCGGCTGCGGGACTACCTCTAACGGCGAGGAGAGAGTAACACCAGGAGAGAGGAGTGAGAGAACACCTGTGGCGAGCCGCAGTGTCTCACTCCTCTCTCCTCTTCACTCACACCTCGTACTCAGCGTTTGTCGCCTTCCCCGCCGATAACGCCCCGCTCCAACCGGTCGAACAGCTTCTCGATGTTCTGCGCGGCAACCTCCTCCAACGACAGGTCCAGCTCCGTACAGATCTGAGTCAGGTACCAGAGCACATCACCCAGTTCGCCTTTCAACGCGACGCGGTCGGCCTCCGAGATGACACCCTCTTTGTCGCGGAAAATCTTCTTGATCTTGCCCGCCACCTCACCCGCTTCATTCACAAGCCCCAACGTCGGATACACAATCGCGTGATCGGTGTGGATCAGGCTCCATGTCTTGCGGGATTCCGTCTGATACGTCCTGAAACTGATAGTCGCCATGCCTTTCTCTCTCCTCATTCCTCTCCACGCCCTCAGTCGCCCCACTCTCCGCCGGCATCTACCAACTAAAAACTGGAAACTGAAAACTAAAAAAAGGCCCGACTCTACAGTCGGGCCTTGCGTTTTCCGCCTTCGCGTCTATACGTCCAGATTGCGTACCTCGTGGGCGTGCGTCTGGATGAACCGGCGCCGCGGGGGCACACTACTGCCCATCAGCATATCGAAGGTGCGGTTCGCCTCCGCCGCATCCTCCACCTGCACCTGCAGCAGCGTCCGAAATTCCGGGTTCATCGTCGTGTCCCACAACTGCTCCGGGTTCATCTCCCCCAGCCCTTTGTAGCGCTGCTCCAGCTTGATATTCTCCGTACCCATCTCCTGCCGGATCTGGGAAAGAGCAATGTCGTTGTAAACATACTGCTCCGACCGCTTTGCCTTTCCGTTCTGCCGGTCGGTGATCTGCACCTTGTACAGCGGCGGCTGCGCAATGTAGAGATGACCGTTCTCCACCAGTGGCCCCATATACCGGAAAAACAACGTCAGAAGCAGCGTACGGATGTGAGCGCCGTCCACGTCCGCATCCGTCATCACGATGATCCGGTTATAGCGCAGGTTGTCGACGGTAAAGTCATCCCCCACGCCTGTGCCCATCGCCGTGATCAGCGACTGGATCTCCTTGTTTCCCAGGATCTTGTCCAGACTGGTGCGCTCCACATTCAGGATCTTGCCACGCAGCGGCAGCACAGCCTGAAAGCGCCGGTCGCGGCCCTGTTTGGCGCTGCCGCCTGCACTGTCTCCCTCAACAATATAGAGTTCGCTCTCGCTCGGATCGCGGGTGGAGCAGTCCGCCAGCTTGCCGGGCAGAGTCATGCTCTCCAACGCACTCTTGCGAATCACCAAGTCTCGGGCCTTGCGGGCGGCCTCTCGGGCGCGAAACGCCACCTGGCACTTGTCTGTGATCCGCCTGGCGTCGCGCGGGTTCTCCTCCATCCAGCTGTTGATGCCCTCGGCCACAGCCGTCTCGACGTGATAGCGCACCTCGTTGTTGAGCAGCTTCAGCTTGTTCTGACCCTCGAACTGCGGCTCCACAACCTTAACGCTGAGGATAGCGGTCATGCCCTGGCGCGTATCATCCCCGCTGAAGTTGGCGTCATTGTCCTTCAGAATCCCCTGCTTGCGCGCATAGTCGTTGATCTGCCGCGTGACCGCGGCGCGCAGACCGGTCAGATGGGTGCCGCCGTCAGGCGTGTTAATCGTGTTGGCAAAGGCGAAGATCGATTCATTGTAGCCGTCCGTGTACTGGATGGCCACCTCCACATGCGTCGATTCGACCTGCATGTCAATGTAGACCGGCTGGTGCAGAACGGTTCGGTTCTTGTTGAGATAGCGCACGAAAGTCTGTACACCGCCCTCGAAATAGAAGCTGATCTCGCGCGGCTCATCCCCGCGGTCATCGATAAAATGAATATCGATACCGCGCGTCAGGAAGGCCATCTCCCGAAAGCGGGTCACCAGCGTATTCCAGTCATATTCGAGAATGTCGAAGATGGTGTCGTCGCGCAGAAAACGCTGAATGGTACCTGTCTCGCCGCGCTTGCACTTGCCCACTTCCTCTACATCGGTCACAGGCACACCGCGATTGAAACGCTGCCGCCAGACTTTGCCTTCCCGCTTGACCTCCGTCTCCATCCACGTGCTCAACGCATTGACCGCGCTCACGCCGACGCCATGCAGACCACCGGACACCTTGTAGCCGACGTCGCCGAACTTGCCGCCGGCGTGCAGCTTCGTCATCACCACCGTCAACGCCGGCAAGCCGGTCTGCTTCTGTATGCCCACAGGGATGCCGGCGCCGTTGTCCTCCACCGTGACGCTTTCATCCTTGTGGATCGTCACCACGATCTTGTCGCAGCGGCCCTGCATCGCCTCGTCGATGGCGTTGTCCACCACCTCGTATATCATGTGGTGCAGGGCTTTTGTATCGGTCCCGCCAATGTACATGCCGGGCCGTTTCCGCACCGCCTCCAGGCCTTCCAACACCTGAATCTGGTCGGCGCCATAAACGAAATCCTGCTTGTTCATCTGTTCTGCCACGTATACCTCCACTCGTTTCAGACGGGGCTGTTGCCCGCAACCGGGTCCTCAACCCCAATACATCAATACATCATCGTTGGCTGCGGATACCCGTTCTCAGCTTGCCGTCAAGCCGGTGTCAGCCGGTTGGTGAACGGGGCGCGTCCGCAACCCTACGCCCGTGTCTTCACTATGTTAGGCAACACTATCCGTGTTAGGCAAAACAATCCGTCGTCAGGCAAAACTATCCGTTTCCTGCTGTTGCATCGCCAATATGCGCGTTCGGTAAAAGACCAGCAGCGACATCGCCAATCCGGTGCCGATGAATGTGTTCCCCAACGTGGCCAGGGCCACACCCAGCGTATGCCACTGGGTAACCTGGCGGAAAAGCAGCCCCATACCCGTCGATATCAACGTTGTCAGCAGAACAAACCCGACGGTGTGCCAGAAGTTTTTGCGCACGAGGTGGATGCTGCGGCGCACCGCGCTCCCAATCGCCAGATCGTCCAGCACCAGCGCCGTCGTCACAAAATAGAGATAGAGCAAAATCACCATGATCAGGCCGCCGAACAGAAACAACGCCCCGGAGCCCAATACCGGGCTGATCAGCGCCAGCACCGTGACCCCAATCACACCTGGAATGTAGATCATCAGCAGGCCGATGCCGAAGAAGACCAGGAATCCGATCGTGCGCAGCCAGTGCCGGACAATGCGGCCCGCCAGTATGTTGACCGAGAGCGCCTTCTGTCCCTCCCCGATCGGCAAATTCTGGGCCAGCAGATTCATATACGTCGCGCCGATCAGCAGTCCGGCCAGGCCAAAGAGCAGTGACAGCAGGCCGGCCGCGCCAATCGAGTCGACTTCGACGCTGGGATGCGTTCCCTTTATGCCGGGCAGCGTCGCCAGCAGGCTCGGCACGTGATACAGCAGGCCGTTGACCAGAAACTGGGCCAGATTGCTCGTCTCGCCGAACAACATGAGCAACTCGCTCATCTGGTCCAGCGCAAACGGACTCTCCTCCGCCAGTTGTGGGTCCGCAGCCAGATCGGTGTAGAAATCGGCCAGCCTTCCCAGTAAAGGGCTGACGCTCCAACGAGGCAGAACCCAAAGCAGCGCGTCCAGCAGCAGCGGCAACAGCAGCAGGCCGGGGCGTTGGCTGACAAAGCGGTAACCGGTTGAAATACTGTCTATGATACCCACAAACGCTTCCCGGTTCGGCCGGACAAACCACGCTCAAGTCCGTCCTCAAATTGGCGTTTTCGCGCTACAGTTTAGCCTTCCTATTTTATCACATCAGGCGCAGATATGCGAACGACTGCGGCTCACTTCCTGGATCACAAAGCCTCCAAAACCACTCTGCAAACGGATTAGACGGGAAGGGTAGACCGTTCTACAATTGATTGACCCGTGATCCATTTTTCCTGCAAAGGGTATCGTGACGATGGCGTCCAACAGGCAGCGTTGCACTCCCGTGTGCCAGCGAAAATCTTGAAGACGTATCCCGGTACCGCGGGAATCAACTGACACAACGTCTACACTGTACAACGTCTACACTGTGCAACGACCAAAGGAGAAAGCATGGCCTCATTTGCAATCCAGGGCGGCCACCCCATCGACGGGACTGTCAATGTCAGCGGCAATAAGAACGCCTCCTTCCCCCTTATCGCCGCATCTCTGCTGACCGACGAGACGGTCACCCTGGAGAATGTCCCGCAAATCGACGACATTGCCACCATGCTGACCATTCTGGAGGGGCTGGGTGTCTACGTGCGCAAAGAAGGCAACCGGCTGACGCTGCGCGCCGACAAGCTGCACGGACACGCGCCTGATGCCCGTCTGTTTGGGCGCATTCGCGGTGGGCTGAACCTGATGGGGCCGCTCCTCGCCCGTCGCGGCGCTTTCCAGGTCCAGGGCGCAGCCGGCGGCGACGACATCGGCCGCCGCCGCATCGACACCCATCTGCTGGTCTTCGAACAGCTGGGTGCCTCTTTCGCCCGCCCCAACAGCGGCCGCTTCGAACTGACATCGACCGGCAGACTGCGCGGCGCCGATATCCTGCTGGACGAGGCATCGGTGACCGCCACCCAGAACGCCGTTATGGCCGCCTCCCTGGCCGAGGGCACGACCATTCTGCGCAATACCGCCAGCGAACCGCACGTGCAGGAGCTGTGCCGACTGCTGGTGGATATGGGCTGCCCCATCGAAGGAATCGGCAGCAACACCCTGCACGTCCACGGCCAGGACCGGCTCCACGGCGCCAGTGCCACCGTCGGCCCGGACTACATGGAGGTCGGCAGCTTCATCGGTCTCGGCGCCATCACCCGCGGCGAGCTGCGGATCGCCAACGTGGCCCCCGACCATCTGCGCATGCTGGAGATGGTCTTCTGCCAGCGGCTGGGCGTGCGAATGCACCTGCAGGAGGACCCCCAGTCCGCGCTCACCGGCTATTCGCTCCTGCTGCCGGACGACCAGGACCTGCGCGTCCGGCCCGACTTCGGCGGCGCAATCCCCAAGATCGACGACGCACCCTGGCCCGCCTTTCCTCCCGACGTGCTGAGTATCGCCGTTGTCGTCGCCAGCCAGGCTCAAGGCACCGTCCTGGTTCACGAGAAAATGTTCGAAAGCCGCCTCTATTTCGTCGACAAGCTGGTGGCCATGGGCGCGCAGATCATCGTCTGCGACCCCCACCGCGTTGTCATCGTCGGCCCGTCACAGCTCGTCGGCCAGGAGGTCAGCAGCCCCGACATACGCGCCGGCATGGCGCTCGTCCTCGCCGCGCTCAGCGCCGAGGGCCGCACCGTCATAGGCAATATCGAACAGATTGATCGGGGATACCAGCGTGTGGATGAAAAGCTGCTCGCCGTGGGCGCCCACATAGAACGCGTAGACGCCTGAACGCAGTGCCTGGATCCTTCCAGCAACTGCCGTTCGCCGTTCACTGTAAACCAAAAACCGCCGACTAAATCTGCAGTTCCCTGGCCCCTAGCCTCTAGCGCCTGCAGCCGCCTCCTCTGCCCGCCGCACGGCCAGCTTGCGCCGCAGTTCATCGTGCGCGGCCCGGTCCAGCGGATAGCGCGCCGCCGCGAACATCGACAGAACCAGCAGAACGGCCGGCACCGCGCCCATGAAGATACGCAGAGCCAGCACCGCCGCCGCCGGCTGCGTCTCCGCCGCGCCCTCGATGAATCCGGTCGCGGACAGGACCTGCGGCACGATGAAGCCGACCGCAAACGCGGTGGCGATCTTGCGGAAGGTGACCAGGTAGGCCGAGTAGACTCCCTCGCGGCGTTGACCGCTGTGCCATTCGTCCTCTTCGATGATGTCGGCTACGATCGCCCAAGGGGTGGCGTTGGCCGCCCCGTACCCAATTCCGGCAACGGCCGCCGCGATCAGCACCAGCGGCGCATTGCCCGGCGGCAGCAGGCTGATGACCGCCATCACCGCCGCCCAGAAGACCATCATGCGTATATACGTTTTGCTCTTTCCGTACCGCTGCATCAGCCTCACCGTGAGCGGCATCGAGAGGAAAGCAACGCCCAGCACAGCCGCCAGGACCAAACTGTCGAACGGCGGCTTCAACTGCATGTAATACACCAGGAACCAGACAAACACGGAGGTGATGATGTCGACGGCGCTGAACGCCAGCACGTAGATCGCGGCCCCGATGCGGAACGGCCGGTTGGCGAACACCTCTTTGGTGATCTGAATGAAGTCAAGCCTGCCCTCCGCCTTCGGCAGCTCACGTTCCGGCTCTCGTATGAAGGCAACAACCAGCAGGGGCGACGCCACGACGACCAGCCCCCACAGCGCGCCGGCCACCGCGTAGCCGTTGCGCAACGCGTCCGGCCCGCTGAACCAGCCCGCGAAGAGGCCCTCCGCCAGCAACTTGAACAGCCCGGCCGTCAGCAGGGCAACGAAGATCGAGTTGCCCATGCGCCAACCGGCCAGGCTGGCCCGCTCGTCATAGTCTTCGGTCAGTTCCGCGGTGAGAGCCGCGTAGGGCGCGTTGACGATCGTGAAGGCTGTGTCATAGAGGATGAAGATGAACGCGTAGTAGAGGGCCGCCGCCACATTCCCCTCGAACGGGGGCGGGCTGAACATGAGGAAGAAGCCGAGCCCGAAGGGCAGCGCGCCCAGCAGCATGAATGGACGCCGCCGCCCCCAACGGCTGCGGAAGCGGTCGCTGAGGATGCCGATCAGCGGGTCGTTGACGCCGTCCCAGAAGCGGCCGATGATGAAAGCGACACCGGCCAGGCCCACGTCCACCCCCACGACGCTGACGGTGAAATAGAGCCAGAAGAGCGTGCGCGCCGTCGAAGCCGAGGCCGCGCCCCAATCGCCCAGCCCGTAAATGACCTTGGTCAGCGTGGGCAGCCGCTGTCGCGCAACCTCTGTCGTAATCGCCCCGCCTCCCTATCTCCGATTTTGGTCGAAGATCAGCCATACCAAACCCTGGTTCCCATGCAGGGTAAAGGTATGGTTCTGGCTGTCCCGCTCACCGCTGCCGTCTTTAACCCAGATTGTATAGGTACCGGCCACGTTCCCGCCCGGCAGCTGGCTGGCGGGAACACTCTTGTCATAGTGGTATTTGTTGCCGTTTGGCCCTCCCCAAACCCTCGTCCCGCCGCGCGTGTTGTGGTCGAATCCGTGAACCTGGACCCCATCCTTTTGCAGTTCAACGAAGTAACCACCGTATATTTGAACCTGGTCACCCTCCCCACCATGCACAAAACCGATTTGAAGCTTCAATTCCCCTCCGCCATTGTCAGCAGGATCGACATTCCGCAGCCAGAATTTGCAGCCGTCGCCGCCGATGCCCGCGCAGTGGTCTACCTGGGCTGGCACGGGAGTCGCAGTAGGCGGCACCGGCGTCGCGGTTGGCGGCACCGGCGTGGGCGGGATGTTCTGGGCCACCGCAATCAGATGCGCGTTCTCCACATTGACAAGGGTGGAGAAAATCCAACCTGTCTGGCCGGCGACGCAGCAAAACTGAAACCAGGTGTACTCCTGGTTTCGGCCGCTGATATCGAACTGCGCGCCCCTGGCCACGGTGCCGATGATGGCGAATGCCGTACTCGGCCCAGTGCGCACGTTGACGTTAACCGCGGTCAGGTCCGGTTTGACCGTGAAGCGGGCCACGGTCGGAACCGGCGTATCGGTGGGGGCCGGTGTGTCGGCAGCCGCCGGAGCCTGCTGCTGCGGCGCGGCCGGCGCGGCCTGCTGAGTTGTAGCGCCGCCGCCTGATTCTGTCGCGGCCATGGCGCCTTCAGGCGTGGATGTGAACGTGGGGACAGCTGCCGCCATCGGACGCGTCGGCGTCGGCGTTGCGTCCGGACCCGACACGAGTCCGCAGCCGGCCAGAAACAGCGCGCCCGCAAACAGCGCCAGCGCACGAACGATCGATCTCTTCAAACTGATATGGCGAACAGGTTGCAACAATTTCATACGCATCGGCACAGAACTCTCCTTACATAGCGAACGCGCCGCCACCCCCCAAGGATAGCGGACAGTTATGGCAATATGTATCTATCATATCAGTTGCGGCAAATCGGCGAAAGTCGCGAATCCGGGAACAAGGAGATCGGCACAAAAACAGGGGATACCATGCGAGGATCGTACTTCATTACGGTTCGGTGAAGAGTGGTCGACGGACAGTAAACCCCGGTACCCTACCCCGTCCCGACCGCCAACCACACAAAATAATGAGCGCACTCTCCTATCGCCCGGGAGCTCGAAAGCCGTTGGCCTCAGCCTCCGCCCGCGTACAGAACCAGAGATCGCCCTCCGCCTCCTTCATGTTCACCCGTCCGTAGGAGGACGACTCCCCCTCCACATGATAGATCTTCGTGTCCCGGGTCGTGTTGACGTTGCCCTTGATCCGGCATGACGGATCGGGCTGGCTGACACAACCCTGCGGGCAACCGGCGCCAACCGGCTGCGTGGCAACAGGCGTGGGATTTTCCTCGATTTCACATGCGGACCACAGTCCGACCCCGGCCAGCAGGGCCTTCTCGGCTGCTGCGCGCGAAATATCCGCGTACCGGCCCGGGTTGCCATAGTCGTTGTAGACCGCCAGCCCTTCCTCCAGTAGCCGCACATTCCACAACACGCTGCCCTCGTCATCGCCGGTCCACACATAGGACAGCAGGCGCCCATACCTGTCCCGCCCCTTCTCCTCCACCCTGACGCGTTGCCCCATCAGCCTCTTCGTATAGTCAGAAGCCTGCGCGCCGAAACACTCCTCCGGCTTGCTCGGATGCACCGTCTCCGGCGTATCTATGTCCAGCAGCCGGAGCGTCTCCTCCGCCCCGTTGTCGAACCGCACGGTCAAAGTATCGCCGTCCGCCACCCGCACCACCATGCCCCAAGCCCCCTCGCTCCCCGCGCCCGAACCCTCCATACCCGTGAGCGCAGGCGAGGGCGTACTCGTCTCTTCTGAGCCTGATATCGCCGTCACCGTAGGCGCAGTCGACCGCGTACTCGTCGCCTCCGGCCCCGTACTCGAAGCGGCTGTGGCGGTAGGCGGCGACGTCCGCACCGCTTCGCCGCGCTCCTCCTCCTGCCCGCCGAGCGCGAGTCCAATGACCAAACCGAGCAGTATGAGCGCCAGGACAACTACGATATTTCTGATAAGTTTCAACGATGGTCTCTCCGAATCAGTTCCAGACTATCGGCGTGTACTTAACGCCCCTACTCCGGCGCCTCCACCCCGCGATCCATCAACGCCGACAGCACATCAAACCGCTCCCGCAGCGGTTCCCACACGCGCTGCCTGTGCAGTGCCGTCAGCGACAGGATGCGGGCATCCTCCTTATCTGGGTAGTAGCGCCGCCGATAGCCGACCGCCTCGAAACCGGCTCTGCTGTAAAGACGCAGTGCGATCTCGTTGCTGACGCGCACCTCCAGCGTGGCTGTATGCGCGCCCTCCTCCCGCCCCAGGGCCAGCAGCGCCAGCAGCAGCCACTCGCCGATCGAACGGCCGCGCCACGCCGGCAGCACCGCGATCGTGACAATGTGCATCTCCGCGCCGAAAAGCATGAAGCCTCCCTGCGCGATCAGCCCGGCCGCAGCACGCGTAGTACCTGCCGCTGCCACCGGCCAAACCTTCAGATAGCGGCTGCGGCTGTTGCGGGTCAATTCATTGTGGTAAGTGGCGAGCGTCCAAGGGCTGGGGAAGCTGACCGACTCCAGTTCCATCACGTCTTTCAGGTCGGCCAGGGTCAGGGGTCCAATCGCCAGCGGAGAAGTCTGCGGGCCAACCCGGTCGCGCGGATTGGGCTGCCTCTGCTGACGATTCAAAGAGTTAGCCATCGTATCCAAGCATACACCATCGGCTCCCCTGCACTCGTGGGAATCTGTAACTGACCATTGGGTCGCTGTTTATTGGTCGAAGTCTACTGCGGTGGACGCAAATAGAGTGGCTGCAACGGCGCGGTCAGTGCCGGAGAACCGGCGCGCAGGTGGCGCATCGCCAGGCGGGCCAACCCCTCGCCCCGGGTCTGCGATAGGCCGTAGCCGGGCGAATTGTCCCCCGCGCCGTTCGGGAGTCGGGATTCACGCCTGTCCTGCTCCGACAGATCGAAATCCGCAGCCGGATCGATGCAGTGGACATGGGCCAGCCCCTGCACAGCCTGTCGCAGGCCATCGCTCAACTCGCCCACCAGCCACACCGGGCGCCCCTCTGTCGGCAGCGCCGCAGCCAGCGCCTCGGCCTGCCCCGCGCAATGGTCGGCCACAGCCGGCAGCCACAACGGATCATCGGCCGGCGCCACTGCCCAGTTGAAGCGTCCCCGCCCCGCCTGCAGAACAGGCCACACATCCGTACTCGCGGCGGCCAACGGCACAAACCGCGCCGCAGTCACGCTCAGGACCGGCAAGCCGATCAGCTGCGGCGGCTGCGGCAGCCCCAGGGCAATGCCCTTGACAACGCTGATGCCGATGCGCACGCCGGTGAAGCTGCCCGGCCCCGTCGTAACGGCCAGAATACGAACGTCATCCATCGCCGCGCCGGCCTGCGCAAGTACCTCTGCCGCCGCCGGCAGCGTCTCCTCTGTCTGACGCCGCCGCGACCGCCACACCTGCTCAGCCAGCACCCTGTCGCCAGCCGGATCAAACAGAGCAACTGTACAAATTGAGGAGGCAACGTCAAGAGCGAGCAGCATAGGCTAGTGGCATGTGGCAGTCAAAAGCAGTGGCTCACGACGCCTGCCGGCCACTGGTAACTGACCACTGACCACTGACCACCGACCACTGCCCTTCTCAGTCGGCCAGTCCTTGATCGTCCCCTGCGCCGCGCCCCAGGACCGGCATCGGCCTGTGGTGGGCAACGGGCGTAACGATCCCGTCAACCAGTTCACGCGTGCCGACGACATTCAGTTTTTCGTAGAAGTAGGCGTAGTGATCTTCGACACCGGCGAAGATCGCCTCCGTCCGCTCGCGCGGCAGCCCCCACAGCTCCGGTTTGAACGGTCCCAGCGCCTTCTTACGCGTCTTCAGGTAAAAAACGAGGTCGGAATCGTTGGCGCCGCGCTCATCCGCGTGGTGCGCGTCCAGGTGCGCGTACATCTCCTGGCGCAACGACTCGGGGAGGCTGGGATGATCCAGGAATGTGTTCGTGAAACCGGTCGCCAGGTGGATTTCAATCGTCTGCGTCTCCGGAAACTTGCCGAACAGCTCATCCGGCAGTGTGCTGGCGCCATGTTGGACCGCGCCGCCGGTACCATGAAAGCGAGCGCGTTCGCCCAGGTCTTCGAGTGTATCGAAATCCACCGCCACATCGGCCTGCGTGCCGTCCGGCAGCAGAATGCCGCCGTGGGCCGTGCCTGTGGCCACACTGATCTTGCTCAGCCCGGCGTAGTCGCCCAGCTCGCCCAGCGCAGCCCTGTAGCCGTGGATATAGGCGTCCAGCTCCGGCACCGTCGAGTTCTTTTCGCCCACTTCGCCGATCTCGCCGCCCAGGCTGATGGTGACGCCCTCCGGCTCCAGGTCGCGGATGAACTTCGTGAGCATGGCCGAGCGCAGGTAATTGTCCCGCTGCTGCTCGTCCAGCGACGGCGGCTCCAGCGTCACCAGTGTGCTCGTATCGATATCGATGTTCCAGTAACCGGCCGCCACCGCCTTCTTGGCCAGCGCTTTCACCTCGTTCACCGCGCCGTCCGGGTCGTTCTTGTACTTCTTGCCGTCAACCTGAAAATGGTCTCCCTGAATGAAGATCGGCCCCCGGTACCCCTCTTTGATGGCCGCGGCGATTAGAACAGCCGAGAACTCGGCCGGCTCCTGGAAGGTGTAACCCATCTCGCTGCGCGCGATCTCAAAAATGAAGGCGCCGGTCTGCGTACGCTGCGCCGCGCGGTAGGCCGCCCGCCCCGCTTCGTAGGTGTAAAAGCGCATGTTCATCGCCGGTACCGTGCGGTTCGACCATGCATTCGTCGCCCTGGCAATGTAAAATTCGTGAATGCTCGCCGGACACGCGCCCAGCAACTGGCCCAGCTCCCAGATCAGCCAGCGGCTGAACGTCTTCACCGGAAGGGTGCCGAAAACGGCATCCCGCACCAGAGTATCAATCACATCGCTGCGTAGCTTCTCCGCGTCCAGCAACTCGACGCGCCCGTTCTCGTCAACGCCCGCCGCGCCTTTCAGATCCTGACGCAATTCATAGACGGATTCATGTATCACAATCTTTCCTCTCTTGTATCTACCCGGCCAAAGTCAACTCGCGACCATCCAGATCAGCCGCACCTTAGAACCCAAACCGTCTCCGACCACTATCCCCAGCAACGTGTCTAGCCAACAGTGTCTGCCCCCCATTCGCTGTCTCGAGCCACTGACCACTGATCACTAACCACTGCATTTGTGCGTTCGGGCCTTCGGCCCTCCCTTGTGCGGGGGCTGCGCCCCCGCAACGCCCCGCCCTTGCTAGCCACCGTGCTTACTCTTCGCCAGCAAGGTGTCTAGCCAACAGTGTTTCCTCCCACCTTCCGTCCCAACGCATTGACCACTAACCACGGGCCACTGACCACCGGCCACGGACTTTGTCTGCACATGAACGCATCCGGTAGAATAGCAGATACCAGAAGAGAGTGAAAAACTGAGTTTCAGGTTTCGTAGACGTGCCGTGCCCATTCGGCGCGGCTGAAAACCAGAAACCCGCTACCAAGTACCCCCATCCCGGAGGCATTCCATGTCAGGACTTAAACTCGGCGCGCATATGTCGATCGCAGGCGGCGTCAGCAACGCACTCGATGCAGCTGCGGACGTAAACAGCAACGCCGTCCAGGTTTTTATGAAGAGCAACCGCCAGTGGGCAGGTCCGCAGGTGAAAGAAGAGGATGTCTCCCGTTGGAACGAGCAGATGCCCGATAGCGGCGTCGCCTACGCCGTCAGCCACGCCTCCTACCTCATCAACCTGGCCTCCCCCAAAGATCCTCTGTGGGAGAAAAGCATCGCCGCTTTCGCCGATGAGTTGGAGCGCGCCCACGCCTACGGCATCCGGCACGTGGTACTCCATCCCGGCGCCCACACCGGCAGCGGCGAAGAGGCCGGACTGCAGCGCATCGCCGACGCCCTCAACCGCATCCACGCCCAACTGCCCGACTGCACCGGCGTAACGACCCTGCTGGAGTTGATGGCAGGGCAGGGCACCACCTTGGGCTACACCTTCGCCCAACTCGCCCAGATTATCGAACAGGTGGAGGAAAAAAATCGCGTCGGCGTCTGTCTCGACACCTGCCACGCACTCGCCGCCGGCTACGATTTTCGCACCGCTGAGGGCTACGAGGCCATGATGGCCGAGCTTGAGGAGACGGTCGGCATCGACAGCGTCGGCTGCTGGCACTTCAATGACAGCTCAAATGACCACGGCAGCCGCAAAGACCGGCACGAGCACATCGGCGAAGGTTTCGTCGGCGTAGAAGGCTTCCGCCACATCCTCAACGACCTGCGCTGGGACGGCGTACCCATGCTCCTCGAGACACCCAAAAAAGAAGACGGCGACGGCAAAGACGAGCAGAACCTGCAGGCCCTGGCCGCCTTAGTAACCGACGTCAACCGCCTCCCCGAAGGCCTCCGTCCCAGCGCCTGACTTCAGAGGGCTACAGCCATTACCCACTATCCCCTGCCGTCATGGACGGTGGCTCTTGGGTCTCGCAGACCTGACATTCACAACCTGGGGTGTAGCTTGCCCAATATGCCTGCCCGCCTCCCCCAAAGCCGGCAAACAATTTTAGCCACCGATGGCATGAATTTCCCGCCAGGTTGTTCCCACCCCAAATGTGGCCTGCCCCCTTCCGTCCTGGCAGTATTGATGCAGTATTGATGCATTGATGAAGAAACGCTATGCTAATGCATCATGAGAATCGCAGTCTCCCTTGACGACCAGCTTGCAAAGCAGGTGCGTCGCGCAGCCGAAGCCCGCGGCATCAGCGTCAGTGCCTTTATCGCCATAACGTTGGATGACGCTCTGAAGCGTCGCGAAACGTCGGAGTCGCCTCCCTTCCGGCTGGTGACCGTGCGGGGCGCACACCCCCGCCCGGGTATCGATCTCGACCGACCGAGGGCGCTCGACGCACAGGATGACGAAGCCCGGTTCGGGCAAGGCAGTCGGTGACTCGGGACGCTGCTTCCCGACGTAAATGTTCTGATATATGCCCACATCGAGGACTCCGTTCCCGAACACCCCGAGTATGCAACGTGGGTCACTCGTCTGGCGACAGGACCGGAACCCTTCGCCCTCTCCGTCCTCGTTCTGGCCGGCTTCGTCCGCGTCGTAACTAATCCGCGAGTCTTCGCCCCGGTCGCCTCACTTGCTTTTCCACTTCCTTGAACACGTGATCAACGACCACATACACCCATAGACAGAAGTCGTCAAAGTACAATGTCTTTCGACCGGTCCTCCTGGTGTGACACACTAGTATGGTATCGACGCATTTTCACTCGTCACAAAAAACTTGCACGTCGATATATGGCTTTCCTGCATCTTGCCGCTACACGCATCTGGCTCGACCGAAATGTCAACGAGCCTTAACCACGCTCACACTTTCAGAGGTCTATGTATGCGCCTTTACACTAAGTTGACTGCACATACCTTCTGCATTTACATCAACCGCCTGTTGGGCGAACATGACCACCTATGAATCAAGAAACCGGCCATTCCCAACGAGCATAAGGCCCCATAACACACTTAAACTTCTATATTAAAGGCTGCCGTTAATATGGAAGCAATTTCCGGCCATATTAAAGGCTACCGTTAATATAGCCGCTCCCGCGCTGCCCTTCCTTCCCGCGCGCGCAAAGTTAACCGCCGTCGGATTCGTAGCACGGCATTGATGGCACCCTGCTAGTGGCGTGGTCTACTATTGTGGCCCCTGGCTTTTCAGTTACCGGACGCGAGCCAAAGCAATCTCTCTATGGAGTTCTTGAAAGAACTGGGTTAAAGGGGGCGCGTGACTCTCGTAAGACGATGATCCTAGCACTGTCCGTATCGTCGGCTAACTGCTGCGCGATACTATGTTCGTATGTAGTGACCAAGAGTTGCCGGGGAGAGCCTTCCCGCGTAGCTGTGGCCAAAGTCGCAGCGACTGCGTGACGAACTTGGGGATCAAGGTGTTCGAGGGGTTCGTCGAACCATGCGAAGGGGAGGGAAGTCGTAGTACCCATGACGATCAAGTGCGTGACTATTCTGGCCCACGTCCGCTCCCCACCGCTGAGTGTGTCCCATCCTAGCTCCAAATCACCCCGTAGCCGTGTGATCGACCCGTCGGCTCTAAAGTTGAGTCCATTATTGGTGAACAGGTGCTTCCAACGCCCTCGCACTTCTCTTGACAGCGGTTCGATGCGAGATTGGATAACGTGCTCCACCGCTTCTCGCAGCACCTTCGCCCCTGCAAGGGCAGTGGCTTCCCGTCGATACGCAAGCCGGATCATTTCCTCCTCCCTACGAATCTGGTCATCCGAGGCGATCTGGACTCTTAGCGATTCAAGACGAGACTGCGCTCCGCCAAGCCGCTGATTGTGTTCGTCAAGATCAGCACTTGCTTGTTGGTAAAAAGCGTCCGCATCGTCTCGGGTGGGAACATTGTCTCCAGCGTCGATGCTAGGTGGCTGAAGCGCATCAAGTTGGGCGAGTAACCGGGAGACCCCCAGTGCGTGCGTCTGCATCGCCCCGAGAGCCTCTTCGAGGCGCGTTACCTCCGCCCTTGCGTCTTCCTGGTGTGTCGTATGAACAGTTACCGCCGAGGTACGCTGATGAAAGGGAAGTGGCCGCATACAGGTCGGACAGACCGCGTGGTCTCTGTCGAGCAATCTCACTGCCTGTTCGGCGGCGGTGATGACGGAACGTGCTGTGACCGCGCCCTCAGTCATTTCGGCAATTGCATGTTCCGCGTTCTCCAATTCCGCACGCAATTCAAAGTCGATCGACTCCTTTCTTTCAGGGGGGACTGGCCGACCGAGCAGGTCCTCAGTCATGGCCAAAAGACGAGAACGTTGCTGTTCGTACTGTTCCATTTGGCCCACGAGCGCGAGATGGCGTTCAACTAAAGACCGCTGCGCGGCAGCAGCGTCCCGAACTTGCTCAAGTTCTGTGCCGCGTTGGCTGAGATGTGTGATCTCTTCTTCTAGTTCGGCGATTTCTCCTTCCAGAACAGTCCGATTCTCAACGCGCTTCCTGGTAGTCGACCGGAGTGCCGCTCGAGCCTTCTCGGCCTCTTTGGCAACCGACTCGGCAGTCTCGGCCGCGCTGAGCAGGTGGGCGACACCGAAAGCATCATGGAGGTGGCCTTCTAGGTTGAGGGCATCACTTGCTGCAATGTGACCCCCGCCCAACATCATAGATAAACGACCGGCTACAGGGAGTTCTATCCCTAATGCCTGTTCCATTTCTGTGTTGGCCAACCTTTCGGTGAGGCTTGCTCCATCCATTCTATACGTCGCTGTAGGGGCCCCCCGCCGCTTCGCGGTGCGCCTGATGGTAAGTTGGCGTCCGTCGGGGAGTTCGAACTCGACCTGGGCCTCCGCGCTCTCAGCGCCGGCTCGTATGCTGGCCTTCGGATCGACGTTGCTGTGCTGTCCGAACACTGCCCAAGCGAGACCGTACACAAGGGATGTCTTCCCCACCCCATTGGGCGCAACAACAAAGGTCGTGCCGGGGTCGAGATGTAGGTCGAGGTCCTCGTAGGAACGCCAGTTGCGAAGGCGGAATCGATGAATCATACGGCCACCTCGACGAGTTCATCTAAGCGGGACCTGTAGCCCTTCTCGGATAGCTGTCCGAGCTGAGCCTCCTGGACTATAGTGGTAAGCCACCGAGTTTCCCGATCTCCGAAATTGCCCCAAGTGACCTGCTTGGCCTCTATCCTGGCGCGGGCCCCCGCGGCAGACACGTCACTCACTACCTTGCTTGCCAACCTGTAAGGATCCAGGGCCGATTCGGGATCGGTTGAGGGATCAAGCATGGCAGTGTTCAAGGGCTGAAACTCAGGAATCATGCCCCTCAGCCACACTTCGCATGCCTTTGCCGCGTCGGTGATTGACCGCTGCAGACGGGGTGCCCGCATTTCGCCCGACGGCGTTTCAATGGCTCCTTGCACGTCACCTCGGTCCACTACCACTGCGAGGGGCCTCTGCCCAGTGGAGGTGTAGAGTACCGCGTGGGAATCAGGGAATGCACTAAAGACCCTGACAATGTCTCCGGCCCTACTGATGAGGCCGTGGTCGAGATCGGTCGAATTCGGCTCCGGGACGACGCGGATACGCATACCACGGGCCTGAATCACCGAGGCTGAAGCCAACCCAACAGCTACAGAGGCAAAGTCAGGCCTGACTGAGGCCGTGGGATCAACCTTGAGTCGCAGATGGTCCTGGAGCGCCTCACCAAACCCACTAAATTGTTCGATGGTCTGAGAACGCCGGGCTAGGAGTTGCTCGATCGACGGCCTAGATGCATAGGGATCCACGCCGCGCGCTGCGGTGATCGATCTAATGAAGGCTTCAGCTGCCCGACGCTGCTCCTGTGGCAACTCTTCGAGCGCAGGAGGCTCGTTGCGACTGCCCTCCAGGTAGTCCAAAAAGGAATCACGAAACCTGCTAAGGGTGTCAGAATCGTTACTCACATGGTCCTCCCTATTACCATATGTCCTACTGATCAAATGGATCAAAACGGGTAGTCGGGGTGACCTTCGAGGGAACGAAAAGCGGCATTGTAGATTTGGCCGATCCGCTGGCTGGTCAAACCAAGTCGGTCAGCAACTTCACTGCGGCTGTAGCCGCGGAAGTGAATCGCAAAGAATATCTCTTGGGCCCGGTCATCAAGAATTTCTCGCGCCAGATCACTCAATTTGAGCACATCCTCCATAACAAGGTACTCGGCTTCCAGATCATCACAGTTGTTAGGGAGCAATTCAAAGAACGAAGGTCCCATCTCTCCTTCTGGCCCTTCACTTCCAACATCGCCCGACACGAGCCGCAGTTCGGACCGATAGTCCGTACCGCGGAGCCCCTTCCCAGAAGCCTCTAATGCGTCAGCAGCCTTGTTATGGGCGATCGTGAACGCCAAGCCCTCCCATGTGCCCTTACGACGCTCCGGCGGGAATTCGAGGAGCGCGTGAAATGCTTCGCTGAGAACGTCGTCAGCACTTACTCCAGTCCCCTTCAGAATTCGTTCTACGCCACCTGTTCCGTTTGTTTGACTCGCTTCAACCCGTGGGCGGGGCTGTCTAGGATGCCTCGGAAAAAGGGTCTTCTGGATCTTAGCGTACATGATGTCGAGGATCCGCTCGAGGCGTTTCCTGTCTGTCAATAGCGGGTGTTCAGAGTCAGACGTGTATTTCCTAGATGACATGTCACTACTAATGTCGTAAATCGCATCAAAAATGAAAATCTGTGCCCGGGCTTTCGCTGAGATGGCAAAATGCGACATAAGGATTAACACACTTCAAAAGGAGAGACCAATGACCGAATCTTCCAACTTCCAACCAATCCGCCGCCGCATCCCGTTCACCATCGACGGGCAACCCTTCACGACCGACGACCTCAGCCAGCGTTCCTCTGCGCTTCTTCGTCTGGCAGGCTTGGACCCTGCCATCTTCGACCTAGGGGAATTGGCGGGAAAGGAGCACCCCCAGACGAAGCGCTTCGTCGATGATGAGCTCGTCAACATAGTCAAGGACGCTCGTTTCGTATCAATCCGCCAGAGCGCGCCGGTAGCCTAATGCAGCCGGGTATTGAAGCGTTTATTCAGAACATGACCGAGTTCGGCTTCGAGACTACAATTGAAGCCGAACTGGTCATCTGCAGGGTGGTGGCTCTGGACGGTGCATTCGCTGGTAGGCCAGTCGAAACCGGTGTCGCTACTGGAGAGCTTGAACCGTGGCCCCATGTACCTCCGCACTGGCTTCACTTCCCTGGCAGCGTCAGATTTGCGCAGACTAACAGCCAACCCTCTCCAAAGTCTGGGTGGTTGATGCACAGCCGTCAGATAACAGGGTGGGGTGACGCTCCCGCTGGAGTCGCGTGGGCTAGCCATGTCCGAGCAGCCCTCAGTGAGGCGGTCTCGTGATGCGTCGAACGTCGGTAGCAATGACCGTAGCGATCGAGGAGGCGCTCGTCCAGAGGCTAGTTCGCGACGATGGTCAGGAAGACATCTGTCTTGCCACTTACCGTCCGTCCACGGGCCTCTCCCGTTTCAGTGCCCTGATTCGTGCGGTCGTCCCGCCTGAACCTGGAGATCGGCTGGTCCACGGGAATGCAACCGTTACAGCCGACTACATCTTACGAGGTGCCGAAGCAGCGCAGGAAGATAAGTGCGGCTTGGTCCTCCTTCACAGCCACCCCGGAGCCAGTCACTGGCAGACAATGAGTGCCCCGGACCGTGCTTGCGAGGCCAGCTATGCCAATCTCGTCCGCGAAGTCACAGGGCTTCCTCTGGTCGGCATGACCCTTGCTACAGGGGACCGCTCATGGTCTGCTCGTCACTGGGACGTTGGAGTTGGCCGAGCCGTCCACTGCACTCACTCCACGAACGTTCGGGTCATCGGTGGAAAGTTCGCGGTGACGTGGAACGACGCAGTTCAACCACCTCCACAGCCCAGCACCCGTCAGACTAGGACCGTAAGTGCGTGGGGCGACCGGACACAGGCCGATCTCGTCCGGCGGAGAGTCCTCGTAGTCGGAGCCGGTAGTGTCGGGCTTGACGTCTTTGTGCGACTCGCTGCATCCGGGCTCTGCCACTTGACTGTGATGGACTTCGACATAGTCGAAACCCACAACCTGGACCGCCTCATTGGCGCAGAACGCCGCGACGCCCGCCTGAGGAGACCCAAAGTCCATGTCGCCCTCCGAGAAGCAAGGAAAGCAGCCACTGCAGCTAGGTGCAATATCAAGGTTTCCGACCGATCCATCTGCGAGCTGGAAGGACTGCGGCTCGCGCTCGATCATGACCTGATCTTCTCATGCGTTGACCGACCCTGGCCACGAGCCGTACTCAACTCTCTGGCTTACTCGGACCTCATTCCTGTCATCGATGGAGGCATCGCCATCGATACGTTCAGTGGCGGAGAGATGCGGAATGCCACTTGGCGCTCTCATGTTGTCAGGCCAGGGAGGCCGTGCATGAGTTGCAACCGTCAGCTCGATCTCGGCTTAGTCGCTCCCGAACGGCAAGGGCTGCTCGATGATCCCGCTTACATCCAGCATGCAGGGGAGAGTTTCAGGCCAATCAATCCGAACGTGGCGCCGCTCTCGGTCAACGTTGTGGCCAGCATTCTTGCCCAATACGTCAGCTTCAGCGTGGCTCCTGCTGGTTTCGGCGATCCCGGCCCACTTCAGTATGCGCTCAGCACCCACCATCTTGAATGCCGCGAAGACTCAGCAAGCCCGCACTGTACCACTGAAGTCGCCGAAGGCGTAGGCGATCATCGTGTCTGTCTCACAGGTCTCCACAAAGACGCGGAACGAACACGGCAATTCACAGGGGCGGTGGGAGCAAGTGTGCGCCTTCTGCGGTTGATCGACGATCGAATTGAAGGAGTAACTACGTGGCTGAACCTACTCGGAGATTGACCTCCAAGCCAATAACTTTCCAGACTGCGAATCGAATAACGATGGCCTCCATCGGAATTCTAGGCAGCTTCAGACACTCGTTATAGTGTGGCTGCCCCCGATGACCAGACCACGAAATGGGAAAGATAAGGTGCATCCAGACGGATCAAGATCGCTCTTCCAGTACTTGCCGTAAAGCGTGTTCAAGATCATGAAATCAAACTCGCGCCCGGGGAACGCGTCCCCGGACAGCGTCGAGGCGTACTGGATGTTGTCCGCCTCGACGCCCTCCCCCTTTAGGATCAGATCAGCCTTGCTGATGGCGTATGTCTCCGGGTTGACCTCCTGGCCTCAAAGATGGATCGAGACCTCCCCGCCCTGGTCGTGCGCCAGCGTATTCTCCGCAACCACCAACGTGCCGCCTGTGCCGCAGGGCCTGTCGCAGACGAGATAGGGGGGCGACTGCATCTGGTCGGCGACCGGCTTGAAAATGAGAATCGCCATAAGCTCGACCACATCGCGAAGGCTGGATTCGTACGGTGTTATAGTTACATAGTATTTCGTGGGGCTGGGCGCAGGCTGCGGTTGTCTGTGGTTGTCAGTTGATGTCATTCATGCAGGAGCAGTATATGGTGGCATATGACCAAAGGGGTACGCGAACGAAAATGGTACCGAGATTCGGCAGACGGGGCATTGGGGGGCAGGAAGCTCCTGAAGATCCTTGAAGAGCGCCAAAAGTTCTGGCCAGGGCGCTCAGGGCGGCTGTGTGCGGTTCTTGTGATTGGGGGACCTGTGCGCGTGGTCAGGGGATGCCTGAACTCTGATTAATGGGATTGTGGGGATTGGCTGTGATGTGACTGTACGACTGTCACCTATCTGGACTGCAGCTTGTGCAGGCATGCGGTTGAGATGATTGACGACCACGGGCACGCCAGCCTGCCATTGACGACGCGGGCGATGAAGCTGACTCGCTAGGCGCGCATGAGTTCAGCCTGGGCACCAGCGCTTACGTTGATCAAGAGGATTATGCAGAAAGCGGTCCAATTCGGACCGCAGGCGTTCTGTCTTCCCTCAATTTGAACAGGATCCAGAACCGCAAAATGCCACTAAAAACCAAAAACTGCCTACTAAAAACTGCCCTTCACCAGTCCACCTCCAACAACCGCAACAGCTCCCCCGCACCCGTCGTCCCTCGCACGCGCACGCGCCGCAACTGGAAAAGATCATCAGTCGAGTGCGTGGCCCCCGCGACGATCGTCACTCCTCCCCAGAACCCGGCGCTCTCAAAAATCCGGATCGTGTTGCTGTCATAGTGCCCAAAAGGATACGTAATGAAACGCGGGCGTACCCCCAGTTCATGCTCGATCGTTTCCGCACTGCCCAGCGCCTGCCAGACCAGGAAGTCATCGTTCCGATTCCGCAAACTGGCATGATTACGCCCGTGGGACTCGATGAACATGCCGCCGGCCTGCATCTCGCGCGCCATGTCCCACGACAGATAGAGCGGGTTGCCCTCGTCCATAAAGTCGGATACCACGAAGAACATCCCCGTCATGCCGAACTCCGTCAACAACGGAAACGCGTTCTCGTAGTTGTCGCGGTAGCCGTCGTCAAACGTGAGAATGACCGGTTTTTCCGGCAGCGGCTTGCCCTGGTTCAAATGGTCCACCAGATCATACATGCTGATCGGCGTATACCCGCCGTCGGCCAGCGCCTGCAGGTGGCTCCTGAACAGCGCGGGCGATACCGACAGGTCGTGCCGGTAAACATCCGACCCGGCCGGCGGCACGCTTACATAGTGATACATCAGAATCGGCGCCTGCACCTGCCGTATCGCTCCGTCGGCAACAGGCGGCGGGTTCGGCGACACAATCGACTTCGGCTGCTCCTCCGGCCCATAGTGGACCGCGGGCAGCATCAGAACCGTCGCGCCGCTGTACACCGCCGGCAGCATGACCTCATACTCCTCACGCTCCTTGGCCGTCTCCTCCCGGATAATCTGCGCCAAAATCCAGTCGTGATACTGGCTCACCCGCGTATAGACGCCGTAAAACGCCGGCCGCGCGCAGCCAATGCCAAAGCTCACTAGCCCGGCCAGCTGCCAGCCGCCTTCCCCGTCCGGCACCACCAGGGGACCGCCGCTGTCGCCGTGGCAGGCGTCCTTACCCCCCTGCTTGAATCCGGCGCACAGCATGTTCTCGGTGATCATCCTGCCCATCGAGCTGGTGCACTCTTCCTCCGACACGATCGGGAGCTCCACCTGCTGCAGGTCATAGGAGAGCAATCCCCCGCTGCCGTCCTCGGCAAGCGCGCCCCAGCCGATCACTGTTCCCAACGTGCCCGGCCCGGCCAGCGTCAGGCTGTCCGCGCCCAGAATCGTGACCAGCTCCGTATCGGCCGGCTCTGTCAGATGCAGCAGCGCGAGGTCGTGAGCGAAATCGTGGGCAAAGTCGAATCCGTAGCGAGGATGCACGACAATCCGGTCAACCGACCTTTTCTGCCCCTGGCCGCTGTCCAGCCTGTGAGGGCCAATCGTCGCCACAATATCCTCCGGCGCCGCGTTTATAACGCAGTGGGCGGCCGTCAGCGCCCAGCTGGGCGCCACGAGCGATGCCCCGCAGAAGGTGTGGTAGCCGGGCTCGGTGAAGGCCTGGATCGCGACCATCCACGGCCAGGCCCCGGGCGCCGCCTTCTCACCGCCGACGATCTGCCCCTGCAGGCCCGCAGGCGGCGGCGTGGCCGTCGCGATAGGGGTCGCACTCGACTGCCCGTCCCCTGCGGCGTTGGCTTCGACCGCAGGCCCGGACAGTGCAACGCGATCGGGGCCGGCAGTGTTGGCGCGCACCGACAATCCCAAGCCGTCCGGGGCCGGGGAGACATTCTCACCAGCTGCCGCTGCTTCCAGGACCGCCGCCTCTTCAGGGGCCGCCGGCCCCGGCATGGCGATATGGTTGCACGAGATCAGGATTACAAGCGGCGCCAGAACAGACAGGATGCTGAGACCGCCATAGGACCGGACCGAGCGCCGCGCGGAGGCAACTTTGCCCGTCCTGTTTGGAACTCGTCTGCCTTGGATGCCAGCACGAAATGCGCCCCTGTTTGCGAGGGGCGCATTGGGAACGGAGTTTCGAAAAGACAGCCGGGGAAAGCGCAAATTCATGCCCGCATTCTAACAAATCAGGTATGAGAGCGCCAAAAAAGGTTGATAAATTCGCCCCGACACGTATAATAAACTTGGGCCATAGGCTGAAAGCGATGAACCGGGGCCGCCGAGCGTCCCCAACCCGCGGTGTCTCAGGAGAAACACAACATGACGATCATGAAGATGTCCGCCGCGCTGCAACCCGCGGAAAAGATGAAATTTCTCTCTGAACTGATGGTCTTTCAGGACCTGACGTCCAGAGAAATGGAAGAGCTGAATCGAATTACGACGATGAGCACCGTGCGCAAGGGACGGGTCTTCTACCGCCCTGAAGAGCCGGGTGAAGTCCTTTTCATCCTTAAAGAAGGCCGCGTGCAGCTCTATCGCATCAGCCCTGAAGGCAAAAAACTGGTCATCACCACCCTTGGCCCCCACACACTCTTCGGCGAAATGGCCCTGCTGGGCACGAAGATGCACAACACCTTTGCCGAAGCCATCGACGACTGCCTGATCTGTGTCATGAGCCGCAACGACCTGGAACGGCTCATCCTCAGCAAGCCCCAGGTCGCCCTGCGCATTCTCGAGATCACCGGCAAGCGCCTGCAAGAGGCCGAAGAAAGCCTCGAAAACATGGCCTTCAAAGGCATCCCCGCCCGCCTGGCCAACCTGCTCCTGCGCCTCTCCGACGAGCAGCAGTCCGACGAAGTGACCGGCCTCACCCACCAGGACCTGGCCGAAAGCATCGGCACCTACCGCGAAACGGCCACTCAGGTCCTCAACGACCTCAAAGCGCGCGGCCTGATCGAAATCGGACGCAAACGCATCAAACTGCTGGACCGGGAGACAATTTCCATCATCGGTAGCAAACGCATCAAGCTGCTCGACGAGAATATCTGAGCCGCAGGAGCAAGGATCCACTGGTTAGCTGTCAATAACACCAGTGGATCCCGCATTTTTCTTGCCAACGGTCGCTGGAGTCTGTTTAATCGTCAAGTGACGACTGTGACCTGAGGCACCCCGCAGTTTTCGCGTCCCTCTGTAAGTTTTTCGCAGAATTTGGAACCGCCCAGTGGCCAGCCCGCGCCATCCCCACGCATGTCTTCCTTCCCACCTGCTCGGCCAACCTCTAGCCAGTCTGAAAAGTAACGCGAAACTCTCCACTGTTCCCTTCGTATAGGTCATCAAAAGGAAGCGGTCAATACCCCCGGAACCGCCGCAACCATCTAACGCGCCCAAGCTTGGCCTTCGCCTACGCCGTATCGCCAAAATAATACAGAGTCTCGGTCTATGACTGGCCTATCGCCCCTGATCGAAATTCGTAACCTGACCAGGACCTACCACATCGGTCGGACCGCGCTGCATGCTCTCAAAAACGTCTCTCTTACCATCGAACAGGGAGAGTACGTAGCCGTCGTTGGCACCAGCGGCTCCGGCAAGAGCACGCTGCTGAATATCCTCGGCCTGCTCGACCGGCCCACCGAGGGTACCTATCGCATCAGCAGTCAGGACGCCGGCGAACTGACCGACAGACAGCGCACCACCCTGAGGAACAAAGAGATCGGGTTCGTCTTCCAGGAGTTCAATCTCCTGGCGCGTGCAACCGCCCGCCGCCAGGCGGAGCTGCCCCTCTTCTATGCCGGTGTCTCCCGTAAAGAGTCGCGCCGCCGCGCCCTCGACGCCCTGGCACAAGTTGGCTTGGCCGATCGGGCCGAGCACAGACCGGAAGAGCTGTCAGGCGGACAGCGCCAGAGGGTGGCCATCGCCCGCGCCCTCGTCAACAGCCCCTCTCTTCTTCTCGCCGACGAGCCAACCGGCGCAATCGATACGCAGACCGGTGAAGAAGTGATGACTCTCTTCGAGCAGCGGCACCAAGAAGGGCTGACGCTGCTGATCGTCACCCACGACCGCGAGATCGCAGCCAGGGCCCGGCGTGTAATCACCCTTCGTGACGGTGAAGTCATATCCGACGAGCGGCGGCCAGAGCCCGCTGCCGCGCGATAAAACAATCATCTCGAATGGCTGCCAGCAACCGCGCCGGAGGAGACCCGAAGTGAGGCTGCTGAAATACTTCCCGCTTGCCGTCGAAAACATCGCCGTCCGCAAATTGCGGTCCTTTCTGACAATGTTGGGCGTCATCATCGGCGTGGCCTCCGTTCTGACGACCCTGGGCATCGGCCGCGGCGCGTCGGCCGACATCATGCGGGATATCGGCAGCGAGGGCCTCACTCTTCTCAATGTCGAATCCGGCACCTATTCCGGCGATTCCTGGACATCCGCTCGGCCGCTCACGATGGCCGACGTGGCGGCCCTTTCCGACCACTCCCTTCATCCCGATATAGTCCAGGTCGTCCCTCTCTACAGACATTATATCTTTCTGTCGAATGGTGAAAACAACAGTTACATAGAGGTAGTGGGAACGACCGCCGCCTATGCCGCGATTCACAATCTGGAACTGGCCCACGGACGCTTTCTCACCGAAAACGAAATTGCGCAACGGACAAAATCCGTTGTCATCGGCGCCGATGTGGTCCAAAGACTGTTTGCGGGCGCCGACGCAATGGGACAGAGCCTGAGCATCGAGCGCGAGCCATATACCGTTGTTGGCGTGCTCGTGAGACAAGGTTGGGGCAGAATCGGCAACTTGGACGGCAGTGCAATCATCCCTCTGGCAGTGGCTCAGGATCGCCTGCGACCCCCTTTCACCCCCCACCGCCATCGCGGTGAATACACCGTCTCAGCTATCCACGTCAACGCCGTAAGCATCGAACGCCTCGATGCCGCCGCAAGACAGGTCGAACAGACCCTGCGGCTGCGCCGCATCCTCACTGAAGACGAGCCCAACGACTTCACCATCGACAATCAGGCCCGGCTGCTCGAAAGGGCCAACTCCGTTGCCGCCACCCTGACCGCCTTCCTCGCCGGCATCGGCGCTATAAGCCTCCTGGTCGGCGGCATCGGCATTATGAACATCATGCTCGTCTCCGTAACCGAACGCACACGCGAAATCGGCCTGTGCAAAGCCGTCGGCGCACACAATCGCGATATCCTTGTTCAGTTCCTGGTCGAAGCGCTCGTGTTAACACTCGTTGGCGGCCTCATCGGGATCGCCATCAGCTACGGCCTGGCGGAAATCGCCAAGAACTTCTCAAGCCCGGACTTCCCACTGGTTGTGCTCATCGAGCCCGGCTCCCTGGCCGCCGCTGTCAGCGTCAGCGCCGCCTGCGGACTTCTCTTCGGTCTCTACCCGGCCATACGCGCGACCCGGCTAGACCCGATCGAGGCCTTGCGCCATGAGTGACAGCAAGGCAGCAAAATCCGTGATCGGCCCGCCTTGCCCGAAAATCGCAGGGCCCGCCGCCCTGCGACACAGAGTCACTTGCCCATGATCCGGCCCATAGAGGGCAAGCCGCCAAGCGCCCTCCGTCGATAGGAGCATCCCAATGAACCGCAGGCATCTCTTGCTCATTGCTATCGCTCTCATAGCTGCGGCCGCTGCCGTCGCCGGCTATCTACGCTTCTTCCAAACCTCGGACGCGGCCCGGGCCGGAAATCTGTCCGAACTGGAAGGCAGCGCAGAAACCACCCGCATCCGGCCGGCGGACGCCTCAATCGGCCAGTTGAAGGCTGCCGGCAACATCAACCTCATCGAAGAAGCCCAGGTAGTCGCACACATCGATGGCTTCGTCAAGGAACTGCTGGTCGAAGTCGGCGACACCGTCAACGCCGGCGACCTCCTTCTGTCCCTGGACCAGGAAGACCTGATGCGCGCAGTCGAGCAGGCCCGCATCGACCTGGCCTCCTCCCAACTCAGACTCAGGCGGCTCCTCACCAGCGCCGACGAAGTCGAGTTGGAACTGGGGAAACTGAGCGTCGCACAGGCGGAGCTGGACCTGCAGAAAGCGTTGCAGGACCTGGCCGCCGCCCAGATGGTCGCCCCCATCACCGGCTCCGTTCTGACCCTCGATGCCGCCCCGGGAACGAAAGTCTCGTCGGGGACCGTTGTCGCCACGCTTGCCGACCCCAGCCGCCTCGAACTGACCGTACAAGTGGCTGAAGTCGACATTCCCAGGATCAAGAGCGGCCTTCCGGTAGAAGTCGATATCGACGCCTTTCCCGACGAAACATTTGCCGGAGAGATCAGCCGCATCGATCCGTTCAACAAGACCCAAAACGGTGTTATCAACTATCCGGTCACCATTCGACTTCTCGATAACGATCTGGCCCCGGTATTGCCGGGAATGTCAGCTGTGGCGACCCTGAGAAATGAACCGGTTGATGACCGTTGGCTCGTCCCCACCTCCGCCATTCAGGAGGTGAACGGCGAAACCGTTGTCACTGTCCTGCGCGGCCAGGAGCGCCTGCCGATTGCCGTCACCACGGAGGGCCTCCATGGAGAATGGACCATAGTCCGTTCCGTGGACCTGAAGAACGATGACGAGGTATTGGGCGCGACCGCTACCTTCATGGGAGAATAAGCCGTCGCCCGGATGTACCTTCCGTAATGGCGAGACACTCTACTTCTGTCGCAATCAAGACAGAACGCAACAAATGACAACGAATCCTGATCAACGGTGACCCACTGCCATGTACGACCGCTCGACCCAAGTCGACCGCAGCGATAACAGCATCAACTTTGGCATCGGCCAGCCCGACTTCGCGCTCCTGCCCCACGCCCTGATGAGCGAGATCGCGGCCGAACGCTTCGCCGAAGGCGACACCGAGCTGCTCAACTATGGCTTTCCACAGGGGGACGGCCGCTTCCGCTGGGCGCTTGCCGAGTTTCTCAGCACCGGTTACGCCGCCGCCGTAGATCCGCAGCAGTTGATGATCACCGCCGGCGCGTCGCAGGCCCTCAACCTGGTCTGCACCCTCTTCACCCGCCCCGGCGACACCGTCTTCGTCGAAGAGCCAAGCTACTTTCTCGCCCTGCGCATCCTGCAGGAGGATCACCGCCTCAACGCCGTGCCGATCCCGACCGATGAGCACGGGCTTGTGCTGCCCGCCGTCGAAGAGGCGCTCACGCGCCACCGCCCCGCCCTTCTCTACACGATCCCCACTTACCAGAACCCGACCGGCCGCACGCTCCCCGAAAACCGCCGCCAGCAGCTGCTGGCCCTGGCGGAGGAACACGACTTCCTGGTCGTCGCCGACGAGGTCTATCACCTCCTCGACTTCGGAACGCCGCCGCCGGGTCCCTTCGCCGCCGCCGCAGACAGCGGCCGTGTGCTCTCCCTTGGCTCATTCTCAAAGATCCTGGCGCCGGGCCTGCGCCTCGGCTGGGTGCAGACATCCGCACAGCAGGCGCGTCAATTCGCCGCCAGCGGCCTGGTCGACAGCGGCGGCGGTCTCAATCAGTTCACGTCCAATCTGGTGCGGGTTGCGCTCGAGGGGGGCGGCCAGAGAGACTATCTCGACGGCCTGCGCAGCGCCTACCGGCAGCGGGTCGAGGCAATGGACGCAGCGCTGCACAAACACATCGGCGACCGCGCCACCTGGACCGTACCCGACGGCGGCTTTTTCTTCTGGCTCACCTGCGCCGCTGACCTCGACACAACCGAGCTGCTGGATGCCGCCGCCGGCGCCAAAGTAGGCTTTCTACCCGGCCGCCGCTGCTCCAGCGTCGGCGATCTCGGCAACTGCCTGCGCCTCTGCTTCGCCCACTACGGCATCCCGGAGATCGAAGAAGGCATCCGCCGCATGGGACGCGTATTCGACAGATTCCACTGACCACTATCCCCTGCCCTTCGCCATGGTCACCGCGACGCGCACCGCCGCCAGCATACTCTCCTCGCTGGCCTGTCCCGTCCCCGCGATATCAAAGGCCGTGCCGTGGTCCACGGAAGTCCGGATGATCGGCAGTCCAATACTCACGTTCACCCCGCTGTCAAAGGCCAGCAGCTTCATCGGAATATGACCCTGGTCGTGATACATGGCCACGACAATGTCGTACTCGCCCCGCGTCGCCCGCAAAAAGACCGTATCCGGCGGCTGCGGATCCGAGACCGTCCAGCCGCGCGCCCGCGCCATTTCGATAGCCGGCTCGACCTGCTCCGCCTCCTGCACCCCGAACAGCCCGTTCTCGCTCGCGTGGGGATTCAGTCCTGCCACCGCGATCCGCGGCGCCTCAACTCCCAGCATCCGGCAGGAGTTGTAAGCCAGCTCGATCACCTCCAGCACCCGCGCCGGCCTGACCCGGCGGATCGCCTCCTCCAGCGCAACGTGTGTACTCACATGCACCACCCGCAACGACGGCCCCACCAGCAGCATCGACACCCGCTCCGCCCCGGTGCGCTCGGCCAGCAGCTCAGTATGCCCGGGGTACAGGAAACCGGCCCGGTGCATCGCCTCCTTGTTCAGCGGCGCCGTCACCACCGCCTCCACCTGCCCCGCCATCGCAAGGTCACACGCGCGCATCACATACTCCACCGCGGCCCGCCCCGCGCCCGCGCTCACCTCTCCCACCGGCGCCTCAGCCAGCTCGACATTCGCCAGGTCTAGCAGCGGCACCGTCCCCTCTCCATAACTCCCGCTACTGGCCTCAACGATGCGTTCAAAGCGGGGTTGGAGTTCCAGCCATGCCGCCGCCCTGTCGAGGACACCCCGATCGCCCACCACCAGCGGCCGGCAGGTGTCGAAAACCTCACGATGCAGCAACGCCTTCAGAACCACCTCCGGCCCGATGCCTGCCGGGTCGCCCAGCGTAATTGCCAGTATTGGACGGCTGTCAGCCACGATGTACACCTTCCTGTTATCTGAACGCCGATCTATCTGATCAGAAGACTGCCCGACTCGCTGCTCTGCCCGCACGCAGTAAGACCGATGCTATCACCCCCAGCCGCGCCCGCAAAACATGACCCCCGGGGCCGTCTCGGGCAACGTCGCTATCGCGCTCCTGAACGCGCACAACTCCCCTGCCCGATAGCGCGAAGCCCACCGATCCGCTACACTATGGAGGCGCGCCTTGAGGGCGCCCCGAACCGGTTGCCGCCAACTGCTCAAACGCCCGCAATCAGCGGCGTCCACACACTTCTGGAGAATCCTTTCATGGCAAACATTGCACTCGTCGGCTGCGCCCACATCCACACACCCGGCTTCATCAAGCGCCTGCAGGCCCGCTCCGACGTCAGCACCGCCGCCGTCTGGGACCGCGACCCGGCTAGCGCCAAGACCTGCAGCGACCAGCTCGGCGCGCCCGCCCTCGACAACATTGACGCCATCTGGAGCGACGACGCCATCGACGGTGTCATCATCTGCTCGCAGACCGACCAGCACGAGCCGCTCGTCACCGCCGCCGCGGCTGCTGGCAAGCACATGTTCGTCGAAAAGCCGCTCGGCATCGCCGCGCAGGACGCCAACCGCATGGCCGCGGCTATCGAACAGGCCGGCGTCCTTTTTCAGACCGGCTACTTCAGCCGTGGCATCCCAGTCCACCAGGCCCTCAAGAATCTCGTGGCACAGGGCGTCTTCGGTCAGATCACCCGCGCCCGTTTCATCAACTGCCATTCCGGCGCGATGCGCGATATCTTCACGCCCGACTACCTGTGGATGACCGACCTGCAGCAGGCCGGTGTCGGCGCTTTCGGCGACCTCGGCACGCACGCACTCGATCTGATGTTGTGGATTCTGGGCGATGTGGACAGAGTGACAGCCACCCTGAATGTGGTGCTGGAAAAGTACGGCCCCGACTGTGACGAGACCGGCGAGGCGCTCTTCAATTTCAGCAGCGGCGCAATCGGTTCGCTGGCCGCCGCCTGGGTCGACGTGGCCGAACCCATCACCGCCGAAATCAGCGGTACCGAAGGCCACGCCTACATCCACAACCGCAGCGACCTCTACATCACCAGCGCCAACCTCGAGGGCGCCGACGGCAAACAGCCCTGGACCGACCTGCCCCCCGCCTGGCCCCACGCATTCGACCTCTTCCTCGACGCCCTAAACGCACAGGACCCGTCCGCAAGGGCCTCCGTCCCGCTCGTAGGCGCCCGCGAAGCCGCCTACCGTAGCGCCGTCATGGGGGCGATGTATAAGGCGGCAGGCGAGGGGTCGTGGGTGTCTGTGCCTTGATCGTTTCGAATTCTAACTGTGGGTCCCTCGTGAAACCGAGACGTTTCGCACACGATGCATCGTGGGAACACAGGCCTCATAGCCACATCTGCACAATGAGCAATGCCGGAAGAAACGACTTTCCACTTTGCACGTAAGAGTAATTCTTTCCACGGCTGCCGAACAGCGGCCAATGCCACCATGCGGATAGAGGTATAATCTCTAAAAAGCCATCAGGCAACACCACAATGTCCTATCCGCCGACAAGAGGACCGCCAGTCATGGAACTGTTTCGCAGGGTAGTTCTTTGGGGAAGCACATCATCTCCAAGAATGAACCGCAAACGTATACGGAGCCGATCTGTCCGCCCTCTCCTCCCCGTCGCCTGTATGCTGCTCTCCCTTTCCATCTTGGCAGGCTGCGGGGCCCAGGAGTCGTTTAAGGTGTACGGGACTCCCAGGCCTCTATCTTGCGACATATTTGCCGAGTTCCCTTGGCAAAAGCTCAATTTTGGCGTCGATTCCCCCGCCGATTTCACCACAATTGCGGTCAATTCCGGGGCAAGTGAACAGGATCAGTTTAAATTTGCAAACCTGTACGGGGACGATCTCCTGCTTGAGTGGCAGGGCAGCCACAGCCAACGCCAGGTCATATATTCAGTGCTTTTCAACGTAGAGCGGCGACTTGAAAGCGTCGACGTGACGTGGAATCCCCCCGCTACCATAACCCAGGTGATCGACTGCTTGGGCGCCCCACGGCTCTACAGCGCCTATTACAGCTCTGGCCACCACGAAGCCGTACTCAATCTGGAGCTATGGTACCCGGACAAAGGTCTTTCCTTTCACCAGGACTTCTATACCCGCATTGCGCCCTTCCACCCTGTCGAACCTGCGTTTCGGATCGATGGCTTTCGTGTAACTGCGCCAACCCCGCCAGGGCAAGCCGCCCCCGGATTCTATGCCGAAGGTCTCAGTCCATTCGGCACGGCCCTGGCACTCTGCCAAGTCAGGCCGTGGCCGGGTTCAGTAGAAGCCATCGAAGCTTGGACATATCTCGATGATCCGCGTTGCCGCTAACCAGTCCGCATGAGAACCGCGCCAGCCAATGCTAACTCTTTCACAGGCCGCGGCGCGCCCCAGAAAGCGAACATGCGACTCGCAAAAAAAAGAGAATGACCCCCTATGAATACAGAACCAAAATGCCCGCACAAAATGGTTCTCCAGGCTATGGCGGGAATCCTGTCCGCCCTGGCTTTCTTTAGTTCTCTTGCCGGCACGGCATACGCCCATCGCCAATCGACACCGACCATCTTCAACTCCGCTCCACAGCAGACAACAGTGGAGGCCGATACCGAGAATGGCCCCGTCGAACCGCTCTGGAGCTTTACCACCGGCGGTTCTGTTCACTCCTCTCCCACAGTGGAAGGGGGCGTCCTCTATGTCGGCTCGATGGACGGGCACCTGTACGCCCTCGATGCCGCGACCGGCGAGCTCCGCTGGCGTTACGCTACCGGCCCAGGCTTCATCTCCTCCCCGGCAGTAGCCGGAGGCGTCGTCTACATCGGCTCCCATGACAGCTACGTGTATGCAATTGACGCCGCCAGCGGCGATTTACGCTGGCGTTTCGCCGCCGCAGGCCCCATCTACTCATCGCCCACCATTGCCGATGGTGTCCTCTATATCGGTTCAATGGACGGCCGTCTGTACGCCTTAGATGCGACCACTGGAGTGCTTCGCTGGCGCTACGACACCGAACAAAGCGTTATTTCCTCACCCGCCGTTTCAGAGGGAACTGTCTATGTCGGTACGGCGAACGATGGCTTACTCACTTTGGATGCCGAAAGCGGTACACGAATTTGGAGCTATGCCATCTATTGGAGCTGGGTGTCGTCCCTGCCTGCGGTGACCGCCGACATAGTCTACTTTGGCGCCGGCAACGGGTTTCTCTACGCCGTCGATGTTGAAACGAGTGAACTTCGCTGGCGTTTCGCGGCCAGCACCACAAATGAAGATGATGCAATCGGTTCCTCGTCCCCGACAGCCTTAACGGCCAGCCTTCATTCCTCTCCTCTGGCGGTTGACGGCGTACTGTATGTCGGCTCCGGGCTGAATCACATCTATGCTTTGGACGCTGGCAGTGGCGAAGTGCGTTGGATGTACACCGCGGACGATGCCGTAAACGCTTCGCCAGCAGTCGCTGACGGCGTAGTCTACATCGGTTCCGATGATGGCCATCTGTACGCCCACAATGCTTCCGATGGCACACTTCTGTGGCGCTACAAAACAGATGGTAAAGTACTTTCCTCTCCGACAGTGGCCAACCGCGTCGTCTACGTCGGCTCCGCAGACGGAAACATCTATGCCCTGCCCGCTGCCGAACCGGCCTCGCCCCAACCGGAAGAGGAGCAACCAGCTGCACAGGAGACCACCGCACAGGAGGCTTCCCCTGCATCCGCCCCAACAGTAGACCCAGCCGAGAAGGTTCTTCCTCATCTGCTATGGAGTTTCAACAATGAAGAGTACGGCCATCAGACGGCCGCCCCAGTTTTCAGCGACGGCGTCGTGTATATCGGTTATGATAACTTTGTGTTGGCCGTCGATGCGGTCACCGGTGAGCCGAACTGGCGCTTCGATACAGGAAACTGGGTGGTAGCCACGCCCGCGGTGGCAGATGGTCAGGTCTACTTTGGCACCTACTATAACGACAATCATGTCTACGCCCTGGACGCCGCCACCGGAGAAATCCGTTGGCGCTATGCGACAGGGCATGATGTCTATTCTTCCCCCACGGTCGCGGCAGGAACTGTCTACATTGGCGCAAATGACGGCCATTTGTACGCGTTGCATGGCGACAGCGGCGAACTGCTATGGCGTTACTTTACGGCCGGACCGGTCGAGTCCTCCCCAACGGTGGTTGACGGGATCGTCTATGTCGGCTCCGGCGATGGCAACCTGCACGCTCTGGATGCCGCCAGCGGAGACCTGCTTTGGCGCGCATGGACCGGCGCCATCGGAAGATCGACTCCGGCCGTGGCAGGCGATGTCGTCTTCATCGGTTCACTCGACGGAAACCTCTCCGCCCTGAACGCCGCCAGCGGAGACCTGCTCTGGCGCTACAACGCCGTATACAAGATTGATTCATCGCCTGCCGTGGCAGACGGTCTCGTCTACTTCGCCTTGAGTGATGGGTATCTGTATGCTCTGGATGCCGCCGGCGGAGAGCTGCTCTGGCGCCAGGAGACTAGCGCCTATAGCTCGTACTCTGACTCAATTTCCTCCCCGACGGTGGCGGATGGCGTCGTCTACATCGGCACCTACTATGGCGTCCTCAACGCGCTGGATGCCGTCAGCGGTGAACGCCTCTGGCACCACCAGGTAGGCCGCGAACCGCTACATACCCTGGCAGTGGTGGAAGGCAGAATCTACGCCGGCTCCGATCGTGTTTATGCTCTGGAAGTCAAGCCGGTCCTACCCCCTGCGCCTGGCTCCCCCCTTCTCTGGATCTACCAGCCCGAAGAGCCGGAATACACCACCGAAGGCCGACCACTGTTCCTTACACGCGCGCTGGTCGGCGGAACAGTCTATGCCGGCGCGCCGGATGGCTACATCCACGCTATGCACGCCGCTAGCGGCGAACGCCTCTGGAGCTTCCAGGCCGGCGGCAACGTGCATGCCTCCCCTGCGCAGGTCGGCGCCGCCGTCTTCTTCGGCGCAGTAGACGGCAATCTCTATGCCCTCGACGCCGCCAGCGGTAACCTGCTCTGGCAGCACGCGACCGAGCTCGCCGCAGTTCGGGTCATTGCCGCAGACGGTGTCCTCTACTTCAATACCGAAGGCAGCATCATCTACGCGTTGGATCCTGTGAGCGGGGAGGAGATCTGGCACGGTGGGGTCGACGTAGCAGGCCTTCGCATCAGAGACGTCGCCGCTGGCGCCATCTACGCCGTTGCAGGAGATAAACTCTATGCGCTGGATTCCGCCAGCGGTGAAATGCTATGGTCCTACGCCGCCAACGCCAATCTTCTGGGCCTGAAGGCGACGGCAGGCGTTGTCTACATTACCGCCTACGACAACCATGTCTATGCCCTGGATGCCGTCAAAGGCCATGAAATCTGGCGCGCCGCTACCGGAAGCCTGGCCACCGCCTCGCCGGTCGTCGCCGCTAACGTGGTCTACGTCGCATCACACGACAGTCACTACTACGCACTGGCTGCCGCAACAGGCGACGAGCTCTGGCGCCACAACGCCAAGACCAGCATCTTCTCCTCTCCCCTTGTGGCAGATGGCGTCCTCTACGGCGGCTCGATTGAAGGACCCCTGTACGCACTGGATGCCAAGACCGGAGAGGAACTCTGGCACTTCGATTCGGGCTTTGGTGCGGTGGGCACCCCTCAGTTGGTCGATGGTGTCGTCTACTTTGGCACAAATTGGAGCCGCATTTTCGGCGTGGACAGCGAAACCGGAGCCGAACTGTGGAGCTACACCACCGACAGTGGCGCCATGAGCTTTCTGACCGCAGAACAGGGTGTCATCTACGCTTTCTATTACAGCGGCGATGTGAACGCGTTCCGCCCCAATATAGAGACCCCCCAGTAGAAGACATGCGCGAAGATGCACGAGGAGTGACTGGAACTGCCTATCCTCTCACTCCTCGTCCCTCACTCTTCGCCCCTAATTATCGCGGCGCATCAAACTGAAACTCTGCGCCGTCTGCCCGCCGTCCGGCGCGCTCGCGAGGAACAACGCCAGCGGCGCGACCTCCTCCGGCTCCTTGAACCATTCATTGTCGAATGTGCCGGCCTCGCGCGCGGCCGCGCCGGGCATCATCGCCGTGTTCACCGGCCCCGGAATCAGTTCGTTGACGCTGATGTTGTCGCCCCTCAACTCTTGGCCCAGCACACGCGTCAGCATCCACAACCCGGCCTTCGAGGCACTGTAGGCCGACGAGCCGGGCGCGCCGCGGTGCCCCATCCCCGACCCTATCGTAATGATCTTGCCCCCGCCGCGCGCCTTAAGATGGGGTATAGCCGCCCTCGCGCAGTGGTAAGCGCCGGTCAGATTGATCGCGATCGTCTGGCTCCAAGCCGCCGGGTCGCTCTCGACCACCTCGCTCCGCCCCGGCGAGAAGCCCGCGTTGATGACCAGGATATCGAGGCCGCCAAAGCGCGCCGCCGTCTCGTCAACCGCAATCTGCACCGATGCCAGGTCGGCCACATCCGTAGTCACCGCCAGCGCCTGCCCGCCCGCCGCCTCGATCTCACCGGCCACGGCCTCAATCTCCGACCGAGTGCGCGCCGCACAACAGACTGCCGCACCCGCGCCGGCAAACGCAATGGCAATGGCCCGCCCAATGCCCCGTCCCCCGCCGGTGATCAGCGCTACCTTCCCGGTCAAAGCCTGACCTGAATCTGTCATCTCTTCTACCTCCCATATTTTCCCGGTAGTCACTTCTAAACGCTAAGTCGTAGCGAATACTAACGCAATGCTTGCTGGTGTGCACTCTCCACAAACCACCAAATTGACACATCCCAACCGATAAAGCAGAATCAAACACAATCCCCCACCCAAATCTCAGCAGCCAACTTCGGTACGTTGCCGAGCCAACTAAAAACTAAAAACTCAAAACCAAAAACTGCACTTATGACCCGCGTCGCACTCGAATCCACCGTAATCAGCCACGGGCTCCCCTACCCCGACAACCTCAAACTAGCCCACGAAATGGAACGCATCATCCGCGACCATGGGGCCGACCCGGCCACCGTCGGCGTCATCGGAGGCGAACTCATCGCCGGCCTCAGCCCGCAGCAGATCGAGCGGCTGGCCGCCACGTCCGAACGACAGGTCGGCAAAGTAAGCCGCCGCGACCTGCCCATCGTCGTCGCCCGCAAGCTGGACGGGGCCACCACCGTCGCCGCCACAATGTGGATCGCCCACCGCGCCGGCATCGAACTGTTCGCCACCGGCGGCATCGGCGGCGTCCACCGCAGCCGCGAACCCGGCCCCAGCACCGACGTAAGCGCCGACCTGCAGGAGCTGGCGCAGACCCCGCTTATCGTCGTCTGCGCCGGCGCCAAGGCAATACTGGACTTGCCGGCCACGCTCGAATACCTGGAAACGCACGGCGTAACCGTCATCGGCTACGGCACCGAGGCGTTCCCGGCCTTCTACAGCCGCAGCAGCGGCCTTCCGGTCGATGTCTGTTGTAACACTGCCCAGGAGGTGGCCGAAATCTGGCGGGCAAAGCGGGCTCTGGACTTGAAGGGGGGGATGCTCGTGGCCGTACCTGTTCCCGAAGAGGATGAGATTCCCGCTGCGCAGATTGAACCGCAGATCGAGCAGGCGCTGGCAGAGTGCGAAGCCGCCGGTCTGCGCTCGGCCGACGTTACGCCCTACCTGCTGCGCCGCATCGCCGAACTGACCGGCGACCGCAGCCTGCGCGCCAATCTGGCCCTGCTGCGCAACAACGCCCGCGTAGCCGCCGCCATCGCGGTGGCGCTGGAAAGAAAATAGCGCCTAGCCAGGGAACCCCGGTCTAGCCGCTATGTACAGGCAATCAGCTTCTCAAAATCAGCTGGTGAAAATCAGCTTCTCGAACTCGTTCCGCTCCATGACTTCCTGTTCCAACAGCGTTTCGGCCAGGAGCTTCAGCTTGTCCTGGTTGACCGTCAGAACTTCCTTCGCCCGCGTGTATGCGGTCTCCACGATCCGGCGCACCTCGCGGTCGATCGAACGCGCCACATCCTCACTGTAGGAGCGCCGTTCACCCAGGTCCATGCCCAGGAACGGGTTGGAATCGGCCTGGACCAGTTGCATCGGGCCCAGCTCACTGCTCATGCCAAAGCGCGTGACCATCGCCTTGGCCAGCTTGGTCACCCGCTCCAAATCGTTGGCCGAGCCCGTGGTGATCTCCTCGAAAGTCAACTCCTCAGCGACCCGCCCACCCAGCAGTCCGGCCAGCTCATCCTCATACTCGGCCTTGCTCTTGAGCAGGCGGTCCTCGTCCGGCAGCGGCATCACGTAACCCAGCGCCTGCCCGCGGCTGACGAGACTGATCTTCCCCACCGCGTCGGTATGCTCGAGCAACGCCATCACCACCGCATGCCCCGCTTCGTGGTATGCGACCACGCGCCGTTCTTCGTCGCTCAGTATCCGGCTCTTGCGCGCCGGACCGGCCATCACCCGTTCAATCGATTCCACCAGCTCATCCATGCCGATGGCGCGCTTGTCGCGGCGCGCGGTCAGAATGGCCGCCTCATTGAGCAGGTTTTCCAGGTCGGCCCCCACCATGCCCGGCGTCTGCTTTGAAATCACGTTCAGATCGACATCCGGGCCGAGCGGCTTGCCGCGCGCGTGCACCTCCAGGATCGCCTCGCGCCCGCGACGGTCCGGCCGGTCTACCACGACCCGTCTGTCAAACCGGCCCGGCCGCAGCAATGCCGGGTCCAGGATATCCGGGCGATTGGTCGCGGCGATGACGATGACGGTCGTATCGCTGTCAAATCCGTCCATCTCCACCAGGATCTGATTGAGCGTCTGCTCCCGTTCATCGTTGCCACCGCCCATGCCCGCGCCGCGATGGCGGCCGACCGCGTCGATTTCATCGATAAAGATGATACAGGGGGCGTTCTTCTTTGCCTGTTCGAATAGATCTCGCACGCGGCTCGCGCCCACACCCACGAACATCTCCACAAATTCGGAACCGCTGATGCTGAAGAAAGGCGCGCCGGCTTCGCCCGCCACCGCCTTCGCCAGCAGCGTCTTGCCCGTGCCCGGCGACCCCACCATCAACACGCCCTTGGGAATACGCGCGCCCAGGGCCGCGAACTTTTCCGGCTCCTTCAGGAACTCGACAACCTCCCGCAGCTCCTGTTTCGCCTCATCCGAACCGGCCACATCCTCAAATGTGACGGTGGGGCGGTCGGCCTCCTCCATCTTTTTGGCGCGGCTGCGGCCAAACTGCATCGCCCGGTTCTGCCCGCCCGCGCCCGCCTGGCGCATGATGAAGATGAAGAAGCCGAAGATCAGGATCATCGGCAACAGCATGATCAGCCAGCTGAAGAAGGCGCCGCTGTTGGGCGCCCGCTCCACGTCGATCGGAATGGCGGACAGCTGATCTGCCGTCACACCGAACGTCTTGAGCGAATCAAGCAGACTTTCGCCGGACTCTTTGCGGCTGCGGCGGCGTTCAGTTTCGGAGATCTCGACGATAATATCGTCGCCCTGCACAACGATCCGCTGTACTGAGCCGTTGCGCACGTATTCGGCCACCTGGTTCAAGCCGAGCAGATTGCTGGCGGAACTCGGCGGATTGACAAACATGCGGTAGGCAAAAAAGAGCAGAACGGCCAGCAGGATCCAGATCCAGCTACGTTTGAACAACTGCCGGTAGCGCTCGTTCGGGTCTTCTTCCGGAGGGCGTTCGCCATCCGGTCTTTTTTCTCTGTTCATCATACGCCAATACCCCCGAGCCAGACGCCCGGTACGGTTACAGGTCTACACGGGTACACGTCACTCGCTACACGCTTATGCGCCTAGTATAACAGAGGAAGTGGTCTGAGTAAGTAAGGCAGAAACCAGTGTGCGGAATTTACCGGCTGCGCGTCACTGTGCGCTACAAATTGCGCAGTTGCTCTGCGATGCTAACGCCGGTGGCGTGGGTTCTTGCTTTGTGAATCGGCAATTTGCCCCGGTGCCGGGTGCGATGAGGGATAGAAGATTCGTCCGGCTTGTCGCTGAAGCTGAAGATCAGACAGCCGCGCGCCTTCAACCACAGAACCGCCTCACGTACCTCCTGCGTGATGCAGATCTCCTGGGAGAGGCGCTCCTCGGCCGGCACGTCATCCGCCAGATTGTTCATATGCTCCAGCGTGGCCACAAACTCCTCACGCCGGAACTGCTTGAACGGCGTCGGATCGCCGAGCGAAACCGCCATGTTGACCGATTCGTGGGCCTGGCGCATCGCCTCGCTCACCCGCCCGCCCCCTGCGATGCAGACTTCCGCATAACGCACAAACTGCTCAAATGTCTGGACAGAACGGTCTTCGATGCGTTCAAGCAGATCGGTGCAATCGAGGCCTTCGTTGTTGAGAACCAGGCAGATATAGGCCAAATAGTCCTGGTTGTCCCCGGTCAGATGATGATAGTGGGCGCGGTTGAGTTGCTCATAGTGCTGCGCGAACAGGGCGGCGTTGAACTTGTCGCCCAGCAAGCTGCCCACGGTACGGTACAGCCCCTTCAGTCGCGCCACGTCAATGGCGCGGTTATTGCGCCCGCGCGCGCCGATCGCCGTCTTGTCCAGATCGAGAACGACCGCCGTACTTTCGTCCAACCGCATACCGTTCCCCTGCGCCCACCTGATCCAGTCTACCAGCTGGCTCCAGCGGTTGGCTTCGAACATGCCGGTCTCGTCGTTGGCATCAAACTGCTCCGGTTCGCCCGCCTTTTCGTTGCCGATAAAGCAGGCACTCGGCAACACGGCGCCGTTCGCGTGCCCGACCAGTTCCCCGTTATCAAGCGAAGACTCCTCCGCAGAACGTAAGGAACGCATCACCTGGAACGTATTTCCATCGCCCGAGAGCGTATCGCCGATGAAAAGCAACTCACCCACATTGGCGTCCCGCCGCTCCTGCGCCTGTTCCAGGATCCACAGCGCGACCTGGGCGTACGACGTCTCCTGTTTGCGGGGCACGGCAGGCGCCGGCAACCCGAGTTGGGAACGGGCGGATTTCAGACCGGGGATTCGGCGTGTGATCGGCTCCAGGCTACGGTAAACGATCAGATCGCCGACAAGTTCGTCCAGGGACGTCAGTCCAAAGTTGTCAACGGCAATCGGATAGGCTTCTCTGGTTTGCGTGTTGGCCAATTCCGCACCTTCCATTTCTATTCCCGCACTCGTCTCTGTCTTTGAGCAACGCCAACATTCTCAAAGAGTTGACGATTCCAGGAACCAAGAACGAACTGCTCAATCTGCCGTTGCACTTCACACGATTCTAACCTATGGCATACCGATCCGAAAAATTTTGTGCCTGTTGCGCACGACCACAACGACTAGCGCACAGCGTCAAGCACTGCGTCCGCGACAGGCACTCGACTCCCGGCAACCTCTTCTTGGCTGTCCAGGTACCCCTGCGACACCAGCAGCTCGGCGTTGAGCAGACTGCCGCCGGCCGCGCCCCGAATCGTGTTGTGGCCAAGCGCTAGGAACTTCACATGCAGAAGCGGGTCCTCCCGCAGCCGGCCCACCACCGTCGCCATGCCGGGAACGCTCCCGGCCAGCCGGTCCATGCGCGGCTGCGGCCGGTCCGCCTCCTCCCGGTAGAGGATCGCCTGTTGCGGCGCGCTCGGAAGACCCATGCGCTGCGGCAGCGGATCGTACTCCGCCCACACCTGCCGCACATCCTCCAGGCTGGGACGGTCGTCAAACGCCACGCTGACAGCCGCCAGATGACCGTTGCGCACCGGCACGCGGTTGCAGTGCGCGCTGATGACAAAATCGGCCGTCTCCACACCCTCCCCGTCAAACCGGCCCAGCAGCTTCTGCGGTTCGCGGTGCTCCATCTTCTCCTCTTCCGAACCGATGTACGGGACAACGTTGTCGATAATGTCCATCGATGTCACGCCCGTGTAACCCGCCCCGCTCACCGCCTGCATCGTCACCACAAAAACCTTCCTGACGCCGAACGCCTCGTGCAGCGGATGCAGCGCGCTCACCAGGTGGGTCGTCGAACAGTTGGGATTGGTGGTAATGAACCCCGGCCACCCCCGCCGGCGCCGCTGCAGGTCGATCAGCCCCATATGCTCCGGGTTGACCTCCGGAATCAGCAGCGGCACGTCCGGCTCATAACGGTAGGCGCTGGCATTGCTGCACACGACGTACCCGGCCGCCGCCATCTCAGCCTCGATCGTGCGCGCCGGCCCGCTCGGCATCGCGCTGAAAACGATCTGGCAGTCGATCCCCGGCGCCATCTCCTGCAAAATAACATCCTGCAGATGCGCCGGCATGTCGCCCCGCAGCAGCCAGTTGCAGGCGTCGCCGTAGCGCTTGCCCGCATTGCGCTGCGACGCGCACAGCACGCTCAACTCAAACCAGGGATGCCCCTGCAGCATCTGCACAAACCGCTGTCCCACCGCGCCGGTCGCACCAAGCACCCCCACGCGAATCTTTGCTTGACTGTTCATCGAAATCCTCTGTCCCAACTGTGACCTTCCTATCTCGTAACGACTCCGACCCTCTTCACATCCCCCCGCAATCAATCGCCGCAGTCACTGACCACTGACCACCGATCACTGACCACCGATCACTGACCACTGCAGTTCTGGGCGTTCGTGCCTTCGGCCCTCTCTTGTGCGGGGGCTGCGCCCCCGCAACGCCCCGCCCTTACTAGACCACCGTGTTTTTTCTTCCCCAGCAACGTGTCTAGCCAACAGTGTCTTCCACCCCACTTACTGTCTCAGGCCCCTGACCCCTGACCCCTGACCCCTGCAGTTCAACAATATCGCTCAGTACGCCCGCCGCAGTCGCTTCCACACCCGCCCCGCGGCCCTGTATGACCAGCGGGTTGGGGTTGTACCAACGGCTGTAGAACTCGACCAGATTGTCGGTTCCCGTCAGACGCCCCAGCGGGCTGTCCTTGGCCACCGCCGTCGGGCCGACACTGCACGCGCCCTCTGAAAGCGTGGCGGCATAGCGCAAAACCTTGCCCTCGGCAGTCGCGCCCGCAACCAGTTCGCGGTACTGCTCGTCCAGCGATGGCAACTCTGTCAGAAAACTGTCCACACTCAGGTCGGCCATCCGTTCCGGATAGAGTCCGCTGACCTCAACCTGCTCCATCTCCATGTGCCAGCCGATCCCCCGCGCCAGAATAAGCGCCTTGCGAGCCACGTCCACGCCCCCCAGGTCATCACGCGGGTCCGGCTCCGTATAGCCCAGCCGGTACGCCTCGGCCACCGTCTCGCTGAACGAACGACCCTCTTCCAGGCCCGTCATCAGATAGCCGAGCGTGCCGCTGAACGAACCGGCGATGCGCTCGATCTCGTCGCCGCTCGACACCAGCCGGTTGAGCGTAGCGATCACCGGCAGACCGGCGCCCACCGTTGTCTCCCAGCGGGCATGGCCCAAACTGCCGCTGATGCCGTCATACACATCTTGGACGACCGTCAACGGCTTCTTGTTCGCCAGGACCACCTGATGGCCCCGTTTAAGTGCCAGCAACAGTGCGTCCACCGTACTGTCCGACGCCGTGCAATCGACCACGACCGTGCCCGGCCCGCCGATCTCCTCCACAATCGTCTCCGGGCTCCGGTAGGACCGGCCCAGCCGGTGCGAAGCTAGCGTGCCGCCCGCCTCCTTATGCTGCAAAATCCCGGCCAGCAGCTCCTCCGTGAATCCCCCCTGCGGCGCCACAACTGCGCCGCTGCTGTCGCACAGGGCCGTAAAGCGGATGCGCAGACCGTACCTCTCGCGGTGAAGCGACCGCTGTTCCAGGATCTGACTCAGCAGGGCGCGGCCAACGCCGCCCAGACCGAAGAGGATGAGCGGCGTCTCCCGCTCCGCAGACATGCCGTCGACCTTCTCCATCAGGCAACTCCGTTTCCAAGTTCGAATGTGTCGTGGATGGCGCGGATCGCCTCATCGGCCGCGGTCTGCAAAACGACCAGGCTGATATTGGCCTCGCTCGACCCCTGGGCAATTGCGATCACGTTGATGTCCTGCGCGCCCAGCGCGTTGAAGACCCGCGCCGCGATGCCGGGCGTGCCCTTCATGCCCGCGCCGATCACGGCCACGATCACGATTTCCGGCTGAATGCTGATCTCTTCGATCATGTGCTGGGCCAGTTCGCGTGCGAACTCGACCTTGAGCGCGTCCATCACCGCATCGCCCTCCGCCTCGGGCACCACAAAGCAGATGCTCTGCTCGCTGCTGCCCTGGCTGATCATCAGCACATTGGCGCGCTGACGGGCCACCGCATCAAATGTGCGCGCCGCGATGCCCGGCACGCCTATCATCCCCCGCCCCGCCACCGTAATCAGCCGCAGGTCCCGCACCGCCGTGATCGCCTTCACGCCATTGCGCAGCTGGCGCGTCTTCTCGACGATGCGCGTGCCCGGGTGGGATGGGTTGAATGTGTTGAGAACCCGCAGCGGTATCTGGCTCTCCACCGCCGGGGTGACCGTCTTGGGGTGCAACACCTTGGCGCCGTAATAGGCCAATTCAGCCACCTCCTCGTACGAAAGCTCCTCCATCGAGCGCGCGCCTTCAACGATGCGCGGGTCGGCGGTCATGACCCCGTCCACGTCCGTCCAGATCTGGATCTCGTCAGCATCCAGCGCCGCGCCCAGAATCGCAGCCGAGTAGTCGGAGCCGCCGCGGCCAAGCGTAGTGGGCACGCCCTTTTCGGTCGCGCCCACAAAACCGGTCACAACCGGCACAACGCCGCTCTGCATCATCGGCAGCAGCCGGTCCCGGCACCTGTCTGGCGTGGCCTCCATCAACGGATTGGCGCTGCCGTACTGGTCGTCGGTGATGATCAGCTCGCCCGCGTCCACAAACTGCGCCTTGACGCCGTTCGCCCGCAGCACAGCCGCCAGCAGCGGCGCGCTCAGCCGTTCGCCTACACCGCTGACGACATCCAGGCCCCGCTGCGTCAGCTCACCCAGTACGGTGATGCTGCGGCACAGGCGCTCGAATTCGCGCAGGCGGTTGTCGAACAGCCTGCCCAGCCCGGCGCGTTCGACCCCGTCCTCAATCAGCTGCCCGGCCACCACCTGGTGCCGCACCAGCAGCTGGCTGCGCGCATCGCGGTAGGGGGTCTCGTCGCCGGCCGCGGCCGCCTGCGCCGCGTCGATCAGCGTGTTGGTCACCCCTCCCATCGCGCTCACGACCACCAGAACGCCGGGGTTCTCAAGGTTCTGACCAGTGTGCTCCTCTACGCCGTCGCTCACCGTCTGCTCTTCAACAGCCGCGGCCACGATCTTTGCTGCGCCGTCGATCGATTCCGTCGTGCCGACCGACGTCCCGCCAAATTTCATTACGATCATACGTGTTCAACTCGCTCTACAAAGAGAATAAAAGTAAAAAAATACCTCGCGTCGTGCAGACGAGAGGTAGCCGACAATTCCACTGCCTCTCATCTTCCAGAATCTACCTGCCGGAATTGGCACCTACGTCACAGAAGACGCTTCATCTTCCGCTACCGGGTTGCCGAGGCTTCACAGGGCCGGTCCCTCCGCCTCTCTGGATAAGAGTTCAGCTATTCAGTTGTAGTGCGGGCAAATGTAGCAGAGGCTGGGGGCTATGTCAAATTTCGCGGTAGTTGTTTTGGCCGTGCTGCGGGGAGACTGGCCTGGCTCAAAGTCTAGGCATAGGTCAGAACGACCTCACCCATCATTTTCTGAGATTCCGGAAGGGTGGACGTAACCTGGACTTTGGACTGTCCCTGAAGTTCAAGGGGTGAAATAGGATCCAAACAAGAAACGTACTCCATGACTTCGGTATATGAGGCTACTTCAAAGAACAACCCTATCGCCTCCTCCAAGTTCTCTCGCGCCTCTTCAACTGTTTCCCCTTGACTTGCTATCTCCAACTCTTCGCAATGAGATACGTACCAGTTACCTTTGCGCCAGATCGAGCACTTGAGCACCCATTCCATTCTGATAATTCTACCTCTGTAATCTCTACCCGTGCTCCGATCGGGCCAATAAACCCATCACTCCCTCGCCCACCGCGCCAGCGCCTTCTCCGCCGACCCAATCTCCTCCACCGACCTGTAATAGTGCCGCTCCCACTCCTCCTGCGGCATCCCCGTGAACAGCATCAAATTCAGCGGATACTCATCAGTATCGGCGACGCTCCGGAAGTCGTCCCGAAACAAAAACGTCGGCTTGCCCAGCGCGATCGCCATCCCCAGCTCAACCATGACGCCCTCGTCCGGCGGCACACCGTTGACGACGGCGAAGATGGCGTCCGACTCACGTACATCCCGGTAGCACTGTTGACCGATGCGATAAGCCCAGCCCGGCACAGTTCTGTCTACCTTCTCATCGGGGCTCGTGAACGGCTCCCACACATCCAGCCCCAGCGCCGCCACGGCTTCGACAAGCGGCGGCAGCAACAGCGCCTGCTGCTGCGCCGAAAAGCCGTATGGGTTCGCCAGATAGACTCTCTTACGTGTTTTGTCCGTTGGGGCCATGATATTCTCCGCCGTGGGTAGTGTGATGAGGGGTTGGACTGCGCCGCGGCGCGACTGCGGTCTCCCGACTGCCGCCGCGCCGCCTGTTTACCGCCATTTGCTCGAACCGAAGTAGCCGGTGCCAAGCTCCCGAATGCCGCAGGATCATCCGTGGCCCCGGGCGTAGTGCGCCTGCAGGCTGCGCACGCTCAACTCAGCCGCCATCATCGCCCGGATGCCGCTCACCGCGGCCTGGGCTGCCGAGAGGGTCGTGATCAACGGAATCTCCATGCGCGTGGCCAGCGTGCGGATCCTCTGTCCATCGGCGCGGCTGTGGGGGCCGAGCGGCGTGTTGATGATCAGACCGATCTTTCCATCTCGCATCGCGTCCAAGGTCGTATAGGCCCCGTTGCCCGGACTGCGATGCGATGCCTCTGCCGTCGCAGCCTTGCTCAGGACATCCACCGGCAGCCCCACACGCTGGATCAGCGCGGCCGTGCCCTGCGTCGCGTAGAGGCTGAAGCCCATGCGGCTGAAATCGCGCGCCAGCTTGAGTGCCGCGCCCTTATCGTAGTCGTTTACCGTGATCAGCACCCCGCCGTCGACCGGCAGCCGGTAATCCGCCCCCAACTGGCTCTTGGCAAAGGCGTGGCCGAAGTTGTGCGCATGCCCCATCACTTCGCCGGTCGAGCGCATCTCCGGCCCCAGCAGCGTATCCGCGCCGCTGAACTTCTTCCACGGCAGCACAGCCTCCTTGACAAAGAATCCCTGTACCTCCGGCTCCTCCAGCAAGCCCACCTCGGCCAGCGACTTGCCGGCCATCACTCGCGCCGCCAGCTTGGCCAGCGGGACCCCCGTCGCTTTGCTGACAAAGGGCACAGTGCGGCTCGCACGCGGATTCACCTCGATCACGTACACCACGTCATCCTTGATCGCATACTGCACGTTCATCAGCCCGCGCACACCCAGCGCCAGGCCCAGCTTTTCCGTGTACTCGCGAATTATGCTCAGATGGTAGCCGCTGATCTTGTAGGGCGGCAGTACACACGCGCTGTCCCCGCTGTGTATGCCCGCCTCCTCAATGTGCTGCAGGATGCCCCCGATCACCACCCGCTCACCGTCGGCAATCGCATCGACATCGACTTCGTAGGCATCTTCGAGGAACTGGTCCACCAGGATCGCAACCTCCTGGCCGCTGGTCGTCATCTCCAGGTCCACGTCGACCGCGTACGACATGTAGTGGCGTAAACTCGCCTCGTCGTCCACGATCGCCATCGCCCGCCCGCCCAGCACGTACGACGGCCGCACCACCAGCGGATAGCCGATACGCGCCGCAATCGCCAGCGCCTGCCCCGTGCTGTGGGCGATGCCGCTGTCCGGCGCGGGAATGTCCAGCTCCGCCAGCAGCGCACTGAACCGTTCGCGGTCCTCCGCCAGCTCAATCGCCTCCGGCTGCGTGCCAACGATAGGTACGCCCGCGGCCTGCAGCCCAGCCGCCAAGTTCAGCGGCGTCTGCCCCCCGTACTGGACCAGCACCTTCACCTGCGACCCGCCCTCCGCCTCCCGGTGATAGATATGCAGGACATCCTCCAGGGTCAGCGGCTCAAAATAGAGCCTGTCGCTCGTGTCATAGTCGGTGCTGACCGTCTCCGGGTTGCAGTTGATCATCACCGTCTCGAAGCCCATCTCCTGCAGCGCGAAGCTGGCATGGCAGCAGCAGTAATCGAATTCGATCCCCTGCCCGATGCGGTTGGGTCCGCCCCCCAGAATGATCACCTTATCTCGCCCGGTCGGTGGCGCCTCGCCCTCGCTCTCGTAGCTGCTGTACAGATACGGCGTGAACGCGGCAAACTCCGCCGCGCACGTATCCACCTGATGATACGTCGGCAGAACGCCAAGACGCTGCCGCAGCGCCCGCACGTCGGCTTCGGTCAACTGAGAAGATCGACCGTCCTCCTCTCTCTCCTCGCCGTTCCCCCCTTCATGCAGAATGCGGGCAAGCTGCGCGTCGCTGAATCCCATCCGCTTCGCCTGCCGTAGAGTCCACGCATCCAACTGGCCCGCGTTTTCAATAGATATCTGGGAGCGGGCGATCTCCTGCATCTGCGCCACAAACCAGGGGTCGTAGATTTCAGAACATTCTCGCAGCGCCGCGTTGTCCGCCAGCCAGTCCTCCGCCGGCTCGTCACCGGGCGCCTCCCGTTCGGCCTCCAGCAGGCGCTCGTAGACGGCAAACAGCCGGTCCCGGTTGGGAACGCGCATCAGCTCCTCGGCAGTGGCGTCGGGCGCATAGCCCTTCAGCTGTCCATCACCGTCGCGGGTCAGGGGCCCCAGCCCATCGCGGCCGATCTCAAGGCTGCGCACACCCTTCTGCAGCGCCTCCTTGAACGTGCGCCCAATCGCCATCACCTCACCCACCGACTTCATCTGCGGCCCCAGCTCCCGGTCGACGCCGGGGAACTTCTCAAACGCCCAGCGCGGGATCTTGACCACCACATAGTCGATCGACGGTTCAAAAGCCGCCACCGTCTCCTGCGTAATGTCGTTCTTGAGCTCATCCAGCGTATAGCCGACCGCCAGCTTGGCCGCCAGTTTGGCGATTGGGAAACCGGTCGCCTTCGAGGCCAGCGCGCTCGACCGTGAGACACGCGGGTTCATCTCGATAATCACCACCCGCCCCGAATCCGGGTCCACCGCGAACTGAACGTTGCTGCCGCCCGTCTCCACGCCCACCGCCCGCATCACCAGCCGCGCCTGGTCCCGCAGCCGCTGGTACTCCTTGTCGGTCAGCGTCTGCGACGGCGCGACCGTGATGCTGTCGCCGGTGTGCACGCCCATCGGGTCCAGATTCTCGATCGAGCACACCACGACGAAATTGTCGGCGCGGTCCCGCATCACCTCCAGCTCATACTCCTTCCAGCCGATCAGCGACTCTTCCACCAGGACCGTATTCACAGGGCTTTCACTCAGCCCCCAGGACACCTTTTCGTCGAACTCCTCCTGCGTAAAAACGGTGCCCGCGCCGCTGCCGCCCAGCGTAAAGCTGGGCCGAATGAAAATGGGGAAGCGCCCGATCACCGTCTCGAAAATCTCCCGCGCCTCCTCAAGCGAATGCGCGATGCGGCTGCGCGGCGACTCCAGCCCCACCTCGGTCATCGCCTGCTTGAACAGGTCCCGGTCCTCCGCCACCTGCATCGCCCGCAGATTCGCGCCGATCAGCTCCACACCGTGCCGCTCGAGAATACCCTGCTCCGCCAGCGCAACCGCCAGGTTAAGGCCCGTCTGTCCGCCCACCGTGGGTAGCAGCGCGTCCGGCCTCTCCTCCGCGATGATCTTCTCCAACAGTTCAACCGTAAGCGGCTCCACATAGGTGGCGTCGGCCATCTCCGGGTCGGTCATAATCGTGGCCGGGTTGGAGTTGACCAGCACCACCCTGTACCCTTCCGCCTTCAACGCCTTGCACGCCTGCGCGCCCGAATAGTCGAACTCACACGCCTGGCCGATGACGATCGGGCCGGAACCGATGATCAAAACTGATGAAATATCTGTGCGCTTGGGCATAGGTTGAACCCTTGCATTCCCCTGTTATTTGCACCATCCTGTTGATGGCGCAGTCGCGTGCTACAATAGGTGCTTGCCTCTCCCCGCTCTTCCGTCTGCGCGAGAGGCGGTGGCAGAAATGCCGGCGGTTGAAGATCCCCGCCTTATCAAAACATAGGGAGATTGTAACGTGTCAGATCGCGACTCAGCAAAACAAACCCGCCCCCATCAGGCGGCGTCTGTGTTGTCGAGAGTAGCGGTGGTGGTCGTGGCGGCCTACATCGCCGCGCAGATGATGGCCGATATCGCCAGCCTCAAGATCGGCGTCGTGGCCGGCCTGGCCGTCGACATGGGCACCTTCGTCTACCCCGTAACCTTCACCCTGCGGGACCTCGTCCACAAGACGCTCGGCAAGCGCAACGCTCAGGTCCTCATCGTCGCCGCCGCGGTCATCAACCTGGGGATGGTGCTCTATCTGATGTGGTCGGCCGCCGTACCCAGCGATCCCGAATCCTTCGGCGGCGCCGAGTTCAGCGCCATCTTCGCGCCCCTGTGGCGCATCGTCTGCGCCTCCATCATCGCCGAGCTGGTCAGCGAGCTGGTCGACACCGAGATCTACCACCTCTTCGTCAGCCGCGTCACCACCCGTTTCCAGTGGCTGCGCGTCCTCGTCAGCAACTCCGTCAGCGTCCCCATCGACAATCTGCTCTTCGTCCTCATCGCCTTCTCGCCCATCGCCTTCCTCGGCGCGCAGCTAGTCGACTCCTGGGCCATCGCCTGGGAGATCTTCCTCTTCAATCTACTGGTGAAATACGGGGTGACCTTGGTCAGTATGCCCCTGATCTACCTGACACCGGACCGGAATTGGGGAGGGGAAGAGTTGGAATAGGAAGTCGGTAACAAAGTATTCCTTCTGGCACAAAGACCTATAAGTTTGCGTTATTTTTCACGGTTAAACAGGTCCAACACGTTTTGCTTCGTATACGGGTAGCCCTTTAAGGCGCGATTGCCTTAAACCTTTCTGCGTTGGAAGGAGCGGTATGCCAGATTTCGCAATCTAAAGGTTCAGCAGGCTGTAAATTGCGGAAACGCCCCTGTACGGCAAGCCTTTTGTGTTTCTAAAGCCGTGTTTTTCTAACTCTTTCTCTATGTCTGCGTATGATCCGCCAGCAGACTTGACTCTCTTAGCAATCTTCGATGCTGCTTTTCGAGTCTTCCCCGCACCTTTTTTCCTGCCTTTCGATCGATTACGACGGTTCCGTTTCGCAGTCTTTAACCCACTCTTGGTTTTCGATGAGTCTTGCTCTATCCCAGCAGCGAGTTCACTCGCATTGGGTAACAGGTCGATGTCGCTCGCAACGCGACACAGTAGACACACTACTCTACCAAGAGCCCTATTGAAGATTAACCGCCTGTCGATAGGCTCGTCGTCTAGCCGAGCGATCTCATCCTTCCAATCAGTCAACTCCGACCGGAAACTGTCTTCCCATTCGGGGAACATACGGTATTTCTGCAGATTGTTTTGTGGGTACCGGTCTGACGGGATGTTGGCAAGATGTGTTTCGAACAAATTTTCCAGCGAATTTTCATCGTTCAATAGTGCCTCTCGCTCTTCAACAGCTAAACATAACCTTTGCCGACGCTCCTCAACATTGCTCATTGCTTTACGTCGCTCATCTGTCAGAATATCATGGAGCAGTCCAAGAAAGGTCAATCTATCATGATGTCCAATTAATTCCGGGCCAAGCTCTTTCTCCATCATCAACCGATCCGAATGTTCGCGCTCATGCCAATACTGCAACTGAAAATTTTCATCTTCGTCAAGATCATCATCTTTTATGATCTCCAGCATTTCGTTGTAGGGTAGTCCAAAAAACTGATTGTTCAGGTTCACGCCTTGCAAAATATGGTCAAAAGTCGGCACCTTAGCCCCCATTTCTTCCAATTCGGCCAATGCTGATTCCAACGAATCACTTATCGGCAACTGAGCTTCGATGTGCGCATCCCTGTGGCACAAATCACAAACCAACTCGTGCGCGTCCCCGCACTGCTTTTCCAGGCTCCAACGCTTCCACGCGCGCCATGTCCCGCAACGGCTACACTCCTTGCCAAACGGTTCGCCACAGGTCTGACAAGCATGGCTGGCGGCAGGAGATATGGAATTGCAGTTGTCACACCAGACAGTCACGGCATCGCCTACATCCTCCTGCACCGCCCGTGGTTCCAGGGACCATTCACGGTCGTCCCCGGGCAGCCCGTGGACCTCTGCGTTTGCCGCCAAATCAAGAATCAAACAGTTACCGTTGTTTTCCTTCGGGCGCAAACCTCGGCCCACCATCTGCAAATAAAGTGTCAGACTCTTGGTAGGCCGGGTGATGACCACACACGAGGCGTCCGGCAGATCAAAACCCTCGGTGGCAACGGCAACGTTAACGAGAACTCTGAGATTCCCCCTCTTGAAAGAGGTGATGAGCCTGGCTCGTTCTTCATTCCCGGTTTCACCGAGCATTACGGCGGCAGGTACACCGGCATCCCTGAACAAGGCTGCCAGATTATGGGCATGATCAACCGAAACCGCATAGACGATGGTCTGACGGTCCTGGGCGTGCTCTTCCCAGAACTTGAGTGCTCCAGCCGTCATGATATGGTCCTGGTTGGCCGCTACGATGCCGGAGTCCGTGAAATCTCCGTCCATGCCAACCTCGCCGCCGCGGATAATCCACTGGGATGACGGCCTGATAACCTGAGCGCCGCACAGATGATTGCCGGACTGCAAGTCAACAACGGCCGGACCACAGAGCAACGCGTCGAAAAGGTGGTCGAATCCTTCCTTGTGGGACAAACGCCAGGGGGTGGCAGTCATCCCCAGTATGCGTCCGGGCCACTGTTGCATAGCTCGCGTCCAGCCATCCGCGGAAGCATGATGGGCCTCGTCAATGATCATCAGATCGTCGGCGTCATATTTTGGCCACACGTTAGCTCTGGCGGTGCGGCGACTAACAGTCTGGGCCATCAGGATGGTGACACTGTTCTGCCTCGCCGGGGCATCCTCGCCAGGATTCCAGCGAACATCGACACTTGCCGATACATTGGCGTTGACAAGCAGGTCACGAGTCTGCGCGGCCAGTTCTTTGCGATGGGTCAGCCAGACGGCTTTTCGCCCGCCTTTGAGGACCGCACTCAGCAACGCCCCGGCAATGACGGTCTTGCCGCCGCCGGTAGGGAGCTGCATCATTACGCGCGCCTTTTCGGAATTTAGGGCGGCCTGGACCCCATCTACCAAGTTTTTCTGGTAATCGCGGAGTTGTATCATTACGAGTGTAGGAGATTCAGATTAGATGACCGAGGATTGTAGGTCTAAACTTAGGCATGGTCAACATTCACGCAGTGCTGAGAAGAGAGATCAGTTTCCTCATCCCAAGAGACGACATATCCCGTGCGCATGGTATACTGGTGCGGGCCACCAGACAGTCTGCTACGCCCCCAGCCGTCGCGCCACAACAATTGACCCAACGCGGAAGACCCCGCGCGCAAAACAATCGCAGAGTCTCTAAACATGCTATCCATAAAACCCGACCACTGGATCCGCCAAAAAGCCAAAGAGTGCAGCCTGATCGAGCCCTTCGAGGAAAGACAGGTACGCGAGGGCGTGGTCTCCTACGGCCTCAGCAGCTTCGGCTACGACATCCGCGTCGCCAAGGACTTCCGCATCTTTACGCCCGCCACCGGCGAGCTCACCGTCATCGATCCCAAAGCCGTCGACGAACGCGCCCTGCAGAGCTACCACGGCGACGACTGCATCATCCCGCCCAACAGTTTCGCCCTCGCCCGCACCATCGAATACTTCCGCATCCCGCGCAACGTACTGGCCATCTGCGTCGGCAAATCAACCTACGCCCGCTGCGGCATCATCGTCAACGTGACACCCTTCGAGCCCGAGTGGGAAGGCTACGTCACCATCGAAATCAGCAACACCACGCCCCTGCCTGCCCGCATCTACGCCGGCGAAGGCATCGCCCAGGTCCTCTTCTTCGAAGGCGAAGCCCCCGAAGTCTCCTACGCCGACCGCAACGGCAAATACCAGAAACAGACCGGCATCACCCTGCCCCGCCTGTAAAGAAATCGAGTGAAGTGGAGCGGGAAAGCAGCGCTTTCCCCTCACCCCACCCGCGCAGCCCTACATATCGTAGATCGCGCGCAGATTTTCACCCAGAACCAGCGCCTCATCCTCCGGCGAGAAACCGGCCATCCGGATGCCGTTGACCCCGTGCGAAGCGATCCCCGCCGGCGCATTCGAACCGAAAACGATCCGGTCCGCGCCCAGCTCCCCGCTCGCCACAATCGCCGAAATCGTGAACGGCTCCGCCGCCGCGATCAGCGTCGTGCCCAGGTAGATGTTGGCGTTCTCCTGCGCCGCCTGCACCGCCGACCTCACCCACTCCCGATACCCCATGTGGTCCATGATGATCGTGACCTCGGGATGGTTCCTCGCGATGTGGGCGATATACTCCGGCGCGCACCCACTCAGATGGGAGCCCGAGTGGATCGTGGCCGTAATACCGAGCGAGCGCGCCAGGTCCATCACCGGATCAACCGCCGAACTGTCCAGGCGGTAGCGGTGACCGGCCGCCATCAACTTCACCGTGCGCGCGCCGCGCCGCACGCAGTTTTCCAGGTCCTCCAGCGCGTCCGGCCCCATCGTCGGGTTGACAAGGCAGCCGGGCAAAATACGCGACTGGCCCTCGGCCCCATCCAGCACCTCGGCGTTGCCGGGCCGCGGATCAGCCGGCACACCGCCCTGAAAGACGACGCTCACGTCAATGCCGGCCTCGTCCGCATTGGCGAGCAGACCGACCGGCCCGTAGGGCTTGCCGTCAAATTCATCCGGCATATAGGATTCGAAATCGGCGACGAACTGACTCATTTTCGGCCTCCAGCTTGAATGGTTGGGTTATGCCTGCGTTACCGCTCCTGGATTCGTGTGCGTGTACGAGTCACTTAGCCTAACGACGATCACCGTAGGCGTCAAGCACTCTGATTCCGGACGGACCCCCTCAGCATTGCGCAAAGACGCGTTCCCGTGCTATACAGTGCCTGAATCGCGCCCACCAGCGGCCCCCAAAATGCACCCGCAACGGAGCAGCCCCATGCCGACACAACCCTTTCCAGCGCCCGAAGACCTGACCATCTGCTTTGCCCATGTCGCCTATCAGCTGGAGCCGATCTTCGCCCGCCGCCAGGCCGATCCATCCGGCCGCATCTCTGCCGGGCAGGAGAGCATCCAATACTTCCAGGCCTGGACACCCGAAGACCTGGCCGCCCGCCTGCAGGAAGCGGATGTCCTGCTCGTCTCCGGGTTCTGGCACAATGAGCTCCTGGACGTCGCGCCCCGCCTGCGTTTCATCCAGTCGATCGGCGCCGGCGTCGACCAGTTCGACCTCGACGCGCTACGGCAGCGGGGCATCCGCCTGGCTACCGCCAGCGGCGTCAACAGCAACGCGGTCAGCGAACACGCCATGGCCCTCATCCTCGCCTTCACGCGTCACATCCACACCGGCCGCGACCGCCAGCAGCGCCACGCCTGGCGCGGCATGATCGGCGACCTGGCCCTGCGCGAAGACGAACTGGGCGGCAAGACCCTGCTCATCATCGGCCTGGGCAAGATTGGCTCCCGCCTGGCCAAGCTGGCCAAAGCCTTCGACATGCGCGTCCTCGCCACAAAGCGCAACCCCGCCACCGCTGCCGCAGCCGCAGACGCCGTCCACACGCCCGAGGAGCTGCCCGCCCTCCTGCCGCAAGCCGATTTCGTCGCCCTCACCTGTCCGCTGACCCCTGCCACCGAGAATGTAATCGACGCCGCCGCCTTCGCGCAGATGAAAGAGAGCGCCTACCTCATCAACGTCGCCCGCGGCGGCTGCGTCGACGAGCCGGCCATGCTGGCAGCCCTCCAGTCCGGCGCCATCGCCGGCGCCGGCATCGACCACTTCTGGGAGGAGCCTCTCCCGCAGGATTCCCCCTTCTGGGACCTCGAAAACGTCGTCATCACCCCCCACACCGGCGGCGAAACCCGCATGTACGAAGAAAACCTGATCGACATTCTGCTCGAAAACCTGGACCGGCTCTGGCGCGGCGAGACCGAACTCCGTAACCAGGTCGTGTAGCGGACGGGACCCGTTTGGCGCTGCCGCAATAAGCAGCCAGATTGAATTGTCAGCTAAAGCGTTGGTAGAATGTCAGGCATGTCAGGCGCCACCGTGCGAAACTGAAGGCATACACTTGCATCCCTGCCCAGTGAAAGCTGTCCGCAGCCGCACGGCTGCGCCGCGAAAGGTCAATGATGCCGCGCCTAAAGATTCCGCTCCAACACAGTTGGAGGCGTTCCCACGCCTCCCGAAGACGCTCCGGCCTGACTGCACGGCTGCTGACAAGCGCCGCAGTTCTTCTCGGCGCCCTCCTGATCCTGCATGCCCACCCCGCCTTCGCGCAGGAAAAGTCCCTGCTCTGGGAGCGCTTCGACGTCGATATCATCATCCGCAAGGATAGCTCCTTCGAAGTGACCGAGCATCAGACCATCCGCTTTACGCGCGGCGCCTTCACTTACGGTTATCGCGACATCCCCAAAAAGAATTTCAGTTCCCTTGACGACTGGACCCTGACAGACGCCAGCGGCAACAGCTATCGCTATGCAAGCTTCGGCAAAGAGCCCTATACATTTACCGTCACAAAAAAAGCATCCCGTTACGTCATCTACTGGTATTTCCCTCCCATCACCAACCGCAGCGAGACCTTTGCCCTTGGCTATACTGTGCGCGGCGGCCTGCGCTACTATGAAGGCGGCGACCAGCTCTGGTGGAAGGCAATCTACGGCGACCGCAGCTTCCCCGTGCAGGCAGGGCGGGTGAACGTGGTCGCGCCGGCCGCGATCCATGAGTGGGCCGCGTACACGAACAGGGGAGAAACCTGGCAAGACGCCCGCGAGATCGCCTCGGCTTCACGCCTGGAAAGCGGGCGCGAGATCGCATATGTGATCGACAGCACTCTGGCCCCCGGTCAAGCCTTCGAAGTACGGGTCGAGTTCACGCCCGGCGTGGTGGCCGGGGAACCGCATCCATGGCAGATAAGGGCCGATGCCGAAGCAGCCGCGCGTGAGGCGGAAATGCTCTTCCGCGCCCGCTGGGGCCCGATTCTTACGCTCCTGTTAGGTGCCCTCGGCCTGCTTTTCCTCCTGGGCGGACCGGCCGCGCTCTACCTGCTCTGGTACCGCCTCGGCCGCGACAAACCGGTCGACATGGTCGCCGATTACCTGCCCGAGCCGCCCGACGACCTGACCCCGGGCATCGCCGGCACACTCCTGGACGAGCAGGCCAATATGCGGGATATCATCGCCACGCTTGTCGACCTGGCGCAGCGTAAGATCATCAGCATCACCGAAGAGAAGACAGGCAAGTCCCGGACAGAGCGCGACTTCATCTACCGCTACGAAAATCGGAAGCTACCCGTCTCCTACTTTGAGAAACACCTGCTGGCCAGCCTCTTTAGTCGCAGGAGTGATGTTCGACTTTCGGACTTGAAGCACAGGTTTCACAGGGAAGTGCCGGCCCTCAAGCGGGCGCTCTACACCGAAGTGACCGCGCAGGGCCTTTTCGCCCGCAGCCCGCAAAAAGTGCGCAATCAATACGCTGTCCTGGGTATAATTCTGCTCGTGCTGGCAGGGTTGGCTGGCAGGGGACTCTATATGCTGTTCGGCGGTCTGACCGGCGCCGCGGCGCTGCCCGGCATCGGGCTTGCCGCAACCGCCTTTGGCTTCCTGCTGCTCTCCCATTTCATGCCCCGCAAAACCGGCCTTGGCTCCCAGCTGGCCGCACGCTGCCAGGCGTTTAAAAACTATCTGCGCGATATCGAACGCTACAGCGACCTCGAAGTACAGAAAGAGCTATGGGATCGCTGGCTGCCTTATGCCATTGCCTTTGGCGTGGATAAACAGTACATTCGCAAATTTGAAAGGGTTAACGCACCCGCGCCCGGTTGGTACATTCCCGACCCGAAACTGTACGGATCATACCGGCGCGCCTACTATAGGACCGGCGTCACCGGCCGGTCGGTTCAATTAGGTGTCGGTGGCGGGAGCGTTGGCAGCGTAACGTCTGGTTTGCCCTCCGGGTCCCCGGGGCGCGGTGGGCTCGGCGGGGGCATGGGCGCAAGCCTGAGCGATGTCAGTCGCGGGCTGGGCAACAGTCTGTCAGGAATGAGCCTCGGCCTGGGCGCGCTGCTCACCGGCACCAGCGCCACCATGACCAGCCGGCCCAGTAGCACCTACACAGGCGGCGGCGGCTGGAGCGGCGGCGGCGGTTTCTCCGGAGGTGGTTTCTCCGGCGGCGGCGGCTTCGGTGGTGGTGGTGGTGGTGGCGGCGGAGGCGGCGGCGGCGGAGGTGGTGGTGGCGGCTTCGGATAGAACCGGAATGCGCCTTCCCTCTGCAAAAGGAGCGTCAAGTTTGCCGCAAAGTGTATACTCTTATACCGGTTGAGTTAGCGAGTCCTCGGAAGCAATAAGGAGCGAACCATGCGCGGAGGCGGCCCCATCGTCGGCCTGGCGAACATGGCAATACCAATCCGCCTGTCTGCACGGCTGCTGGCCGGCGCCGCAGTTGTCCTCGGCGTCCTCTTTATCCTGCATGCCCACCCCACCTTCGCCCAGGAAAAGTCCCTGCTCTGGGAGCGCTTCGACGTCGATATCATCATCCGCAGCGACGGCACGTTCGAGGTGACAGAGCACCAGACCATTCGCTTTACGCGCGGTACCTTCACCTTCGGCTATCGCGACATCCCCAAAAAGAATTTCAGTTCTATCGACGACTGGTCCCTGACCGACGCCAGCGGCAACCGCTATCGCCAGGCCGGCTACGGCAAAGAGCCCTACACATTCACCGTCGCCGATAAGGGCTCCCATTACGTCATCTACTGGTATTTCCCGGTTATGGCAAACCAGAGCGAGACCTTCGCCCTTGCCTATACCGTGCGCGGCGGCCTGCGCTACTATGAGGGCGGCGACCAGCTCTGGTGGCAGGCGATCTACGGCAACCGCAGCTTTCCCGTGCAGGCGGGACGGGTGAATGTCGTGGCCCCCGCCTCGATTCACGAATGGGCTGCATACACGAGCAGGGGAGAGGCCTGGCAAGACGCCCGCGAGATCGCCCCGGCTTCACTCCTGGAGAGCGGGCGCGAGATCGCGTATCTGATCGACAGCAGGCTCGATCCCGGCCAAGCGTTCGAAGTGCGGGTGGAGTTCACACCCGGTGTCGTAGCCGGGCAGCCGCAGCCGTGGCAGACAAGGGCCGATGCCGAAGCGGCCGAGCTTGAGGCGGAACTGGCCTTCCGCGCGCGCTGGGGTCCGATTTTTACGCTCCTGTTCGGCGCTCTCGGCCTTCTGTTCCTCCTGGGCGGACCGGCCGCGCTCTACCTGCTCTGGTATCGCCTTGGCCGCGACAAGCCGGTCGAGATGGTCGCCGATTACCTGCCCGAGCCGCCCGACGACCTGGCCCCGGGCGTCGTCGGCACACTCCTGGACGAACAGGCCGATATGCAGGATATCATCGCCACGCTGGTCGACCTGGCGCAGCGCAAGGTCATCAGCATCACCGAAGAAAAAACGGGCCAGTTCCAGGTTGCGCGCGACTTCATCTACCGCTACGAGAACCGGGAGCTGCTCGTCTCCACCTTCGAGCAACTCCTGCTTGACGGCCTCTTCGAACTCAAAGGCGAGGTCAGACTTTCCGATCTGAAGGACAGATTTCACAAGGAGTTGCCGGCTCTCAAGCGGGCGCTCTACGAGGAAGTGACCGAACAGGGCTTTTTCGCCCGCAGCCCCGAAAAAGTACGCAGCCAGTATGGCTGTCTCGGTGTAGGTCTGCTGGCGCTTGCGGGGTTGGCCGGCATAGGACTGATGACGCTGTTCGGCGGTCTCACCGGCGCCGCGGTTCTGCCCGGCATCGGGCTTGCGGTCACCGCCTTCGGCTTCCTGCTGCTGTCCCGTTTCATGCCCCGCAAAACCGACGTCGGCGCCGAGCTGGCCGCCCGCTGGCAGGCGTTCAAAAGCTATCTGCGCGATATCGACCGCTACAGCGACCTCGAAGAACAGAAGGCGCTATGGGACCGCTGGCTGCCCTATGCCATCGCCTTTGGCGTGGATAAACAGTACATTCGCAAATTTGAAGCCGTTGACGCGCCCGCGCCCGGTTGGTACATCCCCCACCCCACCATGTACGGTCCATACCGGCGTTGGTACTACGGGCCCGGTCCCGTTGGACGGCCGCTTCGACCGGATGGCGCCGGAGGCCGCGTCGGCGGCGAAACGCCGGGAACGCCCTCAGGACCCCCGGCAGGCGGCGGGCTCGGCGGAGGCCTGGGCGACGTCAGCCGCGGGCTGGGCAGCAGCCTGACAGGCATGAGCGCCGGACTGGGCGCGCTGCTCACCAGCACCAGCACCACCATGACCAGCCGGCCCAGCAGCTCCTCCACAGCCGGCGGCGGCTGGAGCGGAGGCGGCGGCGGTTTCTCCGGTGGCGGCGGCTTCGGCGGTGGTGGCGGCGGCGGCGGAGGCGGTGGTTTCGGCTAAGTTTGGAATGCCCCTGCACGCCGCCAAACGAACGTGAGGGGAGCCGCAACCCGAGTGTTCCCATACGCGGCACAAATACCTGCGCAGTCAGGCGGGACCGCGGCGTAATCTCGACAGGCGCAAAAGGTCAATGATGCCATCGAACGGCGACCGGGCAGCCGAAGCCGGAAATGGATAGGAAAGAGATTGTGGTTTTCCCGTGCAAAGGGGATAAGATAGACCGTTCTCGTTCATCGTGGGCGTCGATATTGAGCCAACATGGACCGGCGCGTCCCGTGACCGCCGCCTGCCCCAGAATTTCGGAGCGTTCAAGATCATGTCTGAATGGCTAGTTCGTTGTTGCGAGCCGCTTGTTGACCTTTGTGGCGTGTGGATGATCCTTATTATTCTGGGATCGGTGGTCTGGATTTATCTCAGGGATCGAAAGCGGGAATGACTTCTCACAAAGAGACTGCGGCACGGCACGCGATTACTGTGCCCCGACTACCACTGACTGGTTTGGCTGCGAAAAGACATAAGCCCCTCCCGTACCGGTTGAGATAGCGCAACCCCGGCAGCGATAAGGAGCGAAACATGCGCGGTGGCGGACGCATCGTCGGCCTGGCAATAATGGCAATATCAGCCGTCCTCTTCCTCGGCTGGACCGCAACGGTGGTAACGTCCGGCACGACCGCTGGGGGGATTGTGCTGGGCCTGTTCCTGGCGCTGGTCGTGTGCGCGCCCCTGCTGGGCATCGGCTTCTACCTCTGGCGCAAGGGCCAGCAGGAGGAGACCGAATTCGCGCAGGTCGCGCAGGAGAAAAAGATCCTCAACATGGTCCTCACCCAGGGCCAGGTGACCGTGCAGGAGATCATCGTCGAGCTGCAGCAACCGCGCGAATCAGTGGAGGATATGATCCGCAATCTGGTGGGCAAGCAGCTCTTCAGCGGCGCCATCAACTGGGAGGAGGGTCTCCTCTACAGCGTCGACAGCCAGAAGCTGACCGACGGCCGCAACTGCCCCAACTGCGGCGGCGAAGTCGAGCTGGCCGGCAAGGGTCTCATCCAATGCGCCTGGTGCGGCAGCGAAGTCTTCCTGACCCAGCGGGCTGCAACGCAATTGGACAGCGCTGCGTAATGTATAGTGAACAGTTCAACCCCACTGCATAGCGGGACCGGCTTTCGCCCCGCCCGATTGGCGCGTCGAAGGCCGGCCGAACAAGAGGAAAAAGATGACCGATTCCTTCGTGGAAAAAGCTGACGAGAATATGGGAGCCATCGAGCGGCTGCTCAAGGGGCTGCCGCTGGTGCGCGAATACAACGACAGGGAGCTGCGCCGCGAGGCCGACCACCGCCTGCGCCAGCTTCTGGTGCTTGAGCTGGAGCAGGAAAAGCAGCGCCTCTACGACGTGCAGAAGAAACTGCTGCGCAGCGGCGGGCTGGCCTGGATCGATGACGCCGACGGCGCCATCCAGCGCCTGCAGACGCTCATCGACCGCATCAAGACGGCCAGCTACGGCTACGCCGGGCTGTTCGCAGCGGTAAAGATCCAGGAAGCGCAGCTCGACGCCCTCCACCGCTTCGACACGGCTCTGGCGGAGCGCGCCCAGGAGATCAACGCCAGGATAGACCTCCTGGAGGCCGGCGCGGCGGATCGGGAAGCCATCGGCCCCGCCATCGAGGCCGTCAACGAAACCGTGACCGAACTCCAGCGGCTCTTCGACAAGCGCAGCCAGGCGATCACAACGCCAGCCGACAGCGAATAGCCGCCCGCGCACTATCCAGCCACAGACCACTGCCCACCGGCGCCGACAGACAGGAGAAAACAGATGGCCAGAATCATAGACGTAATCGAAGCCCCGGATCAGGGCGCGCAGGAGCTCGTCGTTCGCCTACCGGAGGTCGGCTCAGGCGACTTCCGCTTCGGCAGCCAGGTCATCGTGCGCGAAAGCCAGCGCGCCGTCTTCTACCGCGACGGCAAATCGCTGGACCTGTTCGAGCCGGGCCGGCACACCATCACCACCGCCAACCTGCCGATTCTGTCAGGCCTCCTGCGCATGGGTACAGGCGGCCAGGACATCTTCACCGCCGAGGTGTTCTTCGCCAACATGCGCGAGTTCACCGACATGAAATGGGGCACGCCCGAGCCGGTTACCCTGCGCGATACTGACCTGGGCCTGGTGCGCCTGCGCGGCTTCGGCCAGTACACGATGCAGATCGCCGACCCCAAACGCTTCGTCGACCAGTTCGTCGGCACCCAGGGCATGTACCGCACCGGCCAGATCAACGACTTCCTGCGCAGCGCCATCATCAGCCGCATGACCGACATGTGGGGCGAGAACATGACCAGCATTCTCGACCTGCCGCGCCTGTTCGACGAACTGAGCGCGGCCATGCGCGCCACGCTCCAGGACGATTTCACCGCCATGGGCCTGGCGCTCAAGCAGTTCCGCATCGTCTCCATCAGCCCCACCGAGGAGACCGCCAAGGCGATCGACGAACGCGCCAGCATGGGCGCGATCGGCGACATGGCCGCCTACATGCAGTTCAAAACAGCGCGCGCACTGGGTGACGCGGCCCAGCAACCGGGCGGCGCCGGCGGAACCGGCGAAGGCCTCGGTCTCGGCGCGGGAATCGGCCTCGGCGCCGGCATGGCCGGCATGATAACCAACGCCATGAACCCCCCGCAGACCCCTGCCCAGCCCGCCAGCCCCGCGCCAAACCCGCCGGCGGCGCCCCAACCACCGACGGCACCCCAGCCCCCCACGCCGCCGCAGCCACCCGCGGCCCCGGCCGTCATGACCCTCGAGCAGGCCGCCGGCTACCTCCAGGTCACGCCCGCCGACATCCAGGCCCTCATCGACGACGGCTCCCTCCAAGCCAAACGCATCGGCAGCCAGTACCGCATTGCCCGTAAGGCGATTGACGACTTTTTGGCGGCGTAGAGTGGAGGCAAGAGGTAGTGCCGGCAAAGGGGATATCCAATCATGGATTTCTTTATAACTCTTATTCCCGTCGCGATGTTTTTGGCGTTCTGTGTCAATTGGAAGAAGGGTTCCAAAGAAAATGGCATTCAAACGTCCGATTGTCACAAGGATAGTTTAGGCGGTAGAAATACACGCGTTCCGCCTACGATATCAGGCGACAGCTACAAATCGCACGACAAGATTCAAAAGGACGGTGTCAGTAGCCAGGAGTATAGACAAGACAGTGCACTGAAGCACCGACAACGAGGGACTGGGAGAAAAGAACGCGAGAGATTCTCCAGTAGCACGAATCACGAAACATTAGGAGTCGATCGTAACGAAGCGAACGAAACAAATGTCACAGGTGAAAGTTTTCAGACTAAGCCACTGAAGCCTTACGGCGGACGGGCGACCAAGGAATGGAGCGGCTATACCAAGGGCCAGAGTACACATCCTCCGCTTCATCGAGTAGGACCTAGGCACAAAACCCCCGTTTACCTGACCCAAGGAGGTCTGGATTCTCTGCAAAATGAGTTGGATCATCTTGTCAGTAAACGGCGACCAGAGATCGCCCAACAGATCGCCGAAGCCAAAGCCGAAGGCAACGTGAGAAATAATGCTGGCTATGAGGAAGCGAAAAACGCGCAAGCCTTCCTCGAAGGGCGCATCCGGGAATTGACTGTCAAGATCGGCAATGCGAAAATTATCGACGATTCACAGACTCCGGACGGCCAAGTGGCCTTGGGAGGTAGCGTTGTTATCCGAGAAAGTGGAAACGACGAAGAAGTATTCTATACAATCGTTGGCTCGACGGAAACTGATCCGGTCAACGGACGCATCAGCAACGAGAGTCTTATTGGTAAGGCTTTGATTGGTCGCGTGGCAGGAGAGGTGGTGCGCGTCACGGCGCCGGATGGTGAGATTGAGTTCGAGATTGTCCGCGTTGAATGAGGTAAGGTCAGCTTTCCGGACATGGACAACCGAACACCGCAAATTCAACGCGGCTATGCAGGGGTCTAAGGTACGTATCTCCCGATGCCTCAGCAAACACAATGGTGTCAACCAACGAAGAGCGCTAATAGCTCAAACGTTGAGAGTTGAAACAGGGGAGCTTAACGCAGGATTCCACTTAATCTACAGATGCCACAAACCGATTAAGATACTGTAAACCGGAATTCCTTCCCTTGCTACGGTCCACGATCTACCTAGTGACGCAAAGCCGCATCCCCTTCCCCTGGGATGATCCTTAACATCGTAGCTAAGCTAAAATTGCTGTTTTCGGACAGCGCTCTTTACTGTCCTTTGCGCGTTATCCCGCTCTCGCGCGCTAGTTGGCTTATTTTGCGGGAGCGGGAAATGTCGCTGAGCGCCGCGCGACTCAGACGCCCGTCGCCTCGGCCTTCATTGAAAGCCGCTTCAAGATAGAGGGGCATCTTTCTCAGTGCCCAGATGATCGGTAACATTCCAGCAGATGATTGTGTCGATCAAGGCTCAACCCCTGTTTCGCCACTTGCCACTTGCTTCGTCCGCCGGTCAGGGATACACTTCGATACAATTCAGGCCGCCTATCGGCGAAGACCGAGTTCTTGGCACAAGTGGCTTCCACAGTGTCCAGGTCGATGCACACTGTCAGAAGCGCCTCGGTCTCGCCGGCCTCAATCGTCCGGCTGCGCAAGAGCGTGCGCCAGTGCATGCGCCGCGCGTGCGGTCACTCCGCCGACAGGATCATCAGACGAGCGCCCTCTAGCACGTAGCGGCGGAACAGCCCGGGAAAACTCAGACTTTAGCAGATCGCCAGCCCTGCGCCGCACAGGCCGAAGGCGGGGTGCCGGCTACCTCCAGGTCACGCCCGCCGACATCCAGGCCCTCATCGACGACGGCTCCCTCCAGGCCAAACGCATCGGCAGCCAGTACCGCATCGCCCGCAAGGCGATTGACGACTTTTTGGCAGGCTAGGGAGAGTTCGGCCCGCCCGACCTGAGTCGGGCGGGGCCCTAACGAGCGACGCCCAACCCCATCCCCACCGAACCGACAATCCTCAAGACAGCCCCATAGCTTGGCCCGCCGTTTGCGGTGTCAGGCCAAGTCGAGTATCCTACGCACCGGATCCCAGAAGGACTGCTATAAAGTTGATAGAGGGCAAAAGAGGAGACGACCGGTCTAACGACAAGCACGTGCGAATCGCTGACAACCTGCACGATGGGCACGTCAAATAGTTGAGAAAGGAAGGATGACTCTGATGAAAGGGCGTCGAAAATCCAACGAACGAACTGACCAATTCACTCCCAGGGACCCCAAGATCGTCGAGGAAAAAAAGGCGAAGACACGTGCTGCCTTGCAGCGGCCAGACAAACCCAGCGAATTTCGAAAATCAGTCCCCCATTCGCAAGGTCGAAAATCGCACGCAACAAGACGTAGATAGGGCCTTCATTGCACGAGAGGTACTCACCTGAACTTGGTGATTCTATTGAGGCTCCTTTCAAAGAGGAGTCCTGTAAAACAGAATACCTTTCACTCCCTTACCTGGGCCAGCGCCCTAACTGGCGACGCGCAGCCGCATCCCCAGCAAGCCGACAATCTTCACCACGGTACCGATGCTTGGATCGCCGTCCTCGGATAGCGTTTCCGACAGCCCTTCGCGGGTTATCCCTATCTCCTGTGCCAATTCCCTCACATCGCGGCCGCGCACAATGTCCCTGAGCGCGGCGCGAATCAGACGTCCGTCGCCCAAGTCTTCTTCGAAGGCCGCTTCAAGATAGAGGCGGGCATCTTCCTCAGTGCGCAGATGATCGTTTACACTCCAGCGAGTGAATGTTTCGATCACGGTTTAACCCCCACCTCTTCTCTTGCCAGCCAAACCCACCCTCAATACAACTCCGGCCGCCTGTCCGCAAAAATCGGAATCTTCGCCCGCGTCGCCTCCACAGTATCCAGATCAATACGCACCGTCAGCAGTGCCTCGGTCTCGCCGCCCTCGATCAACGTCTCACCCCACGGATCGATCACCGCCGACGAACCGAAAAAGCTCACATCCTCGCTCGCGCCCACGCGGTTACACGCGGCCACAAACCACTGGTTCTCGATCGCCCGGCTGCGCAGCAGCGTGCGCCAGTGCATGCGCCGCGGGTGCGGCCACGCCGCCGGCAGGATCACCAGGCGCGCGCCCTCCAGCGCGTAGCGCCGAAACAGCTCGGGGAAACGCAGATCATAGCAGATCGCCAGCCCCGCGCAGCCCCACGGCAGCTCGTGCATCGTGCCCGCTTCTCCCGGCGCCAGGTATTTATCCTCATCCAACAGCCGGAACAGGTGTATCTTCCTGTAGGTGGCGGCCAGCCTGCCCTCGGGGCTGTAAAGCACCATCGTGTTGTAGAACTGGTCCCCCTGGCTCTCCAGCATCGAACCGGTCAGCCAGACGTGGTTGTCCCTTGCCAGCGTAGCGAAGCGTCCAAACCAGCCGTCACTGCCGGCCTCGGCGGCCACGGGCGACGCGTAGACTTCCGCGTTTTCCAGGTCGATAGAGCTATGCCACAGCTCCGGCAGCACCACCAGATCGCTGCCGCGGCCGGCGGCATCCGCGATGAACGCCTCCGCCCGCTCGAAATTGCCCCCCGGATCGCCCGACAAACAGTCCATCTGAACCAAAGTAAGAACGAATTCAGACATAAGAACTATACCTTTCTGAGATTGCGATTGTCAGCAGCCAGCAGTTCGCGCAGTCACTGATCCCTGATCCCTGACCCCTGACCCCTGCAGTTATCATACGTGCTGATCGACGAGGATTGGATTGCCGTCCGGATCCATGATCACAAAACTCGCCGGGCCCGACGTGGTCTCGTCTGCCTCACTGGCGAACTCGACCCCTTCCGCTCTGAGTTTCCCCTGGATCTCTCTTACATCGGTGAAGCTGTCAAGAGGTTGCGCCGATTCGTCCCAGCCGGGGTTGAAGGTCAGAATATTCTTCTCGAACATGCCCTGAAAGAGGCCAATCACGCAGCTGGGACTCTTCATAATCAGCCAGCCCTGGCTTGCGTCGCCGCCGAACACCTCGAATCCGAGCTTTTCATAAAAGGCTTGCGAGACCGCAATGTCCTTGACCGCCAAGCTGACCGAAAAAGTGCCTAAATCCATTTTATGACTCCACTGTCTCCTGCAGATCAGAATGCAATGATAAGGGCTATCGGCTCCTCTTGTCCACTATCCAAGCCCAGGGTTTATTGCGTTTCCTCCGGGTCCGGCAATACCTCCACCGCGGCGCCGGGAGCAGGTCCGCCGTACTCGCCCAGCCTGCGCGGCCGGCTGCTGCTTTCGGAAGACTGACTCCGCGAACGGGACTGTTTGGGCGCGGCATCGACATTCAGCTTGCGGCCGGAAAGCGGACGCGTCGCCCGCCAGATCAGCCACGCGCCCAGCACAGGCAACAGCACCGGCCACAAACGCAGAGGAAGATTCTGCTGACCGAGGCCAACCGAAAAAAGAAATAGGCCCAACAGCACCAGGACAGAGCCGGGAACCAGCGCCCACCACAGCTGCCACCGCTGTCCCAACAGGTAGAGCAGAAAGAATACCGCCCCCAGGCCAATGAAGAGGAAAGTGCCCAATACCGCCGGGTCCTCGGTCAGACTGCTCAGGGCGATCGTGCCGCCCAGCATCAGCATGAATCCACCCGGAATGATCGCCCACCAGCGCTCTGCCCGGTCCAGCAGATAGATGTGGGCGAACGCGATGGCCTGGCCCAGGAACAGGACCCCGGCCGTCAAGCGTTGGTCCAGCGCCGGCAGGGTGGTGAGATAGACCATCGCCGCCAGCGCGATCAGCGTCCAGCCGGGGATCAGGCGCCACCAGTTCTCGCGGGCGGAAAGATAGCCGCCAACAAAGAGGAGCGCGAACAGGCCCAGCAGCGCCGCCGCCCCATACTGAACGTAGGGCTCAAACTGGACAAAGACATCCAGGTTGAAAAGCAGCAGTCCAATGCCCGCCAGCGACAGCAGCACCCCCCAGATGAGGTTGTTAACGCGGATATCGCGGTTCTTGGCGGCCATCACCTGCGCTCCTGATCAGCGGTCGGCGGCCGGCGTCAGTTCGTTTGCAGCCATGCCGCGCCAGACCGTCTCCGGCGTAAAGGGCAGCGTGTCGTACCAGACGCCGAGCGCATCGTGCAGCGCCGCGGAGATAGCCGGCGCCGTCGGCAGAATGGGCATCTCCGCCATCCCGCGCGCGCCCAGCGGCCCCTGCGGGTCCGGCAGCTCCAGGATCACGGGCACAATCTCTTCGGCCACATCGGCCACGCCGGGGATCAGATAGTTGCTCAATTGGGGGGTGATCGTGATTCCCCCCTCCTGCAGATAGTTCTCCAGCAGCGTCCAGCCTATCGATTGGGCCACCCCACCCTCGATCTGCCCCTCCACATGCTGCGGATGAATCGCCCTGCCCACGTCGTTGACGCTGACAAACCGCTTGACCGTCACGTGCCCGGTCTCCCGGTCCACCTCCACGTCGGCCACCTGCGCGCAATATCCATAGGTGATGTTCGGATCGCAAGCGCCGGTCTCGCGGTCAAATGGGGTCGTGGCCCGCGGATGATAGATGAACTCGGCGCGCGCCGGCCGTTCCTCATCCTGCCATAGCGCCATCGCACGCTCGGCCGCGCCCTGTATCGCATTGCCGGCCATAAAGGTCATGCGGCTGGCGGAGCTGCTGCCGCTCGAGCCGGTCACGTCCGTGTCCGCCGCCTCCAGCTCCACCTGCTCCGGCGACAGCCCCAGTACCTCCGCGGTCATGAGGATGAAAGCGGTGTGCGCGCCCTGCCCCACCTCCGCGCCCACGCAGCCGACGCGCGCCCTCTCGATGGTCTCCCCGCCGTGCAGCTCCACCCAGGCCGTGCAATGCTCCGGAAACCCGAAACTGTAACCTACGTTCTTGTAAGAGGCAGCGATCCCCCGGCCGCGCGCGATCCGGCCGCGGGAGGAGTCAAGGCTCGTGGTCAGCAACCCGTTGCCATTGTCCGGCGGCCTGCTGTCGGCGTCTGCAGCTGAAAGTGACCACTGGCCATTGCGCTTCTGCCAGCCGCCCTGCCGCGCCGCCTCGGCCAGCACCTCTTCAGTGGTGCAGCCGGCGGGGATCGGGCTGCCTGTGACCAGGATCGAGCCGTCGCGCAGGACATTGCGCATACGCAGCTCGACCGGGTCCATCTGCAGCGCATGCGCCAGCTTGGTCATCTGCATCTCGGCCGCGAAATGCGCCTGCGGCCCGCCGAAACCGCGAAATGCGCCGCCCGGACAGTTGTTGGTATAGACCGTGCGCGCGTCCACATGCGCGTTCGGAATCTCATAAGGGCCCAGGCACATCAGCGTGGCGTTGGCCAGGACCTTGGTACTGGTGTAAGAGTAGGCGCCCGAGTCGCTGGTCAAATCCATCTGCGCCGCAACGATCTTGCCCTCTTTGGTTGCCCCCCACTTGGCGCGAATAACGAAGGCATGCCGCTTGTGATGCCCGACTATCGACTCCTCCCGGCTCCAGACGGTCTTCACCGGCCGGCCCGTCTTCCACGCGGCCAGCGCCAGCGGGATCTGTATCGACATATCCTCCCGCCCGCCAAATGCGCCGCCAATAGCCGGGTAGCGCACTACGATCTGGCTCGGAGGCAGGTCGAGCGCATGGGAGATCTGTTCCTGGTCCTCGTGCATCCACTGGCCGGCGACGATCACTTCAATGCGGCCGTCGTCGCGCACATGGCCGAGGCCGGCCTCCGGCTGCAGATAAGCGTGTTCCTGCGGATGCGTGCTGTATACGCCTTCCACGCATACATCGGCCTGGTCAAAGCCTGCCTCGATATCCCCGTAGCGCAAGCGATGCGTTACGAGCAGATTCGACTGCCTGTCCCGCCCTTCCGGGTAAGGAAAGTTGCTGAAAGGGTGGGGATGCAGCGGCAGCGCGTCTGGCGCCAGCGCCTGGTCCGTGTCGGTGATGACCGGCAGCGCTTCATACTCGATGTCGAGCAACCGCGCCGCCGCCTCGGCCTGCGCCGCGGTCTCGGCCACGATCAGCGCCACCTTGTCCCCTTCCCAGCGCACGACCTCCGCCTGCGGCGTGCTCCCCAGCCCGCACAGCACAGGCTGGTCCGGCATCACCAGTCCGTACTCGTTCACCGGCACGTCCGCCGCCGTCAGAATGGCGATGACACCCTCCACCGCCTCAGCCCGCGACGTATCCATGCGCACAATACGCGCATGAGGCACACCGGCAAAAACGATCTTCAACCAAGCCTGACCGGGCAGGTCGATATCCGCCGGATAGGCAGCCTGCCCCGTCACCTTATCCGCCGCATCAAATCGCGGTATGCTGCTACCAACTGCACGCATCAAAACACCTCAAAATCTTAGCTATCTACTGACCACTAACCACTGACCACTGACCACTGCAGTTCAATATCCGCCGGATAGGCAGCCTGCCCCGTCACCTTATCCGCCGCATCAAATCGCGGTATGCTGCTACCAACTGCACGCATCAAAACACCTCAAAGTCATTACTATCCACTATCCAATGCAGTAGCGAACCACTCCGGATTCCGAGCCGGGATCCCGCTGTAATACGCCTGTATCTCTTCCATCTGCGCTTCCAGATCCCCGCTCGGCCAGATAGTCGGACCGATACCCGCGACCTTCCGTTCAAAGTCGGCATAGCCCAGCGTGATGGGCGTTCCCGCACCCAGAGCGATACGGTGGAAGCCGGTCTTCCAACGTTCCGCCTTCTTGCGCGTCCCCTCCGGCGTCAGAACCAGCACGAACTTCTCGCTGCGGTTCATTTCGTCGACAACCTGCTGCGCAAGACCGCCGGGTTCCTGGCGATTCACCGGTAAAGCGCCCATCCAGCGCATGAGACCGCCCAATGCGTGATCGCAGGCCTCTCTCTTGACCATCCAGCGGCAATCCAGCCCAGTGGCCAGGAAGAATCCGACCGCCAATATGGCATCCCAATGGGAAGTGTGAGGAGCGCCGATGATTACCAGCTTGGGCTCGTCGGGTAGCTGGCCCTCGATGCGCCAGCCGAGCAGTCTGTACATCGACCGCCCGATAGCCCGCGTCAGCCAGTTCCCCCGCCGCGGCAACGAGGGCGACATGACCTTATCCGCGTTGTGTGTGTCGAACAATGGCTCCGGCCCTAGCCATCCCCACTCGCCCACACTTGGCGATGGCGAAACAAGCTTTTTCTTTTCGCGGCGGAGGAAAACGAGAAGAAAGAAAATGCCGAGAAGAAAGAAAACGTCACTCCGCATTCCTTTTCTGATCATAGATGCGAAACCCCCTCTTCTGATAGTTGGGCAACGCCGCCGGGTGGTCCAATGTGCACGTGTGAACCCAAACCCGCTGCGGCCCAAGCGCCCACGCACGGCGCAGCGCCTCCGTCAGCAATGCACCTCCCACGCCCCGGCCAACAAAGGGCGGCAGCAGACCGAAATAGGCCAGCTCGACCTGCTTTTCACCATCTGCGCGCTGCTCATCCAACTCGAAATAGCCGGCCGGCGTCCCCTTCACATATCCGATCCACGTCTGCAGTTCGGGCCGCTCCACCCAGGCCTGCCACCGTGTTTCAGTCCAGGGCAGACGCGTCGTCCACGTATACGCCCGCCCCACCTCAGTATAGAAAAAGCGATTCAGCGCAGCGAACGCCAACTCCGCCCGCCGGACGGCAAAAGGTTCCGCGGGCGCCCGCGCCGGCCGCAACTGCTCCGCGCCGGTCATCTCCAGATAGTATGTTATTACTTCGGTTCCGTCGGATGCCATCTACCCGGCCCACCTGTATGAGGAACCCAAATGGCCAATTCTCCTCTCACCCCTCGCGCCTAACCCCTCTCTTCCCGCCCCGCAGCCACCACCGCGTCCAAAATCTTGCGGTAACCGGTGCAACGGCACAGGTTGCCCGCCAGCGCCTCCTGCGCCTCCAGGCGGTCCGGGCCGGGGCGCTCCGCCAGCAGCGCCGCCGCCGACATCACAATCCCGGGCGTACAATAGCCGCACTGGACGCCGCCGCTTTCGATCAGCGCCTGCTGCACACTGTGCAACAGTTCCGAAGACTCCGCCGACGACGCGGCCAATCCCTCAACTGTCACGACCTCGCTGCCCGCCGCCCGCTCCGCCGGCACCAGACAGGACATGACAGCCATGCCGTCCAGATAGACGGTGCAGGCCCCGCATTCACCCTCCGCGCAGCCCTCCTTCACCCCCACAAAACCGGCCGCCCGCAGGCTGTCCAGCAGCGTCATACCGCCGTCGAGTTCGATAACAGCGCCGTTGACGGTTGATTCGGATCCCGGCCCCGTCGAGACCGGCCAGCGGCCCTGCGTATCGCCCCACAGCGTCACCGGCGTCTCCAGCCATCCCGCCCGCTCGCGCCCGTCCCGCAGTTGGCGCAGCAGACGGGCGACCAGCGTCTCCACCATGGCCACCCGGTAATCCGCGCTCCCGCGCAGGTCGTCGATCGGCCGCGCCTGCGTTGCCGCCAGACGCGCCGCCTCCAATATCGTCTCTTCCGTCAGCGTCTTGCCGAGCAAAAAGGCCTCCGCCTCCGTCGCCCGCTCCACCGTCGGCGCAACCGCGCCCAGCGCAACGGCCGCATACGTCACCGTTGCCGAGCCCCAGTCCTCCCCGCTGTCGCAGGCAACTGATCCGGCTACGCTCAGAATGCTGATCGCCTGCGCACGCCGCAGCCCCAACTTGATAAAGTTGCCCCGCCGCGCCGAATCGGCCAGAGGTATCGAGATGCGCGTGAGCATCTCATCGTCGGCCAGGTCCACCTGGCGCACCCCACGGAAAAAGCGCGCCAGCGGCAGCGTGCGGCTGCCCCGCGCCGAACTCTCGACGCGCACGCTGGCATCCAACGCCAGCAGCGGCACAATCGTGTCGTTGGCCGGGCTGGCCGTGACAAGATTGCCGGCAACCGTTGCCCGGTTCCGTATCTGCGGCGCGCCCACCTCCCAGCACGCCCGCGCCAGCGGGAACGCACTCTCCACAATTGCCCGGCTGCGTACGCACTGGTTATGCGTCACCAGCGGACCCAGATGCAGCGCGCCATCCTCTTCCGAGATGTCGGCCAGGCCCGGAATGCGCGTCAGATCGATCAGCCCCATCTGTGCGCCGTCCTCCGAACCGTCGCTCGCCAAATCGATGAGGAGGTCGGTGCCGCCGGCAATGAAACGCGCGCCCGCGCCGTGTTCCGCCTTCAACTTCAGGGCATCAGTTAATGTGTTGGGGGCTTCGCAGAAGCGGTACATATCAGTCCACTGTAAACGACTAGAAACCACCCGCAAATGTATCGATCATCAACTTCACATCGCCCAGCGGATAAAGGATTGGGCAGGTGGCGCCGTTGTCCATATACTCGCGCACCTTCTTCTTAACATCGTCCGGCGTGCCGCTGGCTGTGATGCGTGTGACAAGCTCGTCCGGCACCAGCGGCATCGCCTTACGCACCTGCTCAATCGTCGCCGGCCAGCCCAGAATCGATTGAATCTCGTCAACAACCTCCGGCTTGACCCCGCTCGCCTGGGCGATATGCGGCTGCTGGCCCAGGTACTGGGTGAGCAGCTCGCGCGCGCCGTCCAGCGCCGTCTGCTGGTCATCGTGCACCGAGCAGACGATCAACTGCGGGCGGTCGATCTCATCCAAACTGCGTCCGGCCCGCTTCGCGCCGATTTCCAGCCGCTCCAGCGCCATATGGTTATAGTCCGGCGGCACACAGTAGTTCAACACCGCGCCGTCGGAAATCTCCCCCGTCAGCTCCATCATCTTCGGCCCGGTCGCGCCGATCATGATGGGCACATTGCGCGGCGTCTGGCGTCCATGCACAACATCCAGCTCGATGCCGTTCACCTGGTGAAATTCACCCTCGAACGTGACATTTTCCATCGCCAGCAGACGCCGCAACACCTCCACCGTCTCCCGCATCGCCTTCAGCGGCCTGCGCCGGCTGATGCCCACATTCTTGGCCAGCGGATCCCACCACGCGCCGACGCCGCAGATCACGCGGTCCGGCGCCAGGTCGTCCAAAGTCAGAAAAGTCGCCGCCAGCAGCCCGATATTGCGCGTCCAGTTATTGATCACGCCCGACCCGATCTGGATCCGCTCCGTGACCGCGGCAAAGGCGGCCATCGGCACAATCGCATCCCGCACCAGCCGGCTTTCCGCCTGCCAGACCGCTTCAAAGCCCTTCTCCTCCGCGTAGCGTGCGTGCTCCATCCCTTCACGAATGGAGTGTTTATCCTGCAGATAAAGTGCAACGCGGGAGTACTTTGGCGCGGTCATGGAATCTCCTGAATCTTGCGATTTACGTGCCGCGCGACAGGCATCCTGGCAACCTATGCGCGGCAATTACCGATACTGGGAAAATCTTCCCATACCGTTTGCATTGTACACGTCCCATAACAGAGCGTCAAAGAAGCCCGAATTCCCCGCATACTGTGCTGTATGCCGCCCCCCGCCCCGCCCCGTACGCAACCCCGAGCGAGACGAGCGCCGTCGCCTCTGACCACTGACCACCGATCACTGACCACTGCAGTTCCGGGCGTCCGGGCCTTCGGCCCTCCCTTGTGCAGGGGCTGCGCCCCCGCAACGCCCCGCCCTTACTAGACCACCGTGCGTATTCTTCCCCGGCAACGTGTCTAGAGAAAGGTGTTTAGCCAACAGAGTCTACCTCCTCACGCGCTATCCCAGCCCCTGACCCCTAACCCCTAACCCCTGCCGTTCCCCTGCCGTTCCGCGCCCCCGCAACGCCCCGCCCTTACTAGACCACCGTGCGTATTCTTCCCCGGCAACGTGTCTAGAGAAAGGTGTTTAGCCAACAGAGTCTACCTCCTCACGCGCTATCTCAGCCCCTGACCCCTAACCCCCGCAGTTCCCCCGCCTTTCCCCAGCAGTTCCCCTGCCGTTCCCATCCCCCAACACATTCCAACTCCCCCCACTCCGTGCTATAATGCCGTCCCATGCAAAAACAGCGCATCGCGTCCGCAGATCACAGAGACGACTACAGCGACTGGCGCCAATCAGATTGGGCCTCCGATTTCGATGACGGCTGGTTCTGGCAGCTTATCCGCGGACGAAGATCTGTCCGCCGCTACCTGCCCGATCCGGTAGAAAAGCCGCTGCTCGAAATGCTGCTGACCGCCGCAATCTGGGCGCCTTCGGCCCACAACCGCCAGCCCTGGCGCTTCTGCGTTGTCACCACCGACCCGGTCAAGCAGGAGTTGAGCGACCGCATGGGCGCGCGCTGGCGCGCCGACCTGGGCGCCGACGGCGTCGACACGGCCATCATCGAACGCCGCGTCCGCATCAGCCACGCCCGCATCACCGGCGCGCCGGCTCTCGTCGCGGCCTCCCTTTCCCTGGAAGGCATGGATGACTACCCTGACCGGCGCCGTCAGGAGGCCGAATGGCTCATGGCCGTGCAGAGCACCGCCCTCGCCTGCCAGAACCTGCTCCTGGCAGCCCAACACTTCGGCCTGGCCGCCTGCTGGATGTGCGCGCCCCTCTTCGTACCCGATCTCGTGCGCGATGTCCTCGACCTGCCGGACAGCTGGCATCCCCAGGCGCTGATCACGCTCGGCTACGCCGCCGAAGAAAAAGAGCGAGAGCGCCTTCCCCTGGCAGAACGGGTAACCTGGCGCTGATTCGCGCACTGCGTACTACGCAATACGCAACACGCAATAAGAAGAACGCGTCCAATGGCCCCAAACCTGGATAATCCTTCCCCGGTCGTCGCCCTGGCCGGCGGTGTCGGCGGCGCCAAATTCGCCGCCGGTCTGCAGGCAGCCCTGCCCCCCGGCGCGCTCACAGTCATCGTCAACACCGGCGACGACTTCGAGCACTGGGGCCTCACCATCTGCCCCGACATCGACACCGTTCTCTACGGGCTGGCCAACGTCAACAACCCAGAGACGGGCTGGGGCCGCGCCAACGAAACCTGGGCCGTGCTGACCGAAACCGAGCGCCTCGGCGGCGAAGCATGGTTCCGGCTGGGCGACAAGGATCTCGCGCTGCATCTGCTCCGCAAGCAGTGGCTGCAAGCCTGCGCCACCCTGACAGAAGTCACCGACCGCCTGCGCCAGGCTCTGGACGTCCCTTCCCGCATCCTGCCAATGTGCAACGAACCGGTACGCACGCTCGTGCACACCGACGAAGGCGACCTCCCCTTCCAGGACTACTTCGTACGCCGCCGCTGCGAACCCACCTTCCGAGGCCTGACCTTCGTCGGCGCCGACAACGCGGCACTCGCCCCCGAGGTGGCCGAGTCCCTGCGGGCCGCCGCGCAAATAATCATCTGCCCCAGCAACCCCTATCTCAGCGTGGACCCCATCCTGTCGGTTCCCGGTCTGCGCAAGCTGCTGCGGGAGAGCGACGCCCCAGTGGTCGCGGTCAGCCCAATCGTCGGCGGACGCGCGGTTAAGGGGCCAGTAGCCAAGATGATGCGCGAAATGGGCCATCTCGAACACCTTCCCCTGACCGTCGTCGAGCACTACGCCGGTCTCCTCGACGGATTCATCATCGACCAGCAGGACCGGGCCGAGGAAAACCCGCTCCCCCTGCCGGCGCTGGTAACCGACACCATCATGACCGACCTCCCCTCCAAGCGCCGCCTGGCAACAGAGGTCCTGCAGTTCGGCCAGAGCCTGCGAAACGGCAACCGCAGCGCAGACGGGCCCCGGCACGAAAATGACGAATAACCCGCAGAACAGACCGGGCCTGTGGGTCGTTATCCCCGTCAAACCCTTCAACGAGGGAAAAAGCCGCCTGGCCGCCTGTATCTCGCCCCAGCAGCGCCACGCCCTCAACCGCGAACTCCTCACGCGTACGCTAACCGCCATCAACCAAGCCCAAATTGACGCGCAAATCCTCGTCGTCAGCCGCGACACCCACGCCCTGGCCGCCGCCAAACGCGCCGGCAGCCACACCCTGGCCGAAGATAGTCAGCCCTGCAGCCCCAATGACCCCGGTTCGGAATCCCAGCTCAACGCCGCCCTCACCCAGGCCGCCCGCTACGCCGCGACCCACGGCGCAACCAAAGTCCTGGTCCTCCCCACCGACATGCCCAACCTGACTGCCGACGACGTGCGCACAATGGCCTCCCCCAGCAACCGCGACCCGCAGATCATGATCGCCCCCAGCCGCGACGGCGGCACCAATGCACTGCTGCTGCAGCCAGCCCACGCCATCCCCTTCGCCTTCGGCTGCAACAGCTTCCAGCGCCACCAGCGCCTCGCCGCCGAGGCCGGCATCCCCGTCCACATCGTCGAGTCGGACTCGCTCCTCTTCGACATCGACCTGCCCGAAGATTACCGGCTCGTCTTCAACTACCGTGGTTAGGTTCGTTGACATTTGTCTGACCTGGGATTTCGAGGATGGGTCAATGATTGGTGGTCCCAATCGGATACGTCTGCATGTCGAAGAGGATCATGCCGTGTTGCCTGCGTGGGGAGCTAGTGATCGATGTCGCATGGGTTTCGACCAGCTGCTGCGCATAGGTGCCAGTGTTGAGCACCTGCCGACATCAGTGAGTTGGTTGATCATGTGAATGTCAAATTGGTTCTTGCGAAGCGGAGGAAGTCTTACACTGCGCTGTGGGATCCTCTAGAGTGCCTAGATGGTGGGCGACGGGCCGGAAGTGTTAACTGGGAGTCGAGAGCATCGGGGGCCACAAATTGGATCGACCTCTCTTCGGCAGTCTTGCGACTCGAGAATAAGCTCATCTCAGGCCTTGCATCAATTTTCCACATCGTCGGCTAGAGGATGGGTGGCGCATTTGATTCCAATTCAATAATAAAGCGGGAAGGGCCGTTCCTGAATATGCGGTTGTAGCTGTTAGTGTACCAGCCCGAATATAGTAAGTAGATCGAATTCTTGGCACGAGTCATACCTACATAGAATACGCGTCTGGCTTCTGCAACGGCTTCCTCAGTTTTCGCAGAAAACCTTGGAAGGCGACCTTCCTCCAATCCTGGCATAATTACCACCTCAAATTCCAGACCTTTGCTACTGTGGAGCGTGGTCAGCGTCACGGTATCAGATCTGTCTCCGCATCGTGAAAAATAACTTAGACTGCTCCCCGCTAATTGTTTTCCTTCTACACAACTCTCCAAAACTGAATGCCAACCTGCCAAATCATCGGGATGTGCCTTGCGCGCCTGGAGGAGACCTTCCAAATCCAAGAGAGAATTGAGCTGTCTGAGCCAGGCATGTAGAGCCATGTCGGGCATAGCAAGTGAAGTAATTGCTTTGAAAAATTCAACACGAGAAGTTAAGTCTCCAGTATTGACTGAGGTACCGGCCTCTTCGCAAACCTTAGAATACTGAAAGAACAGGTCGTCAAATCTGGGTCCTCTCTGGGTCTGAGGATACAGAGAGCACCACGCGGCGATGTCTTCCAACCACCTTGTAAAAGGTGTTCTTGGATATCGCAAGTCGCCCTTCCCCGAATATTGGATTCCACCCTCCTTCAAGGCTTGGCTCAAAACTTGTCCATCCCACTTGTCAATATAGAGAACGGCAATTTGGCTATTCGGAACTCCTTTCCGTTCAAGGTAAGGAATAAGTTTGGTGGCGATCACCTCCGCCTGCTCGCCCAGCCCGTTTGGGTATTCGAGCAAGCGAACTTCCCCCACTTCGTCATCCCTAGCAGACACGTATTTCCTTTGTTTTTCCGTTGCAAGCGCTACTTGCGATCCGTCTATTATCTGCTGGGAGCAGCGATAATTCATATCGAGACTTATGCAGTGTACATTCGATTCCTTCGCGAGACTTCGCAGATACTTTGGGTCAGCGCCGGTGAATCCGTAGATTGACTGGTCGGGGTCTCCAACCGCAAACACTTCAATGCAAGTTGTTCTCATAAGTGTTTCAATAATAAGGTGAAGCGGATAACCTAAGTCCTGATATTCGTCAACGACTAAGAAAGGAAACCTGGCTTCGACTGCCAAACGGACAAACTCTTGGCGGCGTATTAAGTCCAAAGCGAGATGTACTATGCCTTCAAAGTCTAGAAAACCCTGTTTGTGGAGAACTCTTTCGTATTCTTGGACTAGCCTAGCAAGCTCAGGATATTCCTGCCGGGCTTCGCTGTTTATTATGGGGTGGGCCTTCCGATATTCGTCAAATGTACCACGTGATACAGCCATATTTCCACCAAAGTTCACTCTTGCCAATGCAGTCTGGAAGGCTTGGCTTTTCAGCATATCTCCTGCCACACCCAGTGTTGAATCTAAGTCTTCGACAAAAAGGCGGCCGAAAGGCGCGACTATACACCCTAGGCAGAAGCTGTGAACAGTTCCAATGAATAGGCGCTTGTCCGGGTTTAACCCCAAATCTCTCAGCCGAATTCGCAATTCTCTCACGGCTTCGTTGTTGAAAGTTACGCAGGCGACTCCCCGCGGGCCTTTCACCCTCTGACTATACAGTCGCGCAACTCTGGCTGCGAGTACTCGGGTCTTTCCACTCCCGGGACCGGCAAGCACGGCACAGTGGCCGTCGGACTCGTAAGCCTCGGTCTGCTTTAGATTGAAGTTCTCGATCCAAGCATCAAGGAGCGATGGGGCGACTCCGTTCATTTGGAAAGGGCCTCGGTGATTTTCCTGATTCCTTCGGTTACATATGTAGGAAATTTTGCATGGTCAACTCTTCCCGCTAGACGCTGTGCTACCCCGCCCTTTCCAACCCGCCTTATTGTACGCATCAAGTAATCTGCCTCAGTTTCGTCCAAATCCTCGCCCTGCTCTACAAATCTCTGAATTTTATCTACCCTACCTTTAGGAGCGCGTAATTCTATCAAAGTATCGAGTATTTCTTGTCCATGGCCTCTGTCAACAAGGTCTACTTCCAATGTGCGCTTGCCGACGAATACACCGCTACCTTTAGTGACGTCCCGCAGCTCAGCCCAACACCCTTGCTTATGCATTTCCTCCAAGGTGACAGGATTATGATGGCCAACTGTCTCTGCCACAGAAATTGCTCGACTGAGCCCTCTGCTTCTCTTTTCTCCATTATTTGTTGTGTAGGGGTCTCCATCGGTGAGGATAACAAAAGGAATATTTAGACCCTGGGCTCCCAGTAACTTCGCATAAGGGACGAAGTTAGTCCCTAGGACGCTGCAAACAGTGATTCCATACTCGTCCAAAGCTCTGTTCATATTCTCCGCGACTGCCGGGATCAAGAAGAGCTCTGAAGTTCCCTCGACTAGAATTACACCTCTGGCGAAAAGCATCTCCGCTCTAGTAGCATCCAAGTATCTTTGTAGGTCGGCGCTCTCCAGATCTGTGAGACCCGCTTGTAAGGTTGACTTAGCTACTGATCCGATGCCCTGTTCATCACTTCTGAGCAATACAAGGCTTCTGAGAGGTGCCACACTTGCGATGTAGGGAGAATGGGTCGTTAAGAAAATCGGAGGATCTCGATGAAGAAAGTCCCGAAATACCAAGCGCTGAAGATGGGGATGTAGATGAGACTCTGGTTCCTCAATTGCAAGAATCGTCTTGGCCCTTTCACCAGCAGTCTCTTTATGCTCCAACTCAATTGCAAGGAGCAAGAGATATAGGAGGTTATCTATTCCAAGACTCATTTCACCTACTGGCCGCTTATTGGGACCATCTCCGAACATTCGCAAGGCTCGAGTTAGCCTTTCCGGAGTAGTCGGTGCGAATCCCAGCGAAGGGTCGATTTCATGGACGCTACCGACCATCATAGAAAGGCGCGATTGGAATCCCTGGATCAACTGCTTGACATCGTTTTCATCCAAGAGTTCATTTGTAGCGGCGTCAATTCTTGAAGCGACTCGTCGGAGCGTTGCGTCCGGAATATTGAGATTTTCTACCAGTGGTCTTAGAGGGGACTGTCGCCAACTGGCAAGGTCCCTCTCAGCGTCTCTCAGCGCAGGAAGGACTTCCACAGGAATCCATCTCCGGACGCTGTGGTCCACCTTGTTCTTTTCGAGGCCACCGCCGAATATGTGGTACTCGTAGTCTCTGATTGAAATCTCCCTATCCCTTAGGAGACCGGATTTAGGCCTGAAGCGATACGTCAAGAGGGCGGTGTCTGGTGAAGGACCCAAGATACAGTGTTCCTGCAGAACTGCTAAAACGTTTCTGTCATCCTGAAAATCCCTTAATTCGATTGAAATCTCAATAATTTCGCCACGTTTTGCGGGTTCGTTTAAGCCATCCCAGAAGTCTTCCTCTCGCAAATGTCTTGAAATATCAGAAAGTCGTGGATCCAAGATAAGTCTTAGGGCAAAGAGTAAGTTTGTCTTTCCAACATTATTTTCACCGACGACCACACACTTGGGGCCTAACTCTACTTCAAGAAAGCGAAAGTTGCGGAAGTTCTTTATACAGATTCGAGACAGGTACATGTGTAGTTCCTTGCAAGTGCATGGTGGTTGAAGCGCCCAATTCTAAAGCAAGATCCGAACAAAATCAAGGGTAAGTATGTTTTGTGTCAGCAGGCGAGGCTCATGGCGTGGAGTACGATTAAGGATCATAGAGTTATGGTCTGGTTGGAGACAATTGCAGGATATCCACCTATAATATCGTCGCCCATCTCTTGCCGATATTTTGTGCATTCCAGCAAGACGCCCTCGTGCCTAAGCTGGGCAAGATGGAAAGAGTCTTCAAGCGCTATTCGCTCTGGGAAGAGAACGGTGTCTGGGCCGACACGTTCAAACAATTCACCCTGGACCCTGACATGGAAGCGATCAAGCCCGACAGTACAACTGTGGGCGCCCCAAAATGCGTAGCAAGCGGGTCAAAAGAGGGGGCGCCAACAAGAACAGTGCCATGTACCACCGTCACGCCTATGTTGGCCGAAGACCAAGAATGCGAAGAGAGGTTAGTTTCTGCTAGCCACTGGCCACTGTAGCCTGCATCCTCTCCCCCTCATTCTCTATCGTAAGTTCGCTACAGTCTCTCGCGCCGCCCAGAAAGCGGCGATTCAACGCCACTGCGCAACTGTCCCTGCACCGCCAACCAAGCCGTCCCCCAACCCCCAAAACGCTCTTGACAGATAATGCTATTAACCTTATGATCTCCTCAGCAAGGCAACTGCTACTGTCTGCAGAACGTTCGGACCAGAGGCTGCCCGCGGGCTAACCCAGCACACCGCATCGGATTCCTCAGATAAACACAAGAACCTTCACACGATTGCAACCTCTGACCCCAGTGGACAGTGGAATGTGGCCAGAAACTGCTAACCTCTTGCCACGCAAGTTGGGACCATCTGCTCCGCCAGTGCAGAGGCCCGGCGACTCTAGCCGAGTAGAAGCCTTCACCTGTCAGGCATTCGCAGCAGATCGACCATGCTCTTTTCTTCCTTTACACTAGCTTCCATACCAGGCAGATTGCGCGGCCGCGGCCGGCTCAATGCTCTCGGCAGCTTCCTGTTGCGAGAGCCGCAGGTCGTCCTCACCGTCGCCTTGATCGTGCTGATGGGTTTTCTGAACCCCCGCTTCCTCACAACCCGCAACCTCATAAACGTTCTCCGCCAGTCCTCGATCAACGGCATCGTCACCGTCGGCGTCTGCTGGATGATGATCAGCGGCAGTTTCGACCTCTCCGTCGGCGCAATCGTGTCGCTGATCAGTGTGACCATGGTCGCCATGCTCGAAGGCGGCGTCGGCATCCTGACCACCTGCATCTTCGGCCTCGCAATCGGACTGGCAACCGGCATTTTCAACGGCTTTCTGGTCGGCAGGCTCAAAGCCAATCCCATGCTCACTACCCTCGGCACGATGACGATCTTCCAGGGGATCGCCCTCCTGAGCGCCGGCGGCTACTACTACCGAGTTCCTCGCAACAGCCCATTCCTTCTGATTGCCGATGGCTTCATAGGACCGTTCGCGGTCCCCACAATCATCTTCCTCGCCCTCGCCCTCGTCATGCACCTGGTACTGTCGGAAACGTCACTCGGCGCCAGGGTGTATGCGATCGGCGGCGATGAAGAAGCGGCCAAGCTGGCCGGCGTGCGTGTCCCCCTGTACCGCACGCTGATGTACATCGCCACCGGTCTCTGTTCCGCAGTCGCCGCCATGGTCGTCAGCGCCCGCGCCGGCTCCGGCCACTATTTCATCGGGCTCAACTACGAATTTCACGCCATCACCGCCTCCGTCCTGGGCGGAAATTACATCTTCGGCGGCCGAGGCAGCGTTGCCAGAGGCGTTTGGGGCGCCATACTCGTCGCACTACTGAACAATTCGCTTACCATCCTCGGATTTGAGCCGGCAACACAGCTGGTCGTCCAGGGGATTGTCACCGCCGGCCTGGTCGCTATCCAGGTCATGGGCCGCGAACAGAAGACCGAAACCGCGCCCCAGTGACCGGGGCCAACCTTATTGTAGCGAGTAACCGTTTGCCGCAGTTCAAGAACATCTGCCCTTACTGACGAATCTGCCGCGAACGCACGAGGTCTTACATGGCCGAAAATCCAACGCCGGAAGATCAATCCACAGTCGATTCCGGGCCGGTCGAAGAGCCGCCCCGGGGGCCCGCGGGTTGGCAGCCGGAAAGATGGGGGCAGCTCCTTCAGTGGCTCATCGAATATCGCGCCTTTGTCCTCCTCGGGCTCGCGCTCACCTACGCGGTTCTCTTCGTCCCCTTCTTCGCCACCGAACGCAACATCACCCAGATGACAACGCAGTTCTCGATCGACGGGATTATCTCGATCGGCCTGACCGTCCTCATGATCGCCTGGGGAATCGACCTCGGCGTCGGCGCCACCCTGGCGCTGGCCGGCGTGGTCTTTGCCCTGTCCCAGGACCTGGGCGTTCCCACGGCAGCCCTGCTCGGCATTCTGGCCGGGGCCGGTGTCGGGATGGTCAACGGCTTTGTCGTGACCAAAATGAGGGTCAACTTCTTCATCGCCACGCTTTCCACCATGGTTGCGGTCAAGGGTCTGACATTCATCATCTCCGACGAAACGACGATCTACGGCCATGCCGAGGGGTTTGGCTGGATGGGGTCGGCCAAGTTGGGGATCTTCGAGTTTCCTGCCCTCGCCTTCTTCGGCATCGGCATCATCACCCATCTGATCATGACGCAGACCAGCCTGGGCACCTACTGGTACGCCATCGGCGGCAACTCCGACGCATCGCACCGGGCCGGCCTCAGCGTGAACCTTATTTTCGCCCTTTCCTTCGTGGTGGCCGGCCTCTGCAGCGGGATCGCCGGCGTGCTGCTGGCATCCCGCGCCGTCAGCGCCAATCCCGGCGTCGGCAGAGACACCGCACTCTTCGCGATTTCCGCCACCGTTATCGGCGGCACATCCCTTTTCGGAGGCGTGGGCAACGTCCTCGGCGCCGTTGCCGGCGTCATGTTCTTAGGTGTCGTCCGCAACTCGCTCAATCTTCTCGGCGTCAGCGCCTACTGGCAATGGGTCATCCAGGGCGTCATCCTGGTTTCCGTTGTCGTTTCAGATGTCTACATGAATCGCAGACGCCGAACGGCCTGACCACTGAGGTCCGGGCTCATGCATCGCCCTGGAACGGGGCCGCGAAAGCTGCTGTCAGCCACCCGGCGAAAGGAGAGCCTACTGGGAACATGGAGAGCCGGTCTGGAAGGAGGAGTCCCTCCCGCGCACTGAATGTGGAGTCGAACCGCGGGAAAGTCTCATCAACACAAAGGAGAAGAGAGATGAGCAAGCATTTCGGAGTCTGGATCGTCGTTCTGATACTCGCATTCGCGTTGACGGCCTGCGTAATGCCCGACGGGCAGGTGATGACGGCAGACGGAGCCGCGCCGGTGCAGACCGAAGCCGAAGACTGGCCTCTGGCGCAAGACCTGCGCATCTGCCACATCATTGAGCTCGGCCACCCCTACTCGACCGCCAAGGTCACGCTGGCCGAGAAGGAAGCCAACGTATTCGGCTTCACATATGATGTGTACGACACGCAGGGCGACATACCCAACGAGATCCGCCTCATCGAGGACTGCATCACCAAGCAGTACGACGTGATCGCCCTGGTTCCCTATGACACCTCCGCGCTCAACGACGCCCTCCGCGAAGCGCAGGAAGCCGGCATCCCCGTGATCGCCGAAGGCGCCGATCTTGACGAAGAGGGCCTGGGCTACGTCAACACGATGATCGGCTCGTCCGGCTGGGCAGAGGGCGAGACCGCCGGCATGGCCGTATGCCAGGCCCTGGAAGACGGTCAGGGTTGGGTCATCATCGAGGGGGCCACCGGTCACGGCCTTGTGCCGCAGCGCTCCTCCGCCCGTGAATACGTCGCCGAGAACTGCCCCGGCAGAGAGCTCGTCGCCGTCGACACCGGCATGTGGAACCGCGAAGAAGCGCGCACCGTAATGGAAAACTACCTGACCGCCTACCCCGACCAGATCCACATGGTCTACTGCCATAACGACGACATGTGCCTCGGCGCGGTCAGGGCTATCGCAGAGGCCGGTCTTGAAGACACCATCAAGGTGCTCGGCGTTGATGGCGGCGCCGCGGAAGTGTACGATGCCATTCGCGACGGCACCATGTGGGGCACCGTCCTCAACGACGCCTCGTTCATCGCCGTCAAGATCATCCAGTCCGCCCGCGACCTCGCCGAGAATCGCCCGGTCATCTTCTGGCAGACTTCGCCCGCCGTCCTGATCACCAAGGACAACGTCGACAACTTCCCCGATCTGTGGTAATTGGCTGAACAAGGAGTGGGGGATGCCCTCGCTTCTCCCGCTCCTTTACGCACGCCTCTCAGGAGGAGGACCTTGGAAAGCAACTATATCGTCGAAATGAAGGCAATATCCAAGCGATTCGGCAGCGTCCAGGCCTTGAACCAGGTCGACCTGGAGTTGCGCGAAGGCGAGATACTTGGACTCGTGGGCGACAACGCCGCCGGCAAATCGACTTTGATGAAGATCCTCAGCGGCGCGCACGTCGCCGACAGCGGTCAGATCCTCATTAATGGCGAAGAGGTCTCGATTCGCGATCCCCGCGACGCCCGCAGCTGCGGCATCGAAATGATCTACCAGGACCTGGCCCTCTGCAACAACCTCGACGTCGCTCGCAACATCTTCCTCGGCCGTGAATACACACGCGGCCTCCCCTTTCTCAGCATCCTCGACAAGAAAAAGATGTATGCCGAATCCGCCGCGTTGCTCGAAAGGTTGAAAATCAATATCAGCTCCCCCAGGCTCAAAGTCGAGAGGATGTCCGGCGGCCAGCGCCAGATGGTTGCCGCCGCCAAAGCGATCGCCTTCGACGCCAAAATCCTCCTCATGGACGAGCCCACCGCCGCCCTCGGCGTCCGCGAAGCCAACACCCTGCTGCGCCTCATCAAGGACCTGCGCGACGGCGGTCATTCCATCGTCCTCATCACCCAGCGCGTGCCCGACATCCTCGCCATCGGCGACCGCGTCATGGTCCTCAAAGGAGGCCGCAGGCAGGGCATCCTCAACGTCTCCGAAGTCGGCCTGGACGACGTAGTCGAGCTGATCGTCAGAGGCCGCGCCGGCGCCGAATCCGAAGAAGACGCCATGGAATACCTCTCATTCGGCTAGAAAAACGGGCTGCAAACCCTCCCCGCCCAATTCCCGACCCCGAATCAACTGAGCGAAGATGCCTCTCCCCTACAAACCAACCCGCAACTGATCGCCCCACTCCACTGACCACTGCAGTTCCACGCCAGAAGGTCGCAACGTCACAACCTTTATCCACGAAGGTCCGCCAAGAACGGCAACTGCAGGAAAGGCAACTGCAGAACGTCAAAACCTTTACTGCAAACTCTCTCTGTCCGCACAGCCAACAAAAGGCGCGGCCGCCCATTTTGTCCGTCCCAGTGTCCGTCCCAGTGCCCATCGGAGTGCCCTCTATAGCGGCCTTACCTGTTCTGCGAGGGCAAAAGGGTTGCTGCTGCCATTGCGGTCCACAACAGTCCAAAGCGGACAAAAGGTCTTGACGTTGACGTACCTGAAGTTGCCGTTGCCGTTCCTGAAGTTGTCGTTGCAGTTCTTCTTGATCCTTTGCGGCCCTTCGTTGCCAAAAGGTTTTGCCGTTGCCGTTCTCCGTGTCCTCCGTGGACAAAAGATGTTGCCGTTGCCGTCCCTGAAGTTGCCGTTGCAGTTCTTCATGATCCTTTGCGGCCCTTCGTGGCCAAGGGTGTTGCCATTGCCGGTCTCCGCGCGCCCAACGCCACCCACCCCCGCCGCAACGCCCGCCAGGAGCAGTTGCACTCCGACCTCATCGCGCTCCCCTACCCCGGGCGCCTCAACCCTCCCGGCTCAACCAGGCTGCCAGCCAAAGACCTGCCAAAATGAACGGCGCGATGTACAGGGCATCCAGCCACTCTTTTACAGTCCCGTCAGGCAGCCCGAGCAAATCCACGACCAAATCAGACGTAAGATGGTCGATAACAAACGCTGCCACCAGGACCATTATGCTGAACAAGCGATGCTTCATCTCATTTCGCGTTCGAAACGGCCAATTTGACTTGCTCATATCCCTGTCACCGTAAGAAACGTTGCGGCATACCTCTTCTTGCTATTGAACCATTCCTGGTCAACTCAAGTTTGGGATGCCGAGAAAATTTGCAGAGAGGGTCATTCGTCTGAATTCAATAGATCGCACACCGAAACAGCAGTGCGACAGAGGAGGAAGAGAATGGCAACAAGAGGGAGTCGCGCCATTCTCTCTCACCTCGCCTGCAGTACCTCACCAGCTGATATAGGTCACCGTGTGGCCCGGATCAAGCGTAAAGACATAGGGCTTGTTGGTGTCATACTCGTTGTCCGGATAGTAGGTGCTCACGCGCAGCAGCGTCTTGTCCCCTTCTTCAACATAGTCGATCACAACCGACTTGCCGGTCATGGGGTTGGTCCCCTCATAGCGTGTGATCCTGGGCGAATCGGGCAAGTAGGGGCCGGGCTGCGCACTGCCGTCCGCGCCGATGAACCAGTACTGCAGACCGTCTATGACAGAACAAATCTGGGCGGGCCTGGCCGCGTGCGTTATATGGCAGTCGATCCCCGTGTACACCGGCCCCGTACCGGAGGCGCCGCCGCCGCCGCCTGAACCCCCCGGAGGGTTGCCGCTCGGAGGAGGAGGAGGATTGCCGCTCGGAGGAGGAGGAGGGTTGCCGCTCGGAGGAGGAGGAGGATTGCCGCTCGGAGGAGGAGGAGGATTGCCGCCGGACCCGCCCGGAGGAGCAACGCTGGGTGGCGCAGGAATGTGCGTATCATGGCCGCCATTAGCGTGATCCGCAGCAGTTCAATGGCCGGGTGTAAGGGTGCCGTCCGGGAACTTGCAATAACCTTCACCCACGCTGGATGGGTGGGCCAACGCCGCCGCCGGCAGCGCCAGCGTCGCGATCAGAACTGCGAAAATGGCCAAAAATCGATACTTTGTCATCGTAGTGTCTCCTTTTCTTTCCCGCCTGCATAGATGAATCGGTTTGCGGGTTCAAATAGGTGACGCTGCCCGCGCCGGACATGTTTCCTATTGCCATAATACTGACATGGGAAACAGTCATACTGACACACTAATGACATTCAAGCGCCAAATTATGCGGTTTTCGTCATCGCCGATTGGGAATACGACTGCGGCGGCCGCCTTGCCGGCCTGGTCCGTCTCTCCTCAAACGAACAGGCTCGGAGCGACCCCCCTTTCTTTGGAAAGCAGAGAAGGCAACAACCGGATCGGCTGGCTGGGGAAAGAGGCGCCCGCGCGGGGTGCCTCCCCGAATGTGCCCTGCTGTATGCGTGAAGTCAGGCGGATGACGCCTTTTTCATACGGTAGCCGACGTGAGGTTCGGTGAAGATGTATCTGGGATCGTGTGCATCGTCACCCAGCTTGCGGCGCAGTCTCTGTACCACGGTGCGGGCCAGCCCTGCGTCGCCGGAGTTCCCCGCCCCCCAGACCCGGTGGAGCAGCTGCTGGTGGGTCACAACCAGACCGGCACTGGTCGACAGCTCGTAGAGCAGAGCATACTCGGTCGCGGTCAGCACGACCGGCCGTCCGGCCACCGCCACGCGGCGTTCCGCATAGTTGATCACCAGATCGGCCAGGACATAGTTTTCGGGCTGCCCCAGATAGCCGATGCCGGCGCGTTGGCGCAAGACCGACCTAATGCGCGCGGCCAACTCCGTGGGCGAGAAAGGTTTCACCACATAGTCGGCGGCCCCTGTGTCGAAGGCCTTGGCAATGACGTTCTCCTGGCCGTAGGCGGACAGGAAGATGACGGGCAGAGCAGTTTTCCCCAGGATTTCCCTCATCAGATCGATCCCGTCAACCCCCGGCAGCATCATGTCCAACAGGACGAGATGGGGCTCCCTCTCCGCTATCAGTCGATCGACATCCTCCGGTTCTCCGGTCACGATCGGGTCATACCCTGATTTGGCGAGGGCGTCGCGGATGTATCTGAGAGCGTGGGGCTCGTCGTCCACGACGAGGATACGCGTCCGCTCCTGCGTCTCATTGCCGGGTTCGGCGGCGAACGGCGCGGGTTCGGCAGCGCCTGCGGCTGGCTCTCTCTCGACGACTGGAACCGAAAAGATGAAGCGCGCGCCCTGGCCGGGTCCGTCGCTTTCGGCCCAGATGCGGCCCCCGTGCGCTTCGACAATGCCTTTGCAGATCGCAAGGCCCAGCCCCGACCCTGCAAGGTCCCCCTGCCGGCGCTCCTCGTCAACGCGGGAGAATTTTCTGAACAGCAGCGGCAGCCGCTCGGCAGGTATACCTCTGCCCTCGTCGGCGACTGAGACAACCACCTGAAACTGTTTCAGCTCTGCGCGCACCGTGATCGTGGACAACTCGTTGGAATACTTGGCCGCATTGGAGAGCAGGTTGCTGAGGACCTGGACGATACGGCGTCTGTCGGTCATGACCTGCGGCAAATCCGGGGCAACGTCGATTTGAATTCTGTTCCTGCGGCCTGAACTCATGAACATGATGCGGGCCTCGTCCAAGAGCGTGGCGGGATCGGACGGCTCCGGGGCGACGGAAAGCGTGCCCGTCTCGATGCGAGCCACATCGAGCAGGTCGCGTATCAGGCCGCGCATGCGGTCGGCCTGATCTGAGATGATGCGGTGGAACTGGCGTATTTCGGCGGGGTCGAGCGAGGATGCTTCGTCCAGGAGGGTATTTGCAGAGCCTCTGATTGAGGTCAGCGGAGTCTGCAGCTCGTGGCTCACCATCCCCATGAATTCGGCGCGCAGCCGCTCCATCTCCTCGAGCGGCGACATATCCTGCATCGTCACGACAACCGACTCGACCACGCCCTCCTGTGAGTAGATCGGCGTGGCGTTAATCAGTGTCTTGATGCTGCGGCCGTCTGGGACCTCCATCACGATCTCTTCAAGACGCACGGTCTCGCCGGTGCTGAGCAACTGGGCCAGGGGGAACTCGCCGAGGGCGATCTCGCGTCCGTCAGCGCGCCGGCAGGTCACTTGTTCGAGGAGATCCTCCAGAGAGCTGCCGGGCATGTGCAGGTTGCTGACGATTCTTCTGGCCTCTCGATTGAGAGAGACCGGTACTCCTGCTTCTGCGTCGAATACGACGACACCGACAGGCGAGGTGTTGATCAGGGTTTCCAGGTCGTTCCTGGCCCGCTGCTCGTCGCGGTACCGGCGGGCGTTGGCGATGACGAGCGCGGCCTGGGACGCAAACATGACCAGGGTCTCTTCATCTTCGGCGGAAAACTCTTCTGTCCCAGCGAGAAAGATGTTGCCGACGCGTTCTTCGCGGTGGTGGATAGGCGCAGTCAGAAAGGAGACCGGGATTCTGAAGCCTCTGGGCAAGGGGGGTTCGGGAAGGTTGAAGTCCCTGATGTGGCTGATTAAATCAGGAAGGCGAATCGGTTCCGGGATATTGCTGAGGTGTTCGAAGAGTTTCAATGCATCAGGCATATCCCACAGACTTTGGGCATCTTCGGAATCTATGCCGGAGGAGAGAAAGTCATCGGCCTGGCCCGTTTCGTCGAGGAGGGTGAGCACGCCAAATCCGGCGCTGGTCAGAGCGCAGGCGGAATCCAGCACGCGTTGCAGAACGGAGTCGAAGTCGAGACTCTGGTTTATGCACTGGCTGGCCTTGCTCAACCGGGAAAGGCGGTCCCTCAATGCTTCATTTTCCTGTATGAGTTCTTCGGGGGGCTTCATCTTTGTCTCCCTGTCTGGTAAGAAGGCGCACTGAAAAAGTCAGACGCCGGCCCAGGGGCTGGTTGCCGGCCCTGAAGTGTGCAGCATATGGCGCAGACTGTCCTTATTCTACCATTCACGGAAAAATGAAACAATATTGATACAAGAAAGTGAGATATTTACATACAAATGACATTTCGCTGCGATATAATACATTGCCCGCAATCGACGAATGGGAGCGGATGACATGTGGATCATATTCTCAACAGTGACCAAGGCAACGGAAAAACCTTGAATTGGTACGGACATTTTCGACCGGTTCTGCCTTGACAAAAGAACCCCCTCAGTCCGTCTTCCGGGGCCCCGCACCGGAAGACGGCTGTCTTCAATGTGTGAAACGTTTTATGGGTCAGCGGCCATGATTCGCTGCCCGCACAGCCGCACTCCCGCCAAGACCCACTACGCAAATCCCGCTTGACCCGGTTTGCAACGACCTTTTTCCGATCCTCACCAAAAGCCCCCGGGATGCATCTTTCGGTGTACCCGTCTCCCGACAAAACATCTCACCCATGCATCGTACACACGCTTTCTGTAGATGTGACCACCATTGAGAGATTTACGAGCCACCACGCGATACCTGACCCAAGAAGGAGACGCCGCCCGTGAAGCGCATCAACCTCTATGCCATTATCGTGATCGCAATTCTGTTCTTCCTCTTCTGTCTCGCCGCCATCAACGCCAACGCCCAGGAAGCCGACAACGACGAGAATGTCGTCACTCACCTGGCCGAACTTATCGATGAGCTGTTTGCCCGTGTCGACATGATTGAAGAACGCATCGCAGGCATTGAAGACGCAGATCTGCAGGACGAACTGTGGGATACGATAAATGACGTTGATCGCCACGTCGGCGACCTCGAGCGGGAACTGCTCTCGTTCAGGGATATATCAGATCGCCTGGCCGATCTCGAAGCCGTCTTGGACGGGCCTGGACCTGCCTACCTCGACCACGGCCATTGCGTCCTCGCCACATCCGGCGCTGGCGGCCCCATCCTCACCCTGCAGCACGAGACCATTGTCCGCTACATGGCCCAGTTCGACGCCCTGCCCCCAGAATACAGCGTGTATTCCGTCCAGGGCGACCCCGAAAGCAGCGAAATTCTGATTTTCTACGTGACCCGCGGTGAAAGGCCGCTCTACGTGATCGAACGCTGGTACGGCTGCGAATTCCGCGGCAGCAGCGACTGGATGGAGGCCGAGGGGTAGGGCGTCTGCCAAAGGGGGGCAAGGGCCGCGGCGGCCACCACCAAGGCCCGTTCGATACGCCGCGAGGCCGTCGTCCTGCTCATCTTTCAACTATTGGGGACGGACTACCCATGTATTGACCCGGGGGTACGAGGAGAGAGGAAACCCTGCCATGAAACGCACGCTGATCATTATCGCGTTACTGACAACGCTCGCGCCCGCCCTGCTGTTCGCTCAGGGCGACATGACGCTAGAGGGACTGAATAACAAGCTGCAAGCCCTGTCCACCGACCTGGTTATTCTCGCCAAGGAGCTCGGAAGACTGGATGAGCGGGTGGCCGCTTTGGAGGCAACGACCGCAATTACGCCCACCCCGCCCACGGCGAAGTGCGATCTGACGCTCAGTCTGCCCGGCGATCCAGTACAGCTTAACGAAGAGACCAAGGCCGCCCATCGCATGCAGTACGGCAGAGAGCCGCCCCCGTTCATGGCGATTGTCAAGGTCGTCTGGCACCTGGAGGGACGGGTACAAATCTATTACGCGTCGGGGCGTAGCGGGAACTATAACAGCGTGTCCGAACTGTGGGACGGCTGCGACTATGCAGGCCATACACCTTGGAAGGAGTTCGATGACATCAACGACTTCCGCTAGAGGAGACACCCCCGTGAAACACGAAAACCCGTACGCCCTCATTCTCGGCGCGACCGCCTTTTCCCTCGTCGGCCTCGCCGCGGTCAGCGCCAACGCATGCGTAAGCGCAGATGAAAAGTGAAACGCAAAGTGCCGCTTGATTCCGCTTAGATGTCGCGCCCGGCCAGCCGGCGGTGCGCGCAAGCGTGTAACCCGGGGATATGTCCAATCGAATGCGCATTCAACCCGAGGAACCGCCGGCAGCTGAGGTGGCGGAATCAAAAGCAGGAGAGCGGAGCTGACAGGAAGCACAAGAGGCACGAGGCGAAGGCATCCTCGAAATGGGCGTCAGAGGAAGAGTTAAGGAGTGAATGGCGCGAAACAATCCGTGTTCAGGAGCAGAATGATGGAAGAGCCAAGGATTCCCAGTTCATACCACACATTTATGCGGCTAATCAGGAGATTTCAGGAGGAAGACCCGGGCGCGCGTCGGAAGGTGCTGAAGCGGCGCATCATGAATCTGCTGGATCTGCCGCCAGAGATGGATGACCCGTATTGGGACGAGCCGGAGCTGTCCTATCTGCGGTCGAGTCGGACACGCCGGCAACTGTTCGAAGACCGGTTCAACCTGGCGATGCACAAGGTACGGAAGGAAGAAAGCAAGTCGTGATGAGCCCAAATTTGGGGAACTATCAAGCTGACCGGCCAAAACAAAACGAACATGCTGCAACGGCAGTGTATTCGGGTGGCAGAGGCTGTGGCTGGTTTTCAAGCGGACGGGAGGTTTTCCGGGAGAGATGCAATCGGGTCTGTTCTGGAGTGGGTTTTGGTACTCATGATCGAGTACGGCCTCATCATTCCGCTGACGACGGTTATCGTGTTCGCAGTCGGTCTTTTCAGTGACTAACTGCAAATGGACAAGTACGAAGCCATGGCATTCGTGAGCGGGGAAATATGCAGGCTGACCGGCGTATACCGCGCCCGCTGTCATCCGGCAGTCCAGATCGAACTCGATGAAGGCGGGATCTTCCCGCCTTGCGCGGCCGGCGGCAGTCAGCATACCGCTACGTGGGAATACGTGGGGTTCCCCTAGAATGGCAGTCAACAGGTCGGAACGATGACAAACGGAATGATGACAGAAAAGGAGTGCCCCTTTCTGATCGAATCCATTCATGGATCTTATGTGACTGAGTATTGGAGCGGCTGCGAGTTCCAGACTCACTCTCGTCTCTGGGAGGAAAACTATAGCGGCAATCGAACTGGGCCAGAGTAACAGTCAGAGAGGGCAAATGGTGAAGTGCCAGTACTGCGGTGCATCAATGCCAGATCCGGAGCCTGCACCTGCATACGCTGAATCGTATAAGGGGTTACGGGAAGAGATAGGCAGGCCGGAGAAACCGTCTCAAATCGACGACACGCCCAGGAACATCGCAAGGGCGCTGTTTGGGCTGCCGTTTACCAAAATTCGACCGGCGTTAAACTCGGAAATGGGATTTTGGAATATAGTCCCCAATGACAATCTCCACAGCAATCAATTAGCCGACCAAGGGACTCGTCGATTGGGGGTACTATGATTCGCTTTATCGCATTGGCAGTGGTGCTGGTCGTTTTGATTGCTTTACCCGTTTACGCTCAACAGGCAGGGTTGACTCTGGAGGGCCTATCATCTCGAATCGACGTGCTTTTCTCAGGCCAGCAGTATCTTACGCATCGTATCGCGGCCTTAGAGACAGCCGTTGCCATATCCGTCCAAAGTCAGATTACTGCTCCCACAGCAACACCTATACCGATCCCTACGCAGACATTTACGCCCTTCCCCACTCCAACTCCAGATCCAACGGATATGGCAACCATGGAGCCACCAGAAACGCTTACGCCTGTTTCTGACCAGGCGAGAGCAGTGATAAACCGGCGGGCCATGATTAGGCGGGGGCCGGGCAACAATCATGCTGTAGTCGCAACCGCAGATGTAGGCGACGAGTTCAGGGTGTCGGGAAAGAATCTAAACAGAACATGGTGGCAGATAGAGCATGAAGGTTCGCCAGCCTGGATATCAGATTCCCACGTTGATACCTATGGTATTGATGATGTGCAGGTTGCCTTTACACCTACGCCGCTTCCATCTCCCACACCAGAAAAAACCAGCACACCGGTGCCTACCGCAACGATGGAGTCAGTAACACAAGAGCTATGGGACAGGCTGAAAGAGGCTGCCCAGGCAGATGTTGAGAACGCGGAAGACAGATCATTGAGTCAGGACGAGCTGCTCGACGTAATTGTGGAGTACTTTGATGCGTTGACCGAACTCTCAGAATTATGTGGGAAGACGCGTATTGAAGTAATAGAGATGGTGGAGCCATATGCGCAACGCATAGATTATGCCGGCGTATCGGAAAGGACAGGCTACTGGTCGCGCTGGAGCCTTCTAATTGGGATGCGGGATTCAGAGACGATAGAGCGCGGGAAGTGTGGAATATATCTGGTGGAATTCACGGATTGGATACTCTGGAAATACAGGAGTGAGTAACTCTAGTTAGCCATGTAATTACCCAATATCTGGGTCTAATGGATAGGCGAAAGAAGCTTGGGAACGGCCAAGCCGTCCCCAGGCACAGCTTAGCTTGCCACGAGGCCGGGTCCGATGCGCGCATTGCTCAGGGCTTTGTCGCCAACCCCGCCTCGGCAAAGACTGGACCCGGACCCATCGGAAGACCCCAATACCCGCCCTCGCAGTCGTCACGGAAAAAAGCAGGTGGGTAACAACGTCGCAATCGGGGCAACCCATTGATCAGCAAGCCTATCCCGTCCAGCTTCAGGCGCAGAGGACGATCTTATCCGCCGGTCTCCTTCTCGATTCTGCTCCTGCTCGCCCTGTTTCTGTCCGGATGTCGCGACAGACGCGCCGCCCCCGCTTCCGTCCCCCCCGCGGCCGCGACCTCTACCCCGGACCGGCCATCATCGCCTCCGGGCAGCCCTGCGGCCAAACCGCCCGCGACCGCAGAACCTGTGACGACGGCATCCCTGCTCGATGAGGCCGCCTATCTTCACCAGATCGGCGACTACAGCCAGGAGCAAAGGTTGCTGCAAACGCTGCTGGCCGACCTCCCGACGCAGCCTGCCCAAGGACGGGAGACACCCGCCTCCCGTACGCAGGCGCGCGCCGAAATCCTCTACCGGCTCGCCTTAGCCTATCTGGCAGCTGACGATCCGCAACCGGCGCTGGACGCGCTTGAGCAGCTCCGGCGCATGGGCGACGCCCTGGCCGCAGGTGAGATCACTCTGCCGTCCACAAACGGAGAAACGGTGGCGCAGATCCTGATCAACAGCCTCTTCCTGCGCGGGGAAGCTTTGGCCGGCGTCGACCGCTCCACCGAAGCCGCGGCCGCCTACCGCGCATTCGTGGCGCAGCAACCCCAGCTCTCCGGTGTCGTCGAGGAGCGCATCGCCGATGCACTGCTCGCGGCAGACCAAAGGACGCAGGCCGCTGACGCGCTGCGCCGGGCCGCCGCCGAAGCCATAACCGCAGGCGAGGAAGTCCGACTTCTCGAGCGGCTGGCAGCCGTACTCGAAGGTATCGGCCGCTGGGACGAGGCCGCCTCCATCTACGATGAGATTCTCTTCGGTCCGGATTTCGAACGCGCGGCACCGGGCCCGGATCAGGCCGCGCCGGCGTCTGACAATATACTCGGCTACAGAGAAGCCTCCATCTACCGCGCCGGTTATCTCCATCGCGCCGGCATGGCCTATGCCGCGGCCGGCAATGAAGAAGCCGCTATCCTCCGCTGGAGTATGGCTCTGACCGAAGACCCGGCCAGCGATGCTGCCTACCTGTCTCTTATTCAACTGGTGAACAGTGACGTGTCCGTCGATCCCTTCTTGCGCGGGGAGATCTATCTGTTCGCCAAAGCGTACCCACCGGCTATCTCCGCCTTTGAGCATTTCCTGGAGAAGTCGCCGCATGCCGCCCGCGCCGGCGAAGCCTGGCTCGGAACCGCCCGCTCCCTGATGGGGTTGGAACGGTGGGCAGAGGCCCGTACTGCCGTCGACCGCGTGCTGACCGACTTTCCCAACTGTGTCTGCTTTGGCGAAGCCTGGTTGGCGCGGGCGCACATCGCGTCTGAAGAGAGCGCGCCCGCCGAGGGACGGCGCATCTACCGCACATTCGCCGGAGCGCATCCCGACGACCCGCTGGCGCCGGAAGCGCTGTGGCTGAGCGCGCTCTCTTCCCTCGCCGCCGGCGCCATACAGGATGCCCGCGGCGCGGTCGATCCTTTTGACGAAGCTGCGGCCGATCTGCTCAGGCTGGCGGACGCCTTCCCCGGCAGCCCGCGCGCCGCCGACGGGCTGGCCGTCTCCGCAATCGGCGCGTTCGAACGCGGCCGTTACGAGTACGCCGCCAACCTCTTCGAACGGTTGCTCTCCGAGTATCCTCATACGCAGCCGGACTTTGCAACCTACTGGCTCGGCCGCGCCCGCCACGCCCAGGGCGAAATCAAGGCGGCGCGCGCCCTCTGGAATGCGCTCGTCACCCGCGCACCCGAAACATTTTATGGTCTTCTGGCCGGCCTGGACCTTGACGCCGCGCAGCCCGGGCAAAATCTTGTCCCTCGCATGGCCCGCATGGACATGACCGTGCCCGCGTTGCCCGGCGACGACGGCAGCCGCGCCTTCGCCGAGGACTGGCTGAGTGGACAGCACGGTTTCGCGCGCGCCCAAAACAGCGCAGCGGCAGCTGCAACAGACGCCGTCCAGTCATGGGACCTGCCCCAAGACGTGATCGACGACCCGGACCTCGTCAAAAGCGAATTGCTGCTGTTGCTGGGCCGCCGCGCTGAGGGATTGCAACTGCTGGAACAGATCTACTGGCGTTTTGAAAGCGATCCGGCGGCGCTCTATCCCCTCATGCTGCGCTTTCATAAGTTGGGCGCCAACAAGCTCTCCATTACGGCTGCCCACCGTCTCATCGAGCTCAGCCCGGCTGCGCGTATTGCCGAAACGCCGCTCTTTATCCAGCGTTTCGCCTATCCCAGACACTACCCACGCCTGATCGAGAAGCAGGCCGGAGAGTTTGAGATCGCCCCCCAGCTTCTGTACGGCCTCATCTTTCAGGAGAGCCATTTCGAGCCTGCCGCGCGTTCCTATGCCGGCGCCCGCGGTCTCATGCAGATCCTTCCGGGCACAGGCTGGGAGATCGCCTATAGTCTCAACTACCCCAACTACGCCACCGAACTGCTCGACCTTCCCATCGTCAGCATTCGTTTCGGCGCTTACTACCTGCGCTGGGCGCGCGACCTCATCGGCGGCAACGACATTGCCGCCCTCGCCGGTTATAACGCCGGCCCCCGCAAGGCCGGATACTGGCTAAGCAGCACCGAGCCGGACGATGCCCTTTTCATCTACAAGGTCCCCTACTACAACACGCGCCGCTACCTTCAGGGCGTTCTCATCTGCTTCATCCACTACCTGCGCATTTATGGAGGCGTCTAGGTCCTGTTGGCATCTTAGTCCTGTTGACGCCTGTCATGTTCCGTCAAAGCCGTTGAAACGAAATGTCAACGAGACCAACCCCTATTCCCCGGGTTCCCCCTGCGTCCATACCGGTAAATTCTGATACCAGCCGGATCCGAAAATCAGACCGTCGTGCCGTACCACCCAGGAATGTTTCCACTCCTGGGTGCCGGTGACGGGATTGAGGAAGAAATAATCGACCCACATCCCTTCCTCGGTTGCGCCCGCTATCGCTTCGCCATGCCGGTAACCGGTGAAATCCACCCCTGTATCGCCCCGCAAATCCGCTCCCAGCGTATCCGGGTTTACCGCAAGGGCGATCAGCTTCTCGTTCTCATCAAAGACGAACACATACCACTCGCCGTCCACGCTCTCCGGTGAATTGTAGTATTCCACCATCGCCTCCCGCCCCTGGGCGTCGTACCGTCGCATCGCTCTCTCCACCATCGCCACCGTGTAGCCCGCACGGTCCGCCCTGGAAACCTGCCGGCACGGCATGACGACCGAACCATCCGTCTTTGATTGAAACGGCAAATGGTGATAGCAGCCGGACACAAAAAAGGCGGCGGCCGCCAATACGGCTGTCAATCTACACAGAATCGGATGCTTACACATTTTCTTCCTCCTGCAGCCTGCTTCAGTGATGGCTGGCGCAACCCGGCCGACCGGCTTGACGTGCAGATTTCACAGCAATATTCCGAGCGTACCTGTCAGGCCCTGGTCAGGCCAACCTCCGTTCCGAGGGGGAAACCGCCGCGCATGCGTCAGGATCCCGGGTTAAACCCATGCGCGCACTGGGGGCTGGCCAAACGATCAGTCTTGCTCGCGACCTCGCCTTAAGTTCCGCACCATTTTGTCAAATTCCGCTTGTGAATAGTCGCGATCGAACTGCCTCATGACCTGGTGTTCGATCTCCTTTGCCGGCGTCCACCCGTTGCGCGCAGCTGAACGCAGCAGACGGCGGTATGAATCGTCCGGCAGATCGATCGTCACAGTCCTCTTCACGTTCATAAGTCACCATTCCATTGGAATCGCCCGTCTTGGCTGGTTCCTTTACTCGTGCAGTCAGCTCGTCTGTCTGCCCTGACAGTTCCGCTAGCCAAAGCCTGCCGGCCCCACAAGCAGCGTCGCAACGTCAATCACGAAGTTGACCAGACCCATGATTGAAGCAACGAAATAGTAGATGAACGCCACTGTCGGCTCAACGTACAGCTCCATGAAATTAGCAAAGTCCTTCATCTCCTGTGTTACTTCAGGCATTTTGCACTCCTGGTTGCATCAGAGCCGGCCGCATATCTCTTCACAGGTATATCTGTACGCTTGGCCCGCACGACACGACCCGGGTATACGCTCGAGGCGCGCACAACAGGCTGGCCGGAATGCGATTATCGGAGACTCATCCAGAACGCAACGCCATAATGTGATGCACTATAAAAAAGGGCCTTTATACTCGAGTGACCAAACGAAATCCGCCCTTGCCTCGAGACGAGGGCGTGAGTCTGCTTACAGGTTTACGGGTTACGGTTGTGCAGCTTGGCCCATGCTATAGAGCAGCTGGGTCCAGTCATGCTTGGCTATTCTTTCGGTCTGCGTGGGCGATGCTTGTCACCCGGAAGAAGAGCGTAGGTTACAACAGTACCCTAGCAGGAAACAAAGTCATGCCCTGTCTCCTCGCCAAGATCAAGAACATCGACGGTATAGATTTGGAGTCTTGAGTCGGTTGTTATACCCGGAACATTACCACTTAAGGTGAGGGAGTTGGATTCGTATGCGAGTTCGAACTTCGCGTTTCCTGTCTCGCGCAAACTTGCATCAACGACCTCCTCTTTGTCATGAACGAATCTGAACAGGATGATGTTCAATAGCTCTTCAAAGCGCTTATTCTCGGGCGGAGATTCCGTTCTGAACTGCTTCAAGGATATTGAGCCGCTGAGCATGTATTCAAACTGCTGAATATCGCCTGCATCTTTAGTCGTACCTTCCACGTCTATCATGACAATCCAGAAGTAGTCGTCGGAGGATTCGTGACTGGCCTCCTTTGCCGGGGGGCTTTCCGTGAAACCTTCTGGGATACCCTCCAGATAGAACACGACCTTAAGGTTTTCACCATCCAGAACAGTTTCTATCCTGTGAAAATCAAGGAAGTCTGGCACACCTGCGGTCGGTCCGTCATCTACGCTTTCACCAGGACTGATATGCAAAAGTTCATTGTAGAAGCAATCAGCAGATTGCTCCATCGTTTCCGGCTCTAGGACCGCCTGTGTTTCCAGTGGCGGTATCGGTACGCAAGCTGCGATAAGCAATACGAGTCCTGAAGTCAGAACGAATCTAAACATACAAAAAACTCCAAATCAGTTGGTCCTTCACCGGATTTCGAAGAGATGATGGATACGGTTGAACGTTGTAAGGTAGGCAACACGCCGGAACCGCCGGCCAGCAAAGCCCAAAATGGTAACAGTAGAACAATCACTGCCCGAGGAATGAGCCGGTTGAAGATGACGGCCGCGCCGAAGATGATGTAGAACACGCCCAAAATGATCCCCGGCAAAGAGTGTTTGTTGCCGCTACGTGAGAAAATGTGCGCCGCACCTGCATCAACAATTGAAATTCCTATCAATAAGGTCAGATAGGTGCTTGCCAAAATGCCGCTAATGATGATGGGGTAGCTAAGGGCCAGAATGCCAACCATAATACTGACAAGCGCACTGACAGCCATACGTACGCGACTGTCCTCCAATCGGCCGATCACGCCCTTGAACAAATCAAGCACGCCTCCTGCCAGGCGGAGCCCACTCCGCGCCGATCTTCTGATGCGGGTCTCGACGCGGCGCCACGGCTATCCAATGAAAAACGGGGGGGATTCTTTGCGTCAACACCAAGCGCATGTCTCCATCCTTTGGGTGAATCCCCCCCTCCAACTATTATATACCGCCCGTATGTTAGAACCGTGTCAATTCAGCCCTATCCTGTCTCTTCTTCGTGTCAATATCGCCCCAATTTCGCCGCAAAGGGTATAGTCTGGCCGTACGACCCGATTTCATCGCCAGGGAGGGACGCAAGCACTGCAGTCAGTTCCCGGGCCCTGCGCCGCCGGTCGTCGCTCACGATGAGGAACGTATTGGCTGACATCAACGTTTTCACTATCGGGCCTGGACTACTGTCAGAAATCTCAGATTTTCGACAACATTTTGGCCCATCTCACACACAGAGGGATAAACCATGCTCAGACTCCTGCCCGTCCTGCTTGCGATCGTCGTTATGTCTGCCTGTGTTCCTATTCCACAGGAACGGCCGCCAACGCCCGCGATAGAAACTGTGTTAGAGACTGTGATAGATCTGAGAAGTCTATCCAGTGCGATAGCGAAAATACATTCCGTCAAGAACTCAGACGAGCTGTATTATCGCCTGGCCGAACTGGAAAACTGCCTCTATCAGCCCCCGATCGCTTTCAAACAAACCTTTACCGACAAAGAGACAGAAAGGATACTCATATACATGATAGGCTCCGTCCACGCATCTGCGCTTGCTGAGCGTATGCAAGACGTTAAAGACGGGAAGCTGGATAGACTTCACAACGCCGACGACGACAGCAGAGAGGACAAGCTTCTTCAAGAAATTGGCTGGGCCATAGAAATGTGTCGTGACTTTTAGATCTTCGGTAACTACTAAGGCTACCTATTCCCAGGAAGGCAGTGCCGAAAACCTGTTGGTTGTAGTAGAGCAAATGGCATGAGTGAATTCAAGGGAGCAAGTCGTGAGCAGGTGGAGCAGCTATATCTAGAGAGCCTTGCGTTGAACCGGGCCTTGCGTCAGCAAGTGGCAGAGCAACGGTCAATGATCCAGCTGCTGCAGGAACAGACTGCGACACACCAGGCGTTGATCCAGAAACTGCAGAATCAACTGGCGAAAGACAGTCACAACAGCGGCAAGCCCCCCAGCAGCGATGGTCTGAAGAAAGGCAGGCACAAGAGTCTGCCCCGCTCCGGCCAGCGGCCGCGTGGGGGCAACGCGCGCTCAAAGGACGCCCCCTGACGCAGGTGGCAGAACCCGACCATGTCATCGTTCATCGGCTGACGGAATGCCCGCGCTGCCAGGCAAAGCTGGAGGCCGAGAGTGCCAATATGCAGGAGGAGAAACATCAGGCATCCGGGCATCATTTTTTCAGCGATTCAAGCATGCTGTCCCAATGAAACATAACAAACGTGGCGCCCTATCCGGGGCGCCACGTCCGATCTTAGCTGACTGATCTTAGCTACCAAATAGCGCAACGTCCGTGCGTTTGCAGTGCGAGGACGTCACAGCGGCCTGTGTCCTTCAGCCACCGCCACCTTCACCGCCACCTTCACTGCCACCTTCACCTCCACCGCCATGCTCGCCGCCGCTCTCGCCGCCACCTTCGCCGCCGCCTTCACTCGCGCCGACCTCGGCATGGGGCGTCCAGCCGTCGAAGGGCTGCGCCGATGCGGGCAGAATCACATTCAGCGCCGCGCCGGCCGCCAGATCGACCGGCGTTGTCGGGCCGAGTTCGATACCGTTGGACAGGTGGACCTCGATGCGAACTCTCGTCAACGTCGCGCTGGTGGTGTTCACAACGGTGCCGAAAAAGGCGTTGCTGTGCGCATCGTAGCTCATGATGAGACGAGCGCCGGCACGGACCATGTCGAAGGTCTGGTCGAGGGCCAGGCCGCTGCCGCCTTCTTCACTGCCAGCTGCGCCGCCTTCGCTGCCCTCACCACCGCTCTCACTTCCGCCTTCAGCGCCATGTTGCTCGCCACCGGCTTCACTGCCACCTTCGCCCCCACCTTCGCCACTGCCTTCAGTGTTGACAGGGCCGGGGCCGCCACAGGTGAACATCTCCGGGTGAATCTCCCAAGCATCGTAGGCTACGCCGACAGCGGTTGGCTCATCATCGACACGCAGCTCGACCGTGGTTTGGGCGCCGGGGGCCAGGTCGCCTACCGGCTGCGGTCCCAACTCGACAACGGTCGTCGTTCCCTGCTTGAGGTTCAGCTCGATCTGCACGAAACAGAGCGTCTGGTTGGTCGTATTCTCCACGATTCCCGAGAATGCCTTCGCTGCGGGGTCGTAGGACATGGCCGTTCTCACACCGTTGACAACGCCGTCCCAGCTTTCGTCGAGGGCAAGGATCGGGCTGGAGGGATCTCCGCTCTCGCCACTTCCCTCACCGCTACCGGATTCACCACTGCCTTCACCACTGCCTTCACCACTGCCCTCACCGCCACTGCCCTCACCGCCACTGCCCTCACCGCCACTGCCCTCACCGCCACTGCCGTGTTCGCCGCTGCCTTCACCGCCGCCACCTTCGCCGCCGCCTTCACTTGCGCCGACCTCGGCATGGGGCGTCCAGCTGTCGAAGGACTGCGTTGACGCTGGCAGAACGACATCCAGGATCTCACCGGGCGCCAAGTCGGTCGGCGTTGTCGGGCCGAGCTCGATGCCGTTTGAGAGGTGGACTTCGATGCGTACCCTTGTCAGGGTCGCGTCGGTCGTGTTTGCAACGGTTCCCACAAAGGAGGTGCTGGCGGCATCGTAGCTCATGATGAGACGAGCGCCGGCGCGGACCATGTCGAAGGTCTCGTCGAGGGCGAGGCCGCTGCCGCCTTCCTCGCTGCCGGCTGCGCCGCCTTCACTGCCTTCGCTACCTTCGCTGCCTCCCTCACTGCCTTCGCCGCCGCTTCCGTGTTCACCGCCGCCTTCGCCGCCTCCCTCACTGCCTTCGCCGCCGCTCTCGCTGCCTTCGCCGCGGCTTTCCGTAACGTTGCCTGCACTCTGGTCGGCGCCGCTCTGTCCCCTCCGTGAACAGCCAGCGGCCACCATCATCGTGAGAATCAGAACCAGTATCGCCAACGTCTGCGCCACTCTCAACTTCGTTCCCTTGCCTCTCATTTTTTTCACCTCGTTTCACTATGGTTGGTTGAGGGCCTGTCCCTCATACACTGCCCATGATAGAGGTGAAATGTGTCACAAATATGTCAGAGCCGGACAAAAATTCAAATCGACAGAAAGGCTGCCCGGTCCGGTCCCGGCGATATCCACATATATATAAGTCGCAACGACTCACCCGCTACTGAATCGCAAACCAGCACGAGGCGACCGAAGTCTTCTCTCTCCCCACTCCTCTTCACTCTCTCCTTGCATTTGGGCGTCCGGGCCTTCGGCCCTCCCTTGTGCAGGGGCTGCGCCCCCGCAACGCCCCGCCCTTGCTAGCCAATGTATTCATTCCTCCCCAGCATCATGTCTAGCCAACAATGTCTCCACATCAATGTCTCCCTCCCCACCCGCTATCTCAGCCCCCTAACACCCGCAGTTCCCCGTGGACAACAGGTGTATCCGTTGCAGTTGCAGTTCTCCGTGACCCTCCGTGGCCCTCCGTGGTTAAAGGTGTTGACGTTGCAGTTCACTAAAAACTAAAAACTGATTACCTAACACAGCCGTTCCGCGCCGCCGCAACGCCCCGCCCTTGCTAGCCACCGTGTGTATTCTTCCCCAGCATCATGTCTAGCCAACAGTGTCTTCCACCCCACACGCTGTCTCAGCCCCTTAACCCCCGCAGTTCTCCATAGACAAAAGGTGTATCCGTTGCAGTTGCAGTTCTCCGTGTTCCTCCGTGGCCCTCCGTGGTTAAAGGTGTTGACGTTGCAGTTCACTAAAAACTAAAAACTGACTACTTAATACTGCCGTTCCGTCCAGCGCAACGTTTCACTGGCGATTGACATAATTCTGCGACAATTCATCGTTACCGTATGCAGTATCGGAATCAGTTCACGCAAGGAGCGAAGAGATGAGTCGGAAAGAGATGATGGCGAAGATGTTCGTGACTGTGCCGGTCAAGCGAGCGATACTGAGCGCGGCGATGGTCAACGGTTACCTAGGTCGCGCCGGACCTGGCAACGGCGGGGATTCTGACCCCGCCGCAGTGAACCGGGAGATTTCGCGAATGAGCAGCGGTGAGCACCGAACCGGCGGCGAGGTTGGGAGCGGCGCTGCAACCTTGGCGCTCGACGAGAGTTCTGCTAGAGTTCGCGGCGAGGCCGGCGCTGAGCACGATTTCGCCAGCCAGAGGCAGCCGGACAGGACCAGGAGGTTGCGAGAGTTGGATTGCGTAGAGCCTATCCGGCAACAGGGTGCGGTGTCGCAACGCGGCGCCGCACCCTGGGCCGTTTTCTTGGGGGGCAGCGATGCGCGGCATGGTGTTGATCGTTGAAGACGATACGAGAATAGCCAACTGGGTCAAGGTGTATTTCGAGAGGGCCGGGTTCACTGCCGAAGTTACGCATGACGGTGAGTCCGGCCTCGAACTGGCGCGCAGTCTGCTACCGGACCTGATCATTCTCGACCTGATGCTTCCCCGCCTCGACGGCGTCGAACTGTGCCGGATTCTGCGGCGAGAGTCGGACGTTCCGCTCATCATGCTGACGGCCCGAGAGGCGCAGGACGATCGGATCATTGGCCTGGAGAGCGGCGCCGACGATTACATCGTCAAGCCGTTTGCTCCCGAGGAGGTCATCGCGCGCGCCGATGCAGTGCTGCGCCGCGTCAAAGGCAGAGTCCAGCACGTCCTGACGCATAACAACATCACGCTCAACGAGACCACGCGCAGAGCAACCGTGGATGGAGAGCCGGTAATCCTGAGTCAAGCGCAGATCGATCTGCTCTCGGCATTCATGCGTCATCCGAACCAGGTTCTGACCCGCGATCAGCTGATCGAGCTGGCCTTTAATAACGATTTCGAAGGGTTCGACCGCGCGATTGACAACCAGATCGCGCGTCTGCGCAAGCAGATCGGCCAGGACCGCAACCGCCCGATCGAGACCGTTTACGGCGCCGGCTACAGGTTTGTAGCGGAGGAGTCGTGATGTCGTTGCGCTGGCGAATCCTGGGTTCGAACGTCGCCGTCATCGTCCTTACCGTCCTGGTAAGCATTGGCGTAGTCTATTACGGGACGGAGTCCAGACTGGGCGTGTTTGTCGACCGCATCGGCGGCGAAGAGGCCACCCAGCTGGCGCGGGCTCTCAGCCGGGCCTATACCGACGCCGGCGGCTGGGATACGGTGGACAGGGCGCTGTCCGAGGCGGGATACAGCTACGGTGAAACCCCGCACGAGGAAGGGTCCGGAGAAGGCGGGGGCGAGAGCAACGAGGCTTTTCACAGAGACCCGGTGCGTGTCGTTGTCGCCAGCGTCGACGGCCGTGTAGTGAAGGATAACCTGTCCGAGTTGACAACGGGAACGGCTGTGCCGGAGCTGGGCGGAAACCGGGAGACGGTGTTCGATCTGGATACGAACCGTCCCGTCGGCCATGTCTATGTCGATGTAAACGACAATTTTCTTTCAACAGAGTCGCACGGGTTCCTGAGCACGTTGCTGTATATCATCGCAGTTGGCGGCGCGCTGACGGTCGGGGTTGCGGTCCTGCTGGCGGTCTGGCTGTCGAAGCGGATTACCGCACCGGTGACGGCGTTGACCCAGGCGACGCAGGCAATTGCCCAGGGGGACAGGACGCAGTTGACGGTCACCTCCGCCGATGAGCTGGGGCGGATGAGCGCAGCCTTCAACCGCATGAGCTCGACGCTGGAGACGCAGCGCGCGCTGCGCCGCCGGCTCATCAACGACGTTTCGCATGAACTGAACACGCCCTTGAGCGTGATTCAGCTGGAAGCAACAGGGCTGCGCGACGGGCTTCAGACGCCTGAGGGCGCCTCCGATCACATCATTCAGGAGGTGGAGAGGCTACGTGGTCTGGTCACCGACCTGAACTGGCTGGCCGAGACCGAACATGGTGAGTTGCAGCTTGCCTTTGAAGCATGTTCGCTCTACGATCTGCTCGCCGCCGAGGTGGAGCGCTGGCAACCGCAAGCGCACGCGCAACAGGTCGCGTTGTCGCTCGAGTCGGATGCCGACCCGCCGGAGATGGCACTGGACCGGATGCGCATGAGTCAGGCGCTGGGAAACGTTCTCAACAACGCCATCCGATGTACCGAGGCGAACGGGCACGTCATAGTCAGGGCGGAGTTGGAAGCCGACGGGGCGGCGGTTATTACTGTTGTCGACGACGGGATCGGCATCGATGAGAAAGACCTTCCTCATGTCTTCGACCGTTTCTACCGTACCGACCAATCTCAACGTCACGGCATAGGCGGCACAGGGCTGGGACTGGCGATTGCGCGCACGGTGGTGGAAGCGCATGGGGGTACAGTTGCAGTCACGAGCGACGGGGTCGGCAAGGGCGCCGCCGTGACTTTCTGTCTTCCTCTGGACAGCTGAGGGGCTGAACGGCAGCGATAAGGGATCAGGAGGAAGAGACCAGGCAAAGGCAGGGCCGCGCCCCCGCAAGCCCCCCTCTGTCTCGCCACCGTTCTTATTCTTCCCCAGTAATATGTCTAGCCGGTGATATGTCTAGCCAGCAGTATCGGCTTCCCCCTTGCAGTCTCAACCCGCTAACCACCGACCGCCAACCGCAGAAGTTACTGACCACTGACCACTAACTTCTGCCCACTGCAGTTCCGGGCGGTCGGGCCTTCGGCCCTCCCTTGTGCAGGGGCTGCGCCCCCGCAACGCCCCGCCCAAAAAAACCCGCCTCATCCACCGTACGCCGTATTTCCAGCGGTGCGTCCCGTCCAAGGTGGCGGCGGCCTACGAATACACGATGAGATAGCCCGAATGACGGCGTGACTGAAGGTCTGGTCCACACAAGCGCTGTCTATGGCTTAGCAACTACCTTTAGTCCACGAATTGCCCGAAGGCGCAGACGTATACCACTGCCCGCGCTATGGACATGAGGGCGAGGGTGAGGTAAATTGAAGTTCGTCACAATGTCACTTCAGGAGATACGCAAATTTGGAATTTATCATTCTGATCGGCGCGTTCTTCATCTGTTACGTGATTCTTGTTACTGTGGGGATACGTTTTCTGCGGGCACTGTATGGTTGGCCCCAATCACTAGACCACGAAATGGAAGCTCTGACTTCCGAAAAGAGCGAGGGGGCATAGCCCTTTGGCTTCAAACCCATTCCAGACAGAATAAATGTTGATCGGTACGGGTAACTTCTCCAACTGTAAAGCGTGCGGCAGAAAAATTCCGTTCAAGCTGCAAAATTGCCCCCATTGCAGAGAACCCGACCCACAATTGAAAAACTCTTTGGGATGGAGAGTGGACTATACAAAAGAGTTAGACCCAACTGTGTCCAGTAAGTGGGATTCAATCTGGCTCTTCCAACCGCGAATCAGAAAACGACTCGCCATCTCCCTCTCAATCGCAATAATTGTCGTAGCAATAACCATAGAATACCTTTCACTCGATTCGATAATCAGATACTACGGATGGCCCGAAGAGCCTGCCAAGATTTGGGCAGGCTTCCTGTCTATGGTCATGTACTTTGTTCTGGCAATTTGCGTAGCCACTGCAATAAAACACTAGGTTTCGCTGATAGTTGGAGCATCCTGTTCAAAATAATCCATGAACAGGTCACCTGAAGGCAGAATCCAACCTATCTCGCTTGACTTACGTGATCGGCGACCGCGGTCTGCGTCATCTCCAATAGGTTTTCCTCGCAGACAGAGAAAGGAGTTCTCCGCGGCCCTTAGCGACCCTTCGTGAACAAAAGAAATTGCAGTTGACGTTCTTCGTGGTTCTTCGTGGACAAGGGTGTAGCCGTTGCAGTTCTCCGTGTCCTCCGTGGACAAAGGTGTTGACGTTGCAGTTCTTCGTGGCCCTTCGCGGCCCTTAGTGGACAAGGGTGTAGCCGCTGCAGTTCTCCGTGGCCCTCCGTGTCCTCCGTGGACAAAGGTGTTGACGTTGCAGTTCTTCGTGGCCCTTCGCGACCCTTCGTGGACAAGGGTGTAGCCGTTGCAGTTCTCCGTGGCCCTCCGTGTTCTCCGTGGACAAAGGTGTTGCCGTTGCAGTTCTTCCTGGCCCTTCGCGGCCCTTCGTGGACAAAAGGTGCTGCCGTTGCAGTTCTCCGTGGCCCTCCGTGTTCTCCGTGGACAAAGGTGTTGCCGTTGCAGTTCTTCGTGGTCCTTAGTGGCCCTTCGTGGACAAGGGTGTACCCGTTGCAGTTCACTTAGAATCTAAGAACCACTAAGCAAGCGCCTCCCCCCCACAAGCAGACCGATACCCGCAGCTAACACACCGCCGCGGCTCACTGTGGCTCCTGCCCACCTCCGCCGCCCGCCGCGCCTGCCGGATCTCCGCCGCCGTTTCAAGCACCCGACCGCGCAGTTCCTCTGTAAAAGGGATTTGCAGCGTGGCGTCAGCATACCGCAGCAGACCGTACGGGGGCGCAGCGTCGAAATTATCCTCGACCAGCAGACAGTACGCCGCCAGCTGCAGAACATGGCTGGCGTAAGGCCGCGCCGGGCGTCTGCGGCTCTTCACCTCCACCGGCACAACGAAGCTCTTGCCCCCGTCGCGCGTCCGCAACAGATAATCCGGCCGCCCCACCAGCCCATAACGCCGGCTGCGCAGCGGATGCTCCGGCGCCTCCATCTCTTCCGTGTCCTGGTACAACACTGAGCCCGCCGGCAAGCCGCTGCTCTGCCGTTGGCGGCGTCCCAGCCACAACAGCAGACCGCCCAACAGCGCCAGCAGCAGCGCCAGCCCCAACGCCAAAGGCAAAGAAAGAATCATGCGCGGCAGCCAGCGCCCTTACGCCTCAGCGTCCGTCCCGTCGGGCCGGTTCTTACACAAAATCTCCCAGCTACCCCGCTGGCAGACCTCATCCTTCTGGTTCAGCACCTCCATCCTGAAGGTGACCACACCGCCGCCCATCCGCCGCATCGGCTTCTTGTCGCGCACCGTCGCCCGCAGGCGCACCGTGTCCCCGATCAGCACAGGCCGCCGAAACTGCCATTCCAGCTTCATGAAAGCCTCGACCGTGCCCTCCATGAAGCCCATCCGCACAGCCAGTCCGCTGGCGATACTCAGCACCAGCAGCCCGTGCGCCACCCGCTCGCCGAACATCTGCTCCTGGCTGTAATGCACGTCCGTATGAATCCGGTTCCAGTCGCCCGACAGCGCCGCAAAATTGACAATGTCGGCCTCCGTTACCGTACGGCCCACACTCTCACAGCCGTCACCCTCCGCAAACTCCTCAAAATAAAGCCCCATCGGGGGCTGCATCGCACGCGTACCCATAGGCCCTCCCCATCCCGCAGAAGCTTCCAATCCTCAGTAAACGCCAGTGCTGCCTGCAGTCACTGACCACTGACCACTAACCACTGACCACTGCCCTCACACTTTTACCAGCATCTTGCCCAGATTCTCGCCATGAAACAGCCCGATGAAAGCCTCGGGCGTATTCTCGATCCCTTCGTGGATCGTCTCCTCCCACTTGAGCTTGCCCTCCTGCATCCAGCCGGAAACATCGCGCAGGAAGTCGTCGCGGCGTTCCGGATGGTCCGACACGATAAAGCCCTGCATCTTCAGCCGGCGCCCGATAATCAGCCCCAGATTTGCCGGTCCCGGCTCCGCCGACGTGGCGTTGTACATGCTGATCATCCCGCATACAACGATGCGCCCAAAGTCATTCATATACTGCAGCGCCGCCTCCAGATGCTCGCCCCCCACATTCTCGAAATAGACGTCGATCCCGTCCGGACAGGCATTCTTGAGGGTCCGCCGCAGATTGTTCGTCTCCTTGTAATTGATCGCCACATCCACGCCCGCGACCTCCTCCAACCAGCGCGTCTTGGCCTCCGAACCGGCCGACCCCACCACGCGGCACCCCTTGATCTTCGCGATCTGGCACACCTGGGAGCCGACCGCGCCCGCCGCGCCTGAAACGAACACTGTCTCGCCCGCCTTCGGCGTCCCAATGTCCAGCAGCCCGACGTAGGCCGTCATGCCCGGCATACCCAGCGCGCCCAGGTAGCTCTGCAGCGGTCCCAGCGACGGGTCCACTTTGGCCAGATGCCGCGCCTCCGCCAGCGCGTACTCCCGCCAGCCAAGCATATGCAGGACGAAGTCCCCCTCCGCAAACTGATCGCTCGTCGAGCTGACCACCTCGCCCACCGCGCCGCCGGTCAGCGGCTCATCCAGCCCGAAGGGAGGCGTATAGCTGCGCGTATCCCGCATCCGCCCGCGCATATAGGGGTCCACCGAGATAAAACGGTTGCGCACCAGCACCTGGTCCGGCTGGCTGGGCGCCGGCACCTCGACGCTGGCGAGCGCAAAATTGTCCGCGGTCGGCAACCCGTGCGGACGGCTGCGCAGCTGAATTTCACGGCTGGTAACAGAAGTCATTGTTCGCCCCAAATAGTGGCGGGCCAGCGCCCTGTCAATGCCGCCGGTCCCGGTAACGGTAGAAAGTAGCGCCTAATTTTCCTGCATTGGCCAAAATGCGCAAAATCCCGACCCCGACCGCAGTCCATGCCTACCCCCAAACGTCATCAGCAACCAAGACGTGCATCCCCAAACAGGGGTAAACTCTCGTTTACCTCCCCCTGCAACTAAGCCACCGTCAGTTCCCGTTCCACTCTCCGGCAACCATCCCCTGACCCCTGACCCCTGCAGTTCCAGGCATCGCTCTATCACAATGAAATATAATATAATAGTGATACCATGCCCGAAAATGGCAGGCACGCCAATTTGTGGTCAATTCCCGCGCACACGATGAAACCAACCAAACATGACTAGGAAACTGAATCCGCCGAAGCTCTATCCCGCCCCGCGCCAAGGCGCCCGAAACTGCCAAAATTGAACATCGACTGTCTAATTTTCTTCCCCCAAATCGCGGGAATTCACAGCAGCGAAATTACACATCCACTGTGTAATTTTTCTCACCATACGCGGGAGCCCACAGCGGCGGAACTGAACATCGACTGTCTAATTTCCCCCCCAAAACCAGGCAACCCACAGCAGTGGAGCTGAACATCGACTGTCCAATTGCCCCTCCAAAGCGAAGGAACCCAAAGCCCTGGAATTACACATCCACTGTGCAATTTCCTTCCCCGCCTCTGCTCAATTAGCGTAGGGGCACCCCTCGTGGGTGCCCTTTCTCGCCCCCATTTGGACTGCGCTACCGAGGACCCAGGCGAAACCAAAGACGTAGAAACGTAGTATAATTAAGTAAAGAGCTACGCGACCCAGCACGATGGCTCACTGAAATGACAGGTACCCCAAACCGAATATCCGCCCACAGCACCCGAACCGCTCTCGTCCTCTCGCAAACGGCGAGCGCAAAAAATGCTCGAACAGGAGCGCACCGATGTCAAACGACACACCAATTACCAGCGCAGAACTGTATACGCGCGCCAAAGCCATCCAGTCCAAAATCAGCGCCTGGCGCCGCACGATTCACAAGTACCCCGAGCTGACCTTCACCGAACATCGCACCGCCGGCTTCGTCAACAAGACAATGCTGGACCTGGGAATCGAGACGCAGACGGAAGTGGCCAAGACCGGCGTCGTCGGTCATATCCAAGGCGGCGGCGGACCCCTCGTAGGGCTGCGCGCCGATATGGACGCCCTGCCGATCCAGGAAGAAAACAACAGCAGCTTCGACAGCGAGCGCCCCGGCCTCATGCACGCCTGCGGCCACGACGCCCACACCGCCATGCTGATGGGCGCCGCCACCCTGCTCAAGGAGATGGCCGACGAGGGTCGCCTGCCCGGCGCCGTGCGCCTGCTCTTCCAGCCCAGCGAAGAAGCCTCCGACGACGAAGGCAAATCCGGCGGCATCCGCATGGTTGAGGAAGGCGCGCTCGAAGGCGTCGACGCAGTCTTCGGCATCCACGTGGATCCCACCAAGGATCTCGGCATCGTCGCCAGCCGCTCCGGCCCGCTGATGGCGTCGGCCGACGAGTTCGAAATCACCGTACGCGGCGCCGGCGGCCACGCCGCCCGCCCCCAGGTCGCCAACGACCCGATCGTGCTGGCCGCACACGCCGTTCACGCCATCCACCACATCGTCAGCCGCCGCCTCGACCCCCTCGAACCCGGCGTCATCACCATCGGCCAGATTCACGGCGGCACCGTGAACAACGTCATCCCCGACAGCGTCTATCTCAACGGTACGATTCGCAGCTTCTCGCCGGACGCGCGCCAGCTGCTGCAAGACGAGCTGCGCCGGGCCTGCGGCGTCGTCGAAGCCATGGGCGGCAGCTTTGAATTGACGATCAAGAAGGGCTATCCGCCCACCGTTCTCGACCCCGAGGCGACGCAGATTGCCCTGGACGCGGCCGCCGAGTTCCTCGGCGAAGAGAACGCGCCGCAGGCGGGAATGGTGATGGCCGCCGAAGATTTCGCCTACATGGCGCAGGCCGCGCCGGGCAGCTTCCTGCGCCTGGGAACGCATAACCCGGACTGGCCCCAGCGCTACTTCGTCCACACCTCCACCTTCCGCATGGACGAGGACGCCCTGCCGATCGGAGCAGCCGCGCTGGCAGCGGCCGCGGTCAAATGGATGCAGGAGAAGCGGGCCGGCAGCGGGGAGTGAAACTTCGGGAAGTGAGGGGTGAGGAGCAAAAAGTGAAAAGTGAACGCCGCCCGTCAATCTCCACCCCCTCCGCACTCGCGAAGGTGTTCTCTCTTTTCTCTCTCTTCTTCATTCTATCCTGCGGTTCAGCCCAACCACAGCCGCTCATCTTTGGCGAGCCGGTCTGGGCCGACGGCGAAACCAGCGCCTATCGGGTGACCAACCGCGAGGGACGCATCGTCGGTACCGCCACCTTCCAGGTAGACCGGCTGGCGCAGGATGGCGGCTGGACGTTGCTCCGCGAGATCATCGACGCCGGCGTGAGTGAGCAGGCAACGATCGAGATGCAGCCGGTCGGCTATCGCCCGGTCTACAGCCATCTCGTCCGTACATTCGGCGGCGGCAAACAGGTGGTGGAGACGCAGTTCGAAGGCGCCCAGGTCGACATCGCGCTTACAAATCGCCAGGGCGCCAAGGTCTATCAGCGCGTGCAGGTGCCCTCCGATATACGCGACGAGCGCACACTGCTGCTGATCATGCGCGCGCTGCCGCTGGCGCAGGGCTACGCCACCCGCATCAACAGTTTCCTGCCGATCGCCGGCCAGATGGAGCGGGTGGCCCTGCAGGTGCGGCGCAGCGAGAGCGTCACCGTGCCCGCCGGCCCCTTCGATACCTGGGTCGTCGAGCTGAAGGCCAACGACCGCACCACCAAAGCGTGGGTGGCCCAGACCGCCCCCTTCCCCGTCGTGAAGTTCATCGACGGACGTTCCCAGGCCACCTTTGAGTTGACCGGTTTCGAGTAGACGGATGAGTGACAAGGAAGCGTACCAATGGGCATGAAAATCGATCGCTTTACGTTGGGCATTATTCTCGGCGTGCTGCTCCTGGTCGTCGGCGCTGTCATCACGATAGCCTTCTCCGGCGGCCGCGGCTCGCAGAGCGCCGACTATCTCAACGAGGACACGCCCGAGGCGGTGGTCCACGACGCCTTCCTGGCCACCGTGCGCAATGAGCCGGACGTCGCGATGAGCCACTACTCCCGGGATGTTGTCGAAGATGAAGACAATGTACGCTTTCGCGAGCGTTTCAACTATTACGACTCCGGCCGCACCGCGCGGCGGCTGCGCATTTTGGATGTGGACATTAGCGAAGAGGGCGACAAGGCATATGTCACCGTCGCGATCGACAACTACCACCAGGGCGGCCTGTTTGACAGCGGCACATCAACCTACCGGCGCACAGTTCCCCTGGTGCGCGAGGATGATGCGTGGAAGATCGACACTGACGACATCATCCATTGAGGCCAAACGCCGAGGCGTGAGCGAAAAAAGGGCAGGACTGAGTGAACACTTCACTCTCTTCTCCCCTGCAGTTCCTCTCTCCTCGCTTGTGAGAGCGTGAACAATGACTGAGCAGACACGTACAGAAACAACAAGGTTGGCGATGATCCGCCGCCTCTATCTCTATCTCATCGCCTTCATCAGTCTGATCGCCGGGCTGGCTGCCGCCTACGACCTGATCGACGTTCTGGTACAGCAGTGGATTACCGACGAAAGGATTCTGGGCGTCTCCGCCGCCGACTCAGTGCAAAGAGCCATCGCCCGTCCAGGCGGGTTCCTGATCGTCAGCGCGCCCATCTTTCTCATCCACTGGCGCTATATCCGCCGCCTGGTTGCGCAACCGGGCGAGTCGCGCGCCGGCTTACGCAAGCTGTTTCTCTACGCAGTGCTCGCGACCACGGCATACGTCAGCGCCCGCTCCCTCTATCACATCATCGAAGGCAGCCTCGAACTCATCCTCGGCGCCGCGCCCGCGCAGGAAGAACTGAGACCGGGCCGGTGGGTAGCATACTTTTTCCACGCCGGCGTCCACATAACGCTGTCCATGTTTTTCGCCCGTCTGCTCCAGGCCGACGGCGACCTGGGCGCCGAGTCGGGCTGGGCCGGCACCTGGCGGCGCCTCTTTCAACTCATCGCCGGCCTCGTAGGGCTTGGCCTGCTGCTTACCGGCGCCGCCGACGCCCTCAACCTCGTCTGGCGCATCATTCTCGAGCCGTTCGGCAAAGCCAGCCTGGAGACTGTGGGCACAGGCTGGCGGCAGCGGGGCTTCGCCGGTTCGCTGGCCGCCATTCTTGTCGGCGGACTGGCCTGGCGGCTGAACACTCTCTACTGGAATGGTCTGATGACCGCCCGGCCCGAGGAAGGCCGCCTGGCTCTGCGGCGTCTCTACCTCTATGGCGCCACGGTTCTGGCGGCCGCGATTACCCTGGTGCCTTTGGCGATGTTGTTGCGACTAGGGGTCCTGTATCTGTTCGGCGGGGTCGATACCGGGGACATCGACATCGACGATTTGACCACGCCCCTCGGCCTGCTGCCGGTCGGCGTGCTCGCCTGGCGCTGGCACTGGCTGCAGGTGTCCGCCGAGGCGCAACGCTACGGCGAATCGCGCGAGAGCGAATTCGTGCGGCGTCTCTACTACTACGCCGTCGCCGCCACCGGCCTGCTTCTGCTATGGATCGGGCTGGTCGATCTGCTGCGGGGATTGCTGGACCTGGCCATCATCGGCGGGGCTTCGGCTGAGGAAGGCTTTCGCGCCCACCAGCTCGCCTCGGGGGTGAGCCTCATCGCCGTCGGCGCCCCCGTCTGGTCACTGCACTGGCGCACCGCCCAGCGCGTCGCCGAGCAGGACAACGAGGCCGGCCGCGAGGAGCGCGCATCCTGGCCCCGCCGCGTCTACTTGTACGGCATCGCCCTGGTGGGCGCCCTCCTGATCCTGTTCGAGCTGGCGCAGGTCGTCTACCGCCTGCTCCTCTGGGCCCTGGGCGACCCCAACGCCGACTTCTTCGCCGCCGAAACCTTGGATGGGCTCGTGCGCGCCGTCACCGCCGCCGCCTTCTGGGCAGTCCACCTGCTCGCCATCCGCAAGGACACCAGCATGGTCGACGAGGAGGCCGAAGCAGCGGCGCGAGAAAGCGAACAAAATGAACGCCGCCGCGAGGATCTGGTGACGCGTATCCAAGCTTTAGAGACGGAGTTGACCGAACTCCGCACCGAACTTGACGTTTTGGAGGATGAAGAGCAAGAAGTGGAGGTTGAGGAGCAACGAGAAAGTGAAGAGGAGCAGGAAGAAAATGAAGAGGAGTGAGAATCACGCTGCGAGTGCCAAAGCGTTTACTCAATCCTCTCTCTTTGGTCTTGGCGCGGGCAGCTTCAGCCGTGGCGCAGAGCAACTGCAGCCGATATCGATGAAGCGGCGGGCCTGCGACAGGTGGATTCTACTGAATTAAGTCCTGATCGGATACAGAGGATGTCAAATCACTTCAGTTGGGCGGTCAGGGTCGGCAGGCTTTCCTGCACGGTCCCCCAGCGCATAAATTCACACGTAAGGCCCGGCGTGTCAGACCGCCGCAGGCATTGTTCTCGCGTGTGTCAAGTCCGCGCTGGTTACAGGACGTGCCTGTGACGGCAGCACGGTGGCGATCGCCGCAGTCTCGCCATCCAAGGACATGAACTCCACAACAATGGCTTCTTCATTGGGATGGATGTGGATGATAGCGCCGACATCGCCTGACTTCAGTTCTTCCTCCTCGTCACCGACGACATCGGTTGTGAGCACAATCTGCTCGTGTTCCTTGAACACCTCTCACCTCCTGCGCGGGTGGGCAGTAATGAACCTGGGGCGGAGTCTTGCATGCACCTTTTTGCACTATTGCAACAGGCAATTTGTGGCCGGGTCGTCACACAAGGTCGCCTTGGGAAACGAATGCTGCAGGGAATCCAGTTTGCTGGAACAGCCCTGACTTCGGCTCAGCTCCCTACCCGGCGCCTGTCGCTAGATCGAGAATTTTCAGCGTCGTCCTCCAGTTTCGTGACGTACTGGTCGTAGACAGTCTGGAGTCGAAGTAGCTGTTCGTCAGTTTGCTGCGCGCAACACCATTCGGGCAGTGCAGATAGATTTCACGACCCATCACCGCGAACTCGTCGCCCGGCGAGCGCTCCGGGTCAAGCGCTTCAACGCTTGCGCTGTCGGGCAGCTCCGCCAAAAACATGACATGCAGTTTATCCGTCTCCGCACCGGCATCCAGGAAGGGATTTGCCCGCACGGTCTCCTGGAACTCCCGGGCCGTCCGCGTAACCACGGGAATCCGATACCCGAAGCGACTCAAGATCGACGTACTGATGACAGATGAGATCTCTTCTCCCCCTGTGGGCCCCACTCGAAATACCACATTCCCACTCTGAATATAGGTCCGAACGTCCTCGCAACCCGCATCCACGAACAATGCAGCCAGTTCCTTCATCGGCAGCCTGTTCTTACCGCCGACATTTATCCCGCGCAGCAGCGCAACATTGACACCTGTCGCGATGCTACTGTTCTTAGTGGTCATGTTGGCTTTGTCCCCTGTCGACTCCGACGATTATCACTCTAATAAAGGAAGGCATCCCAATCCAACGGTACCACCGTGATCTTCTGGGCGCCAAACCGCGCCGTGTCGCCAACAGCCTGATCAAAGCGCCCTTCCCTCTTCCCCCCGCGATTATGTGCCGCCACCGCGTATCCTGGCGTATACTCAGGAAGATAGCAGATCGACCGCGTGCCCAACGCCCCCCAATGGAGACACGAACCATGCAGCAATCCCCCACCTCTGTCGAACACATCGAACAGGCGCAGGAGCATCTAGAACGCCTCCTACGCGATCATCAGACCGAAGACCCCTTCGCACCCGTCACCGTCGTCGTGCCAACACCATATGCAGGGCTCCACCTCCGCCGCGACATCGGCAGGCGCGGCCTCGTCAACGTGCGTTTCATGCCCCTCGCTCGCGTCGCCGAACTGCTCGGAGCGTCCAGCCTGGCCGCCGCCGGCCAGCGCCCACTCAAGCCCGCCATCGAATTCGCCGCCGTCCGCCGCGCCGCCAAAGAGGCCGCAGGCGAACTCAAACCCTTTCGCGCCCATCCCTCCTTCCACGCCAGCCTGCGCTCCACCTTCCAGGACCTGCGCAGCGCCGCTCCCGCCGCCCTCGACGCGCTCGCAAAACGCGGGGGCATGTCCGCCGAAATCGCCCGGCTGTACGCACGCTACTGCGACCACACCGAGGCACACTACGACCGCGAAGCGCTCGCAGAAGCCGCCGCCGCCGCTGTACGTTCCGGTCGCGCCGCCACCGCCCTCACCGCGCTCGGCCCCATCATCGCCTACCTGCCGCGCACCCCAACGCCCGCCGAGCAACGCCTGTTCGACGCCCTGAGCGACAAGTGGAACTGCACGACGATCCTGGCCGCCACCGGCGATGCCGAGGCCGACGAAATCCTGCCCAACGCTGCTGCCCTGCCTGCCTCCTCGCCGCCGCCCCCGCGTCCAGACCACCTACTCGTCGCCCCCGACACCGGCGAAGAAGTGCGCAGCGTCGTCAGGTCGATCGCAGCCGCCGCGCACGCCGGCACGCCCTTCCACCGCATCGCGATATTCTACTGGCAGCGCGAACCCTATGCCGCGCTCATCGCAGAGCAACTGTCCGAGGCCCACATCCCCATCGCCGGCCCGTCAACGGGACTGCTTGCCGCGACCCCGGTCGGGCGCACCCTCAAAGGCCTCGTCGATCTCGCCGGCAGCAACCTGCCCAGGGAAGACGTCATGCGCTGGCTCACCTCCTGTCCGGTCAAGACCCAATCGGCCGGGTTTAGCCCCTCGCGCTGGGACGCTATCTCCCGCGAAGCAGGCGTCGTCGCCGGAATCGAACAGTGGCGCGACCGCCTGAGACACTACGCCGCCAGCCAGCAGCGCGCGGCCGCAAGCCACAGCGAGGAGCTGTCCGAGGGCGAGCAAACGAAGTTGGAGCAGACCGCCGCTGAAGCGTGGGCTCTGCGGAGTTTTATGCTCAGGCTGCATGAATCCCTCACGCGCTTAGATGACGGCCAACGATGGGCGGTGTTCGCCAAGTTGACCGAAGATCTCCTGGACCAATACCTTGACGAAAGTTCGCTCCCATCTGCCGAGCAAGTTAACCGTGACACCCTATTGACCGCTCTGCAGGAGCTGGCAATTCTCGACGAAATGGAGGACGAAGCCGGCCTGGACGCCTTTCGGGCTGCGCTCGACCAGGCCCTCAGCCGACCCGCCGCAAGAGCGGGCGCGCTGGGCGAAGGCCTCTTCGTCGGCCCCGTCCGGCTTGCCGCCGGCCTGCGCTTCGACAGGGCATACCTCGTGGGCATGGTCGAAGGCCGGGTGCCCGCGCGCCGCCCCGACGACCCTCTGCTGCCGCAGCGCGAACGCGAACAAGCGGGCCTGCCGCCCCCGTCCACCGCCGCCGAACGATACGACTACCTCGCCGCCGTAGCCGCCGGACGCACCCGCGTGCTCACCTTCGCCCGCGGCAACAACATCGCCCAGCGCGAGCAACACCCGTCCCGCTGGTTTCTCGAACAGGCTTCCCACCTGTACGGCGCGTCCGTCCATCCCACGATGCTCTCCAGCTCGCGTGACCTCGCCTCCCTGCGAGAACAGCCCTGGTTTGACGAGGTAGTTTCGGCCCAGCATGGTATCGACTCCGTCTCAGCATCGCAGCCCGCCGATATTCACGACTACGACCTCCACCGCCTGTCCCAGTGGCGGCAGCTTGGCAACCCGATCGGCGCCCATCATCTCGCCCATTCCGTAGCCGTTCTGTCCCGCGCCCTGCAAATGCAGCGGGCCAGAAACGCCGCGCCGTTGACCCACTGGGACGGAGACCTCACGTCGGCAATCTCTCCAACCGGGCGCATCGGCCTTTCCAACCGTGAATTCTTCTCGCCGACGCGGCTGCAGACCTGGGCAACCTGCCCCTTCCGCTACTTCCTCTCCAACGTGCTCGGCATCGCCGCGCCCGAGCAACCGGAGGATCTGGCCACCATTTCGGCCCTGGAGCGGGGCTCGCTGCTGCATGCGATCCTGGAACGCTACATCAAAGAAGCGCAAGAGCAGAGTACCGTCCCGCCGCCCGACCAACCCTGGACCGACGACCACCGCCGCCAACTCTTCAGGATAGCCGAAGAGGAGTTCCAGAAGGCCGAGCAAAGCGGCGTCACCGGCAAACCGCTCCTCTGGGAGCTGGCCAAAGGCGAAATGCGCAGCGACCTGGAAAGATTTCTAAAGGAAGACGCCAAACTTCGCAAAAAGCATGGCGTATCTCCCCACGCCATTGAGAACGCCTTCGGATTCTCCAGGAACGAAAATCAAACGCCGCTCGATTCCGTCAAGTGGTCGAGTGCCAAGACCGGCACGCTCCGCTTTCGGGGCTTTATCGACCGCATCGACCTCTCCCCGTCCGGCGACACCGCCCTCGTTCTCGACTACAAGACAGGAGGTACGGGCAGTTACGCAAACATGAACAAAGACCCCGTCCAGCGCGGCAAACTCCTCCAGCTCCCCGTGTACGGTCTTGCCGCCCGTCAGCTGCTCGGCGACGAAGTCGACATAGAGGTCGCCTACTGGTTCGTGACCGAAAAGGGCAACTTCAAGACCCGCCCCCCCAAACCGCCGCCTCTCGACGAGATCCTTGACGCTTTCGCCCCTGTCGTCGGCACAATTACCGACGGCATCGGCGCCGGCCTCTTCCCAGCCAATCCGGGCAAGGACGGCGGCAACTGCCGCTTTTGCGAATTCAAGAACCTCTGCCCCACCCGCCGCGAGCGGCACTGGCAGCGCAAAAGCAACGATCCACGCCTGTCCGCCTACGTAGCCATGGCCGAAGAGGAGGCAAGCCGATGAGCACCCTCTCCGACCAGCCGGCACGAGACGCAATCCTCGAACGCCTCGACGAAAACATGGTCGTCGTGGCCGGCGCCGGCACCGGCAAAACACGCAGTCTCGTCGACCGCGTCATCGCCCTCATCAAGACCGGACGGGCGCAGTTGGGCGGCATCGCCGCGATTACATTCACCGAGTCGGCCGCTGCCGAGCTGCGCACCCGCATCGCTGAGAGCCTCGAAAAGGCCGCCGATAACCAAGACCTGCCCCAGACCCAGCGGGAACTGTGCAAGCAGGCCCTGCAAGAGCTGGACCAGGCCTCCATTCAGACGCTGCACAGCTTCGCCGGCAGCCTCCTGGGCGAGCGCCCGCTGGCAGCCGGTCTGCCGCCGGGATTCACCATCCGCGACGAGATCGAGGCCGAGATCGCATTCGAAGACCGCTGGGCAGCGTGGCTGGATACTATCCTCGACGACCCCGAGGCACAGCAGGCGCTCGGCCCTGCCCTGAAAGCAGGCTTGACCCTCGGCCACCTGCGTACGATAGCGGTCAGTTTTCATAGAAACCACGACCAGCTCGCCGGCGCCTCCTTTGATGTGTCCCACTCCCAGGACGCTGATAACGAGCAGGCCTCCGAGCTTCTGCCCGTGCTCGACCTGCTGCGGCGCTTTGCGCTCGACTACGCCTCCGCCCGCAAAAACGCCGGCGTAGTCGAGTTTCTCGACATGCTCGTCCTCGCCCGCGATCTGCTCCGGGAGGATCTTTCCGCACGCGATCACTTTCGAGAACGCTACACCCACCTGCTCATCGATGAAGTGCAGGACACCGACCCGCTGCAGGCCGAGATCGCCATGTTCCTGGCCGAAGAGACGTCCGATCGTATCAACCCCGACGACCGCCCCCAGGACTGGCACAATGTGCAGCCCGCCGCCGGCAAACTCTTCATCGTCGGCGACCCCAAACAGTCGATCTACCGCTTCCGCCGCGCCGATATTCAGCAGGTCGAACAGATGCGAGAGGCGGTCGGCGGAGCCAGCGTCCTGCTCCAACAGAACTTCCGCTCCCAACCGCCGGTCATCGACTGGGTAAACCATGTTTTCAACCAGTGGATGCAGGGAGAAGCCCAGGCCGACTATGCCCCCCTCGTTGCCGTCGCGCAGGAAGGCGAGTCTCCCACTGTCCGCTACATGGGCGGAGAAATCGACGGCAATATGGGAGTCGTGCGCCGCCGCGAAGCCGACGCTATCGCCACTGCCGTCCGCACGGCGATCAAAGAGGGCTGGCAGGTGCGTTCGGAGGAGGAAGACGGCGCGCTCCGACCCGCCGCCTATGAAGACATCTGCGTTCTGATGCCGCGTCGCACAGGCTTCGACGCACTTGAGATCGCGTTCGAAGACGCTGGCATCCCCTACCGGCTCGAAAGCGCCTCCCTCATCTACAACACGCAGGAGGCGCGCGACCTCCTCAACTGTCTCGCCGCCATCGACGACCCGACCGACCCTGTCTCCGTCGTGGCTGCGCTGCGCTCGCCCGCCTTCGCCTGCTCCGACGCCGACCTGCTCAACTTCGTCGACGAGGGCGGCCGGTTCGACTACCTTGCAGAAAATAGCCCCCCGTGCGGCTGCGTCGCCGACGCGCTGGCGGTCCTGGCAGAATTTCATGAACGCCGCAAATGGATCGCCCCGGCCGCGCTCATCGAGCAGTTCGTGCGTGCGCGGCAGCTCCGGGAATTGGCTCTGGATGAATGGCAGTGGCGCGGGCGCTGGACGCGTTACGGATTTCTCATCGACCGCGCCCGCGCCTTCGCCGCCACAGGCGAGGCCTCTCTGCGCGCATTTCTCGCCTGGGCGAACCGCCAGCGCGAAGAACAGGCAAGAGCGCGCGAAACGGTCGTCCGTGAGTCCGATGCCGGTGCGGTCAGCGTGATGACCGTCCACGCCGCCAAGGGGCTGGAGTTCCCCATCGTTCTCCTTGCCGGGCTTAACGCGGCAAGAAACCCCAATCTCGATCCTGTGCTGTTCGATCGCAAGAGCGGCCGCATCGAGGTCAAAGCCTCCCTGCAGACGGCCGGATACGAGGAGTTGGCAGACTTCGAAAAGGCGCGCGGGGAAGAGGAGCGCGTGCGGCTGGTCTACGTTGCCGCCACCCGTGCGCGCGATCACCTCATCGTCAGCCTTTACCGCAACAAGAGCGGCAGTAAGTCAGCCGCCGCCCGCATCGAAGAGTATATGCAGGGTGCCGACCATCTCTGGCAGCGATTCGATCCACCGTCCGCCGCCGCGCCGCGCGCCCCGGTTTCCGCCGGCGAAGAGGCCGCCGCCGCCGATGACACCCCCGAAACGCGCCAGCACTGGCAACAACAGAGGAACGAACTCTTCGCGGTCCGCAGTCGCCCCATCTCCGCCGCCGCTACCCGTCTCGCCCAGGAAGCGAAAGAGGAACAGGATGTCCCCGACGAACCCTGGCGCCGCGGCCGCGCCGGCACCAACATCGGCCGCGCCGTTCACGCCGTGCTGCAGGTTGTCGATCTGCGCACGGGCAGCGACCTCGACGAAAACGTTCAGGCCCAAGCCGCGGCCGAAGGGGTGCAGGAGCAATCCGGTGAGATCGCGCGTCTCGTGCGCCATGCCCTCAATAACGACCTCGTGCAGCGCGCGCTGGCATCGCAGCGCTGGTGGCGCGAGGCGCCGGTGGCCGGCCCCGTCGGCGACGGCATCGTCGAGGGGTTTATCGACCTGCTATTCGAGGAAGAAGACGGCTTCGTGATCGTCGATTACAAGACCGACGCCGTCCGCTCCGAAGATGAGATCGAGCAGGCGAAGGCGCGATACCGTCTGCAAGGCGGGGCCTACGCCCTCGCCTTGAGTAAAGCGGCCGGCGTCAACGTAAAGGAAGTCTCGTTTCTCTTCCTCCAACCGGGTCGCGTCATCACGATTGAAGATCTCCCGCGCGCGCAGCAGGAAGCTGAAAAGGCTGCGCTGGCCTGGCTCACAGCTGTCCCCCAAACGGCGGCAGACGACGCTGTCTCTGGCAGCTAAACTTGGTCCAACTTGCTTCACCCTCCCCGTCGCCACAGAGTCTATACGACTACTTGCCAGCGCCAGCGATTGGACTGCTGTCGATCTCCCGCTGATAACCGAAAGTGATGCCCCGATCAGCGTACTTTCAACCTGGAAATCTTGACAGTTGGACTTACAATGTCTGGAGATCCGGGACATAAAGTGCACTTTCAAAAGCGCCGCAAAGTACGCCAACGCTCCTATTGGTACAAATGACACTTGTCAATTTTCATTTCATAAAGTTATATTCTGTAAGCACTTTGAAGCGATAGTCTTACTGCGTTGCACTTTTCGAAAAGATTGGAATATCTTAAATCCAGTGCTCTTCTCGTCTTGGGGCGAGAATCGCGCAGAGAGCGCTCAGCCAAATCCCCTCATTTTGACGCCTGCCTCGAGCGGGGCAGAGTAGCAACGGGATCCGAAAGTGCAGGAGTGAGTGGTCTGCATCCACTCTTGGGCAAAGTGATCTTTCAGGGGGAAGAACAAATACGTCGGGCAGTTCGCAAGGTATCGGCATGACTCGACAGCCGCGTACGAGAAATCAAAATCCAGGCGTTGCGGTCCAAGGGTTCCTGACGGCAGCAGTCGATGCTCTGATTGGCCGCAGCTGGGAATTCAGGGAAGTCGGCCCTGACGAGTTGCGTTACCCGGCAACAATATCCCTTTGGTTACGGTGGTTCATCAGCGCCCTCTGCGTCTTTCAGCTGGTCTACCGACCTGCATTCGACCCTTCCACGTATACGGGTTATATCCTATGCTTTATTGTTCTGGTCGCGTTCAGTTTCTACCTTCACTACCGCCTTCGTTCGGGCCGTAATCTGACATTGCACTTGATGCTGGCGATCGGTGCGACGGATGTGGTCCTGATAACGCTGGCGATGGTGATCGGCGGCGGCTTCAGCCATTTTTTCTTCTACCTGCTCTACTACCCCGCCCTGGCCTGGTTCGCGGTGTTCTTCAGTTCGTTCAGGATGAGTTTCTCGTGGGTGACTCTGGTCGCCATCCTCTACACTGTCGTGAGCCTGACCGCCGGGGAAGGGCTCGACCTTGACGCCAGAGACGAAAAGGCGTTGATTGCCAGGATCGCCGTCATGTATGCCGTGGTGGGAACGGTCAGTCTGGTTGCCAGGTCGGAGCGGATCAGGAGGCTGGAAGCGGTTGCGCGCGAGCGGGAGCTACAGCGGCAGCGGCTCGAAATGTCGCAGACCATCCATGACACGACCGCGCAATCGGCCTATACGCTGGGACTGGGTCTGGAGGGCGCCATCGAGAAGGCGGACAACTCCAACCCCGAACTGGTCAAGAAGCTTGAGGCGATGTGGTCCCTGACCAGGTCCACCATGTGGGCGCTTAGGCACCCGATAGACGGCGGGCAAATATTCAGCGGAAGCACGCTGAGCGAAGTCCTGGAAGCGCACGCCGACACTTTCACCGTCATCACCTCGATCCCGGCGGAGTTGGCGCAGTACGGAGTCGAACCGCAACTGTCCACCGTAAAACGCAGCCTACTGTTCTCCATCGCCCACAACGCGCTCACCAATGCCTTTCGCCATTCCGACGCCGAAAGTGTGACGATCTCCCTGGAGTTCGGAGAGCAGAATCTGCGGATGTCGGTGTCGGACGATGGGGCAGGGCTTCCGGACGATTACGCCGTGCGCGGCCGCGGCTTCAGAAATATGCGGGCTGACGCAGAGCGCATGGGCGGTAGCCTGCATGTCGAATCCAACGGTAACGGCACGACCGTGAGTTGCATTGTTCCCAATTAGCAGTTGAGAGGAGGCCGGCGCGTGTCATCGGAAAACAAGATTAAAGTGATGATAGTTGACGATCACGCCATCGTTCGCGAGGGAATCGCGGAAGTACTGGAGCAGTCAGGCGAATTCGAGGTCGTGGGACAGGCCGCCGATGGGGAACAGGCGGTAGACAAGGCGCAAGAATTGAAGCCTGATGTGATCATCATGGACATTGTGATGCCGTTCAAGGACGGCATCGAAGCCTGCCGGGACGTAACCGCGGTTCTGCCGGACACGCGGGTCCTCATGCTGACCGCATCCAACAGGGATAGTGCGATTGTGCAGGCAGTAAATGCCGGAGCCACGGGATATCTTCAAAAATTTTCCGGCAAGGAGATGCTGCTTTCGACTGTGCGGGAGGTTGCCGAGGGCGAATTCCGTTTGCAGGGAGAAGCGGCCAGGAAACTGGTCACGGGAATGAGCGGCGGTTCCGGTCCCATTCCTCCCAACGAACTGCAGCGGTTGACGGTCCGAGAGCGCGATCTGCTCAGGATGTTCGCCCAGGGTATGTCGTACGCGGAGATAGCCGAGGCGCGGGGCAACAAAAATCCCATGACCGTACGCAACGCAGTCTATGCCATACGGCGCAAACTGGGCGTGGGAAGCAGGCAGGAGATGGGGGTTTGGGCTGCACGCAGCGGCCTGCTGGACGACGACGCACTGATCTGAAGCGGAGAGGAGCTTGGGGTTGTCTCTGCTGCTGCGGTCAGCGGCATGAACTGGATCTGTGTGCTGTTGAGTAAGGGTAGGTTGAGGAACCGTAGGTTGAGGAAGCGTAGGTTGAAGAGGCTGGCAACAGCAACTGCGTCTACACTCGGCCCCCATACGCGTGGGCCTAATCCGTGTCCAGGATACCCGTGACAGGCAGGGCAAGTTCTGGCATAAGAGAAGACGTAACCACATCGCCGCGGCCGAAGAGACCTTCTTCGAAGTAGGTGTCGCCGCCCGGGGACAGGACCGTAACCGTCTCCTGTTCGGGATCGACGATCCAGTACTCTTGAATGCCCGCCCGCGCATACTCGATCCGTTTCGTCACCAGATCCCGTTCGCGGTCTTCAAGGCACTGGCTGACGATTTCGATTGCCAAATCAGCCCCATCCCAGAAATTCTCTTGGCGCAAGATGCTGTTGCGATCGCGTAGAAAGACGATATCCGGTTCGCGGTACTTCTGATCCCACAGGCGCAACCGCAGCCCGGCCGTTCGTAAGACCCCGCCAATCTCTTTTGCGAGCGGGTAGAGGGCAAAGCTCAAGACCGAAATAATACCCTGGTGTTGGTCGGTCGGTGCATCATGCACCTCCACAAAGCCGTTATCGAATTCAACCCGGCGGTTGGTCTCCAGCGCCAGGTATTCCTGCTCACTCCAGGCGCCCTGGTATGGAAAGAGCGTTGCGATACGCCAAACCGGTGTTTCGACTTCATGACTGCGCATGCTGCGTGTCTCCAGCAAAAGCCTGTGCAGCGGCAACTGTTGCTACCCAACTGAAGCACAAAAGATCGGGCGGCCTATGGCGATAGCTTTTTCATAGAATCTGCCGCGGCGCTGTAGGGATCAGTCTCCCGGCGCTGCATCCGCTCCACCAGATCCCGGCGCAAGGCCGGAGACAACGTCCGTTCCATCCGTGCCAAGAACTCGGCCTGGACGAGCGTCTGCAGCATATGGTCAAGACGCCTGCCTTCGCGCGCCGTCCGTGCACCGCTCTCCCCCAGCCACGCCCGGTGCCGCTCGAGCGCATCCCGCAGTTCGTCCACGCCGCCGCCGCTGACCGCCACCGTCTCCAAAACCGGAATCGACCATCCGTCTCCAGCTTCGGTTTCAGAAGTTGCTGCGCCCGTCTCCATGCGCTGCCCGTGATGAAAGATGGTCTGAGCCGCTGCGCCGCCCGTCTCCAGCATCATCTCCAGCGCCGCGACCGTGCGCGCCGCGCCCTTACGGTCCGCCTTGTTGACAGCGAAAACATCGGCGATTTCCAGCAGACCTGCCTTGATCGCCTGCACCTCGTCGCCCAGGCCCGGCGCCTCCACCACCACAACCGTATCGGCAACGCTGGCGATTTCGATCTCCGCCTGGCCCGCGCCCACCGTCTCAACAAGAATGCGGTCAAACCCGGCCGCGTCCAGCAGCAGCATCGCGTCCGCGCTCGCTTTGGCGAGGCCGCCCGTCCCGCGACGAGTCGCCATCGAGCGGATGAAGACGCCGGCGTCCCCGCTGTGGCCCGTCATGCGCACGCGGTCCCCCAGCAGCGCACCCCCGCTGAAAGGGCTGGTCGGGTCCACCGCCAGCACACCCACCGTTACGCCGCTTGCCCGGTAGCTCTCGACCAACGCCGATACCAGCGTCGATTTGCCCGTGCCCGGCGCGCCGGTGACGCCGATCAGATGCGCCCTGCCCGTATGCGCGAAGACGGCCCGCACGATTCGGGCTGCCTCCGCCGCGTCGTCCTCCACGCGGCTGATGGCGCGCGCAAGCGCAAGCCGGTCCCCCTCGAGGAGGTCACTGATCAGTTGCTGGGTGGGAACAGGTTTGGGCATTGGCAACACCTGTTGCCAGTTTCAAGTGGTTCGCGGCCGGTGGATCGTTCAGGCGCCAACCACGGGCAACAGCATAGGCGGCCCCGGCTTGCGGGCGTTCGCAGGCGTCTGCTCCGCTAGCCGCCGGCCATGGCGGTTCGGATGTAATCGATGATTTCGGCGGAGGTCGTGCCCGGCCCAAACACAGCGTGCACGCCGGCGGCTTTGAGCTGAACGGCATCCTCGTCCGGAATGATTCCCCCCAGCAGCACCAGCACATCCTCCTGGCCCTGGGCATGCAGCAGTTCGATCACCTTGGGGCAGAGCGTCATGTGCGCGCCGCTGAGGATCGACAGCCCCACGACATCCACGTCCTCCTGCAACGCGGCCTCGGCGATCATCTGGGGCGTCTGGCGAATGCCCGTGTAGATCACCTCGAATCCCGCATCGCGCAACGCCCTGGCTATGACTTTGGCGCCGCGGTCGTGGCCGTCCAGCCCCGGTTTGGCGACCAGAACCCGTATCTGACTATCCTTCATCGAATCCCCTTGCCGATGGCTCCTGTGTATCCCGCCGGAAGAGAGATGCATCAGCCCGAGCGAATCTCGTAACTCCCGTCAGAACTATGTTAAAATACGCTCTGCGCATCGCCAAAAGCATTGCCAGGCACTCCAGTGGATATTGAAATGTGACCAGCGGTCGGAAACCGCACGCGCCACTGCAGTTTCGGAGGTCATATGCTCTACCCGAGAACTGAACGTCAGCAGCATTTTATCGACGTGGCCAGCGGCTTGATCCCCGCGCTGCGGGAACGGGCCGCCCAGCATGACCGCGACGGATCCTTCCCGCACGAGAACTTCGCAGACATCCGGCGGGTCGGTCTGCCGGCCCTGGTGGTCCCGCAGGAGTTCGGTGGCTGGGGCGCCAATCTGCTCGAATCGACCCTGACGATGGAGAAGCTGGCGCAGGGTGATGGCAGCACCGGGCTCAGCTTTGTAATGCACGTGCAGGTGATAGGCGGGGCCGTCGCAACCGTTCTCGGCGCCACAGTCGATGAAGACCGCAGCAGCTGGCCCCAACATCTCTTTGCCCAGGTCTGCCGCGACGCCGTTGAACGCGGCGCGCTCATCAACTCCGTCGCCACCGAACCCAACCTGGGCAGCCCCAGTCGCGGCGGCCTGCCCGAGACAACCGCCGAACCGGTCCGCGAAAATGGCAAGGACGCGTGGCTCATCAACGGCCTCAAGACCTTTGCCAGCCTCAGCCCCGAGATGGACTATTTCATCATTCCCGCGGCGCTGCAGGACGGCAGCGGCCACGTCGCCCGCTTCGTCATCCCCGCCGGTCCCCACTTCGAAATTATCGAGACCTGGGACGCTTTTGGGATGCGCGCCACCGGCAGCCATGATCTGAAGATCGTCAACGCCCGCGTGACCGACGAGCAGATGATCGGCCGCGGCCCCGCCAGCCCCCGCACAACGGGCAAGGCGCCCGCCAACGCCTGGTTCATCTGCACCGTCGGCGCCGTCTACCTCGGCGTAGCCCAGGCCGCCCTGGACTTTGCAGCCGACTACGCCGCGAAACGCGTGCCCACCGCCCTCGGCAAACCGATCGCCGAACTGGAGAGCATCCAGCGCCGCCTCGGCCAGGCTGAACTGCTGCTGCTCCAGGCCAGGGCGCTCCTCTACAACACCGCCAACGAATGGGATCAGTTCGACGCGCGGCGGGATGAGCTCGCCCCTGCCATCATCGCCACCAAGTTTACCGTCACCAACAATGCCATCGAGGCTGTCGACCATGCAGTCCGCGTGGTGGGTGGGGCTTCCATGTCCCGCAGCCTGCCATTGGAGCGCTATCTGCGCGACGTCCGTCCCGGCCTCTTCCACCCCTTGAACGACGACCAGGCGCTGACCATCTTCGGACGGAACGCGCTGAAGCGAATTTCAGCTATGGCCGCTGACCGTTAATCGGATAGCTGCCGCACGACGACAATCACAAAGGAAACAGTACAGTCCTCTCTTGCCGCGGCGACAGAGGATACTTGCGCCAAGATAGATCCAAATAAGGGAGACCTTAATATGAGCACTGAGTTGGAACCCCGACCAACTCGAAGTCAGGTTACCGAAAATGCTCCACGCGCGGCAAGAGACACAACTGCAACAACGGCTTTGCGATTTATGGGCCTTGGATTCTTACTCGGTTTCCTGTTGAGCGCGACAATCTCCGGCGCCCTGATGTGGCTTCTGCGCCGGCCGACCCCGCCCGCGATCGTGCTCCACCCACCGCCTACCCCGGCGCCAACAACGACGCCTCAGCCTACAGCCACACCTGGCCCACTGTACGTTTTCGTAAGCGGCGGTGTGCGCAACCCCGGTCTGGTCGAACTGCCGGCGGGCGCCCGCGTGGGAGATGCGTTAGCCAGAGCGGGCGGTCTGCTGCCCGGTGCCGACCCGGCGCTGGTGAACCAGGCGGAGAACGTCTTCGACGGCGCCCAGATTCATGTCCCTCTGCCGCAACCGCAGACCGGCACAAACGTGTCGTCGGCCTTGCCGCCGGCAAGTCAGCCTCAGCCCGGTGTGTCGGGGGAGGTCCCGCCAGCTGCCGCTGCCCCATCAGGACAAAGCAACGCGCCGGCCGGGGGGCTGATCAACGTCAACACCGCCTCGGCCGAGGAGCTCGCCACCTTGCCCGGCATCGGCCCCACCAAAGCTGCCGCCATCATCGCCAACCGCCCCTACAGTTCGGTCGCAGATCTGGATCGGGTCCCCGGTATCGGTCCCAGAACAATGGAGAGTCTGACACCCCTGGTCACAACGAAGTAGCTTCCGGTTCCTGCCCTTTGGTGGCCTTCGCGCCCGGCTGCAAGAAACGGTTTTTCACCATATCCCTCAGGATCGGCAGCGCGATGCGGGGACGAAAAAGGGAGGCCGGCGGACTGACCAGATGGGCGACGTTGAAGAAGGTAAGACAGACTTCCGGTCGGTGGATGCGGTCCAGCATGTGCTCGATATAGCGGTGCATGAAGCGATCTGCAATGCTGGCGTCACCGGCTTTGCGGCCCGCCCAGCGGAAGTCGTCGCTGGTGGCCAGCTGCCATGGGGTCTGCAGCATCTTCGCCAGCTTTTTCTGGAAGGCCAAACCCGGTAGTGCGGGCGGCCCGTTCTGCAGGCCTTCTTTTCTGCTGTTCCCACTTCTTCTAAAATAGTTTCTGAGATAGTCGTCGAGGAGCTCCGCCGAAAGCGCGCTCACCGTCATGCCCTGGGCGTAGACCGGGTTGAACGCGCAGACCGAGTCTCCCAGCGCGATCACGCCCTGCGGCCAACGTTTCAGTTTTTCGTAGTGGCGCCAGCGGTTCTCGGTACGCCGGTAGCCCCCGATGCCTGTGATCGGTTCGGCCGCACTGATCGCTTCCCACACCTGTGGCCCGATCAGCCTGCGGGCGAAATCTTCGAAGCCGGCCTCGTCCGTCGGCGGGTGATCCCCGGCGTAACCGACAAGCGTCACGACCCAACGATCTCCTTCGACCGGCTGAACGACCGCGCCCCCCTTGATATCCGGAAAACGGGTGGCGAGCAGCACCATTTTCCAGTCTGCTTGCCAGTTTTCCGGGATCCGGTACCAGCGGGTGGCGTATCCTACATCGCCATTGACGGTCGATTCCTGCGGCACTGCGTAGCCGAGCTCTTCCAGCCAGCTCGGCAGCCGCGAAGAACGGCCGCTGGCATCGACCACAAGATCGGCCTGCAGGGTGACAGTTTCATCTTCCACCGTGCAGACCGCGCCGGTCACGCGGACTTCGTTCGCACCGCTTTTGCTTTCCCGGCGGCCGTTAACGCTGGCCCGCGTTCGGCTGGAACTAAGCCCCACCACACGGTGGCCGGTGCGAAACTGAACGTTGCCGCGGCCGCGCAGGCGCTCGCGCACCTGGTCTTCCAGCAGGGCACGGCTGACACTGAAACCGAGGAGATTCGAATCGAAGCGGGGTAACCAGCTGCCGCCTGCCAGGGCGGCCGTTTCTTTCAACCAGTTGAGCGGCGGAGCGCCGCGCGCCAGCAACGCCTCCTCCAGGCCGGGAAAACGTTTCCGCAGGACCTGCACGCCCCGCAAAAGAAGAACATGCACATGGCGGGATTGGGGCACGCCGGACCGGCCGGCGGCTTGTGGCAAGCGGTTGGTGTTTGCTGTGTGATCGGTGGGCCGAGACAGGGGGCTCCACGCCTCGTCCCGCTCCAGGACAGTGACCTGCTCGCAGTGGTCGGCGAGCACGTTAGCGGCAAAAAGTCCGGCCATGCCGCCGCCAATTACAATCGCAGTTCTCAACAATCCCACCGATCGCCCGCCGAACAGCAGATGCCGGCGGTCAATTATCTCCACCGGGTACGATCCCGGCCCGTGCCAGCGCATCCAGGATCTGTTGCGCCAGTTCGTCTACGCTGTGCCGGTCCGTTTCCAGCACCATCTCCGGTTGGAGCGGCTCCTCATAGGGGGCCGAGACGCCGGTGAAGTTCGGAATCTCGCCGCGCTCGGCGCGCGCATAAAGCCCCTTGGGATCCCTCTCCTTACAGATTTCTACGTCGCATTTAACGAAGAGTTCCCAGAAACTGCCCTCGGGGGCCAGCGTTCGCGCCGCCTCCCGGTCCGCCGCATAGGGCGAAATAAAGGTGCACAGCACGATATTGCCATGCTCAAACGCCAGCCTGGCCACCTCCGCAACCCGGCGGATATTCTCCGCGCGCGCCGCCGCGCCAAAGTCCAGATCGCTGTTCAGACCGTGACGCACATTGTCTCCGTCCAAAGAAAAGGTGCGCACGCCCAACGCAAACAACCTCTGTTCCAGCGCCTTAGCCACTGTCGATTTACCCGATCCGGACAGCCCCGTGAACCAGAGCACCGCTGCCCCATGGCCGTTCTGCTCCTCCCGCATCGGCCGCGTGACCGCGACCGGCTCCCAAACCACATTGGAGGAACGAGCCGTGCGCGGAGAAGGCGCTTCTTTCTCTTCCTGCTGCGGCACCAGCTCGCTCACCCGCCGCGCCCGGTCCCGAATCATGCCGGCCGCCACCGTGTTATTGGTTTGGGGGTCGATCAGAATGAAGCTGCCGGTGGCGCGGTTGATCTGGTACGAGTCGAAGAAAAGAGGCTCGGTCGTTACAATCTGCCCGCGGCCAATCTCGTTCAGATGCAGTGTCTGCGCATCTTCGCGGTGCATCGTGTCCACATCGATGCGGTAGTTCAGCTCCTGGACCGAGGCGCGCACCCGCCGCGTCGACTGCTGCAGCCAGTACCACTGGCCGCTGAAACTATTGGCAACCGGCCCCTGAACTGTCATCGGCTCTTCGCTCATCCAGCACAACGTCGCGTCGATCTGGTTGGATGAGTGGGGCAGGTTGCGCACGCGCACCAGCATGTCCCCCCGGCTGATGTCGATCTCATCCTCGAGCGTGATCACGACCGCATCGCCGGCAACGGCCCGCTCGCAACTCTCGTCGCCGCGGTGGACCCCGGCCACGCGGCTGCGAATCCCGGCCGGCAGCGCCACCACCTCCTCACCCACCGCAATGCGGCCGGATACGATCTGACCGGCGAAACCGCGGAAGTCCAGATCAGCGGCGCCGTTCGCCCTGATCACAAATTGGATCGGCAGCCGAAAGTCTACGTTGTTGCGGCCGGCGCCAATGTTGACCGTCTCCAGGTGGTGCAGAAGCGTTGCGCCGTGATACCAGGGCATGTTCTGGCTCTGGCTCACGATGTTGTCGCCGTGCAGCGCAGAGATGGGAATATACACGACGTCGCGCACGTTGAGCTTGGCCGCGAACGCCCGGTATTCGGCGACGATCTCCTGGTAGCGCGCCTCGCTGTAGTCGACCAGGTCCATCTTGTTGACGGCGACAACGATATGGGGGATCTGCAAAAGGGAGGCGATGAAGCTGTGCCGCTTCGACTGCGTGAGGACGCCTTTGCGGGCGTCAACCAATATGATCGCCAGCTCCGCGGTGGAGGCGCCGGTCACCATGTTGCGCGTGTACTGGATGTGCCCGGGCGTATCGGCGATGATGAACTTGCGTCGGGGCGTCGCCGTGTAGCGGTAGGCGACGTCGATCGTAATGCCCTGCTCCCGCTCCGCCCGCAACCCGTCGGTGAGCAGCGCCAGGTCGACCGAAGGGTCGCCGCGTGCCGCGCTCGCCTGCTCGACCGCTTCCAGCTGGTCTTCGAATATCGCTTTGGAGTCGTACAACAACCGCCCGATCAAGGTCGACTTGCCGTCATCGACACTGCCGGCGGTGGAGAAGCGTAGTAGGTCCATCACAGATCCCAGTGTATCGTGATCAGCGGTCAGTGGACAGTAACTTGGCCGCCAATTGTTTACGGTCGGCTGCAGCTAAAAGTAGCCCAATCGCTTTCTGTCTTCCATCGCGGCCTCACTGCGGCGGTCGTCAGCCCTGTCGCCCCGTTCTGTGACGCGGGCTGTGGCGACCTCCTCTATGATGGCCGCCAGGTCGCTCGCAGAGGAGCGAAACGCGCCCGTGCAGGTCATGTCGCCGATCGTGCGGAACCGCACCCGTTCACGATTGACAGTTTCCCCCGGCCTCTGCGCGACGTAGTCCCCAATCGCCAGCAGGATCCCATCCCGTTCCACTACCTCCCGTTCGTGGGCGAAGTAAAGGCTGGGCAATTCGATCGCCTGCTCGGCGATGTACTGCCAGATATCCAGTTCGGTCCAATTGCTGATGGGGAAGACGCGGAAGTGTTCGTTGTTAAGTTTGCGGCCGTTGAAAAGGTTCCATAGTTCCGGCCGTTGGTTCTTGGGATCCCACTGGCCAAAGCCGTCGCGGTGGGAGAAAAAGCGCTCCTTCGCACGCGCCTTCTCTTCATCGCGCCGCGCGCCGCCGATGGCCGCGTCGATTCGCAGCTCCGCCACCGCGTCCAGCAGCGTAACCGTCTGCAACCGGTTGCGGCTGGGATCGGCGTCCGGCTCCTCCTGCACGCGCCCGGCGTCGATCGAATCCTGTACCGAACGCACCAGCAGGCGAACGCCCAGCTTGCTCACAAGCTGATCGCGAAAGGCGAGCGTTTCAGGAAAGTTGTGGCCGGTGTCGATGTGCAGCAGCGGAAAGGGAATCCGCCCCGGTGTAAAGGCCTTGCGCGCCAGGTGCGCGCATACGATCGAATCTTTGCCGCCGGAGAAGAGCAGACAGGGCCGCTCGAACTGCGCCGCCACCTCCCGCAGCACGTAGATCGCCTCCGCCTCCAGTTGTCGCAGATGCCCGGTCAGGGGAGCGGCATGGCGCATCTGCGTACTGGCGCCCTCAACGGTCGGCGCGCCGTCCGTCTCTTGCCCACCATCCTCTATGCGGTTGCGATCTCCTGCGGTCTGCGGCGCCTCTGCTGCTTCAACACCTGCTGACAAGGTCGTGTCGTCCATGCCCTTCTCTCACCTTCGGCCCTTCATGATCAACGGAGGTTGATGGCGCCGTCAACTGGTCAGGCAATACTGGTTAGGCAATACTGGTCAGACAACGCTGTTCGCGCACCACTGTCTACACACCACTTGTTGCGCACTACTGACCGCAGGGGTTGGCTACCCTCTTCCAAAGTGTCCATAGTACGATGCAACCGCGTTTTCAGCCAAACTTGGCCATACAAGATGAGGAGAAAGCCAGCCTCTTGAACCGCCTCTTCAGATTAGTACTCTCCCGTTCCCGCCTTTACAATAAGGGGGCCTCATACGTTCGAGCCGAATGCACTCGACTGCCATGATTTCTTGCTGACATCACGACAGTCGTATAAGCGCTCACCCAAACAGGTGGCAGCGCATATATCCAACTGCGGCGGGGCGCATCGCTGGCCCACAGCTCAGACTACAACTGGAGTTTCCTCAAGGAGGATCCATGAATTTGCAAGCCCCACGATTGCGCCGCACCAGGCGGGTAAATGACGCAGGTAAAGAGAAAAACGGGCCGCGCCTGACCCTCCTCGCCTTCCTCGTCGTCCTCATTCTATTTGTGGCGGGATGCACGACCGATGCCGAAGGCAACCTCGTTGCGCCGGCCGTCGCCCCGGCCCCCGCCGGCGCCGCACAGCCCGCCATGCACCGAGGCGTTCCTGTCGGCTTTACCGCAGAGGGATTTCCCTTCCGCGGTGATCCGAATGCGCCCATCACAATCTACGAATACAGCGACTACGAATGCCCCTTCTGCGCCCGCCATGTGATCCAGACCGAGCCAGCGCTCCTGGCCGGTTTCGCAGAAAACGGCGTTGTGAAATTCGTCTTCCGCGATATGCCTCTCTCCTCGATACATCCCAACGCCCTGGCCGCGGCCATCGCCGCCAACTGTGTCGGGGAGCAGGATATCATCCTCTTCTGGCAGATGCACGACAGGATCTTCCGCACGCAGAATGAGTGGGCGCCTCGCGAAGAAGCACTGTCCTTCTTTTCCGAACTGGCGCAGGAGCTGGGCGCCGATCCCACCCAGTACGGGTCCTGCGTTGCCAACAGCGAAACGCAGCTGGCAAGGGTGAATGAGAGCCTGTCAGAGGCCCAGTCCCTCGGCTTCACCGGCACCCCCAGCTTCCGCATCGTCTTTGAAGAGACCGGCGAAGCCTTCTCTCTTACCGGCGCGCAGCCGTACGACACTTTCAGCGAATGGATCGAGACGATCGCGGCCGGCGGCACGCCCCAGGGCGCGGCCCAGGCGCAGCAGCAACAACAACAGCAGCAGCAAGGAGATGGCGGGCTGCCCTACTGGGCGACCGCCGAGGGCCTGGCGCCCGACCCGGACCGCCCCGGTTTTACGGTGGCCGGCGACATGTACAAGGGCAGTAGCGACGCCCCGATCGTTATCGTCGAATTCAGCGACTTCCAGTGCCCCTACTGCAGCCAACATGCCTTGACAACGCAACCGATTCTGGATGAAGTGTTTGTCAACAACGGTGAAGTGATGTGGGTCTTCAAGCATTTCCCCATCGAGAATATCCATCCGTTTGCCATATCCGCCTCGGTTGCGGCCGAGTGCGCGGCTGAGCAAGAGGCCTTCTGGGTATTCCATCACCGCCTCTTCGTCGATATGGATCAGTGGTCCCGCCCCGACAACACAAACTACTTTATGGAATTGGCGGCTGAGTACGAGTTGGATATCGACGCGTTCTCCGCCTGCCTGGCAGGGGATGTGCCCGTGCTGGCCGTGCAGAGCGACATGCAGGACGGCGCGCCCTTCGTTCGCGGCACACCGACATTCGTCGTCCTTGCCGGCGGCGAGGGCCGGCTGATCCCCGGCGCTTTGCCCACCGACCAGTTCGTCGCCGCGCTCTCGCAGATGCTCGCCGAAATTTCAGCTACGGACAGCGACGGCTAACGGTTATTCAGTCCCAAAAAAGGTTTCTCACGCGGGGGCCGCGCTTGGATTTTCAGGCGCGCGGCCCCCGCACGTTCTTAACTAGCTCCTGTCCCTGCCTGTGTTCCGCGTCAGAATCCCGGAACGAGTGAACGGTCGCGGACGAGTAACGTCCCTTTCCCCTGGTCCCTATCCCCTAGTCCCTAACCCCTGCAGTTGGGCCCTTCCAATTCCCACTCTTCCACCGCCAACTCTTTCATCACCCCTTGCAATCACTGCATTGCGGCCGCTACGCACCCGCCATTCCAGCCAGCGTCTCCTTCTTCAACCTGCAGCATCCGTCAGAGTCGCGCCAAGGAAAGTGATCCACAGTCGAGTCGCCAGCAGGCCGTGAATGGCGGATCGCAACGCGACCTGAATCTTGGATCTGCGTTTCATTGGCGGATCGTAGGTAAATCGCCCAATAGCCGCGCCGAACTTTTCGGACCCCAATTCGCACATTTCATCAGCGGCTCCCAGGCCCGCGCCTCTGCAGAAAGCCGGCAATCTGGCACCGGACAACGCATGCAGGCAAGGCTTCGCCAACCACATCTCCAGTGTAACCCCCTTGAACTTTTTCAGAATCGCAATGCCGGTTCCGGGGCATCCTGCCCGTTGCCAACTACCCGCAAACCGGAGCAGGAAATAGGCGCCCGGACTTGGCCGCTGCTCTTGTAGCGCCAATCTGCGCTGTGATACAATTTCGATAGATAGAATAGGAGTCGATGCGCGCGCATTTCGCTCACTGCAAGTCTATGCCGCCGAACACCGCGGGTTTGGGGTGTTCGGCGGGTTTGACCTGTGGGGGACTGTATCCCTGCCGGCACAGCAGGGGAACGCGGAGCCGATGCGCGCGTTTGCTTCTACATTGGAACTGGTAGAACCAGAAATGCGTTGATCGGTTGCTAGACTCAGTGCAGTAGCTTGAGTGCAGTAGCCACAGGTGTCAGGAGCGCCATCTGCCCGGAAACGTTTACCAGCGGCCCTCGCTCGTCCGCCGTTTCTCTCAAGGCTGGGACCGGCGGCTTTGGACCGTGTCTGCTTGTCTGCTATGCGGGATTCTCTTCCTGTTGTTAACGGGGGGTGCCGCCGCGCCGGCACATGCCGAGGCCCATTCCGCTCTGCCGCGTCAGTCCACGACCGCAACCGCCCCCATCGACGTAATCGTCATTCTCGATGACTCCGGCAGCATGGCCACCTGCTGGCCCTGGCCGCAAGGCAAACCGCCTGCCGGTCCCCCTTGTGAAGACGCCACACTAAACGCCCCCAGCGACCCCAACGAACTGCGCTATAGCGCGGCCCGTCTCCTGGTCCATCTGGCCGACAGCGAGGACCGCATCGCCGTTCTGCGTTTCGACAGTACCGCCGAAGGCGTCGGCGCCATGAGCCTGCTGCAGGAGGTCGGCAGCCCCGAAAACCGTAGCCGCTTGGCTGCTTCGCTTCAGTCCCCTGAAGAGTATACGCTGCGCGGCTTCACACGCTTGGACCTGGGGTTGCAGGAGGCACTGCGGCTGCTCGAGGTTCACGGCGACCCTGATCGCAGCCAGTACGTGCTGTTGTTGACCGACGGGGAGCCGACCGCCCCTTTGCAGGTCACCGGCCAGAGGGCGACGATCACCAATCTCGTGGCCCAGATCGAGGACGCAGGCGCACTGCTCTACCCGGTGATCCTCTGCAATCCCGATGCGGGCTGCGCCGGCGATTTTCTCAAAACCAGCTCTCCGCTGGCGCGGGAGGCCAAGAGTTCACAGGACCTTCTGCTTATTTTCGGCGAGCTTTTCGCCGAGATGAAGTCGGACCGCTCGGTCGTCACCCAACGCAATGTGCAGGGCAACCTGACAATCTCGATTCGCAATGCGCATGGCGCCGGTAGTATCGCCTTTGTAAGCCCGCAGTCGGCGATCACCGCTGTCGAACGGGACGGCGCGCCCATGCCGACACAGAGCCTGCTCGCCGACGGCAACATCGATCTCAACGTCGCTGTCGCGCCGCTGGCAGCAGGCGAATGGGTGGCCAAAACGACCGACCTGAGCAGCTTTGCCGTCGTCCAGGCCGACAGCTATCCTGAGCTGCTCTTCCCGCCTCCCAGCGTACAGGGCAATACCGCTTCAGCGCGCTACTCTCCTGCCGGCAAATCGCCACTCGTCGTCGTTGCCGGCGCCGGGCCCGCCGCCGACGAGCCGCTGATGCTCAACGGCAACCTGCCGATTCCACTCCTGGGTCAGGACCCGCTCAGCGGCAGAACGGTCGCCGTCCAGCAGCTTTCCGGCGGCGTCGAAGAGGTTATGATTCAGTTGGGAGAAGATAGAGAACCGTTGCAGCTGCGGCGCACCTTCCGGCTTCACACCGCGGCGGATCTGCCCAAGGCGCAGGTCTTCTCTCCCTCCGCCAGCAATCCCGGAATTCTCCAGGACGGCAGCCTGCAACTTCAGGTCGGTTTTGGCCCCGGCATCCGGCTGGAGGATATCCAGGCCGCTGTCTACGTTACCGACCTTGACGGCGGCGATATTGTCTACCGCAGACGGATCAACTGTGGTGAACATGTATGCTCCGACGACGGCTTTATGCCCCAGGATGGGCGTGACTACGAGGCGCTCTTCCTGTTGACGGCGACCGTCAATGGTGTCCGGTTCGGGGACTATGCGCGCACGCTTTTGGAAGTAGAACCGGCGATCTATGTGAAGGGCCTGCCTGCCGATATCGATCTGGCGAAGATGCCGCCGGAAGGGTGGCCGCTAACGGTCCAGGCGAGTACGGTTGAAGAGATCGGGACGCTGGAAGCGTCGCTTGTCCTGCGCCGGTCCGATACAAGCGAAATCATACGCGAGGCCTCTGTAAACCTTTCCGTAGATGTGCCCGAAAACGGTATACAGACCGCCCTCCTGCATGTGGACGGCCTCGACCTGCTGCGGCCCGGTCAATACGAAGGTCAACTGAATCTGTCGGCTTTCAGTCCGGCCGGCCTGCCCATGGAGGTCCAGGTGCGCCCCGCCCCCTCGCTGCCTGTGCTCCTCGATATTCCCCGCTCCCAGGCTCGCATCCAGGTGCAGGAGGCCGACTTCGGCGCGCTGCTTTACGATACGTCACCGAACTTCCGGCTGGACGAGCAGATCCTGCTGCCGGTCGCCTACACCGGGGATACCCCCTTTCGCCTGACGGTTGAATTGGCCGAAAGCAGCTGCAGCGGCCTCACCGCCACTGCCGGTGACCTGCAGCCCTATGATGCGGCGGTCGACAGCGCTGCCGGCTCCGAAAGTTCGGAAGGTCTGCAGCCGGCCAACTGGGCGCTGCCGATTCGCCTGCAGAGCGAAGGGCCGATGTCTGCAGGCAGCTGTAACGGTCTCCTCAGTCTGGCCGGTCCGAGCCAGGACTTCGACGTCCTCTCCGCGCACCCCCCATCCGGCGCGGGTCCGTCCTCAGAGGCGACAGTGCCGTTCCGTCTCCAGATTCGTGACGTGGAGTGGGGTGTCGCCGGCGCGATCGATTTTGGCGATCTGGGGCGGGCCGGCGAAAAGACGACCGACACGCTCTTCCTGCGGTTTAACGGCAAAACGCCTTTTGTGGTTGAAATCGTCGGCATGGCCGCATCGGGAGAGACCGGCAACGGCGTCATGACGCTGGATGAAAGTTACCTCGAAGTCCCTCCGGTGGAAGTCAGCGGACAGCCCGATGACGAAGGCTTCTTCGAGGTCCCCGTCACCCTCATCGCCCGCAAGGCTCTGCCCAAGGATGCCCTGAGCGGCTCCTTTTACAGCGGGGAGTTGCTGTTGAGCATCGTCGGCCTGGTCGGCGAAATAAGGTCGGTCGATATCAGCTTCCGCAGCCCGACCCTCTATCAGCGCTACGTAGAATGGTGGCTGCGCCCGTTTTACACCTTCCCGCTGGTATTCTGCAGCGGACCGATGGCGCTCCTGGCGTTGCTCATTGTGGTGGCGCGTGCCCGCACTCGCGGGTACAATATGGATGACGACGAAGATCCGGGATTGACCCTGCCTGGGCAGGATTCGCCGCTCACGCCTGGATACGCTGCCGCCCCCGGCAGTCCGGACAGCTGGCATAACGCCAACGGGCCGGACGCCGCGTTCGTCACGTCGAACGCCGCCGGGGGGCAAGCGCACGCGTCCTACCCGCCGCCCGTCCCAGGACCTGCGGCAGGTTCGCCAGGCTTTTCCCCTGCCTCTGAGAATATTGCTGATACCGCGGCTGGGCGCTTTGCCGGTTCCGGCAGTTCGGACAGTTGGCAAGGCGCTGGCGCGGGATCGCAGGAGTCCGCCTGGGACTCAGCCTGGGACCAGACGGGCTGGGGGGGCGACCCTTACTCGTCCGCGGGGTCCGGTGATTTCGGCCGGACAGAGACGTCCGGCGACGAGCAGAACGGTTCACCCGCCGACCCTTGGGGCAGCCCGCGAGACAGTTTCTAGCACTCTGTTTTCCATGCGCTGCTTCTGCAGCATGTTGCCGGAGGCGGATGCTCTGATAGCTTGCGGCAACCGGATAACCGGGCAACCTGCACGAATGAGCGCGGTGACCAGAGACTGAGCACGAACGATAGATTTTTTGCCAAGGAAACCATAAATGGATCAGAACGGGGCACCGTTTATCAGTGAAAAACCGACAATCTACCCGACCCTCGTGGTCGGCGTAGGCGGTATGGGCACCAATGCCGTGCGTGCTGTCAAACGGCGCCTGCGTAAAGCATGGGGCGGCGAAACGCTTCCGGCGATGATTCAACTGCTGGCGCTGGACACCGAACCGCTGATCAACAGGCTCGATCAGGAGCCTCTCTACGCCGATGAATCGGCCTACATGGGCAAATTCGACGCAACCCGCCTCGTCGACAACCTCGAAAACCATCCCGAAATCGCCCGCTGGTGGGACTACCCTTCGATCCCGCTTGGCTATATCCACAACGGCGCCAAACAGCTGCGGCCCATCGGGCGCCTCTCCTTCTTCCGCAACTACGTCACCTTCAAGAGGCTGCTGGAGACGAAATACGCGGCCCTGGACAAGATCCGCGATCTGGAGATGGCGCAGAATCGCCGCTTTCCCGTGATGAGCAACTATCAGCTCGTCTATATCGTCAGCAGCCTTTGCGGCGGCACCGGCGCCGGCATGTTTATGGACGTGGCGCACCGCGTGCGCGCGCTCGTGCGCAGCAACGCCCGCGTCGTCGGTATCTTCTTCATGCCGGACGTGCTCGAAGAGGAGATCAACAGCGACCTGCAGCGCCGGCGCATCAAAGCCAATGCCTACGCCGCGCTCAAAGAGCTGAACTATTTCCAGGAAACACAGCAGTTCCAGGAGCTATACCCCAGCGAACAGCGGGCGCTGCCCGACACACCCTACGCACCGTTCGACTTTATCTTTCTGGTCGGGCGTACCAACCGCGAAGGCCGCAGTCTGTCTCGCAAAACCGATGCCGAGAACCTGGCCGCACATCTGATCCAGCTCACAGCCATCAGCCATCTGAGCAGCGAAATCCTCGGGCTGGAAGTGAACGTCGTGCGCGAACGCATGGCCGGCAGCGTGGCCGCCGCCGAGGTGGTGAACGATCGCCGCAAAGGAAAACCTCCGGCGAAGGGAAACTATCTGGTTTACAGCGGCTTTGCCACATCCGCGATCGTCGCGCCGGACGAGTCACTGGTCAACTTCTGGCAACAGGCATTCCTGGCGGACTGCATGAGGCGCCTGGCCGCCGGGCCGGAACTCAACGACCCGCGCCAGCCCATCTCCCCACAGACCCGCCAAAAGGTTGTCACCGCCTGGCAGGGGCTCCTGGCCAGGATGCGCTCCCGCTATCTCTCGCTCGACAACGACCGGCTGGAGGAGATGGCCGAGGAGGTAGAAGAACAACGCGGCGCATGGCTCGGTTTCAGGTCCGCGGTTGACGAAACCTTCCGCCAGGTAATCCTGGATACCGGACTGCGCGGCGCGCTGACGCTGGCCGACCTGCTGGCGCCGCTGAATCCCTCCGCCGCGCCCGTCGAATCTCTGATAAAACAGAGACTCTTTCTCTTGAACAATCATCCCGTCATGGATGAGGACCGCGTCCGCTGGCGTTCCCTCCTGGCCCAGCAGGGCGGCGCGGCCGAACAGATCGGCCAGATTGCCGGCGGCTTGGGCGACTTGATGCTGGCAGCCTTCAATCCCCGCCAGGCCCGCGATCGCGCCCGTGACATGCGCCAGCGCAAAGACCGCGCCCGACTTAACCAGCGCCGCGACATCCTGGAGCGAATCCTCGTAGAGCGACTCTTCGCCTATGGCACACAGCTGCGGGAACTGTTCCGCTCACAGATCGACTACGCCGGCAGCGCGTTGGGCCGGGCCAATCATGCTGCCAGGCGGGCCGCCGAACGCATCGACCCCCGCATCCCCGACGGCACCGCCAGCACCAATACCTACTATGAACTCGAGACCGGCGCAGTCGGCCGCGACTATCTGCAGCACTTCTATCGCAATGCAGCTCAGGTCGTCTATCCCAGCGACTGGGAGGTCCTGCTCGGGCCCCTTATCGACCGCACGCTGAACTTCGGCCAGGCCGTCAGCGGCGAGGAGCTTCTCGCGAATCTCACCAATGCGATCGCCACCGAAAGAGGGCTGTTGGGCAGGGTTCTGCAGTGCGTCGATATCCGCCATATTATCGGCGTGCAACATGGCGAAGAGACACAGCAGGCACGACCACTGCCCAACAATCGCGTCCAGCAGTGGCTGGACCGTCTGAACCCCTATATCCGCTGGGATTCGGACCGCTTCAGCTTCCACGACGGCAATCTGGAGCATATCCGCCTGGCGGCCACACCCTCAACGCGCGAAGACGATACCCAGTTGGCGCTGGCGATGGTCGGTCAGGAGGACATGAAATGGATACCCACCGGCGACATCGGACGCATGGACGCCGTCTGGATCGTCCACGGCCTGCCGGTGACGCTGATCGATCGCCTGGACGAGTTCCGCGCCCAATATGAAAACAAACTCGATTTCCCCGCTCGCGAGGAGTTTCATCTCCATCCCGCCTGGGTCGACCTGCCTGAAATTACCGAAAATGATTTCTAGCGAAGGCTTGCCATCTATTCCGGACGGAATTCAGCAGCTCTGTACCGACCTGGGCCAACTGTTATAGAATAAGTTGGTTAGCGCCGAACGTAGCCCGGCAACGAAAAACTAACAACTAGAAACTACCTACTGAAAACTTCCGATGATTCCTGGCGCAACCCGCAGCCGAGCCGCAATACTATGTCTTGGTGGATGGGGCCTGCAAACGATGCTCCACCTGGCGCCGCGCCTGCAGTCCGCCCAGGAACAGCGAACTGCCACCGGCGTCGAGGGCCCTGATCTGACGCGCATCACCCGCTTTGCCGCTCTCCTGCCCTCCGATCAACTCAATCAACAGGACGAGATTGCGCTCAGTCTGTTCACCCTGCGTGATAACCGTCTGCCGCCCTTCTATCTCGAGCAGCTGCTCACCGGGCTGATGCGTTCCCCGCCGCCTGCCGTCCCTGAACTACCGCAGACGACAAGCCATTGGCGGCGGGCAACAAGCCAGCGGCGGGCCAGCCTGTTGCTGGCGGCGGCTGGAGACGCGCTCCACCCCCTGCAATGGCAGTCGACAAGGTTCTCCCCGAATCACCCTGGGTCAGAAGGCGCCGCGGCCGCAACCGCCAGGCCTTCTCGCAGGGGTCTGCCCTGGCCATTCCGGAGATCAAACAAGGACGACGGCGCCGGCAGCGCAGATATCCCCCCTTCATCGCCCGCGGCTTCGTCTGAACCGCCAACACGGCGGCATGCATTTCGCGCTGCGCTCAAGGACGGCGGCAGCATCGCCCACCTCGTCGCATCCAATATCATCGATCCCATCCGCGCCGACACCCTTGTTCCCGGCGATCCCTTTGTACAGACGACCTTGTACGTGATTGCGCCCCTCTATGAGCCGTTGACGTCGGCGCTGATCTGGCCGGCGATCGCGCACCAGCTCAACTACCTGGGCCAGCGCCACATCGCCCAGGTCGTCGGCATCTTCGCCGCCGGCAGTTACGCCACCGACAGCACCCGCACTGTCGAAGACGCCTCCTGCTACGCGGCACTGGCCGAACTGGAGGCTTTCTCCGGTCTGCGCAGCGCTAACCTCAAGCAGGTCGTCTCCTCCATCTTGAAAGGTTCCAAAGTTCGGTCCACACTGCCGGAGGAGTGGCTGGGACGACCGCTATTTGACCGCATCTACCTGGTTGATCGGGAAAAGAGCAATCAGGGCCTGGCCCGCAACAGCTACGAGCTCTCCGTTCTCGTCGGCAACACGCTTCAGGCGCTCATCGCCGCCGATGGCGCCGCCTATATTGATGAACAGGTCGGCATCGACCTGCGCAATGCCAGCGAACGCCCCTATAGCCTGCTCGGCGCCGCGGCCGATCATGTGCCGCTGGACTATATCTTCCGGGCCGCTCAGCAGCATGAAGGTAAACGGCTCGTGCGTGAGCAGGTCCTCCTCCAGCAGGGGAGTGTAGACGGTACGCCCGCCGCCGGCTCACACGGCGCCGGTGCTGCCGGTAAACTCGAACCACTGGCCTCCCTGCAGCATCTGGGCGCAACCTCGCACCAGGTATTGCACCGGCTCATCGCGCAGATGCCCGACCTGTTCAGAGACCTGAATCCCGAGTCGATCCAGGCGCTTGCAGTCCATCCGGGATATGTGCTGCCGTCAGCGACGGCGCGCAAGATGCGCGGCCTCGATCCGGTCCGCTGGCAGGCCGCTTTCGACAGTCAGTTCCAAAGTGCGCTGGCACAGTCAGATGGCGATTTCGGCGCAGAGGCTCTCGAAACGGCCTGGGGACTCGACGCCCTGGACGCGGAAGGTCTGCCCGTCAACCACGCCGACAACCGCTTCCTGCCTGCCGTCGCACAGCAGATGCGCTCTCACCTGCTCACTCTGATCGGCTCCGAACCGTCAGGAGTTCTGCACTCGCGGCGCCAGATCCACCAGTGGCTGTTTGAACTGGAGCAGGAACGGCTCTATCCGTCTCTGGCCGCGGGTGACGCCGCCGCATTTGCGCCTGCCGATGCAAACCGCGTTGAACGACAAATGGCGCTGCGCGACTGGAGCAACCGCTACCGGCGCACGCTCGCCGATAAACCATCTCTGTTCGGTTCTTTGACGCGGGTGCTGGGTCTGCTGGGCGGTATCGTCCTGCTGACCTTGCTCTACCTGTTCGGCTCCGGGCTGGTGAACAATGCGGACGATATCGTCACCGTGCAGAACGATCCCTCCGTACTTACCCAGCTGATGACCGGCGCGTCCATGGCAGCAGTCGTCGACTTCGTCGGCAACGAGGCCAACGCCGCCACCTTTATCGGGCTGATGATCGGCGCGTTTCTGGGCGCGACCAACTCATACCGGCGGCGGGCGCAGCGCGTGCAGAAGCTGCGGCGCGAACGGGTCAATCTGGCCTGTTTCGAACTGACCGCCCGTCTGCAGGACAACGTGTGGCGGGGGCTGGGCCGCGTCCATGACCGCCTGGAACAGATGCTCAGGCAGATGGATCACACGCTCGAACAGACCTGCCAGTCACTGCAAGACTGGTCCGTCAGCGAAAATATGCCGCCCCTCCCGCCGGAGGACGCGATTACCTCCCATCTCTACCGGCCCCATCTCAGCCAGAACATGTGGGAACGCTGCCTGGCCTTCATGCGCAGCCTCCAGGTCGTTGACGGCGGCAGCCAGGCGGCCGGACATCCCAATACCGCCGCCGGCGACTACAGGGGAGGCGAAGGACGCCTGCGCGCTATCTGGACAGCACCCAATCGACTCGAACGGCTGGCGGCCCTTTTCACCGGCCAGGAAGCGTCATCCTACCCTCTCGCAGACGTTCTGGCCTCCTATGTACGCGAGAGCGCGCAGGCTGCGGCCGGCGAAAGCCCCCCCGCCCTCACTGATCAGAGCCTGGACGGCGGCCGGACCGCGCACGATAGTGAAACCGAAATGGCGCGGCAGGCTTTCGTACGCACGCTCGCACAGGAGCACAATCTGGAGCATCTGCTCTGGCGCGACGCCTCCTCGACAGAAGGTTTTGCCTCCCTCTATCCCGACGGGGAGTTCACGCCGGTCTCGACCGCCACCATCCGCTATCTGGAAAGCATGTGGAATCATGCCAAGCCCTCCGCCAACTACGATGTATCGGACCGGCCTGTCGCACAAGGGCTGCCGGTGGAGTTCGCAGCGGTTTCAGGCGACCCCGATAGCGACCTGACCGAGGATGTGATGCAGAGCCTGCGCATTCCCCGTCTGTTGACCGGTAACCCATTTCAGATCGCCTTTGTCCGCACCTTGCACGGTCTTCAGTTGAATGATCTGGGTGGCATGACGCGCTATCTGGCCGAGTTGGGTCGCATGGACAACGTCTCGCGCCAGCAGATTCTGCTCACCGACGTCGTCAACTCAGAGATGTATAACCAGCAGGACCCGCGCGATTCCCGCTCCGCCTGGTCATAGCCGCCACACCGCCGCCACACTGCCACTACGCCACACCGCAGCGCGCAGTGCACGAAAGCTCTTTTGCGTTAAGAACTGAATAAACAGCGATTAACCGGGGTTACTTCAGTTGGCTAATCCATAGTTGATTAATCCGCGGCTTGTTTTAATCCGCGACCGCCTCGCCGTAGACGTGAGGTGTGCTTGCCGCGTCCTCGTCCGTCTCCCCTGGCTGCGCGGGCGCGACGCCCTCGATGCCGTCGGCAGCCAGCACCGGGAGCAGGGCGGCAATCGCACATTCGACCATCGAATTGTCAGGCGGGCGGGTGGTGATGCGCTGGAGTAGCAGGCCCGGCGCAATCAGTAGCCGCATCAGCGGGTTTTCGGCATGGTTGGCGCTGAAGCGGATTATTTCGTAAGAGATCGCGGCAACCAGCGGGACGAGCATCAGGCGTGTGACGAAACGCAGAAGCAGCGCCAGCCAGGGGTATTCGATCCCGGCAAAGGTGAGAGGGGCGAAAAGGAGGATACTGATCACGAGCACGTACAGCAGAAAGCTGGTCCCGCAGCGTACGTGCTGAACACTGTACTTCTGTACATTGTCAACCGTAAGTCGCGCGCCGTCCTCGTAGGCGTTGATCGCTTTGTGCTCGGCGCCGTGATACGCGAACACGCGGCGGATGTCGGGCAGAAGGCTGATCGCCCATAGATAGACCACGAACAGAATCAGGCGAATGGCGCCTTCAGCCACGGCGTCGAGATAGGGATTGTGTTCAAAAAAGCCGGCAAACCAGCGGCTGGCCAAAGTGGGTACCAGGAAAAAGATCGCCATCGCAAAGGCGAGACTCGCCGCTATCGTCGTCCATGCCACCGGGCCCGAAAACTCGACCTGCTCCTCGGCGTCATCCTCCTGCATCGCCACGTCCGCGCTCCACATCAACGCCCGCATACCCAGTCCGAGCGCATCCCACAGCAGGGCCAGCCCCCGTACAAACGGCCACTGCCCCCACTTGCGCGTATAGATCTTGGCCGTGAGCGGCTCCTCGTGGATGACTATTGTGCCCTGTGCGTTGCGCACGGCAATCGACATCGCCTTGCGGCCCCGCATCATCACGCCTTCAATAACAGCCTGGCCGCCGTAGAATTGTTTGCTCACAAGTTTCGCTCATTTGGCGAAGCGGCAGTGCAAAACCATCCCTCTTCAGTACCGGTTCGAAGGTGGTGGTTGCCCACTGCTGCAAAGGAAAATAACCAATAGTGCCGCGTTGATCGACAGTTCGCGCCTGCATACAGCGAATGTGATTGTAGCACCGCAGTTTTGGAGCGAGCAAACCCTGGGTGATCCGGGGTGCATCCCAATGTGGGGGTGAACTCTTGTATACCTCTGGTATCGACCAGACCGTGTCCAGACCTCACATCCCTCCCCGAGAAATCGCCCATTCACTAACCACTGACCCCTGACCCCTAACCACCGACCCCTGCAGTTGTGCGTTCGGGCCTTCGGCCCTCCCTTGTGCAGGGGCTGCGCCCCCGCAACGCCCCGCCCTTGCTAGCCACCGTGTCCATTCTTCCCCAGCAATGTGTCTAAAGCAAGGTGTCTAGCCAACAGTATTCCCCCCAAACGGTCCGGTAAGGGCAGCCTTGTGCCTGCCCCTGCGCGCCTCACCCATCGTCGTCGCCATCCCCTAAAGGCCGGCCAGGCGCCTGCCCTGCGTCTCCCCAAGAGCCGCTCGGAGACGCGGCATCTGCACGGCGCCCGCAATCCGGAGGCCGCCCCGGGTGTCTCGCCCCTCCTGCTGACCCTGGCAAGTTCCTGGGTCCCGTTGAGAATCTACATCGAAGAGATTCTGTCTGCCCTTCGTGTCCTTGGCGAATGGACCGGCTTTCGCCGTGAAGAGAACGAAGTTACACGAACCAGCTATCCAAGAAACAGTCCCTCTATCGGGAAGAAAGGGTCCCGAGAACGGCCCATCTGAGCGAGACAGCCCCTGTAAGAAACCGCTAAACTGGACTGAGCGATCTTCCTGCAACCCCGATATGGGTAGTACTGCCAACTGGGCCGTTTCGTTTCTTAGCATTCTTGGCCAAGGCAATGTCAACGGGACTTGAGGACTCCCGGCTTAACTGCAGTGTACGCCAGGATCCGTGAGACTCCGGGCAACGGCAGTTTATTGACAGCAGGAAATTCCTTACAGTATCATCACTTACACAACACATGCTTCCGTGTAGACCCATCACGCGGACTGAAGGAGGATGAAAAAATGGGACATGTCCGGATACGAATCTCCTTACTGCTGGTAGCCTCTCTTCTCCTGGCGGCCTGCAGCCTGGCGCCGCCCGCGCCGGTGGACGAGCCCGGGACAACCGCGGCAGGTGCAGACGGTGAGAAAATCATCTACCTCGGCGCCGCTGTCAGCGAAACCGGCAGGTTCTCCCGCGAGGGCAAGGACACCCGCCAGGGTTACAACACCTGGCTGGACTGGGTGAACAATGAGTACGGCGGCATCAAGGTCGGCGACGAGCGCTACAAGGTCGAGCTGATCATGTATGACGATGAGGGCGACCCCGATACGGCTGCCCGCCTCGTGGAAAAACTGATCAACGAGGATCGCGTCGACTTTCTTCTGGGACCGTATAGCTCATTCCTGACCCAAAGCGCGAGCGCGATTGCCGAAAAGTACGACAAAATCATGATCGAGGGCAACGGCGCCGCCGAAACACTCTTTCAACGCGGCTTCCAGAACCTGTTCGCGGTGTTGACGCCGGCGATTAACTATACCCGGTCTGCCTTGGAGTTGCTGGTTGAGCAAGGCGCCGAGACGGTCGTAATCGCCTACGAGGATACCGCTTTCCCCACCAGCGTAGCCGATGGCGCCCAGCACTGGGCTGCCGAGTATGGCCTGGAAGTGCTGGGGGTCGAGACCTACCCCGTGAATGTGGCCGATGTCAGCGGCATCATGTCAAAATTTAAAGAGTTGGAGCCCGACATCTTCGTGGGCGGCGGCCACTTTAACGATGCCGTCCTCTTCATTCGGGCGGCCAAAGAGTTGGACTTCAACCCCAAAGCGATGGTGATCACCGTCGGCCCCAGCAACCCGAAACTGATCGAAGAGGTCGGCGCAGATTCCGAATATGTCATCGGCCCGACACAGTGGGAGGCGTCTATGAGCTACGCCGACGACTACTTCGGCACCGCCGCAGAGTACGCGGCGCGCTATGAAAAGCTGTGGGGCGAGCCGCCCACCTACCAGGCCGCGGAATCGACCGCCACCGCGCTGGCCCTGCACATCGCCATCGAGCAGGCCGCCTCGCTGGACACCGCTGCCGTCCGCACAGCCCTGCGAAACCTCGACGTGGTCACCTTCTACGGACCTATCAATTTCGACGAAAAGGGCCGCAATGCCGCCAAACCGATGGGAGCAATCCAGATCCAGGACGGCGAGATTCTGGTCGTGGCGCCAACCAACGCCGCGGTTACCGAGCTGAACTACCCGGCGCCGGCCTGGAAAGATCGCTAGACCGCGCTGGTCTCTGGTCATCTGCTAATGGACCAACTTTTGCAGGCCCTCGTCAGTGGGCTGTTACTCGGCGGCTTCTACGCGGTCATGGTGCTGGGATTTTCCGTCATCTGGGGCGTGATGGGTGTGATCAACCTCGCCCACGGTGAATTCCTGATGATCGGCGCATACATGGCGTGGGGTCTGTTCCGACTCTTCGGAATGGACCCCTTCGCCTCGTTGGTGCTGATACTGCCCCTGATGTTCCTGGTCGGCTATCTCCTGCAGATCGTTCTGATCAATCGTATCGTCGAGCGCCCCCACCTGATGACCCTGCTCGTCACATTCGGCGTCTCAATCGCGCTCGCCAATCTCTTCAAAATTCTTTTCGATGCGGACCCGCGCAATGTGGCCGTCGCCTACAACGGCTCGGTGCAACTGGCGGGCGTCACGTTTCCGATCGTCAAGACGATCATCTTCGGCGCGGCCCTGGTGATCATGGTCTGCCTGCACCTCTTCCTGCAGCGCAGCCGCCTCGGCAAATCGATCCGCGCCGCAGCCCAGAACAAGACGGCCGCCCGCATCGTCGGCGTCGACATCAACCGCGTCTACGCCATCACCGCCGGAATCTGCATCGCTCTGACCGCCGCCGCCGGCGCCATGCTCAGCCCCACGCAGGCGATCTTCCCGTTCATGGGGCCGCCCTTCACCTTGAAAGCGGTCACGATCACCGCTCTGGGCGGACTGGGGCGTATCCCCGGCGCGCTGATGGGCGGTATGGTTCTCGGCATCACCGAGATTTTCGTCTCCACTTATGTGGCCGGCATCGGCACCAACCTGGGCGTCGCCACCAGCTTTGTCCTTCTGGTGCTGATCCTGATAGTGCGGCCCCAGGGGATAATGGGCGGTCTGCGCCCGATCGACGCGGAGGCCGAGTGATGGGAACCGGACCACCCGTCAAGACGAGCGAGGAAAAAGCGAAGAGAAAACTTTCCCTCCCATTTCTCGCCCCTGTTCACTCGCTCCTCGCAGGCTGGGTCGGGCTGACGCTCTGGCTGCTGCTCCTGCTCCTGCTGGCGCTGTACCCCTACACCGGCGTCTCCAGCGTCGCCCTCTTCGTCGGTAGCCAGATCTTTGTGCTGGTGACCCTGGCCTCCAACTGGAATCTGATCGGCGGCATGACCGGTTACGTTGACTTCGGCCACGCCGTTTTCTTCGGCATCGGCGCCTATATCATGGGCATCCTTGTGACCGGCAGCCCCCTCCTGATCTCGCCGGAATGGGGTTTCTGGCAGGCCCTGCCGGCTAGCGGCGTGGCCGCGGCCCTCTTCGCGCTCCTGATTGGCCTTCCGACCCTGCGTCTCAAGGGACCCTACTTCTCCATCGCCATGCTCGGCACGCTGGTGGCGATGCGCGAGATCGCGCGCGTGCTGCGCCCGTTTACCGGCGGCGGCGTTGGCCTGAACCTGCCGCCGCTCCTCAACCGTTTGGGCGACTACTACCTGATGTTAGCCGTTATGGGCCTGGTCGTGTCGATCATCTGGTGGATTCAGCGCAGCCAGTTCGGGCAGAGCCTGATCGCCATCCGCGAGGACGAGATCGGCGCAGAAATGCGCGGCATCAACACAACCCTCCACAAGATCGTCGCCTTTATGATCGCCGCCTTCTTCACCGGAATCGTCGGCGGCTTCTGGGCCTGGCAGAATACCTACATCGATCCGGATGTGGTCTTCGTCGAAGCACGCACCGTCGAAATGGTGATGATGTCGATGCTGGGCGGCCTGGGCACGGTATGGGGGCCGCCTCTCGGCGCCGTCGTCATCTACTTTCTGCAGGACCTCCTGTGGGGCAGTCTGTTCGGCGTCCATCTGGTGGCGCTTGGCGTGCTGCTGGTCGTGATTGTGCTGTTCATGCCCGAGGGCATCCTCGGCACGTTGGGAGACCGCAGCAGCACATCGCTTGGACGGCTCCTCAGCCGCGTTGGCAGGAGCAAGTAGTGGATACAGGAAAGAATAAGCTACCAGCCGCACACCGCGACCATGGCCTCTGACCAACAGCCCCTGCTGGAGGGGCATACCGTTTCCAAATACTTCGGCGGGCTGGCCGCTGTCAACAACGTCGACTTCGCCATCTATCCGGGCGAAATCGTCGGCCTGATCGGTCCCAACGGCAGCGGCAAGACAACCCTCTTCGACTGCCTGAGCCGTTTGCAGAACATCGACAGTGGCAAGGTGTTTTTCAAGGGCCGGGACGTGACGCGGGCGCGCCCCTATCAAGTCGCCAGAATGGGGCTGACGCGCACCTTCCAGTCGGTGCGCGTCTACCGCAAAATGACCGTTCACCGCAACATGCTGATCAGTCACCAGTGGCGGGATACTTCGATCCTAAGTATGCTCCAACCCAGCCGTGCCAGCACAGCACAACGCGCCTATCAGTTGCTCGACTTTCTCCAGATCCGGCATCTGGCCGACGAGGAGGCGGGCCACCTGTCCGGCGGACAGCGCCGCCTGCTGGAGATCGGCATGGCCCTGATGCCCGACCCGGATATCCTGCTTCTGGACGAAGCAACCTCAGGTGTGAATCCAACCCTGATCGAAACGATAAAGGACCGCATCCGCACCCTTAACGAGCAGGGGAAGACCTTCCTCCTGATCGAGCATAACATCAACTTCATCGCCGATCTCTGCAGCCGCGTCTACGTACTCAACTACGGCGAAAAGCTGGCCGAAGGCACGCCCCAGAAAATCCTGCAAAACGAAGCCGTGATTGATGCCTATTTCGGAGCCTGAATCCCGTGGCCAGCACTCTGCTGCTGTAGTTTCTGACCACTGACCACTGACCACTTCCTATGTCTGCCCCGCTTCTCACCGTTGACGACGTCTATGCCGGCTATCAGGACTTCGATATCCTGAAAGGTGTTTCGCTCGTCGTGCATCCCGGCGAAATCGTCTGTGTTATCGGCCCCAACGGCGCCGGCAAATCGACCGTCTTCAAGGCGATCTACGGCTTTGTCAGCGTGCGTCTGGGCACCGTCCACTTCGACGGGCATGAGATCACCAACGCCCGCCCCCAGGATGTCCTCAGCGCCGGCATCTCCATCGTCCCCCAGCTGCGCAGCGTCTTTCCGCAGATGACAGTCATGGAAAACCTGGAAATGGGCATGTATCTCGAAGACGACCAGTCGCGCATCCACCAGCGCATCCAATACATCTTCGAGCTGTTCCCGCGCCTGGCCGAGCGGCGCAGTCAGATGGCCGGCACCATGTCCGGCGGCGAGCAGCGCATGCTCGAAATCGGCCGCGCCCTGATGCTGGAACCCAAAATCGTCATGATGGACGAACCGAGCGCCGGCCTCTCCCCGTTGATCACCCGCATGATCTTCGAAAATATCAGGCGCCTCAACAGTGAGATCGGCCTCACTGTCCTCATGATCGAACAGAACGCCCGCCAGGGCCTCGAAGCCAGCCACCGCGGCTACGTACTCGAACTGGGCCGCAACGCCTACGAGGGCGAGGCCCAGGCCCTGCTCGACAACCGCGACGTGCGAAGGGCGTTCCTGGGGGGACATTGAGACACTCAACGAATAAGAATCTCGTTTAGTCCCTGCCATTCCTTCAATGACAATCTTCGCCCACAGCTGATCTTAACTCTTCAAATATTTGGCAATAGACAACCAACAGTTCAGACTATCAGACGGTCCTTGTGCAATCGGACTACCATGTGGGTACGAAAGCGAACCGCCTATTCCTACGCGCCCGCTCACAAAAGCACACGGTTCGGCCCGGCTGACAGTTCGTTCTTTACCGTATTCAGGTCCCTTACACTGGAAATAAGCCCCCTGCAGCGAATCCGATTCGAGGACGAGCCCGCCCGACTGTCGTCTCCGGCGCTCCGTTTCGGAGTTTGACACACCAAGCTGCCGTACTAGAATTCTCCTTAGAAAGGAGTTTCATTTAAGAAACTATAGTACCTATGAATATCGAACTCGTAGCCTACTCCCAAGCCAATCCCGCCCTCGACCCCGCCGACCTGCTCGAAATGAGCGACCTGGCAACGATCTGGAACGGCGCCAGCACCTATCCCGATAATGTGATCGAGTATGCCGGCCGCGTCTGTTATCGCAGCACACACCGCATGGGCACCGCGCCGCGCTTTATCGTCAGCCGCGTCAGAGAAGGCCACGAGGATATAATCGAGCACATCGTGGCCACCGTGCGCGTGCGCAACAGTGAAGAGCCGCTCCGCTGGCGCATGCTCAACCGCCACTGCGAGGTCACCCAGGAAGCCGACGGCAGCTGGCTCGTCAGCGCCAACACCCGCGTCTGGCTGGACTTCTTCCGCAATGGGATCGGGCTGCAGGCGCTGCCGTTTCTGAATTCGATTGCGCCCAAAGTCTACGCCGAATTCGCCGCCGACATCCCAAGTGGTAACGGTACGCAGGTCCCAGAATCTCCTGCCATCCCGCCTTCCATGCCCGCGCTCGATATAGACACATCGTGCCTGCGCCCGCGTGAAGAAGGACCTCTGAGGGTGACGCTTCTCGCCTTCACTCAGCCCGGGATCGACGATGCTGAAGCCCAGCTTCATCATGGGTCGGCTACCTTTTTCTTCGAAGGAATCAGCCGCGCCTGCACCCACCAACTGGTGCGTCACCGCCTGGCCAGCTTCAGCCAGGAGAGCCAGAGGTACGTCGATTTAAGCAAAGGCGAGTGGAGCGCAGTTGTTCCCCCGGCTATCCAGGGAAACGAAGAAGCCGAGGCCAAACTGAGTGAAGCCTGGGACTATCTCCAACAGACTTATCAGGAGTTGCGGAAGATGGGCATCCGTAAAGAGGACGCCCGCTTTCTCCTCCCCAACGCCGCCGAGACTCGCATCGTCACCAGCATGAACTACGCCGCCTGGAGCCACTTCCTCTGGCTGCGCGCCGTCGACAAAGCTGCCCAGTGGGAGATTCGCCGCCTCGGCCAGCTCGTGCTGGAAATGCTCTACGCCGTCGCTCCCGACGTCTTCCAGGAACACTGGGACGTATACCGGGAGAAGTTTCCCGCCTCCACGTAGCCGCCCCGGGCACCATGCAATGATCCCCTGCCCGTAATGAGCGCGCTAACCGTATCTGATCGCTTTCACAACCGCACCGCGCGCGTCGCCGTCGTCGGGCTCGGCTATGTGGGCCTTCCCCTGGCCGCCGTCCTGGCCGATTCCGGCTATGAAGTCGTCGGCATCGACCTGGACCAGACCAAAGTCGAGGCCGTCAATCAAGGGCGCTCCTACATCGCCGACGTTGACGACGCCGACTTACTCGCCCAGGCGTCCCGCCTGCGCGCCACCAGCGATTACGCCGTCCTCGGCCAGTGCGACGCGGTCTCAATCTGTCTGCCCACACCGCTCGACCCTGAAGGGCAGCCGGACGTCTCCGCCATTCTCGCCAGCGGCCAGGAAATCGCTCGCTTTCTGCATCCGGGCCTGGTCGTCGTCCTCGAGTCCACCTCCTATCCCGGCACAACCACCGAACTGCTGCTGCCCCGCCTTGAAGCAGCCGCCCAACCGCAGGGTTGGCGAGTGGGCGAAGAGTTCCATGTCGCCTTTTCCCCCGAGCGCGTCGACCCCGGGCGCACCGATTGGACGATTCAGACCACGCCCAAGATCGTTGCCGGTGTGACCGAAAGCTGCCTCGCCGCGGTCCAGGCCTACTATGGACCTGTTTTCGAAACGCTGGTGCCCGTCTCGTCACCGTCCGCCGCGGAGATGGCCAAGCTGTTCGAAAACACCTTTCGCTTTGTCAACATCTCTTTGGTCAATGAACTGCTGCTGATGTGCGACAGATTGGAATTGGACTGCCGGGAGGTGCTGGATGCCGCCGCAACCAAGCCCTTCGGCTTCACCAGGTTCACGCCAGGGCCGGGGGTTGGGGGTCCTTGCATTCCCGTCGACCCTTATTTTCTCGCCTGGAAAATGAAGTCGATCGATGCCGAGGCCCGTTTTATCGAGCTGGCCGGCCAGATTAACGCCGAGATGCCCCGCTACTGGGTGCAGAAGGTGCAGGATGCCCTCAACGACGCCGGTAAACCGGTGAAAGGCAGCCGCATCCTGGTGCTGGGCGCGGCCTACAAGCCCGACGTCGCCGATGCGCGCGAGTCACCGGTCATCGATATCCTGCAACGCCTTCTGCAAAAAGGCGCGCAGGCCAGGTATCATGACCCGTACATCCTGTCTTTAACGGAGATGGGGGTTCCTCTTACCGCGGTCGCCGATCTGGAAGAGGAGGTTCAGAAAGCCGACTGTGTGGTGATTGCCACCGCCCACACAGTCTACGACTGGGCATCGATTGCGCAGGGCGCGGCCCTATTGGTCGACACCGGCTTCGTGGCTAAGCGCAGCTCGTAAGACACCGCCATCCACAGGCGCTTCACGAGCCGCTGATCGCGTCACCGAGGACTACTGATCAGAGTTTCCTGAATTGCGCTGGGTTTCCTCGCGCGTCCCCTGGTTCTGGCTACCCATGAGACGGGGTTGAATGCCATGTGCTCGCAATATCTGACGGATAGTTTCCACGGAAATTTGGTCTACGACTTCATCGTCGATAAGGTATTTGCGCAACCGCTGCAGCGACCACTGATTGAAGGGCAAATCCAGTGAGGCGGGATCGGCAGAGGCGATGTCAACGATCGCTTTCCTCTGCGCCTCCGTAAATACGGGAGGGCGGCCGGGCGATTTTCCGCTGCGCAAACCATCGAGGCCCTGCTGATTATAGCGATGGATCCACTTCCGCACATTGATCGGATGCAGATCGACTTCGCGGCTGATTTCCTGGACCTTATGGCCCTGAGCAGACAGGAGGATGATCATCAGGCGCTGAATTGAAACGTCATTCTCCATATTCTGAATTGTACGTTCCAATTCGTCCCACTCTTCCTCCTCCAATTTCCGAACGTAAAGTGCCATGAATAGTCTCCATTATTGTCCGCCGGCAACTGCCCGATTGGATGGGGACGGCGGACAAACCCCTTCCTACAGCTGAAAAGTGCGGCTATTGTCCTCTACAACTCTTTGATTGTAGTTTGTTACGTGCCTCAAGAGTCTTCGTTGCAAATTCTGCCAGGTGTCGCTCTTCAAAACTGCCTGGAGCCGTTCCAAATCGGAAACTTCGCCAATCGTTAGCATTTGCGGGCCGTTTCCATAGATGGTATACCAAACTTCTGCGGGGTTGATTCCCAACCGCATAAGTCCCGGTGCATATTCGCGCATGACAAACTCAAAATAGGGTTGCTCATGTCCCATTTTGATGTCCCACTGCATCAACAAACGTACCATATGCACTCTGGCTGTGCCCAACAGAAGTGCGAAATCTCTCCATGCAATCACCCCGCTCTGCAAGGGGGTGAATCTTTTTATGCGCATTACATCTTATCAAGAGTGTCCTAAGATCGCAACTTTTCTTTGTCGGTTTTTACTTTGTATCTTTTGTTGTGGAATCTTCCTTGCCGGCGGCCGTGATCTCCTGTTGGCCGCGCCTTTGGCCGAGAACCGCCTCCCTGAACGAATTCTCCAATCGGAATCCGCCGTTGCGTCACATCTCCTCCTGCAACCGGCCCTTGAAACATCCCTGGTTCTGCTTACCCACACCCTGGACGTTCGTGTCGCAACCGCTGACGGCCGCTCGCTGACCCTGCAAATCGAAGCCTCCTACCGCCTGCACAATGAAGAAGAAGAGGCGATCACAGCGACCCTGCTCGTCGCGCAGCCCGCAGACGCCGCTGCCGCCGGTCGCGGCCTGCCCCGCAACATTGCCGTCACCCTCGATGGCCAGCCGCTCGCCCTCCAGTCCGCAGGCCAGACCGTCGGGCAGAGCGTTCAGGCAGAGTTCGAAGCTGATGCCCGGCGGCGTCTCACCCTGCGCTACGATCTGCCCCTCGCCGCCGAGCAGACCTTTGACTTCCATTACCCAATATCCGAGCTGCTAACGTGGCCCAGCGAAATCAGCGGTTGGCGCGTAACGATCGACTTTGCCGATATGGACCAGTGGCTGGCTCCCTCGGACAGCTGGCTGCAGATATCCCCGCGTGGCTGGAAAATGCGCGCCAGCCAGTTGGAATGGCTGCGTGAGGAACGGCCGCCGACAACGGACGTCCACTTCCAGGCCCTCCATCCACAGTGGATACAGGCGATTCGTGCTGCCCAGAACACGATTCGCGCGCAAAACGATCTGGAATCAATGCAGCGGTTGGGCGATCTGTACGCGCAACTGCATCAGGCCCCCGCCCTCCGTGCCGCGTCGCGCGACCGCTTCTACGAGCAGGCACTGGCCGCATACTCGCAAGCCCTGCAGTTGGGCGAAGAACGCGTCCGCCCGGATACCCTTCTCGCCGCGGTGCGTTACCGGATGGCAGCGCTCTATCGCAGGCGCGCGATAGCCGCAGATGGCGCCGTCGATAGCGTCTACGTCGCGCTCATGGTGGCCGAGGCGGAGAAGGCTCTCCCCGCGACGGCCCAAGGGCCGACCCGTGTGGAGCTGCAAAGCTGGGTGGCCCAAGGCCTGCAGCATCAGTTGCGGACAGCCCGCTTGCAGGAAAACTGGCCCCAGGCCCTGCTGCTGACCGAAAGGTTGGCTCGTCTGCCCGCCGATATCGTCGATCCGGCCACCCTGGAAGCCGAACGTCGGGCGCTGATCCTGCACGAAGTTCTGCAACAGTTGCAGGAAGGAAATGAAGAGGCCGCGGTGTCGCTGGTTGGAGAAGAAATACTGACCGGAGAGGCCCTGCCCCAACCGGAGTATCAAACGCTTTTTGCCAATTGGCAGATTACCGTTACAGTATCCCGGAATGACATGTCCGTCAGTGCCTTGGCGCGACCCATCTTTCAGAGGCGGGTCGACGGCGAGAACGCCTTGAACAGCCTGTTGAATTCATGGTCAGTTTCCGGGGCCGCCAACACAGCGCTGACTGTGGAAGAGGGCGGTTTTCTCATCCGACTGGACGGTCTCGACGCCGGCAAACGTCGGCTACTGGCCCAGAACACGCCCCAGCAGGCCGACTGGGCGCTGTTGCGCAGCGTCCTTCTGACAACGGAGCAGGAGACGCAACAGGAGACCCAGCTTCTTTGGCAGCGGACCACACAAGCGATCGATGTGGACTTTCGATCGGTCGCAGACCAATGGCACAGTATGGCAGCTTCCCTGGAAAGAGAGGCTGCCGCAGCCGAGGACGCAACCGCGTCGGCAACCGCATCCAATCGCGCTGAAGCCGCCGCGCTGGAGATCCGTCAGTCCCTGCGAGCAGCACAGCACCGGCTGGAAGCTGGCCGCTGGCGGCGGCTCGTCTCCGACAGCACCGTGCAGGTCGAGATAGGCGAATCGCCCGACGAGGCCTCACCGCAGCGGGTCTGGCTGTTGAGCCTGACAGATCCACCACAGCGGCTCACGAACCACTTTGAGAGCATTAGCGCAGTGCGGCTGTGGCTTGCCATCGTCCTTGCCGTTGTCCTCAGTTCTCTCTTTGCGGGCCTGCTGTGGCTGCTTCTTTAACGTCTGAACTGTGATTGATCCTCTTGCCGGTTTGACAGGACTCGATTGGCTTCCGCTCAGTTGCGAGAGTACGGTTGTCCGTCGTCTGCCTGGCAACCTGAAAACCTGACTATGCAAGACCAAAGAAGGAATCCACTTCGCTCAACCGCCCCGGAGACCGCGGGGCCGTCCGCCGATACCGGTATATCAGAGTTCGCCCCCGACGCGTTTGGCGATGCCGCCGCCGCTCCGGTGGACGCGCACGTGGAACCTGACGAGCAGTCCAAGGCGCACTTAGCCTATTTCCGTGAGGGGCGGCTGGTCACACTGCTGCTGCTCGGATTCATTTATGTCATCCTGGCGCTCTCGCTCAGTAATGCCGGCTGGACCGGCGCGATGAGCATGAGCATGCTGATCGCTGTCGTCCTGGGCGCGCTGGCCATGGGCGCTCTGATCTCGTTCAGCCGCTTTGACAGCTTCTTCATGCTCTCCCATAGCTTTGCGACCGGACTGGCATGGGTGTTCTTTCTGATGACCTTCCTCGTGGAGGACGAGCAGCGTGTGCAGGCCTTTATGGAGAGGGGCATCCCCGTGCTGCAAGCCCGCGCCTATTTCCTTCTGGAGCGCTGGCTGGAATGGATCGAAGCCGCCATAAACCGGCAGGCCAGCAACGACAACGTCGTCTTCATATTCGAAATCGGCTTTCTCGTCTGGTGGCTCACCTACCTGGGTGTCTGGTCTGTCTTTCGGCACGGCCACGTCTGGCGGGGCGTCCTTATGGCCGGCATCGCGCTCCTCGTCAATACCCACTACGCGCCTGTGTCGGTGATGGGGTTCCTCGTGGCCTACTGCATCGTCGCACTGTTGCTCCTGGCCTGGGCCACGCTTGTCGACCACCGCCAGCGCTGGCGCTCTAATAGCATCTACTTCAGCGAGGACATCAACTTCGATTTCATGCGCTCCGGCTTCATGTACACCATGGCCGTGATCGCCCTCGCCTTCATCGCGCCCAACATGGGGCGCAGTCTCCCCTTCCATGACCTGCTGCAGCCCGTCAACATGCGCTGGGAGGCGGCGATGCAGGAGTGGAACCGCCTCTATCAGGGTTTGAATCGACAGACCCGGCCGGTCCAGACAGGTTTTGGCCGCACCCTGACCCTGGGCGGCGAACGCACCGTCAGCGACCGTCTGATCATGGACGTGGAGGCGCCATCCGGGCGCTACTGGCGCGCCGTCGCTTTCGACCGTTTCACCGGCCGGCAGTGGATCAACACCGCCGAAGGCGAGAATACATTCCGTTCAAATCAGCCGATCCCGGCGAGAGAGTGGACCGCCCGCTCGCTGGTCACACAGACCGTCACGATTCGAACCCCGACCGGGAACATCCTCCTGGCCATGCCGGACGTAGTGCAGGCAAGCATTCCGCTGGCCGCGCTTCAACAGCCGCTTGACTACGTTGTCCCGGCCGATTCGGCTTCGAGCGGCCGGAGGGACTCCGAGCTAACCTGGGCGCGCTCCAGAATTACGCTGGAAGCAGGCGAAAGCTACGAGGTGGTCAGCAGCCAGACCACAGTCACCATACGCGAACTGCGTGAAGCGGGAATCGTCGAATATCCGGCAGAAAATCTTACCCGCTACCTTCAACTTCCCATCACTTTTTCACCGCGGGTAGCAGATCTGGCCGAGCAGATAATGGCCGACGAGTCCACAACCTACGACAAAGTCAAGGCCCTGGAGCAATTCCTGCGCACGTTCCCCTACGACGAAGGGATCCAGGCCCCAGACTCAGATGAGGACCCGCTGGAGTATTTCCTCTTCGACATCCAAAGCGGCTACTGCGATTACTACGCTTCGGCCATGGCGGCCATGCTGCGCAGCCAGGGGATTCCCGCGCGCGCGGCCAGCGGCTACGCCGAAGGTACCTACGACCCGGAGATCGGATCCTATCTGGTTACGGAACGGGACGCGCATACCTGGGTCGAAGTCTACTTCCCGCCATACGGCTGGATTGAATTCGAGCCGACCGCCGGTGAAAGTATTCTCGATCGCCCTTCAGGGGTAGAACTCCAGGACAGTGGTCTGATCCCGGGTATGGATGAGATCCTGCCCGAAGACCAGGACTTTCTGTTTGATGACGCGCTGGATTTTGAAGAGGAGTTTCCCCCGGACATTGTCGGGCCCGTCACGGGTATCGGTGGTCTCCCAACTCGAGCCCCCGTCATCACAACCAGCTTCATTCTGGTCGTTCTGACACTGCTCGCAGGTGTATGGCTTATGCGGCGCCGCATGTATCAGGGTCCCAGAACCTTTATGCAGGAACCGCAGATCTACTATGAACGGTTGCTGAACTGGACTGGACGATTGAAGTCGCCCCGGCGTTCGCGGCAGACGCAAGGGCCAACGTTCTCGACCGACGCCCCGTACCAACGACCGGGTGCAAGCGAAATAGCGCGGCGAGTGCCCCTCGAGCAGGCGATGACGCCCTATGAACGCGAGGCGCAGCTGGCAGAAGGTCTTCCCCAGGGCATCCCGTTCATCCGGCGCATCATCGAAATCTACGTTCAGTTCCGCTACGCGCCGCGCCCGGAGCATCTCGCCGACGAAGTCCTGACCGAGCTGAACCACAACTGGCGCCGGCTTCGTCCCGTGCTTCTGAAGGCCTGGCTGCGGCAAAGGTTGAACTGGCGCACCTCTGCCGGGGGCAATTAGAGGAGTTGTCGATACCGTCTTGCACAGTTGCCGGCAACCGGTAACCGCAATTAACCGGGACGGGCCGCTCCCGTTGGGCGCAGGAGGACCACCTGTGTCTCTTCCGGCAGGCTGCTCTTTGTCAGCTTGAGGGTATCCGTAACTTCCGGGTCGCTGATGCCCAACTCGTTCAGAAAACGATCCACGGGCTCCAGGGATTCGGACTGCTCGCTGCGTAGACCTTCGTGGCGGTATTGCATCGGTACGACGATGCGCGGGTCCAACTGGCTGATCACTTCGGCAATGCGCGAAATGTCGGGTATGTGCGGTCCGCTCACCGGCGCCAGCAGCACGTCGATATCACCCAGCTCCTCCCCGCCGGCGCTGGCCGGAACCTGTCCCAGCTCTCCCAGATGGCCGATCGTGAGACCGGCGAAATCCAGGAAAAAAGCGACGTTGCGCGTGCCGTTTCGTGAGGTCGACATGCCGGTCACCAGCACCTGCTTGACTTCGAAGTCACCGGGGCCTCGCAGTACTTTTGGCTTGCCGCCGACATTGCCTCTCTCCTCGAAACTGGCGGACGAGTCATTGCTGATGGTCACAATATCGGCCTGCATTTTGGGCAGCTGAATGCCCGTCGCCTTCCTGTTTAACGGGTCACAGATCGCGGTGACGCGACGCTCTCGCAGTCGAAAGCAGGAGAAACCGTACCAGTTGATGTCCAAAGTCCTGTCCTTTCATAAACGCTAACAAATCCCTGTGAGCCGCAAGAGTTCGCTCTCTGTGCAAGGCAGTGCTCCGGCGCCCGAAGCCAGCGTCCCACACTCTTGAATCGCGCCCGCAACCCATAGCGATATTACATCACGAGTTTTGGCCCTCGCCAAAGCGAGCGGCATCTTCACCGTCTGCATTCAGACCTGCAAGCGGCCCTCCGGCTGCTCCAATGGCTGTCTCGGCCCGGTAGGGCTTCGCTTTGCGCAATGCTTGCCGTGGCACTATCATACCGTTCTTACGCAACCGGCTTTCAGCGGTCACCCGCTTGGCCGCTCCAGGAGCCGGAGACCCATATTAACGCCTATGGGTTTGACTAGCCGGAGAAACGCCTTATGAACGAACAAACGGTGCGCCAGGTGGTCACGGCCCGCTTCTATGAGTCGCTGGCCCAGAGCGGCGTCGAAGTCACCGCCATCCCTCAACCCCAGCTGCAGGCCATCGTAAACGCGCTGGCCGACGGCGTCTTTGCGGCCCTCGACGCTATGGAAACCGAAGCCGATCATGCCATCGCCGAAACCAGTTCGCGCGCCGATGACCCAGGGGCGGGCAAAACAGCAGACCCTGCACCGGAATCCTCTGCTGCCATCGCCGACCACCCCGAAAAAGAGGAGCTGCTCTGGTCCGGCCGGCCCTACCTCTCTATCGGCACCCGCTATGAACTGACCACCCAACGGGTGCGGCTCATCCGCGGCCTGCTCGGCCGCAATTACCACGAGATCGAGCTGGTGCGCGTGCGCGATACGTCGGTGAATCAGCATCTGGGCGAAAGGGCACTGAATGTGGGTGATATCACAATTACAAGCAACGATCCCAGCCATCCTGAATTCACTCTCCAAAACGTTAAAGATCCGATGGAGGTGCGCGAGATGATCCGTCAGGCCACTATGAAGGAAAAGCAGCGGCGCGGCCTCCACTTCCGCGAGGAGATGTAGCGGTGACCGTCACGGAAACTTCAGGTCGGACGCAACGCGAGGAAGAGGAGATGCCGGTCGCGAAAACGCCTCTCTTCGACCTGGCCCTTCAGGCCGGCGAACTGGCCTTGTCGATGCAACGGGATGGCCTGCGCTCCATCCACGCCAAGTCAACGCCCAATGACCTCGTCACCGAGGCCGACCTGGCCTGCGAGACACTGATTCGCGACCGCCTGGCCGCCCTCACGCCCGATTTCGGCTTCTGGGGCGAAGAGAGCGATGAACGGCCGCATGACGAATATTTTTGGCTGGTGGATCCCATCGACGGTACCATCAACTTCGCCTCCGGGGTGCCCTGGTTCGGCATCAACATCGCCCTCATCCATAGTGAGAAGACCTTGTTTGGTCTCTCGCTGATTCTGCCGCAGTTCGATCTCTTCTGGGCGCAGGCCGGTCAGGGCGCCTATCTGCGCCGCCGCAACGGCGAGCAGAGGCGCCTGCAGGTTAGCCAGGCCACCACACTGGCCGACGCGCTGCTGACAACCGGCTTCCCCTACCACCGCGGCGAGAACGATGACAACAACGCGGCGGAATTCGCCCGCATCATGCCGATCTGCCGCGGCGTGCGTCGGATGGGCGCCTCTTCGGCCGACCTGGCCTATGTGGCCGCCGGCGCATTCTCAGCCTACTGGGAGGGATGGATCCAACCCTGGGATGTCGCCGCCGGCGTCCTGCTTGTGCACGAGGCCGGCGGTCTCGTCACCAACTACGACGGCGCGCCCTACGGTCTGGCCGACCATTGCATCATCGCCAGCAACGGCCAGGCGGGCGTTCACAATTCACTGTTGCAGGCAATTCAAGAGGCTCGTTCAGGGAAGTTCGACCAAGACTGATGGAAAGGCCAGGACAGATGGACAAGAATTCAGTGCAAGAGCAGTTCGGCGCCCATGCCCGGACCTATATCACCAGCCGGCCCCACGCAAAGGGCGCCAGCCTGCAGCGGCTGGTCGAACTGGTTGAGCCGCAGCCGGACTGGCAAGCGCTGGACATCGCCACCGCCGCCGGCCACACCGCCTTCGCCTTTGCCCCCCACGTAGCCCACGTCCTGGCGACCGACATCACCGCGGAGATGCTGACCGTCGCCCGCGAACAGGTTGCAGCGCGCGGCGTCGACAACGTGACCGTCGAGCACGCCGACGCCGAAAACCTGCCCTATGCGGACGGCCGCTTCGACCTGCTCACCTGCCGCATCGCGCCCCATCACTTTCCCGACATCAGCGCTTTCCTGCGCGAGTCTGTGCGCGTGTTGCGTCCCGGCGGCATCCTCGCGGTTGTGGACAACGTCGTGCCGGAAGGCGTCGCGGGCGACTATGTCAACGCCTACGAAAAACTGCGCGATCCCAGCCATGGCCGCTGCCTCAGCATGGCGGAGTGGCTGGAAGGCTACTCGCAGGCCGGCCTTGAACTGACCCAGCACGAAATCCTCGAAAAACAGATGGTTTTCGAGGATTGGGCTGCGCGCCACAACCCGGTGATGCAGTCCTATCTGCGCGCACTCCTCTTGCACGGCCCACAGGAAACGCAGGCGTTCCTCCATCCCCGAAGCGAGGACGGCCGGACCCTCTTTCACCTGCAGGAAGGGCTGTTCATCGGGCGAAAACAGAGCTAGTCCGCTAGAGCCCTTTTGCCCCCTTTGCTTTGCTCATTCCCCTGTTATGCAGTAGGCTTACCTTCAGAAAATTGATAATCAAGGATGTTCGTGTCGGCAGGCCACAGGCGCCTCCGCTCCGCGAACATATTCAGAGTTGAAAGTAATTCCCGATTCGAAGGAATCCCCATGACGAAAATACGCTTTGGCACCGATGGCTGGCGCGGACGCATGGCCGAAGACTACACCTTTGCCAATGTGCGCCGCTGTGCCCAAGGCTTTGCTAACTGGCTTTCGGACGAGGGCCATGCCTCCCAAACGGTCGTTGTCGGACACGACCAACGCTTTCAAGGTGAACACTTCGCCGCCGCGGTGGCGGAGGTGCTGGCTGGCAACGGCCTCCAGGTCCTGTTGATCGACGGCGCCTCGCCGACACCTGTGATCAGCTTCGCTGCCGTCAACAACAACGCCGTCGGCGCCGTGAACATCACCGCCAGCCACAATCCGCCCGAGGACAACGGCTTCAAAGTGCGCGACGCCAGCGGCGGCGCGGTGCCGCCGGATGGACTGGCCGCCATCGAAGCCCGCATCCCCGACTCGGACGGCGTACGGAGCACGCCTCTCGACGCGGCCCTCGCCGCCGGCACAGTGCGCCGCCACCAGCCGCAGGCCGCCTATCTCGCCCAACTGTCCAGCCTCATCGACGTGACAGGCATCCGCGACGCCGGTCTCAAAATCGTTGTCGACAGCATGTGGGGCAACGGCGCCGGCTGGTTGACCGAAATCCTCGGCGGCGGCAAGACCGAAGTTATCGAAATCCACGCGCAGCGCAATCCGACCTTTCCCGAAATGGACCGCCCCGAGCCGATTCCCCCCAATGTGGACGCCGGCCTGGCCGTCGCCCGCTCCGTGGAAGCCGACTGTATCTGCATTCTCGACGGTGACGCCGACCGCTGCGGCTTCGGCGATGAGAACGGCCAGTTCGTCGATCAGCTGCGCGTCTACGGGCTGCTCGCCTACTACCTGCTTGAACTGCGCGGCGAACGCGGACCGATAGTCAAAACCCTCAGCACGACCTCGATGCTGGATAAGCTGTGCGCGGCCTACGACGTGCCCGTTGTCGAGACCGGCGTCGGCTTCAAATTCGTGGCGCCGGCGATGCTGGAGCACGATGCGATTATCGGCGGCGAGGAGAGCGGCGGCTACGCCTTTCGCGGCCACGTGCCGGAGAGAGACGGCATCCTCTCCAATCTCTGCCTGCTGGACCTGATGGTGCGCACCGGCAAGAAGCCGACCGAGCTGCTTCAGCTCCTATTTGAAAAGGTCGGCGAGCACTATTACGACCGGGTCGACATCCGCCTGACCGGCGAGGATATGAAGGCCGCAGCCCAGCAAAGACTCGACAACGTCGATATCACCGGGCTAAAGCTGGGCGGCATCGCCGTCACCGACCGCATCACCGTCGACGGCTACAAGTTCCCGATGGAAGATGGCGGCTGGTTGCTGGTGCGCTTCTCCGGCACTGAACCCTTGATCCGGATCTACACGGAGACAACCAGCAAGGAAAAGGTGGCAGCGATCCTGGCCGATGGCCAAAAGCTGGCAGGGCTGTAATTGAAAGCCTTCGCAGAGGACAGAGAACACCCCACAATTCCCCCGGTCTGACAGTTCGCCGCTATGACCTCTGACTCGCTTTTATCCAGCGCTGATATGTGATAAAATTAACAAATAGCGTATGCCAGAAAAAGCCATTTGCCCCCCCTTTGAAAGGAACAGCAAAGCCGGATGCGCGTCCACATCGCCAGTTGAGCGCCAATGACTGTTCCGACGCTGGTCGACAGCCACTGCCATCTGGACATGGAGCAGTTCGATGCCGACCGGGACGCCGTGCTGGCCCGGGCGCAAGCAAACGGTGTGATCAGAATCGTCAATCCTGGCGTCGACCTGGTCCATTGCCGGCAGGCAATCGCACTGGCCGACCAGCATCCGCAGGTGTACGCTGCGGTGGGAATCCACCCCAATAGCAGCGCCGATTTCAGCGAACAGACGCTGATTCAGTTGCGCAAGATGTCCGATCATCCCAAGGTTGTCGCTATCGGAGAAATCGGACTCGACTATCATTGGGACACCGTCTCCCGCCAACAGCAGGCACAGGCATTTCGAGCGCAGCTGGAACTGGCCGCCGAACTGGGTCTCCCGGTCATTATCCATAACCGCGAGGCATCAACCGACCTGGCGCGGATCCTGGAGGAGTGGACGGCCAGCGCGCGCACGCGCAATTCCCCTTTGGCAGAGAAGCCGTTTTGGGGCGTGCTCCACGCATTCTCCGGTGACGCTGCACTGGCGCAAGCGGCCCGCGGTTGGAACTTCGCCCTCGGCTTAGGCGGTCCAGTTACATTCAGGAACGCACGGGCACTGCACGAACTGGCCCCGCAGCTGGATCTCGACCGCCTGATGCTCGAAACTGACGCGCCCTGGCTGACGCCGCATCCAATGCGGGGCAAGCGCAACGAACCCGCGTATGTGGCTCTGGTGGCCGAGAGGCTGGCCGAACTCCTGGCAATGCCAGTGGAGGAGATAGGGGCCCGCACGACCGCAGTCGCCTGCTCGATCTTTGCGCCGCTGTCTGGTGACGAAAGTCCGGAACCAGTTGCGGCCGCTGCCAGCGGGCCATCGTAATCTGCCGCATGAACGCTCTGTGACGCTTTTTCATGGTTGACCAGGTTCAAGTCGAACAACTTACCGATACGGAAACGAGACCCTCGGCGCAGGATAGGCCGCAGTTGATGCCGCGCTCGGGCCCCCTCGATGCGCTTGAAGAGTTCGCGCACGAGTATTTCCGCCGCGCGCTGTTGGCGCCGCAGGACGCGTCGGCGCTGCTGGCGCCGGTACGCGCGGGGCTTGAACAGGTCGAAGACAAGATGAAGAGCGTTGACGCCGACGTGTTCGCGCCCCTGGCCAACGCCTTCCTTGAACTGATCGGCCAGGGCGGGAAACGGTTGCGGCCTGCGCTGGCCCTGCTGGCCGCAGGGCTGCATGACGGAAACCCCGAGCTTAACAACGTCCGTCCCAATGCTGACGGAAAGCCAACGGGCCCCGATGAGGACCGCCACCAGCACACACTCATCGCCCTGGCTGCGGCTGTCGAGATGCTGCACACCGCCACGCTCGTCCACGACGATGTCATCGACGGCGCGCTGCTGCGCCGTGACGCGCCCACGCTCAACGCCTCCTGGAGCGCGGGGGCCACAGTTCTTGCCGGCGACTACATGTTCGCCCGCTCCGCCCAGTTCGCCGCCGAAACCGGCAACGTACGCGTCATCACCATCTTCAGCGATACCCTGCGCGTGATCGTTGACGGCGAAATGCGCCAGCTCTCCGATCGCGACGATTTTCGCCAGGACCGCCAGGCCTACTACCAGCGCATCTATGCCAAGACGGCCAGTCTCTACAGCGCCGCTACCGAATCTGCCGCGGTCCTGGTCGGCCTGCCGCCGGACCGGGTCCAGGCGCTGAAATCCTTCGGCTACCAGTTCGGGATGGCCTTCCAGATCGTGGACGACATCCTCGACTTTGCCGGCACCGACGCCACTCTGGGCAAGCCCGTTGGCAGCGACCTGCGCCAGGGTACCCTGACACTGCCGTTCCTCTACTACCTGCGCGAACTGCCGCAGCCGCAAAAGGTCGTGTCCCGGCTGCTCCACGCCAGGGAGCGCGCCGATGCCGGCGACCCCAGCATCCTGTCCACAACCGTGCAGGAGATCGTTCAGGCCGTGTGCGCAAGCGGCGCTATCGAAGCCTCCCATCAGGAAGCCCTCGGCTTTCTCGATCACGCGGTTCACGACTTGGCTCCTTTCAATGACAACCTCTGCCAGCGATCGCTTCTGGGCCTCTGCGCCTTTGTTGTGCAGCGCAGCAGCTGAATCGACACCGCCAGCGGTCAGAGATCAGCGGCCATCCCTGCGCAACGCCCGCCAACCGGCCTCCAGCCACTAGCAAACGTGATGCTTCAACGACTTCGCGGCCGAGCGCACCCTCAGGAAGACGAGGCCTCCTCGCAGACGGACAGTAGACCGCCGCCGACGGACCTGGTGATCGTGATCATCTCCTGGAACGTCTGGGATCATCTGCGCGCCTGCCTCACCTCAATCGAACAGCAGAGCACGCCGTTAGACGGAGGGCGCGACGAAAGCGCTGAGCGCAAGACAGCATCCCACGCCTCGACTCCCGTGCGCCGCTTCGGGCCGAACAACGAGGCCACCCTCCAGGTCGTTGTGCTCGACAACGCCAGCGAAGACGCCACGACATCTCTCCTGCCAAGCCGCTTCCCCTGGGTGCAGACCATCTTCAGCGACGAAAACCTGGGTTTCACCGGCGGCAACAACCGGGCGCTGGAAGCGATTGGGTTTGACCCCCTGCCGTCGCAGAATGGAGAGGAAGAAACGCCCAATCAGACCGGCGCGGCAGGCCGGCCCGCCGCAGTTCGGACATCTGACAGCAATTTGTCAGCGGACCCGTCTCCGCGCCCCGCCGCCAAGGCGCGATTCATCTACTTCCTCAACCCGGACACCGAACTCCTGCCCGGCAGTCTGTGGGCGCTCTACAACGGCATCAATGAAGACGAGACGATCGGCGCGATCGGGCCGCAGCTGCGCTACACCGACGGCGTACTGCAGAGCAGCCGGCGGCGTTTTCCCGGCCTCCTTACCGGCTTCTTTGAGAGTACCTGGTCGGAGCAGATATGGCCCCGCAACCCGTGGACCCGCAGCTACCACCTCGCCGACTGGCCGGCGGACGCCCGCCAGGACGTAGACTGGCTTGTCGGCGCAGCCCTCCTGGTGCGAGGAGAGGTGTTGTCCGCGCTCGGCGGATTCGATCCGCAGTTCTTCATGTACAGTGAAGAGACCGACCTCTGCCGCCGCATCAAGCGCGCCGGCTGGCGCGTCGTCTACGATCCGGGCGCAATCGTCATCCACGCCGAAGGCCGCAGCAGCGGCCAGGTCAGCGCCCAGCGCCACATCCTCTTCAACCGCAGCAAGGTCCGCTATGCGCGCAAGTGGCACGGCCCCATGTGGGCAGACCTGCTGCGACGCTATCTGCTCCTCGAATTTCGCCTGCAGATTGTGAGCGAATCCATCAAAGCCCTTCTGGGCCACAAACGCGCGCTGCGCCGCGACCGCATCGCCGCCTACCGCGACGTGCTGAAAAGCCAGCTGGAATAGGGCGGTCCCCTCCTCCACATTCTTTCTATCTCCCCGTCTCATCGTGTAAGATGCTGCTAAACGCGCTGCCGCTTCATTTCGTAAGCGCAACTTACCAGGAGAAACTTCAGTGGCCCGATTTCAAACCAAGCCGATCAGCGGCGCACGCGACTTCCTTCCCCTGGACGTTCTGCGCCGCCAATATGTCATCGACGTGATCGAACGCGTCTACCAAAGCTATGGCTTTGAACCGCTCGACACGCCGGTGATGGAACGCCTCGACACCCTGCTCGGCAAGTACGGCGAAGAGGGCGATCAGCTGATCTTCCGCGTCGCCAAGCGCGGCGCCAAGCTGCAACGCGCCCTCGCCGACTCCCCAACCGAAGACGAAATCGCCGACGCCGGCCTGCGCTACGACCTGACCGTGCCGCTCGCTCGCATCGTCGCCGAGTACAGCAATCAGCTCCCCCGCTACTTTAAGCGCTACCATATCGCGCCCGTCTACCGCGCCGACCGCCCTGCCAAAGGCCGTTTCCGTGAGTTCTACCAGTGCGACCTCGATGTTGTCGGCTCCTCCAGCCAGCTCGTCGAAGCCGAGGTCCTCAACGCCGGCGCCCAGGTTCTGCAGGAGTTGGGCTTCCGCGGGCGCGATGCGTCGGGCTTTCTGCTGCGCCTCAACCACCGCGGCGTCCTGCGCGGCCTGATGGAGGCAACCGGCGTGCCCGCGGAACTGGAGTCTGACGCGCTGGTCGCCGTCGACAAGCTGGATAAGATCGGCCTCGACGGCGTCGAAAAGGAGTTGCGCGGCCGGGGCCTCGATCAGAAGGCCACGACGGCCCTACTCCAACTGATGGCCGCCGCACCGGAGGATACGGACGCGGCGCTCTGCTGGCTCGAGGAAAAGCTGGCAGGCTCCGCCAGCGGCGCGCAGGCTGTGGCCGAACTCAAAGATGTGGTGTCGCTGACGCAGACAGGCCCGGCCGGCGGCCACATTCACATCGACCCCTACCTGGCACGCGGTCTGAGCTACTACACCGGCCCGATCTACGAGATCGAATTCCCCACCTTGAGCGGCTCCGGCGGCGCCGGCGGACGTTACGACGATCTGATCGGCATGTTCAGCAACCGTTCGATCCCCGCCTGCGGCTTCAGCCTCGGCCTGGAACGAATCCTCCTGATCATGGAGGAGCGCGGCCTCTTCCCGCAACAACTGGCCGGACAACCCCAGGTACTGATCACCAATTTCGACCGCGAGACACTGGCCGAAAACGTAGAGTTGGCACATGCGCTGCGGGAGGCCGGTCTGCGCGTCGATCTCTACCCTGACAATGACAACCTGGGTCGGCAGTTCCGATATGCCGAAGATCGCAACATCCCGGTTGCCCTTTTGTTAGGCGGAGACGAGATTGCGGCCGGCACCGTCACCGTCAAAAACCTGATCAACGGCGAGCAGGAGACTGTGGCGCGCGCAAAGGTGGCCGATCACTTGCGCCAGTGACGCCGTCCGGGCTAGTGAGACATCTTCGGCAACAAGGCCAATACCGACTACTGAAGATTCTCCCATCTCTCAAAAAACGTGGTATACTCGCTCAACAGTCCCCTTTCGCACCAAAGCCACAATAGAGTTCATGTGCCCCCCATTCTGGATTCGCGGTTGAAAGCACCCATAAACTTCACTGAGGAGAGAACTATGAAGCAAACAGTATTGAGTCGACGTAAGTTCTTGCAGTTGACAGCCGGCTTGACCGTTACTTCGGCTTTGGCGGCCTGTGTAGCCCCGACCGCGCCAGCAGCGGATAGCGGTGACGCAGCGATGGCAACTACGACCATTGACATTTGGGCCTATCCCCGCACCGAAAATGACGGGGACATCGTCTATGCCCCCCTGAATGAGGGATTCCATGCAGCCCATCCTGACATCATGGCGCAGGTCGAGGTACAGCCCTGGGGTGGCCGTCGCGAAAAACTCTACGCCGCGGCCGCAGCCGGCGAGGCGCCCGATATCTGGGATGCAACCACCGATACGGTGCCGGCCTATATCACCAAAGGCGTGATCCTTGGTCTTGACGATCTTCTGTCCGCCGAGGATCTGGCCGACTTTGGCGACGCTGAAATCGATGCGGCCAGCATGGACGGTGTCCTCTACATGCCGCTGTTCGAGGCCGAAGTCAACGGCATCGCCTACAATGGTGGCCTGCTCTCAGAACTGGGCTATGACCCGGCCACCGCGGCATTCGGGACCTGGGACGAGCTCCATGAACTGGCTGCAAAAGCCGCAGAAAATAACTGGTACCTGGAAAACCTCAGTACCTTTAACTGGGGTGAATTCCTCGTCACCGTCCATGAAGCAGGCGGCCAGGTCTATTCGGACGATCGCACCACCTCCAATTTCCTCGAACAGCCCGTCATCGATGCTCTCACCCGCTGGGTCACCGAGTATGAGAATGGCTGGGTCCCGCTGGAATACGCCATCGGCAGCGTCGATGAACAGGGCGGCCTCCCCGATTACTGGTTGTCCCTGGAGCAGGTGACTGGACGCAGAGAAGATGCAGCCTGCGTTCAGGACGTGGAAGCAAACCCGGATCTGGAGTACGTGATCGGCCACCCGCGCAGCATCGACAGTTCAGTTACCCCCGTCTCCGGTATCGTTTCGGGACAGGGATGGGCCATCACCAGTCAAAGTGACGCCGTCGATGCCGCCGTAACCTGGGTTAAGTATATGCTCACGCCGGAACAGGTCGGGACACGCGCCAATCTGGCAGGCACCACCCCCGTCGGCAACGAAGCCAAGGGATTCTGGAACCCTGCCCCCTGCACAGCCGAGTACGTAGACCGTTTCGGACCGCTGCTGTTCGCCGGTGTCGACACCAATACCCTCTGGCAGGAGAGCAAGGTTGTCGCCGGCCCGCAATTCCAGGCCGCCATTCTTGGGCAGGCCACAGTTGAAGAAGCGTTGGAGACCATCAAGACGGAGATCGATGCGCTCCTGTTGGAACAATATGGCTAGCGGAGCCATCTCCGCCAAAATAAGCCCAACATAGATCGCAGAGATGCTGAGAAGCGGGACAGCCTCCCATCTCAGCATCTCTGCGGTTTTTCGTTCGGAATGGAGAAATTGATCATGGCCGCTGCGAGCCCATCCCAGCGCGCAACCTCCCAATTCCTCAGAAGATTACGGCGTTCTCTGCCTTGGTACCCCTTTATCATCGTCAACACCGTAATCTTTCTCGTATTCAATTTAGTGCCCTGGATCTCGATGTTCCGTTACAGCGTCCTGAAGACCGACCTGCTTTCGACGCGTGAATTTGTGGGGCTCGATCACTTCGTGACCATGCTGACCGATGCCAAGCTCCACAAGGCCATGCTCAACACAGTCTGGTTTACGGTCATGTATATCCCGCTGTTAGTGGCGGTTTCACTCGGGGTTGCGGTGCTGGTAAACCGGCCATTGCGGGGTATGAAGGCGTTTCGCGCCCTCTACTTTCTTCCCAATATTACGTCAGTGGCTGTCCTTTCCTTGATCTTTCGTCGCTTCCTTTCTCCGCGTCCCGATGGCCCCATCAACTTTCTCATCGGCCTTGTCGGCATTCCGCCCCAGAGATGGCTAATCGATGTGAATCAGGCCATGCCCAGCATTGTCGGCATCAGCCTGTGGGAGGCGTTTGGTTACTTTATGGTCATCTGGCTGGCCGGGTTGCAGGCCATCCCCAGTGAACTCTATGATGCCGCCAAAGTGGATGGCGCCAACGGATGGCGCCTTCACCGCTACGTTACAATTCCACTGCTGCGCCCGACCGCAGCCTTTATCATCGTGATCGCCACCATTGGCGCTTTGCAGGTCTTCGGTTCAATTTTCATCCTGACGGGCGGCGGGCCAGTCAACGCGACGACGACAGTGGTCTACCAAATCTACAGCGAAGCCTTCAACTTTGGCCGCTTCGGTTACGCGTCCGCGTTGTCGATCCTCTTCTTTGTTATCATTCTGATCGTCGCCCTGATTCAATCCCGATATCTGCGTTTTGGTGAAGACATATATTAGCTGGATTGTAGGGAGATTTGCCGGTCAAAGGGGACAGGCCCCGCCAGGAGAAACCGGCGCCTGACTTCCTATCTCTGAACGACCATTTTGGAGTTCCACAGATGTCTATTTCTGAACCCAGCGAGTCAGTCGAAAAACGCAACCCGATTCGAGAGACGCTCATCTATATAGCGATGACGGTGGTGGCGCTCACAACCGTTGGGCCGTTTCTGATCATGATTTCGGTATCCTTAACTGAGAATATCCGCTTTATCACCTTCCCAGTCGAACTGATCCCTACGCCGATTACTTTGGAGAATTTCCAGCTACTCTTTGCCAGGACAGATGCGTTGCGCTGGCTCTTCAATAGTGTCTATGTCGCGTTCGTATCAACTTTGGGCGGTGTGATCACGTCGAGCATGGCCGGATTTGCCTTTGCCAGGGGCGACTTCTGGGGCAAGACCGTTATCTTTACGCTTTTTCTAGGCATTCTAATCATGCCCGATACAGCTTTGATCGTGCCGCAATTTGTCGTTCTCTCGCAATTGGGGCTGGTGAACTCCTACACGGCCCTGATCGGACCCTGGTTTGCATCCATCTTCGGTACCTTCTTGCTGCGCCAGGCATACCTGAGCATTCCCCGTGATTATGACGATGCCGCTACTATCGATGGCGCCAATCTCTGGCAGACCTGGTGGCAGGTGCTGATGCCACAGGTCGTGCCCGCTATGGCGACGCTGGCCGTCCTGCGCTTTATGGGAAACTGGAACTCATTTTTCTATCCCATGATTGTCACATCCAAATCGGATATGCGCACCCTTACCGTCGGTCTTGGTACTGTCGCGCGCTCCGGCGGAGATGCCGGATTGGATATGTCGGGCGCGGTGCTCGGCTTCCTGCCGACCCTGCTCGTCTTCATACTCATGCAGCGCTATATTATCCGTGGCATCTCACTCAGTGGCGTGAAAGGCTGACACTCTCGCATGACCCAAGAACGAAAAATCCTCTATCTGCCTCCAACTGGCCTTTCCGAAGATATCCTCTCCCCGGAGGCCGTCTCCATACTGGAGAACCTGGGCACCGTGATCTGGAACAAGCTGGATCGCAACTACACAGACGATGAACTGCTCGAGATGATCCCGGGCGCCGCCGTCGTCGTCACCTCCTGGGGATCCCCCCAGATCACCGAAGAACATGTAGCCGCAGCCGGTGACCTGCAGATCGTCGGCCATGCAGCCGGCTCGGTCAAAACGCGGTTGGCGCCGTCCGGCCATGAGCGCGCTATTGTCTTGTTGAGCGCCGCCGACGTCATCGCCGAGTCCGTCGCCGAATACACCCTCTGGGCCATGCTCAGCGGACAGCGCAATCTCTTCCCCTACGAAAAAGTCATGAAGGAGGAACGCGGCTGGAAACCTGCCCACAACTGGCCCGGTCACTCCCTGTATTCCAAAAAAGTGGGGCTCGTCAGCGCCAGCATGGTCGGCCGCCGCGTCATCGGTCTGCTCAAGCCCTTTGACTGCGATGTGACCGTCTACGACCCCTATCTGAGCGAAGAGGACGCCCACCTGCTCGATGTACGCAGCGTCTCCCTGGAAGACCTCTTTGCCGACTCCGATATCATCTCGGTGCACGCCCCGATCACCCCCGAAACCAGGAAGATGATCACCGGCGCCCACTTCCAGTCGATTCGCGACGGCGCACTTTTTGTCCACACCGCTCGCTCCTGGGTGCTGGATCAGGATGCTCTGCTCGCCGAGCTGCAGAAGAACCGCTTCAACGCCTACATCGATGTCTTCGAACCAGAGCCTCTGTCACCCGACCACCCCATCCGCGACCTCGACAATGTCTTCCTCTCACCCCACGTCTCCGGCCACACCGTCGAGAACCGCATGCGCCTCGTCGAGGAGATCGTGCGCGACATCCAACGCTTCTTCAACAACGAATCCTTGCGGCTGGTCGTCCCGTATGAGAAACTGAAGATCATGGCCTGACGTTCGAACGTAGTGACCGGCCACCGCAAGCCGGTCACCGGGAAATGGGAATTTCGATGTTGCCTAAGCATGCCCGGGCAGTGATCATCGGCGCCGGAATCGCCGGCTGCAGCGTAGCATACCACCTGACAAAACTTGGATGGCACGAGATCGTTGTCGTCGATCAAGGCCCTCTCTTCGAGACCGGCGGTTCCACTTCGCACGCGCCCGGCCTCGTCTTCCAGATCAACGCCTCAAAAACGATGACCGAGTTCGCACGCTACACTGTCGATCTCTGGTCCCAAATGGAGCTCGATGGCGAGCCCTGCGCCCGCTCGGTCGGCAGTCTTGAAGTCGCCTGGACGCCCGAGCGCCTCACAGACCTGAAACGCAAGCACGGCTACGGCCTCGCCTGGGGCGTCGACTGCCACCTGCTCAGCCCCGAGGAGGCGCGCGCCCGCTTTCCCCTCCTGACCGACCGCATTTATGGCGCGCTCTACGTCCCCTCCGATATTCAGACCAAGCCGACCCTGCCGGCAGAGGCGATGGCGCGTGCGGCCGATCAAACCGGCGCGCAGTTCTTCGGCGGCGTCAAAGTAACCGGGTTCTCTACCGCCGGCGGGCGCATCTCCGCCGTGCAAACCACCCGCGGCGAAATCGAGACCGACCTCGTCGTCGCCGCCACCGGCATCTGGGCACCCAAGGTCGGTGGCATGGCCGCCGTGCCCATCCCGCTCTCACCGATGCAGCACCTCTACGCCGTAACAGCGCCACTGCCTGAACTGGCCGGCGCCACCGAGGAGATAACTCTCCCCCTCCTGCGCAACCAGGACAAGGCCATGTACTTCCGCCAGGTCGGCGAAAGCATCGGCATCGGCTCCTACCAGCACGAACCGCTCCTCGTGGACGCCGCCGACCTCCCAGATCGTGCGGTCAACGGCATGCCCCCTGCCGAGATGCCATTTTCTCCGACCCACTTTGAGGCCGCCATCGAATCCGCAGGCGAACTGATGCCCAGCCTCAGAGGCGTGGAACTGACGCGCAAACTCAACGGCATCTTCTCATTCACCAATGATGGCTTCCCCGTGCTCGGCGAATCGCCCCAACTGCCCGGCTTCTGGTCCGCCCAGGCCGTCTGGATCACACACGCCGGCGGCGTGGGCAAGGCGGTCGCCGAATGGATCGTGGAAGGTGAGTGCACGACCGACCTGCACGAGTGCGACATCAGGCGCTTCCACCCGCACGCCCTCAGCCGCCCCTACGTCCGCGCCCGCGCCGCGCAGCAGTACCGCGAGGTTTACGACATCATCCACCCGCGCCAGCAGATGACCCACCCCCGCAACCTGCGGCTGACGCCCTTCTTTGCCCGCCAGCAAGAACTGGGTGCCGTCTTCTTCGAAAACGCAGGCTGGGAACGCCCCCAGTGGTACGACGCCAATCTGGAACTGCTCGGTTCGCTCGAAGTATCCGGCGCAGACCTTAGCGGCTGGGCCGCGCAGGAATGGTCGCCGGCCGTCGCGGTCGAACACGCCGCCACACGCGAACGTGTGGCCCTGTTCGACCTGACGCCCTTTGCTGTTTTCGAGATGACCGGCCCCGGCGCGCTTGCCGCGCTTCAGTGCCTGGCAGCCAACGACATGGACAGACCGGTCGGCGCCATCACCTACACCGCCATGCTGACCCCCCGCGGCGCCATCAAGTGCGATCTGACGGTCACACGGCTGGGCGCAGAGCGCTTCATGATCGTGACCGGCGGCGGCATGGGCCTCCACGACCTGGACTGGATGGAGAGCCATCTGCCAGGCGACGGCTCGGCCATCGTGACCGACATTTCCGCGGGACAGTGCTGCATCGGCCTCTGGGGGCCGCACGCCCGTGACCTGCTCAGCCGCGTCAGCGAAGACGACCTGAGCGACGCGGCCTTTCCCTACCTCACCGCCCAGCGGATAACGGTCGCAGAGGTCCCCGTGCTGGCCCTGCGCATCTCCTACGTCGGCGAACTCGGCTGGGAGCTTTACGCCCCATTCGAACAGGGCCTGCGCCTATGGGACATCCTCTGGCAGGCGGGCGAACCGTTCGGCGTGCTCGCGGCCGGCGGCGGCGCATTCGACTCGCTCCGGCTCGAAAAGGGCTACCGGCTCTGGGGCCAGGACATCCACACCGAATACAATCCCTACGAGGCCGGCATCGGCTTCGCCGTGCGCATGGCCAAAAGCGATTTCATCGGCCGCGATGCGCTGACCAATATCCGAGCTGAAGGGACCAACCGCCGGCTCAGCTGTATGACGCTGGACGACCCGGACGCCGTCGTCGTGGGCAAAGAGCCTATCATGGACGCAGACCGCGTCCTGGGCTATGTAACGAGCGCCAACTACGGCCACACCATCGGACGCGGCATCGTCTATGGCTACCTGCCACTCGATTACGTTAATGTGGGAACCACTGTAGATATTCTTTACTTCGGAGATCGTCTTCCCGCAACGGTTGCAAAAGAGCCCCTCTACGACCCGCGCGGCACAAAAATGAAAGCCTGATACGCAGCATCCCGCCGACCATCATTCACTGACCACTGACCACTGACCACTGATCTTGGAGCTTCTCAACATGTCACAAACCCTACTTATTGACGGTCTCAAGCACCGCCGCCTGCCCATAAACCTGCGCCAGAGCGGAAACAGCGATGCCCGCATGCTCATCTCCACCCGCATCCGAAAGTCGCCCTGGTGGCACCTGTCCAAGGCCGCCGGCTGCTGGGCCTACACCACCTACAACCACCAGTACCACCCCCGCGCCTACATCAAGCCCGAAGATGGCGGCATGCTCGCCGAGTACAAATTCCTCACCGAGCATGTCAGCATGTGGGATGTCGCCGTCGAACGCCAGATTCAGGTCAAGGGTCCCGACGCCGCCGACTTCGTCGACTATGTCATCACCCGTGATGTGCACAGACTGTTGCCCACCATGCAGGCCCGCTACGTGATCCTCTGCAACCAGTACGGCGGCATCATCAACGACCCGGTGCTCCTGCGCGTAGCCGATGACGAGTTCTGGTTCAGCATCTCCGACTCCGACGTGCTGCTCTGGGCGCAGGGCGTCAATTCCACCGGCAGATTCAACGTTGACATTCACGAGCTCGACGTCTCTCCGGTCCAGATTCAAGGCCCCAAGTCGGCCGCGCTCCTGGAGAAGATGGTCGGCCCCCACGTCCGTGAGATGCCCTACTACAGCCTGATCCACGACACGGTCAACGGCCACCCGGTTACAATCTCGCGCACCGGTTTCTCCGCCGAGCTTGGCTTCGAGATCTACCTGCACAACGCCATGCTCCACGCCGACGACGTCTGGCCTTACATCCTTGAGCAGGGCGAAGAGTTCAACCTCGGCGTCATCGCGCCCAGCCATATCCGCCGCATCGAGGCAGGCATCCTTTCCTACGGTCAGGACATGGACATTGAGAACAACCCCTACGAAGTGCGGCTAGGCTGGCAGGTGGACCTGGACAAAGGTGACTTCATCGGCAAAGAGGCGCTTACCCGCATCAAGCAGGAGGGCGTGAATCAGCGGCTGGTCGGTCTACGCGTGGGCGGCGAGCCGATCGTCTGGTACAACGAGGATTTCTATCTGGTCAAGGACAGCGACTCCGGCGACGACGTCGGCTACGTTACCAGCGCCTTCTGGTCACCGGCCCAGGACTCAAACATCGCGCTGGCCGTCATGCCCCGCTCCCACTGGAGACGCGGCACCCAGGTCAAAGTCCAGCTCCCCGCCGACGGCATTGTCGACGCCGAAGTCGTGCGCGTCCCCTTCGTCGACCCGACCAAGGATCTGCCCAAGACTGAACTGCAGGAAGCGGGATAGCCAGTCGTCGCACCGCCTAAGCGCTGCGGCCCTCTACCGGGCTGGCAGGGACTCAGCCGTCCACCAAATCCGACTATAGCTCGGTTCAGGGTCGCCGATGTGGTACGGGCGCTTGCGCCTCAGCTGGCCAATCGAGTTCCGACGTCCTGTCAGGCGTCCCCTGCGTCTTTGAAGAACCATACTCGCACATTCACGGGGTCCCAATACGCCTCGATATGGAATCGGAAAAGTTCGCCAAATTGACCAGGCAGTGCGCAACTGTGCCGGGGCGGACGCTGTGCGTGTGGAAGGTTGTGTAGATGAGCGGTAGGATGCCCAACGTGCGTACCGGAATCATCCAGGGCGTGTCAAAATGGTATATGGCGAAAAGCAAGCTGTGTGCGGCGGGCTTCAGGCGCCCGAACTGACTTGGCATTCTTGGGAGCAGATACCCGCGGAAATAGAGCTCTTCGGTTATGGGAACGAGGATGCCGGTGAGCACAATATGCGCAAATAGAACGATCCCTGCGACCTCCGAAACCCCTGACATTTGGTATTTCGCGAAGACGCTGAAACCAACGAAAGTTTCAAGCCAAAGGGTGATCGGCTCAAACGCGGCAAAGATAATGGCGGTTGGCACCAGGATCGCCGGAACCCATATGAAATAGCGAGACCAGGAGACTGGTTGGTCGTATACAACGATACCTTCAAGCGACCACCCTGGGTTATGCCGCTTCTTAGCCAAGTAGTAGAGGTATCCTAGCTGCACGGGAATCAGCACAAATACGTTTGTGAAAACGCCGAAGATCAGTTCCGGAGGTAGTGACGGGTTCCAAAAGGTCGCCAACCCCAGCAAGATCGCTGCTATGTTTGCGATGCCGGGGGCTAAATGGAGGAAAAGACACTTGCCCAAAGAATGAGGCTCAACCTCCGAACTGGTCAGAACGCTATCCGGTCGTCCTGATGCAAGTGTTTTCAACCTCGACCTCCTCCTGTCCTCGATGACCTCGCTCCCTGCTTTCGGGACTAGGACAAACCCCCCAACCCAAACGCCGCCTCCAAGTCCACCGTCGCGCCGCTCGCGATTGCCCGCTTGATCCCCGCCTCGAACTGCAGCTCCTGCAACCCGGCCACGCCGGGTATCGGCGGCGGCGCGCCATCCTGCACACTGTCCAGATAGGCGTGGATCGCCTTACCGAACGACGCCTGGTATTGGACCCAGCGCGAGATATCGAACGTCAGGTTGTGCCGCTCATGGCGGCCCGTTCGGTAGTTGATTACCTCCATCTCGCCGTCCAGGTCCCGCATACTCAGCCGTCCGTGCTCATAGGCGAAGGTCAACTCGTAGAGCGGAAGCTTGGTATCGATGGCGGATGTGCCGATAAGCGTGCCGGTTGCGTCGTTTGCCAAGCGTGCCGCCACCGTTACGTTGCGCGCTTCATCGGCGTCCATGCCTGGCGAGGACGCCTGCGCGCTGATGCTCGCCGCCGGCCCCATGAAATACAGCAGCAGGTCGATGCAGTGGCTCCAGCAGTTGTAGTGCACCAGGCCAGTGAAATGCACCGGCTGCCCGAACGCCTCCCGCTCCACGATCTCCCGCGCCAGCCGCGTCTGGTCGAAGAAGCGATAGTTGAACACCATCGCCGTCTCTACGCCCGCGCCGTGTGCCGCCTGCAGCATATCCCGCGCGTCGAAGAAGTCCTCCTCCACGACATCGGCCTGCCCATACCGCGCCGCCAGCGGCTTCTCAAAGAAGAGCCGCTTCGGCTTGAAAGGCAGCAACGCATTGGCCGCGTCGAGACGGTCCGTCTCCTTGGTAAAGATCAAACAGGTGTCCGGTTCGTCCGCCAACAGGTCGGCCGCATCCGCCGCCACGCGCCCGCCGAATTTTTCCGCCACCGCTTCCGCCTTGCTGCGCGTACGGTTCAGATAACTGAGCTGGATATCCTCGCGCTCCACGATGCAGGGCAGATAGTTCTTCTCCGCAACGCCGCCGGTTCCTACAACTGCAATCTTCATTGTCATCCTTATTCCCCTCAGGCTTGATTCTGCGTTTACAGGCTATTCTTCGACCAAACGAAAACTGTAGGCACCGGAGCCTACCTGGAAGTTGATGGCGTCCCCGTTATCCTCACCCGCGTCGATCCCCAAAACGCCCGGTCTGTACATTCCCTCTTCCCAAACCGTCTTGCCGCCCTCGCTGACAGCCACCGCGCCCAGCCCCAGCTTGGGTATGCTGACCTGCGCCGCCGTGTTGACAGGGACAGTCACCTGCAAGTCAAACGCCTCCTCGTCGCGCTGCCACGCCGCAGCCACCGTGCCGGACCGCGTCTCGACCTCGGCATCAACATCGGTCACACCGCCAACAACGCTTGGGCGAATCGCGATCGCCCGATAGCCGGGGCTGGTCGGGCCGATCCCGGCCAGCGTCCGATAAAAGAAGACCTCCGTGCTGCAGAACATCTTCATATTCAGGCTCAACGCCTCCTCCGGGTCGCCGTCCCACGACTCCCACACCGTCGTCGCGCCCTTCGCGATCTGCTCGCCCCAGCTCGGAAAGGTCGTCTGCGACATGAGCTCGGCCATAACCTCCGCCTGCCCATACCGCGGCAGCGCATTCTCCAGCGCGGCCGTGCCGATGATCCCCGTCGTCAAATGCCCGTTCTGGCGCACGCGGATATCCTCGACCAGGTTGGCGACAACCGCCTCCACCCTCTCTGCCGGCACCAGGTCAAGGTGCAGCGCCACCGCGTTCGCCGTCTGGCTGCCGCCCCCGTACTGGTGGGTCTCCTTGTCCAGAAACTCGCGGTTGAACGCCTCCCGGATTTCCCCGGCCAGCGCGCCGTACCGCATCGCATCCTCCTCCTCGCCCAGAACCCGCGCCGCCTGCGCCAGGATCCACACACAGTGCTGGTAATAGGCCGTCGACGTGAGCGGCATCGGCGTATGCAGCGGCTTAAAGCTGGATGTTCCGTCCGCCTGCGGCTCCATGTGATCACCCAGGCCATGGCGCATGATATGCCCTTCCGCCAGCCCGCCGTAAAACGCCATCAACCGCTTGAGCGCCCTGTAATGCCTCGCCAAAACGCGCCTGTCGCCGTAATGCCGGTAGACCTGCCACACGTAGATCGGATAAGTGCTCGCCCAGTCCATCCAGCGCAGATACGGATCCATCGTCGTGCGCCAGTGCAGCGGAGCCACCACAGGAACATCGCCGTCCTCCTTCTGCGCATCAGCGATGTCCTCCAGCCACTTCGTCCAAAAACTGGCGCTGCTGAAGTTGTAGAGGTAGTCCTCGGCGATAAAACCCGGATCGCCCAGCCACGCCACCCGTTCGGACCGGTCAGCCGCGTCCTGCGAGATGCTCTGAAAACTGCCCCGCAGCGTCCAGTGTACATTGCCGTGAATCCGGTTGAAGAGCTCGTTCGAACAGCGGAAACGGCTTCCGGTCCCAACCGCCGTGTGCACAACACGCCCATCCACGCACCCGAGCGTCGGCGCGCCCGGAAAGCCGGTCACCTCCACATAACGGAAACTGTGCAGCGTAAAGCGCGGCTCCCATACCTCGACGCCATGTCCTCTGAGCGTATAACTGTCCGTTTGCCTCGCGCCATGATGGACTTCCCCATCGCGGCTGCTCCCCTGCTTGTCCTCCTCCGAATCGGGCTCATTGTACATATTGCTGCGCGCGTCCAGCGTCCCGTCCGCATACAGACAGGTCCCGTGCCGCAGCGTAACCGTCGCCCCCGCCGGCCCCTGCACCCGCAGCCGGCTCCAGCCCGTAATCGTCTGTCCCAGGTCGAAGATGTACACGCCCTCGCTTGGGCTGGTCATCTCGACCGCCGGTCGCGTCTCGACTACGCGCGCCGCCGGCATGCTCTGCGCCGTCAGCGCGCCCCCGGGCGCGTCCACGGCCACAGCCGGGGGCCAGCCCGCGTCGTCGTAACCAGGGCTGTCCCACCCCGCTTTTTCCAAGCGCGCGTCGTAAAGTTCGCCGTTGCAGAAGTCGTTATACGTAATCGGGCCCGGAGCCGCCTTCCACCCGCCATCCGAGACGATGCTGACCTGCCCGCCGTCTTCGTACTCTACGAGTCCTTGCAGCAGCAGCCTGGGCCTGTCCCCGTAAGGCGTCCGATGACTGGGCGACGGCGGAACATCATCCTCCGCGCTGTACCAGCCGTGCCCCAGCATGACGCCGAAAACGTTCGCGCCCGGCCGCAGCAACGCCGTGACATCGTTGCTCACATAGAGCACTCGCTCGCCCAGCGCAAACGACTGGTCGTTGTTATAGTACGTGTTGCCAGGGTCCAGCACGCTCCGCCCAACCTTGGCGCCGTTCACATACAGTTCCCCGTAACCCAGCCCGGACATGTGGACCGTCGCCCGTCGGATTGGCCTGTCCAGCCTAAACTCCCGCCGCAGCAACGGCGCAGAGATCGTCCCGTCAGCCGCGCCGGTCCAGCCGCCCTGCCATTCGCTTGCCTCCAACAGTCCCATGCTGAACACTGCCGGAGGACTGAACCGGCTGGCCCGTCCTTCCCGATCCCACACCTGCACCGCCCACCAGCAGCGCTCATTGCTGGCGAGCGCCGCGCCTTCGTATTCGACATGCGCCATGCTTGCCGAATCCACACAGCCGCTATCCCACCTGTCACCAACCCCGGCTAGTAGTCTGGCCTCGCTGCTGGCAACCAGGATCCGGTAGGCCGACTGGCTCTGCCCGCGTTCATCGGCGCGCAGCAGCCAGCTGAAGCGCGGCTGACGGGCGTCTATGCCCACCGGCTCGACTGCGTATTCGCACTGTAAGTCAAAGGGGGTGATCATCTGGCTACCGTGTCCGTATGAACAGTGGTAAGCAACGCCGAGCCGTATTGTACCAGAATTTCACGCATCAACAGGAGTGGGAGCGCATACCGCGACGTTCGAGACCTGTGGATGGGTATGCCTGTAAACGGCTGTCGATACATGGAAAGTCGCTCGTCAGTTTAGAGAGTAGATAGCAAGTGGGCCAAAAAACAGTGTTTGCAGTGCCACTGTAATCTCTGCTATGATCCCGTGGCCGGCCCACGGCATGTTGACCGCGGCGCTGTACTCCACACGCTGTCCGATTCATGCAGTGAACCGCCGACCTTCACCCAACCACTTGATTCACAGCTTTAATCGTATCGACAACCGATACTTCCTAACACCCTTTCCAAACCAGGAGGAATCCAATGTCCCGAAAAGATCTTGCTTCGCTTACGCGCCCCGTATCCAGGCGTGCCTTCCTCAAGACAGCCGGGGTGGGTGCCAGCCTCGCCGCGCTCAGCGCCTGCGCCGTTCCTGCGGCCGCCCCCTCGGAAGATAGCGGTGGCGAAGGAACCATGGCCGAACCGCAACAGCTGAACATCGTCTACTGGGCCGACAGCAATGACTTCTTCCAAGGTGTGATCGACCAGTATCAGGAAGAGACAGGCAACACCGTCAACTATGAAGTCGCGCCCGCTGTTTACATCGAATGGCAGCAGATGATGACGACACGGCTGGCATCGGGCGATACCGGTACCGACGCCTTCCACTCCGACGACTTCCAGGCTGCCATCTACGGCGCCGCCGGCTGGCTCTCGCCGCTCGAGCCCGTCGTCGAACTCTATGACATCGACCTCGATGACTGGCCCCAAACGCTGATCTACGATGTTTCCTCCTGGGACGGCGCCCTCTACCGCATCCCTTGGGGTAACGACACCGAGATCTTCTTCTATCGCACCGACTACTTCGAAGAAGCCGGCGTCTCTCCACCCACCGACTGGAACGATCTCGTCGAAGTAGGCACCGCCCTCACCGACGAGGACGCAGGCATCTACGGCATCGCCCTCTCCGCCACCATCGGCGGCCAGCTCGGCAACGAAATCCAGCACTGGACAAACCAGGGCGGCGGCGCCATCAACAACCTCGACAATGACGGCGCCCGTGAAGCCCTCGCCTTCTATAAGGCGCTCTATGCCGAGCACAACATCGCCCCTGACTCCGCCCCGCAGGAGGACTACAGCTCCGTCTTCCAGGGCTGGCTCTCTGACAAGTACGCTATGTGGTGGTGCTGGGACGGCTTCTTCGGCGCAATGCGCACCAACGAGGAGTTCTGGGCCGATCAGGTTTCCGCATTCCTGCCGCCAATGGGACCGGACAACGCAGAGACGATCACAGGCTGCTGGGGCTGGTCCGTCGTCGCCAGCTCGCCCAACCAGGAACTTGCCAACGAGTGGATCGGCTTCACCGCACGCGCCGATGTCATGAAGCAGCAGATCTATCGCGGCCGCGTTCCCGCCCGCGTCTCCCTCTGGGCCGACCCCGAAGTCCAGGATCTCGCGCCCTCTTCGCCCTTCCTCTTGGATCTGGCCGAGGCCGGCGGCCTTGTCAAGGCCCGCCCGGTTACACCCAGTATCCAGGAAATCTACGACGCCGCCGAACAGAACGTTCACGCCTACCTGACCGACCAGGTCAGTCTCGATGAAGCGGTCACGGCCGCCATGGACAAGATCAACCCAATCCTCGAACGCGACCTGGGCTCATAACCGTAATGAACTGCCGGTGGCCAGCATCTCTACTGGCCACCGGCAACTGACCACTGATCACTGATCACTGACCACTCACCACTGGTGTTCTACCTTTGTTCGGTCAACAGAACCTCAGCACACGTCGCATACTTCTGGCCTGGCTGCTGGTCACCCCTGTGGTGCTGTGGCGGCTCCTCACATCCGTCTATCCCTTCCTGCGCACCTTCTATATCAGCTTCTTCGATAACAGTCCCGTACGCCGCACCTTCGACTTTGTCGGCCTCGACAACTATATCGCGTTGACACGCGACTCCAACGTGGACGCCACCCTCACCTTCACGCTCTTCTTTACAGTCACGTCCGTTGTCCTGCAAGTCGTGTTCGGGCTGGCCATCGCTGAACTGCTCAACCAGCGCTTCCGCATGCGCAACCTGACGCGCGCCGTCAACCTGCTGCCTTGGGCCATGGCCCCAATCGTGATCGCCACCGCGGCCCGCTGGATTTTCCACCAGGATTATGGCCTCATCAACGATATTATCTGGCGGCTCAGCGGTGAACGACCGCTCTGGCTGGTCAACTTCACCACCGCCCGCTTCGCCGTAACCATTACCGATGTCTGGAAAAACACCGCTTTCCTGTCCGTCATCTTCCTCAGTGGACTCCAGGGGATCCCCCTGGAACTCTACGAGGCCGCCAAAATCGACGGCGCCGACGGCGTGCGCTCTTACTGGTACGTCACCCTGCCGCTATTGATGCCGCTCATTATCTCGATGATCATCTTCACCGCCATCTTCCGCGTGCTCTCCTTTGAAATCGTTTACGCGCTGACCAATGGCGGGCCGGGCACTGCTACATCGCTGCTCTCCTATCTTGTCTATCTCGAAGGCTTCCGCGTCCTCAACTTCGGCTACGCCTCCGCCATCGCTATGTTGCTCTTTTTCATCGTCCTGCTCGTGGGTGTCCTCGGCTACGGCTTCCTGCGTCGCGCCTGGGAACGACTGTAGCAACTCTGACCAGGGACCACCGACTTCCTATGAATACACAACTCAACTTCAAGCGCGGGATCCGCACAACGCTCTTCATACTCGTGGTGATTCTCTTCCTGACCGTGGTCCTGCTGCCGATCTACTACATCTTTCTGACCGCGTTCGCCCCGAGCGGAAAACTGTTCACCGTTCCTTTGACCTACGTTCCGCGCAGCCTGGCCGTCGCACGCTTTCAGGACATCTTCGGTGCGCTGCCCATCGCACGCTACATGCTCAACTCCACCATGCTGGCCACCCTTTCCACCGTCCTGGCGCTCACCGTCAGCCTGCTCGCCGCTTACGCCATCGCCCGCCTCGACTTCCCTGGCGCCAACCTGGTCATGATCGGGCTGCTCGCTTCCAGCATGTTGCCTGGCACCGCCACCGTCATCCCCCTCTTCCAGATGTTCCAGACGCTTAATCTCATGGACACGCTGCATGGTCTTCTCATCCTCTACGGCAGCGCGCTGCTGCCGATCACCACCTGGGTGCTGGTCTCATTTCTGCGCCAGGTCCCCGTCGAGATCGAAGACGCCGCCAAGGTCGACGGCGCCAGCTTTTTCCCGCTCCTCTGGCGTATCGTTCTGCCCGTGATCCGCCCCGGCATCGCCACCATGTTCCTCATCAACTTCATCATCGGCTGGAACGAGTTCTTCACCCCGCTCATCTTCGCCCGCGGCGCCGGCGTCAAGGTCATCACCATGGCCCTCTCCGAAGCCCAGGTGATCGGCGCGAGGAGCGAATTTGACGTCTCCTGGGGCAACATGTCCGCCGTAGCCATCCTCACCACCATCCCGGTCTTCATCATCACCCTCATCTTCCAGCGCCAGATCGTCGAGGGCATCACCAGCGGCGTCTTCAAATAACACCTCACAGGAGCGACAAGCTGATATGTCCACGCTGAAAGTCGGAATCATCGGGCTGGGCGGCATCGCCCGCTCCCACTGCGACGCCATCGCCACCCTCGACAACGTCGAAGTCGTCGCCGTCGCCGATCTCTTCGAAGAGAAGCGCAGCCAGTACATGGAAGAGTACGGCATTCCCAGAGGCTACCCCACCCACACCGAGCTCCTCAAGGACGACGAGATCGACGCCGTCGCCGTTGTACTCGGCCACCAACTCCACCACCGCCTCACCGTCGACGCCTGCAACGCCGGTAAACACGTCCTCGTCGAAAAGCCGATGGCGCTCAGCCTCGAGCAGTGCGACGCCATGATCGATGCCGCCGCCAGCAACAACGTCAAACTCATGGTCGGCCATACACCGCACTTCTCCGGCATCCTCCTCAAAATGAAGGAGATCCTCGATTCCGGCCGGCTGGGCCCGCTGATGACCATCGTCTGCTACTCGTGCAAAAACTGGACCTATGCCAACCGCGCGCCCCAGTACCGCAGTCGTTTCCATGGCGGCGGCATGTGGCTGACCAACGGCGTCCACGTCGTCGACCGCCTCACCTGGCTGATGGCCTCCCAGGCCGTATCCGTATCCGCCAGCATCGGCACCCGCGCCCACTACCAGGCCGCCGACGACACCGCCACCGCGCTGATTCGATACAAGAACGGCCTCGCCGGCGTCGCCGTCTCGATCGCCTACGCCGACGGACCGCCAATCATGGATACACAGGTCATCTGCGTCAACGGCACCGTGCGCATCGGCGGCGGCAGACAACCCTTCCTCCAGGTCGGGCAGGGAGATGAGTGGCAAGATATCCCCTATGACGACCCGCCGGCCGTCATGCACTATGAGTGGAAATCCTTTGTCGAGTCGATCGAACAGGACATCGAGCCGCCCGCCTCCGGCGAGTGGAGCCGTCACATCATGGAGATCCTCTTCGCCGCCGAGAGCTCGGCCATCAGCGGGCAGGACGTCGTCCTGGAAAGCGGCCTATCCTGGACGCATCAGCGTGCTGGTGTGCCTGTCACCCGCGACCACGGCTGGATCTGAGGTGTACAGCCACGTGGGTCGCTTTACTCCACCGACACGGCATGGCAAACTAAACCTGCGATACCGGCCATAGACCGAACACGCCTTTCCGACACATCAAAAGATCGTACTAACTGCTACAACCCACAGGAGCGAAACAGACAGACATGGGGAAATTGAAAGTAGGAATCATCGGGCTGGGCGGCATCGCACGCGCCCACTTTAGTGCCATTGACACCCTCGACAACGTCGAAGTCGTCGCCGTCGCCGACCTCTTCGAAGAGAAGCGCCGTGAATACATGGAGAAGCATGATATTCCCAAGGGCTATTCCACGCACACCGAGCTTCTCAAGGACGATGAGGTCGAGGCCGTCGCCATCGTGCTGGGCCATCAACTCCACCACCGCCTCACCGTCGACGCCTGCAACGCCGGCAAGCACGTCCTCGTCGAGAAGCCCATGGCGCTCAGCCTCGAGCAGTGCGACGACATGATCGAAGCTGCCGCCGCCAACAACGTCAAGCTCATGGTCGGCCAGACCCAGCACTACTACGGTACCAGCCTCAAGGCCAAGGAGATCCTCGATTCCGGCCAGCTCGGGCCGCTGATGACGGTCGTCTGCTACATGTCCAAGAACTGGAACTACGCCAGCCGGCCGCCCCAGTATCGAAGCCGTTTCCACGGCGGCGGCATGTGGCTGGCCAACGGCGTTCACGTCGTCGACCGCCTCACCTGGCTGATGGCCTCCCAGGCCGTTTCGGTCTCCGCCAGCATGGGCACCCGCGCCCACTACCAGGCCAGCGACGACACCGCCACCGCGCTCGTCCGCTACAAGAACGGCCTGGCCGGCGTCGCCGTCTCGGTCGGCTTCGCCGACGGCGCGCCCAACTTCGAGAGCCAGGTCATCTGCACCAACGGCACCCTTCGCTTCAGCCAGCACGGCGAAAAGTTCGTCAAGGTCGGGCAGGGAGACGAGTGGAAGGACATACCCTTCGACGACCCGCCCGTCGAGATGCACCATGAATGGAAGTCGTTCGTCGAGTGCATAGAACAGGACATTGAACCGCCCTCCTCCGGCGAGTGGAGCCGCCACATAATGGAGATCCTCTTCGCCGCCGAGAGTTCGGCCATCACCGGGCGCGAAGTCGTGCTCGAAAGCGGCCACTCCTGGACCCATCAGCGCCACGGCGTGCCCGTCACCCGTCTTCACGGCTGGGTATGAGGTAAACAAACCATGCGAACTGCGCTACTTTCCTACAGTCACCACGGCCGCGGCATGGCCACCACGACGCGCGACCTCGGCCACGAGATCGTCGCCGTCATGGACGCCGAGCAAGGCCCGCGCCAGCAGCTGGCCGATGAATTCCAGTGCCCCGCCTTCAGTTCTGCCGGCGAATGTCTCGATGCCAGCCGCCCCGACGCTGTCCTGATCGCCGGCAAGCATACCGAAATGCCGGACCATGTCCGCGCCTGCGCCGAGCGCGACCTGCCCTTCCTGCTCGACAAGCCCTTCGCCGACTGCGCCGACCGCTTGCGTCCCGTCGCCGAACTCTGCACAGAGCGCGGCGTCTTCAGCGCCCTCACCCTGCCCAACCGCGGCACCGAGCTTGTAGACATCGTCCAGCAGATGATAGATGATGGCAGTCTAGGCGACCTCGTCCTCTATAACAGCCGCCTCAACAACGGGCCTCCCTCGCGCTACGACCCTACGCCCTCCGCCTGGCATAACGATGCCACTATCTCTGGCGGCGGCTGCTGGGCGACCGAGTCCGCCCACGGCATCGACACCTTCCTGCAGTTCGTCGGCGACCGGCCCGTCACCGCCGTCGGAGGTGTCATCTCCAACTCGATGTACGCACGCGAAGTAGAGGATGTGGCGGTAGGCATACTGCGCACCGGCGACGGCGTAACCGGTATCGTCGAATCCGGTTACAGCTACCCGTCAGGCGCGCGCGGCGGCGATCACAGCTTTCGCTTCATCGGCACCAAAGCGACGGTCCTGCAACGCTATGATCAGAAGGGAAACAGGGTGACTGAGGTCCACACAACCGAGGGCGTGACCTTCCATGAGGAATCGCAAAACACCCAAGGCATGAAGGAGATCATGCGCAGGGCGCTGGTGGCCATCGAAGAAGGGCGAGCCAGCTTCTCGCCCGATGTCGAAGATGCAGTACGCATCCTCGAACTGCAGGACGCCGTCTACGCCTTCGCCCGCGCCAATCCGATCACCAACGGCCCGCATCCACTCGGCGCGCCGGGGGCGGTGTAGCGACGGCAGGCTGACATTGAACAGAAAACCGGCACGCCGCACGCGTGCCGGTTGGTTGATCTGTTAACAGTTTTTCCCAGGCTAAGTACTACACCCGCCCCGCAAACGACCGCCCCCGCACCTGCTTGAAAGGCGGCATCTTCGGCGCATCCGTAACCGACGCATCCCGCTGCGACGCCGCCCGCATGTAGTGCACCGCATAGCCGCGCCGACGTTGCCCGGACAGGTTAGCGTTGCTCTGGTGCAGTACCAGGCTATGATGAAAACTGATGCTGCCCGGATTCAACGGCGCCGGTACGACCGGCCACTGCTCGCTCCCTAAATCCTCCACGAACCAGGAGAGTTGCTCCCCCCGCACCATGCCCCAGCGGTGCGTGCCGGGGGCGAAATTCAAGCAGCCGTTCTCAACCGTAGCCTGATCGATCGCCGTCCATGCCGTCACCAGGTCCATCGGGAAAATGTCCCGCCATGACGCCGAATCCTGGTGCCACGGCTGCGCCGTGCCCGTCACCGCCGCCTTCATAAAGAGCTGGTCCCCATACATCTTGATGTCGTCGCTGCCCAGCAGATCGGCGATGATGTCGACGATGCGGCGATGGGTGGCATGACCCCACATGAACTCGTCGTAGACGGCCAGATTGTACAGTTTGCGCACCGCCAGCACCTGGTCGGCGACTTCACGTTCGCCTTCACGGAACGCCTTCTCCAGTTGGATGCTCGTCTCCGGGATGTGTTCAACCTTGCCCGCCGCGATCAGATCGGTGTGCGCAGCCAGGGCCGCCACCTCATCCGCGCAGAGAACGTCCTCTACCGTCAGAAAGCCATTGAGCTTGAACTGCTTCACCTGATCCTCAGACAGAAAACGCAGGCGCGGGATTGCCATGCAAAATCATCCTTTCCCAACGACACCGAAACCGGCAACGATTTCAGGTCCCTTTTGACGTCGTCACACCGACCGCCATGCGATCATTTCTCCACCCAGGCCGCCGGCGCCGTATCCACACCATGCTTGGCGAACACCGCCTCTATCTCGTCCAGCGTCTCCTGATCAAGTGTCAAGTCGAGACCGGCTACGTTTTCCTCGACCTCCTCGGGCCGGCGGAACCCGATCAGCGCCACACTGACCACCGGATTCCTCAGCGCCCAGCGCAGCGCAAGTTGCGCCATCGTCTTGCCGTGCCGGGCAGCGATCGGCTTGAGGTCATTAACCGCAGCCACGTTCCTGGCAAAGACCTCCTCCGTAAACAGCGGAATGTTGAAGGCCGTCCCATTGGAGCGCCAGTCACTTTCGTCGAAAGTCGTGTCGGCAGTGAACGTCCCCGTCAGCAGACCATGCGCCAGCGAACCGTACGTCATCAGACCGATGCCATGCTCCGCAATCGTCGGGAAGACCTCGCGCTCCAGCCGGCGATCGAACATATGGTATCCATACTGGGTGATGTCCACCCGCCGCGTCTCCATACAGGTTTCGATCTGGTCCGGACGGAAGTTGGAAACGCCGACGAAGCGGGCCTTCCCCGCCTGCACGATCTCCTCCAGCGCCCCCATCGACTCCTCCAATGGCACATCCTTATCCGGCCAGTGAATCAGATACACGTCGACGCAGTCGGTCCCCAGCGCCTGGAGGCTGCGGTCAATGGCCGCCAGCGCCGACTCGCGACTGCTGTCGCGGTACCAATTGCCGTCATCATCCTTTAATATGCCGAACTTGGTGACAACGATAGCCTCATCGCGCCGCGTCCCCAGCGCCTTGCCCAGGATCTCTTCGGACTGGCCAAACCCGTAGCCCTCGGCCGTGTCAAAGAGATTAATCCCCAGATCGAGTGCCCGTTGCACCGCCTTGAAAACGTCGCTTTCGTCAAAGTGTCCGTACCCGCCGCCGATCTCCCAGCAGCCGAACCCGATTGCGGATACGTCCATTCCTGTACGTCCAAATGCGCGATATTCCATCAGTTGGCCTCCCTGCAATCGCTCGTTTTCAATGGCTAGAAGTTCTGCAAATCTTTAGGATGCAGACAGTGTACAACGCGTCCAAAGGCGGGTCAACGGACGGGAAAGAAGCCGCGCAACCCAAAATGGGGGTGAACTCACGAATTTTTTTTGTAGCAACCATACCCTGGTAGATTCTCGTTCCAATCCCCTGCAACCATCCACTAACCACTAACCACTAACCACTAACCACTGACCACTAACCACTGCAGTTTGGCGTTCGTGCCTTCGGCCCTCCCTTGTGCGGGGGCTGCGCCCCCGCAACGCCCCGCCCTTGCTAGCCACCGTGCTCATTCTTCCCCAGCAACGTGTCTAGCCAACAGTGTTTCCCCCCAACCGGTCCTGTAGGGGCAGGCCTTGTGCCCGCCCTGTGCCTCTCCCAAAGCCGGTAAACGATTTCAGCCACTCGGGCATGAATTCCCAGCCAGACTATTCCTGCCCCATAATCTGGACCGCATCTATTTCATTCTTCGCCAAAAATCTGGGATGCACCCGAAAGAAAGGGATCCGGGCAGTGACTGCCTAGGCGCTGTACATCTCCATATGCCGCGCCGCGATCACTTCCCAACTGAACTGGCGGGCCGCTTCGCGTGCATTGGCGCGCAGCTTTTCCGCTAGGCGCGGGTCCTCAGCAATACGCCGCACCGCCGCCGCGGTCGCAGCGGGGTCTCTGGTCGGAACAAGAACCAGGTCAGCGTCCGCCCTCAGTTCCGGCGTCGTGTCTTGCGGATGCGTAGTTACGATCGCGCAGCCGTTGGCCAAGGCTGCTGTCAGCGTGCTGCGCCGCATGCTCATACCATCCTCATACGGCATCACCAACACATCTATCGCCTCAAAGTCGGCCGCGACCTCATCGTCCGACTGGTGGCCCGTCCACTGCACGCGGCTGTCCAGCCCATGCTCAAAGATGGCTGCCTCGACCCGTTGCAGATACCGGAAGTTCGTCTCGTCGCTAGCCCCTACCCGTTCACCGATCATCAGCAGATGAACATCCCGGCCCTCGCCCGCCAGCGCCGCCACCGTCTCGATTAGCGTCAGCCCTCCTTTGCTCGCGTTGAGAAAGCCGAAGTAACCCAGCACAAGCTGCTCGCTGCCGTATCCGCGCGCTGCCCGGCGCTGGACCCGTTCCGCCGCCGAAAACTGCCGGCTCTCGATGTCGCTGCCGATCGGTATGCGGTGAAGCTGGCCGCGCTGTACCTGCCCCTGCACCGATTCCCAGTCACTCTGATTCGTAACCACAACCGCATCCGCGGCGCGCAGCGGCAAGCGCGTAACCCAGTTGCGCAGGCGCGCCCCGGCTTTAGGGAAGAGATAGGGAACACGCAGATCGTGATAGGTCCAGGCCGCACGCAGACCATGCCGCCGCAGGAAGTAGGGCAGGGCGTTGATGGCGGGGTGCATTCCGTAAGCGGCGGTCTGGTACTGAACGTGAACCCATTCGGCGCCGACCGCGCGGGCGCAGGCGGGAATATCGGTCAGAATCCCCCAGCCCCACCTGTTGCGTTGCGGCAGCACCCGAACCGCATTGGGCTCTGCGGACGCAGCGACCTGCTTGTCGGTCAGCACGGCAATCTGCGCGCCCTGCGCCTGCAATGCCCGCGCCAACTCGGCCGTGAATCTGCCGACACCGCCCACCATCGGCGGATATTCGCCGGTCACGAACAACACATTCGGCTGCTCTGCCGCCACTCTGCTCAAGCCCCCATAACTATATCGCCGTCGGGTCAGTCAGGTATCCGCTCCTGCAGGGCGGCCAGCAGTTTCTCCTGGCGCGCCACCGCGGGCAGAAACAGCGTACGTGGGACGTCCGTTTCTACGATACCGTCAGCGGTGATGGGCCAGTAGACAAGGCTCAGCCCGCGCGTGAAGCGGCCGGCCTCGGCACAGTTTATCATCTGGCGGAATTGGATGTGCAGAGGCGCCTGCAACGGCGTGTGCACGGTCATGCCGTCGGCGGTCAACGCCAGCCGCATCAGCGCCCAGCGCACATGGAGGAAGGTGAACCCGATCGCCGCCAGCAGAAAAAAGAGGGCAGACAGGCTGAATCCGGTCAGGATCTCCCACAGGAAAAGCAACGCCAACGCCGCGCCGACCAAAGCGAACAAGCGGTATCTCCATCGGGAGAGGAATACTGGGGCGTCAGTCATCGGACTGAGAGCGGGTGGTGTGTGCACTCTGCCATGTATTAAATCCCCTTGACGTTAAATAAAGTTTGCTAGAATGAGAGAATAACCTGATGCCTGCGGGCAGAATCGGTGTAAGTCTTCAGTTTGTAGTAGCTAGTTCATAGTTATCTACTGCGTACGCGTGGGGTTACTAACAACCAAAAACTCGAAACTGAAAACTTTCCTATTCATTGCGGTCCGGTTGCCCCGCCCGGCTGCTGATGAGCAGCATCGCGAACGCGACCACCGAGAGCACACCGGCGCCGTAGACGATCATGCGGATGACCTGGCTCTGCCACAGGGCCGGCGCAAAACCGGCAAACCCGCCCAGGATTCCGGCCAGAGGCACGGTCGCAATCAGGACGAAGTGGAGCATCATGTAGGCGGGGGAGGGGCGCGGCAAATCTTCTCGCCCGAGGAAAGTCATCATCATGTAGATCGCGCCCAGCGGATAGAGTACGCCCACCAGCAGAAGAACGCCCGAACCAACCTTGTACAGAATATCCATATTCATCGCGTATACCGGTCAAGCGGCCTGTTCGCCGGCCATCATCAGCCCGATCTGTTCGCGGGTGGCCGCGCCGATGTCGACGACGCCCATCACGCGCCCGCCGTTGAGAACGGCGACGCGGTCGGCCAGGCTGAATAGCTCGTCCAGGTCTTCGCTGATCAGCAGCACCGCCACCCCGGAGGCCTGCTGTTCGAGCAGCCGCTGGCGCACCGCCTCGGTCGCGCCCACGTCCAACCCCTGTGTCGGATGGGCCGCGATGATCAGCTTCGGGTCCGTCGTCAGCTCGCGGGCCAGTATCAGCTTCTGCAGATTCCCGCCGGAGAGCGCGCCCGCATTGGTCGTGATGCCGGGCGTGTCCACGTTGAACTCGTCCACCAGCTCCGTACTCATCTTGTCCAGGCGCTCTCGATCCAGGAACGGCCCCGGCCTTGCCCGGTAATGTTTGAGCGCGATGTTGTCAGCTACGTTCATCGAGCCGACCGATCCCACGTGGATGCGGCTTTCCGGGACGTGAGCGATGCCGGCGTCGATGATGGCGCGCGGGGTCCGGTTTGTGAACTCTTGCCCCAGCAGGCGAAAGCGTCCGCTTGTGACCCGCCGCAAACCGGTCAACACCTCGGCCAGCTCCTTCTGCCCGTTGCCGGCGACACCGGCGATGCCCAGGATCTCGCCCCTGCGTATCTGCAGCGAAACATCCCTTAGGGCAGGCAGCCGCTTATCGTTCAGGCAGCAGATCTCTTCGACCTCCAGACAGACATCGCCGAATTCCTGCTCCTCCTTGTCAATGCGGAAGATGACCGCCCGCCCCACCATCAGTTCGGCCAGATGCGCGGTGCTCGTTTCGCCGGTCACGTCCTCGGTGGCCACCACCCGTCCCTGGCGCAGGACCGTTACCCGGTCGGCAAAACGGGTCACCTCATCCAGCTTATGGCTGATGAAGATGATCGTCTTGCCCTCCTGCACCATGCGCGCCATCGTCTGGCCCAGCGCGTCGGCCTCCTGGGGCGTCAAAACTGCTGTCGGTTCGTCTAGGATCAGAATATCCGCCCCGCGATACAGCGCCTTCAGAATCTCGATCCGCTGCTGCTCACCGACGCTCAGCTGCCAGACGAACGCCTCCGGGTCCACGTGCAGATCATACTGCTCGCTCACCTCGGCAATGCGCCGCTGCACCCGCTGCATGTCCAGCCGCAGCGGCTTGAAGCGGCCCTGCTCGCCAGGCGCGCAGTAGGGATCATCCAGGCCCAGAATGATGTTCTCGGCGACAGTCTGGTTCATCACCAGTTTGAAATGCTGATGGACCATGGCGATGCCCAAGTCGAAGCCAGTCTTGGGCGAGTCGATACGTACGGGGTTGCCGTGCACCAGCACATGACCCTGTTCCGGCAGATACAACCCGGCCAGGACATTCATCAGCGTCGACTTGCCGGCGCCGTTTTCGCCCAGCAGGGCATGAATCTCGCCCTTGTTGATCGTCAGATCGACACTGTCGTTTGCCAGGACGCCGGGAAATCGTTTGGTGATTTCCCGCATTTCCACGGCGAGAGGAGTTGAGTTCGTCATAGGAGTTGGAGTTTGAATGTGTGCGCCGCCGTCTAGGCAGAATTGAATCCGGAGAGTGGGGCCAATGACCTCAACCCCACTCTCTTACACACAGGTCTCGATCTGCTTTCTGCCCCTTCCCTACTGCGGGATCTCGCCGGTGACGCCTGCCACCAGCCAGTCATAGCTGAGCAGGGCGGGGTCGTCCATACATTCTCCGGCAGCCACCCGCTCCGCGCCGGTATTATCGTTGATCGGGCCGCAGAAGAACTGAAAACTGCCGTCCAGAATGCCTTCTTTCGTCTCCTCGACAGCTATCTGTACCACCGCCGGCACAAATTCGGCCACGGGCGCCAGATCCAACACGCCGTCTTCCATGCCCCACCAGACCGGTTCATTGGTCCACGTCCCGGCAGCCACGTCGCGAACCTTCTTCTCGTAGATGACCTGCCAGTTCCAGATCGGTGCCGTCAGCAAAGCCTGCGGCGCGATCTCCGGATTGACCACGTTATAGCCGATGGCATAGACGCCCTGCTCCTCGGCCAGCTTGTCCGGCTCGACGCTGTCGCTCTCTCGTGCCACAACATCCGCGCCGGCATCGATAAGGGCCTGGGCCGCTTCACGCTCTTTGGGAGGATCAAACCAGGCAAAGATCCATACCGGCCGTACCTCTACAAGGGGATTTATCGACTGCGCGCCCAGGGCGAATGCGTTCAGATTTCGCACCACCTCCGGAATGGGGTAAGGCGCAATGTAGCCGAGGACATTGGACTGTGTCATCGCGCCGGCAACCATTCCGGCTAAGTACCATCCCTGGTAGCCGCGGCCGTCATATATGCCGACATTCTCAGCCGTCTTGTATCCGGTGGCATGCTCAAACTTCACCTCCGGAAACTCCGCCGCGACTCCGATAACGCTGTCCATATAACCGAAACTGGTGGCAAAGATCAGGTCGTAGCCTTGCGACGCGTAGCTCTGCAGCACCCGCGCCGCGTCCGGTCCTTCTGCCACAAGTTCACTGTAAGCTGTTTCCACGCCCAGCTCTTCCAGCGCCAACCGGCCCTGATCGTGCGCATAGCTCCAACCGAGATCTCCCACCGGGCCGACGTAGACGAATGCGACCTTCACCGACTCGACCGTTCTTTCCGAATCTGCCTGCCCTTCAGCTGCAGGCCCATCGCCGATCGGTTGACAGGCGCTGATCAGCGATGCCAGGATCAGCAGAACGCCAACCACTATCCTCACATGTCGAATCCTCATGTAACTCACTCCTTTTCACTACAATTACAGACGGACTCGCTCATCGTTACTTCAGGTCATGCGGTAAACAGATTGCTCCTCTCTTTCGGTATCTGACACCAGGAGAGGAGCAATCTTTAGCGATCACGCTCGAATTGATTCAGGAAACAGCCCTATTAGAGAAACGGCCCACGAAAAGTGGAACCTCACACGATCCGACTGCGGGCCTGCATCCGGGCTAGTTTCCAAGCGGTGCGGCCTCACCCGGCGCCTCACCGACAACACCTTCCACAAAGAAGTCCATGCCCAGCATCTGGCCGTCGTCCATGCACTGGCCGTCTTCCAGGAATTGGACACCGTTCTGGCCGTTCATCGCGCCGCAGAACACATCCGTCTCACCGGAAACGATCATGGCCTGCTTATCGGCGACCATCGCGGCTACGTCTTCAGGAACGGACGGGCTCATGTCTGCCATGCCAACAATCCCGTCGTCCATACCGCCCCAGTACTGCTCAGTAACCCAGTTGTGGTCGCGAGCCTGCTCCGCGAATTTCACGAAAGCTGGGCCCCAGTTCCAGACCGGTCCCGTGAGGACGGAGTCACCGACGAACACGCGCATGTCGCTGTTGTAACCGATGCTGGTTCCGCCCCGCTCGGCCGCGGCCTTCTGCGGTTCGGTCGTGTCCTGGTGCTGGGCGATGATATCCGCGCCCTGGTCCAGCAGTGCTTCAGCAGCTTCCTTCTCTTCCGGCGGACCAAACCAGGTGTTTGTCCACACGACCCGCACCTCGGCGTCCGGATTTGCCTCGCGTACGCCCAGCGTGAAGGCGTTGATTCCTCGGATAACCTCAGGAATCGGGAAGGCGGCCACGTAACCGATGACGTTGGTCTCGGTCATGCTGCCGGCCACCAGGCCGCTCAGATAGCGGGGCTGGTACATGCGGCCAAAGAGAGTGCTCATGTTGTCGGCCGTCTTAAAGCCGGAAACATGCACAAAATACTGGTCCGGGAACTCCTGCGCGACCGTCAGAGTCGGGTCCATGTAGCCGAAGCTGGTGGTGATGACCAGGTTATAGCCCTTCTGCGCAAAGTCGCGAATCACGCGCTCTGCGTCCGGGCCTTCGGGCACGTTCTCAATGAAAGCCGTCTCCGCGCCGCCCTCCAGATTCGCCTCCAGATACAGCCGCCCCTCATCGTGCGCATACGTCCAGCCGAGGTCGCCGATGGGCGCGACATAGACAAAGGCTACCTTCAACGGCGCCGCCATATCATCGCCTGCCATCTCTTCAGCGGCCGGCGCCTCGGTGACCGGCTGGCAAGCGCCAACCAGCAATGCCAGGATGAGCATGACACCCACCACTGTCCACGTTCGTCGGATTCTCATGAAACTGTCTCCTTTGATTCAAATGGGTACGCTAGATGATGTCTGAACTGTTGACCGGAAGTTGTCCGGCGGTCAAAAAGCTGGCGTCAGTAGCAGGGGAACTGCTCGTCTGGGGGGATTGACAGGTTTCCGGATCATGGCCTGGACAAAAATCTTAACGCCAAGTCTTGGCAATGGTATCGCAAAGATTGCCAAATTTCAACTACGGAAACAGGGCGATTCTGCACACAGGCCACCGTTAGGCATTCCTGCGCGCCCATCTGTATAATTTCAATCAAGACTGTGGCATCCGGCCGGTGACCAACAATCGACCACCGGCTCCTGGCCACCGAATAACTATTAAAGGTCCAATCTTCATGACAGAATTTCAGATTACGTACTGGCGGGACTTCCCGTCCATGGTGGTGGCCCGCGAAGGCCGCAGCAACCGGCACAAAGTGCAGTTGCCGGCCCGCTTTCAGGTCGCGATCGACGAAGCCGCCATGCGCGCCGGCGCAACCGGCACCGATGAATACCTGGACGGCTGGCTGCGTACCGACTGGCAGGAAAAGGCGGGGAATCCCGAGGAAGTGGCCCAGGCCGTCGCCGCGCAGCTGGAAGCCGACTATCCCCCGCAGCGAATTCGGAAGCTGCTGTCTTCCATAACACCCGACGCCTCTTCCGGCGGATGGCTGACCCCGCGCCCCCACCCGGTGGTCGACCTGCTTAACCAGCACGGCGGCCCCCTGCTTGGCGACGGGGCCATGGCCACGATGCTGCAGGAAGTCGGCCTCACCGGCGGCGCCGCGCCCGAACAGTGGAATGTTGAAAACCCCGATGCCGTGCAGGCGGTCTACCGCGGCTACGTCGAGGCCGGATCCCACATCATTACCACCAACACCTTCGGCGGCACCACCGCCCGGCTCAAGATGCACGACCTCCAGGATAGGCTGGCCGAACTGAACGCAGCCGGCGTGCAGCTGGCGCGCGCGGTGGCCGACGAATCCGGCGAAGTGCTGGTGGGGGCCTCCGTCGGCCCGACCGGCGAGCTGCTCGATCCCCTCGGCGTGATGACGATGGACGAAGCAACGGAGCTCTTCGCCGAGCAGGTGGCTGTCATGGCCGAAGCCGGTGCCGACTTCATCCTCACCGAAACAATGAGCGACCTTCAAGAAGTCGAAGCCGCCGTGCGCGCTGTGGATCAGGCGACGGAGCTGCCCATCGTCTGCATGCTCACATTCGATACCAACCTGCACACGATGATGGGCGTCAGTCCCAAACAGGCGGTGGAGACGCTGGCCTCCTGGGGCGTTCAGGTAATCGGCGCCAACTGCGGCAACGGCCCCGACGAAATCCTAACGGTGATGTCGGAAATGGCCGCCCACCGTCCGCCCGGAGTCGTCCTCTATGCCCAGAGCAACGCGGGCCTGCCGGTCCTGCAGGGAGACGATGTGATCTACGACGGCACGCCCGAGGTCATGGCCGATTACGCCCGCCAAATGAAGGACCTCGGCGTCGACGTAATCGCCGGCTGCTGCGGCACAACGCCTGTCCACTTGCGGGCGATGCGAGAGGCGCTGGCGTAGGAGAGGAAGGAGCCGACCGCGCACGCAGTGGCTTAATTGACCGGCATGAAAACTTCATGACTATAGGGTATACTACCGGCTACCGGCCGACCGCGGACGAAATTGCAGATATGGCCGACAGCGGCCGCGACATATCCGAGTTTTTTACAAATCAGGGGACAATGAAGCAGCTGTTGACGCGCGTCAACGTTGATTTCACGCCCGACATGCTTCAGGAACTCGATCAGTTGGCCGCCGAGTTGTGTGCCAGTCGCCATCGAATCCTGGTTGCGGGATTCGACAACCAAAATTTGCTTGACAGTTGTTTGACGGTTGTTTGACTGGAAAGACCAAAACAGCCGCAACTGACCGGTCTTAACGCCAATTCAGAGGGATTTGAAGCAGAGAATTTCTTTGACCGTTGTTTGACGGTTGTTTGACTGCAAGGCCGAAATAGCCACATTTTGTGGTTTTGCCTTCCTTTACGATTCCATTTGCAGTGCAAAGCGAACCATCGTGAAAATCGGAATCATAGCCTGCGGCGCAATCGTGCGCGAACTTATCGCCATCGCCAACCGCCGCGGCTGGGACTACGAGCTGACCGCCGTCCCCGCCCAGCTCCATAACCGCCCTGAACGCATCGCCCCGGCCATCGCGAAAAAACTTGACGCCTGGGCCGACCGCTTCGACCGCATCCTCATCGGCTATGCCGACTGCGGCACCATTGGCGCGCTCGATGCGCTCCTGGACCGCTATCCCCATGCCGTGCGCATCCCCGGCCCCCACTGCTACGAGTTCTACGGCGGCGCGCACTTCGATCAACAGGCCGAGCGCCAGCCGGGCACATTTTACCTGACCGATTTTCTCGCCCACCACTACGAAGGCCTGGTGATCGAATCGCTGGGCCTCGACCGCCACCCCGAGCTGCGCGACGTCTTTTTCGGCAACTACGAGGAGCTGCTCTACCTCCGCCAGCAACCCGACCAGGACGAGAGCGAACGCGCCCGCGCGGCCGCAGCGAGACTGGGGCTGACGTATAAGGAGGTCGATTCCGGCCTGAACGTTCTGGAGGAACGGTTGGTGGCGCTGATCGAAAGCCAGGACCGGTGACCGCCCACCGCCATGCGCCGAGTCCTCTTTCTTTTCCTTGACGGCGTCGGCCTGGGCCGCGATGACCCGGAAGTCAACCCGCTGGCCGCGGCCGCACTGCCGACACTCGAGGCGCTCTTCGACGGTCGTCCGCTCACTGCGTCCAGCGGGCGTTTCAGCCATGGCGACGCACATCTGATCCCGACCGACGCCCACCTGGGTGTGCCCGGCCGTCCCCAGAGCGCCACCGGCCAGACCGCAATCCTGACCGGCGTCAACGCGTCCGCTCGCCTTGGGGAACACTACGGCCCGCGCCCGGACCAGCGCGTAAGGGACATACTTGACGAGGCCGGCATCTTCGCCCGGCTCCACGCCGCGGGCCATGCAACCGCCTTCGTCAACGCCTACCCCCAGGGCTATTTTGACGCCGTCAAACGCGGCAAACGCCTGTTGAGCGCAGTCCCCTACGCGGCCCGAAGCGGCGGACTCCAGTTACGGACATGGAGAGAGATGATGGCGCAGCAGGCCCTGTCCGCCAACTTCACCGGCCACGGTTGGCGCACGCAGTTGGGCTATCCCGATGTGCCGCTCTACTCGCCGCCAGAAGCCGGCGCACAGCTCTGGCGCCTTGCCCAGCCCGTGCGTTTCACCTTCTTCGAGCACTGGCAGACCGACTTTCTGGGTCACTACCGCGACCTGCGCGGGGCCATTGAGAACTTCGAGCGCATCGACGGCTTCTTGGCCGGTCTTCTGGATGTGATGGACTGGCAGGAAACACTCTTGATTGTCGCCAGCGATCACGGCAATGTCGAGGACTGCACAATCCGCAAGCACACCGAGAACCGGGCCCTGACTGTCCTCGTCGGCGCCCATGCCGCGGCCTTTGCCCAACGCGTTCACCGGCTGGACGACTTCGCCGATATCATTGCTGATTTCCTGGACGAAAAAGACCTTGCCGGTGCCCAGTAACCACTCACCAGATACAAACCAGCGGACAAACGGATCACTCTAAATCCAACCGCTTGTCCCTTCAACAGTCCTCTGCAAACCGTCACACCAACTGATTGGAGAAACTATGGAACTGCCGCCATTCGCCAACCCCGGACGCTTTTGGAAAGGAAATCTTCACACCCACTCGACCCGCTCCGACGGGGGGAAGCCACCGCAGGAGGTCTGCAGACTGTATGAACAGGGCGGTTATGATTTCATCGCCCTGACCGATCACTTTATGGAGCAGTACGGCTTTCCGGTCACCGACACGCGGCCCTTCCGTTCAGCCGGGTTCACGACCATCATCGGCGCCGAACTGCACAGCGGCGCCATCGAGAACGGCTCCGCCTGGCATATCGTGGCCGCCGGCCTGCCCCTCGATTTCACGCCCACCGACCCGGAGGAAAGCGGCGCCCAACTCGCCGCCAGGGCCAAGGAGGCCGGCGCCTTTGTCGGCGTCGCCCATCCCCACTGGTACACGCTGACCGAAAACGACGTCGCAGCCTTGGGCCCCGCCCACGCAGTCGAGGTCTACAACGGGATAGCCGACGACGCCAACGATCGGGCCGACAGCTGGCATCTGATGGACATACTCCTGGACAAACGCCAGCACTACTTCGCCTACGCAGCCGACGACGCCCATCTCAAAGAGCACCACGACTTTCGCCGCGGCTGGGTGCAGGTGAAAGCCGAGGAGCTCTCCCCCGAGGCTCTGCTGACCGCGCTGAAGGACGGCGCATTCTACTCCAGCACCGGACCCGAGATCTACGACATCGCCTGCATCCCCGGCGAACGGCTAACTGTCCAGTGCTCGCCCGCTGAACGCGTCTTCATGACCGGGGTTGGCAGCGCCAGCCAGCGCGCCTGGGGCAACGGTCTCACGAGCGCAGAGTTCGACCTGTCCGACTGGAGCAGCCACTACTGCCGCGTGACGGTGCGCGACCGCCGCGGCGGCAGGGCGTGGTCGAACCCGATCTGGTTCGAATAATGAACGACGTGTCTGATTCAGGGGGTCTGGCGGTCGATGTACTCTGCCTGGGCATCGCCTGCTACGACCTGATCTTCTCGGTGGACCGGCACATCGGCGCCGATGAAAAGATCAAGGCGACCGGCTTGACCTCCTGCGGCGGAGGCATCGCCGCAAATGCATCGATGACCGTCGCACGCCTCGGTTGCTCCGTGGCCTTCGCCGGCTATCTGGGCCGCGATATGTACGGCGACAGACATCTCGATGAACTCAACGCCGCCGGCGTCAACACCGACCTTGTCGTACGCGGCGAGTGGCCGACATCCCTCTCCGCCATTCTCGTCAAGCCGGACGGCTCACGATCGCTCGTCAACTACGGCCTTGGCAGAGAAATGCCGGATGGGGAGGAGCTCCTTATCGAAGACTGCCGGCCGCGTGCGGTTCTGGTGGATGGACATTACCTCAAGGCAGCCGCACCCCTGGTCGCCAGCGCCAGCGCCGCCGGCATCCCCACCGTGTTGGATGGCGACACGCTCCACCAAGGCTCGGAAACGCTGATGGAAATGGTGGAATTTCTGGTGGTATCAGAGCACTTTGCCCGCCAATTCAGCCGCCAGGACGATGTGGAAGAAGCCCTGACGCAGCTGAGCCGCTGCGCGCCCTCGACAATCGTTACCCTCGGCGAACGGGGACTGCGCTGGCGCAACCGTGCAGACAGCCGCTTTGGCCCCAGCACGGGCAGCTACCCGGCCTTTGACATCACAGCAGAGGACACCACCGGCGCCGGCGATGCCTTCCACGGCGCCTTCGCCGCCGGCCTTTCACGCGGGATGGCGTGGGAAGAAATACTGCGTTTCGCTTCAGCGGTCGGCGCGCTCTGTTGCACCAGGAAGGGCGCCCGCCTCGGCATTCCAACCGGATCAGAGGTGGCCGCATTTCTAGCTCGAAATTGACCGGCGCCCGGGGTGAACAGCATGTGACAACTGACCAAAATCGGTTGCTGCCCATCTGCTCTGCCCAACAGTTCGCATTGCCCGTTTCCCGCCAATTTTTGCGCTTGTGAACGATTTAATTTTCTTGTATTGTATGGTATGTTAGTAGTAGAGTATGGTAGTATTTGAATGAGGTATCGCCGACCAATGGCGGCGGCGGTGAAAGGGGACGGTTCGACAGCCGTCCATTTTATTCGTACTGTTCCTCGTCAAGGACCCGACAGCGGGAAGGCGGGACAAGTCAAGCTCGACGCTCAGCCGTCGAACAGCGAAATAGAACGTTGAACTATCCCATCCATCGTGGATTTTGGGAGGACGGACAATGACAGTAACGGCACCAGAGCGGCAGTTCGACGACGGCCTTACAGACGAATTCCCGCCGGATCTATATAAAGCGACAGGCGTCGTAACAGGGGTCGATAGCTTTGACGCTGTGACCGGCGCCCACGTGGCCCAATTTCACCAGCAGGGCTATCTGATTGTAGATAACGCCTTCACGCCCCAGGAAGTGCAGACAGCGCTGGACGGGATGTACCATCTCCTGTCGGGCGCAGTTGAGGACTTCAATGGCGTTCAGTACGAGCGGGCTTCGGCCGGTGTGGCGGTTGAGGAACTGTCACCCGAAGAAAAGCAGGACTATGTGCGCAAATTCATGAGCTTCGTCGACTACGACGAGCGCCTCAACGAGCTCGCGCATCACCCGCTGCTGCTGGCCCTGGTTGAACGCCTTATCGGCGATGCGCCGGTCCTCTTCCAAAGCATGGCGCTGCTCAAGCCACCCCGCTTGGGCCGTGACAAGCCCTGGCACCAGGATCACGCCTATTTCCATTTCGAACTTGACGCCAAAGTCGTGGGCTGCTGGATCGCCTTGGACCATGCCACAATCGAGAACGGCTGCATGGTCATCGCCCCGGGCAGCCATCTGCAAGGCCCCGTCGTACATTTTCGAAGGCGGGACTGGCAGATCTGTGACACCGACGTGGACAACAGCGGCGCGGTGGCCGTACCGCTGAAACCCGGCGGCCTCTTGATCTTTCAGAGCTTGCTGCACCACGGGACGCCGCCCAACAGTACCGGGTTGCGCCGAAGGGCGCTTCAGTTCCACTACCGGCCGCAGAGCGCACCCCTCACCACCCAAGAGGAAAGACTGGCAATTTTCGGCGGTGAGGGATTAGGGGCAGAGTGTTGAGGAAAGTAAGAGCGGGAAGGCGTGGGAGTCGAACCCACCGCAGCCGGCTCTGCGCCACCTGCCACTGATTTTGAAGACCAGGGCGTCCACCGGGACACATCCCCTCCCGTTGGTTATTGTATAGGTTGAACTGCGCGCGGTCAAGTGAAGCGGCCGCGTTCAATATCAGAGTTCCACACGTTGGGCACGCAAGTCTGTTCTCCCCGAATCAGCTTGCCATAAGGATAGCATTCGATCCAGAACGGGTTCTGGTCTCTGGTCACTCTACCCGACTCGAAAATGCGTCGTGACCGCAGGCCGACTTTTGGCGACCTACTTATCGCCAGGATTTATCTATAATCTTATATCTGACATCCAACACCCAACGCTGAATGCGGTCTGGATAGAATAGAATGCACCTGGCTTGCCCCGAATGCGGCGCACCGGTAGAGGTTTCTCCGTCGTTCGCGAAATGCCCTGCCTGTAACGCGAATGTCGCTTCACACTATACGCCCGCTGAAATGACGCGGACCATATACCATCGCGCCCTCGAACATTACTCGATGGGCAATGATGTGGCCGCGCTGGAGGGTATCGATCAGGGCATCTCTCTCTTGGAGGCGCCCGAGTTGCACCTCCTGGCGGCTCTCATCTATCGCAAACGCGGCGAATTCAAAGAAATGCGGGAGCACGTGGCTGCCATCCCCGCCGATGACATCCTGCGCAGCGAAGGCGAGTGGCTGCTGCGCTCCCACCAGGAGCAGCTCCAACTGGGACGGCGCGAAGAGGCCCGCAAACGCGGCCGCGCCAAAGGCACCCAGCTCGCGGTGGGCAAAGCCAGCCGCCAGTTCAGCACCGAGTATTACCCGGCCCCACTCGACAAGAAACAGGTCGCGACCAAGGCCGTCGACAAAATACGCCGCAACCGTCTTCCCTGGGCAATTCCTATCGCTCTTGTGTTACTGGTCGTTATCTTCTTCTTGCGCGGCACGGGTGATACCCTCCAGGCGGCGCTGCGGCAGCTGCGCACGATTCCGGACGGACTCACCTCCATCTACGCCTCCTTTACCAGCGGCGAGCCGGCTGCCGTGTCCGCCACAGACGAAGAACCCGCCACCGGCTCCCAGGTCAGCACCAACGGCCAGATCAACACCGCCGCCATCGAAGAGGCGCCGACGCCCGTGCAGGCGTCTGCCGCGCCCCCGACCCCCGAAACGTTGCCCACGTCGGCGCCGACCCAATCTGTGCCAACCCCCGCACCGACAGAAAGCCCGTCTCCTGACGTGGCCGCGACAATTATCGCTGCAGCACGCGTGCAATCCTTCGATCTGACCGCCTTCCTCCATGAACAAGACCGTGCCGACCTGGCCGCCCTCGGGATTCAGGCTACGTGGGCCGCGGAAGCGCCCCCCGGCGAGCTGATTCTCCAGGGTACCGTAACGATGACCTCTGTTCAGACCGAGCTGTTGGAGTTGGCGGCGGCAATCGAAGGGGTTACGTCAATCGACGGTAGCGGGCTGGAGGTGGTCCTGCCCGCGACGTACACTGTCCGCGCAGGCGAAAATCTGCGTCACATCGCTCTTCGTCTGTACGGAGACCAGGACCGCTGGACAGAAATCTACGAAGCCAACCAGGATCTGGTAGGAGACGATCCCAATAACCTCTGGGTCGGCCTTTCGCTGACGATTCCTCAGGAGGAGAATTCCCAGGAGGAACAGGTCCAGCAATGAGTCGCGTTCCCTCGCGACCCTGGCGCCCCGCATCGGCCCCAAACTGCACTGTTCCCATAGTCTGCTTCCCATAATCTGCCTCCCATAATCCACCGCTGTTCAAACACTGGACGCGCTGCTATCGACGCATCCACCCGCGGCGAGAGAACGCATGAAATCCAGCACAATCGACAGACGGCTGCTGACAATTCTACTGGTCGTCTTTGTACAGATGCTGGGCGCGTCTCTGATATTCCCCGTCCTGCCGCTGTATGCCCAGCGCGAGTTCCATCTGTCGGCGGAGCTGATCACGATCCTCGCCTCCTCTTTCTTCGCCGCCCAATTCCTCTCCGGCCCATATGTCGGCCGCCTGTCCGACAATTACGGACGCATTCCGGTTCTGATTGTCAGCCAGATCGGTACCGTCATCAGCTTTGTGATGCTGGCCTTTGCGCCGAGTGTTGGCTGGCTCTTCTTTGCCCGCATCCTCGACGGGATCACCGGCGGCAATATCATCGTAGCCCAGGCCTACATTACCGACATCACGCCGCGCGAAAAGCGCACCGAGAGCCTCGGTTACATCTTCGCCGCTTTCGGCCTTGGTTTCATCTTCGGCCCCGCCCTGGGCGGGTTCCTCGCCGCGGCCTACGGCCCCACAGTGCCATTCCTGGTCGCCGCGGTTGCCGCAGCAGCCGTCGTCCTGCTCACCTGGTACGCGCTGGACGAAACCCTCTCGGCAGAGGAAAGGCGCATGGCCCGCACTCGCCGCGCCGGCAGCCTCACCGTCGGCAGCCTGCTGGGCGGCGCCCCCTGGGCCCTGCCACTGACTCTGATTCTCCTGATCGGCTTTCTGGGTCAGTTTGCGCTGGGACTACTTCAGTCTACCTTTGCGCTCTTCGGAGAAGCGGTACTCTTCCAGGGCGAAAGCCGCGAGGTCACCGATGTCGGCATCGGCCTCTTGCTCTCCGTCGTGGGGTTCTCCCAGCTCTTTACACAGACCTACCTGCTGCGAAGGCTGGCGCGGCGCTTCGACGAAGGCCAGCTTGTCGTGTTGGGCAGCGCCCTGCGCACGATCGGCATGCTCATTTACGCGAGCGTTACATCGCCGTGGCTTGGTGCATTCGGCTCACTCTTCTTTGCCGTCGGCTTCGGGATCGCCAGCCCACCCCTGCAGTCGATGTCCACCGCGCTTGTGGCTGACCAGGACCGCGGCAGCGTACTCGGCTGGTTCCAATCAAGCACCAATCTGTCCACCATCATCAGCACGGCCATCGCCGGCGTCATCTTTGCCCGCGGGCCGACCGTGCCGTACTGGATCGGCGCGGCCACCTCCGCTTTGGTGGTGCTGGCAATGATCGGTATGATGCGGTGGATGCCGACCAAGTCCGTCCCCGTGTCGGAGTCGTAAAGCGTTTCGTCTGCAATGCAGGTCGCGAATCGGAGGACCCTGATGGTACACAAAGACAGGCCTCACCCCGTAACCCAGACCGGCCTTGACAATCCAGTTCCACTTGACGCTGTCGCCCGCCTGCCGCTGGACGGCGACAACGTCGCCATCGCAACCCGCCGCCTGGAAGCAGGGCTGACCATCGAGCATGACGGCGCCCAGTTCACGCTCAACACAACCATTCTCGTTGGCCACCGTTTCGCCATCGAACCGGTCGCAGACGGCGAGCCTGTGCTCTCCTGGGGTCTTCCTTTCGGCATGGCCACGCGCCCCATCGCGCCGGGCGAGTACGTATGCAACGCCGGCATGATCGAGGCGCTCGGCCAGCGCGCCCTCGATTTCACCATCCCGCAGCAATCGAATTTCCAGGACCGGATCGTCCCCTACGAAGTCGACGAAACGGCATTTCGTCCCGGCCGGCAGGTGGAACAGTATGAAAAGAAGCGCACCTTTCTGGGTTTCCGACGCGACGGCGGGCGCGGTGTCGGCACACGCAACACGATCGTCATCCTGGGCACGACCTCCAGCACCGCCGCCTTTGCCAGAAGCGCGGCGCAGGCGTTGCAGCCCGCCGCTGCCGACTTCCCCGGCTTCGACGGCATCGTCGCTATCGCCCACACCGAGGGCAGCGGCTATGAACGGCTCAACAACCGTGAGTTTGTCCTGCGCACCCTTGCCGGACTGATCGTGCATCCCAATGTCGGCGCAGTTCTGGCCGTGGACGCACTCGAAACACACCCGGCCGCAGACCATGCCATCAGCAACGCCGAGCTGGAAGCCTACCTGCGCGCCCACGACTATCCCCTGGCGCGGGTGGAGCATCGCTTCTTCACGCTGTCCGGGGACTGGGAAGCCGACCAGGCGGAAGCGTCGGCAACCGTAGAACGCTGGCTGCCTGAGATCGCGACCCTGGCGCGAACACCTGAGTCGCTGGCCCACCTCAACATCGCCCTCCAGTGCGGCGGCTCGGACGCCTTTTCCGGCCTCTCCGGCAATCCCCTGGCCTCCGCCGTTGCCAAAGAAGTAATCCGCTACGGTGGACGCGCCAACCTGGCCGAGACCGATGAGCTGATCGGCGCCGAAGCCTATCTCCTGCAGAACACGCGCGATCTGCCCACCGCCAAGGCCTTCCTCGACTATGTTGCCCAGTTCAAGGAACGGCTGGCCTGGCACGGCCAGACCGCTGAGGGCAATCCCACCGGCGGCAACAAGCTGCGCGGGCTCTACAACATCGCCCTCAAATCGATCGGCGCCGCAATCAAACGCCATCCCGACGTGCGACTGGATTGGGTTGTCGACTACGGGGAACGCATGGTGAAGTCCGCGGACGGCTCGGCCCAGCGCAGGACCGCTGCCGACCCTGCCCCCGGCTTCTACTTCATGAACACGCCGGGCAACGACCTGGAAAGCATCGCCGGTCAGGTGGCCGGCGGCTCGAATCTCATCATCTTCGTCACCGGCAACGGTTCAATCACGAACTTCCCATTCGTGCCGACGATCAAAGTGATGACAACGACGCAGCGCTTTGAGCTTCTGTCTAAGGAGATGGACGTGAACGCCGGCGCCTACCTGGACGGCACGACGATGGACCAGCTGTGCGAGGAAAGCCTTAATCTGCTGGTGGAGATCGCTTCCGGCCAGCGCAGCAAGGGCGAGCTGGCCGGTCACTCGCAAATCTCAATCTGGCGCAACTGGCAGCAGCAGGACCACAGCCAGCTGCAATCGATCCTGGCGCGCCCGCAACCGGACGGGAGCCCGCTCCCGATCAGAACGCAACCCGGCGAGATCGAGGAAACTGTCCTGCCCCAGCCGCCCGCGGCCCGCGTCGGCCTCATTCTGCCCACCAGTCTCTGCTCCAGCCAGATCGCCGGCATGGCAGCGCAGCGCCTCAACCGGACGGCCTCAGAGCCGAACGCCGGCGGTCCGGGCGAAGCCGGGACGTCTCCCCTGTTTACCGCCTTGCCCCACACCGAGGGCTGCGGCGTCGCCTTCGCCTCAACCCAGGAGATCTACGCCAGCACCATGATCGGTTACGCCACCCATCCCCTGGTCGGCGCCTGCCTCTTCCTGGAGCACGGCTGCGAAAAGGCCCACAACGACTACATCCATTCACTGCTGCGCGACGGCGGACTTGCGGAGGATGATTTCGGCTGGGCCAGCGTACAGTTGGACGGCGGCATCGCCAGCGTCCTCGACAAAATCGACGGCTACTTCGCCGAGCAGGCGTCCGCGCTGCGCCGGCAGAACGGACACGACCGCAAGCTGTCCCTGGCGCTGCTCAGCGACGGGGCTACCCCCGCACCTGTTGCCGGCACACTCGCACGCATTGCCCGTCTGGTTGTAGCCGGCGGCGGCACCGTCGTCACACCGCTATCCGGCGGTCTGTTCGAGACGCCCGCCTTCCGCGCCGCCCTGGGGATTGACGCTGGCGATCTGCAGCCTACCCTCGCCTACGGCCAGGCCGCGCAGGCAGCCGGTTTCCACCTCATGGAAATGCCCACCCCCCATTGGAGCGAGACGCTGACCGGTCTCGGCGCCAGCGGCGCGCAGCTGATCATCGCCAACTCCGACAGGTTGAGAGCCGGGCATCCGCTCGTGCCCATCTTGCAGCTTGCCGGCGAGGACGCACCCACCGCGCCGGACCTGCGCCTGCGCGGCGACCCGGGCGCATGGCCGCAGCAGATCCTGGATCTGGCAGCGAAAACGCTGGCGGGCAGCTACCAGCCGCAAAGCGCCGCCCATAATCTCGTCGACTTTCAACTCACCCGCGGCCTGCTGGGAATTTCAACGTAACGAGCACCGGTACCCGATCGCTCGCTTTCAGTTGCCGCTAACCAGTACAGGTTATCGGGACGTCCGCCCGCCTCTGGCACCGCGCAGTACTAGCGCGCCATCGCCGGGAAGTCCCCCGGCTCCACCAGCAAATCCACCGCGCCGGTCTCCATATCGATCAACCACAGAGAAGGCACCACCTCCGGCCCCCGCAGCGGAAACCGCCGCGTGATCAGATAGCGCCCGTCGGGACTCCAGACCGGCCGCCCGTGGTCGTAAGCGGCATCTGCTGTCAGCGCCGTCGCCTCCGTGCCGTCAGGCCGCATCCGCCAGATCTGGCTGCCCCGCGTCGCGCCCGGGCCTTCCAACTCTTTGCGCTGAAACGCGATCCAGGCGCCGTCCGCCGAAGGCACGGCCGAACTGTCGTGGACAAGCGCCGGGCCCTCGCTCCCCACCCCGCTCAACTCGACCTGCTCGCCGCTCTCTACGTCGATCGCGAGCAGATGGGTCATCCATTCATCGCCGCTCTGCCTGAAATCGGTCGTGTACAGCCTGGCACGGGACCGGTCCCAAGAGCAAGTCTCTCCGGTGGCAGTCGGATAGAAGGCGGTCTGCCCGGCCTCGTCTGCCGGCCCCCCCGTTAGATTGATGACCGCCAGCTGCTGCTCCTCCGGTGAAACGAAGCAGAGCCACGCCCCATCCGCGGACCAGCGGCCATCGAGTCCAAGACGCTGGCTGTCGCTGAAGATCGGTGCAGTTTCGCCCGATTCCACATCCACAATCCAGATCCGCGGCGGGCTGAGCACGCCCGACGCGAACGCGTTGACCGAACGACGCGTGTAAGCCAAGAACTTGCCGTCAGCCGACCAGCTCGGTCCGCTGCACGAAGCGTCTTCGCAGGCCAACAGCGGCCTGTCCTCTCCGCTGGCCAGATCGATCAGCCGCAGATCGCTGAACCCCAGTTCACCCAGCGCCCCGTAAGCGACAAACCTGCCGTCGGGTGATGGCGCGAAATCCCACACACTGACTTCAGTTGGGGTCAGGGGGCTGGGCGAGACGTCCGCGCTGGTGACCTCCTCCGCGAACGGCAACGAGTGCAGCTGCGCGCGTCCGACCTCATCGACCGTCTTATAGAGCAGAAAGACGGCGCCGTCGTCCCCGGCAACCCGGCGGCTTTGTCCCCACAGGCCGAGGAGCAACAGCGTGCACAGGCTGAGGATCGACAGTACGGTCAGATCAAAACGGCTCATGAATTCAAGGGTTGGGGTCCAGTACGGGCCGCAGATACGCCTGGCCGCTGAACGAGGGCATCACGTAACAGGTGTCAGGGATAGAGGTAGGGTTGGTTGGGTTCCGGTACAACCTCGAGCTGCTCCGCCATCAGCACAGGAATGCCACTGCCTCCCCGCGGGCCGAACTGTCCTACGACCCGCACCCACTGGCCCTCCTCCAGCTCCCCTTCCGAAGGCAGACCGGCCGCCAGGCTGACCGGCAGGCCAACCGCCATGGCATCCGCCGCGCAGCAACCGACGACGAAGCGCGTGAGGGTAAACTGTACCTCGTCAGTGGCGTCGTCAACGTAGACAAAGCCAACCACATCGGCAGTGTCGGTCTCGGCCGGCTGTTCGCCTTGGTGAAAGGCGAGTACCCAATCCAGAATCGTGCGCTCGCTGCTCTCCTGCACCAGCGATGACCCTACCGCAGCCGGCAAAACCGAGTCCAATCCCCCCGCGCTGATTTCACGATTCTGCAGCGCAGCCACGCCCAGCGGACGTGGAGGCACAAGCAACCCGAGCACGATGGGCAGGGAGATAAGCACAAACCCCGTCCAACTCAAAGCGTGACTGTGATCATGGCCATGATCGTGACCATGACTGTGATCATGACTGTGATCATGACCGTGATCGTGCCCATGATCGTGACCGTGATCCTGGCTGTCCCCCGCGGCCGTGGACCCGGACTCGCCCAACTGCTCGGAAGCTAGATTATGCGGTGTATCTTCTGTATCCTGGAGCAGATAGCGGTAGCTTAACCCCACCACAAGGAGACCGATCACCGCGGCCACCGTCAGCCAGTCAAACCGTTGGCTGATGTAATAGTTGAGCGTCCCCGACGTGATGCGCGTGAACAGAAAGATGCCCATCCCCAGCAGAAGCAGCCCTTTGAGAGCGGCTTGCACCTTGGGCAATCGCAACACCCTGCCTGTCATCGAAACCGAATCCTGTGTCACTTTCCCGCCTGTACTCTCTTGCGCCAACCTATCCGTCAAACGCCCACCTGCACGTTCCAGAAAACACCGATCACCGCCACCAGCGCCAGCGGCAGCAGGATCAGATAAAGGACGGTACGCCGTCGGAAAACCCCCATAAACAGCAGCGAACTCTTGATATCCACCATCGGCCCGAATACGAGAAAGCCAAAAAGCGAGCCTGTCGTAAACGCGTTGCTGAATGCCAGCGCGATAAAGGCGTCCACCGTCGAGCAGACCGAGAGAATGTACGCCAGCGCCATCATCACAAAGACCGAGATGATCGGCCCCTGACCGATCGTGAGCAGAGTGGACTGGGGAACGACCGTCTGCATTATCGCCGCCAGCATCGCGCCCACGATCAGATAGCGGCCCATGTCCAGAAAATCATCGCCCGCCAAGACAAGCGCCTGCCAGATGCCCGGACGCGAGCCGCTGTGTTCGTGATCATAACTGTGTTCGTGATCATGATTATGTTCGTTATCGTGATCGTGAGCGTGGCCGTGATCGTGGCCGCGACCATGTTCGTGGATATCACAGTCTTCGTGATCGTCGCGGGGGCTGGAAGAGGCCAGCGTCTCGGGCAGCAAAATCTCACGCGGGCGGGCCAGATGGAAAATCAGCCCAACTGAAAACGCGACCAGCATGCTGAATGCGACCCGCCCCCAAAGCACCGGACCCCAACCGAAGGCCGCATAGGTACTGAAAATCACCACCGGATTGATCACCGGCGCCGCCAACAAAAAGGCGATCCCCACCGGCAGCGGCAGCCCCTTGCCGTACAGCCGCCGCGTCACCGGCACAACGCCGCACTCGCACACAGGGAAAACAAAGCCCAACCCCGCGCCGGCCAGCGCCGCCAGCAGCGGATGTCTGGGTATGAAGCGCTCCACCATTCCCTGATTCACATAAACGGCGATAATGCCCGACACGATTGAACCGGCAATCAGAAAAGGGGCGGCCTCGATGAACAGACTGAGGAAAATCGTAACAAACGTCTGGAATCGCTCGGCCGCTAAGAAGCGGGCCTGCGGCGTGTTGATGCTGCTGGCCAGCACCACGACCAGCGCAAAAACCAGGAACGCCGCCACCCCCCAGCGCGGGCGGCCAATCCAGCGTCTCTCTACTCTCTCTGCGGCTGCCTGAGGCAGCGGTGTTGTCTGACTCATCACGTTTTTCGTGGGTGGCGGCGCCCATTTTCGCTCACCGCCGACCCCTTCCAATAAAACCCATCACTTCTCAGCCACAGCCAATTCGCGACCCCGCTCTGGCCGGCCCATGGCCTCTCTCGCCTCTCTTCTCTTCACTCTCTTCTTGCATTTGGGCGGTCGGGCCTTCGGCCCTCCCTTGTGCAGGGGCTGCGCCCCCGCAACGCCCCGCCCTTGCTAGCCACCCTGTTCATTCTTCCCCGGCAACGTGTCTAGCCAACAGTGTCTCCTCCCCCACCTGTCGTCCCACCCCACCGATCCCAGACCACTGCCGTTCGCAGTTCACTAAAAACTAAAAACTGACTACTAAAAACTGCAGTTCCGCGCCCCCGCAACGCCCCGCCCTTGCTAGCCACCCTGTTCATTCTTCCCCGGCAACGTGTCTAGCCAACAGTGTCTCCTCCCCCACCTGTCGTCCCACCCCACCGATCCCAGACCACTGCCGTTCGCAGTTCACTAAAAACTAAAAACTGACTACTAAAAACTGCAGTTCCGCGCCCCCGCAACGCCCCGCCCTTGCTAGCCACCCTGTTCATTCTTCCCCGGCAACGTGTCTAGCCAACAGTGTCTCCTCCCCCACCTGTCGTCCCACCCCACCGATCCCAGACCACTGCCGTTCGCAGTTCACTAAAAACTAAAAACTGACTACTAAAAACTGCAGTTCCGCGCCCCCGCAACGCCCCGCCCTTGCTAGCCACCCTGTTCATTCTTCCCCGGCAACGTGTCTAGCCAACAGTGTCTCCTCCCCCACCTGTCGTCCCACCCCACCGATCCCAGACCACTGCCGTTCGCAGTTCACTAAAAACTAAAAACTGACTACTAAGAACTGCAGTTCCGCGCCCCCGCAACGCCCCGCCCTTGCTAGCCACCCTGTTCATTCTTCCCCGGCAACGTGTCTAGCCAACAGTGTCTCCTCCCCCACCTGTCGTCCCACCCCACCGATCCCAGACCACTGCCGTTCGCAGTTCACTAAAAACTAAAAACTGACTACTAAAAACTGCAGTTCCGCGCCCCCGCAACGCCCCGCCCTTGCTAGCCACCCTGTTCATTCTTCCCCGGCAACGTGTCTAGCCAACAGTGTCTCCTCCCCCACCTGTCGTCCCACCCCACCGATCCCAGACCACTGCCGTTCGCAGTTCACTAAAAACTAAAAACTGACTACTAAAAACTGCAGTTCCGCGCCCCCGCAACGCCCCGCCCTTGCTAGCCACCCTGTTCATTCTTCCCCGGCAACGTGTCTAGCCAACAGTGTCTCCTCCCCCACCTGTCGTCCCACCCCACCGATCCCAGACCACTGCCGTTCGCAGTTCACTAAAAACTAAAAACTGACTACTAAGAACTGCAGTTCCGCGCCCCCGCAACGCCCCGCCCTTGCTAGCCACCCTGTTCATTCTTCCCCGGCAACGTGTCTAGCCAACAGTGTCTCCCCCCACACATGCTATCTCAGGCCACCGACCACCGACCACCGACCACTGACCACCGACCACTGCCTTCATCACGCTCCCAGCAATATTCAATCTTACTTGAGGCGCTACGTTCTGCCAACCCACTGCCCTCATCTGTCAACCGCTGCAATCCTCCTTAGACAGAAACTGTCATTGTCGTTTATCATTCGCAATATCCTCCCGGTGCTATCTTCTGGCCTTTTCTGAGGCTGAAAACATGCCGCCGGGGGTCTTCTTTCAAACGCCATCCAGCACAAGGCCCAGGTAATGTCACGCATGACGGTGGAACAGCTTCGGCAGGATCTTCCCGCGACGGGAGAAGTCGGATATTTTCAGACCGGGACCTACGGTCCCGCCAGCGACTCCGTGCTGCAAGCGGTGCGCGAAACCATGGCAAGCGAGGCCCGTCACGGCCCCGCCACCCCCGCCGGCAGGGGATCACATGCCGAACGCGAAGCCGCCGCCCGCAGCGGTCTGGCACGCATGCTCAACGCCAAAGAAGAGGAACTCGGCATCGAGACCAACACCTCGCGGGCCATGCAACAGATCGTGCGCGGTCTCGATTGGAAAACCGGCGATGAGTTCGTCATGACCTCGCTGGAGCATGTCAGCACCTACGGGCTCTCCTATGCGCTGGAACAGGAATTCGGCGTCAAGACCATCGTCCTGGGAGCCGAAGAAATTGACGACGAACATCTCCTCGGCGATCTCGCCCACGTGCTGACCGACCGCACCCGCCTGATCTGCCTCAGCCACATCGCCTCTCCCAATGGCCGTCTGCTTCCGTGCAAGGAGGCAGCCGCGATTGCCCACGACGCCGGCGTGCCAGTCATGCTCGACCTGGCCCAGTCCGTCGGGCAGATGCCCGTAGACCTCCAGGAGCTCGACTGCGACTTTGCCGTCGGTTCCGGCCACAAATGGCTGCTCGGACCCATGGGCACCGGCTATATGTTCATCTCACAAAAACAGATCCCCGGCTTCCGTCCCAACTTCATTCCCGACCGCAGCCCGTGGGCCCTCCCCGACGACCCAACGCCCACGCCAACCGCCCGCTCCCGCACCGAGATCGGCACCTACAACCACGCGCTCGTGGTCGGCCTCGGCCGCGCCGTCGAGATCATGCAAAGCATCGGGCTGGAAACAATGCAGGAGAGGATAACCCAGCTGTCCGGCCGGCTGCGTCAAGGCGTCGGCCACATCGATCGCGCCCGCATCATCACGCCCCTGGAAGCCGGGAAATCCGCCGGAATCACCTCTCTGATGTTCGATGGCTTCACCAAGACCGACATGGACGGCCTTGTCGACAAGATGCACGGCCGCCATCAAACCGTGGTCAAATCCCAATGGTTGACCGCCCCGCCCGACCCGGTCAAGGTCGGCATGCGCATCTCAGTAGCCGCCTTCAACGATGAAAGTGAAGTAGACCGGCTGCTCGAGGGGCTTGACGAAGAACTGTAACCACAGCGGCCGGCGGTCACCGGTCTGGATCGGTAACGCCGCCGGCAACGAGCAACCTTCCATCAAATTAAGAGGAAAAAGAAGATGCCTGAACGCCTCGTACTCTGGGGACCGCCCGTTGTGGAGAGAGTTCCCTCAGATCCCGATTACGCCGACTACCTGCCCGCCTGGGTGCAAAAATGCGCCGACGTCGGAATCACCAAAATCGTCGGCGGAGACCAGACCCGCGCCCTGACCGAAGCCGCCCACGCCGTCGGCATCCAAGTCGATCCCTACATCAACTACAACTCCTTCCCCCGCCACGGCTGGGCACGCGTCACCTACGGTTGGTCCCTCGACTTTCTGCGCCCCCCGGTGACCGCAGCCGAGGCCCGCGCCATCTTGGACAGTCACCGGCCCATCTACGACGCCCCCAAAATAGCCACCACCATGACCGATTTCGCCGCCAAAAACCCGCAGTTCCGCAGCCTGACGCGCAGCCGCGCCTACACGTTGCAGCCCGGCGACGATCTCTACCTCAGCGCTGCCTTCCCCGAAGTGCGCGCCGAACAGACCCAGCAGTTCATTGATACGCTCGCGCACACCCAGGGCGACGGCATCCAGGTCGAGTTCGTGCTCGGAAACGAGGACGAAAACGGGGCCGTCCCCTACGGCTACGAAGACCGCACCGTCAACGAATTCCAGGCCAAACACGGCAAGAACCCCTTCGACCTGCCCAACGATCACCCCGAATGGCTGCAGTTCCGCGCCGACTACGTCACCCTCGCCCTCACCGAAATGCGCGACGCGGTCAAGCAGGCCAAGCCCGACGCCGTCTTCTCCACCACCCTGATCGCCGGCGAAAAAGAGGACTACCTCAAGCTCCTGCACGACTGGCCAACCTGGCTCGAACAGGGCATCGTCGACGAGTTCTATATCTGGTTCCGCACCAACTCCGACCTCGACGCGCTCGAACGCCAGCTCAGCTACGCCGTCGAACTGTCCGGCGGACGCACACCCGTCATCGCAGAGCTCTCCTGTTACCACCCCGGCAGCTTCCAGCAGCCCGACCAGATGCTGCGCGCCGCCGAGGTCGCCATGGGATGCGGCGCCGACGGCGTCGGCATCTACCGCACCCACGCCGTGGAGCAGCTGGAGTTCTGGCCGGTACTGGAGAAGATGAGCAAGCTGTAGAGGGGCGTTAAATCTGGGATTCCGTTTCAGCGATCGTGAAGGTCTGCACGCGTCCAACTGTCTGAATGAAAGAGAGGCAAACAATGTCCTACTACGTCGCCGCCTACGACACCGAAGGCGTATTCCCCTGGTGGGATAAAGACAGGCGCCAACGAGGTTTCAGCTACACGCCCGAACACATCGCCGAATTCCTGGACGGCGTGCGCGCCGTCGCCGACGCGCACCTGCAGCGCAACGCCCCAGCCTCCTTCTTCCTCGTCGCCAAAATGCTGGAGTTGTGCGGCCACGAACTGCGCGCCATTCTCGACAATCCCCTCTTCGACATCCAGTGCCACACCTTCACCCATCCCAACCTGAAAAAGCTGGGCGAGGACAGAGCCGCGCTCAAATATGAGCTGGGCGACGCCAAAAAACTGATCGAAGACACCTTCGGGCGCGAGGTGAACGGCCTCACCGCGCCCGGCGGGTACACCAACGGCTTCCGCGGCCACCCCACCGTCCTGGAAGTGATGTGGGACGCCGGCTACCGCTACGTGCGCAGCGTCGGCTTGGGCCCAAAGGAGACTATGCCCGCCCTCCTGGATCAGCCCTTCTGGTACGCGGAAGATGGCTTCCCGGATCTGCTGGAAACGCCCTCCCACGCCTGGCACGACAACGTCCTCACCGGGCAGCCGGCCGCCGTGCACTGGCCGCCGCTCCTGCCTTGGCCCTACCCCACGGCGATGCCCCGCGATGCGCAAGGAGTCTACGAGGCCTACGCGCCCGGCATCGACTACTGCGTGCAGGAAGGGCTACTCTACTACATGCCCATCTTCCACCCCTGGTCGATCTACCGGATCGACAACCAGGCCGCCCAAATCGGAATGCTGCTCGATCACGCCCGACAGAAGCTGGAGTTCAGGTCCTGCAGCCAGATCTATCAGCATATCGTCACCCACCCCGAGCTTGTCTGAACCGTGCTGTCTTGCTCTTGCTGTAGCAGCGACTCAATAACACTTTGGCACTTAGGCCGCAAAAGGTGTCTCGTGGGGCCGTTTGCTATGAACCAGATTTGCATCCATCTCTAGGAGTTTGACAACACAGGCTTCGTCGTCAACGACGTGGAAAAGGCATAGGCCAGGGAGTTCTATGGCGGACAGTGGTTTCCAAACGCGCCATTATTTCATAGATGAAGGTGGCGATAGCGTACTGTTTTCTCGCAAAGGGAAGGTGCTAATCGGTTCGGAGGGCTGTTCCAGATTCTTCATGCTCGGCTTGCTGGAAGTGCCTGACCCTTCGGTACTACAGTCTTCATTAGGGGATCTGCGTGAACGGCTATTGACAGACCCGTATTTCAGCAACGTGCCATCAATGCAAGCAAGGGCGCGAAAAACAGCCCTCGCCTTTCATGCCAAGGATGATGTGCCAGAAGTGCGTAGAGAAGTTTTCCAACTCTTAAGTGCTACGGAAGAGTTGCGTTTCTTTGCTGTAGTTGCTGACAAACGGCAGGTGCTGCAATATGTCCGCCAGCGAAACGAAAGTGATCCCGACTATCGCTACCATCCCAATGAACTATACGACTTTCTTATACGGCGTCTGTTCAAAGGAAAATTGCACAAGAGTAACGGATTTCAAATTTTCTTTTCACAACGCGGCAGATCCGACCGGACCGCTGCCTTGCGTCAGGCACTCGAAACAACCAGAAGCCGCTTCGCCGAACAACATAACTTGATTAGCGAAGCTTCCCTGCAAGTATCCGAGGCACCCCCGAAGGAGCGGGCAGGCCTGCAAGCCGTGGACTATTTTGTCTGGGCATTACAAAGACTCTTCGAACGCCACGAAGAACGGTATGTAACGTATCTGTGGCAAGCCTTTCGGCTGGTGCAGGATGTTCACGACAGACGCAAGGCCGGCTATGGCATGTACTATACACAGAAAAAGCCACTCAACGCGGCGGCTCTTGAGTGGCGACGAGAAAAAAATAAGCCAGAGATATAGGATTGAGCGAACCGCAGTTCGACAATCACACGGCTTGGAGCCGAATTTCATCCGCTGGCTGTAAGGAACATTATATCTGATTACTTCGGGTTACTCAAATTTGGATTTTTCCAAGCATCTATCATGCGTTCTTTTCACGACAAGCAACTGTGTTCCGTAGAGATTGGAAACGCTGGCAGTTCCCCTTCTCTCGATCAAATATCCATGCGCGAATCTGTCCCCGTCTTCATTTTGAGAAAAACATCTGTCGACGAGCCCTTGCACAGTCAAGTATATGGGTCCGAAGCCAAGACCCGTCAAAAAATGTGAGCACCACACACAATGACTGACCAAACACCCATCAACGTAGGCATCGCCGGCCTCGGCCGCACCGGCTGGAATAACCACGCCAACGCCTTTGCCCACCTCCCCGACCAGTTCCGAGTCGTCGCCGTCTGCGATCCCGACCCCGAACGCCAGGCCGAAGCGATCGAACGCTTCGACTGCCTCGCCTACGCGACATACGAGGAGCTGGTCTCCGACAAGGCCGTCGAGCTGATGGTGGTCGCGACCCCCAGCAACCTCCATGCTGAGCAGTCGATCGCGGCCATGCGCGCCGGCCAGCACGTCATCGTCGAAAAGCCAATGGCCAGCGACCTCGCCGGCGCCGACGCCATGCTCGAAGTCGCCCAAGAGACCGGGCGCATTCTCACCGTCCATCAGAACCTGCGCTACGCCGCCGACTTCGTCAAAGTGCGCGAGGTGATCGCGTCCGGCGTCCTCGGACGCATCATCGAGGTCCGCATCCACAACGGCGGTTTCGGCCGCCGCTGGGACTGGCAAACCATGAAAAGCTACGGCGGCGGCGCGCTCAACAACAGCGGCCCCCATTTTGTCGACATGGGCATGCTCCTGATCGACGACCCCGAGCCCGCCGTATTCTGCCACATGGAGACCACGCCCCTCTATGCTGGCGACGCCGACAGCCATGTAAAGATCATCCTCAAACCCAAGGCCGGGCCGCTGGTTGAGATCAACATTACCACCGCCTGCGCCTTCCCGCAGCCGAACTTCCTTGTGCTGGGGACGCAAGGATCGATGGCCTGTTACCGAGACGAAGCGCACTGGAAATACTTCGATCCGGCCGAAGCGCCGCCCCTGGTGCTGGACGAGGCGCCCATCGCCCGCGACCGAACCTATAACCGCGAGGAGCTTCCCTGGAAGGAGGAGCGCGCCACCCTAGACTACGACGGCGCCGGCGGTGTCCAGGCCCTCTATCGCTCGCTCTACGCCGCCATGCGCCAGGGTGCAGAGCTGGACATTACGCCCGAGAGCGTACGCGCCCAGATCGCGGTCCTCGAAAAGTGCCGCGAACTCAATCCCGGTGTAATCTGAGAAAGACGGGCGGCGGTTCATTCCCGCTTCCTGTTTCCCTATTTCTTTCCGCTGCAAAGGAGTGTTGTATGGAACTGAGTTGCACGTCCGTCATGCTTCCCCGCTGGGAGCTGGACGAGACCTTTGACAAGCTGCAGGCGTACGGCTACGACGCCGTCGAGCTGCGCTGCCGCTACAACCCCGATGATCCAAATGCAGAGCCCTTCTTCTGGGGCCGGCATCTCTCTGACGTGAGCCCGGACAATATCCTCGACAAGGCCGAGCAGATTCGCGCCGCCGTCAAACGCACCGGCATCCGCGTCGCCGCGCTGGCCCCCAACGCCAGCTACGACGATACCGAACACGTCCTCAAGCTCTTCAAGGGCGCCCTGGCCATCGATCCCGACCGACCGCCTCTGATCCGCATCGACGCGCCCAAGCACGACCGCACCAGGCCCTACTGGCCGCAGTTCCTGGCAGCCCGCGCCGGCTACGCCAAACTGGCCGAGCTGGCAGGTGAGTATGGCGTCAAGGCGACCTACGAAATCCACACCGGCACCCTCGCCGTCACCGCCTCGCGTGCGCTCGAGCTGCTGCGCGACCTGGATCCCAACCACATCGGTGCCATCTACGACGTGCAAAACATGATCGAAGTCGGCATTGAAGACACTCGCATGGGTCTTGAGCTCCTCGGCCCCTACGTGGCCCACTGCCATATCGGCAACCGGCTGCCCGAGCCCGGCGACCAGACAACCCGCGGCAACACGTCCTGGAGCTGGCGCGGCGCCCGCCTCGCAGAGGGCGTCGCCGACATCCCCCAACTGATCGACGACCTCAAAACCTTCGGCTACAAGGGCGCTCTCTCCCTCGAGCTGTTCATTCCCGACAACTTTACGCCCGGAAACGACGACGAGATCGTGAAAACCGAAGGCGCTTTCCTGCGCAAGCTGATAGACCAGTCCTAGCACACAGAACAGGCGGGTACCCCGGCTTTGACTCTCTGACGCATGAGAAAGTCGGGGTACCCGCAAAGTACTCAATACGCAATACGCAATACGAAACAGAGCCTCAGGACGCCGCCAACATGCCCTACGCCATCTGCAATGAACTCTTCGAAGACTGGTCTCTCGAAAAAACCGCCGCCTTCGTCGCCGACCTCGGCTACCAGGGCCTCGAGCTGGCCCCCTTCACCCTCTGCAATCTGGTCACCGAGCTCTCCGCCGCCGACCGCCGCCGCATCCGGCAGACGGTCGAGGGCGCCGGCCTCTCCGTCGTCGGCCTCCACTGGCTGCTGGCACAGACCGAAGGCTTCCAGCTCAACGATCCCGACCCCGACGTCCGCGCCCGCACCGCCCAATATCTGCTCGACCTGATCGACTGCTGCGCCGAACTCGGCGGCGAGGTGCTCATCTTTGGCTCGCCCCAACAGCGCGATCTGCCGCCCGTCCGCGCGCGCGCCGAGGCCTGGAAATCGACCGCCGAGATCATGCACGCGTGCGGCGTACGCGCCCAGGAGCAGGGCGTCCTCTTCTGCGTCGAACCGCTCAGCCGCAACGAGACCAACTTCATCGTCAACGTCGACGAAGCCGCTGAACTGGTGCGCCAGGTCGACCACCCCGGCCTCCAGATGATGGTCGATACCAAGGCCATGAGCAACGACCCCCGCACCATCCCCGAACAGATCCAGGCCGTCCATCCTCTCTTCCACCACGTCCACCTCAACGACCCCAATCTGCGCGGCCCCGGCATGGGCGATCTAGACTTCCGCCCCATCCTGCAGACGCTCGACGACCTCAACTACAACCGCTGGCTCTCGGTCGAAGTATTCGACTTCACCCCCGGCCCTGAACGCACAGCCCGTGAAAGCCTGGCCTATCTGAACGCGATTCCAACTGGCTAGCGGACGCGTACACCGCTAGCCTTACCAAACATCGGGCCCGGGCACCCAAAAAAATAACGTTTGACACAATAATATAAAACCGTAAAATGGAGTCGTTCCCACTGCGCCTCTTTTCCCAAAAGGGGCCCAGGGGAACGGAACGTGCTTGGCTGGGTTCTCGCTGTTCCCCAACCGGGAACGCATGCAATCCCGCCAATTCCTCATCCTCGGTTCATACATCATCACACGTAGGAAAGGAGATTCACAGCATGGCACTCCGTAAGGTAGTGATTCGTACAGCTGTACCCCTGGCAGCGCTGTTGCTGCTGCTGCTCGCCGCCGGGTGTGTGGCACCGGCTGCCGCACCGGCAGACTCAGGCGATGGGGACATGATGGAGGCTGCGGAAAGCGAGCTCATCGTCGCCGTCGCCCAGGAAATGACTTCCCTGGAGGGAACGTTGGCCGCCGCTGAAACCAACTGTAACGGCTGCTTGAACGTTGTCGAAACCCTGGTCACGCGTAACTTCTCCACCGGCGAGATCATCCCTCTGCTGGCAATTGAGTGGGAACGGCTCGATGACAGGACGATCCAATTCCAGTTGCGCGAAGGTGTAACCTTCCATGACGGATCCCCGCTGAACGCCGAAGCCGTGGCGACAAGCATCAACTATATGTGGGATGCCGACCTCGTCAACACCCTCGACGGCGCTATCGGCGGTGTCCTCAGTGCCGAAGCGGTAGACGAATACAGCGTCAACGTAGCCAACGCCGATCCCGACCCGATTCTGCTGGAGAAGATGTACTTCGTCGCCATTACCTCGGCCAAGCAGATTCAGGAGGCGCCGGACACCTATTCCACCAACCTGGTTGGCACCGGCCCCTACATGCTTGACGAGTGGAAGCGCGGCGAATCGATCACCTATGTCGTCAACCCCGACTGGTGGGGCCACGACAACCCCGACGAGGCCGGAGGCAAGGTATCCTTTGACAAGCTGACCTGGCGCTTCCTGCCCGAAGACACGGTCCGGGCCGCGGCTGCCCAGGCCGGCGAAGTCGACATTGCACAGTTCGTGACGCCTGACCAGTGCAATGCCGCCATGAGCGACGACGGCCTGCGCTGCGCTTCAGTGGCCAGCGTCGAGACAATGTTCGCCCGCATGGGCAACAAGGGCCTGTTTGAAGACCAGCGCGTGCGCATGGCGCTCAACCTGGCCATTGACAAGGAGTTGATCGTCAATTCGCTGCTGGGCGGAGCCGCTACCATCACCGGCCAGATCGTCAACGAGACCGCCACCGGGCACAACTCGGACCTGCAGCCCTATCCCTATGATCCAGATCAAGCGCGTGCCCTCCTCGAGGACGCAGCGGCCGACGGGGTAGATGTGGGCCAGGAATTCACCCTCGCCTCCCGCCAGGGCCTGCATGCCGGCCACGTCGAGGTCATCCAGGCCATCGGCGGTATGCTCAGCGAAGTCGGCTTCAACCCCAACGTCAGTGTCATGCCCCCGGACACCTTCAATCCCCAGTTCAGCCAAAACTGGTCGGAAGTGGAAGGCCAGCCCAACTGGGTCGCCGTCCATCTGCACGGCAACGAGATCCTCGATCTCTGGTTCTCCTATGTCAACTACTTCACCTGTGAAGGGGTTCTATCACTCTACTGCAACGAGGAAGTCAACGCGCTGTGGGAAGAGGCGCGCACCCTCACGGGCGATGCCCGTGACATGAAGCTGCAGGAAGCCGCACAGGTCGCCTATGACGATGCCGCCTACGGCCTCATCGCCCACCTCGACCTCGCCTACCTGATCAGCGAAGACCTGAACTGGAACGTGAAGCTGGACCATCGCCTGCAGGCCAAGGAGATGTCACCAAAGTAAAGGGTAAATAAAGGGCTCAGTTTGACCAGCCCGTAGAAGCTCGAAAGTCCAACGCGTATCACGTATTGCGCCATGCCCCGCAAAGACGGTGACGACGCAATACGTGATACGCAGCATTCGGAAATGAGATGATGACTGTTCCGACGAGGACAGGAAAGAAGAGAGAACATCTCCCGCTCCCTCTTTTCCCGCTTCTCGCTCCTCCGAACTAAAGGCCGGTCCTATTCTTCCCTATCTGCTCAGACGCTTCATCCACTCAATTGGCGTCGCCTTCGCTGTTCTCACATTCGTCTTCATCGCGGGCCGTGTAATAGGTGACCCTGTCCGTATCATGGTGGGCGTCGAGGCCTCCGAAGAACGCGTCCAGCAGGTGCGCGACCAGCTGGGCCTCAACGATCCGATTCCAGTGCAGTATGCCAGATTCGCGGTACGCGCGATTCTTTTGGATTTCGGCGACTCTTTCTGGCAGAAGACATCAGCCCTGCCCCTGGTGTTGGACCGTCTGCCCGCCACTTTCCGACTGGCCGCGGCAGCCTTCCTGCTGGCCGCGCCCATCGGCATCCTCCTGGGCGCAGCAGCCGCCCTCCGCCCGCAGACCTACCTGGACAGGCTAATCAACGTCCTCTCGCTGGGGGGCGTTTCCATGGTCGACTTCTGGATGGCGCTGATGTTGATTATCGTCTTCGCTGTCCAGCTCGGCTGGTTCAAGACATCCGGCTACGGCGGCTTTGCCTTCATGGCCCTGCCGACCTTGACGCTCTGTCTCTCTCCCCTGGGCCGCATCTCCCAGATCACCCGCAGCGCCATGCTGGATGAGATGAACCAGCCCCATATCACCGTCGCCCGCGCCAAGGGCCTTTCCGAAAAACGCGTCGTCTTCGTCCATGCCCTCAAAAACGCCGCCATCCCCGTCGTCACCATCAGCGGCGATATGTTGTCCTCTATGCTCAACGGCGCAATCCTGGTGGAGACGGTCTTCGCCTGGCCGGGCATCGGCTATCTGACCTTGCAGGCGCTCCAACGGCGAGACCTGCCGCTGGTGGAAGCGACCGTTTTCGTGGTCGCCTGCATGGTGATCGTGGTCAATCTGCTCGTCGATCTGAGCTACGTATACCTGAACCCAAGGATCCGCTTCCAGTGAACCACGCACACTGCCTGCTGCGCACTGCCTGCTACGCATTGCCTAACGCCCTGGCGGAATTCGGGCAGCCTTCTGCTCCCTCCGCTCTTCCCAGGAAGTCAAGGCGGCCATGTCCGACGAGCTAAAGTTGTTTCCCGAAGAACGAACGGTACGTTCCCGGAGCGAAACCCGCTGGCTCATCGTGCGCGGCCTGCTGCGAGATCCCGTCACCTTCGTAGCCATAATGATTCTCACCCTGATTCTGATTTCGGCAGTCGGCGCCGAACTGATCGCGCCTCACGACCCGCTTGGACAGGACCTGAACCTGCGCAACATGCCCCCAATGGCCCGAGCCCTCGACGAAAACGACGCGCCCACCGGCTTCCCCTTCATCCTGGGTACCGATCCACTCGGACGCGACATCCTCAGCCGCATCATCTTTGGCGCCCGCGTCTCCCTGACCGTCGGGTTCAGCAGCGCGCTCGTCTCCGGTTTTATTGGCACCCTTCTGGGCATCATCGCCGGTTACTACCGCGGCACCGCCGATGACATCATCATGCGCCTGGTCGATATTCAGATGAGCATCCCCGTCCTTCTGTTGGCACTGCTGGTGCTCTTCGCGATCGGGTCCGGTTTCCTCAACCTGGTCGTCGTGCTCGCTATCGTCAGGTGGATGGCCTACACGCGTCTTGCGCGCGGCCAGACCCTCGCCCTGCGCAACTCACCGTTCATCGACGCCGCCATCGCCATAGGCAATTCCAATACCCGCATCCTCTTCCGCCACATCGTCCCCAACGTCTCCTCCCCCCTCATCATTCTCGGCACACTGGAAGTGGCAACCCTCATTCTGAGCGAAGCGGGGCTGAGCTTTCTCGGCTTTGGCATCCAGCTGCCCCAGCCTTCCTGGGGTCTCATGATTGCCGGCGGCCGCCAATATATCACTTCGGCCTGGTGGATTGTCGCCTTCCCCGGCCTGATCATTTTCCTCACCACCCTCAGCCTCAACCTGCTGGCCGCATCCCTGCGTGCTATCTCCGACCCCGTCCAACGCGAACGCTGGTTCAGGAAAGGCTCCTCGGCCGCCAAATCCAATGGCTAGGCTCTGTTGACCTCTAACGCAACCGGAAACTACCCCTCCACAACGAATTTGCTATCCTGAATGAGGCTAGCGAAGGCTATTACACGCCCCGCTCTGGCTAACCATCGTGTTCATTTTTCCCCAGCAACGTGTCTGGCCACCAGTGTCTGCTCCCACCTTACCGTCACAACCCGCATAAGTTTCTGACCACTGACCACTGACCACTGCAGTTCCAAGCGGCCTCCCTTGTGCAGGGGCTGCGCCCCCGCAACGCCCCGCCCTGGCTAACCACCGTGTTCATTCTTCCCCAGCAACGTGTCAAGCCAACAGTGTCTGCTCCCCCTCGCCGTCTCAAGCCACCGCCCACTAAAAACTAAAAACTGACTACTAAAAACTGAACACTAGAAACTACCCTCAGCCCTGACTCATCCCAGCCGCCGCGCTCCGTCCCCGCGCCGCCTGCTTGACCTGGTTCCACTTTTCCATCCAGGCGTTCCTGCCCGTATGGCGGATAATATCGTGAATCGTCGCCCGCGGCTGGTAGGGCAGATACATGCCGCAATGCCACGCCAGATTGCGGTAGACCATGAAGTCGCCCGGCCCCAGATAGACCTGCACCGCTCCCGGCATCGAACGGCAATGCTCGAAATAAAACTGCTCCGCCTCCGCGTCGCTCCACGCCGCCGGCGCCTCCTTCATCACCGGGTCCCCCGTCGACTGGACCTCTTCCGGCAGATCCTGCTGCCGCAGATGGCTGCCGGGCACATACCAGGTACAGGCGTCCGCATAGATCGCGCAGTTGACCTGGTTGAAATAACGCAGATCGTTCCATACCGTCGCCATGAACGACTCCATCTCCGCATCGCGCGCCTCCGCCGGCACCTCCACCACGCCATCGCGGTGCCAGCCGCAGTGCCACGGGCGCTCCAGCGGCTCAACCAGAAGCCCCATAATGTCCAGATGCGCGTGTGTATACCCCGGCCCCAGCAGCTGCTCCACCGTCACCCGCAGCTCGTCGAGTTCCGCATAGTCCCTGAACGGCTGCAGATCGATATATTCCTCGTACCGGTCCAGCGGTTGGATGCGTTGCGTCTGCGGCCCGTTGAGCTCATGTGCCAGCGCACGCGCCCTGTCTGCCTCACGCCGCAAGTCCGTCAGAAGCGACGGCGGTACAATCCCCCGAAAGATCAGAAATCCCTGCTGATGGTATTCATGCACCATCCAATCTTCAAACTGAAACGTCATCTCCGCCCTCCTGGCTTCCCCTTGCTGGGGGCGTCCTGCTGTGTCGTCTGCACTGGACAGTGGTGAGCCGTCCAAACCCCGAAATTCTATTCCTGTTTGTTTATTGACACTACCACTGCTACGATGAATCATGCAACGGCACTCTGGCCCGGTTCCGGCGCCTGTCGATGGACATTCCCATGGAGAATAGCGCCCGACAGACCTTGTTCAGGGCGATTGCTCTCCAAATTCCTATCAGCTATAATCAGCCAGTGTTCCGCTCGCAATACCGCGCAATACCCGAGCTCACACAGCGACTCTGAGGCCAATTTGCAACGCCCCTGCGTCTTCCGGCCCACCATCAACCTGAAATCGTAGACCTATCGCCTGTCATCATAACATTCCGTATTCGCGCACTGATCGCAAAAGGAGAAATGACATGAAGGAGAATCTCAACCTCTCTCGGCGAAACTTCCTTAAGACAGTTGGCGTCGTGTCGGCCGGTTCCGTACTGGCCGCCTGTGTTCCCGCAGGCGAAACCGCGCAACAGCAGGACGGCGAGCCCGCCGCCGCGACCCAGGAGCTGATCGCATTCCTGGGCGGCTGGACGCCGACCGAAAGCATGGAGCGCAGCGAAGACAACCCCAACCCGCACAACAAGATCCTCGAAGTGCTCGACGAATACACCGCCGAGCATCCAGGCGTCTCAATTGAATGGATCAGGCTGCCCTCCGGCGTCAGCAGCCGCGAGTGGATGGTGGCCCAACAGACCGCCGGCACAATCCCTCACATCATGCCGGCAGCCCAATGGATCATCAAAGAGGACGTCGACAAGGACTGGTGGGTCGTTCTTACCGAACACCTCCAGCAGCCCAACCCCTATATCGCCGCCGGTGAACCGGGCAGTGAACGTTGGATCGACCAGTTCTACCCCACGCCCAACTCCATGTTGAACATCGAGGGCAACTTCCTCAACGTCGCCTTTGGCATCAACACCACCTGGTTCTTCTACAACGTTGATCTGTTTGACGAGCTTGGCATCTCCGTCCCGGCCAACTACGCCGAATTCCTCGAAAATTGCCAGGTGGCCCAAGATGCCGGCCTGATCGGGTACGACTTCATCACTTTCTCCCCCGCCGACACCGATGCCTGGTATCGCCAGCAGATCGGCTCGATGATCATGGAGCGCGACCTCGCCCCCCTGGTCAACCCGGACGGCCGCTTCGCCGAGCTCTCCGAGGTCGCCTGCGCCATCCGCGAAGGCGTCTATCACGCCCATCTGCCCCAGTTCCGCCAGTGGCTGGAGCTGTGGAAGCTCAACGTACCCTACCGCCGCGCCGACTGGACCGTGTCCGCGCCCGACTCCACCCGCCTCTTCCTCACCAAGAATACGCCAATCACCGAAAACGGCTCCTGGATTATCCCGCAGCTGGAAATCGATCCGCTGCTAGACTTCGAGTGGGCTACCTTCTGGGCCCCGCCGCTGACAAAAGAGAGCAGCGAGTTCGTGACCGACCCGCCCACCGTCGCCCCCAACGTCGGCACAGTCACCGACAACTTCGCCGTCTCCACCCGCGCCCGCAAAGACGGCGTCCTTGATACCGCCATCGACCTGCTGCGCTTTTTCTCGCACCCCGAGAACATTGAACTGGTGCAGGGCGAAATCGGCCAGAACATGCCCAACGTCAAGGGAACCAGAGTCCCCGACCGCTTCGTCGAAGCGCACAAGGGGCTGGTCGAGTCGATCGGCTATGTGACCATGTTCCAGTACGAGATCGTCACAATGGACCTCGAAGCAGCCGAGACGTGCGGCAAGTCCTGGTGGTCCTATCTGCTGGACGAGATCAGCATCGACGAGTGCATCGAACAGAACCAGGCCGCCTTCGAAGGCTACGCAACCCGCTACATTGACGAGCAAGGCAACGCCTGCGCCTGACCGCAAATGACCGGTGGCTGACACCTTCACATCGGCCACCGGCCTCTAACCACGATGAATAAGACTCTCTGGGAACGGATATGGGAGACCAGGGCAGGGTACCTGATGGTCGTGCCCACCCTGGCCTTTCTCCTTATCTTCCAATACTATCCCGCCGTCTCCGGCCTCTATCGCTCGATGTTCGATTGGAATGCCGGCCTGGCAGGCAACTTCATCGGTCTCTCCAACTTCGTCGAGCTCTTCACCGACGACGACGTCTTCATCCGTTCCCTCAAAAATATGGCCCTGCTGACCATCTGGTACCTGTTCGCCTTCGTGGGGCTCTCTACCGGTGTGGCCGTTCTCATCCACCGCATTCGCAATGAGCGCTCCAAATATTTCTTCCGCCTGTTTATGATTCTGCCCGTCATCATCCCTGCGGTCGTCCTGATCCTGCTCTGGAAATTCATCTACGACTCCACCATCGGTCCCCTCAATACCATCCTCATCGGCGTCGGCCTGCAGGACTGGACCCACGCCTGGCTGGCAGAACCCAAAATCGCCATCTACGCCGTGATGTTTCGCAACTTCCCCTGGATCGATGGCATCTCCGTCCTGATTTTGCTGGCCGGACTGCAGGCGATCCCAGTCGAAATCATCGAAAGCGGCCTTCTCGACGGCGCCAGCGGCTGGCGGCGGCTGCGCTACATCGAACTGCCCCTCATCACCGGTCAGATCAAACTGCTGCTCGTACTGACCATTATGTGGGGCGTGCAGGAGTACACCGCCGTCTGGGCCATGACCCAAGGCGGGCCGATCGACTCAACCCAGGTGCCGGGAATGTGGATGTATTTCAACGCCTTCCGCATCAGCCGCATGGGCTACGCCTCCGCGATTGGGGTCGTCATGTTCCTGATCACTCTGGTGGCGACGATTCTCAACATGCGTTACATAAGGTCCCAGGAATACTAGCAGCATGCACAATACCTGCTCCGCATTTCGCAATACGCAATACGCACTGCAGTCAGGATCCTGGCATGGTGACACAGAGTAAATCGCTGGCCGGCGGCCCCGCGCAAAGCCAGGGACGCGGTCTCCACCGCGGCGACAGTTGGCGCATTCCCGCTCTGGCAATACTCTGCCTGCTGATGATCGCCCCGCTGATCATGGCGATCATCATTTCCTTCAAGAGCCCCTCCCAGTTCACACGCGTGCCCTTCCTGCCCACCTGGCCCATGCGCTGGGAGAACTACGAGTTCGCCGTACAGATCATCAGCCAGTTTCTGCTCAACAGTGTCATCACCAGCGGCGCAACCGTCATCGGCGTGCTCCTGCTCAGTTCACTGGCCGCCTACTCATTCGCCCAGATCCCATTTCCCGGCCGCACCTTCGTCTTCTACGCCGTCCTGGCCCTGATGATGGTGCCCGCGTCGCTGACCCTGGTGCCCTCCTTTGTGCTGATCAGGGACCTGCGCCTGATCAACACGCACTGGTCGCTGATTCTGCCCTGGATCGCTGGCGGACAGATCATCGGCATCCTCATCCTGCGCGCCTTCTTCGAGAGCCTGCCCGGCGAAATGTTCGACGCCTGCCGCATCGACGGCGCCACCGACTGGCAGATCTATTGGTATGTGGCCCTCCCGCTGACCCGCTCAATGCTGGGCGTTGTCGCCGTGCTCAACATCCTCGGCACCTGGAACAACCTGATCTGGCCCACCCTGACCCTCCCGGAACGCAAAATGTGGCCGCTCACGCCCGGGCTTTACTCCTACATGGAGCAGTACTACACCAGCTACGGCCGCGTCATGGCCGGGCTGCTTCTCGGCTCAATCCCCCTGGTGATACTCTTCGTATTCACCAGCCGCCTCTTCGTCGAAGGCCTGACCTCCGGCGCAATCAAGACCTGACCCGGCTTTCCCATTCGATCGCAGCAAAAATCGACTTTCGAAGCACTGATAAAATACATGTCCGCAAATCAAACTACAGTAGATGACAGGACCCAATATGATGTGATAGTGGTCGGATGCGGGGGATGGGGACTCGCCGTGCTCAAAGTGCTCACCGATATGGGCCTCCGCGTGCTCGGCATCGAGCGCAAGGAGATCTGTAACAACCTCCGGCACTATATGAAGCACATGATGATGCACTCGTATCTCTCCTATATGATACTGGATCCGGAGGACGCCATCCTGGCCCGGGAAGGGAACGAGTACCACCCGCAGATCGATGAGCTGATCCAGAGCTACAGCGATTTTGCCGTCAAATTCAATCTCCCCATCAAGACCCACCACCAGCTTGTCGATATTGAAGGCGCTAAGGATGATTTTGTGCTGGCCGTGCGCGACGGCGAGGGGCGTACGTCCCGGCTGATGGCGAAGCGGGTCGTGCTGGCGACCGGCTCCTACGACCAACCCAATCTGGCCGGCATTCCCGGTGAGCTGAACGGGTCGGTTCAACACTATTTCCATGAATGGGAACACATAAGGGATCAAAGAGTCCTCTTTATGGGCGGCGGCTTCTCTTCCGCCGATGGCATCGTCGCCCTCTGTGCCCGCAACACCATCCTCTGGGTCGTACGCAAATCAAGCGACGCGGTCGAAGATATGCTGCACCTCCAGAAGACCAAATGGGGTCAACACGATGCCCGCCTCGTCAACACCGAAATCCTGACTGAAAGCCAGGTCATCTCGCTGGAAAACAACACCGCGATTGTGCAGACCCCCGACGGCCAGAAAACGTGGGACTTTGATCTCTGCTACATGCTCTTCGGCCATAGACCTGACCAGGACCTTTACACACGTCTCCTCAACGGGAATCTCGATTTTGTCGAAGAAACATTCGAATCCTGCCAGCGCCCCGGCCTCTATCTCGTTGGCGCGCTCGCCAAGAAACACCTGGAACATATCGGCCTGACCCACAATCTCTGCCCCGACAATGAGGGAGAGCGCTACATCGAGCGTATTCAGACAGCCATGCAGCAAGAGTTCGGCCGCAACTGTCAGCAAATCAACTTACCACTGACCACTGACCACTGACCACCGACCACTGGTATTCCCATGCACACAAGCCAGGCACTCCGCTCAACACATTTCGAATACCGCCGCCCAGACGCCGGCGAGCGCGTCGCCTTCAGCGCCTTTTGCGCTGGTTACCACGATCAGGACCGCGTCGGCGTCGTCTCGCCCCACCTGGAAGATGGCGTCCTCCACACCGCCTACGCCCTGTTGGCCCTCACCACCGCTTTCTATGATGTGCAGCGGGCAGGCGGCAGCGACTTTTTCATCTACCCGCAACATTTCGCCTTCATCGGCGAGGACTCATCAACAATCTCTGCTGCGCACGCTGAGAATGGCAGCGCAGACCGAGTTGGCATCGCAACCGGAGCCGGCCGCCTGGACCTGACCCTGGACGAAGCCGGAATCGGCGGCGCCTGGGCCTGGCTCGATGTCTGGCCGAAGTCGAACTGGTTCACGGCCCCTGTTACGCCCGCCGCCATGCTCCAGAAGGTCTTCGACCTCCACATCAACCGCCTGTTCTGGCCGCAGGACTTCACGCCCAAAAGCCGGCAAGAGCAGGATACGGAGAACGGGGACACAACAGACATTCCATTGCCCGACTACGCCCGCAGAATGCTGAAGACGCGCCTCAAATCCGTCTACTACTACAACACATCTGCGCCAACTGTCGAGATCTGCGCGGCTCAGCCGGCCGTGGATATCGTTCAGTTTAGCATGGAGCGCCTGCCGGAAGAGGTGCAGCAAACGTTGCCGCAAGACACCCATCCGGCGCGCCCCCCGGGCCAGGAATCATACCGGCAGGTGGGCGTAGACGAATTCCTCGAGGATATGGAGACATGTTTCACCGCTTGAAAAGCTGAATTCGCTGTCGTTTCGCAATGTGAACGCAATACGCCTCGTTGATACGAGAAGGAAGAATCGCTGTCCGAACTGGAGGCAGACCACATGAGCCGTGAAGAAGAGATCAAGAGAGAGTTGTACGAAAACACGCTTTCAGGACGCGCGCCCATCACCGAAAAGCTCACGCAGGAAGGCATCGACCTGGGCATGGACCCGCTTGACATCCTCTTCCAGGCGCTGATTCCCGCGCTCCAGGAAGTGGGTCGTCTCTTCGAGATCGGCGAATACTTTGTGCCCGAAATGATGATCTCCGCCAAAGCAATGCAACGCGCCATGGCGATCCTGCAGCCCATCCTCGGCGACACCGGTGTCGAACCCGTCGGCAAGGTCCTGATGCTGACCGTCAAGGGCGATGTCCACGACATCGGCAAAAACCTGTGCATCATCATGCTCGAAGGCGCCGGCTTTGAAGTGATCGATATGGGCGTCAATGTCAGCCCGGAGAGACTGATCGACGCCGTCAACGAGCATCAGCCGCAACTGGTCGGCTTCTCCGCCTTCCTCACCACCACCATGCCCTTCTTCAAGACCAATATCGAAGCGCTGGAGGACGCCGGCCTGCGCGACAAGGTCCGAGTCATGGTGGGCGGCGCGCCCATCACCCTGGAGTACGCAATGAGCGTCGGCGCCGACGGCTTTGGTCCGGACGCCAGCCAGTCCGTAAAGCTGGCCAAGCGCCTCATGGTCGACATGGGCTATGAAGTCGAACAGGACGGAGACGGCGCATCCTCCGACGGTGAATCGGCCATGCGCGCCGCCGTCGACGCCGTGGAAGGCCTGATGCGAAAGGCCGAGGAAGAGCATGTCAGTGGCTAACTACCGCAGTCAACAAAGGGAAAGAGAATGAGCAGCCAACGCAAAACAGTTCGTCCCCGTATCGGGATATTTGGTATCGGCCTCGGCGAGTACTGGCCGCAGTTTCCAGGCCTGAAAGAGCAGCTCGAAGGCTATCAGTCGCAGGTTGAGAACCGCGTCGGCCAGTGGGCCGACGTCGTCAGCGCCGGCCTGGTCGATAACGCCCCCGCCGGGCGCGCAGCCGGAGACCTCTTCCAGCGCGAGCAGGTCGATATGGTCTACTGCTACGTCGGCACCTACGCCACCAGCTCAACCGTCCTGCCCGCCGTTCAAATCCCCAAAGTCCCCGTCCTCGTCCTCAATCTCCAGCCCTCTGCCGCGCTCGACTACGCCAACACCGACACCAAAGAGTGGCTGGCCAACTGCTGCGCCTGCTGCGTACCGGAGCTCAGTGCCGTTTTCCACCGCTGCGATATCGATTTTCACGTCGTCTCCGGCATGTTGGCAGAGGAAGAAGGCTGCGAAGAGCCGGCCCGCCGCGCCTGGGCCGAGATCCAGGACTGGACCCAGGCCGCCGGCGCCCTGCGCACCCTGCGCCGCAGCCGCATGGGTGTCCTCGGTCACACCTACCCCGGCATGCTCGACATGTACAGCGACTTCACCCAGCACCACGGTCAACTCGGCACCCACATCGAGATTCTGGAAATGTGCGACCTGGCGCAGATGGTCAATGGCGTAACCCCGGCCGCAGTCAAAGCCAAGGAAGAAGAAGCGCTTGCCATCTTCGACCTGGCTGAAGACTCCCCCTCAGATCCGCTCGCAACCCGTCCCTCCCCCGAGGCCCTCGACTGGGCCTATCGCGTCGCCGTCGGCCTCGATCGCCTCGTCGCCGACTTCGACCTCGACGGCCTCACCTACTACTATCGCGGTCTCGACGGCAACGAATACGAACGGATCGCGGCCGGATTCGCCTTGGGTTGCTCGCTGCTCACCTCAAGCGGCGTGCCCTGCAGCGGCGAGGGCGATCTCAAGAACTGCCAGGTGATGAAAATCGTCGACACCTTCGGCGCCGGCGGCAGCTACTCCGAGGTCACCGCCATGGACTTCCGCGAAGAATTCATCCTCGCCGGCCACGACGGCCCCTTCCACATCGACATTGCCGAAGGCCGGCCCCTGCTGCGCGGCCTCGCCCTCTACCACGGCAAACACGGCGAAGGCGTCGGCGTCGAAACCCAGGTCAAACACGGCCCCGTCACCGTCCTTTCCATGACCCAGACCCGCCAGGGCAATCTCAAGTTGCTCGCCGCCCAGGCCGAAAGCATACCCGGCCCCGTCCTCCAGATCGGCAACACCGACAGCCGCCTCAAATTCTCGCTCGGCCCCGCCGACTTCATCAACGCCTGGTGCAAGGAGGGCCCGACCCACCATTTCGCCCTCGGCGTCGGCCAAATCCTGCCCAAAATAGAAAAATTCGCCAGCATCGCCAACCTTGAGCTCAAGGTAATCTGCTAGCTCCCGCCAACACCAGGAAAGACCGCTCAACCTTGTTACCTGAAGAATGCCCGCAAGCACGAATGAAACGACTCTACAGTGGTCAATCTTGAGAGAGCAACCCCGAACGAGTGGTGTTACTAAAAACTAGAAACTCAAAACAGAAAACTGGAAATGATCACGCCAACCCAACTAACCACCGAATACGCCCCGAACCCCATCAACATCGACACGCCCCAGCCCCGCTTCGGCTGGATCCTCGAGTCAGACCGCCGCAACCAGTCCCAATCAGCCTATCAGCTCCTCGTCGCCAGCAGCGCCGAGAACCTAAACGCCGGCCGCGCCGACAAATGGGACAGCGGCAAAGTGACCTCGGACCGCTCCGTCAATGTGCCATACACCGGCAGCAGCCTCGCCAGCGACGAGACCTGCTACTGGCAATTACGCGTGTGGGACCAGGACGGCCACGCCAGCGCCTACAGCGAACCGGCCTCCTTCACCATGGGCCTGCTCAACGAAAGCGACTGGACCGGCCACTGGATCGGAGCGCCTGTCGATGTCGCCTCACCCCTCCTGCGCAATGCGTTCGACCTCACCAAGCCCGTCACCCGCGCCCGTCTCCACATCTCTGGCCTGGGCTGGTACGAGCTCTATCTCAACGGCCAGCGCGTCGGCGACCATGTCCTCGACCCCGCCACCAGCGATTACACCCAGCGCGTCCTCTACGTAACCTACGACGTAACCGAGCAGTTGCAATCCGGCGCCAATGTCGTCGGCGTTATGCTCGGCAACGGCTGGTACAGCGAACCCGGCTGGGAACACCGCTACGGCGACTCCCCGCGCCTGCGCATGCAGATGACCGTCGAACAAATCGACGGCAGCACCACCGTCATAGCATCCGGCGCCGGCTGGAAAACCGCCCCCGGACCCATCACCCGCAACGACCTCTACGGCGGCGAGACCTACGACGCCCGGCGTGAGCAACCCGGTTGGGCATCAGCCGGGTTCGACGATTCCAGCTGGGACGCGGTCGTCGAAATGGACGCCCCCGGCGGCACAATGGTTGCGCAGGTGATGCCGCCCATCCGCGTGCAGCAAGACTTGCAGCCGGTAAGCGTCAGCCAGCCCCGGGACGGCGTCCACGTCTATGAACTGAACCAGCTATTCGGCGGCTGGGCCAGGCTGCGGCTCAAGGGCGAACGCGGCGCCAAAGTGACCATCAAGTATGCCTGCCAAGTCCTCGAAGAGAGCGGCCTCGTCGACCAGGAGTCCGGCGAGTTCTACTACCGCCACCGCTCCCGCGCGAGCGCCCACGTAGAAGGCGACGAGATCGACGTCTACATCCTCAAGGGCGACCCGGACGGCGAAACCTACGAGCCGCGCTTTACCTACCACCCTGTGCGCTACGTTCAGGTCGAGAGCGACTGCCCCATCACCATCGAAGAGCTCGAAGGTCGCGTGGTCTTTTCCGACGTCGACCTCTCCGGCGGCTTCGAATGCTCCAATCCAACCTTTAACCGCATCCACGAACTCGTGCACTGGACAGTCACCAACGGGCTCTTCGGCATCCCCCTCGACTGCCTGCACCGCGAGCACTGGGCCTGGACCGACCCGGCCACCATCGCCTCATCACTCTACCCCCGCAAGCACATGCCCCGCTTCTGGACAAAATGGCTCGACGACATCAAGGACGCCCAGCTCGAAGACGGCAGCGTCCCCGACATCTGCCCCAACTACGTCCAGCGCGACGATCCCGACCCGGCCTGGGGCGGCAACTACCCCATCCTCGTCTGGTATCTCTACCAGTACTTCGACGACAGCCGCATCCTCGAAGAGCATTACGACGCCATCCGCCTCTGGACCGACTATCTCACCTCCGTGGCTGAGAACCACATCGTCAACGAAGGCCACTACGGCGACCACATGCTGCCCGGCGCCAGACCAGGCGAAGAAGAGTTCGTCTCCTCGGAGACGCCGCCGCCCCTGCTCTGGACCGGCTACTACTACCTCAACGCGGCCATCATCTCAAAGGTCGCAGACTACCTCGGCAAGGAAGATGAGGCCGCCCACTACGGCAGCCTGGCGGAACAGATCAAGGACGCCCTCAACAGCGAGTGGCTCGACCCCGTTGCCCACCGCTACGCCACCGGCTCCCAGACCGCCAACCTCTTCCCGCTCGCCCTCGGCATCGTCCCCCCGGCCAGCGAGGCCGGTGTCGTCCAGGACATCGTCCACAACATCGTCGACGCCTGGGGCGGCCACCACCACACCGGCAACACCGGCGTCACCTGCCTCATCGACGCCCTGACACAATACGGGCAGGGGGAAGTCCTCCACGACCTCGTCGCCACCCCCACCTATCCCGGCTGGGGCTACATGGTCGAGCAGGGCGCCACCACCATCTGGGAGTCCTGGAGCCTGCAGAGCACCGTCGGCGCCGCCGAAAGCATGATCATGTGGGCCTCCATCGACGAATTCTTCTACAACGACCTCGCCGGCATCAAAGGCCCCGACTACCACGGACCCGCCACCATGACGCCCGGCTTCCGCGAGATTCATATCGAGCCGCACCCCCTCGGCGACCTCGAACACGCCCGCGCCACAATGAGGACAGTACACGGCGAACTCTCCTCCCACTGGCGGCGCACCGACCAATCCATATCGCTCGAAGTCACCATCCCGGTCAACAGCCGCGCCCGCGTCAGCCTGCCCACACTGGGCCTGAGCAACATTTCCGTCAGCGAAAACGGCATCACTATCTGGCAAGACAACGCCTACCATTCAGGCCCCGACGGCGTCACATCCGCCAGCCCCCGCGCCGGCTATATCGACGTCAACATAGGCTCCGGCACCTACCACTTCGAACTCACCGGTTCTTAACCAGCAACTGACCACTGATCACCGACCACTGACCACCGCAGTTCCAAAGGAGCAGGATCTTGCAGGAAATGACATCGCTCGAACGATATATGGCCGCCATCAACGGCGACCCCATGGACATGTACCCGACCCTCAACGTGTCCCCCAATTGGTCGATGATGCCGCATTGGCCGGAGATCCTGGGGCTGAACTTCCTCCACCTGTCACACGGCACCGATGAGCAGAGACTGAAATTCTACGACGTGCTCCACGATGTGCTCGGTCTCGATTACATCCCCTGCGGCAGCGGCAAAGCCTACGGCCAGCGCGGCCAGCAGTACGTTACCGAGGAGGATGGCGTACCCGTGCTCGTTGACATCGGTTCGCGCAGCAAGACCCGCTACCACGAGTTCCCGCCCGACCTGCCGCCCGACGAGCCCCTCTTCGAGACCGCCGCCGACGTCGAGCGCCTCGACCCGCCGCCCACCGCCGAGGAGATGCTGGCCACCGGCGCCTACGATTTCACCAAAAAGCTGATCGAGCACTTCGACGACACCGTCTTCCTTTACATGGGCGACATGGCGCCCTTCCCCACCTCCTTCTACATGCTCAGCTACGACAAGCTCTTCGATGCCATGTTCTTCCAGAAAGATCTCGTCTTCGCCCTCATGGACCGCCACGAAGAGGTCATCCGCCAGCAGTGCCGCCTGGCTAGAATGCTCGGCGTACACGGCTACCAGCTGATGCAGTGGTTCGCCTCCGCCGACATGATCTCCGACGACCACTATGTCGAGTTCGCCCTGCCCGGCGAGATCAAGGCCTTCCAGTACATCCACGATGAGGGCCTCATCAGCAGCATGGCGCTCATGGGCTGGATCGAACCTCGCCTGCCCCACCTCGCCAAACTGGACTTCCACTGCATCCAGGTCGAATGTGGGCTCAAAAACTACTCCAACGATATAGTCAATGTCCGCCAGGCCCTCGGCGAAGAAGTCTGCATCTACTCCAACTCCCACGCCATCACCGTCATCGAGCAGGGCGACGAGGACCTCTGGCGCGAGGATGCCCATCACCAGGCCAAAGCCATCGGCAAACAGAAACGATTCGGCATCGGCCACGGCACGCCCACCACTTGGAAGACCTCCCCGGCGAGATACCGCCGCTACATCGACTTCATGCGCAGCGAGCTGGCGTCAATCGTTCCGCCGCACTAAGAAGTGTTTGGCCCCAAGTGGTCGACAATATGTTCGTCCAGACGTGACGGCCCTGATGTCAGGTGCATCCCAAAACGATGGTGAATTCTCGTATACCTCGTGCTGCAACCAAGCCACGGTCAGTGTCCGTTCCAGCCGCAGGCAGAACAATTGGTGTCACTCTCTCCTCTCTACTCTTCACTCTTTCCTTGCATTTGGGCGTTCGGGCCTTCGGCCCTCCCTTGTGCAGGGGCTGCGCCCCCGCAACGCCCCGCCCTTGCTAGCCACCGTGTGTATTCTTCCCCAGCATTGTGTCTAGCCAACAGTGTTTACCCCCACACGGTCCGGTAGGGGCAGGCCTTGTGCCTGCCCTGTGCCCCTCTAGAAGCCGGAACACAATATTACTGGGATGCACCCCCAGATGTCTTGACTGTTGCAAAACACCTCTGTTTTCGGCACAATCCAATCATGCCTGTAAAAATTACGATCAGAAATGTCCCTGAGGTCGTTCGCGATGAGTTGGCCAGGCGCGCCGCGCTTCAAGGCCAGTCCATGCAAGAGTTCTTGCGCGCGGAGTTGGAACGTATCGCGTCGCGCCCGTCCATAACCGCTTGGCTGCAAGAAGTTCGCGAACGCAAAGCGCACACGGAGACACGTGTACATCCGCACCACATCTGCCGCGACCGTGACGCCGACCGAACCTGACCGCAATCGCCGCACGAACTGACACCGTCAGCCCGTCCTGACCTTTCGAAATCGGAGAAAAGCACGGCAGACTCTACGCCGATCGAACGCGCGCAAACGCAGAGAGTAACCTGCCGAGTGCAGTACCCCTCCATCCCACTCCTTCTGATGGCCTCTACCCACCGACCCCAATGAAGATCACCCGCCTCGAAACCATCCGCCTCGGACGCCATCCCCACTCGCTCTGGCTGCGCATCCACACCGACGACGGTCTGATCGGCCTCGGCGAGACCTCCTACGCGCCCCGCGCCGTCAGCGCCCTCATCCACGATGATCTCGCTCCCCTGCTGCTGGGACAAAACCCGCTCGATATCGAGCGCCACTGGCACACCATGTTCGGCGCCGTCAACGCCTTCGGCTTCGGCGGCGCCGAAACACGCGCCATCAGCGCCGTCGACATCGCCCTCTGGGACATCGCCGGCCAGTACACGGGCCAGCCCATCTACAACCTGCTCGGCGGCCGCAGCCGCGACCGCGTCCCCATCTACAACACCTGTCTCAGCCACGGCCCCAACCAGGACGCCCAGACCTGGATGGAAGGCCGCGCCGGCCAGCTTGCCCAGGACCTGCTCCACCACGGCATCAGCGCCATGAAGATCTGGCCCTTCGACCTGCCGCCCGGCCCAACCGACGCGGAAACAGCCGCGCCCGGGCCGGTGCGCCATTACCTCGACAAAGATACCTTGAAAAGGGGTGTCTCCTGCGTGGAAGCCATCCGCGCCGCAGTCGGCGACAAAATGCAGATCGCTATCGAGGGCAACGCCCGCTGGAACCTGCCCGCCGCCATCGAAATCGCCCGCGCCCTGGAGCCCTACAATATCATGTGGCTGGAGGAGATGATCCCGCCCGACAACGTCGAATCCTACGCCCGTCTCAAGGCCGAAAGCCGCATCCCCCTCTGCGTCAGCGAGCGCCTCTTCACCCGCTTCGGCTTCCGCCGCGTCGTCGAGGCCAACGCCGCCGACATCATCATCCCCGACATCTCCTGGACTGGCGGCATCAGCGAAACCCGCAAAATCTGCGCCCACGCCGACACCTACTACCTTCCAGTCACCGCCCACGACGCCACCGGCCCCGTCGCCCTCTGGGCCGCCGCCCACCTCATGCTCCACATCCCCAACGCCATGATTCTCGAAACCGTCCGCGCCTACTACGACGGCTGGTACAACGACGTAGTCACCGAGCGCATCCCCATCAGCGCCGGCATGCTCTCCCTGCCGCAGAAGCCCGGCCTCGGCGTCGCCCTGCGCGAAGAGGTGTTGAGCTGGCAAGATGCGCGGATTGAAGAAAGTGCCTGACCCGTCACGCGGCAACAGAAATCACCCCCCGCCAGCGAAAAAATCAGGTTGCAGTCTCAAACGATTGTTTATATCATTACAGGTGCAATCCAAAACCGCTTTACCAGCCCGAATAGCGACTACTAAAGACTGGCAACCCCCCGCCCGTCTACGATACATCGAACCAGGAGACCCCTGAATGCTGTCCGAGCAGATCGCCGCACTCAAGCGCTACGACTCCGCCACCATTTTCAACGCCGTCGCCCTCAAACTGGGCCTACCCAATCTCGACTACACAGACCATACCATCCGCTGCCTTATGCCCGACATGGGCCTCGTCGCCGGCTTCGCCGTCACCGCCGAAGTCACCACCAACGACGAAGACTCCACCGCGCTCGAGTGGATCGACTACTACGACTACCTCGGCAGCCAGCAGGGCCCCCTGATCGCAGTCTTCCAGGACCTCGACACCAACCCCGGCCGCGGCGCTTGCGTCGGCGACGGCATGGCCCGCGTCCACAAACGGCTCGGCGTCATAGGCTTCATCGCCGAAGGCACCGTGCGCGATCTGACCGGCATCCGCCACGTCGGTCTGCCCGTCTGGGCCTGGGGCACCGTCCCCGGCCACGGCGTCTTCAACATGAACCGCTTCGGCGCGCCCGTTACAGCCGGCCGCCTGCGCATCCATTCCGGCGACCTGCTCCTCGCCGACTCCGACGGCGTTGTGCGTATCCCAACCGAACACGTAGACGACGTCCTCCGCCTCGCCGAAGAAGTCCGCACTCGCGAGGCCGAGATCTTCGACTTCTACGAATCCGAGACCTTTTCCCTGGAAAAAATGCGCGCCCGCCAGCAACAATACTGACCACCGACCACTGACCACTGGTGTTCCATGACTCTCGACAAACAGATCGAAGCCCTGATTGCACAAGCGCCCGGCTTCTGGCATCTCGACGCCTGCGGCGTTACCCGCACCGAACGGCAGATCCCAGCGCTCTTGCACGGCGCCGACCAGCCCCCCGCAGGAGAGCGCCTGCAGCTCGTCCTCATCGGTGGACTCTCCGGCAAGCAGGAGGACGCTGACGCAGCCCTGGCCGCGCTGAACTCGTACAGCGCCGCGCCCGGTCTATCACAGCGGTATGCCCTCAGCGCCGTCCCCTGCGCCAATCCCGACGGTCTCGCCCTGGGCAGCGCGCCCGAAAACGGTGCCGGCGGCAACCCCGGCACCGGCTACCCCCCGCCGGGAGACGCCTACTACGACGCCAATCCCGAAGCCCACTACCTCTGGCGCTGGATCAGCTTTCAGGGGCCCGACCTCGTACTCGAAGTCCGCCTCGGCGAAAACACGACCTGGGAGGGCTCTGCCCACTGCCTCGAACTTTTGTCGCAGTTCCGTTCCGTGCTCAACGCCACCACGCTGCCGGCCGATAGCTCGCTCCTCGGCGCGATGTCCACCGGCGATCCCAACCTGCTGCCGCCCATTTTCAGCCTGCGCCTCACCTGCGCCGCCGCCGACCTCGAAGATGAACTCGCCAAACTGTGGACCGTTCTCGCCCAGGTCCCCGACCACGCCCGCTCCCCCACCCGCAGCGCCCTGCAAACCCGCGCCGCCCGCTCGCCCCTCGACGTCGCCCGCATTCTCGCCGCCGTCTACGGCCACGAACTTGATCCCGTCATCTACACCCAGGGCGTCGCCGTCAGCGGACGCCTCCGGCTCGCCCAACTGGACGCAGAATACGCCGATCCATCTGACGGTATCGCAGCCATGGTCGAGCCCTACATGTCAGGCGCCAAAGAGTGGTTCCCCACCGGCGGCGACGGCGGCGCAAACCTGGCCGGCCTTGTCTGGGCCGATGAACTCGCCGCAACGACAGGCGATAACCGCTACGCCGACCTGCTCGTGCAAACCGCCGACCGTTACCGCGCCACCCACGACAACGGCGTTCCCATCCCGTCCAACCCCAGCTACCAGGTCGAGGACATGTTCTTCACCGCCGCCGTCCTCGGCCGCGCCTTCAAGCTCACCGGCGACGACGCCTACCTGAACATCCTCACCCGCTTCCTGCTCGATGCCAACGTGCAGCAGGACGATGGACTCTTCTGGCACGACCGCGAGACCCCCTTCTACTGGGGCCGCGGCAACGGTTTCGCCGCCCTCAGCTATGCCGAAACCCTGACCTACCTGCCCGACAGCCATCCCGACCGCGCAGCCGTGCTCGCCATCCATCGCCGCCATCTGCAAGCGCTGCGCGGCTACCAGCACCGCAGCGGCATGTGGCGCCAGGTCGTCAACGGCCCCGGCTCCTACCCCGAAATGACCGTCACCTGTATGGTCGGCTATGCCCTCGCCCGCGGCCTGCGCCGCGGCTGGCTCGACGCCGGCTACACAGACATGCTGACCCGCGCCTGGCAAGGCGTAGCCGCCCGCATCGACGACAACGGCGGTCTCGTCGACGTCTGTACCGGCACCGGCGTCCAGCAAAGCACCCGCGACTACCTCGACCGCCCCGCCATATTCGGCCCCGACGAGCGCGGCGGCGCCCTATCGATCTGGTTCGTTACCGAAATGGAACAGTTTTTACGAGAGAAATGAATGCATGGTCAGAACTCGCCCTGACCACTAACCACTGACCACCGACCACTGCAGTTAGGAGGTAAGAATGGCAGATGAGGATCTGGGCCTGATGGCTCATTTGCTGCGCCGGGCAGGCTTCGGCGCCAGCCGCGAAGAGCTCGAGGCCCTTGTCGCAAAAGGGTACGACGAAGTCGTCGACGACCTGGTGGATATTGAGCGCTGCCCGCCGATCGACGAGGATATTGTGAAGCGCTACTTTGGCGGTGAAGGGCCGGATATCCGTTCCGGCACCTGGATCTACCGCATGCTCAACAGCCCGCGCCAGCTCGAAGAGAAGATGGCCCTCTTCTGGCATCACGTTTTCGCCACCGGCTACGCCAAGGGCGAGCACGCCCTCGCCATGAGCGACCAGATCGATCTCTTCCGCCGCATCGGCATGAGCAACATACGCGAGATTCTGCTCGAACTCTCCATGAACCCGGCGATGATCAACTGGCTCGACAACAGCGAGAACATCAAGGGCGAACCCAACGAGAACTATGGCCGTGAGCTCCTGGAACTCTTCTCGATGGGCGTGGGCAACTACACCGAGGACGACATCAAGAACTGCGCCCTCGCCTTCACCGGCTGGACCTTCGCGCAGCCGGTTCCCCTCTACCCCCACGGCTTCTACTCCCCCGAATTCCTCTTCCGCGAGGAGGACCACGACGACTCCGAGAAGACCTTCCTCGGCCACACCGGCAACTTCAACGGCGACGACATAATCGACATCATCGTCGAACAGCCGGCAACCGCCCGCTTCATCTCCCGCCATCTCTACAACTTCTTCGTCGCCGACGAGCCGCAGGTTCCCTCCTGGAATGTAACGCCGCCCCAGGACCCGGACGCCATCGAAACCCTCTCGGACGCCTTCATGGAGTCAAAAGGTGAAATGCGCCAAGTCCTGCGCACGCTCTTCAAGAGCGACTTTTTCAAGGCGGCCCGCTTCAAAAAGGTGAAAAGCCCCACCGAGCTGATCACCGGCGTTCTCAAGCTGGTCGGCACCAATCGCACGCCCACGCCCGGCATACCGCGCTACCACAGAGCCGCCAAAGTGATGGGACAGGAGCTGTTTAATCCGCCCACCGTGGAGGGCTGGCACACCGGCCAGGAGTGGATCGACGGCGGCATGCTCACCGAACGCGTCAATTTCGCCGTCGACGAAGTGGGCGACCCCAGCAAGCCGGGCGTCCAGGCCGTCATCAAACGGCTGCGCGCCGCCGGCGACAGCCTCACCCCCGAACAGTTCGTCGACAACTGTCTCGACCTCGTCGGCCCCCTGACCCTCGAGGAAAAGACCCGTGCCGACCTGATACGCTTCGCCCAGAGCGGCGGCGACCTCGTCTTTCCCTCCAACGGCAGCGCCAACGGCGAAACCGACGAAAACACCGACCGCATCGTCCTGATGCTCCAACTAATCGTCGCCTCCCGCGAATACCAATTCGCCTAAACCGCAGCGTTTAGCAACACCTTCTCGCTCAGGCAGCAGAAAGGTGTTCACTAAAAACTAAAAACTGAAAACGAAAAACTTCAGTTAAAAAAAAGGGAAGAAAAGATGGTTGACCACAAAAAAGATCCCGTACTCGTTGTCGTCCAGCTCAGCGGCGGCAACGACTTCATGAACACTGTCGTCCCCTATACCGCCGGTATCTACTACGACTCCAGGCCCGTGGTCGGTCTCAAGGAGGACGAAGTCCTGCCTATCCACGACACCCTGGCCTGGAACCCGAATTGCGCGCCCTTGCAGACTATGTACGATGCCGGCGACATTGCCGTGGTTCAGGGCATCGGCTACCCTAACTCCAACCGCTCCCACTTCCGCGCCATGGACATCTGGCACACCTGCGAACCGATCGAGATCGGCACCGAAGGCTGGGTCGGTCGCATGATCCGCGAGCTGGATCCCGCCGGCCACAACGTCCTCACCGGCGTCAACGTCGGCCAGGGTCTGCCCCGCGCCATGGCCGTGCCCGGCGTACCCGTCACCTCCTTCGCCGACCTCGATACCTACGGCCTGCTCACCGGCATCGACGAACCCCGCCGTCGCACGCAGGCGCTCGAAGTCTTCAAAGGCATGTACGGCCACGAAGTCGGCGCTGGCTACGTCATGGACTACCTCTCGCAGACCGGCCTCAACGTCATCCAGGGCACCGACGAACTCAAAAAGGCAAAAGACGGCTACAGTTCAACCGTCGAGTATGGCGACAGCGCCATCGCCAACAGCCTGCGCGATGTCGCTCGCGTCCATCTGGCCGGGCTCGGCACCCGCGTCTTCTACACCGCGCAAGGCGGCTATGACAACCACGCCAACGAGGTCCCCGACCATCCCAAGCTGCTCGCCGACCTCAGCACTGCCGTCACCGCCTTCTTCGAGGACCTGCGCGCCCACAACGCCTCCTCGGAAGTGACCATGCTCGTATTCACTGAGTTCGGCCGCCGCATCCGCGACAACGCCAGCGGCACCGACCACGGCTCCGGCGGCGGCGCATTCATCATCGGTGACCACGTCCAGGGCGGTCTTTACGCCCAATACCCCTCGCTCGACCCCAACCGCTGGGTCCACGGCGAGGACATGGAGCACACCATCGACTTCCGCGGCATCTACGGCACCGTACTCGAGCAGTGGATGGGCATTGATCCCACCGAAATCGTCGGCGGCCAATTCGAACAGATCCATCCTTACAGTTCGTAACAATCAGTCTTCGGTATCTGAAGCGTGCAAAGGTGTTCACTAAAAACTAAAAACTCATAACTAGAAACTCAAAAGGAGTTCCACCGTGGGCAGACCATACGGTCTCTTGCGCGCCGGATTTCCCTTCCACAAGACGTTGGGAATGCGGCGGCTGACCAACTATCCCATCGATCTGGCGTTCGGCAAAGAGGATCGCCTCTACATCCTCTGCCGCAGCGAGGGCACCGCGCTCATCCGCAAATATAGCACCGAGGACGCAGACCTCGGCTCCATCGGCATCTACGGCGACGAGCCGGGCCAGGTCACTTGGCCGGTCACCATCCTCGCCGACGCCGACGAGAACCTCTACCTCACCGATGAGACGCTCCACCGCGTCACCATCATCAATAACGAGGGCGAGCTCATCGACAGCTGGGGCGAAGAGGGCAGCGAGCCGGGCCAGCTCAACGGCCCGTCCGGCATGGACTTCGACGCCGAGGGCAACCTCTACGTCGTCGATACCCTCAACCACCGCGTCCAGAAGTTCACCCGCGAGGGCGGCCTCCTCGGCGGCTGGGGCAGCCACGGCTGCGGCGAGGGCGAATTCAACATGCCCTGGGGTATCGCCGTCGACGAGGTGGGCGATGTCTACGTCGCCGACTGGCGCAACGACCGCGTGCAGAAATTCAGCGCCGACGGCGAATTCAAGATGGCCTTCGGGACCTCCGGCTGCGACGACGGCCAGTTCAACCGCCCCAGCGGCGTCGACGTCGACAAGCACGGCGACATCTACGTCGTCGATCGCGGCAACAACCGCGTCCAGCTCTTCAACGAAGAGGGTCGCTACGTGCAACAGTTCATCGGCGACGCCACCCTCTCCAAAGTGGCCATCTCCTACATGCTGACCAACGCCTACCCCAACCGCCTGCGCGACATGGCCAAGCTCGAAGTCCAAAAGCTCCTGCGCTGGCCCCAGTCCGTCGTCGTCAGCGAGGACGGCCTCATGTACGTGCCCGACACCGGCTCTTACCGCGTCCAGGTCTACCAGAAGCAGTTCGTGGAGCTCAACGAGCTCCAGTTCGCGCCGCCGCGCCGCGCGCCGGCTCTGAACATTTAGTGCCCAGCAAACCTCGCAGCCAAAGTCAATTCGCGGCCGCACACATCAACCGCGCCCGCAACATGGCCTATCAACCGGCTCCCCCCTGACCACTGACCACCGACCACTGCAGTAAGGAGGTAAAAATGGCAGATGAGGATCTGGGCCTGATGGCCCATCTGCTGCGCCGGGCGGGGTTCGGCGCCAGCCGTGAAGAGCTTGAGGCCCTTGTCGCAAAGGGGTACGACGAAGTCGTCGAAGACCTGGTGGACATGGAGCGCTGCCCGCCGATCGACGAGGATATTGTGAAGCGCTACTTCGGCGGTGAGTTTATGCCGAATATCCTCTCCGGCACCTGGATCTACCGCATGCTCAACAACCCGCGCCAGCTGGAAGAGAAGATGGCTCTCTTCTGGCATCACGTTTTCGCCACCGGCTTCGCCAAGGTCGCGCACGCCCTCGCCATGAGCGACCAGATCGATCTCTTCCGCCGTATCGGCATGAGCAACATACGCGAGATCCTGCTCGAGCTCTCCATGAACCCGGCCATGATCAACTGGCTCGACAACAGCGAGAACATCAAGGGCGAACCCAACGAGAACTACGGCCGTGAGCTGCTGGAGCTCTTCTCGATGGGCGTGGGCAACTACACCGAAGAGGACATCAAGAACTGCGCGCTCGCCTTCACCGGCTGGACCTTCGCGCAGCCGGTCCCCCTCTACCCCCACGGCTACTACTCTCCTGAATTCCTCTTCCGTGAGGAGGACCACGACTACTCCGAGAAGACCTTCCTCGGCCACACCGGCAACTTCAACGGCGACGACATCATCGATATCATCGTCGAACAGCCGGCCACGGCCCGTTTCATCTCCCGCCATCTCTACAACTTCTTCGTCGCCGACGAGCCGCAGGTCCCGTCCTGGAATGTGACGCCGCCCCAGGACCCGGACGCCATCGACACCCTCTCGGACGCCTTCATGGAGTCGAAAGGGGACTTGCGCCATGTCCTGCGCACGCTCTTCAAGAGCGACTTCTTCAAGGCGGCCCGCTTCAAGAAAGTGAAAAGCCCCACCGAGCTGATCACAGGCGTTCTCAAGCTGGTCGGCACCAATCGCACGCCCGCGCCCGGCATGCTGCGCTTCCACCGCGCCGCCAAAGTCATGGGCCAGGAGCTCTTCAACCCGCCCACCGTAGAGGGCTGGCACACCGGCCAGGAGTGGATCGACGGCGGCATGCTCACCGAACGCATCAACTTCGCCGTCGACGAAGTGGGCGACGCCAGCAAGCCGGGCGTCCAGGCCGTCATCAAACGGCTGCGCGCCGCCGGCGACAGCCTCACCCCCGAACAGTTCGTCGACAACTGTCTCGACCTCGTCGGCCCCCTGACCCTCGAGGAAAAAACCCGCGCCGACCTGATACGCTTTGCCCAGAGCGGCGGCGACCTCGTCTTCCCCTCCAACGGCGAAACCGACGAAAACACCGACCGCATCGTCCTGATGCTCCAACTAATCGTCGCCTCCCGCGAATACCAGTTCGCCTGACCTGCAGTGTTTAGCAACGCAATCCTGTCTCAGCAACAGGAAGGTGCTCACGAAAAACTAAGAACTGAAAACGTAACGACTCAGCCGCAACTGATTCGCAACCCTGAACGAGGCGAGCAAAGGTGTTCTTTCTCCCCTCATTGTTGTATTTTGGGCGGTCGGCCGCAAGCGGCCTCCCTTGTGCAGGGGCTGCGCCCCCGCAACGCCCCCCTCCAAAACCATGCCTCACCCACCGTATGCCGTGATTCCAGCGGTGCGCCTCAGCCAAGGTGGCGTCTGCCAACGAATAGGCAAATAGATAGCCAGAATTGCGGCGGAGATAAAGGGCCGGTCGAGAAAGGCACTGCAGATGGAGCTAAAGGCATGAAAGGTGTGCCACAGCAATCCCGAAAATCCTGAAATAGACAGCGGCTGTCCAAAAGTTTAGGATGCACACGCCAGACAAACTGTTCGACAGCAACTGGCGTACAATGCAGACTTGACCACTATCTTTATCAACCAGAGAGAATCGTCAACAACGCTTACGCCGATGGCTCGACGACGCACTAGCCCGCACATCCAAGAGCACGACCAATGAAAACTATCCGCACCGGCGGCGAAGCGCTTGTCCAGGGCCTTCTCTCCCACGGCATTGATACGATTTTCGGCCTGCCCGGCGTACAGAACGACCACTTCTACAACGCCGTTTACGACGCCGGTGGCCAAATCCGCTCCATTCATACCCGCCATGAGCAGGGCGCAGCCTACATGGCCCTCGGCTACGCGCTCGCCTCCGGCAAAACCGGCGTCTATGCTGTCGTGCCCGGGCCCGGATTCCTCAACACCACCGCCGCGCTTGCAACCGCCTACGCCACCAATGCGCCCGTACTCTGCCTCGCCGGCCAGATCCATACCGACCAGATCGGCCGCGATTATGGATTGTTGCACGAGATCCCGGATCAGTTGGTTGTTATGCGTTCGCTCACCAAGTGGGCGCGCCGCGCCGAAAGCCCCGCCGATCTCCCGCGCCTGTTGGCCATGGCGCTCAGCGAAATGCGTTCAAACCGCCCACGACCCGTCGGGCTGGAGATCCCTCTGAACGTCTATGCCGGCCAGGCGGAAGTGGACGACGCCCCACTGCCCCTCACCGTGCGTCGGCCAGCAGTGAATGCCGACACCATCGAAGAGGCAGCCCGGCTCCTGGGCGAGGCACGCAACCCCGTCATATTCGTCGGCGGCGGCGCAATGGACGCCAGCGAAGAGGTCCGCGCCCTGTCCGAAGCCCTCCAGGCCCCTGTCATCGCCAGCGGCCGCGGGCGCGGCATCCTCTCCAGCCGCCATCCTTTCAGCCACACCTACGCAGCCGGCGAACCCCTCTGGGAGCAGGTCGACCTCGCCATCGCCATCGGCACACGCTTGACCAAGCCGTTAATTCAGTGGAAGAACCCGGACCATCTCTCTCTGATACGCATCGACATCGCGCCGCAGGAATCAGGCTTCTTAGCCCCTGCAGCCGTGACGATCGCGGCCGACAGCAAAGATGCCCTGCGCGCCCTGCTGCCGCGCCTGCCGCGCTACAACCATCAGCGCCCTTCCCGCACAGCTGAAATGCTTGCTCTCCACAAAGAGACAGAAGAGATCTTCGACTCCTTCCAACCCCAGATCGACTACATTCGCGCCATCCGCGACGCCCTGCCCGACGATGGCATCTTCGTCGATGAGTTAACGCAGGTCGGCTATGCCAGCAACATGGCCATGCCCGTCTACCAGCCGCGCACATTCCTCACCCCCAACTATCAGGGCACCCTGGGCTGGGGCTTCCCCACCGCGCTCGGAGCAAAAGTAGCCGCCCCCGATCGCTCGGTCCTCTCCATCGCCGGCGACGGCGGCTTCCTTTACTGCGCAACAGAACTGGCCACCGCCGTGCAGCACGGCATCAACACCGTTTCCGTCGTCTTCAACGACGGCGCATACGGCAACGTACGCCGCATGCAGAAAGAGCTCTACGACGGCCGCGTCATCTCCTCAGACCTCGTAAATCCCGACTTCGTCGCCTTCGTCGAGTCCTTCGGCGCCATCGGGCTCCGCGTAAACTCCGCCAACAGTCTCCGTGACGCCCTCACCGACGCCTTCGCCGCAGACCTCCCCGTCGTGATCGAAGTCCCCGTAGAAGAGATGCCCGGCCCCTGGCGCATGATGTACCCCAACGAGCTACTGGTCGAAAATTGACCTTCAGATAAACCTGCCAAACGCCTCCAATCCGCGGCCCTCAGGCAACCTTCCACTGACCACTAACCACTGATCACTGACCACTGCAGTTCGCAACGCCCCGCCCTGTCTCGCCACCGTGATCATTTTTTCCCAGCAAACTGTCTAGCCAACTAAGTTTCCTTCCCTCCTTGCTGTCTCCAGCCACCGACCACTGACCACCGATCACTGACCACTGCAGTTCGCAACGCCCCGCCCTTGCTAGACCACCGTCGTATACAATTGGAACCGTTTAGGCCACCGAAAGGTGCTCGCACACCACCCCCGCACACCCCTCCGGCTCCAGTTCCCGAGCGCGAAAAAGCGCGAAGGAAACCCTCGCGCCCACTTATACCCTTCCTGGATCGGTTGCTGCAGTTACTAAAAACTAACTACTAAAAACTAGAAACTCCCAGGGGGTTCAATCACATTATAGAACCCCATATAATCCTCGCCCTTCACCATCAGCACATCGATCTCCTCGCGCCTGCCCACGTCCACAAACGGCACCGTCAGCCGCGGCGTAATGCCAAACCGCCGCGTCTCCGACCTGTTCGGCGGCGAATAGTGCAGCGTACTCTCATTGAAGAAGATAAACTCCCCCGGCTTCAGCTCCAGATCGACCGCCTCGCTCGCATTAAACGTAGACGGATCGACGCCCTTGCCGAAAACCTTGGCGTCCGGGACGCTGATGTGCGGATAAAGCCGCTTATGGCTGCCCGGCAGCACCTGCATACACCCGTTCTCCCGCGTCGTCCTGTCCACCGCGATCCAAGCCGACAGAATCACATTCGGCGAAGGCTGAAAATACGCGCAATCCTGGTGCCACCGCACCTCCGTATCCCACTCCTCCTGCTCGCTCAGCGGCGCCTTGATCTGAAAATTCGTCCGCCACAGCACCAAATGCGGCCCCAGTAAACTCGCAGCCCTCTCCACCAGATTCGGATGGCTCAACAACTCATAAACGCAGCGATTATCCAGATGCCGGTTATGAAAATAGTCCTTCTCCGCCAGCCCCTGCGCCCGTCCCACCTCCAGAATCTCCTCATCAATCTGCCCCCGCACCACCGCCATCTCCTCCTCCGAGATCAGCGTAAACGGCCCCGCCCAGCCCTGCTCATGGTACAGCCGGACCTCGTCTTTACTTAGCCTGGGTTGATTACTGGTCATGGTGTTTCCCTCACACACTATCTCGCAAAACGAAGTGAAGGCAGATTCTGTCTTCAGGCCAGCCCCCCATACTCATAGACCGGTGTCTCAACAGTCCGAACCGGCCGGGACCTCCCCCAAACCGCCTCCTGCAAGCGCTCAACCGTCTCCGGCGCAAAGTACCGCTCGCCCGTCTCGACATTCACCCTCGCCGGCACATTCTCGATCAGCACCAGCCGCCCATCGATCTCGAAGTGGTAGGTTACTTTCTGTTCGACCAGTGGCTCTTCGGCCGCCGTGTTACTTCGCATCATGTCGGAAGCGGGTATCCCCTAAGGCAACTGGAAGCTAGGGGCTGTACCTTTCTTTAGTTTCTTTCGTCCTCGGCGTATATCTCATCTATACGCTCAAGTAGCTCTTGGTGACGATTATGGGCTTCTTCTGCCCACTGATATGACGACCCGTTATAATCCGGCAACTCCTTTGCCCTGTCAGAGAAAAAGTCTATGGGTAACCACCAGTGCCAAGAATCTAGATTCATCTACTTTTCTTCGGCAAGCTCTAGTTCCTTGCAGGTCTGCGCCTGCCATATAAGTTCCCAAACTGGCTTCCGTATTTCCTATTGTCTGACTTCCCACACTTTCTTGCGGTCTAGTTTTTCCTTTCCTGCTTGATCACTCAGTCGATTCTTTCTGGTGTTGCATGAACGAAAAAGTAGCTGTAGATTGTCAGGCTCACTTCATACATCTCTTTCCCAATGTTCGGGGATACGTTGGATACCGCCGCTTTCTATATTTTCCCCGAAGTAATTGCCGTAGCAAGGCAAGTCGTGTCGAGCCCTTTCTTCTGCGTTACGGATATAATGGCCAATAGCCCTGATCATATCGTCTATAGAGGATGAACATATGCCGTTACGTAAATCGATAGCCCTCTTTCCTTTCAACTCTGGTCTGTTGCGGTTTATACGCCGGTTGAACCTCTTAAACGGCATACAGCCCAGGTCTAACTGGCTAATAAACACATACTTACTTCCAGGGATGTCCTTGATTGCAAAGCCTCCGTACATCCCATCGATCAGAACTTTGCGCCAAGCCAAATCATCTAAAATGAAGAAATGATTTTGCGGTACCGATACTCCCGGCCAATTGGATAGATTGTACCGTTGAGCTTTGACCTTAGCATCCAACTGAAAGGTGATGCCCATATCTGGCAATACGATAGCGAAGTCAAGCGCGTCCGTGCTATTTGTCCTAGCTACTACCTGCCCCATCCTCGACCTCCGCAGGGATTCTAAGAGACGCTGCTCAAATTCCCGTGCCGGATTCATGGTACCTCCTCTTTAAGGTCTTACTGGACGCCTTGTCAATTTCGTAGGGTATCCCAAGGCGATCGGTCTCCTTGGGGCCAATTGCCGTCGTGATAACCCTCAAGAAGGGATAAAGTACTACATCGCCCAAGACACATAAGAATTGATGCAAAGTCTGGACAATTTTTCAGGATACAGAGTGGGGTGCCGGATTCTCTTAGCCGACTCGGACAGGAACTTCCAATGACTGCTGGACCATTCCATGGATCCCTCTCAGTTGATCGTACCAGTTTGGCCCTCGCATTCTCTGGCGTATCTCTCCTTCAAATAGATCAGGATATGCTCAAGTCGATACCGCAGGGACGGATTTCTCGTCTATAACCACGAACATCATAACCTACTTGCAGAGTGGCGTCTGGATGATGCGAACCGGCTTGCACTTTCTCCACATGGCCTTCTGCAAGCGCTCAACAGTCTCCGGAGCAAAGTACCGCTCACCCGTCTCGGCGCTTACCCACGCCGGCACATTTTCTATTGGTAAAAGGAGCCTGTCGTTCTCGATGTCTGTCGTAGGTCAACCTCTGTTCGACTAGCGGCTCGTTCCATACTGTTCCATCAGGCATCATCCCGTCTCACTCACCTACGCAACTTTTCCCCAGCTGTCGTTCACCGAGAGGATGATATGTGCCACTGAGATGTCGCAGTTCGTCGACTTCCGCCTTGAAGCCGTCACCCGCTTTACCTGGCCACGTGCCAATCAACGCCTGCACGTCGGTCATTGGCTGAACGATCTGCACGTGTGCTAGTTCTTCAAGGGCCGGAGGCGACAATAAAGTGTCTTGAGCTGAACCGTTCTGACAAATAGGTGACACGGTCGATGTTGCTATAAATCTGTTCGCAGGCGTAGCATGCTCTCTTTCACCGACCGACGTCTGTGTCATCCTTTTCGTCCATGCTTGTCTTTGCAGGACCAGCACTCTTTATTCAGAACGTGCATACCTGGATCGCGGGCGTCTCGACCGAGTCCCTACCATTCGCAGCCTCTAAGTTTTCTTGGGATTTACATCAAAATCGGAGCTCGGTCCAGTAGCGGATATATCTGACAATCGGGGACTGAAGGGCCTGGTCGCTGCGCTGCCAATGAATGGGCACTTTGACCGTACTCGCGTGCCCTTCAACTTGCTTCATAAAGGCGCCCTCGATTTTAACTCCCCGATTATTCGTTCCTCTCTGGCTCCGCAGATAATTGGGAAAGCTGGCCGCTACCTCGCTTAGAACTTCAACGGGTATGTAGAACACACTGTCTTGGTCGCTATCCCACCAGATGCGAACTAAAAACATATCGGAAGTGAAGGCAAAATCGTCCAACACATAATCGACAGATTCATTGTCAGACGTCCATTTGGCTGTAACAAGACCCCTACCCGTAACAGTCTTGATTTCAAGGGGGTGTCCTGCTACGGTTGCGTCCACCATCGACGCACCCGGAGCCGGTAACTGCACATTGGCTTCGCCTAGTTGGCTGAAGAGATAACCAAGTATTACTCTTTCCCGTAGGACACCAACTTCTTGTCCAGTCGTTGATTGGGCCAACCTTGTGCGTTTGTTCAGAATAACCCGACTTGCTTCAACTGCGGCCATCTCAAACGCATGAGGCAACCCTTCTCGGAGCGTCTCAACCGCTGTAGCGTTAGTTAGCAGGTTCGTCAACACCGAGTTCATTGTGAAAATCCAATTGCGTGGCGTTGATGCGCTGCATCGCCCGATTCTGGTAGTCAGCGTTTGTTTCGTAACCAACAAAACGTCTGCCACAAGCAATAGCAGCTACCCCAGTGGTGCCGCTGCCCATAAACGGATCGTAGACTACTTCGTCTGAGTACGTGTACATTTCTATGCAGCGCTGGGGCAGTTCTACGGGGAAAGGAGCTGGATGGCCAACCCGTTTGGCAGATTCAGAGTTCATTTGCCAAATACTCCGCGTGTTATGGAGAAATTCATCGCGGCCGATGGTATCACTGCGCTCGTCCACCTTGGGGCGCTTGTAGCCATCTTTACTGAACACCAGGATATATTCATGTTGGTCCCTGATGCACGGATTAGACGCCGACATCCAACTACCCCAAGCAGTAGAACTGCCGGCACTGCTGCCTTTATCCCAGATGATTTCTCCCCGCATCAAGAAGCCAAGCCGCTCCATATCCTGAATGATATAAGCATGTAGAGGGATATATGGCTTACGGCCGATGTTTGCTATATTGATGCACACTCTACCGCCCGGCACCAGGACCCGCCGCGTCTCTTTCCACGCATCCCGTAGCAGTTTGCGGTACTCGGACAATGACAGGTCTTCATCGTAATCCTTACCCACCGCGTACGGAGGCGATGTCACCATCAGGTGTACGCTTCGGGGAGGTAGGCGATTGCTTTTGTCAGGCGCTACGCAGGAGTCCAGCAATACACGATTTGCCAAGTGCTCCGGCAGCGGATTCTCCGAATAGGCAACCGACTTTCTCTTGGTCTTAGACAGATCATCGTTGATTCGCCTCGCGTAATAAGACGACGAATCGTGGCTTCGACGCCCATTCACTCCAAACGAGGTAGTCTTGGTGCGCTTCTTTTCTGTTGTCATCGAAAACCCTCCTTGAGGCGCTATTACCAAGGAGTCAAAGCACGTTCAATTCTGGAACTGGTTTCATTGCCGGCGAGGAATTCCGGCGGACCTAGTATGCATTCTGCCCTAATACTAAGGTAGTTCCAAAATCGAAACGCGCCCTCGCCAGACTGAAGAATGCAAGAGACAAGACATCCTTCAGGCGGAGGAATCTACCAATACGTTAAGCGAGGTAAGTCCCGGAACATCGTCCCCTTCCACCAGAATCCGTTTGCGCTTGCCGGTATGCCTTTATCAAGCTAACAGATAATTTAGCTCATGTGTTCTAATATGTCAAGAATGGATATGCACTGGTGGTGTGGTTCCACGAAGAGGCGCGTCTTATTAGGAGATGCCTAGCGGACTGCGTGCAAGGGAAAGTTTGGAGTTTTGGGAAGTTCTGCTGCGGGTCTGGAAAGACTCGGGCCGCAGTGGGTAGTGATGGCACCGTGCGCCAGCAGGCAACCGGTCTGACCACCTGCTTGGGCTTCTATATCCCGACCGGCCCCGCTCCTGATGTTAGCCGTGCCTCTGCACATCTAGTCGTCGTATGCTACCGATCTGGAAAATACCTTTCCCAAACTCCCTCCCAAAAAAAGCGAGATAAACAGTTCCCGGAATACCAATTACAATGCTGACAAGAGAAACGCGAAGAAAATGAACTCAGAACCGCAAAACACCCCTAAACCAGAATCAAAAAAGCCATCATCCCCAATGCACGCTCCCTCAACCCCCACCCCCTCAACCATCGGCCAACTGCTGGCCCGCGCAATAGCCCTCTACCCCACCCACCGCGCCATCCTCCTACGCACAGCCGCCATCTTCTACCTCCCGGTCGCCGCACTCTCTCTCCTTCTCATAGACAATCTCACCACCAGCATCCTCATCTCTCTCCTGGTCTGGCCCGTCGACTCAATCGTCATCCTGTCCCTCATAGCCCACTGCATCGACTTGCTGCACGGGCGTCCCCTTGCCATCAGGACAGCGGCCAAGCGTGGCCTGCGCCGCCTGCCCGCTCATATCGGCCTGACGGCGGCGGCCACGGCTGTGTTCAGCGGCGTAGCCCTTGTATTGGCAGCACCCATCTGGGTCGGATTCCTGAATTCTGACGTTTCCCTTGCCGAGATCTCCGACGCGTTTTCCGCTCCGGCTAATCCTGGCCAGGTGGAGCTGGTCTTCAAAGTGCTGGGCAGCGCTCTGTGGGGCGGAACCGGAATCTGTCTTTCCGGACTCCTGATTCCAATCGTTCTGTTCTATCTGTCGACTCGCTGGCGGTTTGCCGAAGTCGCGTTGATGGCCGAAGGAACGGGGCCGCTGCAATCCTTACGCCGCAGTTGGCATCTCAGCCGGGGATTTGTTCTGCGCACCATTGCCTATCTCCTGCTCATGCTCTTGGCGATGGGCTTGTTCGGCGGAGTGGTCGGAATGGCGGTGGATTCTGCAGTGAAGGCCCTGTTCCCCGCTGTTGATCAGGCAAGGATGTTCGGCCTCAGTTTCGCCGTCTCGAAGCTGTTGTATATCATCGCCGCGCCGTTCCACGTCGCCGCCGTCGTCCTCTACTACTTCGACCTGCGCGTGCGAAAAAAGAAGTATGACTTTGAAGTCCCGCAGTGATGATTCGTCAAGCTCGATAGGGTGGTGTCAGAGGAGAGGGGAATCCCGCTACTGACCGGGACCGCCTATTCAGGAAATTCTTCTTGGACACCATCCCAAAATTGGGAGAAAACCAAGAACAGGAGTTTCCATTACAAAGTTTTGAGATTCTGGCCACGAAGATGAATATCGGGTTCTCAAACGACTTTCTCAAGTCCGAAAGAGAGGGTGATTCCCCACTGTACCAGAACTGGACATCTTCCTGATGCTCGCCTCCTCCACCTCCAGGCGCCTGACCGTCGGCAAATGGCTCGGCCTCACACTTACCATCTATCGCACCCACGCCGGCCCCCTCCTGCGCACAGCCGCAGTCTTTCTCTTCCCGGTCGCCGTCCTTTCCTTTTTCGTTGATGATACGCGCACCCTATTCCTCCTTCCCTTCATCGTCTGGCCCATCACCACAATCGCCAACCTGTCTCTCATCTCGCTCTGCAACGAACTCTTGCACGGCCGCCCCCTTGCCGTCAGAGCGGCAGTCGGGCAGGGCCTGCGCCGGCTGCTCGCTTACCTGGGACTGAGCATCGCAGAGTCCTCTGTGTATCTTGTCCTTTTCTTGCTCCTGTCATTTCCGGTCTTGTCTGGACTCGACTCTACCGGCCTGTCTTTCAATGAGTTGCGGCACACATTCATGGCCATGCTTGACCAAGGTGAGGTAAATAGCCTCTTCACCCTCCTGGCTGAAGCTGTACCGGTCGGTCTGGTTTACTTTTCTCTCGGTGTCGTGATTGTGATTCTCTTCATCTATATCTCATCTCGCTGGCTCGTCGCCCAGGCCGCGCTGATGGTCGAGGGCACAGGACCGCTCGATTCCCTCGGCCGGAGCTGGCAACTTAGCCACGGCTTCGTCATGCGTACTGTGGGCTATACTCTCCTCCTGGCCATAGCACTGGGCCTCGTAGGAAGTCTGACCGGGCAGCTCATCGAGTTAGCCCTGGTCCGGCTGCTACCAGCCGTCGACACATCATCTCGGCTAGGTCTCAGCAGCACCATCACCTACCTGCTATCCATCCTCACCACACCCTTCTTCATCTGCGCCGTCGTCCTCTACTACTTCGACCTGCGCCTGCGCAAAGAGAAGTATGACTTTGACGTCGTGCCGCGATGAATTGGAAGGACGGGCAGGGGTCGTGTCGGGCGAAACGGGGAGTCCTGCAATGGACCGGGGTCGACAGTGGCCGTAGCAATCTGCGATGGAACGGTGCGTTTACTGCAAACTGGCTTGGAAACCTTTTCCGAATTCTACAGCTAAGAGCGACCGCGTCAGAATCTCTACAATCGCACACCGGTTGGCGAGCGCTTCGCGCTCAGACCAGGGCCGATGGCATTCGGACGAATGTACCCTGCCCAATCACTTCAAGGTCAGACATTTAGGACCCAATACACTCTGCAAATACGGGAAACAAACGGTGCTACTCAGACTCGCCCTTTACACCCTCACCATAGCCGTAGATGATTCCGGTTCGGGAATGGGTAATCCGTCCTCCTTCAATCCCTCAAGATGGAATGCGATGGTTTCAGAAATCAGCTTACAAGTCTCCTCGCGAGTCTTTCCCGTTGCAACACAGCCGGGCAGGTCGGGCACGTAAGCACAGTAGTTATCGGGCGCCTTTTCGATCACGACCGCATACTCAAGCCCCATCATCGGTTCCCTCCCTTATTCCATCTTCTATCAATCCTGCGCATGACCTTGTTGAAGAGCGAGTGTATCGGGCCCCCCAATAGCATCACTGCGGCTCCCGAGACACACCAGACCAGAAAACCGATTATCAGCCCCTCTTTGCTGTCCCCTGAATTCAAGGAAAGTGGACTGTAAAGTTCGATCAACCAGGTGATGCCGACGCCTACCGCGCCGACCATGATCCAAATCAGAATGCTCAGAAATTCACGCCGACTGTGTCTCACAGTTCCTCCCATGGCGAGTCCAGGTCATCGGACCACGAAACGGGAAAACAGGGTGCATTCGAACTGTTGTGGCTAGCCGCCCTATGCCAACGCCGTTCCTTGATCACCGAACCGCCCCTCCTCACACCTGGTAATCTGCCCCATTATACCTTAGCTCATGGTCCAGCTTCTTGGGGCCTACCTCAAGCCCCGACATCGGTCCCCCTTGCACAGTGCGTATTATCGTCGCCGGTCGATAACCGCTCTATACCTGAATCGCAACAAGCAGTAAACTAAGAACATCAAGCCCGACCCGCCAATGTCCCCCCACCCCAATCCCCGACCGCGTCTCCATCACCGGCCCCCTCCCTGAAGATGAAACCGGTAGGGGCAGGCCTTGTGCCTGCCCACGCCCCCTACACCGTCGAAAGGATAGCGTTGACCGGGCTCTAAGGCTGATGTAGGATATCGAAGACTGGACACTTCACAGGAGGAACGGGGAATGCTAGCAGAGGAAATGGCAGTTGACGACCAGGCGCGAACCCGCTTCCAGGAAGACGGCTACTGGCTCGGCCCCCAGATCTTCGACGCCCACCAGCAAGAAGAGCTGGTCTACGCCGTCGACGAAGTCAACGCCGGCCGCTACGAGACCGGCCGCGAACCGATGTCCCGCTTCTGGAGCCCCGGCGACGACCCCTACGCCCTCCACAAGGTCGACAACGCCCACTGGTGCAACCCCGTCCTCGCCGAAGCTGTCATCAACCCGCATATCGGCCAGCTCGCCGCCCAGCTCCTCGACACGCCCGCCGTGCGCCTCTGGCACGAGCAGCTCCTCACCAAGCCCGCCGGCGGTCACGAATCCGCCAACGTCGCCTGGCACCAGGACTACAACTACTGGCGCAGCAGCGACCGACCCCAGATGCTCACCGCCTGGATCCCGCTCCAGGAGGTCAACCCCGAGATTGGCACAATGTACTTTGTCAAGGGAAGCCACAAATGGGGCTGGCACGCCGAGTACAGTCACTTCGGCCGCTACGACATGGCCGAACAGGAACGTGTAATCCGCCAGTACATGCCCGACGGCGCCGAGTACGAGACAGTCCCGCTCAACATGCAGGCCGGCTGCGTCAACTTCCACCACTGCCTCACCCTGCACGGCTCCGGACCCAACCTCGCCCACCGCCAGCACCGCCGCGCCATCGCTATCCACATCCAGGCCGACGCCTGCCTCTGGTGCAAAACCGGCGACCGCGCCGACAACCACCAATGCGCCCAGGAAATGCAGCGCCTCGGCAAAAATTACGGCGACAAATTCCAAGGCGCCTTCTGGCCCCAACTCTTCAGCTACTAACTCTCAGCGCCCCCCACTGACCACTGACCACTGACCACCGACCACTGCAGTTACGGTTTATAACTCTCCTTCGGCGCACGCGGCAGCACCAGCGCCTCCGCCGAAATCAACATCGCCGCCCCGCTCGCCGCCTGCTCCAGCGCCGCCTTCACCACCAGCGTCGGATCAACGACCCCCGCCGCCATCATATCGCGCACACACCCCTGACCCACCTCATACGCGAACCCCGGCCCCTGCTCGCGGCAAGCATTAACTACCAGCGGCGGATGCGCATCCGAATTCGCCGCAATCGTACGCGCCGGCTCCTCCAACGCCCGCGCCAGCGCCCGCATCGCCATCGCCTCCTCCGAATGTCCCGTCGCAGCCGCCTCCACCGCCGGGGCCGCATCCATATAAGCCGCGCCCCCACCCGGCACCACGCCGCCCTCCAGCCCCACCTGCACAACCTTCACCGCATGCGCCGCCCTTTCCACCAGCGCATTGCGCTCGCTCTCCGTATACGCGCCCACGTGCAACTCACCGATCCCGCCCTGCAGCCGCCCGATGCGCTCACGCAGCAGCTCTCTCTCCTCCCGCTCCTCCACCAGCGCCAGCCGGCTCTGCAGCACGTCGATATGCGCATCCACCGCCTGCGCATCCCCGCCGCCGCCGATCAACGACACATACTCCCCCGTCGCCACCAGCCGCTCAGCGCGCCCCAGGTCATCGGCCGTCAGGTCCTGCGGCCCCATGCCCGCCACGTCCGTGATAAAACTGGCGCCCGTCAGCAGCGCAAAATCGCGCATCATATCCCGCCGCAAATCCTCCATCGGCTTGATCCGCGCCGCATACGTCGTCACCGGCCCGCGCTGATTCGCCGCCACCAGCGCACTGATAGCCCGCTCCCACATATTCTTGCAGACGATGAACAGCTTGTCCCCGCCCGCCTGCCTCACCAGGTCCAGCAAATGCAGCACATGGCCCGGCTCCTCAAAATGAAAATCCGCCACCACCACATGCGGCTCGTCCAGCGCCGCCACATACCTGAACCTGTCGCTCACCAAATAGCGCGAAATATACTCGCCCGCAAAGCGCGACCCCTCCCGGAACCCGTACGTGTGCCCAAGCCCGTACCCCGGCTGAATAAGAATATTCCCATACGGCCCCAGCACATCCATCATCTCCGCCAGCAGCTGCGCCACCCGCGCATCATCGATCACCGCCCTCGCCACCCCAGCCACATGCGCCGGCTCCGTCAACGGGATCGACATCTCGTCCAGCGCGCCGACCGCCGCCGCCACGCCCTTCTCAAGCCCCCGCTGCAGCAGGACCGGATCCGCGCCGCCCGCGATCAGACGGTGCAGCTCACGTGCAATCCCCCGCGCCAACACCGCCGCCGTCACGCTCCCATCGCCGAACCGCTCGCGCATATGCCACACAATGTGCCGCATCATCATCGCGCCCGCATTCTCCACCCGGTCCGGCAAATCCGTGAAGCGCCGCGCGATCGTCGCCCCGTCCTCCAGCGGCTCAAAACCGGTCGTATTCACCCGCTGGCTCACGATATTTCCGCCCAGCGGACCCAGCGTCAACGACAACAGCCGCGCCAGCGTATCGAACCCGCGCCGCATCGGCTCGCGGCACTCCGCCCCGAACACAACTGACGGCACCCTGAGCGCCTGCGCGGCAGAGCCGCCCGCAGAGGACCGCGAACGTGTCGACATGGCTCAGCCCTTCAAGGCGCCGAGCGTGATGCCGCTGACAAAAAAGCGTTGCAAAAAGGGGTATACAACCAGAATGGGGACAACCGTCACCAGCGTCTGCGCCGCCCGCAGCGAGCGGTCAGAGAACATGTCGAAATCCTCAGGATTGCGCATGAACTCGTTCATGTCCATCTTCACAACCACCGTGCGCAAAAACGTCTGCAAAGGGATCAAATCCCGGTCCGCAATCAAAATCATGCCGTCGAACCACGCGTTCCAATGACCCACCGCGCCGAACAGCGTCAGCGTCGCCAGCGCCGGAATCGAGATCGGCAGATAGACGTGCAACAGGATCTGCCAGTATGTGGCCCCGTCGATAATCGAGGCCTCCTCCAGCTCCTTCGGCACCCGCCGGAAGAAGTTCATCATCAGAATCACGTTCCACAGCGGCAGCGCCTGCGGAACGATCAGCGCCCAAATCGTGTTCAGCATGCCCAACTTGCGGATGACGAGAAACCACGGAATCAGGCCGCCGTTGAAAAGATAAGCGAACACCACCGAGCCCATGATGATGTTCCGAAACGGCATCTCATCCTTGCCCTTCGACAGCGGGAACGAGATCAGGACGATCAGCGTCATCTGCAGCGTCGTTCCAATCACAGTCCGCATCACCGAAATCCAGAAGGCGTTCAAAAAGACGCCCGCCTCCAGCACCTTCTCATACGTAATCGCCGTCGGCCGCACCGGCCACAGCGTCACCAACCCGCCCGTCGCCGCCGCCCGGTCGCTGAACGAAAGCGCCAGCAAATGAATCAAAGGTATAATACAAGACAGCCCCAGCAGCAGCAGGAAAAGATAATTAAAGACATCAAACGTTCTTGACCAGATGCCCCTGTATTCGGACCTGTTCATCGCAATTCCCTATCTAACCACTGACCACCGACCACTGCCGTTCCCTGCCCTTCCCTAGTAAAGCTGATAGTCGGTGAAGCGGGCGATCAGCCGCAGGCTGATCACAATCAAAATCAGACCCAGCACCGAACGCACGAGCCCCACCGCCGTCGCCAGACTGAAACGCGCGCCCAGCAGACCCTCGCGGTAGATCCACGTGTCCAGAATATCGCCCGTCGAATAGACCGCCGGGTTATAGAGGTTCAGCACCTGGTCGAAACCGGCCGCATTAAAGAGCAACCCGAAGTCCAGGCACAGCACCAGCAGCAGCGTCGGCAAAATGCCCGGCAGTATGATATACAGCACCCGCTGGAACCGCCCCGCCCCGTCAATAGCCGCCGCCTCCAACAGCTGCGGATCAATACTCGTCAGCGCCGCCAAATACAGAATCGTCGCCCACCCCACCTGCTGCCACAAATGGCTCAAGACCAGCGCCGGCACAAAAGTCCGGTTGTTGCCCAAAAAGATGACCGGCTGCTCCACCCCCCACAGCTGCAATAGCTGGTTCACCACACCGGACGAGCCCAGCATCTCCAGCATGATCCCGCCCAGCACAATCCACGACAGAAAGTAAGGCAGATACACCAGGCTCTGCACACTCCGCTTGTAGAACAGCTTTCGCACCTCGTTCAGCAGCAGCGCCAGGATCACCGCGCAGAACTGCAGCGTCACGATCTTCGAAGTCGCGATCACGATTGTGTTGCGGAAAATCTGCCAGAAAGAGGGGTTTTCCAGCATCAGCTGAAACTGCTTCAACCCCACCCATGGCGACTTGTCAAAGCCCAGCGCCGGCTTGTAATCCTGGAACGCGATCCGGATCCCGTACATCGGGTAATAGCTCAACAACACCAAATGGATCAACGCCGGGATCACCATCACGTACAGCGGCCACAACCGCGGCAGATAGCGAACAAACCTCGAGGCCTGTTCCTTCAGATCATCTACAATCGGAGACAATGCTTGCATAATAAAAAGTAGTGGATAGCGGGCACTATCCCGCTATCCACTAGAAACTAAAAACTGGAAACTAAAAACTGATCAACTCTTCGCCGCCCACCACTCATTGATCTCAGCCAGGACCTCCTCGCCGCCCTGCGCCAGCCACGTCGTCACATACTCGTCGAACGAGTCCACGGGGACCTGGCCGGTGATGATCGCGAAGTACGTCTCATCCGTCAGCGTCTGCAGCTGCGTCCACTTCTCCTTCTGCAGCTCCGTCGGCGCCGCGTTCCACTCGTTGCGAATCGTGTCCTCAAGCGAATGCTCCGCCAGGAACAGCCAGCCCTCGTCCTGCATCGTCTGCAGGCCCGTCGGGTCGTCCAGCAGCAGCTCCATCATCGCGTCCCACTCGCCGCGCGGCACCGTCTCCTTATAGTTCAGCTTCCACTGAATATTGTTCATGTTCGAGGTCGGGCTGATGTTGGCGCCACCGCGCGTATTGATGATGCCGTACCCATGCGTCCCGCCCGACTGAGGCACAACCCTGTCCTCACCCTCGACCCAATCATAGTTGTGCCCTTCAAAACCGTGATAACGCCGCTCCGGGCTCAACACGATTTCCGCCTCGAAGTTCGCCTGCATCAGGATCTTGTCGATGTTTTCGGAACCCTTGCGGAACGGGAACACGCCTGTGCGCAGCGGGCTGAAATAGTTCTTGCCCTTGCGCACCGGGCCTGCCGGCACGTCGAACCAGTCCCAGGTTGCCTCAGGGTCGTTCGCCATGCTGCCAATCGCCCCGGCCACCACACCGCCCCAGGGATGCGTGTAGTTCATGCCCACGCGGTTGCCCTCGACCTCGGTGCGGTTCTCCTGGTAGCCCTTCGTGAAAAAGTCGGGGCTCAGGATCTTCTTCTCGTACCAGCGGCTCACAAGGGTCAAAGCGTCCTTCATCGCCGGATCGATGCCGTCGAACTTCAGACCGCCCTGCCCGTCCTTCGTGAACGTGCTCACGCTCGTATACCACGAAGGCAGCACGCCAAAGCCGCCGAAGACCGGCCCCAGGCCGCCGTACCAGCTCTGCAGATCACGCGACGCCATTACACCAACCGTCGAGCCGGGCGGGCCCGCGCCCAAATCGTTCGTGACGAAAGCCTCCGCCACCGCCTCCATCTCCTCCAGCGTCGTCGGCGCATCCATGCCCACCTTGTCCAGCCAGTCCGTGCGGATAAACAGGATCTGCTCATCCTGGCCCGCCTGGGCAATGCTCGGGAACGCCATCTTGCGGCCGTCCACCTCCGCGTACGCCCACAGCTGATGATCGCCCCACTCCTGCGACTCCTTGACCCACTTCGGGTGCGCAGTCGCCTCGTAGACATCCGTAATGTCCGCCACCAGGTCGCCCGCCACCATGTCCTGGAACATCGACAGCCCGATTCCCGGCATCAGCTCCGGAATATCGCCGGCCGCCATCGCCAGGTTCATCTTCTGGTCGCGCTCCTCGCCCTGCACATACGTCCAGGGGATATCGTACTCGATGCCGAACAGCGCCTTGATATAGCGCAGGCTGATATTGTCGTATATGTCGTCGTCGCCCTGGAAGCGCGTATCCGCGTCCGTCCGTGTAAACGAACTGATCGTCACCGGCGGATTCAGTGGCATCCCTTCCGGCACGTCCGGCAGCTCCGTCGTCCAGCCCTTCGCATGGTCTGGCGAGCCTGGCATCAGTCCCAGCGGCGTCAGAATCTCCTCCGCCGTCATCGCCACCATCGGCGCCGACTCAGCCACCGCCTCCGGCGCGGCCGGTTCAGACGCACAGCCGGCCAGCAGCACCCCGCCGCCAGCAACAGCCGCCCCCTTCATAAACTCACGACGTGAAACCGAAGATTTCGCCATAGTGCATTCCTCCCTCGGCGCAAAGCCGCTATGTCTTCTGTATTAAACTGTACCGTATCAAACGATCGCGCTGGTCAATTAAAGTGGACAAAACAGTGAGGCAACTACCCCGCGACTATAGCACGCCTCCCCAGCAGTGTCAAACACGTTTCGCCCGGAGCATGCAGCCCAAATCCGGGATAGACTTTCGCATACCCCAGGCAACGACTTAGCCAAGTCCAGTCCTCACATTCATCCTCAACTGATTGCCCAGTCACTGACCACTAGCCACTAACCACTAACCACTAACCACTGACCACTGACCACTGCAGTTGTGCGGTCGGGCCTTCGGCCCTCCCTTGTGCGGGGAGATTCCCCCCGCAACGCCCCCCTTCGCAAGACCACCGTCGTGGACAATTGGACCGGTTTGACCAGCGAACAGTGCCTAACCTCCCGCGCCGCTCTTTGCCACAAACCATCGTAGGGGCAGGCCTTGTGCCTGCCCTGCGCCCCCAACTACCCAACAGTCTCCGCCATCACCTGCGCCCCGCCCTGCTCGTGGTAGAGGGGGACCTCGTCTTTCCTGAGCGCGTGTTGGCTGGTGGTCATGGTGATCCATTCACACAGTGTCTCAAGAGACGAAGGGCAGGCATCTCAGTTCTTTGAGGAAGGGTACCGAACTCATAGACTAGAGTATGAATCGTACGAAAGGGCCAGCTCTGCCATTGCTTGGCCCGCTGTAAAGGTTCACCCAGCTAGACGTTGGTCCTGGCAGGATTTTTTGGCTAAGCATAGGTTGTCCGACGATTTCGGCGTGACCGGTCATGGTCTTTTCTACAAGAGTCTCGCACCAATCAGTTTCAACTGGTGCTTAGACCGAGTTGATTTCAATGGGGCCTTATCTGCAATCAAGAGGCTTCACCTACTGGCTGCGGACACTTTTCGAAGCGTACTGATTCAAGGTGGCTTCGACGCAAATCTAGCCAAAGTCCATTTGAAGGAATCGTATTGCTTCGTCGACTGCCAGAGGTGTTTTTCAGGCGAAACGCTTAGAGATTACTTTGGTTCAGGAGAGGCGGGATACTTCCAAATACAGCTGTGCCTGGCAGCGGACCGATACACTACTCTACCACAAACTTTTTCCTGTCAGGCACAGCTTCCTTCAGGGACATCCACGGTGACTGGTCCAAGTTCTTCAGAAGATCTTGATACCATGAGAATAACCTCTGTAGTCGCTCTTGTTGGAGTGAACGCCACCGTAGCGCTTCACTGGTGTTTTGTGCTGTAACCCTGCTCCATTTTTTGTGGAAGAGTTCACCCAGAGCGAATTCTACTGCGCTCATTGGCGTCACGAACAAACTCGGAAACCTCGGTATTGGAATTGTCTGATTAGAAGGCTCAGTGGAATCAAAGCCCCAAGGAATCTGGGCGTGAAAATAACAACCTGGGGCATCGGGGGCTCCGAGATCCACCTGCCACTTTGCCAGGCGAGTGTGAGGTTCGTCAAATGTAAACAACTCAATCCTTGTTGAAGCAATTCCGCAGAATTCTGCCATTCGGCCTGGGGAGGGTTTGGCACCCAATGGCCGTAACTCCCAAGTACCTGAGACTACAGCGTAGACTTCTTGGCCCCCTCGTCGGCCGTCAGCTTCGTAGGCTCTACTTGGTAAAGTGTGAAGGCACCGAAGTTGCAGTGTTTCCTTTCTCTCCCCGTCTCTCTTGCTTATTCCTTTCAAGTCATCATGAAATCGACCAAGAACCCACGCAGTGTTCGTATCAAGGAAACACTTTGCCATGTCTTGCAGCAAGAGAGTTTCTCGAAGCAATTCAGCGAAGTAGAAACATAACCAACCATGCTTGTCCTTGCTATTCGTTTCCATTGTTGACTCGATGTCTATCTAGAGGATCCACTATTGGCAAGAGTCTAGGGTCATCCTGCACGGTATTCAAATCCATCCAGGCCGAATCCGCGAATGCAGGCCAATGATCGGGATGAACTGTCACGGCGGTCGCAGGCGTCAAAAACTGACCGGTAGGTTCCAAGTCAGCGTTTAAGCAGACTACCGCGGGGTTAACTTCAATCGACCCTAGCTCCAATTCAGCTCGTTCGTTCAACGCCTCACGCAACGACTTTCCTCTTTCACGATACTGGCCAGACAACTCCCATACATAGTCCTCGAGGGCTCCCCGCCACCACCTATCTCCCAAAAATCCTGCCAAAATTCCAGTATAACGCATGCACTTCAAATCCCTCGCCAATCTACTGTCTCCCTCAATTACCTTTCGTAAATCGTCAACAGGAATGGCGAAGCGAGCCGCCACCCAATGCTCCTCCCACAAGAATGAGGGATACGGCAATACTTCATGAAGCAACCAACGGACGAAGAGAATCCCGTATCCACCTTCTATAAGATCCTGGACGGGCACGCGGCACTCTCTAACATCGCTCCAGCAACGATCGAACGACTCAGAACCGTCTACCATTCCTAACAGTTTCCTAACCTCTTGACAAGATTTGCCTGGATCAGAAGGCCATTTCTTCGGTAGTTCTCGTATAGCGTTCGCGAGCAAAAGCATTTGTTCGTAATTTCCCGAATCTTCTTTTGAAAAAAGCCATTCCAAATTATTTAAGCGCGCAAGTACATTCTGAACCGTCCCAGAGGGTAGCCGCCTCTTGAGATCTTCTAGATGTCCTGTGTGCAACGCAAAGGCAGTCTCCCCGTCCTTTTGACTGTCAGCCTGCTCCCGCAGAACAACAGCAAGTGCCATCCCATTTGAGGGCCTGAGTGATACCGACTGCTTGTCTCGTTCTGGCCAAGCGTCCAACCTATAATCGACCAGGACCAGATCTGCGGTTTTGAGATCTGTCAAATCTACTTCATCTGGATGAACAACAATTGGTACTGCACTTTTCTTCAGACGGTCGATTACCTGAAATCTCAGCTCGTCCGGTCTGTCGTCGACAATAAGTATTGTTGGATTCATGTCTTATGTTTCAACTCAGGCTAGCTCACTTTGGGCAAAATTATCTCGAGAGCGGTCGCAAAAGGACTATCTGGCTTGACGAATTTCACAGAGGCGCCGTAGTTTTCTAGCAAGTTCCTTGTTATGGTTAATCCTAGTCCCATCCCCTGCCCTAGCACGGAGTCTACTTCAGTAGTTGATGACTGAAAGGGTTTGAACCAACGCTCTGATTCGTCCAGTTGAACCGCCACACCGGTGTTCTGAACACGAATTCGGGCCTGATGATCTTCACTTAATGCTGTAGCGTGTATACTTCCACCTTCGCCCGCGGCTTTTACTGCATTTGTCAATAGATTAGAAAACAAAGCAATAATCTCTGCTGGAAACATCGGAGGAGATCTCAAATCAAGAGGTATTTGGTTGCTGATACTGATATTTCGTCGTGACGCTTCATACTGAATGAGGCGAACCGCAGAGTCGAAACGTTCATGTAGGCGCTGACGCGATCGGCGCCGTCTTGCGTCAATGGAAACCACATCAGTCAAATAAGATGCTTGCCGCTCCAAGCCTCGCCTTAATTCCTTTAAGGCATTCAGCGTACCCGTAAGTTTGCTTTGTCGTATGGAGCTTGGTTTCCCCTCGAACAACGAAAGCCTCTCCTCCGAAAGTATCTCTTCAAGCGTATGTTCAGTGACTTGGGCTGCTCCCAGTAGGGCATTGATTTCATGTACGAACGCCGCCATCTGTGTTCCCACCGAAGCAAGAACATACAAAAGCATGCGCTCAGAAATGAATTCTTCCATCACTGCGTAAGCGTCATTGATAACTGTGAATGCGTCATGCCATCTGCGAATCGTTGTTTCCGACACTTCCTTAGCATCGTTAGTGAGGTGCGTTTCGACTTCCTTCATCTGTTCTGAGGCATCACTCATTCGCTGTAGTAAAGCAGTCGTGTCGACACTTCCTTCTGCCCCACTTTCTCGACGCAATAACCTCTCTTTGCGCCGTCTTTGCCGACTCTCGAAGGACGCTGCCGCTCGCTCGCGAGTCAGGAGTTCTATTCCCAGACGCACTATTCGCACCAGCGCGTCGAAACTTGCCTCCGGCACAAATCCCTCTCGATTCACGAGAAGGCGTAATTCGGGACATCTTTCCTGGGTCAGAAAAACAGCGCCCAAATAATTGTTGCTTGGCAAGCGGCTGAGACCACTATCTGGGTCATCAGATTCAGTCTCAATACCGAAGTCGCTGAGCATCTCTAGTTGACGTTGTCGTCTAGTGTAGTCATAGTCGAGTGAAAGCCAATCATCCTTGGGTTCCCCATATGGAAGTACTCGAAATCCTTCCATAAAGACCCGGACACCGCTTGCTTGTGTGGCCCACACTCTTTGGTCCTTTGAGACATTTCTTAGAACACCCTCTCTGACTAAGATACGTGCTTCAAAGTGTGGCCACTGGTCTATTATAGGACGGGTAATCGAATGGCGAGACTCTTTGGCCTGGGGATTATCACCAAGAGTCTTCTTCGTCGGGGCAATCGCAAAGTCCACACCTTCCTCTCCGGCCCTAATCTCTAATACCCAATTGGCCATTTCTGCAACAAGCGTCCAGTACTCTTCTCCAGTGGCAAATTCCCCTTCCAAATGAACTCGGAAGGGACAGTCCGAAGCTTCATTACCCTGGTCACGCTCAACAGGTTCTGCAAAAAGTAAAGGTTTGGCCAATACAGAAGCGGGAAGACTATTCTTTAGAAACGAAGGGGGATCCGATGAGTGCACTTCTGCAAAAAACCTAGCTCGCTCAGTCTTGGTCCAGGCCCGACGCAGACGCTTAAGGACAAGCGTGGTTCCTTGGCGGGCTTCTCTAGGCGCCTTCAAAGTCTTTAGCTCAATAGCGTCGGTCGAGTCAAGTTCATCCAACGTCTCGTACCTCTCAATCTCATCCCAGTCAATTGAAGCCTCCAGAGCTTCTGGCATCGTTCCAGGATCCGACGCGAACGGAACGCTATAAACTTCCAGTCGTCTGGCTAACTTATGGGCAGCGAGTCGACCGATTCCCTTTGCACCTGTATAGCGACGTTGAAACAACTTGGAACGCCTTTCTCCCTGCTCTTTCCAACGAGAAGCAACGCGAAGGAATCCTTTCTCAAAGTCATGTGCATTCATTCCAACACCATTGTCTACAATGTGGATACGGCCCCCACCTCGTTCATTAAGCCGCTCGCCGTAAACGATAACATCGGTCGCGTCAGCATCGTAAGCATTCTTTATCAGTTCGATCAAGGCGGTGGAATCGCGTCCGACGAGTAATTCTCCTAACTCTCGGAATAAGTGCGTATCGACAGTAAACTTAGCCACGGCCGTCTACCCTCCTAGCAGGACGTCGTAGAAACATTAGCCTTTCGCCAGCCTGCTGAAGTCGTCCTATGTCTTTCTTAGACAAGCCCAACGCATCCCTTAGTACAAAATCGTCCGCTATCGCTCTGGCGTCGTCTTCTCGACCTTCTCGAATGAGCAAGTTCAATTCTTCAAATGTAGGTTTGACACCTTTAGCCAATGGTACTGGTACATGACCCAAAGTGCTAGGTTCCATTTTTAGGACACCTCCACCGTACCTGCGCCCGTGGAGTTCGGACCAAAGCCTTACAGCACTAGTTAGAAACCCCACTGCGACGGCCGATGGTAAGGAATCGTCTTTATGGTGCCAATACAGCGCGTGAATTGCATTGGTGCATAAGGCATTTGCTCGGTTGAGGACAAGTAGAGGCGGGCCCATACGCGTACACGTTGCGAAGGCGTCTGGTGCGGGCCGCAGAGCGATACGGAACCAAGGATCACGGTTGGCGCATTTGTATCGCTCTTGAATACCGGCATTGGTGCCCTCGCGGATCCAGCGCAAAACATTGGGGTTGTCTTCGAGCTCCGCCTCGGGCCTTACCAAAACAGCGCGTTCCCCAGAGTTAACCAGTTCTTCGAGCTCCTCTCGTGTGAAATCTAGTCCTGTTAGCCATCGCGTGCGAGATACTATCTTAATCCAGGTCTCGCGGGGAACACCAAGTTGCTCTAGGTTTTCAATGTTGCGAATAAAGTGCTTATTTGCCCCCGTTACTAAACCGATCTTCACTTCTGCCAACTCTGCAAGCTTGCTTACGTCGGCATGATGGCCCAATTCACCCAGTATTTCGGCAGGCGCGGCGTCTATACACCTGCCTTTCTCCGTTGTCAAGTATGGAGCGGCGGGACCACATTCTGGAGAGCTTAAGATTGAAGCCAAATCTTCTATCTGCTCAACCGCCTCAACGCGCAAGTTTCCAGACTTTCCAAATCCGGAAGCAATTACCGCGACTACCGCTTCGTCTGTACCTTCGAACATTCGATCATGAATATATACAAGTAAAACCTGAGCGAAATTGGAGGCGAGAATGTTTCTTACTGGAGCTGCGTAGTCCGCTTGAAGAATAGCTTCAGGCACGAGCATCGCAAGGCGGCCATCTTCAGCAAGGAAACTCAATGCATGAATCAAAAAATATGCCCAAGCGCTGGCAGTTTCTGAAAGCTCGACCCCAGCACTGCAGATGGCCTCTCGGCCTGCCTCTCGTGCATTACCATTGAACCAATGGTGGCGCAAGTAAGGGGGATTGCCGAGCACTGCTCTGAACGGAGTCCCTGGAATTTCATCTGGAGATAGTGTTAGAAAGTCTCTGACAATGCAGTTTTCCTTTTCTAGGTTCCCACTACTGTGAACGTACTTCAAACACCGCGGATCCACATCTACACCGAATACTAATCGGCCTGGGTCAGGGACGCCCCTCTCAGACAGTACCTTAGTTGCTGCGTTCAAGAATGCGCATGCGCCAAAGCTTGGGTCCAAGACATGCCCTTCGTCGCATTCGAGTGCCCACTCTGCCAAGACGATTGCCAGTTTGTCCGGTGTGTAAAATGAACCCAAGAGACGTCTGGAATCGACTGAGATATTTTCACCATGTGAAGGCGACAGACTCTGAGTTCCCAATAGGTGAGTGTCAATTAGGCTTTGTCCGGTGCTTTGGCTTGTCATGTCTGTCCCTCTGAATGTTGGACATATTAATGCACGACGACCAGATGGGCAATACTTTGAAAACCAGCACCGAGATGCCCCTGGTCTACGTCGTCGTTCTACCAAGATTCAGACGACGCAAACTAGATTATTGTTCATTTCCTTCACCTACCGTTCCCGATACTCCCCTTGAAACACCTCTTTGACGTGCCAACTTGTGTAGTCTTCGTTAGGATAGTAGATCTGCCGCTGCGGACGTTTGAGCTTCTCACCATGAAACCGCATCAGCCACTCATCAAGTCCTGCGGTGCCGTGGGCGTCGTCAGACGCCAGAATCTCAATCTCGTTATATAAAGTAAAAGCTCCTCTGTCGACCAGCTTATGGTGGCGCGAACAGTGAGCCAGCGCGTTTACCTCTGAGTCGGACCCCCTGCCTGCCGCCCCTTGACGTAGGTGGCTACCAAAGCCACGGGCCAAAGCCTCAGATTCACGTTAATGCCGCATACGGTACAACTGTACTGTCCGGCATCACCGCAGCGATGTCTGGGTCCTGTGCGAACTGCCTGAAGATGTCGGCCCAACCACCGTTCTCTTGCCAGCGTGGGTAGCGCTTGAAGACGCTGTCCCACCTTCCAAAGACGTCCGGTAGTTCACGCCACTGGGCGCCGGTGCGCAGAATCCAGTGAACTGCCTCAACAAAAAGGCGACACTGTTCCTCTTGCCCTGCGTAGGCACGAGTGTGTACTTGCAAAAGGGCGTAAAGTTTCTGCCACTGTTAGTAGCCAATGTAACAATACTAATTAAACGTCAACGAGACCTAGAAACCGAATGAACTCATAATCAGACTGGAGACTGCCGCAGAATCTATGCCGCCGTCAACAGTATCCTCGGTAACGATTAGTGCTCCCATTGGGCCACCTCCATCTTCTTGCGGGAAAATTCCGTGGCCCTTATACCACTCTATCTTTTCTTCCCATCTGCGACGGTATGCACTGTCGGAGAGCATTCCCAGGTGCTCCCAGTAATATCTCTCTCCAGTGTCATCATCTTCAATAGTGAAGTCCGGAAATTTGGTGACTCCCTCAATTTCCAGCGGCTCTTCGTATCGGTAGTCAATACCATTGGCGTGAAGAAGGTTTGCAATGATCACCTCAGACTTGGAGCGCACAAGTTCCTCTCTGGTGGTTCGATGAATCAGTCGATCTTCAAGAAATTGTCCGTCGATCTGAATCGGATCAGGGGGTACAAAGAGATTCGTGAGCCGACCGGCTACCTCAGAGTACAGCTCCGAACTGAGCCGCTGAAGTTGAATTGGCGACCCTTGCATCAGAATTACAATTTTCTGCTTTTGCCTGGTCAGGGCAGTGTATATCAACTCGCGTGTGACTAAGTGGCCCGACTCGGGTAGGACCAATATCACAGTGTTGAACTCGCTGCCCTGAGCTTTGTGGACAGTAAGTGCGTACGCGAGTTCAAGGTTGGCTTCACCTTCTTCGTCGAAATCGCTCCCCCAGAATTTGACGACCGCTTTGGGTTGAGTCGAGAACTCTACTTCGAGAGCACTCGGCGGTCGCCTACCCTTCCACTGTACCTCCCCTACGACGATGCCGATTTCGCCGTTTGCGACAAATGTCTTTTCCTTTCTCCATTTTTCGTCAGGGAGATACTTAGACCGTTGAAGGTTCCTATTGTTGATGATTTTGTCACCGTATACGATCAGTTGATTTCCTATGGGCTTCAAAAACCGGAATCTTTGGCGAGTCGAACTCTCAACTTGCTTAGACTTGTATCGCCTGTGAATGAGTCGGTTGAGAGTTTCCACCCCCCACGCTTTCTGTCTGGAAGGGCTCAGTATCTGCCAGGCGTCCGCCCCCATACCAGCCTGCCCCCAGTTAAAGTAAGCTTTGCCATTTGATATATTCCCGCCGAGGCTTTCAGCGAATTCGAGTGCTTCGTCCTTGTCCTTTTTAAACTCTAGATGCTCTGCGAGTACTCCCGGTAACTGGTCTCTAAGGTCATTTGGCGATTCCCAATGGACGATCTTTACCGTATGACTTTGCCTGTGTCCTGACAGTATCTCGAAGACGCTGTCATGACTAGGCCCTGGTTCGCCCCCGAACCACTCTGCGAGTTCAAGAGCGTCGATGTCTTGCGCCCCTCGCTGTCCTGGAACTTGCCGTCTGGGAACAGTCAGTTCCGCGTATGAGTGTCCGACCCTGGGAGAGCCTGGCGTGAACTTCTCGGGCTTTAGCTGCATGATGATATCAACGAACGGTTTTCCTGCGCCTATTGGCGGAAGTTGACGAGGGTCACCGACCAGTATCAACCGATCAAATCCTGTCAGAGCTTCAATGAGGGCCGCAAGCATCTCTTCAGTGAGCATAGAGCATTCGTCTACTATTACTGTGCGTGCTACCTTCTCTCCTGGCTTGCCAGTCAGGATGTACTGCTGAGTGATACTGTCATATCGGCCTGAGCGATTCAGGAACTGCGCTAGAGTGTAGGCTCTGACGGTGTCTTGCCCCGTCTTTCCAATGACCTCCTCCATTCGCACTCGGGCTTTGCCTGTCGGCGCTAGCAACACGACACCACCTTCAATGACCTCCTGGTTCCTCAACAGAACTGACAGAAGAGTTGTCTTTCCCGTTCCAGCTGAACCGATCAGGAGACTGATTCGAGCATTGGCGATCTCGTCAAGAGCAGCTGCCTTCTCACGTCTGGCCCGCTCTTCTTTATCTGGATCAACCTCACCTACGGGGTCGAGGAGGGCATCCAGTTCGGCTCTCCAGTCGACCACCAAGTTATGCCTTCTGGCTTTACGACGTCTATTGACAGTCTTACGAATGAGGTCGCCGGCCGTGCCCAGACGTTCAAGCTGATAGGCAGGCTTTTCGTCGGCCATTTCCACAATACGCACTTCACTCTCAAAAAGTGTGTCTTCCGCAACTCTCAGTAAGTCAGCGGTAACCAGCGTTCGCTGTTCGTTATCTTTCTGATCCTGTTGGCGGAGATTTGCCACTATCACATCTCTAGGAGTCAGTGTGTCTCCTCGCTCCGCTGCCGACTCGAGTTCACGAATTGACAATGCGCGCAAGCGTCGTGCGTCTACCGCTGTGTTAATTCTTGATCGACCGGGAATTGGGAATTTCTCACGGACAGAGGAAGCTGGAAAAAGTCCGCGGTCAACTGCGCCGACTGACACCGGAGCCGAGGTTAAGCGAGTGGCCTCGTATAACATGTAAGGGTTGTCAATGAAAACTGCGTCTTCTTTGATGATTCCCAATTGGCCTCTCTCTTCAGGAGTGGCAAGGGCCTTGGCTTGCTCTTGAGTGAGGTCTACACGGCTTAAAAGCTCTAGAAATGCCCGACGCTCCTTTGGCATACTTTTCCACGCCATCGCAGTGGTACCATCTATGAGCCTAGCGAGTTGCGGTTGGAGAAAATCCCCAGGCGAGTCGAGCAATGAGTACCATATCGACCATGGCGACCTATCGTTCCCCACATGCTCATCCAATGCTTTCGCCATGAAGTTCCCCAAGGGAACTCCGCAGGAATAGAGCACGGCACCCATTCCGGGAAAAGGTCCGCGTTTGCGCCAGAGCCTGCCGAGTTCAGCGTCGATCCATGTATCCTGTTTCTGAATGTCTGCACCAAACAACTCTGCGGACTTCAATAAGGCAGCGCGCATAGATAGCAGCGAGCCTATAGCGGCGTCGTCTCCTACATGTTCGGTTGCGTAGGAAAACTCTGTAAATCGATCCTCAGGCGCAAAAGCTACAACTTCTGCAGGGTCAAAGGCATCGCCCTCCCGAGACTTCTCCAGTGCCTCGTGGTAAGGCATCAGAAAGCCGTCCACAAAATCGGGACGAATCGAATGACCGATCATCCTTTCCCACAACATGCTTTGTAGCTTGCCCTTCGTCAGTCCTTCATACCGATACTCGGTAAGAGGACCTATCGACTTCACGCGGCCGACGCCGATGAGTATGCGCCGCCCGGCGATGTCTTCTACTAGTGGAACTTGCTTGGCGTAGAAGAAGACTAAAGACACTTCCTTCCTTACATGCGCCCAAAAAGTCTCAAGTAGAGCCGTTTGATTTCGGTAGTCTTGCCACCAAGCTGTTTTGAAGCCAAGGTTTGGCTCTATTTCTTCGCTCACTTCATCGAGGGGAAAATGCTCCCGGAGCCTAGCATCCCCACCCTCACCTAAAGATCCCTTGAGCATCCATCTGAATGGCACGCCAGGGGCCGAATAGGCCGGATAGTTTAATGTGGTTGGCCTGAAATGAGTATGAGTACCATTTTTGTTATTCCGATACGGATGGCTATGCTCTCTCACGAAGCTATGCGGACTCATGAACGCCGCACGTTCTTGCAGGCAAGGAGGGATTTCTTCCTGCTGGAGGTCTTTGAAGTGGCGGCCTGTGAGGTTGGCCTCGGAGGCTTCGTCCTTCCTTTCGGCAATGTGAAAGAGCTTTAGGCACGCCACATTGTTTTTGGGATCGCCACATACTGTTCCGTTCCAACCGCTGTCGTGCCAGGGCACACGAATCGACACATGACGGATTGGAAACGTTAGTCCTTTACTCATCTCTCCTCCCAGCGTGTGTACCGCTCAAAGACACTGCTCCAATTGCCACTATTGTTTGGCAGTTCACATAACTGGCCATCGATGTGCATTATCCAGTGAATTGCCTCTACGAAACGTCGACACTTTTCCTCTTGCCCTTCATCGGCTCGTGGGCGTCCATGCAAGTATGGGTAAAGTTTCTGCCACTGTTGGTCGGTAAGTCTAGAGGTACACTTCTTACTGTCGTAGTCAATCTGGTAAAACCAATTGAACGTTGACGGGTCTCAGATACTTATCTCTTCGCTCTCGCTTCCAACTGCAACGCGAAGAGGATCAGCTCCCATCGGCACTAGGAGGATCAAGCCCAAACAACGAGAAAAGCTCCTCTCCGCTAAACCTCGCCGAAAGGTCTAGCGACACGTCGTCTATGAGTTGATCGAACAGTTTCTGTTTTCGCTCCAGTATCTGGTCAATGCGTTCCTCGATAGTACCCGTGCAAGAGTACTTTATCACGTTGACTTTAACTGTCTGCCCGATGCGGTGGGCGCGATCTTCCGCCTGCCTCTCAACGGCCGGGTTCCACCAGCGATCCAGATGGAACACGTAGGACGCCTCCTGAAGATTTAAACCTAAGCCCCCTGCCCGCAGGGAGATGACCATGGCCTTATGATCATCACGACTCTTAAATCGCTCGATCGCAACTGAACGCTCCTCTAGCGGCATGTCTCCCGTCAACATGACTGGGTTGAACTCTTGTAGAAAATCAACTGCTGCCTTTACGCCGAACGTCTCGCCAGTGTATTGCGAGAAGACAAGCGCCTTATGTCCTTGCTCAGTCAACTGTAACAATCGCTCTTTGATGTCGTCGAGCTTGCTCGACTCGCCAGTTACGGGGTCGAAATTGCAGATCTGCTTCAACCTCGTAATTAGTTCAAGCACATGCCGCACTCTGACTTCGGCGCCGAGGGACTTAAGATAAACGATTCCTTCCTCTTCGGCCTTTCTGTAGCTGGTCTCTTGTTTAGAACCCAACTCAATCGCCAGTTTGGTCTCCAGTTTCGGCGGGAGGTCACTCAAGACATCATTCTTTTTGCGACGTAGTTGGACTTCCTTGTGGCGGTCTAGTAATCCTATTCCCGGAAAATACCGTTTGGACGTATTTATTCCATCGTTATCGATAAATTCCATAATCGAAGCCAACTCTTCTTCGTTGTTCTCGATGGGCGTGCCGGTCAATGCCCATGACCGTACCCTCTGTAGACTCTTGACCGCGTCGCTCGTATCGTTACGATTCTTGATCCGCTGTGCTTCGTCAGCCACTACGACATCCCACATGCGCCTATCCTGGCGCATTTCAACGAGCCTGCTAGCGTCTTGGCGTAGTACGCCGTAGCTGACCAGCTTAACGTCTGTCTGTGCCACCCACTGCCAATTGCGGTCGTGTGCCGGTCCACGAATAATAATGGCGGAAAACTCCGGCGCCCATTTTGTAATCTCCCGCCGCCATTGGTTCAATACGCTGGCCGGCGCGATGACAAGGCACGATTCTATCTCTTCGCGCGCGCGCAGAATCCGCATTGCCGCGATTGCCTGTATAGTTTTGCCAAGTCCCATGTCGTCTGCCAAGAGCAACTGATTCATTTCCAACAATGCATGCACGCCATCAATCTGAAACGGCATCAATTCCCCTGGCCACTCCATTTGCGACACCCAAGGCGCGGGTATAGGACTTTGTTCGTTCCGGCCATCGTCCTGACCTAACTCCAGCAACTTCCAGAGGTGCTCCGCAGGAGGGTAGCTCCTCTCATTCTCGACCTCAGGGCGATAAAGATTTACAACTGTGTGCAAGCCGGTGAAAGTGGTAATGCCGCGAATGCGTCTGTACTCGAACGCTTTGCTCAGGCAATTCGCAGCACGTGTGAAGGCTTCAAAGGGGTCGTCCCTCCGCATTATCTTATCGAGAGACTGATGTGCTCTTGTGCCTTCTTGGGGTTGTTCGGCCGCCCACATTAAGTGTGGGGCACTCCCGCTACCACAATTGACGCGGCAGAAGGGAAGCCTCACACGCAGGGCTTCGTTAACTATCCATTGCGGAATCTCGTCTGCCAGGCCGAAAATCAGCGTCGGTGAGCCCGTTGCTGACCTCAAGAGAGATTTTGTGAGGGAAAACACGGCCGCCTGACGCCGGTCCAGTGTATCTGAATGGGAAGAGGATTGGACGCTGAGGTCAGCGCGAGCTAATGAAAAACTCAAAGGATCGCCCAGGCTAGACGTTTCAAACAGCGCGGCCCGAATCCCATCACCTTCCTCTTCGGCAACGAATCGAAGCCAAGCTACCGAATCGTCGACATTGGGCTCGGTCAAGTCATCGAAGGGGATGGGCATTGCCGACCTTATTCAGCATCGCCTTCATGGGCTGGGGCTTCCAAGTCTCTGTTCTCTTCATACGAAGTCGTAAATTCGTGGGCCTCTGTCTCAGGACTGGAATCTGGCCTTAACCGTAATAGGTCCCATTCGTTGATTGCACGACGGACTTGATAGCGCATCCGTCCGTAAATTCCAGCTCCGCCTACCTTTGCGTCGATCGGCGGTGCCTCCCAACTGTACGCGTCGCTGTACAATGTTTGGAGCTTCTCTACAGTAGCGGCCACATCGTCACTCTCGGGCGGTTTAAGAGGCACACATTGCCGTTCCAACATATGCATACCGGTTACGGAGCGGCCAGCGATATTGTTGTATCTTGAATTTGCCTCCATTTTTGGCCTGATGTAGTCGTGATCCTTCTTCTGACCGTCAGGGCTAATGATCGCAGTGGCAAAATCGTCTGTTACAGTTCCTACCACAATAAGACCAGGGTATTCTTCTCCAGATACCTGTCCCATCCAACGCGCCAATTCAGCATAGGAACGTCCTCTCTGAAGTAACGAATATGATCCTATTAATTCGATTTCATCCAGCAATATTACCCAACCGCGATATCCCGCGCCCTTTATCAATTCGAGAGCAAAACGCAACTGCTGAGGAGGCAATTCGGCTGCTTTGGGCATCCTAAATCGGAAGTTCTGATATTGGCCGATTTGACGCAGTCCATCGTTAACCTTGGACTTCAGGATTCGGCTCCCTGCCCAGAAAGCCTCGATCTCATTGCCAAGAAACAGGTCATCGATTCTTTCGTGGACCAATAGACTGGCTGAAAATAATTGGTTGATTTCGCCGCTCTCTGCAGCTTCGTTTGCCCACTCGAAGAATGTTGCATATTCTTCCGAATCATGAACTAGTGACTGTCCAAGTTCTTCAATAAGCCTGCCGCTACGATCAGGAAGACGCCCGCTTTCCATTGCAGAAGTAAACACTTTGCCCAGGTCATACATCGGTGTCTCTTTGCTGATCGCCACTTTACTGCATATAAAATTGTGTTCAAGCGCGAGCTGTTCCAAGTGAACTAACAGGTGTGACTTTCCCGAACCAAAGTCGCCCGAAACCAGCATTCCCCGAGCATTTTCCTTAAATCCGCTTGTCTCTTCTGACTCACCCAACATCTCGATAAAACGACTCTCAACGTGAGGTTGGTTACAGCCAAGAATTTTGACGGCTGCTCGGTTGGGCACACCGCTACGCAATGCTTCTAGAGCTAGACGCATGGCAACCGACGAATTGTTCGAAGCGTCTGGTGACAAGGCGAGCCTCCTTTATGAAAGCCTCATTAGTGCAGCAACAGGATTGATAAGATTTCTGTCGCGTACGTCGTCCATTATTCGGGTCTGTAACGCCGGATAGATTTTCCAGCTTCTTATTGAATAGTCGTCAACAAAATCATAGTTAGTTACAATGGCGATCATGGTCCCTGTAAGTCGATCAACATCGTCGATAAATTCGCGCAAGAGCTCATAGTGGTCAATCGTCATCGCGCGCGTATAGTATCTTTCTCCGTCTTTGGGGTTGCGCCCCACTGTAACACGGGTGTTATCCAGCAGCACGACTGTTCCGGCGAACCCCACGTGGCGCACCCAATACATTGCCGACTCAATGAAGTGCCGAGCCGTAGTACGGTTAATACTGGTGCGGATGTAAAATGTCCGAACATTGCCTATTCGCGTGTTTGCACCGGTAAGCCAGTCCAAAAGAGGTTGAGTAGACTCCCCAGAACCCATGTTTGTGCAGAGGTGCGTCATAGCAACTTTGAAATCTCTTGCCATCTGCTGGTTCTTATAGACTCTCGCTTCTATGGCTCGCCGTAAGTCCTGAAGGATGAACCTCGCTTCGAGACTGTTGGCATGGCCCAAGGCATGGAAAATGTTTTCGGAGTTATCCGTCAAATCAATTTCATTTACGTTGAAACCCCTTTCTTCAGCCAGCCGCAGGACCATTCGTCGCGCGAGGAGTCGCCAGTCAATCTGCCTGGCCAGAGCGAAAAAAATGTCCTGCGGCATATGAACACGGCTTGAGATAGCGTCCAACTCAACGAAAATGTAATCCAGCTCCTGGCACTGTGCTTTCAGAGCACTATAGAGTTCAGGTTTCTTCTGCTCAGGCGTGACAGCAAATTTCACAGATGCCCCGCCGTCCTTTATGAAAGTGGACAGATACTCGCTGTCGATGAAACGCAGCCACTCCTGTATTGGTAGGGTGTTCGACATTAGATATCCTCGCTAAACCTTAGTCCGTAGTACTCAACGCTCTGCCCCTCAGGTCCTACGAAGGTGAACAAGTCGCTGGATCGTCGCCGTGCCCCTGTGGAGGATGGGAAGGAAACCGTGGCGCCTCGGCGCGTTCGGCGAGGGCCTTTCTCGTCAAGCATGTAGATGTCCCTCGCGAAATCGCTGCGGTCATAATCGCGGGCGGCGCCAGGCAAGGCAGTAATAAGCCTGTATATCTTGATCAAAGGTACAACGATTCCGGTGCTTTTCATTAGACGACCAGAATCCTCTCTGCTCAATATGCCGGTGTAAACTGCATAGAGAGATTCAATGAATCTTTCTGATGAAAAACCGCTGGTCTTTGTTTGATTCTTAAGAAGCAAATCCACCAAGTGAGTCGGTCGAATAGCAGAATTCTTCTTCCTATCAACCCTAACTGCGTTCTCACGCGGGAGTACTCGCAACAAAGAGGGGTAGGAAAACACGTTTCCATCACGTTCGTGCACACTGAGGCCCACATCGGCAGCGGCGTCCCGGAGCTCATCTGTATATCGTTCTTCGAGGTACCGTTCCACCTCCTCGTCCGAGAATGGCCAAGATGACGCCGCGTTGTACACTTCTTGCTGTAGAACGCTGAGAGCCTCAGTAAGCCTCTTCTGTTCTCTCTTTATCGCAGTAATGTTTCCTGTCTTGGCGGCCCGCTCTAGCGCCCGGACCTGTGTGGTGAGTCCTCTTGCTGCTTTGAGTGCTGATTCCGCGGCTTTTTCAGTATCGCTGAAAGCTTGTTCCAAACTGTTCACTTATGCTTCTCCTGGAGTTTGTATTGCAAATGGCATTAAAGCCCATTATAGATGTCCCAATCGCAGAGTCAATCGAGAGGACCAAAGTGCGCAACCCAAATTCTCGGGTGTTCCTTCTAGGGCCAAAAAATGATATTGGGAGGGCGCTTTGAGCTCAGATGACCAGAATCAAGGGAAGCCACGCTGCTCTCTTGGGAGCGTACAGATTCCGGCCGGAATTTACTGGAGAGCTAACGCGATTTACAGTTCTCGAAAGTCCCCTTGAAAGACTTCCTTGACGTGCCAGGAAACGTACTTTTCGTCCGGGTAATAGGACTGTCTTTGAGGGAATTTGATCTGCTGGCCATGGAAGCGCATCAGCCACCCTTGGAAGCCCTGCGAACCGTTTGCTTCATCAGATACCATGACCTCCAGTTGGTCGGACAAGGTAAAGGCGCCGCGGTCAAAGAGCCTTTGGTGGAGCACGCATAGCGCCAGTCCATTCGTCTCTGTGTCAGGGCCCCCAGCTTGCTTCCACCTAATATGGGCGGCTTCCAACGCAACGGGTTGGAGGCGCAGTCGCACGTCGAAACCGCAAACGGCGCATCTATATTCATAGGCTTTCAGAACATTCTCCAGGAAGTCGGAGTCTCGTTTGACATGGCCGGTTCCCGCCAGAGGCAGCTTTATCTCGACAGCCTGCAAAATGTCTTCATGGATCGAAGTCGGGAAGTGAGCGGCCAATAGGCCCTGGACGATTCGCAGTGCCAGGTCGTGATCGTCTTGCAATTGCCTAGCGATGTCTTCAGTAAAACCTCCTGAAGCTTCGTACACGTCAAGGTCGCTCTTTCTAACATCCCCACTTGGTGTCTCACTTATTTGATACGCTTCGGGTATTTCCCAGACCCCATCATTCTGTAGTCTCCAGAACGGAAGTTGTGTGTGATAGTTCTTTCTTTTTGGGCCAAACTCCCGCAAAAGGATTCCGAGTTTCTCATCTACCTCGGAATAGGGAAGCAAACGTTGCGCATCTTGCAGAAGCCTGCCGATCGCATACAGAATCAGCAAAGGCTTATGAGGCGCTCTCTCGTCGCCTCTCTGCCATACTCTTAGGGATTCAAACTTTCGGGTGATCTCTTTCCTATCTAGTTGTCGCGGAATGCCTTGCTGAGGAATCTGAGAATCGGACGGGCTTCGTGAACTGGAGGAGAGCTGTTCATCGAGGATTCGGTTGAAGAGTTTCTCTGATTTACTTTCCACAGTCCCATAGTGGGAGTCTTCCTCCCCTTGCAGGTCCCGCGCACCATGGGGCTGATGCTCGACCAGAGGGAAGCCTTCCTCCGATTCAGCTTCGGTCACATCACCACCGACGCCGAAATCGTACTGGCTCTTGGGCTTGAAATCTAGAGAATGCTGAAGGTTGCGGGCAGGGCCGGCTAAATCTGTTACTTGTCGGTCTGCTGGGCTCAAACTAGTAAGCGGTCGATACTTACCTGTTTCGACCCACTCACGCCAGGCTGAGGGCGCGTGCGGTGATGGGACCTTCCCAATTCTCAAATCGTCGATCCACGCACGGCTGATTCGAGGAGCATCCAAGATAGTAAACGTGGCCCGGTAGTTTTGGAACGTTTCTTCATTGGAAGTTCGCCACTCCGCGACCAAGCCATCGGTTTCAGACATATCCGCACCACCCGGCACAGCCAATCCCCTGAATAAGACAGCCCTCGAACTAACAGGTGTTGGATGCTTTTCAAATACAAAGAAGGGGTAGATTCGTTCCCGCTGTGGAGGGCTATCGTGGAGCAAATCGAAAACGTACCGAAGTATGCGGTTACCGCCAAGCGGTGTCTTGTGCAGTTCGTATTTTGCCTTCTTGTTATCTCCGAAGTAGACGAGTTTGCCAGAATTGGAGTCTATCCTGTCAGGCCAGGTCTCATCTTCCAAAGTCGAGAAGAGCAAGACGAATTTCTTGTCTAGGCCTTTACCCGATGCCCGGAAACCACCCTGATTCGAGGCTCCTGGAATCAACTTGGACAATGGCTCCCCAGACAACTTACCTCCTGCTTCCCCTTCATAGACTGCATCAATGAATAGGTCAGCAACTGCCAAACTGTCGTACTTAATAACCCTTACCATAGATTTGGGACTTTCAAGAGGAAGATAAAACGAATATGGGATTTAGAATTAATGGACATAGAGCCTACCATACTCCGACAGGTCTTGCACAATTTCTACATCCGGTTTCGGTCAAATAACCCAAGATTGGTCACAAAATATGCACACACTGCAGAATTTGCAACTCCCCTACCACCCCCACTAGAGCGATGAACCCCGAAACCAACCCGCCCATATCCCGCAATCAAAAAGATATCCAAAATCCATCGAAAACCCCCCCAATTCCGTGATATAATACCCCCAACACAACACCCAACCCATCACAGAGCCCGCAACAAACCCACCCACCCAAAACGCCAAAAAAAAGAAAATCCGTCGACCTGGATCGACTTGGATCGACTTAGCTCCACCAAACCCAATGCAAATCCATCCCAATAAAAGAAATCCCACCGCCATGACCCCACCCCCCCAATCCCAACGCACCTCCCCCAGTTACCCACAAACACAACAATCGTGTATAATCCGCACTTGCCGTGTACACCTTGCACGGCCCCTCTTACCAGCGTCCAACAGTTCACCTGAACTGTCCCATAAAAAACTCAACACACTCACAACCGCACAGGAGTAAAGAATGTCTGCACGACGTATCCGCACCTTCTCAATTCTTGCCGCCCTCATCGCCCTCTTCGTCATGGTCGGCTGTGTCCCCGCCGACACCGGCGCCGCCGACTCCGGCGACATGGCCGCCGACGAAATGGCCGACGAAGGCTATCCCGAAGAGATGATCATCGGCATGGGCGCCCTGCCCGTCACACTCGTGGGCAACACCGTCCCATCCCTGCAGTCCCGCATCTTCTCCAAACTGCTGTACGAGACCCTCGCCGAACTCAATGAAGAAACCGGCGCAATCGACCCCGTCCTGCTCGACTCCATGGAGCTCGTCGACGACGTCACCGTCCGTATCGTCATCAAGCAAGGCATCGAATTCCACAACGGTGAAATCCTCACCGCGCCCGGCCTCGCCAAGAGCTTCGAGCTCCTCCGCGACGCCGACCCGCAGAAATTCACCTGGTCCTTCCGCCAGCTCAACGACTACGAGTCCTACGAAGTGATCGACGATTACACCATGGAGTTCACGCTCATCGAACCCATCGATCGCTGGGCCAACCTCTTCGCCAACCACATGCCGCTCGCGCCCGACCACCTTGAAGCAGTCGGCCTTGACGGCTACATCGAAGAGCCCGTCGGCACCGGCCCCTACAAGTTCTCATCCTGGCAGCGCGACAGCTACATCACCCTCGAACGCTGGGAAAGCCACCCCGACGGCCCGGCCGTCATCGAAAAAGTGACCTTCCGCCACATGCCCGAAGCAGCCGTGCGCGTCGCCGCCCTCCAGAGCGGTGAAATCCACATCGCCGCCCACGTGCCCCCCGACCAGATCGAAAGCCTCACCGCCGACGGTTTCGAGCTCTACGCCGGCGACAGCATGCAGAGCATGTACGTCGGCATCAACATCTACGGCCGCAACGAAATCCTGAATGACGTGCGCGTCCGCCAGGCCATGCTCTACTCCGTCGACCTCGAAGGCATGTATAACACCATCGCCGGCGGCTTCGGCACCAAGCTCGACTGCCAGATCGTCGCCCCCGGCGGCTTCGGCTACAACCCCGACGTCCAGACCTATCCCTACGATCCCGCCAAGGCCAAAGAGCTCCTGACAGAGGCCGGCTACCCCGATGGCTTCACCATCGCAGGCTCCGCCACCACCGGCCGCTACTTCCGCGACCGCACCTTCATGGAAGCGCTCGCAGCCCAGTGGGCCCAGGTCGGCATCATCGTCGAGATGGAATACCCCGAGTCCTCCGTCTGGCTGCAGGAACTGATCGACCAGACCCTGCCGCCCATCATGAACATCGGCCTCAACTGGTACCTCGCCGACAACACGACCTCCATGTGGGGCCCTGTCGGCGACACCTCGCCCGACCCCGCCTTCCTTGAAATGGGCGCCGCCAAGCGCGTCATCGGCGACCCCGTCGAGCGCGAAGCCGTCGTCAGAGACATGGCCGCCTACATCTGCGACAACGCACAGGCCCTGCACGCCTACACCATTCCGGCCCTCTACGCCCTCAGCCCGGGCCTGCCGGAACTGTCCTTCAGCAAATCGTTCGAGATCTTAATCCCGACCGAATAAGGAACACCGAGAAAAGAGTAAAGAGGAATGAGTGAAGAGAAAGCCTGACCCACATCTCTCCAGGTAAATAAAAGGGTTGCCGCCGGCTCCATCTCTGGACAACCGGCGACAACCCACCTGAGAGGCAAGTGAAGGGTTTTCTCACTCCTCTCTCCTCTTCGCTCTCTCCTCGCCCTACCTATGCGCGCCTTCGTCATCCGCCGCCTGCTCCAGGCGGTCCTTGTCATACTCCTGGTCGTCACGCTGGTCTTCTTCCTGATCCGCGTGTCCGGCGACCCCGCCAGCCTCGGCGTCAACCTCGACCCCAACCGCGACCCCGAGGAAATCCAGGAAGAATACCAGGAAGTCCGCCGCAAAATGGGGCTGGACAAACCACTCTACGTCCAGTACGCCGTCTTCTGGCAAAAAACGCTGCAGCTCGACTTCGGCTACTCCTTCCGCTACGGCGTGCCCACCACCCGCGTCATCTTCGAGCGCCTGCCCAACAGCCTCCGCCTCGGAGGTGCGGCCGTCGTCCTCGGCATCGCCCTCGGCCTGCCCCTCGGCATACTCGCCGCCCTGCGCCGCGGCACCATAATCGACACCGCCGCCACCATGGGCGCCGTCCTCGGCATCGTCACGCCGCAATTCTTTCTCGCAATCGTCCTCATCCTCATCTTTTCCGTCCAGCTCAGGCTCCTGCCAACCTCCGGCGTCGGCACCTGGAAACATCTCATCATGCCCGCCGTCACCCTCTCCACCGGCCTCATCGCCACCGTCGCCCGCATCGCCCGTTCCGGCATGCTCGAAGCCCTCGGCCAGGACTACGTCCGCACCGCCCGCGCCAAAGGCCTCAGCGAGCGCGCCGTCGTCTTCGGCCATGCCCTGCGCAACGGCAGCCTGTCCGTCATCACCGTCACGCTCTCATCCCTGCCGCATCTCATCGGCACCGTCGTCGTCGTCGAAGTCGTCTTCTCCTGGCCCGGCGTCGGCAACCTCATGCACCAGTCCGTCATGGCCCGCGACTATCCCGTCGTCTTTCTCGACGTCATCCTGTTCTCCGTCCTGACAGTCGTCACATTCCTGATCATGGACATCGTCTACGTCATGGTCGACCCCCGCGTCCGCCACCACTAGCGGCCTCGACCCGTCCACCCAGGAGCGTCACCATTTCCGCCACCACCAATTCCCCAACCCTGAGCCACACAAAAGTAAGGGCTTCCCACCATCCCCTGTCCCCTCGCCCCTCGTCCCTGCAGTTTTGGGCGTCCGGGCCTTCGGCCCTCCCTTGTGCAGGGGCTGCGCCCCCGCAACGCCCCGCCCTTACTAGCCACCGTGTTCATTCTTTGCCGGCATCGTGTCTAGCCAACAGTGTCTACTCCCCCACTTGTTGTCTAAGCCCTCTAACCCCTGCACTCCCGCGCCCCCGCGACCGAACACGAACCGCCAAGACCCGAATTCTCGTTTAGCACTCACTTAACGCCTATTTCCCCCTACTGAGAAATGATTCGTTCACGAAACTACCGCGATCTGATAGTCTGGAAGAAATCCATTGAACTGGTCAGCAAGCTTTACTCATCTACACGTGCCTTCCCGAAAGAAGAGATTTATGGGTTGACCTCCCAGATAAGGCGCGCCGGCGTCTCGATCCCTGCCAACATCGCCGAAGGCCAAGGCAGAAACAGCCTTGGCTAATTCCGACAATTCCTCGGAATCGCTCAAGGCTCCTTAGCAGAACTCGAGACTCTCCTGATCATCTCCGGCAATCTCCTTTATCTAACGCCGCAGAAAAAAGCGGAGCTACTTAAATCCTGCGAAGAAATAGGCCGCCTCTTAGCCGGTCTCAAGAATTCATTAGCCAAATAGAAGAGCTGCATGCCAGACGCGGTCACCTAAAACACAGAACGAAAAACTGACCACCGAGCCTCGCACACGCTCATTCCTTCGCCACCCAACCCGCGCCATCAAGCCGGCTTAGGCGTCAACTAAAAACTAAAAACTCGAAACTAAAAACTCGAAACTAGCATGTCCACAATTCTGGAACAACGATCCATACTCGCCCGCAACCCCCACCGCAGCCTCTGGGGAGAAGCATGGACCCACCGCCAAGGCATCGTCGGCGGCTTCCTCCTGTTCGCTTTCGCCTTCATGGCCATCTTCGGCCCCCTCCTCGCCCCCCACGACCCCATCGCCATCGACTTCAGCAACACCTTCGCCGAACCAGCCTGGCTCGACCTCGAAAACGGAACCGGCGTCATGGGCACCGACAATCTCGGCCGTGACGTCTTCAGCCGCGTCCTCGTCGGCTCGCGCATCTCAATCCTGATCGGCACAATCGCCACCATCGTCGGGCTGGCCATCGGCATCGTCATGGGCCTCATCGCAGGCTACCGCGGCGGCCTCGCCGGCGACATCATCATGCGCGTCGCCGACACCCAAACAGCGATCCCATTTCTCGTTCTCCTCATCGCCGCCGTCGCCTTCATCGGCGGCGGGCTGCTCAACATCATCCTCTTCCTCGGCATCGGCGCCTGGGTCGGCTATGCCCGTCTCATCCGCGGCGAAGTGCTCAGCCTCCGCGAGCGCGACTTCGTCGACGCCGCCCGCGCCATCGGCGCCGGTGACATGCGCATCATGTTCCGCCACATCCTGCCCAACGCCATCGCGCCCGTCATCGTCACCTCCACCCTCTCCTTCGGCTCCATAATCCTCACCGAGTCCGCCCTCAGCTTCCTCGGCCTCGGCGTATCCACCCTCATCCCCACCTGGGGCAAAATGGTCGCCGACGCCCGCGACTACATCACCACCGCCTGGTATCCCAGCGTCTTCCCCGCCCTCGCCATCATGCTCGTCGTCCTCGGCGCCAACCTCCTCGGCGACTGGCTCCGCGACATCCTCGACCCCCGCCTCCGCGGCCGCCAAAACTGACCCCACCCCTCTCCCCCCACTTGCACTCACCCCCCGCCTGTGGCTAAGTAATACCAGACCCAAACTAAACAAAGGCCCCCCAACCAGAAACAGCTATTGCAAAGCCATCAAAGGTGTTCTCCGTGTTCCTCAGTGGTTAAGAAGATGTTCTTAGTGGCCCTTCGTGGTCCTTCATGGTCCTTCGTGGAAAAAGAAAGGTGTTCTTCGCGTCCCTTAACGCCCCTTCGCGGATGAAAGGTGTTCTCCGTGGTTCTCCGTGGCCCTCCGTGGCTAAAAAAAAGGAAGTTTTCAGTGGCCGCGGCAGTTAACCAAGAGCTCCCAAAATGACCCTCCCCATCTGGACCCAAGCCGCCCACCAGGCCGCCCAAACACCACCCAACCGCAACCGCTACCTCGACTTCCTGCGCGCCGCCTCCATCTGCCTCGTCATCCTCGGCCACTGGCTCGTCGTCGTCATCCATGCCCAAGGCAACCATATGGAGATCCAGGACCTGATTTCCGTCATCCCCTGGACCAAATGGCTCACCTGGCTCTTCCAGGTCATGCCAATCTTCTTCCTCGTCGGCGGCTACGTCAACGCCCTCGGCTGGCAATCGGCCCAGCGCCGCCAGGAAAGTTACTCCGCCTGGCTGGCCCGCCGCCTCCGACGCCTGATCCTGCCCGTCCTACCCGTCCTCGCCGCCTGGACCCTGATCGGGCTCTTTTTGACGGGTCGCTTCAACGATATCTCTTTCAACACCATCCTTCTCAAAAACGCCTCCCAATTCGCGCTCCTGCCCGCCTGGTTCCTCGTCGTCTACATCCTCATGATCCTGCTCACGCCCCTCTCCTTCCGCGCCTGGCAGCGCTACGGCTTCAACTCCTTCTGGGCCGCTGTGGCCGCCGCCGCCCTCATCGACCTGCTCGCCCTCGGCGTCGGCTGGCGGCTCCTCGGCTGGCTCAACTACCTCTTCGTCTGGCTCGCCGTCCACCAGCTCGGCTTCGCCTGGCAGGCCGGTCGCATTGGCCCACCGCGTCGCGCCCTTCTCTGGGCCGCCGCCGGACTCGCCGTGCTCATCGCCTTGGTCGAATTCGGCCCCTACCCCATTACCATGGTAACGACGGCAAGCCAGCGGATCAGCAACAGCCTGCCGCCCCGAATAACGTTGCTGGCACTTGGCGTCGCCCAGACCGGCCTGCTGCTCGCGCTCGAAAGACCGGCGCGACGCCTCCTCGAACGCGGCGCCCTATGGACGACCACCGTGCTCATAAACGGCATGATAATGACCGTCTTCCTGTGGCACGTAACCGCCTTGGTAACGGCGATCGGGCTGATATTTATGATTAGAGGCTGGGACAGTTTTTTCGTGCTGTCGATTGTTCCCGGCACAGCCGCCTGGTGGCTCGTCCGCCCTCTCTGGATCGCCGTCCTCGTCGTCGCCCTGGTCCCCTTCATCGCCCTCTTCACCCGCTTCGAGCGCATCGGCCAGGCCCGGCACGGCCCCGCGCCCCCTGCCTGGCAACTCCTCCTCGGCTGCGCCCTCGTCTGCCTCGGCCTCTCAATCCTCACCCTCCGCGGCATCCCCACCCAAACCTGGCCCGGCATCAACCTCCTCGCCCTCGGCCTCCCCTTCATCGGCGCCGCCCTCATCTGGTTCAACCCAAGACGCGCCCCCGAACTAGCGGAATGAAGTATCCCGGTAGCAATAGCGACCCTCACTGGTCCTGTAGGGGCAGGCCTTGTGCCTGCCCTCGCACTCCCAAACGCGACGCCTCCACTTCCCCCCTCCCGCTCGCGAACTTGGCGATTGAAGGCTCCGGTGGCAGGATCCGCTGGCTTGAAATTCAGGAAAGAGCCATGCAGACAGATAACATGAAAATCGAACGCGGCAGCGGCAACGTGTTCGCCGACCTGGGCCGCCCCAACGCCGGGGAACACCTGCTCAAAGCGCAACTCGTCACCCGCGTCGAAAAAACCATCCGCCAGCGCAAACTCCAGCAGCCCCAGGCAGCAGCTCTGCTTGGCCTCCCCCAACCCACCCTCTCCCGTCTCCTGCGCGGAAACTTCCGTGAATATCCCGTGCATCGCCTCCAGCGCCTGCTCACCGCGCTCCACCCCCATGCCACATAACACTGCCGTCTCGCCCTCCACAGTTCAAGAGATCTTCTTCGCGTCCCTTCGCCAATCAAAAAAGTGTTCTCGAATTCCAATCGTGGCGTACGTGGACAAAAACGTATCCTCCGCGCAGGCAGCAGTTCACCAAAAACTAAAAACTGACTACTAAAAACTGCCGTTCAACGCCTTCGCCCTCTGCGACATCTACCGCTTCACCTCAGCATCCGCCAACAAGATCAAAGCAATGACCTCTTACGTAATCGACCTGCGCGACGGAGAATAAGCGACTGCAAAAAACTACCGCAAATTCGCCCCAAATTAGCCGCAAATCCGTGCTATAATAACCCCTTCAAGAACGCGCCCAAGCTCAGCACGTCCTGCTCCGATGACCCGGCCGCGTTGGAACGTCCGCCTGCAGCCCTTCTGAGAATGAGCAGGTTATCTTTAACCGAATCGGAGAAACTGTTATCACGTGAGTAAACCCAATCCATCCCGCCACGCGCCGCACGAAATAGACGACTACTTGGCCGAGCAAGCCCCCGAATTCCGGGCAACCCTCGAGCAGCTGCGCGCCACCATCAAATCCGTCGCGCCCGACTGCACCGAACGCGTCGACTACAAGTTCCCTATCTTCCGCCTCAAGTCGGACTTCGTCGCCATGTCGGCCGCCAAGCGCCACTGCGCCCTGCACACCATTAGCTACGACATACCGGCCGCCTTGAAGGACCAACTCAAGGAAGTTGGCATCCGGACTTCAGGCGCTACCCTCCATCTCAAACCAGGCGTCGACCTGCCAGTCCCGCTGCTGGAGAAAGCCCTGCGCATGCGCCTCGCCGAAATGGAGGCCGATACCAAGTACGGCTAAGTACGCAGCAAGGCTGCCCGAACCGAAAATCGACCGCCAAAGCGGGCCAGCAGACGCAACAGAACACCGACAACAACCGCGAAAAAAAACGAATTAGGCGCGACATACGTATACTTGGCGCGACATTTGTAGACATAACGCGACATAACACGCCCAAACACGTCAAAGTTCATGGCCACTCGTACAACGCTCGTAAACTCTCATATAACACTCGCCGACTCTCGCAAACGCTTGCAGACTCTCGTGAACTCTCGTAAACGCTCACATGACACTGGCCGACTCTTGCAAACGCTCGCAAACGCTCGTGGACTCTCGTAAACGCTTGCAAACGCTTGCAGACTCTCGTGAACTCTCGTAAACGCTCACATGACACTGGCAGACTCTCCCAAATGCTCGTGGACTCTCGTAAACGCTCACATGACACTGGCCAACTCTCGCAAACGCTTGCAGACTCTCGTGAACTCTCGTAAACGCTCACATGACACCGGCCGACTCTCGCAAACGCTCGCAAACGCTCATGGACTCTCGTGAACTCTCGTGAACGCTCACATGACACTGGCCAACTCTCGCAAACGCTCGTGGACTGTCGTAAACGCTCACATGACACTGGCCGACTCTCGTAAACGCTCGTGGACTGTCGTAAACGCTCACATGACACTGGCCGACTCTCGTAAACGCTCGTGGACTGTCGTGAACTCTCGTGAACGCTCACATGACACTGGCCGACTCTCGCAAACTCTCGCAAACGCTCGTGGACTCTCGCAAACGCTTGCAGACTCTCGTGAACTCTCGCAAACGCTCACATGACACTCGCAGACTCTCGTAAACTCTCGCAAACGCTCGTAAACTCTCGTACAATTCCCGTGACTCCTCGCAAGACCGCTCAGACTAACCACTGACCACTGACCCCTGACCCCTGATCCCTGCCGTTTGACAGATGTCAAGGATTAGGCTATCCTTATTAAAGAATTAGTCATGGATAAAAATATATTTTTGAACGTTTGAATTTGCGCCCATCTGAGACCGAAGCATGCAGAACCCATTAGCATCTTGGCCAACCTTACAACCACCCGGACTGCACGTCAGACAGACGCACTTCGTACTCCTGCTCCTGTTCGCCGCACTCCTAATCACAGCCTGCGGCCGTGACCGAGAGCCCACCGTCGCCGAAGCCGCAACCGAACAGCCAGCAGCCGCCGAACAACAGGCCCAGCCGGACGCCCCCGCACCCGCAGGCGTCCGCGCCGACGGCACCTTCCGCATCGTCGCCACCACTACCCAGGCCGGCGACCTGTCCGGCATTCTCACCGACGGCGTCGCCGGCATCGAGATCACGCCCCTCATGGGCGCCGGCGTCGACCCCCATCTCTACCAGCCCACCGAGTCCGACATCAGCGCCATGAACGCCGCCGACATGGTCATCTACAGCGGCCTCCACCTCGAAGGCCAGTTTGACGCCGTCTTCGAAGCCCTGCGCGAACAGGGCACCCTGATCTACAGCCTTTCCAAACCCGTCAAGGACGGCGGCTTCGTAATCGGCGGCTTCGGCGCCGACCAGAACCAGCCCGGCACCGACGACCCGCACTTCTGGTTCGACCCCCGCAACTGGGAGCTGACCGTGTCCGACCTGGCCCAGACCCTCGCCGAGCTCGATCCCGACAACGCCGACACCTACACCGCCCACGCCGACGCCTACAACGTCCAGCTCCGCACACTCTTTACCTGGGCCGACGAAGGCATGCGCTCCGTGCCCGAAGCCCAGCGCTACCTCGTTACCTCCCACGACGCCTTCCAATACTTCGGCGCCGCATTCGGCTGGCGCATGGCCGGCATCCAGGGCATCAGCACCGAAGACGAGACCGGAGTCGGCGACATCCAACGCACCGCCCAGTTCGTCGTCGAACAGGGCATCCCCGTCCTCTTCGTCGAGAGCAGCATCTCGCCCGACACCATCGAAGCGGTCCAGGCCGCCATCGAAGCCCAAGGCGGCGCCGTCCGCGTCGGCGTGCGCGAGCTCTACTCCGACGCCATGGGCATGCCCGGCACATTCCCCGGCGCCTACATCGGCATGATCGCCGAAAACGTCTATACCATCCTCCAGTCCTACCGCTGCGCCGGCGCCCCGGCCACTATCCCCGACTGGCCCGGCAGCATCGACACCGCGCCGCCGCAGGAGCTGCTTGCAGTTGACTGTGAAGCTGAAGAAACGTAACCGCTGTCCGAAGATAACTCCCTTGTTGGTCAAGGTCGCGCTCATTCCCCCGGGAGCGCGACCGTACCCTATCAGCCGCCAGTGCGCCGCAACCCGTTCGGCGTCCTGCCGCCTTGCTACCTGAATCTGCGAAATCGAAAGCTCGGAACACGCCCGCGTCGCCAGCCCGCGCACGCCCGCAAGGAGTAAAATAAACGTGAGTGTCCTCAGCGGAAACGGTCCGCATGACGACGCCAATACGGCCCTCGAGATCGACGATCTGACCGTGGCCTACAACAGCAAACCCGCCATCTGGGACATCGATCTGCGCGTGCCCGAAGGCGTCCTCATGGCCGTCATCGGACCCAACGGCGCCGGCAAGAGTACGCTCATCAAAGCGGCCCTCAAGCTCATCCCCCGCGCCGCCGGCACCGTCCAGTTCTACGGCCAACCCTACGAGCACGTCCGTGGCCTCGTCGGCTACGTCCCCCAGCGCGGCAGCGTCGACTGGGACTTCCCCACCACCGTCCTCGACGTCGTCTCCATGGGCCTCTACGGCCGTCTCGGCTGGATCCGCCGTCCCGGACAAAGCGAACGCGAATCGGCCTTGCATGCCCTCGAACAGGTCGGCATGCAGGACTTCGCCGATCGCCAGATCAGCCAGCTATCCGGCGGTCAGCAGCAGCGCACCTTCCTCGCCCGCGCCCTCGTCCAGGACGCCCGCATCTATCTCATGGACGAGCCCTTCGCCGCCGTCGACGCCGTCACCGAGCGCGCCATCATCACCATCATGCGCGAGCTGCGCGCCCGCGGCAAAACAGTCGTCGTCGTCCACCACGACCTGCAGACCGCCCCCGAGTACTTCGACTGGGTCACCCTGCTCAACGTAGAAATAGTCGCCACCGGCCCCATCGCCACCACCTTCACCCCCGAAAACCTGCGCCGCACCTACGGCGGCCGCGTCGCCTACCTGCAAGAAGGCCAGCAAATCGCCGGCCTCGAAAAAGAATAACAGAAATGTTTTCCTCAATGGCCCTTAGCACAAAAAGGTATTCTTCGCGGCTAGAGAAAGGCGCCTTCCATGCCCTACCGCCAACACCGGTAGGGGCACCCCTTGTGGGTGCCCTCGCACACACGCCAATCTGGCACTGCACCCATCAGAGGCTTTCATAGATCAAGAAAGGTGTTCTTCGCGGCCCCGCACGGCCAAAGAAAGGCGTTCTTCCCATACTAGGCAGTTCACTAAAAACTAAAAACTGACTACTAAAAACTGACAACCAGCATGACTAAAAACTATAAACTGACTACTAAAAACAGCAGTTCCGACCGCCGCATCTGGCTCCTCATCGGCGCCACCGCGCTCATCGCCGCGCTCTTCGTACCCTTCAGCCAGCTATTCCTGCACGTCGAATACGACTACACCCTGCGCACCGTCGCCCTCGGTGGCGCACTCCTCGGCATCGTCAGCGGCGTCCTCGGCTGCTTCGCCGTCCTGCGCCGCCAGAGCCTCCTCGGCGACGCCCTCTCCCACGCCGCCCTGCCCGGCGTCGCCATCGCCTTCCTCCTCGCCGGCCGCGACCTCGGCCTGCTCCTGATCGGCGCCGGCGTCACAAGCTGGCTCGGCGTCTACTTCATCCGCCTCGTCACCGGCACTACCCGCATCAAACAGGACGCAGCCATGGGCATCGTCCTCGCCGCCTGGTTCGCCGCCGGCATCGCCCTCCTCGTCTACATCCAGGCCCGCCCCGACGCCAGCCAGGCCGGCCTCGACACCTTCATCTTCGGCCAGGCCGCCGCCATCATCGAACGCGACGTCCGCCTCATCGCCGCCGTCGGAACTGTATCATTCATCGTCCTCGCCCTCTTCTGGAAAGAGTTCAAACTGATCACCTTCGACGCCGAGTTCGCCGGCGCAAACGGCTTCCGCGTCAACCTCCTCAGCATGGCGCTCTCTACCCTCATCGTCGTCGCCATCGTGCTCGGCCTCCAGCTCGCCGGCGTCATCCTCATGGTCGGCATGCTGATCGCCTCCGGCATCGCCGCCCGCCAGTGGACCAACCAGCTCGGCCAGATGGTCATTCTCTCTGCCGTCTTCGGCGCATTCGCCGGCGGCGCCGGCGCAATCATCAGCGCTATCGATGCCGACATCCCCACCGGGCCCCTGATCGTAGTCGTCGCCTTTCTGCTCGTGGCCATATCCCTCGGCTTCGCGCCCGGCCGCGGACTCGTCTGGACTCTCCTGCGCCGTCTGTCCGACCGCCGCCGCTTCGCCGCCCAGACCATGCTGCAGGACCTCTACCACTACGCAATCGACCACGGCCGCGCCGACCTGCCTGCGCCCGAATCCTTCCTGTTCGGCGTGCGCGGCGCAACCGCCAAAGAAGGCCTGCGCCAGCTCCACGCCCGCGGCCAGGTCCAGCGCAGCAACGGCGCCTGGATGCTCACGCCCGCCGGCATCGAAGCCGCCTCCCGCGACGACCGCAACCACCAGCTCTGGGCCGTCTACCGCCAGTACGCCGACGACCTCGCCCTGCCCGCCATAGCCGAAGACCGCCAGCAGGACATCGCCGACCTCCTGCCCCCCGAATCCGTCGCTAAACTCGAATTCAAACTCGACACAATCCGCAACGCCGCCGCCCCACCAGCACAAGAACAATCGCTGCCCAATGCAGTTACTGACCACTAACCACTGACCACTGACCACTGACCACTGCAGTCAAATGTTTCAACTCGAAGAATTCATCATCCAATTCCTACTTAACTTCGTCGCCCGCGAGGACCTGAACGCCTTCCTGCGCAACCCCCAGCACACCGCCACCATCGTCGGCAGCCTGATCGCCGTATCCGGCGCCCTGCTGGGCACATTCCTGCTCCTGCGCGGCATGTCCCTCACCAGCGACGCCATCAGCCACACCGTGCTCCTCGGCATCGTCGTCGCCTTCATCCTCATGGGCTCCCTCTTCGGCCAGCATCCCGATCTCTCCTCCGGCTGGCTCATCGTCGGCGCCGCCGCCGCCGGCGTGGCCACCGTCCTCCTCACCGAGCTCATCTACCGCTCCGGTCTCGTCAAACAAGATGCCGCCCTCGGCCTCGCCTTCCCCCTCCTCTTCGCCATCGCCGTCATCCTCGTCTCCCGCGTCGTCAGCGACGTCCATCTCGACGAAGACGCCGTCATGGTCGGCGAAATCGGCGTCGCCTGGGCCAACACCAACAGCCACTGCCTCAGCGGCTGCGAATCCGTCACCATCACGCCCGACGACCCCCGTGCCGAAATGACGCGCCAGTGCACCAACTGCCGCAATCTGGGCATCAGCCCCCGCGACGACAAAGCCGAATTCACGACGATCTGCACCAACTGCGGCGACTACAGCCCGGCCCAGGCCTGGCAGGCCGGCTTCACCCGCCAGGAACCCGTCCTCGTATTCTGGCCCAAATCGATCACCGTCATGGCCGTGATGACCCTGCTCACCCTTCTCGCTATCGTCCTCTTCTACAAGGAGCTCAAACTCTCCACCTTCGACCCGACCCTGGCTGCCGCGCTCGGCTTCCGACCCACCCTCCTCCACTACGGCCTGATGGTCCTGGTCAGCCTCGTCGCCGTCGGCGCATTCGACGCCGTCGGCTCCATTCTCGTCGTCGCCTTCTTTATCATCCCGCCCGCCGCCGCCTACCTGCTCACCGACCGCCTGCCCCGCATGCTGCTCTACAGCTCGCTCATCGGCGCAGCCGGCGCCTACAGCGGCTACGACCTCGCCCGCGGCAACCTGCTCGGCGTTGTTCACCTCAGCGACATCCTCGCCGCCTTCAACAACCTCTTCGGCCTCGGCCTCAGCGAGCAATGGGACTCATCCATCTCCGCTTCGATGGTGCTCATGACCTTTCTCTTTTTCCTCGCCGCCTGGGTCTTTTCACCCAAATACGGCCTCGTCTCAACCATGCTCCGCCGCCGCAACCAGCGTCGCAGCTTTGACGATCAGGTCGTCCTGGGGCATATTCATCGTCACCAAGGGCGCGCCGCCGAGAGCGATGAACTGACCGCCTCGACGCTCTACCGCCATTTCCGCTGGTCGCCCGCCAAAATGGAACGCACGCTGCGCCAGCTGGCCGCCCGCAATCTCGTCCAAATCGAGGCCGATCAGGTCTCCCTCACCGACCACGGCGAGACCCACGCCCACCAGTTCAGACAGACGCAGCTAACCAACGAAAGCGTCGGAGAACTATCCACATGACAAAACTGAACACCGCCGCGGCCGCCCCCGCCCCCACTTCCGCCGCGCCCGCCATGCCGGTCACCGCGCTCGGCCTCACCGGCTATCTTTTCATCGGCACCGCCGCCGTCCTCATCCCGTCCGTGATGCCCTTCATCACCGACGAATACATGGCGACCGGCCTGACCCTGACCGCAATCGGCCTCATCTTCCCGGCCCGCGCCGTCGGCGGCATCCTCGGCAACCTCCTCGCCGGCATCGCCTCCGACCGGCTCGGCTACAGCCGCCTGGTCTGGATGGCCGCGCTCGCGCTGGCAGCCTCCATGGCCCTGGCCGGCGCCGCCCGCATCTGGTTCCTCTTCCTCGCCGCCTTCGCCCTCATCAGCATCGTCCAGTCCTCCCTCACCACCGGCATCAACGCCATGGTCGCCGACGCCAACCGCGACAGCCGCGCCCGTGCCCTCAACGTACTGCACGGCGTCTACGCCGTCGGCGCAACCATCTCCCCCCTCGTCTTCGGCATCGTCCTTGAACAGGGCCTGCCCTGGCGCTGGACCATGGCGGCCACCGGCCTCATTTGGCTCGTCTACGGCGCCGGCGCGTTGCTGCTCATCCGCCGAATCTCACCGGCAACCGCCTCCCCTGCCGATCCAGGCACCGCGCCCGCGAATGAAGGACCGGAGAATGCACTGGATCCTGAAACAAAAACGACCCCGCAAAGCGGGGCCAGCACCTCAATTCTCTCTTCAGTTTGGGCTGAGATTCAGGATACCCTCTCTGCAAACTGGGGCATGCTGCGCAACGCCGGCTTCCTTTCCCTTTTCCTGATCGCCTTCATCTACAACGGCGTCGCCTTCAGCCTGCTCGGCTGGGTCGCCCTCTTCATGCAGGAGTCAGCCGGCCTCTCCACCTTCTACTCAATCTCCATGATCTCCGTCTTCTACGTCGCCCTCACCGCCGGCCGCTTCCTCTGCGCCGCCTACGCCGAGCGCCTCGGTTACGCCCCTACCCTCCTTATCCTGGCCGTCGGCCTCGCCCTCACCTACCCGCTCGTCGTCTTCAGCTCCACCGCCGCCCCGCTCGTCATCGGCATCTTCCTCACCGGCCTCACCCTCTCCGGCCTCTTCCCCACCGCCCTCGCCTTCGGCTCCCGCCTCTACCCCCAGCAGAGCGGCGCCGTCACCGGCATCCTCAACGTCGCCATGATCGCCGGCGCCATGCTCCCCCCACTCTGGACCGGCGTCTTCTCCGACATCTGGAGCTTTCAGACCGCACTCGGCATCAACTACTCCATGGCCTTCCTCCTCCTCGCCGTCTGCCTCTACCTCGCCCGCCTCGAACGCCAAACTGCAAGAACCAGTGAGTAAGACCGGACGCCGCTAAGGGCGTTCATTTATATGGGCGGTCGGGCCTTCGGCCCTCCCTTGTGCAGGGGCTGCGCCCCCGCAACGCCCCCCTCCAAAACCACGCCTCGCGACCGGTACGCCTTCTTCGCATTTGAGCGCCTCGTCAACAGTGCGGCCGCTCTCAACCAATTGCATTACGAATAGGCCTGAATGGCGGGAGCGTTGAAGGATTGGTCAGGAAAGGCAAGGATTGACCATATGAGGCACTTCAATTGAGGAGAATGGTATCAAAGCCCCGCGAAACTAGCCCTGTCCATCCTCCAATCCCAGTACCTCGTACTAGTGGGGCACTAAAAACTAACAACGCCAAACTGGAGGCTGACCAGTCCTGATCCAGACAGTGTCTGCCCAAAAGCTTGGGATACACCTACTAACGATTCACCACTTCGGAATAGGGCTTCTCTGGCGTACGTTCCAGTTTTCTGCAGGTTTCAAGGTAATCATCAACCGCTTCTTCAAAAGCAGCACGCAGTTCTGCAACGGAGTCACCGTGGAAACCTACGATATCATTGATATCCGCAATATGACCAACAAAGCACCCGTCGTCCTCACTATACTCAATTCGCGCAGCATATCCTTTGAAGCTCATTGTGTTCATGGCATTATTCCTGCTTTTTCTAGAAAGCGTCGAGCATCACGCACTTGGTATGGCTTTGCCTCTTTCTGAGGATGGGGACGATGAAAGGTGGCGACAACGTCGTTCAGTTCAAACCGCACGCGCGAGCCTCTCCCCTCAATCGATTTCGTTCCAAGCGCCCTGAATAACGCTTCTATACGCCTCCATTCCAGCGTCGTTGGCACAGGCTGCTGGAAAATGTTACTCAGAGTTGCTTGGTGTCGTCTATTCATTCATCCCTGGTTATCCCCTGCATAAACCTTTGAAGGATCTCTTGAAAACAGGAACCCGTTTGAAACCTCTGTCTTCTGTTACAAAGATGCAATTGGAGTGCAAGAGCTTTGTCAATTCTCACGAAGTTCGCGAGCTTTCTGTACAGCCTAGGTTCTGTATCAGCCACCTAATTATACACCGCTCCTCCTAGAACGCTTTCTCAAACTCCCCGATCTCCTCCGCCCCATCCAGCACGCCAATCTCCAGATGAAACTCCCGCACCTCACCCGGCTGAATATAGTTGAGATAACCTTCTCTGCGGTTCCACGCCCGCCCCAGCATACTCACATTGCCCGGCTCCACACCCGTCACATAGGTGCCGCGATGGAAATGCTGCCACTGGTTCACCAGCGGGATCTCCGCAATCGGGAACTTCCAGGATAGCCCCAGCCCCAACCCATCATTGATCAGACCCACCTGCACATTCCCATCTGCGTCGGCGATCGGCCTGTGCACGAACACGTCGTCGTGGGCCTCCTCCTGCGGCGGCTTGGCCACCTGGTACACCTCCGGCCCGACTTCCCGGTCCTCCAGCCATTCTGTCGACTTCTCGCTGTTGATTAGGAAGCGCGTGCCGCTATCCAGCACCGGAAAGCCGGGATTGCAGTGATACACAAACATCAGCGGCGAAGGGTCCACGCTCAGATTTTCGATGCGGTCGTAAATGCGGATCGACTTCTCGCCCAACACAGTCGAGATCTCCCGCGTCAGCTCCAGGTTCGTGCCGAAAAACACTGCCTCCCGCATCTTGCCGTGGACGCGCACCACGTACTCCTCCCCCTCCCAGCCCGCGTTCGCGACCACATTCTTCGCCGGCAGAAACGCCAGCCGTCCGTGCAGCCCCAGCTCCTCGTTCTCTTCCTCTGGGTCCACCTCCGGATGCCCCGTAAAAGTCATCCCGCAGCTCACAGTGAGCCCGCCGAAAAAGCCCCGCAGCCAGCCATTGCCCTCCGGCTCATAGAACGCCGGCCCCACATCACCCGTGCTGCTGCGAAAGCACAACGACATCCCCTTATAGTGCGCCGACGCGATATCCAGCGCCCGCCCCGGCAACACCGAAAAGCACAGCCCCGAAGCATTGAACACCTCAATCAAGTCCGACCCCCGCTCAATCCCCTCCACCAGCTCAGCCTTCCGCGCCCCCGCCAGCTGCGACATATCCCCAACCTTGTCCAACAGCTCCCGCCGGCTATACTCGCGTCCAAACAAAGTAGTCATCATAGCATCCTTTCAGTGGCTGAAATGTGGCGTCAACGATAGCACACCGTCCATACACAAGCAAAGCTGTCGCAAATTCGGGTGCATCCCTAAATTGGGGTGAACTCTCGTATACCTCCCGCTGCAACTAAGCCACCGTCAGTGCCACTTCCAATCTCCTTTAGCCAAATCGGTGTTACTCTCTCCTCTCTCCTTGAATCTGGGCGGTCGGGCCTTCGGCCCTCCCTTGTACAGGGGCTGCGCCTCCAATAACGCCCCGCCAAACCTGATCTTCCAATATTGGCAACTTAAATTCCCGATTTCGGTCCATTTTAACGAGAATCCGCCGCGCAAATCTGTTAAGCTTTTCCTTGTCTGCAGCACGCATGGGATGACTCAAACCCAAGTTCCATCCAACTATGGCAATGCCGGAATCGGGTGAGTTGAACAAACCCGCCCAGGACCTGGCCGAAACCCGTGTAGAAAGCTGTGGCCGAACCCGTCTCGTGCGGGGGCCAAGGTCGGACCCGACGCCGACCCGTCCCCGCACGAGATGGGGGGCGGACAAAGTCGATAGCCCAAAGGCTCACCGCACCGAGGCGCTCGCAGTCGGCCTACCCAAATCGCTTTCAGACTGAGCCAAGCCCCTGAACATCCCCCATTCGCCAGATTCGAAACTGCCCTCCACTTCGAAACTGACAACCAGTTCGCAGCCAGGGTCCCATTCGCCTTCATCCGAATCCCCCGATTCGCCCGTTGCTGATTCCTGCAGTTCGAACATTCAGCAACGGGCGAACACCATCTCAACCCAGCGCTCGCAAAGTCTCGTACGGCTCACCTTCAAGGCCCCAAGGGTTCGCGGCGTCCACCCATCCCGAAAATCAGCCCAAATCCCGCACATCCCAATTCAGACAATCCCAGCCCAGATCCAGCTTTTTCCCATGTTGACACATCAACCAACCCTGTGTATACTCTTAGCTATCCTCACAAAAGTGAGGGGATGCAGCCCGGTAAAGCCCTCCCAAAGGCTTCCTTCGCTTCATCCACTGCAAGCAGTTTTCAAGGCCTGACCTACACACCGTTACATCAGGCCGAGAAGGAGCACAAGGAAATGCGTATTCTAACGTATGACCAACCTGGTCGGGCGGCCTCGCCCGGCAGACAATCCCATCTTTCTCAAACTTGCCAGATTGTCCTCTCCTCCTCCTCTAGCTGCTTGTGTACCACCTCCTCCTGTTGTTGCTCCTGTTGTTGTAGCTAACTCTCTGACAGGCTCATCCAACATAAATGTGCGTCAACCCTGCGTGGACAGGGCTACCAATTCTCAGACGCATCTGACCGCGATGAGCGCCCGCTGAACTTTCTCTTCACAACAGAAAAAACCCCATATCCGTAGCCCCGTTGCCGTGGCGTGCCGATCTTATGCGCTACCAACTTACCAGTGCGCAGGCAACGCAAAGAGACCGTCACCGTGGCTGTGGATAGGAGCAGATACAGAGGAACTGAACGTGATTGCACTCGCGCAAGAAACTTTCCCCTTCGATACCTGGCAGTTGGATTCTATCAGCCAGTTCAACTGCCGCCTGGAAGAGAAATCCGCACCAGAGATTCTGGAGTGGGCGATTGAACAGTTCGGTGACGGCTTTACAATGGGCTCAGCCTTCGGCGTTAGCGGTATGGCGCTGATCGACATGGCCATGCGCATCAACCCCGATGTAGACATCTTCTACATCGACACCGGCTACTTCTTCCCCGAGACGCTCGCCCTCATCGACCGCGCCCAGCGCCGCTACAACCGCCCCTTCCGCCGCGTTACGCCCGACATGACCATCGCCGAGCAGGAACGCACACACGGCCCGGACCTCTACCGCAGCAGCCCGGACACATGCTGCAATATCCGCAAAGTCGTGCCCATGGAAGAGGCCCTCCAGGGCAGCACCGCCTGGGTATCCGCTCTGCGCCGCGACCAGTCGCCCACGCGCGCCGGCACACCCGTCCTGCGCTGGAACGACAAGTACAGTGTCGTAAAAATCTCTCCCCTGGTAAAATGGACCGAAGCTGACGTCTGGGCCTACATCCATACCCACGACGTCCCGTACAACGAGCTGCACGAGCAGAACTACCCCAGCATCGGCTGCTGGCCCTGCACCCAGGCCGTCCAACCCGGCAGCGACCTGCGCGCCGGCCGCTGGGTCGGTATCAACAAGGTCGAGTGCGGCATCCATCTTACCTAGAGTCAGCTCTCGTTGGTCGGGTCCCGGCGGCCAGCGGCGGCCGGCCGCGAACCAATGAACAGTATCGTCCTCATCGGCCACGGCAGCCTTCATAGTGACAGCGGCGCCTCCATGATTCGGCTGGCCGCGCGCCTGCGTGAACGTGGGGTCGCGCCCATCGCCGAGGCCGGCTTCCTCAACTTCAGCCGTCCCACCATCGCCGAAGCCGTTGCCAAATGCGTCGCCGCCGGCGCAACCTCCGTCACCGTCCAGCCCTACTTCCTTATCGACGGCGTCTATGTCCAGCAGGACCTGCCCAGCGACGTCGCCAAAGTCGCCGCACAGTTCCCACTGCTGACCATCCGCGTCGCCCCCTGTCTCGGCTTCCACGAAAAGCTGGCCGCCATCGCCCTCGATCGAGTCCAAACCATCGACCCGGCGCCGGGCGCAGCCAACGGCACCCAGTCCGCACTCCTCGTCATGGCCCACGGCACGCCCCTGGAGCACGCCAACCAACCCGTCAGACAGATGACCGCTTGGCTGCACGCAAAGACCCACTACTCCCTCGCCGCAACCGCCTATCTCGACTGCAACACCCCCCGCATCGCCGACGCCATCGACGACCTCGCCGCCCAGGGCGCCCGCAAAATCGTCGCCCTGCCCTACTTCCTCCACCGCGGCCGCCACCTCCGCCAGGACCTGCCGCAACTCCTGGCCGCCGCCCGCCGCCGCCACCCCCTCCTCACCCTCCTCGAGGCGCCCCATCTCGACTACGACCTGCGCCTCGCCGACGTCATCACCGACCGCATCAGCGAGTTGGCCCTCTGACAGCAGCATTCCCCCTTGCGCTTACCAGCGAATCCAACGACAATGCTGCTTACACGACCACAGCGTGCGCCCACTGACCACAGACCACAGACCACTGACCAATACACCATGACTACCAATAACGACTTCTCCCCCAAGCCGCTCTTTTCACTCGCCGACACCGACCGGCAGACGCCGCCCACAGGCCTGATCGCGCCGGCACGCTACGTTCAAGGGCCCGATCTCCTCGACCATCTCGGCCGCTTCTTGGCGCTGGTCCCCAGCACACGGCCCGCTGTCTACATCAGCCCCGGTGGACTGCGCCGCCACGGCGAGCAACTGCTCGGCGGCCTGCGCGCCTTGCAGATCGAGGCCGCGGTCGAAATCTTTGAGGGCGAGTGCTCCTACACCGAAATCGAGCGGGCCGCCTCCAGCCTGCGAGCAAAAGGCACGCCTTTCGACAGCCTGATCGCGGTCGGTGGCGGCAAATGCCTCGACGCGGGCAAATGTGTAGCCGTCCGCCTCGAAATCCCCGTCGTCATCTGCCCCACCATCGCCTCCACCGACGCGCCCTGCTCCGCCCTGTCGGTCATCTACAGCGACGAAGGCATCGCCCAAGGCGGCGAGTCCTTCCCGGACAGCCCTGCCTTTGTACTGGTCGATTCGCAGCTGATCGCGGCCGCGCCTGTGCGCTACCTGGTGGCCGGCATGGGCGACGCACTCGCCACCCGCTACGAAGCCCGCACCTGCTACCGCAACCCCGCCGGCCGCGCCGTCATCGGCGGACGCCCCACCATCGCCGCCCAGGCCATCGCCGAACTGTGCGCGCAGACCGTCTTCGACGATGGTATTGCCGCCGCCGAGGCCAACTATCGCGGCGAGGTTGACCCCGCCCTGGAGCGCGTCATCGAAGCCAATACACTCCTGAGCGGTATCGGCTTCGAGAGCGGCGGTGTCACCGCCGCCCACGCCGTTGCCATGGGCTTCACCCGCCTGCCCGCCGCACGCGAAGGCTATCTGCACGGCGAGATGGTTGCGATGGGCCTGCTCACCCAACTGGCGCTGGAGAAGACCGTTGACGAGTGCGAACAGGTCGCCCGCTTCTGCGCCGAAATTGGCCTGCCCACTCACTTGGCCCAGCTCTCCATCGACACAACAGCCGACGGCCCCGCCCTGCAGGAGGCCATGGCCCACAGTGCCGCCACGCCGCTTATGGACAACGAGCCCTTCGAAGTCACGCCCGAAAACACCTGGGCCGCGCTCCTGCACGCCGACGAGATCGGCCGCGCCGCCACCGCCTCCGTCGGCGACCAGGCCTACCGCCGCCTGCACGCATAGCCCGTTTCCTCTCCACCCGGCGGCTTCTTCTGCCAGGCCTTTTTTGCATAGGGTCGCATCCACCAACCCTTGCGCGCAACGCCCGGACCGCTATAATGGGTCCATCGCGACGCCGCGGGTGCTTGCATCCATTTTGTCCGCTTACACGCGCCCCCCTCTCCCACAAAGGTGAAACTGACCGATGCCGCGCACCCGTTTTGTCACCCTCTCTGAAGCCGCAGCCCTCATCCCCGACGGGGCGACGGTTGCTGTCAACTCGTCCAGTGGACTCCTCTGCCCCGACGCGCTGCTGCGGGCCGTGGGCGAGCGCTTTGACCAGCATGGCCATCCGCAAAACCTGACCACCATTCACCCCATCGCAGCCGGCGATATGTACGGCATCGACGGCATCGACCACATCGCCCGCCCCGGCCTGCTGGCGCGCGTGATCGCCGGCTCACTCCCATCCGGCCCGTCCTCGATGGAGTCGCCGGCTATCTGGCGCATGGTCTACGAAAACGAAGTCGAAGCTTACAACATTCCCAGTGGGCTCATCTTCCACCAGCTGCGCGAAGCCGCGGCCAAACGCCCCGGCGTCCTCACGCAGCTGGGTATGGACACCTTCCTCGATCCCCGGCGCCAGGGCGGCCGCATGAACGAGCGCACCCGCGAAGATATCGTGCAGTTGGTGGAGTTTGACGGCCAGGAGTGGCTCTACCTGCGCGCCCTGCACCCCGACGCAGCCCTGATCCGCGCCACGACCGCCGACGAGTTGGGAAATCTCACCTTCGAGCGCGAGGGCGCCTTTCTGGGCGCGTACGATGTCGCGGTAGCCGCCCACAACAACGGCGGCGTCGTCATCGCCCAGGTCGAACGCCGCGTCGCCGCCGGCACCCTGGCCGCCCAGAACGTGCGCGTGCCCAGCGTGCTCGTGGACGCGGTCGTGGTCGTCCCCGAATCCATGCAGACCACCCAGACCGACTACGACCCTGCCATCAGCGGCGAGGTGCGCGTCCCGTCTGAGACCTTCGAGCTGGCCGAGTGGGGCCTGCAAAAGGTGATCGCCCGCCGCGCCGCGCTCGAGCTCCACGACGGCGAAGCGGTCAATCTCGGCTTCGGCATCTCCGCGCTTGTGCCCCGGGTTCTGCTGGAAGAGGGGCTGGACGGCGCCGTCACTTGGGTAATCGAGCAGGGCGCCGTAGGCGGCATGCCGCTGCAGGGCTTCCAATTCGGCTGCGCTGCCAACACCCAGGCCATCATCCCCTCACCGGACCAGTTCAGCTATTTCCAGGGCGGCGGCTTCGACCGCTGCTTCCTCTCCTTCATGCAGATCGACCGCGAGGGCAACATCAACGTCTCCCGCCTGGCCGCCCGTCCCCACGTGACCGCCGGTGTCGGTGGCTTCGTCGACATCACCGCCAACGCCAGAAACATCGTCATCAGCGGCACATACACCGCCGGCGCCCGCCTCGATGTCGAAGCCGGCCGTCTGAACATCGAGCGCGAGGGCAGAGTACGCAAATTCGTCAACGAGGTCGAGCATGTCACCTTCAGCGGCCGTCGCGCCCGCCAGACCGGCCAGAACGTGCTCGTAATCACCGAACGCTGCGTGCTACGCCTCGACGCCGACGGCTGGACCGTCACCGAGATCGCGCCCGGCGCCAACCTCGACCAGGACGTACTGGCCCAATGCGAGTTCCCTCTCGCCGTCGCGCCCGACCTGCGCGAAATGGAGCCCCGCCTCTTCCAGCCGGAGCGTATGAGTTTGGTTTTACAAGAGAGTGAATGAGGACGTAGCCTGTGTGAACGAAGGCCTACGAAAGGGGTTACTAAAAACTAGAAACTAGCAACTAAAAACTCTTAGTACGCCCCCTCCCCGCCCAAAACCTTCGGAATCGTACGCAGCAGAATGCTCAGATCCAATGTCAGGCTCCAGTTCTCGGCGTAGTAAATATCCAGCAGGACCATCTCATCAAAGGTCAGATCGCTGCGGCCGCTGACCTGCCACAGCCCGGTCATCCCAGGGCTGACCGACAGCCGTTTACCGTGCCAGTCCTTATACTGCGCAACCTCCTCCGGCACATTGGGGCGGGGCCCGACAAGGCTCATCTCACCGCGCAGCACATTGATCAGATTCGGCAGCTCGTCTAGGCTGAGGCGGCGCAGTATACCCCCAACAGCCGTGCGGCGGGGGTCGTCGCGCATCTTGAATAGCGGCCCCGACGCCTCATTGAGATCGGCCATCTCGTCGAGCTGTGCATCGGCATCCGCGATCATCGAGCGAAACTTGAAGATCTTGAACCGCCGCCCGTTACGCCCGACGCGTGTCTGAGAGTAAATTACCGACCCCGGCGAACTCAAGCGGACACAAAGCGCAATCAACGCGGCCAGCGGCAGTCCTAGAACCAACATGCCCGTAGCCAGCGTCACATCCAGCGCCCGCTTCACGAACAGATTCCAGCCCGCAATCGATACCGCCCGCGTCGTGATCAGCGGAATCCCGTCCAGTCGCTCCACCTGCATCTGGTTCTTCGTCAGCTGGAAAAAGTCCGGCACGATCTGTGCAGTGACTCCGTTCTGCTCACACAGATGAAGCAAACGCGCCACGATGCGGTGGCTCCGCCAAGGCAGGCAGATGATGGCCGTGTCGATGTCATTGTGCTGCAGGATGTCGAAAAAGTTGGTCAACGGGCCCAACGCCTGAAAACGGCCGATGTCAGTCTGATTGATGTCGGGATCGTCGTCCAGAAAGCCGACCAGTTCGTATCCGAGGCTTGGGCGCGCCGCAATCGTACGCATAACCATCAAACCCACGTCGCCCGCGCCCACCAACACCACACGTTCCAGACCAATCCCCTGGTTGCGCAGATAGCCCCGCACCGTGTAGATCACTGCCCGGCTGATTCCCAACAGCAACGTGACCAGCACCGCCGAGTACAGGAAGATCAGGCGGCTGAAGGAAAGTTGACCGAAAGCCAGGTTCAGAATAATCAAAACAACGACGCCGATCGTGGTCGCGCTCGCGATCGCGTAGACCTCCTCGATCCAGAGGCGGTCTCGCCGGTATACGTAGACTCTGGAGAACTGGAATGAACAGAAAAGGAGAAAAACCAGCGCCAGCCCGAAGGGCATATAGGTGACCAGTCCGGTCTGGTTCGCCGGATCCACGGTGAGGAACCACTGCAGCCGGTAACGCATCCAGTACGCCATCACAAACGCGGCAACGATCAGTATCAGATCGCTGATGCGCAGTAGCGCTGGCCACCACCGCGACGGGACCCGAATGAGCAGGGCAATCAGCCAGTTTCTGCCAGGCGATCCTGTTGCCTCCCCGCTCGTCCGCCGCCCGTTGAGGGCCTGTTGGGATGTTCGGCGGCCTTGGCGCTGTTTCATCTGCACGGTTGTCATCGGCATCTATTCAGTGGCCTGTGGCCCGCGGTGTGCGAAATGTTGCTCGTGCTATGTACCGTCCTCTAACCTCCATTTAAAGCACTTTCATATACATCCATCGTTTCTTTCGCGGCCCGTTCCCAGGAGAAATTCCTCGCCTGCAGGAGTCCTAGCTTTCGCAACGCAGTGGCGGTGTTCTGCTCCGTAAACAGGGTCTCAAACGCGTTCTGGAGAGCGGCCTGGTCCTGCGCCGGCACGATCATCGCCGCGTCTCCGGCCACCTCTTTCAGGCTCGGCGTGTCGCTGCAGATGACCGGCGTCCCCGATGCCATCGCCTCCAACACCGGCAAACCAAATCCCTCGAACAGGCTGGGGTAAACGAATCCGCTGGCCGCGTTGTACCACAAGCACAGGTCTCGCTCCGGCAGGAAACCGGGGAACTGCACCAACGGCCCCCCCTCGGACTGTCTGTCCGTCAAGCCCAACTCGTCCGCCAGACTGAAGATTTCCTGGTAGTGCCAGCCTTTGCCGCCAGCCACCACCAGCCCTACGTCGCGCCCGATTGCGCTCTCCGCCCGCCACTTCGCAAAAGTCCGCAGCAGATGGGGTAGATTCTTGCGCGGCTCCAACGTGCCAACGTAAAGCAGGAATCTCTCCGGCAGCCCCATGAGGCCGCGGAAATTTGAGATCTCCTCAGCCGGCAGAGGCCTGAACTGCTCGCCGACCCCATTATACACCACCTCCACGCGCCGGCTGTCGACTCCGAACTCCGCCCGAACGTCCGCCGCCGTCTGCTTGCTGACTGCAATTACCCGCCGGGCCCGGCGGGCGCTGGCACGGCACAGTTGCCCAAGGTAGAAACGCTTGAGACGGGGGAAACGTTCCGGCATCCGTACAAAACTGAGGTCATGGACCGTCACCACACCGGGCACCCTCGTCGCCAGTGGCAGCGTATTCACCAGGCCGTGCACAAGGTTCCCTTGCGCCGTCATCGCGGCCAGCGGCAGCGCCGTCTGCTCCCAGATAATGCGCGGCACCGGATCGCCCGCCGGCCAGCGCGTATAACGCAGCTCCATCCCCGGATGCCTCTGTGCGAAGCGAAAATCGCGGTCGTTAACATAGGCCGTCACCTGGTTTCCGTCGGTCTCGTCCGCAAGCGCTGTCAGCAGGTTGCGGCAATAGTTGCTGACCCCGGCTCCCCGGTATCCGCCTCTTGTATGTAGTAGTTGGGCGTTGACGACGACTCTCATAGTCAGAAACTTCCAATGAACTGCTAGCGGCCATGGGCTACCGCCCTGTAAGCCGCTACCGTCTGGCGGGCAACCTCTTCCATCGTGTAATGGGCAAGCACTCTCTGCCTCCCCGCAGAAGCCAGACGGCTGCGCACCGCCCGATCCTGCATCAGCCGCTGCAAATGCGACCGCAGCGCCTCCACATCCCCCTCCGGGAAGACCACCCCGGCATCTCCAATCACGTTGGGGATCTCTCCGCTGCTGCTCCCAAGCACCGGCACCCCGCTGGCCATCGCCTCAATCAGGACCCGCCCAAACTGTTCCTTCCAGTTGGGCCGTGTGCGGCTGGGCAGCACCAGCAGGTCCAGCGAGCGATAGAAGTCGGGCATCTCCCCGCTGGGCAGTCTGACGCCCAGCGTGACCCGGTCTGTGATGCCGCATTCGGAAGCCAGTCTTCGCAGCGCTTCGGCCTCTTCCCCGCTGCCCACCAGCGTCAAACGCCACGCACCGTCCAGACCGGCGCACGCACGCAGCAGCAGGTCCAGCCCCTTCTCCGGCAACAGCCCCCCGGCGTAGCCAATGTGAAGCGATTCGTCCTGCTTCGCTCCCTCCACCTCTTCCAACCCTTCCCGCGGCCGGAAGATCGACGGATCGACGCCAAACTGCGGCAGTACCACGGTCTCGCCCTTGTAGCCCTTACGCTCAAGAACGTCGCGGGCCTCTGCATTCCCTGCGATCGCCAGGGAACAGCCGCGAAAAACAAGGCGCTCGAACCAGTTGAAAGGCGGCGGATAGCGGCGGTGCAGGTTCTGCCAGGTAAAGAAGAGCGGCTTCGCGCCCACCGCCCGCGCCGCCCGCACAGCGAGAAACGTAGCCAAATTGTATGGCTCCTCATCCACATGCACAACCTCCGGTTTTAGCTCCCTCAACGCCTTCACCAGAGTGGGATAAAAGTGGAAATGATAAGCGCCGTTAAATAGGACGGGAATCGTACGCAGTTCGTAGCCAAGGGTATGCAGCCGTTCCGCCTTCTGTGACCCGCGCCGGTCCCGCCAGCTCGGCGGCGTCAGCACCGTCAACGCCACCCCCAAGCGCGCGATCTCCTCCGCCTTCCTCTGATACGCGCCCACAACGAGCGCCTTGCTGATCAGTACAACGCGCAACGAGTTATCCCTCTGTCTGTTGGCTCCGGATTCGCTCTTATTGCCCTCCAGATTATAGCTGAGGCGCGGGAGGGTCTCAAGAGCGGAGAAGAGGAATCTGTTCCCGGAATTGGGGCAAATGAGAAAACGAAGTCGTAGTTCCCAAGGTTGAGGATACCTGGGCGACGAACGGAGCAAATAGAGCTACTTTCGCTCGCTACTCAGGTGCACACGCGACAGATCCTGACCGCAACGACTCAGCAGAGCCTTCGTCTTTTTCGCAGAACTAGAACTGCTCATATTGGTTTCAACGATGAGAGGTGTTCCCGCGACTGGTTTAGGACTGAAAAAAGGCTTTCCAGAAGGGTGGACTGCATCGGTGTGGAACAAGTGACGGTCCGAGGTCGAGAAAGTCGAAATACTATCTACGTTCAACGCCCCCTTGGACCAGAGCCACTCAACTGTCTGCAAAACTAAGTCATACCAAACCTGCAACCGATGTTCGCTGCCGTCAGGAAACCGAATCAACCCTGGACGATTCGTTGTCTTTTTTGCGACGAACTTTGACAACGGCACCCAATCAATCGTTTTAGAAACAGGAGGGACCGGATCAACCCCAGAAGAAGGTACAGCTACCGGCTCGCCTGCCGATTCAACCTGACCCGAAGCCAGGTTAGGCCGCCACAAGTGCAAGAGTTTGAGGGCACAAAGGTTGGGAGGCGTGGCTGAAATCCTGAGACTCAATATTCGTCCTTCGTCCAACACGTCGTGTGTGAGAACCTCATACAGTTCCCACTGGTCGCCGTCTGTAATGCCGGCGAACTTGACGCCAACCCTTATGGCGTTATCACTCATCTGCTCTAATTTCAATTGAAGCGGTTCTCCAAGCTTCTTGGCTTCAAGGATGGCGGCTGGCAGACTGTTCTCCCCCAGCAAGGCATAATCAGTCTTTCGACCGCTGACATCATACTCCGGAATCACAATTGAAGGATCCGAAGTGTCCCACCCAAGGACCTGCAAGAGCGGGTCGATCAACGCCGCCCGCGTACGCGCCTCACTAACACTCAATGTGGGGCCGTGGTTGGCAATTCGCTGTCTCAGCATTTCAATGACTTCAATCAAATCGTCAAGAAGCATTTGGATTCTCCTGCGTTAAGGCGGGGGCAGGGAATTCTTCGTAATCTTCGTTTCGGCCGGATCAGAAGCACCTGCGCGCAGCCACTCTTCTGTCTGGCCTGCTCACATTATGCCTTCGGTAACAACATCTATCAAGGGAACATGAGTTGAGGGTGCATCCCAAAATGGGGGTGATCCCTCCTGTACCTCTGGCATCGACTAGACCAAGTCCAGTCCTCAAATTCATCCCCGCAGAATCGCCCTTCCACTGACCACTGACCACTGCAGTTCGGCCTTCGGCCCTCCCTTGTGCGGAGGCTGCGCCCCCGCAACGCCCCGCCCTTGCTAGCCACCGTGTGTATTCTTCCCCAGCATCGTGTCTAGCCAACAGTGTTTACCCCCCCAACAACGCTCCAGTAGGGGCAGGCCTTGTGCCTGCCCTCGCGCGCCGCACCCATCGTCGTCGCCATCCCCCCAGAGGCCCCGGTAAGGCCAGGCCTGGCGCCTGCCCTCCCTCACGCCAAGAGCCGGTAAACAATTCCAGCCACCGCCGGCACAATCTCCCCGTCAGACTGCTACCACCCCAAAATCTGGGATGCATCCTGCGACGAAGTTGTGCAGATCAGAATTTGACTGAAGCTGGTCAGAGTCAGCACGCGGAACTGTCTGAACAGTAATGCTTGGAAAACCGGAATGTGCGGGAGTGCTACCCTACTGCTATCGTGCTCTTAGTCCAGCCATCCCGGGCTATTCGTTTCACTCCCCCTCACCCCAAACTCCACCCGCACGCATACGCCACCAGCCCCAACTTGCGCGCCACCGCCAGCGAAGCCCCATTCTCCCACGACGTACTGTATAGCGGTACCCGCCCAGACGCCCGCACCGCCAGCGCCCACGCCGCCGTCACCTGCACGCCGAACCCCCGCCCCCGGTGCGCCGCCGCCGTCTCCAGCCCGGCCTCTGCCGCTGCGCCCGAGCGCCGCGCGCAGAAGCAGACGCTCACCGCATGCCCATTCTCGACGACCGCCGCGATTGGCGCCCGTCCCGGCATCTCAGCAGCCGTCCACCCAGAAAAATGGCGCGCAAGAATAGGCAACGCACTCACGCGCACCGTGTCATCAGGCTGTTTGACTGTCTTGGGAAAAGTGAACGCTGGCCCGAAGTATACATCGCCGCCAACCAGCGTCCTGTACCGCTCAGCATGCACAGGAGCGTCGCGGAAATCCGCCACTGCCGGCTCCGTGCGTGCCAGACCGTTGAGCTCCTCCGCGACTTCCGGCGCCACGTCAGCCCGCACAGCCCACGCGCAACTCGTCCTGCCGCGAATCAGCGAAAACCGCGGCCCCGGCTCCGAGCCCGGCTCACGTGTCCCGTGGATACGCCCTTCACTATCCAACAGGAACAAAGTGTGAAGGTGTAGATCTGGAGTGCTCACGCGACAATCATAGAGCCGTCGCTGTCGCTTTCAATCCGGCCTACTCGCTCAGATCCACCGACCGCAGCAGATCGCGCATCTGGATCGTCTCCGACAGCGTGTCGACCTCGTTGCAGCCCTCCCAATCGACCCACACGTACTCGACGCAAATGAAGCCCCCATAGCCGGAATCCCGCAGCGCCCGCACCACGCGCGGGTAATCGATCACATTGTGCTGGATCAAAGACTGCAAGCGATTCTTATGACCCCCGCGCGCATGAAAATGGGAGGTGTGCGGGATCAGCGTCTCGCTCACATCGTCGCTGATCTCCCGGTAGGCGAAATGCGAATAATCCAGCGTCAGCGTCAGCCCCGGCGTCGTCTCCAGCATGCGATGCGTCTGCTCCGGCGTACGCGTCAGGGACTCAACGTTGGGCTCCACCGCGCACACACATCCCGCCGCCTCCGCCAGCTCCACCCGCCAAGCCAGTTCCTCGCACGCCCGCTTAAACGAAGTCTCGTACGCTTCGCCCTCCCACGGCAGCCCCGGCTCGATCGTGATATGGGAGGCGTTGCAGCGCAGCGTGAACTCGACCACGCGCGGGAACAGATCGCGCGCTTGGCGCCGCTCCTCCGCATCAGGATGGTTGATCGCCAGCGCCGGCAACCCCGGACCGGAGGCCTGATAATAAACGTCCGCGATCTCCAACCCCTTGTCCTCGACGCGCCTGGTCAGATCCCGCGCCCCCGCAGCCAGATTGCCCATAACGTGGCTGGGATAGATGTGGGAGCGGTCCTCGAACAGCCCGATATCCACCCCCTGAAATCCCATCATCGCGATCAGCGTCAATACGTCGTCATGCGGCAGTAGCGGAAATGTGAAATCCGCGCACGAAAGTTTAAGTTCCATCTCGCAACTCCTTCCTCGGCTGGGAAATACCCGCACCGGCTGCTGACCTCTAGCCTGCCGCCTCTACGTGTACCGCAATATCGTGGCTGAACGGCCCCAGATCGATTCCCGTTTCACCACCGGCAAGGTCCCGCGACTCTCCCGTGTATCTTCCCTCCGCCGGGGAATAGAGCCGCGCCGAGAAACTGCCTGCCGGCAGCGTGAACGCCAGGCGGCCCTGACAGGGCTGCCCCAGTGTGGGGTCATCCACCTCGCGTTGATCGGCCACATAGATAACGTAAGCCCGCCCCGGCCGCGTCAGCGCGATCGCCATCGTATTGTCCGGCGACTCCCTGGCAAACGCCGGCTGCGGCGCCATCTGCACGAAATCGACCCCGTGAATGAACGCCGACAGATACTTCATCCAGCTGCGGATCATCGCCTGCGAGGCCGGCGTGCCCGCCTCCTGCCCCCCAGCCTGGACTGAAAAGTCGATCATGTTGTAGTGGCCGCCGCTGCAGACCGTCGCCCACGCCCGTTTTCGGTGCACGATCCACGACTCCTCGTCCAGCGAGCTCGTCGCCGCGTTGTCCTCATCGAAAACAAACGGTTTGCCCGTCTCGTGGACCGTTGTCCACACCTGCTGGATGCGCGCCAGCCGCAGGTCGCGCTGCATGAAACGCGACAGCGGCGCCAGGATCAAACCCTTATACGTCAGCTGCTGGTAGTCATGCAGATTGATCGCGTCGACCGACTCCTCTCCCAGGATCTGCTCCAGTGCTGTATCCGTGCGCCAGTTTTCGACCGGCACCTGGAAGATCAGATGCTTCTTGGGCAGCCCTGCCTCTGTCGCCAGGATCTGGTCCCGCACCGCCTCCTGCCAGCCGTCCACCTCGGCCTGCGTGGCGAACTCGGTCTCAGGCAGCATGCCCGCTATGGCTGTAAACGGCTCGTTGCAGACCTCAAAGTAGAAACAGTCGTAACCGTTCACCTCCTCGACCACCTTGCTGACGTAGGCCATCTGCCGCGCCGTCAGCGCTCTGTCCCGGCCCGATATGTAGTCCTGCCACGGAATGTCGCCCACGCTGTTGATGTTGTTCTGAATGTTCAAGGGGTTCAGCCCCCACACCGCGTCGCTGTAGGTGCTGCTGAAAAGCGTAAGCTCGATGATCACATCCCGTTCTTGCGCCGCCGCCAGAAAGCCGTGCAAGCGCTCGAAATATTCCGGATTCCACCGGTCCAGATCAAACTTGGGATAACCGTCCGTGGCAAAATCGGGTCCGCTGCGCAGCCACGGACTTACATATTCGCCCGGCAACGGCTTGCACGGCGAATGAGGATTGATCGGCTTCACCTGTGTAGCCGGATCGAACACCTGCAGCTCACGGAAGAGGAGAAAGCAGCGGCTCAACGTCTGCCGCTTTTCGGCAGCATCGTCCAGATAGGCAATGTAGTCGAAGTTGCGATTGATCACCGCGCCGTAATGCTCGGTCGCCGTAATCAGCGCCAGCGGCTTGCCCTTGTACAAAAAATAACGGGGATTTTCAGGATGCAACCCAATCGGTGTCGACATGCACTATCTCCCGCTCCTCACTTATTGCTGTCAGTCACTCACCCTTCCTGGACCGCAACCAGCGAGTCGTCATGCTCCTGGAAGTCAAGATCGTACTGCTCCCAGTAATACTGTAAGTCCTTCGACTCCCAACCAGCGTAAATCTCTTCCCAGGGGAGCACATTACAGTGCGGCGTGATAGATTTCGTTTCAATCGGCAATGAGGGCGGCTGATAGCGGAAATCCGCCGACAGCCGGATCTGGTTCTCTGTCCGATTCGGAATCGACTTGTGGACGGTCAGGCTATGGAAAACCAGCACGTCGCCGACCTGGAAGTCGGTCTCGAACCATTCCTGCGGTACATCATCACTGAAAATGACATGGCGGCCGCCAGCGCCCTCTGCCGCCCTTACAGGCAGGACGCCCAGCCTGTGCGAACCCCGCAGCACGCTCAACCCGCCCAGCTCCCGCGGGCAGTCCCCCAGCGGAATCCAGCAGGTATAGACAGTCTTTGAACCCTGAATGAAGATGTGGTCCTGGTGCGCCGGCGTCGGCGCGTTGCCCTTCGCCGGGATCATCAGGCGCGCGATCTTGAGGGCATGTACCAGTACGCTCTCGTCAAACAGTTGCCCAAGCATATCGACCACGGCCGGATTGTGCGCGAGACGGTGGAAAGACTCCAGGCGCTGCACGTCGCCGTAGGCTTCCGGCGGCACACCGACGCCGCAAAAAGGCTCCATGCCATCCGCCGAAGGGTCGGCGATGCCGGCCATCAGCTCTGTGCCAGGCGCAATCCAGCCGTAGCTGTCGCAGACCTCTAAGATCTTGCGCCGCAGAGCCACGATCTCATCCGCGGGCAGCAGCCCGCGAAAGAACAAAAAGCCGTCGGTTGCCATTTGCCTGCGCATCGCTTGTGGATCATCGAGCAGTGCATTGTGTACCTGAATTTCAGCCGATGTAGTCATTCTCTGCCTCCATAACAGATGCCCAATCCCAGACCGCGCGCAGATCGCTGAAAATTGTCACGAATCCAACGCTGTTTGATGATTCGGGGTATGGCGCAACTCCCCAAGGCGTTAACCTGGTAGGGAACTGCTTCCTGTACTCTCCAATAAAAGTAAATATAACATGTCCGTACGAAGATGAGACGATTCCCCCGTCGCCGGATGTCAATATCCCGAACGCGACAACAGGCAAATGCGCTCAGGGTCGTCTCTGAATAGGGCCCCTTCCACTGTCATCCAAGCGCCTCACCACCCACCCTGGCAATCCAATCCCGCGTCCACTCCACCGCCTCCAGCTCAAGATCACAGATGCAACTCGCCAGAAAGATCATCCCCGCGATGCGTTCCTCGTGCAGCCAGCGCAGGGCCGTTTCGCACTGCATTTGCATCGACTCCACCGGCATTGCCCGGCGCTGTCCATAGTCGTACATATACAGGCCCAGCAGTTTGCGGCTGTCAGGCGCGATCTCTTCACAACGCGTCATGTTCGCTTCCAGCTCCTTCAGGTCCGGCTCTATCCAGGTCCAGAGGGAGACCCAGTCGCAGAGAGCAAGATGACGTTCCAAAGGCATATCCAACTGATAGGTATAGAGGGTGACGCCCAGCCCCAACCTACGTCCGTTTACCACGAACTGGCTGCGCAGCGACTGCAGTTCCTCTACCGAAAGAACGCCCAGATCGCCCCCATTCCCGGGCTGCCCGAAGAAGTCGTCCATGAAAACGCCGACCATGTTCGGATTGCGCGCCGCCAGCTCCAGAACATGCCTGCGCTCCCTGTCAGAAGAGCGCCCTGCGCCACCCACCACCGACCAGAAGACCTCCTTCAACCTCCGAAAAGGAACTGCGTACTGGTCAAACGGCATCTCCGGTCTGTCATGGTAGCGCACCATTATCATATTGGGCACGTTCATATAGAATGCGGCCTCCACCGGCGTAATGCGCGACGGGCGTCCGATAGCCCATTCTTTGTCATGGCTGCCGGCCTCATGGGCCCAGAGCCACATCCGGTCGCGTACTGTCGTCATGGGATCCTCCGAGAGGGCGTAACTGTGATCAAGGATATCATCGGCTCGGACCGCGAACAGGCCGCCGCGAAAGAGCTAACTTTGAACGTGTTCGAAAGGGACGCATTGTCAGTGGCCAAGCGAGGCGGGCACGAATCTTGATATACCACTCTTGAGCGATGTTTGGCCGGAAGCGTAACAATGGCTGCTGGGCCGCGGCTGGAGCAGAGTAGTAGGGCCTCTGCTAGCCTAATCGCGCCCAGTATAAGCAGGCGCGCACTGCCTGTCAAACGGTTTTTCCGGCCATCACAGAGAAGATCGCGCCTCCCGGTTCATCAGTGAAATTGCGCCCGTTGTTTCGCCCTCCCGACCCGCGTCCGCAAGTTGAAACCCACCAAGCGTAGCAATCGCGCCCCGCATTCACCCCCATTTCGGTATGCTTTCGGATAAGGAGACAGGCCGAAATCATTTGACAGCCAAGATTTCGCCGTGCCATAATTATTTAATCCGCCTCCTTCTCGAAGGGCGCGGTTCAAGTTCCAAATGATCACACAACGCCTCTACCGTAGGCTTTGCACCTGTTCCCGACTCCGCCCCCGAGTCCCCGCCCATCGCAGCGGGCGGCGGGCATTCGCCAGCTTGGGAGGAACCATGCCGATTCGCTTTCGCGTCCTGTCGTTCTGGGCAATGGCAATTCTGCCCCTCTTGATTAGCAGCTGCTACCCCTTCCAAAGAGACATCACGCAGATCCTGACACCTGCGGCGCCCCCTCCTGTGGAAGAAGCCGCCGAGCCGGCCGAGCCGGAAATGGTGACCTTGGTTGCAACCGTGAATGTCAACGCGCTGCGGGTGCGCCAGGCTGCCAATGCAGAGTCGCCTATTATCGCCGGTCTACTCAAGAATGACGTCATCACCGTGATCGGACGGACCGACGAAGACAGCTGGCTGAAAGTGGAGGTGCCGGATGTAGGGACAATCGGCTGGATCTGGGCCGAAGATGTGTCCTTGGACGGAGATGCCGCTGCCCTGCCCGTCCCTGAAGACGGGAAGATCGCCGCTGAACTCGAAGACGCGACGCAAGATGCAGTGGCCGAAGAGCAAGCCGACGACGGCGAGATGGCCGCCGACGAGGAGAAGACCGACGATGAAGCGATGGGCATCGCCGACCTGGAACCCAGCCTCACCGTCCACTCTCAGGAAGTGCTCAAAGGTCAAGTCACCGTTGCAGAAGCTGTCGTTCCAGTGGAAGGCTGGGTTGTCATTCATGCCGACGATGCCGGCTCTTTCGGGCCAATCATCGGGCAGGCTCACCTGGAGCCCGGGGTCACGACCGACCTGGCTATAGATATAGTTGTCGATGCCGCCACCGAGACTCTCTATGCTATGCTCCATACAGATGGCGGCGTCTTCGACGTCTTCGAGTTTCCAGGCACCGATATGCCGGTGGTGAAAGATGGCGCGCCGATCAGCCCGGCCTTTACGGTGACGTTTACCGAAATGTCCATCTCCGACGAACAGGAGGACGCAGAAGAGGCCGTGCCCGTCACGACGCCGACCGACGCGCCCCTTCTCGAGGTTGGCGATGTCACCACACACCTGGCAATCGTTACAACCCGTGCCCTGCGCGTGCGCAGCAAGCCGGAAACCATCGCCGAGGTTCTGGCAGGCGTCGCTGTCGGTGAAGCCTATCCTGTGGCCGGGTTCAGCTCCGATGAGCATTGGGTTGCTATCTTCTTCCCCAATATCGAGGACCCGGTCTGGATTGCAGCCTCTCTGGTGGAGCTGCGGGACATAGAGTTGAGAGTGGAGATGGGCCGCGCTACTATTGAAACCGGCCAGGGCGGCCGCTTGCGTTTGCGCGGCGGGCCCTCTCTGGAGGCGCCCATCGTCGGCTTCGTTACCGACGGCGAAACCTACAATACACTCGGTTACAGCGAGGATGGCGAATGGGCACTGCTGGTCGGAACAGGGGCGGAGGGCGCCACCTGGGCCTCAATCTCGTTCCTGTTATTTCAGTAGCGGATCCCATTTGCCCGCTGTAGTCAAGAGCTGACGGCACCGCGTCCAATAGGTCTGGAACAACAAAAGGAGCGGCAGTTTCCACGTGAGACTGCCGCTCCTTTTGTGTACACTGTCGCCGCCTGACCAGACTACCAGCGCTTGCAAGGGGCCCTGCAACTCGCGCAGCGGCACCGCCCCGAAAGACCCTATTCGTCGCGCGTAAGCGCCCAGGAGTCCGCCCAACTCTCCGGAATGGGGAGGTTGTTGGCGTAAATCAGATTGATCAACTGGCCGTGGTGATGGGCCTCATGTTCTACCAGCCGGTAGTAACCGGCCAGCGGCGTCGAGCCATTCTCAAAGACCTGCAGCCAGTCCACCTTTTCGAAAGCGGCCAGCAAGGCCTCGTCTGCCGCCTCCATCCCCCGCCGCACCCGTTCAACCGGCAGCACCTCGCCGGCAGGCGCCGGTTGCAGGCTGCAATCCCAGCCCGTCATCCCACCTTCCAGCAACACCGGCGGCCAGCTCTCCTGCGTGCCCAACATGCAGTAAAATTGATATAGGATGTTCTGGGATTCGGGGAAGGGTAGCCGGGCGTTCAGGTCGACATCGGCCAGCACATCCATCAGATCATAGGTGCGTCCTCGCAGGTCCTGCCAGTGGACCTGCACACTTTCCAAAATAGTCTGTGTCATCATCTCCTCGCTCGATGAGGTTCTGTTAGTTTCTTAGGGTGGGTAGCAAAAATGGAGTGAACAGCGATCAAAAAAGGCCGTAGACCCAGCGGCACCGGTCGCCGGCCACTGAGGTCAGACACAATAAGTATAGCACAGCAGTACGCCCCGCAACCGCTATCCAGACTGGCGGCGTGCATCCCAAAATGAGGGTGAACTCTCCAACACCTCTTGCTGCAATCAAGCCACCGTCAGCTCCCGTTCCAATCTCCGGCAACCATCCACTGACCACTAACCACTGACCACTGATCACTGCAGTTTTGGGCGTTCGGGCCTTCGGCCCTCCCTTGTGCAGGGGCTGCGCCCCCGCAACGCCCCGCCCTGGCTAGCCACCGTGTGTATTCTTCCCCAGCAAGATGTCTAGCCAACAGTATTACCCCCCCAACGGACCGGTAGGGGCAGGCCTTGTGCCTGCCCTCGCGCGCCTCAACCATCGTCGTCGCCACCCCCCATAGGCCCCGCTAAAGCCAAGCCTGGCCCCTGCCCTGTATCTCTCCAAGAGCCGGCAGATAGTCCCTGCCACCTCCTGCAAAGTCTCCCCGCCAGACTGTTCCTACCCCAAATCTGAGATGCACGCCTATGCACGCCTAACTAGCGCGCGTAGGCAGCCTATGATAGGATTCCCGGAAAATTGCGACTGTCGATTCCGAGGCGGCTAAACGTGTCCACTCCACTCCAATCGAGCCCGACAAACGAAGAGAAAGCAACGCCGAATATCCTGCTGATCACCAGCGACCAGCAGCATTTCTCAACCCTCGGCGTAACCAATCCGCACATCCACACGCCCGCCTTGGACCGGCTCGCCCGCGAAGGCGCCCGCTTCGACCGCGCCTATTGCAACAATCCCGTCTGCTCACCGTCGCGCTCATCGATCATCACCGGCCAGTACCCCGCCTGGCACGGCTGCTGGACCATCGGCGTAAAACTGGGCGAAGATGTGCCAACCGTCGGCGACTTGCTGCACCAGCACGGCTACGACACCACCCTGATCGGCAAAGCCCACTTTCAGCCGCTCGCCTCGCGCCCCGAACAGACATCCCTCGAGTGCCAGCCCACACTGCGCGACCTCGACTTCTGGCGCGAGTTCCATGGACCTTGGTACGGCTTTCAACACGTAGAAGTGGCGCGCAACCACGCCGACGAAGCCCACGCCGGTCAACATTACGGCATCTGGATGGAGGAAAATGGCCTCTCCAACTGGCAGGACTTCTTCCAGTCCTGGCCCCCCGACCCCAGTGCGGCCAAGCGAGAGCACGCCTGGGACCTGCCTGAGGAATACCACTACTCCGTCTGGACCGCCGAACGCACGATCGCGGCCATCGAGCGCAGCGCCGCCGACAGCAAGCCCTTCTTCCTCTGGAGCAGCTTCCACGATCCCCATCCGCCCTACCTCGTATCCGAACCGTGGGCGTCCATGTACGATCCCGATGCAATGCAACCGGGCGCCCTGGAGCCGGGCGAACTCGATGCGATGCCGCCCCACTTTGCCAAAACGCAGCAGCGTCAACCGGACTTTTCCGCCTGGCAGGAGTCGCCCTTCGGCAATCACGGCTTCAACAGCCACCTGCATGAACCGGACGCCCTGCGCAGAGACATGGCTATCTACTACGGCATGGTCAGCCTCATGGACCGCGAGATAGGCCGTATTCTGGACAGGTTGGATCAACTGGGCATTGCCGACAATACACTCATCGTTTTCAGCACCGACCACGGCCACTTTCTCGGCCAGCACGGGCTCACCGCCAAGGGCGCCTTCCATTACGAAGACCTGATCCGTCTGCCCTTTCTGGTGCGCTGGCCCGGCCAGGTCCCCGCCGGCGCAGTAAGCAATTCGCTTCAATCGCTGGTCGACCTGGCGCCCACTTTCCTGCACGCGGCCGGTATCGACATCCCGGGCCAGATGCAGGGCGCCGATCAGCTGGACGTTTGGACCGGCGCGGCCACTGAAGCACGCGACCACGTGCTCGTCGAGAATCGCCACCAGCCCACCGCGCTGCACCTGCGTACGCTTGTGGACCAGCACTATAAACTCACTGTCTACCGGGGCCACGCATACGGGGAGCTTTTCGACCTGCAGGAAGATCCGGAGGAGCGTTGCAACCGCTGGGATGATCCCGCCTTTGCCGCAATCAAATCGACCCTGCTGCAGCGTTTCGTACAGGCCGAGATGGAGCGGGAGCCAACCCGTTTTGAACGCATCGCCGGCGCATGAACACAGCGGCAGACCTATGCTTCGGTTGGCATCCCACGAACCATCTGTAAGACAATCATTCGGTCTTGCGACTCTGATCCATGGATGCTTGCAGGCCAGGAACAACAAGGAAGGCCCTGGTCTGTCGGTCGCCGGCGGCCCCCTTGTGCGGGCAGTATCCTCCCGCAACGCCCCAATCAGCTCGACCCGCAGCGGTATCCCGTCATGGCGGCGCAGCGACTGTTCACAGGCGTCGCAGAACTGCCTACCGAAAGCGTCGGCTGTGGTAAACTACAACTGAAATTGAAATCCGTTCCACTTCAAGATCTTCACACGCATCTGCGAAACGGAAGCCGGTTCGCAACTGCATACAGAACACGAAGAACGACTGCGCCTTGCAAGGCGCGCCTATAGGAAAAGTACGTATTGCCCGCCGCACTTCTGTCTTGCTGGCCGCTAAACAAACTAGGTATCGACAACACATATTAACCGTTCTCACTCCCATCAAACATCCATTTACGGAGCACAACAATGAATCTTGAACATGTTGCAATCAACGTACCTAACGTCCGCGAGCAGGCACAGTGGTGGAAAGAGCATCTGGGACTGGAAATCGTCTCCGCCGGCGATGTTCCCCCATACATGAATTTTGTCTACGACAACAACGGTAGCATGGTAGAACTGTACAGCAATGAAGAAATGGAGCACCTGGACTTTGCCCAGATCAATCCCTTCAACCTGCACTTTGCCTTCAGCGTAGATGATATGGAAAGCGAACGCGATCGTCTGATCCAGGCCGGCGCCACGCCCGACGGCGAGATCAACAACACCCCCTCAGGAGACAAGCTCTGCTTCCTGCGCGATCCCTGGCAGGTGACCGTACAGCTTGTCCAGCGCCAAAAACCCATGGTCTAAACGGTTTTCAGTCTTTGGCAGACTGAACTTGGTTGATTCCTGTACCGAAAGCCGCCAGGAACTGGAAAGATAGGTCCGGTAACTCGAAAATGCAGTTGGAGCGCCAGCCATGCCAACTCCAGTGAAGATGCCCCAGCTCGGCGAGACCGTCTTCGAAGGCACCGTCGCCCGCTGGCTCAAACAGCCTGGGGAACCGGTGCAGCGGCAGGAACCGCTGCTCGACATCACCACCGACAAAATCGACGCTGAGGTGCCCGCGCCCGCCGCCGGAATCCTGCTCAAGATCCTGGCCGCCGAGGGAACAACGGTTCAGGTGGGCTCTGTCATCGCCTACATCGGTGACAAGGATGAAGAGATCAACGAGGCGGTCGAGGGCCCGGCAGAAACATTGGCAGTAATACCGGGAGCAACAGAGGTGTCGGCCAAAGAGACCGACCGACCGGCACTCGCTTCCCGGCGTACGCGTGAGGCAGCATCAGACGCGAAACCGGAAGGCCGCGACTTCGTCAGCCCTGTCGTCGCCCGCATCAGCGCCGAACACAACATCGACCTGAACGAAGTGCGCGGCAGCGGGCGCCAGGGGCGCGTCACCAAGAAGGACCTGCTGGCCTTTATCGAAACGCGTGAACAACAGTTGCCCGCAGCACCGTCCTCAACACTGCCCCCTGTCGGCGTCGCCCCCGGTGAAGACGAACTGCTGCAGCCCCTCTCCAACATGCGGCGCGCGATCGCCGAACACATGAGCCGCAGCGTACGCACCAGCCCCCACGTTATTTCGATCTTCGAGGCCGATATGACCGCCGTTGTGCGCCACAGAGCGGCCCACAAAGAGGCGTTTGCCCAGAAGGGAGTCAACCTGTCCTTCACCCCCTACTTTGTGGCTTCGGTCGCGGCCGCGCTGCGCGAAAACCCGACCGTGAACAGCCGTTGGACCGACGCAGGACTGGCGCTGAGCCAGCGCATCCATGTGGGCATCGCCGCAGCCGTGGCCGACGGGCTGGTTGTACCCGTGATCCGGGACGCCGATGAAATGAATCTACAGGGGCTGGCGCGTACGGTCAACGATCTGGCCGGCCGCGCCCGCAGCGGCGAACTGGCGCCGGACGAAGTGAGCGGCGGTACCTTCACCATCACCAACCATGGGACAAGCGGCAGCCTTCTCGGCACGCCCATCATCAATCAACCCCAGGCAGCCATTCTGGGAGTCGGCAAAATCAGCAAACGAGCAGTAGTAAACAGCGGCAGCAGCACAGGCGGCGCCCCTGCCGATCCGCTTCTGCCCAGCGCCGACGATACCATCTCCATCCGCCCGATGTGTTACCTGAGCCTTGCCTTTGATCATCGCATCCTGGACGGCTTCGGCGCCGACAGCTTCCTGGCAGATGTGGTGAGGCGACTGGAAAACTGGGGCGCGTAACGACAGCGGATAATCATTCAGTTCACCGCAGTGACCGGTGATCATCGGCCACCGGCAACTGGAGTTAGTGGAGGCATCTGTGGCAAGCAATTTTGACTATGATCTGATCGTCATCGGCTCAGGTCCCGGCGGCTATGTGGCCGCGATTCGCGCCGCGCAGCTGAATCTGAAGACTGCACTCATCGAACGCGAGCACCTGGGCGGCGTCTGCCTGAATTGGGGCTGCATCCCCAAGAAGGCGCTCATCAAGAGCGCCGAAGTCCTGGACACGCTGCAGCATGCGAAGGAATTCGGCCTCACCTTTGACAATTTGCAGGTGGACTTCGGCGCAGCCGTCGATCGCTCCCTGCAGATCGTAGGCCGCCAGACCAAGGGCGTTGGCTTTCTGATGCGCAAGAACAAAATCGATGTAATCGAGGGACATGCCCGCTTCATCGATGCCAACACCCTTCAGGTCAGCGCTGGGCCGCTCAACCCGGATGGCGAGCCGCGTACCGTCACTGCCGCCAGCTTCGTGGTCGCCACCGGCGCCCGTGCCCGCGACCTGCCCGGCGTCGAAGCCGATGGCGAACGCGTTCTGCAGTATCGCCATGCCATCCGTCTGAACGAAGTCCCCGACTCCCTGCTGGTGGTGGGCGCGGGACCGATTGGCATGGAGTTGAGCCACATCTACGCCACCTACGGCGCACAGGTGACGATCGTCGAAATGCTGGACCAGGCCTTGCCGCTGGAAGATGCCGACGTCGCACAGGAGGTCGTGCGAGCCTTCCAGAAACGCGGCATCAAAGTGCTGACTTCGAGCCGCACCGAAGACTTTGAAGTCGGCGAGAAGTCGGTCACCGTAACCGTCAAGAACGTCAACGACGGGAGCGCCCAGACAATTGAAGCCGAGAAGGTTCTGGTGGCGATCGGAATCTCACCCAATACCGAAGAAGTCGGTCTTGACGCCGCCGGTGTTGCCCTCAACCAGGATGGCTTCATCGAAATCGACGAGTATATGCGCACCAGCCGTGACAACATCTACGCCATTGGCGACTGCACCGGCAAAATGCCGCTGGCCCATGTGGCCAGCGCCCAGGCGATCGTCGCCGCCGAAAGCATCGCCGGCCACGCGACGACCCCGATCCCGGCCGAGCGCTACATCTTTATGCCCCGCTGCACATTCTGCGTTCCCCAGGTCGCAAGTCTTGGCTTGACCGAGGCAGAAGCGCAGGAGGCCGGCCATCCCGTCAACGTGGGCAAGTTCCCTTTCATGCCCAATGGCGCCGCCCAGGCGCAAGGCGTGCGCAGCGGCTTCGTCAAAATCGTCGCCGACCAGAGATACGGCGAAATCCTCGGCGCCCACATCGTCGGCCCCAATGCAACCGAACTTCTGCCCGAGCTGTCCCTGGCGCAGATGATGGAGCTCACGCCCGCCGAGATCGCGCACAACGTGCATGCCCACCCGACCCTGGCCGAAGTGGTAATGGAAGCGGCCCACGGCGTTGAGGGCCAAGCAATTCATATGTAGAGACCCATGAGCACCGAAGCCGAAAGGAACCGGCCGTCTGGGCCAGCCACCAACCAAAAACGCACCGCGCTGGAGGCAATCTGCCAGCAGCACGGCGTCGCCATCCTCTATAGCTTCGGCAGCCGCGCCAAGGAGATGCTGGCCTGGCTGGACGATCCGGACGTTGTCCTTGCCCCCGGCCCCTCCGATGTGGATCTGGGCGTGAAGCCGCTGCCGGGAACAGAATTCAACTCGAAGACAGAGGCCTTGCTGGAGCTGGCGTTAGAAGATCTACTAGGTGCGACGAGCGTCGTCCTCGTCAATCTGCAATGCGCCGACCCCTTCTTTACCTTCGAAGTCATTCAAGGTGAACGACTCTACGCCGAAAGCGAATATGCAGCCGACAACTACGACCTATACATCATGGCGCAAGTGGGCGATCTCACGTTTTGGAGGGAAGAGAAAGAGCGCCTGCTTTTCGGAGACCCCAAGTGACCCGACCTCCCGCTCCCAACGCCTCATGGTCGAGTGCCTTTCAACGTTGGATCCGGGACAACCCACACAGAATCGATAATCCCCTGACCGATGCCGATGGACAAGCCTGAATACGCCGCCTTTCCTCTCGAAATTACCGTCCGTTTCGCCGAAACCGACCAGATGGGCGTCGTCCACCACAGTGAGTATGCTGTCTGGTTCGAGGCCGGCCGCGTCGCCTGGATGGCAGCGGCCGGGATGCCCTATACCGAAATCGCCGGCGCCGGCTACAACTTCGCCGTAACCGACCTGCAGTGCCGCTACCGCAACGCCATCCGCTTCGGTGACGCCGTCCAGGTCATCACGCGCTTGGAACTGCTGCGCAGCCGGCAGGTCGAGTTTGCTTACGAAATCCGTAACCCGCACACCGGCGCCGTCTACGCTGACGGCCACACGCGCCACACCTGCGTCGACGGCGACGGCCGCATGACGCGCCTTCCGGAGTGGATTGCGCAACGGTTAACGGGAAACGTGGGGGGTGAAGCGAATGGGCAAAAAGCCTGACTCTTCTGCAACAGGGCCGTGCAAAACGGTGGAAGCAACGTCTACCGGCTAGGTGGGAATCGTCTCAACCCCTGCGCCAACTCCGCAGGAAATTCCTCCCCATCGCTCTCCAAGGGGGGCAGCTCCTCCAGGCTGGTCAGGCCGAAATGCTGCATGAACTGGTCGGTAATGGCATAGCGGATCGGCCGGCCGGGCCCTTCCAAACGGTCGAACTCCTCCACCAGACCCTGCTGCAGCAGATTGCGCAGAACGCCCGAACAGTCTACGCCCCGCACCGCCTCTACCTGCGCCCGCGTCACCGGATGAAGATAAGCGATGATTGCCAAGGTCTCAAGTGCCGGCGCGCTGAACTGAACACTCAAATCCAGATTGAGAAAATCCTCTACCACCTGCGACGCGGCGGGATTGGTGACAAGCAGAACGCGGCCGTCGCGGCGCTGCAAGCGCAGGCCCCGATTCTCCTCCTCATACGCCTGCTGCAAGGCGGCCAGCGCCTTGGCCACCTCCACTTCAGGGCAGCCCGTCGCTTGGGCAAGCTGCGCAGGCGTAACCGGGTCCCCCGCCACGAACAGCAGGCTCTCCAGAATGGCACTCAACTTCACGCTTCCCACTCATCCTCAAAAGGCAGATGGCGCATGCGCACGTCCAACTTTCCGAGCCGCAAACCCATATCCTCTTCGATGATATCCCGCGTCGATTCCACCACCTCGTCCGTCTTCATCGGCACGTCGATATCCGGCGCGGTCTCAACCTCCAGTTGAATGTCAACCGCATTGCCGCGGGATTTCACGTCCGGAAACACTGTAATCACATCGGCGAGCTGGTCCAGGTGCCAGGTCAGACGGCGTGCGATACTTTCTGTATCCAACTCCACCGAACTGCCCTTCACCGTCTTCATGCGCACCCCGCGCTGGCGATGCGGCCACAGCTCCAACCACAGCAGGCTGCCGAAAATAAGTACCGCGACGAAGCCCACCGCAACCTGGCCGATCAGGAAATTCATGCTGTTCGCCTGCTGCTGCACGCGCAGAAACGCCTGGGCCAGCGACAGACTGCCCACGAGCGCCCCAAATGTAATGTCTGGAAAAATCGTCGTATAGACAATGCCAGCCAGCAGAACCAGCCAAAGCACAACGACGACGATGCGGTTGAATACGTTGATCACGTCCGGTTTCGGGCCTGAAATACATGCACTGGTTTCCGGTTGACCGTTCGTCGAGCCGTGAAGGACGGACGACTGGAAACGAATCGTCGACTCTCAGCGCTGCAAAAGAAATTCCGTCCTTCGATTATACATTACAGCGTAATACGCCGCGAAGCAGACGATTTAGCGTTTCCTCCGCCGCGCGCGGCCGTAAGTCAACCACGCCAGCGCCAACCAGATGAGCCCGCCCGCCAGGCTGAGCCGCAGACCGGTCTGCCAGGTAGTCGGCAGGTAAGAGAATACGACCTCGCTCTCGCCGGCCGGCACCGGTACGCCGCGAAACAGAACATTGGTCGGGACGACATCCACCGCCTCGCCGTTCACCGCGGCGCGCCAGCCTGGATAGTAGGCATCCTTCAATACGAGAAACCCCGGCCGTTCGGAGTTGACGTTGACGACAACCCGCTCGGGCGCGTACGAGATGATCGTCACCTCCCCCCTGGCTGCCGCTGAACCTCCCTGGTCCGCAAGCCCCCAGGCCGCCACCGCCTCGGCGCTGGCCTCGACGACCGCCGGCTGAGTGGCGCCTACCGTCGCGAGCTCGCGCAGCACTGTCACAGCCTCCTCCGGCGCTGTTACATGCCGCACCGTCTCGACCAGTTGCGCCCGCCCACTGCCCCCCAGCCGCGCGTAAATCTTGACGTCGCCGCTATGTACGCGCTGAAAGCTGCCGCGGTCGCTGGGAAGCAGCGGCACGAACGTATTGGTACGCTCGTCAATGAGCGTGACCGCCTGCACCACCAGCCCGGTGGAGGCGGAATTCTCCTGCAACGCGATCTCCAGTTGCTCCGGACTGACGGCTTCCGGCAGCGCAAAGCGGGCCAGATACGCCTGCTGGCCCGTCTCCTCACTGCGGAAAACGATGGGAGCGTCTCCGTTGTCTTCAGACGCCGATCGGAGTTCCACCGCTACAAAGGCGCCTCCTTCACGCCCCGTGCGCAACCGCCCGATGGCGAGACGCTCACCACCAACCAGCGCCGTTATCTCCGCCAGCGGCAGACTGGCATCGCCAGCCTGGGAGCCGTCCGAGTCTGAAATTACAAAGCCGACGACAGCCACCGCGGTCGCCTCAAAACTGTGCGGCATGTCAATCGTTAGTGGATCCCCGCCACCAGATCCTTCACCGGCCGGATCACTCGCGCCACTGGCTTCAAGTTCTGCGCCAATCTGACGGTCGTAATAGACACCGTCAAACCACAAATCACGTACCTTGTCGGTAATTACAAAGCGGACGTCCATCAGTTCGAGAATGTCACTGCGTGGGACCGCTTGCAACTGTTCCCGCACACGTCCGTCAGGCACCAGATCATCCGGCGGAATCAGCAGCGACAGAAAAGCGTTGTAACGCTGCAGAGGTAGCACGCCCCCGTCGAATCCGTCCACAGTGGGGATGCGCCAAAGCAGCGACAAGTTCGGCGCCAGGATCTCCTGTGACTTGAGCGCGATGACGAACTCCCTGAAGGCGGCCTCGCTGAGCTGCGGACGCGCGCCGCCGCGCAGGATGCGCCGCCAGTCGGACATGTCTCCCGGGTCGAACGTGATATCGCTGATGCTGAGCAGCCGCCCCGCGGCAGCCGGGTGAAGCGCTCGCCGCGGCTCCGTCAGCAGGTGGGCAGACGCGGTTCGCACGTCGTAGACGGCCTGGGGCGCAGTCGGCTCTGTGTGCGGGAGCGCCCGCGCGGCCAGAAGCAGATCGAGCGCCAGGACCGCAATCAGCGCCGCGCCGGCGGCGTGAAACAAGCGCGGGGAGACCGCCTTACGGCCGTCTGCGCCTCTCAATCTGCGCCACAGCCACTCAGTCCCAACGCCTGCCAGCACGGCCATCCCCAGCGTATAGAGCATCATCCACCGGGCCGGCGTGCGGAACAGATCATAGCCGGGGATCACATGGTAGAAGAGAAACGAAAATGGGTTCCACCGGCCTAACGCCAGGAAAAGGCCCAGTCCTGCGAAAGAGATTCCGCACAGTGCGCCCAATGGCCAGTGACCAACTGTCCAGACCCGTTTCCCCGCCGTCTCCCGCAAACTGCTGACCAACGCGACCAGCGCCAGCAGCAGCCCCACCACCCCCACATAGGCGACAAACTCCGTGTACCCCAGCGTGGAAAAGACTACGCTCAGATCGCGCAGGCCGTAAGAGGGCAGTAGCGTCCAATGGATCAGCAGCGGCCGCAAACTGAAGCTGGTCACATCCACGTAGCTTAGACCGCCGCTCCGCAACCCCAACTGGCTCAGTTCCAGCGTAGGCAAAAGTTGGGCGGCGGCGAGCAGAACACCTAGCAGGACGCCCAGGAAATAGATGAGGAATGAGGCGGCGAGGTGATGAATACCGCGCCGATACGAATGCAGGCTCGTCGCCAGCAGCCATGCGCCCACACCAAAGAGGTTGATATAGGTCGTCTGCGTGTGACCGGCCAGCAGAGCAAGAGCCACAAACATGGCGAAAGGCAGGAGCAGAGCCGAGTACTTCAAATAATATGATGCGAGATCTGAAGGGCCAGAAGACTTCTCACGCCCCTCGTCTCTTTCCGTGTACGCCCACCGCCCTTCCAACGACCACAGGAGCCAGGGCAGCCAAGCTGCGCCGTTCATCTGATTGATATGCCCAATCAATCCGCCGTAGAATCCGCTCCCCGCCAGCACCAGTCCGGCGCCGACCGCGGCCAGCCACCCCATACCCCAGCGCCGCATCAGCGCGTAACCGCCCAACGCCAGGATCCAGGCATGGATAGCGCCGCTCCAGTAGAGCTGCCGCGTCACCGGCAGCCAGCTCAACGGCCAGTGTAAAGGATACAGCACCGCGGCCTGCGGATTGGCAAGGAAAGGCGCACCCATAAAGATGTACGGGTTCCAGAAAGGAATCCGGCCCGCGCGCAGCGACGCGGCTGCATAGTCGCGGTACGGATAGAAGTAGTGGAGAATGTCGCCGCTGGCCAGAACCCGGTCCGTAAACAGGAGGCGGTAGAAGAGCAGCAGGACGAAGAGAGCCAGGACCGATGCGGCCGAAAGAGGGAGAAAATAGCGGCGTATCCTGCTGTAGCAGCTACTGTTCAGAAACACCGCAAACAAATGTCCACCGGTGCTTAGTCCCTGAAACGGTACTTGATCAGCGTAGCAATGGCCGTAAACCCGTCCCGCCAGGTAAGTTTCTTGCCTTCGTGGAACTGGCGCCCGTTGTAGCTGATTGGCGTTTCAAAAATCGGGTAGTTGCGTTTGAGGATTTTTGCCGTCAGTTCGGCTTCGATTTCGAACCTCTGGCTGTGGAGGGTCATCCCTTCGATTACGCCCCGCCGAAAGCACTTATAGCAGGTCTCCATATCGGTCAGGACCGTGCCGTAAAGCAGGTTGGTAAACCAGGTGACGCCTTTATTGCCGAGCGTGTGTGCAAGGCTCATGGCCGCACGCGGGCCGCCGAGAAAGCGGCTGCCATAGACGACGTCTGTGCGCCCCTCCAATATAGGCGCGAGAAGGTTAACATAGTCCCCAGGATTGTATTCAAGGTCGGCGTCTTGCACGACGAAGATGGCGCCGGTCGCCGCCTCAAAACCCGTGCGCAAGGCCGCGCCCTTGCCCCCATTGCGTTCATGATAGATGATGCGCAGATCATTCGGCTCTTCCGCCTGCAGCCGGGCCAGAATATCCCGCGTGCCGTCGGTCGAGCCGTCGTCAACGATGATGATCTCCTTTTCCAGCTGGGCGGGACTGCCTTCCGAATCCGTTGCGCTATCCGCGGTGACCGAAAGGCGGACCGCGCGCACGCGGCGAATAATCTCCTCCAGTGTGCCGATTTCGTTATAGACCGGCATGATGATCGAGAGTCGAGTCTCAGGCCGCGCGCCATCTGAAGATATCATAATGCAGTAGTCGTTCGTGATCGATCACACCAGTGCGCAGAGCAGGTCACAGTGGTCTGGCTACTCACCGGCCTGATGGGCAAGAATGATCGCTTCGGCCACAGCCTTCATCGGCTTGCGGTTGTTCATGCTCATCTTCTGAATGCGCCGGAAAGCCTCGGCTTCATTCATATTCTGAAGTTGCATCAGTATGCCCTTTGCGCGCTCAACCGCCTTTCGCGTTTCGAGCGTCTCCTTCAGGTCATCGATCTCACTTTCCAACGTTCGAAACTCGCCGAAACGCGCCAGGGCCACCTCGATCGCTGGCGTCAGATCGCTTTCTCGGAACGGTTTGACCAGGTAACTGACAACGCCGGCCTCCTTGGCGCGATTCACAAGCTCCTGCTGGCTGTATGCACTCAATAGCAGCACGGGGGCCAGGCGCTCCTCTGTCAGAACGCGCGCAGCCTCAATGCCATCCACGTCCGGCATCTTGATGTCCATGATCACGATGTCCGGGCGAAGTTCCCAACTGAGGTTGATGGCGCTCTGGCCGTCGCCTGCTTCGCCGACGACCAGGTAACCCAGGTTGGTGAGCATCTCCCGCAGGTCCATCCGAATGAGCGATTCATCATCGGCAATAATTATGCGCGTACGCTCCACAGTCTATCCCTTTCCCGGTCGCCAAATACAAAGGATTCGGAGTCGGCGGCTGGCGAAAATGCCGGCGGCTAAAGGTTCCTATTCGATGGTTGCTGGCACTGCTGCTCACTGCCCGTTTCAGCTACGTTACGACAGATTCTATGTTGATCGAACGTTTGGGAAAAGTAACTATTGCCCGCGTGCCGCTGTTCGTACCTCCGACAGCGCCATTTTCGTCGCAGGTCACCTGTTCAAAAAGCAGACTCCCCTTCAAATCATCAGTGACAAGCGTATGAACAATCTGCAACCCTAAACTGTGGCTCACATCCGGGTCGAAGTCGATCGGCAGTCCAAGCCCGTTGTCCAGCAATGTAATGCGTACCTCATCCCCCAGGTCTTCGAGCGCAATGCGAATTTCACCCCTGTGACGGTCCCGCAGACCATGTTCCAACGCGTTCATCAGCAGTTCGTTGACAACCAGCGCAGAGGCGGTGGCCTGGCTGGCTGGCAGGCGGATATTTGGCCCCTCCATTGCAATCTCAATGTTCTGTCCAGGGTTGACCGCAACCTGTTGGGCCTGTCCAAGGATGCGCTGGCAGACGTCGCGGATGTTGATCGGCCGGTGGTCATCCTGGCTCAGGTATTCGTGAATCACCGACATGCTCAGAATGCGGTTGACCGCGTCGTTCAGCTGTTGTTTGCCTTCCAAGCCCTGGGATCGCCTGCTCTGAATGCGCAGGATGGCGGCAATGGTCTGCAGATTGTTCTTTACCCGGTGATGCACTTCCTGGATCATCGCCGACTTGACCTTGAGTTCCCGCTCGCGCTGCACTGTTTCCGTGGCATTATGCACAAGCACCAATACGCCATCGACCTGCGGCGTGTCCTCAGTCGGTATCGGATTCGTCCAAGGCAGTTGCCGTCGCAAACGTCGTTGTATCAGGTACAGGGCGCCGCGCGGCGCGCGCAGTGGGATCGCAGTGCGTACCCAGACGCGACCGTCTTCGCTCTCGTGGCGCGTCTGCACACAACAGTTGGCCTGCATCGCCTGACCCACGATCTCTTCATCCGGATCCTCCAGTTCAGAGACCAACGCGCCCCGCATGTCCGCCACAAGACCGATTGAGCGAAACAGGTTCATGGCGATGCCACTCATGTAGCTGATGCAGAAATGCTCATCGACCAGGTAGACACCATCCAGGCTGCCAAACCCGCCCGAGATTCCAGCAGTCTCGATCTCGCCCTGCACCGCCATCCTTTGCAGCCAGCGTACGGCATGGCGAAAAGGCCGATCGCGGCGCCGGTGCCGTTCGTACTCAATCAGATTTGTTTCGATCAGCAGTGCGGCAATCGCCTGGTTGACGGCGTTGTGAACGGTGTACGCCTGCTGGATTACCGGGGCGCCGCTGCTCGTGCGTTCGGGGGGAATTCTGCTCTCTGCCATCCTGTCTTTGCGGTCTTCCATCAGGGCTCGATGAACCGTTGGCTGGGCCGTGAATGTGTAAGTACGTCCGGTCATGTCATCCCTATAAATGGAGGAGAGCGATTGGGGCGCTGCATGACGGGCAACCAGGATCTGCCCAACAGGGACGCGTTGCATTGCCGGTGACCTGATGAACTCATTGTGTGTGGGGGGATCTTCCTGGGGATCCATCAGACAGCAAAGCATTACGTCCGAACGGCTGACGTCGGCCGTGATGGCCAAACCGGCTTCGATCCGATACAGCAACGCGATATCGCGCTCGGTCAATGAGGAACAAGAGTTGACCTGGCTATCCATATCTGTTTGTGGGCTTCGCTGTGCCCTTCTAAACGGCGACACTGCCGTTTTAGTCCTCAAGAATCGCCGTTGGACTAAAAATGCCGTCGTAGAATCAACCTGTTCCCGACGGCAAGTTTCAAGTCATACATCAATTGGCAGATCAGTCGGACCACCGGGGGCAGGTGATAATGTGACGGCTCGACCATGCTGCGTACTAGTCGGGGAGAGAGGATTTGAACCTCCGACCTCTTCGTCCCGAACGAAGCGCGCTACCGAGCTGCGCTACTCCCCGAAAGTGTACAAAAGTATAACGCATGTTGAAATCAAAGGGCAAATCGGGCTGACAGCAGTTGGGCGGAGTCGCAGCTACTTCTGTGCCCCCGGCCTTTTACTACCCTATCAGACCTGTCTTTTTGGCTAGTTACTCTACGACAGTCGTCTTGCTCCGAATGCAAGAAAAGCAAGCGACTGTCGGACTGAACCGCCGATTTTCGGGCACCATTTCGGCCTCTCTTTGGGGCCGCTCGGCAGTGCTACGTTCGTTCCCAAGGATAACGACCTGTGCAAACCCTCACACATTTACCGATTTCTAAGTCGGCGAATCTGGGGGGCGCCTTTCCCTGTTCCCCATAACGCCGCAGCTCTACGCGTCCGCGGGCTCCTGCAGCGCCGCCAGCAACGCCTCAGCTTCCTGCCGCCTGTCCGGGTTCTCGTTGCGGGCAATGATACGCTGGAGCGTCGAGATGGCCCTCGCATCCCCCTCCCTGGCCATCTTTATCGCCATCTCGTCGCGTTTGTCGTGGTAGCTGTTGTCATATTCACGCACTTCCAGGTCCCATTTTCGCCAGTAGTATTTCAGGTCCAGGTCGGGCCAGTCCGCGTAGACCTCCTCCCAGGTGCTCGGTTGGCTGTGCGGCTCCAAACTTCCGGGCGCGATCGGTTCGCTGACCTTCTGGTAGCGGGCGTCCATCGACATCCGTAACCTGTCTGAACTGTTCGGCATCCCCTTGTGGACCGTCATGCTGTGGAAGATGAGCACGTCCCCTTTCTGGAACGGGCTGTAAGCCCAGGTTCCGTCGAGCGGGTCGAGCACCTCCAGCCCCCCGGCCCCCATCGCCGGTTGAAAGTCGTAGACGCCGCGCCGATGCGATCCGGCCGCCACCTGCAGTCCACCCAGTTCGGTAGGCAGATCGCCCAGCGGGATCCAGGCCGTATAGGTGTCGGCAGTGCCCTGAATCGGGATAAAGTCCTGGTGCGGCGGCGTGGTGAAAGCCTCGCGCTGCGGGAAGATCGTGCGTCCGATGATGCGGGGGTGGGGCAACACCGGCTCCCCGCACATGCGCTCGAAGAGGCCCATCACGTTGGCGTGATGTTGGATGGCGTGGAACTCGGGCAAGCTGTACATGGCGTGATACTTCTGCATGTATTCCGGCTCCGGCTCGACACAGAATCCGTTCAGGTCGGCCACCGCGTCTGCCAGCGGCCTGCCGGTCTGGACCCAACCGGCCGCGCGCGCGATCTCAAGGATCTGCATACGTAGATCCTCGACGACCGCAGCAGGGAGCAAACCGCGGATGAACAAGTAACCGTCCCGGTCCATACGCAGATGGAGTTCGGCGCCATCGTGTAGAAAATCGGTCGAATCAAGAAAAGGTTGCATGGGATTCCCTCCTGTGGCGCCCGGTGCCAGCAGGGCGCAATGTACTGTCTTCTCCCGCCTGGACCGCCAAACCGCAGCGTCAGCGCCAGGCGTCAAACGGGTTGTGCGGATCCGTCAATGGCAGGGCCACACGCGCGCCGGCGATATGCGAAGCATGCGCCGCCATCGCCCATTCAAGGTGACGGCGTGCCGTGCGCCCGTCGAGCAGTGGAAATTCCGGCTCGCGGCCATCGAGCATGTCAAGCATCGAGCGGGCCATGCGATGGTGCGCCTTCACCCACTTGCGATCGTCCGGCGGCGGTTCAGACGGGATCACCTGCCAGCGGTCATCGTTGAAAAGTCCAGGACTGACCAGCGGATGGAAGTAGATATCCGGCTGGTTGCTCATCGGGCCCGGCAGCGAGAGCGTCCCGGCCGTGCCGTGGATGTCGATGCGGTAAGGCCGCTCCTTATGGTCGCCTTCGTAGGATTCAAAGTCGGCCGCGAAGCCGTCGTCAAAGACGTAATAGGCGCGAATGCCGTTGCCGGCCACAAGGCCCATCCCTTCGGCGCCCTGCATGAGGTCGTCCGGTGTCGCGTCTCGACCGTCCTGCGTGATGTGGGCGTGACACCATATTGGCTGGCCCCAGACCTGCCACAGAAAATCAAAGAAGTGGGGGTAAAGGTCGAGGAACAGCTGGTTCCCCCCTTCATGGCCGTTCATACCGTGGATGCGGGCAAGGCGGGGTTCGCCGATTTTGCCGCCCTTGATGAGGGGAATAGCGACATGCTGGATGGGAGGATGGCCGCGCCAGGGGCAGGCGACAATGAGCAGTTTGCCGTTCTTCTCGCAGGCCGCAACCATCTCATCCACCTGGGCCGGAGAGGCCGCGACCGGCTTCTCGATGTAGATGTGCGTGTCGGCGGCCGCGGCGGCCATGGCCAGCTCATAGTGATCGCCGATCTCTCGCGTGGCGATAACGGTGATGTCGGGGCGCTCTGCGGCCAGCACCTCCCGGAAGTCGGCGTATCCCTTGGCCGCGCCCGTGCGTTCCATCGCCTGCTGGCGGCCCGCGTCGTCCGGGTCTGCGAGAGCAACGATGTCTGCGCCCTCTACGCCGACAAAAGCCTCGTCGACATAGTGGCCGTAATTCCCGCGACCGGTATGTCCGATGATGGCGACTCTGTAGGTCATGGTTCCTCCATTGAGGTGGGTTTACGCGCCTCCCTCTGAGAAAGAGGCATTGACGTTGCGAGAAAGCGCCGCGGGCGAAAACAGGTACCCTCGGTGAAAGAGATTTCCTGAACTGTGTCCTTCTGTACGACAGAATTGAACCACCAAGAGAACAGGACGCCTCTAGGTTATTGGCCCCCTTAGCTCTCGTCTGATATTCCTGGCCCCCTCCCGTCCATTAACTGCTGTTGCCTTTCATAAAGTATCGTCCCTACGCGCTGAATGTGCTCAATCAAATCGGAGTCACCTATGTCGCGATAGATGGACAGATCGATCATATAAGGCAGGAACAGCTCTTCTAACTCAGTAGCGATTGTATGGCGCACGCTCAGGGTCAGGTCGGCCCCGCCGCAAAGGGTCAGATCGATGTCAGAGCCCTTTCTGTAGGAGCCTTTGGCGCGCGAACCATACAGGACCGCCTTTTCAACCTGTGGGTAACGGGTCAGGACGCCGCAAATCTTCTGGATGACCGAGTCCGACAGTCCGCTTTCCTGGCGAGAATGAGTAAAGGGAATCATGACCTCTCCCCTTGTTTTAGAAGCGCAAGCCTTGCATGCAACTTCTGAAATTCTATAAAGTACTTGTCGAGAATCGCAGCAACGATCTGGGCAGCAGTGGCTTCATTATAGGTATGCGTCGTCAGATTGCGGCTTTGGATCATCTCCATCCACGTTTCACCGTTCTCAATCAAGTTGGCGCCGAAGGCGGCACGGGTCGAGTCTCTCGAACCGTACAGGTCACCAACGCCGCGCGCTTCAAGAAAGTCTTTAAGCGTCTTCCACGCCAGTTCATGCGTATTTTCAAAGCCTTGAATCAACCCTTGAGCCTCCAATTGCGAGAGCTGCCGTCGCTCCGCCAGCTCGACAGCTTCTTTCAATTGGGAAAACGCCTTGCCAAACTGACTGGATCGCTGAATCCAGCGGACGTCCTGACTGCTCATGGAGCAACTCCATACAACGTGCCATCCAGGCTCTACCTACATTCCATTACTGCAGACCACCATGCACAACCTCAGCGCGCATCCCAATTATACCCCAAATGTAACCCTTCTCTGCATCCCTCGCCCAGACATCGGGCAGACGCCAAAATCTACTCTTGACACGCCCACCATGCGAATACCATACGCAGCCCATACGTTAACAGGACGAAAACGGTCTTCTGCACTAGCAACAGGTCCAAAATGGGTTTACAACAGGGCCGTGATCTGATAAAATGTGCTATTGGTTAACTGTAGCGGTTTAGAAAACAGAAAAACGCTCAGACGGCTAAGAGGATAGAGAATTGAAAATGGTACCTCCTCAACAACCCAAGGCCCGCAAGGACGTTTACCGGCGGCTCATCGGCTTTCTGCGACCCTACTGGAAGCAGGCGGCCTTTGCATATGTTTCAGTACTCTTTGCTTCGCTGCTCAACCTGTACATTCCACAGATTCTGAGGGATGCCATCGACCTGGGCGTCGAGGGAGGGCGCGCCAGCGCGCTCTTCAACGCAGCCGGATGGATCCTCGGCATCGCTGTCGTGCGCGGCATCGCCGCCTACGGTCAGCGCTATTACGGCGAATGGCTCACCCATCGCGTCGCCTATGACCTGCGTAATCAATTCTACAACGCGGCCCAGCGGCTCCCCTTTGCCTTCCACGACCGCTCTCAAACCGGCGATCTAATGAGCCGGGCAACCAGCGATATCACCGAAACGGAGCGCTTTGTCGGCATGGGGCTGATGGATCTGATCTCATCACTTCTCCTGATCGCGGGTGTAATCGTCGCCATGGTGTTCGTGAGTCCCGGCCTCGCCCTATACGCGCTCGTTCCACTTTCCCTGTTGCTGGTCCTCACACTGCGCTTCGGTATGGTCATCCGGCCCCGATTCAAGCGCGTCCAGGAACAGATGGGCCAGCTCTCCTCCACCATGCAGGAGAGTATGACCGGCATTCAGGTGGTGAAAGCGTTCGCCCGCGAAACGGACGAGCTGCGAAAGTTCAACGCCGCCAACGAGGACTGGTTCGCCAAACGTTTCGGGATCATCAAAATCTGGGCCAATAACTGGCCTACGTTCACCTTCATCCTTTTGAGCAGTAATTTCCTGTTGCTTCTGGTCGGCGGGCCCCTGGCCATCGAAGGCACTGTCACCATCGGGTCCCTCTTCGCGATGTTGGCCTATGTGATGATGCTCAACGGCCCCGTACAGCGGCTCGGTTTCCTGGTCAATATGGCGGCCACATCCGGGGCCAGCGCGACGCGTGTGTTTGAAGTTATCGACACGCCCACCGAGGTGGAGGAAGAAGATAACCCTGTCGTCCTGCAAGAGGCGCAAGGCGCAGTGACCTTTGAGCAAGTCAGTTTTGGCTACGAGGGCGGGCCGCGGGCGCTCGACGACATTAACTTCGAGGTGGAGCCGGGACAGACTGTCGCACTGATCGGGCCAACCGGCAGCGGCAAATCCACGATCACCAATCTCATCCCCCGCTTCTATGACCCGGCCAGCGGCGTCATCCGCATCGATGGGCATGACGTGCGCAGCCTGACACTTGCCAGTCTGCGTCAGAATATCGGTACCGTCCTCCAGGACCCGTTCCTGTTCGGCGTGACAATCGCCGAGAATATCGCCTATGGAATGCCCGCGGCTGCGCCGGACGCGATTGTCGCCGCGGCCACAGCCGCGCGCGCACACGATTTCATAATGGATTTCCCTGCCGGTTACGAGACGGTTGTCGGCGAGCGAGGTGTGACCCTGAGCGGCGGACAGAAGCAGCGAGTCGCCATTGCGCGCGCGTTGCTCTATGAACCTCGCATCCTCATACTGGATGACTCCACCAGCAGCGTCGACACCGAGACCGAGCACCTGATCCAGCAGGCGCTCGACGTGCTGATGGAAGGACGCACGACCTTTATCATCGCCCAGAGGCTTCTCACCTTGAAAAACGCCGACCAGATCTTCGTCTTGGATGGCGGCCGCATCGTCGAAAGAGGCCGCCACGATGAACTGCTGGTCGCCGGCGGGCTCTACCGTAGCATCTACGATCTACAACTGCGCGACCAGGAGGAGTTCGCAGCCCTCGAAGCGCAGTTGCATGAGCAAACCGAGACAGAAACGGCGGGCTCGGACGGCTCTCCAGTTCGGCCCCCGGTACTCGCCGGCGCCGTAAATGAAGGGAAAAACTGAGATGAGCAATTCGAATGGCAGTGGGGGCGCCGCTCACGCTTACCGCGGCAATGGTCAGGCTTCCTCCCTGCAAAGTGAGGCAGGTATGATAACCGAGAAACTCCCCCGCCAGCGAGATGCGTTCGGCCGCGAACAGGAGGTCCGAGCTACCCCCGAAGGCAGTCTGTCGGCCATAGAACAGGAAAGACTGCGCCGGGAGCGCAAGATTCAGGACCTGCTGCCGGACGAAGAGGAGGCGCAGGAGAAGACCTACGACAGCCGGTTGGTTAAGCGGTTGATGGTATATGTAGCCGTCTACAAGCGGGAGTTCGTTATCTCTCTCCTTCTGATTGTCGTAACCTCTGTCATGAGCGTAGGAACGCCTTGGATGATCCAACGCGCCATTGACGATGGCATCCGCGCCGGTAATGTGGGCACACTGCGCTTCTGGACCTTTCTCTTCATGGCCGCGATCGCGGTGGAGTGGGTTGCAAGCCGCGCCCGCCTCACAGTGATGGCCTATGCCGGCACCCGTATCGTGACCGACATTCGCAGTCAGCTCTTCCGCCATCTGCATACGCTGTCGATAGGCTTCTTCAATGACTACAGCGTAGGCCGCCTCATGAGCCGGCTGATCAGTGATGTGAGTGTAATGCAGGACTTCGTCACCTGGTCGATCACCGGGCTGGCCCGGTCGGTATTCATCCTGCTCGGGATTATCGTGGCGATGCTGTTTCTGAACTGGCAGTTGGCGTTGGTGACCTTTGCTGTCATGCCGGCGATGGTCGCGCTCACCAACTATTTCCGCCGCTATGTGCGTGAGGCATACCGCGCCGCACGGCAACGCCTGTCCTTGATCAACGGCTTTCTCAACGAGTCAATCACCGGCATTCGTGTGACAAAGAGCTTCTCGCGCGAGCAGGCTAACTCGAGCCATTTCGAAGATCTCAACCGCTCCTTCTTTGACGCCAATGTGCGCACCACCCAGCTGGCTGCCTTCTTCTTCCCCGGGGTCGACTTTATCGGCTCGCTGGCGACCGCGCTGGTGGTCGGGCTCGGCGGTTGGCTCATCCTGGGCGATCAACTGACTGCAGGCGTACTGGCGGCATTCGTGATCTGGGTGGAGCGGTTTTTCGACCCGATTCGTGAACTGTCGCGGCGTTACTATACCTTCCAGGCAGCGATGGCCGCGAGCGAGCGCCTCTTCGCCCTGCTCGACACGGAGCCGGATCTGAAAGACGCGCCCCAGGCCTTCACGCTGCCGCCGATCGCGGGTCGAGTGGACCTCGAAAACGTTCGCTTCCACTACAAGGAAGATGAACCTGTGCTGCAGGACGTGACCATCACTGCCGAACCGGGTGAACGAGTGGCCCTCGTCGGCGAGACCGGCGCCGGCAAGAGTACTGTCATTCGTCTCATCGCCCGCTTCTTCGACGTAACCGGCGGGGCCGTCCTAATCGATGGGCACGATGTTCGCGACGTCACGCAGGCCAGCCTGCGGGCGCAGCTGGGCATTGTCCTGCAGGACAGCTTTCTCTTCGATGGCACGATCCGCGAGAATATCCGCTATGGCCGCCTGGACGCGACCAACGCCGAAGTGGAAGCCGCCACCGTCGCAGTAGGCGCCGATGAATTCATCCGCAAGCTGCCGGACGGCTACGACTCCCAGGTTGGCGAAAACGGCGTCAATCTGAGCGTTGGACAGCGCCAAATCGTCTCCTTCGCACGCGCCTTGCTGGCCGACCCCCGCATCCTCATCCTGGACGAGGCCACCAGTTCCATCGACACGACGACAGAACGCCAGATTCAGGCCGGCTTGGAACGGCTGCTCAAGGGGCGAACCAGCTTTGTCATCGCCCACAGGCTCAATACCATAGTCAATTCAGACAAGATCGTCGTGCTGGATCAGGGGCAGGTGTTGGAAGAGGGCAGCCACGAAGAACTGCTGGCGCGACAGGGCCGCTACCACCAGCTGTACACGATGCAATGGGCGGTGGAGAGCGACCCCCGTGCCAAAAAATATGTTTTGAATTGACGATTTCGTTGCAAAGAGTGAGGAACAGTCTGGTTCCTCACTCTTGATTTCCCACTTCTAGCTTTCTTCGATCTCGACCTTCTCCATCAAATCGCCCTGCTGAATCGCATCGACCACATCCTGGCCGCTGCGCACCTTGCCGAAGACCGAATGTTTGTTGTCGAGCCAGTTGGTGGCCACGTGCGTAATGAAGAACTGGCTGCCGTTGGTATTGGGCCCGGCGTTGGCCATGCTTAGCACGCCGGGTCCGTCATGCACCAGTTCGGGATGAAATTCGTCGTTGAACCGGTAACCGGGACCGCCCCGCCCACTGCCCGTGGGATCGCCGCACTGGACCATGAAATCGGCGATCACGCGGTGAAAGCTGATGCCGTCATAGAAGCCGTCTCGGGCCAGCGCGACAAAGTTGTTGACCGTGTTCGGTACCTTGTCGGCGTAGAGGTCAATGACGATATCCCCGCGGTTTGTCTTGATGGTGGCCGTGTAGGTCTTTGAATCATCCAGCTGCATGGCCGGGGGAGATGAATACTGCTTCACAAGCGATTCCTTTCGGTGTTGAAACGAGTAAAATGGCCCTCCCGTCTCCTTCAGCGAAGATGTCGCCGGGAGCGGCTAGAGCGAGTGTCACAAAAGTGGCGCAGGGGATTCGCGCCGGACTCTGCCTGCATTATAGTGCTCTTTCCTCGATGAACCACAATCGGTGCGTCTAGCGCGCTCGGTCAGTGGGCTCTTAAATTCCGCCATGTCGAATCAAACCAGTTGAATCGTGTACATCGCGAGGTGTGCTATACTGCATGTCGAAGACAGCCTTTTCTTCTTCCGGCAAATGTGTCGAACGGGCCAGGACACACGTGTCGGAAGGGAAACATGGACCAGACCGATGACAGCGCAACCAATGCAAACAAAGACTGGACTCATCACCGGTTCCGACCTGCTGGCAATGAGTGACATCGGCCCCTGTGAACTCATTGACGGAGTTATCGTAAGAATGAGCCCAACCGGTGGAATACACGGGTTCCTCGAATCGAAGCTTGCCCGCCGCTTGGGCGCCTTTGTTGAAGACACGAAAGCAGGCTGGTGCTTGGTTGGAGAAATCGGAATCTATATCCGGCACGATCCGGATCGGATACGAGGCGCAGATCTGGCCTTCTGGTCCTTGGCAAAACTACCCGACGGCCCGCCGTCAGGTTTTATCGAGGTTGCGCCCGATCTCGTCGTTGAAATCCTGTCCCCGACCGACCGCTGGGCGGACATGCGCCAAAAGATCGACGACTACTTCTCCATCGGCGTGGGTACACTTTGGGTAGTCGACCCTGACGAAGAGACCGTCTTCGTCTACCGTTCCGCTTCGCAGCGCATCGCTCTGCACAGCGGTGACACACTGGCCGCAACAGGCCCGCTTACTGGCTTCACACTTCCCATTTCCGAGCTCTTCGCCTTCTGAGTTCCTGCTTGTCCGCCGACTGCTAGTCCATCAACCGCTTCTCGCCAACCGCCCCGCGCCTTTTCAATGCTCCACGCCCTGTCCCATATCACCGTTCTCGACCTATCGCGCGTGCTTGCCGGTCCCTATGCCACCATGACGCTGGGCGACTACGGCGCCGAGGTCATAAAGATAGAGCAGCCGGGCCGCGGCGACGACTCGCGCCACTGGGGCCCCCCATTTACCGACGGCGGCCAGAGCGCATACTTCCTTTGCACCAATCGCAACAAGCGCAGCCTGACTCTGAATCTGAAGACCGAAGCCGGTCACAAAATCTTCCGGCGGCTGGCCGCGCAGGCCGATGTCGTTGTCGAAAACTTCAAGGCAGGCGGGATGGAGCGATTGGGGCTGGGCTATGATAGCCTCCGCACCGAAAATCCCGGTCTCATCTACTGCGCCATCACCGGCTATGGCCAGACCGGCCCCGACCGCGCGCTGCCCGGCTATGACACCGTCATCCAGGCCCAGGGCGGCATTATGAGCATAACCGGTTCAACCAGCGAGGGCACCGATGGTGAGCCCATCAAAGTGGGGGTGGCTATCGTCGACATCACCGCCGGTCTGCAGGCGGTGGTGGCGATTCTGACCGCGCTGCAGCATCGTGATCGGACGGGCGAAGGCCAGCAGATCGATATCGCACTCTACGATACCCAGTTGAGCTGGCTGGCCAACGTCGCCAGCGGCTATCTCCTCTCCGGCGACCCGCCCCGTCGCTACGGCAACGCCCATGGCACCGTCGTGCCCTATCAGACTTTCGCTACCGCCGACGGCCATCTCATGCTGGCGGTGGGCAACGACGCGCAGTTCGCTTCTCTGGCCGAAGCTGTAAGTGAGCCCGCCTGGGCAGACGACGAACTGTTTGCCACAAATCCGGCTCGCGTGCAGTTCCGCGAGCAACTCATTCCGGCGTTAGCCAACCATTTTCGCCAGCGCCCCACCGTTGAGTGGATCCGACGGCTGCGCGCGGCCGGCGTACCCTGCGGCCCTGTCAACGACATCCCAACCGCGTTGGAGACGCCCCAGGCCGAGCACCGGCAGATGGTGCAAACAGTAACCGATGGAAACGGAGACCAAATCAGGCTTGTCGGACCGGTTCCCAAGCTGGACCGCACGCCGCCGCATATAAGCCGGCCTCCCCCGCTCCTGGGCGAGCACACCGATGAGCTTCTGCAGGAAAAGCTGGCTCTGACGGAACTGGAGATTCAGACGTTGCATGACAACGGTGTAGTCTGACGCGCAGCAGCGGGACCATCGCCCGACTTTACAGGCCCACTTTGTCAAGCATTTGCCCGTGGGCTATACTATTCTGACAGCTTTGAACAATCCCCTGTGGCTCTCAACTGATCACCTCTTACTCGGAAGGGTTCCGCCATGCCTACCAACCTGGAGTTTCGCGGCCGCTGGCTGAATGTATACGGAAATCTGATTCTGATAGCGATCCTTTCAGGGATTACCCTGGGCATTTACGTGCCATGGGGATACGCTCGCTGGCAACGCATAGTCACCGAAAACACCTATATTGAGGACCAACAGCTGGAGTTTGACGGCTCCGGCGCAGAGGTGTTTATCCAGTTCATCGTCATTGGATTCTACACGCTGATCACGCTTGGACTGTACGTGATTCTCGGCTTCTCCGCAACCAGGATGCTGCGCTGGCAATACGCCCATACCCTCACACCAAACGGTCTGCGCCTGGAGTACGAGGGCAAGACGATCGATATCTTCTGGGAATGGTTTCTGCTCGTTTTCTTTACGCCGCTGACCTTGGGGCTCTACTATTATTGGGGGCGCAACCGCCTGCGCAGCCAGATTCTGAACCATGTGTCGCTGAGCGACCAGCCGATGCAGTTCTCAACGACCCCAGGGGACTACTTCCTCGCCGTTCTGAGCAATTGGGTGATGACGGTTGTCGCGGTAGGACTATATGTTGCGCTGGGCTACTTCCTGCGTCTCCAGGTCTTGGATAACGGCCCCCTCGCGGCGCAACTCGACAGCATAAGCGCCGGTGCTCCCGTCATGGAGTTGGTAAGTTTGCTGGTGCTCGTCGTTGCCCTCGGCGTCTATGCTCTGCTTGGTCTGGCCCTGCTGGGAATGGCCATAGTCCGTTTTCGCGGTTGGGAAGTGAATCGCACTCTACTGCCGGCGCCAGTACGTTCGCGTTCGCCAATGTCAGCGATGTCTACGCCGGTCAGCGCGCTGGCCGGCGCGCCGCCGCCCGTTTCCGAATTTGCCGACAGCGTTCCCGAAGAGAGCGAATCAATCTACGAGGAAGTCGAACCGCCCCCTGTGGTGGAAAGCGACTATGTGGCGGAAAGCGACTTTGTGGTCGATACGCCTGGCCGGCCGCTGCCTGTCACGCAAGCGGATGGCGAGGACGAATACTACGACTTCGGCGAATTCTCCACCCAAGCCGGTCAGGAACCAGATGTGAACAGCGGCGACGAGCGCTCCGACTGGAGCAGTGAACAGTGGGCTCGCCCTCAGGCTATCGCCCCAACAACCGAAGAGGAAGATGGCGACGAGGAGGAGTACCAGCAGGGCCCGGATGATGACAATGAGCCCTTTGGTTCATCCAACGCCGCGTAGAGAATCCCACAGTGTAGTCACTGCGCAGAGGAAATATAGAAGCGGGTGAAGGCTGATTGGATGCTTGAGCGTGGATGTGGTTGCTTCGTCTACCAGTTCACGTCTTGGGCAGACGCGGCGCCGTGGTCGCCTACAAAAGCTGAATGACCGGTTGATCCCCCTGGGCCGGCTCAACGCTACCGATCTCCCAGAAGGGTTGTTCATTCCCCTCGCATTCGTCTCGAAATCGACCAAGACCCGCAGGCGGAACTGCAAGCAGAAGACCGCCACTCGTCTCGGCCTCCCATAACAACGTTTTGTGCGCGGCGGTCACGCCTGGACCCGCCGTGACATGCGACCCAAAGTGCTCAGGATTGCGCACGCTTCCTCGTGTCAGATAACCGGCCTCGATATAACCGAAGGCCCCGGGCAGGGCCGGCACACTCTCCGCCTCAATCTGCAGTTGCACCGGCGTATCAGCGGCAGACGCCGTCGCCAGTTCGACCGCGTGCCCCAACAGACCGTAACCAGTGATATCTGTGCCGCTTCCTACGCCCGCGGCACGGCCTGCATCGGCAGCGGCGCGGTTCAAGCGCGTCATCGAGCGGATGGCATGTTCCAGATGGTCCGGCTGGAGGTCCGGCTTTCCCTGGGCCTGCCGCGCCTCGCGGGCTGCCGAATTCTCGGCTTCGCCTGTGAGCTTGGCAGCCGTAGTGATGATGCCGGTGCCGAGCGGTTTGGTCAGGACCAGATGATCGCCTGCCGCTGCGCTACCTTTTCTGAAAAGCGAGTTGGGGGCGGCCACGCCTGTGACGCTCAGGCCGTAAAACGGCTCCGGATTGGTCACCGTATGTCCGCCGGCGATCGCAGCATCGGCCTCCTGCACCTTGGCCGCGCCTCCCGCCAGAATTTCGGCTATCACCTCGGCCGGCAGATCTTCGGGGAATCCGGCAATATTGAGACAGACGCGTACCTCGCCGCCCATTGCGTACACGTCGCTCATCGAGTTGGCCGCGGCAATCTCTCCATACAGCCACGGATCGTCAACGATTGGCGTGAAGAAGTCGGTCGTCTGAATGAGAACCCGCTCGTCATCCAGGCGATACACTGCAGCATCGTCAGGTTTGCCCAGACCGATCAGAACATCCGGATATTCAGTTTGCGGAAAGACCGCAGCCATCTGTCGCACGACCTGCGACAACGCCCCGGGAGGGAGCTTTGAGGCTCAACCCGCGCAGGCGACGCGCGCCGTCAAGGGTAAAGTTTTCTCTGTCATCTCAATGTCATCTCTCTGCCATCTCTCTGAATCCTGAACTGTTCCAAACCTGCCGCACAATTCTAACACAGGCCCGTGCTGAACCGCTCACGACCGCGGCGTAGGGCCGCGACTGTACAAAATGTACTTCCTGAACGCCTAAGTCCGCCTTCAAGTCGACCCATGCGGTCAAACCATCCAGCGAAACAGCCGAATCATTATGCAAACTGCCTAGTGAATGGCGTCTGAATCTGGAGTATAGTTGTCCCAAGTGGTTGAAGCTGGTGCCGAGTGGGGTCGGCATCGCCTGAGCTTCAACCGCGACCATTCTCCTTCCTTCCTCCTTTTGGGGCCCCGGCAGAACTTGTTGTCGGGGTCCCTCCCCTCCATTCTGGACCAATTACAGAACATAAAAAGAGGCACCGGCTGCTCAGCCAGTGCCTCTTGCGGTCCTTCTTTCTTGACTACAGACGGGAGCCAGTCTAGGCTGCAACCGCCTTTCCCCCCGCGCCGCGCACCGCGATAATGTGGGGCCTGACCTCTTCGGCCTTCGGCAAGGTTAGGGTCAGAACGCCGTCCTCGTACTCAGCGCCGATGTCGTCGGCGTTTACGACTGCCGGCAACGTGATGCTGCGTACGAACTTGCCAAATCTGCGTTCCCGCAAATGCCACTTGGCGTTTTCCTCAACGCTTTCCCCTTGGGTCTCGCCCTGGATGGTAAGCGAATTCTCTGAAAAACTAATCTCAAGGTCGGCTGGGTCGATACCAGGCAATGACGCCTTCACACTGTAACTGTTGTCATCTTCGCTGACATCCAGCGGCAGACGAATGTGCCCGCCCTCGCCGTTGCCTTGCCATCCTGCCGGCTCCCGGAAGAGATCACCGACCAGTTGGTCCATCTGATTGCGCACCGAAACCATCTCACGGAATGGGTCCCATCGTACGATTCTACTCATTTGTGCCTCCTGTACTTTCCAGTTAGCGCCTCCGCTTCGGCTCTAAAGCGCTATGAAAAATTGACCGTCTTGTTTGCGTTTCGCTGTGGCCGCCTGACCGCCACATGCAACTATAATGATAGCGGCCCAACATTAGATCGAAGTCAACGCAAAGTTAGAGGAATATAAGTGCCCCGTATGAGGAATGAAAGCGTCAAAAGCATCGCTATCGACTTCAGAATCGCTTTGTCCGTGCTAAGGGAATGGGGTATGATGAACACAAGAACACGTGTGCGATCCAATAGCCGAAGGGCCGCTTTGTAGCAGCGGGCCCTTCAGACGTGAAGTCAGGACCCTTGTCGAGGGATCCATGTAGCGGAGATGCAGTTGTGAGCACAATTAACACGATGGAGGACCTGATCCAGGTCCTTGATGAGCACCCCGAGTGGCTCGAAGCCCTGCGCGCGCGGCTCTTGTCGCGAGAGCTATTGAACCTTCCTCACACCCTGGCCATGTTTGCGGCAGAAATGCGGGAGTTCAAGGCTCAGATGGACCGGTTCGTGGTTTCTACGAATAAACGGTTCGATGCGCTCGACGCCAAGTTCGATGCGGTCGATTCCCGGTTCGATGCGGTCGACGCCAAGTTGGAAACGGTTGACGCCCGGTTGGAAACGGTCGACGCCCGGTTGGATGGGCACGATGTCACGCTTAAGAGGATTACTGACGATCTGGGACAGTTGAAGGGCACCCACGCTAGAAATGCCGCGCTGGAAAGCGCAGGCATTATCGCCAGGGACTTGGGTCTTCGGCGGACGAAAAGTCTTTCGCAGGAGGAACTCCAGGATCTGATCGACGAGGCCGACACCGCTGATCTTTCCGCTGACGCTCTGAGGAGTTTCCGCGTGGCCGATCTGATCATGGAAGCCGCGGAAGAGGATGGGGAGATCTGCTATATAGCCGTGGAAATCTCCTACACTGCCAATGGAAGGGACACAACAAGGGCTATCCGTAACGCCGAGTATATGACCCGATTCACCGGCAAACGTTCTTTTGCCGTAGTTTCCGGCCTTCATCGCGACGATCGCATTCAGAACAGCATCGAGTCCGGCGAGGTGTTCTGGCACCAGTTGACCGCCGAGGAACTGAATGCCGATTAATCGTTGCATGAGCTTCCGCATCGCCTGCCCCGCGCGTTGTTTGCGGTAGCGAACTTGATGTATGATTGAAACTATCTAATCCGCGGCGCTTCCGCGCTGCATTTGGCCTTCACCCTCCTTACTTCCCGACCCTCAAATGTCCAACGACTTTGTCCATCTCCACACCCATTCCGAGTACTCCCTCCTCGACGGACTAGGCCGCATCGACGATCTCGTCAACGAGGCCGCACGTCTGGGACATTCAGCTCTTGCCCTCACCGATCACGGCGCTATGCACGGTGTCATCGAATTCTACCGCGCCTGCCGAAACGCCGACATAAAACCGATTATCGGCGTGGAGGCCTACCAGACCCTCTGGCAGCGCCCCATGGGCGGCCGTGATCCACAGCTCGACAGGGAAAACTATCACCTCCTTCTCCTCGCCAGGAATATGACCGGCTACCGGAATATCCTGAAGATCGTCAGCCGCAGCAATACCGACGGATTCTATTACAAGCCCCGTGTCGACCATGACTTCCTGGCCGCGCACGCCGAAGGAATCCTTTGCACCACCGGCTGTCTCGGCGCAGAAGTGCCCGCCCTTCTGTCCAAGGGCAAAGAGAAAGAGGCTTACGAACGCTTGGGGTGGTATGCGGACGTTTTCGGCAAGGAAAACTTTTTCATCGAGGTCCAGGAGCACAACATTCCCGAACTACAGGAGGTGAATCGCACACTCATCCCCTGGGCCGATAAATTCGACCTGGACCTGCTGGTGACGAACGATGTTCACTATGTGAGCGAAAACGACGCCTCCCCCCATGAAGTGCTGCTGTGCGTACAGACCAACGCCAGAATGAACGATGAAAAGCGGATGCGGCTCAGTGATCAGAGCTATTTCCTCAAGAGCCGCCAGCAGATGGAAGATACCTTCCGCCCCCTGCTCGACCTTCCCGCCTCCGCATTCGACAACACCCTCCTCGCCGCCGAAAAGTGTGACGTCGACCTGGAAGACGACGAATATCACCTTCCCGAAATGGACATCCCGGAGGGCTATACCTACGAGACCTATCTGCGGCACCTGACCGAAGAGGGCCTGCAGCGTCTTTACGCTGACAGGGCCGGCGATGAGGAAGTGCAGGAACGCAAAGAGCGGGAACTGCGCATAATCCACGAAATGGGATTCGACGTCTACTATCTGATTGTGGCCGATCTGTGCGACTTTTCCCGCAGACGCAACATCTGGTGGAACGTGCGCGGCTCGGGCGCAGCTTCGCTGGTCGCCTACTGTATCGGCATCACCAGTCTGGATCCGATTGAAAACAATCTGATCTTTGAACGCTTTCTGAATCCCGGCCGCGTAACAATGCCCGACTTCGACCTAGACTATCCTGACGACCAGCGCGAAGAGATGATCCGCTACACCGTCGAAAAGTATGGCGCCGACCAGGTCGCACAGATTGCCACCTTTGGCCGTATGAAGGCACGCGCCGCCATCCGCGATGTAGGGCGCGCTCAGGATATCTCCCTCGATGATGTCGATCGCATCGCCAAAATGATCCCGGGAGTGCCTGGCAATCCGGCGACGATCGAGGATGTGCTGACCGAAGGCAATGAGTTCTACGATGCCGAGCTGAAAGAGCTCTACAGTAAAAATGGCTGGGAGCGTTCACTGCTCGATACGTCGATGCAACTTGAGGGCGTCGCCCGCCACGCCGGCATCCACGCGGCTGCAGTCATCGTCGCCGACAAAGAGCTGACCAACTATACGCCGCTGATGCGAGGCTCCAAAGGGTCCATCACCGAATCAATTACACAGTTTGAATTCCCTGTCCTGGAATCGCTTGGCCTGCTGAAAATCGACTTCCTCGGCCTCAGCACGCTGACCGTTATGCGCGAAGCCTGTCGCCTGATCAAGGAGCATCATGGCATCGAATACGGCCTGGGCTCCATCCCCATCGAAGGCCAGGAGGCCGAGCCCGCCTTCCGCCTGCTGTCAAGCGGTGAGGTAAGCGGTGTCTTTCAGGTGGAATCGCCTGGGATGAGGCGTGTGCTCACCGATATGAAGCCCAGCGCCTTTGAGCACATCGTTGCCACGATCTCTCTCTATCGGCCTGGCCCGATGGAGTACATTCCCAACTACATCAGGCGGATGCATGGCGAAGAGGAGATGGAGGTTAAACATCCCGCGCTGGAGCCAATCCTGGCGGACACATACGGGATTATCGTCTACCAGGAACAGATCTTCCAGATACTGAACCAGTTGGCCGACTATACCCTTACCGAAGCCGACCTGGTGCGGCAAGCCATCAGCAAGAAGGACGCCGCGAAAATCGAGTATCACAAGGCGCTGTTCATCGGCGGCTGCGGCAAAAACGGCATCTCCGCCAGCGAAGCGCAGGCCATCTATGCCGACATCGAATTCTTCGCCCGTTACGGCTTTAACAAGGCCCACGCAGCCGACTACGCGGTCATCACCGTGCAGACAGCCTACCTGAAGGCGAAATATCCGGTTGAATATATGGCAGCGCTCCTGCTCGTCGAGCGGAGCAAGACCGAGAAGGTGATCAACTTCATCCAGGAATGCCGCCGTATGGGCATCCACGTGCTCCCGCCCGACGTGAACTACAGCGGCCTCGACTTCGCGATCCAGGATATACCCGAAGACACCGAGCTGGAGTTGCTGCCGAAGGACCCCACCCTGGCATTCGAATTTCCCGTAAACGCAGGGTCTGCCATCCGCTTTGGCATGGCCGCCGTAAAGAATGTGGGCGTCGGCCCCGTGCAGGCGATTCTCGACGCCCGCGCCGAGGGTGGCCCCTTCCCCAATCTTGAAGACCTTTGCGACCGCGTCGATCTTCGCCAAGTGAACAAACGCTCGCTCGAATGTTTGATCAAAGTGGGCGCTTTGGACCGCTTCGGCCAGCAACTCGAACGCGGCAAGGGACAACTCCGCCGCCAGCTTCTCGACGTAATTGACCAGTGCATCGCCCGCTCCGCTGCCACGCACAGCGCCAGAGAGAGCGGCCAGTTGTCCATGTTCGACCTGTTCGCCGGCGCCAATGGCGAAGCGCAGCCTGAGCAGTTTCCGATTCGGCTGCCCGAGTACAGCGCGGCCGCGCAAGAAAAAACAAGCGACCGCGAACGGTTCGAGTGGGAAAAAGAACTCCTCGGCGTCTACGTCGGCAGCCATCCCGTGCAGCAGCTGAACGTAGACCTGAGCCGATTCACCACCTGTCCCTGCCCGGAGCTGGATGAAAGACACGATGGCAAAAACGTGTCGCTAGTCGGAATGTTGGCCTCTATCCGCACCACGGTCACCAAGAAGGGCGACAGGATGGCCTTCGTCCAACTGGAGGATATGCAAGGCCAGTGTGAAGCAGTCCTCTTCCCTGAAGTCTACGACAAGTGCAAGGAAGACCTGCAAGAGGAGCGGGTCGTGCACGTCAAGGGGAAGGCCCAGACCCGCGGTGGGCGCACAAGCGTCCTCGTGGATACACTCAAAACCTCGATTGAGTTCGGAGAGGCAAAGCTCGACGATAACCAGTCCGAGGCCAGAGGCGGATGGAACGCAGAGCCGGGCGCCTGGTCAAATGGCGGCGACTTGGACCACATGCCGCCGCCCGATGGCTCGCTACATAACGAGCCGCCCATAGGCATGACGGCGCCTCCTTTCGACGCCGACAATCCGGCCCCACCGGCGCCGGAACCGGCAGAGGAGATGGCAACCGGCATGGCCGATGGTACCGCGAGCGCTGAAAGCTATCCTGAACCAGCTAGCCCCACCCCTGGCATGCTGGCGGAGAACGCCGGAGACGACGCTGCCTCTCACTCGGTCGCCGCGTCCCCAGAGCCGGAGAGCGCAAACGGTCAGGCCGAACAGCCGCAGACAGGCGAGGATCAGGCCCGCAAAGGCTCGGATTCCGAGCAGCCTGCACCCGAAGTCCAGTCCCGAATGTTCAACGGAGGGGCCGCCGGCGCCGCCAATGTTGCCGGTTCCGAACCAGCGAATAAGGCCCCGAATGGCGAGAACGGCCGCCAGCTTCTGCGCATCACCTTCAGCCGTTCCGGTCAGTTCAGTCGCGACAAATACCGGCTGCGGGAGATTTTCGACGCAGTGCGCGATCCAAGAGGTCGGGACCAGTTCGTTGTCGTTGTGGAGACAAATGGCTCTCGTCATCAGCTCACCTTCCCCAACGAATACTGCAACGTCAGCGCCCGCCTTCTCAAAGACCTGCGCAATCACTTCAAAGTCGAGGTGGCGGTGGAAGCCCAGCCTTGAGGAGGATGGCCGACTACCGAGGTTCGAACTCTACACCGCGGCGGCTTCACCACACTGCAGACTGACCGGGCTTCTCTGTGAAGGTTCTGCATTGGCGCCCGCACTGCTGAACGTGCTTCACCCCCTTCGCCGTCATTTCTGCTGAGGGCCGCCCGAATGTAGGTCTTTGATGGACTTTGGGTAAACGGAACAGCATAACTGCTAATAGCTCCGCAATGTGTCCTTCTTCACCAACCGTACCTGCCAAAACTCTCGCATCAGCCCTTTCCCAGCGCGTCGTCCCATTAGCAGCGCCCGTTGATACCCGACGAACCGTGCCTGTCGTTGCCATGGACATTCCATTAACTCTGGATCCCGTGATGGAAAGCAAGATGTACTGTACAGAGAATCTTGGACAGAACGCCATCGGACAGAGCCCGTCCCGCCTGTGCGGCGGACTGCTTTAAGGCGATACAATAGCAATAGCTTTTCGCAATTATGGAGTGACCTGATGAACTTTGCTACGACATCGAAACAGATCGAAGACGCATACGCCCTGGCCCAGGAACGATACGCGGCCATCGGCGTGGACACGGAGCAGGCACTGGCAACCTTGCGCGGCGTTCCCATCAGCCTCCACTGCTGGCAGGGCGACGACGTGCTCGGCTTTGAAGAGCCAGGCCGGGGCCTGGGCGGAGGTCTCATGGCCACAGGTAACTACCCCGGCCGCGCCCGTACTGTCGCCGAGCTGCGCAGCGATCTGGACATCGCATACAGCATCATCCCCGGCAATCACCGCCTCAACCTTCACGCCATGTACCCCGATACCGATGAAAGTCCGGCCCGCAACGAGATCGAGCCGCGCCACTTTCAGGGCTGGGCAGACTGGGCCAAAGAAAACGGCCGCGGCATCGATTTCAATCCGACGCTGTTCTCCCACCCCCTGGCCGAAGACGGCTTCACCCTGGCCTCCTACGACAACGACATCCGCCAGTTCTGGATCCAGCACTGCATCGCCTGCCGCGAGATCGGCAGCTTCTTCGGCAAAGAGCTGGGCACGCCGGCCATGACCAATATCTGGATCCCCGACGGTCTCAAAGACACGCCCGGCGACCGCACAACGCCCCGCCGCCTCCTGAAAGACGCCCTGGACCAGATATTTGAGAAGGAAATCGATCCCAACCACAACCGCGACGCCATCGAATGTAAACTCTTCGGCCTCGGTTCCGAGAGCTACGTCGTCGGCTCGCACGAATTCTATCTGGGCTATGCCGCGCAGAACAACCAGGCCCTCTGCCTCGACGCCGGCCACTTTCATCCGACCGAAGTGATCTCCGATAAGATTTCGGCCTGTCTGCTCTTCGTATCCGAGCTGGTCCTCCACGTGAGCCGCGGCGTACGCTGGGACAGCGACCATGTCGTCACCTTCAGCGACGAGCTGCAGGCCATCATGCAGGAGATCGTGCGCGGCGACCACCTCGACCGCGTGCACATCGGCCTCGATTTCTTCGACGCCAGCATCAACCGTGTGGCCGCCTGGGCAATCGGCACGCGCAATTCGCTGCGCGCCCTGCTGCTGGCGCTGCTGGAACCGAGGGAGTCGATGCAGGAGATCGAGCGCAGCGCCGATTTCACCACCCGCCTGGCACTGATGGAAGAGTTGAAGGCGATGCCCCACGCAGCAGTATGGGACTACCACTGCTTGCAGCAGGATGTGCCTGTGGGCATGGCCTTCATGCAGGAGATCCGGCAGTACGAGAAAGATGTGCTGTCGCTGCGGGACTGACAACGCGGGCCATGGCGGCGGACGAACGTCCGCCCTTCGTCACGACAATAAGGAACGGGACCACACATGACAAGCAAACGCGCTACCGTTCTCGCCATCGATATTGGCGCCGAGTCCGGCCGCGTAATGGCGGTACACTTCGATGGCTCCGGCCTGCAACTGGAAGAGGTGCATCGCTTCCCCAACTACGCGCTGACCGTCAACGGCGTCCTGCAATGGGACATTCTCCACCTCTGGCGCGAGGTGCAGGCCGGCATCAACCGCAGCGGAGCCCACGCAGCCGAACGCCCCGCCAGCCTCGCCGTCGACACCTGGGGCGTGGACTTCGGCCTCCTCGACCGCGACGGAAATCTCATCGGCAACCCGGTCTGCTACCGGGACAGTCGCACCGAAGGCATGCTGGACGCAGTCTTTGCCCGCGTACCCCAGGCAGAGGTGTTCGCCCAGACCGGAATCCAGTTCATGGCGATCAACACCCTCTACCAGATGATGAGCCTCGTAGAGACCGGTTCGCCCCATTTGCAGATCGCCGCCCGCTTTCTCACCGTTCCCGATCTGCTCAACTTCTGGCTGAGCGGCGCCCAGGTGTGCGAATTCAGCAACGCCACCACCACACAAATGCTCAACCCCTTCACCCGCGCCTGGGTCGGTGACCTCCTGGACGCGCTCGGCATTCCCCTCAACCTCTTCCCGGAGGTCGTCCAACCGGGAACGCGCCTGGGGTCCTATGGTGACATCCCTGTCATCGCACCAGCCTGCCACGACACCGGCAGCGCAGTTGCCGGCGTCCCTGCCAAGACCGGGAACTTCGCCTATATCAGCAGCGGCACCTGGAGTCTCGTCGGTCTTGAAGAGGCCCAGCCCGTGGTCAACCAAGCCGCCCTCGCCGTCAACGCCACCAACGAAGGCGGCGCCTACGGCACTTTCCGTCTGCTGAAAAACGTGATGGGCCTGTGGCTCCTGCAGCAGTGCCGGTCTACCTGGGAACAGCAAGGGCGGCCCTACTCCTACCCGGAACTGGTCTCGCTTGCCGAGTCGGCCGCACCTCTGCGCGCCTTCGTCGATCCCAACGACGACCGCTTCCTGCCCCCCGGCGACCATCCTGCATACATCCAGGCCTTCTGCCAGCAGAGCGGACAGCCCCCGCCCCAGAGCGACGCTGACTTGGCCCGCTGCGTCTTCGAGAGCCTGGCGCTCGCCTACCGCGATGTCCTCCACGAGCTGCAGAGCCTGACCGGAAGACCGATCGAGGTCATTCATGTCGTCGGCGGCGGCTCCCGCAACCGGCTCCTCAACCAGCTCACCGCCGACGCCACCGGCATCCCCGTCCTTGCCGGTCCCAGCGAAGCGACCGTAATCGGCAACGCGCTCGTGCAGCTCATCAGCCTGGGCGAGCTGGCCAACCTCGACGAGGGCCGCCAATTGATAGCAGAAATCGGCGCCCTGGAGCGTTTCAATCCCAAAGATCAGGACGCCTGGCAGGACGTGAAGATGCCCGCAATCAATTAGGGATGTCTTCTTTGCAGAAATAAGCAGAGAGGATTGGGACGCGGCAGCAGGGTATCACGCCGCATACATCCACCGATGGGATTCTTCCCGGACTACACAACATAACGTTATGACACAAAGCCCACCGCCGAACTGAACGCACCGCCAGCCAGCGCATGTTCCAAGTATCGCGGGCCATCTTGTTTCGCGGGCCACCTTCGAAGCCGGGCGCGCTAGTCCTTCTTCTTGCCGCGCGAAAATGAGGTCCGCAAGTGGCTGTCCGCCGCGTGGGGCGCGGCCAGACCGTTGTCCATGCGCAGCAACTCACGCTGGCGGGGCGACAGATCGTCCAGCCAGTCCTCCTGAAAACCGTCGTGGGGATCGACCTGGAAGATCAGCGCGTTCTTGCGGTAGTGGCCGAAGAGCGCATGGCGGTCGGTCTCAGTCCGGTTCGCCCCGCCGCCGTGCCAGCACTGGCCGTTGAAAACGAGGACACTTCCGGCCGGCGCAACCAACTGATGGACGTGCTTCACATCCATCCCTTCAGGCGGTCCAGCCATGCCGCTCTTGTGCGAACCGGGCACGATGCGCGTGGGCCCGTTTTCGGGAGTGAAGTCATCCAGCAACCACACCGTATTGACCATAACCGGGGATCCCATATTCAACAGGTCGGCGCGAATATCGCTGTGCAGACCCTGCACCGGGTCTCCAGGGCGGACGATACGCGCGTTCAGACTGCCTAGAATGATCTGCTTGCCCAATACATGTTCGATCACCGGCAGCGTACGGGGATGATCGACGAGCGGGTGGTAGAGCGGGTCGAGCGTTGGAAGGTTGCTCACATGGCCGGCCTGCCCAAGAAATCGCTGCTCGCCGCCAAGCCTCGCTGCCCAATCAGCCAGCGAGGCGCGCAGGACCTCCACCTCCGCCCCGCTCAGCACACCCTCCAACACGGTGAAGCCGTAAACATCCATCTCCCAAAATGCCTGTTGCAATGAGGGCATCCGACGATCTTCCTTTGTGTAGTAGCGTGTTTGACTGCCGTCAGTGGGTCAACAGATCATGCCGCGCTTGCCGTCCACCCCGTGGGCAATCGGGTTGTCCCCGATCCAGCGCTCGTCCACCGGTTCCGACGCCAACTGGTAGCGCGTGTCGGTGGACAGCCGTATCTGGTTGGTATGATTGTCCAAGCTGGCGTGCATGGTGAACATACTGAAGACCAGCAGATCGCCCATCGCATAGTCGGTGGTCAGCCAGCGATTCCCCAATTCAGCCCGCGCTGCAATGGCATCCTTGTTATAAGCGCCGCCATTTGGATGCTGCCACAGCTTCTCCCCGGATTCGATCTCGGCCGCATCGGGGTAGTTGGTGCAATATGCATCGACGTCTAAAGTGCCGTAGTCGGCCTTTACCTCTTCGTGGCGATGGGAATTCTCCAGGACCATCAGTCCACCCATGTCGATGGGGATGTCGCCCAGCGGCGTCCAACTCGTATATAGCCGCTGCGTCCCGCGTCCCATGAAGACGATGTCGTAGTGGGGCGGCGTGGCAGTCGTCTCGCCCGGCGGTTTCGAGCGGCACCAGGTATAATCGAAATGGCGCACCTCTCCGTCCAGAAACTGCCTGTAGAAATTCATCATCGGCCCGTCATAGAGCAACTCCAGTAGAGGGGCGTTGTCTTTTGTCAGCTCCACCATAAACGCATTCTCAAATTCGGCGTTGGCAACACCATCCTCCAGCGGATAGTCGGGGTCCAGACAGCCAGCCGCGTCGAGTTTCCTCAGCATTTCGAGCCGGGCCTCCAGAACCTGGCTGCGATCCAGCAACCCGGGCAGGTACAGATAACCATCCTGCTCGAACCGCCAGCGCAGCTCCTTCATGTCAGACAGCGCGTCGCTAGACGAGCGCAGCGCACCAAATGCCTCCGGTGATGTGTCGAGCAGACCGCCTTGAAAACTGGGCGAAATCGAAAGATCCATCGTTCCTGTACTCCGTTCTGCTGTGTGAGTCTTGGTGGATTGGTCGAGGGCGCATCCTGCCGTCGCTATGCCCAGGGGTCAACCACGATCTTGGCCGCTTCGCCCTCTGCCAGAAGTCCGAATCCCGTCTGGATCTGGCTCATCGGCAGCTGATGGCTGATCAGCAGGTCGATGAGCGGCGATTGCCGGATAACCTTCATTACTTTGGCGTAGTCGCCCATATTGTAGAGCCAGGATCCGACGACCGTCAAGCCTTTGCGGATCATGTCGGTACTGACCGTAATTGTAAGCTTATCACGGCATTCGCCGACGAAAGCCACTCGCCCGCGGCGGCGGGTGGCGTCAATACAAAGCCGCTCTGCCGGGACGCGGCCCGAACAGTCGACCGCACAGTCCACACCCCTGCCTTCGGTCAGGCTGAGGATTTTCTGCAGAATGTCCGGATCGCTGGGGTCGAGTACTGTTTCGGCCCCCATCTCCAGCGCCCGGTTCGCACGCCACGGCGCCGGTTCGACACCGATTACACGGGCATTGCGAAAACGGGCGTTGACAACCGCCCCCAGCCCAACCGGTCCCAGCCCGGTGATCAGCACTGTGTCCTGCGAGTTGACGCCGATGGCCTCTTGACCGCCGAACGAGGCGCCGATGCCGTCAATCGCCATCGTCGCCTGCGCATAACTCACATCGTCGGGGACCTTGGGCAGCAGCCACGCCGGTTTGAGTGTATAGTGGGCAAAAGTGCCCGCGCCGGCCATCGAGCCATGCAACTCGGCGAAATCGTGGCTGTCCTCACAGTAGATATAGTCGCCGCTCATGCAAAGATGGCAGCGGCCGCACGAAAACTGCGGCAAGACCACGACCCGGTCCCCTACGCTGACAGGCCCCCGCTCAGCGACTTCCACCACCTCCCCCACGCCCTCATGGCCCATTATCGCCTGGTTCTGGCCGGCCATCCATAGCTTGTATTCAGTGCACAACGCAGAGGCATGGACCTTGACCACCGCCCAATCGGCTTTCGCCTGCGGCTCGGGCAACTCGTTAAATGCGACTTGTCGCTCACCGGTGATTGCAGCCTGTAACACGGAAAATGCTCCTTATGGGTCCGACGGTCAATTCACGCGTGGTCACGCCACCACCCAAGTTGATCGACTCCTCCTCCTGTCAGACCGGAATTCAGTCAGAAGGCAGGGATCCAAGTAGTGAAAACATATCTGCCGGCCCGCTCTCAGAACATCCCCTGCTTCGGGCCCCGGCCCCAGGGAATCGGCTCCGCGTCGCCCGAAAAGCGCGGTATCAAGGCCCGGACCGCCGGATCCGCCTGATCGGCCCACTCAGCCCATTCCGAGCGTCCCGTGACATGAGAGGCAACAAGCGCCTGGACGGGCTCGGGCAGACCGGCATAGTTGGCCCAATACCAGATAGTGAGTACCGTGCGCCACTGGTCGCTCTGGTTCGCGTGCGCCGAATGTAGCAGCCGCGCATCGCCAACTACCACGTCCCCCGCCCGCACCGGCACATCGACTTCACCTTCCGCCTTCTGAAATGCCGGATGGTCCATGTTTTTGGCTCGGCCCACTTCGTCGCCGTCATGCGCCTTGCGGTCCAGATCGTGCAGCGCATGCCGCCTCAAATGCGAGCCCGGGATCAGCCGTAGACAACCGTTGTTCCGGTTGGTGTCAACCAGATAGTACATCAGGAAGTACTGTTGCGGTTGATCGGTGTAGCTGATCGGGTGCTCCCACAGTACACCATCCTGATGCCAGTAGAGAGGAGGACTGTGCGGCGGCTTGCTGATGACAAAACCGCTCCAGACCTTGGGCTCGTCAAAACCCAGCTGTGCCAGGGCGCCCAGCGCACCCGGATGGGCGATCAGTTCGGGAAAAGCCGGGTGCGGATACTTCCAATAGGGGATGATGCAGCCCTGCGAACGGTGCTGCTCAAAATGCGCCTCATCCTCCTGCGCGATCGTCCATTCGCTCATCGCATTCAGCTTGGCCACCATCTCCGGTTCCAACACATTCTCGAAGATACAGAAGCCGTCGCGCAGGAGCTGGTTGCGCTCCTCGACTGCGGTAATCGGCATGGCTGAACCTCCATACGTTCCGATTGCGGACGTCGGCTTATGATGTTGTCGGGAACAGGGAGAGCAGCTCTGTGGCTGCTCTGCAATTGCGCTGCGGCTGTGCGGGGGCGGAGTGGTCAGGGGCTATGGCGTTGGCTGCTCCTCTTCCGGTCGGCGCACCGGACGCCGTGCCATCGCTCGCGGCTCCACCTGGCTGTAGATGCGCCGGACGGCCCGTTTCCACATCGAGCGCGCTGCCGCCGCCTGGTAGGTCGCCTGCCGCTGTGTATTCTTCCACCAGGTCGATTCCGGCTGCTCTATCGGCACACTCCACTTGACCGAGCATGCGCCCCAGGTCAGACCCGCGCCAAAACCGACAAACACAAGATTGTCCCCCGGCGCTACCTTCCCTTCCTCAATCGCTTCGCATAGCGCAATGGGAATGCTGGCCGTGCTCGTGTTGCCGTACTTGTGAACGTTTACATAGACCTTGTCTTCCGGGATCTTCAACTGCCGCAGCACGCTGTGCTGGATGATGCGCTTGTTCGCCTGGTGCGGCACGACCAAATCGACTTCGCTGATTGAAACACCGGCCTTGTCCAACACCCGTCGCGTCGCGTCCGCCATGATCCGGGTCGCAAAGCGGAAGACGGCACGCCCGTCCATCTGGATGTAGTGCGCTCCACTGCTTACCGTCTCCAGGCTGGCCGGAGCCGCGCTCCCGCCCGCCGGAATCGTCAACAACTCCGCGCCCGACCCGTCGCTGCCAAGCACCGAAGCCGTGACGCCGCCCGGCACGTCACTGGCCGCCAGCAGCACCGCGCCCGCGCCGTCACCAAAAAGAACGCAGGTCGTCCGGTCGGTCCAATCCACCCACCGGCTCAGCGTTTCGGACCCGACCACCAGCACATACTCGGCGTCCCCGGCCAGGATCTGCGCGCGCGCGACGCTGAGAGCATACACAAAACCGGAACAGGCAGCGCTCAGATCAAAGGCGCCCGCATTGATGAGGCCCAAATTGTCCTGGATGATGCTCGCCGTGGCAGGAAAAAAGTGCTCAGGCGAACTGGTTGCACAGATGACCAGGTCCACCCTGGCAGGATGGAGGTCGGCAACTTCAAGGGCTTTGCGCGCCGCCTGCGTTCCCAGAGATGCAGTGGTCTCCTCGGATACCGCCACGACCCGTCTTTCCTGTATGCCGGTGCGCGTCCGGATCCACTCGTCCTGGGTATCCACGACCTGTTCCAGATCATGGTTTGTGACCACCCGATCCGGAACCTCATAGCCCCAGCCGATGATCTGGGCATAACAGGGCGGTTGCACCTTGTCCAGCATCGGCTGCTCCGCCTCTGCTTCCGAATAGTGCCCGTTCAAATGCGTGGCTGCGTAGTCGCTCCCGGTCCCATTTTCCTCGTGCGCTTGCGCTGTCATACCCCATTCTCCTCAAACCGACGCAGCATCAGACATGAGTTGTGGCCGCCGAAACCGAAACTATTGCTCATTGTCACTGCAACGTCTGCCTGCACAGACCGCAACGGCGTGTAATTCAGATCACAAGATGGATCGGGGTTGTCCAGATTAATGGTTGGCGGAATGACGCCTTCTTCGATCGTCTTGAGGCAGACAATCGCTTCTATCGCGCCCGCCGCTCCCAATAGGTGTCCAAGCATCGACTTCGTGCTGCTGATGTTCACGTTGTAGGCGTGCTCGCCTAACGCCCGCTTGATCGCCTTTGTTTCGCCCGGGTCGTTGAGCTCCGTACTCGTTCCATGTGCATTGACGTAATTCACGTCGGTACGCTTCACCCCGTAGCTCTCGGCCTTGCGCAGGGCCATATTCATCGCATCTTCGGCGCCCAGACCGTCAAAATGGGGTGCGGCCATATGATACGCGTCGGCGCTGTTCCCGTAACCGATTATCTCCGCATAGATCCGGGCATCCCGCGCCAGCGCATGCTCAAGCGATTCCAATATGAGAATCGCGCTCCCCTCGCTCATCACAAAGCCATCCCGGTCGCTGTCGAACGGACGGCAGGCCGCCGACGGTTCGTCGTTGCGCTGGCTCATGGCCCCCATTACATCGAAGCCGGCCATCATCAGCGGTAGAAGCGCCGCCTCCGCGCCGCCCGTGACCATCACCTGCGCATCGCCGCGCCGGATCAACTCAAATGCCTCACCGGTAGCCGCTGTACCGCTGGCGCAGGCATTCACCACCGAAAAATTTGGTCCGCGCAGATTATAGACAATCGCGATCTTCCCGGCCGCGCTGTCCACCAGCATATTGGGAATCAGAAACGGGCTCGCCTTGCGCAAGCCGCGCTTCTCCGTCAGCCTGAAATTGTCAAGCAAGGAGGTGACACCGCCGGTCCCGCTGGCGATCAGCACACCGATATCGGTTGGCGTCTCTTTGCTCGTGTCGAGCCCGCTGTCGGTGAACGCCTGCTCCGTTGCCACCAAAGCATACTGAATATATGGATCAAGCCGGCGGGCCTCCTTGCGATCCATATAGTTCTTGGCTTCGAAGCCCTTCAACTCGCCAGCAAAGCGCGTATTCAGCTCGCTGGCGTCGAATCTGGTGACAGTGTCAATGCCCGACCGGCCTGCCAGCAAGGCGTCCCACGTATCATCCATCGTCAAGCCCAGGGGGGTTACTGCGCCGATGCCGGTGATCACGACCCGTGGCGGCTGGCCATTGCTACTGTACATGCGCGTGCATTCCATGTGAGCATCCCGACTCGGGTAACTCGCGTCTTTCGCCCTCGTCGTCAGCCCACCTTCTGTAAAGGGATTCGAATCAGTCCGTACACTCTACTATAACACAAAATACGGTCAATCGTTGCGTTTCCCACTTTCGGAACAAATAGCCGACTCTGGAGGAGCCGGGGCGCCCCGTGCTTCGACAGGCTTGCACCCTTGCCTTTTTTAGTTCGTTACCGTATAATTCGGCTTATGACAAAAGCAAGCCATTCAGTTCAATCCAAGCCACAGTGGTCGGACGCGGCAAACGGCCTGCAGAACTCGCCTGGTGCCCTTGACTCGCGTATTGCGCCAAACGAAAGTGACGGCTTCCGTCAGCTATTGGCCGAGTCCGGCGTGGACCATGCCGACGGGATTGAGGTCTTGCGCCTGATCAAGATGTGTGCCGGTGCGTATGATCGCATACTGGGCGAGCGCATGCGCGACGAAGAAATCTCTCTGCCCCAATGGCGTATCCTGATTCGTCTCTACCTGGCAGAACGCAACAGTCATGCCGCGCTCACGCCTACAGATCTGGCCCACAGCCAGTGTTTGAGCAAGAACACGATCAGCGCACATCTGCGTGCCTTGGAGGAATTGCATCTCATCGAACGCCAGCTGGACCCGAACGACCTGCGGGCGTTCCGCATCCGGCTGACGACCGACAGCAGGAGCCTGATTCGTTCGTCTACCCCCCTGCAACTCGAATTCCTCAACGAGTTGATCGCACAACTCTCGTCCAAAGAGTGCGAGATGTTGCAGGGGTTACTGACAAAGCTGGTAGAATCATTGCAACGGAAACGTGAAGACAGTGTCGAACTGTAGTCGCCGCCCGCCCCATTGCCCATCGTCGGCAAAGGACCGCGGCCAGCCGAACGGCGACGGCAAAGTCGCCCGGTATGCCCTGACTCTCTCCCCAAGGAGTGGCATGTGACCCAACGAAGACAATCTGGCAGACCTGGCGCCGGTGGACCCGGTGGTCCGGGCGGCCGGCGCGGCGGCGACGGCAGCATGAAAGACTTGGGCCGCTCTTTCCGCTATCTGGGCCGTTACAGTTTCATTACAACGCTGGCCTATGCCTCGCTGTTTATCAGCATCGTGGCGCAGCTGATTGTCCCCCAGTTGGTGCAAAACGTCATTGACGCCGTAACCGAAAGCGTGTTCGCCCGTCAGGTCCTGGCCCTGCCGGATTCGGAACGGGCCGCCGCGCTCGAGCAGCTTCCTCTCTCAGTAGACCAGCTGACTGAACGAGCAGTCAGTCCCGAAGGGCCAATCTACTGGGCAATGCTATTCATCGTTGTCTTCTCTCTGGCGCGCGGGCTCTTCGCCTTCGCACAGGCCTTCCTCGCCCAGAAGGTGAGCCAGGACCTGGCTTTCGATTTTCGCAACGAACTGTTCGAAAAGATTCAGCGGCTCTCATTCAGCTACCATGACCGCAATCGTACCGGTCAACTGATGATCCGCGCCACCGACGATGTCGAAAAACTCCGTACGTTTATCGGCCAGGGCATGCTGCTCGCCGTGCAGTCGATCGTCCTGCTCATCGGTTCGCTGGGCGTTCTGGCCTTCACCAACCTGCCGCTGACACTGATCATCCTTCCCGTCTTGCCCGTGGCGCTCATCCTCTTCATGGTCTTCGGCTCCATCGCCCAGTCCCTGTTCGGCGAAATCCAGCGCCGGCTCTCGACCCTCAATGATATCCTTCAGGAAAACCTGGCCGGCATCCGCGTCGTCAAGGCCTTTGTGCGCGAAAGAGAGGAGCAGGATAGGTTCGACAATGCGGCCGAAAGGCTCATGAACCAGCACATCCGCGTTTCGAAAATCTTCAGCTTCCTCTTCCCTTTCATCTTTCTCATCTCCAACCTGGGGCAGGCCGCTGTCGTCTACTTTGGCGGGCGCCAGATCCTCTTCGATACGCTAACGCTCGGTGAATGGCAGAAGTTCTCCCTCTATCTCATCTACGTCTTCTTCCCGGTGGGCCAGCTCGGCTTTATCGTCGCCCAGATGAGCCAGGCCAGCGCCAGCGCCAAGCGCATCTTCGAAATCCTCGACGCCGAGAACGAGGTCACCGACAAACCCGGCGCGCAGCCTATGGCGCAAGTGCAGGGCCGTGTATCCTTTGCCGACGTGACATTCCGCTATTTCAACAGCAGCGAACCTGTCCTTCAGAACGTCTCCTTTGAGGCCCAGCCGGGCGCGACCGTCGCCCTCTTAGGGGGAACCGGCAGCGGCAAGTCGACCATTATCAACCTGATCCCCCGTTTCTACGACGTGAGTGAGGGGCAGGTCCTCATTGATGACGCGGACGTGCGCGATGTCACGCTGGATAGCATGAGGCGCCAGATCGGCATCGTGCTGCAGGAAACTAATCTCTTCACCGGCACCATTCGCGACAACATCGCCTTTGGCCGCCCCGAAGCCACCGACGCCGAGGTCGAAGCTGCCGCCGCCGCCGCCGCCGCACACGACTTCATCGTCAGCTTCCCCGACGGCTATCAGACCCCCGTTGGGGAGCGCGGTACAACACTTTCCGGCGGCCAGAAGCAGCGCGTCGCCATCGCTCGCGCCCTCCTGACCGACCCGCGCATCCTCATCCTCGACGACTCCACCAGCAGCGTCGATGTCGCCACCGAGGTGCTCATCCAGAATGCGCTCGACCGGCTCATGGTGGGACGCACCAGCTTTGTCATTGCTCAGCGCATCAGCACCGTAGTCAACGCCGACCAGATCCTCGTCCTCGATCGAGGACGCATCGTCGACCGCGGCAACCACGAAGAACTGATGCGGACCAGCGCGATCTACACCGACATCTACCACAGCCAGTTGGTCGAAGACGCAGCCGTCGAGGAGGAAGCGCCGCTGATCGCGCAGGCATAGCACACCGCCAGCAGCCGCAGACCATGTTACGCACTATTTCTCCCAGGAGCGTGCCCGATGTTCGGTGACCGCATGTTACGGCAGGAGACGCTGAAGCCCAAGAGCGTCGGCGCCACCCTGTCCCGTTTTAGTACATACTTCCGCCCCTACTGGTTTAGCCTGATTCTGGTCGCCATTCTGATGGCGGTCAACGCCTATGCCCAGGTGATCGGCCCCGTTCTGATCGGCCAGGCCGTGGACTGCTATCTGGCGCCCGCCGCCTTCGGCGAAGGCGGCGAAGAAGGCGGCGGGATTCAACTGCCGGCAGGAAGCGATCTGCCGGCGGAAACCGACAGCCAGGCCAACTGCTGGTATGCGCCCGACGTCGCCATGGGCGACCCCAGCCGCAATGACCTGCTGCGCGGCCTCCTCAACATTACTCTGGTCATTACCGCCTACTATCTGGCCGGGTCGGTCACCGGCGGCCTCATGTTCTTCAGCATGAGTAGAACCGGCCATCACGTTCTGCGCCGTCTGCGCGTGCGCCTGTTTAACCACCTCCATCGCCTCTCTCTCGGCTTCTATACCCGCAACGAGACGGGTGATCTGATGAGCCGCATCACCAATGACTCAGACACGATCCAGCAGGTCGTCAGCTTTGCCCTTGTGCAGGTGCTGAGCAGCGTGCTGCTGATCCTCTGGATCGTCTGGCAAATGGTCGTTATGAACTGGGCATACGCCCTCATCAGCCTCAGCATTGTGCCGCTCATGGGCTTGGCCACTCTCTGGTTCAGCACGCAGGCGCGCAAAGCCTTCCGTGTTACCCGCCAGAGCATCGGCGATGTCAACGCAGAGTTGGAGGAAGGCATCTCCGGCGTGCGCGAGGTCCAGGCCTTCAGTCGCGAGGAAACCAACATCGAGCAGTTCCGGCAAAGCAATGCCGTCAACCGCGACGCCAATGTCAAAGCCGTTGCCTACACCTCTGCCCTGGCGCCGACGCTCGAAGCGCTCGGTTTCCTCGGCATCGCTATCGTAGTTGGCGTCGGCGGCGTGCTGCTCCTGCGGGGCCAGACACTGGCAGGTTCGACCATCTCTCTCGGCCTGATCGTCACATTCCTGGGCTTTGCGCAGCGCTTCAACATGCCCATCTCCCAAATCAGCGTCATGTGGACCAATATCCAAAGCGCCATCGCTGGCGTGGAGCGTATCTTCGAACTGATGGACGAGGTCCCGGAAGTACAGGAGAAATTCGGCGCCCCGCCCATGTCCGCAATCAAGGGCGCCGTTTCCCTGCATAACGTGGACGCCGAATACGTGCCCGGGGAACCGGTCCTCAAGGGGGTCAACCTCAACGCAACGCCTGGCGAAACGGTAGCCATCGTCGGACCGACCGGTGCCGGTAAGACGACAATTATCAATCTGATCCCCCGCTTCTGGGATGTCACCGGCGGGTCCGTGCGCATCGACGGTGTCGACGTACGCGACGTTCAGCTGCACAGCCTGCGCGAGCAGATCGGCATCGTCCTCCAGGATACCTACCTGTTTAGCAGTTCGGTCATGGACAACATCCGCTTCAGCCGCGCCAACGCAACCGACGAGGAAGTAATCGCCACCGCAAAACTGGCCCAGGCCCACGATTTTATCCAGCGGCTGCCCGAAGGCTATGAAACCGTCCTCGGCGAACGCGGCGCCGGCCTCAGCCAGGGACAGCGTCAGCTCCTGGCCATCGCCCGTGCCGCACTGGCCGACCCCCGTATTCTCATCCTTGACGAGGCAACAAGCAGCGTCGACACCCGCACCGAGCAGAGAATCCAGGCCGCCCTCAACGACCTGTTGATAGGACGCACCAGCTTCGTCATCGCCCACCGCCTCAGCACCATCCGCAGCGCCGATCAGGTGCTGGTGCTCCGAGACGGAGAGATTATCGAACGGGGCACACACGATGGGCTGCTCGCCCAGCGGGGCTTCTACTACGAACTCTACATGAATCAGTTCCGTCGCCAGGAAGACCTGCCGGTGCAGCCGAACGGAAGCGGTCCGCCTCCCAGTGCAGTAAGTGTTAGTGCGGGGCCGGCCACCTGAGCCGCAACAGGCAACGAAAACTGATACCCATACCCCAAATACCGACGTCTTCAGGCCCTGTCTTCAGGCCCCGTCTTCAGACCCCGTTGCTGGTAGCCAATCTGGTCCACCTACGGTGGTCACCAGGAACCGGCTATCACTACTGTTAACCGTTGACTCTTCACCCCTGCCCCGCGGCCTCCCCGACTCTACCTGCTCAACGCCGGCCCATCTGCAGGCGCATGTAATCGCGACCGGTTCACGACAAAGGCCGTGCAGCGCTTGGCTTTCTACTTGCGCCGCGCCTATCAGGTTCAAGATGTCAATTGGGCTCATAGCGAGCGGGGAAATTGATGACCAGAGACTGAAAGCCGGATCACCTACTCCGACCGAAACTGCAGCCAGACCAGCGGGATCAGCATGCCGATCACCACAACCGGGACGCTGTCCCAGGGGGCGAGATTGACCTGGATCCACAGCCCGCCGGGAATAACGTCCACACCGTATAGGATGTAAGCGCCCCAGCCCACGAGCATCGCCCACAGCAAACGCTGAACAAGCATCTGGCGCGGCATCAACTGCACCAGCACCACCAGCAGCAGCGCCAGCACCACCAACTGCGTCACCATGGCGATCGTCAACGAAGAGACATCGAGCTCAACCGCCTCCGGCCTCACCGCCGGCGAGCGTGTCGGGACTGCCTCCGGCGTCGACACAACTGTCACAGCCGCCCCCGGTGTGGGTGCCGCCGTGACGGCCGGCTCCGGGTTCGTGACCTCAATCTGTGTTCTGTCAGATGCAACGTCCGGGTCAGGGATGCGCGCCCGAATCTCTGTGCTGGAGTCGGCCTCGACGCTGTTGACCGCGATCAGGAGTGTCCCAGTTCTCTCCAATAACACCGATTTACGCGCAAACCCGCCCCGCGTGGGAACGGGATTTGACTGGATTGCAAGCTCCTCGCCCTCATAGATCAGCCGGAAGTTCACAGGTGTTCCATCAGGGACCGCGTTCCCGTTGTAATCCAGAATCGGACCGGCCTGCAGCTCCAGGCTGTCACCGAGCCTCAGGTCGGTCTGGATAAGCTCCAGTTGGTCATCCTCGGCCTGTTCTATAACAAAGCCCTCGTTCAGGACAGTCAGGCCTATCCGCTGGGCCGGGTCCGGCTCCAGCCGCTCGACCAGATTGCTGAAGCGTGTTCCCGGCACACTCACCGGCGGTGCGCCGGTGACCGTCTGGGCGCGGAACAATGCACGCACGGCCGCCTCCAAAAACGGCTGGGTCTTGGAGTAAACGCCGAGAAAAGCCGTCATCTTCCCGATTTCGGTCGAATCAAAGAAGTATGGTTCGTTCAGCGCCAGCACCACCAGCTTGCTCCCTGGCAGCCGGTCACTGCGCTGACGCAGAAACCGTTTGACCGCATCGCTGCTGTCGTAATTCGCTACGTCTACGTCCAGCATGGCAAAGATCAGCCAATCAGCGTTCAGGATCTCCTCCTCCAACGCCTCTGCCACCGCGGCGTCGGCCGTGCCGTTAAGGAGAGAGTTCAATTCGGCAAAAGTACGACTTCCAATCCGCTCCCTGCGCAACTGGTTGGTCGCCTCCGGTCCGTAGAGTCTCAACATGATCTCTTCCAGTGCCGTCGGCTCTACGGTAGCATCAGCAAGGCAACCGTCACACTCATGTAAAATGCGGCTATCTGTGAAGATCAGAATATCCTCGTCTTCGCCCGGCGGCGCAGGCAGAGGGTCGGTCAGCCCCGGGGAGTCGGGGAAGAAAATCGTCAGCGCCTCACTGGCGACTTGATCCAGCAGCATCTGGGCCCCTCTCTGATTTTCACTACTGAACCCCTCCTCCAGGTCGGCTGGCCCCACCACCACATCCCCCAGATCGATTTCTATCGGTCCATCTTGGGGTACGCCGCCCGTTGCCGCCGGATCGGCTCTGTTCTCAGGGTCAAACAGCCGCACTTTCAAGCGCAAAATCCGTCGCAACGAGGCATCCACACGCGCCGCAAACTCGGCATCGTTTGTATAGCGCTCGCGGAAGAAAATGATCGTCTCTTTGATATTGGCTCTCTCATCCAGCCAGCTGTCGGTCAGCGAGAAATCCGCCAGGTAGAGTAGGTCGTTGCCGGCAGTAAACGCGTCAAGAGCGATGCGTCGCCGCGGGAATTCCTGCAGAGGCGGGTCGTAGTAGCGACGCACGGCCATCACACCCAGCGCGTCGCTCATCAGGATGCCGCCCTCCGCACGCCAGGGAGCAAACTCGTCCAGGTCCAGCAGAATGCCCAGCTCCTGTGCCAGACTGATCGGCGGCGTGCGCTCGCGACTGCCCTGAAAGCTGCTGAAACGAATATGCCCGGACATCAACGCCTCGGTGGCCGCCAACGTCCCATCCACCCGCAGGATCGCAGATGGCCGCTCAGTGACCGCGGCAAACGGCGGCAGTTCGATTCTCTGCAGCTCCTGCAAGCTCTTCTGAATCGTCGCGATCTCCTCATCCGGCCGGCGATCCGTACCCCCCAGGCCGGGGAAATGTCCAGCCACGGTAGCCACGCGACCGGCGCTGCCGCGATGGATCCCTGTTACATAGGCCTGGCCCATTCGCCCGACCCAAAACGGGTCACCGCCAAAAGAGTGCAGCCCCAATCCCGTCACCAGGTCCGGACGCGGCTGTTCTATTACGTCCAGCGCCGGCCCCAACAGTAGATTCACCCCCACGCTGCGCATCTCCCGTCCGTGGACCGCACCCACCTCCTCCACCAGATTGGGATTCCAGGTCGCCCCCAGCGCCATCTGCGGCGGGATCGCGGTGAACCCGGACCGCAGTGCCGTGCCCGGCATACCGTCACCCCCCTGCTCCACGCCAATCAACAGCGGAATCTCTAGCGGCGCCCTCTGTTCCAGGCCGGACTGCAAAATACCCGGTATAGCCGGCCCGCCCTGCTTGACGTTCAATGCCTCCGTCGGTGACAGGTAGATGCCGTAGGCCAACGCCTGCAGCTGATTTGTAAGCCGCGCGATGTCCTCCGGTGTCGTGCCGCTGTAGTTACTGAAGTTGCGGTTTCTTGGGCTGATCACCACGCCGCCCACCCGGTACTCCTCAATCAACTCGGCGACGTCGCTCCTCGGTCCGATGTCGTTGCCCTGGAAAGTAACCACAAACAACTGGCCAACCCGATCGGCGACACTCATTCCGGCGATCAAGTCGTCAATGAGCGCCTCCAGTATCTCATCCGGGCCGGGGGTAGGTGTGGGTGAAGGGGTGGGCGTAGGCGATGGTGTTGGCGTATGCGAGGGCGATGGCGTTGGCGTGACCGACGGCGTGAGCGCCAAACTGGTGGCTTCCGCCGCCGCCGTCGCCGTCAGCTGCGCGCCCACGGTGGCCGTAGCGCGAATCGACTCAAGCAACGCCTCGGCCGACCGCGTCGCCGTGCCCGTTGCCGCCTGCTGTTCCGCCGCCGCAGTCGTATCTGAACGTTGCGAACCGGGAGTAGACGTAGACTCCACCTGGGCAGCTGCCAACTTTACAAGCGCAATCCCGCCGCCCAAATCGATTGCCAGCATCGCAGCGGTCAGCAGCGCGGCCGCCAGCGCCAAGACGCGCCGACGAGCGCCGCTGCTATGCCTGGCACCCTTTCGATGGCTTCGCTGCGGGCTACGGATTACTCTCATCAATTCAGATTATACACGATCAGCGCATCTGTCGGAATGAACGGTTCCGGCCCCATGTAGCATGGAGTGCATCCCAAGATTGGGATAACTCTCGTATACCTCGTGCTGCAACCAAGCCACCGCCAGCGCCAGTTCCAATCTCCTGCAGACCAAGTGGTGTCCCTCTCTCCTCTCTCCTATTCACTCTCTCCTTAGCCTTTAGGCGTTCGGGCCTTCGGCCCTCCCTTGTGCGGGGGCTGCGCCCCCGCAACGCCCCGCCCTTGCTCGCCACCGTGCTCTTTCTTCCCCAGCAACGTTTCTAGCCAACAGTATGCCCCCAAACGGTCCTGTAGGGGCAGGCCTTGTGCCTGCCCTCGCGCGCCTCACCCATAGTCGTCGCCATCCCCCAGACTTCCGGTATTGGCAGGCCTTGTTCCTGCCCTGTTCGCCCTCTATCATCGGAGAGTTTTGCGCCTGCCCCGCGTATCTCCAAGAGCAAGTGAGCAAGAACTGCCACGTCCGGCAAAGCCTCCCCGCCACAGCGTTCTCACCCCAAATCTGGGTTGCACTCCCTAACTTTCGCTTGCTGGACAGATGCCGCCAAAGTATGTATAATAAACCCAAATAAGAACAAAAGTTCCATTAATGAGTGAGACCTCTAATCCGACCGATACCTCTCTCGGGACACAACCGGTTCGCCGCCCGGCCTACACTTCAAATGTGAACTTCGTACGATGCCGGGCCGCCGCACGCGGCCCCCGCCCAGAACACCGAGTGGCCGCGCTAAATGTCCCGATCCCCCGGTCCAATGTGGTAAGCTTGATCTGCGAACTGCGCGCGTATCAGATCTACGGAGCCGGATATGCATCAATTTAAGGTAGTCAGCGATTTTCAGCCGATGGGTGATCAGCCCCAGGCCCTCGCCAAACTCGCCGCCGGTATCGATGAAGGGATGCCCCACCAGGTCCTGCTCGGCGTCACCGGCAGCGGCAAGACCTATACCATGGCCAAGGTCATCGAACTGATCCAGAAGCCGACCCTGGTCATCGCCCACAACAAGACCCTGGCCGCTCAGCTATACAGTGAGTTCCGTGAGTTTCTGCCCAATAATATGGTGGAGTACTTCGTCTCCTACTACGACTACTACCAGCCGGAGGCCTACATCCCCCGCAGCGACACCTATATCGAAAAGGATGCCCAGGTCAACGAAGAGATCGAGCGCCTCCGACTCGCCGCGACCAGCGCCCTTTTCAGCCGTCGCGATGTTGTGATCGTCGCCTCGGTCTCCTGCATCTACGGCCTGGGAAGCCCCCAGGACTACGGTCAGGTAGCCCTAAAGCTGAATGTAGGCGAGACGGTACGCCGCAACCAGGTCCTGCGCCACCTGGTCGACATCTTCTACGAGCGCAACGATACCGCCCTCCAGCGCGCCAAATTCCGCGTGCGCGGAGACGTGCTGGAGGTGCAGCCAGCCTACTCCGACAACGCCCTGCGCGTCAGCTTCTGGGGCGATGAGATCGAACGCATCAGCGAAATCGACACCCTCACCGGCGAAATCCTCGACGACTACCCGGAAGTGGAGATCTTCCCGGCCAAGCACTTCATCACGCATCAGGACCAGGTCCAGGAAGCAATCGTCGATATCGAAGAAGAGCTCAACCAGCAGGTCGCCGCGTTGGAGAGCCAGGGCAAACTCCTGGAGGCCCAGCGTATCGGCCAGCGTACACGCTATGACATCGAGATGCTGCAGGAGATCGGCTACTGCAACGGCGTCGAAAACTATAGCCGCCACCTGGCGCGCCGTCCTCCCGGCAGCCGCCCTTGGACCCTGCTCGACTACTTCCCGGCCGACTGGATGGTGATCATCGACGAAAGCCACATGACAATCCCCCAAATTCGCGGCATGTTCGCCGGCGACCGCTCTCGCAAAGAAGTGCTGGTCTCGCATGGCTTCCGCCTGCCCAGCGCGCTGGACAACCGCCCCCTCACCTACGATGAGTTTGCCGAGGTCGTAAACCAGGTCATCTACGTCAGCGCCACCCCGAGCGACTACGAGATGACGCACGCTACACAAGTGGTAGAACAGCTCATTCGCCCGACCGGCCTCCTGGACCCAGTCGTCGAAGTGCGGCCGACCGAAGGACAGATAGAAGACCTGCTCGACGAAGTGCATCAACGCGTCGCCGTCGGTCAGCGGGCCCTCATCACGACGCTCACCAAGCGTATGGCCGAAGACCTGGCCGAATATCTCGCCGACCTCGGCGTCAATGTCCAGTACCTCCACAGCGAAATCGACACCTTGGAACGGGTCGAAATCCTGCGAGATCTGCGCCTCGGTGTCTACGACGTGGTCGTCGGCATCAACCTGCTGCGCGAGGGTCTGGACCTGCCCGAAGTTACCCTCGTCGCCATCCTGGACGCCGACAAACAAGGCTTCCTGCGCAGCGAGTCAGCTCTGATCCAGACCATCGGCCGCGCCGCCCGCCATGTTGAAGGCCGCGCCATTCTCTACGCCGACAGGATGACCGATGCCATGGAGAAAGCCATCGGCGAGACCAACCGCCGCCGCCAGATTCAAGAGGCCCACAATCTGGCCCATGGTATCGAGCCCCGCAGCATCGTCAAGGGTATTCGCGACCTGACCGACCGCATGAAGGTCATGGCCGAGGAACCGGCCGACTACGGCGTCGACGAAGACGGAGCAGTCGCCACACGGGATCTGTCTGCCCTCTCCCCCGACGAGCTGGTCAAGCGGATCACCAATCTGGAAGAGGAGATGCACGAAGCCGCCCAAAATTTGGAGTTCGAGCGCGCCGCCTCCCTCCGCGACCAGGTCATCGAGCTGCGCAACGCGCTGAAACTGGAGAGAGTGTGATTTCTCGGGGAACGCTCCCAAGCACACACCCTGCAAGGGTCTGCAGTTCGGAATAGCCTTTCACGGTGGCAGGCACCCCAAATCCATCTTCCTTGACGGGATTTTAGCCGTGTGCGAACATTTTTGGCGAAGGCGAGCGAACAAAGGCCGAGCAGAGACACAAACCCGGCTCCGCATCCGCCCTGACACGGATTGCCGCCGCGCTCAACACGACCATTGACACACTGATTAACCAATAAACGAGCAAAATGATAGGAAACGTCCGCGAGATCGAAATCACCACCGAGATGCACGCATCGTATCTCGACTACGCCATGAGCGTCATCGTCGCCCGTGCTCTGCCAGACGTGCGCGACGGCCTCAAACCGGTCCATCGCCGCATCCTCTATGCCATGCACGACATGGGCATAGCCAGCAACAGGCCCTACAAAAAAAGCGCCCGTATCGTCGGCGAAGTACTGGGCAAGTACCATCCCCACAACGATACCTCCGTCTACGACGCCATGGTGCGCATGGCCCAGGAGTTCAGCCTGCGCTACCCTCTCGTCGACGGCCAGGGCAACTTCGGCTCAATCGACGGCGACAACGCCGCCGCCATGCGCTATACCGAAGCGCGCCTCGCAACCATAAGCGACCTGATGCTGGCCGACATTGAAAAAGATACCATCGAGTGGAACGACAACTTTGACACGACGCTCAAAGAGCCCGCTATCCTTCCGGCCGCGCTGCCCAACCTCCTGATCAACGGCGCCAATGGCATCGCCGTGGGCATGGCGACCAACATCCCCCCTCACAATCTGGCCGAAGTCGTCGACGCCACCGTCTATCTGATCGATAACTTCAACAGGATCGACGATGTCGGCGTCAACGATCTGCTGCAGTTCATCAAAGGACCGGACTTCCCCACCGGCGGTATCCTCTTTCGCTACCGCCAGGCCCCCAAGGGCGACGAAGAGATCGATGCCATCTCCCACGGATATGCCACCGGCAGAGCGCGGCTGATCATGCAGGCCAAGGCCCATTTCGAAGAGATGAGCCGCAGCCGCAGCCGCATCGTCGTGACCGACCTGCCCTATCAGACCAATAAGACCAACCTGCTCGAACGCATCGCCCTGCTCGTGCGCGACGGCAAAATCGACGGCATCACCGACCTGCGCGACGAGAGCGACCGGACCGGTATGCGCATCGTCATCGAGTTGACCCGCAACGTCGACCCCAAGACCGTGCTGGCCCGACTGCTCAAGCTGACGCCAATGCAGCAGACTTTCGGCATGTCTCTGCTGGCGCTCGTAAATGGCGAACCAGTCACCCTCACCCTCAAGCGCATCCTGCGCCTCTTTGTGGAGCACCGTCAGGAGATAATCCGCCGCCGCTCGCAGTTTGACCTCGCCAAAGCACGAGCCAGGTCACACATCGTCGAAGGTCTGCTCAAAGCGCTCGACATCCTCGACGAAGTGATCCAGACGATTAGACGCAGCCAGCGCGTCGACACCGCCCGTACCAATCTGATACGCGCCTTCGGCTTCACCGAAGTCCAGGCCCAGGCCATCCTCGATATGCCGCTGAGACGGCTGACTGCGCTCGAACGCAAACAGCTCCAGGACGAACACAAAGAGCTGCAGCAGTTAATAACTTACCTCGAAGACCTGCTATCCGATGACGGCAAAATCCTCGGCGTCATTCGCGATGAGCTGCTTGCCCTGCGCCAGCAGCACGCCGACCGCCGCCGCACACAGATCGTCGAACGCCCCCAAGGCACCCTCACCGCTACCGATCTGCTGCCGGACCGGCGCGTTTGGGTGGCACTGGGCGCCAGAGGTTCCCTGCGGCGCCTGGATTTCGCTGGAATCAGCCGCGCCAGCCTGCGCCAGGCAGCCCAAAACGCGGCCTCGGCCTTGCTCACCGCCAACACGCGCGATCAGCTCTTCTTCCTTGCGGCCGACGGGCGCTGTCACCGTCTGGGTGTCCACGAACTGCCCCAAGAGGGGCGCAGGCATCTGGCCGACCTGACCGACTTCAGCCGGCGGGACACGATCTCCTCAATGGTGGCGCTGCCAAACGCCGCAACTGAAGGCTTTCTCTTCCTGGTCACTCTCCAGGGAACTGTCAAGCGCATCACACTCTCCGATCTTACGGAGGCGTCCGTAGCCGCTCAGGATGTGATCAGCGTGAATGGCAAAGACCGTTTGCGTTGCGCGTTCGTGACGCCCGGCAACGGCGAGGTCCTGCTCATCACCCGCCAGGGCCGCTCAATACGTTTCCCCGAGGAGACAGTGCGAGCGATGGGTCCGGCAGCACGCGGCGTCGCAGGTATCAACCTGAAACAAGGCGATGAGGTGGTTGCCGCGCTGCCTGTCGCGCCCAACGGCGAACTGCTCACCGTTACTTCCACCGGCTATGTTAAACGCACGAGCATGAACGAATTCAGCCTGCAGGGCCGCGGTGGCGGTGGCATCATCGCCCATAAGCTCGGCGAGCGCACCGGTGACCTGGTGGGCGCTGCCATGATGACGCCGGAGCATACTTTCGCGGCCTTCATTACGCAAAAGGGCGTGGCAAAACCGCTTGGATTGGACGAAATCCCGTCCAGCGGACGCAGCACGATGGGCTCGCGCAAGGTGGACTTGGCCAGCAGTGACGCGGCAGTAGCCGTACAGGCTGTCTCACCTGTCGTGGCGGCCATGGACGGCCAACCGCCTCCGCTCGGTCCACAGTCGAATGGCAAGGGAGACATACCGTCCTCGCCTCCGGCAAAAGAGATCCAGGGGAATGGCAAGAAAGCCCCTGCAAAAAGGAGGCGAACAGCCGGGTCCGCCTCTGCTACGCCCGCCAAATCGCGCGCCCAGCGCAAGCTCGACAGCGAAACGACCAGAAAACGCAATTCCGCAACCGGTGAAGGGGGTGCTCCGAAGCCGGCCGCGGCAGAACAGGCGAACGGCGAAATCGCCAAACGCAGCACAAAACAGCGCCGCAAAACCCGCCGGAATGGCGCGCAGGAAGCCACTCCCCGGGACGACACCAACAGCGCAGCAGCACAGCGCTCAATTTCCAGAAAGTCAAAAGAGTCCGCGCCTGCTTCGAGGCGCGCAACAACGCCCCGCCAGGCAACGCCGACGAAGAGCCCCGGAAAGGATGCCCAGCCCAAGGACAAGCGGGCCGCGGCTGGCTCGGTGGACCAGTCTGTGCAAGGGAGCCTGCTGAACGAGCCAGCCGCAACACCGAAGCCGTCTGCCGGGAAGACTTCGGCATCATCAGCCGGTAAACGCACCGGAAAACTGAACCGTGTGAGCAGCGTCACCAGCGGCCAGAAGCGAAAGCCGCGTTGACTATCAGGGCTTCTTCTCTTCTTCTGATCTTCACGTGCACGATAGCCTGACCCAGGGGCAGTATCCGTATTCTAGGTGAGTTCTCCCCTAACTGTAGAAATACTCCCAGACCAGTATAGAAGAAGGGGCCGCTGAGCTCAGCGGCCCCTTCAGTTTGTCCTCGGAATGAACGCCTCCCAGTCCGATCACGCATCTGCTTCTCAAATGCGCCCTCCCGCAAGAAGGATTCCAACTGGGCGGCCATCTCCGAGGGCCGGAATCCAACTACTGGCAGAATTCCAGACGGAGGTTGCCCAAGTCATGTTCAGGCACGTTTCGCAATGCCCCCGGTATGCAACCGCTTAACTGGTTGTGTGAGACGTACAACTCGTACAGATTGGTCAGGCGGCCCAGTTGCGGAGGGATCGCCCCGCTCAACTGGTTACCATAGAGCCACAAAGACTCCAGGTTGGCCAGGTTGCCCAACTGTGGAGGGATCGTCCCACTCAGCGCGTTGTCGAAAACGTTCAAGTTTTCCAGTTTGGATAGGTTGCCCAGTTGCGCGGGGATTGTGCCGCTCAACTCGTTCTCGGCAAGTCTTAGAGTCTCCAGGTTGGCCAAATCGCCCAACTGCGGCGGAATTGGACCGCTCAAAGCATTCTCAGCTAGGTTCAGGTTCCTCAGCCTGCCCAGGCTTCCCAGTTCAGGCGGAATCCCACCGCTCAACTCGTTGTCGGCTAGAAACATAGACTCCAGCCTGTCCATGTCTCCTAGTTGAGAAGGAATCGCACCGCTCAGTCTGTTATAGGATAGAGACAGGGATCTCAGTCTGTCCAGATCTTCCAGCTGTGACGGAATTTCTCCGCTCAACTGGTTGCCGAAGAGATATAGTTCCTCCAAGCTGGACAGGCGACTCAACTGCTGCGGGATCGGGCCGCTCAGTCCATTATTATGTAGCGCCAGAGATCTGAGTTTGGCCAGGTTGCCCAATTCCGGCGGGATTGGGCCGCTCAACCTGTTACCGTTCAGCGACATCGTTCTCACACTGGTCAGACTACCCAACTCTGGCGGGATCGGGCCGCTTAACCGATTGCCATGCAGAAACAGGCATTCAAGATCCAAGAGCAGTCCCAATTCCGATGGAACTGTTCCACTGAGACTGTTCCATGCCAGGTCTAGTTCGACCAATTTGGTCAGGCGCCCCAGTTGTGGCGGAATGGTTCCCCGCAACCCGTTCTCCCTTAAGTCCAAATCGACCACACGACCACTGTCATCGGTGGTGACTCCGTACCAGGTGTCGATCGGCGTGTCGCTCATCCAGTTCCTGCTGTTGGTCCAATTGGCGCCGTCGGCGCTGAGGTAGAGGGTAATCAGTGCCGCCCTCTCGGAGATATCGACCGTAGCTGTCGGCGTCGCTGTCGGCAAAGGCAAAGTCGTCCCCGTAGGCGACGGGGTTGCTGTAGGCATAGGCGTCGCTGTAGGCGTGAATGTAGGTGTAGGAGAGGGTTGCGCCTCCAGCACTATCGTCGTGCCACTGCCGATGGCGAGGCCCCCAACATAGCGAGCGCCCTGAAAAACTGCCTCTTCGATACTTACCCTGATTTCGGTGGAAATGTCGACGGGCGCAATTGCGGCCGCCGCGCTGCGGCTCTGGCCGGCTCCAATTGTAACTGTGGTCCGGGCGGGTGCCCCGTTCTGCGCCGACAATGTGATCGACAGGTCGAACGGCGCGCCCTCAGCGACCGTCGCGACGACCCCCTCGTTTGACCGCTCCAGCCCCATTCTTAAGATGAAAGGATCCGTCCGATTGCCCGCGAAGCTCACAACTTCCAGATGGGACAGACCGCTGAATATGCCGTCAGGCAGCGAAGTTAAATCGTTGTCCGACGCGATAAGATGCGTCAGATTGACAGGCCCAGTGAAGATACCGCCAGGCAGCGAAGACAGGTTATTCTCGGAGAAGGACAACTTCGTTAGACCCGACAATCTGTCAAACACGCCGTCGGGAAAGGAACTAAGGTCATTTACCTGCAACGCCAGTGTTTGTAGGCCGGTGAGGTCGTCGAAGACACCGTCGGGCAAGGAAGAAAGACCGCTATTCTCCATCCAAAGTATATGCAGATTTGAGAGACCGTCGAAGACATCCGCAGGGAGCTCCCTGAGGTTGTTTTCTTGCAAGTTCAGGTCGATCAAACCCGTGAGACCACCGAAGTCGCCGACCCGCAAGGAACTGAGGCGCCCGCCAATGCCGCCTCTGGTAAGGTCTATTCCGAAGATTCTTGTCAAGTATTCGTCGGTCACCTCGCTGCAATGCCGGATGTTTAGGCTGCCCAGGTTCTGGCTGTTCAGGAGGCCAATCATATTGTTACGTACCTGCTGAGTGCGGTCACAGATACCTCCCGAACCGCTCTGAACTTCACTTTCGCTAATAGCAGGTGTGGGATTACCGGTAGGCGCGACCGCGGGCATGAGCGTCGGCGCGTCGGTCTGCACAACCGCGGGCATGAGCGTCGGCGCGTCGGTCTGCACAACCGCGGACATGAGCGTCGGCGCGTCGGTCTGCACAACCGCAGGCGTGAGCGTCGGCGTGTCGGTCTGCACAACCGCAGGCGTGAGCGTCGGCGTGTCGGTCTGCACAACCGCAGGCGTGAGCGTCGGCGTGTCGGTCTGCACAACCGCAGGCGTGAGCGTCGGCGTGTCGGTCTGCACAACCGCAGGCGTGAGCGTCGGCGTGTCGGTCTGCACAACCGCAGGCGTGAGCGTCGGCGTGTCGGTCTGCACAACCGCGGGCGTGAGCGTCGGCGTGTCGGTCTGCACAACCGCAGGCGTGAGCGTCGGCGTGTCGGTCTGCGCAACCGCAGGCGTGAGCGTCGGCGTGCCGGTGGCGTCTTCCGTACGCACAGGCGTCGACGTATCAGTTGGCGCTTCCGCAGGAAGGAGTGTCGGCGTGCCTGGGGGCTCTTCCGTAGGCACAATCGTCGACGTGTCGGTCGATGCCTCTGTGGGCGCGAGCGCCGGTGTGTTAGTTGGCTCTTCCGTAGGCATAAGCGTCGGCGTGGCTGTCGGCTCTTCCGTGGACATAAGCGTCGGCGTGTTAGTCGGCTGGGAAACTTGAACAACAGATTCGACCGGTTGCGTCCAATCGCCCGCGCCATCGCCGTACCGAGCGCGCAGCCTCACTTTGTAACATGCTCCCTCAGCTAGACCGGCTATCGTATAGGCAAGGCTTGTCGAATAAGCATTCCCTTGACCATCACCCTCCGCGGGGAAATTCTCGCCCGCGCGCACCCAACTGACACGGTAATCGAGCGGCGTTTCAGCAGGCGGGTCCCACGTAAGTTCAAGAATCCCTGGCTGACTGTTCCCCACGCGCACTGTCCCAATCGCCCGCCCGTTTTCCTGGGCGTATACGGTACGAAAGAGCGCGGGAGTCGTGGTACACACTGTCAGCAAGAACACTGCCAGCCTGACATGCAATCTCATGCCGGCAGACCGTCCGGTGCTGAACAGGGCGCCATTGACCTGTTCTTTGCGCAACATTTGTCTCTTCCTCCTCTGTGTGGAGTGTTGACAAAATGGTTATTGGAATGATCCGACCGCGCGGTCGCATACATGTCGCGGACGCGATAGGGACCACAAAAGGGGTTTCTTCTAACTCTTTTTCTGCCAACTGGCTGCCTCGGGCCCTGCAAGAGCCGAAAATAGGATCAGCAGCGCGAGCCGATGCCGGCGGCGCCGCATGCGGGTCGGCATTTTTGCTCTGGTCGGAGTTGGCGGTGGAAAGGCGGCAGTCCTGGCGACTGTGCCTGAAGAAGCGGCGCGCACGCGAGCCGCACCTGCCTTCCAAGGCAGGAACGAACCGCCGTACGCCATCGGGTAAAGCATACGGATCGTCAGAATATGAGATTTCTAAGAGGAATAGGCGGCTACCAGATGGTGCCTGAGGTAAAGCTGCAAAACGTACGACTGGGTGGGAATAGAGAGGGAAAAAATTCGCGCCTGCCCTCTTCGGGGGGAAAGGTGACGGTGTAGAGCCGTTTACCTTCCTCTCGCAATTGCTTGCTGTTTGGGGAGGGTCAGATGCCTGAGCGGCAAATCGTCGTTGATTGCCCACGATTCGATTGTTGTGAATGTTGGCGGCAAACTGCCCGTCAATTTCCTCCTGAAAATGGTGCAAAACCCCGAGGTTGATTGGCCTCTTTCTTCAAAGACCAGGCCGACGCTCAGGTCTTTCAGGACCGTAATAAGGTCGACGTTCCTATAAACAATATACGCCCGGAAACTACTCTTGTCAATAGGGACAACGATTTCTGCCAATAATTGCCGCATGCACTTGGAAGCAGCCTTACGAAAGTCCCGTCTGACAACAGGACCTTCTAGCCTGGTTACGAAAAAGAATCTTGATCGTAAGGCTCGCGTTTGCGCAGCAATTGAAGAGCCCCCAAAACGGGTCTCCATTTAGAGCGCACAACAGCCGTGAACTTGAGGACCAGCGGGTGGCCCAAAAAAGAAGCGCCGCAGCCAGGACGGCCGCGGCGCAATCTGTGCCCTTGGAGTTACAACCCTATCGCCCCCCAACCGGCGAGATCAGCTGGTCGTTCGAACGATGGCTGCGCCGCCACAGGATCGTCGCCAGAACGCCAATCAACAGCGGCACAGTCGCTGCCAAAGACCAGCGCCACGAGATACCGCCCTCCTGACGCGCCGGCAGAACCGTCTCGTTAGCCACACGCCGCCGGTGCTCCGCCAGCAAGGCCTCCTTCAGCCGCGCCCGGAACTCAGGCGACGGCCGCACGAAGGGGAAAAGCCTGCCCAGGAAACTCACCATCTGGGCGAACTGCGCCTCCTCCTCTTCTGTCCACTCGTCCCCCGTTGCTTCAGATTCCGTATCGCTGCGCGGTGCCTGCCGAAAGGGCATGACCCGCACCACGTCGGTTCTGAACTGCTCCCACCTATTCAGTATGTTAGCGCTTCCCATCGGATGCCTTCTTTCCCTTTTGTTCGCCAACGGATGGCGACCCTTCTGCCTCACCGTCCTCGAACTGTTCGCCCAGATCCTTGCGCAATGCCGCCAGCGTGCGGAAATAAAGTGACTTGATCGCACCCTCGCTCTTCTGCATCAGCTCGCCGATCTCAATGTTCGTCAGTTGGTCTCCGAACTTGTGAAAGAGAAGCAGGCGCCGCTCCTCGGGCAACCTCTCTATCGCCGCCCACAGAGCATCTTCCCCTTCCCGGCGCTCTACCGTCGCCTCCGGCTCTTTCCGCCCTTCCGCCCGGAAGACCATCCCGTCAATCGGGACGAACGTCCGCCGCCCCTGATCGCGATGCCAGTTGGCCACCAGATTGTGAGCAATGCGGAAAAGCCATGCGCCAAACGGCAGCCCCCTGTCCTCGTAGCGGTCCAGCCGGTCCAGCGCCCGGTAAAAGATACGCGCCGTCAGGTCCTCCGCATCCTCGACATTCTGCACCCGGCTGTACACATACGAGTAGACACGATCAACGTACCGCTCATACAGTTCGCCGAACGCCTGCGAATCCTTCTTCGCCCGCGCCACCAGCGCCGATTCGATCGCCCGTTCGTCCTCCTGCGGATCAGCCGTAGTCCCGCCGGGCCGGCTCCCGTTGGCGCTCTTTTCTGCTTCGCTCGGAGCGTTTCCGTTCATAACCTATAACACGCTGTCGTTGAAATCGTTGCGGAGTGTTGCCTGCAGAGGGCCTGCCCGCCGTCAGATCCAAGTCGATCGTCCCCACCAGCGGACGAATCAATCGCCCTCCATGCGCGCTAAAGCCAAAGTGGCGCCGCGCCCCACCATTATAGAGAGTCAAACGGCCCGCCGCCAAACCGGGCAAACTTCCCTCTCCCTTCTCACGCGAAAGCGAGCACAGAGCCCTCCCACTCCCCAATCCACTTCAAACCCACTCCCAATCAACCGCCGCAGCCCTATCCACTAACCACTGACCACCGACCACTGCAGTTGGGCGTTCGGGCCTTCGGCCCTCCCTTGTGCAGGGGCTGCGCCCCCGCAACGCCCCGCCCTTGCTAGCCACCCTGTTCATTCTTCCCCAGCAAAATGTCTAGCCAACAGTGTCTCCTCCCCCTCTGCCGTCTCAACCCAGCGACAACTAAGCACTGACCACTGCCGTCCCATGCGAGATATGCCGCGCCGTCACGCAAAGAATACCCAATACCCCATTGGTGTTCTTCGCGCCCCTCCGCGTAACTTCGCGGACCAAAGAAAAGGTGTTCTCCGTGCCCCTCCGTGGTTCAAAAAAAGGTGTTCTTCGTACCCCTCCGCGTAACTTCGCGGATCGATCAGTTACCTTTAACATAAGATTCAAGCAGGAAACATCCCCAACAGGCCGCGGCCGTCCGAACCCAGCTCGACGCCTTTAATGCCTTGCGCTGGTGGGAGCCCCTACTGGGCGCGTGGGAACGGGTCCCCGCAATCGTCTTCCATGTCGGCGCAACGCTGCTCGTACTGCTGGGCCTCCTGCGCCGCGACAGACGGCTCCTGCTGGCCGCAATGCTCCTCCATATCGGCTTCAATGCGATCGCTGTCGTGATGCTCCATTTCACCGGTATTCTCTTGACCGAGCTGGCGATTACGCTCGCCGCGCTGCTGCCCCTTTGGCTGGTCTTCCGTCTCCGCAAACCGCTCGCGGCGGCCGCCCCGAGCGGTTGATCCATGGTCCGAAAGTTTGGCCTGCAATTTCCGCTATGCTATATTTGATCAACGCCCCACCGCTTCGCGACGTGAACGCGAAGCAACGGAAAACACAACACATTTGGAACAATTTCCTGGAGGACGGGAGACAAAATGCGCGTAAGCTGCTTTCAGGAGAATCTGTCGAAGGGTCTGTCAATCGTCGGTCGCGCGGTATCGTCCCGCAGTACACTGCCGGTGCTCGGCAACATCCTGCTCGAGGCAAAGGATGACAAGCTGCGCCTGGCCGCCACCAATCTGGAGATCGGTGTTAACTGCTGGATCGGCGCCCGCATAGAGGATGAAGGCGCCATCACCGTACCGGCGCGCCTGCTGACTGAGTTCGTCAACAGTCTCCCGCCCGAAAAGATCGAGATGGAGCTGTCCGTTCGCACCCAAACACTCCATCTGCGCTGCGGCAACTTCGACGTCAACATCAAAGGCATCGACGCGCAGGAGTTTCCCGTAATTCCCACCGTCGATAACGGCGACGGACCCGAAGAGACCGCCGAAGCCCTCGAAGGCCGCACCATCGCGCTCGAAACCGCCGGACTGACCAAGATGATCGATCAGGTCGTCTTCGCTGCCGCCACCGACGAGAGCCGCCCCACCTTGACCGGTGTCGAAGTTACCTTTGCCAAAGAGCGCCTCTCACTGGCCGCTACCGACGGCTACCGGCTTAGCGTGCGCAGCATCGAAGTCGACGAGGCCTTCACCGACGACCTGGCGGTCGTCGTGCCGGCACGCCATCTGAGCGAGTTGGGCCGCATCATCGTCGACGCCGAAGACGAACGGCCAGTCCAGGTCACCGTCACCCAGGCCCGCAATCAGATTCTCTTCCGTGTTTGGGGCAAAGGCGGCGAGACCCGCGGCGCCTACCACCAGGTCGATCTCGTCAGCCAGCTGATCGCCGACCGCTTCCCCGACTACCGGGCCATCATTCCCAAGAGCCACAATACCCGCACAGTCGTCGGCACCGACGCATTCCTCCAGGCCGTGCGCGTGGCCCAACTCTTCGCCCGCGACAACGCCAACATCGTCCGCATCAAGATCGAGCCCAACGGCGACACAGGCGTCGGCAACCTCCATCTCACCGCCAGCAGCGCAGAGATGGGCAACAGCAAGAATGAGTTGGATGCAATGGTGGAAGGAGACGATCTGGAGATCGACTTCGACGTTCGCTATCTGATCGCAGTGCTAAGCCAGATCGACGAGGAGCAGGTCGTCCTCGAGACCACCCAGTCCAACCGCCCCGGCACCATCCGCCCCCTCGGCCTCGGCGACGAAGAGTTCCTCCACGTCGTCATGCCCATGCACCCGCCTCGCTGATCCAGCCAAAAGCGAGGTGATACATAATTGGAGTCACAGTCAACCCGCCCTCCGGCTCCTCTTCGATGAAAAATTTGGTTCACTCGCGAGACGAGTGGGCCACCACCATGTCCAGTTTTTGGGATAGACGGTCCTCAGCGGTCTCCAGGTCGTACTGATTTTGCAACCCCATCCAGAACTCTGCCGAGTTTCCAAAATAACGTGAGAATAAGAGGGCCGTCTCGGCCGTGATGGAGCGCTGCGCTCGGACAATACCATGGATCCGTCGCGTATCGACACCGATCGACTTGGCCAGCCGAGACGGTGTGATGTCTAGCGGGAGGAGGAACTCCTGATAGAGTATTTCTCCTGGGTGAATGGGAGGGAGCCTGCTCATCGTCACTGCGCCGCGGCTACCACCTACTGATACCCGCCAATACCCAACAACTCCTGCGTCGCTGGATCGGCACCTTCGATCACCCCATCCAACAGCCCGTTCTCCGGCCTGTTGGCAAACGGCGAACTGCGCATCCACGTCGGCCCGTAGCTCAGAATCAGCACGCGGCGTTTTTTGCCTTCCTCGCCCGTCGGCATGGCGCGATGCCACAAATTGCCGTGCAGCATCACGCAGGATCCCGCCGGCGCACGCAGCTCCCGCTGTCCCGCCAGATTGCCATGCTCCTCTAGGGGCAGCTCCTCGCCATCATGCAGATGCGTACCCGGCACCACTGCCAGCAGCCCGTTGGCGTCGTTCAACTCGTCCAGATAGATCAGACAGTCCAGCTTGTGCGGAACCGCGAAAAAGGGCGGGACCGGCTCTGTCATGCCCGGTTGATGGTGATGCCAGCGCGTGAACTGGACCGGCTGGCCCGGATAGCTGATGCGCGCCGCCAGCTGGCGAATGCGCACAAAGGGGCCGAGCACCGCACGCGCCAATGACAGCAGCGGATCAAAGTTAATCAACATGTGGAAGTCCGCATGCTTGTCAAACAAGTGCCGCGGGATCCAATCCCTGCCCCGCAAGCGGCTCCCATCTGCTTCTTCAAACTCCGCCTCTTCTACCTCGTCCAGCGCCCGGCGCAGCATCTCCAACGGCTCGCCCTCAATCAACGCCTCCCGTACCAGGTAGCCGTCTCTCGCAAACGCCTCGATCTCAGCCTGCGAAGCCCAGACATCGAAACTCCGTTCACTCTCCTGGCCCTCGTTATTAACCAGTATGTGATAAGAGATGGTGTGATGCGTGTAGGAGTCGTACTTAACCCGCATCTGGTCCTGTAAGCTGGTCATAACGCTTGATCCCATCTTTCTTGGTTTTTTGTCGTATATCGTGAAGTTAGCAGAACCGGAGAGGAAACCGAATACCTTCCATCTGCCTCTGCTAACTCGCCTTCTCCAGACGCGGCCCATCCGGCGTGTCGTGTACCTGCCAGCCCAGCGCTGCGATTTCGTCCCGCAGCGCGTCGGCTTGGGTCCAGTCGCGTGCCGCGCGCGCGGCCTGCCGCTGTTCCGACAGTGCCAGTACCGGCTGAGGAGTCGGCTCCTCCACCGGCCGTTCAGCCGCGTCTCGCGCCGCGCAGGCTCGCTCCCAAATCTCCCCCGGGATGCCGTCCTGCGGCGTCGGCGGCAGACGCCAGTCCCCCAGCGCCGAAGCCGAGAAGCGCGCCCCGCTCCCGAACACCTGCTCTCCCTCTGAAGACAGCACCGTCGCGCCGCCCTGGCCCACCAGCTCGCACTCTCCCGTCGCCGGCTCGATCACCACCCCGGTATTCTCGTCAATGCCCAATACCGTTATCCCTCGCGGCAACAACGCCATCAACTCGTCAAAACGCGGCTGCCCCATATAACAGTGGCTGGTATCCAGCTCGTCTCCGCCGTCGTTGTTATTCCAATGGGGAATGACACTCAGTCGCAGGCCAAAATCGCTGAAAAAGGCCAGCCCCTCGATCCAATGGAGGTCCTGGCCCACCTTGTAAATCTCATAGACCGGCAGCGTGTACCGGCCAGACGCTACCGTTGTCGCGCTCGAAAAACAGATCGCCCCGCCCAGCCGTTGCCGCGCCCGCAACGCATGCCAGGCATAGCTGTCCCGCAGCTGGCGCACAGTGTACGAAGGGCTGCCCGGCCCCATGAACAGATAGCTGCTCTCAAATATCGGACCTGCCAGTTCAGGGTCGTCGGGATCGAACGCCGTGCCCCGCTTGCGCGCCGGCACAATCGAAACCTGGGGTGAATAATTGCGCAGATGACGTTCCAGGTACGCGCCCACCTTCCCAGCCACCGCAGGGGAATTCAGCTCAAAACCGGCCGGCGTCTCCAGTATGGCAACCTGGACCGGCGCCGGCAGTTGCCGCATCACCCGCTCATGAATCCGGTAGGCCCCCGGTGCTGTCTCCCCAGAGCCAAAGAGAGCTATCGGGCCAAATTCACTCATCGTATCCCCCTATCCACCCAGCTTTTTTACCCGTCTCTGACCGCCATTCGAATAGCTGGCGACGGGCAGGAAGCATCGACAATGGCACGCAAACTCCGCACAACGCCAAGGCCTTTCGCCGTGTTACCCCCATTGGTATCTCTCCAGGCGCGTCTCTGATGTGCTATACTGTTGCGGCAGTTCTGTGGGCGTAAACGCAGCTACCGGGACCGTGTCGCTCCTGTATGAAAACCTTTGTCTTCCGGATGCTCGTCTTCACGGCGGGCGCAGTCACCCTCGGGGTTGAGTTCAGCGCCGCCCGTCTGCTGGAACCCTGGTTCGGAAACAGCCAGATCGTCTGGGCCGCCTTGATCGGTCTGATCCTGTCTTACCTGGCAATTGGAGCTTGGCTGGGCGGGAAACTGGCCGACCGCTTCCCCAGCCTCGGCGCGCTGCTGACACTGGTCACCATCGCTGGTCTGGGCGTTGCACTCACGCCGGCCATCAGTCCGCCCATTCTGCGCCTGGCAGCTGTGGGGCTCAATGACTATCTTCCCGGTCTGCTCGCTGGCTCGCTGCTTGTCGTCCTGCTGCTCTTCAGCCTGCCTGTGATCCTGTTGGGGGCGGTTAGCCCGTGGGCTGTGCGCTTGGCGGTAACCGACCTGCACCAGACCGGGCGCGTGGCCGGACGCCTCTACGCCATCGGCACCTGCGGCAGCATCATCGGTACATTTCTGCCCGTCCTCTGGCTGATCCCCGCCTACGGGACCCGCTGGAGCTTCTACCTGCTGGCCCTCTGGCTCCTCGCCGTCACCCTGCTGGCAGCCCTCCTCCACGGCCGCAGCAGACGCATCCACGGCATGACGCTGCTTGCGCTCGGCGCAACACTGGCCCTGGCTCTCATCGACCCCGGTAGCGTGCGCGCCCACTGGGACAGCCAGGATGACAGCCCAATTCTATACGAAGACGAATCTCTATACAACTACATTCTGGTTCGGGCATGGGGCAGCGAGCGCCACCTTCACCTCAACGAAGGCGTCGGTCTCCACAGCGTCTACCATCCTGACAGCCTTCTCAGCAGAGGCATCTGGGACTATTTCCTGCTGGCGCCGCTCTTCCGCCCCAACCCTACACTCGAACCCCATGAGCGCATCCTTGTGATCGGGCTCGCCGCCGGAACCGCGCCAAATCTCTACACCAATATCTACGGCCCGCTCGAGATCGTCGGCGTCGAACTGGATCCGCAGATCATCGAGGTGGGGCAACGCTACTTTGACATGACCCAACCCAATCTGACAGCGGTGGCGGCAGACGGTCGCCGCTGGCTCCAGGACCAGCCCGAAGACGAACGCTTCGATATCCTCCTCGTAGACGCCTACCGGCCGCCCTATATCCCCTTCCACCTCACAACCGTTGAGTTCTTCCAACTGGCGCGCAACCATATGAGCGAGCAAGGCGTCCTGATGATCAACGTCGGCCGTTCACCGACCGATTTTGCGCTTGTTGATGCCCTTGCCGCCACCTTGGCCGCCGTCTTCCCTTCCGTGCTTATCATCGACGAACCGGGGCCGCCCGACGACCTCGGCAACTCCCTCGTCGTCGCCGCCAACAATCCAGTGACCCGGGAACTGTTCGCCGCAAATGCCGCTGCCATACCCGCTACAATCCCGCGTCAGTTCCGTCAGTTCGCGCTGGAGGTGGCCGGCTGCGCCAGCCAGTCCCAGTGCGATCCCAACCTGTCCCGCGTGCGCGCGGCCTATCCTTCCGCAGACACGCCAGTTCTCACCGACGACCGCGCGCCCGTCGAACGACTCGTGCATGGCATAATCTGGAGTTTTCTCCGCAGCAGAACAGAACCGTAGCAACCGACACACGCTTTAGAGCAACGATTAACTGCCGCTGTCCGTATCCAGAGAGCAACACACTATGACCAATTCACGCACACTGTTGGGCGTCTTCGCCCATCCCGACGACGAAAGCTTCGGGCCCGGAGGCACGCTGGCCCGCTACGCCGCCGAAGGCGCGCAGGTGCATGTCATCATCGCCACCGACGGCGACGCCGGCTCCGTAACCGAGAGCCACCGCAACCAGACCGAGCGCACCCTCGCCCAGGTCCGCAGCGAGGAGCTTGCCCGCGCCGCCTTGGAACTGGGCGTCACCACGATCTGGAATCTGCCCTACCGCGACAGCGGCATGCGCGGCTCATCCGACAATGAGCATCCCAGGTCCCTCGTGCAACAGCCGCTCGACCGGCTGGTGGCCGAACTGATCGACTACTTCCGCCGCCTGAAGCCGCAGGTCGCCATCACCCACGATCCCTACGGCGGCTATGGCCACCCCGACCACATCCGCTGCTGCGAAGCCGTAACCGCAGCCTTCTACGCCGCGGCACAGGCGCAAGCATCCGGCGCAGACCGCAACGGCGGCGGCGTCCTTCCTCCCCATGCCGCCCAGAAACTCTATTACTCCAGCTTCGACAAACGCATGCTCCGCTGGATCGTGAAGTTCATGCAGCTGACAGGCCGCAATCCCCGCCAGGTAGGCCGCAACCAGGACGTTGACCTGGTCCAAATCGCCTCCTGGGAAACACCAATCCACGCCCGCATCGACGTCCGCAACTATCTCGACTGCAAGGAACGCGCCAGCCGCGCCCATGCCAGCCAGTACAGCGGCGGCCCTTCCACGCTGCGCGCCCTGCCGCGTCCTGTTCGCCGCAGCCTGTCGCGTTTCGAAAACTACACCCGCGCCTTCCCCGCCCCTAACGCCTACCAGGAGCCGGATCTGTTCCACAATGTCATCTGACAATATCGAAAACCGCAACCGCATATCTCCTATGTTTCTCTCCTCCTTTCAAACGTAGATTTCTGGGTGCCGAACCCAACTCCGAGCGCGAAACTTTGGGCGACTTCAACCGGTAGTGTACTATCATGACAAATCCCGCCGGGCCGCCCGTTTTTCTCCTATCTTCACCGTTGGCTGATGAGGAGTTGGCGCACAAATATCGGCTCAGCACTACCTGTTAGGAGACGAGAAATGAATCTGCGATCAGTAACCATTCGTTGGCTCGTAGTTGCGTCAATGGCAATTCTGGCCGTGGCCATTTCCGGCGCCGCCCTGTCCGCTGAATTTAGCAGCGACGAAATCTACCGCCTGGCCGAAGGTGAGGTTGTCGATGACGATCTCTATGTGGCCGCAACAGAGATCTATATCGATGGCATCGTCAAAGGTGACCTTATCGCCGCCGGCAACATCATCGAGATCGGCCCGAACGGTTCAGTCGAAGGCGACCTGTGGGCGTTGGCCGGCGGAATCGTGGTCCATGGCATGGTCATGGACGATTTGCGCGCTGCCGCTAGCGGCGTCGAAATCTCTGGCACCGTCGCCGACGACGTCTTTGTCGGCGCCGGCGGCGGGCAGGCCGACATTCCGACCGGCATGGGATCGCAGGTAGTTCCCTCGGGGCTGAGCGTCACGGGTCAGATCGGCGGTGACACCTACGTCGCCGCTGGCGGCACCGATATCTCAGGCAACATCGGCGGTGACCTCTTCGGCGCTATAGGAATTCTCGATATTTCAGGCGCAGTCTCAGGCGATGCCAATATTCAAGTCGGAGAACTCACCGTCTATGACACCGCCCGTTTTGACGGCGTACTCAAATACACAGCCCCCGAGCAACACCAGTTTCCCGCCGGTGTTGCCCGCGACATCCAATATGAGGCGCCGCCCGAGTCAGAAACCGCCGGAGGCACCATCGTCGGCGCCATTTTCGGTTGGATTTTCCGGACCATCGCCATCGCCGTCGGCGTCGCCATTCTCGGCTGGCTGTTGATGCGCTTCAGACCCGGCATCCTGGCCAGGCCTGTCGCCGCGATTCAGTCCAATCCGGTAGAAACCGGGCTGTACGGCCTCCTGGCCGCAGTCCTGCTCATCTTCATCCCTATCGCTTCGATCATTCTGGTCGCCTTTACCTGGGCCTTCTGGGGCGTATTCCCTGGAATCGCAGTGTTCGTCTTTCTGTTCGCCTCGTCGGCCGTGATCTGGTTCCTCAGTCCCTTGCTCACAGGCCACTGGCTGGGGCAGAAGATCGGCGAGCGGCTTGACGGAGATCACAGCCCCCTCCTTCTCCTCCTGATGGGCGCGCTCCTGATCGTCGTCCTTGGCCGCATTCCCTTCCTCGGCTGGCTCGTCTACCTGCTCAGCTTCCTATTGGCCTTTGGCGGACTCCTGCGCAGCGGCGCCGCAGTGGCCACCGACCCTTCCGCAGAAACGGCCGCCGCGCAATGACGCTACGACTCGGTCTCATCCTGCCAGAATTTCTAATGCATATCCTGTTTGACACCAGGACGTTTCCGCGGTGAACGCTACAACATCCCGCCAGTCATGTCTGCCTTTACGCAATACGCCATACGAAATACGCAAAAGTCGGGTCTTCAAACCGAACGCACATTAGATCCACTGCAGCCACGCAGTTCTTGAACTTCACCGCCTATGCTCGCCATCAACGAAAAACTCTACACAGGTGATCTGGTTCAGATGCGCAAACCCCATCCTTGCGGGGGCGACAGCTGGGAAATCGTTCGCGTGGGCGCCGACATCGGCCTGCTATGCGAGACTTGCGGACGCCGCGTCCTCCTGCCCCGCCGCAAGTTCGCCCGCGGCGTCAGGAAATTCCTGCGCCGCAGTCCACAGGCCACGAAAGGTTTGGGAGGCCCCGGCTAGTATGGATTGCCCGCCAATGGCCGCGCCTACCGCGCAAACCGGAGTTCCGCGCGGCCGCAAACACGAGCTGCTTTTCGTTCTCAATAGCTCTTTTCGGAAGGAGTGCAACGATGCAAAGAGAGGCGCTGGTCCACTATCTTGACGACACCCTGCGCATCAACGAGATCGCCGACTACGGTCCCCAGGGGCTGCAAATAGAAGGCAGGGCGCAGGTCGACAAAATCGTCGGAACAGTCGACGCGCACCAACCCTGCGTCCACGCCGCCCTCAAACGCGGCGCCGACCTTCTGCTGGTGCACCATGGCGTCCTCTGGGGCGATGCCAGGCCTCTGGCCGGCAGCTACGGGCAGCTCGTGCGCACCTTCATCGAGCATGATCTCAATCTCTACGCCGCCCATCTGCCCCTGGATGCCCATCCGCAGTGGGGCAACAACGCTGAGCTCGCCCGCCGCCTGGGCCTTTCAGTCATCGACTGGTGGGCCGACGTCAAAGGCACGCCCCTCGCCGTCCTGGCCACCTACGATCAACCGGTCGACTTTCAAGAGCTGGTCGCCCGCTTCGAAGAAAAGGTAGGCCGCCCCCAGCTTGTTCAGGCAGAAGGGCCGGCCCAGGTGCAGACTGTCGGCATCCTCAGCGGGTTCGGAGCAGACAAGATTACAGACGCCGCAAGCCTCGGCTGCGACGCCTACGTCACCGGCGAAACCAGCCACGCACAATATTACGACGCCGCCAACACAGGCATCAATCTCCTGTATGGCGGCCACTACACCTCCGAAACCGTAGGCGTGCAAGCGCTCGGCGAACACCTTGCCCAGCACTTCGGCCTCACCTTCGAATTCGTCGACCTGCCAACCGGCCTCTGAACCGGACCACCCGGCAGGCGCCTCACTCCTAATCTCTCCCAATAGAAAAACCCGCTGCAAGCAACCTTGCAGCGGGCATCGCGCTCACCAAATGGGAGCGCCTCAACTCAATTCGCCGAATACGTGCTTACGCACGCGGGGCCGGCTCCAGACCTATCGCCTCTGAGAAGAGATTGAGTACCTCTCCCTCTTCCGCATGGCGGCCCTCAGCCTTCTTGCTGTACACAAGCGTATCGCCGGCCAGCACCTCAAACAGTCCACCACCCGAAGGGATCATCTCGAGGCTTTCAATCGCTGGCGTGAAATTCTCCAGTAGGTCAGCCGCCGCACGGACGGCTTTAGGAGTGTAGTTTCATTGTACGCAATATTCGATACTGACCTTGTACTTCTGCATAGTTGTCTCCTGTCGTTGGACGGCCTTTCGGCGCAGCAAATGAAATATACTGCCGCCCGCATTCTAGCAGGTTCTCCTCGTATCGGCAAACCGTTGCTTTTCCGACCCATAGCCCAAATAGGAGGCGCTTCGCTCAATGGTCACTGTGTCTCAGTCACTGCCCTTCCCTGGCTCCCGCTCTTCTCCCTGGTCAATTTCACTATGACACGAACGCCCGGCACTTTGAACCGCTGCCGACTCAATGCTATAGTAATTTCATGCTGACTGAGAAACGACCTGATTCTTCGAGCAAGGACGAAGCAGAAAATACCGATCCGCAATCCGAGTTTTCTCCGGGGCACACCTCGCCCCCAACGGCTCGGCCTGCCTCTCCGGATCGACAACCCGTCTGGTCGCGGCGCCGCTTCTTGGCGGCCGCAGCCGCCGGGCTTGGCGTGCTTGTCGGGGCCTGCGGCAATGGCGAGCCATCGCTGGATGCCTCATCTTTGCCGGCAACTTCCCCAACGCCCGGCACGTACAACGGGTATCTTCCCTGGGTCGAGATGCGCGGCTTGCGCCCCGCGGCGCCCGTCTTCACGCCGACACCGCCCAAAGCGACTTTAACGCCGTTCCCATCCGACACGCCGGTCCCGACCAACACGACAGAACCGCCGACGCCGACCTATACGCCGACGCCGACCGTGACCCCGTTCCCGCCCGGCCCGCCCAGCAAACTGGGACTCTTCATCACCCGCAACCATCCCAGCGTCTTCAACGTCCTGCGCAGCGGCGGCGTCGCCGTCGTCAAAACACTGGAATTGGACTTTCGTTTCGCCCGCCAGATCAAAGAAGCCGCCCCCACAACCCGCCTGATCGGGCGCATCGACCTGCCCCAGCTCCAACTGCAAAACCTCAACGCCAAAGCCGCCGCACAGGAATTCGTCAATCGTCTCTGGCCTATCGCCGACCATCCAGAGCGCCGCCTTTTCTACGACGGCTGGGAAGCCTATAACGAACCGGTGGCCGGAAACCTGGACGAATTCAAACGCCTGACTGAGTTTGAAGTCGAACGGACACGACTCCTCGCCCAAGGGGGGCTGCGCAGCGTAATCGGCAACTTCGGCACCGGCCAGCCGGCTCCCGAAATGTGGGAGCATTTCCTGCCTGCCGTCGCCGAAGCCCAAGCCCACGATGGCTGGCTGGGACTGCACGAGTATTCCGCCCCGACCATCTACTATGCCAGCACTCGTGACGGCCAGGGACGCTACCCGGGCGTAGCGCCGCATGACACCGGCTGGCTGACACTGCGCTACCGCCAGCTCTACAACCAGGTCCTGAAGCCCGCCGGCCGCGCCATCCCGCTTGTGATGACAGAACTGGGGGTAGACGGCCTTGTCACCAACCGCCCAGGCCCCCAGGACGCCAGGGGCTGGCAGCACTTCCAGCAGTATTGGGCGCAGCACGGCTTCGGTTCCTGGGGCCCGGGTGCATACGTGGAACAGCTTGTCTGGTATGATCAGGCAATGCAACAGGATCCCTATGTTTTGGGCGGCTGCATCTACGCCTTGGCGGCCAGCCCCGGCTGGGAATCCTATGAGATCGGCGGGCACGTGGAGTCGGTACTGCACCAGTACCTGAGCGTTCACCCGCAGCGGTAAGCGCTTCAGCGAGTCTCAGGTCCGGCAGCCTGACGCCTGATTGCCGGCGACCGGGACTCGCAGTCCTACGACCATCTACCGTTACGGTGAACACTCTGAGCGACATTCATAACGGTCTGGCCAATACCGGTATCCTGTTCTTTATTGCCTTAGGCGTGTGGGCTATCTGGCTCCGCATTCGCTCCCGCCCGCTCGATGGCAGCTGGTACGGTGCCGCCGTTATCGGTGAACTGCTGATGATCGCGGAGTTTCTGCTCGGGTGGCTGCTCTACGGTCAGGGACTGAGCGGGAACCTGTCTCGCGCATTTGTCCACATCCTCTACGCAACCGTCGCCGTCATCACCTTGCCGGCAGCCTATCTCTATCTCAGCCGCCTGCAGGACGAAAACGTTAAGACAATCCTTTTCGCAATAGTCTGCTTCTTTCTGATGGAGGTCGTCATTCGCGCCCGTGCCGTAGCGCTGGTATAATCTGCTCCCAGAGCCGGTACCGTCCGACACCGCCGTCCAAGCTGCGTTGTTCAGCAGCATGCCAAAGGCGGCGTCCCGCCTGCCTCAACGCCAGAAGGAATTTTCAATAACGCCATCAAGTCACCATCACCAAGATCATGTCCCGTTCCGTGCTGGTACTGAATGCAACTTTCGAACCCTTGAGCCTCGTCTCCGTGCGGCGGGCAATTGTCCTGCTGCTGCGGGATAAAGCGGAGTTGGTTGAAGCGACCGAACGCATGCTGCACAGCGCCAACGAGGCCCTGCCAGAGCCCTTGGTTATCCGCCTGACCCGCTACGTCCGGCTGCCCCATCGCTCTGTCCCACCCACACGCAGCGCCGTGATTCTGAGAGATGCCTACACCTGCCAGTACTGCGGCGACACGCCCGGCAAGCACTCGCTGACCGTGGACCACGTCATTCCCCGCTGTCGCGGCGGCGATCATAGCTGGACCAATCTGGCGACCGCCTGCAAACGCTGCAACTGCAGAAAGGGCGGCATGAGCCCCCGCGAAGCCGGCATGAAGCTGATCCGGCGTCCCTTTGAACCCACCTATGTCGCCCTCGTCCTCTTGAGCAATCCGACCGCCGCTTCCCGCTGGGAAACCATGATGGACGCCGCATTCTAGCCGCGTCCGACTGACGCGCCAGCCCGCCCCGACAACCGCAAACCACCCACCAGAGACCTACATGAACAGGCCCCAACAGGAAGCACTGGACGCCGTAATCCGCCGCATTCACGATCTGAACGAGCAGTCCCTCCTGCAGCTCTCCCAATATGTCGGCTACCTCAAGTGGCAGGAAGAGCTCTGGCAAAGTCTCTTGCAAGAGGAAGGCACAGACGAAACCGGCTTTGACCTCGTTTGGAAATGCGACCTGTTGGAGCTATTCCCCAACTCCCGCCACAGCGCCACCCGTACGCCCGACCTGATGGAGGTGCGCATCGACACCGCCAGCTGCGGCATGGTGCAGCAGCCTGCTCTCTGGCAGCATCCGCCGGTCGAAGGCAGCGCCGTCGTCGAGTACGACCTGCATGTTCCCCCTGAGGTCGATCGTCTGCGCATGCAGTTCGCGATCGGTATACGCGACGGCGCCCAGATGCAAGACGACAACCTCTGCGCATTCCGCGTCCTCCTCAACGGCGTGCGTATCTGGAGCAGCACCAAGCAGAGTTGCGAGTGGGAACGCTTCGTCACCGACCTGCCCAACCAGGCCGGCCAACACGCGGTCCTCCAGCTCATGACCGACGGCCTCGGCAACAGTCGCTGGAACTGGGCCGTCTGGGCCGAGCCCCAACTCCTCGGCTACGCCGTCAATCTGCAGAACGACACGAGCAGGTAGTGACGGGGACATGCGAAGCCCGCGCTTTCGCTCTTCCCTTCCCGCTCTCCCTGGTGGTTGACGGAACGCCCCCATGCCGGTCCTGGACCTCATCGCCTGGATGCTCCTCCTCCTCTGGGCCTCTCTTCTTTCCGGCGGCCTTCTCCTTCGCAGATCCCGCCAGCATAAGCCGCACCTCGCCGCCTGGATGCAAGCAGCCTCAGCGTTGATTCTCCTCCTTCTTGCCTGGTACGGCGTCATACTCACCCGTCCCGGTACCGAAACTGCCCGCTACGCCTTCGGCATCGCCGCCGCAACGGTTCTCTACCTTGTGGGCGGCCAGCTAGTCTCCAGCACACTCCTGCACAGACGGACCTGGTTCGGCATCTCCGCCACTGCCGTCGGCTACCTTCTGTTCGTCGCCGCGATCGCCCAATATGGCCCGGCCCTCCAAGGCGTTCGCTTACTTGCGCTCAGTCTCAGTCTCCTCGGCGCCGCGCTTGCCGGCGTCGCATTTCTGCTGCGGACGCGCCATCCTCGTCCCATCCAGACGGCGGTAACCGCAGCCTACACGCTTCTTCTGCTCTTCTCTGCTGCCGGCCTTGCCTTCGGGCTGGCGCTTACCGCCCCGCGCTTCGGCGTCCTGCCAGCAGGGTTGCTTCTCCTCGTCTTCAGCGATCTGATCCTGCTCATCGAACTGGCTGCCAGCCCCTCCTTCCTCCCGCGCGCCCGCACATCCAAAGCCGGAACCAGAAACTGGCTCCTGCCATCCCTCAACCGCGCAGCCCGCCTGATTCGCCCGCCCGCCCAGGCCCTCATCATCGTCTCGATCTGGTCCGCGCTCCAGAATCCTGCCAGCTCGCAGATCTCCACCTTTCTCTCCTGACCCCTATCCCCCTCGAACCAGACCTTCCACTTGGCCGCAGCAATATCTGAGCACCGAATTGCGTCTTTCTGTCATGGCGGCGGTGCATCCCAAAATGGGGGTGAATCCTCGTATACCTTTTGTTGAAACCAAGTCGCGGTCAACTCCAGTTCAAATCTCCTGCAGACCAATCGGTCTCACTCACCCCTCACTCCTCTTAACTCTCTCCTAGCCTTTGGGCGGTCGGGCCTTCGGCCCTCCCTTGTGCAGGGGCTGCGCCCCCGCAACGCCCCGCCCTTGCTAGCGACCGTGTTCATTCTTCCCCAGCAACGTGTCTAGCCACCAGTGTCTTCCCCCCATATGCTGTCTCGTGCCACGACCTACTACCCACTGCAGTTCGCTGCGCCTAGCGCCCACTCCCGCCTGCCCCCTCAGAGGTCCTGTATGTGCAGGCCTTGTGCCTGCCCTGTTCCCCCTTATCAACGGACCCCCGGCAATGCCAGGCCCGGCGCCTGCCCTGCGTCTCAACAGGTGCCGCTAGACAATCCTAGCCACCTCCGGCATAATCTCTCCCCCAGACTGTTCCCACGCCAAATCTGGGTTGCGCACCATGGCCCCGACTGTTTACCTTTTCCCCACTCTTCGCTATAATAGAACGCTACTAAGGCAGGCCAAGGTCAATCCGTCCCCAACTCAAATCAGGTCATGTCCATCAACACCTTCCCTTTCGGCCAGGATATCGCGTGGCAACCGAATCCTGACTGGATCGCCCAAAGCAATCTCAAGAAATTCATGGATCGGCACGACATCGCCTCCTATGACGAGCTGCTCGCGCGCGCAGTCGAAGACATCGCCTGGTTCTGGGATGCCGTGATGAAGGACCTCGATATCCGCTTCGCCCAACCCTATTCGCAGATCGTCGACCTGTCCGACGGCGCGCCCTTCGCCCGCTGGTGTGTCGACGGCAAGATGAATATCATCCACAACTGCCTCGATAAGTACCAGACCTCCGAGACCGCCTCCGAAACTGCTCTCGTCTGGGAAGGAGAGGAAGGCGGGACCGCCACCCTTACCTTCGCCCAGCTCCACCAGGAAGTCTGCCGCTGCGCCAATGCCCTCCGCAGCCTCGGTATCGGCAGCGGCGACGCCGTCGGCCTTTACATGCCGATGATCCCCGAGCTGGCTATCGCTTTTCTGGCGGTGATCAAAGTAGGCGGTATTATCCTGCCCCTGTTCAGCGGGTACGGCCGCTCCGCCATCAGAAACCGTCTCAACGATGGTGGCGCCAAAGCCGTCTTCGCTGCCGACGGATACCTCCGCCGCGGACGCGCTGTGGCCATGAAATCGACGCTCGACAGAGCCCTGGCCGATGTCCCAAGCGTCCAGCATGTGATCGTCTGCAAGCGGCTCCCCGCCTCGTCGCCCGCCGCCCAGATTCCCTGGAACGAGCAACGCGACCACTGGTGGCATGAACTCGTTCCCCCACAGGCGCCCGAAGCGGAAACCGCCCCGACAGCCGCCGAGGACCCGCTGATGATCATCTACACCAGCGGCACCACCGGCCCGCCCAAGGGCGCCGTCCACACCCACTGCGGCTTTCCCGTCAAAGCCGCCCAGGATATGCGCCACGCTATGGACGTCAAGCCCGGTGATCGCGTCTACTGGATGACCGACATGGGCTGGATGATGGGGCCATGGCTCGTACTTGGCGCCCTGCTCAACCGCGCCACCATGTTCTTCTTTGACGGCGCCCCCGACTACCCGTCGGTCGACCGCGTATGGGAACTCTGCGCCCGGCACCGCATCACCCTTTTGGGGCTCTCGCCCATGCTCGTGCGCACGCTGATGCCCCACGGCGCCGATCACGTAGCCCGCCATGACCTTTCGCATCTGCGCGCTGTCGGGGCCACCGGAAGCCCATGGGGGCCCTCGAGTTGGCGCTGGATATTTGAACACGTGCTCGAAAGTCGCAAGCCGATATTCAACTATACCGGCGGCACAGAAATCAGCGGCGGCATCCTGTCCGGCAGCCTGTTCAAACCGCTCAAACCCGCCGCCTTCGGCGGGCCGATTCCCGGTATGGACGCCGATGTCGTCGACGCCTCCGGAAACCCGGTACGCGGACAAGTGGGCGACCTGATCGTCCGTCAACCCTGGATCGGGATGACGCGCGGCTTCTGGGGCGCCAACGAACGCTATCTGGATACCTACTGGGGCCGCTTCGATGGCATATGGGTGCACGGCGATTTCTGCGCCATCGACGAGGACGACATGTGGTTTATCCTGGGCCGCAGCGACGACACCATCAACATCGCCGGCAAGCGGCTCGGCCCGGCTGAAGTCGAAACGCTGGTCAACGCCCACCCCGACGTCACCGAGTCCGCGGCCGTGGCCGTGCCCCACCCCGTCAAGGACAACGACGTTGTCGTGTTCGCCGTCCTCAAACCGGGCGTCGACGTCAACGAACCCCTTCGCTCCGCCCTCCAGGAGCGCATCACGACCGAACTGGGACGTCCGCTAAGGCCCAAAGAGGTCAGGTTCTGCTCTGCGCTGCCCAAAACGCGCAACGCCAAGGTGATGCACCGCCTTATCCGGGCCGCCTACCTGGGCCAGGACCCCGGCGACATTAGCGCCCTGGAAAATCCCGCCACCTTGCAGGCCATCCAGCAGTCCGCATGAATCTACTCTCCCTCGAAAACGTCTCCAAGCAGTTCTCCGAACGGCTGCTGCTGGACTCTGTCTCGCTCTCTATCAACGCCGGTGAACGCATCGGCCTGATCGGCGTCAACGGCAGCGGCAAAACGACCCTCCTGCGTATTATCGCCGGTCTCGAAGCGCCCGACAGCGGCAATCTCACCGTCTGGGGCGGCGTGCGCGTCGAAATGGTCCAACAGGAGCCCCAACTGGATGACAGCGCAACCGTACTCGAGCAACTCTTCCGCAGCAGCTCGCCCCAGATGCGCCTCCTGCGCGACTACGAAGGCGCCAGCCAGCGCCTCGAACACGAACCGGCCAACCAGGCCCTGCAGCAGCGCCTGCTGGAGCTCTCCGAAGAAATGGGGCGCACAGACGGCTGGGCCGCAGCCGCCAACGCAAAATCAATCCTCACCAGGTTGGGAATCAACGACTTCGACGCCCGCATCGAAACGCTCAGTGGCGGCCAGCGCAAACGCGTCGCCCTGGCACGCGCCCTGATCGACCGCGCCGATCTCCTGGTCCTCGACGAGCCGACCAACCATATCGACATCGAGACCATCGAATGGCTGGAAGCCTACCTGACCACCGCGCCCGGCGCCCTCCTCATGGTCACCCACGACCGCCATTTCCTCGACCGCGTCGTCGGTCGCATCGTCGAACTGGACCGGCGCCAGCTCGTCTCCTACGCCGGCAACTACAGCCGCTATTTGGAGCTGCGCCAGCTGCGGCATGAACGCCTCGCCGTCCAGGAACGCCAACGCCAGAAGCTTCTCAAGCGGGAGCTTGAATGGATCCGGCGAACGCCCATGGCCCGGGGAACCAAGCAGAAGGCCCGCCGGCAACGCGTCGCCGAACTCCAGCGCATCAACTACGACTCCGACACCGACCGCGTGGTCATGGCCCTGGCCACCCGCCGCCTCGGCAATACCGTTCTTACAGCCAATGGCCTGACCAAGGTTTTCGACGGCGCGGCCGCCGTAAATCAGGTCGATTTTGCCCTTGAGCCGGGCGATCGCATCGGCCTCCTCGGCCCCAACGGCGCCGGCAAGAGCACTTTTCTCGATATGCTGGCCGGAAAAGTCCAGGTCGACGTGGGGCAGATCAAATGGGGCGCTACCGTGCGGCTCGGTTACTACGACCAGCAGACACGTGACCTCAACGACGCGCAGCGTCTGCTCGAGTTCATCGAGGAGGAAGCCCCCCTGATCCAGGCACGCGACGGCAGCCGCGTCGAGGCCGCTCAAATGATGGAGTGGTTTCTGTTTCCGCGCAAAATGCAGTGGGGCCGCATCGGCAGCCTCAGCGGGGGCGAGCGCCGCCGCCTCTACCTCCTGCGCACCCTGATCCACCAGCCCAATGTGCTACTTCTGGACGAGCCGACCAACGACCTGGACGTGCAGACCCTGACCGTTCTCGAGGAGTTTCTCGACGCCTTCAGCGGCTGCCTCGTCGTTGCCAGTCACGACCGCTACTTCCTCGATCGCACCGTCGACTTCATCATCCCTTTCGAGGACGGACGCCTCGGCAAACGCTACCCCGCCCCCTACGCAACCTACCGCCGCCTGTACAGCCAAGACCAGCAAACCCGCCGCCTCGACCAGTCCCGCAATGCAGCCGCGCCCGGCCGGCCCGCCGCCAATGGGCAGGCAGCCCCGCGGTCGCGTCCGCCCGCAGCGGACAAAAAACTCTCTTGGAAGGAAAGTCAGGAGTTGGCGCGGCTGGAAACGGAAATAGCCGGCTGGGAAGAGGAACAGGCCCGCTTGCAGCAAAAGATCAACGACAGCGGCAGCGACTATCAGGCGCTGCAGACCCTCTCAACAAAACTTACAAACGTCGAGTCGTCGCTGGAATCGGCCTTCGAGCGCTGGGCCGAACTGTCCGAGCGCCAGGACGCCTGAGGCGCGCCGTCGACCGCAAACCGACACCAGCGCCGGGACTAGCGCCGGGCGCTAGCTGAACTGCCGGCGCAGCGCCTCCAGCGACTCTTCAGCGTAGAAATACTCGAAGTGATGGCAGCTGAGAACATCCACCTGCAGACCCGGCCAGTTGCCGCCCCGCAAACCCCGCGCCGACGCCACCCCGACCAGCAGGTCATTCGGCCCCAGGACCTGGTCCAAAGCCTTGTCCAGTATACGCGTCATCTCCGTCTTGGAGAACAGCTTGCGCCAGTTAACGGGGCCGTCCATCTCGGAATTTACGCCGATCTGGATGTAATACTTCACGTCCACCTCATTGCGCGGGTCATTCAGCTTCTCATACAGCTCCGCGCTCGGCGCCAAATCCTGAATGCCAGTGGTGAGCCGTGAAATCCCTATCACCAGCAGCTGGGCCAGGAGCTCATAGTCCATCAGGCCCGCCTGATTTAGTATAATCGTTGCCAACCACGGAATCAGCTGGTGAGACTCGGCCAGCGCCGTGCCGGTGTTGTGCGCGCCAACCATGATAACCCGTTCCACAAACTGGTGCCCGCTCTCCATTTCGACGCAGACTCGTGCTACCTGTGTTCCCATGCTGTGACAGAAAATATCAAGCGGCGGCCCCTTTTCGGTGCCAAACCCCAGCCGGCGCAGCTGCGCCGTCATCAGCAGCCCGCTCTCCCGGATTCCCGTGTTGATCGTCTCATAGTCGAACGTCAGCGCCAGGTCGTATTCATCCAGCTCCATCAGATGGGGCAGCGCCCTCTGGACCAGCTTTTCCGTACTGCTGCCGAATCCATGCGTTATCAACAACGCCCGCCGCGCCTTGGACACATCCTGCGACGTTACCTTCGAATAGACCGGTGTCCCCCCTGACTCCAAGCTGACTTGGCGCACGCCCAGATCAGGGGGAAGCTTCTGATAGAATAGCTTGTAAAAGAGCACGCGCACGGCATGTTTTGCATCGCGAACCGGTACCTCCGCACTCTCTTCGCCCGGCGCCGGGTCTCTGCGCGCCGCAGCCTCCGCCATCCGCCACTCCTCCTGCAGATAGCCGAATAGCCGCCCGAATACCCCTCTCACGCCCCTGCCATGCCCACCTTCAACCGCACTTTCGCCCCCGGCATCTGCTCCCGGCCTCCGCCAGGTGTCCGCAAAACCGCGCTTTGCCGCCGCCGCATCCGGAATGGGCAAATGCGTAATCTCCACCGCCATACGTCTCCTGTCGCCGTTTTCCGACAGGTTCTGCGCGTCGGTGGGGTGGCCGACCATGTAGTAGTACTCGCCGTCAAACGCCACCGCCGCAATCCCTGCTATTTCCGGATCATTTTCCACGCTCAGTGCAATCCGCAACGGCGAGTCCGCGCTGATCGTCGAAAGCTGTTCTGCCGACGTGTCCAGAACCAGTACCCCGGGCGAACCGTAGCCGCCTGCACTGTGCGAGAACGAGAGCGGCTGGAAAAACGGCGCGGCTTCCGGACTGTTCAACCCCGGTGGCAACGAGATCGGATCCTCTGCATCCCAGGAAAAATGCTTAAGACTGCTTACAACCAGCAGACCCCCCAGACCCGCCGGCTTCTCAACCGTAATGTCCAGGTCCGTCCCCACATTGATCCTGTTCTGCCCCTGCGGCAGAGCGCACTCTTCCTGCTTACGCAGGGCTGTAACCGCTACCTGCTTCGTAATCCAGCGGTCATGTGTATCGTCCCGCTGCACCATCAGATTGCGCACGCGCGGGCCGTCGTAGCGGATGCCGTTCATCAGCTCGGCCAGCGGGCCGAAGGCCCGCGTCTGCTCAGCCTCGCTCGGTTCGTTCAGCTCCGGCATCTCCAGCACGTCAAAAGAGGTGGGAACACGCGTGGCGAAGACTTTGAAAATCTCCTTCTCGGATTCGGCGCCCGCGTCCTTCACCGCCGGCTCGATATTGTTGACGAAAAACGACTTGCCCGGCGCAACCAGCTGGTAGGGCGCTCGCTCCGGGTAGATACGTCGGATGCCGAACCGCGCCGAAAGAGAGAAGGTGGTCACATAGAGATTCTCAGCGCTGTTGTTCCGCACTGTGATCCAGAGCTTGCGCCCCGGCGGCAGCACGCCGTCCTGCCCCAGCGGCTCCCCGTCACTGGGGGAAGTCAAGCTGGCCCGTGTGTAAGTCTGGACGTCAACGCTCAGCGCCTCTTCCATCAGCGCCATCGGCGCCGGATTCCGCAACGTACGCACATTGTGAAAGGTCGCCAAATGGTGCAGATACGCCGCAGTCTTGGCCGCCCCCGCCTGTGTACGCGGCGGCCTCTCCTCCACGATCTGTACGCCGCTGCCGTCCTGGATGACGTACAAGTCGTTCTCCACGGCCACGTGGAAACGCGTGAATCCATCCCGCGTGCTTCTTCCCACCGCATGCAGGAACGGCGAAGAGGGCGCGGTCGTCAACTCCGCCAGCAAAAACGGGTCCGCGCTGGTCACCTCGTACATCAACCTCTGGTATCCGTACGCCGTCACCGTGGCCCTTGCAGGCAAACTGAACTCGCTGTGGCGCACACCCTTGATCAGGGCGTACGACGAATCCACCCTGGCGTCGATCACCTCCCCGCGGCCCAGCCCCCGGCCCTCCAGCGCCTCGCTGCCCGCCGGGTAAAGCTCCACCTGGCTGCCCGGAGTCAGACCGACCGCCGCGCCGCCCCCGATGCGAACGATCACATCATTTCCCGTGTCACCCGCCTCTCTGGCACTGATGACGTTCAGATAGGAACCGGCGTGGGGCGTCAACTCGCCGAAAACCGCACGGTTGCCCGGGCCTTCCAATTGCGGCAGCTGCCTCGCATAAACGCCGTGGACCTGGGTCTGCACCGCGTCGTGCACCTCCCGCCAGTTCATCTGCGGATGCAGCTCCTGCAGCTTCTGCAGCAGAAAATAGGTCATCGCCCCGTACCAGGCGCCGTTGGTCGGCGAACGGTACTCGTGGCTCATCTCCTCATCCCTGCAACCGGCCAACAGCACGTGCTCGCTGCCCAGCTTCCCGGACCAGTGGCGGCTGGCGACCGTCCTCGCCCCCGACGCCTCCGGCAGGACCGTACCCGCAGACCGAACACGGCGGTCCGCCGCCGTCCTTCGCACCGGCACAAACGCCCGCGTGCCCGAACCCGCGTGGCAGCAGTCCAGCACCACAGTTACCCGCGCGCCGCGCGCCTCGGCCGCCGCAATGAGCGCCGCCAATTCCTTGTCCAATATGTCGTAAACGGGCTTCCCGCGGTCATCCACCGTACGGCTGTCGCTCGGCACCAGCGTCTCGTCGTAGCCGTCCGGCTCATTCGGGTCGACAGAGATGGCCTGCGAGCCGTGCCCGCTGTAATGGAAAAACAGCTGGTCGCCGGTTCGGGCCTGCTCAATCAGCCACCGCCAGCCGTCAATGATATTCTGTCGCGAGGGGAGCTTCTCGTCCGGTTCAGCGCCTGTCGATGTCAACAGCCGGATGTTCTCAGTCGGTACGCCCAGCCGTTGGGTCAGGAATCCGTAAATCGCCCTGGCATCGTTGGCGCAACCACCCAGATCGGAGACCACATTGCTTCGGTAATGATTGATTCCGACCACCAGAGCAAACAACCGCGGAGACAACATTCGCAATCCTTATAGACAAGTGAAACACGCTACTTCTTCGCCAAAAGCAAGCGGGCAGTTTATGGGAAATAGTACGATCTTAGCACACTGACGGCCCAATGAATAACCGCAATCTGCGACTGCTCCGCCATATGTAACTTCGCAGCCTTAGTCAGTTCGCGACCCTGAAGTGTACGAGAAAGGGTGCCTCTCTCTCCCCCCTCCCCCTTCACACCAGTCCTCAACCAATCGCCACAGTCACTGACCACTGACCACTGCAGCCAGTTCAGTAACTGCCGGAATCTGACAAAAATGTGTCCATCTGTAGACCGAACGGCGCGCCATCTGTCCTGTAAGCTCACACGGAATTCTGGTGACATGCTTGCACAGGACAAAGTATTCCCGCCTGCCCATCTCAGAGGGAAATCACAATGCGCCTGCTCCTAAAGTGAAAGACTGCCGCCGTGTCCAATCGAGGAATTTTCTTGAGGGAGGGACGTGACCATGGACTGTACAATAGTTCGTTGATTCCGCCTGTGGAGCTGCTGTTTTTGAACAGTTTCGACCTTTCTTCGCAGTACACCTCTGTCAGGAAAGAGCGTGCGCACTCGTTTCAGAAGCGAAACGGGATCAGGATCATGATCCACCAGTTTGCCTTCACAAGTCGTCACGAACTGACCCTTGTGTGTCATTACAAGCTCTGCGTGTAAATCTCTGTATGTCTCTACATTCTGATTCATGAAAGTTCGGTTCGGATCAACCGGAAATGGCGAGAACGTGCGGGTAATAGTTTCTGATAGTACCTCTGCGATGTCGCGTTCTGTGGTCACCACTAGCTATTCGGCCTGTTCACAAATCTTATCTGGAACATTCAGAACAACCTGTGTGCTCACTTTGGCCCACCCCTGCGAAGGTAAGATGTCTATCAGTCGGACGTCCAAGCGAAACCGCCGGCGATAAGATAAATGAAAAAAGGGCAGGAGCCGGAGCTTGAACGCCCAACCCGTGAACGCGGAATCGGACAGTTCACCGAAACGCTATGCGTCTCGTTGCGCCAACTACCTACCCTGAGCTTACCATTCAGTTCTGGTCAGGCCAACCCTCACTCTCCCCGCGTCGAACTCCCCTGCTCAAACCACGCCGGCGGCTCAGGCAGCGACGCCGCCAGAATCTCACCGAACTCCTGCCCCTGCCGCGTCTCGGCTACGCCGCCCAGCAGCGCAAACGCCTCTTCAATTGCCCTGCGCCGCCCCTGTGCGTCATCCAAACGCTCAGCCGAGTTCTCGCCCGCCAGCGCAACCAGCAGCGCAAGGCGCCGCATCGGCGCAACTTCCTCCCAGGGTACCGGACTTTCCGAAACCAGCGTCCACGCCTGCGTCTGCGGCTCGCCGCTGCCCGGATGATGCCAGCGCAATGCCAGCGTGCCCAGAGGACCCGCCGCGCCCGGCCGCGCCTTCAACCGGTAGACGACCGTGTTCTCCTGGCCCACGTGCAACTCGGCGAAATCCTCTTCGTCATCCTCAAACGATTCGTTCGCAGCCGCACGGTTCAGATAGCCGACCAGGCGCCACGTCTCGACCGTCTCCGCATCCCAGGAAACCTGCGCGCGCGCTTCGTCCGCCGCCGGGCTGAATAGCTGGGCAAAAGAGTCCGCCGCCAGCAGCCCCTGTGCCTCCTCAGGCGAGTAAACATACCGGTACCAACCGTCGCCGTCGTTACTCACCTGCTCCAGCAAACTGTCATTGTAGTTCGCAATGCCCACGCCCACCGCCACCAGCCGGATCGGGTTGGCCTCCGCCCGCTGCCCGCCCAGAGACTCGATTATCGATTCCGCCCGCGTGTCCCCCACGTTGGCCACACCGTCGCTGATGAAAAAGACGTAATGCAGCGCGTCAGGGTCCCGTCGCCGCCCCTCCAGCGCCAGTTCGTAACCCTTCCGCAGCCCGGCCTCGGCATTCGTGCTCTGGTTCGGGCGAAAGTTGCCCAGCGAACGGGCCAGCGCCGGGTCGTCCGGGGCCGCGTGCCGTACCATGTACTCGCCCAGTACCACCTCAGAAAACTGCACCAGTGAAATCCGGTCCTCTGCCGACAGCCGCAGGGTCAGCGCCTCTACCAGCGTACGCGCCGTGTCCAGCTTGTTGTCCTCCCCCATCGAGCCCGAAGCATCCAGCACCACCGAAACAAAACGGCGAGTTGGCATCTCCCGCGGTGCAGCCGTGCTGAGCCCCAGCAACGCCAGCCACGAGTCCGGGTCGAGCGGATCATTTGTTATCGTCAGATCCAGATTGAAGGTCCCCTCCCCTTCCGGCCGCGAATAGTCCCACCGCAATGCGTTGAGCCACTCCTCAACCCGCACGTCATCCGGTTCAATGATGTAGCCCTGGCGCGCGAGCGCAAGCGACCTCCGCCACGAAGCGTCGTCCGCGTCCAGGCCGAATGTCGATGTCGTTTCCAAACTTGTGGGAACCACCGGCGGCAGCTGCGCTTCCGGTCGGCGCCCCCGCCGGTCGCCGCCTCCCGCATGGGGAGAGGGGCGACCCGGGCTGGAGGCCGAAGAGGCAGACTGCAACGCCAGCTGGCCGCTCGACGCCCGCCTGTTCGAGCTTGTCGCCGCCTGCCGTTCATTCTGTGCCGGCGCCACCGCCCCCGCGCAGCCGGCCAAAAGCAGCACCAGCAACCCTAGGAGCGGGACATGCCAGTTGCGTGAAGCACATCTCCAACCGCATTCGCGGTTCCTTATTCTGAATCCGGACGCTCTGTCGGCTCTCCATACCATAGTTGCTCTCCCTGTCGCTATCGCCCCTCCGTCTATCGGCCGATTAATCGCGTCGAAGGAGACGCGCACCTGGTCTAGTGCAGTTGTCAGTTGGGTTCTTTGGCGGCCTGATAACAGCATCTTATCCGGCCCGCCTGACTACTGTACGGCCCATGGCAACATTAGGTTTCCTAAGTCCGGCAACTGTGTCTGGTTTTGGGTTCAATGGACGCTGTACTGGCTCGCCTCCCCGGTCTGGGAAACCGGCTGAGCGACGAGCCCTCGCAAAACCCCCGAGGAAGGGGGCTACGCTATCTGAGGCAACAAGCCGTCATGTACGAACCGAACAGACTCGCCCGCCTGCCCGGCAACTATCTTCCTCAACCGCCTTCAGAGGGGTACGCAAACAACGGGTCCCACCCGGCCGCACCATCCGGCAGCAGATCGAACAAATGCCACACGCCGCAGTACAGATCACCCGGGCCAAACGAGTCCTTCGCTACCCGCACGATCGAGCCGTCTGCGTTCTTGCGAAAGGCCGAAACCCCTGGCTGGTATCCAGACAGAAACGGCTCCTCTTTCCACTGGAAGCCCATATCTTCAACAAACGTCGTCCTCTCCGCCGAGTACATCGGAAACCGCCAGCCCCGCTGCTTCGCAAACGCCTCCTGCACTTCAGGCGCGTCAGGCGACACCACCACAAACGCCGCCCGGCTCTGCAAATGCTGGTACACGCCGTTGAACTCGTCAGCCCACATCGCGCAGTTCGAGCAGCCAGTCCCCATGTTGTGAATCAGAATGAGATCGTCCTTGTCGCCGAACATCTCCGAAAGCCTGACCGCACCGTCCCGGTTCCTTAACACGTAATCACTTACAGGCTCCGGCGGCAGCTTCCGCCGCAGCTTCACCAACTTCTTTCGGGCCTTGTCCAGTTCTTCCTGGGCAAAGGCGATCTCCCTCTCCAGGCTTGAGTTGCTCACTGACACCTCTACCTCCATGTGTTGGCCCTGTGCCGAGGGCTCACCTTACCTGCCCTATATCGGTTCCTCGGTGTACTGAGAGATTCGGGTCTTCGCCTCAATCTGCTGTGGTTGCCTGAAACTGTCCTCTTTGTCAGTCGTCAACCCGGCAAACTTTCTGCCCTGGGGCACAACACGTCTATCGAAGGAGCCGACAGAATCGTTGAAAGCGTCTACTGCCCTCTTCAAACGATTCCCTACCTCCTGATAGTAGATGATGAACCTCATCATTCGTTCGTGCAACTCTACGCCTTCTTTCAGAATGACTTCAGCGCTCTCGGCAATGCGATGGCGCTGCCAACCATTGGCAACCGACCACAGCAGTGAGATAAGCGACGCGGGCGTCGCGATGGCAACCCGCTTGCTCATCGCGTACTCGATCAGCTCAGGGCTGGCGTTCAGCGCTGCCGCCAGGAACTGATCTCCGGGAACAAACATCACCACAAAATCCAACGAGCCTTCCACTTGCCTGCCATAGTCCTTTTTCGCCAGGTCGTCTACCTGCGTCTTCAAGGCGCTGGCATGCCGTCTCAGAGATGCCTCCCTCTTCCCTTCATCCTCCTCCTGCTGTGCCTCCATGTATGCCACAGTCGACGCCTTGGCATCAATGACCACCGTCCGCTTTTCCGGCATCCGCACCGTCAGGTCGGGCCGGATCTGGGTACCGCTCCCCCCGGTCTGTTCTTCAAAGTCGCAGTACGCCTGCATCCCCGCTAGTTCGACCACACGGCGCAACTGCACCTCGCCCCAGTTGCCAATCTGCCTGTTATCGGTCAGCGCGCTGGACAGCTTGCCGGTCTCGGCCGCGAGGTTCTCGCTCCGCTGCGCCAGCAAACTGATTTGCGGGTTGAGCTTCTCATAGTTCTGCGTCAGAGGCTTGACCAGCGCTTCAAACTGCTCATGCCTCTGCTTGAAATCGCCCTTGGCAGCCTCCAGCGTCTTGCCCAGATTCTCCTGCGCCAAATCCATAAACTGGGAGTTATTGGCCTGCAAAGCCTGGCTGGCCGTCGCCTGGAAACTCTCTTTTAACTGCTCCTTCGCCATCTCCAGGATCTTCTCGGCGCTGTCACTTTGCTCCAACTGACCTTTCAGGCCAGCGTTCTCTTCCCGCAGCGCAACCCTTTCCTTCACCCAGTCCGCTTCCTTCCTTGCCATGTGGCTCTCAGCGCGAGAATCCCGCACCAACCAGCAAACCGCGCCCCCTACCACAAAGCCAACAACCACTGCAACGATTAACTCCATCTGTCACTCCTCGCACCCGCGCTATTCACAATAAGGAAATCTTCGAAGCCGCGGCCAACTGGCCACCCGTCAGCCCATGCACCGGCAACGCCTGCATCCCCAAAGCGGGACTTCGCACTCAGCCACCAGTCCGCAAATCAGCCACAGCACGGGCAAGATCCGGCAGTATCTCCCCGCTCTTGCCCTGGAGAAAGATGTCGGCGACTGCCGAAATAGGACCCGGCTCCGGATTCACGTCAATAACCGTAGCCCCCGCCTGCCTCGCGATAAGCGGCAACTGCGACGCAGGATACACCAACCCGCTCGTGCCCACCACCAGCACCGCCTCACAACGATGGGCCGCCGCTGCCGCATCTCCCACCGCATCCCACGGCAGACTCTCGCCGAACCACACCACATCCGGCCGCACCAGATCGCCGCAAAGCCCGCACGCGGGCGGCGAATCCGCGCCGCGCTCCCCCTCCGTCAGATGGTGGGGCGCCGCGCACGCCGCGCACCGGAATTCGAACAAACTGCCATGCAGATGAAGCACGTCCGCGCTGCCGGCCTGCTCATGCAGGCTATCCACATTCTGCGTCACCAGCAAAAAACTTTCGCATAGTCTCGCAAGCTCCGCCAGCGCACCATGCCCGGGATTAGGCGCGGCCTCCTCCAACTGACCCAGCCGCCACATGTACCACCGCCACACCAGCCCAGGGTCCCGTTCGAACCCCTGCGGCGAAGCCAACTCTTCCGCATTGAACCGGCTCCACAATCCGGTCTGCGCATCGCGAAAAGTCGGCACACCCGACTCCGCGCTCACCCCGGCCCCCGTCAAACACAATACCTCCGAAGCCGAACAAAGATACTGAGCGGCCCTAACAATATCCTTTCTCATACCCCCCACATTCGCTCGATTCCAAACCTCTGGAGTGACACTAACCACTGACCACCGCAGTTTCACGCCCCAAAGCGTTTCAACCGGCCCGCATGTGCCATCGCCTGCGGGATCAGCGTCGTTGCATGGCACAGCCCCAGCTGCCCGCTCGCGCAGTCCCGCTCACCAAAGCCCCGCGCCGCATCAGGCATCGCATGCGGACTCCACAGCAGCGTCGGCACCGGATGCCAGCTGTGGCTGCGCAGCACCGCCGGCGTACTGTGGTCCCCCGTCACGATCAGCGCCCCCGGCCCCAACTCCAGGATGCGCGGGATCTCCGCGTCCACCGCCTCGATCTCGTGCACCTTGGCGTCAAAATCGCCGTCCTCGCCATAGCTGTCCGTCTTTTTGACGTGTATAAAGAAAAAGTCGTACTCGTCCCACGCCGACGCCAGCGCGTCGATCTCATGCTGTGGGCGCTCCCCCTCAAACCGTATCGCCTCCATCCCCACCAGGCTGGCCACCCCCCGGTACATCGGATAGACCGCGATCGCCCCCGCCCGCATCCCGAAGATATCCGGGAAGAGTGGCAGCCCCGGGTCCTGCGCCAGGCCCCGCAAATTCAGGCTGTTCGCCCGCGGCTCGTCCGCCAGCACACCGCGCGCGTGCGCCGCCCAGCGATTCACCATTTCAGCCGTACGCGCGCCCTCGTCGCTCCCGCTCTCGTCCCGCACCGGCAGCGGCCTCTTCCCCACCGCCAGCGGGTCCGTGTCCGTCAAACTGCCTCCCAGCCCCTCGCCCCGCAGCACAAACACGAAGCGGTGCTCCTGCACCGGCTCGACAAACACCTCGCAGTCCCCAAACAACCCTGCGCTCGCCTCCCGCAGCATGGTCGTCAGCCGGATACACTCCTCCGTCGAGATTCGCCCCGCCCGCCGGTCCGTGATCAGCCCGTCCCCGTCAACCGACGCGAAATTTCCCCGCGCGGCCACGTCGCTGGCCTGCAGAGGAAAGCCAATCCCCAGCGCCTCCAGCACGCCCCGCCCGATCATGTACCGCACCGGATCGTACCCGAACAGGCTCAGATGCGCAGGCCCGCTCCCCGGTTCGATGCCCGGCCGGATCGGTACGCTAAGTCCCAATGACCCGGACACGGCCAGCCCATCCAAATTGGGCGTATGGGCCGACTCCAATTCGGTCTTTCCTCCAAGAGAAGCCGGCAGCCCGCCCAAACCATCCATCACCAGCAGCACGATCTTGCCGCCGTCCTGTTGCAGGTCACGCATCAACTCAAAGTCGGTAAATGGAGACGTCATCGTCTGACTCCTTCTGTCATAGTCGCGTATGGCGGTGTGCAAGAGCGGGCGGGCGGTCCGAGAGGAAGCGCTGCGGAGGCGGCGATTTTTCCATCACTTCTCACTTCTCTTCACTCACTCCCTATTTCCATCCTCATACAGATAACAGGCCACGGCATGTTCGCCCTCAACCGCGATGAGCGGCGGCTGCTCTTCCAGGCAGACGTCCATCCCGTGCGGGCAGCGCGGGTAAAATCGGCAGCCGCGGATTGCTCCCTCCGCGCCCTGCATTCGCATCGTCTCCTCGGCCGGCAATCTGATATCCGTGTCCCACTTGACCTTCGGGTCCGGCACCGGGATCGAGTTGATCAGCTCCTGCACGTAGGGGTGTTGCGGGTTCTCGATGATCCGGCCCGTATCCCCCGTCTCCGCCGTGATTCCCTGGAAAAGAACGATCATATTGTCGCCGATCTGGTAGGCGGTCGACAGGTCGTGCGTGATGTACAGAAAAGAGATACCGTGCTCGTCGCGCAGCCGCAGCATGATATCCAGGATCATGGCACGCAGCGATGCGTCCACCGCCGAAACCGGTTCGTCCGCCACAATCAACCGCGGCCGCAGCAGATAGGCCCGCGCCACCATCACCCGCTGCCGCTGTCCGCCGCTCAACTGGTGCGGGTACTTTTCCAGGATTTCATCCCCCCGCAAACCGACCACGTTGAGCGCGTCCTCGATCAGCTCCCGTCTCTCTGCCTTGTTGCGAGCCAGGGCAAAATGACGCATGACAAGGTTGAAAGTGTGCTGGATGCGAAAGAAGGGGTTGAAGACCTCATACGGGTCCTGGAAGATCGCCTGGACCTCCTGGCGGTAGGTCATCCGCTGCCGGCGGTCCATCTGCGAGATGTCAACGCCCTTGTAGAGGATCTGCCCTCCCGACGGCGTGATAAAGCCGAGCACAAGATTGGCCAGAGTGGTCTTGCCGCTGCCGCTCTCGCCCGCAATCGTCGTGATCTGGGCCGGCGATTCGTGCAGGTCGAGGCTGAACGAGTCCAGCGCCACCAGCGGCGGCTGCGAACTCATAAAGCCGCCGCCAAACGCCATCGTGGCCTCTCTGATCTGGAGCAGCGGTTCAGCCTTAACAGTCTCTGTCATGCCTCGTCCAGCTCGATCAGGGAATGGCGCTCCGGCTCGTACAGCCAGCACGCCACAAGATGGTCATCCTCTCTCTCCACCAGCTCCGGCCTCCGCTCGCGGCAGATCTGCTCGACATGCTTACAGCGGAACTGGAAAATACAGCCCGGCGGCGGGTTGCGCAGATCGTGCGTCAGACCTTCCGTGACGTTTAACGGCTTGCGCTCTTTGATCGATGGGATCGATTCGATCAGCAGCTGCGTGTACGGATGCAGCGGCTCCGCAAAGGCCGATTCCACCGGCGCCACCTCCACCAGGTTACCGGCATACATCACCGCAATCCGGTCTACCAGCTGCGCCTGCAAGCCCATGTCATGGCCGATCATCACCATCGAGACGCCAAGTCGCTCCTTCACCTCCAGCAGCGTCTGCGCCACCACCCGCTGCACCACCACGTCCAGCGCGCTCGTCGGCTCGTCCGCGATGATCACCTGCGGGTTGAGCGCGATCGCCATCGCTATGCAGACCCGCTGCTTCATGCCGCCGCTCAACTCATGCGGATACATGTCAATCACCCGCTCCGGCAGCCCGACGTCGTTCAGCAGACCGAGAATACGCGCCTCAAGTTCCATCCGGCCTACGTTCTCGTGCGCCAGGATCGCGTCACCCATCTGCTCGCGGATCGGCGTGACCGGGTTCAGCGAGTTCATTGCCCCCTGCGGCACCAGCGCCAGGTCGCGCCACCGTACTTCGCGCAGCGCCTTGCCCGACAGACTGACCAGATCCTGGTCTTCAATCCGCACCGCCCCCTGCACGATCCGGCCCGGCGGCTGTACCACCTGCAGGATAGCCATCGCCACCGTCGTCTTGCCGCAGCCCGATTCACCCACCAGCCCCAAAATCTCGCCCTTGCGAACACTGAAGTTTACGCCGTTTGCGGCAATGATCTCCCCGCGCGGCGTGAAATAGTGGACGTGCAGATCGTCCACTGCCAGCGAATCATCCTTCCCGCCTTCAGCCCTGTCGTCTACGTGCTCGACAGGGGGCATTTCGCCTGCCGCCGTCCGCTCGCGTCGCGTCGAACTGAACTGCCGGATGCGCGGGTTGGCAATCTCATCCAGCCCGATCGTCATCAGAAAGAAACCCACGAAGATGACCATCAGGATGATGATCGGAGGCAGCCACCACCACACCAGTCCCCGCACCAGCGCAGCATTGGTCGTAGCCTGGTTGATGATCAGCCCCAGCGAGGGCACGCGCGTCGGTCCCAGTCCCAGCACTTCCAGCCCGGTCGCGCTCAGAATCGCCACCGAAATGCCCCCCGTGAGGCTGGCCGCCAGCCACGGCAGCATGTTGGGCAGCATCTCCACGAACATGATCTCCAGCGCCGGCGCCCCCGAAAGATGCGCCATCCGCACGTAGCTGCGCTCGCGCAAAGTAAGTATCTGCGAGCGTACCAGCCGCGTCGGTCCCGGCCAGGCAAACGCCGCCAGGATCAGCGCCATCGCCGTCGTGTCAGTCATCTGCACGTAGGAGGCGATCACAACCAGCACCACCAGCGCTGGAATCGTGACCGCCGAGTCGCTGAGCGTGCGGATCACATGGTCCCACCATCCCCCAACGTAACCCGCCACCGAACCCAGCACCATGCCGATGCCCATACCGATGATCGCCGCCAGAAACCCGACCTTGAGCGAGGAGGGCGTAGCCAGGATCAACTGCGCCAGCATATCGCGCCCGTTACTCTCCGTGCCCAGAGGGTGTTCTGGCAGACCCCCTTCCTGCCATACCGGTGGCTTGTTCAACGGCCCTGCGCCCGTGTACGCCAGGTCGGTATCCCAGAAAAGAGGCCCCAACAGGCCGAACAGAAGGATCAGCCCAACGATGGCAACGCCCAGCAGGAACTTGAAGTTCAGCCACGGGGAGTCCCACGTATTCAGCCCCCAGCCGCGCGCCGGAGTGGTTTCTTCGTCAACGGTCTGCTGTCCTGCAGTCAACGGTCTTATCTGTTTCTCGTCTTAGCGCATGTCCCTCTTGTAGGTAATGCGCGGGTCGATAAAGGGGTAAAGCAGATCGAGCAGGAAAACGCTCGTTGCAGTCACGAGAATAATTAGGTTCGCGATCGCCTGTGTCACCGTGTAGTCCTGCGAGATGATCGCCTGGTACAGAGTATAGCCGGTGCCCGGATAAGCGAAGATGAACTCGACCAGAATGGAGCCGCTGATCAAGCCCCCCAGGCCAAGCGCCAGCGCGGTCAGTGCCGGCAGAATCGCGTTGCGCACCCCGTACCGGAAGAATATGCGCGACGGCGACAGCCCCTTCACCTGGGCCAGCAGAAAATAGTCCTCGTTGTTGACGCTGATCATCAGACCCCGCATGCCGAGAGCCCAGCCCCCCATTGAGGTCAGCACAATCGACACCACCGGTAGTATCGCGTGGGTGAGCACATTCTTGATGAACGGCAGATTCCATCCGGGGTCGACTCTGCGCGAATAGGCCCCCGTCGCCGGCAGCCAGTCCAGTTCGAATGCCACCAGATAGATCAGCATGATGCCGAACATAAAGTAGGGGATCGCTGTAAAGGTCAAGCTGCTGGGCAGGATCAACTGCAGCCAGCGCGGCGTGCGCCGCCAGCCCATCAGCGAGCCGATCGTCACGCCAATCGAAAAGGAAAGCACGGTCGCCACGGTCAGCAGACCCAGCGACCACGGCAAAGCGCCCCTGACCATCGTCCACGCTTCGGTTGGAAAGTGCGACAGCGAATAACCGAAATTCAGCCGGAACACGTTGCCCCAATAGCGGAAATACTGTACATGAATCGGGGCATCCAGCCCGAAACGGGCCTTCCAGCTGGCGATCAACTCGTCCGCGTTCTCTATGTAGCCTGCATCCAGCGAAAGGCGGCCTACCATCGCGCTCACCGGGTCGCCCGGCGCCAAACGCGGGATCACGAAGATCAGCGTAGAGCCCAACCAGATGGTCAGGAGATACATCAGAAAACGCTGCAAAACGTACTCTTTGGTCAGTCCGCGCATGAGAAGAATTTCAGCAGTCAGCGGCCAGCGGCGTTACTGACCACTGGCCACCGACCACTGACTACTGCAGTTACTTGCTCGTCGATTCAATCTCCGGCAGGATGCCCACGAAGCTCGGGCACCAGATTACCGGACGCTGATAGTAGTTGTCGATCGTCGGCCAGTTCGTCCAATAAGTGGTGTTGAAAGGCACCAGTTTCTTGGACTGGGCTGTCGGAATGGCCGGGATCTCGTCGTAGTAGATCTCCAGGGCGCGTGCCGTAAGCTCGTACAACAGCGGATCGTCCCAACCCAACTCGCTGATCTGGTCTACCAACTCGCTGAACTCGGCATTGTACCAGCGGAAACGGTTGGACTGAGGCAGCTGGTGTCGCTCGCCCTGTGGGGGCACCTCATCCGCGCGTAGCGTGCGCAGCGTATTCCACGGTTCGACAATCGAACCGCAGGTCTGCCAGCCGCTCTGTGCTTCGTAGTTGCCCGTGTCCACGTTTTCGACCCAGGTGCCGCCGATCAGATTCACTTTTACGGCATTAATGCCGAATCGCTGCAGCTGCTCTGCGTATACGTCAGCGACGCGTTCCAATTCGCTGATGCCTTCGTAAACCTGGATCTCAAGACTCAGTTCTTCCCCGTCTTTCTCCCAGTAGTCACCCGACTTTTCATAACCTTTGGCGAGCAGAATCTCCTCCGCTGCAGCCACGTTTGGCTGCGTAAACTTGGCGATCGTCTCGGCCGGCACCAGGTCGGCGAACTTCTGCATCGAAGGGTATAGCGGGAACGGATACGGGCCCATGATCGAGGTCCCCTCATAGGCGATGTCGATGATCTGCTGCCGGTCCATCACATAGTTCAGGACCCAGCGCATATCCTTGTCGTTCCACGGCTCGATCGAGTTGTTGACCGTCAGGCTGCGCGCGCACGGGTCGGGCCAGACGAACGGCATCTCATCCTGGAACGCAATCCAGTTGGGATTCTGCGCCACCAACGCCTGGAACGAGCCGAAAGTGATATCGTGCAGGCCGTCATATTCGTCCTCAATAGCTGTCGCCAGGCGGATCTCCTCGGTGCCGGTGTAGGACATGACCAGCTTCTTCGGCTCCGGCAGCTTCTTCAGACCGATTTCAGCAGCCCACCAGTTGTCGTTGCGCACCCAGATCGTCTCGTTCTCAGTGACCTTGGCCAGCTTGTAGGGGCCGGTACCCATCGGCAACCCATTCTCCAGGTCGAAATTCTTGAACGTGGCCGGGTCTTCCACGTTTTCCCAGATATGCTTGGGCACAAAATAGTCCACGCCGCAAATGTTATCCGAAAAACGCTCCAGCTTGAAGCGCACATTCGACTTCTTGAGGTTGTAGATAACCGTCAGATCATCCACCTTCTCCACCGTCTCGATCCACTCCTGGTAAGCGAAATGCTGGCCAAGCGCATCGTTGTTCATCTGCAGCTCGGTCGAAAAGATGATATCGTCCGCCGTGAACGGCGTACCGTCCTGCCAGGTGATGCCGGCGCGCAACTTGAGCGTCCACACCGAATGATCCTCGTTCGGCGTCAGCGACTCCGCCAGCCAGTTCTCGATTTCGCCGCTGCCGTAGTTCAGCAACGTCAGCACATCCGAAAACTCCGTATAGCCCCACCCGACCGCGCTGCCGCGCACGTAGGGATTCCAGTTGTCACTGCCTTGCAGCGGGCTCGTCCTGTCCAGGATCACAGTCTCCTCGCGCGACGCGTTGAGATAATCCTCCGTCGTGCCCATCTCCTCCGTCTGGCTCTCGCTCTCTGCAGCCGGCGCCTCCGCTGCCGCCGGCTCTTCCGCAGCCCCGCACGCCGCCAACAAGACAGCAAATAACAGCAGGAGTATCGTCAATCGATTAAGCAGTTTCATGCTACGCTCCTTGTCTGAACTGTGATATTTAGTTGGAGGAACCGATTCTGAAAGCTAACGGTCCGCCTTCAAAGAAGACAGACAGTGACGCGTGAAGAGTGGACAGTCGTTTCTTGAGGCCACCGTTGCCTGGTGGCTGGGAACTGCGGTGGAAGAGGACCTGCGCCAACAACGAAGTCTTTCAAGGTGCAACTGTGTAAGGAGAGGGTGCCTTGAAGATAAGAAGGGGAAAACCGGAGGAGAGGAGGAACAATTCCTTACTCCCCCTCCTCTCCTCTAGCATCGCAAAATTAACCGGCCAGCGACAGCTCCGTCTTCGGATCGAAGATGTGCGCATTGGCCATATTGACTGCCAACTCCATCTCGTCGCCGGTCGAAACACGCACACGCGGGTCGACACGCGAGATGAACTGCTTGTCATCCGGTGTCAGGCAGTAGAGGAAAATCTCATTGCCCATCAGCTCGGTGACGTCGACCGTTGCCGCCATGTCGGACTCGAGAATCTGCGGCGGTGCAAACTCTTTCGAGTGGATGTCCTCTGGGCGGATGCCGAAGATCACCTCGTTGCCCAGATGCTCCCGCCACTCCGCTGTCTTCTCCGGCGGCACATCCAGCCGGAAACCGCCCGCATTTACCTCCATCTTGCCGTCGCTCTCAACCAGCGTGGCATCGAAGAAGTTCATGCTCGGGCTGCCGATGAAGCCGGCCACGAAGATATTCGCCGGATGGTCGTACAGGTTCTGCGGCGAATCGACCTGCTGCAGGACCCCGTCCTTCATCACCGCAATACGGGAGGCCATCGTCATCGCCTCAACCTGGTCGTGTGTCACATAAATAAAGGTCGTCGCCAGGCGCTGATGCAGCTTGGAAATCTCTGCACGCGTCTGCACGCGCAGCTTCGCGTCCAGGTTCGACAGCGGCTCGTCAAAAAGGAATACAGCAGGCTCACGCACAATCGCACGGCCCACCGCCACGCGCTGGCGCTGGCCACCCGAAAGCTGCTTCGGCTTGCGGTCGAGCAGATGCTCAATGCCCAGAATCCCGCCGGCCTCTTCCACACGCCTCTGGATCTCGTCCTTCGGCGTCTTGCGCAGCTTCAGCCCGAACGCCATGTTGTCATAGACGCTCATGTGCGGGTACAGAGCATAGCTCTGGAACACCATCGCGATGTCCCGGTCCTTCGGCGGCACGTCGTTGACGATGCGGTCGCCGATCAGGATCTGCCCCTCTGTGATCTCCTCCAGCCCGGCCAGAAGGCGCAGACTGGTCGTCTTGCCGCAACCCGAGGGACCGACAAAGACCAGGAACTCCTTGTCCTCGACGTGAATCGTCAAGTCATTGACGGCCACAACGTCGCCGAAGCGCTTGTAGACATGTTCGTAGGTTACACTTGCCATTTTGGTACTTTGCTCCTTTGGTGAAGATTGGGCCCACCTGCCCCATTGGCATCGAATGCGGGCGGGCCGGATTCACTCTCTTCCCTGCGGCAGAACTGTTCGGTCGCGCAGGCGGGGGCGAGCACAAACTCCATCCCACCTGGCGGGACTCGTTGCCAAAACCGTCCACAAAGAGGAAAGCGTGACAATGGATAATGCGCTGCAATTCAGCGCAAGCCGAAAGACGCTTTAGGGGCGATGCAACCACAAATTGGCAGCAGCAACGCATCGCGGCACGCAACACGTACATCCAAAACACGAATAGGAGTTGACAGCGGCCAATCCACCGCGCCGGCGGTCAGCAGCCGCAACCTAAAATAAGAACTAACGGACCGGCGCAGTATAGCACGCGCCATAAGCCCAGGCAAATCATAAAAATCGGATTACAACCCTGCCAGAACTAACCTGCGACCACCCCAAAAAGCTTCACCATGAGACCCCGCCAAGATGCCGCTCCCCTGAACCCAAATATCCTCCAAACACCAAAAACTGACCACTAACCACTGACCACTGGCCACCGCAGTTTGCTGTTCACCAAAAACTAGAAACTGACTACCAAAAACTAGACAAAATTCTTGCCCATTTCACACCCCCTGTGGTACTTTCTGCTCCATGGTCGCCAGACGCCGCTCCACACAGACCCATTCATATTCTACGATCATGCCCGGCCTCGCCGGAGGTTCATCGCCCCATGCCCGCGGCAAGGACCAGGCGATCGATAAATCGCTCCGCCCGGATCCAGCGATGGTCGCTGAGGCAGGCGCCGGCGCCGATCCCGATGTCGATATCGACGTCGATATCGCGGTCGACACCGCCCGCGAAGAACCCTGGACCATCCTCGTCCACAACGATGACGTGACCCCCTACGAATTCGTCATCGACACGCTCGCCCAGGTCTTCAGCCTGTCCGCCGAAATCGCCGAAACCGTCACCTGGGAGGCCCATTCAAAAGGCGTCGCCCCCGTCTGTTCCCGCCCGAAATCCGAAGCAAAACGCCTGATCAGCGACGCCCACTCCCTCGCCCGCGCCGCCGGCTTCCCCCTCACATTCTCGATGGAACCGAAACTGTGACAGGCAACGATCCGCTCGCCCCCCATTCACACGAGCCCAACCCGCTGCCGCCGTCCCCCGACGCCGACCTGACCGTTCACCTGCCCGACGGCGCCGCGCTTCGCATCACCCCGAAGGCCCTGGGCAGCCTCGATTTCATCCCGGCCGGCAACCTCCCTGAACACGCACGCAGCCCAAAACAGGTAACCGTACCCGACTGCTACATCGTCTCCACCGGCCACGGCACCTCCGGTCCCTTTTCCTTCACCGGCCTGCGCCTGCTTGACCTCGTTTACCTGCTCTGGACCGGCGACTGGACCCAGGTGGAAATAATCAGCGCCGACGGCTTCGGCACACGCGCACTGCATACCGAGCTGGCCGAGCCAACATCGCGGCCGGTCATTCTCGCCCATACGCTCGACGGCCGCCCGCTGACCCGGGCCGACGGCCTCGTCCGCCTCATCGTCCCCAGCGAAACTGACGACGCCCTACGGCAGGTAAAATGGGTGGCGCACGTGCGCATCATTTCGGACAGATAGCAGGCCTCACCCGCCCGCCACTAACCTTGACTTAACGCCCACCATCAGGAACGCCCACAATGCCCACGACCCTGGTTGGAATCGATGTAGGCGGTACATTTACCGACTTCGTCCTGCTGCAAGACGGCCGTCTGCAGGTCCACAAGGATGCCACCACGCCCGCCGACCAGAGCCGCGCGATCCTCACCGGGCTGACACACCTGGGCATAGTAGCTTCCTCTACAATAGTATCCTCCTCCGCAGAAGACCCGCCCGTCGACGCCGAGCTCGTACACGGCACAACCATCGCCACCAACGCCCTGCTCGAGCGCCGCGGCGCCCGCACCGCCCTCCTGACCACCGCCGGTTTCGTCGACGTCATCGAGATCGGCCGCCAAAACCGGCCCAATCTTTACGCTCTCCATCAGCAGCGCCCGCATCCACTGGTGGAGTCCGATCTTCGTTTCGAAGCGGTGGAGCGGCTCGACGTAAACGGCAGCGTCCTCACTCCCCTGGACGAGGATGCCCTTGCCCGCACAGCCGCCGAGATCAACGCCGCCGCCCCACAAAGTCTCGCCGTCTGCTTTCTCCACAGCTTCCGCAATCCGCAGCATGAACGCCGCGCCGCCCAGATCCTGCGCGACGCCTGTCCCCACCTCGCAGTCTCGCTCAGCAGCGACATACTGCCCGAATACCGCGAGTATGAACGCACCGCCACCACCGTCATCAACGCCTACCTGCTCCCGCTCGTCGGCAGCTACCTCGAACACCTGACCGACGCCCTCGCAGACGCCGGTGGCACGCGCCCGCAGAACGCAGACCCCCAACGGGCCACCCTTCCCGTCCGCGTCATGCAGTCCAACGGCGGCGCCATCGGTACCACACAGGCCGCCCGCGAACCGGCCCGCCTCGTCCTCAGCGGCCCGGCAGGCGGCGTCGTCGGCGCATTCCGACTGGCCCAGCTTGCCGGCATCGATGACAGTCTGCCGACCGCAGGCCAGGAGTCGTCTTTACAGGCAGGTCAGGAACCGGGCCGGCAAGGCCCGCGTATCATCACTTTCGACATGGGCGGCACAAGCACCGACGTTGCCCTCTGTCCCGGCCGCGTCCCCCGCACTACAGAAAGCGAAGTCGCCGGCCTTCCTCTGCGTCTGCCCATCATCGACATTCACACCGTCGGCGCCGGCGGCGGCAGCCTGGCGCGCGTAGACGCCGGCGGCGGCCTGCGCGTCGGACCCGAAAGCGCCGGCGCCGTGCCCGGTCCCGTCTGCTACGCACGCGGCGGCCAACAACCGACCGTCACAGATGCCAATCTCGTCCTCGGACGCCTGGACGCCGGCCAGTTTCTCGGCGGCAGCGGGGCCATGGAGCTCGATGTCGCCGCGGCCGAGACGGCCCTGGCCGACCTGGGCGCCCGGCTCGGTGGGCTCTCCATTCATGAGGCCGCTCTGGGCATCATCCAAGTCGCCAATGCCCGCATGGAACGTGCCCTGCGCCGCGTCTCAGTCGAACGCGGCTTCGACCCGCGCACCTTCACCCTCGTGCCCTTCGGCGGCGCCGGCCCCCTTCACGCCTGCGACCTGGCCGACGCCCTCGGCATTCCCCGCATCCTCCTGCCCCCCAGCCCCGGCGTTCTCAGCGCCCTCGGCCTCCTAATCGCCGACGTCGTCCACGAGTCCTCCCAGGCCCTTCTGGTCCAGGCAGAGAGCCTGGTTGAGGAGCCTGCGCCATTGCAAGAAACTGCCGGCGCCCTGGAACAGCAGGTGAAAGCCGTGCTGGCCGCCGAAGGGGTCGACGCGCCCGCCTTGGAAGCCTCAATGGACCTGCGCTATCGCGGGCAGAGCTACGAGCTCTCCGTCTCTCTCGACCTGCCCGCGCCAACCGCGGCCCAGGCCTCGCAGGCCGTGCAGCGTTCCATCGATGCCTTCCACGCCGCCCACGAAGCCCGCTACGGCTACGCCATGCGTTCCGAAACCGTCGAATCAGTCGCCGTCCGTCTGCGCGGTACCGGTTCCGGCGCCCAGCTCAGCCTGCCGCGGGAACCCCTCGGACCCCCCGACCCGGAAGCAGCGCAAGTGGCCACCAAACCGGTCTGGTTCGGCCCCGACGGCCCCGCCGCCACCCCCTGCTATGATCGCGTCCGCCTTCGCCCAGGCCACAGTCTCGAAGGCCCCGCCATCGTCTTCCAATTTGACACCACCACCATCGTCGCCCCCGGCTGGTCGGCCAGCGTCGACGAGCGCCACAACCTCCTGCTGGCGCGCGCAGGCGCCTGAAGCTGGCCTTGCGCCAGGGCTGTGTTATGATACGTTCTGGATGCCCAATGGGCTCTGCCAGGCATTTGAAATTTGGATCTCAAGATACACGAAATAGCTTCCCTTCGGAGTTGTAAGATGGTGACACTTTCTTCCCAGCAACGTCTCCTGCTCTTCCTGCTGCCGCTGATTGTGGCCGCTCTTCTGCTCTGGATCCCCGTCCGAGACGCGCTCGAAGTCGGCCTGCCTGACGCCGAAATCTTCGCAGCCGACGTACCGGAGGGCCACCACTGGGTCGCCTTCACCGTCCCCGAGGATGACGTCTACGCCACCGATGGCGCTTCGCTCTCTCTCACCCTCGAATTCGTAACCCTGGAAGGCCAGGTCGACCCAGCCAACCGCACAATCGTCTTCGATCTGGAAGACGCAGAAGAAGTGCATGAGATGACAGTCCTCTGGCCCGATGGCCGCCAGCAGAACTTCACCAACGTGGCCATAGGCGAACGGCACGAACTGGCCTACCCAAAGACGGTCAACGACGCCCTCGCCGCGCAGTGGGCCCTCCGCGGCGCCTTCTTCCGCTTCTGGGTCTGGACCGGCATCGCCGCCCTCCTCATCCTTTTCGGCCTGCGCGTGCTCTCCTGGGCCCAAACCCAAGAGTCTCACGCCTGAAATCCAGCCATTGACCACTGATCACTAACCACTGACCACTGCAGTCCATGGCTCCCGATCCCATCACGCTCGAGCTCTACCGCCATCGTTTCAGCGGCATCGCCGAGGAAATGGGGATCACCCTCCAGCGCACAAGCTACTCGCCCAACATAAAAGAGCGCCTCGACTTCTCCTGCGCGCTCTTTGACGGCGCCGGTCGGCTCGTCGCCCAAGCCGCGCACATTCCCGCCCACCTCGGCGCAATGCCCGATAGCGTCGCCGCCGCCCTCGCCGTCTTCGACAGCTGGCAGCCCGGCGATGTCGTCATACTCAACGATCCCTACTTCGGCGGCTCCCACCTGCCCGACATCACGCTGGTTTCGCCGGTCTTCCTGGACGAAGGCCATGACGAACACGCAGGAGGGAGCGACTTAAACGTAGCGGAGAGCGATGTCACCCACGCCTCGCCCTCCGCCCCCCACTTCTTCGCCGCCAGCCGCGCCCACCACGCCGACGTCGGCGGTATGTCACCCGGCTCCCTGCCCCTCTCCACCGAGCTGTACCAGGAGGGCATCATCATCCCGCCCCTGAAGCTCTACGAAGGCGGCGAGCTGGTGGAATCTCTGCTCGATCTGATCCTGCGCAACGTGCGCACGCCCGACGAACGCCGCGGCGATCTCGCCGCCCAACGCGCCGCCCACGCCGTCGGCGAACGCCGCCTCCGCGAGCTGACCACTCGTCATGGCAACGACGAACTGCTGGCCTATGCCGGCCATCTGCGGAAATACAGCGAGCGCCTCACCCGCGCCGCCATTCGCACCTGGCCCGACGGCAGCTACACCTTTGAGGATCCGATCGAGTCGGTTATAGATGGGCACACAACGGCCGCGCCCATTCGCGTGACCGCCACCATCGATGGCGAGACCGTGACCTTCGACTTCAGCGGCACCTGTCCCAGCATCTACGGCTCCCTCAACGCCCCCCTCAGCGTAACCAGGTCGGCCTGCTACTACGTCGTTCGCTGCCTCGTCGGCGAAGACGTGCCCGTCAACGCCGGCTGTTTTGCGCCCGTCCAGGTCGACGCACCGCCTGGCTGCCTCGTAAACGCCCGCCCTCCCGCTGCCGTCGCCGGCGGCAATGTCGAGACCTCCCAGCGCATCACCGACGCCGTCTTCGGCGCGCTCGCACAGGCTCTGCCCGATCGCGTCGCCGCGGCCGGCCAAGGCACCATGAACAACTGTACAATGGGGGGTGAAAACGCCGACGGCTCGCCCTGGACCTACTACGAGACGCTCGGCGGGGGCATGGGCGCGCACCCGCAGGGGGACGGCTTCAGCGGCGCGCACGTCCACATGAGCAACACGCTCAATACACCGGTCGAAGCCCTCGAAATGGCCTACCCGCTGCGCCTGACCCGCTATCACCTGCGGCGGGACAGCGGCGGCGCCGGAAAGCATCGCGGCGGCGAAGGCATCGTGCGCGAGTACGAAATCCTGCGGCCGACCACCGCAACCATCCTCAGCGAACGCCGCGCCATCGCACCCTGGGGCCTGGCCGGAGGCGACCCAGCCGCGCCCGGCCGCAACCTCCTCATCGATACCGACGGCTCAGAAGAAGAGCTCTCCTCCAAAGTTACCCGCCGCCTTCAGCCCGGCCAGCGCCTGCGCATCGAGACCCCCGGCGGCGGTGGCTGGGGCAGAAAAACCTGAAATAAAATTCGGCGGGAGATGAAACTATGTCACAGACAGACGTGGTTTCGGACCTGCCTGGCCGGGGACTGGACGAAAAACGAATGTCAGGCCATTGACTCCGATTGAGGCGAAAACCTGCTCGAAGAAAACGGATTTCAGGTAGAAACCCAATTGACGGCCCCAATCCACCTCTCGGAGCCAGCCCGCTCCATCAAAGAAGAAGGCTTGGCGCGCACGCTCTGTTTTCTGTTCTAAGCGGCAACGAACCCCGCGGCCAGATTTCCCCACAAGCCTGGCGCCCGCCCTCCACTCGACAGCCGCCAGTCCCTCGGCACGATCCACTAATCCCTGACCACTAGGTCTCGCTGACGTTTAAGTATGTCACTTTGGCGACAACAGTAGGATGTCGACAAAGAGAATTGCCGACCATCAGTGGCAGAAACTTTACGCATTTTTGCAAGGACACGCTCGTGCCTCCACAGAGCAAGAGGAGAAGTGTCGCCGTTCTGTTGAGGCAGGTCACTGGATACTGCGCACCGGCGCCCACTGGCGTGAACAGCCAGACACTTGTGGCAAGTAGAACAGGGTATTCAAGCGCTATGCACGCTGGGAAAATAAAGGTATCTGGGCCGACAGGTTTACGCAGTTCGCCAGGGCCCGGACATGGCAGCGGTCATGCCCGACAGCACTGCTGTACGCGCCCATATGTGCGCAGCAGGCGGGACCGTTTTCGAACAGGCTTCTCCGGATGTCGGCGGAACCTGGTCCCACGCATATTCAATGTTCGACCTCGACCCACAGTTCTTCGACGCCCCGCAGTACAATCTGTTCTTTGAACACAGGATCACGGGCCAACCGTATCGAAGAGAACCGCTCCAGCAGGCTGGTGAAGGCTATCCGTCCTTCCAGGATCGCAAGCGGAGAGCCGAGGCAGTAGTGAATGCCGCGCCCGAAGGACAGGTGGCTGACTTCGTCGCGCCCGATATCCAGTTCGTCGGGGTTGGCAAAAACTTGCGGGTCTCGATTTGCAGCCCCGACTATCGCCAGAATCCGCTGTCCGGCAGAAATCCGTTTGCCCCCGATCTCCACATCGTCGATGGCGTTACGCGAGTCGATCTGTACGGGGCTGTCATACCTGAGCAACTCGTTGATGGCCGAATCCAACAGTTCGGGATGATCCCTGAGCCGCTGCAGCTGCGCCGGACTTTTGAGCAGGGCCAACATGCCGTTGCCGATCAGGTTACGCGTCGTCTCGTTGCCTGCGACCAGCAACAGCATAAGGGTTGACAGCAGTTCCTCGTGCGTAAGTCTGTCTCCCTCTTCCTCAGCAGCCAGCAACGCGCTGATCATGTCATTTTGGGGCGCCTGCCTCCGCTGCTCGATGATACCCTCGAAATAGTCGAAGAGCTCCTCGGTCGCCTGTTGGACCCGCTCTATCTGTTCGCTGTTGAGCAGTGGATTCACCGAGAGCGCTATGTCGTCGGACCACTCCCGGAAACGCGCTCGATCCTCTGCTGGAACGCCCAGCATCTCGGCAATGACAATAACCGGCAACGGGAATGCAAATTCGCTAATCAGATCGATCCGGTCTTTGCCTGCGACCGCGTCCAGGAGTTCGTCAACAAGTCCCTCGATGCGCGGCCCAAGCTCCCTTACAGCGCGCGGCGTAAAGGCTTTGGAGACAAGCCCCCGCAACCTGGTGTGATCAGGAGGGTCCAGGTCCAGAAATGTACGATACTGCATATAGTCGTAGTTGCGCTCCGCGTTCGTGAAGCGCTTGTGGTCAATCAGAACGTCCTGCACATCTTCGTACCGGGTCAACGCCCACGCCTCGACTAACCGCATGCGGTGGACGGGATCCTTCCGGCGCAGCTGTTCGTAGGTGCGGTATGGGTCCTCTATGAACGCACTGGAAGTCAAGTCGTAACTGACCCCTGACTCCAGATGCTCCCACGCCAGCAGAATCCGCTTTGCGACCGGTTTCACCACATTGAGCACGAAATTCGACATGTCAGCCTCCTTACTCTCCCCGACGAAGGCACCACAAGAAGGACAACCAAGTGCAGAATACTCTCCCCTCACCGGTGCGTCAAGGCTCCCGAAGCCGAGGCGGCCGCCGTCTCCACCGATCGATCCGCGAAGTCAAGCGAGGGGCCGCGGAGAACACCTTTCTCTCCGCGGAGGTACGCAGTGCGGCGCGGGAAACACCTTCTTATCCACGAAGGGCCGCGAGGAATCCCAAAGGCGCATCGGACTTTCTCTGCGCAACTGAGAGGGCCGGCCGCACTTCGCTCCCGCAAACCACTGCTCAGACAAACGTCAAAACGCCCTGACCCCCGACCCCTGACCCCTGACCCCTGCCGTTCACCCCTGCAGTTCTCACCGCTCCAACCGCCACGCCACCGCCAGACTCGCCAGACTGATCGCCGCAACCCCGCCGAATACCAAACGGTAAGCCTCCCCCGGCCCCGGAGTAAACAGCAGCGCCTGCTGCAGCGCCACCCCGGCGATCGTCGCGCCGACGACTCCGCCGCCGAATCGCGCCGTGCTGTATAGCCCGGCCGCCGACCCGCTCTCCTCCGTAGGAATCTCCTCCATCGCCGCGCGATGAAGCGCAGCCATCGCCACCCCGCCACCCAACGATTGCGTCAGCATCAGCGCCGCCGCGCCCAGCAGCGGCAAGGGGAACAACGCGAGCCCGGCCAGCGCACTGATCATGACCGCAAAGCTCCCTCCCACAAGCCAGCGGCAGTGCACCCGGTCCGACAACTGACCTCCCACCTGCGTTGTGGCAAAGATCGCACCCGAAAAAATCGTCGTGAAAATGCCAAGTTCTATCGCATCCAACCCGTATACATCGGTCAGAAAGAGCACGTTCAGAAACATGGCTGTGTGCATGATCACCATACGACAGCCGGCCGCCAGCGAGGCAACCCCGAAATTCTTGCGCCGGTAGAGAGAGAAATTGACAAGCGGCCGAGGTATCCGGCCCTCCCGCCGCCAGAACAGCAGCCCAAGACCGACCGCGGCCGCCAGCAACCGCCAGTCCCGCAGCGGTTCGACACCGGTTACCGTGCGGCTCGAAAGGTAAAAAATGGTAAAGACCAGCGCGCCGCCCAGCAAGGCTGCGCCCAGCCAGTCAAACGCCTGTAGCCCCTCCCCGCGAATCGGGCGCTGCGACGGCACCCGCAAATAAGCCGCCCACAGAGCGATGAGCGCAATCAGCAGGCTCGGAACGAAGACGTAGTTCCAGCCGAAATTGTCGACCGCAAAGCCACCCAACAACGGCCCCAACGTCGCCGCGCCCGGCGCCACCGAGCTCCACGTTCCCATCGCCCTGCCCCGCTGCCCCGCCGGAAAGCGCTCCGCGATAATGGCGATGCAAAGGGGATAGTATCCGGCCGTGCCCATCCCCTGCAGCACGCGGCCGATCAGGAGTTGCGGCAAGCTTCCCGCCAGCACACAGATAACGGAGCCCGCGAAAAAGAAGACAATTCCGCTCTGGAACAGACGCGCCTTACCCAGGCTGTCCCCCAGTTTGCCGTACAGCGGCATGAATATAACAAACGGCAAACTGTAGGCCGCCAGCAGCCATGCCGTCATGTCTGCTTCAACCTCGAACGCATCCCGAACCGTCGGCAGGGCCACGCCGAACATCGACATATTCATCGTCGCCATGCCGACCGGCAGCATCAAAGCGATCAGCAAACCCCAATGCGACCGCGTCGCGGCAGCGGCTGGGGTGGATTCACTCGATTTCATGAAGGGGCTTTTCCGTAGTGGGCAGAATCTGTTTATCTTACACTGAATGCGACCCCGCAACGAAATCGTTTCCGACAAATCCCGCTTCCGCAAACGGATTCGCTTCCCTGGCGCAGGGCTCAGAAACACCTGAATCGGTCTCAGCTGGTGACCGAATCCAACCCCCTCTCAGGTAGGCATTTCCACCGTCTTCAGGTATGATCACGGCGTGGTTGGGCCCTTCCCCAAAGCCCTGCTTCTGTGCCCCGACTTGAGCAGTTTTTGGCCCCGCCGCACTCGGCCTCCGCATTCACTGCCTGACCGTTTCTCATTCCCGGCACGCCCAGCGTGCGCACTACATTCTAGTTCCCACCCCACCAGGAGACACCCGATGACCGAACGCTCCTTTACGCCGGTCGAAGTGCCGCAGCACATTCTGGACCGCTTCAAAAAACTGCCGGTCGCCACCGTATGGCACACAGTCCATCGCTATGCCGGCGTGCCCCTTCCCTATATGAATGACGTACGCCTTTGCACCCCCGGTCAGCAGCTCGCCGCCCGCGCCCGCACGCTGCGCTACCTGCCGCCCCGTCCCGACCTGCAGACCGAGGTGCAGATCGGCGAAAACTCGCCCGAATATATCGCCATGGGCCGCTGCGGCCCCGGTGACGTCCTCGTCTGCGATGTCATGGGCGATGCCAGACCCTGCATCTTCGGCGACGTCAAAGCGCTCCAACTCAAGATGACCAACGCTGACGGCGTCGTCACCGACGGCGGCATCCGCGACCTCGATATCATGGTGCAGGAGGAGTACGGTCTCATCATCTACGCCCGCGATCGCACGCCCCTCGGCGGCGCCCCCTACGCCATCCCCGCCCAGGAAAACGTCGACGTCCAATGCGGCGGCGCCCTCGTCCGGCCCGGTGATGTCCTCGTAGGCGATGCCGACGGCGTCGTCGTCGTACCGTCCTGGTTCGCCGAGGAGTGCGTCGAGCTGACCGAAGTACACGAGGATGCCGAGAATATGATCAAAGAGCGGATCCTGGCCGAAGGCGTCGTGCCCGGCAAATACTACCCGCCCGGTCCGGAGGCATACGAGCAGGCGCGTGCCGCCCGCAAACAAGAGCAAGCGTAGCTGCATCCAGTCCAGTCTCAGGCAGTTTGGCAACTTGCAACTGCCTGCTCCGCCTGCACCAGAACACCTGGTGGACGATTCGTCTGTTTTCGCGTATGATCATGCAACTGCAGCCGCCAATAGGCGCCTGCTATGTCCTGCACGATTAACCGTCCACCGATTCTCCGGAGATGCCCGATGACTGAACGCTCCTTTACACCGGTCGAAGTGCCGCAGTCGAGTCTGGATCGCTTCAAAGAGCTGCCCGTAGCCACCGTTTGGCACGTCGTGCACACCTACGCCGGCGTGCCCCTGCCCTTCATGGATAACGTGCGTCCATTCACCCCCGGTAAACGCCTCGCCGCCCGCGCCCGCACCATGCGCTACCTGCCGCCCCGCCCGGACCTGGCCGCGCTGACGCCCGCAGGCGAAGACGCCATCGACTACCGGGCCATGTCCCGCTGCGGCCCCGGCGACGTACTCGTCGTCGACATCATGGGCAACCCCTCTGCCGCAGTCTTTGGTGATGTGAAGGGCTTGCAACTTAGAATGAACAATGCCGACGGCGTCGTCTGCGATGGCGGCATCCGCGACCTCGACATCATGGTGGAGGAGAACTACGGCCTGATCATCTACGCCCGCGATCGGACCCCTTACGGCGGTGGACCTTGGGTGTTCCCGGCGGAAGAGAATGTAAACATCCAGTGCGGCGGCGCCCTCGTCCGGCCCGGCGATGTCCTCGTCGGCGACAACGACGGCGTCGTCGTCGTGCCCTCCTGGTTCGCCGAAGAATGCGTCGAACTGACCGAGGTCTATGAAACCGCCGAGGGCTTGGCCAAAGAGCGCATCCTGGCCGAAAATGTCGTGCCCGGCAGGCACTATCCGCCAAGTTCGGAAATACTGGATCAGGCTCGTGCTCTGCTAAAGCAAGCCAAATAATAACGGCTGAACAAACGTTCATAGCCGCGGAGTGCCCTTTGGCCCCGCCCCCTTGTACAAAAGCAGGCGAAGAATCCCGTCTCCTCCGTAGAGGATGCGCGAAAAGCAAACGAAAGGAGCCGAAACATGGCCACAGAGGTGAAAGAGCGTACCGGCAATGCCACTGTCTCGCCTGCAAATGGAGCCAAACCGGAACAGGTGGAGAGTCCCGCGCGGGACACCCCCGCGCGGCAGCGCATTATTGACTGCGACGTGCATCACAGTCCGCCCAACAACGAGGCCCTCTTCCCCTACCTGCCGCGGCAGTACGTCGAGCAGATCAAAGATTTCGGCTCGATGATGCCGAACGTGGGCTATACCAACATGCCGAGAGGCCATGCCCTCCCCGACCTGTGGGAGGGCACCGAGGAAGAGGTTGACCCCTCAACGCGCCCCGAAGTCTGCAGCAAAAGACATCTGGACCACTACGGCATCGACATCGCCGTCCTCACCGGCGCCGGCGGCCCCTACGGCATGGCTGTGCATCCCACCGTCGACTATGCCGCTGCCTACTGCCGCGCCCACAACGACTACACATTGGAGGAATGGGTCGGCAAGGACGACCGCATGCGCGCTTCCATTCACATCGCGCCCGCTGACCCGCAACAGGCCGCCGCCGAGATTGACCGCCTCGGCGACCACCCCGGCGTCGCCCAGGTTCTGATGCCCGCCGGCAGCCTGCACCCGTTCGGCAACCGCATCTATCACCCCATCTATGAAGCCTGTGAGCGTAACGGCCTGCCTATGTGCGTCCATTTCGGCGGCGAGGGCGCCGGCTTCTCCGCGCCCCCCACCGCGGCCGGCTTCCCCACCTACTACCTCGAAATGCGCATGGCCCGCCCCCAGATCGCCATGGCCCATACCGCCAGCCTCATCTGCGAAGGCGTCTTCGAAAAGTTCCCCAACTTCAAATTCCTTTTCATCGAGCTCGACACCTTCTGGGTACCCGGCCTCATGTGGCACATGGACGCCGACTGGAAGAGCCTGCGCGACTACACGCCCTGGGTCAAGCGCCTCCCCAGCGAATACCTGCGCGAGCATATCCGCTTCGGCACGCAGCCCTTCCCAAACACGCCCGACCGCAAGGGGCTCGAAACCTTCCTTGACTGGCTCCACGCCGACGAAATCCTCGTTTTCGCCAGCGACTACCCCCACTGGGACTGGGAAGAACCTGCCGGCTTCATGCGAATGCTTGACAAAAAGCTGCGACCCAGCGTCATGTACGACACCGCTGCCGAGCTCTACGGCCTCAACTGATGCCAGCGCATATCATCGCAACCGCCGATGAAATCCCGCCCGGCGGCCGTAAGATCGTAACCGTCAACGGGCGGGAGATCGGCGTCTTCAACCTCGACGGCGACTACTACGCCCTCCGCAACATCTGCCCCCACAGGGCCGGCCCTCTCTGCCGCGGCCGCATCCGCCCCCTCGTCCTCCCCGACGGCCTCACCGGCATGACCTACACCCGCGAGGGCGAAATCCTAAAATGCCCCTGGCACCAATGGGAATTCGACATCAAGACCGGCCAAGCCCTCTACGACCCCAAACTCCGCGTCCGCACCTACCGCGTCGAAGTGGAAAGTGAACAGGTGGTGCTGTACGCCTGATGACCGTAGAGCACCACCCATATAGTATCGACCAGAGAGTGAACTTAGTGAATCCCTGCCGCTAAAACTCCCCCTCCCTCACATTCCCCTTCCCTAACCTCTTCACCACCTTCGGCTCCACCGCCTCATTATCCGCCAGCACGCCCTTACCCTTCTTCAGCTTCTTCACCGCAACACTGTCCAGCCCCGCCAGCTTCTCCGCCCCCGCCAACGCCTTCAAATCCCCACCATAATAATCAAACCACGGCAGCCCCGCCGCCGTGTACTCCATCGCCGTAGGCGGCATGCTCGGCGGATGAGCGCCCGTCACACTGAAGAACTGAATACTGTTCACAATATGCACATAACAACGCGAACGCACCGAAGTCTCCCACGCTTCAAAACTGTTCTCGTCCTCGTATATCTCCTGCCGCATGAGACCGCCCGGAGCCAGACCCATCTCCTCAACTGGCTCCGAAAAGGCGCGTAGTGGGGCATAGGCAATCGGCATGAACTCCTCTTCTTCCCTCTCGTAATAAGACGGCTTAATGGGATAAACCACGATCTGCAGCCCGCCGTGCTCCGCCTCCCCCGTCAACTGCTCCTCGGCCGTATATCCTTCGCCCAGAGGCATCGCCACAAACTGCCGGATCATCCCCTTCATCACCGAAAACCCGTCCAACCACGGCTGATCCGGGATCACAACATAATCCTGCGGCTCCCTTGACAGCTCGTTCTCCCAACCCTCACCCGTCACCGCATTGATCTTTCCTGCCGCCACCTTAACAGCCATCGGATACGAACCGCTGAAATTGAGCCACATCGCCTCCGCCTGGTACATCGGCAGAAAGACGCCTCCGTGCGCGTTCCAACCCGCCGGCACTCTCTCCGCGTAATCGTCCACGAGATTGAGCGGAAACGTCCCAAGCCCCGGCGGCAGCGAATAAGCTCTGTTATCATCCGGTATGCGCAACGTTCTCTGGAACGAAATCCGGCACTCCGCATCCTTATGTACCTCCGGAAATCGAAAAATCAGGTCGTCGTTCTTCAATTCAATCATCTCTGGTTCCTCTCGGGTCATTTCCCCATGTGACACCGGCCTCACCAATCTCCGTCCCGTATCTCCCTCGCGACGCTTTCAATCGCGTGATCGGGCGCATCCCGCAGTTGCCGCAACAGGTCAGCGAACAGCTTCGGCCTCCGCAGAATGATATCCCGAAGGTCGCTCGAGACTTTGCCCGCCATCGCCAGCAAAAGGTCCGCATCCTCGCCCAACTCCCCGGCCAGACGGCGTATAGTCGCCTCCGAAGGCGGCGCGACCTGGTCTCGCTCGATCTTGCTCAAATACGACGGCTCCACCCCAATGCGCTGCGCAACCTGCCGCACCGAGAAGGACCGGTCTTCTTTGAACCTCTTATCGCGAACGGAACGGATATACTTGCCGAATGTCATGTGTACTACATAGTACACAACAATAAGGCAACTGTCAAGAGGGTAATTCTAAATCCGTGGAATTTGATGTTTGAGCTATCCCAAATTGGGAAAGAATCAAATAAAGTGGACAGTGGCGTCCAATCGTTCCCGCCGTCGCGAAAAGTAGCTAAATAGAGTGGTTTCCCAGAGCCTCCACCCTCACGCACTCTCCTCCTCCGCCCGCGCCTCATGCAGCGCGCCCAACCGCAACAACTGCGGCGACAGTGCCGCCGCCCCCGCCACCACCAGAATCGTCCCAATCCCCCCACTCACAACCGAAATCACCGGCCCGAAATACTGCGCCACCAGACCCGACTCAAAGCCGCCCAACTCATTCGACGCCCCGATGAAAATCCCGCTCACCGCCGAAACACGCCCCCGCATCCGGTCCGGCGTCAGCAGCTGCGTCAGCGTCTGACGTACCACCATGCTGATATTGTCCAGCGCCCCCGTCAGAAACAGCATCGCCCATGAGAGCCCGAAGTTCTCCGAAAAGCCAAATACAATCGTCGCCACGCCGAAACCGGCCACTCCCAGCAGCAGCCCCCGCCCCGCCCGCTTCATCGGGGGCAGATAGACCATCGCCACCGCCATCAAAAACGCCCCGACCGCCGGCGCCGCACGCAAGTACCCGAACCCCGTCGCGCCCACGTTCAGAATATCTTCCGCAAAGATTGGCAGCAGATAGACCGCCCCACCCAGCAGCACCGCAAACAGGTCCAACGCCATGATCGTGAACAGAATCCGTTTGTCCCACACAAAACGGATCCCGCCCAGCAGCGTCTGCCAGTTGGCCGGCTCCGGCTTCTCGTCCGCCGGCCGAAATTGGATGCGGGTAAGGATAAACGCCAGCCACAACGAACCCGCCGCAGCCAAAAAATACGCACTCTGTACACTGACGGCGACCACGATACCGCCCAAAGCCGGCCCCACCACCGACGCAATATGCATCAAGCTCATGTTCCACGTCACCGCGTTCGGAAAAACCTCCGCCGGCACCAGCTGCGGCAGCAGCGCCGTCCGCGCCGGACGTCCCACCGTCATCATGCTGGCGTCCAGGAAGAGCAGCGCATACATCCATCCCACCGGCCCTTCCGTGATCGAAAATGCCGCCAGTGCCAGCGACGTCACCGTCATCCCCAGCAGGCTGATGATCGACAACCGCCGCCGTTCATAACGGTCCGCCAGCAACCCCGCCGGCAGCGCCATCACCATCAGCGGCAGCGCCTGCGCCAGCCCCACCAACCCCAGCGAGAGCGCCTCTCCCGTGCGCTGGTAGATCTCCCAGGCGATCGCGATACTTTGAATATAGGTCGCCATCCGCGCCACCACCCAGCCAATTACATACAGCCGGTAGTCGCGAATGCGAAATGCAGCGTATGGGTCTTGCGAGCGGGTCAAAAGAAAAACTCCAGTGGACAGGTGGGCAGAACCCTATTGAACGTCAAAAAGCCCCTATTGTCCAACCCTACATCGGGCGCGCCCGCCCGACGCCCGCGCATTCGGGCCCGGTAGTACTTTCAAATAGGACGGCGGCTGTACAACAAAGAAGTAGGGGAGCGACTGCGACGCAGCCGGATCTGGCTAATTTTTCGTGTCTCTTTGCGAATTCACTGACGTCAACCGCCCTGCCCTCGACGAGGGTGGTCTACCAGCTCTCTTATTGATCAGCCGATCACTTTCGCTGCGTGATGCGGCACTTCTCGTGAACGAACTCAGGGTCGAGGTCAGCGCCAGTCTCCCAGCCGATAGTGTCAAATGAGACGCGAACCGATCCAAAGACCTTCGGGTCTCTGATCTTACCAAAAATTCCGAAATCTAGGTATGGCTTCATGTCAAGTAGCCCCTTCTCCCCACTCTCAAAGGCCACCGACAGGACATAGTCCTCTTCACACTCGACAGAAACTACCACAGGGCAAATCAAATTACGCAGCCCCTAACCCCTGCAGTTCCCCTGCCGTTCTCCCGCAGTTTCCCCGCAGTCACCCCGCATTTACACCCCCCCAATCATCACCCCGTCCACCCGTATCGTCGGCGACCCCAGCGCACCCATCATCGGCACAAAAGTCAGGTCGTTCCCGACCGCCTTGACATTGTGCAGCAGCTCCTGCATCGGCAGCGCGATCGTCACCTCGTTCACAGGATGGCTCAACTCGCCGTTCTCGATCCAGTACCCCTTCGCCGAAATCGAATAGTCCCCGCTGATCGGGTTGATGCTCGCCGTGTTCATCACGCTCTCCACGTACAGCCCCTGCTCCACCCCGCCGAGCACCTCCTCCGGCGTCTCCTGACCCGGCTGGAAGTAGAAGTTGCTCGCGTCCAGCGTCGGCATCGACGAGTGCGAGCGTCGGCTGGCGTTGCCCGTCGAGCTTGCCGTCCCGTCACGCGTGGCCGTGTAGTGATCATGCAAGGCCGTCTGCAAGACGCCTTCATCGATTAAGCGCGTCGCCGCCGTCGGCACCCCCTCATCGTCAAACGGCCGCGTCGCGATCCCGCCCGGCAACCGCCCGTTGTCCAGCACAGTGACCATATCCGCAGCCACTGTCTCGCCAATCTTGCCCTCCAGGAAGGACCGGTTGCGCTGCATCGCGTCGGCGCCCAACGCCCGCGACAGCGCGCCCAGCACGCTCGTCGCCGCCATCGGCGAGTAGACCACCGACGCCCGCTGCGTCGGCACCGGCTTGCCGCCCAACATCCCCACCGCCTTGCGCGCCGCATCCTTCCCGACCGCTGACGGCTTGAAGTCGCCCAGCCGCGAGCCAAAATCAAACCCAAACGCCACCGACCGGTCACTCTCATCCGCGGCCATCGCCATCACAAAACCGCCGATAAAGCTCTTGTCGTAACTGCCCGCGACACCCTTCGAGTTCGCAACTGCCACCGTCCCGTACTGGCTGATCAGCGTGCAGCGATTCGTCAGGACGACGCGTTCGTCATAGCGCAAAGCGGCCTTCTCTATCCGCCGCGCCATCTCAACCTTGCGCCCGATCGGCAGATCGACGATCGCCTGATCATAGACCTCCAAATCCTCCTCCGGGAGCGGCTGCGGCGCCGGCAGAGATCGGTACTCGTCGCCGTCCGCGACGTCAGCCAGGTTGACCGCCGACTCGATCGTCTTTTCAATACTGCCCGCCCCAAAATCGGACGTGTATGCATAGCCCATCTTGCCGTCCCGGACCACCCGCACACCCAGCCCCTTCGAGCCCGCCTGCGAAAGCTTTTCCACCTCTCCCCGGTCTACATTGACCGACGTATTCTGCCCGACATTGATAAAGGCCTCCGCCTCCACGCCCCGCTCAACCGCCTTAGAAACGACGTCCTTGGCAAATTCAAGATAATCCACGTCTACACTCCTCGTCCCGCTCCCAAAAACGCAGGCTAAATGTATGTCTCAAACTACTATCCACTATCCACTGCCCTTCATTCCGTGCCGCCGACCGTCAGCTTTGGCACGCGCACCGTCGGCTGGCCGACGCTGACCCGCGCCCACTGCCCCTTGCCGCACATGCCCCGCCCCGGATCCAGCGACATGTCTGTCCCGATCATGTCGATCAGACGCAGAGTCTCCGGCCCGTTGCCGACCAGCGTCGCGCCCCGCACCGGCGCCGTCAGCTTGCCGTCCTCGATCAGCCAGCCCTCAGTCACCGTGAAAACATAGTCCCCGCGGCCGATCTCCACCTGGCCGCCGCCCAGCCTCTTGGCGTACAGCCCCTTCTTCACCGAGCCGATGATCTCCTCCGGGTCGTGCGGGCCCGCATCAATATACGTATTCGTCATGCGCGGCATCGGCATGTCGCGGAACGACTGCCGCCGCCCGTTGCCCGTCGACGCCCGGCCCGCCCGTCGCGCCTCCGTCAGGTCCCACATATACTCCTTCAGAATGCCGTTCTCGATCAGCACAGTCCGGTTCGTCGGCGCTCCCTCGTCATCGAAGCGCATCGTCCCTCGCCGGCCCGGGATCGTACCGTCGTCGTAAGCGGTCAGGAAATCCGGCCCCACCTTCTCGCCCACCAGCCCCGTGTAGGCCGAGGCCCCCTTCGTGATAAAGTCGGCCTCCATGCAGTGGCCGCAAGCCTCGTGAAAGAGGACGCCGCCCCACCCATTGTTGATCACGACCGCCATCTCACCGGCGGGCGCCGGCCTCGCGTCCAACATCAGCAGCGCCGTGTCAGCCGCCTCCGGCATCATCTTCACCGGGTCGCGGTCGTCGAAAAACTCCAGCCCAATCTGCCCCCCGATCCCAGTGGCGCTCGACTGGCGCACGTCCCCCTTCTGCGCCGCCACCTGCCCCTGAAACTCAATAAAGGCGCGGTCATCCTCCGCCCAAACACCCTCTGTGTTGTATACCCAGACCCGACGCCGCGTCTCCGTATAGCCGCACTGCACACTGACAATATGCGGGCTGTGCTGCCGTGTGACCTCGTCCATCTCCCGCAAAATACCGGCCTTCTCCTGCGTCGACATCTCCTCGAAAGGGCGCTCGATCCGGGATTCGACCGGACTCTCCCCCTTCGTCAGGTCGGCGCACACCTGCGCATTGTTTGCGTTCTGGCCCGCGGCCGCCGCAACCCCAGCCGCCTCGATCAGCGACTCCTCCGTAAGATCATCAGTGTAGGCGTAGGCCGCGTTGTTGCCGTAGAAGACCCTTACGCCCCCTCCGATGTCATTGCCTTGCGTCGCCTTCTCCAGACGGCCCTCGTCCAGCGTCAGCGAAAGACTCTCCTTGTTCTCCAAATAGACTTCTGCCAGGTCGGCGCCATTTGTGAGCCCGGCATCCAATACCCTGCGGATCGATTCATTGGGAAGCATAGGTTCTCCTGTCAATTCAAGCTGAGCGGCCTGCTGATTAAGGCTTAATTGGAAACCTGATTCAACCGCTGCACATCCTCTTCATCCAGCGCCAGCGTCAACGCCTCCAGATTCTGCCGCATATGGTCGCGGTTCGTCGACATCGGAATCGTCACCACCTGCGGCTGCCGCGTCAGCCACCGAACTGCTACCTGCGCCGCAGATGCGCCATGCTTGCGCGCAACCGCCTGCACCGTCTCGTTCTGCATCACACCGTCCTTCAGCGGACAATATGCGGTGAGGACAATATTGTTCTCCTGGCAATAGCGCAACAGCCCATTCTGCTCCGGGTCGCGCGTGTATAAGTTGTATCGGACCTGGTTAGTCACAACCGGCGTCTCGCACAGCGCCTGCGCCTCCTGCAGCAGCGCAACGTCAAAATTGCTCACGCCAACCCGCTTCACCCGGCCCTCCGCCGCCACCCGGTTGAGCGCCCTGAAAGTCTCCTCCAGCGGCACGTCAGGATTCGGCCAGTGAATGAGGTACATGTCGGCATAATCCGTCTGCAAATGTTCCAGGCTGCGGTCCAGCGCCCGTAACAGATCGTCGTAGCGTAAATTGTCGGTCAATACCTTGGTCGTCAGGAAAATCTCCTCACGCGCGAAATCCTGCATCGCCCTTCCTACCAACTCCTCGCAATGACCGACACCGTACATCTCCGCAGTGTCAATGTGACTGTACCCCATCTCGATCGCATCCCGGATCAGGGCCGTCATCTCCCCATCCCGCGAATAGTCGCGGCTGCGGCCGCCCCCCATCTGCCACGTGCCCAATCCCAATACAGGAAGACGTCCACCGTCATTGAGCGTAAGAGTCTCCATTCTCAACAGTTCTCCTTGTGCGTTGCTTCTACCACCTCAAACGGGAGCGCCCGCCGAATGCCTGCGCACCCTGTCTGTTTCTCCTGCAAAGTATACGCCACAGGATAGGATTCCAGAATTTCCCAACCGTTCTTACGCAATCTCTGTCCAAACCTGCACAACCCCGATCAGCACTTTTCGCGCCGACAGGAAACATCCAGTAGCCCTTACCCACTACATTACCCGTTCCTCCTCCCAATATCAGCCATCCGTCAGCCAGATGTCAGAGAGTTCTGTTTGTTCGGTATTGACAGAACAAACAGAACCTGCTAAATTCGATTACATCGCTTGCAGACGTAGCGACTCGCAAACGATCGGCACATTCGCCTGGATATAAGGAGCAACAGCATGGCACAACCCGCGATCTCAGTGAAGGATCTGAGTTTCAGCTACGGCGACATCCTCGCCGTAGACGATATCTCCTTCGACGTGGCCGGAGGCGAAGTAATCGGCTTCCTCGGCCCCAACGGCGCCGGTAAATCCACCGTCGTCAAAATGCTGACCGGTCAGCTGACGCCCCAAAACGGCTCAGCCACCCTCCTTGGCATGGACATTGTCAAGGAGCGCAAACAGGTTCAGCAGGAATTCGGCATCTCCTTCGAATTCACCAACCTGTACGAGCAGATGAGCGCTGTCGAAAATCTCAATCTCTTCGCCAAACTCTACAAAGTAGCCAATTTCGACGCCATGAACCTGCTCGAAAAGGTCGGCCTTGGCGGCCGCGAAAAAGAACACGTCGCCAACTACTCCAAAGGCATGAAGCAACGTCTCATGATGGCGCGCGCCCTCGTAAGCGACCCCCAAATGCTCTTCCTCGACGAACCGACCGACGGTCTCGATCCCGTCTCCACCGAGACGATCCACACCTTGATCCGCGCCGCTACCCAGCAAGGGACCACCGTCTTTCTGACCACGCATGATATGGTCGAAGCCGACAAGCTGTCCGACCGGGTCGCCTTCCTCAATCAGGGCAAAATCGTCGCCCTCGACACGCCGGCCCGTCTCAAACAACGCTTCGGCATGCGCGCCCTCAAAGTAGAGGTCGAACGGCCCAACGGCGATATCGAAGTGCGCGAAGTAACGCTCGATGAAGACCAGACCCCGCAGACAGTCTTCGATCTCTTAAAGAACGAACGCATCCTCACCGTCCACAGCGAGGAAGCAACGCTGGAAGATATCTTCTTCGATATCACCGGCAGGGGGTTACAAGGATGATCGGCACACTCGTCGTCAATGACATCAAACTCTTCTTCCGCAACCGCTTCTTCGCCATTGTCACCGCGATAGGCGTGGTATTCTATCTCATCATCTACTTCCTGCTCCCCAACCAGGTGGACGAAAACCTGGGCATGGCCTTCTTCATCGAGGATCGGGAGATTCCCCTCTACCAGCGCCTCATTGATGAAAATGACGAAAACCCGGGCGGCGACTATACCATCTTCGACTCTGAGGCCGAGATGCTGACCGCGCTCGAAGAGTCCGGTGACTTCTTCGTCGGCCTGTCGCTTCCCGCAGACCTCTCCGCCGCCGCCGCCCGTGGGGAGCAGGTGGAGCTGAATGCCTACTACGCACCCGGTGTCCCCGCCGAAGCCAAACAGATATTCCACGATGTGCTGGTGCTCGTCGCCAACACTATCAATCCTGAAACGCTGGCCAGTTTAGCCCGTTTCAACGACACCGGGATCGTGCTCGGCAATGACATGACCGGCGCGCCCCTTTCGATGCGAGATCGGTTCGCGCCCCTCCTGCTGATGATGATCGTGATAATAGAGGTCTTTGGACTGGCGACGCTCCTCAACCGCGACGTCGACAATGGCACCGCACGCGCCCTCGTCACCGGCCCCCTGCGCCTGCATCAGTTCTTTGTCGGCAAAGCCTTGATGGGCATGGTCCTGGCTTTCGGACAGGTACTGCTCCTAAGTGCAGTGATGGGTATCCTCGGCACCGCGCCGCTCCTGCTCTTGACAACGCTGCTGCTGGGCAGTCTCCTGATGGTCGGCCTCGGCTTCTTTATCGCCGCAATCTCCAAGGACAATACATCGGTGATGGGGTGGGCCATCGTGTTTATCATACCCATGGTGTTCCCCGGCTTCTCGGTTGTCCTGCCCGGCCTCTCTACCGGCTGGATCGAGCTAATCCCATCCTATTTCTTCGTCGATTCTCTGCACCGCATCATCAATTTCGGCGCCGGCCGGGCAGACGTGGCCGGCAACCTGGCACTCCTGCTCCTGGTCGGCGCAGGTTCGATGGCGGTCGGAACGGCCGCCATATTAAGGAAATTCTGATGAATATTCAGCGAATTGCAGTTCTGATGGGCAAAGACGCGCGCCTCGGCGCAACCAACTTCATGGCCGTCTATGTACTCGTGATGCCGGTCATCATCAGCCTTCTCATCGCGCTTGTCTTCGGCGACCTGCTGGCGCAGACACCGCGCCTGGGCATCTACGACCCCGACGGCAGCGAAAAGTTCACCAGGCCGCTGCTCGACCATCCTAGCATCAACACCACCCTCTACGATTCAGACGCGGCGCTGCAAAGTGCGGTCGAACGCGGTAGCGAAGAGCTCGGCCTCAGCCTGCCCGCCGGCTTTGCCGCGGCCCTCGAAGATGACAGCGCAGAGATCGACTTCACCGCCTACCGCTGGGGAGAAGCCGGCGTGCGCAATCTTCTTCTCCTCGAATCGGCGCTCGCGCGCGCCATGACGGAAGGAATCGGGACTAGCATTGACCAGCTTCCCGTCACCGTCAATGCGGAACAGATCGGCGCCGCCAACACACAGACCTGGTCGCAGCGTCTGTTGCCCCTGCTCCTGATCATGGCAATCGTACTCGGTGGGCTTTTTTTCCCGGCCGCATCGCTGCTCGACGAGAAAAAGAATCGCACGCTGGTCGCCTTGACCTCTACACCCACCTCGCTGCTTGACGTCTACCTGTCTAAGACGCTGATAGGATTCATTCTGAGTGGAATCATGGGTACGATCATCTTGCTGATCAACAGCGCCTTCGCCGGCCAGGTCGCCCTCCTTCTGCTCGTGATCGCCCTCGGTGGCCTCATGTCCTCGGCCTTCGGCATCGTCCTCGGCTCCGTCTCCAAGGACATGGATACCTTCTTGGGTATCATCAAGGCCGTGGGCATCCTGCTCTACGCGCCCGGCATCCTCAAGATATTTCCACAAGTGCCCGAGTGGATTGGCCGCCTCTTCCCCACCTACTATCTGATGAATCCGCTGCTGGAAGTGAGTCAGAACGGCGCCGGTTTCGCCGAGATCGCTCTCGATATCGCGGTGCTGGCTCTCATCTCCGTCGCCCTGCTGGTCCTTCTCAACAGCGTCATCGGCCGCCAACAGCAGAAACTGGCCCTGGAAACATGAGCGCCGCCAACCACAAGCCGCCGACCACTGAAGTCGAGTCGCCGATGAAAAATATGCACGAATATGTCGAAAGTTTCGGGCTATACTGGGAAGAGGCCGGCCTGCCTCGCATGGCCGGCCGAATCCTCAGTTGGCTCCTCATCTGCGATCCCCCGCATCAGACAATGCACGAACTGACCGAAGCCCTGCAGGCCAGCAAGTCCTCCATCAGCACAAGCACGCGCATGCTCATCCAGATGGGGATCATCGAGCGGCTGAGCATACCAGGCCAGCGCCGCGATCACTATCGCGTCGTGCCCGACTCCTGGTCCCACATGATGGAAGAGAAGGCGAAAAAGCAGTTTACCGTGTTACGGCAACTGTCTGAAAGGGGTCTCGCTCTGCTCGACGGAGCCTCCCCCGCCCGCCGCCAACGTCTTGAAGAAATGCGGGACTACTACGTCTTTATGGAACGTGAGTTTCCCCTGATTTTGGACCATTGGAGAGCATACAGATCAGCCCAACATCAGCCCGATCGGAATAGCACGGGCGCAGGTTCCACCACTTCGCCACCGCCATCCAAAAACGACCGCCAGGGAACGCAGTAATGCTCTCAGTCGAAAGCCTCGCCTATACCTATCCAGAGGGAACCGAAGCCGTACGCGGCGTCGACTTCGCCATCGAACAGGGCGAAATCTTCGGCTTTCTCGGGCCCAGCGGCGCCGGCAAAAGCACCACCCAAAAGGTGCTGATTCGCCTCCTGCGCGGCTTCCAGGGCCAGATCACCGTCCTCGGCAAACCACTGAACGAATGGGACGACAGCTACTACGAGCAGGTCGGCGTCGCTTTCGAGCTCCCCAACCACTACCAGAAGCTCACCGCCCGCGAGAACCTCTCCCTCTTCCGCACGCTCTACAGCGGCGATACCCGCGACCCAGCCGAACTGCTCGAAATGGTCGGGCTCGCCGAAGACGCCAATACCCGCCTCAGCCAGTTTTCCAAGGGCATGCAGATGCGGCTCAATTTCGTGCGCGCCCTCATTCACCAGCCCGACCTGCTCTTCCTCGACGAGCCCACCACCGGCCTCGACCCCGTCAACGGCCAGAAGATCAAAGAAATCCTCCGCCAGCAAAAGGAAGAAGGCCGCACCATCTTCCTAACAACCCATGACATGACCGTCGCCGACCAGATCTGCGACCGCGTCGCCTTCATCGTCGACGGCAAAATTACCCTCATCGACTCCCCCCGCAACCTGCGCCTACAACATGGCCAGCGCCGCGTCCGTGTCGAATACCACAAGGACGAAACCTCCTCCCCCGCCCAGCACGCCGAGTTCCCCCTGGACGGCCTCGCCGACAGCGATCAATTCCTCAATATCCTGCGCACGAACCGCATCGAGACCATCCACACCCAGGAGGCCACCCTGGAGGACATCTTCATCCAGACGACGGGAAGGAGCCTGACGTGACCCGGCTCCTCATGCTCCTGCGCTGGGAAACCGCCATCCAGTTCCGGCAGGGCATCTTCTACGCCGCCGCCTTCGTCGCCGCCGTCTGGGTCCTCATGCTCTACTGGATCCCCGACGCCGGCATCGAACCGGTACTCGTCTCAATCCTCTTCATCGATCTGGGCGTCTTCGGCTTCTTTTTCATGCCAGGGCTCTACTACCTGGAGAAGGGCGAGCGCGTCCTCGAAGGGCTGGTCGTCACGCCCCTCCGCTCCTGGGAATATCTGCTCGCCAAAGCCGCAGTTCTCTCCGTCGCGGCCTTCGCCGTCGGCTTCGCCGTAACGCTGCTCGTCTACGGCGCCGAGCTCAACTGGCTCTGGTTTGTGCTCAGCATGCTGGCCATGTCATACCCCCTGTCTCTGCTGGGCTTCGTCATCGCCGCCCGCTTCAATGGCATCAACGAATACCTGCTGCCCGGCGCATTCTTTCTCGCCGTCATGCAGATTCCACTGCTCACCTACTTTGGCATTGTACCCGGCCCGCTTCTCTACCTGCTGCCCAGCGGTCCCGGCATGATCCTGCTGACCGCATCCTTCGGCGAAGCCCCGCTCTGGCAGCTTATCTTCGCGCTGCTCTACGCCGCGCTTCTTTGCGTCGCCGGCACCCGCTGGGCCCAGAAAGCCCTGCAACAGGTCGTCGCCCGTCAGGTTGGCTCGTGAGAGCCGCCGAATATGAGACTGGTTGACGTTTACTTCGAGGACAAACTTGGGAGGTAACTGATGGGGGTATTCTTCACTCTGGGGCGCAGCGATCTCCTCAACTTCCGCCGCGACTCGATGCTGCAATTCCTGCTCGTCTACCCGTTTATTCTCGGCGGCCTCCTGCGCTGGCTCCTGCCCTGGGTGCAGTCCGGTCTGATGCAAAACATCGGCTTCGACCTCAGTGCATACTATCTCCTCATCGTGAGCTTCTTCGGCCTGCTTATCATCCCCCAGCTCGTCGGCCTCCTCGTCGGCACCCTCCTGCTCGACGAAAAGGACCAGGACACACTCACCGCCCTCATGGTGACACCCATGCCAATCCGCACCTACGCCTTCTACCGCGCCTTGACCCCCGCCCTGATCACAGTCCTGGGGATCCTCGTCGCCGTTCCCTTCATCAACATCCTTGTGCTGCCGGTCGAAAAGCTGCTCCCCCTGGCCATCTCCGCCGCCCCTCTCGGCCCGATGATGGCCCTGCTCCTCGCCGCCCTCGCCAAAAACAAGGTCGAAGGTCTCGCCGTCATGAAGGGCCTGGGCATCTTCCTGCTTGTCCCAGTCGCGGCCTGGTTCGTGCCCGAGCCCTGGCAGTGGCTGCTCGGAATCTTCCCAACCTACTGGGCCACCAAAGGCTACTGGCTCGCCTCCGCCGGTGAACCCTACCTTTGGGTCGCAGCCGCCGGCTTCCTCTACACCTGCACCATAGCCGCTGTTCTCCTGCGCCGCTTTCAGACTAGCCTGTACTTGTAGCCCGGCGGGCGAACGCCTGCTGGCAACAGAGCTTCAATCTGAGCAATGGGTCTGCAGCCGGGACGGTTTCCAAAGACGCCCTTTCCCTCGCGGGCCTTTACTCTCCTCTGACTAAATCTCCCCCTCGACCCACAGTTTCACCAATTCCTGGTGCTGCCGCACTCCTGCCTCACCCTCAATGGAAGAAGGACCGTGCTCGAAATACGGGCTCTTGAGCGACCGCTGCTGCTGTTCGCACGCGTAAATGTCCTCCTGCATGAAGTCGCCGGATGCCATTGGATCGTCGGCGTCATCGCTGTCATACTTGCCTCGCACACGCTTCGACCAGAAGTTGAAAGAACGGATCGACTGCGAAGCGAACGCCAGCACTGAAGCGTCAGCAAGTTTCGTGCGGACGACGACGCGTGTACGGTCGGGCGCCAGCGGTGTAAGGTGAAACACCGACCACGAGTCCTCATTCTCTGCCAATCCAATGCCCGGAAACAGCATCGGCACCCACGCCCCTGCCTTGTCGGCCGGAATAACCAGTGGAGTCGCCGCGTTCATTTCGACGTTCGCCGCATATTCCGGACTGAGCGGCTCCCGGAAGTGGAAGTGCGGGCCGTCGAATCCAGACTCGATACGCCGGTGGTCGTACATCGACAGAGTGCCCGAATGCAAATGCGCCAGGTGGTAACCGTCAATATAATTTTCAACCACAATTTTCCAATTAGCGGCAATATCGTATTCGGCGCGCCCGCTCTTATACTCCACCAACTCTTCCACATTGTGAGGGCCAAGATGGGGCTCCACGCCACCGAACCACTCCTCCACAGATTCGGCGTTCTCGTCAGGATGGACCCACAACATTCCCCGCCAGCGAGCGACTGACGCCCTCTTCAGCCCGAGACTCGCCATATCCATATCCGGAAACTGGTTCTTCCTATCCGGAACGGAAAGCAGACACCCCTCCAGACTGTAGGTCCAATCGTGGTAAGGACAAGTGATGACCTTCTTCGTGTTGCCCACAGCACGCAGCAGTTGCGTCCCCCGGTGACGGCAGATATTGTGAAATGCCCGCAACTGCCGGTCCTGCCCCATCACGACAAAAATGTTGTTCAACCCTGCCTGCACCGCTACATACTGCCCCGGTTCGCTGACGTCCTCCGTCAGACCGGCAAAAGCCCACGTTCGCGAAAATATGCACGCCTGCTCGCGGTCGAACCAGTCTTGGGAGGTGTATGCTTCAACCGGCAAAATAGGCATGGTTCCATTGCTATTCATTCGAGAGTCTTCCTGTCTCCTGATTGTCCGTCGCGTTGAATCCCCGAGTTTCCTGTACCGCCGGCTAATGCGTTTCGCCGTATCGCAGGTGAACGCAAATGGAAACGCAGGCGAACTGCCTTCATCTAAGCAATACGCAATGTGGAAAAAGGGGTTTCAATCTGAAAGAACATCAGTTGCCGATGGCCTGTCGCACAGCCTCCACCGCCGACTCCAGCACATCTCCCAGCTTCTCCGCCGCCACACCACCACCCTGTGCAAAATCAGGCCGGCCGCCGCCCCCGCCGCCGAACTCCCTCAATGTGTCCCGCAACAGATTGCCAACGTGCACCGAACAGTCCTCTGAACGGGCAAAGACAACCGTCCCCTTACCCCCTCGCGCACACCCAAGCAATACAACAACGCCCGGCTCAGCGATGAGCGCCCGCGCCATCTTCTGTACCAACGCCGGATCAGCGTCTGCCATCTCCTGCGCCACCAGCCGCACGCCCGCCCCAGTTTCGGCCCCCGCCAGCAGTTCACGCGCTTGAAATTCGACCAGGGCCTCCTGCTGCGCGTTCAACTCCCTCTCAGCGCGCCTGAGCCCCTCCTGCAGCTTCACCACCAATTCGGGCACGTCCTGCACGCCGCTGTCCAGCAGTCCCGCCGTCTCCGCCAGCAACCCGCGCCGCTCAGACGCATCCGCCAGCGCACGCCTGCCACACACAAAATGCACACGGCTCCTGCCCCGGTGCTTCTCAATCCGCACCAGCGAAATCAGCCCGATCTCACCCGTCCGTCGTACGTGTGTCCCCCCGCACGCCGACCAGTCGAACTTGTCAATTTCCACAATGCGCGTCAAGCCTTGCACCGTGGGCGCGCGCCGCAGCGGAACTTTCTCCCGTTCGACGTCACTGACCCAATAAGCGCGAATCGGGCGGTCCTGCCACACCATCTCGTTAACGGCCGTTTCAACAGCCGCCAGTTGCTGCGCAGAGAGCGGCGGGCCATCCAGATCCAGCGTGTTCAACACATCGCCGAAATGGACACTCACCGTTTCCAGCCCCAGTTCGCGGTAGAAAACCTGCGACAGCAAATGCTGGCCAGAATGCTGCTGCATATGATCATAGCGCCGCGCCCAGTCGATTTCACCGCTTACCCTCTCCGTCCCCTCCGCCAGCGGCTCCGCCAGCAGATGCAGCACAGTGCCGTCCGCCCCAACCTGTACGTCCACCACAGCCCTGCCGTTCAGACGACCAGTGTCATGGGGCTGCCCACCCGACGTAGGATAAAAGGCCGACTGGCTTAACCGGACCGCCGGCATTTCTTTGAGCGTGAGCCGCTCGGTCACCTGCGCCGTGAATCGGGTGCGGTAGGCGTCTTCGTAATACAGTCTCTCGTTCATGACGTTAGTTGCCAGAAAGTGTGTGGGAAGATACCAGGGGACTGTGGTCGCTTTCGCCCCAGGTTATAGACTGCCCTGAACCGGCGTCGCAACGCCGGCCTCGATCTGAAGAAGCTGCGCGCCTTCTTGGAATTCCGCCGAAAACTGCCCCCAGTCCGTCGTTGTCACGATCCCCTGCCGCACGTCCGCCAGCACGTCGAGCAACGCCGCGCGCCGCTGCACATCCAATTCACTCATCACGTCGTCCAGCAACAGGATCGGCTTCTCGCCCGTCGCCTCCGCCATCGCCTGCAACTCCGCCAGCTTCAACGCCAGCGCGCCCGTGCGCTGCTGGCCCCGGCTCCCGTACGTGCGCAGATTCCAGCCGTTGACCAGAAAGACCAGCTCATCCCGGTGCGGACCATAGAGCGAGCTGCCCGCCCTCAACTCCACCCCCCGGCGGACCTCCAACCGTTCCCGGAAGCGTTGACCGATTGTCGCCGCGTCAACCTCCATGCGCCCCAGCTCGTCAGCCTCCATCTCCTCACCCTCTCGCAACCGCCGGTATCCCTGTTCAGAGTAAAGTCCCGAATTGAAGCTCGGCAGGTACAGTAGTTCCAACGACTCCTGCTGCTGCGAGAGCTCCGCATGCACGCGGCGCGCGATCGGCGCCAGCGCCGCCAGATAAGTATGCCGCCTGGCCAGCACCTGCGTCCCCAACTCCACCAGCTGCTCATTCCAGAATGCAAGCTGCGCCGCCGTCGCAGGACCGTCCGTCTGCTCCTGCTCCTGCAGCTGTTTTAGCAGGCTGTTCCGCTGCGTAACCACCTTCTGATAGCGGGAAAGCGTCTGACAGTAGCCCCGGTCGATCTGGCACAGAGCGACGTCGACATAACGCCGCCGTTCACTGGGGCTGCCGGCGACCAGCGTCAAATCCTCCGGCAAAAACAGCACCGCCCGTAGATGACCGATCAGGTCCATGCTGCGCCGCGGCGCCCCGTTCACTCGAACCTGCTTCGTGTAGTTCAAGCTGTCCCCGCGCAGCGTGAACAGGATCTCAAGCGTCGTCGACTCCGTCCCCCGCACGACCTCACCCCGGATGCCGGCGTAGGGGATCGGCTCGTCCGCCGCGGCCCTGTCTACCGCCTCCCGCTCCGTCCGCACATGGCGCGACTTGCTCGTCGCCAAATAATAGACCGCCTCGAGCAGGTTCGTCTTACCCTGCCCGTTGCGGCCCTGCACAAGCGTCACCGGCGCGCTGAAGCACAGGTCCAGCTCTCTGTAGTTCCGGAAATGTTCCAGGTGCAGCCGCGAAAGATACATAGCTCAGCGTTCAATAACCAAAGTAATTCCTCTTTGACACCAAGACGTTTCCCGCGCATCAGGCAACCGCATCGCGCCTACCATGTCTACCTTTACGCAATACGGAATACGGAATACGCAAGAATAGTGCCCATAAATTGACCGCACCTGAATTCATCCCGCCCATCACGCCTCCGGCATATACCAGCCAACCGTCTGCTTGCTGCGGCCGAACCAGCTCTGCGCCACCCGCTGAATGTCGTCAGCCGTCACCGCCTCCAGGTTTGCCAGCCAGCCGTCAAACCACTCACTGTCCGCGATCATCTCGCTGAAGCCCAGCCAGTACGCCTGGTTCGTCACGCTCTCGCTGCTGTACGCGAACTGCGCCTTCGTCTGCTTGATCGCCTTGTCCAGCTCCTCCGCCGCCACCGGCTCCTCCTGCATACGCTCGATCTCCACCCAGATCGCTTCCTCAATCTCCTGGTGGCTGATATCCTGCGCAAGCGTCGCGCTGAAGCCGAAAACATAGGGATCGATTGTCGGCATGAACGAAGAAGAGACCCCTACTGCCAGCTCCTTGTCCACCAGCGCCCGGTAAAGTCGGTTGCTGCGGTTGGAAGAGCTGCCGCCGAAAAGCCCCATCCCCTTTGCGCCGCTCAAAATACTGTCCAGCACCGTCAGCGCGAAGAAGTCCGGATGCTGCGCGTCCGGCGCATGAAACGCCAGCCCGAAGTAGGATGTCTGATCAGTACCCCGCAGCACGATGCGCCTTTCCGCCCGCTGCTCCGGCTCCTGCAAACGCATCGCCGGCAAGGTGGGTCCCGCCTCCAATCCCCCAAAATACTGCTCGATGCGCTCTACCATCTGCGCGCTGTCAAAATCCCCCACCGCCACCGCCACCGCGTTGCTCGGCGTGTAAAACGTCCTGTAATGCTCGTACAGATCGTCGCGGCACATCGTCAGCAGGTCCTGCTTCCAGCCGATAACCGGGTGCCGGTACGGGTGGGTCTGGAACGCCGCCGCCTGCATCTCCGTGTTCAGCAGCCAGCGGTAGCTGTTCTCACTCCCCTCCCGCTCGCTGATGATCACATTCCGCTCCGACTCGGTCTCCTCCTCGTCGAAAACTGCATTCGCCATCCGGTCGCTCTCCACGTCCAGCGCCAGTTCGATGCGCTCCGCCGGAAACGTCTCGAAGTAGGTCGTCCAGTCCTGCCACGTCATGCCGTTGAACGCGCCGCCCGCCCGCGCCACCGCCTTGTCGAACGCCCCCTGCGGATACCTCTCAGTACCCTTGAACAGCATATGCTCAACCCAGTGGCTGATGCCCGTGCCGCCCGGCGCCTCATTGCGGCTTCCCACCCGGTAGTAAATCCAGAAACTGGCAACCGGCGCCAGGTGGCTCTCCTTCAGAAGGATCTGCAGGCCGTTCTCAAGCCGTACCTTCTGCACACTCCCGTTCTCCCCACTGCCATTCTCCCGCGCCTGTCCAACGCTCTCTTCTCCCATCACGCCCGGCTCCTCTTCCTCTCTGATTTGTAACCTCTGTCTCAACTAACCCCTGGTCCCCAGTCCCTAACCCCTGCAGTTCTGGGCGTTCGGGCCTTCGGCCCTCTCTTGTGCGGGGGCTGCGCCCCCGCAACGCCCCGCCCTTACTAGACCACCGTGTTCATTCTTCCCCAGCAAGGTGTCTAGAGTAAGGTGTCTAGCCAACAGTGTCTCCTCCCCCACTTGCTCTCTTGAGCCACTGACCACTGACCACTGACCACTGACCACTGACCACTGACCACTGCCGTTTGCAGTTCACTAAAAACTAAAAACTGACAACTAAAAACTGCCCTCCACCGCCGCGCCTCATTCTAACACGGCCGCTTCACCCTGTGCCGTCCGCTCAGCCCGCTTCTGGGCCTTGTTGAAGTCACTCCAGCGCAGTTGCTCTCGCCAGAAATAGTACGCCCCCAACAGCGTCACCGGCACCCACAGCGCCGCATGCAGCGTCAGAGTATAGCTGGCCGCCAGCTGCGTATCGATCCCATACGCCGTCAGCGTCTCGATCGCCGGCGTATCGAAAGTACCGATATACCCGGGCGCCGACGGCAGCGTCGTCGCCAGGTTCACGATTCCATTGATCAGCATCAGCGCCAGAAAACTGACGCTGAACGCGAACGCATGCATCACGAACCAGTACTTGACCGTCTCCATCAGCCACACCACGATGCTCGTTGCAAAGATCAGGAGCAAGTCCCGTCCGCTGCGCAGACTCCCCAGCCCCTCCATGAACCGTTCAAAAAGGCCGTCCGTCCGTTCGCGGATCCGGGCCGGCAGCAAATGGTCGGCCAGCCAGCCGTACAGCGCCGCAATCCGCCGCGGCCGCACCGTCACCCAGATAAACAGCGCCGTCACAACGAACAGCAGAAAAGTCACAACGACGACAAACCCCTGAAAAGCCGCCGGAATCGGCGCAAACGGCAGCGCCAGGAACACGAACAGCAGCATCACCAGCCCGTCAAAAACACGCTCGATGATCACCGTCGCCAGGCTGGAGCTGATCGGGATCTCCTCCCGCTGCCACAGCACGTACGCCCGCATCACCTCCCCGGCCCGAAACGGATAAACGTTGTTACCGAAATATCCGATGCACACCACCGGAAAAAGCCTGCCCATCGAGACCGGCTTCAAATGCCGAAGCATAAAGTGCCACCGCCACGTGCGCGCCCACAGCCCCACCATGTAGACCGCCACGCCCGGCACAATCCACCAGTAGTTGGCCTGCCCCATCGCCCGCCACACCTCCGGCAGATGTAGCCCAGGCAGAATCAGATAAAGAAAAAAGACGCTGATCAGTATCCCGATCAGCAGTTGCGCCGCACGTTTCATCCATCCCTCATATCGCTACCCATCACGCTATTATTCCACAGGTCCCACCCCCGCTGAAATCCGCCCCAATCCTTACCCACTCCCAATCCAGCACCTGACTCACTAACCACTGCAGTTCCACCGATCACTGCAGTTCCACTGACCATAAAAAAAGTGCCAGGCCATCCGGCCTGGCACTTAATCAATAAACTATCTGGACCCAGCTTGCCTGCATTACCCCGGAATAGGGAGCATCGCAGGCTCAACCGCCTCACCGAGAATCTCTTCCATCGCCATTACATGGGCACATATGCTTCTGCGTTGAAACTCCTCGCAATCACAACTCCAGGAACCCCGATCATAGGAGACGTAGTGATCAGAGTGCTCACCCTTCATCTTCACCTGAAAGGTGTTTACCCACAAGCGTTCGTCACGCTCGGCTGCGTACTGGCGGGCTTTGAGGATACGGCTGGCAATTGCGTCCATTCTGTCTTCCTTTCTCTGGGTAGATTGGCACCGATGAAACGGTACAGAGACAGGTTCCCGTTAATCGCGCGCCCCCCTTAAACAACAACACCCAAGCGCGTCCGGCGCTCAGGTGTTTACAGCCTTCGCAGTCATTGCAACTCGATCCGCAATCCTGCTACAACTCGAAATACAGTCGGCGTTCACGCTCATCCTTGAGTGTCAACTTTTGTGTGCCCGGGACAGTGGTGCACCCACTGCACGGACGGATTGTATTGGAGTTTTTTTACCATTTTCAAAGCCGTTCTTCTTGGGGGGTACGGCTACGCTCAGTATAAGCCCTTACCTGCCCCCTGTCAACCGCTACAGCAACGTGCAGGTCCCACAGCGTCCCGCCCAATATCCCCATATCTGTGCGCTACTACTCTGGTGGATCGCCCTCCGCGAGCCGCCAAATAACCAGATTCGGCGCAATCGGCGCAGTGGACAATTTACCTACGATTTAGCTACGATCTGAAAAAAAACCATCTCCCACCCGAAAAACGCCTACTCCACGTAAATCTCAACCAGCTCCTCTTCATCCCGAACTTCCAGTATCTTCCCCTGCAGCCCCGACCGCAGCGCCTCGCGTACCTCCTCAACGTCCAGCTCAGCCACGTCCGGTACAAACCGCGCCCCCACCGCCAACCCCATATTGACCAGCCCAACCGGGATCGTCAGATTGACCCGCGTCTTGCCGCTCCTCATATCCGAAACCCGCAGTCGCAGCCAGCGCCCCGCCCCTTCCGGCCGGCTATCCGTCGTCCCCTGCTGCCGCCGCGCCTGTTCGTCGCTCTTCCCCAGCGCCCCCAGCAGACGCGCGCCCTCCTGCGCCGAAATCTTCCCTTCCTCGATCATCTTCAGTACCCGCATTCGCTCTTCCGTTGTCGCCATATCAACCTCTTCCTGAATTCAAAAACAAGAACCATCTCCCCCGCCGGCCCCACAAAATCATCTCCACGTCCCTCCGCGCCCAAAAGGTGTTAAGGTGTTCTCCGTGTTCCTCTGTGGCCCTCCGTGGCTAAAACGTGTTCAAAGTGTTCCCCGCTCTCAAGGATGCCAATCATCAAACTGCCACCCCAATACCTATCGCAAAACACCCTAATACTGCCCCAACAATCCCCGCCTTCGAGCAACCCGCTCCCCCCAGAGAAAGACGCCCCATCCAACTATCAGAAAGATGGCCGAATGTGCGACCAGCCATACCAGGCTCCCGTCCTGCCACACGCTGGTAAGCGACAGATCATCCAACACCACCCGTCGCAGCACGTCGATTCCCTGCGTAGTCGGCAGGCTGCGCGCAAAAGTCTCAAGCCACACTGGCATGCGTTCTACCGTCAGGAAAGAGCCGTTCAGGAACAGCAGCATGTTGGTCATCAGGTTGCTCAAGGCATTTACCTGTTTGAATACCAAGGTGGCCCCGCCTAGCAAAAACGCAAAACCGTACAGTCCGGTGATGGTAAGAATAAAGATTGGCGCGCCTTCTAGCCGCACGGGAATGCGGATACCCAGCAACAGCATCAGGATCCCGCCAACCAGAATGACCATTGCGCTGCTTACTAGCAGTGAAGCCACCGACCGCCCCGCCAGCAACAGACCCGACGGCAGCGGACTCATATACATCTGCTCCAAAGTTCCCGTCTGTGTCTCTTCACGGATACCCTGGCTCATGTCCCCAATGGCGAAAGCGGCGAAAAACCATGTGAGGTATCCCAATAACGCCGGCGCCATCTGCTCGGGCGCCGGGCTGCCGCCGGAAACGAAAAAGCTGATCCCGACAAACAAAAAACCAATCATGAGAGTCTCGGTCAAAAAGTTGAATCGATAGGACCAGAGCAAAATGATGCGCTTATAGCACTCATTTAGCAGGACCGTTCCCGGCATCAGTACTGTTCTTGTCATAAGCACTGATCTTGTCATAGTCACTGTCTCAGCCTCCGGTTTCGCTGATGTTACGACTGTGGCTTGCGTCAAGTTCCATCGCACTGTCCTGCGCCGGGCCCAATTCCGCCCTTTCGACAAGCTCGATGAAGATCTCCTCCAGATTCGGCTCAGCCGGCGAAATGCCAATCAGGTCCATACCCGCCCCCTGCACCTGTTCAACCAGGTCGAAAACGGTCACGTCAGCGCTAACCTCGCCTGAGAGAACTGTGTGCCCGTTCTCCCGGCTGGCGGTAAAGCCGGGTATCATCTTCAGCTCCCCCGGTCTGATGCCGCCCCGCACCCGAATCTTATAGAATTCCCGTCGGAACAGGTCAAGCAGCTCACTGGTGGGACGGTGGGCCAGCAGCTGCCCCCGGCTCATGATCGCCACGCGGTCACAGAGACTCTCGGCCATGTCCAACTGATGTGTCGTCAACACAACCGTCTTGCCGCGCTCCGCTGACAGTTGCGTTATCCAGTCCCGCACCGTACGCGAGGCCTGGACATCCAAGCCCAAAGTGGGCTCGTCCAGCAACACAATCGGCGGGTCAGCGATCAGCGCCGCCGCGATCGCTACCTTCTGTTGCATGCCCCGGCTGTACTCCCCCACCGGATCTTTACGCCGCTCCCACAAATCCAGCTCCCGCAACAGCTGTTCCGCTCTGGCTTTCAATTCCTTGCCTGACGTGACCCCCTTTATCCGCCCAAAGTAGAGCAGATTCTGCCAGGCGTTCATACGCCAATATACGTTGCGTGTACCCTCCAGCACCGAGCCGATCTGCTGCATCGCCTGCCCGCGTTGCCTGCGGATGTCAAATCCGTTAAGCCGAACAGTGCCGGTAGTCGGCTGCACCAGACCGCAGGCCATCTTTATTGTAGTCGTCTTACCCGCACCGTTGGAGCCCAGAAAACCAAAAACCTGGCCTGGCTCAACCGTCAGATCAAGCCGGCTGACGGCTTCAATGTCATCCCCCCCGCGGCTGCGGAATATTTTGCTCAGAGATTCGATTTCGATTGCTGCTTTCATCCCGTTTCCCAATAGAGTGCAATTCCTGTTTGATGCGCATCCAATTCAAGCGGCTTACGCACTAAATAGCGCCTGAATCGCAAGTTCCCATATCTGACGCAATTCAGTCAAACCCAATGACCACTAACCCTTCTTTGTCACGCTTTGACTCGTTTATCCGCAGCAGTTCCACAGCCATACATGAATCCAGAAAATGGCTCGGCGGGATCCCCTGCGAACGGCGGCTCTGCTCGATAAATCGGAACGCCTGCGACCAGCTCAACCTCTGTCTGAAGAACGCGCCGATCAACGGCAAGGGAATAGGGATGCGTATATTCACCGCGCCCGTCTTTTCGCCCGCCTTCCATTCGTAAACATAAATGCGCAGCCAGAGAAAGAGCGCACGGCGCAAAAACGTGACGTACGCCTGTTGGTTGCCCTCCCGGACCTGCCGCACGATCTCCGCCAGTTCCGCCTGGCCGCCGCCCCCTGCCTCCGCCAGCTCCCCATCTCCGCCACCCACAATCGCCGACGAAGCGCGAACCGGCAGCTTCTTCCCGCCATCCTGACTATCTTTGTCCATTCTTTTCCTCCATCTTCATCTGGTGTCAACTCGGCACAGGCTGCCAAAGCTATGGCGCCCGCCTGCCCAGCGCATCCAACAACTCCTCAGCCTCGGCAGCCGTAATCTTGCCCTCCGACAACATCCGCAGCACCGTCAAACGCTCCTCCTCAGAGACCGGCTCAACGTCCGCCCCGCTCCCGACGTCCACCTCCACATTCACGTCCACATCGATATCCTCAAAGTCTGTCATCGGCTCCTCCTCTCGCACTGCCGCCCCGGATGAAGCCGCATCCGTGTCGAAGCTGAAGCTCCAGCTGCGAACATCCTCCCAATCTCCTTCAGCCGCCCTTTTGCCCGCTGCCCTCAGCGTCCTCCGCAGCGTTTTGCCCAGCGATCGGGAGGCGCGGCGCTGCGCACGGGCCGCGTGACGTGCCCCTCTCACGCCCTCCTCTTCGCCAAGACCCCTCAGCAATCCGGCGGATTCGAGATGCACGCTGCCACCGGCAATAAGAGAATAACTGCTCTTCCCCGCGCCGGCCCGGAAAGCATGCACGCCCGGACCGCGCGCGACCATCGTCGAGCCGCCTTCGACTGTGAGCCCACCGCCGCAGACCGCCTTGAACGAACCTCCCTCATCTTCAGCCAAACTGCACCTAAAATCTCCCCCTGCAGTCACGTTCACGTTTCCGCGGATCGTCGCCAACTCAACACTGCCGCCGCACTTGGCCGACAGCGAGCCGCCGCATCCCTCTACAACCAGGTCGCCGCCAACGCCGCCAAACGAGACCGATCCGCCCACTTTACGCAGCGTCGCCCGCCCGTTCGCCTCCTTGCAGGCCAGCGCGCCCCGTACGCTCTCAGCCGTCAGATCGCCCCTCACCCGGCTTACCGCGACCTCGCCAACTTCCTCGAGATGCAGCGGCCCGTTCACCTGATCGCAGGCGACTTTGCCCCGAACCTCGCGTAGGCTTACCCGGCCCATCGTCTTGCCGACTGCTGCCGCGCCGTCAACGTTGATGAATTCGACGGCGCCCTCCGCTCTATCGACAACGACGTTGCCGCCCGCGTTCAACACATCCACGTCCGTCCGCGCCCGCTTAACGCGTACGTCCGATACATTTTGCAGTGTCAATCGCCCCGCAACCTCGGCGATCGAGATCCCGCCCCCAATCTGCTCGGCAATCAGATCGCCGTGCGCCCGTTTCGTCAACTCCACCCCGCCGGCCACGTTGGTCAGGTTCACCCGACCCGCTGCGCTTTCAATGCGCACACTACCGGCATTCTCCACCAGCAGATCCCCGCCGGCCTGTTCCAGCTCCACGCTGCCGCGCAGGTCGCTAATATTTACCTGTCCTCCAGCCGCGCTCTCCACCACTTCGCTCATCAGCGGCAGCCGCACCACCAGCGAAGACTCAGCCTCGATCTCCAGTTGCTCCGGTCCCGATGTCGCCACCGGCTGACTTCCTTCACCGGTAGCCTCAATCAGCGCCTGCTCCCAACCCTCAACCCGTAGATCTCCACCGCAGCGGATCCGCACGCGCGGATTCGGAGATTCCGGCTCCACCTGTATCTGCTCACTCATTTCGCTCTCCCTGCATTCCTGTTCGCGTTTACCTGCTCACCCGATTCCGCCAATCCCGCCAGCCCGCTAGGCCAGGTTCCTCTAACCGCCCTGCAGCTGCTCCATCGCCGCCTCATAGCTGAGCTCGCCCGCCTCCAACTGCTCCAGGATCTGCCGCCGCGCCTTCTCCGGCAGCGGCGCCGGCTCATCCCGGCCCGGCTCGAAGCCCATCGCCCGGATCATCTCGTGCAACCGCCCCCGCAGCGTCGGATACGAGAGCCCCAACTCCTCTTCCATCCGGTTGAACTTCCCCTCACAGCGGACAAACGTCGCCGCGAACGCCAGCTGCTCCTGCGTCAGCCCGGCAAAAGGCGTCTCAACCTGGAAGCGCCCTTCAACGCGGCTGTCACACTCGCGGCAAAAAAAGCCCGTGACCGTCAGATCCTTGGCTTGGCAGATCGGGCATGCGGTCGGTAGTGCATTCATAGTGTCTGCTCCATCCCACTTTGTCTCGAATAGTCGGCCAGAGTCAGCCCGGCCTCAGCCCGTTGATAACGCTGCTGGAGTGCGGTTCCTCTTGCCACCAGCCATTCGCCCAAACGCGAAAAAAGCCACACCTGCCAGCGCGCCGCGCGCCGGTACGGATGAAGCCCTTGATAAGTCCTGGCTTCCGAGAACAGTTTCTCCCGCCGAAGCGTCGCCTCCAATGCCATCCGTTCCGCAAACATTCTAAGTCCTCGCTTCCATTTTTTTACGATGATCTATCACATATTCAAGATAATACTTCACAATATTCAATATGTCAATAGTATTTTTCAATTTTCTTAATAAATCTGTTAAATTCATCATAATCTTCCCGGTTTATGGCATCTCCATGTGGCTATCAGCAGAAATCGGCCGCGAATCGCGCGCAAAGTGATCGTCGTTCGCGCATAGGTGTGCCCATTTCATATCTGCTATACTGAGCCCCCGGACCCGCCTGCATTTGTCCCTGAATCTGAACGACGGATCTGCTTTGATGTCGCCCGCCCTTTCAGCATCCGCCCCTTCAGCATCCGCCGCTGCATGGCCTTGGCACATCGTCATTTCACACAAGGTTTCGTCTTGGCCGGTGTCAGGAATCTGAGAAGAAGAGAAGAGGTAGATGGACAGGTCCAGCGCATTCAGTGAAGCCGCAAGGCATCCAACCATCCGCGTCGGCGTACTCGGCCTCGGCCAGGGCCGCTCCCACCTGCGCGCCTTCCAACGCCTTGAAGGCGCCACAGTCGCCGCCGTCTGCGACCAGGATGAAAGCCTCGCCCAACGTGTAGCACACGAATTCGGCGTCGAAACGCGCTTCCCCACCTACCAAGCCATGCTCGTAGACCCCACCAACGATCTCATCGTCGTCGCCACACCCGACCATCTGCACGGCCAGCACGCCATCATGGCGCTCGAAGCCGGCAAGCACGTCCTCTCCGAGATCCCCATGGCGACTACACTGGCCGAATGTGAGCGCATCATCGAGCTCACCGACCGCCATGGCCTCAAATACCACATGGGCAACCAGGTCCGCTACGCTTTCTGCCTGCGCGACGTGAAGAAAATGATCCGGTAAGGCGATCTCGGCGATATCTTCTACGGCGAGGGCGAATACCTGCACACCATGGACGACATCGTGGCACACCGCCCGCCCGACCACTGGCGCATCCATCCCCAACCCCCCAGACCACCCTCCTCGGCGGCGGCCCCCACGCCATCGACACCCTCCGCTGGCTGATGGGCGTCGACTTCGTCGAAGCGCAAGCCTACCACGCCCAACATCCCTCCCGCTGGCAGACAACGCACACAACCGTCGCTATCTTCAAAGCCAGCAACGGCGCCGCCTCCAAGGTGACCGTATCCTATGGTATGGTGCGCCCCTACTGCCTCTACTACTCTGTCTACGGCAGCGCCGGCTCCTTCGAACGCACCCGCGACCAGGGCGGCGCCGTCGAGGATACGATCAACTTCCACTTTCACGACAGAATAGCCGGCGCCCGCCGCATGGCGCCCGTTACCGTGCCCAACTGGAGCAACCCCGCCATCCAGCGCCAGCACGCGCTCGGACACGGCACCATGGAGATAGAACAGGCCCCGCAGTTCCCTCATGCAATCATCGCCGACGAAGAACCCGCCATCGCCCCCCGCGCCGCCGCACCCATCTGCCCGTCATGGCCGACGAAATCGTCTACTCGTCCCAGGATGCCATGGCCGTCGCCCGCGCCCAGGCCGCCGACGTTATCTCCCTCTACGTCGGCAAGGGCGGCATCACCGCCGCCCGTAACGTCGCCGCAGTCGCCGCCGCCGCCGGCCTCGTCTGCACCGTCGGCAGCAACCTCGAGCTGGGCATCGGCAACGCCGCCATGATTCACTTGGCAATGGCCACCCCGGCCATCGACGCCGAGACCTTCCCCTGCGACATCCTCAGCCCCTTCTTCTACGAAACCGACCTGCTCCAGCAACCACTCCCCATCCGCGCCGGCGAAGCCCGCCCGCCCTCCGACCCCGGCCTCGGCGTCGCCCTCGACGAAGACCAACTCGCCTTCTACCGCACCGACAAAACCTGACCCATGCCCATCCCTCAAATCCCCCCAGTTCCCTATTCAGCCAGCATCCCCCAGCCGCATTCCCAACAACAAACAACAAAAAACCCCGCACAAATGCGGGGCCACCAAAATTATCAGACTGAAACTATCCCTTACCGCGCAAGCGCTGTCAGGAACTAACCACTAACCACTAACCACTGCAGTTTCACTGCAACCGTATACGCGGGTCCACCAGCGCCAGCAGAATATCCGACAGCAGCGTACCGATTACCGTCAGCGTGCTCAAAAGAAACAGGAAACTGCCCGCAAGGTACATGTCCTGCGAAGTCAGCGAACGCAGCAGCAGCGGCCCCGTCGTCTGCAAGCTCAACACCATCGCCACCAGCGTCGTGCCCGAAACGAGACTGGCCAGAGACCAGCCAACCGTGCTGAAAAACGGGTTGAGCGCAACCCGCACCGGATACTTCCAGATCAACGAGCTTTCCTTGACACCCTTCGCCCGCGCCGTCTCCACATACGGCTTGTTCAACTCATCCAGCAGGTTGGCGCGCGTGATACGAATGTTGCCCGCCGTGCCGTTAACCGCCACGATCAACATCGGTACCCAGATGTGCTTCAACATATCCACGATCTTCGGCCAGTTCCACGGCGCCAGCACATAATCGTCGGAAAACAGGCCGCCCACATTCATGCCCAGCATCGACTGGGCCAGAAATAGCACGATCAACGCCAGCAGAAAACCCGGCGTCCCCAAGCCGATAAAGCTGAACGTCGTCATCAGATAGTCGAGCCACGAGTATTGATGGGTCGCCGAATAGACCCCCACCGGTATTGCGATAAACCAGCCGACAAGCAGCGCCCCCATCGATAGCGCCATCGTCAACCCCAGGCGTTCCCAGATCAACTCACTGACCGGCTTCTGCCATTCGAACGACTGTCCCCAGTCGCCCTTCACCAACACGCCGTAGATCCACTTGAAATACTGCACATACGCAGGCTGGCCCAGCCCGTAACGCTGTCGCAGCGACGCCAACTCGGCCTCGTCGACCTCATCCCCCTCCTGCCGCAACTGGGCAACATACGAAGTCAGAAAATCACCCGGCGGCAGCTGAATTACAGCGAACGACAGAATCGAAATCGCGATCAGCATCGGTATGATCAGCAGAATACGTTGAACAATATAGGCCAGCATTAAAACCCCCGAAAAAACAGCAGCAAAAAAACATGAGAGGAGTGAGAGGAGTAAGCGAATCTCTCCTCTCACTCCTCTTCACTCTATTCTCACCGTTCTACGTGCTCATGGAATCCGGATCTTCCCAGAAATAGGTCTCGGTGTGGAGCAGGTGCTCGTCACCGGTCGTATCATCCAGCGGGAAGCCGGACAGGTAGTTGCGGACACCGTTCTTGACGATAATCGGCGCCGGACGCTCGCCCAGGTAACCAATCATCGGCAGCTCTTCGGCCCAGATGTCCAGAATCTGGTGGAACATCGCCGTCTGCTTGTCGGGATCCGGCTCAATCTTGATGGCATCCCAGATCTCCCAGATCGTCCAGACCCAGTGACCGGCCGGCGGCTCGACGCCTGCCGGGTTGGTGCCGCCGCTGTTGCGCCAGTGCGCCCAGCCAGCTGCCCACGGGCGGTCGGGCTGCTCGCATGTCCAGATCGTGGGATTGACCAACGGCACGACCGTGCGGTCGCCGCCCCACCACGCAGCTTCGATCTCGTTGGCGCCGTGGTGCTCTTCGTACAGGGAACGCTCAAAGCCCTTGTATGTGGCCTTGACACCCACCGCAGCGTAGTACTTGATTACTTCCTGCACCGTATCTTCGCTCGTCGTACCCGGCTGTGCCGTGCCTTCGATGATGAAGCTGAGGGTGTCGCCGCTGCCGTCGTTGAACAGACGGAAACCATCGCTGTCCTTCTCCGCGTAGCCGGCATCGTCCAGAAGCTGGTTGGCCAGGTCCGGGTCGTACTGGATCCACGCATTGGCCTGCTTGGGGTATGCCTGCGCCGAGCTCTCCAGCGGGCTGTACTGCCTCGGCGTCATCAGGCCGTCCCACACAAGTTCGTTGAGCGCGACGCGGTCGACCGCGACGGAGAGCGCGATGCGCACGTCGCGAATGTTGAAGAACTCGTTCAGACGCTCGTTCTTGGTCGCCTGGTTGAGCTGGATGGCCGAGTGGCCGGAGGCCGAGCCAAGGAACACCTGATAGTCACCGGAATCTTCGTTTTCCTTGTAGAGCGTGAAGTTGCCGATATTGACATGGCGCGCCTGGAAGTCGATCTCACCGTTGATGATACGCAGGTCGAAGACGTCGTTCGTTTCAAACAGACGATGAGAGACGTCGTCAATGTAGGGCAGCTGCCTACCATCGGAATCGACGCCGAAGAAGTAGGGGTTGCGCTCCATCAGGAACAGCTCGTTGGAAAGCTCGTTCTTCGCGATCCATGGGCCGATGCTGGGCAGGTCAGGGTTCAGATACCACCAACGTCGGTCGGTATAGTACTCTTCCCAGCTGTTGAAGCCGGCCTCTTCCACCTGTGCCTGCAGCCCATCCTGGTCGTCGGTCAGGTCCATGTGGAACTGCTTCAGATAGTGGCCGGGCAGGTAAAGGTTTCGAGTCTGGCGGCCCATCCTGAAGACGTACAGCGGGTTGGGCAGCGGGAACTTGAAGGTGACGGTGGAGTCATCTACAATTTCGAGCTCCATCGGCGTGCGCTCAGGGCCGGAGACCCAGGTGCCGCCAATGCTGGGCGAAATCGTGGTATTGGTCTCGTCCTCTTCCCACCACCAGCGGATCGCCTCAGTGGTGAACGGTGTGCCGTCGGACCAGCTCATGCCCTCGCGCAGGTGGAAGGTCCACTCGGAGGCGTCATCGTTGATCTCCCACGATTCGGCCATGCGCGGCTGCATGTTCAGGTTCTGGTCATACCAGGACAGACCGCGGTCCTGCATCTTGGTCGGACCCCAGCGGTCGGAGACGCCCTTGAAACCGCGGCGGAAGGTGCCGCCGTAGTTGCCGTTCGACTCAGCAACCGGCATTACCATCGGGTTGACCGGAAGGCGTTCGTCCACGGGCGGGAGGTCGCCAGCGGCCACCATCTCAGCCAGCATCGGCGCTTCGCTGTATTGGGACGCCGGTGTCGCCGGCGCAGCCTCGGACGACTCGGCTGCCGATTCATCGGCAGGGGCCTCTTCCATCGCCGCCGGTTCGCCGCTGGCGCCGCAGGCCACAGCCACCGCACCCGCAGCGGCCACACCCGAAACGCGCATGAATTCGCGTCGGGAAATCGACTTTGGTGCAATTCTTCGCATTCTACTCTCCTTGCAAAGTGTGAGTTGATTACTACTGCTAATGAGCAGTCGTCAATGCCCAGAACTGACCATCCCGGGCACTAACCACTAACCACTAACCACTGCAGCCCCCTACTGCACCACGCCATCCTCCGGCACAAGCCAGGGTGGATGCGGAAGATGCCGCTCACTCAGATGGCTGGCATAGAGGAACCGGTAAACATCACTGATATAAAACTGCGGATAGCGCTTGGGGGGCAGCGATTCCAGGAACTTGTCATGGACCATCTCCGCCATCTGCTCGCTCATGCCCGCGCTCACTTCAAAGTCGAAATAAATCTCCAGATCCTTGGACGGATCTTCCATCACCCGTTTCACCCCGAATGATTCCGGGTACTTGTGCGCCGGCGAGTCCCGCTCCATTAGAAACGTGCCCATCGCCGCCGAATGGATGTACTGTTTGTGCCCGTACAGGAAGTTGACCGTCTCCTGCGCGTCCTCGATCGTCTCGCCGGGAAAGCCGAAAAAGAAAAACGTATGATTCCAGATGCCGGCCGCCGCGCTCTCCTTCAAAATCCGGCTCATATGCGGCAACTGTGTTCCCTTGACCATATGATCGATGATCGCCGCCGACGCGCTCTCCAGGCCGAACAGGATCATCCTGCACCCGCCCGCCCCCATATCCTCCAGCAGCTGCCCCGAAATCACCTTCTCAAATCGCACGCAGCCACCCCAGTGCAGCGTCTCCGGACGCCCGCTCATGATCTTCGAAAGATCACGCAGATTGCGCGGCGTAACCGCCTCGTCAGAGAAGAAGATATGCTTCACCCCGTACTTCTCGTGCAGCGCCAGCATCTGCTCAGCAAGCTGATGCGCCCGCAATTGGCTGAACGACTCCGGCTCGCCGTAACCAACGTTGCAGAACGCGCACTTGCCAAAATAGCAGCCCCGCGCCGTCAGCAAAGGCAGCGCCAGTTCCGGCGCCAAATAGCGGTCCAGCGGCAGCCCGTCAAAGTCCGGCATCGGCAGATTCGCGATCTTCTCCGGCTCCTTGCGCTCAGTGACCCGGATCCGGCTGCCGTCCTTATAGACCAGATTCGGAATGCCCGCCAGGCTTGTGCCGTCCGCAACCGCCCTGGCCAGCTGCAGTAAAGGGACCTCACCGTCAAAAACAATAGCACTGTCGATCAGCTCGAACAGCGCCGGCGCGTCCGGAAACTGTGCCCGCAGCATGCTCACATGCGGCCCACCTACTGTCACATGACAGTCCAGCCCAGCCTCCTTGACCAGATACGCCGCCGTCAACCCCGGCACCATCTGCGCCATAGAGGGAATCGAAATGCCGACCACGTCAGGCTGCTCCCGCACAATATCGGGCAGCAGCAGACGCCGGTAGATATCCAGGAACATATTGTGCTGGTCGTCGCGCACGCCGTGGAGCAGGAAGTGGCTGCTGTCCGGCGGGCCGGCCGAATCATACCCTTGAAAATGGAGGCTTGCCGGATGGAAAGGAAGGTTCGCGATCTCCAGACAGTCGAGCAGCGTACTCAACATCCCCAGACCGATCGGGCCGTCATAAAACGCCGAAGAACGAATCCCCGCCTTGGCGCGCTCTACCTGTTTGGCCAGGCGCGGGCCCTCTTGCAAAGCCCACTCAATCTTCCCCGCGCCGCGCCCCTCAGGATCCCCCATCTGCCTCTGCCCTGCGGAACCCTGCGACCCGCCCTGCATGCGCTTAAGCCGCCCCAGCGCGGCCGTCAGATAGCGGCGGCTCAGGATCTCGTCGAAAACCTCGACGTTTAGATCGCGCTGAATAACATCGACGCCTTCCTGCCGCAGATAGGCTGTCAGCGTCGGCAGCGCCAGATGCGGCATAGTCGGCGTCCAGTTGGGCGGGAAAAGCAGCATTACCTTGGGCCTCTTCTGGCCCCCGTTCCGCCGCGCTGTACCCTCTCCCAAGAGGCCAAGCTCTTCCAGATCGATATTGAACTGTGCGTCCGATTCGCTGTTATTTTCCATAGATTGTCATATCTGTAGGTCTATCATTCCTCAGCAGTTCGTCCAGCGTTCGAAGTCCAGCCTAGGCAACACCTGCCAACTCAAGCTCGCCCGCGTAGTGGCAGCGCACAAAGTGGCCCTGTTCCATCTCCCGCAACTCAGGCGTCTCCGCCATGCAGCGGTCGTTATCATTATATAGACACCGGGGATGGAAGTAGCAGCCGCTCGGCGGGTTCGCCGGGTCCGCAACATCACCCTCCAGCACGATCGGCTCCGCCCTGTCGCGCGGGTCCGGCTTCGGTACTGAGGAAAGAAGGGCCTCTGTATAGGGATGCTGCGGGTTGCGGTAAAGTACCTCTGTCCGCGCGCTTTCCACAAGCATACCCACATACATCACCGCCACCCGGTCGCTGATATGTTCCACCACGCTCAGATCGTGCGCGATGAACAGGTATGTGAGGTCAAACTCCTCCTGCAGGTCCTGCAACAAATTGAGGATCTGCGCCTGCACCGACACGTCGAGCGCCGACACCGGTTCGTCGAGTACAATTAGCTGCGGGTTCAAAGCCAGCGCCCGCGCCACGCCAATGCGCTGCCGCTGACCGCCGCTGAACGCGTGCGGATAGCGGTTCAGATACTCCGGCCGCAATCCCACCACCCTCAGCAGCTCCGACACCCGGTCCTCCAGCTCCTGCCCCCGCGCCATATCGTTGACCAACAATGGCTCGCCCACATTCTGCAATAGGTTCATGCGCGGGTTCAGCGAGGAATAGGGGTCCTGAAACACCATCTGCATGTTGCGCCGCAGCCGTTTCAACTGCTGATTGTCCACCTGGGCAATGTTGACCGGCCCCAGCTCCTGGTCGTCGAACCAGATATCGCCTGCCGTGGGCGGAAAGGCATGCATGATCAAACGGCCAGTCGTTGTCTTTCCGCAACCGCTCTCCCCTACCAGACCCAAAGTCTCGCCCTGCCGCACGTAGAAGTTCACGCCGTCTACCGCCTTGACCTGGCCTACCGTGCGCGAGAAAAAGCCCTTCTGAATCGGGAACCACTTCCTCAAATCCGACACTTCAAGAAGCGCATCATGGCGTCGCGTGCTGACCTCTGTCTGTTCAGTTTCTGTCTGTTCAGTTTCGACTACAGACTCGGTGTCGTTCTGAGACAAAGCGCTACCTCCTGCGAAACTAGGTTTTCGGCTGGGAGTTAGGAAACCCCACCTGCAGGCGCCGCCTGCAAAGCCGTTCAAAATAAAAGGAAATCTCTGATGTCTCTGAAGTAGATCGCACCCGCCGATATGCCAATCAACGCCAGCTCAATCGACAGTACAGTCAGGTAGGCGCTCAGTAAACGTTCTTTGCGCCGTGCACGGCGTAGGTAGCCCTCGACCAAAAACATGCCCACGATCAAGAACATGCCCAAAACAAATATCGACCACACCCGGTAGGCGCGCAGATGCCAGGGATTGACCCGTAGAAAGAGAAGTACTTCCAGGAGTTCATGTAGCAGCAGGATGAGCCCAAGCCCCAACGCGAAACTTAGAAACCAGATAATGTAATGCGATATCTGCCTTCCCGCCTGCCTGAAGATATCAAGGACGGATTCAGTTTCGGAGGGCAGTCTTTCCATAAAAAGAGTTCAACCTGCAATTATAGCCAAACACGAATAACCAAAGGGGTGCAGGGGATTGTAATTGAAAAACCGTCAATCCGCCAATTTTTCCACGCAGGTTGCGAAAATGCTCCCTTAACAACCCGCCCCACTCGATTCCCGCCCCAAGTGCAGACCAACCTGGCGCTTTCCCTCTCCTCTACTAACCCCTGACCCCTGACCCCTGCAGTTGTGCGTCCGTGCCTTCGGCCCTCCCTTGTGCAGGGGCTGCGCCCCCGCAACGCCCCGCCCTTACTAGACCACCGTGCTCATTCTTCCCCAGCATCATGTCTGGCCAATAGTGTCTCCCTTAACACGTACTATCTCAGGCCCCTAACCCTTGGCCCCCAGCCCTAACCCCCGCGGTTACCCTGCAGTTGCCCTGCAAAGGTCCTGTGCCCCTTTAATCAACCGAAACCCCAGCAAGGCCAGGCCCTTGCGCCTGCTCCGCGTCTCTCCAAGAGCAGGTAGACATTTCCAGCCACCGCCGGCATATCCCCTGCCAGATTGCTCCCAACCCAAAACTGGGATGCACCCCGCAAACTCCCACAGACCCTCGTAAACACGCATAAACTCTCGTCCGACAAAACGAGAAAGACCCCACCCACGAGGCCCTAATCACAGCCCATCACACTAAGTCACGAATTTCACAGTCAAGGTAACCGCGCAAACACCGGTCTTCATTTTGAACCTCATCCCGTTTCAAGCTATAATGCGCCCGCCCTCACTCTAAGTGACGCCCATCTCGCGGCGTACAATTGCATCCCAAAAAGCGCTTAAGCAGCGCAGCACTAGCGCACTAATCGCAGTCTAGTTTTCGCATTCCCAAAGCCTGACCCTAGGCACATAATCATTTAAGGAGAAAGTCAATGCAGAAACAAAAACCGGTCCGCCTATTAGCGATGCTGCTGATCGCTCTCTTGGCAGTAGGCGTCCTGGCGGCCTGCGGCGGCGCAGAACCGGCCGCCCCCGCTGAGGAATCTGCCGCTGCTGCAGCAGAAGACTCCGGCGAAGAAATGGCAGCCGACGACGGCGTCAGCACCAATCAGGCGCCCGCATTCCAGGAAATGGTCCGCAACGGCGACCTGCCTCCCCTGGCTGAGCGTCTGCCCGTCAACCCCGCCATCGTCGAACCCGTCGAGGGAATCGGACAGTATGGCGGCACCTGGAACACAGCCCTGGTCGGCGGCTCCGATACCGCCTGGCTCGTCCGCACCGTCAGCTACATTCACCCGATGGGGTGGACCCCGCAATGGGACGGCGTAGTTCCCAATGCTGTGGAAGACGTCATCGCCAGTGATGACGCCAGCGAGTACACCTTCATCTTCCGCGAAGGCCAGAAATGGTCCGATGGCGAGCCCTTTACCGCCCACGACCTTGCCTTCTGGTGGAATGACCAGATCCTGAATGAAGAGCTGAGCCCCGGCGGGACACCCGGCTGGATGCGCGCCGGCGAAACCGACGCGACCTTCGAGGCCGTCGACGACCACACCCTGAAAATCACCTTCGACGCCCCCAACGGCCTCTTCCTGCAGAACCTGGCCACCCCCAGCGGCAGCATCTTCACCCGTGTTCCCATGCACTACTGCTCCCAGTTCCACGTGGATTACAACACCGAGAACCTGGATGCGCTGATCGCTGAGAACAACGCAAACGACTGGGTGAATCTCTACCAAATGAAGTGCTCCGCCGTACCCGGCACACCTTCCGACTCGCGCTGGTTCAACGCCGACCTCCCAACGCTGATGCCTTGGAAAGTTTCCGTGGCCTACGGCGAGGGCCCCCAGATGATCCTGGAGCGCAATCCTTACTATTGGAAGGTAGATACCGAAGGCAACCAGCTGCCCTACATCGATCGCGTAGTCTATGACATTCTGGAAGACCGCGAGGTTCTGTTGCTGAAGGTGCTCAACGGCGAAATCGACATGATGAGCCGTCACTTCAACACCAATGACAACAAGGCCGTTATTGCCGACAATCGCGAAGCCGGAGAGTATGAATTCTTCGAGACGCGCAGCATCGGCAATACCACCGGGTTCCACTTCAACCTGACCCATAAAGATGAGCGCTTGCGCGAAATCTTCAACGACAAGAACTTCCGCATCGCCATGTCCCACTGCCTCAACCGCCAGGAAATCATCGATGTACTTTACATCGGTCAAGGCGAACCCATGCAGAGTTCCATTCCCAAGGACATGGCTGAGTTCTACGACGAAGAGTGGTATTCGCTCTATACCGAATTCGACCAGGATCTGGCCCACCAGTACCTGGCCGACGCTGGCATGACCGAGCAAGACGCCGACGGCTACTTCCTCGGTCCGGACGGCGAGCCCTTCTCCTTCGTGGTGCAGGCCACCGAGGCCTTCGGCTTCCATGACCGCGCTGAGATGGCCGTAAACCAATGGCAGGACTGCGGCGTCAACGCTCAGCTGAGCATCGTTGACCGCACCCTCCTCTACCAGCGCAAAGACGCCAACGAGCATGATGTTCACGTCTGGGGTGCCGGCACCGGCCCGCAGATCTTCCTCGATCCGCGTCATTTCTTCCCCTTCAGCGGCGAGTCCACCTTCGCACAGGCTTGGGTCACTTGGCGTACCAACCCCAGCGGCGCCGGCGCCATGACGCAGCCGGAAGAACCGCCGGACATCGTCAAGCACCAGATGGACCTGTACGCACAGATTCTCTCTTCTGGAGACCAGGCCAGGCAGAACGAGCTGATGAAGGAGATCCTGGCGATCGCGAAGGAACAGTTCTACGTGATCGGCACCTCCTCCAGCCCTCCGGGTTACGGCATCGTCAAAAACACCTTCCACAACGTGCCTACCTCGATGCCGGGCTCCTGGCAGTATCCGACACCGGCTCCCACGCAGCCTGAGCAGTATTGGATCAGTGGTGAGTAACGTTAACGTAATGTAAGCAATCAGGAGTGGAGAGCGAACGTTCGCTCTCCACTCCTCCTTTGCCGCTCCATATTCGATAGGGCCCTTCCATGCTTCAATTCCTTCTGCGCCGATTGCTCTACATGGTTCCTACCCTGCTCGCAATTTCAATCGTCGCGTTCGTCATCATTCAACTGCCTCCCGGCGACTTTCTCACGACCATGGTGGCCTCGATGGCGGCACAGGATGAAGACATGGATCAGGCGGCCATGCGCGCCCTTGAAGAGCAATATGGGCTCGGTCAACCTGTTCACATTCAATACCTGAAATGGATGCAGGGAATCCTCTTCAGAGGCGATTTTGGCGACTCATTTGGCTGGAACAAACCGGTCTCCGATCTGGTATGGGGACGCCTTGCCTTGACATTCGTCCTGTCTCTTGCCAGCCTGCTATTTGTCTGGGTGGTGGCATTTCCTATTGGCATCTATTCAGCCGTCAAACAGTACTCTATTGGCGACTACTTCGCCACCTTCATCGGATTTCTTGGCCTCGCCACGCCTAACTTTCTCTTGGCTCTTATCCTGATGTATATCGCCTTCAAATATTTCAATCAGAGCGTGGGCGGCCTCTTTTCACCCGAATACCAGGGGGCCCCCTGGAGTTGGGGGAGGGTGGCCGACCTCTTTGCCCATCTCTGGGTGCCCGTGGTGATTATCGGTACGGCCGGTACCGCAAGCCTCATCCGCATCATGCGCGCCAATCTACTCGACGAACTTCGTAAACCCTACGTCGTGACCGCCCGCGCCAAGGGCCTCCCTGAATGGAGGCTCCTGTTCAAATATCCCGTGCGCATCGCACTAAATCCCTTTGTAAGCACTGTCGGCTGGGTGCTGCCCACGCTGGTCTCTGGCGCAGCCATCGTTTCCATCGTGTTGAGCCTGCCTACCACTGGCCCTCTGTTGATCCGTGCACTTCTGCAGCAGGACATGTACCTGGCCGCCAGCTTTATCATGTTGCTGAGCATCCTCACCGTAATTGGCACCTTGGTTTCCGATCTGCTGCTTGCCTGGCTGGACCCCCGCATCCGCATGGAGTAATTGTCGAAGCAATAGAAGAGGGAAGACTCAATGGCCGTAACTGATGCCAAAACGCTGCCTCCAGAAACCGTCTCGCAAAGAGCCGCAGAGGCTGAAATAGAAAGCAGCGTATCCGTCGCCTCGCAATGGCAACTGATGTGGTGGAAGTTCCGTAAACACCGTATGGCAATGGTAGGCGGTGTCGTAACTCTGATCATATACGCCATTGCGATATTCGTTGAGTTCCTCTCACCTTCCAGCCCCGGCGTAATTCGCGCCGATTACACTTGGGCGCCCCCCCAACAACTCCACCTGTTCCGCCAAACCGAACAGGGCATGCGCTGGGACCCCTATGTCAATGGCTATAAAGTTGAAATCGATCCTGAAGCCCTTAGGCGGACATTCGTGATCGACGAGGAAACCATCGTTGACGTCGGCTTCTTCGTGCGCGGTGAACCTTACAAGATGTGGGGCCTGTGGGAATCTAACCTCCACCTGATCGGCTCGACCGACGCCGAGGTGCCTGTCTACTTCCTCGGCGCAGACCGCATGGGTCGCGACCTACTAAGCAGTATGATCTACGGCACACGCGTCTCAATGTCGATCGGTCTCCTGGGTGTCATCCTTAGCTTCTTCCTGGGTATCTTGCTTGGCGGCATCTCCGGCTTCTACGGCGGAACCGTCGACAACCTCATCCAACGAATTATCGAATTCATCCGCTCGATCCCCACCATCCCGCTCTGGATGGGGCTCGCCGCAGCCCTGCCCACAGACTGGCCGCCCCTGCGCATCTATTTCGGCATCACCATCATCCTTTCTTTCATCGGCTGGACCGGCCTGGCCCGCGTCGTGCGCGGCCGCTTCCTCTCCCTCCGCACCGAAGACTTCGTCATGGCCGCCCGCCTCGACGGAGCAAGCGAGCTGACCACCATCTGGCGCCACATGGTCCCCTCATTCTTCAGCCACATCATCGCCTCACTGACCCTTTCCATACCCGGCATGATCCTGGCTGAAACATCCCTTAGCTTCCTCGGCCTCGGCCTGCGCCGCCCGGTCGTCAGCTGGGGCGTCCTCCTCCAGGAAGCCCAAAACATCCGCTCAGTCGCCACCGCCCCCTGGCTCCTGATCCCGGGACTCGCCGTACTTGTCGCAGTTCTCGCACTCAACTTCCTGGGCGACGGCCTCCGCGACGCCGCCGACCCCTACAATCGCTAGCACCGACTCACTGACCACCGACTATCGACCACCGACCACCGACCACTGACTACTGGCCACTGCCGTTCCATGGAAACTCCCGTACTGATCGAAATCAAAAACCTCAAAACCCACTTCTTCCTTGACGAAGGCACCGTCCAGGCCGTCAACGGGGTCGACTTTACCATTCACCAGCACAAGACCCTCTGCGTCGTCGGCGAGAGCGGCTGCGGCAAAAGCGTCACCGCCCGCTCGATTCTGCAGATCGTCGATCAACCCGGCCGCATCGTCGAGGGCGAGATCCTCTACCACCGCCCCGACCGCTTGACCGGCATCGGTAGCAGTGGGACGACGCCCAACGGCAATGGCGCTGACGGCAGTTCGACAACAGAAATAATCGACCTTGCCGCCCTGAACCCCCGCGGTAGGCAGATCCGAGAGATCCGCGGCCAGGATATCTCCATGATCTTCCAGGAGCCGATGACCTCGCTCAGCCCCATCCACACCGTCGGCAACCAGATCACCGAAGCAATAAAGCTGCATACCGATATGCTCGACGAAGAGGCCGATGAGCATGCCATCGAACTGCTGCGCCGCGTCGGCATCCCTCGCCCCGAAGAACGCTTGGGCACCTATCCCTTCGAGCTCAGCGGCGGCATGCGCCAGCGCGTCATGATCGCAATGGCCCTCTCCTGCAACCCGGCCCTGCTGATCGCCGACGAACCCACCACCGCCGTCGACGTCACAACCCAGGCCCAGATCCTTGAGCTGCTTGAGGAGCTGCAGGATGAGTTCGGCATGGCCATCATGCTCATCACCCACGACCTCGGCGTCGTCGCCGAAATGGCAGACGACGTCGTCGTAATGTATCTGGGCCAGGTAGCGGAACGCGGCGACGTGGACTCGATCTTCCACGATCCCAAACACCCCTACACACAGTCCCTTCTCAAGTCGATTCCGCGCCTTGGTATCAGCCGCACTTTGCAACGGCTGGACTCCATACGCGGCATGGTCCCCGACCCATACAACAGGCCAACCGGCTGTATGTTCGGGCCCCGCTGCGATCACTTTATGCCCGGCCGCTGCGACGCCATCAACCCGCCCGCAATTCAGTTAGGGGATGGCCGCGAGGTCCACTGTCTGTTATACGAAGAAGAATAAGCGCGCCGGCCGCGGCGTCGAACGCCGCGCTTTATGTACCGCAGCTTCGCCAATTTGATGAAATGAAAGTTCCCTCAAGCCAATGAGCGCACAACAGACAAACGGTTCACAGCAATCCACATCGGCCAACGGCAGCGCAGCCGCTGACAATGTCCTGCTCGATGTCAAAAACCTGCAGAAATGGTTCCCGATCACCGCCGGTTTCTTCCGCCGCACAGTCGGCCATGTTAAGGCTGTGGATGACATCTCCTTCCACGTCCTTCAGGGTGAAACCGTCGGCCTTGTCGGGGAAAGCGGCTGCGGCAAAACAACGGCCGGCCGCTGCATCCTGCGCGCCTACGACCTCACCGGCGGCCAGGTTCTGTTCCAGGATCATGATGGCAAGATGGTCGACCTCGGCCCCCTGACCAACAACGAGATGAAACCCTATCGCCAGCAGGTCCGCATGATCTTTCAGGACCCCTTCAACTCCCTGAATCCACGCATGCCTGTCATCGATATCGTCGGCGACCCCCTCAGAATCAACAGCGTCGCCTCCGGTCAGGAGTTGGAAGACCGCGTTGCATCCCTCCTCGCTAGGGTCGGCCTGCGGCCCGAATACATGCGCCGCTACCCCCATGCCTTCAGCGGCGGCGAAAGACAGCGCATCGGCATCGCCCGCGCCCTCTCCCTCGACCCCCGCCTCGTCGTCGCCGATGAAGCCGTCTCCGCCCTCGACGTCTCCGTCCGCGCCCAGATACTCAACCTGATCAAGGACCTGCAGGAAGAGTTCAACCTCACCTATCTCTTCGTCTCCCACGACCTCAGCGTGATCGAGTACATTTGCGATCGCGTCGTCGTCATGTACGTCGGAAAAATAGTTGAAGTCGCCGAAACTGAAGAACTGTTCGAGCAGCCATTCCACCCCTATACAGAAGCATTGCTCTCCGCAGTGCCCAACCCTGACCCCCGCATGCGGCAGCAGAAAGCCCGCATCGTCCTGGAGGGTGATGTCGCAGACCCCGCTAACCCGCCCAGCGGCTGCTACTTCCATCCCCGCTGCCGCTACGTCCAGGACCAGTGCAGCCACGAAACACCGGAGCTGCGCGAAGTCGCCCCCGGACACTTCGCCGCCTGCCACTTTGCCGAGGAGTTGACCCTCACCGGCGTCACCGCCAGCGGAGAACTGGGATGACCTCGATGCAAGAACAGCTCGACGCACAATCCCCCTGGCTGACCAGAGGAAAATACGTACTCTACTTCCTCAACTGGGTCGCCTTCGTTGGCCTGACCTTCTACCTACTGACGAGGCTGAGGCTTAACCTGCTTCTCCTTATTGAAGTCCTCGACATAAATCGCTGGGCCAGGTCGGCCGTACATAACTTCAGCTTCGTCATCCTGGGCCTTGTCGGTCTGAGCATGGTGATTGTCGTCGAAAACTATCTTCGCACAGCCGTACCCAAGAGCCTCCTGGCACGGCGCACTGCTATCACCGTCGGCTCCGTACTCATTCTCCTCGTGGCCTCGTTAGCCCTTCACAGGTTCTTGCTCTATCTCGTGATGACGTAGTCGACCCGCGTCCACCTTACCCATCTACCGGCGCCGCGCCGGGAAATTCCGCCCCGGTGAAGCAAAAAAATACGTTTTGCTTTTCAATTTCCAACAGGTATACTTCTGCCCACGCTGGCGCTTTTCCCGCTTTACGGCGGTCCACGATATAGCGCGTACCATCTTTTGAAAAGCAGCCAAAAAACAGGCATTATTCAAGGTGATTCCTTAGCCCTTCCCACCCAAGGAGACAATCCTATGAAAGGTCTGAAATCCATCAAAACTGATGTAACGCGCAGGGATTTTGTGCGTCTGTCAGCGATGGCTGGCGCCGGCACGGTCCTTGTTGCCTGCGGTGCAGGCGGAGCCCCCGCAGCCGAAGCCCCAATGGAAGAGGCGCCGGCCGAATCTGCCGCCGAAGCCGCTCCCGGTTCAGGCTCCATGTACAACGAGGCCCCGCGGCTCGCCGAGATGGTCGCCAATGGTGACCTGCCTCCCGTTGACGAGCGTCTGCCTGTGAGCCCGCTCGTGCTTGAGGGGCTCGACGGTGTCGGCAACTACGGCGGCCTCTGGCGCGCCGGCCGCCGCGGCCAGGCCGACCACTTCGCCGTCAACCAGGTGATTATCCGCGGCGCACTGTCGATCAACCAGGAGCTGACGATCAACCCCATGGTTGCCGAATCCTGGTCGGTTAGCGACGACGCCACCGAGTTCACCTTCAACCTGCGTGAAGGCATGAAGTGGTCGGACGGGGCGCCATTCACATCGGCCGATATCAGGTTCTGGTATGACGAAGAGATGCACAACGAAGAGTTGACACCGGTTTTCCCGGCCTGGCTCACCAGCGTCGTCGACGGCGAAAATGTGCCCGCAGAACTGTCTACGCCCGACGACACGACCGCAACCTTCAAGTTTGCCAGCCCCAATGCGCTCTTCCACTACAGCGCCGGCATCCTTCTCTCATTCCCTGTCCGCTCCGCCGAGTACATGAAGCAGTTCCACCCCGACCATACCGACGACCCGGCCGCGCTCGACCAGATGATCGCCGACGCCGACCTGGAGCTGTGGACCGATCTGTATGTCGACAAGCGCAGCGGCCGCCACGAGAATCCCGAATCGCCCATGCTCTGGCCATGGACTGTCGGAACCGATTTCACCGAGCCGCTTGTTACCGCGGTCCGCAACCCCTACTTCTGGGCAGTGGACACGGACGGCAACCAGCTCCCCTACATCGACGACCTCACCTTCCGCCAGTTCACCGACCCCGACGTCTATGCGCTCTGGTGCATCAACGGCGAGATCGATTGCCAGTCCCGTCATGTGCGCAACACCGACATCACCGTCCTCAAAGAGAACGAAGAGGCCGGCGACTACAAGCTCCAGATCTGGCGCCGCACTGCCGTCTACGGTCTGCACCTTAACATGACCGCCAAGGAACCGCGCCTGCGCGAACTCTTCCAGGCGCGTGACTTCCGCATCGCCTGCTCGATCGGCGTTGACCGCGACGCCATCAACGAGCTCGTCTTCGACGGCACCGCCACCAACATGCAGTACGGCCCGCCCGTCGAATCACCCCTGTACGTCGAAGAACTGAACAACGCCCACCTCGAATATGACCCTGACAGAGCCAACGCCCTCATCGACGGCCTCGGCTACACTGAACGCGACGATGACGGTTATCGCGTCTGGAAGGACGGCAGTGGCGAACGCATCCGCTGGACCATGCTGGGCGGCCCCACAGTCACCGACAACGACCAGCTGCTCATAGATTACATCACTGAAATGGGCTTCGAGATCAACTACCGCGGCGCCGAACGCGCCCTCGCCCAGGAACTCGACCGCAACAACGACATCGAGGCCAGGACCACCTTCATGGACCGCAACCTCATCCCCCTCGCCGACCCGGTCATCTGGATCAACCGCGCCAACACCGAGCGCCCGTGGGGCAACGCCTGGCAGATGTGGTCCGTCAACCCCGACAACCCCATCGGCGAGCCCCCGCCCGACGGCCACTGGCAATGGGACCTCTGGCGCATCTGGGACGAGATCCGCGTCACCGCCGACGGCGACAAGCAGAACGAGCTGTTCAAAGAGATCCTCCGCATCTGGGGCAGGGAACTGCCCACCGTCGGCTACTTCGGCGAACTGCCCCGACCGGTCGTCGTCCGCAACGGCTTCAAGGGCATCCACGCCGGCTACCCCTGGGACTGCTGCCGCGGCGTCTACGAGCACATCATCGACAACGCCACCTGGTACTGGGAAGATCCGGAAAACCATATGTAAGCCACACAGTGCAATTAGGCGTGGGAAGAATCTCTTTTCCCACGCCTCGATTGAGCCTTCTTTCACAGACAAGGAGACAAGTATGAGGAGTCTTAAGATTCCAAAGACCGATGTGTCGCGACGTGACTTTATGCGCGTCTCGGCGATGGCGACAGCAGGCACCGTCCTCGTGGCCTGCGGCGCAGGTGGTGAACCAGCAGCAGAAGCGCCGATGGAAGAGGCGCCCGCCGATTCCGAGGCCGCCCCCGCGGCGTCCGACTCCATGTACAACGAAGCCCCCCGACTGGCCGAAATGGTCGCCAACGGCGAACTGCCGCCCGTCGATGAACGGGTACCCGTCAACCCCCTCGTGCTCGAAGGCCTCGACGGCGTAGGCAACTACGGCGGCCTCTGGCGCGCCGGCTTCCGCGGCCAGGCCGACCACTTCGCCGTCCGCCAGGTGATTATCCGCGGTATACTGTCGATTAACCAGGAACTCACCGTCAATCCCATGATCGCCGAGTCCTGGTCCGTAAGCGACGATGCCACCGAATATACCTTCAACCTGCGCGAAGGCATGAAGTGGTCCGACGGCTCCCCCTTCACCAGCGCCGATTTCGTCTACTGGTTCGAAGATGAAATGAAGAACGAGACGCTGACCCCTGTATTCCCGGGCTGGCTCACCAGCCCTGTCCAGGGCGAAGACGTCCCGGTCGAACTGACCGCGCCCGACGACACCACTATCACCTTTACTTTCGCAGGCCCCAACGCCCTTTTCCATCTGGAAGGCGGCGTTGTTCTGGACTGCCCGCTGCGTTCGGCCGAGTATATGAAACAGTTCCATCCCGACCACACCGACGACCAGGCCGCCCTCGACCAGATGATTGCCGACGCCGGCCTCGACAACTGGACGGAACTCTATACCGACAAACGCAGCGCACGCCTTTCCAACCCGGAAAGCCCGTTGCTCTGGCCCTGGCTCCAGGTAAGCGAATTCACCGAGGAAATCGTCACCTGCACACGGAACCCCTACTTCTGGGCCGTCGACACCGCTGGCAACCAGCTTCCCTATATCGACGACCTCTCCTACCGCCTCTTTAACGACGCCGACGTCCACGCACTGCGCCTCGTCAACGGCGAAATCGACTGCCAGTCCCGTCACATCCGCAACACCGACCTCACCGTGCTCAAGGAGAATGAGGATAGCGGCGATTACCAGATCCAGTTCTGGCGATGGACCGCCGTCTACGGTGTCCATTTCAATATGACCACCAACGACGACCGCCGCCGCGAACTCTTCCAGGAACGCGACTTCCGCATCGCCGTCTCCCTCGGCTTCGACCGCGACGAGGTCCGGGAGCTGATCTACGACGGCTTCGGCACCAATATGCAGTACGGCCCACCCGCCGAGTCGCCCGTGCACCACGCAAAGCTCAGCAACGCCTACCTCGACTACGACCCCGACGCCGCCAATGCTCTGCTCGACGGGCTTGGCTACACCGAAAAGGACGACGACGGCTACCGCCTCTGGAAAGATGGCAGCGGCGAGCGCATCAGCTGGACCATGTTGGGCGGCGCAGAGCTCACTGACCTCACCCAGACCTTTATCGACTACCTGGCTGATCTCGGCCTCGAGGTGAACTACCGCGGTGTTGACCGCTCGCTCAGCATCGAGCTCCACCAGTCCAACGACGTCGAATGTACTACGTCCTTCATGGACCGTAACCTTGTGCCACTCGCTGATCCCCAAGTCTGGGTCAAGCACCGCAACATCAACGACCGGCCCTGGTGCAACGCCTGGACCGCCTGGAAGCTCGATCCAACCAATCCCATCGCCCAGGAGCCGCCTGCCGGCCACTGGATCTGGACTATCTGGGACCTGTGGGATCAGATCCGCGCCACGCCCGGCGAGGATGCGCAAGCCGAACTCTTCAAGCAGATTCTCGAAATCTGGTCCGAAGAGCTGCCCTCCGTCGGCTTTTTCGGCGAGCTGCCCCGCCTGGTCATGGTCAAGAACGGCTTCAAGGGCATCCATGCCGGCAACCCGTGGGACTGCTGCCGCGGCGTCTACGAGCACATCATCGACAATGCCACCTGGTATTGGGATGACCCGTCAATGCATATGTAAAGCAAAGATGTGAAGAAACAAGAGTGAGGAAGGACGGCTTTCTCCTTCCTCACTCCTCTTTACTCACTCCTCGAGGTTTTTCATGTTCTCATACATCCTGGGCCGGTTCGCCGTGATGATTCCGACCCTCTTCGTGATCTCGATTGTCACCTTCATCATCATCCAGCTCCCGCCGGGCGACTATCTGACAACCTACGCCGCACAACTGCGCGAACAAGGCGACGAGGTCGACGAGGTCCTGATGGCCAGGTTGGAGCGGCGTTACGGCCTCGGCCAGCCCCAACACATCCAGTACCTTAAATGGATTTCGGGCATCCTCCTGCGCGGCGACTGGGGCGAGTCGATGTTGTTCCAGAAACCGGTCGAGGATCTGATATGGAACCGGCTCGGCCTTACTTTCATTCTCTCATTTACTACCCTGCTGTTCGGCTGGCTCGTGTCGATCCCATTAGGGGTCTATTCGGCGACCCATCAATACTCGGTGATCGACTATATCGTCACCGCGCTTAACTTCATAGGCAAAGGTTTGCCGGAGTTCATGCTCGCCCTCGTGATCATGTGGCTGGTGACAAGCTATTCGGACATGAGCGTCGGCGGACTGTTCAGCCCTGAATATATGGACGCGCCCTGGACTTTAGCCCGGCTTTGGGACCTATTGGCCCATGTCTGGATCCCGATCGTGATCCTGGCGGTGGGCAGTACCGCCAACGGCATTCGCATCACCCGTGCCAATCTGCTCGACGAACTCAACAAGCCCTATGTCGAGACCGCACGTGCAAAAGGTGTCAAAGAGACGAGGCTGATCTGGAAGTACCCGACGCGCGTCGCTTTGAACCCCTTCTTCAGCACAGTAGGATGGTCGCTGGCCGACCTGATTTCGGGCACAACCATCGTGGCCATCGTGCTGAGTCTGCAGACGACCGGCCCGATGCTATTCACAGCGCTGATTAACCAGGATATGTTCTTGGCCGGCAGCTTCATTATGATGCTTAGCGTGCTGACAGTTATCGGCACGTTGCTTTCCGACCTGCTGCTGGCATGGGTTGATCCCCGTATCCGCCTGGAAGAGACGGGATAGTAATTCCTCTGACTGCCGCTTCCCTCATGGAGCGCAAGTGTCGAATACAGGAACTCTCTGCAATCTGAGCGATAAAACATGGACCGGGACAGACGATGACGACTGAGGAACAACGACCAACGACCTTTGAAGACGAACCGGAAGAAGAGCGTTACTTGGAGACACGGACAGACGAGGCCAATATCGCTGTCGCCTCCTTTTGGCAGCTGATCTGGTGGCGTTATCGCCGCCATCGCGTCGCCGTATTCAGCACTTTTGTCGTAATCATCTTCTATCTGATCGCCGCCTTCAGTGAGTTCGTGGCCCCCTACGACCCGGAGGCCAAATTCGTCAAATATAAGTTGCACCCGCCCACGCCAATTCATATCGTCGATGCCGAGGGCAACTTGCGCATGCCCTTCATCTACCAGACGGTTAGGGAGCGCGACCCGGAGACCTTCCGCAATAACTACCATGAGGATACAGCCATCATCCATCCCATCCGCTTCCTCCCCAAGGGTGAAGAGTATAAGTTATGGGGTGAAGTTGTAGTCACAACGAAGTTATTCGGACTCGACGTGCCCCACGAAGAGCAGGGCTTCTTCCTGCTGGGCACCGACCGGCTTGGCCGTGATATGTTCTCCCGCGTCTCCTACGGCGCCCGTCTCTCCCTCTCCATCGGCCTCATCGGCGTTGTCATCAGCCTGGTCCTCGGCATTCTCCTCGGTGGCCTGTCAGGCTACTACGGCGGCACGATCGACAATATCATCCAGCGCATCATCGAATTTTTGCGTTCTATTCCCTCCATTCCGCTCTGGATGGGCCTCAGCGCTGCCCTGCCGCCCGGCTGGCCGATCCTCTATGTCTATTTCAGCATCACCGTCATTCTTTCCTTTATCGGTTGGACCGGCATGGCCCGCGTCGTGCGCGGCAAATTCCTGCAGCTGCGCGAGGAAGAATTCGTCATGGCCGCGCGCTTCTCCGGCAGCGGCGAACTGCGCATCATCCTGCGTCATATGCTTCCCTCTTTCCTCAGCCACATCATCGCCACCATGACCCTGGCGATCCCGACTATGATTCTCAGCGAAACCGCACTCAGCTTTCTCGGTCTCGGCCTGCGGCCGCCCGCCATCAGCTGGGGCGTCCTCTTGCAGGAGGCGCAGAACATCAGCGCCGTCGCCATCGCTCCCTGGACGATGGTTGCGCCCGCCATCATGGTGGTGATTTCGGTGACTGCATTCAACTTCATGGGCGACGGCATGCGCGACGCCGCCGACCCCTACGCCACCCTGTAACTGGAGTTTCTGGCTCTTAGCTTTACCTGGCCGTCCGCGGCTGTTTCTGAAAACTAAAAACTGACTACTGAAAACCTGAAGAAGGGCCCGCGACCATGATCATCAACGGCAGCGCCATTCCCGAAGTCAATCTCCGCAAAGGCTACGAGATTCGCGATGCCCAAGACCAGATCGACCACTTCGCCGAGCGCATCACCACCCCCGCCAATCCCTTCGAACCGGAAAAACATGGCGAACAGCGCTTCTGGTACATCCTGGAAGGTGAAGCCACCGTCACCATCGACGGCCAATGCACGACCGTCGGGCCCACCGACCTGATCCTTCTCGCCCCCTGGACCGACCACAGCCTGCGCGCCGACAATTGGGTTCGCTGGATCTGCTTCGGATAACCTCGCCTACCCAGAAAAAGCAATCCCTGCACCGACAAAGGACAAGCAAACGATGCCACGCAAATTGAAGTTGGCCCTGATCGGTCTGGGCCGTCGCGGCCGCAGTTCTCACCTGCCAATCTATCCAAGATTGAAGGACGTCTTTGAATTCGTCGCCGTCTGCGACAAGGAGGAGGAGGTCCTGCGCGAAGTCGCCGAAGAGTACGGTGTCAACGCCTATACCAGCGTGCGTGATCTCGTGGCGGGCGAAGAGCTGGATGTCGTCGACGTGGTCGTCCCCGGCGATGCCCACCACCCCATCTGCTGCTTTCTGGCCGACGCCGGCATCAACATCATCGTCGAAACCCCTGTCTCCGTCACCCGCCCCATGACCGACATGATGATCGAGGCCGCCGAGCGCAATAACGTCAAGCTGGAGGTCGCCGAAAACTACCACCGCGTACCCATGGCCCGCTTCCAGGCCAAGGTGATCGATTCCGGCATCATCGGCGAGGTGGGACGCATCTACCGCATCTTTCACGAAGGCGGCTATCACGGCATGAGCATGCTGCGCCTTCTCGCCGGCAGCCCGCCCAAGTCGATCCTCGGTGTCACCCACGTCACCGACGTCGTGCCCATCATCGACCGCATGAAACGCCATCATTCCCAGGAAAACTGCTCAACCAGCTTCCTCGAGTTCGAGAATGGCGCCGCCGCCACCATGATCTACTCTAATGTCATTCACGCCCGCTCATTGGGCCGCAAAAATATCGGCATTGCCCAGATCGACGGCACTCGCGGCGCAATCGTCGAAAACACCGTCTATTTCACCGACCCCGAAACCTACCAGGACGGTGCCATCGCCGCCGCCTACGAACCGCAACGCTCATTCATCGAAGTCGAAGGCCGCCAGGTCCTTGAAAGTATCAGCCTCGAACTGCCCGATCAGGAGATCGTCTGGGAAAACCCTTACGCCCATCTCGGCGTCGGCGAAAACAACGGCCGCGGTGTCGACATGGCGGACCAGCTCATGAGCATCGCCAACGCCGTACTCCACGACATCGAGCCGACCTACGGCGTTCAAGAGGCGCGCCTGGATCAGGAAATGTCGCTGGCCGCCTCCGAATCTGCGCTCATGGACAAACAGCCGCTGGCATTCCCGCTGCGCACGCCCTCAGAAGCCGAGGAGCGGATTCAGGAGCGCTTCAAAGAAACCTACGGCTACGACTACACCGACACCGAACCCCTGCTTGATGTCTTCTACCCCCGCCGTTAGGCACCATCGAGCAGCCGCTGTTAGCAACCGTCTTCGTGGAAAGGAAGCAAGCTATGCAGTTCTTGGATATGGAAAAAAAGGGGATATCCCGCTACCTTCTCGACGCCGACGTAGAGGGCGAACCATTGCGAGTCCACATTTCGGAGGTCGAAGCCGGCCAGCGCTCCCATCCCCCCCACAAACACGGGGGCTTCGAGGCCTTCTATATGATTGAAGGGGAGGGCACGCTGGAGATCGACGGCGAAAGCCATCCACTGCGCGCCAATGAAGCCATCGTTTTCGACCCACACAAGCTGCATGGCCTGATCAACACCAGCCAGGCGCCCATGCGCTACATGGTCATCATCCGCCCCGAAGAATAAGACGCCTGATTAGTGCTCAATAGGCGAGGCGATTGCGCGCCGGCTCAACGATCTTACGAAAAATCGAGCTGCATCAGCAGATCCATGAACTGGATGCTCATCTTCTCCGAGCCCAGTTCCGTGCTGGAGTACGGATTGTCGAAGTGGAGGAAGCCGCTGAGCGGCTGCTCACTTTCGTTTACCAGCAGCGGTCCCTCCCAGCCAAAATCGACGCTCTCGCCCCGCAGGCTGGTCATGTGTACGCTGTCCTCGCCGAACGTGATGTCAAGGGCCGTCACCTTCTCCACAAATTCGGCAAAGGTTCCGTCCTGTTCCGCCCGTCCCATCTGCACAATCCAACTGTTGTTCCGCCCATAGGACCGTAACTCCCGAAACGCGCTCTTGCCCGTTTCCGTGAGCGTCAGTCCCGCTGATGCTGTTATCGCCAAATAACCTTCCCCGACGCGGGCGCACGCCCAGCCGTCCCGAATCTCGTGCTCGTCAAAGGCATAAATCGGGAAATAGGCGTGGGTAAAGCCCAGCCAGTCATCCTCCGGCAGCTGGTGAATCGCGACCAACAGGTCCTTCCACTGGGCCGCCCGCGGCAGCACGACGTTCCCGTGCCAGAAGTTGGGCCGGTGAGAGCCGTCCTCGCTGAGACACGGCGGGTGCGTAACAAAAACGACCGCCTCCGGCGAAAAAGTAGCCTGCCAGATATGCTGCTGGTAGCCGGACTTTCCCGGCCGGTAATCCTGCGCCGAACACAACATATAGTCAGGCGTCTTATAGGTGACCTTGTTCACCTCCCATTCGCCCTCTTCCCGATCACACCACGCCTCCAGCTGGCCCGCATGCCGCTCCCGGCTCCAGATCTCATCAGCCGGGTCGATCGCGATCGCCTCGATGACCGGCGGCAGCTGATAGTTGACCGCGCAAGCCAGGCTCACCGTCCCCCTGATACTCCGGTTGAAGATCCCCTTCCCCCACAGCAGCCGCGCGATGCCCGACGTAGGCTCCCGAAAAGCATCCTTGATGTAGGGCGCATAGGTCCGCCCGTGGCTGGAACCGAACACCCCCTTGAAGGAGTTGACAGCCATCCCGAAGAACATCTTGTCCAACACAACCGCCGCCAGCTCGCGCACGTCGTCGTTCTCTGCCAGATCTACCAGATGGCTGAGAGCCAGCACGTCCTCCTCAAAGTAGGTATTGGAATCCCATTCCCGGAAACCCCCCGCGGCCCGCTTGCGCAGCCACGAGAGCGCCCGCTCCTCACCCTTGGCGCGGTGTTCACTGCCGGTCAGGCCGGCATTCGCGAAAAGCTCGTCTGGCAACAGCTGGCCGGCCAGAATCTCGCAAGCATGGAAAAGGATCTGATGGTTCTCAGACCAGAAGCACATCGCATCCGCGCCCGGCTGGTCCATCCAGTAACGGAAGTTCAGGAAACAGTTCTGCAGCGGCTCGACCAGCGCCTGCGGAAATCCCGGCTCTTCAATATAACGCCCCGCCATGCCCAGCAGGCCGACCAAATCAAAGTCGCTGCAATCGGCCCGCTCGTTTATCGACTCGATGCTGTCCAGGATCGTCTGCTCATTGAGATTGTCCCACATGCCCAGCTCCATCGCCGCGATCTCGGAAAAGATGCTTCCTTCCGCGCCCCGGCGCGCAGCACTGAGCAAGGCCTCCCGCCGCCGCTGCGGGTAGGTGCCGTAGCGCTCTGTGGAATACTCACTGTTTCCGACAACGTGAATGTCCAGCCTGCGTTCAACGCGCAGGTCGTTGACATAATAGTGCTCCGGATTGGGGAAGAGCATTATCTCGTAGTCGTCCTGCGGAAACTGGAAAGCCGTTCCCAGGATTACCTCATCGCGTGATTCACCCTTCGTATGGTGTTCGCTGTAGATGCGCCCTCCCCTGCGCTGCAGCCGCAGCGCAAAGTCATCGGTCACCGGTTCGCCCCCCTCCCAGCGCACCGTCACCTTCGCATGGCGGCTGTACACATCCCGGTCCAGGTAGGCTTGGTCGAAAAGCGACTCCAGCGCTTCCCTCCGGCTCATTGGCCGAACCGAAGTCGGCAATTGCACACTGAATCTGTCTACTGCATTCCCGCTATCTTGTTCAGACGTGCCGCCCGTGTCCTCGACGTCTCTCAACTCCAGCGCCATGACATACGGGCACTCTCGCAACGCTACAGCCTCGAAACAGACACCAACCTCGTTGCGCCCCGCCTTCAATTTCGCCGGGAAAGCGACCGTTTTCGGTAGCTGGTGATGAAAATGATCCACCCGCTGGCACAGTTCCCCGTTGACCCAGATGTCCGCCGGGCCGTTTGTCGTGAGGGCTAAGGTCAGATCACACGGACCGGGAACGTCCAGCACACAGTAGGCCCACGCCTGCAGATAGTGGGGCGTATGCTGAAATGTCGACAGGTCAACGAAGTGGTCGTCCAGGCAGCGCACGACGCGCCATTTCGTCTCGTCGCGGTCAGAGTCAAACGAGTGCCTCTCCAACGCCCCCACAAAGATCTCCGGGGACGCGAGTATCGCGCCTTCCTGTCCGCTTTCGTCTTTTCCGGCCGCGGCTCTGATATCGGCGACGATCCGATTCCTGTAATCCGGACCTGGGTAACCGTCGCCATCCTCTATCGGCGTTGCCACGGGCCCCGCCACCAGCCAGTCATGTACAAAGCCGGCCTCCAAAGCGGACGCCTGCCAGACCGGCGTCAAGGCAATCTGACCCGCAGCCTCCGACTCTCTGGACTCCCCGGTCGACTGGTCTTCCAGCTCTGTGCTCATAGATCAATTACTCCGATTGTAGTCTTTTCTTGGTTTAGCTAAGCGCAATACAAAGAGGTCGCGCATCGCGACCTCAGATGAAGAATCCAGTCTGGTTACGGAATTGGCCCGCTATTCGTACAACACGCAGCGGACCTTGTGGCCGCCATCCAGTTCCAGCAAAGGTGGATTTCGGGTGTCACACACGCCTGCAATCGCTTTGCGGCAGCGCGGATGGAACGGGCAACCTGCCGGGATCGAGTATGGATCCGGAACCGAGCCCCGTATCGCTGTCAACTGGCTCGTAATACCCTGTGAAGACTTGCGGCCCAACAGGGGGATCGAACGCAGAAGCGCCTGCGTGTACGGGTGCTTGGGATCATAGAAAATGGAGTCGACGTCAGCCATCTCTACCACTTCACCCAGATACATGACCACCACATAGTCGACCATCTGCGCAATCACGCCAAGGTCGTGCGTGATAAATATGATCGCCATCCCCAGTTCATCCTGCAGATCCCGCATCAGCGTCAGAATCTGGGCCTGGGTTGTCACATCCAGCGCCGTCGTCGGCTCGTCCGCGATCAGCAGGCTGGGCCGGCAGGAAAGGGCCATCGCAATCATGGCGCGCTGCCGCATCCCGCCGCTCAACTGATGCGGATAGCGGTCGATTGTGCGTTCGGGCTGAGGCATGCCCACTTTATTCAGCACGTCGATCGCCTGTGCGCGTGCCTCATCCTTGTCGACATCCTGGTGCAGGAGGATGGCCTCGATGATCTGATTCCCAATCGTGTGAACAGGACTGAGCGAAGTCATCGGCTCCTGAAACACCATCGAGATCTCACCGCCGCGAATGGAACGGGCCTGCGTGCCCATGGCGTCGATCTTGGTCATATCAATGACCTGGTCGGTGACGCTGCCGTTCTCCTCATTCTGCAGGTGGAAGAGAACTTCGCCCTCGACCACCCTGCCCGGTGAGGGCACGATCGCCATGATCGAGCGCGCCGTGATCGATTTGCCGCAGCCGCTTTCACCCACCAGCCCAACGGTCTGACCGCGACGCACAGTGAAGTCAACGCCCTCCAATGCCCGCACAATCCCCTGCGCCAGGAAAAAGTGCGTCTTCAGTCCTTTGACCTCCAGCAGCATCTCCCGGGAGTCTCCCGCCCCGCCGGCATCGGCCACGTTGTCTATTTGCGAAGATGTAATTGTCATGGGTGAAATCCGTCCTGTTCATGTAAGAGCAGTCGTCATTCAGTTCCAACGTCTTGGACGCCCAACGCGATGCCAGGGCTCTCCTACCTCCAAATGGAACAAGGTCCGCTCATAAATCTACTTGGCATACGGATCGGCGGCATCGCGGATGCCATCACCAAGAAAATTGAAAGCCAAAACAGCCAGTACCACCGCCAAACCAGGGGTCAATACCCATGGCGCCAAGGCGACGGAACGCAAATTCTGGGCCTCCTGCAACAACACGCCCCAACTGATGGCCGGCGCCCGTAGACCCAGTCCGATGAAACTCAATCCCGTCTCCGACAGAATAATGCCCGGAATCGCCAATGTCAAGGAGGCAATAATGTGGCTGAGGAACGAGGGAACCATGTGACGCAGTATGATGCGCATCTCTCCCGAACCGCAGAAGCGGGCCGCCATCACAAAGTCCTCTTCTCTCATGCTCAGAAAACGCCCGCGCACGACCCGGGCCAGTCCCGTCCAGCCCACGAACGAAAGCAATATCGTTACGCCGAAATATAACCGCACCACCGGCCAGTCAGCCGGCAGAGCCGCAGCCAGCGCCATAATCAGCGGAATCTCCGGAATGGAGCGAATGAACTCGATCAGCCGTTGAATGGCATTGTCAATCGCACCGCCATAGAAGCCGGAAATACCCCCGAGCAGAATACCGATAATCAGACTGATGACAACACTTACCAGACCAATCGTCAGCGAAATACGCGCGCCGTAACACAGCCGCGAAAACAGGTCCCGCCCCAGCCGGTCAGCGCCCATCAGGAAAACGCCCTGTTCCTCGTGGGGAACGTCCAACCCATAGAGATGCCAGGTCATGGGAAACTGGCCCCATAAGTCGTATTCCGTTCCACGCACAAAAAAGCGAATCGGATGAACTACTGATTCGTCCTCTTTGTAAATGTTGCGCAAGGTCTCGGGATCCCGCTCCCGGATGATCTTGTAGACAAACGGCCTGCGCAGATTTCCTTCCGCATCTATAATCCGGATATTCATCGGCGGCACATACTTATACTGTACAAACGACTGCTCCGGGTCGTACGGCGCCACGAATTCGGCAAAAGCCGCGATACCATACAGGATGATGACCAGGAATCCGGAGAGCAAAGCCATCCGGTGCTTGCGAAAACGCCACCACATTAACTGCGAGTATGACGCTACATATATATCTTCATCTTCGATTATGTCGGGATCGAGATTCGGGTCATCCTCATAAGTCTGGCTTTCATCTTCATCAGCCCTGTCCAGCCAGGAACGTTGCATTGTCTCCATTTACGGTCCTCCGGGTAACCGTTACCTCAAGATCCATGAAGTGAACGGCACCTTTAATCTGTGATGTAAGTCTCGACCGGAGTATCCAGCGAATGTCCAGCCCGCAAGCAACTTTGACCAGCCGGTCTCAAAGCCACCCCAACCATCCTTCTGCAGAAGAGTCTGGCGTCCGGCTGATCATCGACAGGCCTGCTTACATAAGAATAAGCTTCTGTGAAATACTTCGGCCCTGGTGAATACGATTGATTATATCGGCCAGCATCGGCGCAATCGACAACACCACCACCTTGTCAGATCGCTTCTCCGGGGGAACGGGTAGCGTGTTGGAAACGACCAACTTGGCGATACGCTCGTCAGACCGCAGATGCTCCAAAGCCGAGGGCAGTAAAACCGGATGTGTAACCGCAAACGCGGCAGTCCCCTCCGCGCCCGCCTCGTACAACGCATCTATCTGCTTCAAAACGCTCCCGCCGGCCATAATGTCGTCAATGATGATCGGGCGGATACCTGCGATTTCACCGACAACATGCGTCGTTTCCGTAACGCTGACGCTCGTGCGCCGTTTGTGCATCACCACCAGCGGCAGATTCAGGAGCTGCGCGTAGCGGCCCGCCAAACTGGCCCGGCCGACGTCCGGGCTCACAACCGCCGCGTTTTCCCACTCCGGGTGCCGAAAATAGTCCGCCAGAATCGGCAAGGCAGAAAGCGGGTCCACAGGGATATTGAAAAAGCCCTGGATCGCCCTCGCATGGATATCTACAAAGATTACGCGGTCCGCTCCCATCATCTCCAGCATATTGGCAATTACACGGGCGCTGACAGACTCCCGCCCATGGGCCATGCGCTCCTGCCGGGCATAGGGAAAATACGGCACGACCACGCTGACACTGTGTGCGCTGGCTCGCCGAAACGCATCCAGATACAGCATCAACTCCATCACATGATCATTCACCGGCTGGCAACAGGACTGGACCAGAAAAATATCCTGGTCACGCACGACCTCATCGATCATCACATGTATCTCGCTGTCCGGCAGACGGCGAGTCGTGGCCTGACCGAGTTCCACCCCAAGAGTTTCGGCAATCTCCAGGGCCAACTCCTTGTGAGCAGAACCGCTGAAAATGCGTAACGGGTGATACGACACTGCCGCTCTCTCCTGTCAAGGGGTGTTATGGGGTCGCTTGAAGGTACCTCTGCCGACGGCGAGTATGATAGCCCCTTACCAGCGAAATGGCAAGAGACGAGGGCTCCTTTAACCAAACCAGCCCTGCTGTGTTATATGTGTTCATGATATGCGCGGCGCCGCTGGCGGACATCGAGGCAGTAAAGAGAACTGCAATCCTTGGAGGGCAATGACATGGACCAAAGACTGTTGGTTGCAACACACAATCAGGGAAAACTTCTCGAGTACAGCAAGCTCTTGCAAGACCTGCCGCTTGCACTCACCTATCTGGATGAACTCGGAGTCCGCGAAGAGGTCGCCGAGACTGGGAACACCTTTGCCGCCAATGCCGTGCTCAAGGCCCAGGAATACGCCACGATGACCGGACTGTGGACATGGGCCGACGACAGCGGCCTGGAGGTAGATGCCCTGCAGGGAGCCCCGGGCGTGCACTCCGCCCGCTTTGCCGGTCCCGCTGCAACCGACCAGGAAAGATTCGAAAAGCTGTTGAGGGAACTGCATTCTCATCCCCGACCATGGACGGCCCGCTTCCAATGTGTTGTTGCCATTGCCCGGCCTGGAACCGAGGCCGAGACCCGCACGGGAACGTTGGAGGGAACCATCACCAATGCGCCGCGGGGATCAAACGGCTTTGGCTACGATCCAGTCTTCTTTGTGCCGGACCATGGGCGAACGTTGGCAGAGCTGCCAACATCCGTCAAGAACGAAATTAGCCATCGGGGACGGGCATCAAGACACGCCAAAGAGTTGCTGAAGCTCCTGTTGGAAGGCTAGCAGCCTGTCTGGTTCGCAACTCTCCAGTGGACTATCCACTGGCTGCCTTCTCCCACAAGAGAGACGGTTACCAAGAGGGGTTTGCAGCTGAACTGTCTGAGGAGGATCTGTGAACGGATTTTGACCCAACGCAAATGTTTCGCCGCTGGACACGCTCACATACCCTGGTGATACAATATCCCTGTATAGCCCCGAATACTGAGTAAGACAACATCGGCAAATTGCACTTGGACTAGGAGGTTCAAGAGTGAAACACGAACTGCTCCAACCTGTGATATTCAATGTCATTACCATCGTGGCGTTGTTGTTTTCCCTTTTCCAGGTTCTTACTGGGGCTTCGGGGCGCTTGATCAGAACAGCCGATGCCATCCACGCCCTTGAAGAGCTCGCTGCAGAAGGCGTCCTCAAGGATGACTCGATAATCTCGGGCCTCTCGACCAACCGCGACCAGCGCACGCGGCTTGACAACTACCTGATCGTGACAATGATCGTCGCAATCCTCGCCAATGTCGTCGCGAACTACCTCGGCAGGGGAAGGCATCACACAAATACGTCCAGGATTCGCGAACTGGAGGCAGAACTGCGCGGGCGGCGGGAAGATTAGCTGATTGGGTTCAACTAGGCGCCTCCGGACATATTTCTCTGGCCATGAACTGATGTCATTCTGTCGCCCAGAGTGCCCCCGCTAGCGAAACCGGAACCGTCAAACATGCATGAGTTTTGCCTCTTCGCACGAACGCACCACGAGGCGTCCGCGCCGCTGACAATTCATCGGAGTCCCGATGGGTCCCGCACACCGGTGTTCAAGGGCGGCTTTCTATTCACAATACTTGCGTCAAGAGTTCTCTAACGCGGCCGGCCTCTTGTATTTGTGAGGCCAGAAGCCTGAAAAGAGTCTTTACCTTGACCTGCTGCACTGACTTTCCATCCAGGACTACACTTACTCTGGTAATACATTGATCCGGCCAGCAGCGCCTGCATATTCACATAGGGCTGCGGTATGAGTCACTTCGTAACCTATCTTCGAATCGGAGTGCACGAAAAAAGGAGGATGGAAAATGGCTGGCAAACTGTTGCAGCCCGTGATCTTCAATGCAATTACGATTGTGGCGATGTTATACGCCCTGACCCAGCTGGTCTTCGAAGGGCCAAGGCTCCTTTCCAGTTCGACTGAAATCACGATGGCGCTCGAGGAAGTCGTCCAAAATAGTGATCTGCTGGATGAAAGCCTGGTCTCGAAATTCACAACCGATCAGGCACAACGTAGGGGGCTATTCAACGAAATAATCGTGGTAATGTTTATTGCAATTGTGGCAAACTTTGTCGCCAACTACCTTGGCCGGGGAAGGCACCACTCGAACACCTCAAGGATTCGTGAACTGGAGGCGGAACTGCGCGCTCTACGAGGGGACTAGCGCCTCCGCACCGCATAAGAAGCCCAAGACCTGTACAGCGGAGTGGTCGCCCATACCTCTACCGCCGGAGACTGGACGGAAGCTGCCGGTGCCGGAGACGGCACCCAACCACCAACTCTGACGGCGCTCCCCTGTAGCGCAGGAAGCGCCCGCGCTGCTGACTACGTTTTCGGCACCGGTCGCAGTCTATCCGATGCGCTGGCCGGTGCCGGATCCAAGCCGGTTAATGCCTGTTCCCGATATCGATGCCACCTGCTCAATCGCGGCCCGCCTCTCAACTCCGGGAGGACCGACGCCGTCCTGACAGTCTTTCCTCGATTCAAGCGATCAAGCCGAGAACTCGCCACTCGACATCAATCAAGAGAGTCACTGAAGATCCCCAGTGCCCGATTTCAACACGACAATCTACCGCCAATAACTGCTCCTCCCATAATTTTCCGATGAATTACCTGTCCACCTGAATGTGCTGCCCACACGGGACAGCGCAAGCGATTGTTGGGCGCCTTTCCGGCGCCGCGCACCTGTATGTTGTTGTAAAATGGTTATGTGCAGTACCCTGAAACGTGAATTTCAAATGAACTGCTTTGACAACGAGGATGAGAAATGGATGGCAAGTTGCTGCCGCCGGTGATCTTTAATGCAATAACAATCGTGGCGATGCTGTATGCCATGAGCCAGATAATCACCGATGGGCCGAGGCTCCGTTCCACGACAACCGGGATCACAATGACGCTACAGGAACTCGCTCAAGAGAGTGAACGGGTAGATGAAGCCCTGATCTCCTCTTTTGTGGCCGATCAGGAGCAAAGACGGGGACTATTCAACGAAATCATCGTGGTAATGCTAACCGCGATTCTGGCCAACATCGCCGCAAACTTTTTTGGCCGGGGAAGGCAAAAAACCAACACTGCCAGAATTCGCGAATTGGAGGAAGAACTTCGCGGACTTCGCGGGGATTAGCATCCCGGTTCCGGTTTCCCAGTCCGTGAAGTGCGGGGCTGGCTAGAGTACGAATTCGTCCAGCAGCTTTTCCGGGCGCATAGACGTGCCAGAGTCGCATTCCTAGGGCCCGATGATGTTTGTCACAATAGCGATATGAGGGAGCAAAGTACCTATCCGCCCGGTCACGCAAAGAAAATCCGAAACGCCTTTGGTGTTCCTCGCGTGACTTCGCCGATCCTTCGGTTCTGTTTCCCGCAAGGTACAGGCGAAACACATCCAGAACAGGCCCGCAGTCGCTCCTCTCCCGTCAAATACTGAGCGGCCTTCCCAAAACGTCTTCGGAACCTGACTAATTCGTCATGGACCAGTAAAAGCCGTTATCAGCATGCGGCTCGCTAGACGCCCCTCTTACGGCGCCACGCCTCGAACTCTACCAGCGTCTCGTCGTTGGGCGGATAAACACCCAGAATGCTGGCGCCGCCGGCAACCTTCTCCTGGAAGAATTCCTCTCTGATCTCCTGCTCGAAACCGCCCTGGGCAACTTCCTCCGCCAGATGGGCCGGGACGACGACTACGCCTTCGGCATCGCCAACGACCACATCGCCCGGCGTCACCGCCACACCCGCGCAACCAATCGGGACCTGCAATTCGACCGGATGGTGGGCCACAAATGAGGTTGTGGCGTGCGGTGCCCGGATATAGGTCGGCAATTCCAACTCCCGAAAACCAGGCGTATCGCGCAGAGCGCCGTCGGTGACGAAGCCGGCCGCGCCCCGCTGCGTGATGCGCGTCCCCAAAATGTGGCCCAGCGAAGCCGCGCTGATGTCGCCGCGGGCGTCCACAATCAGAACATCCTCCGGCCCTACCGCCTCTACTGCCAGCCTCTGTACGTTCCTGGTATTGTCGTAGCGATCATCCGCCAGATCTTCCCGCGCCGGAATATAGCGTAGCGTGAAGGCATAGCCCACCATTCGCAAATCCGGCCGCAACGGGTACAGCCCGGCCAGAAATGTGTTGCGCAGCCCATGTTTCTGCAGCTGGCTGGTCAGCGTTGCCGTCGAGACCTTCCGCAACATCCTCTTGGCATCCGCCGAAAGCTCGTAAGTTCGGACCGACTTTGCCGCCATACTTCTCCTTATGACACAGACTCTCAGAAAGGGGAGACGGGCCGAGACTGCGGCCCGTAGCTGGGCTGCCGCCTGTCGCTATCAGCTACTGCTCCAGCCATTTTGCCCGCCCGTACTTCGCCTGGAAGTAGACGAACTCATCCTGCCGCGGCGCGGCCACATTGCCCGTGGACGGATAGCGGGCGATAGCGTCTTCCATGATATCCACGCCCAGGCCCGGTGCATCCGGCACCACGATCGAACCGTCTACGATCTCCGGCTGCGGCTGCATCACTTCGTACCGTTGCGGCGCGTCGTCCTCCAAATGCTCCAGGATTAGAAAGTTCGGCAGCGTGGCCAGCAGATGAACCGCAGCCATCTCAGCCACCGGCCCCAAGGAGCCGTCATGCGGCGCAAAGCCAATCCCATGGGCCTCCGCCATCGCCGCCATCTTCTTCATCTGCATCAAACCGCCCGCCCGGCCCGTGTCCGGCTGGATCACATCCACGATCTCCCGTTCGATCAACTCCCGCACGCCGTAAATGTGTGTATGGCGTTCTCCCGCCGCAATCGGCAGATTCACATGCCGCGCAACCTTGGCCAGATTCTCGACATTTTCAGGCGGCACCGGATCCTCGTAAAACAGCAGGTCGAACTCCTCCAACGCCTGTCCAACCCGAATCGCGTCCCGCACAGTGAACCAGGGCGGACCGTGCACGTCTGCCATCAGATCGATCTCCGGTCCGACGGCTTCCCGCAAAATGCGTATCTTGGCAATCGGGTTGTCCACGCCTCCCGTCTTGAGGCCGCTGAATCCCCGTTCCACCAACTCCTGCGCCCGTTCCGCCGTCTGCGCGTGCGCATAAAGCCGGATACGATCCCTGATCTTGCCTCCCAGCAAATTCCAGACCGGCACGCCCAGCGCCTTCCCTTTGATGTCCCACAGGGCCATCTCGATCCCGGTCAGCGCGCCGCCGCCGACGATTCCGGTCATGCCGTGCCCCATCATCGCCAGATACATCTTCTGCCATATTCGCTCGATCAGAAATGGATCCTCGCCGATGAGAACTTCGCGCAGATCCTGGATCGCGGTCTCTACGACCCGGGGCCACCCCGACGCCTCGCCGACGCCATAAATGCCCTCATCGGTGAAAACTTTGACGAACAGCCAGTTGCGCTTCGTCCAGCCGCCTCCCGGCACACCTGCATGCATCAAATATGTCTTAATGTCCGTGATCTTCATAGCGATTCGGCACTACCCTCCGTTGATTCCAGGCCAGTCCCGCCACATGTCATCCGGCGGCGGCTCGTCCTGAACAGTATCGAGATCGGCCCGGCAGAAGTCGTACAATACCGCCTGTCGCACCTGGCTCGACCGGTTATGGCCCGCCCCGTGCCCCATGCGATGGTGCCACAGCACCACATCGCCGGCAGAACCGTACGTGTGCACCGGGTCGATCTGCTGCACCGCCTGCCAGGCTTCCGTGTCCCGGACCTCTTTGTTCTCTTCCAGCGGGTTGAACGTGTAGGCCGTCTTGAACCTGTGATAGAAATGCTTGTGGCTGCCGGGCCAGACCGTGAACCCGCCGCCGTCTGGAGGGACGTCGTCAACGTAGCCCACCACACCCAAATGAAATGCATGCGCGTCAACGTGAAAGTGTGCCGGCCGCGGCTGCTTGTCCATATCCGGGAAAACGCAGTAGATTCCGCGAATTCGCTCTGGGACTTTCAATTCCGGCCCGAGTAGCTGCTTTGCGACCGCCTGCAGTTCTGGATTGCCGTAAAGGAGATCGATCATCCAAGGCTCGAAACTGCGGTCGCGGTACTTCCACGTATAACGCGAGTCCGCAAACGCGCCCATCCACGTCTCCGGGTCGTCCCGTTTCAGCTCCTTCGGCGCCGCCGCCCACCACGCGTCCCGTGTCTGCGCCATCAACTCCGGATCCAGCACCTTGGGCAGGACCAAGTAACCGTTGTCTCGAAAAAAATCGACCTGCTCATCAGTCAGTGGTTGGTTCATATTGACTCTCACCTTCTCTCCCATTCATCTGAACGACAAACCTCAGCATCAGCGAGCGCCAACGAACGCCGCAGTTACTGAAAACTAAAAACTGAAAACTCAAAACTACCCCGGTCCTGCGGCTGCCATCCGCATTGACGGATAATGTGTGTTGTAAAGACTGTGATCCCCCGATTCAACCACGATCTGCCACATCTGCCGCGTCATTGCTTCCAATCTCTCGGCATATGCCGGATCCTGCGCCAGATTGCTCATCTCGAAAGGATCGTCGGCCAGGTTGTAAAGCTCATCGTAATCGAAGCCATTGTGGACCAATTTCCAGTCCCCGTCCCACAGCAGCCGCTGGCTGATAATATATCGCCCGCCGAAGTATTCGGCAAAGCCCTGCTGGTAACCCGACGTGTCATGCGGGCTGGCCAGCACCGGCGCAAATGAGCGGCCGTCGATCTGGCCCAGCGGCCGCGCCCCGACCAACTCCAGCAATGTCTGGCCAACGTCCTGCAACCCCACGCGGGCATCGCTCACCGCCGACTCCGCTACTCCCGGCCCGGCCACCACCATGGGGATGTTGTACGCCTCTTCAAACGCGCCGATATTCTTACAATACAGCCCGTGCGCACCCAGAAAATCCCCATGATCCGATGTCAGCACCACGATCGTGTTGTCCAGCTGCCCCGCCCGATCCACCCGCTCCAGCAAACGCCCAAACTGCTCGTCGATTTCGCTGATCGAAGCGTAGTAGCAGGCCGCAGCCTCGCGATGTTCCCGGTCCGTCCAGTCGCTCCACACCTGCGCCGACCTCTTATACAGATTCGGCTGGCCGCTCAAGTCGTTGTGGACGTTCGGCTGCAGCGGTATCGAGTCCACATCATACTGCGCGAACGCGTCCTCGTGGCAATAAAAGGGGTCATGCGGTTCGGTGAAGCTGACAAAGCAACACCAGGGTGCGTCCTCCTCCAAAGCCGTGTCGAGAAAGCCCAGTGCCGCGTCCGTCTTCTTGCCCATGCCGCGCTCGCTGGCTGGCAGATCACAGACCCCGTAAAAGCGGTTCGGCTCATATCCGGGCGGGCTGTCCAAATAGCGCTCCATCGAGAAGTTGATGTCGCTCCCGTCCATGTAGCCGCCCAATTCTCCCTGTTGCTGCCAGCCAAACTGGGTCAGTTCGTTCGAACGCTCCACATGCCACTTGCCGAAGTATCCCGTCCGGTAACCGGCCTCCGTCAGCCGCTCCGCCCAGTGCGGATGTTGCGTCCGCAGCACCGCCTGATCGTCGTCAACCGTGTGCACGACATACAGCACACCGTGATTATGCGGCAGCAACCCGGTCATCAGGCTGGCTCGCGCCGGCGAGCAGACCGCGTTCGGCGTATAGGCCCTGCGGAATCGCACACCTCTGGCCGCCAGTCGGTCCAGATTGGGCGTCTGGCACGGATTGTCCGGCTCCAATACGCGACCTTGCATTTGGTCGGTCATCAAAAAGAGAATGTTGGGAGAAGACATCAAGCCATATCCTTTAGTCAGAGAATTGCATACCGCGCGGTTTCGACACACCCTGTGCCATTAATAACCCACCGCATACCCATCCCGCCGCGGGTCGGATCCGCCAATTAGCGCGCCCGACTCCGGATGCACCATGATCGCCTGCGCGCTGCCCGGACCGCCCCAATCCCCCACCATTTCGAGTTCATGACCTCTCCGCGCCAGCTCCTCCTGCACTTCCGCCGGTAAGCGGTCCTCTAACTGCAGATTGTTGGAGCTGACATGGGGGATCGTCGATTCCATCGGGTGCTGCAAGCTGCGCCAGCGCGGCGCGGCAACCGCCTCTTGCGGCGTCATGCCAAAATCAAGCATATGCGTAACCAGCTGCAGGTTCGTCTGCACCTGCGTATCCGCGCCCGGCGTACCACAAGTAATCAGTGGCTTGCCATCCTTGGTTATGATGACGGGATTCATCGTATGACGCACCCGCTTGCCCGGCATCAGGCAGTTCGCATGCCCCTCTTCCAGATGCCAGTAGGTCATGCGGTTGTTCAGCAGGATGCCGGTCTCGCCCGCGATCAGGCTCGAACCAAAGCCCGATTGGATGCTCTGTAAAATGCAGACCAGATTTCCCGCCCGATCCGCCGTACAGAAGCAGGTCGTGTCTTCATGCGCTTCTGGCCCCCCAGCCGGAACATCGAAGGCTGCACGCTTCAAGTCGATGCGCTCGGCCTGTTGCGCCGCATACGACTTGGACAGCATCCCCTCCATCGGGATATCGACCCATTCCGGGTCCGCCATGTAAGCTTCGCGATCCGCGAAAGCAAGTTTCTTGGCCTCCACCATCAGGTGGATGCTTTCGGCCGTATTGCAGCCCATACTCTGCAGATCGAACAGCTCCACAACATTCAACTCCTGCAGCAGAATATGCCCGCTCGAATTGGGCGGCATCTCGTAGACCTCGTAGCCGCGATAGTTGACGTGGATCGGCTCCGCCCAGTGTGCGTGGTAGTTGCCAAGGTCCTCTTCAGTGAGCAAGCCGTCGCGGGCGCGGCTGAATTCTACTATCGCTCTGGCGAGCTCGCCCTCGTATAGAGTCTTGCGTCCATCCTGCGCGATCTTGCCCAGCGTCGTACCGAGGTCGCGATTGCGCAGCAATCCGCCCGCGCAGATCGGCGCGCCATCGTCGGTATATATAGCCCGCGTGTACGGATCGGCCGCGAAACGCTCGTGTTCAGGCTGCATGCCATTCGCCAGCAGATGGCTGATCGGAAAGCCGTCCTCACACAGCGAGATCGCCGGCCGGAAGACCGCCTCCAGCGGCAGCGCCCCGTACCTCTCATGCGCCAGCAGCCAACCATCAACCAACCCCGGCACCGAGACGCTCCGGATCCCCTTCATCGGGATTCCGCCGTCCTCAAGATAGCGTTCGCGCGTGGCCGCCCCCGGCGCCGGTCCTGTCGCGTTCACAGCCGAGACTTCCCCGGTCTCCGCCCAATAGATCAGAATAAAACCGTCGCCGCCGACCCCGGAACCTGCCGGCTCAACCACGCCCAGCGCGGCCGCCGTCGCAATAGCCGCGTCCACCGCATTGCCGCCGGCCATCAGCGCCTGTATTCCCGCCTGCGAAGCAAGAGCCTGCCCTGATGTAACCATCCCGTTCCTGCCCATCACCGACGGCCGAAAAGCCGAAGCCGTAACACCATGTGGCGATTGCATTCCCCACCTCCAACTATCTGCTGCGCATAAATTGGTGACTGCCATGTCTAACAACTGACCACCGACCACTAACCACCGACCTTTCACCGCCCCATCGCATACGCAATCTGCCCACGCGGCGAGACGCCGGCCGATATGAGACCGCTCTTCGGGTCGAACGTGATGCCAAGCACCTTGCCGTGGTTCCACTCTCCACCCACCGTCACCTTGTGGCCGCGCGCCGCCAGCGCGTCCCGCACAGATTCAGGGACGCGCGCCTCCAGCGTAAGGCTGCCCGGCTTGGCATTGTGCGGATAAAACGAGTTGGGGAAGTGGTTGGTATGGAAACTGGGCGCGTCGATCGCTTCCTGCAGATTCATGCCAAAGTCGATGACGTTGAGGAAGAACTGCAGCGTCCACTGGTCCTGGCTATCGCCGCCCGGCGTGCCGAAAGCCATGAACGGTTCGCCGTCCTTTGTCGCCAGCGATGGCGTAAGCGTCGTACGCGGCCGTTTGCGCGGCACTAGCGCATTGGCGTGCTTCGGGTCCAGGTAGAACATCTGCCCCCGCGTCCCCAAAGGAAAACCCAAGCCTTCGACGACCGGCGAAGAGGGTATCCAGCCGCCGCTGGGCGTCGCCGCAAACAGATTGCCCTCGTGATCAACCGCATCCGCGTGCGTCGTATCCCCCGTGTAAACGTTCGGATCCGCCTCCGCATGGGTGGGCGTGCTCGCAGGCGCATCGCCCGGCCGCAATTCCATCGACGCGCACTGCGCGTCAATCAGTTCTCTGCGAGCGGCCGCATAATCCTTCGATAGCAGTCGGTCGAGCGGTACGTTCACGAAGTCCGGATCGCCGTAATACTGTTCGCGGTCGGCGAATGCCAGCTTGGACGCTTCGACCACCGTGTGAATATAGTCGGCTGAATTGTGTTCGAACGCGCCGAGGTCAAAGCCTTCAAGCAGCGCCAGCTGTTGTAGGAAAACAGGACCCTGGCACCACGTGTTGCATTTGTACACATCGTAGCCGCGATAATTGAAGGTGACCGGTGTCTCCACCTTGGTAACGTATTCGTGAAAGTCGGCTTCTGCCAGCAGACCGCTGTTGCACTGCCCGCTGGCGTCGCGCACCTTCGTCTCGCGTTGGAATGCCACCATCTTTTCGGCGATAGGCCCTTTGTAAAAATAGTCGCGGGCCGCCGCAATCCCCGCCTCGCGACCGAGGTGGCTGTTACGTATCTCGGCGTCGACCGTTGCCTTGAACGTCTCTGCCCAATCCGGATTGGCCAGGATCTCGCCCACCTCCGGCGCCCGCCCGTTCGGCAGATAGGCCCGCGCCGAACTGGGCCATTCGTTCTCGAACTTCTCCTTGAGATTGGTCAATGAACCGTGCAGCCCCGGATAGACCGGAAACCCTTCTTCCGTCAGCTCGATCGTTGGCTCCAATACATCCTTGAGTCGCAAGCGCCCAAACTTTTGCAGCGCAGTCGTCCACGAGCCAAACGCCCCCGGCACAGTCGCCGGTAGAAAGCCATCGCCCGGTATGATTTTGATGCCCTGCGCCCTGAACCAAGCTATCGTCGCCGCCTTAGGCGCATAGCCCTGTCCGTTAATCGCGTACGCCTGCTTCTGCCGCGCGCTATAGATCAGGATCGGCACCTCGCCGCCGATGCCGTTCGACTGCGGTTCAAGCACGTTGAGCGCAATACCGGCCGCCACACCGGCGTCGATCGCATTGCCCCCTCTATCGAGCATGCGCGCGCCCGCCTCCGCCGCCAGGTAATGTCCCGCTGTGACGACACCGCGGCGGCCCATGAAAACAGGACGAGTTGTAAAGGACATCGTTTTCCTCCCCATGCGCTGGCAACTGACCAACTTTTGGTGTACGTCGAGTAGCGCTACTCGTCCCAATCTTCGCGCGGCGGCCACAGGACAGAAGCCCCAATCGCTTTGCCTTCGGGGCGCTCAGCCACCCAATCTTCGGTTGTATCCCGCCACCTGATGAAGTGGGGCGTCTGCATGTGCGCCTGGAACGCAGCCTCGTCCTCATAGACCTCATACAGCCAGATCTTGTTCGGATCGTCGCCATCCCGAATCACGTCAAATCGCAGGCAGCCGGGCTCATGTTGCACCGAACCCTGGGCGTCCAGCAGTATCTCTTCGATGAACCGTTCCGTAAACTCTTCCTTGATCTTCAAGGGGGCGATGATGACATACATGATCGTCTTTCTCCTCTAAGCGATTTGGGAAATGGTGGGACTGTCGGGTGACCGCTGGTGGGTGTGGGGGTTGCCTACAGAGGGTAGCCTATCACAGTTCAAGATTGTGAGCGACCCGATTGACGACGCCCTCGAGCGACGCCCGTCGAATGCCATCCAGCTCGTCGGCGCTGAAAACACCTGCCTGGTACAGGTTGCGATACTCGTCAGTAACGCTCTGGTCGAAGATCATCGGGTCGTCAGAGTTGACCGTCACCGGCACACCGTTGTCAAACAGAAGACGGATCGGGTGACTCGCCATGTCAGACGCCGCATCCAGCATCACATTGCTCGTCGGGCACACATTCAGTCGAATCCGATTCTCCGCCAGCCAGCGCATGACCTCGACCGACTCGGCCGCGCCAATACCGTGCTGGACCTCCTCCAGCGCCAGCAGTTCAACCGTCCGCCGAATCTCCTCCGCGCCCCCGAACTCGCCGACATGCGCTTTCAGTTTCATGCCCGCCGCCCCCGCCTTCGCGTACAACGCCTCGACCTCCTCCGGCGCACACCCCTCCTGGTGGTCGTACAGGTCAATCGACTGAAAAAACCCCAACTCAACTGCTTCATACGCCCGCGACATCAGCTCCGGGTCGGCCGCTGCGTGACGGGGAATACCTAGCTCCGGGCGAAAACTAATCTGCGGACGGTACCGCGCGGCCAGCGCCCCGATATGCCTGACGACCCCCGCCAGACCATCTGCATAATACGCGGCGCGTCGCACGTCGATGCTCATCTCCAGCACAACTACGCCGTCTTCGATCGCGTCGCGCACCGCAGCTTCCACCACGAACTCGATCGTCTCGCGGTTTCGCAAGTGGGGGTCCAGAACGTCCATAGCGTATACAATCATTCCCCCCAGCTTATTCATCTTGGCCGGAGGGGGCTCCAGCCTGCAGCCCAGACGTGCTTCCAGGTTCTTGCGACGTGTGCTGAAATAAGCGTGGCAGTGCAGGTCGACTTTGGGAGCGGCACGCAATGAATCCAGATCATCTTCAATCAGGGCGTCTACGAAACTGGTCTTCATGTTACGCTTCCAGCTATCTCCTTCTCCTGCAAAAATCCTTTTCTCAGGCAGCCCCTCTCCCTTCGCTCCTCACGAGGTCTGGGCGGCATTACTGCCGAGCAAAGATTCAAGATACTGACGACTCATTCTCGCCGCCTCTCGCGCCGGCCGCGGCGCCCGTGCCGTCCCGTCCAATTCAACATTGATCCACCCGTCAAATCCGCCGTTCTCCGCCAGAATGGCAAAGATCTCAGGCATGGGCAGAATCCCATTACCGATCGGCTCGTAGTTCACATAGCCGCTGCGGTCGATCTCCTTGCCGTCGCCATCCCGCTCGTAGCTCCCATTCCAGTCCTTCAGATGAACGTGAACGATGCGGTCCCGGTACGTGTGCATCACCTCCAGAATATCGCTGCCTCCCTTTGCGATCTGCCCCGTATCCGGCGCAAATCCAATCAGCGACGCATCGACCAGCTCCATAATCGTGTCGATGTCCTCACGCGTCTCGATAGCCGTCCCCGTGTGCGGGTGCAGCCCGACCGCGAGCCCGTTCTGATGGCAATACTCTCCGATCTGATTCAACGCGTCGGCCAGTCGTCGGAACTGGTCCGGCGTATAACCGTCCGCAGGACGCGGACCGCCCTGCAGTACCAGCGTCTCACCCCCAGGCAGAGCGCGCAGCCCATCCGCCTCCCGGCGGGCGCTCTCCTGATCGGCGGCCGCTGTCTCCGGGTTGATCCACTCCTTATAGCAGTAGGCTGCAGCCGTTGGGATGCCGAAACTGTCGACCAGACCGCGATATCCCCCCGGCCTGCTTTTGTTCAGTTCGAGAATTATGAATGCAAAGGTCTCAAATCCCTGATACCCCAATTCGGCAGTATCCCGGTACGCCTCCTCAACATCACCTGGAATTCCCCAGGTGATTCCAGTATGGCCAATCTTCATGGTCCTCTCCTCACAAAAAACGTTCGGTTGTACTGCTGGCCGCCTGCCACCGGCGCTCTACATGATGCGGAATCCACCGTCCACATATAGCGACTGCCCCGTCACATAGCTGGCCTTGTCCGAAGCGAGAAACGCCGCCACTTGCCCGATTTCATCCGGATCGCCCGCACGTTTGAGCGCGATACTCTCCAATACAACCGGCAGGATCTCAGGGTCCTTCATCACCCAGCTCGTCATGTCCGTGTCGATCAGCCCGGGATTGATACAGTTGACGCGAATGTTGTGCTCGGCCAGTTCAACCGCCAGATTCGCCGTGAGTGCCTCCACGCCCCGTTTACTCGGCGCATAATGCGCCCGCCCCGGCAACACCATCCCCGCCTGTACCGACCCGATGTTGACGATTGCGCCGCCCTTCCCACCGGCGATCATCTGCCGCACCGCCGCCTGCGCACACAGAAACTCGCCCCGCAGGTTGATGTTGGTCACACGCTCCCACTCCTCCGGCGTTATCTCCAGGAAGGGAACGATCGACTCCACGCCGGCATTGTTCACCAGAATATCCAGCCCGCCCAACTCCGCAACCACCCCGTCCACCATCGCCTGTACCTGGTCGGGCTGAGCAACATCAGCCATAGCCACGACCGCGCGGCCACCCAAATCGCGAACTTCCTGCGCGACCGCCTCGGCCTGTCCCGCGCCCTCGACATCATTGACGGCCACATCGGCCCCCTCCGCCGCCATCGCCAGGCAGATGCCTCGCCCTATCCCTCGGCGCCCACCCGTTACCAGCGCAACCTTTCCTTGCAGAATGCCCATCTCTAAACTCCTTTTTTCGTCCTATGATTCCCGTCTGACTCGCCATCTTTCCCGCGGGTTCGGTGAGACGTGTCGCCCGGTCTCGTCCCCTTGCGGAGGAAAATCCCCAGTCTCGCACATCGCCAGAAATGGATTATCCCGCACCTCGACCGGGAATTTGACGATGGAACGCCGCCGCGCCGACTCATAGATGCCGATCATCACCTCGGTGATCTTGCGGCCGTTCTCGCCATCCAACGGATGGGGCGCCCCCGTCTCGATCGTCTCCATCAAGTCCTTGATTTCGAGCCCAATTGCGCTCACAGGCGCCGGCCATTCAATCTCAATGTCCTCGATTTCGCTGCCCCGGAAGATGCGCACCGCAGGCGTCGACTCGATATCCGTGATTTTGAATACGTCACCGTAGACTTCCAGCCTGCCTCCGTCGCCGTGAATGATGAAATGGTGGTAACGATGGCGCTCGTCGTCCCAGCTCGGATCCAACGACTGCTGCCGCCTGACCCCACCTTCTCGCGCCGCCTCGCGCGCCATCCAGCCCCAGACCATGCTGGCTCTAACCTGGTTCGTAAACGCCAGGAAGGCAATGCCCGCATTTTCGCAGCGGTGACCGTAATACTCATAGCCTTCATGCCCGTCCACCTGCCCCAGCAAATGGTCCACTTCCGGCTCGCCCAGCAACGCCAGCAGCATATGGATCGTGTGCGTCCCGTCCGTCATCAGGCAACCGGCCTTGAGCGAAGCCTCAGCCGAGACCACGCGCCCAATCGCGCCGTCGGCAATCAACTCACGGGCACGCGCGTACTGAGGCATATAATAGCGCTGGTGGCTGATCGTCAGCCGTGAGCCGGACGCCCGGCAGGCCGCCAGCATCTCGTCAGCTTCTGCTAAATCCATCGCCATCGGCTTTTCGCACACGATGCCCTTCGTCCCTGCCTGCGCCGCGGCCACCACCATCTCGCAGTGCAACGCATCGTGCGTCACCACCGACACCAAATCCGGCTTTACTTCAGCCAGCATCCTCCTGTAGTCGGTGAACAACCCCTCAGCGCCCGTCTCCTCCGCGAGAGCCTGCAGAGCATCTTCAGAGATATCGGCCCCAGCCACGATCGGAATGCCCAACTCCTTGTACGCCTGCATGTGCCCCCGCGCCATCCGCCCGCACCCGATCACCGCGGCTTTATAATCTGTCATTGGAATTTCCCCTGGTGGAAGTCAGTGCCCAAATACCCGTGCCGGTCACGATTCGCTGCGCTTGGCATCCCCGAAGCGTGCCACCGTCTCGTCGCGCAGACGCCGCGCATAGTCAACATTGTACTGAAGCCGGGCCGGAATGACCGTGGCCCAATCCATATCCTTGCCCTCCTCCGGACGCGGATGGAGGCCGGCCCTTACCTGCTGCTCCCCGCGCCACAGATGCCGCACAAAGCGGGCCATGCGGGTCGGCGTCAGATCGGTGAAGCTCTCGAGAAAAGCCTCGTCATACATCGGAATCGGGATGAAACCCCCGCTGTCCTCAATGTTCAAATGAACGTTTGGATTGGCCTGGTAGAGAATCTCCACCACCGCCGGCAGATCGACCAGGCCGCGCCCCAGCGGCGCGCCCCCCTGCCAGTTATACCCTTCCTCAGTGGGATAGATGCACGAGTCTTTGAAATGTGTCGTATGCACATAAGGCGCCAGCGCCCGCGCCGCGTCCACGGGATCCTCCAGCAACCCCAGTGCATTGGCCGTATCCAGGTTGGCGCGTACGTGCGCCGAATCCACCGCTTCAATGATGTGCACAAGCTCCAGCGAAGTCAGATCGACATGCAGCTCCATCGTGATCATCACGTCGAAGTCTGCAGCCATCAGGCTCAACTCGCGTAATACCTCGATCGTCAGAACGATCTGTTCTGCCAGTGTCGGCGCAGAAAACGTGCGCTCCTTGAGCAGACCAAAACAGGTATTCAGGAACGGCGCGTTCAACCTCCTGGCCAGCGGGAAAAGAGGTTTCCATTCTTCCACCATTTCGGCAACGGTCCGCCCGCTCTGTCCGGGATTAACTCCCGCGCCCGCCAGTTCCAGATAAAGGCCATGGGCCTGTGCTTCGGCAGCGAGCTTGTCCAAATAATCATCGTCGCGGCCCTGCAGAAGCCTCGCCGAAAAATGCAGGCCCTCCAGACCGTGGGCCCTCGTCAGCTCCAGGAGCTCCAACGGATCAAGGCTTACAGCCTTCAGTGTCAGGGCGTCAAGGCCAACTTTCATAAGCGCTCCTCTCTGGGTACTGCTTACAGGGCCCGCATTCACGCGCCGCCGTTAAATGTCAGGCAAGTGCCTCGCCCATCTTAACCGCCTGGAAAGTCTTCATCCGCACCAGCAGCCAGAGCGTGCCCACCGCGGCCACCAATACCATGATCAGCATCGCCAACACCAGCTGCGCTACATCGTCCCACGCGATCTGCACGACAAATGGCGGGACCAGGTCCGCCTGATCGTACCCAATCTGGTAAAAGGGTATGAAAAGATAACTGCTCAGCAGCCCCAGGTAACTGCCCGCGGCAATGCCCGCCGTCGTAACTGTCACCTGTTCGCCGCCGAGTGAAAAGACAAGCTGGCTGGTCGAAAGACCCATCGCTCGCAATATGCCCAGCTGAATGAAACGCTGGCGGAACGACAGCGCCGAATAGATCACCAACGCTAACATACTCAGCAGGGCCACAGCGATGAAGCCGACCGATAAGAAACCGAACAGTCCGACCCGGGCCGGCCTTGCCTGCGCCTCCGCCAGCTCCGAATGCGCGTCTTCCATGGCAAGAATCCTGTAACCAATATCGTCCAAAGAACTTGCCAGCAACTCCGGATCTATCGCTTCCTCCGTGGCCAGCCAAACCCTGTATGGCACCTCGTGGCCAAGCAGGGAAAAGATGTAGTCCAGGTTGGCGACAAAGAACTCGCCGTCCTCCGGGTAGACGGTCGGAAACAGCTCCATTGCCCCCACGATCTGAAAATCAAACGTCGCATTGCTGGCGGAGACGAGCCCGCTCAGCGCGATCGTGTCGCCAACCTGTAGGCCCAGAGCATCCATCATCGACTGGCTGACAATAACGCCGCCATACGCCACGGCCAGCGCGTTCATGAGCGACCCAAGGGAGTCGTTCGCAAAGTCCGGCCGGAAATAGGCAACTTCCGGGAACTGGCTGCGGTCGATGCCGAAAAGCCTGCCGCTGACCAACCTGCTGCCGACGCGCGTGGAGACGGGGAACTCGCCAATGCGGGTCGCCGCCCTCACCCCCGGCGCCTGCCTGTGATCGTCCACAGGCATATTTATCCAGACAAACTCCTCTTCACCCTCTTCTACCGGACGACCGTCCTCGGAGGGAAGAATCCGCAGCGCCGCCCCCTCGGTCAGCGTGACATCCGCGCCAACCTCGAAAAAAATGCGCGCCACCAGGTTGGCATCCAGCGTGCGTGCCATCGACGCCGTGAAAGTGCCAAGGCTTGTCGTCAAGATGAGCAGCAGCAATAAACTGGTATAGATTCTGCCCGTGCGCGCCAGATTGTAGAACGCCAGCAGCATCGAGATTCCGCCCAGGCGCGCCCACAACATACTCAGAACTAATGCGATAATCGGGAAGAGGCGGACGGCCACGAGGGCAACCGCCAGAATGAACAACGCCGGCGCCAGAAACAGCAGTGGGTTGTCCAGCGGGTCCGCGGGAACATCGGCCTGCAAAAAGGCGATCCGTCCCTGCGTCCTCAGCATGTAGTAGCCGTAGCCCGCAACGCCCAGCAGCAGAAAGTCAAGATACGATCGCTCCCAGAAGGAGCGGCGCTGTCGTCTGCTTATCTCCTGCTTGGCTTCGACAATCGCCAGCCGCGCCGCCCCCAGGGCCGGCAGCACCGTCGCAAAGAGGGCACCGCCGATCGCGACAACCGTATACGTCATACTTGTCGCTGTTGTCTCAATCTGGAGCGGCGTCTGCGCCTCAAATGTCATGAAATAGCGCGTCCCGCCTATGAACTGCGCCACCACCTTCCCCAACATAGGGCCGACTGCCAGCGCAACGAGCCCCAACGTAGCGCCTTGCAGCAGATAGATTGAGAAAATCTGACCGGTCGTTGCCCCCCGGCTCTTGAGGATCGAAATCTCTATCTGCTGCCGCTTTACCATGCTGTCGGCGATCAGAACAATGAAGTAGAGTACAAGCCCTAAAATGGGAATGCTGAAAAGCAGCAGCAGAATCGCCTGCGTCGAAGCGACGAGCCGGTACCGCCTCAGCGCCGAAACCGGCGAAAGTTCTAGATACGTCGTCGCCACCCGGCTCTTGATCTGCCGGTCGACACGATTGACTCGGCCCAGGAAGCGGTTCACGTCCTCCGCGCGAACCGAGTCGCCGTCAACAACCTTGTACCAGCCGACATCGTTCAAGGCGTGCGGAACTCTCGCCCCGATCCCGCTGATATAGGTGCTTTCTGGAACGAGGAAGACGTTCGCGAAGGACAACGGCGGCAAATGCCAGGTTGCGTCGCCTTCTGGGCGGGCAATCCAAACCCCTGCAATTCGTATCGGAATCTCCAACCGCACGGTGTTGCCGGTCGTTGTGCGCGCGCTCGGGTCGAAGAGAGTATACCTCTCGCCCACCTGCATTCCAGCCTCCACCGCAAATTCCTCGCTGACGAGAACGTCGACGACATCGCTGCTGCTCCCCTCGGCGCTTCCCTGCGCGGGGAATTCGCCCTCGGCAACGGAAACGTACTCTTCAAGGCGGTCGATAAAGCCCAGGTAGCCGCGCAATAGAGGCTTGTCCCGCACCTCATACTGGCCGTCGCGCACAGGAAACACTTGCAAGAGATCGCTCTTGACATAGTGCATGTCCGACCGGTGCGGAAGCCCCAGGTCCTGGTTGTAGCGGGTCTCCATGTACTGATTCAGGAGATGATACGCCTCCCAATCGGCGCCTTCGACGCTTGAGCCCTTCACATAGTGATAAAAAAAGGAGAATGCGGAGCGGTTCGGTACGGTCTGCAACTCGTGTTGCAGCAAGGAGCGGTTGGCCGCGTCAGTGTACATCGGCGGCGCCGATGCCAGCGCCACCACCACGCTCCAACCGAGCAGAAGACAAAGTGTCAGCACCGGTTCGGAACTGAAACGCCGGAGAGCGATTCTCCATAGGCCAAGATAGCTGTTAATGGAACGCATTGAAATGTGCAGGAGAGACCGCAGCGCTCCCAAGCAGCTTACATCTTGATGGCGCCGGAGCTAAGCCCTTCGACAAACAGGCGGCTTGTAAATGCGAATAGGATGATGAGAGGAATCGAAGCGATTACATAACCCGCCATCAGAGGACCCCAGATCGTGTACCAGGCCGTTCGAAATGCGTAGAGTCCGATGGTCAGGGTCATCAGCTCATTACTGCGGAGTGTAACCAGGGGCCAGATAACATCGTTCCATGTGCTCAGAACGTGCATAATTGCGACGACGCCCAAAATCGACTGCGACAGCGGGATGCCAATGTGACGGAATACCTGCAATTCGGTGGCGCCGTCGATCCGCGCCGCTTCAAACATCTCTCCCGACAGAGCTTGGAAAAACTGCCGCAGGATGAAGATGGCAAAAACCTGCCCGCCCGCAATGTAAGGGGCAATCAACACCCAGCGGGTGTTCAGGAGACCGAGGTCCTTGACCAGCAGAAAAGCCGGAATCAGGGTAAGTTCCCCCGGCACCATCAACAGGGCCAACACGCCGAAAAAGAAGATTTCTCTCCCCGGGAAAGGATAGCGGGCAAATGCCCACGCTGCAATCGCCGCCAGAATAACCATGCCAACCACCGACGTGCCACTGGTGATTATGCTGTTCAAAATGTAGCGGGAGACGATGCGCCAGGCTTCAAGATAGTTATCGGGGTGGAGCGGAAACGTGACAGTGAACGGGTAATGGTCAAACTGCGGGATATCCTTGAACGAAATGATTATCGTGATGATGAACGGCAGGAACATGAAAAACAGGAAGACGCCCAGACCCAGGTGGCGCCACCAATCCCCCGTGCGCCAGGCACGGCGCCAGCCGGCGCCCATCGACATACGTTGCACCGGTTGCGGTTGTCCTTCCAGTACTGTCATCGCTCAATTCTCCTGTCGTCCGGGTGACCCAAATCCTATCCCTGGCCGGTGCCCCGGCAACTCCTGTTCACGAACCTCGCGCCCACCACTCAATAGTCACCAGTCTTGACGAACTTCACATTCAAGATCGTCAGACCCATAATCAGCACAAACAAAAACATGCCGATCGCCGACGCGTAACCCATCTTGTTCCACAAAAATGCGTTGTTGTACATCCATAGGCCGGGCACCATGCTCGCCGTCCCCGGCCCGCCGGCCGTCATCACAAAAACAGCCACCCACCCCTGCAGGCCCCCAATGACCGCCAACACGATGATCAACTTGAACTGACCGAGAATAAGAGGAATGTCGATCGAAAAGATTCGCCGCAGACCGGAGCATCCGTCTACCAGCGAGCTGTCTATCACCTCATCTGAAATGCCCTGCAGCCCCGCCAGATAGATAAGCACGGTCACACCGCCCACCCACGGGAACCCCATGAACGTAACCGCATAGAGCGCCGTCTTCGGGCTGCCAAGCCACGGCCGCTGCCAGTCCTCCAGTCCGACCCCCTCCAGGAAGGCGTTCAAAAGGCCGTGCGTGCCGTCATAGATGAATTGCCACAGCAACAAAATGACGATGCCCGGCACCACCGCCGGCAGAATCGTCAGGACGCGATACGAGTACTTGTGTACATTGCTCCGCAAATTGAAGATCAGTTCAGCGACAATGAAGGGAAACGTCACAGCACTGATCACCCGCCATGAAGTAAGCAAACTCACATGGCGAAGCGACTTGATGAAAGTATCATCCCTGATGAAAAGCTTCTCGAAGTTCCCCAACCCCAGAAACTCCGGCTGCAGGCCGATATCCCACTTGAAAAAGGCCCGGTATAGCCCCATAAAGGCCGGGTAATAGTTGAAGGTCAGCAACAGCGCAAAAGTGGGGACCAGCATCAGGTAAACGAACCGGTAACGATAGATACGTTGCCCGAGCGTGGCCTGCCTTTCCTGCGGTACCGCCGGTCTCGCGGCCGTAGCATGTGAAGCAGGTGCGCGAATCTCTTCCGTTGTCATAGCGCTTTTCCCGTTTCCACGGTGCAGGTGGGCTCCACAAGCATCTCGCCGTGGAACCCACCCGCTCTTATGGGCCTTGGGTTTCTAGCCCTTAGCAAACATCTTCAGCAAGTTGAAGCTCACCAAAAACTAAAAACTGACTACTAAAAACTGACTACTAAAAACGATCAACCGCAGTCCCAGCCATTCTTCTCAATCGCCTCGTCGGCATACTCGAGCAGCAACTCATTGATCTTCTCTGCGGCCTCGTCCTGCGTTACGACGTCCAACTTGAAGTCGGTCCAGATGGCCGCAATCTTCTCGCGCTGTTCCGTGCCAATCTTGTCGGGATAGGTAACCATGCCGGCCTCGCCCAACCCTTCGGTGATGGCGCGCAACGGTTCCTTCAGATCGGGATTGACGTCAACGCCCTTGATATTGGGCAGGAACGTGCCCGTCTCCGAAATCATCCGGCCTGCGTTTTGGGGAGCAGTCACGTAGCGAAGGAAGTCCACCGCCAGCGGCACAATTCCATCCTGCTCCGTCTTGGTTGCCAGCGCCCACTGAGCTGCGGTGGCGCCGCCGATCGGAGGAGCTGCCTCGCCAATCGCATACGGCGAATCCGCCTCGGTAATGGTAGGTGCGTAGAATGTGCTCCACTCGAAATCGACCAGTGGATCGGCCTTGAGATAGCCGAAGCGCCAACTGCCGTCTTCAAATACACCCACATCTTTTTGGAGGAACTTGCGGTTGAAGTCCGCACCCTCTGCCGCCCAGTCCGGCGCCAGATAGGGAATCAACTGCTTGACCAGCCGGAACCAGTCCCCATATTCGGGGTCTGTGGCGCTGTAGAGCCCGTTCTTCATCGCGCAGCCGACCTCTTCCAGCGAGGCAACGCCGCCGTCAGCGTTGATTATGTCGTCCTTCTTGGCGTAGAGCATCGCGCCAACCTGCGACTCGTACCAGGCCAGCCTTGCATTGGGAATAGTATCAGTCGTCAGTAGCGCCTCCTGCACCTCGATCCACTCACCGTATGTGCTCGGAGCCGACAGGCCATGCTCGTCGAAAACGTTCTGGTTAAAGAAGAAGAACGTCGTCACCAGGTCGATCGGTACGACATAGTGCTTGCCGTCCGGCCCGCGCTTGGCCTCTGTGGGAATTTCGTAGAACTGGTCCAGCCAGCGCTCGCTGCCCGGGTCTCCCGCCGCGACGTAGGGGTTGGGCTGCTCGAAGAACGGATCCAGCGCAATCCACCAGTTCTTGTCAATCTCATCCTGCGTCCAGAAGGAGTGCGTCCAGACGATGTGAGGAATTGTGCCGCCGGCCTGCTGCGTGACGATCCACTCATGCGAAGCCAGATTGTCCGGCTTCCTGATAATCTCGATCGTGGCCCCAGGATGATCTGCCATGTACTCATCCGAGATGACCTGAATCATGTTGTGAGGCAGAGGATTGTTGGGGCCCTGCTCCATGCTCTCCGTCGGCGTATAATGCTGGACCCAGATCTGCAGGTCGCCGGTCATGCCGTCGCCGGCCATATCATCGCCGTCAGAATCCTGAGCCGCGGGCGCGGCAGGTGCCGCGCAGGCCGCCAGCGCGACGCCGGCGCCGGCCATCCCTACCGACCGAAGAAATGATCGTCTGCTGAGCTTGTTCATGCTTTTCTCCTTGAAATGAAGGTTAAAGTGAATTACAGACTTCAGCGTGGTACGAATTCATGCTACGACTTGAACTTGCCTTCCATATGAGTCCGTCGTGGACTGAAATCACGTCGCCCTCTAAGGCGGAACCAACCCTCCCTCGGAATCGACCTCGAATCCGGCACAATGCAACCTGTTCAATCCTCCACAATCGCAACCGCCCGCACCGGCGCACCCGTCGACCCCACCCACTTCACCGGCAGCATCGAGAGCGTGAAGCCGTGCGCCCGCGGAATCTGCTCCAGATTGCAGAGGTTCTCAACATGATAGTACTCATGCTCGTACATGACGCGATGAGCTTCCCAGAACTGCTTGCGCTCAAACATCGCCCACACCGGCGGGTCAAACGTCACCGCGTCAATGCCCATCACCTTCACCCCGCGTTCGATCAGCCATAGCGTCGCCTCGCGGGTCATGCCGCTGTGCTCGCTCAGATACCTGTCCTCATCGTTGTAACTGCCCGCCCCAGTCCAGATCAGCACGAGATCCAGCGGCTTGATCTCGTAATCTATCCTCCGCACCGCCTCTTCCATATCGGCGACTGTGATGCCGGCCCCGTTCTCCTTGTGCCGGAAATCCAGTAGAACGCCATCGCCGTAGCAGTACGCCAGCGGAATCCCTTCCGGCCCCGGCTTACCGGGAACCAGGTGCTTCAACGCATCGATGTGCGTCCCAACATGGTCCCCAAGAATAGTAAGGTAATGCGCCGTCAGCGACGTAACGCCATGCTCCGCCGCCCCGATGCCGCTCGCAAAACCCTCCCAGTCCTCATACATCAATAACGTCGGGCGAGTCACCCGCGGGAAGACCACCATGTCGTTATGTACGGGCATGCTCAAGTCAATGACTCTGCGCCCCATGCCTGATCTCCCTGGATTGCCCGCCAATCAGCCGCGCGCAATTCATATCAGCTTCAACTTAGAAACGATTATGTAAGATTGTAACTACAATGCTTGAGGAGTTGCTCGTCTTTGTGCAGATTACTACGTACGCCTGCGGGGGACGAAACGTAAATGTGACGATAGACAAATTCTTTTTCTGCGACAAGCGCCATTATATATATGAAGAAGACAGATTCCAAATCGAGAGACTGCCCCTCCTTCCCCAATGTCCCCCGCGCCCGCCCACAAAGAGGCCCCCGCCAACAGAAATCGCCGTCCAAAGCCCCCTCGACCCGCCAAACCGAGAGGGAGACTTCCCAGCCTGAGCAAATTCACCCCTTCAACCCCCCATTCCATCGCCGCAGTCACTGACCACTAACCACTAACCACTGACCACTGCAGTTGGGCGTTCGGGCCTTCGGCCCTCTCTTGTGCAGGGGCTGCGCCCCCGCAACGCCCCGCCCTTGCTAGCCACCGTGTTCATTCTCCCCCAGCATCGTGTCTAGCCAACAGTGTCTGCTCCCCCTTGTCCGTCCCAAGCCACCGACCACGCACCACCGGCGTTCTTCGCGACCCTTCGCCTGCCTTCGCGTATCAAAAAAGGTGTTCTCCGTGATCCTCCGTGGCCCGCCGTGGCTAAAAAAGGTGTTCTTCGCGCCCCTTCACGTGACTTCGCCAATTCATCGGTCTTGTCTACGCCAAGAGTCAAGCCAGAGACATCCCGACAGGCCTGCAGCCATTCCCTTCATGTCAATGTTTGAACGGCCTCTCCAAAATGTCAACGAAACATTGCGCATTCTGTGTATGCGCTACGGTTCCAAACCTTGGCGGAAACCGTCGCATATTGTATACTCATTGTATCTACGAAAACAGAAGTGTTATAAATCTGTTCTCTCTGTGTGAGCAGCTCTGGAGAAAAAATGAAATGGAAACTCGCGTGCAGAAGTGGGGCAATAGCTTGGCCCTGCGCATCCCCAAACCCCTTGCAATTCAGATTGGACTTGATGTCAATTCGCCGGTCAGAATTTCACTGCGAGGAGAAGAGTTAGTCATTGCGCAAGTGTCGCCTCCTCGTCTGAAATTGGACGATCTTCTGGCTCAAGTCACGGAGAAGAATTTGCACGGCGAAGTGGATTGGGAGCAGGCGGTGGGTCGTGAAGAATGGTAACTAAGCCTGAGTACGTCCCGCAACGCGGCGATGCCGTTTGGGTTAATCTTACCCCGCAGACTGGACGCGAACAGGCGGGCCGACGTCCCGCCATTGTACTCTCACCTGGTTCCTATAACGGTATCACAGGACTAGCGATTCTCTGTCCGATTACCAATCAGGTAAAGGGATACCCCTTCGAAGTTGCAATTCCTTCAGGGCTACGGCTGACGGGAGTGATCCTCGCAGATCAGGTCAAGAGTGTGGACTGGCGAGCCAGAGACGCAACATTCCTGACTGCTCTGCCCGTGCGCATTATCGATGCAGTATTGGATAGAGTTGGAACGCTCTTGACAAGGGAATAGAGCTGAGAACTGTTGTAACCGAAGTTGGCGTGCTGAAGGAAAGCTATGACGCCCCACCGTCACACTGCTGACAGATCTGGGCAGGACGAGTTGAACCACCGCTGCCGTTAAGTTCCGTTTCGTAGTCGGTCCGCACCCGCAGCCCCTTCCCCCCGCAAAAGTCACACCGGCCGTAAGCCTGGAACGGCGTGTAGGCCGCCCGCAGCGCATCCTGCCGGCTGCGCTCCGACAGCGCCGGCGTCGCAAACCGCTCCACCCAGCGCCGTACCTGGCTGTCCGTCTCATTGGCAACCGCCCGTTCAAATATCGGCATGAGCGCCGGGTCATTCGGGCAGCCGCCGTCCTCCAACGTATGCCATGCCGCCCGCCGCACCCGTACATCCGCATCCTGCATCAACCTGTAGAGTGCCTCCCAGGCCGCCTCAACCCGCTTGCGCACATGGCAGGGACAGAGGTTTTCAGCCGCATGCAGCCGTTCGCCAACGTCCTCACTGTATGCCATCTCGATAAGGCGCTGGACCGCCTCGCCCCGCACCCGGTGCTCCCCGCCCCTGAAAGCCGCCTTCTGATGACGGTTCAACCCCTTGCGCCTGCGTGCCATCTATCTGCTCACCTCCAGAGCCAGCCGTGTCGCCGCGCGCGCGGCCTCAGCCGACTTCTCGCACCAGCTGGCCTGCTCTGAAAGTCCCTGCATAATCAGCTCATGGACCTCCTGCGGCGAATCAGCCAGCCGCATCAGTTCGAGATCAGGGGCAGATATGTTCCCTTCCGCCAGCATCGAACTGCGCAGCCACTCCAGCAGGCCTCGCCAATAGTCGGAGTTATAAAGGACCACCGGGAACTGCCTGATCTTGCCGGTCTGGATCAGCGTCAATGCTTCAAACAGCTCATCCAGCGTCCCGAACCCACCCGGAAAGATGACAAACCCCTGCGAATACTTGACGAAATTCATCTTGCGCACAAAGAAATAACGGAATTCGATTCCAATGTCGACATATTCGTTCACCCCCTGCTCAAAGGGCAGCTCGATGCCCAGGCCGACCGAGGCGCCTTCCTCCGGCTGCGCACCCCTATTGCCCGCCTCCATGATGCCCGGCCCGCCGCCCGTGATAACCGTCAGCCCGGACCCCGCCAACAACCGCGCCGTCTCCACAGCCGCCGCATAGTGGGGATCGTCCGGCTGCGTGCGCGCTGAACCGAAAATCGAGACCGCAGCGCCCAGGCCCGCCAGCGTGTCGAAGCCCTCGACAAACTCCCCCATAATGCGAAACACCCGCCAGGGATCACTTTCAGTAAACGTCTCCCCCTCCGCAACTGGAGTTTCGAGAATAAATTCGTCCTGGGTCCTCCTCTTCAGCATCGTACATTCTCCAGACATCAGGCTGCCGATTGCATCAGGTTTTGTGTCAAAGCGAACACGGCAGTGCCCTCATTCTCTCTTGTCGCAAGCAGATCGCTTTGCGCAGCAAGGCGGTAGATACGCTAAACGCTTGGGCTAAACCTGGACCTCAAACTTCCTCAATACCCCGCATTCACATACCCCTCCTGCGCCCCGGGCCCGAACCCCAACTCGAACCGTCTCTGTCGGAACTTCGTCAGCACCTCGGCATACCGGCTCTCGTCGATGAAATTCTGCCGCTCCGAAGGATCCCGTTCCAGATCAAACAGCACCTCCGGCATCTCTTCGCCGTAATACTGATACTTCAGGTCATCCCACTTGATCATCAGGTTGCGCGCCCCGAACTGGCTGACGCTTTCGTTGCGCCAGTCTCCCCCGTTGCCCCGCATAAGCGGCGCCAAACTGCGGCTGTCCAGCCCCTCCGGAATTGGGATCTCGCACAGATCGCACAGCGTGGCGAACAGGTCGCACAGGTTGACGTTTTCCTCAACCACCCTGCCCCCGCCAAATGATTTGGGCCAGCGGATGATCAGCGGCACGCGCGCGCTCGCCTCAAAAAACTTCTGCTTCTCCCAGATGCCGTGCTCGCCCAGCATCTCGCCGTGGTCGCTCGTGTAAACGATGATCCAGTCGTCAAGATCCTGGCCCACATGCTCCAACGCGCGCAACAGCGAGCCGTACATCTCGTCCATCCTCTCGATCATCCCATAATAGCCTGCCACGGCCCGACGCAACTCCCGCGGCGAGGCATCAACGCCCGGCCGCACCTGCTTCTGCCCCAGAAAAGGATGGTCGAACACCTGCTCATCCAGAAACGGCTCCACCCGGTTCAAATAGTAAGTGAACTTCTCTTCACTTGTGAAGTATGGGTAGTGCGGTTGATTCAGGCTCAGCTTCAGCATAAGAGGCCGGTCCGGCTGCTGCCGGTCGTAGTACGGGTCGGCAAAGTACTGTTCAACGCAGTCGAGCGCGCCGGTCAATGCGTACTCGTCCTGGATGATGTGCGGCGAGTGTCCCACGCCCGCCCGCAGCACCTCCTTCGTGTCGCTCCATTTCACCGAAGACAGCCCTCTCGTGTGACGCGCAAACGAGTCCTCATCCCGGTCGGCGACAAAATGCGGGCCCACCTGCATCGCCGAACCGATGCGCTGGCTCCAACCCTGCATCTGGTCCGTCCCCGTGTGATGCAGCTTGCCTGCCGCCACCGTGTGATACGCGTACTGGCTGAAACGGCGCGCAAACGTCATGTGGCCCACCGGCAGGTCCTGGGCAAAAATCTCGCAGCCGCACGTGCGCGGAAACTGGCCCGACATCATCGCCTGCCGGCCCGGTATACAGATCGGCGAAGCTGCATAAGCATTTCTGAACACCACGCCCGTCTCCGCCAGACCGTCCAACGTGGGCGTACGCACGATCGGATCGCCCTCGTAGCCGGTAATGTCGGCGCGGTGCTCGTCGCTCATGAGGAAAAGAACGTTGGGTGGCATATCGAGTACTCCAAGGATGAAGAGGGTAAGAGAAGAAGAGGTTGAATTTTCCGCACTTTAGACTTCGGGCTGCAATAGTTCATCTGTTTTGTGAGGATTCTATCACGCGTCATTGACCGATCCCAATGACCTGCCCGCGGCTCCCGCCCAGTCTGCCTGCTACGACATCACTTGACGATTTCGCGCATTGACGTTGTAATTGTCAGACACCTTCGCCCATTTCCCGTCAAAACGGCTGCCCGGGTCGGCGCACTCTCCCTGCACTTCTCCCGGAGCCTTGCTACCGAACAGTGCCAAGGAGAAAATACAACGTGAGCACCCTCCATTTCGAGAAGCTCTCCCAGTACGATCGCGCCGCCGAACCGGTCACCGTCAGCATACCCTTTGCCCAGGGCAAACTGCCCGACGCAACCCATCTTGTCATCGAAGACGACGGCCAGGCCTTGCCCTCCCAACAGCGTGCCCTCGCCCACTGGTCCGATGGCAGCGTCAAGTGGCTGCTCGTCCACCTCCAACCGGACCTTCCCGGTAACCTGTCCAAGACGCTCAACTTCCGCACCGCTTCTGGTCCAGCGCCGCAGCCGCCGCAGCAGGTGCAGGTGACCGAGGATGCCGACGGCCTGCTCGTCGACACCGGGCCCCTCCGTTTTCGCGTACCGCGCGACGGTTTCCTCCCCGTTCAGGATGTCGTCCTCGCCGGGGGTCCGGCGTGGCCCGAACCTTTCGCCGGATTCACAATCGAGACCGATGCCGCCGCGGCCGGTAGTAGCAGCGGCGCCGTCGAGCTGGAGATCGATGAGGCCGGCCCGCTCCGTGTCGTCATTCTCGTGCGCGGCCGCCATCTCCAACCTGACGGGACCGAATTCCTGGCCCTGCGCGGCCGCATCACCGCCTACGCCGGCAAGCCATACATCGAAGTCGAGCACCAGTTCCTGCACACATTGGACCTTCCCCAAGTAACACTGCAAAGTCTGCGCCTGGACTTCGCCGCCCCGCCAGCCGAAAAGTCGCCCCAACTCGCTCTCGGCGAAGGCTGGTACCGAACCTCTATCACCGAGAGCGACAACGAAGTCTCACAGACCTTGGACACCGAAACGATGCTCTACCAGTCCAACGAGCACTTTATCGACTCCTATTACGGCGACTTCTGGACCGACTGGCGCGACGAGCAGGGCGGACTCTGCCTTTCCATCCACCAGGCCCACCAGAACTTCCCCAAAAAACTGCACGGCCACACACACGGCATCGCCTGCTGGCTCTATCCCGCCGGCGAACTAACTGCCCCGATCCTGCAGGGCATGGCCAAGACACACCGCATCCAGCTCCACTTCCACGCGCCCGATACCCCCCTCGACGAACTGAGCCAGCGCAGCCTGCAGTTCCAACTCCCGGATCGGCCTTCGCTGCCGGTCGACTGGTATCGGGCCAACAACACCTGGATCGAGACCTATTTCCCCGAGAATCTGCCACGTCGCCTTTATACGGATCTCAATAACCTGCACGATGGACGCCCCAAAGCCCTCGGCATGATGCACTTCGGCGACGCGCCCGATTCCGGCTATACCAATCAGGGCCGCGGTGGCGGCGAAAACGTCTGGGTCAACAACGAGTACGATCGACCCCACGCCTGTACACTCTACTATGCCCTCACCGGCCAGCGCCGCGCCCTCGACTCCGCCCTCGTCAGCGCCCGTCACTGGCTCGACGTAGACTTCTGTCACCACCATCCCGACCCGCTGATAGACGGCGGTCTGCGTATCCACACCCGCTACCACGCCACCGGAAGATGCACACCCTCCCACGAGTGGACCGAAGGCTTTCTGGACTACTACTTCCTTACCGGTCGCAGGGAAAGCCTGGACGCGGCCAACTCAATCGGCGAAAATATCCTCCGCCACATGGCCTTGCCATCGATGCGTCAGCTGGGTGAGGCATCCGTACGTGAAGGGGGATGGGCCCTGCGCGCCTATGTCGGCCTCTGGCTCGGAACCGGCGAACAGCGCTGGCGCGACGAAGCCAAGCAGCTGATCGAGATGTTCCTCGACTGGCATGACGAATATGGCGCGCTCCTCGCCCCCTATACCAGCCACACCATGCCGCGCGTACCCTTCATGATCTCCCTGACCGTTTGCTCTTTTGCCCGCTATCTGCTCATCGAAGATGACGAAAGAGTCAAGCGCCTGATTGTGTCGGTGATGGATGATCTCATCGAACACTGTCTCGGACCGGACGGCGTCTTCTACTACAAAGAACTCCCGTCCCTTCAGCGGACTGCCCCCACGCCCCATGCGCTGGAAGCGCTCACCTACGCCTGGCGCATCAGCGGCGACGACCGCTACCTGAAAGTCGCGGCCAACACCTTCGCTGCGTTGACGGCAAACCTGGAAGGTAAGGAAGGCGGTCCCAAATTCGCCGATCCCTCCGGCGCCGTAATCGACGGCGTAGGGGGCGGACGCATCTTCGCCGACAAATACACATCCCTGATACTCTACGCCGGCGCCGCCGCCCCCCTCGGCCTGCTGGACTGGTACGAATATCCCTTTCCCGGCGCAGCCTGAAACGCGCCGGGAGGTCCGCCTTTCCAATGAGCTACGCTGGCGGCACAGTCTGCCCCTCGCCCGATTTCCCTACAACCGGAGTAGGCATCGGGCAGTATCGCCCACCAGGAGACGATTTATGCAGGTAAAGCGCCTTTCCCCCAACCCCATTATCAAGCCTGCCCTCGACGAGTCCATCGGCGCCAATATCAACGGGCCCTCACTCCTGCTCGTCCCCGACTGGCTGCCGAAGCCACTGGGCCGATACTACCTCTATTTCGCCCACCATCAGGGCAAATCTATCCGCCTGGCCTATGCCGACGCGCTGACTGGGCCATGGACCGTTTACTCGCCAGGCACGCTGCGACTGGAACAGACCCCCTGCTACCACCATATCGCCAGCCCCGACCTGCATATCGACAACAACAACCGGCGCATTCTGATGTACTATCACGGACCGTTTGTGCCCCCGCAAGAGCTTGACGCCGATCCGCTGAAGCAGAGGTTTCCCAATCTGAATGGACAGCGATCACTGTTGGCTACTTCTGAGGATGGTATCAATTTTGACTCCGGCAAGGAGGTCTTCGGTCCTAGCTATTTTAGGATCTTCCGCTATCCTGAGACCGCCGACGGTTGGGTCTATGCGCTGGGGATGCCTGGTATCATTTTCCGCAGCCGCGACGGGCGCACAAACTTCGAACCAGGCCCCGTCCTCTTCAATCACGACCAGCGGCATACGGCTCTGCTCCTGCGCGACGACATCCTCTACGTCTTCTATTCCCGCGCCGGCGACTGCCCGGAACACATCCTCTGCTCCACCGTCGACCTGCGCCCGGACTGGAAGGAGTGGAAGGCCTCCGCCCCCTTCTCGATCCTGGAGCCGGAAACCGACTACGAAGGTGTCGACCTGCCCTTGGAACCATCGCAGCGCGGCGCCATCCACCAACCCGCCCGCCAGCTGCGCGATCCCGGCATCTACCAGGAAGACGGCCGCGTCTATCTCCTCTACGCAGTCGCCGGCGAAAGCGGCATCGCGCTGGCCGAACTCCGGATCAATTGACCAAATTGCAAGACCGTTGCTCCCAGACGCTAGTCTGACTCAAAGTTCCAGACAGTTTACACAAGATCGTCTAGGCTGACTTCAAGTGCTTGTGCAATCGAAGCCAGTGTCCTGGCAGAGCCCACGCGCCTACCCGTCTCGATCTGGGAGAGATAGACCGGGCTGATATTGATTGCCCCTGCCAGCGTTTTCTGACTCATGCCTCGGTACTCGCGATATACCTTTATCGGGCTTACACCTGACAAGAGCCGGTCAACCACTTCAACCGGAAACGACTCGCCCCCCTCATCGACTGCAAGATCATAGATTTCTTCATCACTCAGATCTGCTTCGGTTTCTCCATCTTTCGACAAGCGTACATACTCGCGCCAGGGAATCACGGCAAACATCGGTTGCCCGGTGTCATCGTGAATGATCTGCAGATTGCTCATGAGAACAGTCCTCCTACTGCCTGTAAGCCTGACCGCGTGGAGCGATGCGCAATACATCGATCGCGCATGCCTTATCTTCTCTCTCAAATATGACTCGAAATCCGCCAACACGTAGACGAAAACCCGGTCGCCCCACCAGCGGAGCAATGTCAACATCTCGCCGGTCGGGGTCCTCCGCCAACCTGTCCAATGCCCGACGAATGCGCTCGGCACTCTGGCGAGGCATCCTCTAAAGGGCCTTAATGGCCTGTTTCTTTATCGTCAGTCTGTACACTGAGTTCTCCGCACAAATAGGACTATAGCATAATGCTTAATTTTCGACCAAGCTTTTTGCTATACTAGCTCCTGCTGCAAACATACATAAAGCATTGAAAAACCCATTTAAGACACTAAGCAATGGTCAGGCGGCCGCATACTCTCCGAACACCCGGCGCAGGCGACAACCGGCTTTTTGATTGACCCATACGCGGGCCTGCTGCTACAATGCTGACAACAATACGCGTCGCCTCAGCTCCGACCGTCGCAACAGCGATCAGCAGGGTAGCTGAATATGCAGTAGGCATATTGCTCTGCTCTTTAGAATGGAGACAAGAGCGGGCGAATACGCTCCTAGCAAAAAGGCAAAACCAATGCCCGATTCTTCATCCGATATTGTCGTCTACGGCGCCTTCTGGTGCCCCGACTGCCGCCGCAGCAAACAGTTCCTCGGCGAACACCAGATCCCATATCAATGGGTAAACATCGAAGAGGACGCCGACGCCGAACGGCGCGTCATCGAGATGAACGATGGCAAACGCATCATACCCACCATCCTCTTCGCCGACGGTTCCCGGCTCGTCGAACCGAGCAACGCCGAACTGGCCGCAAAACTGGGTCTGAAAACAGAGGCCAGCCGCCAGCACTACCCGGTGATCGTTGTCGGCGGCGGCCCTGCCGGCCTGACCGCGGCCCTCTACCTGGCCCGTGAAGGTGTCGACATTCTCATCATCGAGCGCGCCGCCTTTGGCGGCCAGGCCGCGACCACTGAGAAACTGGACAACCTGCCCGGCTTCCCGGACGGTGTCGACGGCTTTGACTTTGCTCAGCGGCTTAGGGCCCAGGCCGAGCGCTTCGGCGTCGAGCTCCTGCAGGCCCAGGATGTCGCCACAATTCAGCGCCAGGACAACTATCACCGCATCCAAACCGTCGCCGGCGATGAATACAGCGCCCAGGCCGTCCTGATCGCCACCGGCAGCCGCTACCGCCGCCTCGATGTGCCCGGCGAAAACGACTATCTCGGTGCCGGTGTTCACTTCTGCGCCACCTGCGATGGCCCCTTCTACAGAGACAGAGAGGTGGCCGTGATAGGCGGCGGCAACAGCGCCGCGGAGGAAAGCCTGCTGCTGACGAAATTCGCCGAGCGGGTTACACTCCTGGTGCGGGGCTCTACCCTGCACGCGAGTCAGGTAATCCAGGAGTCGGTGTCCGGCAATGCGAAGATCGAGGTGAGATGGAATACCGAAGTCCAGGAATTCCTCGGCGCCAGGGCGCAACTGAACGGGCTGCGGCTATGGAATAACCAGGCCGAAGCCGAGTCGCACATGTCCGTAAATGGCGCTTTCGTCTTCATCGGTCTCCAGCCAAATACGGGGTTCCTCGAGGGGACCGGCGTGCGCCTCAACAGGTGGGGTTTCATCGAGACCGGGCATAACCTTACCCACGATTCGGATGAGCGCCTGCCTCTCTTTGTAGACCGGGTTCCAGCCGCACTGGAGTCGAGTGTCCCCGGTCTCTTTGCCGCCGGAGACGCCCGCGCCGAAAGCACGAAACAGGTCGCCTCGGCCGCCGGCGAGGGCGCAACCGCTGCCCTGCTGATTCGCGACTATTTAAGAACAGTGTGACAGAATGGACCCCTTGCTAGGCGACGGTTTGCTAGGCGACGGTGCCATCCAACGTCATTCATCATCGCCATCTGCTCTTTGGCCACGGGCGATGTACAGAACCCGGCAATATGTTAAGGAGAATTAGGTGTTCACACCAGAACAGCGGGATCACATTGACGAGCAGGGCTATCTGATCGTAGAAAACGCGCTTGAACCCTTCGGTTTGGACCGTGTTCGGGCCGCCTACGAGGCCATTCAAGGTCAGACCGAGCCAGCCTGGGCCGATTCCGTGCGCAACGGCACTTACAAGGGCGGCTACGGCAACGGGCCTGACGCACACACCATGGGCGACATTCACCAGTACGACCCCCTCTTCCTGGACATCGCCGAAAATCCGACTGTGCTGCCCATCCTCAAAGAGACTGTCGGGCCTGACGTTCAGACAATGGAGATGGTCGCCCACTGCCATCACGCCGGCACAAATGCCCATACCGGTTGGCATCGAGACTGGCCTGCCTGGCGCCATCCGCAGTTCATGCTCAAGGCCAAAGTCTTCTACTTTCTCGATGATCAGACGCCCGACATGGGCTGCTTCAGCCTCGTTCCCGGCAGCCACAAGCGGGACCCGCACCCGTCCCGAACCGAGTACGTCGGCGAAACGCTGGAGCAGATGCCGGGGCTGAAAAAGATAGTCGGCAAGGCCGGCTCTGCCATTATCTGGAACGTTCTCTGCTGGCATACCGGCCTGGCCAACACCAGCGCACGCAACCGCCGCATCCTGATTTACGGATACATGCCCTTCTGGGTAAAAAAGTGGGGCAGTACGCCCCCGCCCCAGCACATAGTCGACTGGGCCGATACGCCGTACCGCCGCCAGCTCATGGGAATCCATGCCGTAGAAGGCCGCGCCGCCTGGGATCGCAAAGACGTGCCCTATCTGCCCGAGCACGCCGAAATCGCGACCGCCAAGAAATTCTGACCCTAACGAAAGGCGGCCAAAGCGTGCCGCCTGACCGCTGCTCGATCCGCCTTACCCGGCATGCCGATCATGTAGTTCCGACAGATCCGTCTGCCAGCCATTACAATTCTCTCTGTGCCCAAAGCAGGTGCACCAGGAATTTTCACAAGGAGTCTCTATGTCCACCCCAATCAAACTGACCGTCATCGGCGCCGGTAGCGCCCAATTCTCCCTCGGCCTTGTCAAGGACATCTGCCTCACAGAATCTCTCAGCGGCAGCCTCATCTCCTTCATGGACATCGACCCCGACAGGCTCGATATGATCCATAAGCTCGGCGCACGCTATGCCAATGAACTTGGCGCCGACCTGCGCTTCGAGAGCACAACCGACCGGCACGATGCCCTCCAGGACGCCGATTTCGTCATCAACACCGCCTCTGCCAGCAGCCATCAGAAGCAGCGCGACGGTCGTGAGCTGATGGAAAAGTACGGCTACTATCACGGCGGACGTATGCGTCAGAGCAACTTCGTCAATCTCGACCTCATGCTCGGCGTGACCGGCGATATGGAGGAAATCTGCCCCGACGCCTGGCTGATCCAGTCCGGCAATCCCGTCTATCAGGGCTGTACCCTCATGACCCGCACCTCGAGCATCAAAGTCTGCGGCCTCTGCCATGGCCACTATGGCGTACATCAGATCGCCAGAACACTCGGCTTTACCGACCTTGAAGACCTCACCTGGCAAGCGCCGGGCCTCAATCACAACATCTGGCTCACCCACTTCTACTACAAGGGCGAAGACGCCTACCCGATTCTCGAAAAGTGGATCGCGGAAGAAGGCGAAAACTACTGGGAGACCCACGTAGCCGAGCGCACCCACGATATCCAGATGAGCCGCGGCACCATCCATATGTATCGTATGTTTGGTCTCATGCCCATCGGTGACACACCCCGCCGCGGTGCCTGGTGGTACCATACCGACATCGACACCAAAAAGTGGTGGTTCCCCCAACCCTGGGGCGGACCCGACACCCATCTCGCCCGGCCCTACTTTGTCGAAAATCTGGAAAAACGCGTCGCCCAGATGACCAAACTGACCAGCGACCCCTCCACCAGCTTGATCGAAGCCTTCGGCTCGGAAAAGACGCACGAGCAGCAGGTTCCGATCATCGACGGCCTGGTAAACGACAATGAAGGCCAGTTTCAGGTCAACGTGCCCAACCACGGCGCCCTGGCCGGCGTCCCCGACGATGTCGTCGTCGAGGTACCCGCCATCGTCAACAGAAGCGGCATCCACCCCATCCGCGTCGACCCGCTTCCCCGCAAAGTCCTTTACACCCAAATCATGCCCGAAGTTCTGGAAATGGAACGGGAACTGCTCGCCTTTGAGACCGGCGACCGCTCACTTCTCTTCCTGGACGCGCTCGAATGCGAACAGACACACTCCTACAACCAGGCGCTCTCCGTCTTCGAGGAGCTCATGGAGATGGGCGGCAACGAAAAACTTAGCGAACATTTCATGTGGGGCCCCGGCCAGGAAATGCTGCGCCAGCCCGTACGCACCAAAGAACCGGCCTGACCCGATCGTGCCCCACAGTAATGCAGTGCATGGGACGCGGCGCCTTCACTGCGCGTCCCATGCACCTTCTCTGACATAATTCCGTGCGCCTTTTCTTCACCGTCCCACGCCTGATAGGTGGGCTGACACTACTTACATACAAGCGTCTCGCTGGCAACCTGGGTCTGACCCTGCTGGCGCTCTTCCAGATCGTGCTGACCGTCGGCCTCCTCAGCAGCGCCGGTTTCTTCGCCCAAGCCGTCGATAGGGTAATCCTCAACGAAGAACTGGACGCACTCAGCTCACGAACCGGGCGCCCGCCCTTTACGACGCGCGTCTACTTCTTCCCCTCCTCCCGCAAACCCATGGACGTGCCCGCGGCTGAACGGGCCGGCCGCAGCGTCGCCGCGACGCTCTCCAGCGAAATCGGCCTCCCGATCGACGAAGTCGGCGTTCACCTCGAGAGCGGCAGCATGATGTTGCTGTCTCCTGAAGGTGACGAACGCTACGGCGACGAAAGTAAGTTTCTCACGCAAGTAGACTTGGTTTACCTGGCCGGCGTCGCCCCTGAATTGGAAATCTCCGTCGGCTCGGTCTGGCAAGACCCAACCGGCGATCAGGCTTCTGTTGGAATCCTCCCCGTGCTCATGCACGACAACCTGGCCGCAGACATGGGCGTCCAACCCGGCGAAAAGTTCCGCGTTGCACCCACAGCCGCCCTGCCCGGCATGGAAGTGGAGATCATCGGCCTGTGGCGGGCCCGCGATCCGGACGACACATTCTGGTTCCGTCCCCCCGACATCTCGATGAAGGAGGCGCTGTTCGTACGGCGGGCCGACTATCTTCAGCGCGTGCAGCCCATGGTGGCCGGTGGCTCCCGCTTCGCCAGCTGGCGCATCTCTCTCGACGATAGCACCCTCAATCCGTCCTTTGCCGCCTCCTACGCACGCGGCTTCGAAAGGGGTATGTCCATCATCGGCAAATACCTGCCCGGCGCCGAGCTGGACGTCTCACCACTCGATCCCCTCAAGGACTTCGTCCTGCGACAGACAACCCTCACCGTGCTGCTCCTGAGCATGAACGTCCCCGCAATCGGCTTCCTGCTCTACTTCCTGGTCCTCATCTCCGGCATAATCGCCCGTTCGCAGCAGCGGGAAACTTCGGTGCTGGTCAGCCGCGGCGCCGGCACAGTGCGCGTGCTCTGGCTCGTCCTCGTCGAAGAATGGCTTCTCTTCGTGCTGGGCGTTCCCCTCGGCCTCGGTCTCGGCATGCTGATCGCTCGCGGCATGGGGTACACCGACAGCTTCCTCGATTTCACCCTGCGCGATCCAATGCCCGTCTCCCTGCAGGGAGTCGATATCTGGCTGATTGTCGTCGCGCTCGCGTTGGCCTTTATCGCTCGTGTGCTGCCGGCCATCAGCGCAGCCCGCGCCAGTATCATCGACTTCGAAACCGCCTACGCCCGTCCCGACAAAGGACCCCTCTGGCGCCGCGCCTATCTCGACTTCCTCCTGATCGTCCCTACCGCCTACGCCTATCAACAGCTGGGTCAACAGGAAGCCTTCGCACTCCTCGCACAGGAGGAAGCATCGGAACTGTACAGCGACCCGCTTCTCATCCTCGCGCCCGCGCTGGTCATCCTCACCGCCTCGCTTCTCATCATGCGCTTCTTCTCCCCCCTGATGAACCTGCTCGACAAACTCGCCGGCCTCCTGCCGGGTACCGTCTTCCATCTGGCGCTGCGCCAGCTCGGGCGCCAGGGACACAGCTATCTGAACCCGCTCCTGCTCGTGATTATCTGCCTGGGCTTGGGCATCTATACCCACTCCCTGGCCGCAAGCATGGATGAGTGGCTGGTCGATCGCATACGATACCAGGCCGGAGGAGACTTCCGTTTCCTACCTGTTGCTGTTTCCGATGGTGAGGCTGTAGGGGATTATACCCCTGAACTCGCCTGGTTTACCGAGAGGTTCGATGCCGACCGCGCCATCCGCGTAGGCAACTACGGCATGCGCATCGAAGGGCTATCCGCAGATCGTAGAAAGACGAAACGAATGGTGGGTGTAGACCGGGCTGAATTCGCTTCAGTCTCCTGGTTCCGCCCCGACTTCGCCGATGATTCCCTCGGCGGGCTCATGAACCGGCTCGCCGCCGCGCCCGAAGCAGTGTTGGTTTCGCGCGAATTTCTGGCAGAGCACCTCCTGCGCGTCGGCGATCGTGTCGATCTGTGGGTGATCCTGGAACCAGGAGTTAGCGTCCGCACCGATTTCGTCGTCAGCGGCGTCTACGACTACTTCCCCACTGTCGAACAGGAAGAAATCGTTTTCATCGCCAACCTGGACTATCTGCACCTCATCGGCGGCGCAATCTACCCATATGAAGTCTGGCTACGGTCACCGGACAACCCTACCGGGGAGGAGGTCCGCCGCAAGCTGCGTATCGGCGGGATCGAAACGCTGCGCTGGCACGATGTGGTCGGTTCACTGATCGAGGAGAAGTCGAAACTGGAGCGGGTCGGGGTATTCGGCGCGCTAACCGTCGGTTTCCTGTCCGCCGCACTGATGGCCGTTTTGGCCTTCCTCATTCACAGCTACGCGTCACTTCGCGAGCGGTTCTACCAGTTTGGGGTGCTGCGGGCCATCGGCGCCTTGCGCCGCCAGCTGATCATCCAGCTCGCCGTGGAGTACGCTGTACTTGTTGCCTACGGGACAGCCACCGGCACAGTGATCGGCATCTGGGTCTCCGTCCTCTTTACACCTTTCTTCCGCAGCGCCGCAGACTCCAAGGCCATCCTGCCGCCAATGCTGCCCGTCATCGCAGAGGCAGAGATCACCCAGCTCACCCTTATCTTCATTGCCGTGATGGTCTTCGTCATCGTCGCCGCCACCGCGCAAGCAACCCAACGCCGCATCTTCGAGGTCATGCGCGTCGGCCAGGCATAAACAAAAAAGGGGCCAGCGACCGCTGATGTTGTCGGCCGCCAGCCCCGTTCCACTAGCCTCGGTCCACTAGCCTCTTCCGTTGCTGTTCCCGTCCTGCTCGTTGAACAACTCCTTCACACCGCCAAGCGCGCCCAGCACGCCGCTTGCCTCGTAGGGCAGGAATATCTTCGAAGCGTCCCCGTCCGCCATCACCTTCAGCGCTTCCAGATACTGGATCGCAATCAATCTGTTGTCCGGTTCCGCGTCCTTGATGGCGTTGAACACAGTCGTAATCGCGTTGCCTTGTCCGGTGGCCTCCACCTCCAGCTTATACCGCTCGGCATCGGCTACCCTCTTTACCGCCTCCGCCTGGCCTTCCGCGGACAGAATCTGAGATTGGCGATCGCCCTCAGATTCCAGAATGGCAGCCCGTTTTTCCCGCTCGGCCTTCATCTGTTGGTGCATCGATTGGGTGATATCCGCCGGCGGGTCAATGCGCTTGATCTCTACCCGCACCACGCGCACACCCCACTTGTCGGTGGCTTCGTCCAGCACTTCGCGCAACCTGGTGTTGATATGATCGCGGCTGGTCAGGGCCGTGTCCAACTCCAATTCGCCAATCACATTACGCAAATTGGTCTGGGCCAGTTTGGTGGCGGCGTTGTAGAAATCTGCCACATTGTAAACAAGCTTGACCGGGTCGGTCGCCTCAAAGTAGACGATGGCATCAACCGTCACGACCACATTGTCCTTCGTGATCACCTCCTGCGGCGGCACGTCCACCACCTGTTCTCGCATGTCCACCTTCTGGATGGAATCGACGAAGGGGATGATCAAGGTGAGACCCGGCTGAACGGTGCGCAGGTAGCGCCCCAACCTCTCTACGACGCCTTTCTGATAGGGCTGCACGATGCGAATGCTTGCAATCGCAACCACAACAACAAATATAGCGATAATCGCCAGCAGTAAAACCGGCCCAATTCCTCCAAACATTTTCGCCTCTCCTTTAATATGCGGCCCTCTGATGCGGCTCGCCTACGCGGCAGACTCGACCTGCCCATCCGAATCCCCGCTCTCTTTTTCGGTTGCCTGAACCCGCAGACGTACTCCGTCTACGCTTATGACCTTTACGACCTCGCCAACCTCCAACGGTACGTTGTCCATCGACTCGGCCCGCCACCTCTCGCTTTCCACCCGTACCATACCTTTACCCTCTATCGGGTCAACTGTCTGTAAGACGACCCCCCACTTGCCGATCAACCGGTTGCCCGCGATCGGCTGTATACCCGGCCGCGAAATGCGGTCGGCGAACGGTCGCGCCAGCACGACCGCAGCTATCGTCACCACAATGAAGACGACGATCTGCCATGCCATGCCCGCACCCAAAAAGGCCATCAGCGCCGCGCCCAGCGCGCCAATGCCAAAACAAAGGAGCACGAACCCGGCGGTGAATATCTCCGTCAAAAAGAAAAACACGGCCAAGACAATCCATCCCCAACGCACCAGCTCATCAACGTTTGCACCCAACACGGTTTCCTCCAGTAGTGCTGAGGGTGTGAAATCTCAACTTTCACCCCGCTGACAACTGTTCCTCACAGTTACGGGTTGCTATCGCGTCCATTCGGGACGTGCAATCTGATTTCAAACCTCGCCATCAGTATAGGCGAACTATATGCCGTTTCCTAACAACAGGCTGACATCCCGCAGACGCCAACCTGACGCCCCCAAAAGCGCGCAAAAAGGCCGGGCAGGCACCATCGCCTGCCCGGCCTCTCGAAGCGGTAAAGTGGCTGGATACTGGAGGGCAATGAAGGATGACACCCTCCAATGCCTTTCGCCTTGCGGCTAGATCCAATTCTGGTCCTGCAGGAAACTCGTCAATCCAGGGATAGAGAACCGTTTGCCCTGATAAGCCTGATAGCCGTAGTAAGCCAGCGCCAGCAAGCCCATCAACACCAGCAGCGGCATGAGACAAGTTACAAATAGGACTGTGACCAACCAACCGAGGATAGGCACCACTGCCACTATCGCCAAACTGACACCCAGGAGCAACCCGAACACGATGAAAGTTGTTGATAACGCCAGACTCTGGATCGCATGGAATCGTTGGAACGGGCGCTTCTTGCTGCTCGCGCTCAACAGCACCAGCGCCGGCATCACCAACGGTATCAACACCTGTGTCACATAGCACAGCATCGCGATCAACCGGTCGTCGGCGTCTGCCGTTACGTCGACCGCCGCACTGTGCATGAACTCCCCCCGTCGCAGCGCGCTGGCCGCCGCGCCCGCCTGCGTGCGTGCCGAGTCCGTAAACTGTTCAGCAGGAGATGGCTCAGGACCCTCCCTAAAACCGGCATCGGCAGGTCCGTCAGAGGCGTGTGAGACCGTCTCTTCCTGTTCACCCAGCGATCCCGTGCCCGACGCCGAAGAAGGAGACTCCCCATTCGTCTCCTCAACTTCATCCGACCCTGCCTGCGAGGAATCAACCGCGTTCTGTTCGTCTTTATTGTTCTCCACTGCTCTTCTCCGTCGGCTACCTGCGACACCGGGTGCCCAATCAGTCTACCCGTCTCTGTCGCCAGTCCCGCTGAACCCTTTTTTGAAGTCTGCGGCATCCAGACATCGAGGGAATCGATGATTTCTCTTGCAGACCCTGCACCGGGAAGCCTATCCGTCAAGCAATCTTTTCACTGTCTGCATGCCGTCATATCTACTCTACGCACGTTCCCGCCGAAAGTTTCCAAACGGCTCCGCAGAATGTGCTACAATAGCGGCTATGGTCGCCCAGCCAGCAACGCCCCACACGTCAAGCGAAAAAACGGTCCGTATCGTTTTCATGGGTACGCCCGAGTTCGCCTTGCCTTCACTCTCCATCCTGCACGCCTTGGCTGACCGGACAGATTGGCAGGTTGTCGGTGTCGTCACCCAGCCCGACAGACGCGCCGGCCGCGGCAAAAAACTGGTCGCCGGGCCTGTCAAAGCCTTCGCCCTGGAACAGCGCCTGCCCGTGTTGCAGCCAAAAAGCTTCCGCCAGAACGTCGCCCCGCCCACCGCAGAACAACCGGACCCCCTCGCATGGCTGCGCATGCTCGCGCCTGATCTGATCGTTGTCGCCGCCTTTGGACAGATCCTTCCGCCGAGCGTGCTGCAGATCCCGACCTATGGCTGTCTCAATGTGCATGCAAGTCTTCTCCCCGCCTACCGCGGCGCATCTCCCATAACAGCAGCGCTTCTGGACGGTCTGACCGAGACAGGCGTAACCATCATGCTGATGGACGCCGGTATGGATACCGGGCCCGTACTCACCCAGGCGCGCCTGCCAATCCTTGCCGACGATACCACCGACTCCCTCAGCGACCGGCTGGCCGATCTCGGCGCAGAGCTGCTCGCCGAGACCATTCCCAGCTGGCTTGCCGGCAATGCCTCCCCTGTCGCACAATCCGACCTGCCCGGCGATCCGTCCGTCTGCCCGCTGGTCAAAAAAAATGACGGCCGCATCGATTGGACAATGCCGGCCGCCCGTGTCGAACGCATGATCCGCGCCTACACCCCTTGGCCGGCAGCCTTTACCACCTGGAAAGGACAGAACTTCAAACTGTGGCACGGCAGCGTCATCCCCGCCCATACCTCTCACGGCACCGTCCCCCTCGGCACTGTCAGCGAAGTCGATGGCCGCATCGCCGTCGCAACCGGCGACGGCCTACTGGCTCTGCACGAGGTCCAGCCCGCCGGAAAGAGGCGAATGCCCGCCGCCACATTTCTCAACGGCGCCCCCGACTTCATCGGCTCCCGCCTGGGCAGTTGACCGGACCAATTTCGCGCCTAATGACATCGGATATCGACCTATTCGATTTGGCAGCCCTGCCGCCGCATGGTATACTCCTGCCTGTGTCGGGGCGTAGCGCAGCTCGGTAGCGCGCTTCAATGGGGTTGAAGAGGTCGGAGGTTCAAATCCTCTCGCCCCGACCAGAATCCAAGAGGAGGCGGCATCGATTCAGCACTTCGAGCGATGTCGTCTTCTTCTTTTTCGCTCCAACCCCTCAACCTGGCCTGAGTGAAATCGGGCCAAAAACTGCCGCATTAGAGACTCGGAAGGTAACACACCCTCTGTAGGAGGGTTACTCTCAGGAAGAAAGCCCGCCAGGCGGCCATACACGGTTTTTCCGCTTGCAGTCGCCCGCCCGGTATGCCCGCCGAACAGCACCACGCAAAAGGATCGAAACCGGTCGTCTTGACTCCTGCCTTGCCTTCATTCTAAGCCCAAACAGCGCAATTTTCTTCCTTGCTCGTTAGCGCTCGTTTGCATAAGCTCTTTAGACCAATGTTGAAGAGAAATCAGGTCAAGTTAGCCCTGACCGTGCTAGGCGCCTGGTTGATACTGGCAGCCGTAATGGCTGTCCGTCCCTATCTTTCTTTTCTCCCGGGCTCCGAAACTGTACAAGAGAACGCTCCGGCGATCGAAGGACTGCGCGTCCGCAGCATCCAACCAGGTGAACTGGAAATCTCGTGGGATGCCCCTGCCGACACGCCTCTCGACTATCGTCTCACCTGGGCACGCGCCGGCGAGAACTTTCCAACACAGCAAGACGAACCCGGCAACGCCTTCCCATCCATCCCTTCCCACGTGATCACGGGTCTCGACCAGGACGAGCGCTACCTTGTCCGGGTGCGCGCCCGCTATGAGAATGCCGAAAGCGACTGGAGTGCCACCGTTGAATCGGTCGTCGCATCCGCTTCCACCGCTCCCACGGCGCCCGCAAACGCTCTGCCGGGTCCCCCCCTGGACCTGAACGCCGAGGTGACCCAAAACAGCGTGGCGCTGACCTGGTCGGCGCCGCAGAGTGACGCCGGAATCAACGGCTATCAGATCCTGCGTCGCGATCAAGAAACTGATCCAGAGGGGCAGTTCCAGGTCCTGGAAGAGAACATCGGCGATTCGGCGACCACCTTTGTCGACAGCACTGTCCTGCCCGGCAGGCGATACACCTATCGTGTCAATGCACTGAACGAAAATAATTCCGGATCAGAGTATGCCGAGGTTCAAGCCGACACGCCTGGCGTACCGGCAGCGTCTTCGGCGGCGCCCACGCCCATTCCATCCCCTACCACCGCGTCACCGGAGCCCACCGCCACAACCGCACCCGCGGCCGCCCAGGCGCAGTCGCAGGGCAGCATGATGCCGGGCCTCATCTCAGAAAGAGACGCCTTGGTCGCAGTCTACCATGCCACCGGCGGCGCCGACTGGGCCCAGAACACCAACTGGTTGACCGCTGAACCGCTTGGCTCCTGGCATGGCGTGACCACCGACAGAAACGGCCGCGTGGCCGAACTGGAACTCAACAGAAACCTGCTGAGCGGTTCCCTTCCGGCCGGTTTAGGAAGCCTCCCGAACCTGAGAATCCTGCGTATGTCCGGGAACAACCTGGAGGGATCGATTCCAGTTGGATTGAGCAACCTCTCTGCACTGACAAATCTTGAGTTGGATGACAATAACCTCAGTGGGTCGATCCCCGCTGAATTGGGCCATCTCACAAATCTGGCATGGCTGGATCTGTCAGGCAACGAGCTGAGCGGCCCGCTCCCCACCGGGCTCAGCAAGCTCACCTCGCTGACAGTGGTTGCACTGTCAGACAACGACCTGACCGGTGCCTTTCCCTGGTGGCTGAACGGACTTGATGACCTGCTGATTCTTCACCTTTCCGGCAACAACTTCACCGGCTGTATGCCCGCAGATCTGCTCCGCATACTGATCGAGGACCTCAGCAGCACCCGCCTGCCCACCTGCCGAGAGGCGCTGACCACATTCTACTTTGCCACCGGCGGCTCGCAGTGGCAGCGCAATGAAAACTGGCGCGACGCCGACAGCACCCTCGCCCAATGGTTCGGCGTCACGACCGACGACGCCGGACGGGTTATCGCGATCGACCTCTCCGCCAATCAACTGACCGGCACGATCCCCCCTCGCTTAGGCGCCCTCCTCCATCTGCAAACACTTGACCTCTCTGACAATGAGCTCGTCGGGTCGATTCCACCCGATCTGGGCAATCTAACCACCCTGTCGACACTGTATCTCGCAGGCAATAATTTGACCGGGTGCATCCCTGCCAGCCTCCGCGAAATCGACAACAACGACCTGTCAAGCCTCGGCCTGGAACTCTGCCAATAAGCACCTTCCCCAAAAGGGAATTTCGCCCCAACCCAGCCCCTTCAATTCCCGTTCCCTATGAGCCGGGCCCAACCATTCCCCTCACCTGTAGCTTCCTCTTCCGCCAAAAAGTCCCGTAGGGGCAGGCCTTGTGCCTGCCCTGTCCCTCTCCTAAGACCCGTAAACACTTTCAGCCACCTCTGACATATAATCCCCGCCAGACTAATCCTACGCACTGTGTGGACCGAACCATCTCAGAAGCCACGGTACTTCTTACGAGCCCCCAAATGATATAATTGAACGAAACTGCTTCGCATCAATCCCCCTCCGTCAGAAGTTAACGATCTGCCCTGATATGAGGAGACTCCAATGCAAGGTCCCATCTCCGGTCGACTGCCCGTCCTTTTGCTCTGCGCCGCGGTGGCCTTCGCCGTCCTTTTTGCCGCGTCTGCGATCACGCCCTCCTTTGCCAGCGAAGGAGACGACCACGCCCACGAGGATGAAACCCCTACTCTTGAATCTCTGGCCGAGCGCATCGAAAGTCTGGAGAGCCAGATAACGGAACTGGAAACCCACAATAAGGAAACGACCGAGCAGGTGCTGACCTATCCCGTTTTCGACGCCATCGCCGCAGTCTATCTGCTCGACCAGATAGACATTCATGCTCTGCATGAACGCCTGCACGACGGAGAGGGGATCATGCCCGGCGATTCCGGTCAGATCAAACGCCTCGTCCCCTTGCTTTCCGCTGTCAACTGGCCTCCGGAACTGGCGGAAGAAGGGACGAAGCTCATAGAAACGCTCAAGCAGCTTACCGAAGCGCTTGCCGACGACAATCTGGAATCCGCCGTCCCCCTTGCCTCCGCCGCCCACGACGGACAACACCACTTTTCCGGCAGCGTCGCCGACTGGTTCGCCTGCTTGCTCGTGCCCGAGGCAGAGACGGAAGCAGAGGATCAGAACCAGAATGAACAATCCGAGGGTACCGATGACGGCCACAGTCATAGCCATGACGACGACGAAACGACTGAAGATAACGGCGGCCCCGACAGTGCTACCGACAACTGCGTTGACGAAGACACCAATGAAACACAAAACGACGGACACGACCACAGCCACGGAGGCTAACCTGTGATCGAGATCCAACTCCGTAGAGGCACAGCCAAACTGCTATTGGTAGCGGTCTTACTGGCCACTATCCACTATCCATTGACCACGGCAGTTCTGGCCCATGCCGGCTACGATAGTTCCGTGCCAGCCGCCGACGAAGTCGTTGCACAGGCACCCCAGCGAGTGCAGGTCTGGTTCACCCAGGACCTCTTCCGCCGTGAAGGGCAGAACAGCCTCGAGGTCTACGGCCCCGATAACCAAAGGGTTGATGAGGACGACGCCGCCATCGACGATGACAACCGCAAGTTGATGACCGTCTCGGTCCAATCCGACCTGGCCGACGGCATCTACACGGTCCGCTGGCGCACCCTGTCCGCAGATGACGGCGATGATGCCGAAGGTGAGTTCCAGTTCACCATCCAGGCTGACGAGCCTGAAGCGGAGGCCACACCGACGGCCGCGCCAACCGAAGCGCCAACGGCCGCGGCAGAGAATGCCCAACCTTCCCCAACAAACACAGCACAGGCCGAAAGCACGGAGGCCCAGCCGACGCCCACCACTGCCGCCACGGCTCCAGAAGACCCCGAAACACCCTCCGATCAGGCTGACCAGGGCCCGGGGATTCCTTGTATGGGTAGTTCCGCGCCGCTTCTGTTGCTCCTAGGGACCCTTCTGCTGACCAGAAGGCGTGGTAGGCTGGGCGCACCCCGGTCCCGAAGCACCTCGCGCAGCTTGAGCGGCAAGAACAGTTAGCCGCACGATGTCGAAGGTTCCCTGGCATGGCGCGGCCAAGTCGATATCGGCGGCTGTCCGAAAGATAAGAGCAGTAGGGCTGCCGTTGGCCTGTTTCGCCGCGGCAACAGCCCTCCTGCTGTTTTCACAGGCCGTACATGCCCACGCGCTGCTCGTACGCGCCGACCCCCAGCCGAATTCAGAACTCACCCAACCTCCCGACTCCCTCCAATTCTGGTTCAGCGAACCCCTCGAAGAGACCTTCACCGGCGCCCGCATTCTCGACGTCGCCGGAGCCGAAATGCCAACCGGCGCGCCCCAATTCGACCCCGCCGATCCCACCCACCTGACCCTGCCGCTCGAGACCATCGAGCCAGGCGTCTACACCGTCGTCTGGCAGACCCTCTCCAGCGTGGACGGCCACGAGCGGGTCGGCTCCTTCCCTCTCACCATCCTCAATCCCGACGGCACACGCCCCGCAGGTACCGCCTTCGAGGTCACCACCCACCGCGAGGAGCGCCTTCCTCCCCTCGCTGATTCCCTCCTCCGTTGGCTCTCTTTGCTCGGCGCAGCACTGCTGGTCGGATCGCTGTCGATACGTTGGCTGCTGGCGCGGCCAGAAACGGATGACAGCGCCGATAGTCTCGTTGAGCCGCTGATCAGCTCAACCGCAATCGTTGGTGTAATCCTTCTGATCGCCTCCGGTTGGCTTCAATTCCTCTTCCAGTCGTTGCGCCTCGGAGGAATGGGTGATTTCCCCGAACTCCTGCTCGCTACCCGTCCGGGCCGCCTCCTGCTGATTCGGCAGACGCTTTTGGCAGGCGTTATCCCCCTCCTTTACCCCAATGGCTGGGCCAAAATCCTCTTCCGCAGGCCCCTTCCACCAGGCTTGGCCCCCCGTCTGTGGTCTCTTTCCTTCGTGCTCCATGCTTGGCTCATCGGGTTCGCCCTCGGTGGAACGCTGATCTACGGTCCAAATCTGTGGATCTTCGTGGCCGCGATCATGTTCGTGGGCAGCGCTTGGTCCGATCTATTTTTCGGCGGCGAAGCAACGTGGCACAGGCCCTTCCCCCAGCGTACCTGGGCCACTCTGCTGACCGCCGCCGCACTCTTCACCTTTGCTGCCAGCAGCCACGCTACTGCCGCCTCCGGCAGCGCCTGGGCCATCGCCGCTGACTTCGCCCATCTTATCGCCGCCGCTGTCTGGGCCGGAGGCCTCATCTTCCTGGCACTCCTGCTGCTGCAGCTGCACCGGAGGCAGGCTGAACCGGACCCCGTTCAGATGGTCCCCCTGTTGAAGCGCTACTCCCTGAGCGCACAGATAACCGTATTCCTGCTGGCCCTGACCGGTCTTTTCGGCAGCTTCGTGCAACTGCCCTGCGCCTCCAGCCTCTTCGCGACCACCTATGGTCGCGTCCTCCTCATCAAACTAATCATCGTCGCCGCCATCCTCGCGCTCGCCTACTTCAACAACCGCGCAGTACAGCGTGCGCAAGATACCGTCGCAAACCAGTCCAAACTGAGACACTTCACCCGCCGGGTGGCCGCGGAGGCCGGCATCGCCGCCATCCTGTTTATTTCCGTAGCGGTACTCGTGCAGACTCCCACACCTAACCTTCCGCCGCCAACGGCCCCCGCGGCGCCCTCGTTGCCCTTCAACGAAATGGCCTACGATGCCGACCTGGCCATTCATCTCCAGGTCACGCCCAATCGGGTCGGCCAAAACCGCTATTGGGTCCATCTCTCCCGTCCCGACTCCTCTGACATCGGTGAGGTCCAGCTGGTGCGTCTCTTTTTCTCCCACGAATCGGGCGAAATGGGGCAGGCGCGCCTCGACCTGGCCGACCTGGGCGAGGACACCTTCGCCGCCGAAGGCGCCTTCCTCAACCGCGATGGCGAATGGAACCTGTCCGTGTACGTGCGCCGCAGAGGCATGGACGACGTACTGGCCGAAACTGTCGTCCCCGTCCCGTCCCCCGAATCCGTGCAACAGTTCACCCGCTCCCCCTGGCGCAACCCCGTTCCCCGGTTGCCCGCAGAAATGGTAGTCGGCGCGCTGCTGATCGCCCTGTCGACTGTCCCCCTCCTGTGGCGGCGTCAACTGCTGCGTGCCAGCCGTCCGCTTTTCATCGTCTTGGCGATGGGCGCCCTCTTCTTCCTCCTCAGCGGTGGACTCCTTGCCCTGACCGCCCTCCTATAGCCCGACCACCCTGCCCCCCAGGCCGGTCGCCTGCCCAGTCGACTGCCTGCTTCAGAGCCCCACCCTACCCCAATCGATAGCTGGCCTTCAACCACCTTTCCCAGTCTTTTCTACCCCTTCAAGAGTGCCATATGCGTCCTCGCTGAACCGCATATCTTTCTCTTACACTCCGCAAATGCGCCTGTGATGTACGCAGACTACACTGAGTCTACAAAACACATGGCCGGAGCAGGTCCGGTGAGAGTGCCTCTGTGCCGGATCATAAATACGTCTGAAAAAGGAAAGGGAGAGATAAATGAGATTCGATCGCTTGACCGAGAAGGCAAGTGAAGCAATTGTCGAGGCCCAAAACGAGGCCAGGGAATACAAACATGCCAGCATCGAGCCGGAGCATCTCCTGCTCGCGCTCCTGCGCCAACATGGAGGCGTCGTACCTGCCGTTATCGATCGCATGGGGGGCGACAAGCAGAGCCTTCAGGCCGGCGTTGAACAGCGCCTGGCCGCAAAGTCCCGAGTTAGCGGCGGCGCAGTCGACATGCGAATGGGCCGCGATCTGGCACAGCTACTCGAAGAAGCTGAGACCATCGCCGCCAACATGAAGGACGAATACACCTCAACCGAGCATCTCCTCATGGCGATGGCCTCGGCCCGCACCGGTGAAGTTCGCCAGCTGTTGGAACAACACGGCGTCGACTACAACGGTATCATGCAGGGCCTGGCCGCCGTGCGCGGCAGCCAGCGCGTCACCAGCCAGACCCCCGAAGCCCAGTATGAAGCCCTCGAAAAATACGGCCGCGACCTGACCGCCGACGCCGGCAAAGGCAACCTCGATCCCATCATCGGCCGCGATCAGGAGATCCGCCGCGTCGTGCAGATCCTCAGCCGGCGCACTAAGAACAACCCAGTTCTGATCGGCGAGCCCGGCGTCGGCAAGACCGCCATCGCCGAAGGCCTGGCGCAGCGCATCGTAAATGGGGACGTGCCCACGACCCTGAAGAACAAGCGCCTGGTCTCGTTGGACCTGGGCGCGCTGGTGGCAGGGGCCAAGTATCGCGGCGAATTCGAGGAGCGGCTCAAGGCCGTCCTCAACGAAATCCGTGACGCCGAAGGCGAGATCCTCCTCTTCATCGACGAAATGCACATGCTCGTCGGCGCTGGCGCGGCCGAAGGTTCGATGGACGCCTCCAACATGCTCAAGCCGATGCTGGCCCGCGGCGAGCTCCACGCCATCGGCGCCACCACCCTCGACGAATACCGCAAACATATCGAAAAGGACGCCGCCCTCGAACGCCGCTTCCAGCCGGTCTTCGTCGGCGAACCCTCTGTCGAGGACACGGTCTCCATCCTGCGCGGGCTCAAGGAGCGCTACGAAGTCCATCACGGCGTCCGCGTGACCGACGGCGCCGTCATCGCCGCCGCGCAGCTCAGCCACCGCTACATCAGCGACCGCCAACTGCCCGACAAAGCTATCGATCTGGTCGATGAGGCCGCCAGCAGGCTGCGCATGCAGATCGACTCCAAACCGAAGAAACTCGACGAGCTCGAACGCCAGGTCATGCAGCTGGAAATCGAACGCGAAGCCCTGCGCAAGGAGTCAGACGAGGCCAGCAAACAGCGCCTCGATGCGCTCGAAAAAGAGCTGGCTGACCTGCAAGAGACCAGTTCAGAACTCTCCATCCGCTGGCAGGCAGAACGGTCCGCAATCCAGGCGCTGCGTACACTGAAAGAAGAAAGCGAGCAGCTGCGCACCGACATCGAGCAGGCCGAACGCGACTACGATCTGCAACAGGCCGCCGAGCTGCGCTACGGGCGCATGAACGAGCTCCAGCAGCAGTTGGACGCCGCCGCCCACAATGTGGCCGCCATCCAGGCTGCCGGCGCGCTCCTGAAAGAGGAGGTCGACGACGATGAAATCGCCGCCGTCGTAAGCGAATGGACAGGCATCCCGGTGAACAAGCTGATGGAAGGCGAGCGCGAACGGCTCGTGCGAATGGACGTAGAGCTGCACCACCGTGTGGTCGGCCAGGAACAGGCAGTCGCCGCAGTCGCCGCCGCCATTCGCCGCAGCCGCGCCGGTCTCCAGGACCCCAACCGCCCCATCGGCAGCTTCATCTTCCTCGGCCCAACCGGTGTCGGCAAGACCGAACTGGCGCGCGCCCTGGCCGAATACCTCTTCGACGACGAACACAATCTGGTTCGCATCGACATGAGCGAATACCAGGAGCGGCATACCGTCGCCCGGCTGCTCGGCGCCCCGCCCGGCTACGTCGGCTACGACGAAGGCGGCCAGCTCACCGAGGCCGTGCGCCGCCGACCCTACTCGGTTGTTCTATTCGATGAGATCGAGAAGGCCCACGTCGAAGTCTTCAACGTGCTGTTGCAGGTCCTGGACGACGGCCGCTTGACCGATGGTCAGGGCCGCACCGTCGACTTCCGCAACACCGTAATCATCATGACCAGCAATGTCGGCAGCCAGTACATCCTCGACGTCGCCGGCGTCGATGAAGAGGTCGAGCGCCGCGTGATGACCGCCATGCGCCAGCAGTTCCGCCCGGAATTCCTCAACCGGGTCGATGAGATCGTCATCTTCCACAGCCTGTCGGCTGACCACCTTGAGGGCATCGCCGACATACAGTTGGAACGGCTGCGTGCACTGCTGGCCGACCGTGACATTACGCTCGATCTGACCGATGAGGCCAAAGCCCTGATCGTACAGGACGGCTACGACCCGGCCTACGGCGCCCGCCCGCTCAAGCGCGCCATCCAGCGCACTGTGGCTGACCCGCTGGCCCTGGAAATCCTCGACGGACGTGTAGGGAGCGGCGACCATGTCATCGCCGCTGAACAGAACGGACAGCTCTCCTTCGCCGTGGCCGCCCCTTCCGAGTTGGCGCCCTCCGTCCCGGTCAGCGGTTAGCGCGGTCCATACGCGATTTCGACCGCAACTGTTCAGGTGCCACAGAGTAGTATTTCGCCCCGTACGCCCTCGCACATTGCAGAGGGCGTACGTCTGCATTTGGTTGCGCGCCCGAAAGGAATCAGGTACAATTCTCCTATATCCTACTCCTTAAAACCGACAGCCAGCTCGGGCAGCCGGAAACACCTGACGCACGAAATGGAAAGGACCGCCGGCCATGACGTACGGACCAGCACAATCCAAGATTACCTGGTACAGAACCCCCGTTGATCGAGCCGTCCTCGCCGAGCTCAACCAGCGCAGCGACCTGTTCGGCTTTCTGCAGTCCCTCGGACACCTGGGCCTTCTGGCGCTGACAGGCGCGGCCGCATGGTTCTCCCTGCAGGCGGGGCTATGGTGGGGCCTCCTCATCGCCCTCTTCCTGCACGGCACCTTCTACGCCTTCCTCCTCAACGGCTTCCATGAACTCTGTCACCGCACCGTCTTTCGCACCAAATCTCTCAACGAGTTCTTCCTGCGCGTGTTCAGCTTTCTGGGCTGGTATAACCACGTCTATTTCTGGACGAGTCATCAGGAACACCACAAGTTCACCCTGCATCCGCCCGACGACCTTGAGGTCGTTCTGCCGGTCGAGTTCACCCGCAAGGGATTCTACCAGACCGCGCTCATCAACCCGTTGGGGCTGTACCAACGCATTAAAGGTGTGATTCGGCTCAGCTTTGGGCGCTTGGAAGGCGAGGAGGGTGACTGGGAACACATACTCTTCCCGCCGGACGCGACAGAGAAGCGCCGCCGTCTCTTCAACTGGGCGCGCCTTCTCCTCGTCGGCCATCTTCTCTTGACCGTTGTCTCACTGGCACTGCATTTCACCGTGCTGCCAGGCCTCTGGCTGCTGCCGGTGCTTGTCACGCTCGCCCCGTTCTACGGCGGCTGGCTGCTCTTCCTCTGCAACAACACGCAACACGTCGGCCTGAAGGACAACATCCCCGACTTCCGCCTCTGCACCCGCACATTCAGAGTGAACCCGTTCGTGCAATTCCTCTACTGGCACATGAACTACCACATCGAGCATCACATGTATGCCGCCGTGCCCTGCTACAAACTGGGCAAGCTCCATAGAGCGATAGAGGACGACCTGCCGACCATCCCCGTCGGCATCGTGGCCACCTGGCGGGAAATCGCAGCTATCATCGAAAAGCAACGAAAGGATCCGAGCTACCAGCATCTGCCCGACGCGCCCAACCCGGTTCTGACGTAGCCCGCATCCGCCCGCCTAATCCGGCCATTCGCACAGCCCTTCCACGTAAGCCGCGGAGCCGTCCCGCAACCAGCCATCTAGCTGGGCCACCTCCTTCAGCTGCTGGCCCCGCACGCGCGGCACTACAACATAACCGCAATCCATCTCCGGCAACGCCGTCATATCGCCCCACAGCTTCTCAAACTGCGTGACGGGGAAAATATCCTCCTGCCCCCGCCCCCAACGCTTCTTCACCTCTTTTAGCGTCACATAGGTCGGCATGCGCGCCGCCATGCGTCCCAACGCCTCCGCCACGACCCGCCCATCCCACAGGTCCGTCCGCGCCAGTCCCAGCGTCGCCAGCAGGCGGTCGATGTGAATCCAGAACGTGTTGGTGTTGTAATACGTCAGCCCAAATTCAATCTCCTCGCGCGGCAGCGCCAGGCCTTCCACCAAGCGCACCGTGCCGTCGATACGCGCCAGCCCGCCCCCGCGGTCCTCCAGTCGGCGGTGGATCACCTCCGCCGTCATCGCCGCCCGCGAACTGATATGCAGGCCCAGCAACCCCGGATCGACATGCGCGCCGACCGTGTCGATGTTGTGCATCATCAGATGCTGAAGCTGCGGCCGCTCAGCCAGCAGTCCCCGCAGGACCCCGTTGCGCAGCAAGTTCGGAACTTCATACCAGTGGCCCACCGGGTGGATGCATTGGTCGGGTAGGTTGTCGACGTAGTCACTGCCTTCCCCCTGCGCACGCGCCCAGTCGATCAGCGCACTGTGCAAGCTCTCCTGGACCTTCTCCGCCTGCACGTCAAGGACCTGTCTCGGCGTCTCCTCCCAGGCAAATTGCAGATCGCGCGCCATCGGCACCATGCGCAAGCCAATACTTCGCCCCGGCGACAGCAGCAGCGGTCCGCCATAACCGTAGTCGCCCTCTTCTCTGAGAGCCTCGGCGATCGCCCGGTTCGTCAGATAGCTTGTCGTGAAAATGTGAGGCAGAGGCGTACCGAATAGGCGGCCGCTTCGACGGCTCTTGGCCAGATGAATCTCGATGAAGTTGCGGTGACTGCCCCCCAGCCGCGCAAACGGGTTCAGCGCCTTGACCACCCCCGCGCCCTGGCTCCACCGGCTGCCCGCTCCGCCTGCCAGGCTGACCACCGCCACCTCCCCCGCCCGGAGCGCGGCCGCGCCGATCCCCCTGAGTCTATCCGGCAACCCCGCCGTTGCGTCGACCGTCTCCTCTGGTGCCGCGTCTTCGATTAGGCTGCGCGTCGGCAGACGGTTTTGGGCCAGGCCTATCCGTCCGCTGCGCAGGTCACCGCGAATCTGTTCATGCTGTTCGCGGTCAAAAGCGTTTGCCGCCAGCAGCGCCGACAGGGAATCCGCTGAATCCTCCTCCTGCTTCTGTGGCATCATGCGCTGCAGAAGTGATGGCAGAACATCGACAAGAGCCGGGTCCCCTCCGCTCGCAGCCCCGAATATCTCCAGTTCCGCTCGCTGCGCAGGGGTAAGCAGCCACGGGTCCTGGCGCAAAGTGTCCGGAATCGTCAGCCGGTAGTAATCCGCCGGCATCAGTGCGGACGTCCTCTCCGGGTGTTGCGCTGTCGCGCCCGCCGGCCCGTGCAATTCGGCCCCTCGTAATTCGGCCCCTCGCAATTCGGCCCACGTGCCCCGCTCGTTGATCGCAAAGTCATAGACCACCGGCGGCATCGCGAACGGCACTGCGTCCTCCATGCGCGCCTTCGTTTCATTCATGATCGCCTGCAGCCGCACCTTCGCCGCCGCCTTGTGGCGGGGATCAAACAGAAACCCCATGCCGCCCCCGGACATCCCCCCCAGCATCCAGAATCCCCAGAAATGCTCGCCAAACTCAGCGCGCGCCTGCTCGATCAACCTGTCCGTGTAGAGGTTGCTGGCCCACGGTATGATCGTCTGGATCGGCCCCTTGAAGTTGCGCTCCGTAGCTTCGCCAATCGCCTTTACATTACCCGCCTTCAGATACCCCAAAATCTCGTCCAGTGTGCCAATCGCCCGCTTCCGCCCCGCCCATTCCTCCACAGAGCGCAGCAGATACTTCTCCGTCACCATCTCCAGGATCGGCCCAACATCCTGCGCCATGCCGCCGTGTACAAGGACCAGGCTCGCCTGCAGCGCCTGCCGCGTCTCTTCGCTTATCTCGTCGCTCCCAAATAGATGATGGCTGGGCAACAGCCTGCCCCGGCTCACGCCAAACTCGGGATCCCCCTCTGAGCTTAACCTTCCCTCGATCAGCTTGATCCCCGGCCAGATGCCGCCCGAATCCTGCCAGCCTCCACCCGATCCCCCCAGCCATTCTCCCAGAATCGCCCGCGCCGCCACCAGCTGGCACGCCTCTTCGCTCAGGCCGCCCGTGAGCGAACGCGCCTGGCCCGTCGCTCGCATACAGACGGTGATGAGGCAGGCCAGCAGACTTGTGGAAACAGCCAAACGCGATCCCTTCGGGATGTCGTTCACCTTGCTAACCAGCTCAATCCCGTGGCCGGAGCCAACCAGCTGGGTTAGCAGATCCGACAGCGGCTGATGCGCCCCCTCCATGCCCGGCGGCACGATGCCGGCCGCAATCAGTGCAGCCTTCAACAGACCGAGATGGTCGCGGGCAAAATCGAACACCTCGGCGAAAGTCGTAATCTCCGCGCTCGCCTGCAAGTCAACGCTGACCAACCGCAAAACGGGCCGGTCGATGACCCGAAAATATCCCTCCACCGGCGGCCGCGGCGCCTGGCCCCGTGTCTGACCCTGTGTCTGACCCTGTGTCTGACCCTGTGTCTGACCCTGTGTCTGACCCTGTGTCTGACCCTGTGTCTGACCCTGCGTCGGACCTGCGCCGTCCACGCTCAGGTCGATAGAAACGTTCAGTACCCGCGCGCCCTCAGGGAAATCCATACCCAGAAAGAAGATGTCACTCCAGCCGCTGTGCGTCAGGTCCATCCGCACAGGAGTTGCCTCGCGCAGTAAGGGGAAGAGCCCGCTCTCAAGAGGACGGAGCAACACCTTTCGGACCCGCAGAGGATGGTCGCTCGGATGGCCGACCCGGAACATCCACTGGTTGCCAGCAACGGACCGCACGCTGCGCCGCACCTGGTCCGCCAGCGTCTGGAAACCGAGCTGTCGGTACGCCGCCGCCAGCCCGCTCGATAGAGCCTCACTGGGCCCCGCCTGAGACTGCTGGCGCAAAAACGTCTCAACCGCCTCCTCGAAACGGCGGTGGAGTAGGTCTTCGTACCCTCGAAATGGGATCACGCCTCGGGCGCCAATACCTGCCTTGCCGGGCAGATGAAACCGGTGAATTGAATACAGGAAAAAGAGCGCCCGTACCTGCTCATACAGATTTTCGGTCTCCCGCCGCAGTCGGTCCAATGCCGCACACTCCCGCAGCAACGTCTCTGCGGTAGCCGAACGCGCGAACCGCTCCAATGAGCGATTGCGCGTATCTTCATCCGCGGCGGTGACAATTCTGACTAGTGTACTCATTTAAGATCTCTTCAGGGCCGATTGCCTGGCGACTGCGCCCCGCAGGATGCAGAACGTAGGCCGCAGAGAACTATATCGGCTCCTCCCCCTCCTGCATCGAGCGCGCCATCAGCAGTTCCAGCAGCCGGGTCAGCATCTCATCTCGGTCCTGCCCGTTCAACGCCAGCGCGATCTGGGCAGACAGCAGGCCGTACTTCACACCGATGTCAAGACGTATCCCCCGCTGCTCCAAAGCCAGATACTGCTCCCGCCGCGCCAGCGTATTCAGCGCCGCCGACAACGAGAGGCCCACACCCGGACGCCCATCCCCGCCGTCCGCATCCGAAGAAGTGAGCAGGTCGTCCAGTATCTCCATCACCGATGCCGTCAGAACGTGAATGCCAAAGAAGCAGAGATAATGGCCCGCGCGCAGACCCGAAGCCACCAGCCTCTGTTCAGCCTCCGTCGGCGTGGGCTTCTCAACCACCGTCTCCACCTGGTAGAGCCCCGTCTGCCCCGCCAGCCGGTGGCCCCCCACCGCGCCAAAGTAGGGCAGCAGAGTCTCCCGCGTCGCCTGTACCGCCGAGACCGAACAATTATGGGAGCGCGCCGCCTCGACAACGCGCGCCGCGCAACGCCCCCCGTTTGGCCGGACGTATAAGTGGTCCCCCACCAGGTGCAGAAAAGAGTCGCCGCCAACAAACTCCCGCGCGCAGAACACCGCGTGCGCGTAGCCCAACTGCTCCTCCTGCTGGACGAACTGGAGACGGCCCGCATGCTCTCCCACCGTCGCAGCATAGGCGGACTCGTCGCCCGGATAGACAATGACGCAGATCTCGTCGACACCGGCGTCGATTATCTCTTCGACCAGAATGCGCAAAACCGACTTCTCCACGCCGTCGCTGTCGATTATCGTCTGCAGAGGCAGACTTCTCTGCGTCCGTCTGGCCGCGGTGATGACCGCCTTCGTAATCTCCATGTTCTGCTCTCCGGCTCGACCTCTACGAATGAATGTGAACCACGATCAACGACCAGGATGATAACCCACGCGACCGGCTGTCGGCGCAACCATCCCCGACGACTGGAAACCGCTCCCGTCGATCCGAACTGGACCTAGCCGCCCTCTCCTGCCTGGGCTGCGACCATCCAATGGCGGTCAGGGAACTTACCCTCCCTTTCCGGCCAAAAGTTTGATCTGTCAGATAGACTATGCTAAAATTCTGCCCGTTGTTACCCGATTTTCTCAAATCGCCAACCGGTTCACTTCAATTTCGGTTGCTTCCCGATCGCCCATCAGCACATCACCATCAGGAGGATTCTCCATGTCCGTGCGCAACGCCTCTGCCACCTGGAATGGCACACTCAATGACGGCTCCGGCACAATGAAACTAGGCAGCGGCCTCTACGAAGGCCCTTTCTCCTTCGCCTCCCGCTTCGAATCCGGATCCGGCACCAACCCGGAAGAACTGATTGGCGCCGCCCATGCCGGCTGCTATTCGATGTTTCTCTCCGCTCTGCTCAGCGGCGATGGCTTCACGCCCACCAGTGTAAACACCACCGCCGCCGTCCACCTGACCGATGGCCCTGCCATCAGCAAGATTGAGTTGACGTGCCGCGCCGAAGTGCCCGGGCTGACTGCCGATAAGTTCGCCGACTACGCCGCCCAGGCCAAGGACGGCTGCCCCGTCTCCAAAGCCCTGGCCTCGGTTGACGAAATCGTCCTTGACGCCGCCTTGGTGGGGTGATCCTCGTAGCAAGCAAGCGAAGAACGCGTCGACACGCTGACGATGCCAAATAGCAGTAAACGAACAGTCCATCGATTTCGATGGACTGTTTTGCATTCGCATCTTTCTCAATTGGCAGACGACCCAAGACCCATCTCGCGATGCCGGATCGGTAGCACTACGTAACCATCCCGCTGGACGAACACCCCGCTGCGAGTCCCAGCCTCAGCGCCTTTTTTCAGGCACAAAACGGCGCGGCAACCGTCCTCAGCTGCGCCAGATTGTCCCATTCAGTGCTGTTCCCGTGCAGCGCGGTATCGAAGATCAGCGACATCGGACCGTCAAACCTTGCCTCCGACAACATGCCCAGCGAATGGCGAAACTCATCCTCATCCGGCTGACCCCTGTCGTCGTATAGCGCCTTCACATGTGCTGAATCGGCCTTGGGAAAGATCGCCGCCAGCTCGTCGTAACGGTCCTCGCCTTTGTAGTTGCCAAAATCGACGCATAGCCCGACCCGCCCCTCACAAAGCTCAAGAATCGCCAGCACCTGGTCCGCCCGTGCCGTCGTCTCCCGAAAATTCTCGGTGATCACCTGCACACCGATTGAAGAGCCGTAGTCGGCCAACTCACGCAGACCTTGCGCGCTGCGCTGTATCACCGGATGGTCCAATAGCGGCGCATGGTTGCGCTCCACCGACCCGTATCCCCCAACAACGCGCGCATGGCTGGCGCCGCAACGGGCCGTCAAATCCAGCCACGAACGGATCCAGGCTATCTCCCCGGCCCGCACCGATTCATCGGGGTGCGTGACGTCGCCGGCGTCAATCAGAACGCTGAACAGCTCGACTTCGGCCTCCTCGACCGCCGCCTTCAGCTCCTCTACATAGCCACTATCCATCGTCGGGAAGTGAAAGTGAACGATCTCCAACGTGTTGATGTTGGCCTGCGCCAGCGCCGACGGCAATTCCAACAAGCTGATTACGCCGTTTGCCGGCTGCCGCGGTTCGGGGTCGCCCGGCCCAAAGAGCGGTGGCGACCCCAACGCCCGGTGCAGACTCCAGGATGATGTGGAAACTCGTGACATGCCTATACTCCGGTTTGCTTGCAGAAGACCCATCCTCCGCAGATGACCAAAAACACCCAATTCATTTGGAACGGTGAAGTTGATGCGCCGCTATCGGCCCGACTCAGGATTACCCGCCTCTGACAGAAACGCCTCAGACCATTGGCGAAACATCCAGCTTTTCCGCCGCTTCGACGATCTGAGACCAGGTGTTATCGTCCAGCGGGATCCCATCCCTCTGACGGCTATCAGCTGAACGCGCCTCCGGTTCGCCAGGCATCAGCACCTCCTCGAAACCCGGCGCCGGCTTTGTGGCCTTTATCCGACTTGCGATATGTTCCCCATCCGCGAAGAACTCGTCCACAGGACGGAAATAGCTGATATTCAATAAGATGAACAGGACGCCGTTGCCCAGAATCGAGCCGGGTATGCCCGGCCCGCCGGCGCCCGTCAGAATGCCGCCCAAATAGTCGGTCAAAAGTGCCAAACCGAAGCCTTTGTGGCCGGCTGCCGGCAGCAGCATCCCCCCATCATAAACGTCGGCCGGATTCTCGGTCGGTTCACCGTTCTTGTCCAGCGCCCATCCTTCCGGGATCGGTTTGCCGCTGTTCAAGGCCACCCGCACCTTCCCTTCGGCCACCGCGCTGGTGGCAAAATCCAACAACATTGGCGGCCGGCCCTCCAACGGTATGGCTACCGCGATCGGGTTCGTTCCCATCCGCCTTTCCGCACCGCCAAAAGGCGCCACAAGGCCGCCCGCACGACCACCATTGGCATACGCCAGCGCAATGAAACCCTCCTCGGCAGCAAGTCCTACCCACTCGCCCAGACGCCCCACGTGGCCGGAGTGCTTCAACCCCACCACCGCTACCGCATTCCCCCTCGCCTTGCCAATTCCGTCCTCGATTGCGACTTTGGCTCCCAACTGCCCGAAGCAGCGATGCCCGTTATACAGCACCATGACCGGAGTCTCACGCTCGATCTCAGGCCTGGATCGCGGACGCAGTTCATCCTCGTCGACCTGTCGCAGATACTGCGGAATTCGAATGACGCCGTGCGAGTCGTGACCGGCCAAATTGGCCGAGACCAGCGACTGCCCTACAAGGTCCGCTGTTAACTTGGGCGTGTCCACGGCTTGAAAGATGCGGCTGGCGTAATCCGCCAGGGGAAGTGGCTGCAATACAGGCATGAGTCGCACTCCGTTTTCCATAGAAGAAGGGAATATGATAGATGACGCACAGGCCGCCACAGCGCCTTCGCCTCTCCCGCAGACGGTTTGCCGTCAGATCTTGTACTGGCCTGCCATCAAAAGCCTAGCCGATTTTCTACGAACACGCAACCGGGACCGGCTCACCGGGCGCATCCCAAAATGGGGCAAATTCTCGTATACCTCTTGCCGCAACCAAGCCACGATCATCTCCAGCCCCAATTTCCGTGAGCCCAATCGGTGTGACTCTCTCCTCTCTCCTCTTCAATCTCTCCTTGCATTTGGGCGTCCGGGCCTTCGGCCCTCCCTTGTGCGGGGGCTGCGCCCCCGCAACGCCCCGCCCTTACTAGACCACCGTGCGTATTCTTCCCCAGCAACGTGTCTAGAGAAAGGTGTTTAGCCAACAGAGTCTACCTCCTCACGCGCTATCTCAGCCTCTAACCCCTAACCCCTGCAGTTCCGCGCCCCCGCAACGCCCCGCCCTTGCTAGCCACCGTGCAAATTCTTCCCCAGTAACGTGTCTAGCCAGCAGTGTTCGCCCAAAACACTACGGTAGGGGCAGGCCTTGTGCCTGCCCTGTTCCCCCTTAATCCACTGACCCCCGGCAAATCCAGGCCCTGGCGCCTGCCCTGCCCCTTTCCAAAAGCAGGTTAACAATTCCAGCTTCAGCCGGCACAATCTCCCCGCCAGACTGTTCCCGCCCAAACCTGGAATGCACCGCGGTTCACCCATTCGCCCACACGCCAGCACACCCAAAGCTCGGCCTGCCCAAAACCAGGATGTCCCCAGTCACACCATCATCCTGCTACCGGTCCCCGCCCGTCGCCGGTCTTTCGCTTGACCAACCTTGTGGATTTCAGTACGATTGAAGCATGCTACGTCGTCTGAACACCGATTCATTACTGTGCCGGCCTGTGGTGAAAAAGCCTCTCTTGCAGCTGTCCCTCAAGACACCTCTCAAAAACGCGACGCGATGGTGGGACGTTGAGTGATGAAGGATTCGACATGAACCCTCAACCTGAGACCGTTCCGACCGAAACAGTTCCACAGTCCCCCAACGCCCCCGACGCGCCCAACCCGTCGGACGACCCAACACCAGTGCAGGCGCCAGGCCAGACCTGCGCCAGTTCCCAGCACCCGGTCATCTCCGTCATCGTGCCCATCTTCAACGAGGAAGAGGTGATTCCCGAACTCTACCGGCGCATGGTCGCCGTCCTGGGCGGAATTGGTCAACCGTGGGAACTGGTTTGCGTCAATGACGGCAGCCGCGACGAATCTCTTTCTCTCCTGCTCGCCCTTCGTGAACAGGACACTCGCATTAAAATTATCAACTTCTCCCGCAACTTCGGCCACCAGATCGCCATCACCGCCGGCATGGACTACGCACAGGGCGACGCGATCGCCATCATTGACGCCGACCTGCAGGATCCACCCGAGCTGATCGGTGAAATGTTCGAAAAATGGCGCGAAGGCTATGAGGTCGTCTACGCCGTGCGCGCCAACAGGCGCGGCGAGTCCCGCTTCAAAATCTGGACGGCCAGCGCCTTCTACAGGCTCCTGCGCCGCATTACTGATGTAGAAATTCCCGTGAATACCGGCGACTTCCGACTGATCGACCGCCAGGTCCTCCTGACAATGCGCCGTCTGCGCGAGAAGCACCGCTTTATGCGCGGCCTCAGCAGTTGGGTTGGCTTCCGCCAGACCGGCATCGAATACCAGCGGGCCGAGCGCTTCGCCGGTGACACCAAATACCCCCTTAGCAAAATGCTCCGCCTGACACTGGACGCCATCACCAGCTTCAGCTACATTCCCCTCCGGCTCAGCACCTATTTTGGCTTCTTCCTCGCCTTTGCAAGCCTGCTGGGCATCATCGTGACTACCATCCTGCGTCTCTCCGGCAACAACGCCTTCTTCGGTCAGGCCTCCACCCTGGTTGCCGTGCTGTTCCTGGGAGGAATCCAACTGATATTTCTGGGAATCATCGGCGAGTATCTTGCCCGCATCTACGATGACGTCAAAGCCCGCCCGCTCTACGTCGTCTCCAAAGTGTATGGCCTGGACGATCCCGATGATCCCCGCGACCCGTCATAGTCACCAACCGATCCAGGCGAACGCCGCACGTCGAAGACCTGACAAAAGGAAACCGTGATTGATGCTGAATTCCCCAGCCAGCACACCAGCTAGACAATGATCCTGCGCACAGGTGTCGACATTATCGAGATCGAACGCATTCGCCGCGCCATCTCGCGTTACGAGGGCGCCGCTCAGGCCCGCAAGAGGTTCCTGGAACGCCTTTACACCGAGGCCGAGCTGCGCCACTGCCGTGATCGCGTTGAATCCCTCGCCGCCCGTTTCGCCGCCAAAGAGGCGATCGCCAAAGCCCTGGGAACGGGTGCCTGGCGCGACGGTATCCGCTGGATCGACCTGGAAGTCGTCTCCGACACACGCGGCGCGCCCTCCGTCCGACTCCATGGCGCAGCCGCACGCCGCGCCCAGTCTCTGGGCCTGAGCCAGTGGTCCGTCAGCCTTAGCCACGACGACGAGCGGGCCATCGCTCTAATCGTCGCTCTCGGCGAGCAGGCACAGTCCCCCGCATCTCGCTGAATCTCTCGCGTCTCTTCCCGTTTTCGGTGATGTCCTATGCGGCGTTTCCTTCTGAATTCCTTTGACACCGCGAAATCACCGTGATAAGATAATCGCGGGCTGGTAAACAGGTTTTGCGTCGGACCGGCGCCGAACCAAAGAGCCAGTGATGAAAGTTCCCGACGCCGTCATCCCAAATGATTCACGACTCCGCTCTGGGACAACTGTCGAGGGCGGTGCGTAAGAGAGAATGGGTACGGGTGAATGGCCCCGTACTCCTTTTTGTTTTGGAGTTTACCGCCGTTTCGCAACAATAACCCGATCTATTCCTGATGATCCGCGGCGCCGCGCAACGGCGGAGACACGATCAATTCTGATTTACCGGTTTCCGTGTCCTCCTCAACGATAAGACCACTGCTCGCTTGCTGGCGTCACACGACTCGGACCTGCCTGAAGGGTCGATGTTCTCATCGACCAGGCAGTGACAATAGCCTCCCAATGAGGGGAAATCGAAGATGACCAAATACATCTTTGTTACTGGCGGCGTGGTATCCGGCCTGGGTAAGGGCGTAACCGTCGCCTCCATCGGCCTTCTGCTCAAGACCCGGGGTATCCGCGTCGCCGCCATGAAGCTCGATCCCTATCTCAATGTAGATCCCGGCACCATGTCACCCTACCAGCACGGCGAAGTCTTCGTTACCGAAGACGGCGCCGAAACAGATCTCGACCTGGGTCACTATGAACGGTTCATCGACGAGAACCTCAACAAGCTCAGTAACGTGACCAGCGGGCAGATCTACAACGATGTGATCACGAAGGAGAGGCGGGGGGACTATCTCGGCGGCACAATTCAGGTGATCCCTCACGTCACCAACGAAATTAAACGCCATATCGGACAGACGGCCCGCCTGAGCGGGGCCGATGTCATCCTTGTGGAAATCGGTGGCACCGTCGGCGATATCGAGGGGCTTCCCTTCCTCGAAGCAATTCGCCAAATGCGCAAAGATGTCGGCTCCGACAATGCGCTCTATGTCCACCTGACCTGGCTACCCTTCCTCGCCGCCAGCAAAGAACTCAAAACCAAGCCAACGCAGCACAGCGTCCGCGAACTGCGCGACATCGGTATTCAGCCGGACGTTATAATCGTACGCTCCGACTACCCGGTCGATGATGACGCCCAGGAGAAAATCGCGCTCTTCTGTGACGTTGAGCAAGACGCTGTCATCCCGATGGTCACAGAGGAGACCATCTATCGCGTTCCCCTCAGTCTGCAGGAAGCCGGCCTCGACGAGCTTCTCGTCGACCGCTTGGACCTGAACGCTGCCGACGGATCCAGGGACGGCCTGAGCGCCTGGCGGCGTATCGTTACCGAACTGGCACGCCCCAAAGAGCGAATCAATGTCGGCATCGTCGGCAAATATGTCGAGTTGGAGGACGCCTACCTGAGTGTCAAGGAGGCGCTGATCCATGCCGCCCTTGCCGAGGGCTACGAACTGGGCATCGAATGGATCAGTTCAGAGTCTCTTGAAAAGGGCCGCGAATTGGACCGGCTCAACGGGCTCGACGGCATCGTCGTGCCTGGCGGATTCGGCTACCGCGGCATAGAAGGCAAAATCGTTGCCGCTCGGTTCGCCCGTACCCGCGACGTACCCTACCTCGGTCTGTGTCTGGGCATGCAGGTGCTTTGCATCGAGTTCGCCCGCGCCGCGCTCGAGAGCGAAGAGCCGAACAGCACCGAATTCAACATCAGCACGGAGATGCCCGTAATCGATCTGATGCCCGAACAGCGCGACATCGCCGATATGGGCGGCACAATGCGGCTCGGCATCTATCCCTGCCAGTTGTTGCCAGATTCGAAAGCTGGCGCCGCCTACGCACTCGCCGGCTATCCCGAACAGATCAACGAGCGCCACCGCCATCGCTTTGAGTTCAACAACGCCTACCGCGAGCAGCTTGAGTCCCATGGCTTGGTCCTGAGCGGCAACTCGCCCGACGGCCGCCTCGTCGAAATCGTTGAAGTGTCCGAGCACCCGTTCATGTTGGGCACGCAATTCCACCCGGAATTCAAGAGCCGTCCCACCAGCCCGCATCCGCTCTTCAGCGCTTTCATCCGTGCAGCCATCCAGCGCAGAAGTTCCCAGGATGACGGAGCCGGGCAATCCCTGCAGAGCTCCAATGGCATGCAGCGCCCATCCCCTGTAGTCAACAATAAGGCAGCCTGAAACCAGGGACCCTGAGCAAGGCGTGCTCGTTAGGGAAACGGTTCCGCCGCCCCGTCAAATTCAGTGCAAAGAATGTCCGTTCTCGAAGCAGAAATGAGTTACGCTAATTCCCGTCTGACACCAGGACTTTTCGTGCGGATTGCGCATCGCTATCGCGCCTGACCTGTCTGACTCTACGCAATACGAATTACGCAATACGTAACACGCAAAAAGCGGGTTCTCAACCTGAACGGACATTAGATTCAGAATAGGAGCAAAGATGTCTGGTCATTCCAAATGGTCAACAATCAAACGAAAAAAAGGCGCCAATGACGAGGCCCGCGGCAGACTCTTTACCAAGCTGGCCCGCGAACTTCAGGTCGCCGCCCGCGAAGGCGGCCCCGACAGTGACGCCAATGTGCGCCTGCGGCTGGCCATCGAAAAGGCGCGCGGCGAGAATATGCCCAAAGACCGCATCGAGTCGGCCATCCGACGCGGTGCCGGCCTCGACAAAGACGCCGCCGTTATCGAGGAAATTCTCTACGAAGGCTACGCCCCCCACGGCGTCGCCGTCCTGCTCGAATGCCTGACCGATAATCGCAACCGCACCATCGCCGAAGTGCGCCGCTGTTTCACCCGCGTAAATGGCAACCTCAGCGAACCCGGCTCCGTCGCCTGGCAGTTCACGTCCAAAGGCTATGTGGCCATTCACCTCCAGGACAGCGACGGAAACCCCACCGACCTGGACGCCGAGGAAATCTTCATGGAAGCCCTGGATGCGGGGGCCGAAGACGTCGAAGTGAGCGATGATGCCGTCGAAATCTACACCGAGAGGACCAGTTTGGCGCAGGTAGACAAAACTCTCCGTGCCGCCGGCCTTCAACCCGACGCCTCGGAGCTGATCATGCAGCCTAATCAGACGCTCTCTCTCGACGCACGGTCCGGACTCACCGTCCTCCAACTGCTCGAATCGCTCGAAGAACTTGACGATGTCAACAAGGTCCACCACAATCTCGAACTGACCGACGAGATGGTTGCGCAAGTCGCCTAACTCTGAAGAACCCGAATAACGCCACTTCCGCACACTTCGAACTGCCCGTCGGCAACCGGTACGGCTCACTGACATGACCGCGCCCAGCCTCAGCTCCCATAAGGACGAACACGACCGCGATTGGTGCGTCCTCGGCATCGACCCGGGCACCGCCTCAACCGGTTACGGAGTCGTCCAGGAGAACGGCTCCGGCGACTACGAACTGCTCGCGTGCGGCGTGATCACCACAGGACCCGACCAGCCTATGCACCTGCGTCTGCGCGAGATCTTCCTCGACATACAGAAACTGATCCGCGAGTTCCAGCCGCATGAAGTCGCCGTCGAAGAGCTCTTCTTCGGGCGCAATGTAACAACCGCCATCACTGTCGGCCAGGCACGCGGAGCAGCCTTGTTGGCCGCCGCCCTGGCCGACCTGCCATTGACTGAATATACGCCTGCGACTATCAAACAGGCGCTCACCGGCTATGGCAACGCCGATAAATTCCAGATGAAAGCCATGGTTCGCCAGCTCCTCGACCTGGATGAAGCCCCGCACCCGGACGATGCCGCCGACGGCGTAGCCATCGCCCTCTGTCATCTGCAAACGGGACGCTTCCAGGCGCTCGTCGCTGACGCATAACCGCACGCCGCACACCACCCACCCCGGAAGAGGATACGACATGATTCGCCAGGTACGCGGTACCGTCACGGCCGTAGACGTCAACTTCCTGATCATCGAAGTAGGCCACCCGGGCGCCGGCATCGGCCTCCGCGTCTTCACCCCGGAACCGACCTCCGCACGCTACCGCGCCGGCGACAATCTCCTGCTGCATACCTATCTGCAAGTGCGGGAGAACGACCTGAGCCTGTATGGCTTCGAAGAACTCGACGAGCTTGCCATCTTTGAACTGCTCCTGGGCGTCAGCGGCGTCGGCCCGAAAGTCGCCCTCGCCGCACTGAGCACCCTGTCGCCCGACGCCTTGCGCCTCGCCGTCGCCAATGAGGAGCCCGCAGTCGTGGCGCGCGTGCCTGGCATCGGCAAGCGAACGGCAGAAAAAGTCGTCGTCGAACTCAAGGGCAAGCTGGAACCCGCCGCCGGCGAACTGGCGGGGCTCGCAACCGCGATCGACGCCGACGCAGAGGTGATGGAAGCGCTTACCGGGCTGGGGTACAGCGTTGTCGAAGCCCAGCGTGCCCTCCAACAGCTCCCCGCCGACGTAACCGAAGTCGAGGAGCGTCTGAGAATGGCGCTGGTTCAGTTCGGCGAGTAACTTCCCCCTCCCCGTCTACACCGCTCCGGTAGCCCCCCGCAACAATTCCAACTGTCGCACAACGCCCGCAGTTTTGACACCCCCGATTTTCTCTTCTATAATCCGTTGCGATTCTGTACCGAATTCATTGAAACGGGAAAATAAAAGAGATGGCTGAAGTTCAGCAGTTACGCAGGGGAAATATCTACGAAGAAAGCAGTCAACTGTGGCGAGTACTCGACTACCAGCACATCAAAATGGCCCGCGGCGGCGCCACCATCCGGCTTAAAGTACGCAATCTCCGCTCTGGCGCAACCATCGAAAAAACCTATAACAGTGGCGCACGCGTCGATGACATCCGTCTCGATTCACGCGATGTCGAATACCTGTATACCGATGGCGATCTCTATCACTTCATGGATACCGATACCTTCGAACAGGTCGCCCTGGCCAAGGATGCGTTGGAAGGGATCGTCCAATTCCTCAAAGACAATACCGTCGTCGAATTGGAATCTTTCGAAGGTGAGCCCATCAGTGTCAACCTGCCCACGACGATCGATTTTGAAGTTGTGTGGGCAGAAATGGCCGTCGCCGGAGATACCGCCAACACGCCGACCAAAGAAGTCGAGTTGGAAACCGGCTTTCGGCTGAACGTCCCGATGTTCGTCAAAGAAGGCGACACCGTTCGCATCGACACACGCGACGGCCGCTATGTTACACGCGTGCAATAAAGGCCGTTTTGCGTTCGCCGTCAGATTTGCCCCACTGACCGGCGATACGCTATAGTGTGGAGACAATTGCCGTTGTAGCTCAGTCGGTAGAGCGACGCTCTCGTAAAGCGTAGGTCGTCGGTTCGAGTCCGACCAACGGCTCAAATAGAAAAGCCCCGCCAGACGGCGGGGCTTTTCTATGCTCTCTTTTCCCCTACTATATTTTCCCTGCTGAATTTTCTCTACTGGATATCCGGCTGTGCCCCCTGCTCTTCCAGCTGTGCACCCTGCTTTTCCGAATGTACACCGGCCATCAGCAGCCCCAATTCCTGGGCGCTCGTACTATCTCGATCCAGGACATCCATTATCAGTCCTTCATAAATCACGGCAATACGGTCGCACAGCGCCAGCAGTTCATCCAGGTCTTCCGAAATCAGCAGCGTGGCCATTCCCTTGTCCCGCTGCTCCAGCAGCTGCTGGTATATGTATTCGATCGCGCCAATGTCAATGCCCCGCGTCGGCTGGGCAGCAACCAACACCTTGGGCCGCCGCGAAAGCTCCCGCGCCAAAATCAACCGCTGGATATTGCCGCCCGACAGATTTCTGGTCATCGTGCGTATATCGGGCGTCTTGATATAGAAGTCCTGTATCATCTGCCGGCTGTATCGGGCGATATAATCAAAAGCAAGAAAGATGCCGTTGCTGAACTTATCACTGGTATGCTCCTGCAAAACCAGATTCTCTGACACAGCAAAGTCGCGCACGACGCCGTCGTGCATCCGTTCCTCAGGTATATATGCCAGCCCGCCCTCAGTGCGCCGCGCCGTCGACCAGTCTGTAATCGGGATGCCGTCTATCTCCACATTGCCGCCGCTGATTGGGCGCAAACCCGCTATGACTTCGGCTAGCTCCCTCTGCCCATTGCCGCTTATACCGGCAATACCCAGAATTTCGCCAGCCTGGACCGAAAGGGATACCCCTCGCAAAGCCGGTTGTCCCGTTACGTCAAGCGCTTTGACATCCTCCAGACGCAGCCTCACCTCGCCTGCGTCTAGGTCTTCCTCCCGTGTCCGCTCCAGCATGACATCGCGCCCCACCATCATGCGCGCCAAGGCCTGACGGGTCATATCTTCCGTAGGAACTGTCCCGACGAGGCGCCCTGCCCGCAAAACAGTGATGCGATCACTGATGGCCAGGACCTCCTGCAGCTTGTGGCTGATCAATACGAGACTATACCCGTTTTCCTTCATGTAGCCCAGAGTGACAAAGAGTTCATCGACCTCCTGTGGCGTCAACACCGCGGTCGGCTCGTCCAGAATCAACATGGCCGCACCCCGGTAAAGGGCTTTCATGATCTCGACCCGCTGCCGCTCCCCGACCGAAAGCGTCCAGACAGGGGCCCGCGGGTCGATCTGCAGCCCGTACGCCTCGCTCAACTCCCGAATGCCCGCCTCCACCCTGTCCAGATCCAGGAGCGGTTCCCTGCTGGACTTGAGACCCAATGCGACATTCTCGGTGACAGTGAGCGTATCCACCAGCATGAAGTGCTGATGGATCATGCCAATGCCCTGGCGAATCGCGTCAGTAGGGGAGTGGATCGTTACCTCCGCGCCGTCGCGCAGTATCCGCCCCTCCTCAGGCTGGTACAGACCGTACAGAATCCGCATCAGGGTGGACTTGCCTGCGCCGTTCTCACCCAGCAGCGCATGCAATTCCCCTCTGCGCACATCAAAATCCACATGATCGCAGGCCATGACACCCGGAAACCGCTTGACGATTCCGTACATCTGTACATACGGTGCGTTCAAGCGGAAGTTTACCGCACGATGCCCGCCCGTGGGTCTGGAAATCCCGTAGACAAACTGGTCCTCTATCCTGCGTTGGCCGGTCAGCATGTAAAACTGTCCTTAAACCACAGCACCTATTAGCAGCAAGCTACCCTTCAATTCAATCGTCGTTGTCGTCGTCTTCTTCCAGCAGCACCGGATCGACAACGCCGCTCTTGATGTCCTCTATCGCGGCCCGAGCAGCCTCTTTCACTTCATCGTCAATCTCAATGTTTTCGTTGAATTCCAGTCGTAATCCGTCATTATCAAACGTAAGCTTGTACGCAGTGCCGCCCAACTCACCTGCCTCAATCTTGGCAATCATGTCGGTGACGACATTGGCCCAGTTGTATATCTGATTGGTAACCACAACGTCCGGTCCCAATGATATCTGATCGCTCTGCGTACCCAGCCAGGCCACACCGTTCTCATTCGCGACACCGATCGCCCCCACCACCTGCTGCGCCGATCCCGTCAAAACATCCGCGCCAGCCTGAATATGAACATGGGCCGCCTCTGCGGCCAGCGTCGTGTCGCTGAACGATCCCGTATAGCTTACGTTTACCTGTGCATCCGGTTTTACATCTGTAACACCCCTTACAAATCCGTCAATATAAAGCTTGGCGTCACCCGCCACAGGGCCGATCACACCGATTACATCGTTCTCCGAGAGCATCGCGGCCACAACCCCGTTCACATAACCGCCCTCGTTGGCAACCGCCCCGTAAGCAAATACGTTCTCGATTCCCCGATCCGCCCCCGTATCCGACGACGTGCCCCAGGCAAAACTGGTGTCAGTAAAGTCGTTGGCCACCTCAAATACCGAATTGCCGTACTGTGCCCCGTGGGCGATCACCAGATCGAATCCCTCGGCCGCATAATCCCGTATCGCCGCCGACGCATCAGTCACCCGAAACATCCCCTCCGAAAACGCGATCTTCATCGCGTCCTCACCGCCCATCTCGGTTTGAACCGCAACCAGTGAGTCGAACATCGACTGGCTCCAGGCGATATCCGTCGTACTGCTTGGCATGACTATCGCAACGCGAAAGGCCCCCCCCTCCGCGCCGGCCGCCTCGCCATCCTCTTCCGAGCCACCGCAGCCAGCGAGAAGAAGCAAAAAGATCAACATTGATATTCTGATTGGTCTTAGCATGATTCCCTCTCTGAGGTTAGGAATCCACAACGCTGCATTCACCTGTCTTACTCCCCGCGCTCATACGACCTCGCCAGAGCGGCCGGCTTCTGAATCTGGCGTGCAGTGAAAGCAAGCACCACGATTGTCATGATGTAGGGCATCATTACGGCGATCTCTGATGGGACCGGAATGGCCAGCGCTTGGACCCATAGCTGCAGAGCGTTGACCAAACTGAATAACAACGAGCCCCCCAGCACGCCCGCCGTGCGCCAGCTGCCAAAGTAAACGAGTGCAACCGCAATAAAACCAAGCCCGTTCGTCATGTTCTCCTGGAACACGTTCTGCAGACCAATGCTGAGCGATGCCCCCGCCACCGCCGCCAGTGCCCCCCCGATCATCATTGTCGTGTAGCGCACACCATTTACACTGACGCCCAGCGTGTCCGCTGCCTCCGGGTTGTGCCCGACCGCCCGGATCTTCAACCCCAAAGTCGTCCGGTTGATCACAAACCAGGATACCGGCACCATCAGATAGGCGAGATACACCAAAATATTGTGGTTGAACAGGATGTGCCCAATTCCCGGAATATCGGCTAGCAGTGGAATGGGCAACTGTCGAAAGCCGCTCACGCCTTCCACCGAACCAATCAGTGTCTTAAAAAGCAGACTGCTCAGACCCAGGCCGAAAAGATAGAGGCCGATGCCGCTGATGCCTTGCAGCGATTGCATCGTCACACTCACGAAGGCTTTCAGTAGCCCCATCAATATGCCAACCGCAATCGCGGCCAGCACCCCTACCCACAGATTGTGGCCCTCGAACACAACGTAGAAGGCGAAGAAGGCCCCCATCAGCATGATTCCGTCCACGCCCAAATTCAAGACGCCGGAACGCTGGCCGAAGGTCTCCCCCAATGACGCCAAGAGATACGGCGTTGCCAACCGTACACAGCTATGTAAAATTCCAATCAGTGTGGTAATTGTAAACAGTTCGTCAAACATTTCGGCATCGTCTGGTCAAAGCTTCGGCCCACGCCTTCCCCACTCCAACAATGTGGCCCGCTACCCCACCGTCTCGTGAATTCACTTCACTCCCCACTCGAGTGGAAGACTTTCTCTTCTCACTCCTCTTTACTCTCTTCTGGCTCCACTACACTCTCTTCTCGCGTCTCACCTTCCGCCACCAGTGGCTCGTCAGATCCATCATCCCCGACTCTTCGCCGCGACCGCCGTCTCACATACAGATCGCTGGAAACAACGAAAAGTACGACCAGCCCCTGCAGGGCGATCGCCAGTGCACTGGGAACCTGTACGGCCCGCTGCATCTTGTCCGCGCCAACCAGCAGCGCACCAAACAGTGCCGAGGCCGGTATCGCCCCCAACGGATGCAGTTTACCGAAGAGCGCAGCCACAATACCGCTGAATCCGTAGCCGCCGCTCAGCCCCTCGAGCATGCGATGATGTACGCCCAACACCTCAACCGCACCGGCCAACCCGCACAGCATGCCGCTCAGGGCCAGCGACAACGTGACATATTTGCTCACAGGTATGCCAGCATACTTCGAGGCGTTGGGGTTCAACCCTACCGCACGGATGCGGTAGCCGATCGTCGTACGCCAAAGGAGGAAATAAACGGCGAGAGCAAGGAGTACGGCCAGAATCGCGCCGCTGTGGAAAAGAGTTCGCGGCACCAGACGCGGCAGCCAAATCGACTCCGGCAGCGCTGCGCTCTGGGGTATGCTCGTGCCGGCTGCAACATGCTCCGGATCCAACATCGGCCCGCGCAGCAGGAAATTCATCAGGCGCAGCGCGATCTGGTTCATCATCACCGTGGTGAGAATCTCGTTGACGCCCAGACGCGCCTTCAACAAACCGGGAATCCCGCCCCAAATGAGCCCCGCTACCGCCCCGCTTACCAGTGTCATCGGCAGCAGAATCAAGGCAGGCAGACTGCTGAACCCCACCCCAAATGCGGTGGCGGCCAGCGCGCCGACAACGATCTGCCCTTCGCCCCCGATATTGATCACGCCGCCCCGAAAAGCGATGCATATGCCCAGACCCACCAGCAACAACGGCGTGGCCTTGGTCAGCGTCTGCGTGATGCCGCTAACATTGCCGAGCGCACCCCGTATCAGCGCGCTATAGGCCTCAAAAGGGTCGGTGCCTAACAGCAATAGCAGCAACACGCCTACCACCAGTGCGATCAGCATCGCCAGCACCGGCAGCAATACATCTATCAGTTTGGCCAAATATAATCGGGTATTCATCCTTTACTCAACAGCGCGTTTCCAGTGCGCTCCGAAAACTGTCCGCCATACGCTCTGCCGCCACGTTGCGTACAAATGCCATCGTAATGGCAGATTCCAACGATTATAGCACCATTCGTGCAATTCATATAGTGCTCTAAATCTGAAAAGTGCAAAATTGAATTGGGGTCACCCGGCCTGACAGACTGCCCAGTCTGGTTTCCTGCCCCGCCGCCAATGTCGGTAGGGGTGTCCCTTGAGGGTGCCCTTGCACTCACCCCCACTCTGGACTACACCCTGATTCTGAACTGTGTCGGTTACTCAGGGGTCTGGGTAAAGCACTGCCGGCGCGGCGCGGGCGAAAACAGCAATCAGGCGCACCGGCGCCTCCCCCACATTGCGGACCTCGTGTAGGATGCCCTCCGCGACGAAAACCGTAGTATCGGCGCCAACCAGGTGGCATTCCTCACCCAGTATGACCTCAACTTCGCCGCTGAGAAAAGTCAGGCTCTCCTCACAATCATGGTAGTGCAGAGGGATCACGCCGCCGGGAGGCATATACTGCTCCCAAAGCTCCATCTGTTCCGCACCGCAAGTGCGCCCGGTAATGATGCGCGCCCCGGGAATCTTACTGCGCGTGCTGATTGGGTCGTAATCTCCGTCAGAATGTGGAAGAACGGCCATCGACATGGAACTCCTCTACCGGACTCGGACTGCTTACCATCCCTTTACGGCCCGGGTCGCCTCCGCAACCGTAACATCCGGTTGCCGCCCCGCTGAAACTCATAAGGGACCTCTTCTATTCTAGCCTGAAAGTCCCGTGCTGTGAAAGCGTCCAAAACGCCCTCGACGTGAGGCGATGGCGCCCCCCCAACCTGCAACAGGGGAAAAGCCCGCGCCTCCGGGGCCACCCGCAGCATCTCCTCCAGTGCCCGTACATGGAACGCCAGGTCAAACGCCTCACTGTACAGAAACAGAAAATGCGACGAAAGCGCCAGGTCAAAACTGTTGTCTTCAAACGGAAGGTCGGGCAAAGAAGCGTCCAGATAACGTCCCTCACGTAAACCCAGCGCAAAGTCGTCCAGGAACTTGCGCATAGCCCACATCCGTCGTTCACCCAATGCCGGCAACGACGGCACATAGGTCCAGACAAAGTCGTCCATGTTGCGCGCAAGCTGTTCAACGATTATGTCGTAAGTCTCTTCGACGCGCTTCTCAATCGCCTCCCCCGAAAACCCATACAGCGGATCAACCGAAACAACCGAGTACCCCTGCGCCGACATCTCCGCATTAAAACTGGCCGGCCCGTCCCCGCACCCTATAATCCGACCGCGCAGGTCCCGCTCCCCCAGGTCGAACATCCCACAGTATTCCGCCATCGTCCTGCCCCAAGGCACAACACCGTCAATAGTGAAGGGCATCTCTACGCCTCCGTGTCTCCTGGTTGCAGAGCAGTTCCGTCTACTGGCGCCAGTTTCATTACCGACTCCTGGATCGAGGGTCACCACCATCCGAGCACGTATCGCATAACCCCGAATGATGGCAAAATATGAGGCTATTCAGGAGTAATGTGGGTTGGTCCGGATTGGCACTCCATATGCCAACGAAAGAACAGGAGTTGCTCGATCGCGATTCTGCCTCAGACTAAATCTCTCCTCAAGTCCAGGCCGCCCCTCTTCTGAATAAGAACACAATTCGTTACATTTCGACAGTCTGTTCGCCCTCCCTTGAGAGCGCACAACAGCTATGGCACAATAGCTATCGATTCCGAATCCCAAGAAAGCGAGAGCGGCCCTTGACCTCTGCGGACACGAGTACAATTCGCTGGTCTCCCGGCGATCATGTCCTGCTGCGCCAACTCTGGACAAGCGAAGTCTGGGCCGCAATCCCCGCTACCATTGTCGAAGACAGCAGCGACCTCGTATCCCTCTACATCGCCCCCGGCGCCATCTTCGCCGGACCAGATTGCTCCCGCGATGAGCATCTGCACGTCGCAGCAGGCCGCGTGTGGGATCTCAAACTTTATGAATGGACCGGCCAACACCACCTCTGGGCCTCCGTGCCCGGAGAAGCAGCCTCCATCTGGACAATCTGGTCCGCCTCCGATTGGACCCATGTCGGCTGGAAGGTCAATCCCGAACTGCCCCTAAAACGTACGCCCATCGGCTTCGACACAACCGACCACGTCCTCGACGCGGTCATCAGCGCCGACCTCACCTCATGGCAGCTCAAAGACGAAGACGAGCTCGCCGTCGCCATCGATCTTGGCCTGCTTACAGAAGCTGAAGGTGAACGGATCCGCCGCGAAACACAGTGCATCGCCAGCAAGTGTGTATCGTCCCGCCGCCGGCAACTCCAAACATGGGCCGCCTGGCGTCCACCGTCTCAGTGGAAACTTCCCATCCTCCAGGGCAACTGGGAAGCCCCGTGACGCCACAACACCGCCATCCCCAACTACCCCTCCGCCACCACCGGGTTGCGTAGCACCCCAACCCCTTCAATCTCAATCTCCACCACATCCCCCGGCTGGACCGGACCCACGCCCGACGGCGTACCCGTCATAATCACATCACCCGGCAGCAGCGTAATCGCGTCGCTGATATAAGCGATCAACTCAGCCACCGGAAAAATCAGGTCGTCCGTGTTCGTGTGCTGCTTGACCTCTCCGTTCAAACGCGTTGTCAACTCAAGATTAGTGGAATCCAGACCCGTCGTAATGTAGGGCCCCAACGGCTTGAACGTATCGAATCCCTTGCCAATCAGCATGCAGCCATTCGCCATCTCATTGGCCTGGATCACCCGTTCGCTGACATCATTTCCGCATGTGTACCCCAATACATAGTCCAGCGCATCCTCTTTCGAAACCCGGCGCGCCTCCTTGCCCATAATGACCGTCAGCTCGCCCTCATAATGGACGTTCTGCCCCTGACTCGGATAAATGATCGCATCCTCCGGGTCCAGAATGGCCGTCGAAGGCAACATGAATAGCATCGGCTGGTCCGGTGGCGTCTGCCCGCCCTCCTCCGCATGCGCAAGGTAATTCAGCCCCACCCCAATCAACCGCGGCTTCCCCACCGGCGCCAGCACCCGAACGTTGTCCAGATGCGTCGTCTCGCCGCTCTCCTCCATACTGTCGAAAGGACAAGAAGTCAACTGGCGAATAGCCCCGTCCTCCTCCAAAATTCCGTACCTCGTCGTATCGTCCGCACTGTAGCGCAAAATCTTCATCGTCAAATCTCCTCTAAGTGAATAAAGCTACCTGAATCCAGAAACCAGCTTAGCCAACAGTGTCTACGCCCACACCTGTTGTCCCAATCCACTGACCACTAACCACTGATCACTATCCACTGCAGTTGGGCGTTCGGGCCTTCGGCCCTCTCTTGTGCGGGGGCTGCGCCCCCGCAACGCCCCGCCCTTACTAGACCACCGTGCTTATTCTTCCCCGGCAACATGTCTAGAGAAAGGTGTTTAGCCAACAGAGTCTACCTCCTCACGCGCTATCTCAGCCCCTAACCCCTAACCCCTGCAGTTCCCCCCGCAGTTCCCCTGCAGTTCCGCGCCCCCGCAACGCCCTGCCCTTGCTAGCCACCGCGCCTATTCTTCCCCAGCACTGTGTCTAGCCAACACTGTGTCTAGCCAACACTGTGTCTAGCCAACACTGTGTCTAGCCAACACTGTGTCTAGCCAACAGTGTCTCCTCCCCCACTTGCTCTCTCAAACCTCTGACCACCGAACTTCCATCAAACACGGCTGAAATGTTGCTCACACAGTAGCAAAAGGTTTGCAGCCATGATAGACTGTGCCAACGGCTGATCAACACCGGCAATTGATGCCAAACAGTCGCTATCTCCACAACTCACGAGCTCAGAACCACCACCCAAGATCACAAAGGAGCACACAAATATGACCACCTCCGGCAGAGTAGCAATCATCACCGGCGCAGGGTCCGGCATCGGCAAACGCACCGCACTGCTTCTGCTCGCGGAAGGATATTCCGTCGCCCTCGCCGGCCGCCGCCTCGACCGAATCGAAGAAACGGCCGCAGAGTCCGGAGCCGGCGAACGTGCCCTGGTCATCCAGACCGACGTCACCGATCCCGCTGCCGTAGACGCCCTCTTCGACCGCACAATCGAAGCCTTCGGTCGCCTCGACCTCCTCTTCAACAATGCCGGCCGCGGCGCCCCGCGCGCCGATTTTGACGAGATCACCTACGAAGACTGGAAATCCGTCGTCGACGTAAACCTGACCGGCGTCTTCCTCTGTTCGCAGAGGGCCTTCCGCATCATGAAGAATCAAACGCCCCAGGGTGGCCGCATCATCAACAACGGTTCCATCTCGGCGCATACCCCACGCCCCAACTCCGCCCCCTACACCTCGACCAAACACGCCATCACCGGCCTGACAAAATCCACGTCTCTCGACGGTCGCGCCTACAACATTTGCTGCGGCCAGATCGACATCGGCAACGCCGCCACCGAAATGACCGAACGCATGCGTTCCGGCATTCTGCAGGCCAACGGCACCACCATGGTTGAGCCGAACATGGACTCCGACGGGGTCGCCCAAACCATCCTTTATATGGACAGCCTGCCCCTGGACACCAACGTACTCACCTTGACCGTCATGGCCAATACGATGCCATACGTAGGCCGCGGCTGATCGCGCCTACTGATAGCCGCCAATCCCCAGGAGCTCCTTCGTTTCGGAATCGGCCTCGTCCAAAAACGCATCGACGAGGCTGTCCTCCGGTTTGACGCCAAAGGGAGAATAGCGCATCCACGTCGGCCCGTAACAGAGGATAAGCAGACGGCGCTTTTCACCGTCAGGCCGCGTCGGCAAAGCCCGGTGCCACAGATTGCTGTGCATGATTATACATGTCCCTGCCGGCCCCCGCACCACCTTCTGTCCCGGCAGATCGTCGTAGCAGTCAGCCGGCAGCGGGTCATGGAACCGCCGGTGCGATCCGGGTACAATCGCCAGCGTACCATTCGCGTCATTCAGTTCATCCAGGTAAATCAGGCAATCTAAAGTGTGCGGAAAGGAGAAGAATGCCGGCAGAGGCTTGGGCACCGTGCGCCGGTGTAGGTGCCACTGCGTTTCCTGGTTCGGTTCGCCCGGGTAACTGACCCGCCCGCCCAACTGGCGGATGCGTACAAACGGTCCCAACACCGCCCGCGCAACCGAAAGCGTCGGCTGAAAACTGACCAGGTCCAGAAAGGCCGCGTGCTTGTCCATCAGATAACGTGGAAACCAGCCACCGAACCGCTTCGAACGGCTGACAGCCGCAGACTGTGCTGCCTCTTCGCCGTCAGTGCGAGGGTCGGCAGCCACTTCGGCGCTTTCGACCTCGTCGAGGGCGCCGCGCAGCCGCTCCAACTGCTCGCCCTGAAAAAGCGCCTCCCGGATCAAGTACCCCTGCTCGCCCAGATGCTCGATCTCCTGCGGCGTTGCCAGCACCGTGAAACTGCGCGCCTTGTCTTCGTTGTCCGCATTGGTCATAATCTCATAAGAGACCGTGTGGCTGGGAAATTCTGCATACCTTCCTTGCTCAGACATAGCGTCCAGGACCTCTTATTCGCAGTTTTCCAAACGATAGCCGGCAGGGCCTCTGATCCGGCCTCCGGGCTCTAGCTAGTCTACGGCAGTTTCCGTCTCTCGCGCAAAAGCCTTCGCCGGGCCCAGAATCCGGCACCGGCGGCTCGCCGCCATAATTCCACCCTGGAGAATTCCGCTCGATGGCCAAACACAAAGTGATTCTGAATCCCTACCCCCGTCCCCTGGATATGATCATGTCCAGCCACGACGCGGACCGGCTCCATGACCTCGCCGACGTGATCTGGGGCAAGGACGAAAACATCCCCGATTCCGAGTTCGCCCGCGCCTGCGGCGACGCCTACGCCATCATAACCACCTCATGGCAGCAGAGATCACTGGCCGAAATGCCCAACCTGCGCGCAATTATGGAAACCGGCGGCCGCCATCCCAGCCCCGAGAATTTGGACTACGAGACCTGCTTCGCCCGCGGCATCCGCGTCCTCAGTTGCGCACCCGCCTATGGCCCCATGGTCGCCGAAATGGCGCTCGGCATGGCCATCGCCGCCGCCCGCGGCATCGTCAGCGCACACACCGACTTCGCCGCCGGCGAGGAACGCTACCTCTACCCCAGCAACAGCACCGCCTTTACCCTCTACGACCAGCCCGTCGGCTTCATCGGCTTCGGCGGTCTCGCCCAATCTCTCAAACCTCTGCTGGCCCCCTTCCGCTGCCCGATTCAGGTCTACGATCCCTGGCTGCCCGCAAGCTTCATCAACGAACGCGGCTGCACGCCAGTCAGCCTCCAGGAGCTGCTCCCGACTGCACGCGTCATCTTCGTGCTGGCCATCCCCTCCAACGAGAACAAAGCTATGCTCGACCGCGAGCTGCTCTCAATGATCAGGTCCGACGCCGTCCTCGTCCTCATCAGCCGCTCCCACCTCGTCGACTTCGACGCGCTCACCGAAATGTTGCATCAGGGCCGCTTCCGCGCCGCCATCGACGTCTTCCCCCAGGAGCCGCTGGCCGCCGATCATCCCATTCGCTCCGCACCCAACACGATTCTCTCCGCCCATCGAGCCGGCACCGTCTGGCAGGATATGCACACAATCGGCCGCATGGTCGTCGATGATCTGGAAACGATGCTCGCCGGCCTGCCGCCTACAAAGATGCAGATTGCCCAACCCGAACTCGTCTACCGTCTGCCATAGCAGCGGAAACACCAAGCGAGTGCGACCAGCCAACAAGCGCCTTTACATCGTATAGCGTCCTTCGCAGTGTCCGCATATACTTCTCTCACCCAGATCACCCTTGGAGCCGAACATGAGAATCTGCGTCTATGCAACCCTGCCCGACCAGAACAACTACCTCAGCTTTCTGAAACAGTACGATATCCTTGACGTCGCCATCAGTTCTACCTCCCATCCTGAATACCGGACACGCTTCTCACCGGAGGCGGCCAGCGAACCCGGCGCCTTCTGGGATTTCCCAACCCTCCTGAGGGCGCGAACACATTGCGAAGACGCCGGCCTCAACCTCGTTTCGATCGAAAACCCCCTGCCAAACTGGTGCTATGAAAAGATAGTCCTGGGCCAGGAAGGCCGCGACCAGCAGATCGAAAATGTCGCTGAGACCATACGCAACATGGGGCGAGCCGGAATTCCGGTCTACGGCTACCACTGGATGGTCAATCAGCCGGGTGTCACCCGCAACTCCTGGCGCACCTCCCTCACGACGTCCGGCCGCGGCAACGCCCAGGTCAGCAGTTTTGAGCTGGAACTGGCCAACCGCGGCCCCCTCTTCCGCGATCGTGAGTACAGTCACGAGGAAATGTGGAGCTACTACGAATATTTCATTAAAGCAATAGTCCCCGTCGCCGAGGAAGCCGGCGTCAGACTGGCTCTCCATCCCGACGACCCGCCCGTGGAAAAGCTCGGCGGCATGCCGCGCCTGTTCTACAATCCAGACGGTTTTCAGCGCGCCATGGACATCGCCAACAGCCCGGCAAGCGGCCTCAACTTCTGCCTCGGCAACTGGACCGCCATGAACGTTGACACCCACGCCGCCATCCGTCGCTTTGGCGGTCGCGGGCAGATCGTCTACGGCCACGTTCAGGGCGTCAAGGGCACCGGGCCCGCCTTCCGTGAGTGTTTCCTCGAAGAGGCCGACTGCGACTTCCTGGAAATATTCAAGACTTTCAGAGAGGTTGGCTTTACCGGCGCCCTCATCCCCGGCCACTTCCCCCACACCATCTATGACGACAAGAGCCCGCATCACGGGCTGCTTTACTCGGTCGGCTATATCAAAGGTCTTCTCAAGTCTCTTGAGGAAGACAATTAGTAGCAGTACCGATCCCGCCAAACATCCAGCCAACATAATAGAGGGAGAAACGGACCAATGTACCTGATTCTGATAGGCTGCGAGTATGCAGGCACCACAACGCTGGCCCACGCCATCAACGAGTGGTCCAAGGAGAACTTGGGCACCGAATTCAAATTGATTCACGACCATTACAAACTGCCCGATACCAAACCGCACGGCGCAGAGCTTACGCCCGAGGATATCGCCACCTTCCAGCGGCTCAGCCCCCGTCTTACCGAAGTGATCCAGCGGCACAACCTCTACTACCACACGCCCTGGGCATCCGGTTCCGACGACAACTTCATGGGCATTGGCCTCTACTTCGACGAGTTGGTCTACGCGCCCAAATACTACGGCTACGGCGGCCGCGGCCAGGAGGGCGACCGTGGCAAAATCTCCCGCCTGCTCGAACAGCGAATCCTCCAGTTCAGGCCCGACGCCGTCCTGATACGCCTGCATGCCGCGCCCGAGGTGATCCGCAAGCGCATGGCGCAGAGCCCGCATCCCTACCCCGTTGTGCCCGAAGAAGATGTCGAGCACATCAGCCAGCGCTTCGAGGAAGAGTACGAAAACTCGCTGATCCAACAGAAATTCACCCTCGACACGTCGACGGCAACAGTAGCCGAGTCTGTGGCCGACTTCGCCGCCAAGATCCAGCCCTACCTGACCGAAGGCGACCTGCTGCGGCAGGCCCTTCAGCGGGGAAAAGCGGGCTAATCCAATGAACAAGAGCGCCTGCGACATACTCATCTGCAACGGACAACTGGTCACAATGAACGCCGCGCGCACCATCCATTCAACAGGCGCCGTGGCCGTCACCGGTTCGCGCATCGTAGAGGTCGGTCCCGACGCAGAGTTGCGGGCCCGCTACGCTGCCAAAGAAACACTAGACGCCGAAGGCGCCATCGTCCATCCTGGCTTCATCGACGCCCACAATCACATCGTGCATACCACCTGCCGCGGCGTCTTCGGCAACATCCACGACGTAGACGCCTCTACCATCAAGTTCGCCGACTGGAAAGCCGATGTCACCCCCCAGGACGAAGCCGACGCCACCGCCATGGCCGCCGTCGAAATGCTGCACAGCGGCTTCACCATGTTCATCGAGCCCGGCACACTCTTCTCAACCGATCACGCTGCGCAAGCAGTCGAACGCGTCGGCATGCGCGCCCTCTTCGCCCCGCCCTACCTCTGGGACCGCCGCGAAACCCTCGCCGCCATGCCCGGCCTCGAAAGCCCCCGCCTCATGGCCCGCGCCCCCGTCGACCGCGACCGCGTGCTGGGGCTCCTGGACGCCGAACTACACCGCAATCAGGACCCCGACGCGCTCGTCCGCGGCTTCGTCTTCGTCTACGGTGTCGGCACCGCCTCGCCCGAACTGCTGCAGGCCGCCCACGCCCTCTCCCGAGCTAACAACCTTCCCCTCCATCTGCACGCCGGCTACGCGCCCGGCGAGGGCGAAATCTATCGTGAGGTAACCGGCGTCAGCCAGCTTGTACACCTGCACGAACTCGGCGTCCTCGACCAGAACACCGTCATCGTCCACGCCAACCTGCTCGACGATGACGAGGAGGCCGCCATCCAACAGAGCGGCTGCCAGATCGTATGGTGCCCAATCTCCTTCTTCTCGCTCGGCATCGCCTGCACCGCCGACTTCAGAATGGCCGCGCGCCACCGCCGCGGCACGCTCGTATCCCTCGCCGTCGACGGTGCCTTCGACTGCACGCCCGCCGAGCTAATGCAGGGCGCACACTTCGCCGCACGCGTCGGCGACGATCCTGTTTCCCCCTCCGAACTTCTCGAAATGCAAACCCTGAACGCCGCCGCCGCCGCCGGCCTCCAAACCGAGCTCGGCAGCCTCGAACCGGGCAAACGCGCCGACATCGTCGTCCGCTCCCCCCGCGCCGCCGGCGCCTACCCCGCCAACAACCCAGTTCACCTCCTCGCCCTGACGATGGGCAACGGAAGCGTGGACACGGTCCTTGTCAACGGCGAAATCGTACTCCGCAACAGCCGCTCCACCCGCGTCGATGAACTGGAGATCAGCCGTGCCGTCACCGCGTCGGTAGCGGCTCGCGCCAAGCGTCTCGGTATCAAACTCTAACCCTGGCGGCGGCGTACTTATAGATACGTTAAGATAAGGGCCGCCGCCGTCGGTGCCCTGCACGCCTCTCTGCCAACCATCTGAATTGTGGGCCTATCCCCACCATTTCTACGCCTGTTGACCGGACTATACTCAATGTGCTAGAATCCTGCCGCCGACCACGCGTCCAAATATCATCGAGTACCAGCCCATCTCACTTTTGTCCAAATCTTCCGTACCCATTCCTCAGTGCCCACCAGACTACGAACGAAGTTCCACAAAGCAGCCCAATTCTTAAATTCACAAGGGGAGGAAAAACCATGAAGTCGCAAAACTCGAGTCGACGTGAGTTCCTCAAGATAACCGGCCTCACCGGCCTCGGAATGGCAATGGCCGCCTGCGTTCCCGCCGCAGAGCCTGGCATGGAAGGCGCCGCCGACGAAGAACCGGTCGAGCTCACTCTTTGGGGCTGGTGGGACATCCGCATGGATCTCTATCGCAGCGTAGCCGACAAATTCGCAGAACAAAATGACCGCATCACTGTCGATGTCCAGTCCATTGCCGGCGGTTATGTCGAGAAGCTCTACTCCGCCCTCGCAGCCGGCACCGGGCCCAACATGATCAAAATGCGTTCCCTGGCCTTCATGCACCAGATGCGCGAAGAAAATCTCGTGCTGGAGTTCCCCGAGGACATCTTCCCGCCCAGCTGGTTCGAAGAGGCCTACCCCCTCTTTGATATCAAGACCAACGGGCGCTACGTACTTCCCACCGGCACCACCTGTACCCTCATGATGTACAACAAGCAGATGTTCGAAGAGGCCGGCCTCGATCCCGAGTCGCCCCCCAAGACCTGGGACGACTTCACCACCGCAGCCAAGGCGCTCACCCAGAAGGACGGAACCGGCGCCATTTCCCGGGCCGGCTTTGCCCTCACCGGTGAATGGCCCGTCTTGAGCCAGATCTATCAGCTGGGCGGCAACGTCATCCAGAACAATGGCGATGAACAGATCTCCCTCATGACCAGCGCCGAAGTCCATGAAGCCTTCACCTATATCTCCGACTTGAACCTGGTTCACGAAGTATGGGATCCCGGCTTCCCCAACTTCGACTCCATCGGCAACGGCCTTGCCGCCATGACCGAAGAACAGACCTGGGTGATCGGTGAGTACACCAACACCTATCCCGATATGTACCCCAACATCGGCTACACCCACCCGCCAACCCCAACCGGCGAAGCCGACCCGCTTTATGGCTACAAGGACACGGTAACCTCAATCTCTGCCGTTACCGGCCATCCCGAAAACGATGCCGACACCTGGGAGTTCATGGAGTATCTCTACAAAGACGGCGGCAAAGACGCCTACTGGGCCTTGTGCGAACTGATTTCGCTCGTGCCCGAGCGGGCAGACCTCATGTCCGACCCCAGGCTGCTGGAAACGCCCGGCCTTAAAGAGGCTTCTGAAGTCAATCCTTTTGAACGCAACTACGCCGCTGTGCCTGAGCGCGCCGGCGCCGTAATAAACGACGTTCTGTTTCTGATCGTCAATGAGGGACGGCCGGTTGCCGAGGCCTTGGAGTATGGCGACGTCGAAATCCAGAAGCTCATCGACGAGGGATTGGCCAAGTATTGGGTCTAGACCCGTCGGCTGGCTTGTAAAGCAAGCAGTCTGTCGAAGGCGCGACTCCCACGCCTACAGGAGGCGTGGGAGTCGCCGTATCTGGTATAAAATTGATTCAGGAATCCGTACTGCCTGGCCAGTGGGGCCCGGTGAGACGACCACGAAGTAGGCCCGTAATCCGCGCCGCGGCTCTCGCTGGCTAAAGGGATCGGTATCAGGTCCGGCAATCCGCGCCCGCTCCCGAATTCGCACCAGCGCCACCCGTACCCCTTTGCAAGTCCTTTGCGCCGGTCGCCGCCGAAAAAACGCAGACGCCCCGTGGGAGGCGATGTGATGATTCAAACCATCGTACAGAAATTCGCAGGCCGCCGGTCCTCGATCCGCGCCGCCGAGCACCGCTTCATCATCATTGCCCTCGTACCCACCATCATCTTCTACGCGATCGTCAAGTTCTACCCCATCTTCTTCTCCTTCTTCATCAGCATGCACGAGTGGAGCCTCTTCGGAAACGTCTCCCCCTTTGTCGGCTTCGACAACTACGCCATCCTGGCCAAGGATTCGCTCTTCTACAAGGTCATGTGGAACACCATGTACCGCACCTTCGCCGGCACCTTTCTCGGCGCATTCAGTTCCCTCATCGTCGCTCTCATCCTCAACCCCATCAAGCGCGGCAGCATCCCCCTGCGTCTGATCTACTTTCTGCCTGTGATGACCTCCGTCATCGCCAGCGCCACCGTCTGGAAGTGGATGCTCCAAACACGTTTCGGCCTGCTCAATCAACTCCTCAGCTTCATCGGCATCCAACCGGTCCCCTGGCTCCAATCCACCACCTGGGCCATGCCCAGCATCATCGTCATGGGCATCTGGGGCGGGATCGGCTTTACCGTTATCATCTATCTCGCCGGACTGAAAGGTATCCCCAAGGACTACTACGAAGCCGCCGAAATCGACGGGGCCAGCAGCATCCAGCTGGCCCTCAAAATCACGCTGCCGTTGCTCAAGCCGGTCGTCTCCTTCGTTCTCATCACCGGCGTCATCGGCGGCTTCAGCGGCGGCTTCCAGGCCATCTACATGATGACAGGCGGCGGCCCGCTCGACTCCACCAGGGTGCTGGCCCTCCACATCTACGACTACGCCTTCCAGCGCATGTTCATGGGCCAGGCCGCCAGCATGTCCTTCGTTCTCTTTGCTATCGTTCTCATCCTTACTCTCGTCCAGTTCAGACTGCAACGAGTCAACTGGGAACTATGAGTCTAATTCAAACCCGTCGCAGCCATACTTCCTTTCTACCCTGGTCTCTTTCTGGAGTAACGAATGGCTAATCAAGACTTTGTCGGCGTACCAAGCCAGGTCGATGCGCGGTCACTCACCCGCGGCGCAACCGATTTCCAGCGCCTTCGCCGCGGCCTCTTGATCAACTACATTGTCCTGGGCGCCGGCGCCATACTTATGATCGTCCCCTTCATCTGGATGATCAGCACCTCCTTCAAACCCCAGGCTGAAACCGTATCTTTCCCGCCCCGCCTCTTCCCGATCAACCCAACAATTTCGAACTATATAGATGTCTTCGACCGCGCCAATATGGGCCAGCTCTACTGGAACACGACATTCATCAGTGTCATCAAAACCATCTTCAATATCTACACCAGCGCTCTCCTCGGCTATATCTTCGGCAAGTTCGTATTCCGCGGTCGCGACATCATCTTTTACATCCTGCTCAGCACCTGGATCATCCCCTTTGAAGTCTATCTGATCCCCCTCTACCTCATGACCGTTCAGGTCGGCTGGGCCGATACCTTTACCGCACTGATCGTGCCCGAAATCTTCACCATCTACGCCATGTTCATGTTCCGCCAGTTCATGTACACCATCCCCACCGAACTGATCGACGCCGCCCGCATCGACGGCGCCGGCGAGTGGTACATCTTCCACCGCATCATCATCCCGCTCTCCCGGGCCGCCCTCTTCACCCTCATCGCCTTCTACTTCATGTGGAACTGGAACGACTTCCTCTGGCCTCTCGTCGTCATCTCCAGCCACGACAAATACGTCATCACCGTCGGCCTCGCAACCTTCGTCGGCGAATTCTGGAACCAGTACGGCGTTATCATGGCCGGCGCCAGCCTCGCCATCATACCCATCCTCGCCCTCTTCATAGCCGTCCAGCGCTTCATCATCGAAGGCGTCGTCCTCACCGGCCTCAAAGGCTGAGCCCCCCCACACTGGCACCCACGTTTCCGCTAAACAATAGTCGATTCGCGCCCCCGAATCACGCAGCGGAAGTTCCTCTTCACTCTCTCCTTGCATTTGGGCGTCCGGGCCTTCGGCCCTCCCTTGTGCGGGGGCTGCGCCCCCGCAACGCCCCGCCCTAAACAACATGCCTGGACGGAAGAGTGTCCACATTGGTGACAGGTGTCCAAAGGAAAGGGTTTCGCCACCCCGCGTCCCGCCGGTCCCATCAAATCCCCGTAGGGGCAGGCCTTGTGCCTGCCCTCTGCCCCCCATCTCCATAACCCACCGTGCGGCCAGGCCTGGCGCCTGCCCTGCCTCTCCCCAAAGGCCGGTAAATAATTCCGCCCACCGCCAGCACGAATCGCCCGCCAAACCGTTCCCACCCCAAATCCGCGATGCACCCGACCGCACACCGCAAGTACACAGAACATGGCTTACCAATTACAATTGGAGTCAATTCACAGAAACCAAACGCGCAAGAACTATATTCAAGACATCAAAGGCGACTGTATACCAAAGAAATCTCGGAGAGTTCGTATCTCCACAGGGGCGTCCACAAACTGAATGTGGCGAGCGTCCGTCATTCTATCTATAGGTGTGCTATGAGAATTCAAATAAGAGATGTTATCAAGTCAATTCAGGACAACGCCAAAGTCAGTCTTGGCAGGTACGGCAGGATCATGGAAGTCCTTTACACCGACCCTATTCTGGAAGACGATGGGGCCTGTCACAATATATACATGACTCTGCGCCGCACGGGTTGGTTCTACGGTACAGGTTGGGTCGAAGGTGGTGAAGAGGGAAAGTGGTGCTATGCGTTTAGTATGCCTGAAGTGAGCGGGATGAATTTCAACCCCCGCTACACTGACAGCGGGTATGATACGATGGAAGAGGCGCTGAGTGCTGGCATTCTCCGTATGGCCGTGCTTATATGGGATTTGGCAATCCAAAAAGGTGATGAGCAGCAGGAATCGAAACGCCTACAGGCAGTGGTGAAAAAGGAGTACCAAAGGTTGATTTCTGCGGGTATACCTAAAGCAACGGAGAGCTTAAATGAATTGGTGTGAATTCAACCGACGAAATTCTCCAAACAAAGCCAACAAAGCAAATCAAGAATTGTGCGGAAGTGGGGCGTCAAAACCCCGATATCACTCTGCGATATAATCCCCGGGTCAAACGATGCTAACAGCGTCTCTTTCTCCCGCTACACTCTTTACCGTCCCGGAACGTGTAATCAACAACCCTCGTGCTTAGACACTTATGTGCCACTCGAATCAAGGAAGGCAAAAGCATCAATATGCAAATCTCTAGTCGACGTCAGTTTCTGAAAGCGGTCGGCCTCGCCGGCTTCACGCTGGCCGCGGCCGCTTGTGTTCCCGTGCCCGAAGTCAGTACCGATACCGCAGCAGCCTCCGAAGAACCCGTCGAACTTTCACTTTGGGGCTGGTGGGACACACGCATGGATCACTACCGCAGCGTAGCCGGCCAATTCGCCGGGCAGAATGGGCGAATTACAGTTGACGTCGACGCCATGGCCGGTGGCGATCCGGAAAAAGTCCTCTCTGCCTTGGCAGCTGGCGCCGGGCCAAACATGCTCAAAATGCCTGACCTCTTGACCATGCATCAAATGCGTGAGGAGAACCTCCTGCTTGAGTTTCCAGAGGACATATTCCCGCTCAGCTGGTTCGAAGAGGCCTACCCTCTATTCGATACTGAGACCAACGGGCGTTACGTACTCCCCACCGGTTCCACCTGTGCGCTCCTCATGTACAACAAGAGCATGTTCGAAGAAGCCGGCCTCGATCCTCAGTCACCCCCCACGACCTGGAACGACTTTACCACCGTCGCAAAGGCACTTACCCAGAAGGACGGCAGCGGCGCCATCTCCCGCGCCGGCTTCGCTCTCACCCTTGAATGGCCCGTCCTCAACCAGATCTATCAGCTGGGCGGCAACGTAATCCACAACAGCGGCGATGAACAGACCTCCCTGATGACCAGTCCCGAAGTCAATGAGGCCTTCACCTACATCGCCGACCTGGCCCGCACGCACGAAGTCTGGCATCCCAGCCTTCCCGCCCAAGAGGCAGTTGGCAAGGGCCGCGCCGCCATGACCGAGGAACAGACCTGGGCGATCAGGGAGTTCTCCATCACCTATCCCGATATGTACCCCAACATTGGCTACTCACACCCGCCAACCCCAACCGGTGCCCCCGATCCGCTCTTCGGATACAAGAACACGGTCACCTCAATCTCAGCCTTAACCGGCCGTCCCGAAAACGAAGCAGAAACCTGGCAATTCATGGAGTACCTGTACAAAGACGGCGGCAAAGAGGCCTACCGGGCTCTATGCCTGCTCAGCACGCTCGCCCCGGAACGCGCCGACCTGATGTCCGATCCCGCGCTGATGGAACTGCCTGGTCTCCGTAAGGCCGCTGAGGTCAATCCCTGGGAACGCAGCTACGGCGCCGTGTCCTACCGGGCAGCCGCCGTCCTGCACCAAGTATTACATCTGATTGTCAATGAGGGACGAACCGTGGCCGCAGCCCTGGAATACGGTGAAACCGAGATTCAGACGATCATCGACGAGGGCTTAGCCAAGTACTGGGTCTAAAGCAGACAGCGGCCCTATAACGCGACCGCCTGCACTGTGCGTTACCCCGGTGCCCGCTTGCAATCCAAGGGATCGCCTACCACGAGCCACGATTCGTCCGAGGGTGCGCGCTGCCCGGTAAGCGCAAACCGCCGAGACGAAAAGAAAAAGACCGATTCGCGTCGGTCCGCTCGCAGACCCCTCTGCCGTCATCTCCGATCGCGACGGCAACCTGTTCATCTTCGGCCTGGTGACCTTCCAGCGCGAATTCTGGAACCAGTATGGCGCCATCATAGCCGAAACCAACCTACCCATCATCCCCCTCTTCATCGCCGTCCAGCCCTTCGCCATCGAAGGCGTCGTCCTCACCGATCTTAAGGGCTAATCCACTTACCAACGAGTATCAGCTCCGGTCGCACCAGCCTCACCTTCTCCCACACAGGCGATCTGTCCGTCGCAGAAGGCTCCCTTGCCCGTGCTGCCGCCGTACCGGTTGCCCTAAAAGTGCCCACAAAACGAATATGCCCATTTGACACGAAATGTAAAGCATGAGAACATTTGTACCACAAGAAGCCAGTAGCAGGCCGAAGTCTACTAGCTTCAGTGCTTACAACAGGGAGCCTTGAATGCCATCCTCAATTGAATGGACAGATGAAACCTGGAATCCGGTAACCGGCTGCACACGTGTGTCGCCTGGCTGTGACCACTGCTATATGTACGCCCTCTATCCCCGCCTGAAGGGAATGGGAGTCAACGGCTACGAGACCGGCCCCGACGATGTGCGCCTGTTGCCCGAACGGCTTCAAGCTCCTCTGACCTGGAAGAAGCCCCGACGGGTTTTTGTCAATAGCATGTCGGACGTTTTTCATTCAAGTGTGCCGTTCGAATATGTACTTGAGATGTTCCTGGTCATGCAGGAGGCCGCCGCAAGGAGCGGTCATATATTCCAGGTTCTGACCAAACGGCCCGGCCGGGCAGTGGCCTGGTGGCAAGAACATGAGCGACACTTTCCCGACGGTTGGCCAGCCCACATTTGGATGGGTACGTCGGTTGAGAGTCAGAAATACGCTCCCAGATTGACCGTTTTAGGTCGATTGCCAGCGCCCATACGTTTCGTGTCCGCAGAACCTCTGCTGGACCAGCTTGACCTGACCCCATGGCTCGAGAAAGGGGTTTTACAGTGGGTGATAGTCGGTGGCGAGAGCGGCGCGGGAGCTAGAGTTATGGACCTTGAGTGGGCGCGTTCTCTCCGTGATCAGTCGGTAAATTCTGGCGTAGCCTTCTTTCTTAAACAGTTAGGGGGTGTTCGCAACAAACGCGGCGGTGATTCTGCAATTATCGATAGTAAGCACTGGCGTCAAATGCCGATCATGGAGTAAGTAACAAGTATGACTGACAGATCTTTTGGTGGCCCTTGGACCCAACAAAAGCTCCGTATTCTCAGCCTGTACCTGGACGCATACACTACCGCCTTGAAGAATCAACCATTCAGGCTCATTTATGTCGATGCCTTTGCCGGCGAAGGATCATGGCGCCCCGGCTCCGCGTATACTACTGACTATGATGACTTTAGAGAGTTGCACAAAGGCTCCCCCCGGATCGCTCTGGAAACTACTGATAGGCCTTTTGATAGACTCATTTTCATCGAGAAAGATTCCCAACGCTATGAATTGCTAAGGAAGCTGCAAGGGGAATTCCCGAGCCGCGACATTAAGGTGCAAAATGAGGACGCCGAAATAGCGTTGCCTGCTTTTTGCCAAAGCCTGCACGTCGACGAACGCGCTGTAGTATTTCTGGATCCCTTCGCGACCGAAGTCTCCTGGGCTATGGTGGAAGGGATGGCCAGGACCCAGAAGATAGACTGTTGGATATTGTTCCCTCTAGGCGCGATTGCCAGGATGATGCCGAGAAAAAGTGAGCCATCTGCGGAACTGTCGAATCAACTCGATCGGATCTTCGGAGGTCGTGGGCACTGGCACGACTTCTACAGTAACTCTCCGCAGCCAAGGTTACCCTTGCAGTTCTTCAAAGATGAGTCTGAGCAAATCCGATCAAGTGATAGCAGCCAAATTGCTCAGCGTTATCGAGATCGACTTGAATCAACTTTTGAGAAGGTCGCTCCTTCGGGCAGAGAATTCAAGAACTCTAAGAACTCTCCAATGTTTCAACTGTTTTTTGCGGCAAGCAATCCCAAGGGGGCCCGGATCGCCGTAGATATTGCGAAACACATTATTGACAAATGGTGATCACCGAAAAAGCTGACGCAGAAATATTCTGAGATCGATGTCAGGTATGGGCCGCCAACCGGCCGTCCCCATCACTCTTCCCAACATTCAAAGCGCGCCCGACACACCATGAACCCACCGGCTCCGTTTAGGCAGACTAGTAAGGCGAATCACTATCTATATGGTGACCGCCCAAACTGTGCAAAGGGATCTTCCGGTACGCAGGCCACTGGTCAGCCGCCCACTCTCCCAACGCCTCCTCATGCCCCAGGCGCCGTGTCATGCTCCATTCGTCCAAATAGGGGTAACGGCTGTTCGTGTCCCAGAAAGCCAGTCCATCGACACCACTTGCGTAGCAGTCCAAAGCCCGCTCCCGGTACGCTTGCGCCGGCATCCGTCACGGCAGAGTGTCGGCGTAAACCTGACATTCGGTGCCGCGCGTGACCCTGACCAAGGAGGCAAAGTCAACATCCATATCCCCATGCCAGGGGTTGGTAATGATGAATTCCACCGGCCCTTACTCGGTCCAAGTTCCCACATCGAGGCCATACCGGAGATTGTACAGAAGAGTATTCACAACATACGCCGAAGCTTGGATATGTCTTCCCTGTCGCAGTGCTGAGGCCAGCGGTAGAAGCCAATGCAAATCCGCATCGCTTGACGCTCTTGTCCCCCGAATCCCAGCGCATGGTACCCGATTCCCTACCCCCCAAATTCAACACCCTCACCCGAATTCGCACTCTCCACCGCCGCAAACGCCATCCGTAAGCTCACCAAGTGATCGCGGCCCGAACTCTCCGGCTCCCGCCCTTCCTCCAAGGCCAGCAACATCTCTCCCATCGAACCGGCAAAGCCTTCATACTCCCAGCTGCCGGCGATTTCGAAAGTCTGTACCTGTTCAGGCGAATCCTTGAACGACAGGCTTAACTTCGCCGTCCCCGCAGGATCGCTGAGCAGTGCGCTCCCATGCGTTCCATCCAAAAACCAGAACTGATCATGCAAAGCGGGTGCCGATACGATATTGCTAAAGTGCAAGGTCGTCATGACCTGACACGAAGGCTGGTATTCAAAGAGGATCGTATAGATCATCGGCGATACCGCACTCTGGCCGGGCACCATAGTGGTTGTTGCTTTCACCCGCAGCGGCGTGTAACCGCTAAAGTAGCGGCTCAAATCAATATAGTGGATACCGTGATCAACGATGTTGAAGTCCTCTCGCTCCGCATACCAGCCAAAGTCCTGATAGGCCCGAAAGACGTGAGTAAAGGCGTAGATGTGACCCAACACACCGCTGTCGACCAAGAATTTGAGCGCCCGGTGAGAGGGTGCCCACCGCGCCTGGTGATTGACCATCAGAGTCACCCCGGCGTCGCGGCATATTTCAACAATACGCTCCGCCTCGCGCAAACTCGGAGCCAGGGGCTTCTGAGATAAGATGTGCTTGCCTGCTGCGGCGATCTGCTCGACCAGGGGCAGCCGCTGGTGATGGTGTACTGCCAGGTCAACAACCTGCACCTCCGGATACGAAAGCAGTTCTTCCAATTCGGTTGTGACCAATACTCTGCCGAAATTGGCTGCCGCGCCGTGCGCTCTCTCCTCTATCCTGTCGCAACAAGCGACCACGCGGTAACCGGCCTTCTTGTAGGCGGGCGCCTGCGAGTCGCAGACGGTGATGCCGCATCCAACAATGCCAATGCCGTAGCCCGGGCCCGAAGGCAGGACAGGCTGATAGTCGGCAGGTTGCAAGTCCACGAACATGGCAATGCGCCTCCTTCGAGGTAGCGCAAGGCGAAAAATGAGTTACTTTGCCGCCCTGTATCGATAGTTGGAAGGAAAATGTAAGTCGGACTGTTGGGCAGTCCTGTAGCTCTCGGCCAAATGCGAGACCTACTTGAGGGGTATACCCCCCTGCATTGTCACTGCATTCATGTAGGGGGTCACTGAATGAGCGAGCACCGCAATGCGCACTCAATTACCGGCGAAAATGTATACGATCGCCTGCGCCGCCACAACTCAAGCAGACCAGTATGGCGAATACTTGTCCATAAGGTGGCCCCCAAGGCTGTGCAACGGGATCAGCCGGTACGCCGGCCACTCGTCAGCCTCCCAACTTCCCAACGCCTCCTCGTGCCCCAGGCGCCGTATCATGCTCCACTCATCCAAAAAGGGGTAACGGCTGTTAGTATCCCAAAATGCCAGTCCGTCGGCGCCTGTTTCATAGCAGTCCATTGCCCGCTGTCGGTACTCTTCTGTCGACATCCGCCGCGGCAGGATGTCGGGGTAAACCTGGCACCCGGTTCCGCGCGCAACCTCGACGAAGGCGGCAACATCAACATCCTTTTCGCCATGCCAGGGGTTGGGAATGATGAAATCAACCAACCCTTCCTCGGCCCAGACTGCCACATCCAGACCATGCTCAAGATTGTGCGGCAAGTTATTCACAACGTATGCCGATACTTGGACATGCCTCCCTTGCCGCTCGCCCACCCGGTCCATCTCCTCGCGAAGCGCCCGCATGAATGAAGTCATCCAGCTCGCCTTGTAGGTTAACCAGCGAGGATCATCCTCCGGAAGCCCACGCGGATCCTGTCCGTACTGTTCTTGAAAACCATCCACAATAGGCGGATCGTAGAGGACACAGGGCAGTCCGCGGATAAAGGCCATGTTGACACCGTCCGCGCCTCGTTCTGCTACCTCTCGGAACAGCGAAATCACAAAATCCTGGACCCCCGCAAAGGCATAGCTCAGACGGGCGGTGGGCTGACCGTTCCGGTCCAGACAGCGCCATTCAGGATGTTGACGAAAGAACTCGTCCTCCATGTCATCCGGTGGCGGAAAGACCCAGCCGCCGACGCGGTAAGTGCCGTGCAGTTCGATACCCAGTTCGTGTGCATGATCGATCACCGTCTTGAGGGGATCAATCCCCTTGAGTTTCAGAGCGCGGTAACTTTCCGCTGCTTGGCGATCACAATAGCGCGAGAAATCACTCATGTCCTTCTTCTCAGCAAGTTCGCCGACGTCGGAAAGGTACTGCACCATGCTGCCCGAGCCGATACCCCACAGGAGTTTCTGAAAGTCCGTATCGCGAAAAGGCTCTACCTCCTCAATGATATCCTCCTCCGTGTACAGCGCCCGCTCACCGAAAACACTCCAGGCATCGTTGTAAGCGATCAGTCGCTTCGTATCGCTTCCGGACCGATCCTGCTCGATCGCAGCAACCTCTTCTGGCGTTAGAGGTTCCAGTTTTACATAGGCGATACCGGCCGCCCAAGGTGTCCCGGCGCTCTGCTGGCCGATGTGCAGCTCCTGGCCTGTCAGATCAGCGCATCTCCAAAACACCTCGCCGATGCTTGCAAAAAAGTTGGTCTTCTTTATGTCCGGATACAGCGTCGTAGTCGTAGTGAAACAAGGATCATCTGTCAGCTTGACCCGCACCTGCCTGTCCACCCAGTTCGTCCAGACGCCCAGATGGATGGCATACCATCCCTGCATGCCAAGAGGAAGGGTAATTGTTGGCGCGTTGCACTCGATGCCGGCCACTACCATCGTGCCGGACACGCCTTCCGCCTCGTATGGGATCGCCCGCCAGTGACCATGCCGAGCCTTGTCTGATATGGCTGTACCAGGCTGACAACGATCCAGATCGGAGATGTAGATGGCCTTACGTTCTGCACACATGCGTACCCTCCTCCTTGCTCTCCTATCCCCCGGTGTAGATGACAAGCAGCTCTGGAGGCCACCCTGAGGGAACGTTTTTATCTACCGTTTGCGAGAAGTCTCGACCTCGAATCGTGATCAACTTGATCCGGTTCATCTCTGGATACTGATCCGGTTTCGGCAGATCAATCAGTTCGTCGCGGTGCCCCAACCGGCTGTTTATGGCCCACGTTTCGGGACGCGTTGTGTTGATGTCCCAAATGGCCATTCCGTCCATCCCGCCGGCATAAGCATGCTTCATCGTCAGTACGTTGTCCTCTTTTGTAGACGCCATGTATACTTGGCATCCGTTCTCTTTAGCCAGCCCGACCAGCTCTGAAGGCGGATCCGTGATGATGAAGTCGACCAGTTTTTCCTTCACCCAGGTGTAGGCATCGTAGGCGAAATAGCGCATGTCCTCCCTGCCGCCTTCGAAAATCGCCGACACCTGCATTTTGCGCCCTCTCTCCTCCCCGTGCTGGTCAGCCGTCCTCCGTACAGCCCGCAAGAACTCCGTCAGATAACTCGCCTTGACGCTGTACAGCCGCTCGTCGTCATCAGCCACGTCTCGCGCGTCCTCTCCATAGAGCCGTTTGAACTCGTCCAGCACCGGCTGCTCGTATCCGATATACTCAGGCCCGCGCGTGAAACAAAGGTGTACGCCGTCAATATCGTATTCCATCGCCTCCTCCATAAGAGAGACCATGAAATCGCGCACCTTCGGGAATGCATAGCTGGCTTTCATCAGCGGCGAACCATCCTTGGCCACGATTCGGCAATCCGGATTGTCCCGCAGAAATTTAGTCTCCGTCGAGAAGAAGAAATAGGGTTGTGCCTTGTCTACGATGCTCAGCCGGTAGTACGTGTGGAACTCCAGTCCCAGTTCATGGGCGTAGTCCATCGCTGCCGCGAATGGGACAATTTCCTGCTCCGCCAGCGCCTTGTGGCTCTGGAGCGCGTGCACATGACGCAACACAGGACTCACACCATCCTCAGTTCCAAAAAAACGTCCCACCTTGGAGTGATAGTAAGTCAGATCGCTTAAGTTGACGCCCCATAGCACCTTGCCCACATCCGCATACCGAAATGGCTCGATCTGCTCCAGGAGCTCCTCTTTCGTCGCCGGACACATCTGGTGAAACAGCCCTTCGCCATCAATCATCCCAATCACCCTGCGCGTCTCTCTCTGCTCCCTGTCGCGTTGGATGGCTTCCACCTCCGCCTGCGTCAGTGGCGCCAGCTTGACGTAGGCAACACACGCCAGCTTCGGCGGGTGAGCCGTATTCTGCTTGCTGAAGACCAGGTCCTGTCCTGTCAGGTCGGCATACCGGGGAAACGTCTCGACGAGTTCCGTCTTATCCCAAAAACACCCCGGCAGCGATGGGCTCTGCACATAGTGCTCAGCAACGGTGTACACGGTCTCACCGGAAAGCTTGTACTTTATCAGGCTTGTATGTTCCTGTTCCACCCCGGGCCAGAAGCCGACGCTGATCGCATGCCAGCCCTCTACGTTCAGCGGCAAAGTTATGGCCGGGGTCTCGTAGAGCGCGTGCGCGAAGGCCATGTTGCCGGCAAGTCCCTCCGCCGCCGTGTATTCCACCACCTGCCACTTGTGCCTCTCCGGCGTGGTTGACAGCGCGCCCTCAGGCAGACATTTGGACATGTCGGTCAAGTAAATTGCCTCTGCCATTCTCCTCTCCGTGTAGCTATCCAACCATCTTCAACCCATCGCCGCATACAATGATCACTGATCACTGCAGTTCTGGGCGGTCGGGCCTTCGGCCCTCCCTTGTGCAGGGGCTGCGCCCCCGCAACGCCCCCCTCCAAAAACATGCCTCAGCCACCTTACGCCGTAATTCCAGCTGTGCGTCTCGTCAAAAGTGGCGGCGGCCAACGCGTACACGATGAGATAGCCCGAATTGCGGCGGCGATGAAGGTCTGCCCAACACAGTCACTGTATTTGGCTAAATAGCCGCCTCTCCATTAGGAACGCGTATCTTACAAGATTTCAAGGCGGCAATTAGGATGTAGCTGTGAATGAGGTCCTGCTCCACACCATTTGGGCATACTCTCTTGGTTCGCTGTTCGCCCTTAGTCTGCGTCAGCGCAAAGCCATTCCGCTGTCGGTCTCCAAGGGTGGCAACAACCGTTTCATAATCTCTCAGTCCAGCATCGTGCGCGGGTCGAGAGCGTCGCGCAATCCGTCGCCGATGAAATTAATGCTCAACACGGTGATGGCAATCATCGCGCCTGGCGGCATCCAAATCCAGGGCCTCCTCTCAAGCGTTGTGAGCGACGTCGCCGCACTCAACATCTGTCCCCAGCTGGGCCGCGGGGCCTGCACACCCAGACCCAGGAAACTCAGCCCTGCCTCAGCCATGATCGCCCCGGCGATACCGAATGTAGCCGCCACCACAAGCGGGCCAACCACGTTCGGCAGAATGTGGCGGAAAATGATACCGCGCTCGGTCGCGCCCAAACAGCGCGCCGCCGTAACGAAATCTCGTTCACTGAGCGATAGAAACTCTCCGCGCACCAGGCGCGCGATACTCGGCCACCCCAGAAAGCCGAGGATGATCATGATATTGAAGATGCTGGGGCCTATAACGGCAACGAGTGTCAGGATAATGAGTAAACTGGGGAAGCACATCACGATGTCTGTGATCCGCATGATGACAAAATCTGTCACCCCGCCTCGATAACCGCTCACTCCGCCCAGAATCGTGCCGATAGAAATATAAATCGAGGTCGCTATCAGTCCCACCGAAAGCGAAACGCGGCCCCCGTGCAGAATGCGGGCAAGCATGTCTCGACCGGAACGGTCTGTCCCCAGGATGTGCTCTTGACTGGGTGGCGCCCGCAGGTTCTGCAGGTCGGCCGTGTAGGGATCATTCGGGCTGCTGAGCAGGGGGGCGAAAATGGCAGCAAATGCCAGCACAGTCATGATTGCAATCGATACCAGTGCAAGTCGGTGTCGGCGAAAACGGCGCCAGATAAGCTCGCGCAGACCGACGACCGCCTGCCCGCGCACCATATGTTGCAGGTCTTCGCTGACATGCAACGCCTGCCTTTCTCTTCCTTTCTCTTCGCCTTCCATTTCTTCCTCTATCCGTGAATGAGGATAATCGCCGGATTTCCTACGCCCCAGGTATAGCCCGAATCGCATTACTCATAGCTGATTCTGGGGTCCACAACTGTATAGACGATGTCGGCAACTAGGTTGCTGAACAGGACCATGGTCGCAGAGACAAGACCGATTCCCATGATCACAGGGTAATCCCGGCCCAGCGTGTGCTCAATCGCCATGCGGGCCATGCCCGGCCAGGAGAAGAGAACTTCGATGAACAGCGCGCCGCCAATCAAGCTTGGCAGACTCAAACCCACTATCGTCACCAGCGGCAGCAGCGCATTGCGCAGGACGTGACCAATGCGGACGGCGCGCTCGCGCAGCCCTTTGGCCCGCGCAGTCGTTACGTAATCCTGGCGCATTACCTCCAGGACGCTCGAACGTGTGTAGCGCAGATAGCCTGCTACCCCTTCAATCCCCAAAACAGCGGCCGGCAGCACCAGGTGATGAAGACGGTCGATGATCGGTGGAAGAGTACTCAGCGGTTCCTTTATACCTGAGGTCGGAAAGAGAGGTATCCTGAATGAGAACACGTAAATCGCCAGCAAGGCGAAGAAGAAAGCCGGCACCGATATGCCGATGAACACCATAAAGGTGAACACATTGTCCAACAATGAGTACTGGTTGAAAGCAGCATAGATGCCCAGCGAAACGCCCAGAACCACGCTGATGCTCAGTGCAGTGAACATCAGTTGCAGGGTCTGCGGCAGCCGCTCGGCGATCATCGTGGCCACCGGCCTGTGGGTGACGTAGGAATAGCCCAGGTTGCCTCGCAGTACCTCCTTCAGCCACAGGAAATAGCGCACCGGAATCGGCCTGTTGATGCCCAGCGCCTCTTTGAGCTTTTCAACCTCACCTGGTTCTATCCCGCTCATAGGGTCAATCATAGCCGTAACCGGATCGCCCGGGGCCAGGTTGGCAAAAGCAAACGTTACGACTGTGATGCCCAATAATACCGGGAACGAGATCAGAATACGTCGTAAAATATAGCGTCCCAAGGTGTAACCCCCTCGGTTAAACCATGGTTCGAAGCGTGGGAGGGAGGCGGTGGGGCCGGTTTGCGCCGACCCCACCACGCCCGCTCCTCATAGAAGAGTTGGTCCTTGATCGGAGTCCTTACCCCGCAACGCCAGGCGGACCCGATCTGCTTCAGACCGGCGCGACAAAGTAGCTACGCCTCCACTACTCCTCGATGTACCACTTCTCAAGGTCGGTGACAGCGCCGATCGTGGCAGATCCTTCAGGCCCAATCAGGGTGTCACGCCATCCCTTGACATTTTCGCCTATCAGCAACAGAGACTGTGGCGCATACAGGGGTATCCACGGAAGCTCATCATTCCAGATGGCGGTGGCTTGCGTGTACAGCGCATTGCGTTCGTCGTCGTCAACCGTAGCGAGGGCCTGATTGTACAGTGCATCCAGCTCCTCGTTACAGTAGCGGCTCGAGTTGTAACCGTCGGGGTAGACGCGATCACACCCGACAATTGTCGTATCGGGATAGTAGGACCGGCCCCAGCCTCCTACCCAGCTGATCTCATAGTCGCCAGTCTCGTAGAAGACCTCCAGACCCCTGGCACCATCGGTCTGTACCAACTTGGTCTTGATGCCTACCCCTTCTATGAACTGCTGGAGAATTGGCAGCTGATCCGGCATGTCCGTGCCAAACCAGACGATCTCGACGACACGGTCAAAGTCCCAGCCCATATCCTCCAGCAAGGCCGTGGACTTTTCAGGGTTGTAAGCGTACTCCTCAATGTCCAGCGTAACCCCCGGAGGAGGCGCCCACTGCGACACCGGCTGTACCTTCGTCAAGTCCGCGTTGCCCCAGAGTTGGGTCGCAATCTCCGCACGGTCGATTGCGTACAGGAACGCCTGCCGGAACCGCTTGTCCGCTAACGCCTCGTCCTGGAAGGTGATGGAGAAGAAGTAAGCCGGGAACTTGTCCTGATATTCCCAGTCGACGCCGGGAAGATTCGTGACTTTATCGAACTCGTCAGCGCTCGGGTTCAGGAAACCGACCATGTTTATCTCACCCTTCTCCAGGGCGATGATCATCACGCTGTTGTCGCCGTAGAATCGAATGACGACGTTCTTGAGCAGAGGCGCTCCCTTGAAGTAGCTGTCGTTGCGCTCGAAGATGGTGTGCTGATCGGGGATATACTCCTTGAACACGAAGGGACCGGTGCCGAAAGGCAGTTCAGTGGCGAACTCGGTCTGCAGCCAGTCCTCCGGCTCAAGCCCTTCGAACACGTGGGCCGGGGCAATTCGCATAGCGAACCGCTCTATGATCGTTACCCGCGGCTGGGTCAACTCAAACTGGATGGTGTAATCGTCCAGGACCTTGATCCCCTCCGCAGTCTCGGTGTTGCCTTCCTGATAGTCAATTGCCCCTACTATCGCATCTTTCAGGCCACCGGACGCCGTCGAGCCGCCCTCAGGCAGTAGAGCCGCGTGGAACGAGAACGAAACGTCGTTGGCCGTAAAAGGCATGCCGTCATGCCACGTCACACCTTCCCGCAGGTTGAAGGTGTATGTCAGCCCATCGGGGCTGATCTCATAGCTCTCGGCCAGATCAGGAACCCACTTGAGCGTACTGTGCTCCTGCATGACCAGTGAGTTCATGAAGAGGTTCCAGTGGAATGACTGCGCACTGCTATGTGCTTTCCAGGGAAGAAATGTGGGGATGGCGGCGCTGCCCTGTACGGAGCCAATCGTGAGGGTCCCGCCCTCATCAGCTTCGGCAGCAGCTTCCGCCGGGGCGTCGGCGGCCGGCGCAGCAACAGGTACACAGGCAGCGACAATCAGGGCTGCAATACTCAACGCAGCCACAAAAATCAGAGAACGACGGTGACCAATTCGTACACGAAACGGGTTCATTTCCTGATCTCCTTTCTGTGAACAGATAAAGAGCGATAGGTACGACACACGTTCGGTACCGAGTACTCCTTGGATTTGGCCGGTTATCACCTCCTTTCGTGAATCGACCTACCGACAGACTCGCGCGATATTGAGACACCCGACCGGCTTCTATGTCTTTTCATGCCGGAAAGAAAAGGTCTGCACTGTCTGGTTATTCCGGACACTGTCGGGCATTGTGGCGCTACAATGATCTCTTCCGAACCGCCCACATGCGCATTCAAAACCTGTTACGGGATCTGACCCTTTCCGGCAACACAAATCTGGAGGGTAATTTTCAGAAGCGCACATACCCAGCCAGGACCCCCTTAAAGTCGTCTAAGGGGCAACGAAATCAAAACCGGTTGCGCACATATTATGCCGCAACGTACTGGCGCAACTCCCTGCAACAGCACTGCGCCGTTTCGCTATGACTCATCTTTGGTCAACCGCTGGGAAACACAAATATATCATTATAATAAGAGAAAAACAGGAGGTTGGCAACCTCATTTTTTCTGGACAACTGAGAGGATTTACAGGTTTCGCAGAGGATATTATGTTCTTGGAAACCTGTTGAAGTTTATATGATCAGGCAAGAACCTGGCCGTGCACGCCGAAGATTTCGCGCGCGTATTCCAGACTGCGTCCGTGGGCCTGGACCAGATCAAGTGTGTGGGGAGTGCCTTCTTCGCGAGCCAGCTCGACCATGAGCCACCCGTCAAAACTCACCTCGGCCAGCGTATGCGCCAACGCCCGGCAACTGGGTTCACCATCACCCAAAGTTTCATCCCAGGTACCTTTATTCGAACTTCGCAGTTCCACAATGTCAAGCCTGGATGCGTATTCACTTATCCACGCCCTGGCATCCTCGCCGCCCCGGCACATCCAATCGGCATCCACTGTCAGTCCTACGTCTACAGGGTCGGTATGCTCCAGCAGGTGGCGCAGTTCACGACCGTCTTCGGCCAGCTCGGGCAAATGATGATGTACGACGAGACGTAAGCTCTCTCTCCTCAACGCCGCCCCCAGCAGAGCGAACCCCCGGGCCTGGGTTTCCAACATCTCGTCGGTCTTGCGCGCACCAATGGGCTGAGGATTGGCATTGATAAACTCAGCTCCCATTGGCAATAACAACTGCGCTCTCGCGACAATTGTTTCAATCGTCTGTGCTTGCACGCTGGTATCATGTAGCAGCGCATGCACGTAAGCCCCCGCCAGCTGCACCCCATGACTGTCCAGTGCAGCCTGCCAGCGGCTTGCCCAGTCCCCTTCGCCATCTAACGGATCGAGAAGTCCCTCAAAGTAGGCGTAACCCGCCTGGGCCAAGCCTGCAGCAACCTCGTCAATACGTTCCGTCAGGAAATCCCAACCGTAGTGTTGAGACCAACGATAGAAGCCACTGCATATCCGCATGGCTAGACGCTCCTGTCAGCCGCGGTCATGGCCGCGGTACCGGGCTGCCTACCGGCTCAAATCAACACTCTCACCCGAGTTGGAGCTTTCCACGGCCGCGACCGCCATTCGTATGCTATCCAGGTTGTCGCGACCGGAGCATTCCGGCTCGCGCCCCTCTTCCAGGGCAAGTAACATCTCTCCCATCGAACCGGCGAAGCCCTCATATGCCCACGTGCCCGCGATTTCAAAAGTCTGTAACTGTTCAGGGGAATCCTTGAACGACAGGCTCAACTTGGCCGTTCCCATCGGATCGCTGAGCAGCGCGCTCCCGAGCGTGCCATCCAGAATCCACAGGTGATCATACAGAGCAGGCCCGGAAACAATGTTGTTGAAGTGAAGGGTCGTCATGACCTGGCGCGAAGGCTTGTATTCAAGGAGAATCGTATAGATCATTGGCGAAACCGCATTCTGGCCGGGCACCGTCGTGGTAGTCGCTTTCACCCGCAGCGGTGTGGTACCCGTAAAGTAGCGGCTCAAATCAATATAGTGGATACCGTGATCAACGATGTTGAAATCCTCATGCTCAGCGTACCAGCCATAGTCCTGATAGGCCCGATAGCAGTGGGTAAGCGAGTAGACATGCCCCAAAACACCTCGTTCGACCAGGAGCTTAAGAACCCGATGAGGCGGTGCCCAACGCGCCTGCTGATTGACCATCAGTTTTACCCCGGCGTCGCGGCAAATCTCGACAATACGCTCTGCCTCGTGCAAGCACGGAGCCAGGGGCTTCTGTGAGAAGATGTGCTTCCCTGCCGCGGCAATCTGCTCGACCAGAGGCAAACGTTGGTGAGCGTGTACCGCCAGGTCAACGACCTGCACCTCGGGATGCGAAAGCAGCTCTTCCACATTGGCTGTAACCAGTGGGTTGTCGAAATTGGCTGCTATGTTGCGAGCCTTCTCCACCGCTATGTCGCAACACGCGACGACGCGGTAGCCCGCTCTCTTATAGGCAGGCATTTGCGACCTCAGAACGATATTGCCGCAACCGACGAAACCAATGCCATAACGCAGGTCAGAGGGCAGGACCGGCTGATAATCAGAAGGTTGCAGGTCCTGGAACATGGCTATGATTCTCCTTAAACGTAGCTGGAGACGAAGATTTTCCTACTTTGCCGATTTACACCGTTGCGCGGATGCAATGTGTAACGCAAACCAACAGGGGGATCTTGTATCCCGCAGCCTATTCTGGAACCCTCTCGAGGGTACTACGTCCTGCTTTACTTGCGTGTTCACAGAGAAGGCCAGTGATCGCGGGAACAATGCTATATGCCTTTCGGGTGAGGCAAGGTCGACATGCGCCGGAACAACTCCGCCAGTGGTTGTTCTTGCCTTTCTCGCGTTCAGAAAACGGTTCCGCCGGAAAAGTGGGGCTGACGCCGCGATAGCCGCTTGGGAGACCACTGTACAGCAAGTGTCGACCTGCGAACTTAAGGCGGCTCCCTTACGGGCTCAACCGCAAAACCCGCCCCCGATTATCAATCCCCCCAGCTCGGTCCGACCCACCAAGAACAAACGCCGTGCCCTCATAACCAACCACAGGCATCCCATGAATGCCTGCCGGCAACTCCGGCAAAAGCTTCCACGCGCCCGAATCCGTGTCATACACCTCCGCGCTTGCCAGCGCCTTCCACGGCCGCGCCCCCAGAATCTCGCCGCCCGCAACCACAATGCCTCCGCCCACCACCGCCGCACCAAACCCGCTGCGCGCCTCGTTCATCTCAGGACCATCCCGCCACGCACCACTGGCGGGACTGAATATCTCTACAGTCGCCAGCGCGCCCGTCCCACCCCAACGCCCGCCGATGACCCACAACTCGTCGTCAAAAGCCACCGCCGCCACATGCTCGCGCGGCTGCGACGGGCCCGGCAAAACGGACCATACGTCCGTGGCCGGATCATAGCGAAGCATCGCTGTAGTGCCGCCCGTGCCGCCCACCAGATAGATAAAATCCCCAAGCGCAACAGCTTCCCCGCTCATGCGCCTCTCCGGCATCGCCCCGGCCGCCGTCCACATGTCCTTCAACGGATCATAGACCAAGATCGCTGCCGTAGCCTGCCAGCTCAAATCGGGCCCCCCGCCGAAAACGAAGATCTTGCCGTCGTAGGCGGTCACCATCATGTGGTGGGCCGGCTCCGGCACTGGCGCCAGCTCCATCCAGCTGTCATCCGCCGGATCGTACGCCTCAAAACTGGTCAATCCCCCAAAACCGCCCGGCACATAGAAAATCCCGTCCACAACCGCCGCCCGCATCTCCGAGCGTGCCGTCGGCATCGCCGCGCCCCTCTGCCAAATGCCTTCCTGTTCAGGGCTGTCAGGGGAAACAGCTGTAGGTGCCTCCGCCGGAGAGGGTTGGGCTGGGAACTGCCCCGCCGTGCAAGCAGCTACAAGCAGAACAGCCGCGACCGTCTTGATAATAAACACCGCGCCTGCAGGAAATCTGATCACTGTCCTATCCCCGCACCATCGCTTCAATCGCCTCGCCCCACGCCAGCAGACGCTCATCCCCACCAAACGGCGCGCAGAACTGCACCGCCAGCGGCAACCCGTCATCCGTCTTCCCCGACGGAATCGCCAGCGCCGGCACGCCTGCGTTCGTCCATGGCAGATTCATGATCGGGTTGCCTGTCGCGTGGATCCCGTGCGGCGCAGCGCCGGTCGCCGCCGGCGCAATCCACAGATCCGCGCCCGAAGAGAGAAGCGCCTCCTCCATCCTGTGACGCAATCGCAACTGATCGGCGCGTATCTCGTCCCGTTCCTCGTCAGAAATGGTTGCCCCAGTCTTCATGATCTCATGCATATGCACGCTGTACCGGTCAGAATAGTCCCTGTACCAATTCTTATGGATCCGGGCCACCTCGACCGCAGTCAGCCGCCGGTGGCGCCGGTTGAGCTCGGCATAGTTCTGGAAAAATGGAACGCGCTCGATGCGGAACCCCTCAGCGGCCAGCCTATCAAGTGTTTCTTCAAAATGCTGCAAGCCGGCCTCCTCCGCCTCCTCGAGATATGGCCCGTCCGGAACCGCCAGCGCCGGCAGACCCTCAGGAGGCGCACTCCCGCTGTCGTCCCAACTGCCGAACAGCGCAGAGCAAGCCAGCTTCATCGTCGCTACATCCTGGCTGAATAGCCCTGCATGATCCACAGATTTCGAGAAAAAGAGCATGCCATCGGTATTGATCCGGTCATAGCTGGGCTTGAACCCGATGATCCCACAGAAGGCCGCCGGTCGAATGACCGAACCGATCGTCTGCGTGCCCAGCGCCAGCGGATAGAAGCCGGCCGCAACACCCGCTGCCGAACCGCTGCTCGAGCCGCCCGGCGTATGTTCCGTGTTGTGCGGGTTGCGCGTCGGGCCCGGCTGAAAGTAGGCAAATTCGGTGGTGACCGTCTTGCCTGCAATCAACGCGCCGTTCTGTCTTAGGCGCGTCACCACATCCGATTCCGTTCCCTCGAACAGCGCCGCCGGCAACTTGGAACCGGCCTTAGTGGGGAACCCGTCCACGCGAAAAAAGTCCTTCACGCCAACAAGCATCCCGAACAGAGGGGGCCGCTGCGCCGGATCAGGGAAGCGGCCCAGCAATGCTTCAGCCTCACCCGTCAGCCGCTCCCGTCGCCCCGTCTCCGGCAGCAACGCCTCGATCAGTGGGTCCTCAGCGTCAATGCGGTCGCAAATCTCCTGGACGTGCGCAATCAGATCGACCTCGCCGTTCCGCAGCGTAGCAGCGCTTGGAAATCCTCTATCAGGCATCGACTATTCTCCAGTGTCCCAAGATCTTCTGTCGTCTTCCATTGCTGCTTTCAGCCCCACCATCCCGTCCAGTCAGCTACCGCAGGAACGCCTCCACCAGCCCGCCATCCACATTGAGAATCTGGCCCGTCGTCTTGGCGAGTGCGCCGCTGATTAACAGGTATGCGGCCTCGGCCTGGTCCTCCGGCAGAATCGCCTGCTTCGTCAGCGTGCGCTGGGCATAAAACTCGGCCAGGCGGTCCCGCAAAACGTCTGTCTCCTCCGCCTCGTCGAATGAGATCCCATACTTCTGCAACCCTGAAATCACACGCTCGCGCGGGAACATCGAGCTGCCCGTCACTACAGTGGCCGGCGCCAGCCCGTTAACCCGCACATTCGGCGCCAGTTCGATCGCCAGTTCGCGCACCAAATGGTTCGCCGCCGCCTTGCTCGTGTCGTAGGCCAGCGAGCCCTTCTTGGCCACCGCACCGTTGACACTCGTCGCGATCACCAGCGAGCCGGGCAGCCCCTGTGCCTCCCAGATCTTGCGCGCTTCATCCGCAACGATATACGCGCCCTTGACGTTCACGTCGAACGTCGTGTCCCACCTCTCGTCCGGAATCTGACCGCTGGCATCGGGCGGGTAGTAGTAACCGGCCGTGATCACAAGATGGTCGATGCCGCCATAGGCCAATAAAGTCTGGCCAAGAAGCGCCTGCACACTGGCCCGGTCCCCCACATCCACGCCCAGCCCGATCGCCGGCCCGCACTCGGATATGCCCGTACCCGCGACCCCGATGCCAACCCCGTAAATGCCGGTCAGCTCGTCCGCAGTCGCCTGCGCCGCCTCCGCATTCAAGTCCGCGCACACGACATGCGCGCCCTCCTCCGCCACGCGGTGCGCGACCGCCCTGCCGATGCCGCTGCCCGCGCCGACCACAACAACCACGTTGCGCGCCAGCTCCTGTTCCGGCGGCATCCGTCGCAGCTTGGCCTCCTCCAGCAACCAGTACTCGATGTCAAAGGCCTCCTGCTTCGGCAGCGCCGCGTACCTGCTGACCGTCTCCGCGCCCCGCATCACCTCCACCGCACAATTGTAGAACTCCGCCGTCACCCGGCTCTCGCTCTTGTTCTTGCCCCACGCGATCATGCCAACCCCGGGAATGAGAATCACCGTCGGGTTCGGGTCCCGCATCGCCGGCGAATCGGCATGCTTGTGGGCACTGTAGTAGTCGGCGTAGTCCTGCCGGTACGAGGCCAGCCCGCTTTCCAATTTCTCCAGCAGCGCCCCCACATCCTTCGACCGCGGATCCCAGTCCACATAAAGCGGCTTGATCTTGGTGCGCAGGAAATGGTCGGGACAGGACGTCCCCAGTTCGGCAAGTCGGCCCGCGTCGTGGCTGTTGACGAAACGCAATATCGCCTCGTCCGCCTGCACCGTCCCGACAAATACATTCTCCTGGCTGACCATGCCGCGCAGCACCGGCAGCAGGTGCACCAGCAGCGCCTCCCTCTCTTCGTCGCCAAGCGCCGCGTACTTCTGGCCGCCAAATGTCTCTGCGCCCTTGTCCCGGCTTTCAATGTAACGCGCCGCTTTCTCGATGATATCCAAGCTCAACTCGTAGCAGGCCTTGTCGTCCTCGGCCCAGTTGATCAGCCCGTGCCCACCCATCATAATACCTTCCATCGCCGGGTCCGCCGCCGCAATATCCCCCATCACCAGCCCCAATTCGAAACCGGGCCGTTGCCAGTCCACCCAGCCCAACTGATCGCCAAATATCTCAGCTGTCAGCGCCTCACCATCCTCAGCCGCAGCGATCGCGATGACTGCGTTGGGATGCGTGTGGTCCACGATCGGCGCTGGGATGAACGCGTGTAGCGGCGTGTCGATCGAAGACGCGCGCGGGTTGAGGTCGTAGACGCAGTGTAGATACTTCCCCACCATCTCGTCTTCAATCGGCGTCTTGACCCCCTTCAAGTCGGCCGCGTCGTAAATCGCCCGCAACTGCCGGATCTTGTCCATATACAGCGACGAGAAATTCTCCCGCTTCGACGTGCGCAGGTCGCCCCCCGACCCCTTGACCCACAGCACCTCGACCGACTCGCCTGTCATCGGGTCGGTCTCCATGTACTTGGAGGACGTATTGCCGCCGCCCGTGTTAGTGATGCGCTGGTCCTCGCCGAGCAGATTAGAACGGTAGACAAGACGGCCGACCGGATCGAGCTCCGCCGCCTTCTCGTCGTCCCACAAATGAGATACATGTCGATAGTCGCTGGGTGCAGTCATATCAGAACTCCGAAGTTGCAGAAAAGGCATGTAGTCTGTGTTCAGTACCCGGTATCCAGTGGCATCAGCCTCATGTCTTTTCACGAGCCGCCGCCGACTGGTCACCGCAGTTGGCAGTGTAGCAGAAAGCACAGGGCTGCGCTAACAATTGGCCTCAGAGGAGAGGGCCAGCGAATCTGGACGTGCGCCACCGACTTTGTTACAATTCGGGCGCAGCACAACCTGTCATTTGGCCCCAATATTGCAAATTATAGGCCTCAACCACCGGTTCACTTAGATCTCTTACGCCATCCCATGACGCTTGAATTCTGGCGCAATCTCTCAGTCGTCTGGATCTCAATATTCTTCTTCCTGATCTGCCTAGTTCCGCTGGCCATCGCTTTCCTGGCCGTACATGGCATGAGAAAAGTGCTGATCGGCGCCCAATCCAACCTCGAACGCCTCCAGGACGCCAGCAGCAAGGCCCGCGCCAAAACCGAACAGACGGCCGCACAAGTAACCTCTGCCGTGATCCAGGGACAAAGCAAGGCCGAAAAGTCCCAGGCAACACTCAAACAGCTGTTGCAGCGCACGGAATCAGCACCCCCCTCCTCCCCTAAGAAGTAAGCGTTACATCCTCTCACGTTTAATCGCTAAACAACGCCTCTCGTCGAGCGCGTTTTGCACGCCTTGCATTTGGGCTGTCGGGACTTTGGCCCTTCCTTCTGCGGCGGTAATCCCCCCACCGAAGGAAGCCAACCTAAGAGAGAGCCCTGCATCAGCGCACACTGTATCGGCCCAAATCCGTCACCAAGTTCCAGAAAGTCCCCGCAGTGGGACAAAACTACCGTCCCGCGCCCCCGATTTCGGAAGGTTGACAAGACCTGCGCTTTCCCCCAAAATACCAGCCAGCCAAACAATCCATAATAGATAGATCCACCCCCAACTATAGACCTTGCCAAACGCCTGATAGTATCGCACTTCCGTGAAACTCCAGTGCAGTTCTCTCCAAACCAATTTCAGCAAGGAGGAAGCAAAGTCATGAAAAAGCTCTATCTTTTCGCAACTTTCGTCATGGTGATGGCAATCATGGTGTCGGCCTGCGCCGCGCCCGCGGCGCCGGCAGAGACCGGGGCAGTGGCAGAGGAAATGCCCGAGGAAGTCACCATCAGTATCATCACTGCCCAGGGCCCCCTGGCAGACGGCCTCGTCGCTCTGATCCCGCAGTTTGAAGAAGAAAACCCAGGCATCAAGGTCGAAGTCGCGCCTTTCCCCTGGACCACATTCTTCGAAAAGGTGATCTCGCTCGCGCGCACCGAGTCCGGTGAATTCGACGTCATCTTCGCCGACGATCCCTGGATGCCCAACATCGTCGACGGCGGGCTTTCCGTCAACCTGACCGAAGCCTACGGCGCAACCCGCGACGACGACGTACCCCAGGTCTCCTACGACGTCTTCTCCTGGCCTCCCCCCTACGGTCCCATCCCCTTGGACTTCCAGACCGGTGAGCGCCCCGACCTGCACGCCCTGCCCATCCAGGGCAACGTCATCATGTTCTACATCCGTCAGGACATCCTTGACGAACTCGGACTCGATGCACCTGTAACCTGGGACGACGTATTGGCGATCGCCGAGCAAGTCCACTGTCCCGATTGCGACCCGCCCTTCTACGGCTACAACGTGCGCGGCGCAGCCGGCAGTGACGCCCTCGCCCTTCTGTGGTCGATGGGTGGCGGCATCTTCGACGACGAATTCAATGTCATCCTCGATAACGAGGCCGGCTGCGATGCGCTCACGCTTTACGAGCAGCTGAGCAAATACCTGCCGCCGGGCGGCAATACCTACGGCACCACCGAAATGGTCGCCGAGGTCATCTCCGGGCGCGCCATGATGGGCATCGGCTGGCCTGGCGACGCCTACGCAGCCTTCGAGGACGAGACCGACTCCGACGTAGCCGGCAAGATGCTCTATCTGCCGCTGCCCGCCTCCGAAGTCGGCGCTCCCCATGTCTCCATGATGGGCCACTGGGGCCTGGTGATGAATGCCCATTCCGAGAATAAAGACGCCACCTGGGCCTATATGGAGTGGATGCACTACAACCAGGAGCACGCCTTGGCTTACGCCCACGCCGGCGGCATCCCCTTCCGCAACTCCGTCTTCAACGACCCTGAACTGATCCTGGAAAAACCATGGTTCCCGGCACAGTTCGAGGCCCTTTTGGTCCCGCCGAAGTGGCGGCCCCGTAGCACCCAGGCTACCGGAATCAGCCTCGCCATCCTCGGACCGGCCTTCAGCGCCGTCGGTGCCGGTGACATGACCGGCCAGGAAGCCTGCGAGCAGGCTGGCGCCGAAATCCGTCTTGAGATGGAGGGTGTTACCAACTAGAATGACTTCTGAAGAGAGAGGAGCGAGATCCCCCTCACTCCTCTCTCCCTATACCCACCCTCAAACATGGATGTCTAGAGTCGCCTTCAATAACTACCGCTCCAAGGAGGGCATCGTTGACCGTACAGCAGACCGTTAGTCCCCTGCCAGGCCAGGGCACAAATAGCGTAACCTCACAGCCGCCGCCCCCCGAGGGCATGTGGTCCGAATTATTCCGCTATCGCGACAACCGCCTCGGCGTATTTCTGATCGTGCCCAGTCTCCTGACTTTGGTTCTAATCCAGTTCTATCCCATCGTCTACAATATCTGGCTGATCCTCACCAGCGAGAAAGGTGAGTGGATCGGCCTGGCCAACCTCTCCCGGCTTACCCGCGACACCATCTTCCACGGCGCCCTGATTTTCAGCCTCAAGATGGGCATCGTAGTCGTTCCCATGTGCCTGCTTGTCGGCCTGGGACTGGCCCTTCTTGTGCACAGCGACTACGCCGGCCGCAAGGCCATCTGGATCTCCATCCTTATTATTCCACTCATGGTCTCCGAAATCGTCGCCGGTATGATGTGGAAGATCATGTACCACCCCACCTTGGGACTGGTAAACGTGCCGCTCGTCGCCCTCGGCTTGGAACCGATCATCTGGCTCCAGAAGGCCGATACTGCCTTTATCGCCATCTGTGTCGTCGAAGTCTGGCGCATCAGCCCCCTGGCATTCCTGCTTCTATACGCCGGCCTCAACCAGGTCCCCCGCGACATCTACGAGGCCGCCGCCGTCGATGGCGCAACCCGCTGGCGCGCCTTCTGGGACATGACCCTCCCTTATATCAGGCCAATGTTCGCCATCGCCACCATTCTCGTCTTTGTCTGGTCCACCCGCACCATCGGCACCATTGCCGCCACCACCCAGGGTGGCCCCGGCCGCGCCACCTGGAACCTGTCCTGGTACATCTACGGCATGTCCTTCCAGCGGCTCAAGCCCCATTACGCCTCTGCCGCGGTGCTCGTCATGCTGCTGATGACCTATATAGCCGGCACACTTTTTGTCAGATACCTGTGGGTGGAGCGCAGCAGTCGATGAACTCGAACAATGCTTAACATAGGAGTGTAGGCAGATGGCACAAACTGAAGCAAGTGGGACAGCAGCCAACGAGCCCGCGCCCCAGCCGGTTGCAATGGCCGCGCACGAGAACCGTTTCAACCTGCGCAAACTGTTCGTTGTCGTCGTCCTCTACCTCGCCGCCTTCTGGACCCTCGTCCCCATGTACTGGGTCGCCATCTCTTCCATCAAATCTTTGCGCGACCTCGCCCACATCCCCCCGCGTTTCTTCCCAACAGATCCTCGTCTCGACGCCTGGGTGACCATCTTTGAACGCCGCATTCTCGAGAACGTCTACAACAGTCTTGTCGTTGCCACATTGGCAACCATCATCTGCCTCATTATCGCAGTCCCCGCCGCCTACGCCGCCACTAGGATGCGCCTGCCCTTCAAGTTCGTCGCCATCGTCGTCGGCCTGATGGGCCTCGTCGCGCTCCTGCCCCCCATCGCCTCCGCCATTCCCCTCTTCCTCCTCGGCAGTGATCTTGGCATTATCGACGAAAAATACACCCTCATCATCCTTTATACCGTTCTCAACACTGCCTTCGCCGTTTGGGTCCTGCGCGGCACCTTCATGGACGTCCCCATGGACGTTGAGGAAGCCGCCCTCATGGATGGCGATACACGTTTCGGCGCCGTGCGCAGAATCCTCCTGCCGCTGATCTTCCCCAGCCTCTTTTCTATCGCCATCCTGCTGTTTATCTTCAACTGGAACGAATACATCATCGCCCTCTACTTCGTGAATTCCATGAAAACCATGACACTTCCGATCGCAATCCAGGCGCAGATTCCACAGCACGAGCTCGACTGGGGCGTGGTCAGCGCCGCCGGCACGATCGCAGTTTTTCCCGTGTTGGTCGCAGCCTTTACCTTACAGAGATTCCTCGTGCGCGGGCTGACCTTTGGCGTCGCCAGCGGCCAGTGACATGTGCCCAATGCCGTCTGCCTCACCGTAAGGCGCTGGCGCCCCGTCCACCAGTTTTACGTGAACGCTGACTTCCGAATACAGAAGGAGAGTTAACATTGGCGGAAGTAAGAATAGAAGGTCTGACAAAGTACTTCGGCGATACCTGCGCCGTCAATCAACTCAATCTCCTCGTCAGGGATGGTGACCTGGTCGTCCTGCTCGGCCCCTCCGGCTGCGGCAAGACCACCACTATGCGCTGCGTAGCCGGTCTGGAGCGCCCAACCTACGGCGATATCTACATCGGCGACACGCGCGTCAACGACCTCGAACCGCGCGAGCGCGACGTCGCCCTTGTCTTCCAGAGCTATGCCCTCTACCCCCACTTCACCGCTTTCGACAACATCGCCTATCCCTTGCGCCTGCGTAAGACGCCAAAAGAGGAGATGGAGCGCAGAGTCCGCGACGTAGCCGAAATGCTGGGCATCACGCATACCCTGGACCGGCCCCCGGGCCTCTGCTCCGGCGGCGAGCAGCAGCGCATCGCCCTCGGCAGAGCCATCGTCCGCGAGCCTGTCGTTTTCCTCATGGACGAGCCGCTCTCCAATATCGACGCCCTCCTGCGCGTCTACATGCGCGCCGAAATCAAGCGCCTGCAGCACGAACTGGGCACGACCATGATCTACGTGACCCACGATCAGGTCGAAGGCATGACGATGGCCGATCAGATCGCGGTCATGAACGAAGGCACCCTGCAGCAGCTGGGCACCCCCAGCGAAATCTACGACTTGCCGGCCAACAACTTCGTCGCCCGCTTCGTCGGCTCGACACCCATGAACTTCGTCCCCGGCGCCCTGCACAAGGAGAACGGACAGACAGTCCACAAAAGCGACCAATTCGTCATTCCAGTTGGCGCCGAAATGGCCGACCGCGCCGCCGAACTCTGTCCCAGCGGCAAGTGTACACTCGGAGTCCGCCCCGAAGATATCCACTTCACCACCAATGGCGAAGGCGATAACCAGGCCAGGGTCTTCCTGCTGGAGCCGCTCGGCTCCGAGACGATTCTCGACATTGAAAAAGAAGGCCTCCTTCTCAAGGTCAAAGACGTTGCCTCAACCCAGGTGCGCGAGGATGACATCCTCAGCCTCACCTTCAACCGCTTTCACCTCTTCGACGACGACACAGGCGCAGCCATTCGCTGAGCCAGGCCACGAAAAACTGCGCGCCAGGCAAGGCTGTGCGGCGCCTCCCCCCTTGCCATGTCCCCAGTCGATTGGTATACAGGTTTCCAGGCACTCGCAAAAATTCCACGAAATGAGGAATAATGTCTGAAGTACAAATTGGCAGCGCTCCCATCAGTTGGGACGTCCTTTCCTTCGGCGGCAGCAAGACCAGCGGACTCAGTTTTGACCAAATGCTGGACGGCATCGCAGCGGCCGGATACGAGGGCACAGAAATTAGCACGAACGGCTTCTTCCCCGCCGACGCTGAGTCCCTGCGCGCCAAATTGGAGGAAAGAAACCTGACGGCGGCCTCCTCCTATGTAGCCCTGCCGCTGGGAGAGGAAGGAGCGCTCGACTCGATGCTTGAGCAGGTGCAAACTGTCGGTGCACTGCTGGCCCAATTCAATGTCTCCGAAATCATCATCGCCGGCAACACCATGCCCAGCCGCCTCGAAGTCGCCGGCTTCGTCGCCGCCGATGGCAGCGAAGGCTGGACCGACGCCGAATGGAAGCGCGCCGCCAACCAGCTGGAAGCCGTCGCCACCCACTGCAAAGAACACTTCAACCTGAAGACCGTCTTCCATCATCACACCGGCACCTATGTCGAGACCCCCGCCGAGGTTGAACGCATCATGGAAATGACCGACCCGGAACTGGTCGGACTCTGCCTCGATACCGGCCATTACCATTTCGGCGGTGGCGACGTCGTCGCCGCCACGAAGCAATACGCCGACCGCATCGGGTATCTCCACATCAAAGACGTGTGGCCGGAAAAACTGGACAAGGTGAGAAGGGAACGGATCCACATGCGGGAGGCCTGGGCCATGGACATCTTCGCCGAGCTGGGTCGAGGCGCTATCGACTTTCCCGCCTTCTTCGACCTGCTGCGCACGCAAGGCTACCAGGGCTGGATGATCGTCGAACAGGACTCCGTCGGTCGCTCACAACGCGACCCGAGCTGGTCGCCGGTCGAAAGCGCCAGGATGAGCCGCGACTATCTCCGCGACGTTCTCCAAGTCTGAGCCAGACTCCAGCCGCTCCCGCAAACACCTATTCCCGCAACGGCCAGAACGCTACACGCAATTCAGTCAAGGAAATGTCAATGGCTAAGGTATCTGAGCACCTGAACCTTCTGCTCGAGGAAATGGCGGACTGGGAGAAACCGGAATATGTCATCGCCAGCCTGACGCACCTCGTGGACATCCACCCCGAACTGCTGCAACACTCCTTTACCTATGAGGTGCTTGGCCGCGCCTACGGACGGCAAGACAACAAACCCCTCGCCGCCGAAATCTTCGAGATGGCCCTGAAGCTGGACCCAACCCGCGCCCAGGCCAGCGACTGGTACAACCAGGTGCGCCAATGCGAAGACGTCAACTACGACGAAGCGCACGTGCCCGCATACCAACTGCCAGATCCCCTGCGCCTCGCCGACGGCCGCCCGGTTACCGACGCCGAGACGTGGCGCAACGAGCGCCGCCCCGAACTGCTGCGCCTCTTCGAGGAACACGTCTACGGTAAAGCCCCTGGCCGGCCCGAAGCCATGACCTTCGAAGTCACCTCCGTTGACGAAAATGCCCTTGACGGCCGGGCCACGCGCAAAGAGATCTCAGTCTACTTCACCGGCCGCCGCGAAGATCACAGAATGGACATTCTCGTCTATCTGCCCAACGCCCCGACAAAACCCGTGCCCTCCTTCCTCGTCCCCAACTTCCAGGGCAACCAGTCCGTCCATAGCGATCCCGGCATCACCATCTCACAGCAGTGGATGCGCAACCGCTTCGACCGCGGCATACGCAACCACCGCGCCACCGAGGCCAGCCGCGGAACAGCCCTCTCGCGCTGGCCGGTCGAACGCATTCTCGAGCGCGGCTACGCCCTCGCGACCATCTACTACGGCGACCTCGACCCCGACTATGATGACGGCTTCCAGAACGGCGTCCATCCCCTCTTCTACAAAGCCGGTCAAACCAGGCCGGCCGCCAACGAGTGGGGGGCCATCGGCGCCTGGGCCTGGGGCTTGCGCCGGGCGCTCGACTACCTGGAGACCGACGACGACATAGACCACACACGCGTAGCCGTCATGGGCCAGTCCCGCCTCGGAAAAACCGCGCTCTGGGCCGGCGCCCAGGACGAACGCTTCGCCCTCGTTATCCCCAACAATTCGGGCTGTGGCGGCACCGCCCTCTTCCGCCGCCGCTTCGGCGAAACCGCCCGCCATGCCAACGTCACCTATCCCCACTGGTTCTGCGAAAACTTCAAACGCTACAACGACAAAGAAGACGAGCTGCCCGTCGACCAGCACATGCTCATCGCCCTCGTCGCCCCCCGCCCCGTCTACACTGTCAGCGCCGACGAAGACCTCTGGGCCGACCCCCACGGCGAGTTCCAGGGAGCCCTCCACGCCGACCCCGTCTACCGCCTGCTCGGCACCGAAGGCATCGCCGTCGACGAATTGCCGCCCGTCAACCAGCCCGTCAGGAGTATCATCGGCTACCACATCCGCACCGGCAAGCACGATGTGACCGACTACGACTGGGAACGCTACATGGACTTCGCCGACATCCACGTTCGCTAGGCATTACGAGCGGCTGAACCCGTTGCACCAGGGAATGCCGGTCGCGGCGGCATAGACGCGCCAGTTCCTACATGACCTAGACTGAGTGCATCTGACGCGCAAGGGTGGGGATGTTCTTACTTATCCTGCGATGTCGTGGAAGCTCGGACTGAAACAACGGAGATCGCTGTTGTTGGTTTGAGCCGACTGTCTCTGCCCGAAATTCTAAGCCCGATATGAATCGGCCACCTTGCGCAACGCCTCCTCAATTCCATACACATCTTCCTGCGTGAAGAATTCGCTCCATGTGATGACGATATGTGTAGCCAAACCTCGTTCAGCGTTTGGGCACATTCCCTTGTAATAGCGCTCCCGGTCGTCATACACGGCTCTTGGAAACGCGTACTCCGGATTTCTCGGCGGGGCCGGATCCAAAAAGGCAGGATGGTCATACAGTAAATAGTAGTCCTTTGGCATGCAGGACACGCCCTCTGCCTGCAGAGCGCGGGCAAAGGCGTAAGTGTCCACCGCAAAAGCGCCCTCTTCCATCGTCACTGCGTAGAGCCAGTAAGCGTGCCTCGCTTCGTCAATGATGAGCGGCGGACTGAGTCCGGGAATATCACGAATCAGTCTGTCGAGCAGTTGACCGCTCTCCCTCCGCCGGCGCACTATGTCATCCAGCTTGTCTAGCTGCACCATTCCCACCGCCGCGCCCAAGGGATTCATTCGATAGTTCAGTCCGAGTCCAACGTGCGTTCGGAAGAATATACCCCCTTTTGTTCCTTCCTCTTCACCGCGCCCAACGCTGAATAACTCCGCTCGCTTCGCATACGCATCGTTGTTCGTCATCACTATGCCGCCGGTGATCGTCGTCATATGTTTGCCAGTGATGAAGCTGAAGACCCCAATGTCTCCAATAGACCCCACCCTTCGCCCTTTGTATTCAGCGAAGTGCGCCTGCGCGCAATCCTCGATGATGGGAACATTATGACGACGGCCAATATCCATCAATTCGTCCAGTGGTGCCGGCTGACCGTAAAGATGGACGGCTACAATCGCCTTCGTCCGATCCGTGATCTTGGACTCAACATCGACAGGATCGATGTTGTAGGTTTGCAAATTTACGTCGGCAAAGATCGGAATAGCGTTGTGCGCGAGGATTCCTTTCACCGAACCCACATCGCTGATGGCAGGAAGGATCACCTCATCGCCGGGCTCGACGCCGGCAGCCACAACGCCAACGTGAACGGCTGCAGTTCCTGAATCTACCGCGACCCCGTGGCGCACACCATGGGCCTGTGTGAAAGCCTTGCAGAATGTACCAATTGGATCGCCGCTCACCCCATCGCGAATAAGTGCTGCCACCGCATGCGCCTCTTCCGCGCCGACTTTGCGTACGCCCAGATTCTGGCCGATTGGTTCAGAAAATACAGGCGTCCCACCGTCAATCGCCAGCTGTGCAGTTGTCCCCTTCATCTTGTTCGCCCCCTCGATCCTCGCTCAAAAGCCCGGATAAAACTATCGACCGCCAAATCCTGTCATATGTATGCCGCGGATGAAATATCTTTGCATTGAGAAAAACAGCGCGAGTATCGGGGCAAGCATCAGGATCGATGCCGCCATCAGCAGGTTCCAATCCGTGCCTGTCCGGCTCATGAAGAAGCGCAATCCAAGTGCAAGCGTGCGCAGATCAACTGAATTGGTGTATATCAGCGGCCCCAGAAAGTCATTCCAATGACTAAGGACGGAAAAGATCGTCACCGCCCCCAGCACCGGACCCGAAATCGGCAAAATGACCTGCCAGTATATACGCACATAAACCGCCCCGTCCATCAACGCCGCTTCATCCAACTCCAACGGAATCGTTCTGAAGTACTGGCGAATGAGGAACACATAGAACGCATTGACACCGAACCAAAACGGTACAATGAGGGGCAACAGCGTATCAATCCACCCAAGTAGTTTGAACAAAATGAAGGAGGGAATCAAGCGGACTACATCAGGCAGCATCAGCGTAGAGAGAAGTACGATAAACCAGAAGTCACGACCCCGGAAACGAATTCGGGCAAAGCCAAACGCCACGAATGAGCTTGTCAGAACCGTCCCTAACGTGGCCGCAAGGGTGATTACAACACTATTGCGAGTATAGAGAAAGAAAGGATGTCCAGGGCGCGTGACGGCGTCGATGTAGTTGCTCCATACGACCGGCCGCGGAATTAATTCCGGAGGGAAGGTAAACTCTGTGCCCGGCATCTTCAGAGAGGTTGACAACATCCATCCAAGCGGGATGAAACAGATCACGCCGCCAGCGATCAACAGAGCATAGCGTAGTGTGTTGGACACCAAAAAGGATGAGAAAGGTCTCATTCCACTTCGTAGAACACCCATAGTCGCGCCATCCTGAACTGAACGATCGTAAAGACCAAGATGATGAAAAACAACACCCACGCCAACAGGGAAGCATAACCCATCCGCAGATTCTCGAACGCATGTCGATAGACAAAGAGCACGTAGAAAAGTGTCGTGTGAACCGGGCCTCCCTGCGTAGCGATGTATGCAGCGGTGAATATCTGGAAAGAACTGATGATACCCACCACCAGATTGAAGAAAATAAGCGGTGTAATCATCGGCAACGTCACGTGTCTGAACTGAGCCAGCCTTCCTGCCCCGTCTATCGCCGCCGCATCGTAGAGCGACTGAGGCACGCCTTGCAGCCCGGCAAGAAACACGACCATCATCGTGCCGACTCGCCAGAGTTCCATGATAATTAAGGACGGCTTGGACAGTTCGGGATCCCACAGCCAAGCCTGACCCGGTATCCCGAACAAGGACAAGATGTAGTTGGCAAGACCGTAATCGGGATTGAAAATATACATCCAGAGGAACACACTGGCCACACCGGGGATGATTGTGGGCAAATAATATAATGTGCGGAAAATGTTTACACCGTGCACTCGCATGTTGAGCAACAGCGCAAGCATCAGTGCCCAAATTACTTGGGCCGGTACGCCCAAGAAGGTGAAGTAGGCTGTGTTCCATAAAGAGATGGTAAAGAACCTGTCACCAATCATCCTCTCAAGGTTGTCCAGGCCGTTGAATTCGGGCGGTGACAAGATAGGATAGCGGGTGAAGGCGAGATAGACCAGGCCAACCATCGGACCCGCCGTAAATACGATGAAACCGACCAGCCAGGGCGCGATAAACATGTACCCGAGAAGGTCTCGTCGCAACTGTGTACGCGAACCCAAAATGGACTGAATCGATGACATTCTCAAATGGGTGTCCCTTACTTTGGCAGTTTCAAATCTGAGGAGAAACTCGTACTTGGCGAAGTGGCGTCCGTGGAGCAATGTGCCCAACAGCAAACGCCACTCCGCCTTCACTTCCTACGTCTGTATTTCTCAGAGATGTTCTATTGCCAGACGATGCGTCGCCGGCATTCTCGCTGGCGCTAGAAATCTCCGTATTCTTCGCGATACTCTGCAATCAACTGGTCGACTTCAGGCTTCACCTCATCCATGGCCGCCTGCGCTGTCTTCCGGTCCAGAACGATTTCATCCCAGGCCCCCTGGATGAGCGCGTCCATCTCGCGGATGCCGGGAATGTGAAGAATCACGCGGGTGACCTGCGCGGCTGCGATGTCGACCACCTCCGGTCTCTCCCAAGGTAGCAGACCCTGCTTCAGCCAAAGGTCCGACTCCGCCACCTCTGGTGAGGTGGGATCTCCGTAATGGGCCAGAATAAGCAGTTCGTGCGTCCGGTTGGTGTTGAAAGATACATACTCCCACGCCTCATCCGGATGCGGGCTCCCACTGTAAATGCCCGGCCCTTCGGGTGGATTACGCGTGATTGTCGGTCCATTGGGCATCGACGGCAATGGAACTTGCGCCAAAACGAGATCCTCTCGCAAATAGGGAAGGATCTCCCGGTGGAAGAACCCCATCGCCACGCGTTCCGTGTTCATCATCTCCGCGCCGCCGCGAAACTCCTCTGCCTCCGCCGGCGTCGGTGTGTAACCCATCTTCGTCGTATCCGCCATCCAATTCCAAGCCTCTATCGCCTCGGCCTCGTTGATGACGGTCTCCGTAACGTCCTCGTTCCAAACATCGCCGCCAAAGCCCCAAATCCAGAGATTCTCGATTCTGATTGTCCGGGGGGTCGGTGTGCGGCCCCACTGCCTTTCGACTCCCTCACCCGTGGTAAGCGCCCCCGCATACTCGCGCTCCCACTTCTCCAGCGTCCACTCCCCCGCCTGATAGACATCCCAGGGATCTTCCAGCCCCGCTGCTTCGATCAGACTGGGATTGTACAGGACAAACATTGGATGCGCGCCGTCGGCGATGGCATATACCTTCCCTTGCCAGGAGAGATTCTCCACCAGGCCGGGGTAGAAATTATCCAGATTGACCCGGTCGTCCGCTTCGATATAGTCGTTCAAGGGAATCAAAACGCCGCGAACAGCATACGTTGCCCGCTGCATTGGATGGTTAAAGGTCAGATCAAAAGGCGCCTCGCCGCCAGCCAAGGCGACGTAGACTTTCTGAATCGCTTCACCATACGGCAAGGGTACCATCTCTATCGAGATATTCGCTTGGGACTCGTTAAACTCCTCCCCAGCCTGATTCATCGACGCTTCAGGGTACGTGTTGTCGTACCAGTACACCAGTTCCACCATTTCAGCGGACGGCGCAGCTTCACCCTCATCCGTCATTTCCGTCGCCGGAGCGGCCGGTACACAGGCCACCGCCGACACCCCCGCGACCGTAACCGCAGATACACGCAAGAAATCTCGTCGGCTAATTCTTCTCGTCTGACGCATGATTCCTCCTTTACTGTCTTTGACTGGTAGCAAACGTAGCACTTTGCAATTCCTTCACACACATCGTCGAAGACATTATCTTATGCTTCACCTCCTCCTTAGCTCAACACATACCTATTTACGATTGCGGTCCGCAACCGTCTGCACAATGTCCGCGACCAACTCGCAATGTTCCGGCCGGTATTTTTCGCTCACAGACGCCCAACGGATGAAGTTCTCTAGATATGCTTTTGCATTGGGGCAAGTATCAGCGTCGTAGGTATATGTTCGCGAGGCCGGTGGCATGGAAAACTGATGCAACCTGCTCTTAGCCCGCTTCTGTAGAAATGCAAGGGCTTCAGGCATCAAGTAGTACTTGGCAGTACCTGCGCCCGGGATTCCCGCGTCGGCAAACTGTTGAGAGAGTTCCTCCGCCGTGCAACGGAACTGCGTCGGGTCCATCCAAAGTCCGACCATCCAGCACGAAAACAAATTCACGTTGTCTGGAATCGGTAGTGGTGTGATGCCCGGTATTTCCGAAAGTAAAGGCCACAGCAGACGCGCGATTCTGTCCCGATGGGCGGCGTGTTCACGAATCACCTCAAGCTGCCCCAGACATATCGCCGCAGTGCATTCCGGCATGCGGTATGAGTAACCCAACTCATGATGATAGCGCCCGAAACCAGGGATCCACTCCGCGCCGCGATCATGTGCAATAAAGCGCATGCGCGCCGCCAGTTCATCATCATCAGTGACGACGCAGCCTCCGATGTCAGAACTCATCGTCTTTTCAGGATCGAACGAAAAACCCGCCGCGTCTGCCAGAGTCCCCACCAGCCGGCCCTTATACTCACTGAAGGCCGCCTGACATGCGTCCTCACAAACAAAGAGATTGTGTCTGCGCGCCAGTTCGTTTATCGGGTCCATATCGCAAACCAGTCCCGTCTTGTGTACGACCAGGATCGCGCGCGTTCGGTCCGTAATGCACGGCTCGATCGTCTCAGCGCTCACATTCACCGTGCCGGCCTCCGTATCGGCAAAGACGGGGATATAGTCCTCCAGGCAGAGACCCTGAACCGTTCCAAAATCCGTGATGGGGCTGACAATGACCTCATCGCCCGGTTCAAATTCGAGCGCCGCGGCCAGCGTTGCCAGTGCTGACGTGCAACCTGGTGTCGTCACACAGTGTTTCAACCCCAGTGACTCCGCGAACGCCTTCTCAAAGCGCTCAGCCATATTGACCTTCAGCCCCCCCGTGATAACTTCTTGAACGTACTTGAGGCAATTCGGGCCAACAGTACGCGGAAACATGGTAGGTAACCCGCCCAGCGTATCTTCGACACGTCCCGCACCAGGGTGGAGCCCCGCAACTTCCGGTGCAGCTAGTCTCTCTGCCATTTTTAGGCTCCCTATTCGTCCTGTCGAGCGGACGATTCCCGTCCGCCTTAAGGTAACGATGATAACGCTTTTAGTCTCGTCTGAAGTTGGAACTGCAAATTTGGAATCTGGCTACAAGTATGTCTTGAACGTCGCTGCCAGTTACAGGAATTCAAGTTTCTTCGTCACGGCCGACAGAAGCTTGTCAAATGGTGCAAATAATCGTAACGACTTGAGAGGTATCCTAGATAATAATATATATATTGAATAGTGTCAACTGCCTCTTTTTCGGCCAGGTGCGTCACTCTACCGACGCTTAACGCCATCAATCCTCCCGGTCCGAGACATCCCCCACCTGTCCAACGCGTTCGCCCGCCCTTCCAAAGATCGGTTATAATCAGCTATCGCAACCAGCTCTGCTGAACGCCTCCGGGCAGCAAGACCAATACGCACAACAACCCGCGCCAAATTAAGCGAGCCAACCCAATGAAAGCAGTTGCCAAGTTCGGATTCGGCGATAAAGAAGTAGAGATACGCGACGTACCCGAGCCCCAAATGGGCCCCGGCCAGGTAATGGTCGAGGTCAAAGCCACCGGCGTCTGCGGCTCAGACGTCCACATGTGGCGCAACATGCAGTCGTGGGAGATCACACTCCCGCTCGTCCTCGGCCACGAATTCGCCGGCGTAATCGTCGATGTCGGCGATAACGTCTCCGGTTGGGAAATCGGCGACAGAGTTGCCGTCGAAACCGCCGCCGAAGTCTGCGACGCCTGCGTCTACTGCCTCAGCGGCAACTACAATCTCTGTCCCAGCCGCCTCGGCTACGGCGCCCTCGCCGACGGCTCCATGACCAGCTACGTCGCCGCCCGTCCCCAGATCCTCCATCGTGTCCCGGACAACGTGCCCGACGAGCATGCCGCCCTCACCGAACCGATCTGCGTCGCCTACAATGCCCTGGTCGAAAAGACCGCCATGAAACCCGGCGACCTCGTCGTCATCCAGGGCCCCGGCCCCATCGGCATCATGGCCCTTCAGATCGCCCGCATCCGCGGCGCCGGCACCCTCGTCGTCCTCGGCACCGACGCCGACGCCAAACGCATGGAAGTGGCCGCCGAGCTCGGCGCCGACCACACGCTCAACATCCAGCGCGACGACCCGGTCGCCCTTGTCGAATCACTGGGCGACGGCTACGGCGCCGACCTCGTAATCGACGCCACCGGCGTCAGCAAGGCGTTACAACAGTCTATGGACCTGGTGCGGCCCAATGGACGCATCACCAAGATAGGGTGGGGCCCGCAGGCGCTCGATTTCAGCCTCGACCCGCTCGTGGCCAAAGCCGTAACCCTCCAGGGCACCTTCAGCCACCTCTACCCCACCTGGGAGCGCGTCCTCACTTTGCTCTCCACAGGTCAGGTGAATCTGGGGCCCGTCATCGGTGGCATCTACCCCCTGGAAGACTGGGAAGAGGCATTCGAAAGTATGGAACAGGGCGAAAACGTGAAATCCGTCCTCCGTCTCGACGCCTGACGCGGAATCGCCCGCATCTGGTCGGGATGGAAGCGAGGCAGGCCATGGCCCATCCAACGACGCAACCCGAAGAAACACTGGAACCGACTTGGGAGATCGCCCAACTCTTTCCCGCCCAGGGCCACTGGAGCGAGGAAGAGTATTTCTCGTTGGGCACCAATCGCCTCATAGAATTCTCGCACGGGCTGTTGGAGGTTCTGCCAACGCCAACCCAGTCGCATCAGCTTCTGCTGGCCGCCCTCTTTGAATCCTTGTGCAGCTATGTCCGCGATAGGGATTTAGGCATGGTCCTATTCGCCCCCATGCGGGTCCAACTCTGGCCAGGTAAATTTAGACAGCCGGATCTTGTCTATATGGCCGCCGCTCACGCCGACAGGTTGGGCGAAAAGTTCTGGCGCGGCGCCGATCTAGTCATCGAAGTCGTCCGCCCCGACGATCCCGAAAGGGACAAAGTGACCAAACGCCGCGAGTACGCACAGGCCGGGATCCCCGAATACTGGATCGTCGATCCCGCCGCTGCCTCCATCACCGTCCTCACCTTGCACGGACAGGAATACGCGCTTCACGGTGAGTTCGTCGCAGACGAGGAGGCATCATCCGTACTACTGGAAGGCTTCAAAGTCGACGTTGAGCACGTATTCTCTGAAGCAAGAAAATAGAGCCCGACATTGCATCTGGAATCGCCCATTTCCATCTCCCGCGGAGCACACCTTTGACGAACAAAGAACCGATCATCCAGGTCTCACTCGACGTAACCTCCATCGAAGAGGCCCTCGATATGGCCGGCGCAGCCGTGCGCGCCGGCGTCGACTGGCTCGAAGCCGGCACCCCCCTGATCCTCGCAGAAGGGCTCCACAGCGTCCGCGCCATGCGCGAGGCCTTCCCCGATCACCCCATCGTCGCCGACCTCAAGACCATGGACGGCGCCGGCCTCGAAGCCGAGATGATGTTCAACGCCGGCGCCGACTATGTCGTCGTCATGGGCGTCGCCCACGACGCCAGCATCATCGAACAGGTCAAGATGGCGCAGCGCTGCGGCGGCAAGGTCATGTGCGATGTCATGCTCTGCGCCGACAAACCCGGCCGCGCCAAAGAGGCCCAGGACATGGGCGTCGATGTCATCATCGTCCACACCGGTTTCGACGAACGCGCCATGATTCCCGGCCTCAGCCCCCTGGATGACCTGCCCGCCATCCTCGCAGCCGTCGACATCCCCGTGCAGGCCGTCGGCGGACTGACAGTCGAACAGGCCATCGAAACACTCGAATTGGGCGCCGAAATCGTCGTCTTCGGCGCACCGCTCGTGATCGCATCCGACGCCTTCACCGCCGCCACCGACGACTTTGAAGGCCTGCTCCGAGAGATAGTGAAACAAGTTAAAGGGTAAGAAGCAGTGGCCAACTGCTAGTTGTCGGTTTCCGGCAGCAATTGGAATTCTGGTTAGAGTCTATGAGAAAAAGAGCGCCACGCAACCAAACCATTACATTGAATGATGCCGAGCGCGAACTTTATGGCAGCCGCCTGCTCTCTCTCAATGGACCTGTAAATATTGACGCAATTCTGGACCGCACCTTCAACCAGGATACGCTAAAAGTATTGGAATATTTGCCGAGCCAGTTTGCCGACCTCATCTTTGTTGATCCACCCTACAATATCTCCAAACAGTTCAGCGGCAACAACTTCACGGCTCGCTCACTGGACTCATATGAGGAGTGGTTGGCGGGTTGGCTGCCGCATCTGGCGCGTTTGCTTAAGCCAAACGGCTCTCTCTACCTGTGCGGGGACTGGCGCTCTTCGGCTGCCATCCACAGATTGGCCCAGCGCTATTTTGTTGTGCGAAATCGGATAACGTGGGAGAGAGAAAAGGGGCGAGGCGCCAAAGCCAACTGGAAAAACGCCTCGGAGGATATCTGGTTCTGCACTCTTTCCGACGATTACGTGTTCAACGTAGATGCGGTCAAACTCACTCGCCGCGTACGCGCCCCGTATACTGACGAAAATGGCGCGCCCAAAGACTGGCAGAGCGCCGACAAGGGCAACTTCCGCCATACGCATCCTTCAAATCTGTGGACCGATCTGACTGTTCCCTTCTGGTCGATGCCGGAAAACACGGACCACCCGACCCAGAAGCCGGAAAAACTGTTGGCAAAAGTAATTCTGGCAAGTACCAATCAAGACGCCGTTGTCTTCGATCCTTTCCTTGGTTCCGGCACAACTTCAGTAGTTGCAAAAAAGCTGAGGCGTCGCTATGTGGGCGTTGAGATCGAGAGAGAATACTGCTGCTTGGCCGAAAAGCGATTGGCGCTGGCGGTTGAGTCTCCGACGATACAGGGTTATGCCGATGGTGTCTTCTGGGAGCGCAACACGCTTGCCGAACAGAGCAACAATACGAGGAAGCAACAATCTACAACTTCCTCTGCGACTCAACCTCAGCTTTTCGAACGACACACCGAGTGATGAAGAGCAGAATATTTTCCAGTCAGGCCTATATTTCGATGGAGCAGAACACTCTTGCCCTTCTCAACACGGAGTCGGACTTCCTTTCGCCGAGCACACTAGAAAGCACACGCGCGGCCGGTGACGCGATTCAGGAAATTCTTGCCCTTAAGTTCGAGAGCATTTTAGGGAACTGGGTCTCCGAATACTCAACCGACTTCGCTCGCCGGGCAATGGCCGATCTGGCCTTTGAGGATATTGACGGCAACTATTACGTCATAGATGTTAAGTCGCACCGAATGAGCACGAAGTTCAATATGCCGAATCTAACGTCGGTCGAGCGACTGGCCCGACTGTACGAGGATGATACGAACTACTTTGTGCTCCTCATGGTACAATACGACCTCCAAGGTTCTCACGCCGACTTTTCCCGTGTCCATTTCGTGCCTATTGAGTTTTTGAGCTGGGACTGCCTGACTGTCGGCGCCCTCGGTTGGGGTCAAATTCAGATTGCGAACTCTAACAGAATCATAGTGAACCACCAGTTCTCTCGCAAGCAGTGGATGCTCCAACTCTGTGAAGTCATGCTCGAATTCTATCCCAAAGAGATCGAGAAAATCAGGGACCGACTAAGTCGATTCGAGGAGATCAAAGCCTATTGGTTGGGTAAATCAGAAGACTGACGCGAAGGTGCCGCGTTGCCTCGTCATTCCCGCCTGCAATACTGATACCAAGGAGAGAAAAATATGAACCTGCTTCAAGACATCCAGGACATCCGCTTCCCCGCCAATCTGCCCGACACCCTCCTGGAAGTCCACCAGACCTTCGACACACCCCAGGTCGATGACATCCATGCCGCCGTCGGCAAAGCCCTGACCCAAAGCGGCATCATGGCGCCCATGCAACCCGGCGATTCCGTCGCCGTCGGCGCCGGCAGCCGCGGCATCGCCAATCTCGCCGCCATCGTGCGCGCCGCCGTCGATCACCTCAAAGCCGCCGGCATGAAGCCCTACGTCGTCCCCGCCATGGGCAGCCACGGCGGCGCCACCGTCGAGGGACAGAAAGAGATCCTCGCCGGCATGGGCGTCACCGAGGAGGCCATAGGCGTTGAGATCAGAGCCACCATGGAAGTGGCCGAGATCGGCAACATCCCCAACGGCCCCGCGGTCTGCCAGGGCAAAGACTCCATGGCCGCCGACCACGCCATTCTCGTCAGCCGCATCAAACCGCACACCGACTTCCGCAGCCACCTGGAGAGCGGCCCCTCCAAAATGTGCGTCATCGGCTGGGGCAAGCAGCACGGTGCCTCCATGATGCACAGCGGCGGCGGCAGGAACTTCCAGATGTATCTGGAGCCGGCAGCGCGCGTCTACGAGACCAATACCAACTTCCGCGGCGCCATCTGCCCCGTCGAAAACGCCTTTGAAGACACCGCTCTTATTGCCGGCCTGACCGCCGCCGAAGTGGGCACGAAGACAGAGGCAGACCTGCTCGTCAAGGCCAAGGACTACCTCGCCCAGATCCCCTTTGACGCCGTGGATATACTTGTCGTTCGCGACCTCGGCAAAAACATCTCCGGCACCGGCATGGACACCAACGTCATCAGCCGCCTCAGCATCCCCCGCCAGCCCGAAAACTTCGGCAAAGTCGATGTCGCCATCATCACCGTCCTCGACCTGACTGAAGAGACCCACGGCAACGTCTCCGGCCTCGGCCTCGCCAACGTGACCACCGAGCGCGTCTTCCGCAAGATCGACTGGCAGGCCACCTACATGAACGCCGTCACATCCGGCATCTTCAGCGCCACCCGCTCCCACCTGCCTCTTACCTTCGCCGACGACGAACGCGCCCTCGAAGTCGCCCTCCGCATCTGCGCCGAACCCCAGGACGCCGCCAAAATTGTCTTCATACGCGATACCCTCACCCTGGAGGACTTCTACGTCAGCCCCTCCCTGCGCGCAGAAGTTGAGAACCACCCACGTCTCACCATCACCGGCGAGACGCCCCTGACCTTCACAAATGGCGTTATGCAGACCCCATGGCAAATGGAGCCGATTCTGGAATACGCCTGATCCGCAGCACAATAAAATCGCCCCATGCTGACTCCGTACTGTCAGCATGGGGCGGCGACCTGAAATTTCAGCCCGCAACCGCAGTTCTCGTCCTTCCGCACCGCGCCGGACCTGAACATCAACCTGTTAAAGTCAAATGACTCCCAGTTCAGCTACACCGACGCGCGCCTCCCGCCTGGCCCTTCTCCTCGGTGATCCCAGTGGCATCGGGCCCGAAATCGTCGCCCGCGTCTTGTCAGAATCCGCTGGTCCGGACAAAGCGACCGACAGTGCCAGCAGCGCAAACATCGTCGTCATCGGCGAACCCTGGATCCTGGAATGGGGCGCCCAGTGCGCCGATCTCTCGCTTGACCTGCCCCAATACAACGCACCCGAGGACCTGCCGCTCTCGGCCCCAGGCCCCGTGCTCCTCACCGGCCCATCCTTCCCTGAGAACGCACACACGCCCGGCCGCATGAGCCCCGCCGCCGGCCGCTACGTCCTGCAATCGCTCGACTACGCCGCCGAACTCGCCCGCGCCGGCGCTGTAGACGGCATCTGCTACGCCTCACTCAACAAACAGGCCATGCACGCCGCCGGCAGCAGCCATGAGGACGAGCTTCGCTACTTCGCCGACCGCCTCGGCGTCAGCGGATACGTCGGCGAAGTCAACACCCTCGACGGCCTCTGGACCTCCCGAGTAACCTCCCATATCCCCCTGCGCGCCGTCTATCAGCACATATCCGTCGAGGAAATCCTGCCCGCCATTCGCCTCATCCACAACACCATCCGCCAGGGCGGGCAGCCGTCGCCTCGCCTCGCCGTGGCCGGCCTCAACCCCCACGCCGGTGAAGGCGGGCTCTTCGGCAGCGAAGAAGACGACGTCATCCGCCCCGCCGTCGAAGCCGCCCAGGAAGAGGACATCGCCGCCTCCGGCCCCTACCCGCCCGACACCGTCTTCCTGCGCGCAAGTCGCGGCGAGTTCGACGGCGTCGTAACCATGTACCACGATCAGGGCCAGATCGCCATGAACCTGCTCGGCTTCGAACGCGGCGTCACCGTCCACGGCGGCCTGCCAACCCCCATCACAACCCCGGCCCACGGCACCGCCTTCGACATCGTCGGCAAAGGCGTAGCCAATCCACAGGCTCTCAAGCAAGCCCTGAAACTGTGTACCCAGATGCTCGCACCAGTGCCGCGCGGACGACCCGCCTAAGCAGAGGAAAACATGACAGATAGCACGCTAGCCATCCACGGCGGCCAACCCATCCGCTCCCAACCATGGCCCAGCTGGCCGCAGTGGGACGAATCCGAGCGCGAAGGGCTGCTGGCCGTGCTCGAACGCGGCGAATGGGGCGGCTACGACGCAGCCGTGAACGAATTTGAGTCCGCCTTCGCCGCCCGTCATGCCGCCCGCTTCTGCGTCACCACAGTCAACGGAACCACCACCCTCGAGACCGCCCTGCGCGCCCTGGATATCGGCCCCGGAGATGAGGTCATCGTGCCTCCCTACACCTTCATCGCCACCGCCGCCGCAGTGCGCACCGTCGGCGCCACCCCCGTCTTCGCCGATGTCGACCTGGACACCTGGAATCTCTCAATCCCCGCCGTCGAAGCCGCCGTCAGCGAACGCACCAGGGCCGTAATCCCAGTCCATTTCGGCGGCCTGCCCGTCGATTTCGACAGCCTCCTGCCGCTGGCGCAGCGCCACGGCCTCTACGTCATCGAAGACGCCGCCCACGCCCATGGCAGCAGCTGGAACGGCCAGCCTGTCGGCGCCCTCGGCGTCGCCGGTTCATTCAGCTTCCAGGCCAGCAAAAACCTGACCGCCGGCGAGGGCGGCGCGCTCCTCACCAACGATCCCCAACTGGCCGAGCGCATGTGGAGCATCGCCAATTGCGGACGCGGCCCCGAAGGCCGCGGCTACGAACATCCCAATCTCGGCACCAACCTGCGCCTGAGCGGCTGGCAGGCTGCCGTCCTCTCCGCCGGTCTCGCCAGACTCGACGAACAGCTCGAGCGCCGCATGAGCAACGCCCGCCGCCTGCGCGCCTTCCTCGACGAGGTCGAAGGCCTGACCCCCCAACGCTGGGACGCCCGCGTCGACGCCCACGCCCACCACATCTTCCTCATGCGCTACGACGCCGACAGCTTCGGCGGCCTCCCCCGCCAGGCGCTCATCTCCGCCCTGCGCGCCGAAAACATCCCCGTCGGCCCGCTCTACCCCTACCCCCTCTACCACCAGCCCCCGCTCGTCGAACCCTTCAGCCGCATCACGCCCTGCCCCAACAGCGAGTTCCTCTGCCAGCAGACCATCTCCATCAGCCAAAACGTCCTCCTGGCCGACCCGCACGAAATGGACGACATCCTCCACGCCATCCTCAAAGTACGCGAAAACATAGCCTCAATCACTAACCACTGACTGCTGATTACCGTTCACTGCATTTGGGCGGTCGTGCCTTCGGCCCTCCCTTGTGCAGGGGCTGCGCCCCCGCAACGCCCCGCCCTTGTTAGCCACCGTGCGTTTTCTTCCCCGGCAAAATGTCTAGCCAGCAGTGTCTACACCCCAACTTGCAGTCTCATCCCACTGATCCCTAGCCCCTGACCCCTGCCCTTCACCAGACAAGCCAACACTCTCCAACAACGCCGCAAGCGTTCCTTCTTCGCCAAAATGCCCTGGCTTTAACACAACTAGGGTTGGACGTCCGCCGATGACAGCGCTGCAAAGCGGCATCCCCGGCAGCAACTCCTGCTCAACCGATAGCCGCACTACATCCAGCTGCCTGAGAATAGGCATAGCCGTATCACCGCCCACCAGCAGCAGCAAATCAACCGGCCGCCGCGCCAGCGCCGCCACACTGACGCGGGCCAAATGGTCGGCCCGCTCTCGCGCCTCAGCCCCTTCCAGAACTGCTCCGGGCAGGGGCCGCGGCTGCTGCAACAGCCAGACCGGATCAGCCGGATCCAGAACGGCTGTCTCAGCCGCTTCGGTCTCCGGCAACACGTTCATCCGGCTGACTGCCAGGTGAGAAGCGTCGCGCGCGGTGCGCAGTAGGAATTCGATCTGCCTGTGGGCAACGCCGCTGCCACTGCCCACGACGGCTAGGACCGTCCGCACAGCCGGCCGTCGACCCTGCTCTGGCAGCGCGCGAAAAGCCGCACGTTCACTCTCCCGTCGCACCAGCGCACCCACCAGTCCGGCACTCCCGCACAGCAGCGCATCCGGAACCCCCTCCCGCTGCGCCTGCACCACCCTGTCCAGGTCGTCGTCCGTCTGCGCGTCAACCGCAATGACGATTCGTCCCGCGCCTGGGCCTCCCGCCCCCTCGCGCGCGAACCGTTTCATATTCGCCGCCAGCCCGCCGCCCCGCACCTGTTCCAGATTCAGCGCTCTTACACTATGACGACTCTGCTCGCGCAGAAGAGAGGGCAGATGGACGTCTGGAGGTCCGAGATCGGGCGCCGTGAGTATCCCGTCGCGTACGCGCCGCCCCTGGGCCGGAAAGGCCGGGCACACAACCGCCGCCGGCGCGTCCACCAGTTCCAGCAACGCGTCCAATTCACTGCCGACGTTGCCCCGCAGCGTCGAGTCAATCTTCTTGTACCACAGCCCGTCTAGGGCGGGCAGAGACGCCGCCGTATTGCGCGCCTCCTCTGCGGCCGCCGCCTCCGCCAGATGGCGGGAGTCCGATGTAAAGGCCAGCGCCCCCGTCGGCAATGGCAGTCTTGGAATGTCCAGGAAGATCGTCGCCGGCAGCCCGAACCGCCGACAACGCGCCGCAGTATCCGCCGCGCCGGTCAGGTCGTCTGCAAGAATTTTCAGGTACCTCATCAAATAAGATCCTGCTATACTTAATCTGAAACAACATTCACGAAATAGAATGGCGCACTCGCGATCAAGCATAAACTCGCTTGCACCGGTGCGCAAGCAACGCCCGACCATCTCAACATGACCCAAATCAATCTGTTCGAGCAGAACGCGCCGCTGCAGTTTGAGCGGATTCTCATCTACCCCTACCCCGACCTGCGACGCCTGTGGGTACGCATCTGGTTGCCTGCCCGCTTGGAAGATGACGCCCCCAATGTCGAGCTCATAGTCTACAACCCCGATGGTACCGAAAACAACAGCCTCTTCCTCCTGGCGCAAACAGATACCCGCCTCAACAACACCTTGCACCTCAAAGACCCTGTCACCCCCGACGAGACCTACCGCGTCAAAGCAACGCTCTCCGTCGGTCTGAGCAAGGACGCACAGCTGGTCGACCAACAGGCCTTCGACCTGACGTTGACCTTCCGCGACCCCGAGGCCGGTGAACCGGGCTACGGTATAAACTGCAGCCCATAGCCGCCAGATTTCAGCGCTTGGCACACACCCGCAATCTCGAAGTATACTGAAGGACTCTGAAGGCCGCTGAGAAACGCAGGACGGCTAATGGCCAAATGAACCCACTGACCGCCATCGACCGTTACCATGACCTCCTTTCCCGACCGGGCCTGGCCAACGACAGCTGGGGCCTTCTAACAGCGCGCATGGCCGATCGCAACATGGTTTTCGGCGAGCGCCCACTCTGCACCGTTCTGCGTCCACTTTTCTATTCGCCTGAAGAGTGGAGCTATCTGGTCAATCGCACACAGCTGATTCTCCGCCTCTTCGACCGCCTGGCCAGCCTCATGCTGGAAGACGACGCGCTGCGCGCGCAGATCCACGCAACCCCCGAAGAAGAGCAACTGATTCGTATCGATCACGGCTTCCGCTCCACCATCCCCACCGCCCGTCTCGACAGCTTTTTCGCCCGTAACCAGGACGGCAGCCGCAGCCTCGGCTTTGTCGAGTTCAACGGCGAAAGCCCGGCCTCCATGGCTTATTCCGACGTGCTCGGCGATCTGTTTCTTGAAATGCCCGTCATGCAGGAGTTCGGCCAGCTCTACGCAGTGAACTCCCTGCCCAGCAAGGCGCCGGCTCTCGACGAATTCCTGCGCGTCTACCACGAGTGGCGCGGCGATCGCAGCAAACTGCCCGATATCGCAATCGTCGACTGGCGCGGCGTACCCACCGCCAGCGAATTCGACCTCTTCGTCGAGTACTTTGCCGAATACGGTATCACCGCTGTCATCTGCGACCCGGAGGAGATGGAGTTCAGAAACGGGCGCCTCTATGCCGCTGGCACTCAGGTCGATTTCGTCTACAAGCGCGTCCTGATCAGCGAACTCCTGCTCCGCTACGGGCTGGACCATCCCATCGTCGAAGCGTTGCACGCCCGCGCAATCTGCCTCGTAAACCCGTTCAGTTGCAAGCTCCTCCACAAAAAGGCCAGCCTCGCCGTCGCCAGCGACGAGCGCAACGCCCATCTTCTCACCGCAGACGAGCAGCAGGCGGTCAAAGCGCACATCCCCTGGACCCGCACTGTCGAGGAACGGTCCACTCTCGACCCGGCCGGCAATCCAATCGACCTCCTGCCGTGGGCCAGCGCAAACCGCGAGGGGCTGGTGATCAAACCGAACGACGAATACGGCGGCAAGGGCGTGCTCATCGGCTGGGAGACGGATCAGCCCGCATGGGACGCGGCCCTGGCTGCCGCCTCCGCTGAACCGGCCGTCGTTCAGGAACGCGTGCAAATCGCCTACGAGGAGTTCCCGGCCATGACCGCAGATGGCCGCGTCGAAATCGACCTTCGCCTCGTCGATTCGGATCCCTTTCTGTTCCGCGGCGAACGCGTACACGGCTGTCTCTGCCGCCTGAGCAGCCAGACCCTCCTCAACGTGACCGCCGGCGGCGGCTCAATTGTGCCGGTGTTTGTGGTTGAAGAAAAGAACGCGTAGCAGGCCCCGTCACCGTACGCCGCGAACGGAGCAACGACGCCGAACGCCGGACCAACCCCGGGATATGCAACAGAAATCCGGCGTTTCAAACCCCCGCGATGACGCGGAAGAAGAGAGCGAGCTATGGCCGAGTACAGCCAACCATCCTTTAGCATCAGCATCGAAGAGGAATATCAGTTTGTCGACCCCGACACCCGCGAGCTGCGTGGTTTTGCTACAGCACATGGGCTCACGCTCCTGCACGACCAGACCCTGAGCAAGCCATCCACAGGTTCCCCGGACCTGGCTTCCACGCCCGTAACGGGTACTCCGATCTGCCGCGATATCAAGCAGGCCCGCCGGGAGCTCCTGCGCATCCGCCGCGAAATGCGGCAACTGGCCGCAAACCACGGCCTCAAAATGATGGTCGCCGGCGCACACCCCTTCAGTCACTGGGATAGGGAACTGGAGGAGTCGCCCCGCTATCGCGCCCTCATCGAGGACACACAGTTCATCGCCCGCCGCCTGCTCGCCTTCGGCATGAACGTCCACGTCGGCATCGACGACAGAAATCTGGCCATCGATGTCATGAACGCAATGCGTTACCTGCTGCCCCACATCCTCTGCCTTGCCAACGCCTCACCTTTCTGGCAGGGCCTCGATACCGGGTTGGCCAGCTACCGCTCCGTCCTCTTGGACGCCCTGCCCCGCACCGGCATTCCCAACGCCTTCCGCAGCCTCAGCGACTATCAAAACTACGTCGATACCCTCCTGCGCACCAACAGCATACCCGATCCCGAAGCCATCTGGTGGGACATCCGCCCCCACTCCCATCAGCAGGACCCGTCCCGCCCGCGCACTGACGCCGGCCGCAACGCCCAGTCCAATACGACCCCAACCGAACAGGCCGCGCTCGAAGTTCGGGTCTGCGACGCCCTGCCTGATATCGACGACGTGCTCGCCGTCGCCGCGCTGATCCAGGCAACCGTTGCCTGGATGGTCGACCTGCGCCATCGCAACATGTCCTTCCGCCTCTACGACCGCACACTCATAGCCGAGAACAAATGGCGGGCCGTCCGCTACGGGCTCCAGGGAAACCTGCTCGATTTCGGCATCGAACAGGAAGTACCCATTCACGACCTGTTGCACGAACTGCTCGAACGGGTCGAACCGGTCCTCGACCGCCTCAACTGCCGCCAAGAGGTCTCCCACATCCACACCATCATGCAGCGGGGGGCCAGTGCCGACCAGCAGCGCCATCTCTGGCGGCAGAGCGGCGAAGACGGCAAGGCCGTCGTCGATTTCCTCGTTTCGCAGACGGAGCAAAACCTATGATTGAACGACCCCAACTGACACTCGGCATCGAAGAAGAATATCAGGTCATCGATCCCGAAAGCGGTGAGCTGCGTTCATTCATTACCCAGTTCATCGAAAATGGCCAGATGGTGATCGTGGAACGGGAGATCAAAGCGGAACTGCACCAGTCGATGGTGGAGCTCGGCACGCCCGTCTGCACTACACCCGCTGAAGCCAAAGAGGAGCTCCTGCGCCAGCGCGCCTTCATCAGCCGCCTCGCCCAGGAAAAAGGCCTCGCCATCGTAGCCGCATCCACCCACCCCTCGAGCCGCTGGTCCGAGCAGGAAGTGACCCCCTTCCCGCGCTATCAGGGCGTGCTTGAGGAGATGCAGCTACTGGCCCAGCGCCTCCTCATCTATGGCATGCACATTCATGTCGGCCTCGAGGACCCCAACTTCGCCATCGACACCATGAATGTCCTCCGCTACATGCTGCCCCACCTTCTGGCCCTCAGCGCCAGTAGCCCTTTCTGGCAGGGCCAGCCCACCGGGCTCAAGAGCTACCGCGCAGTCGTCTTCGAGGACTTCCCCCGCAGCGGCATTCCCGACGTATTCCCCAACCGCGCCGCCTACGAGGGCCTCATCAGCACCCTCACAAACACCGGCTGCATCCCCGACACCAGCAAGATCTGGTGGGACGTGCGCCCCCACGGCATCTACCCCACCCTGGAATTCCGTATCTGTGACATCTGCCCGCGCGTCGACGAAGCAATCGCCATCACCGCCCTCTGCCAGGCCCTCGTGCTCTGGCACTGGAAACTGCGCCAGCGCAACGTCACCTTCCGTGTCTTCACCAAAGAGCTGATCGACGAGAACAAATGGCGCGCCGCCCGCTACGGGCTGGACGGCAAAATGATCGACTTCGGCAAACAGGAGGAGCTCCCCGCCCGTTCCCTGATGCGCGAACTGGTCGAACTGGTCGGCGAAGAGATCGCCGAGCTCGGCACCGAAAAAGAGATCGCCCCTATCGAACAGATCCTCGCCAACGGCACCAGCGCCGACCGCCAGCTGCGCGTCTACAACGAATCAGGCGGCGACGTCAAAGCCGTCGTCGACCATCTCGCCGCCGAAACGATTGAAGGGCTATAGACCAGCACATCCGCAAGGCCGGCCGAGAATTCGCGCAGCCCGAAAACAGCCGCCGTCGCATCCTTATCTACAGAACGCGCCGCCCAAATTCACCGCCTGCCTCCACGCCCGCTGCTCCAGTGTCTTCGCCATCCCCCTAAACCGTTCCCGTTGGGGCAGGCCTTGTGCCTGCCCACGCCCGCTGCTCCAGTGTCTTCGCCATCCCCCCAACCGTTCCCGTAGGGGCAGGCCTTGTGCCTGCCCACGCGCGCCTGCCCCATCGACTTCGTCATCCCCCACCCGTTCCTGTAGGGGCAGGCTTTGTGCCTGCCCACGCCCGCTGCCCCATCGACTTCGCCATCCCCCAAACCGTTCCTGTGCCCCCCTGATCAACGGACCTCCCGCCAACGCCAGGCCCGGTGCATGCCCTGAGCCTCTCCAAGAGTCGGAAAGCATTTCCAGGCACCAGCGGCACCGAAAACCGCTGGCATCAACCGCCGCCAACGTGTTAGAATGTATGTATCAATCGCACAACGGGCAGCCCCTAGACCGAAAGAGAATGCATGGAATCCATAGAACCGGCGTCGGACGCTCCTCACCAACAGACAGTTCAACCCCAGTCGAACAACTCCACCCAAACCGAAGTCCTCTCGCCGAACCGCACCTCGGATACCTCCTGGGCGCCGGATAACGGACGCTGTGTCACACTCGAAGAGTACTGGGAAAAGTGGTACGAAAACCCTTACCCGGACCTCGACGTCAGTTACGAGTGGAACAACGGCATACTGGAGGCCAAGTCCCCGCCCAATGCCCCCCAAATCCGCCTGTACAACTGGTTCCTCGCCCTCCTGCTCCGCTATGTGGAGACTTATGATCACGCGTCTCTGATCAACCTGGAAACCGGTTTTGTTCTGAAAATCGAAGACGAATCCGACCCCAAAGGTGAGCGCCTCCAGATACGCAAACCCGACATAGGCGTGATTCTTAACGCCAACCCCGTGTCGTGGGGAGCGTTGGATCAACGCCACTTTGACGGAGTCTGCGATATGGTTGTCGAAGCGGTCTCAGATTCCACACTGGTGGAGGTACTGCGGGATACAGAGGAGAAGAAAAGCGACTATGCCCTGGGCGGAGTGAAGGAGTACTACATCCTCGACCCGGAGGGTGAGAGTATGCACTTCTACGCGCTCACCTCGGATGGAGAATATGAAGAGATCCCGCCTGACGCGAACGGCGTAATTCGCTCAAACGTGTTGGCAGGTCTGCAATTCCGGCTGGACGATCTGCATCGCCGCCCTCGTCTGGCCGATCTGGCTCGAGACGACGTGTATTCCGCATATGTAATCCCGGAGCTGCAGGTCGCTGTCACAAGGGCTGAAACAGAGTCGGCGGCGCGTATGAGGGCAGAGGAACAGGCTGAAACAGAGTCGGCAGCGCGTATGAGGGCAGAGGAACAGGCTGCAACGGCAGCGGCGGCGCGCAAGAGAGCGGAGGAACAGGCTGCAACAGAAACCGCGGCGCGCCAACTGTTAGAAGAGCAATTGATGGCAAAAGAAGCTGAATTGGCCCGCTTGCGCAAAAATTCTTCCTGACCCGCTCTGCAGAGCTCCAGGACCCGCGTTTGCCCTTATACTCCCACCGAAACCACTATCCGCACTCTGCAGATCTGCTTCTGGTATAACACCCCGGGTCTTGTCTACCTAGGCCAGTTCTCAGTACCGTTCACGCCCCCCACAACTTCACAATCTCATCCGCATCAAACCGCGGCAACCCCACCCGCCGACCTTCCCGCAACCCGTAAACGCCCTCCTCCGCCGGCAGCACGCGCCCAATAACCCGCCCCGACCTCCCCATCTCCTGCCACAAGCCCAGCGCCGCGTCCACATCCTCCGCCGTGGCGGTCGCCAGCAGCCCCCCCGAAGCGATCGTCCCCAGCGGATCCAGCCCGAACGCCGCGCACGCCGCCGCCGTCAACGCCGTCACCGGCACCGCCGACAGCTCCACCTCCAACCCGCAGCCCGAAGCGTCAGCCAGCTCCCACAATCCCGTCGCCACGCCGCCCTCCGTCGGATCGTGCATCGCTGTCACCAGCTCCGCTTCCGCCGCCGCCAGCGCCGGCTCCAGCACGCTGATCCCCGGCTCGTACAGATAATGGGTCGCCTCCTCCAGCTCCGCCTCGGACCAGCCCTGCTCCAGCAGCGCCTCCCGCATCTCCCGCGCGATGATCGACGTCCCCTCAACGCCCGCACTCCCCACCAGCAGCACCGCGTCCCCGGGCCGGCAGCCGCCCGTCCGCACCACCTTCCCCCTCGCCACTTCCCCCAGCAGCGTACCCGCCACAACCGGCTGATTCACCGCCGCCGTCACCTCCGTATGCCCGCCCGCCACCACTACATCCAGCACGCGGCAGGCTGCGCCCAGCTGGTCGCAAATCTCTCGCACCTCCCCCTCCGTCGTCCCCTCAGGCAACAGCACCGTGGGCAGATAAAAACGCGGCCGCGCGCCGCACACCGCCAGGTCGTTCGCGCATACATTGACCGCGTAATACCCGATCTCATCAGTGGCAAAGGTGATTGGATCGCTCTTCGCGGCAAGCAGTGTGTCGGCGCTCCCTCGTTGGGATGTATTTCCGTGCCGCCGGCTGGAGGGACCCCCGTCCCCTGCAACCCCGCCAACTTCAATAATCGCCGCGTCCTCGCCCACACCCGGCCCCAAAAAGAGGTCCGGGTCATCGATCGGCAAGGTCGAGATGAGCGCCGCCAGCAGCTCTGGCGGCAGCTTCCCCGTCGGAAGAATGGTGCGTTTCTCTGACATTTCGATCTCCTGCGAGTCTGACTCAGCGCTGGTCGCTGCCCGCCGTCCCAAAGAAGCTCGCCGCTCACCGGACAGTCCCGTTTTTCAAGGCCAAGTAATACCTGTGCTATGATTTCCGGAACTGGACAAAGGGCTTCCCGCAGGCAGTTGCATTCCTGAACATGGCCCATCCCTCAAATGGGGCCCGCTTTGGGCCTACTGCCCGGACACTCGTCGCAAACGGATGTTACAACCACAGAACTATCCGCGGTTCATCGGGAAGGCCCTCCTTCTGGAACCCGACCCATTCGTAGAAATGGTAGACGACGACAATCCCTGGATTGAGGGACTGTTTCTGTGCGCCTGCATCGGTGTTCTGGTCGCCGTCGCCCAGCTCATCGGCAATCTCCTCCTTACCGCCGCGCTGCCGCCCTCCGAAGCTCTCCTGAACACCGTCCTGCAGACCCTGCGCCAGGGTACAGCCGGCGGTGAAACCTTGATCGAGATTGAAAACGCCCTGCGCAGCGGCTGGCCGCTCCTGCTCGCCTACAGCGGCTATAACACTGTCGGTTTCAGCCTCCTGACTCTCGCAACGACCCCCCTCGGCCTGATCGGCCAGTGGCTTTTCTTTGGCCTCGCTAGCCACCTGCTCGCCCGTGCAGCCGGCGGCCAGGGCACGCTCCCCCAGACTTTGGGCGCCGTCGCCCTCAGCAACGCCCCCCGTCTTCTCTATCTGTTCACCATGATTCCGTTCGTCTCCGTCGCCTCCGTCCTCATCCACGTTTGGGGCATTCTGATCGCCTTTCGCGGGCTGGAAGTGGCCCACGAACTGCCTCCCGGCCCCGCCGCGCTGGTCGCCGTCGGCACATACCTTCTGCTTCTTCTTGTCAGTGCCGTTGCCGCCATGGCCTTTGGTGCGCTGCTCCTCATCGCCGGGGGCGGTCTGTGAACATCCGCCACTGGCTGCCCTCGCCTCAAAAGTTGAGCGACGCAGTCCAGTTGCGCGCCTCAGGTTTCACCGAAACCTCCATGCGCCAGTCCCTGGGCATGGTCTTCATTCTTGGACTGCTGGCCGGTTTCCTGCCCTTCCTGGTCAACTGGGAGCTGGCCGCTTCAGCCGGTACCGCCCTGCCTCTCGCCCGTCTGGGCGCACAGGCCTCTCTCCTGCAACAGACACCGCTAAACTATATCGTCACCCTGTTCAACCCTGTCCACCTTGGCGAGCTATTCCAGCTGATCGCCGGCCTGCCCCAGCCCCTGCCCGGCTGGCTCGCCGCCTTCATCAGCGCCCTCGGCGAATGGGTCAACTGGCCGCTGCGCTGGCTCACCCTCTGGATCGTCTACGGCGCTCTGGTGATGGTCTGCAACAGCGTTCTCGGCGCAAAATGCCGTTTGCAGCCGTTCTTCGCCGCCACCGGTTTCGCGTCCGCGCCCCTCCTGCTAATCGGCCTCTCGCCTATCCCCTGTTTCGGCCGCATCTGCAGCGTAGTAGGCGTCATCTGGGCCCTCGTCGTCTACACCAGGGCTAACGAGGAAGTGACGCGCCTGCCCCGTCTGCGTTCGCTGGCCGCCGTCCTGTTGCCGCTCCTGTTCGTTCTGATCGTCACGCTGTCCGCCATCGCCCTGTTCGCCCTGTTCGTCTTTCTTTTCGCCGCCAGCATCTGAACTTTACGCCGCTGAATCTACCGCGAATTCAGTTCCCGATAGTCAGTCGCCATAGTCTGCCCCACACGCGGGCGGGCGCCAACAACCGAAAAATCACGAGAGGAGCCGTCATGTACCCCCAAAGTGAAATTCTCTTTCCCTATCGGGCCATCAGACCGCTGGGCCGGGAACGCGGCGCCGATTGGCAGGAACTGGTAAGTCAGGTCGCAAGTCAGCGCGACGGCAACGAGGATACGCTCGCCTTCTCTCTCATGATGATCCGCCTCTGCGACTGCCTCAACTGCGATCAGAGCAGCTACAAGGCCTCACTGGGCTGTGTCACCTGCGCACAGCGCGTCGTCGGCGCACAGACTGGCTCCGACCTGAAACTCCGCCAGTCCTTCGAGCAAACGCGCCAGGAAATCAGACTGCGCCAGATCCCCGGGCCCAGCTGAAAAACGGAGCACGAATAAGAAGGCGAGCTATCCCGCCTTCCCTGGTGCAGCCCGTCACGCATCTGCCCATAAAACTGCAAAGGCGCGAGCCGCTCAGCTCACGCCCTCCCCTGCCTTCCAATATAACCTGTCTACCAATATAACCTGCCTACTACTGAAACCCGTCTACGAATATCAGGGCCCGTTGACGTTCCTCAGAACAGCGAATCGCGTTAGCAAACTGCTTTTCTGCAAACGACCGCTTGGTCTCTCCAGGAAAATCCGAAACGCCTTGGTGTTCTTCGCTGCCCTTCGCCTGACACCGTGTGACTTCGCGGATCGCATGGTCTTGGTTGTTACAACATTGCCGCGAGTAACGTCCCTGCCATGTCTGCCTTTACGCAATACGCAATACGCAATAACGAACCTCCCCTGGCTCGCCATACCAACGTCCCGTCCTGCTTCCGCTCAGATCATCTTCAATACCTGTTGGGCCAGAACCGTCCCTTCGGCCAGCAGCGTCGCCACCGCCTCCTTCGAAGAGGCTTCCGCATAGATACGCAGCAACGGTTCCGTGCCGCTGGGCCGGATCAGTAACCAGCTGTTGTTCGTCAGGATGAACTTCACGCCGTCCTGGTTGTTCACATGCGCTACGCTCGATCCCGTCAGCGCACTCGGCCGATTCGCTAACAATCCCTCCACCAGGTCCGCCTTGGGGAAAGGCTTCACCGCCCGGTCGTCGCGGCCGTAGCAGAACTGGCCCATATACGGCCTTCCCATCAACTCGTCTATCAGCACCCCCAGCGGCTTGCGGCGCTTCGCCACCAACTCTGTCAGCAGCAGTCCCATCAGCAACCCGTCCCCTTCGGGAATGTGGCCCAGGATGCTGATGCCCCCGCTCTCCTCTCCGCCCAGCAGCACCGGCTCCTGCAGCATCAGATCGCTGATGTAATGAAAGCCCACCGGTGTCTCGTGTACGTGCAGCCCGTAGTGCGCCCCCAGCCGGTTCAACATCTGCGTAGTACTCACCGTCTTGGCGATGCTCCCCCGCAGCGACCGGTCCTGGATCAGATAATCCACCAGCAGCGCCATAATCTTATGCGGGTCTATAAAACGTCCGTCCGGGTCGATCGCCCCGATACGGTCGGCGTCGCCGTCGGTAGCCAGCCCCAGATGATACTTGCCCGTAGCCATCTCCGCCACCAGCGGCTGCAGATGCTGGGCGATCGGCTCCGGGTGAATCCCGTTGAAGCCGGGATTCATCTCGTTCCGCAGTTCAGTTACCTGGCACTCGGCCCCCTCCAACAGCCGCCGCAAATAAATCCGCCCCGCCCCGTACATCGCATCGACCGCAACCGACAGCCCCGCCCCTTCAATCGCATCAAAATCCACCAGGCTCCGCATCTGCGAGCGGAAGGCCGGCAGCGGGTTGAAGCGTTCGATGATGCCGGCCTTGATCGCCTGATCATAGTCCAGCCTTCTCGGCTGCTCTCCCCGCCCTTCACGCAAATGAATGCGCCGCTCCACCTCTTTATGCGTCGCCGCGCTGGCCGAGCCGCCGTACGACGCCTTTAGTTTGATTCCATTATAGCGTGGTGGATTGTGGCTCGCCGTGATCATCACGCCGCCGTCAGCCCACTTGTCAACGATCGCATACGAGATCATCGGCGTCGGCGCATCCGCCTGGCTCAGCCAGACCCGGATACCGTTTCCAGCCAGCACCTCCGCCACCGCCGCCGCGTAGCGATCACTCAAAAACCGCGTGTCAAACCCCACAACCAACGACGGCTGCAAACGCGGCAGCCCTCGGAACTGGTCGTTCGTGACATCCGCGATCGCCTGCGCGACCTTGCGCACATTCTCAAAAGTGAAATCTTCGCTGATGACGGCTCGCCAGCCATCCGTCCCAAATTTAATCGACAACGCTTAGCCTCCGCGGCACTTCGAATCGAGCCAGTACGCTTTCCCGATTCCTGCTCCAACGTTCCTAATTTTCGAAATACTGGGCGCGCTTCCGCTTCAAAAACTCGATGCTCTCTCGCATCTCTTCCATACCGTTGATGCCGTCCTCAATGCTGACCCAGCCTCCAAATCCCCTGTCCCGCAGGATCGAAAAGATGGTGTCGTAGTCGTTGCTGCCCTGTCCGGTTATGCCGTGTTGGAGTTTATCGGGATACCCGATCAGGCCGTCCGGCAACAGTACCTCTTCCAGCGTCGTCCCCGCCTCCAGAAATCGGTCGCTGGCGTGCATCGTCACCACCCGGTCCGCCACCTTGCGCAGCAGCTCAACCGGATCGTCCCCCGCAACCAGCGCATTCGAAGGGTCATACTGAACGCCGAAATGAGTCCGCTCCGGAATGGCCTCTAGCAACTCTACAAAAATCTCCATCCTCTGCGCAAATTCCGGATACTTCCAGTAACCGTCCTTGTAATGGTTCTCAAGTCCAAGCACAATGTCATTCTCTTTGGTAATGTCAATGCATTCCTCTATGCACGCCACCACCCACTCCAGCCCCTGCTCGACCGACACCCCCGGCCTCTTCTGGCCCGAAAGTACCCGGCAGACCGCGCCGGGACCGCCCAGCCGCCGCGTGATTCCGATCATCTCCGCTTCACGTTCCACCGCCCGCTGCCGCGCCCCCGGGTCGGGGTCGGTGAAATCGGGCGAACAGCACAGCATCGGCATCGCAAAACCGGCCCCCTCAAGCGCTTCCCCGATCGAATCGATGTATGCGTCGTCCAGACTCCAGAAAAAACCCTCATACATCTCCAACCCCTCGGCGCCGAGCTCTCTCGCCTGCTCAATCCAGTCGAAAACCGACATCGTGCGGTGAAGAGATATATCGTCCAGATAACACTTGGGAAACGCTGCGATTTTCATCGGGTTCAACGCGTGGTTTTCATTAGGTTTCAGTCAATCACACTAATCAGTCCATCACAGTATTCAGTCAATCATACTGTTCAAAGATCGGACAAGTGCGCTATCCGATTTTGCGCCTATCACATCTATCCGATTTGTCTACGGTTTCAAAATGATCTTGACGAGGTCATTCTCGCCCGCGGCCAGGCTGCGAAAGAGTTCCGGCCCCTCGTCCAGCGGCGCTACCTTCTCCACCAGCGGATCAACATTCAGCCGGCCCGAGGACAGCGCTTCGATGGCCGCCGCAAAATCGGTCTCATCAAAGCCGTACGAGCCCCGCACGCTCATCTCACGCGTGACAATGCTCTGCATGTCCAACTCGATCATCGGTGCATTGTTTCCGATCCAGGTTACGTTGCCCCCATTGCGCGTCGCCTCTACCGAAAGCTGCGCCGTCGGGCTTAGTCCTACCGCCTCGAACGCCACATCCACGCCCCCGTCCGTCATCTCCCGGATCGTCGCCGCCGCGTCCGTCTCGTCTACATTGATGACCGCGTCCGCGCCCAGCTCCTCCGCCAGCTCCAGCCGGTGCGCCGAACGGTCTACCGCAATTATCGTACCCGCACCCTTCAAGCGCGCCGCCAGCATCGCCAGCAGCCCAATCGGCCCAACGCCAACCACCGCGACCTTCTGCATCGGGTTGATGGGTGTAATGCGCGCCGCGTGAAGCGTCACCGCCATCGGCTCGCACAGTGCCGCACGCTGCCAGCTCAGCCCGGCCGGCTTGGGAAACAGCTGCGTCGTCCGCACCGCAACGCGCTGCGCATACGCGCCGTGCTCGTTCATGCCGGTCAGTCGCCGGTGGGGCGAAAGGTTGATCGGATACGGATCCCCCCCGGGCGCCTCCGTAAAAAGTGGCATCACGACCACACCATCGCCGACAGCGTAGCCCTCCACATCCGGCCCCAGCTCGCCGATCGTGCCCGCAAACTCATGCCCCATCACAATGCCCGGCGTGCGCCGGCCGCTCTTGCCGGTGAACCCGTGTACATCCGAGCCGCAGATGCCTACGGCCTCGACTTCCACGACCACCTTCCCCGCCGCCGGCGTTGGTTCCTCGATCTCCTCCACGGGCATCTCCCACGGGCCGCGGTACATCAAAGCTTTCATTTGAACGATTCCTTTACAGGCTGGCCGGCGTGTCAACGCGCCCCTTGCCGGACTGCCGTCAGTCAACTACGTCTGTCCCCGCCAGACTGTCCCAAAGCAGGGCAAGCCAACGCGTGGGCCTGCGCACAACATTCCATCCGCGCACAACCCACCGCAGACCGACCAAAGAGCGGCCACCAGGTTTTTCAGGGTGGTTGAACTGCCAAGAATGCCTCTCACCAAAAATGGTTTCGATGAGTTCCTTACTGATCCTTGCATCTTGTCACGCCATCCCCTTTTTGTCAATGCCGCCATCCGACCGGGCGCACCCCAAAACGGACCTGAACTCTCTTGTACCTCCCTTATCGAAGAGGCCACGTCCAGTCCAATTTCCTGCAGACCATTCGGTTTCACTCTCTCCTCTCTCCTCTTCCCTCTCTCCTTGCATTTGTGCGTTCGGGCCTTCGGCCCTCTCTTGTGCGGGGGCTGCGCCCCCGCAACGCCCCGCCCTTACTAGACCACCGTGCTAATTCTTCCCCATCAACGTGTGTAGAGATAGGTGTTTAGCCAACAGTGTCTACCTCCTCACGCGCCATCTCAGCCCCTAATCCCTAACCCCTGCAGTTCCCCTGCCGTTCCCCCTGCCGTTCCCCCCGCCGTTCCCCCCGCCGCGCACACGAGCATCGACACAACAACGCATTTACCCAATGCGCCCTCAACAGGTATGATTATTAAATCCGTCTGAACCGCTAAAGAGTCGGGCCGCCTGGCCGGCGTCTCGCGCCCCGATCAAAAGGCATCTCGCGTGGAAAGTACCCCCATCCCAATCCTCCGTCGGATTGGCTTACGAAGAAAAAACGGTTCCGAAGCCGAACCGGTTCCTGCCAAAGCGCAGGCTCTGCCTTCGCAGCAAGCCTGGCTCATCCTCTACGCGTTGATGATCCCGTCAACGATCATGCCTCTCAGCTCCTCCATGAGCCGTGTGGCCCTCCCCGTCCTGCGCGACTCCTTCGCCATGAGCGCCGACGTCGTCGCCTGGACCTCCAGCGCGTTTACCCTGCCCTACATGATCCTCATGCCCGTCTACGGCCGCCTCAGCGATGGCGTGGGCCGCCGCCGTCTCATCCTGGGCGGCATCGCCATCTTCTCCGCCGGCTCGGCCATGGCCTTCTTCGCAACCAATCTGACATGGCTCATGATTGGCCGCGCCGTCCAGGGCTTCGGCATCGCCGGCATTATGCCCCTCGGCATGGCCTTCATCGCCACCATCTTCCGCGAAGGCGAAAGAGGCAAAGCCCTGGGCACCTGGGGCTCAATCGGCCCGTTGACCGCTGCCATCGGCCCCTTCTTCGCCGGCTTTCTCGTCGACGCCTGGGGATGGCGCGCCGCCTTCGGTCCCGCCATTCTGCTCGGCCTCTTCGGGCTGTTGGCCGTAAAACTATGGGTTCCCGCCGGCCTCAGCAATGTGCGCCCCCGCTTCTGGCGCACCTTCGACTGGCCCGGCGTCCTTCTGCTCGCCGGCGCCCTTACCATGGGGCTCTTCTATCTCTCCAGCCGCCCCATCACCGGCGTGGACCCCCTGCGGGACTGGCGCCTCTTGGGCGCTCTACTGCTCTGTTTCGTCGCCTTCCTCGTCTGGGAAAGACGCCGCCCCGATCCCTTCGTCAACCTGAATCTCTTCAGACACCGCACCTTCAGCTTCGCCTCCCTCTGCGCCTCCATGCGCATGTTCGTTATGGGCGGGTCCAGCTTCCTGATACCACTCTATCTCGTCGATATCCACGACCTCAGTCCAGGTTACCTCGGCCTGATCCTGACGATCAACCCCGGCGCCATGACCGTCATGGTGCGTTTCGGCGGCCTCGCAGCCGACCGCTGGGGCAGCCGCTGGCCCGTTCTCGTTGGCCTGAGTGGACAGGCGCTAGCCGTCTTTCTCTTCTCCCAACTGACCGCCTCCGCCCATATCGGCCTGGTCCTCGCCCTGCTGGCTCTTCAAGGGCTGAGCGTTGGCACCATGCTCGCCGCACTGCATCAGGCCGCTATGTCAGAGACCGATGAGGAGGAGATGGGAACGGCCGCCGGCGTCTATAGTATGATTCGCTTCGTCGGAGTCGCCATCGGCACCGCCCTGGCCGGAGTTCTGCTTCACAGCGCCCTCGAGCGCGGCCTGCCCGTCATCGAGGCATACCAGCAGGTCTATCTGATCATTGGCCTGGCCGGCCTCGTCGGTATCACCACCAGCCTCGGGCTGCGTACCCGAAAACAGGCCGAAGGTAACACATAGTTCGCCGCACAACATAGTTCGCGGCACAATATAATTCGTGGCGCAACATAGCCCACCGCACAACATAGTCCGCCGCACCACCGGCGCAAGACCGCCCATCCCTTGCTGTTTCAATACGGGAGCAGACCCCATGGACTCCCGTCAGGAGAGAACTGTGTTTCCCAACTTCAGTCCCGGACCACTGGGCATCAACGTACCGTTCAGCGAAGCCATCCAGCTCGCCCTCCGTTTCGGGTACGGCGGTCTCGACGTGTCCATCGTCGAACTCCAACAGATCGCAGACAGCCGCGGCGCCGCTTCGATTTCAGACCAGATGGCCGCCGCCGGGCTGCAGTTCGGTATCTGGAGTATGCCATTCTCCTACCGCGCCGAAGAAGAGAATTGGCGGCAGGGCCTGGCCGAGTTGCCCGCCAAGGCCGCCCTCGCCCAATCTCTCGGCGCAGACCGTACCTCCACCTTTATCGCGCCCGCAGATGACGACCTGCCCTGGGAGGAGAACTACGAGTTCCACCTCGCCCGCCTGCGGCCTATCGCCCAAATCCTCGCCGATCACGGCGTCCGTTTCGGGCTCGAATGGGTCGGCCCCAAGACCCTGCGCGACGAGAAGAAATACGAATTCATCCACACGATGGCGGGCGCCCAACAGCTGGGTACCGATCTGGGCATCAGCAATGTCGGACTGCTCGTCGATATCTTCCACCTCTTCACCAGCCACACCGACGTCGGCGAAGTGCGCAACCTTTCCAACGCCCAGGTGGTCAATGTCCACGTCAACGATGCCGTCGCCGGTCGCAGCGCAGACGAGCAGATCGACTTCGAACGCACACTGCCCGCCGAGACCGGACTAACTGACATCGCCGGTTTCCTGCAGGCCCTCGACGCCATCGGCTACGACGGCCCGGTCACGGTCGAGCCGTTCAACCAGCGCATCCGCGACCTCGCCCCCGCCGACGCCGCCAGGGAGACTGCCGAATCCCTGAAAAAGTCCTGGCAACTCGCCGGCCTCAACCGTTAGATGACACGTAGGGGCAGCCCTTGTGGCTGCCCTCTGTCTGCACTCTGGCTGCACTATGGCCACCATCTGAACACTGCACACACGCCTGCCCGCCAATAGAGCAACCCCAGTGGTTGCCCCAGCCATTGCATCAGGCTAAACTATAAACACCGGGCCCTCGGAAATCTCAACGAGCCCCGGTCAAATCTGAATATACTGTCACCTCAGTTATCCCCCGACGGAGGAGTCAATGCTCGCCAAAGTGCGCAGCTGTGCCATTGTAGGATTGGATGCCGAACAGATCGAAGTCGAAGTCGATATCACCAACGGGCTCGAGCGGCTGACCGTCGTCGGCCTACCCAGTGCCGCCGTGCGCGAAAGCGGCGAACGCGTTCGCTCCGCTATCGCCAACAGCGGATTCTTCTTTCCCCAACACCGCCTCACAGTAAACCTGGCCCCAGCCGACCTCCGCAAAGAAGGCCCGGCCTACGACCTGCCCATCGCCCTCGGCATCATGGCCGCCACCCGCCAGGTCCTCGCCGAGCTCGACGACGCGCTGATCGTCGGCGAACTGGGTCTGGATGGCTCGGTCCGCCCCATTAACGGCGCACTGTCCATGGCGGTCATGGCCCAGAAGTCCGGCTACAAGCGCCTCTTCGTTCCCCAGCCCAACGCGCCCGAGGCCGCGCTCGTCGAAGGCATCGACGTCTTCCCCATCGGCCATCTCAGCGAAATCGTCGCCCACCTGTCCGACCAAAAGGAGATTCCGCCCCAGAGCGTGACCACCTACGATCCCGCGCAGGAGGTCATTCACGCCGTCGACTTCCAGGACATTCGCGGCCAGGAGCACGCCAAGCGCGCCCTGGAAATCGCCTGTGCCGGCAATCACAACGTGCGCATGGCGGGGCCGCCCGGCAGCGGCAAAACCCTCATGGCCCGCGCCCTGCCCTCGATCCTGCCCGTAGCCACCCTCTCCGAGTCCATGGAGATCACCCGCATCTATTCGGTCGCCGGCGAACTCAACGGCGCCGGGCCCCTCATCCGTGCCCGCCCCTTTCGCGCCCCCCATCACACCATCAGCCATGCCGGCCTGGTTGGCGGCGGAACCATGCCCCGCCCCGGCGAAATCAGCCTGGCCCATCGCGGCGTCCTCTTCCTCGACGAGCTACCCGAGTTCGGCTCCAAAAACCTCGAAAGCCTCCGCCAGCCGCTGGAGGACAAGATCATCACAATCAGCCGCGCCGCCGGCACCCTCTCCTTCCCCGCCAATTTCATGTTCGTGGCCGCAATGAACCCCTGCCCCTGCGGCTTCTACGGCGACGATCGCAAGCCCTGTTCCTGCTCCATATCAACCATTCAGCGCTATCAAGGCCGCATCAGCGGCCCGCTCCTCGACCGCATCGACCTGCACGTCGACGTAGCCCGCGTCCCCTTCCAGAAGCTCTCCGGCCTCGACACCGGCGAGCCCTCCGCCCACATCCGTCGCCGTGTCGAACAAGCACGCGCCCGCCAACAGGCCCGCTTCGCCCAGCAGGACAAAACCCAAATCGTCGTCAACGGTGACATGGGTCCGGCCGAGGTCCAGCGCTACTGCCAGCTCAAAGAGAATGGCAAAAACCTGATGCAGGCCGCCGCCCGCCAGATGGACCTCAGCGCCCGCGCCTACCACCGCGTCCTCAAACTGGCCCGCACCATCGCCGACCTCGCCGCAGAAGAAGAAATCGACACCCCCCACCTCGCCGAAGCCCTCCAATATCGACCCCGAATGCAAATGTAAACACCGAATGACAATGTAAACGAAGCCCAAAAAACGACTCCACATCCACAGATACCCGAACCGTTATGGAACGAGCGAGGGCACCCCTCTCCTCACGCACCTTCACACCCATCACTGATCACCTGCCAGTCACTGACCACTAAAAACTAAAAACTGACTACTAAAAACTGCCGTTCTGCCGTTCACTAAAAACTAAAAACTGACTACTAAAAACTGCTACCACTAACACTGCCGCTCCACCCCCCTGCCCAAAAAACTGCACTTGACGCCGCTCGCGTGTCTGTGGTATAAAATGCGTAGTCAAATCGTTGAGGCTGCGTATCCCAAACGTTGAACAGTACCGAACCGTTATTCCACCGACCAGCACGCTTCCGGGATTTTTGACCACGTAACCGCTGCCCCAATGAAGTGGTTGTAGGGCCCGTTCCACGCATCTTTGTCCTAGTTTCACAAGTCCTGTAGTCAATTCGCCATCCAATTTGCCCACTTGGCATTTCCTGCCAATGCGGCCGTTGACGATTTGTTTGGATTCATCCACCACCAAGGAGAGTTGAAACCATGACGATTACAAGGAAGTCCCTTGGACTCACCGTATTCCTCATCCTGTTGCTCGGGCTGCTCGCAGCCTGCGCCGCCCCGGCCGCGACCGAATCGGGCACGATGGCAGAGGATGAAGCGGAAGAAGAAATGGCGGCCGAACCCACCGAACCATGGTATGACGAAGCCGACGTTGACAGCAGCTATATTCATGTCTGCACAGACTCACCGCCCAAGTATGGCGGCGAGGTTGTTACTGCTGGCGCCGCCGGCGCAATGACGGGAGGCAACTGGTTCGTTTTCGCCCCCCGCGATGATTACCTCTTCAGCCATTTGGTTGACCGCGACACCGATGCTGTCACCATCAATCCCGACGTGGCCACAAGCTGGGATATCTCCGCAGACGGCCTCACCTATACATTCCACCTGCGCGATGATGTCCGCTTCCACGATGGCGAGCCCCTGACCGCGGAGGATGTCAAATTCACGTTGGAAATGTTCTTCCATCCTGACACCGGCGCTTCCCATGGCCGCACATCAGGTCTGGATCAGCTGGTCGGCGCCGCCGAATTTGAAGCCGGCGATGCCGATGAAATCTCCGGCATCAAGGTGCTTGACGACTTTACCGTGGAGTTGAACCTCGTCGCGCCCCGCAGCAGCGTCCTCGCCAACATGGCCTCTTTCAACATCTGGCCCAAGCATCTGCTCGAGGGCATCCCGTTCGCCGACCTCGGCGAGACCGAATATGCCGTCCGCAACCCGGTCGGCTCCGGTCCCTTCACCATGGGTGATTTCGAACCCGATCAGTTCTACATCCTCGAAGCCAACGAGGACTACTACGCTGGTAGGCCCTATCTGGATCGCATCATCTTCCGCATCGGCCTGGGCGGCGCTACTGCTTTCGCCGCCCTCGAGAACGGTGAAATTCATATGGCCGGCCGCGTCACCGCAGTCGAATACGAGCGCTATAAGGACGACCCCAATATCGTCCTGCTTGGCGGTCAGCTCGGCGGCGGTATGACAGTCTGGGCCAACCACAACCGGCCCCTGTGGCAGGACGCACGCGTGCGCCAGGCCCTCCTGTACGCCCTCGATCGCGAAGCCATGGCCGAAGCCTATTACGGTGACTTGGCTGAGGTTCTGCACCTGCGGCTGACCAATCCCGAATTCGTCAGCCCCAATATCACAAAGTACGAATACGACCCCGACAAAGCCCGTGCTTTGCTCGAAGAGGCTGGCTGGGATTCCGAACAAGAGGTGAGTTTCGTCACCTACTACCAGGATGACCAGAACAAACGCATCCATGCCGCCATGCAGCAGTATTGGAACGATGTCGGCATCAAGGTTGACCTTGTATATCTGGATGGTCCCGCTTGGGTGGCACGCGTCTACGACAACGATGAATTTGATATGTCTTACGGATGCTGCGGCTGGTTCAACCCGGATCAGTTGCGCCTTTCCCTCGGCTGCGACCGCAGTTGGCCTGCCGGCCGCAACGTAGGCCACTACTGTAACGAAGAGTTCGACCAGTTGACCGAAGACGCCATGTCCGAACCCGATGCGGAAAAGCGCAAGGAAATGCTGTACAGGGCCACCGAGATCCTTTCAGCCGAGGCGGGTGAGATCCCCGTGTTCTGGCCAACAAGATTCTCTGCCTACAGCGCCGATGTGTGTAACAACGTCTCTCGCCAGCTTGACGAACCCCATGCCGACCGCTATCCGGCGACCTGGTATCTGGCCGGAGAATAAATACCGCGAAGACTGAGAAATGAAGAGTGAGGAGTGAAAGTTTTTCTCACTCCTCACTCTTCACTATTCACTCCTGGGACTGCCCATGAACCGCTATATTCTTCGCCGCATTGTCCAGATGCTGCCCGTGCTTTTCGGCATTACAATCATAACCTTCTCTTTTACCGAACTTGCCCCGGGCGACGCAGTGGCAGCTATGATCCTCATGAACCCGGAATCCGGCATGGGCGGAGATGAAGGCTCTAATGCAGACGCGTTGCGAAAAAAGTACGGGTTGGACCGACCGGCGCACATTCGCTATTTAAGTTGGATGGGCGGCCTCGTCCAAGGCAATCTGGGCGTGCGCATCCGCAGCAAAATCCCGGTCGCTGATGAGGTTGCGCGCCGTCTTCCCGCTACCTTGCGCCTCATGGCCGCGGCCATGGCGATTTCCATTTTTCTCGGTATCCCGCTCGGCATATTCTCGGCCTTGAATCAATACACCACGCCCGATTATGTGCTCACTTTTCTCACCTTCATCGCTATCTCCATTCCAGGATTTTTTGCCGCCATAGGCGCGATCTATCTGTTTTCACTGAAATTGGGGTGGCTGCCGACCAGTGGCTATTCCACGATTGGTAGGGATTTCGGCCTGTGGGGCACGTCGCTGGATCGCCTGAAATATCTGGCCCTGCCCGCGACAGTGTTGGGCTTGGAGACGACAGCCGGCATCATGCGCTACACCCGTTCCAGCGTGCTCGAGGTCGTTCGGCTCGACTATATCACCGTAGCCCGCAGCAAAGGATTGAGCGAAAAGGTAGTGATTCTCCGCCATACCCTGCGCAACGCCCTCCTGCCGGTGATCACCATCATCGGTCTGCGCCTGCCCGGCCTTTTCGGCGGCGCAATCATCATCGAGACCATCTTCAACTGGCCTGGAATGGGTATTCTCTATCTGGACGGCGTTGCCACCCGCGACTATCCTCTTATCATGGGTATGACCCTGGTCTCGGCTTTTGTCATCGTCTTTAGCAACCTCATTACAGACTTAACCTACGGGAGTATTGACCCCCGCATCCGCTATGAATAATAGACTCTTCATTTCGGCCACTGTCGTTCCCGCCTGCCGGGCATCTGGCGGCGGTCAAAAATCGGCAGCAAGACCCAGATTTTGCCATGAGCGCTAAAGGCAAGGCTGCAGGACTTCAAGAGCTAACCGACTCACTCGATTCGGCTGAGGGCGGAGCAGGAGCGCAGCGGCAGCGGGCTTGGCGTCGATTTCGTCGTCACAAGCTGGCCGTGGTCAGCGCTGTCCTGATGATTCTGTTGATCCTTATGGCCTTCCCCCTGGCGCCGGTCGTGGCCCCCATCCATCCTCACCGTATCGAAATCAGAGAAATCGGCCTCGCACCTGGCGAGGAAGGCCATCTGTTGGGCACCGATCTCACCGGGCGCGACATCTGGAGCCGCGTGGTCTATGGCGGTCGCGTCTCAATGTCGGTGGGAATCGTCGCCGTCGCCCTCTTTGTCACCATCGGCACAATTCTGGGCAGCGTAGCCGGGTACTATGGCAGCCGCGTTGATGCCCTGATCATGCGGATAACCGACACGTTCATGGCCTTTCCCACCCTCATTATCCTGATCACCATCGTATCCTTCATCGGTCCAGGCATCTTTAACTCTATGCTCGCGATCGGCCTGATCGGCTGGACAGGTGTCGCCCGCCTTGTGCGTAGCCTGATTCTTTCGATTCGTGAAACTGATTATGTCATGGCCGCTCAAGCGGTAGGCGTCGAGGAGAGATGGATCATTGTTCGTCACATCCTGCCCAATGTGGTGGCCCCTATCACCGTTGCCGCCAGCTTTGGAATCGCCGGCGCCATCCTCACCGAGGCCGGCCTCAGTTTCCTTGGCCTCGGCGTTCAGGTGCCGACACCCAGCTGGGGCAATATGCTCAACGAGGCCCAGAATATCCAGATTATCGAAAACATGCCCTGGTTCTGGGTCCCGCCCGGCCTCATGATCACTGTTTGCGTGCTGGCCATCAACTTCATCGGCGACGGCCTGCGGGACGCACTTGACCCCCGCATGAGTTTGGACTGAGGCACGTTGGTGCCCTTCAGCATCGCTGCACAGGCGCGATGGAGGAAATGATGATTCTGACGCCGGAGCAAAAAGAGACATTCTGGCGGGATGGCTTCTTGCCCTTCCCCACGCTGCTCGACCCTGATGAACTGGCCCAGCTTCAACAGCTAACCGAAGATATCGCCTACGGCCGCGTCCAGGTGGCGCAGGACATCAAAGGGATTCCCGTCCTGGAAAAAGAGATGGTGGTGGCTCGCGGCGAAGTGCAGCCCGCCAGCGCGCTCGATGAGTTGCGCAAAATCAACTTTCCCGCCTCCATCCACGAAACATTTCTCACCATCGCCAAGAGACCAAAAACCGTCGACCTGATTGCCGAGCTATTTGACGAGCCCGATATCAAACTCCTGGGGGATCAGATCTTCATGAAACCGCCCGGACACGGCTCGGTCAAGGAATACCACCAGGATTCTGCCTCGTGGCCCTTCCTCATCCCCCAAAACCAGATCACCTGCTGGATCGCGCTCGATGACGCCATGCTCGAAAACGGCTGCGTCCGCTGCCTCCCAGGCAGCCACAACTACGGCCTGCTCCACCTCAGGCATCTGCCGCAACTGCTCACCGAGGAAATGAAAGCCCAAGAAGTGCCCGTCCCCGTGCCCGCCGGCGGATGCCTCCTCTTCCACAGTCTCAACCTGCACTACTCAAGCCCCAATACCTCGGCCAAACGGCGTCGCGCCTGGGCACTCCACTACATGATGGCCAAAACAAGAGACCTGAGCACTAACGAAGAGGTCCATGTCGACTATATCTCGGTGCGCGGCAAATCCTACGCAGGGTTTGTCTGATTAAATCTACAACCGTGCCGCGTGTTGCCCGTACCCTCCTCTTTCTCCTGGGCCTCACAGCGCTGACGGCCACCTGGCAGGCCGTGTCCAACTATGTTGGGTCGGTTGAAACTGTGCGCAGCCTCGAGCTGGAGTTGGCAGAGGTGAGCCGAGCCGGGACCGATCGCGCCCAACTCGATGTGCGATTCAGGCTCCACAACCGGTCGGAGCTCCCTGTCCGACTGAATAGCTATTTCTTTGACCTGTACCTGAATGGAAACCGCATCGGCGGAAGTAGCAGCACCTGGCGCGACAACGACCCCGACGCCGACCAGTCCCTGTACAGCCGTGCCTCCACCATCGACCAGACCCTCGCCCCCCACGAAAGCCTGGATATGGGATTTCCCCTCTACATCTTCGAGTTGGAGCAGATCTTGGCTGCGTCCAGAAACCGTGCCGAGCACCTGGACTGGTCCGTTGAGGTCGGTCTTCGCCTGGTCCATCCCCATGCACACGATGAGCGTCTGCTGCGTATGCAGGCTACCCTGCAAGAGCCGGAACAATGAGTGCATACCTTCGACAGAGCGCGATGGTCGTGGCAGTCGCGGCCATTCTCGCGTATGTGGGACTGATATCCCTTTCCTCCGTGCGCGACTACGTCGCCTGGCCGTCCGACATGCTGGGGCTCAGCCTTGTCGCCGCCCTCTGCGGCATACTCCTGGCGCTGGCAGAAAAAAAAGCGCTCCCGCTGTTTATTGTCGCCGCGATTCTAAGCGTGCTTCTTTTTGGCGGCTTCTGGACATACGCGTCCTGGGCGCTGCTGCGCGGCCAGCTCCCAATACTCACTCTCCTGATCTCCGACCTCGTTCTTCTCTATACAGTTCAACGCGGCTTCCTGCTGGTAGCGCCCACTTTCGTGTTTGGACTGTTGGGCGTACTAGGCGTACAGTTACTCCTACCCAAACTCCTGCGCCGCTGACTTGCAGTGATGCAAACAAGGTGGCGCGGCGCCCCTTGCATTAGAGGAGACCAACCATGAGCCTGACAGCCGAACAGAAACAGTTCTTCGACGATAATGGCTACCTGCCCTACGGCCGCGTGCTCACCGACGCAGAAGTCGACGCCCTCCGCCAGCGTAGCGAAGACATCGCCGCCGGGCGTCTTACCCACATACCGCAACGCTATATTCAGTATGAAGCGCAGTTCCGTGACGGCAAGGAAACAACCGACCCCCGCATCGACATGATCCGCAAGATGGTCTACCTCTGCTACCACGACGACCTCTTCGAAGCCGCCGCCAAAAACCCGGCCATCGTCGACGTGATCGAGGTCCTGCTCGGCCCCAATATCAAGTTCTATGCTGATCAGCTTATGATGAAACCCCGCTTCTACGGCACCGTAACCGACTGGCACCAGGACTCCGTCGCCTGGCCCATGTTCGCCCCCCAAAACCACGTCAGCTGCTGGGTCGCCCTCGACGACGCCACCGTCGACAACGGCTGCATGACCGTCATCCCCGGCAGCCACAAATGGGGCCCCATCGCCTCTGACTACAAACCTCGTTTCCTGTCCCTGCCGCACCTGGCCGAACCCGTACCAGTCGAGCTGAGAGCCGGCCACTGCATGTTCCACCACGGTCTCAATTTCCATCGCACCGAAGCCAACACCACCCCCAATCGCCGCCGTGGCCTCGCCCTCCACTACCTCGACGCCGAAACAAGCTACCTGGGCATCGAAGACGAAGCCCATCGCGAACAGGTCGAAGGTACGCCGCGTAAAGGCAACACACCCTTCATGCTCATCCGCGGCAAGGAGATCCCGGGGCGGGTATAGCAATTGCGGCCTTAGGTCATTGGCCTATTGATGCGTAGCTCTCCAAACTGATTTCATTTCCAGGAAAGGCTCACGATGTCCAACACCCTCCCCACTGCAACCCTCGGTCGTACCGGCCTGGAGGTCACCCGCCTTGGATTCGGCGCTGCCCACCGTCGCTCCATGACCGACGAAGAGATGAACACCCAGCTCAACGCCGTCCTCGACGCCGGCATCAACTTCATCGACACCGCCAACGATTACGGCAACAGCGAAGAGATGATCGGCCGCCACCTTCGCCACCGCCGCGATGAGTATGTACTGGCCACCAAGTGCGGCTGCCACCCCGATGGCCATATCTGGACCAGGGAGAACCTCTTCCGCGGTCTCCACGAAAGCCTCGAACGCATGCGCGTCGACTCCGTCGACATAATGCAACTGCACAACCCGTCCGTGGCCGAATGTGAGCAGGGAGAACTGGTGCAGGCGCTGCAGGACATGCGCTCCCAGGGCAAAGTGCGCTGGATCGGCATGTCCACCACCCTGCCCCACCTGCCTACCTACCTCAGCTGGGACGTCTTCGACGCCTACCAGATTCCCTACTCCGCGCTGGAGCGCGATCACGAAGTCTGGCTCACCACCACCGCACAAGCCGGCGCCGGCACCATCATCCGCGGCGGCGTCGCCCTCGGCAAGCCTGGCGTCGGCCTCGGCAAATCCGAAAGCTGGCAGGCCTATACCGAAGCGGGGCTGGCCGACTTGCGGCAGGCAGACGAGAGCGACACATCATTCGTACTGCGCTATACACTGACCCACCCGGACGTCCACACCATCATCGTCGGCACAACCAATCCCGCCCATCTCGCCGAAAACGTGCAGGCCATCCAGGCTGGCCCCCTTTCCGCAGACGTCTACGCCGAAGCCAAACAACGTCTCGACCGCATCGGCGTGACACCGGCCTGAGTGCAATATCCGGGGGCACTGCCTCAACAGCAAGCAGCCGCCAAACCGGCCCGCGGGCATCGGCCGCAAAGGGAGTTCACCATGTCCAGTTCACGCAGAAACATCGAGCCCGGCGCTGGCATCCACATCGGCTCACGCCGCGAGCTGCTCGTCGACGACCATCTCATCGCCGCCCTTTCCCCCGACGCCGAGCTGCGCCTCCACCGCCCCGTACCGCAAGAAATCGCCCTCGAAACCGACGCCCCCTGGGAGGGCAATGCCTCCGGCTACGTCACCGTCTTCCAGGATGCCGACGCCTATCGCATGTACTACCGCGGCTGGCACTTCACCCACGACGCAGGCTCACTGGAATTCGCCCACCCCGAGTTCGTCTGCCTGGCCGAAAGCAGCGACGGCATCCACTGGACCAAGCCGGACCTGGGCCTCGTCGAATTCGACGGTTCGCGCTGTAACAACATCATCCTCGATGCCCGCGACGACAGCAGCCCGGCCATCAATTTCGTTCCGTTCAAGGACCCCAATCCCGACGCCCCGGATGCTGAAAGATACAAGGCTCTCGCCAATAACAGGGGCTACAAAGGCCTCATCGCCCTCAGTTCGCCCGACGGCATCCACTGGAAGCAGATGCGCGACGAGCCCGTCATCACCAAGGGCTATTTCGACTCCCAGAACCTGGCCTTCTGGGACGCAGAACGCGGCGAATACCGCGACTACCACCGCGACTTCCGTCACGGCCGCGACATCATGACCTGCGTCTCGTCCGACTTCCTGAACTGGACCGAACCCGTTTTCATCGACTACAACCCCACCCGCATCGCCGAGCTGTACACAAACCAGATCACCCCCTACTTCCGCGCCCCGCACCTTTTCGTCGGCTTCCCCGCCCGCTACGTGGAACACCCCTGGTCAGCCGCCATCGAAGACCTGCCCGAACAGGAACACCGCCGCATGCGCGCCGATGCCCAGGAGCGCTACGGCGCCGCCCTGACCGACGGCCTCTTCATGAGCAGCCGCAACGGCATTGAATTCAATATCTGGCCCGAAGCTTTCATCCGCCCCGGCCTGCGCCCACAGGACAACTGGACCTACGGCGACAACTACCAGAACTGGGGCCTCGTCACCACCCGCTCGCAGTTCGCCGGCGCGCCCGACGAGCTCTCAATGTATGTCAGCGAAGGCTACTGGCGCGGGCAGGGCCTGGGCCAGCGCCGCTACACGCTCCGCATGGACGGCTTCGTCTCCCTCCACGCGCCTCCCAGCGGCGGCGAGATGATAACCAAGCCCATCACGTTCACAGGCCGCAACCTGGAACTCAACTTCTCCGCATCCGCCGCCGGCAGCGTACGCGTCGAGATTCTGCATGGACAGGTCGATCTCGCCGTCGAGGGCTACAGCATGTCCGACTGCATCGAGCTCCTCGGCGACGACCTCGATCGCACCGTGCGCTGGGCACAGGGCCCAGACGTCAGCCCGCTCAGTGGCGAGCTGGTCCGTCTGCGCTTCGCCCTGCATGACGCCGACGTCTACGCCTTCCAATTTGTCGAGTAAGGCAATCCCGTCACAAACACGCCGAGCCGACCGCCGCCTCCTGCAGGAGTTTTCGATGGAAATACGACGCTATCGACCCTCCGATCTCGAAACGCTGAAAACCATTACCGCCATCTGCTTCGACGGCGTCTGCATCGACCAGAACATCGAGCGCCTCTACGGGCTTGTCCACGGCAAAGACTGGCGCTGGCGCAAGGTACGCCACATCGATGACGACGCCGAAATCAATGCTTCCGGCATCTTCGTCGCCGAAGTAGACGGGCAAATCGTCGGCTACGTCTCCACACGCGTCGATAAAGCCGCCGGTATCGGCGGCATCCCCAACTTTTCTGTCCTGCCCGAATTCCAGCAGCGCGGCATCGGCCGCCGCCTGCTCGAAGAAACCCTTGCCTATTTCGCCGCCGAAGGCCTGTCCTACGCCCGCATCGAAACGCTTGACCAGAACGACGTCGGCGCGCACTTCTACCCAGACTTCGGCTTCCAGGAAGTAGCCCGCCAGATCCACTACATCATGCCCATCACCACAGGCGACACGTAATCGCCCTCTGACGCAATACGCAATTCGCAATTCGCAATTCGCAATTCCCACCGCAGTCCCAGGAGCATACACATGTCTAAAGCCAAAGTCAGAGTCGGAATCGTCGGCGCCGGTCCGATCGGCGGCCTGGGAGGCAGACCCTTCTCCCACGCTGCCGGCTACCGCCGCTGCGAAGACGCCGAATTGGTCGCAATTGCCGACATCGACCCGCAGCGGCTCCAACAGTTCGGCGATGAATGGGAGATCGAGCCCGAGCACCGCTATCCCACCGCCGCCGACATGTACGCAAAAGCCCGACTCGACATCGTAGATGTCACCACCAACACCCTCTACCACCACCATCCCGTCATCGAAGCCGCCGAAGCCGGCATCAAAGTGGTCATGGTAGAAAAGCCACTTGCCACCAGCGTCGCCTGGGGCCGCAAAATGGTCGAAGCCTGCGACCGCAGCGGCACCCGCCTCATCACCGAGCACACGCGCCGCTTCCTCCCCCACTACCAGCGCCTCAAACGCATGATCGACGAGGGCGCAATCGGCCGCGTCAAGACCATCACCTACGAAGGCTGCCGGCCGCTCCTCACAAACGGCACCCACATCGTCGACTACGCCTTCTACTTCACCTCGGCCCAGCCGCAGCTTGTCTCCGGCTTTCTCAACCAGGAGACCGTCGCCGACCCCGGCGGCGCCGGCATGATCGCCTGCTCAGATGGCGTGGTCGTCTTCATCGACAGCATCGCCGAGCGCAGAGAACATCTCGGGTACGCCTCCATCGCCGGCACCGGAGGCCGCATCCACCTGTGCGAACGCCGCGGCCTCTGGGAGCACGGCCCCCTCGTCGAAGCCGACGAAGGCTACGGCACCCGCTTCGACTTCCAGCCCATCCCCGACATGCCCACCGAGTTCAAGCTCGACGACTACTTCTACTCCGCCACCCGCGAGAGCATCGACTGCCTGCTTGAAGATCGAGAGAGCGTCTCCACCGGCCGCGACGGCCTCAAAGCGCTCGAAGTAATATCCGCCATCCACATCTCACACAAGACCGGCACCCAAGTGCGCCTTCCCCTCGCCGAAGGCCTCGACGAACTCGAAATCCGTTCCACCGGCGAATAACTGACCACTGACCACTGACCACCGACCACTGCCTTTTGGAGTTCCCGATGCCAGCAACCTATCGAGCCGGAATCATCGGCCACACCGGACGCGGCAACTACGGCCACCATCTCGACTCCGCCTTCCAGGGGCTGCCCAATGTCGAAGTCGTCGCTCTAGCCGACCCGGACGAAGAAGGACGCGCCGCCGCCGCCCAGCGTACCGGTGCATCCCATACCTTCGCCGACTATAACGAAATGCTATCGCAAATGGACCTTGACCTCGTCAACGTCTGCCCCCGCTGGGTCGACCAGCACGCCGACATGGTAATCGCCTGCGCCCAAGCCGGCGTCAAAGGCATCTTCTGCGAAAAGCCCTTCTCCCGCACACTGGCCGAAGCCGACGCCATGCTTGCCGTCTGCGAAAAGCACAACACCAGGGTCGCCGTCGCCCACCGCCGCGCCAACCCCTACGAGCTGCGCGCCAAAAAACTCATCGAAGACGGCCTCATCGGCGACGTACAGATGATCCGCCGCCACGGCAAAGCCGACCACCGCGCCGGCGCCATGGACCTCATCGTCCTTGGCACCCATCTCCTCGACGACATCCGTTTCCTCGCCGGGTCCGACGTTGCCTGGGCCCACGCCCACGTCACCCAGGACGGCCGCGAGCTCACCACCGCCGACGTCTATGAAGGCGACGAAGGCGTCGGCCCCATCGCCGGCAACGGCCTGGCCGCCTACTTCGTCTTCCGCAACGGCGTCACCGCCCATTTCGACTCCTACCGCAGCGACGACACCGACACCCGCGAAAAAGTCAACTGGCTCGGCCTCGAAATCCAGGGCTCCGCCGGCATCCTCTCGCTCCGCATCGCCCCCCTGGGCGAACTCTACCACTACCCCTACCGCCTCTGGATTCCAGGCGACAGAGACGGCGCCTGGGAACGCATCACGATTCCCGAATGGGACCTGAATCCCGACGGCAGCCCCCGTTCCGTCTCCGAAAAGTTCCAGCTGAACAACCGCGTCTTTGTCGAAGAGCTGATCAGCGCCATCGAGGAAGACCGCCAGGTAACCGCCGTGACCAACGGCCATGACGCCCGCGCCGTCCTCGAAATGATCATGGCCATCCATGAATCCCAGCGCCTGCGCGCCCGCGTCGAATTCCCGCTGCAAAACCGCGAGAATCCCTACGTTGTCTGGAGAAAAGAAGCGGAGTAAAAAGAAGAGTAACCGCCAGCAGCTGAACACTTGCCGCCGCCACCAACTGCCACCAACACGAGCAAACAAGGGGATATCATGACCGTCACCAATCAAACAAGTGACAAGATCTACCGGGCCGGCATCATCGGGCTCACAGGCATCGGCCAGTCGCCCCCGCGCTACGACCTTTGGTCAACGCGCCACCCCCAGCCCCACTCCCACGCCGCCGCCTACGCCGCCCATCCCCGCGCACAGGTAGTCGCCGTCTGCGAGCTCGTCCCGGAGCTCCTGACCCAATACGAGAATAACTGGGGCCCTGCCGCCCACTACAACGACTACCGCGCCATGCTCGAACGCGAGAATCTCGACATCCTCAGCGTAGTCACCTCAGACCACCTCCACGCCCAGATGGTTGTCGACGCCGCCGAGGCCGGCGTCCCCGGCGTCTACTGCGAAAAACCCCTCTCCACCACCCTCGCCGACGCCGACCGCATGCTCGCCGCAGTGGAGAAAAACGGCACCCAAATCTGCGTCAACCATGGCCGCCGCTGGGACCCCTTCTGGCGCCAGGCCCTCGCCATCATCGAAGACGGACGCATCGGCTCCCTCACCCGCATCAGCGCCCACCTCGGCGGCGAACGCGCCATGCTCTTCCGCAATGGCACCCACCTCGTCGACACCGTCTGCATGTACGCCGACGCCGCCCCCGCTTGGCTCATCGGCGGCATGGAAGAGGGCTACGAGGACCGCACCGAATACCTCGGCGACGGCGGCCACGACCCTACAACCGACCCCGGCGCCTCCGCCTACCTCCACTTCGCCAACGGCATCCGCGCCCACATCGAAGTCTCGCAGCAAACACTCGTCAACTTCGAGCTCGACCTCCTCTGCACCAAGGGCCGCATCCGCATCAGCAACACCGAAGCCGTCGTCTACCTCACCTCACCCGACCACCCGCAGGAAGTAACCAGCCGCCAGCTCGGCGGATGCGTCGACTACGGCAGCGGCATGGTCCACGCCGTCGACGAACTCATCCACCTGATCGAAAATGGCGGCGAAAGCATCTCCAGCGGCCGCCGCGCCCTCCACAGCCTCGAAATCATGATCGCCATCATGCGCTCCCAGGCCGCGGGCGTCGAGAAAATCCACTGGCCCCTCACCCGGGACTGACTCCCTTCGCTACCTCTGAATGAGGAGGGCGACGATATTCCTCTCTCTCCTCACTTCTCTTCACTCTCTCCTCGCTTTTTGGGCGGTCGTGCCTTCGGCCCTCTCTTGTGCAGGGGCTGCGCCCCCGCAACGCCCCGCCCTTGCTAGCCACCGTGCCTATTCTTCCCAGGCTACGTGTCTAGCCAACTGTGTCCTACCCTCAAGCCGTTTCTCGCCCCTGACCCCTGACCACTATCCACTGCCCTCCCCCTCCCCCACCTCCTCCGCAAAAGCCCGCGCCTGCGCCACCATATCCACCTCAACCATCTGGTTCCACGCCGACATCAACCGCCGTGTAACCGGCCCCGGTTCCCCCGTTCCCACCGCATGCCCGTTAAAGCGCGTCGCCGGCATGATCGTAAACGGCGTCGAAGTGAAAAACGCCTCATCCGCCGTCATCACATCATAAGGCTCCAGATTGCACTCCCGGCAAGGCAATTCCAGGCTCTGCGCCAGCTCCAGCACCGCCTGCCGCGTGACGCCCCGCAGAATGTTGCGCGGCTCCGCCGTCAGCAGGCCGCCGTCCTTGACCACAAAGAAATTCGACCCCGTCCCCTCCGTCAAAAAACCATCCTCATCCGTCAGCAGGGCCCACGCCTCTGCATCCACCTTCTGCGCCTGCAAATTGGCCATCTGGTAATAGATACGGCTCCGGTTCTTGATCTTGGGATCAATCAACCGCGAGGGCACCGACCGCTGCGTCGGAACAACCGCATGCACGCCCGTTACATACGCCTCCGCAAACGCCGCCAGATGCCACGTCAGCGGCCAGACGTTGATCGTAACCGTCGGCTTCACACCCCCCTCGAAGACCGATTCGTATAGTCCCATCGGCCCCCGCGACACATTGTGCACGATCTGAAAGTCCCTGCCGTCCGCGAAACTGGGCCGGTTCCTCTCAATCGTCTCCAGCGTCGCCGCTTCCATCTCGTCCGCCGTCAACCCGCAATCGATCTCCAGCGTCTGCAGCCCCACATACAGCCGCTCAATATGCTCCCGCAACCGAAACGGCTGCCCGTTGAACGTCCGCGTCGTCTCAAATATCACATCCCCGTACATCAGCGCAGAATCGAAAATCGAGAATCCCGCCTCACTCTCGGGAACGAACGATCCGCTTACATATACTGTGCGTTGACCGGTCACTGCACGCCTCCTCTGGCACTGATTCTTGGCCTCTCGCCGTTGCAAAATTCCTATTGGATTCAGACTGCAAATGATTGTACACTTGACCCTGTACTCCTGTCGATAGGCATCGCGCCAACATCCAAAGGAATCTCACGTGACAAAGGGAAAACGGTTGGTCCTCACCCCGACGGGCCAGATCGAAATCGAAGAGTTCGAGGTGCCGGCCCCCGCATCCAATCAGCTCCTGGTTCGCACCAGCCTCACCCAGGTCAGCGCCGGCTCAGAAATGAACGGTATCCGCCGTCGCCGCACCGCCACCCCCGCCGAACAGGCCGAGTTCGCGCCTGCCGGGCTCGGTTACACTGCCATCGGCGTTGTCGAGGCCGCCGGCAGCCAGATCGACCAGGTCGCAGTCGGCGATCGCGTCCTCTGCAGCGGCAACCATGCCACCCACTGGCTTGTAACTCCGGAACTCGAAGCCAATGACGTCGCCATACCCCAACAGTACAATGTCCATAAATTGCCCGACGATCTGACCGATGTCGAGATCGCCTTCTGCGTTCTCGGCGACGTCGCCTTGCACGGCGTGCGCCGCGCCCAGATCCAGATTGGCGAATCGGCCGCCGTCCACGGGCTCGGCGTTGTCGGCCTGATGGCGCTGCAACTCTGCCGCCTCGTCGGCGCCCATCCCCTCATCGGTGTCGATATGGTCGAGGAACGCCTGGCCCTCGCCCGCCAGCTCGGCGCTTCCCATACCGTCGACGCCGGCAGCCAGGATGTGGTCGAGGAAATCCGCGCTCACACCAGTTTGCCCTGGCGCTGGCGCGGCGCCCTGCCCAGCATGTTGCCCGGCAGCGGGGCCGAGGTCCAGCTCCACTGCACATCCTTTATCGGCAACTACCCGACCATGATCAAAGCCGCAGCCGATCGCGGCCGCATCATCCTCGTCGGCGCCACCAGCGGCTCTGTCGCCATCGAATCCGACGAGCTCTTCCGCCGCGAAATCGTCATGACCGGCTCCTACCAGACCGGCATGAGCGACACACACCCCTACTGGCCCTGGACGCGCCCCCGCAACCAGCACGTGATCCTCGACCTCATTCGCCGCGACCAGCTCCAGATCGAACCGCTCGTCAGCCACGTCGCGCCCTACACCGAAGCCCCCCAGCTCTTCGATCGCATGATGAGCGGCCACGAGGGCTGGCTGAGCGTTTTCTTTACCTGGGACTGAATTCCCAGGCGACCAGCAACTGCATCGACCATCCCGTACGCGTCACCAGCACCCGGAGGCCGGCATGATCGACTTTCCCCGCTCCTTCTTCACCTGGAAGACCTTCCCCATACAGAATGATCCCTACTACAAGTACGCCGGCGGTTTCATCGGCAAAGAGGGCGACGTGCGCCATGTGCGCTTCAATATTGAATCCAGCTGTGCCATTTCCGATGACAATGGCGGCGTCCTGGCCGAGCTCTTCGTCGGCGCTCCCTGCCGCACCGAATACACCATCCCCCGTCAGGGCTTCTTCCAGATCCCCAGCAGCGAGTTTCGCATGGCCTTCAGCCGCTCGCACCGGATCCCCATCGCCCGCCGCCCCAGCAGCGAAACAGAGCCCGCGTCCGCGCAGGAACTGAGCGAGTCCTTCCACGATCACGACATCAGCCTCAAGGAGATTCCCCACCCAATCGAGCTGACTGCTGCCGAGCCCCTGATCGAAGCCACACTCGCCAATGCCCTGCTCAACGCCCGCTGCGCCTACCGCGACGCACAGACCGGCCTGCGCGTCACCGTCCAGTTTCCCGTCAATCTCATCAACGTCAACCGCGCGGATGCCACCTTTCAGGTCTGCACCGGCCCCCTGGTCCTGCCCGACCTCGCTACCTGGAACGGCCGCGGCGTCGACCGCGTCTTCCTCGCCCACGTAGCCTTCACCGCCTTCGACTACATAGAGTTCATCCTCCGCCGCGAAGTCGCCGCAGCCCCCGAAGAACTTGAATGGCTCCACCATGTAGAAGGACGCGATCGAAACGAACTCCACGACCCAAATAACAAGCCGCCAGGCTATCCCCCGAAGCGCCCATCCCCAACCGTCTATCACGAAGTGTGGGCGCTCCCCTCAACCAACACAATCCTCCGCGCCCCCAATCTCTGACCCACCAATTGTCGCCAGCTGTCGTTACTGACCACTCACCACTAACCACTGACCACTGCAGTTCACCAGGTGAAGCCCATGAGCACACACAAAGAGCCAATCGACATCGGCGCCCGTCTCGAACCCATGATCGACGACTTCCTCTTCGCCGAATTAGGCGACGGGCTCGACCTCCGCCTCCACCCGCCCGTCAAAAAGGAAGTGGTCCTGAAAACCGACGACCCCTGGGAGGGCAACGCCTGTCTCTACCGCACCGTCTTCCAGGACCACGACGGACGCATTCGCATGTACTACGGCGCCTGGCAATACGATGTAGCCGACGGCCAGATGAACTATCCCCACCTCTACTATCTCTGCTACGCCGAAAGCAGCCGCGGCAAGCGCTGGAGCAAGCCCTCCCTCGGGCTCGTGCAATACAAGGGCAGCGCCCGCAACAACATCGTTCTCTCCCCCGAGAGCTACCCCGACATCGAGATCAGCGCCGGCGACACCGCCATATTCCCCGATACCAACCCGGCCTCCCAGGAGGGCGCTGAGTACAAAGCCCTCGTCCCCGGCAAAACGCCGCGCGCGCTTTATGCCCTCCAGTCCTCCGACGCCTTCAATTTCTCATTCATGCTGCGAGAGAAGGAAGACACGCCCGAACCTGTCATTACCGAGGGCTACTTCGATTCCCTGAATCTGGCCTTCTGGGACCAATACCGCGGCGAATACCGCGCCTACTTCCGCGACTTTGACGGCGACGTGCCCCATGGCGTGCGCGGCATCAAGACCGCAACCTCCCCCGACTTTCTGAACTGGTCCCAGCCCAAATGGCTCGACTACGGCGACAGCCCCGACCAGCCCCTCTATACCAACCAGATCAAGCCCTACGCCCGCGCGCCCCACATCCTCTTCGGCTTCCCCATGCGCTACATCGACAGAGGCTGGGTCGCCCAGACCGACCACCTGCCCGGCCTCGACCTGCGCCGCGCCCGCAGCGAAGTCCATCCCCGCTACGGCTCCGTAGTCACCGACGGCCTCTTCATGTCCAGCCGCGACGGCGTAAACTTCAAGCGCTGGGGCGAAGCATACATCCGCCCCGGCCCCAATGTCGTCGACAGCTGGGTCTACGGCGACAACAACATCGCCTGGGGCCTCATCGAAACCGAGGCCGACTCGCCCGGCGCACCGCCCGAACTCTCCCTCTACGTCACCGAAGGCTACTGGGCCGGCCGCAGCACGAACATCCGCCGCTACACCACCCGTCTCGACGGCTTCGTATCCCTCCAGGCGCCATTGTCCGGCGGAGCCTGCCTGACCAAGCCGCTCATCTTCTCAGGCCGCCATCTCTACCTCAACTTCGCAACCTCCGCCGCCGGCAGCCTGCGCGTAGAAATCCAGGATCAAGAGGGCAACCCCATCCCCGGCTACGCCCTCGAAGAAAGCGACGAAATCTTCGGCGACTCCATCCGCCGACCCGCCCAGTGGGCCGCCGGCAGCGATCTCAGCACACTGTCAGGCCGTCCCATCCGCATCCGCTTCGTCCTCAAAGACGCCGACCTCTACTCGATTCAGTTCGGCGAGTGACAGTCCAGCCTCTCCATCCGGGAGAAAGTTGCTCCTCGCGGCCCTTCGTGGAATAGGAAAAGGTGTTCTCCGTGACCCTCCGTGGCTAAGAAAGGTGTTCTTCGCGGCCCTTGGTGGCCCTTCGTGGAATAAGGAAAGGTGTTCTCCGTGCCCCTCAGTGGCCCTCGGTGGTTAAGAAAGGTGTTCTTCGCGGCCCTTAGTGGCCCTTCGTGGACAAATAGGTGTTCTCCGTGACCCTCAGTGGCCCTCCGTGGCTAAAAAAAGGTGTTCTTCGCGGCCCTTAGTGGCCCTCCGTGGCAAAAAAGGTGTTCTCCGTCACCTACCGACAAGATATCGACCATCTCTCAGGAGAATCTATATGCACATTTCCGAACTGGACGTCACCAACCTGGAGCGGGGAACAAAAAGCGCCAGCTGGCTGAACCTCTCACCGCGCGTCGAAGGCGGCTGGTGGCAGCTCCCGCTACTCACCGTGACCGGATCCGAACCCGGACCCACCCTCGTCGTCTTCGCCGGAATCCATGGCGACGAGTACGAGGGCGTCGAAGCCATCCCCCGCATTGCCGAACAGGTCGACCCCGCCCACCTGCACGGCACCCTGCTCATGGTCCCCGTCTGCAACATGGCCGCCTACGCCACCGCCACTCGCAACAGCCCTATCGACGGCCTCAACCTGGCACGCGTCTTTCCCGGCTCCGAAACCGGAACGCTGACCCAGTGCATCGCCCACTGGCTCACCGTCAAGTTCATCAGCGCAGCCGACTTCTTCATCGACCTCCACAGCGCCGGCGTCGTCGGCGACATCCCCACCCTGGCCGGCTATCTCCACAGCGATGAAGACGTAGGCCAGCGCTCCCTAGCGGCAGCCCGCGTCTTCGGCGCGCCCGTCCTATGGGGCCATCCACCGCCCGTTCCGCCCGGCCGCACTATCTCCGCCGCCATCGACCACGGCGTGCCCTGCCTCTACACCGAAGCCGCCGGCGCCGGCCGCGCCCGCCCGCAGGACGTAGCCTGTTTCACGAACGGCGTCCTCAACGTCATGCACCACCTCGACATGCTCACAGGTGATCCCGCCGCCGTCCCGCCTCCCCAGCACCTCGTGGGCGACGGCAACATGGACGAAGTCATGTCCGCCCCCTTCGCCGGCTACTTCCGCCCCCACGTCGAACTGCTGCAGGAAGTCAAAACGGGCCAGCTCGTCGGCACAGTCCACGACCCCCTCGGCAGCGTCCTCGCCGAACTGCACGCAGAAAAAGACGGCATCGTCATCATGCGCCGCGGCGTCCACCGCGTCCACAGCGGCGACGGCCTGATCCACCTGACCAACCGCGCCGATGAATAACAAAAAAAAAGTGGTTAGCAGCCAGTCCGGCCACTAACCACTAAATCACTTTCCACTACCGTTCTGCCGTTCGCAGTTCACTAAAAACTAAAAACTGACTACTAAAAACTGAACGCCCCTACCACCCAAGCGCATACCCATCCCGCCGCGGGTCCGCGCCGCCCATGAACCCGCCGTTCTCAGGGTCGACCATGATCCCCTGGCCGCCCCCTACCTCCGCGTTCCACGGACCCAACCGGTTGAGCCGGTGGCCCATCTGCGACAGCTCCAGCAGCACGTCCTCCCCGACCCGCGTCTCGACATCAATCACCGTCCCCGGCGACGTCGTCTTCACCCGCGCCGCCTCAATCGCTGCCTGTATGTTCATCCCGTGATCGATGACGTTCATGATCATCTGCGGCGTCGTCTGCATGATGCCGTAACTGCCCGGCGTCCCTATCAGAAAACGCAGCCCCTGCTCATCCCACACCTGCGCCGGTGACATGCACATCTCTATCTTCCGGCCCGGAGCCACCGCGTTCGGGCTCTGCGGATCACTGTCCATCCAGTTAAGAAAATTGTTCAGCGCAATCCCTGTGCCCGGTACCACTACAGCCGACCCAAACCCGGCCCCCAGACTCTGTGTCACCCCCACCGCGTTGCCTTCCGCGTCGATCGCGCTGAAATGCGTCGTGCACTCACTCACCATCCACCGCCGCGGGTCCCCCGCCAGAACCTCGTCCGCCATCTTCTCCGACGTATACCGCTCACCGCCGGAAGGCCGGGCCTTCGAGCCTATCTCAGCGCGGCGCTTGGCCGCGTACTCCTTCGACAGAAGTCCGGCCGTGGGCGGGTCGTCAACACCGGCATACTCCGCCCTGTCCGCCTGCGCCAACTTGACCGCCTCGATAAAGCGGTGAACTGTCGCCGCGCTGTTGTGGCCCATCTCCCCCACGTCGAAACCCTCCATGATATTCAGCGTCTCCAGGTACTGGACCGCCTGGCACGGCAGCGGCGGCGCATACACACGCAGACCCCGGTATGACACCGAAATCGGTTCCTGCCACTCTACCTCAAAATCCTCCAGGTCCCGGTGGGTGATCAGCCCCCCGTTCTCTTCCATGTAACGAACCAGCCTGTCGGCAAACTCGCCTCGATAGAAATAGTCGGCGCCCCCCTCCGCGATGGCCCGCATACTCCTCGCCAAATCCGGTTGTGTCATGATTTCACCCGCAACCGGCGCCCGGCCATGCGGGAGATAGGTCTCCGTTGTCGACGGATGCTTCAGCATCTCCGGCACATTGAAATCCGTGAACTCGGCGTTCTTCACCGTCAGCGGAAAACCCACCTCCGCGTATTCGATCGCCGGCCCGAAAACCGTCGCCGCATCCATCGTCCCATACCGCTCCAGCGCAGCCAGCCAGCCCCCGCACGACCCCGGCACCAGCGGTGATTTCGGCCCGCGTGCCCGGCTCTCCGCATCACCCACCTCTTCAAACGTTGCCCCGTACGGCGAGCGGCCCATATAGTCCAGAACAGTATGCTCCCGCTCGCGCGCGGAGTAGATATGCATATACCCGTCGCCGCCCAGGCCGGACATATAAGGCTCGACCACATTCAGCGCCGCCGCCACAGCCACAATCGCATCAATCGCGTTGCCGCCCTCCATCATTATGCGCACGCCCGCCAGCGAAGCCAGCGGATGCGCCGACGCGATCATGCCCCGTCGCCCCGTGACCGTCGAGCGATGAACGATTCCCTTGGCAGAAAAGGACATCAGTTGTCTCCTTGAATCTCCAGTGTTTTGTTACAACGAAAAGCGCAAGGCAACAGATCTTGTCGTCAGTCAGTAACGTTCTATTCCTCCCAGATCAGCAGCACGCCCATCGCCTCCGACAGCCGTGCATAAAGCAGGTCGAACGCCTCTTTGGCCTCCTGATAGGGGAACCGGTGGCTGATCAGCGGCTCGACCCGTATCCGCCCGGCCTGCACCAGCTCGATAGTCCGTCTCAGCAGGACTTCAGGCGGATCTTCACCGTAATAGCCGCCAATCAGACGCCTCCGCTGGATCTTGCCGGCGTCCAGCGGCAATGGCTGCCCGTGATACAGACCGATCAAATGCAACGTACCCCCGTCGCACACCATCTCCTGGGCCTGCGCAAACGACTTCAACCCCGGCTCGCCGCCGACGCATTCAAAAACGATATCCGCGCCGCGCCCGTCCGTCAACGCCATCACCCGCGCCACCGGGTCCGTCTCCGTAACGTTGATCACGTGGTCCGCACCGTATTCGCGGGCCAGCTGACAGCGCTTCGCAATCGCATCCACCACGATGATCTGCTCACAAAGATGCTGCCGTGCCCCCTGCAGCACAAGATTGCCCACCAGCCCCTGCCCCATGATCACAAGCGTATGACCGGTCCGGATCCCCGGCGACTGCGCCCACGTGACGCCGCTCTTGGCCAGCGGCAAAAAAGTAGCCTCCTCAAACGAAATGTCATCCGGTAGAGGCCACACGCGCGGCCCGATATTCGAGCCGACCGGCTGCACCACATACTGAGCATGCGGCGCCACCGCCATCACCCGGTCCCCCGGCTTGAACTGCTCCGCCGCCTCGCTCCCCGCAGCGTCAACCACGCCCGCCAGTGAGTAGCCCATGATCGCCGGATTGATCGCCTCTTCGTGCATATACCGTCGCAGGATTTCCGAACCCCGGCTGATCAAACTGACCTTGCTCCGCACCCGCACCTCATTCGGCCCCACAGGCGGTATCGGGACCTCTTCCAGAACGATGTTTCCAAATCCCTCAGGCTTGGTTACGCGTAACATGCTCTGCTCCTCGCTTTCCTGGAAATCGACACTGTTTGAAGGGCGCCCGCACAGGAGTGCATCCACTTATCAAAAGCAAAAGTCATACTAGCACCAAAGAGACTTTCGCGTAAACGCCTCGATTCCATCCCCCCCAGCGCCTGTAGGGGCACCCCTTGTGGGTGCCCTTGCACACCCCATTCTGGACCGCACACCCTATCCAAACCGACTGGGATTGCGAACTGAAGAACAGATAGTGTAGAGTAGTCAAAACGCGAATGCGATTCAAACCGGCAGGAGACCAACCCCATGCGCCGCCCCAATTTCCTCATCATCTACACAGACCAACAACGCTGGGATGGCCTCGGCGCAAACGGCAATCAGGATATCCACACGCCCCACCTCGACAGACTGACGAGCCAGAGCGTCAACTTCGACCACTGCTTCGTCCAGAATCCCGTCTGCATGCCCAGCCGCCTCAGCTTCCTCACCGGGCAATATCCCTCCACCCTCGGCGTCACCCACATGGGCGTGCCCGTGCCCGAAGATACCGTCACCCTGCCCCGCCTCCTCGCCCCCTACGGCTACCGTTCCGCCAATATCGGCAAGCTTCACTTCCAGCCCCACGCCAACCGCGATCACCGTACCCATCACCCGCCCTACGGCTTCGACCATCTCGAGATCTCCGACGAACCCGGCTCCTACGAAGATGCCTACCGCGCCTGGGTTCGCCGTCTTGCCCCCGACCAGCTCCCCCACGTCAGCCTCGGCCAGGCCCCCATGGCGGAAGTCTGGCAGGAGACCATGAAAATCGAAGACGGCATCGAACACCCGCCCGAACGCTTTCCCATCGAACCTCTCGCCTCCCGCTGCCGCGACGACATGACCCACACCGCCTTCGTCGCCGAACAGTCAATCGAATTCATGCGCCACCAGGCCCGGACCGGCCAGCCCTTCCTCTGCATCGCCGGTATCTACTCCCCCCACTCCCCCTGGGTCGCCCCGCAACAGTACTTCGACCTCTACGATCGCGCCGCCCTCACCCTTCCCACCTTCCCGCCGGAAGTTGAGGCGAAACGCGGAGCGCAAAACTTTCCCGACGACGAGCTGCGTCTCGCACACCAGGGCTACTACGGCCAGATCAGCGAAGTCGACCACCATGTCGGCCGCCTCCTCGCCGCCATCGACGACCTCGGCATCGCCGACGATACCGTCGTCATCTTCACCTCCGACCACGGCGAATGGCTCGGCGAGCATCTCCGCTACGGCAAGGGCTATCCCGCCCACGACCAGTGCAGCCGCGTCCCTCTGCTCATTCGACCGACCGGCGATACCGCCGCCGCCCGCAGAGATTCAGGCCTCACCGAAGCGCTCGACGTCCTGCCCACCATCCTCGACCTGGCCGGAATCCAGAATCCGCCCCACCTGCAAGGCGCCTCCCTGCTGCCCCGCCTGCACGACGACGCGCCCGGAGGCGCCTCCGCTCTCACCGAGCACACCGGCTGGAAATCACTCCGCACCGAGCGTTTTCGCTACCTTCTCCACGCCGACGGCACCGAAAACCTTTTCGATCTTTCCGCCGAGTGGGGTGACTACCGCGACCTATCGCAAGACCCCGCCTACGCCCCGGACCTGGCCGCGTCTCGTCACGAACTGGCCCGCAAGCTCCTGGCCGCCGAGAGGCCGCAGCCGCGCGCATGGCCCTACTGAGAAAATCCCCGTGGGAGAAAGCATGTCCAGCAACAGTACGCAGTCAGCCCCCCAGCCAGCCGCCGAGAACTCTCCTCGCCGCGCCGGCACCCGCCCCCATCCCATCTGCCGCGCCAGCGACCTGCCCCCCGGCGAACGCAAAATCGTCGAAGTGCGCCGCCGCTCAATCGGCGTCTTCAACGTCCACGGCGAGTACTACGCCCTGCGCAGCCTCTGCCCCCACCAGGGCGCGCCCCTCTGCCGCGGCACCATCACCGGCACCGCCCGCTCCACCAACCCCGGCGAAATCATCTGGGAACGCGCCGGCCAGATCCTGCGCTGCCCCTGGCACGGCTGGGAGTTCGACATCGCCACCGGCCAATCCGTATTCAACCCCCACCGCCTGCGCGTCCGCACCTACGACGTAACCGTCGAGCAGCCCGACCAAGACGAGGAAGATCCCTCGGTCGAAAGCTTCGAAGTAACCGTCGAAGACGGTTGGGTGGTGCTGCACGCGTAGAACCGTCGACTGGATGGCAATCTGAGTGATGCAAGAATTTCCCGAGCAACGAAAAGGACTCGCGGCCAACCTGACTACGACCTTCTGTAGGGCCGCAGAATTCCTGAACGAAGGCGACATTGGTGGACTCAAAGCTGGGTCGGTAACCTTTTTTGTCGCCCTGATTGTCGCTTTTGTCGGCCTGATCTTCTTTCATACAGCTTTCTTCCTGTACCCCCTCGTAATAGGGTCAATTGCAGGACAGGTCGCGTATTTCCTTATCTGCAAGCGAACTGGTCTTGGCGGCTACCTCTTGGAGACAGGTATAAGAATCGCGGCAGTGGGTGTAGGGTGGTTGATTTCCTATGCCTTTCTTGACCCTAATTCGTTCTTGTACCTTCTACCCATCGTTATTGCGTTGTTCGTCGGCGATGGCGTGCTCGCCCTGTACCGCAAACGGTATCGCAAGCCATAGCGCAGCCCGATTGCCCCATCGCCACCAACGATCGTTGTTCGGGGTACGGGGAGACGCCCTGAAATTCGCTTTATGTCCCTCCAAATCCTCCGTGGTTCGACAGAGTTACTTTTCAGACAATAAATAGGTACAAACTACAGATGATTCGCAACTGGAAGGAAACTCCCGGCAAGCTCGCTCTAATTTTAGGGATGTCTGCAAGTGTTGCAATCGCGATTTGGTTGCACGATGCCTTTCTTGCCGAGTCCGACGTTCGGCTGAAAACAATCTTCATATTCATCGCGGCATTGACAACCGCATATGTGCATTCCCTTATCTACAAAAGAGAAACGTTGCGAAGTCTTCGTGACGAACTCTTCTCATTGGGAATCGTCGCCGCAGGTTTAGGCGTTGGGATTTGGATCTCCTTTGCCTATTTGGACGGCGACTCCTTCCTGGGCAGTCTACCCATTATAGTTGGAATTTTCGTCGCCTGGGGAGTTGAATCCCTGATCCTTAAAAGGTTTGGCAAAGCATAACAGTCTCCCCACACGTCTGGACTTTCCTAACAGGGGACAGGCATCGCCCGAAAGGTAGAGGACCGATTTTCCTCAAGTATTACTTCCAATCCATCGCCCGTTACAACAGCAAGAAAGCGAGCCCTATCCTATCATGGACAAAATTCTGACGAGATGGCGGAAAATACCCTACCTCCACTCAAGCCTCATCTTGACACTCGGAGTCCTTCTCCTCGGCGACTGGCTCGGCGGCGGCTTCTTCCTAAACGACTTTCGCCTCCGCTACGCCTTCATGTGTATCGCCGTCTCCGCCGTCTACTTCCTCCAGGTACTGGTCTACAAACGAAAAAGCCCGTCCGACGTCCTCACCTCGCTCGCCATCTTCATCCCGGTCATCGGGGTCTCAGTATGGCTGTCCTTCTCTCTATTCTCCGCCGACGCCTCCTCCAACTTCGTACCCATCCTTGTAGGTATGTTCTTCGCATTCGGCCTCGATCTCTGGGTCGCCAGAAGAATCCGCCGACCATAGCGCCCCCGCCGCAACTTTCGCATATCTCTTGCTGCAACCAAGCCACGATCATCTCCAGTCCCGATCTCTGTGAGCCCAATCGGTGTCACTCTCTCCTCTCTCCTCTCTCCTCTTCACTCTCTCCTTGCCTTTGGGCGTCCGGGCCTTCGGCCCTCCCTTGTGCGGGGGCTGCGCCCCCGCAACGCCCCGCCCTTACTAGACCACCGTGCTTATTCTTCCCCAGCAACGTGTCTAGAGAACGGTGTCTAGCCAACAGTGTCTACCCCCCCCACTCGCTGTCTCGTGCCACTACCCGCTAACCACTAACCACTGCAGTTCGCTGCGCCCGCCCGCCTTCCCCCTCAAATGACCTGTAGGGGCAGGCCTTGTGCCTGCCCTGTGCCCCTTTTGTCAACGGGCCCACGTTACGGCCAGGCCCCTGCCCTAAGTCTCTCCAAGAGCCGGAAGTCAACTCCAGCCACCTATTGCATAATCCCCCCGATAATCCCCCCGCCAGCCTGTTCCCACTGCGTGGGACTGGAAATTCGGCGGATTAATGAAGGAACGGTGGGTCCTGGTTGCCTTGAAGAACGGAGTTTCTTTCGCTGGCCTATATGGTAGGGAATCCTTTGCAGCCTCCAATCCGGAAGAAAAAGACTTGGATATCCGGTGGATTAATGATATTAACGAAGATGGTACTTGGTCTTCTGCAGGTGAAAAAGGTGTCCTGATAACAGCCGACGAAGTCAGCACGATAGAGTTCTGGGACTATTCCCCTGAGGAGAAACTACATGCATAAGCGTGACGGTAGAAAGTCATTTGGAAAGGGATATCAGCCAAAAGGAAGCAAGGATTCCCCCAAGAGCCCGCCCACCAACACGCCAAACCAGTTGAGCAGTGGATTCAAACGATCGCAGTCCCATTCACAGACCCAACCTTCTGATGGACCTCCTGCCTCCTCTTCTTCGCAGAAGAAGTAGAATTCGCCTGCGAATTACGTTTTTCCTATTACCCTGAACTGAAGGACGACCTGAAGTCACGCCCCGCCCGCTACCGACCCATTACCCCAACTCTCCGAGAGCCTGCCCCATTTCGAACTACACCTAACCCCATCGGTCCCCCATCCCCTACCGCAATCCCTCTACGCCCTGCCCATCCCTCCCTCAGCCCCACAAGCGTCACCCCATCGCCTCCCATCCCGAAAATCCCCAAAAATCCTGCAAATCCTGATTCAGACAACGACCACCCCACAAAATGCCAAGCCGCCAAAGTCGGTGTAAAATAAGGCAAACACCTTCCCCCCAACCCCTGCACGCCGCGAAAAGGGCACGCGCCCCGAATTCACCCGTCCACAGCCCAGAGCAGTCACACCGACGCACCCAACAGCACCGCCTTCACATCCCAACTCCACCCCACACGAGGATCAACCATGGCCGACCCAATCATCACCAAAATCGAAATCCACACCTACGAAAGCGAGAGAGTAAACCTCGGCAAAGACTATAACGGCTTCAATCTCGTCTACGAGCCGGGCAGCCGCATCAAGGCCCAGGGCAGCATCCTCCGCATCGAAACCGACCAGGGCATCGCCGGCGAATACGCTGGCGGCGGTGGCGCCGATGCCGCAACCATTCCCACCTTTGCACACTTTCTCATCGGACGCAGCGCCCTCCAGCGCGAACTCATTTATACCGAAGTCAAACGCGCCCTGCGCCAGGTCGCCCGCATCGGCATGGCGCCCATCGACATCGCCCTCTGGGACATCGCCGGCAAACTATACGACCAGCCCGTCTACAAACTGCTCGGCGGCTACAAAGACAGCATCCCCTGCTACGCCAGCACCTACCACGGCGACCACCAGCCCGACGGCCTCTCAACACCTGAAGCCTTCGCCGACTTCGCCGAACAGTGCCTCGAGCTCGGCTATCCCGCCTTCAAAATCCACGGCTGGGGCCAGGCGCCCGTCAGCCAGGAAGTCGCCAACGTCCACGCCGTTGGCAAACGCGTCGGCGACAAGATGGACCTCATGCTCGACCCCGCCTGCGAGCTCATGACCTTCGGCGACGCCGTCAAAGTCGGCTGGGCTTGCGACGAAAACCGCTTCTTCTGGTACGAAGATCCCTACCGCGACGGCGGCATCTCCCAGTTCGCCCACCGCAAGCTGCGCCAGCTGATAAACACGCCCATCCTCCAGACCGAGCATGTCCGCTCCCTCGAGCCCCACATCGACTTCGCCCTCGCCGACGCCACCGACTACGTGCGCGGCGATGTCGGCTACGACGGCATCACCGGCGTAATGAAGCTCGCCCACGCTTGCGAAGCCCTCGGTATCGATATCGAATTCCACGGCCCCGGCCCCGCCCAGCGCCAGTGCATGGCCGCCATCCGAAACACAAACTACTACGAGATGGGCCTGCTCCACCCCAAGGCGCCAGCCAGCCACGTGCCCGAACTGTACATCGACTACGTAGACGACCTCGAAGCCATCGACGCCAACGGCCACGTCTCCATCCCCCAAGGGCCCGGACTTGGCGTTGACATAAACTGGGATTGGGTAGAGCGAAATCGCGTGTCAGTGGTAGAATACGGCAACTGACAACGCACCACGCAACTTCATACAGCAGATTCAAGAATCGGTAAATACGCAGCCGAACCGCCTGCGTTCCCAGGAGGAGCCACGATGACTGTCGCCACTGCCCCCCAACTCTCAACCAATCAGCTGCTGTCCGCGCTCGAAGGCGTGACCGCCATCCCCTGCGCACCCTATCGCGCCGGCAGCATCGACTACGACGCCCATCTCAAAAATGTGCGCTACCTGATGCAGACCAACAACCTGAGTGAAGGCCGGCCCCGCGTGCTCTCCATCGCCGGCACCAGCCCCATTCACCAGATGACCCGCGCCGAGCAGGTCCGCATGGTCGACGTCACCACCCGCGCCATGGGCAACGAGGGCGTCTATGTGGCCGGCGTGATGCCCAGTCCCCTGGCAGACGCCAAGGACCTCATCGGCGAGCTCAACGGCCTCCAGCGTCCGCCCGACGCCTATCTCATCATGCCTCTCGCCGGCGTCTACGACCCCGACGGCATGTACAGCGAGTTCATGGCCTTTGGCGAAGAGGTGGACGACCGCTTCGGCGCCCGTCTCATCTACTACTTCAAAGACAGCCGCGACCTGTCGCAAATGGGTCAGCTCTTCCGCGATTCCGAAGCCTTCGTCGGCGTGAAGGTGGGCACAAGCGAAGACGACGTCCAGCCGCTCGTGCAGGCCATCGGCGATAACGGCCTCGTCATCTGGGGCATCGGCGACCGTTGCACCCGCGCCTCCCAGCTCGGCACCAAGGGCCACACATCCGGTATCGCCGTCGCCTACTCCAAGGCCTCCGACGCCATCAACAACGCCCAGCGCGCCGGCGACCACGCCGAATCCCAGCGCGTCGAGGACGCCATCTTTGCCCTTGAAGAGCTCCGCTTCCGCGACGGCCGCCGCTACAACTACTCCGCCGTCATCTCCGCCATGGCCCAGTGCGGCTTCGACGATATCGACGGCGGCGAAGGCGCGCCCTTCAACCCCCCCGTCCCCGCCGCGATCAGCCGCGAAGTGAAGGCCGCCATCGCCGACCTGGCGCAATACCACTAGAGTCTGGAGTCCTGCTATGGCATCCCAATCCCGCCGCGGCCCGGACGCGCCGTCTGTTCTGCTGATTTCAACCGACCACTGGCCCGCCCACCTGATGGGCGGGGCCGGCCATCCCGCAATCCGCACTCCCACCCTCGACAGCCTCGCCGGCGCCGGCGTCCGCTACACCAACGCATACGCCGAGTGCCCCGTCTGCATCCCGGCCCGTCGCACCCTCATGACCGGCGCCACCACCCGCACCCACGGCGACCGTGTCTTCAAGGTTCAGGAGCCAATGCCGCAGTTGCCGACTGTCGCCCAGACCTTCCGCGACAGCGGCTACCAGGCCTACGCCGTCGGCAAGCTGCACGTCTTCCCCCAGCGCGACCGCATCGGCTTCGACGACGTCATCCTCGCCGAAGAGGGACGCCCCATCCTCGGCGCAATCGACGACTACGAGCTCTGGCTCGGCGAAGAGGGCCATCCCGGCCGCTCCTTCGCCCACGGCATGAGCAACAACGAATACAGCTACCGCCCCTGGCACCTGTCCGAAGAGACCCATGTCACCAATTGGGCCACCGACCAGATGTGCCGCATGATCCGCCGCCGTGACCCCACCCGGCCCGGCTTCTGGTTCCTTTCCTACTGCCATCCCCACCCGCCGCTCGTCCCCCTCGAGTGGTACTATAATCTCTACCGCGACGTGGAAATTCCACTCCCCAACCGGGCCGCCTGGTCTCAGGAATTCGACAATCTGCCTTACGCCCTGCAGATGATCCAGACGCGCTACGGCAACTCCTTCAGTGACGAGGAGCTCCAAGGCATCCACCGCGCCTTCTACGCGCTCTGTACCCATATCGACCACCAGCTGCGCCGCGTCATCGGTACCCTGCGCGAAGAGAGGCTGCTCGACAACACCATCATCTGCTTCACCAGCGACCACGGCGACATGCTCGGCCAGCACGGCCTCTGGGCCAAGCGACTCTACTACGAGCAATCCGCCAACATCCCCATGCTCCTCCTCGGTCCCGCCGGCGACGAACGCACGCCCGCCGGCACCCAGGACGACCGTCTCGTCGGCTGGCAGGACGTTATGCCTACCCTGCTCGACCTCGCCGGCATCCCGATCCCGGAGACCGTCGAAGGCACGTCAATGGTCGGAGACGCGCAGCGCCCCTATCTCTTCGGTGAAGTCGGTGAAGGACCCATGGCCTCGCGCATGATCCGGCAGGACCAGTACAAACTGATCTACTACCCAACCGGCAACCGCTTCCAACTCTTCGATCTCGAAGCCGACCCGCAGGAAATGAACGACCTCAGCCTAGCGGAGAGCCACGCCACCCTGCGCCAAAGCATGACAGCGCTGCTGGTAGACGAGCTCTACGGCAACGACGAGGAGTGGCTGCAGGACGGCGAACTCGTCGGTCTGCCCAGAAAAGAGTGGCAGCCCGTCAAAAACCGGGAGCTCTCAGGCCAGCGCGGCCTGCACTGGCCCCCGCCGCCTTTGGATCTTTCGGGCAAACAAGTAGGCATGCCAGGATGACGGCAGGGCCCGCGGGAATCCGGATGGTGCAGAAGGCTAGATACACGTTTGATGGCCTCCCTCAACGCGAAGCCAGATCTTCGACCCGCAGCGCCCCAACAATAGACTCATCGTTAAGGAAAGAAAGGGTACTCTCCCGTGTCTTCACCCCAACGCCGCTACGCCCTCGTCGGCACCGGCGGCCGCGCCAGAATGTACATCAACGCCATCCTCGGCGACTACGCCCAGTGGAATGAACTGGTCGCGCTCTGCGACATCAGCCAGACGCGCATGGACTTCTACAACCAGCAGATCCAGGAGCGCTCCGGCAGCGGCCCCCTGCCCACCTACCACGCCGAAGACTTCGACCGCATGATCGCCGAAACAAAGCCCGACGTCGTCATCGTCACCACCATGGACGCCACCCACCACCAGTACATCTGCCGCGCCATGGAGCTGGGTTGCGACGCCATCACCGAAAAACCGATGACCACCGACGACGCCAAAGCCCGCCAGATCTTCGACACCATTCAGAAGACCGGCCGCTCCCTGCGCGTCACCTTCAACTACCGCTACGCGCCACTCGCCACCGCCGTACGTGAGCTCATCATGCAGGGCGTCGTCGGCCGCCCCCGCCACGTCGACTTCTCCTGGGTCCTGGATACCCGCCATGGCGCTGACTACTTCCGCCGCTGGCACCGCGAAAAGGACAAGTCCGGCGGCCTGCTCGTACACAAGTCCACCCACCACTTCGACCTCATCAACTGGTGGATCGACTCCATCCCCCAAACCGTCTACGCCCAAGGTGACCTGCACTTCTACGGCCGCGAAAACGCCGCCGCCCGCGGCGAAACCTACAGCTACGACCGCTATACAGGCGAGGAGGCCGCCGCCAACGATCCCTTCGCCATGAGCCTCGAATCCGACGAGACCCTAAAAAACCTCTACCTCAACGCCGAGGCCGACAGCGGTTACCTGCGCGATCGCAACGTCTTCGGCGACAACATCACCGCCGAAGACACCATGAGCGTCACCGCCCGCTATCGCAACGGCATCATCCTCTCCTACTCCCTGCTCGCCTACTGCCCCTGGGAGGGATACCGCGCCGCCGTCACCGGCGACCGCGGCCGCATCGAAGTCGAAGCCATCGAGGCCGTCGGCCGCACTTTCGTCGCCGGCCAGGAGGAAACCCTCTCCGAAGCAGCCAACCAGCTCCAGGACTTCGGCGGCAAGCATATCTGGGTCTTCCCTATGCACGGCGCACCCTACGAGGTGGAGATCCCCGAAGGCGTCGGCGGACACGGCGGCGGCGACCGCGTCATGCTGGAGCAGATCTTCCATCCCGACCCGCCCGACGATCCCTTCGCCCGCGCCGCCACCCACATCGACGGCGCCGCCTCCATCCTGATGGGTATCGCCGCCAACCATTCCATCGCCACCGGTCAGCCCATCACCGTCGATGACCTGCTGAAATTGAACACCGATCAAGCCTGAGCGTTCCCCAATTTCAGGGCATGTCGCACAGGATCAAACAAGGAGACCGTACATTGACTGATTTTTCCGGTCAGAACGTAATCGTAACCGGCGCCAGCAGCGGCTTCGGCGAAGCGATCGCATTGAAATTCGCAGCCGCCGGCGCGCATGTGGCCATGATCGCCCGCCGCGAGGAAGTGCTCCGCGCCCTCGCCCAACGTATCGAGAACGACGGCGGCCGCGCCCTCGTATTCCCCTGCGACGTCGGCGACGAGGCCCAGATCCGCGCCACTGTCAGAAAGATCGACGCCGAGCTCGGCCCCATCCACGTGCTCGTCAACAACGCCGGCACCAACGTCGTCAACCGCAGCATTGACGCCACCACCATGGATGACTGGCGCGTCGTCGCCGACGTCAATCTCGTCAGCGCCTATCTCTTCACCAACCTGCTCATGCCGCAGATGAAAGAGCGCGGCGCCGGCACCATCATCAACATCGGCTCCCGCGCCGCCAACTATCCCAGCCTCCTCTCCGGCGTCGCCTACAGCAGCGCCAAACTGGGAATGCATGCCCTCAACCGCGTCACCAACGAAGAGGGCAACCCGCACGGCGTGCGCGCCTGCATCATCAACCCCGGCGTCACCGCCACCCCGCTCCTCGACCGTCGGCCTGTCCCGCCCCCCCAGGAAGCCCGCAAGCTCATGATGCAGTCCGAAGACATCGCCGACACCGTCCTTTACGCCGCCAGCCTCCCCCTGCGCGCCAACGCCGAACGCATCGACCTCTACCCCACCAACACGGAGGTAGGCTGACATCGCCAAAAGGCTCGCGCAACTGCCGCCGGCCATTGCCGCTATCTCGCCTGACGGGCAACTCACCCCGGCCCAGCGACGCCGCCTTCTGATCTCGATCGCCCTGCGCCGCCAGCAGCCTGGGACCGGCAGCGCGCCCCAATTCCTGCGCGAACGCTCGGCACATTATTCGTGGCCAGATTTGCGTACTATACTTGAAGGTATCCGATGGGCTGTCGTTGGCGCAGTCGCCACCCGCGCCTATATGCCAGAGCGTATGACCAGGGATTTCAATATTCTTGACCACCATCAGGACGGAGAAATCGCGCTCGCCTGCCTGAAGGAAGCGGGCTACCAACGTGTTTCAGAACTGTCTATCCCAGGCTATATGTTCAACGCCCCCGACGGCACCGAGGTCGAGCTGCTCCTCATTCCCTTCCCCTGGATCGAAGAAGCCTTGCAACCCGGCCGAACCGACGCCGCTGGCTACCCGGTGCTAGACCTGCCTTATCTTGTGCTTATAAAGATGGAGACCTCGCGCACCCAGGATCTCGCCGACCTCTCGAAAATGCTGGGACTCGCCAATGAGGAAGATCTGCGCCTGGTAAGGGAGACGGTTGCCCGTCTTATGCCCGATGCCGCCGAAGACCTTGAGTCTTTAATCCATCTGGGCGGCCTGGAGATGAATGGTACCTGACCTGCTTTGTCTGGCGGGTCATAAACTGAACCAAGGATCTACCGCTTTCCTATGCTGCGCGTAGGCATCATCGGCGCCGGCCGCATCAGCGACCTCCACGCCCTCGAATATCTCCGGAACGACCGCGCCCAAATCACAGCCGTCTGCGACATAGACGCAGAAACCGCCCAGCGCCGCGCAGCCGCCTGGAACGTACCGGCCGCCCGCGTCTTCCCCAACCACCACGACCTGCTCGCCCTGCCCGACCTCGACCTCGTCGAAATCCTCCTGCCCCATCACCTCCACCACCCTGTAACCCTCGACGCGCTCGCTGCCGGCAAGCACGTCTCCGTCCAGAAACCCATGGCGATCTCCCTCGCCCACGCCGACGAGATGATCGCCGCCGCCGCGGCCGCCGGTCTCACCCTACGCGTCTACGAAAACTTCATCTTCTACCCGCCCGTCGTCCATGCCAGGGAACTGATCGACGCCGGCGAAATCGGCGACCCCCTCACCATCCGCGTCAAGAGCAACGCCGGCTTTAGCCCCACCGCCTGGCACGTGCCCCTCTCCGCCTGGGCCTGGCGCTTCGACCCAGCAATCTGCGGCGGCGGCCCCCTGCTCTTCGACGACGGCCACCACAAATTCGCCCTCGCCTGGCTCTTCATGGGACTGGCCGAAGAGGTACACGCCTGGATCGGCCAGATGGAGCTGATGCCCGGCCGCGTCCTCGACACGCCCGCCATCGTCTCCTGGAAATTCCCCGGCAACCGCCTCGGCTCGCTCGAAGTCGTCTACTCGCCCCAACTCCAGATCGAAACCAGCTACTACGCCCAGGACGACCGCGTCGAAATCACCGGCACAAAGGGCGTCATCTGGGTCAACGGCGGCCACGGCCGCCTCACCGACGCGCCGCCCGTAACCCTCAGCCGCGACGGCCAGACCCGCGCCTTCGACGACATACCCGCCGGCTGGGAACTGAGCTTCATCCACGCCACCCGCCACCTCATCGACGCACTCCACGACGGCAGCCCGCCAAGCCTGTCCGGCGCCGAAGGCCGCACCATCCTGCGCTCCCTCCTCGCCGCCCAAGAGTCCGCAAGCACCGGCCAGTCCGCACGCGTCTGACCCCTCGCAAACAATTCCTTAAGCGAACGGAATCCAGCTCCACTCGACTGTGGCCGAATATCAAGACACAGGTCTCTATAGGTGCATTCCCAATACTATGCAACAAGGAAAGGGGTTGGAGTTGGCAAAGTAGAAGAGCACAGGGGGTGCAAAACCAATCATAGAGAGGTGAAGGCGTAATCTATGCGGCCTGCAGTAGAGGAGTTTGAGGAGAGGGGAAACAAGAGTGAAGAGCGTCGATAGGCAACAGCGGGGCTCTCCACTTGGAAGCAACTGCTGACAGAGACCAGTCCCGCTAATGTCCAGACCGGCGACCGCCTGCCCAACCCCAGAGAACATCGCCTGCCTGATGAACCAATTACCTGGTATGCGTCCGACAGCGGTTCAGGATTAACGCACGCCGAACTTCTCCAGCGCCTCCCCGTCCAGTTCAACACCCAGGCCCGGCTCCTGCGGGACCTTGAAGTACCCATCCTCGAATTCAAGAGGGCGAGCAATCAGATCGTCCACGCGCAGCATCTCTCCCACAATATCGCTCGACAGCGTTGTCGCCTTCGTCGCCGCGCATGCATGGACGAGAGAGGCCTCCGAAATGCCCAGGCCGACGCCCGATCCGTGCCATACAGGCATTCCCGCTGCCTCCGCTATCGCCGTGCCCTGCTTGAAATCGTTCATGCTGCGGCCCAGGTTCAGGTAGTCACACGCCTCGCGCTTGACCGCGTTGATAACATCTTGATGATCGCCCAGGTGCAATGCCAGCGGAAAATCCAGCTTTTCTCTCAGCAAAACGTACCAGTCCAAATTACTGCGCGAGACCGGATCCTCAAAGCATTCGATGTTATCAAGATAGGGTTCCAGGCCGCGTGTGATTTCCAGGACATGCCTCGGATGTCGCAGGTGCTGCCCCGCGTCGACAGTCACCTTCACGGCCGTGCCAACCGCTCTGTTAATGGCTGAAATGCGCTCCACCACCGGGTCGCCCAGGTTGGCTTTCATCTTGAGCACGTCTATCCCCAGTTCTGCGGCCAGCCGCGCCCGCCTCGCCGCATCATCAGGCCACATCTGCCCGCTGCAAAGAGAACCCCGCACGCGGTCACGATACGCGCCCCCGAGTAACTGGTAGGCCGGTAGCTCGAGCGCCTTGCCCACCAGGTCGTACAGTGCCATCTCATAGGCCTGATAAGCCCCGGCCGCCGGACTCCAAATGTCGCCGATCGGCAAATGTTGCCAGTTCAGGTCAAGCGGGTCCTGCCCCGCAAACAACGGCGCATACTGGCGAACAGTGCCCTCTGCCACACCCTTGGGCGCCTCGCCCAGCCCGCTCAGACCACTGTCTGTGGTCATCCGCAGCAACACAATAGGGAGGTCCCACCAGGAACCGCTCCACCCCTCAATATTGGCGCTGTGCCAGCTGACCGGGTGCAGCGGTACCCGCACGCGGAAGGTTTCGACCTCTGCAATTTTCATCTGACAACCCCCAAGACGACCCTCTACCGCTCGAAAAAGAATTCAACCCGGCGCAAATCCACTGTCAACGGCAAAAGCCGCGTCGTGTCAGGGCGGTTGCAACGCCAGCAGGGCGCCAAAGTGCAACGACCCTGCCGCCTCCCGACGCAAAGAACGCTAACCGCGCCGCCCAACTGGCGCGGGCAATCTGAAACCTGGACTCTCTCGGGCTGGTAGACGACTGTCAGAACAGAGAATTGTAGGAGAAAAGTGCCACTGACCCGCGAAGCGCCCAGCAGTCACCCAAAAAAATCCCGACAAGTCTCTGGTGTTCTCCGCGTCCTCCGCGAATCAAAGAAAGGTGTTCTCCGTGGCCCTCCGCGGACAAAAGAAGTTGCCGTTGCCGTTCTCCGTGGCCCTTAGTGGCCCTCCGTGGACAAAGGAAGTTGCCGTTGCCCTTCTCCGTGCCCCTCAGTGGCCCTCCGTGGTTCAAAAAGAGGTGTCCTTCGCGGCCCTCCGTGGACAAAGGAAGTTGCCGTTGCCCTTCTCCGTGCCCCTCAGTGGCCCTCCGTGGTTCAAAAAGAGGTGTCCTTCGCGGCCCTCCGTGGACAAAAGAAGTTGCCGTTGCCGTTCTCCGTGCCCCTCCGTGTCCTCCGTGGTTAAAGAGGTGTCCTTTTTGTTATATTCTGACCGGCCTTCCCACAACGTCAGCGAAACCTAAAAGGGAATATCCTCCTCACCGCCCGCCACAGCGCCCCCATCAGCCCCGCCGCCCGCAGGCGTCCCCTGCCCACCGGCCTGACCCCAGCCACCGGCAAGCGCTTCACTTTCTGCCCGCGTGTTCAGGAACCGCACAGTCCGCGCCGTAACTTCCAGCGAAGCCCGCGTATTCCCCTCCTGGTCCGTCCACGTGTTGGGCTCCTCAACTTCGCCGACAACCAGAACCCGCTGACCCTTCGTCAGGTACTGATTGCAGGTCTCTGCCAGTCCCCGCCACGCTGCCACTCGGAACCAGACCGTCTTCTCCTGGCGCTGGCCGTCCTGGCCAGTCCAGGACCGACTGGTGGCGACACTGAAGTTGGTTACGGCCACACCGCTGGGCGTGTAGTAGGGTAGGAAGCAGGTGAGTTACTGTTTTTCTCAGTACTTTTCCTACTCCCCCCCTCCGAACCGTGCTTGCGACTTTCATCGCACACGGCTCTCCAGTTTGATATTCCAGTTATCCCATTCACTTCTGTGCTTGCCTGCGTGTATGTCTTTGTGACAGGTTTTGCAGACTATCAGAGTTTTTCTTCTGAGTGCTGACATCCTTCGTACCCAAGCCGGTTTCTTCTTTCTTCCCGGTTTGTTTAGGTCTTTCAGTTTTTGCACATGGTGAACTTCGACTTCGCCTTCTTTTTCACACATATCGCACTTGTTACTTGACATTCTTGTGAGTAGTTCACTGCGGTTTGTTCCTATCATGCCGCCATATCCTACTCTAGTAACTTTGTCCTCTATCTGTGTTTCTGGCTTCCGTATCAGAGGTATAGCTCCGTAGTGTGCCGTGAGTGTCTTCTTTCCTTCCCTTTCTATTTTTGCTTCAAAGACTCTGTAGGTTTTTCCGTTTACAATTTTGGTCTTTTTGTATTTTTTGACCATTTTGTTTACGGATGTTTTATGTTTTCCTGCCAGTGTCTTTAGAAGGGAGGTTGAAGTTACCCATTCCACTTCGCTGAGGCGGTGAACGTTATGCGCCATTTGGTAGTACTGAACGAGTCCCCTGTATTCTGACTGGAACATTGCGATAATATCGAAATCGCTGTTTAGTAGTAGTTCCGGTCTGTGTACAACTTTCCCGTTTTTTGTGTACTTCCTTTTGGTGTTTTGTATGACTTCCCTGGGAACTCCCAGCCAGATTGTCCCGTTGGCGCTTCTTCTCTCGTTTCTCTGCATTACGCAGAGGTCGTATCCGAGGAATTTTGCTTTTTCGTCTCTGGCGTGTGTTATCAGTGTCTTTTCTATTGATAGCTCTAGGTCGAGTTCTCTTTCGAGGAATTCACTGATTCTGTTCCGTATTTCTTCGGCCTCTTTTTTTGGGCCGGCGAAACTGAGCAGGAAGTCATCGGCGTATCTGATGTATTCCAGTTTTCTGTAACTATCGTCGTCAATTACTGACGGGATAGTTTTCATCAGCTTGCCGTAACGTTCGTAGGCTTCTACGTTTCCCTTTTCTCTCGCTTGTCTACGTTTGAATTCGTAGTGTCGATATTCAGGGTTTCGTTTTCTGCCTTTTTCCTTCAGACTGCCATAGTTGTAGTGCGGTAGCAGTTCTTCTTCGACCCAGCTATCGAAAACATCCAGATAGATGTTTGCTAGTAGTGGGCTGATGATTCCGCCTTGCGGCGTCCCGCTGTATGTTCCGTACCACTTCCAGTCTTCCATGTATCCTGCTTTCATCAGGTACTTTACCAGATTTAAGAACCTCTGGTCTTTGATTTTTTCTTCCATGATTCCCAGTAGGGTTTCTTGGTCGATGTTGTCAAAGCACCCTTTTATGTCTCCTTCTATGAACCAACTCGTGTCTCGGTGTGATTCACGAATCTGTTTCAGTGCAGTGTGGCATCCCCGTCCGGGCCGGAACCCGTGGCTGCGTTTACTGAACTGTTGTTCGTAGAATGCTTCCAGTAGGATTTTCATGGCGGCTTGTAGGAGCTTGTCGTCCCCAGAAGGGATTCCTAGCGGTCTTTCCCTACCATCTCCTTTTGGTATGTACGTTCTGCGTACTGGGTTCCATCTGTAGGTTGCTGTTTTGACTCTCTGGATTATTCCGGTGATTCTCTTATGAGACATTCCGTCCAGTGTGTCTTCACTAGTTCCTTGTGTGATGGCTCCCTTATTTGCGTATATTTCCGCATACGCTTTTTCGTACAGTTCCTTTTTGAAGAGTTGCCTATACAGTCTTTCCAGAGTTTTGCCTTGCTTCCCTCTGCTCTGGATGACATTCAGTACAGTTTCGATTTTCTGCATTTCGCAATTCTCCCTGTCTGTATGTCCATCTTACCTGTCCCCCTTCGCCTTGTAAGCGGCTTTCCCGCTCTCTGACTACTACGGGGACTCCGTTCTCATATGCCTCTCGGCACTTAGAGAATCCCGAATTCTCGTGCTAGTTTACGATAGTGTCCCTTAGACTTCCCGTTCGTTTCCTTGGTCTTGCTCTCTGCAAGTTTTCTCCCCGTTGGCAGGTAGCTCACCGTCTGAGATAACCGGTTCGCCTTCTGGAGTGAGTCTACGCTAACCTCTCTCCCTGGGGACTTGGGTTACAGCCACGTTTCCCAAGAGTGCCCGATTTACACTGACTGGAAACTAGGATTTTGGCAGTCTAGCCTTAGTCATAGGATACAGGTCTTGGCGGTCTAGTGTTCATTGTGGCTATTCCACTCTCCGCCTTTCCCACCATGCTGTTTTCCCCTCTCCTTTTCAGGTTCAGGTAGGGTGGGTGACCTATGGGGTATCCTGCTCCCCATGTCCACTAAGTGGACGATAAAACTAGCCGATTAGACGGCGCACCCGCATCTCCGGATCGCGGCCCAGATTTCCTACCAGTGTGATCTGCTGATACATGGCTCTCCCCTTTGTCTCTCTCCCAAAAAATATGCCGTTCGGGTCAAGGTCTGCTGCCTGCAGTCACACAATGGCCGGCTCTGCCACGCTGCAATTGAGCCGCCCAAATCGAGCAAGACCAACCCCCTAGAACGGTATATCCTCTTCACCAGCGGATTCCTGCACCGGGCCAGATCCGCCCCCTGCCTGTCCATCTTGCCCACCGTACTGCCTCCCGCCAGCGTCTATCGCCTCACTCTCTTCCCTTGAATTGAGGAACCGTACCGTCCGCGCCCGCACCTGGAGTGAAGCCCGCGCATTGCCCTCCTGGTCAGTGTAGACGTATGGCTCTTCCAATTCGCCGACAACCAAAACTTTTCGTCCCTTCGTCAGATATTGATTGCACGACTCGGCCTGCCTCTCCCATGCAGACACGCGGAACCAGACGGTCTTCTCATTTCTTTGTCCATCTGCGCCTGTCCATCCCCGACTAGTTGCGACGGGGAATGAAGTGACAGCTGTACCGCTCGCCGTGTACCGCATCTCCGGATCGCGCCCCAGGTTCCCTACAATAGTAATCTGCTGATACATTAAGAGATTTTCCTTGCTTCGAATGGTGTTGGATTTGTCGAAGATGTAATGAGATGGAGCGATCCCCGTCGACCGGCCCTGAACGCCAATTCCCAGCGCCGCTCCAAAACTTACGACTTCCTGGAAAACACTGATACAGAAGAGGATTCTAAAACGGAATCCCCTCGCCGCCATTGGATGACGGACTCGGTGCATGCTGACCGTTTGCGTACGTAGCTTGTCCCTCAGACACGACGTTACCTTGCCCCCGCGAACCAAGGAACCGCACCGTCCGCGCCTGAACTTTCAAGTCGGCCCGTGCGTTACCATTGGCATCAGTCCACACGGCGGGCTCGTCCAACTCCCCAATGACCAGCACGCGCTCGCCCTTCGAAAGATACTGATTGCAGGTCTCGGCCAGTCGTCGCCACACAGATACGTCAAACCAAACCGTCTTCTCCTGGCGCTGCCCGTCTGCGCCTGTCCAGGATCGACTGGTAGCAACTCTGAGATTCGTTACCGGATCCCCGTTAGGCGCGTGCCGCAGCTCAGGGTCATTGCCAAGATTCCCTACCAAAGTGATCTGCTGATACATTGTACAGTTCCCTCATTTGATGTGCAATTGGATTGATTAATCGCATCCGCGCCAGGCCAGGGCTCTCCAGATCCGATATACCCATATTGTACATATGTTCTAATACTATGTCAATACCCAATCTCGCCGTCCCGCACACCGGATTTCTACAAGACTAGCGCTAACGATCCCCAACGCGCCGTCGCTCCGACCACACCTGTCGGCGGGCAATCTCCAATCCCTTTGCCCATCAATCCTTGTTGTTCCCGCCAACAAAATCCACCCGTCCCACATCGCGCAAAACTGTCCCCTACCTCTGGTAAGACCCAGCAAAGGGTCCATTGCTGAAGCGCTCCTCTGAGACCCAGTCCTGGCGGACTAGCTGCCGCGCTAGCCCGTCTCACACTATCACAAAAGCCGCAGCCCATACGCGCTCCCGACATTGAATCAGACCATATCCTCATCAATGGACAAGACCTTGCCGCGGTATCCAGTTCCGGTCAGTTTTCCACACCAGCAGCCAATCCCCAGCGCCAATTCCGACCCCTGCCAGGAATTAGACCTTATCGCCACTTCATGGAATAATGTCGGCATATCCCGATGCTTCGTCTCCAATCCACCAGTTAGCGCGCCGCGACACCGCACGCGCCAACCGGCACAATGCACGGACGGTATTCTTGACGCTGCAAACGATCCGCAACCACCTGCGCCAGCACAACATCGCCGGCTGGCTCCTATACGACTTTCGCGGCCAGAACCCAATCGCCGCCTCCGTCGCCGGCCTCGAATCCACCGGGACCCGCCGCTGGTTTCTCTGGATCCCCGCCGAAGGCGAGCCGCAATGGCTGGTCCATGCCATCGAACAGGCCACCTTCAGCGCTGTCAACCCCGAACTGGCCGGCCCGCTTCACCTCTACGTCGGCTGGCAGGAAATCGAGCGTAAACTGCAGACCCTCCTGCCGCAGGACGCCGCCAGTAAGGTCGCCATGGAATACAGCCCCCGCGGGGCCATCCCTTACGTCAGCAATGTCGACGCCGGCACGCTCGAAATGGTGCGCGCCGCAACCGACGCAACCGTCGTCAGCAGCGCCGACCTCGTACAGCTCGTGCAAGCCGTACTCACGACCCAACAGATGGAAAGCCACCGCCGCGCCGCTGCCCACGTTCTCTCAGCCAAAGACGCCGCCTTCGCCCTCGTAGCCCAGGCCCATGCCCAACACCAAGAAATTACCGAATACGCAGTCCAACAGTTCATCGTCGACCAGTTCCGCGCCGCCGACCTCACCTGGGACCACGACCCCATCGTCGCCGTCAACGGCAACGCCGCCCTCCCCCACTACGCCCCCACAGAACAGCAGTACAGCCCAATCCGACCCGGCGACCTCCTCCTCATCGATCTCTGGGCCAAAGAGAAAAACAACGCCGGCGACTGCTACGCCGACATCACCTGGACAGCCTACTGCGGCGCACAACCGCCCCCGGCCGCCAGCACGGTCTTTAATGTAGTCGCCCAGGCACGCGACACCGCCGTAACCGTCATAAACACCGCCTTCGAGTCCGGCAAAACAATCCACGGCTACCAAGTCGACGACGCCGTCAGCACAGTCATCAAAGAGGCCGGTTACGCCGAGGGTATCCTCCACCGCACCGGCCACAGCCTCGGACCGAACACACACTGGAACGGCGTCAACATCGACAACGTCGAAACCCAGGACCGCCGCTCACTCATCCCCGGCGTAATGTTCACAATCGAACCGGGCATCTACCTGCCCCATCTCGACTTCGACAACAGCGGCCGGCCCAAAGGGCTCGGCATCCGCACCGAAGTCAACTGTATCGTCCACGAAAGCCGTCTGGAAGTAACCACCCTGCCCTACCAAACCGAGCTAATCCCATTGGGCAGCTAACCGGCGCCACTCATTTCCAAGTAGCGCCGTCCGACTACCGAATACTGCAGTTACTGACCACCGACCACTGACCACCGACCACTGACCACCGACCACTATTCCGTCATGCACAAAGCCACCTTCGAACAAAGACCCAAACGCGTCGCCCTCTTCGTCACCTGTATGGTCGACATGCTCTACCCCGGCGTTGGCATAGCCTCCTGCGAACTGCTCGAAAAGAACGACATCGAAGTAATCTTCCCCGAGGAGCAGACCTGCTGCGGCCAACCGGCATTCAACGCCGGCTATCGCGACGAGGCCCGCAAACTGGCCCGCCGCTTCCTCGCCATCTTCGGGCCGCTCGTGGAAAACGGCGAAGTCGATGCCGTCGTCGCGCCCTCCGGCAGCTGCGCAACCATGACAAGCCACTTCTTTGAGCAGATCTTCCTGGAATCACAGGAAACCGAACTGGCCCACCAGGCCGAACGCCTCGCCTCGGTTACCTTCGAGCTCACCGAATTCCTCGTCGACGTCCTCGGCCTCTCCAGCACCGGCGCCCAACTGCAGGGTAAAGCCACCTACCATCCCTGTTGCCATCTCTATCGCGAGCTCGGCGTCGACGAACAACCTCGCCAACTGCTCGACGGCGTCGAAGGCCTCGAAGTCGTCGACCTCCCCCACGCCGACGACTGCTGTGGATTTGGCGGGCTTTTCGCCATCAAGAACAGCGGCATCAGCGCCGCTATGGGACGCGCCAAGGCGCGCAACGCCGAGCAGTCCGGCGCCGACGCCATCGTCCTCTGCGACGTCAGTTGCATGACCCACATCAACGGCATTCTCAGCCGCGAAGGGGTGGCCTGCCGCGCCCACCACATCGCCGAAGTACTCAACGAACATCTCGGCAGCACGCTGCGTCAGCAATCGCAGCCAGAGCCGGCCCAAGCCGATCACCCCCGGCGTTGGGGCGACTGACCGTGCCCGCTCCTATCAGTTCCCGACCGGCCACCAGGAAGCCAATACGATGCAAGTAAACATCCATGCCCCCTACAAAGACCGCGTCAAGCAGGCCCTGAACGACCCCAATCTACGCGTCGCCGTCAGCAACGCCACCGACCGCATGACCAATGCCCGCCTCGACGCCATGGGCGCCGTCGAAGGAGAACAGCTGCGCTCGCAAGTGCGCAAAATGAAGGAACACGTTCTCAGCAACTGGCCCGACTACCTCGAGCAGCTGGAGACGAACCTGACCCGCAACGGTTGCACCGTCCACTGGGCCGAGGGCATCGACGACGCCCAAGCCATCGTCAGAGATATCGCTCTCCAGAACAGCGCCGATCTGGTCGTCAAAGCCAAATCCATGGCAACCGAGGAGATTCACCTCAACCACGCCCTCGAAGACGCCGGCCTGCGCGTCGTCGAAACGGACCTCGGCGAATACATCATCCAGCTCGCCGACGAACCCCCCAGCCACATCGTCGCCCCCGTCATCCACAAGCGGCTCGAAGAAATCGCCGAGGTATTCCAGAACAAACTGGACATGCCGCCCACGCGCGAACCCACCAAAATGACCTCCCTGGCCCGCGCACGACTGCGCCAGGAGTTCTTCGCCGCCGGCATGGGCGTCAGCGGCTGCAACTTCGCCATCGCCGAAACCGGCACCATCTGCATCGTCACCAACGAAGGCAACGGGCGCATGGTCTCCAGCATGCCCCCCGTCTACGTCGCTGTCATGGGCATCGAAAAGCTCGTCCCCACCGTCGAAGACGCCTACCTCCAGCTCCAGGCCCTCTGCCGCAGCGCCACCGGCCAGAAGCTCACCGTCTACTGCTCCATGACCAGCGGCCCGCGCCAGGAAGGCGATGTCGACGGCCCCGAGCAGGTGCACGTCGTCCTCCTCGACAACGGCCGCTCACGCATGCTGGCGCGCGGCTACGGCGAGGCCCTGCTCTGCATCCGCTGCGGCGCCTGCCTCAACGCCTGCCCCGTCTACCAGGAGATCGGCGGCCACGCCTACGGCGGTACCTACAACGGCCCCATCGGCGCCGTCATCACACCCGCCCTGGCCCCCGAAATCGGCCAGTTCAAAGATCTGCCCCACGCCACATCCCTCTGCGGCGCCTGCCGCGAGGCCTGCCCCGTCAAGATCGACCTGCCCCGCCTTCTCCTCGATCTGCGCTCCGATCTCGTGCAGGAGGGAGCCGCGCCCAAGTCCGAAGCCTGGGGCATCAAGAGCTATGCCAGCCTCATGAGCAGCCGCCGCACCTACGAAAATCTCGGCAAAATGGCCAGCATCGGCTCCAATCTCTACGCCGGCATGAGCGGCGGCAACATCAAGCTCATGCCTCCCCCATTGAACGGCTGGACCGCATACCGCGACTTCGCGCCCTTCGCCAAAAAGAGCTTCCGGCAATGGTGGCGCCAACGCAAAAAACTGCAGGGGCAAACGTGAAAACGCTTCCCAAACGCCCCGGCACGCTATACTCTGGACTGAAGACAAATGACCGTACGTGATACAATCCTGACCCGCCTCCGCGAGACCCTGAGCCAGCCCCACCTGCCCTTCCCGCCCGCGCACAGCGAACCGCTCACCCACACCGAGCGCATGACCGTCACCCACGCCCCCGCCGATATCTGGGCGCAGGCCCAACGCTTCCAGCAGGAGCTGCACGCCGTAAAAGGCAGCTGCGAACTGCTCGAAACCGTCACCGAAGCCCGCCTGTCCGTCGTCTCACGCTTGCAGCTCTGGCTCGAAGAAGAACAGGCCGCCCGCAAGACCGTAGACGCCGAACGCCCGGAGGATTGGCAGGTCCTCTGCTGGCCGCTCGATCAGCTACAAATCGAAGGGTTGTCCGTCATCCTCAAAGAAGTCGGCTTCAAACTGATCGAACCGACCGACCTGCACGACCCCCAGCAGCGCGACAGCATTCGCACCGTCCGCGCCGGCATCACCACCGTCGAAGCCGCCTTTGCCAGCACCGGCTCCTTCGTCGTCGGTGGCCGCGGCGCCAACGCCCGCGCCGCCAGCCTGACACCCTTCCGCCACCTGGTCGTCATCCCCTTCAGCAAACTCTTCGCCACCGGCGAAGACTGGCTCGCCCAGATGCGTCACGCCGGCAAACTCGACAACTACCTGCGCCAGAGCCGCAACCTTTCCATCATCACCGGCCCCAGCAAATCCGCCGACCTCGAAGGCTACCTGACCATGGGCGTCCACGGCCCCAAAGTCGTCCACGCCATCCTCTTCGACGACCTGCAACAATAGAAAAATGGCGACCACACAGCCCAGTCAACTTCCGCCCCCGAGCGAAGCGCTCAGAGCGATTTCTCTCCCCTCGCATTTTTGGGCGGTCGTGCCTTCGGCCCTCCCTTGTGCAGGGGCTGCGCCCCCGCAACGCCCCGCCCTTAAGACACGCCGATACGACCATATGCCTCCCATCCAGCAGGTCCGCCAGAGATACAATGACCACCGCCAAGCGCCCAATATCAACGCCGCACATGTACACCGCACGCAGCAATATAAAAAGGTGTTCTTACCCGCCATCTCCGAACGAGAAAGGTGTGCTCCGTGGTCCTCAGTGGGCCTCCGTGGTTAAGAAAGGTGTTCTTAGTGGCCCTTCGTGGTCCTTCGTGGAAAAAAGAGGTGTTCTTAGCCTCACTCCGTGGAAAGAGAAAGGTGTTCTCCGTGGTCCTCAGTGGCCCTCCGTGGTTAAGAGAGGTGTTCTTAGTGGCCCTTAGTGGTCCTTCGTGGAAAAAAAGAGGTGTTCTAAGCCTCCCTCCGCGGAAAGAGAAAGATGTTCTCCGTGGTCCTCAGTGGCCCTCCGTGGTTAAAAAGGTGTTCCAAACAGTCCCTCGCGTCCGATCGCAGTAACATAGACAGGAGTCCTCCAGATGCCAAACCAACAAGACCAACAGTTCCACACCCTCATCACCTGCTCCCAACTAGCCGACGCCGACACAACCAACCTGCGCATCGTCGACTGCCGCTTCGACCTCAGCGACACCGAAGCCGGCCGCCGCGCCTACACCCAAAGCCATATCCCCGGCGCATCCTACGCCCACCTCGACGAGGACATGTCCGGACCCATCCTGCCTGACGGCACAGGCGGCCGTCATCCCCTCCCCGACCCGGACGAATTTGCCCGCACCCTCGCCCGCCTCGGCATCAGCAACAACACACGCGTCGTCCTCTACGACGCCAGCGGCGGCAGCATGGCCTCCCGCATGTGGTGGATGCTGCGCTGGGTCGGCCACGACTCCGTCGCCGTCCTCGACGGCGGCTGGGACGCCTGGACCGCCGCAGGTCTGCCCACCCGCAGCGGCGAAGAATCTCCGCAACCAGGCAGCTTCACAGCCAGCCCCCGCCCCGAACTGGTCGTCGACGCCGCCGAAATGCTCAGAAAAACCGCCAGCGGCGGCGCACTCGTCATCGACGCCCGCGCCGCAGACCGCTTCCGCGGCGAAAACGAGACCCACGACCCCATCGGCGGCCATATCCCCGGCGCCTCCAACCTGCCCCAATCCGGCAACCTGCGCGACGGCCTCTTCCTCCAACCCGACGAGCTGGCCGCCCGCTTCAGCGAGCTCATGGGCAACAGGCCCCCGTCCGAAGTCATCTTCTACTGCGGCTCCGGTGTATCAGCCTGCCACAACGCCCTCGCCCTCCAACACGCCGGCATCGGCGAAGCCCGCCTCTACCCCGGCTCCTGGAGCGACTGGATCACCGATCCCACCCGCCCTACCGCACAGGGGTAGACAAAGCACTGGGGTAGACTAAGCACAGGAGTAGACTAAGCACAGGAGTAGACTAAACACTGCAGGACCGGCGCAGTAGAATCCACAACGAATCCCCCTCGTCTATCTCCGTGTACCGGGCACACGCAACCTTGTCGAACTCTGGGCCGATGACCGCTGTAAGCGACGCGTCTGTGTAATAAGTGAACCGCAGCCCGTGGTGTTCTTCCGTTCCCTCACCGTACCAGAAGGAGTGCAATACCAGGCCGTTCCCATTCACTCTCGCCGCCTGCAGTCGTAGAGATTTCCGCAGTTCCTCCACACGCAGGTGATGCAGCACTTTGTTCGAATAAATGGCGTCGAAACGTCGCTCCGTCTCCAGCGTCACTGCATCCAGCAGCAATACATCGGCATCCGGATGGTCCCGGCAATAGCGGCGCAAAAACGCCTCCGACCGGTCCGATCCGGTCGCGGCAAACGCCTCCGCCAGCAGGGCCACGTCCTTTCCCGGCCCCATGCCCAACTCCAGCACCGTCGAGCCCGGCGACAGGTGCTTCTTCAAAACATCTACCAGTTCTCTTCCGTCGTAGCCCTCCGCAGTCTGCACGTATGATTCGACGTTCTTCTCTTCGTCATAAAAATCCATGCAACCGCTCTCTCCCGCAATATGAGCCTATCCACAAAGTATGTGTCATAATTACGCGGCACTTTCATTAACCGATTCCAGAGGACCTACCCAATGAAAACGCGAACAGGCAACTTCCCCATCGGCTTCCGCCAAGTCAACGTCAACTGGCAGCGAGATATCCCCTCGCTCGTGGAATGGACCGTCGCCAACGGCCTGGAGGTCATCGACCTGACGACCGATTCCCCTGCTGCCGTCAATGCGGTCTCAGAGGCAGGCCTCCGCATCGGCTCCATCGACCTGCCCGACAACAGAGGCATGATCGCCGCCGACCCCGCCCGCCGCGCCGAAGCCCTCGCCCGCAACAGCGACAGCATTCGCTCCTGCACAGCCAGCGGCCCCCAGAACTTCTTCGCCGTCATGCTGCCCGAAGACCCCGCCCTGCCGCGCATCGAAAACCACGGCTACATGGTCGAGAGCTTCGCCGCGCTCGCCGGCGTCCTAGAAGAAAGCGGCTCCCACTACGTCATCGAAGGCTGGCCCGGCCCCGGCGCCCTCTGCTGCACGCCCGAGTCCTACCGCGCCTTCTTCCGCGACGTCCCCTCACCTGCCATGAGCGTCAACTACGACCCCTCCCACCTGATCCGCATGGGCATCGACCCCCTGCGCTTCCTCACCGAATTCGTCGATCGCGTCCGCCACGTGCACGGCAAAGACACCGAAATCATCGCCGATAACCTCTACGAATACGGCCACGAACAGCCGGCCACCTTCGTCGAGCGCATCGCCTACGGCGCCCACAGCTGGCGCTACACCATACCCGGCCAGGGCCTCTTCCGCTGGAACGAAGGACTGCGCATCCTCGCCGAAAACGGCTACAACGGCGCAGTCTCAATCGAGCTCGAAGATTCCAACTTCAACGGCGCCGAAGAATCCGAAAAATGGGGAATCCTACACGGCGCCAACTTCCTGGCCGGCTGCTGACAAAAATACCCAAAGCCTCCAAGCGTCAAACCTGCAGCCACAAACGCTCCTCTTCGCGTCCCACCGCGGACAAAGGAGCTCCCGCTGCCGTTCTCCGTGGCCCTTAGTGGCCCTCCGTGGACAAAAGAAGTTGCCGTTGCCGTTCTCCGCGCCCCTCCGTGTCCTCCGTGGCAAAAGGAAGTCGCCGTTGCCGTTCTCCGCGCCCCTCCGTGTCCTCCGTGGCAAAAAGAAGTTGCCGTTGCCGTTCTCCGCGCCCCTCCGTGTCCTCCGTGGCAAAAAGAAGTTGCCGTTGCCGTTCTCCGCGCCCCTCCGTGTCCTCCGTGGTTAAAAGAAGTTGCCGTCGCCGTCAAAAACCCCCCTAAAACTCAAATGCCTCATGCAACGCCGGCACAACCACATCACCATGCCCATCCTCCCGCAGCCTACCCGCCAGTGCGCCCGCCCCCTCCGGCTCCCCATGAACCAGAAAGACCCTCTGCAGCCGCTCCCTGTCAAAATGCGACGCCCACGCCACCAGCTCCGCCTGGTCCGCGTGCGCGCTATACCCATTGATCCGCGCAACCTCCGCCCGCACCTCGTACTCTTCCCCAAAAATCCTCACCCTCTCGCTCCCCTCCAGAATGCGCCGCCCCAGCGTATGCTGCGCCTGAAAGCTTACAAACAACACCGTGTTCTCCGCACGCGTAATATTGTTCTTCAGATGGTGAAGAATCCGCCCGCTCTCAGCCATCCCGCTCGCGCTGATGATAATCGCCGGCTCCCTCAGATGATTCAACTGCTTACTCCGCCGCACCTCCCGCACATACTCAATCCGCGGATAGTCAAACGGGCTTCGCCGCCGCCCATCCTCCAGAAAAGTCTGCACACCCGTGTCCCACGACTCAGGATGCATCCGGAACACATCCGTCGCGTTCACCGCCAGCGGGCTGTCCACAAACACAGGGATCTCCGGGATATCCCCGCTCGCATCCAGCTGGTTCAGAGCGAACACGATCTCCTGCGTCCGTCCCACCGCGAACGAGGGTATAATCACCTTCCCTCGCCGCCGCGCCGTCTCGCAAACCACCTCCCGCAACCGCCTCAGCGCCTTATCGTACCGTCCGTGCAGCCGCGCCCCGTACGTGCTCTCCATGATCAGCAGGTCCGCCGCCCTCGCCGTCGCTGGGCTCCGCAGCAGCGCGATCTCCTCCCGACCCAGATCCCCGCTGAACACCAGCCGCCAGGTCTTCCCGCTCGCGAACTCCTCGACATTCAGCTCCACAAACGATGAACCCAGAATATGCCCCGCGTTCCGGAAAGTGAGCGTCACCCCGTTCGCGATCGGCACAGGCCGCCCCTCGCCCACGCTCACAAACAGCGGCAGCGTATCCCTCGCATCATCTTGCGTGTAGATCGGCTCCACCGGCGGCTCCCCCCTGCGGCTCCGCCTGCGATTCAGATACTCCACATCCTTCTCCTGGATGTAACCGCTGTCCATCAGCATGTATGCCGACAAATTCCGCGTCGCCGCCGTGCACCACACATTTCCGCCAAACCCCTGCTTCACCAGGTTCGGCAGCTTCCCCGTATGGTCGATGTGAGCGTGGCTCAGCACCACACAGTCGATCGACGCCGGCTCCCACGGAAAGTTCAGATTGCGCGCATACGTATCGCCCCGCCGCCCCTGAAACAGCCCGCAGTCCAGCAGAATACGCTGCCCGTTCACCTCCAGCAGGTGCATCGACCCCGTCACCTCCTGCGCCGCCCCATGAAATGTAAGCCTCATCAACCCCTACCCCCTATAGTCTACTAACCACAAATCACTGACCACTGACCACTGACCACTGACCACTGACCACTGACCACTGACCACTGACCACTGACCACTGACCACTGACCACTGACCACTGACCACTGACCACTGACCACTGCAGTTGTGCGTTCGGGCCTTCGGCCCTCCCTTGTGCGGGGGCTGCGCCCCCGCAACGCCCCGCCCTTACTAGACCACCGTGCTAATTCTTCCCCAGCAATGTTTCTAGAGAAAGGTGTTTAGCCAACAATGTCTCCTCCCCCTACCGTCAGTCCCGACGGCAGTTCCCCTGCAGTTCCCCTGCCGTTCCCCCGCAGTTCCCCCTGCAGTTCCTCCCCCCGCTGGAACATTCGTGCGCGCAAGGACTTGACACCGCACAGATGTTCTTGTATAATTGGGATATGAATTGGGAAATACCCGTGAAAATTGGGAAAACCGTCCACCTATACACACATCAAGAAACAGTGGCGGCCCTGAATGGCTTAAGAAAGGTGTTCTCCGTGGTCCTCTGTGGCCCTCCGTGGTTAAAAAGGTGTTCCCTATAACCTGCAACAAGAAACCCAACCAATGATCTCGCAATTCTCAACACAGACAAACGCCAACCATCCCTAATCAACCCGAAAGGAGCAAGAACATGAAACTTTCCGAACGCCAAAAGAGCATGCTCGCCTTCATCGCCGAATTCGTCGAGGAAAACAACTACCCGCCCTCTATCCGCGACATCGGCACCGCCTGCAGTATCTCCAGCACCTCCGTCGTCAAATACAACCTTACCAAACTGGAGCGGGACAAGCTGATCAGGCGCGAGAAAGAAGTCAGCCGCGGCCTCAGCCTCGACTGGGCCCGCCTCCAGGAAGCAGGCCTTGCCGCCGACCTCGCCGGCGCACCCGCTGCCCAACAGGCCGCCGACGGCTCCGCCTTCACCTTCTTCCAGGTACCCGTCCTCGGCTACATCGCTGCCGGCGAGCCTATCCAGGTCGAGACCGCCGACCACTACACCGCCGACGAATGGCTCGAGCTCAACGAGACCCTCTACCGCAATCCTGATCAGCTCTACGCCCTCCGCGTCCAGGGCGACTCCATGATCGACGCCAGCGTCCTCGACGGCGACATCGTCATCCTGCGGCACCAGGAGCGCGCCGAAAACGGCGAAATGGTCGCCGCCTGGATCGACACCCAGAACGAGACCACCCTCAAACACTTCTTTCTCGAAGGCGACCAGGTCAGACTGCAGCCGGCCAACCCCAGCTATCCCGAAATGTTCCTGCCCGCCGCCGAAGTGAGCGTCAAGGGCAAAGTGGTCTCGGTTATCCGTCAGCTCGAATAACATCGGCCCTCTGCAAAAAAAGGACATGCGGGGTCTAGCCTCAATTCAGCCACCCGCACACAGCCCGTCGCACAAGCCGATCCCCCGGCTGCGTCCTCCTCCCCCCAAACGCCGCCGCCACCCGTGCGGTCCCGAAAGCGTACCCCCCAACTGGTCCATCCCCGCGCCCTGCGCACCCCGCATCCAAAATAATACGCAACACGCAACACGCAACACGCAACACGCAACACGCAATACGCAATACGCAATACGCAATACGCAATACGCAATACGCAATACGCAATACGCCGCCCACTCCCCGCTCCACCTGAGTCCACATGCTGCCCAGCTACCGTTCCCCCAAGCCCTCCTCTTCCACCAACCGCGCCAGCTCCCGCCGCACCTCCGACCGCCGTTCCAGCAGATAATTGAACTGCTCATCACACCCCGCAATCGGCGCCGGATACCTGCTGATCTCCTCCTGTATGCGCCTCCTCTCAGCCTCCAGCCGCGTCCGCGCCTCCTGTATCTCTGCCCCCCGTTCCGCCTGCTCGCGTCCCATCGCCACCGTCCCCCCGTCTCCGTCCGCCGCACTCGCTCCACCTGATTCCGACACGTGACCTCCCCCCAAACGAGCCGATCCCCCCAAAAAACAGGACTCCATTGTAGCACGCCAACTCGCCACCTCCGCTTTCCACCCTTACCGTTTCCTCCACCGCCAAACTCAGTAAGGGCATCCCCCGTGAGTGCCCTACAAGGTCAATCCCCCGCACACCCAGAACATCATCACCCGCGCAAACTGCACACCCACTGTCGAATTTCTGCCCCTAATCCGAACTCCGCCTCTTTAACAAAATTATATAATTTCTTTGTGCAACCTGCCTCAATTCAAGCCCCGCCACAGGAGAAAAATTGAACATCCACTGTTCAATTTTTGCGCCGCGTTTCAGGATCGCCGCAGGAGCAAAATTACACATCCACTGTGTAATTTCTGCACCCCATTTCAGAATCGCCACAGGAGCAAAATTACTCATCCACTGTGTAAATTCCGCGCCCCATTTCAGGGGTCGCCGTACGGAAAAAATGAACATCCACTGTTCAATTTCTGCCCTCCATTTCAGAGTCGCCACAGGGAAAAACTGCGCATCCACTGTTCAATCTCTGGCCCCATTTCAGAGTCGCCGCAAGAGCAAATTTACACATCCACTGTGTAATTCCCGCGCCCCTTTTCAGAGGCGCCGCTAGAGTAAAACTACACATCCACTGTGTAATTTTCCTCCCCGCGTCTGCCGAAAACCCCCCTCTTCAACGTCAATTTCAGCCCTAGTGTAAGCGAATTCTTTCCTGCCACCTCCCTGCAAACCAGCCGCCAGCTGCCGCCAACCCAATAACGCCCCCGCCCCCACAACCCGCTCCCTGTGCCCGGCCAACCCTTTCCCAACTCCCTTCTCGAAAACGTCGCCCATGGCCTCGACGCCTTCCCCCTCGCCCTCCCCCCAAGACAACGAAGCCTTCGGCCACCACCGCACCAAGGCCATAGTCCTCCCCTACTACAACGGCCCTCGCCGCAGGCGCAACCGACGCCGATGTGGCCGTCTTAGGACCGACTCCACCCTGGCCGCGGAATCCGCTGGCATGCACCAGACTCCGGACCGAAATGCGGCGCTCTCTCCCATTTCGTAGACCAGCGACTGCGGCCAACCACTCCCGGAGTCATGTACCTACAGCCCCTGCGGGGTCGCCCTTCTTAGGCGACTTCGATGCCCGACTTCACCCGCGACCGCCCTGTACAATCCCTGCATAGGACTACCGCTCGCCCTACGGCTGTAGTATACTAGGGCCCAATCCCGGGTACCGACCAGCCCGGTCAGTGCCCCGACATCAATCTGTCCAACATGCATATCCCGATACCTCTATGACCTACCTGGCCCCGCCGCTCCACATCAGCGGACTGAATAAACAGGGCGACTAAACTCACGCAATAGCAGCAGGAGATAATACCATGGCAAAAACTGGTCGGGCGGTAATCGCCCACGGACAAGACTTTGAAATCCGCGAATACCCCGTACTCGACCCCGAACCCGGCAAAGTGCTGCTGCGCCAGGAGCTGGCCGGCATCTGTGGCACCGATCTGCACAACTGGCAAAACGGCATCGAGGGCGAACTGGTCCTCGGCCATGAAAATGTCGGCGTTATCGAGGCCATCGGTGCCGGCGGCGCCAAAGACTACATCGGCCGCTCCCTCGAAGAAGGCGACCGCGTCATCTTCTCCCCCGGCACTGGCGGCTACGGCGCATACGGTTTCTACGATACCCCCGACGTCGCCCCCCACTTCTACGGCGGATTCGCCGACTACATCTATCTGGGCTTCGAAAATACCTGCATTCTCAAGACCGACTGCTCACCCGAAGTCGCCGTCCTCACCGAACCCTACACAATCGGCGTCCACGCCGCCATGCGCGGCAAAGTGCAGCTCGGCGATACCGTCGTCGTCCAGGGCAGCGGCGCCATCGGCCTCGTAACCCTCCTCTGCGCCAAACAGATGGGCGCGGCCAACATCATCGTCGTCGGCGGCCCCGCCCGGCGCCTTGAACTCGCCAAAGAATACGGCGCCGATGTGACCATCAACATCGAAGAGGTCACCAGCGCAGAAGAGCGCACCGAACAGGTCTACTGGCACACACCGCTCAAGCGCGGCGCCGACATCGTATTCGAATGCTCCGGCTTCCTCGCCGCCACCCCCGAAGGACTGGGCTACGTGCGCCAAAGCGGCACCTACGTCGAGGTCGGCCACTTCGTCGATATGGGCTCCATCGACTTCAACATCAACCAGCTCCTCATGCGCAAAAACCTGACCTTCGAGGCCGTCTGGGGCAGCACCTACGAGCACTTCGTGCGCGGCCTGCCCATCCTTGAGAAAAACGAATTCCCCTACGGCGACATGGTCAGCCACAAACTGCCACTCGAACGCGTAGGCGACGGCTTCCACGCCCTCGACGGAACCTACCGCCTCGGCGACGAGCAAGTAATCAAAATCGCCGTCCAAGCTTGGGACGACTAAGCCTCCTTGAAGTATGTCAGAACAGCAAATTTCCAATGCAAAGCAAGCAGATCCGTGAATGCCCACGCAACCACCCAAAGAACACCCAATACGCTTCCGGTGTTCTTCGAGCCCCCTTCGCGTAAATTCACGGATCAAACAAAGGTGTTCTCCGTGGTCCTCAGTGGCCCTTCGCGAGACTTCGCGAACAAAAGAAAGATGTACTCAGTGGTCCTCTGTGGCCCTCCGTGGTTAAAAAGGTGTTCTTCGCGGCCCTCCCAGTAACTTCGCGGCTCAAAGGGTCTCGTTTATCAAGAGAATCAAATTCCACGCCGCACCCGCGGCGGAACTCAACCAGGCAAAGGAGATTGCCATGCCGTTCGGAACAGGCGCCTATCAGTACCAAGTAGTGGAAAACTGGGCCAAACTGCCCGCAGGTTGGCAATTCGGCTGGGTAGCCGCAGTCGCCTGCGACTCCCAGGACCGCGTCTTTGTCTACTCCCGCAGCGAACATCCCCTCGTCGTCTTCGATCGCGACGGCAACTTCCTCGCCTCCTGGGGCGAAGACGTCATCGAAGATGCCCACGGGATCTTCATCGACAGCGAAGACAACGTCTGGTGCACCGAACGTGAAACCCACTGTATCTTCAAGTTCAACTCCCAGGGCGAGCTCGTCATGACTATCGGCACGCCCGGTCAGGAAGGCGCCCCCGGCGACCCCTTCCGCCTCCCCACCGATCTCGCAGTCGCCTCCAACGGTGACCTCTTCATCTCAGACGGCTACGACAACGCCCGCGTCCACAAATACTCCGCCGCCGGCGAACACATCCTCTCCTGGGGCGACTGGGGAGAAGGCCCCAGCCAGTTCACCCTCTCCCACTGCGTCCGCCTCGACAAGGACGACCGCGTCTGGGTCTGCGACCGCACCAACGACCGCATTCAGCTCTTCGACACCGACGGCAACTTCCTCGAAGAGCGTACCGGCCTTCTCAAACCCGACACCATCTACTTCGACCCCGATGGCGAAGTCGTCTACGTCGCCGAGCTCGAGCAGCGCGTCAGCGTATGGACCCTCGACGGCGAGCTCCTCAGCCACTGGGGCGGCGCACAGCCCAGCGACAAACCCGGCGAATTCAAAGCCTGCCCGCACGGCATCTGGGCCGACTCCCACGGCGACCTCTACGTTGGCCAGGTCCAGGTCGACGACGGCCTCCAGAAATTCAGCCGCCTGTGAATGTTGAGAACAAGAAGGGTCAACATTTTGGCCCTTCTCGCTTGCCATGCGGACAAGTGGAAGAACCGGAAAAGGATTCTGCTGGAGAATCGCAATAAGCGCTCACTGCCCAACAGAGAAGAGCTGGGTCTGTCGAACAAACCATTTCGAGACCGTTGAACTGCTTCTCGCCAGGCCAAAGACAAGAATAGAATGACCCGCTTCGACCAGTCCGTTCTCACGCCCGATCCGGCCACCCGCACTCCAATCCTGGCCGTCCTCGACGCTGCCCTCGATGCCGTCGACCCCTTCGCCGCCGTGCAAAACCTCCTCCAACGCCAGGGCGAAACTCTGACCGTCGCCGACCCCTCCGCCCGCGCGCCCGCGCTGACTTACAACCTGCGCCGCTACCGCCGCATCTTCGTCGTCGCCGTCGGCAAGGCCGCCGCGCCCATGTCCAGCGCCGTCGAATCCCTTCTCCACGACCGCATCAGCAGCGGCCTCGCGGTAACCAAATACGACCATGCCCAGCCCGCCGACCCGTCCTCCGCGACGCCCTCCCACATCCGCATCGTGGAGGCCGGTCATCCCATTCCCGACGAGTCTGGCGCCCTCGCCGGCAAAGAAATGCTTGCCCTCGTCGAGCAGGCCGACGCAGACGACCTGGTAATCGCCCTGCTCTCCGGCGGAGGTTCCGCTCTCCTGGTGGCGCCCGCAGGCGAGACCACCGACAACACCGGTCACACCCACCCAGCCCTCACCCTGTCCGACCTGCAAGCCATGACCGACGCCCTCCTGGCCTGCGGCGCAACCATTAACGAGATGAACTGCCTCCGAAAACACACCAGCGCCGTTAAGGGCGGCCAGCTGGCCCGCTCCGCCGCGCCAGCTACCCTGCTGACACTCGCCCTCAGCGACGTCATCGGCAGCCCTCTCGATGTCATCGCCAGCGGCCCCACCGTCCCAGACGTAAGCACCTGGGCCGACGCATGGGCCTTAGTCGAAAAATACGGCCTGACCACCGCCCTGCCCGCGGCCATACGCAACCGCCTGCAGGCCGGGCTCGCCGGCCACATCCCTGACACGCCCAAACCGGGCGATCCCGTCTTCGCCGACAGCAACACCCTTGTCGTCGCCGACAACCGCACCGCCGCCAACGCCGCCCTCGCCAAGGCAACCGAGCTCGGCTACAACACGATGCTGCTCTCGACATACGTCGAAGGCGAGGCCGCCGAAGTCGCAAAAGTGCTCGTCGGCCTGGGCCGTGAAGTGCAAGACAGCGGACTGCCCGCGCCCGCCCCCGCCTGCCTCATCCTCGGCGGCGAGACCACCGTCAGCCTCGGAGACAACCCCGGCCAGGGCGGCCGCAACCAGGAGCTCGCCCTCGCCGCCGCCCTCGCTTTGCAGAATCTGCCAGGGCTGACCATCGTCTCACTCGCGACCGACGGCACCGACGGCCCCACCGACAGCGCCGGCGGAATCTCCGACAGCGGCACCGTAGCACGCGGCAAGGACGCCGGCCTCTCCGCCGCCGACCATCTCCGCCGCCACGATGCCTATCCTTACCTGCGAGCCGCCGCCGACCTGCTCCTGACCGGCCCCACTCAGACAAACGTCAATGATCTTCTCTTCGTGTTTGCGCAGGAAATATGAGAAAATGACGAAATCATTTGCACGAAGCAACTGATTGGACTTGGTCAGCGGCCTTCTCCGTCGAGCCCGCCAACTTGGACGCAGTGAGGGTGGCGCAAGGCCATTGAAAACCAAATGCAGGCGAACTTTCAGTCCGACACTTAACAAGCACAGGAGCTTTATTTCATGCCGAAACTGACAGTTGAAAATGTTGGCACGTTCGATGTGCAGGCAGGCAAACGTCTCGTTCTCGCTTTAACAGAGGACGCATCCGTCGATCAGCTGCATGCCTGTGGCGGCAACTGCAAATGCACCACCTGCCGCGTTGCCTTCGTCGACGGCGAACCCGCACAGATGACCGTCGCCGAAAAAGAGAAACTGGCCGAAAAGGAACTGACCGGTGTGCGCCTGTCCTGCCAGTGCCTGGTCGAAGGCGACATGACCGTTCAACTCATCAGCCGCCTCGAAGGCAGCGGCCGCCCCGATCCCGGCCCTCCCCCCGAGACGACGATTCAGCCGGATCCGGAGTGGACAACCGCAGGCTGAGCAAATTCAGCAGGCTTCCGCGCCGGCTTACCGTCGGGGAAAAACCTGGTGGGGGGAAATCCCCTCCCAAGGCCCTGTAAGTGAGCCGGCGCACGGCGTTGTCTCCTGCTCCCGGACATTGTCGCTGCACTACGCTCCCCTCTTAACTCCAGCATTCCGAGTGAGGCCAAATTGACCAGCCAATCAGCACATCCCACACCCGCCGCGGGCGCAGACGGACACGCCCACCGACCCATCCTGATCTCCGCCATGCAGTTGGAGGACGAGCTCAAGAACGGCGAGCGTTCAGTCTGGGACCTGATCGAAATTGCCCTTCTGACCGGCGCCGACGGCGTGGAGTTACGCCGCGAGACATGGCCGCGGCTTGACGCCGAAGTAGCCGAAGCCGCCCGCCGCATCGCCGATGCCCGCCTTCTGGTCACCTACGCAACACAGGCCACGCTCTTCGACACAAATGAGTCCACCCTGCAACTGCGCCAGGACATCGACACCGCCGCAACCTTGGGCGCGCCGATCGTCCGCTTTTTCCCCGGTCCCACGCCGCCAGCAGGCGACCAGGCAGCCTGGGCTCGCGCCAAGCAGGTCGTCGACTACGCCGCCGCACGCAACACCACGATTGCCCTCGAAAACTACGCCCGCACGCCCGGCGGCACCTTGGCAGAAGTCCACGGAGCGCTCTCCCGACTGGCCTCTCCCGCACTCCGTAACAATCTCGACATGGGAAACTACCCCAACCATGGCCAGGACGTCGTCGAAGCGATCGATGCCCTGTCAGACAAGATCATCGCCGCCCATCTGAAGGACAAAACAGCCAACCCGGCTGACCCTCCGGCCCCCCTCGGCACAGGCGTCCTGCCTCTTGCCGAGATTCTCAACGCGCTCGATCAGCTGCCCCAACGCGTCTACTACATTTTCGAATTCCGCGGCGCCGGCGACCCGGTCGGCGGTATCCAACACAGCCTTGCCTACCTCAAGCAACGCGCAGGCAAACCTTAGTCATGGTTCAGTACGATAGGGGCAGCGCGAAAACCTCCCCCGAGTCTCTCCTCCCGGAGCGCAACCCAGATGCTGGAGAGGTGAAATGAGCGACAAGAATTCGCTTGCCGGCAAGAAGGCACTCGTTACCGGCGTCGATCGCGGCGGCATCGGCCAGGGCATCGCCCTCGAACTGGGCCGCCGCGGCGCATCCGTCGTCTGCCACTACCCCTTCAGCGACGAGGGCGCGGCTGCAGCCGTTGCCCAGATTCAAGCCGCCGGAGGAACCGCCGCAGCCGTGCAAGGCGACTTTACGCAGTCCGCAGAAATATGCGCTCAGGTCGTTGAGGCCGCCGCCGACCACCTCGGCGGCCTGAATGTTCTCGTCAACAACGCCGGCCTGACCGAAACGCGCCCAATCGCTGACGTTACCCCCGACCACTTCGAAAAACTGTTCGCCATTAACGTGCGCAGTCAGATTTTCTGCATCCAACGCGCGCTGCCCTACATGCAGGAAGCTGGCGGCGGCTCCGTGATCAACCTTGCCTCAGTCCATACCTACGCCGGTGTCCCCGATTACGCCGTCTACGCCGCCACCAAAGGCGCAGTCGCCGCCCTCACCCGCCACCTGGCCGTCGAGCTTGCCCCGCAAAAGGTGCGCGTCAACGCCATCGCCCCAGGCCTCATCGAAGTGCCCCGCTACTTCGAAGACATTCCCGATTACAACCCCGCCATCTTCGAAGCCACGGTACCCTGGGGCCGCCTGGGCGAACCCGCCGACATCGGCCATGTGGCCGCCTTTCTCGCCTCCGACGGCGCCGACTTCGTCACCGGACAGACAATCTATGTCGACGGCGGCACCGTCGCCTATATGTCCTTCGGCGCCCATCTGGACGGCCAGGACTGGAGTTCACATGAATAAGCCCTGCACTCGACTCGCGTTGCTCCCCCGCTGTTCTGGCTCTTGACGGCCACCCTGCTCCAGATTCGACCCCGACTTCACGCAGAAAATACGCCAAGCGCCGGATCTTCATCCGCTCAGGGTACTGTCTAATGTTGACTGACTCTTGTCAGAATTCCCCCGCCTGAGTACAATGACGGTGCCCCTCAAATTAACGCCTTTTTGAAAGATTTAAAGAGGAAGGAGAAAACTGAAATGGATCGACGAAGATTCCTGAAAGTGGCGGCAACAGGTGCCGTAGGCGCAGCCGCCCTCACCGTCGCCGGTTGTGAGCAGGCCGGTGTCATGACGCCGGGCCAGCTCGAAGGCGCCGTTTCAGAGGATTCAACCCTGCCTGAGATTAAATGGCAGATGGCCACCAGCTGGCCGCCCGCCCTGGACACGATTTTCGGTGGCGCTGAGACAGTCGCTCAGCGCGTCTTGGCCATGACGCAGGGCAAATTCAAGATCGAAGCCCGCGCCGCCGGTGAGCTCGCCCCAGGTCTTGAAGTGCTGAACGTCGTCGAAGAGGGCGCAGTGCCCATCGGCCACACAGCTTCCTACTACTACGTAGGCAAGAGCCCCATCACAGCCTTCGGCACTGCCATGCCCTTTGGCCTCACCTCCCGCCAGCAGGACGCTTGGCTCTATGAGGGCGGCGGCCTCGAAATGCTGCAAACCGTCTACGCCGAGAAATTCAATACCATCCAGTTCCCGGCCGGCAACACTGGCGTTCAGATGGGCGGCTGGTTCAACAAGGAGATCAACTCAGTCGCCGACATGGAAGGCCTGAAGATGCGTATCCCCGGCCTCGGTGGCCGCGTCATGGATCGCCTCGGCGTAACCGTCCAGGTCCTCCCCGGCGGCGAGATCTTCCAGGCCCTGCAGACCGGCGCCATCGACGCAGCCGAGTGGGTCGGCCCCTACGATGACGAAAAACTGAGCTTCCACAAAGCAGCCAGCTTCTACTACTTCCCGGGCTGGTGGGAGCCGGGCCCATCCCTCGAAATCCAGATCAACCTGGACGAGTGGAACAAGCTGCCGGAGCAGTATCAGGAAGTCCTCAAGACTGCCGCCTACGCCGCCAATGCAACCATGATGGCGCGCTACGACGCTAAGAACCCTGCTGCCCTGAGCCGCCTGATCAACGACGCCGACATCACGATGCTGCCCTTCCCCGACGACGTAATGCAGGCCTCCGAAGAGTCCGCGTTCGAGCTGTTCGACGAGACCGCTGCCGGGGACGCTGAATTCGCTTCGATCTTCAAAGAATGGTCCGCCTTCCGTAGCGCGATTCAGTCCTGGCATGGTCTGGCCGAGCGCGGCTACCTGCAATACGTGGGCCGAAGCCGCTAAAGCGCGCCAATGAAGCGCACCTCTTTTTCCAATAGTTGAAGTCTCAGTAGACGGGAGAGCGTTCCACTGCGCTCTCCCGTTTTGTTCAATTTGAGGGCTGATGGCGACTACTTGTATGGATCTTCCTGCTGATGCGCAGGGGAAGGAGAAACTCGCGATGGAGCGGAGAAGTTTCTTGAAACTGACCGCGACCGGCGCTGCCGCACTGGGCGTCGCTGGCTGTGAGCAGGCCGGATTCATGCCCCCGGTTCAGGTCGAGAGCGCGGTGGCGGAAGACACTAGCCTGCCGGCCATCGAGTGGCCAATGGCGACCAGCTGGCCGCCGGATCTGGACTCGATATTCTGGAGCGCGCACTTGGTTGCCGAACGCGTCGCAGCCTTAACCAGCGGCAAGTTCAAGATCCAGCCCCGCCCGGCCGGTGAGCTGGCTTCCGCCCTGGAAGTATTGAACGTCGTCGAAGAGGGAAGCGTCCCCATCGGTCATACAGTCTCCCACTACTATGCCGACAGAGGTCCTGTAGTCGCCTTTAGCACAGGCCTCCCGTTCGGTCTGACAGCCCGTCAGCAGAACGCATGGCTGTATGAAGGCGGCGGTTTGGAAATACTTCATGCAGCCTATGATTCCCGTTTCAATATCATGCAGTTCCCCGTCGGCAACTCCGGCGCGCAGATGGGCGGCTGGTTCAACAAGGAAATAAACTCCCTCTCTGACCTGCCAGGGTTGAAAATGCGCATCCCCGGCATGGCCGGCCAGGTGATGGAACGGCTGGGCGTTACCGCGCAAATGTTGCCGGGTGGCGAGATCTTCCAGGCTCTGGAGAGTGGGGCAATCGACGCCGCCGAGTGGATTGGGCCCTACGAAGATGAAAAGATGAACTTCCATAAGGTCTCAACCAACTACTACTATCCAGGCTGGTGGGACCCCGGCTCATCCGTGGAGGTCCAGATAAACTTGGACGAGTGGAACAAGCTGCCGGAGCAGTATCAGGAAGCGCTCAAGTCCGCCGCTTACGAGACCAACCTGAGAGTGACGGCACGCTACGATGCCAGGAACCCGGCCGCTCTCCATCGGCTGATCAACGATGGTGGCGTCCAACTGCGGCCTTTCTCAGATGATATCTTGAATGCAGCAGAGGAGTCAGCCTTCGCTCTCTTCGAAGAAACCGCTGCCGCCGACACCGACTTCGCATCGATCTATAAGGAATGGAACGACTTCCGCAAGGCGATTCAGTCCTGGCACGGCCTCGCCGAGCGCGGCTACCTGCAATACGTGGGCCGAAGCCGCTAATGCGCGCTGGGTGGTGCCAAACATCTGGCAGCGATGAACAGAATAGAAAAGGGGCGAGCACACGCTCGCCCCTCTTTATTTCTCCGTCCCACCGTCTTCTCTCAACCTATGATGCGGCCTCCACCAGCCAGGTCACCGTCTCCGGAACAAGGATCACGACAATGAGGGCGATGCCTTGCAGCACCATAAACGGCAATGCTCCCTTATGTATATCCGCAGTCTTCACCTCAGGTGGTGCCACGCTTTGCAAATAGAACAGCGAGAATCCAACCGGCGGAGAGATGAACGCCATGTTCAGGTTGATCGCCATCATCACCCCGAACCAGACCATCTGCGCATTGGTGAACCCCAGTTCCAGGGCCGCAGGCACAAACAGAGGCATCGCAATAAAGCTGATCTCGATAAACTCCAGGTTGATGCCCAGCAGGAATATCGCGATGTTGGCGACGATTACAAAACCCCAGAACCCGCCCGGCAGACTCGTCAGCAAACCCTGAACGTAGTCCTGCCCCCCCAAACGGTCAAAGACCAGCCCGAAATAAGTCGAACAGAACAGAATCATGATCACCAGCGCAGTAATATTCGCCGTGGAGCGCGCAGCCTCCTTGATCAGCTTCCAATTCAAATTGCGGTTGAACGCCGTGAGAATACAGGCGCCGATAGCGCCAACCGCACCCGCTTCCGTCGGCGTGGCGATACCCTGAAAAATACTCCCCAGCACAGAAAAAATCAGCAGTACCGGCGGGACGACAGCGATCAATGTCTGGCGCATGAGTGCCGCACCTTGCACAGTGCGGGCCTCTGGCGGCAGAGCCGGCGCGTCCTCCGGACGAACGATCGCGATCCCAATCACGTACAGGGCGTATAGTCCCGAGAGAATCAGTCCGGGAATCAGCGCGCCGACAAACAGATCGCCCACCCCCACGCCAATCTGATCGCTTAGTACCACTAGGACCAGGCTCGGCGGCAACAGCTGCGCCATCGTCCCCGACGCCGTAATAATTCCTGTCGCCAGCTTATGATTATAGCCATAGCGCACCATGATCGGCAGCGACAGCAAACCCATCACAATGACAGTAGCCGCGACCACCCCCGTTGCCGCTGCCAGCAGCGTACCCACCAGTACCACCGCCAAAGCCAGCCCGCCGCGCATCGATCCCAGCAAAATGCCGACCGTCGTTAACAGCCGCTCAGCCAGCCCCGACTTTTCGAATATTGCCCCCATAAAGACGAAAAATATAATTGCCAGCAGCGTAAAGTCCGACATCGTGCCGAACCAGCGGTTGGGCAGCAGCTTTATCCAATTCATGTTGAATATGCCCAACGCCCAACCAATCAACATGAAGACCAAGGCGGTTCCGGCAAAAGAAAACGCCACCGGATAACCGTACAGGATCAGCACAAAGAACAGTACGAACATCACTATCGCCAGCCATTCCAACCCCATAGTCACTCCCTTTTTGCACGACCTGCGTGGCGAGGAACCAACCCTCCGCGCCCCTAACCTGAAACCAGATGCACCCTCCTGCAGATGGGTCGAGTGTCTCTACTCAATCCGCAAAGCCTCCTGGTGTTCCGCCAGCTCTTCGACCTCATCCTCTGCCCCTTGAATGACGGCAAACAGTTTGATCAACTCGGATATCGCCTGCAGCAGTAAGAGCACAAAGGCGACGATGATCATGGCCTTCAGAGGCGCGCGCGGCAACCCATCTGGATCAGGCGACAATTCCCACTGTCGCCAGGAGGTCATCACCGGATTTACGGTCACCCAGATGCTGATGACGCAGAAGGGAACGAGTAGGAGCAAATGTCCCCAAAAGTCAAGCAAGGCCTGGCGTTTCCTACTCCAATTCGCGTAGATGAAATCTACACGAACATTGATGCCATTCTTGAGGATATACGCGAATCCCAGAAAGAAGACCAGCGAGTACAGATACCACTGCAACTCAATAAAGAGATTGGAGGACAACTGTACGCCTATAAACCTGGCGATGTAGCGCACGAGCACATTATAGAACCCAACTGCTACCGTAATGATCACGAGATACACCGACAAGCCCCCAACTCGTTCTGACAGGCTGTCAATGAGACCGGAAACTCGCAGAAGTACCCTTAACATCGTTGCTGTTCCTCTATCTGTGCGGTACGCACTACAGGCGCGACGCGTCAACCATCTTTCGCTTCAAGTGCCCTGCTCAGGACTGCCCTATCTTACCCGAAACGTTCCAATACACAATAACCAGTTCAACCTGCTGGAAAAGGGCGCCAATAGTATCGCTCCGCCCAGCCTAGCCACAGTCTATACAGTCCCAAATTCGAACGGGAACAGACTCCACAATTCCGATTCGAAAATTATGGCTGCGGCGAGCGAAACACTTTCTCTCCCTCCTCCCTCCTCACCCTTGGGGCGGTCGGCCGCTACGCCTCTTTCTGTAACAATACGGCTCCCTGCTGTAACCACACGGCTCCCTGTCAGTGTGGCAAAAACTGCAGGCCCGCCGCCGATGCAGAGCACTTCGCCTCTTGCATAGTATGCTCACCCCCCAGGTGTGGCAGGTGCAGATCTTTGGCACGCCTCGCTCAGAACACAAAAGAAAAGAACAGATCTGTCGATGTGTCCAATAATGGGAACTTAAATCGGATATGGCGAAGTGTTTGGCCGTGCATTATAATTGGGTTGTACAGAATCTATACCCTTGCTAGACGGTTATTCGAACGGTACATAAAACTATTTCAAAAGGATTTTTCATGGTTTGGCAACACTCTCAAGTTAAAGTCGGAGTCTATGTTGATGCCGCCAACATCTATCGCAACGGCGGCTCTCGTATGCAGTATGATGTCCTGCGCGAATTTGCCTGCCGGGATATGGGTGAACCGGTGCGTCTGAATGCTTACGTTACCCACGACGCCGAACGCGCCCAGTGGGATGTCGATTACCGCGTCGGCGCGTTTCGCTTCCACTCCGCATTGCGCGATCTCGGCTATAAAGTGATAATCAAACGTGTACGCTGGTATGAAGACGAGACCGGCAACCGCTATGCCAAAGCCAACTCCGATCTGGATCTGGCAGTGGACGCTCTGCTCCAGTCCGAAAATCTTGACAGGGTGCTGATCGCAACTGGGGACGGTGACTTCGTTCAGGTGGTACGGGCCCTTCAGAACAAGGGCTGCCGCGTGGAGGTTGTCGCTTTCGATAACGTCTCAGGCAATCTGCGGCAGGAAGTCGATCTGTTCATGTCCGGCTATCTAATCCCCAATCTGCTGCCCGTGCCCGACGGCTCCGCCGAATGGGGCCAGCCGGATTCTACCGTACGCGGTTGGTGTTACTATTACAACGAGGATAAGGGCTTCGGCTATATGCGCTTCCTGACCAAGGTTTCCCCACACCTCTGGCTGGTGGATAAACGCAAAAGCCCCGATTCCCCCTATGAGAGCGCCTTTTTCCACTTCTCGATGATGCAGGATGAATCCGTTAAGGACTATCTGCCAAGCCGCGAACATATCTTTGAATTCAGACTCATCCCCTCTGAACGAGACCAGAGCGAGCTCACCGCGACCAACATTCGCATGGTCTGTTCTCTCTAACGGCGCTCGTTCTTGGAGGTTCACTATAAGCTGCCGCCTGCCTCCGCGTTTACACCGTTTCCCCCTAACCCAATAGGAGCCCGAACCCCATGCCTGCCGCAATCTCTGCCCAGCAACCGCTCGCCGTAGAAGCCGGCGCCAAGGTCCTCATGTCCGGCGGGAACGCCATAGATGCCGCTGTCACCGCTGCACTCGTGCAGGCCGTCGTCACCCCTCAAATGTGCGGAATCGGCGGTTACGCCATCATCAATATGCACTTGGCCGGCGAAGCAGGTTCGATCGGGATTGACGCGCCCGCGCTGGCCGGCGCCCTTGTGCAGGATGATATGTGGGTGGATGAGCTCATCCGTCCCAATCCCGGCGGCTGGGGCTTCTTCCTAAAAGGCAATGTCAATGAAGCCGGTTACACATCCGTCTGTACCCCCGGTTCTGTCAAAATGTTTGCTAGCCTGCTTGAGCGCTGGGGTACCATCGATTTCGGACAGGCCGCCGAACCGGCCATCCGCACGGCTCACGACGGCTTTACCGTCTCCGATTCCCTCGCCGTCGGCTGGAAACGCTCCAACCAGTACTGGGAGGGAATGAGCCTGCGTGACTATATCCGCAGCAATGCCGAGGCCAGTCGAATCTACTTACGCGAGGATGGCGAACCCTACGATACCGGCGAAATCCTGCGCAACCCGGACTACGCCGACTCACTCAGCCACATCGTCCAAAACGGCAGCGAAGACTTCTACCACGGCCAGCTGATGGAGCGCATGACGTCCGATCTGGCGGCGAACGGCAGCTTCGTCACCCGGCAGGACTTTGAGGAATACCGGCTGCGCGAAGGCGCCTCAGTGCGCGGCAGCTACCGCGGTCACACCGTCACCAGCGCAACACCGCCCCACGGTGGCGCAACTCTCGTCGCCATCCTCAACATCCTGGAGGGCTACGACCTGGCCGCGATGGGCCACAATTCGGCCGATTACATCTACACCGTCGGCCTCGCCATGAAGGCCGCCTTCGCCGATCGCAACCCGCACATGGCCGACACCGACTTCGAAGATGTGCCCCTCGACTGGATGATGTCCAAGGAGCGGGCCACCTTCTGGCGCGAGCGCATCGACAACGGCCAGCCAATTGAACCCGATCCCTCCCAGCCCGAGACGCCGCACACCACCCACCTTTCCGTGATCGACGCCCAGGGCAACTGCGTCTCTCTCACGCATTCGCTCGGCGCTTCATCGGGGGTCATTACTCCCGGGCTGGGCTTCATGTACAACAACTCGATGGTCAATTTCCACCCCCTGCCCGGCCATCCCAACTCGATCTCCCCTGGCAAAGGCCGCACCACCGGCATGACCCCGACCATCGTCTATAGCAAGGAGTCCTCCAACGGCAACGCACAGCCCCTCCTAGTCCTGGGCGCGCCCGGCGCCACCCGCATTATTACCTCGGTCCTGCAGGTCATCCTCAACGTCATCGACTTCGGCATGGATATCGAAAAGGCCGTTCACGCACCTCGTTTCGACTGCCAGCTCGACGCCATAACTTGCCAGCGCCGCATCCCCATCTGGGTGCTAGACGAAGTCAACAAACGCCATCCCGCCGAACACATCCCCTACAGCCACGGCGGCCTGGCCCTGGTCCATGCGCTCCACATCGACCCCCAAACCGGCGCGCTCTCCGGCGCCGCCGACACCGGCAACGAGGGCATGGCCGTAGTAGTCTAGTTTGAATTTCTGAATCGGATTACTTTATTGAGAGGAGTAAGGTTCGAAGATTCAACTGACGAAATGTAGCATGAAACTCTTCACAATCGGCTTTACCCAGAAGAGCGCCGAGACATTCTTTACACAGCTCAAAGAATCAGGGGTCCGGACGCTGATCGATACCCGCCTCAACAATCGGTCGCAGCTCTCCGGCTTTGCCAAGCAGCACGACCTTCGCTATTTCCTGCGTGAAATCGGCAAGATCGACTACCTCTATCTTCCACAACTCGCGCCCACACAGGACATTCGTGACGCCTTCAAGAAAGAGAAGGGGACCTGGGAAGCCTATGAGCGTTCCTTTCGCGCCCTGATGCTTGCCCGCAAAATCGAAGAAAAGTTCCCCCCCGAGCTCTTCGAGAACGCCTGTCTCCTGTGTAGCGAGCACAAGCCCCACCACTGTCACAGGCGTCTCGTCGCCGAATACCTCCGCGAAAAGTGGGACGGGATCAATATAGAGATCGAACATCTCCAGCCCCGTGATCCTGCCTGATCGGCTGGCGCTTCCCACTTCGGCAGGATATTCAACCGGCTACGGTCGGACAAAGCAAAATACCTCACCGGTCCGGCTCAAACACCGACCCGTCCAATGCTGTCTGCAATCCCGCCGAAACCAGGTCCAACCGTCTGATTTCCTCCTCCGGCAGTTCCAGACTGACCGCGCCCACCGTGTCCTCGATGTGAGCTGGCACATCCGCGCCGGAGATAATGCAAGTCACTTCCGGCCGTGACAGTATCCAAGCCTGTGAAACCTGGCCCGGGGTCGCCTCAACGCGTTCGGCCACCGCGATCAATTCTGCCACTACCTCAGCTGCCCGGTCTCGCAACACGTCCTGGAAAGCGTGCCGCCTGCGGCCGCCCCACAAACTGTTTTCTTCCGGCATCGTGTCAGGCGTGTAAGTTCCGCTTAGCAGACCAACCGCCAGTGGGCTGTAAACCATCACCCCCAGCCCCAACTCCGCCGCCATCGGCAACATCTCCCGCTCCAATTCCCGGTTCAGCAGATTATAGGGATTCTGCACTGTGATCGCAGGCGCCGCGTTCAACCGCTCCTGCACCCGCAGCGCCTGCACGATCTGCCACGCCTGGTGGTTGCAGATGCCTACATAGCGTACCTTGCCCTGCTGAACAAGGCTGTCCAACGCATAAAAAGTCTCCTCCACCGGCGTCGTTTCGTCCAGTCCATGGATCAAATAGACATCGATCCGGTCGGTATTCAGCCGCCGCAACGATCGCTCCGCCTCGCGCAGTATGTGGTAACGGGAAAGGCCGCTGTCATTGGGGCCGTCGCCTATCTCCCCTCGCACCTTGGAGGTGATAACAACCTCGTCGCGCCTCCCCTTTAACGCCTTCCCCAACAGCGCCTCCGAAGTGCCTCTGAATTCTCTGTCGTCTCCCAGGCCATAGATATTGGCGCAGTCGAACAGATTCACGCCCAAGTCCAGCGTTGCCGCCACCAGATTGCGTGCCTCCATTTCGTCGTTCTGGCCTCTCAATCCCAGCCCCAACGCCACACGCGAAACCTTAACACCCGCACTGCCGAAATTCACGTATTGCATCCCTCTCTCCTCCTGTTAGGAAGCGAATTCTGGACGGTCTGTGCGAGCCCTGTTCATCCGCACGTCTCCCTCCCGCCCTTTTCCGCAGTATAAAGGTTCGCTTTGGAAGATTCAACTATCTTCATATATGCCAGTTCAAATCCTGCCCCTTGAGAAGCATGTGAACGACATCGTCAGTTCGGCAGCGGTCACCCACGGATCCATTTCTACCCACCGAAAATTCAGCCACCCAAGAGTTTTGACAGGCCCCCCTTTTTCCGCTAAAATTCGCGCTTGTTGTGCGTTCTGTGACCACCACTTCATCTGGCCACAGGTGTACGATGTCGTACCCTCAGCACAACAAAAAATCTTGTTGCAACTCCCGAGAAGCCGCTCCCCCCAATAGGCATCTATATAATCCTTTTTGCATTTTCAAGGAGACAAGAAGAATGGAAAGCAAAGTAAGCCGACGTCAATTTCTCCGGTTGGCAGGTGGCGCCGCCGGCGCCGTAGCCCTGGCTGCCTGTGCCGCACCCGTCGCGCCCTCCGGCAGCGGCGAAGAAGCCATGTCCCAGGAGAAGATCGTAATCCGCTACGCCGGACTCGACGGCATGGGCGCCCGCGTCGAAGCATTTATGCTGCCGTGGGTCGAAGATAATGGCTACGAGCTCGAGCGTGGTGCCTTCGGGCAGCAGGAGCTGACCGACAAGATCATGCAGTCCGTCGCCACCGACACCTACCTGGCCGATATCTTCCAGTTCCCCAGCAACGCACGCGCCGATGTCATTGGCGCCGGCGCTCTGCAGGAAATCCCGACCGAGGTCCTGGAGGCCATCGATTTTGACGACGTCCTTCCCGGTATCGTCAATACGCTCTCATGGGAAGGCAAGATCTACGCTCTACCCTACGACGGCGACATCCACTACTACTCCTTCCGCAAAGACCTGTTTGCCAACGAGGACATAAACAGCCGCTTTAAGGACGCCTACGGCTACGATCTTTCGCCCGATACAGGCGCAGTGACCTGGGATCAGTGGCGAAACATCTGTGAATTCTTCACCGGCTGGGACTGGAACGAAAACGGCGACGACGACGACTTCGGCGCTGCCTGCATGACCAAGCGCGGCGATACCCTCTGGTGGGGCTTTAACTCCCGCGCAACCGCCTACGCCAAGCATCCCGACGACGATTCCTACTTCATCGATCTTGATACCGGCGAAGCCCGTCTTAACAATCCCGGCTTCGTCCGCGCACTGACCGAATGGGTCGAAGAGATGCAGAACTGGGCGCCCCCCGGCGGCACCAACTTCACTTACGGCGATTCGCTCAACGCCATGAACGGTGGACGCGTCGCCCAGACCTACAACTGGGACGCCGTCACCAGCGCCACCTCACCCGAGACCTCAGTCATCCAGGGCCTGCAGGGCTACAACATCCTGCCCGGCTCACACGAGGTCTTCAACTCCAAGTCAGGCGAGTGGGACTACTTCGACATTCCCAGCCATGCGCCCTTCCACGCCTTCGGCGGATGGGTCATCGCCGTATCCGCGCAGGTGGACGAGCTGGCCTACGACGCCGTCTGGGGCTTCGTCACCCATCTAACCAAGCCGGAAAGCGGCTTGGCGTTCGTCACTGACCTCACCGGCGCCAGCCCCTACCGCTTCAGCCAGATGGATGCGGTCGAAGAATTCGCGACCGGCCCGCTGCAGCTGGGCGAAGAGGTGGCGATGGACTACCTGAACGCCGCCCGCGAAACCCTCGATCATCCCAATGCCGTCACCGACCAGGCCTTCGGCGGCTGGGTACAGTATCGCGACGCGCTTGAACTTGGCGTCTCAAAAGCGCTGGCCAATGAGCTGCCGCCCCAGGATGCACTGGACGAAGTCGCGGCCGCTTTCAACGAGATTAGCGAACGTATGGGTGGCCTCCAGCATCAGGCCGAACTGTACGCCCGCACCTTGGGCAAGTAGCAGCAAATAGCAAGGTCCGTGGCCAGTGACCGGAGGCGAAGAGCCAGAACCGGTCGCTGGCCTCTGGCCGCGTACCACTTCTCTTCTCCATTCTCGGCATAGCAGTCGGGCCGGCGGGTGGAGCACTTGGCGGACCCATGGCAACTGAACCCCGAATCTTCTCCACGAAGCGCTCTCGGTTCGAAATCCGGGACAACCTCTGGAAGTGGATCTTCCTGCTGCCAGCCGTCGCCATCATCCTCATACTGCTGGCGATCCCCGTTCTGTGGACCCTCTACGCCGCCTTCACAGACCTGCACCTTTACCGAATCGGCGACTTCGAGACACAATTCGTCGGCCTGGCCAATTTCGAGAAGCTGCTGAGCAACCGCTCCTTCTGGCGCACTGTGCGCAATACCGTCGTCTTCATGCTTGGGGTAGTGCCCGCACAACTTATCATCGGCCTGACGGTCGCGCTGGCGCTGAACAACATTACGCGCGGCCAGAAACTGTTTCGCACCTGGTTCCTGATGCCTCTGATGGTCAGCCCGGTCGTCGTATCCTTCATCGTTGGCCGCATGTTGTTCCAGGAGGACATCGGCCCCATCAATGACATCCTGCGCAATATGGGCTTTGAGGGCGTTCCCTGGTTGACCAGTCCCACCTGGGCGATGGTCGCGCTGATGGCCATTGACGTCTGGCAGTGGAGCTCCTTCATGATCCTGATGCTGTTGGCCGCGCTGAAAGGGGTGCCGCCCGACCTGCACGAGGCCGCCCGCGTAGATGGCGCCAATCAGTTGCAGGGGTTCTGGCGCATCACCGTCCCCCTCATTATGCCGATTACGATGACGGCGCTCCTGATTCGTATAATCGATGCATTCAAAGTCGTCGAGATTATCATGGTGCTGACTGGCGGCGGGCCGGGGCAGGCCACCGAATCGGTGACGCTTGCCATCTATCGCACCGGTGTCAAAGGCGGAGATCTGGCCTTTGGCAGCAGCCAGGCCTACTTCCTGCTGTTGGTGCTGATGATCTTCGGCGGGGCTTACCTGGTTATGACAAGAAGAGCGATGGGGAAGGACTGATGGGACTTAGTGCACAGAAACGGGTTCGCACGATCGTATCCTACTTCATTCTGCTATTTTGGGCGTTCATCCTCCTTTTCCCCATGTATTGGGTGGTAATCACCTCTTTCAAGAACGCCATTGACATGTCGATTAAGGCGACCTACCTGCCTTTTATCGACTTTCAACCCGGGGTACACGCCTGGCGCTACCTCTTCGTAGACCGGCTCACCTGGTTCCTCGATCCATTTATGAACAGCGTGCTCATCGCATTCATCTCATCGACGATCGCCCTGTTAATCGGCTCATGCGCCGGCTATGCCCTGGCCCGTTTCGATTACGGCGGCCGCAACAATTCCATCGTTCTGGGCTTCATGTCCCAGCGCATGTTCCCCGGCGCGCTCTTCATTCTCGCCTTCCTGGTAATGTTTCGCGAGTTGGGCCTGCTTGACACTCGTCTGTCACTAATCATCGTTTACAGCAGCGGTGCGATTCCCTTCATCGTCTGGGTTATGCGCGATTTCTTCGAAGGGTTGCCGATCGAAATCGAGGAAAGCGCCATGATCGACGGGGCCAACCGCCTCGGCGTCCTCTTTCGAATCGCCATGCCACTGGCCGCGCCCGGCCTGGTGGCCGTTTTCGTCCTCTCCCTGATCGGCGCCTGGAACGAATACCTGGTCGCCCTCACGCTGACCTTCCGTGAAGCGATCACCATCCCGCTCTTCATGACCATGCAGGTCAGCCAGACCGGCTACACCGAATGGTGGAACATGAGCGCCATTTCGCTCGTAAGCGTCATCCCCGTCGTCGCAGCCGGCATGGCCCTGGAGAAATACATCACCGGCGGCCTGACCTTTGGCGCGCTAAAAGGCTGACGCTGCCTCGCCTCCGTCCGGCCAGTTTACGTCGATTCCTCGCCTTTCCGCCGTCGACCCACCCACAGACGTACCAGCCAGATCAGCACAGCAAGCGGAATCAGAAAGACCAACACCAACGGCGTCAAGTAGAGAATGGCCCAGATCAGTGCCGTCAGCAACCCTTGTAGCGTAGCCACCAGCGCCCGCAAAGCACTTCTTACCGGCCCGCTTGCGCTCCAAGGCTCCTCCACGATGGGCCGGAATACGCTGTCCGGAATTAACTCAACCCAAATCGTCGAAAGATCAATCTGATTGTCCAGCAGGTTCTTGCGTCCCTGCAGCATCTCTATCTCTTCCCGGATCTGCGTCAAATTGCGGTGGACCGCCAGAATGTCCTCTACCTTGGCATTGGGCCTCTCACGTACCTCCGTCAACAGTGCCAGCAACTCCGTCTCTGTCGCTCGCAGGTTTCGCAGCCGCGCATCGAGATCACTGTACTGGTCCGTGACATCCTGTCTGTTTATATTCAGGTAGTTTACATCCGTGGCCAGCGCCCGCAGCAGGTCCAGCGCCTCTTCCAAGCTTGTAGCAGGCACACGCAGCGTCACCGAGCCGTGCAGTACTTCCGACTCGTCGTACCTCCCCTTGGACAGATCCATGTCGGCCACGTACCCGCCCAGATCCGAAACGACCTGCTCGACACCCGAGAGCGCCGCCGCCGTGTCCGCCACGACCAGAGAGATATTGGCATTGGCGATGACCTGCCTTGGCTCCGCCGCGCCATCAGCCGCCTGCTGCTCTGCATAGGCCTCTTCGTCAGCCATCGCCGGTGCACTCGCTCCGACCGATTCGGAAAAGGCCATATCTGAAACACCGGCGCCGCACGCCGCGCACGTAATCCCCAGGAGAACCAGAATTATCGGAAGAGCTACTCGAATACGTCCCACTGTTCACACTCCTGCCATCTCAAAACTGCGCAATGAGCCTTGAACATTGGACGAAATGTCCGGTCGAAAAGTTCCCTGTCCGACCGTCTTGGCGCTCTGTCGGCCGTCATTCAACCGCCAAACTTGTCGGAGGCGACCCCTCGCACCCCCGGATCCGCCACGAACAGACCGCCCGCATGCGGCTGTTCTGCCTTTTCCGCGTCGCTCAATCGGAAAGAGGCGCTCGTAATGTACAACTGGTCCAGATTGGGTCCGCCGAATGCGCACGCCGTGATACTGGCTGTCGGTAATTCGACCTCAGCCAAAACCGTGGCAGTGTCCGGATTCCAGCGCCGCACACGGCTGGCCCCGTAATGCGCCACCCACAACATTCCTTCCTCGTCGATCGTGAAGCCGTCGGCAAATCCCATCTCTTCAGGTATCCTGATCGGGACCCGTTCGTTGCTAATACCGCCCGTCCCTACATCATAGTCGTAGGCGCGAATGGCAAAGTCAAGCGAATCGGTATAGTACATCGTCTTCGCGTCCAAACTCCAGATGATGCCGTTTGAAATGCCAATATCCTCAATCATCTTGTGAACGCTGTGGTCGGTGTCCATCCGATATACGCTACCCTGGTCCGACTGGTCTTCATAGGCCATCGTCCCGGCCCAGAAGCGGCCGGCGGGGTCGCACTTGCCGTCATTGAAGCGGTTATCTGGCAGATGGGACTCCGGATCGACGAGCATCTCCACTGCCCCACTGGCCGGATCAAAGGCGGCGAAACCGTCCTTCAGCGCCAGCATCAGGCCGCCCGACGCCCGTTGCACCACCGTTCCCACGTGCTGTCCTGTGTCCCACTCCCGGTTTGACCCCGTCGCCGGGTCATAGGCGTACAGTTTGCTGGACATGATATCCACCCACCACAGAACATTGGCATCAGAGTCCCAAATGGGGCCTTCGCCGACGAGCGCATGGGCGTCGATGAGAAGATCAACACTTATGGTCATACAATTCCTCCTGCGGTAACTTCGCGATTTCTACAATCTGACCTTTGCTATAAGGAATTCTGATAGCTTCACTGTTTCTGGTCCCGGGGCGATTCATGAAGGCTAGGACGTCTTCTTGACTCAGTTTTCTGCATAGGCGGCAAAGCCCTCGTTCACCTCAGCGACCCGAACCGGCCTGCCCTCCTCGGCAGAGAGGATGGTGGCCAAAGTAGTGCGCACTGCCCGCACACCGTCTTCGCCGCCGTAGCGGGGCGTTCGATCATCGAGAATCGCATCGATCAGGTGATGAACCTGACTGACATGCCCCTGTCCATAGTAGCTGATATCAGAATTCCAGACGCGGTCGGCTTCCTCATCGAACCGGAAGCAGACCGTTTCGCGCCCTTCCCTGTGCAGAATCAGATGCTGCTGTCTCCCCTCCCACAGCAAATTGTGACCGCCCTCCCCCAGTACCTCAATCATGCCAGTCTCGCCAACAACAGTCGTGCTCAAGCCATGCATGTTGTCGTACATGCCGTTAAGCGGGTCCGCTCGCATCCACACGCCCTGCCTCTCCGCGTCCGCGTAGCGCCATGTGATGATCGGTATGTCCAACTCTTCCGTTTTGTAAGGGTCGTGGGACGCGCCTGCGCGGCGCCCTATGCCGCTTCCAGCCGCAACCACGGCATAGACCTCATCGATCGACGCGTCCTCCATAAAATACTCGGCGGTGGCAAAGAAATGCACCGCGTGATCGAACAGCCATGGATAGCGCCCTCCCCCGGACTGCGCTCCGTCCAGCCGCCACGCGCGCGCCGCTGCGCCGAGATGCAGCTCGTGATCCGCCCGGCGGCGCCAGGCGCCGTGCCGCTGGCGAATCTGCAGGGGTCGACCGATTGCGCCGTCTTCGATGAGCGCCCGCGCCTTCATGTGCGAAGTGAGAAAGACATACGTCTCGCCAACGAGCAGCTTGACGCCAGCACTCTTAACCGCCCGCACCGCTTCCATTCCCTCAGCGACGCTGCGGCAGAACGGTTTCTCACAGTGGACATGCTTGCCCGCCTGCGCCGCCTGACTCGTCATCTTCGCGTGCAAAAAAGTTGGTGTAGCGATGTCGATGACCTGAACGTCGCCGTCGGCCAGCAGATCTGAGAAAGACGCATAGACGCGTTCGACGCCGTACCGCTCGGCAAAATCAGCGGCCCGCTGCCCGTCCGTGTCACAGACAGCCAGTACCATTGCCGCTGGATGGCTCTGGTATCCCCGGATGTGGGCAGTCGCCGCCAGCCCCAACCCCACGATGCCAACGTAGATTCTGTCACCCACAAGCAGTACCCTTCGGAGAGAAATCCGCTTCAAGCTGACAGGAATGCAGAATGGAAATGACTTAATTCAGTCATTGAATCGCGGCAAGACCTCTTGGATGAACAGCTCCGTTCCCGCCGTTTCCGGAAAATCGGCAATTCGGATCTGGAACAGGGTGACGCCCGCATCGATAAACGCCTGCAGCTTCGCCGCCACCTGGTCCGGCGTGCCTGCAAGGGCGCCTCGGCCCCCCAGCGCGTAAGGTGAAGCCTCCCCCTGTTGACGGGCTATGTCCTCCGAATGGTGGACCGCGATCGGAGGCAGGGCGCTCGTCTTACGAATCTCGTCAAAATCTCGGCCCACAGCCTCGCAATGTTCTCGCAACACACGCAACTTGTGTGCATAGGTCTCAGGGGTTCCGCCCGGCATATTCCACCAGTCGGCATGCTTGGCCACCACCCGCAGCGTCAATTGCTCGCCGCCGCCGCCGACCATCACCGGTGGCAGCGGATGCGGCTGAGGATGGCAGTATGCGTTCTCGATGCGATAGTAGCGGCCCTCGTAGCTGGCGGGTGACTCTGTCCACATTAGTCTTACGATCTCAATCGTCTCTTCCAGCTGGCGAATCCGCGCAGCCGGTCGCGGAAACCCCCAGTTGTAGGCCTCGTACTCCTCCTGCAACCAACCGGCCCCGATTCCAAAGATATAGCGGCCGCCCGTCAGCCACTGGAGCGACGCGGCCATCTTTGCCGTCAGTGCCGGGTTGCGATAGGACTGGCACAGGACGAGACTGCCCCAATCGTAGCTTGGATAGCGGGCAGCGAGATAAGCTATTGTCGTCACCACCTCGGTGGCCGGTGTCTCTCTCTCAACAAACATTCCCCACGGATGCACGTGATCGTCTACCCAGACCGAAGTCAAATGGCCGTCCATCAACTGCAGATGCGTATGCATCTGTTCCAAAAAGGTGTTGGCATCGCTGCCGTCCGTTGGGAAGGATGGCGCGTGCCAGCCAAAGTCTACTGAGGGCATGTCGATGGCTCCTTGATTCGAGAAGGCAACTGGCCAGCCGTCTGCCAGGGTTGAGGACGATCGGTCTGATGGAAATGAACGCGCCGACGCAGTTCGCTGTCGTCTGCGCAGCAGTACAAGCGTCTTTGTGCCGCTGTTCCGGAAAGTATGGAGGAAACTGTGGATGCAAGTATAGCTGTCCCCGACACCCGTCGCAACTCCCCTGCCAAACCGGCCACCGTCCTATCCTACTACGCCAGGACCGCCGACCAACCCCTTTTTTCGAAATTTAGGGCGTGTTATACTCCAGAAGTAGGGCCGTTCAGAGAGCTCCGCTCCTACCCGAAGAACACATTGTGAATACCGCCAACCGTACTTTCTACCGCATTCGACTGACCGCTCTGCGGCTGACCTTACTCCTGCTGGGTGCCACTCTGCTCGCGGCCTGCGAACCTACCCCGACGATGAACGTGATCGGTTACATGGTCGAGCAGCGTCTGGGTGGCCCGGTCGAGCCTGATCCCTCCGGCGCAACGGGCAGCCTGTCGGGCCAAGTGCTCTACGCGGGCGAGCCGGTTGCCGGTGCCGCCGTTCTCGTCGCCACGCGTACGGGCACGCCCTACTCCTCCCGTACCGACAGGGCCGGGCACTATCGAATAGACAACATACCGCCAGGCCAGTACGTGCCCGCGTCCGTAGCCCCGAACTTTGCCGAGACCGCCCTCAGCGGCGCCTTCGATCTCCCCTATCCTGTCACCGTGCGCGCCGGCGAAACTACACAGGCGCCCGCGCTTACGCTTCGCCGCCATCGTCCGCGCCCTCTTCCAGCACCCTTGCCGGAGGCAGTCGACCTTTGGGCGGGGGAACCTGTTACAAAGACCGCTCCCTTCCCCTCCGGCGCTGAGGCCTGGGAGCGCGCATACGCCTACACACGCGAAGGAGTCCGTATAATCTCCCTGCGGCTCTATCGACCTTTTCCTGACTCCGGCGAGAAGCTGCCCCTGCTATTGGGTCTCTTCCCTGGCTGGGTCGACGACTGGGCCCCGGTAAACGTGGCCTTGGCTGACGCGGGTTACACTGTTCTGGCGTTGTCCCCGTCCGGCGCGTGGGGATTGGACGTGGCCGCGCATGCCGAGGACGCCCGTCTCGCGCTGGCACTTGCACGCGGTGGCCACTTGGGCGTGGACTTGGCCGACGCACCGGCAGTGGCCCTCGGGGGCAGCTTCAGCAGCGCCATCGTCAACCGGCTCTTGCGGGATGAGCGGGATCAGTTCGCCGCCTGGCTGACCCTGGGCGGCATCAGCAACGCCTTCACCGGCAGCGCCGACTTCTACGCCCGTCGCCTGACCTTGCCCGAACGTTTTCGCTACGTGATCCCTGCCCTGGGGCCCGCAAACATCTATCCTCTGCCATTTTTGTACTACTCGCCGGTCTACACCGCCTCACATCTGCCGCCCACGATGATCATTCACACCGAAGTGGACCGCATCATCCCCATCAACCAGGCATACGAACTGGAAGAGGCGCTGCGCGTCGCCGGCGTACACGCGGAAGTTTTGTACTACGAGGACGTGAGTCATTACCTTCAGATCGGCGAAGATATGACCGAGTCTGGGGAAGAGATGTTCTGGCGCGTGCTGGCGTTTCTGGAGGCCCAGACTGCGAAGAACGCGGATTGAACTGCGAAGGACTTTCTCGACTCGCCGTTTTTCAGCGATGCGCAAATCTGCGGAATTCGCCGCGACTGTACTATAGTAGCTCTGTCTGACCGAGCACGGTTGATTGTCTCGCTTTAGGGGGCCTCCCCCTCGTTCCTGACGCATGACTGGGCAAGCTGATATGTCCGGCGCCAGAATATTCACCTCCGGCAACTGGCATCGACGAACTGCCCAAATATGAGTCATGGACCCGAGAATGGATTGAATTGGAGACTCAGATGAGCACTTCGCCAACTGTTTCAGTAAGTGACCGCGATTATCAGGCGCTGACTTCCGCCGTAGCTCTACAGCTCCGGCCTGAATACGGCGTTCTGCGCCTGAATGGCCGGGACCGGGTAGACTTTCTCCAGAGAATGACAACCAACGACATCGCCCGCCTTCAACCAGGCCAGGCCGCGGTGACAATTCTCACAAGCCCCATCGCTCGCATCGACGCCGTCTTCTCCGTCCTTTGTCGCCAGGATGACCTCATTCTGCTGGCGTCTGAAGGACAGGCAGATGTCCTGCGTCAGCGCCTGCAGAGTCAGATATTCTTCATGGATAAAGTGACCGTCACCGATGAGAGCGCCGGCATGGGCCGTCTGCGCCTGCTTGGTCCCGGGGCGGCAGAACTGCTGAAGTCAGTCAGTCTGCCCCAACCGGAATCCGATGATCATTTTCTTGAAGACGAGGGCGTAATCATTCTGTGGCAAGAGCGCTATGACCTCCCCGGTTTTGAGATCATCGGACCTGCCGTCAAGATGGGCGAGCTTCCGGAGAGGTTTGAAGGCGCCGGCGCAATCACGCTCGCCGGCAACGTCGGCTATGAAGCCCGTCGCATCGAACTGGGCCGTCCGTGTCCCGGAAAGGAACTGACCGACACCTTTACACCGCTGGAGGCGGGCATTGCATGGGTGTGCGCCGAAAACAAGGGCTGTTACACAGGTCAGGAGATCATCGCCCGTCAACTCACCTACGACAAGGTATCTCGATTACTGGTCCGGCTTCGTAGTGAGCTGCCTCTGCCGGAGGGCGCGACCGTTAGTGTCAATAATCGTTCTGTCGGTACAGTCACCAGTTGCGCCCACAGCCCGTCAGCCGGGCCGGTGGCGCTGGCAGTACTGAAACGGGCCCACAATGTCGACGGGACCGAGGTCACAGCTGAGGGTATTGCCGCACACGTCGAACAGCTTCCTCCTACTGTGAGTTAAACGGCTGCGGCCGACCGTCAGTAGCACACTTTCAGTAGATTTGCGGACTTGAGAGAGTAGCCGGCCAACTGCAGCCAGCCAATATCTATCTTGCCTTTCCCTATGCCATCCACACCTTGGCGTCTGATAGTCGAGGACTCGCCCCGCTCCGGCGCAGCCAATATGGCCGTGGACGAGTCAATCGCCGAGGCCGCGGCCGCCGGCGATGTCCCCGCCACGCTGCGCTTCTACCGCTGGCAGCGTCCTACCGTCAGCCTGGGACGCTTTCAAAAGGTGGCCGACGTAGACGAGGCCCGGGTCGTCGAACATGGTTACGACCTGGTGCGCCGTACGACCGGCGGAAGGGCGATCCTGCACGTCGATGAACTGACCTATTCCGTCGCCGGCCCAATCGCAGAGCCGCACATGGCCGGAGGCGTGATGGACGCCTATCTGCGATTCAGCAACGCCCTGCTATCCGGTCTGACAGTTCTGGGACTTAAGGCCGAGAAGGCCGGCGCAAGTGCTCGCGCCGGGCGCGAACTGTCGGCCGCATGTTTCGAAATGCCCAGCGCCTACGAGATCACAGCTGGCGGCCGCAAACTGATGGGCAGCGCTCAGAGCCGGCGTAAAGGCTATGTTCTGCAGCATGGCAGTCTACCGCTTCGGGGTGATGTCGCCCAGCTGGTGGAGGTGCTCGCGCTTCCTTGCGCCGCGAAGGACCATCTGCGCCAGCAGTTGCGCCGTCAGGCCGTCACCCTTGCCGAGGCTCTGAAGCTGCCGCCGGATACAGATCAACTGGATTTTTCCCGACTAGCCGCGGCGATGGCTGACGGGTTCGCGTCAACGCTCGACCAGGACCTCCAACCAGGGACACTTTCCCCAAACGAACTTCGCCGCAGCGCCGAACTGATCCGAACCCGCTATGCGGATCCGGCCTGGACTCTGCAGCGATAACGTCACATGGCAATCGGGCATCTGACCCTCGAACTATACCTACCCCTAACCAGTTCGCTGAAAGATAAGCGAAGTGTCGTCAGACCCCTCATTGCCCGATTGCGCCGCGACTACAACGTCTCGGTCTGCGAAGCCGAAGGGCAGGATACGTTGAGCCGGGCCGTGTTGGAGGTAGCCTGCGTCAGCCAGAACGGTGCGCTGGCTTACAGGCAACTCGAAAAGATAGCCACCCGCGTTGAAAACGGGCGTCTCGACGCCGAAGTTGTCGATTACTTTATTGAAATGGTTGCTTGAGAGAAGAAGCTGGCGCGCAGACCTGCAGCGTGCAGGACTCTCTCTTGCCGGCGCGACCCGTACCAAAGGTCCGTCGTCCCTTACGCCATCAGACCCTTATCCGCCCTGGCTGCTACTCATTGGTGAATGCAGTTCAGTTGGCCTGCGCCGCGAGAGGAACGCCTGGCGAGGCGTTTTGCCTGCTCAGCGAGAAGAGGGAGTCTTCCCGATTGTCTTGGGCTGACCAGCCGTAGTGGCGCACGACAAGCAGTGCAATGCTGACGACAACGCTGATGATTGCAATCCACTGGGCGGTCGCCAGTTGGCCCATTACCCACGCGTCCGGGCGGAAATACTCGACCCAGAAACGCCCCATCGGGTAGGCAATGAAATACAAGAGCGCTCCGTCTCCTCGGCGCAGCTTGTGTCCGAACTGCCAGTAGATAAGAGAAAGCAACCCAAACAGCAGAATGCTCCAACCGGCTTCATAGAAAAAAGTTGGGTGAAAGCCATTGCTGGCGTACCAATCCAGCGTGGCTTGGGGGATGTCGGCGACACCGCAAGGCGGCGCTCCATCAGGGCGCTGGCAGGGATGTATGGGGTTGATGTAAAACGCCCACGGCAAATCCGTAGCTTGCCCGTACAGCTCCTGGTTGGCGAAGTTTCCCATCCGCCCGACCGCCTGGGCGACCAGCACATTGGGTCCGATATAATCCAAATAGCTCAGAAAGCTAAGCCCATTGCGCTTGGTATACAGGACAATGGCGATGATGCCGCCTATCAGCCCCCCATAGATGCCCAAACCCGTAAAGCCAAAACCTCCCTTACCTCCGCCCCACAGTCGTATGATCTCAAAAGGGTTTTCGCGATAGAAGGCCCAACCTGGCCCGTCGGCCGGTGTGCTGAATACATGGTACAAGCGGGCGCCTACGATGCCCAGGAGAAGCGTCCAGGCCAGAAGGTTCCAGATATGGTCCGGGTTTTCGCCGGCTCTCTGAGAAAGCCTCGCCGATAGCCAGGCGGCAATTACAGCGCCACCGACAATGAATAAGCCATACCAACCCGGAGCAAATACTCTGCCAAAGATTTCGAGTTCAAAAACGGTTGGACCCATACAGTTATCGTCGCCTTGTCAGTGAGAACGCGTCGTTACTTTCATTCCAGCAGTATAGAAGATCCTCGCACTTTCGTGAAAAATCCGCCGTATGGGCGACTCGACCAAACCTGCGTCGGGTATCCCATTATGGTCCCGGGGCACCATTTTCCAGCCAAACCTCCAACGTGGCGCCTACCCTTTCAAAACTTTCCTCTCCGAGCTTATCGACCTTATCTTCAATCGTATGCCAGTATGGGTAGGTAAAGTCGATGATGTCAATGGCAGTGTAGCCGGCCTCAAGAAAGGGTGTGTGGTCGTCAATAATTGGTGTGCCCGGCGCGAGGCGGAACCACTCACCGTATCCCAACTGTGCAGCAACCGACCAGATTGCTTCGGTTAGACGCCGGTCGGAATTCGGTTCCCACAGAAGCTGCTGATCTGCATCGCCAATCATGTCTACGATGACCGTGTATTTCGGCGACTGGCACTCGCCTAGCGCATCCAGATTCTCGACAAAATAGCGGCTGCCCAGAATCCAGTCCCATCCAGGAATGCGACCATTGTCCTCGGCGTCAAAAAAGGCCAGGCAAATCGTGTGGTTGGTGGTATCTACGTCCAGCGTACGGGCCAACTCGAGCAGAACCGCCACGCCGGACGCGCCGTCATTGGCACCGGGTACGGGTTTTTCGCGGTTGGCAGGGTCAGGGTCCTCATCAGAAAGGATTCGCGTATCGTAATGCGCGCCCAAAATGATCACCGGCCCCGATCCCTTGAAGGCAATGAAATTGCGCGCTTCCACGTCGGGAAGCGGACGGAATGGCTGAATCAGTACATCCCATCCATTCGCATTCAATTCCTGGACCATCCAGTCGCCCATCTCGCGATGAGCCGGTGTGCCGGTTATCCGTGGTCCAAATGCCATCTGTTCCTCTACATAATGCATCGCCTGCTCGGCCGAAAAGGACGCAGGGGAGACCGGCAATTCCAGCAATCCATAGCCCAGATATCCGAAAAACCCCGCAGATGCCGCCAGAGCAACCAGCAGCGTGATTTCGGTGCGAAAGGTCTTTGTCGTATTCATGAGGCGCCGCCAGTTTTCCAGGAACATGGGTTGATTTTTGGGCCTAGTCCCTCGGCTCGTGTAAGTCCAATGAAGATTGGTCTGATCCCGTATTACGCAGAGTCTAGAAAGTGGTCATTTCCACATGTGAGTGTGGCTTACGTCACTTGCCATCATGTAAAGACCGGTCTCAACATGCTCTCTGCCGCCGAATCCTGCTCAGCCAATTGGGCAATCAAGAGACACGAATCAGGAGCGGGCCCGCAGCCGAATTCGGATGGGCGTACCAACAAACGGGTAATGCCGCCGCAACTGGTTTTCCAGATAGCGAAGATAACTGAAGTGGGCCAATTCCGGATCATTGACGAACAGGATAAAGGTAGGCGGCTCGACGCTGGCCTGGGTTGCGTAATAAATGCGCAGGGGTCGCCGCTGCTTCGTCGCCGGTGGTGAACGGTGGTACGCATCCTGAATGACGCCGTTCAAATCCGAGGTCGAGATACGGTGCTTCCGTTCCGCCGCCACTGTCAGCGCCGTGGGCAACACCTTTTGCACACGCTGCTTCGTCAACGCGCTGATGAAAAGCACCGGCACGTAGTCTAGAAATTTGAGGTCCGCCCGCACCTTTCGCGTGTATTCTACCATCGTCTGTGTGTTTTTCTCGACGATGTCCCACTTGTTCACCAGGACAATTACGCTCTTGTGCGCTTCCAGTACATGGCCGGCAATGTGTGCATCTTGCGCCGTGACCCCTTCGACACCGTCAATGAGAAGCAGGGCCACATCGGCACGATCGATGCTGAGCATACTGCGAAGTACGCTGTATTTCTCGATCCCCGGCTCCACTCTCCCCCGTCGTCGGATTCCCGCCGTGTCGATCAAGGAAATCTTCTGACCGTGGTAAACGAGGTCAGTGTCAATGGCATCGCGTGTCGTGCCGGCGATTTCACTTACGATGGCCCTCTCCCGACCGATCAAGGTATTGAGCAGGCTGCTCTTCCCTACATTCGGTCTTCCCACAAGCGCAATGGCAACAACATCTTCCTCTCTCTCATCCCCAACCAGGCTGTCGGAAAGCTCAGCCGCGATCGAGTCGAGCAGGTCGCCAACACCTATCCCATGAAATGCGCTGATTGCGATCGGTTCACCGACGCCCAGCGCCCAGAACTCCGCCGCGTCCAATTGCCTCTGTTCACTCTCGGCCTTGTTGACCGCCAGAAAGACGGGTTTGGTCGTCTGCTGCAAAAATTCGGCAAGATCCTCGTCAGCTGCTGTAAGGCCATCTTTTCCGTCCACCACCAAGACAATGGCATCGGCCTCATCCACGGCAATCCGGGCCTGGTTCGTGATTTCGGTCACATAACGAGCGGAGTCACGCGCCAGAGGCGCCCCACCCGGTCGCGTAGCCCTGTATTCGGCCGTTTTCTGCGCTTCCAGACCCCCCGTGTCTATCACGACGAAGGAAATCCCGCTCCACTCCGCTTCCCCGTAAATCCGGTCTCGGGTCGTACCAGGCAGGTCCTCGACGATCGCAGTTCTGGCGCCGATCAGTCGGTTGAATAGGGTCGACTTGCCCACGTTGGGCCGACCCACAAGCGCGACTGCTGCTTTTCGTTGTGTCATGTCAGGTCAATTGGACGATGAAGGTGTTGCCGTCGGCGGCGGCTCAGTTTGCTCTGGCGCCGGAACGGGCGAAGGTTGCACCGTTTCACTTGCCGACGGCGGAGGCGTCTCCGATGATTCCGCTTCAGTCTCGGCCGTCGGTTCCACCGGTTGAGGCACCGGAGTTGCCGGCGTCTCAACCGGCTCAGGCGTCGCCGTGGCAGTCGGTGTGATCAGTGATTCAATCAACACCTCAATCGCTTCAGGGATTACGCCCTGTTCAACGATTCCTTCGGGCACCACAACCGTCGGTTCGACCAGGTGGCTGCCGGGCAACAGTCCAGTCAGGTCCAAGAGCACGCGCACCTCTTCAGGGCCCAGCAGTTCCAACCGCGGCAGCGGGCCGCTCACGATCACTTCGACCTCCTCCAATGATACGGTGATTCGCATGTCATCGCCCGCGCCCTGTATGACAGGATGGCGAGTGACGGTCAGGCTGCTTTCCAGCGGCGCAACGCCCACTGTCACCAGGACGCTTTCCTGAAGTGTGGAAACATTCTCTGGCAATATCAGCGGCAGGCGTTCCCGTACGTCGTCTATCGCGCCTTCAATAAGTAGAGGTGTCGTCTCCACAAATCCTGGTACTTCCCGCAGTGCGTTGGGGCTGCCTGTCAGGACAACAGTCTGTGGCTCGACACTCACTCCAGTCAGGCGGTAATTGGGGGAAGGCAGACCCTTCACATCGGCGCGCACAACCACCTCTTTCCGCCCAGGCGGCTGCACTACGGGCACTACGATTCGGGCATTGCCAGGTTCAATTTCGACCCTTTCCACCTCCAGGTTCTGGGCACTACGGGCGATGAGCGGCCGAACCTGCTCTACCTGGCTCTTGGCATTGCGGAGAAAGACAGTTGCGACTACCGACCGAACCTGCGTTACAAGTGTCCGCGGGCCGGAAATCTCTACCTCAATCGGCTCCGATAGCGGTTCTTGCCATTCGTACCCAAAAGCCGGGCTGTCCATTACTTCCACCTCTATTGGAACAAACCGGGAAATCACAGGCTCCAGCTGTATGAGCAGCTGCCGCGGTTCAAGAGCGATGACTTCGACATCGGGATTCAGAGCAGTAACCACTACCTCCACCTCGTGGCTGCCCGAAGTCAGATTTGCCAAGTCTAAGACCGCGCTGAAATCGTCCATCTGCAGTGATTCCAGCGTGCGCTGAGGGGCTCGGATCGTCAGCACCGCAGTGCGATTCGTCAAGTCCTGCACGCTCTGCAATCCCGGCCCCATATTGCGCAGCTCTATAAGTATCGGCTCTTCAAACTCCTGCCGAATCATCGGGTTTTCCTGGTCGATCGCAATAAACCACACGACAAATGCCAACAGAACCGACAGAAGCAGTGTCGTTGTCGGTTTCATGGAGCGACCGTATCGCCGAATTTCATTAAACCTCAGCAAGAAACTCTCCGGTCTCTGCATTGCCCATTATCGGCCGTGGCTCATAGAACTCGGTAAGCCTTCCCCGCAACTCGTTCGCATCCAGACGACGAACCATGCGGCCGCCCGTTGCGATCGAGATCGCTCCCGTCTCTTCGGAAACGACCACACTCATGGCATCCGTCAACTCCGTGATCCCGATTGCGGCCCGGTGCCGGGTGCCCAGCTGGTGGTCGGCAATATTACGGTTTGTGAGAGGCAAAATACATGACGCTGCTGCAACTTTGCCGTCCTGGACGATCACCGCCCCGTCGTGGAGTGGTGTCCCCGGGAAAAAAACCGTCAGCAGAAGCTCATCAGTCAGTTCACCCTCGATTTTGACGCCGCGGTCGATATACTCCATCAACCCGCCGCTTCCTTCCAGCACAAGCAAAGTGCCATGCCGCCGCGCCGACAACTGCTCGCATGCGCGGACGATCTCATTGATCAGCGGTTCGGCGCCCCCACTGGTGCGCCGTAAGAAGAACGGCGTCCTTCGCCCCACCTGTTCAAGAACGCGGCGAATCTCCGGCTGGAAAATCACCGGGATCGACACAAAAACAACCAGGGAACTATTGCGTAACAGCCAACTGAATGCGGTCAACTCGACTGTGCGGACAAGAACAAATACGAAAATGCCGATCATCAAAATGCCAAGTACAAGCTGCGCGGCCTGCGTTCCTCGCAGCAAATGTAGCAATGCGTAGAAGATCAGCATGAGCAGGAAGAGATCTACTATGTTCTGCCAGTCGGTTAGGCGACTGAGAATTGCCACAAAGTCAGTCATGTTACCCTCTCTTCACGGAGGAATCCTCGTTGGATCCGTCTCCGCCGCCCGAATGGTTCGCCCGCTTCTGCCCCAAAATCATGGTTCAAAGTAAATTCCACCAGGTGAAAAGTTTCTTGCTCCTACTGGACATTAAACTGCTTCCTGCCCTTTTAGTCTGTTAGATCGCGTCCCCTCACGCTGGCAACTCCACACCGCCAAGCAAATGCGCAAGAACCGCCTTCTGCGCATGAAGCCGGTTGTGGGCCTGCGGAAAGACGCGGCTGTGGTCGCCGTCGGCCACTGCGTCGGATATCTCTTCGCCGCGGTGGGCGGGAAGGCAGTGCATGACAAGCACTTCTTCATTCTCCGCCCGCTGTACCAGCTCCGAGTTTATCTGGTATGGCGGAAGGACAGCCATTCTTTCTTCCCGCTCTTCCTCGTCGCCCATGCTGACCCAGACATCCGTGTACAGCACATCCGCACCCCGTACGCCATTCAAATCGTCTGTAACTTCGACCTCTGCCTCCGCCGCATCCAACACATCCCCGGACGGAACGTACCCCCGCGGCGCAACTATCCGCACGTTGAGGCCGACCTTGCCCGCGGCCATCAGCAGGCTCGTCGCAACATTGTTAGCGCCGTCACCCACGTAGACCAGCGTCCTGTCCTCTACCGAACCGAACTGTTCCCAGATTGTGAACACATCAGTCAGGGCTTGGCACGGATGGCTGAAGTCACTCAAACCGTTGATGACTGGCACGCTTCCCCACGCCACCATCTCCTCGATATGGCGATGGGCAAAGACGCGCGCCATCACGCCGTCCACGTAGCCACCCAGTACACGGATCACATCTGCCGGGCTCTCGCGCGTACCCAGGCCGACCTCCGCCGGACTGAGATAGAATGCGTAACCTCCCAGATGTTGCATGCCCATTTCAAAGCTGACTCGAGTGCGCAGCGAAGGCTTCTCAAAGAGCATCGCCAGTGATTTACCTGCCAGAATCGGGCTGTTGCACCCGCGCTCCGCCAACTCGTCCTTCAGCTGTTTTGCCAGCCTCAGAAGTCCCCAGAACTGCTCACTCGTAAGAGTATCAATGCCAGTAAAATGGTTGAGGGGCGTAACGCTCACAATCTTCTCCCGCGTATGGCCTTAGGGACAGGTCTCCAAGGCAATGGTGGATGTATCCGAGAATTAAGACGAACAATTCGGTCGGGAAGTTCCAATCCTGACTATTCTTTCCGGTACAGGGCCAGTCAGACCCCATCATCCGTCAAAAAACCGTCTGCGACATCGCCGCCGCGCTGACCAGCAAAGCCACCGTCCAGGAGGCCTGGACATTGACAAGCGACTGGCCGCGGTAGACCGCCACCCAGGTGGCCAACCACAGAACGCTCAGCACAGCCAGTGGCAGGGGCGCCCGACCGAAAATCAGCAACAGGGCGATACCGGCCTGAGCCACTGCCATGCCCGCCAGTCCACCCAAAGTGCCAGGGTTGTCCAACCGGCTATTTGCGCCCCATACATGCAGAGTCCACAGCACAATCAATGCCCAGTGGCTTCCGCTCCAGGGATCGAGGCCGAACAGCACCAGACCCATGAACCACGGCGCCGCCACGACGGCGAGACTGTGAAGCACGGAGGCGGGAATCAGCGCTACGTGCCGCTGAAGCCAGGCGCTCACAGCAAGACCGAGAACGATCAGGGTAGCCCAGACCGCTGAAATGCCGATTGCAAATGCGGCCACGAAGGCGACGACTACCCCAGGCAGCCAAACCCGCGCCAGAATCGAGAGCGCGCCGGGACCGTGCATCCCCAAAACGCGCGCAGCGGGCGACCCCAAGGCCAGGTACGGCAGCTCAGGGCGCCTCTGCGCCTTAGTTACCCTTATTCGGGGCAATGCCTCTGGCGTAGCAAGCCCACCCCATATGTTACCCCACAAGGGATCGACCAGCAGGAAGAGAAGTATCAGCGTTTGCAGGGAGACTGTGCGGCCTACATCGCCAATTCCAGCGGCCAGTGCCGCCGCCGCCAGCGACCAGGCGGCAGAGACGCGCCACGGGGAAAGTTCCGGCCAAAAGCGGGCATCCAGCAACGCGCTGCTGGACGTCGCTGAAATGGGTACCGGACCCGACTCCAGTTCGGCGTTCGCGCCTGTCACATCAACTGGCGTGTGCATACTTCTCGACTCCGCTGCAGCCGCGCCGAACTCCTCTGATGTTGTCAAAGTCTCCCTGTATTCCTTCGCGCTGCTTGCAGGGCCGATTTGCCCTCAGATCTCGGAAGCCGATTGCACTTCGGGAACTGTCCACAAAGTGGTGGGGTATTTGGCTTTTTTGTAAAGAGAATTATACCAGAAGGAGTGCCCGCAGTGAATTTTACACGATTACTTGCAGGCGGCCAGGCATAACTTCGACGCTCAGCCTCTCGATCTTCCTGGACAAGATCTCGCCGTCCGTATGCACCGGGACGGGCTGCCCAACCGCGATATTGGCAGAACGCAATCGACCAAAAGACACTGACTTCTGCCCCAGCAGTCCTGTCCTGGTCATCGCTCTTGGCAGCAGGTTGAGGATTCCCAGCTGCGACAGCGCGTCGGCAAAGGCCAGGTCGAGCAGTCCGTCGTCCATCACCGCATCCGGTGTCAGATAGAAGGCTCCGCCTGTCCGTCGCGAGTTACCGATGCTGACCAGCAACATCTCTTTGGCAACCGTATGTTCATTTCCGGCGTCGTCAGTCCAGTTGACCTCAAACCAGGGTTGGTCATAGGCCCGCAGCGCCCGCAGCGCCGCCCAAAGATAGATGGCGAACCCGCGCAACCGTTTGATCTTGCGGCTTTCAACCGTCACTTGCGCCTCAAAGCCCATGCCCAGATTGTTGTCGAAGTAGCGGCGCAACGTGTCATGTCCGTCGAAGGCTTCGACCAGCCCCAAGTCGAGGTCGCGCGTATTGCCCTCGCGAATGGCGTTTACGGCTGCGTCGAACTCTCGAGCCGCCCCTGCCATGTCGGCAAAATCGTTGCCGCTGCCCGCCTGCAAGACGGCAAAGCCCCGCACTGCCTCGTCCTCAGGCGTAGCCTCCGCCAGACCGTTCACGACTTCATGAACTGTTCCGTCACCGCCGGCGGCAGCCACGATTGCGTAACCGTCCAGCCGCGCGCGGCGAGCCAGAGAGACAGCCTCTCCCGGCGCTGAAGTTTCCGCCATCTCAAAAGGAACGTTGCTGCGGCGAAATGCAGCTTCGATCTCGTCGGCTACCTTTCCGCCGCGTCCACGCCCCGCGTATGGGTTGAGAATAACCTTAACCGTTTCCACTGTTTCCCTTTTCCGAAGCAGCAGAGTGAGCCGAGGGTGCCCTTTCGAGGATCAGCGCCTCTCTGGGCGGAATCGTCAGGTCCCAAAGAGTACCGTTGCGGGCGCAATGCACCTGGTCGGAGGCGCCCGGCGGCCAGACCACCTGAAAAGACGGCTGAGACAAGGCTGTGTCGGGTTCCCCTTCCTGGCCTTTGCCGGCAAGGGGTACTGCCAACCGCGCCTCAGATTTTGCTCGGTTAAAGAGAACGATCAGCCGTTCTTCATCCGGGCCTTCGTTCCCAGTTTCCTTGTCGGCAGAGCGATTTTCGCCGCTGATCGAGCGGCTGAATCCGAAGACGTCTCCGGCAGCGACCAGGGTCCTGTACGCGCCGGTGCGCAACGCCGAGTGGGTGTGCCGTAGAGCGATCGCCTGACGGTAGAAGTCGAGCATCTCACAGTCCCAGCTCTGTTTTTCATCCCACAGGAAGGCACCGCGGCAGCCCGGGTCAGGGCCCCCGTTCATTCCGATCTCATCCCCATAGTAGATGCACGGCGCGCCGGGCAGAGTCATCTGCAAGAGCAGGCACAGTCGCACACCGCTGGCATCTCCGTCCATGGCCCACAGGTTGCGCGCCGTATCGTGGCTGTTCAACAGGTTGAACTGTGCGGTCACGACCTGCCAGTCATAGCGTTCCAGCATCTTCTCGATCGCGGCCGCAAACGCCAGCGTATCCAGCCTCTCGATCTCGTAGCCCCCCGGCCGGTAGTCGCGCGGCACCGTTTCCGCGCCGAAATATCCGTAGGCAGCGCGGCTCAAGACATAGTTCATCGCTGCGTCAAAGCGGTCTCCCTGCAGCCACTCCTCGGCCTCATGCCAGATCTCGCCAACTGTATAGGCGTCGGCATTGGCCTCCTTCACCACGCGGCGGAACGCCTGCCAGAAAGGCGGGTCGTCAATCTCCTCTGGTACGTCCATCCGCCAGCCGTCTGCGCCGAACTCGATCCAGTGTCGAGAGACCTCCAGCAGATAGCGCCTCATTCCGGGATTGACGGTGTTCAGCTTAGGCAGGGCAGGCAGATTCCACCATGCCGCGTAGTTGTGGGGCTGTTGCTCGTTACTGTGATAAGGGCGCAGCGGCCATCCCTTAACGCGGAACCAATCAAAATATGGGGATCTCTTGCCGGCTTCCAGGATGTGATGGAAGGGCCAGAAGCCGCGCCCGCAATGGTTGAAGACGCCGTCAATGATAACTCGCATACCCCGTTCATGCGCACTGTCCAACAACTCCCGAAACGCGGCCTCCCCGCCCAACAGCGGGTCTATCGCCATGTAGTCAAATGTGTGGTAGCGGTGATTTGAGGCCGAACTGAAGATCGGGTTCAGGTAGAGAGCATTGACGCCCAAGTCCTCCAGATAGTCCAGGCGATCAACAATTCCCAGAAGATCACCGCCCTGGAAACCCTGTTCCGATGGCGGCGCACCCCAGGGTTTGAACTGGATTCCGGGAGGGTGCCGCAGACGCGGGCTGCGACTGAAACGATCCGGGAAGATCTGATAAAAGACTGCGTGCTTAACCCAATCTGGTGTCTTGACGCCCATCATCGTCCTAATGTGATAAGTGAGGAGACCGAGGCCATGGAAGACCCCGAGGCTTGAAATTTCAAACTGATTGTTGCATAGGCACAGGCGGTTGTCAATGCATCTGGTCGTACGGGCCAGGGTATACGCATCTTACTGGGAGAGAATTTTTGGGGAGATAGCCAGTTTTCCAAGCGGCTCGTTTACGTTTGGCAGAAATATCGATTTGGGCTCTTTTCTCTGTGCGTATGAGGTTGAAAGCCATGCGGCGCAAGACAGCCAAATTGTGCTGCGCATGGACCTGACTTATGCGACTGTCGTCGCCATCCAAGAGCCCGTAGACTGAATTCTCGATGCTCCGGTGGCTGAGAGTGGATTTCAGGAGCAGTTTGGCATCGTAGGAAAAGATGGAATTCACATTCGATGCAAATGTTCTGGGGGCCGATGCGGGCATTTCATTCATCGTGGACGGTTTGAGCCAGATTCATCTTGTTGGTAAGACGCAGGCATTCTCATCTGTGTGTTGGACGAGAGTTTACGAGAGATCATGAGCGTTTACGAGCGTTTTCGGGTTGACCGCGCTGCAGTTCACGGGATTTGCCTGCTGGGCTGTGAATGGGCCCTTGCTGATGGAGGCATTCTCATCTGAGTGTTGGACGAGAGTTTACGAGAGATCATGAGCGTTTACGAGCGCTTTCGGGTTGACCGGGGAGCAGTTCACGGGATTTGCCTGCTGGGCTGAGACTGGGCCCTTGCTGATGAAGGCATTCTCATCTGTGTGTTGGACGAGAGTTTACGAGAGATCATGAGCGTTTACGAGCGTTTTCGGGTTGACTGCGCTGCAGTTCACGGGATATGCCTGATGGGCTGTAACTGGGCCCTTGCTGATGGAGGCATTCTCATCTGAGTGTTGGACGAGAGTTTACGAGAGATCATGAGCGTTTACGAGCGTTTTCAGGTTGACTGCGCTGCAGTTCACGGGATTGGCCTGATGGGCTGAGACTGGGCCCTTGCTGATGGAGGCATTCTCATCTGTATGTTGGACGAGAGTTTACGAGAGATCATGAGCGTTTACGAGCGTTTTCGGGTTGACTGCGCTGCAGTTCACGGGATTTGCCTGCTGGGCAGTGACCGGTGCATTGCCGAAGCAGGATGTCTCATCTGTGTGTTGGACGAGAGTTTACGAGAGATCATGAGCGTTTACAAGTGTTTTCGGGTTGACCGCGCTGCAGTTCACGGGACTTGCCCGATGGGCTGTGACGGGGGCCTCCTCCGCACTTGCAGGTCTGTTCAATCGTTTACGTATATTGTACAAAAGTTGTATAAAACATGAGTTGTATAAAACATGAAATGTCGGAAACAGCATGGACGTCAATAGACGGCCCAAGTCGGGTCCAGTAGGTAAGAGTCGGGCAAGAGCGGGCAGCTGTCCGATACGTGGACTCTTTTTTTTGGCTTCGCACGCGCTTTTTCGGTCTCTAGGTTAGGTCATGGGAAGGAAGCCAATGGGCACACAATAGACTTGCAGAGGCTTTCCCTCGCCTTCAGATTCCCAGCCAGTGGGAGTCATGTGTTCTTGAGGATGGTTCGCTCCCAGCAGTGCCTATTCGTATTTCGGTACAGGGCTATTATAACACCGTTTTTGGTGCAATTTTCCTGACATGCGGCCAGTATCCTGGTCACAATGCCTCCGTGGCAGTCATTTACCATTCCAGAACAGGCAATGCGAAGGGTCTCTCACTTCATTCTTTTCACTCTACGCTCTTTGAACTCGGTGCATTTCATATGGAAGGCAAGTTTGCAGGCGCTTGACCGCTCCTTCTCTTCATTACCGATTCCATTGCGCGCACTCTGTCACTGTGTGATAATCTCTGTGGCTGCGCTTGCCCAGCCCATAACACACCCATAGGACGAATTGCGGCGGTACGGCCCTTTCGTCAGCCTCTGCGTTTAGCACACTGTCAGTCCTTTACTTCATGTACCTGCGCTTCACACGCTTCCTCCTGCCTCTGGTTCTGACAATCCTCATCTTTGAATTTGGCGCGCAGAGTATCAACGCTGGAATGGCGCGCATGCCAGACGCGATTCGCGTACTGGCAGCCTTTGGATTGGCGTGGGGGTTGGTGACCGCACTGTCAAGCCCGCTGGCACAGCTTCGATATGCCGGGCTGGTGCTGGTCGAGGACAAACGGGACTTCTGGCGGGTTCTGTACTATGTAGGCGCAATGGCTCTACTGATGGTGGCGGTCCAGTGGCTGCTCGGTGCAACGTTCCTCAGCCGTTATCTGCTAGAGGGGCTGCACGGTATCGACCTCCAGACCAGCGATCGCGTACGCGTGATGATGATCTGGTTACTGCCAATGCCTATACTGCGGGGTATGACACAACTCAGCACCGGCGTGCTGACGCGCGGCAAACGCACTGGCAGTGTCAGCATTGCCACCGCCTTAAGCGTGGCCGCCGGACTCGTGACAGTGGTCATTCTTCTCCAGATCGACGCGATTCGCACCCGTCCTATCTGGCTGCCGATCCTCGTTCTCTATGCGGCAACGCTGACCGAATTCATCACGATTGTCTGCTATCTGTACCGTTTCTTTGGCAAAGGGCTGCCCGACGAGCTCGACCGTCCCCCGATTACTTTCGCGGCATTCTTCCGCTTTACCTGGCCGCTGGCGCTCATGAACTTCATGCAGGAATCCAGCCGGCCGCTCATCAATCTGTTCGTCGTACGGGGCGCGCACGGCGCAGAAGCGATGGCCGCGCTGACAGTGGCCTATACGCTTGGTCAGTGGACCTACCGCTGGTTGAATGAACTGCGGGCCCTTGTGCCTCCCTTTTACGCCGAACTGCGCTCCTATCGTCCGTTTCTGCTCTACGGTTACTGGTGTGGATTCGTCGCCTTCACCATTTGCCTGCTGCTGTTCTGGACGCCGCTGCGAACTGTACTTCTGGTGCAGGTCATCGGTCTGACGCCCGCGCTGGCCGAGCTAAGCCGTGTGCCCCTCCAGATCTACACAGTCTTCCCTATTGTTGTCGTGCACCGCGCCCATTTCCACAGCATCGCCTTTATGGAACGTGACACACTGCCCATGGCCGTGGGCGCGCCGATGCGCACGGGCGCCATTCTCGTCGCGCTGCTGACCCTCCCTCTGGTCGGCGTGCAGGGCGCGGCCCTCGGGGTGGCAGCACTACTGGCCGGTTTCACCTCCGAGACGGCGACGCTCTGGTGGCTTATCCTCGGCAAAAAACAGCTACGCGTTTGGCGCACTCGCCCGGCGGTGTGAAGGGCAGGTTGCCTGTCTTACTTTGTCGTCAGGAATAGCGCGCCACCGCGTCCATGTCCAACTCGATTCCCAGGCCCGGCCCGTCAGGAATCGCCAGCATGCCATCCTCGTCCAACTGCCAGCCGCCGACTACGATCTCATCGATGTAGGGCGAGCCGGTCTTGTATTCCACCAGGTCGGTATCGGCAAGGGCAGAGGCGAGTTGCAAGTCGGCCGCCAGCCCAAGGGCGGTGTTCCAGCCGTGCGGGATCAGGCGCACGCCATTCTCCTGCGCCATCCAACCGATCTTGCGTTCCTCACTGATGCCGCCGACTTTAGCGACATCCGGCTGTACGATATCGAATGCGCCCTGCTGCAGGAAGGGAAGAAAAGACTGGCGCCGCGTCAGCACCTCGCCGCCGGTGATGGGGATCGTCGTGTTGCGGCGCAGATGGATGAAATCCTCCAGGTCGTCGGGGCGCAGCGGCTCCTCAAACCAGTCCACGCCATAATCGGCCAGCATCCCGGCGCAGCGCAGCGCCCACGTATAGCGGCCCTGCCAGTGGGCATCGCTGCCGCCGGCGTCCACCATCAGCTGATTGTCGTCGCCGACAACCTCGCGGGCAGCGGCCACAATTTCCTCATCCAGTTCCTCGCTGACCCGGCCAAAGGGCCCCCACCCCATCTTGAACGCGCGGAAACCCTGCTCTTTCCACATCTGCAGTTCATCGCGCAGCGGGGCGGGCTGGTCCATCAGCAGGGAGGCATAGGGCCGGACCCGCTCGCGGTAACGACCGCCCAACAGGCGGCCGACCGGCTGCCCGGTAACCTTGCCCAAAATGTCCCACATGGCAATGTCGATGCCGCTGATCGTGTGCGTGACGCTGCCACCCCGCCCCATCCAGAATGTGTTCTGGTGTAGCCACTCGCTTACCCGCTCCGGCTCGATCGCCGACTGGCCGATCAACAGCGGGTTCAGTACCTCGAGCGCCGCCAGTACCAGCCCATCGTTGGTGAAGACCGAACCGGTGCCGGTTACGCCTTCATCCGTTTCGACGAAAACGAGTGTGTGGATGCAGTCTTCCTCTTTCAACTCCTCGCTCCAGCCGCCTTCCGGCGTCGCGCCGCGCAGACCCACCGCGCTTACCTTGGTAATCTTCATTTCCGCTCCTCATCGGTGTGGTGTGACTGCCGTTCAAGTTCCGCATAGATGTCGCCGATGCGCACCAGTTCAGCCGCAACGTTGAAGTAACCTGTATAACGGATCGTATCGGGGCTGACGTCATAGTGATAATGGCCGGCTTGGTTCAGATCGCCCATATGGAAGAAGTGGGTGTGTTCGCCCGATTCGCGCAAATGCAGCTTGCCACCGGTGGGGTCTCCTGACCAGAACACGGCCAGACAAAGCAAGTCGGGCCCCATGTGCTCATAGAACTGGAGAAAATCGGCGACGACCTCTTCGGCCTCAGTGTCGTAATACTGGTGGGCAATGCACTCATAGTCCGGCATGATGTGCGAGCGGATCTGACCGGCCTCGATCACAAAGACGCCCCCCATGCCCACCTGGCGAGTTTCGAGACTCGCGCCCCCATCGCCGATATTCGGATGGGCCTGCAGACTTTTGCGCAGCGCTTGCGTGAAGGAGCGTTCATTGCCTGTTCGTCCTTCCACGCAGACTTTAAGAACAGGACCCGGCCGGCCCTCTGACAGGAAGAGATTGGAAAGTCCGCTGTGGCGTGTAGACGCATAGGGCTCGACAATGCACTCCTGTGCAGGCCCGACGCGAGCGACCTTGGACCCGTTGACCCCGCCCGCCCGCAATGTGGCGATCACCTCCCCACAATGTCCATCCAACACGCCAGGGAAGGCCATCCCTGCGCCGAAGATACTACCTTCGGCGTGACCGCAGTCACTGGCCATTTCCGCCATGTCGAAGGTGACGTGCCGGTAGCCGGGGTTGTGGGCGTATGGCTCCCCGCCAACCTCCAACAGGACTGTGGAGCCGCCGATGCCGGGGCTTGCGCAGCCCAGCGTCCGCAGATCGGGACACGCTGTCACTTCCACATCGACACTGGCGTAGTTGGCCTGCAATCCTTCCCGCACGTATGGCGCCAGTTCCTCCAGTGGCGGTGACCACAAAGCTGCCCGTTTCATCGCTTCCATCATCACAACCCACCCTCTGATCCCTCAGGTCCCGGTTTAGCCAAAATTCAAGCAGCCTGCGTTACCAACTGCTCGGCCAGCTCCAGGGCATCCGCCGGCCAAAAACATTCGGGCCTGGGCTCATACACGCCCGGCGTTCCCTCTTGCGGTCGGCAGCTCTGAATCGTTTCAACCCATCTGTCCGGTATTGCTTCCCGCCCATGAACAGCTCCCAGTAGCGCCCCGCAGATCGCCGCGTTGGTGTCTGTATCACCCCCGCGCATGATCGTGTCAACGATTCCCTCCTCCACGCTTTCGGCATTGAGAAGCTGCCAGAGGGCGTTGGGGAAGGCGATCAGCACCCATCCCTGTTGATAATTGAATTCGTCTGGTGGAGAGTCGGCGGCTGCCACGATCTTCTCCTTCAACTTGGCGTCGACCTCCATGTCTTCTGCCCAGCCTGCGATCTCTCCATACAGGTCAGCGGCGTCGCACCCTGTGCGCACCGCGTGCGCAATCGCCATCGCGAACAGCGCGTTGGCCTCCTGGCAGACCCGGTGGATGTGGGTGATTTCGGCATCCTGCCGTGCCCATTCTGCCACTCGCTCCAAACTGTAGTTGGCGCCGAATATCCCCAGCGGGCTGATCCGCATCATCGCCCCGTTTGCCTGGCTGCCAGGGTCAGGCATTCCTCTCAGGCCGCTACGGATAGTGAAACCGCAGTCAAAGGGATCGGAATCCAACCAGAACACGTAGGCTTTTCTTACCTCTTCCTGGTCGAACTTCCCCTGTGAAACAAGCGACCGCGCCAGGAGCAGCGCCATCTCCGAATCATCTGTGGGCTGTCCTGCAATCGTGTTCCAGGTGCCGCCGTCAGCCATGTCGGGCACGCCGTCGGGATAGCTTCGGCGTATCCGTTCCGGCGTCTGGAACTCCACCAGGCTGCCCAGGGAGTCCCCGATCAACTGGCCGAGTAAACAGCCCTGCGCCCTGGATAGGACGCCAGACCTGGAAAAGTTCTTTTCAGATGTCATCTCTTTCATTCCTTATGCATGATTGTACCATTTTGGGTGTACCTTTGGCGGACGGCAACTGCCTGTCTGGCTGACGTCAACTAGGATCAGTTCACCGTCGGGTCGATATGAGTTCGTAGACAGTGAACTGGCCTTCTTTAGCTCTCTCCACCAATGCAAACTCCCTAGTAGCCAGATGGGGTTGGAAGTTTCTGAGTGGCTGCCAAGCCGGAGCGATGACGAATCTGGCGCTCTGCGGTCTCTTCGCGGCATCGTCCGCCAGCGCAATCGGGTTTGCAACCCAGCGCACGGTGTAATCCCTGGGATTTTCAAAGAAATAGAACTGATAGTGCCAACTTAGCGCCTGATGATACAGGACGGCTCCAGGCGGACTATGACTGTCAAGCCAGGCAGAGGTCTCACGAAGGCCGTCGTATGCACCGTGATCACTCCCTATTGGGAATTCCCCTCTGGCCGCCTGAACCGAGCTGGGAAGCAAGAGCACTATCCACAGTCCCAAAACGGCCTGTCTCCACAGGTTGGAACCCGGCGCCAGTAACCTGGCTGTGAGCCACCCGCATAGGAGGGCAAATGCCGGCGCAAGCGGCAGGAAGTACCGGTCCCAAATTGGCAGACTGAATACTGCATGGATTCCCCAATACGCCGCGATCCATCCGAACAGCAGGATTGCAAGGATGGAATTTCGCTTCGAAAAGGACAATTCTGTCCGCCCCATATTCACTACCGCCAGCACACACGCAGCGATCAAGACCATCCACACGATGTGACTGGCGGTAAGATACCAGAGCAAGTCGGCGATGCGCGCCACGCGGTCCGGCCATTGGCCGATCGAAAGCAATTTAAGTGCGCCGTAGTTGCGCACACTCAGGTCCCACGGCGATGGTGCGACGGTCCAGCGCGTACTGTCCCAGTACAGAATTGGCAGGATCGTCAGAGTAAGTCCGCCGCCCACACGCGCTATCGCGGTCAGAATGGGTTTTGCTTTCGCATTCCCCGCTATCACAACGGCAAGTGCCAGCGGAATAAAGAGGATGCCCTGCTGCTTGGTCATGATCGCGGCGCCGAGGCACAAACCGGCCAGGAATGGGCGCGACCTCTGCGCGGCGTAAACTGAGCATATGCCGGCCAGCACCAACAGGGGATCGGTGAACGCCGTCGGGCTATAGCTGATGGCAAAGGGATTCAGCGCAAATACTGTTGCCGCCACCACGCCCGCAGTCGGCGACCAAGCCCTTCTTGCGATGGCGGCGACGACCGGGATCGTCAGTATGCTGATACCGATATTCAGCAGCCGCGCACTGGCCTCCGAAGAGCCTAACGCCTTAAAGCAATAGGCAAGCAGCCAGATGAACAGCGGGGGCTTGTCGATCCACTGCTCTAAAAAAGAGGGATCGTCATGCAGAAAATGCAGCGCCCAATAACTGTATAATGCTTCATCCTGGTGAAATCGAAAGCGGTCCAGCATGATCAGCCGCAAACCGAATCCCACCAGAAGCAGGAAACACAAATAGCGGTGATGTACCCCAACACCAAGGACGTTGGGCAGAATAACGCCTGGGAATGATGAGGTGGCAAACCGCTTCTTTGCGGCAGTAGCGTGCAACGTAAAATGCACAGTTCCGTCGCTGACTTAAGATTATGAGCAGGAAGGAAAAACAGACCGATGCTCTGAGATACGCTCAGACCATCCGTAAAGCATTGTACATTCTACTTCAAGGCAAATGGGGTTCAAAAAACCGGGGTAATTTTCGAGGTACTACATGCAAGTGTGGGCTTGATGCGACTCCTCTTCAAGAAAAAGCCCATTGTAGCGGGCGAGACACGAAATTTTCCGGACCTCAACTGCTGTCCTCGCAGACCGCCAGGCCCCCTTCCAGCAGTTCATACATATTCACAGCATCACGTGGAGGTCCACTCTTATCAACTTTCTGCGCTCTTTCGAACTGTCCCACAAACGCAAAAAGGCCCGCTTGAAACATTGTCACCGCCGTAATCTGGGCAGGTGAAATCGCCAACCCGCGTCCAACGCCCAGGCCCTCTTCCCTCTCTGCTGCAGAGAGGTTGCTCAGAAAGCAGTCCGAAAACTCTTGTAAGAGAGCGATGTAGTCTATCGAACTTTCAGATCCGTCCATCTTCGCCAGTATACTCGCAAGATCGTTCAAGTCGGCTTTGGCAGAAGACGGTTTCGGCTTGGCGCTGTCGGCTTCGGATAGAGAACTCTGCTGATTTGACGCTGTACCAAAATCGCATCGAATGCGATCCTGGCCGGGCAGATACTCCGATGGCTCTGCCTCGATCGTCTCTCCTATCAGCAGCGCTCGTTCACCTGAAATACACGGCTCTGCCGGCTCAGACGCAATCGGAACGCAGGCCGTCGCGAGAAACACAGTTCCGGCAATAAGGACTCTCATGAACATGGCTTCGTGTCTTTTCTCCATCGACTTCCCGGAGCTTGCAGGCTAGCCGATACGCCAGGCACAAACTCGTAAGCAGAAAGTCTCACTAAGCACTGGGCATGTCTCTTCACTGTGTCCCTTAGCCTCCGCTCCGGTCCTTCGAAGCAAAGAAATGACAGTGGGTGAATGTGTGAATGCCCAAAGACTTGCGCACCGTCCGTTCACCGCGAAGCGCTCAGATCAGCGCAGTCATCACCCCCGATAGGGCGCAATGTTTCTCCCTCTTGTCGTAGGGCCATTCGTTCGGACCATTTCTCGCGCGCTCGGGTAGAGGAAGGGTCCGAAACCTCTACGAGACAGTGTACCCCTCGTGTTTTCAGTCTGTCCTTCTCAAATGTACCGTTATCGGGAGATCATAGGTTCTATTTTGGGAGATTTCTCACTGAAGAAGTGACGCAAGGTGATACAATTCTTATTAGAAGGTGATGCCAGATTACAGCGTCGTATCTGGCAGTAGACAGTGGAGGTTGCTGTGGAACGGAAAATATTCGGCAAAGTCGTTGCCGCACTGCGGAAGGAGCAGATGGATTTCAACAGCGGCAACAGCTGGAGTCAGGAAAAACTGGCAGATGAAACAGGGCTGACGACAAGAATCGTTGGCAAGATTGAGCGAGGCAGTCAGGTGCGGTTGGACAGAGCGATCCTTCAAGAGCTGGCGCGGGCATTCCGACTTACTTCCCTGGAAAGACGCGAATTCTTCTCTATGGCCAGCGAAATTACCGACGAGGCGATCGTGCGTGACGACCTCAGCCACCAGGATGTCTTCGCCCAAGTCTGGGCGACGCTCGGCACGATTTGCACACCTGCTTTCCTCATGGACTCGTTCGGCGATCTGGTCGGAGCAAACCGGCCCGTCCTCGACTTTCACAAACTTAACTGGTCACAGCTCAATGGAGCTAGATGTACAGCGGGAAACGTTAATATCCTTTCACTTTTGCTTGCCCCTGACGCGCCGATTCGTAGTGTGCTGGGTAGCGGCTGGCATTCAATCGCTCTGGCCAATATGCGGCAGTGGCGGGTCATGACATTGCGGTATCGTCATACAAACCGCTTCCGCAATCTCTTCACCACATTGTCGGCTTACCCCGACTTCCAGATGCTGTGGGCAGCCAGTCGCAGACGCGTCGAAGACGACAATAGCCGCCTGCGCAGCCACTTCTATACACACGGGATCTATGGACCGGTGGCTTATACCGTCTTCACAAACATCAGCCTGAGCGCCTGCGGCGATCTCTACCTTGCTACCTTTGTACCTCAGAATCGCGACACAGGCGCCGTCTTCCAGAACTTGGCGGACAGGAAAAATCGTCCCATGGCTCTGACGCCCTGGCCGAATCCCAGTCTTCCCTGCAGCGCATACGCGTAGAAGACTTCCCGGGGCGAAACAGGGCTATACACTTTTGGTCGACATTAACTGCGAACAATTGCGTTGTTGGCGTGGGGGTTCGTCGGTGAGACGGAAGGACTGACCCGGAGAGTACTGTGCCGATCAGTTAACAGTATGCATGGTGGAAGGGCAGTAGACTAAGCCTGTAGCCCACCGGTTAAGGGGATTTTGAAGCTTACGGGCACAGAAGCGCCACCAGGACCAGCCGCCGACCAAGGTCGCGGGGTCGGCCACCAGGCTTGACCCCGCGACCTTCCACTTTGGGCCCAAGTCGACACTGATCGAATCTCTACTCCGGCCAGCCATCTGAGCCTATGTCCAGGAATCAACTCCCAACAGCTTGCGCCCCAGCGGCGTCAGCTTGGCCGGCGTCTGGTGCCGGTGCTCCCAGTCCCGCAAGTCACCGGGCCAGTTAGACATGGGGCGGCACTCTTGCCAAGAGAGGGTACGCGCCTCGCGTTGCTCTTCGTCCATTTCCGGCGCCGGCGACATGGTGATGTATTGGGCCAGCCGCGGTCGCGTCGAACGGTTATGACCGTTTCCGTGTGCCAGCAACCGGTGCCAGATGACCAGATCTCCAGCCTTGCCTTCCACGACTTTGAAATCCAGGCCTGACATGTCGGGAAAGCGGGGATCGCGATCAACTGGCTGCGTCTTTACCCACTCGTAGAATGTCCTGTGGAAGCCGGGAATACACTGGAAGCCGCCCTGGTCGAGGCCGGTATCGGTCAGATAGACTACGCCCTGCACACCAAGGTGGGTTGTGGGGTCCGGGCGCCAGGTCGCGGCGATGTCGGCGCCGTTCAGGAGGGGCACCTCGCCCGTGTCAATATCCCAGTGGATCATGCCCTTGTGGCCCCATTCCGGCTTGTCGGGCCTGTCCGGGGGCTTCATATTGGCGCGATCCAGCGACACCCACAGCTTCTCCGTTCCCAGGATTTCGCTGAATGCCTGATGAATGCGGGGGTACTGGCGGTTGTCCCACAGCGTCTGATGTTGGTACATTTCCACCATCCCCGCTTGCGAGATCGGAGAACAGAGGTCCTCACGCGTATAGGGTCTGTACCTGTACCAGGTCTCCGGGTCGGACTCATCCATCTCCAAGAACGTCCAGATCTGCTTCACGAGTGCGTCCAGATTCTCTTCCGGCACGGCGTTTGGGATTACGACATAGCCATTCTCTTCCCAGAACGCCCAGTCTTTTTCGTCCAATACAGGCATCTCTCTCCTCCTGAATATTCACCTCCGCCATCGAGCGGAGGCTCATCCATCCTTCCCACTCTCAAGTCGAACTTCACGTCCAACCTCAGCGCTTTTCAACAGGCCCTCCATCATCTCCTGTACGATCAAGCCATGCCGCAGAGGCGCCTCGCAGGGGGTACCATCCAGAATGCAGGCGACAAAGTGTTCGGCAATGGCGTTCCACGCCTCGCTTCTTTCCTTGGTAAGACCCTCGAACGTGATATCAATCGGGCGGCCTTCATCATTCAGTCCGCGCCCGGCTGTGGGTTTGGCGCCGAATTCTTTCGCCTCATCCACTACAGAAGCGGGAACCGGGCCGTTTGTGTACAGCGTCGGTGGCCGCAACTGCGCGCCTGCCTCGTCTCCAAACAGCTCGATCTGCAGGTCACCGGGTTGGTGGGAGGCCCAGAAACTCTCTACCTGCAGGGCTCCGCCATTGTCAAACCGGATGAATCCACCGGCATAGTCGTCCGCGGTAAACTGGCTGTAGTAACTCTCCGGCGCTGCAGCGACTTTATCCGGCGTCCTGCGCCCAAAGAAACCCAAACCGCGCGGACCGAATTTCGCGCCGGCGACACCCGTCACACTCAGCGGCCGCGGCCTTCCCAGCATCCACCACGCCGCGTCCAAAACGTGAACGCCCATATCTCGGAATGCTCCGCCACCTTTACGAATAAAACCAGGGTTCCAAGCCGGAATGCCGTTGCGGCGAATGCTGCGGGCGCGGGCGTAGTAAATCTCGCCAAAAGTGCCGCGCCGCGCCAAGCCGCCCAAGTACTGCACCTCCGCCGAAAAACGGGTGGACAGAGACATCATGTTTGCGACCCCTGATGATTCCGCCGCTTCCACCAGCCCGGCCGCTGCTTCCACCGAATCGGCAAGCGGCTTCGTGACCAGGACATGCTTGTCGTGGGCCACCGCTTTCAGGCCCATTGGAACATGAAGTTGATTGGGCGTGCCAATAAAAACGGCGTCGATCTCGCTGCTGCGGCATAGCTCGTCGAAGTCAGTGTACAGGCGAATCTCGTCCGGTTGCGGCAGGAGCGCCGCGAAATCGGCCATGCTTTCCTCGACCAGATCACAAAGCGCCACCACTTCCGCGCGCGGATTATTCGCCAGGGCGAGACCATTGGGCCTGCCAATACCCATGCCGACGACAGCTACACGTACTTTTTTCATTACGATTCCCGTTTTCGACTATCCGGCGTCAGGCTGACAGCAGGCCGCTCCGACCTCTGCGCTTCCGTCGCCGCCGTGTTGCGATTATCGATCGACAGTCAATGCGTAGTGCCCTTCAATGTAAGGGTAACGCCCGGCAACCTCATCTGCCAACTCGATTCCCAGTCCGGGGCTGTCCGGCAAATGTAGTTGCCCGTTGTCCATTACCGGCGGCTCGGCGGCAATATCCCATTGCAGCGGCCCTTGAATCTGGCAAACTTCGAGTATCTCCAGGTTGGGCAAGGCCGCAACTGCATGTGCGTGCGCCATCGCCATCAGTCCATTGTGCCAGGAATGGGGATAGAGTTTGAGGCCGTGATGCGCCGCCAACTCTGCGATGCGCACCAACTCTGTCAGGCCGCACACGCCCGCATCGGGCTGTACGATATCATATGCCCGCTTCTCAATATACGGGCGAAACTGCTCCAACGTCGTGAAGCTCTCGCCGCCGGTAACAGGCATATCCACCGCCGCTGCAAGCGTGGCATAGCCGTCAATATCGCTCCAGGGGATAGGCTCTTCCAGCCAGGCGAACTCCAGTCGGTCCAGTTCCATGGCTATGGGCAGCGCCTCGTCCAGCGTCAACCTGCAGTTACCGTCAAGCGCCAACTTCATTTTACCCGCCACCGCCTGATGCAGCTCTCGCACAAGCCCGAGAAATCGGTCAACCGTCACGCCGTCCCACGCCCAATCTGTGCCGATGCGAAACTTCATTACAGGGAAGCCCTGATCGGCATATCCTACTGCCTCTTCGATCAACTGCTCGGGACGGTCACGCCAATCGTAGCGGCAACCGCTCGACGCGTACATCGGCACAGAGTCTGCCGGACTGGCGCCTAGCAGTTCGCTGACCCGCTTGCCCGCCATCTTCCCGCGCAGATCCCATAGGGCGCAGTCTATCCCGGCAACAGCCGCGTCATGGGCGCGGTCCCTGCCATTCGGATGCGGCGGCGTAGCCGGGTCGGCCGCATCCTTGCCGATGAGCGTCGGCGCAAGCCAGTCGACCCATTCGGCGATCCGCGGCGGTACGCCATATGCGCTCGCTTCGCCAATGCCGACTAATCCTTCCTCAGTGTGTACCCTCACAACGGCACAATCGGCCTTTACCGTGCGGTATTGGGCAGTGATCCACTGCCGTTCCGGCTCGTGCATGCGCGAGAGGCATACTGTATCGAGTGCTGTAATCCTCATATCAATCCCTCTTACCAAGGCAGCTTGTATGAAGGCTCGTTGACATACCGAGCCGTCTTGAAATCCAGTTCTATTCGCGTCGCCGGCGGGAGTTCAACCTGCAAGTGGACGTCATCGACCGTAGATTGCTCGGTCGTCTGCTCGACTTCAGGCGATTGGTATGCTGGCTGAGGGCCCGGATAGACACTCGTCCGCTTCGTGTACTTCACCGCCTCGAAACGGTGCTCGCCGAAACCCCCTGCCTGCACCAACACAGTGCGTGATTCGTAGGGACTCAGGTTCACAAGCTCCACAACTGTGCGATCGGCTTCCAGCCGCGATACCAGCGCGGCGACGTCCGGCGGCAGTCCAGGTCGCTTGCGTACCGCGTCGTAATACCGCAGCCGGCAGTGGAGCAGCCCGCCGTTGTAGATGATCTGCGGCGCACCCAGCGTGAGTTGCACCAGCGCCTCCGTGATCACGGGGTTGAGCTGCTGCCAGTGGTGGATGTATACCTGCGTCAGGTCTTCCTCGTCCTCCCGGATTAAATCCAGCCGGCGGCAGACCTGCCCGTAGGTGGCGGCCAGTATCTGCTCGGGATAGTCTGGGTTGTCTCCCGCCAGAAAACGCAGCCAGGGTTGTTCATGTCCGTTGTCCTCTTTGTTGCGGAAACCCTGAACGCGGCGCCAGTCGTACTTCTCCACGCTTCGCAACGCCTCGATCCGCTCCCAGTCGGTGGGATCCATCGTCATATTCCACACAGCCGCAGGGTAGACCGGCGACATCGGCTGATAGTCGAACCAGCCCTCGTCGTTGTGCCGGTAAGGGACGACAAAAATCCCTTCCTCATCGTCGTCGAGCTGGTCCACCCAGTGGCTCTTCAGACTCATCGCTTCGCCGCGGGGATTGCGCATCTCGCCCAAATTCCAGATGGCGTCATACTGTTCGTTGGCCAGTTGCAGATACGCCTTGTCGCCGGTGAGCAGAAAGGCATTGCCGCCGCTAACGGTCGCGGCCATGCCAATGTTGTAGTATCCGTGCGGCCAGCTCCAGCCGTAGAGACCGCCGTACCAACGCCCATCCATGTACTCGCCGACCTCGCCGGAAAGCCCTACATTGTCCGGCAGCAGACCACCGTTGTCGGCGGCCCTGTTTCGCCACGCGTCCACGTACTCGACAATCCAATGCCGGTACTTCTCTTCACCAGTGAGCAGAAAGGCGTTAGCAATCAGACTTGTCACCATCAAGTTGCCGACCACGTCCCCTTTGCCCATGCGTTCCTGCATCGCCTCGCCCATGCGGCGAGATAGGACTGGGTCCTTCAGGTCATCATATTCGCCCACGCCCGGAATGTCGGTGTACGGGAGGCCGTATATCCGCATACCGGCGCTCCAGCCGTAACTTGGCTCCGGGCTGTCGCTAAAGCCCCAACGCGGGCCGCCGCTGCCGTTATGCGGCGCACGGATCAGATTGCGTTCCGGGTCATAGTTAAGCACATCCGGGTTCTCGTTCAGGAACAGGCCGGCAAAGCGCGCGGCTCGCTCACGGTTACGCTCGTTGGTCGGATCGGCAAGACAAAGAAAATAGAAGTATATGTAGCTCTCGCTCTGGTGGAACTGATCGTAGCCCCGCTCATACTCGTCCAGCACCGGGCCGAGTTCAGCCAGCTGTTTCGTGATTGCGTCCCACTGGCGCTGCCCCTGTGTGAGCAGATGATCGCCGCCCCCGAGCAAGTAGTAGAGGGGCCAGTTGTAAGAGCTCTCGTAGAAATCATCGGCGCCGTCGCGAGAGTTACTCCACCTGTCGGCCCAGATCAGAGTCCCGTCAGGCCGTGTGTACTTCTCCAAAAAGGGATGTACGGACTCGTCCATCAGATCAAAAAGCGTCCGCTCCAGCACAGCCCAGGCGGGCGGTGCATCGAGAGGGACGCTGGCAGTGAGTGTAAGCACGAGGCTCACCTCTCTTGTTGGTGAGATTGTGGGTTGTCAGGTTCGGCCCGCCGGCAGTCCACCGGCGGCGGGCCACGTTCACCGCTGCGCCAAATGGTACTGGGCGCAGCGGTGAACGCAATCGGCGCTTACACTTTTTCTTCAATCGTGCAGCGCAAGTCGTTACCTAGGATTCTTTGCCCGCCACTCCTGCAGCTGACGGTTTACTTCGTTAATGATGGTCTGCGCGCCGGCCTCATTCAGCTTCTCAATGGCCTCAGCCGCGCCATCCGCATAAGCCACCCAACCATACTGGATAGGCAGAACAAATTCGTTGTAAACGGCCGATGTCTGAGCGATCTCAGTCTTGATCGGCTCGCGGTCCACTACGAAACCCAGAGCTTCTGACGGGAAGGCCGTATCGTTCATCTCTTTGGTCGCTTCCCACGCTCCGACTTGCTTGGCGTCCCGGTAGTAGGCATTGAACTGATTACCAAACATCCAGTCCGTGTTCGGGTTGTAGGAGCTGGTGCTGCCGTCCACGCCTTCGGGGTATCGCATCACCTGATTGGCCTCATCCTCCCACACCCAGTGCACGCCTTCGATGCCCCGTGACAGAAGGTTGTAGATATGGACATTCGTGTTGAACTCCTCCAGAACCTCCATCGCTTTGCCCGGATTCTCGGAGGTGGAGCAGATTGCGTTCATCGTTGCAGTAGCGCCGGCCGTATCCAGAATCAGCGGGACTGTCAGGTTCTTGAGCAGGAACTCGAAACCGTAGGCGTTCTGTGCCTCAACGTCGTTGCCCGGCTTTTCCACATGATAGCCCATCGCATATTGGCCCGCGCGGAATGCGGACTGCGCCTCATCATTGGGCAGGGGCTCCAGGGGCATGTAGCCCTCATCAACCCAGCGCTTTGTCGTATCGGCGGCCATCTGAAATTCCACCGTTTCCACCATATTTACGGCGGTCAGCGATTCGTCATCAGCTTTCATGCCGAGGAAGCCGATGCCGTCATCCAGAGGGTCGAAGCCGTAGTACTGCGAAAGGAAAAGACCCCGTCCCGGTGCGGCAACGAATACCGGCGTGATGCCCTCACCGTCGCGAACATCAGCCAACCAGGGCTCCATATCTTCCCACTTCGATACGGCATCCAGGTTGAGGCCGTACTTCTCGGCCAGGTCCTTGCGCGGATGGACGCCCCAGGGCTTCGGGAAAATCTGTTGGTTGATGACGCCATAGATCACACCGTTGACGCGTGCCGCGTCCCAGGTGGTGGCCGGCATGCTGCCCCACAGGCCAGGTGCATTATTTAGCAGCAGATCGTCCAATGGAGCAAGCACACCATTGGCGACATTGTTGGCGTAGCTGTTGATCCAGGGCGCTGTGAATATGATGTCACACTCTTCACCCGCGGACAGACGTAACTGCATCTTGTCGTTGTACGCGCCGAAGTCAATTGGTTCCAGGGTAAGGTGAACGCCGATCTTCTCGTGAAGGATCTCATTCATCGCATCCTCCACCATCTGCAGGTCGGCCGGGATGCCGCGGCTGCCATAGGAATAGGTGATATTCACCAGGTCGTCAGAGGGCATCGGCGCGGCGGCCTCCTGTTGGCCATCTGCCGCAGCCGAATCCGCCGGCGCTGGGGCCGGGCAGGCCGTGAGTACCAGTGAGGCGACCAGCAGAACGCTGAGAACGGCCAAAACACGGTGTCGGGTCATTTGTTTCTTCTCCTCGTAAGTGAACAGTCTGTTGAATGATCTACGCAAGATTGTGTTTTATGGTCAACGGAGAGAGTTTCTTTCCGTCATCGCATCGCTACTTTGCTCTTTCATCCGCGCAAACAGCTTGTGTCGGCTTCGCCACAAGCAACACTAACCCTTCAATCCACCGATAGTGATGCCGCGGACGAAGTATTTTTGCAGGAGCAGGAATGAAAAAAGCGCTGGGCCGAATGCCAATACCGCCATCGCCATGCGCGCCGAAAGAGTCGGGATCGGCATCCCGGTTGTCTGCGGATTGGCAGCCATGAAGTTGATATTGGCCATCAGCACGTACAGCAGATACTGGAGGGGATACATCGAGCTGTCGTCAATGAAAAGCAACGCCAGAAACCAATCATTCCAGTAGCGCAGCACAAAGAAGAGTCCAATAGTAGCCAGCACCGGCTTGGAGAGCGGCACGACGATCTGAAAGAAAACTCGCCACTCGCCGGCGCCGTCAATTCGGGCTGCATCCAGCAGCTCCGTCGGCAGTTGGGCAAAGGAGGTCCGTATAATCAGCACATACCAGGCTGTGACCATATACGGCAATATCAGGACAAAAATGTTGTCCTTCAGGCCCAGATAACGCGTAACAAGAATGTAGAAGGGGACCATGCCGCCGTTGAAAAGCAGCGTAAAGAAGACATAAAACGAAAGCGGCCCGCGCAGGCGGAAATCTTTGCGTGCCAGCGGCCATGCCAGCAGCGAGCAGACCAGAAGCCCGGCGATTGTGCCGAAGGCGGTTACAAATGCTGTTACCGCATACGACCGCAGAATCTGCCCCGGCTGCTGCAGGATGTACTCGTATGCAAACGTGGTAAAGCCGACCGGCAGTAGCTGGTAACCCTCTTTCGCCAGGCGCAGTTCGTCGGAAAGAGAAATACTGACGACGAGTATTAGTGGTATCAGGCAGGTAAGCCCGACCACCGTCAACACCGCATGCACCGCGAACCTGCCCAGAAAGGCTTGTAGCCGGTAACGGTTCATCTGGGTAGGCTGGCGGCTGGTCGTAACTGTCATGGAAGCGGCATCCTAGTACAAGGCTCCTAGTACAAGGCCCCTAGTACAATGCGTAGTCCTCATTGAACCGGCGAACAACCCAATTTGCGCCCACTACGAGTAAGAATCCGACAAATGACTGGTAAAAGCCGGCCGCCGCTGCCATGCTGATCTCGCCCAGCTCTACCAGAGACCGGTAGACAAAAGTGTCGATGACGTCAGTCGTGGAGTAGAGCAGCGGATTGTCCCTGGGCAAAAAGAAAAACAGACCGAAATCGGCGTGAAAAATGCGCCCAATCGCCAGCAGTGTCAGAATGATGATCATGGGGTAGAGCATCGGCAAGGTAATAAAGCGAATCTGTTGCAGTTTGCCGGCGCCGTCGATTTTGGCCGCTTCGAACAGTTCCGGCGAAATGCCGAGGATCCCGGCCAGATAGATGATGCTGCTGAAACCAATACCGTTCCACAGATTGGCAAGCGTTAGAATAACCGGCCAGTATTCCGGCGAACGGTACCAGGCGATTCGATCCAGTTCCAGAGCGTCCACCCACTGGTTGATCAGCCCGGTCTGACCATTAAGAAAAGCAAACACGAAGTAGCTGACAATCACCCAGGAAATGAAGTAGGGGAAAAACAGCATCGTCTGATAGTACTTGCTCATACGGCTTCGGTAGGCTTCATTCATCAGAATGGCAACAGCCAGCGCGCAGACAGTGATTGTGCTGATGAAAAGAAGATTCATCAACAGTGTATTGCGCGTGATCCGGAATGCAGCGTCCGTGCCGAAGAGGAATCGGAAATTCTGAAAGCCTACCCATTCGCTGCCCAGGATTCCCAAATTGAAGCGATAGTCCTTGAAAGCGATGATGATGCCTATCATAGGCAGGTAGGCGAAAACGAAGAGCAGGACGATACCCGGAAGCGACATCGAGAGCAACGAAAGATTCGTTTTGAACTCCCGCTGGTTTCCGAATAGTCGATACAAGAAGGGCTCAGTCGTTGAGGCCGGTTCTTTTGACTGCTGCGGGTCGGACGCCGAGGAGGCCTGACTGTCCAACTGCTTCTCGTTGATCACTTAACTCTTTCCTGCACTTACCGGGGAATACGTAACTCAAGGGCTACTCGCGATAGCCGTTACAAAAGCTGAGTCGTAACCTGTTGGCTGAATTGGTCAGTGGGCCCGTGATCCCGCCGTGACTGCACGGTTGAACCACCTGGCTGGAGGAACCGATGCTAGGCTACACGACGGCCCCCCTATTGTCAAATTTTTCACCACCCTCAAAAATAGGGCATCAAACATTGATACTTTATAATGGGCTGCCAGTACCCCCTAGACGCAGCTCATTACAAGTGCAGTTGAGGAAATTCCTATGTCAGTTAAGGCTGACGAGTACGTTGCTATGCCGCAAACAACAGCAAATTTTGCGCCTCCGGTGGCGCAGGTCCAGCCGGTTACCCATCGCAATCACGGCGACGAACGCGTCGATAACTACCACTGGTTGCGGGAGCGCGACAACCCAGCCGTTCTGGCCTATCTCGAAGCCGAGAATAACTATACCGAAGCGATGCTGGCCCATACAGAGGCCCTGCAGGAAACCCTCTACGACGAAATGAAGAGCCGCATACAAGAAACCGATGAATCGGTGCCCGTTGCCCACGGGGATTACTTCTACTACTACCGCGAAGAGAAGGGCAAGCAGTATCGCATCTATTGCCGCAAGAAGGGCAGTCCGGATGCCGAAGAACAGGTGTTGATTGACCTCAACCTCGAGGCTGAAGGGCGCGACTACCTGCGCATGGGCAACTTCTCGGTCAGCCCCGATCATTCACTCCTGGCCTTCGCCCTTGATACTGACGGGTCGGAAACATACGCGATACAGGTCAAGGACCTGACAACCGGTGACCTGCTGCCGGATAGGATTGAAAACACCTACTACGGGCTCGAATGGGGCAATGACAATCGCACCCTCTACTACACGACGCTTGATCCCGCCCTACGGCCCTACAAACTGCACCGTCACCGCTTGGGCGATGCTACGTCCGATGACGAGGTCCTTTACCACGAGGCGGATGAACGCTTCTTCCTGAGGCTCTACAAGGCGAAGAGCGAGCGTTACATCTTCTGCGCCCTGGGGAGCGCTGTAACCTCCGAGGTCCATGCCATCGACGCCGACGACATCGACGGGCAGCCTATTATGGTGCAGCCGCGCGTGCAGGATATGGAGTACTTCGTCACCCACCATCGCAGTGGTACCAGGGAAGAACGATTCCTCATTCTTACAAACTGGGACGCGGATAATTTCCGGGTGATGGCTGCGCCGGTTGACGCACCTGCCAGAGAGAACTGGCAAGAGCTGATACCGCATTCTCCCGAGGTCATGTTGGACCACATCGAACCGTTTCAGGACTTCCTGGTTGTCTGGGAGCGGGAGAACGGCCTAACTCACATCCGTATTCAGGACCTGCACACCGAGGCCTTTTTCAGTGGCGAAGACTCTTCCTTCCACCGCGTCGAACAGGTAGAGCCGGTCTATACAGTCTCCCACGGCCAGAATCCTGAATTCAACAGTCAGGTTTTGCGCTATCGCTACACCTCTCTCGTCTCCCCGCCAACGATCTTCGACTATGAAATGAAAGATCGCGTCCGTACGCTGCGCAAACAGGACGAAGTGAAAGGCTATGATCCTGCGGCCTACACGACCGAGCGCATCTGGGCGTCCGCGGTCGACGGGGTCCGAGTCCCGGTTTCACTCGTTTATCCGGCTGAACTGGAAAGGGACGGCCAGAACCCCTGCCTGCTGATCGGTTATGGCTCCTATGGCATGAGCTACGATCCCCACTTCAGCAGCAATCTTGTGAGTCTGTTGCAACGGGGCTTCGTAGTCGCCTACGCCCACATACGCGGCGGCGGCGAGATGGGAAGACACTGGAAAGAAGACGGCAAATACCTCAAAAAGAGGAACACTTTCACCGACTTCATCGCCTGCGCAGAGGCGATCATCGATAGCAGCTACACATCACCAGGGCGCCTGGTGATCAGCGGTCGCAGCGCCGGCGGCCTGCTGATGGGTGCGGTAGCCAACATGCGGCCCGATCTGTTCGCTGGGGTCGTTGCCGGTGTTCCCTTTGTCGACGTCGTAAACACGATGCTCGACGCCAGCATCCCCTTGACGGTCATCGAATGGGAGGAATGGGGCAACCCGGCCGATCCGGAATACTATCGCTATATGAAAAGCTATTCGCCTTATGACAACGTAGAGGCCAAGGATTATCCGGCCATTCTGGCCACTGCCGGCCTCAACGATCCGAGAGTGCAATATTGGGAGCCAGCCAAGTGGGTGGCCAAACTACGGGTTGACAAGACCGACGACAATCCGCTATTACTCAAAACCGAGATGGGGGCCGGTCACTTCAGTAAGTCCGGCCGCTACGACTACCTAGAGGAGGTTGCCTTGGAGTACGCTTTCATTTTAGACACCACTGATTCTGCCTCTTTGAGCGACTGGAGCAGTGGACGATGATCCGGCTGATCGATAGAGAGTTCGTGCGAATTTGTTCCTATGCTTTCCCTACGGATTCTCCCTGGCCGCAGTTGTCGAAATCCCTGCCGCAGACCCTGCAGCGCAAAATGCCCAGCCTTGAGGTAGATGCCGATGATCTGGTGACCCTTCGCTTCCACCTGCGGAGCCGGGTCGCTTGTATCCAAACACGCGACGGTGTCGTAGCCTGGCAAGTTGGCGAGCGCTGCAAACTACAGATTAGTTACCGCCAAGGTTCTCAGCAACCGCACCGGGAACTTTCTCCTTCCGAACGGGCTGTCGGAATTTCAAATTGGGACGCCGTTTCACCTTCGAGTGAAGGACAGAGGGAAACAGAGGGAGCCCGATTTGGAGAAGAGCAGGGAGAGCACAGCATAGGCCAGAGCATTGAGGCTTCTACTGTACTCGGAGGGGAGTTCGATTCGTACCCTGTAGTTCAAAACGGCGGCCCCGCCCACCCGCACTCTCAAAATGGCAGCAATGGCGCTTTCGTCGACTTCGTCTCCCAGGAGACCGAAGGCAACGGCTCAGGAGACCAGGCACGGCGCGGATATGTCCGTCTCGAGTTGCTGGATGGTGAGTCCGAAAAACCGCATACTATTCTGAGTTCCGACACATACAGCCTCGCTGTCCTCGGGCGCTTCCGCCTGCTGACCGAATCGTTGGCGGGATGGATGCGGGCGGAAGCAGTCGTAATCAATAGCTAGTCTGGGCGGCGAAATCTAAGCCACCAACCCAGATCCACTGCAGTTTGAGGACAAACATGACTCGAATTGCCATGTGGTGTGCGCCGCGCACCATCTCAACGGCGTTAATGCGGGCTTGGGAAAATCGCCCCGACACGACTGTGATCGACGAGCCGTTCTATGCTCACTACCTGCAAGTCACCGGTATCGAGCACCCGGCGAGTGACGAAATCATTGCCAGCTATGAGACCGACTGGCGCCTCGTCGCTCGCACCCTGACCGAAGAGCCTCTGCCCGACGACGCGGCGATATGGTACCAGAAGCATATGGCCCATCATATGTTGGACCACATCGAGCTGGATTGGCTGGACAAACTCACCAACTGCTTTCTGATTCGGTCGCCGGTCGAGGTAATCACCTCCTATATCAAGGTGCGGGCCCAGCCAACGCTACTGGATCTCGGGTTCCCTCAACTGCTGCGGCTGTTTGAAACCGTCCGCCGCAACACCGGCTCAGTTCCTCCTGTCATCGACAGCCAGGACGTGTTGGCTGATCCCTGTGGCACGCTCACACTGCTATGTGAAGCGGTGTCAGTGCCCTTCTCCGAGCAAATGCTCTCCTGGCCGCCGGGCCGCCGTGACAGCGACGGCGTTTGGGCGCCCCATTGGTACGCGGCGGTGGAAAAATCAACCGGGTTCGCCCCCTATCGTCCCAAGAACGAACAGCTGCCCCCGCAACTGCATGACCTTCTCGCCCAAGCGCAGGAAGCCTACCAGGAGCTATATCGTTTCCGCCTGACGACAAAAGATCGTGGTCAATGACCAGTGCCGGGCTGACGGCGCCGTCAGTTGAGCTTTGGAGTACTGAACAATGTTGCAGAAATTCTACGAAGCCAATCGTCATCTTCTGGTCAACATCAACGGGCAGATCGTTCATAGAGACGAGGCAGGTGTCAGCCCTTTCGACTCATCCGTACAAAACGGCGATGCTGTCTGGGAAGGTCTGCGTCTCTACGACGGGCGTATCTTCAAGCTGGAAGAGCATCTGTCACGCCTCCAGGACGGCGCCAAGGCCCTGGCCTACGAAGGCGTTCCTTCCAATGAGGAGATCGTCGATCAGGTGCGGCGTACGCTTAAGGCCAATCATATGCAGGACAACGTCCACGTCCGCCTGACCCTTACCCGCGGCGTCAAGTACACGAGCGGCATGGATCCCCGCATTAACACGCGCGGCACAACCCTCATCGTGCTGGCCGAACACAAACCCCCGGTCTACGAACGCGGAGGCATCCGCCTGATCACCTCCGGCATCCGTCGCATTCCCCCAGACTGTCTCGACCAGAACATCCACTCATGCAACATGCTCAACTCGATACTGGCCAAGATCCAGGCCAACACCGCTGGCGTTGATGATGCCGTGATGCTGGATACGAACGGCTTTGTCGCCGAAACCAATGCCACCCATCTCTTCCTCGTCAAACACGGCATAGTCACGACCTCCCACACCCACGCCTGTCCAGAAGGGATTACCCGCGCCACCGTATTGGATCTGTGCCTTACACATCGAATTCTCGCAGAAGTGCGCGATATATCTCTGCCAGAGCTATACCGCGCCGATGAACTGTTCTGCACGGGCACGATGGGCGAATTGACACCCGTGACCGAGGTGGACGGACGCAAAATCGGTGCAGGAGACGGCGGGCCAGTCACCCAACGCCTGAGTGAACTGTACGCTGACCTGACCCGCAGCTCGGGCTTCCCCATCCTGGTCGACTGAGTGAGTGGAGAAGGTGAGGCCCTTTTCTGCGAACGAACCACACCCCAGGGCTGTCGCCGCAACGCATACTGCGCGCCTGACGTAGACCGAAGTCCCCCAAGTCCTGAGTCATAGCTGTTCCTCTCCCTGGCAGCAGGTCATTTGGCAATACGACGAAGGAAGACTGGATAGTGTCAGGCCAGTGCCCAACTCCCCGAAGGTAACCACTCACGCTTTTCACGCCCCTTTTGGCTACCCTCACTTCGGAACTGTATACTCTGAATGGCAGGGTTACGACGTAGACTCTGCCTTGTCGCTTAGCTGTCTGACTACCATTCCTCAATGTGACACACACTCACCGCATGCAGAAAAACTTGGACTCAAGGGAGCTGGAAGTTAGCGCTACCGCAGGCAGGCTTCAGACCTTGGGAGTAGCTCTATTTCTTGTCCTACTAACAATTCTTCTTGTCAGCCCCCTATGGCATCCGCAGGGAATACCAGGGGGCAACTCCGATCTGAGAATCCACATTCTGCGCGCGGCCGCCGTTGAGCATTCCTTTGAACAAGGCGTCATGTGGCCGCGTTGGGTACCCGATGTCTACCAGGGTCTGGGGGCACCCGTCTTCCACCACTACAGCCCCGGTCTGTACTGGCTAGTTGCAGCAGTCCACTGGACAGGCATCCGTCTGGACACAGCCTTTCGGATAGTAATTACCTGCGCGTTTTTCCTATCAGGAATAGGGATTTACGGCTGGCTCCAAAAGATTTTCAGCGGGCCTGCAGCGCTTGTAGGCGCAGCCCTCTTTCTCGCTCAACCCCATTTTATCTTCGCAGAATATTACTACCTCGGCGATTACCCACAGATGTTGGCCCTCCTGCTGCTACCTGTCTGTCTGTGGGCAGTAACGGCCCTCCACTTCCGGCCAACTCCATGGTACTGGCTGTCCGCCGTGCTCGCACTATCGGCCTTAGTGCTGAGCCACAATCTGACCGCAGTGGTTGGCGCGTTCATTCTGTTGCTGAACTGGCTCTTTCTTGCTCTGGTTTACCGGCGCGTTGGAGGGCTGGTACGTTGCGCTCTGGCCGGCCTGGTTGCGGTCTTGTTTACGGCCGCCTTCTGGCTGCCTGCCCTTGCCGACCTACCCTTCGTCCAGTTCGAAAATGCGCTCAATGTCAGGATCAATTACAAGGCCGGCTTCTTTAGTTTGCGCGAGCTTGCATCATTCCAACCGGCCTTTCTGGACAGCAGCGCGGGAAATCCCTTGAGCCCCCCGTCCTTCACCTTCGGCGTAATTCAGTGGCTGGCCTTGGCACTGTGTCTGGTCAGTTCGATTTTTGCAAAGTCCCGTGAACCCAGACTTTGGGGGCTTGGCGGCTGCCTATTGGCACTGTTTTTTCTGGCTCTTACGATGCCCCTTTCTGAGCCAGTCTGGGATTCGCTTGGGTGGCTGCACTTTCTCCAGTTTCGTTTCCGGCTGCTGCCGTTTGCAGTACTTGGTTCCCTTTCTGCCGCCGCCTTCTCAGTGGATGTCTGGCCCAGTAGGCATCGATGGATTCCAGCAATGGTCCTGCTCTTTGGTGCCATCTTGCTCCCCTTCCCATATCTTTTTCCGAATCTGGCCTCGTTTACTTCATTCTGGTCGGTGGAAGCCATTCCCGCAGAGCGCACAGTTGCAAGTCCAGTGCCAGCTATCGACTGGGACTATATTGCTGGCACCGGTGAATTCCTGGTTCGCGGCGCCGAAATCGACCTGGCTAAGGGAGTCACTCAGGAGCCAGAGGCAACGTCGCTGCGCTGGCATTCCCCTCACAATGCTGTAGCAGACCTGCCCTCCCACGCAGACCCGTTTCTGCTTCGGCTCCATTTTCATCCTGGCTGGGCTGCAGGACAGGGGGCAGTGCTTGAAAAAGGAAGGTCAGGTTGGACTCAGGTTTCGAAAAGACCTGAAGGCGGAGAGCAACTGGAAGTTCGTTGGGCTGGCACTGCATCGCAGCGGCGGGGACAGTACATCACTCTTTTTGGCATCTTCGCAACCACCATGGGCGTTGCACTCTTGGCGCGTAAACGTCAATCCTCTGCTGCCCAACGGAGGGACAAGCCAGGTGTCGAGACAGGGCACTTTCCAAACGCAGTGGTTCCTATGACCGCAGCGGTCCTCCTGGTTCTCCTGGCTCGCTTTGCTGTAGACCGGTATACAGATGGACCATACATCTGGAACTCCCCTCCAGGACACGTGCCCTTTTCCATACAGGGGGCGCCAACAGAGATTGGCGACGCTTCAACGGGGCGGATGACCCTGCTTGGCTGGAAGCTGCTGAGCAGCCCCACTCCCAGACCTGGTGAATCGATCATTATACGCCTGTTCTGGCGGGCGAATCAGAGTGTCGACGAAAATCTGCACACTCTGCTCCACCTGTATTCCCCCTCTCTGAAATACTCTTGGGCAGCCGACGCTCAGGGTACCATTCGTATACCAACTAGGATCTGGGACCCTGAAAAGTACTACGTCGAAACGATGTATCTTCCTATCCCTCTCGATGTCCCGCCGCTGACATATTCGCTCACAGCAGGTTTATCTTCCTCTACTCACGGAAGACTGGATATAGCGGGTTCGGAGAGTGGACTATTGCACTTGCGCGACATTCAAGTCGCGCCTGTTCGGCCCGGGTGGCTTCAGCGGTTGAACCCCACCACAGCTTCACGGGCAGATACAGCAGACGGCATTCGCCTGCAGGGGTTCGACCTGGCGACTCAAAGCGACGATCTCACCCTACGTCTTTTCTGGGAATCAGGGGAAGGCATCTCAAAAGACTGGATTACTTTTATACATATGCTGGACGGCAATGGTGAGTTGGTCGCTCAATTCGATGGCCCTCCTCTGAGCGGACTGCAGCCCACAAGCCAGTGGCACAGAGATGCGCTCTACATCGACCGCCGAGAAATCACGTTGCCCGGCGACCTTGTCCAGGGAGATTATAACCTACGTATTGGACTGTATAGTTTTGAGACAGGAGAACGTCTGCCTCTTCAACCGCGTGATGCTGAGGATAATCAGTTTGAAGACGGGCAGTTATTGATACGGTTGGACAGCCAGCCATCAGAAGGACTGGAGGACTCCTGCTATATTTGTTCAGGCGACCAGTAAGTGACTCACGGGCAAACCGCGACCAGTTCAGGTACGATTCTGGATAGCAGCAGGTGAATCGGCATAGGCCATTTGCCGGAGTGAGACAGCGGATGCGCTGCTCCAAACCTCCTCCTGGCACTGACTCACAATAAGCACAGGAAACGCGGGCCCGTCACCCAACGCCTGAGCCGACTGTACGCCGACCTGACACGCAGTTCAGGCTTCCACATTCTGTTCGACTGAAAGAGAGGAGAAGGTGTGGTCCGTCCCCCCGAACGAACCACACCCTAGGGCTGTAGCCGAAACGCATACTGCCCGTTTGACGTAGCCCAAAGTCCCGGAGGGTACTGCGAAGGTTTCCTGCGCCAGAGCCGGACTGCCATCCATACTCTGAGGTGAGAGGCTGAGTGCTTCGAATGTAAGGTTAGGCAACGTGGGTTAAACGGGCTGCAAGAGGCAGTTAAGGTTTGGTCAAGAACTGGTTATCTGTCGGGTGGGGCCGGCGAGAAGTGGATTCGCGAATCATTGGAGAACTCCCCGATCCCGTGGATCACCCGTCGCTGGCGCTAAGGAGTTCAACCGTGTGAAAGATCGGCATGGGTTTCCCGATCTGCCGCAAATGGTTGTCAATCTGGGTCATACAGCCGATGTTGCCGGTTACCACGGCTTGCGCGCCGGTTCCGAGGATGGCTTCGGCCTTTCGCTGGCCCAACTGGGCGGCAATCTCCGGCTGTTCGATGTTGTAGCTCCCCGCTGACCCACAGCAGATCTCCCCCTCCGGGATCGGTACGAGTGTAAGGTTCGGAACCGCCGCCAGCAATCGTCGCGGCGCGTCCGTCACCCCCTGGGCGTGCGCGAGATGGCAGGCGTCGTGATACGCAACTGTCATCGGCTCGGGCAGCGAGGGCGGCGGTTCGATGCCGAGAGCATCCAGGAAAACGGTCACATCCTGAACTTTGTCGGCAAAGGCCAGCGCCGCCTGTTCCTCTGCCTCGCCCGTGAACAGCAACGGGTACTCGTGCATGCCGGAACCGCACCCGGCCGCGTTGGTCACCACCGCATCGACTTCGTCCAGGTTGAAGGCGTCGAAGTTGCGTCTGGCCAGCCCGCGAGCCTGGTCTGCAGCGCCGGTATGCATCGCCAGCGCGCCGCAGCAGCCTTGGCCTGACGGAATGATCACGTCGACGCCGTTACTGGTCAGCACGTCGACGGTGGCCCGGTTGATCCCGGGGGTCAGTACCTGCTGAACACAGCCGCTCAGCAGCGCGACCCGCGCCCGCCGCTCCCCCCGTGCCGGTGACACCGGCGGTAGGTCGACTCGCGGCGGTAGCCGATCGGGCAGCAGATCGAGCATCGTTCGCAGCGCCGCCGGGAGGAGCGGTTTGAACACTTTCGTATAGCGTCCCAGTGACGCTGCGGCGCGGAAACGTCCGGGGTAGGGAAGCGTCTGGTTGGTCAGAGTACGCGTTAACGCCTCCATGGGGGAACGGCTGCGCTGCTTTTCCGACATCTCCCGAAATGGCGTGAGCAGCTCCCCGTATTCGACCCCGGATGGGCATGCGGTGACGCAGGCCAGGCAGCCCAGGCAACGGTCCACGTGCGGCAGTACTTCTTCGTGGGACAGCTCCCCTTCGAGCGCGCCTTTCATGAGCAGGATACGCCCGCGCGGGGAATCCATTTCCTCCCCTAACTCAAGGTATGTCGGACACGCCGGCAGGCAGAAGCCGCAATGAACGCAACTGGCGACGGCTTCCGCCATTGACGGGGCCTGGGGGCCGAGCGAGTCTACCGGAATTGAGTGGCGCATAGGATTCTTTTCATTTGCGTTATGTCGTCAACAGTACCTTACCCTTGGTCTGACGCGCTTCCAAGTAGGTATGAGCGCCCTCGGCGTCGTCGAGCGGGAAGGTGCGGTCTATACGGATTTCCAGTTTACCTTCGGCGATCCAGTTGAAAACGTCGTTGGCGCGGCCCTCCAACTCCGACCGCGTCAGCATATGGGACGCGAGCGTGGGCCGGGTCAGGAACAGCGAGCCTTTCTGGTTGAGGACCTGCGGATCAATTGTCGGCACAACGCCGCTCGCCTGCCCGAACAGTACCATATAGCCGCGCGGCTTCAGGCAGTCCAGGCTTTTGTCAAAGGTGGTGATGCCGACCGAATCGTACACAACCTCAACGCCTTCACCGCCTGTCAGGTCTCTCACTGCTTCCGCGAAGTCCACTTCCGTATAGCGGATCGTGTCGTCGGCGCCGGCCGCTTGCGCGATGCGCGCCTTCTCTTCGGTCGAGACCGTGCCGAGTACCCGTGCGCCTCTCAACTTTGCCATCTGCACCAGCAGGGCGCCGGTGCCGCCAGCCGCGGCATGGACCAGGCAGGTGTCGCCCGGCTTGAGTGGATACGTGGTGCAGGCGAGGTAGTGGGCGGTCATCCCCTGAATCATCGAGGCCGCCCCATGTTGGGCATCCACGCCGGCTGGGCGCTGGACAAGGTTCTTTGAAGGGACGATCGCGTACTCGGCATAGGAGCCGATCGACATCCCATAGGCCACCGTATCGCCGACCGCTACTTCGGTTACACCCTCGCCGATGGCATCAACAACCCCCGCGCCTTCGACCCCGGGTGTGAACGGCAGTGGCATTGGATACCATCCCCTGCGGTGGTAGGTGTCGATGAAGTTGACGCCTGCCACTTCCATCTTTACACGCGCTTCCCCCGGGCCCGGCTCCGGCGTAGGCACGTCAACGCACTGCAGAACATTCGGGTCGCCTACCTCTTGGATACGAATCGCTCTCATCAGTTTTCTCCTCAATACGTTTGCTTATCTTATTGTTGTCGTTACCATGGTTCGAATTTTCCTTCCGGGTCCAGGGCCGCCGCGATTCGTCGCAAAAAGGCGTTTTGCAGTGGCCGGCCCAGCAAAGGGTCCTCTCCGCCGTCTGTGTCGATTCCGCTGCCCTCGATGGGGGAACGCCGCGCGCGGCCAATCAACTGCACGCCCTGCAGGTTCAACGCCAGCAGGAGACTGTGGAGGTCTCGGGAGGAATCCGCCTCTCTTTCCTCCGGAGTAGGCTCATCCGGCCACCCGAGCCAGAGAAGATTCCCGCCGACGCTATAGCGACGCGTCGCCATCCTGGAGCCGCTGAGCGCTTCCTCCATCGCTGGGATCCGTTGCGGTGTCAAAGGGATCCGGACCAGCCCCATGCCCTGCGCGAGCCATCCCATCGACCGCGCTGCCTGCCAAAGGCTCTCTTCCTCCTGATCCTGGTACAAGGAGAGACGCCGCGTTTGCCCGGCGCCCGTGGACACAACCGCCTGCAACGCCTGCGCCCGCTCCTGCAGTACGTTTGGCAATCCGCCAATGCGCACCCATAGGGCCCAACCCTCTTCCACCGGCGCAAAATCGACCGCATGCAGGTCGATGTCGCTGCTCGTCACCCCGTTCAAAGCACTTAGCAGATTGGAAGGTCCGTCAAATTCTGCTGCCACCGTCGCAAACGCCGGTGGCTTGGGGAAGACCTTGAATGTCAGTTCGGTCAATACGCCCAGTCTTCCCAGACTTCCGACAAACAGTTTAGGGAAGTCGAACCCGGCCGCGTTCTTAACCACCGCTCCCCCGCCCCGAATCTCCTGGCCCCGTCCGTCGACAAAGCGAATGCCGATCAGAAAATCGCGAATTCCTCCGTACCTGTAGCGTCCCGCGCCGCTGAGGCCGGCCGCGACCGTGCCGCCCAACGTCGCGCCGCGTTCAGCCAGCGGTGGATCGAAGGGCAGATACTGGCCCTCCTCCGCCAGCAGCGCCGCCATCTCCGCGATAGGTGTGCCGGCGCGGGCGGTAAACGTGTATTCGTCCGGCTGATAGTCGACGACACCCTTCAAATTGGAAAGGTCGAGCTCTTGCGCGTCGTCCAGGCTGTTGCGCAGCGACAAGGCCGGCTTGGAGCCGCCGCCCCGGACCCGCACCCTATTCGCCCCACGCACCACTTCCTGGATTTCTGCGACGCTACTCATGGTTCAGATAACCTGCCTGCTGGACACCCGTCCTTTCCTCGGCGATTCAAAGAACGGTACCCAAGTAATTGCCAACCAGTTTACTTGTGTGCACCGGCGCCGCCAAAAGCGACGCCGCAGACTGGAAAGACTGCTCCTTACTCCCCTGTAATCATGTATAGAGCGCCATCCTGATAGCCGGTGACGTACACGTTGCCCTCTTCGTCCTCGCCCACGCCGCTGACTGGGACCCTGGCGTTCACGGGCAGTGAGCTCAGCCAGCCATCATAGATGCTTCCGGTCGAATCAGCCTGCGAGCGCTTCAGTCCCCAGACTCTGCCGCTGCAGAAGTCGCCATAGAAGAAGACGCCCTCCAATTCGGGATAGTCTTCGCCCCGATAGACCGCGCCCCCTACGATCGCACAGGAGTACACGTGATCGTATTCGACCACAGGCGAAATCAAACCCGCCGCGCTGCACGATAGAGTCTCGAAACAGCGGCTTCCCTCCTTTACGTTCCAACCGTAGTTTTCGCCGCCGCGGCTTCCTGCAGGCTGAAAATTGACCTCTTCATGCTTTATGTGGCCCGCATCGGGGATGAAAAGATCGCCGGTCACATTGTCGAAGGCGAAGCCCCACGGATTGCGCAGGCCCAATGCCCAAATCTCATCGCGATGACCTTCGATCCGGACAAATGGATTGTCTGCCGGGATGCCGTAGGGCCTGCTGTCCGACTCCACGTCGATGCGCAATATCTTGCCCAAAAGCGTGCCCGGGTCCTGGGCCCGGTTCTCGACATCCTTAAGCGTAGGGTGGCCGCCGTCGCCACTGCCAACGTAAAGGTATCCGTCCGCCGGACCGAAGGCGATGCGACCGCCGTTGTGGACCTGGTCCGGCTGCGCGATCAGGAGAACGACCTCCTCGCTCTCAGGATCTGCGAGATCAGGATCCGCAGTCGTGGTAAAACGGCTGATGACAGTGTCTCCGGCTCTGTCCGTATAGCTCACATAGAAGTACTGCTTTTCGACGTAGCCCGGCGGAAAAGCCACGTTGAGCAAGCCCCGCTCACCACAACATCGAACCCGGCTTGAGATGTCGAGGAATGGATCCTCGTTGACTACGCCGTTTCTGACAATTCGGATCCGTCCCTCCTGTTCGACCACGAACAGGCGCCCTGTCCCGTCACCGGCATGCGTTACCTGCACAGGCAACGCAAGTCCTTCGGCAATCTTTTCCAACCTGAATTGCGGCAGTTCCGCATCTTTGACTGGACCATCGGAACGTGAACCAAACACCCTGACCTCGCGCCAGGCCACCACGCTCGGACTGGCAAGCGTCAGGACCTGCACCTCGCTGATGCTGCGGGGTGGAACGATGGGCACCTCAAGCGTTTGACCATCTTCCGTGTGTAGGTTGTCAAACCTTTGGTACAACGTGCGCGTGCTGGAGCCGTTACCCAGCCAAATCTCATGTGTGGATGGTCCGGCCGCAGACTGAGCAATCTCCAGTTCCAGTCTGTCGACAACGTATAGCTCGTCGAAGGAGACTGAGTACCACTGCGGGGCAGGGAGTTGCGCAGTCCAAAACGTGTCGGGGTCACCGTCAATTGCCAGACCGGCCGATTCTTCCTCTGCCGAAGCGAACCCCGATCCAACCGTCGCTAAATTCTCCCCCACCGGCGCAGACGGTTCAGTTGCCCGTACATCGGTCCCACTGGAATCCGGCTCCCCTCCCGTCTCTTCCATAGGGGCGGCAGACGGCGTTCCGAACACCCTGACTTCTTTCCAACCGACCCAGCTGGGACTATCAAGTGTTACGATCAGAACTTCGTTCAACCTGCGCGGAGGCTCCACGGCTATTTCAAGTGTCTGGCCGTCCTCCGTATTAACGTCGATAAGCCTGTCCTGGAGGATGCGCGTGTCGGAACCGCTTCCCAACCAGATCTCATGCGTAGTTGGTCCGGCGGGCAGCTGCGTCACAACCAGCTCGATTCTGTCAACCAGGTAGAAGCTGTCGAATGCGATTGAAAACCATTGCGGCGCCAGTTGTTGCGAATTCCAAATCGATTCCAGATCGCCATCGACCGCCAGCTGCGCGAAGTGGCTTCTTTCAAACGCGTTAGCGGTTCCCAACCCAGCGACGTTTTCGCTGAGCGGAGCCGGCGTTACAGTCGCAACGGTCTGTTGTTCAGCAGAGGAAGTGCCATCCGCCTGAGGAAAATCCTCGCCCGGCGCACAGGCCCCCACGGAGGCTAAGATGAGCAGGGCAACGGCAAGGAGTATGTTACTTTTCACCTCTGACCCATCCCTTGAACCTGACTTTCGATCAAAGCGTTTCTCTCACAGGCCGATTTCCTCACCCTGCGATGTGAGATCTGTTCCTTCGATTGCCTTCATAACCCGCGAGCTGAGAATTAACCGGTGGATTCTTCGGAGACTTGGCCTTCCCCTACTCCCTGAAGATAACGCCCGCCTTCTCCAGTGGATGGGGGCCGACGTGCGCCAACGATTCGGCCTCGCCCGATGGCAGCATCTTGCCGCGATTGGCAAGAGACTTGCTGTCCACACTGCTGCGCACGTCCTCCATTGCTTGCATTTCCAGCGGACCATACATTTTGGGCAGGAAGGCGAGCTTTTCCATGCCGACCCCGTGCTCGCCCGTTATGGAACCGCCTAATTCGACGCACAGCTCGAGGATTTCACCAGCCAGCTCCTCCGCCCGTTCCAGCGCGCCGTCCTCGCGGCCGTCAAACAGGATCAGGGGGTGCAGGTTGCCGTCCCCTGCGTGGAAAACGTTGGCCACGTCGATGCCGTAGCTGGCGCTGAGCCGGTCGATTTCCGCCAGGGCATCTCCCAGCCGGCTGCGAGGCACAACCCCATCCTGCACGATATAGTCGGGGGCCAGCCGACCCACCGCCGAGAAAGCAGCCTTGCGTCCTTTCCAGATGCGGGCGCGTTCGTCGGCGGTCTGCGCCATGCGTACCTCGATGGGCGCGGTCTCCTCAATCAGCTGCATCAGCTGGGCGAATTCGGCCTCCACCGCGCTCTCTTCTCCCTCCAATTCGACGATCAGCAGCGCTGGCGCGGTTGGATAACCGGCCTTAGCGCCAACTTCGGCCGCCTTGATCGCCAGCGCGTCCATGATTTCGATTGCGCCCGGCAGCAGCCCGGAGGCCACCACCGCCGTCACAGCATCGCCCGCCGCATGTAACGAGTTATAGGCTGCCAGCACTGTGCGATATGTCTGCGGAATCGGAAGCAGCCGCAAGGTAATCTCCAGCGCAACGCCGAACAACCCCTCACTGCCCACAAAGAAGCCCGGCAGATCGGGGCCGACACCTTCCAGGCTTTCGCCGCCCAGTTCGACGACCTCGCCATCCGGCAGCACAACCTCCATCCCCAATACATGGTTGCTGGTCATGCCGTATTTCAGGCAGTGCGCCCCGCCCGAGTTGAAGGCTACGTTGCCGCCAATCGTGCAGATCGACTGGCTGGATGGATCTGGCGCGTAGTAGAGACCGTAGGGCTTCGCGGCCTCAGAGACCTTCAGATTGATCACGCCCGGCTCTACTACGGCGATGCGCTCCTCAGCGTCCAGCCGCAGGATCCGGTCGAGGCGATTCAGGGCGATGACGATGCCCTCAGCGATCGGCAGCGAGCCGCCCGACAAGCTGGTGCCGCTCCCTCGCGCAACGAATGGGACGTCGTGCTCGTGACAAAGACGGACCGTCTCGATAACCTCCGCGCGGTCCTCAGGAATCACCACCGCGGCCGGTCTCTGCTGAAATACCGTCAACGCGTCCGATTCGTAGGTCATCAGTTGGGCCGGACGGGTAAGTAAACGGTCAGCATCATATAAGCGTGACAATGCCTCGATCAAGGGATGAACGTTCATCTGCCCGTTTCCTTACTAAGATTCCGCACCACTAAGATTCCGCACCTGTACAATCTCTGCCATGATCGCCAGCGCGATCTCTCCGGGACTGCGCCCGCCCAGGTCGAGCCCGATCGGCGCGTGAATGCGCGCTATCTGTTCTTCGCTGACACCGGCCTCTCGCAGAACTTCGACCCGTTTTGCGTGCGTGCGCTTCGAGCCGAGCGCGCCAATGTAGCCGACCGGATGGTCCAGCGCGTAAACCAGGGCGGGCGTATCCAGCTTTTCGTCGTGCGTCAAAGTGACGACGTAGGTTGACTCGTTCAGATTCATCTCCCGCAGAGCATCCTCAGGCCAGCTCCGAATCAACTCGTCCGCATGGTCGAAGCGGTCTTGGGTGGCGAAGATGGGACGGGCGTCGACAACGACCGTGTACAGACCGAGTTCACGGGCAAAGGCGACAAGTGGAATGGCCATATGCACCGCGCCTACGATGACCAACCTCTCCTGCGGCACATGCACGTCGATCAGCAGATCCCACTCCTGCCCTTCCGCCAAGAGCGAAGTGCGTGTCGTCCGGCGCGCCTCCATCGCTTCTTCTGCGCGGGCAATGGCGGCCCGCTCCAGAGTTGTGTCCCCCAACGAACCTGTGACCGAAAGGGTGGACGCGCTCCCGTCCGCCTTGCGTTCCCGGCGCACCAGCAGCTTACGCCCGATTTCGTCCCCGCTCAGTACGGTGACGACCGCGCACAGTTCATCCTGTCGGATCGCCTCTGCGGCCGCATCGAAGAGTTCTGCCACCTTTACCTTCTCCAGACTACCAATTCAATGGCTCAATAAATACTTCGATTGTGCCTCCGCAGGCCAGACCCACCTCCCAGGCCGTCTCGTCGGCGATGCCGTAGGAGACGAGACGCGGCCTGCCCGTAGACAGCACCTCCAGCGCCTCCTGCACCGTGGCGCTCTCGACACACCCGCCACTGACGGACCCGACCATCGCGCCGTCCTCGGACACGGCCAGCTTCGCCCCGAGCGGCCGCGGCGCCGAACCATACACCTGCACTACCGTTGCCAGAGCGACCTGTTTGCCTGCCTGTTGCCAGTTGTCGATATCAGCCAGTATCTCTTTCACAATAGGACCTGCTTTCCCCTGGTGAGCGAAATGGGCCTTCGTTTCGAAATCATTTTTGGAGGGGCGTCGTGAATCTCGGTTACAACCGTGCCCCCGCCAATCGTTCTCGTTCTTCATTCATGTCTGCGCGTCCGACATCACCTGCGCCAGCTGCTCCAGACTGATCAGATTGTGTACAGGCAGAAACTCGTCAGTATGCGGCAGCGCCGCCTGAATCCCGCGCGTCAGCGGCTCGTAGCTGGGCGAACCCAGTAGCGGATTTAACCAGATCAACCGGTGACAGCTGCGTTGCAAACGGCCCATCTCCTGTCCCAGCATCGCCGGGTCGCCCCGATCCCAGCCATCGCTGATCACGAGCACGATTGCCCCCTGCCCGCACACGCGTCGCGCCCAGTCGAAATTGAAGGCGCGGATCGCTTCGCCGATGCGGGTGCCGCCTGCCCAGTCATGTACGGCCTCTGCCGTCTGGTCCAGGGCAATGTCGATGTCCTTCCTCCGCAAGTGACGGGTGATCCGCGTCAGTCGCGTGCTGAAGACAAATGCCTCCACCCTGTCCAGTGCATGCGTGATCGAGTACAGAAACTGCAACAACACCCGGCTGTAGCGATCCATCGATCCGCTTATGTCGGCCAGCGCAATAATCGGGCGCCGTCTGGTCTTCCGCTGACGCCGGGCGATAACCAACGGCTCTCCCCCATAGCGCACATTCTGACGCAGCGACCGCCGCAAATCGACCAGGTCACCGTTGTTGGCGGGGACGCGGCGCCGTGTGCGCCTTTCTGCCGGTGACCACTGTAACTGCTGCATGAAGAGTGTAACCTGCTGCAGTTCGAATTCGGTCATCGTCGCGAAGTCCCTGCTGCGCAGAGCTTCGACGCTGCTGTACGTGTATATCTTGTCGACAAGGGGCTCTTGGTCGACCTGAGGGCTCTCCTCTTTCTGCTCGCGATTGGCCTGAATCAGGCGGTACTGGATCTCTCCCTGTGGCGTTCTCTGCAGCAGTTCGCCAAGATTTATGCGGGCAAGCTCCTGCCTCTCCCTCGCCCGCCAAAACAGGTCAAACGCCTCATCGAACAGCTCCAGGTGCTCCTGCCGGCTGACCAGAATGGCCCTGGCCGCGTCGCGGGCCTGCTCTCTAACCCGCAGATCGATCAGCGTCAAGGCTTCCGCCAAATCGAGAATCTGTGTTGGCGTGACAGGGATGCTCAGCCCGCGCAGCAGGCGGGCAAACAGCAGCATGTTCTGGAGGAAATTGCCATCAACCCCGTTGGATGACGGCGAGAGGATATCGGCTTGCGACTGCACTATTCATTTACCGCAGCAGACTTGCGTAACACCTGGACGATATCGCGAACGGTCTGCCCCTGCACCTTTTCGATGTCGTCCCGGTATTTGAGAAGTACGCCCAGCGTTTCGTCCACCACTTCCTCGGTAAGCTCCTCCTGATCAAGCGCGGTAAGGGCATTCATCCAGTCCAGCGTTTCAGCAACGCCTGGGAACTTGTATAGCTCCCCGCGCCGCAACTCCTGCACAAAGCCCACTACCTCACGCGACAGCCTCTCTGAAGCGTCCGGAGCCTTCGCTCTCAGGATCGCATACTCCTTCTCGAAGCTGGGGTAATCGATCCAGTGGTAGAGACAACGTCGTTTCAGCGCGTCGTGAATCTCGCGTGTGCGGTTTGACGTAATGACGACCACCGGCGGCACCGTCGCCTGAATCGTACCGATCTCGGGAATCGTAATCTGAAAGTCGCTCAAAACCTCCAACAGAAACGCTTCAAACTCCTCATCGGCCCTGTCCAGCTCATCAATCAACAAAATTGGGGCTTTCCCGTTCTGCTGCCCGCGGCTGTCTATCGCCTGCAACAGCGGCCGGCGCAGCAAAAAAGTGTCGCTGAACAGATCCTGGATCGCCGACTCTTCTAACCCTCTATCCTTAGGCGCTGCGGTTTCCTCCTGCGCCTGCGAGCCGGACCCGGTTGCTTCCATCAGCCGGATCTGCAGCATTTGGCGGGCGTAGTTCCATTCATACACCGCCGTGCTGACATCCAAACCCTCGTAACACTGCAGCCGGATCAGCCGCGTGTCAAGCATCTGGGACAGAATCTTCGCGACTTCGGTCTTGCCTACGCCTGCCTCCCCCTCAAGAAATAAAGGGCGATTTAGTTTGAGCGCGAGGAATACTGCCGTTGCCAGGCTGTGGTCCGCGATATAGGCTTTCGTTCGCAGGGCTTCAGCGACGGATTCAACGGAGGGTAACTGTATGGGAATGGTCATTGCGGCGCCGCTGGGTTAGGTTGATATAGTGACTGCAGCCAGACCGAGGCTTCCCGCGGCCTCTTGAACCGGTTCACAGTCAGATGCCTGAATTCTTCGGTCGACAGAAGCGCCAAATACTTCTCTCGGTGACTGCGATGGCTTGTGTATGCATACCATATAATGCTGTCGCGTCCGAAAATGCCGCGGACCGACTCACGATTTCCGTTCCACAGCTCCTGCTGCAAGAAAATTCGGCAAGCCGTGCGCCATAGGACGCGCCCCATCACCGAAATAAGTCCGTAGTCCAACCAGACAAGATGCGTGGCACGGCTCCAGACGATATTTCGGCTCTGGCTGTAATTGCCGTCAACGACCCAGGCGTCGCCTGCCGTTGCCTCCTGCACGCGACCGCGAAAAACAGGCCTGGAGGCGGCCTGCCAGTTCGCTTCCCAGTACAGCGCATCCAGTTCAACGTGAGGCAGAGCCAGCGTCCGGGCTATCTGCCGCGCCAGGGTCGTCTTGCCGGAACCGCTGACGCCAATCACGACAAGGCGCATAATCCTGGCTGTTCAGCGGACAGCGACCAGTGGCCTAAGCATCACTCGGCCACCAGCCACTGTCCACTGGAAACTGCTGTTTACGCTCTATCTCTGGCCGTGCGCAGTGCCTGCGCGCCAATCGCCTTGGCCAGTTCCTGCCGATATCCGGCCGAGGCAAACATGTCGCCGGCCGCGTCGGGAATCGACAAGTTGCTGACCGCACTCTCTATAGCGCCGTCGCTCAGATCAGAACCGACCAGGCTCGCGGCCACTCCGTTCGCAGACACCGCAGTCGCGGAAACGCCGTTGAAGCAGAGGCTGGCGCCGGTGCAGCTGCCGCCGGCGCCGCGTGTCACGACCGCCGCGGCACCGCACAGCGCGTAACCAGACGCCGGATGTTCGAATTTCACGTAGGCGGAACCGGTTCCCGCCGAAGCCGCCGATATTTCAACCTCTGTCAGGATCTCATCCGCTTGCAACGAGGTCATCATCAGATCGACGAAGAACTCGGAAGCGCTGACGGAGCGGCTGCCGTTGGGACCCGACACGTGTAACGTCGCGCCTAGCGCCAAGGCCGCTGCCGGCAGATCCGAAGCTGGGTCGGCGTGTGAAAGGTTGCCGCCAATCGTGCCGCGGTAGCGGACCTGGCGGTCACCGATCTGGCCGGCTGCCTCCGCCAACAACGGCGCAGCATCCTGCACAACTCCAGAGTTGGCGATCTCATTGTAGGTGACACAGGCGCCGATACGCAGGCTGCCGTTGGCGCGGCTGATGCCCTTCAATGCATCTATTCGTCCGATATCGATCAGCGCCGAAGGTGTGGCCAACCGCAACTTCATCACCGGGATCAAGCTGTGGCCGCCGGCCAGTACTTTGGCGTCCGGGTTATCGGAAAGAATCTGAACCGCCTCCTGTACAGAGGACGGGCGATGGTAATCGAATTTGGATGGGAACATTCGTTTTACTCCAGTTGTGCGTTTTGAGTTTCTCGTCTTCGGTTAGCCTCTACGAAAGAGGAAGTTACGAAACACGAGCAACCGAAAACTATTTCATTGCGTTCCAGACCTTCTCCGATGTCACCGGCATGTCGATATGGGTGACGCCGAAGGGAGACAGCGCGTCGACGACCGCGTTGACCACCGCTGCCGGAGAAGCGATCGAGCCGGCTTCACCGACACCTTTTACGCCCAGCGGGTTGTGCGGGCAGGGTGTCACCGTACGGTCGGTTTCAAAGGAAGGCATGAAGTGCGCCTTGGGCACGGCATAGTCCAACATTGTACCGCTGAGCAGATTGGCGCCTTCGTCGTATACCGCCGTCTCATACAGAGACTGCCCGATGCCCTGGGCGATGCCACCGTGTACCTGTCCATCCACAATCATCGGGTTGATAACGTTGCCCACGTCGTCGACCGCCAGATAGCGCTGCAATGTAACATTACCCGTTTGTGAGCAGACTTCGACTATCGCGATGTGCGTGCCAAAGGGGTAGACGAAGTTGGCCGGATCGTAGAAGCTGGTCGCTTCCAGCGCCGGCTCGATCCCCTTGGGCAGGTTGTGGGCCAGGTAGGCCTGCAACGCTACATCGGGCAGAGACTGACTCTGGTCCGGGGAACCTTTGACAAAGAAATTTCCATCTTCAAACTCGATGTCCTCTTCGGCGGCCTCCAGCAGGTGCGCGGCAATTGTACGCGCTTTGTCCACAACCTTCTCTGCCGCGGAAGCGATCGCGCTGCCGCCCGTGGCCGCGCTGCGGCTGCCATATGTGCCCCAGCCGTGCGGCATGGAGCCGGTATCGCCCTCGACCACGTCGATATCATCGTAGGGAACACCCAGCGCGCTGGCTACGATCTGCGCGAAGGTGGTCTCGTGGCCCTGACCGTGGCCGGAACAGCCGCTGTAGACCGTCACTTTGCCGGTGGCGTGGACGCGCACGACCGCGCTTTCCCATTGACCTGCCTGGGCGCCAAGCGAACCAACTACTGCCGACGGCGCCAGACCGCAAGCCTCGATGTAGGTTGAAAGGCCGAGACCCAGGTACTTGCCCTGTTCTCTGGCCGCGGCCTGCTCTTTGCGGAAGTCGTCGTATCCGATCGCCTCCAGTGCCTTGTCCAGGGCACCGATGTAGTTGCCGCTATCATACGCAAGCGCAACCTGTGTCTGGTATGGGAAGGCGTCCGGCGAAATGAAATTGCGTCGGCGAATCTCAGCCGGGTCAAGGCCAGTGACGCGGGCGGCCTCATCCACCAAGCGTTCGACGATGAACGTGGCTTCTGGCCGGCCGGCGCCGCGGTAGGCGTCAACGGGGACCGTATGGGTAAACACGCCATACACATGGCAATAGATTGCCGGCAGGTCATATTCGCCGGACATGAGCGTGCCGTAGAGATAGGTGGGTACAGCCGGCGCGAATGTGGACAGGTAGGCGCCCATCGCCGCGTACGTGTCGACCCGAAGACCAATGAATCTGCCGTCCGCGTCGATCGCCATCTCGCCGTGCGTCACGTGGTCGCGGCCATGCGCGTCAGTGATATAGGTCTCGGTACGCGTTGCTGTCCATTTGACCGGGCGGCCGACCTGCATGGACGCCCAAGAGGCGATAGCTTCATCGGCGTAGTGATGAATCTTGCTTCCGAATCCGCCTCCTACCTCCGGCGCGATTACCCGGATCTTATGCTCGGGCAGACCCAGCGAAGCCAGGCTCATCAGCAGGCGGTGGATGTGGGGATTCTGGGTCGTCATGTAAAGGACCAGCTCGCCGGTGATGTTGTTGTAGTCGGCAAGCGCAGCACGCGGCTCCATCGCATTCGGAATCAGGCGGTTGTTGACGATATCCAGGCTGGCGACGTGCGCAGCGTTGGCAAATGCGGCGTCCGTGCTCTCCTTGTCGCCAATCTCCCAGTCGAAGGCGATATTGTTGGGCGCATCGTCATGCACGAGCGGCGCGCCGTCCGCAGTCGCCTTCTTGGGGTCCGCGACTCCGTCGCGCGGTTCGTAATCAACATAGATCAATTCAAGCGCGTCGTGCGCCGTGTATTGGTCTTCGGCGACAACGATCGCTACTCCGTCACCGACGTAGCGCGTCGTGTCCTTCGCCAGCATGTAGTGTTCGGGCGTCTTCAATCCCGGCAGCAGCCAGCCGACCGGTACGCCCCCGGGAACGCCGCTCGCTTCGATGTCCTTGGCCGTGTAGACGCCCAGCACGCCATCCAAGGCCTCGGCTTCGCTTGTGTCGATGCTGTTAATCCCGGCGTGGGCATAGTCGCTTCGCAATATCGTGCAGTAGACCATGCCTGCCAGCTGCAAATCATCCGTGTATTTGGCCCGGCCGGTAATCAGCTCGGGATCCTCTCGTCGGCGGATGGATGAACCGAATCCAGCCGCGCCGTTGCTTTCACCTGCCATATTTCAGTTCCTCCCTTAGCCGTTCATCGTCTCGGCGGCAGTTTGCACCGCGCGTACGATATTGTGATATCCGGTACAGCGGCACAGATTCCCCTCCAGACCGTGGCGAATCTCATCTTCGCTCGGCTGCGGGTTCGTGCTCAGAAGGTCGACGCAGGAGATAATCATGCCCGGCGTGCAGAAGCCGCACTGCAGTCCATGGTTGTCCCAGAAGGCCTGCTGCATTGGATGATATTCCCCGTTGGCCAAGCCCTCGATCGTCGTAATCTCGCTGCCGTCTGCCTGGACCGCCAGCACCGTGCATGACTTGACCGCCTGTCCATCGAGCAAAATCGTGCATGACCCGCACTGGCTCGTGTCGCAGCCGATCTTCGTGCCGGTCAGCCCCAGTTCTTCACGCAGCAAATGCGCGAGAAGCAGCCTTGGCTCAACCTCCTCACTGACGCTTGCGCCATTGACCTCCAGTTCGATGGATATACCCATAGAGCTTCCTCCCCTTTTGGAGTTTTGAAGAATTACAAACTATTTTGCTTTGCCGAAAAGTTGCCGCCACATCCAAACTAGGGCGGCGAAACCAGCCAGCATGTAGAGGACCTTGCGCCCGCTGCTGTCGACATTGATCTCTTTGGCAAGGTCTGATACTACATCTCTGGCCACATTGATTCCTACTTCCATTGTCGAGGGCGTAGCCACTTCAGGTTCAGGCGTAGCACCGGCCGAGCCTTCCTGTGGAGCCGGACTATGCGCACCGCCGCCACCACCTGATTCAGAAGCTGCTGCCGTGCCATTCGAGGGCGCAACTGCATCCCCCGTCTCAGCTTCCTGCGGGGCAGGCTGAAGCCGCGCGGCAATGATACTCTCAAGCGACTGCAGTCCCTGTCGGGTCAGCGATCGCGCCGTGCTATCAACCAAACGCTGACCGACACTGGCGATACGCCCGCTCAACTGCGCGTCGCCGTCATAGTGCAGCGTTGTCGGCGCGTCGCCTTCCAGGCGCAGTGTCCCCACGCCCTTTACATAACCGGGCCGTCCCTGTCCGGCAATCTCCATCCGGTAGCCATTGGGAGGATCGATCTCATCCAATGTGACCTTCCCGTTGAAACTGCCCTGGACCGGCCCCACGCGAATGCTGATCTCGCCGCTGAATTCGTTCTCGGCAGTCTTATCCAAGCGTCGGCAGCCGGGCAGGATCCGTGAAAGCACGTCTGGATCCAGCAACGCTTCAAAAACATCGCTTTTGGGAGCGTCAAAACTGTGTGTGCCCGCCAATTTGACCATGTTAGTCAGTGCTCTTTCTTGGTATCGGTTTCCCTTAACTGAACAATCGCACTTTTAGGGGGTTTGAAATCCGAGCCGAACCAGAAGCTCGTCCTTCAAACTGTGTTTAGGGTCGATGGTAAACCGTTGCCGAAAATTCCGCCGACATGGGTTCCGGCATGGCAATGAGGATTCGGAGATTCCATTAAGGATATGATGCGCGAGATTATAGCCTACCGTCTGCATGAGGGCAAACAATGCCAATCCGACATGTGCGCTGAATCTGGTGATTCTACCCCTCCCGCGTGTTGATTACTACAGTTCCTGCCAACAGGTCATGGACGCTCTGACCCCTCGGCGACAGCGCAGCAGTCAGTATGTAAGTCAGTATCAAGATGCCAACAACTGCGTATTGTAATGAGAGTTGATTTGGTATACCCTCTGGCGAGTTGGCCCAAACCAAAAAGAAGTGGTTCACTTCAAACGGGATCAACATGACCACAGTGCGTACCAGTGCCCGCCTGGCGCCAACCGGACCCCCGTGCACCGGCTCCAAGCGCAAACCCAGCCAGCGCATCATCAGCGTCGCCTGCGCCGAGGATCCCAGCGTGCCCGTGTAATAAAGGATTAGAGGCAGGTCGACCGTTCCCAGCAACCACAGGTGATAGACGCCTTTTGATATCCCGGACCCACTCAACACACTTTGCACCAATGGGTTCAGTCTCAGCACGATGAGCACACCCTGCAGCAGCAGCAAGCCGGCAAACAGCAGAATGACTTCCGCGCAGTAGCTGAAAGCCCTTCTGCCAATTGACGCGTTGCGGCGCTGAGAGACGGTGGTCGCCACTTGGGCTCTCCTTGTCTGTAAGGTCAGAAATCAGTATAGTCCTGAGGAACGCCCCTCCTGAATGTGGGGCCGCTACACTATGACTGAAGCAGATTACATCGGCAAATTTCAGCCTCCCCACCATATCACAAGTGGAGAAACCAATGCGCATATCCTCGATCAAAGCCTTCGCCCTCAAAATACCCCCCGCCAGCGTCAGTTCAGGAGCGCGCAGCGACCCAATCGAGACCTACGGTGACTATACAATTGCCGCCGATTCCTGGACTTCGATCTACTCCCGCAACCATGAGACCTGCCTGGTGCGCCTCGAGACCGACGACGGTCTGGTCGGCTGGGGAGAAGGGCAGGCGCCGGTCGCGCCCCGCGCTACAGCCGCCATCGTGGAGGAACTATGCGCGCCCGTTCTCCTCGACAAAGACCCCTTCGATGTGGAATATCTCTGGTACCGCCTCTACAGCGCCATGCGAGAGAGAGGCCATATAACCGGCTTCTACGTAGACGCGCTGGCTGCCGTCGACCTGGCTCTATACGACCTTTTGGGAAAGGCACTGAACAAGCCGGCCTACAAGCTTCTCGGCGGTAGCTTTCGTCCCGACGTGCAGGTCTACGCCGGCATGGGCGGCACAGAGCCCAATGCAGCCGTCGCCAGCGCCACCGCACTGCTCGCCGCAGGCTACCGCGCCCTCAAATTGCACCTGCGCATGCCCAATCCGCAGATTCTTGCAGTCGTAGAAGCGGTGCGTCAAGCAGCGGGGCCTGAAGTCGAGTTACTCGTCGATGTGCACGGCACCCGCGATGTGTCGGGTGCAATTGAACTGGGGAGGGGTTTGGAAGTTTTAGGGGTTCGCTGGCTTGAGGCCCCCTGCCAGCCTGAGGACATCCGCGGTCAGGCCGAGATCGCCCGCGCCCTGGCAATGCAGGTAGCCACCGGCGAGTGGCTGCGCACCGTCTGGGAGTGGCGCGACTGGATTGCGCTGCGCGGCTTCGACGTCGCCATGCCCGACATCGCCCGCACCGGCCTCTCCGAAGGCAAGCGTATCGCCGCGCTCTGCGACAGCTTCAATCTGCCCATTGCCCCCCATGTCGGCGGCGGCGGGATCCTGTCCGTGGCCGCTACCATCCACTACTCGCTGGCAATTCCCAACTTCCAGATCATGGAACACAGCCACGAGTCTCTCGCCTGGAAGGGTACCATCGCACGATCTTACCCGGTCCCGCAGGACGGCCGTTTTGCCGCGCCCCAGGAACCAGGCCTGGGTGTCACGATCGACGAAGACGCGGTGGCCCGCTATTCAAACTGATCAGGCTGATAAAGCTGTCTAGCCGGCTGCACAATAGCAATAGAGAGAGGCAGAATGTACGCGTTTATGTCAACCCAATCCAACTGACAGGGAGTTCTTGAATCCATTCTGTCTGCGTGTGTAACGAACTACCTGGGTACGCTAAATATAGTGAGTCCGCATAACATATATATACAACTCAACCCTTGCTGGCACCTGCAGGCAAGGACAGACAATTGAGTACCGGCGTAGCCCCCGTGCTCATGCCCCCAGCGCCGCACGGATATCCTCCAGGTGCCCAACCTCATGGGCGTGGATAGTCTCGTAATACTGGGCTACCGTGATCTCACCCCGTGACGCGTGCCGGCCCCTCAGTTCCCACTCGTCGTCGCCGAGAGATTCCATCACCTCCAGCGTCTTGGCGCGGGTAGAAACCGCGTTAGCCATCAGTTCTTCAGGCGAAACATCACCTGCCCGCCGGATTAAGCCGGCGTTCCAGCGCTCCAGGTCGAAATCCTCCGGTACTGTCTCCTCGCCTTTGCGAATCCTATGGACATGGATGCTCATGCCCCGTTCGCTCTCGACCAGATGCGCGAGAACCGTGGCAACCGTCCAGGTCTCACCCTCGGCAAAAACCGTCGCTTGCCACTGCTCCGGCGCGAGGCCTTTGAGGAGCTCGAACAGCGCCTCGCGGGACTCGCTAAGCTTCCCTTTCCACTGCGCGCTTCGTTCTGCGGACATCTCTCATTCTCCACTGGTATAGAAGGGGCACTATTTCGTGTCTCCAAGTCATCACTATGGTATACTTGCATGGCAAAATCCACCGTAGTTGCCAAACCTCCGAACTGGAACGACCTCATCTGTTGGACTCTTCCAGCTTCCGCCGCCCGAAGAGCCCTTCTCACAGGAGCATTGACAATGAAAGGTAAGTTTATCACTGCCTCGACAATGGAGCGAGATCAAATGGATTGGGGCGTAATGGGCTGGGCGAGCCGCCCCGCCACCACAGCCGCCCGCGATCTGGTCGTTATCGAGGTGACGCTGGAAACCGGACAGGGCCATGCCTTTCACAAACACCCTGATCAGGAGGAAGTAATCTACGTCATAGACGGCACAGTTGAGCAGTGGATCGAGCAGGAGAAGCAGCAACTCTCCGCCGGCGATTCTGCATTCATCGGCGCCGACGTCGTCCACGCCTCCTACAACGACTCCGGCAGCCCCGCCAAACTGCTTGCCATTCTCGGCCCCTGTATCGGTGAGGAAGGCTACGCACTCGTCGAGGTAATCGAAGAGGAGCCTTGGCGTTCGCTGCGCTGAAGCCCTTCAACCAATTCATTAACAGACGGACCACGCAGACAGGATTCTCCTCATGACCAAAAAGTACCGCATGATTCAGGTCGGGACTGGCGGACAGGGCAACGGCTGGTGCTCCCGGTTCCTGCCACCCAATATCGCCGACGGCCGCATCGAAGTGGTCGCCGCCGTGGACGTAAACCCCGATGTCCATATTAACGCCCAGCAGCATCTCGGTCTGAAGCCCGAAAAATGCTACACTGACATCGAGCGCGCCTTCGACGAAAACCCGGCCGACTTCTGTTCCATCGTCGTGCCTCCCAACTTTCACGAATCGGTCGTTGATGTCGCCCTCGCCCACGACATGCACATAATCTCGGAAAAACCGATCGCCGATACCCTCGAAGGCTCAGTGCGCATCGCCGCCAAAGTGAAGCGGGCAGGCAAAAAGATGGGCGTGACCATGAGCCATCGATTCGACCAGGACAAGACAACCCTGCGCCGCGAACTGCGTTCAGGGCGGGCCGGCACCATCGATTACATCGTCTGCCGTTTTACCTGCGGACTACGCAACTTCGGCGACTGGGGCGCCAGCTTTCGCCACACCATGGAAGAGACCCTCATGATCGAGGGGTCCGTTCACCACCTCGACATTGTCGCCGACCTGGCCGACTCCAAATGCGATACGCTCTACGCCCAGACCTGGAACCCAACCTGGGGAGAGTACAATACCGGCTCCCAGGGCCACGTCATGATGACCTTCGAGAACGGAACGCGCGCCTTCTACGAAGGGGCTAAGACCAACGCCAGCGGCTTCAACGGCTGGGCCCAAGAGTATTTCCGCGCCGAATGTGAACATGAGACCCTGATCATGGACTGCCGCCGTATCGAACGCTTCCCCTACCAGCCGAGGCTGTACAGCCGCGAAGGCCAGGGCGAGGAAGTCCAACTCATGGAGCAGGCCAAGTGGAGAAACGAGTGGCTCATCGCCCAGTTTCTGGATTGGCTGGACGGCGGGCCGCCTATGGAGACCAATGTCGAGGCCAACCTGCAGTCGGTTGCACTGATCTTCGCCGCTATCCAGAGCAGCCACACCGGCCAACCGGTAAAGGTACAGGAGTTCCTGCGCCAAGCCCAGGAGGAGGAAGAGAGGGCCCACGCAGCCTGATATAGCGAATCACACGGCAGGGACCAAGATGAGGGGCGGGTAGTCTCTTTCGCCTTACTTCACGCCGTTTCATCTGTTTTGCCGTTCTCTCTCTTGGAAATAGGCTCCCATCCGCAAGACTGAGCCGCGGGAATCACGCGAGTCACATTGAGCAGTCTTTAACGCGCAATTCGAACCAGTTTCCCCACCGCCAGAGGCCCAGTTTTCTAACTTCACAGGAGGAATGCCATGTCCGGGACAGTTCTTCTCGTCGGCGCGCTGGATACCAAGGGCGCTGAGTACGCGTTCGTCAAGGATCTGATTGAAGCTTCCGGTCTGCAGACGCTCGTTGCTGATTTTGGCGTGATGGGCCAGCCGGCCTTCGAGCCCGATGTCAGCCGCGCGGATGTTGCCATCGCCGGCGGCAGCAATCTGGCCTATCTGGCCTCCGGTACGCGCAAAGATGAAGCGATGCGGACAATGGCTCAGGGGCTGGCCTCCGTCGTGGAAAGCCTCTACAGCGAAGGCCGTTTCGACGGCATTTTGGGGATGGGTGGCAGCGGCGGCACATCTATTGCCACCACAGCTATGCGTACGCTGCCCGTCGGCGTGCCGAAAGTGATGGTATCCACCGTCGGCGGCGGCGATGTAAGCGCTTATGCCGGCAGCAAGGACATCACTTTCATGCCGTCGGTCGTCGACGTGGCCGGCATCAACCGCCTTAGCCGTGCAATCTATGCCAATGCAGCCGGCGCCATCGCCGGCATGGTGAAGACCGAAGCCGAGGCCACCGTCGACGAGCGACCGCTCATTGCCGCCTCCATGTTCGGCAACACCACCGCCGCCGTCGACCACGCCCGCGGCCTGCTGGAGGCCGAAGGTTACGAAGTTCTCGTCTTCCACGCCACCGGCAGCGGCGGCCGCACGATGGAAGACCTGATTCGCGACGGCTACATCGCCGCCTGTCTCGACATGACCACCACCGAGCTGGCCGACGAGATCTGCGATGGCGTCTTCAGCGCAGGGCCGGACCGCGTCCAGGCTGCGCCCAGGCACGGCGTCCCCACCGTCATCGTTCCCGGCTGCGTAGATATGGCCAACTTCGGCGGCATCGAAACCGTGCCCGAACACTACCGCGAGCGCAACCTCTACCAGTGGAACCCGGAGGTTACTCTCATGCGTACCAACGAGGCGGAGAACCGGCAAATGGGGGCAATGCTTGCCGCGGCCGCCAACGCGGGTCAGGCCGGAAAGGTCTCAGTGCTGATTCCCCTCGGAGGCGTCTCCATGCTGGACAGCGAAGACGATCGCTTCTGGGACCCAGACGCTGATCAGGCCTGCTACGACGCCCTCAAAAACGATTTGCGCGCCGACATCCCACTGATCGAGTCGAACGCCAATATCAATGACCCTGAGTTTGCCGAGAGCGCGGTCTCTCTGTTGCTGGAGATGCTGCAGGCGGAATCCTAGCCAGTCTCCCAATTCCACGCCGTTCTCGCTACCAGAAAAGCTCGACGAAACGACCAAGGAGCATTCCCTATGTCGATCCCAAGACAGGAGATCATTGCCCGGCTCCAGGCCCAGCAAGCTGCGGGCAGGCCAATCGTCGGCTGCGGCGCCGGCACCGGCATCTCAGCCAAGTTTGCCGAAGCCGGCGGCGCCGACCTCATCATCATCTACAATTCCGGTCGCTTCCGCATGGCCGGCCGCGGCTCGCTCTCCGGGATGATGCCCTATGGCGACGCCAATGGCATCGTCGTCGAAATGGCGGCCGAGGTGCTCCCGGTCGTGCAGGACACACCCGTGCTGGCTGGCGTCTGCGGCACAGACCCCTTCCGGCTCAAGCACGTATTTCTCAAACAGCTCAAGGAAATAGGTTTCAGCGGCGTGCAGAACTTTCCCACCGTCGGCCTCCTCGACGGCAACTTCCGCGAGAATCTGGAGGGCACCGGCATGGGCTATGACAAGGAAGTCGAGGCCATCGCCATCGCCCACCAGCTTGATATGTTCACCGCGCCATACGTCTTTACGCCGGAGGAGGCCACCGCAATGGCCGAGGCCGGCGCCGATCTCCTTGTTGCCCACGTCGGCCTCACCACCGCAGGCAGCATCGGCGCTGCAGTGTCCTTCACGCTGGAAGAGGCTGTCGACAAAGTGCAGGACATGGCTGCGGCCGGCTGCAACGTCAATCCCGACATAACAGTCATCTGCCACGGCGGCCCCTTTGACGAGCCCGAAAACGTGGGCACCGCCCTGCAGATGATGCCCGGCATCGCCGGCTTCTTCGGTGCCTCCAGCATTGAACGCCTCCCCACCGAACGCGCCATCCGCGGCCAGGTTGAGGCGTTCAAGGGGATGGCGCTGGGGGGATAAGCCAGCCGGAACTCCATCCTCTACAGCAAAGGGAACTCTACGTGATAAATCTCTACAGCATGAGTTGCGCATGATGCCGAGTGTAAACTTTTCATTCAGCAGCGGAATCCAGCGTGTGGCCGAAAAAGCTGCTTCTGCAATCCGGCATCGGCAAAGCGCGGCAGAAAGAGCTGCATCTTTTCCCCGTCGTGGACTCCAGACGCAAGAGACCAGAGTTGATTCTGCACCCCGGTATCGGCAAAGCGCGGCTACGAGAACTTCCTATTTCCCACGTCGCGGCCTCCAACGAGAAGAAAACAACTCTAATTCTAAGGCCCGACATTTTCAGGATGCAGCCGTCAATGTCGAGCATCTCATTAATCAGGTATCCGCAGTTGCGACTCATGTATCTCGTTCTGTACTTCCCTATAGCTCGGAAGTTCAGGAGGAAAATTATAGTAGCAACATCGGCAAGAATATGCGTAGGCCCTTCTACGGGGTGTCGCATGGTCCGAAGAGGCAACATGTTGGCCGACTCGTCCGTCCCCAATGCGACCGAATCGTTTACAGCTACGGCGGGAGACGAGTCTCTAATTGGGGTCCGCGGCTTGGCTACGGCAGTGGCGACCGAAAAGTCCTAAGTTACGGTGACCGACGCGTCTTTAGCTACGGCGAACGGCATAGCTTCAGCTACGGCGACCGGTTTCGGTCTAGGCGGGCATTGGGTCGAGAAAGACAACACCACTTAGGCTCAAGCGGACGCGGCGACAACGGCGAGTCGTTCAAGAGATGGTTCAGGGAATCAGATATTGAACTCTTGACCTCAGGCCTCGGGGCGTTGTCGGTTGCCGGTCAATTTCTCACTACATTCAGGCGTAACCTCAAATTCAACAATTTGCCAGCGATCTTGAAGGTTAAGTATCAGTTGGCTGGGAACGACTATAAGAGTCTTCCTCAGGCGCAAGCGGTCTGGGAGAGCATTCCCACCCAAGTACGCGCCGGCGGCCCGGAAGCGCTCTGGAAGTTTCACAAAGGTAAGGACTGGTCTCACATCATCGCCAAATCAAAAGGAGGACAATCGACCGCGGACAACGCAATATGGTGGAGTTCCGAGAAGAACCGCTCCCTTGGGTCGAATCCAATGAGTCTGGCGGACATTGCCGACGCCAGAGCCGTCATGCGCTCAAATGCCATACGAGTCTCTATCGCCCAAACTGCAGGCAGCATGGTCCAAGGCGCGTTAGTGGCCGTTGTCGTCAGTGGTGCACTGGCCTGCATAGAGTGCGGCCTGAATTATGCGGAAGGCAAGATCACATGGCGCGAGATGGTGCAAGAGGTCGTCGGAACAGGCGTTAAAGCAGGGGGTGGGGCCTTCGTCACGACAGGCATAATTGTCGGCATCTCCCTGCTATTTCCATTCTTGATACCTATGTTAATGCCTGTGTTGTTTGTGCTTCAGGTCGCCTCTCTAGCCTTCATGGGAGCTAAGGGTTTCAAGTTAGCCAAGGGGTGGTGGGCCGTATTGGAAAGACAGCAGCCTCAAGTTCATTCCGCCTACGGTGAGACATTTAGAACAATCCGTCGAGCGGTCAGGACCCTTCCCTCAATGTCGAGGCGTAAGAGCAATCGCACGGGAAGTTCGCTCAAGAATGCGGCGCAAGCGCTGTCGGGCTGGAAGACAGCGCGAATGTTTCCTTAGAAGGCCAATCAGAGGCCAAAAGCGCTATCGTCTTGTCTGGTCTCCCGCAAACAGATTTCTGACAAAACGCGAATCTGAGAGCCACTGATTCGCTCCCGGTCTCCCGACAACGGAATAGCCGCGAACGGAAAATGCAATGCCTAGCCGTAAATCGTCGAGGCGCAGAAATGACGCAGTGTAAGCGCATCTGGCCATTAACGGTCTTTGTACTCATCCTGTTGGCAGCGGAAACTGGGAACGCATCGGCTCAGGTCTTTACTAGGGGGAGGTATCGACGGGATCGTCCGGCGCCTGGGAATGAGTGAGGGGTTTGACAGGAGATAACGCTAGTATTAACTAGAGAGGTACACCATTAGGCCAACGATTCGCAGTCTTCACCTCAACCGATTGCGCTGTCGAATTTACCTGCCCTGTCGCAAAAGTAGAGTAGAATACACCGGTAACAATCAATGCCAACGGGGCGGCAAGCCTTACGCCCTCAACTCTGTGGAGTACCATACATGCTCTATTCCAAAATCCCCGGCATCGACAAACCCGTCTCCCGGCTCGTGCTGGGAACGATGTGGATAAACACCAAGAACCCCGACGACGCCTACCCGGTGCTCGACGCCTTCCACGCGGCCGGCGGCAACTGCCTCGACACCGCCCACGGCTATGGCGGCGGCGATAATGAGCGCGCCGTCGGCCAGTGGATCAACGAACGCGGCCTGCGCGACGAGATCGTCATCCTCGGCAAAGGCGCGCACCACAGTCAGGACCGAAAACGCGTCACGCCCTACGACATCCAGTCCGACCTCCACGACAGCCTCGCCCGCTTCAAAGTCGATAGTATCGACCTGTATGTGCTGCACCGCGACGACCCCGATAAACCGGTCGGCCCAATCGTAGAGACACTCCACGCCGCAAAAGAGGCCGGCCAGATCGATGCCTACGGCGGCTCCAACTGGAGCGCCGAACGCCTGCAAGAGGCCAACGAATACGCCGCCGCCCACGGGCTAACCCCCTTCGCCGCCAGCAGCCCTCAGTTCAGCCTCGCCGTACAGATAGAGCCGCCCTGGCGAGACTGCGTCAGCGTGGGCGGACCGGCCGGGAAGGACGCCCGCACCTGGTGCCGCCAGAACGGTGTCACGCTCTTTGTATGGTCCAGCCTGGCCGGCGGCTTTTTCAGCGGCCGCTTCCGTCGCGACAACCTCGACTCTTTTACCGAGTCGTATGATCAGCTCGCTGTCAAAGTCTACTGCAACGAGGAGAACTTCCGGCGCCACGACCGCGTGCAGGAGTTGGCCGCCAGCAAGGGCGTCACTGTGCCGCACATCGCCTTGGCCTACGTCTACAACCAGCCCGACGGAATCCACGCCTTGTCTGGGACGCGTACCGTCGAAGAGGTACAAGCAAATGTCGAGGCATCAGAGATCAAGCTGACCGAGGAAGAGATCGCCTACCTGGAATTGAGGAACTGAGTTTTGCTAGTTGGCTTCGTAAAGTCAGTCGAACGAAATGTCAATCTCTATTTGGTAATGGTCGCTTGGCCCCCACTGGTCCGCTTCATTGAGTGCACGCACCGATACTGCCTCCGACAGAGATTTCGACACAAAGACGAAGTCCAATTGTCGCTTGGCCGTTCTCGGGTCATTGCGATTGTTGCGGAAAGTAGGAACATTCTTGCTCTCTCGTGGTAGTTCTTCCGGCCAAGGACACGCTTGGCGTCCGTTTGGATACTGCGGCCCGACAAAGGACAGCCCCAAGGCATCCATCCTCTCAAAGACTGTCTGATATCGTCTCTTCCAGTAGAGGTCACAATTCTCTCCGTAGCCGTAGAGAATGTTCAGGTCTCCTGCCGCGATAATTCGATGGCTGGGCTTTCGTCCAATGAATGCTGACAGGTCCGAGAGGATGCGATGGACCGACCCATCGGCGAAGAACCATTTACCCTTGGCAGAGGCTTGGACCCCCTCCCACAGCCCATACATTGATACCACTACCAAGGTTTCACCGTCTGCGGGTGTGACAGACGCGGCTGAAAGAGTGCCTGGTTGACTGACGCCGAAATCCCCCACTTTTGCCTCTGATAATGATTTTGCTTCTATCCACTCAACACCGACGTTCTTCGATAGTTTGACGACAGCCGTACGCCACTTGTTTTGAGATCCGCCATCAACCGTAACCCAAGGGCTATTGTCAACCTCGATGTGTGGACTGACATCCGACGGCGGCTTCGTCGCCTCCTGCAGGAGCGCAATATCTGCATCAGATTTCAGTAGGCAGCGCCATGGGTCGTGCGAGTGAGCGATATTCCAAGAAATGATTTTCAACGGCTCTCCCTTTCATGTTACTTTTTCTTCAGGAACGAAAACGCTGACCTCTGAAATGAAAAAAGGCAATCCGGTTACTCCTCGGATCGCCTTCCTTTTTTGGTGGAGATGGCGGGAATCGAACCCGCGTCCGCAACATTCGCCCTGAAACGTCTACAAGCTTAGTTGATCTATATTTGTTTTGTCGGCGGTCCTCGGATCAACGCGAGGCGCATCGCTGACTAGCCGATTCTCTTAGGCAGCATTATCGGCGTGCCGCTGCCGCAGCTCACAGTGTATGTCGGTGACCATCCGGCCTGCTGGCCCCACCGGGATGAACCGTGGCCCTTTTTAAAGGGCCGGTGGCTTAACTAGGCTGCCGCAGCCGCGGAAGCGGCCGGGGTGAAACCAAAGTTGAAAGCCATGCCTGTGTTTTTGGCATTTGTATGTGTTTGCGCCTTTTTAACGTAGTCGACGCTCTACGGCTTGCAGTCTCAGGCCTGACAATGCCCCGTCGAAGCCGTTCATCCCCATCTACCCTGATTATATCGCATTGCACCCACTGAGTCAAGATTTGAGCAATTTCCACCTAGTTGGATTTCAACCCATCTACCGCCGGCAAGGCCTTGATGAAATACACGGAATCATTTTCTAAACTGGGTTGGATTCCAAAACCCAAAGATATCTTGAGGTGGTAGTTTGCATCATTTCCATAGGCGCTTCGTGAGCGAACTTGGCAGCAGTTCAATGCCTTTGCCCTTCTCATCGCTTCTTGCTGAAGTGAACGCCCTATTCCCAGGTTGCGCTCCTCTGGCAACACGCCGAATGCGATGATTTTCGCCTCGTAAAGCGTTTGCTCCCGGAAAACGATAGGTGGCCGCCCCTCGTCCTCCCCTAATCTTTGTACAACAAATCGCAGGAATCCAACCGGTTGGCCGTTCACGAGCGCTGCAAGAATGTGGCTGGCCCGGAAATGTTCTGCCTGAACCTGAACATAATTCTCCTGACCGAGTGCCTCGACAACAGGCCAAAGCTGCTGCCACAGCTGTGAATCCTCAAAGACTTCAATGATCACAAGTTCGCTTTCCCCCTTTACTGCCTCTGGACCCATTCCCCTGTTCCAGTCTGGTTGGCCTTCAGCCCTGCGAGTCCTCACCTTCCCGCGATGACCGATCTTTTCTCGCCAGCCCCAGCAACCACTGTCCCGGTAACAGCACCGCCGAAGAGACCGTCAGCGCCACCGGTATGCGCGCCGCCGTCCCTATCCAGCCCAGTACCGGCCCACCCGCAGCCTGCCCGAGCGAATTCGCCTGCCCCCACACCGAAATCACCGTCGCTCGCTGCGCGCTGCGCGTGTTGCGCACGATCCACGCGTTCTCAAGCGGCTCGATTGTGCTGCGGCACAGGCTGATCCCCCACAGCGCCACCACCGCCAGCCAGAAACTGCGCGTCCAGGCGAGGAGGAGAAGACTGGCCGGTAATAGCCCGTAAAGCAATGTCAGCCAGTTGATGGAACGCGTCCGGTCCTCGGCCGCCCGTCCACGCCGCGCCAGCTCGTTGGCGGCGATCCCGGTCAACGCCGCGCCCGCGCCGATGACGCCGAACCAGAACACGGCGTCCTCCAGGCCTAGGAAGGAGGGAAAGTTGAAACCGTTCAGCAGGTGCGGGGTCCAGAGACGGTCATAGCCCTCGCTGTACAGCCCGGTCACTAGGCTGAGACCAACGACAATACGCAACGCCGGCTGGCCGCGCACCGCCCGCAGCCCTGCGCGAGCGGTACCCGCCATCTCCTTCCATGTCTCCCTTTCCTCCGGCGGCGTGGGGCGAAAACCTTTCTCAGGCATGATAAAGAGCAAGAAAGCTGCCAGGGCGATGTACAGCACGCCGCCGGCCAGAATCGGCAACTGCAGCCAGCGGCTCGCCAGCCACACGCTGATCCCAATACCCACAAACCCCGCGATCAGTTCGACCTGTGCCGAACGCAAATAGACCGGGCCCGCCGCTTCGACGCCGATCTCGTCAGCCAGCCAGGCCTGCAATGCACCGCTAAGAAACGTATAGCCGATTCCCCACAGCACCTGCGCGCCTAGCACCGCCCAGAACATCGGGATCGACCCCTCCAGCAGAAATCCGCAGCCCACCAATGCCAGTCCGATGATCACCGAGAGCCGCCGCGAATAGACGTCGGCAACCGCGCCGGTCGGCACTTCAAACAGGAGGACGGTAACTTCGAGCAGGGTGCCCACCAACACCATCTGAAATGGATTGAGGCCCACCGTCTCCACCTGATAGATCAGGTTGATCGTAAAGACCAGCGCGTTGAAAAGCGCCCGCCCGCCGCCTATGAATAGATAAATACGGGTCGGATTTTGCCTAAGCAAAGGGTTTCAAGTCCGTAAACACACGGCGTCCAGCCCGGGCTACACAATGAGCGCCCCGGCGCCGTGTTGGCGGAGGTCCGCCGGCGAGAGAAGGTGAATTGACGGTGTTTGGGCCCAAATAGAAATCGCGCGTTCGCACCGCTTCGCCAGCTGCCAGGCGCCCCTGTGGCACCCAGGGCGAATCGCTTACCGCTGCTGCCTTCCGGCCCTGACGGAGTTCACGGTGCCCTGCCGCACAGGACCCAGCGACTGACGAAGCGATGCAAACACGCGAGGCGGAGAGGGAGGGATTTGAACCCTCGAGGGCTTGCACCCTACGAGCTTTCCAGGCCCGCGCACTCGGCCAGACTATGCGACCTCTCCGAACTGAAAGGGACGGCACGCATGATGAACAGATGCCCACCCTTTCTAAAAAGCCGAATCAGTATAGCCAAACGGCGTTGGACAGGCAAATTTGGGGCCAGGAGGATGCAATGCAGTTTGTCGGCCCCACCATCGATACCTCGCTTACGCTACATCTCGAACTGCAGGATGTTTTCCTCAACGACCCGCATCTGTCCCTATGGTTGCTCGGCCAGCCAGCCAGCCGCCTCCTTGGCGAAGTAGGTCAGTATCATGTCCGCCCCGGCCCGTTTGATGCTGGTCAGGCTCTCCAGCGCGCACCTCTCCAGGTCGAGCCAGCCATTGGCCGCGGCCGCGTGGAGCATCGCATACTCCCCGCTCACCTGGTACGCGGCTGTTGGCAGGTTGAACTCTTCCCGCACTGCCGCCAGAACGTCCAGATAGGGCAGAGCAGGTTTGACCATGATCATGTCGGCGCCCTCGGCCACGTCGAGCGCAACCTCCTTAAGCGCCTCGCGGCGGTTGGCCGGGTCCATCTGATACTGGCTGCGATCGCCAAAGGAGGGAGGGCTCTCCGCCGCCTCGCGAAAGGGTCCGTAAAAATTGCTGGCGTATTTGGCCGCGTAGCTCAGAATCGGCACATGCGCCAACCCGGCCTCGTCAAGCGCACCGCGAACCGACGCCACCATGCCGTCCAGCATCGCAGACGGCGCAATGATGTCCGCTCCGGCCTCCGCATGCACAACCGAAGCCCGTCCCAACAGCTCCAGCGATGGGTCGTTGAGCAGATAGCCCTCCGGCAGCGCGGCGTTGTAGCTGTCCACCGATGGTGAGTTGACAATCCCGCAGTGGCCATGGTCCGTATATTCGCAGAAACACATGTCGGAGATGACGATCAATTCGGGCGCGGACTCTTTCAGAGCTCGGATCGCCTCGGGCACCACGCCGTGGGGACTGAAATTGTCGCTACCGCACCAGTCCTTTTCCGCCGGAATGCCGAACAGGAGCACCGCCGGAATGCCCAGCTCCAGAACCGAATCGGCCTCTCTGTCCAATTCGTCTACCGAGAGCTGGTACTGCCCCGGCATCGAGCTGATCGGGCGGCGCTCGCCCGAGCCGTGGCGCACGAACAGCGGATAGATGAAGTCAGCCGGCGAAAGCGTTGTCTCACGCACCATCCGCCGCAGCGCCGGGCTGATCCGCGTCCGCCGCGGGCGCAGTACCGGCTCCGCCGCAGTCGCATGACCGTTGATGTTGGTCTGCACAGGCTGTAAGGTGTTCATAGTATTCCCGCCATGTCAGTTTCATTCGAGCAAGATGGAACTCTTCCGATTACCATCTACCATGTCCCTGGGGCAGTCTCGCTTCAAACTTAACTTGCCAGTTGGCCCCAATACAGATTCGTCTCGTAGGGGAATGCAAGCAGGCCGTCCACCTGGTGCCTTTCATATAGCGCACGCAGCGCTTGAACGAACCACCCGTGTCGCCGGTCAGAGCGAAGCGGCGCATAGGAAGATGAGAGTGCCCGCCCTCGCAACTGGTCCCAGGTATAGGACTGGATATTGGGAAAGCGGGCGTGCGCCAGCGATGCCCCGTTGCCGAGAAAACCGTTCATCGTTTCAGGCCGTGTGTTCTTCTCAGCTACGTTTTCGTAGTCCTGGCCCAATTCTCCTAGAATCGCCTCGTATTCCCGCGTAACTAGCGATAGCGCAGCAGGACGCGAATTCCAGACAAGAACAATCCAGCCGGGCGTGCGCAGAATTCGTTTGAACTCCGCCCGCGTACTCGCCGGCTTAAACCAGTGGAATGCCTGTCCCGCGCTCACCAGATCGAACGACGCTCCGGGCAAACCGGTGCTTTCGGCGGTTCCGTCAACGCCGTGAAAATTTCCCCGTCCGCAAAGATATCTGTCCCCCGCCTCGCGCATGGCCCCGTTCGGCTCCACGCCAGTCACCTCGCAGCCAAGTTCCACGAACCGCTCGGCCAGGAATCCTGTTCCGGAGCCGATATCTGCCACCCGCCAGCTGCTATCGAGACCAATTTCCCTTTGCAGAATTGGAATGATTTCGCGGGGGTAACGCGGTCGGTATCTGAGATAGTTCTCGACCCGACCACTGAAGCGGGTGGTGGAATCCGGCGTCGTCATCGATGGCGACGGGCAAAATAGGACTTCAGGCTCTGCACCAGTCCTTCAACAGTGCGACTCTCGGCCACTACCTGAACCGGCAGCTCATGCCGCCGGGCCGCTTCCGCCGTCATCGGTCCGATGCAGGCTACGGTCACGTCACAGAGCATGCTGGCGTCACCGCTTTCGGCCTTGAGCCGGCTTACAAAATTGTGGACCGTCGAGGCGCTCGTAAACAGGACGACATCCACATCCCCCTGCCAGAAATGCCGCGGCAGATCGTCGCCGCCATGACCGACAACCGTCTGGTAGGCTGCTACCGCCCTGACCTCAGCGCCGGCCCGTTTCAGAGCCCTGACCAACACCGGGCGCGCAATCGCCGACTGCGGCAGAAATACCCGGCTTCCCCTGCTCACCTGCAAGCTGGCCGCCAGTGATTCAGCCACATACTCCTCCGGCAACAAGTCTATGACCAGGTTCAACTCCTGGGCAATGGCGGCCGCGGTCGCTGAACCAACAGCCGCTACCTTCGTCTTGGAACGGGCTACACTTTCGAGCTCCATGCCCAGGTCCCGCAGCCGGTCGGCCAATATATACACAGTGTTGGTGCTGGTCACGATTAGCCAGTCGAACTGCCCCCGGGCCAGCTCGGTCAGCGCTTGGTCAAACTCGGCGGAATCGGGGCAAGGCTCGATTTCGACCGTCGGATAATGCAGCACTTCGGCGCCCTCTTGCTCCAACAATCGTGTCAGCGTTGGCGCTTGGCGCAAGGCGCGTGTGTTGGCGATTCGAAGCCCTGTGAGCGTCTGCGTAGTCATCTTTGCTGGTTCTTCCTTATCTGGTTGGAAACGGAAAACTGTCTGCTATGGCTGCCCGTTCTCGTCCGGCGTCGCTTCGATCTCAGCGATTTGCTCGATGATCTCCTGCGCTCCTCGTCCTAACAACTGTCGTCCAAGCGCCCGGCCCAACAGATCTGCCTCTTCGCGTAGGCCGGCTATCCTCGCATCGACCTGGCGGCTGCCGTCCGGCGCGCTGACCCGGCCCCAAAGTCGCAGGCTTCCATCCGGATTCTCGTCTGCCGGGCTACGCGCATCTACACTTTCCTCGCGACATTCTCCCAGCGCGCCAACGGAAGCACGACAGCCGCCCCCGAGTTCGGCCAGGAAGGCCCGCTCGGACGTCACCGCTGCGCGCGTCTCGTCATCATCAATACCTCCGAAAAACGAAAGCCATTCAGCTTCCTGCCGGCACTGCACCGCCAGCGCGCCCTGGCCCGGAGCTGGCAGCATCGTCCCATAGGGCAGCGTGACGGCAATATGACTCTCCAGCCCCAGCCGCCTTAGCCCCGCAACCGCCAGAACCGCGGCGTCATACTCGCCCGCAGGGTCAAGTGTCTTGCGTACACGCGTATCCACATTGCCGCGGATATCCACAATCCGCAGATCCGGGCGCAGTGCCAGCAACTGGGCTGCTCGGCGCCGACTGCCGGTACCGACCACTGCCCCTTCTCGAAGTACTTGGAGGCCGTCCCGCACAGTCTCCCCTGCCTCTCCCGTGCCTCGCACAACCAGCGCGTCCGCAACATCGCCTCTGGCCGGAATCGCACCTAAAGCCAACCCTTCCGGATCGTCAACAGGCAGGTCCTTCAGACTGTGGACGGCGCCGTCAATTCTGCCTATCCGCAGCCTCTCCTCCAATTCCAGCGTGAACAGCCCTTTGCCGCCAATGCTCGGCAGGGGTCTGTCCTTAAACTCGTCTCCCCGGGTCCGGATGATGACCGTTTCTACAGACACGTCAGGATACAGCGCGCGCAGCTGAGTAGCCACATGCTCTGTCTGCCAAAGGGCCAGTGCCGATCCTCGGCTGCCTAGACGTATATGACGAGGGGTGGACATTCCAGATTGGAAACGGGCGGCTTGCCGCCAACGCCTTCTTCGGTCGCGGTACGGACAGTCGGCTCAGCATAATAGCGAAGGGACCTGCTGGCTGAGCACTTCCCAAGACTCCCTGATTCAGAGACGCGGTAAGCATAGCAGTAGCCTTTTCACTGGTCAAATGTGCCCGTTCAACGTCCGAAGCCTGAGTTGGTCATCTCGACTCTCTTGGAGAGGGGCCTCGGAGGTCCCCAACTACCTGTCGATTCTCACGCCTACCCGCAGCCGCCGGCGCCTCTGAAGGCACAGATTGGTATTCCTGAAAACCCATGCCAAATCAGCAAAGTCCTCTTCCAAGTTTGACCCCGATCACAGCCCGCCCATCTGTTGCCGCATCCGCAACATTCAAGTAAAATGGGGCAGTTTTATCTGCAAACTGTAGGAGACCGATGACGACATTACGCCTGCCCGGCCTCGTCGATGCGCACGTACATTTCCGCGAACCGGGCTACACACAGAAAGAAGATCTTTACACCGGCACATGCGCTGCACTGGCCGGCGGCGTGACGACTGTGTTGGACATGCCCAACACCGTACCGCCAACCTCCACTCCGGCTGATTTCCAGGAAAAGGTCGGTCTGGCGGAAGGCAAGGCAGTCTGTGATGTTGGACTGTTCGTCGGCGCAACCGTAGCCGATGTCGATGCCTACCTCCCCGTTGCCTCCCGGGCGTGCGGTCTCAAGATTTACGTCAACGAAACCTTCGGCAGCCTGCGCATCGAAGAGCTGGGCCTTCTCCATCGCCTATTCAGGACGTGGGCAAAGCGCGCCGACGAACTGAAAGGATGGCGGCAGGACGCGCCGCACGCCGGAAACGGGCACAACCAAGCGGCGCAAGCGTCCGCGGCCACGCTTGGCCCCGTCGCTGTCCATGCAGAGGAGATGATGGTATCCGTCTGTCTTACTCTCAGCCATCTCTACAATCTGCCGCTGCATATCGTGCACGTCAGCCGCCGCAGTGAGATCGAACTCATCCGCGCGGCCAAAGAGAAGGGCATCCAGGTCACCTGCGAGGCCACCCCCCACCATCTGTTTCTGACCGAAGAAGACTACACGCGCGGGGGCAACCGTTTCGACATGCGGCCCAAACTGGCCTCACCTGACGACGTGGCGGCACTGTGGGAAAATCTTGATGTCATTGACATCTTCGCCACCGACCATGCGCCTCACACTTTCTCCGAAAAAGGCATGCCGAGGCGAGGGGAAAAAGATGAGGAGGGCGTCGCGATGGACGCCGCAGTGACCTCGGAACTGCCCCAGAACGGTGGTACACACTCACCGAACTCAACGCTTCCCGGCGTGCCGGGCGTGGAAACCATGCTCCCTCTCCTGCTCACAGCTGTCGATGAAGGCCTACTGGAACTGGACGACCTGCTCCTGCGTTGCGTCAAGAATCCACGCCGTATCTACGGTCTCGCAGAGCAGCCGCAGACCTGGGTCGAGGTGGACGTGGACAAGGTCTACGAACTAAATGACAGGGGCATGCGTACCCGTTGCGGCTGGACACCTTTCGCCGGCCGGTCGGTGAAGGGACGCGTCGGCAAAGTCGTGCTGAGGGGTGAGACCGTTTTTGATGGCGAACAGGTTGTGGCAAAGCCCGGCAGCGGGCACGTGCTTTTCCAGGAGCTCTGTTAGAATCTAAGAATTTGCCCGACTGGAATTCCTCCGGTCCAGGCGTCGCAATCGAAGTTAACGCCAGCCCCCACCTGTATCTGTCCTGACGCGTAAAGCGCGTTTTTGGTGTGAGTCGACGACAAGTGGCACAGGAAAGGAGCACATGACAACCACGATAGAGAGCTTTGCTGGTGAAGACATTCTCAGCGTCAATCAGTTCGATCGCGCCTCGCTCAGTGCTATTATCGAAATTGCCCACGAAATGCGCGTTCTGGTCGAGCGTTTCGGCGGCGCCGAGCTGTTGCAGGGCAAAATCCTGGCCAATTTATTCTACGAACCCTCCACGCGCACCAGCTCCAGCTTTACCGCCGCAATGCAGCGTCTCGGCGGCCAGGTAATCCCCATCAACAACGTCCAGTACAGCTCCGTCAGCAAAGGCGAAAGCCTGCCTGACACCATCCGTACACTTGAGTGCTACGCCGATGTGATCGTCATTCGCCATCCGGAAGTTGGCGCCGCCGCAACCGCCGCCTACTATGCCGAGAAGCCCGTGATAAACGCCGGCGATGGCGTCGGCGAACATCCGACCCAGGCCCTACTCGATCTCTTTACTGTGCAGGAAGAGTTGAAGCAAATCGACGGCCTCACCGTTGTGATGGTGGGCGACCTGCGTTACGGGCGCACTGTTCACAGCTTGACCAAACTGCTCCTGAACTACAACGTCTCCTTCATTTTTGTCAGCCCGGACATCTTGCGCCTGCCTGCCGACGTCCTGGAAGCCGTAAAAGCTTCCGGCCACTCCTATAGCCAGGTAGACGATCTGCACTCGGTCATCGGGGAAACCGATGTGCTCTATATGACCCGTGTGCAGAGAGAGCGATTTACCGACTTGGCCGAATACGATCGAGTCAAGGATTTCTACGTAGTCGACCAGGACCTGATGGCCAAGGCAGGGAAGAATATGATCGTTATGCACCCACTACCCCGTGTCGGCGAGATCAGTTACGCCATTGACGACGACCCCCGAGCCGCTTACTTCCGCCAGATGCGCAACGGCATGTACATCCGGATGGCGCTGCTGGCCGCGCTTCTGGACAAGGCGTAACCGTGATTGGCCCTCGTGAATTCTCCCACTATGCCGCCGCGCACCCGTCACCCGACTTGGCAGGACGAACTCCCCCGCCGTTGACCTCCGGATTAGATTATTCTCCAAGAAATCCACTATGATTTTGACGTCATGACTGCTCTCCTCTATAATCTCCTCTAACCCGTATAGTGGAGGACGAAAAGAGCACTATCCTTTGCCTGTCATTATCGGCACCCATTCCACTTCGAATGTTCTGGCATCTGGTGTCAGCAAAGGATTCACAAGTTGCAAAGCGCGGAGAAACGATTCCGCCCGGCAGGGTCGGATGTGCCCAATCTCCCACGGGGCGCTATATGGATGAAGAAGGAAGGCACGTATGAAACGGATTGTGATCACAGGCATGGGCGCGATCACACCCATTGGCAACGACCCAGGCACATTCTGGAAAAACCTGCTTATCGGTAAATCCGGCGCTGGCGCGTTGACACTTTTTGAACCCGGGGACATGCCTTACAACATCGCTTGTGAGGTCAAGGAGTTCGACCCCCGACAATACATGAATCGAAAGTTCATTCGGCGCACTGCACGCGCCACACAGTTTGCCGTTGCCGCCACAAAGCAGGCGTTGACCGATTCCTGTCTCGAGATCACTGACGCTAATCGTGATGAGGTCGGCGTGATGATGGCCACAGGCGGAGGCGGCATTATTGAAATCGAGCACGCCACCGAAAAGCTGGTCGAAAAATCCTGGAAGACTGTGGGCCCATTCGTTGTGCCCAGTGCCATGGCCAATGCGGCCAGTTGCGTAGTCTCGATGGCGGTCGGCGCGCGCGGTCCGGTCATGACCAGCGCAGCTGCCTGCGCCAGCGGTCATTACTCGATACTAGAGGCGTTTCACTTTCTGCAGAGAGGCGAAGCCGATGTAATGATTGCCGGTGGCACCGAATCGGCAATCTCAATGCTGACCTTTGCCGCATTCGGCAATATGGGGCCGCTCTCCAAAGATACCGACAGGCCGCAACAAGCCTGCCGCCCATTCTCTGTCGATCGCAACGGATTTGTCAGTGGCGAAGGGGCGGTCTCAGTGATCATGGAGACCGAGGAACATGCCTTGGCGCGCGGGGCGGAAATCTATGCCGAAGTCCTCGGCGGCGCGCTCACCGGAGATGCCTACCACCTCACCGCGCCCGACCCCAGCGCCGACGGGGCCAGCCGCGCCATTCAGAGAGCCCTGCGCTTTTCCGGTCTCGCCCCTGAAGATGTAGATCTGATCCTCGCCCACGGGACCGGCACCGAGCTGAACGACGAGGTCGAAGCGCTCGCGATTCGCCAGGTCTTCGGCCAGCCGACGCCAAAGACAACCAGCATCAAGAGCATGGTCGGCCACGCCTTAGGCGCCGCTGGCGCCGAGTCGGCACTGGCCGCGGTCATGGCTATACGCGAAAACATCATCCCCCCGACGATCAACTATACTGAAGACCCGGGATTGGGCGTTGACGTCGTCGGCAATAGATCAATCGACTTCCCCGTACGCCGCGCCATCGTCAATGCCTTCGGCTTTGGTGGTCAGAATGTCGTTGCCGCCTTTGGCGAGTACGACGGCTGAAATCTGGTTGCTCTACTGCCGTTCAGTAAGAGCCCGGATGAGCCCGGATGAGGCCGCCAGAACCTATGAACCGGCCGCCCCATCCGGTGGTTCTCTACAGAATTCCCCAAATACGCGTTAGGCCCCCCAGCACCAACAGCCCCGTGACAACGAAGGTCAGGGTTCCATTACGCAGCCGGACCGTCTCGTCCGACCTCTTCGTCCATACCCAGCCGGCGTGCAGTACGATGATAGCCAGTAACATCGTGAAGGGATGTTCGATTGTGCGGGCTGCGTTGGCTCCAATTATGCCCAAGCTCGCACCTACACCCCACAGGATCAGACCCAGCAGCAACTGGATGTCCACCACGATGATGGCGTACGTCCCGATGCGCTGGTCCAGCTGACTCCACTCCTGGCCGCGCAACCAATTGACCAGAAAGGCCGCCAGCGCGACAACCAGCGCCAGCGACGCCAGGTAATGCCAGCCATCGTGGGCTTGTGTGAAAAAGTTATACATGTTGCGGAAATTCCCCTTTGAGTATTCGACATCTCTCGAAACGGGGGCACACGGCCCCATACGCGATATTATGTCACACACCGCTTCAATACCGTATGCGATCATCCCATGAAATAGTTGTTTCGGCGTGCTTCTGGTAGACTTCACGAAAAATGAGCGCTAACCGGAAGCACGGCGCACAACCTGTAATCTTGCACTACCGAACTCACTTTCCGGTTCTGTCGATAGGCAGCAGAATTCTAACAATTATGGCGGAGCGAAAGACCTCCAAGAAACTTCAGGGACAAGTGGCGATCGTCACCGGTGGCGGACGCGGCATCGGCGCCGCAGCCGCCAACCTCCTGGCCTCTGCCGGGGCATCGGTCGTCCTCACCGCCCGCAGCGAAGACCAGATCGAGGCAGCCGCCAGCCAAATCCGCCGGGCGGGAGCGCATGCCATTTCCGTCCCCTGCGATGTGACGAATTCCGAACAGATTGAAGAGGTTGTCGAGGCGGCCCTCACCCAGTTCGACCGGGTCGATATTCTGGTCAACAACGCCGGCATAATCTGGCCGGTTGAGCAGGTCTATGAGGCCGACCCCGAGGAATGGGCCTACAACATCCACTGCAATCTCGTCGGACCATTCCAAATGGCTCGAAATGTGCTGCCGGTTATGATTGAACAGGGCTATGGCCGTATCCTCAATGTTACCAGCGGAGCCGCCAATAACGCCCTGCCCGGTTGGAGCGCTTACTGCGCGGCCAAGGCCGGGCTCAACATGCTCACGCGCTGCCTGGCCGAGGAGTTGCAGGCTGACAATGTGGCTGGCGTAACCGTCAACGCCCTCGCGCCCGGCATGGTGGAGACGGAAATGCAGGCCGACATTCGCAGCGTCGATACGCACGACTCCAGCCTGGACTTCAGTCTTTTCCATGATGCCCACCGGCAGGGCACCCTACTCAGTACCGAATCCGCTGCCCGCTTAATCTATTGGCTCGTCGGCCCGTGGAGTCGGGAACGCTCCGGCGAGATTTTTTCCCGTGCCGACGCGCATTGGCTGGAGCAAGTAGAGCAAGACCTGACGTAACTTTTTTTTCACCAAACTATTTGGAGGCTTAGCACTGATGGCATATGAGCGAATCGTCGTTCCCAGCGAAGGCGAGAGGATCGACATCGATCAAAATGGAAATCTGCGGGTACCGGACAATCCCATCGTTTGCTTTATCGAAGGCGATGGTACAGGCCCGGACATATGGGCGGCCAGCCAGCCCGTGTTGGATGAGGCCGTGGCCAAGGCCTACGGGGGTCAGAAAAAGATAGTTTGGATGGAGGTCTACGCCGGCGACAAAGCCAACGACGTATACAATGAGATAGTCTGGTTGCCGCAGGAAACTTTGGACGCAATTGATGATTACATGGTCGCCCTCAAAGGTCCTCTGACGACCCCAGTTGGCGGCGGCATCCGCAGCATCAACGTCGCCCTCCGCCAGCGGCTGGACCTCTACGCCTGCGTCCGCCCGGTTCGCTATTTCACCGGCGTCCCCAGCCCTGTAAAACAGCCGGAACTGGTCGACATGGTGATATTTAGAGAAAATACTGAGGACATATACGCCGGTATCGAGTTCGAGGAAGGCACCGACGAGGCCGAGCGCTTCAAGCAGATCTTTAGCGAAGCATTCGGCGATAGTTACGCCAAGGTGCGCTTCCCCGACACCGCCGGCTTTGGCATCAAGCCGGTTAGCCAGGAGGGGACCGACCGCCTCGTACGCTCCGCCATCCAATACGCGCTCGACAACGGACGCGAGAGCGTGACGCTCGTGCATAAAGGCAATATCATGAAGTTTACCGAGGGTGCCTTCCGCAACTGGGGCTACCAGACCGCCGACCAGACTTTCGGCGCACAACTCCTGGATGGCGGCCCCTGGCGTCAGTTGGAAGCCGCAGACGGCGGAGACATCATCATCAAGGATGTCATTGCCGATGCCATGCTGCAGCAGATTCTCACGCGTCCGGCCGAGTACGACGTGTTGGCGACCCTGAATCTAAATGGCGACTATATCAGCGACGCCCTGGCCGCGCAGGTGGGCGGCATTGGAATCGCCCCTGGCGCAAACATCAATTACGAGACCGGCCGCGCAATCTTTGAGGCCACTCACGGTACCGCCCCCAAATATACAGGCCAGGATAAAGTAAACCCTTCGTCGGTGATCCTGTCCGGCGAGATGATGCTTCGCCATCTCGGTTGGAATGAGGCCGCCGACCTGATTATCCAGGCGATGGAAGAAACAATCGGTCAAAAGAGGGTCACTTACGACTTTGAACGATTGATGGAGAGTGCCATCTTACTGAAATGCAGCGAATTCGGCCAGGCGTTGATCGAAAATATGTAGGATTGCGTTACTGCAACCAGTTGCCCGGATCACAGTGGCCCGCGCACTTCGCGCGGGCCTCCTTGTTGGTAAAGGTACCTCTCGCAAGCCACGTAGGAGTTTTTGTATCGGACTGAACTCTCTCAATGGCAGAAACACTCTTTAGACGCTGCCCCAGCTGCGACCAATTTACCCCGGAATCAGAAGCTCTCTGCACGCACTGCGGACATTCCTTCGACACTCCGCCATCCAAAAGCACCGCCAAGAGATGGGGGATACAGACAGTGATCGCCGCAGTCCTTTTCCTTCTGCTGGTGCTCTCTCTTATCTTTGAGGGCCGTCCCCAGTTTTTCGGTTCACCCGCGACGACGGTGGTGAACCCTCCCTGGACGCCTACGCCGTCCAGCGAAACCGCCGTCCGGGAAGTCCTTCCTGACGTAGCCTCAAAGCCCACACAGACACCTATTCCTGAACCGATCGTTCTTGTCGAAAGGGACATGAATGTTCGCGGAGGGCCCGGCACCTACTATCCCGTTGTCGGCGCGGCCAAACCCGGGGATCACTTCCCAATCATCGGCCGGAACGAGACGAGCGACTGGTGGCGGATCTGGTACTACGGGACGCTGGCGTGGATCTATGCGCCTTTGGTGACGACGGCCAATATCGAAGACACAACGATCGCCGTCTTCATCCCTCCCAAGCTCTCCTCCGCCCAAATCTTTCAGAAAGTTTCACCGGCTATCGCCTACGTTCAGACCGAAGAAGCGAGCGGAAGCGGTGTCCTGTTCGAGGGGCGCTACGTCATTACCAACCGCCACGTGGTCTATCCTTTCGAAACAGCGCGCGTCGTCTTTCCCAACGGAGCTGAGTTCGACGGCGTACCCGTCCAAGGTTGGGACTTGGAAGCCGACCTGGCCGTTCTCGGCCCCTTAGACATCGCCACCGAGCCCCTGCCCCTTATCGACGGGGAAACTACGCCCATCGGCGCCGACATGTACCTGATTGGCTACCCGGCCGAATTCGAATCTTTCCCGCAGCCGACAATCGTTAAAGGCATTCTTTCGCGTCTGCGCCAGAGTGAATCGGGCCGGATCACCTACTTCCAGACTGACGCTTCAATCGCTGGCGGACAAAGCGGTGGCGCGCTCGTGTCGGACACGGGCGCAGTAATTGGCATCAGCGGCTCCAGCATAGCCGACGGAATGTTCGCGCTTGTGGCTTCGTCAGCCGACCTTCTGCCCCGCATCAGACAACTCATTGCCGGCGGCGGTGACCCCGTCGAGGGAGACCGCCGCCAGCGGGCAGCAGTCAACTACGATGGCGGCATCGATCTGCTCGGCTTTGCCCTGGAGCAAGGGGAGGACCGCCTTCCCACGCAAGAGACGATTAGTTTGCGGGACCAACCGCTGTGGGTGGGTATGCGCTGGAGAACCGGCTCCGATCAGCAAGTCGATTTCGCGATTTCACTCCGCATCTATGATGAGACAGGGGAAAGAGTCTTCCAACAGGATGAAGTCCTGACTGACACTGAGTCCAGGGCCACGAGTCAATGGCAGGAACAGGAGCCTGTCGACACCTGGTTTGAACTGACAATCCCGTCCGACCTTCAGTCGGGCGTGTATGAGTTGCGCCTGATTGTCTACAACATCGAGACCCTGACACCCACCGTTGAAATCGAAGTCTGGGAGCCGGATGTACTCCTGGCGCGCATGCGTCGGGGCGAAAGCCAGTAGCAATTTGGAAGCTGCTCAACAGAACCGGTAACGACGTTTTCAGGCGATTCTCTTTTGCCGATCGGTGCCAGACCGATTCAGCAGGAAAGAACGAAAAAACCGGGACTGACCCAGCCATCTCTCTGCAAGCCAGCCCCTTCTCCCGTCACAGAAATCGCAGAAATTCGTAGAATCTCTGAACCTGACCTCTGACAGGCCTTAACTATCCCAAAATCCATCTTTATCCGGCCTGAATTGACAGGATCACCGGTGATGATTATGATTTGTCTGTGGCTTAGTTCTTTTTGGAACAAAGCGCCCTGAAAGCACCTACCATCTCATATTCGCATGCCGCAAAAAGGAGTTCCCTACCAATGGCCGCCCTCGTAGCATCGATCTACAGAGGCATTTCCTACAGAGGAGCGGAGGGCCAGTGGGCCTGGATATTGCACCGGGCCAGCGGGCTCGGCATCGTGCTCTTTCTGTACATGCACATCGTCAGTATCTTCATTGCCGCTATCGGGCCAGGACCCTACGAATGGGTCCATGCGACCCTTTACACCTCGCCGCCCGCAAAAGTTCTGGAAGTCTTTCTCCTTTTCGGCGTGCTTTATCATGCGTTCAACGGCATGAGAATCATCATCATCGACTTTTTCCCGGCATTGGGCCAGTACCAGCGGACGATCGTGCGTATAGAACTGGCGCTCGTCGTCATTGTGCTCGTGCCGGCTGCCATCATCACCCTGCGGGGCATCATCTGAGGAGTGAAAAATGGCGACATCTTCAAGCCGTCCGTACCAGGGAAAAATCTCATACGGCGCACCCAATCACGAACGCAAAATCTGGCTTTTCATGCGTCTTACCGGGCTGGTGATGTTCATCACGGTTGTCTTTCATCTGCTCTATATGCATATGGTCGTGGGCGTGGAGAATATCACTTTCGACAACATTGACGCGCGCTGGTCCGGCCCAGCAGGCGTATTCTGGCGCCTGTTCGACGCCTCCCTCCTGTTCATCGGCATGGCCCACGGCATGAACGGCGCCCGGTTCTCAATTAACGACTATGTCCACAACAAGATTCTGAATTTCCTGCTCACCGCGGCCGTATTCGGCCTCGGTCTTCTTTTGATCCTGCTCGGAACAGTTGCGATCGTTCTGGGCGCCGGCGGCTTGGGAAATCTGTTCCAGCGCCTGATGGGCTGAGGGCAAACGCCCCAGCGCATCGCACGATGCGGAATTAACGCCTACTGTCTCGCCGCTTCGCAACTTGAGGACAAGATGATCCACACGCATAAATTTGAAACGGTCGTTGTTGGTGCCGGCGGCGCTGGACTGATGGCCGCCCTCTATGCCAGCCAGGGCAGCGATACCGCCGTCCTGACCAAACTCTATCCCACACGCAGCCATACCGGAACCGCGCAGGGAGGAATCGGCGCCGCCCTCGGTAATCTCGAAGAAGACCGCGCCGAATGGCACACATTTGACACAATCAAAGGCAGCGACTATCTCGCCGACCAGGACGCCGTCGATCTCATGTGCCAGGAGGCGGTAGAGGTAATCTACGAACTGGAGCACATGGGTCTGCCCTTCGACCGCACGGCCGAAGGCAAAATCGCACAGCGGCCGTTCGGAGGTCATACTAGCAATTTCGGCGAAAAACCAGTACGCCGTGCCTGTCACGCCGCCGACCGTACCGGTCACATGATCCTGCAGACCCTCTATCAGCAGTGTATCGCTCGCGACGTGCGTTTCTTCGACGAATTCCACGTGCTGGATCTGCTGCTCTCAGCCGACGGGCAGGCGACCGGCGTCGTCGCCTATGAGATCGATAGCGGCGACCTCCACGTCTTCCATGGCAAGGCCCTGATCTTCGCCACCGGCGGCTTTGGCCGTATGTGGGAGATCACCAGCAACGCCCATAGCCTCACCGGCGACGGCCCTGCCATTGCACTGCAAAAAGGCATCCCCCTGGAAGATATGGAGTTCTTCCAGTTTCACCCCACCGGCATCTACAAGATGGGAATCCTCATCACCGAAGGCGTGCGCGGCGAGGGCGGCATCCTGCGAAACCGTGACGGCGAACGGTTCATGGAACGCTACGCGCCCAACCTCAAGGACCTGGCCAGCCGCGACGTGGTCAGCCGCGCTATCTATCTCGAAGTCCGCGACAACAAGGGCATCGACGGTGGTCGCTACGTCCATCTCGACGCCACGCACCTCGGTCGCCAGATTGTTGAGACCAAACTGGAGGACAGCGCAGAGTTCTGCAAGACCTATCTCGGCATCGACCCCGCGGTGGAGCCGATGCCCGTGCAGCCTACCGCTCACTACGCCATGGGCGGCATCCCCACCAACGTCGACGGGGAAGTTCAGCTGAATGCCCAGGGCGATGTGGTGCCCGGCTTCTACGCCGCCGGCGAGGTCGCCTGTGTCAGCGTCCACGGCGCCAACCGTCTCGGCACCAACAGCCTCGTCGATCTCGTTGTCTTCGGCAAGCGGGCCGGGAAAGCCGCCGCAGCCTACAGTCAGCAAAATGACTGGGCGGAGTTGCCGGACGAAACCTGGGAGCCCACCCAGGCAATGCTCCAAAATATGTTGACTAAAGAGGGCCAGCACAATGTCGCTGATCTGCGTACCGAAATGCAGTCGCTCATGATGGACAAGGTGGGCGTCTTCCGCACCGAAGAGGGTATACAGTCGGCCCTGAACCGCATTCGTGAGCTACAGGAAGCTGCCCAGGACATCACCGTAATGGATAAGGGCAAACGCTTCAATACCGACATCCTCGAAGCCATCGAACTGCAAAACCTGCTCGACCTTGCTGAAGTGACCGCGGCCAGCGCCCTCGCCCGCACCGAAAGTCGCGGGGCCCATAGCCGTGAAGATCACAAGGCCCGCGACGATGAAAACTGGCTTACACACACCTACGCGTCAAAAGTGGATGGGAAGATCAACCTGGACTATGCGCCGGTGAATGTCACAATCCACCAACCTGAGGAGCGAACCTACTAATATGCGCATCAAAATGCGAATTCGCAGATTCAATCCCGAGGCCGATTCCAAGCCCTGGTGGGGAGAATATTGGGTGGAGGTGGAAGAGAGTGACCGCGTTCTGGACGCTCTGCACCAGGTAAAGTGGTACCAGGATGGCACCCTTACCCTGCGCCGCTCCTGCGCCCATGGCATTTGCGGCAGTGACGCCATGGTGATCAACGGTCGTAACGCACTGGCTTGTAAGGTGCTGATGCAGGATGTCGGCGACGAATGCCAGGTCGAACCACTGCGCTCGATGCCGTTGATCAAAGACCTGGTCGTGGACATGGAGCCCTTTTTCGCCAAGTACCGGGCCGTCCTGCCCTACCTGATCAACGACAACCTGCCCGCCTCAGGTGAGCGCCACCAGAGCCAGGAAGCCCGCGCGCGCTACGATGACACCACCAAGTGCATTCTCTGCGCGGCCTGCACGACCTCCTGCCCCAGCTTCTGGGCCAACGAGGACTATATCGGCCCCGCCGCTATAGTCCAGGCCCACCGTTTCATCTTCGACGACCGCGATGACGCTGCCGACCTGCGCCTACGCGTGCTCAACGATGCTGACGGTGTCTGGCGCTGCCGAACCGTCTTTAACTGTGTCCAGGCCTGTCCGCGAGAAATTGATGTAACGCGGGCCATCGGCGAAGTCAAACTGGCTCTGATGAACGGCCTCGAAGACTGACCAGAGCCTCTACCTGTTCCGCCCCAGACTTGGCCGGCACTTACTCCTGCCGCACAGTATCCTCCAGCCACGCTCTTAAACGCGTAGCCAGCCTCGGCTTGGGTTGCTCTGCTTCCACCTCTACGCCTCTCAACGCCATCGCAAAATCGGCCCCGCTCTCAAAGCGATCCTCCGGCTTCTTGGACAGTGCCTTGAGGATGATCTGCTCGAGTTCGGGCGATACCCATCGCCATGCCGACGGTGGAGGAGGTGTCTCCTTTATATGCGCATCCAGCACCTCCTCCCTCGAACCGTAAAAGGGTCTTCGCCCTGAAACCATCAAATAAAGGACGATCCCCAGGCTATACAGGTCCGAACGTTTGTCGGGCTCCTCCTTAGCGCGAATTTGTTCAGGCGCCAGAAAGGCAGGCGTACCATAAATGCCCGGCGCGTTGTCAATCGGATTGTAGATGTCGTAGACAGTGCCGAAGTCAAAAAGTACTGCACGGCCGCTTGGGCCCAGCAATATATTGGACGTCTTGACGTCCCGGTGAATCTTGCCGGATTCGTGCAGATGATCAAGTGCTTCCGCTACCTGGCGGGCAATGTCGATGGCCGCGACTTCGCCTATCGATTTCGCGCGCATCAAGAACTCCTCCAAAGTCCCGCCCTCGACCAGCTCCATGGCGATGAATAGCCGGCCGTTTGCCTCGCCGGTCTCGTATACCTGAAGAATCCCCGGATGCCGCAAGCGGGCGAGTGTTTGATACTCGATCTGAAAGCATGACCGCATATGGGGCTGACTCGCCGCCACAGGGTTGAGTACCTTTAATGCTACCTGACGGCCGGTCAGGTTCTGCGCGCGGTATACAACGGCCGTCGCACCCTGGCCCATTGGCTCAAGTATACGGTAACGACCCAGTTGTGAAGATACGGGGAGTAGATTGGGTCCTGCGCTCGCGCCGTAGGACATGTCAGCTTCTTTGGTGGCAGGGGGTGGCGCTTTCCGTGTTCAGAGGACGGGGACTGGCGACTCCACTATCCACGATTCGCTACCAGAATTATAGCCTACGGGGCAAAGGTTGCCAATGGAAGCATGCTTGTCGGCTCACCCCCGCCCCCTTTCCGCCCATTCAGTCAGCACTGATGTCAGGGTAAAATAACGGTGCACCCTTCAGCCCGGTGTGGGCATTCATCCCCAGATGCCACCGCCCCAAATTGGCCCAGAACATTACCGCCAAATCCGGGCCGCCGAAACATACATTGGTCGGCGCGCCCAGGATCGTCCCTTCATAATCGTCCATGAGGATGGTCAGATCGCCGCTCGGTAGAACCCGCAAAACTGTGTCCGGCCGGTAGCAGGAGATCGGAAAGCCGCCGTCCGCGCAAAAGGTCAGGCCGTCCGGCACGATGCGGGGCAGTTCCACCACTGTCTCGGTGGGTCCCACTTTGCGTCCATCATCTATAGGAAAGCGTATGATCTGAGGAGGGCTTAAAGACATCGCGACATAGAGATACTGCCCGTCAGGGCTGACCGCACAGCCGTTGGGAAACTGGCTGTTCTCGGTATCCACTACCGACGTGGTCCCATCCGGCGCGACGCAGAACGTGCAGCCGTCGTTTCCGTACCATGATCCCGAATTGGTCACATAGAGATTTCCCTGCGCGTCGAACGCCGGAAAGTTCGGCGTGGTCAACGGGCGCTCCTCGGTGCCGGCGCTGTATTGGCTTACCTCGCCTACAGGTGTCACCTTGTAGACGGCCCCCCGGTCGGCGGTACAGATATACAAGTTCGCGTCCGCATCCAGCGCCATGCCCAGATTGAGGCCCCCCGTGTTGGCATATTCCTCTACCTGGCGTTCTCCGTAGTCGATGCGGTAAACCTGCCCCGCCTCGCCGCCGGCATATATTTTGCCGTCTGGTCCAAGTGCCACCCCTTCGGGATGGTCCAGGCCCTCTACAAACATCTCTGCATGTTTCAGGTTGATCAACGGCATCGCTTTTCTCCTCAACTGTAGTGAATCTCGTTCTCTACGTCCAACGCCAAAGTCAAAAACATGGCGCCGCCGCCAGCCGCCGACGATATTCCCAGCGTATCTGCAGTACCGCCCACGCTAGTACCGGTTGGTCACAACACCTGGCTGCCACTGGTTTGCGCCCATCAGCTGCTGCACCAACTCCGATGGGTTCTCAAGATCCGCCAGCTGCGCGCGCATGTCCTCCTGCGTAACGTAAAAGGGCCGCGTATACATCCCCAACAGCACCGAACGCGCCTTGTCGGTAACATTGGGCCGCGCCGAGTGCCACGTCTTTCCGCTCATCACCATCACGCTGCCGCGCTGTCCGGTCAAGATCTCCGCCTCCTCAATCCACTCGTGCGCGATCTCCGGCGGCGGCCTATGTCCTTTGAGATGGCTGTACGGCAAAATGCCAGTGCCCCCATTCTGCTCAGTCAAGTCATCCAGCAGCCACATCGTCTGCCCGCTGACGTTGTCGGTCGGCCACGGATGGTTCACCCGCTGAAACGGAAAATCCGGGTGCCAGCCATACCGGTCAAAACCGGGATAGGCGGTGTTCGACGTCCACGTGGAGCAGATCACATCCTCGTCCAGGTAAGCCTTCCAGAGCGAGACGATCAGCGGATGTGCCATCAGCTCCACAAAGATCGGATCTTTGACGGCAATGCGGGCCACGCGCTGCGTCCTCGCCCGCCAGGTGCCTTCGGTTGCCTCCTCCGCCAGCAGACCTTCCAGCACTGTTCGTGCTTCGTCTGCTCTCTGCGGCGTTATCACCCCCGGGATTACGCAGTAGCCGCGTTCATCTAACTCGGCAATAATCTTGGAAACATCGTGCGTCACGTCTGAACTCTTGTCCACGGGGCTGTACTCCTGTGTCTGTCAACGCATTCACGAAGAGAATCGGCTAATTTCCACTCTTGGAGGCAATCGGCTAGTCAGGCCAACTCTTGTCCCGCTCCCACCTGTCAGGCGGCGGCCGGCTGCGGCTTACCGTGCGTGATTATCCAGTCAACGAATTTGGCCCGCATCGACGGCGAGCGGGCATGACCAACATCGGGGTCCACGAAATGCTCTGCCCGGCCTCCCCTTTCGTTGATCAGCCGCACCGTCTCCGCATTGGTGGCAGCAGGACAGTCAGTATCGAGCCCACCGTCGATGAAGAGGACCGGCCTGTCCGTAAACCGGCCAGGATTGGACTGTGTGCCGTATTTCGCGCACCAGTCATCGCACCAGGTCCCCTGCTGCGCCTGCCGGCACCATTCATCGGCCTGGAAAAAGCTTGACCTGCCCACAATCGAGACCATAGAGACATACGCGCTGTTTTCGGCAAAGACCATCTGCGTAATCAGCCCGCCCATCGAGGTGCCGCAAACCTGGGGATCGCAGGCCGAACTGAATGGCAACGCCAAGACCGCCTCCAAAAGGGCCGGCGCCTCCGCCCGCGTCTTGTCCATAGCCTCACAGACGAATGCCCAGCCGTTAAACTGGGCGCGAAACCAGGCGTCGGTCCTGCGTTCGCCGTGTTCGTAACAGTCGGGCGCCACGACACAGAATCCGGCCGAAGCCAGCTGCATAAGCGACACGTCCGGGTTCTCGATGCTACCCTTGTCGCCCGTCCAGCCGTGGTAATGAATGACAATCGGGCATTCCCCAACTCGCGTGTCGCGTAAAGCAAATGAGGGTATGCCGGCAAGCTCCACTCTATCTATCGCTAGCATGGCGCAACCATCCTTAGTGGTTTCCCCCAAACTCCCGCTCCAATGTAATTGGCCAAGCCCGAAATAGCTGACGCTGCTCCTGGGTGTAGCGCGCATACGTCTGGGCCAAAATATACTGGTCTTCATCCATCGTAGCAATGTTCTGCGACTTCATCCAGAACGGGCCGTAACCGACATGAACTGTCTTTCGCGTCTGATCTGAGCGATTCGTGAATCCGCCGTGCCGCAGGTTCTCGGTGAACAAAATGGCATCGCCCGCCTTCACCGGTAGGCCGATCATGCCCGGCTCCTCGTCTGGGTTTCCACCCTCGTAGGGTGAGACCATATTGCTCTTGTGCGTCGCCGGCACAACGCAGAAAGGGCCGTCGTCCGGCCCGACGTCATGAACGAAATAGACCATCCGCACCATCATGCAGTTGAACCCTTTATGGTTGTACCCATACCTGTGCTTGACACCGATCGGTCCGCCCATGTGAGTTCCGGTCCGGTTGCCCGGATAACGAATACGGATTTCAGAGTTATTGATCGTCGGCCGCTCCTGCACGATGGCATGAATGTAGGACATCGTCTGCGCGTGATTGACCAATACGTCAAACACAGGGTCGGCGTTGAAAAAGTCCTCTATGATTATGGTGCTCCCATGTTCCCTCGCCCCGGTGACGTAGTAGCCCCTCTCGGCGTTGTGGTGATACTCAAGTCGGCCGGTCGGGCTCTTGCGGCGCGGAGCCGCCGCCGCACGCGCGACCGCCTCCTCTTCCAGCGCGTCAATGGCGGCCGCCAAGCTCTCGACCTGCTCGTTCGTCAACAGACCGTGAACCGTAAGGTATCCCACGCGATCGAACTCGTATCTCTCGATTTCGTTCATTTTCTTCTCCGCACATCTGCTTCCTAAATGGCTGTCGCTGCCAGCCGCTGTCTATACACGCTAACGACGAGATGAAAGCCCAATAGCCTCGAATAACGAAAGCTGTCTACCAGTACCCGACATAATCGCCGGCCATGTGGAACTGTGTGCAGCACACTCCTGTGTACAAAGAAAATACCGATCTTCAATATGTTTCATCAGCGCAAGTTGCGCTGGATGCCAGCCGTCCTCCACCATCCTGAAGGGGCCAGAATCCCCACAGTCCTGATGCTGAAAACGACTGCACTTCATGTTAACACCTCGGTTGCTGCCAATCAAGGGTAAATCATCTCACCCGACGAATTCGCGGGTCGCTGCCTCGCGCCAGCCAAGCACATTCAGAACTGCTCTTTGGCTTACTTCCCTAGTAGAGAAAGCGACTGCCTCACGAGGCAATAATTCACGACCTGCCGACTGTAGCAAGCTACCTGTAGGCCCACCCGTCTCCGGGACGCGTTTCGATACAGCGATGGGTCGGCGCCTGGCAGATCTTCACCATCCTGATGCAAATGACAAGCTTCGACAGGGGGTCAACTGTGATGAACGCCGCGCCCTATCCCCGCGTCAGTACATCGTAGTACCGGCCCGAATAGGTTTACTGACGTAATGGGGACAAGCTTCAGTGCGAAGACACTCTCTGTCTGGAGAAAGGTTGCGGCCTGGTCAGATCTCAGTCTAGGAAGGCCTTCCTCTGTCAGTCCAGGCTTGTACGCGGATCGAGCGCATCGCGCAGACCATCGCCAACAAAATTGATGGCCAGCACCGTAACGAAAATTGCCACGCCCGGCGGCAGCCAGAGCCACCAGAAGTTCTCCAAAATGTAGATCGACTGGGCCCCGTTGAGCATACTCCCCCAAGAGGGAGCGGGCGGAAGCACGCCCAGCCCGAGGTAGGAAAGCCCCGCCTCGGTCAGAATCGCACCTGCAACGCCAAACGTAGCCGCCACGAGCAGGGGCGCCAGCGCATTCGGCAAAATGTGCCGGAACATTATCTGGCCGTTGGATGCCCCAACGCACCGGGCTGCAGTCACAAAGTCCCACTCCCGCACAGACAGGATCTGGCCCCGCAGCAGACGCGTAGTTCCTGTCCAGCCCAGGATGCCGATGACGATCATAACGTTATAGATGCTGGGTCCGATCACGGATACAACGACCATGATCAGAATCAGGCCGGGGAAGACCATCATCACGTCTGTGAATCGCATAATGAGCATGTCCAGCCAGCCACCGTAATAGCCGGAAACAGTTCCGAGAACGATCGTTATCGCGATTGAAATGGCTACCGCCACAATTCCTACAGAGATCGAAACGCGTCCACCGTAAATCAGGCGGGCCCATACATCCCGCCCCAATCTGTCGGTACCGAGCGGGTGCTCCTGTGTCGGCGGTGCTTCGGTTGCCCCGACAAACTTGATCGGGCTGTGCGGCGTCAGAAGCGGCGCGGCAACCACAGCGGCCGTAACGAAGATGAGCAGTATCAAGCTGGCGAGCGCAACCCGATGACGCGTGAAGCGGCGCCAGACCCGTTTACGCCAGGAGTCCGACGAACTCTTGAATATGCGGAGTGGACCGACCGAGGCCGACGCTTGTGCTGTCACCTCTTACAAGTCTCCCTACGCGTACCTGATGCGCGGGTCGGCCCAGGCATAGGCAAGATCCGCGACCAGATTGCTCAGCAGTACTATAATTGCCGTTACCAGGAGTCCGCCCATCAGGAGTGGGTAGTCGCGAGCCCCCGCGGCGGCCACTAGAGTGTGTCCGATGCCACGATAATTGAAGACGCTCTCGATCAGCACCGCTCCCCCGACCAGCGTCGGCAGCCGCAATCCCGTGATCGTAATGACCGGCAGCAGGGCATTCTTGAACGCGTGCCACATTATCACCGTGCGTTCGGCCAGACCCTTTGCCCGCGCCGTCGTGATATAGTCCTGACGAACGACCTCCAACATGCTGGCACGTGTGTAGCGCAGCAGCGTACTGAGGCCCTCATAAGAGAGGGCGACCACCGGCAACACCATGTGCCAGAGCCGGTCTCCTACCGAAGGTGGCGCCCCCACGGTGACAATTCCCCCTACGGGGAACCACTCCAGGCGCAGACCGACTACGTAGATCAACAGGAGCGCGAAAAAGAATCCAGGAACAGCTATCCCTCCGAATGCAATGCCGGTGAGGATGTAATCGAGCATCGAGTACTGCTTGAGGGCCGAAATGATGCCCAGCACGATGCCTGCCACCGTCGAGAACAACAGCGCGAATCCCATCAGGCCAAGCGTGTTGCCGATGTCGCGCACGATGATATGTTGCACGGGCAGACGCATCTGTGTCGAATAGCCGAGGTTTCCGCGCAGAGCTTCGCGCAGCCAGATCAGATAGCGAACGTGTACAGGCCTGTTCAGGCCCATCGCCTCCCGCAGCGCCTGCAGATCCTCCTCCTCCAGATAACGCATCGACTCGGGATTAAGCAACGCGGAGACCGGGTCGCCCGGCGACAGTACATAGATGGCGTAGTTTACGACCGTAATCGCAAACATCAAGGGGAAGATCAGCGCAATCCGGCGCAGAACATACTGGGACATGCTTCCAGGGCTCCAGTTGGAAACAACATGACTGTCGTTAGAACCATGAAACGCTGCTGAAGCAACAAGCAGTTACTTATCGCGGCCGTTAAGAGTTTCAAAGGACCGGCCGCCTACCTCGATTCGACCAAAGGGTAACTTCGGATGTGAACTGTCAAACCGGACCGGCAATAGATGCATTCGCAAGCTAAAAACATCTGTCACCTTGCAACCGGCCGGACCGAAGACTGCTACCCATCGTTGGGAGCGACAGTAATCTCGAACTCACCAACCTGGACCGGCACTGTCCGCTCGGGATCGCGTTTCGCCAACCGGACGGTAAGGACATTCTCTCCCACTTTCAAGTGAGAGGACCCCAATGCAGATTGCCATACGGCATACCGAAATTCCGGCGCGTTGGGCGGCTGGCACTGGTGAAAGTCAAGACCGTCCGCGCCGAGCCTGCCGCCGTTCAAGCTTACTTCCACTTCGTCACCGCCTCCCAGATCTCTAAGTTTGAACTGGAAAGCCGCGATAGTGCTGCCCAGCTCGCTGCCAAACAGAATACTGTAGCTGAACTCCTCACCAGCTTCATTCAATTCAAAAGGTGTAAACGATTCCACTTCTCCGTGCGCGTATCCATCGGGGAGTCCGAACGAGTAGTACTCTGTAGGCATATACTTTGGTCGGCGGGCGTAAAAATAGTGCCTGACGGTGGAAGGGATTTTGGCTGGATCGATCAGGTCTTGAAGATGTGTATACAGCCTGCTGCCGAATGAACCAGCATGCAGATTGTAGAACATGATCCCGTCGACTCCCTGGCTGTAGGCACTCTCCACAAGGGCGCTGATCTTGGGCGGGTCGAATTCCTGAAACCCGTCGCCGAGCCATACACGCTTCCCCGGCGTTACCGCATCCGACGAGGCGACGCTGGACATGAGCATCGGGTACACTTTGCAACTGCTTCCCTCCGCCAAGGCCACCCAATCGGAGTAAGGGAGGTTGTAGTCCACGAAAAACCATTCACCCGGACACAAGTAGGACAGAAGCCCTTCGTCAATCCATGCCTTGATGTCGAGCCCTTCCTCTGTGCAGTAGTCAATGTCCCAAGGCACCGCGGCCGCGAGCATCAGATGCTGCCCGCGCTTCTCTCCTATCTCGTCCAACATGGTCCGCACCGCGCGCACGAACTGGGTCATGTAGTCCGACTTCTCCCGCTTTGGCTCCCTGAAGAACGGCGCCGAACGTCCGAAGTCAAGCATGAGTCCATCCAGTGCGTATCGGGCGGCAATCTCCCGCAGAATACCCAAGCGGCGCTCCCGCACCTCCTCCACGGCAAAGTCCATCTGCCGCAGATCCCCGACCTCCCGCCAGCCAACGTCGCCCACCTTCGTGTAAGACCTCCACGCGCCCGTATCCTGACCCAAAGACCATTCTTTGTGTTCCCGCTCCCATTCCGTCCACTGGCTCGGCGACCCGTGATGGTCATTCACCCGAAAATTCGGAACGACGGCAATGCCAGCTTCTTTGAGGAGCCCGATGAAATCTCCGTAAGGGTCATGGCCCTCGGCCAATAGTGCGTCCATCGGCGTTTCTGAAGCGGTCGTGCCGGCGCTGGACGGGTAGAAGCAGATATCGTTGTCTGCCACATCCATTGTATAGATATCAGCGCCGGATGTGACGGTCAATTCCGCTAGGCGGGCTACTTGCCCGTGGTCGGAGCAAGAGAGGAGGTTCCCGCTATCCACCGTGATCAGTAGCATCTGGTTTCTCCTGGCTGGCCTGTCGGCAGATCAGTTCGCGAATTCTCCCTGGTCGCCGAACGCAGCGCGGCGGCGACCAGGGGGCTTCAGATGTTTGGTAAAGAGCGCTGCAAGCGTCTAACCGTTACTCCGACGCTATCCAGCACTGTTCCATATTCCAGTTGTTGCGATGGTAGTAGTAGCTGGGGATGGTGTCGCAGCCGCGCGTCCTCGTGCTGCGCAAGCTGGGGTTGATGTGGGAGTAAAGTATCACGCCAAAAGGATCGGCCCCAATACTCTCCTGGATCTGCCAGACGGCTTCCTTGAGTACAGCATCGTCCGTCTCCAGCTCCAGGCTCTTCAGCAGTGCCACCTCTTCTGCGTAGTGTTCGGCCCTGTCATACCACGGCTGAGTACTGAGGTGGGTCGTGTCATAACCCAATAGGCCGAACCACGGCGCCCAATCGCCGGCCTGCAGCACGTCCCATTCGTATGGCTCATTGTTGACCACGTTTCCGTAGTCTGCGCCGACAACCTTGAACTCGACGGTTACCCCGACCGCCGCCAGATTTTCCTGAAAGGTGAGATGGAGCGGCTCCCAGGCCGGGTGAAGTGATCCAAGAACGAGGATGAGCTTGTCGTTCTCAAAATCCCATCCCCCCTCTGTTAGCTTCTGCTTGGCAAGTTCCGGATCGTAGGTGATGTACTTGGCACCCTCGGGATTGACCCCCCACTTGCCGTCAAGGTAGACGCGCGCCCCGCGGCTCACCCCGCTGGCCATCACCGCATTGAACTGCTCACCGTTTATGGCATGTTGGATTCCCTGGCGAACGAGCGGGTTCTGAATGTGCTCACGCCCCAAATTCCACCAGTAGGCCACTGAAACGTTTGCCGGCGGGTTGAAAATCTCAAGGTCTAATCCCTCCATGGCAGCCAGGCGCTGCAACTCCACCGGTCGGCCACCGCCTTCGCCTATGACCCAATCGCACTCACCGGCCTCCGTGGCCACCATCATCGCCGTCGGATCGCCGTTGAATGAACGGTAAATCAACCTATCCAGCTTAGGCGCGCCCCGGAAATAGTCCGGGTTCGGGCTGTATATGATGTACTGGTCGGGGACGTACTCGTCGACCATGAACGGCCCGGTCCCAATCGCCTTTGTCGTCGCAAAGTCTGTCTTTTCAAGACCCAAAACGCCGCTCTCATCCGGCCCCCACTGGTCCTCGGGCACCTCACTCAGGATATGCTCGGGCACAATCCTGATAGCGGCAGCGATTTTATGGATCCCGACCATGCCGTATTCGTCCGTCATTTCGAATACGACAGTGTAGTCATCCAGCGCGGTAATGCCGCTGACCGAATCCGCGTTGCCTTCGTGAAACTCTGTGTAGCCGACGATGTAGTCCTTCAGGCCGTTATAAGCCGTGTTGACCATCAACGGGTGCGGGATCAGCCGGCCGTAGTTGAACAGAACGTCCTTGGAGGTGAAGGGGGTGCCATCATGCCAAGTCACATCGTTTCGCAGATGGAAAATGACGTTATTGCCGTCGAATTCCCAGCTCTCAGCGAGTTCCGGTATATAGTCCTTAACGTCGTGGTCCAACTGCACCAGTCCGCTGAAGATGGTGCGGCCCTGGTAAAAGTGCTGGCTGCCCGCACGGCCCACAAACCCCGCCAAATGAGCATGGCTCGTGGCTTGAATGAAGCACACCTGAAGTGTGCCCCCACCGTCTTTCTCTTCCATCTGGGCTGATTCTTCTTCTGCTTGGGCAGCAGCGGGTTGCGAAGGCGCCTCCACCGCCGCTGGGGCGCAGGCGCTAACGAGGAGAGCAACAACGAGTAATAGCGACGAGTAGAACACGGCAGTGCGTTTCATGGGTAATTCCTCCCATTCTCTGGCCTTTCCACAGAAATGCGTCGCATATGAACCGGTGGTAGGGCAGTTCGCCCTCAATGCACAAGCGGTCTTCCTTCTACCAATCACCCCCCTTTGTTCTGCTCAAGTTCAATCTGCAAGCCTGTGAGTTCTCTACGGCTCGTTCTGAAAATCAGCCATTTACGATGACCGAATTGCCCACTTCTCAGTAGTCCGGCTACAGTGGTCAGCAATGGGCAAAAGACCATGTAACAATATTTATTTTATCAAATCCAGGAGGGTCGGGCAACTCGCTTTTTCCCACCCTCTTCACAATCCAACCCGCACCGGCCTGTGCGCCGTAAGACTCTTCTGCACCGCCTCAATCGTCCTTGCCACGACATACGCGTCCTCCAGCGTGACCCGTAGTTCCTCCTCCCCCCGTACCACCTTGACGAAGTGCTCGATCTCACGCTGGTTCATCGGCGCGTAGCGGATCGGAGCCAGCTGCGCTGACGTCTTGTTCTGCGTCACGACCGGATAGTTGTGATAGTCGGTGCGCACGCAACCCGCATCGCCCACCACCTCCAGATCGAAGAACGGGTACTCCCAGCTGATCGAAGTGCAGACATGCACGCTTCCCAGCGACCCGTTGTCGAACCGGACCAGCGCCTTCACATTGTCCCAACTCTCGATCACACCTTGGTGCGCGAAGTTCTCGCCGTAAGCGAAGACCTCCTCCGGCTCCGCGCCCAGAGCCCAGCGCACGATATCGAACCCGTACGTGCCAAATTCGCCCAGCGGCCCGCCGCTCTTCGTCAAGTCTCGCTGCCAATCCGGGCTCGTCATCGCCACGTGGTTGACAAAGACGCGCGCCGTAAGCGGCTTGCCTACATCACCAGCCCGAACTCGCCGCACAGCTTCGATCAGGCCATCCTCAAAACGTGAAGGGACGCCCGGCAGTACTTTCAACCGGCGGCCTTGGGCCGTCTCCATCGCCCGGCGCACCTCGTCGCCAATGAAGCTGAACGGCTTGCAGGCAAATACATGCGCGCCCGCTTCCAGCGCCTGGCAACTGTTTTCGCAATGCTCTCCAATTTCACTCGCTACAACAACGAAATCGAGGTCCTGTTCGAGCAAGTCAGCCGCATCATGGTAGAGTGTAGCCTCGAACTCGGCCGCAAACGCCTGTGCGTCCATACCGATACACGTCGCAACATACTCCGGGCTCTTGCCCAGATCGCAGACGCCGACCAGCTCGACATCCTTCATCGATAGCAGTTCCGTTGCAAACAGATCGGCATACCAGCCCTGGGACAGACCGATCAGCCCACAGGTCAGTTTTCCTTGCACTTGCGCCTGTCCCCTTTCTCTTTGGCAAACGGCAGTTCGCCGGATCCCTTAGCGCGTACACTTAAGTCTTCTGTAACGCATCCAGCCTACTTGAAATTGGCAAAACCGTCCGGCGTCTTCACGTCGATCACCGTAACTGTCTCCGCCTTCAGCGCCTGCTCCAACTCACCGACCAGCTCCGGCAGCGAAGCCACCTGTACACCGCAGGCCCCGTACGCCTCAGCCAAACTCGTAAAGTCCGGGTTTCGCAGGTCGCTGGCAATGTAGCGTCCGTTGCCACGGCTCTTCTGGTATTGACGCAGCAGCCCCCAGGCATCATCGTTAAAGACAAGCACGACCGGCCGCAGGCCATACTGCACGCAGGTACCCAATTCCTGGATATTGAACTGGAATCCGCCGTCGCCGGTGATACAGATCACCTGTCGGTCAGGAGCACCTGCCTTGGCGCCGGCCGCAGCCGGCAGGCCAAACCCCAGGCCGCCCCAGGCAGGGATGACATAACTCCGCTCCTCGTATATGTCCAGACAGTAGTTGGCCCCGCGGTGGTTGCAGATTCCCACGTCGCCGACAAAGACCGCGTCCCGGGCCGCCGCCGCCCGGATGGCCTCCATGACCTTCGTCTCATTCGGCATCGTCTGCCGTTTGTAACCCCTGATCCTCTCCCGCACTTTTCCGACTTCGCCCGCGAAGTCCGTCTCCTTCCTGTAAGCACTCTGGTCAGAACCCGCTTTTTTCGCCAGCGCAGAATTGATCTGCTCCAGCACTGTCCTCGCGTCGCCAACCAATCGCACAGTCGTTTCATACCACTTGTCCATCGGCTCGGTTTCAATGTCCAGATGAATAAGCTGAGGCGGCTGACGCAGGCCCTGCGACTTCGCTCTGAAGTACGAAAGGCTGGAGCCGACGACCAGGAGAACGTCCAGGCTGTTGGCGAAATCTTGGCGCGGGTCTTCCAGCCCTCCCGGCGGAAAATTGTACTCGCCGCCGTACATGCCCAGGCTCAGCGGATGATCTTCGGTGATCGCGCCCTTGCCGTTCGCCGTCGTGAATACCGGCGTGCCCAAACGCTCCACCAGGCGCGTAAGCTCCCGGCCCGCCCCTGATCGGTGAACGCCCGCCCCCGCCATCACGCCTACCCGTCTTCCTGAAAGTAAGATTTCCGCAGCCGCTTCCACAGACGCAGGGTCTGCCTTCGGAGCCGCTAGCCGGACCGGGCTTGGAATGGCCATCTCCGCTTCCTGGCCCTGGACGTCGGACGGTATCTCAATCGCTATCGGGCGCTTGCACCGGCCCTGAAAGCGCTCAAACGCTTCCCTCACCTGCTCCGGAGCCTCTTCAGGGCTGCCGATATGAACGCTGTACTGGGTTACCGTCGAAAGCATGTCCAACTGGTTCTTGGTCTCATGCATTGCACCCAGGCCGCGCTCGTATAACTGCTCTTCCGCCGTACTGGTGATCGTCAGAACCGGCGAAGACGCGGCGTAAGCTTCCCCGAGGCCGCCCATCGAATTGGCCGCGCCCGGCCCCGTGCTGGTCAGACAGATGCCGGGCTTGCCTGTCACCCTAGCGTACCCGTCCGCCATCATCGCCGCCGCCTGTTCATGCCGCGTGCTGATGAAGCGGATGGCGTCCTGATGGTCGTACAGCGCGTCGAAAATCTCCATTGTATGGCTGGAGATAATTCCGAATATCGTGTCCACGCCCTGCGCCCGCAGCGACTCGACCAGCGCCCGCGCCGCCGTCATCCTTGCCATATGTCTGTCACCAAACTGATAAAGTCAACATTCAGCCATTTAGTGCGGCGCCACCCTGAACTGCTCCACCACCTCTTCATTCAGCGCGAAGCCAAGCCCTGGCCGCTTCGGCACTTCGATCATACCGTCAGCGTCCACCTCAATAGCGGGCACCAGCAACTCAGAAATTATCGGCGAATCAGGAAAGGCGATCGGCATCTCGAAGTAGGGCATATTCGGCAGCACAGCCGCCAGATGAATCTCCGCGGCCACGCCCACCATATGACACCAGGCGTGCGGCACGCAGATCAACCCGCGTCGATACGCGGCCTCAGCAATGCGGGTAATCTCCCGTATGCCTCCGGACCGCACCGAACTGGGCTGAACAACGTCCACCCGCCCCTTCTCCATGATCTCCTCAAACTCGAACCGGGTCGTAAACCCCCAGTCTCCCGCCGCAATGCGCGTGTCCACGGCATCGGCCAGCCGGGCCAGGCCCGGAAGGTTGTCCGCCGGCAGAGGCGCCTCGACAAAAAATGGCCGGAACTCTTCTATCGCCCGGATCGAGTCAAGAGCCTGCCCCACCTCGGACCAACGGTTCTGCACGTCTATCATCAGGTCACGGTCCTCGCCGATTGTATCCCTCGCTGCCCTAACGACCTCCACGTCACGCTGAATGTTTACATGCGAAAAACCGCCCGGCCACTCTTCCAGTTTCATCGCCCGGAAATTCCGCTCTTTGGCCAGCGTGAAGCGCTCGACGATCTCGCCCACGTCTTCTCCCGGCGGGTAAACCGTCGCGTAGGGTCGCACCCGCTTTTTGACCTCGCTCGACTCCGTCACTGTGCAGCAGGCTTGCCAGATCAATTCACACACCGGCCTGCCAAGCGCCTGGCCGGCAATGTCCCACAGAGCAGTCTCCACCGCCCCGATCGCGGCAATCGTGACACCTCGCCGTCCAAACAGACCGGTCGCCGCATACATCTTCTGCCACAGCCGCTCCACCTGCAGCGGGTCCTCCCCCTTCAGTATCTCCTCCAGCCCGCCGTCGCAGCGAACAATCGCCTCGATCACAAGCGATGGCGACTCCGCCTGCCCGATGCCGCTGATTCCCTCGTCGGTATGCACCCGCACCACCGTCTCCCACGCTTTACCCGGGTCCATAAGGGCGATAGTCTCTATGGCTGTGATTTTCACGCTATGCATCCCCCTGTCGAAGACTGAATCCGTCTATATCTCACTCTTGAAAACGAAAGGAAAAGAGATCCGCATCCCTCAGCACAAACCGCAGGCGCACCGGCGTCCCCGCCAGCCCACCCAGCTCACGGCTATCCTTCCAACGTATGACCCGTTCCAGATCATCGCCCAACACCTCAACACAGTCTTCTAGGCTGAACCCTTCTACTGGGGTATTCATCTGATCGCGCAGCAGTTCTACGCTGATGCTGCCGGCCGCAGATGCCGAGAAGTTGAGGACCAGTTCGCTACCAGCGAAAATGAACGGCTTTGTCACAAGCTCGCCGCCGCTCAGTGGCGCCTGCACCGAAGCGAAGCCATCCACGCGCAGCGTGTAGCGCCGCAATACACTTCTTCCGTCTCGCCAGTAGCCTTCCCGCACAAAGAATGAAAGCTCATCCGGCGCGCCAGCCATCGCAGAAGGCGTCGTCACGATTCCCCAATTCTGAAAATTGTCCCCATAGGTCCAATTGTCGCGCGGTCGCAGACCCGGGCGTATAAACGATTCCGGCCACAGGCTGAAATTGTACCCGTCGCGACTGCTCATAAACATGCCGTCGGTCACCGCCGTGCCGTAGCGCTCGCTGATCCCGGCGCGCATGCGCCGATGCTCCAATTCCGGTAACGCCTCCAAGGGTTCCGACCACGCCCGCTCGACATATCGCGTCGGAAAGCCCAACAGGACATGCGGCGCCCGGTAGTACGGCGCGATCTGATTCGTATACAACTCGCTGGGACGTCCTTCGCTGTAGTTGACATAAACCGAATCAGTCCAGTTTATGAAGTCGGAGGAGGTCGCCGTAAGAATGTCGCGGCCGTAACGGGACCCGCGCAAGCCGCCTTCATCCCCGCCCGGCGGCCCTTGCGAACCCGCAATGTGGGCATCCGCTTTTGCCTGAATTGCATGAGCCCCATATGGCTCTTCACCCGTCTGCGGCAGCCGGAATTCATTGCGGTGATAGGCCCGATACTCGCCCCGCGCCCCGTCCCAAAACGCCAGGTTCTGCGTGTCCAGCAGCCCCTTGGTGATGACCGGCCCTTCGCTCATCACCGCCCACTGGATGCCGTCAGGCGATCCGTACGCCCACAGCCCTCGCTCTTCCCCTTTCTGCAACAACGCAAACGCCTTGTAGCGGGCATCCGCCGCGCATGCAGAATTCCCGTCCTTGAACGGAGAGAACATGCCGTTAAGAATCTTCTCGGCATCCATCAGGATGTTGTTCTTCGTGGAGCCGTCAAACTCGACCAGACCCAGCTCTGGTTTCTCCCAGTGGATACCGTCGGCGCTCTCCGCATAGCAGATATGCTTGCCGCGCGCTGATCCCAGTCCACCGCTGTCGTACTCGAAATTCTGACCTCTGTAGTACATTCGGTAGCGCCCGCCGTCTTCAAAGACGGTAAAGCCCCCACAGGCGTTGCCCTCCCAGGGCGCGTCCAACCGCAGCGCAACATCCTGGGGTACCGGCCTGTTCAGGCGGCGGCGCGCCCCACCGGCCAATAGGCCCACCAAATGGTCATCCACCATCAACTCCAGGCGGGATCCGATGTCGATTGGGATCGAACTCTCATTCAATCGGGTCATAGTCAATCCTGCTCCCTCATGGCAGGTCAGTCCTTTGCGAACTGAAAGGCGTAAAGATCCGCGTCGCGCAGTACGAAACGCAGCCGAACAGGAACACCCTCCAAACGGCTCACATCTGAGCCGCCCGACCAGCGCACAACACGCTCGAGGTCATCTCCCAGCAACTCGACGCAGTCATCCAAGCCGAACCCTGCAATCGATTCGTCCATCTGGTCTCGCAGAATCTCCACCTGCACACTGCCGGCGGCTGAAGCGGAGAAATTGACGCGCAAGCGGTTGCCCGCAAAGATCAGCGGCTTCGTCACGAACTCGCCCCCGCTGAGCGGCGCCTGCACCGACGCGAATCCATCGACCCGCAGCGTATAGCGCCGCAGGTTCATACTCTCCCCCCGCCAGTATCCCTCCGACACGTAGATCGACAGTTCATTCGGCGCGCCGTCAAACAGAGAGGGCGTTCTCACAATGCCCCAGCTGCCAAAGCCGTCGCCATAGACCCAGTTGTCCTTTGGCCGCAGACCTGGTCGGATGAACGACTCCGGCCACAGGTTGAACGTGCGGCCGTCGCGGCTGCTGATGAACATGACGTCGGTCAGAGCACTGCCGTAGCGTTCACTCGCACCGGCACGCAAGCGGCGCTCGTCCACTTCGGGTAGAGCTTCCACCGCCTCAGACCAGCCGTGGTCAACGTACCGGGTCGGCAGCCCCACGAAGATGTGCGGCGCGCGGAAATAGGGCAGGATTGCGTTATTGTATATCTCGTCGGTGCGCCCCTGCGCGTAGTCCACATAGTCCGGCTCGGTCCAGTTGATGAAGTCGCTCGACGTAGCCGTTCGCAGATCGCGGCCATGTCGGGAGCCCCGCAAACTTGCTCCCGATTCGCCCGGTCGCATATGTGCGCCGTACGGTTCCTCTCCGGTCTTCTCGATGCGAAACTCGTTGCGGTGATAGTCGCGGTACTCCCCGCGCACCGTATCCCAGAAGGCTAGGTTCTGCGAGTCGAGCAGGCCATCGGCAATGACCGGCCCGTCGCTCATCGCCGTCCAGCGGATCCCGTCGGCCGACTTAAGCGGATGCAGCCCATCAGGCACTTCCGCACTGTGCCCTGGGCGCGGCGCAGATCCATCCAGGCGGGGAATCCGGATCGCCCATGCCTTGTATCGAGCGTCAGCTTCCGCGGCCGGATTCGCATCCTTGAAAGGTGCAAACGCACGCACCGGACAGTCGCTATCCTCGCTGCTAAGGATGATATTGTTCCTGCTCGAACCATTGAACTCGACCAGTCCAAGCTCCGGCCTCACCCAACTGATCCCATCGCTGCTTTCTGCGTAGCAGACGAAGTCCGGGTGTGGTGCCTCATCAAGCCCAGACTCCGTAGTAACAAATTGGCGCCCGAGGTAATACATGCGGTAGATATCGTCGTCCTGAAAGATCGCGAACGATGTACTGGAATTCCCCTCCCAAGGACGGTCGGTCACGAGCGCTACCTCACGCGGCACGGGTTGGTTCAGGCGCAGCGCCGCACCACCGCTCAGCCGCGCGATCAGGAAATCGTCCACCATTAGCTCAAGACGCGATCCAATCTCTATCGGGATGCTGCCTTGGGCTCTTGTCTCGTTCATCTCGTCATTTCCTTCCATCCGGCACACCTCGCAAGTTCAAAGGACTCCTTTCGTACCTAGCCTCCCTCGCATTCCCCTCCAACGCTCTTCTGTCAGCCAGTCTCTTCCTGTCTACCAGGTAGGACCTCGAACTCCGCCATCGACAGTCTTCCCTGAACCTCCCGGCTGAATCCGATGAAGGAAAAACCGTAGCTGTGCACATTCCCCAGCACATTGTCGAGCCGCGGCCCGCCCTCTGGATAGCTGCGGTGCCAGAACTCTTCGCTGCTGTAGCTGCGATGCCACAGAGATTCAACGTTCTCCAGGCGAAACCTGCTCGGCTCCGGCGCCCACTGCGCGTCCGCGATCGGGATCGGGTTTTTCGAATAATGCCAGCGGACGCCAGGGGCATGCACCCAGAAGTAGCACTCCGCACCGTAAAGCCGCAGGTTATCACCCCTCAGATATACCGACACCTCGCACCCTCTCAGGTCGATGGGGTCCAGCCCGACCCAGCTCCGATAGTGAATCAGTGCCAAGATCGAAATCGGCCTCTCCGGCACGTCCGTACTCCAACGCGACTGGTCAGCCCAAATAGACCCTCCACCGTCAACACCCCCCGCCTTCTGCCAAGTAGTCAGCACGAATATACCCGCGCCCGTCACGATCTCGCCGTGGTAGTCGTATGAATGCCAGCCTTCCGGACCTACGCCAAAGCTGTTACGTATCACAGTACGTTTCTCCAAAGCATCCTCCTAGGCTGTTTTTGTGTCTGAGATCACGGCAAGTCAGGCAAGTAGCAATGGTCAGGAGTCTCATAGTGGGATTTAGAGTCGTGTGGAGAAGCCGCAGCGGTCGGACGATGCCACACGGTCGTGTCCAACGAGAGCCGTACATACCGCTGCCTCCCTGGCAAGCGTGCGCCATTGGAGCAATCCCACTGGAGTGTGATTATACAAGGTGAATACCCTGTGTCAACGCTCGCAATCCACACTCTGATCGGGCGTCAGTCAGCAGGGGCCCCCTTCGCCGCAGAGCCGCTAAAGTGGCTGAACAAAAAGAGCGTCCCTCTCGCCATCTTTCCTTCGCGAGAGGGACGCTCCCTGTCATTCTTTTATTTGACTGCCTGTAGCGGTTCCGATTTTGCTACGAATTTACATGGGACTGGGCATTGGGTGGGAGGTTACGTCCCCATCCGACAAATCATTGCTCAGGAGGCTTCCTCGCCAGCCAGATGATAGGCGCCCACGCCATGCTCGGAAAGGTCTAGACCCGCTTGCTCTTCCTCCGGAGAGACGCGTAACACGCCCAACTTCTTAATGACTGTGAAGAGAATGAAAGCGGAGACGAAAGCCCACACCGGAATCGCGATCGAACCAACGATCTGAGCTAGAATTGGGTGGCCGCCGAAAATGCCGGTGGCAATCCCGCCCCAGATGCCGCAGAGCCCGTGTACCGGCCACGCGCCAACCGCGTCGTCGATCTTGAAGTTCTCCAGCGCCTCCATGCCTACGCAGACCAGCACGCCGGCGACAGCGCCAATGATCAGCGCCTCGACGTTGTTGACCGAATCACAGTTCGCCGTGATGCCGACCAGACCGCCCAGTGCACCGTTCAAAGTGTAGCTGAGGTTCGGCTTGCCCGTCTTGACCCAGCCGTAGATCATCGCCAGTAGCGTCCCCAGTGCCGCCGCCAACGTCGTATTGGTAGCGATCAGCATGACTGCATCCGTGTTGACCGCGCCCGTGAAGGCAAGTTGACTGCCCGGATTGAAACCGTACCAGCCAATCCACAGGATGAAAACACCCAGCGCAGCCATCGCCATGTTGCTCGGAGGCAGCGGATTGGTCGAACCGCCGCCAAAGCGGCCGATGCGCGGTCCGAGCACGATGACCGCCGCCAAGGCAGCGAATCCGCCCACGGCATGTACAACCAGCGACCCGGCAAAGTCATAGAATCCCATCCCGTCCAACCAGCCCCCACCCCATTTCCAATAGCCGCTCACAGGATAGATAATGGCGGTGAGGATAATGCTGTAGATCAAGTAGCCCGAAATCTTCATGCGGCCGGCTACAGCGCCGGACACAATCGTGGCCGCTGTCGCCGCAAAGGCCACCTGGAACAGAAAGTCAACCTGGGGGTGCAAGGCGCCTGCCATCGCTTTCGGGGCTTCCATCGAGATTCCGAACCCGCCAAATCCCAACCATCCCCCAAGCAGCGGCGCACCGTACATAATGCTGTAACCAATCAGAAAATAGAAGAAAACACCACTCGCCAGGTCAATGATGTTCTTGAACATAATGTTCACGGTGTTCTTGGCCGAATTGAAACCAGCCTCGACCATTGCGAAGCCGGCCTGCATAAACAGCACCAGCACCGCAGAGACAAACAGAATTAAGTTGTCAACCGAATAGGCAACTTCATCTGTCGTAAACGGCGCCGCATCCTGGGCAAATGCAGATGGGGCGAAGACAAGCAGCCCAAGAACGGCAAGCGGTATCGCCCGCAACTTCGAGCCGTGTTTCATAGCACGTACAAGCATTGACATCGAAAAGTTCTCCTTCCTCAAGTGAGACCTGAAATAATGCTGCCCATCTACTCCACCAATGGCGCCGCGGCCACTCCCCTGGCATTGATCGCAGCCCGCGCACTCGGTTTCCTGGATGAGCCATTCCAAATATAAGGGCCTGTGCTTTCACTGCTGATCAACACAGCATCGCGCTCCCAGAGCGCAGCGCCGGCGCCTCAGACATTTCACAGGCCAGCGATTACGAGAAAGGATACTCGATCGGTTGAGAGAATCCACTGCCCATCCTGCATGAAATTGAATTCCTCTTTTTGTGCATATTGCACATAACCGGACGTCATCTGCAAAAGAGCGCTGCCTTTCGGCCTGTAATTATCCAGTCCGGCCCGATCAAGAAGCGAATGAAGACTGAAAAAACAGGAACCTTGCACGTCGGGACCTCTTCCTGGAGCTTCCCAGACTGGCGCGGTGTCTTCTACCCGCCGAAAACACAAGCCAATCAGCAACTCAGTTATTACGCCGCGCAATTCAATACTGTCGAAGCCAATACCAGCTTCTACGCCCTCCCCCAGCGCAAGACCTTGCATGGCTGGCTCGAGAGCGTGCCCGAACAGTTCACCTTTTCCCTGAAAGCCCCCCGGGAGATCACCCACGAAAAGAGACTCGTGAGTGTGGAACAGGTAACGGGTGCCTATCTGGATGTCTTGCGTTCGCTTGGCTCCGCCGCCGCCCCCGGCCTCATTCAGTTTCCAGCGTCTCTTTCCCGCGCCAGCGACGGCCGCCGTCTTGCCGCCTTTGTGGATAGCCTCGCAACCAACGCCCAGGAGATTCCCCTGTCCGTTGAAATCCGCGCCTTCGATCTCATGACCACCGCCTTTGTCCGCTTCCTGCAGGAAAGAGGGATAGGTTTCGTTGTCGTCGAACGCACGGGCCAGCCGGATACCTTTCCTCACTGGCAGTCCGCCGCCGAGAGTACCGGCACACACCTTCCCCTCCACATCCGCCTCATCGGCAACGACCGCGACCCACTGCCCGATGACAAGCTCATCCGGCGCCCCCAGGAGGAGTTGCTGGACAAATGGGCCAAACGCATCGCCGACCTGCTCCGGACCGGCACCGATGTCTACTGCTACGTACACAACCCCTTTGAAGGCCACGCACCGGAGTCGGTCCGCCGCCTGCAAGCCCGGATCAGCCAGTATCTGCCTCTGCCCGAATGGAATCCCACTCCCGTGCCGCCCGCCGGCGAAGAGGATAGCGGCCAGCTGTCGCTCTTCTGAACCCCTCTGGACCGTTAACCTCGGTTAATTCGACAGTTAACCTTGCTTCCAATTTCTCTTTACCCATACAGAGAAAAAGTAGGCATAAAGTCAACCGCGTTTCCCGATCCACCGTGCTATACTGTTCTTCGCCCCCACAGCTTTCCATGGTGATTTCAACGCCATCGTCGCGCTGTCAGTCGACCGCTCTTCAAACACAAGCAATTCGGAAATTCGAAATGGAAATTGTGGCCTTTCTGCAGCTTGTCCTCCTGTTGAGTCTGATTGCAGTGTCCGCGCTGCTATTTTTCAACCTTCGCGACGCCCGCCGGCTTCTAGGCAAATACAAAGAGGATGCAGCCACCAACGCCTGAGAAACTGCGTCTTGGCCCTGACAAGCGCCACAGTCCTGCCCCTACTCTGCTATAGCAACACAAGAATTTGTCCATGTAACGGGCCAGTGCCGCCGGGCGCCCCTCTCCCTAACAACATCGCAGGGCACGGGGTCAAACTGGGGCCCGCTCCGTAGCACCTGCTTGTACCGCAATCGAGGGGAACCCAGTATGCGCAAGACTTCCACTACCAGTCCTGACCTGGCGCTGTTCCCCATACTTCTCCTAGAACGCCTGTGGCGATAGTTCCCCGATGCGCTTCTCTGCTCTCGCAATTGCCAGGGCGAAAGCACTCTCAGCTTTTGGTCAAAAAAGGCCTGTTAGTGCACCATTGGTCTGCATTGGAGGTCGCGCCGCCCATTTCGTGCACGACGCGTTAAGTCTTGGGAGTCAAGGATGGGACAAGGGCACAACCACTACCACGAACATGGTGATGAACACAGCCATGAGAACGGTCATTCCCATGGCCACGGCAATCATTTGCATCACCACCATCACGGCGATTCGGCAAACCTGCGCACCGCGTTCTTCCTCAACCTTGGATTCACTGTAATTGAAATAATAGGCGCCTACTTGACCAACAGCGTTGCCATACTTTCCGATGCCGTGCACGACTTCGGCGACTCCATCGCACTGGGTATGGCCTGGGGGCTTGAAAAGCACGCCGCCAAAGAGGCCCCGGCGCGCTACTCCTACGGATACGGCCGGCTCTCTCTGCTCGCCGCCTTCATCAATGCCACTGTCCTCATCGCTGGTGGGCTCTTTGTTCTGGCTGAGGCTATCCCTCGTCTGCTCAACCCGGAAGCCACCAACGCGCCAGGCATGATTTTGCTCGCTCTGGGCGGTATTGCCGTAAATGGCGCAGCCGTATGGCGTCTGCAGGGCGGGGGCACCATGAACGCCAAAGTCGCCATGTGGCACTTGCTGGAGGACGTACTCGGATGGGTCGCCGTCCTCATCGTCGGCATCACACTGCTCTTCGTCGAACTGTATATTCTGGATTCTATCCTATCCCTGCTCATTACTCTCTACATTCTCTATAATATGCTGGGTCACCTGAAAAAGACGGCCGCACTGTTCTTGCAAGCAGCCCCTGAAGGGGTTGACCTGTCGCACTTGGCCCAGCGTCTACGCAATATCAGCGCAGTTGAGGACTGTCACCATACCCATCTCTGGTCTCTCGACGGCGACAATCACGTCCTGTCTACCCATCTCGTCGTCAATCAGTCAGCCGACCAGGACGAAATACGCGAAATCAAACAGCGGGCGCGCGAGGAACTCGACGGCCTGCACCTCACCCACATCACCATCGAGATCGAATACCCCGGTGACTGCAGTATGGTGGAAACCCAGATATAACAACCCAGACTGTAACTACTCAGCCACAACTGATCTGCGATCCTGAATGAGGCGAGCGAAGGTGTTTACTCATTCCTCACTCTCTGTTTTTGGGCGGTCGGGCCTTCGGCCCTCCCTTGTGCAGAGGCCGCGCCCCGCAACGCCCCGCTCTGTCCAGCCACCTTACTGGTTCTTCCCCACCATCGTGGCATACCGAAAGCGGGCCCCTACCAACCTGGCGGCTGCCCACCGAATACGCCATCACAATGCCGGAATGGCGGCGACGATGGTCAGTTGGTCGAGACTCAAACTGTATGCAGTGAGCAGATACCTCAAGGCTCCGAATTCGTATGGCGGTGTTACTGTGCCTGGTCCGTTCCACTGGACGGTGTTCAGCCCTGGACTTTTTGTTGAGACGCCGAGCGAACGGGCAGCATGCCGGCTTACGGTTTCAATTCGCGTTAGCTGTCACGAACTGCCAGGACTCTGTATTCACAACTGCCATTTTCAGGTTTGACAGCATAGCCCGACACGTGTATTATTGTGCCAGATGAACTCTCCCTGGGCGCATCCCGGCGCCAGTCTTCTGTGGAGATCACACAGTCATCAAAGAGTTGGCAGAAGCAAGACCGCGACTTCAGGAGCCAGTAGGCTCGAAGCAAAAGTGGCCCGAGCGAGTAGGCGCCCCCTGTTTTCTCCGACTTGTACAAGATCTGCTCTTGTGAGAAGATAGAGTCGCTTACCCTAATGTCGGCCTCCCTGACCAGTTTGAAACGAAGTCGAGCCTGAGGCCTTCGTTCCACTTTTATCGAATTTGCACTTGCTCTGTTCTTGTGAGACGATATAGCGCACGGGCATCATTTAATTGTTTCTCAATCAATTTATGATGAGATCAAGAGTAACGTTCCCTTAACCCAATTCTCTCAAGGAGCAACAGAACCATGAACAAACGAACCCCACTCATTTCACTCGTTGTACTGTCTCTGCTGCTGGTAGTCCTTAGTGCGTGCACCGCGCCGGCCGCTCCCCCTGCCCGAGATGTTGAGATTTCCCATGAAGCGGCACTTTCGGCCCAGGATGCGCTGATGGGCGGACTTGTCATGGGCGAAGTCATGCTGAGCGAATCTGAATTCAGCAGCTACGTGACTAAGGCTCTCGAAGCCAACAGTGGTCCGAATCAGCCGATCGATTCCGTATTGGTCTGGATCGAGCCCGATGCCATGCACTTCCGCGTCACCCTGAAGGACGGCGTTAGCATGATGGGCAATACGCTCGACCTCGTCGGCAACCTGATGGTGAGCGATGGTCATCTGATGGTCGATCTGCAGTCGGCTGGCGCCGGCGGCATGGCTGTTGGTGGCGCCCTGCTTTCTCCGGTCAACGCGCAGATTAACGCTGTTCTGGCCCAGAACATCATGCTCCCGGCCAGCGTCAGTGTTGCGCAGGACTCTGGCTCGATTGCGATCAGCATGAACTAAGTACAGAGCAGGGGGTTCGCAACCGTCGGTCTGGCCCAGTATTTTAGGTGCATGGGAGCGGTTCAGTTCCAAGCCCTTTCTACCGCCGGGTGTGGAACATCGAAAAACCCCACTGCTGAATAAGCAATTAGAACTGTCCCTTGATCGGGCTGCCGGGTTCGTTGCTCCGATCAAGGGACAGTTTCTGTTTGCAGGGGCTTGAAATAGCCCCCCTGTGTTTGGGCCCCGCCCCTAAAATGGATCGCGAATCGCACTCACACAGCGAGCCGCCCAGTCAACCTCCTCCCTCTTCCTCTGTCCCACTGCATGTTGAAATCCGTTGACCAAAACCTGGACAAAAAACATAGGCAGACCGTAGTCCCAACGTAGGCTGGAAACCCCTCCCAATACTTGCCAAAACCGTGTGCATAACTGATACTTTTTAATGTTGCTTTCAAAAAAATAGAGACTATGCGCGACTGTCATGTGCAATCCTCGGAAGAAAGTCCCGCCGAACGCATTTACGGAACCAGTGGAATGATACGACCAACCCGAAACAAATTTGCTAGGCGGGTTGCCCTGTCTGCGGTGATCTTCTGGCTGATGGCGTTGTCATTTGTAGGCGGCAATGTCTCCGGCTTCTCAATCCGTTCAGCCATGGCCGCCGAGGAGCGTCCCTCACAGTTCACCATCTTCTGGGAGGCTTGGGATTACGTCGTCGCCCACTTTGTCGACCGCGAGCGAGTCGACTTCGCCGCTATGACCTACGGCGCCATCGAAGGAATGCTCGCGTCACTGGGTGACGAGGGCCACACGACTTTCCTCCCCCCGGATGCTCTAAGGTTGCACCAGACGAGTCTTGAAGGCTCCTTCGAAGGAATCGGGGCCTATGTCTCCCTGGAAGACGGGAATGTCCTGATCGTAGCCCCAATCGACGGCTCGCCTGCCGAACAGGCGGGCATTCTGGCAGGTGACATAATATTGGAAGTTGACGGTGAACCGGTCGAAGGAAAATCGTTGGACCAGGTTATCTTTCTCGTGCGCGGGCCGGCAGAATCTGAGGTCGTCCTGACTGTCCGCCGCCCTGAATTCCAGGATCCCCTCACGGTCTCAATTACTCGCGATCGCATTGAGGTCCCGAGCGTGAGTTGGAGTCCCATCCCCAACTCAGACCTCTCGTACATCAAGATTTCGCAGTTTACTGCCGGCGTGGACAGGGAATTGGAGGCTGCCCTTCGCGAAATCACCGAAGCCGGAGCCAATCAGGGAATCATCCTGGACCTGCGCAACAATCCGGGCGGGTTCCTGCAGCAAGCCATTCAGGCCAATAGCCAGTTTCTGCCCAAAGGCGATCTGATCTTGATCGAATCAGACGCGAATCAGAATCAGACCGTCCACCGATCCCGCGGCCTTGGCTATGCCAGGGAAATGCCATTGGTCGTCCTTATCAATGAAGGCACTGCCAGTGCAAGTGAAATCACCGCCGGCGCACTCAAAGAAAACGAACGCGCCCTGCTGATCGGTGAGACCACCTTCGGCACGGGAACCGTTCTGAACCAATTTGGCCTCAGCGACGGCTCGGCTATCCTTTTGGGCGTGACCAACTGGCTCACGCCCAATGGCAATCTGATTAAGGGTCACGGCGTGATCCCCGATCTGGAAGTCGTGCAACCGGCCAGCTCCAAGCATGTAAATGCTGAAATGCTCAGGAATCTGACTAAAGACCTGTTCGTCTCGATCGAGGACGATCAGTTTCTCATAGCGTTGGAGCAGTTGGGCGTCGAACTCCACGCGCCGCCGTTGCTCAATGCAGCGCCGCATGATTTCGTGACCCACGATTGACAGTTGGGGAAACTACGTTTCATAGAGGAAGGCCGTCTTTCGGTAGCCCCTGACCTCCAGCTCTATTACAGGTACAGGCCCTGTTCACGAATGTAACGTTCCACCGCGTGAGGGACCTGATAGCGGATCGGTTGACCCGTCCGAACCCGCTCCCGCAAACTGCTGCTGGCAACGTCCAATTCAGGCATTTCAAGAACGATTACCCGCTCTCGCACCCCTGGCAACTCCTCTTCCAGGCCTTCCCAGTCGATCTCTACGTCGTGGCGGCGCAGTGCAGCCAACCGGCAGTTGTGCACGAGCCATTCCGGCTCATGCCAGGTCGGCAGGTCCCGAAGACTGTCCAAACCCATCAGAAAATAGAGTTCTACCTCTGCACCGACCCTCTCGCGGAAGAGTCGCAGCATATCCGACGTGTAGTGGGGACCGGGGCGCTCTGCGTCGATCAGACTGATGCCGATCTCGTTATCGTCAGCAACCGCCAGGCGGCACATAGCCAGCCGGTGATGTAGAGAGGATATGGGGCTATCCGGCTTATGCGGGGGATCCCCGGCCGGCGCCAGAACGATCTGGTCCAACTGCAACTGGTGCCGGGCCTCCACTGCCAGTATCAGATGTCCTATGTGAATCGGATCAAAGGTGCCTCCGAAGACACCGATCCGGTTGCCGTCCAAGCTATTTTCTGAATTCATCACTCGGTTGACCACGCCCCAACGACACTGGGCGCACGCAACACTCTTGCCCGATCTCTAATGGTTCCAAGGGCAGACGGAAATCTTCGTGCGGCCGCTTGCCACCGTCACTCTCCCAGCGCGTTTTCGAATCCCCACACCAATTCGACTCTGCCGAATTGAACCGTATCTCCATCGCTTACGCCCTGCTCCCTAAGAACATCCGATATGCCCATCGCCCCCAGAATGCGCTGGAACCGCAATCCGGACTCGTAGTAGTCCCAGTTCGTCATCTGCGCCACCCGCTCGATGGCGACACCCTCCACGCGCCAAAGGTCTTCCTCCAAACGAGTGACCTGAAAAGACCGTTCGTCGTCCTCCGGAGAAAGCATCGGCAACTCTTCCACTTCCTCCGTTGCGGCGGACGCTGGCAACCTGTCCAGCTGCGCCTTTACTTCGTATAGAAGCTGCTGTACGTTTTCCCCGGTCACTGCGCTTATGACGAGAAAAGGATTGCCTGTATCGGCCAGCGCCTCCTGCAACCGTGGCTGAATCTCCCGCGCCTGCGGCAGATCGATCTTGTTCAGAACGATTATCTGGGGTCGTTTTGCCAATGTCGGGTTGAAGAGCATCATTTCCTGGTTGATGACCTCATAGTCACCGGCCGGATCGGGGCTCGCCCCGTCCAGAAGGTGGACCAGTACCCGGCTGCGTTCAACGTGGCGCAGAAACGCCAGCCCCAGGCCAACGCCATCGTGCGCCCCCTCCAGCAGTCCGGGAATGTCGGCAAACACGATCTGGACATGGTTCACTTCCGCTACGCCAAGATTGGGGACAATCGTTGTAAAGGGATAGGCGGCAATTTCAGGGGTTGCGGCGCTTATGACGCTTAACAACGTCGATTTGCCCGCATTGGGCACCCCAACGATCCCCGCATCCGCGACGATCTTCAGTTCCAGCTCCAGCCAGCGTGCTTCGCCCACTTCACCATTCTCAGATAGTCGCGGCGCCCGATTGCGATGGCTTTTGAACGCGGCGTTTCCTCGACCTCCGCGGCCTCCTCTGGCGACCAGTGCCTGCTGCCCGTCCCGTACCAGGTCAGCTACAACTGTGTCAGTGTCAGCGATGCGCGCGATTGTCCCAACTGGCACCGAGATCAACAGATCCTCTCCCATCGCGCCCGCCTTCTTGGTGCCGCCGCCGTGTTTACCGCGTTCAGCGCGGAAGTGGACCTGTCTCCGAAACGGTTGCAGCGTGTTCATGCTTGGGTCGGCTACGATATAGATATCACCGCCCCGGCCGCCGTTCCCGCCCGCGGGCCCTCCCATGGGCACAAACTTCTCGCGACGGAAAGCGACAATGCCGTTGCCGCCCGCGCCGGCCTCCACATGGATCTTTGCTCGGTCAAAAAACATGATTCTAGCTGCCTTCAGGTAGCGGTTCGGAGTACAAGGCCTCCAACCGACAGAATTCTCCGTTTCCTGCTAGATTCCTCCATTCTAGCGGAGGCGATCTTACTTTCACAAGAAATTGCCCCGTTCAAGTCCAGCGGTATAATTGTACCCCATGGCACGGCGGTGTAAGCCCATGACTCTGCGGACCGCAATCTGCCGTCGGCACAACCCTTAGGCGGCGTGAGGACTGCCTCCAATTGGGCATCATAAATGACAAACGTGCAGATACACATTCAGATTGACGAGCTTTTTCATGCGTGTGTGGAAGAAGCCTGGCTCGCGGCAGCAGCACAGGCGACACTTCACGCCTGTGGGCGGGACGGTCAGGCCTTGTCAGTTCTGGTGGTGGACGACGACGAACTGCGGCGCTTCAATCGCATCTACCGCCAGCAGGATACCGCAACCGATGTATTGAGCTTCGCCGTTCAGGAAGGATCGCCTCTCTCGCAAGAGATCCCAGAGGCCCTGACCGCCGAACTGGATGCCGAACTGGGCGATCTGATGCTGGCCTTCCCCTATGCCTCGCGCCAATCCGAGCGATATGGCCATTCACTTGCCGCAGAGCTGCAACTCCTGGTTGTCCACGGTACGCTGCACTTGATCGGTTACGATCATGACACGCCAGCGCGGCAGGAAGAAATGTGGCGCAAACAGTCTGAGATCCTCAACTCACTGACCGCCGAGGACCTTTCGCCTCGACTGACCACACCGGACTGGTAGATGAAGCCGCCCGCCCGCGCCGAGAATTTTGGGCAGAGTCTCGCCTTCGCCTTTGCCGGTGTGCGACACGCCCTACGTAGCCAGCGCAATCTTCGCATTCATTTTGCCTTTGCCGTTGCAGCTGTCCTCTTAGGGTTTGCACTGCGCATCAGCCGGTCAGAGTGGGCTGTCGTCGTCGCTCTGATTGCGTTGGTCATCAGCATGGAGCTTCTAAATACCGCCGTCGAAGCGCTGGCTGACCTGGCCTCGCCTACCTTTCATCCTCTCGCCAAAACAGCAAAAGACACGGCCGCCGGCGCCATCCTCGTCGCGGCCTTGGGCAGCGCCGCGGCCGGTCTGATCATCTTCCTGCCCCGCCTTTGGCACCTCTTCTTCTGACGCCTGCGCCTATCTACCAAAACGGTAGCGTTTTCCACGACATCCTACTCACTTTGCTCCCTACGCCGCTCCGGCAGCTTCAGGACTGCCGGCACGCCAACAAAGGCGATTAGCCCACTGATCAGGAACGCGGTCGAAAGCCCGAATCTGTCTGCCGTGAACCCCAGCAGCCACAAAGCGGGCGACCGGATGACGAAATTGGCCATCAGAAAGAGGCCGTTTGCCAGCGCCCGATTATGTTGAAAACTGTCCTGCACAACCGCCAACAACACAGCAGACGGCGAGAGCATCGTAAATCCCAGAGGTAACAGAAATGCAAATAGCATCCAGCCTGAACTGTTCAGAAATCCCAGGAATAGGACGGGCGACACAAGAAATAGAACGATCAGGATCCGTTTCCGCCCCAACCAGTCGCTAGCTGTGCCCATTGTCAGAGCGCCTAAAACACCCGCCCCTTCCAACAGCGTTAGCGAAAGCCCCGCCATCTGGAACTCATAACCCTTCACATCCTGCATGAAAATCGGCAAATAGGTCGTCATCGAAATCGACATAAAGACACGGGCTGCCATGATCCAAAGCAGGGGAGGGTAAACTCTCCGGGCAGCCGGTAGCAAACGCTTAAGGGAAAGAACCCTGCCCTGCGCAGGCCTTGCCGAGACCCCGCGCAGTCGCCAGTAAAGGAAAATCGAGGCCAACCAGCCAAACACGGCCACCCGCCATATTCCCTCAACCCCAAACCAGCTGACGGCTGCGATCACCATCAAGGGCCCTACCGTCCGCCCCAGCTCTCCACCCGCCATGAAAAAGCTCATGCCCCTACCCACTCGGTTGCCCGATATGCGCCCGATCATCGCCGGCGCCGGCGCATGAAAGACAGCCGAGCTCAGACCCACTACAAACAGCGCCAGGGCCAGCAGTACGTAGCTGTCCGCCAGGCCCAGTGCGCTACAAACGCTGGCAGTCACCGCCGGAGCCAGAATGATGAAATATCGTAAACTAATCCTGTCGGCTGCATGGCCAATGAACGGTTGCAGAAGACTGGGAATCTGCATGAAGACCGCAAGGGCTCCGATCGCTGCATAGTCGGCCGCCAGCTTTTCTCGAATCAAAGGAAGTAGAGGCGGCACAAACGCGGTGAAAATGTCGTGGACGAAATGGCCCGTCACGATAGTCAACACCTCTCGGGTCTGGAACGTCTTGCTTTCCGAGGGTTCGTCCTGGACGGCTGCTGAATCTGCGCGATGATCTGCTGTTACTGACATAGGGTACTCTGTTCCTGTCTGGACTCGCCCGTTTCCGGCTCCAGGGTAAGTGGACGGTTGGCGATGGGCAACGCAAGTGGGTGTCGGCTGATTGTAACACCTGTTCTTAAGATGACAAGCGACCGAAAAGATCAATAGATGAGATCACTCCGGCCATTTTGGAATCTTTTCGTCGTCCAAATACACGCCTTTCCCCGACCGTCCATCATTTTCAGTTCGGTCAATGGACTTTGGACCATGGGCACACACGACGAAATTCGCGCACCTGACGCGTCCACTTCCCTATTCTATATTGCTGAAAGTTTCCTCCCTCCCAGAATATGACTGGATCTACTCGGGTCTTGGACCGAATGGACCTCTCTCGCTTGCCACCCCAAGGAGAGCATCGTGATCAGACGTAGTGAAAGCCGTCGTGACTTCGTGACCCTGTCCGGCGCAACCGCCGCCGGAGCAGTCCTCGCCGCCTGCGGGACGGCGCCTGCCCCTGGTGCCGCGGCCGCCGCTCTGCACCTGCCCATCGCTTTCCTGAATAGCCTGCTTGCCGTCATCCTGACCTATATGAGCTGGTCCTCCTTGGCCATCATCTTCATCCGCGCCTACTTCATGTCGATTCCCCCTGAACTGGAGGACGCCGCCCGCGTTTACGGAGCCGGAGAGCTGCAAATCCTGCGCCATGTTGACCTTCAAACGGACGCTGGCCGAGTTCCGCCACGGCGGCGGCCTGCGGCAATATCAGATTCACTGGTTTCTGTCGCTAGGCACCATGACCATGCTGCCCGTTCTTTTTATCTATCTCGTTCTTCAGCGCCACTTCGTGAGCGGTGTTGTAACTTCCGGCCTTAAGGGGTAATCTGTTCATAGCACCGTGATTTGACGACTGGCAATTTGCGCGCAAATGGATGAACGATAGCGCACGGAACGGTTATGCTACGATTCTCGCTCCTAGTCGCTTCAGCCTTGATTCTGTTTGTCGCTTCCTGCGGCGGACCCGCCGCTGAAGACGGTGCACCACTGAGCCCCGACCTCACCAATGCAGAAGAGCAGTCCCCTGCGGAGGACGCCGCGCCCGAGAGCGCTGCCCCTACGCAGGCCGACGCCAACTCTACCGCGACGGCCCTGCCCACATTTACGCCGTTACCGCCGCCCACGGAAACTGATTCGCCTCTGCCGACACCTTCGCCGACTGCGACGTCAGTCGCAACCGCAACGCCTACACCCACCGCAGCCCTGACAGTAACCGCTGAGCCGCCTGAGCCGACCGCTGCGCCGACGGCAACAGCCACTGCCACTGAGTCGGCGCCACTGCCGACACCGACGCCGACTTCTTCGCCGACAGCAACGCCAACCCGCACGCCGGTTCCGGCGGCCGTCTTCGTGCGCAGCCATACCACCTACCCGTCGGGGTCGCAGCTGGCACTGGTTGGAGAGGTGGTGAATGGCTCAGCCTATGAGGTGTTCGGCGTCCGCGTACACGCTGAATTTTTCAGCAGCAACGGCGAATCGATCGCCGACTCCGAAGCAGTGGCGGTCTTTGGCAGGCTGGAAGTTGAACGGCCGGCCCCGTTCCTCATGTTTGTGGACGTCGATCCTTCCGCTGTCCACAGTTACGAACTGAACGTGTCCCACGATGATTTCAGCATCATCGAGTTTCGTGATCTGGAGGTGTCGGCTGTTTCCGTTGTGGAGCGGGAAGGACGCACTGCGATCGTCGGCAGATTGCACAATCGGCACGAAACCGCTCTGACGGCCGTCGTGGTGGCCGCTACCTTCTTTGACGACGCCGGCGAAGTCGTGGACGTGGTGGAACTGTCCATGTTCGGTGAAACGATCACACCTGGTGCCGAACCCCCCTTTGAAATTCCCCTGCAGGATGTGGGCAGAGCCTTTACAAACCTGCGCGTGCAGGCCCAAGGTCAGTTGAGTCTGTTCTGAGCTCCCATCGTTGCGCTAACAGATGCGGCCAGGGCACTTTCCCCGGGCGCGCAACGCCCCTCCGCGGCCACATGTGCAGTGCGGAGGGGCGTTGTCGGACCAGATTTTCCAGTCTGAACTATCCGTCGGCCGGTGTCAGGGCATTTACGAGCACGCTCACCCTGTTGTCCAGCTCAGAGCTTTCCGATATCAGGTTCGCCGGATCGACGACCACTTGCAGCGTGCGCGTTCCCAGGCCGTCTGCTGCCCGGAAGACTGTGCGCACTGTGATTTCCTCTCCCGCAGCCAGATTCTCAACTGTCTGAGACGAGCCGAGCAGGTTGAGTTCGTCGGACTCATCCAGCACCTGGATGCTGAAGCCGCCCACGTCGGTGCTGCCCTCATTGCGCACCTTTGTGGCGACCACGACTAAGTCCCCTTCACCGGCGCTAGCCACGCTTACTTCGACTTCCTGCGCGTTCAGAGCAAGATTCGCGCCTTCTGCGCTTCCTTCCACACTGGAGGATGACGCTACACTGCCCGATCCTGTCCCCTGGCTATTCCCCTGTGCCGACGTGCTGAATCGGAGTGTGCGCTCGGCATAGTTGTCGTCCTCGTCCGTCTCACTGACTGCGTCGTCGGGGTCGGCCGTCACTCGAATGGTTCGACTACCCTCCAGGTCGTCCGTGTCGAAGGTCATAACGGCCAGCTCGCGCGCACCTGGCTGAATTGGCTCTGATATCGTGAACTCGCCAATTTCAACCGCTTCCTCATCCGTAACGTCCTCGAACAGGACGACCACGTTGTCGGCCACCGTCTTGCCCTGGTTACGTATTACCGCCGTTATCGTGACCGGATCCCCCGGCGCGGGTACGGCGGGGAAGAAGCGAATGTTTGACGACAGGACTGTCAGGTTCGGCGCATCACTGGACGCTTCCGAAACTGTGCGGACCTTCAGGACCAGTTCAACCCTGTTGTTCTCCTCGTCCAGTTCGGTCACTGCATCTTCCGAATCAGCGACCACACGGATCTTGCGTTCACCGGCTTTGCCCTCAGTATCGTAGGTTACCGATACCGTATCGCTGTCGTTTGCGCCAAGCTGGTCGATCCGCTGCGGACCGCCGATGGGCCTGGGCACTCGATCCGTCACATCCAGGAAGCGAACGACGAAGCCGCGGGCGTTGGCGTTGCCGGTATTTGAGACCGTCGCAGAGATGGTCGTATCCGTGCCTGCGACAGGTGCTTCGGGATCGAATTCAACATCCTCTTCTTCCAGGACGAGGTCGGCCAGTTGCGGCGGCGAGATAAAGACCCCTCGCGTCGCCTGGTTGTCCCGCTCATTCATCTCGGCAATGACATTGTTGGGATCGACGACCACGCGAATCTGGCGGCTGCCAGTCTCACCGGTGTCGGTGAATGCGACCTCTACGGTGCCGCCGCCGCCGGCAGGAACCGCATCCAGCAGCTGTTCCGTGCCTATGGGCACCGACCCGCCGCCGGTCACGTCCAGAACCTGTACGATGACGTCGTGCGCCGTTTCAGTACCATTGTTCAGCACGGTCGCCGAGACGGTCACTACATCGTGGAGCTCCGGAGACTGCGGGGCAAACTTGATGTTGCCTGACAGCATCGCCAGGTTCGGCGCCATCGCAGCCTGGACCGGTAAGGTAACCACGGTCTGATTGTCCTCTTTACTGCTCTCGCGAATGAAGCTGTTCGGGTCGACGACGACACGGATGCGGCGGTCGCCCGGTCTGTCGAGCGTGTCATATACGATGGGAACCGTGGCGCTGGAGCCTGCCGCCAGGTAGCCCACGACGTAAGGCTGGCCGATTGGCACTACGCCTGCCTCGGTAACGTCCAGGAACTGGACCACAACATCTGTTGCATCCTCGACGCCGTCATTGAGAACGATCGCCCGAATCAGGACCCGGTCGCCCTCGGTCGGGGCGGCGGGATTGAAGCCCACGTTGCGGGGCTGTACGATCAGATTCGGGGCAGCCCTCTCGAGCACCTCTACCGTCTTTGTCGCCGAATTGTCACTTTCAGCGCTTTCCTCAATGAAGTTTCCGGGGTCGGCCGTCACAGAGATTCGACGTTGGCCTTCGCGTTCGGTCGTGTCGTAGACGACGCCTACGGATGCGCTGCCGCCGGAGGGGATCAACGATATCGTCTGCGCCGCGCCTATCGGCACGCCGGGCCGCTCCGTTGCATCCATGAACTGAACATCCACGTCGCGTGCCGGCGCGCTGCCATGGTTTACGACTATGGCGGTGAGGATTATCCTCTGTCCCTCGCGCGGCGACTTCGGCGTGATCGCAACGTTGCTGGTCTTGACAGACAGGTTGGGCAACGGTTGCGCCGCCATCCTCAAGGAAGCGGACGCTCTGTTGTCCGTCTCTTTCGTTTCTGCGATGTAGTTATTGGGGTCAACGATCACCTGAACTCGCGGATTGTCCTTGCCTGCCGTATCAAAGACGACTTGAGCAACCCCGCTGCTGCCGGCCGGTATCCTATCGATTACCTGCGGTTCGCTGATCGGGACACCCTGCCCGCTGCCTTCCACAAACTGCACGATCACCTCACTGGCGTCCCCGCCGCCTTCATTCAGGACCGTGGCACTGATGGTTACCTGATCGCCGTCCACCGGTCTGGTGGGATGGAAGCCGACGTTGCTTGTTTCGATAACCAGGTTGGGAATCGCAGGCGGGTTGATCGAGATCGCGGCCTCGGCCTGATTATCTGTCTCGTCAGATTCGGAGATCAGATTTCTGCGGTCGGCCACGACCCGGATTTTGCGCTCTCCCGACAGGCCGCGGCTGTTCAGGACCGATTCCGCGATGCCGCTGCTCCCGGCGGGAATCGAGGCAATCAACTTTCCTGATCCGATCGGGACCGCCTCGTCGTTTGTCACGTCCAGGAACTGGACATCGACTTCACCGACGTCCTGACCACCCTGGTTGAGGATGACGGCCTGTACTCGAATCTCATCTCCCGAGTTCGGGTTTGTGGGCGTGAAACTGATGTTGGCCGCCTGCACGGACAGATTGGGCGAGGTCCCGCGTGCTATAAGCAGAGTCTTGCTGGCGGTGTTGTCCGTCTCATCGCTTTCGGTAATGATCGACAAGCTGTCGACACTTGCCCTGATGCGGCGCTCTCCTGAGCGACCGGCGGTTTTGAATGTCACGCTTGCAATGGCGCTGTCGCCGGCGGCAATCGCGGCCAAAGTCTGTATGTCGCCGATCGGACTCAGTCGTCCGCCGGTTACGTCCGTGAAGTGAACCTGGACGTTTTCGGCCGCGGCTGCACCGTTGTTCACGACGGTCAGCGAGACGATCACATCGCTCCCAGCTGAAGTCGTCGGCGGATTGAACCCGATGTTATCTGAGAGGGCCACCAGGTTCGGTATCGGCGCAGCCTCTACGTCCAGACTGCGCGTGCCCTTGTTGTCGATCTCGTTGGTTTCGGCAATGAAGTTACCCGGATCGGCGACCACCCTAACCTTGTAAGTGCCCGCAGCCTCCGGAATCGTAAACTTCACCGTCACGACGCCGCTGCCGCCAACCGCGATCCTGTCGAGTTCCTGTGCCTCGCCGATGGGAACCGGCCGCCCCGCGCTCACATCCTCAAACTGTACAGCCACATTCCTGGCAACAACGTCGCCATCGTTGCGAACGACGGCCAGGATGGTCACCGTCTCGCCAACTCGGGGATTGGCCGGACTGAAACCGACATTCTCGGCCAGTACCACCAGGTTTGGCATTGGTTCGGGCTCGAGAGTCAGCAGCCTTGTGGCCGTATTGTCCTCTTCGCTCGATTCCCTGATGCGATTGTTGGCATCGACCAGCACCTGGATCTTGCGGTTGCCTATCGGTCTGTCGACGGAGATCGACTCTGTGATGGTCACTGCCGCGGTGCCGCTGCTGCCTACTTCGATTGATTCAATTGTCTGCTCGCTGCCCAGCAGGCGGGCTTCGCCGCTTGTAACATCGAAGAACTGGACAGATATGTGCTCGGCCGGCGCCGATCCGTTGTTTCCGACAACGGCACGCAAGGTTACCTCTTCACCGCTTACCGGCTGCGCCGGGTAGATGGCGATGTTGTTGCTGTGGATGAACAGATTTGGCAAGGGGGCGCTGCCGACCGTCATGGAAGCGCTGCCTTCGTTGTCATCCTCTCTGACCTCGCGAACAAAGTTGCCAGGATCGGCAACCACCTGAACGGTGCGACTGCCTTGCCCGCCAGAGGCCTTGTATTCGGCCACCGCAACTGCGGAAGCGCCCGGCTCTATGACTTCGATTGTCTGCTGCTCTCCTATCGGTCTGACGCTGGAGCTGGTGACGTCCACAAACTGCACGATCACACCTTCAGCTTTCGAACTTCCTGTATTCAGGATCGTAGCGTAGATGGTCACCGGTGTGCCTGCAGCCACTTCGGTGGCGCTGAAGCCAATGTTATCGTCAACAACAACCAGGTTGGGGGCCGGTCCGTGTTCCACGCTCAACGTGGCCGTGGCGCTGTTGTCACTCTCGCTGGATTCGGACACCAGATTGTGCGGATCGACCTGGACCTGAATCTTTTGGTCGCCGCTGCGGTTGGTCGTATCGAATCGAATCGACGCGACCCCGCTGCTGCCGGGCGCAATCGAAGGAATAACCTGAAGCGCTGCGATCGGCGCGGCAGGACTTCTGTTCGCGTCCAGGAACTGTACCTGCACACCCTGGACTTCGGTGTCGCCCGCGTTGCGAATCGTTGCATAGATTGTAACTTCGTCGCCTTCCACCGGATTGGAGGGCGCGCTGCCGATATTGCTGGAGGAGAGCTCCAGGTTCGGTTCGGTGTCTGACTGCAGCGTCAGGGTCTTGCTCGCGCTGTTGTCAGTTTCGTCCAACTCTGTGATGAAGTTGTCCGGGTCAACCGTGACGGTGATACTCGGATCGCCCGAACTCGTGCTGGAGTCGTAGGTGACTCGCGCCACCGCGCTGCTGCCCGCAGGGATGCTGTCGATCACCTGGTTCAGGGCGACGGGCGTGGTCCTGCCCTCTCTGAACCGGACAACAACGCTTTCGGCGTCGGCCGTCCCGTTGTTGATGATCGTTGCCAGGATCGTAACCTGCTCGCCGGGCTGTGGCGACGCCGGGTCGAATCCAATGTTGCCTGAATCAACGTACAGATTGGGCGCCGGCGCCTCGGCGACGTTGAGAATCCGGTCGGCGGCATTGTCCGCTTCGTTGCGCTCGGAGACGAAGTTGTTGGGATCGATCACCATGCGGATAGTTCGTTCGCCGTCCTTCTCCTCGGTATCGTACTGCACCTGGACCACGCCGCTGCCGCCAACAGGGATCTCCGCAATCGTCTGCGGCAGGCCGATCGGGACTGCTGCATCCTCTTCGGTGACATCAACGAACTGCACCGTAACGGCACGGGCATCCGCGTTTCCGTTGTTGAGAACCGTCCCGTGAATGGTTGTCGTTTCGCCGGCGTGCGGATCGGCCGGGTTGAAGCCGATGTTGATCGACTGGGCCACCAGATTGGGCAGGAGCTGCTTCTCACCTGGGAGCTGCAGTTTCGCCGTCAATACCTGGACGTCGTCGATATACCAGCCTTCGTTATCGTTAAAGGAGTCATCTACCGTATCAAACCAGAATCGAACCTGTATCGAGCCGCTTTCACTCACCGCCTGACTCAGGTCGACATCTCGTCTCGCCCAGTTCCCTTCGGTACCGTGAGACTCAAAGACGGTCTTCCACGTCGTGCCGTCAGTGGAAATCTGGACTCGCGTGCGGTCGAAGCGTGTGTTTCTCTGCAATTCGCTCCACTCGTAGAAGGTGAGCAGCGCGTCGTCGGCGCCGGCGATGTCGATGACACCGGACGTGATCGTGCCCTCATGCTCCTCGCCTGTGTCGTAGTCCCGCTGTCTCTCCCGACCGTAGTACCAGGACGTCTCGGGGCTGTTGAATCGCAGACTCGAAAGATGCCAGAGGCTGTCGTCGGCGTCTTCGATAGTCCACTTGCCCGACCCGCTTTCCAAGTCGTCTTCGAAGACGATTGTGCCTGCGCTTGTGCGGGCAATTACGATATTGGAGAGGTCGGAAACGTTGCCTACGTTGTCTGCCACCCGCAGCGCAAAGTAGTAGGTTGTATCCGGTTCCAGGCCGGAGACTTCGAGCGCCTCCCTGGATCCGGACGCGCCGGGAATGGGAGCTGTCGACACCTGCTGGGCAGAATCCCAGGTGGCGTTCGAGATCGGCGCCGTGTCGTATCTTACGTCGTAGGCTGTGGCCTGCCCGCTGAATCCGTCATCGCCGGTCGCAGTCCAGGAGAGAAGGATCTTGGTCAGGAGTACGCCAGAGGGCGACAGGTCCGAAACGGTCGCCGGCGGCGTCGAGTCCTTCTCCATCGAGTTAAACAGGTTCAGGCGCCCGTTGGTCAGCGTTTTCTTCGACTGTTCCGGCAGCGGATCGACACCGGACAGGATGCGCTGCTTAATCTGTTCGTTGTTCAGCCCCTCAAACTCCGACGCGATCAGCGAGACCGCACCAGTAACGTAGGGGGCTGACATCGAGGTGCCGCTGGTGGACCCATATCCTGACGGCAAACACATCGGACAGCGCCCGGACGGAATGGTTGAAAGAATGCTTACACCGGGGGCAGCCAGGTCGACCCAATCCTCGCCCCAACTGGAGAAGCCGGCATAGATATCGTCGTGGTCGGTGGCGGCTACGGCAATAATGTTGTCGAGGTCGTAGGCGGCAGGGTAGAGCTTGCGGTTGGAGTTCGAGTTGCCGGCGGAGCAGACATGCAGCGGCGAATCAACCCGCCCCATGGCCTCTCGCAGTGCCTGGGAGGGCGAGCCCCCGCCCCAACTGCTGTTTGTTACAACAATGTTCTGCTTCTGTTTGGTGCGCAGGTCGTAAATGTAGTTGAAGCACTTGACTGCGTTGGACGTCGTCCCCGAGCCAAAGGCAGTGATGAACTTACAGCCAAGGATTTTCGCGTTCCAACTTACGCCGACGACGCCCTTGCGGTTGTCGCCCGCCGCGGCCGCGATACCGGCTACGTGCGTCCCGTGACCGTAGTCATCCAGCAGTTTGCCGTTGTTAATCGCATTTATGCCGTGGAAGTCATCCACATAGCCGTTGTCGTCGTCATCAATACCGTTCTCTACGCACCTGCCGACACCTCTCGGACATTCCTTCGGGTTCGTCCACAGATTCGGGATCAGGTCTTCGTGTTCGACTTCGATACCGGTATCGATCACCGCGATGATAATATCATCCGAGCCGGTGCTGATTTCCCATGCTTCCAGCGCGTCGATGTCGGCGTCGGCTGTGCCACCGGTCTGGCCGGTATTGTGCAGCCCCCACAGATTCTCGAAGAAGGGATCTGAAGGCGGCGTCTCATTAATTTGAAGCAGGTAGTTTGGCTCCGCGAAGGCAACCCGATCGTCACTCTCCAACACCTCGATCAGATTTTCGTTCACATCGACCGGCGCGCTCGCGAGTCGCAGACCCTGGTCGGCGTCGGTGACATCGTTGTCCAAATTGTCCTTTTCCGACAGCCCGTACTCGGCGTAAAAGTCGGAGATCTGGTCGCGTGTAACTGTCTTCTTGAAGCGGATCAGCACCTGCCCGGGCACATACTCGGCCACTTCCTCTTCCTGGAGCAACGCCCTCTCGATCCGCTCCACCCCAATGCTGGAGAGGTCCATCTCTCCGGAGCTTAGGCTCGTATCGAGAATGGTCCCAAGACGATCGCCGGAAAGAAGGAGGCCGGCGGCCAGACAGAGGACAAGGAACAGGGCAATGAGGGAAAACCTTTTCATTTCTGGTCTATCTCCGTAAACTCAGCGCTTTTTGGGCGTACGTAAGAGAATCGTTGTAAAAAAGTATCAATTTCGGTTACAACAGGTCCGTTTATGTTGACACAAATGGCGCGAATAATCAAATGCTATGCCTTTAACCGGGTGACGAAAACCGATCTTGCCGCGTCCGGCTATTTTCTATTGGCAGCTATGGGAGTTGGCGAACAGTACAAAGGAGGGGAAAAACTAAGAGAAAACCCCACGAACTATCGCTCTTTTCTGGCGGTCACTGCCCGTTCCACAGGATCCGATTTTCGCCGGCGTATACGTTTAACCGCTCCCCGCGCAGAAACCCAATCAACGTGACGCCGAAGCGGGTGGCGACGTCCACCGCCAGATGACTTGGCGCGGACACGGCGCAGACCACCGGCAGCCCCGCCACAGTCGACTTCTGCAGGATCTCGTAGGATGCGCGGCCGCTGACCAGAAGGATGCTGTCGTGCAAGGGCAGCTTGCGCTGCATAAAGGCCCAGCCGATCAGCTTGTCGACCGCATTGTGGCGGCCGACGTCCTCGCGCAGGCACATGAGATTGCCTTCGGCGTCGAACAGGCCGGCCGCGTGCAGTCCGCCGGTCGCTTCAAACAGTCCCTGCGCCGCCCGCAGCTTCTGCGGCAGGGTGGTCAGGACGGAGGGACTGACCATCGGACCCGCCGGCAGAGCAGGGCAGTCGCGCATCTCGATGGCGTCAAGACTCGCCTTGCCGCACACGCCGCAGGCGCTCGTCGTGTAGAAATGGCGTTCCAGGGTCGCCAGCTCCGGCAGGCTCGTAAGGCGCAGCCCCACGTTTACGATATTATAGCGCTGGTCCGCGTCGACGTCGGCGTCCACACAGTAGGTGATTGCGCTGACCTGCGACGGCTCGGCGACGATTCCCTCGTTGTGCAGGAAGCCAGCTGCCAGTTCGAAGTCGCTGCCGGGCGTGCGCATCGTGACCGCGACCGTTTGCGTATCGCCCCCAGCCTGCAAGCGAATCTCCAGCGGCTCTTCCGCCGCCAGTTGGTCATCACGAACTCTGTGCCGCCCGCTCTCCACGACCGTGACGCGGGTGCGCACTTTGCTACCAACGCGAGGTATCACTTTATCTCACCGAGTCGTCCCAATGATAGACAAGTGAGCGGCCCGAATTCCTCGCTGTCCGCTCCTCGTTGCCAGGCAGAGTGGGGCTAATGTGGGGGAAAATGAAAGCGCCTTTAACGTAATCTCGGGCAAGACTATCGGCCTCAACGGCGCATTTCGGAGAGTGTCTCCGATAAAGTTTTCTTTGGCCGAGGCATTGCCGCCATCTTCTCGCGTAACTTTTCTAAATCAGACCAAGGATCCTTACTTTTGTCCGCAACTTCATCGCCACTTCCTTCAAAAGGAAGCAGAACGCCCACAGGCTTCCCCCTGAAAGTAATCGTATAGGAGACTCGTTCCTCTCGCACCCTGCGTATGATTTCTGAAGCGTGAGTTTTCAACTCACTGACACCGATTGCTCGCATATCTGCTCTTTGCCTTAGCCATTTCTGACTCCGATGCGTAGGAGGCACGAAAAACGAAGCGATTGACGGCTGCATATGAAGGGACTTCATTTTCTGCAGCCCTCATTCAACTCAATCTGCCGCCAACGGCGTTTTCTCCGCAGTCGGTTCCACATGCACCGGGCAGACCTTCAGTTCCGCCGTTTGTGTAATCGGGTCGTAGCCCGAGCCGGTGAGAACGTTGATCGGCACGTCGGCGAAGGAAAAACTGGCAAACACCGTCCCTTGGGGGGAACGTCTCGTCGTCTGAACACGCACATCGACCGCGCCGCGGCGGCTGCTCATTTTGGCCCAGCCGCCGTCGTGCAGACCGTAGCGGGCCGCGTCGCTGGGATGTACCTCCAGCGTCTCCTCGGGCAGGAGATCGTTAATGCCCTCCGACCTCCCCGTCTGGGTGCGTGTGTGGTAGCTCTCCAGGCGGCGCCCGGTAGTCAGCCAGAGCGGATAGGCCTCATCGATCGTCTCGGCCGGATCGCGGTAGTCGGTGAAACTGAACTTGCCGCGTCCGTTGATGAACTCATCTTCGTGCAGACGGGGCGTGCCGGGATGCCCGCGATAGGGGATCGGCCACTGGTACTGGCCGCCTTCCGCCAGATCCCAGTCGATGCCGTTGTAGATGGGCGACAGCTCGCATATCTCGTTGAAAATGGGAACGGGTGAGTCGTAGTCGAGGCCGCTCATTCCCATGCGCCGGGCGATCTGACCGATGATCCACCAGTCGGGTTTGGCCTCGCCCGGCGGCTCCACTGCCTTGCGCACGCGCTGGATGCGCCGCTCCGTATTGACGAAATTGCCGTCGGTCTCCGCCCAGGACGTCGCCGGCAGCACCACGTCGGCCAGCTCTGCTGTTTCGGTCAGGAAGATATCGATCACGACCAGATGCTCAAGGCTCTTCAGCGCATGGATGCAGTGCTCCTGGTCCGGGTCGGAGACGACGGTGTTCTCGCCGTCGATGAGCATGGCGAAGATCCTGTCGCCGCACTCGTCCAGGGCCGTCACTTTGGTGATGCCCTTCTCAAGGTCGACCTCGCGCCCGTAGGCCTTTGCGAATTTGGCCTGATTGGCGGCATCGTCGACAGGTTGGAAGCCGGCGTAGTTGTTGGGCAGCGCGCCGCTGTCCCCGGCGCCCTGGATGTTGTTCTGCCCGCGCATCGGGTTGACGCCGGTGCCCTCGCGTCCGAAGTTGCCGGTCAGCAGCGCCAGATTGCACAGGCTCTGTACGTTCTCCACGCCGCAGATATGCTCGGTTATGCCCAGCGTATAGTAGATTGCGCCCTTGTCGCTGGAACCGTAGAGGACGGCCGCCTCTTCGATCAGGGCCGCGGGTACGCCGGTGATGCTCTCCGCCCACTGCGGCGTCTTCTCCTGCAGATGTTCGACCAACTCGTCGTAGCCCTCGGTTCTTGTGGCGATAAACTCGCTATCTGCCAGCCCCTCGCGCACGATCACATGCGCCATCCCGAGCAGCAGCGCGGTGTCGCTGCCCACCCGGATCGGCAGATAGATGTCGGCCATCTCGGCCAGTCGGATGCGCCGCGGATCGGCGACGATCATTTTGGCGCCGCGCGCAAGCGCCTTCTTGAGCCGCGTGGCCGCGACCGGGTGGGCCTCCGTCATGTTCGTGCCGATGCAGAAGATCACGTCCGGCTTTTCCATATCCGCCAGCGGATTGGACATCGCCCCGCGTCCGATTGTTGCCGCCAGACCGGCGACTGTGGGGGCGTGTCAAGCCCGGCTGCAGTTGTCTATTTGGTTGGTGCCGAACCCGACGCGGATAAACTTCTGCATCATGTAGTTGGCTTCGCTGGGCGTGCGCCCGGACGCGACACCGTAGACCGCGTGGCGGCCATGCTTTTGCAGGACATCCATGTAGCCCTGCGCCGCGCGCTGCAGCGCCTCGTCCCAGGTGGCCCGCTGCAGCTGGCCTGCCTCGTTGCGTACAAGGGGATGGGTCAGCCGGTCAGGGTGATGGACGTAGTCGTAGGCGAACTGGCCTTTGACGCAGAGCGCGCCCTGGTTGGCCGGCCCGTCGAAGGCCGGATGCACGGCGATGATGCGGTTGTCGCGGGTCACCAGATCCAGCGAGCAGCCGACCCCGCAGTAGCCGCAGATCGTCCGGGTGGTCTGCGTGTCAGACGTGGTAGTGTTCATCGAAAAGTCCTTTCGACGCCGAAAGAGCGTAGAGTCGCATAGCGCCTTCAGGTCTAGCTCCCACCTGTGTGTGTACCGTCCACGGCGAAGCGAAGCGCCTTCTTGTCGGCCAGCGCGCCGGTAGGGCAGGTCTGCACGCACTGGCCGCAAAAGGTGCAGGCTGAGTCTTGTAGGTGGCCGCCGAACTCCACCGTAATCTGGGTGTCAAAGCCGCGGTTGGCGATGCTGATGGCGTAGTCGCCTTCCTGCTCCGCGCAGACGCGTACACAGCGGTAGCAGGAGATGCAGAGGTCGTAGTCGCGCAGAATGAACGGGTTGGGGTCGTCAGTGCGGCTGCTGCCCGACTGCGCGCCGGCAAAGCGGCCGCGGCCGGCGTCATACTGGTCGACAAGCGTTCCCAGCTCCTGCGAAGCCACGCCCCGCAGCGCGTCCACCGCCACCTCCCGGTTTTCGGAGGCGACGAGCTCCAGCAGCGTCCGCCGCAGGCCTTCCACCTTTGTTGAGGCGGTCGTGACCTCCATGCCGTCCTGCGCCTGCGTTGTGCAAGAGGCGACAGGAACCGGCTGCCCCGCGATCTCTACCACGCACAGCCGGCAGCTACCGAAGGCATCCAGCCGCGGGTCATAACAGAGTGTCGGCACGGCTTGCCCGGCCCGCGTCGCGACTTCATAGACCGTTTCGCCGGGCGTGAAGACGATCTCTTCACCGTCCAGCGTCAGCGAGGGCAGGTCCTGCGTCTCATTCACCGACTGCATAGAGCTTCTTCCGTTATTCGGCGTTCTTCCGAAATGTGTTTAATCAAATACCAGGCCATTTCCAGCGAGTGTTGGGACCATCCACTGCCGTTAATCCCGAAACTCCGCCACCTGCTCCGGGAAATTGCGCAGCAGACTGTCGCTGACAAAGCCGGCGGCTATGCCCAGCCCGCAGGCGCTCAGCTCCAGGACTTCGCCGATGTCGCTGATCTCGCGCCGCCAGGCATCGAGCTCGTCGGGGCCGCCGCCGGACAGCCGTTCCAGCAGGCGCTGCGTACCGATGCGGCAGGGGAAGCATTTGCCGCAGCTCTCGTGGGCAAAGAACTCCATGGCGTGGCGAGCCGCGTCCACGATGTCGCGGCTGTCGTCGTATACGATCACGCCGCCCGCGCCCAGCATCGCACCGGCTCCCCGGATGCTCGGTTCGTCGAGCGTGACCGACTGCAGCGCTTCGTTCGCCAGGAATCCGCCCGACAGCCCTGCCATGGTCGCGGCTTGGAATGACCTCCCCGGCAGCGGGCCGCCGGCCCAATCGTAGAGCAGCGTTCGCAGAGGCAGTCCAAACGGCACTTCATAGTTGCCGGGACGCTGCACGTCGCCGGAGAGGCTGATAACCTTGGTGCCGGCATGGTCGCCCAGGCCCAGACCCTGGTACCATTCTGCGCCGCGGCGCAGGATCTGCGGTACCGCGCACAGCGTCTCCACATTGTTGACGGCGGTCGGCAGGTTATCGAAGCCGTGCGTGGTGGGATAGGGCGGGCGGTTGCGGGGGAACGGGTGCTTGCCCTCCAGGCTGTTGAGCAGCGAGCCCTCCTCGCCGCAGATGTAGGCCCCGGCGCCTCGCCGCAGATAGAGACGGAAAGTGAAGCCGCTGCCGAGAATGTTCTCTCCCAGCAGCCCGGCCTCCTCTGCCGCTTCGATAGCTTCTTCCAGCCGGGCGTTGGTTTCCGGGTATTCGTAGCGCAGATAAAGGAATCCGCGGTCGGCGCCGGTGGCGTAGCCTGCCAGCGTCATGCCCTCGATCACGGCAAAGGGGTCATGGTCCATCAGCGCCCGGTCCTTGAAGCAGCCGGGTTCGCCTTCATCGGCGTTGCAGACGATGCTCTTGGGTTCGCGCGGTGCCTCGCGAACGAACTGCCACTTCATTCCGGTCGGGAATCCGGCGCCGCCCCGGCCCGCCAGTCCCGACGCCTTCAGCACATCGATCACGTCCATCGGGCTCTGTGTCCCCACAGCTTGGATCAACGCGTCGTAGCCGCCGCTGCGCCGGTAGCCGTCGAGGCTCTCCCGCTCCGGTTCGCGGATATCGGCGAAGACGCACTCTTCATTTCCGCCTGGGTTCGGCACCGGTATCGGTGAGGAGGTCCGTCGCTGCAGCGTCTGAAAGGGCGCGCTCACCACAAAGGTCTCATGGCCGATCAGCAGCGGGACCGGGTCGTCGCAGCGGCCGGAGCAGGGCATCTCCTCGGCGCAGTCCAGGCTCTCCACGATCTCCAGCGCGCCGCGCTGGCAGCAGACGGGCCCAGTGCAGACGCGCGGCCGCTGCAGACCGCCTTCTGTGCGTGAGAAATGGTGGTAGAAGGTGACGGTGCCGTACAGGTCTGCCAGGGGGATGCGCAGCTCTTTGCCGATCGCCTCCATGGCGCCGGCCCCGATGAACCCGTCGCGATTGTGAAAGGCATGCAGGATCGGCAGGAGCGGCGCGGGTTCGTCGCGATAGCGCCCGATGAGGTCCAGATCGGTCTCCGCGACAACGATATTCTCGGTATAGCCGCCCGATCTCTGTTCTTGTCTGGTCATGGGCTCACGCGTTGGATCACGTCATCGATCACAGTGAAAGTGCGTTAAATTTTACCAGTTCATCGCCTTTATCCCAACTGCTACACGTGATCACCGTTTGGCCGAAGCATTCAGATGCCACCTGCGCAATAGCCCACGGAGGGCCACGGAGGGTCACGGAGAACTGCAACTTCAACACCTTTTGTCCACGGAGGGCCACGGAGGGCCACGGAGAACTGCGACTTCAACACCTTTTGTCCGCGGAGGGTCGGGGAGAAGAGCTTTTTTTGGGGCAGGGAGGGCGGCAGGGGGCCAGGGGGAAGGGCTTTGGTTCTGGGTGCCTGGTGGGGTGGAAGTGCGTAGGTCATGCGAATGCCAATCTGCCTGAGACGTGTGTGGTGACGGCGTAGCGGAGGGCGTCGTAGGTGTCGTCGCCGCCGAGACTTTCTTCGTTTACGTTGACTTTGAGGACGTCTTCGGGGTTTTTGGGGTCGTTCTGCAGGTTGGGCAAGCATTCGATGAGGCGGCGGCAGCGGTTGAAGATGAAGAGGGAAGGGGGGATGCCGGCGTCGACGTTGCCAAGGCGGGTGCGGACCTCGTTTGCACCCTGGATGCGGTCGGTTTCGGCCTTATAGAAGGAGAGACCCTCATCGTTATAGTGGTCGGCAACGGTCCACTCTGACCTTTGGGCGAAGATATCGGGACCGGAATATACGTGCCACAGGGTTTCACGATGCGCTCCGTTTCGTTCGACCATTGCCTTGACGGCCTCGGCGTGCTGTTGTGGCAGCCAGCCGGACTGGACGTGTTCATCAAGGACATAGAGGTTGTCGTCACCGTCTTCGGCAAGCAGGAGGAAGACGGTTGGGTGTTTGTAGCCGTAGTCCATGCCCATGAAGCAGTGCCATTCGGGCGGTATCGGGAAGGGTTCGATGACGTGTTCTTCATAGCGGAAGTTGTCGAGGAACTGGCCGGCGGCGATTTCCCAGTCGCCGTAGCGGTGGGCGCGCAGTTTCCAGCCGGTATTTTCTTCGAGTTTACGGCGGTAGTCGGGGTCGATGACGATGTTGTCTTCGATGGTGGCGGGGATGAAGCGGGTGTCGGCTTCCTGCTTGTTGCGGTAGGGGTCGACGAAGCGGTTTTTGTACCAGACGTGGCCGATGCCGCCGGGGTTGGCGGTGGTGTAGATGCGGGGGCGGAAGTCTTTGCTGGTGCGATTGGAGTCGCGCAGGGCGCGGTACTTGGTATCGGAGAGGGTGGTGGCTTCTTCGATTAGGATGACGTCGTATTCGAGGCCGAGGTACTGGTCGACGTCGTTTTCGTTGCGGAAGTGGCCGATGACGATGCGTGATCCGTTGGGGAAGATGACGAGGCCTTCGGAGCGGATGTAGCGGTGCGGGACTCTTTTGAGGACCACGCGGCGAAGGTCGTCGGACTGTTCGCGGGCCTGTTTGGCGGAGAGGCGGAGGTAGAGTGCTTTGAGGCCGGGGATGCGGCGGCAGTCGTCGAGGGCGAGTTGGGCGAATGAGGCGTGGGATTTGCCGGGCCCGCGGGCGCCGCCGAAGCCGATCTGGGTGGGGCCGTCAGGGCGGTCGCAGAGGCGGGCAGCTGCGTGGAATTCGAGCTGTTTGGGTTGAGGGACGTATCCGGCGGCGACAAAGTGTTCGAGCTGTTCGGGCGGGAAGTTGAGCGGGCGGGCGGCTTTTCCAAGACCGTCAAGTATATGTTTTTTTGGTTTACTCTTCATCGGCGTTGTAGAGGTGGAGGACTTTCTTTGATTCTTCGTCGAGGACGGGCCAGTCGCTGGAGGCGGGGAGGTGGTCGGTGTCCTGGGTTGATTGTAGTTCGCGGCGTTGGAGTTCGGAGGTGGTGGCATAGAGGACGCGAAGGGAAGGGAGAAGCTGGCGGGCTTCCTCTGTGGTGAGGTTTTTCAAGTCGGCGGCGTCAAGGGCGGCGGCGACGGCTTGGAGGATTGTGTTGTTTTGACGTATGCGTTGTTCGCGGGCTTCGGATTCGCGGGCGGCTTCGAAAGCGGCCTTTTCTTCGCGTTTGGCCTGGTCGTAGGCCATTGCGCGTTCTTTCCAGCGCCACTTGTGGTACTGCTGGCTGGAGGTGCTAGAAGGCTTACCACTACTGTTTGTCCACTCGCGATAGGCAGCAGTCAGGGAGCGGGAAGGGCCTAAGTTGAGGAAGGTGTGGAAGCGGTCGTACCAGTCGGGTGGTTCGTCGGGCTGCTGGTGCCAGGGTTTGGGGGGAGAAGCTTCGGTCATTTCAATAGTATAGCACATATGAACTTGTTTTGCAAGGGGGTTGCGCAAAGTCGACCCAAGTCGACGCAAGTCGACCTAAGTCGACGCAAGTCGACCGGATTTCTTTTTTTTGGCGGATTTCGAGGTGTCTTTTTGCGTCTGTTGGCTCGGTTCTTGGGGGTTGATTCGCGGTCCTGGTGAAAGTTTCGCGGTTGTTGCGGGCTTCAGGCTGATGGGAGTGAGGTGGGCGAAGGGACGCGACGGTCGAGTCATGGGGACGATGCCAACTCGAAGCGGATGCCGAGTTGACGGAGCATGTCGAAGGTGTTGATGAAGTTGACATTGAAGTGATGGCAGACGTTGGGTATGGGAACTCTCTTCTTGATGTAGGGATTCCGAACTTCCTGGGTTACAAGGGTTAAGTTATGAGCTTGGGCATAGGCGACAAGCCACCCATCCGCTTTCCTTGCAAACTCGTCTTTGGCCCCAATGTTGAATTGGCGACTACTATAGACCCAAGCGATTACGTCTCTGTAGATGTCCACCACCGCCTGTTCACTGGATGAAACGAACATATTTCTGGGCGAATTTCGTGTCCAAAAGTACAGATCATCCGGTTCTTCATTCCCCGTCTTGTTTACGTCCAGCAGTTCATCTCGCACTTTATCTATGCTCAACAAAGTTCCAGCGCGAAAGTGCTGGGTCAAGCCATCCCAGAAGCCGGGACAAAGATCGAGAGGGTAGTAGCTGCGGTGCGGGGTAATGAATACATTGGCATCCAAGACGAAGTGTATTTTTGCCTGACTGGTCAAAGTTGGATTCCCATCTCCTGCGGCATTTTTTCGAAAGTGTTTCGTTTCAGACCGGTGAGGCTGTAGGCTTCCCGATACAAGAGTCGCCCTTCCGCGGCCGCCCTCACGACCGAACTTGCGAAACGAGGACCGATGCGCCACCTTTGAGTGTTCCAGAAATTCCCACTGGACATTGTGGTGGGGTTACGCTTCCCTTGCAACTTGGTCTTCTCGTAGAAGGCGAAGAATGTGTCGTGTTCGATCAGCTCAAGGTCGAGGAGGCGGCGGGAGGCGACGATGGCGCTGACTTTGAATCGGAGAGCGATCTTCTGAAATGCGTTTTTCTGATTCCGGACGGTAGGCCAGTAGGCCCGCAACTCTTTTTCGGGCACTAAGAATTCGGCGGCGGTCCGGTTGCAGAACTGTTCAGTTGCGTTATTTGCAGGCATCAGCTTGTCGAAAGCGGACAGTCCGGTTTCACCGACAAAGAGATGCGCCAGTTCGTGCGCCAAGGTGAAGGTCTGAGCGGCGATGAAATACGCACTGTTGACGAAAACAAGGGGGGCGTACTCGTCCACAAGGGCAAATCCGAGAAACTCTTTCGGATCGAGTCTACGCCTATTGCTGTTGCCGACGACGCCGTTAAAGACGACGAGGATGCCGGCCTGGTCGACCCGGCTGCGCAGGAAACTCAGCGCTTCTCGCCAGCTTTTTTGTTCTTCGGCCCAGCCTGCGTTCAGGCCGAGGGCATCGCGCATGGCCGCGGCGACTTCGGTGTGGTCGTCGCGCTGGCTGTAGGCGCCGATGAAGGGGAGGGGATCTTCTTCGTTTTCGATGAGGTCGTCGCGCATCCAGGCCTGGCGGCGCTGCATCTGATAGATTGTGTCGAGAAGATCAGGGCTTGGACGCCTGGGCGGGCCGCCGACGCGGGTACGGAAATCGCGTATCGGCAGGCTATCGTCGGGGGGAGCCTCCAGGTAGAGGTATCCAAGAGGTGTGTAGGTTCTGGCGGCGAGTCTATCTGCCTGGGCAATGCTGATTTTGCCGGACTGCTCCCATTCTGTGACACGGTCCGGTTTGATTTTCAACCCTTCGGCCAGTTCTTCGGGGGAAAGGTTGACGCGTTCGCGCGCCCACCGCAGTACGGCTGGTTCGAGCGTGATGTGCAGGCGTCTGCTGGGGGCGGCTTGGGTCATCGATGGATGGAGGGCGGAGGGTTAGTGCGTGCCACTGTTTGGCATGATGCTAGGCTATTCAGTTGGCGCTGCCTGTTGCGGTCGTCTGGCACAGTATACATCATTGGTATTTCAGCGTCATGCAAAGAAATGCCAAGTCTGCATGGCTGCTCTGCGCGCGGCTGTTCTCCGATGGCGATTTCCATTGTCAAGTTTCTCTTCACTGTTCAAATCCGGCAGCCGGAGGTCGGTGGCACTTTTTCGGGCTGGTGATGCGACTGCAACTCGCGGGCTTGGCCAGTGAGGAAAGCCTCGAAAGCGGACTATTCTTAGCAGTTAACCGTGTCGTAGGCCATCGCGCGTTCTTTCCAGCGCCATCTGGCGGGTTGCTTGCTGACAGTGCTGGTGGGGGTGCCGCTATTGTTTGCCCACATGCGATAGTCAGTTGTGAGGGTACGGGTCGGGCCTAAGGTGAGGTAGGTGTGGAAGCGATTGTACCAGACGGGCGGTTCGTCGGACTGCTGCTTCCAGGGCTTAGGGGAATTATCATCTGTCATTACTTCAGTTTAGCACAAATGATCGGGCAGTTCAAGAGGGATCGCGAAATGTCTACAAATATCGCGGGGTAAAAAATCTTTATTGGGGGAGGGCATTCATTCATGACTGTGCAATCGAGAAGGAGTGTCGCAGTTGTCTTCGGGAAAATGCCATAGTTCCATTCCAATATTGTCCGCGTCTGGATTAGACTCTATAGTTTCCATCAGGATTCTTAGGGCTTTCGACGCCTCCAGCATTTTCTGGCAGAGGGTTTGTATTTTATCATTTCATCAGTTCGACCCTGTGTTCGTCCTTTCCTGGAAGGTAGCAATTAGGACTACCTGAATTTATGGTAATCGAGGAGCAAAAATGCGCATTTTCGTAAGTCACAGTAGTGACGATGAAGAACTTGCAAGCGTGCTAGTCATATTGCTCCAGACGGCATTGCCAATTTCTGGCGACGATATTCGCTGCACGACGTTACCGGGATTGGGTCTTCCAACAGGTTCCAACATTCTGGATGCATTGCGTGCAGATGTTCGCGAAGCCGATGTTGCCATTGGGCTGCTTACCCCTTCTGCCCTAAGTTCAATCTGGGTGCTCTTTGAGCTGGGTGCAAGATGGGGACTAGGACAAAATATCCTTCCTCTATGCGCAAAAGGATTGACTCCGCAAGACCTACCGGCCCCGCTCCGTTCTTTAGTCGCTGCTGACTGTAGAAACAGAGAGCAATTGCTTAAGCTTTTGGAAGACGTTGCCAGAGTCCTTCACTTGGAACTAGCTGGAACCTCCACCTATGACCGATTTCTTAGTCAAATTGCCGAAAAGGCTTTGGTTTCGGATGACGAAACAGTTATATCGTCCAACTCTTGGTCACCCAGGCTTGATCTTGAGTGGGCCGACTTGGAAAGTGGGAAGTATCTGTCAACGAAGTTCTCACTGACCTCCTTATTTCTTGAGAAGCCAACAGAAACACTTGAGCAGAAACCCTCAAGGGACGCTTTGGGCATACTTATCGATCCCTTTGAAAACACAAGTTATTTTCAAGAGGTCATAGACTACGCAGCCGACCAAGCCTTTTATAGTCCTTTGAGTTTGAGAATAAAGAACGACAGCGAAGCTATCTCAAGAAGGGTTCGATTTGTGGGACAGGTTATGAGGACGGAAGGGTTGACGATGAAGGAAGAAATGGATCCCTTGCCAGAAAAGTCGTATTCTTCTTCTAGCTTGATTGAGATTGGTGGACGCGAAGTTTCAGACGAAGCGAAAGTGTCCCTGCGTACATATGAGAATCGATGGGAAGTCAAAATCGACTTCGATGACATTCGCCCTCACGATGACCGGGTGAGTCTTCCATTGTGGTTTGGCGCAACGCGTTCGCAGAATGTGAGTCTAGAGGGCGAATTGCGAGGCGACGACTTGAAGAATCCGATTGATTGTGTGTTGAAAGTTGGTATAGAGACCGAACGAAGGCAGATAAACCTAGAGGACATTCGTCCATTCTTGGACTCTGAATGAAGTCGCCTGGCATTCAGAATGAGGTGGAAATCCGAAATAGGTGTTTGACTTTGCCTCTTGTCAAAGTCAGTACACCCTTGGTCGCGACTAAGAACAAGGGCCAAATTCAGTCAGTCCCTGTAAGAGATTTGATCGGATCTTCTTTCCCCTCTTAAGTTTCCTACATTGGAACAACATTCCCATCCGATTGGCTGACAGGGTTCAATGTCCCCCATCCTACTTGGCCGAAAACACGCTTGCATTTTGAAAAAAATTGACCCCGGTTGAGTCCTCGCAGTGAGCCTCAAAACCGGATCACGAGCCAAGGTGCCAAATGGATCGGATCATCGAGCCTGTGGAGGAACAAGCTCACTGTCGAGTTAAGGAGGCGACACACAGCGGCCTGCGAAGACTAAGAATCGTTTTGACCACCTACTTCGACTCTTACAATCTTGGTAGACCGGAGCAGGACCCTCAACTTGAAGACGCCGTCTGAAGAGCAATTCGTGCTCTAACGGCGGCCTACTGCCCAACGCAGATCAGTGGCGGTAGTATACGACTGGGTGCACCATGCTGTTCCTCTTTGGTTGTCTAGCGATGGAGCCCCACCCCAGAAATTGGAAGGCTCTATCACGTTAACCCTTCTCCTCCCTGCAATTCGAGTCTTATTCCCGCTACGCACCTTTCTCGGCTGTCTTGCGACTGTCTCTAACGGCCGGATGCTATAATCGTGAGCGAGCGCACGGCCCAATGTTTGTAGCTACAGTTGTCAGAAACCAGTCGAAAGAGAGAGCAAAATGAAAGATACTAGTATTCCGGAGTCTGGTTCACTTGAAGTCACCTTACTTCCCGAGTCTCAGTGGGACCAAAAGCTGTCCGACCTTAGGGCATCAGGTCTGAGCATGGCAAGGGATATGCGCGATAAGGGGCATTCATTTGGAGTAGAGATTTTAGGGACGACGGAAGTGCGGGGAGGAGACTCGGTTCCACTTAGTGCGGTAGTCATCAAGTTGGATTGGAAAATGGCCGCGAAAATGGAGATGATCGAATCTGCAAGGGAATTGATTACCACAGCCTACAAAGTCGATTCCCTTGATCCAGCGCTTCCACATGTACTGGGATCAATCATTGAAGGTAAGGGACTGTATGAACACAGCATCGGGGAGTTTTTCGAGCTATACGGTAGATTCGAGGAGAAGTACCAGCTCAAGAGTGGAAGGGATACAAAAGAGAAGATGGAGACTTTGGTCAATGGAGACAGGAGGTATTTGAAGCAGTACAAGGAATATGGCCAGAGCTCTTTAGTTCCTGTGCCTTATGCCGTACGAAACATACTTGGTCATGCTGGAACCAACCCTAACAAGGTTGACAAGGAAGGCGTTGAAATCAGAACTTCCATAGACCTCCTTCGGACATGGGTGAATTAAGACCGGCAAAGATGAATTCGTTCCTTGTGGCCCTTCTTGTGGAACCAAGAGGGGGTCGAAGACTAAGTGAGGTAGAAAATCCAGTAGCGATAAAATAGACCGGGGACTTAAATCTGATACTGCAATACGCGTCTGTGTTAACTGGAATGAACTTGGTCCCATTTGCTGAATCACGAGCTAAGGTGTGAACTGGTGCAAGTCACCAAGCGTGTGGAGGGGCAGTACGACGGTCAAGAAGCGGCAGCGGCATTCCGCGGTCTGGTCGTTCCAGAATGCCTCGGAGGCGTTTGAAAGCAGTAAGACGATTCGTCAGTTTTCCAGTGAGCATGAGATTCAACCGAACCTCATCCGGGTACGCACTGGACGAAATCGCGGCCCAGCAGGTCGTCGTGGGCGGAGAATGTGATGGTGGAGTTGGGGGTGATTCCCGGAATGAGACTCACTAGAGTAAGCGTGTTGTCTTGATGAGAGATTACCAGATCGACATTTTGCTCGAGGGGGTCCATCATCAGTGTTTGCTCATCGGAATTGGGGTTGTATTTCAACACACCGCCCCGAACTGCGGCATTGACATCGCGCATTATGCCGCGCGAGTTTTCTGTAAACCGGGTGGCGGCATAAGAAGCCTGTAGCCAGTAATCGAATTGGTTGAGCGTAAGATTGGGGTCGCCATCAGTATTGATCGCCACAACCCACATGTACTCTATGCGGTTATCCGGCACGCCTTTCCGGTTAAATTCCAATCGCTTGGGGATTCCTCTCAGGTGGAATACAGCCGTGAGTGTTTCGCCATCCAGTTCAGAGCTTGCGCCAACTATATCGACATAGTTGGGTAAGTCATCTGAAACCCACCCCTCTGCGCTTTGTCCTGGCAGCATAACTAAACTACCCGTGGAACACTTTGTGAGGTGTTGCGGCGGCCGTTGCGGTATGGGATTGCAGGCAGCGAGTAAGAGGGCGAACACCACAACCAGTATTGTCTTCAATATGGGGGTCTACTATGCTCTCTGCGTCGGCGTGACGCAAAAGGGTTGAGCCGTCACGGTTTGTGATGGTCTTTGGGGGACAGGAGTTGCTTAAGTTTTTTCCATAGGTGTCTTCTGCGTCTCCATGGTGTGCTGCTGGTGACGATCCACCAGACGATCAGGATGGCGGGGATCAGCAGGATGAATTCGGCGTTGTCCATGAAGGGATAGTAGTTCATGGTCGTAGGTTATGGTGTGGTGGGTCCCGGTGTTTGGTCCACGGAATGGGGAGAATTAGGTGCATTTGGGTGGATGCGGTCTTTCATTGCTGTAGATGTCGAAGTAGGCGGTCTAGTCGGTTTGCAGATGGCGCGCCAGGTCATACTGGTTGAGAGATGTGTTCTCGGAACTGACGCTGCGCGATAGGCGTTGGCGGAAGACGCGGCCGAGGCCATCGATGCTGGCTTGGATGTCGGCTGCGTGCAGGCAGGCGTGTGACGCTGTTGACTCTTGACTCTTGACCATTGAACTGGCTCTCCACGGACTTGGCGATCAGGTCCATTATACACCAGATCTCGCGGTCCAGTTTCTGGGGTCCACTTCAAGCTTGGGCAGGGCCGGAGGAAGAGTGTCGACGTTTCGTCAACGGTGTCAAGCCCACGAGGAGGGCACCCACAAGGGGTGCCCCTACGGGGACTGGCGGCGCGGAGGTGGGGGGGCGCTGTGGTATACTTGCGGGGATGATCCAGACAGCGTATTCGCAGTTCGCCGAGACTGTATTATCTACGAGGCCACTTGTGCGGCGGGGCGCGATTGGCCTGATTTTGGCTGGCGGGGCGCTCTTTATCGCCCTCCTCATCGGCGTCGCCGGGCCGTTGATCGCACTCGTTCTGGCGGCGGCGATTGTCGGCGGTACGCTCATCCTATTGGATACCCACTGGGGCTATGTGGCCCTGGTTGGCGTTGTCTTCGTACTGCCCTTTGCCAGCTTGCCGTTTCGTCTTGGCTTCAAACCGACTTTTCTGGATGCTGCGCTGGGGGCTCTCGTCTTCGTTTGGGCCCTCAAACTGGTCGCGGGCGGGCCGGGATTCTCTTTTTCTCGCTCGGCGCGTAGAGCAGGACTTTCCCGGGCCCGCGAGTTTTTGATCTCCCCGATTGGACTGCTGATTGGGCTCTTCATGCTGATGGCGGTGTTCAGTTTCATCTATGGCATGTCCCACAGCCGGCCTACGAGCACCATCATCCGCCGCTTCGGCGAGATTCTGCTGGGAATCGGCCTCTTTTTTGTCGTTATCAACACTGTGCGCACGCACGTAGAACTGGCGTGGGTGACCCGCTGGCTGTTCCTGGCGGCCTGGGCGTGCGCCTCGATCGCGGTGGTGTTCTACGTTATTCCTGAGGCCTGGACCGTGCGGGTTCTGAATGCGCTTGTACGATTCGACTATCCCGGCGGCTTCGGCGCGCTGCGCTGGATCGAAGACGACCCGGACGGCACGATGCGGGCGATTGGCACGGCGGTTGACCCCAATGTATTGGGGGGCATGATGATCCTGGCGGCGGCGATGGTCGGGCCGCAGCTCATTTCGCCGCAGGGGCTCTTCCCCCGATGGCTGAGCATTCTGGTCTTCGCCACCGTCGTGCTGGCGCTCTATCTGACATTCAGCCGCTCCGCTCTATTTGGCATGATGGCGGCGCTCGCGGTGCCGGCTGTGCTCAAGTACAGGCGTCTCCTGCCCCTCGGAATCTTGCTGGGCCTGATGCTGTTTCTTCTGCCGCAGACGCAGGACTACGTTGCCCGTCTGCTGGAAGGGCTTGCCGGCGAGGATGTGGCAACACAGATGCGCTTTGGTGAGTACAAGGACGCTCTGATTCTGATTCGCCGCTATCCGCTCTTCGGTGTCGGTTTTTCGGGGGTGCCCGACATCGACATCTATCTCGGCGTCAGTATGTTCTACCTGACCCTGGCCGAGAACATGGGCGTTATCGGCCTATTGATCTTTCTGGCGGTGATGATTGGCTTTTTCGGCATGTTTGTGAACGCCTGGCGCGCCGGTGTCGCGCCCGAAAGAGAACCGCTGCTCCTCGGTTTTGGCGGCGCCATCCTGGGGGCCCTGGTCAGCGGGGTCGCGGACCACTACTGGTTCAACCTTACCTATCCCCATATGACGGTTCTGTTCTGGATGTTCATCGGCCTGGCCGTTGCAACCATCCTGGTCGAGAAGGAAAGCGCTGCGCTGGCTCGAGACTCCTGAGAGCCTTCCCGGCGTAAAGAACTCTGTTGCCGGAAACGGAAGGTCGAGAGAAAGAACGTATGAAGAGAGCGACAACAGGTCTGCACAGTGAAGTGAATAGGATGGGCGCGGTCCGCATCGATCCGGTGCCGGATGCTGGACCCGGTTCTGACGCCGCATCGACTGTCTTCGAGATGGATCTTCATCCCCTGCCTGCTGAAGAGGCTGGCAAGGGGCCAGGACAGCTCACGCGCGGGCGGCGGCCGTCGTGGCTGCGCGTGCGTTCAGCCGATACGCCCAGGTTCCGTGAGCTCAAGGAGCTGTTTCGCGGCAAGAGTCTCAACACGGTCTGCGAAGAGGCGATGTGCCCCAACATCGGCGAATGTTGGGGCAGGGGCACGGCTACCTTCCTGCTGATGGGGGATACGTGCACGCGCTCCTGCGGCTTCTGCAAGATCAAGACCGGGCGGCCCGGCCTGTTGGACCCGGACGAGCCGCGCCGCATCGGCGAGAGCGTTCAGAGTATGAATCTGCAGCACGCCGTGTTGACAAGCGTCAACCGCGATGAGCAGCCGGACGGCGGCGCGTGGGTCTTTGCCGAGAGTATACACTGGATCCGGCGTCTGCAGCCGGGATGCACTGTGGAGGTCCTTATTCCCGACTTCAAGGGGGACTGGGCCGCGCTGCAGACGGTCATGGACGCCAAGCCGGAGATCCTCAACCACAATACCGAGACCGTCGACCGCCTCTACAGTACTGTACGGCCCCAGGCCCGCTACCACCGTTCGCTGGAACTGCTGCAGAGGGCCAAAGGCATTGACCAGCAGGCCTTGACGAAATCCGGGATCATGATCGGGCTAGGGGAGACCTGGGAGGAAATCCTGGTGGTGATGGATGATCTGCGGGCGCACGACGTCGACATCATGACCATCGGCCAGTATCTGCAGCCGAGCCGGTTTCACCTGCCGATCGTCGGCTACTACACGCCCGAGCAGTTCGACCGCCTGCGTGAAGAAGGCGAGCGCAGAGGCTTCCGCTGGATGGAGTGCGGCCCGCTCGTGCGCAGCAGCTACCACGCTGACGGCCAAGCCCATCTGAGCCCGAGAGTGGATGCGACGGCAGATTTTCAGGGGGAGCGTTGAACTGCAGGGGTCAGGGATCAGGGGTCAGGGGTTAGGGGTCAGGGGTTGGTAGCCTCACTCGGCGTCGTGATTTGAGTCGGGCTGCGTTGCGGCTGGAGAACCTGGATCGTACTGTCCTGACGGGAGGCCGAGCCTCTTGCCGGCCACTTCGATATAGTCCGGGGAGATTTCGTAGCCGATCCAGCTGCGGCCTGCTTCCTGCGCGGCCACGGCGGTTGTACCGCTGCCCATGAAGGGGTCCAACACGACATCGTTGGAGTAGGTGTAGAGTTGGATGCAGCGGGCCGGCAGCTCCACAGGGAAGGGGGCAGGATGCTTCACTTTCCTGGCCGACTCGGCGGGGAACTCCCACACACTCTTTGTCCACTCCAGGAAGCTGTCTCTGCCGATCGTTGCTTGTTTCTGCTCGCCTTCAGGTTTCTTGCGGGCAAAATCCCCTTTGCAGAAGACCAGGATGTACTCGTGCACATCCCTCAGTACAGGATTTGAAGGCGAGCGCCAGCTGCCCCAGGCGCAGGACGACCCCGCGCTGGCCTGTTTGTTCCAGATGATCTGACCCCGCATCATAAAGCCAACCTCCAACATGTCGGCGGTAATGAACGCGCTCAGCGGCAGATAGGGTCTGCGGCCGACATTGGCGACGTTGATGCAGGCCCTGCCGCCATGCACGAGCACGCGGAAGGTCTCTGCCCATACCTCTTTGAGGAAGCGGCGGTATTCCTCAACACTCATGTCCTCGTCGTAATCTTTGCCTACGTTGTAGGGCGGGGAGGTCACCATCAGATGCACGCTGTTATCGGGCAACTCGTGCATTGCGCTGCTGCTGTGTGCATAGAGGCGGTTCAGCTCAGGAACCGGGTTCTCGGGGGACGGACCGCCTGCTACGGTCTGGGGCTCATCATAGATCTTTCGTCCATAGAAGTCGCTTGAGTCGTATCCGATCCTGGCGCTGGTCCCAAACGACTGCATCTTGTTTTTCGGCTTTATCTTGTTCTTCGGCTTTGATGTCTTGGTCACAGAGGGATACTCCATCCGGGGCTGACTGCACTCCGGGACTGTATGCACTCCGACACTGAATGCAGCCGGGCGTGAGCAAGCAGCGAGCAAACACCAGCCGAGTATGATTAACTGCCGCGGATATGTCAAGTCCTGCCAACGTACGGTATGCGTCTCATAACTGCGGGGGGACTGCGGGGGGACTGCGGGGGAACGGCAGGGGAACTGCGGGGAAACGGCAGGGGTCGGGGGGCTGAGACAGCGGGTGGGGGACAGACACTGTTGGCTAGACACCTTTCTCTAGACACTTTGCTGGGGAAGAATTAGCACGGTGGTCTAGTAAGGGCGGGGCGTTGCGGGGGCGCAGCCCCCGCACAAGAGAGGGCCGAAGGCCCGAACGCCCAAATGCAAGGAGAGAGCGAAGAGGAGAGAGGAGAGAGTGACACTGACTGGGCTGACGGAGATTGGGACTGAAGACAATCGTGGCCAGGTTGACAAGAGAGGTATACGAAAGTTTGCACCTGTTTTGGGATGCTCGCCAAAGTAGGCGGCGCCGTCCCAGATAGGTGTGGCCGGGGGGCCCACATGGGGGATCCTTTCGTTCAAGAAGGGACCCTGAAATTATGTCTTCTGTAACTGGTACAGGTATCATATGACTGATCGTCAGGAAGTAGACCAGGCTGGCGCGAAGGGGGATTTCGGTCCCGCCCGGCGCCAAGCCACACAGTCAGACCAATTTACAAGGGGGTGAAATGGCTCGACAGGACTATTTCAACGCACGCGATACCCTCCACACGCGCCGCGGGCCGGTTGGTATTTACCGGCTGGACGCTCTCGAAAAACTCGCTTCGGCCAACGTGAACCGGCTGCCTTTTTCCATCAAGGTGCTGCTGGAGGCGGCTCTGCGCCAGGCCGAGGGCTTCGAGATCACCCGCGACTCGATCGAGACCATCGCCAGCTGGGGACCGGATACCGCCGGAAAAATTGAAATCCCATTCAAGCCGGCGCGGGTCATTCTTCAGGACTTTACCGGTGTGCCCAGTGTCGTCGACCTGGCCGCGCTGCGCAGCGCCATGGCGCGCATGGGCGGCGATGCCAACAAGATCAACCCGGTCGTGCCGGTGGACCTGGTTATCGACCACTCGGTCCAGGTGGACCGATTCGGCTCGGCTGCCGCGCTCTTCTTCAACGCCGAGCGCGAATTCGAGCGCAACCGCGAGCGCTACGAGTTTCTCAAGTGGGGGCAGCGCGCCTTCGATAACTTCCGCGTGGTCCCGCCCGCAACCGGCATCGTCCATCAGGTGAATCTGGAGTATCTGGCCAGCGTTGTGCAGACTTCCCCCGCAGAGGACGCCGACGCGCCAGAAGCTTACCCCGACTCTCTTGTCGGAACCGACAGCCATACCACGATGATCAACGGTCTCGGCGTGCTCGGTTGGGGCGTGGGCGGTATCGAAGCCGAGGCCGTCATGTTGGGCCAGCCCATCTACATGCTGATGCCCGACGTCGTCGGTTTCAAGCTGACCGGGGCCCTGCCCGAGGGCGCAACGGCGACCGACCTCGTGCTGCGGGCGACCGAGATGCTGCGTCAGCAGGGTGTCGTGGGCAAGTTCGTCGAGTACTTCGGGCCCGGGCTGGGCCAGCTCAGCCTGCCCGATCGGGCGACCCTGGCCAATATGTCGCCCGAATACGGCGCGACAATGGGCTTCTTCCCGGTCGATCAGGAGACACTGCGCTACCTCGCCGACACCGGGCGCGACCCGGAGGCAATCGATCTTGTCGAGCGCTACTGTAAAGAGCAGGGTCTCTTCCACACTGAGGACACGCCCGACCCCGTCTTCGGTGAGATCATCGAATTGGACATGGATACCGTGCGCCCCAGCCTGGCAGGACCGAAGCGGCCCCAGGACCGCATCGCCCTCTCTGACATGAAGTCCCGTTGGGGCGGAATGCTCTCGGCCCCAGTGGGCCCGCAGGGTTTTGGCCTGGAAAGCGCCGAGTTGGACAACCGCGCCGAGGTCAACTTCAAGGGCACCGACTTTTCGCTGGAGCACGGCGACGTCGTGATCGCCGCCATTACCTCCTGCACCAACACCAGCAACCCCTCCGTCATGATCGGCGCCGGCCTGCTGGCCAAGAAGGCGGTAGAACGGGGCCTGGACGTAAAGCCGTGGGTGAAGACCAGCCTGGCGCCCGGTTCAAAGGTCGTCACAAGCTACCTGGAGGCGAGCGGGCTGATCCCGTATCTGCAGGCCCTCAACTTCCATACCGTCGGCTACGGGTGCACAACCTGCATCGGCAACAGCGGCCCCCTGCCGGAACCGATCCGGGACGCCATTCACGACGCCGATCTGGTCGCGGCCTCGGTACTGAGCGGCAACCGCAACTTCGAAGGGCGCATCGGCCCCGACGTGCGCGCCAACTTCCTGGCCTCGCCGCCGCTGGTGGTGGCCTATGCGATCGCCGGTACCGTGAATATCGACCTGGACAACGATCCCCTGGGCTACGATCCCACCGGCGAGCCGGTCTTCCTGCGTGACGTGTGGCCGAGCCAGGAGGAGATCCAGGCCGAGATCCATCGCAGTCTCAAGCCGGACCTGTTTCGCCAGCAGTACGGCAACGTCTTCACCGGCAACGAACAGTGGAATGAGGTGCCGATCTCCGGCGGCGATCTCTACGCCTGGCGTTCCGACAGCACCTACATTCAGGAGCCCTCCTTCTTCCAGGATATGGGCACTGAGCTGCCACCGGTGCAGCCGATCGTCGGCGCGCGCGTGCTGGCCGTCATGCCGGACAGCACCACGACCGATCACATCAGCCCGGCCGGCGCTATCGCCCCAGACAGCCCGGCAGGACGCTATCTGACCGAGCAGGGCGTTCCCCGCTCCGAATGGAACAGCTACGGCAGCCGGCGCGGCAATCACGAAGTGATGATGCGGGGCACCTTCGCCAACATTCGTATCAAGAATCAGATGCTGGACGGCGTCGAAGGCGGTTACACGGCCTACATCCCCGCCGCGGCCGGGCAGGTGACGGCGGCCTCCCCAGGTCTTGAAGAGATGGCTATCTGGGATGCGGCGGCCAAGTATGAGCAGGAGGGCACGCCGCTGATCATCCTCGCCGGCAAGGAGTACGGGACCGGCTCCAGCCGTGACTGGGCCGCGAAGGGGCCCTGGTTGCAGGGCGTCAGAGCCGTGATCGCCGAGAGCTTCGAGCGCATCCATCGCTCCAATCTGGTCGGGATGGGGATCCTGCCACTGCAGTTCGCGGAAGGTCAGAACATGCAGTCTCTCGACCTCAGCGGCTTCGAAACCTATGACATTCTCGGCCTGACCGAGGAGATGAGGCCCAACCAGGCGTATACCGTGCGCGTGACCCGCGACCGCGGCACCGTCGGTGAATTCCAGGTCACCAGCCGGCTGGATACGCCTGTGGAAGTGAACTACTATAAGAATGGCGGGATTTTGCACACCGTTTTGCGGCGTCTCGTCAAGGAAGAATGAGAAGGGAATATCGCTCTATGGCTGTACGTACAGAAGAAAATCGGGAACGTTATCAGATGTCGGGTTGGGATCTCACAAGGCTCGTGCCGGCCGATCCCGAGGCAAACGGGTCGATGGCGCTTGCGCCCTCGTCTGCGGCTGTCGAAGAGCTGCTGGCGCAGGTGGAAGAGAGCGTCGCCGCGTTCGAATCGCTGCGCGAGGAACTCTCTGCGCAGATGGATCCGGCCAAACTGATCGGCGCCTTGCAACAGTACGAAGAGATAAGCACGCAGGTCTACCGGCTCCTGGCTTACGGCAGCCTCTGGTTCTCGTCGGACACCCAGTCTCCGGACGCGCTTACCTACACCAACCGCATGAACCAGCTCTATGCGGAGATCGAGAATCGAACGCTTTTCTTCAGCCTCTGGTGGAAGGGGCTGGACGATGAACAGGCCGAAGCCCTGCTGCCGGATGCCGCTGTCCACGGGGACTTCCGGCACTTTTTGCAGGATATGCGGCTTTCCAAGCCATTCATGTTGGAAGAGGACTCAGAACGCATAATCAACCTGAAGAATATCAATGGCCCCAACGCGCTCGTCACCATCTATTCGATGTTGACGAACCGGCTGGAATTTGAGCTGGAGGTGGACGGCGAGGTGAAGCGGCTGACCCGCGAAGAGGTGATGGCGCACGCCTACTCATCCGATCCTGACATGCGCGCTGCCGCCTACCAGTGCCTGTACAAGGTGTATAAGGAAGAAGCGCCGATTCTGGCACAGATCTATATCAACCTGGTACGCGACTACTATAATGAGAACGTCACCCTGCGCAGCTACGATGCCCCTATCGCGGTGCGCAATCTGAGCAATGACATTCCCTACGACGCGGTCAGGGCCCTGCTGGATGTCGCCCGCCGCAACGCCCCTCTCTTCCAGCGTTACTTCTCGCTCAAGGCAAAGTGGCTGGGCGTGGAAAAGCTGCGCCGCTACGACATCTACGCGCCCCTGATGGAGTCGTCACGGGACGTTGCCTATGACGATGCGGTCGAGCTTGTCCTGGATACCTTTACTCGCTTCGATCTTGATTTCGCCAGCAAGGCCCAGCGCGTCTTCGACGATAATCACGTCGACAGCGAGGTGCGCAAAGGGAAGCGCGCCGGCGCCTTCTGCGCTACGGTGATGCCGAGCATCACCCCCTACGTGCTGCTGAACTATACCAACAAGGTGCGCGACGTCGCCACCATCGCCCATGAACTGGGTCACGCCGTGCATAGCATGATGGCCGAGGACCACTCCATCCTGACACAGCACTCCTCTCTGCCGCTGGCGGAAACTGCGTCGGTATTCGCCGAGATGGTCATGAACGAGCAGCTGCTGGCCGAGGAGGATGATCCGCTGGTGCGGCGCGAGATCCTGGCCTCCAGCGTCGACGACATCTATGCGACGGTGATGCGCCAGGCATTCTTCGTGATATTCGAAGAGGACGCCCATCGGGCAATCCAGGAGAACGCCTCCCCACTGGAGTTGGACCGCCTTTACCAGGAGAATCTGCAGGAGCAGTTCGGCGACAGTGTTGAGGTGTCGGACGAATTCCAGTATGAATGGGTCAGCATCCCCCACATCTATCACACGCCCTTCTACTGTTACGCCTACAGTTTCGGCCAGCTGCTGGTTCTCTCTCTTTACCGGCGCTACCAGCAGGAGGGCGATGCCTTCAAGCCGGGCTATCTGAAAATGCTGGCGCGCGGCGGTTCGGCGCGGCCGCAGGAGATCCTGGAAGAGGCCGGCATCGATATGACCGATCCCGAATTCTGGCAGGCGGGCTTCGATGTGATCCGGGATATGATCGATGAGCTGGAAGCGATGACGGTTTCCTGAGGCGAGTTCTTCTCAAAACCAAGAGAGACAGGCAGAAGACACGATATGGGGCGCCCTCCAATCTGGAGAGCGCCCCTTTTTACATCTCTGCTTTCATACAGACCTCACGGACGGCGCGCGCGCGAATATCAGCCGGGCCTCGCCGCGGCTCAACGCCTTCAAAGTGAAGTGTTCACTTACTTGGACTTAGCTTTGGGTCCGGTAATTCGAGAACAGGGCGAGTTGGAGACTGTGCGGGGTTGGCGTAACCGGCTAAATGCTGGGGACAGTTGTTCCTGCCCCTTGCTCTTTGCCCTTGCCTACCCAACCAAACGCCTAACCTCCAACACATTAGGCAGACGCTCGATCCGGGTCATGATGCGGGTCAGTTGCGAGATATTGGAAAGCTCCAAGGTGGCGTTGATCAGCGCCATGTTGTTCTTCATGCCGGTCACAGCCTCTGCCGAGCGCATGTTGATCTTCTCATCGGCCACAAGCCCGGTCACGTCGCGCAGCAGACCGGCGCGGTCATAGGCTTTGACCTGAATGCTGACCGGGTACATCTCCTCGCTCTTGGCCCCCCACTGCACCTCGACCAGGCGGGCGTGGTCCGCGCGCCGGATCAGAGAGGCGATATTGGGACAGTTGGTCTTGTGGATGGAAACGCCGCGACCTTTGGTCACGTAGCCGACGATCGGGTCGCCGGGGACTGGGTTGCAGCAGCGCGCCGGGTGTGCGAGTACGCCGTCCAGTCCCGCCACCTGTACGCCGTCGATTGAGACGGTACGGTGGGGCGTCGGCTTGAGAAGCTGCTCCGTTTCTTCTTCTTCGGTCTCCTGGCTGCGTTCGTATTCGATCACCCGCTGGGCAATCGTCTGGCTCGTTACATCACCGTAGCCAATGGCAGCCAGAAAGTCGTCCAGCTCCTCAAAGCCGCAGATGCGGGCGACAAGCTCGTAAGGCTGGTCAACGCTCAGCCGCTTCAGGTCCTTTTCCAGAATCTGGCGACCCTGGGCGACGTTTTCTTCTCTGGCCTGTTTGCGGAACCAGGTGCGGATCTTGCCGCGCGCCCGCGTGGTCGCGACATAACCCATATTGGGGTTGATCCAGTCCCTGCTGGGTCCGCCCCGCTTGGCCGATATCACCTCGACCTGGTCGCCGTTGTGCAGCTGGAAGTCCAGCGGTACGAGGCGGCCATTCACCTTCGCGCCGCGGCAGCGGTGCCCCAGCTCCGTGTGAACCCGGTAGGCGAAGTCGATCGCCGTTGAGCTGTGCGGCAGGTCGATCACGTCCCCGCGCGGGGTAAAGACGTAGACCCGGTCCTGGAACACGTCCGTCTTCATCCCGCTGACGAACTCCTGGGCGTCGGTCACGTCCTGGCGCCACTCCATCAGCTGGCGAATCCAGGCGATCTTGTTGTCCAGATACTGATTGGCCTGCCTGCCCTCCTTATAGCGCCAGTGCGCGGCGATGCCGTACTCAGCTACCTGGTGCATCTCATTCGTGCGGATCTGCACCTCCATCGGCTTGCCGTTCGAGCCGACCACGGCGGTATGCAGACTGCGGTACATATTGTCCTTGGGGCTGGCGATGTAGTCGTCAAATTCGCCGGGAATCGGGCGCCAGTGGCTGTGGACAACGCCCAATGTCGCGTAGCAGTCGGCAATCGAATCGACGATAATGCGGAAGCCGTGGATATCGTATATCTGGTCGAACGGCACGTCCTTGCGCCGCATCTTTCGATATATGCCGTAGATATGTTTGGGGCGCCCGTTGATCTCCGCCTTGATGCCGGACTCGTGCAGCGCCTTGGCGAGGGTTTCGCGCGTCTCATCCATCCAGCTGACCCGCTCGGCCCGCTTCTGGTCCATGGCCCGCGACAGATTTCGATAGGTGACCGGTTCAAGGTAGCGGAAACTGAGGTCCTCGAGCTCCCACTTGATCTGCCAGATCCCGAGCCGGTTTGCCAGCGGGGCAAAGATCTCCAACGTCTCGCGGGCAATGCGGCGGCGTTTGTGTTCCTGGTGGCCCTCCAGCGTGCGCATGTTGTGGACGCGATCAGCCAGCTTGATCAGCACCACGCGGATGTCCTCGACCATGGCCAGGAACATCTTGCGCAGGCTTTCGGCCTTCTCATCGGCGACGCTGTGGCGCATGTTGCTCAACTCTTTGATGCGGTTGAGCTTTGTCACGCCGTCCACCAGCTCGGCAATCTCGTGGTTAAAGTTCTTTTCGAGGTAGTCGATCGTGTAGACCGAGTCCTCGACCACGTCGTGCAGCAGTGCTGCCGCCAGTGTGTCCGCGTCCAGCAGCAGCTCGGCCAGTATGTTGGTTACGTCGATCGGGTGCAGTATGAAGGGCTCGCCCGTCATGCGCGTCTGCTCGCGGTGGGCGTCGCTGGCGACCAGATAGGCGCGCAGAATCAGTAACCTCTCATCGGCGCTGAAATAGTCGGGCAGCTTCTTATACAGCTCTTCGAGCGCTTTAATTTCGTGCAGGTTCAGGAGCGGCTGAAGGAACAACTTGCCGCCGCTCACTGGGGGTATGGCCTCAAGAGGAATGCTTCGTAGAAGCGGACTGTCCGTAGGAAGTCCGTTTTGCTCTGAGTTTGACAGGTCTGGCTGGTCGCTGGAATCCGCAGCGGTGAGGTCCGGCGCCAGTTCGGTGCCAGCCATGGCTATGTCTTCTCTCTCCGTCCTTTCGTGGTATTCACAACGGCACAGGTCCCATGTCTGCCTTCTTTCTCATCTGGGCCCGAATTATAGCAGGGATCGGGCCGGCGCTGCAATGCCCCAGAATAGGGCCAGTCAATGTCGCTGACCGACCCCCTTTTGTGACCGATTTCGGGAATTTACACTGGAAACTGGGCGTTCAGGCCTCTATTTTGGGTGATTATGGGTCTAAGGGTAGGGCTAAAACCGATGTGAGACGAAATCCGTTCAAACCATCTACGACCCGTCAATGAACTGACGCGCTTCGACGGAATGGCAACAGCCAATCGATTGGGAGGGCGGGGGCCGCTATCGCGGGGCGGACTGCTGGTTCTCGGGATCAGGCAGCGGCGCATCATGCTGATCGCTGTTCCCTTGCAGGAACTGGGCCACCAGATTACGGATGGCCGGCTGCGGATCTTCAGCTGTGTCAAACCAGTGGATGTCGGGGATGCGTCGAAACCAGGTGTACTGGTGGCGCACGAAGCGGTGGGTTTCAATCTGAATGCGCTCGACAGCCGCGGCCAGGGTGGTCTCGCCGCGCAGATGTGCCGCTATTTCCCGGTAACCCAGGCTGGAGAAGGACGGCAGCTCAGGCGAGTAGCCGGCAGCCAGCAGCGACGCCATCTCCTCCACCAGGCCGGCTTCCATCATTTCATGAACGCGGCGGTCGATGCGCTCATGCAGGCGCGGCCGCGGCAGGTCCAGGCCGATTTTGAGGATCCGAAAGGGGGGCGGTGTCGCGGTTTCCAGTTCGCTCTTTCTGCGGCCGGTTGTCTGCACGATCTCCAGGGCGCGAATGACCCGGCGTAGATTGTTGGGGTGAATTTGTTCGGCGGCTTCGGGGTCCGAGGCCTGCAGCCGCGCGTGCAGCGCGGCGCGTCCGTTTTCCTGCGCGAACGCCTCCAGATCGGCCCGCAGCGCCGGGTTGGGCGCGACCTCAGGTATCTGCAGCCCTTCAGTCACCGCCCGCAGATACAGGGCCGAACCGCCCACGAGAAAGGGCACGCGCTCTCGCAGGTGGATGTCGTCTATGACGCTGAAGGCCAACTGTTGATAGGTTGCCAGTGCCATCTGCTTGTCAGGCGGCTGGATGTCAACGAGGTGATGGGGGACGCGCGCCTGCTCCTTTGCGCTCGGCTTGGCGGTGCCGATGTCCATGCCAGTGTAGATCTGCCGGCTGTCGGCGCCGACTATCTCTCCGTCGAAGCGCGCGGCAAGGTCGAGGCTGAGAGAGGTCTTGCCGACAGCCGTCGGGCCAAGAATTACGATCAGGGGCGGCCATGCCTTCTCCGTTTCATCCGGTGACGGCATGGCGGATATGCTCCACGCTGATCAACTTGCCGGTCCTGTCCATCTGCACCGCTACGGCGTCAATGCGCCAGGGGCCCGGCCAGTTGGTTTCCTGTACGTACATCGACGCCAGCTCCCGCAGCTTCTCCTGCTTTCGGGGCGTAAACGACTGCAGAGCGGAACCGTAGCTGTGGCCCCGCCGGGTGCGCACCTCGACCACGACCAACCATCGTGAATCGGGCGCGCCCCGGCTTAAGTCCGGGCCGCATTCCTCGGCGATGATGTCCAGCTCACCGGCCCGGCAGCGCCAGTTGCGCTCCATTATGCGCAGGCCGGCCTCCTGCAGGGCGCGAACCGCGAGCAGTTCCCCCCTTTTTCCCAGAGATTGACGCCCATCTCGCACGCAACTTGACTCCTCTACAGCGTGGTTATTGGGGCGCTGTCTCCACTGTCGGCACGATGCCGGGGCCCGGCAGCACCAAGGTCGGCGTCATGCCTTCGGCCGTAAAGATCACCTTGTCGGTGTTCCTGAGCGCACTCGCGTTTGCCTGGGCAATGAGCAGCTGCACATATTCCGGCCGCCCCGCGTAAAGCTCAGCCAGTGCGGTTTCCACTGCGATTTGCGCTTTGGCCTGTTCGATGGCGGCGATGGCCAGCGACTGTGCAATCTCAATGTCGCGCTGCGCCGCTAGCAACTCAGTCTCTTTCTCCGCTTCAATGACCAACCTTTGCGCTTCGACGCGGGCAAGCTCGTTGGCACGCTCCGCCTCGATCACAGCCCTTTGCGCGGCTACTTTCTGCTCCTCCAACTCGGCCAGGGCTGTCTGCTGGCGGGCCTCCTCCTGGATCCGGGACTGCGCGATGCGGATTTCGCCTTCCTGTAACGCCTGTTCGGCATCGGCTTGCGCATCCGCCCGCAGCTTATCCTGCGCCGCCTTTTCCGTCTCCAACCGGCTCTGCACGATGGCGTCCAGCGCGGTCTGCACAGCCCCGGACAGGATTACATCCGGCACCACCAGGTTCTCGACTCGGAGGCCGAAGTTCGCTGCTCGTGCATTCAACTCATCGTCGATGCACTGCCGCAACACATCCCGCGCTGTACCGACGACGGCGTCGTCAAATGTGCGATCACCGACACATACCTTCATCGCCTGACGCGCCTGGTCCTGCATACGGTTGCGGGCCAGTTCGTCCTGCAGGTAGATGCTTCTGTACTGTGCCCACAGCGCCTGGATTGTGTCCGCCTGGCTGATGTTCGGGCGGAAGATATCGCCGCTCACCAACAGGCCAATCCGCTGCTTGTCCTGCGTGATGATCTCTTCATCCTGGACGGTGAAGGGGATCGCCTGGCTGGAGACGCGTACGATCTGGACAAAGAGGCCGACATCGGTGTAGACACCGGGCCCAACCACATTCTTGATCCTACCTCCCTGGAACTGCACACCTACCTCTTGCTCATCTACACGCTCGAACGCATAAAAGAAGTTGCGCGCAAAAACCATGAGTAAGAAAGCGACCACAATGATCACGACCACCACCACAAGTGGTGACCCGGACGGCATCCTTCTCGGAACTCTGGGGACATTTCCTAAACTATTCATTTGCCACTCCTTTCGAGTGAACTTTCGGCGCGCTCTTTTCAGCGGCCGTTATTAACGGACAAGCCGTTACTGGCTATACCATATCATATTATATCTTCCACTCTCCCTGCCCTAACTGACAGGAGCCGGACAGATTGCAGACAAAGCGGCGCACTACTGTGTCAGGCGTGTTCCCAACCGCTAATAGTCCCACGAAAAGTCCCTGTTTTGGGCTCCGCGACGTGATGCGATCGGTCAACTGATTTGACACTGGGCCGATTCCTGGATTACCATAGCCGCTAACAAATGAATCGAGCCTTTTGGCAGGATTTCCCATTTTCGGTCCAACGGCAGTCCAGTACGTTGAAATCCTGTCGAAACTCTTATCGAGAGAGGTGGAGGGGCCGGCCCTTTGAAGCCTCGGCAACCGGCGCTGTAGAAGTCATATCCCGCAGCGTGGCAGGTGCCAATTCCGGCGGTGCGGATGCACCGGCAGATGAGACGCTCTGGACAGAAATGTGCAGCCCTCTTCCGTGTATCCGCAGGAAGAGGTTTTTTTATTCCCAGACCAGCCCTGAGGGCGGTGGCGACGCAGTGGACGATATGGGCCGCGTCGCGAAGGAGAGATCATGGCAACACCCGATACGACCATAACCCAGAACACCGACGGCGCGTCAGGAGCGGCCGCCCCCAACGGGAAGGGCCCCGACGGGGAGACTCCCAGCCTGTCCAGCCAGACGCAGGCCGTCCACGCCGGGGAGAAGCGTTACATTTCCCATGACAGCGTGACCGTGCCCATTGTTCAGACCAGCACGTATACCTTCGAGGACACCGCCAGTCTGATCAACTACATGGAAGAGCACATGTTCTGGGATGTGCCGGAAAGGGAAGAGTACGGACGCTACGGTAACCCGACCGTGCGCGCGGCTGAGTCAAAGCTGGCCGCGCTCGACGGGGCCGAAGACGCCCTCCTGCTCTCCAGCGGCATGGCCGCCATCACCACTACCCTGTTTATTCTGCTCAGCCAGGGCGACCATTTCGTCATGACCGAAGACTGCTATCGCCGTACGCGCGGCTTTTGCAATACCTTTCTCACCCGCTTCGGCATCACATGTACCACCGTCGCCCCCGGTGACTACGATGCCATCGAAGCCGCTATCGGGCCGGCGACCAAACTGATATTCTCCGAGTCACCCACCAATCCATTTCTGCGTTGCGTGGACTATGCCCGTCTCGTCGACATCGCCAAGCGCCACGGTCTGCGCACCATCATCGACACCACCTTCGCCACGCCCTGCAACGTCCGCCCCCTTGAGTACGGCGTCGATCTCGCGATCCACAGCGTGACCAAATACCTGGCCGGCCACAACGACTTGCTCGCAGGCTGCGTCACCGGTAGTTTTAGTATCACCACCGCCCTGCGCCAGTCCCAGGGCATATTGGGCGCCATCGTCGACCCCCACTGCGCCTACCTGATTCTGCGCGGTCTCAAGACGCTCGGGCTACGAATGCGCCAGCACAACGAGAGCGCACTGCGTATCGCCCGCTACCTGGAAGACCATCCGATGATACGGCGCGTCTGGTATCCCGGCCTTGAGAGCCATCCTGATCACGATGTCGCGACCCGCACCATGTCCGGCTATGGCGGGGTCATCAGCTTCGAGGTCGAAGCCGACGGACCGACGACGAGCCGGTTCATTGACGCGTGTAACATCGCGCGCATCGGCCCCAGCCTCGGCGGGGTTGAGAGCCTCATAGAACAGCCAGGACTCGTCAGCTACTTCGACACCGCGCCCGAAGACCGGCTGGCGCTGGGTATCACGGACGAGCTGGTGCGCCTGAGCGTAGGCATCGAGGATACAGACGATCTGCTGGCAGACTTTGAACAGGCGCTGTCAAAGATGTAACGCCCCGGGCACGCCGAGGACAACTCGAGTGCGCTCAGAGCTCCGACAGAAGCGACAGTTGGACACAAACCTGACTAATATTTTGCTAAGACAGACCATCACGACAAGTGCATTTAAGACGGTGGCCAGGCGCCTTCCACCGCTGCATCGAACACCTGAGAATCGACTGTGTCTTCCGGGACTGATAGCGCAGACGCTGTCGCTCCTCATCACTCTACTTCTGATCGGCGCGTGCGCACCCTCGCGGCCCTCCCTGGCCTCGGCCGACGTCGTCGATGTCCTCAGCCGGCCTGTCGACGATCGCTTCGCCCGCGCCCTCGAGCCGCTGGCATTCCAGTTTCCACGCGACCACGGCCCCCACAACGAATACGCCACCGAATGGTGGTACTACACCGGCAACCTGACCGGCGAGGACGGCGGTGACTACGGCTTCCAGCTCACTTTTTTCCGCAGTGCGCTGGCGCCGGGTGAATCCAATCGCCCGTCCGACTTTGCGGCGCAGCAAATTTACATGGCCCACTTCGCCGTCACCAGCGCACCGGCCGGCCGCCACGTCAGCTTCGACCGCTTCAGCCGCGGCGCCGGCGGCGTTGCCGGTGCGACGGGTACGCCCGGCTACGAAGTCTGGCTCGACGACTGGCGCGCGCTGGAGGTAGGGCCAGGCCAAATGCGCTTGCAGGCCGCAGCCGAAGCCGACAGCGGTCCCGTTTCGATCGATCTCACCCTCACCGAGACGCGCCCGGCCCTGCTCCACGGTGAGGCCGGCTACAGCCGCAAAGGGCCGGAGCCCGGAAACGCCAACCATTACTACAGTCTTGTCCACCTGGAAACTGCCGGCAACATCGTTTTCGGTGGCGCACGAGTCGCCGTCACGGGTCTCAGCTGGATGGACCACGAGTTCGGGACTTCCGCCCTCAGCGAGGATGCCGTCGGCTGGGACTGGTTCGCCGTCACCCTCGACAACGACGTCGTCCTGATGTTTGCCGAAATCCGGACCAGCTCCGGCCCGGCGCAGGCGATTTTCGAAGGCACTCTCAGCTTCCCGGATGGCCGGCAGGTCGCCATCCTACCTGACGACTTTTCTCTGACGCCAACGGGACAGTGGACCAGCCCGGACACTGGAACCGTCTATCCCAGCGGCTGGCGGGTCTCCTTTCCGCAGCATGAAATCGACCTGACGATCGAACCGCTGATCGATGATCAGGAGATGGACGTCGCCTTTTCCTACTATGAAGGCGCTACAATTGTGCGCGGTACGATGAACGGCGAACCCGTCACCGGTCGCGGCTATGTAGAGCTGACCGGCTACGGCGAAGGCGGATTTCAGCGATAGCCGCACGTCAAACCACAGTTTTGCCAAACTCCCCAAATAGGTCCAGAATGGATAGGAGAGATACTGCGAAGTGCGCGGTCGAAATGTTCGGCCACTTATTTTCATCCCTATGGGATGGGGGAGCCAGACCGATGAAGCTGCACACCTCAAGAGCGGAATCATACCCGGTCGCTGCCAATCCGCGCCCTGCCTTGCATAAACCAAGCGTTCCTTACCTGAAACTGATCGTCCTTGTACTGCTGGCGGCGCTCCTGTTGGCGGCGTGCGGCGGGTCGGACGAGCCTGCCTCGGAAGCGGAGGAGGCCCCAGCCGCGGCCGACACTGCGACGCCGGTGCCCCAGCCTGACCCAACCGACACACCCGTGCCAGTACCGACCGATACGCCGATGCCGGATCCCACGGATACGCCAGTGCCGGAACCGGAACCGGAACCGACTGACACACCTGAACCCGAAGCCGAAGCCCCGCCCACGGCTGCGCCGCAAGAGGAAACCGAGAGCGCGGAAGCCCCCGGCATGGGCCAGACCTTTGTAATCGTGCCCGAAGCGTCGGAGGCGCGCTTCATCATCGATGAACTGCTGTTCGGCCAGCCCAAGACCGTCATTGGCATTACCAACGCGATCTCGGGTGAACTGAAGGTGGACGCGGCCAACCCTGCCGCCAGCACCATCGGACCGATCCAGGTTGATGCCGGCACCTTTGTCACCGATAACGACCGCCGCAACGGCGCAATCCGCCGCTTCATCCTGCAATCCAACCAGTTCCAGTACGTTACATTCAGTTCGACAGCGTTTTCAGGCATGCCGGAGTCGGTCGCCGTAGGTGACGATATCGAGTTTGAAGTAATGGGAGATCTGACAGTTCGCAATGTGACTAATTCTTTGCTCTTCATCGTGACTCTGCAGGTCGTTTCAGAAAGTGAACTGAGGGGAACCGCCGCCACGATAGTTGTCCGAGACGACTTCAACCTCACGATCCCGCAGGTTCCGAATGTCGCCAACGTCGGCGAGGAGTTCATCGTCGAGTTCGAGTTCGTGGCGCGAGCGCAGTAACTACGCAAACGGGTGTCAAGCTATCAATTCCTTAGAGCTGACCGCTGACTTTCTGAGGCCCTTCCGCAATGCCTGAATCGCAACAACCAACCATCGTAACCGGTTCCTCGGTTGAGGTCGAGGCCCTGCGCCAGGGCTTCAACCGCGGTTTCGCCGACTACCGGTACAATATGCACATGGATCCGTCTGGCATGCACGGGCATCTGAGCCGCTCCAGTATCTCGCCGGAAGACTGTGCAGTCCTGGTGGTGGAGGAAGAAGGGCGGTTGCAGGGTGTGGGCGCTGCTCTGCTGGCGGTGCGCGGTGAGGAAGGCTGGTGCGGCGGCCTGAGCATCGACCCGGCCTATCGCGGCGGCGGATGGGGCCGGCGCCTCATGGAGCACCTCAAGCGCAGCGCGGTCGAGCGCGGTGTCCGCCGCATTCTGCTGGAGGTTCTGGTCACCAACGACCACGCCCGCTCGGTATATCGCCAGATCGGCTTCAGGCGTCTGCGCGAACTGCTTCTGTGGGAACGCGACCCCCGTCAGGGCCCTTTGCCGCTGCCATTCGAGCGCCTGGAGGAGACCGACCCGGTCCGGATTCTGCGGGACTGCTACCGCTGGCACGAGTTGACCATGACCTGGCAGCGCCGCGCCCGCAGTCTGCTTAACAATGTGGAACAGCATGGTTGCGTTGGCCTTACCATTCCGGCTAAAGACGGCGCGCCTGTGGCGTATGTGCTGATTTCTCCGCCTTCGTCGTCCGGCGCGCCGGCCGAGGGCCAGCCACCAAGCCGTCTTCGAATCATTGACATCGCCGTCGATCCGGAGGCCAATCTCCATGACGCCGCCCGCCCGCTGTTGCAAGCGCTCCAGCTTCGCTACGTCGATGCCAGGTTGACGCTGATGGACCAGCCGGCCGACAGCCGTCTGAACCCGGTTTTCGCCTCGCTCGGATTCCGCGTTTTCGACCGCCAGTATGAACTGGCGGTGGACCTTATAGAGAGTCCACCCGAACCCGAACTATGAAGGCAGGAGGCCTTCGCCCCTGACGCCCCAGGAGACCCTAACGTGATGAATGACCCGATTCGTGTAGCAGTGACCGGCGCCGCCGGCAATATCGGCTATGCCCTAATCTTTCGCATCGCCAACGGCGATCTGTTCGGGCCCGATCAGCCGGTCATACTCCAGCTGTTGGAGATACCGCCCGCGATGGGCGCGCTCGAAGGCGTGGCAATGGAGCTGGACGACTGCGCCTTCCCGCTTCTCTCCGATACGATCCTGACCGACGAGCCGGACGTAGCCTTTTCCGGAGCCAACTGGTCCCTCCTGGTCGGCGCCCGCCCCCGCACCGCCGGCATGGAACGCAAAGACCTGCTCAGCGCCAATGGCCCCATTTTTGTGACCCAGGGTAAAGCGATCAACGATAACGCCGCCTCCGACGTCCGCGTCGTGGTCGTCGGCAATCCGGCCAATACCAACTGCCTGATCGCCATGCACAACGCGCCCGACGTGCCTTCCGAGCGCTTCACCGCCATGACCCGGCTCGACCACAATCGCGCCCGGAGCATGCTTGCCAGGAAGGCCGGGCGGCCGCTCCACACGGTCAAGAATGTTGTCATCTGGGGCAATCACAGCGCGACCCAGTATCCGGACGTTTTTCATGCCCGGATCGACGGCCAGCCGGCCGCGGCTGTCATCAACGATTTCACCTGGATCAGGCAGTCGTTTATCCCCGACGTCCAGCAGCGCGGCGCCGCCGTGATCGCGGCCCGGGGCGCCAGCAGCGCCGCCAGCGCGGCCAACGCCTGCATCAACCATGTGCAGACCTGGTACGGGGGCGCCACTGAGGACGACTGGGCCAGCATGGGCATTCCCAGCACAGGGGCTTACGATTCGCCCAAAGGTGTTATATTCAGCTATCCCGTGACTATCAAGGATGGCGTTTACCAGATCGTGGAGGGGCTGCCGCTGACCGATTTCGACCGCGCGGCCATCGACGCCAGCGCCCAGGAGCTTCTCGAGGAGCGCGAGGCTGTTACCGACTGGCTGTCATGATCACTCCGCTGAAGGCGGCTGATGCAGCGGATTTTGCGTGCCTTGGTGTTCTTTAGTGGATCATCTGGACGTCCGGCTATCCCAGATTCTTGGGCGTCTGGAATCCTTTTCCTCTGCCTACTCACCTTCCAAAGTCACGGCTTACAGTACGACGGAACTGTCGCATCGCCGAACACCTCCTCAATGAGCGTTGCGACTGCCGGATCGTATTCCTCCAAATTCGTATAGTCTCCCGCCAGCGTGACCGGCAGCGTTTCTCCAAACCGGTACTTGACCGCTTCAGCCCAATATTGCAAATGATTGATTGACGCGTATGTACCCGCCCACATACCTGCGTTCACTGCAGCTTGGTAAGCTGCCAGAAGCCGCGATTTAAACACCGGCCCGCCTGGTTGCGTTTCAATTGCGAAGTGAATCAAGTGAGCAAACTCGTGCATAAATATCTCGCAGTGCACGTCTCTTTCCGGTACGCCTCCAATCCAACCGCTCAATGATTTCACAGAGGCCCCGAGCAAATCACTCTCGAGCGCCCTGAATTCTGGCAACTGAATGACCGCCCCGGCCTCATAACTGTACTTGTATACGGCGATCCGAGTACGACTTGCCCTCATGACCTCAAGCAGTTCGGGCCGGTCAACGGCAATACCGGAAATCATGCCGCTGATGATCTCCCGCGCTTGAACCATTTTCTCGTCAGATACCTCACTGGGGGCAACGACTGCCACGCCGCCGGCGTCCACGTATTTCTGATAGAACATGCTAAGGCCCAGGTAATCGGGGGGACGTGGATACTGTTGCTGAACTACAACCGCGTACGCCCGCTCCGACCATGAGCCCGGGACTCCATTGGTATTCAGCGCCCGCACCTGGTAGTAGAAGTTCCTCCCGTCGGTCAGGACAGAGTGCGTGTGCGACGTGCTGGTCAAGGTGCCGCCAATGTTCTCCCACGTGCGGGCGATGCTGTCCCATGCCCGCAGCTCGTAACTGGCCGCGTTCGAAACCGAATCCCATGCTAGCGTAACCTGGCCTTCTTCGATAGTCGGCGTCAAGTTCTGCGGCACGTCCGGCGCCTGCATCGTTTCCGCCTCTGTGCAGACCGGCAGATTCAGGCTATCCAGATGGACAGTCACAACGGAATCCAGACCGGACAATCCGTCGTCGCGCAAGCAAAACTGATTGCCTCCAAGGGACAAATGTGTCAGGTTGACGAGAGCGCTCAGATCAGGGACTGGCCCGGTCAACTCGTTCAATTCAAGGTCGAGGTGTCTTAGATTTGACAGTGTGCTCAGATTAAGAATTGGTCCTGTCAACCGATTATTACTCAGATCCAGCCTTTCCAGGAGGATGAAAGGGCTCAGATCGGGCACCGGTCCTGACAACTGGTTCCGACTTAGAGTCAGCCAAGTCAGGTTGGTGAGTGCGCTCAGATCCGGGATTGACCCGGTCAACTGGTTGCCCGTAAGGTCCAGTGTTGTCAGTTTGGTCAGGGCGTTCAATTCTGGAATAGGCCCGGTCAACTGGTTGAAGTCGAGAGAGAATCTCGTCAGGTTTGTGAGGGCGCTCACGTCCGGGACCTGTCCTGTCAACTGGTTGGTGCCGAAGTTCAGAATCCGCAGGTTGGTAAGCGCGCTCAAATCCGTTATCGACCCTGTTAACTGGTTGGAGCCGAGAAGCAGCCACGCCAGGTTTGTGAGCGCGCTAAGGTCCGGGATCGGCCCGGTCAACTGGTTACGGGAGAGGTTCAGACTCCACAAACTGGTAAGTGCGCTCAGATCCGGAATGTGGCCGGTCAACTGGTTGTTGCCGAGGCTCAGCGACGTCAGGCCGGTCAAAGCGCTCAAGTCCGGGATCGATCCTTTCAGCTGGTTGTCACTGAGATCCAGCCGCGTCAAACTGCTAAGGACGCCCAGATCTGGGAAAGGGCCGGTCAACTGGTTTTGGGAGAGGTCGAGAACAATGAGATTGGTGAGGGCGCTCAGATCTGAGATTGACCCACTTAACTCGTTGTTCTCGAGAACCAGTCGTGTAACGCGACCGCTGTCGTCGGTGTATACACCATACCAGGTAGCAATCGGCGCACTACTTATCCAATTGCCGTTGTGCATCCAGTTGTCGCCGTTCGTTGCAAAGTAAAGTGCGCTCAATGCCGCCCTTTCCTCAGCCTCGCCCGGATTCGGCGCAATCGCCGGCGGCGCCGGCGTCGAACTGCTGGCACAGGAAGGCAGAAAGAGGCTCCTCAGATGAGCGGCAACGATTTCACTTAGCCCAGAAAGATCTGTGCCTTCACGAAGGCACAATTGATTCCCTGCGAAGTTCAATATTACCAATTCTGTGAGGGCGCCCATTTCCGGGACTGGCCCGGTCAACCGGTTGTCACTGAGGTCCAGGAAGTTCAGGTTTGTGAGAGAGTCCAGGTCCGGGATATGTCCCGTCAACTGGTTGTCACCGAGGTCCAGCCAATACAGTTTTGTGAGTGCGCTCAAATTCGGTATTGGCCAAGTCAAACGGTTTGAGTGGAGAGTCAGAACCCATAGACTGGTGAGCGCGCTAAGATCCGGGATCGGCTCGGTCAACTGGTTGTTTTCGAGAGACAGGATTTGCAGGTTGGTGAGCGCGCTAAGATCCGGGATGGCCCCCGTCAACTGGTTGTCACCGAGATTCAAGAACGCTAGATTGGTTAGAGCCGTCAAATCTGGTATCGGCCCTGTCAACTGATTGTGATTAAGGTACAGTTCCCCCAGGCTGGCGAGACCACTCAGTTCGGGGATCGTCCCGGTCAACTGGTTGTGGCTAAGGTCCAGCCACGTCAGGCTGGTCAAACTGCTCAAGCCCGGGATCGGTCCTGTCAACTGGTTGTGGCCAAGGACCAGAGTTTCCAGACTGGTGAGGGAATCCAGGCCCGGTATCGGCCCTGCCAACTGGTTGGTGACGAGGGTCAGGCTCGTCAGGTTGGTGAGCGCGCTAAGATCCGGGATGGCCCCCGTCAACTGGTTGTCACCGAGATTCAAGAACGCTAGATTGGTTAGAGCCGTCAAATCTGGTATCGGCCCTGTCAACTGATTGTGATTAAGGTACAGTTCCCCCAGGCTGGCGAGACCACTCAGTTCGGGGATCGTCCCGGTCAACTGGTTGTGGCTAAGGTCCAGCCACGTCAGGCTGGTCAAATTGCTCAAGCCCGGGATCGGTCCTGTCAACTGGTTGTGGCCAAGGACCAGAGTTTCCAGACTGGTGAGGGAATCCAGGCCGGGTATTGGCCCGGTCAATTGGTTGGAGGTGAGGTCCAGCGACTCCAGCTTGATGAGTGCACTCAGATCAGGGATAGTCCCGGTCAACCGGTTGTAATTGAGTGCCAGCTCTGTCAGCCCGGTAAGTGCGCTCAGATCAGGGATTGGACCTGTCAACTCGTTGCTACTGAGGTACAGGTATTCCAGCTTGGCGAGTGGGCCCAGAGCGGGAATCGTCCCTGTCAGCTTGTTACCACCGAGGGAAACTGTCGAAAGGCTGGAGAGCGTGCTCAGGTCTGGAATCGTCCCGCTCAACTGGTTGTTATTGAGTGCCAGCACTTTCAGGACGGTAAGTGCGCTCAGATCAGGAATCGGGCCGGTCAACTCGTTGTAACTGAGGACCAGGCGTTCCAGCTTGGTGAGTGCATTCAGATCGGGAATCGGCCCGCTCAGCTTGTTGGCACCGAAGGAAATTTTCGAAAGGTTGGAGAGCGTGCTCAGGTCTGGGATCGTCCCGCTCAACTGGTTCTCACCTAGGTCCAGCCGCGTCAGCTTGGGGACCGCGCTCAGATCAGGGATCGTCCCGTTCAGCTGGTTGTCATTGACTTCCAGCCACTCGAGGTTGGAGAGGCCGCTCAGATCCGGGATTGACCCAGTCAACTGGTTGAAACTAAAGTCTATCCTGGTAAGGTTAGTGAGTGCGCTCAGATCCGGAAACGGCCCACTCAACCCATTTTCCTCGAGAAACAATCCGGCAACTCGACCGCTCTCATCCGTTATGACGCCGTACCAGGTCCAGGTCGGCTCGTCGCTCAGCCAATTGTCGCTGCGCTTCCAGTTCGCGCCGTTCGTTGACTCGTAAAACGCGACCAAAACGGCCCTATCTTCCGTCGTTGGGTCGGGGCAGGCAGGAAGATTGAGGCTTCTGACGTGAGCGGCCGCGACTTCATTCACACCGGACAGGACTGAACTCCCAGGCAGACATAACTCGTTTTCCGAAAGGTCCAGAGTCGTCAGGTTGGGCAGCGCGCTCAGATTGGGAATCGGCCCGGTCAACTGGTTAGAACCGAGCAACAGTTGAGTAAGCCCAGAGAGCGCACGCAGGTCCGGAATCTGCCCAGACAACTGGTTGGACTCCAAAGACAACACTGACAGGTTGGGCAGCGCGCTCAGATTGGGAATCGGCCCGGTCAACTGGTTAGAACCGAGCAACAGTTGAGTAAGCCCAGAGAGCGCACGCAGGTCCGGAATCTGCCCAGACAACTGGTTGGACTCCAAAGACAACACTGACAGGTTGGACAGCGCGCTCAGGTTGGGAATCGGCCCGGTCAACTGGTTAGAACCGAGCAACAGTTCAGTAAGCCCAGAGAGTGCACGCAGGTCCGGAATCTGCCCAGACAACTGGTTGGAATCCAAAGACAACACTGACAGGTTGGAAAGTGCGCTCAGATTGGGAATCGGCCCGGTCAACCGATTTGACCCGAAGGACAGCCATGTCAGATTGGAAAGTGTATTCAACTCCGGTATCGCCCCTGTCAACTGATTTGACCCTAAGGACAGTACTTCCAAACTGTCCAGAGCGCTTAGATCAGGGATTGGCCCGGTCAACTGATTCGAGGCGAGATTCAGCCATGTCAGATTGGTGAGAGCGCTAAGATCGGGAATTGGCCCGGTCAAATCGTTGGATTCGAGTTGCAGGGTACTCAGGCCGTTAAGAGCACTTAGATCAGGGACCGGCCCGGTCAGCTGATTCGAGGCGAGATTCAGCCATGTCAGACTTGCAAGTGCCCCCAGTTCAGGGACTGGCCCACTCAACCGGTTGTCATTGAGTTCCAGAGTCGTCAGGTTTGTAAGTGCATCCAGGTCCGGTATTGCCCCGCTCAGCTGATTGGACTCGAGGTCCATCCATATCATGTTGGAGAGCGCGCTTAAATCCGGGATTGGCCCGCTCAACTGGTTTCTGCGAAGCGACAAGACCTCCAGTTCTGTGAGTGCGCTCAAGTCCGGGATTGACCCACTCAACTGGTTGCTCCCAAGGTACAGCCGCGTCAGTTTGGTGAGTGCACTCAATTCCGGGATAGTCCCGCTCAACTGGTTGTTGCCGAAGGTCAACAATCTCAGGTTGGTGAGTGGACTCAGGTCAGGGATTGGCCCGCTCAACTTGTTGGAACTGAGGTATATGAAGGTCAGGTTGGTGAGCGCACCCAGATCCGGGATCGTTCCGCTCAGCTTGTTACGACTAAGCTCCAACCACGTCAGGTTAGGCAGAACGCTCAGGTCTGGAATTGACCCGTTCAACTCGTTGTCATTGAGGGAAAGATGCGTCAGGTTGGGGAGCGCGTCCAAGTTCTGGATTGGCCCGCTCAGCTTGTTATAACTGAACCTTACCCGCCTCAAGTTGGCGAGAGCGCTCAGATCTGGAATTGGCCCGCTCAACTCGTTGTTTCCGAGGGAAAGTTGCGTGAGGCTGGTGAACGCGCCCAGGTCCGGTAACTGCCCACGCAACCCATTTCCCTGGAGGCTAATCCTTTCAACGCGACCGCTACTATCTGTAGAGACCCCGTACCAGCTACCGACCGGTTCGTCACTCAGCCAATTGGCACTGCGCTCCCAGTTGGCGCCGTCCGCTGCCTCGTAGAGGGCCACCAGCGCGGCCCTCTCCTCCGGTTCTACCGGAATAGACGAGGACTCGCGTACGGTCGCGGACGGCCGATTCGACCATTCGCTCCGTGCGCCGTCCGCGCCCACGGCACGAACTGCATAGTAATGGGTCGTGCCTGCGGTAAGTCCTCTGTGCGTGTACGACGTGCCGGTCAAATCGTCTTCGACAAGGCGGCGCCAAGTTCCCGCCCCACTGTCCCAGATTAACAGTTGATAGCTCACGGCGTTCGTTACCGCCTCCCACCTGAGCGCAATCAAGCCCGCGCCGGCCTCCGCCACAAGCGTAGGCGCAGACAGCGGAGATGCTGTAGGCGTCGCCGTTGGCGTCACTGTCGCAGTCACTGTCACTGTCGCAGTCACTGTCGCAGTCACTGTCGCAGTCACAGCTGCCGTCGCCGTAACCGTAACTTCTGGTGATTCTGTGGCCGTAGGCGTTGCCGAAGCCGCAGGCGTAAGCGTTGACGTCGCAGTGAGCAGCAGAGTCGGTGTAGAAGTCGGCGTCGCGGTCAGCTCGTCCGAAACCGGCTGAGACAACTGATGCTCCAGTTGCGTCCAGCTGCTAAACTCCCCCTCGGCGTCCACGGCACGGACTATGTAGTGGTATGTCCTGCCGGGCGTAAGCCCAATATGGGGATGAGATGTGCCGGTTAAGTTTCCGTCGTCAAGGGGCTGCCAGTCGGTGAGGCCGTCCCACCACACTCTCAAATCGTACCTGACAGCGCCGGGGACCGCATCCCAGCTTAAGTCAATCGTTGTTGTCGATGTGGACGTTGCCATGAGTGTCGGCGCAGTCAATGTCTCCGAAGATTCGGGTACGATCACGTAGAGCTTTTCAGACCACGCGCCCCGTTTCCCGTCGCTGTCCAGCGCGGCGACAATGTAGTGGTATTTCCTCCCCACGGTCACGTCTTCGTGGTTAAACGACGTGTCCTTCAAGTCGCCGTCGTCAATCCGCTGCCAGCCGTCGGCGCCCTCCCACCATGCCCGGAGGTCGTACCTTTCAGCGCCTGAGACCTCCGTCCAACCAAGCTCTACCGCTTCGGGGCTGGCGGACACACTCAAAAAACTTGGCGCGTCCAAATCTGTTGAAGATTCGGTCTGTGCAGAAATGACACTATCTCTGTGGATGGAAAGAGGAGTTAACGCGGCCAAAACAGCGGCCAGAAGAAGGATTCTCAAGGAATTTTCGGTGAGCCTGCCCGAACGGTTTTTCACAGCCGTAATGTCCTTTACTAATCTGGGAGAACGTCTGAATTCAGGCCGGCGGCGCCAATTCTATTGTCATAGCAAATGCATACTGAAGACCGCATTACTGCATCGTGCGGGGTCGGGCAGCATCCCTGTTCTGTCCAATCAAGTCGGGAGGCAAATGGTCATAGTCGCCATTCGGTGGCGACGGCCCTCCGAAGCTCGGTTACGCCGTGAGCTTCCAGTTGCCCAACTCGGAACAGAAGATGGTTATCGGCTCCGGCATCTATATCGAAACAGACGGCGAGTGACCCTCGGCGCTAGGGACCCGGCGCCCCCGATGCCGGGGCCTCTCTTGCGGCAGGTGCGGTCACTTTGGCACGACCGGCGCTCGACATAGTGGGGATGAGGTCAATTCACTGCAGCGAGCCGCCACCACTGCGGGCCTCCGCATTGCGCAGTTCCTACGACTCTTTGCAGCTTCTAACGGTTATAGTCTGCTCTCAGCCTTTTCCGCCCCTGCCTTCCAGCTCCTCTGGCAGCGGATCGACTATACCTTCGATGACTATCTCCTGATAGGACCGGTCGACCGAAGCCTCCAGTTCCGACTCAAGCTCATAGTGGATCGCCAGTTGCACCACCGCCCGCACTGCGTCCTGCAGCTCCTTCGCGAACGCGGCCCGGTCAGGCGCTCCCAGTATCAGCGCCTTTACACCATTGCGCTCGAAATGGCTCACCTGGCTGGCCACTTCGCCGCACTCCTCGGCCAGCCGCGTGACAATATAGAAGGGATCGTCCCAGTCCTGGAAGCGGTTGTTCAATCCTTCGGCGATCTTATAGAGCTTGTCGATCATCTATAGTCACTCCCCCAGCCGGTCCAGAATGTGCTGCAGCTCGGCAGGCAGCGGCGACTCGAACACGCGTTGCTCTTCCGTCCCTGGCAGGCGGAGGCCCAGCCGGTGCGCGTGCAGGAATGGCCGCTTCAGCGACAGGCGCGGCCGCTTATACCCGTACTCCGTGTCACCGGCCACGGGATGTTTGCGCCAGGCGAAATGGACCCGTATCTGGTGTGTGCGTCCCGTGTGCAAAACGGCGCGCACCAGTGAAAAACGGGCCGTCTGCCCGCTTGACTGGTCCTCGTAGACCTGCAGGCACTCGTACTCGGTCACGGCTTCGCGCGCGCCCGCCGCTTGCCTGCCACGACCTGCCGTGCCTCCTGGTCCGGCAGGAGCCGGCAACACCGCCATGCGCTGCCGCCGCGTCGGATGGCGGCCGACCGGCGCGTCGATTCGGCCACGCGGCGGCTCGACTCTGCCCTCCAGCAGCGCCAGATACTCTTTGTACACGGTGCGGTCGGCGAACTGTTCCTGCAAAAGGCGCATCGACGCGTCATTCTTGGCCACGACGATCAAGCCGGACGTGCCTCTGTCCAGCCTGTGAACGATGCCCGGCCGCTTCTCTCCGCCGATCCCTTCTAACTCTGAACAATGGTGCAGAACCGCGTTTGCGAGGGTGCCTGTTGGGTGGCCCGGCCCAGGATGAACCACCAGTCCGGCCGGCTTGTCGATGACGAGCAGGTTGTTATCTTCAAATATGATGTTGAGAGGGATGTCTTCAGGCCGCAGTGCTGTTTCCACCGGTGCCGGTGGTTCTACGACCTCGATAACTGCTGCGGCTTCCAGGGGTATTCCGGCTTTTCCGGGATGCTTCCCGTCGACGGTGACCAGCCCTTCGGAAATCCAGCGCTGGATTGCGCTGCGGCTTTCCTCCTCGAACTGGTCGGTCAGCCAGCGATCAAGGCGCTGGCCGGCTGCAGACGGGGGAACGGTGAATTGGCGCACCTCTTGGCTCTCGTTGTCCACCCGCTCCCTTTGGCTACGCCTCCGATGAACCGGCTGCACCGATTTCGATGCTCTCTTCTTTACCCTGCCTGGCGATCTGGGCGTCCTGATAGAGGATGACGACCACCAATGCGATTACGCTGCAAACGATGGAGGAATCGGCGATGTTGAAGTTTGGCCAGTAGTAGACACCGGGCACACCGACCTTGACAAAGTCGGTTACGTACCCCTGCATGATGCGGTCGATTACGTTGCCCAGCGCACCGCCAACCTGGAACCCGAGCAGGACCCGAATCAGCGTCTGATTGTCGGGCAGATGCCAAATTGCGTAGTAGAAGACGCCAACCGTCACCACCGCTGCAATGACGATGAAGACACTGCCCGCGCCCTGCAATATGCCAAACGCCGCGCCGTAATTGTCCACATGCTCGAAGACAAAATACTCGCCCAGCGCCGGAATCGGAATGATATAGTCGAACTTCGCGATATTCTGACGGACCAGCTCCTTCGTCCACTGGTCCAGCGGAATCACGACAGCCGCCACCAGCAGAATGATCCATGTTCGCCCAGTGATCCGTCTGAAAATCGAACTGTTTTCAGGCATTTAAGTTCTCCTTTCTGCCTTGCGGTGAAATTCTAACACAGCACGCGAAAGATGGGGAAAGGAGTCAACCGTGCTATACTGGTCTGGTTTCGTTCCAGGAGATCTGTCTCAGCCCCACCGGAGTTTCTGAATGGCTCGTGAAATCACTGTTGCCCTCGTGCAAATGGCCCCCGGGCTCAATAGCGCCGAGGAAAATCTGCGCAAAATGGGGGAGTTTGTCGAGCGTATCTGCTCGACACAGCAGACAGACCTGATCGTCTTTCCGGAGCTGAGCTATACAGGGACCGAGCTGGGACTGCGCGCCACGACACTGGCGGAGCGGGTGCCGGGCCACGCCACAAACTACCTGGCCAAAAGGGCCGATGACTTCAGCACGCATATCGTCTTCGGACTGGTGATCAAAGAGAAGGTCGAGAGCATACTCTACAACGGCCTGGCCTGTCTGGGCCCGGACGGCGACCTCATGTCCTCCTACCATAAGGTGCATCTTCTGGGTGAGGAGCGCCAGGTCTACCGTTCCGGCTTCCGATTCATCAACGTCGATGCCGATTGGGGGCGCTTCGGCCTCATGGCCGGCTCCGACCTGATCTTTCCCGAAGCGGCCCGCAGTCTGACCCTTGACGGCGCTGAACTGATCGTCCTGCCCGCGAACTGGGAAATTGGGCACCATGAACAGTGGCGGGCGCATATCGTCAGCCGCGCCACCGAGAACGCCCTGTTCGTCGCCGCAGCAAACCGTGTCGGCGAGGAGCCAACGATGCAGTTCGCCGGCGACTCCATTCTCGCGGGGCCGGACGGAGAGCTCTACACGGTCCTGGAAGAGCCGATGGAAGGCTATGCGGTCGCGACCATTGATCTGGATCGCGTGCGAGCCATCCGCGAAGAGCGTCAACTGATCCAGTTTCGCGAGCCCAACGCCTACCGCACTATCGTCAGGAAATACTGACGTAACTTCACTGGCTGTCCCTTAATCGGACTGCAGCTGAAAGTGAAATGATGACCGAGACAGCCGAGTCGTCCCAACGAATGTTCAAATCGTTTATCAGCGGAGACTGGAACCACCAGGCCGCGATGACCGACTATCGAGCCGAGTGGTTCAACTCGCTGCTGGTCGAACGCGCCGCCTGGACTGAAAACGCGCCCACCCTCGAACTGCTCGATACCGTTATCGGCGCGCCGGGCTACGTCTGGTTTCGCTTCTGGCTCCCCGACCTGGATCAAATGGTCGAGAAGTACTTTGACGCCGAAGGCACCGCCATTGGCCTCTACCTCCCTGTCTGCAGGCCGCTGCAACGCGAAGACAAAGCCTACCGCACTTCGGATCTGATCCTCGCGATTTGGTATAATGCCGACAAACGGGTCTTCGTACTGCGCGAGGAGGAGTTCGACAACGTCGTGCGCGACGAGCGGCTCAGCAGCCAGGAGGCTGAACGAGCCGAGACCCGGATTCGTGAACTGACAGCCGCCATCTTTCGTGAGGAGTTTCCACCGCCGCTGGTGCGCAACTTTGCCATCGCTATGGAAAAGAGTTTGTCCCGTTCGCAATGATCGCTATTGTCGACTATGGCGTTGGAAACCTGCGCAGTGTCTACAAATCCTTCGAGACCGTAGCCGCCCCCCTTGGGATCCAGGTCGATATCGTCGACCACCCCGTCGATTTCAGCCGCTGGCGGGCTCTTGTCCTGCCGGGCCAGGGCGCCTTCGGAGATAGCGTCAACAATCTGCGACGCCAGGGATTCGAAGCGCCTCTTCTGGACAGCGTGGCCGCAGGTCTGCCTCTCCTGGGTATCTGCGTTGGAATGCAGATGCTCTTCGACGAGAGTGAGGAGATGGGCATTCACGAGGGGCTCCATCTGATCCCCGGCCGCGTTCGCCGCTTCCCCGACAAAATGCCGGACCCACACCGCAACGGCCGCAGTCTGCGCATTCCTCAAATTGGCTGGAACCAGTTACACCAGCAGCGCCCCGATCCGCTGCTGGAAGGCGTTCCCGATGGCGCCTACGGATATTTTGCTCACAGCTATTTCTGCGATGCCGCCGAGACGGATGCCGTCCTCACACTCACCGATTACGGTGTAGATTATCCGTCCATCGTCCGCCACCGCAATGCCTGGGGTATCCAATGTCACCCGGAGAAAAGCCATACAGTCGGTTTGCATATCCTCAGCAATTTTATTAAGACGGTGGAGGGCCAGCCGGATGTCGGCAGCTGACGCACGAGTGCAAGAATCTGTATCCGTCTGTTTGGCACTGTGCGAACTGTGCTTGGGAGAAAGCCACGGGGATCCAAGGCAGACGTTGCGCTGGAACTGTCAGGTACTTCTTTGACTGCGACCGAAAACCATAAGCCACGCAAACTCTATCTCATCGCCCACGCCTGCACGCGGCAGGTTCCAGACACTGACGCCGCCCTATGGCAGCTGGATGAGCTCGGCGTTAAGCAGGCCGAAACGCTCGCCTGCCAGCCGTTCTGGGACGATGTCGATCGGCTGCTGTTAAGCAGCGAACCGAAGACCCGTCTGACCGTTGCACCGCTCTTACAGAAAAGAGAGCTGCCGGTGGAGGAGGATGCTCGCTTTAATGAGCTGCACCGCACCCCCGAGTGGACAGACGACTATACAGGCCGGGTCGCAGAAGTGTTCTGCCGCCCTCGCGAATCCGTCGCCGGCTGGGAAACGGCCTCAGACGCTCTAACCCGGTTCCGCAACGGGATCGACGAGTGGGCCTCTCTCTATCCCCAGGAGACCTTGGCGCTCGTCGGCCACGGTCTGACTCTCAGCCTCTACCGGGCGCACCTGCTGGGCCTGCCCACCGTTCCTCTGCAGGACTGGCAGCAGCTCTCGTTTGCCGCTGTCGCCTGTGTGCAGTACGGGCAGTTCGTTGAAGATTTCGCCGTCCCTCCTGGTGTGCCGCACATTCCCAGGGGCGCGGCTTCGCCTGATCTAAGCCAGGCGGACGATCAACCTGATGGCGGGCCAATGAAGACAGGCCGCCCCTTTGCAGCAGTGGAGTAGGTCGTGGAAACTTTTTTTGAGCTGGAATTTGAAATCGTCCAGGTCCTGGCAGTCGTGCTGCTTGTGGCAATGGCCGTGCGCCGCATACGGCTGCCCTACACTGTGGCGCTGGTCGTCGCCGGGCTGGTTCTGGCATTTCGCGGCGGCTTGCACCTGGAGCTGACGCCGGGACTGGTGCTCGGCCTCTTCGTTCCGCCGCTCATCTTTGAAGCCGCTTTCCACCTGCAGCTGAAAGATCTGAAAGTCGACCTGACGCCGATCGTGGCTATGGCCGTGCCAGGCGTTCTCCTCAGCACCGGTATCATCGCCGCCGTCCTGGTAATCGCCGGCGTGCTGCCCCTGCCTGCCGCCCTCATCTTCGGCGCGCTGATCTCCGCTACCGACCCTGTGGCCGTCGTCGCCACCTTCCGCTCCGTCGGCGCGCCCAAACGGCTGATGACGCTCGTGGAAGGCGAGAGTCTTTTCAATGACGGCACCGCCGTAGTCATCTTCCACATCATGCTTGCCCTGGCCTTGGAAGGCACGCTCAATCCGCTTGAGGGCGTGGTGGATTTTCTGAGGGTGTCGGTCGGCGGTCTCGCCATCGGCGGAATCCTCGGCTACGCCGTCGCCAAGTTAATCGAGCATATCGACGACCATCTGATCGAGGTAACGCTGACGACCATTCTCGCCTACGGCAGCTTCATCCTGGCGGAACAGTTCCACTTCAGCGGTGTCCTGGCTGTCGTGGTGGCAGGCCTGGTCAACGGCAATATAGGCCCCCGCGGCATGACCCCTTCCACCAAGATGGTGCTCTTCACCGTCTGGGAATACATCGCATTTCTCGCCAACTCCTTTATCTTCATCCTGCTCGGGATCAGCGTGGAGTGGGAGCAGCTGCTCAAATATCTCGTACCCTCGCTGATCGCAGTCGTTGCTGTCTTGGGGGCGCGCTTCCTCGTTGTCTATCTGTTGGGCGGCGCGGCTCGTCTCTTCCGTCGTAGTCTTCCTGCCCCCTTCCTCCTGGTCATGTCGTGGGGAGGACTGCGCGGCGCCATCAGCGTGGCGCTTGCCCTGAGTCTGCCCGCCGCGATCGACGACCGGCCGCAGCTTTTGGCGATGACATTTGCCGTCGTTCTTTTTACGATCCTGGTGCAGGCCATCTCCATTTCAGGGCTGCTTTCCCGGCTGGGTCTGACACAGGAAGCCAAGCAGCCCGCCGAATATGAACGCATCCAGGGCCAGCTGCTTGCCATCCGTTCCGCCATCGGCTATATTGACCGGCTCTACCGCGATGGCGCGCTCATCCCCACGGCTTATACAACAGTCAAGGCAGAGCTGACCGCGCGCGAAGAACACGTTAGCAGCCAGATTGACGAGCTTCTGGCCAGTCAGCCCGACTTGCGCGAACAGATCGTTTCGCTGGCTCGGATAGAGGCCCTGCGCGCCGAGCGAATTGCTCTCGACGACTTGTCACGCGAAGGGATCCTGGGCGAGGAGGCCCTGATCGAACTGCAGGCCGAACTCGATGAAGCGATTTACCAGGCCACAACCGTTGAGAGTCACGCCTGAGAATCCCGGACTTTGAAGATACGTCAAACCTTTCCCGTAAATGCGACACTGACGGCCTGCCGCCGTTCAACTACGGAATGAAATAGACAGCACCATGCGCATCTATCCCGCAATCGACTTGAGAAAAGGACGCTGTGTACGCCTGCGCCGCGGCGACCCAAACGCTGAGACAGTTTTCAGCGAAAACCCGGCCCAGATGGCCCGCCACTGGGAGAACCTCGGCGCGGAATGGCTGCATGTCGTCAACCTGGACGGCGCCTTCGGCGGCGAAACCGACTTCCATCCCAAAGTTCAGCGCCTTTCTCCCGACGCGCTTGAGGCCGGGGGAGCCACCGGCGAATTTGATCAGGGCCTTGAACCCGGCGAAGATCCTGAAGAGTCGGTTACTGACAGGAAACTTCCCATAAACCTTCAGCGCCTCATACAGATCAGGCAGGCGGTCGATATTCCGATTCAGTTTACCGGCGGGCTGCGCAGCGTCGAGGACATCGAACTGGCCTTTTCCCTGGGGGCTGACCGAATCATATTGGGCACCGCGGCCGTGCGCGACCCGGAGCTGGTGCGTATCGCTCTCGAGCATTGGGGCGTTTCCCGGGTCGTGGTTGGGCTTGATGCTAAGGATGGCATGGTCGCGACGCACGGCTGGCAGCAGGTCAGTAAGGTGAGCGCGGTCGAACTGGGGCACCGCATGGCCGCTCTGGGCGTGGAGCTGGCGTTGTTCACCGACATCAGCCGCGATGGCCTGCTCAGCGGCGTCAACGTGCAGTCGACAGCGACACTGGCCGACCTGACCGGTATGCAAGTCATTGCCAGCGGCGGCGTCGCCGGGCTCGACGACATCCGCGCCCTCAAGCGGCATGAACATTATGGCATTGACGGCGTGATTATCGGCCAGGCCCTCTACACCAACGCCCTTGAACTGCCGGACGCCATCGAAATTGGCAATGCGGCCCGTGTGCGCCGCAGCGCCGGGATTATCCCGTTGCGTTGTGGCCCCGGCGAATCAACCGCCGCCAAGGACGAGGTCCAGTTGCTTCTGCTCTATAACCACTTTTTTGAGGAATGGCAGTTCCCGCGCGGGGGCGTTGAACAGGGGGAAAACGACCTCGACTGCGCTCGCCGCGAATTCGCCGAAGAAACTGGGCTGCCGATTTTGAAGGTTTTCGAAAACTGTCCGACCGTCCTCGATTTTACCGTCCACATTCGCGGCTACGATGTCCAGCGCTCGATCACCTATTTCCTGGCCGAGATCGGGGACGGGGACGTGCGGCTCGGCCATCATAACCACAGCGAGTGCCGCTGGTGCAGCCTGGAGGAGGCGAAAGCCCTCCTGCTCGAAACTTCGCCGGAGCAGATCCCCGCCTGGCGCGCCGCCGCCCGCCTGATCGACGCCGGTATGCGAGGAATTGAAAGAGACGGGTAACCAGTACAAACTGTCGAACCGGTCGCGAGCGGCTGTTGGCGCCGCGCGGCGCCGGCCGCCATCGGAGGTAACCTTGCTGGCCAAACGAATCATTCCCTGCCTCGACGTCAAGGATGGACGCGTCGTCAAAGGCATCAACTTTGTAGACCTGGTCGATGCCGGCGATCCGGTAGAACAGGCCCACGTTTACGACCGGGAAGGCGCCGATGAACTGGTCTTCCTGGATATCACGGCCACGCACGAGGCACGCGACATCGTCGCCGAAATGGTACGGCGCGTCGCTGATACCGTCTTCATCCCGTTCACCGTCGGCGGCGGCATTCGCAACGTCGACGACATGCGCGCCATCCTGCTGGCAGGAGCCGACAAGGTCAGCGTGAACAGCGCCGCCGTGCGCAACCCGGAGATTGTCAGCGAGGGCGCCCGCCGCTTCGGCAGCCAGTGTATCGTCGTCGCCATCGACGCCCGCCGCCGCGACGCCGCCGAAGGCTGGGACGTATTTATAAGTGGAGGCCGCATCAACACAGGCCTCGATGCCGTCGAATGGGCCCAGAAAGTGGAAGCGCTCGGCGCCGGTGAGATCCTGCTGACCTCGATGGACGGCGACGGCACGCAGGAGGGCTACGACGTAACTCTCACGCGCGCCATCTCCGACGCCGTCAACATTCCGGTTATCGCCAGCGGCGGCGCCGGCCGGCCGGAGGATTTCGCCGCCGCTCTCACCGATGGGGGCGCCGAAGCGGCCCTGGCCGCCAGCCTCTTCCACTTCCGCCAGCTTCAGGTGATGGACGTAAAGCGGCACCTGACTGAACGCGGCGTTCCCGTGCGCCTGCCGGAAGACGCCATCACCTGACCGGTCCGCAATTCGAGAAGGCTACGTCTGCCCTGGCAGCGGCCTGCTCGGAGGACTGCTTCCCTCAAAGGAGTTCTGGCAGAATCGGATTGCCGGCGCGTCCGAAGAATTTAGGGTGTAGAGATGGACAGTGTAGAGCTGGCTATGACCCGCTCCTTCAACCGGCAAATCGGCCACACCAGGCGGCTGACCCCGCAGGACCAGTCGCGTTTCGTCACCGCTGTGTCCCAGTTCGCCGAGGATCCGGCAACCCCTGGACTCAATTTCGAGAAGCTCGGCGGCGGTACCAAGAGCAACCTCTGGTCAATAAGGGCTTCACAGGAACTTCGCATTCTCCTGGCAGTAGACAACGGCCAATTCGTCTTTGTCAATGCAGGGCACCACGATGCCATGTATGACTGGGCCGATAGACGAAATCATTATGTCGATCTGGCTTCTGAAGATCTTGCCGATCTACAGGTTTCAGTGCCTGACATTCCGCTGTCCTTGAAGCGCGCTTCCAATGGAGACCCGCATCAACCCACGCTGGCTGACCTGACAGGGGAAGAACTGGGCAGTCCGCCCCAATCGCCTCTGGCATCAGAATCTGCCCCACCCGACCCACGCCTCGTCCAGGATCTGATTCGGCGCGTGTTCAGCGGCGACTTTGAGGAATGGCAGCTCTTCCTCCATCCTGACCAGAAACCTCTAGTCAGTCGCCACTGGTCGGGGGCCGCCCGCATTCGCGGCGCGGCCGGCACGGGCAAAACGGTGATTGGGCTCCATCGACTGGCGGAGCTGGCCCGTCGATATCCCGATGAAAAAGTGCTCTTCACCGCGAACAGCAGATCGCTTGCCGAACTACTCGAAAGGCGCTTTCATCAACTCCCAATGGCCCCCACGAATGTCGAGTTCGCCAACATCGACAGGATTGCTTACAAATACGACAGTTGGTCTCCGGCACATTTCTCTCTGGTTGACCAGACATTCGAAGCCGCTTGCCGGGAACTCGTTGCCGGCTCCCCTTTGGAGAGAATTAGCCAGGACTACCTGAAAGAAGAGATTGAGAGAGTGATCAAGGGGAACGGGCTGCAGAGCCTTGACGACTATCTTTCCGTCGAACGCATAGGGCGCAAGCGCTCGCTATCTCAAAACCTGCGCAAGCTGGTATGGGAACTGTATGAACTCTGGGCAGGGAAACTGAGTGAACGCAACGCGGTTCCCTTCGCTGACAAGAGGATTCGAGCCAGAGACGCCGTCCAAAGACTCTCACAAGCCCCCTACCGCTGCGTCGTTGTGGATGAAGCGCAGGATGTGACCTTGGTCGAGTTGCAGCTAGTCCGCGCCCTCGTCGCGGGGGACCCCGAAAACCCTGTTCCCAAAGATGGAATTCTCATATTGGATGACCCGGCCCAGCGTATCTATGCCGGCGGTTACCGGCTCGGCTGGACCGGCCTTGATATTGCCGGAAGGGCGCAAGTTCTCAGTAAGAATTACCGAAATGTGCCCGCCGTCTATCGCGCCGCCAAACGAGTACGGGGCCGCGAAATGGTTGCATTGGACCATGAAGGCGACAAGTACATTCTTGACGCCGAACTGGGCTTTGATGAAGGTGAAGACGAGAAACCGAATTTTGCCCTTGTTGACAGCAATTGCGAAGTAACCTTTCTGTGCGAGAGGATTCGCGAAATCATTGCAGCCGAAAAATACAATGCAAATGAGATCGCGGTCTTCCTGAAGCACAACAACCAGGTCGACGCCATCATCAGATTCCTACAGAGTCAAGGCATCGCCTGCGCCCGACTCACTCGTGATGGCTTTGCGGGTGATGGAATCAGAGTGGGCACCTATGACCGGGCCAGAGGATTGGAGTTTCGGGCTGTCTTCCTTCCCCGTCTGGGCTCAACTCAGTTTCCTGAAGACAGCGGTGGCACTGCCGACGAGCAGCAGGATTCCGACGCGAATCAAGACCTGGAGTCGCGTCAACTGGAGCTGGATCGACTCTACGTTGCCATGACACGCGCCAGGGAACTTCTGCTGTTGATCGCCGACGAAGAGCCGTGCGAAGAGATTCGCCGAGCCCTGGGCGAAGAAATTGTCTTGAGAGACATGCGAGGCCAGTCATTTACAGGCAGGACCTTTACTCACTAATTGCGCACTGAAGGCGCCGGTTCCTCACCGTAAACAAACCTGATTACTCCCAATCGAACATAATGGATCGCCAAATGTCCGAACCTGTCAACGCCCTTTCCGCCACCATCGCCGACCGCAAAGCCAACCCTACGAAGGAATCATATACAGCCCGGCTCTTTGCCGCCGGGACAGGTAAAATCGCCCAAAAGGTCGGCGAAGAGGCGGTCGAAGTCGTCGTCGCTGCCCTCGACGAGGACAAAGAGCGGCTGGTATCGGAAATGGCCGATCTGGTCTACCACAGTTTGGTCCTCCTGGAGCACAAGGGGCTTTCCTGGGCGGACGTTGAAGATGAACTGGCCCGCCGCTTCAAATAGGCACATGCTGTAGCCATTCGGAAACTTTCGATTCGGAACCCTTCAGAAAACTCACAATTTTGCTTCGCTGAGATCCTTTTTCCAACCGGCATCAGCCCCCGCGAAAACCAAGAAGCGAGTCTCCCACTCCTGATCCCACGCCTCTGATCCCTTGCCGTCAAACCCCTTCCAATTCGCCCCCCCTTCCCCGCCGATGGTACAATGCATTAAGGCAGTTCACGCTGTTCTATCTTGTGCCAGGAGCGGACGATTATCGCGACATCAGACGAAACGCAAGCAGAAACCAACAAGCTCCGGGAGGAAATCTGATGACTGTTCCTGTGATTGAGAGTTCACGCAACGGATCTCCCTACGCCCCTAAGTCCGAATCGGAAGACACGCCCCAAGCCACTGACTCACTGTCCACAGCAGGTCAATCCGTCGCCGACGGCATGTTCGCTCAGAACGCCATGACCTTCGACGACGTGCTGCTCGTGCCCGGTTTTGCCGACGTACTGCCCGCCGAAGTCGACATCAGCACGCAACTCCATCCCAAGCTCGCACTCAATATTCCTCTTATCAGCGCTGCCATGGATACCGTCACCGAGGCGGAGCTGGCAGTTGCCCTCGCCAGGCAAGGCGGTCTGGGCGTCATTCACCGCAATCTTTCAGTGACGCAGCAGGCGGAAGAGGTCGACAAGGTCAAACGCAGCGAGAGCGGCATGATCGTCGATCCCATCACGCTGCGGGCCGATAACAGCCTGGCCGACGCCGAAGCCGTCATGAGCCGCTACCATATCAGCGGCGTACCGATCACCGACGACGACAATCTGTTGTTGGGCATCCTCACCAACCGCGATGTCCGCTTCGCCACCGATCACGACCGCCCGATCTCCGAATTCATGGTTTCAGAGAACCTGATCACCGCCCAGCTCGGCACAACGCTGGAAGAGGCGCAGGAGATCCTGCATCGTTACCGTATCGAGAAACTGCCCCTGGTCGACGCAGACGGCTTCCTCAAAGGGCTGATTACCTATAAGGACATTCTCAAGCGGCAGGACTTCCCCCACTCCGCCAAGGACGACCGCGGCCGCCTGCTGGTGGCCGGCGCAATCGGCGTCGGCGCCCAGGGTCTGCAGCGCGCCGAAACCCTCGTCAACGCCGGCGTGGACGCGATCGCTGTCGACACCGCGCACGGCCATACGCAAGGCGTCATCGACGCTGTGAAGGCCGTACGCGCACGCTTCCCGGAACTGCCTATCCTGGCCGGCAATGTCGTCACCACCGAGGGCGTGCAGATGCTGACAGAGGCCGGAGCCGACGTGGTCAAAGTCGGCGTCGGGGCAGGCTCGATCTGTACTACTCGCATCGTCTCCGGCGCCGGTATGCCCCAGCTCACCGCCATCGCCGCCTGCTCCGAAGCCGCCCAATCCTGCGGCGTTTCCTTGATCGCCGACGGCGGAATCCGCTACAGCGGCGATATCACCAAGGCTCTCGCTTGCGGCGCCTCTGCAGTGATGCTCGGCAGTCTTCTCGCCGGCCTGCACGAATCTCCCGGTGAAGTCGTCATCCGCGAGGGACGCTCCTTCAAGGAGTACCGCGGTATGGGCAGCATCGGCGCCATGAAAGGCCGCGCCGCAGACCGCTATGCCAGCGCTCAGCCGCTCAACGGCGCTTCACCCGATATCGGCGGCAAGACCGTACCTGAGGGCATCGAAGGGCAGGTGCCTTACAAGGGCTTTCTTAACGAGTTCGTCTTCCAGCTTCTGGGCGGCCTTCGCTCAGGGATGGGCTACGTCGGCGCGCAGAGTCTGCCCGACCTGTGGCGCAAGGCCCGCTTCGTGCGCATCAGCCCGGCAGGCTACCTCGAGAGCCACCCGCACAGCGTCGTCATTACCAAAGAAGCGCCAAACTACCAAGTGAATCCAGGGAACTAGAATGACTGTCACAGCCGTTGTCGGCGCCCAGTGGGGCGATGAGGGAAAAGGTCGCATCGTCGATTACCTGGCCAAACAGGCCAACTACGTTGTACGCTTCCAAGGGGGCGACAACGCCGGCCATACCGTCGTAAACGACTTCGGCAAGACCGTACTCCATATAATTCCCTGCGGCATCTTCTATGAGAACGTCCATAACATCATCGGCACCGGCTGCGTGGTCAACCCCCAGTCGCTGCTGGAAGAGATCGCCAACCTCAAGTCGATTGGCGTCAGCTGCGACCGCCTTTGGATCAGCAGCAGGGCCCAGATGCTCATGCCCTACCATCGAACGCTCGACGAGTTGGAGGAGCGGGCCCGCGGCGCCGACACCATCGGCACAACCATGCGCGGCGTCGGCCCGGCCTACAGCGACAAGGCCACCCGCTCCGGCCTGCGCATCGGCGACCTCCTGCAAACCGACTGGCTGGAAGCACGCCTCGACAACGCTTTGAAGACCATCAATCGCAAGCTCACGATTCTCGGCGGCCAGGCGGTCGACGGCCGCGAGGTCTACGATCTTCTGATGGAGTTCCGCCTGCAGTTGGCGCCTCGCATCGTCGACACCGCGCCCATCCTGCGCATGGCCGTTGAGGCCAACAACGATATTCTGCTCGAAGGGCAGCTCGGCGTCATGCGCGACCTCGACTGGGGCATCTATCCCTACGTCACCAGCAGCCATCCCACCGCAGCCTTCGCCCCCTCCGGCGCCGGCCTCCCTGCCGGCTCTCTCGACGAGGTCTATGGCGTCTGCAAAGCCTACAGCACCTGCGTCGGCGACGGCCCCTTCCCCGTGGAGTTGCACGACGACATCGGCAAGCGCATGCAGGACGTCGGCCAGGAGTTCGGCGCAACCACCGGCCGCCCGCGGCGCTGCGGCTGGTTCGACGGCGTCGCTATCCGCTACGCCGCCTGGCTTAACGGCATGACCGGCCTCGCCATCACCAAGCTGGACGTCCTTGACGGCATTGAAACGCTCAAAATCTGCACCGGCTACCGCCTCGAGGACGGCACGGTGCTAACCGACACCGTCCCCGACACCTCACTCCTCATGCATGCCGAACCGCTATGGGAAGAGATGCCCGGCTGGGCCGGACCCACAACCGGCAGCGGCAGCTGGGCCGCACTTCCCGTCGAGGCCCGCGACTACGTAAACCGCATCTCCGAACTGGCCGGCGTTCCCGTCTCCTACGTCTCCGTCGGCCCGGAACGCGATAATATGTTCGGCCGCGGCGGCTAGCCGACCTGAGGTGGCGACGCCGCCGACAACGCGGCAACGCCTTCCGAATCCTGGCCAGAGTCAGCAAAGACCCCGACTCAAGGCGCAACAACTGAATTCATGTTCCCCTTTTTGGCACCAGGCACGCTGAATCCTTCGCCCTGCTGTGGGAGCGTCCTTGATGTCGGATTCTGCTGATTTCAAGCCGACCCTGCTGCAAATCCAAGAGACCGCCCGAATCCTCAGGCTGGCCGTACGTCTTGTATGGCGATCCAGTTCACGCCTGCTGGTTGGATTCATTATGTTGCTGGTGCTGCAGGCGCTTCTGGTTCCTCTGCGACTCGCGCTGACACGGGTCGTGATCGACCGCGCCGCGTTCGACTTGGGTCTGCTCGAAAACCTGGATACAGCTGCGGCGCTGCTTCCACTGTTAGTCTGGATTGGACTGGCTGCGGCAGTACTGGCTCTGGGCCAACTCATCCAACCCTTTTCTTCAACATTTCAGGGCCTGGCTGCTGATCGGCTCACCGGCTTTGTAACGGAGCAGATCATTCGCGCCGCCAACCGTATGCAAGGCTTGGCCCGCTTCGAAGATCCTGATTTCGCTGACGACCTCCAACGGGCCCGCAAACGCGCCCCGCGCGGCGCGTTGAATCTGATCATTTTGGTCGGGCGTTCGGCGATAGAGCTGTTCACTGCCATCGGCCTGGCACTGGTGTTGTTTGCGTTGCATCCCCTCATCCCCTTCCTGCTCATCCTGGCCGCGCTGCCGCAGATGAAGAGGCAATGGGAATACAGTGAGCGTACCAACAGCCATCTCTATATCCAGACTCCGGAATCGCGCCGTCTCGAATACAGTCGCGAGGTCCTACTGTCGCCGGACTCGGCCAAAGATGTACATCTGTACGCGATGGGACCGTTCTTCCGCCGTCGATACGATTCCATTTTCGCCAGCACCACGGAGTCGCTCAACCAGATGCGCAGGCCTCTGGCCGTCAAAGTCTCGCTTGCTGCAATCCTGGCCACCCTCGCCTCATCCGCGGTTTACCTCTATGTCGTCTGGTTGATCTTGCAGGGTGAGCGCACTGTCGGCGATCTGGCGCTTTACGGCGGTGCAGCCACCGTTCTACAGGTGAACCTGATCGCCTTGGGCACCGAGATCGGACTCCTGCCGGTCGTGCTTGGCTTTCTGCCCAGTCTGTTTCGGATAATCGAGGCGCCCCCCGATCTGCCACAGAACGGCATCTCTTTCGACGGAACAGGCGCGTCGCCCAAAAGGCCGCTGCCTACTGAGGCCGCAATGTCGGCCCTCCCCTTCCGGTTCCAGAGCATCGTCTTCGAGAATGTCTCCTTTGCCTACCCGGGCAACGCCGACCAGGTGCTGCGCGACCTTTCATTTTCCATGGCTAGTGATGAGTGTGTGGCCCTGGTCGGTCGCAACGGCGCCGGCAAGACTACCATCGTTAAACTGCTTCTGCGGCTGTACGACCCGACCTCCGGGCGCATCCTGCTGAATGGCGTCGACTTGAAAGATTACGATCTGAGCGGGTTGCGCCGTCAGATGGGTGTCATCTTTCAGGACTTCGTTCGTTATGAGCTGACCGCCGCCGAAAACATCGGCATGGGCCAGATCGACCTCCTGCATGATGCGACGCGGCTCGCCGCCGCAGCTGAACGCGCCGGCGCCGCTGAACTGTTGCACCGGCTTCCGGACGGTCTGGACACGCAGCTGGGCCGTGCGTTTGGCGGCCGCGAACTCTCTGACGGTGAATGGCAGAAGCTGGCCCTCTCCAGAGCTTACCTGCGTGACGCCCGACTCCTGGTCCTCGACGAACCCACGGCTTCGCTGGACGTGCAGACCGAGTACGAAATCTACACACGCTTTCACGAACTCACCCGTGACCGCATTACGCTCCTGATCAGCCACCGCTTCTCCACTGTGCGCATGGCCGACCGCATCCTCTACCTGGCAGACGGACGCATTCAGGAAGCCGGCAACCATGTCGAACTGATAGACCTCGGTGGCGAGTACGCCCGGCTCTTCCGGCTCCAGGCCGCCCAATACCTGGGCCGGAATTCAGTGGGTCCAAGCCCATGACACTGTTCACGAGAGCCGGCGAAGCTGTGAAAAACCTGTGGCAACGCGTCGCCAACTTTGCGCGCGGCTTCTCATCCACCCTGGGCGCGTGGAGGCGCGGCCTGGCCCTGGTGACTGCGGCCGCGCCGCGTATGGTAGCCGTCTATTTTGCGTTCGTGATCGTCATCAGTCTCGTGCCAGTCTTGCAGGTATGGCTATTGAGGCTGGTGGTTGACAGTCTGGCCGTCGCCGTGAGCGGCGCGGCCTACAGCGTCTCCGCGCTGCTGGCGCTTGCCGTTCTCTACGCCCTGACCTATGTCATACCGGCCGGCCTTGAACCTATCCAGCAGACACTCAATGCCTGGTTGGAAGATCGCGCGGTCGCCGAAATGGATCGGCGCCTGATGGATGCCGGCATCCGACTGACAGACCTTGTGCGCATAGAGCGCCCCGCCTTCCAGGATCAGTTGCGGCTGGTTCAGGATGCTATCTTATTTCTACCCCGGCTCGTCGCCTATTTGCAGCTTGGTCTTGGCACGGCGCTCACCCTGGGAGGCATGCTCCTCCTCCTGGCTCGCCTCCACCCACTATTGCCTGTGATATTGGCAGTGCTGAGCGTGCCGCACCTCATCGGAGAGAAGCGCCTGCAGGAGACCAGGTTCCAGGCGATGAATGACCGCTCTCGCGCAGCGCGGGAAATGAACTACTGCGCTCGCGTCACGACTGATCCGGCCGCTGCCAAAGAGATTCGTGTCTTCGGGCTGGGCGATTTCTTCCTGCGCCGCTTTCGCTCGCGGTTCGCTACGGCCTATGAGGAGATGAGTCGGATCCGCAAGTCGCATCTGCGCGTGTCCGCGTGGTTCACTGCCCTGCATGCGTTGGCGCTGGCAGGCGGCTTCTGGTACGTGGCAGTCCAGGCCGCTGCCGGCCAGCTCACCCTGGGCGATATCGCGCTCTACTTCAGCGTCGTGATTCAAACCCAAGGTCGCCTTCAGAACCTGGTGTTTTGGTTTGGCTTTCAGTATGAGATTCTTCTGCACTTGCGCGGGCTGTTTTCCTTCCTGGATCAAGCAGGACCGGCGGTCGAGCTCCCGCCGCCCTCGCAGGGCAAGCAGGCGCCCACTGACCTGATTCAGGGGATCGAGCTGCGCGGCATCCATTTTCGCTACCCTGAAAGCGACCTGCCCGTATTGGAAGACGCAAATGCCCGGCTACCTCGTGGCGCAGTGACGGCCTTAGTCGGGGCAAACGGCGCCGGCAAGAGCACCTTCGTCAAGTTGCTGACGCGTATGTACGATCCTGACGATGGCGAGATCCTGTTCGACGGGATTCCCCTGGCAATGTATGACCTGAAATCGTTGCGGGGTCGGATCGCCGTACTCTACCAGGACTTCGCCCGTTTTGCACTGACCATGCGGGAAAACATCGAGATGGGGGCCCTGGAGGAAAATGGGTCCGGCGTGAATGTGGAACACGCCGCGCGCTGGGCGGGCGCAGACGACGTGGCCGCTGCGCTCCCAAACGGATATGATACGCCCCTAACTCGTCGTTTTGAAGGCGGCGTCGAACTGTCCGGCGGGGAATGGCAGAAGATCGCCCTGGCGCGGGCATTCGTGCGCGATGCCGCGCTGGTTATCCTGGATGAGCCGACCGCAGCGCTGGACGCAGAAGCGGAGTACCGCCTGTTCGAGCGCTTCCGACAGCTTGTTGCCGGCAAAACTGCGCTGATAATCAGCCACCGCTTCTCCACAGTGCGCATGGCGGACCATATCCTGGTGCTCGAAGAGGGGCGTATTGCTGAAGCCGGCAGCCATGGTGAACTGATCTCTCTGGGCGGCCGCTATGCCGAGCTGTTCGAGATGCAGGCTGGGCGGTACAGGTGAAGCGCATCTATTGAGAAGGGTCGGGTCTTGCGTAGCGTTTCTTTAGCTTGCCCACGAACGCAAGTATACATGGGTTTCCCGGCGTCGATGTTCTTCTTCGCTCCGATGTGGAAAGAGCGGATCAGTTTCGCCCCTCTTTTACCCACTGACTAGCTTCCGCAGACATTTGGAAAGGGCCTTTCAAGAGGCGATAATAGCGGGTGGTGCTGGCGTTCATGCCGACACCAACGGGAGATGACGAACTCCTCTGTATCTTGAGGGTCGTCCCCTTGACCGCTCTTGCCCGTGCCGCGTGGACGCAGTCTTGTACCGTCTAGGATCCGATCAAATGTTTCTTGATACCAGCGTTCTGGACGAGGCCATCGACTTGCCATCCTCTCGTTTTTCACTCTTCACCACTCTCTCCTGGTGTTTCTCCCCATGACCACATTCACTCACGAGTCCTACCTCTCCCCACTGACCTGGCGCTACGGCAGCGAACAGATGCGCCGGATCTGGAGCGAGGTCGAAAAGCGAAAACTCATGCGCCGCGTCTGGGTAGCGCTCGCAGAAGCCCAATACGAGGCCGGGCTGGTCACAGCCATGCAAGTGGCCGATCTGCGCGCACGCCAGGACCACATCGACATCCAGCGCGCCCAGCAGATCGAAGAAGAAATCAGCCACGACCTCATGGCGGAGATCCGCACCTACGCCGAACAGTGCCCTGTCGGCGGCCCTGTTATCCATCTAGGCGCCACGTCGATGGATATACTCGACAACGTAGACGCCCTGCGTCTGCGCACGGCCCTGGACCAGATCATCGAAAGATTGCGGCGCGCGCTGGCCACATTGGCCGCACGAATCGCTGAAGAAGCCGACACGCCCGCCATCGCCTTTACGCACATCCAGCCCGCCGAACCGACCACTGTCGGCTACCGCTTTGCCCAGCACGGCCAGGACCTGCTCGGCGACCTCGAAGAGCTACAGCGCGTCCGCAACAATATCCGCGGCAAAGGAGTCAAAGGCGCGGTCGGGACCAGCGCCAGCTACAGTCAGCTTCTCTCCGACAGCGAGTTCACCCCCCGCCAGCTCGAAGAACGGGTGATGTCAAAACTGGACCTGCAAGCCTTCGAAGCCGCCACCCAGACCTACCCTCGCAAGCAGGACTGGCTTGTCGTCAATGCCCTCGCCGGACTGTGCGCAAGCCTCCACAAGTTCGCCTTCGACCTGCGCATCCTCCAGTCGCCCCCCTTCGGCGAATGGAGCGAACCCTTCGGTTCCAAGCAGGTCGGATCCAGCGCCATGCCGTTCAAGCGCAATCCCATCGCCGCCGAAAACATCGACAGCCTCACGCGCCAAGTCGCGGCCCTGCCCCGCATCGCCTGGGACAACAGCGCCCTCAATCTGCTCGAGCGCACTCTCGACGACTCCGCCAACCGGCGCCTCTACCTGCCTGAAGCTTTCCTCCTGACCGACGAGGTCCTGATTCGCTGCCAGCGTCTCTTTGAAGGCGTGACAGTATGGCCTGGACCCACCGCCCGCAACCTGCGCGACTACGGCGTCTTCGCCGCCACCGAACGTCTGCTCATGGAAGCGGTCAAAGCCGGCGGCGACCGCCAGCACCTGCATGAACTGATCCGGGAACAGAGCCTGGTGGCCTGGAAGGCCCTGCAGGAAGGACAACCCAACCCCTTGGTAGACAACCTGATCACCGATCCGCGTATAACCGCCTTGATACCGCCGGAGCGCGCCCATAGCCTGCTGCAAGCATCCGCCTATGTGGGCGACGCACCCAGTCGCGCCCGAAATATCGCCTCAGCGATCCGCGCCGCGGTAGGCTGAGATGACGCAGCTAATTCTCTCCGCCGACCCCGGCTTCGTTCACCTCGCCCTTGAGGAGTTCGGCCGCGACAGCCACAATGGTCAACCCCTGGACGAGCTCGCGCCCGGCGTCAGTCTCGTCGACTGCGACGAAGGCTTCTGGGGCCTGGCCGAAACCTGGATCGATGATCCCCCCGTCTTCACCCGTCATATCTGCCCCGTCGACCTCACCATTCCCCTACTAGCCACGCCAAGAGACCTCTCCCGCCTCAGCGATGCGGCCGTAGCCGAATATGCCGACCTGCTCGACCCCGAAGTCAGCTTTTCCGTCCAGAGCCGTGTCCTCCTCGATCTTCCCTACAAGCCCTTCGACGTCAACCGCGCCGTGGCCACCGCCCTCTCCAGCGCCGCAAGCTCGCCGTTGGACGTACGTCAGCCATTTCAGATCCTTTCAGTCGTCTGCGCAGCCGTGGACCGCCCGCCAGGATCAGAAAAGCCAGCCGCCGAAAGCCACCAGCAGCTGGCCTTCATGGGCCTCTCTCTTGCCTCCCACAACATCTCCGACTGGGCCGGCGGCGTGCGCCGCTTCCGCCGTGAAAAGGATCGGATCAGCCGCGCCGAGTTCAAAATGCTCGAGGCGCTCGAAGCCTTTCGTATCGATCTGCCTGCCGGCGGCGTCGCCCTCGATTTAGGCGCGGCGCCCGGAGGATGGACCCGCGTTCTCCGCCAGAAAGGGCAATTCGTTACCGCCGTCGACCCCGCTGAGATGCACCCCCGCCTTGCCGCCGACCGCGGCGTGCGCCATAAGCGCATGTCCGCTGAGGCATATCTGCGCGAAGGGCCCGATGCCTTCGACCTCCTCGTCAACGACATGCGCATGGATGCGCGCGCATCGGCCCGAATGATGAACGCCTTCGCCGACTTCCTCTACCCCCACGCTGAAGCGATCATGACGCTCAAACTGGGAAAGACCGCTGCGGCTCTCGGCCCTGCCTGCGCCATCCTGCAGGAGCAGTACACCATCCTCCACATGCGCCAACTGTTCCACAACCGCAACGAGGTGACCATTCACCTCAAACTGAACGACCTCTGAGGCTTCTGCCGCGAAACCAACTAATTTCTGTCTGGTCCTATGGATTCGGACCGGCCGGCAACCCGTATAGATACCAGTACTCGTCGCGCGGGTAGACGTGCGCCACCGATCCTTCCCAAACGAAATCTCCACGTCCCAACATCGCTTGCAAGCCCTGGTCTACACCGGCCAGTTGGGTCGCCAGAGCATCTGCGCTGGCCGCGTCCAACGCCTTGCCGATTTCCGCAATCCTCTGGCGGTTGCGTATCTCAAACGGGTATTGCACGCGGCACTCACGCCGGTTTTCGCTGCAGTCATCGAGGAACCAGTTCAGACTATTCAGCCGCGCCCTCGCCTCCCGCAACAACAGAGCCTGGTAATGGGAAGGCAGCCGGCCGGTCGCCTTGTCAATTTGGGCTCTGGCCTCTGTCAGCGTCTGCTTCTGCTCTGGCGACAACGAGTCCGACTGCGCCGCCAGTTTGTGCAACCGCGCCAGGACATCCCCACAACTACTCTGGACGGGACGCTCACCGGCCCCGCTATCCGCATCCACCGGCAAAACGACAGTCCGGTACACCTCGCCCCGCAGAATGTAGCTTTCGAACTGGGTCGCCATCGTCACTACGACCGCCAAGTCGGTCTCCGGGGCCGCAGCAACCACCGTGCTCAGTCTGCTCGCCATACTCTCACCTCCCTCGCCCTTAGTCGCTGTCCTGCTCCAGCCACAGCGTTACCGGACCATCGTTGACCAGCGAGACCTCCATATGGGCTTGGAAAACGCCCTTCTCCACCGGTACCCCTTCCCCCGCCAGTATCGTGCAGAACCTGTCGTAGAGTGCCTGCGCCTCCTTCGGTGGCGCCGCCCGCGTGAAACTGGGTCTCCGCCCCTTGCGCGCATCCCCGTACAGCGTAAACTGGCTGACTGCCAGCACCGCGCCGCCAACATCCGCCAGCCCCAGGTTCATCTTGCCGGCATCGTCCTCGAACAGCCGCAAACCGGCAATCTTGCGCGCCAGCCACGCCGCCTCCGCCTCACCATCCCCTCCGGCGACCCCCAGCAGCACCAGAAATCCCTGGCCGATGCTGGCGACCTCCTTGCCTTCCACGTGTACGCTTGCCTGACTGACTCGCTGAATAAGTGCGCGCATTTTCTCTCCGGGTGCATCCCAATCTCGGTGTGAACTCTCGTTTACCCCTTGCTGCCACCAAGCCGCCTTCAATTCTCACATCCATCCCTGGCTATTCGCCTATTCACTGACCACTGACCACTGATCCCTGATCCCTGACCCCTGCCGTTCCGCGCCCCCGCAACGCCCCGCCCTGGCTAGCCACCGTGTTCATTCTTCCCCAGCAAGGTGTCTAGAGCAAAGTGTCTAGCCAACAGTATATCCCCCAAACGCGCCGATATGCGCAGGTCCTGTGCCTGCCCTGTACTCCCCAAAATCATCGGATGCCCCGGTAGGGCCAGGCTGTTCCCACACGAAATCAGGGATACATCCCTTCTCAATTGACCTCTTGACAAACCGAACGTTTGTTCGTATACTGCATCAATGAACTTCAAAATCGAGCTTGAACCCATGGCAAAGCTCGCCCGCATCGGCGAGATCAACGGCTATGAAGCGGCCGGGGACGCACCCCATGCCGAGCCCACCCGCCCAGGCTGCTTCACCCCCTCGACGGCCAAGCCCACCCGTCGCGAACGCAATGCCGCCTCCCTGCGCCGCTCCATCATGAAAGTGGTGACCCCGCGCGGCCCTAAGCCGGTTCTGCGCACGATGATGACCACCGCCTGCGAGCGCAACTGCTTCTACTGCCCCTTCCGCGCGGGTCGCAGCAGCGCCGAACGCCTAACCCTGCAGCCAGATGAACTGGCCGACGGCTTCATGCGTATGCAGAAGGTCGGCCTTGTCGACGGCCTCTTCCTCTCCTCCGGCATCATCGGCGGCGGGGTCAGAGCCCAGGACAAAATTATCGACACTGCCGAGATTCTGCGCAAGAAACAGAACTACCCCGGCTACATCCACCTTAAGATCATGCCCGGCTCCGAGTATGAACAGGTGCGCAGGTCCATGCAACTGGCCGACCGCGTCTCGATCAATCTCGAGGGCGCCACGCCGGGCAGGCTGGCCAGCCTGGCGCCACAAAAGGAGTTCTGGGACGATCTGATGCAACGCCTGCTCTGGACCGAGCAGATTCGCAGCCGCGAACGCGTGCGCGCCTCTGCAGTCACCCAATTTGTCGTCGGCGCTGTCGGCGATACCGACCTGGAGCTGGTATCGTTGAGCGAGAAACTCTACCGTCAGGCCCGTCTCGGACGCGTCTACTATTCCAGCTTCTATCCCGTTCCCGACACACCCTTCGACAACCTGCCGCCGGCTTCCCTAAAGCGGCAGCACCGTCTCTACCAGGCCAGCTTCCTGCTGCGCGATTACAACTGGGACACCGAGGACATCGGCTTCGGCGCCGACCAGAACCTCCGCCTCGATGTCGACCCCAAGCAGGCCTGGGCCGACATCCACCTGCGCGCCGCGCCCATCGAGCTAAACCACGCCGACAGACCGACCCTACTGCGCGTGCCCGGCATCGGCCCCAAGAGCGCCGACCGCATCCTGCGCGCCCGCGGCCAAGGCAGCCTCACCGACCTGCAGCATCTGCGCGCCCTCGGCGTCCCTTCCCCGCAAAAAGCAGCACCCTACGTCCTCCTCAACGGCCGCCAGCCCGCACACCAGATGTCGCTCTTCCCTGTTCCCGAGTAGAGGTATCCACTCTTGCGGGGCTTCTTTCCAGCATGCAAAAAGAGGACAAAGCAGGTGCAACTGTTGGCGCTGTCAACGGTGAAACCTAAACAACCCTATCGAGAAAAGCTCGCATAGGACAAATCTACACCGGGTAGTTGGCTCTGTCGGTTTCAGCTTGGCATCTCCAAGTAGAAAATTACCGCGTTTGAGCGGCACTGTCCCGTTGGTGTAAAGTGTTGAATGGACGAAAACCCCACCATTTTGCAGAATATCCCTGCTTCCCAGAATTCGGGGTTCGGGTTCAAGAAAAGGCCGTAGTGCCAAATTGAAAAATAAAGTACCATCGCTATCGAAGAATCTCCCGCGTATCCTGGTTCTGGTTGTTTTACTAGCCTCGCTGACATCTCTTTCCCTATCAATTGCCAGTGTGACGAATGCGCAAATCGAATCGGCGACTTCTGTGCCTTGGCGTGGAGGTGACCCGGTCGGGTTGGAGGCGCCTTGGCTTGCCGCGGCGGTCGGTCCCGGCTGGAGTACCTCTAAGACGGAGCAAGCCGCGGGGGCTGAGATGTCCTCTTTCTGGCGGCAGGAAGACGTCAGCGGCGCACGGGGACGCGCTAACTCAAGCCGGATTGGGACAGAGGCATATCGTGCTGTCGAGCTTGGCTACGGGAAAATTTCGTTCTTTCCGGTCCGCAATTCGGGTGTGGACATCATGGTGAGCCCGTGGTCGGATCCGGCTATGTCAACTGTCTTCTCTGGCCCACTTCCAACTCACTCTCACGCTCTGAGAAGTACCGGAAGACTCCCTGCGCCGACGATTTCCGCGACATTTACCGGGGAAAACACAGTCGTGATCAGTTGGACGGCGATCACCGGCGCCGACCACTATCGCCTCGAGGTTTGGAACAACAGCGATCCCGGCTGGAAACATATTGAAGAAGAAGAGTATACAGGCAGGTCTTACACCGACGATACGGTCACAGCCGGGAAGGCCGACCACTACTACACAGTCGCGGCAGTGGACGCTAACGATGTTATAGGCGATTATGCGGATCAAGTGCGAGTGATCGCACCAGACATACTTCCTGCGCCTGAGCTGACCGTGAGCGGGCCCGTAACGACTACTGTCGAGCTGAGTTGGACGGAGGTCACCGGCGCTGACCGATACGAACTCTCGGCGTGGTGGGACTTCGAACCCGGTTGGCAGACAGTTGACGAAAACCTGACAGGCACCATTTACAGGCATGGCAGTCTGACGCCCGGCCGCACCTACTACTTTGCAGTCCGTGCAATCGACACCAACAACGTTCCAGGTGAGTGGTCGAATCAACCGGAAGTGATTGTTCCCGGTGGGCCAGCGCAGACAGCAACCTCAACGCCGACGCCAGCTCCGTTTGCAGTGCCAACTCGTACACCAACATCGACGCTGACAGCTGGGCCTACGCACACGCCGACGCCAACGCTGACAGTCGTGCCAACTCGTACACCAACATCGACGCTGACAGCTGGGCCTACGCACACGCCGACGCCAACGCTGACAGTCGTGCCAACTCGTACACCAACATCGACGCTGACAGCTGGGCCTACGCACACGCCGACGCCAACGCTGACAGTCGTGCCAACTCGTACACCAACATCGACGCTGACAGCTGGGCCTACGCACACGCCGACGCCAACGCTGACAGTCGTGCCAACTCGTACACCAACATCGACGCTGACAGCTGGGCCTACGCACACGCCGACGCCAACGCTGACAGTCGTGCCAACTCGTACACCAACATCAACACTGACAGCAGGGCCTATGCCAACGCACACGCCAACACCAACGCCGACAGTCGGGCCAACTCATACACCAACATCAACACTGACAGCAGGGCCTACGCCAACGCCAACACTGACTGTTGGGCCAACTCGTACACCAACATCAACACTGACAGCTGGGCCAACGCATACGCTGACGCCAACACCGACGGCAGTCCTAACTTATACACCAACGTTGACGCCGACTTTGACCCCTGATGTAAAACTACCTGCATCGACGATCACCGTGAGTGGGACAGAAACGACCACGATCGAGATCAGTTGGACGGAAGTCGCAGGTGCTGACAGTTACGCGCTCTGGGAGTTTTGGGACTTCCATCCCGGTTGGCAGCTCGTAAAAGGCGACTTGCAAAGCACGTCCTACTCCAGACATGGGCTTACGCCCGGCAGGACCTACCATTACGCAGTTCGCGCAGTCGCCGCCAACGGCGTCGTGGGTGCGTGGTCAAACTACCCGTTCGCAACCGTGCCGGAAGTGCCAACGCCAACGCCAACGTCTGGACCAACCCCTACGCCAACGTCAACGCCAACCCCTAACGGATTACTGCCCGCGCCATCGATCACTGTTAGTGGGACAGCGACGACCTCAATTGAGATCACTTGGACGGAAGTCACCGGCGCTGACAGATACGAACTCTGGGAGTGGTGGGACTTTGAACTGGATTGGCAGCGCATTGAAGACAGCCTGCCAGGTACGTCCTACACAAGTCAAGGACTTACGCCCGGCAGGACCTACTATTACGCAGTTCGCGCAGTCGACGCCAATGGTGTAGCCGGAGAGTGGTCAGACTACCCGCACGCGACCGTTCCTATGGACGCGGCATCGAATGGGGAAAGGGAGAAAGCCGCCCTGATCGCTCTATATGAAGCAACCGGCGGCGCAAACTGGACGAATAATGGTAACTGGCTCTCCGACGAGCCGCTCTCAACCTGGCACGGCGTCACCACCGACACGAACGGAAGTGTGACTGACCTTCGCCTCTCAACCAACGGGCTCCGCGGGTCTATCCCGAATTTGAGCGCGCTCACCAATCTTTCCGTGCTAGACCTCAGTACCAACCAGTTGACCGGCCAAATCCCTAACCTGGATGCCTTTACCAACCTGACGATCCTGTTCCTCGGAACCAACCAACTGAGCGGGTCGATCCCAAGTCTGGCCACTCTCACCAACCTGACGACTCTGGACCTCTACGAAAATGAGCTGACCGGGACAATACCCGATTTGAGCGCCCTGACCAACTTGACCTGGTTGATCCTCGCGGACAATCAGTTGGAAGGGCTGATTCCAGATCTGAGCGCCCTCACCGAACTGACAATACTGGGCCTCAGTGAGAACCTGTTGGAAGGGCAGATTCCAGACCTGAGCGCTCTCACCAAACTGACAACCATCAACTTGGGTGACAATCGGTTGGAAGGCCAGATTCCAGCCCTGGGCGCGCTTTCTGACCTGGAAAGCCTGAATCTCGGAAACAATCAGCTGGTGGGCCCGGTCCCCGATTTGAGCGCACTCACCAGCCTGACGTGGCTTTCTCTATCTGGCAATCCGCTTTGCTTGCCCGCCGGCACAGACCTGTCCACGTTGCATTCCGATGTTTCCGCTCATGTACAAGGCCTTAATCTACCTGAGTGCATAGCTTACTTTGAAAGGGCCGCTTTAGCCGCGCTTTACGAGACATCTGACGGCGCCAGTTGGGCACAAAACAACAACTGGCTGACCGACGAGCCGCTATCTACCTGGTACGGTGTCACCACAGACAGTAATGCACGCGTGACTGAACTGCGCCTTCCCAGCAACGAGTTGACTGGGACGATACCTGATCTCAGTGCCCTCACCGAACTAACCACCCTCGACCTCAATACCAACCCGTTGAGCGGGTCGATCCCGGACTTGAGCGCCCTCACCAACCTGACAGGCTTGGATCTCAGTTTCGGCCTGTTTGACGGGACGATTCCGGATCTGAGCGCACTCACAAACCTGACGAGCCTGAACCTGAGTTCAAACGACCTGACCGGGTCGATCCCCGACCTGGGCGCCCTGACCGAACTGGCCAGTATTGATCTCTCTGAAAATGATTTGTGCCTCCCGACCAGCACTGATCTCTCCCAGTTGATCACAGTTGTTGCCGATCATCTGCGCAGTCTCAATCTGTCTGCCTGCACAGACCCCTAGAACATAAATACGGGCAATGCCAGAGTCGCCATCGTCGCCCCTTCATCGCATCCGGCGTCCATGCATCAGAAAATGGCGGCGACAGGCAGCGCTGGCCGGGCAGCCTTCTATTGGCGCTTCGTGCCGTGTGCCACCGGCTACGAGTTGTGCACCTGGGACAGTATCGACCGCCAGCTTGCCCGCAGCCTGCACGCCCTGGGCAAAGAACCGGAAGTCTTATCGATCTGATCCCCAATGTGTCTTGATTCGCTAGCTCATTTGCTCTTGCCACTTTTCCCGGTTCTCGGGGTAGGTGAGATGTCATCACAAGGCCCCATGGAAAGCCGTACGATTGCCGCCAGTCCGCAACCGCCTTGGACAGGATATCCGCGCCCCGCTCGACTGCGTTACCGGGAGATCCCAACACTCTCCTGAACGAACATGGACTGCAAATGGCATCGGTTCGGCGGGCGTCTCTGAATGCCCCACAGGTTCAACGCGGTGCAGCAATTCGCGGCGTTTGGTCAGTGTAGTCCCCTAAGAGTAGGATTTCAATGTCATATCAGATGTCTACATTAATTCCCACGTCCTCCGCCGACCCGAATGCAGTGGCTCGCGTCTACGACAGCCTACAGGCACCCCAATGAGAGACAGAAGGCGTACCATGACTGCAAGGTCTCCCCTACTTCTGCTCCTGGTCGCCCTCTTCGTCACTGCACTTTCCCTTCACCCAGAAAGGGAAACTTTCGCCCAAACCGGTTCCGCAGACACGCTGCCAGCGCCACAACTGTCCGCAACCCCGGAGGGAACCAACGCAATCGAGCTGCGTTGGAACGCCATTTCCGGTGCCGTTCGTTATGAACTGCACGTCTGGTGGAACGGCCTTTCCAGCTGGCAACGCATAGACGACGGCAGCCAGACGGACCTTTCTTTCAAACAAGAGGGTCTGACAACAGGAAGAACCTACTTTTTCATCGTCGCGGGTGTCGACAGTAATGGCGACCGCGGCGACTGGTCGAAGGAGGTCTCCGCCGTACTGCCCGCATCGGCAACCCATACGGCAACGCCAACGGCAACATCAACAGCAACACCAACCTCAGCCGCGCTCTCCGCGCCCTCAATGCATGCGCAGCCCGGCCCTGGTCTGGTCACTCTCACCTGGCAAACCGCGGCGAACGCAGTCAGCTACGAGCTGATTTTCTATGACAGAGCGATCAGCGACTGGCGCCGGATCGGCGGCGTACTGACTGGCACTTCCTTCATTCACGACGGCCTTACCGCCGGCACGACCTACCATTACCTGATCCGCTTGGTCGACGCCAACGGCGCAACCAGCGCGTGGTCAGAGTACGCGGTCGCCACCGTAACGGAATCCTCGCTTCCCCCAGACAGAGCCGCGGAGCAGGCCGCTTTGATCGCCCTCTACCAGGCAACAGACGGCCCAAACTGGCCACGCAATCACAACTGGCTGACCAACCAGCCGCTATCAACCTGGGACGGCGTCACCACCGACGCGAACGGACACGTAATCGGTCTGAATCTAGGGTCGAATAGAATGCAGGGCGCGATCCCGGATCTGAGCGCCCTCACCAAGCTGACGAGTCTGAACCTGGCTATCAACCAGTTGAGCGGACCGATTCCGGACCTGGGCGCCCTCACCAACTTGACGAATCTGAACCTGGAGCTCAACCAGCTAAGCGGACCGATTCCGGACCTGAGCGCCCTCACCAACTTGAACAGCTTGGATCTCGACTCCAATCAACTGAGCGGACCGATCCCGGACCTGAGCGCTATCAGCAACCTGAGAGAACTGCACCTTTGCTGCAACCAGTTGAACGGGTCGATCCCGGACCTGAACGCCCTCATCAACCTGAGACAACTGCAACTCTATGGCAACCGGTTGAGTGGACAAATCCCGGACCTGGGCGCTCTTGCAAACCTGGAAGTCCTGCACCTCGGCGACAATCAGTTAAGCGGGCAGATCCCTGCCCTGAATGCATTGCAGGATCTGCGAGAGTTGTACCTTTGGGGCAACCAGCTGACAGGGTCGATTCCCGAGCTGAGCGCCCTCACCAATCTGACTCTTCTGATCCTCAACAACAATCAGCTGTCCGGGCCGATCCCGGACCTGAGCGCTCTCAAAGAACTCGTGCAACTGTATCTGAATAACAACCGGTTGACCGGGCCTATACCCGACCTGAGAGGGCATACCAAGCTGGCGAGTATGGGCCTGTCTGACAATCAGCTGTGTCTCCCTGCTGGCCTGAGCTTGTCCCATCCGAACACCGCAGTCGCCTCCAGCCTGCAGAGCCTGAACCTGGCTTCCTGCCCGGACTCGGTTACGCAGGCGCCAACGCCTACGCCCACGGCAGGACCAACGCAGACGCCAACGCCTACGCCTACAGCAGGACCAACGCCAACCCCAACGCCAACCCCAACGTCGACCGCAGCCTCATTGTCAGCCCCGGCCCTACGGGCAACGGCCAACCCCGGTCAGATCACACTCACATGGGACCCGGTGGCGAACGCCGAAAGTTACCAACTGGTCGTATGGGACCGGGCAATCAACGATTGGCGGCGTATAGGCGGCGTTCTCACTAGCAGGTCCTACACACATCTTGGGCTTACCGCGGGTACCACATACTACTTCCATGTCTGCGCAGTGGCCGCTGGCGGCGCAAAGGGCGCCTGGTCGCAACAAGTGTCCGCAGTCGTGCCCGCAACGGCGTCCGGGACGCCAACGCCTACGCCAACCCCGACTTCGACACCAACGCAATCGTCCATTGCGCTGGCAACGGCCACCCCCACGCCGACCTCATCTGCACTGTCAGCGCCGGTACTGACAGCCAATGCCGGCGCCGGCCAGATTACGCTGACCTGGGAGGCGGTCACGAACGCTGTCAGCTACCGCCTGATCATTTGGGACGCCGCACTTTTCAATTGGCGCGACATTGGTGGTGTCCTGACCGGTACCTCCTACACACATCGCGGGCTTGCGGCCGGCGCGAAATACTATTTCCTTATCCGCGCAGTGGACGCCGGCGGCGCGTCCAGCACGTGGTCCCAACAAGCCTCCGCCACCGTAACCCAATCCGCCACAACGCCCCAGCCGTCCGCGGAAAGAGCCGCGTTGGTTGCCCTCTACCAGGCAACCGACGGCCCCAACTGGACGAACAACCACAACTGGTTGACCAGCCAGCCGGTCTCAACCTGGTACGGCGTCTCCGCCGATGCAAACGGCCACGTAACAAGCTTGTCTCTCGATCGTAATCGATTGAGAGGGCAACTCCCGAACCTGAACGCCCTCGTCAAACTGGAGGTGTTGAACCTCAGTTACAACATGCTGACCGGGACGATCCCGGATCTGAACCCACTCACTAACCTGAAAATCCTTAACCTCAGTTTCAATGACTTGAACGGGCCGATGTCGAATCTGAGCGCCCTCTCCAATTTGAGGATCCTTGCCCTGGGGTACAACGACTTTAGCGGCCAAATACCGGACTTGAGCGCTCTCACCTCCTTGACAACCCTGAGTCTTGATAACAACCAGTTCGGGGCCCAATTTCCAGACCTCAGCGCCCTCACCAACCTGACTTCCCTGAGTGTCAGTTTCAACCAGTTTTCCGGGCCGTTTCCAGACCTGAGCGCCCTCACCAACCTGACTTTGCTTAACCTGGGGGCCAATCAGTTTCCCGGGCCGTTTCCAGATCTGAGCGCCCTCACCAACCTGAGCTGGCTGGCCCTGAACAACAGCCAGCTGACCGGACCGTTTCCGGATCTGAGCGCCTTAACCAAACTGAGGTGGCTGTACCTCTATGGGAATCAGTTGACCGGTCCGATTCCAGATCTGAGCGCGCTCGCCAACCTGACTACACTACACCTCAGTAACAACCAGTTTACAGGTCCGTTCCCAGATTTAAGCGCGCTCGCCAACCTGACAGAACTTTACCTCGGCATCAACAATTTGACCGGGCCGGTTCCAGACTTGAGTGCTCTCACGAAACTGACGCTCCTCGACCTCGCAGGCACGCAACTTTGCCTGCCGGATGGCACCAGTCTGTCCCATCCGAACAGCGCAGTGATGTCCTACCTGCAGCGTCTCAGTCTGCCTTCCTGTACACCCGCCGGCCCCGAACAAAGAGCCGCGCTTGTTGCCATATACAATGCAACCGACGGTGCAAACTGGGCGCGCAACGACAACTGGCTGTCGGACGAGCCAATCGGTACCTGGCATGGTGTCTTTACCAACCAATACGGTCATGTCATTCGACTGTCTCTGGGCCACAACAAGATGAGTGGCCCGCTCCCCGACCTGAGCGCCCTCACCAACCTGACGACGGCTTTCCTGGCTGGCAATCAGTTAAGCGGCTCGGTACCCAACCTGAGTGCCCTGACCAGGTTGGTTGACCTGGTCCTTGAATCCAATCAGTTGAGCGGCTCGATCCCCGATCTCAGCGCCAACACCAGACTGCTGAGACTGTCCCTCTCCCACAACGAACTGACCGGCCCGTTCCCCGATCTGAGCGCGCTCACCAACCTCGAATCCTTGTCACTCGGTGGCAACGAACTGACTGGGCCGTTTCCCGACCTGAGCGCGCTTACCAATCTGGTATCTGTCCATCTTGGTCCCAACCGGTCGACCGGCTCGTTCCCCGATCTGAGTGCGCTCACCAACTTGAGAGAACTGTATCTCAGCTCCAGTCAGCTGACCGGCTCGTTCCCCGACCTGAGTGCGCATACCAACTTGGCCGCGCTGTACCTCAGTGACAACCAGCTGTCTGGAGAGATCCCTGATTTGAGCGCTTTCGCCAATCTGCGAACGCTGTTCTTGAACGACAACCTGCTAAGCGGCGAGATTCCCGACCTAAGCGGGCTCACCAACTTGCAGCGGCTGCACCTCAATGACAACCAGCTGACAGGGGAAATTCCGGACCTGAGTGCACTCACCAACCTGGCAGAGCTCAATCTCGAAGACAACCAGTTAACCGGAGGAATCCCGGACCTGAGCGCACTCAAAAACCTGACGTGGCTGGACTTGAGCAACAACCAATTGACGGAACAATTCCCGGATGTGAGCCTCCTCGCTAAACTGATCTGGCTGCTCCTCAACGATAACGATCTGACCGGGCCTATCCTCGATCTGAACCATCTCGCCAACCTGCGGTGGTTGAATCTTGAGAACAATGACTTGACCGGCCCTGTTCCGGATCTGAGCCGCCTCACCAACCTGACGGGGCTCAACCTCAATGGCAACCGGTTGTGCCTGCCCGCTGGCGCCGGCCTGTCCCATCCCAACAGCGCGGTGTCCAACCATCTTAACAGCCTGAATCTTCCAACCTGCACAAGCACCGACACCATGCTGGCGCCCGCGGTGCCCCAGAACCTTACACTGACCGTCAATGGCGGTCAGGTCACGCTAACCTGGGACGCGGCCGCGAACGCCGCCACCTATGAGTTGCGCGTCTGGAACAGCCTCGACCGCCAATGGGGCTCGATCGGCGGTGTCCTGACCACCAGATCTTACACACACTCTGTCCTGACTGATGGCCGCAACTACTACTATCAGGTCCGCGCCCGCAACGCCAACGGCGTGCGCGGCGCCTGGTCGGATCGCGTCTACGCGGCCATTGTCACTCCGCAGTTTCCGCCGCCGCCCTCTTCTCTCGGCCTCGACATCTTCTACCAGAAATATCTGGACGTTGACGGCGTGGTCGTGATCGCGCCCACAGAGGTCTCCGATGAAAAGATGGTGCAAGCGCGGGAAGTCATCTCCGGCATGTTCTCAACCAGGCCCGACCTGCTTGCCGCCATGGCCGCCGACAGCGCACGCGTCGCCATTTACAAGTACAGTGAAGAGAACGGGGGGATTTCCCAATTGCCTGAACTGCGTTTCCTCAGTGATGCTGCCCTGGGATATGTTCACAATAGCCCGTCCCTGTTTGTGGCAGGCATGCCTGCAGACGACCTCCACTGTGGAACTTTCATCCACGAGGTTGGACACATGGCCCATTACGTAATTGAAGAGCTGCCAGGCGGCGCCGAGATTGACGCACGGATGCAAGCCCTGTACCAGGTTGCCCTGAACGAAGGTCGCTGGACGGACCTGTACGCCTCCACAAATTACAGTGAATACTGGGCCGAAATGGTCCGATTCTGGTTCTGGGAATCCATGCCTCTCTCGCTAAGGACGACCTATGCGACCTTGGAAGATTACGATCCGGAAGCCGCGAAGCTCGTCAAAGAAGTGTTCGATGGCGCCACGGTGCCCGCAGAATGTAAGCCCTGAAAGCCGAAGTGCGGCAGTTTCGCTTCCTGGAAGACGACCAGCCTTTCCCTACGAGACCATGCGCATCGCAGAGCACGGCCTGTCATGGTCATGCCCGCGATGAGACCGATCTTACGCGCGCCGACTCAATCCCCAATTGAAAGCAAGCCCAAAAAGCACGACAATCGTTTCGCCCGCAGCAACGCGACGCATCAATTCGAGCGGCTTGGCCAGGACCGGCGCCCACTGTAAAATATCCCCGCTAAGAGGCAATTTACTTGGCGTGAAATGTCAACAACCCCCTTGAATGCGCCGGACTACATCGCGGTTGACTTGGCGTCACTTGTTTGAAGGGCGAAACGCGTACACTGACCGTGAAAGCCCGCATCCTCCTCCTTCTCGTCGTCCTCCTGGCGGCGTTGGCTACTCTCTCCATCCTGCCAATAGGCGAAACCAACGCGCAAGGGCAGTCGTCGGCAGTATCGGACGCACCCACGCTGTCGGTCGTCTCCGCCAACGCAACAGAGGTCGAGCTCGGCTGGACTGCGGTTTCCGATGCGGTCAGCTACGACCTGCTGACATGGTGGGCTGGCCTCGACGACTGGCAGCCCGTCGGTGATGCCAGCTTGACGGCTACATCCCATACCCACCCGGGCGTAACGGCCGGGCGGAAGTACTTCTACATTGTCGCCGGCGTGGACAGTGACGGCCGGCGCGGCCCCTGGTCTGCCCTGACTGAAGTGATCGTTCCCGTCTCCGATGAATCAACGCTCACGCCAACATCTACGCCGACGCCAACGGCCGCCCTGCTGCTCACCGCGACGCCCACGCCAAACTCGACGCCGACGCCAACACCCACCCTATTGCTCACCGCGACGCCCACTTCAGCATCTACGCCGACGCCAACGGCCACCCTGCTGCGCACTGCGACACCCACGCCCACGTCAACGCAGAGCACATCCACGCTGCCGGTGCCGGCGCTGCAGGCCGAGGCCGGCGCCGGACATATCACGCTCACCTGGGGCGCGATTGCAAACGCCGACAGCTACGAACTGATTGTATTTGATTGGGTCGCCTACGACTGGCAGTCCATTGGCGGTGTCCTGACAGGCACGACCTACACCCACCGCGGGCTCACCGCAGGCACGACCTACTATTTCCATCTTCGCACTGTCGCATCCGGCGCTGTCAGCCAATGGTCGGCGCTAGTATCGGCCACTGTGACAGCGTCCGCGACGCCAACGGCGACCTCAACACCGACTTCGACGCCGTTGCTGACTTCGACACCAACGCACACGCCCGACGCCGAGTCCGTGCTCACCGCGCCCACACTGGTCGCAGAGGCCAGTATAAATTTCATCCGGCTCACCTGGTGGCCTGTCCCCGACGCCCACTCCTTTCAGTTTATCGTTTACGACTGGGCAGCCAGTGCATGGCAGTTCCTCGACGTCGATCTGAGTGCAGCCCCCTACTATGACCACCATGGACTTACACCAGGCACCACGTATCACTACCACGTACGGGCAGTATCCCGCTCCGGTGCAGTCGGCCCGTGGTCGCAACTTGCTTCTGCAACCTTACCTCCCCTTACGCCTACGCCCACCCCCACACCTACGCCCACGCCAACACCGCCAACCACAGAAAGAGGCGAACTCATCGCCCTCTACCATGCAACCGGCGGCGACAACTGGATACGCAATCTCAACTGGCTGAGTGGCGCCCCGCTCTCTCATTGGGAAGGCGTCCTCACCGACAGCAGTGGCCGCGTGACCGCGCTGGTACTCAGCAACAATAACTTGAGCGGGACCATTCCCAAGCTGAGACTCCTTAGAGAACTCAGGACGCTTATCCTCAGCGACAACCGTCTTACCGGACCCCTCCCCGATCTGAGCCATCTCAGAGAAGCGGTCATATTTGATTTCAGCAACAACAACTTGACCGGGCCCCTCCCTGATGTGAGTAAACTGGGTAGCCTGAGGGTGCTAAGTCTCAATGACAACCGGATGACCGGGCCAATTCACACAACGAATCTTCCGCCCAACCTGGCATACCTGCTCGTCGAAAATAACGAACTGACCGGCCCTGTCCCTGACCTGAACACCTTCTACAAACTACAGGAAGTAAACCTGGCGGGCAACCGCCTTTGCATGCCCCCAAACCCAATCCTGTCCCATCTGAACAGTCCCGTCACCGCCTACCTGAACAGCATCGACCTACCTGCATGCACGTCTGCCGAGCTCTCCCTTGTGCTCCGTGCGCCCCAGAACCTGACCGCGTCCGACAACCCACAAAGGGTCACGCTCAGGTGGGACGCGGTTTCGAACGCCACAGGATATGAACTCCGATGGTGGAATAGCCGCTATGACAGCTGGGGAGATTTCGGCAACGCGGGCAATTCTACGACGCTAACGCGCAACGTGCCGAGGCACCAGAACTTCCACGCCTACCAGGTCCGCGCCCTTGGGACCGACGTGCCTCACAGCGCATGGTCGGAAACCGCGCTGGCGATCATTCTCCCGCAGCGCTTCCCGCCGCCACCCCCTTCACTGGGGTTTGAACTCGTCTACTGGAAACACCTCGAAATCGTCGACGGCGTGCACTTGGTCGCCACTGGGAATGCGGCTGATTACGCTTTCGAGCAAACAAGTGAGATCTTTTCCCAAATGCTCGCTACCCGGCCGGACCTGCTCGGCGCCATGAGCGACTTCGGCACTCGAATCTTCATGGATGACGACAAATATTGGATTGGCGGCAAGGGGCCGCTGCATTTCACTGCTAATGTGCCGGTCAAAGACTACAAATGCTACCTTCGCATCCAGATCTTTGCTGAAATGATTCAGGACGTAATTGAGGATCAGCCCGATGGCGGCCAGTTCCGCTCCAGGCTCCAGGCACAGTATGAGGCTTCTTTGGATGCTGGTCTGTGGCAGGATCAGTACGCGTCGTCCAGTATCTACGCGTTCTGGGCCGAAATTGTTACTTTCTGGTTTATGGGGAAGGTCTATGACTTTTTTGAGCCGCTGAATTTCAGTCTGGAGAGTTACGATCCGGAGGCGGCCAAACTCGTCGAAGACGTCTTCGGCAGCGCCACTGTCCCCTACTACTGCAAGTGATGAACTTCGGAACCTGGTGCAATGCAGACCGTACGCGCAGGACTTCGCCTCACTACAACACCGCACCAATCTTCCTCTACCCCACTGTTCACTTTCCAATCTGAGATTGTCGCGACCTCGCCGAAGAGTGGGATGGACTGAAGCCGGGCTGGCACACGGTATCATCCGGCAATGTTCCCATTACTGCCTCACTGGGATGGCAATTGTCTGAACGATACAGGGGAATTTCCAAAAAAGTGAACCTCATGTTTGGTTAATGGCGTTTCAGAGCATGCTGGTCAGATTGCCGCCGCCTCTTCGTAGGCTGCTTTCAGCGTCTTGAGAACTTCAGTTGTGATACTGTTCAACGTATTACCCTGGCCGATCTTGGTAGGTGCTATCGCCTGCTCAACTGATTCAATCGAATCAGGCGCCAGCCGGTCGAAAACCGATCTCCAGACCGATATGGCCGGTCGCGAGTTGTCATTCCAAATCGTCACCAGGCCCGCATCACCGGGCACAATTCTAGGCAAGAGAGTAATACGTTTTCCTGCAACGCCCGTGAAAGTAAACAGTCCGACTCTTGGCAGCAAGGCTATCTGTTTTGCCCAATCGATAAGTTCATCAAACACTACTCGCTCTTCTCCACTGATGCCTGCTACCGAGTCCTCGAACACTTCAGAGCCGTCGGTCAATTCTCCCTTGGATTCTGAGATTCTTCCTCCTCCTTCCCCTGTCAAAATAGGGGTTACCTCAGGATCTGGAGTTACTCGTTGCGGCAGCGCTACCTTTGCACCATTTACGTCATAAATGCTGAGGGCAATTACATCTATCGTTAGGGCATGGACGGTTATACTGTCGAGGTAGGCCGCGATTTTTTGCAGTTCCGCCGATACGACGTCCAAGACAAGGACTAACCTGAAATTGCCTTGGTCCAGATAATTCTGCAAAGAACCTGTGAAAGTGTCAGCATCGACTGCCCCCTCTTGGTCTCTTTTCTGCACTGCCCCAAGTATTGAACCACTGCTGGCGACCTCCGACCCCTTCCGCAGTAGGCTTTTCTCAAGGCTCTGGACGCTCATGCCCTGTAGAAACGCCGCGTAGGCGAGTATCTGCGACACAATCTCCTTGCGCGCTTCAGGGTTCTTGGCCAGCTTTACCTCAATGATCGCGGGGCGCCCCGTAGGCTCGACCGCAAGAATGTCGGCATAGCCGTTTCCCAACCGCACCTGCGACCCCAGGACAGTGAGACGCGGTGAGCCAGCCAGAGGCAATAAATTTGGGTTTTCCAGGATTAGGTGGTGCAAAGTTGCCTCGTCCTGAAAAGGCTGCGGTGCATCCAGTTCCCACCCATCCCCACTGTTCGTCCATATTCCGACCACTCTACGCCTCCTGACCGTCGTGCTGGCGCCTCCTGTCGGAAAGCGCTTGAGCAGTCCTGAGTCGATCAGCCGACCCGTGTCCCTGCGTAGTGAATCCAATCCTTGCCAACGGCGCGGACTAGTTTGCGGTCGGCCGTCCACAGTTCTCCTTGTAGACTTTCGGCTAAGGCAATGTAGAAGCTGTCGTAGGCACTTGCGCGTTTCAGCCGATAGGTCCAACGAAGCGCGTTCCTACAGAGTGATTCTATAGGGGCAATCATCGAGATCTCCAAACCTAACGCCAAGTCAAGAAACATTTCAGCAGTCTCTTCTGAAATCTGTCGAAAGTGAACCCACTTCGCCAGGGTTGATGTAACTTCGCAGAGCCACAACGTGGGTGCGAAGAGAGAGATTTTCTTTTCTTGCCACGCCTCCATCTGCGCCTGGAGTCTTGGCTGTAAGCGGTTGGGCAGCAGCATCTTCAGAGTGAAACTGGCGTCAACTATCACCGGCGTTGCCACTTCGTTCCTCCAGGTCTGCTCGCGTGGCTTCCAAAAGCTGATCTATATCCGGGATCGCGCCTCTCGTCTCGGCCAAAACAATCTGATTGAGGCGAGCGCTCTCCTTTTTCCATTCCTGCCACGCGGCTCGTTGCTGTCCCTTCGCCCTGTCGCGAATCTGCTTCAAGTCATCCAGACTGACAAGAGTTGCTTTAGGCCTTCCTCTGGAAGTAAGTATTACCCTCTCTCCGCCATAAGCGACGCGATTGACGAGTTCCGAAATATCCCGCCTAACCTGTCCAATCGCGATCCGAACTTCTATGTCCAAACCTTACCCCCTTCCCAATACTCATATTGTATTATACTGAATATAGGTATATTACAATCCGATATTCGCGCACAAGCTCCAGCCCAGACAGGTGCCTTGAAGATGCGAACCCTTGAAAGATTCGTTCTCTTGTAACAGGCTTGGATCCTATTTTCAATTCGTGAAGCCCTTCAATTAACCTCTTCGCCCCAACCACACCCCAACCCCCAACACCACCGCCGCCAGCCAGCTCCCCGGCCCATACAACCCCGTCGCGCCCAGCAGCACACCCACCGCCCCTGCCCCGACTGCAACGGCCTTCGACTCCGCCCGCAATCCAACCCCTCGCGTCGCCGCCCCCCACGCCGCCCCGCTGCCCGCCCACAGGATTAGCCCAATCGGCGCTTCCTCCGGGAAGAAGCCAAGCGTCACCAGCGCCAGGATCACCACGACAACCGCGCGCTGACGCTCGCGCAGGGCAATGTCAACCCCGACGCGCCGCGCAAGCCACTCGGCGCCCAGCGTGACAACGCAGCCCAGCGCCGCGTTCAGCCACGGGGACCCGTGCCCTGTATGGCTAAGGACACTTGCCGGAATATAGATGAGACGAAAGAGAAAAAAGAAGGGAATGAACGCGGGGTGAACAATCCACCTGCCCATCAACCGTTTTCCAAACTGACTGCCAGCGCCACCGCGGCTGCCGGCTCTACCCAAACCAGGCTGTCCAGCTGTAACGCATCCGCGCCTGCCTGCAGGCAATCGCGCGCCTGTTGCTGCGTATGAACACCGCCGCAAGCGATCAGAGAGCCGGGCAGCGCCAGCGCCTTTACCTCCAGCAGCGCCGCCAGCATGATCGGGAAAGCCCCCGGGCCGAACATCTCCCCGCTGACCGTCTGCCCGTCGGGCCGAACACCCGCGCCCGGCGGCGGGCTGCCCACCACGACACCGGCCGCGCCCGCTGCCACAGCCGCCGGCGCCACGTCCGCCGCCCGCGAAAGAGGCAGCTTAACCAACACGGGCAGGTCCGTCTCCAGTAGCAAGACCTCCAACAGCAAGCCGATCTCTCTTTCGCTGGCCTGCGGCTGGCACAATAGCTCGAATCCTTCGATCCCTTCGACGGCGGAAAGCCGGCCCACCGTCTCCGCGGCCTCATCCCGTTCGCTGTCCGCCACCTGGGCAATGACCGTACAGCCTATCCGCGGCCACAGCTGTCCGTACCGCCGCACCGCCGCGGACACGCCGCGGTTCTGCAACCCCACGCGGCGTACAAATCCGCCCACCGTCTCCGCCATGCGCGGCGGCTGGCTGCCGCCCCGGCTGCGTCGCGTGAACGGACCAATCACCACCCCGCCGAACCGGCCCGTCTCCAACTCCCGGTGCCGAGCCTCGCCGTAGCCGATACTGGCGGCCGCCAGCATCACCGGGCCCGTCAGCGGCAGACCAATCTTATGTCCGGGCGCCAGTTCGACAGCGTTCTCAGCCATCCAGGCCGCCCTAACCTAGCAACTCAACAAAAGTCTCTACGCCGATGTTCGAGCCGCACAGGATCAACCCTACCCGTTTTCCCGCCGCCAGCTCGCGCAAAGGGCCGAACAGGGCCGCGGTCGAAGCCGCACACGCCGGCTCGACCGCCAGTTTCATCTCGTGAAACAGAAGACGCATCCCGTCCAACATCTCTTCATCTGAAACGAGCGCCACATCCTCCAGAAAATGCCTGCACAGGCCGAAGCTGTAGGACTGTGTCGCCGGCGCGCCCAGGCTGGTGGCTATCGTCTCTACCCGCTCAATCGACTCCAGCGACCCGCTGGCAAAGCTGCGGTGCATTGTATCCGCCCCCTCCGGCTCCACACCGAAGATCGCGCAGTCCGGCTGCAGCTGCTTGACCGCCGCGCCGATGCCCGCGGCCAGGCCGCCTCCCCCAACCGGCACAATCAGCATGTCCAGCGGCGGCGCATCCTCACATACCTCCAGCCCAACAGTCGCCTGCCCGGTGACAATCGGACGGCTGTCAAACGGATGCACAAAGGCCCGCCCCTCCTCCTGCTGGATGCGCTCAACTTCGGCGAACCCCTCATAGACGTCGGCCACCAGCACAACCTCAGCCCCGTAACTGCGCGACTTCTCCACCCGGAACCGCGGCGCAGACGCCGGCATCACCACCTTGGCGCTTATTCCAAATAGCTGTGCCGCGTACGCCACCGCAATCGCATGATTGCCGGCGCTCACCGCGGTCACGCCCCGCTCCCGAACCGCCTCGTCAAGTTGCAGAATGTCATTCACTGCCCCGCGCGGCTTGAACGTTCCCGTCCGCTGAAACAGTTCCAACTTCAGCCACACCTCCGTACCCGCGCCGAGCGCCTCCTCCACGGTCTGGTTCTGCCAGTGCCACACAGGTGTGCGTAAAATAAAGGGGTCTATGCGAGCGCGCGTCGCCCGTATCTCTTCGAGTGTGGGGATCTCGAGGTCGGTCATGTTGTCAACTGTCATTGTCTATACCTTGAAATGGGAATGAGAAACAGAAGTGGCTGGGAAAGAGCGAGGAGGCCCGCCCAGCCGCCGTGCGAGGAATTACCGCGCCCGCGATCATGCGCTTAGGGTACCCTTCGTGCTCGGGACGCCGGTCCGCCGTTCATCCAGCCGGATTGCTCCGTCCAGCGCCCGTGCCAGCGCCTTGAACAGACCTTCCGCCTTGTGGTGATCGTTGCGCCCGTACAGCACTGCCGCATGCAGGTTCATCCGCCCGTGAATCGCAATGCTCTCGAACAGGTGGAACAGCAGGTCGGTGCTGAGCTCCCCCAGCTTCGGCGTCGAGAACTCAGCGTCAAATACGCAGTACGGCCGCCCGCTCAGGTCCACCACGACACGCGCCAGCGTCTCATCCATCGGTACATAAGAATGCCACGTGCGCACGATGCCGCTGCGGTCTCCCAGGGCCTGGTCGATCGCCCGCCCCAGGCAGATACACACGTCCTCAGCCGTGTGGTGCTCGTCGATCTCAAGATCGCCACCGGCCTGCACGGTCAGGTCAAACAGCCCGTGGCCTGCAAAGAGCGTCAGCATGTGGTCCAGAAAACCGATACCCGTGGCCACCTCTGCCGCGCCGCTTCCATCCAGCGCCAGCTCCAGCACAATCTGCGTCTCTTTCGTCGCCCGTTCAACTTTGGCTTGTCGCATAGTCACCCCAGCCTCTTCCAACTTTTCATCTCCCGTCACCGGTATCCAATCATTACCGCCAAGTTGCCACGAACCACTGACCACCGCCCTTCCACCAATTGTCCCACCCTTTGCGCAGCCGGGCAAACTGCACCTCCATTTGGCCCTCCCTCACGATGGGACGCTGCATCGCCAACTATCCCGCGCCTCCTTAAATTCCAGTAATTCTTTGTCCAGACAATACCCCCTACGTTTGACATTTGCACCATTCGGGCTACAATCTCCCTGTGGCCTATTTTCTTGGAATCGATGGCGGCGCAACCAAAACTCATATCGTTCTGTCCAACGGTACCGGCCGCCCGGTCGGCGAAGGGCAGAGCGGCCCCTCCAACTATCATATCGTCGGTGTTGAACAGGCCGCCTCCAACCTGTCCGCGTCGATTTCGCAGGCCCTGGCCCGATCGGCTGTCTCTCCACATGAAGTGAAGGCCGCGTGCGCCGGCATGGCCGGTCTCGATGGTGCATCCGATAAGAAACAGATGCATCAGATTCTGACCTCTGCGCTTGAGGCCAGCGCACTGCAGTGCCCATGGCGATCGCTCAACGACTCAGTCGTGGCCTGGGCAGGCGCCTTTCATGGCGGCCCCGGCGCTCTCATCGCCGCCGGCAGCGGGTCGGTTGCCTTCGCCGTCGGCAAGAATGGGCGTTCAGCGCGCGCCGACGGCCTCGGTCACTGGCTGGGCGACGCCGGCAGCGGCTATGATATCGGCCGTCGCGGCCTGCGCGCCGCCCTGACAGCACTCGACGAGCGCGGCCCGGCCACGAGCCTGACGGAGCAGTTTCTCGCCCTTGCCGGCAGCTCCCAGCAGGAGTGGATCGGTTGGATCGCCGCACTCGATTCCAGCATTTCACACGCCCACGAACAGCTCCGCTCCTTCGCCCCGTCGGTCTTTGAGGCCGCCGCCGCCGGTGATGCCGTCGCACGCACTATTCTGGATGGGGCCGGCGCAGCACTTGCCAGTACCGCCGCCTCTGTCCTGCGTAAAGTCGGCCTGCTGACGGCACCACAGGTCGCCACCGCCGGCTCTGTATTGCAACAACCGTCCTGTCTTCGCCAGGCATTTCGTGAAGCACTCAACGGCTATCTTCCCGGCTGTCAAGTCGTTCCCGCTCGCGCAGGCCCGGCCTGTGGGGCCGCACTCCTGGCCAGCAATTCCGACCTGGTGCCGCAAGACGCGCTGCAGGTTTGCGGGTAGCCATGTATTTTGTTCACCTTTGTTCTGCCCGTGACCATGCCTTCCCTAGGCTATCCGGGCGGAGCAATCAGAGGAAATTAACCTGAGGAATCTCAATGTACCAGGGCTTTGAAATAATCGACTTCCACCTACACTTCCCCACCGACAAACCGTGGTTTCCAAATATGGGAAACACGATAAAGAAGTACATCGAAACGGTGGGAGAGGAACGCGCCCGCAAAGTGCAGGAGATGAGCCGGCCGTACGGCGAACACTGGCGTAAAATGTGGGGATTCCCGAAACCCGAATCCCCCGACGACCACCCCGGAGACAGGGAGCAGGCCCGGCGCTGGGCCGCGGAGTTGGACGAACACGGCGTGCGCGCCGTCGGATTCGTTACCGGCGGCGGCAATGAGCATCTGGCCGAAATCGTCAGCTGGTACCCCGATAAATTCATCGGATTCGCCCACCACAACCCCTTTGAACCAGATGCCGTCGAACAGCTGGATCACGCTGTAACCGAACTCGGTTTACGCGGCTACAAACTGCTCGCCCCCATGATTGAACAGCCGATCGAGGTCGAGTCGATCTGGCCCGTCTGGGAAAAATGCGCGGAGCTGGATATCCCCGTCCTCATTCATTTCGGTATTCAGGGCAGTGCCGGCGGCATCGCCTGGCACGAGAACATCAGCCCCTTCAAACTTCACAACATCGCCAAGGCCTTCCCCGATGTGACCTTTGTAATCCCCCACTTCGGCTGCGCCTGGGAACGCGAAACCCTCCAGCTCTGCTGGGCCTGCCCCAACGTCTGCGTTGACACAAGCGGCAGCCTCCAGTGGATCCGCTGGGTGCCCGGCGACGTGACCGTCAAATACCTGTTCCGCAAATATTACGAGACCATCGGCCCCAGCCGCATCATCTTTGGCACCGACAGCAGCTGGTTCCCGCGCGGATTTACCCTCGAATACCTGCAAGACCAGATGCGAAGCTGTCTCGACCTGAATTTCCCTGAAAAGGATATTCAGCAGATCTTCGCCGGCAACGCCGCTCGACTGCTCAAGATCGACCTGTAACGGAAGGGCCCGGGCATCGTGGTTCTACCGAGAAATATGGCCCGGCGCACAATATATCTTGTTGTTATCTAGACATGACGGACCGCAACTTTCCAGGATTTGTAACCGATCGTCAGACATCGCCATCACGCGATCTATGACATCTGCAATGAGGTCCGGACAGCGGACTCTCTGTATTTTTCTCTAAGGAGGAATGCAACGATGACACGCTCCAAACTGTACGTGCTGATAGGCACACTCTTGGTGGCCGCAATGCTCCTGGCCGCCTGCCCTGCACCGGCTGCGCCCGCCCAGGAAGCGGCCTCCGAACCTGCTGCCGAAGAAGCGGCACCGGTCGACGAGGTCGTCGAAATCGAGTACTGGCAGTATAACTTTGCCGCCAGAGTCGACGCCATGGACCAGCTGATCGCCCAGTTCGAAGAGGCGAACCCGAATATCAAGGTCGTCCACAACGCCGACATTCCCTACGCGGAATTCCGTGACAAGATCGCCGCCAGTGTGCCCGCCGGCGTCGGCCCCGATGTCGCCACCCTCTTCTACGGCTGGCAGTCCGTCTGGATCGATTCAGGCTACCTGGTGCCCCTCCCCGAGGATGCCTTCCCGCCTGCAATGGTCTCTGAGAAGTTCAGCCCCATGGTCCAGGCCAGTTTTGTCGAAGGGACGCTTTATACGCTTCCCACAGCTGTGCGCGCCCTGGCCCTCTTCTACAATAAAGACCTGATGGCGGATGCCGGCCTCGATCCCGAAAACCCGCCCTCGACCTTGGACGAGCTGGCCGATCAGGCTGCCGCCTGCACCCAGCGCGATGACGACGGCGCTCTCGTCGTAGAAGGCTTTGTCGCCGATCCTTCCGGCCAGGACCATCACTGGTTCCGCGAGGTCCTGGTACGCCAGTTCGGCGGTGTACCCTACTCCGACGACTACAGCACGGTCCAATACAATGACGAGGCCGGTCTGCAAGCCTGGAACTACCTGCTCGCCTTCCACACCGACCTCGCCACCGGCGACCGGGACCTGTTTGACGGCAGCACCAATGCCTTTGTCGGCGGTCACGTCTGCTTCCACGTCGACGGCTCCTTCCGCCTCGGCACCATCGCCAACAACAATCCCGACATGAACTTCGGTGTCACCGAGCTGCCTTCGCACAATGGCATCAAGAGCACTTTCGGCTCCTATTGGACGCACGGCCTGACCAAGAAGGCCGCCGCCGATCAGGCCCGCTTCGATGCAGCTGTTAAGTTCCTCCAGTTCATCACCAGCGCAGACGCCGGTGCCCTCTGGGTCGACATCGTCGGCGAACTGCCCGCCCAGCTTGAGGCTGGAAGCAATCCTGAACTGCTCGCCGACGAAAAGCTCGGCGCATTCGCCGCAGGGCTGGAGTACTCGCACGCCACCTTCTTCGCCGATGAGAGCCAGCAGCGCCAGGCCATCATCGACTCCTTTGACATGGTGGTCCTGACCGACGAAGACCCAGCCACTGCCTTGCAGATCGCGGCCGACACCGACCAGGAGGTCCTGGACGACTTCTGGTCCAGCCGCTAAACCGAACATTTCAAACGTGAAGCGAGAGGGTACCTGGCTGACAGGCTGCCCTCTCGCCTCCGTCATTCTTCTCCCGGTGCTGTGCGGCCTTCCCGCCGGTCAAAGACGTCGGGCGGTTCCTGGCACTGGTCAATTGAAACACGCTGCAATGAAGATGGAATAGCGCCATGCGATTAACTCTCCGCCAGCGGCAAATCATCTGGGCCTACCTCTTTATGAGCGTGGCCCTTGTATTCTTTGTCGTCATCCGCTGGTACCCGACCATCCTCGCCTTCAATGTCAGCTTCCGCGATTGGAATGTCTTCGAAGGCTCCGGAACCTGGGTGGGATTGGAGAATTACCAGGAAATCTGGCAGGATGCCGGCAAGCCGCGCAGTTCAGTGACAGCGGCCTTTTCCAATACCGTTCGTTACGTTCTGTTTGGTGTGCCCACGCAGCTGGTTCTCGCGCTCGCGGTTGCGCTACTCCTTTCCCAGATCCGCAGCCTGTCCGCTGTCTTCCGCGTCGCCTATTTCGCACCTTATGTGACATCGGCTGTCGCCGTCGCCTTCGTTTGGAACTGGCTCTATCAGCCGGAAACCGGCCTGATTAACCAGGCGCTGGATTTAGTTGGGTTGCCAAGCCAGCCCTTCACCAAGAGTCCCGCGCAGGCGTTGCCATCGATCACCGCCGTTGCCGTGTGGCAAAACCTTGGCTTTGCCGTCATCATCTTTCTGGCCGGAATCCAGCAGATCCCCGGTCACTATTACGAAGCCGCACGCATCGACGGCGCCAACGCCTGGCAGCTGTTCTGGCGCATCACGCTTCCCCTCCTCAATCCAATCATTGTCTACCTGACCGTTCTCGGCACAATCTCCTATCTGCGGCTATTCGCTCTCGTCCAGAATATGAGCCCCCAGGGCACGGGAGGCCCACTGAAGAGTACGACCACCGTCGTGCTGGAGGTCTATCGCGAGGGGTTTTCCAGTTACAAGATGGGTTACGCCGGCGCGCTCACCGTGCTTCTCTTCTTTCTTATTCTGCTGATCACCATCATCCAGTTGCGTTTCTTCTCGCGGCGGGTTGAATACTAGGTGGGGGCGCACAGGAACCGTTTGCCATGACTACTTCTGCAGAGATAGGCACAGAGGGAACACTGCAGATCGCCGAACATTTCGTACCGGCCCAAAGCGGGGGCCGGCGTCGCTTCGGCTGGGGGCTGCTGGTCGCATACATCCTGCTGGCTATCGGCGGCGTCTGCATGGTCACGCCCTTCATCTGGATGATTCTGACAAGCGTCAAGCCGCCGCCCGAGCTGGTAAACTTCTCCTTCTTCCCCGAGAACCCGACGTTTCAGAACTATCTGAATGTGCTTAATACCAGTAGTTTCGAGCGATGGTATCTGAACAGCATTATCGTTGCCGCCATCAGTACGACAAGCGTCGTATTCTTCGACACCTTGGTCGGCTACACACTCAATAAATTCAGTTTCCCGGGCAAGAATATCATCTTCATCGGTATGCTCGGCACGCTCATGATCCCGACCGAAATGCTCATCATACCCTGGTACACAATGAGCGTGAACTGGAACTGGCACTTAGGCTACACCCAGTACTGGGGGATCGCCTTTCCCGGCGTCATCACCGCCGCCGGCATCTTTCTCATGCGCCAGTTCTTCGACGGGGTCCCCAACGAGCTCCTGGACGCCGCCCGCATGGATGGAATGAACGAGTTCGGAATCTGGTGGAAGATCGCCGCGCCGCTCGTCAAACCGGCCATTGCCGCCCTGGCTATCTTCAACTTTATCGGCAACTGGAACGCCTACCTGTGGCCGCTGATTCTGGCCAACAGTCGCGAGTTCTATACCCTGCCCGTCGGACTCAGTTTCTTCCGCGGCGAATCCACCACCCACTGGGAGAAGATTATGACCGCGGCCAGCCTGGCCAGCATCCCTCTGCTCATCGTCTTCCTGGTCTTCCAACGCCAGATTATCAGAGGCATCGCCCTCACCGGACTGAAAGGGTGATCTCTTAGAAGGAACAATACAGCCGGAGAGTCTGTCAACTCCCCGAGGGGAGTCGCAATTATAGTGCACAAACTTATCGTACATTTCACTGTTAGAATCGAAGAGGAGTCCTCTCTTGAAGTTACACGAATACCAGTCGAAGCGAGTCTTAGCTGATTACGGAGTACCTATCCCCAACGGGGAAGTCGCAACCACGCCTGCCGAAGCGCGTGCCATCGCTGAAGAGATCGGCAATCCGGTCGTTATCAAGAGCCAGGTTCTTGTCGGCGGACGCGGCAAGGCCGGCGGCATCAAATTGGCCGGTACGCCGGATGAAGCCGAGGACGTAGCTGCCCAGATCCTCGGCATGGACATCAAGGGCCTGACAGTGAAGAAAGTCCTGGTGGACGAGGCCGCCGACATCCGATCCGAAATCTACCTTGGCGCCGTCCTCGACCGCGGCGCACGTAGGGTAGCCATCATGGCCAGCAGTGAGGGCGGCGTCGAGATTGAAGAGGTGGCTGCCGAAACGCCCGAAAAGATCATTACCGTTCACGTCCACCCTCTCCTTGGCATGCAGGGCTACCAGGCCCGCCAGCTGGCATACGGCATCGGACTGCCCAAAGAGCACGTCGGCGCCTTTACCAAGATCGCACAGAGTCTTTACCGGGCCTTCGTCGAGAGCGACGCCAGCCTCGCCGAGATCAATCCGCTCGTCATCAACGGCGACAACCAGCTGCAGGCCGTCGACGGCAAAATCCTCCTCGACGACAGCGCCCTGCCCCGGCAGAAGCAGCTGGCCGCGATGCGTGATCCCGACGAAGACAGCCCCACCGAAACCGAAGCACGTGAAGTCGGAATCAGCTATATCGATCTCGATGGCGAAATCGGCTGCATGGTGAATGGCGCCGGCCTCGCCATGGCTACCATGGACATCATCAAACTTTATGGCGGCAGCCCTGCTAACTTTCTCGACATCGGCGGCGGCGCCGGCGCCGACAAGGTGCTGGCTGCACTCAGGATCATTCTCCGGGACGCGCGCGTGAAGGCAGTTCTCATCAACATTTTCGGCGGCATCACCCGTTGCGATGAAGTGGCAAACGGCATCGTCGAGGCGATTAACAGCCTCAACGTGAAGGTGCCGATCGTCGTCCGCATGGTGGGTGTAAACGAGGACGAAGGACGCCAAATACTGGCCGACTCCAATCTCCCCTCCGCCAACCAGCTGTCAGAAGCCGTCCAGATGGCCGTCGCCGCTGCCAAAGGAGAAGGTGAATGAGCATCCTCGTCGACAATGACACCCGCCTGCTTGTGCAGGGAATCACCGGAAGCCAGGGCGCCTTCCACGCAGAGCAGATGATCCAGTACGGCACAAGTGTCGTGGCCGGGGCCGTGCCCGGACGCGGCGGTCAATGGGCCGTCGGCAACACGCCCGTTTTCGATACCGTCCACGAAGCCGTCGCCACAACCGACGCCAATACCAGCATCATCTTCGTTCCCGCCGCCTTCGCCGTTGACGCCCTCCTCGAGGCCGCCGACGCCGGCGTCGCACTCATCGTTTGCATCACCGAGAACATCCCCGCCCTCGACATGGCCCGCGCCCGCGCCTACCTGGATTCAACCGATTCCCTGCTGATCGGGCCCAACTGCCCCGGTCTCATCTCCCCGGGTACCGCCAAAGTCGGCATCATGGCCGGCCACATCCACACACCCGGCAATGTCGGCATCGTCAGCCGCTCCGGTACGCTCACCTACGAGGTCATCTATGCCCTGACCGCGCGTGGAATCGGCCAGAGTACCGCAGTCGGCATCGGCGGCGACCCAATCAAGGGCCTCAACTTCCTTGACGTACTACAGATGTTTGAACAGGATTCCGGTACCGAGCAGGTCGTCCTGATCGGGGAGATAGGCGGAACCGACGAGCAGGTCGCCGCCGACTACATTAGAACGGAGATGAGCAAACCGGTGACCGCTTTCATTGCCGGCCAGACCGCTCCGCCCGGCAAGCGCATGGGCCACGCCGGCGCAATTATTTCAGGCGGCGAAGGCACCGCCGCCGAAAAGATCGAAGCGCTCCAGGATGCCGGCGTCGCCATCGCCCGCCATCCCGAGGAGATCGCAGAACTGGCCTCAAAGAATATCTGATTCACCGTCAGAACCTGTGCTATCATAGTTGCAAATCCCGCAGCGGATTATATAGACACTGAAAGAAGGAGGGTAGAATGTCGGAACAGAGCTCAAACGGCCAGGCTATCGAGGTCGCGGCCGCCGACAGCGAACTGTACCAACCGTCGCCAGAGGCGGTCGCTAACGCCGTCGCGCCCAACTATCTCCAACTGCGCGGCGAAGCGCTCGCAGATATCGAGGCCTACTGGGACGCCCGCGCACGCGAGATGATTGACTGGTTCGAGCCCTACGAAAAGGTGCTCGACGACAGTGGCGCGCCGTTCTACAAGTGGTTTGTCGGCGGCAAAACCAATATCGCCTACAACGCATTGGACAGGCACGTAAATTCCTGGCGCAGGCACAAGCTGGCCCTGATCTTTGAAGGCGAAGAGGGCGACAAACAGAACTACAGCTATTACCAGCTCTGGCAGGAAGTCAATAAGTTCGCCAACGTGCTCAAGGGCAAGGGTGTTGGCAAGGGCGACACCGTGACCATCTACATGGGACGGACCCCCGAGCTGATGATTGCGATGCTGGCCGTCACCAAGATCGGCGCCGTACACTCCGTCGTTTACGGCGGGTTCAGCGAGCAGGCCCTTGCCAGCCGCATCGACGACGCCCAGTCCAGGGTGCTGATCACCTCTGACGGCGCCTGGTTACGCGGCAAAACGGTGAACCTCAAGGACATTTCTGACGAGGCAGTCAAACGCAGCTCCATCGTAGATACCGTCATCGTTTACCAACGTACCATGCAGGACGTTCAGATGACGCCCGGCCGCGATCACTGGTGGCACGAGGAGATGGCCCTCCCCATCGCCAGCCCTATCTGCGAGCCGGAGCCGATGGACGCCGAAGATCCCCTATTCATCCTCTACACATCCGGCACGACCGGCAGACCTAAAGGTGTCCTCCATACCTGTGGCGGCTACCAGGTCTACACCGCCACGACGCTGAAGTATGTCTTCGACCTCAAGGAGGACGACCTCTGGTGGTGCGCCGCCGACCCCGGCTGGATTACCGGACACAGCTACATTGTCTACGCGCCGCTGATCCTTGGCTCTACCGGCTTCATGTACGAAGGCGCGCCCGACTACCCCCACCCAAATCGCTACTGGAAGCTCGTCGAGGATTACGGCATTACCATTCTTTACACCGCGCCTACCGCCATTCGCGGCCTGATGCGCTTTGGCGATGCCTGGGCCGAACAGCACGACCTGTCCAGCCTGCGCCTCCTCGGCAGCGTCGGCGAACCGATCAACCCGGAAGCCTGGCGCTGGTATCACCGTGTCATCGGCCGCGAAAACTGCCCGATTATGGACACTTGGTGGCAGACCGAAACCGGCGGTTTCATGATCACGCCCACACCGGTTGTCGCTCTCAAACCGGGCAGCGCCACGTTGCCGTTCACCGGCATCGAAGCCGACGTCGTGCGCGAAGACGGCTCCACCTGCGAGCCGAACGAGGACGGCTATCTCGTCGTCAAGCGACCCTGGCCGGGAATGGCGCGTACTGTCTGGGGAGACCCGGACCGCTATGTCGAACAGTACTGGTCCGAATTCGCCCAACAGGGCTGGTACTTCACCGGCGACAGCGCCCGCCGCGACGACGACGGCTACTTCTGGATCATCGGCCGTATGGATGATGTAATTAAGGTCAGCGGTTACAGGCTCGGTACCGCCGAAATCGAGAGCGCACTCGTCAGCCACCCGGACGTTGCCGAGGCCGCCTGCGTGGGCATTCCCCACGAGCTGCGCGGCAACGTGATTCACGCCTTCTGTATCCTCAACGACGGCGTCAGCGGCAGCTCCGATCTGGTCGATGCCCTCAAACTTCATGTGCGCCACGAAGTTGGGCCGATCGCCGTGCCCTCTGAGCTGAGCATCGTCGACGGCCTGCCCAAGACACGTTCCGGCAAGATCATGCGCCGGCTGCTCAAGGCCCAGGTCCAGGGCCTGCCAATCGGCGACGTAAGCACTCTGGCCGACTAGACCAAAACGGGGGCCGGCATCGCATCAAAGCGACGCCGGCCCCCGCTGTACTGCAACGTAACACCCCCAGATTTCGATTACTGAATGCCGCGCAGCATTATCTCTCCGAAGGTCTCCTCCTGTTCCGCTGCGATCTCTTTCTGCTTGATCAGCTCCAGCACGGCCAGAAACGTAACGATTACCTCCGGGCGGCTCCGGCTCTGGGACAGTAGCGTCGAAAAGGGCACAGCGCTGCCCGCGGCGCCGTTCCTGCCCCACTGGCCTCTGATCCGTTCGCGAATCGCCTCGATCTTCTCGGCAACGGTAATGGGGTAGGACCGAACAGAGGGTAGAGCCGGTTCGCTGGGAAGGTTGTTCAACGCCCTCTGGGCCGCATCCGCCAGCTTCTCGATAGTCAGTGCCGACAGATCCAATCTGCGGTCCAGTTGCGGCGGAGTCAATCGGGCGCTGGTCCGCAACCCGATCGAAGCGCGCAGCCGCAGCTCGCCGGTCGCGGCTCTGAAGCGGCGATAGTCCAGCAACTGCTGGATCAACCCCTCGCTTTGGCTTTCTTCCTCATCCTCCTCATCTTCCGGGTGGGGCAGCAGGCCCCGGCTCTTAATGTAGAGAAGCCGGGCCGCCACCACCAGAAAGTCGGCCAGCGCATCAGGTTCAACATCCTGCATCACTTCGATCGCGCGCAGGTACTGGTCCGTTATCGCCACCAGCGATACTTCCGTAATATCCAGTTCTTCACGTTCGATCAGATGGAGTAGTAGCCCGATCGGGCCGTCAAAGATGGGGAGGCTGACCGGGTAACCGGCGCCAAGGGGATTGAGGTCCGTTTCCATGCCGGCTACGACTCGAGCAGGGTTCGGAAACGTCGTCCATCGTGGGCTAGCTGCAAGAGTCTCTGCGTGGCCGATATGGCATCGGAGTCATCCAGGTGGTCGACCTCCACCCCTGCATCCACTAAGCGTTGCTCAGCTTCCGCCGTCGAGATCATCCCCGTCCCGACCAGAGTCACATACCGCGCCTGCAATGCATCTTCCAGGAGGGTGCCCGCGTCCGGCTTGAACTCGTCAAAATAGTGGCTCGCCTGCACCACTGTCTCGGCCATCGACTCCTCAGACGGAAACAGGACGTAGTGATACGCAGGGTTCCCGCTCTGGACGCGCTCGATCTCTTCGATGAGTGTGTCGCGCCACTTCTTTCCCTCCAACCATTCACTGCCCGGGCAGGGGGTGGAATTGTACGAAAACTCATTGTGCCCCAAGACATCGACAGGTTGCAGTCCGAACTCCTGCAACAACCATGCAATCAGACGGGCCCCAGAGTGTATCTGCTGCCGTGTCGGCGTGGAACCGTTCATAAAACTCCCGGCGAAAGCGACGCCAATCGCATTCGAGTTGTGCCTGTCCACGTGGTGCGTACGCAGCTCCACCGGCTGAGTCTGCAGAATCTCACCATCTACGGGGATGAAATAGTGGTAACCGATGCCCGACCAGGCACTCTTCCCCCGATCCAGATCTTCGTCAACGTGCGTTTGGGCAATGTGCTCTGGCCCGACATGCGGCGGCAAAGCCGTATGATGGACTGCTACATGGGTGATGGCCGCCAGTTGGCGCCGCCGGTACTGCATCGTAGGATGTCTGGGCAGGGCACGGCTGATATCCCGAATCTGCGGCTGGGCTACCAGCTCCCGCTGACTTGGCTGATCTCGTGCGTCCTGGGCTTCCTGCCGCAACTGTTCACTTTCGCCGCCCAGCGCTTCCAGTAGGCCGCCCGTTGCATTCTCTCCATTCGCCACGGAACCTGCCCCGTCGCCGGTTCTCGCATCATCGGTCGCTGGCGTATCTTCTCCCGTCCGCACCGCGTTGATCAGAACGTCCTTCCAACGCCGTCCTTGCAGCCACTGCTCCCCAGGCGAAGTGTGGTTGATAAATTCGTTCACCCCGCGAATGCTGGCAAGCCTCAGCTGCGGGAACGTCTCCATCAGCCACGCGATCAGCTGCCGCCCAGACTTGATCTGTGCCGGGCTCGGAATATCATCATTGAATTCCCCGGCAAAGCCGATGTTGATCGCCCTGGCAATATACGGAACCTTTCCATCGACCGCCTCCAGCAACGGTTGTGTCTGGTAAATCGCGCCGTTGGAGGCAATGAAAAACTGATAGAGAATTCCCGGCAGACGGCGATGGAACGCCGCCGCAATCGTCTGTAGCGGCGTGATCGGCGGCGCGGCAGTGTGGTTGATGACGATGAACTCGACATCGTCCGCCTCACGCTGGACAAAGCGCTGCGAATCACGCGGCAGGCGATCGATCACATCCTCGATCGGGGGTCTCGGGGCCGGTATCCTCTCCGGCCCGCGCGCAACGGAGCTGTCGTCTATCGCACCGAAAGCCTCCCCCTCCACCCCTTCTGCCGGTGGCGAAAGTGGGGAATTGGTGAGAAACTGGACGATGTTCTTGTTGAGGGCGTTCTTCCAGGCAGGACCGTTGTCGAATGTACTCCCGGGGCTGGACGTGTCCAATAGCTCGCACATGCCAACCACGCTCTGCGCTGTCAGCTGGAAACGAGGCAGTTTCCACGCGCACAGCTGCGCCGCCGCAGTCAGTTGCGCCGGAGGCGGCACAGCTTCGTCGAAATTCCCTTCCAGGCAGATGTTCACGCCGGTCAGGCTCCACTCCGCCTCATCGTTTACCACAGCCTCGTCCGCGGCCACCTGAAAGATCTCTCCCGATTCCAGCACGAAGTAGTGATAGGCAATTCCTGGGTAACCCTGCGAAATATGCGCCTGCGCAACCGTCTGAATCGGCACACCCGAGGGCGCGGCCGTGTGACAAATCACCAACCTCCGGATCTGATCGAGCGTACGTAGTGCGAACGGATTGTCACCGAGCGGTAGCGTAGTAGAGATATCGACGACAGGTGGCCCCTGGGGCGCAGAAGAAGAACGCGCTTCCGTTTGGACCGGCAATTCAGGTGTCGGTTCCGGTTGCGGCGCCGGTTCAGCCGTTGCCCTTTCCTGCTCAACAGTATCAGGCGCGGGCACTGGAGCCTGCTCGACTTCAGCCGTCTCGGGCGCCGCGCTCACACTCAGCCAGCGAGTAAGAATGTCCGACTGCATTGTCTGGAACCAGTTTTCGCCGCCGCTGATCAGATCCAGGACAAGCGTGTAGTTGCCTGGCCGTTCGGGGATAACCATCTGCGCGTCTATGGTGACCGTCTCGCCCGGCGCTACGTCGTCGGGCAGTGCCGTCAGTACGGGGCGGCCGTCGGGGAAAGGAAGCTCTTGCCGGTTCTGGAAAAAATGATAGCCGAGAGCAACCGGTTGCGGACCCTCAGCGGGCCAAGCGATTGTGCCGATGTTTTTGACCGTTACCGGGAAGCTGACACGTTGGCCAGGGTAAAGCGGGCTGGGGGGCCTCCCCTTCAGCCACTGCACCCTGTATACCATCCCGCGGCCCATTCTCATCTCTTCGGTAACTTCGACCTCTGGCGGCTCCTCTACGGCCTCGGCCGGCCTGCGCGCTGCCCTGGGCTCCGGCTGGGGATCCTGTTGGCGGTCCGGCTGGCTGTCAAACTGCTGCCATTCCCTCGGTTCTGGCCGGCTCAGCTCTGCCTCTACGTTCCAACGATAGTCGTGCCGCAAAGCAGCACGGAAATCCTCGATGACCCCCCCTTTACCCTTGATGTGCCAGCGGTCCAACTGCGGCCAGCGGTACAGCACCATCGCCTGAATCTTCTGTGCGTTCTGCCGGTTCCAACGATCGATTTCCGCGTAGGCTGACTGTATCCAGCCCCGGTTTACATTTTCCCAAGGTCCGCTCTGGTCCGTTTCCGTTACGTATACGGGCAGATGGCGCATGTTAACCGGTATCGCGTGCATAAAGTCCCGGTATGCCTGAAAATGACAGTGATGCTGGGGAAAGTCCGGTAGTCTGCTGTTATCCAAAATCAGGGTAGGATTCGCACCGTGTGTAAAGGTATGCAACGTGATTCCGTCGCAACCGCTTGCGCCGCATTGCAGCAAAATGTCCTGAAAATACTTGATCCAGTCGCCGTTGGGATTGCCTGGATAGACTGTCTGGGTATTCCATGGCGCTACCGCACCCACCAGGACCTGGTCATCTTCATGACCTTCCAGGCCGTGAATCGCCTGCCGGCACATACCGTAGCAGTTGGCGTAGAGTTGGGGTGTGATCAGCTCCTCATCTTCCCTGACTTCCTGTGCCGCTGCCCTGTCGGTTGCGTTTAGCAGAGCGCTGAACCGTTCAGGCAGGCTGCGCAGTGTCGGGTCACCCGCGGGCGCGTCGCCAAAGTGCTTGCGCGATTCAAGCGCAGACGCCGTACTGGGCCGCCCGATCGCATAGTTCATCTCGTTGCCGATTACCCAGCGGCTGCATCCCTTGCTGGCGGCCACAAAATTCGCGCAGCGACGCGCAAAGTTGGCGTATTCGCTGCTCAGAGGCAGCGTTCCCTGGGGAAAGTGGCCATTGTTCAGGCAGACAATGACGCCCAAACCCTGACGGCTGAGTGAACTGTAATCTTTGCCCGTGAGATCGTTCGGATCATGCCCGACAACTTCACTGAAGACAATCCAGCCCTGTTTCCTGGCCGCGCGCATATGATCTTCGCCGCCAAAATCGTGGATGCCAAAGAGGAATTCGCTACTCACGGTTCGCAGATCTTGTCAGGTTTCAAGTGGGTGGAGGCCGCTGGCCCAAATCTCCCGCGGAAAAAATCGCTGCGGTCGGCATGTCGACCGCCCCATCATCATTCGTCGGTGTACTGCTAGACCAACTGATGCCTCGTGCAAACGGGGAAGACTGGGCACAGTTTAGAAGGCCAAAACATTGTAATACAGGGGAAAACTTTCAGCAAACATTCGCAAAAAAAGCCCGTTCGAACAGTGCATCCTCAGGGATCTGCAGCATCCGCCGTCGGGCCTTCCTGACTGCGCTGTGCCTGCCCCCAGGGAAGGACCCCCCTTCCCTCTTCCATCCGCGAACAGCCAGCATCGGGACAGATCGGCTCAGAGTTCGTGTGATTCGTCACTTGACCGGTTGGATCCCAGCCTCGGCCTGTTCGCGCGCCAAAACACAGCCTTCTGAACCGAGGGCTAACCAATCTCAAGCCTGTATCTGGACACGATTGAGCAATCGCAGGAGAGGCCCACGCTGTTCCATCCCGCTCTCCCCGTATTCGCTCAAGCCCAGGTATACACTGCGCCGCGCACGCCGCAAGAGTCCGATCGACAAGCGCCGCAGGTTCTCCTGGCGGCTTCGAATCTCCTCCGCATCACCCCAAATCTTTTCCCGCGGCCAGTTTCTTGAAAGCACATGGGGATGGGTCAACGGCTGGTGGATGCGTTGCCACCAGCCTTCCGCGCCGATGTCGAGCCAGAACTGCACATCCACCACCCGGTTCCGCATCAAAAAAGTGTATGCCGGCGCAATTAACACGGCATCATCCTCGACTGTCCAAGCCGGCACATAAAGCGCCCCCAGCGCTCCGCTCTCTACCAGTTCAATGTAGGCGCGGCCAACCTCGAGCTTCGGCGGGCTCCCCTCATCAGATGAACCGGCGGCAACCGGAGATTCCTCTTCCGCGCCAATTCTCCCGCCCTGCCCTCCAATCGCCCAACGGAACTCTCGCGCCGAACGCGCGAGCCGGTCGGTCATCCGGGCAGCATCAGGCTGTTCATGGAATCCGAAACCGGGCTGGCTCAGAAGCTCGCCAAAAAGACGGGCGAAGAATCGGTCCAGCGGCGAGAATTCACTCTCCGCCCGGTAGTCGGCCAACCACTTGCGCAACCGTTCGTAAAGCTCCCCGCTGGCAAACGAGACCCGCTTCTGCACATCGCTCCGCAGACCTGCAAAGTCCCGCAGCGCCACGCCAGCGGCGTCGCGTGCATTGTACGTCGCCTGCGCCAGCACGCTGGCCCGCACAGGATCCAGCGGGTCGATTGCATTCTCCAGAGCCAGCGCAACGTCTTCCCGCGGCGGCCGCCGCTGCCAAATCGGATGAGCGAGCGCGGCCAGGGTGAGCAGCGTTCGCACTGCCGGCTCCGCGTTCAGGGCCCGGCTGGGTCGGTGGCTGGTCGCCGGAACATCTCTTTCCTCCAACCTGGACAACAGGCTGAACCGGAGGGCATCGCTCACAAACGGTGCCAGAACCACGATTTCGCTCGGCGCGACCCCCTCTTCCTTCACCTGTCGCTCGATCCCGTCCACCGCCCATTCGATCATCTGGGGATAGAACCGGTGTGAGCGCTCGGGAAACACAATCGGGCTTTCAGCCGGCAATTCGGTTACTCCGTCCGCGTTTCCCTCCCCGGTGACATCGACTGCCCGGCGGTTTACGGCATGGTTAATTCGACCGATCAACGCTGAGGACCCAGGCGCCGCGACGAGCGAATTCTGCAGCCGAATCCGCTTCTCCGTGTAGTGAGCCAATCGCTCCGCATTCTCCGCGTCCGCCCCCAAGAATGCCCGGTAGCCGCCATCCTCATCGACCGCGATCAATGCGCTTTCCAACTGGGGAAGCCAGAGGCGCACCATCTCCTGCGCCGCGTAAGTTTCCTCCTCGGCATTGTCAAATATCAGATGCCGAAAGCTGCGAAACAGGTGGGTCCGGCACCATTCGTGCTCGAGTATCACCCGCAAGAAGATCTGCATCTGCAGGCTGTAATCAACCAGCGACTCCTCCAAACACAGCTGTCGAAACGCCTGACTAATGCGGCGCGCCGTTCGCAGAACATTCAAACGCGCCACCATCTTCTCCCCCGGCGGTACCGTGCTCTCCAGCCGGCCGTAGGCCTCCTCCAACGAGAAGCCGTGAAGCGCCGCTTTGTTGAGATTGTCCAGCATCTGGCTTACGATGCGACCCCTCTGCAATCGAATCGCATCGAATTCCCCCTGCTGCGCCGCACTCTCCACGAGGCCGGCCATGTGGTACTGCGTCGTCTCCAGGTTGAGGAAGGTCGGCTCCCTGCTCGGGTCGGCAAAACCGGCGGCGCGGGCAGCCAGCGGCCAGTATAGCGCCACACTCGAACGCGCCAGAGACGCTGTCGTAGTCACCTGCACCAGCGCCCCCGCAGGCACGTCGGAACTGCGCAGCGCCTTATGATATGGCTGTCCAAGACTGGGCTGGGGCACCAATACCAATATCTGGTCGCCCCGAACTCGCTCCTGGCGCAGAAGCCAGAGCACGCGCCCGATCGCCGCTGTCGTCTTACCGGCGCCAAAGGGCCCGCTCAAATAAAGTGTATTGAACTGAAGAATCGACCCGTCGGTATCGGAGCCGGTCTTGAGCCGAGAAGCTGCGGAATTTTCCATTGTGGTTGGACTTTACTGTCGCAGAGGAGATGCTGGGCGTGCCTCCGGCTTACGTGACGGACACTCGCCGGATGCCCAAGTGGCAAAGTGGAACGTTTCCGATTCTGAGCGCGCGCACGCGGGGGCACATCAATGCCCCCGCATCTGCGCAGAATGGCTGCCTCAATTCAGTTGGCAGTGTATGGTTCAGCCAGCAGCGCCTGAATCACCGACTCTGAGTATGCGTACTGGCCTTCGCCGATCTTCAGGTAGCGAATCTGTCCGGTCTTGTCGATAAAGTACATCGCCGGCCAGTAGCGGTTGTTATAGGAGCGCCAGGTCTTCCAATCATTATCGATCGCAACAGCAAAATCGATATCCAGGCGCACAAGGGAGTTCTCGACGTTATTCACATCCCGTTCGTGCCGGAACTCCGGCGTGTGAACGCCAATGATTACAAAACCGTCATCCGCGTACTTCTGGTGCCATTCCCTCAACGAGGGAATTACGTTTACGCAGTTGTATCACCCATAGGTCCAGAACTCGACCAGTACGACGTTGCCCCGAAGGTCCGCCAACTTCAGCGGTTCCGAGTTCAGCCATACCTCGTTTAGCAGCTCTGGCGCCTCTCCCTGCGGCCGTAACTTGGCCAGAAGTTCAAGCTGCATCGCTGTCGGGGCGGGGGCCAGCGTTTCACCGGTCTCCTCGACAGTGGCAGTCTGATCTTGCGCCCCATCGCTGCCGTCGGCCACTGCTTCCTCCCCGTCCGAACCTTGCTGGGCCCGCTCTTCCGCGACTCGAGTCTGAATCGCCACAACCTTGGCGTCCTGTTCGCTCTGATTCCCTTCGTCGCTTTGGGCCGGTATCGCTTCCGGCACGACACAGCCGGCCAGAAGCAATCCGCAAATTAACGTCAGCAGCGCGAATCGATAACGCCTTCCAACCTGAGGTCGCCTGCAACTCAATCGAACGGCGCAACTGTGACCGAGGTCAGGACGTTCACGCCGTCCGACATCATTGTCGGTCAATGCCTTCGTAAGAGTTTTCACGGTCATCTCAGTGTCTTATGTGTGCAAATGGAGGCGCGCACTGCGCGCCTCCATATTCCACTCTGGGCTTTGCTGCCCCCAGTTCCTACATGTCGTCCTTCTTGTCCATCGCGTCCATACCGTCGTCCATCATCATGCTGTCCATCATCTCTTCGGCCTCAGCCTGCGTCGGCAGCAGCAGCTCGTCGCCGATATCGATGACATTGCAGTCTTCGAGCTCGTTCGCGCTGCAGATGGCCTTATAGTAATTGATTGAGCCGTAGGCGCGCCTGGCGATGGCGCCAAGAGTGTCGCCGCCCTCCACCGTGTACGGCGTGTCCCCATCCTCCATCAACATGATGTCGCCCATCATCATGCCGTCGTCTTTCATCATGCCATCGTCGTCCGACATCATCTTGTCATCTTTGTCGGCCATCATCTCGTCGTCTTTGTCCGACATCATGCCATCTTTCTCATCCATCATCATCATGTCCATCTTGGCCATTGCGTCGGCATGCGATGGCAGCGTCAGCTCATCGCCGATGTGGATGAGATTGCAGTTCGCAAGCCCGTTGGCACTGCAGATGACCGACCAGTACTTGCTGGCGCCGTAAGCGCGCCGGGAAATGGAGCCGAGCGTGTCGCCGCCCACCACGGTATAGGGCGTGTCCCCCTCTTCCATTAGCATGATTTCGCCCATCATGCCGTCGTCTTTCATCATACCGTCATCGTCCGACATCATCTTGTCATCTTTGTCGGACATCATCTCGTCGTCCTTCTCCATGCCCGCCTCCATCATCATCGCTTTATCAATGGAGACTTTGACAAGGGCCGAGACATCGGGATAGGTGTAACCGTCATCCACGACTCGTACGGTCCCCTCAATTTCGGGAAGACCCATGTTGGGGCCGGACTGTCGGGGGGCCTGGTCGCCTCCCACGCCCGGTTCCTCGTTTGCCTCGGTGCCCGCGTCCCACAACAGCAGGTCCGCGGTTACGTCATGCATCCCCTCCATCGCCATACCATCCATATCGATGAGAGCGATGCCCCCCTCGCCAGGACCGACGAAGAGGTCGTTGGACTGCACAAACATAGTGGCGAACGAAAGATACGGCGCTTCGGCCGTTACCTTCACCTCAAACTCGTAGGCTTCGCCAGGGAAAATCGGCGCAGGACCATCCGCGCCCACCGGTGTAGTGAAAACACCCGCGTGAAGATCCATCCCGTTCAGGGCCTCGGCCAGCGCGGACGGGTCACCGTCCTCGGCCAAGGCTTCCAGCCCGTAACCCTTATCCGCTTCACCTTCAATGAAGAGAGGACCGGGTTCGCTGTGCAACACCCAGACGCCCGGCGCAAACGGAGTAGGTAGGTCGCTGTCACCGGAGATGTTCTCAATCCGTATTACATAGGTGACCGCATCGCCCATAGCGTCATCGTCATCTCCGCCGTGGCTCGACTCGAAAGTCGGTCCGTCACTCGCAAGGGCAAATTCAGCCGGAAGCAGGACAACCGTGGTGGAGAACAACAGCATCGCGATAAGAATCAAAGAAAGCGGTTTTTTTAGTTGCATGGTCAATGCTCCTCCTTGAGATTGATTAATCCAACATGTTATGCAACAATATTAGCGGTCACATTTCCGCCACTCGTATTATACCCGATAAAAAACGCCCTGTCAGTGGGCTAAAGATTACCGGATTCTTAACCACTGGCAGTCTTCGAGATTAATTGTAGCACTTTTGTAGGGGAATCGTACACCCCATGGCCGGCGTCAAAATCCTCGTCGTCGATGATGAACCCAGCATTCGAGAGGTTGTCAGCCTCTATCTCGAACAGATGGGATACGACGCAACCGTAGTCGGCGACGGACAATCCGCCCTGGACCTGCTTCAGTCCGACCCACCGGACCTGCTCATCCTGGACGTAATGTTGCCAGGCGTCGACGGCTACGAGATCACACGCCAAGTCCGGGCGACAAGCTCAATCCCAATCATTCTGCTCACCGCCCGCAAGGATGAAATCGACCGCATTCTCGGTTTGGAACTGGGCGCCGACGACTACGTCGTCAAACCTTTCAGCCCGCGTGAACTCGTCAGCCGCGTCAAGGCCGTCCTCCGGCGTACGCAGCAGACCCCCACACCTCCCGGCGGCGATCAACCAGTAACCTGCGGTAACATTCACATCGACCCTCGCACGCGCCAGGTCACCGTCGCCGGCGAGGAAATCCCATTGACTGTAAAAGAGTTCGACCTGCTTTGGATGTTCACCAGCAATCCAAACCAGGTCTTTAACCGGGACCAGCTGCTTGACCAGGTCTGGGGCGTGTCAGAGTTTATCGACGCCAGCACCGTCACCGTCCACGTGCGCCGCCTGCGCGAGAAAATCGAACAGGACCCCTCAACGCCGCGCCACATTATTACCGTCTGGGGCGTTGGCTATCGCTTTGAAACGGGAGAGTAAGTAGTGGTGGACAGCTGAGAATCCGAGAGAATCCCGAGCTGGACACCTATTCGAGGGACTATGAACTCAACAACCTTTGCTCCATCACCAGCTTCTCCGTCAGTCCGCTTTCTTCTCGGCGTCATCATCGCTGTCCTGGGTGGCCTGATCCTGTTTCTGGCGGTCCTCAGTCCGCCAACGGAGGAACTCTGGGCGATGGCCCAGTTCCTGACTGCCACCGCGCTCCTTTCCGTCGCCGCCGTCTATCTGGTCTACCGCCTGGGGTGGCTGCACTATTCACCCCGACTCAGCTGGACCCTGCTCGGCGGATACGGCTTTGCCAGTCTGTTGACCTTCCTCAATGTCTTTGTTACAGCCCGCCTTATGTTCGCCAGCGATCATGATCTGCGCCTGGCGGCTGTGCTGCTCATCTTTGCCGGCGGTATTGCGACCGCGCTTGGCTACTTCCTCTCGGCCGCCCTCTCAGAAAAGATCCAGTGGGTGGGCCGCGCCGCCGCTGCAATCGCCGAAGGCAGGCTGGATGTGCGCGTCGAAGTTGTCGGCAAAGACGAGCTGGCGCACCTGGGAATGACTTTCAATCAGATGGCTGCCCGCCTGGAGGCCGCCGAAATCCGGCATCGCGAAACCGAGGAGCTGCGCCGCAATCTGCTGGCCTGGATTGGGCACGACCTTCGCACACCCCTCGCCTCCATCCAAGCCCTCGTGGAAGCCCTCACCGATGGCTACATCACCGACCCGAATGAGACACAGCGCTACCTGCGAACAATTCAGTTCGACGCCTCCGCCCTTTCAGTCCTCATCGACGAGCTCTTCGAAATGGCCGAGATCGAAGCCGGCGGCCTGAATCTCGACCGGCAGCCCATTTCACTATCCGATCTGATATCCGACACGCTGGAGAGTTTCGCAGTCCAGGCCGAAGAGCTGGGCATCGGCCTATCCGGCAGCGCAGACCCCCGTGTCGACCCGGTCATGCTTGACGCCGGCCTCATCGGCCGCGTACTCACCAATCTGATCGGCAACGCCGTGCGCCACACCCCCCCTGGCGGCTCCGTCGCCGTCAGCGCCCAAGGCGTCAGGGAAGGTGTACGCGTCGACGTATTTGACTCCGGACCGGGCATCCCGGACGAAAGCCTGACCAAAGTCTTCGAACAGTTCTACCGCGTCGAGCCATCCCGCAGCCGCGCCAGCGGCGGCGGCTCCGGCCTTGGCCTCACTATCGCCAAAGCCGTCGTCGAAGCCCACGACGGCATCATCCGTGTCGAAAACCGCGCCGAAGGCGGCGCCCGCTTCTACTTTGTGCTGCCCAACCAATAGGTTCGCACCCAAACATTGCCGTTTCAGGCCCTCCCGTTGGGTACAGGCCCGTCCAAGGAGTCGTCAGTGGATCGCACACCTTATATTGAAACCTTCGACGACGGCCCCGGTGGCTGGTGCGCATGGGGGACGGGATCACACCGGCCTGTACTGAACGAGGGCGCCTTTGTTACCCGCGGCCCCTGGCGCGTCGACCCCAATCACTCCTCTCCCGGCGCGGGCTACCTGCATCTGCTTGCCTACCTCTACACCCACGCCGACCACTATACCGACGAGATTGCGGCCGAAGTCGGCGTCAATCGGTTCCTGGCGGAAGGTAAGGATCGCAACTTAACCAACGCCCGCATGACCGTTCGTCTGCGAGGCGATGTTGACCTGAAGGGGGCGAAACTGACGCTGTGGGTGCAGGCAGATGTGGGTGATACGCGACCAAACTTCGCCCTCACCGGCCAGTCCCTTACCGTCACTCCCGACTGGAGCGAGCAGACCCTTCTGTTATCCGATGATCCTGCCCAATGGACCTGCGTGGGTGGCCGGCACGACAAGCAGGAGCTCTACGGCTACGGCGATATTCGCGATGCGCTGAAGGACGTAAACTGTGATCTGATTCTGGTGCTTTTTCCTCTGAACGTCGTTCCCATCGGGGTCCCAGTGGAAAAGAAGGATCGCTTACGCACACACCGCGACTACGAGCCAGACTATGCTTTCCTGCCGAGCGGCGTCATCGAATTCGACACAATTCGGATCGAATATCCCGACTGACCCCAAGTGGCCAGTCCGGAGTGCGGCGAAATGATTCCAGAATCGAAGAACACCCGGTAGCCCAGGCATTCTCTAGTAATCCAAGGGTCAAGCACTGCAGAACCGCCCAGGTCAGGCATCCTGACCTCCTATACCGGTAGCGTCCCGCATAATCCCCGCCCGCTCCACAATCTCCGGCACCGTCTCCTCCTGCCGGTACGCCATAATATGCACCCCGTGCACCCCTTCAATCTGCTTCACCTCTTCGATGATCTCCACGCAGATCCGGATGCCCTCTTCACGCTTTCCCTTCCGCGGCGTCTTCGCCAGCCTGTCCACGACCGCATCCGGAATATGTACACCCGGCACCCGGCTACGCATGAACTCCGCAGCCCGCTCCGAGCGTAGGGGACCCACGCCTACCAGCAGATAGACTTTCTCGTGCAGCCCCATATCCCGCGCCCGGCGCATGAAGGCCTCGAACACAGGCACGTCGTAACAGTACTGCGTCTGGATGAACTGCGCGCCCGCCTCGATCTTCTTTGCCAGGCGCAGATGCCGCAGATCCTGCGGCGGCACAAACGGGTTCGCCGCCGCGCCAAGGAAAAACTCGGGCGGCGTCGTCAACTTGCGCCCGCTCAGTAACACGCCCTGGTCGCGCATGATCCTGGCCGTGTGCAGCAAATGCAGCGCGTCAAAGTCGAACACGCGCCGCGCCTCCGGCTGATCGCCGGCGGTTACATCGTCACCCGTCAGGCAGAGCACATTGTGCACACCCAGCGCCGCCGCCCCAAGCAGATCACCCTGAATCGCAATGCGGTTTCGGTCCCGGCAACCCATCTGCAGGACCGGCTCATAGCCCGCCCGCGCCATAAGCGCACAACAGGCCACGCTGCTCATGTGGCAGTTTGCGCCTGAACCGTCCGTCGCGTTGATGCCGTCGCAAACGTCGCCCAGTTCCGCAACGTTGGCATAAACATCCTTCGGGTCAGCCGAATCCGGCGCGTTCAGTTCCGCCGTTACCGCAAAGTGGCCGGCCTCCAACACCTGCTGCAGTCGGGATTCCCCGCCATGCAAGTCACTGTCACCTGCAGGAGGAGTCTGGTCTGTATTTACCATGAGCTCAACGGTAGAGGTGGGCTCTCGCCAAGTTTGAGGAGTGTAGGGACCGTCTTGACTTGCTAGTGACAACAGGAGCCGGGCACTGTCGTACGTACCTACTCCAACTCGATCGTAGACCAGCCGGAAGGCGGCTGCGCGTCTGCGCCCTCCAGCATATTCAGCCACGCGCTGCTGTTCTGCAATGCGCGGTTCACGGGCGGCTGCAGCAGCTGAATCTCGCCCCCGTAGCGCCCCATCTGCGCGTCCCGCTGCCATGCCTGCACCCACACGCACGGCATCTCCGGGATCACCTCGCAATTTCCGTTTTGGCGCACGCCGCCGCAGGGCCCGTTACGCAGGTTCTTCGGGCAGTTCATCGGGCAGGTCATGCCGGTGCTGTGCAAAATACACTGCCCGCACATCTGGCAATTGAACAGGTATCCCTTCGATACCTCTTCGCTCCACACGAAAACACGCTCTCTCCACCCCGCCGGCAGAATCCGCTTCAGCAGCGGGTAAGAGAGCTGCAAGGCCGCCTTCGAGCCCGCATACACGCCTTCCAACAGGCGCGGCCGGTTCTTAAACCACTCACTGCCGGGCATTCTCTTGGATTCGGCGAAAGAAGACACCGGAAGGCCACCCTACCGTTTCTGAAAAAATGTTTCTGAAATATTTGCAACACCCGGATAATACCACATCACGAGCGGTTCTCATCAGCCCCTTATCAGCAGCTCCATCACCCTAAACGACGGTTCATCCCGAGGCTGCTTACTCCCTTTGGACAGACCACACACAGCCTCTGCATCCCTCACGCCAACCAAACGTCGCCGAACCTGATCTGCGAACCGCCAGCCACCAGCCACCGACCACCGACCACCGACCACCGACCACCGACCACTATCCACTGCCTACTGCTGTTCCTTCCACGCCTCGTACTCCGCCCGAGCGTCCTCGCGCAGCGGGTAATACTTGCGCAAATCTCCCCCTTCGGCCAGCCTCATGCGCGAAAACTCCTCCCACTCCGCGTGCTCACTGGCATTTTCCAGCAGCTCCTCCGCCAGCGTGATCGGCACAACCACAACGCCGTCGTCATCTGCAACCACAATGTCGCCCGGCATCACCAGCATATCGCCGCAGGCCACCGGCACATTGACCGCATAGGGGAAGATTCTCGTCTGCGTGTGGAAGTTCGGCGTCACCCCTCTCAACCACAGCCCCAGCTCCAGCTCCTTCGCCTTGGGATAGTCGCGGATGCAGCCGTCGATGACCACCCCGGCGCCGCCCCGGCCCTGGAAATAGGTCAACATCATCTCGCCGAACACACCGCTCGCCATATTCGCCCTCGCATCAACAACCACCATATCACCCGGCTGCGTATGGTACAGGACATGGCGGTGAAGCTGCACCTCCGGGTCGTTGTATTCGTCTACGCTGTATTGGTCCTCCCGCTTGGGCATGAACTGAAGCGTCAAAGCCGGCCCCGCCGCAACCTTCCCCGGCGTCCACGGCAGCGGCCCGCGTATCTGCGCGTCGCTGATGCCCATGCGGCTCAGCTCACCGCTGGCAGTTGCCGACCCAATTTCCGCCAGCCCCTCAACTAACGCCCTCCGCGGTCGCTGAATATCCTCCGTCCTGATCGTCATCTCTCCTCCTCCGACAAGTGCAGTTGTCACGCCTATTCCAAGCCACCACCCAAAGGTGCGCCCTGTCACCTGCCAAGAGCGCCTCCCTCCCCAATTATAGCCTCCTTCCTAACCCTCCCAACAATCCCTTTACAGTCTTCCATGCAACAAGACCTTCAGTTCTCTCTCCAATCCTTTCCGGATCTCGGCATCCCGCGCGGCTGCTGACTGTGAAAAACGAAAAACCAACAACCTGTAACCGAGAACTGCCCCCCTTTGGATGCACGATTCCTTTCCCGCGAACAACCCATATGGTAGAATCTCTGGAAGTTCATCCGTTCGAAAGTGACTCCCTGTCAGACCCGTCCCGTCCCAAGGGACAGCGGGCGGCCCGCACGCGGCAGTTCGTCCGCGCTGAATCGGCTCAGGAATCTCCCAATGGGTAATGACGCTGAACAGACTGCACTGACCAGACTGAGTCTGGGAAAAAAGATCTCCTCCCGTCAGAAGCTGCATCTCACTGGCTGCATCGCCCTGCTGATCGCCGCTGTGATCTTTTCTGTCGGCTCCGGTCTCGGCTTCATGTTAGGCCGCATGAGCAACGCCGAAGAGGCCGCCGGCTCCACCGTGATCGCAGCCGAGACCGACCGCGCCCTCGCCCCCGACGACCTGGGCATCTTCTGGGAAGCGATGGAGCTGGTCGAAGAGGACTTCTACGGAGAGCTGCCATCGCCTAACGATCGAAGTTACGGCGCCATTCGCGGCGTGCTCGAAACGCTTGAAGATAAGAACACCGGTTTCCTGGCCCCGGAAGAAGCCACCAGCTTCATGGAAAGTATCGAGGGCAGCTTTGAAGGCATCGGCGCCCTCGTTGAATGGGCCGAGGACGAGAGCGCGGTTCGCATCATCGAACCGTTTGAAGATCAACCCGCCTGGAATGCCGGCATCCGCCCCGGCGATCTGATCGTCGCCATTAACGGCGAGGACGTGGCCGAACTGACCGGCCTCAACGAAGCGATCAACCGCATTAAAGGGCCGAAGGGCACAGAAGTAAACCTGACCGTCCGCCGCGAAGGCTTGGATGAACCCCTGGAGTTTCCTGTAACCCGCGCCCTGATCGATGTCCCCGTTGTCGAGAGCGAAGTGTACGGGGACGATGACGAATACGCCTATGTCGCCCTCAAACGATTCTCCGTCGACGCCAGCCAGAAACTGCGTGACGAGCTTGAGAATCTCCTGACCGACGACACGCAGGGCCTGGTCTTCGACCTGCGCGGGAATCCCGGCGGCCTCTTGCGCGAGGCCATCAGAGTGACCAGCGTCTTCCTCGAAGACGAGCGCGTGCTCATCGAACGCTTCAGCGACGGCACCGAAGAAATTTACAACACCGAAGGCAATGCCCTCGTACCCGACGAACTGCCCATAATCGTTCTCGTCGACAAAGGCAGCGCCAGCGCCAGTGAAATCGTCGCCGGCGCACTCCAGGACGTCGAGCGCGCCCGCCTCCTCGGTGTAACTACCTTCGGCAAGGGCAGCGTCCAGCTGCCCCATACCCTCAGCGACGATAGCCTTCTGCGCGTGACCATCGCCCTCTGGTATACGCCCGCCGACAGGTCTATTGACGACACCGGACTGGAACCCGACATCGTCGTCGAACGGACCATCGAGCAGCGCGAAAATGAGGAAGACCCGCAACTCGATCACGCCCTCGAACTGCTCAGAACCGGGGAGTGAGCAGTGGTCCTAATCTCCGAAAGCGCCGTCTCACCCCGCAGGGCGATTTAGACGCAGCGAGCAATGACATTGGCTAAGAAGAAGAAGCAGAAGCAACAGACCGCGCCGACCGGGCCCCGCACGGTCGCCACAAATCGCAAGGCCCGCCACGACTATTTCATCGAGGAGACCTTCGAAGCCGGAATGGCCCTAACCGGCACCGAGATCAAATCAGTACGCGTCGGCTCGGTGAACCTGCGTGAAGGTTTCGTTCTCGTCCGCGACGGCGAGGCCTGGCTCATGGGAGTCCACATCGCCCCATATCGACAAGGCAATCGCGCCAACCACGAGGAGACCCGCTCCCGCAAACTCCTCCTGCACAGACGCGAGATCGACCACATGCACGCTCGCGCCACCCAGCGCAACTGGACTATCGTTCCTCTGCGCATGTATATCAACAAGGCCGGCCTCGCCAAAGTCCAGATCGCACTGGTACGCGGCAAGCGGCAGTACGACAAACGCCAGTCCATTGCCAGGCGCGACGCTGAACGCGACGTCAGCCGCGCCCTCAAACAGCAATACCGCGAAGGCAACGGCCGCGGTTAGCCTGTCAGGCGACCGATACCCAGCGGCCCGCAACCCTGCTCCTCTCGCCCCCAGCGATCCTTTAGCTGCAACGAAGATGAACGCCTCCCCGAAGCAGCCCAATGATCAGCTTGATCAGGCACTGGCTGCCATTCTGGCCGCACGCAAATATCGCGCCATCCATCCCGGCCTGGCACGCGAAATCGCCGCAGCCGAACTCGCCAAGGGCCGCTCCCTCAAAGAGGCCGTCAAGGCCGCCAAGAGCCAGCTCCACCAGAGCGCCTCCGCCTACATCCGCCGCAATCTCGACTACGACGACGCCCTCCGCCAGCTGCAGTCGGCCGTCGACGTCGCCAAACGCGCATCCGACGGCGATCCGTCTTCTGACCCAACCGTGCGCACGCTTCTGCGCCGCCTCATGGCAGCCCACGCCTCAACCCACGAAAGGCTGCCCCTGCTCGACACTCTCTATCCGCAGCTCTTCCAGCAACTCCCGCCAGTCCGCTCCGTGCTCGATGTCGCCTGCGGACTGCATCCCTTAGCCCGTCCCTGGATGCCTCTTCCCCCCGACATCCCCTACTTCGCCTTCGACATCTTTTCCGATCAGGTCGACTTCCTCGACAGCTTCTTTCGCGCCATGGGCTACACTGGCACAGCCGCCCAGCGCAATGCCCTCGACAACATGAGCACACCGGCCGCCGACGTCGCCTTTCTCCTCAAGACGCTGCCATGCCTCGAACAGATCGAAAGCGGCGCCGGCGAGCGCCTCCTATATCAGATCGATGCTCCCATCCTCATCGTCTCCTTCCCCAACCACACCCTCGCCGGCCGCAAACAGGGCATGGCGCAACACTACGCCGCCGATTTCCTCTCCCAAATCAAAAAAGCCGGCTGGCAAGCCGACTCCCTCTCCTATCCCTCCGAACTGGTATACATCGTCCGAAAGGATTAATCGCCTTTCCAGGCGTCTATTTGTCCCTCTTCGAGAACTATCTCAGTCTACCCGCACAGCTACTATTCCTGGCAACTAACCACTAACCACTAACCACTGACCACTAACCACTGACCTTCCAATACAAGTACCGCTGCGTCGCCGACGTGATTACAAACCCAACCTTCTGCAGCACCCGCATCGACGCCACGTTCATATTCGCCGTCTCCGCGATCACCGCCTCCACGCCCTCCTCACTCAGCGCCCACCGCACCATCTCCGTCACCGCTTCCGTCGCCAGCCCGCGATTGTGGTAAAACGGATCAAAACCGTAGCCAATCTCCACCGCGTAATCACGGTCCGGCGGGCCCTTGAACGCCAGGCTGCCAATAATGCGCCGCTCATCCTTCAACACCGCCGCCCACTGGCAGTGCCAGCGCGCATGGTGTGGCCTGCGCCGTATGTGGCTGATTGCCCGCGAAACGATCGGCTGCAGCTCGTCCTCCAGCCGCTGCCCGCTCGCGGCCAGACCCAGCGCCTGCTCCAGCCGTGTAAAGTCGTCCCGCTGCCAGCGCATCTGCTGCGCCGTCAGTGCCATGAGCGTCAGTCTCGGCGTCTCCAGGCGGATCATCATAGCGTCGTGTGAACTGGACCTGAACTCAGTCCCAATGGTGGTCAAACTGCTGTTGCCTTGACGCCCTCGCGCCCGCCTCCCCTGCCCCTCACCCAGAACTCTGAATAACCGGCCGACTAGATTTCGGACCATGACCGCGCCTGTAAACAAGTAACGTGCGTTTGAACTCGATAACAACCACCCCGTCCTGATTGAACCCAGCTGTCCGCACCGTAACAATCCCCTGATGCGGGCGGCTCCTGGACGGACGCAGATGCAACACCTCGCTCTGGGCGTAAATTGTGTCACCTTCAAACACCGGCGCCGGAAGCCGCACCTCGTCCCATCCCAAATTGACCGCATTCTGCGAAATATCGCCCACCGACAGCCCCGTCACCAGCGCCAGCGTAAACGTCGAATCCACCAGCGGACGCCCCCACTCCGTCTGACTGGCATAATGCGCGTCAAAATGAATCGGGTTCGGGTTAACCGTCAGCAGCGTAAACCAAACATTGTCCGCCGCCAGCACTGTCCGCCCCAGCCTGTGCTCAAAAACGTCGCCGACACTGAAGTCTTCGAAAAAACGCCCTGAGCTGTCCGCCCCTTCCGCCATCTCCGCTCCTCCTCACTATTCACTGACCACTGATCCCTGACCACTGTCTTTTGGGCGGTCGTGCCTTCGGCCCTCTATGGCCCTCCGTGGCTAAAAAGATGCTCTTCGCGTCCGTTCGCGTGGCTGCGTGGACAAAAGAAGATGTTCTTCGTGGCCCTTCGTGGAAGAAAAGGTGTTCTCCGCGGCCCTCTGTGGCCCTCCGTGGTTAAAGGAAGTTGTTCTTCACTTCACTGCGCGGATCGATCAGCCCTCTCAATCTCTTCAATCGCCTCCGACCCATAGCCCAGCTCCGCCAGCAGCGCCCGCGTATGCTCGCCCGCCTCCGGGATCGCATCAAAACGCGCCGGCCAGGCCTCGCTCGTCGTCGCCGGCAGCAGCGCCGGCAGCGTCCCCGCCGGTGACGCAACCTCCGCCACCCGCCCCCGCGCCGCCAGCTGCGGATGCTCCCAGAACGTCTCCAGCTCCCGCAACTCTGCGTATGCGATCTTCGCCCTCTCCATCCGTTCCGCAACCTGCGTCACCGTCATTCCCGCGAAGATCGACTCGAGTTCCGCCCGCAGCGCCGCCCTGTTCTGCACACGCCGCACATTGTCCGAGAAACGGGCATCGCTCGCAAACGCCGGCCTTTCCAGCACCTCAGCGCATAGCTGCTCCCACTCCCGCTGGTTCTGGATAGAGAAGAGGATCGTGCGACCGTCTCCAACTGCATACGGTCCATACGGCGCAATTGACGCGTGATTCGCGCCCGAGCGCGGCAGGCGTTCGCCTCCCAAGGCATAGTAGGCCGGGAAACCCATCCAATCGCACAGCCCGTCGAACAGAGAAACATGCAGCACGCATCCCCCGCCCTCCCGCTCCCGCTGCAGCAGCGCCGCCAGAATGCTGCTGTATGCATACATGCCACCGGCAATGTCCGCTACCGGAATCCCGCTCTTCGCCGCCGCGTCCTCGTTGCCCGTGACGGCAACTACACCTGTCTCCGCCTGGATCAGAAGATCGTACGCCTTCTTGTCGCGGTAAGGCCCATCCGCGCCGTACCCGCTCACATGGCACACGATCAAATCGGGATATTCCCCACGCAACCCTTCATCGTCAAACCCCAGCCGGGCCACTGCGCCCGGCGCCAGATTCTGGACAAAAACATCTGCCCCCTCCAGCAAACGCGCCAGGACCTCCTTGCCCGCCACCGTCTTCAAATCCAGTGTGATCGACTCCTTCGACCTGTTCGCCCAGGCAAAGTGGCTGCACAACCCCATCGCCGCCGTATCATAGTGGCGCGCGAAATCTCCCCCGCCCGGCCGCTCCACCTTTATGACCCGCGCCCCCAAGTCCGCCAAATGCCGCGTCGCCAGCGGCGCCGCAATCGCCTGTTCCAATGCAACAACAGTAATATGTGACAGTGGCAAAGCCATCAGAAAAAACCATCCTCCCCAGATGACACTTTACGCAATATGAAATACGTATTACGCAATACGAAATACGCAACAATCAGTAAGATCGCGGCAACCCCAACACATGCTGCGCCAGATATGACAGCACCAGATTATTCGAGACCGGCGCGATCTGGTACAGCTTCGCCTCGCGGAACTTCCGCTCCACATCGTGCTCCCTCGCAAAGCCAAACCCGCCATGCGTCTGCAAGCACACGTTGGCCGCCTCCCACGCCGCGTCCGCCGCCAGCATCTTCGCCATGTTCGCCTCCGCGCCGCAGGAGCTCCCACTGTCGAACAGTTCCGCCGCCTGCCAGCGCATCAGATCGGCTGCCCGCAGATTCGCGTACGCCTGCGCAATCGGAAACTGCACGCCCTGGTTCTGCCCGATCGGCCGGTCAAACACAACGCGCTCGTTCGCATACGCCACCGAACGCTCGATGAACCAGCCCCCATCCCCAATCGACTCGGCCGCAATCAAAATCCGCTCCGCGTTCATCCCGTCCAGAATATAGCGGAAGCCCTTCCCCTCCTCGCCGATCAGGTTGCCAGCCGGCACGCGCAGACCGTCAAAAAAGATCTCCGTCGTATGATGGTTAATCATCGTCTCCAGCGGCCGTATCGTCAACGCCCGTTCGTCCGTCCCCCGCAAATCCACCAGAAACAGCGACAGCCCTTCCGTCCGTTTCTCAACCGCCTCCAGCGGCGTCGTGCGCGCCAGCAGCAGCATCAAGTCCGAATACTCCGCCCGGCTCGTCCAGATCTTCTGACCGGTGATTACATACTCGTCGCCGTCCCGTTCCGCCCGCGTCTGGATGCGCGTCGTATCCGACCCCGCCGTCGGCTCCGTCACGCCAAATGCCTGCAGCCGCAGCCGCCCCTCTGCCAGCGCCGGCAGCCACCGTTCCTTCTGCTCCGCCGACCCATGCCGCACCAGCGCGCCCATCACATACATCTGCGCGTGGCACACGCCTGCATTCCCGCCGCTCCGGTTCACCTCCTCCAAAATAACCGAAGCTTCCGCAACCGACGCGCCCCCGCCCCCATACTCCTCAGGGATAAGCGCCCCCAAAAACCCGGCCGCCGTCATTGCCTCCACAAACGCAACCGGATACCCCCGCTCCCCATCCAGCCGCCGCCAGTACTCCCCCGGGAAGCGCGCGCACAGCCCTCGCACGCCGCGCCGCAGGTCGGCGTGTTTTCCCGTCGTATCGATTTCTAACGTGTGCAGCGACACTTTCGCTTACCTGATGATTGGCCGTGTTGGTAGACTAAATTCTCAAAAAACTTGAATTGGCCATCTGCGGCGCGCTTTACCCGACGGCACTCCCGCCCAGCAATCACAGCCCATTCCTTCAATCCCAATTACAGTTCACCCACCCCTCACCAACATATGCTTCTGCACCTTCCCCATCGCATTGCGCGGCAACGCCTCCACAAACCGCAACCGCCGCGGCAACTTATACGAAGCCAGCTGCCCGCGACAATACCGCTCCAGATCCGCCTCATCGATCTCGCAGCTGCATACCAGGTATGCCACTGGCGCCTCGCCCCACTCCGCGTCCGGCTCGCCTACGACCGCCGCCTCCTCGATGCCGGGAAAAGTCGTCAGCATCTCCTCCACCTCGCGCGGATAGATATTCAGCCCGCCCGAAATGATCAGCTCATGCCGCCTACCCAGCAGCGTCACATAGCCTGTCATCGGGTCCATATACGCCAGGTCGCCCGTCAGAAACCAGCGATTCCCCAGTCTGTCCTGTACAAAGCTTTCCGCCGTCTTCTGCGGCGCCCGCCAGTACTCATCGAACACATTGCTCCCTCGCAGCAGCAGCTCCCCCTCCTCGCCCGCCGGCAGGTCCTGCCCTGCTTCGTCCACAATGCGGGAGAACACGCCGGGCAGCGGCGTGCCCACCGTGCCCGCCACCCGCGGCCCCGCGTAGGGATTGCTGAAGTTCATGCCCGTCTCCGTCATCCCGTAGCGTTCCAGGATCCGTTTCCCCGTCAGCCGCTCAAACTCATTGTGAATCTCCGCCGGCAGCGGCGCGCTCCCCGAGCAGAACAACCGCACCTTGCCGAAATCCGGCGCGTCTTCTGCCTGCGCCAGCGCATCGACCAGCCGCGTGTAGATCGTCGGCACCGCAAAAAACAGCGTCGCCCTGCCCTCGGACAGTGTTTCCACCGTCTCCGTCGTATCGAATCCCGTCCGCAGCCGCACAGTCGCCCCCATTGCCACCGCGCAGTGCAGCCCCACCACCAGCCCGTGCGTATGAAACAGCGGCAGCGGCAGCAGCAGCACGTCGTCCGCCTGCCACGCCCATGCGCTCAGCAGGCCGGTCACCGTAGCCAGCACATGGTTATGGCTCAGAACGGCCCCCTTACTCGTGCCCGTCGTGCCACTCGTATACATAATCAGCGCCGTATCTTCACCGCGCGTAAGCGGGCGCAACGCATCGCTCCACGCCCTGTCGTCAGACTCGTCCAGCCAGCTCTCCGCCTCGTCCACCGACAAAACCGTCAACCCGGGTCCAACCTCAATGCCTACGATCTCATTCAGCACAGGCCAGTGCGCGTCCTCGATCATGAGCAGCGCCGGCTCCGCATCATTCAGAATGTGGCTGAGCTCCCGGCGCCGGTAACGCAGATTGACCGGCACCATAACTGCGCCCACCTCCAGCGTCGCCAGGTAGGCGATGACGAACTCCGGCCGGTTGCACAGATAGAGCGCGACCCGGTCCCCTTTCCGCACGCCCATGCGCACATACGCAGCCGCCCATCTCTTCACCTGGCGTTGAAGTTCTGCAAAAGTCAGCTTCTGCGCCGCCAGCGGCCCGCGCGCATCCTTGAATTCGATCGCCGTTTTGTCCGGCTGGCGCTCCAGGCCGATCGCAAAAAGAGTCAGAAGGTTCATTGTGCCCTGCCTGTTGATTGCGGTGTGGTCTGCTCCGCTATTATAGAATCTTACAGGCGTTTCGCAACCTTACAGCCGCCAAACAGGCCAATCACTGCGCCTGGGCCCAGAGCGCGCCGCGACATACCCTCCGCCTGATGCCATGATCCATAACGTGGACAACGCAGCACGCAAACGAAAGAGGCAAGCTCTCACCTTGAATCAGATTCAATTATTCGAGAAAATTCGCACCCAAAAAGTGCAAAGAGGGGATGAAACTACCTGAAGAACCAAACTAGGTAACGTGTGTCCTACACGGACAAACCTGTTCCTATCCTTTTATATACCAGCCAGAGAAATCGCTACTGTTCACCGACCCCTGACCCCTGACCACTGCAGTTACCCTATTCCCAGTTCTTCCAGCAGCGCCTTCGTACTCGGCTTGGCCGGCACCTCGTGGCAACCGCGGCAACGGGCCTCATAGCTCTCGCTGCCGCCCACAAGGATAACCGGTTCGTCATAGCGGGCTGGCTTACCGTCGATCAGCCGCTGTGTGCGCGTGGCCGGCGCGCCGCAGCGCACGCAGATGGCGTGCAGTTTATCGACCTGCTCAGCCAGCGCCATCAGCAGCGGTATCGGCCCGAACGGCTCCCCGCGAAAATCCTGGTCCAGGCCCGCCGCAATCACCTGTTTGCCCTGATCGGCCAACTCCTGGCATATGCCCGCGACCGCCGGGTTGAAAAACTGCACCTCGTCGATCGCAACGACCTCCGTCCCCCGCTTTACGCGGTTCAGCAAGGAGGCGGTGTCCTCCACAATGGTGACATCACCTCGGGACATGCCGTTGTGCGACGCCAGCCGCTCACGGCCGTAGCGATCGTCGATCTGGGGTTTGAAAAGCTGAATACGCCGGCGGGCGATTTCGGATCGGCGCACACGGCGCAACAACTCTTCCGTCTTGCCGCTGAACATCGAACCGCAAATCAGCTCGATCCATCCGCCGGACTGCGAATTCATTTTGTGGTCCGCTCGCGCCACAGGCTACGCTTCTGCCTCCGCCTCTGCTCCGGCTTCGACTTCCGCCTCGAACCTGGACATGACCTCGGCCGCGGCCTCCTCGGGGTCGTCGCCGCGCGCCCGGGCCCGCCGTGCCGCCGCATCGGCCTCCTGCCGCGCCTCGTTCTCGATCTGCTGGCGGGCTGCCTCGCTCTGCCGCGATTCCAGCCGTTTTACAAACCGCTCAACCCGGCCGACCGAATCGATGATACGCTGTTCACCCGTATAGAACGGATGGCACTGGCTGCAGATATTGACGTTGATCTCCGCCGTCGTGCTGCCGGTCACCCAACTGTTCCCGCAGGAGCAGTTAACCTGCGCCGCGGCAAAATATTCGGGATGAATCTCTGGCTTCATGTCTCTATACCTTCCCCAGCGCCTGCTTCTCGGCTGCCGTGTAGACGCTGACCTTCCTACGGTTCTTCTTGGCCCATTCAAAGGTTACAAATCCATCCTTCATGGCAAAGAGTGTGTCATCCTTGCCCTGGCCGACATTCTCGCCCGGGAAGATCGGTGTACCCCGCTGGCGAATCAAAATGTTGCCGCACTTCACAAACTCGCCGCCATATTTCTTGACACCCAGTCGCTGGCCGTTCGAATCCCGGTTGTTGCGGCTGGAGCCGCCGCCCTTTTTGTGTGCCATTGTCCTTACTCCTCTTTCTTCTCGTTATCTTCGGCGTCGTCAGCATCGGCCTCGCTGTCGTCCTTTCTGCCTCTGCCAACCAACCCCTTCAGGTTTTTCGCAACAGCGTCAACAGCATCGTCAGCCAGATCGCCGACAGCGTCCACAGCGTCTCCTGCCTTGTCAGCAACGGCATCCACCGCGTCGCCGGCCATGTCGCTTACCGCTTCCGCAGCGTCGCCGGCTATGTCGCTGACAGCCTCGACCGCGTCGCTGGCTACATCGCCCACGGCATCCACAGCCTCACTGGCCGCTTCACCGACAGCCTCCACCGCTTCGACCGCCTTGTCGACGAGGTCAGCCTCTTCCTCCGCCTCGACCGTTTCCGCGGCTTCAGCGGGTTCCTCTACCTCGACTACCGAGTCAGTCTCAGCCACCGCCGCGACGGCAGCCTCGGCCGCGGCCTCCTCGACGACCTCGGCAGGCGGAGCCTCTTCCTTCTCCTCTTTCAAATACTCGAAACCGTCACCGCTGATCTTGAGGATCTGCAGGCGGGTCAGAAACTGACGGTGCCCGCGACGGACGCGCACACGCTTCTTCGGGCGATAGCGAAAGACCAGAATCTTCTCGCCGCGGTGCTGACCTGTAATCCTGGCCGTAACCGACGCACCTTCCACATTCGGCTGGCCGATCTGAAACGCGCCATCGCCGGCCACCATCAATACATCATCCAGCACAATGCTCTCGCCGACGTCGCCGGCCAGCTTCTCTACCTCGAGATTATCTCCTGGGGCAACCTTGTACTGCTTACCCCCAGTTCGCACGACTGCGTACATCTTCTTTTCTCCTTTGACCGCGCCCGGAGACCAACTGCTCGGTCCCTCCGGAACTTCGGATAGCGGCTTGCGGGCAATAAACGGCATGCGCCCCACCAGCGAGGCGCTTCTGGCACCGCAATTCGGACGATAAATGGGTTGGCATCCTCACTGAAATGCTACCCCCAAAATCAGGGCAGCAGACCCTGCGGCAGGCCACCCACACAAAGCAAAAGTATATGACAAGACCCCTGTTCAGCCAAATCCTGACCTGCTTTGGATGGAACGCAGTCCAAAGAGCCGCTGGCCCGCCAACTCAGCCCCGGCCCTGCATTCTACCAGAGCCTCGGCCACCCTCCCTCCACTTACCACCGACCGCTGCCGCTGCACGGTTGGCCGCCGTCCAGTACATTTGCGCCCAAAATCTGGATCGCTGCCCCACTTCAACCACAGTTAATCAATCCAACACGAATCCACCCCCCAATCACACATCCCCCCATACTGAAAATCCATCCAAATCCCGTAAATCCTGATTCAGACAATGCGCCCCCCCTCCTCCAATACGACAGGCACAATATGGCACAGAACCTCTTTCATGTATTATAGCTAAACAAATACGCATTAGTTGAAATTTGCCCAACTATTGCACAGATTTTACGTCCCAATCCAGGTTCGTAGGTTCAGCCCGAACTGTGTCATAATCTCCATTGGATTTCTGAGACCAGCCACAGTCGGGCCTATGACAGCCCCGGCGGCATCCAATGGAGGATATCTGTGTCGAAGATTACTGTTATCGGCTCCGGCTTCGGCGGACTGAGCGCCGCCGCCCGCCTCGCCGCCCGCGGCCACCAGGTCGACCTCTTCGAAAAACGCGACAAACTCGGCGGACGCGCCTACGTCTACGACATCGACGGCTACCGCTTCGACGGCGGCCCCACCGTCATCACCGCTCCCTGGATCTTCGACGAAATCTGGCAGGCGGCCGGCCGCAGCCGCCAGGACTACTTCCAGCTCGTCCCCTGTGACCCCTTCTACCGCATATTCGACCACAATCGGCGGCCCTTCGACGTCAGCGGCGATCACGATGCCATGCTCCTCCAGATCGCGCAGCGAAATTCAGTCGATGTCGAGGGTTACAACCAGTTTGTCGCCAAGTCCAAAGAGATCTTCGAAACCGGCATGGCGCTCATTGACCAGCCCTTCCTCAACCTGTCCGACATGATCAGCGTCGTCCCCGATCTGATCCGCCTGCAAAGCTACCGCAGCGTCTACGGCTTCGTCTCGAAATTCTTCCAGGACGACTTTCTGCGCTGCTGCTTCTCATTCCAGCCCCTCCTCATCGGCGGCAACCCCCTCACCGCCGCCAGTATCTACGTCCTCATCCACTACCTGGAGCGCGAGTGGGGCATCCATTACGCCCTAGGCGGGACCGGCGCCATCATCGCCGCCTTCGACCGCCTCCTGCAGGAACTCGGCGTCAAGGTCCACCTCAACGTTGAGGTCGATCAGATCCTCATCGAGCAGCGCCGTGCCCAGGCCGTCCGCCTCAAGGACGGCTCGATCCACAGGGCCGACGCAGTCGTCTCTAACGCCGACGCAGCCTGGACCTACCTCAATCTCATCCCAAAAGAAAAGCGGCCCCGCAACAGCGACCGCCGCATCAAAACCAAGAACTACTCCATGTCCCTGTTCGTTATCTACTTCGGGACCAAGCGCCAGTACCGCGATGTCGGCCTCGCCCACCATAACATCATGATGCACCCAGACTACACCGGGCTGCTGCGCGACATCTTCCGCAACAAAGACCTGCCGCGCGATTTCTCGCTCTACCTGCACATGCCTACACTGACCGACCCGTCACTCGCGCCCGACGGCGGAGAAGCCTTCTACGTCCTCTCGCCCGTGCCCCATCTCGGCGCCGACATCGACTGGGAAGAGCAGGCCCAGCCTTATCGCGACGCGATAATGGACTTCCTCGAGCGGAACTACCTGCCCGATCTACAGGCCAACATCGTCGCCGAACACCGCATCGACCCGCGCCACTTTGAAGGTGCGCTCAACAGCTATCTCGGCTCCGCCTTCTCCATCCAGCCGACCCTGACGCAGAGCGCCTGGTTCCGGCCTCACAACCGCTCCGAAGACGTAGACAATCTCTTCTTCGTCGGCGCCGGCACCCACCCGGGCGCAGGCGTCCCCGGCGTCGTCGCTTCGGCGAAGATCGTCGACAACCTCATCGGCGATCCTGTCGCCGCTCGCGCGCCTTCACAGTCTACGCGCCCACTGTCCACTCATACAGCCCCTGCCGCGCCAGCCGAAACGCCTCCGGCGGGCGGCTGATCGATGTCGCGCCGCCCGAGTCCACTTCGATGATGCGCGCCGAGACCGGTTCGTACGCCGCCCGCGGCGCAACCGACCCTTTGGCCACGAAGATCTCCTGCTGCTCCGGGATAATTCCTACCGATTGCAGCTGATTGAAGCTCATCGGCGGCGTGCGCCGGCTGTCCAGCACCAGCAAGCCGCCGCTTGTCGCCAGCACCGCCGTCAGTCCCTGGTCCCAGTCGTGCCCGCCACCGTGCCGGCGTTCCGTCTCGATGAACTTGCCGTCATTCAGCGTTCGCACCGTCCCCTCCACCGTCAGCGTCGGCCCGTGCTCGTCGTCAACCTTGCCTCCCACCTGCAGCGTCAACTGCGCGCCAATCCCCGCTTCCGCACAGGCCTCGACCGACTCCGGATCGTACAGGGCCATGACCCAGCCGTTCGCCCCCTGCGCCAGCAGCTCCTCCAATATGAAGGTGGAGTCCCCCGCGCTGCCGCCGCCAATGTTGTCGCCCATCTCCATCATCGCGACCGGCTTCTCCTCGCTCGCGATCGCCATCTTAACAGCCTCGGCCGGGCCCGGAATCGTGGGCAGCAGCTCGTCCCGCGTCGACCACATCATGTCGGCCAACCTCTGCGCCTCCCGGTCTGCCAGCGCCTGGTCGCCATCCGCCACCACCACGACGCACGGCCCCATCCAGGGCACATCCGCATACTGGTACCCGGCTGCGATGCTCGTCGCCAATATCCCCGGCTGCCGCTCCAACTCGATCGCTGCGTCCATCACCGGCTTCATCGGATGCATGTTCGTATTGTGGAACGCAATGTTATAGACAAGCTCCGGCTTGGCGATTCTTGAAACCGGTCGCACCTCCCCACGCACCGTGCGCGTAAGCAGCTCCGCCGCCTGCAATCCCCGTTCCCGCTGATCGATATGCGGGCACGTCTTGTAGATGATCAGCGCCGTCGCATCCTCCACCAGCTGCGGCGGTACATTGCCGTGATAGTCATGTGTCACGAACAACGGAAAGTCCGGCCCGACTAGCTCCCGCACCCGCCGCGTCGTCTCGCCGTCCCCCTGCGGGAAACCCTCCGCCACCATCGCGCCGTGCAGGCCCAACAACAGCCCGTCCAGCGGCATCGCGCCGCTGATCAACCCCAGCAACTCATCCAGGAGTGTCTCGTAGGCCTCCGCCTCCACCGCCCCCGCCGGCGTCGCCACCGCCCCAATCAGCGGGACCATCTCGTAGTCGTACGCCTCCGCGCCGGCGATGAATCCCCCGACTTCGTGAAAAGTCGACCGGTACTGCTCGACGACCTCCCGCCCGCGCACAATACGAAAGTCAGACAACCTCGTCGGGAACGACGCAAACGTGTTGGACTCGTGACTCAGTGAAGCGATCCCGATTCGCATAGTCAAATCTCCCCTCCATTCTGATTGCTCTGCGGGCCCATCCCACAAAGACGTGTCTCCCAAAACCGGGCCAATCCGTGAATTAGGCTAGCAGTGTCAGACGCCCCGTTCCACCACTGACCACTATCCACTATCCACCGACCACTGCCGTTCTGGGCGTTCGGGCCTTCGGCCCTCTCTTGTGCGGGGGCTGCGCCCCCGCAACGCCCCGCCCTTACTCGCCACCGTGCTTTTTCTTCCCCAGCAAAATGTCTACAGATAGGTGTTTACACCCCCTCTAGCTGCCTCAACCCACCGACCGCTGACCTCTGCCGTCCGCAATTCACCAAAAACAAGAACTGCCTACCAAAAACCTCTCCCCACTATCCACTATCCACTATCCACTATCCACTATCCACTGCAGTTCGCAGTTCACTAAAAACTAGAAACTGACTACTAAAAACTTCGCCCCACTGACCACCGACCACTGCCGTTCAGAGAAATAAGACTCCAGGTAATGCTCAGAAGATGCAAAGATTTTTGCGGAATTCCTGTACACGAGTATAATTGCGCCCAAAGGCAGCGAATCGACAAGGGCATTATCCGCCCTCTACGCCCGATGCGCAATTCCCTTTGGAAAGCTTCTACAGCCGAACACGTGGAAAGTACGTCCTGATATTTCGTGGCGTTCACTTTTCGTGTAAGCAAGAGTCGAGCTTGGCTTTGGGGACTTCGCGGAAAGTGATGGAAAGGTCCATTTTTCATCAACAGGAATGGAGGTGAACGTGGCGGTCGCAGAAACGGGCGCTCCTGCACAAGGCGCAACCAATGGCAGTGCCACCCTGCTCGCCCGCATAGTTGGCGCGCAGACGCCCTTTCAAACTAAGCGGGCAATCTGGGGGTATATCTATGCCGCCCCCTGGATTTTGGGTCTGATCATCTTCTGGGGCGGTCCCATCCTTGCATCCTTCTACTTCGGCTTTACAGAATATGCAGTGATTGGGAGCCCAAAATTCACCGGACTGAGCAACTACATCAGAGCGTTCAGCGGTGACGAACTGTTCTGGCCTTCGCTGGGACGCACCTTTACATTTGCCGGCCTGTATATACCGTTCGCGGTCGGTGGTGCATTGGTATTGGCAGTCTTGCTCAACCAGAAATTGATGGGCACGACCCTCTTCCGCACGCTTTTCTTCGTTCCCCACCTGATCCCTGCCGTGGCACTGGCGGTCGTGTGGACCTTCTTGCTGGCCCCGCGAGTCGGACCGGTTAACGAATTCCTGCGCGCAATTGGCGTCTCCGAACCCCCAGGCTGGCTGGCGTCACGCGACAGCGCACTCGCCTCTGTCACAATGATCAATGTGTGGGCCGCCATGGGCGGCAACACCATGTTGATCTTCCTGGCCGGACTGCAAGGCGTGCCGCAGGAACTGTATGACGCGGCCTCGATCGACGGCGGCGGCCCCTTGGCCAAATTCCGCCACGTTACGTTGCCGATGCTCACGCCCACCATCTTTTTCAACGTCGTTCTGGCCGTGATCGGCGCGCTCAAAGTCTTCACCACGGCCTGGGTCGCCACCCAGGGAGGCCCCTCCTACGCGACCTGGTTCTTCGCCTTGCACATCTACTTCCAGGCATTCCAGTACTTCCGCCTCGGCTATGGCAGCGCCCTGGCCTGGGTTCTCGCCGCAGTCTTGCTCTTCTTTACTTGGGTCCAAGTGCGCTATTCACGGCGCTGGGTTCACTACGAGGGCAGCTAGGAGACGATTTGATGGCGCAGACGACTTTGTCTCAGGATCCCCTATCGAAGCAATTTCCTGTTTCCCCGCGGCAGGCATCGCATATATTAGGTCGCGTGCTGACCTACCTGATCATCTTCGCACTGTGCGTCCTGTTCGGCTATCCGCTCTTCTGGACTGCCATGAGTTCGCTCAAGACGATTCCGGAGATGTTTTCCTTCCCGCCGATTATGATCCCTTCCGTGCCGCAGTGGGCCAACTACTGGACTGTCCTCAATATCGACTATCCGGTGGGCCGATGGTTCTCAAACTCGGTCTTGATCGTTATTCTCACCTCTTTCGGAACGCTGATCACCTCCTCGCTCGTGGCCTATTCATTCGCCCGCTTCCAATACCGCGGTCGCGATGTCCTCTTTATGATCACGCTCTCGACCATGATGCTTCCCGCGCAGGTGACCCTAATCCCGCAGTTCGTCCTCTTCTACAAACTGGGCTGGGTCAACACGCACCTTCCCCTTTGGGTTCCCCACTGGTTCGGCGGCGGCGCCTTCGCCATCTTTCTGATGCGCCAGTTCTTTCTGACGCTGCCCCTGGATCTTGACGAGGCCGCACTGATCGACGGCGCCGGCTATTTCCGCATCTTCTGGTCGATTCTGTTGCCACTGTGCAAGCCCGTGCTTGCGACCCTTGCCATCATTACCATCATTGCAAGTTGGAGCGACTTCCTGGGACCGCTCATCTACCTGAACACGCCGGAGAAGTTCACGGTGTCCGTCGGGCTCCAGTTCTTCAACGCTGTTCCCGAAGTCGGCGGCGAGCCGATGCAACATCTGTTGATGGCCGCCTGCGTCATGTCGATGGTCCCAATTATTCTTATGTTCTTCTTCGGTCAACGTTTCTTTGTCCAGGGCATTGTCATGTCCGGCATTAAAGGATGACCGGCCAACCCAAAAAGGAGAGTTGCCAGCCAATACAGAAGCCCTCTTCCGTCTGGCCGCAGGCCATACTTCATACCCAATTCAATTTAGTACGAAATAGATGGGAAGGGCATCGGGCCCTCTCCATCCCATATATTTTCAGGAGAACCGCATGACACAGAAGCAAAATTTCACACGGCGCTCGTTCCTCAAAGGCATGGCGATGACAGGTGCCGGCGCAGCGCTGGCTGCCTGCGCGGCCCCCGCCGCCCCCGCGGCGACCGATTCCGGCGAAGAGATGCCGGCCGCTGAAGCGGCTATGCTGCGCGTGCAGGCCCCCGCAGGCAACGGCGCACTCATGCCGCGCGAATTCGCCACCCGCTTTATGGACGAGACAGGTGTCCAGGTCGAAGTCGAAGACACCATCTACGGCGAAATCGAAACCAAGACGCAGACCGGCTTCATCTCCGGCACGCTGCAGGATCTGGTCTACGGCCATCACCGCTGGATCTTCATTAACTTCCTCAAGGGAATCTATCTCGAAATCGACGACCTGCTGGACTCGGCTCCCCCGGACGACTTCGAGGACTTCTACCCCAGCGTCCTTGAGGGCAACCAGTGGGAAGGCAAGAACTTCAGCCTGCCCGACGTCGTTCACCCCGGCGGCAACATCGCTGTCAACTACAACAAGACGATGCTGGAAGAAAAAGGATTGCCCGAGCCGCAGATCGATTGGACCATCGCCGACTGGACCGAGCTGGCACGCGCCGCAGCCGACCCCGACGCCGGTGTCTTCGGCATCGGCTTCGACAGCATGACCGCTATGCACTACTACAGCAACGTCTCCCGTTCCTTCGGCGCCCCCGACTCCAACGATTCCTGGATCATGGACGTTGAGGGACGCACGATGTCCTACAACAACGATCTCCATGCCGAGGTCGCCGAGTGGTACGTCGGCCTCCTCGACGAAAAGGTCGCCTCCCGCGACGCCGATCGCGAAGGTGTCGAGCCCAATCTCTTCGTTGCCGGTTTGGAAGCCACACACGCCAGCACCGTCGGCATCCTCACCAACAACCAGGCCCGTGTCGGCGACCGCTTCGAAGTCGGCTCCGTGCCTCTGCCCGTCGGCTCCGAAGGCCGCCAGGGCACCTGCTTCTCCGGCAACCACTGGATGATCAACTCCAACTCCGCATACGTGGACGAAGCCTGGGAACTGGTCAAAGCCTACACTTCCTATGACGCCGGTGTCTTCCAGGTGTTGGAATCCAAACGCCAGACCAACGGCCGCAAGTCCGTCTGGACCGATCCGCAGGTCAACGAAGTCAACTTCATGTACGGCTTCACCGACCAGCTGATCACCGACGGCGTCGAACCCTATCCGATGCCTTGGAACACACGCTTCACCGAGGCCAACAACATCTTCCGCTCCGAACTGAATCTGATCTGGGAAGGCGAGGAAACCTTCGCCGAACACGCACCTGAGATTGACCGCAAGACGCAGGCCGTGCTCGACGAACCGCGTCCTGCCTGATCGGAAAAAATCTGACCGGTGCTCCGATCGCCTCCAAGCCGTCGGATCACCGGTCCCCCTTTAGCTTCCTTTTAGGAGGAAATCATGGCATTCACTCTCGAACTCGGCGAGAAGGCACTTGACTTCAAGCTCATCGCCACCGACGGCGAAGTCTATACGCTTGACTGCTTCAATGACGCCGAGACGCTCGTCGTCTTCTTCACCTGCAACCACTGCCCCTACGTAATCGGCTCTGATGAGGCGACGCGCGCGACAGCCGACAGGTTCGCCTCCAAGGGCGTGAAATTCGTCGGCATCAACTCGAACAGCGTCCACGTAAACGCTGAAGACGACTTCCGCAACATGGTCGAACGCATGGCCGAGCACAAGTTCCCCTGGGTCTACCTGCGCGACGAGACCCAGGAAGTCGCCAAAGCCTACGGCGCCCTGCGCACGCCCCACTTCTACGTCTTCAACAAGGACCGTGAACTGGTCTACACCGGCCGCGGCGTCGACAGTCCCCGTGACGCAACCCAGGCCACCGTTTTCGACCTCGACCAGGCGTTGGAAGAGCACACCTCCGGCCAGGCCGTCAGCAATACGCTGACCAACCCCATCGGCTGCAACGTCAAGTGGGCCGGCGAGGATGCCCACTGGATGCCAGCTGACGCCTGCGATCTCGTCCTGCCGCAGCCGGCTTAGAACTGCACGCGCTCCTGTTCAAAGGTGCGCGAGAATTTACCTGCGCGCGGCGCGCGGGCTCTCCACAGATGCGCGCCGCGCGCGACCTCACTATAGGCCTCTCTTCACAATGTAACAGGTGGCACGCCATGCCCTCCTACTCTGAACTCGACATCACCCCGGTAATTAACGCCAACGCCACCCTCACCCGCCTCGGTGGCTCACTCATGCCGCCCGAAGTGCTCGAGGCGATGATGGAAGCGGCTAAGTCATTTGTGGAACTACCAGAGCTGCAGCGCCGCGTCGGCAACCGTATCGCTCTCCTCACGCAGAACGAGGCCTGCTATGTCGGATCGGGCGCCGCAGGGGGTATCGTCGTCGCCATCGCTGCCTGCGTCGCCGGCACTGACATGGATGCCATCCACCGTCTGCCTGACCTCACCGGCCTCAAAAATGAGGTAATTGTCCACAAGTCGCACCGCAACGGCTACGACCATGCTGTCCGCCAGGTCGGTGTCAAGCTGGTCGAGATCGGCTACGCCGATGGCGCCTTCGACTGGCAACTGGAAGCGGCCATCAACGCCAACACTGCCGCTGTCATCTGGTTCCAGGGCAATATGGGCGGCCCAAACGACCTCCCCTTGGAGAAGGTTATAGACATCGCCCACGCCCATGACGTACCCGTGTTGGTGGACGCCGCGGCCCAGCTACCCCCGGTGGAGAATTTGTGGAAGTTCACCCAGATGGGCGCCGACGCCGCCATTTTCAGCGGCGGCAAAGACCTGCGCGGGCCCCAGTCTTCCGGTCTTGTGCTGGGCAAACAGTGGCTCGTCGACGCCTGCGCCCTGAACGGCCCCCCCAACCACAGCATCGGCCGTCCCATGAAAGTGGGCAAAGAGGAAATGCTGGGCCTCCTGGCCGCGGTTGAGCGCTATCTTGCCCTCGATCACGAAGGGCGCGCCTCGCAGATGGAAGAAGTCGTCTCCGGTTGGTGCAGCGAACTCAACCGGCTGGAAGGTGTAGAGGCCGTTCGCGCCTTTCCCAGCGAAGCCCGCCAGCCACTGCCCCGTGCCCAAGTCCACATCGACGCCGCAGCCGTCGGCCGCAGCCGCGACCAGATCGTGCAGGGCCTGCTCGACCACCGCCCAGCCGTCTCCGTCGCCCCGGGCCCTGGCGATTCGCTCTACCTCAACCCGTCAACCCTCGAAGACGGCGAGGAAGAAGTCGTCCTGGCCCGCCTCGTGGAGGAGATTCAGCGTTGAGGAGAGGGAGTGTTCAAGCCGTAGTCAAGCCCCTCCGGGCGCGTAGTATGAACTACGCAAAGTGCATCTGCAATTCACCCTACCTGCACCTTCCCGACCAGCCAATACAGGCAGAGCCGTTGTTCGGCCTTACGGTCGGAAAAGTGTACAAAGTCATCTCCGACCCAATCGCCGAACGGCACGGCATGACCCGTATAGCTGACGAAAGTTTTGGCGAACCCGGAAGCGAAAATGGCTACCTTTACCCCGCAGGTTACTTTGAGCCGTTTCTTCCGACTGAGGACCCCAGTCGTAGTTCGCTTACAGTCTATCTGGATGATTACACAAAAGGTGTACTCCATGCCGAGGCTGTCGCTTCCAACAAATCAGTTTCGGCTCTAGTGCGTGACTGGGTCGAAGAGCAGTTGGATCTGTTCAGGCCGGGAAAAGTCAGCAAGAACTGACGAGAAGGAGAGTTCGCTATCAACTGGCGAGTCTGTCGGCGCCACAAGTGCTGGTTAGCTTCCTATTCCTCCTCAACATGTTGATTTAGTAGGCCCATAAACGATAACGAACCGCTGCGAAGAGATGGAGGGCGCTGCACGTCTGTCTGCGTTTCATCTTGATTCAATAAACACATATCAATGGCCTTGTGTTTCGATCGGATCCACTCCTGGTGCCAATCTGGCCCCCTAGGGACAGCCAGTAAAATTAGGAGAAGAGATGGCTGCAACAAAATACATTGCAGGACTGATCCTGGCCTTCTTACTGGGTATCGCCATTATGGCCCTGATCTATGAACGAATCGGCCAACCCGACTATGAGTCACTTCTCAATGTAGAAGCCTCCCTCTCCCTCTATGAGTACGCACAGATCATTTGTATTGAGGACTCTCCAATATGGCCACTGCAAGAGATTCGTGCTGACAGTTGGGAAGACATGGAGCGAAACTACACAAGGACATTCGCGCGAATGTCCCAAATCGTTCCCCCGCCCTCCATGAAAACCTACCACGAAGCCATTCTTGAAATGAACTCAGTCCTCCGGCATCAAGCGCAACAGTTCCGCAAGGACGAAGTAAGTTTTGACGCAGGGACTGAAAAGTTTCTGCACCTCTCGCATACACTGGTTTCTATCCTTGAAGAAGAGACAAAAAAAATCCCAACTGTAAGCCGGCTATGGTTGGCCGCATACGGTTGCTAGAAAAAGAAGCGTGTCTTTCTCAAAGCGTCGAGAATATCTCCCCCGTAGTAAGTCCCGGGATCTCCCTATGGTTTCCTTTACAAAGGCCGGGGTACAGGCTTTACTTAGCCAACAATAGCTGATAATAGCCAAGGGGGCCGTGACAATGAAGATCGCAACCATCAGCGCTACAGAGGCTAAGAATCGATTTGGTGACGTGATCCGTCGAGCCTACCGCAGCCAAGAACATCTGGTCGTTGAAAGGGGAGGAATCCCTGTCGTAGCCATCGTGCCTATCAGCGACTATGAGCAATTCTTGGCGCAAGTCCGTAGCGATGAAAAAGAGAGTGTCGAAGCGGAAGTATCCACTGCCAGTGCTCAAAGTCAAGCAGGGAATCGTCTGATGGCCTTTCTCGACGAAATGCACGCGCAAATGCCTGGTGTGCCGGAAGAGCAGGCTCAGAAGGACATAGAAGAAGCCATTGCCGCTGTGCGTGCCGAGAAAAGATGAAGGTCGTATTGGATACAAATGTGTGAGTTAGTGCGTTGATTACTCCCACCGGCACGCCAGCCACGCTACTACATACATTTAGAGGTCATGTCCTGATTGCTTCGGAGGAAATGCTGGAGGAGGTCCAAAGGGTATTGCAATACGATCGGATTGCGAAAAGATTCAATCTATCTCCAGAGGAGATAAACCATTACCTCGCCAACATCCGAGCGAAAGTAGAGCTTATCGCCTCAGACCTGCCGGACCTTCCAATTGTGGAAGCAGATCCCTCAGACGATAAATTTCTGATCTGTGCTGTGGAAGGAATGGCGGACTGTAAAGTTTCTGGTGACCGCCACCTGCTAGGCCTTTCCTTTTATCACGACATTCCGATAGTGTCCTCGGCTACACTCTTAGCATTCTTGGACTCTGAATCTTCAACAAAGAACGGTAACCGGACAGGTTGTTGAAAAGAATCTGTCTTCAGTTACGACAACATCACATTCGCATAGTCAACAAGCGTGTGGAGCCCTCCACATCGGGTTCATGCCTCCCTTTAGTCCCACCCCTGTGTCCCCCTTCAGAAGCAGAACTGATCAAGTTTACGCAAGGTAATTGGCAGAAGTCGTGTTAAAATTCCCTCAATGCGGCCTTACCCACGCGCCCAGTCCGAACTCACCCCACAGGAGCACCCAATGACCGCAACCGCCAAAATCACAGACGTCGAACGCATCCTCCTCGTCATCCCCATGGTCGACCGCGTGCGCCGCGAAATGGAGCGCGCCAACGTCCACCGCTGGTCTGAATCGGAAATCATCCGCCTCACCCTCGACGACGGTACCGTCGCCTACGGCGAAACCATCCAGAACTACACTTGGGGCCGCGTCGAAGACACCGACCGCGTCATCGGCCAGTCCCCCTTCGACCTGATGTGGGATGACTCCCTCGGCGCCGGCCTGCAAATGGCTCTCTTCGATGCCGCCGGCAAAATAGCAGGTGTGCCCGTCCACCGCCTCCTGGGCCCCAAAGTGCGCGACTGGTGTCCCGTCTCCTTCTGGGACCACGACATGGGCCCCGCCGCCTACGAACAGGAGGCCCGCGTCGCCGCCGAACTCGGGTTCACCTCCATCAAGATCAAGACCCGCCCCTGGCATGACGTTTACGAGACAGTCAAACGCATCAGCGACGCCACCCCGGACTGGTTCCACATCGACTGCGACTGGAACGATTTCCTGCTCGACGTCTCCAGCGCCGTGCCTGTCCTGCGCGAACTTGAAACCGACTTCCCCAAAATCGCCATCTGGGAAGGGCCGATCCAAGCCAACGATCTCGACGGAAACCGCTTGCTGCGCGAAAAAGTGCGCACGCCCATCGCCCACCACTACGGCGGCGTGCCCGGCGCCGCAGCCATCCAGCACGGCTACTGTGACGGCTTTGTCATCGCCGGCGGCGTCACCAACGTGCTGCGCTCCGGCATCTCCGCCGCCACCGCCAACATGCCCTTTTTTATCCAGATGGTCGGCACCGGCCTCACCACCACCATGGCCCTCCACCTCGGCGCCGTGCTCAGCCACGCCCAGTGGCCCGCCATCAACTGCCACGAGCTCTACCAGCACAACCTGCTCGACCAGCGCATACCCGTTGTCGGCGGCTACGCCCAGACGCCCGAAGCCCCGGGCCTCGGCATCACCCTTGACGAAAACGCGCTCGACACCTATCGCGTCGATGTCGGCGACTTCAGCCTGCCCCGCCGCCTCATCCGCTACAGCCGCACCAACGGCGTGCGCGTCTACTTCGCCGACACGAGCTTCAGTCAGGGTTCGAGCATGTGGAACTACTGGCGCACCGCCAACCAACCCATCTACGAGCGCGGCGTCGCTACCGCCTACTTGGACGACGACGGCACCTCCGACTTCGCCGACCTCTACAAGCGCGCTAAAGCGGCACCCGTTCTGTCGCCGGCAACATAACGCACACGAGCGACGCTTTTTCCAACCATCCGCTACCCAACCGCGCCGCAATTCGCCGCGCGGGCAATAACTCACAGGAGCAAAACGTGTCTTACCTGGCAAAACTGAAAGAAATGGGCTTCGAACTCGAAAAGATCGACCTTGACGGCGGGAACCTGATGGCCGCAGTCCGCTCCGGAGACCACGTCTACGTCTCCGGCCAGGTCTCCCGCTTCGGCGACGAGGAGATCATGGGCAAGGTCGGGCAGGACCTGACCACCGAAGAGGGCTACCGCGCCGCCCAGCTCTGCGCGCTCGGCATCCTCCAAGCCGTCCATTCCATCGCCGGCCTCGACAACGTCCGCCAGGTCGTCAAAGTCTTCGGCATGGTCAACGTCGGCCCGGACTTCAACGATACGCCCTCGGTCATCCACGGCTGCAGCGAACTGTTCATCGAGCTCTTCGGCGACGCCGGGCGCCACGCCCGCAGCGCCATCGGTCTCACCGTGCCCGCCAACTGGGCGGTCGAAATCGAGGCCATCATCGCCGTCGACTGAGGCCGCGTGCCGCTTCACTACCTACCGCCTCTAGCCAAAAAGAAAATCCCGCTGATTTCAGCGGGATTTTTCATGCCAGTACCCCGTAGGGGAGTCGAACCCCTGTCTCCACCTTGAGAGGGTGGTGTCCTGGGCCTCTAGACGAACGGGGCAGGCCTTCTGCAGGAAACTGGCACCGGTCAGTATACGAAAGGAGCCCACGAAAGTCAAAACCCCCTCCATCACAGATTTGATCCTCCCGCCTGCCCCTTCTATAATGACGGCAAAGCCGGACGTCCACCCGGACGGCCCGGAACGCCAATAGCCGGGGTGTAGCGCCACCCAGCGCCCCTGGCAGTGAGCGGGTTCAAATCCCGCCCGGCCGAAAACGTGACCGCCCAACCGGGACGGCCCCGCCGGCCGGCAGATGAGAAGGAACTGAATATGTTTACCACCGCCCGGCAGATCTCACGCGCCCTAGACCGCGTCCTGCACAAAGTGACCCAGCCCGCCCGCTACACCGGCGGCGAGCTCAACAGCGTCCCCAAAGACTGGGACGATCCCGCCATCCGCAGCAAGGTCGCCCTCGCCTTTCCCGATATCTACGAGCTCGGCGGGTCCAACCTCGGGCTGATGGTCCTCTACGATCTCATCAACAAGCGCGACGACCTCCTCGCCGAACGCGTCTACTGCCCCTGGAGCGACTTCGAAACGGTGATGCGCCGCGATGGCATCCCCCTCTTCGGGCTGGAAACCCGCCACCCGGTCACCGATTTCGACATCTATGCTTTTTCGCTCCCCTACGAGCAGCTCTACACCAACGTCCTCACCATGCTCGACCTGGCAGGTGTTCCCCTGCGCGCCGCCGACCGCGACGCCTCCCACCCGCTTGTGATCGCCGGCGGCTCAGGCTGCTACAACCCGGAGCCCATGAGCGCCTTCTTTGACGCCATGGTCATCGGCGAAGGCGAAGAGGTCATCTTCGAGGTCATTGACGTGCATGAGCAGTGGAAAAAGGAGCTCGACGTCAGCGCAGATCCGCCAACGCAGGCCCGCAGCAAACTCTGGGCCATGCTCGCCCAGATCCCCGGCGTATACGTACCCGCGCTTTACGAGGCCAGCTACGCCGCCGACGGCACCATCGCCGCCATCAGTCCAACGCATCCCGATGCCCCCGCCACCGTGATGAAGCGCGTCGTCACTGTGATGCCGCCTCCGGTCACCAAGTTCATCGTTCCCTTCATCAACGTCGTTCACAATCGCGCCGCCATCGAGATCATGCGCGGCTGCACGCGCGGCTGCCGCTTCTGCCAGGCCGGCATGATCTTCCGCCCCGTGCGCGAACGTCCCCTGGAGGAGGTCCTGCAGGCTGTCGACGAGATGATCGCCAACTGCGGTTTCGAAGAGGTCAGCTTCCTCAGCCTCAGCAGCAGCGACTACACCTACGTCGAGGAGCTGGTACGCCTCACCATGGAACGCCACGGTAAACGCAAGCTCTCCGTCGGCCTGCCCAGCCTGCGTATCGAAAGCTTCAGCGTCGACCTGATGGATCTCCTCGAAAAAGGACGCCGCCGCTCTGGCTTCACCTTCGCGCCCGAAGCCGCCACCGACCGCCTGCGCGACATCATCAACAAGCCCATCCCCGACGATGACCTGCTGCACACCGCCGCAGAGGTCTACCGCCGCGGCTGGAAGACAATCAAGATGTACTTCATGATCGGCCATCCTACACAGACGCTCGCCGACGTCCAGGCCATCGCCGACCTTTCCAAAAAGGTCCTGGCAGTAGGCCGCCGCGTCCTCGGCAACAAGGCCAACGTGCGTATCGGTGTCAGCACCCTCGTGCCCAAGCCGCACACGCCCTTCCAATGGGTGCCGATGGAAGAAGAAGCGACCATCCGCCAGCAGATCCGCCTGTTGCAGAAGGAGTTGAGAGATCCCGCCATCCACTTCACCTGGAACGATCCGCCCGAAACCCTGGTCGAAGCCTTCCTCACCCGCGGCGACCGCAAGCTGTGCGATGTCATCCAACGAGCCTGGGAGCTAGGCGCCAAGCTCGACGCCTGGGGCGAGTTTTTCCGCTTTGATATCTGGCAGCAGGCCTTTGCCGACTGCAACCTGGATATGGACTGGTTCGCCCGCCGCCAGCGCCCTCTCGACGAGGTCCTGCCCTGGGAGCACATTTCAGCCGGACTGAACAAAGAGTTCCTGGCCCAGGAATATCTGCACACCTACGCCGGCGGCGTCGTCGACGACTGCCGCGAACACTGCTTCTCCTGCGGCATCCTCGGCTTCTTCAAAGAGCAGCGCCTCGAGGCGCCCGATGAAGCATGGCGCTGTCCGCCCTTCGGCAAAGACAAGACCCGCCAGCCCGTCGACGTCGTGCCGGTCCCACTTTATTTCAACGATGAAATGAAGAAGGAAGGTATCTCTCTCCCCGCCGGCACAGGCGCGGAGCCAGCCCAACTCATTCAACTGGAGAACGCCACCGGGCAGTTCGAAGAGCGGGTGCCCCAGCGTCGACACGGCACTGTCAGCCAGCGCATCGCCGAATCGGAGGACGTCTGATGGGGGCTATGCTACACCCGCCTCAGCAAGCTGACTTGATCGACGAGCACGCCCGCCAGCGCGTCCGCTTTACCTATGAGAAGGGCGAAGCCATCAAGTTCATTAGCCACCAGGACGAGTCCCGCCTGTGGGAGCGGACCCTGCGCCGCGCCAACCTGCCGCTCCTCTACAAGCGCGGCTTCAACCCGCAGCCCCACATTCAGTTCGCCGCGCCCCTCGGCCTCGGCATGACCGGCGTACGCGAACTGCTCGACGTGGCCTTCAGCCCGCCCGTTCCGCTTGACGAATTAGCCTTGAGGATTCGTGAAAAGCTACCTCCCGGTGTGCAACTGCTCAACGCAACCGAGGTGCCTTTCAAAACCGTGTCGCCGCAGTCCCTGACTATCGGCGCCGACTACACGATTATTATCTACGCCGACGAAGGAGAGGTGTCAGAATCGGAGTTGCAAACCAAAATCGAGGCGTTCCTGGATCTGAAGGAAGTCTGGCGGGAGCGGGAGCGGCACGGCCAGCGCTATAGCTACAACATGCGCCCGCTCGTACTCGAGCTGCGCTATACCGGCTTCGACGCCGCCGCGGGCGAGCATCGTATCCTGCTGCGGGTACAAATACGTCCCGGCGCAACCGGCCGCCCCGACGAGCTTGTCGACGCCCTCGGCTTCGACGACTACGCCCGCACCCTCCGCCGCGACCGCATCTACTTCGCCGACAGCGAGGAGGATCAGGCTGTTTTCGCCCCCTACCTCGTCATCCTCCAGGATGAGATCTCGCCCGAGAGACCCAAACCCCGCCGCAAAGGACGCAAACGCCGCCGCCGCTCCGGCGCGCAACCCAAAGCAGAAAAGCAGAACAACCAGGCCTTCGCCGAGAAGGCGGCCGACGAGTTCGACTGAACGTCTCCATCCGCAACCTAAGTTGGACTTACAGCGCCCCAGGCAATCTCAGAATAGGGGAACATCCAGCCACTGCCCGCCCTTCATCGCCGACTCGTGAGCGATGATGCCCGGGATAGTAAAGTCCAGCGCACGTGCTACGTCGATCGGCGGCTTCGTGTTGTGCAAAATGGCGTCGATAAAGTCCCGCACCATGTAGTACTCCGAAGTCCCGTGCCCGCCGCGCCGCGCCTCCTCCGGCGCATTCGGGTCCACAGTCGGGCACTCGATCTGCCGCGCGCCCTCCTCGGCAGTCGCCTCCTCCTCGCTGTAGATCAGGCCCGTCGTACCCCCCCAACCGCCTTGCCGCCCGTTCTCCACAAAGCCCTTCTCGCCGTAGAGCGTATAGAAGATCATGTCCGGATGTCGCGGCGCCACCTGGCTGCGCAGGATCTTGACCGTAGCCCCCTTCTCCGTCTGGAACAGCCCCACCTCCATGTCAAGGTATCCCAGCCCTTCATCTGGGTAGATATTCTTCCCGGAATGGACCCCGGTCGCCTTGACGATCCGGTCCTCCATCAGCGTCAGGATCGGACCCAGACAGTGCGCGCAGTACCAGATCGGAGCGCGCGTATACCGCCATCGGGGCTCCCCCGTTTCCGGGTTTCGCAGCAGCGGTACGATCTCGTGGATGTACTCCCCTTCCGCGTGAAAGATCTTGCCCAGCTTCCCCTGCTTGATCCACTCCCGCCACTCGCGAATGTAATGAAAGTAGCAGTAGTTTTCACCCATCATGTAGACGCGTCCCGTCTTACGCACCGTCTCCACCAGGCGCGCGCAGTCAGCCACCGTGTATGCGGCCGTCTGCTCGCACAACACATGCTTGCCGCTCTCCATCGCCGCAATCGAATGCTCGGCGTGATACTCGATCGGCGTCGCCACAACCACGATATCCAGCGGCGCGTTCACGAAATCCTCGAATCGGGTAAACATCCTGTCGTCGGGCAGCGAGAACGCGGCCCCCGTGTCGGCCAAAGTATCCTCGTCAATGTCGCAGAGGGCGGCAACTTCTACCCGCGGATGGCCTGCCAGGCTGCGCATCAGCCCGCCTCCCCGGTGCAATCCCACAAATCCGGTCTGTAGCTTTCTCATCCTGTACGCTGCTCCTTCATCCTGTCGTTGATCTGCTCTGTCAATCGCAAAGTGCCGCTGCTATGGGACCGGCTGCTCTTTCCACAGCTCCTCCACCAGCTCCACCGCCGTGTCCACGATTTTTTCAATGCCTTCCATAGCCACCCGGTTCGGGCCGACGAGCGTTTCATACCCCTGTTGCGCAAACGCTTGCCGCGTCGGCTGGTACATGATCAGGTCGTTGGTCAACTCTGATACTACAGTATGCCGGAATGGGGAGCGGCGCTTGATCGTGAGCCCGTGTTCGACGAACAGCTCTCCCGGGTTGGTTGCGATCGCAAATGGACCTACGCGGGCAGCGCCGACAACAACCGTTAACTGCTCCGGCATGGAGGCCACCAGATCGGCCTGCCGGTCAAAGACGTCAGCGCGGCCGCCCGCGCCCCCCCAGTTGAGCCGGCCAATTGCTTCGGGGGGTTGATCGGCCGGATCCCGCCGCGGGACCGTGATCTCACGGCGAACAGCCCCAACCGTCACGGGACCCTCCACCACAATCGCGCGCCGTGCCGCGTCCACAGCCTGTTCAGCGAAATAAGCCGCGCTCTCGCGCCACTTGACGCCCCCTAGCGTAACGTTTATGTCGGCGCACGCGCCCGGCGTATATACACAAACGACCTCGGGACCGTACGCCTCCCGCATATGCTCAGCCACTACGCACGGATAATCCGCCGACCAGGTATGGCCGCTCCTGGAGTTCGTATGCAGCGAAAAGTTATAGAAGATGCCCAGCGTCGATCCGTCCGGCCTGTCAAAGCGGAGAACCCACAGCTCCGGATCGACCGGTCCGGCCGTTCCCAACACCTGGGGAATGAGCGCCAGATCGTTGAGCGCCTGGGGCATCCATGTGTTCAACACCTTACCGTCCGGGCAGATGACCCGCCGGTTATGGATCCCGTGGTGGACCAGAGACCTCCCGATGTACATCCTGGCCGGTTCCACCCGACCTGCCGCCTGCGCAACGCTCGCTCCAATGCGATCTGGCAGCGTTGACAGATACTCAGCGTCGGTCACCTGTTCCGAGTAGAGACCTTCAGCCGTATAGGGACCGCTGTGCGTGTGACTGGAGGCGATCATAATGTCGTCCGGCGCGATGCCGGTACGGCCCGCGGCTTCGGCAATGATCTCGTCAGACAACGCCTTGGGCAATCCGATCAGGTCGACTCCCACAATGGCAATCCGCTTGCCACCACTTTCCGCGACGAGCGCGTGAGACCCCAATGGGTCCGTTGTGCCCTCATTCGTGCGCGGGTCAAGGCTCCCGCACATAAAGAGACCGTGCGGCGGCGTGATGTCCGATTCACCAAAGCCGACCTTTAAGTGGTTATCATCCATTATGGGCTCTCCTTGGAAATCAACTGAATGCCTGCGCGTACATCGGCTTGGATATCCAGTAAACGGTCATTTCGCCTTCATACACAGTTCGGCCAAGGACAAGGTGATACTGGGGCAGTGAGAAAATCGTCAGGAAGTTCGAATCTTTCTGGTCGCTAGCACTGACACGTACGATGCGGAATCCGGGGAATACCTGTTGGCAAGAATATACGGTCCGCAACAGCAGCCCGACCTCAATTTGGTAACGGCTGGAGCATCTGAAGCGCCCTCCCTATTCAAGGCCTTAACAGGTCTCGTCCACACCTAACGGTGTCTTCATTCATCGTAATCGCTATCTCACCCGGCTGCAATGGCACAAATGCAACCTTTCCAAAGGGCCAGTACCGTCCGCTTCACGTACTGAAACAGTCAAGGAATGGACCGACACCAATCCAAGTAACTCCTCTGCCGGTGGTAAACTGAGTGCCATGAACCGAACCCTCACGATTCGCACCACAGCACTCATCGTCTTGCCCTTCATATTGCTGCCCGCTGCATCTTGGCTGGTTTCTAACGCGCCGGATCCAGTGCCAGACGGAGGTTGGCGGCAAGGCGTGATCTGGTCACTGCGCGCAATCTACCTTGGCGGGGCGTTCATCGGTTGGCAGGCTGGTCGTCCACACTGGTTCTACCCCTGGCTGGGCTTCGCCGTATACGCGGCGGTCGCCAGCTTGCTGCAATTCTCACTCCTTGTCATGGATTTGGGGTACGATAATTCTCTGAAATTCTTGGGATTCGCCCTTGTTCTCCTGGCATTCGCGCCCTATTTTGCGGTCACGCTCTGGCTCGGTTGGCGCCGGGACCGGCGACTTCTGACCGCATACACTGTCTTTCCCCACGCCGCACTGATCCTCCCTCTCGTCTTACTCGTCGACGGAGAAGCTTACGGCAGAGATTGGCGGGGCGTGCTTCTCTCTGCAACTGCGGCCGCCGCCGTGGCAGCCCTGTACTGGCGTCTTCCGTCAATACTCGGGCAAAGAGGAAAGTTCTGGCCGCAGGCCTCGCTGCTCTATGGCGGTGTAGCTGTCACCCAGGCACTGTTTCTGTCCGCTTCCAGCTACTCTGTAGGCATAGAAGATGTTCTGAACGTATTGGTCATGTTGATCCCGCTGGCTGGCGTGGGCTGGGTAATTCTCAGCGGTCCACTTCTGCTTCCGCCGCTGGCCCAATGGTTGGTCCGGGTGTTGAGAGTCGAAAGGTTTCTAGCTCCACCATTGCAGCAAGTCGGTCGCGTTCTGCTCCGCAATACTGGGGCAACAGTGAGGGCCAACGACGCAACAGGTCCTCTTCATTCTGAGAAGGCAGGAAACGATTCCCCCAAAGGAGAAGCAAAAATGAGCCAAGAGACAGTTGTACAAGACGCACCTGAGACACGGCAACCCGCAGGATCGGATCTGGAACGCCTCTACAAACTCTCAATTGTAGTCCTGGCCGCCCTGGCCGTCGTCATGGTCACGCTCTACGTCGGCCGTGCCGCCGTCTACAAGATCCACGAATTCGAACGCGGCCTGCACCTGCGCGGCGGCCGCTTCCTCGGCGTGCAGACGCCTGGCTGGCACATTCAGGTCCCTCTGGTCGATACCGTAATCATCGTCAAAGTCAATGAGCGCCTTGGCTACGTCGAGCGCATCGCCGCCATGACCTCCGACAACGTGACGATGGACGTTTCCCTCCAGTACACCTATCGCGTCACCGATCCCGAGCGCTTCGTCCTCGCCGTCGACGACCCGGAGCGCATCGTCTTCGAATTCGTGCAGGGAAGGCTGCGCGATGTGATCAATACCAAGGCCATGACCGGCGTCATGAACCAGCGCACCGAAATGAACCTGGAGATCATGCAGGAGTTGGAGAAGAAGGAGGATCAGTACGGTGTCGAATTCGTAACCGTACAGATCCAGAGCGCGTCGCCGCCTGCCGAGGTCCTGTCCGCCATCAAGGACCGCATGGTGGCCGCGCAACGCCAGGAACAGTCCGAAGCCGAAGCCGCGCAGCAGCGCACCGTCGCCGATGCACGGTTCTACGCCGCCCAGAAGGAGGCCGAGGCCGAAGCCTACCGCATCACCACCTCTGCCGCGGCCGAAGCCGAACAGATCCAACTCACAACCGAGGCACAGCAACTCGCCGTCCGCGCCATCCTCAGCGAGCTGGAAGACAAAGGCACGCTCGCAGAAAAGTACATCGACTATCTCATCGCCGTCGAACTGAAGGAGAACAGCAAGTGGATCCTGGGGACAGGCGCCGACCCGATCCTCGAACTGCGGCCCTCAGTAGAGGAGTAGCAAATGCGAAAACTACTCCTCCTGGCGGGAGCGGTCGTTGTCCTGGTGACGCTGGCATTGACCGCCCAGCGGGCTTTGACCGTCACCCAACACCATAGCGATCTCATCGCCAAACAGATCTACGCCTATCGCGACTGGCAGAGCACCGGCGTGCGTATCGATCAGGGAGACAGGGTCGAGATCAAAGCGCAGGGCGAATGGCTCTACACGCCCGGCGAGTTTCACGGGCCCGCAGGACATCCGATCTTTCCCGCGCCCACTTTCTACCCCGTTTCAAGCGGGTCCGGCGGCGCGCTCATCGGCCGCATCGGCGAAAACGGTCCCCGCTTCGTCGTCGGCGAACGCGTAAGAATGCAGGCACACGCCCACGGCATCCTCTACCTGCGCATCAATGACGACATCCTCAGCGATAACGACGGCTGGGTCGCCGTCCACATCGACGTAACCGAAACTGAGGACTCAATCCCCTAAGAATTAGACACGAACAAGGAGAAAAAAAGAGGAGTGAGATCAAGTCTCACTCCTCTCTTCTATTTACCCGTCTTTGCTCTTACCTGCTCACTCCTCGTCATCCCCATAGCTGTGCCCGGACATGATCGCCCGCACCTCCGCCGCGCTCGAAGCCTTCTGCATCTGGCCGATGCGTTCCTCTTCATGCGCCAGCAGCTGCTTGACGTTGCGCAGAACATCCTCCATCTTGTCTGCCGGGAACTTGCACGCGCCGTTCTCGTCCATATGCACGATCTCGCCCGGCGCCACGTCCATGCCCCGGACGTGAACCGGCACATTGACAGACTGCACCGCCATGGCTCCATGTCCAGGAGTGACACCGCTCAGCAGATACTGGAAGCCCATCGGCCGGATCTCGTCGATATCCCGCGAAGGCCCGTTCGAAATGCAGCCCACACAGCCCACCGCCTGCATCGCAGCCGTCATATTGCCGCCGGCCAGCCCCACCTTCCCCGCAATCTCGGGCGGAAACTTTTGCTCCAGGACCAGAATCGTCGGCTTCGGCGACGCGTCCAGCGCCTCCAACACATCCATGAACGAGACCCGCGAATAATTCGGGTCCGGCAGTCCAAAGACGCATGTCACCGCGTATCCGGCCAGCGCGCCCATCTCAGGATACATGCAGCGAATCGTCTCATCCGTATACCAGTTTTCCGTCCACGGGTTGTATAGGCCCAGGCAGAGCGGATCTTCAGGGTAGGTGGCGACAACGTTGGTGATCGACGGCGTATCCACCGTCTTCAGCTCTTCCAGGATCGCTTGGGAATTCATCCGCTTTTCCTTGTGTGGTAAGTCTGGGCACTATTCTGATTTGCTGCCATCACGAGCCATAAGTTTGTATAAATTCGCAGATCCGTTCCATCGCCGGCTCCAGCACGTCCATCCCCGGCGCGTAACAAATCCGGATCGACCCTTCACCGCCGTTGCCGAACGCGCTGCCCGGCGCAACGGCCACCTGTTTCTTGCGCAGCAGTTCGAGCGCGAATTCGAAAGAGTCGTTGACGCCGTCAAGCTCCGGAAAAAGATAGAAGGCCCCCTCCGGCTCCGGCAGATTGACCCCGGGGACTGTCCGCAGCATCCCCGCACAGAAGTCGCGCCGCTCCTGAAACTCCTCCACCATCGCCGCTACGTCGTCCTCCCCGTGCGCAATGGCCGCTTCACCGCCCCGCTGGATCATCGGCGGCGCGTGCGAAACGATGAACTCGTTCAACTGCGCCGCCTTCTGCACAAAATCCGCTCTGCTCACCATCCAACCCAGCCGCCAGCCGGTCATGCAATACGTCTTCGAAAAGGAGTTCACTACGATCACCGCGTCTTCACGCGTGCACAGTTTCAGTATCGAAGGCGCAATCTGCCCGCCAACCGCCTGGCCCCGTTCCCCCTCTGCCGCGCCCTGGCCTCCGTAGTAAATCCGCTCGTAGACCTCATCAGTCAGCAGCCACAGCCCGTGCTGGCGCGCAAAGTCCAGCAGCATCCTCTGTTCAGCCACCGTCGCCGTCCAGCCAAGCGGGTTGGAGGGCGACGCGTACAACAACAGCCGCGTACGCTGCGACAGCGCGCGTTCCATGGCCTCCAGGTCCGGCGTAAATCGCTGCCCGGCTCGCGCCATCGGCACCTCTACCGTGCGCCCGCCGAACATCTCCACCATCGCCGAACCGTTCGGCCAGTTCGGGCTCAGCACGAGCGCCTCATCACCCGGATCGATCACGCACTTGATCGCCAGGTTGAGCGCCTGCACGGCCCCCGAAGTGACCTGGATCTCCGGCGGTCCGATCTCTACGCCATGCAGCCTCACGATCAGATTGGCGATCGCATCTCGCAGCGACGGCAGCCCCTGGTTGGGTGAGTAAAACGTCCACCCTTCCTGCGCTGCCCTGTTTACCGCCTCGACCACGTAAGGAGGTGTCGGAATCGTCGACTCGCCGAACTGCAGGAATAGCACGTCCTCCATGCCAAATGCTACGTCCGCCAGCGCCCGAATACGGGATTCCGGGACGCGCGCGGCCGAGGGCGCGAATGAAGGCGATGACATGAGGGGAGGGTAGGTCCTTTCCGCAACTAAGAAACTTGCATTAACCAAATGAAAATTGCAGCTTAGTTAGAAGCGATCAGTCCTGCAACAGCGCGCGGGCGATCTCTTCCCACTCCTGTGGCAGAGGCGCCCTGCTGGTCGGCTTCTGGGCGCGGCTGTACCAGTGATCGGCGTTGGGCAGATCGCCTTCAACCCGGTGCAGATAGGCGTGCACCCAGGCCGAACCGTTGCCATCCGGCTGCCCCTGCAACGCGTCGTGCGCGCCGTCCCAGTCGTCCCCCGCCTCCAGCCACAGCGCCTGCAGCGGCGCGCCAACCTCGGTCGGCGGGGCTTCGTCAGAAAGGCTTGCTTTGAATTCGTCAAATGTCATTATTCACTCCTCTTGCAATCTGCTGCTTGTCGAAACAGGCGCGCCGCCTCTATTCCGGCACGACCGCGATACAGTCGACTTCGAGCATAATGTTCGGCAACTGGCAGCCGATCGTCGTCCGCGCCGGATACGGCTTGGTGACATACTGCTCGTAGACCTCGTTCATTTCGGCGAAGTCGCTCAGGTCGGCCAGATAGACCCCCACTTTGGTCACGTGTTCCCACGACGTGCCCGCAGCCTCCAGCAGGATCGTCAGATTGTCGAATACCCGCGTCGCCTGCTCCCGAAACCCGCCCTCGACGCGTTGACCAGTGGCCGGGTCCAGCGGCCCCTGGCCCGCAATGTACGCGACCGGACCATCAGCCACGATGCCTTGGGAATAGATTCCCGCGGGCGGTGCCCCTTTCTCAGTGTATACTTCCTTGCGCATTTCTGATGTCTCCCGTTACCTCTATCCAGATGGAAGGGCAAATAGATGCTACAACGTTGTCAACCAATCTTTCCTTAGAAAACTCTACCGAATCAACCCGTCATATTCGGCCGTGTGTTCCAGTCCAGAACCAGACCAGACCTTCCTCTCTTTCGACCGCTACTGCCCGATACTTGCGGCCCACTCTGGCAGAATAGATTCTGCCGAGTCTTTCAAGTTCAGTGAAGGGTGTCTCGGATTTCGCTTCAACATCTCGAAGTTTCTGTCAGCCAAACGCTGGGTAACACGTGGCAGTCTTCGATAGCATTGCCAGAAGGAAGGATTCGCGAAATGCCTTATAGCTCTCTGCAATTCCCCGCTCGCAGATCGGCGATGGCCTGTTCGGCAAGGTGGTCCAGTTTTCCACTCTTGACATCTTCTTCAAACTGCTCATCCCACAACTTTGCTTCAAATTCCTCAAACCATTCCCTGAAACGCGCAAGTTCCTGCGCCGAAAGTTGAGAAACGGCTGCCTGAAGTTCCTGAACTGTCTTGGTGTTCACTTCCGCGCCTTTGAACAGAGTCGCTGCACGATAAATCTTGGGAAATACATAGCATGCTCTTGTTCGATGAAATTCTGTCGTCACAGGCCAGATCTATTCTATTTTGGCTGTGCCCTCTGTATCCTCGGCGACCACTGACTCTTGATATAGGCCAGCACCGCCCAGATCTCAGTATCGTCAAGCTGCGCTTCGAAACCGAGCATGTTGCTCCGGTATCCCCTGCCTACGAAGGCCTCCGTCCCGATCTTTGTAATCTCAAACAGCTGCTCGTCCGGGTGATGCCAGGTGTGGCCGGTCTCATCGTGCGGCGGGGCAGGCAAAAATCCGTTCTCATCCCGTACCTTCCAGTTTGCCTCCCCCTCAAGCTCCGCGCCGTGGCAGGAGGCGCAATGCTGCTGGTAGAGAATATCCCCCAGCGCCACCAATTGCGTGTTGGAAACGTCCGCCCCCTCTATGGGCCCCTCAACCTGAGGAAGACTGACCTCGGTCGGCGTTGCAGTAGCTGCCACAATAAGTGCTTCGCCCTGCGGCGCTTGGCCGCCCCCTTCACCCCTGGTCGGCTCGCACGCCACAATGAATAGCGCCGCCGCCAGGATAAAGAACGACGAAATTCCTCGCATCATCCTCTAGTCCTTTAGCGCCTCCCGCAAGAGCCGCAACCAGTTCCCATGACAGATCGCCGCGATATCATCCTCCGCGTAACCGTTGCCGCGCAGCAAATCCGGAATCCGCTGCAGATCGGCAATCGTGTCCAGGTCGGCCGGCGACTGCTCGCGACCGAAGCCGCCGTCAAGATCGGTGCCTATCGCGATGTTGCTGGCATTGCCCGCCAACTCGCAAATGTGATCGATATGGGGCACCATGTCTTCCAGCATAATATCGTAATTCCACGACTGGCCGCCCCGCCACTTCGTCGACATCATCCAAACGTCCATCGCCATGCCGACGACCCCGCCGCGTTCGATGATCGCCCGCAGCTGCTCGTCGCTGAACTGCCGCTGGTGCGGGACGATCGCCCGGCAGTTGTTGTGGCTGGCCAGCACAGGACCATTGTAGATCTCCAGCGCCTGCCAGAAGGACTCATCCGACAGATGCGTCAGGTCCAGCATGATCCCCAGCCGCTCCATCTCCTGCAGCAGCGCCGGTCCCATCTCGCCCAATCCCAATTCGGTACCCGTGCCGCCTGCATAGCGGTTGGGGCCGTAGTGAGACGGGCCGATCGCCCGCAGCCCCGCATTGTACCAGAACTCAACGTGCTCCGGCGTCAGGATCGGATCCGCCCCCTCCATCGAAAGCACGAAACCGAGCGGCGGCGCCTCGCCTCCTGCATCCTCCCATGCCGTCCACTCACCCCAGTGCCCGTCCAGCTCCGCCCCGGTCGTGATAACGCGCACGATCCCCAGTTCCTCCAGGCCCCGGTAATACGCCAGATGGCCTTGGGCCATCGCGCTGGCCTGGGTGGGATGATCATAGTCGATATTCGGCGTGGGCCGTCCCGTCGACCGCGCGATCGCGGTCGCGAAACTGAGGGCCACTCGGCCTTGCCGCATCTCCGGAAACGCGACCGTACCGTAACCCTGGCCCTTTCCACTGTTCTTCTGCTCTGTCGTGCGAATCGTATAGACCGAACGCGTCAGGTCCCGGTTGCCCTGCAGCGCGTTCATGGCCAGGTCGAGGTGGGCGTCAATGATAAGCATGGCGTTCTCCGCGGAGTGCAAGTAACTGAACTGCTGAGGCTGATTCAGAAATGGGGCCGGTCTTTCGCACGGCTACGCAAGTTGCGTGCAAAAGCGTCTCGGGTTCGCGTGCCACAGCCATTTCGCGGCGGAGGCGCGCAACAAGACTCTGGGGGGTAAGAACCCCGCCGCCCTTAACGCCGGACCCCTTTCGGATACCCAGTCAACTCAGGTCGGCGGGACCTGTAATCTGCGCCAACAATCTACGTCATTACCGGAGTTTGCAACTGCCTCTCGACCTGCAAACTGGCGCTGTTCAGCACGGTGACACCGTTCTCGCCGCCAACATAGACGCTGCCGGCCACCTCAAGCATGCAAAGCGCCGGCGTGCTGCCTTCAACAGGAGACCAGGTCGCGCCGTCCTGCGAGCTCCACAGCTGCGTGTCATCGCTCAGCAACCAGTTGGCCGAACCCCCTCCACCTGCGGAGGCACTCTTCGACCCGTTTGCCAGGGCAATCAGCGAGTTCACCTGCTCCGGCGCATCTTCCACCGCGTCGAACGAACGGCCGCCGTCTGTCGACCGCCACAATCCGCCCGCCTCGGTACCGGCCAGTACCAGCCCGCTGCAATGCATGTCGGGCGCCACCGCCACTGTCTGGTAGGCCGCGTCGGCCGATTCGCTGCGCTTCCAACCCAGCCCCGCATTCGGCGAACGGTAGATGCCCTCCTCCGTCCCCGCAAACACGACCTGCCAGCGGGGCCACGTGTCCTCGTCCATCAGCGGCGCCCAGGCCACCGTCAGAACGGTCAGGTTGCGCAACCCGAAATTGCTGGGCATCCAGCGCAGACCCCGGTCGCGGCTGCGAAGCACGCCGTCACCCTCGCTGCCCGCCAGAATAACGCCCGAATCCTCGTAGTCCGGCGCCGAGGCAAATGTGAGCACAGCCGAATCCGCGCCCTCCTGCCAAGCCGCCTGCCACTGTTCCGCACTGTCCAGAAGATAGGCCACGCCAAACGGCGCGCCCCCTGTAAAGATGCGGTCCCCGAGACTACAGGCCGCGGTCAACCTTTCCTGCGGCTGCGGCGTGGGCGTGAGCTCCGCCTCGCCAACGGCAAACAGGCCGTAGGGACCGGCAGCCCAAATGCTTCCTTCATGTTCAGAAAGAGAGAGAATGATCGACATCGTTTACGGTTCCATACTTTCTGTTGGATCGCGGTGAAATACGATCGTGTTGGTGCCCAATGCCATCAATGCGCCGCTGACTGCCGTTTCCAGCACCGCGGTCTGCACGCCAGTGACATCCACCAGCCCCGTTTCCTGGGCATTGACTAGCTTCTTCTTGACAACATCATACGCGTAGTCCGGCCCAGCCTCTTCCAGGCGAAGGGCCGCCACCGAAGGAGATTCGATGCCCGCGTTCTGGACTATCTGCAAGAAAGGCGCGCCCAGCGAATCCTTCAACACCTTGACGCCCACGTTCTCTTCGCCGTCCATCTCAAGTGTATCCAGCGCCCTGCGCGCATGCACAAACGCCGCGCCGCCTCCCGGCACGACGCCGGTCCTGTGAGCCTGCGAAGTGGCAGTCAGCGCCCGCTCCGACAGACCCGAAACGATATCGCGCTCATGCTTGAGGTTGGTGCCCACCTTCAGCACACCCATGCCGCCGGTGAGCGCAGCCAGGCGGTTGATGATGTCATCGCGTTCCTCATCATCCACCCGCAGGCCCTCCAGCCGCGCACGAAGCTGGTCGACCGTCTCCCGCATCTCGGCAATGCGGCTCTGGTAGGGCTGCAGCTGCATCATCTTGCGGTCAACCTGCACCCGCATCGCGTCGCCCAGGTCGGCCTCTTTGGCATTGGCCGCGTACGCATAATAGTTGCGGCCCAGGATATTGGCGCCCGTGAGCGTCGTCAGGTCGTGAAATGCCATCCGCCTCGGGTCGCCTATCTCCTTCAGCTGGATGCCGAGAATCGAAAGCTTCTTCTTCTCCTCGGTCTGGTTGCGCACCATCACATGCAGCGCCTCCTCCTTGATATGGGAGGCAATAATGACAAGGGACTTCTTGCCCATCTTCATCGCCAGCTCGATCAGCGCAACCGTCTCAGCCGCCTGAGAAAGCGTGTCATCGACGAGGGCAATAGTGGAATCGCCGTAGATGGCCCACTTGCGGATCGGGTCCGTGTAAAGATGGAAACTGGCGATCTCGGCCTTGTAATTGGCCCCGGCATGGTACTCACGCGCCAGGTACGGAGCCACAAACTTCTCGACCGAGACGCGCGCGTCCGGGCCCAGAAGATAGCTCAACTCGCCAATCGTTGCCGCCAAATCCCGGTCCTTGACGACCGTCAGAGCCACCACCGAAAGGTCGTCTTCGGTCTCGACCGGCTTCGCCATCTCAGCCAGCTCCTGGCGTATGGCCGCCGTGGCCGCCTGCAGACCGATTTCCAGCTCCCGGTATCCAATACCGGCCGTCATCATCTTCAAGGCCTGAAGGTAGATCTCCCGCGTCAACAGGGCCGTAGTCGTACCGCCGTCCCCCACCTGCCCCGCGATCCGCCATACAATGTGACGCATCAGCATCGCGCCCACATCCACCTTCGGGTCGCCCAGGCTGAGTATACGTCGCACCGCCGTGGCCGCGTCATCCAGCAGCTCCGGCCCTCGCGTGCCGTCCCGCTCATGCACGACGTGCCCGCCAATCGGGCCGAGCGTCGGCGCCAGCAAATCGGCGATGCTGTTGATGCCGTTGCTCAGACTCTCGTGGGTCTCTTCCGGGCCCGCGACCGCAGCCCTGTAGTTTTTTATGCGTTCCAACTTGACACCTCGATTATCTTCCTTGTGCTTTGGCTTCGATTCCGATTCGTCTCTTTTCCGAGTCCTTCCCAATCAGACTTATGACCACAAATGGGCATACTTCAACCCGCTTCCGGTGTTGAACAGGACCACCGTTTCGTCACCCTGAAGCCAACCTGACTCCAGCAGCCGCTTCTGACCGGCCAGCGTCGCCGCCCCCTCCGGAGCCGGAAATACGCCCGTATGCCGCCCCATCTGCTTGGCGCTGCTCAACATCTCTTCATCGCTGACCGCAAGGGCCACACCGCCGCTCTCCCGCACCGCCTCCAGAATCAGGAAGTCTCCCACCGCTGCGGGAACGCGCAGACCGTCTGCAACCGTCTTCGCGCCCTCCCACGCCTCGGCAAACTCTTCGCCCTGCTCAAATGCCCGCACCATCGGCGCGCAACCGTTGCTCTGCACACTGACCATACGCGGCCGTTCGCTGCCGACCAGGCCCATCTCCTCCATCTCCTCAAACGCCTTCCACATTCCAACCAAACCCGTACCGCCGCCGGTCGGGTAAATGATCACATCCGGCATACGCCAGCCAAGCTGCTCAACCACCTCGTAGCCCAGCGTCTTCTTTCCCTCAATCCGGTAGGGCTCCTTCAAAGTGCTGACGTCAAACCAGCCGAACTCTTCGACCTTTTCCCGCACCCTCGCCCCGCAGTCGGTGATCAGGCCGTCCACCAGCGTTACTTCCGCCCCCAAATTGCTGCACTCGACGCGAAACGCCGCCGGCACATCCTGGGGCATATATACATGCGCAGGCAACCCAGCCTTGGCGGCATACGCGCTCATCGCGCCTGCCGCATTGCCCGCGCTCGGAATCGCCAGGTCCGCCGCCCCCAACTCGTAGGCGCGTCCCACCGCCATCACCAGCCCTCTCGCCTTAAAGCTGCCGGTCGGATTGAGCGACTCATCTTTGATCAACGTATCCGGGCATCCGATTTCGTCCCCCATCGAACGCGCGCAGACCAGGGGCGTCCACCCCTCACCCAGCTTGAGCTGAGCCGCCCGCGTCCGCACCGGAAGCACCTCCTCGTACCGCCACAGCGAAGATTCACGCCCCCGCAAAGAATCCCGTGTCAGCGTCTTCGCCGCTTGTCCAAGATCGTAACGCGCCAGCAGCGGCTTCTCGCAAGCCGGGCACAGATTCATCAACTGTTCCGAGTCGTACGCCTCTCCACACCGGCTGCATGCAAGATGTGTGAGTGTAGAGCAAGTTCCTGTCATTCTTCATGTCCGGTAGGTGGATGCCGTCCGACATAAGCAAGGAGAACATCGTGCGCTGACATCTTTCGACATATGAAAAGGGGCAGTGGCACAGGGGCGCCAACCGCCTGCACAATTGTACTCCCCTTCCCCCCAGTAGCCAAAAAAAGCCGAGCAGAATTCACCATGATAGTATTCCCGCTGCAACGCCTCCGCACCACTCCGCAAAATCGAAAAATGCCGAGGCCACACAACTGCTTCCGCCCTTCTCCCCTTCTCAGACATCTGACCACTGATCACTGACCACCGATCACTGACCACCGATCACTGCCTTTTGGGCGTTCGGGCCTTCGGCCCTCCCTTGTGCAGGGGCTGCGCCCCCGCAACGCCCCGCCCTTGTTAGCCACCGTGTTCATTCTTCCCCAGCAACGTGTCTAGAGAAAGGTGTTTAGCCAACATTGTCTCCCTCCCACATGCTGTCTCGACCCACTGACCACTATCCACTATCCACTATCCCCTGACCTAAGACGTACAAACTTGGCATCAAGTTCACTGACAATGTTATCCTCCCTTGATACCATCTGTTTTCTGAACTGTCTCGCTTCGCCGAAACTTTCTCCAACTTCAGCCGTAAGTACTTTCGAGGTGATGCTATGCAACTGATGGTAGAGACGCGCAACCTGCGAAAAACCTATAGCCGCCCCGACGGCTCCACCATAGAGGCCGTCAAAGGCGTGGACCTCGAAATCCGCCAGGGCGAAATCTTCAGCCTGCTTGGCCCCAACGGCGCCGGCAAAACCACCACCATCTCCATGATCAGCGGCCTGGTGACGCCAACCGAAGGCGACGCAACAATCGGCGGTTTTTCGATCACCACGCAGTCGATGCAGGCCAAGCGACTGATGGGATTCGTTCCCCAGGAGATCGCCCTCTATCCCGAACTCAGCGCCCGGCAGAACCTCGCCTTTTTCGGCAGAATGTACGGCCTGGGTGGAAAAGCGCTCAGTCGCCGCGTCTATGAACTGCTCGAATTCGTCGATCTGGCCGACCGCCAGAAAGATCGCATCGACACATTTTCCGGCGGCATGAAGCGCCGCGTCAACCTCGCGGCCGGCCTCCTGAACAGCCCCCCGCTCATCTACATGGACGAGCCCACCGTCGGCATCGATCCCCAAAGCCGGCGCCGCATCCTTGACACCGTCAAACTGCTGCGCGACGAACAGGGCATGACCGTCCTCTACACTACACATCTGATGGAAGAGGCCGAAGAGCTGAGCGACCGCGTCGGCATCATGGATCACGGCGAAATCATCGCCATGGGGACCCAGGCCGAACTGACCCAGCAGGTGGGCGAAGAGGACCGGCTGGAATTCACGATAGGCGCACAGGAAATAGCTGAAGACTTGGTCGAACGTGTTCAACACCAGACAGCCGGCGTAACGCGAATCCTCTCCAACCCGCCGGAGCAGATCAGCGACGACAGCAGCGAGTCTACGCCCGCCCGTCTCATAATCTTCGCCAAGCGGGGCCGCACCGCGCTCCCGCAGATTATCCAGACCCTCGACGCTGCAGACGTCGACATCCAATCCGTAGCCGTACGCGAGCCAGACCTTGAAGCGGTATTCCTGGCACTGACAGGCCGCGCGCTGAGAGACTAACGCCCGTAATCGCTCTCCTTAAGGCCGCCCGCACCCGTGGCGCCCGCCGAGCGGCATCCCGAGACAATCGCCCCGCCTACCCACAGCAGAACGCCTTTACTGATGCGAAAGATTCTCGCCTTCGCCTCCAAAGAAATATACACAACCTTTCGCGATCGCAACCTGATCCTCCTCATGTTCGCGACACCGCTGGTGCTGTCCACCATTATCGGGCTGGCCTTCGGCGGTATCGGCGGCTCCGAGCTCCCTGACTTCGCTCACATCCGTGTCGCTGTAGTCAATCTCGATGAAGGCGTCGACCCGCAGGAAACTGTCAGTCTGCCAGACCAGTTTGCCAACCTGGACGCGCTGCTCTTCGATCCCGACGATCTCGCCAGCCTCTTCAACCAGGCCGGCATCGGTCCCGACCAGCTCTCGCAGGACGGCGCCCCGCTCAACTTCGGCGATCAACTGGCCGCCATACTGTTGTCTCAGGCGGTCGAAGGCACCGCTGCAACCGCGACCCAAGGATTCGATCTGACCGAGATTGGATGTAACCTGCTCGATGAACCGGAGGCAGCCGGCGCCGCCTCTCTCGCGGCCGGGGGATCCTTGGACGAACTGCTGGATGCCACCGCGGTCGACGATGCAGAACAAGCGCGCGCCGCCGTCGACAAAGGCGAATTCGCCGCCGCCGTCATCATCCCGCCCGGCTTCAGCCGCAGAATAATGCCCCAATTTGCCTTCGACGAAGACCTCAGCTTCCGCACCCAGTTCCCAGACGAGGACGGGGCTGTCGAGGTGTATGCCAACAACGGTCGGCCGATTTCTTTACGCATTCTTCACAGCGTCGTCGCCGGTATCGTGAATCAATTTGTGCGCGTCGGCGTTGCCCTGGGCGCAACCCTCGAAACATCCGTCAATTCGTTGGCCGCCAGTATCGGCAGCGGAGAAATCAACCTCGCCGCAGTTGACCTGTCCGCGTCCGCGGCCGCTCTGCAAAACATGGATGCAACCGTACTCGAGCCCCTCGGCTGTCTGATCACCCCCAGCGCCAACAACATCACCGTCACCCACCCGCCGCTCGAAGCCATTCAGGAAGCGCCCCGCTTTGCCCGCACTATAGTCCCGATTGGCGCATCGCAGGCGGTCTTCTTTGCCCTCTTCACCGGAATCTTCGGCATCCAATCCCTCTATGAAGAGCGCAAGTACTGGACCCTTCAACGCCTGATCGTTTCACCCACGCCGAAAATCTTCCTGCTGGCAGGCAAACTCCTGGGAAACCTGGTCACTGTCTTTCTGCAGATACTTATTCTACTGGCCGCCCTGACCCTGGTCGCCTCCGTCGTCATCGGCGAGCCCACATTTATCTGGGGAGCCAACATTGCTGCGCTGCTCGCCGTGATTCTGGCGCTGGCACTATGCGTATCAGGCCTGGGCGTATTTGTCGTCGGTCTGGCAAAGACGCCGGAGCAAGTCAATCTATTCGGACCGATGATAAACATTACTCTGGCCGTTGTGGGCGGTGCCTTCGGTTTCGCCCTACCCGACCAGGCCGCCAGATTCTCGCTCATCTACTGGGGCGTGGACGCATTCACGCAGCTGGCCAATGCCCAGACCGACATCACGGTCAACCTGCTTGTGCTCTTTGCGCAGGGCATCGTGCTCTTCCTGCTGGGAGCATGGCTCTTCAAGCGCCGTATAGACCTGTGACTTTCCGCATGAAACGCGACTGATGCAAATCAAAGAAACCAACCCGGCAATCAGCCTCTGGCAATGCGATCAATCCTGACCATTATCCTCAACGACCTGAAAATCTTCTTCGCGCAGCGGGGCAACCTTGTCGGCCTGCTCGTCATCCCGGTTCTCCTCACCCTTGTCGTCGGTTGGAGTATCGGCCAGATAGGCGGCGGCGGACCCACAAGGCTGCGCGTCGACCTGATCGACAATGACCAGACCGAGCTGTCCGCTATATTGATCGAGGAGCTGCGCGCCGCAAACGACGCCCTCGTGCTGTGTCCGCTCGACAATGACGCTGACGACTTCTGCAGGCTCGGGGAAGACCCTCTGCAGCTGGATAGCGCCATCGAACGCGCCCGGTCAGGCAGAACCAGCGCGCTCATCGTCATCCCCGCCGGCTATGCCGCCGCACTGGAGGGATTCGAGCGAATAAACATCGACTACTATTCCCTGTCCGACCCTCTCCTGCCAAGCCCTGTTCTGCAAAGCTTGAACGCCGTCCTGCAGCGCGCCGGCAGCGCCTCAATAACAACCGGCGTCGCCGGCGCCCTGCTGGACAACCTGACAGCGGCCACTGACCTGCCGCCTCTCGATAAAGAGACGCGTGACGGCTTCCTCCGCTCCATTTATCTGCGATCGCAAGAGATGCTGACAGAGCAGCCGCCCCCCGTCCGCTTCCGAGTCGCCGACGCCGACAATGAAGGTGAAGATGGTTCTTCTAACGGCTTCAACCAGTCCGGGCCAGGGATGGGGTCCCTGTACGTCATGTTCACGGTCCTGGGCGGCATGGCCGTCCTCCTGCGCGAGCGCCGCCAGTGGACCCTCCAGCGTCTGATGGCCCTCCCGCTTTCCCGTGCCCAGATCCTCGCCGCCAAAATCGGCGTCTACTTTACCCTCGGCATGATTCAGTACTTCATCGTTTTCGCCGTCGGCGCCGCCGCCGGCATGGACTTCGGCAGCGACCCCCCTGCCCTGCTCGCGGTCATGGCAGCTTTCGTACTCTGCATCACCGCACTCACCTTTGCCCTGGCACCGTGGATAAAGAGCGAAGGCCAGGCCAGGGGCCTTGTCCTCCTCCTTTCGCTGTCGCTCGCCCCCCTCGGCGGGGCCTGGTGGCCGCTCGAAATCGTGCCCGAATTCATGCGGACGCTCGGCCACATCTCACCCGTCGCCTGGGCTATGAATGCTTTCCAGGATCTCATCTGGTTCAACGGCGGATTCACCGACGTCCTCCCGGAAATAGGCGTCCTCCTGGCCGCCGCCGCCGTGCTCTTCATATTCGGCATTCGCAGCTTCAAGTACGAGTGATCGCAAGAAGCCCACCGCTCCCTCCGCAAATGCCATTGAGGTCCCCTGGGGGTACCCTCGCCCCTCTTGGCCGACCCGCCCGAAAAACGTCGAAACTAGCCCCGGGTATCGGCGGCAAAAGCGACTTTCGCGCAGTCCGTTTCCGGACCCACCCGGTCCGCCAGCATGCAGACCCTGTCACCTTCTCGCGAGAACTGTGCGAGTTCACTAACATACGGGACCGAACTCCGTTGCGTGTTCGAGCGCGCCGATTTTCTCGTTCTCTGATATGATTGCATTGAATGCCTCCTGCAATTCTCGCAGTGGAAAGAATGTAAATTACTGGCGAATCTCTCGAAAATGCCAGTATCCAATTCCGACATGACAGCTGCAGTAACGGCCGATTTACATCAATGGAAATCCAGGACAAATGTGGTGTGTCAAGAGGAATTGAACGCACGGTGGGGGTAATGGGAGGAGATCCATGCATCGCAGGCACACGCATCCCGGTGTGGCTCTTGGTGCAAGCCAAACGCCTTGGACATGGTGAGGCGGATATTCTCAGATCGTATCCGCTTCTACGAACTGAGGATCTGGCCAACGCCTGGGCATTCTATCGATCAAACAGAGCCGAAATTGAACAACAGATAGTGGAAAACGAATCAGCATAGGAACCTTCTGCTACGACTCAGATGATATCGTTCCTTCGTGAGACATACTGACTAGACCCGGTCCCTGCTTCCCTCTATCCCTAAACGACCCATCATGCCAGAATCCAAACAGGACGCAGATTCACTGCCAAATGCGGGCCGTTCTGGGTCTCAGCCGCCCAGCGCATATGCCGCCGCCGGCGTCGACATCGAAGCCGGCAACCGCGCTGTCGACCTGATGAAGGCCGCCGTCCGTTCGACCTTCACACCCAACGTGCTCGCCGACGTCGGCAGCTTCGGCGGCCTCTTCGCCCTCTCCGAACTGCCCGCGCAGCCCCTGCTCGTCGCCTCCACCGACGGCGTCGGCACCAAAGTCAAACTCGCCGCCCAACACGGCCGCTGGCAGAGCATCGGCCAGGACATCGTCAACCACTGCCTCAACGACATCCTTGTGCAGGGCGCGCGCCCTCTCTTCTTCCTCGACTATATCGCCGCCGACAAACTGGTGCCCGAAAATGTCGCCGCCATAGTAGTCGGCATGACCGACGCCTGCCGCGCCGCCGGTTGCGCCCTCCTCGGCGGCGAAACCGCCGAAATGCCCGGCGTCTACACTCTCGGCTCCTGCGACGTCGCCGGAACCATCGTCGGCCTCGTCGACCGGCAAAACCTCCTTCCCCGCACGCAAGCCATGAAACCGGGCGATCTGCTCTTAGGTCTGCCCAGCAGCGGCCCCCACACCAACGGTTATTCTCTCATTCGCCGCATCGTCTCCACTCAGGATCTGCAACAGCCTCTGCAGGATGGCGAACTGCTGATCGACGCGCTTCTCGCGCCCCATCGCTCCTATCTGCCCGCCGTGCACGCCCTTGAGGAGGCCGGCATCACTGTCAAGGGGCTGGCCCACATTACCGGGGGCGGCTTGGTGGATAATCTGCCCCGCATAATGCCGTCTGGGCTGCGCGCCCGTGTTGACCGCAACAGCTGGGACGTGCCGTTACTCTTTCGCCGCCTGCTGATCTGGAGCGGTATGCAACGCAGCGAAGCCTACCGTGTTTTCAACATGGGGATCGGCATGGTGGTCGTCATCGCCGCCGAGCAGGCGAGTGCCGCCCAGAGCGCGCTGCCCGATGCTGTCTTTATCGGCGCGCTGGCAGCCAGCGACCGGGCCGAACCGGATGTGGAACTGCTGGGATAATGCACAACCAGGAAAGCCGCCGGCCCGTTGCGCCCCGTCCCCGGGGTTCTGCAACCGTAGCGATCATAGTAAAGCAACAGATGCAAACTGTATCCATTCACAGTCGCCGAGGGCTTGAAGCGGGTATCGAAGCAACTACATCAGCAAGCTGAAAGGTGACCCCATGACCACCGAACTCGTCCAACTCTCCCATAAAGGCCCAATCGCAACCATCGTCCTCAACCGCGCCGACAAACTCAACGCCCTCAACGCCGAGATGCTGACCGCGCTCGAAGCATACGCCGACGAACTGGATCGCAACCAGGACGTACGCGTCGTCCTCCTCGCCGGCACCGGCAGAGCCTTCTGCGTCGGCGCCGATATCTTCGAATGGAGCGACCTGTCTCCCCTCGAGATGGGCCGCCGCTGGATCCGCGACGGGCACCGCATCTTTGCCCGCTACGCCCGCCTCCCCCAGCCCGTCATCGCCGTGCTCAACGGCTACACTTTCGGCGGCGGCCTCGAGCTGGCCCTCGCCGCCGACCTGCGTCTGGCCGCTGAGGAGGTCCAACTCTCCTTCCCTGAAGTTAAACTGGGGATCATTCCCGGCTGGGGCGGTACGCAACGCCTGGCACAGCTTGTCGGGCCAAGCCGGGCCAAGCAGATGATTTTCACCGGGGAAAGCCTGTCAGCCGAACAGGCCGAAAAGTGGGGACTTGTCAACGAAGTAGTGCCGGCGGACCAGCTGGCCGCACGCGCGCTCGAACTGGCTGAATCCATAGCCGCCAACGGCCCTGTCGCCGTTCAAATGACCAAGCAGCTCATCGACGCCGCAATGCCTGCCAGCGGCGACAACGGCACTGTCCTCGAAACACTCGCCGGCAGCCTTGCCGCCTACACCGCCGACGCCCAGGAAGGCGTCTCCGCCTTCCGCCAGCGCCGCCAGCCGCAGTTCAGCGGGCGCTGAAAGAAGAAGGTATGTCACACAGGAGGAACTGGGCAACGCCTCGACCGCGTTACTCCTCCTCAATCACCTCGCCGCAATGAGGGCATACAGTCCGGCCGTTCCCGGCCTTGCCCAACTCCTCCATGAATCCCGATCCCAGAATGCCCGCCGGCAGCGCGAACAATCCAATGCCGACGATCGCAATGATCCCGGCCAGCAGACGCCCCGCCGCCGTCACTGGAAACACGTCGCCGTAGCCAACGGTCGTCAGCGTAATGATGCTCCACCACATTGCCTTGGGTATGCTGGCGAACTCCTCCGGTTGCGCCTGATGTTCGGCAAAAAACATCATCGAAGAAGTCATAACAAGCAGCAAAAAGAGTACCGACACCACCGCAACAAGCTCGCTCCGGCTCGTATACAGCACTCGGCCCAAAGTGCGAAGACTGGAAAAGTAACGGCCTAGCCGAACCATGCGGGCAAGAAGACGCACAACCCGCAGGAAGCGCAGGTCCAGCCCGTGCAGATTGATAAAGAACACACCGTATACCGGCAATACTGCCAGCAAGTCAATCAGCGCCAGGGGAGAGGCAACAAACTTCAGCCGGCCCTTTACAGGATGGGCATATTTCGGATTCTCCGTGCACGACCAGACCCGCAGCAGATACTCTACCGTGAAGATTACGACCGAAATTACCTCAAAAAGGTCGAAAGCACGCGGAGCTATCTGGTAAGTCTCCTCCACTGTCCCCACAATAAGCGCGACGACATTCAGGGCTATCAGCGTGATCAGAAAAACGTCGAAGATCTTGCTGGCTCGGTGGCCGGGCGCCGCCTCTTCGATAATTTCGTAAACCGTTTTCTTTAGAGATGTCATTTGAGGTCAGGATTGGGAAGAACCGAGAATTCTCCTGGGTTGTCCATCTATCGGGACCGGGTTGGCGATTGTCACTACGGAGACCGGCGGGGACCTTGGCCCTTTGGCAAGGGCGTGGCGTCCCCCAAAAGAAAAAAACGACACGCAAAAAAAGACGCCTACTTCACCGTCCGGAAAAAGAGGCGTCTCAAATGCACAGATTTCGCAAAAACCAGTACTGCTCTGGTGGGCGAGGAGGGACTCGAACCCCCGACCTCACGGATGTGAACCGTGCGCTCTAACCAGCTGAGCTACTCGCCCAAATTGGGACTTCAATCGCCAGGAAATGGTCTCTTCAAGAGCAAAGCAGAGTATAGCACCCACCCCGAATTTGGCAAATCTGAGCCAACATAGCAAAATCAACCCGGCAATACAACATCACCGTTTTCGAAAAGACTGCCGCGCTCCTTATCGGGCGCCCATCGAGCTTCTAACGCCAACGCCATGCCCCGCTTCACTCGCCACAGCCGGTTGCTCAATCGTATCTTCTTCGTTCTGGTCATCGCCGCCGGTCTCTTCGGCTGGTTATACGCCTACGGAAACTGGCAGCCCGACCCCGCCGCATTTGAAATCGGTTCACTGACCGGCGACACAGACATGATCGACCTCATCGCCGGCCTGATCGAGGACGCCATTCAGGTCTTCCAGGAAATCACCGGTTAACCGCCGCGATCCTTGCCCCTACTGCCCCTCGCCCTCCGGAGCGTGTATGCACTGCTGCCCGTCCCGCGCATTCAGATACCGGCACAGTTCCAAATAGGCTGGCCGGAACGTAGGCGGGCCGCAACACGGGCTGGGCTCCATGATTCCCCACCAGAACTGCTCTTCATCCTGGGGATCGCCGTCGCTCAGCCACGCAAGATTGGGCATCGTGATCATGCTCATCAGGCCTATCCAGGGATGCCAGTTTGCCTCCGCCCACTCGTACGCGCGCCTCAGGTACTCGCCCTGCACATCGAAATCGATGCCTGCGTCTCTGCCATGCCAGCGATAGTTCGGATTCACAGGGTCTGACGTCCAACCGAACTCCAGCAGGACGATCTGCTTGTCATTGTCCCCATACCGCTCCATGATCGCCCGAATATCCTCGACGTGGCGGAAACTGAAGAACCGGTGCCCGCCGTACTTCTCGTCCGTTACCGCAACCTCGGGGTCCAGCTCCGGTGGCGCTGCAAACCCTACGCCGTGCACGCCAAGCGCATCAAAGAAACCCTCGCTGCTACCCCCCATCGCCTCATACATCTGCTCGTAAAACACATGGTCCGGCATCGCGTTTTCGTTGTTGTCGCCCGTGGGCGCCATCCCCGCGCTGATCACAATGGCATTCGGGTTCGCCTGCTTGATCGCCGCATACGCCCGGCCCAGGAAAAATACGTATTCGGCAGGGTTCGGCCGCTTGTGCCCCCACTCACGGCTCAGATTCGGCTCATTCCAAATCTGAAATGCCTGAATGCAACCAACCGCCTCCGGCTTGCAACTGTAGCGGCTGGCCAGTGCAAACACATAGTCGGCGAAGTGATCCGCGCTCTCCGGGGGAAGACCCGCCCAGAAATCCCTCTTCTGCGGATCTATCGAGATCCGCGCCAGCAGCTTCAGATTGGAGCTGTTCACCTGCTGTACAACCCTATCCGAAAACGACCAGTCCAGATGCCCTTTCCCGGCTCCCTCTATGTTCTCCCAGGCAAAAGTCTGCTTGACCCAATGAAATCCGCCCTCGCGTAACAGGTTCAAGTCCCGCTCCGCCACCTCCGGCCTCCACCAGAGGAAGGCCTGCGTGCCGAAATCAGGGCTTTCCATCGTCGCCGGCAGGAATCCGCCCTCGCCAGCCTCTTCCGCCGCCGGCGATGTTGTGTCTGCCTGCTCCTCCGTCGCTGTCGGGGTGGCCGTTGCCTCCGGCTCAGGCGTAGACGTCGCCGGTTCGCTGGTCGCAGTCGCAGTGGGGGGAACCGGTGTATCCGTCGCCGCCTGGCTGGTCTCGCCAGCCGGTGTCGACGTCTTTGTCGGCGTTGTAGTCGGCCCGTTTTCAGACCGGTTGCACGCGGCCACAGAAATCAGAGCGAGCAGGAGAATTCCGATAAGCAAGCGAGGTTGCAGGGTCATTGTTTAGCCCTTGGAAAATATGCGACTGAAATACATTCGAGATTCACCGTTCTTCCGCGCCAAAAGAGGCCTTCCTCACGGATGGTGCCTCCCGTCCAGGAGCCATCAACCTCAAGGAATGCTCGCAAATGCAAAAAGAACTGCACCAGACCATCGAGCCCGCTGCAGTCACTACGATCTGTGCTGGGGGAAGCCGTACTATTGTAAGTGAGAATGAAGATTTTGAAAAAAAATTCTTCGAAACCGAATTATACCGGGCGTTGTTTGCCTTCGCAGACAGACATGGTGTGGCAAATGGCGCGCGAAGCCGGTTTCTTTACAAGCGCCTGCCCCGTTTCCCGTCAGGCCTTCCGCTCACCGCGTGATCTCCCACGCCAAATGCTGGATCTCAGGCAGAATCAGCTTCTCCATCGCCAGCCTGACCGCATTGGTCGACCCCGGCAAACTGATAACCGCGCAGCCTCGATACGTGCCCGCAGTGGCCCGGCTGAGCATCGCCGCCGCCCCAACCTCGTCGTAGCTGAGCATCCGAAAGATCTCGCCGAAACCGGGCAACTCCTTTTCGATCGCGCGCGACAGCACGTCATAGGTGCGGTCTCGCTTGCTGACGCCCGTGCCTCCGTTGAATATGATCACCTGCGCGCCGCTCCCACTGAAATCGTCCAGCGCCGCCGCAACATCCTCCGGCTCATCCGGCACAATCCGGGAAGCGACTACCTGGTGGCCCGCAGCCTCGGCCATCTCGCGAATCGCCTGGCCGCTGCGGTCCGTTTCCGGCGTGCGTGTATCGGAGACGGTCACGATCGCAAAGTCGATGCTGCCCTTCTCTTCTTCCGCCTGCCGCCGATGCTCTTCGGAGCTTTTTCCATTCTTCATGTTCCAACCTCTCATCACGTATATGTTAATGAAAACGCGCGCAGATTACAAAGCGCGCAGAAAGTCTTGGCGCCCTGGCCCTCCCATCTCTCCTGAGCATTATACATCTGATTCGAGAAAGCGGCTCCCCTTGGCCTCCTATCCCAATGGGGGCATCCCAATCTAACGGGGGCATCCCAATCTATCGTGCGTCAAGTGGGGCTTGCCTATCGGCCAGACTGGAGCCCCCCTGGTCAACCATGTTACCCTACAATCTCGGTGGGATGCACCCGTACCGACCAACCGATTTTGGCATGGATTGGGCGGTCTGTTATAATCCGATTCGTTCCAGAAAACGTTGCCGGCCATCTGGTTATAACCCCTGTTTCGTTCTGCCAGTAATTCCATTTATCAACTGATGTTACGCAGCCGTTGCCCTGTTCTAGCTGTTGACCTGTTTTAGTCGTGCCCAATGCGTATTGACGCTGCATCTGCGCAACATGAGTTGCTGATTCGCCGCTTATCCCTTTCGTTCAGCACATATTGGCAGCAATATTTTCCAGGAGCATCTCCTTCGTGTTCATTTTCCTAACCAAGTGAACGCGGTTCATCCTTTTAGGTTCAGTCCATCAAATTCCCAGGAGGAAAACAGTGCAGCGAACAGCAATGAGTCGAAGAAGCTTCTTACAGTTGGCCGCGGGCAGCTCCGCAGTCGCAGCCTTAGCCGCGTGCGCGCCGCCGGTGCCGGTCGGCGACGGTTCAGGCGCATCCGCTGAGCCAATTACGCTAAACTTCTTTAACCGAGGCGGTCAGTTCATTGAGAACGTTATGGACCAGCAGATGTCTCTGTATAGGGAGTCCAACCCCGGTGTCGAGTTCGAGATTAACGCGGTGGCCGGCGCCTCCCATCAGGAAGCCCTGCTGATCATGATTTCCGCAGGCACTGGACCGGACATGTGGTTTGACGCCAACCGCACCACCGGCCCTCTCACACGCAAAGGTGTGACGACCAATCTTGAGCCGTACTTTGAGGCGGATCCTGATTTCAATGAAGACGACTATGTCGAAAACGTCTGGATTGCCCAAACCTACGACGGCGCTCGCTGGGGCATCCCCTGGGACAGTGGCGCGATGCTCATGGCGTTCAATATCGACCTGTTCGATGAGGTTGGCGTTCCCTATCCAGAGCCCGATCAATGGATGACATGGGACGAAGTTATCGAACTCGCCAAGGTTCTCACCTTCGACTTGGACGACAATTCAGTCAACGATTCTGATTTCAATCCGGCCCGGGTGCGTCAGTACGGACTTATCGCTGGCAAGGGTCACGGTCGGCCGACCTATATCTGGGCCAACGACGCCGAGGTTATCGCTGACGACGGCACGATGCCTATGGATTCGGATGAATTCATTGAGGCCATGAACTGGTTGGCGGATTTGGGTCTGGAACACTATGTGAGTCCATCGCCGGCATACGAAGCCGCTGGCGAGATCAGCATCCAAGCCGGCACCGTAGCCATGCAGCACATCGGCGTCTGGTCTTTGGGCCGCATAAACCAGGCCGGTACCAACTGGGGCACATTCCCCGTACCGTACAATAAGACGAAGACATCCTACGGCCACTACTCGCCCCTCTGCGTTTTCTCCCAGACAGACTATCCCCAGGAATCCTACGATTTCATCTCCTGGGCCTGCCTCAGCAATGCCGGGCAGCAGATTCTTGTCGACTTGGGTATGCAGCAGCCGACCCGTACAGATCTGCGGGAACAGTTCCTGAACAATGCGGCGCCGCCGGCGCCGGAGTACCGCCAGGCATTCTACGACGCGTTCGAGGATCAGGCTACGTTCCGCTGGCCAGGGGACACGATCGGCTCCTACTACGGTGGCTGGTATCAGACTATGCTGGATTTCTGGGGCCCGTACCTGGATCAACTCTGGATTGGTGACGTACGCTGGGAAGACGTCGCCACAGAGGTGCGCCAAGGCTCCGAACAGATCCTGCAAACGGGTGAAATTTCCTAAATGCAATCTTCACCCGCCCAATCTGCACCCGAAGCGCAGACCGATCGAGGTCTGCGCTTTTTCCAACGTCTCAGCTTCGAAGAGACTTTTTTTGGCTGGCTGTTTATCGTTCCAGCTGTGTTGGGGCTGCTGTTTTTCCGCCTCGGCCCGGTGTTCGCCAGCTTCTACCTGAGCTTCACGAAATACGAAATCATCACCGCGCCCCGGTGGATCGGATTCGCCAACTACACCAAACTGGTTACGGATGCCCTATGGCTGCGATCCATTGAGGTGACCTTGTGGTATGTGACTCTCTTTGTGCCTCTGTCCCTCACATTTGCCTACGGCGTTGCTCTGCTGATGAGCCGCAATGTGCGGGGGATCACAACCTATCGCACTCTCTGGTATCTGCCGTCAGTCGTGCCGGTGGTCGCCAGCGCGACCATCTGGCGTTGGGGCCTTAATCCGGAGTTTGGCCCGATCAACTATCCACTCAAGGTGCTGGGCCTGCCCGCGCCCCGTTGGCTGACCGATCCGGATTGGATTGTGCCATCCATTGTCTTTATCGGTCTGTGGGGGCTGGGCAACTCTGTGCTCATTTTTCTGGCTTCGCTTATCAGTGTGCCCCGCACATTCTACGAAGCCGCCGAAGTGGATGGGGCCAACAACTGGGCCAGGTTCCGCCACGTGACCTTGCCCCTCACTTCTTCGATTATCTTCTACCAGCTGATAGTGACGGTCATCAATAGCTTTCAGGTCTTCGGTGTGGCCTATATCCTGTTTGTATCGAATCCGTCTGCCTCCTCTGCCGGACCGAACAACGCCGCGCTCTTTTATGTGCTGTACATGTTCCGCAACGCCTTCGGATACTTTCGCAACGGCTACGCATCTGCAATGGCCTGGATTCTCTTCCTCGTGATAATGCTGCTGACGATTATCCTCTTCTACAGTCAGCGCCGTTGGGTCTATTACGAAACAGAAGGGGGCGGCTCGTGACCACGTACCGTGTCAGGCACAATGCGAGTCGTTTTCTGATTCATCTGACGCTGGCCGGTGGTGGCGCATTTATGCTGGTGCCCTTCTTTTGGCTGCTTTCTTCTTCATTGAAAGCGCCCCACGAGATCTTTGTCTTCCCGCCTAAGTGGATACCCGATCCGATCCGCTGGTCAAACTACGTGGAAGTGTTCGAGGTTGTGTCGGTCGCGCGCTATGCAGCCAATACAATGACTATCACGATCTTTGCTACGTTGGGCGTTATACTCAGCTCCTCGATGGCTGCCTATAGCTTTGCTCGGCTGCGTTTCAAAGGGCGAGATATAATGTTTGGCTTGATCCTCTCGACCGTGATGCTGCCGTACGTCGTGACAATGATCCCCGTCTACATTCTGTTCTCACGCCTGGGCTGGATCGGGACTTTTCTACCTCTGATTGTGCCGGACTGGTTTGGCGGGCCGATTACGATCTTTCTGTTGCGACAGTTCTTCCGCACGATTCCCTTGGAGTTGGAAGACGCGGCCCGCATTGACGGAGCCAGTCGTCCTCGTATTTTTGCCCAGATCATTCTTCCTTTGTCCCGGGCCGCGCTGACGGTCGTTCTCGTGTTGTCCCTGCTCCAAAATTGGAACGACTTTCTCACGCCGCTCATCTATCTGCATAAACGAGATATGTTTACCCTGGCCTTGGGACTAAACGCACTCCAATACTTCGAGGGCGGCCTCGATTGGACCCACTACGTGATGGCGCTGGCCTCTCTGATGGTGCTGCCAGTCGTTATTCTCTATTTTCTCGCCCAACGGGCCTTCGTCGAAGGGATCGTCCTTACCGGGCTGAAAGGATAAGGACGGTCTATGAACAGCCGCCAGCTCGGTGTTCATCTGATGGTGTGGAGCGGTAGCATCGGCGCGGATGAGATGGCCCTTTTTCCGCTCATCAGCGAAATGGGCTATAACGGCGTTGAACTTCCCATCTTCGATCCAGAAGCCCTTGACTTGACCGCTGTCCGCCAGGCTTGCCTGAACAGTGGTTTGGCCTGCACCTCGTCCACCGCGATGCCCCCGGGACTCAGTCTTATCGATGACGAGCGCCGGGCACAAGGGGTGGCTTTTTTGCAGAACGTCGTGCGGGCCGCGTCGGCTCTGGGCGCGGATCTCCTGTGCGGACCGATGGCCGTGCCTGTCGGGGAACTGCGGGGACGGGGTTTTACCCCTCAGGAATTTGACACCTGTGTCCGATCTCTACAGGACGTCGGCGCCGTTGCCTCTGCTGAGGGCGTGACTCTTGCGCTGGAGCCGCTAAACCGCTTCGAGACCTTCATGCTCAATACAGTTCAGGATGGCGTCCGCCTGATGAATGCGGTGGATCAGCCCTCCGTGGGCTTACTGCTGGATACCTTCCACATGCACATTGAGGAAAGATCTACGCCGGACGCCATCCGCCAGGCCGGAAAGCATATTAAACACTTCCATTGCAGCGAAAACGATCGCGGTACTGTCGGTAGCGGACAGGTGGATTGGACCGGGACATTTCAGGCGTTGGCAGACGTCCAATACAGTGGTTGGCTTGTGGTGGAATCCTTCAACGCGGTCATTCCGGAGCTGGCGGGCGCGACATGTATTTGGCGTCCCTTGGCCGAAAGCCCTTACGCGCTGGCGAAAGAGAGCCTGTCTTTCCTCAACAACACAAGCAATGTCTGAAACGTAATGTGCGACAAGCGCATCTCACGTTTCAGAGTCAACAGTCTAATTCCTGAGATTTGATAGAATGTTCTCCCTCGATGTCCATTGCCACTTCTTTCCCAAGGCCTTTCTAGACGCGGCCCGTGGTCCGAACACACTCCAATCCAAAATTGAACTGCGAGCTGACGGCCAGGAGCATCTGGTTTGCCCGGGCAACTTCGATCACCCGCTGACGCCCGATTTCTACGCCGCCGAACAAATGCTGGCTGATATGGACGGCGCGCAGATCTCAATGGCGGCCATCTCCTCTGCGCCCCCCACACTTTCTTACTGGGCAGAGGCCGACGCGGCCAGGGAACTGGCATCGCGCTTGAATGAGAGCATCGCTGAACGTGTGGCCGAGAATCCCGAGCGGTTCCTGGGGCTGGCGACGGTCCCGCTGCAGGACATTGCCGCGTCCGTTGCTGAAGCAAAACGAGCGGTCAATGAACTCGGGTTGCATGGCTTTCAGATTGGCTCCAATGTTGATGGAAAAAATCTGAATCATCCTGACTATCTCCCTCTTTTCGAGGCCTTTGCCGAATTAAACGCGCCCGTATTCATCCACCCGTATATCCCTGCGGGCGAGGAGCGAATGCAGGACTACTACTTGCACAATTTGCTGGGTATGGTGGCCGAGACCGGCCTGGCCATTGCATCGGTAATTTACGGCGGCATCCTGGAACGATGGCCAAATCTGAAGATTATCTTTGCCCATGCTGGCGGCGTCTTTCCATATGTTGTAGGGCGTATGGATCACGGCTACAAGGTGCGCTCCCAGGAGTGTACAAGCGCCATTCCGCATCCACCCAGTCACTATTTGAGACAGGTCTACGTCGACTGCATGTCTTTTCACCCTTTGGCCTTGCGCTATTTGGTGGAAATGGTCGGCGCCGATCACGTGTTGGTCGGCAGCGACTATCCCTTCGATATGGGGCCGATCGGCGGCCCTGTGGCGGAGGTGCTGGCCAATCCCCATCTGTCAGATGAGGAGAAAGAGCAGATCTGCGGCAAGACCGCGGCAATGCTCTTTGGGTTGACCAACCATCTATAGAAGTTCCCCAATTGAGAGAGTGAAATGTCCGCTATGAGACAGTACGAGTTTGGAGTCGTTACCGACGAGATCGATCAGGACTTTGCGCGTGCCTGTTCGATCGCCCGCGAAGAGGGTATGTCCTACGTGGAGTTGCACGAACTATGGGGAAAACAGATCCACGAGCTGACCGACTCAGAGCTGGATCGGGCACTGCGGCTCACCGAGGAGAACGGCCTCCGCTCCCATCTGGTCTGTGGGATGTTTTTCCGGCCATTTTCGCTGGCCGATCTCTCCCTGGACGAGATGGAAAGCCATCCTCGCTTTCAAGAGCATATGGATCGGCTGGAGCGCTTCATCAGTATTGCCCATAAATTCAAGGCGCCCAACATTCGCACGTTCGGCTTTACCCGGGACGTAGGCGGCGACAACCCTTCGCCCCGCGCCCCGGACGGTGGCGGTATCGATGAGGAAACGCTGGCTAAGATCGCCAAGGGCATCCGCATCGCCTGCCAGAGGTTACAGGACGAAGGGCTGGTGTTGGCCTTGGAAAATGCCCGCTCTCTTTACGCCAATACCGGTGGCAACATGCGGCGTGTGCTTGACGCCGTGCAGATGCCCAATCTCAAAATTATCTGGGATCCGGCCAACGCCTTCGTCGCCGGCGAAGACCCGGCCGTCGGCTATCAGCAGGTGAAAGGCCACATTGTCGATATTCACTGCAAGGACGCAGTTGTGCTCGACGAGGGCACTGGCCTGACCGCCTGGGCGCGCATCGGCGCCGGCGGAACCGACTGGCATGCCCATCTCACTCTGCTGCAAAACGAACCGGTCGATACCTATACAGTGGAAACGCACTGGCAGGCCAACGGGCAGGACAAGGCCGACAGCACGCGCCAAACATTTGCCAGTCTGAAAGACCTTCTCGCCGACCTGCCACCGAGTTAAAGACATAAGAGCGTACAGAATCGGTACGACGCGAGCTGACTTCACCGGTGCTGTCGCACCTTCTATCGCCCCCCATAACCTGCTCTGCGCGCTACCGTTCAGCCTCCATCGCCGACCCAATCGGGAAATCAGCGGGAAGCGTCTCCGTCAACCGCTCTTCGTCAAAACCGCAACGTGGGTGCCCAAATCCGCTGAGACTCTTTCCATCCGGCTGCAGGTCGAAGATGATGTTGTCGTCGGCGCTGGAGCTCACCCCTGCCGGGATGTAATCCAACTGAAGCGCATCGCGTACCTTCCAGGCAACGATATGATCGGCGCACGGTGTGTCTCCGCTGATACCGATCGCCCCCATCAGGCTGCCGCCTGCAATATAGAGGGAGAGTCCGCCCCCTGAGCGGCTCCACCCGCCCGGCCTCTCACCCACCAGTGGATCCCCCGCCTGGCCGTAGTCGCTCGCAGGCCCCGCGTAGGCTGTCGCACTGTCCAGGGGTGTGCTCCCGTGCAATCCGTACAGGTTCCCTCCAGGCTGTGTCGCCGAATAGAGATTGCTCGTGGACAAAGAAAGCTGCGTCAGACTGAACGCATTGGCCGTATTTGCCTTCTGAACCGAAAGCACCCGGCCGCCCGGCCACTGCGAACCCCTGTTGGCGCCGGAAAATGCGACCACGCAAACTTCCCCGTCGCGGTCAACCACGGTCGCCCACATATGGTTTCCCAGCCCGCCATTGTTACCGGCCGCAACAGCTCGCTCCAGCGCCGCCTTCACCGCGTCGTGGCTGGGCAGGCTGTCACAACCCGTGACGAACTCCGGCTCCTGTTGGCTTACGCTCGCACTCTCTACAAAGCGGATCGTGGGCGCCTCCGACACCGCGACACCTTCAAAACGGACCAACTTCCCGCGTCCCGGCTCGCCCACGCTGGCCCCGTTGATCACCACATACGCATTCCCATTGATGTCAAAGTCCACCGACGTGGGGAAGGGCAGCCCGGTGATGACATCCTGCGACGTTTCGCCCTCGCCCACACGGATCAATGCCCCGCTGTTGGGGATCGGGCCCTCGTCCGTAAAAATGCCGAAGCGCACTGCATACAACTCGCCGTCCGGGCCGGTGCGCAAATCAGTCAACATCGTCAAATCGGTGGCGTAGTCCTCAACACCGCCCGTGACCGGATCGACCACAACCACCTTCGCCGAACCGGGCAGGAACGGAAAACCGGGCAGCAGCGAAACGTAAATCCGGCCGTCCGCCCCAAAAGTGACGCCAGTCGGCACCGGGTCCGACTCCAGTGCGCCCCCCCGGTAGGGGTTCGGCAGCGGCCCCGGAATGCCTTCAAACACCGCAATTACCTTGGCCGTCTGGCTGACTACGTCAACCTGAACAAGTGTATTGGCGCCCGCCTCCGCTACGTATAAGAGACCGTCCGGACCGGCTGTCAACCCGTAGGGATGAGACTCCAGAACATGACCGTCCGGGTTGAGTTCCTTCTCCAGCTTCCACAGCGGCACGACCTCCAGCACGGAGCCCTGCAACACCCGCAAGACCGCCGCCGTGTCCGGTAACGCCTCTTCGCTGGCAACCCCTTGCCAGACGCCCGCCGTGGCGTACATCTCATTGTTGAGAAGAGCCAGTCGAGCGCCCCCGACAATGTCGCTGCCCAGAAAGATCGAAGGCAACGTCGCCACCAATTGCGGCTGGCCGCCGGGTGTTACGCGCAGTACCCGCGCCGTATTCCCAAAGGTCGCCCTGATAATTTCGTTTGTATTGGGATCGAGGCCCCCCACATCAACTTCCTGGTCCCCGCCCAGTCCGACGTCAATGACCCAGACACTGCCGTCATCGATCGTCAGCACACCCTGCGGTCCATTCAGGCCGTCCACGATCACCGTGCCGCCGCTCTCCCGTTCCTGCGCCATCGCGCTGTCGGACGCGATCCATAGCGCTGACACAACCGCCAGCGCCAGTACGCCGCTGAAGACAATTCGGATAACTTTCAATTGTTTCCTCCTCCCCGCGTCGCGTCCTGATGACGCAGTCAAGTGCGGGGCGCGCGAACGCATTTCGAAAAAGTTTCTCGCTGAACAGCGCAAGCTCGACAGGGCCACAGAATGCGACATTCTCATGCGTCTACTGGCCCGCCAGGAATACGATCAGCGCTTCCAGGTCTTCTTCTTGGATATGACGATAGGACGGCATCTTGTGAGGACTCAGTGCATATCCCTCAACATAGTACTTGTCCGGATCAGTGATACTCTCGTACAAGTAGGTGTACACATCCGTCGCTTCGCCTGTGTAAGCGGGATCCTCGATCCGGGTGCCCGCCATTTCAACCATTTCGCCGTGCGTGGGCCCAAAAATGCCTCTCGTCCCCGCGCTTTCAAGCTGATGACAGACGCCGCAATACTGCTCTTTATAAACAGTCAGTCCCCGCGCTGCTAGCGCGGCAATCTCCTCCTCCGAAAGCTTGCCCAGGTCCGACGCGCTTCTGACGCCGTTTCCCTCAACCTGGCGCAACATCAGGGCCACGTGCAATATCCACGAGATTCGCAGAACATCTCCGGATTGCAGCGCCCGCTCGCTGAAATCGTCGTTGACATCCTTCAGCGCCTCTATGTTAATGCCCGTTTCCTCCGCAACGCTTTCCCATGTGTCGCCGGGCTGAACAGTGTACGTTCCCGGCTGACTGGCGGCGCTCTGTGCCCTGCCCCGCCCTTCTCTCGCCCTGACATAGGCAGCTGCAAGAGCAGGCGCTCCGCCGGTCCATCCCCGCGCTGCCCCCACGTTGCGAACCTCGCCCGGCAAACGGCGGATCGTCATCTCATCGCCGGCCCGAATCCCGACACCTCGCATTGCCCACAAATTGAAATTGTCCAGGAGCAGATCCAGATACGTGACCGAATACCTGCCGGCTATCCTCTCCCAGCTATCTCCTGCTTGCACTTCATACAGTAAGGGCTGCACCGCGGCATCCGCGCCGAGACCGGGGATGGCTAACTGGTCGCCCGCACGTATCTCCTCGCCCCGCAGCTGCCACAGCTCCGTATTGGTCTCTTTCAACAGCGCCTCAGCCAAATCGAATCTGCCGGCTATCACAGACCACTGCTCGCCCATTCTCGCCGTGTAGACGTAATCCAGGGCACTGTCAACCGTGTACGGCCGCGCAAATCCCGCGTCCGCAACCGGTGCTGCGGCGTCGCTCCGCCCCTGTACACTTGACTGGTTTGTACCCGTCACAGCCTGCCGGGCGCTGTCCGGCGTCGCCTCCGGTGTCGCTGTAGCAGCGTTTCCTTCCTCCCCCTGTTGTGCGAGCGCCACTGCCTGCTCCGCCGCCGAACCATCGCGCGACAAGTGATACACAGTGAAGCCTGCTACGATCAACGCACCCAGCAGCACCGCGCGCGCCAACAGACTGACGCGTCTGCCCGCGCCCCGAAGGCGGTCGTACAATCCATGATTACCGTCCGAGCTTCTCATCTTTCAGCTTCTGCTTACGTTTCGAAGAGATAAAAATAAGAGAGGAATTAGAGATTCGGTCTCTCTATCAACTCCTCTCTCTATTCGATCCTGCCGCGCTATATCTATTCTATCCACTAAAACGTGAAAACAAAAGAAGCGATCTTCCTCCGTATTCGCACGAGTGGACGAAAACGAAACTCACCAGGCGGTGAGGCAGGACAACCGTTCATTCCACGGCGCCATCCGGGAACCCTTCGACAGCCGCTCCCGGCAGGATATCGCCATCACCGAAAACAGGCAGGCTTTCCGTTTCTCCATCTACGGCAATGGTCCACGCAGCAATCCAACCTGTATAATCGCCGGTTGTAGCAACATACCAGCTACCGTCCTCCAGCCTGCCGATCACCCGGTACGTCTGGTCGTCGCCAAGCAGCTTCAGCACAGGTCCGGCCGCTTCTGGCTGCCCACGCAGATTCACCGACGGATGCAGGAGTGTGCCGGTAAGACCGGAATGCGGCCCCGTAGTTACGGTGTCAAAGTCGCTCTCCAGGGGTTCGTACGAACTGATCAGAGCCAGCGCAGTCGCAGTCGCCCGCGCAGTGACCGGCTCCCCGCGATTAGCCGGAAACACAACCGCGCCGATGATCCCAATGACGAGGACCCCGATGATGAGGAACGGCCAGCCCCTCCACCCCTGAGGAATTCGCTGCGTGGTCGGTATTTGAGCCGGACCCTGATAGGTTGGCCCTGCCAGCCGCGGCGGTCGCTGCACATCCGCCCGTTCGAAATTCGTGAAAATCGACGCCAGCTCAGCTTCGTATCTGGGGTCGACACGCCACTCATTCACCCTGGCATTGTACGCACGCCCTGTTTCCGGAATGGCCGTGCTGACCGCTTCGTGTATCGCGGTGAAATCCTGCGCCCAGCCCACACGAATATAGATCGAACCATTCTCCACGCGTTGGTACGACAGCCACGCATCCGGAGGTTCGATTCTCTTGCGCGCAACCTCTATCTCGTCCTCGGTCATCGGAACAAGCCGCGCGTCCTTCAGCGCCTCGTCGTGCGTCCAGCGCTTCAGAGGATTGGAGAGCAGCCGGTACGCCTCATCAATCTTCGCCAGGATCGGGTCCGACGGCTCCGGCCCCGCGATCAGGACAGTATCGTCCAGATATTCGCCCGTGTGCATACGCACCTGGCGCCTGTAGGCCGCGTCAAGCACCTTCTGCGAGGCGTTCGGCTGAACACCCAATATCTGATAGTAACTTTCCAGGGATTTGTCTTCCACCATCCGTGGCCCGTACCAGCGTTGAGGAGGCCGCCCAAACCACCGATTCCATCTGCCGCCTGCGGCCCAGGCAGAATAGAGCGAATAATGAACGCACCCGAACTGCCAGCGCTTCCATCAATTTTCGCGCTTGCGATGCCTAGCGCCTGACATCATCCGAGTAGCCGCCGCCCTCCACCAGCGCGGCCACTTCCTCCCTCTCAAACAGCCCCATGTCACCGGGGATCGTATACTTCATCGCCGCCGCCGCCGCCCCCCACCGCAGAGCGTCCGCCAGCCATCCCTCCCTGTCATGGTGCAGGTAACGGTAAAGAACGCCCGCTGTGAAAGCATCCCCTGCGCCGATCCGACCGATAGTTCCCCCGCCCGGAAAGATCGGCTGGCGCATCGGCGCCTCACCCGGTACCGCCGCAATCGAACCGTCACCGCCCAACGTGAGAATGACCGTCGCCTGCGGGAAAAACTGCCGCAGCGCGGCCAGCGCCTCTTCCGGGCTGACCTCTTCAGGCAGACCATAGTGGGTCTGCGCATCGCGAATCGGCGCAAAAACGATGTCCGCCGCCTCGGCAAAGGGGTGGCAAACACTGCGCGACGCCTCAGGACTCCACAGCATGGAGCGGTAGTTGAAATCGAAACTCACGCTCCAGCCAGCCGCTCGCGCCAGCGCGAGAGCGCGCCCTGCCGTCGCCGCCGAGCTCTCGCTTATCGCAAGCGTGATGCCTGTCAGATGCAGATGCCGCCCGCCCGTCTCGCTGAACAACTCTACCGGCAGTTCATCCGGTGTCATGCGGCTCGCCGCCGAATCGGCCCGGTCGTAGATGATCGAAGTCGCCCGCGCGCCGTCGCCGAATTCCACAAAAAATGTTCCCAACCGTTCGCCCTCAGCCCAGACGATGTGCGAGGTGTCCACGCCGTGTCCCATCAACGTGCGCGCGATCCGCAGTCCCAGAGCATTCTCCGGCATGCGCGAAATCCACGTCGTCCGCACACCAAGCCGCGTCAGGGCGACCGCCGTGTTCGACTCCGTCCCCCCAGCCTCCAGCTCAAAGTACGCCGCCTGTTCTATCCGCAACTGGCCGGGCGGCGCCATGCGCAGCAGCGTCTCGCCCATCGTTACTACGTCGAATCCGCTCATAGCGCCGCGCGCGCCTCCCCTACAGCTGCCACAAACCTGCCAGCCTGCTCCGTCACTGCCTGCCAGTTCCCGTCCTCCACCCAATCCTTGCGCACCAGCGCGCTGCCTACGCCTACTGCCACCGCGCCCGCGCCCACAAACTCACCTGCATTTTCCAGACCGACCCCGCCCGTCGGCATCAGCCTCAGATGGGGCAGCGGCGCCAGTATATCTTTGAAGTAGCCCGGCCCCAGCTTCGTTGCCGGAAAGACCTTCACCACCGCCGCGCCGGCCACCCACGCCGTCTGGATCTCCGTCGGCGTAAACGCGCCCGGCATGACCGGAACACCGTGTGTTGTGCACAAGTCCACCGTCGGCAGGTCCAGCGTCGGCGCAACCACAAACTGCGCCCCGTTTGCAATAGCCTCCGCCGCCATCTTCCGGTTCAGCACAGAACCCATGCCCAAAGCCGCCGCGCCTTCAGCGAAAGCCTTCACCCGCGCCCGCAGCAGCGAGAGCGCCTCCAGCGCGCCCGGGCTGGTCATCGTCAGCTCAACGGCCGTCACGCCGCCGTCCAGCAGTGCCTCGGCCAGACCGACCGCCCCCGCCAGATCAGGCAGCCGCACAACCGGCACCACCCCGCCCTTCTCGATCAATTGTACCGTTCTATCTGGAGTATTCATGCCAAAATCTGAAAGCGAACAAGCAGCCAACGGATCACGCGTATCAATGTGGGTCACGCGTATCATTCACTGGTATCATTATAGTGTAGAACCGGTCTTTAGCAAACGGGATGGCGAAAATGAGGGCATCCCACAATGGGGGTGAACCCTCTTGTACCTCTGGTATCGACTTGCCCGTGTCCTGTCTTCCCCCCATCCCCGAAAAGTCGCCCATTCACTAACCACTGACCACTGACCACTGACCACTGCCCTTCTGATACACTGAAACCCGTCCCTACGCCGCCAGAATCCGCTAACAGAAAGGTCCCGCGGTGAGAATCCTGGTAACCGGCGGCACAGGCCGGGTCGGCGCCAATCTGTGCACCCGCCTCATGGCCGAAGGTCTCAAATCCGCGCCCTCCTTTACCCCAGAGACATGCGCAATCTGGACGACATAGGCCGGTCCGTCCAGGGCACAGAGGCCGTCTACTACCTCGCCGTCGCCTGGTGGGCGGCAACCATTCCTGGCCTCGCCACAATGACGGCAGTTCTCTCCATCAATATCGTCGGCGACTGGCTGCGGGACAGACTCGATCCGAAACTGCAAACCTGACCCCAATGTCGGCGTCCCGCTTTCCGATTCCCAATTCGCAATACGGATAAGAGGGCTCTCGCCGTGCACAAAAATGCAGAAGCAGCGGAGGCGCGAAGTTGAAAGAATTGCGTATTGCCCAATCGCAAGTGAATCTGCTTCAGCCAGAATACACGACCGATCAGCCCGACCTGCAGACCATCCTGGCGCTCGTATATGAACCGCTCATGCAATGGCGCAATGGACGCGTCACGCCCGCACTGGTCGCCTCTTGGGAGGTCCGAGACGGCGGGCGACTGTGGCTGCTAACGTTGCGTGATGATATCCGCTTCCATGATGGCTCGCCTTGCACTAACGAGGATGCCGTGCAAAGTCTGGAACGGATGCGGGGCGCGGGCGGCTCGTTTGGAATGGGCGGCGTCTACTCTCCTTACCTTGAACAATTGAGCTTTGAGCCAATAGGCAAAACGCAACTGCTGGTCAAGAGCCCCTCTCCGACGGGCGACCTGGCCGACATCTTTGCCGCTGTGTACGTGGGGAAGCAGACGGACGCCGCCGGGCCCCCATTGGGCACGGGGCCATTCCGGCTCGAGGAGTACAGTGAGGGTGAGCTTCTCCGGCTGTCAAGCGTCGACAGACCCGACCACGACTCGCAGTTCTCTGAACTGACCATTCTGCAAATACAGTCCGCGTCAGATCGGTACAGCGCACTGGTCAATGACCTGGCAGACTTGGCGACTGGGCTCGAACTGATGCCGTCCATTCCAGAAAACGACGGCCTGACCTGGCGCAGGTCTACCAACACGCTGTCCGTGACCGGTTTCCTCAACGGATTTGAGAAACCTTTTTCGCAGCCGGAAGCCCGTCTGGCGATCAACCTGGCGGTTGACGTTGACGCCATTATCGACAGCGTTTGGCCCGGACTTGCCGAGCCCGCCGCCACCGTCGTCAGCCCGTTTCACTTCGGATTTCCCGATTCTCTGCACCCGCACGCCTATGATCCCGCGCGCGCCAAAGAGCTATTTGACGCCAGTGACATACCGGCAGAGCTGGTCCTGCGCACCCCTCTCGTCATCCCCGATCGCGCCCCGCAAGTGGCAGCCATGATCCAGGAGCAACTCGCCCGCATCGGCATACGTGTCCGCATCGAAAAAGAAGCGGACCGCCCCAAGTATGCGATGGACACGAGCCAGAAGCGCATCGGCCACCTGGCGCTCTTCGACTCCAGCCCGTTGAGCACCTACCGAGCGCTGCAAGAGAAAATATCCAGCCAGACACAGGGTCTCTGGTGGCAAGGCGTAACCGATAGCAAGGCCGACCACCTGATAGACGCTGCCCACCTGGCTCTTGGCGACCGCCGTAGGAGCGAAGCCTACAGCCGTTGTCTCTCATGGCTACACGACAATCCACACTGGCTGTACCTGTATCATCCCGTGAAGCGCTACGCCCATCGGGCCGAACTCTCCGGCGTCGCACTGGACCACGCCGGTCTGATAAGACTTAGCCCGCCGTCAACGCCTGCCTCCTGACCTGGACTGGCCCCCAAATAACCCCACCCGATCAACCGACCCTGTACTTCTTCAGCAGCTCGTAATTCGGCGTAATCCCCAACCCCGGCCGGTCCGGCGCGTCCACATTGCCGTCCGCATCCAGCTTCATCGTTTCCTCAAAAATCTGCATACGCAGGGGGTCCACCGTCTCTCGGTAGAACTCCAGGATCAGCCCGTTTCCGATCGCGCAGACCAGGTGGATATGCACCTCCTGCGCCCCGTGCGGAGCGATGACCAGGTCCTCCGCCGCCGTCAGCGCGGCAACTTGCATGAACTCCGTAATGCCCCCCAATATCTGGGCATCAGCATTGATAATCGCCGCCCCCTCGCGCTCGATCAGGTCCCGGAATCCGTAGCGGGTATACTCGTTCTCACCGCTCGCGATCGGGATCGACGTCGACCGTGCAACCCGCGCGTGCCCCTTGTAATCGTCCGGCGCCACCGGCTCCTCGAACCAGAACGGCTCGTACTTCTCCATCTTGCGCGCCATCTCAATCGCCTCGTGCGCCGTGTACGCGTTGTTTGCGTCCACCAGCAGCTTGATCTCCGGCCCGATCGCCTCCCGCACCACCCGCACCCGTTCCACGTCTTCGTTGATCGGCACGCCCCCGACCTTCATCTTGATCGCCTTCGCGCCCAGCGTCAGATTCTCCTCCATCTCCTCCGCCAGCTCCCGCAGGCCCTTGCCCTCCTCATAATAGCCGCCCGCAATGTAAGCCGGAATGCTGTCCCGGTAGCCGCCCAGCAGCTGATAGACAGGCCGCCCCACCGCCTTGCCAATCAGGTCCCACAGCGCAATATCGATAGCGCTGATCACCCGCGTCGACAGCCCTCGCCGCCCCACCAGCTTCGGCAGCCACATCTCCTCCCAGATGCGCCGGTAATTGAACGGGTCCTCCCCCACCACCACCGGCTTGAAGTAGTCGATAAGCGTCGTCGTCAGGTCGCTCCCCTGGCCGGACGCCGTGCCCCCGCCCCAGCCCACGCCCGTCACCCCCTCGTCCGTGTAAATGTGCACCAGATTCAGGCTGACATCCACATAAGTATACTTCCCATTACTGATCGGCTTCGGCCGCGGCCAGGCGTACCGTTCCACCGTCATATCCGTGATCTTCATCGCATTTCCCTTTCGTGGCGTGGCCGTCCAGGTTGGACGCAAATCGACAATACAGCCTCCGTTATACGCCCATTTCCACCCCACCACAAACTTCTACACCGCAAAACAATCCAAAACGATCACCGACCACTGATCACTGTAGTTGTGCGGTCGTGCCTTCGGCCCTCCCTTGTGCGGGGGCTGCGCCCCCGCAACGCCCCGCCCTTACTAGACCACCGTGCTAATTCTTCCCCAGCAACGTGTCTAGAGAAAAGTGTCTAGCCAACAGTGTCTCCTCCCCCCTGTTGTCTCAGCCCCTTGCAGTTCCCCTTCAGTTCCCCTGTAGTTCCCCTGTAGTTCCCCCGCCGTTCCCCTGCAGTTCCGCGCCCCCGCAACGCCCCGCCCTTACTAGACCACCGTGCTAATTCTTCCCCAGCAACGTGTCTAGAGAAAAGTGTCTAGCCAACAGTGTCTCCTCCCCCCTGTTGTCTCAGCCCCTTGCAGTTCCCCTTCAGTTCCCCTGTAGTTCCCCTGTAGTTCCCCCGCCGTTCCCCTGCAGTTCCGCGCCCCCGCAACGCCCCGCCCTTACTAGACCACCGTGCTAATTCTTCCCCAGCAACGTGTCTAGAGAAAAGTGTCTAGCCAACAGTGTCTCCTCCCCCCTGTTGTCTCAGCCCCTTGCAGTTCCCCTGCAGTTCCCCTGTAGTTCCCCTGTAGTTCCCCCGCCGTTCCCCTGCAGTTCCGCGCCCCCGCAACGCCCCGCCCTTGTTAGCCACCGTGTTCATTCTCATCCAGCATCGTGTCTAGCCAACAATGTCTACCCCCCCCACGTGCTGTCTCCAGCCACTGACCACTGACCACTGACCACTGACCACTGACCACTGACCACTGACCACTGACCACTGACCACTGACCACTGACCACTGACCACTGACCACTGACCACTGACCACTGACCACTGACCACTGACCACTGACCACTGACCCCTGACCCCTGACCTTATGTTACACTGAACCCCATCCCCACGCCGCCAATATCCGCTCACAGAAAGGTCCCACAGTGAAAATCCTGGTAACTGGCGGCACAGGCCGCGTCGGCGCAAATCTGGTCACCCGCCTCCTCGCCGCAGGCCACGAAATCCGCGCCCTCCTCTACACCGGCGACGCCAGCCGCGCCCACAAGCTGGATGCCTTCTCCCACGTGGAAACAGTGACCGGCGACCTGCGCAACCTGGACGATGTCAGCCGCGCCGTCCAGGGCGTTGATGCCGTCTACCACTTGGCCGCCGCCTTCATGGCCCCCTTCGACAACCGCCAGTATCTCGAAATCAACGCCATGGGCACGCTCAACCTGCTGGAAAGCGTCCGCGCCCACTGCCCCAATCTCCACCGCTTCGTCTACGCCAGCACCGTCGCCGTCTATCTGCGGCTCGAAGAAAATGGCCGCTACTTTGAGCAGCCGATTCGGGAGGATATGACCGCCCGCTATCACCAGATGCCCTACTTTCTTACCAAATGGATAGGCGAAGAGCTGACCATGGCCTACCACCATCAGTACGGCCTGCCCGCGGCCTCCTTCCGCTTCTCCACAATCTTCGAGCCAAGTGAGTTCCTCAACGACGCCGGCCTGCCCAACATCCTGGCCTTCAGCTCTGCTTACCAGCAACACAAGGCTACTAAGAGCAACGACCCAGACACGCGAGCCATGCTCGACAACCTCATCTCCCAGTGGACCGGCCAGGACCAGCTCCTTCTCAGCCGCAACCCCAACGGCGTCCCCTACAAAGAGCACTTCAGCGACGTGCGCGACATCGCCCGCGGCCTCCTCTTGGCCATAGAAAAAGAGGATGCCGTCGGCCAGGAGTTCAACCTGGCAGGCAACGTGATCATCGACTGGGGTGAGGCTGTCCCCCGGCTGGCCGAACGCTTCGGCGTCGCCTACGCCGACGCCCGCCTGCCAACGCCAGTCCATTACACGCTGGACCTGACCAAAATCCAGACCCGCCTCGGCTTCGAACCGCAGCACGATCTGGACAGCATCATCGAGACCGCCGAAGCCATCCGCCGCGGCCAGAAAACCGACGTCGTCCCCACCGGCATCCGCTACGGGGAGCGCTGACGCCCCCTCCCCCACGCCACAGCTTCTCCCCCAAACAGACGTACCCTATCCCAGAATCCGCCCCACCAAATTGTCCATCTGCCCCGCCAACGTACCGCCTCCTGGGCAACACGCCATCTTCAGCTATCCTGAATATCCCGGGAAATCCTGCAAATCCTGATTCAGACAACCGGCCAAAAGACCAAGCCGTCCCACCAGGTTTGGCAGGAAGAATCAGGTGCAAGATAATTAGCAACTGGCCGCATGTTATCTCTGTCAGGAAATGTTATCCGGTCCTTCGCCATCATTCCTTCCTTTTCATACATGCAGCAAGAACTGAGACCCTGAACCAAAGAAACTGAAAGGTCCCGTAATGAAGATCCTCGTAACCGGCGGCACCGGCCGGGTCGGCGCAAATCTTGTCACACGTCTGCTGGCAAAAGGACACGATGTCCGCTCCTTCGTCTATCCAGGCGATGCCAGTCGCGCACATAAGTTGGACGTCTTCGCGACCGTGGAAACCGTGACCGGCGATCTCCGCAACCTGGACGAAGTCCGCAGCGCTGTCAAAGGGGTTGATGCCATCGTCCACCTGGCTGCAGCCTTTGGCGGTCCTTTCGACAACCGTCAGTACCTCGACATCAACGCCATGGGCACCCTCAATCTTCTGGAAAGCGTTCGCGCCGAGTGCCCCAATCTCCACCGCTTCGTCTACGCCTGCACCGAGGCTATCTACTGGAAGCTGGAAGACTACGGCCGTTACTTCGAGGAACCGATCACCGAAGACATGGTCGCCCGCTACCACCAAATGCCCTACTTTCTCACCAAATGGATCGGTGAAGAGCTGGCCATGGCCTACTACCACCAATATGATGTCCCCGCCACCTCATTCCGCTTTTCCACCATCATCGAACCGAGTGAATTCTTCAACGAGGACGGCGTGCCGGACCGACTCGCCTTCAGTTCGGTTTACGAGCGCTACAAATCGATGAAGAGCAGTGATCCGGACACACAGGCCATGCTCGACGACCTCCGAGCACAGTGGACCGGCCAGGATCAACTCCTCCTCAACCGCAACCCCAACGGTGTCCCCCACAAACAGCACTTCTGCGATGTGCGCGACATCGCCCGCGGCCTGGTTTTGGGTATCGAAAAGGAGGAGGCGGTCGGCGAGGAGTTTACCCTCGGCGGCGACGCAGTCATCGACTGGGGCGAAGCGGTACCGTGGCTGGCCGAACGTTACAACCTCAGCTTCGCCGACGCCCGCACGCCCGAAGCCAACTACTTTACCCTTGACCTGACCAAAATTCAGACGCGCCTCGGCTTTAAGTCCAAGCATGATCTCGTCAATATCGTCGAGACCGCCGAAGCCATCCGCCGCGGCGAGGAGACCGACGTCGTCCCCACCGGCGTTCGCTACGGAGAAAGCTGAAAACTAGCCCTTGACTAGCGCCCTCAGGAAGGCGCCCCCTATCTGAATCAAGGAGAAAGACTTTCCATGAACAGTGCCAAAATCTCCGCCATCGAGTGGGGCGCCCTTGTGGGCCAGCGCCCCCGACAAGCAGGTTGCAACTCCCGGGGGCCCGTTCACGGCAACGAGGTCCAGGTCCCCCTGGCCCGGATTACTACGACAGACGGAACCTCAGGCTTCGGCGCCTGCCGCCCCTTTACCCAAGAGGAAGCCCAATCCTTTCTCGGCGAACGGGTCGACGACCTTATTGATGTCGGCAATGGCGTCGCGCCGCGCGCCGCCTCCCTCGAATTCCCCCTGTGGGACCTGCTCGGCCAGCGCAACGGCCGCCCGGTCTACAGCCTTCTGGCAGAATCAGCCGGCAAGACCCTATCGCAGCCGCCGCGCGTGCGCTGCTACGATACCTCCCTCTACATCGACGACCTGCACCTCGCCACCGATGAGGAGGGCGCCGCTCTCATCGCCTCCGAAGCCCGCTTCGGCTACGAAAACGGCCACCGTTCCTTCAAAATCAAGGTCGGACGCGGCGCACGGCACATGCCCCTCCTCGAAGGCAACAGCCGCGACGTGGCCGTGATCCGGGCCGTCCGCGCAGAAGTCGGCCCCGACGCCGCCATCCTCATCGACGCCAACAACGGCTACAATCTCAACATCGCCAAACAGATCCTGGCCGAAACCGCCGACTGTAACATCTTCTGGCTCGAAGAAGCCTTCCACGAAGACGGCGCGCTCTACGAGGACCTGCATGATTGGATAGAGCGCGAAGGCCTGTCGACCAACATCGCCGACGGCGAGGGCCTGGCCTCCCCCATGCTCCTCGACTACGCCCGCGATGGCTTCGTCGACATCATCCAGTACGATATCTTCAGCCACGGCATGACCAACTGGCTGGCAACCGGTGCTCAGCTGGACGGCTGGAACGTGGACACCGCGCCCCACCATTATGGGCGCCATATCGGCAACTACGTTTCCGGCCATCTCGCCGCCGCCGTCGATGGCTTTCTCTTTATCGAGTGGGATGAATGTGCCACACCCGGTCTCGACGGCTCCGCCTATCAGGTAGACGACGGATATGTACGCATGCCGGACGCACCCGGCTTCGCCCTCGCTCTAGATGAAGATCTTTTCCAACAAGCCGTCTCTACCAACGGTTTTGCCGTTCACCAGTAACGAGACCGCCCCGACTGCCTTAAAGGTCGCCGCCGGTACCACCTCCAATCCCGCCTTCCGCAATCACAGGCGGAGCGGAATATTGGCGCTGGCCAGCATTCTTTTCTACAATTCCGGTTACCTTGGCATAAAGTTCAGGAGATCAGCCGATGCGCGCCGCGCGTATTGCTTCAATTGAGTGGGGAACCCTCGTAGGCCGCCGTCCCCGTCTGGCCGGATACAACGCCCGCAAGAAAGACGACCACGGCTGGGAGACCCCCGTTTCCCTGGCGCGCGTCACAACTGCCGATGGCGCCTCCGGCTTCGGCGTCAGCATTCTCACTCGCGAGCAAGCCGAACCGTTTCTAGGAGCGCCCCTCGACGAACTGATCACCGCCGAAAACGGCGTCGCCGGCACGGCCTTCACACTAGAGAATCCGCTGTGGGACCTCCTCGGCCAGCGCGCCGGCCGTCCCATCTACCGCATCCTCGCCGACCGCGCCGGCAAGAAGGTGGCAGAGCCCCTGCGCGTGCCCTGCTACGACACCACCCTACTGATCGACGACCTGCACCTCCCCACCGACGAAGAAGGCGCCGCCCTGATCGCATCAGAGGCCCGCTTCGGCTACGAGAATGGGCACCGCGCCTTCAAAATCAAAGTCGGCCGCGGCGCTCGGCACATGCCCATAGAGGAAGGCAACCGCCGCGACGTAGCCGTCGTCCGCGCCGTGCGCGCCGCCGTCGGTCCCGAAGCAACCATCCTCATCGACGCCAACAACGGCTATACGCTCAACATCGCCAAACATATCCTGAGCCAGACCGCCGACTGCAACGTATACTGGCTGGAGGAGGCCTTCCACGAGGATGATGAGCTCTACGCCGAACTGCACACCTGGATTCAGCGCGAGGGTCTGTCCGTCCTCATCGCCGACGGCGAAGGACCCGCCTCGCCCCACCTCCTCGACTACGCCCGCAGAGGGATCATCGACGTGATTCAGTACGACATTTTCGGCTACGGCCTCACAAAGTGGCTGCAGACTGCCCCCAAACTGGACGCGTGGAACGTGCGCACCGCCCCCCACCACTACGGACGCCACCTGGGCAACTTTGTCGCCGGCCATCTCGCCCCCGCGGCTGAAAACTTTGCCTTCGTCGAATGGGATGAGCTCTCCACCCCGGGCCTCGACAGCTCCGCATACGCAGTGGACAACGGCCTTATCACGCTGCCGGACGCACCCGGCTTCGGCCTGAAGCTGGACGAAAACCTATTCCAGCAAGCTGTCAAAGAAAATGGCTTTGTCGTCAAAAACAATTAAAATGAACCGTCTCCCGCAAACCGGGACCTAATCTTAAGAGCCGCAAACATCGAGTTGAGAAATGCCTGATTCTCCTTCAATGCAGGAAACTATCCGCCGTCTCCACGAATACTGGGCCGCGCACGGCTGCCAGATCTGGCAGCCCCACAGCGAAAAACTGGGCGCCGGCACCATGAACCCCGCCACCGTCCTGCGCGTACTCGGCCCCGAACCCTGGAACGTCGCCTACGTCGAACCCTCCTTCCGCGCCGATGACGGCCGCTACGCCGAAAATCCCAACCGCATGCAGATGCACACCCAGTACCAGGTGATCCTCAAACCGGATCCGGGAAACCCCCAGGAGCTCTATCTCAGCAGCCTGGAAGCCATTGGCCTGCAGCGCGACCGCCACGACATCCGCTTCGTCGAGGACAACTGGGAATCTCCAGCTCTCGGCGCATGGGGCCTCGGTTGGGAGGTCTGGCTCGACGGCCAGGAAATCACCCAGTTCACCTATTTCCAGCAGGCCGGCGGCGTCAGCCTCGACCCCGTCAGCGTGGAAATAACCTACGGGCTGGAGCGCATCGTCATGTATCTCCAGCAGCGGACCGAAGTCTGGTCGATCGACTTCGACGGCGTCCACACCTACGGCGAAATCTACCGTCAACAGGAGATCGAACACTGTATCTATAACTTCGAGCTGGCCGACGTCGAGCGCCAGCGCACCATGTGCGATCTCTATCAAGCCGAGGCCGAAGCCTGCATCGAGCGCGGCCTCGTCGCCCCCGCCCACGACTACGTCCTCCGCCAGAGCCAGGCCTTCAACATCCTCGACACCCGCGGCGCCATCGGCGTCACCGAACGCGCCAAATTCTTCGCCGCCATGCGCAACCAGGCCCGCCGCATCTCCGAACTGTACGTGGAGCAACGCCAGCGCGAGGAATTCCCCTGGTTGGAGAACGGCGCAGGGGGCCGGGAGCGTGCTTCAAAGTCCAACCGATCAGAGCACGCCGCACTCGTACCGGTATCCGAGCCCCAGTCCCTCCTCATCGAGCTGGGCAGCGAGGAACTGCCCGCCGCCGATGTACCCGTCGGCATCCAGCAGCTTGAGCTGCGCCTGCGCCAAAGCCTTGACGAAGCCCGGCTCACCTACGGAAACCTCTCCGTCTCCGGCACCACCCGCCGCCTCGTGGCGCACGTGCAGGACCTGAGCCCCCGCCAGCAGGACGAAATCGTCGAACGCAGAGGGCCGCCCGCCGACCGCGCTTTCGACGCAGACGGCCAGCCCACAAAGGCCGCCTTGGGCTTCGCCCGCGGCCAGGGCGTCCAACCCGCAGACCTCGAAGTGCGCGACAACTACGTCTTTGCCGTGACAAGACTTGAAGGCGAACCGGCCGCCGCGGTCCTGCCGCAGATCATCGAGGATCTGCTCGACGGCATGCAGTGGGGCAGGACGATGCGCTGGAACAGCAGCAACAAGAGCTATCCCCGCCCCCTTCGTTGGATCGTTGCTCTCTACGGAACGCAAACTGTTCCCATCTCCTGGGCCAATATCAGCAGTGGACGCGAGAGCCGCGGGCCCCGCTACCGCGACGCCCAGGCCCGCCTGCCCGCAGGCGAGTTTACCGCCTTCAGCATTGCCGACGCCGACAGCTACTTCGCCGCCGCCGCCGCCCAGGGCATCCAGCTCGACCGCACCCAGCGCCGCCGGAGCATCGCCGCCGCCGTACAGGAAGCGGCCGCCCGCGCCCGCGAAATCCAATCGCCCGCCGCCCAACCCCTGCCGCCCGCCGCCTACGAGTGGGAACCGGACGAGGACCTCCTGGATGAGGTCACCGACCTGGTGGAAGCGCCCCAGGCCGTCCTCGGCTCCTTTGAAACGCGCTACCTCGACCTCCCCCAGCCGATCCTCACCGCCGTGATGAAGAAGCACCAGCGCTACTTCCCCATCATGGCCGTGTCCGCCGACTCCGCCAGCCCGCCTTCACTGGCGCCCCGCTTCGTCACAGTAGCCAACGCCAACGCCTTGCAGCATCCCGACGTAGTCCGCCAGGGCAATGAAGGCGTCATCCGCGCCCGTTACGCCGATGCCGAATTCTTCTTCAGGCAGGATACCGCCAAGCCCTTCGACACCTTCACCCAGCGCTTGGAAACCCTCACCTTCCACGCCAAGCTCGGGTCAATGCTCGCCAAGGCCGGCCGCCTCCAGTCCCTGGCCCCCCAGATCGCACAGATGCTCCGCGCCGGCGACCACGAAGTAGAGACCGCCCGCCAGGCCGCCGCGCTATGCAAGACCGACCTGGTAACCTCCATGGTGGTCGAAATGACAAGCCTGCAGGGGACAATGGGCGAAATCTACGCCCTCAGGAGCGGCGAACCGCCCGCAGTCGCGCAGGCAATCCGCGAGCACTACCTGCCCAGCTACGACGGCGATGCCATCCCAACCAGCAAGGCAGGCCTTGCCCTCAGCCTCGCCGACAAACTCGACAGCCTCGTCGGCCTCTTCGGCGTCGGCGTCACCCCCAGCGGCAGCGCCGACCCCTTCGGCCTGCGCCGCGCCGCCCTGGGTATCGTTAACGCACTGACGCTGGGCAAGCTCCCGTTCGACCTGACAGCCGCTCTCGAGCAGGCCGCCTCGCAATATGGCGCGCTGCTGTCGGATGACGCCGTCCCAAACGCCCGCGACTTTGTAGTCCGCCGTCTTGAAAGGAAGCTCCGTGACTCCGGCCAACCGGCCGATGTCGTCGACGCCGTGCTCGCCGCACGCGGTGACGACCCCTTCGCAGCCGTCGGCGCCGTCAACCATCTGGCCGCCGCCGTCGCCTCCCCCGACTGGGAAGAGACCCTTACCGCCTATGCCCGCTGTGCCCGCATCGTACGCAGCATCGACCGCGAACTGTCCCTGCAGCCAAGCGCCTACCAGGAGCAGGTGGAACACGATCTGCACAGCGCCTGCGAGCGCGCCGCCGCCAAGCTGGACGCCGCCGAGGACGTCGCCGCCTCGCTTGGTCACGTCCTCGCCGGGTTGGCCGCGCCCATCAACACCTACTTCGACGCCGTCCTTGTGAACGCCGAAAACGAGGAGCTGCGCCTGGCCCGCCAGGCCCTGATCCAGCGGATCGCACAGCTCCCAGCGCCTGTCGCCGACCTCAGCCGGCTGCAAGGTTTCTGATCCTACGACATGCCCATCCCTACCGGGCACTGCAGCCTGTGACTGCTGAATGCGACCAGCCTTCACTGCCCCCGAACGACCGAGAACCGGAATCTATTAGCTAAGGGGAGAAGAGAACAATGGGTACAGACTATCTCGCCGGCATAAAAGCCAGCGACGAGCAAATCGAAGCCTGGGCGGACCAGTTCAATCGTGAAGGCTGTCTCTTCCTGCGCAACGTGCTGCCCACGGATTGGACCGACCAGCTGCGCGCCGATCTCGAAGTGGCCCTGCGCGACAATCCCAATGGCCTCAACAACAAGAGCCAGCGCGCCCACCTCGCCCACCGCATGTTCGAGACCAGCGCCGCCAACCTGCGCCTCTTCGACATGGAGCCGATGGTCTCACTCGCCGAAGCGATTATCGGGACCGACTGCCACGTCATCCACAACAACTCCTTCACCTCCCCGCCCGGCGGAGGTCTCGATGGCTGGCATCAGGATGATCGACCCCATTACATCGTCAAAGACGGCGACGCACCGACAAACGTCCATCTGCCCGTTCTCTTCTTCACCGCCAACTACTACCTCACCGACGTCATCGAAATCGAGCACGGCGGCACCGAAACCATTCCTGGCTCACATCTCTTCGGCGCCAGTCCCCCCTCCCGACAACTCGACGGCACCGAGTGGGAAGACCGTATCCAATACAATCTGGGAAAAGCTGGCAGCGTGGTCCTCTTCAACAATCAGGTCTGGCACCGCGGCGGCCCCAACCGCAGCCAGCGCACCCGCTACATCACACAGGTCACCTACGCCCGCCGCATCGTCGGCCACAAGTACTACCCGTTCATGAACTACGCCATGCCCGAGCACGTCTACGCAGGCGCCGATGACCGCCTGCGCCGGCTTCTGGGATTCCTGCCCCATGGCGCCTATGGATAGCCGCCGCCGAGTAGCCCAACGCACTATGCGGAGTCAGTATTCGTGAGGAACCGGAGATGAAGGGAATCGCAGACAAGCGCGTCTTCCTGTCCGCCGCAGCCGCAGGAATCGGACGCGCCATAGCTGACCGCTTCCTGCAGGCAGGTGCACACGTCTGCATCTGTGATATAGACGAAGCCGCCCTGGCCCGGTTGGAGGGCTCCCACGACCGGCTCACAGTCGTACGCGCCGACGTGGCCGACCCAGGGCAACTGGAGTCAGCATTCCTCACGGTCGCCCAGGGTCTCGGCGGGCTGGATGTGCTGGTCAATAACGCCGGCATCTCCGGCCCAACCGCGAACACCGAGAGCATCTCCCCGGCCGAATGGCAGCGCACAATCGACGTGAACCTCAATGGCGCATTCTACTGCTCGCGCCTCGCCATCCCCCTGCTCAAAGCAAGTGGCGGTGGCTCGATCGTCAATATCGGCTCCACCGCCGGCCTGCACGGCTACCCCCTGCGCGCCCCCTACGCCGCCTCCAAATGGGCCCTGATCGGCCTTACCAAGACCCTCGCCATGGAACTGGGCCCCCACGGAATCCGCGTCAACGCCGTCTGCCCCGGCTCCGTCGAAGGACCCCGCATCGACGGCGTCCACGCCGCCAAGGCCGCGGCCCGCGGCGTCAGCGTCGAGGAAATTCGCGAAGCATTTCGCCAGAAAAGCTCCCTGCGCACCCTCATTGCCCCGGACGATGTCGCCGAAACCATACTCTTCCTCTGTTCAGATAGCGCCGCTCGCATCTCCGGCCAGGCCCTCGCCGTCGACGGACACACCGAAACCATGCGCATGTGAACAGACTGCCATCCAACCCCCGGCCTCCTTCGCCGTGAATCCTACCCCTCAACTTCAAATACGCCCGTTTATCATGTCGCTCGTCCTATACGCCTCTGATCATTGAACAAGCTCTCTCCCCGGCAACGCGCAACTAGAAACTAAGAACTGAAAACTAGAAACTGCCTTTCAATTGCTCTCCAGGCAGGACTGTGCTATCTTTAGTGAATTATTTCGCAGTCTGACCTGGGCTTCAGAGCGTACGCGGCCCTCTTACCACCCAAATGTGTATACCCGTTGGCTCCCACGGATTCCTGCAACCACGGCAATTCTGACGCCCCGCAATTCTAGAAAGCGACAGCTTCAAGGTGAAGGACGAAAGAACGCAAGGGAAGCCCCCCATCCCTGACATCGTTATCGGACGACTTCCGGTCTATCTGCGCACCCTGCGCCTCCTGGCAGTTGACGGGCGCGAGGTTACCTCCAGCCAGGAGCTCGGCGAGCATCTCGGCATCAGCTCCGCCCAGATTCGCAAGGATCTGAGCCACTTCGGTGAATTCGGCAAACAGGGAACCGGATACAACATCGAATTCCTGTGCCGGCAGCTTCAGATTATCCTCAACGTCGACAGAATCTGGCCGGTGATTCTGGTCGGCGCCGGCTCCCTTGGCACCGCTATCGCCAACTACCAGGAGTTTGAATCGAGTGGCTTTCGTATCGTAGCCGTCTTCGATGAGGACCCGCAGAAGATAGGGCAGCCGATCGGAAATGGACTGCGTATCGAGGATTTCGCAGACCTCAGCCAGCAGGCAAAAAAGTCAGAAGTGCAGATGGCCGTCATGGCGGTCCCGGCCCACGCCGCCCAGCGCGTCGCCGTACAGCTCATCGAGGCGGGGCTGAACAGCATTCTCTGCTATGCCCCCATCACCCTGTCCGTCCCCGCGTACGTTCGCGTCGAATACATCGACCCGGTCGTCCACTTCCAGCATATGACCTACTATCTGCGTTAAGGATTCGCCAGCCCTGCTGGGCCTGGCTTGCCCCCGGCGGTCTGAACCCGTCTTCCAACAACGGCCCGCAGTCAAAGAGGCTCTCTGCGAGGTAGTCCTTGCTGCCTGGGGTAAAGTCTGGGGGTCTTCCGCAGCTTCTTTATCAATAGAACACGCCGCTCCTCATCCAGGGTCGGCACCGTCACAGGCGCAAACCGCACCGTCTCGCCGCCCAGTAGTTCGATCGCATTGCGCGCCTCCATGAACTCCTCGGCCGCGGTCGGTCCCTTATAGATGACCGCCAGTCCGCCTTGCCGCACAAACGGCAGCACATACTCAGTTAGCGTATTCAGCCGGGCCACAGCCCTGGCAGCCGCCAGATCGAACTGACCGCGAAAGCGACGATCACGGCCCAACTCTTCCGCCCTTCCCTGAACGAGAGTTACATTTTCCAGCGACAGTGCATTCACGACCTCTTCGAGAAATCGTATCTTCTTGGCCGTGCCGTCCACCAGCGTCAGTTTCAAATTGGGCCACGCAATCTTGAGTGGTACCCCCGGGAATCCCGCGCCCGTGCCAATGTCAACGCAGGCCAGTGCCCGTTTCGGTGGCAGCGTAACGCCAATCTCCTCCGCGACAGGCGGCAGGCCGACCAGGCAGTCCAGAAAATGCTTTCTCTGCACGTCGACACTCTCCGTGATCGCGGTCAGATTCATCTTCTGATTCCACTCCGCCAGCAGCGCGGCATACACGCCAAACTGTTCTATCTGCTCGCTGGAGAGCGGGATTCCTAAGGTGGTTGCACCCGAAATAAGTGTTTGCATGCCCGTATTCTAGCACAGGAGTTGAACTGTGAAGACGATTCGATACAAGTCCGCCGGCGGCATCGTGGCCCAAAAGGACATCCTCGCCCACCTCCCCGCGGATGAAACCTTTCTTCTCCTTCTCGACCGCCCCAAGCGTGCCGAAGTACGCCTGCCCAAAGGACATATCGACCCCGGCGAGAACGCCGCAGAAGCGGCCCTGCGCGAAACCAGCGAAGAAGCCGGCTTCGGCGACCTCCGCATCCTCGCCGACCTGGGCCGCCGTACCGTTGAATTCGACTACAAGGGCGCGCACTACATCCGGGAGGAACACTACTTCCTGATGAATCTGCTCTCCCCGCGTCAGGTAACCCGGCCCCCCAAAGACGCCAAACAGTTTCACGTCCTGTGGGAACCTCTCGCACGCGCCGGCGAAAGGTTGACCTTTGAGGCCGAGCGCCTGTTCGTCGATGACGCCGTCAAAGCACTCCAAGACCTGCCCGGTTTCTGAGCCCTCCAATACAAAAACCGGGAAGGCACGCATTCCCGGCTCGTAACATCTCCTACCGTCTTAAGTTTTCTTCAGGCAGTGTCAGCGCCCCTGCATCCCCATGTTCTGGCCGCGCGCCAATGCTACGTACACCGCCGTTCTTAACAGATGCAGATCACCCGCTACTTGCGCCGATATGTAATGCGTCCGCGTGTCAAATCATATGGACTCATATCGACCCTCACCTTGTCACCGAGAAACACCCGAATGTAGTTCCTCCGCATTTTGCCCGACAAATATGCCAGAACAACATGCCCATTCTCCAATTCCACCCGAAACTGGGCATTCGGCAGGGCTTCGATGACTTTGCCTTCCAGTGTGAGTATTTCCTCAGCCATATCTCTCCATCAGTTTACGCGTGGCCGGCAGCTTCGCAGCCTGGTCTTCGAAACATACTCTAACGGAAAGACCGGGCCGCGTTCCGTCGTGCTTTTCGGATTGCCTTCTGTTTGTTGATGCGTCGCACTTCACTCTTGGACGTAAACCACCGCTTCTGGCGTACAATCGGTAAAATCCGCGACTCGGCTACCGACTTCCGGAAGCGCCGCATCAGACTCTCCTGGGACTCTCCTTGCCTCAACTCAACGCTAATCGAACTCACCCCCTCCAGGACTTTTGTGAAATTCGGACAAAACAAGCCTGCCAGCCCCTTGTGCTTCAGTAGACTGGCAGGCAGCGCAATTATAAACGACCCTAAGTGAAGACTGCAAATGCCACGTTACTGTCTCTCCTCCGCACCATCTGGCTCGTCATCCTCGGCCGCCTCTTCCCCCGAAGCCTCTTCCTCGTCCGGCGCTTCTTCCGCCGCAGCCTCAGCCATCTCGTCAGCTGGCGCCTCCGCCTCAGGCTCGTCGACCGCCGCACTCGATTCTGCTACAACCGCCGCCGGTTCCTCAACCTCAGGTTCCGCCACGGCACCGGTGGCTTCAGGTTCAGTACCCTGGTCCTCCACCTCAGCAACAACAGCCGCCTCGGGCTCCACGCTAGCAGCCTCCGCTTCGGCAACGCCTGCCTCGGGCTCCACGCTAACAGCCTCCGCTTCGGCAACGCCTGCCTCGGGCTCCTCGGTAGCAGCTTCCACTTCTGCAACAGCCGCCTCGGGCTCCTCAGACGGCGCGTCCGCTTCGGCAACGGCTGCCTGGGGCTCCTCAGACGGCGCGTCCGCTTCTGCTACAACCGCCTCTGGCTCCTCGGTAGCCGTCTCCACATCAGCAGCAGCGGCCTCCGGCTCCTCGGCCGCTTCGCTCTCAAATTTCTCCGCCTCCGTTTCCAGCAGCGCCTGGCCCACAGTTTCATCGGCCTGCCGTCGGCTCAAACCGATCCGCTGCCTGTCCGGGTGAATGCGCAAAATCTTCACCGGAATGCGATCGCCGCTGGTCACCATCTTTAGGGGCTCAGCCACCGTGATATCGGCCAGTTCGCTAATATGGATCAACCCTTCGATTCCAGGTTCAAGCTGAGCGAACGCGCCAAAATCGATCACCCTTGTCACTGTGACCAGAATCGTCTCATTTACCTTGTAGCGCTCTTCAATGCTTTCCCAGGGATTCGAGAGCAAACGCTTGCGGCTCAGCGCGATGCGGCTGCGTTCCGGATCCAAGCGCAGTACTTCGACCTGTAGGCGCTCGCCCACCTTTAATACATCGCGCGGGTGGCTGACAGGTGTCCAGCCGATCTCGCTGACGTGCAGAAGCCCGTCCGCGCCTCCGATGTCAACAAACGCGCCAAATGGTCGTAGGCTCCGCACCTCGCCGTCTACGACCAAGCCAACCTCTAACTCCTCAAACAACTGCGCCTTGCGTCCAGCGCGGTACTCGCGTTCAGCCAGCCGGTAGGAGAGCACAAGACGGCGTCGCTGCCGCTCAACCTCTATCACCTTGACGGGGAGATCCTGGCCCACAATCTGTTGCAGCCGCTCATTGCGCTGCTCTTCGTTCATATTGCGCGGCAGCCCCACCACATGCGAAGCCGGGATAAACCCCCGCAAATGGTCGAAATCAGCCAGCAAACCGCCCTTGTTGAAGCCAACCACCTTCCGCACCGTGATCTCGCCGCTCTCAAGCATCTTTTCGGCAACGAGCCAGTCCTTTTTCTGCAAGGCGTCCGCAATGCTCAAAACCAACATGCCTTCGCTGGTTGTGAGCTTACTCACCACGACCGGTACTGTCTCGCCTTCACGCAACGTGTCTGCGTACTCTTCCTCAAGCCGGTTCAAATCCGACTGCGGAACTATCCCATCACGCTTCGCGCCAATATTGACCAGCAACTCATTCGACCGTACCTCTACGACGATCCCCTCCCGGAGATCGCCCCGTTCCGGCAAACTGAGGTCCTCCTCTTCCGCGAGATACTGTTCAAAGAGCATCTCATCGGCCTGCTGCTCTTCACTGACATTTTCAACTTCGGCGTTCTCGGCCTCGTCGCCTATCATCTCAGACTCGTCGCCTATAATCTCAGACTCTGACATCATCGAATTATCCACCTGTGAAATGCGTAATTGCTGTGAAGTGCCCAGTTGCCAGCAAAACAGCCCGTCTGCCGATATTGCAGCCGAAAACCGCAGGACACGTCCTTCACCCTGTCCTATCTGCTATAGCCCTTCATTATAGCAAGCTGATCTGGTGCCGTCAAGCACCAAAAAACAGCCAAAACAGCCAGACGCCAAGCCGAAAATGATAGGTCTAAAAGGAGATTTAAGCGTGACGCAGAAGTCTGACGCGCACCTTAAGCGGCTATGTGGGGAGCAACTAAATCCAGTCCGAATACCCGAATCGCGAGCATTTCAGTACCGAATTGCAAGGGCGCGCACAAACTGCGTCTGCAGGCCTACACCAGGCGCCCCGCGAGAAAGGTCAGCCCAACCTGACAGCTTCCTAAAACGCCGTTGATCACGCCTTGGCCTCAGGGTCGTCCGCCCCTTCCTCGCCCGTCCCTCCCTCATCCAAATCCGGCTTCTCTTCATTCAGTCCCGCAATCGCAGCCCGGATCTGTGTCCAAGCCCGTTTCAACAAAGGGACCGCGGCTGCCTCGGTGCTCTGACGCGCAAATTCAACCCTTACAAAACTGGCCGTCAGACGCTCCGCAGCCGCCTCATCCTCGCTCTCGACCCGGGTTCCTAAACGCGCCTGAAAACTGTATGGCGTCTCTCCCGGCCGCCGCCGTATCCCCTGCTCCGCCGCGCTCTCCAGCGTCGAAACATAGAAGTAACGGACCTGCTCATCCGGCGGCAACCGGCCCAGCATCAGCTCATCCAGCCAGCGGCGCATTCTCGAGCGGCCAGACTTTCCTTGCTCGTCCTCCTCCTCCGGCAGTCTCCTTGCGCGCCATTCGCTGAACGCCTCTCCAATCTGCTTCCAGCCGAGCAGGAACTGCCGCAGCCAGGCCAATATCAGCTGGAAATTGACCCCCCGACCCTGAAGATAGATATAGGTCGCATAGCCAAGCAGCAGCACGATGATTATCCAGAACACCGTGCCCCCGAGCCAAGGCGGCGCCTCCGCCTGTGCGACCTGCTCGATCTGCGGCGCACTGATCTCCGGCTGCTCGCGCGGCGGCTCCTCGACTACCTCCTCATCGCCTCCGAAAAGCAGGGCGAGAAGCCCCATTATCAGACCCAGAATCAGGTAGATCGCGCCCGATATGGCACGCATTGCCAGACCCATCAACTGGGCCAGCCGGAACGTCCCGCCCAGCGGCATCAAAAAGGCCACCGCCGCCACAACCAGCAGCAGACCGAATGCATAGAAAGGCCAGTTGCGCACGATCACTGATTCACTCGGCAGCTTGGCCAGCTGCCACCGCGCCCGCAATGCCGCCAGATGCCCGAACGTCAGCAGCAGCAGACCCAGCACAAAATAGACGATCGCCGCGCCGATGACACCGCCTGCAATATCCTGTCGCACCAGCGCGAAAAATCCGTTCGAGCCCATCCCCACCTGGCTGGCCGCCGTCAGGACAATCAGCAGCATACCCCCAATCGCCCAGCGTTCGCTGAAACGCCGCACCAACGCGCCGCGGTCGCTTTGAATGCGATGATCGTCACCGCTGATCGGTCTCGACGCCGCCTCCAGATCGGCGAGTTCATCCGCCTGCAGCCCCATCGCCAGAAAATCATTCGTCACCAGCACGGCCATGCCCCACGCGATCAGAATAAAAAGCCCGTTGACGATGAACATCAGCGTGAGAAAAACGCCAAACGGTTGCAGCACCATCGCCGCCGGCGCCGGCCATCCCTCCACCGTCGCCCACAGCACGACGCGCGCCGCAAACAGGATCAATCCCAGCTCCGCAAAACGAAAACTCACCGATCGCCGCTGCCGGTGCTCAGGACGCACCAGCACCGTCGTCGTATATCCGCCCACCAGCGCCGCCCCGATCGATGTGATCCGCAGCACCATCAAATAGGTTTCCGGGAGCCCCGGCCCAATATGCCGGACGAAAGAAGTCAACGCCACCAAGAGACAGCCGACCAGCGCCGCAATGACCGCCGGACGCAAAAGGGAGTCCTGCCATGCATGGTCGAAACCAGGATGCTGTTGGACGCTCTCTGACTCTGTCATCTGTCCTGAACCCAATCCCACTTCACACCACTACCGGGAAGCTACTTCACAGGCCCCGTCCCAAAAAGACCCTAAGCCCAGCCCCTGAACTCCCCCCTAACCCCTGACCCCTGACCCCTGACCCCTGACCACTGCCTTTCATCTTTGCAGCTTCAGCAAATCCGATTCCCAGATCGTCTGATGCGAAGTAATGCCCAGCGCCTCCGCCTGCTCCTGTACACGCTTGAACTGCGGTTGCAACGTGCACACCAGGACATATACATTCAGTCCCCGCCGGTACATGCCGTGCAATACCCAGACCAATTCCTCAGTCAGCCGCGGCGTCACCACCACCAGCGTGGAACCCCAGCTCAGATGCGCCACCCGTCTCGGCAGCCAGGTCGGCAGCGCTATCGGCGAGCGCCACGCCTCCTCTTCGGCATTCTCGGCCGGTGCTTTCGCGGGAGCTCTGCCATTCCTGTTCGACGACTCGTCCTCCGCATTGCGCATGTCCCGCATCTGAATACGGGCCAGGATCTCAAGTATCCCCATCAGATGCCCGCGCCCGTTCCGCGAGGGAACGGCCAGCACCTCAGCGCCGGAGCGCGGATCCTCCCCGTTGCTGATAAAACCAACCTCCTGCCTCTGCTCCGCCACGTGACTGGCCACGGACGCCGCCAGCACCACCGCCCATTCACTGCCGCTGTACTCTTCCCGGTACGGGAAGGCGCTGCGGTCCAGGTCGAGTACCACCGTCGTAGTCAGGGCCATCGAAGGCTGGAACTTCTTCACCAGCAGTGTGCCCTCGTGCGCGCTCGCCCGCCAGTGAATGTTGCGCATGCTGTCGCCGCTCTCGTACGGCCGCACACCGGCCATGCGCGTCGGGTCCTGATAAAGGCGGTGCGGGCTGCGCATATCGCCGAATGGCAAAAGGCTTGGCAGACCCAGGTCCGCCAGTGAGAAGACTTTGGGGTAGACCGTAAGAAGGTGCGAGGATGTCTCTTGCCAGGAGGATTCGGCAAATCCGAACAGATCGCCCGTCTGCAGATTGAGCGGGCCGACCTCATAGTAGCCGCGGCGGTGGCAGTGTAATTCGAACTGGCGCCGGGTCACCGAACGGCCGCCCACGGTGATCACCGTGCTGTACTGTTCAATAGCTCTCAGGTCAATCGGGACATTCTCTTGCAGCCGCAGCCACGGAATCGGCAGCCGGCTTCGGTTCAGAAAGTCGATATCGCTGTGGATTTTCTCGCCAGCAAATGCCTTGGCCGGCACCCGCCGCGAAACATTCAAATTGCGCAAACTGCGCCGCGTCCACCAATGACTGATCAGCCACACGCCTCCAACCACGTAGAAGACGTAGTAGATCCAGTCCATTCGCAGAAAGACCGCGAATGCAAACAGAAAAAGTAAAAGGAAGAAAAGATCGAACAACTGGCTAGTCCTGTCCCCCCGTTGCGAGGGCTGCCTCCCAATCCTCTGTCTCGTCACCCAAATTGAGCGCAGTCTCTTCCAGCAGCTCGGTAACGATCTGGTCGGCCGTGCGTCCCCGTAACGCCGCGTCCGAACGCACGATACAGCGATGCGGCAAGGCCAGCGGCGCCAGCGCCTGCACGTCGTCCGGCAGCGCGTAATCGCGACCCCGTAGCGCAGCCCGCGCCTGTGCGCCGCGATAGAGCGCCAGCGAACCGCGCGGGCTCGCCCCCAACGCCAGGTCAGAGTGGCTGCGCGTCGCCTGCACCAGCCCCACAATGTAGTCGCGAATGCTGTCCGCCACCCTCACATCCCAGATCTGTTCCGCCAGCTCTGGCAAGTTGTGCCCGTCCACCACCGCCTCCAGCGTCTCGATTGGATGCCTGTGTCCCAGACTGATCAGCATTTCACCCTCTTCCTCTCCCGACAAATATCCCAGGTTCAGCTTGAAGAGGAATCGATCCAACTGGGCTTCCGGCAGCGGGAAGGTGCCTTCGTATTCAACCGGATTCTGTGTGGCAATCACCATGAACGGCCGTGGCAGCTCACGCGTTAAGCCATCCGCCGTGATCTGCCGTTCACCCATACACTCCAGCAGCGCCGCCTGCGTACGCGGCGTCGCCCTGTTAATCTCGTCCGCCAAAAGGATATGCGTAAACGCAGGCCCCGCAATGAACTGAAACTGGCGTGTCTCCTGGTTGAAAATGCTCGTGCCCGTAATGTCGCTGGGTAGCAGATCGGGCGTGCACTGCAGCCGGCGGAAATCAACGCCCAGGCTGACGGAAAGCGCCCGCGCCATCATCGTCTTGCCGACACCGGGTACATCCTCAAGCAGAACGTGCCCTTCACACAGCAACGCAATCAGCAGGTGTTCGATTACCTCTGCTTTGCCTACGATTACATCGCCGACATTGTTCAGCAAATCACGCGAAAAATCCTGTGCAGTTTCCATGCAGTGCCTCTATCTGTGGTACGGGGCGGGCCTCACCATCACGCCGGACCGGCGAACTGTGCGCTACCAAACAGCAGAAGATTACGCGCAAGCGCCCGGCAACCGGCTGGCCGTGTGACATTTGGAGGGCATACAATATCCGCCGATTGTACATCACTCCCCTGAAATCGGCGAACTTGCTGCCCCGCAACCGTGTCCGGCAAATGCTGCCGGTTGCACCAGGACGCGTTGAGAAATTAGAGAGAGGATCAGCCGCTGAATCGGCTGTTTTCTTTGACCTGCCCGGAGCTTTGTGCTATCGTCTTCTGGCGTGTGCAGCGTTTCCTGCCCCCGTAGCTCAGAGGATAGAGCAGAGGTTTCCTAAACCTTTGGCCGTAGGTTCGACTCCTACCGGGGGCGCTCTCCTTCACCCTTCCCCAGGAATATGGCTGACAATACAAAACGGGAGACGTAGCCGCGTCTCCCGCCCCACTCCTATCTTCCACTTTGCCATCAGTTGAGAACCGCTACACCTGCGTCGTGAATGGATAGAGGTCGCGGCCAAGTCGCCGAAAAGGCAGGTCGCGCAGACTGTGGACGCTCGGCTCCGCCACTACGTGGATCGCTCCCGCCCAGGATTCGAAACCGGCCCGAAAATGCGTGCTTGATTTCACGCAGATGTACCGCATCTGCCGCGGGTCCAGGCCTAGCGTCTTCGCGAAGGCCGTATCGAAGGGCTGTTCCCGCCTGCTAACCAGCAACACGTGGATCCCATCCTGAACAACGTGCGCCGATGGCCCCATATTCCCGCTCAGGCCCGCATACATCGGCCCATCATACTGAAATGTCCCGTCAGCCAGCGCCGTAACCTCCACGTCCATCGACACCGGAACGCCCTGCAGTGGCGAAGACTTACCGCCCACCTCCAGGGCCAGACGCGCGCCGACGCCTGCCTCGTGACACAGCGCAGCGGCCTCGGGGTCCACAATGTAGAGGACGCACGCATCCTCCAACTGCATGTCGACAAATGTCTGCAAAACGCCCGTGCTGTCGCCCGGCGAACCGCCGCCCGTGTTGTCCTGCAAATCGGCCAGAATGATGGGGTAACGTCCGGCCGTCTGTGCCTTTTCCAACGCAGCACGCGCCGGCAGCAAAGCCAGTTGCCACTCTTCGCGCCGCGCATAAATCCACTCTCCCAACTGGTCGGCGTACGCCTGGGCCAGCGCCTGATCATTGTCGGTTACGACATAGACCGAAGCGCCCATATCCGGCACGTCAGCCAGGAAAAAGCAGGTAGCAATCGAGCCGCACACGACACCCGGCAAAGACTCGATCCGGTGCAGTTCAGCGATCGCATCCCGCATCGGCGGATGCGCCGTCACCTGGTTCAGCCCCCAGACCATCGGAATCTGGTGCAGTGCCATCGTCGGCCGCAGACCCTGGCGCACGATGCGCGCCAGCACGTCCGCGCACTCGCGGCCGCGCGCCGCCATGTCCACCTCCGGATAGGTCTCCCGCCCGATCAGTACATCCGCCATCGCCACCATCTGCTGCGAAACGTTCGAGTGGATGTCAAGCTGGGCCAGCACCGGTACGTCCGGCCCGACCGTATCCCGCACCGCAGCCAGCAGATGGCCCTCAGCATCGCCCAGCCCATCGGGCCCATCCAAATCCCCAACAGACATCGAGCCGTGCAGCTCCAGCAGCACCCCGTCCAATGGCATCGCTCTCGCGATCCCGTCAAGGATGCGCCCCAGCAGTTCGTCATACAGCGGCCGCGGCGTCGGCGCGCTCGGTTGAGGTTCTCCAAGAAGCGTTGGAATCAACTCGAAGCCGTGCGTCTGTGCGCCCTCGATAAAGCCGCCAATCGGCGTATTCGTCCCCGCAAAAGTACGCAGGATATCGTCGCCCTCCAGCAGAAACCGCTCCCGATAGCTCTCTATCGTCGTCGGCACCGGCGTAAACGTACTGCTCTCATGGCTCAGCCCGCCCACAGCAACCCTCATATGACCCTCCAACCGTCAACCCACCTACCCACCAAACCCCCCACGCTCAATCCTGCCTCCACGGTCATCACTGACCACTGACCACTGACCACTATCCACTATCCACTATCCACTATCCACTATCCACTATCCACTATCCACTATCCACTATCCACTGCCTTCCTCCGGCTCCGGCAGCACAAGACCGTGCACAAACCCGCCGTCAACCCGCAGGACAGAGCCGGTCGCGTAATCGGCATCATCGCTGGCCAGATAGGCCGCCGCCTTGCCAATGTCCTTCGGTACCCCTATCCGCCCCCAGGGAATGCGCTTTCCCCCTTCCGCTATGTCTTCCTCGCTGTAAAAACTGCGTTCCCCTGGTGTGTCGATCCAGCCGGGATTGATCACGTTGACATTGATGCGGTCCCCGGCAAGTTCGGCGGCCATCGTCTTGCCCAGATGATTGATCGCCGCCTTCGACATATTGTACGCCCCGCTGCTGGGGAACGCGATCTCCTCATGGACCGAGCTGATGATCACAATCTTGCCCCGGCTGCGCCCCGTGAGCGGCTGCTTCAGCATCTGCTGCGCGGCCAGCTGGCACGTGTGAAAAACGCCGAACTGCGTGACCTCAAATGTGCGCATCACGTTCTCCCACTTCGCCTCAACCACCGACTCCCGAATCGAGACCGCCGCGTTGGCCACCGCCACGTCGATGCGCCCAAATCGCTCCACGCCTCCCTCGATCATCGCCGCGATCGCGTCCCGGTCAGAAACGTCCGCCTGCCACACCAGCGCCTCGCTTCCCATCTGCCGGATCTCCTCCGCCGCGCTCTTGGCCTCCGCCTCCGAAGTGCGGTAATTCACCACCACATTCGCGCCCTCCTCCGCCAGGCACAGCGCAATCCCCCGCCCAATCCCAAGCGAAGCGCCGGTAACCAGAGCCGTCTTTCCTTCAAATCGTCTCATCGCAAAAACTCCATTCTAAGTGCAGTGTCGGTCAATCATCGAAGCCGCATGACCTGGTTAAACGTCCGCGTGACTTCACGGATCGAAGAAAGGCGTTCTCCGTGGCCCTTCGTGGACCAAAAGGTGTTCTCCGTGTCCCTCCGTGGCCCTTCGTGGTTAAAAAAGGTTTTCTTCGCGCCCCTCCGTGGTTAAAAAAGTCGTCCCTCCCCAATCAACCTCAATCAAACCAATACGAATACAACCCCGCCTGCCACAAATGAAAACGCAGGCGGACAGTCCTCCCCGCCAGCTCCGCTAAGTCCCGCCCATCCCGCCACCGTACCCGTTCATCAATGCTGTCTACCATACCCGCAATGCAATCATCCTTCGCGTAGCCATCGATAGTCTCACCGCTCCCGGCATCGATCACCTCCACCAGCACACGCCCCCGCCACGAATCCGCATTCACATGCAGCGTGTCGCCGCTCACCTCCACCGGCTTTGTAAGCACCGACCCCCACTCAACGCCCCCCTTGAGCGAAACGAAACCGTCCATCCGCAACCGCGCCAGACAGATCGCGCTCGCATCCAGGTAGCGCCTGTTAAGTACGTCCTCAAACGACAGGTTGCGATAGCGAATGCCCATATAGTAGAACCACAGCTCGTTGTTGCGCCGCACCGGCCTGTTCAAAACTACGATCTGGCCCGTATCATACGTCTCGCCGTCGCGGACCGGTGATTGCTCCATGAAGGGTGCCCGTCCTGCCACCCGCTCCCAGTCCACCAGATTGCGGCTGGAGGCCAGCTCCACCGACTTGCGGCTGTCTACGTTCTCATAGAGAGGAGGATGTTTACCAGCCCAATGGTGCATCACCGGCGTCGCCAGGTGCAGACCCTCATACGGGAAAATGGGGAAGTTGTAGACATCCGTCCGCCACTCCTCCGGCCGGTTGAAAATTGGCGACAGATAGTCCGGGTCGTCGAAGAACTGCTGCAACCGGACAAATCCGTTCTCCTGGTCCGTCTGGTCCGCATGAAAGATCAGCCCGTGCTCTGTCCAGTCGGCGAAATCCTCGCTCGTATACAGTTGCCACGAGCGTCCGTACGGTCCGTTCCGTTTAGCCGCGGCAATAAACAACCTGCGTGACTCGTCGTAGGTCAGGTGCGACTCATCATGGCTGTGAAGAGAGGGAATATCCAGCTCCTCCCAATGCAAAAAGTCAGCCGACACCATCGAGCGCAGCTCGCTCCCGCCGTAGCGCAGCCCCTTGAAGCGGCGCCGTGGATCCGGATCGTGCGGGTCGTAAATCGGCCCCTGCAGCATTCCATTCGCGCTGGGAAGAATGTTGTTTTCGCCTCCGATCGGCGTCCCCCGCCAGGTCGGCGCTTGGTAGTCATAGAGGCCCAGGAATGGCTTCTCCCAGTTCACGCCGTCCTCCGACGTGGCGTAACAGGCGAAACGCTCACCGCCGGCCGGCGCGCCCGTCATATCCGTACGGACTTCGGGGTCCAGTCCCTCCGCGCTGCTCAGATAGATCGCCTTGAAGACCCCCTCATCCGGTAGCCAGACCGGCGTCGTCCGCATCTGAATCGAGTTGTTCTCCCAGCGGTACTCAGGCCGTATCACCACATTGCCACGCGCCTTCTGCGGCTGGTGCAGCTTGCGCGCCAGATTGTCGATCGCCTCGACCTCATGATCGTCGATAAAGAGATGTTTCATTGCCGACCCTCCATTTTGCCCTGCGCCCGACTTAGAAGTGCCCTTCATCCCGTAGCATATAGAGCTGCGATGAACGGTCCACCAACGGCAGCTCCACCGGCCGGTTCCCCTGCCGCTGTGACTCGTAAATGGCCATCACCATCTCCAGCGAGGCCACCCCGTCCTCCCCGTTCGAGCTCGGCTCGCCCCCGTCCTCGATGCAGCGCACCAGCTCCTCGACCGACAGTTGGATTGAGCTCGCCTCCTCAACTGCCGGAAAAGGTTGCGGTTCAAGCGTATACCACTCGATGCGCGAGTCCGGCTCATTCAGGCGGTCGGTCGTATCGACTCCCAGCAACCACTGGTTGCCCGCATACTCCAGGCTGATGACGCCGTCGGTACCTTGCAGCTCAAGTCCGAATCGAGCATAGCGGGTCAACTCATTCGCCATACTGACCGCGCTCACCCCCGAATGGAAATTGAAGATCGCATCGCTGATGTCCTCCACCCGAAACTCGTCGCGGTGACGCCGGTGCGCCGTGCCGACGACCGATTTAGCGTCGCCCGCATAGATGCGGAAGAGGTCAAACGTGTGCACCGCATCATGGATCAGAGGACCCTCCTCGTCCGCCGTCCAAGCCGGGAACGGCTTGACCCCCTGGCAGATGCCCAGCATCGAAATCAACTCCCCGATCGCGCCCTCATCCAGCATCTCCTTCGCCTTGATGAAAGCCGGGTTCCAGCGCCGCGAATGATTCACCGACAGCACGCACCCCGTGCGCCGGCAGGCCGCCACAATCGCGTCGCCGTCTTCCAGGCTCAGCGCCAGCGGCTTCTCACACAAAATACCCTTCGCGCCGTTCTCGACCGCAACCTCGACGATATCCCGGTGCAGCCCCGGATGCGTCGCCACACACACAATGTCCAGCTTCTCCTTTTCCAACATCTGCCGGTAGTCCAGGTAGAGCGCGTCCACATCCCACATCCGCCCAAACACCTGCAGATGCTCGTTCCCCCGGCTCGCCCCAGCCACAAGTTCCGTCTGCGCACACACCGCCACTCCGCCCGCATGCGTAAGCGGCGTCGGCGGGTCCGTCTCCCAAAGAGTCCCAATCCGGCCGCATCCGACCAATCCGGCGCGATATGTATTCATATGTTTCCTTTCTGTGGTCAACTTGCGAGGTGTCAATGGAGCGGATTCAGCGCCATTCCTTCAGCCTTATAAGGAGAGCCGCTCCTCTTCTACGTAAATGATTCTTAGCAACTCTTGCCGCGAGTACTTCTCTAGCGAATCGACCCCATTCCGATTCCCTGCACTCAAGTCAGCTAGCCTTTACTTTGCCTGAGATTCACAGAAGTATTCAGCTGGTCTGAGATCATCCCTGACTTTGCCGCACGATGAGTCCCTGGCAACCCGCGTATTCCCTTGTACTTCTTTCCGCAGAATACGTCTTCCCGCAGATAGTCGTTCTTGTCAGTTTCTGGCCACACAGGTGCCATCCTACCAATACTTGGCACCCGCGAGCAAGCGGCCTGTCTCGCCTGACTTTCAAAGTTCGGACAAGGCATCAGGCTGAGAAAGCTTCTCCCGAAGCATGTATTCTTAAGTAAGAAGTAACGACTAAGCCACAACCGAATTGCGAACTGAATGAGGCGCGTGAAGGCGTCTACTCTCTCCTGATTCTCTGTTTTTTGGGCGGTCGGGCCTTCGGCCCTCCCTTGTGCAGGGGCTGCGCCCCCGCAACGCCCCGCCCTCACTAGACCACCGTGCTCATTCTTCCCCAGCATTGTGTCTAGTTGACAGTGACTTCCACCCCAACTCCTATCTCAGGCCCTTAACGCCCGCTGTTCTCCGTGTCCCTCCGCGGACAAAAGGTGTTGCCGTTGCAGTTCTCCGTGTTCCTCCGTGGCCCTTCGTGGTTAAAAGGTGTTGCCGTTGCAGTTCTCTGCCGCCCTCCATGGATAGACTGAGTCTTGCCCCTGCATGTCCCGGTATAGGCGAAAGTCAGCCAGCCCTGCTTTGCACCATCAAGAGATCGCACACACTCCCAACACACCCCAACTACACCCGCGTAATCCGCCGCCGGAACGGCCACCGGTACCGCAGCCTCTGCCGCTCGCTGTAACCCTCGTCACCCGGCATCGGCGCCTCAACCCGTCCAAACATGACCCACCCCAGCAACGAGAACAGCCCGCTCAGCAGGAATATCGCGCTGTGCGGCGCCCCCAGCCGTAATAGCCCCACAGTGATTGCCGGCGCTATCATACCCCGCAACCCAACCACCGTCGACTGGATCGCAGCGTATTCCGTCACCCTGTCCGGGTCCGCCAGCTGTATTCCCGCGCTGATCTGCCCCATCTCAAAGCCCGCCATCCCCATACCCCGCGCAATAGCCGACGGCATCAGCATCCACAAACTTTGTGCTGACATGTAACTGAGTGGCGTCACAATTGAGATCGCCGTGATTGCCCGCAGGACAAACAGGCCGCCCCGCTTGTCGATCGCCCGTCCCCACAGCAAATAGCTGAAAAACCAGGTTACCGACTCCACTAACCCCAGTAATCCGATTTCCGAATAGGAGAGTTGCAAACGGTCCACCTGCACAACCGGGTATAGCGGCCAGCTCAGCAACCCACCCAGCCCAAATAGCGAGTAGCTGATCAGATAGACGGCAAAATTCCTGTCGCTCCGTACAATCTGCCACAGATCCGAAAACGCCTTCGTTTTGCGCGGCGGCAATTCCTCCTCGTCGAAATCAATGCGCGTAAAAAGAAATGTGGCCAGAATTCCAAAGAGCGCCCCAATAGGGAACAGGACCTGGTACCCTACCTTGTCCAATGCCCATCCAGCCAGGGGCGTGACCAGCAGAATGACCGAAACCCGCCCCATCCGCACCGCCGACATCACCTTCCCACGCCCGCTGTCAGGATAGATCTTCTGAATAACGCGCGTGTACGCCGGAATGACAAACGCTTCCAACAGCCAGAAGGCAATGCCGATCGCCATCAGCTGCGTCGCGCCTGTCACGAACGCGGTGAGCAGAAAGAGCGAACGCCCCAGCAGCCAGCAGAAAACGATAATGTTGATTGTTCGCCGCCGCCGCATCAAGACGATGCTGAACGAAGTGAAGACCGAGCCGGCAAACACAAGAGCCGTATACACCGCCAGCATATCAACGCTGGCGCCCAAACGACGCAGCACAACCTGTGTGAAGGGGAAGATTATGGCATAAAAAACGCCGTAGGCCAGCGACATCGAAAGTTCGACATGCATGACCCGGCGCACGGAGGGCGATAGTGAGCCGGCCAGCGCCGTCTCGATCCAAATGACAGCCCGGCTCAGTAATTCATTTGTATTCATCTCTGCTCCAGCCTCAGGCACTGCCTATGCCTGGCCTCGTGCATGCAATCTGTCTTGACCAATTAACCTTCGGGCCGGAGCGTCCAGCATAAGACGACGGTCGAACTCGTCCCAAAATCCAATAGCCCGGCACCCCTCCAAGGCAGCGCCGGACATTGCCAGCACCCTATCACACACCCACACAGACGCCAACCCAACCAATCCTCCCCCAAAACATCATTCTCCCACCTAACCAAGGTGTTGCAGTTGCAGTTCTCCGTGTTCCTCCGTGGCCCTCCGTGGTTAAAAGGTGTTGAAGTTGCCGTTCAAAGTCAACCAGCCCTGCTTTGCACCGTCAAGAAATCGTACGCACTCCCAAGACCCCCCAACTACACCCGCGCAATCCGCCGCCGGAACGGCCACCGGTAACGCAGCCTCTGCCGCTCGCTGTAACCCTCGTCACCCGGCGTCGGCGCCTCAACCCGCCCAAACATGAACCACCCCAGCAACGAGAACAGCACGCTCAGCAGGAATATCGCGCTGTGCGGCGCCCCCAGCCGCAATAGCCCGACCGTGATAATCGGCGCGACCAGACCCCGCAACCCAACCACCGTCGACTGTATCGCCGCATACTCCGTCACCCTGTCCGGGTCCGCCAGCTGTATTCCCGCGCTGATCCGCCCCATCTCAAAGCCCGCCATCCCCAAGCCGCGCGCAATCGCCGACGGCAACAACATCCAGATGTTTTGTGCCCACATATAAGTCAGCGGCGTCACGATCGAAATGGCGGAGATCGCCCGTACCACAAATAGGCCGCCCCGTTTGTCAATCATCCGCCCCCACAGCAGGTAACTGAACAGCCAGGTAACCGACTCCGCCAATCCCAGCAATCCAATATCCGAATAGGACAGTTGCAGGCGGTCCACCTGCACCACCGGGAAAAGCGGCCAGCTCAGCAGCCCGCCCAGCCCAAACAGCGAGTAGCTGACCAGATAGACGGTAAAGTTCCTGTCCGTACGAACAATCTGCCACAGGTCGGAAAAAGCCTTCGTTTGGCGCGGCGGCAACTCCCCCTCGTCGAGTTCTATCCGCGTGAAGAGATACGTGGCCAGAATGCCAAAGACCGCGCCGATGGGAAACAGAACCCTGTACCCCACCTGGTCCATTGCCCAGCCGGCCAGGGGCGTGACCAGAAGGATCATCGAAACACGCCCCATCCGCACCGTAGACATCACCTTCCCCCGCCCGCTCTCAGGATAAATCTTCTGGATCACGCGCGTATATGCCGGGATGACAAATGCCTCCAGCAGCCAGAAAACGATGCCAATCGCCATCAATTGCACCGCGCCCGTCACAAACGCAGTAAGCAAAAACAGCGAACGCCCCAACAGCCAGCAGAAAACAATGATGTTGATCGTACGCCGCCGCCGCATCAAGACGATGCTGAACGAAGTGAAGACCGAGCCGGCAAACAGAAGAGCCGTATAAACCGCCAGCATGTCAACGCTGGCGCCCAACCGGCGCAGCACAACCTGCGTGAAAGGAATGATACAGGCATAAAAAATGCCATGGGCCAGCGCCATCGAGAGTTCGATATGCATGACCCGGCGCACAGCAGGCGACAACGAACCGGCCAGAGCCGTCTCTAACCACATACCGGTCCGGTTCAACAATTCAGTTGCTTTCATCTTTACTCCAGCCCCATTCAGAGGCAATAACTGGCGTCTGGCAAGAAACCCCTTCCCACCAGTCTATCTCTAATGTAAATTCCACTTGATACCAATACATTCCACACCGGCGGCACTCTGAAACGAATAAGGTCCCATCTCTGATCAAAAGCCTCTCTCCCCGTGTTCTCGGGCGGTCCTGCCATTCCCCTAATCCCCCGCCGTTCCCCTTATCCCCTGCAGTCCCCCTCATCCCCCCTGCAGTTCACCCTATCCCCCCAATCACAAACGTGTAATCCGTCGCCGGAACGGCCAGCGGTAGCGCAGCTTCCGACGTTCGCCGAAGCCCTCATCCGTCGGCAATGGCGCCTTTACCCAACCAAACGACACCCATCCCAGTGCCAGGACAATAGCACTGATCAGGAAGATTCCGTTGTGCGGCACTCCCAGCCGCAGAAGTCCCACCATCACCACCGGCGTCAAGAGACCGCGCAGCCCGACCACTGTCGACTGGATGGCGGCATACTCGGTCACCCGATCAGGATCCGCCAGCTGAATACCCGCATTGATTCGCCCTAATTCAAAGCCCGCCATCCCCATACCCCGTGCAACGGCCGACGGTATCAACATCCACAAGCTCTGGGCCGTCATGTAGCTGAGAGGCGTCACGATAGAGATCGCCGTGATCGCACGCACGACATATAGACCTCCCCGTCTGTCAATCATCCGTCCCCATACCAGATAACTCAGCAGCCAGATTAACGACTCGACCAAACCCAGCAAACCAATTTCCGAATAGGACAGTTGCAGTCGATCCACCTGCACGATCGGATGAAGCGGCCATGCCAGCAGACCCCCCAATCCAAATAGCGTGTTACCGAAAAGATAGACCGCAAAGTTTCGATCGCTGCGCACGATATGCCACAGGTCGGCGAATGTCTTGGTCTGGCGCGGTGGCAGTTTCCCCTCGTCCAAATCGATGCGCGTAAAGAAATACGTGGCCAGAATGCCAAACAGCGCGCCGACGGGAAAAAGTACTTGGTACCCCGCATGATCCAATGCCCAACCAGCCAGCGGCGTGACCAGAAGAATGACCGAAACCATCCCCAGGCGCACTGCCGACATCGCTTTACCGCGCCCGGTTTCCGGATAAATTTTCTGGATTACGCGCGTGTACGCGGGAACGGCAAACTCCTCCAGAACCATGAGCAGGATGCCGATAACCATCAGCGGTATCGCGCCGGCAATGAATGCCGTGAGCAGGAACAACGAACGTCCCAGCAGCCAGCAGAAGACGATCAAGTTGATCGTCCGGCGGCGGCGCATCAGCACCACACTGAAGGAGGTAAAGACAGAACCGATGTAGACCAGAGATGAATAAAGCGCCAGCATATCGACGCTGGCGCCCAACCGGCGCATGACTACCGGTGTGAAGGGGATAATCGAGGCGAAGAACACGCCGTAGGCCAGCGACATCGATAGCTCGATGCGCATCACCCGGCGCACAGGGGGTGGCAATGAACCGGCCAGTGCGGTCTCTAACCACATACCGCTTCGGCGCAGTAATTCTGTTCTATTCATCTGTGCTCCAGCCTCTAGCAATTCCTTTGCCAGGCGTCTAGCTCGATCCGTTCTCACCACTCTACTTTTGGGCCGGAGCGGGCCCCAGCAAACCGTACGGGACCCAGATGCGCCCCCGGCATAAGCCGGAGGGTCCAACAAGCACTGAATTTCGAACTCATGTCAAACAAGCATGCCAAATGCCGCCTCTCGGGCAGCAAGAGACAATTAGAGCACGGTAACACAGAGCCACAGAGAGCACAACCACAGTCAGGCCTTTGAAAATTAGAGTCAACTACACAGCCAAAGCCAATTCGCGCCCCCCAAATAGCCGTATCCTCGGAACGCAACCACCAACCGCAATTCACCGGTCTAACACTGACGACTAGTGTTCCACTGACCCCTGACCCCTGACCCCTGACCCCTGACCACTGCAGTTGTGCGTCCGGGCCTTTGGCCCTCCCTTGTGCGGGGGCTGCGCCCCCGCAACGCCCCGCCCTCACTAGACCACCGTGCTGATTCTTTCCCAGCAAGGTGTCTAGAGTAAGGTGTTTAGCCAAGTCTTCCCCTCCGCTCCAGTCTCAGCCTCCTAACCACTACAGTCCTCCGCGGACAAAGGGTGTAGCCGTTGCAGTTCTCCGTGGCCCTCCGTGGCCCTCCGTGGACAAAAGGGGTTGCCGTTGCAGTTGCCGTTCTTCGTGCCCCTTAGTGGCCCTTCGTGGATCAAAAGGTGTTGCAGTTGCAGTTCTCCGTGTTCCTCCGTGGCCCTCCGTGGTTAAAAGGTGTTGCAGTTGCCGTTCTTCGCGCCCCTCCGTGGCTAAAAGGTGTTGCAGTTGCAGTTCTCCACGGCAAACTACCGCGCGCCACCGCAATTCACTAATAACAAAAAATGACTACCAAAAACTGCTACCCACTGACCACCGACCACTGACCACCGACCACTGTCCTTCGACTTGACAACGCAACAATAAACGATTACCGTATCCGCATCGTGCCCAAAGGCGGCGACTAGCACCGCGAGGGCACGGCCGACCGGGTATGCCGTTCCAGCCTGCCTGGGGGACGCCACAATCTACTCTTCACGTCACGCTTTCCACAACTCAAATATGTCAGCCTCAACCGCCCGGAGATCCGGCGTTCCTTCCCGCCCGTCTTACACCCTGCTTCTACTCCTCCCTCTGCTCGCGTTCGCGTTCGCCGGCTGCCTCACCCCCGTACGCGCCGTCCCAACGCCCACGCCCTGGCCCACACCGGTTCCCTCAGAGCAGAACAGATACACGGTAACCCGCGGCACCATCGAAGACCGTTTCCAGGTTATCGCCGAGGTCGCGCCCATACGTTGGGAACCGCTCGCCTTCGCCGTCGACGGCCAACTGGGCGCCGTCCTGGTAAACGAAGGCGAACAGGCCGAAGAGGGCCAGATTCTCGCAGAGCTCATCATGCCCGACCTGCTCGAACGGCTGGAGCAGGCGCGCCTCGACCTTTCCCGCTCCGAAAGCGTCCTCTGGGTCTACGAGAACGAGCTGACCTTCGACCTGGAAAGAGCGCAGCTGGAGTCCCAACGCGCCGAGCTGCTCCTGCAGCAGGCCCGCGACGCTGGCGACACAGACGAAATCGCCCTCCAGGAAGTGGCCCTGCAACTCGCGCAAGTGAACCTGCGCGAAATCGAAAGCCGCGTCGACCCGTCACTGGAACAGGCCGTCGCTCGCGCCAAACTTGCCGTCGCCGCTCTCGAACGCCAGGTCGAGGAACGCCGCATCCGCGCGCCATTCGCAGGCCAGGTCGTCGCCGTCGGCATCGGCCTCAACAGCATGCGCGGCCCCCTTGAACCCCCACAGCGCCGCGCCGAAGTGCCCGCCTTCTCCCCCTTCATCGTCATCGTCGAACCCGAACCCGTAGAACTCATCATCTCCAGCCAGGCCGCTCGCGCTTCCGACCTCGTCATCGGCCAGGAAGTCACCGCCATTCATCGCTGGGCCCAGGACGAACCGTTTCCCGTGAGCATCTCCCAACTGCCCACCATCTCCTCCGGCGATCGTTTCATCCCCGGTTTTCCCGGCTCCATCCACCTGGCAGTCGAAGGCGAAACGCCCCCGCTCGTTGCCGGTGAATTCATCAATATCGAAGTCGTCGCCGCCGTACGCGACGACACCCTCCTGCTGCCCGACGCCGCTGTGCGCCGCTTCGGAGGCCGCACCTTTGTCGTCGTCCAGGACGGCGACCGCCAGCGCCGCATCGACATCCGTACCGGTCTCGAAAGCCAGGGTATGGTCGAAGTGCTGGAAGGTCTCGAAGAGGGCGACGTGATCGTAGGCCGTTAAATGCCCAACCGCCTCCCCTTTCTCGGGCTCGCGCTGCGCCGCCTCCTCAGTCGGCCTAGCCTCACCCTTCTCTCACTACTCAGCATCGTGCTGGCCGTCGGCATGGTCGCCAGCATCCCCGTCTTCTCCCAAGGCGTCTCCTACCTCCTCCTTCAGGACGAGCTCGCCCACATCGGCACCGTCTTCCATCGTCCGCCCCTCACCATGCGCTTTTACTATATCGTCCCCAAGACGGCCGCCCTGGCGCTCGATAGTGCCCTGCGCCTCGAAACCGACTTTCGCCGCATCGTCGAACGAGAGACAGGCCTCACCGTCAACGAGACCCTGACCTACGTCGCCAGCCCCGGAATGACCATCCAGCCCGACACCGACGACACGTCCTACGCCGACCTCAAAGAAAACGTTATCGTCGAGAATATCCAGTTCGCAGTCGTAACCAATATTCGCGATCGCATCAATATCGTTGAAGGCCTGCCCTACGGGACCGACACCACCGACGACACGGTCAACGTCTGGCTCTTCGAAGAAAAGGCCACCGAGCTGGGCTTCCAGGTCGGCGAGACCTACAACATGGTCGAAGGCGCCTCAGGTCGCGCCATTCCCATCACCGTCGCCGGTGTCTGGGAACCGGCCGACCCAGCCGATTTCTACTGGTCAGCCACCACCATCTCCTGGCGCAAGCTCCTGCTCGTGACCGAAGACGTCTACCGCCGCGCCATCGAGCCTGCCGTCAGTCGCCGCACCGGCATCGCAGTCTGGTATCTCAACCCCGACGAAGATTCCCTCAAACTCCATCAGGCCGATTCCGTCGCCAACGGCCTGCGCATAGTGCCAAACCGTGCCGACCTGCGCTTTAGCGGCACCCAGATGGATGTCTCGCCCGAGCTGCCTCTGAACCGCTACCTGCAGAGAAGAGCCAGCCTGTCCGCGCTCCTCGTCGGCTTCAGCCTGCCTGCCCTCGGCCTCCTTCTATTCTTCCTCTGGATCCTTTCCCATGTCACCGCTCAGTTCCAACAGGAAGAGGTGGCCATTCTCGCTTCGCGCGGCGCCGGCCGCCGTTTTGTCGCCCTACTCATCCTGCTCGAAACCGTGCTCCTGCTCGTCGTCGGCATCCCACTCGGTTTCGGCGCCGGCTACATCATGGCCCGCGCCATGGGATTGGCCTCCGGCTTTCTCGTCTTTACGCCTCGCGCCGGCATTCCTGCCACGCTTTTCGAAATCGATTGGCGTCTCATCGGCGTGGCCATACTGCTGCTCGTTCTTGCAAGAGGCATCCCTGCCCTGCGCGCCGCCCGCGGCGGCATCGTCCAACATCTGCGCGCCCGCTCCCGCCCTCACGCCGCCATCACCACCCTCCTCCTGGCCGGCGACGGCGCCCTCATCGTACTGACCTGGTACGCCTATCGCCAGCTGAGCCAGCGCGGAACGCTCGGCATCATCGGCTGGGAACCCAGCGGCGACCCCTTCCGCGACCCGCTGCTGCTCCTGACCCCTTCACTCTTCGTCTTTACCTCAGCACTCGTCCTGACTCATCTATTTCCTCTGCTCATGGGGCCCGTCGATCGCCTCGGAAACCGCCTCCGCTCATTCGTCGCCTACATGGGCCTCACCCAACTCCACCGCCAGGGCAGGCACTACTCCGGCAGCCTATTCCTTACCATGGTCTGCCTCAGCCTCGGCGCCTTCTACGCCTCGATGGCCCTCAGCCTGGACCAGTGGCTTGCCGACCGCATCCACTACGAGGTCGGCACCGATTTCCGCTTTCAGCAGGGCATCCCCCCGCCCGCCATGGGCGGGCCCGCCCTCCCCGGTGAGGAGCCCGACCCGGAAGTGGTGAGCGCATGGCTCTTGCCCATTGAAGATTACCTGGAAATCCCCGGCGTCGACGACGCAACCCGTGTCGCCGTCTTCAAGTCCCAGACCAGCGTCTCCCGCCAGATCGACGCCGTCTTTCTCGGCATCGACCGCTTCGACTTCCCCCGCGTCGCCTTCCACCGTTCCGACTTCAATTACGCCCCCCTCGGCGAAATGATGAATCGACTCGGCATGTATCCCAACGGGATCCTCGTGTCCCGCAACTTCCTGCGTCGCAGCCGCCTCCTCGAAGGCCAGACCACCGAGCTGACAATCTCGATCAACTACGGCTCCCTTGAGCACGAATTTCTCATTGTCGGCGCATACGACTACTTCCCCACCGCCTATCCCGAGGATACCGAAGTCTTCGTCGGCAATCTGGACTACGTTTTCGAGCAGGTCGGCGACGAAAGCCTGCACCAGATCTGGATGAAGACAAACACTGAAGCCGTTCCCCAAACGATTGTCGACACCCTGATCGAAATGGGCATCTGGCCGATCCGCATCCGCGACGCCCGCGCCCTTCTCACCCTCGACGAGGAGAGAGTCGAGCGCATCGGTCTCTACGGTATCCTGTCCGTCGGCTTTCTCGCCTCCACGCTTCTCGCCAGCCTCGGCCTCCTGGTCTACACCTATGCCTCGCTCCAGGGCCGCCTGCAGCAGATCAGCGTCATGCGCGCCGTCGGCCTCAAGACCAGACTCGTCCTCGCCATGGTCGGCGTCGAATATCTTGGCGTGATCCTATTTGGTGTCTTGTGGGGAGTTGTCATCGGCATCGCCACCGCCTGGCTCTTCGTGCCCTTCTTCCGCGTCAGCGGTGATCCGATCTTTGCGCTGCCCCCCTTCGTGCGTCACATCGCCTGGGGCCAGATCGGCATCCTCGCGCTCGTATTCGGCACCGCCCTCCTGGGATCCCAGTCGATAATCCTCTACTGGAGTACACGCCGCGATCTTTTCCAGGTACTGCGCATGGGACAGAGGGAGTAACAGCATGACGCAAGCCGCAACCGCAAACGGCACACCCCTGGTCGTCTGCGACAATTTGGTCAAAATCTATCAGATAGACGAAATCGAGGTCGTGGCCCTCCAGGGCCTCGATCTGGAAATCCGCCGCGGCGAGATGATGGCGATCATCGGCGCCAGCGGCAGTGGCAAGTCCTCCCTCCTCAACATCATTGGCGGCCTCGACCGTCCCTCAGCCGGCCAGATCACCGTCAACGGACGCAACCTGCTCAAAGCCGCCGACAAGGAGCTGGAGGACTACCGCCTGCAGGACGTTGGCTTCGTCTGGCAGCAGTCCGCCCGCAACCTCATCCCCTACCTGACCGCCCAGGAAAACGTCGAGCTCCCCATGATCGCAGCCCGTGAACACACCGCGCCGCCGGCAGAACGCGCCCGCGAGCTGCTCGACGCCGTCGGACTGCTCAGCCACAGCCACCACCGTCTGGCGCAACTCTCAGGGGGACAGCAGCAGCGCGTCGCCATCGCCGTGGCACTGGCCAACCAACCCCAGATCCTCCTTGCCGATGAACCGACCGGCGAGGTCGACTCGGTCACCGCCAACCAGATCTGGCAGCTCCTTCGCGAGTTGAACCGCCGCTTCAACCTCACCAGCATCATCGTCAGCCACGACCGCGATATCGCTCGTATCGTCGATCGCGTAATCGGCATCCGTGACGGCAAAATCAGCACCGAAATCGTGCGCCAATCACACACCGGCATGCTCGATGACCAGTTGTCCGCCGGGCTGGACGACACCGACAGCGACCCGTTCGCCCCTGACGGGCCCGCCGGAGGTACCGACAGCCCGAACCTCCAACTCGAAGAGCGTGTCGTCCTCGATGCCGTCGGTCGGCTGCAGATGCCCCACGAGTATCTGGAACAGCGCGGCATTAACCGCAGAGCGGTCGTGCAACTGGTCGAAGACGGCATCCTTGTGCGCCAGGCGCAGGAACAGCTCTCTTTCACCGGCGAAGACAGCGCCGCCGGCGCCTACCTCGGCGATGAGGACGATCTCTCCGCCTGGGAACAGGACCCCACGCCCCGCCGCCGCAATCCGTGGTGGCGTAGGCTCCTGCTGGGCGCTCCCCGCGAAGTTGACGAAAGTCCGGATCCCCTGCAGGCTGCCAACCCTTGGGAGAGCGACGTAACCCCCTCTGCCGCAGACGACGACCGTGCGCCCACAGACAGTTCCCGCCAAACGCTCCAATGGGACAGTAACGCCGCCTCCGCTCGGGCCACCTTCGCGCCCCCGGAGCCTACCCCCGAAACCAGCACCGCCGCTGCCGAATCCGAATCCTTGGTGATTTCGGAATTCTACCGGGGACCACTCGTCGAGGTCAGCGATCTCGAGCGCGTCTATTCCGTGGGAGATCAGTCCGTCTATGCCCTGCGCGGCATCGATCTGTCCGTCCCCCGGCGCTGCTTCGCCCTCTTCCGCGGCCGCTCCGGCTCCGGCAAGACAACACTGCTCAACCTGATCGGCAGCCTCGATACCCCAACCGCAGGCCGCGTCTCTCTTTTCGGCCAGGACATCGCAAAGCTGACCGCCGATCAATGCGCCCAGATCCGCCAACACCATATAGGCTTCGTTTTCCAGGCCTTCTCCCTCATTCCCACACTGTCAGCCCAGGAAAATGTCGAGATGACCTTGCGAATCCTCGGCCAACCCGCCGCAGAGCGCCGTCGCAGGGCCGCCTACTGCTTGTCACTCGTCGGGCTTGGCCGCTGGGCCGACCACCGACCCTTTGAAATGTCAGGCGGACAGCAGCAACGCCTCTCCATCGCCCGCGCCCTCGCCCACGGCCCGGCAATGCTGATCGCAGACGAACCCACCAGTGACCTCGACAGCGAAACCGGCCGCCAAATCCTGGAGTTGTTCGCCCAGCTGGTCGCAGAGCAAGGCATCACCGTGCTGATGGCCAGCCACGATCCCACCAGCGATGACTTCGCCACCGAAGTATACGAGCTTCAGGATGGCGAGATAGCCAGACACACCACCAACGGCCGCTCGAACTAGTAGAGTACAACCCGACTTCCCGTATTTCACCGCCTCCCGCACAGGAGATCCGAAAATGGCCCAGACTTGGCGCGTCGCCATCGCCGGCTGCCATCGCATGCTCGACCGCAAACCGGCCAATCACAACTTCGCCACCGCCTTCGATGCCGTACCCGACACCGAAATCGTCGCCGTCTTCGACCTCGGCGCCGATACGCGCCAGGAGTTTCAAGACTGCTGGGGAGACCAGGTCGCCGCCTACGATGACTTTGGCCGCATGCTGCAGCAGGAGAAACCCGATCTTCTCTGCGTAGCAACCAGCCAGAAGATGCATGCCGACCAGATCGAGCAGGCCGTTGCCGCCGGTGTGCGCGGCATCCTATGTGACAAGCCCCTCGTGACCAGCCTTTCCGAAGCCGACCGGCTCCTGGACGCCTGCCGCACCGCCGGTGTCCCGCTTGCTCTCGGCCTCGACCGCCGCTGGCTCGTCTCCTACCACCGTCTGGCTGAACTGCTGCGCGATGGCATCGTCGGCCAGCTGCAGTCGCTCATCATCTACGGCATCTCCAACCTGATCAACCACGGCTGTCACTGGTATGACGCAGCCCTCCAACTTGCCGGCGATCTCGAACCGCAATGGGTGAGCGGATTTGTCGACGATCTCCCCGGCGAAGCCCCGGATTCCCGCCGCCATCTGGACCCGCCCGGTCGCCTTATGGTGGGGCTTGCCGGAGACGTCCAACTCTACTTCACGCCCGGCGGCAGCCAGCGGCCGGCCTTCGACGTAATCGGCAGCCAGGGTCGTCTGACAATTGTGGATGATGGGCTGCAGGCGTGGCAGTGGCAAGATGCCGGCGCGCCGCCGTTACCGCTGGATATCCCCCAGCCGGTTGGCGATTTCCCCGCCGGCGCCGCTATTGTGCGCGATTTGGTCGACGCCGTCGCCAGCCGCGGCAGGACCGCCTGCGACGTCGAAGAGGCCCGCCGCGCCACCGAAATCGGCTTCGCTGTTCACCTGTCGCACGCGCGCCAAGGCGCCCGCGTCGACCTGCCCGCCGCCGATCGCGAACTGCGTATTCCTTCGTTCCCGTGGGGAAATGAATAGGGGTGGACCGTCTCTGGCTCCGTCAGCCGGACCGGTAGGCTGCCGCCAACTTCTGAAAGATGGCGATCACGTCGTCAATCTCCTGCGTACCCCAGTTCTCGTGGATCGAAAACGTGAAGTGGCTTCTCAGCATCGCCTGCGCGTTGGGGCACGGAAAATCGCGATTCGGGTCGCCCTTGTATAACGGACTGGCCCAGGGGTAGCCGCTGCTGCCAAAGACCCGCCGCTCCGTATACCACGACTGCCGGTGCGGCATCCCGTACCGGTAATCGTCCGTCACCGGCAGACCCTCCTGGCGCAGACTCTCGCAGAACGTCTCCTTGTCACACGCCGCCCGTTCCGGGTAAAACGCCACCGGCAAAAACCAGTTGCTGGACTCGACATTCCGCCCCGGCCGCTGCATGGAGATCATCTCCACATCTTCCGTGCCTTCGATCAGCTGGCCGACAATTGCCTGCCTGCGTTCGATCATCTCCGGCAGTTTGCGCAGCTGAATCAGGCCAACAACGGCTGCCAAATCCGTCTGATTGAAGTTCAGCGTCGCCTGCATGTTCGTCGCGCTTTCCGGCAGAAAGTGGGGCTTCCCGCGGTCAGCCATCCGCCGCACCGACTGGTAGAGCCCCTCGTCCCGGGTGAAGACCATCCCGCCCTGCCCGCCCGAGCTATGGTTCTTTCCCGAATTCGTCGAAAAGGCCGACAGGTCGCCGAAACTCCCGGCCAGCCGCCCCTTGAACCGCGCCCCGTGCGCCTGCGCACAGTCTTCGATTACCGGAATGCCATGCCGCCCCGCCACCTCCATGATGCCGCCAATGTCGGCCGGCTCGCCCGCAATATGCGGCACGATAACTGCGCTCGTACGCGGCGAAATCAGTTCCTCGATCTGCTCTGGCCCTGTATTGAAACTGCCCGGCGCCGAGTCCGCGATCATCGGGATCATGCTCTGCAAGGGGATGGGCATAATCCCGCCCGGGTCCGTAAAAGGCCCGATAATGACCTCGGTGAACGCCTCCAGCTCCAGCGCCAGCAGCGCCACGTAGACCGCCGCCGATCCGGAGCTGACCGCGTCCGCGTATCCGCCTCCCAGGTACTCCGCAAACGCCGCGCAATACGCCTCCTCCTCCTCGCCCTGGTACGCGCCCAGCGTCCCCGTTGCAACGACCTTGTCCATGTACGCGCTGACCGCCTCCACTTCCTCGCTCCCAATGTGCCCGCGCGCCGGCAACGGCGCCTCTCTCACAGGACTACCCCCATGCAAGGCCAGCTTTCTCACACTGTCACTCATGCCTTAATCCTCCAGAGTATATTCGAAGCGATTGCTGGCCGGCAGTTCGGCCAGCCAAGGTGGAGTCTCTACGCCGCTGTTCATCCGGACAATCCAACGGTCCTGCCACCCGGACCCTTCCACTGTACACGCCGCCCAGCCAGCCCCGATCAGGTCGCTGCCATGCCAGGTGACCGAGCCAATCCGGGGGCTGTCCCGGTAGGGATGAAATACACTGAGAAAGGCCGTGCGCGACGCAGTTCGCTGGCGGATCATCAGGTCCTGCGTGTCCTCCGCCGGGTATCCCGGCGCCGGCCCCGCATACAGAACTGTCCCGTTCATCTCCGCCATAAAGAGTTTCGTGCCCGTTTCTCCAAACTCCCAGTTCAATGCGATATTGTCGTACGCCGGCCGCGTGCTGAGATCATCGATGTACTCGTATCCGTCCCCCTTAAGTTCGGCAGGCACAATCGGAATGCCGTCCCCAAGCGGCGCCAACACGCCCCGGTTGCGGAAAATCCAGTCGATTCGCCGCTCTCGCCCCGCGTCGACCAGGAAGATGTCCACAAAATAATCGCCGCACGCCAGGACCGCCCTGCGCATACCGGCCCCATCGTAAATTGCTGGCGCCTCGCTGTCGACACCGTAGGTGGGCGCGTCGATACCGATGACAGCCTCCTCTCCCCACCTGACCGCGGCGTCAGCGATCTGAAACGGCCCGTCAGCCCGGAAGGCAATGCTCCGCCCCGCGCCCGCCGGCTGCGACTTGCCGTCCAGCACGACCGTGTTATGACTGACCGTCTGCCGGTACCAGCCCTGAAACAGGTCGATCCCGTACCCGGGCGTTCCCAGGTCCGGCGCCTGCCGTTCGCCGCATGCATAGACAGTCAGCCCCAACTTGTCCGGGTGCCCGTGTCCGCCGCCATGAATCCCGTACTTGAGGAAAACATACTGCTCAGTCGCCTCCGACCGCACTGCCTCCCCTTCCGGCTGCGTACGCAGAATCGTATAGCCCGAAGCCGGCATCTGCACACTGGGCAGCGCGAGACCCGCTTCCGGGTCCGCTTCCAGTTCCGTAGCCCCGTACAGAAGTGCATCAAGGCTTTCCCGCGGCCCGTGTCGATACGCCCGCGCCAGCACCTGGCCGAAGAGCGGTTCATCGAACCACGCGTTTCCAATCTCGTAAAAAGCCGGCGCCTTGGGCACGCCGTGGCAGCAGTCGTCATTCAAACCGGTGAAGTACCAACAGTCATTCGTCGCCGGCAAGCTTCCATCAGGGTAGGCGCACAGAACCGGCGCCCGCAGCACAGCCGCCAGTGACGGATGCTCCCGTATATCCCACTTCGGCAGATTGACAGTCGCTTTCGCCAGCAACAGCAGCGCAGCCACCGTGTAAAAGTGATAGCTGAACGAGCCTTCAAACCACAGCCCGTCCGCCAGGATGCCCTCCCGCGCCTGCGTATGAAAGCCATACTGCCCGTCAATCGCGAATTCCAGCAACGATTCACGCCCGGTCACTGCCCCGATAGTCCCAATAGCCGCGTTGTGCCAGCAGGCAAAGTTGTGGATCCCCCCGAAATGCCGCGCCATCAGAAACTCCGCCGCCGGCAGCAGCAGCCCGTCAACGATCTCTTTCTGCTGCCCATCGCTGAGCGTAGACCGGATCAGATCGAAAGACCACGCCAGCGGAATCGACCACACCGCCTCGTCCAACGTACTGAACTGCGCAACGCCATGGTTCTCCGGCCGCCAGCCGTCATAGGCCTTGTACCCATCGTACGCATCGGCATAGCCCAACAGGATCTCCTGCACGCTCTGCCGGTTCCGCTCCTCGCCCTCCAGCTTCCACAGCACAGCCAGCCGCAACGCCGACTCCGCCAGCCTGTTGTTGACCGACCAGCGCCAAGCCGAGTCAAACGGCTCCCCACTGAACGTCGCCCCGTCAACAGGGCAGCGATGCAGAGTGGGCGAGTCAGGCTCAAAAATCAGCTGAACCGCATGCTGCGGGCAGAAATAATCATGATAATAACCCCCCGGCAACGCCTGCACGCCGACCGGCCGGGCAAAGAAGTCCGCTACTTCATGACGTAAAAACTCAAGCGCCGCCGCGAACTCCCCTAACCCTGCCTTGTGCTTGATCTGCGGCCATTGTTCGTCTGAAATGAGAGTAGGTCCGCTCACGACGCCGCAGCCTCCTCCACCTTCGCCTTGAAAGCCTGCCCGCCTGACGCAACCCAGGCCGCCCACCCCGTCAACAGAAAACGAACGCCCAGGTTGACGTAATGCGCAGCGTTCGCATCACTGGCAAGCCCGCCCGCATTCCTGCCTGCCGCGATAATCTGCGCAAACGCCCCCTCTATCGTCGCCACAACATCGGGGTGCTCAATGTCTCCCAAATGACCCATCGTCTGCGCCAGGTCGCTCGGCGCCACGAAGAACACGTCAATATGATCGACAGTGAGGATCTCCGCCAGATTATTGATCGCAATGATATCCTCGATCAGCACGATGACCAGCGTTTCGTCGTTGGCCCGGTGCACATAGTCCGGGACGCCGTATCCCTGGCGGCTCGTGTACATGCCCCGCCTGCCGGCAGGATGGAATTTGGCCGCATTGACCACTGCCTGGGCCTCTTCGACCGTATTGACATGCGGAACCACAATCCCCTGCGCGCCCAAGTCAAACGTACGGTAGATGATCCCCTCATTGTTCCGGTTGACCCGCACAACCGACGTCATACCCCACAGGTCGCAGGCTCGCGTCAAATCAGGAATGTCCCCGTAATCCACCGGGCCATGTTCCCCTTCCAGCCAGATCGCGTCGAACCCCAGTGGGCCCAACTGATCGATCATGTCGGTCGAGTTGTTCCCGGAGAGGCAGACAACCGTCTCGCCCCGTTCCAGCATGTGCTTGGCTCTGTTTTCTCGCATCGCTAAACGTCTCTCTTTCTGATTGGATTCGAAACTCTCGAATGGGGGATCATAGCACAATTCTGCGGCCTAATCGGAAAAAGCTCAACTTACGAAAAAGGGCGGCCCCACTGCTGGAGCCGCCCTTCTGAATTCAGATTCACTGCTGTGCTGCGAAATGGCTATCCCTTTACTCGGTGGGCCAGCCTTCCGGAATCTCATTGGCCGCCAGCGCTTCCTCAATCGCCGCCGCAGCATCCTCAGTAACCCACGTGCTCCAAATGTCAGACTTGCTGTTCAGCCACCACAGGGCGGCGTCATTGCTGGAGGCGTCACTGTTGTTATTCAGCCAGCGAGCCACTTCTTTATAGACCTCAATATTGAAGTCCCAAGCCGTCAGCATTTCGACAACGTCGGGCGCCCCGTCCACTAGATCAGGATGGACGGCAATCAAGATATCAGCGTCTTCGTAGGCGCAAGCTTTGTCCGCTGCCCAACACTCGTCGCTGTAGGCCGGTTCCTTCAGCCGCACCAGGTCCAAAATAAGAGCTGGATTATTCGTGCCCCACTGGTAGCCTATCCAGGGTTCCCCTTTCTCGTAGGCGCCGTACAGGTCGGCATTCGCCGCCGCGCCATCGCCGGGATTCACAATATGTACATGATCCTCCAACTCGTAGCCGATAACCTGAGCCGCATTAACCTCTTCGCAAGCCCAGCCGATTACACAGGAAACAAGACGCGCTTTCCCCCCTGTTTCGGCGGTCGCAAAGAGCTCCATGAACTGTTCGTCCTTCAGGTCTTCGACGCTGTCCAACTCTGGATACTGCTCCTGCAGATATTTGGGTATGACGAAAGCCGATTGCCAGTCCTTGCCCAGGCTAGCGCCAATTTCAACTACCTCACCATTGCCCAGCGCTTCAGTCCACGCCTCTATCTGGTTGGGTAGCCAAATTTCCAGAGTAACATGGGTGTCACCATTGCGCAGTCCCTGGAACAGGGGCAACGTTGCGCCAAGTACGACATCGGTACCGTAGCCGTAGCCTTTTTCGACGATGTATTGTGCCACACGATTCTGAATCTGGGCACTGTCCCAGTTCAAGTCACTGAAAATAATTGTGTCAATCGAGGCCGCCATCTCTGCCGGAGCGGCTGCTTCCTCGCTTGGCGCGCTCTGGTCAACCGGCGCACACGCCCCGGCGACAAAAATGACAATCAGAGACAATATTAGTAAACGGTGTTGGACGCGCATGCTTCTCTCCTTGGGGTGAAAGAATGAAGAAAGGCCAGTATGTGGGGCAAGCAGTCAAACAAGGTTGCAATCAAACAACAAGTCTGACTTGGCACCCTCGCTCCTTCAGTCTAGTGTTACCAAAGTCTGGCGATGGTATCAGGGTCTGTTCCCTGACATGTGGCAAATTGACAGTTCCGCCGCCGCATCTTGGATTACAATCTGGCTGAAGTTTCGCCCCGTTAGCCTCTCCCGGAGTTAGTGCCCACTCAAGCAACGCCAAGCAATTGTATTGCCGCAACTTCAGGTCTGGTAGTCTTGCCAAAGAGAACCTTGTAGGTTTCTTGACAGCTCGGCTGTCGCGAATGGGGCGGACTCTCTTTTCCGCGACCCAATGTTATCAGGCTTTGGACTGTAGGTCAAGTCGAAGCCTCCGGAACCCTGTACGGGTTTTGTCCCAGTCCGAATGTTCATAAGATTTTGCATGGCCCTGCTGGCCCTGCTGCAGATCAGGTACAAAGGGCCGGCCCTTCCTGTCACTTGGCTGGCCTACGCAGGCAACAGCCAGCTACATGCAACTGCGTGATCGTTTTACCTGGAGTGACACGTGCAGGTAGGCGATATAGTACGTCCGTCTACTCAATAGGCCAGCCTTCGGGGATCTCATTTGCTGCAAGAGCAGCCTCGATAGCGTCAGCCGCCTCCTCAGTGACCCAGCCGCGCCAAATGTCGGCATTGTCGTTCAGCCACCACAGCGCCGCATCATTTGTGCTTGCATCGCTATTCTCGTCCAACCACGCCGCGACGCCGCGATAGATACCGATACGAAAGCCCCACTTCCCCAGCATTTCCACCACGTCAGGCGCGGCTTCCATCATGTCGGGATGTACTGCGATCACGATCGTTGAGTCTTCGTAGGCGCAAGCCTTGGTCGTGGACCAACACGCCTCACTATGAGCAGGCTCCTCAAGCCGGACCAGGTCCAGCAGCAGAGCCGGGTCATTGGTACCCCACTGATAGCCAAGCCACGGTTCCTTTTTCTCGTATGCACCGTAGAGATCGGCATTGAGAGCCGCGCCGTCGCCCGGGTTAATGATATGCACATGCTCTTCCAGTCCATAACCCTCGATCTGGGCGGCGTTGACCTCCTCACACGCCCATCCAATAGTACACGAGACTAACCGCGCCTTGCCGCCCGTCTCCGGTGTCGCAAACAGCGCCTTGAACCGCTCATCCCTTAAGTCATCGACGCTATCCAGGTCAGGGTACTGCTCCTGGAGGTAGGCAGGGATGACGAATCCCGACTGCCAGTCATTCCCCAGGCTCTTGCCGACCTCCACCACCTCTCCATTGGCCTCCGCCTCATACCAGGCCTCAATCTGGTTCGGCAACCAGATTTCCAGACTCACGTGAATATCTCCCCTGCGTAGTCCCTGAAACAACGGCAAAGTCGCACCGAATACAACTTCGGTGGAATAGCCATACCCCTTTTCAACTATATATTGGGCAATGCGGTTCTGAATCTGGGCGCTGGGCCAGTTGTAGTCCGCAAATACGATCGTTGCTAGAGCGTCTGGACCGCCGACTGCTACGCCTGGGGAATTCGGCTGCGTCGCAACACAACCGGTCAGAATCAAGGCGGCAAAAGAGGGGAGAAGAACGTCCCATACTCGCCATTGCGTAAGCATTCTATCCTGCTTGTAAAGTGTGTTGAGCCCTGTTGACAGTTCGCTGGAGCAGCTTCTAAATCATGTCCGGGCCGGCTGCTTAAGTTCGTAATCACATCAGCAGTCGGTTCAGTCGAGATATGCGGGAACGCCGCCTACCCCGCGCTCCGCCTCTCCTGCTGCTCCTGCGCCACCGACTGCGTCAACCGATCGAAAATGATCGCCAAAAACACAATCGCCATGCCAGCAATGGCTCCGTTACCAGGCTGGTTCTTCTGCAGCGCCCGCAACACATTGTCACCCAGCCCCCCTGCCGCCACCATGCTCGCGATCGTCACCATCGCCAACGCCATCATCGTCGTCTGGTTGATACCGGCCATGATCGTCGGCAACGCCATTGGAATCTGAACCTTGGTAAGCAGCTGGAAAGGTGTCGTCCCAAACGCATGCGCCGCCTCCACCGCCTCAGCCGAAACCTGCCGGATCCCCAAATTGGTCAGCCGTATCACCGGCGGCACCGCGTAAATGAGAGTAGCGAAGATCCCCGCAGGCTTCCCCAAACCAAAAAAGAGAAGCCCAGGCAGCAGATAGACGAAGCTGGGCATCGTCTGCATCCCGTCCAATATAGGCCGCATCAGATTGTCCGCCACGCGGTTGCGCGCCGCCAACACCCCCAGCGGCAGACCGACGGCTACCGAAATCACGACCGCCACCACCATCAACGCGATCGTGTCAATCGTGTTTTCCCACAATCCCATGAAGCCAACGAACAGCAAGGCGAACAAAGTGAAACCAACCATCCTCCATCGTCCAACCGCATAAGAGAGGAATGCAAGCGCAACCACGACAGTGGGCCAGGGAATCCACTTCAGTACGTCCTCGATCGTAACCAGCGAATAAGCAACCGCACTGCTCAGGCCGTCGAACAACCAGCTGGCCTCTCGCGTCACCCAGTCGACCGCGTCGTCAATCGCCCCTCCGATCACCTCCCGCACCGATTTCTCAAGTACAAGGGTGCCGCCGTTTTCAGTCTCTACCTCTGTGCGTGAAACCGTCGTGGGAAACTCCATCTCCGGTCCCCATATTGCAAAAGAAGCCAGCAAGACGACAATAACCAGCCCCCACCCAACCAGCCAGAAAGTAGCTGGCAGCGTGCCCGCTTTGCCGCCAGACTCATGGGTGAGGTCCGGCGGCACGTCTCTCCTGCCAGCCCCGCGCAGCGGAAGAGAATCTCCGTCAAAACCGATTTTGATCGCGTCCATACCAGCAGGCGGCCTGGCAGGCGGCTCTGTTCCTATTGGTGAGCTCCCGGACTGGGCCATCTCAACGCCTCCTCTTCAACTTCCTACCATCTAATGCAAATCTCGTCTGTCACCAAGTCTCTACACAGAGGTTGTGCATCGGAATCGTGGTTGACCTGATTGCACTTAAACTATACGCAGTACGCAATACGCAGTACGAAACATACACAAAAAGTCAGTTCTCTCTTCGAAGGCACACGCGTCCCTCAAACCGGTTCAACCATTCCAGCCAGTAAAGCGCGCCGGTGAATCTCTCCCAACAATCGCCCTTCATCGTCCACCACCGCGATGTAGCGCTCCGTCTGTGCTGCCAAGGGGATAATTTCCTCAATGAAAGTTTCGGGGCTTGTGGTCGCCAAAACGTCGTCCTGCGCTGCCTCCGCAATTTCAATCCGCTGGTCCCTCAAACTCGCGACCTGCTCCTGTGTAAGGATCCCCTTGAGAACGTGATCGTCACCTACCACATAGACCGCTTCTGCACCCTTGTTTCGCATCGCGGCCAGCGCAGCACCCGCATCCTGCCCTTCGTGGATAACGACGTCAGGCTCCTGCATGACCGACCCCGCCCGGATCACCTTGGCGCGCGACACATCCTGCACAAAGTCAGAAACATAGTCGTTGGCCGGTCGCGTCACGATCTCCTCCGGCGTACCCTCCTGCACAATAACGCCGTCGCGCATGATTGCAATACGATCGCCCAGCTTGAGCGCTTCATCCAGGTCATGCGTGATGAAAACAATCGTTTTCTGGAGCTCCCGCTGCAACATGACCAGTTCGTCCTGCATCTCCCTGCGAATGAGCGGGTCCAGTCCGCTGAACGGCTCATCCATGATCAGCACTTCCGGGTCGACCGCCAGTGCCCTGGCCAGGCCCACTCTCTGCTGCATGCCGCCGCTCATCTCGCTTGGAAAGTAGTATTCCCACCCCTTTAGCCCTACAGTCTCGATCGCTTCCGCCGCCGCCCTGTAACGGCTCTCTTTATCCATGCCCTGCACTTCAAGCCCGTATGCTACATTGTCCAGCACGCGCCGGTGTGGAAGAAGCGCGTAATTCTGAAATACCATCGCGATCTTGTCGCGCCGAAACTCCCTCAAATCCTCTTGCGAATAGCCGAGAATGTCTTCGCCGTCAAACTGGATCTCCCCCTGCGTCGCTTCGATAAGCCGGATCAAACAACGCGCCAGCGTCGACTTTCCGCTACCCGACAGCCCCATCACCACAAAAGTCTGCCCCCTCGGAACGCTGAAGGAGAGGTCTCGCAGCCCGATTACAAGGCCCAGTTCCTCTTGAATGTCGTCGCGGCTCTTTGAAGTGTGTTCCGGCTCCAGCGCACGCTCAGGCCTGCTGCCAAAAACTTTCCAAAGACCGCTGACCTGTATATGAAAGCTTTTTTGTTCCATTTTCGATCCTGATAGCTTGTCCGTCAGGGAGCTTATCGTCTGTGGCACTACTCTAGCTGTCCTTCTGAATTCGCAAATAGTTCTACTGTTCGAACTTCTACACTATCATGCCACCCCAAATGCGTTCAAATCCTGCCCTTTACCCGCTTGTGCCGCTTCAGAGGCCTTCCAGCGTCGCCCTCTCCACTTCGATTCCAAACCCCGGCGCGTCACTGGGAACCAGATAACCCTCCTCGATCACCGCCGTTCCGGGCAGCTTAACCATCTCCGCAAGCGGCACGCCAGGCGGAGAGACGCCACCGGATCGCTCACCCCACGTAACCGCAGGCATGGCATAAGCAAGATGCTGCCCATACGGGGAGTTCATACCCCCATGCGGGATCACCTCAACCCCTGCCCCCTCCGCCATATGACAGATCCGCATACACGCCGATATCCCGCCCACCCACAGCGGGTCCGGCTGCCAGATATCCACCGGACGCTCATTGGCCGCCTGCGCAAAACGCTGCGGCAGATACCAGTGCTCTCCCGTCGCCAGCGTCTGCCACGGCAAGCGCTGCCGCACCTGCATAAACCCCTCCCTGTCATCCGGCAGCAGATAGTCCTCAATCCATCTGAGGCGGTAGGGCCGCAACCTCTCCGCCAGCCGCACCGTATAATCCACGTCCAGCGCCATCCAGCAGTCCAGCATCAATGCCACATCGGGCCCGATCAACTCACGGGCGCCCGCGACCAACGCCTCAGCCTTCCCCAGACCCGCCTCGCCGTCAGCCGGCCCGTACGGAAACGGCAGCTTCATCGCCTGAAACCCCAACTCCATATACCACGCCGCCTCGAACCCCGTGGCGTAACAGAAAATCCTCTCCTTCTGCGGGCCGCCCAACAGCTCATACACCGGGCGCTCCAGCACCTTCCCTTTCAAGTCCCACAACGCCAAATCGACCGCGCTGATCGCGTAGCTGGCCAGCCCCTGCCCTCCGTACGGCGTCGCCAAACGCGACATCATGTCGAACAGCTTCTCCGTCGCCATGCAGTTCTCGCCCACAATGTGCGGCGCGAAATGATCGTTGATAGTCCTGCTGACAGGCCCGCCAAACCCCGTGACGCCCAGCCCAAAGCTCCCGTCTTCGGCCGTAACGACGCATACCGTGCTTTTCCATTTTGGCGACCACGACGACCTCAGCTCCTTGTACTTCGGATAGCGCCCCATCGGGCTTGACGGCTCCAACCCATCCCACACATAGGACGGCCTCGGCGCGCTCTCCCCCTCCCTGCGTTTCCGGCCGGGATTCAAGGCATCCAGTTCAATTTCGAGAGCCTTGACTTCTGTAATCCTCACAGAAATCTCCTGCAATGTCTGTAATCTCCAGCTTCATTCCAAGGAGCCGCGCCTTGCTACAACAGCCAGCACCCTACCCCGATTCGTATACCTGACGGGTCTGCACCGCGATCTCGCCCCAGTCCAGCGAATGCGCCCGCGCCCACGCCGCCTCCCGCATCGGGCCCATCTCCCGCTCCTGAATCTCCAGCATCGACCGTCGCAACCCCGCCTCGTCCTCCCCACTGTACACAATGCCGGCCTCCGGAGGGACCAGCTCGGTCAGACATCCGACGCTCGGGGCGATCACCGGCATGCCGAACGAAAACGCCGTGATCACCGAACCCGAAGTCAACACTTCCAGGAACGGAAAAACGCCAACATCGCCCGCATTGAACAGATACTGAAACTCGTCGTTGGCAAAATGGCGCGACGAGCGCAACATCACCCGCGGGTCGTCCGGCGGTACCGACGCCACCAGTTCCTGCCCGTACTCCGTGAAAAACTTGGCGCCCAACAACAGCCGCAAATGTTCCCCGGGCAGCGACTGAAACACCTCAATCAATCGCTCAATCCCCTTGTACCGGCGCACGTTCCCGAAGTAGAAGAAGACGAAATGGTCATCGTTCAACCCCATCCGCCGCCGCGCCTCGTCACGACCGACCTCGTTGGGATACGGATAAATGAAATTACCGTGATTGATGACATAAACACCCGCCGTGCGATGAAAATGCTTTCGCACTAGCTCACGCGCATGCTCGCAATGCACGATCACCGCATTCGCCAAATGGGTAATCGCCGTCTGCGCCAGATGGTCCAAATCGCGGCTGTTGCTCTCATGTGGATAAAGATTGTGAACCGTCCACACGATCCTGTAACCCAGCAATCGTGCCAGGGCCAGGTTGTCAATAAGCTCGGTCAAAAGCCGCAGCTGCACCTCCAACGCCTCCCCACTGTACATGTAGTTGGGCCAGTTGAGATGCAGGACCGTGATCTTGCCCTGATTCTCGTGCAGCCACGCTTTCGTCAGCGTCTCAGGTTGCCCCGCCTCCAGCTCGACACCAACCTCCCGCATCGCCCGCGCCAGCAACCCGCCATAAGGATTGGCCCGATCCAATGATAGTCCCGCCGCTTCCCAGAAAAAAACACTGCGCATAGTCCTGTCCTACCCTGGCATGAAAGCTGATAATTGCGTATTCGAATTTGTGCACCGCTACGCTGCTGAAAACCTCAGTTGGGAGGATCCTGCAGAGCAATACTGTGCCCACTGCGCGCCGATTCGTAGGCGGCTTCCACCACCGCCAGGCCGGCCAGCCCCTCCTCACCAGGAATGGGATTCGTACCTTTCCCGGCTACGGCCTCGCCAAAAGCCTCCAGTAACCGCACGTGCGGCCGCGAACCACCGGGCTCGATCGAATAGTCCTGCATCCCCTCTGCCGTCAAAACCCGCAAAGTTCCGGCCGAATCTTTGGCCGAAATTGGTGCCGCTACGATCGATCCTTCAGTGCCCCAGATTTCCAGGCCGTTCGTGCGCTCCGGCTCGTGGTTCGCCGTCGTCCAGTGACTGGTCACCACCGCCTGCGCGCCGCTATCCAGCCGCATCAGCACCGTCGCCGTGTCATCCACCGGTGAGTCGTCCACCAGCGTTTCTACCACCGCAACAACCGATGCCGCCGGGCCGCACAGGTAGCGCAGCAAATCGATACAGTGGATGCCCAGGTCCATCAGCGGCCCCCCGCCGCTGATCTCCGGCCTGTGATGCCAAACCCCTGGCTGCGGCGGAAACCGGTCCGAAAAGTTGATGCGCGCCGCCGTCACCTGCCCGATCGCGCCTTCCTCCACAAGTCTCTTGATCCGCTGATGACGGGCATTGAACCGCTGGTAATGGCAGACCGCCAGCAGAACGCCGTTGGCGCGGCACGCCTCGATCATCTCGCGCGCCTCTGCAGTCGTCTTCGCCATCGGCTTTTCACACAGGACATGCTTGCCCGCCTCCGCCGCCAGGACCGTCTCCCGCGCATGCAGGTGAGGCGGCGTGGCAACATACACCGCATTGATCTCGTCATCGTCCAGCAGCGCTTCCACGCTGTCGTAAGCGCGCCGCGCCCCGTGCCTCTCCGCAAACCGCTGCGCCGCGTCCAAGTCACGCCGCGAGACCGCCGCCAGCTCGTGCCCTGTCGCCGCCGCGATCGCCGGCGCCATCTGGCTCTCCGCGATCTTCCCGGCTCCCACAATGCCCCAGTAGACAGTCATTTCTCACCCATTCTGAACACTGTTCACCGCTCCACCGCCTCCTCACGTCCACTCTCCAGCGCACGCTCAAGCGCAGCAGCCACCTGAATTGCCGCCAGGCCGTCCCTGCCAGTGACGATCGGCTCCCACTTCCCCTGCACAACCCCCACAAAGTGGCTGAACAGCGAACGGAACATCCCCTCCTGCCGCCCATGCATCACCGGCGTATAGCCGATATCGGGATACGCCGGCTCACCGTCTACACGGTAGACAGCAACCGCATTCTCATGGCCCAGCACCTCTGCCGCGCCCTCTTTGCCGTGAATGCTGAAATGCTCGGCCTGCGAACGTCCGCTGAATGCCGGCGTACTCCAGGAAGTCTCCAGCACGCCCACAACGCCATTATCAAATGTAAATACAGCGATGATAAAGTCATGCCGGCCCTTCGCCTTCTCCCGCGCATACGCCTTCACGCTCGTGATCGGACGCCCCACCGTCCACAACATCATGTCGATGTCGTGCGGCGTTAACCAGTACGCCAGCGAGAACTTACCCAGCACCCGCTCCGCCGCCAACTGGATCGTATTGCGCCGCGAATACAGGTGCATCACCTCCCCGATCTCACCCGCCGCCACCGCCGCGCGCATCGCAGCGTAAGGCTGATCGAAACGCAAGCTCTGGCACACCATCAGCTGCACGCCGACCCGGTCGGCCGTCTCGACAAACTTCTGCGCGTCCGCCGCCGATACCGCCATCGGCTTCTCCACCAGCACATGCTTGCCCGCCTCCAGCGCAGCCAGTACCGGCGCCGTGTGCATCCACTCCGACGCCGCCACCACCACCGCCTCGATCTCCGGGTGGCTGGCCAGCATCTCCTCGTGCCCCACATTCGCATAGCCCGGGACCCCGTACTGCCCTGCAACTTCGTTCGTGGACCCCTCACTGCGGCCCGACACCGCCACCAGGTTGGTCTCGCTCAGTTCGCTCGCCAGCCGCACGTAAACGCGCCCCATCCGGCCCGGACCGACAACGCCTATCTGCAAAGGTGAATAAGTCATAAAAAGGTTGCTTTCTTTCCTGATTCTATTTGTATGCTGGCCGTCATCTGCAGTCTACTGCCCGAACTTGCCGATCTGTACCGTGCGTCCGCCCTCCTCAGCCGAGCGAACAAGCGCCGCCATGATCGCCATGACCTCAACCGTCCAGTCAACTGGAAAAGGCGGTTCGCCGCTGACCGCCATCTGAATCACACGCGCCAGCGTCTCAGTATAGAACCTGTCTCCGTCTACAATATTGGCCTCGCCCCAACCCGCCGCGCCGTACACCGCGCCATGATACAGGCCGGGCGTCTCGTGCAGCAGATTGACCACCCCCTGCCGCCCGTCCGCATAGTGCACAAGACCGATATCGCATCGCTCCGTTCGCCGCGTCGTTACCGCCGCCGCGCCGCTCCCCAACAGCGTATGCAACAGCTCAGTTGCATGAATGCCGTAAAAGAAAGGATGCATCGCCCGCGGATCGGGGAAATCACCGGCCGCCGCCCCGCTCACAACCGCGCAGTTCAACGCGCCAAAGCCTTCCATCCTCTCCTGCAGTTCCATCACCTCCCCCGCATAACGCAGCGCAGAGCACGACATCAATGGCACATCCCGTTCCGCGGCCAGCCGGACCAAACTGTGAACGTCGCCCATCTCGTTCGCGAAGGGCTTGTCCACAAAAGTCGGCAGACCCGCCTCAATCGCCAGCCGCGCATGCGGCGGATGATCCTCGCCGTAGCGGTTGACCACCATCGCCAAGTCCACATCCGCCAAGGCCTCCGCCGGCGTGCCGACCACCTCCGGAATCTGCCACTCACTCGCTTTCGCCTGCGCCTGCTCCCGGTCCTCCCCCCATAGCTTGACCACCCGCGCCCGCCCGTGCAAAGGGCTGTCAGCCGGGTTGACCAGCTGAGTCCACGCTTCCGTATGCGTACTGTCTGCTCCAATCATGCCGATACGTATCATTTTCTCTTCCTCTGGGCATCTCTCTCTGATCTGCGACGGTTCGCCGCCGGTCTTCAGCATAAACGCCCATATCTGATTGACAGCATTTTTACCTGTTCGGTATACTCCAGTATGATATTAAAATGAAGCCAGTCGCTCGGCTGCCCGCGACAACGAATTCCCGAAAACTCGAAAAGGAGTTCTCCCCATGGCCCTGACAGACGAACAAAAAGAATTCTTCTGGGAAAACGGCTACCTGCCCTACCACCGCATCCTTTCAGACGAAGACCTGGCCGCCCTGCGCAAACGCAGCGAAGCCATCATCAGCGGCGAAGTCAACCACGTGCCGCCCCGCTACATCCAGTTCGAGGCCCAGTTCCGCAACGGCCTGCCCAAAGACGTCGAACCGCTCGACGCCGTCCGCAAAATGACCCAACTCTGCTACTTCGACGACGTATTCGAGAGCACGGCCCGCAAACCGGAGATCGTCGACGTCATCGACGACCTCATCGGCCCCAACATCAAGCTTTACACCGATCAGCTGATGATGAAACCGCGCTATCACGGCACAGTCACAGACTGGCACCAGGACTCGATGGCCTGGCACCAATTCGCGCCCCAGGAGCACGTCAGTTGCTGGGTCGCTCTCGACGACGCCACCATCGACAACGGCTGCATGACCGTCATCCCCGGCAGCCACAAATGGGGCCCAATCGATCGTGAGTACAAGGACCGCTTCTTGAATAGCCCCCTCATCAACAAGCCCGTTCCTGTCGAGCTGCCTGCCGGCAGCTGTATGTTCCATCACGGCCTCAACTTCCACCGCACCGGCGCCAACTCCACGCCTCACCGCCGCCGCGGCCTTGCTCTCCACTACCTCCGCGCCGAAACCATGTACCTCGGCATCGAGGATGAGGAAGCCCGTCTCTTGACCGAATGCGAGAAACCGCGTGGCGAGTTTCGCTTCATGCTGATTCGCGGCAAGGAGTATCCCGGCAGAGTATAGAACTAGCTCCTGGGCCGGATTTCACCGGGATGTCACCAACCGGCATCAGTTGCGCCAACTGCTACTGAATGTCGACCCGTCGGCCCGTCCGCGATGATTCATAGGCGGCATCAAATATCTGCAAAAGGTGGTGAGCGTCATCGATGCTCACCACTGGCTTGCCCCCTTCCCGCGCCGCCCGCACAAAGTCGGCTACATACTCATAGCCAAACTGGTCCGCGTACACGGCCCGCGGCGTCACCGGCATATTGAAGCTTCGCTCCGGCGCCGCCTGCCACTCCGGCGCCGCACTGTACACCGTCAGCAGGCCGTCGCCAACCGGGCCCCACGTCGCCGCCCCCAACTGGCCCCGCACCGCCATAAATGTGTCGTTACGCGGCCCCGCCCCGCTCAACAAATAGCCCATGTGCAGGCAGGCATGCACGCCGTTCTCATACTCCAACGCCACCGTAGCCGCGTCCTCCACGCCTTCCTGAATCTCATCCGTGCGCCGGCTGCACAATGCCGTCACCGAGCGCACCCGCGCCTGCGCAAACATCTGGAAGAGCGTAAGCCAGTGTCCGCCCTCCATGTGCAGAATACCGCCACCCTCCGTCTCGCGGCGGTACATCCAATGGTCCGGCTCACGCAGCCCTGGCCCAACCTGAACCGTCACCAGCCTCGCCTCCATCGCCAGCAGCTTCCCCAGCACCCCCGCATCCAGGCAGCGCCGGATCTCCTCCGCCACCGGATGGCGCGGCCACGGATACCCGATCTGGACGACCAGGTCGCGCTCCTTCACCAACTGGCAAACCGGCTCAAGCTCAGGCGCAGTGCGTGCCGCCTGCTTCTCGATAAACATGTGCTTGCCCGCCTCGGCCAGGCGCATCGCCGCGCGCGTCGCTTCGTCCGGCGGCAGCATCACCACCGCCGCATCGAACCCATCCCAATCAAAGAGTTCACACAGATTATCGAATATGCGCGCCTCAGGATCGTGCCGCGCCAGGCTCGCCAGCGCCGACGCCTCATCCGCATCCCACTCGCTGTATGCCACAACCTCGACATCTTCCTGCGCATGGAAAGACTTGATCAGGCCGTGATTCCCCTCAGGCTCCAGCCCGCCAGCATGAATCCGCAAGCCCACAACCGCAACGCGCAACGGTTCTTTAGCGCTCATAGCGAAACCGTCTTCCCCTCCGCTGCCGACGCATGCGCAGCCTCAATGATCTGCAACGACCTGATAATCTCCTCAACCGTGTACCTGCTATTCCCCTCACCACGAATCGCCGCCGCAAACGCCTGGATCGATGACCTGCCCTCCGCCCCATACCCGGGCACCTGTGCCGAAGGTATGTCGAACGTGCGCGCCGGCGCGCCCGACCACTCCGGATGCTCGCTCATGATCGTGCACTTCCCTTCGTCCACATCCCACTTGATCAATCCAAGTGACCCGCGCAGCCCGATCGAAATCTCACCGTAGCCCGACGTGAAATAGCCCGCATGCAGGCCGCCGATCATACCGTTGTCGAAACCCAGCGAGACCGCCGCCGCATCCTCCACGTCTATGTCATGTCCTCCAACATTCGCTTCAATCGCCGCAACCTGCGTCACGTCAGCGCCCGTCATGTAGCACATCAAGTCCAGCCAGTGACAACCCAGAAAGTTGAGAATGCCCCCGCCTGCCTCTTCGCGGCTGAAATACCAGGTCTGCGGATCGCGCCGCGCCACGCTCGACGTCAGGAAACGAAAATCGATCGAATACGGCTTCCCCAACAGTCCCGCCGCCCATGTCTTCTTGATTAAATTCGCAATCGGATGGAACCGCCACGTATAGCCGCACGAAAAGTGCAGATTATTGCGCCGCACCGCCTCGGCCACTGGAACCAGCGCGCTCGAGTGCACCGCAAATGGCTTTTCACCCCAGACATGCACGCCGGCCTCAGCCACCTGCACCATCCAGGAGGGCATATCTTTCAAGTATGTCGACACCATCACCGCATCCGGCTTGCCCTGCGCCAGAAGCTCTTCCAGGCTGTCGTAAAACGGCACGTCCTGAACATCCGCCTTCAAATTCGGCTTCACCCCTTCCGGGTCGGGGTCATAAAAGCCAACCAGCTCAATCTCATCCGACAGCAACATCAGCGTATCCCGGTACATGTTCGCGTGCATCAGCGAAACCCCGGCCTGCGCAAATCTTAGCTTTCCCATAATTGACGCTCTCTCCAACGGCGAAAGAATGGTTGATAATATAGTGGTTGATAATACAGTGGTTGATAATACATTGAACGACGGCCGCCTGCCGGCCGCCAAAATCTCAAACTGTGGCCCAAATCTCGTCCGCCAGCAGACACGAGCTGAGCGGCCGCCCCACCAGCGGAATCCAGTCCTGGCGGGCATACAGTGTTCCCGGAACAGCCTCCCCATCCACGACAAGGCTGGCCCGATTGGCAACAACAAACAGGCAGTAAGTGTAAAGACTGGAAGCCCCGGCTATGCCGTGGTGAACAAACGGAGGCTCCAACCCGGCCCACGCCGCCTCAATCTGGCACTCGGCCGTGTCCATCGTATAGCTCAACCGCCTCCGCATATCCCCGCTGCGGCCGAAACGCGCCGTAACGATCCTGTCCCCACATTCCGCCAGTGGATTGTCGCTGTCGCGATACATCCTGTCATACATCCACTCCGCCATATCCGGGTTGTCGGTATAGACCCCGTTCGCCGGCGCAGACGGAAAACACGCCCGATCAACATACAAATAGCCCGCATGTCCGCCCCCCGCCGGGCTGTACTCCGTCTGAAACAGGCTGAACCGCGCGCAGTCCGCCTCCGCCCCCGCCAGTCGCAGATAAAGCAAATAATGGATCCCGCACCAGATCGGCGTCTGGTCGCTAGTCTCCCGCGTCATCGACCTCCTCCATCACATCGTATTTTGAGCGGTCGGGCCTTCGGCCCTCCCTTGTGCGGGGGCTGCGCCCCCGCAACGCCCCGCCCTTACTAGACCACCGTGCTAATTCTTTCCCAGCAACGTGTCTAGAGAAAGGTGTTTAGCCAACAGAGTCTAACTCCTCACCCGCTATCTCAGCCCCTGACCCCTGACCCCTGACCCCTGACCCCTGCAGTTCCCCTGCAGTTCCGCGCCCCCGCAACGCCCCGCCCTTACTAGACCACCGTGCTAATTCTTCCCCAGCTTTGCGTCTAGTCGACGGTGTCTCCACCCTCAGCTTCAGTCTCTACCCCCTAACCCCTGATCCCTGACCCCTGACCCCTGCAGTTACCCGCTTCCGATAATGCCCGAACACTTTGCGAATCCCCGCCGCAATATCAGCGACGTCCTCTTCGTCAAGGCTGGGCTGCATCGAAAAACTGAACCCGCGCCGCATCAGTCTCTCTCCGTTCGGGCACTCTACCAATCTGTAGTCAAGCGGCTTCTCCCTCCCGTAGTCGAACGGAAAGTGGCTGCGCCCGTAGCAGTTAGGCCCCGCCAGGAACTCGTTGCGGTACAGCGGCCCCTCCTTGCCCGACCCGATATACGGGCCGCCCGCGGGGATCCCCTCCTGGTTCAGCGCGTCTGCAAACTCCCACGCGTCACACGCCATCTTGTCCGTATCCAGCGTCATCCCCAACACCCAGTGCGAGTGCCTGTCCCCCTCCCGCACCCGCTGCGGCGTGATCTCCTCGATATCCGACACGCTTTCCATGATCCCCTGCGCAGCCTCGATCTTCTTTGCAATATACCCGTCCACCTTCTTCAGCTGCGTGAGCAGTACAGACGCCATCAGGTCGTTCAGCTTGTAGTTGGGCGCAAGAAAATAGTTCGCGTAGGGCCGCCCTTCGAACGGTCCGCCATTGCGCGGCAACGCACAGTCGGAGAAGATCAGCGCCCGTTCCCACAACGTCTCGTTGTCAGACATGATTGCGCCCCCGCCCCCGGCAGAAAGATGCTTTCCACCAAAGCTGAAGCCATTGATATCCCCCATCGAGCCCACCACCTTGCCCTGGTATTCGGCAAAGTGCGCCTGGCAGCAGTCCTCTAACAGGAAGATCTGATGCCGGTCCGCGATCTCCCGCAGCGCCGTCATATCGCAGGGGTTCCCAAATAGATGCACAGCGATAATGGCGCGCGTCCTCGGCGTAATCTTCGCCTCGACGTCCGCCGGGTCCAGCGTATACGTGTCGTCAACGTCAGCGAATATTGGCACGCAGTTGTGCAGCAGCGTACCGATGATGCTCCCTCCAGACGTCCAGGGGGTCACGATGATCTCATCCCCCGGATCGGGATTGATCGCGCCTACGCACGTGTGCATCGCCGCCGTGCCCGAAGTCACCGTGACAACGTGTTCAACACCGTGCCGCGCCGCAAACGCCTCCTCAAACTGCCTCACCTTCGGGCCCTTCCCCAGTGCACCCGACCGGATTACCTCCGAGAGCGCCTCGATATCCTCATCCCCAAAGTAATGACTCGGTCCAAAAGGCAGCGTACGCACCGGCGCGCCCCCATTCATAGCTAACTGTTCGCCCATGACAACCTCTCTCCTTCGCGCTTGACATCGTCCTGTTCAGAACTGCTATCCCCCAGAATCCCCGCGAAAATCTCGACCAGCCTCTCCAGATCGCGCGGCAACAAATACGTCTCGCTGTCCTGCGTTACCCTTTTCTGTCCCCGCTCAAGGAGACCAAACTGCCAGACCGGACCCGCCGTCACCACGCCGAAAATCTGCGTCTGCACCCCTTGGGCGAGCCTCGCCTTTCCCGCCGCTTCCCTGGCCCGCCGCGTGCGCTCGGCCTTCTGCGCCCGCCTTGGATGTTTCGGCCCCACCGTCGGCATCGCCAAGTACTCGCTTACCGCCACCATCTGTACCGCCAGCTTCTGAAATCCCCGCTCCGACTCCTCGCTCTTCATCCCGGTTACCACAAGGTCATGCCTGCCCCGCAGCAGAGAGTCCACCGTCCCGGTCAGCCGCCCGCCCCCGACAGCATACGCAATGTTCATCTTGAATCTGAACAAATCCAGTGCAGCAAACAGCAACGGCGTCACGTAAAACGCCCGGTAAGCAGCCTCATTGGTCAACGGCACATACGGTAACCGTTCCCGCATCTGCGCGCGCAGCGGCCCGAGCTCCTGAGCAAGTCGCGGGACCTCTGCGCCTGCTAACGCAAGGGGAGCGCTTCGAAAGCGGTAACCTAAATCGGCAAGGATCTCTTCAGTCTCTGAATTCAGCTCGAGGATCTGGGAAAACGTATAGGGAGTTCCTGCTTGGAGTACCATGACTCTCCAGCGCTGGCACGCCATTTCCGGCTCGGCAGCCTGCCACTCTCGCGGGGCCTTCGCCGCACACCCACGCAACGCAGGCCAAACCGAGCCGTTTCTTCGCTTCCCAGATAAGATAGAATTGGCGCCCAACCCGCGGCGCAACGTGCCCCAATCCTAGCAAAGCGTCGGTCGCATGTCAAAGCGTTACAAATGGGCAGGTGCCAGTGGCCAGAGGGAAATGGCTAAAGGAGAGATGCTTGCCCCTCAGCAGCATGTGGAAGAGAACCAACCAAGCAATTCGAGCCGTTCGACGCGGAAGAAGTCGAATCCCGGCGTTGCCCTGTGACAACAGACGACAACCGGGTCGAAGCTCATTCTTCAACAGAGAGGACGTTAACTCCAGAGGTTACTGAGCCAGGAGGCATCTGCGCAAGCACATCCAGATACCACCACCAATGCTCAGGTGTAACGCCGCCGGCAGTCTCCCGCCAATGATTCAAATCTGCAATGGAATCGATCGCGGCGTAGTACTCTTGGACCTGTTGTAGCAATTTCCTATCGGCATTCGCCAAACGTGTCTGCTGGTCAGAGGTCAGAAGATGGCCCGACTCGTGCAGTTCGCTACGCGTCATTAGCATCTGCATATGCTCCAAGCCACTGACATCGGGAAACGCAACGTCTACTTCGTATGCAGACAAACTTTCTTCGACGGTGGTCATGACAGGACCTTATCCAGTGTACCCATTCTGTCAGAAGCAGAATTGCTCAAATACAGTTCCGGGCGTTCAACGATGTAAGCACTTTCAAGAAGACCATCCAAGGCAAACATTATCAGCCAGGTCTGCCGCTGCAAGACTGAAACGACGGCTTCGTAGGCATCGCTGCCGTAAACATATAGATACACAGTCGCAGTCGGGTCCGAAACTGCCGAGAGTATGATCCGTTCGTAATCGGTCGGCGTTGCCTCAGGCGAGAGATGACCGCGTCTTCTCCGTTACTGCAGGCGAATAGCGGTGCTACCTGGCTTCCACCGAATCCGATTTCGTACTAAATGAATCGCGTCTGCCACCTTGGCACGCATCATTCCGTCCCATAAGATGGCAAGAAAAACAACCTGTGCGAATAGTAGCGCGACGCGTCTGGTTCTCAAAGCAAGATTGAGCCATACTCCGCCGACCGGACGTACGATCTGAGTTCCCTGATAACGCTTCTACGCGCCGTAGTCTAACAACCAAGCATCTTCCCCCGACCAGAGAACCTCCCAATCCAAAATGCAAGAGGACCTCCCTGAAATTTGGAAGCCTATCAAGCCTGTTCTATTATTCCCCTCAACCCGAACTATCCGAGTTCCACTATCTGTCCACCTACCGCAGTTTACTGCCCGCTGAATCACGACCGTTTTGCTACAAACAGCCGCGCGGGCGCCCGCCATGGTCGCAATGCGTCCACAAGATTTCTGAGCGCCTCAATCTCGCGCAAAGCAGGAACTAAATCGCGCGCAGTCCCCCTTGAATCAGCTACGAAGAGCCACACAATTTAGCAGAAACCGGGCAGCCACAACTGCCCCATAATATCAACAGAACACCACTAAGGAGACAGAGTATGTCCAAGCTTCAAACCCAGTCCCACCAAAACATGAGCCGTCGCGACATGCTGCGCCTCGCCGGCGTTGGCGCAGCCGGCGCCGCACTCGCAGCCTGTGCTGCCCCAGCAGCCGCGCCCGCTTCCGGTGGCGATTCCGCCCCGGCCATGGAGCCGGTCACCGTCATCGCCACCACCTCCATGCCTGTCAACACCTTCGACAACTCCCTCGAGCGGTCAATCGACCAGCTTCCTGAAATTGCCCTGGAAGTAAACGCCAATGGCTGGGGCGAAGGTGGCTGGGATGGCTATTCAGACACCCTTCTGACCCGCATCGCCGGCGGCGAACAGATCGACGTCATTATGATCGCAATCGAAGGCCTGCGGCTTCTGACGGCAAAGAACGTCCTCGTAGCCCTGGACGACTTCCTCGCTGGCGATCAACCTGCCAATGAGATCTTACAGAACGACGTCCACGTCACCCTCCGCGAAATGCTGCAGGTTGACGGCAAGCAATATGAGTACCCCTTCTCCTGGAACAACATGGTCATGTACTACAACACGGCCATCTTCGAAGAAGAGGGCCTCGATGCGCCGGCAAACGACTGGACCTGGGATGACTTCCTCGAAACCTGCCTGAAGGTTGCCAACGTGACCGGTGGCGCCGACGACCGCTTCGCATACTCTTTCTGGGGCGCGGGCATGTTCGGCATGGCGGCCTGGTACTTCAATAATGACGTTTCTCCTCTGTCCGATGACTGGCTGGATTCGAACCTGCTCGACCCCAAGGTAGCCGAAACGGTTCAGTTCATGGCCGATCTGATCCTGGAACACAAAGTCGCCCCCAACCCTGAAGGCTGGGATGAATGGGCACAGTTCCACGCCGGCAACCTCGTAATGCGTACCTGCGGCCGCTGGTGCATCGGCGGTTCGCTCGAAGCCGACTTTACAACCTACGACATGCAATATCAGCCGCATCGGGCAGGCCCCCTCAGGACAGTGGCCGGGACCGACGGCTGGGGCGTCTCCACGTCCAGCGAAAACCCACAAGAGGCTTGGGAAATAGTGAAGCTACTCTCCAGCACCGAGGCTTCGATAGACATGGTGCAGCTGGGCGGTAACATTCCCGCGCTGCGCTCTGTATCTGAGTTGCCCGTCTTTGCCGAGTTTGGCCCGCCCAACACGGCCCTCTTCTACGAAACGCTCGACTTCGCCGCAACCGTGCCGTCACCCACCAACTTCAACATCGTCGAACCAATTCTGAACCGTAACTATGCTACGATTTGGAATGGCGAACGCACCGTTGAAGAGGCGCTGCAGACTGCCCACGATGAGGTGCAGGTGGAGATGGACAAGCTGAAGCAAGCATAGTCAGGCCAAGATAGGGATAGCAGGGCGCCGGCAGCATGAAAAGCAAAGTTCCTTCCACTGCTCGGTAACCTGCTATCCCAAAGTCCTCCTTTAGGACATTACATGACTTCAACAGCACTGCCTGACGAAAAAACCGGCGGGCTGACCAAACGCCTGACAGGAATGACCTTGGCCCGGCGCGAAGCATGGGCCGGCTATCTGTTTGCCACCCCAGCCTTGTTGGGGCTCTTGGCCTTCACTGCTCTGCCAATCTTCGCCTCCCTCATTCTTATCTTTCTCCACTACGATCTCTTGACGCCGCCCAAGTGGGCCGGCGCTGAAAACATCACTCGGCTCGCTACCGATTCCAGGATGTTCAAGATCTACTGGAATTCTCTGCGGCTCGTTGTCGGCGCAACATTCCTCAACAACGTTCTCGGTCTCCTCCTTGCGGTAGGTCTCAACCGCACAATGCCTTGGGGTATTCGTTATGTCCTGCGAACCTCCATCTTTTTCCCGGTAATGACAACAACCGCGTCTCTGGCCGTAGTCTGGCGTTTCCTCCTGACGCTGGACAGAGGCGTAGTCAACTTCCTCATCGGCCAGATCGGACTGGACCCAGTCCCTTGGCTCAGTAGCTCCACCTGGGCGCTGGTCTCCGCCATGATCTACGATGTCTGGAAGAGTTGCGGCTATCTCATGGTTATCTATCTGGCCGGCCTGCAAGCGATTCCCGCTGTCTACTACGAAGCCGCCCGCATCGACGGCGCCGGCTTCTGGCAACAGTTTCGCAATGTTACCCTGCCCCTGATCTCGCCCACCGCCTTCTTTGCCATCGTTATCTCTCTCATCGGCGCATTCCAGATCTTCGACAACGTGTGGGTACTCACTGAAGGCGGCCCGGGAGACGCCTCCCGCGTGATCGCCATGTATATCTACGAGAAGGCGTTCCGCGGCTTTGAAATGGGTTACGCGTCTGCCGTCTCCTTCACCCTGTTTATCATTCTGATCGCGCTCACCTTACTGCAATTCCTCGGCGCACGACGCTGGGTTCACTATGAATAGCGAACAGCTCTATTCGACGAGTTACGACAAAAGACCGGGTTGATGGCAACGACAACAGGCTCAACAGAAACGCCCGCTACGCTTCACAAGGCATATAGAAAGTCAGTCTGGCTCCATCTGGGCGAGGCCCTGTTGTGGCTGCTGCTGATATGCATTGCCATCATCGAGATCGCGCCCATCAGTTGGATGTTCTCTACCTCGCTGCGGGATCCAAAGAACTCCTTCGATCTACCACCCGACTTCTGGCCCACAGCACTCCACTGGCAGAACTATCTCACCGTCATCAACTCGCCCGACATCGAGTTCATGCTGTTCTTCTGGAACAGCCTAAAAATCGCCCTCATCGTCACCGGCGCCCAGTTGCTCACCTGCTCAATGGCGGGCTACGCCTTTGGCCGTCTGCGCTTTTTCGGCCGCGACATCCTCTTCGGCCTCTTCCTCGCCTCGTTGATGGTCCCGGCTACAGTTACCCTGATCCCCTCATTCATCATCATCCGCTCCCTCGACCTGATGAATACACACTGGGCGCTCATCCTCCCCAGCGTCACCAGCGCCTTTGGCGTCTTCCTGCTGCGCCAGCACTTCAAATCCTTGCCCGAAGAGCTCCTTGACGCGGCCAAAATCGACGGCGCCGGTTACTTCCGCATATACTGGCAAATCCTGCTCCCCTTGACAGGACCCGCCCTCTCCGCCCTCGGCATTTTCACTTTTCTCGCCTCCTGGAATAACTTCGTCGGGCCGCTGCTCTTCCTGCGCGACTGGGATAAATTCACCTTCCCCATCGCCATCGCCACCATCCGCGGCTACATGGGCTCCGGCAACCAGTCTGAAGTCCTGGCCGGCATCATGATCTCCATCTTTCCGCTACTCGTCTTCTTCCTTTTGGCGCAACGATGGATCGTCCAGGGCGCGGCAATTACCGGTATGAAGGGATGACCCGTCAGCAGAACATCACCGGCAGCACATACGTAATCCAGGTTGTCCAGACACTCTGGGAAAACCTGCCCCAGCTTCTCTGGGGAGCGCTGCTCTTCAATCTCATTTGCCTGCCCACCGCCTTCCTCTTCACCGCCGGCCATTTCATCTCATCCCTTATCGTCGCCGCCCTCACCATCGGCCCAGCATGGGCCGCACTGCTCGCCTTCGACATGCGCCTTATCCAAGGGATAGTGCCCCGGCAATTCGCAATCTTCAATGACTTCCGCCGTCTCTGGCCGCGCAGCGCCCTATTGGGCCTGTTGACGGCCTTTCCACTGCTTGCTCTCATAACAACCCTGCCGGCCCTTCAAACCGAACCGGTCGCCCCCATCGTATGGGTCGGCCTCGCAGCCGATCTTTTAGGATGCGCAGTGATGGCAACACTGTCACTCTATACCTTTCCTTCTCTGTCCAAACAACCAGATAAAGGCGTCCGCGCCTGTATACGCGACGCCCTCATCCTGTCCAGCCGATATCCCACCAACAGCCTGGGTCTCCTGGCTATCGGCATCCTCTTCAGCTTCTGCGTCGCCTACATCAGCCTGGGACTGCTCCTCCTCCTGCCAGTAATCTACAGTCTCTTCATCGCCGCCAACGACCAACTCGTCATGCAAAAAGAGGCGCAGGCATAAGACAGTCTCCCGCCCATGTCCCGCCTTAAACCAATCTCACCCCCAACGAGTCCAATTCCAGCCACCATCAAACTAGCGCCCAACAGTCTGCCGTCCCTATAATGCAGTTCACTGACCACTGACCACTGACCACTGACCACCCCCCTTCCGGAGATTCAAATGGAGCACTTCGTCTACCGCAACGAAAAAACCAACCAGATTAGCTTCCCTCTCGGCGGCATCGGCACCGGCTGCATCGGCCTCGCCGGCAACGGACGCCTCATCGACTGGGAAATCTTCAACCGTCCCAACAAAGGCAGCGTAAACGGCTTCTCCCACTTCGCCATCCGCGCCGAAAATGACGGGCAAGCGACAGACGCCCGCATCCTCCACGGCAACCTGCACTCGCCCTATCAGGGTGAGCTCGTCGCCCCGACCTTCAGCACATTCGGCTGGGGCCCCCGCCGCGAATATCTGACCGGCCTGCCCCACTTCGAAAGCGTCGACTTCCGCGGCCAGTTCCCACTCGCCGAGCTCACCTACCGGGACGACACCTTCCCCGGCCAGGTACAAATGACCGCCTTCAACCCCTTCATCCCCACCAACGAAGACGACTCCGGCATCCCCGCCGCCTTCTTCGAATTCAGCGTCACCAATTCCACCGCCGCCGATCTCACATACACCGTCGTCGGCGTGCTCACCAACCCCCTGCCCGCCACTAACCTGAACGCAATCGAGGAGCACACCTGGGGCCACGCCCTCCGCCTCTCCTCCGACAGCCTCCAGCCCGAAGACACCGCCTACGGCAACCTTACCCTCGCCACCGACGCCGGGCTCGACGGCGATGTCGACGTCAGCTGGCAGCAGAACTGGTTCCGCGGCGCCTGGTTCGACAACCTCGAGGTCTACTGGAAAGACCTCAATACACCTGGACCCTTCCAAAACCGCGCCTACGAATCCGCCGAACAGCGAGGCGCCGGCGCCCAATTCACCGAGCAGGACACAGGCCTGCTCGCCATCCACCTGCCCGTCGCCGCCGGCGAAACCCGTCGCGTCCGCTTCGTCGTCAGTTGGAGTTTCCCCACCTGCGAGAACTACTGGAAAAAAGAGCAGGCCAGCGCGCAAACCTGGAAAAACTACTACGCCACCCAATGGGACGATTCCAGCGCCAGCGCACAGTACGCCATCGAGCACTGGCCCCGCCTCTACGACGAGACCAAACGCTTCAAAGACGCGCTCTTCGCCTCCTCCATTCCGGCCACAGCCCTCGACGCCGTGTCCGCCAATATCTCCATCCTCAAGTCGCCCACCGTACTGCGCCTGGAGGACGGCACATTCTACGGCTGGGAAGGCCTGCACCCTGACGAAGGCTGCTGCGAAGGCAGCTGTACCCACGTCTGGAACTACCAGCAGGCGCTCCCCTTCCTCTTCCCCGCCCTCGAGCGCACCATGCGCACCGCCGACTACCGCTACAACCTCCTCGAAAACGGCGCAATGCCATTCCGCATCCAGCTCCCCCTCGGCTCCGAACCCTGGCCCTTCCGCCCCTGCTGCGACGGCCAGTTCGGCGGCGTCATGAAGACTTATCGCGACTGGAAAATCAGCGGCGATCACGAGTGGTTGCGCTCCGTCTGGCCCGGCGTAAAGAAGTCCCTCGAATACGCCTGGAGCCCCGAAAACATCGACCGCTGGGACCCCGACAAGTCCGGCGTCCTCACCGGCCGCCAGCATCATACCCTCGACATGGAGCTCTTCGGCCCCAACTCCTGGCTGACAGGCTTCTACCTCGGCGCGCTCAAAGCCGCCTCCGAAATGGCCGAATCAATCGGGGACGTGGCAACCGCCTCCGAATACCACGCCATCTTCGAACGCGGCAAAGCCTGGGTCGACGCCAACCTCTTCAACGGCGAATACTACGTTCAAAAAGTCGACCTTGCCGACCGCGCCCTCGTCGAATCCTACGGCCCCCAGGACGACTCCCTCAAAGGTGGCTCCGCCCTCGATGCCTACTGGAACTCCGAACACAACGAGATCAAGTACCAGATCGGCGAAGGCAGCAGCATCGACCAGGTGCTCGCCCAGTGGCACGCCTCCCTCTACGGACTCGGCGACCTCCACGACCCGGACCAAGTCAAGCAGGCCTGCGCCGCCATCTACAAGTACAACTACGTGCCCGAAATGAGCCAGGTCTACAACCCCTGCCGCATCTACGCCCTCAACGACGAAGGCGGCCTCGTCATCTGCGCCTGGCCCGAGGAAGAACAGAAGCCGCTCATCCCCGCCCCCTACTCGCAGGAAACCATGAACGGCTTCGAATACGCCGCCGCCTGCCACATGATCATGGTCGGGCTCGTCGACGAAGGCATGCGCTGCGTCGAGGCCATCCGCCACCGCTACGACGGCGAGCGCCGCAACCCCTGGAACGAATTCGAATGCGGCAACAACTACGCCCGCAGCATGGCCTCCTACGCCCTCCTCAACGCCTTCTCCGGCTTCCAGTTCGACATGGTCAACAGCGCCATCGGCTTCCAGCCAGTCCAGGAGGACAACGGCGAGTTCAACTGCTTCTGGTCCCTCGACTCCGGCTGGGGTCAGTTCCAGACCGCCACCAATCACTGCTCCCTCAAGGTCCTCTACGGCGCCCTCCCCCTCCAGCACATCAACCTGCCCTCCCTCGCCGACACAACAGTATCCGCCCTCACCCTAGACGGCGAACCGGTCGCATTCGAACAACAAAACGGCGCCATCACCCTCCAGAAAAAGACCCAAATCCAGGCCGGCCAAACACTCCAGCTGCACCACTCATGAGCCACCCACCCCTCTCCTGAAACACCAATAAACCCGGCGCCGAGCTGCCACGCTCGGCGCCGGCCCAAATAACCAACATAAAGTGTCCTCCCTCCTACCACGTGGAGAAAGGTGGTGTTCTCCGCGCCCCTCCGCGAATAAAAGGTGTTGCCGTTGCAGTTGCCGTTCTCCGTGGTCCTCCGTGGCCCTCTGTGGCCCTCCGTGGACAAAAGGTGTTGCCGTTGCAGTTGCCGTTCTCCGTGATCCTCAGTGGCCCTCCGCGAATAAAAGGTGTTGCCGTTGCAGTTGCCGTTCTCCGTGGTCCTCCGTGGCCCTCTGTGGCCCTCCGTGGACAAAAGGTGTTGCCGTTGCAGTCGCCGTTCTCCGTGATCCTCCGTGGCCCTCCGTGGCTAAAAAAGATGTTGCAGTTCCCGTTCTCCGTGGTCAAAAAAGGTGTTCCCCCTCCCCATACCACACACAAACAAGCCCGAGTAGTTTCTTCCCCCCAATTCCGTATATAATTCCCCCAAAGCAACCGTAACAGGTTCCATTAAGCAGATCCCTGCGCCGCACCGCGGTTCGCAGTCACGCCGGAGGCCAAGCACATGCAGCCAGATCAAACCATAATCCCAGGAATGCTAACCGTCGAAGAACTCCGCACAGCCGCCGGCAACGGCTCCATCGACACCGTCATCCTCGCGCTCCCCGACCCCTACGGCAAGCTCATGGGCAAACGCCTCGACGCCGCCTACTTCCTCACCGACGTCGCCGGCGGTACCCACGCCTGCGACTACCTCTTCACCGTCGACATGGAAATGGAGCCGGTCCCCGGCTATCAGTTCTCAAACTGGGAATCGGGCTACGGCGACGTCCACCTGGTCCCCGACCTCGCCACCCTCCGCAAACTCTCCTGGCTCGACCGCACCGCCCTCGTCCTGTGCGACGCCCAGCTCGAACCCAGCCACGAGCCCGTACCAGTGGCCCCCCGCTCCATCCTTCGCAAACAGCTCGCCAGCCTGCGCGCCCACGGATTCGAAGCGATGGCCGGTTCAGAGCTCGAATACTTTCTCTATCGGACCTCATACATGGACGCGGCCCGCAACGGCTATCGCGACCTGGCCAAAGTCGGATGGTATCGCGAAGACTACCACCTCCTCCAAATGTCCCGGACCGAAGACCTCAACGGCGCATACCGCCGCCACCTCGCCGCATCCGGCGTCCCCGTCGAATCCACCAAGGGCGAATTCGGAAAGAGCCAGCACGAGCTCAACATCCGCTACGCGCCCGTCCTCGAAATGGCCGACCGCCACCTCCTGCTCAAACAGGCGGTGAAAGAGATCGCGGACCAGCTCGGCTGCTGTGCCACCTTCATGGCCAAACCCGACGCCGCCGAGGCCGGCTCCAGTTCCCACCTCCACTTCAGCCTCTGGACGACCGCCAACGGAAAGTTGACTAACGCCTTCCCCGGCTCAGGAGAATTCTCCGGCATCGCCTGCACCGACCTCTTCCGCTGGTTCCTCGGCGGCTGGATGTACTATGTGCCCGAGCTCATGGTCTGGTACGCCCCAACCGTCAATTCCTACAAGCGCTTCGAGGCCGGCAGCTGGGCCCCAACCGCGCTCGCCTGGTCGCCTGACAACCGCACCGCCGGCTTCCGTATCGTCGGCGCAGGACCCAGCCTGCGCATCGAATGTCGCATCACCGGCGCCGACATCAACCCCTACCTCGCCTACGCAGCCGTCATCGCCTCCGGCCTCGCCGGCATCGAGCAACAGATCGAACCCCCGCCCCCACACATCGGCGACGTCTACGCGGCCACAGACAAACAAATGCTGCCCGCCACCCTCGAAGAAGCCACCAGCAACTTCGCAAACAGCGACCTCGCCCACACCGCGTTCGGCGCCGGCGTAGTCGAACACTACACTCACTTCTACACCACCGAAGCCGAAGCCTACCGCAAAGCCGTCACCGACTGGGAACGCACCCGCTACTTCGAACGCATCTAGTCGCTGCTTGACCTTCTCTTCAGCAACGTGTTCTATTTGGCCCTGTGTTCCATTTGGCACTGTGTTCCATTTGGCACTGTGTTCAGCGAGTCCCTTCAGAGTTCAGTTTCCCGCATCGACCGCCAGCAGCTCCGCCTCAACGTCCCTCGCATTCTTGCCAGTCAGCGAACTCCAAGCTCTGGTCCATGGCGTGCAACTAGGGATCCCTTCCCCACTGACACCGATATCGCCCTTCCGGATAACTTGACAAAACATATACAATTCGATACAAATGAACAGTACTAGGGAGTTGAATGCCTTGACTCCCCATAACGACCGCCTCTTTTCCGGTGCCATATGAAGAGATACATATGGCGCGCCCTTCCATCTTCCGCAGCAGGTTCGCTGCACTCCTGACAGTTCTCATTCTGGTTGCCACCCTTTCTTCCTGCGGCAACGATCCCAGACCCGCGGACGACTCCCGCCTTTCTCAAGCGGCACCCACCTCCTGCGCCGAGACCGATCGAGCCGCCTTAACCGCCCTCTACAACGCCACCGACGGACCGAACTGGCACGACAACACCAACTGGCTCAGCCAGCAACCTCTCTCAACCTGGTTCGGTGTGACCACCGCAGAAAACGGCTGCGTTTCCCGGCTCCACCTCAAAAACAACGACCTGACCGGCGAACTCCCACCAGAGCTGGGTACACTTCCAGAGCTCCTTTACCTCAACCTCAGAGACAACAACCTGACAGGTCAGTTCCCACTTGAATGGGAAAACGCTGCAAACATCACCAACCTCTACGTCTTCGGCAATAACTTCAGCGGCTGTTTCCCCAACCAGTTCGCCCACCTTGAAAAGGGCATTCTGCGAGATCTGCATGAACTGATCAGCCAAGCCCCCACCGGCGTAAAGATCGACGTCAGCATTGGCTACTGCGACACCTCGAGAGGCCGTTTTCCACTCAATAGCGCTCTCAGCACACCGTCCAATCTCTCCTACACACTCCAGGGTTCCTCGATCATTCTCCATTGGGATCCGGTCGCCGGCGCCGACCACTACATCCTCTATCATGACGATTTCTACGATTCGCGCTGCCGCTTAACCCACCTCGCCAGTCCAAAATTCTGCCGGCAGCTGGCCACAGTCCACGGCGAGACCACCTACACGCACGTCGAACCCCCCGGTGGCCGAAATTTCTACTGGGTGCGCGCCTGCAACAGCAGCGGCTGCTCACCCCTCATCTCCGAAAACACAGCCAGCCCGCCTGCTGGCTCTCCCGTCAGACTCGGCTTAGACTTCCCCCCCACGCCGTCAAACTTTACCTACGCCTTCGAAGGAACATCAGTCATACTTTTCTGGGATCCGGTTGAAGGCGCCGACTACTACAACCTTTACTATCACCACAGATCCTCCATCTTCTGTATGGTAGAATCCGACGGCACATCTGGCGGCTGCGACCTTCTGGCCGCCAATCTCACCACGACCACCTACACGCACGTCGACCCCGAAAAACGCACCAACTTCTGGGTCGCCGCTTGCAGCAGCGTCGGCTGCTCGCCCTTTCAGGCAGAGAGCCCCGTCAGGCCAGTCGAGGACATTCCCCCTGTCCCCTCCAACCTCACCTTCGCCCCCGAAGGCTCTTCCATCGTCGTCAGCTGGGATCCGGTCGACGAAGCCGACTACTACAACCTCTATCATCACCACGCCTTTGGCAACGCCTGTATAGTCTATTCCGATGGCTTCTCCACCATCTGCAAACAACTGGCCACCGGCCTTACCGAGACCACCTTCACCCACACGGAGCTCGACAGACGCAACTTCTACTGGGTCGCCGCCTGCAACAGAGGAGGATGCTCACACTTCGAAGTACTGCCTTCCGATTGAGACTCTTCCGACAATGACGACTGAATCGAACGACGGCTTCGTCCGACGCCGCTCCTCAGATATAAGCCGCTGAAGGAGGACAAAAGTGAAAACGCACTCTGCTCGCCTGCGCTGGGCCTGCTCATTACTGGCGGTACTATTCACTGCCGCAACGCTTGCAGCCTGTAATGGAAGTGAGGAAGTCTCGGAGGAGTCGGTCCCTGCCGCGTCGGCTCCAACGCAGACGACTGCCCCAACGCAAACAGCCGAACCGACACAAACACCTGAACCGACGCAAGCACCAGAACCGACGCAAGCACCAGAACCGACGCAAACACCAGAGCCAACGCAAGCACCAGAACCAACACCAACGCTTGAGCCAACACCCGCGCCCGCAGCGCCCAATACGCCAGAGCCGGCGCCGGAAAACCGTCAAATGTCTCTCGACGAGTACGCGGCATTCTGCGCCGAATTCGCCTCCACCGAGACGGCAGAAGAGGACGGAGAGATTACCTATGGCGAGTTTTCAGATGGTCTGGGCCTCCTGATAGAGTTTCTGGAATCGGTGAGCCCTCCGGCGGAAGTGAGCGACTGGCACCAAGCCCTGTTGACGAGTCATCGGGAACTGAAGGCTGAAATAGATGAATATCCCGGATCGAAAAATGATCCAATCGATATCGAAAGGTTTTTCTCACTGATATTGAGCTATCACGAAAGTTTGGGCGGAACTGTGCGTGCGATGGATCCCGCCATTCGAGATTGGCTCATCGCAGCCAAATGCATGGACGAGGAGATGGCCAGCCTATACCTGGCAGGCTAGACCGGCATCAACTGGAGAACCAGTTTCGACTCCGGCCGCCACGGCGAAGTGGTACGAATCCTGTATGCCAATGGCAACAGTCCCGGTGGAAAAGTTTCGATCACACTGTATGGAACAGCGCCATCCATCCCGAATTAATGAGGTGGGCGTCCCACGAGATGGCCGGACTCAATATGCTCTTTCATGGCATGGTGCAGCATAGCGGCGGAGCCGATATCATCCTGAAATACGGGACTTTCCTGACATACCAGTCCGGACATTGGACCGCGCCGACAACCTTCACCTTCAGCCTTGAAAAAATAGGTGAGAATATCTGACCCCCACGCCCGCTTTCTACCGCCCAGCCGCACCCGCCTCCGAAACTAAGTACGTTGTTCTCATAAGTCGGCGAGGCCACCGCTTAGTTCATACGCCATTCCCCGTACCGTCTGAGCCAGCCGGCCTCTGTCGAGTCGTGGCACTTTACTGGCAATCGAACAGCCCTCAACCTGCTAGGTCAAAAGTTTCATGTTCCTCTATGGCCCGTGCTCCAATGTACGCGGCCAGGATCCAAGCTGCTTACCCAACGCCAACAGTTCATGCATACACATCTGATGGCCCGGACGTATCGGCATACGAGCGTCGAGGCGGGTTCAAGGACCCCAGGACTTTGTTACCCCAGCCCGGACGCGATTAAACTCAATAGGAAAGCGAGAGGTCGATATGCAGTCTTGGCTATCAGGAAACAGTGCGCATCCAGTCCAAAGAGTGTCCCAATAGCTATGCCTGGCCGTCCGGTCCCAGGCCTCCGATGGAGCCGATCTACGCACCGGTCTCTTGATTCCTGTCACCGGCGGCCGCTTCATCCGGAAGACGAATAGCAAATCGGGGCCAAGTGCATTTCAATGTCAGCCGAAAATCCAAATTACACCCACGCCTCTCTCCACCCCTGCCCGGGGAGGGAGCCAGCCCGCCTGCGTTCACCCGTGCCGGACACCGTAAAGTTCAGCATGATATGAACCCTGGCAGAAAATCCTCCCCGGCCGCGTCGACCTTAAACACCCCGGCAAGCCCCAAAGCGCCTTACACGCCCCATGACAAGAACCCTTCTGGCACCGCCAATTGACCGCAAGTGGCTCATCTTCGCCGCGCTGAGTTCCGGCGTTTTCCTGGCCTCATTCAATATCGGCATAGCCAACGTCATCCTGCCGACCCTGGTCGTAGAGTTCAACGTAGACTTTGCCCTCGTCCAATGGGTCCTTCTTTCCTTTACCCTGACACAGACCGCCATATCGCCCACCGTAGGCCGCCTGGGCGATATGCTGGGCCACAAGCCCATCTTCCTCTGGGGTACAATCGCTTTTGCCCTCGGCTCCATTCTGGCTGGGCTGGCCCCCAACATCGAGCTCCTGCTGGCCTTTCGCGTCGTACAGGCTGTCGGCGGCGCCTTTGCCATCGCCCTGAGCATGGGAATCGTCACCGAGACCTTCCCCAGAAACGAGCGGGGCAAGGCCCTGGGCCTCTTCAGCGCCTCCGTCTCTGCCGGCGGAGTCGCCGGCCCTCTCCTCGGCGGCGTCCTGCTCGACCTCCTCTCCTGGCGCTGGACCTTCTTCGTCGGCTTCCCCCTCAGTTGTATCAGCTTGATCCTGGCTTGGCTCTACCTGCCCAAAGACCGTCCTCGCGGCAAAGAGCGGTTCGACTGGACCGGCGCCGTCGCCTTCTCGATCGGCCTCCTCGCTCTCATGCTCTTCCTGACCGTCGGCGAAAGCAACGGCTATGGCTCGCCCTCGATGATCGGCCTGTTCGCGTTCTCCCTGCTCACGCTGGCGCTCTTCATCCACACAGAGAGGCGGGTCCAGGAACCGCTGATCGATCTCACCATCTTCCGCAACCCCCAGTTCAGCCTGAGCTTGTCGACCCGTCTGATCAGTTTCGTCGTGCTCGGTGGCGTCACCCTGATCTTCCCCTTCTATCTGACAAATCTGCTGTCGCTGGAACCTTCTGTCGTCGGTCTCCTGTTGGCGGTCACCTACCTCTTCTTTGGGCTGGCCTCTCCGGTTGCAGGAGCGTTGTCAGATCGATTCTCATACCACTTTATCGCCGGCGCCGGGCTGATCCTGTTGGGAATTGGCTGTTACACAGTCAGCACCTTGAGTGTCGAAACGACCATTCTAGGCTTCATCCTGCGGGTCACGCCGCTGGGGCTCGGCATGGGCCTCTTCCAGTCGCCCAACAACAGCGCAGTGATGGGAGCGGTCCGCCGGGAGCGGCTCGGCGTCGCCAGCGGCCTCAACACCATCGGCCGCACGCTCGGCCGCACTTCAGGCGTCGCCGCCCTCGGCGCGCTCTGGGCCGTCCGCGTCTCCCACTATGCCGGCCCCGAATTCAGCGGCGGCGTGACCCAAGCCGCCGCCGCCGCCCAGCTCGCCGGCCTGCGCGACGTCTCCTACGTAGCCCTCGCCATCGTCGTCCTCGGCCTGGCCCTCGGCGCATGGGGCGCGGTCAAAGACAAAGTCCCCGCACATGCAGCCGCAAACAGCCCGTAGCAAGCTGTCCAGGATGACGCATTCATATTGAGACATATTGAGAGGCAAACAAACTGAGAGGCCGACAGCCCGCCTCCTATCGATGCCACATCAGCAGGAGAAGAAAATGAAAGACCCCAACAACTACCCTCCAGGCTGGGACCTGCAACGCGTCCGCCGCCAAATTCAGCATTACGAATCCCAGACCGACGAAGAGACTATCGCCGAAGACGAAGCCGCATTCGAAGACCCAAAAATAACAGTGATGGAAATACCCACCGAGCTAGTCCCATCCGTAAGAACTCTCCTGGCGGAGCAAGCCAAATAAGCAGCGTGTACCCCGCCCCACTGTCCCTGAGTACAGTCCTTTTTCTGACCGATCCCGAAAAGAGATCCTCCGGATTACACCCCGCCCAGCTCGCCTGCCATCCCGAAAATCCCCAAAGAATCCCGCAAATCCTGATTCAGACAACGAATCAGCCCTCCCTCCCCCAATCCCTATACCCCCGCGACTGGTGTTCACTGAAAACTAAGAACTGACTACTAAGAACCGCAGTTCAATGCCTCCTCCGGCGGCGCAGGGTCCCATACCGAGCACCGCTTCCTGCCTTTCTGATCCGTCAACGCGAGCCGCCCGAAAGTCTCCGATTCTCACCCTTAGGCATTCGGTAGCCGACTCGGGGTACAGCCAGTATGTATTTGGGGTCGGTGGAGTTGTCACCCAACTTGCTGCGCAGTCTCTTTACAAAAGTGCGGATAGCGCCACTGCGGCTGGAGGAGGGCAAGCCCCACACCTTCCGTAACAGTTGCTCGTGAGTCAATACCCGCCCGGAATTGACCGAGAGCTCTATAAGCAGTTTGTACTCCGTTGCAGTCAAATGCACCGGTCGGCCTGCCACCGCGACGTGGCGTTCGGCATAGTTGATTGTAAGGTCCCCCAGAACAAACTGTTCAGAATCCGTTCCCCGGACCGGAGCCAGCCGTCTACGCAATGCCGCCCCGACCCTTGCAGTCAGCTCGGTTGGAGAAAAGGGTTTGACCATGTAATCGGCAGCCCCGGATTCCAGGGCTCTGGCAATTATCTCGTCGCGGCCGTAGGCCGAAAGAAAAATGACCGGTACCTCGACAATGTCTAAGATGTTTCTCATCAGCTCGATCCCGTCGATCCCGGGCATCATCAGGTCCAACAGCACAAGTCGGATCGGCTTTTCATCAACAATGCGGAAAGCATCCCCGGGATCAGCGGTGACGACAGGAGTGTAGCCTGCATTCGCCAAGGTGTCGCGGACGTAGCGGAGGGTCATCGGGTCGTCGTCCACGACTAGAATGTGTGCCTTATCCAGCTTGGCACGCCTCGCTCCGTTGGACACGGCGTGTAGCTCCCGTTCCGCCCCGGCGCTGGGGGCACCGGTAGTTGGCAGCGTGAAAGTGAACTTGGAACCCTTTCCGGTTCCATCGCTTTCGGCCCAAATGCGCCCGCCATGCGCTTCAATGATCCCCTTGCATATGGCAAGGCCGAGGCCGGAACTGCCCTCATTACCCTCATCGGAATCCCGCGAAAACTTTCGAAACAGCAATGGCAGGCGGTCTGACGGTATGCCACGCCCTCTGTCAGCCACTGACATCATGACGAATCTGTCATCATGCCCCGCTCTTACCTCAATCTGCGAAGACCCAGGGGAATATCTGCTGGCGTTTGCAAACAGATTGCCCAAAACTTGCACGATGCGTCTCCTGTCCGCCATCGCCCAAGGCAGGTTCGGCTCAATGTCAATGGCGAGGTTGTCCCGGCCTCCTCCGCTCAGAAACGTGTTCCTGGCTTCATCCACCAACGTGGACACCTGCACCGGAACAGGAGCGACCGACAGCGTACCCGTCTCGATTCCCGCCACATCCAATAGTTCGCTGATCAGGTCCCGCATGCGTTCGGCCTGAGTCTTGATGATGCGAATAAACTGAACCATTTCGACGGGATCAAGGGCCGTAAAAGACTCAAGTAATGTGTCGGCGGACCCCTTGATCGAAGTCAACGGCGCCCTCAGCTCGTGGCTCACCATCCCAAGGAACTCCGCCCGCATCCGCTCCAGGTCCTTCAATGGTGTCATGTCCTGTAAGGTCACAACCATCGACTCCACCTCGTCGGTTTCCGTGCGAATCGGCGTCGCATTGATCAGAACAGTGATCGACCGACCGTCAGGCACAGACAGGACCATCTCCTCAGCACGTAGCGTCTCGCTGCCGCTCAGCGCCCGCACTAAGGGAAACTGCTCCAGGGATATCTCCCGCCCGTCCTCCCGCCTGAAGGTGACAATTTCCAGGAGTTCCTTATCTGTCTGCCCGGGACCCCGCACCGCCTCGACGATCCTGCGGCCCTCACGGTTCAGGTGCCCCAGCTCGCCAGTGCGCGCATCAAATACGGCGACGCCTACGGGCGAGGTGTCAATTAGCGTCTGCAGGCCGGCCCTGGCCCGCTGTTCCTCCCGATACCGGCGAGCATTGGAAATGACAAACGCTGCCTGGGCGGCAAACATCACGAGGGTCTCCTCATCCTGCTGGCTGAATTCTTGCCCTTCCATCCCCCTGGCCAAAAAGATGTTGCCAATTACCTCCCTCCGGTAACGAATGGGAGCAGACAGGAAAGCCTCCGCCGGGACGGGCTGAATGTCTGGCAGCCCCAGCCCCCTAATGAGGGCGGAATAATCGGGAATCCTTAACGGTCCCGGCAGAACCTTTAGATACTCAAAGAATTGCAGACTGTCCGGCGTCACCACGAAGCGCTTCCGTTCCTCGCTGGTCATTCCGGAGGTGATTAGGCCTTCCTCCCGTTGCCCCGCGCTGTCCAGAGAAACGATCACCCCGTATCGAGCTCCGGTCAGCTCCCTCGCACTGTCTACCACCTCCTGCAATACATTTTCGAAGTCCAGGCTCTCGTTTATGCGCTGTATCGCCTCGTAAAACAACGACATGCGCCGGCGCAAGGCTTCGATCTCCTGATTGCTTTCTCCACTTTTCATCATCTCACCATTGCCTTACATGCACACTCCCAGAACCCGGAACCATCAGCGCGCCCAAGGATGTGGTGATTCTGAGTTCCCTGCGGATTCGGTCGAAGCGACCCTTGTTTTTCGCGATATTGTCACAGGAATGATACAAAAACACGTGTCATCGTCACAAAAACGACACACGTAGGCATTATAATTACAAAGTATGTACCCAGGAATGTATAGGAATATCCGTATCTCTTCAAGGATTCGTCACTAACTGAATCCGACGTCTTCCCGAATTCCTGTTCTTGGTAAACGCCTCGTCCTGACCAACCTCAGCTGGCACAGTGGCCAGTAACACAATGCCTGTGTATGTCCGCCGTCGCAACGAGGGCGGAGCGTATTACCGTTCAACTGCCGGATTCAGTCCGGCAGATGCCGGATCTTTGAACCCCTCGACAGCGATCCCGACGGCGGCCACTTGAGACGGCTGCGCACTTCCATCAGCAGAGCTCCCTCCCCGTGAACTCATGCTGACTCTGAGGTAGCGGTAGCGCAAGTCTCGACCCTCAACAACCCCCATAGGCGTCTCGACCTACTAAGCGGAAAACGCTTACCTTCTGCAAAGGCCAACTGCATCTGGAGATGATGGAGACGGGCAAATGACAGTTCCGGAATGGTGATGAACGACCTACGCGCCCCCGCGCGCGCCGGCGTCAACCCGTTACGATCTGAGCTGCCTCGTGCCCGAAACAGTAGGCAAACCGATTCGCAAAAAATGGAAGAGAGTCGAACTCGATGAATGTGACCCGGCCTAAACCGCCTTTCCTGATGCTCAAGAGACTGGTCGTGAGGATGGGAGGGAAGATGTGCTCGACTCATAATCACAAATATTGGGTGATCATCGTCGGTGGCAGAATAGGCGTATTCCCGACTGTTACCGATGGCCACTTCAGAGCCGTCCCCCAATTGGATGAACTCCACGACTACGACAAGCTTCTCCCTGACGCGAAGGAGAAACTGCTGGAGCTGCTCGATGATCCACTGTGGACGATATGATCTTCCTGGCCAGTCCCCTGTGCGCCTCGGCGTTAACTCGGAACCCGACAACTAGCATACGCGGTACCGTGGAACGGGGGACGGCCAGACTTCACCAAGCAGAAAACCCCGGCGCACTGGAAACCAATGGCTTCGGCGTTCTCAATCCAACCAGGGAGCGTAGAGCTCCTTCGTCGCTGGACAGGCTGACGCTTCGGCTGCTTCTCAGTGTGTAGGCGCAGGGGAGGCGATCCGAATATTCGGGGTCTTTCTCAGCCGCTGCAGCAAATAGACCTTGAAGGGATCTTCTCTTCCCCACCTGACTCCGAAAATCTCCCATCCTTCTAGTTGCCAATGCACTGAATTCGTAACGGTGGAAGATTCTATTGGTAGTCCGGTCAGCATCGCGTGGAGGTTCAGATTCTGGATGCAGTTGTAAGTGCCCTCATTGTTGTGGCACTCTTCACAGTTTTCTTGTGGACAAGAAGAGGAAAGCGCGCGGCTCATCCCCCTTGCAGGATCGTCCAGGGGAGAATCGCCCGACCGAGGAACGCATAGCTGGAATTTCGGGGCAAATATGTAGCAAGCCAGGCCTGTACCGCTCAGTGAAAGATCCCAATCAGAGTGTTACCTTGCATGCAGGAGAAACCTTCCCCCCCGGTGTTGCAAGCGAAGGAGTTTTCGAAAGCGCGGCCAGGGAGCTCACTGCCCCCGTGTAACTCCACCCAGTTGTTCAATTTCCCCTATACTTACGTGAAGGGAATCTGGTCCACTTTCATCTTCTCGGAATCTTGCTGTCATAAGTAACTGGGCCCTCTTTACCTCCGCAGCACGCCATCCCAATCGTGACTGAGTCAAGCCGCCTGCGAGACCAAATGCAATGTTTCTCGCATGATTCTTGTACTGGAAGACAATAATCTTTGTCGATCGCAAATGGTTCCTCCGTGCCATTTCGCGTCCTTCGTGGATCTATCAACTGGTCCCTGACCCACCCACTCTCGCATTCTGAAGATCCAAAAAAATCCTGCAAATCCTGATTCAGGCAATGAATCAGTCCCCTCCCCCAGTTCCGATTCCTCCCGCGACCGCCGTTCACAAAAACTAGAAACTGACTACTAAGAACCGCAGTGCTCCATACCAGTCGTGCGCCCGCGGCATCTTCACCCCCACCCGAATCGCCCGCAACGAAGTAACAATCACATTCGACATCCCGTCCCACTTCGAGACCGTCTCCCTCACCTCGATCACCAGGCTGTCCAGCTCCCGGCTATAACGCGCAAACACATCCCCCCACAGAATAATCTGCACATCGCCGAACGCATCCTCGATCGTCACGAACACCGTCCCGTCCCGCTCGTTCATGCATGCTCAAGCAACGGGACCCGCTCCTGACAACCTCCCACCAACTGCCTTCAAGGAGGTGGTGAATCCAGAATGCCTTCGAGCTGACAGTCGCATCGTGACGAGCCACTGCTCCTATTGGCTGTAGCGAAACGTGGGCTGTGGATCTGAACAGTGGTGTTGGGTCCGCGAAGTCCTTTAAGGACCTGAAATGGCTGCGTCAACCCCGCAACTGAGACGAGAAGAATCCGTATGAACTTGAAAGACTTGCTCAATCCGGTGACCGCCATGGTCGGTCGTCACACGCCCTCTGGCATGTAGTAGCCGACTCTTGGCTCATTGAAGATGTAGGTGGGCTTTCTGGCGTCGTCCCCTAGCTTCCTGCGCAACCTCCGGATTATGTTGCGCACCGGCCCGTAGCCGCCGGTTTTTCCCAGGCCCCAGACCTGCTTCAGCAGGTGCATGTTGGGTAGAACACTGCCTGCGCTGGCTGAAAGGACAACCAGCATCCGGTACTCCATGTCGGTGAGCCGTACCGGACGCCCGGCAACGGTAACCCTGTTTTGGACGAAATCGATCTGCAGGTCTTCCAGCTGATAGGGTTCGGAAGGCTGGAACATTGCAGGCACGGCTTGTCTGCGCAGGGCGGCTCTTATCCTGGCTGCCAATTCCGTGGTTGAAAAAGGTTTCACGATGTAGTCCGTTGCGCCCATGTCGAATGCTCTGACCACCACTTCGTCCTGACCGTACACCGACAAAAAGATAACCGGAACATCCGCAAACTCGCGGATTTCCCTCATCAGCTCAAGGCCGTCTCTGCCCGGCAGGACCAGATCGAGGAGGATCAGGCGCGGTTTTTTCTTCTCTATCAGGGCGAAGACTTCCTCCGGATCCGCGGTCACAATGGGCTGGAATCCCTCTCTGGAGAGAGCGTCCTTCACATATCTGAGCATCTGGGGATCGTCGTCGACGCAGAGGATGCAGGGTCCACTTCCCCTCAACCTCTGCGCGCCACCGGAGGGCCGCGAAGCAGCGGTTACAGCCGCCTCAATCGCCGGTATGGTAAAGGTGAAGTGGCTGCCGAGACCAGTTCCGCCGCTTTCGGCCCAGATGCGGCCCCCGTGCGCCTCAACGATTCCCTTGCAAATGGCCAAGCCCAGGCCGGTGTCTCCTATCTGCCCCTTGCCATCAAGTCTGGAGAACTTCCTGAACAGGTGCGGCAGCCGCTCGGATGGTATGCCCACACCGCTGTCTGAGACTGAGATCGCCACGTAAACGCTGTCCTGCTTCGCCGTTACCTTGATGGCCGACGACTGGGGTGAGTGTCTGGCCGCGTTGGCCAGCAGGTTGCCCAGAACCTGGACGATGCGCCGCCAGTCAGCCATGACCTGCGGCAGGTGCGGGGAAATGTCCATCTCCAGGCTGTGCCGCCCCCCTCCGCCCTCGAACCAGTTCCTCGCCTCGTCCACCAAATGCCAGACCTCGGACGGCTTGGGGTCAACAGGCAGTGTACCGATATCGATACGGGCAACATCCAGCAGGTCGGCAATCATGTGTCGCATACTGTCGGACTGATCTCGAATGATGCGGTGAAACTGTGTCATCTCTGCCGAGTCCAGTTCGGAAGCGGCTTCCAGCAGCGTGTCCACCGACCCCCTGATCGTGCTCAGCGGTGTCCTCAGCTCATGGCTCACCATCGCCAGGAACTCAGCCCGCAGCCGCTCCAGGTCCTCCAAGGGTGTCATGTCCTGAAAGGTGATGACGAATGACTCGACCTCCCCTTCCTTCGTGAGAATGGGCGTGGCATTCAACAATGTCGTGATGGAGCGGCCGTCGGGGGCCCGCAGCACGATCTCCTCGGCCCGCACCGTCTCCACGATGCTCAGCAAATACGTCAACGGAAACTCCTGTAAGGAGACCTCGCGCCCGTCTTCCCGCCGCAACGTCAGCAGCCCGAGAATCTCCTCCGCAGAACTGTCCGGTCCGTGTAGGCCGCTGACGATCCTTCTCATCTCCTGGTTGATGGATGCAACGTCCGCGGTCGTGGCGTCGAAAACGACGACGCCCACAGGAGCCGTGTTCACCAGGGTCTCCAGGTCGGCTCTCACCCGCAGCTCGTCACGGTGCCTGCGGGCGTTGGCGATGACCAGCGCCGCCTGGGAAGCGAACATGACCAGGGTCTCCTCGTCCTCAGGGGTGAACTCCCGCCCCTTCTCGCCGACGTAGAAGGCCCCAATGCCCTCTCCCAGATAGCGGATCGGCGCCGCCAGAAAGGGCAGGGGATCGCTCACAGGCATCGGTGGAGAGATCTCGGGAAGGCCCAGTTGGCAGTCGTAGCTGTGAAAGTCACTCAGGCGCAACGGCGCCTCAAGCCTGTTGAGGTGGTCGAAGAAGGTCAGCAGTTCGGGCAACTCCTTGAACTCCGCGGTATGCTCGGGGGTCAGTCCCGAGAACAGATGGTCCTCCACTTTTCCCGAATCGTCCATAAGGGTGATGACCCCGTAGCGAGCTCCGGTCAGGGAACAGGCGCTGTCCAATACCTTCTGGAGCACCGACTGGTAGTCCAGCGTTTCGTTGATGCGCAGGCTAGCCTCACTCAGTTTCGAGAGTCGGTCCCGCAGTATCGCTACCTCACGTTCAAGCCGTTCGGCGCGGTTCATATTCTCAACCTCTTCTAAGTGTGGCGCCCCGCGAGCCCATGCGGCCCGCAGCGGTTGAAACTGTGACAAGTTGGGGAGCCGGCTCGAAAAATTGCAGAAGGAACGTGAAATTACACATGAAATCAGAGAGAATTGACACAATTTCACGTTAAATTACACACGGATCGAGTATACTATATTGCAACCCGATATCAAACGTGGGAAAGACGGCATTTAATCTGAAACTGTCAGGCATCATCACGCACTACTTGGTGCTGCGGCACAACGGCGACTTCGATCCGATCGGTGAATTCACCACGATCGCGACCGGCACAGGCTCATCGGCGACGAGCCACACTGACGGCAGTGTGGAGCCGGAGAAGTATTACACTTATCACGTCATCGCCGTCAACGCGCACGGCGCCAGCGCACGGTCGGCGTCTGTCCTGGCGGAGACGCCGCCGGATGCCACACCCGGCGCAGCGGAGCTGGTTCCCTCCAATCTGGCCCCCTCCATAGTCCAAAACGGCGGCGTCATCCTCAACTGGGATGCGCCGGCCGTGGTCGCTGCGACAGTTACCAGCTACCAGATCCTGCCCGCCCTGGGCGAATCGGAGATGACGGCGCTGGTGACCGACACAGCCAGCATCACAACCGTCTACCCCGGCACGACCGCCGGCGCGCTGGATGAAGTGTACAGAGTCAAGGGTAAGGCGATACGGAGCGAGGAGAAGCGCCAGGGCTCCAACACGGCGCACGGCGATTTCAGTCTTGCACGCCAGCAAATTCAAGTGGTCGATGTCCAGGGAGGGACAGCTGTATTCCAGGATCAGAAAATGGCAGTCGAACTCGTCTCAAACCTGCACGACCGTCCAGGAAGCTCAGAGACCCTCGAACCTCCCAACAGGAGGCACGGCCAGCCGTTCAATGCAAGCAGTAGAGAGCGTGAATACGATCTGCATTCAATCGGTGTCTACGTGATAGCGGTTACGGGTGGACCCCTATCCACGCACTCGACGGCAACGCTGCATAGTGCCTTGCCCCACTTCATTACGAGTCTGGAGATACGCGGGGACGTGCTTTGCAATGTGTCACTTGAAGACGATGGGACGGTCCGGGAAGCCTTGCAGAACCGTGTGTTCGAGTTTCTCGCGCCAAACGAAGGCGGCGACGATGACTGCCCTGCTCTGGAAAAGAACACCGGCTACCTGTCCGTCCTGTCGCCCCCGGCAGACGCAGGCAATACGTTTACGTTGAGTTTCGTGCGTGTTGGTACCGACGAGGACGAGCTCGAACCCGATTACGGCTGGACCATTACCGACCATCGCGTCTACCAGCAGCACGGCAGAAATTCTTGGAATGTGACTTCCGGGGGCGCACTTGCAAATCGGGTCCTTTGAACGCCGATTGAACCCTAACCACTGACCAATGACCTCCGCAGTTTTACCCCCTACTCGACAGTGCGCGCATCAGTCCATTCATCATTCTGTTAATCTCCGCGCAGTCTTCCAACAAGCTCTCGCTGGTCTCGCTTCTGGTCATTCCCAGTCTTTCGGACAATGCCAAAAAAGTTTCTATCTCGGCCAAAGAGCCCCTCGCGATACCAAGCATCTGAAGATATTCCTTTGCTGATCGCCTCGCCTGCCCTTCCGCAATGTTCGCCGGCACCGAGGCCGCCGCCCGTCGCATCTGGGAGACAAGCCCATACTTCTCCTCCGAAGGAAACCTCCTCGTAAGCTCGTAAGTCCGAACCGCCAAATCCATCGACTTCTGCCAAACCATCAAATCCCTGTAAGACCTTACACGTGTCCTCTGACCCTCTTCCATAAAGCCACCCACCTCCTGATTCCCTTCAGTTCCGATCCCTGACCCCTGACCACTGACCACTGACCACCGACCACTGCAGTTCATCGCCAGTCGTGCGCACGAGGCATCTTCACCCCCACCCGTATCGCCCGCAACGAAGTAACAATCACATTCGTCGTCCCGTCCCACTTCGAGACCGTCCCTCTCACCTCGATCACCTGGCTGTCCACCTCCCGGCTATAGCGCGCAAACACATCCCCCCACAGAATAATCTGCACATCGCCGAACTCATCCTCAATCGTCACAAACACCGTCCCATCCCGCCCGCGCGGATGCTGCCTTGCCACCGGCCACCCCGCCACCGTCACCGCCGCCCCCTCATCCTGCCTCTCCACATCCACCGACGCCAGAACATGCCCCGCCAGCGACGGCCGCACAAACTCCATCAAATGCCCCTTCGGATAGATCTCCAGCACCTGGTACTCCCCGATCATCTGCTCGCGCGCATCAAAATCCGTCAACGCCGCCGCGCTCCCCGTCCGCGCCAGCGACAGCGCCCCCTGCCCGTTCCCCGTAGACCGCACTGTCAGACCCGCATCCCACAGCGCCTCCCGCCGGTTGCTCGCGATCCCGTCAAACGCCCCCGCCATCGCCAGCGACAGCACCGCCTGGTCCGTCATCCCCGTCCGCCGCACCACGTCGCTCGTGCTCATGTACGCCCCGTTCCGCTCTCTCTCCTCCACAACCCGCCTCGCCCACGCCTCCCCCACATCCTTCGTGAACACCAGCCCCATCCGCACAGCCCCCTCCTCCGGCGTGCACCGCACCTCGCTCCGGTTCACGCACGGATTGCGAAACGGGATCCCGAACCGCCGCGCATCCTGCTTCAGCGTCTCCAGCGGGTAAAAGCCCATCGGCTGGTTATTCATCAACGTCACAAAAAACTCCAGCGGGTAATAGCACTTCAGCCACGCCGCCTGGAAAGCCGTGATCGCAAACGCATGCGAATGACTTTCCGGGAACATGTAATGCCCGTTGATCTTCGCAAAAATCGTGCGCGCCGTCTCCTCCGGAACACCCCGCCCTCGCGCCCCCTCGCGAAACTGCTCCCAATGCAGCGCGATCAGATGCTCATTGTTGCTCCTTGCAAACGCCCGCCGGATCTCATCCGCCTGCGCCGCCGTCAGCCCCGCCACATCCGTGATCAGCTGCACCACCTGCTCCTGCCACACGATCACCCCGTACCCCCGCGCCAGCGCCCGCTCCTCCAGCGGATGATCATACTCCCACTCCGCCCCATGCCGGTACCTCTCCACAAACTGCGACACCGCGCTCCCCTGCACCCCCACCCCCGGCCTGATCAGCGCCACCTGGTATGCCAGGTCCAGCAGATTGCGCGAGCGCAGACGCTGCCCCATCTTCAGCTGCGCCGGCGACTGCAGCAGAAAGATCCCCTTCGACAGCCCCGCATTGATCATGTCGTACACCTTCTCGTCCTCCGGATCGATCCGGCTCAAGTCCGGCCGCCTCCCCTCCCGCGCCTCCACCAGATCCAGCGCCTCCTGCAGCTGGTCCAGCACCGGCAGCGACAGAATATCGATCTTCGCAAAACCCGCGTCCGCCACACTGTCCTTATCCCAGTCCATGATGAACCGGCCCTCCATCGCCCCCGCCCGCACCGGCACCATCTCCGGAATCGGCGAGCTGCTCAGGATCATCCCCCCCACATGCTGGCTCAGCAGCTTCGGCGCCCCCATCAGCTGCGGCCCCAGCTCGATCAGCTCCCGCCACCCGCACGCATTCACCCGCTGGCTGAACGCCGGCAGCTGCTCCATCTCCTCCCGCAGACGCCCCGCATCATGCGACCGCATCTGCTTCGACAGCAGCCGCAGCTCCTCCTGCGGCAGCCCCAGCGCCTTGCCCAGATCCTGCAGCACCCCCTTGATCTTGTACGTCGCGATCGCACCCGCCAGCACCGCATATTCCGGCCCGAACCGCTCGTGCACCCGCTCGATCAGCTCGTCCCGCAGCGCCCGCGGAAAATCAAGATCGATGTCCGGCAGCACCGTCATATCCGCCGACAGAAACCGCTCCAGCGTCAGATTCCACTTCAGCGGGTCCACATGACTGATCCCGATCAGATACCCCACCAGCAGCGCCACCGACGACCCCCGCCCGCGCCCCGGCGGCTCCCGCCCCGCCAGCTCCGAAGGCCTTCCTCTCTCCTCCATGATCTCCTGCGCGATCATCACGATCTCCCGGTACAGCAGCAGAAAACCCGCCAGCCCGTGCCGCCCGATCAGACTGAACTCCTCCTCCAGCCGCGCCGTGATCTGCCTTGTCACCGCGCCGTAGCGCCGCACCGCCGCCTCGTAGCACAGCTCCCGCAGATACCCCTCCGCCGTATACCCCTCCGGCAGCGCCGGCTTCGGCAGCGTATACCCCAGGTCCGTGCCCAAATCGAACGCGCACCGCTCCGCAATCTCCACCGTGTTCGCCACCGCCTCCGGAAACTCAGCAAAAAGACCCGCCATCTCCTCCGCCGGCTTCAGATAAAGATGCCCGTTCGGCCGCAGATGCGGCAGCGCCTGGTCGACCGTCGTGTTCAGCCGGATCGCCACCAGCGCATTCTGCAGCCGGTACCGCTCCGCCGCGTGGTAATGCACGTCATTGCTCACCACCAGCCGCACGCCTGCCTCCTCCGCAACCCCCGCCAGCCTGCGGTTCCGCACCGTGTCCCCCTCCAGAAAATTCTGCTGCAGCGCCGCGTACACCGAATCAGAGCCGTACCACCCCGCATAATCCCGCAACAGCGCCGCCGCCTCCTGCCGCCGCCCCGCCAGCGCCAGCCGCGCCACACAGCTGTCATGCCCCCCCGTCAGCAGCACCGTGCCCTCCGCATGCTCCGCCAGATGCCTCGGATCCAGCCGCGGCTCCCTGCGGTCCACCTCGTTCGCCAGCGTAAACAGACGCGAAATATTCGAATACCCCGCCCGCGTCTTCGCCAGCAGCGTCACCCGCGACCCGTCCGTCAGCGTCAACGTCCCGCCGCTGATCGCCCGCATCCCCAAACTGTTCGCCAGCCGCGCAAACTCCAGCGCCCCGCACAGATTCGTGTCCGTCAGCGCCAGCGTCCCATACCCCTGCGCCTTCGCCTGCGCCAGCAGCTCATGCGGATGCGACGCCCCCTCCCCAAAAGAAAAAAAGCTCTTCACCCGCAGCTCAACATATCCCCCATCCATAACCCCGTCTCCTCCAGCAGTCCACTAAAAACTAAAAACTGTCTACTAAAAACTGCTCTTCTGGGCGGTCGGGCCTTCGGCCCTCCCTTGTGCGGGGGCTGCGCCCCCGCAACGCCCCGCCCTTACTAGACCACCGTGCTCATTCTTCCCCAGCAAAATGTCTAGCCAACAATGTCTCCACCCCCACCAACCGTCTCAACCCACCCCCCCAGCAGCTCCACGCCCCCCGCCACTACGCGCCCCTCCGCGGATCAAAAGGTGTTGCCGTTGCAGTTCTCCGTGGCCCTCTGTGGCCCTCCGTGGACAAAAAGGTGTTGCAGTTGCCGTTCTCCGTGCATCTCCGTGGCCCTCCGTGGTTCCAAAGGTGTTGCCGTTGCAGTTGCCGTTCCTGAAGTTGCCGTTGCAGTTCTTCGTGGTTCTTCGTGGCCCTTCGTGGATCAAAAGGTGTTGCAGTTGCCGTTCTCCGTGCCCCTCCGTGGCCCTCCGTGGTTAAAGAAGTTGAAGTCGCAGTTCACTAAAAACTAAAAACTGCCTACTAAAAACTGCAGTTCACCCATTCTGCCGATACCACCCCCCCTCCCGCTCATCCCGAAACAAAGTCACCTGCCCATCACCATTCCCACCCGCGTCCCCATCCCCCCCCAACCCAACCCGGTAATACGCCCGCGTAATCGGCTGCGCCAGCCACCACAGATCAAACGTCCACCGGTCCGCCACCCGCGCCACCCGCCGCCAGCGCTTCCCAAGCTGCACCTCCGCCGGCTCACCCCCCGACCCCTCCCGTACCTCCACCCGCGCCGGCGCATGCAACGGCCTGATATCATCCCGCTTCTCCGGATCGATCGGGATCTGCAGCGCCCGCATCTCCGGCGCAGGATGCCACGGCGCCACCTCCGCAATGCGGTGCAGAACATGATTCCCGTTCATCCGCACCTGCAGCCGCTTCTCCATCTCCATCAACCGCCGTCCCGCCGTCTCCTTCACATCCTCAAACAGCCCCATCTGCATCCCTGTCCCCCCGCGAAAATCCGACAGCGTCAGCGTCACATCCTCAACCGGGATCTGCGGCGGCTCCAGCTCAATCCGGTTCCTGACCAAGGCTGCCGCCCCTTCCCACCGCCCCACCGGCTCCTTGAAAGCCACCGGCAACGTCCATGGCGGCCACCCCCGCGCCCGGCCCTGCAGCGTCGCCGCCCCCACAACCCTGCCCCCCCGCTCAGGCCGTGCATACCCTCTCCGCAGCAGCGTATCCATCGCCACCAGCAGCAGCTCGATCGAAGTCGAGTTGAACGGCAGCGCGATCTCCTCAACGATCGACTCCTCGAACGCCGTCGCGACGACAGGACTGTCATCGATCCCATTGCACAGCGCCCACAACCGGCTCCCCTCCCGTCCGAACTGGGCCGCGATCAGATGCTCCGCCATCGCCGCCACCTTCCCCATCCTGTACAGACCGAAACGGTGCAGCTTGCTCTTCACATCCGCCTCCACCGGCAGCAGCTCGACCGAATACCGCGCCAGGAACCCCCGCACATCCTCCGGCGCGTGTGACACCCCCGGCTCCCGCATGCGCGCCGCCACAAACGCCGGAAACTTCGCATCCGCCACCCCAATGCGCGCCGTCAGATCCGCCGGCACCGCCTCCAGCAGCGCCTGCACCACCTGCTCCTCACCCCCATACAGTGCTTCCAGACCGTCAATACGCACATAAGCCGTCCCCAGCTCCGCCCCTTCAACCCGGTCGCTCACCCCCTGCAGCGCCCGGATCACCTCGCCAAAGACCTGCCGGTAATACAGCTCATCCGCATTCAGCACAACCGTCTCCGCCAGGTACGACACCGCCTGCTCCAGCGTCATCCCCACCTTCACCCCCACCGCCCCCGGAAAATAGTCCACCACCACCGGCGTCCCGCCCCCACTCCCCCCGCGCTCAACAATCAAAGTCGAAGGCTCCTCCGCCCGCATCTCCTCCGTATTTTCACAAGCCTGCTCCGAAAGCGCCTGCGACCCCGACCGAGCGGCGACGGACTCCGAGGACAAGGAGTCCAAGCCGTCCTCTCTCTCCTCACTCCTCTCCCCTCTCCCCTCGGTATGCCCACCTGCACAAGCCAGCTCCGAAAGCGCCTGTGACCCCGACCGAGCGGCGACGGACTCCGAGGACAAGGAGTCCAAGCCGTCCTCTCTCTCCTCACTCCTCTCCCCTCTCTCCTCGCCTTTGCGCCTCATCTCCGCCTTTGCCCGCAAATGCGTAATCAGAACACAAGCCACTCGCATAATCCCTTCCCCCAGCTAACGCCGGAACCCATTTCAGCCGCCAATATAGAACGTTTGTTCTATATTGTCAAATCACATTCCCCCACTTCCGCACCACCCCGCCCAACCCCCTCCACGGAAAAAGACGTTGAAGTTGCAGTTCTCCGTGGCCCTCCGTGGCCCTCCGTGGACAAAGAAGTTGAAGTTGCAGTTCACTGACCACTGACCACTAACCACCGACCACTGCAGTTGCAGTTGCCGTTCTCCGTGTTCCTCCGTGGCCCTCCGTGGTTACAGCTGTTGATGTTGCAGTTCCCTGATCCCTGACCACTGATCCCTGCCGTTACATGTCATTCAGCTCGTCGACGCGTACCACGCCTGCCGTGTTGAGCGCGCCGATGAGGCGGTCGAGCGACGTTTGCATGCGGTCGATCTTGGTGGCAAGCGTCTGGTGGTCGTTGTCGACTTTGAGGAAGCGCGGGCCGAAGGTTTCGACGATTGCCTCCAGGGTGGCTACTTTCTGTTCGGTGTGCGTGACGCGCGGGCGCAGCTCCGGGTCCAGGTGGGCGACGACGGCGCGCATTTCGATGAGCTCGTGGCGCATCTCGGCGATGTCGGCGCGTGATTCGTCCAGCTGCTGGCGGCCGCGCGCGGCAGTTCACCGCCCCTGTTGCCTATCTCCTAAATGCCGTCATCCCTTCCGGGTCTCCCCGAAAGGAATCCACCGCACGCGCCATCGCAGAATATAGACTTGCCTCAGCGATCGATTATGCTACAATGCGGGAAATCCGTGAGCCCTCTTCGCGTGGATCGGCCGGCTCGGGTCTCCCTGCCGAGACGGCCTCCTCTTTTTTGGGCATATCTCCAAGTCACCAGATCGATATTTCGCGGCCAAACCTGAAAACGTCAGGCCTGGTTGCGCGCGGGATGCCCGTCAGCTTTTCGATGGGGTATGAAACCGGTTTCAGACGCTGAGCGAATCGGCGATATGCCGCGATTCTCTACGGCGACAACCAGGCTGTCGGACAGCAGCCGGAGCGCGGTACGGGAAATGGCCCGAACATCGTATTCAGAACGACTTGCAGCCAACGGCGCGGGGACGCGAACGGACGATCGGATCCTCCTTATGTGGGCGACAAGGGGCGTTGTCGTCGCGCTGGCGCTGGCAACCCTGTTTCTTCGTCTTTATCGTCTGGACGAGCTCCCGCCCGGAATCAATCAGGACGAAGGGGCGCACGGCGTGGATGCACTGCGGGTATTGCAGGGAGAGCACGCCGTTTTCTTTCCCAGGCACGGCGGGCGCGAGGGAATGGTTGTCTATGCGGTTGCCTTGGCCACCTCCCTGCTGGGCCGCACGACCCTGGCCGTCCATCTGCCCGCGGCCTTGGCCGGCGCAAGCACGGTCTTTGTTGTTTTCTGGCTGGGGCGGCTTCTTTTCGGCCGAGACGAGCACGGGCGGGACACCCGCTGGCGCGGCCTGGCGATCGGGGGCGCGGCGGCGGGTCTGACGGCGGTTTCTCTCAGCCAGACGCTCATCGCGCGCGCGGGCGGGCGTGCGAATTTCCTGCCGCTGTTTCTCGCCCTCTGTTTTGCCCTGCTTTGGGCCGGGTGGAGACGGGGGAACCGGCGGCAGGTCGCGCTGGCGGGCGTGTGCGCCGGGCTGCTGGCGTACACCTATATTCCGGCCCGTTTCGCGCCCTTTCTCTTTCTCCTCTTCGGGTTGAGCTTCTTGCCGTCTCTCGTCAAGAGCGGCCGTGAATGCGAGAGCGTTGAGAAGGGAAGCCTCGCTCTTCTCCGCGCGCGCATCCCTTCCGCCCTGCACGCCCATCTGCCGCTGATCGGCATCTTTCTCGGCGTCGCCGGGCTGACGGCTGCGCCGATTCTCCTCCACTTCGCCTTGCATCCCGAACATTTTTTCATGCGCAGCGACCAGTTGATGCTTTTCAGTTCGCATCGAAGTCGGGGAGACCCTTTGGGAACCCTTGTGGAGAATGTTTGGCGGTATGCATCGGCCTTCGGCTTCCGCGGCGACTGGAGCGTACGCCACAACTTTCCCGGTCAGCCTGAACTGAATGTCTGGGAAGCGGTCTTTTTCTGGTTTGGCGTCGGGGCGGCCGTGCTGCGCAGCAGGCGGCCCGCCCATCGCCTGCTGCTGTTCTGGCTGGTCGTCCTGATCCTGCCGGCCGCGCTGGCCGGAGATTCCCAGTCTCCCGTCAGTTTCCTGCGCATGATTGGCGCAATGCCGGCCGTCTATCTGCTCGCCGGAGTCGGCCTGTGGGAGGCGTTTCGGCTTCTGCGGAAACAGGATCGGGTCGTGAAGGGACGCCTGAATCCGTTTCTTGGCGGAGATGCGGCCAGGGCCGCGATAACGCTGGGGACCGTGATCGCCGGCTTTTTCCTGGTCCGGGGCGTGGATACCTATCGCATCTATTTTCAGGAGTGGGCGGTTGGCTCCGCATATTATCGGGCGTTTCACGGAGAGTGGAGCGATGCCGTACGGGTGTTGAGCGAGCTGCCGTCCGAAGCGGGCGCGGCCTACCTGATCCCCTACGAGTATGACGTGAACTACGGCTTCGAGTATTTGTATCGGGGCGCAACGCCCGCCCGTGTCGTGCATGCCCGAACGCTTGACCTTCCGCTTGTGGCGCGATCGACGCTGACTGCAATCGGAGGGGTCGGTACCGTGAAGGTCGTGGACTGGAAGGACCATATTGACTGGAGTGCCGGAGACGAGCGCCTCATCGATCTGCTCGACAAGTACGGGCGCCGCCTGCGCAGCGACGAGCACCGCCACTTTCACATCCACACCTACACGGACGTTGCCTTGGACCGCCCGTGGACGCTTTATGATTCCCTCGAACCGCTGACCGTCCTTTACGACGGGGGCATAGATCTGCGCGGACTGGCCTTGGGCCGGGCGGCAGAGCAGTTTCCCTTGCGGCAGATGCCGGATTTGGAAGGGGATCGTTCTCTCTGGACGTCCCTGCGATGGCAAACGCAACCGGGCGCGGACGTCGATTACGCGGTGTCTCTGCGGTTGTACGACGCCGCGGGCGCGCGAGTCTTCCAGGCGGACCAGAGGTTAATCCTTGGCCGCCTGCATTATGCGTATACGCGCTTCTGGCCGGCGGATGAGTTCGTCGACACGCTGATGCACCTGGAGTTTCCGGCCAATCTGGCGGCCGGCGAGTATGAGTTTCGGCTGGTCGTCTACGACGTCGACAGCATGATTCCGACAGTCGAGACAGGCGTTTGGGAGCCGGAGACGGTTCTGGCGCGCCTGCTGTTTGCGGATTATCGGTGATGGGGAGGCGCGCCGGGCTCCGATTTGCTTGTTGCCTCGCGGTCGGTGAACTGCGAGAAGCATTTATCCGCGAAGACACGCGAAGAACGGCAACGGCTCGGGTCGATGTGCAAATACACAAATGTGCATGGCTGCCGGGCGCGCCGGCCGGCTTCTGCCTGCAAGCGCCCCCTTGCAGAGCCTGAATCTGCGACCCGCCCCCCAGAACCGGACCGCAACCGTTTTCGCATCCCGGGTCGTCCTCACCCGGCCGCAGTCGTGAACGCCGCCGCCGGCGACCTCCGGGCGCGGAACAACCGCAACCCCCGTGCAAACAGGCTGCGCAACGGATCCGGGCTCTCGACACAAATACCCTTGTGTTGTAGGGTTAAAATGGCGCGCCTGATTTCGGAGGCTCGCAACGGGAGGTCCCGACAGGTGCCACAGATGCAAGACAGAACGCGCATAGCGGCGATGAAATGCCGGAACGTCCTGCTTCTCACGGCCCTCCTGGCCGCGCTCACCCTCCTGACGCTCAGCGCAACCCACGCCCAGACCGAGACCGCCTTGCCCGTCCCCGCGCTGACCGCGCAGGCGACGGAGAGCGGCGTGGAGCTGACCTGGGAAGCGGTGGCGGGAGCGGAGCGCTACGAGCTGCTGACGTGGTGGGCCAACGCCCCCGACTGGCAGGCGATCGGCGGCGCGAACCTGACCGGCACGAGCTACACGCATGCGGACGTTACGGCCGGCAGGACCTACAACTACACCATCCGCGCGGTGGACGCTGACGGCGGGGCCGGCCCATGGTTGACCGGAGACTATCCCAGCGCAACCGCGCTTGCGGCGCCCGGTTCCGCGACGGCAACGCCGACGGCGACGGTCACGAGCACGCCGACGGTCGGGCCGACGCCAACCCCCACCCCCACATCTACACCGACCGCAACCGCGCCGGCTTCCGAGCTCTCCATACCGCAACTGACGGCGCGGGCGACAGGGAGCGGCGTTCTCCTGACCTGGGAAGCGGTCTCCGGTGCGGTGCGCTACGAGCTTTTGACGTGGTGGGCCGACGCCCCCGACTGGCAGGCGATAGGCGGCGGGGCTCTGACCGGCACGAGCTACACGCATGCGGAAGCAACCGCCGGCAGGACCTATCATTACACAATCCGCGCCCTGAGCGCCGCCGGCGCAGACAGCCCATGGCTGGCCGGAGACTATCCCAGCGCAACCGCGCTTGCACCGTCAGAGGCCGGAACGTCTACGCCCACGGTCACGGCGACGTCTACGTCTACGTCTACGGCGGAGGCGACGCCCACGGCGACAACGGCGGCCCCCGCCACCGAAAGGGCCGCGCTGGTCGCGCTCTACAATGCAACCGACGGCGCCAACTGGACGCACAGAGACAACTGGCTGAGCGCCGCGCCGCTCGAAACCTGGCACGGCGTCACCACGGACGAAAACGGACGCGTGACCGAACTGCGTCTCGGGGGCAACGGGCTGCGCGGAACGATTCCCGACCTGGGCGCGCTCAGGTACCTGGAGGTGCTGTTCCTTTCAAGCAATCTGTTGAGCGGACCGGCGCCGGAGCTGAGCGCACTCACGAAGCTCAGGTGGATGGATCTGAGCCGCAACAGGTTGACGGGAACAATCCCGGATTTGAGCGCGCTCGTCAGGATCACGAGGCTGTCGTTTGCCCGCAATCAGTTGAGCGGAACGATCCCGGACCTGAGCGCGCTCGTCAAGCTGGAGAATCTGGACCTCGAATCCAACCGGTTGAGCGGAACGATCCCGGATCTGAGCGCGCTCGTCAATCTCAGGGGCCTGGTGCTCGGCACCAACCGGTTGAGCGGTTCGGTTCCGGATCTCAGTTCCCTCGTCAATCTGGGGGGTCTGGCGCTGCAGCACAACCTGTTGAGCGGGCCGCTGCCGGACCTGAGCGTTGTTCCCAAGCTGGTGTACCTGAACCTCACGGCCAATCCGTTCTGTTTGCCTGACGGGCGCGATTCGTCCGGTTTGCACAGCCGCGTGGTCGCCCACTTGCGGACCCTTACCTTGGCGCCCTGCGCAGACGCGGGAACGGCGACGCCGACGCCGACGGCGCCGACGCCGGCAGAAGCGGCCGCGGAGCGGGCCGCGCTGGTGGCGCTCTACAACGCGGCCGACGGCGCCAACTGGACGCGCCGCGACAACTGGCTGGGCGGCGCGGCGCTCGGGACCTGGCACGGCGTCACCACGGACGCAAACGGACGCGTGACCGAACTGCGTCTCGCGGGCAACGGGTTGCGCGGCCCAGTTCCCGACCTGAGCGCGCTCACGCAACTGGAGGTTCTGCACCTTTCAAGCAACCTGTTGAGCGGGCCGATCCCGGAGCTGAACGCACTCACGAAGCTCAGGTGGATGGACCTCAGTCACAACCGGCTGACCGGATCGATTCCGGATCTGAACGCCCCCGTCAGGCTCACGGAGCTGTCGTTTGCATTCAACCAGTTGAGCGGGCCGATTCCCGACCTGAGCGCGCTCGTCAACCTGACGGTACTTTCCTTCGCTCGCAACCAGCTCAGCGGCACGATTCCCGACCTGAGCGCGCTCGTCAATCTCGGGGGCCTGAACCTTGGCCACAACCGGTTGAGCGGGCCGGTCCCGGACCTGAGCGCGCTTGTCAACCTGTCATCCATGGCGCTGCAGCACAACCGGTTGAGCGGGCCGCTGCCGGACCTGAGCGTTCTTCCCAAACTGAGGCAACTGAACCTCACGGCCAACCTGTTCTGCTTGCCTGACGGGCGCGATTCGTCCGGCTTGCCCAGCGGCGTGGCCGCCCACTTGCGGACCCTTACCCTGGCGCCCTGCGCAGACGCGGGAGCGGCAACGCCGACACCGACGCCCACGCCATTGCCGACGACCTCCGCGCTTTCCGCTCCTGTTTTGACGGCGGAGGGCGGCGACGGTCTCGTCACGCTCCGATGGGGCATGGTGGCGCAAGCGCAGAGCTACCAGCTGGTCGTATGGGATCGGGCGCTCAACGACTGGCGTCACATTGGCGGAGTTCTGACCGGCAGCTCCTACATCCATGGCGGGCTTGCGGCCGGCGCGACGCACTACTATCATATCCGCGCCGTGGATGCCGCCGGCGCAATCGGCGCATGGTCGGCGCAAACGTCCGCCGCGGTGCTCCCGACCGGGGCGCAGACATCAACGCCAACGACGACCGCTACCCCGTCGACGACCGCTACCCCGCCGGCGACGGCGACCCCAACGGCCAAGCCGCCGCCGGCGGCCCCGGGCGCGGAGCGGGCTGCGCTGGTGGCGCTCTACAACGCAACCGACGGCGCCAACTGGACGCGCCGCGACAACTGGTTGACCGACGCGCCGCTCTCCGCCTGGTACGGCGTCGCCACAGACGGCGGCGGCCGCGTAACAAGCCTGTTTCTCGGCTCCAACCGGTTGAGCGGTTCAATTCCCGACCTGAGCGCGCTCACCGGCCTGGCGTATCTGTCCCTCCACTCCAACGATTTGAGCGGTTCGATTCCGGACCTGAGCGCACTCACCGGCCTGGCGGATCTGTCCCTCTCTCACAACCGGTTGAGCGGTTCGATTCCGGACCTGAGCGCACTCACCGGCCTGGAGAATCTGGCCCTCTACTCCAACGAATTGAGCGGAACGATCCCGGACCTGAGCGCGCTCGTCAACCTGGAGAGGCTGGCCCTTAGTCACAACGATTTGAGCGGACCGATTCCGGGCCTGAGCGCGCTCGTCAACCTGGAGAGACTGTCCCTCTACGTCAACGATTTGAGCGGACCGATCCCGGACCTGCGCGCGCTCGCCAACCTGGAAATTCTGTCTCTCAGCAGCAACGAGTTGAGCGGGTCGATTCCCGACCTGAGCGCGCTCGTCAACCTGACGGATCTGTCCCTCGGCGGCAACGATTTGAGCGGAACGATCCCGGACCTGAGCGCACTCGTCAACCTGGAGAGGCTGTCCCTCTATGAAAACGAGTTGACCGGAACGATCCCGGACCTGAGCGCGCTCGTCAACCTGGAGAGACTGGACCTCGAGCGCAACGAGTTGAGCGGGCCGATCCCGGACCTGAGCGCGCTCGCCAACCTGACCGATCTGGACCTCGGAAGAAACTATCTGTGCCTGTCTGAAGTCGCAGGCCTGTCCGATTTAGACGACGATCTGGCCGCCCGCGTGCTGGACCTTTTCCTGCCCTCCTGCACGGGCGCCCCGGCCCAACTGCGGTCCTCTTCGCCCGCCGAGAGGGCCGCGCTGGTTGCGCTCTACAACGCAACCGACGGCGCCAACTGGACGAACAACGGCAACTGGCTTACCGACGAGCCGGTCGCCGCCTGGTACGGCGTGACCACTGACGGCTCCGGTCGCGTTACGCGTCTGTCTCTCAGGGAAAACAGGCTGAGCGGGTCGATCCCGGACCTGAGCGGCCTCGCCAACCTGACCTCTCTGCACCTCGGCGCCAACGAGTTGAGCGGGTCGATCCCGGACCTGAGCGCCCTTGTCAACCTGGAGTTTCTGGTCCTCAGCACCAACGAACTGAGCGGACCCTTCCCCGACCTGAGCGCCCTCACCAACCTTGAGGAGCTACACCTCCACAGCAACGAGTTGAGCGGGCCGATCCCGGACCTGAGCGCCCTCGTCTATCTGGAGTCTCTGTCCCTCAGCTACAACCAACTGAGCGGGCCGATCCCGGACCTGAGCGCCCTCACCAACCTGTGGGATCTGTCCCTCTACAACAATCAACTGAGCGGGCCGATCCCGGACCTGAGCGCCCTCGTCAACTTGTGGTATGTGGAACTCGACGCCAACCAGCTGACCGGTTCAATCCCGGACCTGAGCGCTCTCTCCAGCCTGCGATCTCTGAGCCTCAGCGCCAACCAACTGACCGGTTCAATCCCGGACCTGAGCGCCCTCACCAACCTGCGTACCCTCTACATTAACTCCAACGAGTTGAGCGGGCCCATCCCCGATCTGGGCGCCCTCACCAACCTGCGATCTCTGTCGCTCAGCCATAACCAGCTGACCGGACCAATCCCCGATCTCAACGCTCTCACCAACCTGCGGACTCTGACCCTCTCCGTCAACCAGCTGAGCGGGCCGATCCCCGACCTGAGCGCCCTCTCCAACCTGCGATCTCTGGGGCTCAGCTCCAACCAGCTGACCGGGCCGGTCCCCGACCTGAGCGCCCTCGCCAGCCTGACCAGCCTGTCCCTCAGGACCAACCAGCTGTGCCTGCCTGCGGGCGCCGATCTGTCAGGCGTTAACCAGGTTGCGGCCGAGCACCTGGCTACGCTCAATCTGGCCGCCTGCTCGGCCACCGAACTCGCGTCGGTGCCGGGCACGCCGCAGAACCTGGCCGCGGCCGTCGGCGTCGGCTTCGGCGTCGGCCGCGTTACCCTCACCTGGGACGCGGTCGCGGACGCGGCCGGCTACGAGCTCTGGGCGTGGAACGGCATCGACCGCGCGTGGGGCAGCATCGGCGGCACCCTGACCGGCACGTCATACGCGCACTCCGTGACGACCGACGGGCGAAACTACTACTACCAGGTGCGCGCGCTGGACGCAGACGGCGTGCGCGGCGCGTGGTCGGAGCGGGTCTTCGCGGCCGTGGTCCCGCAGCAGTTCCTTCCTCCCCCGCCTTCCCTGGGCGTGAATTTGTTCTTCTATCAGAAGTACGCGAACGTCGGCGGCATCGGCGTGCTCGCGCCCTCGGAGATATCCGACAGTCAGATGGTTCAGGGACGGGAGATCGTCACCGGCATGCTCACCGACCGGCCCGACCTGCTCGCAACCCTGGTCGCCCACGAAACCCTGATCTTCATCGACATCTACCGCTCGCGCGGAATCGCCTTCAAGATTGACGAGGGTTGGGAGGCATACATGCCGGCCGAGGACCCGATCCCGTACTGCGGCACCTTCATCCACGAGCTTGGGCACCTGATCCACTTCGCACTTGAGGAGCAGGCGGGCGGCGACGCGTTCAACGCGCGGCTTCGAAGCGCGTATCAGGCCGCCAAAGCCGCAGGCCGGTGGCGGGGTATGTACGCGATGACCAATGTCCAGGAATACTGGGCTGAAATGGTAAGAATATGGCTGCATGAAGCCCTGCCGCCCTCGCTGGCGCCGTACTACTCGGACCTGGCCGATTACGACTCTGGAGCCGCGGCACTGGTTGAGGATGTGTTGGACGAGGACGCGACAGTGCCCGCGGAATGCAAGCCGTAAGCGGTGGGGTGAGGGACGGTGGGGTGAGGGGCGACGGTGAAGATTTGCTGTTCTGAGCGGCGGCGTACACTGCTTCGGACTGCTCCGTCCCGGCCTGGCAGAGCAGCTGCCGCAGCTGTTCGCGCACGCCATCGCCCTCCTGCGGTGCCGCCCTCGTCGCGTCAGCCGTCACCGTGTCCACCGCCTCCGCTCCGATACGCCAGCGCAGCCGAACAGACAGCCGCAGCCGACCCAGCCCGCCAGCCACGACACCGGACCCAAGCACTAGCTGTGAATGATCGGTGATATGCGGCCTGCCAATGCCGCCAGCTTACAAGCTAGCTAGCTGTAGTTCACTGACCACTGACCACTAACCACCGACCACTGCAGTTGCAGTTCTCCGTGCCCCTCCGTGGCCCTCCGTGGCTAAAGAAGTTGAAGTTGCAGTTCACTGACCACTGATCACTAACCACCGACCACTGCAGTTGCAGTTCACTGACCACTGACCACTAACCACCGACCACTGCAGTTGCAGTTCTCCGTGCCCCTCTGTGGTCCTCCGTGGTTAAAGGTGTTGAAGTTGCAGTTCACTGACCACTGACCACTAACCACCGACCACTGCAGTTGCAGTTCTCCGTGCCCCTCCGTGGCCCTCCGTGGCTAAAGAAGTTGAAGTTGCAGTTCACTGACCACTGACCACTAACCACCGACCACTGCAGTTGCAGTTCTCCGTGCCCCTCCGTGGCCCTCCGTGGCTAAAGAAGTTGAAGTTGCAGTTCACTGACCACTGACCACTAACCACCGACCACTGCAGTTGAAGTCGCAGTTCACTAAAAACTAAAAACTGCCTACTAAAAACCGCCCTTGCCCTCTCCCCCCATCCCTGCTATCGTGCCCCAAAACAACCACCCACCACCCGGGAGTACCCCATGCCCAACCTCATCAACCTCACCGAACACCTCGCCCAGGACGGCTACGAATACACCTACGGCATCTCCGCCTTCGACCTCACCGGCAACGGCGTACCCGACCTCATCACCCCCGACACCGACGTCGGCCTCTACTGGCTCGAAAACGACGGCCACGGCAACTTCACCCGCCACATCATCCACAAGCGCACCCCCGAATGGCTCGAACGCCACCAGGTCGTCGACATCGACGGCGACGGCCGCCCCGAAATCGTCTTCATCGACAACATAAACGGCTGTCTGCTCTACTTCGAATATGAAGGAGACCCGCGCCTGGCCAGCTCATGGTCCACCCGCTACGTCGACGAAGGTACCCTCACAGGCGCCTACGACGTCGCCGTCGCCGACTTCAACGGCAACGGCCATCTCGACATCGCCGCATCCACCTGGCGCAAAGGCAACCAGTTCGTCTGGTACGAAAACCGCGCCGGCCAGTGGATCAAACACATCATCGAAGACAACATCGGCGAGCCCCGTGCCATCCATGCTGCCGACATCGACGGCGACGGCAAGATCGACCTCCTCGGCACCGCCCGCGTCGCCAATCAGGTCGTCTGGTACGAAAACCCGGGCGACCCCGCCAAGCAGCCCTGGATCAAGCACATCATCGACGACGCCCCCCAACCCATCCACGGCCACCCCGTCGACATGGACGGCGACGGCGACCTTGACGTCGTCATGGCCCTCGGCATGCTCCCCCCGGGCGAACAACAGGGAGTAGCCTACGAACATCACCAGGTCGTCTGGTACGAAAATGACGGCAATCCTGCCGCCGGCAAATGGCGCAAGCACATCATCTGCGAACGCTTCCCCAACGCCTTCCAAGCCATCGCCGCCGACTTCGACGGTGATGGCCACACCGAAGTCGTCGCCACCGCCTGGAACGTCACCGGCCGCGTCGCCTACTTCAAACACCGCGGCGACCCCCGCGGCCCTTGGGACATGCAGCTCCTCAAAGACGGCTGGACCAACGCCAACATGGTCATCGCCGCCGACATCAACGGCAACGGCCGCCTCGACATCGTCGCCGCCGCCGAACGTGGCAGCAACGAAATCCGCTGGTGGCGCAACGAAGGCCCATAACCACCACCCGTAGGGGCAGGCCTCGTGCCTGCCCCCGCACCCACCCCACCCCATCCCCCACATCACCACCATTGCCCTCTCCGCGTCCTCCGCGGACAAAAGGTGTTGAAGTTGCCGTTCTCCGTGGCCCTCCGTGGCCCTCCGTGGACAAAAGAAGTTGAAGTCGCCGTTGCCGTTCTCCGTGCCCCTCCGTGGCCCTCCGTGGCAAAAAAGGTGTTGAAGTTGAAGTTGCCCTCGCCCGTGGTTCCAATAGACGTCCACCCTCCCCTCCCCTGCAACCCAAAACCAAAATCCAATAAAATTGCCCCAAAATCACCCAAATACCGTGTTATAATACCTAGTCAGCACCGGTGTTCTACCCCGGCGCTGATCACATACCAACCACCATCGCCGGCCCCCGGCCGCACGACCAGAACAACCCGCATATGAGGTGCCACCAACCATGTCCAAAACACCATGCAAAGGAATTAGAAAAGACGGCAGCCCCTGCCAGGGAAACGGCCTCGACCAATTCGACGGCCACTGCATAGCCCACGCGCCCGCCGACCTCACCCGCGAATGGCGCTCCCGCGGCGGCAAAAACTCCGCCACCGCCGCCCGACTCGACAAACGCATCCCCGAACGCCTCAAACAGGCCATCGACCTCGTCCATGACAGCATGAACCGCGTCCTGGAAGGAACGATCTCCCCCGCCGCCTGCAACGCCGCCTGTCGCAGCGCCAAAACCCTCGTCGACCTATACCGCCTCGCCGACGAAGAAATGGATCTCATTCGCACCGAAGAGACCCAGTCCGCCGCCGCCCAACTCGCCGGCGCACCCGCCAACCCCGACATCCTCGCAGCCGCCGACGCCATCACCACCCAACTGGCCCAGTACCGCGCCGAATCCCTCGTCGACCAGGGCTTCGCCGAACTCAATGAGCCGGACAACCCCGACGAACCCTCCGAGGTGGTCCTCAACGACAGAGGACGCCGCCGCTTCGGCTACCACCACCTCGACGTAAAGCAACAGATGCTGAATGAAGTGGAGGATCAGCTTGAAGTCTATGCATGGGAACAATCCGACGAATACGATGGCGAAAAATCCGACCTTCCCGATGTTCACGAAATCACCGACCTGTTGGACGTCATGGAAAAGGACATCGCAGAGACCCGGTCCCGTTTGGCCTGCCCCCCCGCAGCCCCATTCGACCCCCTCACCGGGCAGCCCTTCACCGCGCTCCCGGCCCGTGTGAAACCCAAAGCCAAACCCTCCCGATTCGTCCGAATTGACGACTCGCCGCAAGAAGTCATGGCAGCGCAGCTAAGCCAGATCAAGGAGCTCAAGCGCATAACCCACGAACTCTCTCAAGACGAAGACTACAAACGAAAGTGGGCAATCGAAACGAATACCAAGAGAAAACGGGAAGAGCTTGGAGTCTTTCTCGACGACTATAAGAACAACGGACGACAATTTCCCATCGTCCCCGCAACTGCAGCGGAATAATTAGACCAATAAATAAGATATAACAAATAGTACTGTTCCCCCTGGGCAGCAGCCGTACTCCCCTACCCATCACTCCCCTCCAAGACCCCACTTCCACCAAGAAAATCACCTTCCCACGCCCAATTCCACCGAAACTTCCCACAATACCCCCGGACACACGCCTCGTACCCGCCATTCCCTCTGCAAATGGCCCACCAAACCGCCTCCATTACCTCCAACCCCCCTCCCCGCACACAGGCACAGAAAACCCCCTGATTCTCTCGTGGTTCTCTCGTAATCTCTCTAGCCGCACACGTCCATCTCTCCCCCAAGCCCCCATCCTTCGCAGCGCGCCCGCTATCCCGAATATCCCTACAATCTTGCAAATCCTGATTCAGACAAATGCTCGCCAATCTCCCGCATAAGCACCCCCGCCAAAACGCACAATGAAAGTCATGAAACTAAGCGTCGCTTTATTGGCATTTTTTTGCCGTTTGACACACCTCCCGATTTTCCCTAAAATGCCCAACAGATTCCTCCTCTCAATCCTCTGCAACGGCGCAAACCGACATAGGCCCGATTACTTCTATTTTCCAAAGGAGAAAAAGACATGCGTTTCAAACAAAACTGGTTGAACTGTACACTCCTGTCGCTCCTGTTGGTCTTCGCCCTGCTCGTCGGCGCCTGCGCCGCACCGGCAACCACCGGAGACGGGGCCGACACCGCCATGGAGGAGGGTGCCGGCGAAGAAATGGCCGAGCTGCCCGGCATCCAATACGCCGTCAACCCCGACACCGTCGACTCCGACCGCCTGCTCGTCCTGCCCGGCCGCACCCGCTTCGGCGTCGGCATGTGGGGAGGGGTAACAGCCGGCAACTGGAACTTCGGCAGCGAGTCCTTCTACATGGTCGAAATGCCGCTCATCTTCATGGGCCCCCTGGGCAACACCACCCCCACGCCCTGGCTTGCAAGCCGCATCGAGCGCGTTGATGACAACATGGCCATGGAGATCGAACTCTACGAGGACGCCGTCTGGAGCGATGGCGAGCGCATCACCACCGCAGATGTCGCCTTCACCTTCGAACTCCTCTATCACGCCGATGCCGACTACTGGCTCGGCGATGCCAAAGTCCTCTTCCCCAACATAACCGGCGGACAGGACTACTTCGAAGGCAAAGCCGACTCCATCTCCGGCATCAAAATCATCGACGACTTCAATATGCGCATCGAAGCCGACGTACCCATCGGCCTCGTCTGGCGCCCACTGGCTTTCCTCTCCGTTCTGCCCAAACACCACCTCGGCCAGTACTCCGCCGCCCAAATCTGGGCCGGCGACTTCCCCGATGCCTGGGTACCCGATGTCACGAGCGGCCCCTACAGCGTCGTCAGCTGGGACGAAGAAGCCAAAGTCCTCGAACTGGTGCGCAATGAGGACTGGTGGGGCAATGCCATCTACGGCAAGCCAGGCATCAAACGCTTCGCCGAACACTCCGGCCTGACCCTCGACAACTTCCTCGCCGGCGAATCCGATATGGTCAAAGTCGGCGCCAGCGACTTCGAGACCGTCAATGAACTCCCGGATACCGCCATCCATCCCCGTACCTTCATGATGACAGGCTATGGCCTCAATCGCGGCGATGACCGCAAACTGCCGCGCAAGGTCATGGACGCCATCGCCCTGGCCGTCAACCGCGAACTCTGGGCTGAAGTCCTCTACTTCGGCTTCGGCCAACCTGAAGACTCCGTCTTCGGGCTGCGCGGCCACCAAACCGCGAACGAGTCCTTCTGCGCCGACTGCGACCAAGGCCTCGTCGTGCCGCGCACGTTCGACCCCGAAAAGTCCAAACAGCTCCTCGCCGAAGCTGAAGCCGAAGGCATCTGGGATTCCAGTCGCACCCTCATCGTACTAGGCGGTGCAGGTGGTGATGCCCCCGTTCTGCTCCAGCAACAACTGGCCGATGTCGGAATCCAGACCGAGATTCTTGCCGGTAGGGAACTCCAACAGGAGCGCAGCGCCAGCGGCGACTATGACATCAGCATGGTCGGCGGCTGGGTCTCAAACACCCTTCGCAACTGCGAGTACTGGGTTGGCAGTTGCGATGAGGACTACTGGCCCGCCAGCTTCCACTGGTGAAACGACGAATTCAGAAACATGTGTAACGTCGCCATGGGCACCACCGACCCCGACGAGCTCGCCAGCGCCACCGAGGCCTTGATGGAAATCTACTTCGAAGACGGCCCAATCTGGGGTGTCACCCAGATCGCCGAATTCTACGTGATGACCGACAATCTCGGCGGCTTCATCCCCGAGGAAGCCTTCAACTGGCTCGGCACCTCCGGAGAAAAAGGTGTGGCCAGCTGGTACTGGATCGAATAGCTGTTCTGCCTAAGTGAGAGAGAAGAGGAGCAGGCTCCCTGAGTAGTTAACCTCTCCTCTTCTCTATCTGTATCTCGACACGCCTGTTTAGACTGGCCGACCGCGTTCGACTCTGCTTCGGCTGCTATGTTGTCGGCGGCTAGGGGGCATTCACAGCCGTCAATGGCTCGCTCATTCTGGCTCTGACTGCCCGGCCGTTATCGAACCGTACAATAGGGGATGCCCCTGCCGGCAACAGGCTCTTCAATCCCGCAAAAAAGAAGCGCCGACGGGAGATATGTTTGGAGGATCGGCTCCTTCTGCGATTCTGATCTCGACAGCGAGTGCCGGTGCCATCTGACTGAACCGTTAAGGATCGAATCTTGACACAATACATCATCCGACGAGTCCTCGTCGCCTTCCCCATGCTGATCGTCATAACCTACATAAATTTCGCCCTGATGCGCCTCGCCCCCGGCGACCCGACACTCTTCATGTTTGTCACGGCGGAAACACAGGGACTGACTCCCCAGCAAGTGCGGGATCAGTTGGGCGTTCAGGAGGCTTACAAAGGCCGCGGCGAAGATGAAGGGATCACCAACCGGGAATTCCTCCACGAAAGACTCGGCCTGAACGATCCCATCCACATTCAGTATTTCCGCTGGCTGGGCAGGGTTGTGCAAGGAGACTTCGGCCGCGCCATGCGCACCGCCGAACTGATCGGCCCGGAACTGGCAGTCCGCGTCCGCGTCACCATCCGACTGACCGTACTGGCGACGCTGCTCAGTGTCGGCGTCGGCGTCGTTGCCGGCTCGCTCTCTGCTCTCTACCAGTACTCGGCCTTCGACAACATCGTCTCCTTCATTACCTATATCCTCATCAGTGTGCCCGGCTTTCTCCTCGCCACCTGGGTCATCATCATCTTTGCCATAAGGCTGGGCTGGTTCCCCGCCGGCGGCATGTATAACGCTCGCACCGGAGGCGACTTCTGGGACCGCGTCTACTATCTGATCCTGCCCGTCACGGCCATGGGGATCAGCGGCTCGGCCGGCCTCATCCGCTGGACCCGCACCAGCGTTCTCGAAACAATGCGGTCGGACTACGTCACCGTGGCCAGGGCAAAAGGCCTGAAGGAGCGTATCGTGCGCAGTCGTCACATTTTCCGCAACGCTCTCTTACCTATCCTGACCATCGTCGGTCGCAGTATCCCCTTCGTCATCGGCGGTTCCGCTTTTTTTGAAATCGTCTTCAACTACCCGGGCGTCGGCATGTGGACCGCGAAGGCGGCCGAGGCCAAAGATTTCTCCATCATGATCGCTACGATTACGGTCACCGCCGTACTCGTCATCCTCAGCAACCTGATAGTGGACATCTGTTACTGCTGGGTCGATCCGCGCGTTACCTATTCGTAAACCCAGCCTATCGGAGCGAAGTACGTTTATGAGCGCGCAGAACGATAATTCCTCGGATTCAGCACAGGCAGTCACCCTCGAGAAGCCGTCGCTGGCCGCCCAGAACGTCCGACTCTTTATAAAAAATCCCGCCGCCGTCGGCGGCCTTGTTTTCATGTTGGTCATTACCATTTCAGCGATTCTGGCCCCCTGGCTGACGCCTTTCGAGCCGCATGAAATCGATGTCCAGGCGATCCGCAAGCCACCCAGCGCCGACCACTGGCTGGGAACCGACCTCACCGGCCGCGACATGCTGTCACGCATTCTCCATGGCGGTCGCGTTTCGCTCCTGATCGGTCTGGCCGCAGTCATCATCCGCACCTCCATCGGCCTGGTCCTGGGTTCGATCTCCGGCTTCTTTGGCGGCGTAGTCGATTTCGGGGTCCAGCGTGTCGTCGACATCATGATCGTTTTCCCCGATATCTTCTTCCTCCTGATCGTGATCGCCATCATCGGCCCCACCCCTTGGACACTCCTGATCGCGCTCGGCTTCTTGAGCTGGCCCTTCGACGCCCGTATCTTTCGCTCACAAGTGCTGTCTATTCGCGAGCTGGACTATATCCTGGCCGCCCGCTCCATCGGCACCTCGACCGGCAGAATCGTCCGTCAACACGTCATGCCCAATCTGGTGCCCCTCGTGCTCGTCAACATGACGCTGAATATCGGTGTTGCCATCATCGCCGAAGCCGGTATCAGCTTTCTTGGCCTCGGCGTCCAGCCACCGACCCCAAGCTGGGGAAACATGATCACAACCGCCAACAACCTTTCACTCATTCAGCGCTTCTGGTGGCTGTGGGTCCCGCCTGGAGGCGTCCTGGTAGGGACCGTAATCTCCCTCAACCTCATCGGTGACGCCCTCCGGGATATCCTCGATCCCCGCTGGCGCCGCTGACTACCCCAACGGGCACGAGCGACAGCCGCAACTGCTCACACCAGACCCCACCCAGGAGAAAGATCATGCAGCACGGCATCCTCTACAAACGCCAAGGCCGCTATTCTCTCGGCCCCGTCCCCCAACTCCTGCCAGACGGGCGCCTCACCGTCGGTGTCGTCTCCTCCCCCTTCGCCGACCACTACGGCCTCGCCGACTGGATCGTGCTCGTATCCGATGACCAGGGCGAGACCTTCACCGAAACCGACGACCAGACCATCCCGCTCGCCTGGCCCGGCGCACTGCCCCGCGAACAATACGACCGCTACGCCGACGTCCAACCCGACGGCAGCTATCTCGCCGCCGGCACCGTCGGCTTCGAAGTCTGGCCCAAAGAGCGCGCCGCCGAAGCCGAAGAACAAGGCCTGACCGCACTCCCCCATCCCGACCAGAGCGACGACCTTTTGATTGGCATGCCAAAACTATTCGTCATGCGCTCCCACGATCAAGGCAAAACCTGGGACCGCCGCGACTGGCTCTTGCCCGGCTTCAGTTGGATGACCGCCTTCCCCCGCTGGACCCGGCTGCAATCAGGCAACATCCTCCTGCCCGTTTACGCCCGCAATCTTGACGGCAGCACGGGCCAGGTCTACCTCTGGCGTTCCGATCCCAACGGCGACAACTGGCGCCTCATCCCCCTCTGCTCCAGTATCTCCGACGTGACCGGTGACGAGACCTGCTTTATCGAGGCCGAGCCAGGCAAGGTCCTCGCCCACATCCGCCACTTAACCCCCGGACACATCACCAGCGGATACCTGCTCGAAAGCTGGTCCGAAGACGCCGGCCTCACCTGGTCCCAGCCCATGCGCACCGAAGTCAGGGGCTACCCGCCCCACCTCCTCCGCCTCCAGGACGGCCGCATCCTCTGCGGCGTCACCTACCGCTGGGAACCCATGGGCATCCGCCTCGTCCTCAGCGAAGACAACGGCAAGACCTGGGACACCGACAATACCATCATCATGCGCGACGACGCCGGCACAGCCTCACCCATGTGGCCCGACTATCCCCACCACAGCGGCGGCTCCGACGTCGGCTATCCCATCACAGTTCAGTTCGACGACGGCAGTCTCTTCACCTGCTACTGGATCACGCTCGAAGACGGCATCTGCCACGCCGCCTACACAAAGTGGAGCCTTGACGACATTTGAACGCCGCTCAGGACCATTAGCAGAAAAGGAACAACCCCATGACAAGCGCAAAACTGGCAATTGACGGCGGCGCGCCGCTGCGCAGCCAGCCTTTCGGCCCCAAGTGGATCTTCGGCGACGAAGAACGCCGCCACCTCATGGAAGTCATGGACAACGCCACCGACGGCTGGCGCTCCGGCTTCAAAGTAAGGGCCTTCGGCGACGCCTTCGCCACCCTCCACGGCGCCAAATACGCCGTCGCTACCACCACCGGCACCGGCGCCATTCACGCCGCAGTCGCCGCCGTCAACCCCGAACCCGGCGACGAGGTCATCACCACCCCCACCACCGACATCGGCTCCGTCCTCGGCATCATCCTCCACAACGCCATCCCCGTCTTCGCCGACTGGGACCCGGAGACCCTCAACACCGACCCAGCCGACATCGAGCGCCGCATCACCCCCCGCACCCGCGCCATTCTCGCCGTCCACCTCTACGGCAACCCCTGCGACATGGGCCCCATCCTGGAGATCGGCCGCGCCCACAACCTGCCCGTCATCGAGGACTGCTCACAGGCCCACCTCGCCGAATACCGCGGCCAGCTCGTCGGCACCATCGGCGACATAGGCTGCTTCTCACTTGGCGGCAAAACACTGACCACCGATCAGGGCGGCATGATCATCACCAACGACGAGCCCCTCGCCCGCCGCGCCATGGGCTTCTCCCGCAAAGGCTCCGAGATGGACAGCGCCCTGCGCAGCTCCCTCGCCCCCACCTCATTCCGCCGCGGCGGGACCAAGGGCTACGCCTTCCTCGGCGACTTCCACCCCATGACCGACCTCCACGCCGCCGTCGGCCTCGCCCAGTTTGATCGCTGGCAAGAGGCCACCCGCGTCCGCCGCATGACCGCCGCCATCCTCGACGAGGTCGTGCCCCATCTGCCCGGCTTCAAAATCCAGAAGGTCCACCCCGAAGACCGCAGCGCCTACTACACCTACGCCTACACCGTCGATGAAGCCCAGGCCGGCGTTTCATCCGAACAGTTCTCCGCAGCAGTCCAGGCCGAAGGCATCCCCGACTGTTACCCACCCTACATTCAGGGCCGCCCCCTCTACCGCTACCCCATCTTCGCTGAAGAAGATACCTACGGACAGTCCCGCTATCCCTTCGTTGACGAGCAGGGCAATCGCCGCATCGACTATAGCAAAGTCCACCTGCCCCACATCGAACGCGAGCTGCCCAAAACCGGCTTCATCCTTTTCCGCAACTCCTACACCGAACAGGACGCCAAAGACATCGCCGCCGCCATGCGCAAAGTGGCCCTCCACTACGCCGAGCAGGCCGCGCAATAAAACCGAAGGACAAAAAGCCGTGGACAGAATCGAAAACCAGGACGGTTCAACGCTCATTCCCATCCCCGGCGGCGAATTCCTGATGGGGACCGACCCGGCCGACGCACAGAAGATCGCCGACGAATACGGCTGGCGGATCACCCGCTTCCAGGACGAAAGCCCCCAGCACGCCGTTCGTCTTGATCCCTACTACGTCAGCCAGTACCCGGTAACCGTCGCCCAATACGACCGCTACCTCCAGGAGACCGGCGCCGTGCCCCCCCAGTGCTGGGACGACCCCCGTTTCAAAGGATCCAATCTGCCTGTTATCGGCGTCGCCCACTACCACGCCGAGGCCTACGCCAAATGGGCCGGGCTGCGCCTGCCAACCGAAGCCGAATGGGAATTCGCCGCCCGCGGACCCGACAACCTGCGCTGGCCCTGGGGAAACGAATGGGACCCCGATCGCGCCAACACTCGCGAGTCCGGCGTCGGCCATCCCACCCCCGTCGACCGCTACACAGATTCAGGCAACGTCAGCCCTTTCGGCGTCTGCGACATGGTCGGCAACGTCTGGGAATGGTGCCAGGATCGCTATTCCGACGACTACTACGCCTTCAGCCCCGAAGCCAACCCGATCTGTACCAAGCCGACCGTCCACTACGACGCCCACAATGTCCTGCGCGGCGGCTCCTGGTACAGCATCGCCGAACGCGCCCGCTGCGCCGCCCGCTACGATCGCTTTCCCCAGATGATGCGCCGCCACGTCGGCTTCCGCTGCGCTCGCGACGCCTGAACTCTGGCCAGATGATTATCGCTCTCGCGAACCGCCCAACGCTGGTGTAAGGAGAAAGTCCAAATGATCGGAGTGATCGTCAACCCGGAACAACCTCGCAAGGGCACCGGCGAACTGCCCGCCTACGCCGCCCCCTACTTAGGCGAAATATTGCGTCACGCCGGCATCCCCTTTGACCTGCTGCCCCAAAACGCTCTGGCAGACGGGTCCCCCCTGCCGCGCCTCCTGATCTTCGCACAGGACTTGGATCTGACCTCCGAGCAGAAAGCAGGCGCAGCCGAATTCGTTCACGCCGGCGGCCTTCTCATCGGAACGGCCGGCACATCAGGCATGGACGACCTCTTCGGTGTGCAGACCGTCCGTCTGCTCGAAGAAGGTTATTTGCAGCCGCCAGCCGCGCCTCACGCTGTCACAGGGGGCCTGAGTAGAGAAACTCACGTTTTCGGCGGTAGCTTGGTCAAGGCCGCGTCCGGCACCGCACTCGCCCAGGTCGACCCCATCCAACCCCCGCCCCATGCCGACGGAGCCGCTTCCGACGCCGTCGTAGCCCATGCCAGCGGCCGCGGCCGCACGCTCCTCTTCGCGCTCGACCTCGTCACTTCCGTGCTTCACATCCATCAAGGTAAGCCGGTCGTGCCCATCCCCCCACGCGAATCCTCCGCGACCCCCGCCGGCTCCATCCTCGACCCGGAGCGGGATGGCGACCTCGTCCGAATCGAGGACATCGATGATCTCTACTATTCCGGCGGCATCCCCCTCCAGGATGGTCGAACATACTACAACCAGCGCATCATCCTGGCCCCCATGGCCGACACCCTGAAGGATCTCCTGCTGCGCGCCATATTCCACCTTCTCAGCACCGCCGGTGAGCCCCTGCCGCTCCTCTGGTACTGGCCCCGCGGACAAACCTCAATGGCCCACATGTCCCACGATTCCGACGGCAACCGCCCCCTCGTCGGCTGGTGCCTCTTCGACCTCCTGCAGGAGCTCAACGTGCCGTCCACCTGGTGCACCATGCCTGTAACCGGTTACGATCGCTCCTTCTACAATGCGCTCATCGACTCCACCTCAGAAATCGCCCTCCACTACGCCACCGGCAACGCGCCCGTGCGCGAAGCCCCCCGCTGGAGCCAGAAGGACTTTGACTGGCAGTACGATACGCTCGCCTACGAGACCGGCCTCTCCAACATCGTCTCCAACAAGAACCACGGTATCGCCTGGCAGGGCCGCCTCGAGTTCTACTACTGGTGCCAGAACAAAGGCATCCAACTCGAACATTCACGTGGCGACAGAGGCTTCACCTTCGGCACCTCCCACCCCTGGTTTCCCATGGAAGACGACCGTCCCAACGGTGACTACCTCGACGTCCTCGCCCTCCCCTTCCTCACCCAGGACTTCACCGTCGTCTGCCCGCACGGCTTTATGCGACCCCTCGTCGCCCGTTGCCATGCCGACTACGGCGTCGCCCACGTCCTCTACCACCCCTCCCACGTCGAAGACCCCGAGTGCGAGCGCTCCATCCGCGACACGGTCGCCTACGCCCGCAGCCTCGGCATGGAGTGGTGGACCAGCGAGGAGATCAACAACTGGGAGCGTTCCCGCCGTCGCGTCTCCATCTCTACAACAGGAAACGGGTCATCCGCCACCGAAAGCGCCTACCGCATTCAGTCGCCCGATAAGCTCAGCGAAGCGACGATGCTCTACCTGCTTCCCGCCGGCAGCACCGCGCCTTCATCCTCCACCCTCGACGGCGAAACTGTCGACGTAAGCACCGTCGAACGTTACGGCCATCGCTTCGCCCAGGTCTCCGCCGATCTCGGCGGCGAGCACGAACTCAGAGTGCCTCTCGTCGCTGGATAACACTGGATTCCGTCTACACCTCAGACTAAGGAAAGAACGATGGCTGAAAAGGCAGCGACCTGGACCGATACGCAAACCGTCGATTTGGATGGCTTCCGCGTCACCCTCACCGAACCCCTACTCGTAGGCCGACGCCGGGGCTACTTCTGGTTTCCCAACCTCTGGACAATGCCCAACGGCGACCTCCTCTCTACGATATCGCCCGTGCCGGACATCCACTTCTCCGGCATCTCCTACTTGGTTTTGTGGTCCCGCGACGGGGGCCTGACCTGGAGCGAGCCGTTTGTATCCTGCGACGGAGGACAGACGCTTCTCCACCTGCACTCCGGCGACAGCATCCTGCTGCCTTATAGTCTTCGTCCCCGCCCGCAAGGGATCGGCGCCCCCCATAACCTCTTGCCCGCCGGCCAACGCGTTTTCGACTACGTGCCCACCGGCGTTGTGATCACAGGCATGCCCGCTCCAGTTCCCCTGATCGTGGCTGGGTTGGATGTCACGACCTTTTCGTTCAACGGCCAGACCCTGTGGCTGGACGACGGTACCTACCTGGCGACGGCGTACGGGAGCTTTGAAGGGGAAGAGCGCGACTCGATCGTGGCCGTCGAATCGACAGATGGCGCAAACTGGGCGGTCCGCTCCGTCGTCGCCGACGCCGCCTGCCCCGTCCCCGGAAATGGAGGACCCAGCGAGTCCGCAATCTGCCGCCTGCAGGACGGCCGCATCATGTGCGTCTTCCGCGTCGAAAGCCGCCTGCCCTTCGGCCAGACCTTCAGCAGCGACGAGGGCCGAACCTGGACGCCCGCCGTCGCCATGCCCGGCGTCTTCTCCGTGCAGCCCAGCCTCGCCGTGATGGCCGACGGCGCAATCGCGCTTTCAGGGGGCCGTCCTGGCCTATACCTCTGGCTCAACGCCGACGGCAGTGGCCAGGACTGGCAGCAGATCGACATCCTCGCCCACCACAACAGCTGTCACCCCAACGAGCAGATCGTCTACTCCGAAGATCTCTCCCGCCAGCAGACCACATCCTACACAGAGGTGGTAGCGGTCGACGAGAACAATTTGCTCTATATGTACGACCGCGCCCCCAACGGCTGGCGCCGCATCCCCGAAGACATGGACGATACCAATAGTGTCTGGTTGGTCCGGGCGACAGTGGAACGGTAGCCCGAGACGAGAATATCGGGAATCTCCCTACGCCGCCTGCAACCAGTCGAACCAAGGGAGTCATGTAAGTGACCAAGACTGCACCTGACCGAACTGTCGATATTCGTGCTCTTTCCAGCACGCGCGAAACCCTCGCCTATCAGGATGGCGGCCTCTTCCCCGTTATGGCTCTGGCCCCCAACGGCGCCGCAGTCGCCGCGCTCCGCGGCGGCGCCGGCCATATCGGCCGCGAAGGGCGGATGGAGGTAGTGCGCTCACTCGACGGCGGCCAGACCTGGACGCCCCCAAACTTGATTGCCGATAGCGATGACGACGACCGCAACCCGGCCTTCGGCGTTTCATCCCAAGGCACGCTTATCCTCCTCTACCACCGTCAACACAACTACGACGAAGACGGCAACTACCAGGGCGGCGTCCGCATCTCCGACCGCAAACCGGTTGCCCTCATGGCCACCCGCTCCTTCGACAACGGCCTTACCTGGGAAGAGCCCTATCCACTGTCAATAGACGCCCTGGCCACAGGCTCGGCCTACGGCAAAATCGTCACGCTCGACGATGGAACGCTGCTCGCTCCCATTTACAACAGTCAGGCCTGGGCAGACGAGCAGAGCGACCAACGTTTTGACACCTCCTACCTCGTCCGTTCCCAGGACGATGGCCGCACATGGGGAGGCGTCTCGCAGATCGCGCCCCATATGAACGAGACCGCCCTGATCGTCCTGCCTGAAGGCGACCTTCTGGCCGTGCTGCGCGACGACACAGCCGGAGCGCTGCACAGCACCCGTTCACAGGACGCTGGCCTCACCTGGGCCACGCCCACCCAGATCACCCAACCCCGTCAGCATCCCGCCGACCTGGTACACCTCTCCAATGGCGACATCCTGCTCACCTACGGCAACCGCAACCCGCCCCACCGCATCGAAGGGCGCATCAGCCGCGACGGGGGCAACTCATGGCTCGACTGCCTTCTCACGTTCTCTGGTCATCTCTACGGCTACACAGTTGAAGAGTCCCGCCGCACCGATCTGGGCTATCCCTCCAGCGTAGTCCACCGCGGCAACCGCAGCGGCCAGGGCATCACGATGTACTACTACAACCCCTCAATGCGCCTCGCCACCGATGCCCGCCAGCGCGCCCGCAATGCCCTCTATCAACACACGGACTACTGCGCCGTCGCCGTAACCTGGCAGGAAGACGAATTAATCGCAGCGGTCGAAAGCGCGATCAGCGGGCAATAGCGCAGTGCCATCTGCCTTTCGCTCCTGACAGTCATCGGTGGAACTGCAGAGTACACCGCAGATTCCGAACATCCCCCCAAACTGTCGCCGCAACTCGCACCAAAGGAGACACTGCAGTGACCACCTTGGCGCCCGACCGCATCGTCGACGTCCGTACCCTCCCCAGCACAAGGGAAACCACTGCCTATCAGGATGGCGGCCTCTTCCCCATTCTGGCCCTGGCCCCCAACGGCGAAGTCGTCGCCGCACTCCGCGGCGGCGCTGGCCATCTCGGCCGCGCGGCGCGCATGGAAGTCACACGGTCATCCGATGCCGGCCTCACCTGGTCGCCGCCGAATCCAGTCGCCGACAGCGACGTCGACGACCGTGATGCCGCCTTCGGAATTTCATCCCAGGGAACGTTCGTCCTCCTCTACCAGCGCGAACACAGATACGACGCCGACGGCAACTACCAGGGCGGCCTCCCCACCTTCAACCCCAAGCCGATCGCGCTGATGGCTACCCGCTCCCTCGATAACGGCCTCACCTGGGAAGAACCAAATCCTCAGTCGTTTGATTCCCTGGCAAGGGTGTCGTTCTTCGGCAAAGTAGTCTCGCTCAACGATGGCACACTGCTCGCACCCCTCTACAACAGTAGGTCCTCCGCAGACGAGCAAAGCGAGCAGATGGTTGACACCGCCTACCTCATACGTTCCCAGGACGATGGCCGGACATGGGGAGATATCTCGCAGATCGCACCGCATAGGAATGAGACCGCGCTCATCGTCCTATCTGAAGGCGACCTCCTCGCCGTGCAGCGCGACGACACCGCCCAGGCCCTGCACAGCACCCGCTCACACGACGGCGGCTGGACCTGGTCCCCGCCCACCCAAATCACCCAGGCCCGTCAGCACCCCGCCGACATGGTGCGTCTCTCCAATGGCGACATCCTGCTCACCTACGGCAACCGCAACCCACCCTACCGCATCGAAGGGCGCATCAGCCGCGACCGCGGGCGCACCTGGCTCGACTGTCTTCTCACTTTCTCCGCTCATCTCTACGGCTACACCGTCGAAGAGTCCCGCCGCACCGACCTCGGCTACCCCTCCAGCGTCCTCTGCCCTGGCAGCCGGGGCGTCACCATGTACTACTACAACCCCTCCATGCGCCTCGCCGCCGATGCCCGCCAGCGCGCCCACAATGCCCTCTATCAACATAAGGACTACAGCGCAATCGCCGTAAGATGGCAGGAGGACGAGTTGATCGCAGCGGTCGAAAACGCGATCAAGGGGCAGTAGGTCAGTGGCCTTCGCCTTTCGTCCGCGACAGGGCAAAAGAAAGCGGCCGTCCGGACCCGCCGGCGCGCCTCCCCGGATCGCCCCGCTACGGTATTCGCCGCTACCTTTTCACTCTATTGAATTAGGATGAATTAAGTGGGAATTGTGAAGGGTGTCGCTTCAGCAGTTTAGCGACTGTCAAATCTGTGCTACTGTCTCCTGCCCCTGCGCCCAGTGAAATAGAAATTCGCCTGCGCCACTGTCTCGAACTCTTCGATTGCCGGACCAGCGAGCATGCGGGTAGGCGTCCTCGGCGTTAACGTGAATATTCCTCTTCCCCGCCCAACATCGCCTTGATCCAGCCAATAGTGTAGGCCACGCCGATGCGCGGATCATCTCCCATCTGTGGGACATGGTCGGGAATGAGGACGCCGTCGAAATCTATCTCCTTCAACGTCTCGATTGCCTTCCGCATATCGTAATATCCATCGTCGACGAAGGTCTCCACAAACCGCGGCAGCGGCCTGTCAACGTTGCGGAAATGGACCTTAAAGACCTTTTCCTGGCGGCCGAATTCGCGCAACGCCTCGCCTGTGTCTTTACCCATCAGCGCGCCGCCTTCAAGCCAGCAGCCGACGCAGAAACAAATGCCAATATTGGGGCTGTCAGCAATATCCATCGCCCGCCGGTAGCCGTCAAAGCTGCTGAAAATGCATCTGGGCACGCCACCGAGATTGAGTTGGGGCGGATCGTCGGGATGTATCCCAATCCGCACACCCTCTTCCTCAGCCACAGGCGTAACCTCCGCGATAAAGTGACGGAAATTGTCCCAGATTTCCACCTCGCTGTAGACCCGTCCATGCGATAGCGGCGCATAAAAGCGATTGGCGCTTCTGTAGCCAGTGTGTTCACCTTCGGCATCGAAGCTGCGTGCGCTGGCCCCGCCGCGCGTACTCTCCGGCGCCGAGCTCCAGACTCCATTGGCCATATGTGCATAGGTAGTATAGGGAATGTCCGCCTCGCCCAATGCGCGCAGATGGAGCTTGTACGCCTCAATTTTGGCGTCCCGGTTCTCTAACCCCAATACAATGGCATCCTGGTTGTGCAGGTTGCCATTCCCAAAACCGTAAACCTGCAGTCCGGCCTGTGCGAAACGTCTTTTCACCTCAAGGTAGTACGCCGCCCCGGCCCGCGGCACCGTTGTCCACAAGGTAACCCAGTCGAGTCCCATCTGTTTCAGAAAGGCCAGGTAGTCGTCCCCTGCCTCGCCTGAGATCGAGACGGCCAGCTTCATTCCCGGTTCAATCGACCTGAGCGACATCCCAGATTTCCCTTCTCGATGCTACGTCAACCTGTCTATGCCAGATTCCCCCGATCGGTACGCGGCGCCCTGTACGCCACCGCGATCAAGTGTCGCTGAAACCGTTCGGAGTCGCCCCGCGGTGGGATATTGAACTGGACCATAGTGAAACCGTTGCGCGTATGCCAGCTCTCGTATCCGTCAACGGGTGACGCGACGATCGACCGGCCGTCGAGCCAGACGCGCTGCGGCGCCGCCATTCGCGGCAGCCTCATCCGCAACGCCAGGCCCTGGCTGGCTACTCGCAGAAGCGGCTTGGCCTGCGCGTTCGCAACCGGCTTTATCTGATCGCAGCGCAGACTCTGCAAACGCGGAAACCGCCCGCAAGCCGCCCGCACCTCACTCACGTCTATCCCCTGTTCCTGCCCATACTGTTGCAAAAAGGGATCGATTTCCACCGCTCGCCAGCGGTCGTAATCTTCCGGGTCCAGCGAGAAAGCTGTCACAGCCATGCCCACCGGCTCGTTGACACCCCGAGCAACAAGAAACTGGTTCGTATGCGCCCACAGCTCCACCCGGCTGGCCCGGCGCTCAGCTGCCGTCTGCCCGTACGCCGCCACAAAAGTTTCATCCTGTTGAAACATCGTCCGCACAGGGTAGCCCGCAACCGCTTCCGTCCGCCACGGTTGATTGCCAATTTCAAACATCGTTATACAGCGAATCAACCCGCTGCGCGGATGGTGTACCTCCATAGTATTGGCCAGCGTATGATAGCGGTGATAAGCGTGGACGCAGGACGTAATGCGCTGGCCCGAATAATAGGAATGATGAATATTGCCCGGCAACCAGGGCAGAATACGTTCGGCCTCTTCCTCGCCCCGGTCCTGCGGATATCCCGCTGACTCCGCCGCCCGGTTTATCTTCTCAATGAAGAGACGAGAGTGGGCGCGGTCGAACTGGCTGGTCGTCCACGAAAATCCGTTGCTCTCGCCCATGCGGTACTTCCAGCCAAACTCCGTCCCGTGTAGCGAGCAGAACAGTTCCGGCTGCATGCGCTCGAGAATCTCTGCCACCGCCTGAGACTCCGGTTGCGTAGGCCCGTCTTCAAGAGAGAAATCTGCATACAGGTTCACATCATTCACATTGTTGAACCGCAGATCCTCCCACGAATCCGGGTTGACCACAGGCATCAGACCAATGCACTGCCTGCGGCGAATCTCGGCCCCCGCAGGCGTAACGAGCCAGCGCGCCAGTTCCAGCAGAACCAGGCTGGCACTTCGCTCCTGCCCATGCTCCTGTCCGACCATCAGGACGCGCTGTTTGTCGTCGTCGTTTACTTCACGGTCCGTTATAGTAAGAAGCCAGATCGGCTGTCCCCGCACGGAGCTTCCGGCTCTTTCCAGGGCGACAGATCCGGGAAAACAGTTCTGTAACTCCCTGTAAAATGACTCCAGCTCCGGCAGCGACGGGTACGAAAGCAGATCACCGCTATCGGCCGATCCTTGCGACCAAACGCGAGGCGTCCAGTTGAGATTCACAAAGCGTCCTCTTTACTTGCCTGACTGCCGCGGATTCAGTGCGTCGTTGAGGCCGTCTCCCAGGAAATTGATGGCCAGCGTCACGACGCCCAGCACAATGGCCGGGATTGCTATCAAGTGCGGCCAGGTTCGCCACGATGGCATCGACCTGTTGATCATCGAACCCAAACTGGCGCCAGGAGGCTGAATCCCAATACCGAGATAACTGAGCGAGGCCTCGAGAATCATGGCGCTCGACATGCTGAATGTGAAACTCACAATGACAGGACCCAGGGAATTGGGAACCAGGTGCCTGAGCATGATCTGCCTGTTGGTAGCCCCAACGGAGCGGGCCGCAAGTACGTAGTCCTGCTCCCGCAGCGAAAGAATCTGCCCTCGAATCAGCCGCGCCTCGCCGGGCCACGAAATAAGCGAAAGAGCGCTGAAGACGATCAGATAATCCACATAGACGGTATTGGTCAGGAACCTCCACCCCGTCTGGTCCTGCAAAGCCGCCATGACAGCTTCCAAGGGTTCGGCAATCGAAGCATTGATCAGTGCAGCAAAAAGAATCGTAGGGATAGTCATCACCACATCGGCCAAACGCATTATCGTGTTGTCTACCGCCCTACCCGAATAGGCGCTGACAGTGCCTAGTGTCACACCTATGACAAGAGTCAAAAGGGGCACCAGAATTGATATCAATACCGCCGTCCGCATGGCGTGCAGCAGTCGACTGAAATAGTCGCGGCCAACGTCATCGGTACCCAACCAGTGTTCTGCATTGGGTGGCATGCCTATCTGGTCGAGATTCTGGTCCAGGTAGTCGTATGGCGCCAGGTATGGCCCGGCAAGTGCCGTGGCATACGTGATGAGGACAACAATCAGGCCGATCAGGGACAGACGGTTGCGCAGCAACCTCCGTAATGCGTCACTCCAAAGACCTCTCTGGCCCGATACCGGAGCCTCGAGCTCTTCAGTGAGAATTCTCTGTCTGATTTCTGCCGAAGTTTGCTCGACCTCTCGCCTCGAGGTTTGGTCCGTCACAGCGTCACCCTGGGATCCAGGAACGGGTATACAAAGTCCACGATGAGGTTGCTCATCATGATGAGAAATGCCCCAAATAAAGTGCAGCCCATCATCAACGGATAGTCACGCTGAATGAGCGAGGTAACAAACAAATTTCCATATCCGGGGATGCCGAAAATCTGCTCAACAAAGACTGAACCCGTGATTAGGCCCGTGACGATCAACCCTAACGATGTCACCACCGGCGTGATGGCGTTACGCATAACATGCCCCAGAATGACCTGCCGTTCCCTAAGCCCCTTTGCCCGCGCAGTGCGAACGTAGTCGTTCTCAGCGACTTCAAGGATGCCAACTCTCATCTGACGAATCACCACGGCAAGCGGAAACAGGATCAGCATCAGGGTTGGCATAATGACATTCGGGTGAGTAATACCTTTCCAACCGTAGGGAACATTCATAATGTCCAGCCTGAGCACCAGAATGATGAACAGCAGTGGGGCGAGAACATACACAGGAACCGTGCGCAGGAAAAGACTTCCCCCCACGATGAAATAGTCGACCGCCGTGTTCTGTTTGACCGCCGCCAACACGCCCAACGGTACGCCAGTAACAACCAGAACGATGAACGCCAACAGCCCCACCTGAGCAGAAATAGGGAATACTTTCAGGATCATCCCCAACACCGGTCGACTGCGAACAATTGAATCGCCCAGGTCGCCGCGAAAAACGTTGCTCACATAGCGGATGAACTGCACGTGAAGCGGCTGATCAAGGCCAAGCCGCGCCCGCGCCCGATCGACCATCTCTTCCGTTGCGACAACCGTCTCCATGCTCTCATACATCATCTCGATGGGGTCGCCAGGAGCCAGGTGGCCCAAAGTGAAAATGATCACAAGAACCACCAGCAGCAAGGGTATGATGCCGAGCACTCGCATAATCAAATACTTGAGCAAACTGTGTTCTCCTCTTCTCTCTTCACACCAATCCTCAATCTATCGCCGCAGTCTCTGACCACTGATCACTGACCACTGACCACTGCAGTTGGGCGTCCGGGCCTTCGGCCCTCCCTTGTGCGGGGGCTGCGCCCCCGCAACGCCCCGCCCTTGCTAGCCACTGTACTGGTTCTTCCCCAGCAATGCGTCTAGTCGACAGTGTCTCCACACCCCGCTCCAGACTCAGCCCCCTGATCCCTGACCACTGATCCCTGATCCCTGCAGTTCGCTGCGCCCCGCCCTTACTAGCCACCGTGTTCATTCTTCCCCAGCCTTGCGTCTAGTCGACAGTGTCCCCACACCCCGCTCCAGACTCAGCCCCCTGATCCCTGACCACTGATCCCTGATCCCTGCAGTTCGCTGCGCCCCGCCCTTACTAGCCACAGTACTGGTTCTTCCCCACCATCGTGGCATGCCGACAGTGTGCCCCAACTAACCTGGCGGCTGCCTACCGAATAGGCCATCAGAATGCTTGACAGGCGGCGAAGACAAAGACTTGGTCAAAACAGACACTGTATGCCGCTCAGAAGTTACCGATCATGCTACACCACTGCTGAGGCTTCACTTCGACTTGCCTTGCGAAGTGCGACATCTGTAGCAAAAAAGAATCTCGCGCTGGCTGCCGCGAGATTCCTGGGCGAACTCTGTGACTCAGTTCATTTTAGGCCTCTGGCGGGAACCAGAACGTGCCGGACAAGAATGTTGGGCGACCGGGAGGCCGGCTCCTGACTGAAGCCAGCCTCCCTGATCGTCCAACCGGTCAGACCAAATGCTAGTGGTCTGCCACCGTTACCTCTTCAATGTTGTACCAGTTGTTGTACCAGGTACCCTGAAGGCCCTGGACCCAAGGCTTCGCGTGCCAGGAATAGGAAACCACGAAGAATGGCTTCCAAACATAGTCTTCCAGGTACAGGCTCTCTGCCTCATGGACCAACTCCAGGAAACGAGGATCGCTGCGGCTGAGAGACATAGCCTCGTCAAGTAGCGCGTCTACCTCAGGATTACTGTACTTGATTCTGCTCATGGCGTTGCCAGTGTAGGCGGCCCGCCACACAGCGTGTCCCGGGTCCGGCAAAGTGCCCCAGCCAAAACCGCCCATATGGACGACGTCGGCTCTGGCAGCGCCCTGTGCCCAGTCATTCCACCAGGGCTTTGTTTCCACGTTCGTGATGCCCAGCGTGTCTCGCCACATCTCCAGGATCATTTCCATGCCGCGAACCCACTCAGCATCCGGTGTTCCCAGTGCGAGATTGAGTTTGGGCAGGTTCTCCGCCGAACCGTAGCTGGACTGGGCCAGCTCCTCTTTGGCCAGTTCGGGATCATACTGAAGCGCCCCGGCCATATCGAATATCTCGGGGCGATGGCCCGACAGTCCCGGATAGATGGGGCCGGCCGCCGGATCCTTGGTGTCACCGTATATGACTTGCACGATGCGCTCGTGATCAATGGCGTGGATCAGTGCCCGCCGCACCAGTGGATCGTCCATCGGAGGCAAATTGGGATTGAATCCCCAGATATTGCTGTATCTGTAGTTCATCGGTACCACGTCACCGGGATACTTCAGCGATAATGCATCTCCGGCCGCGCCGGTGAAAATGACGATATCGAACTGGTCATTCTCATACATCAGGCTGAGCGTCTCCTCAGCAAGCACCGACGTTACCTCGATCCGCAAAGAGGCCTTGTTGTCGCCCCAGTAGTTCGGGTTGGGCACATAGACGTAGTTCATCACGTCATCATCCCAAGATTCGATCGTGTAGGGCCCGGTTACCAACGGATCGTTCGTCCACCACTCGCCATTCAAATCCGCCCAGGCCTGTTCCGCTTTGGCCGTGGCAGAGTTGTAGTTGGCAAGAACTTTGAATACGAACAGCGGATCCGCCTCTTTCAGATTGATCTCCAAGGTGAACTCGTCAACCGCCACCAGACCTTCCATCTCAGTGGCTGTACCTTCACGCACCGCATCATAGCCTACGATCCCGCCATAGTTCGGCGGCACCCAACCTGCCGTGTTCTCAGAATTCACGACATACTCGAACCAGGCTTTGATGTCGTTGGCCGTGAACTGACTTCCATCCGACCACTTGACTTCCGGGTTCACGTGTAGCGTGTAGGTCGTCCCATCTTCGCTGACGTCGTACGAAGTGCATGTACCCGGCGTCAGATTCGCATCTGGATCGGCGACGAATGGCGGCAGCCACACATGCTGCATGATGAAGCGACCAAATCCGCCTTCCCGCGCCGGGTCGAATGTCTTCATCGACTGGATCATGCCATACCGAAGCGTCTGCATTTCAGCAGGTTCCATCTCTGCTTCCTGGTCGGCGCCAGCTGCTCCGCCCCCGGCCGGCATCGGCGCAACGCAGGCCGTAACCAACAGCCCTAAGACAATGAATAGTACAGCTAATGGATAGCGTTTCATCTCAGATTTCTCCCCCATGACTAAGTTTGCCTATCGAAGGATCCATTGATGGAATAACACGCCTGCACAAGACGCAGTGAATCGCAAAGACCGAAGGCTGCCCAAGCCCGATACACGATTCGACTCGTACATGTCTAACCGGCATGACACCTCCCTGTGCGCTATATCAAAGGGGGCGGTCGCCTTGGCGATGCCCGTTCTCAGCGCTTCATTCATCCAATTCCCAGTCACTGGAGTGGAATCCCGAAGTCCGCTCCGCGGCAGAATCGAATACAGCTGTCACTACGTGAAAGTCCTCCACCTTACCCGGCGGAATGTTGACCTGTACGATGGTGCCGGGATTGTGATACACAAAGTAGCCGTCGACGTCCGACGGCTCCATTATGTGACCATCTAATCTGAGATGTTTGAAGGTTACGTCAGGATGGGGAAGGCGCAGACGGATGGCCAGGCCGTTGCGGATCGGTTCCGCAGGCCCTTCATACTCCGCCTGGGGCCACGTCACCTGGCGTGACACCGAAAGTCTGAGAAACTCGTCCAGAGCATCGCCGTCGAAGCGGGGATTCTCCTTGAGCTTGGCAAACATCGGCTCCAGATTCGGCTCGTTCAGATTCGGCGCCGACGATTCCTCTCCCGGCGCATAAAGGTTTCGGCTCTCCGGAGTCGTGGAGATAAATGCCACGACGCCGTCGCGGGCCTCGGGCCAGCCGCAAGTGTGCGAGATCTGCGCCAACTTGCGCCACAACTCAACCCGGCTTGCCCGTCGCTGCGCCGCAGTCCTGCCCCAGGCCGCGATCGCAACCGACGACCGGCAGCTGACCTGGTTGGCGGGATAGCCTGGGCGAGGCTCACCTCGCCAAACCTCGTTCCCGACCTGGAGTAGCCGGCGCAAACGAAGCACGGCGCTCTCCTCCCAGCCGACCTCCATCGTCTGAATGATGCTGTGGTACTGGATATAAGAATAAAGCCCGCAGACGACCTTCGGCGTCGACGTGCTGCCGTAGAACCAGCGCTCGACGCCCTCGACCGGAACCGTGGACAGCATCTGCCCGGCGCTTTCCTCACCTCGGGTTGTCAGATAACCAGCATCCTCCGCCGCCTGGTTCATCAAGTCGGGAATTGCCCGCCAGTACCCGCGGTACAGGTTCGAAGCCCATGAAATCCCTGTACTCTCGGTCATCGTCGACTGCTCAAACCAGATGCCATGCACGTCCTGATGGACCTCCGGCTGGTACTGGTCCACGACAGCCTTGACGGCCATCGCCTCTGGCTGATTCTCAGGATCCAGCGGGCCGTCCCACCCCCATCCTTCATAGACCCAGCGGCTGCGCCCGGCGAAAAACTCGGCAACGTCGATCAACTCTCGGTCATAGCTTTCCGGTTCGCAGGCCGGCATGATCAGGACAATCTGGCGCATTCGAATCTCTTCAGCCAGAGCGTCGTCGCCGATGAGCCACTTGATCAATTGCAGCAGGCCAGCCGTCGTTACCCTCTCAACCCCGCTGTGTGTCGAAGTAAAAAGGGCCACCTGCTTGTCTTCGTCGGAAACATCAGCATCGCTGATGCGACAAAGCAGCACAGGCAGCCCCTTCGGTGTTCGGCCTACGGTCTCGACCTGCAAGATTCCAGGCCGGGCAGCCGCCCATCGTCTCAGCCCCTCCTCCATCTCCGCTATACTGGGGCCAGGTGTTGGACCCAATTCTGGACGCTGATGCATGTGACTCATAGGCCTTTCCTATTTCAGGTATCAGTCTGGGTAGTCGCTACACGCTGTTCGTTCCTCCCGTAAACCTGGTCCAGCTTCGCATCGATTCTGAGCCAAATGAATGTCACTTCACCTAAAGGAGACTGTACAACCTTCATGCCCCCGCAATTTCGTCCGAAGGCTCGATCTGAAACGCCTCGATGGCATTTCGCCAGAAAATCCCTTCTATATCGTCCCTGGAAAGTTCAGCGATCTCAGCGGCCTGCTTCATGGCCATAATCTGTTCGTAAATGCAGAGGACCGGACGCGCGTCCGTGTGCGCAAAACTGAAGTGTGCTTCATCGGGTTCCACCTGGTACCAGTATCGCCCGAATGGAACATATTTGCCGTGGAAGAAAGCTGAGTCGACACCGTCCGAGCCGTAGAAGATCCGTTTCAGATCTTCCTCTCGGAACAACGTCAGGAAGGGAGGCATGGTCGTTACCGCCGACAGATCATACCAAATATTTGGCATGTCGCGCAACCGGTCGATCGCCTCCCGGATTGGCCAATAGGTAAAGCTGCGAGCGCAATGGGCAAGGATCCATTTGATCCGAGGATAGCGGCGCGTGGTGTACTCCTCCAGGTCTGCCAAGTTCTCCTCATCGGCGCAACCTCCTGGCCGCGACAGATGCATCGTGACCCAGAGACCGCGGTCGTTGGCGAGCTCCATCTGTTCGTGCGTCAGAAACTCGTGAATCCTGCAGTAATCCGTATCTCCTGTCGAGGAGAAGACCCGATAGGGCTTCAGTCCGATAAAACCGGCCCGCTTGATATCTTCTTCAATGCGTGAAATGTTACAGGAAGGAGTGACCAATCGATTGGCCCGTGATGAGGGATCCAGGGCAACCTGCGCGGCAAGCATGTCGGTATGCTTCTCCACGTCAATGCCAACTTTGGGCATCCCCAGCAGGAGGAAATTCATGCGCCGCCCAGGGAACATGAGTCGGCCCCATGCCCGCAGTGTTTCCAGATCGGCATACGATCGTGTCGTCGCCGGCGCGTCAGGCCGCATATCCGCCCCGTCGAACAGATGGCAGTGGGCATCAAACACTCGCTGTGGGACGAAGTCCGCCAACTCCTCTTCCCAGAATTCCCGATCAGATTCGCTGTAGTCCATGAACCGACCTCCCATGGGCTGCATCATGGAAACATTAGAAACTTGCTTGCCCCTGCTCAATTTTTCAGTACTTCAGTTAATTCAGGCGCTACACCCCGACCCGCGTCAGATCCCCAACAACCGCGCCGCGTTACCGCCGCAAACCAGCCGCTTCGCCTCGTCCGAGATATCGGCCGTAATGATCTTGCCCAGCTGCGGCCGCGAATCCATCAGCGCAATATCCGAGCCAAACAGGATGCGGTCCGCGCCCGCCTCGTTCACCAGCTGTTCAATGACACCGGGCGTCCGAAAGGTCGAGCACGTCTCCAGATAGACATTGGGATGATCCTGCGCCGCCTTGATCGCCGCCGCCCGCGGCTCGTCGACATTGCCCGCGTGCCCCGCAACGAAGTTGGCGTTTGGAAACTGTGCCGCGCAGTCGGCCAGCAGGCCGGGATCGGAATGCGGGTCAGTTCCCGTGTGGAAAATAATTGCCAGGCCGCGATCATTGGCAAACTCATAGATCGGATGCCAGATCGGTTCGTTCAGGTCCCACTGGGTATAGGGCGGATACAGTTTGATCGCAACCAGGCCAAGCCCGTCTATCGCCCGCGTCAGTTCAGCAACCATGCCTTCCGCCATCATCGGCGACACGTACGCGAACCCGACAAAACGGTCCGGATGCTCTGCCACAAACCGGGCCGTAATATCATTGCCGGTTGTGCCGTCTGGATGAAAAATATTGAAAAGACAGGAGATGTCGATGCCCACCCTGTCCATCGCGTGCAGAATCAGCGCCGGATCGTCGACCCCGTTATATCTGTCCAGGCGGCCTGTATGGCCGTGAAAGTCGATCACTCTCTGTTCTTCAATCATGCCGGCCCTCTCCCTGTAGTATGCGTAGCAAGTTCCCTGCGCAGATCAGTTCCAGGTCCGACTCGCTGATGTCGGAATGGTGAAGGTAAAAGAGCATCGACCCCATCGCCAGGCGGTCATACCAGGAGCCGTAGACAAAACGCTCGGCCCCATACTCAGAGCAAAGCGCTTCCACCTCGCCCAGCGGCTCAATGCGACTCAACTCCAGATACGTGTTGGGGAGAGTAGTCATTAGTGGCCGCACCCACAGAGCGTGGCTGTAGTGCGCGCCCACCAGGACCGTTACCAGTTCGGGAAAGGCGCTCAACGTCATGGCCAGCTCGTCCGCATCCGCGTCCGGCAGAGGAATCCAGAGCGGGATCCGGTTCTCGCTCAGCCAGGACAGCATCGGCGCAAACGCCCACGGCCGGAAAGGCAGTCCGACGTATCCCATATTGTGTAGACGGACACTGCGCACCCTCCCCTGCTCGTGCAATGCCTCTACTTGTGCCATCGAATCGGGCGTAGGCATGATCGACCACTGCGGAAAGAGACGTCTATCCTCTAACCATTCCTCCAAGAAACCATTGCCGTCGATCGGGCTGACTTCCTCGGTCTGGGCGTGGTAGACGAGCGCCCTTTCAACCCCGTGCCGGCCCATTTCAGCCAGCAACTGGTCCCGATTGCGGCAAGGCGAGGGCTGATAATGCAGGTCCCCCACACGGACGTTTGCGTCGAAAACCGGGACACGCGGGCGGAACGTGAACTGAATAGACATAGCTCTTAACCCTGGCTTGACAGATTAGAACGGTAGTAGTCGCCGACCTTCTTGATAGCCGTACTGAAATCGGCCGCGTCCTGGTCCGTATACGAGGGGCTCATCGGCACCACAACCGCCGTTTCCAGGAAACTCTCCCCGCCCGGCAGCGACATCGAGCCATAGTCCATCGCCGCGGCCTCCTCACCGGCATAGGAGAAATCAGCCGTTCCATAGGCGCGCTGCTGGGCCATAACCGGGTACTTGTAGACCGGATAGGCCATGTAGGGCGAGTTGGCCGGCACGCCCTCCGCCTGCAGCGCCGCCGCAAACTGCTCCGCCGTCGCGCCCATCGTCGCCGCATCCACATGAAAACCGTACACCCAGTACGAATGCGTGGCCTCGGGCAGCACCGGCTGCAATGAGAGACCCGCCTCACCGTCAACCACCTCGTTCAGATGGTTCGCCACCCACTGCTTACGCCGCACCGCGTCGGTCACCTTCTTGAGCTGTGCGACCCCGACCGCGCCCTGCAGGTCGGTCATGCGGTAGTTCGGCGCAAGATAGTAATGCTCGTAGACCGGATGGCGGGGATTGCCCTTGTCCGCAAACCACTTCAGCCGTTCCGCCAGGTCGTCCCGGTTACTGATAACCATGCCCCCGTCGCCGGTCGTCATGTGCTTGCCGCCAAAACTGTAGCAACCAAAATCGCCCCAAGTACCGACCGGCCGCCCCCCATACTCGGCCAGCTGCGCCTGCGCGCAGTCCTCGATCAAAAACAGGTCATACTTACGCGCCAGTTCAACATAGGCCTCCATCGGAGCAGGATTGCCAAAGAGATGCACGACAATGATCGCCTTGGTGCGTTCCGTAATCTTGGCTTCGACATCCGCAATGTCGAGATTGCCCGTCAACGGGTCGATGTCCGCGAAAACAGGCACGGCGTTTTGGTAGAGGATGCCGATGATCGTGCCCATATCCGTGATGCTCGTCGTAATGATCTCGTCGCCCGGATTGGGGTCGATTGTGCCGACGGCCGTATGCACCGCGGCCGTACCCGACGTAACCGCCTGGGCATACTTGACGCCGTTCATCTCAGCAAAGTCCTGCTCGAACTGAAGGACCTTGGTGCCGCTCAGCCGGTTCAGCTTCCCGGAACGGATCACATCAATCAGTTCGTTTATCTCCTCGTCGCCCATGTCCCACTGGGGGCCAAACGATCCGCTGCGAACCGGTGGCGAGTTGCGTTCGATTGCGATGGCCATGTCAGGAATCTCCTTGTGATGATTCGGCCGCGTTACCCAAACAGTCTATGCCCGATGCAAACCGTTACGGCAAGCATGCGCAAGGCACGTGTACCTCTACCAGGGCGTCAGTCCAGTCTGAAAATCCGCCTCGCATTCTCTTGGAAAATCAGATCGGCCTCTCGCTGCGTCTCTATCGCGTCGGCATAGGCCCCGTACTCAAACCACGGCGCAAAGAGCGGCTGGTCTGTGCCGAAAAGAATCCGCTCCGGCCCCAGAATATCCATCGAGCGGCGGATGGTGCCCGCGTTAATGCCGCTGCTGCAAAACTCAAAGTAGACGTTCGGCAGGTCAACCACCTGCCGCGCGCCCTCAACGTCGTCCCCATGCGCTTTGATGATCACCAGGTCCGGATTTCGCTCTGCCGCCGAACGCACGCCCGGATAGGGTGAGCCGCCCTCATCCATATGGATCTTGACCGGTCGCCCAAATTTTGCAATTTCGTCCAGCAGGTCCTGCATGCGCTTCGTCGCCATGTTGCCGCCAAATGGGCAGTAGAGCTTCACCCCCACGAATCGCGAATCCTGGAAATACCGTTCCATCTGCTCGACCGAACCGGCCAGGTCGCGCGGGTCTATCGCGATATAGCCGCGCAGATTAGGATAGCGGTCGAGGAACGCCTGTGTGTCCGCGTTCCCCTCACACATGTCATAGTTGATGGCGTTGTAAGAGGAGACAAAGGTGTACTGGATGTTGCACCGCTCGGTCATCTCCGATACATTCGTCTCGGTGCGGGTGTTAAAGGGCTCCGCGCAGTGGAAGCCCGACACATGGGCGTGGATATCGATGATCGGCTCTTCCGGCAAATCTGCCTCGGCCTTGATCATGAGCGGTTCAGCCGGCAGCTCTTCGATGTCCATATCCAGCAGACGCAAGGCGTTGCCGCCGAGAATCGCCTGCCTCTGTTCATCCGAAATCTTCGCCATAAAGATCTGGTTGCGCAGAGCCCGTATCGAATACTTCGGCGAATTGCTCCCATAGAGAAGCCTGTCGACGATGCCCGCGTCGACCATAACCTCAAGACCGTCAGCCAGACACAGCCAGCGGATCGCCGCGTAGACATTGGTGTACACCTGCATAACCGTGATCAACTCCCCCATGTGGGAGTAGCTGACCTCGTTCATGACAACATTCACGTTGTATCTGTGGCAGACCTCCGCCACCTTGCGTATCCAGCTCAGAGCTTCAGAGGATCCTTTGAAGTCTACAATGATCGGCAGCCCCGCCGCCCCGACCGCCTCTACCATATGCTCGAAAACAAGGGTCTCGGGGCTCCAACCCTGCGGCCCGGGGGCAAAACGGATCGCCACACAACCGCCATCGACGCAGGCCTGCAGGTCCTCCCGCCAGTTGAGGAAGTACCGTGGATCGAGAGTACCAACACCCAAAAGACGGGGATGTTTCGCAGTGATTTCCAGGGTCTCAGCCACGGCTTCCGGGTTGACCTGGTTGACCAGGCCCCGCCGCGATGTTGTCAATGTCAGCGTCGTGTCGTGCGCCTCCGTCTGACGGAGCAGCGCCTCCAACGTCGTATCCGGTTCAGGGATCCGATTGACGCTGAATTCAGAAATAAAGTCGATAGCGTACATGGTTGGTCCTTTCAACCGCTTGGAATTGTGGCTTGCGGCCAGAAATCTGTGTCACGATAGGCCGCCACCCTCTGGAAAGTCCTGGTTGCCTGATGCTACTGGCTGCTCTCTTCAACTGCTCTTTCAAATGCTTGCACGAGCCCGTCTATATGCTCATTCTCCATCGGCAGGGAGAGAGCATTCATCGAAAGCCCCTGGCTCAGGAAGTAACCTTGATTCAGTAAAGAGAGGAAAACGCGATGCGCCATTGCGCCGTTATTGCCTGCTAGGCTTCGGTAATCGACCAGCGGCTCATCCGTGAAATAGACGCTGAACAGAGAGCCCAGCACCACCGCCTGCAACGGGGTACTGATGCGTGCGCTGAGGTCCTCCAACCCCGCACGCAACCGTTCCCCCAATCCATTCATGTGCTCGAAAGCGCTCGGCGTCAACTGCTGTAAAGTGGCAAGACCCGCCGCCATCACCACCGCATGCGCACTGAAAGTGCCGCTCTGAAAGAACCCCGTCGGCTCACCGCTGCTGTCAAACAGATTCATGATGTCGGCGCGGCCGCCAAACGCCCCCACTGGGAACCCGCCTCCCACCAGCTTGCCGAACGTCGTCAGATCCGGGCTGATGCCGTAGTGCTCCTGGGCGCCGCCGCGCGCGACGCGAAATGCCACCACCTCATCGAGGACCAGCAGCACATCGTTTTCCTCGGTCACCCGGCGCACAGCCTGTATGTACTCCTTGCGGACCGGCAAAATACCAGTCTTGGGGTCGAGGATCACACAGGCGAGTTCGTCGCGGTGGCGCCGAACCAGCCGCTCCAACGCCTCCTCATTGTTGAAGGGCAAGACGATCACCTCTGAGGCCGCATTGGGCGACATGCCGCCTGCCGTCGGAACCGAATAAGGTTCCTCAGCTGGGCCCGCTTTGTCCACCGGCGGCGCAACACTTACCTCCACCAGGTCATGGCTGCCGTGGTACCCGCCCTCCAACTTGGCAATCTTTGGTCGGCCGCTAAACCCGCGCGCCAGCCGGATCGCATGCAATGATGCCTCCGTCCCGGAGTTGCAAAAGCGAACTTTTTCCAGCGAGGCCACGCGCCTGCACATCTCTTCCGCCAGCGCCCCTTCTGCACCGGTCGGCGCGCCTAGGGCGATGCCTCTGGTCAGCTGTGCCTCGACCGCCGCATGTACCGCTGCGTTGTTGTGACCCAGGATCTGACCGGTATGGTGGTTGGCAAAATCGACCCGCCGCCGTTCGTCTATGTCATAGAGATAGCATCCCTCGCCCCGCTGCATTGTGATTGGATAGGGTGCGTAATAATAAGCTCCTTTAGCACCGCCCGGCATCGACTTGCGGTCTCTCTCAAACTGCTCTCGCGAGCCCTGAGTTTCCGAAGCATAGGTCGTCTCTATCGCCGTCGCACTCTGCCCCATAGTTCGTTCCTTGCTCTTTCTGAGTTACTCGCTCAGTCCTTCGTCAGAGTAATCTGCCTGTACAGGTTTACAACTCTGGCGTACCACTGCAATGGCATTTCCGGGGATTTACTCGAACCAATAGCTGAATAGCTGTGCGTTCGTCATGCTGATCCGCAGACGGACAGATCCCCCGGCGGTGTCAGGCATTCTACTGCGCTCGCCCCAGGCAACCGCTTGACGAACGCCGTCTTCGCTCACACCTGCGGCATCCTGCCCACTGTAGCCGTCCAGCGGCTGGCCGTCAACATCCAGTATTTCAACCGTAATCGCGCCCTCATCCGCGACAGCATTGAGAAAGAGCTGTTCTCCTTCCCAGTGGAAAGGCTCGGTCACTACTGACCCGCCTTCGCCTCCGGCATCCAGCGAGACGAACCCGTCCCGCCGCAGAGTCGCCAGACAAATGGCCGCGTGGTCCGGGTCCCATTTCGGCGGAAGCCGCCGGAATTTGACACCGGTGTAATAGAACCAGAGTTCGTCACCGCGCATGACAGGCGAAGAAGGCCCCAGCATCTGCACCGTATCGTACGCGCCCCCGCCCAACGGTGAAGAGTCGATAAATGGCCGCCTGTCGCCCTGGCGCTCCCACGTATACATGTCCCGGCTGCTGGCCAGCTGCACATGATGGAAACCGTCATGGTTGCGGCCGTCCACCGAACGTCCTACGTGGTGGAACATGGAGGCGAACCCGATGTAACGGCTCTCGTACCGGGATATGCTGAAATTATAGACATCCACCCCGTGCTCTTCCGGATGATTTACCACCGTCTGCTGCAATGCGGGATTGGCAAGCCGCCGCGCGATCACCTCGCGCGCCAACGCCTGATCTTCGTCATCCGCCTCGAAGACCAGCTCCGGTTCGCTCCACTCGTCGAAATCCTGACTGGAGGTTACCGCGTGAGAGCGCCCCCACTTTCCTCGCACTTTGACCGTGGCGATAAACCGGTGGTCTACGGCGTCAAAACTGAAATTAGGTTCATCGCCCGACAGGATTGCCGGTACATCATGCCGCTTCCATACGATCCCGTCCGGAGATACCGCGAAGATAATCGAAAGATCGGGCTCCATTATGAAGCTGATCGCCTTGAAGCGGCGGTTCGGGTCGGCGTCGCTCGCGTCGTAGACCACACCCAACACCTCTGACGTGCGCGTCCCGTCGAGTGGGATGGCAACATGATTGTTGTCAAGTGATCCCTGATACTCTAGTTGGCCTATCGATGGCTGGTACCAGTGCAACCCGTCGCGGCTCTCGTGGTATGAAGACCGACCGTGGTCATAGTCAATCTTCGCCCCGATCGTCCAGAACTTCCACAGTTTCGCCTCGGCATCCCACACCGGCGCTGTCCTTGTCTGAGGCCGGTACGCGGGACCGCCGTCAGAACCAGATAGCAGTGCCATGTGTGGGTCCGCACGGATTACCGCACCCTTCTTATTGGGCTGGTGCAGCGTCCTTTCCAAGCCGTCGATGCGGGCAATGTCCGCGTCGTCAAAGAAAAGCTGCCTCTCCATGCGTGCAATATTGCGGCTAGCGTTAGATGCCATTTCGCCCCCTATTCGAACCAGTAGCTGTAAAGACTCGCGTCCCGTAACCACACCCGCAGCTGCATTGGACTTTCAGTCCCGGCCGGCATGGCGTCCTTCTCGGCCCAGCGGACCGGCTGGCGTACGCCGTCCGCTGTGAGCGGGACCGAACTATCCCGCCCGTATCCCGTTATCGGCTGACCCTCTGAATTGAGAAGTTCGCACCGAATCTCCCCGTTATCCGCTTCAGCGTTCAGAAAGAGCCGCTCTCCGCCCCAGCGTAGGGGCGCGGTCGTGACAGCGCCGCCGTCTGCATCGGCGTCCAGAGAAACGAAGCCATCCCGCCGCAAGGTAGCCAGACAGATAGCCGCCCGCTCAGGACTGGCCTTGGGCGGCTGCCAGCGATGCCTTATGCCGGAGTAGTAGAACCAAAGCTGGTCCCCGCGCACGACCGGGTAGGAGGGGCCCAATATCTGCATCGTGTCATAGGCGCCGCTTCCGAGCGGCGACGGAGCGATGAAAGGCGCCCGTTCGCCGAGTCGCCGCCAGTTGCGCATGTCCCTGCTGCTGGCTAGCTGCACATGATGAAAGCCGTCATGGTTGCGGTCATTCCAGGCGCGGCCTGTGTGGTAAAACATGGAGGCAAAGCCGATGTACCGGCTCTCATACCGCGAGATCGCGAAGTTGTAGACATCAACCGCATGCTCCTCCGGGTGGTTGAAGACCGGTTGTTGCAGCGCCGGGTCCGCCAAATGGTCGGCGATAATCCGCCCCGCCTGCTCCTGGTCCTCTTCATCCGCATGGAAGACCATTTCCGGTTCGCTCCAGCCTTCGAAATCTTCGCTGACCGTCAAAGCGTGGGAACGGCCAAATGGGCCGGGAACCTTCACTGTCGCAATAAAGAGATGCCTGCCTACATCGAAACTGAAATTCGGCTCGTCACCCGAGGCAATCGGCGCAATGTCTACCCGCTCCCAATGGATGCCGTCCGGCGAAGTGCCGAACAGGATAGCCAGCTCCGGCGCCATCGTGAAGCTCAAGGCTTTGTAACGCCGCTTCGGATCCGGATCGTTCTCGTCATAGACAGCCCCCAGGATCTCTGCCGTGCATCCGTCGCCCATAGGGATATAGACGAGATTGTTCTCCCGCGTGCCCAGGTATTCGGCTCGGCGCAAAATGGGCTGATACCAGTGGACGCCGTCGCGGCTCTCATGGTAGCCCGACAGGCCGGCAATGCCGTGCAGCGCCTCCGGCGTGATGCAGATAGTCCAGAGCTTCCACACCTGTGCCTCAGGGTCCCAAACCGGCGCGCTCCGGATCTCCGGGTTCCCGCCCAGGGCAGGCTCGCGCCGGATGACCGCGCCCCGCTTCTGCGGCTGGTGGAACACGCGACGCAGTCCTTCCATGGCCGCGATATCGTCGTCATCCAGGAAGAGCTGCCGTTCACCCGCTGGGAACTGCCTGTCTTTTACGCCGGTCATCGCTCAATTCCATGCGAGACGATTACATTTTCAAGAGGGAGATATGGTCTGAAGTGCCAGTCCAACCGAATGGCAGACCTGGGTCGGGGTGGGGTTAGTCCAGATGTTGGCGCGGGTCGAAAGCGTCGCGCAAAGCGTCGCCGAAAAAGTTCATCGACAAGACCGCGAAAGCAATCGCAGTCGCCGAAGGAAGCCAGCGCCAGGGCATGTTCTCCAAAATCGGAAGTTGTAGGGCCGTCGTCAGGGTCTGCCCCCAACTCGGCGTCGGCTGCTGCACGCCCAGCCCAAGAAAACTCAGGCTCGACTCTGTCAGGATAGCCCCTGCCAGCCCAAGGGTCGCGGCCACCACCACCGGCCCGACGACATTGGGCAGAATGTGCCGAAAGATGATCCGCCGCGTCGGGACACCGACCGCAACCGCAGCGATAACGAAGTCCTGGCCGCGCAGGCTGAGAAACTGCCCGCGTATCAGGCGCGTCATGCCAGGCCAGCCAAAGATGCCGATGATCACCATGATATTGAAGATGTTAGGGGGCAGCACCGCGGCCACTGTGATGATCAGCAAAAATGTGGGGAAACACATAATAATATCGGTGAAGCGCATGATGGCGTTGTCGACGTGGCCGCCCGCATAGCCGGAGACGCTGCCTAGAATGAGCGCGATCGAGGTATAGATGCCCACCGCGACAAGCCCCACCGAGAGCGAAACGCGTGCCCCAAAGACCAGGCGGGCCCAAACGTCCCGACCGATGGCGTCCGTACCCAGGATGTGCTCGGCGCTGGGCGGCTCATTCTTCATCTTCAGGTCCATGGCTGACGGGTCGACCCCGGCCAACAGGGGCGCGAAGATCGCCGCGAACACCAGCAGCACCAACATGACAAGCCCGACCATCCCCAGCTTGTGCCGGAACAAGCGGCGCCAGAATCGCTGCTGTACCGAGTCCCTGCGGGGCGCGTCCAGCGTTTCGGTAAGCTCAGCAGCGGACATCGCCGGATCTCTCCAATTTTAATCGCACCTTTCCGGTACAATGAATGTCGAGTACAACAGATTTCATAGGAGTCTCAGTAACGCCGCGCAGCGCGGCAGGACCTATTCTTACTCGTAACGAATTCGCGGATCCGCGAACGCATAGGTGATGTCGGCCAGCAGGTTGCTCAGCAGGACGACGAGCGCAACCATGAAGTTTACGCCCATGATGACCGGGTAGTCGCGTGAGTATATGGCCGTCAGGCTGTATGTGCCCATACCTGGCCATGCAAAAATGTGCTCAATAATGACAGTGCCGCCGATCAGAAAAGGAATGTCAAGGCTTACGATCGTAATCAGGGGGATGAGCGCGTTCCGCAGGGCGTGCCCCAGCAGGACAGCTTTCTCGGCAAGCCCCTTTGCACGCGCGACGGTGATGTAGTCCTGACGGATCACATCAAGCAGGCTGCTGCGCGAATAGCGCATGAAGCCTGCCATGCTCCCCAACCCCAGGACCAGCGCCGGCAGGAACATGTGGTGTAGGCGCGTCAAAATTGACGCTTCCTCGCCGTAATTTGTGATACCCGAAGTAGGGAAGAGACTTATCTTCAAGGAAAACAGGAATATCGCCCCGATCGCAAATACGAAACCGGGTGTCGATATCCAGATAAAGCCAAGCAGCGTGAGCGACTGGTCAACCCAGGTGTACTGCTTTACCGCCGACAGTATACCAAGGGCCGCGCCAAATGTGATGCCAAACAGAAGCGATGTCGCAGTCAGCTGAAGCGTAGCCGGCATCCTTTGTAGGATCTCGTCGCGGACAGGGGCTCCCGATATCATCGACTTGCCCAAATTGCCCTTGCCCAACTCGCGCAACCAGATCAGGTAACGGACATGCGGGGGTTTATCGAGGCCGTAGTTTTCCCGCATTGACTGCAACTGTTCCGGCGTGTAGTTCACGATCGCCAGCGGTGGAATCAATGCGTCGACAAAGTCGCCCGGCATCAGTTCGGTGAATACGAAAGTCACCAGTGTCAGTCCAAGGAGTATGGGTGCCGAGATCGCCAGTCGGCGCAAAATGTAAGTTCGCAAGGCTATGCTCTCACTGAAGGAGGAAAAAGAAGAGGAGGAAAGAGGAAGGCAGTCCTTCCTATACCCTCCTCCTCTCTACTTACTCGTTAACCTGAAACAGACCAGTTCACCGCGTTGGCGTAGCCGTTACTCCACGGATAGTAGCGGTTCCACAAGGCGTCCTCGTTGAAACCTTGTACCCGCTTGTTGACTGCCACCGGGCCGATGAACTGCAGGAAGGGCATCATCGGCAGTTCATCGTTGAGGCGCTTCTGGATCTCCTCGTGAATCGCCATGCGCTCTTCAAGGTCGACAGTGGTCGCGGTCTGATTGAATAGCTCCTGCGCATCCGCGTCGCCCCACGGTGTCGTGCAGCGCTCCGAATCGGTGAAGAAGGAGTTGTACTGCTCGGGGAATGAGAAGCCCCAACCCTGATAATACATCTCAAAGTCACAGGCACTCTGTGTCTCTGTAGCCGAAGTGCCTTCCAGGTACTGGAGCTGCGTCTCTACACCGACAGCGGCCAGGTTCTGCTGAATCGCGGCCATGATGTCTTGGTGCAGGGCATCGCTGTAATACCAGTTGACGCGCAGCACATTGTCCGGGTCCCAGGTGCCGTCCGCTTCGGCCGCGGCCAGCAACTCTTTGGACTTTTCGGGATTGTACTCGTACTGGTTGAGGCCGTCAGCCAGCCACGGGCGCATCTCCATGTACGAGTTGTAGGGCGTGCACAGGCCGGAGTAGAGGCCCTCGCAGATTCCCTCACGGTCAATGGCGTAAGCCAGGGCCTGGCGCACGCGCTTGTCTGCAAGGACTGGTGACTCGTAGTTCAGGAGGAAGACGCGAATGTAGTTGCGGTTGACCAGATGGACGTTTACGTTATCCAGTTCCAGAGACTGCTCGTAGAAATCCTGCGGAACGTTCCAGACGTCCAATTCTCCCTTCTGCAGGGCGATAAACTGGGTATCGGCCGCGCCGAAGTTCTTGAAAATGATGCGCTCAAGTTTGGGCGCACCGCCGTAGTAATCATCATTGCGTACCAACTCGACGAACTGGTCACGCTCTGCACGCACGAATTTGAACGGGCCGGAGCCGATGTTCAGTTCGGGTGTATACCAGGCCGGCGCATGGTGCTCTACGATATCTGTTGGCGCCACGTTATTGAAGATGTGCGCCGGCAGGATCTGCAGATCAGTTGTTGCCGAAAGGTGCCAGCCAACGTTCGTTTCCTCCAACTCGAAGACGACGTTGAAGTCGTCCGTCGCGTAGACGCCCGGCAACTCATCGCTCGCGCCGTCGTAGTAGTCCTGCCCACCCTTAAGCGCGCTGATCCAGCGGCGGGGGTTGATGTTGGTGTCCTGGTTCAGGATGAACCGAACCGTCTCAACCACATCGTTCGCCGTGACCGGCTCGCCGTCATGCCACCTGGCGTCCTCGCGCAGTTTGAACGAGTACACGGTGGCGTCGTCGGAAATCTCCCACTCCAAAGCCAGGTCCGGGTGGGTGTCGTTGTTGCGGTCCAGGTCAAACAAGCGGCTGTGGGTCAGCATGGCCGGCGTGTTGCTGCTGTAGCCGTACTGGTAGGTCGGTCGGAACGGGCTGAATGTCCCCCAGGGCGAACTTGTGGACATCGTCAATGTTCCGCCGTCCATAGCGGCAGATTCTTCGGCCGGCGCCTCAGCTTCAGCCATCGCCGCGGGCTCGTCACTCGGTGCAGCGGCCGGGACGCAGGCGGTAATCATGACGCCGGCGGCCGCCGTCGCGGATACGCTCAGGAAATCACGGCGAGATAGTCTCGATTTCTTCATGGTATTTGCTCCATCTGGTTCTTGAGGCTCGATTGAGAGGTGGATCCGACAATGAGAACTCGTCGAAGTAGAAAGCATTGGGAGTGTGTCAGCCCCCGATTTCGTGACCCGCGTTTTCGTACTCCTTCTCCTGTTACAACACGATCTGTGATTTCAATGGGTTGACGACGCTACCTGAGAATGGTGGGTTGCACTGCCTCTCAGACAGCATCCAGTCGCGAAAATGGCTGTTGCATCCACCTGCGTGAAAGTGTAGCGGGGCGGAATTCTAAAACCGGCTGCTTGCTCGGCGCCTGAAAAGCTCTTAACATATCCCTCCGATCCGGAGTCTGTCGGACTTCCTGAGTACGTCCAGAAGCTTTTGAGGTGGCTTCATTCAGGGCGCGGCATACCGTTGACAGTGGCCGAAGTCTAGCATTTACGTCTTGTCGTGTCAATGCACACGAATTCCTGCTTCGCCATCGACACTTCAGGAATCTGGCTCACTCGTGCCTACACGTCGCTGAAGTCAATCTGAACTTCCCCCAGTCTGATCTCGCCCGAAGGAAGTTTACTCCTGTCCACCTCATAGTCCACTTCCGCACGTCGCGCGTGTGGACCCCTTTGCTGCGGACTCAGAGGCACGATCGTTAGCGGGTGTAACAGCAGAATGATATCGATATTGACGTCCCGCAGCACACTGTCAATATCGCCCCAGCCATACACGTCGGTCAGATCATGGCGGGCGCCCAGGCAGAGCCACTGCTCTGCGTCCGGCGCCAGTGTAACTGTCTGCTCCGACCAGTCCGGCGTCACTGCAAATGACTGCGAAGTCAATACAAAGTTAATCGCCTTGTCCCCCACTCGCGACTGGCAGTGCAATCGTAACTCAGCCCCCTGCCAGTCGACTTCGCCTTTCAGCCGCAAGGTAAGGCGCGCATTGCGGAAATCACGCGGGTATCCGCCGTCGATAAAGCGGTTCCCGCCCAGGAGAGGCGCATAACTCCCGCCGGGATCGTCCTGGTGGGCCGTATGCAGGATAAACAGAAGACGAAGATAGCCGCCCCCGGGCGGTGCGTGGTTGGAATCGATACCCCAGGGGCTGCGCGAAACCAGTGCCCCGTCTTCGACGACAGCCGGCGCCGGACGGTTAGGCCCCAACCAGGCTATCCATCCGCCCGCTCCATCTTCGAAAGTCTCACGGTAGGTTAGGCTTCTCAACGCGACTTGTCCCCCACTGTCACTTGGCGATGGAAACGGAGCGCCCCGTATCCGAAGACGCCTTGGCCGCCTCGATGATCTCCAGCATATGCACCGAATCCTCGATTGGCGCCGGCGCCGGCGCGCCGCTCAGCGCGGCATCAAAGAAATCTCGGTACAACGCCTCCGCCATGACGCCCCCGTAGCCCGGCGCATGCGGAATCGCGAAGCGTTCACGGCGGACGCCGCCCGTATTCCAGCCTCGCGATTCGCTGAATAGTGTATAGGTGGAAGTCAGCTCAACTTCGCTCCCACCCGACGTCTCCTCCTGTGGCTCGAGGAGCGGCATAATCGCATACCCTTCCGTCCCCCGCATGCCGATATAGAAGTCGTACGTGGCCTTGCCGCCCCGCAAATGGTAGCCGGCCTGGAACGTGCCCATCCGGCCGCTCTCAAACTTGAGCAGCAACAGTCCCGTATCCTCAACCGCAATCCGCTCCGGATTCAGGTTGCCTAGCATCGCCATCACCTCTACCACCCGCTCCTGCATAAGATAGAGCACCAGGTCCAGGCAATGGCAGCCAAGCCACGTGAGGATGCCATGACCTGCTGTCTCGGGATCGAAGAGATAAGTAGATGTATCACGGTAGAGCACCAGGCCGTTCAACATCTTGGCCTCTATCGTCATCACGTCGCCGAGCGCGCCTTCGTCCAGCGCCCGTTTCAGGCTGAGCGCCATCGGATGATAGCGCCATTGGAGCATCGCCCCTGCCGTTACGCCCTTCCGTTTGGCGAGCTCCGCGACCCTCCGCATATCGTCCGCACAAGTCGCCGCAGGCTTGTCGTACAGTACCGGCAGACCTGCGCTGACGACCTTCTCCATGATGGCAGGCGCATGATCAGGGCGTGCGCACATGATCACCACGTCCAGGTCGGCTCGCTCCAACAGCGCATCCACGCTGGTATACTTGCCGACCACCCGCGCCGACTCGCCGGCCAGGTCGTCCACGTTGACAAGGTCCGAGGCCGCGCAGACGTGGATCGACCCGACCTCCTCCAACTGGTCCAGAACGCTGACGTGGCCGAGTTCGTGTCCGTGGGATGAAATTGCGCCTACAACCAGCTGATTTTCTCTGGACATCATCCTCTACCTTATTCGCGCGGCAGCGGCAATTCGACCTTTGCGCTGCCCTGTGTCTGCGAGATTAGTGCCGCTAGCATGATTTCCAGAGACTCCCTGCCCCGGTAGGGAGAAGAACTGCTGGGCGCGTCATGCAGTACCATATTGGCCATCTCCTGGACCGCCGGGATCAGGTTCGCGCCAAAGGGATCGGCGTAGCTCCTCCCTGGCGGCGGCGGCACCTGAATAGGCGTGCCTTCCTTCTCTTCCGACTTCCAGGCCGTACAGTGCTTGTCGGTGAGCCAGTAGCGTCCGTTCGGTCCCTGCAAATCATACTCAAACAGCTGAGGCGTCAACTTGGCGCTGTTCACGATGCCGCGCACGCCATTCGCAAATTCGATGATGATCGTCGAGCCCGGATCATACTGCGGGTCCTTGCCGCCCTTGCCATCGTAGACCGGGCCGTAGTCCTCAAACCCCTGCTCGTGCGCCGCAATCACCCAGACCGGCGAAGCGTTGGCAAAGAAACAGACACCGTCGATCAAGTGCGTGCCGTTGCGAAACAGCATCGATCGCCGGCCGCCCATGTGGGCAACGATCCGCGTCAGCCCGCCGATCTCACCGTCCCATACCGCTTTCTTGACGCCTTGATACGAAGGTATCCAGCTGCGCGTGTGGTCCACCGACATCTTGGTACCATTGGCTTCAATCGTCTCGATGATCCGGTCAGCGTCCTTGATCGTTGTCGTCAGGGGCTTTTCGCAGATGACGCCGCGGATGCCGGCATTCGAAGCATCGCAGACCGGGTCTGCGTGCAGGTGGTCCGGCGTCGCCACGCTGACCACGTCCAGCCGTTCCTTCTCGAACATCTCATGGTAGTCGGTGTACTGCTCGATGCTCCCGGGAGGAAGTTCGGCCCGCTCAAAGAAGCGCGGAAAAACATCCGGATTGAGGTCGCAGATGGCCACCAGTTCGTACTCCGGCGCACGCGCATAGGCGTAGCCATGGGAACCGCCCAGTCCACCACCAATTACGGCCGCGCGCAGCTTTGCTTCTGACATGGTAACTCCTTATGGTCCTGTGTCTCTGGATGTCGCCAGGGGTCCCCCGGCAATGGTGTTCAGGCGTTTGGCAGCAATCGGAGGAAAATCAGTCTTACAGTTATCGCCCGACCGCCTACGCTTCGGCTGGAAATAATTGAACGCCGGTCAAATTGAGCGTTTCGAGCGGGGATTGAGGGCGTCGTTCAGACCGTCGCCCAGGAAGTTGATGCCTAGTGTGACGATCGCAAGCGTCAATGCCGGTACAGCCACCAGCCAGGGGCGATAGGACCAGCTGCCGATATTGGATGCGATCATATTGCCCCAACTGGCCTGTGGGGGCTGAACGCCGATGCCCAGGTAACTGAGCGACGACTCGAGTACCATCGCGCTGGAGAAGCTGAATGTCAAGGTGACAATCACCGGCCCAAGCGCGTTGGGCAAGAGATGCCGCACCGCGATCTTCAGCTCAGAAACGCCGACTGACTTGGCCGCCTCAATGTACTGCTCCTCGCGCAGGGAGAAAATCTGGCCCCGGATCAAGCGAGCATAGCCGGGCCAGGAGACAAACGCCAGCCCTCCAAAGACGACCAGCAGATCGAGCCAGGTCGTGTCCGCGAAAAGAGGGAAGCCGCTCACATCGTAAATGTTCTCGGCCCACGTTACAACCGGCTCCTTGATTGAAACCGCGATCAGCGCCGCCAAAAGCAGGCCGGGAACCGACATCACGATGTCGATGATTCGACCGGTAATGTTATCGGCCAGCGCACCGCCGTAGCCTGCGATGGCGCCGATGATGACGCCGATGATAACGCTGATGACGGTTGTGAAGATGGCAACGAGCGTAGCCGTGCGGGCGCCCCATAGCACGCGGCTGAAGAGGTCCCTGCCGATCTCATCGGTACCGAGCCAGTGATCGGGGCTGGGCATTTTGGCTACATTCAGCAGGTCCTGCTCGGTATAGGAGTAGGGGGCGATGTAGGGACCTAGAAGGGCGGAAATCAGTAAGAAGAGGGTGATGATGAGACCGATGATGGAAAGACGATTGCGCAGCAGCCGTCCTATTGCATCCCGCCAGAGCGACCGCGTCCTGAGAGCGCCATCCCCTGCCAACTCTTCTCCCAAGCCCTCGTTCGATACGTTTTCGCTGCTTTCGCTCATCGAATGATGTTCCTGAAATTCCGCTTTGGGCGGCTACGCCACTGTATGGACCCGGCCGCCTGCGATGAATGATTCACAAGCCTGACTATTCAATCTTTATCCGTGGATCGAGGAAGGGATACACGAGGTCAACGATAAGGTTTGTGAGAATAATCATTACCGCGCTGACCATGGTAACGCCCATTATCACAGGATAATCAAATCCGCGAAAACCGGCTTCCGCCACGCCCCCGAATCCAGGAATAGCGAAGATGCTGTCGAGGAAAATGCTGCCTACGATCAACCCTTCAGCGATGAAACCCAGCGTGGTGACAACCGGAATCAGCGCGTTGCGAAGAATGTGGCGAAGAATGATGCGCCACATGTGCAGACCCTTCATCTTGGCCGTGCGAACATAGTCCATTGAAAAGACTTCCAGCACGGCGGCACGCGTCTGCCGAACAACGACAGGCAGAGGCCCCAATGCAAGAATAAAGACTGGGAGAATCACCTTCGTCTGGAAGAGACCATCCCAACCTCGGGGCACTCTCATAATATCAAGAACCAGGACAAAAAGGACCAGGAGAAGCGGCGCAAGCACAAAGACAGGTACGGTACGAAAACCGAGAGTGCCCCCTACAATTGTATAGTCAAGCCAGGTGTTCTGCTTAAGCGCCGCAAGGCAGCCCAGGGGAATGCCCAGAAGCGTGGTTACCACGGCTCCCGCTAGGCCCATTTGGAAGGAGATAGGGAAGGTCTTAACGATCATGCGCAGCACATTGCGCTGGCCGTTGATTGAGATACCCAGGTCTCCCTGCATCAGCCGCCCAATCCAGCGGGTGAACTGGACCCAGTAGGAATCATTCAAACCATACTGGTCCCGGATTCTCTCGATTACCTCCTCTTTAGCGAGCGTGTCGAGCGTCCCCTCAAACTGGGTCATCATCATTGCCACAGGATCAAATGGGCTGAGCACAGTCAATGTGAAAGTGATGAGGAGCACCGCGATAAATGTTGGGACGGCTACTGCCAGGCGCTTAAGCGTATAAAAGAACATGCTGCATCTCCCCGGGGATGCAATTGCTGAGAGCTACCGCTGCCTCAGATTCGAACTTCGGCAGCGGCAGCTCAACAAAGGTTCTGTCGCCGGCTAACGCTCCGCGACATACATGTCGAGTAGCGAAATCCAGTTGTTGTCCACGTTTGTATCAAACCCCACAATCCAGGGCTTTGTGTTGTACTCGTACAGATCCCAGATCATCGGCAGGAAGTAGTAGTGCCCCAGTATGCGGGACTCCACCTCCTGTACAAAGTCACAGTATTCAGGGTCAGCCGAGGAGTGAAGCGACATCTCGTCCACCAGTGCGCCCAGTTCTTCGTCCACGATATTGATCTGTCTGCCTGGATCGCCCAGACGCTGATAGAAGCCGTTCATCCATTCAGAAGAGTCCGGAATGACAGCGCCGGAGCTCCGTCGCAATACCTGCACCTCGTCGCCCTCCTGGCCCCAAGCGTCGATACGTCCAGGACGCATCTCGACATTGGTAATGCCCAGATTATTCTTCCACATCTCCATCATGATCTCGGCAGTGCGAATATAGTTGGGCGATTGGCCGTTCGTGGTAATGCGAATCTTCGGCAGGTCGTCAGGCCCTCCATACTTGGAGGCGGCCAGCTCTTCCTTCGCAAGTTCCGGATTGTAGCCGAAATCCGGCCAATTGTCGGCCTTGAAACACTGGATTTCCGGCGTGAGGTGGGTCTTCATGACCCGGTCACTGCGCGCCCCTTCCCATGCCGCGTCGATAGCCAGGTCCCAATCTACCGCGTGGACCAGCGCACGGCGCACATTGATGTCATCGAACGGGGGCAGTTCCGTATTCAACGTGTAGAAGAAATTGGTGGCATAAGGGATCAGAGTGAAGCTCTCCGGGTTCTCTGCCCGCAGGGGCTCGCGGATGTTGGTGAGCCAGTGGGCGACGTCCACCTCGTCGTTCTGCCACATGATGTAGGAGACGTTTTCGTCCGCCGACGCCATACCGATGATGCGCTCAATGTAGGGCCTTCTGTCGCCCCACCACATCGGGTTCTGTTCTACTTCATACTCCTGCGTGTCCGGATCCCAGACCTTTACCTTGAAGGGGCCGTTCACGCGCGCTGTGCCGTCGGCGGCCCAAAACTCGCCCCCATCCAGTATGTCCTCCAATTTGACGATCGCCGTATTGTAGTTCGCCAATGTATCGATCAGAATCGGCTTCGGCGCCGTCAGTTTGATATCCAGCGTCTTGTCATCCACCACCACCAGGCCGGGAATCTCGTCAGCTTCGCCGTCGACCACCGGCTGAATGCCTTCGATCAACTTGATGGCGCTGTAGTTGAACATACGGCAGCCAATACATTCAGGACTCACCGCATACTCCCAGTACACCTTCACGTCCTGGGCCGTAACCGCTGAGCCATCCGACCAAATCGCGTCGGGATGAATGTGGATCGTGTATGTCAGGCCATCGTCGCTGACGTCATAGCCGGTGGCCAGCCAGGGCTGCGGATTGTGCTCATAGTCTCGCAAAAACAAAGTCATCCAGATGTGCGAGACGAAAGGCCTTCCGAAACCACCCTCTGAGGCCGGATTCATGCGACTGAAGTTTCGTGTCACATACCGGATAACCTGCTCCTCCGCGGCATCGTCCGGCAACGGCCGCGCGGCCATCTCTTCTCCTTCATCCGCCATGGCGTCGCCGCCGGTGTCTGCCGGTCCTGCCGGCGCCGCACAGGCCGCAACGAGCAGCACAAGAATGAACAGCAGCGAAGCATATAGATACGACTGTCTTCTGCCTTTCATCTGTATCATCCTCCTATCCTCTGCAATCTGAAGCACTATACTGCTGGGCAACGAAGAGAGGTGGAAACTCGGACTGCTTCCACCCCTCTTCTATCAGCTCTGACTTACTGCTCTGCAATGTAGATATCGAGCAGCGTGGACCAGTTGTTGTCCACGTTTGCATCGAAATTCTTGACGTAAGGCTGCACAACGTATTCGTACAGGTCCCAGATCATGGGAAGGAAGTAGTAGTGGCCGAGCAGCCGCTGTTCAGCTGCAGAGACCTTATCGCAGTACTCAGCGCTGGTGGGGTCGAGGGTTGGAAGTTCGGCCATCATGGCGTCCAACTCATCATCCACCAAGGCGACATGATCGGGATTCGTGTAATACTTCCACAGTCCGGTGATCATGGCTGCCGGATCGGGAATCGTCGCGCCCCAGCTATTGCGTTGCACGTTGACGAGGTCAGCCTCCTGACCCCAGGCATCGCTCCAACCCGGTCGGATTTCGACATCGGTAATGCCCAACACGTTCTTCCATTGCTCCGCCATAATTTCAGCGGTACGCAGGTAGTTGGGCGACTGGCCGCCACTGGAAATGCGAATCTTGGGCAGGTCTTCCGGTCCACCATACTTCGAGGCGGCCAGTTCCTGCTTGGCCAGTTCAGGATCGTAGCCGAAGTCGGGCCAGTTGTCCGCTACGAAACAGGGCAACTCGGGCGTGATGTGTGTCTTCATCACACGTTCGTCGCGCGAGCCTTCATAGGCGGCGCCGATGGCCAGGTCCCAGTCTACCGCGTGGAGCAGAGCCCGCCGCACGTTGAGGTCATCCAACGGTGGCTTGGACGTGTGTAGCGCAAAGTAGAAGTTCGTGGCATAGGGGATCAGCACGAACAGCTCGGGGCTTTCGGCCCGCAGCGGTTCGCGGATGTTTGTGAACCAGTGGGCGATGTCAGCCTCCCCATCCTGCCACATAATATAGGTTATGTTCTCGTCGTTGGACCACTGGGCAATGATACGTTCGATAAAGGGCTTCTTGTCCCCCCACCAATTCGGGTTCTGCACGATCTCATACTCGCGTTCGTCCAGGTCCCAGACGTCGATCTGGAAGGGGCCATTGACGCGCGTACTGGCATCGGCAGCAAACTCGTCGGCGTTCACGTCCTCCATCTTGACGAAGCCAGTGTTGTAGTGGGCCATGGACGCCATAAAGGTCGGGCTCGGTTCTGCAAGCGTGATCTGAAGCGTCTTGTCATCAATCGCGGCCAGGCCGGAAATCGTGTCGGCCTCTCCGTCAATGACCGCCTGCGCCCCATCAACTACGCCGAGCCGCAAGTACGTCCAGCAGCTGATGCAGCTGGGGCTGAGCGCCCACGACCAGAAGTCTATCGCCTCCTGGGCCACAACCGGTGAGCCGTCCGACCAGTTGGCATCGGGATTGATGTGAATCGTGTAGACAGTATTGTCGTCGTTCACTTCCCAGTCAGTTGCCAGCCAGGGATGCAGATCGTGGTTGCGGTCCCGCAGGAAGAACGGCATCCACATATGAGAGATCCACGGACGCCCGAAACCGGACTCGGAGGCCGGGTTAAGCCGGCTAAGATCACGGGTCACATAGCGGATTACCTGCTCTTCAGCAGCGTCATCCGGCAGTGGCCTGCCTTCCATCGCTTCTCCCTCATCCGCCATGGCCTCGCCTCCGGTGTCTGCCGGAGCGGCAGGCGCGGCGCAGGCCGACAAGGCCAGAGCAGCGACCAGGAAGAGTGTGACCAAATAAAAAAGTTTAGTTCTGTCTTTCATCGAGTTCTACCTCCGTTTCGATCCTTCGATTAAGGAACTTCCATGCCAAAACAAAAAGGGGTGAGAGCCCGAAGCCTCTCACCCCTTGTCATCTACTCGTCAGCCACGTAGATGTCCAACAAGGTTGCCCAGTTGTTGTCTACGTTGGTTTCAAAATTCTTTATGCGAGGCTTCACGCTGTAGCCGTAAGGATCCCAGATCATCGGGATGATGGGATAGTGGCCCAGCATGCGTGCCTCAGTCTCCTGCACCAAGTCACAGAAACCGGGATCGTCGCGAGACATCCCCTTGAGCGACTCGATCATTTCGGCCAGCTCGGCGTCATCAGCCATGCTGCCCGCTGCGGCGGGGTTGCTGTAATTGACAAAGTGGCCCGCCAGGAAGTTGGGCGGATCAGGCAGAATAGCGCCCAGGCTCTGGCGCCGGACGTTGACCAGATCGGCGTCCTGGCCCCAGACATCCATTCCGCCCGGGCGAATCTCCACATTGGTGATGCCCAGGTTGTTCTTCCACTGCTCTACCATAATCTCAGCAGTACGGATGTAGTTCGGCGACTGGCCGCCCGTGGTGATGCGAATCGTGGGCAGATTCTCCGGCCCACCGTACTTGGAGGCTGCCAGTTCCTCTTTGGCCAACTCGGGATCAAAACCGAAATCGGGCCAGTTGCCTTCTTTGTAGCACTGAAGCTCAGGCGTCAGCAGAGTCGACATGAAGCGGTCGTCGCGCGTGCCTTCCCAGGCCGCCGAAATCGCCGGCCGCCAGTCTACCGCGTGAACCAGCGCACGCCGCACGTTAAGGTCGTCAATCGGCTCCACGCCGGCCCAGAATGTGTAGAACAGGTTGGTGGCGTAAGGAATAACCGTAAACGTCCCTTCCTCCAACTGCTCGCGAACATTGGTCAGGAAGAAAGCGATATCCACCTCATCGTTCTGCCACATGATGAAGGAAATATTCTCATCAGCTGACGGAGTGGCAATGATGCGCTCGATGAACGGCTTCTTGTCTCCCCACCAGTTCGGATTCTGGACGACTTCAAACTTCTGCTCGTCCACGTCCCAGTCCTGAATCATGAAGGGACCGTTCACGCGCGTCTCAGATGTCGCTGAGAAATCCTCGCCGGTGATGTCCTCGACCTTGACGAAGCCGGTGTCAAACAGCGCCACCCGCTGCGGGAACAGAGGATCGGGCCCAACCAGCCGGACCTCCAACGTCTTGTCATCTACGGCCACGACGCCGGAAACTGTGTCGGCCTCGCCATCAATCACTGCCTGCGCCCCCTCGATCAAGTCAAAGCCCGTGAAGCGCGAAAGGTAGCACCCAATACATTTGTCAGGGTGCAAACCATACTCCCAGTAATCCTTGGCTTCCTGCGCCGTTACCGGTGAGCCGTCATTCCAGACCGCGTCCGGATGAATATGAATCGTGTATACGGACTGGTCATCATTGGCGTCGATGCCCGTTGCCAGCCAAGGTGAGAGATTGTGTTCGGCATCGCGGATGAAGAAAGGCATAAACATGTGGGAAATAATGTAACGACCGAACCCACCCTCAGCCGCCGGATTCAACCGACCAAAACCGCGGGCCACATAACGGATCACCTGCTCTTCGGCTGCGTCATCCGGCAACGGCCGGCCCATCATTTCGCCCTCGTCGGCCATGGCCGCGCCTGAATCGGCGGGAGCCGGGGCCGCCGGGGCCGCGCATGCGCCCAGAACAACCGTAAGCAAGAGAAGTGCAGAAATTGCGAATCTGAGATGCCAATTTCTCATGTGTGTTTCCCCTTATGAAGTTGACGGAACTTTGGTAGATTTTGCCCCCACTTGGGGGCCACGGTGGACTGGACAGCATTGACTTTGAAAGCCGACTGTCGCTCTGAATTTTGCTTACCCAATTATGGGCTTTGGGTGGCAAACCAATCCGGCAGCGGGTGATCGCCACTGAAGGTTTACGCGTATGCGCGTTATCCACTCTGGGCGGCCCGGGCGAACGCCGCAACTATGCCATTTTTTTGCCTTTCTGTCAAGGCTGGACAGCAGCCGCGTGCTGCCAATCTAATGGCGGCGCCGGAACGCGTCGGCTTGAACAACAGTCGTTGCCAGGTATGCGTCCGTATCCGCCTCTGTAAATCGGCCCGGCGAAAAGGACGCGATATCAACGCTCGGCGCTTCGCCGGCTGCCAGTTCTGCCAGCAGCAGACCGGCCGCGGGGCTGTAGGCAAATCCGCCCGAGTGGAAGGCGGCTCCCACCACCAGACCCGGCAGTTGCGGCAGCGTCCCCAGCACCGGCTCGCTGTCCAGCGAGAAAGATATCAACCCGACCTGTTCTGTCTCCCAGTGGGTCGCGGCCAGTTTAGGCACCAACGGCGCCAAACTCTTCGATAGAAGACCACGAAGACCCCTCGGAGCAGATAGCACCGACATGTGGAAAGCAGGATCCTCGACGCGCTCCTCTTCCCTGTCCTCGGTCTCCCCTCCTGCCAAAATGCGGAAGTCGGTGGTACCCAACCGCGCCGGGCGGATATAGCCCCCATACGGGTTGGCGTTGATTGCCGGAATCGCCGCGGGTTCTTGCAGTTTCGATGAAACATACCTTTGGTGGACAAAGGACTTAATCGGCAGCCGCACGCCACAACGCGCCATGAACGCCGCGGTCCATGCATGGACCGTACAGATCACGACGTCAGCCTCCAGCACACCCATCCCCGTCTGCACGCCCGCAACGCGGCCATTCTCGACCTGCAGACCGCTTACGCGCGCGTTCTCGCGTATCTCCACACCCAGATCGCGGCATCGCCTGGACAGCGCGGGCACGTATTCATGCGGCTCACTGTAGCCCCCCAGCGCGTCGTGAAGCCCGATCAGGTCGGCTTCCGGCGTCAGATCGGGCCAGCGCCGCCGCATCTGCGCAGCATCAAGGATTTCGTAGGCAAAGTCGAGCCGGTCATAGAGCGGGAGCAGCTCCTCGCGCTCTGGCCACGAAGCCGGGTCGAAAAGATTCAGGCAGCCAACGTTCTGGAAACGGTAGCCATACTGTTCCAAATCTTCGCTCAACTCCTGGTAGAGTCGCAGGCTGATCATGCGCGCCAGGACGCCCGTCTCCGACCACAGCAGACCGGTGATAATTCCGCCCGCACGGCTGCTCGATCCGTCGCCAACCTGGCCCTTTTCCAGCAGCGTGACTTTGCCGGCCTGCATGCGCGCCAACTGGTAGGCGGCATTCAGGCCGATCGCGCCGCCGCCGATCACGACAAATCTAGGCATCTTGTTGGGCTATGCTCCTGGAAGTTGAGACGCTGCTGCGGAAGGAAGTCTGCAGAAAAGCAAAAAGAGGGTACCACGATATTTTCCCCTTGCCAATGCGTGTGAATTCATCAGTTGCATCCCAAATCTGGGATGCACCTAGCCTTCTTGAAATTGTAAGGTAGGACTATTTTACGTAGAATGTTTGACAGGTACCTTGCTTCCAAATCAGGTCACAATTCTCTCTACAGGTTGGGCAGGAAATTGAGCGAGTTCGTTGTTAGCAATTCCAGGCTCAGGGTCTGGAGACGACCGGAAGATCATCCTCTGCTGAGACAGACCGATACGGCGCACCCGGCGTTACAGGGCAAACTGGCCGAAAGATTTCCGCCCTCAATCGCAGAAGGGTTGCCCAAGGTCCTCAGTGAAAGCTCCGAGGATGCCCGCACCTGGCACTATTTCAGCCCGCTGCTCAACGACGAGCCGCAAAGGACCCGCGTACTGATGCAGCTCATTCGCCAGTCATTCTTCGGCGTTGTCCCACCCCGAGCCTTCAAGAACATCGCCGCGGCAGAAATGGAGTTTTGGCCGAAACTTCCTGCTCCCCCAAGCCGACCGCAAAGGGAAGAGGATTTCGAACCAGACCTCCTGATCAAGCTGGGCAAGAGTGCGGTAATATTCGTTGAGGCTAGGTGCCACTCCGGAATCAGCGAATTCACGAACTTTGACCGAAAACGCGACCAGGTGATTCGCCTGATCGACGTCGGTTCCTGGTACGCCAGCCTGCATGGCTTTGACTGCGTCTGTCTGCTTGTCCTGCAATACGGCGACGCCCAAATCAATGCCCGCAAAATCGTAAATCGCTATGCCGGCCAACCGGAGGCAATCCAGAAGGCCCTGCCCTACCGTGATGACCTTACAGAGGCAGACTTCAACCGGCTCGCCGGCGCCCTGGCCTTCGTTCGCTGGCCCGACCCACTGTTCTGAGAAGCTGCACGGGAACACATCAAGGGGACTACGATGGATTTTCGCATGGGACTCATAGGCTACGGCAGCTGGACCCGCATAGCCTACCTACCCGCCCTGCACCGCGACGGCCGCGCCGAAATCGTCTCCGCCGCCGCCCCCAGCGCCGCCACCCAACAACGCATCAGCAGCGAACTCGGCTCCGAAATCGCTGTATTCTCCAACGCCGAAGACCTGCTAAACGGCCCACCCGTCGACGCTGTCTTCATCGCCGTTTCCGACCACGCCCACGAAGAGGCGCTCTCAGCCGCGCTCGACGCCGGCGTACCGATCTTCTACGAACCACCCCTCGCCAGCCAGCGCCACAGGCTTCGCCCAATGGTAGCCCGGCTGTTGGCGGCTCCCCAAGTGACCCACGCCGACCTCGAAATCGGTTTTATTCCCGTCTTCGTCGAGGCGGCTCGCCGCGTGCGCAGCGGCCTCATAGGACAGGTGCATACCGCATCTGTGCGGCTGCAATCAAGCTGGGACGCCGACCCGGCAGCAGACCTGAGCACGCTCAACCACATCGCTCCCTGGTACGTAGATACCCTCAACCGCATCCTGAATGCCACCCCGTCCCGCGTGCTGCTCCTCGAAAGAGAGGACCTACCAGGGCGCGCGCAGCGTCAGTGCCAGGGACTCTACGATTTCGGCGGGGTCTGGGGAACGGTGCAAGTCAATTTGGGCTGCGTTGTCGAACTGGAAACAACCGTCGAAGTGAACGGCGAAGACGGCGACCTCATCGTGGACCTGTTCTCCGGCGAACTGCGCCAACGCACCCGTCAGCAAAGCGAATGGTCAGTGGAAACCGTCGCTGAATCCGAACCACGCGCCGGCTGGCCCGGCATGAATGAATGTGTCGCTACTTTCCTCGACGCCGTCGTCGGCGAGCCGCTGACGGAAACGGAATCCACCAACGCTGAAGTCGGGAAACTCAGAGAAGCCCTTGGCGCCGGACCACTGCCCGCGGACGCCCCGTCCGTCGCCCAACTTCACATGATCGGGCTGGCAGCTGAGGCATCAAAGGACAACGGTGGCTGGGCGGAAATCGAGGAGATTGACGCCCTGTAAGCAGTGGCTGGTCCGAAGGTCCCTATTGTTCACGCAGTCTTGTGAACCGGAAACACATCAGACGCGATCCTCTCCATCTGGTCCTGAATTGCACCGGCCGTCGGCGTAGTGTTGAAGTCAAATAACATGTGCTCGACACCCGCTTCTGCGTAGCGTCCGATGCGGTCGCTGATTTCGGACATCGACCCTCTGAGAATCGACACCTCCGGGTCCGCCTGATCACCCAACTCAGTGCGTGCATGGAAGATGACCGTGCGCGGCTCTCCGTTCGCCCACGCGCGCATCTTGGCGACGCCTGCGGCAACCTCCTCCGGTTCAATCTGTATGGGATGCCAGCCGCTTGCCTTCGTCGCAGCCCGTCGGATCGCCGCGTCGCTCAACCCGCCTATAGTGTACGGCGGACCCCCCTTCTGCGCCGGTTTCGGTTCAAACGCGCTCTCCTCGAAACTGATCCATTCCCCCTGAAACGAAGGCTCATCCTCACTCCACAGCACCCGCATCACATCCATCCACTCGTCCATCATGCGGCCGCGCTTACGGAAGTCGGTCCGCAAATAGCGGTACTCGTCATCCATCCATCCAACGCCGATACCCAGGATCAAGCGACCGCCAGAGTACTGATCGACCGCGGCCGCCTGCTTGGCAGCCAGGACCGGATCCCGCTGCGGCAGCACCAGTACCGTCGTGCCCAGTGTGACCTCTTCCGTAATGGCCGCCACATAGCCCAACGTCACAAAAGTCTCGATCAGGCAGAAGTCGCTAAACCGCTGGTGTACCAGTACATGGTCGGCGGCCCACAGCGAATCATAGCCGGCCTGCTCTGCCGCCTGCGCCACCTGATGGACCGCCTGCGGCGATTTCGCCGGTCCGTGGCTTGGTAGAAAGACACCAAATTTCATTGTGGACCTCCCAGTCGTCGCTGATTCTTTTCAATAATATGGGCAGTCTTGATCGATCTTGCTGACGCCGCGAGAGTCGCTGCGTGCTGGCTCATCAGGAGCTTCCGGGAACAGGGATCCCCTGAATCGCCATTTCGTGTTCCGGCTTCAGCAGAAAGACCTGGGCGTCGCCAGTACGCTTCGCCTCCGCCAGGAGATAGTCGAAACAGGCAGTGCGTACTTCACTCAGATCGGGATCGTAGAAACGGTTGTGCAACTCGTGCGGGTCGTTCTCCAAATCGTACAGCTCGCACAGATCGGTCAGATTCCACACCAGCTTCCAGCGCCCGTCAGTCACCATCCGCGCAGAGTAATGGCCCCACGGGTCGCCATGATACTGCGCGTAGTGCATGCTGCGCGGCCAGTCCGCCTCCCCCTCTGCTAGGGGCAAGAGAGTCTGCCCATGAAGGCTTCGCCCCGACAAGCTGTCCTGCTCCGTACCCGTCATCAAGTGCATACAGGTTGCCGTCACGTCCATTAAGTGAACAAAAGCACTGCTGCGTGTGGCCTCCCGCGCCCCCGGCCTCTTGAGAAGCATGGGAATACGGTAGGTTTCGTCATACATATACGCGCCCTTATTCATCAGCCCATGCGACCCGGCCATGTCGCCATGATCAGCCGTGAAGATAATGGCTGTGTCGTCGTAAAGGCCCTGCTGCTTCAGCGTTCCAGCGACCTCGCCGACCATCTCGTCGATCAGCTCAATGTAGGAGAAGCAGCACGCCAGCAACTCCTTCAGCTCCTGGTCCTGTTCCTCGGAGGAAAGACCCTCCGCCTGCGCCCCGTACAACAGCCGTATCTTCCTCTGGTTTATCGGCTTCCCATCAAAGGTGTCATAACGGTTGCCCCACATTTCAATGTCGTCAGGATCGTAGCGAATACCCCATTCCTCCGGCACCATCCACGGAAAGTGAGGACCGGGAAAGGAACAGGTAGCGAAAAACGGCTTGCTCGAGTCGCGTGTCTGCAGAAACGCCTGCGTGTAACGGGCCGCCAGCACATCGGGATGCCCCGCCATTTCCACGTCCAACGTGCCCGCTGTGCCCCGCCCCACGCTTTGAACCAAGGGGGCGATTCGCGTGTTCGGGTGCCAGTGCGAGCTGTCCAGAAAGACGGGCCCGCCTTCATACGGCTCCGGATGCGTGTGGTGGAAGCGGGAGTCGAACAGATCCTGCGCCGGGCCTATGTGCCATTTGCCAAACCAGGCCGATTCATACTCGCCCTCGTCGTCGATCCAGTCCTGCAGCATCGTCACGTCCGGCCGCATATGCTCACAATAGGAGTAATGCGGGGTCGAGTTGTTGAACATGTGGTGGCCATGCGGGTAGAGGCCGGTGAGCAGACTTGCGCGCGCAGGCGAGCAGAGAGCTAAGGGCGTATAGGCCCGTTCGAACAGACAGGAATCCCCGGCCAGCGCCGTGATGTTCGGGGTTCGCACCAGTGTCTCCTGGTAACAGGTCAAAAGATCAATCCGCAGCTGGTCACAGAGGAAAATCAGGACGTTGGGTTTACTCGCGTTTGCCATTCAGTTAGCCTTTCACCTGTTCATCATCGGGCGATCACTGCCGGGTACTCACGAAACAGTGGCGACTGTGCTGGAACGAACTCTTAGTTGGAATCAGAGGCCGGCCCTGCCCTGCGCCGCAATTTCGACCTGCGGCAGCAGCAGCCGCAACTGCGAGTCGTCCGTGCGCCGCGCCTCCGCCATCAGATAATCGAAGCACCGGGCGCGCACATCCTCGTAGTCAGGATCGTAAAAACAGTTGCTTAGCTCGTGGGGATCGTTTTCCAGATCATACAGCTCACACAGATCCGTCAGATTCCACACCAACTTCCAGCGGCCGTCCGTCACCATCCGCGTCGAGTAGTGCCCGTACCAGTCGCCGTGATACTCGGCGTAGTGCATCGCCCGATTCCAATTCCCCTTACCCTCAACAAGGGGCAGCAGCGACTGGCCGTGCAAGGTCTGCCCCATCATGCTTACCTGTTCCGACCCCGTCATTAGGTGCAGGCAGGTCGCGGTTATATCCATCAAATGCACAAGTGCGGCGCTGCGGCTAGGCTGCGGGGTTCCCGTGTTTTTGACCAGCAGGGGGATGCGGTAGATCTCGTCATACATGTACGCACCCTTGTTCATCATGCCATGCGAACCGGCCATATCGCCATGATCCGCCGTGAAGACAATGGCTGTCTCCTCATACAGATCCAGTTCCTTCAGCGTTGCCACCACCTCGCCTACCATCTGGTCGATCAGCTCCAGATAAGAGAAGCAACAGGCCAGCAACGCCTTCAGCTCCTGGTCCTTCCTCTCCTGCGTCTGCCCGACAGCCCCATCAGGCAGCGGGCGCGCCGCGAACTGCACGAGCTCTTCCCCGCGAACATCCTGCATGAGGCGCAGCTTTCTCTGATTGGTCGGCTTTCCTTCAAAAGTGTCATAGCGGTTCGCCCACAATTCGATGTCATCAGGGTCGTAGCGAATCCCCCATTCGTCTGGGACCATCCAGGGGCTGTGCGGCCCGGGGAAGGAGCAGGTGAGGAAAAAGGGCCTCTCCGCGTCGCGGTTGCGCAGGAACTCCTGGGAGTAGCGTGCCGCCACCACATCCGGAAAGCCCTCCATCCCCACATCCAGCGTGCCCGCCGCGCCGCGCCCGACGCTTTCTACCAGGGGCGCAATGCTCGTATTGGGATGCCAGTGGGAACTGGTAAGAAATCCGGGCCCGCCCTCGTAAGGCTTTTGTGTATGATGGAAGCGGGAGTCAAACAGGTCCTGCGCCGGGCCGACGTGCCACTTGCCAAACCAGGCCGATTCGTAGTCGCTCTCCTCGTCGACCCAATCCTGTATCATCGCCACGCCGGGGCGCATGTGTTCGCAGTAGGAATAGCCGGGCGTCGAATTGTTGAACATGTGGTGGCTATGCGGATAGAGCCCCGTCAGCAGGCTGGCCCGCGCAGGTGAGCAGATAGCGCATGGCGTATAGGCACGCTCGAAAACACAGGAATCCTGCGCCAGGGCAGAAATATTCGGTGTGCGCACGGTTGTTTCGGCATAGCAGGACAGCAGATCGATACGCAACTGGTCACATAGGAAGACCAGGACATTGGGTTTACTATAGTTTCCCATACACGATTCCTTTACCGCTCAAAGGTTAGAGCGCGCGCGCAGACTTTCTTGAGAGAACTATATCTGATCTGCCTATCTTTCCCAGGGAAACGCGCAAGTTGGCCTATTGGCATAGCGAGTCATCCGAATCTGCAGTCTGCTGCCGCAGCCCGGCCCTAGCCGCACAGTGAAGTTGTCGCCGTCAATGGCTGTCGTTACACCGTCGTGGTCTACACTCACGAACTGATGCTCGCCGTAGGCGCCCCCTTGGACGACAACAGTGCGCGACGTAAGCTGGTCAGTATTAACCAACGTCAGCGTCATCTCGTCGTCACGCAAGTTTTCGACCAGCGCGCCAACATCTTCCGGCATGCCGGCCCTCTGCCGCGTCGGATTGAAGTAGCGCACGCGACTGTGGAGAGGAAAGCCCATCCGCTCCGTGGGCAGGCCGCCCAGCATAAGCTCCGTCAACCGGCTCACCATAGCCGGATTGAAGCCGTTCATGTCGTCAGACATACGCGTATCCGGCGATGTGCTATCGGAGCGCACTTTGCCAATTCTCTCTCGCACCTCTTTCAGATCCTCTAGCAGCGCAGTGACCGGATAGTCCGGGTTGTCTCCTTCCAGAAAACGCACCCATTCGTCCTCCTGCACGCGCGGCAAGTCCGCCCGGTCCATCGACCAGTAGTACACCTCCAGCGCCCCAGTATTGAACGGCTCCGGCGTGTAGTCATACCAGCCCTCGTCACCGTGCATGTGGGGATAGAGCGTCTGCCCGCCCTCCGTCTTGCTGTTGGCGTTTACGTTGTCGATGACGCCGCGCCACGTGTCCACATAACGCTGGTCGCCGGTCATCAGCAGCCCGTTGCCAAAGCCGTAGTGCACACGGTTCAGGAAGAACGGCCTGTGCGCCAGTTCCCCCGTCTGCGGCACCGTTACCGTAAATCCCCAGCCATAGACTCCACCGTACCACTTGCCGTCACAGGCGCCGCCGATGGTGCCGTCCAATCCGATATTGGTGGGGACGATGCCGTCGTTTGCCGCCGTCCGTTCGCACCAGGCGTCAGTGTAGTCGACCAACCAGTCCTTGTACTTGGCGTCCCCGGTCTGCATGTAGGCGTTGAAAGCCAGCGTCGTCGTCGACAGATTGAGCGGGTGGTCGCCGACCACGTCGTTGTACTCCTCAAAGTGGGCTACCATTTCCGCGTAAGTGCGCTCGCCATGACCAGGCTTGAAGCGCCCCTCGATTTCAAGCGAATCGCCGGCCCAGTCGAGGCCGGTCGACTTCCGCATCATCGGGCCTCGGCTGCCGTTGAACATGCTGCGAATAACGCGGTGTTCCGGGTCATAGTTGTGAGCTTGCGGATCGGTGCCCATATAGAAGCCGGCAAAGCGCTCCATACGCTGCCGCGCCACGTGGTTATGCGGGTCCGACAACGGCTGTAGGAAGAAAACCGAGAACCCCTCACCGTTGTGCATCCAGTCAAACATGGCTGGAAACTCTTTGTAGTACATGCCGTCGCGGGCAAACGGCACCTCGACAGTCTTTGCCTCAGTGTACTGGCGCAGATGACCCTCCCAGCCCTTCTTATACAGCTCCAGGACATTATCGGGCGCGCCCAGCGCGTGCAGCATGGTCCATCCCGCCAGATTCTCGGCGGCGTCATCCGGCCCGTCATCGCCGCCCCAGCGGGGAACACAAAGAAGATAGCCGCGCTCGTCAAAATAGCGGGCGTAGAACTCCTCGACGGCCGCAGTCTGGTTGCGAATCAGTTCCCACTCCAGTAGAGCCCAATAGGGAGGAGGCGTCGGCGTTTCAATCGAAATTATCGGTGCGTTGTTTCTTGATGCAGGCATGATCGGTTCAATCGTCCTCTCGTGGGTTTAGACTTGTGGCACCAGGCGGGCCACTGCCGTCAGAAACTGCTCAATCTCATCCGCTGTATTGAAAGCGGCAACGCCAATGCGTACACCGCAGATCTCCGGGCGGAACTTCACGACGATGCGAAAGTCATCCAACAGGCGCTCGACAAGCCGCTGGCAGCGCGCCGGCGTCCCCTCGTGTAGCTGAACTGTCGTAACACTTGATGAATTCTCCCAGGCGTCCGGACTGGCGACGTACACGCCCGCCACTCGCTGCAGACCGGCGCGCAGCTGTTCGGTCAGCCGGCGACAATGCGTCTCTATTCTTTCCAGCCCGATGCGCTGCACCGTCTCTACACACGCGCCTGCGCCGATTCGCAAGGCGTAGTTGGGCGTACCCAATTCGGTGAGAGCCGCGGCTGTCCTCTGGCTGAAGTCAATGCCCCCATCGGCGTCTGTGGGTCGAGGGAGTTGAAAAGGATTGTACCCCCGTTTGCCCTCGCCGGAAACTGCCAGAAAGCCAATCCCTGGCGGCCCCATCAGCCACTTGTGGACCGAGCCACTGTAGAACTCGGCTCCGATCTCCTGTACATTTACCGCAAATAACCCAAGAGACTGCGCGCCGTCCACGAGAGTCTTAACGCCTCGTGCCTTTGCCAGTCGCGCCGCCTCGGCTACAGGCAGTCGGCGTCCGTCGATGTTGGACACATGGCTCATCACCAACAACCGATGCGTCGGCGTCAGCAGTCTGTCCAGTTGCTCCAGAAAGTAGTCAGGCCTTCCGTAAGAAGGCCCGCGAGATTCACTAGCGGAGTCTTCGGGCGCTGCCGAAGGAATGACAGTGACTTTCACCTCCCGTCCCTGCGCCAGCCCTCGCGCCGCCCGATGCGTGCTCAGATGCTCGACGTCGGTCACCGCCAGCTTGTCGCCCGCCTGCCAGTCAATGCTCAAGATCGCTAGCCGCGAGGCGGTCGTCGTATTGGAGACCCACGCCACATCTTCAGCAACTGCGCCGAGCATCTCAGCCACTTTATGTCGGGCTTTCTCGGCCTCGCCATAGAAGCGAACGCCTGGCTCCTTGCCCCGTATGGCGATGATCTCCTCGTTCTCAGCCCGTAAAGCGGCCGCCATGCAACGTTGGACCGATTGCAGAACCGGCCCAAATGTGCAGCTGTTCAGATAGATATAACTGCTCGTCAGGGGAATATCTGCGCGCAATTGGCTGAGTGAGGAGATCGCCGGCTCGTCGAGGCTCTTGTCCACTGGGTCACTCGCAAGATGAAACGTCTATAGACTTGGCTGTGGTGAGACGGGGAAAGCCGGTCCGCAAATCTTGGTCTCGGAATGTCTACTTGGTTGGGTCCAGCGCATCCTGAAGCCCGTCCCCCATAAGTGTGAAAGCGTACATCGCCAGCGCAATCATTAACCCGGGGAAAAATGCCAGATACCAGTGCGACTGGATCGCGCTGAGATAGTCATAGAGCATGCGCCCCCAGCTGGGAAGCGGCGGGCTAATACCAATCCCCAGAAAACTCAGGCCGGACTCGCCCAGAATCGCGCCGGGGATGCCCAACGTCACGCTGACAATAATGGGAGACATCGTGTTCGGCAACAGATGGCGGATGATGATGCGATAGTCGGGTACGCCAATACAGGTCGCCGCCAATACATAGTCCTGTTCGCGCAAGGAGAGGAACTGGCCCCGCACCAGGCGCGCAATACCCATCCAGCCAGTGATTGCGAAGACAAAGAGAACGTTGCCAAAGCCCGGCCCCAGGACGCTGATGATCAGAATGCCCAGCAAGAGATTGGGAACGGAGTTGATGACTTCAATGATACGAATGAGAACAAAGTCGACCGCGCCGCCGTACCAGGCCGCGGCTGCCCCATAGGGGAGGCCGATGGCAAGGGCGATGAAATTGCTGATAAAGCCAATCGCCAGCGAAATACGCGCACCGTAGATGACGCGCGTCAGAATGTCGCGACCGAAGGGGTCCGTGCCCATCGGATGTTCGAGCGAGGGGAAGAGCCACGTCTTATCGTACTGCTGGAAGTCATAGCCCTCCGGCGCCAGCACGTTGGCGAACAGGGCCAGGAAGATCAGAAGCAGGACGAAGGACAGAGAAATCATGGCCAGCAGATTGCGCGAAAATCGTCTGGCCGCGTCCCCCCACAGGTTGCGAGGCCGCGAGTTCAGGTCGAGGGCCAGAGCAGCAGCCTGCGCAGAGGCGCTGTGGCGGTCACCATTCTGCTTCCCTGAAGAGGTGGAAATCGTAATTCTCCCTCGCGCCTGTTGCGATCTCAGGCGCGATTTACATGGTGCCGCCGACACGTATGCGCGGGTCGACCACGCCGTAGAGCAGGTCGGTGACGAGGTAGGCGATGGCAATGGCGAAGGTCCACAGCAGGATCAGCGCCATGATCACTGGGTAATCCCGATTATATAGAGCCAGGGTTATCTGACCGCCAATGCCCGGAATACGGAATATCGCTTCAATGAAGAACGAGCCCAGCAGCAGGTTGACCACCATCGGCCCCAGCAGTGTGATAAGTGGCAGCGACGCCGCCCGGAACGCATGGCGCATCACTACCGCCCGCTCCCGCAGCCCCTTGGCCCGGGCCGTACGCACATACTCTGCCTGCATCGCGTCCACCATGCTGGAACGCGTGAAACGGGCCATGCCGCCGATCTGGCCGAGCGCATAGACAGCTGTGGGCAGGATCCACTGATTGGGTTCTCCCCATCCGCCGGAAGGCAGCCAGCGCAAAACCACCGCGAAGATGATGATGCTCATAATGGCGATGACAAAAACGGGGGTAACAAAGGTTGTGATTACAACAACGTTGGTAAGGTAATCCAACCAGGTATTGGGGCGCAGCGCGGCCAGGATTCCCAGACCGATGCCGATCGGTATTCCAATCGCCATCGCCGACAGTCCCAGTTGCGCAGTTGCAGGCCAGGAGCGGCTGATGAAATCCGTGACCGGCTCACCATAGCGGAAGGAGATGCCGAAGTCGCCGCGCAGTGCGGCCCACATGTAACGAAAATACTGAACATACAGCGGCTTGTCGAGGCCGTACTTGGCCATCAGTTTCTCGCGGATGTGTTCAGGGATTTCTCGGAACTCGGATGTCGTCGGCATTGCATCGAACGGGCCGCCCGGAATGGAGTGGATCATGAGAAAGATCATGATCGATACAATAAACAGGACGCCAATAATGCCAAAGAAGCGTCCCAGCACATAGCGCGCCATCCGGGCCTCCGTCTATTGAGAGGAGAGTTTCATGCAGCTGGTCATGCAAAACTCAGAGTTACATAATGACGACGAACGAAGTGGACAGACTTGGAGGAGCGAGAATCGATTCATCACTCCCGCTCCTCCAGCCTTGAGCTACTACTCTTTAACGTACGCGCTATCCAGGAGCATCATGTTGTAGACGCCTAGTGTGCCGTCGTCAGTGAGGGTCAGCCCTGATACGTAGTCCTTGTACAGGACAGCCTGCACCGGGTTCATTACGAAAACGCCGATCGCATCACGCGCCAGAATCTTGAGGGCGTCGTGGTAGAGGTCGCAGCGTTCGGTCGACATCGCCATCGGACGGGCCGTGTCGATCAGGTTGCGGTACTCTTCGTCGGTCCAGCCGGTGAAGTAGGAGGCAGCCGGATCGTCCCACCAGTCCACGAAGTTGCTCGGATCGATGAAGTCCGCGCCCCAGCGATTGAGCGCGACTTTCAGCTCGCCGTTGCGCATCTGGTCGACATAGAAGGCGCGCTCGACGTTTTGCGGCGTGAGCGAAACCCCCAGGTTGTCGGCCAACATACGCTGGATCGCCTCGGCCTCGCGGATGAACTCACCCTCCTTGGTATAGATCGTCAGCTCGGGGAAGCCCTCGCCGCCGGGGTAGCCGGCCTGCGCCATCAGATCCGCAGCCAGTTCGGGATCGTAGTTCTGGAACGCGATCAACTCGGGGTCGTCATTCCGCTCGCACGGGAAGTCCTTGGGCAGGAAGCCGTGCGCGGGAATGCAGGTGCCCCGCATAACGCTGTCGCACAGGGATGTGCGGTCTACTGCGTGCGCGAACGCCTGGCGCACCAGGATGTTGTCAAAGGGCGGCGTGCGCTGGTTCATGTAGATGTAGACGCCGCGGTTCATCACGCTGATGTAGGCCTCTTGGCTCAGCTGCGGATCCGCAAGGACCTGTACAAGGTCGTCGCCGGTCACGCCGACCCCGCCATCGATATCGCCGGCCTGATACATCTGCAGCAGCGGCGCGCCGACCTCTGGGATGATCACCTGAACTCGCTGTTCAAATGTCGCCGGATAGGGTCCCGTGTAGTGCGGATTGGGCGTGAAGATCACGTTTTTGCCCCGGTTCCATTCGGCGATTCGGTAGGGGCCGTTGCTAGGCGCAGTCGCTGGATCATTGGCCCAATCGTCACCGTGCTCCTCCACCATGTGGCGGGGAACCGGCGCCGCGTGCCAGTTGATCTTGAACATATAGTAGGGAATAGGCACCTTGGTGGTGAGCGAGAAGGTGTAGTCGTCGATCTTCTTCACACCCAACTCTTCGACCTCCACTTCGCCCTTGTTGTACGCTTCACCGTTTTCAAGGTCGAAAAGGAACCAGGCGTAGACGTTGGCCATCTCAGGGTTCAGGTAGCGCCGGAAGCTGTAGACCCAGTCATCTGCTGTGACCGGCACGCCGTCGCTCCACTTGGCGTCCTGGCGCAGGTGGAATGTCCACGTACGGCCATCATCGGAGAGCTCCCAGCTGTCGGCCGCGGCCGGATGCCAATCGCCTTCCGGACCCATCTTGGCCAGCTGCTCGATCGTCGCCTCATAGGCGAAGCCCTCGTACTCATTGCGCATCGTGTCAAAATGCTTGCCTTCAATACCGGCAGAGCGGAACACCTGCTGGTCAAGAGGCGCAGCGTCATCGGGCAGGGTAACGCCGCCTGTGCTGACAACCTCCATCATCTCCTCTTCGGCCATCTCTGACGCCGGCGCCGCGGGCGCCACGCAGCCGGCCGCAGTCAACATGACTAGGACTGCAAACAGCGCAAATAACGGAGCGAATCTTTTCATCGTCAAAGGTCTCCTTGTTGGGGTGAGGGAATGCTGATATTCGCTTGTTGCTTCTGGGGTGGAATGGAATTCCGGCGCAAGTATACCGTCAGACTCGCAAAAAAGTCAATAATTGTACAGCTTGGTTGCGCAATCTGCGGTCAGTGTGCAGCCTCCGCACTAGCGGGAGATCGATACACTCGGTCGCAGCCAAGCAAAAATAGCAAATCAAAAAATACACAGCCGCATCCGAATCGCAACCCTGAACGAGCCGAGCAAGAGGATTTCTTCTCTCCTCATGGGTGTATTTTGGGCGTTCGGGCCTTCGGCCCTCCCTTGTGCAGGGGCTGCGCCCCCGCAACGCCCCGCCCTTGCTAGCCACCGTGTGTGTTCTTCCCCAGCATTGCGTCTAGTCGACAGTGTCTTCCACCCCAAGTGCTAACTCAGGCCCCTGACCCCTGGCCCCTAGCCCCTGCAGTTCCGCGCCCCCGCAACGCCCCGCCCTGTCTCGCCACCGTGTTCATTCTTCCCCAGCAAAATGTCTAGCCAACAGTGTCTCCTCCCCCCCCTTGTTGTCTCAAGCCACTGACCACCGACCACCGACCCCAGACTACTGCCGCTTGCAATTCACTGAAAACTAGAAACTGACTACTAAGAACTGCAGTTCCGCGCCCCATCCAACCTGGCGGCTGCCGACTGAATACGCCATCAGGAAGCCTGACCGGCGGCGAAGACGACGAGTCGGCCAAGACAGACACTGTATGCGGCCGGGTAGTTACGAAAACCTCATACCAAATTGTCGGGTCACGGCATTCCCCTCACGCCTGCCACCAGCCGCTCCAGGTCATCCCCATTGTTAAAGACATGGGTAGACACGCGAATCATGGTGCCGTCCAACTCCAGCGGAGCGACCAGTACCTTATTCTCTTTCAAGTGCTCCTGTATCTCGGCCGATGTGTACCCCTTGAGACTGAAGGTAACGATGCCTGAAGACTTCTCGTAGTGTAGGGGCGTATGCACCTTCAACCCCGGCACGTCCAAAAGGGCCGCCTTGAGGCGGTCCGTGTAATCGGCAATATGGGAAAACACGTTCTCCCAACCGATCTCCTCCCAGAAGTCGAGCGCCTTGCCAAATCCAATCTGGTCGGCCAGATTACGCGTCCCGAACTCGAAGCGTTTGGCCTCATCCAGCAGAGTGAGCCCTCCCACCAAATCGAAGTCTTTCTGCGAATGGGAGCCGATCCAGCTTGGCTGGATCCAGGGAATCCGGTCGCGCCGCACGTAGAAACCGCCGGTTCCCTGCGGCGCCATGATGTACTTGTGCCCGCTGAATGCATAAAAGTCGCAGTCCAGCTCGCGCATATCGACCGGAACCGCGCCATAGGCCTGCGCCCCATCCAGCAGGACTTGCACGCCGCGATCATGCGCAATGTCAACCAGCGCCCGCGCCGGCAGCCGCTGACCGGTACGCCGGCAAACATGGCTGATCGAAACCACCCGTGTGCGTTCATCGAGTAGCCGCTCAAACTGCGCCAGCATCTGCTCCTCGTCGTGCACGACCTCCAGAAAGCGCAGCTCGATGCCGTAGCGCTGCACATGGCTATACCATGTGATCCGGTTGCCCGGATGCTCCTTGTCGCTCAGGATGACGTTGTCCCCCGCCTGCCAGTTGATCCCGTTTGCAACAATATTGATACCGATGGTCGTGTTCTCGCCCAGCACGATCTCGTCACTGTCGGCGTTCATCGACTGCGCGACCTTGTCACGAGTCGCCTCGAACCCCTCCAGCATCTTTTCATTGATCCCAGGCGCGGCCCCGCCTGCATTATGAAACTGCGCCCAGCGGTACGTCTCCTCGATCACCGGCTCCATCTTCGGCGAGAACCCGCTACTCTGGAAGTAGGCGTACTCCTGCGTAATCGGAGTGAGGCGGCGGATGTCGGAGAGTTGCATACTTAGATCCTTCACAGTTGTCTTTGAGAGCCCACGGTCCTATTCGGTCTGACCAAATTACAGCCAGGTCAATGTGGGTTAGAGGCCAGATGGCTGTTGCGTGGAAAGGAGCCGTTCATCTTGGTCAAGTGGATCACATCCCCGGCGCCACCTGCAACACCGTCACCCCCATCTCTAGGTACTTATCCCGCTCCGCCTCGCTGGCAGCCCCTAAACTCACCTGCGCCGTACTATCCTTCAACTGCTCCAGCACATGCCGAATACACTCGTCCACCGTCTTGAACGGACTATGCGGCAAACTCTCCATGCTGAAGCGTAAGTCGTTAGGCCCAAACGCCAACAGGTCAACACCCGGCTTGGCCAGCTTGCCCGCGTTGATGACAGCCTCCACCGACTCCAGCTGAATCGTGAGGAACCCGTTGCTGTTCCACCAGTCGGCATAGGCCAGCCGGTCAATCGATGCCGGGTTGGCAGGCTCGCCAAATGCGGCCAGGTTGCGCCTCGCCACGCCACCCGAGCTTCGCCGCCCTACCTGTGGATAATAGAAATACCTGATCGCCTCATCCACCTCGGCCATGCTTTCAACTTCCGGCACCATTATCCCTGTCGGTCCCAGGTCGAGGAAGCGTCCGACCAGATAGGTGTGGCGTGTGTGCTGGATGCGAAACTGCACCGGAATCCCCAACGCTTCAGCGTGACCGCAGAAATTCTCCAGGTCAATTTCGCAGAATGCCGTGTGCTGACTGTCCACATAGACGAAACTGTAGTCGCCTTTGGCCATCAGGTCTTCCAGCTGAGTACGGTTGAAGTAGACCGGTGCGCCAACGCCGAAGATCACTTCGCCGCTGTGTATTCGCTCTTTCAAATTGGAAACGTCTGCCATTTCTGGTCCTCCCTCAAAACTCTCTATCCAACATCCCCACCGGAACTTCAATTAGCGTCGGTTTGCCGTTCTGCCCTCCTACCGCTTCCTTCAGTGCACTCTGCAACGCGTTCCCGTCCTCCGCGCGAACCCCGTGCGCGCCAAAACTCTGCGCCAGCGCCACGAAATCGGGGTTGTGCAACTGGGTCCCGAGCACATGACCGTCAAACTCCTCCATCTGGGCCCGCAGTACATTCCCGTACGCGTTGTCGTTGAATACAACAGCCACGGCATTGATCCCGTACTGCACTGCCGTAGAAAGTTCCTGCACGTTGTACAGAAAACCGCCGTCTCCGGAAATCGACACGACGACCCGGTCCGGGCAGCCGACCTTCGCCCCCAACGCGATCGGGTAGGCGCAGCCCAGCGTTCCGTGCGAAGAGCTGGTCAGATAGCTGTGCGGTCCTTTGGCCCTGAAATAGTTGCGGCTGTAGTACCCCATCTGGTTCATGCCCTGGATCACGATCGCATCATCCGGCAGCGCCGCGTGGATCGCTTCCATGAATCCCCATTGCGGCTGCAACTGCCTCGACGGCTCAAAGCGCGCCCCGTTTATGGCCGCAACCTCAGCCTGCACCGCCTCGGCCTTGTCGCCGCGTGCCGGCCCGGCTGCCGCGACAGCCTGGTTGAGCGCCAACATCACGGGATAGGCATCCCCGCGGATCGCCAGCAAATCGCCGCCTTCCCCGAATTCGTCCTCGTCGACATCAATCCGGATGACCTGCTGACCCTCTCCGCTCGAGAAGTGGCTTGTACCCACTGCCAGGATCAGGTCCCGCGTCGAAAGCCAGCTACGCAGTGGCTGAAACCGCATCTCGGCCATGCCTAAAGAAAGAGGATGCAGTTCCGAGATACACCCCTTTCCCTGTCTCGTCGTCACGACCGGTATCTGCAGGTAGTCGGCCAGTTCGGCCACCAGCGTGGCGGCCCGGGCGCGCATCACGCCGCCCCCCGCCCATATGACCGGCCGCCTTGCCGACGCCAGCAACTCCGCCGCCCTACGGATCGCATCAGCGTCGCCACTGGCGGGCACGTGCGTTTCGGCCGCGGGCAGCGCCGGGCTGACCTCTTCCGTCGCCGCGAACACGGCCGGCGGAATCTCAATCCCCACCGGCCGCGGCCGCCCGGATCGTAGCTGCTGGAACGCCTCCTGGACCAAGTTGGGAATCTCACTTGGACTCTGTGCCCTGCCCACCCACTTCGTCAGCGGTCCCAGCCACGCTGACTCGTCAAGTTCCAGTCCCTTTTTGCGGTGGTGATGATCTCCGCTCACCACCAAAATCGGTGAGGAAGTAGCAAAGGCTGTTGCCACGCCCGACAAGGCGTTGAACAAACCCGGCCCTTCCACCACCAGCGCGGCGGCAACTTCGCCGCTGGCGCGCGCATACCCGTCCGCCATGTAGCTGGCAGCCTGCTCGTGCCGCACCGCGATATAGCGAATGCTCGGCGTCGAATACAGCGCGTCAATCGCCTCGTACTGCCCCGCGCCGGGCACGCCAAATACCGCCCGCAACCCCTCCGCGGCCAGCGACCGCACCAACGCCTCCCCTCCATTCATTCTCGGCATAAATCAGATTCCCTGACTGTACTGTTGCGTAAGCTCAGCGTCTGCTTCACTATCCGTTCAATGTCTCAATCTGTCATTAACATGAGTCTGCCGCTCAAGGTAACGCCGGCACTATCTCGTTGGCCAGCGTCTCCATGCAGGCCAGCCATCTCTCCTTGTCGTCCCAGTCGTGCGCGATCATGAGCAGCGTGCCAAAGCCGCCCGTCTCCTCCCACAGCTCGTGCAGCCGCCGCAGGCACTCCTCCTTGTCGCCTATGATGCACAGATTCTTCAGCATGTACTCCACCGTCACCTCTTCGTCGGGCATCTCCGGGTCGCCCTTCAAAACGCTGAGCATGTTGGCTGAATTGATCAGCCAACGCAAGTAGGCCATCGAACCTGCCAGCGCGCCGTTGCTCGCCCGTTCCCAGGCAGCTTCGGTCGTCTCGTCAATGAAGATGCTGCGTGACACGCGCCAGATTTCCCGGTCCGGTTCAGGCTGCCCGGCACTGGCCGCGCCGTTGCAGTAAGTCTCCCAGTGTTCGGCAAGCGTGGACCCGGACACTACATTCGTGCTGATCGGAATGTAGCCCCGTTCCCCAGCCATGTTGGCCGCCCGCGATTGGCCGCGGATGATGCTCATCCCGACTGGCGGGTGCGGCTTCTGGTAGGGCTGCAGCAGTTCGCCGATTCCAAGCTCGGGGTTCCCCCCTTCAAGCTTGATATTGTAGAAGTCCCCTTTGAATTCGAAGGGCGGATCGGTCTGCCACAGTTTCAGTATCATGTCGATGCTCTCGACCGTCATCAGCCCCTGCGTCCCCGGATCAGGCAAGTCGAAAAGCCCCCAATCGGTCGGCACGCCCCCCTGGCCGAAACCACAGTTGATGCGTCCCCGCGACAGATGGTCCAGATACGCCAGCCGCACCGCCACATTGACGGGATGATGCTGCGGCAAAATCGAAACACCGCTGCCGAGCCGGATGTTTTTCGTGCGCGGCAGTACGTTGGCAATAAACACATCGTTGGACGGGATCGGTTCCCACGCCAGCGTATGATGCTGGCCGATCCAGGCCTCTGTAAATCCCAACTCATCTGCTCGTACGATGAACTCGATATCCTCTTCGAATCCGAGCGTTCGGTCCTTCTCCGGCGGATGAAGCGGCATCATAAATGTGCCCAGTTTCATTTTTCTGCCCCCTTTTTCCCTCTAATATCTCTCAACTCTTGGGCGAACCCCTGCTGTAGGACGGCTTCAGATCGAGAGCCAGCTCCCTGAACTTCTTGATGCGGTGCAAAGTGACAAGATTGGTGTCATGCTGGTTGTACCCTCCCTGCGACGTGCGCGAAATAACCAGCAGGTCCTCGCCTCGGATCAACTGTGAGGCATAGCTGAAGGCCTCGAAAATGCTGCGGCTCATCGCCACGCAGCCCGCCTGGAACCAGTTCAAGGCGTCCAGGCTGTACATCAACATCAGGATGCGCCGCTCGTTGCCAGGCGGGCTGGCAAACCCCACCTTGCGCAACGGCTCCCGATCCTGCCACGTATCCGTCGGCAGACATACCGTCGTCCAGAAGAGGTCGCTCTCCTCGTCGTGGACAATGTGGAACTTGCACTGCCCGCCCGGCATCGGATAAAACTGGACAAAGCGGTAATCGAGCCTTTCGCCGTCGTCCTCCAAACTACACACCGCGGCCATGCCTCCCGTCGTATGCCCGTCGATAATCGTGCGCAGCACCACCCGCACCTCTCCCCGCACGTCAATAACATTTCCCTCTATGAAGCAGTCCTCCACCACCTTGTCCGCCGCGCTCGCCTGGTAACGCCGCTGACTGAGCACTTCCGGCACGCCGGGAAAAGGGACAGGGTTGGACATCCGCCACGCCGCTGGGTCGAGCAGATCGCGCGCCAAGTCTCCCGCTATCACAAGCGATTCCCACTGGCTCCTGCCGACCGCGTCATCGCCGACAGGGCAGGTCTCAAACGCGCGGTACACCTGCCCGTTGCGAAAGAGTATGCTGGTGGGGGCATTGTGATGACGGCCCCCGAACAGCTGCGATGGTGGTGTCCAGCTCTCCCCGCCGTCCTCTGAACGCGCGATGATGATTTCCCGGCTCAGACGGTGGTTGCCGATGCAGTAGAGTGTCTCTTCCACAGCAAACAGCGACGGCCAGATGATGTCCAGCACCGCGGCCTTACGCCAGCTCGCGCCATCGTCGTCACTTACCAGGACTTCAAGCTGGTCAGGGATCCTCTCAACCAGCGGCTGCGAGCGGAACCACTCATAGCTGGCGATCAGACGGCCTGACGGCAACGCCGCCAAGCATGGCGAGCCGGTATACACGCTCTCCGGATCGGGCGACTCCGCCAGAATCAAGAAGTCGTCGGCAAGAAACGCATTCATCTGCCTGTACGCTTTCTATTGTAGAGGAAAGGAGGAAAGAGAATTTCGTAGTCTTCCGGTGGGCTGCCTGTTGGCGCCATCAGCTTGCACTAGGAGGTCTGGTTGCTGTCCGCCTGCCGTTGGCCGCCAACTGCCGCTGGCCGTCAACTGCTGCTGTCTCACACCGCGTGACAAGCGACCCAGTGGCCGGTTTCTACTTCACGCCACTCGGGCACGACATGGTCGCACGGCTCAAAAGCGAGTGGACAACGAGGATGGAAGCGGCAACCGCTGGGTGGATTGATCGCGCTCGGCACATTGCCGCTTATGACAGTATGTTCGCGTAGCCGCTCTTGACGGGGATTCGGCACTGGTACGGACAACAGAAGCGCATTGGTATACGGGTGCAGAGGATTCTCAAACAACTGCTCTTTCGGGGCCATCTCAACGACGCGGCCCAGGTACATAACCGCCACTCTGTCGCTGATGTGACGCACAACGGCCAGATCGTGAGCGATGAAAAGGTAAGTGAGATTGTACTCCTCCTGCAGATCCTGCAGGAGGTTGATGATCTGGGCCTGAATCGACACATCCAGCGCCGAGATCGGCTCGTCGCAAACGATAAACTCCGGCTCACAGGCCAGCGCACGCGCAATGCACACTCGCTGGCGCTGGCCGCCTGAAAACTCGTGCGGGTAGCGGAACGCGAAGGCCGGGCTCAGGCCGACGTCATCGAGCAGCTTGGCGATTCGCTCCTGCGCCTCCTGCCCGCTTGCCAGATCGTGCAGCCAAAGTGGTTCGCCGATCGCATTGCCGATTGTCATGCGCGGACTGAGCGTCGAATAGGGATCCTGGAAGATGATCTGCATCCGCCTGCGCAAGGGGCGCATCGCCTTGTCGGACAGCCCGGTGACCTCCTCCTCTTCGAAGAAGACCTTTCCCGACGTCGGTCGATGCAACTGCAGCATCGTCAGACCCGCGGTCGACTTGCCGCAACCCGATTCGCCCACCAGCCCCAGTGTCTCGCCCCGCTGCACGTCAAAGGTGACTTCGTCCAACGCATGCACCGTCGCCTTGGTCTCGCCATACGCGCCGATGCGCACGGAGAAGTGCTTGGACAGATTTTCCACTCGAACAAGGGGTGCCTTGATGCTGCTACCAGTCTGGCTCATATCCAGTATTAGAGGTCCGGCGTTGAAACTATCTCGGGATGTTTCTCGTTAACTGCTGGCAGCCCCGGCATTGGATTCGATATTCACTTCTCGAATATCAACCCAGCAGGCGGCTCGATGGCCTCTTTCGCTGGCCTCGGCTACCACCTCCAACATCGGGTTTTCTTTCCGGCATCGGTCGATAACATAGGGGCAGCGAAGATGAAAGGGACAGAAATCAGGTAGGTCAACCAGGTCTGGCGGCGAACCGCCGATCGTCGTCAGGCGCGTTCCCGTTTCACCTGTCAAGCTGGGCAGAGCCCCCATCAGTCCGATCGTATAAGGGTGGCGAGGATCCTCAAACAGCGCGTCGACCGGCGCCTCTTCGACAATGTAGCCCGCATACATGACGATCACCCGGTCGGCAATACCCGCAACAACGCTCAGATCGTGCGTGATCCAGATCACAGCCACACCCGACCGGTCGCGCAACTCCTTGACCAGCTCCACGATCTGCGCTTGAATCGTGACGTCCAGTGCCGTCGTCGGTTCATCGGCAATCAGGACCGCCGGTTCGCACGACATCGACATGGCGATCATGACCCGCTGGCGCATACCCCCGGAGAATTGGTGCGGGTAATCTCGGAGTCGCGCTTCGCCGTCGGGGATACCCACCATCTCCAGAAGTTCCGCGCTGCGGGCGAGCGCGTCGCTCTTGCTCATACCCCGATGGTAGACGAGCGGTTCAGCCATCTGCGTGCCAATGTTGATAAACGGGTTGAGCGAGGTCATCGGATCCTGGAAGATCATGCCGACCTCGCCGCCGCGCACATCACGCAGTTGGCGCAGGTTGAGCTCCAGCAAATCCTCGCCCCGCAGGAGTACTTTTCCGTTCTCGATACTGGCCGCAGGCGGCAACAGCCTTACTAGGCTCAGCATCGTGACGCTTTTCCCGCAACCGCTTTCGCCCACCACCGCCAGCGTCTCGCCCTCTTCCAGGGTAAAGGAGACGCCGTTGACGGCGTACACGTAACCCTTGCGTACCTGAAAGCGGGTCTGCAATTCTTGCACGTCGAGTAGGACCGACATTTTCGCCGTCTACGCTTCCATATGATGTAGCCCGAAACCGGCCATCGGTGTTCCCGATTCGCGCCGGGCCCGAGCAACCAAAATTAACCGCCCCATTGACGGGGATTCAGGGCATCGTTGAGGCCGTCCCCCAGCCAGGCAAACGAGACGGTGATCACCGCCATCATCACCGCCGGACCGACCAGCAAGTGAGGGTGCGTCTGCCACATACGCAGACCGTCACTGATCATCTTCCCCCAGCTGGGGATAGGCAACTGCACCCCGACGCCCAGAAAACTGAACGCCGACTCGAGCACCATTGCGCCCCCCATCCCCGCGCTGACCGCAACGATCAGCGGCCCCATTGCGTTGGGAATCACATATCGGGTCAGTATTCGCCCTGTCGGCATGCCCAGCGCGCGCGCCGCCAACACGTAGTTTCTGCTGCGAATCGACAGTATCTGACCCCTGATCAGCCGGGCGTAGCCAGGCCACTGGATCAGCGCCAGCGCACCAAAGACCAACACCAGGTCCACCCACATCGTCTGGCGGAAAAAGGTATTCTTGGTCGCAAGATACATCTGCTCCATCCAGGCTTCGAGCGGAACTTTCAGCGTCAGGTTGATCACGATCGCCAGCAGCAGCGCCGGCATCGAACGCGTCACGTCGGTCAGCCAAACCACCAACATGTCGACCCGTCCCCCCAGGTAACCTGCCAGCGACCCCATCACCAGCCCGACGACAAGGCTGATCGCTGTCGAAACAAGGCCCACTGAAACGGCTGTACGCGCGCCGTACAGGATGCGGCTGAATACATCGCGTCCCAACTCGTCGGTACCGAGCCAGTGCTCGCTGGATGGTGAAACCAACCGTGCCGTAAAATCCTGTGCCAGAAAATCATAAGGGGTCAGGTACGGGCCGAAAGCCGCGATGAAAAACAGGAGCACAATCGGCAAAATGGCCACAAGGGCAAGCCGGTTCGCCGCCAAACGGGCCACCGCGTCCCGCCACAGATTAGTGCGGCTGGCCTCTGCTACCTCAATTTCGCTGGTTACTGCGATTTCCTGAGTCGTCATCCCTCACCGCTTGCCAATTCTCTGTTTTTTCCTACCCAAAATGCATCCCCACCCAAAATGAATCACTACCCAAAATACATCCCTGCGCACCCGTACAAAAGAAGAATTGGAGGCTCTGCCCGCAGCCGCAGCAACACTAGTCCTCTGCGCCGGTCATCGCCTGGGCCGCCCGCGGATCCAGGATCGGATAGGTTAAGTCCACCAAAAGGTTCAGCGCCATCACAAGAAAGGCGCCAATAAGAGTGATCGCCACGATCACAGGGTAATCGACGCCATAGGTGAAGTCGATCGTCAGACGCCCCAGGCCAGGGATACCAAAAATCTTTTCAACGATAATGGCGCCGTTCACTATCCCAATCAACATCTGCCCCATTACCGTGACCACCGGCGTCAACACCGGTCTCAACATGTGGCGGATGATCACCATCATCTCTGGTACGCCCTTGGCCCGCGCTGTCCGCACATAGTCCTCTGACAACACCTCCAGCACGCCCGACCTCGTCTGGCGGATGATGATTGCGATCGAACCAAACACCATAACAAACATAGGCAGGATCGCCTTCTTGCTGAACAGACCGTCCCAGCCATAGGGTGTCGTCTTCATGACGCCCAATACCAATACCAGAAAGACCATCAGCATCGGCCCGACGACATAGCTGGGAACGCCGCTGATAAATAGCGCGGTCCCTAATATAGTGTTGTCAGCCCACTTGTTATGGTTCAAACCCGCAATTATGCCTAAAGGGATCCCCAATATGGCGACCAGAATCACGGTAGCCAGCCCGATCTGGAACGAGACCGGCGCGGTCGCCCCGATCATGTCATTCACAGATCGTCCCGAAATCACCGACATGCCCAGGTCGCCCTGCACCAAATGCCAGGTGTACTCTCCAAACTGCACCAGGAACGGACGGTCCAGCCCTTTCTCTTTGCGAATGGCGTCCAAACGTTGCGCGTCATACGTAACATCGCCCTCTTCGCGCAGAAACATCAGTTTGATCGGATCGCCGGCGCCATAGAAGGCCATAGCATACACCGACAATGCCAGCAGAAGCAGAGCCGGGATCCAATATACGATGCGCCGCAGGACGTATTTACCCATCGCTATTCTTTCACTGCCACAGATTGGACGCTATGACCGGCCGGCAACTGTCGGGACGAGGCAATTGCCTTACTGTACACACTGTCTCACTGTACACATGGCCTCACCGTACACATTGCCAAAACGCAAAAGAAAACGCGGGCAAAGGCGCCAGACAGTACTTGACGCCTTTGCCACAGCATCACAACGATTTCAGATATCGTTGTCTGCTACTCCATATGCTCGATGTAAATCAACCAAGGCTCGACGAACTGGGCGTCTGCGTTGCGCCGTGTGCCATGCACCCAGGGCATTGATCCGCCCTTGACCGATCCGCCGCAGCCAGTGCCAATCGGAATCACCATATACTGGCTCTGGTAGATCGCCTGCGCCTGCTGTGCCAGCGCAATGCGGTTCGGGTCGTCGGCTCCCAGCGTGACAGCCTCTTCGATCAGCGCATCGACCTCAGGGTCAGCATAGCCGCCCATAATGTTGCGCGCCAGGTTGGACGAGGAATGCAGCGAACCCAGCAGCATCAACGCCGCATCGGGTACGCGCACGCCCGCGCCGTCGCGGAACAACGCCGGTGCGCCGGGGCCTTCCCAGCTGTCAAACTGCGGGCTCATCTCAATCGCTTCGATACCGAACAGCTGGCGCCACTGCTCCGCCATGTACTGGGCCAGTACCTCTGTCCCGGGGCTGCTGACGCCGGCCATGATCATCTTGGGAACATCGGCGGCGTTGGCATAAGCAGACGCTGCCAACGCTTCCTGGGCGCCCTCAGGATCGTAAGGATGCGGCACGAAGTTCGGATCCGATCCCGGCAATGCCCGCAGCGGCTCACCCGTCGGTACCCAGCCACTGCCGTCAGGGCTGGACAGGTTGAAAATCTGCTCTCTGTCTACCGCCAGGATCAACGCCTTGCGGAAGTTGATGTCGTTGGTCGGCTCAATCGTGGGATTCAGGAAGAATCCGCCAATGCCCGGCGCCTGCCCGCACTCAAAGTAGTCCGCGCCCAGCAGCGCCTGTGATGTGGCGTCATTCGGCGGCCAACCCTGATCCAGTTCCTCATTCGCCAGCATCGTCGTAACGATCGTCGTATCCTCAATCGAGGTTACCGTAAACCTGTCCAACATTGGCTCGGCCACCCAGAAATTCGGGTTCTTGACAAAAGTGACGACGCCCTTGTTCAGGTCCATCTCGTCCGGCATGAAGGGGCCGCTGGTTACGGGATTGTTCTTCGGATGCCACCACTCGGCAACCTCAAATCCATCTTCGCCAATCGCAACCGAAGCCTTCACCGGGCCAATCAGATTGGTGGCCAGCTTCTTATGGAACAGCGGGTCCGGTCCTTCCAACGTCACCTGTACGGTGCTGTCGTCCAGAGCGACCACACCGGGCATCGTCATCGCCTCGCCGTTGAACACGTCTTCAAAACCAACCACACCGGTCATGAACAACGTGACGCGCTGGTGCGTGGTCGCGGGATGGGCGATCAGGTTCCAGGTTGCAACCACATCGTGTGCAGTGATGGAGCTTCCATCCGAATAGACCGCATCCGGGTCAATCTTGAAGGTCCACTGCGACATGTCATCGTTGGGTGTCCACTCGTTGAAGACATACGGATGCAGTTCGCCATGCTCGTCAATGTACATCGGCCCGGCGTTCCAGAATGCCAGGTAGTGCATGTTCCAGCCCCCGCCGCGCAGCGGTGACCAGTCCTGCGCAAAGAACGGAATCGTCGCGCGGAAGTGCTGCTCCGCCATCATTTCGTCATCGGCGTCTGCGGCCATGTCTCCCGAATCAGCTGCGGGCGCCGCAGGCGCTGCGCAGGCCGAGACAGCAAGAACCATCGCCATCAGCGCCATCAGAATGATCCACATCTTGGGGATTTTGCGTGTCGACAACATCAACGTCTCCTCCTTGAAAATGCTGGGTTATGATAAGAAAGTAGGAAAGAACTCGAAAACTGACCTTACATATCGGCAGCGTACGCGCGAACCAGGGCTCACAACATGCTTGGGAACGTCAATTCAGTTGACTACTTGCGAGTGAGTTCGAGATGAGTTCAGGTGCGATGTGACGCGGAGTATAGCACGAAGCTAGCCCATGTCAAAACACTGTTTTTTCAGCCGGATGGCGTTATGAAAGTCCACATTTCAAGCGCCAACTACCCATGTTTCTGCCCAATACGCCTCCTTCGCTTACAGTGCCCCATACAGGTCGCGAAGCGACTCCCCTAGCGACTGATCTGCAGGGCAATTGCATCTGAATCGGGTTGAAAACCTGACTACCGCTCAAGAGTTCTCTCCCAATAAGATGTGCATGCCCTGAATTTGGGTAAGAATGCCCCTTGTGGCCCCAAATCGTGTGTTATAATAGTGTCCGAAATGAGTTGCGTTTCCTCTGACCCTGAGAAGCCATGACTCTCGCCAAAAGAATACCTGAAGCCGAAGGAGGGCCGCGGTACATCTGTGAAATGCCCACCCTTCACCTTCCGATACCTATAGAAGACGGCGAGCAAACGTCTCCGAACTCAAGCATGTAAGGGTCGAAAAAGAAGGAAACACGCCGACATAATCCGTCGCAAACCGCCCTAACCCAAGGCAACTGCAACAAATTGGAAAAGACCTCGTGAGGCTGCCTGAATCGGCCGGAGGACCCGTCTGCGAAATCAAGAAAAAAGTCCGAAAAAAAAGAAATTCCGTCGACTTAGATCGACTTGCGTCGACTTGCGTCGACTTGGATCGACTTGGATCGACCGAACCTAAGATAATTGCATCGAATTCGGACAAGGCCCCGAAAGGCTGCCTGAATCGAAAAAGTACCCTTGGCGGGCCCACATTGTGGACATTCGAGGCGCACGAACTGAAAAGCCACTGCTCTCGCCCAAAGAAAACCTGAAGGTGAAAGCCGTCACTTGAAACGCTGTGAAATGCACTCCAAATCGTCCACGCGGTATCCATTAGGGACGGCGAGGAACTGTTCGATAAGACGCATAATAGCGTCCCAAAAAAACGGAAATTGGCGCGACATACGTATACATTTGTATACATTTCGCGACATTTGTAGACATTTCACGGCCTGAACCCGGGCAAGTGAATCCAGTAATAACGAGTACCCGATGACGTTTGTCACCAGAGCCACCGGCGGGAACAAAACGCCCTTCGCATGTCTTCCCCGATCGATTGGTTCTGTCTACTGCAACACGCAAGCGAGAAAAATCCCTGGCAGCAATACCTGATTCCGGTTTCTGCTCAATCCTGGGCGGCCTCCCCGAAATATTATCCGAACCCGAACTTCGGATAGGTCCTGCCTTGCGAAATGCAAGACCCATGTGGATGCCCTTTGACGGCTACGCTGATCTTCGAAACTGAGTGCGATTGCCCCGCGCCCAAATCCCAAAAAGATTGCATCTTATTCAGATCCCGTTAGACACCAGGACCTCCGGCGCTTGCTACGGCATCAAGTCCCGTCTGTCTTGCCCGCTTCTACGAATAACGCAATACGCAATACGCAATACGCATCAAAACCGGTCGTCAAATTGAACGCAAATCACACGCCCCTGCCCTGCTGTGATCGCGGTTGTGCAAAGCGTGTCAAACTGGTGTAGGATACCCGTACTCGGTCCACCCCGGCAGTCGCCGGCACACGGCTTCACCAACCAAAACCATACCTTCAACGAGCGGCACAATGCAGATCACCGACAGCGGCATACTCAGCCGCGGCCAACCGGGTACGCCTCGCGCGCTACTCACCTTTCCGACAGTCATCGCCCTCAATGACGGCTCCCTGCTCGCAACCTACCGCACCGGCACGAACAAGGATTCAGACGACGAAACTGTCGAATTTGCCCGCTCCGTGGACGGCGGTCGCACCTGGAGCGAACCATGGAAGCCGTTCGAGAATCCGACGCTGGACGGCCTGTACGGGTCAATGCGCGTCTGCTACCTGACCGAGATGTCCCCGGGACATCTACTGGCCTCTGCCCTATGGATCGACCGCACAACCTGGCCCGGCCGCGGGCTCTTCAATGAAGAGACCGAAGGCTGCCTACCAATGGCCGTCCTCCTGTCAGACTCCGACGACAACGGCAACACCTGGTCCCCCTGGCGGCTCGTACCGATGCCGGACGAAATCGGTCCGCCCAGCCTCACGGCGCCCGTCCTGCAGTTGGCCGACGGTTCGCTCGCGTTGAGCATCGAGACCAACAAACAGTACGATGACGCATCGCCCTGGATGCAAAAGGTCGTTTTCTTCCACAATTACAACTACCAGAAAGCCCCCGCAAATTCTGGATCTGAGCAAGACCCGGTCGAGGACCGCAACTGGGAAGAGCCAGTCACTGCCGGCGAAGACCCCACCGGCCGTATATTCTACTGGGATCTGCGCTGCGGTGTTGCCCCCGATGGAAGAGTCGCCATATTCGCCTGGACCTACGACACTGTCGCGAACCGCTACCTGAATATCCACTGCCGCATCAGCGCAGATAGTGGACATACATGGACGGACGTCGAAGATCTGGGTTTTGCCGACCAGGCCGCGCGCCCTGCTATGCTGGCCGACGGGCGCGTCGTGCTGCCCTACGTCGATAGATTTGGCAGCCGCTCTATCCGCGCCCGGCTAGCCGCAACGATTGACGCCCCCTTTGATGCGGCAACTGAAGTGGTACTCTATCAGCAAGGGCAAACCACCGGTGACCAAACGGACAGCACGAGCGAACTGCTCAGTGAAATGAGCCTGTGGACCTTCGGCCTCCCCTATGCCGAAACTCTCCATGATGGTACGGTATTGGTCGTCTACTACGCGGGAACCGACGAGACGATGAACATCCACTGGGCCAGAATCGACCCAGGTCCCGCCTGACCCGGACAGCAATCCAACCCGCACCGCAAAAAGCGGCGCTAATCGTATTGTCACGCAAAGGAATTACCATGCGCAGGAGCAAAATGCTTCAGAAGTTTCGCAGCGGAGGCTTTGCCCGTGTCTGTGGGCTGGGCCACTACCTTCCCTTCTACATCCGCTACGCAGCCCACTACAAGTTTGACGGCATCTGGTTTGACCTCGAGCACCGTGCTATGGACCAACGCGAGGTACAGGCCATCATCATGATGTGCCTTCATAACGATATCGACTGCATGGTTCGGGCCCCCACTCTGGAGCGCACCAAGCTGTACAGGTACCTGGAGGAAGGTGCCACCGGCTTTCTCATGCCCCTGATCTCCGATCCCCAAATGGCCTCGGACCTGGTCCAGGCTGTCAAGTATCCGCCGCTGGGTAACCGCGGTATGGACGGGGCCGGCCTGGATGCAGACTTCGGTATCGCAGCATGGCATCCCCAAAGCGACTACAACGCCGAATCCAACCGCGAGACCTTTCTCATAACCCAGGTCGAGACCCTGCAAGCAGTTGCCAATGCCGAAGAAATCGCCTCAATCGATGGCATCGACGGTCTGTTCATCGGCCCCGCCGACCTGTCGCTCCGTATCGCTACCCAGGGCACCGGTGACCTGACGATGGAAAAAGCCATCGATACTGTGGCCTCCGCCGCCCAGAAGCATGGCAAAGTCTGGGGCATCACCGCCGGCTCGGTGGAAGAAATCAAACGCTTCCGCGAGCAGGGCGCGCAGATGGTTCCCTGGGGCGGAGACTTCAGCCTGATGAACGTGCTGAAAGACTGTAGCGAAGATCTGGACGGCGTGCCCGGCGCATAACAACGCAGCCGTAATGCCCACATGAAGATAACCGCGAAAGGCAGAAGAGAATGAAGATAGCAATTCTGCATGGCCCGCGCGATCTGAAAATCGAGGACCAGGAGTTGGATGTGAACCAGCTCGCCGACGATGAAGTCTGGGTAAAGACCCGCGTCTCCGCCTTCAAGATCGGCACCGACCGCGGCAACTACGAAGGCGCCGATCAGGTGCCGGGCGCGCCAGGCTACCCCCGCTGGGTCGGCGACAGCAACCTCGGAATTGTGCAGAAGGCGGGCAGCAAGGTAACTCGCGTCAAGGTCGGCGACCGTATCGTGACCCGCGCCCCCCATCAGTCCGAATACATCATGGCTGAATCAGAAAGCCTTGTCACCATTCCCGACGGCGTCGACGATGAGGACGCCGTCTACGCACACCTCTACGCGCTCAGCGCCCACTGCTACCATAAGGCCCACTTCCGGCCCGGCGAAAACGTGGCTGTTGTCGGGGTGGGTGTCCTTGGCCTGGGCGCCATTGCTCTGGGCCCCCTCTTTGGCGGCCGCGTCGTCGGCATCGCCAACAGCCCCATTCGCATGGAAATGTCCGACAGGATGGGCGCCCACGCCAACTTCCTCTACAACGATCCGGATCTTGAGGCAAAACTGGACGACTTCACCCGCGGTCAGGGCATCGATCTCGTCATCCTCACAGCCAATCCATGGCCCGCCTTTCGTACTTCGATGCAGATCGTCCGCCCCGGCGGCCGCGTCTCCGTCGTCAGCCTGCTCGGCCGCGGCGAACCGCCGCTCGACTTCAACCCGCTCGCCATGGAGCTTTTCTACAACAAGGGCACTTCATTGATTGCCGTCTCTGAGCGCGCCGGCTATCTATATCCCAACGCCGGCTCCGATCCCTACAACACCGCCGACCGTTATGCCTGGGACAATATCGCCGACCACGTCGTTTCCCTCATGGCCGACGGGCTGCTCGAACCCAGTCGTCTCATCACCCACCGCTTCCACTACAGCGAAATGGTTGAAGCCTACGAAATGGCCTACCATCGTGAAAAGAACATGCTGGGCGTGATTTTCAACTGGCAAGAGTAGATTCTAACCTCACTTCGCGGGCCGGAGCCCGTCCATTCGCATCACGGAGGCCACGATGACCTCATTCCCAAAGTCGGCGCAACACGATGTCTCCCGCTCGCTGGACCTCTACGACCAGGCCGGTGAACTGATCCCCGGCTGGACCCAGTTGATCAGCCGCCGCGCCGACCAGTTCGCGCATGGCGCCAGCCCTATCTACGCCCAGAGTTCAAAGGGCTCCCGTTTCATCGACGTCGACGAAAACGAGTATATCGACTGGAATAACGCGGTCAGCGCCATCATCCTGGGACACGCCGATGAAGTCGTTGACGCGGCCGTCAAGGAACAGATCGACCGCGGCAGCCTGTTCTCCGCCAACAGCCCGCTCGAAATTGAACTGGCCGAGGAGCTCAACGACACAATTCCCAGTTCCCAGATGGTGCGCTACGCCAAGGGCGGCGGCGATGCCTGCGCCATAGCCGTGCGCATCGCCCGCGGTACCACCGGCAAGGACAAGATCCTTTTCTGCGGCTACCACGGCTGGCACGACTGGTACCAGGCCGCCAACTTCGGCGTCGACCCGGAAAGCGGCGAATATCCCTTCGCCGGCATCGAGCCGATCGGCGTGCCCAAAGCCTTGGAGGGCACCGTCATTCCCTTCGTCTACGGCGACCTGGAAATGCTGGACTCGCTCCTTGATGAGCATGCCGGCGAGGTCGCAGCCATCATGATGGAGCCTGCCCGCTCCGAGCTGCCGCCGCCGGGTTATCTGGAAGCTGTGAAGTTGCTGGCCGCAGACCATGGCATTGTTCTCATTTTCGACGAAGTCTCCTGCGGTTGGCGCATCGCCGTCGGCGGCGTGCAGGAGGCGGTCGGCGTAACCCCGGACATGACCGTGGTCGCCAAAGCAATGTCCAACGGCTACCCCATGGGTGCCGTTGTCGGCTCGCGCGACGTGATGGAGCCCGCCAAACATATGTTCATTTCGAGTTCGTATTGGAGCGACAACATCGGTCTGGCCGCTTCGCTGACAACGATTCGCGAACTGAAGCGCCGCGAGTCTCCCCGGCGCTTCAGGGAAATCGGCGAAAAACTGCGCAGCGCCCTGAACCAGGCCATCGAAGATTCAGGTCTGGACGGCGCCTGCACCGGCCTGCATACCGGTCCCACCGTAACGCTCAATACGCCCGAAGACGTAGATCCCCGCAAGGTCTCTACCCTCTTCATCCAGGAAATGGCCCGTCGCGGCGTCCATTCCTATATGAGCTTCAAGGCCACCCTTGCCCATACCGATGAAGATATCCGGCTGACAGGCGAAGCCGCAGCCGAGGCATTGCAGGTCGTTCGTTCCGGGCTGGATCAGGGCAATATCGACGACCTGCTCACCGTAAATCTCAAAAAGGAACCCTTCCGCCGCCAGGTCCGCTAGGACAACCTCCTGGCAAGGATTTCCCACACAAGATTTAGGTCACTGGATACCTGCCATGTCTACGTTCGAGTTTAATGAGGCCGATCAGCAGTTTCTCGAAAGGGAGATCCTCCCATTTCTCCCTGATCGCATTTTCGACGCACATGCCCATCTCTTCAGTCACGAACACTATCCTGGTGACACGCTCCCACCCGGGCTGGCAAACACGCCGCCCCGCCTTGGCCTGGCCGAATTTGAACGGTTTTCAGAGTGGTTGCATCCAGGCGGACGCGTCGTGGGCGGCCTCTTCTTTGGAATCGCCTTTCTTGCCGACCGCCAGGCCAACAATGAATTCATCAGCGCAGAATTGGAAGGCGACTCGCCCTTGGCGGCCAGCTCGCGCGGGCAGCTGATCATCTCCCCCGACATGGACGCAGAGACGATCCTCGACGAGGTGCGCCGTCTGGGAATGACCGGCCTGAAGTGCTACCACACAATGGCCCCCCTGAATCCCAGACTTGGCACCAAAGAGTCCGGCGCCGGTTCCTACACAGCCGACGACCCGACTTGGACGGCACCAATCGAGGCCTATCTGCCCGAGGCACACATTGCCGCCGCCAACACGCTGGGCCTGACCATCACGCTTCACATGGTTCGCGACCGCGCCCTCGCCGACCCGGTAAACCAGGCCGCGATCCGGCGCTACTGTCAGACCTATCCCAATATGCGGCTTATCCTCGCGCACGCCGCCCGCGGCTTCAACCCGTGGCATACCATCGAGGGCATCGACAGCCTGCGCGGCCTGGACAACGTCTGGTTCGATACCTCCGCCGTGACCGAGGCCGGCGCCTTCGAGGCCATCGTCGAGACCATGGGCCACGAAAAGTTGATGTATGGGACCGATTTCCATGTCAGCCACGTGCGCGGCCGCTGCATTGCAATCGGCGACTCCTTCCACTGGCTTTACGCCGAAGAGATGGACCTGGACGAAAAACATATCTCTTTGCAGCCCGTCCTGATCGGCCTGGAATCACTGCGCAGCATCCGTCTCGCCTGCCAGCGGCTGAAGTTGAGCGAGCGCCAGGTCGAAGACATCTTCTACGGAAACGCCGCCGCACTCCTGGACATTCAGTAAGGAGAGGAACTATGGAGGTACTGTCTCCGCCTGAGCAGATCGACTTCGCTCACAACAAGCAACTGCTCAACCGCTACCGCTTTATCGAGTACGAGACGCTGCGAATTCTGGCCGCCTGGCTGCCCGGCACTGCCAACATGGACTGGAAACTGGCGATGGGGCGCCTGCTCTGGGAAGACGCCCAGCACGTGCAGCATCTCTACCAGCGCCTGCGTGAAATCCAGACGCCCGCATTCCGTCCGCCCGGTGACGACGCGCTCGAACATCTGATGGCCGAAGCGCTTCACGCGCCCACCGAGGCCGACCTTCTGGCTGGCCTCTTTCGCGTGATAAAACCCGCCCTGGCCGCTACCTACCGCTGGCACAGCGAGCAGACCTTCGCCAACCCCGACGCACCGACACTGTACGCATTCAAACACATTCTGATCGATGAAGAAGCACAACTCACCTGGGCGGAAGAGGAGTTGGCCGACCACGAACCCGGCGCATGGGAAGCCTACATCACAGAGTTGCTCGCGGCGGCCGGCGGCGTCTCCGGCCGCGAAGACCGGCAGGATAAACCGGCGCCGGCCTCGTGCCGCACGACATTCGAATGCCCTCGCGACGCCGCACGCGACAGCCGGTTCAGCCTGGTCAACCGCGATGCAGGTAAACGGGTTACCGATGTCGATCATGCGACCCAGCGTCTGCGAGACTTCGAAAGCTACAGCCAGGAGATGCTCGCCGCCGAAACCGTTGCGCTCATCATCCACCTGTCACCCGACATGCCCTGGGCCTTCACCTACGACAGCGCCCGACACTGCTACGACGAAACCCGGCACTGTAAGCTGGGCATCGAGTGGCTGGCCCAGCACGGACGCGACTATACTAAAGTCCCCCAGAACACGCGCATCTACACCTGGCGCAGCCAGTATGACGCCGCCACCCAATACTGCCTCCTGACGATGGGCAACGAAACGCACGCCTTCCCCCACCGCCATGTGCAGATGGCCGCCTACGCCGAGACCGGCGACCGTCTCTCGGCCCAGTTCGTCAGCTACGACATGGCCGACGAGCGTCAGCATGTCGCCTTCGGCCACAAGTGGCTGCCGCAACTGATGACCCAACACGGAATCGACAGGCCGGTGGACGAGTTCGTCAAGGAGACTGTAGCCCTTTGGGAGCAGGAGTACATGTCCGGCGCCCTACCCATTCATGAACACTCTTTGACCGAAGTATAGGTCCCTGCACCTCTTCGGCCGCCCACCTTAACCCCCGGTACCAGCCCATGAACCGCAGTCACTATCGCACCCTTGGTCGAACAGGCCTATCCGTTTCTCCAATCGGATTGGGGACGGTTGAACTGGGGATGGATTACGGGATTCCTGTGCCCGGCCACTACGGCCGCCCCTCCACGTCCGCCGCCGAACGCCTTGTTGGTGCGGCGCTGGACGCCGGCGTCAATTTCATCGACACCGCCCAGGCATACGGAAACAGCGAAGCAGTCCTGGGCCGCGCCCTTCGCGGCCGCCGCAAACGGGTCGTGCTCGCGACCAAAGCCACAGTGCAGGCCGATGGCAAGACCCTGCGCGGCGAAGCACTGCGCCGCGCCATGTTGTCCGGTCTCGAGAACAGTCTCCGCTCGCTGCAGACCGACTACGTCGATATCTGGCAGATCCACAACGTCGACGCCGACCTGCTTGAACAAGCCGACCTCGTCGCTCAAATCTTCTCAGAGGCACGTGCCAGCGGTATGATTCTCTGGCGCGGCGGCTCATTTTACGGCCCCGACCTGCCGCTTGCCGCGCTCGAATTGGGGCTCTTCGACGCAATTCAGGTAACCTATTCGCTCTTCGACCAGCGCCTCGCCAGCAGGGTATTCCCAACAGCCAGAAGGAAGGACGTCGGCGTAATGGTGAGATCGGTCCTCCTGCAGGGGGTCTTGACCGAACGCGCCGACTACCTGCCCGACAGGCTTGAACCCTTGAAAGCACGCTCAAGACGATTCCGCCAACTGGTTGCCGAAGCCGGCAGCAATCGCCGCAACCCAAACGACCGCGCCCTCACGCCTGCGCAGGCCGCCATCGCCTTTGCACTGGCCGAACCGCGCATCGGCTCGGTCCTCGTAGGCATCCGCACCGAGGCAGAGCTCGAAGAGAATCTGGAGGCCGCAAGCACCACGCTCTCGCCCGACCTGCTCCACGAACTGCGCCAGCTACGCATCGATGAGCCCGAACTGCTCAATCCAGGCACTTGGCAGGCCGACCTGCTGGCAGCAGCCAAAAGAATGCCCTCTTCTTGATTCGGGGCGTCCCTAATTATTGGGATCGAGGTCGGACGACAAGACAACCATGCAGTCGCCGACAGACAGTCGATCTCGGACTGAGATTAGCCATAGAGGAATATCAGGAGGTATAGAATATGGAAATTCGCCAATTGGGCAACTCCGAACTGAACGTCAGTTCAATCGGCCTGGGCAGCGTCACTTTCGGCCGCGAAATCGATGCCGAAGCGTCCTTTTCGATCCTCGACTACGCCATGGATCGGGACATCAACTTCATCGACACAGCCGAAGTCTATTCCGCCGGCGGCTCGGAAAAAGTTCTGGGGCAATGGCTCTCCCGCAGCAGCAACCGGGAAAAAGTGGTATTGGGTACCAAGATAGTGCCGCCCCTGGGGCGCGAACGCATCTTGCAGGTCGCCGAAGACAGCCTGCGTCGCCTTCAAACCGATGTCATTGACCTCTATCAGCCCCATGCTTTCGATGCCAGCACCCCGCTCGAGGAGACGATGGATGCCCTGAATACACTTGTTCAGCAAGGGAAGGCGCGCTACCTGGGATGCAGCAACTTCGACGCCTGGCAGATTTGCAAGGCACTCTGGATTGCCGATGTGAACGGCTGGGCGCCCTTGGTATCGGTTCAGCCCAACTATAGCGTTGCCATTCGGGACATAGAGGCCGAACTGCTGCCATTCTGCGCCGACCAGAATATAGGCGTGACTTCCTACAGCCCGCTAGGCGCCGGCTTCCTCACCGGCAAGTACACCAAGACTTGGACTGCCCCCAAGGGGACCCGCTTCGATGTCATGCCCGACCATTGGGACATCTACGAAAACGACGTTTCGATGCGCCGCATGGAGGGGCTGCGCGAGTTGGCCTCCGAAACGGGAATCTCGATGGTGCAACTCGCAATGGCCTGGGCGATCGGCCAGCCCGGCATCACCTCCGTACTGATCGGCTGCCGCACCACTTCCCATATTGATCAGGCCTTCCAGGCCGAGGAGATGGGGCTGACGCAGGAAATACGCGACAGGATCAACGCCTTGGGTTGACCCCAAATGCCTACATGTTTCGCAGCGTAACTTTGCCCACCAGGAACTGCACAGGGAGGAAGAAATGAAAACGTACCGCGCCGCCGTAATAGGTTGCAGCCGCATGGGCGGGTTCATCGACAACGAAGTTGTCGGCTATTCCCGGATCGCGCTCCCCTACTCACACGCCGCCGGCTACACGACCTGCGATCGTACAGACTTGGTCGCCTGCGCCGACCTGCGCCCCGACGTTATGGCTGAGTTCGGCAATCTTCACGGCGTCCCGGCGGAAGGCCAGTACACCGATTACCACGAGATGCTCGCCAAAGAAAACCTGGATATCGTAAGCGTCGCTACCCAGCCGGAGCCGCGCGCAAGAATCGTGGTGGACTGCGCCAATCAAGGCGTCAAAGCGATTTACGCCGAGAAGGCGATGGCAGCCTCAATGGCCGACGCCGACGCAATGGTCGAGGCCGTCGAGCGGAACGGCGCCATTCTCAATCTCGGGACCAACCGGCGCTACGACACCAAGTACGACCGCATGAAAGAGATAATCACCAGCGGAGAACTGGGCGACCTGCAGCACATAATCATCTATAACGTCGGCACCTTGTTCAATACAGGCAGCCACTTTCTCGACCTTGTCCTCTGGCTCAACAGCGATGCGCCGGCCCAATGGGTGCAGGGTCATCTCCCCGACGGCGACAGCATGATCGACGGCGGCAATCTGACCGGCGACCCGCAGGGTGAAGGGACCATTCAATTTGCAAATGGGGTAAAGGCCCACGTCCTGCTCACCGCCCGCGCCTCTGAAACTGAGGCGATCTGTACCAAAGGGACCATTACAGCCTTCGGCGACGGAAGTGATTGGCAGGTGCGCAAAGCCGAACCGGTCGGTCTGCGCGGGCGTAACGAGCTAAAGATCGCGCCCGCGCCGCACACACCCCCAACCAGTTCTACATTGCGAGCCGTCCAGGACCTTGTCCGTGCGCTCGACACCGGCCAACCTCCCAGGGGCGGCGTACGCGCGGCCCGCGCCGGCAACGAACTGATCTTCGGCATCATCGAATCTCATATTCAAGGTGGCGCGCGAGTCTCCCTGCCGCTTGCCAAGCGCACCACCCGCATGACCCGCGACCACACGCCGCGACAGCCAAAGTATAAGCCTGACTGAGTAAGGGAGAGTACTGAACTGCTGACTGGTCCAAAAATGGGGGGAGCTGAAATTACCGGTCAGCGTAAATATGGCCTGGGGTTTCTTTCTACCTCCGCCAGGAGCGCGTCGACGTAATTTGGTATCCTGAACAGTCGGCAGTCCGCGTCGCCCACTCGCCCGCGCTCCAGTTCCCCGGAACGTTCCCAGAACACGCCCAGTTTAACCCGATCCAGGGCTGGGAATCCCGGCTCGCGCTCAGTGTCCCGCCTCTTGGCGCGCAGAGTGTGCCAGTACATCGCCTCGACCAGATGGACGTAGGTCGAAGTGTAGTAATCCACCCCCAGCATCAAAAGTTTGGCGCCGGCCTGATAGGCTCTGTACATCGGCGAATGTAGTCCGAACGTCTTGCCCCACGGCTTGCGGTCCCAATGTGAACCGTACCCCTCCAGGCGAAGATGCCCGTCGACAAAGGCTTTCGCCCCTCTTCCGCGTGCCGCCACCGAGTGCGAGTAGTGGTCGGAACGATAGACACCAGGTAGCTGCCGGAAACGCTCCGTTATCCAGCCGACGGTAGAGGGCGTGTTCTGAATGTCCCAAGTTTTCGGCCGCAACTCCCACGTTATCAGATTAAAGGAGGGCATGAGTAAGAGCCCTTCCGGCCCGATCGCAGCTTCCAAAGCCTGGATAACACTTTCGGCACCGCCTACCACAGGCCCAAGCGACTTAAATGAGGAGTGAACAAAGAGGATATCGCCCGCTTCGACGCCAAGGCGCCGCAGGTCGCACGTCAGGTCGCAGTTGCTATAGGGGGGCATGGCAAGGGAAATGTGAGGTGTGGCACATGCCGCTAAAGCACGACGGCCGCCGATACGTCCATCACATACACTTGACGCCTCCCGCCATGGACCGAGTCAAAACAGACCTGCTTTTCATCCCGGCTCCAGCGGAGGTACAAATCACAAGCGGAATTCGCCGCGGAAAGGAAGAGGAGACCTGAACTGTCCCAAGTGCACCAGCCGTTCCTCTTCCATATGCCATAGCATCAATGATTGCAGGTTATTCTTATCCGTCCCAGTGACGGTCAGTCAGCATCCAGGAACCGTCTTCCGTGCTCTCTTTGGGATGAACCCGGTTTTGCCCTAAGTATCGATTACGCCGGCCCAGTCAGAAAAACAAGGCTCTTCTTGCGCCTGATTTCCTCCTCGGACATCGCGGCGATTAACGGGCCCCAATGTCTGGGCGGCGTCCTCGGCTCGCCGGTGAATTCGAACCCTTCTTCCATCAGGCGCACATCGCTGCCTTCAAGGCCGCCATAGCCCAGCGCCTGACGCGCATCGATCATCTTCTGGGCTGCCGCCAAAGCGCGGTCGTCGAACAGACCGCGTTCCTTGTCCAACGCCTGGACGTAGCCAAGGTGGCCGTAGCTCTGCTCCTGGACCTCACGGTTCATGTAATGTACGTAGAAAGTGCGCCGAAGATCGGGAGTGCGGTTGCCGGCAGAGCCGTGCGGCGCCGAAAGGCAATGAAAGCTTACATCGCCCGGGCCCAGCTCAATCGGCACCGCGCCAAGTTCCTCGAAAAGAGCGTCCTCCGAGTAGTTCTCCACCTCAACATGTCCGACCAGGTGGTGCCCGGGAATCGCCCAGACGCAGCCGTTCTCGATCGTGGAGTGATCCAGATAGATGTCGGCATCGATGTTGGGGATCGGGTGTGTATCCGGCCATTCCGGGTCGCCGAACGGAGGGTCCTGGTGCCAGTGGACCGGCACATCACCTTCCGGAATCTTGCACACGAAAGAATCGACGATCGGCATGAAGGGGTGCCCAACCAGCTGACCGTAATGCGCCAGTAACGACGGATTGGCCGTCACCGCCTGAAAAATCGGGTCCCGGTCCCACATGAACTCGCTACGAAAGTAGGTGCGCGAGCCGTCCGGGTTCGGCCGGTAGCGGTGCCCTTCTTCATCGATACCCGCCATTCCCTCCTCCATCACCCGGTCCGCCGCCTCGCGCAACGCGGCCAGTTCCTCGCCCCGTATCACCCCCTTCGCAACGATAAAACCGTCGCGATGAAACTGGTCGATTTCAACTTGTGTGAACATACCTATGTCCGAGCCCTACATCTTAATGCCGGACTCAACCAGCCCCTCAACGTAGAACTTGCCGAGAACGACAAAGAGTATAACAAGAGGTATCGAAGCCAGCACATAGCCGGCGAAAAGAGGGCCGCCCGCTCCGAAGTCGACGCTGTCATTGGTAGTCCGCGACAGGCGGAAAAGGCCGACCGAAATCACCTGTTTGCTCATGTCGCTGATCGTCACCAGCGGCCACAGAAACGAGTTCCACTCGGCCACGAAATTAAGTACGGAGAGCGTCGCCAGCCCCGGTAGACTCAGGGGGAAAGTGATGCGCCAGATGAGCGACCACGCGCCCGCGCCGTCGCAGCGGGCCGATTCGTAGAGCTCCTCCGGTATGCCGGTTATAAATGCCCGCATCAGAAAGATGCCGAAAATCGGGCCGCCTGCGATGTTGGGGATAATCAAGGCCCAGCGCGTATTGAGCAGGCCCAGATTGTTATAGAGCATGTAAGCGGGGATGAAGGAGAGCACCCAAGGCACCATCAGCAGAGCGATAATGGCGTAGTAGAGCGGCTCCCGCAGTGGAAAACGCATGCGCGCGAATACATAGCCGCCGATTAGCGAGAGAATCAGCACACCAAGTAGACCGACCACCGCCACAAGCACAGTATTGATCATGTAGGCGTCGATCACTTCCCAGGCCGACAAATAATTCGAGCCGCGCAGTGGCAGACTCACATTCCAACGGTCCCAGCGGTACTGCAGCCCGTTCTTGAACGACAGGTTGATCATGATCACCGTCGGAACGAGCGAAAGGAGCAGCAGAAAGGCGATCAGAAGATGGAGCCCCAATTGGGAAATCTGCAGCGGTCGGCGGTTCTGGCTCCTCTGTAGTTCGGTCGTCATGTCTGTTTCCTGCGAATATGCTGCCAGTTTTCTCTTCGCTGCCCCGTGCGGAATTCAGCGCCGCGCCAACAATTCTTTATTGCCTTAGCTCTTCGTTCGCCGGCCGGATGCCCCGGTTAATGATCAGTGTTCCCGACATGGCAATGATGAACAGCAGGAGGCCAATTGCCGAGGAGTAGCCGAATTTCTGGGCGCGGAAGGCCGAATGAAACATCGTCAGCCCCGGCACCATCGTCGAGAACCCCGGCCCCCCGTCGGTGAGAACAAGAATGTTCTGGAAAGCGGTGATAGCGTTGATTATCGCCAGGATCGCCAGAAGGCGTACCTGGCCCAACACCAACGGAATGTCGATGCGCAGCACCCGGCCCAAGCCGGTGCAGCCGTCCAATGCCGCGGCTTCGTATACCGAGTCGGAAATCTGCCCCAGCCCGCCCAGGTAGATCAGCGTGCCCACGCCCCACACCCACGGAAACCCGACAAACATGATCGCATAGATTGCGATCCGATGTTCCCCCAGCCAGTTCAGTGCCAAATGCTCAAGCCCCATTGCCCGCAGCATGTCATTGATGGGTCCTAGGTACGGATCGTAAAGCTTCTGCCACAGAAGTACCGTTACGATGCCCGGAACAAGCATGGGGATGATGACCAGAAGACGGTATAGCTCCTTCAAGGCCGCTGAACGCACAAAAAAGATAAGCTCGGCCATGATGAACGGCATGACAATGCCGGCAAAGAGGCCAAAAATCAGCAGCTTGACGATATTGACCAGTTCATGAGGAGTCTCAGCGTACGTGAAGTATGTGATGAAGTTGTCGAGGCCAACGAACGTAGCGGGCACGCCGGGGCGCCAGCGGAAAAAGGCGCGAATGAGGCCCAGGATAGGGGGATAGTAGACGAATATGATAAGAAGTATGAAGATGGGGCTGAGCAGCGCGTAGGCCTGCCAGGAGCGGCGAAACGCCCTCCAACTAAGCCCCGTATCGCCAGTCCGACGCCTCCAAAGGCTGCGGCCGACCGGCGCCGAATCTGTCTGCGTTGACTGCGCACTGCTCATGCAGCTGTTCCTTATCCCTATTCCGTGGTCAATGGCGCTTCAATTGGGATCTGAATGCGGTAATGCTTGTCAACTTCGAACAGTCGTCCGATGTTGATATCGATCACATGCGCGATCGTATCCTCTTGGAGATCATAGGGGCCAGCCGCGTTCGGCGTGTACGTATACTCGGCGTAACCCTCTTCATCGGTATAGTTCCACTCGGGGATGAGGAGGCCGCCCCCTGATTCAAGCCAGGCCTGTAGCAGCGCGTTGCCGCGCGGCTGACCGTTCTCAGTCACGCGCACTGTCAAAATGATCGAGCTCTTGCCGTCCGCGATGACCTTGGGCTGGTCAAACTCTCCGGAGATCGAGATGTTTGGCAGGCGCGCTTGCGCTTGCACATAGTCAACCGCAATAGCCGCCAGCAGCAGTCCAATTACGGCGAATGCGAGCAGCCGTCCTCTTCCCATTATCGGCAAAAACCTGTAATTTGCGACCAGTAGTCCGAGGTCGGTGGCCGATGCCCGACCTGAGCATCGACCACCGTCCCGTGCGGATTCCTAGCTGTCGTCGGTCTGCTCTTCCAGAATTTCCTCATAACGCTGCGCGCCGGCGGCAAACTCCTCTTCCTGCCGCTCATAGAAGGTCGCTTCATCAATCTGGCCGGTAATCCATTCGATGAAGACAGGCCGCCATCGCATGAAGTTGTCGTTGTCCCAATACCAGCCCTGGCCCCACCAGGCAATGGCATATTCATAGAGAGGCAATTCAAAAGTGGCAATCTCCTGCCAAATCGATCCGAGCGTCCCGTCCACGGCCGAAGAAATGCGAGCCTGGTTCTCATTGACGAGGAATGAGTTGTTCTGCGGTTCGGTAAGGAACATCCAGAAATCGACCGTTTGTTCCAGATTGGCGTCCTTTTCAGTCGAGGATGCCATCGTGACGTATTCTGAGCCCTGAATGGCAGTCAGCAGATCTCCTGGCACCGATCCGTCACCGGCAGTCGTGCGCGGCGGGTCGGTTGCGCCGGGCGAGCTGTCCGTCGCTGGAATTTCGCTGCTGTTGGGGAGCGGCGGCGGCAGAAAGCCTCTCTCGAAAGTTATATTGGGGTCATTGGCCATCCGGGAAAACTCCCAAGACCCGGAATAACGCAGTCCCACATTGCCCTCTCGCCAAAGCAGGTCGATGTCGACCGTGTTGAAACCGTCGATCCAGTAGGTTGCCAGCTCGTACATTTCCTCAAAAGCGCGTTTGTATATCGGCGTATTCGGACCGATGATGCCGGCGCGGTAGGCAGGGAGCGCCTCATCTACGCCAACAAATTTGTCCCCGTTGAGGTCCATATCCGGACAGACCGGTTGCATCATCGAGGGCAGGATCTGTAGTGCCAGCGGCCACAGATTTCCGGTCGCCTGCTCGACCTGCCAGGGCGCCAGTCCGTCGCCAGCTTCTTTCAGCGCCTGGGACACCTCCATCTGTGCGCTCCAAGTCGCGGGCGGCTCCAGGCCCATGCTGTCGAGCGTTTCCTTATTGTATGCCAGGCCGACCTCAACATTGGGCCAGATGTTGTCGATTGGCGCGCAATAGATTTTGCCATCCGGCTGAATCAGCGAGTTCATAAAGGCAGGATAGAAAATGTCCATCCAGGAGTCATAGTCCGGCGCGTAGCGGTTGGGCTGGGCCAGGTAATCGTCCATCCCTACCGCCCAACCGTTCTGCACCGCGAAATTGTGCGTGCTGCGCACCAGGTTGGGCGCCGTACCTGCCGTCGCTCCTGCGGTCAACCAGGCGAAATAATCCTCGCCGCCTGGGCCCTCTTCGTACACGATTTCCGTGCCGGGGTTCTCCTCGTGATAGCGCTCTGCGAGGATGCGCGGCGCGTTCACGACGATCGGATTTTCGGCAGAACGGCTGGTCCATTCTGTCGGCGTGTAACTGCCGCCTATCCATACGCGCACCGGGACGCGGTCGACATCGGGCATCGCCTCGCCTGAACTGTCCGCTGCCGCTCCCTGGTCGACTTCAACTTCCGCGGGGGCACAGGCCGCCAGTAACGCCGCGCCGCCAGTTGCACCTGCCAGGGACAAGAATCCTCGCCTGCTGAACTGTCTTTTCTGCATGGTTGATTGTCTCCTTGGGTAAGAGATTTGCCTGCATATGTGAACGTCTGGTGAATACGAATACCGAATAGGAGAGTGCAGTAACGGCCGGGCCATCAAGTGGAAACAGTTCAATGGACCGCGAAGGCTTCTTCCGCTGGCAGTGTTAGTGGAATAATATTACATTAATTAATGTCGTGTCAAACGACTTTTTCCAGGCCGAGTACAAGAAACGGAAGCGAACTGTACTCACCCCAAATCCAATATCTAGAATTTTGGTAACAAGGCGTGGGGCATATGCTTTCAAAAGAATCGGCAGCAGGCTTTACCCTCTAGAAGAGGGGGAAAAAGTGTTGCTGGATTACGGAAGTTCGACGACACTTCCTGCCGCTATGCCGCCCTATATCTGCGCGCTGCCACCGAATTCCCCCTCAAACTTCGCCCACACGCTGTCGTCCACCGGCGTCGCCGCGGCCCGAATATTCGCCTCCAACTGCTCCGCGTTCAAGCTGCCAATCGGGTTGCCGTGGATGCGATCTTCGCGAAGGCAGAACTGGATCGCCAGCTGTAAGAGGTCAATCTGCTCTTCGCGACACCACTGCCAGATACGCCGCGCCGCGTCGACGTCTTCGTCGTTCCTGTAACGCCCCTGCTCTCCGGCCTTGTCGATATCCACGCCGGTCAGCAGCCCCCGCAGGATCGACCAGCCGTTCATTACACCAACGTCGGCCGCGGCCGCAGCCGGCAGAACGGTCCCGGTGGCAGTCTGCCGGATGAGATTGTAGTCATTGAAGCACAGGATGAGATCGACGTCGCCGGTCGCGATCGCCTCCTGGTGGAAATGGTGTTCACGCATCCCGTATCCCGCGTTTCGTACCAGCCCCTTCGCCTTCAGTTGCAGCAGGCCGGCCAGTGTGCCGTCTTTGGCCAGGGTAGGTTCGATACGCTTCGGGTCGTGGATCAGCATGCCGTCGAAGTAATCAGTGCCCAGGATCTCCAGCTGGTCCTCAACGTCCCGGATCACGCGTTCGGCCGAGTAGTCGGGTTCGCCGTCACCCCGGTATCCGCCCCACGGCGCATTCGAATGGCAGCAGAGACGGCCCGTGACAATGACATCCTCGCGTGGGATTTCGCGCAGCGCCAGACCCAACTTTCGCAGAGAATCCCCGTAACAGCGGGCACAGTCAAAATGATTTACGCCCAGCGACACAGCATGTTTGATCAGGGCAACAGCGTCCTCGTCGCTTACAAAACCGAAGTGGTTGCCGAACCCCTGCGTGCCGAAGGGAATGACGGGTACTGAAAGTTCAGTCCTGCCGAGCCGGCGGCGCGGCACCGGCGGTAGGGTTTGGGTCATTGCTTGCCTCCTGGGTTGGCTTCACGGGTACACTCTCTCTTATCGTCCTGAAACACGACCTGCACTGTGGGACGACTGAATTGCTCTCAACGCCTCACTGTCGCGCCCCGCCTCCGAACCTTTCCTGGAATCTGGTCCAAACGCTTTCGTCCAGAGGCGTCGACGCGGCGCGAAGGTTGGCCTCCAACTGTTCTACATTCAGGCTGCCGATAGGGTTACCATGGATGCGTTTTTCTCGCAGGCAGAACTGGATTGCCAACTGCAATAGATCGATCTGTTCCTCCCGGCACCAGTTCCAGTAAGGGCGGGCACCCTCCGCCGCGGCGTCGCTCCGGTATCGTCGTCGCGCAATCACCTCGTCAATGTCGGCCCCGGTCAACAGGCCGCGCATGATTGCCCAGCCATTTAAGACGCCTACATCGGCGTCGGCAGCAGCAGGAAGTATCGTGTCCGCGGCCGTCTGGCGGACGAGATTATAGTCATTGAAGCAGAGGATCAGGTCGACGTCGCCCGTTGCAATTGCTTGCAAGTGAAATTCGTGCGGTTCCATCCCGTATCCAACGTTACGCACCAGGCCCTGTGCTTTGAGCTGAAGCAAGCCGGCAAGCGAACCGTCTCTGGCCAGCGTGGGTTCGATGCGATTGGGGTCGTGGATCATAATGCCGTCGAAGTAGTCGGTCCCGAGAAGCGCCAGTTGGTCCTCCACATCGCGGACCGCGCGTTCGGCTGAGTAGTCCGCTTCGCCTGCGCCGTGATATCCACCCCAAGGCGCATCCGAATGACAGCACAGACGTCCCGTAATGATTAATTCCTGACGCGGGATCTCGCCCAAGGCCAGGCCCAGCTTGCGCATTGAATCCCCGTAGCATCGGGAGCAATCAAAGTGATTGGCGCCCAACGACACTGCATGTTTGATCAGGGCTAGGGCATCCTCGTCGCTGACGAAACCGAAATTGTTGCTGAATCCCAGCGTGCCAAAGGGAATGACGGGTATTTCGAGTTCGGTGCGCCCGAGGCGCCTGCGCGGCAACTGAGGGATGGATTGGCTCATCGTCTTCACCCTTTCCTATGCCGGGCTGCACCACGCCAGGCTGTTACGCAGCAGAGATTGGTACGACGGATGGCGCCAGACCTCAAGATTGTGCCCGGGTGTCAAGACGCAAACTCGGCCTTCACCTTCGGTCCGGGTCCAACCGGCCGGTTGCCTGCCATGTTCGGATTCGGTATAGAGAAAGAGATCCACGTTCGGATCGTTCATTTCCATCATGTAATGTTCGTCCTTCAGCGTGAAGGGCTCGCTGCCTGCTGCCAAGGGGTGGTCGGCGCGCGGCGCGACGGTCACAGGGCACTGCGGTGGGTGGCCGGTGAATATGCCGCCCATCAGCCGGCAAAGCGAGGGCGTGTTGTCGTAGAGTGCCGTACCCGAATGTAGCACAAGCAGACCATTGCCGGCGCCGACAAAATCGACAAATGCCTGTCCGGTCTCTTCATTTGCCCATGGTTCGTGGTCCGCCTGCGAACGGTTGTTGGCTTTGGAAAAGATTACGAGAGGGTATTGGTTCAAACTTTCAGGGCGCCATTCGGCTGGATCCTCGACCCAGTCGAACTCCAGGTCGCAGTCCTCCAGGGCGGCCAGCCCGCCGCGCGTGAGGGAAGCGGGGTGGGCGCTGTCATCGCAAAAGACCAGAGTTCGCATTCTCAATTTCCTTTTGGTCGTGAATACGCAATGCCAAAAAACTTGCGCACCACAAAGAGATTTGTTCAAAAAGGTGCGCTATTCCCTGAGTTCAGGCACTCGCCTCTGCCAGTGATTCACACCACAAGACCAGCAGGCGGACAAGCTCAGCGCGGTTGGAGTCAGTCTCTGCGGAGCCAGCGAGTGCCAGTGCCCTGGCGCTGGGCGGATCACTCATCGGCACGTGCTCGCCGGCCTCTAGCAGGTTGGCGACAGTTTCAAGCAGTGATACACCCTGCGCGTAGTCACCGTCAGGCGTGCCGAGCCATACCTCTGCCTGGCCAAGAACGCGTGTAGCCGCGCCTTCCTTGTCCACCTCAGGCGGGATCATGTCCGGGCCCCGGCGGCGGAAGAAACCTTGGATCGCGGCAACAATACTGGGGTCCCGTACGGTCCCGTCGGGATAGACGACGCCGTGAATATCCCGCCAACGGCTCTTACCTATCATCAACTCCCATAGATACCAGCCAATTCCTGCCTTCTGGCAGACTTCCAGGGTTACGTCGTACGGGTTGGCTCGCGCCAGGCAGGCCAGTTCCGAGATGAAGATCGGCTTCTGGTTGGCTTCTGCCACGCGTAAGCCGTCGTCGATCTGGGCGCGAATCGCGGCGCGCGTAGGAAGATAATCATGATAAGAGAGCACATCCACATGCGTCTCTACATTCCCAAGCGTTGCCACGTTGGCCACGCCAACAGTGATCGGATGTGCACTGTCGAGCTCCTTCATCACACCGCAAAAATGATGCACAAAGTTCCAAATCGTGCCTTTGCGCTCGTCTCTCTCGGCCGTTTCTTCCATCACCCAGCTGGTGATCAGCGGTTCGTTCATTATGTCCCACATGGCCAGACCTGGCTCGGAACCAAGAGTCTGCACCAGGTCGGCGCAGTAGCCCTCCCCCGCAGGCCAGAACTCAGGCCCTAGCCGCTGAACGCCGGGATTGGGAATCCACTTGTTTTCAGTCGCATCGATCGTAGGGCGCGTATCGTCAAAGCAGGAGTCCCATACCACCGGCATGACGCTGATTCCGCGGTCGTGGGCCGCGCGCACAAAATGTCTGAGCCGGGCCAGGAAGCCTTTGCGATCGTGCTCGTAAACGACGTAGGCGAGAAAAGGGCGGGCGCTGTTCAGCCCCAGCCGCTGGGCGAAAGTCAACTCCCTTTCCACCAACGCCTCATCGTAGTCGCGCCAGAACGCGATGTCATTAACCGCTGTGCTGGGCACGTAGTTGAAACCGCGCAAATCGCCGTATGGACTAAGAAGTTCCACTTGATTCATCCTCCCGGATTTAGCCGATCGGGCAACTGTCCAATTGCGAGATGGGCTGTCCCTGCGCGTCGCACAAAAGCAATTGAGCGACCTGTGCTCCGCCGGGCGGCCTGCGCACGCAGTCTATTCGCAACACATTGAGCGGATTGACGAGGGCCAGGGTTTCGGCTGCCACCGCGCTTCCATCTTCATCCAGCCAAACGAGCTGCACATTGCCCAGGTGGAAGAGACCGAAGACACCCGTAAGGCGGATTCCCGCGTCGATCGACTCGGCCCTCAATGGTTGATTGGCACAGCCAGCACCCGTAACGTTGACGATGGGACCGGGACAGCGGGCAACGTACCAATCGATATCCAGACTCTGAGTCTCACCGGGAGCCATACTGCGCAAGGGTCCCAGTATCTCGGCCTCCATATGGAAAAGATCCAGTTTGCCGAAATCGAGACCGCCGACAGGCTCGCCGTGCCCCGTGGTCCAGCATTCGACCGACGCGCCGTCATCGGGATACTCTTCGCCTGGGAAGTACGTAAAAGACTGGCAGAACGCGAAATCGGTGGCCTGATTGACGAAAGCGATCCACCCTGCCGGTGAATCAATGCCAATCTTGCCGAGTTGGTACAGATATTGCGCGCCTAAGAGGTTGGGGCGCACTTCGGGCTGCCATTCGGGGTTGTCCTCGTCGCCGAACATGACATTGTATGCGCCTGCGAAGCAGCTGTCCGGGTTAGTGGGAACGTAGAGCCAAGCCTCTTCGTTGTGGGTCTCCTGGCCGTTGTCGTCTCTGCGCGTGGCATCGACTTGCACAATATCCCAAATGCCCCAGGCGCGTTCCTGATCGGAGACGTTCGTCATCTCGAGATGGAGACTGACGCGGCCGCCGCCGGCATGCAGAGTAACCTGGCGGGAGATCTGGACGCCGGTGCGCGGGTCCGGCTGGCTTGTCATGCGGATAGAGGCTGCGGCAGCCGACAAGTCCACAGTTTCCAGCGTATAGGGTCCCGTATCCAGCACGGGGTCAGGCGGGCCATGCCACTGGTCCGGGCGGTCCCAGCCCTGCGGCGCCGGCCAGGTCTTGTCGCCGCCGTAGTTCTTCCAGGCCGCGATACTGCCGTCACCCATGTTCTCTTCAGCCGAGAAAACTTTGCCGGCGAGGTTGCGGTCAAACCACAGGAAAGGGTAGTCCCCCAGGTTGTAGGCCATAATGCGGCCGCCAACGTCAGGCACGGCCACCAGGCTAACCAGCCCATTGCTGAGGCGGACGGCCTTCCAGCCCTCAAAATCTATCTCTTCAATGAGGCAACTTGAACCTGCCGCGGACTGCCTGGTCATGGAAACTTAGCCTCCCGTTGAGAAAGTTTCAAGGATTGCGTGAGATTCGGAATTCCTGTCCCGCAGCAGAACGATGTGAATTATGCTAAGTCGGGCCGACTCGAGACTCTCAGTCTTCGTCGAAGGTCGCCTTGCGAATGTAAAGCTGTGTTTCGGCTGCGGGACTCTTCTCGTAACCCTTCCATGCATAAGGATCTACCCCTGCCACCGGAATAACTCGCCGCACGTCAACGCGCGCCACCGGCTGCTCATCCGCAGTCTTGACCCATGGCAGCAACGATTCGCAGCTCAGATAGTGGCTGACCAGTACACGGCGATAGCAGTCCTGCGTGCGATTGAGCAAGGACTGATGCAGCAGATAACCGTTGAAGAAGACGACACTTCCGGCCTTGACCTCGACCGGAATCTGGGGCGATTCGTCGAACCCGGTTGCCATGTCGTCGTGCGTGTCGAATTCGTCCGGGTTACCATGTCTGCGCGTGGGATAGAGATAGCCCGGCCGCTGCGAACCCGGGATCACCCACATACAACCGTTCTCAACGTAGGCGTCGTCAATCGCAATCCAGGCGCCGATCAACGAGCGGTCGCGAGTGGGGATGTAGTTCTCGTCCTGATGCCAGGACTGTCCCTGATAGCCGGGCGGTTTGATAAAGAGCATCGACTGCATGCACTTCACATTCCCCGACCAGTGCGCCAGATGCGCGCCCGTTATCTGGCTGAGCACGCCGCTGATCTTCGGGTGGCGCGTGTATTTCTCCATGATCGGACTAACATAATGCGGCTGGTGGATGGCCAGAATCTTGGAAAGAACCTCTTCATCGCTCAATTCTGGCGGCACCGGATCGATAGTCAAATTGGGATATCCACCGCGGGCGACTTTGATTATGTCCTGCTTCAACTCATCCAATTCAGCCGCGTCTAACAGGTTGGGCACGGCCAGATAGCCGTTGTCCACATAAGAGTCGACCTGCTCCTGATTCACCACAATGGGCACTTCAATTCGTTCGCTCATCTGCACTTTTGTCATCGATCAGTTTGTTCTGTTCAGTCTAAGTAGGAACGCTCCACGCAAACTAACCATGTGCTGCCTCTGAGCCGTTCCGCCTCTTGAATCCTCACTCCAAGTCCGCAATCGACTCCTGCACTGCAGCAATCGTGTCCTCGATATCCTGCTCCGTATGGGAGAGAGTCAGAAACATCGGGTGCATGGGATGCAGGTAGAAACCGCGCGCCAGGCACCCTTGCAGCATCGCGATACAGCGGTCCTTGTCCTCCTCCTCCATCACCGGTGTCGGCATCGGCCCGGTCCCTGTCAGCCGGTAGCCCAGCCCCCCCTCTTCGCATGCTGCATTTATGCCCTCGATCAGGCGGTTGCCAATCTTCCACTGGTATGCGATGCCGTCGCGCCGTTTGACCTCTTTGATGACGGTCTCAATGGCAACCAGGCTGGGCAGGTCGCAGTGAAACGTCGCTGCCATCCAGCTCGACTGGCACTGCGGCGAGCCGAGAATCTCCTTGCGGCCGCCTATGAAGCTGCCGGGATATCCGTTCGCGCAGGCCTTCGCAAAGGCAGTGAGATCCGGTGTGACGCCATAGTATTCACCCGCGCCGCCGAAGGCAACCCGAAAGCCGACTTTGACCTCGTCGAAAACACAGAGCGCGCCGTACTGATGGGCCATATCCACGCAACCTTGCAGAAATCCTTCCGGCGGCCCGCTGTCGCGGATCGTCTCCATGATCACGCACGCGACCTCGTTGTCGTTCTGCCTGAAGATGTCCTCCAATGCGTTGAGATCGCCGTAGGGAGCTTCAATTGTGAGCGGAGCAATAACGGAGGGCGCGCCTTCGTCCTCGGTGCGTGACCAGTCGTGCCAGCCGTGGTATCCGCTGCGGATGACTTTGTCACGGCCTGTATACGCCCTGGCAAGCCGCACCGCCGCCGACGTGGCCGCACTGCCCCCGATCAGGAAGCCGAGCATCTCCACAGCGGGAATCAGGTCGATCAGCATCTCCGCTACCTCCAACTCCTTGGGGTGCGCTGTGCTGTAGATGGTGCCCTCCTCCATCTGCGCCTGGACCGCGGCATTGATGACAGGATCGTTATAGCCGAGCAGGATGGGGCCAAAGCCCATCAGATAGTCCAGATACTCGTTGCCGTCCACGTCCCAGAAGCGGGCGCCGGCAGCGCGCTGCGTAAAGACAGGATAGCCGAGCTCCAGCATATCGTGACTGCGCTTGTGCCCTTGACATCCGCGCACGATCAACTGGTCGGAGCGGTTAAGCAAGGCTTTGGACTGTTCGATGTTATAAGGTTTGACGGGCATAAATGTTGCTCCGATTACTTGCTGCTAAGACAGTCCACGTAACGCTTTGCAAAGTAGAAAGTGATAACTCCCGACAAAAGTATCGTCCTGGCTCTGGCAGCGACGCCCCACGCTATGGTCAGCCGAGTGCGGCGGGATCGCCGTAGATAATAGGGCAGTAGCTTGGGTCGTCAATGAATGCAGTCAGTCCCTGGCGCAGGCCATCTCTCGGACGGGCGTTTTCGGTGCGCATGTGAACGGCGAAGCTGCGCCGCGGCTGCGACGAACGGTTGGGGCCGCTGCCGTGGAAAGTCAATTTGTGGTGAAAACTGGCAGCACCGGGGGGCAGAATTGCGGGCACCTCGCGCCACGCCTGACCGTGAGTGGCGCGAATTCTCTCTCGAAGGGCTTCGTACTCCTGGGACTGAAAGTCACTCTCGGTCGAAAGTCCCCACTGGTGGGAACCGGCGACGAAGTTCATCGGTCCCGTTTCAGGCGTTACATCGCTGAGCGCTACCCAGGCCGTGAACAGTTCGCTGTCCTCTTCCCAGGCGCCCCAGTAGTTGTAATCCTGGTGCCAACCGATGTTGGTTCGCGGCTGCTCCCCCTCAAGCGAAGGTGGTTTGTAAAGAAGCTGCACCCACCACACCTGCACCGCGCTGGCGCCGGTGATTTCAGCAGCCATCGCCCCCAACGCCGGATGCGAAACCAGTTCCATAATCGCGCGGCTGGCGATATGCGGTTTCTCAATCTTGCAGAGCGCATTGGGGTCGTCGCCCGGTTTCCAGCGCGAAGGGCGCGGGGGAATACCGGTGTCGTAGTCGCCGGCGCGCACCGCGTCCATCCCGGCTACGGCCCGCTCAACCAGGTCGGGCGGGATCAGCGGCTCTGGGCAGATGAAAAAGCCATCATCCCGATAGAGCTTCTGCGCCTGTACAGTTTCCTTTACCTGCATCCTGTTTACTCCTCGTTAGGGGGTCTCTTGCAGCAGGCCGACCAGGACAGTGCCCAGACAAGCTCACGCGCCTGCCAGCCTTAATGCCTCCAGCGTTTCGAAGCAGGCGCCCAGAGGATGGTAGTCGGTCTTGGATGGCGGGCTCTTCAGGTCGTCATACTTCTGATTGTCGGCGTCTAGAATGCGGTACCATCCGCCGTACTCGTGATCGACGAAATGCTTGTCAGAGTACGTCCACGCCTTGTCGTACCAGTCCCAGTAGCTGTCATCGCCGGTGCGCAGCGCCAGGGCAGCTGCAGCAGCGAACGTCTCCGACAGCACCCAGTAGTAGCGGTCGCGGTCCAGAATGGTGCCGTCTGGCGTGAAAGTGTAGTGCATTCCGCCGTTCTCGTCGTCCCAGCTCTTCTCAAGCGCGATGTCGAAGAGATGTCGGGCTCGGGGCAGCATCCAGTCCTCCGGACGGTAGCGCTCCAGGATCAACAGCAGCTTGGACCATTCGGTGAAGTGACCCGGCAGGTAACCGTAGGGCTTGAACAGGTTTTGAGGGTCGTCCTTGTTGTAGTCCCAGTCGTGCGTCCAGTCAGTGCGGTAGTGCTCCCAGACAAGCCCGTCCGCCTTGTCAGCCAGGTCAACGCAAATGCGCTGTGCCAGAAGATGGGCGCGATCCAGGTAGCGCGACTCGCCAGTGGCCTCGAAAGCGGACAGCATCGCTTCACACATGTGCATATTGGCATTCTGGCCGCGGTAAGGATCGATAGCATTCCAGTCACGGGCCGCGATCAGGTCGGCGTAGAGCTGCGCATCCGGCTCCCAAAAGCGCGTCTCCAGAAGCCCGTATGTTTCGGATGCAAGTTCAACTGCTCCGTCAACGCCGGCCTTTGCCGCGCACGCCGCGGCCAGCAGAACGAAGGCGTGCCCGTAACAGTGACGGTCGCCGTCTTCGACATCCCGGCCATTCAGCACCCAGGCGAATCCCCCATCCGGTTGGCGGTGCATATCCTGGAGACAGCGCAGCCCGTGTGCGGCCGCCTCTCGGTAAGCGGGCTCCTCTAGAGTCAGCGAAGCTACTGAGTAGCAGTATACAAAGCGGCACGTCCCGACCAGGTGCTTGGTCATGCGGTCGAAGACCGAGCCGTCGTCGCGCATCTGGTTAATGTAGCCGCCGAATTCGTTGTCAATGCAAGTGGGGTGGTAGAAGGAGATGATGCTACGAATGTGGTCGCGCAGAAAATCAGGATCGCGAAATGACATGACCAATCCTCCCATCAGCTTGTTTGTGGTCTTGCGGACCCTTTCAGCGCGGCGCTGTCAAATCCAAGGTCCCCAGGGGTCGCACTTCTTCAACCTGTCGCCAAGTGCAGCATAGATGTCGGGCAGGTCGAACGCTTCGAGACAGTTCTCAATGAAACACGAAAACGGCCAATTGTGCAATGGGTTTTCGATGAGCAGCTGGTAGCTCGGAAGATAGTGAACAAGCTCACATGTAGGCTGGGAAGCGTGCAAAAGTGCAGCCAGCGCAACCGGCACCGAGCCGACGCCGCGGCCGATCAGATGCACGTCGGCACCGCCTTCTTCGAGGAAGTCTACCGTGCGCAAGAGGTCAATTACGCGCCGTCCCAAATAGCTCTCTCCCATCATGCTACCGAAGCTGGCGTAGAGATAGTCGGCGCCATAGGGTTCAAGCAGGTCGCTGGAGCCGCATGAGCGTGGAAAGCTCTGGCCTGTACCGCGCAGGTCGGCGGCAAGAATCCGCTGCCCTTCGCTCAGTCGCCTTTGCAGCCAAGGAAGCGCGGCGCAATCCGCCTCGCTGGAAAGATGACCGACCAATAGGGAGACTGACCCTTGAGGGCGGCGGCACTGGTCTTCCAGGTCGCCGAACATGGTCAGGATGACCTGAATGCCCGCTTCGCTTTCCACCGCGAACTGATAGCCCTTGCCGGTCGCGGCATCCTGCCCGCCACTGCGTCGCAAGTAACGGTAGTGGGGAGGCCTGTCCGGCATTTCGATGTCCAGGCGGCCTCTTACAGTCTCCCGCAGAACCGCATAGTCAAGATTGGCGCGCTTTTCTCCTAGCTCTCTGGCCCGCGCTTGCGTGAAGCCGAAGATCTTCTTACTGCCAAACGGGACCACCTCTCCCTCCGCCGCGTGGAGCTGCGCCTCCGGAATCTCCTCCATGGGAGGTTCCTGGCACCCGACGTCCAGCCCGGCGTGTTTGATGAAGAAGCCGTACATCGCTTCGCGCGCGTGTTTGTGGAAGCCGTGATCCAAGTGGCCGACGCTGATCTCGGTGGAGTCTTGCGAACCCAACAGGGAATGGATCTTTTTCACCTCGGCGTACGCCTGCCGCGCGCCGCGCAGATCAAAGTAACAGTTCTCCTCGGCCAGGATCATGGTTGGACGCGGCGCATAGGCCAGCAGCAGGTCGGCCTCGTCCAGGCCAAACGCCAGCGCTCGCGGCGGATTCTGTTCCGCATCCGCGGGCAGCTCGTTCTCCAGATTGCAGAGCCAGCTCGTAATGTAGCAGTCCGGGGCCGCCATCGTAATGCGCGGGTCAATGGCCGTCACCTGCGTAGTCTGCGTTCCCCCGCCAGAGCATCCTGTGACGCCGACCCGGCTGGTGTCCGTCTCCGGCCTTTCCAGCAGATAATCCAGCCCGCGAATCGCATCCCACGCGAACCAGCTGCCGACAAAGTCCCCGGTCAGCAACATGCGATTGCCGATCATATTGTGTGCCACAGTCGACCTGGGCCCTGGCTCCCCTGCAGGCACGCCCTCCTCGCTATAGAACTGCCGCCGCTCGCCCTGCGAGACCGGGTCCACGATTAGGACAGCAAAGCCCATGGACGCTAGGCCGCGGGCAAAGAACTGATAGGGCCCGTAAGCCTTACCCGTGTCTGAATGGCCGCACAGCCCGAGGACGCACGGCAGCTCTGCGTCGATCTGCGCGGGCAGGTAAAGGTTGGCGCTGACTAGAAAGCCGGGCCGGCTCTCGTAGACAATCTTTTCCAACCGTATATCTCCCAGATCCATCCCACCGGTGATCCGGGCATTCAGATCCGTTCGGGAGGGAAGCGCCGGGAAGCAGCGCGCCGCCTTTGCTCGCACCTCGTCCACATACCCCTGTGCATCCGCCCGCGTCTGGACTGCAGCCAGCCTCTCGGCTCGCTCCCGCAAGATTTCTCGGACCCGGCCCACAGTGTACTCGTGGACCATGTGACCGTAACGATTATTGCGCATGGATTGATTCCTGTGGAGAGTAGGATGAAGCTAGTTTATCCCTCAATGTCGCTCATCGCAACCTCCTAAACAGGAAAGACCTTCCAAAAGTTTGCATCGACAAGGCCGGCAGAAACAGGGTGATTGAGGCAGCCTTACCAAGTCCAAAAGCTAGGAAAGGAATCCATTCCAATATGGGGTAAGAATTTCTGATCGCCTCTGGGCAATTGCAAAGGGAATCTCGACCCACTGTGTCGTCTTTCTCCCAAACTAGGATGTAAGCCAGTTAAGATATGAGATGAAAAAATGTCCCGCTTTCATTGACCAAGCCTGATTTGCGCGGTATAAATAAGAGTATCCCCTGCAAGAGCGCAAAGGAGACCGATATGCCCAGCCCCTTCCCCGGCATGGACCCATATTTTGAGCATGGTGCACGCTGGCCGGATTTGCACCAGCGCCTGATTGCTTACGCATCGGAGCTGCTTCAACCACAGTTGCTTCCCAAATACGTTGCTCGCATTGACGAACGGATCGAACTTAAGCCCTATGGCAATGAATTCATACCCGATGTCATGGTGGTAGAGCCGCCGCGTAAACTGTCGGAAAATCAGGTTGCCTATGGCTCGCTAGTAGCTGATGAGCCCCAAACGATCAGAGTATTGGATGACGAAAGACGCGTTCCATACATCCAGGTTGTCAGCGCCGCGTCCGGAGATGTAGTAACACTTATCGAGGTCTTGAGTCCGGCCAACAAGATCGGACGGGGAAGAGACCAATATCTTCTGAAGCAGGATGAGATTCTCAACACCCCGGTCAACCTGGTTGAAATCGACCTCCTCTCGAAGCCGACGGCTACCTATGCCCGCCACTTTGAGGTAAATGCCCCACAAGACTGGCGATATATCGTCAGCGTCAGCCGTCCCCAACGGCGCACAAGCGTGGAAGTCTACGCGTTTCCCCTGAGAGACCGGCTTCCGCGCTGCAAGATTCCCCTACTACCGGAAGATGATGACGCAGTGCTAGACCTGCCTGCCATTCTTGCGCGCTGTTACGAAGCCGGCGGCTACTACCTGCTGCTAGACTACAGTAAGCCGTCGCCGGTCTCACTGAGCAAGGCTGAGGAAGAGTGGATGGAAGCGTTGCTCCTTGAAAAGGGCTTTCGGACAGCGTCGGCACAGAAGTAGCCTCACGACCACTTCTCGATACGACGACAAATCACGCTGCGAACGAGGAAGTTTTCCCGCTCAGGATGTGGTTATGACCCTGCTTACCGATCCAATCTTCCCACTGATTCAGCTCCCCGCCGACTACACCGCCCATCGCGCCACGAAACGGGTAGATCTGGAGCCGGGGCAGGCTGTTGATCTCCTACGCGCCCACGGCCCCGGCTGTGTTCGACATTTCTGGATCACCAGCAAACTGCCCGCGGAAATCGATATCGAAATCACCTGTGATGACGCGGATCCTCAGGTCAAGATGAAGCTGCACCAATTCTTCGGTGTCCTGCTGGACAAAGACCCCTATCGCATCGAGTCTGCGCCGCTCAAGCTTCTGCCCAAAAATGGCTACAACGCCTACTTCCCACTGCCGTTCCAGAAGGAATGCCGCATCAAACTGCGCAATTCGGGACAGGAAACAACCTCCGTCTGGTCGATGGTCAACTGGCAGAAATTCGATGATGAAGAAACGCTCACCCCCTACCGGCTGCACGCCCAATTCACCGAGGAGAAACCAGCAGAGCCGCTCGGTACAACCCTGCTCGGCGTCCTGGGAGGCAGCGGATTCGTCGCAGGCCTCTTTCACGCCGTCCGCCGACATGACTACCGCGACATGATCTGGCATACCGGCGGGGATACCTGGCTGATTGACGGCGAAACGAATCCCCACGTCTTGCGGGGAATAGGCAGCGAGGATGTGTTTGGCCACTCCTTTGGCATGTACCCGGAAATGAGCGATTGGACGGGCGCGTCGCATGTTGTTGGGCTGAATGCCGACTGTTCGGAGGTCGTCACCTACCGATTTTTCGGTGCCGACAGTGTAGCGTTTGATTCTTCGCTGTCGCTGCGCTTCGGCACACGCGCCAACGAAATGGAAAGTGTCCTGTACTACTACAAGGCGGCAGAGAACGACCCGCCCGCAGTAAATACGCCGGCGGAGTGGATTCTCACCGGGCCGTTTGACTGCCAGACGCGGGACGACTTTGAGCGCGCAGAATTTCCGGAGACCCCTGAAGAAGAGTGGCCGGCCGGATGGGAGTGGGGAGGTCGTCACCTTGCCGCAGTCAAAGCAGCGCCGGAACTGACCTGGATCGACTTTTCCCGCTGGTTTCGCCGCGACGCCACCGGCAACACCGGCACACAGCCGGTCGACGCCTCCGCATATGCCGAAACCGTCATAGAGGCCCAGTCGGATTCGGAGGCTGTGCTGCGCCTTGGATTCGATGACTGGATGAGAGTGTGGATCAACGACATGCTCATCGCCACTCTGAGGCACGATGACGGCTTTGCAGCCGTCGAGGTTCCTGTCACCCTGAGTCAGGGCGAAAACAGACTACGCCTGAAACTGAGCAACTCTGACAACCTAGAGTGGCGCTGCTGGGCATTCAGCTGTGTGATTCTGACCGCCGACTGAACGGCCTGAGGCAGTTACTTGCTTTCTAGAGGGACATCTCCCAGGCCCGCACGTTGCTGATCTTCGCGCTGCCGGCCTCGACCGCGAAGCCTAGCCGCCCACCAGAATTGTGGTCCATCGTGTAGCACTGGATGTGCACGTCGTCAATATACAACTCGACATGCGCATCGCGTACCAGGAGCCGCCAGCGCGCCGGCTCATCTGTCGAATAGCTGTACGGCTTGCCATCCTGCGGCCTGAACGCATAGCCGTCGTATCGGCCTACGCCTACCTGCCCGCTACTCTGCGCCAGCAGTAGCGTTCCATTGTTGGCAGTCTCCCCTTCCACGAAAACACCGGCTCCGGAGAGCGCCGCGTCCGTACTGTGCGGCGTCACTTCCGCCTCCAGAATGACCCCGCGCTCGGTGTTGTACTTAACCGGCAAAACGGCCAGCCCTCCAGTGTCAGCGCTCAAGCGCGCCTGACCGCCTGCGAGCGTACAGGCGTCCTCTTGCAGTCCGTACAACTCGCTGTCCCCAAGGACGACCGGCATTGCTCTGCCTTTCAACGCCTCGTTGCCCGTCCACCAGTGCAGGCTCAAAATGCCGGCATCGTCGCTCTGTACCGATTTCAACGGCGAAAAGTAGATGTCCTCCGGTCCGGCGTGGCCGCTGCGCGGGACCGTATGGTGGTTGAGCAAGAGCTCGTCGCCGTGACGGTAGAAGCGAGCGAAGTATGTGTACAGGATAGGGCTGCTGCTCAGGAACGGGGCCTGCTGCGGGTCCAGCTCGTACGGTCCGGCCTGGTTTTCCGAGTTCAACACAAACATGCCGCCCTCGCCCGCCGGCAGCCGCGAACGCTGGCGAGCACCCAGCGGCGCGGCGCCCACGCCCAAAAGCATGTAATAGCGGTCGCCATACTTCTCCACCGCGCCGACCTCGACGCGGTCCCCCCACACGCCGGTCTCGATCACCGGCGGCGCCGCCCGGAAATGGCGGCCGTCATCCGACACGACGCACCCGGCCGTCCCGCACAAACCCGCCGGACCGTGCCGCGCCACCGCCGTCAGAAAGCCGATATAACCCTCGCCCTCCTCGCGCGGCAGCGCCCAGATGCAGTCCCAGCGCTGGCTCGTGAACGTCGGGTCGTCGGCGTACCAGCGTGAATCGGCCAGGCAGATGTACTCCTCATCCGGCAGGCGCGTCCAGTTAAGCAGGTCATCGGACTCCGCAAAAAAAATCTCCTGTACGCCCGCGCGTTCCTCGGAGAAGTTGAGCATGAACTTATCATCCACCCGCCAAACCATGCCGGTTCCCAGCCAGACCGCGTCATCCGCCTTGTGAATGATGGGGCCGTGGTCGTCGAAATGGACGCCGTCGTCCGATACCGCCACGCTCATGCCGTCCCATCGCACGTCAGCACGCGAATTGTGCAAATAGAAAAGGTAATTTTTGCCCTCATGGTAATAGAGCCAGGTATCCCACATACGCGCGACAATGCTGGGTCTGAAGATCATTTTCGGCTCCTTTCCGGTCGGAGGTGTATGAGTTGAAGGACTGGAGGGCTACCCTTTTACGCCCGTTATCACAATGCCCTGGATGTAGTGCTTCTGTGCAACGAAGAAAAGGAGTACCGGTGGCAGCATCGCGATGAAGGAGACCACCATCAATTCGGACCACAACACACCGTGCGCAGCTCTCAGGAATGAGAGTGCGATCGCCAGCGGAAAAGTTTCCATCCTGCTCAGATATATCAGCGGCCCCAGAAACTCGTTCCACGCCCAGGAGAAGGCAAAAATGGCGGTGATGCCCAGGGCAGGCTTACTCAGCGGCAACAGGATACGAATGAATAGCCCTATCACGCCGCAGCCGTCAATTCGCGCGGCGTCGTCCAGCTCGCGCGGGATGGTGGTATAAAACTGGCGCAAAAGAAAGACAAAATAAGCATTGGCGAAAAAGTGCGGAACGATCAAAGGGTTGTAAGTATTTATCCATCCGAACTTGGAAAACAGAATGAAGAGAGGGATCATCGTTACCTGTTGAGGCAGCATCATTGTACTCAGGACAATGATGAACAGGACACGGCTCCCTCGAAAGGTCAGTCGGGCGAAGGCAAAGGCAACAATCGCATTGGAGAGTACGGTTCCCAGCGTGATCATCAGGCTCATGTACATCGAGTTGCGGACAAACACCACGAATGACACGGGGAAGATCGTAACCGCCCGATAATAATTCGACCACACGAACGGATCCGGAATCCATATCGGCGGGAACTTTGTAATCTGGTGTGGCGGCTTGAGCGATGTGGAGAGCATCCAGGCCAGTGGAATCATGACAATGATCCCGCCGGCAATGAGTACCGTGTGGATCAGGATTGACTGAGCTCTCTGGCTTCGCTTGACGCTCGCACGCGCAGTTCCGATTCCAATAGCCGCGCCGCTCATGACCGCTGCCCTCCGATCTCTGTCTCATAGTAGACCCACGCCTTGGACGATCGGAAGAGCAGGAGTGTAAAAGTCAGGAGGATCAGGAAGAAAATCCAGGCATAGGCGCTGGCATATCCCATTCGATACTGCCGAAAGGCCACCTGATACAGATATAGAACCATCATGAGCGTGGCGTTGGCAGGTCCACCCTTGCCCTCGGTCATCACGTAAACGTTCGTAAATACCTGTGACGACCAAATAATCTGCGTGACCACCACAAAGAACAAAGTCGGACTGATCATCGGGATGGTGATATTGCGGAAGCGTCGCCAAATGCCTGCCCCGTCAATGGTCGCCGCTTCGTACAGTTCGGTCGGGATGCCCTGCAGCCCGGCCAGGAAGATAAGCATATTGGAGCCCGCGCCCCACACGCTCATGAGAACCAGCGCCATCTTGGCCGTACTCCTGTCGAACAGCCAGCGAGGCCCTTCGATTCCGACCAGCGAGAGCGCCCAGTTGATCAGCCCGAACTCCGGCTGAAACAGCCACAGCCACAGCAGCGAAGTCGCGATGCCGGGAATAACTGCAGGGAGATAGTAAACGATCCGGTAGGTGGGCTGCCCGGAAATGTTCTGGTTGAGCAGAACGGCGATGAAGAATCCAACGCCGATCGTCAGAGGGATACTGAGGAAGACGTAGTAGGCCGTGTTGTAGAGCGTTGTCCAGAAGAGCGTTCGCGTCGTGTCAAAGGAGAGAAGCTTGGTGTAGTTCTCGATACCCACAAACTCGAGCGTGAACAGGTCGGTTTCAGTAAAGCTCAAGCCCAGGGAGGTCAGCATCGGGCCGACAATGAACACCAGGAATCCAATCACCCACGGTGAGACAAGGAGATAGGCGATTAGTTCTTCCCTCTGGCGCAATGTACGTCGCGACCAGAATTTCGAAGAGAGTATTCTTGCAAGAGCAGTTTGGCCGCTCTGCGCTTGGGCGCTCATATAGAAGATCCCCAATCCAATGCGAGATGCAATAGAGGAGGAGAGAGCGGAGAGATCAAGACCACTGATGCAGGCTGCGACCAAGCAAAGCCCCAATCTCCCCTCTTTCTCACTCCTCGAAATTCAACGCTATCAGGCAAAAACCTCGGCGATTCGCTCCACGATCAGACTAACCCCTTCCTCCAATCCGATTTCACCCGTCACCCAGATCTGGTCCCAGATCGGGCCAAATGCCTCCGAGTTGACCTTCTCGTTTTCCTGGAAGGCAGGGTTCAGCCTCGTATGATCCATGATACGGGAGAAAGCAGCCACGTCGTAGCCTGCCTCCGCACCCATCGATTTCACGTCCCAGGCATCACCTGCCACGCTGCGCCGTGCAGGTTGCAGGCCGACAATACTCAACGCCATGACTTCCTCTGCCTCCGGCGAAGCCAGGAACTCCACCAGCTGGACAGACGCGTCAGGCTCCTGTGTCTTCTTTGCTATGACATAGCCATTGCAAAAGGTAAGGCCTGCCTTGACACCATCGCGCGCCACAGGTAGATCTACGAAGTCCCACGCAAAGTCGTTCTCACGAATGTAGTTGGTGACTGTCCAACTGTGAGATTCCGTGAACGCCACCTTTCCACTTGAAAAGACGTTATACCAGCCCATCTCAGGAATCGAGCCGGCAACTGGCGATACAGGATAATCTCCGTAAATCTGGTCGTGGTTGAACTTGAGACCCTCCAGAGCCTTCTCGCTGTCCAGCAGGCATTGCGTACCGAGGATCTCGCTGTTCATCCACTCGCCGCCGTTCATCCAGACGTAGTGCTGAATAAACGACTGGGCCACATAGTTTCCCCACTGGACGATTTTCCCACTGTCATCCCGCACGGTCGTTGCCTCGTATGCCGCCTGGTAGTCGTCCCAGGTCCAGGTTCCATCGGGATACTCGACCCCTGCCCCGTCCAGGATATCCTTGTTATAGGCCATCACCACCGTAGACACATACTTGGGGATTCCGAACAACTGTCCATCCAGGAGATGGGCCTTGACCAGCGCCGGATAGAAGTCCTCCAGGTATTCACTGTCGAAATAGTCGTCCAACTGCAGCAACTGGCCCTTCTGCAACAGGTTATAAGTGATGTTGTCCCAAACGAACATGACATCGGGGGAATCGCCTGCCACCGCCTGCGTGTACAGCTTGTCGGCGTAGTCGGGCGACTCGGCGTTTTCGAAAGTCACGCTAATGCCGGGATTCCCTTCCTCGAAACTGGGTATGATTTCGTCCGTCCAGAATGCGATGCCCTCCGGACCGACCCAACTGCCTTCTGCCAGTCTGATCTCGATAGGCTCCTCGGCCATCGACGCGCCCGAATCTGCAGGGACGGCCGCCGGGGCCACGCAGGCCGCAAGCAGCCCTCCGCCTGCTGTCGTTACCGACAAGCGCAGAAAATCGCGTCGGTTTATTCTGTTAGCCATGTTTCCTTCTGATTCACACATAGGAATGTTTCTTGGCGGTTTCTTTGCAATTCGAAACTACTCAGCCACAACTGATTCGCAACCCTGAATGAGGCGAGCGAAGGGGCTCTCTCAACTCTCAACTCTTTTATGGGCGGTCGGCCGCAAGCGGCCTCCCTTGTGCAGGGGCTGCGCCCCCGCAACGCCCCCCTACAAAACCATCGCTCACCGACCTTGTGTGCTCATTCCAGCGGTGCGGCTCCAGCGACCTGGCTGCCGCCAACCGCATACGCATTCAGATAGCCTGAATGGAGACAGCGATAAAGGGCTGGTCAAGACAGGCACTGTATATGGCCTAGTAGTTACGCTTCCACCATCACTGTTAAAGCTACAGGTCGAACCGGGAACCTGTGCAGCTTCAACCGGCCTCCAAACGAAGGATGTGAGGGTTGCGCAGGACTCCTCACCGGTTCCCAGGAGACTCTCGTCTCAGTACTGCACGCCTGGCCAACGTGTCACCGTTAGCGAATCTTTCCAACAAGAAAGCGGTAGGCAACACGCCGGCCTGGCGCTAACATAGTTCGAGTCTTGACATGCACAACGTGAGCCCAGACGTTAAGTCTTTCTGGGCTGACAATCCACATTGCTGCTAGGCGAAAATCTCGTCAATACGCTGCACGATCAGATTTACGCCCTCTTCCAGGCCGAGTTCATTCGTTATCCAGATCTGGTCCCAGATCGGGCTGAAGACCTCTGAGTTCACCTTCTCATTTTCCTGGAAGGCCGGGTCGAGCCGGGCATCATCCATAATGCGGGAGAACGCTGCCACATCGTAGCCGGCCTGCGCCCCCATCGAATCTACGTCCCAGGCCTCCCCTGCCACACTGCGTCGCGTCGGCTGCAGCCCCACAATGCTGAGCGCCATCGCTTCCTGCGCTTCAGGCCCAGTGAGGAACCGTACCATCGCCACCGCCGCGTCAGGCTCCTGAGTCGCCCTGGCGACGCCATAGCCGTCGGCAAAGGTCAAGCCGGCCTTCCCACCATCCGGCGAAACCGGCAGATCGGTGAAGTCCCAATTGAAGTCGTTTTCCCGCACATAGTTCGTAACTGTCCAACTGTGGGACTCGGCAAAAGCGACCTTCCCCGTCGAGAAGATATTGTGCCAGCCGACTTCTGGAACTGTACCCGCAATCGGAGCGACCGGGTTGTCGCCGTAAATCAAATCGTAGTTGTATCTGAGGGCTGCGATGGCCTCCTCTCCGTCCAGAAGGCACTTCGTCCCGAAGAGGGGAGCGTTCATCCACTCGCCTCCGTTCATCCACACGTAATGCTCCATGTACTGCTGTGCTACGTATCTGCCCCACTGGACAATCTCGCCGTCGTCATTGCGTTCGGTCGTTGCCTCGTATGCGATCAGATAATCGTCCCACGTCCACGTCCCATCAGGATATTCGACACCTGCCTCGTCCAGAATATCCTTGTTATAGGCCATCGCCACCGTGGATACATACTTGGGCATACCGAACAGCTTCCCATCCAGCAAATGGGCATCCAGTTTGGCTGGATAGAAATCCTCCAGGTCCTCACTGTCGAAGTAATCGTCCAACTGGAGGAACTGCCCCTTCTGCATTAGGTTATAATTCACACCGCCCCAAACGAACATGACATCAGGGGCGTCGCCCGCAACCGACTGCGTATACAGTTTGTCGGCATAGTCGGGCGACTCGGCGTTTTCGAACGTCACGCTGATGCCTGGATGCCCCTCCTCGAAAGCGGGAATAATTTCGTCGGTCCAAAATGCGATCCCTTCGGGACCGACCCAACTTCCCTCAGCCAGTCTGATCTCGATCGGCTCTTCGGCCATCGAGTCCCCCGAGTCGCTCGGGGCTGCCGCCGGTGCCACGCAGGCCGCGAGCAGTCCGGTGCCGGCCGTGGTTGCCGAAAGGCGCAGAAAATCGCGTCGATTCATTCGCTTCGTCATCTCATCCTCCTGAATTGGGTTATTTGTTTCAATTCTTGAAGACTGGCTTGATGTCTATTCAGCTGCTACCAGATCGAACTTCTAACACCCCTGTCATGCACTGCCGGTGCTCCGTTCTAACCCCGTTCAAACTCCTTCACCCAGCCTGCGAAACGCGGCTGCCGCCGCGCCGACCAGCCCAGAATCTGCACCCATTGCTGCCGGCTGAATCGACAACCCGCGGCTGTTCTCAGCCCAGATGTGTGCCCGCGTTGAAGCCACAAAGCTGTCCCAATAAAATCCACCAGCCGTCCCTAGTCCGCCCCCAGCCACGATCGCCTCGGGATCCATTACGTTTACCAGGAACGCTACGCTGTTGCCGAGCGCTTCACCGGCACTCCTTACAACATTTGCCGCCGCGTCGTCGCCTTCCTCCGCGGCTGCCGTTACATCTTCTGCCCGTGTCACCTTTCGCGAGCCGTGCCGGTTATATCTCGCTACCAAAGCAGGGCCGCTCGCGAACTCCTCCAGAATGGGACTTAGGACTGTACCGCAAGAACTGCACTCCACAGTGAACGGGCTGCTGGCCATGATCAGAGCGTTGCCGCGTGCCCCTGCAAACGGTCGACCATCCTGAACCAGTGTGCTCGAAATGCCAGTCCCTACCGTCACATAGACAAATAGCCTGTACCCCCGCCCGGCCCCAAACATCGCCTCGGCCAGGGCGCCTGCACGCACATCCGATTCGACCACGGCCGGCGCCAGCGAGGAAAATGCAGCCAGCACCCGCTCGCCTTGCCACGCGAGCGTGTGCGCGCTATTGATCTTCCCTTCCGGACCCACAAGTTCGGGTACGCCGACACCGATCCCCAGCAGTTCCAGATTCCTCCGCTCGGCCTCTGCCATCATACTTTCGGCAAGGCCCAGCGTGTCGCCCAGAACCGCCTCGCCTCCTCGCCGCGGCAAAGTGGGAACTGTCTGGCGGGTGAGCACGGCGCCGGTAGGGTGGGCGACGAGTCCGGCCGCGATCTTAGTGCCTCCAACATCAAGTCCAATGGCGCAGGCAGCCGGTTTATCGTTCTCTGCCATTGGCGAACTGGTCCGGAATGTCAGGCGAATATCTGGGCGCGATCCCGGACAAAAACGACGTCGGTGCGCCCGAAACATTGTAGTACTGGTGGGGTGTTCCTTCCGGGACGAAGAAGCCGTCGCCGGGTCTGAGCTCGAACCAGCGCTGCCCATCATTTTCAGGAACGCGCACGTTCAGCACGCCTTCAAGCAGGTACAGACTCTCATCGCCGGAGTGCACCTCCACGTCGCTGCGCTGTCCTGCCAGCAACGCCATCCTCCCAACCGTCAAATGCTCGGTCGCGGCCAGGATTCCCACCAGGAGCTGCTGATCCTTCCCCTCCAACCGCCACAGCAAGTCCCGCTCGCGCACTACCTGGATGGTGTATTTGGCCTCCGCTTCAGCTTGCGCTTTCGGCCACCGGCCAACCCACTGATCCTGCGAATACTTCGGCGTCGTCAGGTTTGGCTTCGTCTGCGCATATGAACCCGACGTGCCCTGCGAAGGCGGCGGCGCAAAGAACTCGATCACACGCAGCGGTTCCGGGCTGAAGTTGAATGCATGGTGCCACGTGTCGCGGCGAAAAAAAGCAGCTTCCCCCGGATTGACCCGATGCACCTCGCCCGTTTCTGGATTGCTCAGCGCCATCACCCCACTGAGAACGTACATTACCTCATCGGCGGCGAAGATGGTTCGAAAGGAATCCGAGTGTCGAAAAGCCCCGCCGGGCGCCAGGCCAAAGACCAACTGGTGAATCTTGGCGCTGGATACATATATCCAGTCCGCCACCTCGCCCGATTCTTCATCGCCCCAAAGATGACGCGTCACTGACTCGTAGGGAATGAGCGCCGGTCCGTCGAAAGTAGGCCGCGGTGAGGCCGAATAACTCATCAGCGCTGTGTCCAGTCGTGAACCTTGTGCGGTGCCACTTCCTCCTGCTCCTCCTCGAATGAAGGGGGAGTGAACGAGCTCTCAATCGTTTTCGACTGCCCGTCGCCGCCCGATTCCTGCGCCTTCAACATGATTTCAAGAACATGAAAAGCGTGCTCCGGCGTGACAACAGGGGTCTTGTCGTTGCGGATACAGTCTACAAGGTGGCGCAGGCCGTCGGTCCACTGCCAGTCTCTATCCGTACCCTCGTGAATCTGCCAGGCGCCTACGTCGTTGCGCCACAATTCATATCCGGTCGGATTCCAGTCATCGCCCATCATTTGAATGGTGCCCTCGCTGCCATAGACCTCAAGAGCCGGGCTTCGATACTTCTGCATGGTGAACCCCGTTGTCACAACCGCAAACACCGAGTCGCCCCAATCGATTAGAACGTGGGCGTTGTCCTCGGCCTCCACCCGCATCATCTCACCGCCCACGACTCGTTCTGGAATCGCCACGCCCGTCATTGCCATGACCCGTTTGGCCGGCCCCAGCCAGCCTGTTAAGCAGGTGATGTTGTACACCCCCAGATCAAAAAGCGCGCCGCCGCCCTCGAGATAGAACCACGGTCTCCAGTCGGGCCCGGAGTGGCCGTAGCGGGCACGAGCCATCAACACTTTCCCAACATCTCCCCGGTGGATGTGGCGCCACATTGTCTGATAGGTATTACTCAGTACGACATGCGGGGCGCAAACGAGAAGGCCCGAGCTGTGTCGGGCCATCTCAACGATCTCTGCCGCTTCCTCCAGGGTCACGGCCATCGGTTTCTCCACCAGGACGTGTTTGCCCGCCGCCAGCGCCGCACGCGTTATCGGGCCGTGCTCTCGCATTGAGGTCAATACCATCACCACATCGACCTCTTCGGAATCGATAACCTCCTCGTAGTCGGTCGTGAATCGCCCGATGCCGAGCCTGTCCTGAACCACCTCCCGTACCTCTTCCCTGACGTCGCAGGCAATTGTAACGTCGACCGTCCCCACGGCCCGCATCGGTTGGATAAGCCTCATGTAAGGGCGCTGCATTACACTGCCGCAGCCCACAATCCCGATTCGCGTTGGTTGCGTCATCTTATCTCCATTGATGCGATACCACTGTAGCTGTCGACACCATGGCCTGCTCGGCTACGCAGCCGATGTCCCGATCTTGTGCTGGGCAAAGCGCTTGGCCCGCATCTCCTCGTGCGCCTCTGCCGAGCCGTCGTGGCTGGTGCCGAACCAGTGGTCGAAAGGCATGTCCGGTTCGCCGTAGTTGCACTCGAAATAGCGGTGATGCAACTGGTGAAAATAGGATGCCCCCGCCAGGTTGTACTTGCCGTTAATGACGACCGCCTCGAACCCGGCATGACCCTGAGCCGGTGTAAGAGCCGCATGCTGCAGGTTCATCACCACGTGAATCGGGTGCGACGGGATGATCCAGTGAATGGCGGCGCAGCTAAAGTAGAGGATGTGCTCGATCGGATGCATCGACAGCCCGGACCACGGGCCGACGTTGATGTTGCGATGATGCAGATAGTGGCTCGCCTTGTATAGCGGCGGCCAGTGCAAGATCCGGTGCGACCAGTAGAAGTGGAACAGTCTCCACAACTGGATTGCGCACAACATGAGGACAAAGTATACCGGATGCGCACGCGGGTCCAGGTAGGGGATGTACTCATTCGCGTACATCCAAAGGGTGACCACCTCGTAGGCCGTCCAGATCGTTCCCCCGCTGACGCAGCTCCAGAAAATGTTGTCAAACAGCTGGTTGCCCGCCAGGAACTGCTTCTTCCCTTTCGCCATCCAGTCCGGCGTATACTTGAACTGGAAGCCCTGCGATTTACGCGCCCACAGCCACAGGTGCCATGCGCTGACGATAACGCTCAACATGATCACGTTACGCGCGAAAATGTACAGTATCCAGTCAGCGCTGAACGTCTTCATGCGGGCCATTTCCGGTTGCAGATATACAACGGTCAGCACCGCGATAAGCATGTAGATAAAATTCCAGGGGAAGAGGTAGTTGTACAACCATTTCGCCACCTCCATCGGTTTGGGCGGCCAGGCGAAAATGGGATTCGGCAACTTGGCTCCTTCCGGCTGCCAATTCCCGCGCGCGTCGCGCGGCATACCATCGACTAAGCCTTCCCTTTCAGCGCTAACGTCTGCCATGATCTCCCTCCTTGAGTCCAGGCTAGGCGGTCCTAAGCGGCTGTAAATTTAATTTTCTGTCCGATTGGGTTCTGCCCCATTGTACGGATATACCTGATTTTCGCAATCATGAATTTCAATCTGCAGCGCGTTCAGCTCTGGTGTTCCTCCACGGGTACGCCGGTCAGCAGCCCACTCTGGTGCATGTCAATCCACTCGTCCAGGAAGACTTTGTTCCAGTGGTCCGTCAGAGGATGGTCGAGCATATCGCGGTAGACCGTCCACATCGTGACCAGTTCGTCGGCCCCGTCGCGGAAGGCGGCGTGAGCTGTCTCCACCGAGCGTACCAGCGCAGCCATGATGTAGGGCCGGTCATCCCAGCCCCTAAACATATGCGCACAATCGCGGATCAGCTTGGTCGGGTCGCCGCCCATCTCGCGCACCGGGTCGCAGAAGGGCAGGATATGGTCAACCCCGGCCTGGGCAACTGCCGCCGCCTGGTTCAGCGAAAAGACCGTCGTGCAAAAGGTTTCGAAGCCCTCCTGCCTGAGAATACTGAAAGCCTTGAGCCCGTTCAGCGTGCAGGGAATCTTGAGGATAATCTGCGGCGACATATCGGTGAAGACCTTGCCCACCGCTAAGAGTTCCTCGACCGAATGGCCGTCGATCTCCATGACAACCGGCTTATCGGTCATCTCCAGATAGGCTTCAGTCAGCGCGATCACACTACCATAGGCCTTTGCATACTCATTGAGCACCACCGTGTTGGTGACGATACCGGCAATGCCCAGCGGCATGAACTCTTCAAGGTCCGCCGGTGGTCCGGCCAGCCAAATTGTCGGCCCACGCCCGGTTGAGCGTGTCTTGTTAACGAGCCCCTTCTCTTGCATAGTGTCTTCCCTTCTTGGTCTTGAACCGCTATGATCCGCGTTTTGAATGTTAAGATGACAATCACTATCTCAGGCGCAAGAGTCGGCCAGAGAAAGACCCTTCTTCAGATCGCTACTCTCGTTACTCTGTTGCGCAAAATTGAGGGAAACGCCTTGCACTCGATCGCGCTTTAATGTACTCCTCCAGAAACTCTTCTCTGGAAATTCCAGTCGGCGTGCAAATTCGGCGGAAAGTTGAACCTTAGATACGACGATGATTCGGCAACGTCAATGTATCTCTGCTCCCATCACTGTTTTCGCGTTCCATGGCAATGTGGTTTCCAGTCCGAACCATACGAAAACCGAGGGCTTCCATAGTACTGATCACTCTTCGCTTTGGTGCATCGGCTGGAAAGCGCCCCATCAAACAGCAACGTCGGCTTCAGCAATGAAAACATCCAGAATGGGTCCATCTGTCTCGAATTCCTCTTCCCCGAAAGTCTCAATGTGAAACTTAATCGCAGAAGTGACGTCGGCTACCGCCTCCTCGAAGGAATCCCCTTCCCCCACCACAGTTCCTCTTAGACCTAAAGGATAGGCAACAAAGCCGTCTTCATGCTTTTCGACTATGACTTTCAGTAAACCCATGTGAATCTTGTCTCCGCTAAATTGCAATTAGAATTGCTCGGAAAGCACCGTCGACACCATAGGCTTTTCCAGGAATGACCCGGATTATGCTGTCCGAACGCGCCAATTCCATCTCTGATGTAGTTCAACGCCCTGCGACTATAGGGTGAATCTCGTGTTCCCAAGGACCGCCCACCTCCATCTCCTCCGCAGCCCCGGCCGCGTCCTTCCCTCCGGTAAAGCGTGTATAGTCCGGAATGTAGATGATGGCGAAGGCCCGCCGCGGCTTGTCCGTGCGGTTAGGACCGGCGTAGTGAAACGTGCAGCCGTGATGAAAGGTAACGCCGCCTGCGCGCATCGGCATCGCTACCGGCTCCGGCACAGCGTAGCCCTGCTCCTTGAATCGATCGACCACACTGTCGTCATCGGAAGTGAGGCTGATCGGCTCCAGCCGGCCGTGCTTGTGCGAACCCGGAACAAAGTGCAGGCAGCCGTTTTCTGCACTGACATCGTCTAACGCGATCCAGGCTGACAACGCGCCCACCGGGTCCATCGGCCAGTAGGGGGCGTCCTGATGCCAGTTGGTTTGCCTGCTAGCCTGGCCCGGCGGCTTGATCATCGCATGGTCATGGTAAATGCGCACGTGTTGGCAGCGGCTCAACTGACGCGCATATTCGCCCAGACGTAGGTGAAACGCGATCTCCCTCGCTTGCGTATAGTCGGTCCACAGGTTGACCATCTGATTGAAGACCAGCTCATAGTCCTCGGACTCGCGTCCACCCTTTTCGGCCCCGCGAATACGCTCGCGCTCGGTCGCCACCGCGTCATCCAAAGCCAAGCGAAGCGACGCGACCTCCATTTGCGACATGAATTCGTGATACTGGATATAGCCGTTGTTCTGAAAGAATTCTACTTCTGCAGGGTCTACCACAATCTCGGTCATCTTCTCCTGTCCTGTCTGAACTGAATTGCTTCCCTCAGGGAGTTGCTCTCCTGAGGGCTTTTGTTTTGGAATCTGTCCCCTTACCGTGCGTAGGGGTCGGCGGCATCGCGGAGTCCATCGCCTACAAAATTGAATGCCAACACTGCGATGACAACAAGAAGTCCTGGTGATAGCAGCCACGGCGCCAACGCCACCGCCTGTAAATTCTGCGCCTCTCGCAGCAACACGCCCCAACTGAGTGCCGGTGGCCGCATCCCCAAGCCTAGAAAGCTGAGACTCGTCTCGCTGAGGATCATTGAAGGAACCGCCAATGTCAGCGAAGCTATGATGTGGCTCATGAAAGAGGGCGTCATGTGGCGCACGATTATGCGTCCCTCCGATGCGCCGGCGAAGCGCGCAGCCTGCACAAAATCCTCTTCACGCAGCGACAGAAATCGCCCCCGCACAACCCGCGCCAGCCCGGTCCAACCGATCAGTGAAAGGATGATGGTGATGGCGAAGTAGACCCGTGTCACCGGCCAGTCTTTGGGAATCGCTGCGCTCAGGGCCAGCCAGAGCGGGATGCTGGGCATGGCGCGAATAAACTCGATGACGCGCTGGATCACGATGTCTGCCGTGCCGCCGTAATAGCCGGAGATGCCTCCAATCAGAACACCCAGCACAAAGCTCAGGATCACGCCCACCAGCCCAATCGAGGTCGAAATACGCGTCGCCGCCAGCAAACGCGACAACACGTCCCGCCCCAACCGGTCCGCGCCCAAAAGGAAGACTGTGCCCTCGTTGCTTTCCAGACCGAAAAGATGCAGATCGGTCTCAATCAAGCCCCAGAACTTATAGGGATCTCCGTGGACCATGAACTTGATAGAATGCTTGACCGACCGGTCCACTTCAAAGATCTTGCGAAAGGTATCGGGATCGCGTCCGCTCGTCAGGCCGTACACGAAGGGCGGAAAGTGAAACCCTTCCTCGTCGAAAAACTGCAGAGTCTGAGGCGGTGCGTAGGCCGACTCCACTTCGTGGCGCAGCGGATCATAAGGAGCCAGAAACTCCCAGGTCAGAGCCGCCAGATAGAGCAGAATCAGGATGACACTACTCAACAACGCCATTCTGTGCCGGCGAAAGCGCCACCACATCAACTGTCGCGGCGAAGCGACAAAGACCTTTTCGCGTTCGCTCGGAACTTCGTCAAACGCCGAGTCGTCTGGCAGTGTGGATTCTGGCCTCGCAGCAGTTTCCTGCGTCATCGATTTTCCCTGCGCCGGCTCGAAATCTGGAGTTTTGTCGTTGGCCGCCAAATCACTGCGCTTCCATTCGGATTCGAGGATCGAGAACCGCCAGCAGGAGGTCCGATACCAACGTGCCGACCACCGTCAGCACGCTTAGCATCAGCAGGAAGCTGGCCGCCAAATACATGTCTTGGGTCATAAGCGCCCCGAGCAGCATCGGCCCTGTGGTGGGCAAACTCAACACGACAGAAACAATCGTGGCGCCCGAAATAAGATTGGGTAGAGTCCAGCCAACCGTGCTTACAAATGGATTCAGCGCGACTCGCACCGGATATTTTCGGACCAGCACCTGCTCTTTCAGACCCTTGGCGCGTGCAGTTTCTACATACGGCTTGTTCAACTCGTCCAGCAAATTGGCGCGCATCGTCCTGATCATTTCGGCCGTGCCTGCAGTTCCCAGGATGACCAGCGGAAGCCACAAATGGGTAAGCATGTCCCAAAACTTGGCCAGGCTCCACGGCGCGCCCCTGTACTCCTGCGAAAACAGACCGCTCAACCGCAGGCCAAACTGGTCAAACGCGTACCACATTATCACCAGTGCGATCAGGAAATTAGGTAGCCCCAGGCCGATAAAGCCCAGCGTTGTGAAGATATAGTCTCCAATCGAGTACTGGTTGACCGCCGAATAGACCCCTATCAAAAAGCCCACGACCCAAGTGAAGAGGATCGTCGATAGGCTTATGAAAAAGGTCAGAGCCAACCGTTCCCAGATGAGCGCTTCAACCGGAACGTTCCACTCGAAGGAAAAGCCGAAATTGCCCCGCAGTATATTGGTCACCCACTGCAGATACCGTAATGGGGCGGGTTTGTCGAGCCCGAACTGCTTACGTAAAGCCTCCAGCCGTTCCTGGTCGACGGGATCCCCACCGGCCGCCAGGTTGGCCGCGTACGCGTCCAGGTAGTCGCCAGGCGGCAACTCGATCACCAGGAATGTAACGATGGTGATAAAGAAGAGCGTTGGTATCAGGAGCAGGATTCTGCGAACGATGAACGCGATCATTTCGCCACTGACTTGGTGTGTCGTTCCGACGAGCTGGCAATGCGCGGGGCGGTTGGCATTATATACGTTTTGGAGTGGGAAAAGCAAACGGTTGATGCGGAAGGACTAGGACGTCTGGCGTTCGGAGTGCTGCCCAAACGCTCGCGGCCGTCTCAACCTTTGCACAAATAGGAGGATCCTTCTTGGTGATAAAAAAGTCACTGATTAAGTCAGGGAACACCTTTTGCGCCAGTTGCGAGCATGGTCCCGACACAAACCGTAGGGTTGTCCCCTCAGCAGACGGCTTGTCCGTGGCAGGCGCCCCTGTATCGGCCGCGATACAGACAGCCATGGCTTCGCCTGCCGCACCAACCGCTGCGCCCTTGAGTAAATCGCGTCGCGTGAATTTCTCTCTCCTCTTCCTGTTGCCTCCTGTAAACCCGTAAGTCCCTAATATGTCGCGTAATTTGCCTGCTGAAGCGAGAAATGATTTTCACGGCAATCACGAATCTGTTCGTTCCCCTATGCGCCCCCTTTCACTTTGGGAAGAAACACGCCGGATTTCTTTACCCCCCGCTACGTATCTGTTCCACCGCGGCCCACAGAGCTGCAGCCATGTATGCCTGCTCTTCCTCAGTCATGAGTGGATGCAAGGCCATACAGAACAAACGCGTGCTGAGTTCATCGGACAGGGGGAGCTTCTGGCCCTCGGTCTCCCTACGCAAATACCCGGAATCCTCGTACACCGGTCGGTTGTACACACCGCAACCAACCCCGTAATCCTCCTCCATCATCCGCAGCAATTGATCGCGCTTCTCTCCTGCCCACGCGCGTGGTACCAGCATCGTATAGAGATAGTAGGTGTGTTCAAATCCCTTCGGCTCGTAAGGAAGCGTCAATTCAGGGATGCCATGCAGCAACTGGTTCCTTCTCTTGGCAGCCTGCACCCGTTGAGCCGTCATCTCGTCAAGCCGTCGCAGCTGTACCAGGCCGACCGCTGCCTGAACCTTTGTCATCTTGTAGTTCGTTCCCCACCCGTCATGCGCCCCACCGAACTGCCGGATGCCCCGTAGCCGCCGCGCGGCTTCCGTATCATCCGTAGTGATCGCGCCCCCCTCTCCCAACGTCGTCATCAACTTCATCGTGTGGAAGCTGAAGACCGTCATCCACCCTTTGGCGCCTATCTTTGTACCCTTGTACCCGCCCGCGCCGGCACGCGCCGCATCACCGATTACCTTCAAGGGGCCGTGCTTGGGGTGGGGATGGCGCTCTGCAATCTCCAGCAGGTCATCCATCGGCGCAGAAAGCCCGTTCATGTGCACGGGGAATATGGCCCGCGTGCGCGGCGTGATACGCTTCTCCACGTCCGCCGGGTCCATGTTGAATGTACGCGGATCAACCTCACTCCAAACTACCCTTCCCCCCTGTCCGACCACCGCCATCGCCGCCGCCCGAAAGTTGATCGCCGGCACGATCACCTCATCCCCGGGCTCCAGGTCAAGACACATGATGGCCATGTCCAGCCCAGTTCCTGCGCCGTTGATCGAAACTGCTTCCTCTGCCCCGCAATACCTCGCAAAGGCCTCTTCGAACTCGACGATTTCCGGGCAGATGAAACCGAACCCCACCGTGGTGGGGTCCATCGATTCGCGAATTGATATGGTGGCCGCTTCAACCTCCTCGTCCGTATACCACCCGCCCAACATAGGTTCTGCGGGCCAGTACGGCCCCGGCCGTCCCTGCGAAAGAATCTCCTTACGGCGACTCTTGTCCATGGCTCTGCCTCTTCTTTCCTTGCTGGTCTCTCTACACTGGCTGCGCTCGATATACGTAGCCGTCGTCACGTGTAGCGAATCGCGAAATGCTCGAGGCCTTCAGCGAATGCCCTTCCGAGGTAGCCTTGTAGTCCCGTCGAAATACCGGGTGAATGCCTGCCTGCACAAACTCGTTAGAGCGGCGGAGGAAGTTGCCTTTCTCAGGTGGTGTGGATCCCCCTTCCATGCAAATAGTAGTCCTCCAACCCTGCTCATTTTATCGGATATCTCTTGTGCGCCGCAATACGCCTGAATTCAAGGGGGTGCATCCCAAAACAGGCGCGAACTCTCTTGTACCTCTGGTATCGACTAGCCCGTGTCCAGTCCTCACATCCATCCCCTGGAATCGCCCATCCCCTAACCACTGACCCCTGCAGTTGTGCGTTCGGGCCTTCGGCCCTCTCTTGTGCGGGGGCTGCGCCCCCGCAACGCCCCGCCCTTACTAGCCACCGTGTGTGTTCTTCGCCAGCATTGTGTCTAGAGTAAGGTGTCTAGCCAACAATATTCCCCCCGAACGGTCCTGTAGGGGCAGGCCTTGTGCCTGCCCTCTCACGCCTCCTGCATCGTCTTCGCCATCCCCCCCACCGTGCCCGCAGGGCCAGGCCTTGTGCTTGCCGCCCATCTCTACAAGCGCCGGCAGAAAATTCCTGCCGCCTCCGGCATAGTCTTTCCGCCAGACTGTTCCCACCCCAGTTCTGGGGTGCACCCGAATTCAGGAGCGCCTCCCGCCACTTGCTCGCTCAATCGATTGTGGCTAAACTCCATCCCTGCCAACAAAACCTGGAGCTACTGCCATGGCCCAGCAGTGTTCCTTCCAACATTAACGAGCTTGATATGCCGCGCAATCACCCCTTTCCTCCTGTCAGACCCGCGATCTCCATCTCAAAAAGCGATGAAAAGCTAGTCCAGATCGATCTGCCCGAATTGCAATGGTGGCCAATTGTTCCCTTGCCCCGCAGTAGTTCCATGCAGGCCATATATGAGGCGGATACTTTGGAGTTGAGCGCAGTGACCGAAATGGTCGTTACCGGTTCTGCCAGGGTGCATAACTTGGACTGCGTCGAAATTGCAGTGCAACAGTTCGCGCGACGAGACGACTGGGACGTGCCCGGCACGCCGCAGCGTTTCTACGCCAAATTGGATGAGAAGGAAACCAGGTGGCTGGCTGTCGTCCAGGAATTCGGCGGCAGAAAAGTGCTGAGAACCATTGCCGACGATGGGTTTGAATCCGACTGGGGAAAAGGCGAAAAACGAGAAATTCGGAACGAAGGCCGTTATGAACGCCAACCCGACGGTACCTATCGCACGACAGGCCGGACTGGCATCGGTGCGGGTACCTACGAACTCAAAATTGGTGCCAATACTTTCCGCTGCTTGCGCGTATGGGACACCGGAGGCCTACCCCCTAGCGAACAGGCGGAACTGTCCGAAGCCTACATCGAGCCCGGAGGTCATGTCGTCCTCTTCCGGGAATACTGGGGTCGCCGAATGGGTAAAGGTGACACCGACTGGTTGGCGAAGTATCCCAATAATCTGAGAATCGAGATCGATGGATGCGTCTATGTTCACTGTGACTGTACCGGTAGGGCGCACGACCTGATTACCAACACCTCGCTCGGGGTTGAACTGCCTTAAAGAACGTACCCAAAACAGAAAAACTTCTCCAGCATTTTCTCCTCCTTAACCGTACAACCCGCCAAACCCCATAGGAAAAACGGGTTGAATTCCCCCCTCCTCCGGTCCCTTCTCAATCCCCCCCTCATCCAGAACAAAAAGGATTCCCCAACCCTGATCAAATTTCAGACGTTTGACAACTGCCTAAACATCCCTATAATGCTGAACTTGGCAGCCCAATCTGCCGCGCGTAGTCCTCAGACCTTACTTGTGCCTTTTCACAAGAGCAGCTTTCGTGCCCTCTGTCCGAGTTAGTTCAGTACGTCAACTGATAAATGACGGCAATCACAATGCCTTCACCGACCTGTGCAGCTTTCGCGATCGCCTCTTCCTGACTTTCCGCAGCTGCCCCGACGGTCACATGCTCTTCACCTCGTCGCGCATCGTAGTCTTGTCCAGCGTTGATGGGAAAGACTGGACGCAGGTCCACGCCTTCAGCGTCGCCAACCGGGACGTCCGCGACCCGCACCTTCTGGTCTTTAACGACAAGCTGTTCGTCTACACCGGCGCCTGGTGGGTGAACGCCGACGACTCCGCCGACAGAGATGTCAACGATCATCTCGGCTTCTGTGCCTGGAGCGACGACGGCAAAAACTGGAACGGCCCGCGCATGTTGGACGGCACGCATGGCCACTACATCTGGCGGGCGGCCGCCAACGGGGACACCGCCTATCTCAACGGTCGGCGCATCCGTAATTTCGAGGTCCTTGCCCGTCGAGACGAACCCCCGGAATGGATGGAATCGTGGCTGCTTCAAAGCGAGGACGGCTTCGCCTGGACACCGCTAAGCCAGATTCAACCAGCCTATGGCGACGAGACCGCGCTGCTATTTGAAGACGACGATAGGCTGCTCGCCATAGCTCGTGCCGGCGGCCGGCCTGCCCAACTCTGCCGCTCCCGGGCCCCCTTCAAAGACTGGACGCGCACCGATCTGGACAGACACATCGGCGGCCCGCTCCTGACGCGGTGGGGCGACAAGGTCCTGGTCGGCGGACGCAAGCATACAGACAAAGGGGCCGTCACTGCCCTGTACGAGCTGGTCGGTACCGAACTGAAGGAGATCGCGGTCGTACCCAGCGGCGGCGACAACTCCTATCCCGGCTTCGTCGAACTGGGTCCGCAGCGGGCCCTGCTATCCTATTACTCCAGTCACGAGGGCAGTGGAACAGGCTTGGCGCCCTCGGCCATCTATCTGGCTACCCTGGAAAAACACTGACACCTGGCCATTCCCGAAAATGCTGTCCTTTATTCTGCGCCGCATCTTGCTGATGGTCCCCACCTTATTTGTCGTTTCCGTAATCTCCTTCGTCATCATCGAAGCGCCGCCGGGAGATTTCATGGACGCCTATGTGGATCAACTCTTGCAGCAGCAGGAAGCGATAGACCCGGCGGAAATCGATTCGCTGCGCCTGCGCTACGGGTTGGATGCCCCCAGTTACGTGCGTTATTTCCGCTGGCTTGGCAACATTCTGCAGGGTGACCTGGGCCGCTCGCTGGAATGGAACCAGCCCGTCGCCAAACTGATCACCGCCCGTCTTCCCTGGAGTCTCGCCATCTCGGTCGCATCCTTCCTTTTTGCCTATGCACTGGCGATCCCTATCGGTCTCTATTCCGCCACCCGCCAGTATTCGATCGGTGACTACGTCTTCACCCTGATAGGGTTCATCGGTCTGGCCACGCCCAACTTTCTGCTCGCCCTCTTGATTCTGTGGTACTACTTTGTCGCCACCGGCAACGTGGCGGTCGGCCTGTTTTCCGAAGAATTCCTGGTCGCGCCCTGGAGTTTCGCCAGGGTCATCGACCTGCTGAAACATCTGTGGTTGCCGGCGGTGGTGGTCGGCACCGCAGGAACGGCCGGCCTGATCCGGGTGATGCGTGCCAACCTGTTGGACGAGCTGGAGCGGCCCTACGTAATGGTAGCTCGTTCAAAAGGACTTTCCGAGGGCAAGCTGCTCATCAAGTATCCTTTCCGAATCGCCATGAACCCTGTCGCCAGCACCATCGGCTGGACGCTGCCTACGCTGGTGAACGGAGAGTTACTGGCCTCCTTGGTCCTGGGTCTGCCCACCATCGCGCCCCTCTTCGTCGGCGCGCTGCTCAGCCAGGACATGTTCCTGGCAGGCAGTGTTGTGATGATACTCAGCTCTCTCACGCTTGTCGGAACGCTGTTTTCCGATATCGTGCTGGCGTGGCTCGATCCACGCATTCGCGGCGCCATCTAAGCCTGTTTTTCGCGTAACGTTCATAGTGCACCTGATCCTGCATACCGCTAAGATAGACTGGTAGAAATACTATGGCCATACTCGAAGAAGGATTTCAAGAAAGCAAAAGCGCCATCGACGCCGATGAAGAAGATCTGTCGGTTGCTACCCAATGGCAACTGATCCGCTGGAAGTTCGTGCGGCATAAAGTGGCGGTCTTCTCGCTGGTCTTGATTCTTATCTTCTATCTGTTTGCGATCTTTGCCGAGTTTCTCTCTCCCTACGACCCGGCGCACCACGACACCGACTACATGTTCATGCCCCCGCAGCGGCTGCGCTTCTTCGACGAAGGGAAGTTTCAGTTGCGTCCCTTCGTCTACGGCATGACTTCCAAAATGGACGAGAACACGTTCAGGACGACCTGGGAACTGGACACCTCCCAGAAATATCCAGTCAAGCTGTTCGTGCGCGGCGATCCCTACGAGCTGTGGGGCCTTTTCGAGAGCAACATCCATCTGCTCGGCGTTGAAGAAGGCACCTTTTTTCTGATCGGCACCGACAAAATGGGGCGCGATATGCTTTCGCGTGTCATCTTCGGCGGCCGTATCTCTCTGTCCGTAGGTCTGCTGGGCATCGCCATCAGCTTCCTGATAGGCGTCGTGATGGGCGGCGTTTCCGGCTACTTTGGCGGCGTAACCGACCTGGTTATCCAGCGCATCATCGAGTTCCTGCGTTCGATTCCCACGCTCCCGCTGTGGATGGCGTTGAGCGTTGCTCTGCCGCCAACCTGGACGGTCGTGCAGATCTACTTCGGCATCGTCGTCATCCTGTCCCTTGTCGGCTGGACGGGGTTGGCGCGCGTCGTACGCGGCAAATTCATGTCCTTGCGCGAGGAGGAATATGTGATGGCGGCCCAGCTTAACGGGTCCAACGAGGCGCGCGTCATTTTCAAGCACATGCTGCCCTCCTTCACCAGCCATATCATCGCTTCGCTGACCTTGAGCGTCCCCGGCATGATACTGGGAGAGACCGCTCTCAGCTTCATCGGCCTTGGCTTGCAGAATCCTGCCATCAGCTGGGGTGTACTGCTCAAGGACGCGCAGCGGATTATCGTGCTGGCCGACTCGCCCTGGCTGCTGTCGCCGGGGCTGTTCGTCATTGTAGCCATTCTCTGTTTCAACTTCGTCGGCGACGGCCTGCGCGATGCCGCCGATCCCTACTCTTCGATTTAATTAGACTGCGAAACGGTCCTATGACCCAGGCACCTCTTCTGCTCAGCGTAGACAATCTGGCCACTCATTTCTTCTCTCAAGAGGGAATCCTGGAGGCGGTAGACGGTGTCAGCTTTGATATTTACGCCGGCGAAGGGCTTGGTATCGCCGGCGAGAGCGGTTGCGGTAAAAGTGTCACCGCCCAATCGATCCTGCGAATCGTGCCCAAGAACGGCAAGATCGTTACCGGAGAAATCTCCCTGATTCAGAACGGTGAGTCAGTCGACCTGGTACAACTGGACGACCGCGGGCAGGAGATCCGCCAGATCCGCGGCGGCGAGATCGCCATGGTCTTCCAGGAGCCGATGGCTGCCTTCAGCATGGTTTACACAATCGGCAACCAGATCACCGAAGTTATCCGTCTTCACCAGGAGTGCAGTCCGAGTGAAGCAAGAGAGCGGGCAGTCGAGATGTTGCGGCGGGTGGGAATGCCCCAGCCGGAACAGACGATTGACGCCTACCCATTTGCCCTCAGCGGCGGTATGCGGCAGCGGGCAATGATCGCGATGGCTCTCTCCTGCCATCCCGCCCTGCTTATCGCCGACGAGCCAACCACCGCGGTCGATGTTACGATCCAGGCCCAGGTTCTGGAACTGATGAAGGACCTGCAGCGGGACATGGGCATGGCTCTGATCGTCATCACGCACGACCTGGCTGTGATTTCAGAACTATGCGATCGCGTGATGATCATGTACCTTGGCAAAGATGTGGAGAGCGCGCCGGCCGATGTCATTTTCCGCGACCCCAAGCATCCTTATACAGTAGGTCTTCTGCGCTCTGTGCCGGAACTGGGAGAAGGCCACAGTCAGGAACTCGACCCGATCTCCGGCTCAGTACCCAGCCCCTACCGCCGGCCGACCGGCTGTCCCTTTCATACCCGCTGTCCCGATTTCATACCTGACGTGTGCGATGTCCACATGCCGCCCCAGATCGAGTTGGGCGCCGGACATCGCGTGCGCTGCCATCTGTATGTCCAGGACTGAACGCATGGCGCAAGCAGATGCCGTTCCAAACAAAGTGAATACGGCTACCGACGCCTCTCCCGGCCAGTCATTGGAGCAACCGAAGGAGAACAACGGACCTGCCTCGGCAGACAAAGTGCTGGAAGTAACCGACCTGCGAAAGTACTTCCCCATCCTAAGAGGCTTCTTCCGCCGCCAAGTCGGCGAAGTGAAGGCGGTTGACGACGTCAGCTTTCATGTGAATCGGGGCGAGACGCTGGCGCTGGTGGGTGAGAGCGGCTGCGGGAAAACGACGACCGGTCGCTGCGTTATGAGAGCGATAGAGCCTTCTGGAGGCTCCGTCCTCTTCCGCAAACGCGATGGCGAAGAGTTTGAGATTACCACGTTGACCAAGCCTGACTTGCGCGCTGTGCAACAACATATGGGTATGATCTTTCAGGATCCCTTCTCATCTCTTAACCCGCGTCTTACCGTTCTGGAAATCATTGGCGAGCCATTCGTCACCAGAAAGCTGATCAGAGGCCGCCGCCAGCTTGAGGAAAGGGTGGCCGAGCTTCTGCGCAGCGTCCGCCTCGACCCGACCTACATGCGGCGTTATCCCCATGCTTTCAGCGGCGGTCAGCGCCAACGCATCGCCATCGCCCGCGCCCTGGCCCTTGACCCGGACTTCGTTGTTGCCGACGAGCCGGTGTCGGCCCTGGATGTTTCGGTGCAGGCCCAGATTCTCAGTCTGCTAAAAGAACTGCAGACCGAACTGCATCTGACCTACCTGTTCATCACCCACAACCTGTCCGTTGTCGAATACCTCAGTGATCGCGTCTCGGTAATGTATGTTGGGCAAATCGTTGAACTGGGAGGCACTTCTGCGATTTTCCAACGGCCGCGTCATCCCTATACCGAAGCCCTACTGTCAGCGGTGCCCGTGGTGGAAACCGGCAGGGCCGGTCACAGGCGGGAGCGTATTATTCTGGAGGGAGACGTGGCCGACCCCTCAAACGTGCCCCAAGGCTGCACTTTCCATCCTCGCTGCCCATATGTACAGGATGTCTGCCGCGAGGAGGAACCCCAACTCATAGACCTGGCAGGGGCGAACGGCAGCCAGCCCCACTACGTGCGTTGTCACTTCGCCGAGGAACTGGACTTGCAAGGCGTTCGCCATTCGCTTCACTGACTGTTTCCAGGCTATGCGCTCTGCAACACTGGGGCGGTTAATCGATCAATGCAAGTCTTCTATTGGTGAACAACTTTCGTTGAACCTGACAGGAGGTGCGCCTTTACAAGAATGACCGAGTTCCCCAACTGTACTCTTACACGCAAAAGGAGCAGATCTGTGTATTCACGTAAACTGTCTATTCATCGTGGTGGCACCGCCCACGGCGCAAGACTGGCCCGGAGCGTCTCCAAGCTTGTTCCCCTTCTGATCATCCTGTCCTTGTTGTTGGCGGCCTGTGGCTCCGGGGACGCGCCGGCTGCAAGTGATGATGCTGAGCCCGCCGCAGAAGAAGCTGCGCCCGCGGCCGAGGAGTCATCCTCTTCAGAGGCAGTCACGATCACTGGCCCCGTGCTGACCGACCCGCCCGCCGGCGCCGGTGAGCGCGAGGTCCAGAGCGAAGTCTTCAACACGCCGGCCGACGCCGGCGGCATCGACTCCTACCAGGATGCGCCAATGCTGGCCGAAATGGTGGCCAGCGGAGACCTTCCGCCCGTCGAAGAACGTCTGCCGATCAACCCAATCGTTATCAAGCCTGAAGAGGCCGTCGGCAAATACGGCGGCGCGCTGCGCAAGACCGTCAGCGGGCAGCGCTCGATGGGAGAGATGGGCTGGTGGGTCATAGAGCCCCTGACTCTCCATTCGCCCAAAGGCGTGATCGTCCCCAACGTGGCCGAAGGTTGGTCCTGGAACGATGACCATACGCAACTGACGCTCAACCTGCGCATGGGCATTAAGTGGAGCGACGGCGAACCCTTCACCGCCAACGACGTCCTGTTCTGGTGGGAGGACATCATCCTCAATGAGGAGTTGACCCCGTCACCGCCCACGCTGTTGAGCCGTGGTGGTGAAAGGGCCGAACTGGCGATGATCGACGATTTCACCGTTCAGTTCACTTTCGCCAAGCCCTATGCCCTCTTCCCAACCTATCTGGGTAGCTGGGGCGGGCCGCGTAGCGGACCGACCACCAGCCCGAAACACTATCTGACCCAGTTCCATCCCGACTATGCCGAAAATGCCGACATTGAAGGGATGATGAGCGAGGGCAGCTTCGACAACTGGATGGACCTTTTCGGCCAGAAGAACGCCAGCATCAACACCGACAAACCCACCCTGGCAGCCTGGGTTCCGACTACTGTACCGCCCAACCAGGTAGAAGTCTATGTCCGCAATCCTTACTTCTGGAAGGTGGACACCGCCGGGAACCAGTTGCCTTACATCGATGAAATTCATGAAATTCGCGTGGCTGACGCTGAAGCCGCGCTGCTCAAGGTCATTGCCGGTGAGTTGGACTTTGTGCGTGGCCTCGGCACCGCCAATATCCCTGTCCTGTCAGAAAACAGAGAGAGCGGTAACTTCCGATTCGCCTATGCCAACTGGATGCCAAACGCCTACGGCAACATCATGTTCAACTACACCACCGAGGACGAGGCCAAACATCAGCTCTACAATGACAAGAATTTCCGCCACGCCCTCTCCGTAGCCATCAACCGCGATGAAATCATCAAGCTGATCTACAAGGGCGGCGTCTTCGCTTCCCAGATCGCGCCGCTGCGAGGTCCACCCTACCACGGTGAAGATGAACTGTTCCAGTCCTGGACGCAGCATGATCCGGACCTCGCCAATCAGATCCTGGATGACATAGGCCTGACCGAGCGCGACGACGATGGCTTCCGCTTGGGACCGACAGGCGAAGAGCTGCTCCTGATCATCTCTGCCACCACTGCCTGGCCTTCAGAAACGCCCGAACTGATGGAGTTGGTTAAGGGCTACTGGGGCGAGGTCGGAATCAATGCAACCGTGACGCCGGAGGCAGGTCCGCTCTGGGGCACGCGCCACTACAACGGTGAGCACGACGTCTCCGCACGTGGCGGCCACTTCGGCGGCGGGCCTGTCCACCCGACCCTGAACTCGAACACCTTCGCCATGCGCGGCTGGCAGTGGGCGCCCGATTGGGCCTCCTGGCTGGATACGGACGGCGAACAGGGCGCGGAGCCGCCCGAAGATGTGAAGCGGCTGCGTGTACTGCGCGATCAGATCCTGGGTGAACCGGACGAGGACACCCGCAACGCCTTGATGCGGGAAGTTTTCGAGATCCACATGGACAATATCTGGTCCATCGGCCTGGTCGTCGACGATCCCAAATTCGGCCAGCTGACACACGTGAACAACCGCCTGCGCAACGTCGTAACCTGGTCGATCTCCGGTGAGTGGACGCCCACCATCCCGGCGCAGTGGTTCATCAATGAGTAGAATTCACCTTCCTCGGGCGCGGTCGTGTAAATCAGTTCTCTTGAACGGGTAGAAAGTTCGAGAACCGACCGCCGCAGAAGAGTGAGTCTGTAACGGGACAGCGGGGCCAGCAACTGGCCCCGCTGTCTTCAATCTGGGACCTCAGAGAAGGGAGAATACAAAGAATGGAACACGACGCCAGTAAACACCTCGTCTACATCAACGGCGAGAAGTTCCCGCCGGACCAGGCCAAAATCTCAGTCTTCGACACCGCCGTCACGCTCGGCGATACGGTGACCGAGTCGACCCGCACATTCGGCCACAGACCCTTCAAGCTGGACGGGCACATCGAACGGCTCTACAAATCACTCAAAGTGAGTCGCATCAACGCCGGACTGACGCCGGACGAAATGACCGCTATCACGCTGGAGGTGCTGGAGACCAATCTCCCGCACGTGCCGCCGCAGGAGGATGTCTGGATCGTCCACAACGTCTCGCGCGGAATGGGTGCGGCCGCGGCCGACCCCACGCTGCAACGCTCCCCCGCCACCATCATCATCAACACCGCGCCAATGATTCTGCGCGACTGGGCCGGCTTCTACACCGAAGGCTGCCACGCGGTGACGCCCTTCAGCCGGGCCATCCCCACACAGGCGCTCGACGCCCGCATCAAGAACCGCAGCCGCCTCGCCTATACCCTTGCCGAAGCCGAGGTCAAGCTGGTCGACCCACAGGCGCAAAGTATCATATTGGATACCGATGGCAACGTAACTGAGAACAAGGGTGGCAACTTCTTCATCTGGGCCGATGGCGTCCTCAAAACGCCCCATGCCCGCGGCGCCCTCGCCGGCATCTCCCGCGAAACGGTCCTCGAGCTGGCCGAAGTCGTGGGCATTCCCACGCAGACCACCGACTTCCAACCCTATGACATCTACACCGCCGACGAGGCCTTCTTCACCAGCACGCCCTACTGCATTATGCCGGCGACAAAGTTCAACGGCCTACCCGTTGGAAATGGCGAAGTCGGTCCCGTGACCTCACGCCTGCTGCAAGCATGGAGCGACCTCGTGGGCCTCGATATCGTTGCCCAGGCCCAAAGTCATCTTTGAGTTGTAAGAGAGAGACGAGCGGGGAGGACTTACGCGGCTGAACGCGATCAGACCCTTTCAAACACCGTAATCTGCCAAAATCCTTCCGTTTCCGCATGGACCGGCTCCAGCCCATCCCGCCCAGCGATCGCATGTACCTCTCTGTGAGGATGAACGAATGTCCTGAAATCCTTGCGCTTTAGCTTGAGGTACACATTGAACAGCCCGAATGCAATGCGTACCCACCATCTTTCTCGCGGATAGCTCAGCGCGAGATAACGCTCGGCCTTGCTCGCGGAGGCCCCCAGCAACTGGTTCAGATGGGGATAACAGCAGATCACCCGGTCCAGAATCACCGCATCGGCCGAGTCGATCCCGTCGGCGGCGGTGGCGAAGTCGCCGTGCAAATATTCTACCTGGCTGTCCTGCCCCAACCTCTCGCTGATCATGCGGGCTGCGCTGATATACGCCGAGGAAGCCTCGACGGCCACCACGCTGGCCGCAAGGCCTCGGCGCAGCAGTTCATGATGCACGCCCCCTGCCCCACTGCCGACATCCAACACGCGCAGCGGCCCAGTACAGTTCTCAATCAGAAAGGCGATCAGGCGTTCGGCACGCGCTTCCAATCCATGATCTATGTAAGCGTCGGCCTCTCTGTTCGCCCATTCCGTATCGAACATCCCCTCATAATCGCCGGATTCCGGCGGCTGGCAGCAAGGGCACGGCATAGGACATCTCCCAGAGTCGGCTTCCCTTGGCACATCCTTACACGTCGGGAATGACGTCTGCCCGTCGGTATCAGAGCGCTTCGACAGTATTCTCCAGGACGCCCAGACCTTCAATCTCACCTTTGATGCGGTCGCCCGCTTCGAGTCGCACCTTCTTGGCGTGACCAACGCCCGCGGGCGTTCCCGTGCTCAACAGGTCTCCCGGCTCCAACGTTATGAACTGCGAGACAAAAGAAAGCGCCTCAGCCGGAGAAAAGATCATCTGGCCGGTGTTCGCATCCTGCTGCAGAGTGTCGTTGTGCCACAGACGCATGCGCAAGCGGTCCGGATGGGGGATCTCGTCACGCGTTGTGATCCAAGGCCCCATCGGCCCAAACGTGTCCAGCCACTTGCCCACCAACCAGTCGAAGAACCAGTCTCCATCCTGCTCCGCCAGCTCATTGCGGAACGTCAACTCACGCGCCGAAATGTCGTTGAATACTGTGTATCCCATGATGTGCTCTTCCGCCTGCTCCGGCGTCAGGTCACGGCCGGTCTTTCCTATAACGACGGCCAGCTCCAACTCCCAGTCCGCGAAGCCGGTCGAGGGGGGAATCCGGATCGGCTGCTTTGTTGCCGTGACAGACGAAGTAGGTTTTATAAAGAAGCGCGGGATCATCTTTTCCTTGCCAATGTAAGACCCGCCGCCTTCCTCGATGTGGCTGGCGAAGTTGCCGGCCAGGCACATCAACTTGCCGGGGCTGGGCAGCGGCGCGCGCAGCGTGACATCGTGAAGCGGAATCTTCAACTCCGGACCGTTCTTATTCTTGGCCCAATCGAACGAAGCGCGGACGCCCTCCATCGCGGTTTCGCCTGCCCCCAACAAAGTGACCATGTCCGCGACTGTTGCCGGATCGCCGAGACGGCACGCCTCCATGGCGCCCTGCATATCGTAGATATGATCTCCGTCCACGACGCCGACCCGTTCGCCAGCATGTCCCACATACGTCGCCAGTTTCATCGTCTTCTTCCTTTTCTGCGACTACTCTTAAGATAAACGCTTGGAATTCCGAACGTCGCCCGTTCTGACATGAATCGCTGGTCAGATTCCGCCAGACTGCTGCAATAGTTTCGCCACCAGGCCTGTCCAGCCAGTCTGGTGGCTCGCACCCAAGCCTGTCCCATTCTCACCATTGAAGTATTCGTGAAACAGAATGTGGTCCCGCCAGTGGGGGTCCTCCTGAAAAATGGGCGTATCCCCGTTGAACGGGCGGCTTCCCGACCCGTTTCGTAGGAAAAGCCGGATCAGTCTCTGGGACAGCTCTACGGCAACCTCGTCCAGTGTCATGAATACTCCGGAACCTGTCGGGCACTCCACTTTTAGCGAATCCCCATAGTAGTGATGAAAGCGCTGCAGGCTCTCGATAATCAGGAAATTAATGGGGAACCACACGGGCCCCCGCCAATTAGAGTTGCCGCCATACATTCCGGAGCGGGATTCCGCCGGTTCATACTGAATTTCAAAGGTCCGTTCACCGACGTGAACGTGATAAGGATGTTTCTCATGTACTTTCGAAAGCGATCGTATTCCGTAAGGAGAAAGAAACTCTTCCTCGTCCAAAAGGTAGCGTAATATGCTCTCCAACTTGTCTCGTGAAAGCAGAGAGGTCAGGTATCGCTGCCCCACGCCGGGTGCGTCGATACTGCTAATTGTCGATGCCAATCGCGGTCTGTTCTCGATGAACCAGTGGGTACGCCGGTTGAACTCCGGCAACGAGGACATCAAGCGCGGCTCCAGCGTTTCAACGGCAAATAGTGGTATCAGCCCTACCATGGACCGAACTTTCAGTGGGATCAGAGTGCCGTCGTGCATGTGCAGCAGGTCGTAGTAAAAGCGGTCCCTCTCATCCCAGAGTGAGGCGCCCCCTCCTCGCTCTTCGTTCATGGCCGTGGCGATACGCAGGAAATGCTCGAAGAACTTCGTCGCCATGTCCTGGTAGACCGAGAAGTTTGTAGATATGCCATGATAGACCGAATCCTGCTCGCCAAGTTCCAGGGCGATTTTCATCATCATCAGGCAATAAAAGCCCATCCACGCGGTCCCGTCCGACTGATCGATGTGGCCGCCTTCGGGCAAACCGGCGCTGCGATCGAAAACGCTGATATTATCCAACCCCAGAAAGCCGCCTTGGAAGACATTATTGCCGTCTTCGTCCTTGCGATTTACCCACCATGTAAAATTGAGCAACAGTTTATGGAACAGGCTCTCCAGAAAAGGCCGGTCCGGTATGCCGCTCTGACGGGCATCGATCTTGTAGACCCGCCAGACTGCCCAGGCGTGCACCGGTGGGTTCACATCGCCGAATTGCCACTCGTAGGCCGGCAACGCGCCGTTGGGATGCATATACCACTCGCGGGTCGATAACGTTAACTGGCGCTTGGCATAATCTGCATCCACCAGCGCAAGCGGCAGGCAGTGAAAGGCCGTATCCCACGTGGCGTACCAAGGGTATTCCCACTTGTCCGGCATGGAAATTACGTCGAAATTATGCAGATGGTCCCAGTCGCCGTTACGGCCGTTCCTTCGCCATTCGGGCGCTGGCAGGACCGGATCGCCCCGCAACCATTGGGGAATGTCATAGTAGTAAAGCTGTTTCGTCCACAGCATTCCCGCAAAAGCCCGGCGTTGGACCCGTAGCTCCTCCTCGCTCAAGCTCTGCTTCTGTATAGCCTTGTAGAACTCGTCCGTCTCGGCGATGCGCTGGCGAAATGCTCTGTCGAAACCTCTGCCAAACGGCTGGCGGTGGCTCAGGTTGGAAAGGCGCCAGCGGTAGACTTGCGTTCCGCCCGCAGGAATGAAGTCGAAATAGTGTGCAGCCGCCTTCGTGCCCTGTTCCGCTGGATTGACCGCCTCGTGTTCACCGTTGATGACAAAGCGATGAAATGCGTCCTTAACGTAGGGCGTCCGATTTGGAGAACCGAAAAGCAAAGCCGAATTGGAATCATTTTCAGTGAAGAGGAGCTCTCGGGGCTCATCGGCCCAAAATTGGTAAGGTCCCAGCACAGGATGTTCCGCGCTCAGAGCCATCGTCCCTTTGGGCGCCGGCTGTCGGGACAGAAGAGGCTGAGCGTTCACATCGCCCAGAGGACCATTCTCGTAGCCCCAGCTCCATGTATTCCGGAACCACAGGGTAGGCAGCAAATGAAAGCGAGCGCCATCCGGCCCCCGATTGGTCACTGATACGCGGACGAGAATATCGTTTTCGTCCGCCTTGGCGTATTCGACAACAACGTCGAAGTAGCGGTTCTCGTTGAAAACACCCGTATCCAACAGTTCAAATTCGTCGTCATCGTAACCGCGCCTGCCGTTCTCCTCCACCAGTTGACCGTATGGGAAGGTAGCCTGAGGATACTTGTACAACATCTTCATGTAACTGTGAGTCGGGCTGCTGTCCAGGTAGTAATAGTACTCCTTCACATCCTCGCCATGGTTGCCCTCCGGGCCTGTCAATCCGAAGAGCCGCTCCTTCAGAATCGGGTCATTGCCGTTCCACATGGCCAGGGCAAGACACAAGTACTGATTGCGATCGCAGATTCCCGCCAGTCCGTCCTCGTTCCAGCGATAGGCTCGGCTACGCGCCTGATCGTGGGAGAAATAGTTCCAGCAATCACCGTTATGGCTGTAATCCTCGCGCACCGTCCCCCAGGCCCGTTCGCTCAGATACGGCCCCCAATGCTTCCAGTTATTTGTGCGCTTGCGATACCATTCCAGGCGTTTGTGTTCCGCGGTCTGCGGTATGTTGAGCCTTGAAAGCGTTCCAGTTCTGCTCGTCACAAACTCACTCCGCTCTTAGATGACAATGCGCCGCCCGCTGCGGCTCGATTCGTATGCCGCGTCCACCACCTTGGCGACCCGAATTGCGTCCTCGCCCGTCGCCAGCGGTTCCCCGTAGCCCTGACAGGCACTGATAAAGGTGCGCAGGAACGTCTCGCCGGAGGCGCCGCCGTAAGCCGGTGAACTGCCGAATGTGTAGTCAAATGTACGCCGCGGCGCCGATGCCCAGCTTGGATGCGTGCTCTCTACATTGATGCTACTCGGCGTGCCATTGGAGCTGTATGTTATCCGTCCCAGGCGGCCGTTGACGCTGACATAGGTGTCATAGCCGGCGGCGTTATGATAGCCGCCTCCGCTCATCGCCAGCATGTACCCTGCGTGAAATGTGCCGACCGCACCCGAAGCGAATCCCAACGTGACCGCAGCCACATCCTCCACGTCGATATCCTCGCCGCTGCGCGTGGCGATCTGCGCGGCCACCGACACGATCTCATCCTGCGTGATGTTCAGGATCTGGTCGATATAATGGCAGCCCAGCCAGGACAAAATCCCGCCGCCGGCCTTATCCTGGTTGAAGAGCCAGTGACTGGGATCACGGACCTGTACCTGAGTCGTCACCATCCGCATTTCGACGGAAACAAGCTCACCTATCAGCCCCTGCTCGACGATTCGCCTGGCATCCTGGATTGGGGGCAAGGATCGGTTCTGGTAGAAAACACCGAGCTTGCGCCGCTCGCGCCGAGCCACCGCCGCCACCTCCGCGCTTTCGACCGCAGTCTTGCCAATTGGCTTGTCCGTGATCAAGTGCTTGCCCGCTTCCAAAGCGCGGATAAAAATCGGCGGCCCTAAATCGTTGCGCAACGCGCCGACAACAAACAGGATATCCTCCTGGCCCAATACCGACGCCAGATCGGTTGTCGTCCCGCGCACCTTTTCGCCCTGGCTTGCAACCGTCGCCTGCAACAGGTCTTCGTCCGGGTCCCACAGGGTGATGCTGGCTACCTCCGATACCGCCTGGAGCGTGCGCAAGTGGGCCAGTGAGTGTGGATGGGATAGGCCTAAGAGGGCTGCGTGTACTTCTTTCATCTTGACTGGCCTCCACTGAATGGTGCTTGACCGGTTCTCTGGAGCGCCACCGCTTTGACGCCTTCCTGCCTTCCAGGCATGCAAGTGATCCACCCCGGCCAAGGATGGGTGTGAATCCAATCCTGAAATGACGTCGACGGCGGCATCAAACGCGGTAGCGTAAATCGGAAGAATACGCTAGCATATCCTAAAGGTGATTCTACCGCCTGTCAACCTGCTACGAATCCCAACGACCGCTTCCAAAACTCGCGAAAAGAAATATCCCTGGAGGGATTTCATGTACAGAGCAGCAGTTATCGGTCTGGGACGAATGGGCAGCACTTTCGATGATGAAATACAGCAGGGCGGCTCGATCTTTCTGCCCTACTGCCATGCGCCCAGCTACGTGGCTTCGCCCCACACCGAGTTGGTCGCCGGCGCCGACCTCCATGCCGAGCAGGGCGCCATCTTCGCCAAACGCTGGGGCCTCTCTGAAGACCACATCTACGGCGACTATCGGGAGATGCTGGCCGCAGAACGGCCCGACATCGTCAGCATCTGCACCACCGCACGCCACCGGGCCCCCATGATGCAGGACGCGATCGAGGCCGGCGTCAAGGCGATCTGGGCCGAAAAACCACTCACCTTGAGTCTTGCCGAAGCCGACACAGTCATCGACCTCAGTACCCGCAAGGGCGTCGCCATCGCCGTCAACTGCTCGCGACGCCACAGCCCATTCTTGACCGAAGCTCGCCGCATGGCACAAACCGGGGAACTGGGCGAACTCCTCCAGATCACCGCCTACGCTGAGTGCCATCTCTCCCACAACGGCAGCCACGCCATCGACACCATGCGTTATCTTGTCGACGCCGATGTGGAATGGGTATTCGGCGAAATGGAGTCGGACGAAGAAGCGGCAGGTGAGGAAGACCTGAAAGGCAACGGCTACCTGGCTTTCGACAACGGAGTTCGGGGTTACATTCGTGCCATGCCGACCGGCATCGCGCCATGGGAATTCGATCTCATCGGCACCGAAGGACGCGTCCGTTCACTGGCAAACGGCACCGATACCCAGTACTATCGCTGGGTCCCCGGCGGCCTGCGCGATGAGGGATTGCCTGCGCGGGCGCCTTTTCCCTTGCCTTTGAGCATTCAGGGCACGGGACTCTCGGTCATCGCCGACCTCGTTAACGCCATAGAGACTGGATCGGACCCACGGTGCTCAGCCGAAGACGGCCGCCAGGCTCTTGAGGTCGCGGTCGCGCTACGTGAGTCGCACCGCCAGGGCGGCCTACGCGTCGACCTGCCCATCGCCGACCGATCTCTGCGCATTATGTCAGTCGAAATCGGCGGGGACGCCGTCCCCGCCCGTGTACGGCGGCTGCAACAAGAACCGGCGGCCTAGCAGGATACTGTCCGCCCAACGCATTACTTTGGAGATACAGGCATGCCTGAAAAGAGTTTTCGAGCCGCCGTCATCGGCCTCGGGCGAATGGGCAGCACATTCGACGACGAAATAGAGCAGGGGGGACAGTTTTTCATGCCTTACTGTCATGCCCCCACCTACGTGGCCTCACCCCATACCAATCTGGTCGCCGGCGCCGACCCCCACGCGGAGCAGGGCGAGATCTTCGCCGACCGCTGGGGCCTGGAAAGCGGGCAGATATACGCTGACTACCGCGAGATGCTGGAAGCGGAACGCCCCGACTTCGTGAGCCTCTGTACGACCGCACGTCACCGGGCCGCAATCATGATCAATGCCATCAACGCCGGTGTTAAGGCGATCTGGGCAGAGAAGCCGTTCACACTCAGCCTAACTGAGGCCGATGAAGTGCTCGATCTCTGCGACCGCAAGGGCGTAGCCATCGCTGTCAACTGCTCCAGACGCTACAACGTATTCTTCTCCGAAGCGCGCCGCATGGTCGACGAGGGAGAGCTAGGCGACATCCTGCAGATTACCGCCTACGCCCAGTGCAACCTCTCCCACAACGGCAGCCATGCCATCGATACCATGAACTATCTCGCCGGCGGCAATGTAGAATGGGCATTCGGCGAGATGGAGTCGGACGAAAAGGCGACCGCTGATGAAGACCTGATGGGCAACGGCTATTTGGCCTATGACAACGGCGTGCGGGGCTTTCTGCGCGGCACGCCGACAGGCGCCGCCCCGTGGGAATTCGACCTTATCGGCACAGAGGGACGGGTCCGTTTTCTGGCTCAGGGAATGGAAACGCAGTACTACCGCTGGGTGCCCGGTGGCCTGCGCGACCAGGGTCTGCCGGCCAGGGCGCCATTCCCACTGCCAACACAAATCCCGAGCATGGGCCTTACCGTGATCGAAGACCTCGTAGACTGCATCGAAACCGGCAGGCAGCCGCGCTGCTCGGGCAAAGATGGCCGCAAGGCACTGGAGATCGCTATCGCGCTGCGCGAGTCCCACCGCCAGGGCGGCCGGCGCATCGACCTGCCCCTGGCCGACCGCTCCCTGCGCATTCTGTCAGTCGAAATTGGCGGAGATGCAGTCCCCGCCCGTGTCCGCAGAATGCAACGCACCTAAGTTGGCGCATGGCATGCTGGAAGAGTGAACTGTCAAGCCCAAGGCTATGACTGATAGGTGAAAGTGACAGCCAGTCCTTCACAGCTTCAAAATTGGTGAAAGGGCATTCAGCATAAACGCTTACATCGACTATCTCTCTTTGACCACCTTCTATTCTTGCGATTACCGTAGTTAGGCAGCTTAATTCTGTCACGGCAACTGATTACGAATCGCCGGCCGTTTCATCCAGGAGAAACAGCAATGTCCGAAAGTACCTATCGCGCCGCCGTCATCGGTCTCGGGCGCATGGGCAGCACTTTCGACGATGAAATCAGGCAGGGCGGACAGTTCTTTATGCCCTACTGTCACGCCCCCACCTATGTGGCCTCCCCGCATACCGACCTGGTCGCCGGCGCCGACCCCCACGCCGAGCAGGGCGCGATCTTTGCCGACCGCTGGGGCCTTGAAGACAGCCAAATCTATGCCGACTACCGCGAAATGCTGGAGGCAGAGCGGCCCGATTTCGTTAGTATGTGCACCACCGCCCGCCACCGCGCCGCAATTATGATCGATGCCATCAACGCCGGGGTCAAGGCGATCTGGGCAGAGAAGCCTTTCACTCTCAGCCTTGCCGAAGCCGACGAAGTGATCGAGCTCGCTGCGCGCAAAGGCGTAGCCGTCGCCGTAAACTGCTCCCGCCGCTACAATGTATTCTTTACAGAAGCGCGCCGTATGGTAGAAGAAGGTGAGCTGGGCGAGCTATTGCAGATCACCGCCTACACACAATGCAACCTGTCCTCCAACGGCAGTCACGCCATCGACACCATGCGCTACCTGGTTGGCGGCGACGTGGAGTGGGTTTTCGGCGAGATGGAGTCGGACGAGAAGGCGGCCGGCGATGAAGACCTGATGGGCAACGGCTACATGGTGTTCGACAACGGAGTGCGCGGCTTCCTTCGCGGCACGGCTACCGGCGCCGCCCCATGGGAATTCGACCTGATCGGCACAGAGGGCCGCGTCCGTTCCCTGGCCCAGGGCATGGAAACCCAGTACTACCGCTGGGTCCCTGGAGGGCCGCGCGGCCGTAACCTGCCGGCGCGCGCACCATTCCCTCTGCCCACAAGCGTCCCCAGCATGGGCTTTGCCATCATCGAGGACCTTGTTCACTGTATAGACAGCGGAGAGCCGCCCCGTTGCTCTGATGTGGACGGACGCAAAGCGCTGGAGATCGCGATCGCGTTGCGCGAGTCGCACCGCCAGGGCGGCCGTCGCGTAGACCTGCCGCTATCCGATCGCTCCCAGCGTATTCTGTCCTCCGAAATCGCTCAAGATGCCTTGCCCGCCCGCGTTCGCAGACTCAGTAGACAGTGACCTGCAGTTCGTAACTTGATGCCGCTCACACCTAAAACCGTTGTCTTCTGGAGAAATTAACATGACCGACAAAATCTACCGCGTCGCCATAGTCGGACTGGGTCGAATGGGCAGCACAATCGACGACGAGTTCCCTGACAGGAGTCCCCCCTACTCGGTCGCGGCCTCATGCAAAGCCAGCGATCGCCTGCAGATTGTCGCCGGAGCCGACATCGATGCTGCCAAGCGGGCGGCCTTCTCAGAGCGATGGGGCGTCGACGCGCTCTACGAGGACTACATAGAGATGATCCGCCAGGAAGATCCCGACATGGTTGCCGTCTGCACCCGCGGCCATCTGCACGCTGAGATGGCGACGCGGGCCGCCGAAGAGGGTGTCCGCCTGATCTTCTGCGAAAAGGCAATCGCCTGTTCCATGGAGGAGGCCGATGGGATCCTCAAGGCGGTCCAGGAAAACGGCTCCCTGTTCAACTCCGGAGTCCTGCGTCGCTTCAATCTGCGCTATCACCAGGCGCGTGACCTAATCAGAAATGGCGAGATCGGCGAGCCCAAGGCCGCTATCCACTATGCCAGCACCAATCTTCTCCACGGCCACATCCATTCGATAGACACCCTCAGTTTCCTCTTGGACGACCCCGCAGTGGAGAGCATCTGGGGAGAGCTCAACACAATAGACCATCGTATCCCCGACAATCGCCTGGATGAGGATCCCTACGGGATCTTCCAGTTGACCTTTGCAAACGGCGTTGCCGCCACCAGCGTTCCAGCCGGCAATTGGGAATTCGAGGTTATGGGCGACGCCGGCAGCGTGCGCGTGTTTGACAATGGAATGGGGCTGCAACTTCGGAAAAACCTGGCTGGAAAGGCACGCATTGCCGCCGATGTTCCCGTCGAGCAGGTCGCTGAAAACAGTGCGACACAGTACTGCCTGGAAGACCTGGTTCTGGCACACGAAGAGGGCCGGCAAACTCTCGGACATGTCGAGGTCGCCCATCATTTGACCGAAGTCTGCTTGGCGCTGGCCGAGAGCCACCGTCAGGAAAGGCGCATCAGCTTGCCGCTCGAGAACCGTTCGCTCTACATCTTCCACCGCTGAAGAATGTAGAGAGTAGAAGCTGGATTCGCTCAGCCCATGTAAGCACTATCTACTCAGATAGGGAGAATGACCATGACAAAGGTGAAAGTCGACGATCGTGACTGGTCCAAACTGAGCTTCGGTCAACACGTCTATCAGCTTGAAGTAGAGGGTTACACCGTCGTCCCCGACCTCCTCTCAACAGAACACCTGGATCGTCTGCGAGCGCAGACAACTCAACTGGATACGTTCGGGGTGGACTATAGCGAAAAGCAGCAGGTGCGCCCGAAAGTCCATTTCGCGGGCGGAGAGGTCACGGACCTGATAGCGCATCCTCCTACGATCCAGTTTCTGGAACGGCTGTTTGGTGACGAGATCGTGTTCATGTCCTACGCCTACGCCCGCTCAGAACCGGGTCATCCCGGCATCAGCCTTCACACCGATGGCCAGCCGTATGGGTCTAAAATATTCGGCTACGAGGGCAGCTGCCCTTGTATGGTCCGCGTGCTCTACTACCTCCAGGAACTGACGGAAGAGGTCTCTCCATTTCGCGTGATTCCTCGTTCTCATCTCGTCATGCACGCGCACGGAAACCCCTACGTCCGCTATGAGTCCCACCCTGAAGAGGTCATGGTGACAGCCCCGGCCGGATCAGCTGTGCTCATCAACCATCGCGTCTTCCATGGAAACTTCCCCAATGTGGGGGACTACGCCCGCGAGCTCCTGGCAATCGCATACCGTCCGGCGTGGGCCGGACCGGTCGAAGAAGAGGTCGAGCAGTGGCCGGCTGAAGATGTGGCGAATCTGCCGCCAGAAGTCAAGAAATACTTCATCGACCGCAATGTCCGAAAATGGGAGTACGGCGGAGGCAACAAGCCCGCCAACATGGCCAGCGAAGCCCCCGGCATCAACCCCAGCCGCTGGGAGCTGGCATAGCGAAATCCGGCGAAACGGGCATATCCGTTCACAAGAATGCACTCCGTTCTTCATCTGCTTGGGAAAGGAGGGCCGGATGCAGATTCCGGGCGAAACCGTAGAAGTTCCTGAAATCCCATGGCAACTAAACGTCGAACTGCCTGCACAGAGCAGCGCATTGATAGTCGTCGACATGCAGAACGATTTTGTCAAAGAAGGCGGCGCACTGGTCGTGCCTGACGCCGCCGCCACCCTCGACAGTCTGCAAACGCTCCTGGCCCGCGCCCGCCGCGCCGGCGTGCGCATCGCCTACACGCAGGACAGCCACTTCTCCGGCGATCCCGAATGGGAAATCTGGCCTCGCCACTGTGAAACCAACAGTTGGGGCTGGCAGATCGTTGAAGAGCTGGCCCCGCAACCGGAAGATCTGGTCTGCCAGAAAAGCCGCTACGACGGCTTCTATGGAACGTGGCTGGAGCACTTCCTGACCAATGTCTGGAAGGTGCGAAATCTCGTCATCGTCGGAACCGTATCCAGTATCTGCGTGCTCCACACGGCTGCTTCAGCCGGCCTGCGCTGGTTCTCCGTCGTCGTGCCTGCCGACTGCATTTCAGCCTTGACCGAGTTCGACCAGGCACTTACCCTCCGGCAGGTCTCCTGGCTCTATACCGGCAGCGTGACCAAGACAGCCGAGGCCATCTCTTTCAGCAACAGCGCAAATGACCAGTAACCGGCTGTTCGTGATCCTGCATCCTAACAACCCCATTCCCGCAGCCGCCTGAATATGGCTCCCCGTACCTTCGTCGCCTTCGATCTGGAAACAACCGGACTAAACCCAAAACGAGATGCCATAATCGAGTTCGGAGCCGTGCGCTTTCAACAAGGCGGCCCGCGTGATTACTACTCGACCTGCATCAACCCCGGGCGCCCTCTCCCCGTACGCATCCAACAGCTTACCGGCATCCGCCCCGCCGACATTGCCGACGCGCCCGCAATAGAGGAAGTCATCCCTGAGATTCTGAGCTTCTTCGCGAACGGCGCGCAGGCCGTCGTCGCCCACAGCGCCGGATTCGACGTCTCCTTCCTGCGCGCAGCCGGCATTAAGCTGAATGTGCCCGTTCTCGACACCTACGAGCTGGCCACGATTCTCCTGCCAGGACAGGATAGCTACAGTCTGGGCGAACTGTGCAAGGTGCTCTCGATTCCTCTGGAGGAGGCCCACAGGGCAGGCCACGACGCCGAGGCGACTGCCGAGCTGCTTCTTCGCCTTCTTGAGCGAATCAGTGTGATTCCCGAAACCGTACTGGAGACTCTGAGCGAAGCCGGTCGCGGGAGCAAGTGGGGCCCTACCATCCTGTTTGACGACGAGCTGCGCCGCCGGGAGCAGGCGGGTCTGGACGGGAATCGTGATGAACTGACCAGACCGGTCCGGCGCACCGTTTCCGCACTTTCCCCTCTCACACCAGACCCGTCACCACGAGAAGTTGCCGGCGATTTCCTGTTCGCGGCTCTTTCTGAAGAAGGCCCCCTTGCGACGGAATTCGACGCCGAGTCGGGCACCGCGTTCGAGACGCGCGACGGCCAGCTGCAGATGGCACAGCAGACCCTGGACGCGCTCAACCGGGGCGATCACAAAATCATCGAAGCGGGTACCGGAACGGGCAAGAGCCTTGCATATCTCCTGCCCGCCGCAGCCTGGGCGATGTGCAACGAAAACCGTGTCGTCATCGCTACCCATACGCTTCCCCTGCAGGACCAGTTACTGGAGAAGGAGCTTCCCCGCGTGGCCCAGGTCCTGGCCGACCTTGGCCCGCACCTGGATGGCGGCCACAGCCGCGACGTCCGCGCAATGACACTGAAAGGCCGGTCCCGCTACCTGTGTACGCGCCGGCTTGCCAACTGGTTGGACGCAACCCGCGCTGGCGGCGGCCTATTTGCCGAGAGCCTGACCCCCCTTGAATTGCGCTTCCTGGCCAAGCTGTTGGTCTGGCTGCCGCATACCCAGAGCGGCGACCTCAGCGAGCTACCGATTCATGACCGGCAAGAGCGGGCCCTCATGGCCCACGTTGCTTCCCATGCAGACGAATGTAGCCTGGAACGGTGTGCTTTCGGACGCCCCACAGCACGCCACGACTTTCTCGGCGGCCGCTACCGTGACTTCTACCTGGAAGCCCACGGACAGGCAATTTCCGCCCATCTGCTGGTCGTTAACCACGCTCTCCTCTTGGCCGACGTCGCCGCAGGCGGCCAGGTCCTGCCCGAATACGACGCACTTATCGTGGACGAAGCCCATCACCTCGAAGGCGCGGCGACCGACCAGTTTACACGGCAGGTCGATCTGCGCATGCTGACCTACCTCCTTGACGGACTGGATAGAGCAGTCAACCACTTGGCCGCCCACTTGGGTCAAGACCATCTGCAAAATCTGGCCACGCAAGTAGCGACGACCAGCCAGGATCTGCGCAGCAGCCTCCCTCCCTTCGCCGAAGCCCTCTACGAGTTCGTCCTGCGTCATGCCGAGACCAAGGCTCCCGCACGCGGTCCCACCACCTATCCGCAACAAGTAGCTCTGGATAGCCGCATGCGGGCCCAGCCAGCCTGGAGCGAAATCGAAATCGAGTGGGATGAAATAAGCCGGAGTATCGGCCGCGTCTTGGGTCGTCTGACGGAGCTGGCGGAACGGCTGGACGCATCCCAATGGTGGCAATACGAAGACGAATCCGGGAACACGTCCGCCGCTGGCAACGGCACTGCGCATGCCCTGCAGACCCTCCACTACGGCCAGACCGATCTCGCCGACCTTCTGCAGGTTGCGGACGATGTCATACTGCGTCCCCTCAGCCACCAGGAAGAGTCTGTTGCCTGGCTGGAGTTGTCCGAGAGCGGGAGGTCTTCGACCCGCCGCAGTACTCGTTCGCGCCGCGAAGCCGACACTGTCATCTTGCGCAGCGCGCCGATACAAGTCGGCGAGAAACTGTCTTCGGAACTCTTCAAAAAAAAGCGGGCGGTCGTCCTGACCGGCGCAACGCTCCAGGCCGGCGATCACTTCGACTATCTGCGCGATCGATTGGGTTGTTGGGACGCCAACGGGTCCGTAATCGACAGCCCTTTTGACTACAAACGTAACGCGCTCCTGTACCTGCCCAGCGACATGCCCCCGCCCCACCACCACAGCTACCAGCCCGCCCTGGAGGAGGCAATCCAACAGGCTGCGCTCGCCGCGGGAGGCAGAACGCTCGTCCTCTTTACCAGCCACAGCCATCTGCGCGCCAGCGCCGACGCCATACGCACGCCCCTCGCTGCCGCCGGGCTGACCGTGATTCAGCAAGGGGAAGGCGGCCGCCGCCGCAACCTGCGCGACTTTCGCGCCAATCCGAATTCGGTCTTGATGGGAACCAGCAGCTACTGGGAAGGGATCGATCTACCCGGCGATCAGCTAGTCTGCCTGATCATCGTCCGCCTGCCCTTCGCCGTGCCCACCGACCCACTCTACGCCGCCCGTAGCCAACTCTACGAAGACGCCTTCCACGAGTATGCCGTGCCCGAGGCCGTCATCCGTCTGCGCCAGGGATTTGGCCGCCTGATCCGCAGCACCACCGATCGCGGCATCGTCGTACTGCTGGACAGCCGCCTGTGGCAGCGTAACTATGGCCACGCCTTCCTCGACGCGCTGCCAAACTGCACCAGGCGCCAGAGCCCGCTTTCCCACCTGGGTGAAGCAGTGCACGGCTGGCTGAACGATTCGGCACAAATGCGTTCCACAACTGAGATGCCGATCGAGTACGATGCCTGGGATGTCGGTGATGAGTGAGGAGACCGCAGGCGTGCGGCACACGCAAGCCAAAGCCCTGCACAAGGGCATCCGTCAGAGCACAGGACGCCTGCAAGTCGTCCTCGACGCCGGCCCCGCGATTCACCAGAGCGCCGGACTGGCGCGCTACACCGAGAGCCTTGCGTCTGCGCTGTGGCAACACTGTCGCGATGCAATCGATCTCACCCTGTTCTACAACCGTCACAGCGGCCATCGACCCCCTGATTCCCTCGCCCCTATTCCCGCCCGCGCTCTGCCGTTGGCCCAATATCCCTGGCGGCTCGGTGTCCTTGCATGTCAGCTTTTGAGGACTCCGCTCGTAGACCGCAAACTCGGTTCCGATGGCATCTACCACGCCACAGAGCATCTGCTGCCATGGACCACGCGGCCGTCGGTCATGACCGTCCACGACCTGATCTTCGAGCGCTACCCTGAGCACCACACTCTGGCAAACCGGACCTTTCTGCGCGTAGCGATGCCCTTGTTTGTGCGCCGTGCCGATGCTATCATTGCCGTAAGCAGCCACACGAAGCGGGATTTACTGGAACTGTACAGTACTTCTCCGCAAAAAATTCATGTAATTGAAGAAGGCATCGAAGAACGGTTCAGACCGGTCGAAGAAGAAGAGACTCGGCTCGCGATGGAGAGGCATTCTATCCGCAGGCCGTACCTGCTGATGGTCGGCACACTTGAGCCGCGCAAAAACCACGCCCTCGCCTTTGAGGCGCTTGCCCGGTTGAAGGCTGCGGGAGGGCGCCACTGCCTTGTGGTCGTCGGTCGCCGCGGCTGGCTCTTCGACAGCGTCCAGAGTAACGTTGAACGGCTGCAGCTGTCCGACGACGTCATCTTCACCGGTCACGTTCCAGACGCAGACCTGCCAGCCCTATACAGCGGCGCCGACTGCCTCCTGATGCCCAGCCTCTATGAGGGTTTCGGTATCCCCGTGTTGGAAGCGATGGCGTGCGGAACGCCGGTGGTCTGCAGCAGTGCCAGCAGCCTTCCCGAAGTGGCCGGCACAGCAGCCCGCTACATCGAACCGATGACCGGCGAAGGCTTGGCAGAGGCACTCCGCCCCGTGTTATCGAATCCACAAACGTCTGAGCAGATGCGTACAGAGGGACTGCGTAGAGCAGACCGCTTCGGCTGGCGTGAGGCGGCAAGACAAACCGTAGATGTCTACAAAGCAACCGCAGGAAGGCATCCTTGAAGCCGCTGCGTATCTGCCTGGTGAGCAAAGAGTATCCACCGGAAGGCAGAGGCGGCATCGCCAAATATGTACATCTTCTGGCCCATGGTCTTGCCGAAGAAGGACACGATGTCACAGTAATCGCCGGACCGGCCGGGAAAGAAGGAAGGACTCGCCCGTCTCCCTCCTCTTCACACGCACCGCAGTTGTTCCGAGTGGCGCACCGTCGGCTTCCACTGCCGCCCCCAATCCGCCATAAAGCGAGAGGAATCTGGAATCTACTCGAACGAAGCTGGGCCGTAGACCGCGAAATCGCACGCCTGGAACGATCCCAAGGGCCTTTCGACGTAGTTGAAATGCCGAACTGGGGCGCCGAAGGTCTCTGCTACGCTTTTCGTCAACGCGCCCCGTTAGTGATCCGCCTTTCTACGCCGCTTGCCCAGGTAAGTTTCCTAAAGGAAGGTCGGTCTGACAGATTGGGACTTCGCCTGGCCTGTTTTCTGGAGGCGCTTCCTGCGCGGCGTGCAGCCTGTATCATAGCCAACAGCAAATTTATCGCCCAGTACTGCAGCGAGCTCTACCTGATGCCTAATGTTGAACCAGTTGTGATTCCGCATGGCATCCCTGTGCCGGAATCGCTGCCAGCGGCAAGCATAACAAGAGAGGAATCGGTAACTGTTCTCTTCGTAGGTCGATTGGAGCAACGAAAGGGGATAGACCGTTTGCTTCATGCCATTCCGCAAGTGGTTAGGGAGGCTCCTTGCTGCAGATTCGTCATCGCTGGCGACGACATCGGCGAAGCGCCGCAAGGAAAGTCCTATCGCGACTATTTCGAGAGTTTTGCTTCGCCAGAGGCCCGCAAGGCGACAGTTTTTTGTGGTCACGTTGGAGAGGAGACACTTTCTCAACTTTATGCGGATTGCGATGTATTTGTGGCGCCTTCTCTGTCAGAGTCGTTTGGCCTGACTTATCTCGAAGCCATGGCCCACGCCAAGCCGGTCATCGCCTTTCGTACGGGTGGCGTACCCGAGGTTGTCGTCAACGAAGAGACTGGGATTCTGGCCAAAATGGAAGACCCAAATGGATTGGCTCGAGCTCTGATAGAGTTGGCTGTAAATGAAGGAAAGCGACAAGAGATTGGAAAGCGCGGCTACCAGCGGGCTAGGGCGAAGTTTTCTATACGGCGTATGGTTGAAGAAACTGTTTTCTGTTTTCGCAATCTATCGGAAAATCTAGAAGGATGACCAATGCGTATCTGCCTTGTCAGCTATGACTACCCTCCGGCAAGTGTAGGCGGAGTTGCCACCTATACACGCCATCTAGCCAACGGGCTTGCCGCCGCAGGGCATGACGTGACCGTAATTTCCGACCGAACCCAGTTCTCGGAAAAGATGACATCCGCCTCTGGAGAAACCTTGGCTTGGGAACACAATGATGGGGCGATGCAACCCGATGATAGAGATGTCCTTGCGTCCAATGAGCTGCCCGCTGTTTCCCCCTACCCGGCACACGTCCACAAGATCCCTCTCTTGGGGATTATGAAAGGCAAAGGGAGAATCATGAGGTCAGTACTAGATTGGAGCAGAAGTGTAGACAGAACCATCGCCCAGCTAGAGGAAACTCACGGACGATTTGACGTGGTCGAAATGCCTAGCGGCGGCGGGGCAGGTCCAGAGGCGTTCTTTTACAGCCTCCATCCCCGCGGGCCGCTCGTTATCCGTCTGTCCACACCCATGAACCTGGCCAATAGCTTGAAAACTCGTCCTTCTGCAAACTATGGATGGCGCCTGCAGAGCTACTTGGAAGTCCTGGCGGTCCGGCGGGCGCATTGTCTCATCACGCATAGCGCATATAACGCACATGTCTGTGCCGAACTCTATGATCTACCATTGCAATCCATGCAGGTTGTCCATCTCGGTATCCCGCTTTCCCCTTGTCCGACAAGGCCGACATATTGCACTGACAAGGCAATTCGTGTCCTTTTCGTCGGTCGCCTTCAGAAGCGTAAGGGAATCCACTGTCTCCTGCAGGCAATTCCGCTGGTTACACAGCTAATGCCGAATGTACGTTTCGAGATTGCCGGGGAGGATATTTCAGACGCGCCACACCACAAGACTTATCGCGACTACTTCGAAGGATTTGCCCCAGCGCAAGCGATTGATGCAACTACATTTCATGGCAGGGTTGACGAAGACAAGCTGGCCCGCCTTTACGCGGAAGCTGATATCGTCGCCGCTCCATCGCTTTCGGAGTCTTTCGGTCTGATATATGTCGAGGCCATGGCCTCGGCTAAGCCTGTTATCGCTTTCAACGCAGGGGCCGCGCCCGAAGTCGTAAGGCACAATAACACGGGCATTCTTGTCGAAACCGATAACATTCCTGAGTTGGCGGATGCCATTGTCAAGCTGGCCGGAAACGCGGCTCTTCGCCGCGAGATGGGGGAGCGCGGGTATCAACGAGCCCGCACTAAATTCTCCATCGAAGCCATGGTTAACGAGACAATATGTTGCTACCATAGAGTGATCGAGAACTTCAGCTCTACCGCTAACGGGCATCACTGAAGCCCTGTCAGACGCAGCGACGTTGCTGACATAGGAACCTGGCCTGTTCCTGAACTTCCTGAAGAGCAGAGGACGCGGTTTGAACGCAACGCCATCGGTAACCTCGAACGTTCTATGGAACGCCCTGAATACGGCCGGAACCCTTGTATTTGGGTTAGTGACGAGCATCGTACTCGCCCGCATTCTTGGCCCCGCAGAAATTGGCCGTTATCACTACTGGGTTTGGGTCGCCCGCTTCTTGGTCCTCTTTTCCTCTCCCGGGCTCACTCAGGCCATGACGAGATTCGGCGCCGAGCATTTAGGTAAGGGAGATCGGCAGACCGCGTCGGCGCTTTTCATGCGGCTTTTTGTCATTGAGCTAGCGATAGGCACACTTGTCGCCGCGTCCACCTTTATCTATGCGCTAACCGCGCCTTTGCAAGAAGTCACGGCGCTCGTTCTGGTTGCACTGTCTGTACTGCCCGCAGTTGTCGAAAGGCATTTTCATGCCGCCGTAACAGGTTCACAAGACTTTCGCTTTCTTAGCCAAATCGGGCTGACCGCAAACCTGCTCTTTTCCGTTACTGCGATCGTGGCCGTGTCGCTCGGTTTCGGGCTCCACGCCCTGCTACTGATTTTGCTCGCTAGGCGCGTAGTCCAACTGCTTTTGATCGGCTGGAAGTTGCCGGTCTACTTCTCACTGCGCGGTGCCCATCGCATCCCAATGCCGCCTGATCTTTTGCGTCGTGTCTTACTCTACTGCCGAGACGTGACCCTAATCCTTATCATTGATTCCATACTATACGACCGATCGGAGCTTTTCTTCCTTAGACGTTTCGCCACCGATTCCGAAATCGCCTACTATAGTCAGTCCTTTGAACTGGCCATCAAAGCAATGGCGATACCTGCAATCGTGTCGGGCGTACTTATCCCTTCTTTTTCTTCTCTCGTCGGGCAACAGGACCGCAAACGCTTCGGAGATCTCCACTACTCTTCTTATCGTATTCTCGCCTTGATAGCTATGCCTATTGGGCTGGGGGGCGCAGCCGTCGCGCCGGCCTTTGTCAAGCTCTACGGTCCTGATTTCTTTGAAATGGCCCCCGTTCTCGCCATTCTTCTTGTTGGCAACATTGTGGGCGCTCTCGCCGCAATTAGCGCCACTGTTTTGCATAGCGTTGAGCGGCAGAACATCATCGTCCGTCTCGGCTTTACCGTAGCCGTTATCAACATCGGCCTCGATTTTCTCCTGATTCCAAGCTTTGGTGCCGTCGGCGCAGCCATCGCCAATTCAGGAAGCCAGCTGATTTCAGGCGTAGTGGGAATCGCCTACACCGTCCACTATCTCGATCTCCCCTTTCCCTTCCGTGCACTAGGCCGCATCGGCCTAGCTGCCCTCGCGTCAGCCGCTGCCGCATGGCTCGTATCTCTCTGGCTTGGCGGCCTGGTTCTCGCAATCTTCGCTGGGATCCTGGCCTACCCTGTTGCACTTCGATTCTTCGCAGCACTTGACGAAAGCGACCAATCTCTGCTCAACCGCTTAACTCCTTACCTTCCACGCAGTGTTATACCACTTTACCAGGGCCTGATTGACTTCGTGCTAGCCAAATGACCTGTTTAGTAGTCGACCAGGTTTGTGAGATGGGAGAATGCAACCCTTTCAATGCCGCAATCCAAGGGTCCAATTCCGACAATTTCAGCGGCTGCCTGACTGTCATGAAAGTTCAACAATCGCGGTCGCTCCAGGAAGCTTGTAGAAGAGTGATAGAATGACTTGTGTCGAGACCGACAGAGATTTCGCCATGACCCCAAAGAGTGCATCTCATCCGAGCGCATCAGGCGATCAACATGAGTCATTTACTCCACGCTGGTCGATTATTGTTCCCACGTACCTCCGTGAGGAGGTACTCTGCCATACAATTGCGTATCTGTTGGATCTGTCCTACCCAAACTACGAAGTCCTGATCGTCGACCAGACCCCGGAACACGAAAAGCGTACAGCAGGATTTATTCGCGACTGCCAGGACCGGCATCCGGACCGTTTTCGCTGGCACCATGTCGCCAAAGCCAATCTGCCCCATGCGCGCAATGTAGGCGCCCAGTTAGCCAGTGGCAGTTATCTCCTCTACTGCGACGATGACATCATTCCTCCAGAAAACCTGATCGAGCTTCATATGGAAAATCTGCAGCGACCGGGGATGGGTGCAGCCACGGGTGGCGTCCATGTCGAACGAAAAAAGCAACCACCCAAGCCCCGACCATGTACCATTTCACCGGACGGTAGGATCCTTGACTACTGGAATTTCGAAGTGCCGAAGGGAACGACTGACAGTCTTCGAGGCGGTAATATGTCAATGGGTCGTCAACTGGCAATCGATGTGGGCCTGTTCGACGAAAACTACATTGGCCGAGCCAACGGTGAAGAGACCGACTTCTCTCTTCGCATTCTGCAAAACGGTTACCAGATCGCATACGACCCTGCCGCTGCTATCGTGCACTTGGGCCACCCAACCGGCGGTTCTCGCGCCAGCAAGGGCCACGACGAGGGACAGTATTACTTCGAGTCCCACCACAACAACGCCTACTTTTTCGCCAAGAACTTCCAGCAACGCTACCTACCCTGGTTCCTGAAAAGGGAGCTGGGTTGGATCCTGGTAAAGCAGGCCATCTTCCAGAAGCGCCCGGAGCGGACCATCCCTTCTCTTCGCGGCCTGTGGCAGGGATACCGGGCCGGTCTGCGCAGCCGAAGTTAGCAGACCCACCATGAAGATCGCAGTGCTCTCCTCCCAACTTCCTTCGCCCACCCGCGTCAAGACCGGTGGCGTCGCCTACGTGGCGCACAGGCTGGCCAATTCTCTGTCCCAACGCGGCCACAATTTGACCGTTTTCACAACCGATGAACAGCCGCCTGACGCCTGCTATCAAGTGCAAAAGGTACTCTCCTCACCGCCCGCAAATCCCTTGAGCGCCTGGCTCTGGCACTGGCAGCTCGCATGGCGCTACAGCGCCCAGGACTTCAGCGCCTTCGACCTCATCCACGCCCATGGCAACAACGCGCTACTCCGACAACAGGGCCGACCCCTGGTGAGAACGCTGCACGGTGCGTCCAAGGCCGAAGCAACTCATGCGACCACTTGGAAGAGGCGGCTTTGGTACCTTTCCCTCACGCCCTCGGAGCGATGGGAAGTAGCAAGAGCTACCCGCGTTGTGGCTGTGAGCGCCGGTACTCGGCAGTATGCTCCGGGCATTCACCTTGTAATTCCCAACTCAGTAGATGGCCGCGTCTTTTGCTCTGAGCCCAATCTCAACCAACATTTGAGGCATCCACACCCCGCCATCCTCTTCGTCGGTACCCTCACCGGACGCAAGCGAGGCCAGATGTTGCTCGAACTTTTCCAAAGCCAGATTCGACCTGTTCTCCCCAAGGCAGAGCTTTGGATGGTCGCGGAGCGTGACGTGCAAGCGCCCGGTGTCGTCTGTTATCTGAATCCAACTGAGAAAGACCTGGCCGACATGTATCGCCGTGCCTGGGTATTCTGCCTGCCCAGCACCTACGAAGGCTTTGGCATCCCCTATATCGAAGCAATGGCTTGTGGCACGCCCGTTGTCGCCACACCAAACGCCGGCGCACGCGAGCTGCTTCAAGACGGTAAATGGGGAGAACTGGCCCGGCCATCAGAACTAGGAGCGACTCTGCTGTCGCTTCTGAATGACCAGCAAAGACGGCACGCCCTGGCCCGCCTTGGTCTACAGCGCGCCGAAGCCTTTGCACAGGACCGTGTGGTTGATGCCTACGAAGCCCTCTTCGTCAGCATGCTTAACAGCGCGAGTAAACGCAACGATGGGCGAGAAGTGTGAAGGGTTCCCTGATGTCGCCGCGTTCGTCTGTCCCGCCACACGCCCCTCGCCCGAGGGTTGCTCTGCTTACCCTGGAATTTCCCCCGTCCATCGGTGGTGTGCAGCAGTATCTCTACCAGCTGAGCCGTCGCATCGGTCGTGAATTCAACCTTACCGTTGTGTTTCCAACCGGCGATCCGTCTCACTTCAAAGATGACTCCTTTCAGATAGTTTCATTCGCAAGACAAAGTCAGGGTCAAAAGTCTTCGTACAGTGGCAAACGGTCACACTTGGTAACCAAGCTCCTCGCGCTTTGGAGAGTGGCTCACGCTCTGAAGTCGATTCGTCCCCACCTCACAATCATTGGACATGCCCACCCAAGCCTTCTTCTGCCCACGACTGTGTCCAGAAAAAAAAGTATCGTGATCGCACACGGTAATGATTTTGAGGCGGCGCAGCTCCGCTGGCATGCTCCCATCTCTAATCGTCTGCTGGCGCGCGCTCATTCGCTTGTGACAAACTCACACGCCAACGCCCGGCGCCTCCAGGAACTGGGACTGCCGTCCCCCGAAATCCTGTATCCCGGAACGCATCCCGATCGATTTGCCCCCCCTGCTGAGCCCACGACCGGGCCTCCCGTCCTCCTGACCGTGGCGCGGCTCGTGCCCCGCAAAGGAATCGACACCGTTCTTCAAGCGCTGCCCCCGCTGCTGGACCGGTCTCCCGATCTACAATACTGGATCGTAGGCAACGGCCCCGCACAAGCATCGCTTGCCCAGCAGGCACAGGAACTGGGACTCATGCACGCAGTTCGCTTCATGCATGAAGTGTCCGACTCTGAGCTACCGGAGATTTACCGCAAATCCACAATTTTCGTGATGCCGGCGCGAGCAGACTACTGTGCTGGCAGCGTCGAGGGCTACGGCATCGTTTATCTCGAAGCCAGCGCCAGCGGCCTGCCCGTTGTCGCCGCACGCAGCGGCGGAGCAGCCGAAGCAATGATCGAAGACGAGACGGGCCTCCTCGTTCCTCCCGATGACCCTCCCGCCTTGACTAATGCCCTATTGCGCCTGTTAAATGATTCCGGCATGAGGGACAGAATGGGCCGCGCCGGCCGCCGCTGGGTCGAGAGCGAAATGAACTGGGACCGTGCCGGAAGGCAGATGATCTCCATCATAGAGCGCGCACTGTGACACCACACCCCATACTCTTCATAGATCACGCCGATGCCCTCGGCGGAGCGGAAAGAAGCCTTCTCCTCCTCATGACATTCCTGGACCGCAATCGATGGCAACCCCATCTGATCGCGCCTCCCGGACAACTCGCAGAAGAAGCAGCAGCATCCGGGATTCCAGTGCATTTCCAGCAACTGCCCCGGTTGCGCGGCTCTTCCCGCAGCCTTCTCGATCTGTGGCAACGCGCAACCAACATTTCAAAGACTGCCCGCGAGATCGAAGCCGGCTTCATCCACAGCAACACAATCCGCGCAACCGCTTACGCTTCCCTCGCTGCCCGCCTCGCATCGGTTCCCTTGGTCTGGCACATGCGCGACTTCTGGCTGTCGGAGTCCCAGCCGGCTGCCAAATGGCCCGACCGGCTGGGCAAGCACATCTTTTGCAGCGCGGCTAGCCGCGTAGTCACCAATTCACGTGCCGTCGCCCAGCACCTGCCCTGCTCCGACCGGGCCTCAGTGCTCCACAACGGCATCGACCTTTCTCACTTTGATCTGGCGCACGCGAAGCAAGACAACAAGGCTGCTATCTGCAACGAGGCCGGATTCCCCCCCGACTCTCCCATCGTTGGCATGATAGGTAGAACACGGCCCTGGAAGGGCCAGGAGACATTTCTGCAGATGGCGCTTCAATTATGCGAGCAAGAGCCGGAGTGGCGCTTCCTGATCGTCGGCGGCGACCCCTTCGGCGTTCACGACGACTACGAGGCCCGCCTGCTGGCCCTGGGCTCACAACCTACCTTGGCCGACCGTGTGCACTGGACCGGACAGATCGCCGACGTGCGCCCGGCCCTGGCCGCGATGGATCTGTTCGTCCATCCCGGTGCGCCCGAGCCCTTTGGACTGGTCAACATCGAAGCAATGGCCATGGCCAGACCGGTCGTCGCTTTCGCCCACGGCGGCATCCCGGAAATCGTGTTGCACGAAGAAACCGGCCTTCTCGTCTCTCCTGGCGACACGGCTGCACTGGCCGCATCCGTCTCGCGACTGCTGAGCGCTCCCGAACAGTCCCGTAGCATGGGCCGGGCAGGCCGAATTCGTGTAGAAGCCCATTTCCGAATCGAACGCACGGTAAACCAGCTCGAAGGACTCTATCGGGAGCTGGTAGGGAACGATTGAGGCAAGGTCTGTATGCTAATCACGAACAGTTGGCGCATTCCCCGATGAAAGTACTTCTCCTGTACAAGGACTACCATCCCGTCGTCGGCGGGATCGAGAATCACATTCGCCTGCTGGCTCGGGGTCTGCGCGCAGAGGGCGTTGACGCGCACGTGCTTGTCACTAACACCGGGCCGGCCTCCCAGCGCCAAACAATTGACGGTGTGCCGGTGACCAAGACCGGGCGCCAAGCCCACCTCCTGTCCACTCCCATCAGTCTGTCCTTCTTCAACGAACTGAGGAAGCAGTCCGCGATGGCCGACCTAGTTCACCTCCACTCGCCCTATCCGCTTGCCGAGACTGCTCAACTCCTGTTGGGACGCGGTAACCCGACCGTCATCAGCTATCACAGCGACATCGTTCGCCAGAAGAAGACGGGAAAGCTCTACGCGCCTATCCTGAGAAAGGTCCTGCAACGCGCCGCGCTGGTCGCCGCTTCCAGCCCTGCCTACATTGAGTCTTCCCCCTTCTTGCGTGACGTACAGGAGAAGTGCCGCGTCATCCACTTCGGCATCGAAACAGAACGCTTCGAGGAAACCGAGCAAGTTCGAATCGGTGCCCAGCGCCTGCGCAAGCAATATGGCGACCTGCCTCTCCTGCTCTTCATCGGCCGTCTGCGTCACTACAAAGGACTCGATGTACTCATCCGCGCCATGCACAGCATCAAAGCCCGCCTCCTGATAATCGGGACCGGTCCAATGCAGGAGGCGTGGCAAGAGCTGGCGCGTACAGAAGATCTTGCCGACAAAGTCCTATTTCTGGGCGACAGTCCGGAAGAAGCATGCCTCGCCGCGCGCAATGCCGCCGATATCTTCGTGTTGCCCTCCACCAATCGCGCCGAAGCCCTCGGAATCGTGCAGCTAGAGGCGATGGCCTGTGGCATGCCTGTCATCTGCACCGAGCTGGGAACCGGCACCTCCTACGTCAACCGCGACGGGGAAACCGGCCTGGTGGTGGCGCCCAACAACCCGCGCGTTCTGGCCGCAGCAATCAACAAACTGCTCGCGAATCCAGCGATGCGCACTTGGATGGGAACCAAAGGCCGAACGCGAGTGAAAACTGAATTTTCGTATCAAAAAATGATTGACTCAACTATCTCCTTCTACCAAGAAGCCTTGGACAAGTGAAGAGAGTCTGCGAATATGTTTAGGCCTCCTCTCCTTCTTCACGGCCACTCTCCCCCGGCCGTTATATGAGCCAGTATATTCTCGATGCACGCACCGCAGTGCCCCACTTCCCAGGCATCGGGCGCTATGTCAGCAACCTTGCTCCGGCCCTGACGCCCCTGCTTACCGTCGGTGAAAGCCTGACCATTCTCGAAACCCCGACCCCCTCCGCTCGGGGAGATAATTCGATGTCCGCCCCAGAACGGGACCGAGCCCCCAGACTACCGGGCACTACTGTAACCGCGCCCGTAACGCCATTCGATATTCGGCAGCAATGGCGGATCCCATTCCTGCTCAAACGACTTCGCGCTGACGGCGCAGCGCTCTATCACAGCCCCTACTACATAATGCCGTACCGCACAGGCCTGCCCACCCTCCTGACCTTCTATGACGTCATTCCACTCAAGTACCCACAGTCCGTTCCCACCAAGGCCAGACTCTTCTTTCGACTCGCTGCGACCCTCGCCCTGCGCGCTGCAGACCGCGTCGCCGCGATTTCAAACGCCGCCCGCTCCGATCTGTTCAGCCACTTCCCGGTCCCTGCCTCCAAAGTCAGCGTCACACCCCTCGCCGCCGGCCCCGAATATCGACCCCGGACAGCTTCCCAAGCAAATCGCGTCCGCCAAAAGTACCACCTGCCCAGTGAGTTTCTTCTCTATCTCGGCATAAACAAACCCCACAAGAATCTTCCCGCCCTCATCGATGCCTACGCCCAAATCGCCTCGCGTCACGCGCCCCCCCTCGTCATCGCCGGCGCCTGGGATAACCGCTACCCGCAGCCCAAACAGCGCGCCGCCAGTCACCAACTTGGTGACACCGTCCGCTTCCTCGGCCCTGTCGACGAGCGCGACATGCCCGCGCTCTACAGCGCAGCGACTCTGTTCGTCTTCCCCAGCCTGTATGAAGGGTTTGGCCTGCCCGTTCTCGAAGCGATGGCCTGCGGAACGCCCGTAACCTGTTCAAACACGGCCAGCCTGACGGAAGTCACAGGTGAGGCCGCCCTACTTTTCGACCCCCACGCCACCGCTGAGATTAGAGACGCTCTGGCCGAACTCATAGAGGACGGCAGCCAGCGCGCCCGACGAGCCGAGCAGGGGCTGGCGCGCGCTGGCCACTACAGCTGGCAGGCGACCGCCGCTGCTACACTGCAATGCTATCGTCAACTGCTGGGTTAATGGTGTGAGGGCTGGGAAGGATGAAGTCCGTATGGACTCTACTCGTTTCCTGTATTGAGCAGGTACACAGTGCGGATTCCCGACAAAGTCAGCCAGGGGTCGTACTGGTCGATCGAGCCTGTGAGCGGGGTGATTATTTGTCCAATTCCATCTGTGGCGATGACAGTGATAGGCGAGTCCAACTCGTGACCGATGCGGGCAAGGAGTCCTTCAACCAATCCCACATAGCCAAGAATGATCCCCGATCGCAGCGCCTCGTCGGAGTCGCGGCCAATCGCAGAAAACGGTGGCGCTGATTCGAACTCGTTCGACGACGAATGGAGCGCCCCAAACACCTCGGTCAGTTCAGCCAGAGCAGGCGCGCAGGCCTTGAGCGACTCCGCTGCCGTGACAAGGCCCGGAGCGATGGCCCCGCCGAGAAACTGTCCCGTTTCGTCCACCACATTGAACGTCGTCGCCGTGCCAAAGTCGACAGCAACCGCTGCGCCCGTACTGCGATCCCGCACGGCCGCGGCGTCGGCTAGCCGGTCCATCCCCACCTGCTCCGGGTTCCTTACGTCCAGTGTCAGTCCCAGTTCCATGCGGTGGTGAAGCACCAGCGGCTCGCACTCAAGGACCTCCCCAAGCATCCCCTCCCAAAGTTCGGTCAACGGCGCGACCACACTACACAAGGCCGCGCCTTCAAAGTCGTTCGCTTCCAATCCGCTCTTCTGCCAGAACTGGTGTAGAGATCGCCTGAGCGTCTCCGGACTGCTATGCCGGTCCGTCTCCAGCCGCCAACAGGCAGCGGGCGCATCGCCGTCACCAAAGGCGCCCATGACGATGCTGCTGTTACCGATGTCGATGGTCAAAAGCATTGGAAGTGGTAGAAAGCGGGAGAAACGGAGAGTTTAATGAAAGTGAAGGGCCGGGTTTCCAAGAGCGTCTGCTCCCTTAGCCGTCCCCGTCACTGTTTTCCTCCGAATTCGGGGTAGCGGTCGGCTCCTCTGCAACATCGGTCACGCCGGGGATGTCGGTTCCCGGACCGTAGAGGAACATCGCGTTCCAGGGGCGATAGACCGATTGGATCCTGTCCTCCCGAGTATTGCCATTTTCGGTAACCTTCCGAATGACGGTCGCCGTCAATCCCTCTTTCGCCCATTCAACCTGCTTCACCTGTCCGGCTTCCAGCGAGGCGTCCTCCTGATAGACCGGCTCACCAGGCTCCTTTTTGTCCTTGTACTCCGCCTCGCCGATCTCCACCACTCTGTCCGGCTTCGTTCCATAAAAGTTGAATGTAAGGATACCTTCCACACTGTCCACGACCGGTTGCACGAGCAGATGCGCCTGCGTGTCATTCAGGAATCTGAGATCCACATAAGGTGTATAGATTGTCGCGTCATATCCGGGCTCGCCGTACCAGCTTACGACGTAGCCGTGATTGTGGCGCTCCAGAAAAGGAAAACCTGCCTCCAGCGCCGCCCGAAAGACGGTCGTACTCACCTGGCAAACGCCTCCTCCCACCCCAACTGCCGTGCGGTCCCCCCAGATGATGGCCGAGTCTTCAAATCCGTTGGCCCCGCTCACCGCTTCTATCGCCGAATTGAAGCTGAAAACGCCCCCAGGTGGAACGACCACACCCACAAGCTTCTCTGTCGCCACTTCAATGTTGTATACGCGCGTGCTGCTGCTCCCGCTGAAAAAAGTGGTACCGCTGGCAATGAGCTCTCTGATGCCCAGTTCGTTCAACCGGCTGGAATCAACCGCGGGCGGAATCGAGATGACCGGCAGTGGGCCGGTTCGCTGGTTGCTGGACAGCGCATGGCGTACAGCCTGGATCGTCAGGTCGACGTTCAGTCGCTGGCCCGCCCTGCTGTGTTGAATCACAGTCAGCGCTGATGTCGCGTCGTCAAATCGCAGACGAGCGTCTTGGGCAGGATACGATACCTGGTTCGCCCAGCCCTCAACGACAAAACGCAGGGCCTCTTCATTGAGAAAACTGGGATCTCCGCCGGGCATGATTCTCTGCAGCAGCGCCGCGTCCAGCGCAAATGCAGTGCCCGATTCTTTGTGCCGCAATACCACCGGCTGCGCAAGCGTGAGATCGCCCGCCAAGCTATTGGATACTGTGCCACTGGCGCCCGCACTGTTCTGCGACGAGACTCCCACAGCGTCCTGGGGCGGCGCAACGCTGTACGTCTGCAGCGGCACCGTTCCCGAACGTCCGCTCGCAAGCTGCCCCAATATCAAGTGCGCCGTAGCCGGGACATCAACGTCAATGCCCGGCCGAGGCGGAACTGAGACGTCGCCAATCTGGATCGCCGGGCGACTTGGGCGCCGCACTTCGGACGCCGCGTCGCCGACGGCCTGGCGCACAACGCCTTCACTGACCAAAACCTCTGGCCAAACTGTCTGATCGCCGTTGAACGCCTGCCACTGGCTCAGGACGCGTTCGAGCAGATTACCTTGACGTCCGACATGATAGGCAAGGTTGACCGCCCCTTCCAGGTCCGCCTCAGGCGACAGCAGCTCCGATCCCAATGCCCAGCGTCTCGTAGCGGCTCTTGCTCCTCCGCCCTCTGTCGAATCAGGGCTGAGCTCAAGGAAGACTGGCGCCAGCGGATAAGGAGTCAACTCCCTGTGCAAGCGCAACAGCGCCGACGCACGGGTCTCGCCTCCAACCGGAACACCGGCCACGCGCACGCCGCTGAAAATGCGGTCAGTGTGCCAGAACTGCCAGCCCGCAAATGCGCCGGCAACAGACACAATAGCCACGCATAGCCAGATCAAAGTGTATTCGACGCCGCTGGGGGGTCTGCCTTGAACTGTAGACGGGTCTGGGAGATCCCGCATGGGTACAATCTGCCGTGCTGGGGGCAATGGGACAGTTGAACTCATCAGCCTCAATCAAACGAAGTCGAGTCTCGGACGATCCGGACGGCGAATGCTAAGTTTCCCGCCCACTCCATCCCCAATCAATGTCTTGGGGAACTGAAATCGCCTGAGACTGGAAGCACAATAATCTGAACTCAGTTATGAACTTAACTGAGGGACAATATACAGGAACGGTATGGCTATGTCCAGAGCAACGAGGGCCAGGAACAGGCAAAAATAAACGATCGGACGCAAATCACCGTCAATGCGTAGCCGATCTGACGGATCCTGGCGTGCCCGCTCCTGAACACCAAAGCCGGCGACTGCAACGATCCGGGCAATGCCTCGGGAGAGTAGCCCGTAGAGCAGCATGCCAATGCCCGCCAGTCCAAACAGCATCAGCGTCCACCTGTCGGCCGTTCCACCCGCCAGCGTCGCAACTACAAAATAAACGCCCGCGCCCGCCAGCAGGACGCCCCCCGCTGCAAGGCTGACCCTCCTCTCGAGCACAGCCCACCAGCCTATCGCGAAGAGCAGACTCCACGCCGGCAGAGCCGCGAAGAGATAACGCCCCTGATGCTGGATAAACCCTAAGTTGTACCAACCGTAAGCCGCGAATGTCGCCATCCACAGCAACAGCAGAGTCATACCTGGAGATGACAGAAAGCGAGCCCACTGCCATCTGCTGCTTTTCACCCGCGCCCGGAATCGGTACAGAACGCCCACGACTGCCAGGGCCGAAAGAATGAAGAAAAAGGTATAGACGCGGGCATCCATAAAGACGCCCAACCAGCCAAACACGCCCCAGAAGCTCTTGCTGGTAAACGTCCACGCCCGCTCCCAATAGGCGGCCCAACCGTTCTCCGCAATCCAGGCTGCTGCTGTCGGCTGCCCGGTCACGACCGCATCGTGCCAGCTGAGGCCAAGGATATCCAGATTCCCATAAAGCAGGATGTTTCGGATCCACCAGGGGAGTCCGAGAAGCAAGGCAGGCCCTATCACCAGCGCGAGCCGCCTTGTCAGCTTTCCAACCGTGACGCTACCGGCAGACCCCGTCCAGACCGACTGCATGATTACTACGACAATCGCGACAGGGAGGAGGGTATAGGTGGTCGCCTTCGTGAGACAGCCAAGCCCAATGAGGATCCCGGCTGCCAGTAGACTGCCCGACCCTTCGTCAACTTCGCTCCCAGCCCTCAACCGCTGCCAGCGCAGGAGCGCCAGCACCGTTCCGGCGATCAACAGTTCGGCGAGGCCGTCGTTGTTGACCGACGCCATCAGCGCCACGTGCATGGGAAGAAAAGCTGCGAAAGCGGCCGCCCCCAGTGCAATGTGAGGCGACCCGGGTATTGCCGCGCGCGCACAGAGGAAAATCAACAGCACGACGCCCCCGCCCAGCACAACGCTGAATAGCCTCAGCGCCAGCGGCAGGCCCTGGCTCAACCAGTAGATCGGAACCGCGAGCAGATAGTAAAGGGGAGGTTGGTGGGACTCGTAACGGACAGGTTCTATCGAAAGGTCCGGCGGAAACCTTTCCGCCTTGAGGCGCCCTAGGTAGGCTCCGTCATAGTCGCCCATCCGCAGCACCGGAAACTGCCTTTCGGTCGCAAGATGGGCAATGTAGTTGTAGTGGGCCGGCTCGTCCGGGTTCTGCCAGGGCGGAGTCTTGATAGCGAAAAGCGTGCCCAGGGCCGCATAGACGATCAGAACTGAAATGAGGACATAGGCGGTTGCATCGATGCCTCTGTTCATGGGCCCTCTCACGAGTTACCCGTTCGCCTCACCCAGCACGACCTCAGGATCCAGTTTGTCAAAAAGCGGCCCCGGTTTTCGCAAGTTTTGGCCGGCTGCCAGTGTCTGCGTCTGCCAGACCCCGCAGGCGCCCCCATGGTCGTAGCGTAACACCACATGTGAACCGCGGTCGTCTTCAATGTCCGTCGTATCGAGCCGTCCAAACAGCGGATCCGAATAGCCAAGGTATTGGTGCAACTGTTCACTGCTGTGGGGTAGAATCGGGGCCCACAGCAATTTCAGCCAGTCGATCGCCTGCAGCGTCACATAAACGGTTGTCGCCGTGGCCTGTGGATCCGTCTTAAAAGTCCTCCAGGGCTCCTTCTCGTTCAAGTACTGGTTTACGCGCTGGCTCAACCGCCGCGTCTCCTGCAGCGCGGCCTTCAACCTCACCGCTTCGTATAGCGCTCCCACGCTGTCAAAGCCTCCGCGTATCTCGTCCAGCAAGGCTTCATCCGTCGCGTCCAACTCGCCCGGCTGAGGAACAGCACCGTCGAAACGCCTGAAAGCGAAACCTAACACCCGGTTGACCAAATTGCCCCAGTTGGCAACCAGCTCGTTGTTGACAAGCTCGACAAAGTCCGGCCAGGTAAACTCAGTGTCAGCAGTCTCTGGCGCCATCGCCGTCAATGTATACCGCCAGGCGTCCGCCTGGAATTCCTCCAGAACCGTATTGAAACCAATGACATTGCCGCGGCTTGTGCTGAACTGCGCCCCCCCAAAGTTGAGGTACTCGTTGGCCGGAACGTCATACGGAAGATTCAGGCGCGCCGTTGTCAGCGGCTCTGCCGTTTCAGAAAGGCCAGCGATGTTTGCCGATTCGAAGTCCGCTTTGACCTCATCGTTATAGGCCATGATCATGCCCGGCCAGATCTGCGTGTGGAAAGGGATGTTGTCCTTGCCAATGAAGTAGTAGTGGCGGGCATCCGGTGAAAGATCCCGGTCCCACCAGTCCTGCCATTTGCCGCCGCTCAACGCCGCCCATTCGATAGCCGCGCTCAGGTAACCTTGCACTGCGTCGTACCAGACGTAAATACATTTGCTCTCGTAGCCCTCGATTGGAATCGCGATACCCCAATCGATGTCGCGTGTGATGGCACGCCCCCGCAACTCCTTCAGATTCAACTGACCTTGGGTAAAGTTCAGGACGTTGTTGCGCCAGTGCTCCTTGCCGCTGCCGATCCATTCCAACAGCGGTTCATTGAGTGCGCCCAGATCAAGGAAGAAATGCTCAGTTTCCCGCACCTCCAGGTCAGTGCTGCCGCTCAACTTGGACCGTGTGTCGGTCAGCTCCAGCGCATCATAAAGGCGCCCGCAGTTGTCGCACTGGTCGCCGCGTGCCTCAGCAAAGCCGCAGAAAGGGCAACTCCCCTCCACGTAACGGTCCGCCAAAAACCGCCCCGCCTCCGGGTCGTACCACTGCTTTTGCACTTCCTTATAGATAAACTCGTTCGCCATATGGCGTCGAAACACCTGCTGAGTTATGTCCCAGTGGTTCTGCGTGTCCGTGTGTGTGTACAGGTCGAATGTCAGGCCCATCGCCACGCAGCCCTCCACGAAGAGCTCATGATACTTGTCCACCACCTCCGCAGCACCCAGACCTTCCCTCTCCGCCTGCAAGGTGATGGGCGTGCCGTGCGTATCGGAGCCGCTGACCATCAGTACATCGTTGCCTGCCATGCGCTGGTATCGGGCGAAGATATCGGGCGGCAGATACGCGCCCGCAATCTGTCCAATATGCTTCTCGCCGTTGGCATAAGGCCAGGCAACGCATACGAGGATTTTTGCGCCTTGGTTGGTCATCGGTCATTCTCCGAGTGCTTTGGGGCGGACTCACCCCGTCGGGCAATCTACGCCTTGGGTGGACTGCTGCTCTACTCGATCGACATCCATGGTCTGCATGAGAGGATTCGCGCCCGCGGCGCTGGGTTTGCCAGCCTGGAATTCTTACCTCAGGAAAGTCTCGCCAAACCGTCCGCTACTACCCCGCAATCCATTATATCTGTCCCGATTCCTAAGTGGCAAAAGTTTGCGCCACCTCGCTCCGATCCACGCAAACCTTGATGAGCCGCATCCCCTGCTCCCGGCTGGCCCTCCAGCAGCCGGATCCGAGTCGATGCCGGCACTGTTCAATTCAGAGAATTAAGGTGGCTACTGCTATAATGGGGCGGACGATTCTCACAGCCCTGGTCCAGTTACAGCACCGGAGCTTCCCTTGGACCGCGCAACGACCTGGCGGCAGATGGAACTGATATGAAAGCATTCACAGTCATGTGGCGCACGATAAAGGCGCTCTATGAGGACCTGCTTCTATGGGTCTGGCTCAGCGTCCTTTGGTGGGTCGGTATCTTCCTGATTCTGCCGGCGGGCCCGGTGACGTCAGGTATCCATAACGCGGCCAACCGCGTCGCAAATTACCGTCGAGTGGAGAGCGCATTTTTCTGGGAAGGGGCAAAAACGACGATCGGCAAGAGCTGGCTGCTGCTCGGCATCAATCTGCTGATGATCGGCGGCGTCGCCGTGAACATCCGCTTCTACGGGTCCAGTACCGCCAGCTGGGCCCAGATAATCAGTATCGTATGGGTCTGGATCATGATCATCGTTCTGATGGCGGGTCAATACTTTTTCCCCTTGCTCTGGCAGCAGGACGATATGAGTATCAAGATGGTCCTCAGAAACGCCTTCATCCTCGCCCTGCGCCACCCTCTCTATACTTTTCTCATGTTCCTCTTCCAGGTCGTGTTGCTCGTCGTCAGCTTTGTGACCGTACTGCCGATATTTCTGCTCACGCCGGCGGCTGTTGTCTTGGCGATGAACTTCAGCTTGGTCGGACTGCTGCAGGAGCTGGATCTTGCCCCCGAACCTCCGCCTGGCGCCTGACCGCTGCACCAGGAACCCGCAGCAGTTTCTCCCAGGCCCCAGATCACTGACTAACCATGGCAATTCTCGCGGAATATCACAGACCGAAGACGCTGACTGACGCGCTCGAACTTCTGGCTGACCGCACCTCGCGGCGTCTGCCTCTCGCAGGCGGCACAAGCCTGGTGGGATCCCTCGAAACGAGGCAGCGACGGGACGTCGACGGAGTTATCGACCTGGCTGACTTGGATCTGTCCTATATCCAGGATGTCGATTCCAACCTGCACGTCGGCGCGATGACTACCCTCACGGATCTAGTCGAACATCCTCTGTGCGCCAAACTCGCCACCGGCATCCTGCCCGCAACCGCCCGCTTTGAAGGGCCGCAGAATCTCCGCAACGCCGCCACAGTCGGCGGGCTTGTTGCGCTTGCCGAGCCGGACAGCGAGCTGTTCGCCGCCTTACTTGCCCTGAACGCCGCCGTCGAAGCAGTCGACAAAGACGGAGTCAAGTCACATAGTCAGTTGGGCGATTTCGCCATTTCCCATCCCCGAGTTCCAGGCCAACCCCTCCTCATCACCGAGATTCGATTGCCCCTTGGCCATACCGCCGCCGGTCATGCACGAATAGCCCGCACACCGATGGACAGGTGTATCGTCGCTGCAGTTGTTGTCGTCCCCGCAAACGGCGAAACCTCCCAGAGCAGTCCTGCCAACGGCGCAAACGGCGTCATCACAACACGGACCGCCTTTTGCGGAGTCGGTCCCCGGCCCCAGCTTGCCGGCGGCCCGCTGGCCCCCGTTGGTGATTTCAAAGGCAGCGCCGAATACAGGTTGGCCATGGCGGAAGTCGTGGGCCGGCGCGCGCAAGCTGCCGCAACGGGCGCGCTTCAATAGCCGGGAAACACCGCAAACCTTAAGACTCAGGACTAGAAAACCATACCATGCCTGCATCGATCTCACTCACAGTCAACGGCGACCACCACCCCGTCGACGTCTACCCCGGTGAACTGCTGCGAACGCTACTGCGGCGACTGCGCATCTACAGCCTCAAACATGGCGACGAGACCGGCGAAAGTGGCGCCGATGCAATTCTCTTCACCCGAACGCCCGATGACCCGTCCAGCTATCGCCTGGTCAACAGCGGAATCCTGCTGGCGTCCCAAGCTGACGGCGCCTCCGTCATCACCCTTGAAGGCCTGGAGGAGGAAACCGAGGAAGCCGGAGAAAGGAGCCGGTCGGAACTCCTGTCTCCCCGCCTTTCCGTCTTGCAAGAGCAATTTATCGAATGCGGCGCCATTCAATGCGGTTACTGCACGCCCGCACAGATCCTGGCCGCCCAGCATCTGCTGGACAACGAGCCGCAGCCCAGCGAAGCCGCGGTCAGAGAAGCTATCGCCGGCGTTCTCTGCCGCTGCACCGGCTACATCAAACCTGTACAGGCGATACTGCGGGCCGCCGCCCATTTGCAGGGAGATACCCCGCCGCCCCCGGAAATCGATGTGCGCGACGCGCCCGCGACCGGCGAATGGCCGACCACCGACCAGCCGCCTGCGAACGGCTGGGACGACGGCGCACCGGATACGCAAACACAGACCCGCAGCGTGCCAATGACCGTTGCGCCGCCCCGGACCCACGTCGTCAACAAACCGGAACCCAAGGTAGACGCGGTCAAACTGGCCAAGGGTCGGCCCGTCTTTGCCGACGATGTCGAGCTGCCCGGCATGCTTTTCGGCGGCCTCCTCACCAGCCCGGTTGCCCACGCCCGCATCCTCTCCATCGATGCTACCGACGCGCTCGCATTGCCTGGCGTACATGCCGTCCAGACCTACGCCAACCTGCCCCGCGTCATCTACGCCAGCGGCGGTCAGAGCTATCCCCAGCCACCCCCTTACGACCAGGTCTGCCTCGACTCCAAAGTGCGCTACGTCGGTGACAGAGTGGCGACAGTGGCCGCGGAAACGCCGGAGCTGGTACAGGAAGCCCTGGAACGGATCAAAGTCGAATACGAGGAACTGCCCGCGATTTTTTCTGCTGACGAAGCGACGCAAGATGGCGCGCCCGTGATCCACGACGAAACCGACGCGCAGATGATTCACGACGCCAAACACAACGTCGCCGTTAAGTTGCTCGTGGACCATAACGACGTCGATGCCGCCCTCGCCTCTGCCGACTTTGTTTTCGAGAGCGAGTACCGTGTTCATCAAGTGCAGCAAGCGAGTATCGAGCCGCACATCGTCATCACCTTCTGGGACGAAGACGACCGCCTCGTCATCCGCACCAGCACACAGGTCCCATTCCATGTGCGCCGCATGGTTGCGCCCCTTCTCGGCTTGCCCGTCCGCCGCATCCGCGTGATGAAGCCCCGCATAGGCGGCGGCTTCGGCGGCAAGCAGGAGATGCTCATCGAAGACCTGTGCGCCCATCTGACGATTGCAACCGGCCGGCCCGTCAAGTTTGAGTACACGCGCCAGCTGGAGTTCAGTTCCGCCCGCACACGCCACCCGCAGCGGCTGCGCTTCCGCAGCGGCGTCGACGCAGACGGCAAGCTGGTCGGCATGGATGTGCGAGTGGTGGCCGACACAGGCGCCTACGGTACGCACGGCCTTACGGTGCAGATGGTCACCGGCTTTCGCGCCCTCAGCACCTACTGGCTGCCATCGGCGCGCTTCGACTGCGATGTCGTCTACACCAACAAACCCGTGCCCGGTGCATTCCGCGGCTACGGCGCGCCCCAGGCCCTATTCGGCCTTGAGCAGCACATGGAGGAGATGGCGCTCGCTTTCGGGATGGACCCGGTGGAATTCAAGCGCATTAACTGGGTCAAAGAGGGCCAGTCGCTGCCGATGGCGATAGCCATGGGCGAAGGCCGCGAGGGCTTCCCGCAGACGGTCGAAAGCAGCGGCCTGGCAGAGTGTGTAGAGGCTGGCGCCGCATCAATCGACTGGGAGCGGCGCAATGACGCCGAGTGGAAGGCGCCGCCCGACCAACCACATATCCGCCGCGGCATTGGCCTGGCAATCTGTATGCACGGAACCGGCATCGCCGGGCTCGACATGGGCGCCGCAAGTATCAAGCTCAACGACGACGGCTCGTTCAACCTCCTGGTTGGCGCTACCGACCTGGGAACAGGCTCCGATACCGTGCTCGCCCAGATCGCCGCCGAGGCCTTGGGCGTTCCCCTCGATCAGATCGTCATCTACAGCAGCGACACCGACTTTACACCATTCGACACCGGCGCCTACGCCAGCAGCACGACATACATCTCAGGCGGCGCCGTGCTCAAAGCGGCCGAAGACGTCAGCGGCCAGATCCGGCGCCACGCCGCCGCCCATCTTTTCGAAGGCGTCGACGCCGATCAGCTCTGGCTAGAGGATCAAAAGGTCCTCGCGCCGGGAGGACAGGCCGTCCCTCTGGAAAAAGTTGCTCTCCACAGTATCCACCAGGAAGAGCAGCATCAGATCATGGCCACCGCCAGCCACATGAGCTATGTCAGTCCCCCTCCCTTTGCCGCACAGTACGCCGCGCTGGAAGTGGACACCGAGACTGGCCAGGTGACCGTCGAAAAAGTAGTGATGGCAGTAGACTGCGGAATCGCCATCAATCCGGTCACCGCCAGCGGGCAAGTTGAAGGAGGTATGACCCAGGCACTTGGCTACGCCCTCTGCGAGGAGATGCCCTACGATGACAAAGGCCGGCTGGAGATCGACAGATTCGGCGACTACCGCATACTGACCGCCAATGAAATGCCCGAACTGGGCACAGTGCTTGTCCAGACCTATGAACCAACAGGCCCTTTCGGGGCAAAAGCAATAGCCGAAATCCCAATGGACGGCATGGCCCCCGCCATCGCCAGCGCCATCTTCGACGCCACCGGCGTCCGCATCCGCGAAATCCCCTTCACCCCGGAACGAGTGTGGCGCGCATTGCGTGGAAACAGCGAATAGCTGTTTCTACGAGACTGCCTGAAACGCTATTCTATTTTCCATCGTCAATTTTGGAACAGCTGTAAGAACAATATTCTGCGCGGCAAGCCTGGGCGGCGGAAAACGAGTTGAGTTCCGGCCAGCAAGTAACCTAACGCTTGCTATAATCTCCCCCTGAAATTCGCAACGTAATCCAAACTGATGTAATTGTTAAGGATGATACCGATCTGGCATACAAGATAGACTTGCATGTCATCAGACTGTTAACCTTGCCCGAATTCACTCAAGAAACTCGCTTAGTGGAAATGACCGACGCGATAAGAGGCAGAACTCCTTGCAAGCCGAAGTCGCGTCTGGCAAACTGCGTCCTTCCGTACAGAGCGTGGTGTACGTAGTGGGCCCAATTCCTTTTCTTGCTCGTAAAAGGACGATCGATTCCAGTTGAACCCCGACAGCACCCCCGATTTACCAAGGTCAGATAACGAATTTTGCTGATGGCCTAACCGCTGACAACCACTTTGTTGACCATATTCATGCCGGCGCAGACCGGAAAAGCTACTTCACCATTCTAAAGAAAGGAAAAAACAATGACACACCGTGCACTTTCCCGACGCGCATTTCTAAAGACGGCAGGGGTCGCAACGTTTGGGATAGGCTTGGCCGCCTGCCAACCAATACCCCCGATCCCCGACGGCGCAACCGCGACGGGCGAAGTAACCGCTGCCCAGGTGACCGACCCCGAAAGCCTCAAGGCCTTCGTCCTCGGAGCCAAGGCGCGCATCGAAGCGATCACTGACATGAACGAAGGCGCGAAACTCAGGGAGGGGCTGAAAACTGAGGGCTACTGGAAATCCGGCTCGACTTTCCTCATCATCTTCCTCATGAACGGAGACGCCTTCATTCACGGGAACGATCGAGAAGCCGAAAGCAAAAACTTGATGGGCGTCGAGGACGCACGCGGAACCAAGGTCATCGAGAAACTCTTCGCGGCCGCCGCCCAAGGCGGTGGTTTTGTCCGATACGACGACGAGGGCCCAAAGACGGCATACGCTGTCGAATACATTTCCGGGATCACCGCAAGACGATTTGTACTGGTCGGCGGCTTCTCGCAGGACGTCTCCAATGTACCAATCCAGGTTGCGGATCTCCCCAAACCCCCCGTCACCGCGTCGGAAGTCGTGGACCGCGAGACACTCATCGCCTTTGTCGAAGCCGCGGCCGAGACCTACAGCAATGCCGTCTTGTCCGAAGGCTACAGCGCCCTCACCGGGGTCCGAAACGCCTTCCGCGTCGAAGGAGGGGACTGGAAGGCAGGCTCCATCTACCTGTATGTCGTGAGCGGCGGCGGCGTCACCCTGTTTCACGGGTCCGAACCGTTTCGCGAAGGCATTACCACGGACATGACGAGGACCGACTCCAAGGGCGTGAGATTCGCCGAGGAGTTGATCGGAGGCGCACGCCGCGAAGGTCGCAAGTTCCTGCGCTATCACTACGACAACCCGGCCATCCAGGGAGACGAGGAGACCGGTTCGCCGAAGCTAGGCTACGCCGTGAGCTTCCAGCCGCCCAACACGGAACAGAAGGGCGTCATCGGCTCCGGCATCTATATCGACACAGACGACGAGTAAACCGCGGCGCAAGGGAACCCCGCGCGCCCGATGCGGGGCCTCTCCTGCGGCAGGTCTGATCACTTTCGCGCAACCCCCGCGCGGCATTGTCCGCACGACTTCAGCTCCCTGCCACGAGTCGCCCCCAGCGGAGTGCGCAATCCCCAGATTCCCCTCACACCGAAAAAAGTGTGACAGGCGTTAACGTGCATGTTACTCCGTCTGTTGCGCCTGCACTGTCCGTGCCGCGCATCCCAAAATGGATGTGCACTCTCGTATACCTCATGCTGTAACCACGCCTTGGTCCGTTCCCGTTCCAATCCCCGGCAACAATCCACTGACCACCGACCACTGACCACTGTAGTTCCGCGCCCCCGCAACGCCCCGCCCTTGCTAGCCACCGTGCTCATTCTCCCCCAGCATCAAGTCTAGCCAACAGTATTCCCCCAAGATGTTCCCGTAGGTGCAGACCTTGTGCCTGCCCTGTTCCCCCTAAATCAACGGACCTCCCGGCAAAACCACGCACTGCCGCCCACACTACGCCTCTCCAAGAGCCGGTATACAATTCCAGCCACCGTAGCCATAATCTCGCCGCCATCATGTTCCCATCCCTAATCTGGAATGCACCCTATCCAGGGGATAGGTTGACGGCCATAGAATAGACAGCTACAGTCATGTCAGAAAACGACGAAACAAGGGGAAAACGAGAAATGCCATCCAGAACGATGAGTAGCGACGAAGCGCGATCCAACTGGCGCCGGCTATTGGAGAGCGCCTTGACCGGAGACAACGATACAGTTATCGAGCGCTACGGTCAGCCGATTGCGGCGCTGATCCCCTACGCCGACTACATCGCTGTCTTGGAAACATTAGAGGATCTGCGATCAGCCCGGCGAGCCATGCCAGCACTCGAAGAGTGGCAGGCCGATCCCTCCACTGCCCAACCCTGGCGGGAACTGTTCGCCGAACTAGGCGTAGATGTAAGTGACGAATAGGTCCTGGACCGTAATACTTCAACGCCGGCCTCAGAAAGCGGCGCGCCGTTTACCAGAGAGTATGCAGAATCGTTTGGCCTAGGCCTTTCACAGGTCTGAAGAAGACCCGTACCTAGGCGAAAAGCTGGTCGACGAACCGCTATACAATTATCGAGTTGGCGATGTGGGAAAAGTCTACAGCTTGAAAGAGGACCGTCTGATAGTTCTGGTAGTGGATGTTGGGGCTCGCGGCGACATCTACCGGCGACTTAGGCGATTGTGAGAAGGAATGTTCTCAGTATGTCAGATCTGAAATCGGCCCCAATCGGTTGAGAGAGGCAATTTTCCTACTGCGCCGTATACCCCCCATCCACCGGCCACACACTCGCCGTAACGAATGAAGCGTCGTCTGAGGCCAGAAAAGCAACCACCGCCGCAATCTCCTCCGGCTGACCCATCCGCCCCATCGGATGCAGCCTCTTCATCTCCGCATGTACATCCGCGTCACCCACAACATTCTCCGTGAGCGGCGAATAGACAAACCCCGGCGCTACCGCATTGATGCGCACCCCCTCGACCCCGAAGCGTACACCCATCTCCCGCGTCATCTGCGCCACCGCCCCCTTGCTGTGCGGGTACGCCGTAAAACCGTCCGAAAACGGCAGCGAAGTCGGGTAGCCCACCATGCTCATTATTGAGACAAGGTTGACTATCGAGCCCCTGCCCGCCGGTCGCATCTCCGCCAGGGCCGCGTACGACATTAGGAATACACCCTTGGCATTGACCTCCATCACCGCGTCCCAGCGCGCCTCAAAGTCAGCCTCAGGCGGCAGCGTGCGCGGCGTAATCCCTGCCGAATTGACGAGACAGTCGAGCCTGCCGCCAATGGAAAGCGCCTTCCTGACGCTTGACTCCGCGTCGCCCCGTTTCCTCACGTCACAGAGAACGGTGTGAAGACCGCTATGGTCGCATTCTTCGGCCAGCGCCTCCAGCCCGCGCCGGTCAATATCGCAGGCCAGTACAGTCGCCCCTTCATCCAGGAAACGCTGTGTACAGGCCCGCCCGATTCCGGACGCCGCCCCGGTGATTATCGCTACGTTGTCGGTTAGTAGCATGGGAATGCCAGAGATCAGTGAACTCGTGAACTTCGACGTCCAAAAGACACCCGAATAGCCAGTTAGCTGCCCAAGTTGGTCAGCCCAGAGCCGCCTCAACGCTCTGAATCACCGTCTCCAGGACCTTGATACGGGCAAATCGCTTCTGTTCCGCGGCCACCATTGTCCAAGGCGACAGGACGGTATCGGTCTTCTCCACCATCTCCTGAATCGCCTCTTCGTACTCCCTGCGTTTCTTCCGGTTGCGCCAGTCCTCATCTGTGAGCTTCCACTGGCGTAACGGGTCCTCCGCTCGGCTTTCGAATCGCTTCTTCTGTTCCTTCGAGGAAATGTGAAGGAAAAACTTGATCAGAATCATCCCGTCGGAAACCAGGAGCGACTCCCAGTGACGAATCTCTTCGTAGGCCCGCCGCCAATCAGGCACGCTGGCGAAACCCTCAACGCGTTCCACCAGCACACGCCCATACCAGGTGCGGTCAAATATGCACATGCCCCCTCTACCGGGAACGGCCGGCCAAAACCGCCACAGGAAATGGTGTCTTTTCTCCCGATCGTTTGGCGCCTGGTACTGGAATACCGAAAAGTGACGCGGATCCAAAGGGGCGGTCAGACGTCTGATGCAACCGCCTTTACCCGCCGCGTCCCAGCCCTCGAAGAGAATCAGAAGCGGAGGCCCCAATTTACCCCCGACCTGCCCGCCCAATCTTAAGCGCAATGCCAGAAACTCCTGCTGCCGCTCAGCGAGAATCTGGTCGTACTCTTTTCGCTTCAGGCGCTGGCTCAAATCGACATGACTCAGGATTGAATGTTCCATGTCTCAATTTCCTACCTTTCAGTTCCGAAACTACAAACGGTGAAGAGAGATATCTTCCTTGCGATTACACAATCGAAGACACACCTACAGACTGTGTCCGAATCGATGACCTTGCCGAAATTACTGGGATTTAGCTCCCGCTCACCTGTTTCTTCCAGACTGTAACAATTCAAATCCTACTCCTGCCGGAGAGGCCGTTCGTCGCCGATATGATCGGTTTTCCACCGAAGGGTCGCCGATTCCGCCGTTGAGCGGAAAGAGTCTGGTCCGGGGGGGTCAGGCTAACGCCAGAATTTCAGCAAAAACCCATGGTGGATCCGGGCCGAAATCGCTGGCAGCATGACTGGCCTGGCGGAAAGACAGCTATAGCTTGGAGAGCTTTGCCATCAACGCCGTCGTGGAAGGTTCGGTCAACACATCGCCATCGGGAAAAACGATAGTCGGCACAGACATGTTGCCCTTATTGAGTTTCTGCACCAACTCTCTGGCGTCTTCATCGCCCTCTATGTCGATCTCCTCGAAGTCAACGCCGTTGCCCCGCATCACCGACTTTGCCCGCCAGCAATCCGGGCACCATCCAGTGGTGTACATTTTGATCTGCGCGCCGTTTCCGTTTACGCTATTGGACATTCAAATCTCCTGTTGTGCGAATCCGACTGGGACACGGCTTCGCAATGCATTCGTGAGTCTGTGTCCGCCTCGATTGGCGGCAAAGACCTGTCCCTTAATAGATACGCGAGTATACCGCAATTATGGAATCTGTTAAAGTGCAGGGCCATCCAATCCTTTCCCGACAGAGTCCTGAATCGAAGCGCGCACCATTCCACTGGCAGCCCCAGTGCCACCTTATAGTGTCAACGTATAGGATTACGCCATCATGACGCAGAACACGTCGATTCAGGATCCAGCCGCCCTCCCCTCAGAGTCCTTCCATGGCCCCCTGGGGGAGACGCAAGAGCTGGTCCATGAGCTGGAGCAAGTTGTCGAAGGCGAAGTGCGCTTTGATGGTTACAGCCGCATGCTCTACAGCACCGATGCCAGCCAGTATCAGATTCAACCATTGGGTGTCGTCATTCCTCGCCACGCTGATGATGTCCAGGCCGCCGTGGAGCTTGCCGCGCGCCGCGGAGTCCCCCTGCTGCCCCGGGGCGGGGGCAGTTCACTGGCCGGGCAGTGCGTGGGTCCAGGGCTTGTCATCGACACGACAAAATATATGGACCGCATCCTGGCAGTAGATGAAGAAGCCGCCACCGCCACTGTCCAGGCAGGCATCTCTGTAGGCAACCTCAACCGAACACTCGCCCCGCTGGGGCTGATGCTGGGACCGGATCCCGCCAGCGCCGACCGGGCTTCCGTTGGCGGCTCAATCGGCAACAACGCCACCGGCAGCCACAGCATCCTCTACGGCATGATGGCCGATAACCTGCTGGAGACCAGCGTCGTCCTCAGCGACGGCTCTGCAACGCGCTTCGGTCCAGTCTCTTCCACTGAGCTGGAAAGTCGAAGCCGCGGCGACTCCCTTGAAGCGCAGTTGTATCGCGAAGTCCCCGCTATCGTGCGCGCACAGTTTGAGCAGATACTGGAGCGCTGGCCCCGTCACTGGCGTCGCGCCTCAGGTTACGGCCTCGACCGCCTGCTGCACGGACTGCTCCAGGATGAAGCCGCCACCAACGGAGAATCCAGAGCCAGCGAGCGCGCCGGTCTCCTGCGCGCCCGGCTCGGCTTCGACAGACTCTACCGCTCCGAATTCTGCGACGCCTCACAGATCGACCAATTCAACTTTAGCCAATTGCTCGCCGGCAGCGAAGGCACGCTCGCAACCGTGACCAGTGCCAAACTGAAACTGGTTCGCAAGCCGCCAATGACCGCGCTGGCCGTCGTCCACTTCGACCGCCTCATCGACGCCTGCGCCGCCATCCCCGACATTCTGGAAACTAGCCCCAGCGCATCCGAACTCCTGGACAAGCATCTGATCGACTTGGCTCGCGCCCAGCCCGAGTGGGCCAAGAAACTCCACTTTGTCGAAGGAGACCCGGAGGCCGTGCTCCTCACCGAATTCTACGGCACCGATGAACGCGAACTTTCCGCGAAATTGGACAGCCTGGAGCGCCACTTACAATCTCGAGGGTGGCGGAGCACAGTGGTCAAACTGTTGGACCCGGCCCGCCAGAAAGATGTATGGGACGTGCGTAAGGCCGGCCTGAATATCCTCATGGGACGCCGCGGCGACTACAAGCCTGTTCCCGGTATCGAAGACGTTACAGTTCCCCAAGAAAAGCTGGCCGACTATCTGCAAGAAATTCTTGAAGTCTGCGGTGAACAGGAGGACGTGCCCGGTATCGCCGTCTATGCCCACGCCTCCGCCGGCTGCTTGCATGTGCGCCCGCTCCTCAATCTCAAGAACCAGACAGGCATCGACACGCTGCGAACCGTCGGCGAACACGCCTGCGACCTGGCAGTGAGCTACGGCGGCGCCATGAGCGGCGAACACGGCGACGGCTTCGCCCGCAGCTATCTCCACCCCCGCCTGTTCGGGCCGGAGCTCTACGGCGCTCTGCGGCAAGTGAAGGAAGTCTTTGACCCCGACAACCGCATGAATCCGGGCAAGATCATTGACGCGCCCCCCTCGACTGAGAATCTGCGCTTCGGCAAAGAGTACGAGACCATCCAGCTGCGAACCGTGTTCGACTGGAGCAGCGATTTCGGCTTCGATGGCGCCGTCGAAATGTGCAACGGCGCCGGCGTCTGCCGCAAACTCGGCACAGGTACCATGTGCCCCAGCTACATCGCCACCCGCGACGAGAAGGACACCACTCGCGGCCGCGCCAATGCCCTGCGCAACGCCATGGCCGGTCGCATTCCTCGCGAAGAACTGTTTTCGCCCCAGATGTACGACGTAATGGACCTTTGCATCGGCTGCAAAGCCTGCAAGAGCGAGTGCCCCTCAGCCGTCGACATGGCGCGTATCAAGGCCGAGTACCTCGTCCACTACTACGACCGCAACGGTCTACCCCTCTTCAACCGGATGATGGGGCTGCTGCCCACACTCAACCACCTGCTGTTTCGATTTGGCCGCCCTCTGATTCCACTTGTCAACTGGGCAATGAAGTCAGCCCCGGCAAAAGCAGCCCTCGCCCGCACCGGCGTCGATCCGCGCCGCAGCCTGCCTGCCTACGCCTGCCAGCCGCTGTCGGCATGGTTTTCCAGCCGTGCACCGGCCGCGGCAGCAAGCGCCGCCAACGGTATGAATCCGGCAACGGTCATTCTATTTCACGATACGTGGGCCGAATACAACCATCCGGAGATCGGTCAGGCTGCCGTACAGGTGTTGGAGGCTGCCGGTTACAAAGTGCGTCTGGCGGAGGGGCGTGCCTGCTGCGGGCGGCCGCTTATTACCGGCGGCCAGGCCGACAAAGTGCGCGGATGGGTAGACCAAAACGTGTCCCTGCTCGCCCCCTTCGCGCGCCAGGGCCTGCCAATTGTTGGGCTGGAGCCCAGCTGCATTCTCACCCTCCGCGACGAATACCTGGAGTTGGCCTCCGATCGTGAGAGTGCGCGGGTTGTGGCTGAAAACGCCCTGACATTCGACGAATTCATCGCCCGCGAGACAGCTGTTCCCGAGGAAAGTGGGGACGGCCGTGAAGAGGGGAAGTTTAATCCTGAGTCGAGCTTCCCGTCAATCTGGCGCAACGAGCCGGGCACGGCCTATCTCCACGGCCACTGTCACCAGAAAGCCCTGATCGGCAACGACGCCAGCGTGGCCGCGCTGCACGCAGCCGGATTCGAAGTTCAGGTGATCGACAGCGGCTGCTGCGGCATGGCAGGCGATTTCGGCTATACAAAGGGCCACTACGAGGTGAGCCGCGACATCGGCGAGGAGCGACTCTTCCCTGCCGTCCGCGAAATGCCTGGCGACGCACTGCTCGTAGCCAGCGGGACCAGCTGCCGCGACCAGATCGAACAGTTTGCCGGCCGCGCACCTCTCCACATGGCCCAGGTTCTGGCGCAGGCGTTGAAGTAGAATCCGCCCATAAACGCCGGTCTCGGTCGGTTCCCCCCGCCCGCCCCATCACACTACCAGTATTTCATCGCTTCCCTGAACAACCCCGCCAAATCGTGCGCCTCCGCCGGTCGCGGCGAGAGCTTAGTCACCCGGTGTTGCGGCAGTGTACCCTCTACCAGCGCCGGTATGTCCGCCTCCGTAAAGCCAATGGCGCCCAGACCATTCGGAACGCCCGTCTTCTGCATCAGGTCGATGATCGCCCCCGCGAGCAGTTCACCTGCATCCTCCGCTGCCGCACCCGTCGTGTCCACACCCATCAACCGCGCCGCATATAGATGCTTCTCAGGATTCGTCGGCGCCGTAAAGCGGAAGACGGCCGGAGCATTGAGGATGACCGCCATCCCATGCGGAATAATGGCATGATCGGGCGGGTAACCTGCCGGTCTGTACTCCCGCACCATTCCACTCACTGGGTAGCTCATGCCGTGCGGCAAATGCACGCCAGCATTGCCGAATCCAATCCCGGCGTAGGCCGCGGCAAGCAACATCGCGCTGCGCGCCTCATCATCCTCCGTGTCCTGGATCGCGCGCACGATGTTCGCCGAGACCATTTCGATCGCCTTGGTAGACCAGATGTCACTGATTGGGTTGGCGCCCTGGTATGCCGGCCTCAACTCCGGCGACTCAGGCGCGGCGCGGCCGTCGTATGGCAGCGCGGTCAAAGATTCCAGCGCATGACTCAACACGTCCAGCCCGGTACTGGCGGCAGCCATCTGTGGCAGCGTCCGCGTATTGTGCGGATCTAGAATTCCTATCTGAGGCCGCAATGCCCGGTGCGCGATCCCGGTCTTTACATGCATATCCGTCAGGTCACAGATGGCGACGCCTGTGGTCTCGCTCCCAGTACCGGCGGTAGTAGGCACGGCAATATGCGGCCGCAGCGCGCCGGGAACGGGAACCCCTTTGCCAATCGGAGGGTTGACATAGTCTAGAAATTCGGCTGGGTAAGTGGCATACAGATTCGCTGCCTTTGCCGTGTCAATTGTCGACCCGCCCCCAACCGAGAGGTAACCGTCAAAGTTGCCTTCGCGGGCAAAGTCGATGGCCTCCAGAAAGGACACGTCCGTAGGCTCGACACGGACCTGATCAAAGAGGGCCGCGTCGATGCCCTCCGACCGCAAGGCCTCTAGCGCGATCGCCACGGGCTCACTGTCGGACAACCGGGGATCGGTGACCACCATCACCCGTTTGGCCCCCAGCTTTTTCATGTCAAAGCCGACTTCACGGGTTACGCCCGGCCCGTACTTGATGCTGGACGTGTCCAACGTAAACGCGCTTTCTTTCAACCCGCCGCTCTGGGCTTGAAGTTCCGCCATATCTGAACTCTCCTTGCTTAGGATAGTTTGGTCGTCGCTGAAAAAGGGACTCATACGTCGAATTTTCCCAAAGAATAACATCGCTGACCCAACCAGCGAAAAAGGTTGCCATCCTGAGGTAAGCGTCATCCGCTGCCCCGCCCCAAAGCAATTACGGTGACTGCCAAGCCGCATTCCATGTGAGACCTGGAACGAGAGGAGCAAGGTTGTTTCTCCCTCCTCTCTCCTCTCTCCTCTTCCCTCTCTCCTTGCATTTGGGCGTTCGGGCCTTCGGCCCTCTCTTGTGCGGGGGCTGCGCCCCCGCAACGCCCCGCCCTTGCTAGCCACCGTGCTCATTCTTTCCCAGCAAATTCTCTAGCCAACAGTGTCTTCTCCCCCCTCGCAGTCTCAACCTGCAAACTACCGCCCCCTGACCCCTGACCCCTGCCCCCTGCAGTTCCGCGCCCTTGTTAGCCACCGTGCTCATTCTTCCACAGCTACGTGTCTAAAATAAGATGCCTAGCCAACAGAATTCCCCGTAAACGTTCCTTTAGGGGCAGGCCTTGTGCCTGCCCTCTTTCTCCCAAAAAATGGTCTGTATTCTCGCAAAAATTCCACGGCCAGGAGGTCAAAACCCGTGTTATAATAATGATTGCTTAATGTGCTTCTTTCTGAATCGCCAGGAGATAAGCAGAGGTAGCAACTCAGGGACGGGCAAGCCGGAATCGCGACAGGCTTCGAGAAACGTTGAATCTTTAGGATACGACTGACCAGCTTGCCGCTCGGACTCGCCTGCCATCCCAATCCTATAGGAATCTTTGGTGTGTAATGGCCTAGGAGAAGGCCATCTCGACCGAGTGCGCAACACCATAATGAAGCCATATCTCGGCTGATGTAGTGAGGGTGGAAAAGTAGGACTACCACAGTTAACCGAAATGTCCTTTACTCATCTGCCCAAAAACTACAAAAGAAGGTGAGAATCCTTCTGCGAGGTAGAGAAAAAGAGCGCCGAAAAAAAGCCGATTTGGCGCGACATACGTATACTTGGCGCGACATTTGTAGACATTTCGCGACATAACGCGACCTGATCGCAGGCAACTGTGCTGGCTTGACCCGCCGTCTCATGACAATTTCTGCATAGACGAGCGGCGCCAATCGAGAGCAACCGTTTCCACCAATTCTGAACGCCTTCGACACCAGCCGACGCCGCTTGAATGTTTTTTCGGCGCGGGGTATACTTTCCCACGAAACCGCCGAGCGCCACCGGCTTCTCCAGGACAACATTCCCGGCAACGCGGGCTCCACAAGCAGCCGCGACGTACAACCTTCCATTCGCTATAACCAAGACTGCCAGTAGAGGAATCTGCGCCAATGCCAACCATTTCCCACGACAGCCTGAGAGAATACGGCGCAGCCATCTTTGCTGCAGCCGGCTTTCCTGCCGACCAGGGACAGGACGTGACCGACCACCTGGTCGACTCCAATCTCGTAGGACATGATTCCCACGGAGTCATCCGCCTGCCCGGCTACATAACTGCGGTCCGGGAGGGGACCATGAAACCGGTCGGCACCCTCAAAATCGTACGCGAATCTCCGGCATCAGTCGTCATCGACGCCCAGCGTATGCAGGGCATCGTCCTCGCAAAAAAGGCAATGGAGATGGCGGTCGAACGCGCCAAGGCGCACACCTTCGGCGCAGTCGCCGTCCACCGCTCCACCCATATCGGACGGCTGGGGGCCTTCCCCCCGATTGCCGCAGAACAGGACTGTATCGGCTTACTGCTGTTGAACGGCGGCGGACCTTTCACCGCGCCCTTCGGCGGCACGGGCCGTCGACTCCCGCCCAATCCCCTGGCTTTCAGCGCACCGCGCGCCGGCGGGAGCCCTCTGATGCTGGACATGACGACAAGCATGGTGGCAGGCGGCAAAGTGGACGTGCAGCGAGCACGCGGCCTGCCGGTACCCGACGACTGGCTCATCGACGCAGAAGGCAACGCCGTATTGGACCCGAATGCCTTTATGGGCGGCAATGCCGCGATGCTGCCAGTGGGCGGCTCGGTTGGCCACAAAGGATATGGGCTGGGCATGATGGTCGACGCAATCGCCGGTGGGCTGTCATGGGCCGGTTGCAGCGCCGACCCGCCCACCCGAGGCGCATCCGGCTGGCTCGCGCTCGCGATTAAGATCGAAAGCTTCATCGATCCCGACGAATACAAACAGGAAGTGCAAAAGCTGGTTGAATGGGTCTGGTCCTCGCCCAAGTTGCCAGGCGTCAAGCGAATCTACTACCCTGGCGAAATCGAAGAAGAAAAACGCCAGCTCCGCCTTGAACACGGAATCCCTATCGAAGAGAGCACCTGGACTCGTATCGTCGAAAGCGGTGACGCAGTGGGCGTCTCCGCACCGACAGGACTGCAGTAAACGACCACCGCGTCCCCTGGCGCGCCGGCTTCCGCACATAACCCAGAAGGGTGAGCCATGAAAAACTACAAGAAACTGTTTCGTTCCCCTTACTCAGTACCTAATGGCCTCCAGATGACCGAGGACGGTCTCTGGATCGTCGACCAGATCACCGATCGTATAATGCTGGTCGAACGTGACGGCGAGGTGGACTATTACGGCGTGCCCATAATGATTCGCGAGATCCCCAGCGATTCCTCCAATACAAGCGGAATGGCCTGGGGTGAAGACAGCCTCTGGCTTGCTGCCAACGGCAGCGCTGACAAATGGCGGCCGCAGCGCGCGCATGATGCTCGCAAGTCCATGGGCGAAATCCTGCAGGTCGACCCGCAGACCGGCGAGACGATTTCCCGGCATCCGCTGCCCAATGGCGGCGGCACCCACGGCATCGAGTACGACAATATTGAGCCGGGCCACCTTTGGCTGACCACCTTGAAGGATCAGACGCTGACCAAAATGCGCATCAGCGACTGGACGGTCCAGCACGTCATCCCCCTGCCATACACGCGCGCCCATGGCGTGGTCAGAGAAGAGGACGGCGTCTGGGTCGTCCATACCGGCCACCGCGTGATCGTCAAACTTGACCTGACCGACGGCTCCGAGCTGGACCGAATCACCGTGCCCGACACAGAACCGGAACCGCACGGCCTCAGCGCCGATCCCGACAGCCGATTCCTTTATTGCGACGCATCATCCGGATCGGTCGTTGCAATCTCGGAGTCATAACGCAATGCCGTTTTCCTGCCTCCCCGCCTCCCTCTACCCCGAAATCAGTAGTGGCGAGCGCACAATGGCCGACTGGTTCCGTTTGGCGGCCGAAATTGGTCTGGACGGGGCCGACATCAGTGTGGCCCACCTGGATTCTCTGGAAAGCCCATATCTGAACGGTCTGCGTAGGCAGGCCCAGGACGCAGGCATAGTGATCGCAGGTATGGTGACCTATACAGACTTTACCCACCCGGATCCGGCCGTGAGATCGCAACACCGGCAGGAGCTCCGCAACTACATCGACGCTGCAGCACAGTTGGGTGTAAGCTTTCTGCGCGTCACCGCCGGACAGAAGCACCCGGGCGTCAAACGGGAAGACGGCGTTTCCTGGGCAGCAGAGGGCCTGACCGCGTGGGTGGAGGAAGCAAAGGCCGCAGGCGTTACGCTCGCCTATGAGAACCATGCCATCGGTTATGTCTGGACCTATTTCGATTTCTCACAGACCGCCTCTGTCTTTCTCGAAATCTGCGAGAGGACCGCGGACAGCGGGTTGAAACTCCTTTATGACACGGCCAATCTACTGGCGGTCGACGACGACCCGCTGGCAGTGCTGGACGCAGTGCTGCCGCGCGTGGCCGCAATCCACGTCAGCGATATCAGGCAGGCAGGTTCGTTCGAACCGGTTCTCATTGGCACCGGCGTTACGCCCCTGAATACGATATTCGAACGCTTTCGCAAAGCAGGTTTCGACGGCTGGATTTCCGTCGAAGAGGCCAGCAAGACCGGCGAGGAAGGGTTCCGCCAGGCCATCCCTATAGCCAGAGAACTTTGGCAGAACTAAAGTATTCAGTCTGAAAGAGATCCCATGGCCCAAAAACGCCCCAAAGTCCTGTTGGCCTTCAACCATGACATTCGTCATAACCACGTGGCCGCGCAGGACCTGCGCCGGCTGGAGGCATTCGCCGAATGGGACTGGTTCCCATGCGAAGGCGGCGGTATCTACGATACCAATACCGACCCGGAGGCCGCGCTCCAATTCTCGAAAAAGCTGCCCGGCCATGACGCGCTTGTCGTCTGCTTAGGAGCGCCGACGGTGACAGCGGACATGCTGGAGGCCGCCCCCACCCTCAAAATCATCGGCGAGATGGAGGGAGATCGTTTCGCCAGCCGCATCGACCTCGACGCCGCCTGGGCGCGCGGCATCCGCACCGTCGACACGACAAACGCCTCCTCCTACCCGGTCTCCGAGTGGGCCCTGGCAATGATTCTCGTCTGCCTGAAAAACGGCGGCGGACACTTTCGCCGCATGATCGCCGGCCAAACCAGGTTCGACCGCACTCTGATGGAGGGAATGCAAGGAGGGTTATGGGGCCGAAGAGTCGGGCTGATAGGCTGCGGACATATGGGCCGTCGCCTGATGAAATTTCTGCGCGCCTTCGAGACCGAGATCTGGGTCCACGATCCCTACTTGCCTCAGGAGCTGCCCGAGGCGCTGGGCTTTCTCCAGACAAGCCTCGAGAACGTCCTCTCCTGCGGCGTGGTCGTTTGCCTGGTGCCTCACACGCCCAGAACCGAGGGCATGCTCGGCAAAGAGGAACTGTCCCGCCTGCGCCCCGGCACCGTATTCGTCAGCGTGTCCCGCGGCAAAGTGACCGACTCGGCCGCGCTTATCGAAAGGCTCAAACAGGGCGACATCGTCGCCGGGCTGGACGTCTTCGACCCGGAACCCGTGCCGCCAGACAGCGAAATCCTTCAGTTGCCCAACGTCTTCCTCAGCCCTCACATCGGCGCTTTCGGAGGCCCGACAGGGTCGCTGGGCTTCTTTTCACTAATAGTGGATGAACTGGAGCGCTTCTTCAACGGACACGAAACGCAATTCGACTTAACCCCGCGCGTCCAGGCGAACCGTACTGGTGCGGATCCATAATTTTGATTTTTCCACTGTGCGCGGGTTGCAATGGGGTTGCTTCACCAAACGCTTTGCGCGTTTAGAAGGAACCTATGTGGAGACAGTCATTTCAGCTAGCTGAACATTGTCGGGAACTTCCATGGCAACTAAGTCTTTGGACCAACATATCGAGATTACCCCTGGCATAGTAGGTGGTAAACCACGTATCGCCGGACACCGGATAACAGTGGAAAACATTGTCATCTGGCACGAGCGCATGGGCAGGTGCGCCGACGAGATAGCCGCCGATAACGATCTCACGCTGGCTGACGTATACGCGGCTCTAGCCTACTACTTCGATCATCGAGCCGAGATTGACCAGTCGATGGAGGAAAGCGAGGCGTTTGTCGAAGAACTGCGCCAGCGAACACCTTCGAAACTGCTGGAAAAGCTTCAGCGACAGATGCTTAATGGCGAAGATTAGGTTCTATACCGATGAACACGTCCCGAAGGCCGTTGTTAATGGGCTCCGCCAGAGAAACGTTGACGTTTTGACTGTACCTGAAGCGGGAACACTGGGCGCGTCTGATCGAGAACATATGAATCTGGCACAAGAAGTAGGACGTGTAATATTCACTCAAGATAGTGATTTTCTCCGTCTAGCGGCAGACGCAGAACACCATGGCATCGTTTACACAACGCAATCCGCCTCGATCGGTGAGATCGTCAATGGATTGACGTTGATCCACCAAGTATTGGAAGCGGATGAGATGATTGGTCGGATAGAATTCCTGTGAAAAACTGACTGCCCATGAACGACCCAAGCTCGAACGACAAACTATAAAGGAATAAGCCCCCTTCACTTTGACCGCCATACAGAATAGAGCATCAAGGTCACTGCGAGCGAGGCCCTTATCTTGTCTGAAGGCGAATCTTACCGGCACTTTCTGAACAGCAGGGGAAGGCAATGAATCTGGAACTCGCAGGACAAAACGCAGTCGTAGTCGGCGGCGCCAACGGCATGGGACGGATGATCGCCAAAACGTTCGCTGCCGAAGGCGCCGGCGTGGCCCTGCTCGACCGCGATCCGGTCGTCGACGAGGTGGCGCAGGAGGCCGCCTCTCACGGCGTAGATACATTTTCACAGCAAGTGGATGTCACCGACTTCGCCGCGTTGCAGACGGCCGCCGCGCGCATCGAAAACGAACTCGGACCGGTACGCCACGTAGTATTTACAGTTGGCATCGACTCGGGCAAAGGCGGCTACCCCTTCTGGAACCTGGAACCCTCTGACTGGCCCCGCGTCCATGAAGTGAATGTGCTAGGGGCAGTCAACACCGCCCACGCATTCTATGAACCAATGATCGCCCGCCGGCAGGGCACTTTCCTCTTTTTCTCATCCGTCTCCGGCCAGATCGGCTCCCAGACCGATCCCCCTTACAGCGTCTCCAAAGCCGCGGTGCTCAGCTTTATGCAGATTGCCGCCAAGGACTTTGCCGCCTACAATATACGTGCCAACGCAATCTGCCCCGGCATGGTCGACACCCCCCTCCAAAGGCGGATCCACAAGTTCTCCACCGCCGACTTGCCTGAGGACGAGAGGCCGACCTACGAGGATTGGTGCACCGAGAAGATCGGCAGCCTGGCCGTTCTGGGCCGCCTCGTCTCCCAGGAGGAAATCGCTTCAACAGTCGTTTTCCTGGCCTCCGAGCACGCCCGCAATATCACCGGCCAGGCCATCAACGTTGACAGTGGCTGGGTCATGCACTGGTAAGCTCTCTGTCCTATCCATGGAGTAACGCCATGAGCGAAAAGAACGACAGCAACCCGAACGAAACTGAACTGGACGCCGAGCACTGGCTCCAAGCCTATGAGCAGATGGTCAAGATTCGCACTTTTGAGGAAACCGCCAACGAGCTCTACACCAGCGCTCGCATGCCTGGCATTACCCATCTCTACATTGGCGAGGAGGCGATTGCCGTCGGCGTCTGCGAGGCCCTGAGACAGGACGATTACATCACCAGCACGCACCGCGGCCATGGTCATTGCCTCGCCAAGGGCGCCGATCTGGACCGCATGTTCGCCGAGCTTCTGGGCAAAGAGGCCGGCTACTGCCGCGGCAAAGGCGGCTCGATGCATATCGCCGATCAGGAGACCGGCAACCTGGGCGCAAATGGCATCGTCGGCGGCAGCTCAGGCATCGCCACCGGCGCTGGCATGTCCATAAGACTTCGCGGAACCGATCAGGTTTCGGTCTGTTTCTTTGGCGACGGCGCATTGGGCCAGGGCCTCCTGTACGAGTCGATGAATATGGCCCAACTCTGGAAGCTTCCTGTTATCTATGTCTGCGAAAACAACCAGTATGGTGAGTATACGCACAACTCCAAGGCTGCAGCCGGCTCCATGATCGGTCGTGCCACAGGTTTCGGCGTCCATGCGCAGGCGATTGATGGCCAGGACATTCGCACGGTGCATGCCACCGCCCGCCTTGTCATCGAACGGGCGCGCAAAGGAGGCGGACCGGCCTTCCTCGTCTGCAACACCTACCGCTTCCACGGACATCATGTCGGCGATATCGACCGCCCATACCGTACTCGCGAAGAGGAAGCGGAATGGGCCAAGCGGGACCCGTTGATTCTTCTCGAGAACTGGCTGTTGAAAAGTAAGCAGGCGGAAAAGCAGGTCTTGGAGCGAATCCAGCAGGAAGTGAAGACAGCCGTTGACGACGCGGTTGCCTTCGCCGAAGAGGCGTCATTCCCCAGTGAAAGCGAGGTGGACCGGCATGTCTACGCTTGAGAACGGAGCCATTAGCAGCCCGGCCATTCACGCGCCGGGAGAACGTCAGATAACATTCGGTCAAGCCATCCTTGAAGCTATCTCCGAAGAGATGGCTCGCGATGAGAGCGTCTTTGTCATTGGTGAGGATGTCGCAGCAGCCGGCTCGGTTTTCAAAGTTCTGGTCGGCCTGTTGGACGAGTTCGGCCCTGAACGCGTCATCGATTCCCCCATATCGGAGGCAGGCATTGCCGGCATCGGTGTCGGTGCCGCCATCACCGGTATGCGGCCCATTGTGGATATCATGTTCGGCGACTTCACTACCCTGGTGATGGATCAACTGGTCAACCAGGCCGCCAAGACCCACTACATGTCCGGCGGTAAACTGACAGTGCCCATGGTCCTGCGGACGACCTTGGGAGCCAGTCGCCGCTCCGCCGCCCAGCATAGCCAGTCTCTGCATGCCCTCTTCAGCCACATCCCCGGTCTGAAGGTAGCCCTGCCCGCTACACCGTATGACGCCAAAGGGCTCATGAAGAGCGCCATCCGTGACGACAATCCCGTCGTCGTCTTCGAAGACAAAATGCTGTATCAGGAGAAGGGACCTGTGCCGGAAGAAGAGTACACGCTCCCTCTCGGACAAGCGGACGTGAAGCGGACCGGTGAGGACATCACCATCATTGCAACCAGTTCGATGGTTTACGTAGGTCTCGAGGCGGCAGAAAAGCTGGCGTCGATCGGAATCAGTGCAGAGCTGATCGATCCCCGCACAACAAACCCGCTCGACTCGGATACCCTCATTCAGTCTGCGCAAAAGACAAGCCGGGCGTTGGTTCTGGATGAGGGCTACCGGCAGTATGGCGTCACAGGTGAAATTGCATCAGTCATAGCCGACGGCGCATTTTACTATCTTGACGCCCCGGTGAAGCGCATCGGCGCAATGAACGTACCGGTTCCGTTCTCGCCAGCAATGGAAGACCTGACAATCCCTGACGCCGACTACGTTGTCGAGACGGCCAAAACCCTGTGCGGTTAAGCTAACCCACCATCCCGGTCAATTGATTCGAGGACGCCCAAAAAGGGGGATCGCATGCCCAAAGAAGTGATAATGCCGGCTCTTGGCATGGCCCAGGATGAGGGTGTCTTGCTGAAGTGGCTCAAAAAAGAAGGCGAGATTGTTACCGCCGGAGAGCCCCTCATGGAGGTCGCCACAGATAAGGTCGACGTGCAGGTTGAGGCGCCCGCCTCCGGCACGCTTACAGCCGTGACCGCACAGGAAGGCGATGAGATCCCAGTGGGCCAGGTGATCGCACAGATCGCTGCCGAAGGAGAGGAGTTGCCTTCGGCGCCTCCAGCGGCCGAACCCGAAGATGCGCCCGATGAAGAAACAAGCGTGTCATCCTCTCTTCCCTCCAGCCCGGTTGCCGCACGTATCGCCGCAGAACACGGCGTCGATCTGGCAAATGTCCAGGCGGCTGGCGGCCGCATCTCAAAAGAAGATGTAGAGGCCCACATTCGTTCTCTGAGTACCGGCCCGCGCGTCCTCGCCTCGCCCAAAGCCCGGCGGCTGGCGCGTGAAAGGGGCGTAGATCTTGCATCCCTTGCCGGCAGCGGACCGGAAGGCGCCGTGCTCGCCGCCGACGTTCCTCTGTCCACGCAGCCGGTGCCAGAAGCCCTGCCAGTGCCCGCGCGTGCGCCGGCAGCAGTCGAACCGGAAACGCAACCAGTTTCGCGAATGTGGCAGATTATGGCCGAACGCCTGACGAGCAGCTGGACCAGCGTTCCCCACTTCTACCTTGTGCGTGAGGTAAACGCGGACCAACTGATCAACTGGCGAACGATTCTCTCCTCCGGCGCCGCTGACGGAGCTAAAATCACATACACCGACCTGCTCACAAAGCTTGCCGCCCTCTCATTGGCCCGCTTCCCCCGTCTCAACGCCTTCTGGGACGACGGCAAAATCGTCTCCAATCCGGAAATAAATGTCGGCCTGGCGATCGCCGTTGAAGACGGCCTGCTCGTGCCCGTCGTTCACAACGCAGACCGCCTGCGAGTCGAAGAAATCGCCGCACACAGGGCCGACCTGGTCGCACGTGCCGGCAGTGGCGGCCTGACCGCCGACAACTTCGCAGGTGGCACATTTACCATCAGCAATCTTGGCATGTATGGCGTAGACGCCTTCAACGCCATCGTCAACCCGCCCCAGGCCGCGATCCTGGCCGTGGGCCGCATTGCAGACCGCGTCGTGGCAGTGGATGGGCAGCCTGCCGTGCGCCCAATGATGACCCTGACCCTCTCCTGCGACCACCGCGCCGTGGACGGCGTCCGCGCTGCCCAGTTTTTTGATGCCCTCATTGGCATGATCGAAGAGCCGCTGCGAGCGCTCTAGACGCCAAAAGGCAAGATCCTGAACTCTCATCACAAAGCGAGGGAGATGAATGCCGCGAATTAACCGAGCCATCGAACTGCTGGAAGCCGGACAACCAATCTACTACTCCGGTGTACGCGGTGGTCTGACCTACGAGAACGGAACCGCCCACAGTGATACCTGGGCCGACTATCTGATGGTGGAGTTCGAGCACGGCGCCTTCGATCCCGTCGGACTCGGCAACTTCATGCGCGGGCTGGTCGACGCCGGCACGACGCGCAGCGGACACAGAACGCCTACCGTCATCTGCACGCTGCCTACCGACGGAACCGACGAAAACGTCATGCGGGCCAACGCCTGGATGGTCAAGCAGGTCCTCGCGCGCGGTGTTCACGGCATACTTCTCTGCCACGCAGAAACCCCTGGCGCCGTCCGTGTGTTCGTCGAAGCCTCTCGCTATCCCGTCCACGACATCGGACTCTCGGACGGCCCCAACGGGCTGTCACAAGGACGCAGAGGTGCCGGCGGTCAGTCCATGGCAGCCGCCATCTGGGGCGTGTCGGCCCAGGAATACGTCCAGAAAGCCGACGTTTGGCCCCTGAACCCCGACGGCGAAATCATGCTCGGCCTCAAGATCGAAAACCGCCGCGCCTTGGCCAACGCCGAGGCCAGCGCCGCAGTGCCCGGCATCGCTTTCGCCGAATGGGGCCCCGGCGACATGGGCATGAGCCTGGGCCATCCGGACGCCCACGACCCGCCCTATCCGCAGGAAATGGGCGCAGCCCGTGCCCGCGTGAAAGGGGCTTGCGATTCCGCCGGCGTCTTCTTCCTCAACGGAGTGCGTCCCCATGATGTTGTGGAGCGTATCGACGAAGGTGTGATGGTCGGATCGGCAACCGAGGAAGCGGCCCGCATCGGGCGCGAGTATTCCAAGCGCAAAATGCCGTGGTAGAATCAAATCTGCCCTTTTTTGCACTGAAATCTGCAACAAGGTTCGGCATCGCCAGCCTGTGAATCGATGACTGGAAAGTTAAGTCGAAATGCATAGACAACAAAGACAGCGTACGGCTCAGCTACTTGAGGAAGCCGGCCTCGAACTAGCGCTTTTCTCGGATTTCGACAGTGTTCGCTGGCTGACAGGCCAGAATCTGTCCGCGCCCTCACTGCTCCTGTTCGAACGCGGTAACTTCACACTTCTGGCCGATGAAGGATCTTCAGAGGCCCTGAATTTCGGCGATGAACCGGGCTGCGCCTACGTGCCCATAGTCGGCTATACCATCCAGCAGCCTATCGACGCCCCTGCTCGGCTGGCAGACGCGCTGCGGGAACTTGCCGCCGACATCAATTTGCCGCCCGCAAAGGTTGGTGTAGAGGAAAAAAGCCTGACGCTTGGAATTTGGCAGGCGCTTCTCGGGGAACTGCCAGGCTGCGAGCCGCTTTCGCTTGAAGGCAGGCTGTTGCCACTGCGCGCAGTAAAAACAGAGGAAGAACTGGCCCGTATTCGTGAGGGCTTCCGCCTCGTTACCATAGGCCACGACGCCGGTCGCAAGGCCGTCCGCCTCGGCCAGCGCGAGATCGACGTCTGGACTGAAGTGCAGACAGCCGTGGAGCGGGAGGCCGGCAAATGGTGTCAGATGGGAAACGACTGCATCGTCGGCCACCGACCCGCCAACATGAGCGCCGCGCCTCTGGACTATGAAATTATAGCCAACGACTCCTTCATCCTCGACCTGAGCGTCGTCGTAGACGGCTACTGGACCGACAGCTGCGCAACCTACTATGCAGAGCAGCCAACGGCCCAGCAAGTCCAAATGCATAAATTCGTTGAGGAAGCCCTCGCCTACGCCATCTCTCTCATTCGGCCCGGCGAGATCACCAGGGAAGTGGACGACAAAGTGCGCAGTTTTATGGCTGCCGGTGGTTACGAAGTTTATCCCCACCACACCGGCCACGGAATCGGCTTGACCGGCCACGAAGCGCCCCGAATCGTCCCCTACAACCAGGAACAGTTCCAGGAAGGCAATGTGATCATGCTGGAGCCGGGAATCTATATCCCCGGCGTAACCTGCATTCGCCTCGAAGACGCCTTCCTGGTCACTGCAGACGGTGCCGAACCGCTCAGCCACCACGACAAGAGTCTGCCATAGCTCCAGACAGGTCCCTGAAACGCCTTGGTCCAGGGTCCCGCGACTCATGAGATCCCTTCGTGTAGCACCGCTGTGGCGAAGGGCAGTTCAGCGTCACAGACCTCTAGTTCCGGTCTCGCCTCGCCGACATATTCTCAACCCCTCAGTTCCATGCAGTCGATGCCGATTCTTCGGCAGGTCGGCATGTCTCTCAAGACTGCTCTGTCCGCCTGGAGCTAAGCCAGCTGAACGCGACTGTAATGAGTGGAAAAGCCAGAGGAAAGATAGCCGGAGATGAATCACGCAGGTGAAGCTGCAGACAGACGAACAGAGTTCATAGGTAGAGATCGTGTCCCACCTCTGCTGACTGCAGCGGCAATCGTACTTGCACTGGCGGTTGTGGTGGTTCTGACTCGTTTCTATCACCTTTCAGACACCCCCCCGGGAATTATCAACGACGAAGGGGCAAACGGTGTTGATGCCCTTCAGGTATTACAGGGAAAGCACGCAGTCTTCTTTGCCGAGAAGGCCAGTGGCCGCGAGGCGATGGCTATCTACGTGACCGCTCTCGCGACCCGCTTTCTTGGGCCTTCATTGCTGGCCTTCCATTTGCCTGCCGCCCTGGCCAGCGCAGGAACTGTCTTCGTTGTCTTCTGGTTGGGCCTGCTGCTCTTTGGTAAGGACCAGGAAAGCGGGAACCCAAGGCCCTGGCAAGGACTGACAGTCGCGGGAATCGGGGCAGGACTCTTGGCTGCCTCCATGGGCCAGACCTTTCTGGCGCGCGGGGGGTTCAGAGCCAACTTCCTTCCCCTGATTCTCTCTCTCAGTCTGGCTCTACTGTGGTGGGCTTGGGGTCGAGCGGGCAGGCGTTGGGGTAACTGGTGGCGGTTGGCGTCGGCAGGTGCAGTCACTGGCCTAATACCGTATACATATATTCCAGCCCGTTTCACTCCCTTACTGTTTTTCTTTCTGGGACTGAGTTTTCTGATTCCTTTTGGCTCGACCGCTATGGTAAAGGCGAAGAATGAGTGGCCGAAGGCGATCGTCTTCGTTTCAGCAGCCGGACTGGTAGCAGCGCCGATTCTTCTCTACTTTCTACTTCATCCCCAGGACTTCCTCTTTCGCAGCCAGGAGATCTGGCTCTCGCGTGACAGCCAGCGATCAGCCATTGAAGCATTCTTGAAGAATGTAGCGGACTATCTCTTGCTCTTCGGCTTTCAAGGAGACCGGAATCAGGAGTACAACTTCGCGGCAAGGCCAGTCCTTAATGCTTGGGAGGCCGTATTCTTCTGGTCCGGAGTGGGAATGTCGCTGTGGCGCTGGCGGCGGCCACCCTATCGGCTGCTCCTGATTTGGCTGGGCGTAATGCTACTTCCGGCCATGCTTTCCTACAACAAAGGCTTCGGTCCCAATTCACTTCGCATAATCGGCGCGGCGCCGGCCATATATCTTCTCGTCGGGGTCGGCGCATGGGAGATGTCCCGTCTGCTTACAAGGCGGTTTCTCGCTAGGGGCGAGGTGGGCCTTGCCATCTCACTGGGAATTCTTGCCGCTTTTCTTGTGCTGTTGCAGGGCACGCTTACCTATCGCACCTTTTTTCACGAATGGGTGGGCACGCCGAACTATTACGCCGCCGCCGACGCGGAGATAGCGGAAGCAGCTAAAGTACTGAACGACCTGCCGCCGGACGCGAACGCGGTTAACCTGCTGCCCTATTCCCTTTCAAATGGGCATTACGGTTTTGACTTCCTCTATCGGAGCAGCGCTCCGGCGCACGTCATTCACTCGACGATGACGCACCTCCCTCAAAAAATTGAATCCATCTTGGCATCCAGGGAGGAACTTACCAGCGTCAGGGTTATCGATTGGAACGACGATCTGTCATGGATTGGCGGCGGTGAAGAACACACCGTGGCGTTACTTGAGAAGTATGGGACCTATCAGGGCAGCGAACAGTTTCCTTTTTTCCGGATTCATACATACACCGACATTGATCTGGATTCCACCTGGGCATTCTACAATCAGATCGGACCGCCAACAGTCGCCTACGACGGCGGAATAACCTTGCTGGGCTTTGCACTGGGCCAGGGAGAAGCACAGCTTTCACCTCAGCAGTCCATCGACCTGGGAGGCCAACGCGACTTATGGGTTGTCTTCAGATGGCAGACTGCTCCAGCGCTGGAAGTCGAGTACGCCTTTTCCCTTCGCCTCCACAATGAAGAAGGCACAGGAGTGTTCCAGAAGGACATTGTTCTCCTAGACCCGAAACATATGCGGACAAGCGGCTGGAACCCAGGTCTACCGGTCGAAACACTTTACCATTTAGAGATTCCAGCGAGTATCGAGGCGGGCGAATATCAGTTGCGGCTGGTCGTCTATGATTTCGCAACTCTGAAACCGACGGTGGAACTTGGAGTCTGGGAGGCTGAGACTGAATTGGCCCGCCTTCGGTTGCTTGATGTTCCATAACTAAGAAGAGTGCCGGCGTAACTCGGCTTAACTTGGTCTAGCCCTCTTCTAGTGTCAAAGCCAGAATGTAACGAAAAAGACAAGAAGGACCGCGAAGTCGAAAGCTCGTATCAGGTTGGATGCAGTTGCCGCGCGCGAGTCTCACGGGCACCCTCCTATAGCTTAGGTATCCGGGGGAATCCTGACCACATTGGCGGTGGCCGTTGCAATTCTTCGATTCTATCGACTGGATGAATGGCCGCCAGAGATCAATTTGGGGGAGGAGAGAATGGGCTCGATGCCATCAGCCTTTTACCAGGCGAGCATTCTGTATTCTTTCCCAATATACTGGCAGGGTGCGAGGGGTTGCTTGCCTACTGCATCGCCATAGTCTTTTCGCTTCCTTCTGTGAACGGAAGTGGCTCTCCGCTTGCCAACGAATTGGGGGCGGCGCCGCCACGGCATTTGCCGTCATGTGGCTGGGCCCGATCCTCCTAAGGCGGGACGAAACCGGTGAAGGGTCGCCTTGGCGAGGACTCTTTTTCGCGGGTGTAGGTTCAAGTCCGATGGCGGTCTCAATCAGCCAGACGACTTTGGGGCGACTTGCATTCAGGATGACCCTTTTGCCGCCCTCGTTCAGTTTTTGCCCTGCCAAACTTTGGCGGGGTTGGCGCCGCGGCGAAATGAGTGGCACGTGCGCTGGCCTCCTGTCGTAAAAGTATTTTCCAGCGTATTTCGCACCTTTCCTGTTTGCATTACTTGTGCTGAACGTTGCAAAGCCGTCTAACTCTTTTGCGTGGAAAAGGGTGAGGCCGAACCGCTGCGCGTCGGCGTCCCAATAGCTGTGGCCGTGCGCACTGCCTCGCCTCTTCTCACCTATTCCGCACTCTTTTCCAGAAGCGGACGTGATCGCCTGAAATCTTAAAGGCCAATCAGGTAGAATGGGCCGTTCTTGCTGACGCGCTGAAAGACCGTGGTTCTAGCGCAAAGGAGGTCTACCCGCTTCCCTAACGTTTCAATGATCACGATGGCTTTAATTTCTTGTACTGTGGTTCGATGCCTACCTAGGTCATACACTCTACGCCGCCGCAGCATGTGAAAAAAATGTAGAGTCCGCACTGGCAGAGACGGACACCGTTTCGGTTGTGAGGACTGCAGATTGGAATGACCATATAGTCTGGTCAGAGGAAGGAAGCGAAGCTCTTGACGCATTCTTCAGCAAATACACACACTTACATGAGACCCAGGAATATCCCGATTTTCGAATCCACATGTATAAGGACATCGAACTTGAATGTAGCTGAACGTCTTGAAATTACCTGGAGCCATTGACAGTTCACTAGGATGGAGGTATTTCTCTCCATGGGTTAGCTTAGGGGCAAGGCTAGGAACAGCCGTAGTCGCCACGTTTCTTTGCCATTGGCAAACATCGCCATTGGTGGATAGTATTGCAGTGGAATCAGTCCCGGCCTTGGAAATCGCGTAGTCGTATTCGCTGCCCCTACATGAATATGAGAGCAGGAATGTGTTTCAAAGTGATGCCGTCCTCGAAAACTCGGTCCCAACGCCGACAAATGGTTGGTCGCCAGACAAATTGGTAGACACGCTGCAATTTCTGGAGTTTCCGTCAGACCTCCCGCCCTTGGAGTACGAATTGCGGCTGGTCGTCTACCTATTGAAACACTGAAACCATCGGTAGATCTCGGCGGCTGGGAACCGGAGATCGTCTTTATCAGATTGCAGGTTTCTGAAACCCGTTGACTTGTGGGCGTCTCACCCCTGCCTTGCAATGAAAACGCCCTTTTAACTGACCACAAGAAATCGCAGTAGAAAGAAGGACGGGCATGCCCGATCGTTCAGCCTCCAGAATGAACCTATCCGAATCTGCAGGACCGTTTAGAAGAGACCGCCGACTCGTGACGGCTGCGGTAGGAGGAATCCTGCTTGCGCTATTGGCGGTCGTTGTGATGCTTCGCCTTCACCGCTTGAGCGAAGTACCGCCTGGCCTACACGCCGACGAAGGAGCTCATGGCGTAGATGCCCTCCTGGTACTGCAGGGAGAACACGCCATCTTCTTCCCTCCGCGGAGTCCCACCAGAAGTGACGGCCGCGAAGGGTTTGTTGTCTACGCCATCGCTCTTTCTGTTTCGTATTTGGGGCAGACAATGCTCGCTCTCCGCCTGCCGACGGCTATCGCGGGCTCGATTACAGTCTTCATCGTCTTCTGGTTGGGGCGCATGCTGTTTGATCGAGATGAGGATGGACATCCAACCCCTTGGCGAGGCCTTCTGATCGGCGGCGTTGGAGCAGGTCTGCTGGCAGTTTCAATTGGCCAGACGATTATAGGGCGTATGGCATTCAGGGCCAACTATCTTCCACTATTTCTTTCGCTATGCTTGGCTTTTTTGTGGTGGGGATGGAAGGACCGAAGCCTTTGGAAAATCGCCTTGGCAGGCCTATTTGCCGGGCTACTGCATTACACGTATGTAGCAGCAAGAGTGACTCCACTTCTGTTCATCTGCCTTGGTCTGAGTTCTCTGCTAATCCATGTCGGAAAAGAAAGTTCCGACGAAAAGTACCAGAGGACCATCTCGCGTCTTATTTCCAGACTCCGAACCGAATTGCGGCCTGTAGGAACCTTCGCAATAGTGGCAATCCTGGCGGCTGCTCCCATTGCTATCTATATAGTCCTGAATCCTCAAGATTTCTCAACACGCCTCAATCAACTCTGGATCTTTCGCGAAGGCCCGCAGAATTTTTCCACCGTTCTTTTGCTCAATCTATGGGATCACCTGCTGGCTTTCGGATTTCGAGGCGACCCGGCTTGGCGACGCAACTTCGCTGCCCAGCCGATGCTGAATCCGTGGGAGGCCTTCTTCTTCTGGTCAGGGCTCGGTATCTCCCTGTGGCGCTGGAAGAAAAGCCCGGCGTGCCGACTACTCGCACTCTGGCTAGGTGTGATGGTGCTACCTGCCGTCTTGGCCAGAGATGTCGTTCCTCACACAATTCGCATGATCGGAGCCTCGCCGGCCGTTTTCCTGCTGGCGGCCTTCGGAATCTGGGAAATGCTGCAGCTACTGCGCAGCCGACTTTCGGCTCTGAAGGGTAAGCAGAAACAGTTATTCCAGATCAACGGAGTGACGTTTTCCACGGCGATCGGCATCCTTCTCTCCGCCTTAGTATTGGTTCAGGGCGTATTCACTCATCAAACCTACTTCCAGAAATGGGCGGAGTCGCCACAACTCAGTAGCGAGTACGAAGTGGAGTGGTCAGATTTTGTCGACTTTCTCAACGCACAGCCCTCTTTCACCGACAAGGTCTATCTGATTCCGGACGGTCAAAGGCTCCTCTTCATTCATGACGCCTATCGAAGCTATACATTCGACTATCTCTATCAGGGTGAAACGCCCGCCTTTCTGTTTCATTCTGCATTGCCCAACTTGGCGCAGGAGATTGAATCCACGCTTTCCTCTATTGGGAACCCCTCTATCGTGAAGGTTGTGGAGTGGAACATTTCTGACATCTGGACCGGCGACGAAAATGACCGACTGGCCTTTCTTCTCGGCAAGTACGGGAGATACCAGGAAAGCGAAAATCACGAGACTTTTATCCTTCACACTTATACAGATGTCTCTCTGGAGCACCCTTGGTCTTTCTATGACCACTCCTATCCACTGACTGTTTCTTACGACAGGGGCATTGAGCTTCAAGCGTTTTCTCTAGAGTATGACGTAGAAAGCCTGCCCCAACAGGAGTTCTTCGATCTGGGCGAAAACAGAAACGTCTGGGTCGGCTTGCATTGGCAGACCGCACCCGAACTGGCAACTGATTTCGCGGTATCCCTGCGCTTGCACGATTCAGAAGGCGCCGGTGTCTATCAGAAAGACGCGGTCCTCTGGAAACCGGATCACTCTTACACTGGAGACGAAGGGCCGTCAGAACAGTTCGATACCCTTTTACACCTGGAATTGCCGCCCGATCTCCCGTCCGGCGAATACGAACTGAGGCTTGTCGTCTACGACTTCGATACCCAGCAACCGACAGTAGAGTTAGGCGTCTGGGAACCGGAGAAAACCATCGCCAGTCTGCACTTTGGTGAATCCAACTGACGCTAATTTTTGTCTCTTTCGAGTACTCGCGTTCGCCTATGGAGGCCCAAAACCCGCTTTTCCAAAGGCAAGCGAATGAGTTATATTTTCTTTACCGACTCCAGCCTTGGCACCTGCAGAGAAGAACACAATTCACCCAAATTGCTGCAAACGAGGCCCCTTTTCGAAACGAAATATGTGCGCATTCCGGGTGACACAAGGAAGTCTACCTGAAATATGAATTCTCAAGGAGGAGGATTATGAAGTCGTTATTCTCAATCTATTTGAAGGTTCTGGCCGTAGTGGCCTATGTGCAATACATCGCCTCCCAATTCTATGACCCAACTGGTGACGCCGCCGCCGAAACTGTTTACCGAATCCTTGATCCACTCCTCGTGTTGGGCATGATTATTGTGGTGTACTACGCCTACCAGCGCAAACGTACAGTGGATGCCTCGTCCGAGGAAGCCGTTACCCGAGAGTACATTGAAGCCAACGCGGTTCTCTATCTGAGTATAGCCCTGTTTTTCGGTCTTCTGTGGAACTGGATTGGATTCCAATTCTCTAACCCTGAGAACAACATCGGCTGGCTGTGGACTGTTCTTGACCTGACTCTGCCCCTACTGTTTTTCGCGTCCAGCGTTCAACTCGCCAAGAGTGAGAATTAGCCGGTGCATATTCGTTTCGTGCGCGCGTGTCTTGGCATGAAATTGCGATTCGTGAGCCACTTCATCTCAAAAAGGAACCATCATGGACAAAATCCCTCTCGCAATCGTCGGTTGCGGTGGAATGGGCCATCGCCATCTCTACGGCTTGGCCGAACTGCATAACGCCGGGCTCTCCCCATTTGAGTTGGTTGGCGCCTGTGACCCCGTTCGAGCCAACGCCGAATCCTTGGCGGACGACGCCGAAGAGCGCTTGGGCACCCGCCCGCAGGTCGTTGAAAGCTTAGAGGAGCTGGAAGCACTCGGTGTGGTTGCCGTGGACATCACGACCACGCCCCGCCACCATCACACTGTCGCCGAGGAAGCAATTGCGCGCGGCTGGCATGCCATGATCGAAAAACCGGTCGGCCTCACTGTACGCGCCAGCAATCGTATACAACGGGCTGCTGAGCGCAGCGGCAGCATAGTCAGCGTAGCTGAAAACTACCGCCGCGATCCTATGAACCGGCTTGGCAAAGCACTGTTGGACGCAGGTGTAATTGGCTCGCCTCGGCTGATGATACACAACACGATGGGCGGTGGCAGCCACATGACTATCACTGTATGGCGGCATCAGAAAAACCAGAGCGGGGTCCTGTTGGATGTGGGTGTCCATTTCTCTGACATTCTTGAGTTCTTCCTCGGCCCGGTTCGTACTGTCTACGCAATATCGCGGCTGCACGAACCGATCCGGTACAACCCTGCCGCCGGCCCGTCAGGTCGTTCCACAAGCAACCCTTCCGGTGTATACGCCAGATGGCAGCAGGAGATGCCTGCGCAGTTTGAGGCCACCGCTGAAGACGCCTCCTACGCCACGCTGCTCTTTGAGAATGGCGCAGTCGCCCAATACATCGAGGATCACGCCGCCCACGGTCAGGGTGTCTGGACGAGGCAGATCCACGGCTCTGCCGGTTCGCTTGAGCTGCCCTCGGACCGCTCCGGCCAGCTCATAACACTACACAAGGACGGCGAATCGATCTGCGACGAAAGCCTTCTCGACCTGGTGCCGGACTTCCACCTTGAGCCGATGACCGCTGCACTCTTCGGCGGCGACCGCCTCTGGGGCTACAACTTTCCTTTCCAGGAAACCGATCGCAAACTGCTCGCCGTCGAGTATGGCGAACTCGGTCTGGCAATAGAGGACGGCGGCAGCATCGAAGTCGACGCCGCCCAGGGCGCGCGTTCCGTAGCGCTCACCTACGCCATGTTGGAATCCAATGTGGCGGGCCGCGCACTGACTATGGATGAGGTGCTGTCGGAGAAGGTCGACGCTTACCAGTTGGAGATAGACGAAGAGCTGGGGCTGGTGTAGAGGACTTTTCTTCCACCCAAGGCACCGAATCTACAAATTATCGTTGTACTTGGTAGCTGCTATTGATCGACCCGGCCAGCCCAAGATCGATGGGCTGGCCGTTGTATTTTTTTGAGAGGAAATGCGGTTTTAGCGCTGAACGAAGTAACCTATCAGGAACTCGCCGATATGTTGCATGAAACGATTGTGTACAAGCCGCAAAAGAATTCCACCGCCACCCAGTCTCGCTGACCCGAGCAAACGCTCGCGGACTAGGGCATCCCCGGCGACGGACTCTTTGACAAATTCAGACCAGCCGTCTGTACAAAAGGTGCTGACTTGGGATCCAGTAGCTAGAACTTGATGGCCCCTTCGGTCAACCCCCTCATGAACCACTTCTGCATCAACGCGTAAATGATCATGACCGGCAGAGCGCTGAACAGGAGCATCGTCGCGTCGGCGGCTTCGCCAGCGAACTGATTGCGGAAGCGAGGCGAGAGCGCTGACTCGTAGCTGGTGGCCAGCACCTTTTTGATGCCCACCGAAATGGTCAACTGCGCGTCTCGGTCGATCATCGTATACGTGATGATGTAGTCGCTCCAGACTCCGACAAAAGAAAGAGTTCCGATGATGACCATCGCGCTGGTTGCCAGAGGCAGGGCAATGCTCCAGAAGGTCTGCCACCAGTTCGCGCCGTCAATGAAAGCCGACTCTTCTACCTCCTGTGGAATCGCAAGAAAGGCCTGACGCATTATAAAGATGGCGGCAGGCAGGCCGGCCGCGAAGAGAAGGATCAGGCCGAGAAGACTGTTTCTCAGCTTAAGAAAGGTCATTAGCTCGTATAGGGCCATCAGACCTCCGGCCCTGGGAACGAACATCGACACGATGATTGCGATAAAAATAAAATCCCGGCCCCAAAAGCGCATCCGCGCGAACGCGTATCCGGCCAGTGCCGAACAGAACACCTGGATGATCGTCACGCCTGCGGCAAGGATAAAACTGTTTCTCATGTAAATGGGCAACAGCTGGATCGCTTCAAACATGTACAGATAATTCACCAGACTGAAGCTGCTGGGGATCAAAGCTGCCGAATTTGTCGAAAACTCAAGCCTGTCCTTGAATGACGTAGAGATGATCCAAATCAGCGGCAACAAGACGATGAAGGTGACGAGGGCCAGGAGTACGTGCGAAAAGAAGTCCGTCTGCCGCAGCCACGTCTGCAGCCTGAACACCAGGCTCTCAGCCTCCCTCTCCTCTTGCCTGCTAATCCCGCTTACCTCGGTCTCAGTCGCCATAATTCCTTCCTTTACACTAAAGACCTACCTCTGCACTGAGCGTGGACTTCACAAATGAAAACCACGCTCTGAGAACCTCTTAGTCCTGTCTCGACCAGCGAAAGATTAGTCCCGCTATCAGTGCACTGATCAGACCGATGACCAGGCTGATCGCCGCGGCATACCCCAGCCGCAAATCACCCACCTCGAAGGCCTGCTGATAGAGATAAAGGCCAAGCGTCCGCGTGGAGTTGGCCGGCCCTCCGTTGTTGAGAATTAACATAGGCTCAACGACGCCGAAAAGCGGAAGATTGAGCACGACGATCAGAGCGAAGGTCGGCTTCAGCAGCGGGGCGGTCAAATAGAGAAACTGATGCCAACCGTTCGCCCCGTCGAGAGACGCTGCCTCATACATTTCGCTGCCGATATTGTAGATCCCAATCAGGAACAGGAGAGTTGGAAAACCGAAAATCATCCAAATATGGGCTGCGCCTATCGAAGGTAAGGCCAGATCTCGATCGCCTAGCCAGTTAGGAGGATTCTCGATTCCCCAGCCCCGCAAAACAGTGTTAATGAATCCAAACTGAAAACCGTACATCTCGCCGAACATCAGAAAGATTACTGCCACGGGCAGCACGGCAGGAAGATAGACGACCCAGCGGTAGAAAGCGGCCCCCCTTTTGACTTTGGAAATCAGCACCGCCAGGACCAAAGCGATCAGAATCATGGCGGGGGCGACAAATACCAGATACTTCAGTGAGACCGCAGCGGCATCCATCGCACGCCGGTCTCCTACCATCTTGATAAAGTTGCTGAAGCCATTGAAGTCCCAGCGCGTATCCGGATAGACAAAGCGATAATCGGTAAACGCCATGGCAATGCCGCGAAAGATCGGCCAAACGTTAAAGGTCAGGTAGAGAGCCATGGCCGGCGCAATGAACAGGTAGCCCAATAGGTTGTTCCTCCTGAAGGAAACCTGCTGACCACTTGTCTGTCGATATCTGCGAATGGCGGCGAACAGGCCGCCGCCCCCACTGTCCGATTGTGCTGTCATCGAAGACTCCTGGAAATACGGGCGGGGAACGAATCAGCGGCAGCCCCTCTGCTGGCTGCCGCTGACTGCCTACTGGCCAGAGTTAGGCCATCATCATTCGATCGTAGTGGCCGGATTCCTTCAGCTCGTCGAGGTCTATCTGAATGCCTTCCATCGCGACTTCAACGACCTCTTCAGCCGTGACACTCTGGGTCGCGTCGCGCAACCGCTGCATCTCGGGGCCGATATTGCTGTTCTGGAGTCCGAAGAACAGGTTGGACGGGAACCAGACCGAATTGCGCACCAACTCAATGCCTTCAAGTTGCCACTGCTGCACCGGGTCGTCCTGGACAAATTCGTCGTACGTGTACTGGTAGCAGGGCTTGGCAGCAACTTCTGTGATCTGCTTGCCCGTGGCCTTGTTCTCCGGACCAAACCACCAGAGGGTGAAGTCAACCGCGCCTTGCGGGTTGGCAGCCTTGTTCAACAGTGCGGTGGAGTTGATCCAGAATGGAGTGCCTGCCTTTGTGCCGGCAACTTCAGGATCCTCTCGGAAGAAGTTAATCCCGGTCGTAGCCATCTCCTGTCCGAATGTCTGCTGGGCCATTGTGCCGTGGACGTCGAACGAGGTCAGCAGCGCCGTACCGCCCTTTAGCCAGTTGCCGAAGTTTTCGCCAGTTGCCGACGCCATCAGGCCGTCTTCAACCATTTCCCGAATCCACGTCAGAGAGGCAAGGCTCGCCTCGCCGGAGAGGTCAATCAGACCGTCGTCGTTTATCGGCGTCTCGGTTGCCCCCCAAATCATGGCATACAGATCGCAAAGAGGCGTGCAAGAAGCATCGTAAGGGGTCAGGTCCGGGCTTGTCTCCGCGATCTTTTCGGCCGCTTCCCGAACCGCGTCCCAGGTCATCGGCTGGCTGTCAAAACCGGCCTTCTCCATCGGCTCCCAGAACCACCCCAATGCCACACTACCGACATTGCCCGGGATGCCATACTGGCTCCCCTCGATCTTGTGAACCTCGAAAATCGAAGGAATGATCCCCGGCACGACCTCGTCTGAGCCCGGAATCGACGATGCTTCGATATACTCGTCCATCGACTGAATCAAGCCTCGACTGTGCCACCTGGGAGCGTCCCATGGAAAGACGACGACCGCGTAGGCGTCCCAGATTAGATCGCCGGCCGCCTGGGCAGCCTGAATCTTCGTGTCCGGACTGCCGGCCGGTTCCTCGATGGCAACCTGCGCCTCAAATTCATCGTTCCAGCGCTCCACGGCATCATCCGCTGCGTAAGCGCTGCGGATGTCGGAGCGGATCAGCATTGTGATTCCCTGGGCTTCGGCCATGGCCTCTTCCGCTTCTCCGCTGTCCCCGCCGCTATCCGGGGCCGGCGCGGCGCAGGCCGCTACCACAGAGGCCAGCGTGAGCCCCCCCGTTGCGCGCAAAAACTGCCTTCGGCTAAGCTGGCCAGTCGCCAATCCTTTTGTTACTTCGCGATTGAGTTTCTGTTCCGTCATTTCTTGCTCCTTTGGAAAATTGGATGGTATGGAAAAGGATCACACAAGCGTGTGACAGAAGGTGAGCTATCAATAGGGTTGTAGCCTGGAAGCAGCTTGCCGGGGGAACAAGAAGGAATTACAAGAGTCATTCATTGACCGAGTATCGTATAGCGCAAGAGACCTCTATTGTCAAGAATTCTTGACTCTGATTTCTCCAAAGTCCGGGCCACACACGGCCCAAACCCTCAATTCCTGTACGAAACTAGCTTGTCAAAGAACAGACTCGAGTCAAAGGGGGAATCATCTCCTTCCCGATGCAGTCCCTGTTCCCGGCTTAACGGGTTATGTGGAGTTCTGAAGGTGAAGCGCCGACCACATCGCAGCCGACCGGATGCCGTGTAATCCTTCCCGACAGATGCGACAACTGTCTACAAGGCCGGAACTACCTCATTCTTCAGCAGCTCCATCGAGCGCAGCCAGCGCGGCTTGTCGTCCCAGTCGTGACCGATAGCAAGCAAAGTGCCGAACCCGCCCGTCACGTCGCAAATTTCCTGCAGGCGACGAATGCACTCATCTGGGTCCCCGACGATTGCCAAGCGCCGCACCGCGTATTCCGCGGTAACCTCCTCGTCCGGCATCTCCGGATCCTCCTTCCACCCGTCTAAGCGGCCGGGTCCGATCAAATTGATCAGGTACTCGAAGGAGCGTCCGAAGGCGCTGTTGAGCGCAAAGTCAAACGCCTCCTCTTTCGTCTCCCCGACGAAGATGTTACGCGCCACGCGCCACTCTTTACGATCGGGCGCTTCCCGCCCGGCCTCCTTGGCGCCGGCGCTGAAGGTTTCCCAGTGCTGCGCCAAAGTTCCTACAGGGACCAGATTCGTGCTTACAGGAAGAAATCCCCGCTGCCCTGCCATGCGCGCGGCCATCGAAGTGCCCTTCAGGATCGCCATCGCCACAGGCGGATGCGGCTTCTGGTAGGGCCGCAGGATCTCGCCCAAACCAATGTCCGGGCGGGTCTCATCGATATGGATATGCCAGTAGTCGCCCTTGAAGTCGAAAGGCGCGTCTGTCGTCCACAACTTCAACACCATGTTGATGCTCTCGACAGTCATCAGGCCCAGCGTCCGCGGGTCCGCTGGCAGGTCGAATAGGCTGAGGTCGGTGGGGATGCCGGTCTGGCCGAATCCGCACATCAGCCGGCCGCGTGATAGGTGGTCTAGCATCGACAGCCGGACCGCCACATTGACCGGGTGATGGAACGGCGCAATAGTCACGCCCGTGCCGAACTTGATCGTACTGGTGCGAGCCATCGCATTGGCGATAAAGACGTCGTTCGAGGGCATCGGCTCCCATTTCACCGAGTGATGCTGGCCAATCCAGGCCTCGGAGTACCCTAGCGCCTCCGCCCGCACGATCAACTCCATGTCCTCTTCAAGACCCTGCGTAAAGTCCTTATCGGGCGGGTGAACGGGCATCAGAAAATAGCCGAGTTCCATGACCTTGTCTCCAGTTTAGTGAAACGTTAGGGAGTGTATCTGCTCTCAAACGATAATCTTACTGGCCTCAGTTCAGACTGTGACCTGCTCCAGCCACGATTCGTCAATTTCAAGGCCAAATCCCGGGGCATCGCTCGGACGCACGTAACCGTCCTCGATCACCGCCGTACCGGGCAGCTTGACCATCTCCGCCAGTGGCACACCGGGAGCGGAGACGCTCTCTGAGCGCTCGCCCCATGTGACCGCCGGCATTGCCATGGAAAGATGCTGGCCGAAGGGGTAGTTCATCCCGCCGTGAGCGATGACGGAAATGTTATTCGCCTGCGCCAAATGGCAGATCTTGGCCGCCGCGGTGATACCGCCGCACCACAGCACATCAGGCTGGAAGATGTCCACCAGCCGCTTGCCTGCAGCATGGGCGAAGGGCGCCAGATTGTACCAGTGTTCGCCGGTGGCTAGGGTCTGCCAGGGCAATCGCTGACGAATCGACTCGTAGCCCAGTAGATCTTCCGGCTGGATATAGTCTTCCAGCCATTTGAGATTGTAGGGTCGCATCCGCTCGGCCACACGCACAGTATATTCTGGATCATATGCCGTCCAACCATCCAACATCAACTCCACGTCGTCGCCGATGGTTTCGCGCGTGCTTGCCACGAGTTCTTCCAGCCTGTTGAGACCCTCCAGCCCCTGTTCAGGTCCCCACGGGCTGAATAGCTTCGTGGCCTTGAAGCCCAGCTCCATGTACCATTCCTGGTCGAACCCCGATGCGTAGCAGAAGATCTTCTCCTTCTGCGGCCCTCCCAGCAGCTCGTACACCGGCAGTCCCAGCAATTTCCCTTTGAGGTCCCACAGAGCCACGTCGAGCGCGCTGATAGCGTAACTGGTCATGCTGGTAGGGCTGAAGGCAGTCGAGAGCCGCACCATCATGTCCCACAGTTTCTCAGTGGCCATGGCATTCTCACCAATCAGATTCGGGCCGAAATGTTCATTGATCAAGCCCGCCACGACCGGCCCGTACAAGGAGATGCCGAACCCTTGCGTGCCATCCTCTGCTGTAACCAACACGGCCGGCCGCTTCCAAGGGGCCATCGAGACGTGCCCCTCACCGTTGGGAAAGCGGTCATAACGCGCCATCGGTCGGTTCATGTGAAAGGTGTCGGCCCGGCTTGGCGTGCGCGGCTTCGTCTGCGGCCGCGCCTCCGCCGCAATCTCAAATGCACGGATCTTTTTGATTTTCATTTGTGCCTCAGCTTATATGAAGGAAGGAACTGCAGGAAAACTCAAGAACGAGACGGTGGACGCTAACCCTTCATGTCCGTAACCGTGATCCCCTTCAAAAAGGCGTTCTGAGAGAAGAAAAACAAAATCAGGCAGGGGAGAATGATGATCAGCGCCGCGGCCATGTACAGATGCCACGGTGTTCCCCGATAGGCCACGCTGAAATTCGCCAGGAAAAGCGTCAACGTAAAGTTTTCCGGCGTCGAAAGAATGATTAGCGGGCCGAGGAAGTCGTTCCAAAAGAAAACGAAGGCGAACACAGCGACAGCCCCCAGCGCCGGCTTGGACAGCGGCAAGATGACTCGGATGAAGATATGCCACCGCGACGCGCCATCGAGATAGGCCGCTTCGTCATACTCCCTGGGAATCGTCATGAAAAACTGACGCAGCAAAAAGATGTTCCATGCCGACCCAAACCAGTGCGGAATCATCAGGGGCCACAACGTGTCCAGCCAGCCGAGCCTTTGCCAAATGATAAACTGAGGCACCATTACCACTGCGAATGGAATCATGAGCGTACTCAGGATCCCCAGGAAGATGACGTTTTTGCCCGGGAACTCCAGCCGGGCGAATGCATAGGCCACCAGCGCACTGGAGAATATCGTCGAGACGACTCCATTCACGGATACGATCATCGTGTTGATCGCATACGTATAGACGGGCGGATCCGTCTCGTACTGCATCGTAAATGCTGTGATGAAATTCGACCACATTACCGGCTTGGGTATCCACGTGGGCGGTAACGTAAAGACCTGGTTGGAGGGCTTGAGAGCCGTGTTCAACATCCAATAGAATGGCAATAAGAACAGAAACGCCGCCAAAATGAGAAGCGCGTAAATCACTAACAACCGCACAAGGCCGGTCTGGAATCGATTGCCCAGCAGGTGGGTACGCATTCTGCTGGGGCGTGTGTATCGCTCGCTGCCCAGACGTTCAGTTGTTGGAACTGTTTCGTTGCCAACTACCATTATCACTTCTCCCGCTGGGCTAGCGCTCGCCGCCCTCGTAATAGACCCAGCGACCAGCAAGGCGGAACTGGAATACAGTCAGCCCAAAAATGAGCAGGAACATAATCCAGGCCATGGCAGAGGCATATCCCATTTTGAGGAAAGAGAAAGCGTTCTTGTAAAGATGGAGGCCCAGAAAGAGCGTTGCATTGTCCGGGCCGCCTCCGGTCATCACATAAGGTTCGGCGAAAGTCTGCACCGACGCGATGATCCCCATGACGACGTTGAAAAAGATGGCAGGAGACAACATTGGCAACGTAATAGAGAAGAATTTTGAAACTTCACCGGCGCCATCTATATCAGCCGCTTCGTACAGTTGCTGCGGAAGCCCTTGCAAAGCTGCCAGATAGATGACCATGGGAATGCCGACGTTCCAGAGGCTCTTGACGATCAGTGAACCCAACACCACCTCCCTGTCAAACAGCCAGTTTCGACCTTCCAGACCCATCATCTCCAAACCATTGTTCACGATTCCCAGTTCAGCGTGATACATCCACACCCAAATGACGGACCCGGCCACGCCGCTGACCACCGCCGGCAAATAGAAGGCCGAACGCCAGAATCCCAGAAGTCGAATTCGCTGATTCAGGAGCAATGCCAGCCCCAGCGCCAACACCTGGCCAATCGGAACGGAAATCAGCACAAATTTGAATGTCACCCAGATCGAAATGCGAAACAACTCGTCTGTGGTGACCATGCTAATGTAATGCGTGAGCCCATAGAACCTGGGGGGCGCGATCATCTTCCAGCGAAAGAAACTGAGGACGAATGACGCAATGATGGGGCCGCCGACGAAGAGGATAAAGCCAATAACCCAAGGCAAGATGAAGGCGTAAGCAACAATGGCATCGTGGAAACGCCTGCTTCGCCAAATACTACTGCGCGGTGTAAGGCCGGTTGTGGTCACAGATATATGCCTCAATGACGCGCCTACTTACCGCCTGGCCATCCTGGTCCTTTGTCATGGCTGCTTCGCGCAAGCGCAGTCTTTTTCACAAACGAAGACCACGAAGGCAATAGGATTACCCTATGCCTCCGTGGGCCTTCGCTGTTTCTAGAGTTTCAAAATTGCAGTCTAAATGTCCGAAATGACGGCCGTGACCTTCGGCGAAACATCAGGGAAGATTTCCGCGGCCTTGGCATCGCCGGCATACACTTTCTCAAGAGCGTTGCCGATCAGATTCAAAGCTTCGCCCTCATTGGCCGGTCCTGGCAGAATGTGTCCATAGTCCAACGCGTCGGGAATCACGTCCCAATCCACCGCGAAGTCAACCTCCGCGACCCAGGGGAACGGTTCGATCGCATTGGATGAGCGACGCGTTCCAGGGAAATTCGCTTCCGAGGCGTAGTTGTAGATGCCCTGTGTGCTCGTGTTGTAGTTGAGCCAAGTCCAAGCGATATCCTTGTATTCCGATGTCGTGGCAATGTTGTTGAACGCACCGTGCGTGATGGTATCGCGCTGCGTTTGGCTGGGCTCGGCAACAACATTGAAGCGGAATCCGGCGTCAACAAGGCTTCCCGTGATCCAGGACCCCATGCGCTGCATTCCAATGTTGCCGGCCGACAGCAGCTCCGCTGCCGCGCCTGAGCCGCCAATCCCAATAATCTGCGATGGTGACGGCATCACATTACCGTCGAGCAGCATGTCCGCCCAGAACTGAATCGCCTGGATCGTCTCTTCCTTGTCAAGCCTGCTTTCCAGGAAGTCCTCGCTGTAGAAGCTGCCGCCGTTCTGCCAGGCCTGCTTGACACTGAACATGTGCCAGCCAACCGGAATCGTCTCCGAACCCCAGATCTTGTTGTCGGGATCGCTGATGGCGCGGGCCTTCTCTTCAAAGTCGGTCCAGGTAAAGCTGTCCTTGTCGGGATACTCGACACCTGCGGCGTCGAAAAGATCTGCGTTGTAGAAGGTCACATGGGGTGCCGCCGCGTCGGGAACGCCAAAACGCTTACCTTCGACGATCGGATAATTCCACCAATTCTCGTAGAAGTCGTCGGGCTCGAAATCGGGTTGGCCATCGACATAAGGCTGAACATCGATAAACTGATTATTGCGGCCCATATCAAGAGCCATCGCTTCCCAACTGCGAACGACGTCAGGGAGCGTGCCTGCTGCAGCCAGGGCCGGAATCTTGGCGTGAAACTCGCCGATCTGCTCCACACTGACTTCGATATCGGGATACTCTTCATGGAACGATTCTAGGGTCGTTGCAACACCGGCGGCAGGATCATGGCGCCCGTAACGAATCGTGGTGCGCTCCGCCATTGGCGCTTCGCCCATCGCCCCTTCGTCAGCCGGCGCGACTGGCGCGCATGCCGCCAGAGCAGCGGCGCCGGCAATCGTTCCCCCAACTTTGAGAAAAGTTCGTCTGGACAGGGTCTCTCTTTGCGTCATAGTTGGATATCTCCTTCTGTGAATTCTAATGTTACTACGCAAGCAGTTCGATTGACGGGGCTTCAGCTAATCCTAAGGAATTCGCACATATTGTCAATTTTTTCACATGCTCAATTTTCGTTTCTCGATAGGAGTTCACTGACGCCGAGCCGTCAAGCCCATTTCCCGGGGCCGAATACCTACGATCCTTTGCCGCCGAGTGTCCTGATTCAACCCAAGGTGTGCCCGTGGTGCACGCAAGCCCAAAGATGCCGTACGCTGCTTACGCACGGCCGGATACACTCTGGCTGGGTGAGTTAAGTCTGGAAAGACTTGCTTTCGCGGGAAGGGAGAAGGCGAAATTGCGTGTTCGAAAGGTACCGACTGCCGAAAATATGGTGACGGCCCGAAGGCTGTCACCCCGTGAGCCACAAAACCGGCTCAGAGACGTATTCGCGCACAGTGTTGAGGAAACGCGCCGCTGGGGCCCCGTCTACGACACGATGGTCAAATGTCAGGCTGAGCGCGACCATCTGGCGGGGAACGACCTCCCCTTCGTGGACGGCCGGTTTGCAGACAATTCGCCCGATGCCAAGTATGGCGGCCTGTGGAAGGTTGATTATGGGGGTAAAGGCGTCGATGCCGTACATGCCCAGATTCGTGATCGTGAAAGTTCCCCCCTGCATAGCGTCGCTGCCCAGGCGTTCCTGGTGTGCCCCTTCGATCAAGTTGGCGCTCTCCGCCGCCACCTGGCGCAACGACTTTGCCGGTACGTTCCGCAGCACAGGCGCCAGCAGCCCGCGCTCGGTTTCGACCGCGAACCCGATGTGAATTTCGCCGTGAAGATTAATCCCTTCATCACCCCAGCTAGCGTTGAGCACAGGATGTTCCTGCAGAGCCGCTGCCGTTAACTTTAGGTAAATGTCGTTGTAGCTGGGCACAGCCAGCCCTCGGCGGGCATAGCTCGATTTGAGCTGTTCGCGTAATGCCACCAATTCAGTCGCATCGGCCTCGGTGGTCAATGTGACAGGGGCCGTCGTGCGAGCGCTCTCCGCCATGCGTTGGGCCGTAATCTGGCGAATGCGACTGTGTGCAACGACCTGTGCAGCCGTCTCGCTTGCCGGCACAGGCTGACGTCGAGCCGCGATGGCAGCCTCAACGTCCTCCCGCTGGATGCGGCCGCCCGGCCTGATCGCTGCCAGTTCTTCCGGCGAAATGCCCGCCTCCGCAGCCATACGACGCGCCACAGGCGACATATCCACACCCACTGGTTCCACGACTGTCTCGGCAGCCGCGCGTACATCCCTTTCGACGATCCGTCCCGTGCGCCCGCTGCCCGTTAGCTGCGTCCAATCCACGCCCAGCTCGGCTGCCACCCGCCGTGCTCGCGGACTGATCGCTGGCGTGCCCCGTCCGTCTGCAGTAACTCGCTGCGACGCCAAACGCTTCTGCCCGGCAGGCTCTACCCCAGCCTTTTGAGGCACTGTGCCTTCCTGCCCGGGTTGCGAATCTGCCGGCGCAGCCTGACTGCTCTCCGCGGGCATCGATTCCCCGCTCTGTAAAATGTAGGCCAGCAGCGCTCCCACGGGAATGACGTCACCGGGTGCGGGCGCACTGGCTGAGAGCCGCAGGATTCCAGCCTCGAATACTTCGACCTCCTGCGTAGCCTTGTCGCCCTCCACCGTAAAGAGCAGGTCCCCAGCCTGGACCTCATCGCCGTCCTGTTTCAGCCATTCGCCGAAGACGCCCTCTTCCATTGTCCATCCCAGGCGCGGCATCGTCACTTCGTAGGCCATCGAAACTCCCCTATTGAACAGTCCTCGTTGTGGAGGTGATGGTGGAGGCGTTCCCGCCGAATTCAACCATTTCAGTTACTCGGCAAGAAGGTCGCGAATGTTCTGCTCGATGTCGTCCTGCTCCGGCACAATTGCAAGCTCCAGAGGCGGACTGTAAGGTGTTGGCACATGTGCGCCGTTCAGGCGCCGAATCGGCGCGTCCAGATCGTCAAATCCCTGGTCGATGACCTGCGCCGCGATTTCGGCGCCCACACCACACGGCTGAAACGTCTCGTCCACGATCAGTAGCCGTCCCGTCTTGTGGACCGACTCCAAAATCGTCGCCGTATCGAGGGGAGCGATCGTGCGCGGGTCGATAACCTCAGCCGCAACGCCGTCCTCTGCCAGCTTTTCACACACAGTGACCGCCTTGTCTACCATCGAACCAATAGCGACGACTGTACAGTCCGCGCCTTCACGCGCAATGCGCGCCTGCCCAAAGGGGATGGTGAAGTCACCTTCAGGCACCTCGCCGCGATTGAATAACAGCGACTTGTGCTCAAGAAAAAGCACAGGGTCGTCGCTCTGCAAGGCTGTAGCGAAAAGCCCTTTTGCGTCACTGGGAATGGCCGGGACCACCACTTTGAATCCGGGAATATGAGCAAAAATAGGGTAATAGCTGCCCGAGTGGTGTGTCGCAGCCGAGTGGCCGATCCCGATCGCGCCCCGCAGAAGTATTGGCATCTTTAGGCGGCCGCTGCTCATGTACTGCATCTTGGCGATCTGATTCACCAGTTCGCCAAAAGCATCGAGAATGAAGTCCAGGAACATGAAGTCAACAATAGGACGCGTACCGGTCATGGCCGCACCCGCGCACATGCCGACGAAACCGCGTTCGCTGATCGGCGTGTCGCACAACCGCTCGGGGCCGTACTTCTCGTACAAGCCGACCGTGGTGTTAAAGTTGCCTCCCCGTTCGCCGATCCCCTCGCCTACGACAAAAATCGAAGGATCGCGCGCCATCGCGCTGTCCAGGGCCTCCAGAGTGGCTTCAACGTAAGTCAACTCTCGCATGGCCTTCACCTCTGGTTGAATACATGGTCGCTGACCGTGTCCGGCTCCGGCCATGGGCTGTTGCGAGCGAACTCCTCCGCATCCGCAACCATCTCTTTCACTTCGACCTCAATCGCAGCCAGCGTTTCAGTGCCCGCCTCTTCATTCTCCAGGAGCCAATCGTTGTACCGCGTGATCGGATCCCGTTCTTTCCACGCCTCAACCTCTTCCGGCGTCCGGTACCCAGCGTCCCGCATGCCCTCGGAATGTGCGCGCGTGCGATAGGTGAGGCACTCGATCAAGGTGGGCCCTTCTCCCCCGCGTGCCCGCTGCACTGCCTCCTCCGCAGCTTCGTAAACGGCCAGCACGTCATTACCGTCTACCGTGAGGCTCTCTATTCCGTAGGCGGGTCCTCGATTTCCCACGTGGGGATTGCCTGCCGAATAGGCAAAGGGCACCTCGGTGGCGTACATGTTGTTTTCGCACACGAACAGCGTCGGCAGCTTCCAGATACTAGCCAGGTTCAGACCTTCGTGAAACGCGCCGTTGTTCACCGCTCCGTCTCCAAAAAAGGCAACACCGACCTGGTCGCTTTTCAGCAGTTTGAATGAGTACCCTGCCCCGGTTGCCTGCAGAATACAAGGGCCGACGATCCCGCTCGTTCCCATCATCCCGACCTCCGGTTTGAAGAGGTGCATACTCCCACCCCTTCCCTGCGAGCAGCCCGTCGCGCGTCCGAAAAGCTCGGCAACCACCTCACGCGGGCTGACTCCCTTGGCCAGCGCGTGCCCATGCCCCCGGTGCGTGCTGAAGACGGCGTCATCGTGCCGCAGGTGCGCGCATACGCCGGTCGCGATTGCCTCTTCCCCGACGTAGGTATGGCAGGCGCCATGTATCAGACCCATCTGATGCGAACGGGCCAGCTGCTCCTCCGTGTAGCGGATGATCAGCATCTGCCTGAATAGAGAAAGGAGTTGCTCTGACTCGGGCATAACATATACCTCCCGTGTGAAGAGTTGCTCGGACAATCGCAGCCTATTTCCGCCTACACGCTTTTCTGCAACCGGCCGGACAGGGATTAGTTCGGCACCGCGGCAGGCATGCCCGGATGAGACCCGCTGACATTCTTTGCCAGATTCCCGCCATCCAGGGGGATTAACGCGCCTGTCATCCAGCCAGAGGCATCGGAGGCAAGAAATATCGCCGGGCCTTTGATGTCGCTCGGATCACCCATGCGGCCGATCGGCAAGCCCCTCAGGTAGGAAGCCCCAAGAACAGGGTCCGCCGCGATCCGTACGCGCAAGTCCTCGTTCATTATCTGGGCGCATACAATAGCGTTGACGCGCACACCCAGACTGCTCCACTCAGTGCTCAATTCCCGGGTCATTGCTGCAACCGCGCCCATCGCCATGCTGTAGGCAATGTGGTTGCGGCCTAGGGCGCTCAAGCCGGCGATGGAAACGATGCTGAAAATGCTACCCCGCCCTTGAGACATCATCCGCTTGGCCGCTTCTTGCGTGCAGATATAGCGGCCGACTACCAGGTTCTGCATCACTTGCTGAATTTCGTCCTCAGTCAGGTCTAGAGGGTCGTTGCGGATGCCCTCGCCTGCGATGTTGCTCAGGACGTCTACCTTGCCCAATTCGCTGTCGACCCGTTCGAAGGTGGACCGGATCTGATCCGGATCCGAAATGTCGCATCTGAGAGGCAGGGCCCTTCGGCCCAACTTTTCAATCTCGTGTGCGGTCTCCTGCGCGCCGGCCTCGTTGATGTCCAGTAGCACAATATCCGCGCCGACTTCGGCAAAGCCCAACGATGTGATGCGACCCATGCCGCTTGCCGCGCCCGATACGACTGCAACGCGGCCTGTCAGATCAAAGAGTGGGTGGGTCATTCCAGCGATCTCCTTTACTGCATCTTATTTTAGCGGGACCTCATTGACCGGCGCTCGCGGCCGTTCGCCGCGCAAAACGCGTACCACCTCTTCCGCCCCCTGCACGCGCACGTCGACCTTGGATTCCTCAGAATACCACCCGGCATGAGGCGTGAGCAAGATGCGCTCTTCCTTCAGAAAAGGGTGGTCCGCCGCCACCGGTTCGACATTCAACACGTCCAGCGCAGCCCCGGCGATCTGGCCCCCCTGAACTGCCGCCAGCAGCGCGTCCTCATCGACCAAAGCGCCGCGCGCCGCGTTCACCAGATAAGCCGTCGGCTTCATCATCGCCAGCGTCTCCGCGTTAATCAACTGGCGTGTTTCTTCTGTTAGCGGCGAATGCAACGAAATATAGTCAGACCTTCGAAGGACCGTCTCCAGGTCGACGACTTCAACGCCCAGTTCCTCCATCCTCGCCCCGTCCACGTACGGGTCATACGCTAGCACGCTTAGCCCCAACCCTCGGCCCTTGGCCGCAGTTGCTTGGCCAATCCGCCCGCAACCGATAACCCCCAGAGTCTGGTCGCTGAACCGGTAGAGGACGCCGCCCGATTCGCTGCTCCAGATGCCTTGGCGCGTCGCCCCCAGCAAGCCGGACAACCCTCGCGCCTGCGCCAGCACCAGCGCAATCGCGTGCGTAGAGACCTCATCGATCGAATAGTCCGGCGCATACGTCACCCAGATGCCCCGCTCCGTTGCCGCATCAATGTCTATGGCATCCAGACCCGTTCCAACCCGGCAGATCAAACGGCAACATTCCAAGCTCCGAATGAGCTCCCCCCCGACCGGCTGGATCGTAACCATCAGAGCATCGCACTGCCGCGCCGCCTGCCTGGCCTCCTCCGTCTCCAGGCTTCCCACATGTTCAATCTCAAGGCCGGCAGCATTGAGAATCTCAGCTTCTATTTCGATATCCCCAAAGCCGGGGTAAGCAATCACCACTTTCATGTTCATCTAATCTTCTCTCTAGCTGTAAATGGGAATCGTCTGAACAGGCAGTTACCAACCGCGCCCTATCCCGTCGATACATCCTTAAGACTTGACGCGTCGCTGACCTCCACGTGGACATCACTACGCGCCAGAACCTCAGGGCGCAGAGCCGTCCCCAGCCCGGGCCGGTCAGGAAACTCAATGTAACCGTCCCGGATTGCCAGCCGCTCAGTCATCACCTCGTTGTACCAGCCCTCCGTGTAGGCCCGCACCGTCTCCATGATCATGGCATTCGGCGCGTGCGCCGCCAGGTGGGCGGCCGACCATAGCGCCACAGGCCCGATCGTGTCATGCGTGGTAAAGGGCAGGTAGTATGTATCCGCCAGAGAGACGATCTTGCGCGTCTCAGTCAGGCCCCCGGTCCACGCCATGTCGGGCATAACAATGTGGGCCGCGTTCTTCTCCACAACCTGCCGGAATCCAAAGCGCGTAAATAGGCGCTCGCTCACGCATATAGGTACCTTTGTCGCCGCCGCCAATCGGGCATAGGAATCGACATTGTCGGGCGGGATGATCTCTTCCAGCCACATTATGTCGTAGGGTTCCAGCGCGCGGCCTATGTCTATAGCAATCGGCAGATTCCAGCGCGCGTGACCTTCGATCGCGATCTGCATTCCGTCACCAACCGCCTCCCGAATCTGCTGGACCGGCTCGAGCCCGCGTTTGAGATCATCAGGATCCAGATAGTGGCCCACAGGCCCCACCGCGCCGACGCCGGCCCGCTGACCAACAGGGCCACCCAACGAAACACCAAACTGGTCCCAGGGCCAGATCTTCATCGCCCGGACTCCAGAAGCCAGCAACTCCTGCGCCAGCTCGCCCGCCCGCCCTTCCATCCACGAATGGTAATCCATGTGAGGACCGTGGCTTACACAAGTGTTGTAAATGGGAATGCGGTCTCGGCTTCGACCGCCCAGCAGGTTGTAGATTGGCTGGCCCGTGTACTGCCCAAGCAAGTCCCACAGAGCCACGTCAACCGTCGATATGGCGCGCGTCTCCGCGCCCGCGAACCCAAAAAAGTTCACCGTTGCGAACATGTTGCTCCAATGGTTCTCGATGTCGAAAACGGAGCGCCCTATGAGCAGGTTGGCGAAAACGTCGTGGACCACCGCGGCAACTGCGCGCGGCACGTAATACGTTTCGCCCAGCCCAATAAGACCCTCATCGGTGTGGATCCGCAACCAGAGCGTATTGAACTGCTCTTCAAACCAGACCGTCTCAAGCTTCTGAATCTTCACTCCCTGCTCCTATCGCATCAGCCAACCGAGGCTATGTTGCACATGAGGGTGGAACTCTCGGACCCAAGGCACCGTTTTACTCGGCCTTGACACGGTCTCCGACTTCATCCCTATATGACGAGTGACATCCGTCAACAGTTTCATGCCCTGGTCGGCTTGCAAGGCGTCGTCCGCCCCGCCTTGCAACACGGGCTTCGCACACGACCGCAGAATCCGTCGCAGCTTATATTGGAAAGTCAACTACGGCCAAAGCGGCAATGAAGACCTAGGGCCCTCCAAGGGAAAGGTTCGACAGTTTACTGGGCGGCAAGACTTCGCAGCAGAAACTGTCTGAAGGCCGGGCTTGACCAATGTCAGCCACGGAAGTTAGGTTAGTTCAGGTCGGGAATTCGCAACCAATTCCTATGGCAGTTGCTGAATACTGGCGGGATGCGATTGACAGTTGAAAACCGGAGAAAGTATACTCCTAGACGGCGAAATCATACTATAGCCCCGGACTGCGAGCAAACGGTTTCAAAACGGTGGCAGGCTTCCGGAATTTTTGCCTGGCAGAGCCTTGCAGCCAGCTGCCTTCGAGCGCTCTGGGCTAACAAAATCAGAGAAGGCCACACCATGTCTGACTGGAGTCATCTCGAAGATTTCCGCGCGGTGCGTCTGAACTCGGAACTTTCTCCAATGTCTCAGTACGAAAGGGATCGCTTTCGCGAGCACCACCTCCACCCCTTCGAGGTGGAGGCCAATACGCCCGCCACGATCGTTCCACGCGTTGCCGACTACGACGCCATCTTTGTCGTCTCTACTGCGCTGCCAGAAGGCGTAATCGAAAGCCTCAGCCGCTGCCGCGTGATCTCCCGCCTCGGCACCGGAACAGACAAGATCGACGTCGACGCCGCCACCCGCAAGGGCATCCTCGTCACGAATGTCCCTACCTTCTGCGTCGAAGAACAGGCCGACCATACAATGGCGCTACTTCTGGCGCTGCTTCGCAAGCTTCCACAGATGTCTCAGGCAATGACAGCGGGCGCCTGGAAAACAGCTCGGAGCCAGGCTTCTACAAATCAGCGTCTGGCCGGCAGCGTTCTCGGCCTGATAGGCTTCGGTAACTCTGCCCGTGCCGTGGCACAAAGAGCACAGGGTTTCGGAATACGTGTGTTGGCAACTCGCCGCAATATGGCCGCGCCCCGAGATGCCGCAGAGGAACTAGGCGTCGAAATGCTGGGCCTCGAAGACCTTCTCGAACAGTCGGATTACGTGTCCCTGCACCTGCCCCTGACCGATGAGACATACCATCTCCTTGATCGTCAAATTCTAAGCAAAATGAAGCCAGGAGCCTACCTCGTCAACACGTCGCGCGGCGCGATCGTTGATGAGACTGCGCTCGTGGATCTGTTGCAAAAAGGGAGGCTGGCAGGGGCGGGAATCGACACATTTGAAGGCATCGACGTCTTCGTCGAAGAACAGAGACCACCGGATCATCCCCTACTGTCGCTCGACAATGTGATTCTCACGCCCCATGTCGGCGCCATCTCAGTCCAAGCCATGCAAGACGTAACCGATGGCGGCATAGCCAACGCAGCGGCTGTGCTCAGCGGATACTGGCCGCCGGCCGAAAACCTTGTCAATCCAGACGTCTTGCCCAGGTTTCCCCTGGTTGAAAGTGAAGTGTAAGCTAACATGCTCGCGGATCTTGACCCAAACAAAGCGTCTCAGCCATGAAGCCTGCCCCCGCTACGCCGCGCCGACTTCGTTCTGTAAAAGAAGGTCTGAATCTGCCTCTGAATCATTCCCAATCGATCGCAAAAAATGCTATTGTTCAACAGACAATAAAAAGATTTGCACTGGCTATGAAACCTGTTGTATGGTGCTCTTGAATCGTAGGCCGCTTTTCTGAGAGGCGTTACCGATTCAAATTCTGCTCTACTTAGCTTGATGGAGGAGTCAATCCATGACCCACGTGATATTTGATCTGTGCATTCGGGACGGTGCCTGCGTAGAGGTTTGCCCCGTGGAATGCATTATCCCAGGCATGCCCGAAGAGGAATGGCCCTGGTACTATATCGATCCGGAAATCTGTATCGACTGCGGCGCGTGTGTTCCGGAATGCCCGACAGATGCTATTCTTCCTGAAGAAGATCTGCCGGAAGAATACGCCTACACCACCGAATTGAACGCTATGTACTTCGAGGAAGGACCGGGATACGACGCTCTCGACATGGTCTGACCTACATCGACTTCTTCGCACGGGCCAGCTCTCCTAACGCCCTTCGCGTCAATGCCGGTGAAGTCCACGTCCGAACTGCGAAATCGGCAGGACGTCTCCATTCAGGGCCGGTCCGTTCTATTTGAAACGTTGCCCCTGCGCCCGCAGGGGCTTTTTTGTTCGCCGACTCGTCCGTCGTCTCAGGAGAAAAGCAAATGACCGATTCCCGCGAAGTGAACCCACCCGACTGGTCGGAAGTGGAGCGCGTCCTGATCATCATGGCGCACCCGGATGACCCCGACTTCTCTTGCGCCGGTTCCGCCATCCAGATGGCCCGTCAGGGCATCGAAGTCACCTACATGATTCTGACCAACGGTGACAAAGGCAACCACAACCCGCTCGTCACCCGACACCAGCTGATCCTGATGCGGAAAGAGGAACAGCGCAAGGCGGCCGCCCTGTGCGGTGTCAAGGACGTCCTGTTTATGGACGAAGAGGACGGCTTCCTGCGCCCAACCCCCGAAATCCGTAAGCGTGTGTGTCGCGAAATCCGCCGTATTCGACCGCAGATAGTCATCTGCAACAGTCCCGACCGCTATATCTCTGGGCGTGGTTACATCAACCATCCCGATCACCGCAACGCCGGCCTCATCGCCCTCGAGGCCATCTTCCCGGCGGCCGATAACCCCATGTTCTATCCCGACCTCACCAACGAGGGCTATCCTCCCCACAATATAAGCCAGCTCTACATCAGCCATGGAGAAGAGGCCGATGTTGAAGTCGATATTTCAGATGACCTCGAACTGAAAATCAAGGCTATCCTCTGTCATGAAAGCCAGTTCGACGACCTGGAGGCCACCGAAAAACGCATGCGAGAGTGGGGTGGCGAGGAGCAGGAGGACGGCAGTAAACGACACTTCGAGCGCTTCCAGCAATTGGACTTTCGCAGCCGGCCGCGTAGAGGGCCCAGAGGGGACAGCAAGACCTCCCAAGAATCAAAATCCTGAAACAAAAAGAGTGGAGGGGCAACCCCTCCACTCTTCCTGACATGTAATTCTGTCTGCTCGATGCTGCTAAAGCATCGGAGACTCCCTCCTACTGCACCTCACCCATCAGTTCTTCCTGCAACTCATTGGCCGTCTCCGTCAACGCGTCAAGCGTTGCCTGGATGTCCGCGCCCTGCATGATCTCATTGAAGGCAGTTTCCGCGGCGTCGCGCACAGCCTGGTAAGAGATGAGCTGCGGTTCATACGCGCCGTGACCCAACAGGGCCAGAGCCTCGCCATACTGAGGGTTCTCCTCCACATAGCCGCTCAGATGCGCTTCCGTTCCTGCGCGGGTGGGGAAGTAGTTGCTCGCCTCGACCCAACGCGCCTGAACTTCCGGTGAAGTAAACCACTTGATAAACAGCCACGCAGCCAACTCCTGCTCCGGCTGACCGGCCGTAATCATGACGTCCGCGCCGTAGATGTTCTGCACCGGATTCTCAGTCGTGTGCGGAATCGCAGTCACGCCCCACTCATCCATGTCGCGTCCCTGCTCTTCAGCGATCGTAACAATGTCGTTGGCATAGAAGGGCAGACCGGAACTGGATCCCTGCGTGAAGCTGGCCCGCCGCGCCGCAAACTCTGGATTCGGGTAACCCTCCGTAAAGAAGTAGGCGCACCCGTTATCCAACATGCGCTTCAGCATCGTCATGGCGTCGATGGTGGCCTGACCGTTGTAGACATAGCCTGTGTTGTCCTCGTTCAACACGTCGCCGCCAAGCGCGAAAGTCCAGGAAGCCGTTGCCGAGGCGTCATCCCGCAAGATGTAGCCGCCCGTGCCGTCACCGTTCGCTTCCGCCGCCGCGCATGCCATCTCCTCAAACTCTGCCGGTGTCGCCGGCGGTCCGTCAAAACCTAACTCTTCCAGCCAGGTCAGGTTGTAGTACAGGACCTCCATCGAGCGGTTGGGAGGGAACCCTAGCCGCTGGCCGTCAAAGACAGGGTGGACGCCCTGCTCAATGAAACTCGCGAAGTAATCGTCCCTCTCTTCTGCCGACAGACCCCAATTCGGGTCATCAATGAACTTGTCGAAGTCGGCCAGCACTTCATTCAGCTGGTAGAATGCCTGGTCGTTCTGATAGCCGACAATCAGGCTCGCCGGCTGCTCACCCGACGCCGTGCTGGCGTTGACCTTGTCGCGGATATCGTTGTAACCGCCCTGGTTCTGAGCGTCAAGGACTATACCGCACTCATTGTTGGCGTTGTAGTCTTCAACAATGACCGCCAGCTTCTCCTCGCGTGATCCGCTGTGCTGGTGCCACCAGACGATCGTCTGACCGCGCGGGTCAATGCCTGCCAGCGGGCCGTCTGCCGCCGGAGCGCACGGCCCCGAGTCCATCGCCTCTTCGGCAGGAGCTTCCTCCTCCATCGCCGCCGGCGCCTGGGCTGCCGGGGCCGGACACCCGGCCAGAACCAGCACGCCCACCATGAGCGCGGCCAGCATCCACATACGTTTTGTATTCATAAGGTGTGATCTCCTCTAGTGTTTGAATACCTATGCGTAAATCACGTTTTGAAAGTCGCTGTCCAACCCTCTTGGACGCGTATTTTCCTGAGCTCAGCCGAATCCATCCTTTAACCCTTCAAACCCGTCGTGGCGATTCCCTCGATGAAATGGCGCTGCGTAAAGAAATAGAGAACCACGATTGGCAACATCGTGATTATCGCCCCCGCCATCTGCAAATGCAATAGCGCCCCAGCTTCGTCCAAAAAGGAGAGCAAGCCGTACGAAATCGGCCGCCAATCCGGAGTGGTCGTCACAAGTATCGGCCAGGCCAAGGCGTTCCAGGCGCCTACAAATCCAAACAGCACCAGCGTCATCACCGCGGCGCTCGAAAGCGGCAGGACGACTTTGATAAGGTAACGCAGGTGCCCCGATCCATCTATCTGTGCAGAGTCCCACAACTCCTGCGGGATCTGCTGAAAGAACTGACGTAGTAGGAAAATGCCAAATGCGCTCGCCATAAATGGAATCGTCAACGAAGGCCAGTTGTTGAGCCAGGGAACCGGGCTGATGCGCCCCAACCAGGATACAGTGATGAAATTAGGCACCCAGGTTATGGCCTCAGGCAACATCAAAGTCGAGAGCAGCAACGTGAAGAGAAAAGTCTTCCCGGGAAACTCCATCTGCGCAAAGGCGTAGGCCGCCAGCGCGCAAAAGACCAATGCACCGCCAACCGAAATAAGTGTTATCTTGACGCTGTTCATGAAGTACAGCGAAAACTGCGCATCGTGCCAGGCCTCGACGTAGTTATTCCACTGTGGCGTGGTAGGCAGCGCCCGCCCCCCTGTTGCCTCGGTCAAATTCATCAGCGAAACACTGACAGTGTAAAGAAACGGCAAGATCGAGACGGCCGCCCCAACAATCAATATAAAATAAATTATGGCCTGGGTGATCGCGACTCGACGCACAGCCGGGTCCGCCAGCCGGGTCCGAACTCTGCTTACGCCGACTGCCCCGCTAGCCATAGAAGACTCTCCTGCTGGCAATTCGGTTGTTGACCAAGGTAATGACCATGATGATTAGCAGAAGCAGAATGGCCAGCGCAGACGCGTACCCGTACCGCGTATCACGCTTGAATGCCTGAAAAATGACGATGCTTGCCGTGTCCGTAGTACCCAGCGCCGCCGCCTGCCGTAACACGAAAATATGATTGAAAGCCTTAAACGTACCAATCACCGCATACAAAGACAGGAAGTAGATCGTCGGCGAGAGCAGTGGCAGCGTCACATGCCGAAATTGCGCCCAGCCTCCTGCCCCGTCTATATCTGCCACCTCATATAGCTCATTTGGAATCGCGCCCAGCCCCGCCAGAAAGATCACCGTATCAAAGCCGACATAAGTCCATATGCCGTAAATCATGATCGCGACCAACGCCAGGCTGGGTCCCGACAGAATCGGCCCCAAGTCGATCCGTCCTCCCGTGATCATTTCAATGATCCCGGATGGCTCACCCAACCAGAGCAACGGGTCCGCACCGAACAGATCCAGCATACTGTTAAGCGGCGCAGTCGGCCTGTTGGAAAATATGATTCGGAAAACCGCGGCCGTGCCAACAAACGGCGCCACATAGGGCAAAAAATAAAGCACGCGAAACAGCGTCTGCCCACGAATCTTTTGGAAAAGAAGCGCCGCCAGTATGAGTGCGAGTCCTAGCTGAATGGGCACCGTTCCCATGACATAAAAAACGGTTGCCATCAACCCGTTCCACCAGTCCTCGTCGCCCGCCGAAACGACCCGCGGCAGCTCGGCGATCAGTACCCAGGCCCCCGCCATCAGCGCCACCGCGCTTACCAGCCTTACCGCCATGCCAGTATTGGAAGTCCTGTGCCCCGCGCTCTCCCACAGACGCCAGGCCAGCAGCAGAAGCAGGAAACCTGCACTGATGGTCACAATCTGCGACCAGAGTTCCAGCCCTACGCCCTCTTCCAGTGCTTCGGCATAGGCGGCGTTAATCTCATTCCATGTCAGCCAGATTAGGGCCCCGCCGCTTATCAGACTGATGCCCGCACTGAAGAAAGGAACGAAATAGATCGGATCCCGACTGTCCCGGGCCACGCTGCGATTGACACGCATTGCCCATGCCGCCCCGCCGGCCAGCAGTATGATTGCGACCCAAAGTGCAATCTGCACCTTGGGCAGCCACCAGGTCTCCACCACTAGACCCCGAAAAGCTTCCTGCGTGTTGTTCTGCCCTCGCAGCTTCGACGGAATAAGCAGCATCTCGGGCAGAAGAACAAATACAAAGCGGGCAAACAGCGCCGCACCCGTCGCTGTCACAATCGCAGGCAATACCCATCGCATCGCATTCGTATTCTCCTGCCGGTGTTCCCGAACTGCGCGCGCGATCGTGGTGACGGCGAAATAAGCCAGGCCGATTGCTATCCAGAATGTAAGGATGTAGATGAGGTTGTCAACAGCTTTGACGTAATTGCCTAAACCGTCATAGGAGCCGACGATCTTGTTCAGACCGCGCAACGTGCTCTCATATGCGGCGAAAGCAAGAGGAAACAGGCCGAAGAGGCCGATTATTAAGAACGCGGGCGCCAGAAACGAGTAGGCAAGCAGCATCTCGCGCAGTCGCCTGCCCTGCCGCCCGCGGAACCAACTTGGGGCAGCCCGCACCTGTTGCTGAAGATCACTGCGGAATGCCGCGTGTTGAGAAGCTGTACTGTCCACGTGGAGGTCGTTTTCCCAGTTCTGCACAGCCAATGGGCCTACTTCGGATTTTCGCCCATAGTATAGTGCAAGCCGGAATTCTCGTCAACGAAAGAGGCCGACGCTCGGAATCGTTCCAGCTCTTCGCCAGTGAAACAATGTCAACCTGCAACATGCCGTCAGCGGCACACCGCAGCCTGCCCCTATTGTTACACTTGTCCTTTAACGCCTGGTTAAGGGATGGTCAACATTGACGGGCTAATGACGGCGCTACCCTACCACCCGGCGCAGCCCCGGCTCCCCCCCACATTACAAGCATTCCCTAACTTCAACCCGTCCGGTCGACTTTTTGTGGCAAAACCTGATTGGGAAGCGACTACTAAGACACAGGCAGCGGGTGACTCCGAAAATAGCCTGCGTAAGCCACTCTCGAATCAACGCACATCTCCAATCCGTCGTCGCAGTCTCCGACCACTCACCACCGATCACTGACCACCGCATTTGGGCGTTCGGGCCTTCGGCCCTCCCTTGTGCGGGGGCGCAGCACCCGCGGCGCCCCGCCCTTGCCAGACCACCGTGTCTATTATTCCCCAGCAAGGTGTCTAGAGGTAGGCTTCCAGCCTACAGTGTCTCCTCCCCTACGTGCTAGCCCAGGCCACTAACCACTATCCCACACAGTGTATACTGCGGTGAGTTCACTCGTCCGAATTGGCTAAGTAGCTTCAATGGAAAACTGAACGGGTTCAGGATTGCGCCAGCTCACGCGACCAGCAGCCTCCCAATATCGCAGGTCTCAGCATTGCAGAACCAAAGCACCCCCTCGTGGATCGTCATACCGTGGACTTCGTCAGGCGCCTCAACGCGAAGTACATCAAAGATTCGCCCTGTCTCAGGATCCAGCAGACAGACCGTACCCGCGGATGTATCCGCTGCCCACAGTTTCCCGTCTTCCGACCAAGCAATGCCGTGTACCCGCAGACCCGGTACCCGGATGCTGTGCACCTCCTGCCAGCCGTCAGGATCCATGACATGCACCATTTGCGAGGGCGGCGACGCAACATACAGCCTGCCGTCCCGCCACTCCAAGCCGTGGGCCCCCGTCTCCTGCGCGTCCTCCGCGCCCTCCCGCCATGCCACTACACCGGCACCGGGTGAACTGTACTTGGCCACCGTCTTGCCCGTCTCCGCATCCAACTGCGCAATCCTTCTCTCATAAGTGGACGCGATCCAGACATAGCCGCCGCCCACCGTAATGCCGCTCGACTTGACCGTGTCGGTCTGGACATCGAAAAGCACCTCTCCCGATTCGTAATCCTGCCTATAGAGCCGGTCGTTGCCCTGGTCAATACACCACAGCCCTTCGGCGCTCGCCTGAAGCCCATTCGGATGCGGCCCTGGACTTGCAAAGCGCTTCTCTACCTGCGCGATCTTTACCGGCATGAAATCTCTCCTTGTAAGCTGGCGACTGATAATCCTGCGCTGGAAGTTGAACCAGGCACTCCCGAACCTGTTTCCGCATTTCAATACGATATAGGCCAGCCTGCCCCCCGTCAAGTCCTCCTAAAGTACCGCTATGACGACCAGACTGGGTCGAAAAATTGCATCGCCCCCGCGTCCCATCTATAATTGGGCTTCTTGTGTTGCGCGCAAGTGCCCTGACGGAACAGTGCATCGAGGTCGCAAAGCCTTGTCTGCACTGGCCGTCCAATCACCGCGCGACTTAACCGTTCCAACCTAACGGAGCATTCCTATGCTGAAGACCCATACTTGTGGCGAACTGCGAGCCGGCGATGCCGGTAAAGCGGTCACTCTTTCCGGGTGGGTCAACCGCCGCCGTGATCACGGTGGACTGATCTTCCTGGACTTGCGCGACCGCTTCGGCATTACTCAGGTCACCATTTCCGATGACCCCGCACTCAATCTGCCGAATGCGGCCAATTCGTCTAATGGCTCCAGCAACGGAAACAACGGCTCGGAAGCGCTGGATGTTGCCTCCCAGGTTCGCAGCGAATTCGTTGTCAAGGTGAACGGCTCAGTACAAATGCGTCCGCAGGGCTTCGAAAACCATGAATTGGACACAGGGGAAATCGAGGTCATCGCCTCCGATCTGGAAATCCTGAGCGAGGCCCGAACGCCTCCATTTGTAATCAGCGGCGGTCAGGGCGACGAGGTCGATGAGGCGGTGCGGCTGAAGTACCGTTACCTCGATCTGCGCCGCCCCAAACTGGCCGGCAATCTGCGCCTGCGCCACGAGATTGTCCGCTTTATCCGCAACTTCTTCTACGATCGGGACTTTCTAGAAGTCGAGACCCCGATCCTGCTGAAAAGCACACCAGAAGGCGCACGTGACTTCGTGGTGCCCAGCCGCATCCATCCGGGCCGCTTCTACGCCTTGCCCCAATCTCCCCAGCAGATGAAACAACTGCTGATGATCGGCGGCTTCGAACGCTACTTCCAGATCGCCCGCTGTTTCCGCGATGAGGATCTGCGTGCCGACCGTCAGCCCGAGTTCACACAGCTGGACTTGGAGATGAGCTTCGTCGAGGCCGCCGACGTGATGGCTCTCAACGAAGAGATGCTCATCGACCTTTCGGCAACAATCAGCGACAAACCTGTCCAGCAGACCCCGTTTCCGGTATTGACCTACGACGAGGCGATGGACAAATACGGCATCGACCGCCCCGATATTCGCTTTGGGCTCCAGCTGTTCAACGTGACCGACCTGGTTCGCAACAGCCGTTTCGGCGTCTTCAAGAACGCCGTTGCCGCCGGCGGCATCGTCAAAGGTGTTCGCTATCCCCAGGGGGCGGTCCTGAGCCGTAAAGATGTCGACGGTCTGATCGAATATGTGAAGCCCTACGGGGCCAAGGGATTGGCGTGGATAGGCATTACCGGCGAAGCCGACGCCAACGGAAACTATCCGGCCGGGAGCCTGCGCAGTCCGATCATCAAGTTCCTCAGCGAAGAGGAGATCGCAGGCATCATCGCAGCTGCCGGCGCCGAAGAGGGAGATCTGGTTCTCCTCGTGGCAGACGACGAAGGAGTGACCAATCCCTCCCTCGCCAACCTGCGCCTGGAGATAGGCGCACGCGCCAACCTGATCGATTCCAATCTCCTCGCCTTCTGCTGGGTCGTTGACTTCCCTCTGCTCGAGTACGACAGCGAGGAAGATCGCTGGGGCGCAATTCACCATCCATTCACCAGCGCCCGTGACGAAGACTGGAGCATTCTCGAAGAGCGGCCTGCAGACGTCAAGGCCAAAGCATATGATGTTGTTCTCAACGGCTGGGAGATCGGCGGCGGCAGCATTCGCATTCACCGTAGTGATCAGCAGATGCGCATGTTCCAGCGCCTGGGTCTGAGCGAAAAAGAAGTGGACGAACAGTTTGGCCATATGCTGGAGGCCTTCCAATACGGTGCACCGCCCCACGGCGGAATCGCAATGGGGATCGAGCGCATCGTCGCACTCTTTGCCGATGCCCAGAGCATCCGAGAGGTCATGGCTTTCCCCAAGACCGCAACCGGGACAGACCTTCTCCTGCAAGCCCCGAGTCCGGTCGAGGACGATCAACTAGCCGAACTGCACATCGCAGTCAGAGAGCAAAAGGAATCAGAATAGGTGGGCGGCGGCCGGCTCATTGTGCCAAGATTACGACCCGCCAAATACCAAAAAAAGTGTCCCGACATCGGCCTTGAAAAACTGCTGATAACTACTGCTGATAGCAACTGTGAAAGCGCACGCGTCGCGGCTCGCAAATGCCCGATATCAAGCCGGGAGAATGCCGAAATCTCGTTTGGCAGGGCATTTCAAAATGTGCTATAGTTTCCCTGCAGCCCTGCAATGCCCGTGATTGACTAGTTTGAGGGCGAACCAACACCAGACTCACGGGAGCAAGGCGAAGGTACGTGGATGTGATAGCCCGCCCCCATGGGGCTAGGGCAAGACGGAAGCGACCAGCCGGCGCCCACCTACGAACCTCGGTTCGTACCCACTGGATCACACGACATTGCGGGGTTGGAAATGCGTCCGGGGCCACCCGGGCGTTTTTCTTTGCGTAGTGCAGGCAACATGCAGCAATAGGGTTGTCCAAGTCAGCCGCGCAACAACGATCGGACAGAAACGATATGGATGCAAAGCGCGACCTTTCCCCCCGCACTTACCCTGTCGATCTGCAGGCTCACAGCAACTGCTCAGACGGCACCGACACACCAGTAGAGCTGATCGACAAAGCCGCTGCGCTGGGCATCCGCGTTCTGGCGGTGACCGATCACGACAGCGTTCTCGGCGTGGCTGCAGCCCGGGTTCGCGGGGCAGAAGTAGGTGTCCATGTTCTTCCCGCCGTCGAATTCAGTACCTCTCGCGATCGCGAAAATGACTTCAGGGATTTCGACATCCTTGGCTACGGAGTCGACCCGACCAATTCGGCACTGCTCGATACCATGAACCGGCTCAAGAAAAGCCGTATCGATCAGAAGTCGCGCCAGGTCGAACGTCTGCAAAGCTATGGCCTGCATGTCCCGGTCGATGAAGTCTTGGCGCTCGCAGGAGGCGTGCCGGGCCGCCCCCATATCGCCCAGATCGCCCTCAAATACAACCCCCACAAATTCACATCCCTGAGCGACGTCTTCCAGCAATATCTTGCCTCCGATGCCGAAAACCCCACCCACGTGCCCCGCACCTTCATTCTCGGCGTCATCGACGCCATCGAACTAACGCACGGCGCAGGCGGAAAAGCGGTTCTTGCCCATCCCGGCATTTACCGGCGCATCCGCAGCCTCGAAGACTCTCTAGCCCGCCTTGTTGACGTTGGCCTCGATGGACTGGAAATCCAGTACCCCTATGCCTCTGAAGGGCGAGACTCGACCGATAGGCCTATCGCCTGCTTCGCCGAGCTGGCCGCCCGCTTCGGCCTGTTCGAAACCGGCGGCAGCGACTACCACGGCGAACGCAAGCCAAATCGACTCGGGGAAGCCGGTCTCGAATGGGTACAGTGGCAAAGCCTGCGGGAACTGAACGGATGGTAGCCGCCCTCACGCCGAACGAGCAGCGACAACTGCAACAACCCTTGCGCCCAACGTGGCTGGAGATCGATCTCTCCGCGCTGGCAAACAACATAAGCGAGCTTCGGCGCCGCATCGGCCCTGACCGGCTCCTTTATGCCGTCGTCAAAGCAAATGCCTATGGCCACGGCGCCGAACTGGTAGCACCGGCTGCCATCGAATTCGGTGTAGACCGCCTCGCCGTCGCCGCAGTCAACGAAGCCATCTCCCTCCGCCAAGCCGGAGTACGCGCCCCAATTCTCCTGCTAGGCTACACGCCCCCCGAACTGGCTGAAACACTGCTGGAATACGACCTCGCCGTGTCCGTCTACGAGACAAGCGCCGCCCTCGCCTTTGCGGAGACCGCTGCTCGCGCCGGTCGGCCTCTGACCGTTCATCTTAAGGTCGACACGGGAATGCACCGCTTGGGCGTCGATCCCGCCGCTGCCCTCGAACTCTGTAAATTCCTTACCCAGAATCCTGCCCTCCATTTCGAAGGCATCTATACCCACTTCAGCACCGCCGACGAAACCGATAAGGAGTACAGCCGCGAGCAGCTTCGGCGCCTCAATGAACTGCTCGAACAGCTCTCCCGTGCCGGTTGCCGGCCGCCCATAGCCCATGCCGCCAACTCAGCCGCCACAATCGACCTTCCCGGCGCGCATCTGGACGCCGTGCGCTGCGGCATCCTCCTCTATGGCCTGTCTCCCAGCGACGAAGTGCCCGCGCCGCCCGAAATGCGGCCCGTTCTCAGCTGGAAGGCGCGTATCGCCCAGGCGCGCAACCTCAGCGCCGGCGAACCGGTTTCTTACGGCAACGCATGGCGCGCGCCCGGTCCCCGCACCGTAGCCATCATTCCGGTGGGCTACGCCGACGGCTTTCCCCGCAGCCCCCGTACCTGGAAGAGCGTACTCATTGGCGGTCGCGAGATGCCTGTCATAGGCCGCATCTGTATGGACCATGTCTTCGTCGACGTCACCGAACTCACTGCATCCGGGCTCCCGGTTACCCGCGACGACGAGGTCGTTTTGATAGGCGACCAGCACGGCGCATCCATCTCCATGGAGGACGCCGCCGCGCGCCTGAAGACGAACAACTACGAAGTGGCCAGCCGGCTGATGGCGCGGCTGCCCCGCATCGCAGTCCAAGGCTAGTATTGGAAGGCCCGAACACGAGCGGAATAAAGTAATGGCTGAAGAGAGCCGCGCGGTGGAATCCAAGGCCCGCAGGATTTACGATCAGCTCCTGGAGGAGTACGGCGAACCGGAGTGGAAGCCTTCCAGTTCCGGCTTCGAGCAGCTGATCCAAACCATCCTCAGCGCCAATACCAACGACCGCAATTCGGGTAAAGCCTTTGAAATGCTCAAAGAAAGGTTCGCGGGTGACTGGGACGCAGTGCGCATCGCGCCTCTGGAGGAGATCAAGGACGCCATCCGCGTTGCCGGCATGTACAACCAGAAGGCGCCCCACATCGTCGAAACCCTGGAAATATTATACAGTGAGGAAGGGACCTACAGTCTGGAGCACGTGCGTGATATGGCGCCGGCAGCCGCCCAGACCTACTTGCAGCGTTTTCCCGGCGTAGGCCACAAGACGGCCAGCATCGTCCTTCTCTTTAGCTACGGAATGGCAGCCTTCCCCGTCGACACCCACGTTCAACGCGTGACCCAGCGCCTCGGCATGAGCGGGCGGAGGACGTCCGCAGAAAAGATAAAGGCTCTCTGGGAGGAGATGCTGCCCGCAGAAACCTACTTCTGCCTGCACGTGAACCTGATCCGCCACGGCCGCACCGTCTGCCAAGCGCGCACCCCCCGCTGTGCCATCTGTGTCCTACAGGACGAATGCAACTACAATATGCGCCTCGGCGACTGGGAAGGCACCCCGCCTGACTAGCAACTGAGAACGCAAAAAGCCGCCTGAGACGTACACAGGCGGCATCGGGTCGAGAGCTTTTCTTGTCCCGGTTCGGCTGGACCCGGGACAAATCCCTGGCTAGGACTGTCCTGCCTTTATTCTGCCAGGGCTTTCTTCTGTTGGCGCTTCAGTCTGCTCTTGCGGCGAGCCGCATTGTTAGCGTGAATGGCGCCGCGTTGCGCAGCCTTGTCCAAAGCAACGAAGGCCGAGCGTACAGCCTCAGGAGCCTCTGGATCGGAGGCCTCGATCGATTCACGCGCATTCTTGACGGCAGTCCGAGCCGCGCTGCGGTATCCCCTGTTGCGGTCGCGGCGCCGCACATCCTGGCGCATCCGCTTGGCGGCTGATCTGATAATCGGCATATGTTTCTCCACCGCGGCCCACAGGCCGCACCGTTTGACAGTTCTCTATACAGCGTAAGTTGACCCCATTGTAGCAAGGGGAGGTGGCAAAGTCAATCTGGACCGCTGCTGGTGCGAAGTTTCCCCTTGACAAAACTAGCCGGATCGCCTCTCTACAACCTTCGTGTTGCCCCCGAAATGTGGCGCTATTGCCCCATTTGCGCTAAAGTATGCCCGATACAATTCTGCATCAAAGGCCCACCCTACGAGGACTCCAATGAAGATCTCCAAAGTAACGCCGATGGTGCTGGGCACCGAATGGCGTAACCTGACCATAGTTAAAGTAGAGACCGATGACGGTTTGGTCGGAGTCGGCGAATGCCGGGCTCTCAACCGCACCGATGGCGTTCTCGGCTACCTGAGCGAAGCCGCGCCCCGCTACATCCTCGGCGAAGACCCCTTTAACGTCGAAGCCCTCGTCGCCCGCATGTTTCGCGAGGATTTCGGTCGCGCAGGCGAAATCACCCAGACCGTCACCGCACTTCTGGAAGTTGCCTGTTGGGATATCATCGGCAAGGCCTTGGGCCAGCCCGTCTATAAGCTGCTTGGTGGCGCCGTAAGGCACCAGATCAAGGGCTACGCCAACGGTTGGTATACCGGCGAACGCACGCCCGACGAGTTCCACGCAGCCGCAAAAAAGGTGCTGGATAAAGGCTACAGGGCACTGAAGTTTGATCCCTTCGGTGCCGGTTTCTACGAGATGGAGCGGGCCGAAAAGAACTATGTTATCAGCCTCGTGGAGGCAGTGCGCGATGCTGTCGGCCCGGACGTAGAGATCCTCATCGAGATGCACGGCCGTTTCAACCCTGTGACCGCGGTGGAATTCGCCCGCGAGTTGGCCCCCTTCAAACCCTCATGGTTGGAGGAGCCCGTGCCCCCCGAAAATATCGCCGCCCAGAAAAAGGCCGCAGATGCGATCGCGCCCCTGGGCATTCCCGTCGCGACAGGCGAGCGCCTGCATACGATGTACGAGTATCGCGAACTGTTCGAGCTACAGGCCTGCGACATCATCCAGCCTGATATAACCCACTTCGGCGGCATCCTCAATACAAAGAAACTGGCCGCTTGGGCCGAAGCCTATTACATGCTCATCGCGCCCCATAACGTCGGCGGCCCCATCTCGACCGCCGCCGCCCTGCATCTGGCAGCCTGCACACCCAACTTCAAGATCCAGGAGCACTTCAACGACTTCGCCGAAGCCTACGTCAAGAAGGCCGCCCCGGGCAATCCTGAGATTGAAGATGGCTACTTTGCTCTGCCGTCAGGCCCCGGCCTCGGCGTCACCCTCGACGAGGACGTAGTCGCCGCCAATCCCCGCCGCAGAGTCCACTTCAATCTCTTCGCCGAAGACTGGCACCGGCGTTCGGCAGAAGTTGACTGAATCCTGGTGCCATTCTCTACCGAGAGGGCGGCATCCTCTTCCATCAGAACCTCTGACACCAATCGAACCCGATAGGAGCTTCCACTTCCAATGTCATCGCAACCCCTACTGATCAACGGAGAATTCCGCGCTGCCGCCAATCCGACCGGCAGTTACCAGTCTACCAATCCCATGACCGGCGAAAAACTGCCGTGGTCTTTTCCCTACTCCGAATGGGATGACATCGAGGACGTTCTGCAAGCGGCCGCCGAAGCTGTCGCCGAGCTCCGCGATGCCCCTCGACAACTGCTGGCCGACTTTCTCGACGCATACGCCGCCCGCATCGAAGAACGGGCCGATACGCTCGTCGAATCAGCCCACCTGGAGACGGGACTGCCCGCGCCAACCCGCCTCAAGGCCATCGAGCTTCCCCGAACCACCGACCAGCTGCGCCAGGCCGCGGCAGCCGTTCGTTCGCGTTCGTGGACCCAGGCTACTATCGACACCGAAGCCAATATTCGCTCCTGCTACGGCCCCCTGCCCGGAGCCGTAGTCGTGTTCGGGCCAAACAACTTTCCCTATGCCTTCAACGGTGCCGCCGGCGGAGATTTCGCCGCCGCCATCGCCGCCGGCAGCCCCGTCATTGCCAAGGCGCACTCCAGCCACTCCCGCACAAGCCAGCTGCTGGCTGAAGCCGCGCTCGAAGCCATCTGCGCTACTGGCGCGCCCAAGGGCCTCGTGCAGCTAATCTATCGCTTCAAGCCGGAGTATGGCTACGACCTGGTCGCCGACCCCCGCGTCGCCGCCGTCGGGTTTACAGGCAGCCGCGATGGTGGCATGCGTCTGAAAGAGGTCGCCGACCGCCAAGGTAAACCAATCTACCTGGAAATGTCCAGCATCAACCCGATTCTCCTGCTGCCCGGCGCCCTCGCTGAACGTTCCCAGGAGATCGCAGAAGAATTCTTTACCTCCTGTACCATGGGGACCGGCCAGTTCTGCACAAATCCCGGCCTTGTCATGACTATCGCCGGAGAGGAGTCGGAGGCCTTCATTAAGCAGTCGGCGGCCCTCTTCGATGACGGAGCAGCCGGCGTCTTGCTCAACCGTGGCGTATCCGAAGGCATGGACGAAGCGATTCAGATCCTGACCGGTAAAGGGGCCAAGGTGGTTGCAGGCGGGGCCGCCGCAGACAAGCCCGGCTTCTTCTACAAGAATACGCTGCTGACTGTGTCGGGCGACGAGTTCCTTACCAATCCCGAGGCGATGCAGACAGAGGCCTTCGGACCGTCCTCACTGGTCATAATGGCGAAGGACGCCGGCCAGATGGAGCAGATAATCTCCTGTTTCGAGGGCAATCTCACCGGTTGCCTCTACACCGACAACGCCGGCTCCGACGATGACCTGTACGACCGTCTCGCACCTCTGTTGCGCGCCAAAGTCGGCCGGCTGTTGAACGACAAAATGCCTACCGGTGTTGCCGTCACTGCCGCGATGAACCACGGCGGCCCCTTCCCTGCAACCGGACATCCCGGTTTCACTTCGGTCGGCATTCCGTCCAGCATCCGCCGCTTTGCCGCACTGTACAGCTACGACAATGTGCGCCAGCATCGCCTGCCGCCCGAGCTGCAAGACAAAAACCCAACCGGAGAAATGTGGCGGCTGGTCGATCACAGTTGGACGCAGGCCGATATAAGCAGCTGACCACCCACGGAGGATGAGTCAGACACTGCTGTGATGCCCGACGCGCTACCGGCTTCGGGCCTCTCTCACAGCCGGTAGGCCTCTTTCGCCAGGCCATACGCCAGGGCATGTGCCATGGTGAAAGCATCCTCATCGTCGATCTGGCCCTCGACGAGCAGCCCGGCAAGCCAGTCGCAGGCGATGCGCCGCCAAAGCTCATGCCGGGTCGGAATCGAAGCGAAGGCGCGCGTATCGTCATTGAAACCAACCGTGTTGTAGATGCCCGCCGTCTCCATCACCTGCGCAAAGAAATTCCGCATCCCGTTGATGCTGTCGTAGAACCACCAGGGCGGGCCGATTCGCAGGATCGGATAGTGGCCGGCCAGCGGAGCAAGCTCCCTGGCGCTGGTTGATTCGTCCAGCGTAAACAGGATCAGGCGCAGCGACTGATGGGAGCCAAACCGGTCAAGCAGCGGTTTCAAATTACGGGTGAAGTTAAGCGCATGGGGGATGTCAGCCCCCTTGTCCGCGCCGAAGCGTTGGAACACAGCCGCGTTATGATTCCGGATCGAACCGGGGTGAAGTTGCATGACCAACCCGTCCTCGCTGCTCATGCGGGCCATCTCCACCAACATATGCCCGGTGAAACGCCGTGCGTCTTCGGCGGTCGATTTGCCCGCTAGGCCTCGCTGAAACAGTGCCTCCGCCTCGCCTGAGGAGAGGACCTCGGTGAACGGAGTCTCCGCCGCATGATCGGTTGCGGTCGCCCCCATCTCCCTGAAGTAATCGCGTCGGGCTTCAAGCGCCGAAATGTAGGAGGCGTAATTCCCGATGTCGATTCCTGAAACACCGCGCAGTAAGTCGATCTGCCCCTTCCATTCCGGCTGATCGATCCCGTTCACGACCTTGTCTGGACGGAATGTTGGATAGATGCGCCCATCCCAGTCCGATTCTTGGATCGTCTTGTGATGCTCAAGCGTGTCAGTGGCCGCGTCGGTCGTTGTCAGCACCTCCACCTGGAACTGATCGTACAGCGCCCGGGGTGTGAAATCCGGCGCCGCCAACCGCTCCGATATCCTGCCATAGATAGTCTGGGCGTTCGCAGGAGTTAGCTTGTCGGTGATGCCAAAGAGATCGTGCAATTCGTCCCGCAGCCACAGCCCGGTGGGGGTGCCCTGAAACAGATGGTGGTTTTCGGCGAATGTCTGCCAAATCTTGCGGTGGTCCGATTCGACCGCACCGGCATCCTCCCCTTCATTCATGGGCACCCCCTGTGCCTCAAGGGGAACGCCCTGGGAGTAGAGCATCCGGAATACATAGTGGTCCGGAATCAGAAAGAACTCTGCCGGTGACTCGAAATGGTACGACGCGTCGGCAAAGAGAAGCGGGTCCACGTGGCCGTGTGGACAGATCAACGGAAGGTCTGCCACGCTCTCAAATAGAGAGCGAGCTACAGATCTTTGCGCGCTGCTGCCGCTGAAGAAGCGATCCGCCCGTTCGGGCATAAAATTGCCTAGTGACACATTCACAGAATAATCCTTTCGTTCGTACCGAATTGGCAGTAGATTGAAGGCGGTAAGAAGGTTGTAAGTTGGCTTTCTGTCTGACTCTCACTTGCCTATGATTATAGCTGAAAACCTTGTAAGGGCGAGGTAGGAGCCGCTTGTAAAAGAATTCCTCTCTTCCCGTATTTCACACTAAGGAGTTGGCCATGAGTGCAAATGAACAGTTCTCATTGGAGGGAAAGGTTGCCGTTGTCACCGGCGGCACAGGTGTACTGGGAGGGGCGATGGCCCGGGGTCTGGCCGCGGCCGGAGCTCGCGTCGCCATCCTTGGTCGGAGGGAGGACGTAGCCCGCGCCGTGGCCGACGAAATCGTGGCGGCCGGCCATGAGGCGATCCCCCTGCCCGCCGACGTCCTGGACGAGGACAGTCTGCAAGCCGCGCGCAAGACGCTCATCGACGAATGGGGCACTGTCGACGTCCTGATCAATTCCGCCGGCGGCAATCGCCCCGACGCAACCGTCTTCGGCGACCTCACCTTCTTCAATGTGCCGCGCAGCGCCCTCGAAGGCGTCGTCGGCCTGAACTTCACCGGCACGGTCCTGCCGATTCAGATCTTCGGCGAGCCCATGGCCGCGCAGGGCAAAGGCTCCGTCATCAACATCTCTTCAATGGCCGCACAGAAGGTCCTGACCCGCGTGATGGGGTACTCTGCCGCCAAAGCGGCTGTCGACAACCTGACCCGCTGGCTGGCCGTAGATCTGGCCGAAAAGCACGGTCCCGGGCTCCGAGTGAACGCGATCGCGCCCGGCTTCTTCGTCGGCGACCAGAATCGGGCGCTCCTGATCAAAGAGGACGCCCCCGCCGGATCGCAGGACCCCCCTATTCTCACCGAAAGAGGTCAGCAAATAGTAGACCATACGCCGATGGGGCGGTTCGGAGAGCCGCATGAGCTGACAGGCGCAGCGATCTGGCTAGCCAGCGACGCCTCCCGCTTTGTTACCGGCATCGTTGTTCCCGTAGACGGCGGTTTCTCCGCCTCGAGCGGCATCTGAGGCCCAGGAAAACCTTCTGGGATAAGCATATCGTACACCCCTGTCGCGCTCTGTCTCGCTACACTTCCTGGGTGAGTTTTCTTGCCCCGCGCAGTGAAGAAATGTATATTGTCTTTTGGTGCCAGTCGAGGTTAAGAATCAGAAAACTGTTGTACATGAAATTGGGGTGTCCCGATTTCGCAAAACTCGTAGGTTAGCTGAGAGTATTCCCATGAGCGATTCTACCGCAGTGACACAAGACTTCATTCGCGAAGCAATCTCGGACGACATCGACAAGGGGCGCTTCAATGGGCGTTTTCAAACACGCTTCCCCCCCGAACCCAACGGCTATCTGCACATCGGCCATGCCAAAGCCATTGGGCTCAACTTCGAGGTAGCCGCGCAGTTCAACGGCCTCTGTAATCTGCGTTTCGACGACACCAACCCCCTCAAGGAAGAGCAGGAATTCGTCGAGGCCCAGGTAAAGGACATCCGCTGGCTCGGCTACGAGCCGGCAAGCGTTCTCTATGCCTCCGACTATTTCGGCCAGCTATACGAGTGGGCGCTGCAGCTTATCCAGGATGGACACGCCTATGTCGACGACCTCAGCCAGGAGGAGATCCGCGCTTACCGCGGCACACTGACCGAACCGGGCAAAAACAGCCCCTACCGTGACAGGCCGGTCGAGGAAAACCTGGACCTGTTCCAGCGAATGAAGGCCGGCGAGTTTCCCGACGGCGCCCGCGTCCTGCGCGCAAAAATCGACATGAGCGCGCCCAACATCAATCTGCGCGACCCCGTCATGTACCGCATCCGCCATGCCGAGCACCAGCGCACTGGTGACGAGTGGTGCATCTACCCGATGTACGACTGGGCCCACGGCCAGTCCGACTCGATCGAAGGCGTCACCCATTCGCTCTGCTCGCTCGAATACCTGAACCACCGCCCGCTCTACGACTGGTACCTCGACGCGCTGGGCGTCTACCATCCCCGCCAGATCGAGTTCGCAAAGCTGGAATTCACCTACATTGTGACGAGCAAAAGGCGCCTCATGCGTCTTGTCGAAGAAGGCCACGTAAACGGCTGGGACGACCCCCGTATGCCAACGCTGGCCGGCCAGCGTCGGCGGGGCGTGCCGTCAAAGGCAATCCGCGATCTCTGTCAACACGTCGGAATCGCCCGCACCAACAGCACAGTGGAGATCGAGCTTCTGGAGCACTTCATTCGCCAGGAATTGAACCGTACCGCCATGCGCGTGATGGGTGTCCTCGACCCCCTGCCGATCGTGATCACCAACTACCCCGAAGGCGAGACCGAATGGCTCGATGCCGTGAACAATCCGGAGGACGAGAGCGCAGGCAGCCGGCCTGTCCCCTTCAGCCGCAACCTCTACATTGATCGAGACGATTTCATGGAGGACCCGCCTCGCAGATTCCATCGCATGGCGCTAGGCCGTGAGGTCCGTCTCCGTTGGGGCTACTTCGTTCGCTGCGAGGAGGTCATAAAGAACGACCAGGGTGAGGTCGTCGCCCTGCACTGCACCTACGATCCGGAGACCAAGGGCGGTTACGCTCCCGACGGCCGCAAAGTGCGCGGAACAATTCACTGGGTAAGCGCCGACCACGCAGTGTCTGCCAAAGTGCGCCTTTATGACCGTCTCTTCAACGTCGAGAATCCCTACGACGTGCCCGAAGGCCAGGACTACATAGCCAGCCTCTCGCCCAACTCCTTGACTGTGTTGGACAGCGTCCAGCTGGAGCCGAGCGCGCTTGACCTCGATATCGGCCAGACTGTTCAGTTTGAACGTAAAGGTTACTTCTGTCTGGACTCCGACAGCGCCGAAGGCCGGCCCGTCTTTAACCGCACGATTACGTTGCGCGATACATGGGCAAGAATGCAGGCTAAGGGTCGAAAGGGGAAAGAGGGGTAATTCGTAAAACTATTGACCTGGAACTGAAAGTAGTGCATACAGTTGGTTTCGCAAGTCGAATCGTCTTCCAGCAAGCGGTTTCGCCTGCGTCAGCGCAATGCTTCCCACAGGTCCGCGCACAACGCATTGCCTGCGTCTAGCGAAATCGAGCCTTATGCGGCACCAGAATGTGACCCTCCTCAAGCGAGCCGTATCGCGTTGCCGCCCTCGGCCCGTGCCTCCACAGATACGAGGCGATATAGGCGCAGGTAATCGCATCGAGCGCGTCCTCGTAGGCCTGCAATGCTGACCCGCGCAGGCCGTACACCTCTGTGCTTTTGAGTACCCGCCTCGTCCGGCGCAGCGGGGGATCGGCCTTGCGCAGTTTCCGCAAAAGCTTTCGATAGCGCACAAACTCCGACCAGCGCTCCTCAAAAGATCGCCCTCGCCCACGCTTATATTTGAGGGTCCGCTCAAGACCAAACAGGCTGACAAGCGCCGGATGGGGATACACCTCGCACACAAGCCGCCCCATTGTGCGCCGCGGGATCACATCCGATTCATAGAACTTGAATCGTTCTGACAGCGCCGCGGTTAGAGCCTCCCCCCTCACAACCCCGTCGCGTTCCAGCAGCCTCCTGTTCGCCGGATACGCGCCGGCCTGATAACGTTGCCAGTCCGCCGACAACGCACGGTCGCACTGCCTTATCCCCGTCTCATTTGGTACCCGCAGCGGCGCGTCAACCGCCACCACAGATCCGTTGCGACGCGAGAGATGATCGCCAATGAATTCGAGAATCTCCGACATCTTGCCCAGTCCGCCGGAACAGGCAACCAACCGCCCGTTACGGATCACCGCAACGCCCGACGGGTTCCTGTCGCTCCACGCCAGGTCAATGCCGATAAAGGAGGGCTTTCCCCGCTTCTTAGCCATAGAGGACCTCCTTAAGTGGTGCTGATTCTACCTGCTACTCAAATGAAACATCCGAGCTCGCGCGCCCTGAACGTCAGGCTGAGCATTGGGCCGTCTTTCTCGCCCATGCCCTGTCATAGCCGCAGTCACCCTTCGCGGCGTAAGCAGACCTTCTCCACAGTCACTTCCTCCAGGAAAGCCTCGTCTACCTGCGCGCCATGCCCCGGCCCGTCCGGAACGCTAAGCGTACTATTGCTGCTGAGCGTAAAAGGATTGCTAACGATATCCCGCTCAAAATAGCGGTCATTTGCGCTGATGTCCCCCGGCAGCGTGAAATTTGGTAGGCTGGCCAGCGCCACACTGATGGCACGCCCAATCCCGGTCTCCAGCATGCCCCCGTGCCAGACGGGAATGCCCGCAGCCTGGCACATATCATGGACGGCCACCGAATCAGCCAGTCCGCCAATGCGCGATGGTTTGATATTGATCACGCCGCACGCATCCAGCTCCAGCGCCCAGCGGGCGTGATCCGTCGAAACGATGCTCTCGTCCAGGCAGACCGGCGTCTCAATCAACTTCGCCAGCTTGGCGTGGTCGAAAATGTCGTCGTGGTCCAGCGGCTGCTCGTTGAGCAACAGATCGAACTCGTCCAACTGTCGCAGATGCTCCGCGTCCTCCAAATGGTAGATGCTGTTGCCATCCACCTGCAGCAAAAGGTCCGGCCACTGTTCGCGCACCGCCCGCGTCGGCTCGACGTCCCAACCCGGCTTGATCTTCAGTTTGACCCGCTGGTAGCCATCTTCCAGATAACCCGCCACGGTTTCCAGCAGCGCGCCAGTGTCCGGTTGGATCGGCACACTCACGCCTACCGCCACCTCCTCCCGCGTCCCCCCAAGCAGGCTTGCCAGGGATCTGTTTTCCGCCTGCGCGAAAAGGTCCCAAACCGCGAACTCCAGCCCTGCCTTGGCCATACGGTTGGCGCGCAGTTTCCTGAAGATCCCGCGCACCTCACCCGGCTCAGATATATCCGCCTCCAAGAGCATCGGCCCCAGGAACTCACGCTGCATGATCAGCGCCGTGTGAAAGGTCTCCTCGTTGTACCAGGGACCGTCGCTGACAGGCGACTCGCCCCAGCCCGTTACCCCGTCCGCATCCACCCGTACAATAACAGCATCGCTTCCTTCGTGACGCCATCCGCTAGTCTCAAATGGCCGCACATAGGGCATATGGATACGGCGGAGCTCAATCTGATCAATTCTCATTGCTGGATTCCTGTATGTCCATCCCGCGGCATATTCAAGGGTGGGTTTGAGGACGCCCTATGCATGGGATGAAACAACTGGGCGCCGGAGAGGTTACGCGCTGCGAAATTTCTGCAGAACTGCACGAGTCATGCCGTACGGCCACACCGAAGCCGCGCCGGTCCAGTCAGTTCAAATAGGGCCCGCTGAACGGCGCAAAATTGGGAGGGGGATGACCTTGGCGGCTATGCCAACCTTTCCTGCTGAAGACAAAGGCTGGTGAGTGTCGAGAGATCGGGGCGGAGGCCGACCGGTTCCGAATTACTCCCGGACCGCGAGCGCTGGCACTGCAGTCCATTTTCCGGCTGGCTCAGGAACCGACAGGCCCTCCGCCCCAATTGAAAGGCTCGAAAAGCACTTTCCTAGACAGCGTATACGCAATCCACATGGCGTCCGCTTGCCGCCGACTCCAGAATCGCGTCACAAATCACTGCGTTGCGGTAGCCGTCGACAAAGTCAGCGCCAATGGGAGAAACGTCTCCATCGTTGACGATGCAGTCCAACAGGTGCGTAATCTCATGCACAAACGTATGCTCCCACCCAATCATATGACCCTGGGGCCACCAGTTCTCCCACCAAGGGTGGAACGGCTCAGACACCAGCACGTTGCGGAAACCCTGGGCTTCCGCTGGTTCATCACCTACCCAGAAAATCTCCAGCTCGTTCAGACGCTCCAGGTTGAAGACGATACTTGCCTTCTCAGCGTTGATTTCGAGGCGCTGTCCGTTCTTGCGCCCGGCGGCAAAGCGGCTGGCCTCAACCGTGCCAATCGCGCCGCCATCGAACTCCAGCAGCGCGGTGAAGGCGTCGTCTACATCGACCTTGCCCATCGTGCCGTCGTCCCAAGGGCGCTCTTCGATGAAGGTGCGGGTCATTCCCGATACACTCTTCACTTCCCCTACCAGGTAGCGCGCCAGATCGATAATGTGCGCCCCCAGGTCGCCGAGAGCGCCGCTGCCCGCCACCGACTTCTGCAGCCGCCAGATCATCGGCAGCTCGTAATGGGCCATCACCCACTCCTGCAGATACACTGCGCGGAAGTGGTAGATCTTGCCCAGCAGACCCGAATCCACCAGCTTTCGAATCTGCCGGATCGCCGGCACGAAACGGTAGTTGAACGCGACCATGTTCTTCACGCCCGCCTTCTGCACGGCTTCTACCATACTCTGCGCCTCATCGGCCGTACGCGCCAGCGGCTTCTCACACAGGATGTGCTTTCCCCGTTCCGCGGCCAGAATACAAGGATCGGCATGCGTATCGTTCGGACCGCCGTTATCGAAAAGCTGGATGTCGTCGTTGTCGAGCATCGCCCGCCAGTCTGTATAATAGCCGTCGTATCCGTAGCGCCTTGCCGCCTCCGCGACAGCCTGTTCGTCGCGGCCCGAGATTCCCACAAGCCTCGGCACCGCCGGTGGCGGGTACATCATGTGCGCGATATTCAGCATCGCATGGCTGTGGGCCTTGCCCATAAAGGCGTAGCCCAGCATCCCTACACCGATCTCTGGGGCGTCGCCTTCGGCCCGTGCCCCAGCCATCGAAGTGAATCCGGATCCTTCACTCATAGGTCAATCCCTCTTTATGGTCTTGGTTTCTGACATGATTCGGTAGACCGCCCCCCGGCAGTTCTACCGCAATGACTAACCCGGCAACTATTCCGCGAAGGCCGCGTCAAAAGCGATATCGGACGGCGGGAAGTCAATCTTTCGAGTATAGGCGCATGATTCTGTCGCCCCGTGTTCTCGGTCCATGCCCGCGTCTTCCCACTCGATCGATAGCGGCCCGTTATAGCCGATGTCATTCAACGCCCGAATAACCGCCTCAAAGTCGATATTCCCGCGCCCAACCGAACGGAAGTCCCAGAAGCGGCGATGGTCGCCAAATTCGGTGTGGCCGCCAAAGACACCCGCCTCTTTGCCGCCATCCGCCCAGCCCACGTCCTTCATGTGCACATGGAAGATCCGATCCGCGAACTTGCGGATGAAGGCCACGTAGTCCACGCCCTGGTAACCGAAGTGACTGGGGTCGTAGTTGAAGCCGAAAGCCTCATGGCCGTCCAAGGCGTCAATCGCATTCTGTGCGCTGACAATGTCGAACGCTATCTCGGTCGGGTGAACCTCCAATCCGAACTTTACCCCGTTTTCGCTGAAGACATCCAGAATCGGTGTCCACAACTCGGCGAAGAGCGCCAGTCCCTTGTCCAGAAAATCGGGCGGGTTCGGCGGGAAGGAGTAAACAAGGTGCCAGATCGGAGAACCGGTAAATCCGGGGACGACCTTTACACCGAGCTTAGCCGCCGCACGCGCGGTGTCCTTCATCTCCTCAGCCGCACGGGCGCGAACACCGTCTTCTGTACCGTCGCCAAAGATGCGCGGCGGCAGAATGCTCTCATGGCGTTCGTCAATTCGGTCGGCAACGGCCTGTCCAACCAAGTGGTTGCTGATGGCAAAACACTGCAGGCCATGCTTGTTCAGAGTGTCCCAGCGTCCCTGGACATAACTGTCGTCTTCTAAGGCCTTGTCCACCTCGAAATGGTCGCCCCAACAGGCTAGCTCCAGACCATCATAGCCGAAAGACTTCGCCTTTTCGCAGATGGTTTCGAAGGGCAAGTCCGCCCACTGACCTGTGAAGAGCGTTACTGGTCGCGGCATGAATTCCTCCTTAAATTTCGTTGAAACAGTTGGTTGCTGAATGTGGAAGATTCGAGAAAATCGGGCGCGGCTTCCCTGCAGCCATACCCGAACGAACGGGATATTCTGAGTTCGATTCTGCCCTGCGAAAAGGGTCCCGCGTTGACGCCCCGCAAGCTCGCCTTCTGCATATGTCAAACACAAAGACCCCCCGTAAGAGGCTGTCTCAGATCGACAGAGACTTCCTTTCCAGTCTGATTTGAGAGACGCGCCTACTATACAACCATCGCTAGGATATGGCAATCCAGGACCCAAGCCGGTTGTATCTCGAACCGTCGCACATGAACGGCTTCAGGCCCGAGAATTCTGAGAAATATCGGACGGTCTGGGCAAGAGACGGTGATCGGATTTCCACAGGACCGGTACGCACTCTAAAGCTTGAACCTTTGAAGCGCACGCCACCCTCGGAGCGGCATCGCCACGAAATTGGCCCAGGGGAACTGCTGTTGGGCGCGGCGGCCAACTGCCGTTCCGCCAGTATCCGCGCTCTGCTTAGCTCTCGGTGAATTGGGGATCAAAGGGGGGACCGAAGCGACTACTGAATTCCTGAAGTTATCCTCAGTTTCCGCCGCCAAACCACTCGAAACTTCGTACCTCTCCTGGCCCGCTCGCCGCCTCGAGACTCAGCTCTCCCTCTAGGCCTGTCAATACACGCGCAACCGACGTCTGCCACCTGTAGGTGACGTCCCGGTCCGGAGGAGGTGCCCACTGGCTCGGCAACCGATAGCTGGTCGCCTTTGTCCAGACGGGCGGCGGCAATTCATATAGACCGTCCAAAGGCCAAATGTAGAGGACGTACCATTCGTTTTCTTCCAGGAGGCCGCCGCTCAACCAGCGAAACAGCACGTCTTCCGATTGTGGTATCCGCTCGCCGTCCTCCGGCCCCAGCAGCTGCAGAGGCAGGTAATCCTGACCAGAATCCCTGTCCTGCTGCGCCGGAACCGTACCCTCAGTCGGTAGAACGGTGGAAGGCACGCCCGAGACCGGCAACTGTAATACCTGCTCAGGTCTGATTAAATCGTCCGGCCCGATTCCATTCGCTTCTTGGATAGCCGCAACAGTCGTTCCGAAGCGAACGGCGATCGAAATGACCGTATCGCCCGGTTGGACGAGATAACCGAAGACCGTGGAAATCGTCGGCGCGCCGTTGCCTCCATTCTCGGAAATCGAGGCGGCGACAGGAATGAGCAATACGTCACCCGCGCGGATCAGCGTTCCACTCAGGTTGTTGGCAGCCTGTATCTCCTCTACCGTCACCCCATACCGTCCCGCGATGCCCAGCAGGGTTTCTCCTGACTGTACCGTGTGGCGGCCGACAGAAATGCCGGGCTGCTGACCTTCAGGATCGGCCGTTGGAACGGCTTGAGCAGTTTCCAGCGAGGACGGGCTGGCTTCGGCCTGGGTCCCGTTCGTTCGCTGGAAATTGACGCCCAGACTGCCGAACTGCCACCAGCCGACCACGATCGCCAGCAATGTAACTGCCAGCACCCCGTCGCGTATATTCAGCCGCGCAGGCCTTGCCCTGGGCGTGCCAGTCAACTCATGACCGCAGAAGTAGCAGGTATCGGCGTTTTGGGCGACCCGTGAACCGCAACTGGGACAGCGTCGGCCCGCCGGAATCGTGGAACGTACGACCTCAGACATGCGAAAAGTTTTGGTATGGGAAACGGATTCGTTGGATGAGCGCAGTATAGCACGGGCCTGACGCCCGCGTGAACAATCGGACTCCGGCAGCCCCTCTGGCACCGCCAAACGGCCGCTGTCTTCTCAAAGAGCGCCTACTCTGGCGAAAACACGATTTTCACCCCTTCGCCGCCCTCGAACAGGTCAAATGCCTGTTGCCATGCCTCCAACGGAAGCGTGTGGCTGATTAGTGGTGCCGTCCGCAACTGTCCGGACTGCAGAAGAGCAAGGGCCTTGCGCCAGGAACTGGCAACCGTGGCAAAGGTGCCATGTACCTGCAGTTCCTTTACACAGACCTGCTCAAGGTCCCATTGTACAGGCTTGCCGAAAAGCCCTACCTGCACGTAGCGTCCTCTGTGCCGCACCAAATCGAGAGCAGTCTGCGCGCCAGGTCCCGCGCCGGAGCACTCGAATGCGATATCCGCACCCAGGCCGTCGGTGCGCTCTGTCACCAATTTGTGAAGGTCATCTTTGCCCGCGATCCAAGTCTCGTCCGCCCCAAGCTGTTGTGCCAAGGCAAGGCGCGCCCCGTCGGTTTCCGTACCAATCACCAGCGCCTGCGCTCCCGCCGCCTTCACAACCTGCAGCATAATCAAACCGATCGCGCCCGGGCCGGTAATCACCGCCGCGTCGCCCGGCTCAACCTTCGAGTTTTCCAGCGCGTGAACGCAGCAGGCCAGCGGCTCGGTCAGCGCGCCCGCCCTTTCGTCCACGCTTTCTGGCAGCAGATGCACCGACCGTTCCTTTACAAGCACATAACGGGCAAACGCCCCATGTACACCGCTTCCGATCGACGCCCGATTTGGACAGTGATTGGGCATCCCTGCCTTGCAAAAAGGGCACACACCGCACAGCGTAAAGTACGGTTCGCTCGTAACCGAACTCCCAATGGGGAATCGGGTAACGTCGCGTCCTACATCCACGATCTTTCCCGCGACCTCGTGACCTAGGATCACTGGCGGGCGGCAAGGGTATTCGTCGTGGTAGATATGGGCGTCCGTGCCGCAAAGTCCGGCCGCCGTCACTTCGATTACAACATGGCCCGGGATGGCGCTCGGTTCAGGCGCATCCAAGAGTCCTACCTGCCCCACTCCCGGACTAAGCTTTGCTACACCTTTCATACAGCCCTGCTCCTGAAAGTCCCTGCGTTTCGGCAGACTACGACCAATCTTCTGCTGCGAAACTTTCGTTGCTATGAACTACTCGATCCCTTCTGCCAAAACAGAGGGACCGACGCCACCCTCATGCTCGGGCAGAATAGATAACAGGATTCAGCGGCGTGTCGATCGCTTCGCCAACCTGAGCGCCGGGCAGCCAGCGTTCCCAGTCTCTTTTCTGATTCTCGTTTCTCGGCGGCGCAACCCGCATCCCGTCCTCCATATAGATAATGGTCATCACCGCACGCATCTGGTCGCTACCATTCGGCCCCGCACGGTGAAACGTCCAACCGGAATGAAAGCTGACCTCCCCCAACGCAAACGGGTCAACGCATTTCGGATAGTCATGCAGCGTGCGCCCAATCTCCCGTTCACTCTCGTCGCTGATCGAAAGGTCCCGGTTCCCTAGCAGCCTGTGGCTACCGACGCAGAACGAAAGCGGCCCCATTTCCAACGGGACCGCCTGCAGGGGAATCCAGGCCGTGACAGTATTGTCATTTGACAACGGCCAGTAAAACTGGTCGACATGCCAGGGCGTAAATCCCCCTCCCGGTTCCTTGTACAAAGCCTGATCGTGATACATGCGGACACCGTCGACGCCCATCAGCTCGGCAGCGATCTTGCCCAATCGACGGCAGAGCACAAAACGCTTCACCTTCTCACTGTGTTCCCAAAGATTGGGAATCTGTAGAAAGGCTTTCCCGTACGTGTTCCGTTCTTCCAAGGCCAGCGTCTGCCCGTTTAACGCCTGCACTAGGCGAGTAAATTCTGCTCCGTACTCCTCCAAAACCGCCGGCGAGAGTACATCGGGGAGCTTGACAAAGCCGTCTCGGAAGTAAGCCCCCCTCTGTTCCTCGGTAAGCGGATAATCGATAATTAATTCGTCCATTACACTCGCTTCCGCAGACTTTGGCATCGTTGATTGGTCCTGCTGCGATGGGGGGAGAGTACTGCGCCAGACGCCGGCACTCGAGAAACGCCAGAGAAGAAGCCGCCTCCCAAACAAGCAAAGGCACCCTTCCCGATTATACCTGAAACGGACGGAAAGAGCATCCACCCGAATTCAAGGGTACCTCTCAAAATGGACATGAACTCTCGTAAACATTTTTATGCAACCAAACCACCTTCAGCTCCAGTTCGAATCTCTGGCAACCGTCCACTGACCACTAACCACTGACCACTGATCACTGCCTTTTGGGCGTTCGGGCCTTCGGCCCTCTCTTGTGCAGGGGCTGCGCCCCCGCAACGCCCCGCCCTTACTAGACCACCGTGTCTATTCTTCCCCAGCAAGATGCCTAGAGCTAGGTGTCCAGCCAATAGTATCCTCTCCAACCTTTCCGGTAGGGGCAGCCCTTGCGCCTGCCCTGGTCCCCTCAATCGCCGGAAACTTAGCTAAGGCCGGGCCTGCCACCTGCCCTGCGTCTCTCCGAGAGCCGAGAAAAAATCCCAGCCGCCGTCGGCACAATCTCCCCGCCAGACTGCGACCACCCCAAAATCTGGCATCCACCCGAATGCAATGCTGCGGTCGAATGCCATAGCGTATATAATCGGCCTGAGGCCTTGCCAGATCAGTCCCGGGATGGGCAGGTGGGTCCGGGCCGCGGCCGGCCACCAGAACGTGCCGTCCTTACTGTATCCTGGGTTACCGAACGAGGAACACGGGTTTAAAGATGCCCCACACAGCTTACATTGCACTGGGCAGCAACATCGGAAACCGGGCCGGCTACCTCCACGCCGCGTTGGATGCCATGTCGTCCTATCTGACCGTCGTGGACACATCCAGTCTCTACGAAACCGTTCCCATGCTGGTGACGGAACAACCTCTCTTCCTGAACGGGGTTTGCAAGGTCACCACACACCTTTCGCCGTCAGAACTCCTGCGCGCTGTCAAACAGACCGAATTAGCTCTAGGAAGGATGAAGTCGATTCGCTATGGTCCCCGCGTCATAGATCTCGATATCCTGTTCTTCGACGACGCCGTCATCGATACCCCCGACTTGACGATTCCCCACGTGGCCATTCCCGAACGCGACTTTGTGCTGGCTCCTCTCTTGGATCTGGACAAAAAACTGCGCCATCCCCGCCTGCACGCGACTGTGTTGGAGCTTTGGCAGCGACTTCAAATGCCGGTCCCGCCTAGGGTGTTGCCATTGGGCGAAAGGCTGTGGCACTGGGGGCAGGGCACGAAACTGATGGGCATACTCAACATCACGCCCGACTCGTTTTCAGGCGACGGACTTGTCCAGGCGCCGGATCCCGTGGCGGCAGCCCTCGCACAGGCGACCCAATTTGTTGCCGCCGGAGCCGACATTTTGGATGTAGGCGGCTACTCCACTCGGCCGGGGCACGTCCACCTGCCCGTCGAAGAGGAAATCAATCGGGTAGTTCCTGTCATCAGCACCCTAAGCGACGCCCTTGACGTTCCCCTGTCTGTCGATACCTTTCGCGTCAAAGTCGCGGAGGCGGCCCTCGATGCTGGTGCCGTCTGGTTGAACGATGTTTCAGGAATGCGTTCAGGCTTTTTGGCTGACGAAGAAAGCCTCGGGGGAAATGAAGAGCCACCGCAATCTCCGTTGCTGAGACCTCCCGCCACAAACGGAATGGGCGCGCTGTCGGCTCGCCGCCATGTTCCGCTCGTTCTGATGGACTACCGCGCGCCTCTTCACAATGGTCCACCAGGCGCAGACTCGCAGAACGATCGGGCACAGCCTCTTTTCGAACCGTCGAACGATATCGTGGCCGATGTACGCAATGAACTGTCAGTCGCCCTTGACTTGGCCAGAGCCGAAGGCGTGCCCCGCTGGCACCGCATCATCGATCCAGGTATCGGATTCGGCAAGACGCCCGCAGAGCACGCCGCCCTCATCTCCCACCTCGATGAGTTCCAGGAACTGGGCTATCCACTTCTCTTCGGCTGTTCTCGCAAGGGCTTTCTGGGAAAAATGGCAGGCGGCGCCCTCGTCGATGACAGGCTGCCGGCCACCATCGCGGCCAATGTCATGGCGGTGGAGCGCGGCGCGCAGATCGTGCGCGTCCACGATGTAAGAGAAAACCTGCAGGCGATACGGGTCGTTGACGCCATCATGGCAGGATTCTCCAATCAACAACTGCCTTCGAATCTCTGATGAAGGGAGCGCCAAAACGATGCGATATCCACTGACCGTAACAACCCTTGCTGGCTGCAACGCCGTCGTCGTCGGCGGCGGAACCGTCGGCGAGCGCAAAGTGCGAGGCCTCCTTGCCGGAGAAGTCCCCGTCCGTCTGGTCAGCCCTTCCGCAACCCACCAGATAGTCGCCTGGGCCGAGGCGGGCGAGATCGAATGGATTCGGCGCCGCTACCGTGATGGGGATCTTGAGGGCGCAGCCCTCGTCTTTGCCGCAACAGACCAACGCGCCGTCAACCATGAAGTTGCCGCGGCTGCGCACGCTAAGGAGCTTCTGGTAAACGTGGCCGACGCACCGGCCGAGGGGAACTTTCACTCGCCTGCCGTCACCCGCAAGGACGATCTCATCGTCTCCGTCAGTACCTACTCCGGGCAACCCCGAAGAGCCACAGCCGCACGCGATCGCATCGCCGCGTTACTGGAAAAAGAAGAATGAGCACTCGGTTGCAAGCAGACCTGAGTTTCGTCGCCCGCTACACGCCCAGCCGAAAGGCGAGCAGTTCATGACGGGAATGGCTTACCTGGTGGGCGCCGGACCGGGTCGCCCCGACCTGATCACTGTGCGCGGTCTGGCACTCCTGCGCGCCGCCGATGTCGTGATCTACGACCGCCTAATCCCACACGAGCTCTTGGATGAAGTCCGTCCCCAGGCCGAGAAAATCTTCGTCGGCAAGCAGGGTTATGGTCCTCGCGCGATGCCCCAGGAAAGCATCAACGCCCTGTTGGTGGAACGCGTGCAGGCCGGGCTTCATGTCGTGCGCCTGAAAGGCGGCGACGGCTTCGTCTTTGGCCGCGGAGGCGAGGAATGTCTGGCCCTTGCCGCGGCGGGGCTTGCCTTTGAAGTCGTTCCCGGCATCAGCTCCGCCATCGCCGCGCCCGCCTACGCCGGCATCCCGGTCACCCATCGCGGTCAGGCCAGTGCCTTTGCCGTGGTTGCCGGTTACGAGGATCCCGCCAAAGAAGGGTCACAAATCGACTGGTCACAGATGGCGGGAGCGCCTACCCTTGTGGTACTGATGGCTGTTCGTTCCGCCGCCAATATCTGCGAGGTCTTGGTCGCCTACGGCCGCGATCCGGAGTCCCCCGCTGCCGCGATCGCAAGTGCATCGACCCTCCACCAGAATGTGGTGCGGTCTACCTTGGCCGGCCTCGCTCAGGCAATGGAAACGGCCGGGATTCGCGCCCCAGCCGTACTCGTGTACGGAGACGTCGTCGAACTCCACGACCTGCTCGACTGGTACACCCCCGGCGCGGGCGGCGCAGGCTTTGTCCCGCTCGATACGTTTGATTTGTGAATCTGCAGCCGCGTAACGTGCCTCAAGACCACCTTGGCTTCCCAGCGTCAACCTCCACGAGACCCCAACTTCCTCGCGATAGCGGCATCCGACTCTCTGACGGTGAGCCCGTGTCGCGTTGATGTCTATGACTGCGGCCTACACCCGCCCACCGCAGGATCTCCGCCAGCAGCGCGGCCGTACCACACCTACCTGCATAGATGATTCCGTCCTGTGCCATATATATGTGAGTGTGTGCCGGGGCCTTTCTCTACGCGTGACCAGCCTCACCGGTAAGCCCGCGTCAGCCTGCTCCAGCACAGAGGTGGCTGACGCGACGCCGGAGCCGATGATCAGTACTTCGCAGTGCTGCAGTTCAACCGTTATGGAAGCTGTCTCAAGGCAGGCGCAGAGGTCTCAGGCGACATCTTTTCGCCCTCACTGCTGTTACACCGCGCGCCATCGGGATAGGTTAAGTGATGGGATTCACTTAGAGCTAGCCAATCTCGACCATACGCTGGACCGACCGTGCCGCCCTGGCCTGAATCTCTTCGGGAACGGTTATCTCATACTGCATCTTTTCCAGCGCGGCCAGAGTATCTTCCATCGTTATTTGGCCCATATGCGGGCAGCGCACAGAACACAACCGCAGCATCTCTTTGTCTGGGTTGGCGCCGATGATGTTGTCCCCCATGGAGCATTCGGTCAGAAGCAGGTAACGGGGCGCGTTCGTCTCTTCCACGTGGCGGATCATCGCTGACGTACTGCCGGTGAAGTCCGATGCTGCAACGACCTCCGGGCTGCACTCAGGATGCGAAAGAACTGCAACATCCGGATACTCGGCGCGCACACGCCGGATGTCTTCCACCGTGAACTTGTCGTGGACCTCGCACCGGCCATGCCAGCCGATCAGGTCGAACGCCTCCGTTTTTAAAGGGATGACCTGGTGACCTGTCTCCTGGTCGCGGCGAACCGGCGTCTCCAGTTCGATCAAGGCCGGTGATGACTCGCTTCCACCTCCGCCCTCTGCTTCGACCTCGGTGGCCTGCGGAAAGATTATCTGCTTGCCCGTCTCCTCCGCCACATTTTTGGCCAGATACTCATCGGGCAGGAAAATGACCTGTTCAGAGTCCAGTGAGTTGACCACCGCAACCGCGTTTCCGCTCGTGCAGCAGATGTCCGTCTCCGCCTTCACGTCGGCGTACGTGTTTACATAGGTGACCACAGGTACACCGGGAAATTGCGCCTTGAGTCGGCGCACATCCTCTGCAGTAATGCTTGCCGCCAGCGAGCAGCCTGCCTTCTCAGCCGGAAGCAGGACAGTCTTTTCCGGGCTCAGGATCTTGGCCGTCTCCGCCATGAACTCCACGCCGCAGAAAACGATCACGTCCTTGTCGGTCTGTGCCGCCATCCGGCTTAGGTAAAGGGAGTCGCCGACAAAGTCCGGGATCGAATGGAACAGCGCCGCCTCCATGTAATTGTGACCGAGGATGACCGCGTTGCGTTCCTTCTTCAAGCGGTTGATCTCCGCCGCAATTTCCGCCTTGATGCGCAATTCGACGTCAAGAGCTACGTCCTGAAGCCTGCGCGCAAGCGCTTCGTACATCGACCTGGCATCGGTGATTTCCGCCAGGGGAGTTGTCAGTGTTGCTGCCGTCATGGGTGTTACCTCGCTTTTCAGAATCGCGGCCGGCTCAACGCAGCCTTCCTCAATAGGAATACCTTAATCCCCCATCTCCAAATCGAAACTGATGTCCAGCGCGGGAACCGAATGGGTGAGCGCGCCTACCGAAATATAACTGACGCCGGTCGCGGCAACTGCCGCCACATTCTCAAGGCTTATGCCGCCGGAAGCTTCAAGAGGGATCCGACCGGCCGTGATCGACACAGCCTCTTTCATCTGTTCCGCAGTCATATTGTCGAGAAGAATTCGGTCTACGTCAAGCGCCAGCGCTTCTTTCAGTTGCGCCAGATTCGCCACCTCGACCTCAATCTCCAATGCCGCGTAACTTTCCCGTATGCCCTCTACAGCCGCCGTAATACTCCCGGCCGCAGCAATATGATTGTCCTTGACGAGCGCCATATCAAAAAGACCGAAGCGGTGGTTCATTCCCCCGCCCAACTGCACCGCTCTCTTGTCAAACACGCGCAACCCCGGCGCCGTCTTGCGTGTGTCCAGAATGACCGCCTTCGTGCCCTGGGCTGCCTCAACAAAGCCCCGCGTCAATGTGGCGATGCCCGACATACGCTGCACAAAGTTCAAGGCCACCCTCTCAGCCGTCAGCAGGATCTGGGCAGGACCTGCCGCGCTGGCGATTACAGTTCCTGCGGCAACCCTTTCCCCGTCTGCCACGAAGGAGCGGAACCGAACGGGTTGACTAGGCTTGCCATTCGAGGCCGCCGCCTTCCACTCCACGAGGAGACCATAGGTCAGTTCGACGACCTCCAACCCTGCAATGATCCCCGATGACTTTGCCAAAAAGCGGCCTCTGGCCTGCCTCTTAGCAGGGATAGTTGACAGAGTAGTAACGTCCCCCGAGCCGATATCTTCCTTCAGTGCCAAGTGAACCGCCGGCTCGGCCAATTTCAGAAAATAGTCCACGCGCAACTCCTCTATGGGGGCGTGAAATGCCGCACCTGTCATAAGAGTTGGAATCTACCGCGTAGAATAACAAAAGCGCGTTAGATCTACCAAACGGGCCGGCAGGAATCCAATGGTGGAGTCCTGGATCCTCAGCGCCTCTGTCCGGCTCCTGAAAAGAGTTACCGCGGCATCAGAGTCGCCACCAGCTGGGCGTTCAGTGCAACGACGTACTGCCAGGAATATTGTCGATCCCAACGAACACTCGATAACCGGCGTTCACTTTGACTGGCTCATCGGTTCGGTTACACTGAAACCCGGGCCACTTCACTACGTATTGAACAGTGGATTGCGAATAATGAGTGAAACCATTCTATCAGATTCCCTGGCTTCGGCCGCGACCGGCCGGCACGAGAATACCACCAGGTCGAAGCCCATTTCCGGGCTTCACTACGACTGGATCATCAACCTGCTGAGCGCAATCTTTGTCGGTGGCCTGTACTTGGACGGCTGGGCCCACAACCACGGCCGCGTGGACGAGTCATTCTTCACACCCTGGCATGCCTTTTTCTACAGCGGATATCTTCTTGTGGCGGTCGCATTCGTAGCCGCTGCGGTTGCCAACCGTGCACGTGGCTTTCCACTATCCCTTTCCATCCCCGACGGCTATCGCCTTACCGGAGTCGGTCTGTTCGTCTTCGCAGCCGGCGGCGTCGGCGACATGGTTTGGCACATCCTCTTTGGTATCGAGAGAGGCATAGAGGCCCTTTTCAGCCCCACCCACCTCCTCCTGGGACTCGGCATCGGACTGACTGTTACTGGCCCTCTGCGTGCTGCCTGGAACCGGAAGGAAGCAGGCAGCAGCTGGCGCGAACTGGGGCCTGCCATTGCTTCCCTGGCCACTTTTCTCGCAGCCCTCACATTCTTCATGATGTTCTTCTTCCCGGTCACCGTTCTGCTCGGCACGGCTGGAACAGGCAGCGGCTACTTCCGCAACGATGTCGGCAAAGTGGCCGGTATGGTCGGCGCCACGCTGACCGCGGCAGCCCTGGCCGGACCGACTCTCCTCGCTCTCCGCCGCTGGCGACTGCCTCTGGGGGCAGTTTCAATTGTCCTCTGGATCTCGATCCTGGGTGCCACAATCGTCGACTACGACCGGCCGCTCATGGTCTGGCTCGCACTCGGCATGGCCGTCCCCGCCCTCGCCGTGGACTATCTTGCTTGGCGGGCAAGACCAAGCGCCAACCCTAACGCAGTGCGCTGGCTGGCACCAGCCATTCCCTTGTTGCTCTACGGCGGCTACTATCTCGTCCTGTTGCCAACTGCCGGGTCAACCTGGTCGGTTCACATGTGGACCAGTACAATCGTCATCCCGGCCATGGCCTGTTGGCTTCTCAGTTTCCTGCTCGTGCCCCCGCAATTACCGGAGTCACCTTCGTGATCCTTCCAGCGCTTACCACTGACCAGATGCGCGAAGTAGACCGCCTGATGGTCGAGCACCTCGGCATCCAGCTTCTCCAGATGATGGAAAACGCCGGTCGCAACCTCGCCCTCCTGGCCAAGCGGATCCTTTCCCATGACGAAGACGACGACGATGCGCTGCAGGACCGGCCCATCGTGGTGCTGGCCGGTCGCGGCAACAATGGCGGCGGAGGGCTGGCCGCCGCCCGCCACCTGCTCAACTGGGGCGCCTGGGTCCAGATCGTTCTGACCGACCCGCCTGCTGACCTGCCGTCCGGCGCAATGAGAGATCAGCTCTTGATTCTTCAAAAGATGGACGCCCCATTGGCTTTTGCCGATGAGGGCTGGGAGCTACCCCCAGCCGACCTGGTTGTCGACGCCCTGATCGGCTACGGTATCTCCGGAGATCCCCGCGGCCGGACCGCCGACCTGATCCAGCTGGCCAACAGCAGCGTTGCCCCAATCCTGAGCCTGGACGTCCCCAGCGGCCTCGACCCGGCCAGCGGGCAGCTGCATATCCCCCATGTCTCCGCAACCGCCACCATGACGTTAGCCCTTCCAAAACGAGGGCTCATACAGCAGGAGGCGCAGGCGGCCTGCGGCCAGCTCTTCCTCGCCGATATCGGAGTGCCGCCGGAACTCTACGAATACCTCGACCTGGAGGTTCCGCCGTTCTTTGCTATCGATACTCTCATGCCTCTCCAAATACAGGACGGCGTAGTTCTTCTTCAGGAGTAGCCTGGCGTGTTTGAACTCTCCAACCTCTTTTTCGTGCTGAGCTATCTGCTTATCTTCTTGGGAATTGTCGGAGCGCTCGTGCCTATTCTGCCCGGACCGCTGCTCATCTGGCTGGGCGCTCTGGTCTGGGCCTGGGCAGACGGTTTTGTCCGCATCGGTTGGCCCACACTTCTCGTGCTTGCCGTTCTCACGGTCATCGCCTGGGGCGCAGATCTGGGCCTGACTTTCCTCGGCAGCAAGAAGTCCGGCGCAGGCTGGCGGTCGATTGGCGTATCAATGTTGGGCGGACTGATCGGCGCGATCCTGCTCTCCAGTGTTCCCGTCGTCGGCACCTTCATCGGCGCCGCGATTGGCTCCATCTCCGCCCTCTGGTTCATGGAATACCGGCGCGCGCAGTTAGCCCCTCGGGACGGATCCGTGCCATATGCCGGAACCAACCCTTCGAGCCCCTCGAATGTGCAGGAAAACAAAGCCAGAGCGACGCGAGCCGTGAAGGGGTATGTAGGCGGCTTTCTGATGGCCATGGCCGTCGAATTCATCATCAGTCTGATGATGTTGTCGATCTTCGCCTGGCAGGCCTTTTTGTAAAGGGGTGGAAAAGAAGTGCGGGCAGTTGTTTTCGTAAACGGGGAAATACCCGACTATGATGCCGCGGCGCGCTGGCTGCGTCAGGATGACTATCGAGTCGCCGCTGACGGTGGCGCTCGCCACATGGAGGCTCTTGGACTGTTGCCCGACGTAATCGTCGGTGACTTGGACAGCATCGACGAGCTTCTCCTCGCCAGATTCCAAGAGGAAGGCGCCGCCGTCGAAAGGCATCCCGTCGCCAAGGACGCCACCGATCTGGAGCTGGCCATCGCACGTGCCGTCAATGACGGCGCCACAGAGATCCTGCTGGTAGGCGCTCTCGGCGGTCGCCTTGACCAGACTCTCGCCAATCTCTTGATACTGGCCCAACAAAATTGGAATGTTCCGCTTGCCGTCGCCGAAGGTGACCAGTTGGCGCGTGTGCTGCGCGGCCCCCAACAGTTGACACTGACGGGGCCGACCGGCGGCTATGTCAGCGCCGTCGCCCTGAGTGAGGAAGTGACCGGCGTAACCTACCTGGGGCTCGAATACCCGCTGACGAACGCAACCCTGCGCCTTGGCAGCACGCGCGGCGTTAGCAACACGTTGGCGAATTCACCGGCGCAGATCTCGATCGATGAGGGCATCCTACTTGTGATCCAGCAGTTTCCGTTGACTTCAGAGTAATCGTGCGTCTTCGCACTCCCCAGCAGTCGCCCCGTCATAGCCTGCGTCGATTGGGTCTTTAACGCGACTGTATAACCTACGCCTCCGGCGGAGTGCCGCTCTCTTCCCGTTCTGCTACCTGAAGTTGGCCCTCTCCGCCCGCTGTCTGCGCTAGCAATAGTGCCAACCCGGCCGCTGCAACCAGCGCCGCCACCTGCGAAACGCGCAGCGCACCCAACAGATGGCTGTCCGCAGCAAACCCGTCGGCGAACAACCGCAGAACAGCAAGCGCCAGGATGGCTTGGCCCGCAAGCCGACCTGGTCTGCGCCAGTTGCCCCAAAACAAGAAACTGCCGACAATCAGCATCATTCCCACGGCACGGTATAGCGCGATAGGATGACGGACCACCGCCGCCTGCGACAGAACCGCGTCATATGAGCTGCCTATCCACGCCATCATCCAGGACAAAGCGCCCGGCGGAACACCTGCCGTACCCACCACCGCGCCGGTCAGAAAGTTCGAAATCTCCAGGACCACCCCGCCCGCCAGCAGCCCGAATACGGCCGCGACCCCGACCGGCCTTGGATCGGCCCCTACTCGAATCAAATATACGTAAGCCGCTATCAGGCTGCCCACCACCCCCGGCCACAACAGCAGCCCGCCCGGCCTGATGCTGATCAGCAGCAACGGCTCCGCGCGGTAGACGCTCCAGAACTGGACTGCATGCGACAGCCGGGCTACAATGACCCCCGCCGCAAATGCGATCGTGCCCAGATTCCAGATCATGTCCGGGTCCAGTTGTAAACGCCTGCCAACCCGCGCCATGACCGACAGTCCGAACCACGCGGCAACGATTGCCAGGATCTGGGCCGTAGGCAAGGATAGCGGTCCTAGTGGTAGTGACGGATACACGTTTTCGCCTCCGTTGCGGCCCGGTGCATTGTCACTGAACGGAAAAAATCGGCGCCAGACCTACCTGTAGTATACTGCTTTCGTTTAGACGGCAAACTTATTCCGGCAACCGGTGTCCCCAATCACATGAACCTGGACCACATTCGCAACTTCTGCATCATAGCCCACATCGACCACGGCAAAAGCACCTTGGCCGATCGCCTGATCCAGCACACCGGCACCGTTACCGACCGCGAGATGAAGGAGCAGCTGCTAGACTCGATGGACCTGGAGCGCGAAAAGGGTGTCACAATCAAAGCCAGCGCCGTGCGCATGATCTACCGCCGCCAGGCGGACGGCGAGCCGCCCGCAGACTATGAAATGAATCTCATCGACACGCCCGGTCACGTCGATTTCACCTACGAGGTAAAGCGCGCCCTGCAGGCCTGTGAAGGCGCTATCCTCGTCGTCGACGCCTCCCAGGGCATCCAGGCCCAGACCGTCGCCCACCTACTCGCCGCGATGGAGCTTGACCTGACCATCGTCCCCGTCCTCAACAAAATCGACCTGCCGGCCGCCGTGCCCGATGAAGTGGCCCAGGATATCGAGGATCTGCTAGCAGTACCCGCCTCCGACATCCTCCGCATCAGCGCCAAAGACAGTGTCAACATCGAGGAGGTACTTGAGGAAGTCGTCGAGCAGGTACCGTCGCCCCAAGGAGACGCTAGCGAAAAGTTGCAGGCCCTGATCTTCGACTGCCACTACGACCCCTACAAAGGCGTCGTGGCCTACATCCGCGTGGTGAACGGTACGATGCCAGGGCCCGTGCCCCTTCTGGCGATCTCCGGGAACAGAAACATCGATCCGATCGAAATCGGAATCCTCACCCCTGCGCCGGTAAAGGCTTCACGACTGACCGCCGGCGAAGTCGGCTATATCGCCACCGGCCTCAAAAGCGTGCAGGACCTCGACGTCGGCGACACAATTACACTCGCCTCCGATCCTGCCTCCGAACCGCTGCCCGGCTACGAGCCGATGAAGCCCATGGTCTTTGCCGGACTCTTTCCGACTGACTCCGACGATTACCACGATCTCCGCGACGCCCTCGAAAAACTGCATCTCAACGACGGTGCCCTCACCTATGAACCGGAGACCAGCCAGGCCCTCGGATTCGGCTTTCGCCTCGGTTTTCTCGGCCTCTTCCACATGGAGATTATACAGGAGCGGCTCGAGAGGGAATACGATCTGGACATCATCTTTACCGCGCCCTCAGTGGCCTACCGCGTGGTGACAACCGACGGCGAAGAGTTTCTGCTCGAAAGCCCCGCCGATCTGCCCGATCCCAGCGAGATTGAACAGATAGAGGAGCCTTGGTGCAGCTTGCAGATTTACGCGCCGTCCGAATACATCGGCCCCATCCTCGAAATGGTCACCAAACGCCGCGGCCGCGTAAAGAACCAGCTCTGGCTGGATACAAAGCGGGTGGAGCTCAGTTTCCAGATTCCACTGTCCGAAATCATTGTCGACTTCTACAACGAGCTGAAGGCCCGCACGCGCGGATATGCCTCCATGGACTACAACCTGGAGGACTACCATGCCTCCGACATGGTCAAGCTCGACGTCCTTGTTAACGGTCAGGCTGTTGACGCTTTGAGCATCATCATTCATCGCGAAAACGCCTACACCAAGGGTCAGCGCATGGTCAGCAAGATGAAGGATATCATCCCTCGTCAGCAATTCGTTGTCCCCATTCAGGCCGCCGTCGGCAACAAGGTGATCAGCCGCGCCAATGTAAAGGCCGTGCGCAAAGACGTGCTCTCCAAATGCTACGGCGGCGACGTGACAAGGAAGCGCAAGCTTCTCGAAAACCAGAAGGCCGGCAAGAAGCGCATGAAAATGGTCGGCGCCGTCGAGATCCCGCAGGAGGCCTTCATGACCGTCCTGAGCCTGGAGGATGAATAAAAACGCTCCCTCCCCACTCGACCTCCTCCGACGTCACAATCTCAACCTGAAGAAATCCCTGGGCCAAAACCTCCTCGTCGACGCCTCCCACCTGAACCGCATCGCCGGCGCCGCTGACCTCAAACAGACCGACACCGTACTGGAAATCGGCCCCGGTCTCGGCTCCCTGACGCATCACCTTACCGAACAAGCCGGCCGCGTCGTGGGCGTCGAGCTGGATCAGAGGCTGATCCCGATTTTGCGCGCACAGTTCGCCGACCGACCCCACGTCTCATTTGTCCACGGTGACATTCTTGAACACAACCCCGAAGAGCTCATCCGTGCCCACCTGCCCGGCTCCTCGTCCGCAGACGTATCATACAAGGACGTATCATATAAGGTAGTCGCCAACCTTCCTTACTACATCACCAGCGCAGTCCTGAAGCACATTCTGGAAAGTACCTCCCCGCCCTCGCTCGCAGTCCTGCTCGTACAGCAGGAAGTGGCCCAGCGCATGGCCGCCCAGCCCGGCGACATGTCGCTGCTGGCGGTGAGCGTGCAATTCTACGCTCGCCCACAACTGCTGCAAAGGATTCCAGCAGGGGCCTTCCGGCCCCGTCCCAAAGTCGATAGCCGTGTCGTGCGCCTCGATGTGCTCCCACAGCCAACCGTCCCCGATGTGCAACCGGCCCATTTCTTCCGCACCGTGCGCGCCGGATTCGGCCAGCGGCGTAAACAGCTTCGCAATAGCCTCAGCGCCGGTCTGTCCTGCTCGAAGCAGGAAGCCGAACGCTGGCTGACCGCCTCCGGCATCGAACCCAGCCGTCGCGCAGAGACGCTCTCCTTACAGGAGTGGGGCATGCTCACCAAATCCGTCTACGAGAAAGCATGAAGCAGGACAGCGAAGAATTGCGCGGCCTGGTAGATCATCTGTCGACTGTGCTGCAAGAGGAGTTATTCAAACCCGGCAGAGGAAAGACCGAGAGGCCGGCTTCTTCTCCACTTTCCGCGCCCAGTCGATCATGTCGGTCCGGTCAGGATTCGTCCCCGCAGGCAAGCGACGCGTGGATCTGGCAAGATTGGCATATCAACCCTGTTGGCGGCGGACTGAACGGTCGTCTATTTCGCGCATCCGGACCGGCAGGCGATGTTGCAACAAAGTTCTTGGTCCGCGATGAGCGCGACCGCGCCGGGAGAGAATGGGCCGCGCTAACCAAGCTGGCCGAAAACGCCTCAACGCTTGCCCCCCAACCCCTCCTCCTCGATCGCGACCGCTACCCCCAACAGGTCATCGTGCAGTCCTGGCTGGAAGGCGAATCATCAGACACAGCACCGGAAGATGACGCCGCCTGGGAGGCCCTGTGCCAACACCTCCTTTATATCCATTCCCTCCCTATAGGGCAAGGCCATCCAGCTATTCGTCCCGTTGTCCTTTTCGTTACCTCGCCCTTCGACGCCTTGCAGGCCATCAGCTTTCAACACAACTGCCTGCCTCGAACCGAATGGTCGCAGGCCGTCAACGACCTCGTTGACCAGGCCCAACTGCTCTCCTGGCCTAGCTGGCCCCGCCCGCCACTCCGATTCTGTCGCGGCGATCCCAATATCCGCAACTTCATCCGCCGTCCCTTTTCCTGGGCCTCCGTCGACTGGGAGTACAGCGGCTGGGGCGACCCCGCCTTCGAATTAGCCGATTTTCTCGTCCACGCCGCCCACATTACCTGGCCCCTTAAGCAAACGAGCCGCCTCGTGGACCTCTATTGCGCCCACAGCAAAGACACTGCGATCCGAGAACGGATCGCAGTGTATGAAACGCTTATGCTGATCTGGTGGACGTTGCGCTTGGGGCGCCTGCTCCCCGAAGCGCGATCAGGAGTCGACAAACGGCTCGTACAACGCCCCCAGTCCTGGTTCGAAGAGCGCCTGAAACTGCAAGAGCGCTACCTGCAACTGGCCGTCGACGCGCTTGAAGTCCGTAAGACTGCCCTGTAGAATCACCTTCCGGCATCTGAAACTAAGCAACGCGGTCGTCTACGACTGTCCCGCCAGCCGCTGGATCTTGGAACTCGTCTCCCGCCACGATACCTTGCTCAGCCCCATCTTGACCCGTAGAGACTCATCCTTCATTCCTTGCCTGAAGTCCCGCACCGCGCTCGTCCAGCGCAACGTCTCAAAGCCCACCTGCACGCGCCGGATGCCCGCCCGGGTTCCCGCCTCCTCCAATACGTACTCGAGGTTGCGAGGCGTACACTCAAATAGAAAATTCTCAGGGCTGTACTGCTCCAGGTATTGGTCCAAAGGCCCCAGAATGGAGCCGGTCAAAGAGAGCCGCCGGTTCTTGTGAGCATAGCGCTCCTCCTCGTAGCGAATGAACACGGAGGGATCCTGCCCTTCGGGGCGTTCGATATCATCCAGCAGGATCTTGACCGCCTCGCTCTTCTTGATTCCGGTCTGCAACAATAGACTTACGAGGACGTACGGTCGAGCATCCGACTTCCTGCGGTCCCACAGCCAGTCTTGACAGGCCCGCATCAGCTTGCCGGCCTCATTGTTGTTCAGAATCACGGGCAGAGGCGTCCGGACCGAATGCTGGACGATTGGTTCAGCAGGGTCGGTACCGATTGCGCCGACGCTGTGCACCCACGAAAAGAAGACCTTCAGCGTCGTGATTCGCCGCGAAAGCGTCTTTGCGCTGCACGGCCGACCACGTTCACTTTGCATCCATTCAAGAAAATCCTCGAGATGCTGCGTCTGAATCTCTCGCAAAACGGCCGAGCCGTCCATGAAAGTTCGAAGTATCTTGAGATCGTTGGCAAATGCCTTGATCGTATTCTCGCTGAAGCCCTTCCGAACCATCTGCCCTTCATATTCGACGATCGCGTCCCCAAGCGGGGTCGTCGCCCTCAATGCAGGCGCAGCGCTTCCGTCTGGATCAACCTTCGCACCGGTTGCCTCTTGCGTCGAAATCTCGCTCATTACTTAACCTCTGGGTCTGATAACTGAGAAATGGTGCGCATACCATTTCACCTTGCGTATAGCCACATTCAAATATATCTCCCACCAACCGAAAAGGCAACACAGCCAATTCATGACTACCTGGACAATGCAAGTCCGCGACGCTGAAATTTACGCGAAGGGCTCCCCTCTCCCTTCTGCACACGCATCCTCTATCAATTGCCGCGGTAACTGACCCCTGACCCCTGACCCCTGACCCCTGACCCCTGACCCCCGCAGTTCCCCGTCCCCCATTTCTTTGACATCTTTTGTGCCTTTTTGTACAATGTCGTTCGGGTGACGCATCCACACAACCATAGTCTGCAACACCTTTTCCGGTTGCACACCCGCAGCGCTATCAGCAAGACGATTCAGTCTGGGACCACTGAGGATAGATGTATGGCGAGCAACCGTCGACACTTTATCATCGCATCCGTGTTGATTGTGATCTGTACACTAATCGTGTACTGGGTGCTGGACACCGTACTCCTCAAACCGGCAGCAGCAGTCGTCGAAGCCGGCCCTATCGACTACCTCTTTGACCTGCACATCTGGCTGATTGCCTTTCTCTTCGCCCTTGTAGGTGTTTTCATGTGCTACGCTCTGATCGTCTTCCGTGCACGCGGCGATGAAGGAGACGGCGAGCACATTCACGGCAACGGCCTCCTCGAGATCATCTGGACCGTAGTGCCCTGCTTCGTGGTCGTCTACTTCGCCTGGATCGGTACCACCATGTTGATCGATCTGACCGAGGCGCATCCTGACGAATACGTTGTCAGCGCCGAAGGACGGCAGTGGAGTTGGCTCTTCACCTATCCGGAGAGCGGCGCCGTCACGCCCGATCTGGTCCTGCCCGTAGACACGCCCATCCGCATGGACCTGACATCAGACGATGTCTTGCATAACTTCTGGGTGCCGGAGTTCCGTGTCAAACAGGACACCGTTCCCGGCATGGTTACTTACGTCCGCTTCACACCTAATCTGATTGGCGAATATGTGCTGCGCTGCGCCGAGCTGTGCGGTACCAACCACAGCGGAATGCTGGCCACCGTGCGCGTTGTCAGCCAGGAAGAATTTAAGCTCTGGCAATCTGAGCAAGTCGCCCAGCTGCAAGAATAATGCGCCTCACCACAGCGATGAGGCATGGCAATGCCGCTCGCGCTCTTTATTGCAGGTCAGTCTCGAAACGCCTGGTAGGAGACTCTCAATGTCGCTTTTCACGCTAGGAATCGCACGCGGCCTCGTCGGCCAGGTACTTGGCATGGTCATCGGTATGCTGCTGACCTGCGCCGTGCGAATACTGCTGGGCTGGGAAGCCTGGGCCGCCGAACCGGCCTGGACCGTCGGCTCCGTCTGCAGTATCATCGGCTTCCTCCTCGGCGTCGGCTCGCTGGATGACTGGTTGAAATGGACCAGAGGCATCCAAACGCCTTTGGTCCACGGGCCTCCCGTCGACAAGCCGGCCTGGACCCGCTACTTCAGCGTCGACTACAACCACAAAGTCATCGGCGTCCAGTATACCGTCTGGGGAATACTCCTCCTCATGGTCGGCGGAACCGTCGCCATGATTTTCCGCACCGAGCTGGCGCGCAGCGGCCTTCAGTTCCTCGGCCTCGACTTGTACAACAGTTTTATCGGCATGCACGGGATGATCATGATCTTCGCCATCCTCCTTGGCGTTGGCGGCATGGGCAACTACCTTGTCCCGCTGATGATCGGCGCCGAGGACATGGCCTTTCCCCGCCTCAACGCACTCGGATTCTGGTTCAACGTGCCCGGCAGCATTCTTCTATTGCTCAGCCTCTTTATCGGCGGCTGGGACGCCGGCTGGACCGCCTATCCGCCGCTCAGCGCACGCGGGCCAATCGGCTATCAGCTCTTCTTCCTGGGCGTGTTCGCCATCGGCCTGTCCTCCATCGTAGGCTCTCTGAACCTGCTGGTTACCCTGCTGCGCATGCGCCCAGCGGGAATGAGCCTCTTCCGCATGCCCATCTTCTGTTGGGCCGTTTTTGCCACCAGCCTGATCCAGCTCACCGCAACCCAGTTGATCGGCACCAGCTTCCTGATGGTCTCTGTCCAGCGGGCCATCGGAATGGGCTTTTTCGACCCCCGCGGAATCCTGGGTGAAGTCAGCCCCATGGTCGGCGGCGGAGACCCGGTCCTCTTCCAGCACCTGTTCTGGTTCTACAGCCACCCAGCCGTCTATATCTTTGTGCTGCCAGGCCTGGGCATTGTCAGCGAGCTGCTGCCTGTCTTCTCCCGCAAGCCTCTGTTCGGATACAAGTGGATCGCCCTTTCCAGCATGGCTATCGCCATCGTCGGCTTCATCGTCTGGGGCCACCATATGTTCGTGTCCGGCTACAACGACATCCTCCGCATCCCCTTCATGTACGCCACGCTGCTTGTCGCCATCCCCACGGGTGTCAAATTCTTCAGCTGGCTCGGAACAATTTGGGGCGGAAAGGTCCATTTCGATACGCCCATGCTCTTCGTCCTCGGCGCCATCAGCGTTTTCCTGATCGGCGGCCTGACAGGACCAATCCTGGCCACCGTGCCCACCGACCTCCCGTTGCACGACTCCTACTTCGTGGTTGGCCACTTTCACGCCACCATGTTCGGCGGCTTTGTCTTCCCGTTCTTCGCCGCCCTATACTACTGGTTCCCCAAAGTAACCGGGCGCATGTACAACGAAAAGCTCGGCAAGATCCATTTCTTCATCATGACCCCGGCCTTCTGGGTGCAAACCCTGGGACAGATGGGCGTAGGCGTAATGGGTATGCGCCGTCGCATCGCCGACTACGACCCAACCCTGGGCCAAGGTCAGATCGAGAACTGGCAAATGGCCGTTACCATCGCCGGATTCGCCATCGCTTTCGGCGTGATGCTGATGCTGTGGAACTTCTTCCAAAATGCGGAAGTAGGCGTGTCAGCCGGCGACAACCCCTGGCGCTCCCGCTCACCAGAATGGCAAATCCCCTCGCCGATTCCGGAACACAGCTTCCCAGCGCCTTTGAAGGTCGTGGGTGAACCCTACGACTATGGCTTAGCCGACTCAGGTTACGTAACAACCACTTCACCAGGCGACGACTAGCAACTCAGGTACAGTTCTGGGAAAGTTTGCACTACGGCGGATTAGCATCAAGAAGAGAGTTCTAATGAGCGAACACAGCCCCACCAAACGCAAAACAGCCATCTATCGCGAAGGAATCATCGTCGCTGTCGTCCTGGCGATTCTGACGCTAGTGGAGTATTACGCCGCAATAACTCCGCCTTTTGACTCCTTCGCAATTCTGATGATACTGGCGCTGTTGAAAGCCATCCTTGTTGTGAACTATTTCATGCACATTCGCAGTGTCTGGTCGGAGGGTGATCACTGATGACTGTTACCACCGCTGAACACGGTCACGAACACGACCACGCCGCAGATGATCATCACCACGACGGCGAAGTAGACCTGCCAACCTACCAGGAGTACACGCGCCGCAACCGCCTGGGCATGTGGCTGTTCTTCGCCTCGGAAGCCTTCCTCTTCCTCGGCCTGCTTGTCACGCGCTTCTACCTCTGGCGCGGCCCTCACGGCGAAGTCGTCCGGCCCGAGCTGGACCAGTTCGCCGGCCTCGTCGTAACCGCTGTCCTGTTGCTCAGCAGCTACTTCATGAATCGCGCCGAGGTCTCGATCGCCAACGACAAGCGCACCGATTTCCTGGTCAGCCTACTTGTCACAGCCGGGCTCGGCACTGCATTTCTGGTCGGCGTTGTCGTTTGGGAATGGGGAATGTTCCCCGGCATCGTGAAAGGGCATCTTAAGCCTACCGACGGTGTTTTCGGCGCAGTGGTCTTCGGCATGACCGGCATGCACGCTTTGCACGTCCTCTCCGGTGTCATCCTGATTCTCAACGTCTGGTGGCTGGGGCGTAAGGGCGATTTCTCTAGCGAACGGCACTGGGGCGTCGAGGCCTGCGCCATCTACTGGCACTATGTTGACCTGGTGTGGATCTTCTTCTATCCCGCCATTTACCTGATTGGATCTACGATCGAAGTGCCTCACTGACAGCAACTTCGCCTCCGCGACGTTTGCATAGAACGACCCGGCACTGTCGCATATGAATCCGCTAACTAGAGCGCTCCTCCTTTCCTGGGACCTCCGCCCCGAGATCCTGGTGACACTAATCGTGTTGGGAGCGCTTCACTTTGCCGGTTGGCTCAGACTGCGGCGGCGCAGCGATGGGCGCTTTGCCAACTGCTGGCGCCTTGCCTCCTACACCGGTGGCATGTTAGTCCTGGCCCTGGCGCTGCTCTCCCCCATCGCTGTCCTTAGCGGACAGCTGTTTTCCATCCACATGGTGCAGCATCTCCTCCTGATGATGGTTGCACCGCCGCTCATCCTCCTGGCAAACCCGTTCCCGACCTTTCTATGGGCCCTGCCCACACCAATGCGCACTGCGGTCGCCACCGCCTTTCGCCGGCTGGCCGTCTGGTTGGCCCGTGACGCCATTCTGAGCCGCAGCCTGCTCAAAGCCATTGCCCCCGGCAGTGCCTGGGCCCTTTACGTCCTCATCTTCTTCGCCTGGCACGATGGCAACGCCTACAGTCTTGCGCTCCGCTTCGGCGCCGTGCATGGGCTGGAGCATTTCACCTTTATCGGCGCCGCGCTTCTCTTCTGGTGGCACGTCACCGGTGCCGCGCCGCGCCTCCACCCGAAGCCCGCCCAGTGGCTGCGTGTCGCCTACGTGCTGGCAATGATCCCGCCCAACATGCTGCTGGGTGTAGCCCTTTCCTTCGCCCAAACGCCCATCTATCCCTACTACGAGTCCGTGCCCCGGCTGTACGGTCTCAGCGTCTTGGATGATCAAGTATGGGGTGGGCTGATTATGTGGATTCCCGGCAGTATGATGTATGTGATCGCCGCGTTGGCTCTTCTGGCCCGTCTGCTAGCGAGCGCCGAACAGAAGGCCCGCGTCCGCAAACCCCATCCGCCTGTGATGGGTCTCGCACAGCCCCCCAACCACGGCGGCCCTACAGCGCTGGCCTGTGGCTAGCCGTTGCCCTGGCTCGGACTGGTGCCCGACAAACGATGGGGCACGGTCCGGCAAGCAGGCATTCTGAGAATACCGGACACTTCGATGTGTTTTTCTAAGTACACCCTTTGTGCCGCAACACTTGCTCTGATACTGCTGGCCGGGACCCTCCTGCCGCTGCCCCTTATGGCTCACGGTGGCATTGGCGTGCAACACCTGAACAACATCCCTGCCGGCCCCTACCGGGTCTATGTCTGGTCCGACCCGGAGCCGCCCGAGGTAGGCGAATACCACGTAACCATTGCCTTGACCGAGAACATCGAAGGCGACTCCACTGGCCTGGCCGGCGGGCCCGTTCTCGATGCCTCTGTAACCATCGAGCTTGTGCACTTGGACAGCGGCGAGTCGCTCAGCGCCCTGGCGACCCACGAAGACGCCCTCAATAAGCTGTTCTACGAAGCCTCTTTTGAACCGCCCCACAAGGGTAACTGGTCGGTGCAAGTAAGTATCTTCCCCCCCGGCTGTGATGGAGCCCAAGGCAGCGGGGAAAACCAGGGTGGCGACGCACTGGCTCCCTGCGATGCCGAGCAGGTCGTTTCCTATCAGGATGAGATTCTCCCCAAAGCCTTCCCATGGCGGGCTCTTCTCGGCGGCCTCCTCTCCATCTTGTTGCTATTGGGCGCGATCGCCCTCTATTGGGCAACAAAGCCGCCCGCCGAGCTCGAAGACCCCGTACCAGTCAAGCAACGCGATCCGGCGCCTGCCGGAGGGCCCTCGTAATGGTCGGGCTCCCCGAAACCCGTTCCGGGAGTCGACGCCCATCATGGGACTTACGACGCCGGCTGTCCGATCTGAGAAAAACTGCCCCCTCGGCCCGAGAGATCGCAAGAACCCTTGCGCTCCTCTTCGGCCGCCGCTGGTGGTGGAAGACGCTCATTCTTCTTCTCGCCATGGCAATAATGGCCTCCCTTGGTTTCTGGCAGCTCGACCGTCTGGACCAGAGGCGGGCATACAATCAGCAACGCCAGGCCGCGCTCGCCGCGCCGCCAATAGAGCTCACGGGCACGCCCTTGCCCCAAGGTGACCTTCGCGACCGCCAGACCACTGTGCAGGGCGAGTTCGACTATGCCCGCCAGGTGGCAATCCGCAATCAAAACTACGTCGGCCAACCCGGGTTCCACCTTGTGACCCCTCTCCTCATCGCAGGTTCCGACAAAGCCGTCCTGGTCAATCGCGGCTGGATCCCAGTCGAAGAGTCCGAACCTGCAACCTGGCGCCGTCTCGATGAACAGCAGAGCGGCCCGCAATTTGGCATCCTTCAGGCGACCCGCCGCCGACCTGACGGTACCGTGTCACCAATACCGCAGGACACCGTCACCGGCTGGTACCGGCTCGACATTGAGGCCATCGAACAGACCTTGCCTTACCCGCTGTTGCCCATCGTCCTGCAACTGACGCCTGGCAATGGTGAAACGTTTAGTTCAAGCCGCACGCGAGCCGCGGGCGATCCGGCAGCTCTTCCCCATCGCATCGAGCCGGACTTTACGTTCTCCGAGGGCAACCACTTCAGTTACGCGCTTCAGTGGTTCGGCTTCGCCATAATCGCAGCTGTCGTGTACATTTCCGTTGCCCGCAGGGCAGAATTCAACGACAACTGAGCAAGCGATAGGGAAATTACCTACACCAGGCCGGGCCGGCTGGAAGTTCGAGGACAAGCAAATTACTGAGGGACCTGTGCAGACAAAAACTGATTCCCTTCCCGTATTCTCACTCCAGATCGAGTGTGCCGCGTGAGCAACAACCGCAAACTCGTCGTTGTAGCCATAATCTCCGCCTCGCTTGCTGTGATGATCAGTTCCGGAATCCGATCCAGCTTCGGCCTCTTCCTCGCGCCAATCACCGAAACGCTCGGCACAGGCCGCGAAAACCTGAGCATCGCCTTCGCCGTCAATAACCTCGTATTCGGCCTGCCCCTGGTTGGCCTCCTCTCTGACCGTTTCGGCCCGCGGCAGGTGGTCATCCTGGGTTCGGTCTTGTACGCCGCCGGCCTGGTTCTGGTGACTTTCATTACAACGACCATTGGGCTGGTATTTTCATTCGGTCTGCTGGTGGGCATCGGGCTCAGCGCTACCTCCTATGTCGTCGTGTTGGGGGCCGTGGCCCAACTGGTCACAGAAGACCAACGCAGCCGGGTATTCGGCCTCATCACCGCAATGGGTTCCGCAGGCATGTTCGTGGTCCCTCCTTTGGCCCAACTGCTCCTGTCAGGTCTTGGCTGGCAAGGCGCCGTCTACGTCCTCGCAGCAGTACCCGCAGTCGTCGCGCTGATGGCATTCGGGCTACCCCGGCGGCCCGGTACACAACTGCATGGCGCGCAACAGCCGCATGTGGACGAGCCATTTCGCAAAGTACTGGACAGGGCCTTGCGTCATCGAGGCTTTCTCCTCCTGACGACTGGTTTCTTCGTTTGCGGTTTTCATGTCGCTTTCATCGGCGCCCATCTGCCCGCCTACCTGGGCGACAAAGGTCTGCCGGAATTCGTTGCCGCCGGCGCGCTGGCGCTGGTGGGGGCATTCAACATCCTGGGGTCCATGACCTTCGGCTGGCTGGGTGACCGGTACTCACGTAAGTACATGTTGAGCCTTATCTACTTGGGACGGGCTATCGTCATCCTGATTTTCCTTCTCACCCCCGTTACACGTACCTCAGCTCTGGTATTCGGAGGGGCGATCGGCTTCCTTTGGCTTGCCACCGTTCCCCTCACCAGCGGAACCGTGGCCCATTTCTTTGGGGCCCGTTATCTTTCTACTCTCTACGGCATCGCCTTCTTCAGCCATCAAATCGGCGCCTTCATCGGCGTGTGGCTGGGAGGTCGATTCTATGATGCTATAGGCTCTTACACGCCTATTTGGATCGCAGGTATCGCACTCGGCGTTTTCGCCGCACTCGTCCACTTGCCAATCCCTGAACGCGCAGAACTCTCAACTGCCCCCGCCGCAGCAGATTAAGCGACTACACTGCACAAAAACTGGTGCCGCGACCTAAAATCAATACCCTCGATCACTCACCTTCCATTCTCAGACAAGGATTCCCAATGACCACCGTTCAACCGCAACGAGCCGGGTTCTCCGTTCAACGCCTCTCACGCGTGGACAACCTGTTGGAACGCTACGTGGAAGGCGGTTTCCTGGCCGGAGCCATGGCACTGATCTATCGCAAGCGTCAAATAGCCTACTGCAATGCCATCGGGCAGAGGGACCTCGAGGCAGGTCTCCCTATGACCGAAGATACGATCTTCCGCATCTACTCCATGACCAAACCGATTACCTCCGTGGCCGTCCTGATGCTTTATGAAGACGGCCACTTTCTTCTCGATGACCCTGTCTCGTCAGTACTGCCGGAGTTCGCCGATGTCCGGGTCTGCACTGGCGACCTCGAAAATCTCGTACCTCCCGATCGACCCCCTACAATCAAAGACCTCCTCATGCACACTGCCGGACTGAGCTATGGCTGGGGAGACGACTCTCCTGTCGAAAAGCTCTATTTCCAGAGCTTCCGCGACATCGAGCTTCACTCTCTTGAACCCTTTATCCAGAAACTGGCTGCACTGCCTCTCCTCTATCATCCCGGCACCCGCTGGCGCTACAGCCGCGCTACCGACGTGCTTGGCCGGGTGGTTGAAGTCATCTCAGGCAAGTCGCTCGACGAATTCTTCCAGCAGGAGATCTTCAAACCGCTGGCAATGAATGACACCGGCTTCCATGTGCCAGCCGGATCCTTGGATCGATTTGCAGCCTGCTACTGTCCACCGGGCGGCTTCAAATTCGGCGCAGACCTCGCCAACAGAGCCAGCAAGAGACCGAGCCACAATCACGGCGACCGCGACCCAGCCCAACCGCCTATTGAACTCTATGACGCGCCAGGCAACAGCCGCTACACCAAACCCCCTATCTATCTCTCAGGCGGTGGCGGACTCGTCTCAACCCTTGGCGACTACTTGCGATTCACGCAGATGCTGCTCAATGAGGGAGTCTTAGACGCTAACCGGCTTCTCGGGCGCAAAACAGTCGAGTTGATGCGCGCCAACCACCTTCCGCCCGACCTGGTTCCAATTGAAATTGGAGACGGCTACCGCGCCGGACATGGTTTTGGTCTGGGAATGAGCGCACTGGTGGATCCCCCGGCCTACAGCCAACCGGGCAGTGTCGGCACCTACGCATGGGGCGGCCTTGCCACGACGCGCTTCTGGATCGACCCCGAGGAGGACCTGGTGGGCCTGTTTATGACGCAGTTCATACCCTCCGACTACTACACTATCGAACGAGAATTTAGCCTCGCAGTCTATCAGGCCCTCATCGACTGAAGAAGAAGCCCAATCAACCTGTCGGGCCGCGAACAAATTACTTGGCACCCGTACATGCAAAGGTCACACTACGACAAGGAATCCCTATGACAACCCCTCAACCACAACGTGCCGGATTTTCCGTTCAGCGCCTTGCCCGCCTCGACAACTTGCTGCAGCGCTACGTCGACAACGGACAACTTGCCGGGGCCAGCGGCCTGATATACCGCAAAGGCGAAACTGCCTACTGCAACGCCTTTGGCCACAGCGAAATTGAGACCGGCCAGCCCATGACCGAAGACACAATCTTTCGCATCTACTCAATGACAAAGCCGATCACCGCAGTCGCCGCACTCATGTTGTTCGAAGATGGCCACTTCCTCCTCGATGATCCGGTGGCCGCCTATCTGCCCGAATTCTCAGATGCCCAAGTCTGTACCGGTGACCTCCAGAACCTCGAGCCCCCGCACCGCCCCCCGTCCATCAAAGACCTCTTCGTCCACACCGCCGGCCTGAGCTACGGCTGGGGCCAGGACTCCCCCGTCGAAAACCTCTATCGCCAGACCTTCGGGAACCGCGAACAGCTGCCTTTGGATAAGTTCGTACACAAACTCGCAGAGCTGCCCCTCCTCTACCACCCGGGTACACGTTGGCGCTACAGCTATGCCACCGACGTTTTAGGACGCCTTGTCGAGGTCGTCTCCGGAAAACCGCTTGACCAGTTCTTCCATCAGGAGATCTTCAAGCCGCTCGCCATGAATGAAACCGACTTTCATGTCCATGCCGACTGGATAGATCGCTTTTCTGCCTGCTACTGTCCCCCCGGTGGCTTTAACTTTGGCAGCGACGACAGCCCCGATTCCGACAACCCTGATGACAACCAGGACAACGGACCGACTATAGAACTGCATGAGGCATCCCGTGACAGCCGCTTCACCAAACCTCCCGCCTTTCTCTCCGGTGGTGGCGGCCTCGTCTCAACCCTGGGTGACTACCTGCGTTTCTCCCAGCTGCTGCTCAACCGCGGCGTCCTCGATGGCCACCGCCTCCTCGGGCCCAAGACAGTCGACCTGATGCGCGCCAACCACCTCCCTGCAAACCTGATTCCCATTGGTATCGGCGATAATGTCGTCGACGGCTATGGTTTTGGCCTGGGAGTAAGCGTGCTCGTGGACCTTCCTGCGACAAGCACCCCTGGCAGTGTCGGCAACTACAGTTGGGGCGGCGCCGCCGCGACCCAGTTCTGGATCGACCCCGAAGAGGAGATGCTCGGCATATTCATGACACAGTTCATGCCCGCCGGACACTACCCGATCGCACGCGAATTTCGTGTAGCGGCCTACCAGGCCCTCATCGACTGACACGGACCACTCGCTGGAACTGCACATGCCAATCCCAAAGGAGTCCCGCCTGCTTCGCGTCGCCGTCGTCGGCGCCGGACCCATCGCCCAAATCGCCCACCTGGAATCCTGCCGCAAAGGACGCAATACCCAGCTCTACGGTCTCTGCGAAACCGCGCCCGACCTCCTCGCCCGTGTAGCCGCCATCCATCGCCCCCACCGCAGCTTCACCCGCTACGCCGATATGCTGGCTGACTCCCAGGTAGAGGCCGTTATCGTAGCCGTCGCCGATCAGTACCACGTCGAACTGGCCCTGCAGGCGCTGCGAGCCGGCAAGCACGTGCTGGTGGAAAAGCCCATGGGCGTCACCGTGGAAGAGTGTGAAGCCCTCCGCGACGAAGTGGCCGCCTCCGGCCTCACACTTCAGGTGGGGCACAACCGCCGGTTCGACCCCGGTGTTATCCACGCCCGCCGCTTCATTCAGGAGGAGGTCGGCGGCCTGATGTCAGGCCAGTTCTGGTACTACGACTCCGTCCATCGCTATACCATGACCGACGCCCTCCAACCTCTGATCGAAACAAGCGCAAGCGTGCTCCGTCCCCCCGGCAACCCCAAAGCCGACCGCCGCCGCTATCTCATGCTGGGCCACGGCAGCCACCTGACAGACACCACCCGCTTCCTCTCGAAGAGCGAAATCGTGCAGGTGCGTTCTCGCTACCTCGACCGCTTCGACCGTCACTGCTGGTTTGTGGACATTGCATTCGCCGACGGTAGCTTGGGCAACCTCGAACTAACCGTCACCGTGGCCGGCGATTTCGAAGAGGGGTTTCGCATCCAGGGCGAGCACGGCAGCGTTCGCGGCCGCCTGCCCCTCTCCTGGTACCACAAAACCGGCGCCGTCGAGTGCTTTTCCACCCGCGATGACCTTTACACCCGCCCCTTGGGCCAGGACGGCCATGGCTACCGCCAGCAGCTCGAAGGCTGGGCCGACACCATCCTGCACGGCAAGCCCCAATGGGGCGCCTGCGTACACGACGGCCTCGCATCTATGCGCGCCATGGCCGCCATCGCCCGCTCCGCGGCTACTGGCGGCGGCTGGGTTGACCTCGATTCAGTAACAGGAGGAGTTTGAATGGAACTCGGAATCTTCGCCCGCACCTTCGAAGCCCCGACCCTGGCCGGCGTCCTCGACGCTGTCGCCGCCCACGACATCCGTCATATCCAGCTCAACACAAGCTGCATGGGACTCTCCGACATGCCCGATGGCCTCGACTCCGCGGCCTGCAGGAGCGCGCGCCGGGAGATAGACGGCCGTAATATAAAGGTGGCCTCCCTTTCCGCCACCTACAACATGATCCATCCCGACCTTGCCGTCCGCGCCCAGGGCATGCGCCGCCTCGGAGTGCTGGCCTCCCGCGCCGCCGAACTGGGTACAAACCTGCTCACACTCTGTACCGGCACGCGTAACCAGGACAATATGTGGCGCGATCATCCCCAGAACAGCTCGCCCGAAGCCTGGGCAGATTTTCTGGCCGCAATGGAACAGGCCATCGCACTTGCCGAAGAGTACAACGTCAAATTGGGAATCGAGCCAGAGGTATCCAATGTGGTCAGTTCCCCTGTCAAGGCACGCGAACTGATGGACACGATGGCCTCAGACAGGATCACCATCGTCATGGACGGGGCCAATGTCTTTCCAAAGGGAACGATTCACCGCCAGCGTGAGATTCTGGACGAAGCCTTCGATCTACTGGGCGACCGCATCGCCCTGGCCCACGCCAAAGACCTGAGCCGCGACGGTGAGGCCGGCCACGAAGCAGCCGGCACCGGGCTGTTGGATTACGACTACTACCTGTATCTTCTGCGACAAAGCGGCTACAAAGGCGCCGTCGTTCTCCACAGCCTGACGCCGGAGCAAGTCCCCGGCTGTGTCCGCTTCCTCCAGGAAAAAATACTAAGCATTACCTGAGTCTGGTCGTCGCAGTTCGTTTCAACAATCAGTCACCTGTCTACCAGCCTCACGTATGGACCGTTTATGCCTGTCCGTCGCCCCACCCATATCAAGATAGGGACACAAATGAGCAGCCCAATGAGCGTTTCAGAGGTTCTTGAGTCAGCACTCTATGTCCTGGACCTGCAAGCAGCCGAAGATTTCTACACCGAGGTCTTGGGACTTACCTTCTACGCCAAACAGGAAGGACGCCACGTCTTTCTTCGCTGCGGCAATCGCATGGTGCTGCTATTCAACGCCGAAGCAACCGCCGTCTCCGCCGGCGGGCCAAAAGACGCGCCCACACACGGCGCCAAAGGCGAAGGGCATCTTGCTTTCGCAGTGAAAGTCAGCGAAATCGATCAATGGAAGCTACACCTGGCCCAAAAAGGGGTAGAAATCGAGAAGGAGATCAGCTCCCATAAGGGTCGATCAATCTACTTCCGCGACCCCTCGCAAAACTGCCTCGAAATCGCCTCTCCGGGAATATGGGGACTTCCCGAATAAAAGAATTCCTCCCGCGACTGGAGAGGAATTGCCCACGGAGGATGGCAACTGAACATTCAGTCAATTGGCTCCCCCTCGAGTCTGCGAAGAATTCGAGAACGCCGTGAGATGCCTGGCCGCTCCCCTATCTCAGCCCTGGGGCAGTGGGAACTGCGCCGTCATCCAAGACTGCCAATCTGGCTCCACGCGCGCAACGACCTCGGCGGCATCCTCGCCGTACAGATAGAACCTGACTGACAAGAGAATCCGCCCGTCAATGGGCCACACAAACAGATGCACCGCGCCGCTGGTCGGCTCATCTATGCGCAAAATGATCTCCGTCTCGTCAGGCACCGAATAGACCTCACCCGAAAAATTCATCCCACCTTCCGGCGCGGCAAATCGCCCTCCCAGCGCAGTTCCGGAGAAACCAAGCGCTGCAGACAGCTTCTCCCACGCCTGGGTACCCTCAGTGGTCGAGCCCATCAACTCCATCAGGGCACTGGGCTGACCCCGATAGTCGGTCATGAACAGTTGCAGTATCTTGAAAAATGCCGGCCAACCCGCCTCCGTTGCTTCTATGTGGGCGTCGTACGCACTGCTGTCATCAAACAGACTGTGCTCGACGCTCACAACGCACGACCCCTCTGCGCCTTCCTCAACTCTCCAGACCGTCGCAACCTCCGGCCCGCCCGGGATAAATTCATCGCTTATCACCGCAAAACCATGCGGCGGATTCCAATCCGTTATCGTCGCCGCCGAGTCCATCCCCAGCCCAAAATAGACTAGCAGCCGCGCGGGTTGACCGTCCGCACCAACCTCGAATCTCGATCGCGTAAACCACGACGAAAGTCCGGCATCAGTGCTAATCGCCCGCCAGACCTCCTCCACCGTGCCAGGAGTCTCAACCTCCGCCCGAACCCATCTCCTTCCCGACTCTTCAACTCTTACACTCATGGTATCTCCAATTTGATGTCTTACTTCCCTGCTAACGCTCCAGATCTTCCCCTAATCAGCCTCTTCGTGCAACTTGCCGAACTGTAGTAAGCTTACTCCACATCAACGAAGGTGTATGTCTGCAGGCTGGTCTGCATCCCACGTCAACTGCATAAATCCGAACTGTAGTAACCTGGCGGTCAACCCCACCGTCAAAGGAAATACCCATGGACATCCAACTGATCTTCCAAACGTGGTTGAGTGCACTGACCAAACCTGGCGAAGAATTCTTCGCCGTCGAGCGAGAAAAGTCCTCTGCTAAGCTGTCGACCGCCCTCCTGTGGGTCATCACGGCCTCAGTAATCGCGGCCCTACTCGGTGTGCTCCAATCCAGCATTTTCTCCTCGGAAATGGGCGGGTTCGATCAGGTCTTGGATATGTTACCCTCTGACATTCAGGATGAAATCACGATTTCCCCGGGGAACGGCGCGCTCGGCGCCCCTTCATTTAGCCTGAGTTACATTGTCTTCGGTCCCATCTTCTTCCTGATCGGGACCGGCATCTACCACGTTATCGCCTCCTTATTGGGCGGACATGGTGGGCAGTACGGTCGCTTTGCCTACCTCTATTCCACCTTTTCCGCGCCGCTGATGATCGCCAGTGCCGTTCTCGGATTCATTCCCATGCTTGGCGCCTGTGTCAGCGTTATCCTGGGCATCTATCAGATCGTACTTGCCTACCATGCCACCAAGGTCGAATACAGCCTGACCCAAGGGAGAGCCATCATTGTTGTAGTAGCCCCAATCTTGGTCTTGGTTCTCCTGGTCGCTTGCTTGGTTATCGTTGCCTTTGGCGCCATCATCTCCCTCTTGGGTAACTTTACATGACCATCATCGACGCCCACAACCACCCCGACTGGCTCGGCCATGACCTGCCGAAGTTCCTCGCCAACATGGACCGCTTCGGCATCGACTTCTCAGAAATTGAAGGTTTCGATTGGGCAACGGCGATAACTATACGTGACAGTCGACATCAGGAACAACGCCATATAGCAAGAGGACCCATCGGAACGCGCCTTCACGTGGTAGCATTTACCAGGCGCGGGGAAGATATTCGCATTGTTAGCCTGCGCAAGGCCAATTCTCGAGTGGTAACAGACTATGAAAAGCGATAAATTTAAGGATAAGTCCTTTGAAGAGATTGCAGGAGAGTATGGGGAAGAGGCCGCCATCAACGCCGGTATCGAAGCAGATCCCGAAACAATCGAACTGAATGAGGAGTGGTTCAGGAAGGCGCGGCCGGCAAGTGAAGTCGTACCGGACATTGTTGAGCTTTACCGGCGTTTGCAGGAAAGAGAACAGGAAAGCACTAAGACTATGCTTTCCATACCTTTGGACGCTGATCTCGCAGAATACATCCGCGGCCTCGGTCCCGATTGGGAAGAATTGGTGAACGATAAATTGCGTCGCGCGTTCTTTAGCACCTGAAACAGCAAGCGTGCTCTCGGCAACGCATGACATTTCGCTGAAGTTGTGACGCATCCCTTCTATCTGGTGGCCATATCATTGGCTTCGGTCTGAGAAGAATACTCCTGGCTCAAAACATCAATCGATCTCCGCTCGATGTTCCGCACCTGGGTAACGATATTGACCAGGCCCGACGAAGAGGCTTTGCCGCCGAATGAGAAAAAATCTTGGCGACGCCAAAAACCGCGCTCGTTTGGATAATTTTGGCCTCCGCAAGGCAGTAAGACAACATGACCGTCATCGACGCCCACAACCACCCCGACTGGCTCGGCCATGACCTGCCGAAGTTCCTCGCCAACATGGACCGATTCGGCATCGCCAAAACCTGGCTGTTGACCTGGGAGTGCCCGCCCGACGAGTACAACCCGGACAGCTATTTCAAGGCCATGCACTTTGGCGATGGCAGCGCCTATCCCGTCCCCTTTGAAGCCTGCCTCCGCTACAAACAGGCCGCCCCGGAACGCTTCATTCTTGGCTATGCGCCCGACCCCCGCCGCCCCGAAGCCATCGACCAACTCGACGCAGCTGTCGAAATCCACGGCGTGCAAGTCTGCGGCGAGATCAAGCTGCGCATGCTCTACGACAATCCCGACGCACTGCGACTGTTCCGTTTCTGCGGCGAAAAGGGATTGCCAATCACCTTCCACATCGACTATCCGATTCCCACCGGCCGCAGCTATCCCCGCACCGATTGGTGGTACGGCGGCAGCATCGACGCCTTCGAACGCGCCCTGCAGGCCTGCCCCGATACCGTCTTCATTGGCCACGCGCCCGGCTTCTGGGCCCACATCTCCGGCGACGATCAGTACGACAAGGTCGGCTATCCCAAGGGTACCGTGCTGCCCGGAGGCAGACTCTTCCACCTCTTCCGCACCTATCCCAACCTCTACGCTGACCTCTCCGCCGGATCCGCGTACACCGCGCTGACCCGCGATTTCAGCCAGCTCGAAGAGCCCCCGTTCTCTCCGGCCAGCGGCCCTACCGTCGAACCCTTCTTCATCGAATTCCAGGACCGCCTCCTCTTCGGACGCGACCACTTCGACGACCGCATGCAGAAGCTGCTCAACACCCTGGACCTGACCGCAGACGTACGCGCCAAGATCTTCTACGCCAACGCCGAAGACCTTCTGGCGTAGAGTCCGGAGTCTCGGCGCGAGAGAATTCTATTCGGTTGGGTGAATATCTGCTTGGGGAGTCAGCGAAAAGCGGGACAAAAAAGGGGCCGCCCGTCGGGACGGTTCACGCCTGGTCGGTCAATGCCTCCGGAGCGCCCAACGCGCCCGCCATCAACCGCCGGTAGCGGTCCGCGTCCACATTCGTGACAACGTCCACGTCAGTCCAATTTCCTTCTCTCTCAAATCCGTCCGTCACAATACGCCTGTCAAAAACAGTCGCGCCTCTTGTCGCGCCGCCTGAAAGTTCCACCAGCATCGAACTGCGCTCCACCGTGGCGCCCTCCGGGTCGATAACCGTCGCCACCGTCCCGGCATCGCCAATAAGAGAGAAACTGTATCCAAAGAACCGGCAATAGTGCAGTGCGATACCGCCTGCAATGCGCGCCCCCGCGCTCGCCGTACTCGAAAAGCGCATCGCCTCCTCCTTCGTAAACCTCACCTGCATGAAGGGGTCCAACGGATACAACGTAACAGGCAGTCCGCTTTGAAGCACGATAGCCGCCGCCTCCGGATCATAGCAAACGTTGAACTCCCCCGCCGGTGTCGTATTGCCCGGCGAGGCGTACGTCCCGCCCATCACATACAACCGCTCGATTTTCTCCCGGATGCCCGGATACATCCGCAGCAACATCGCGATATTCGACAGCGGAGCTAGGCAGATTAGAGTTATCGGCTCGGCTGTCTCACTCAATGTGCGCCGCAGAAATTCGACCGCATGGTCGTCGACCGACTTGCGCCGCGGCGCCGGCAGGCCGAGGTCCCCCATCCCGTCACCGCCGTGCAAAGCCGGAGCTGGCAGCCCGGAACCGAGAATCGGTCTGTCCATCCCCGCCGCCACCGGAACCGGGGGCGCATCGATCGCGTCCAGCAGCGTCAGCGTATTCCTGACGGCCTGCGCCAACGCGCAGTTTCCGGCCACACAGGTTATCCCGCGAACATCCAGCGCTGGCGACGCCATCGCCAGCAGCAAGGCCAGCGCGTCGTCCCCCCCTGTGTCTACATCGAGCAATACGGGTAGAGGGTTCGACATCTCAAAACTCCTAACCTGCAGACGACGGGTCCAGGGTCGTCATCGAAGATCCGTTGTGTCGGCGAAGCGCCAGAGCAAAGACCGCCATAAGCACCGCACCCAGTACCGGAGCAATGACGAGGCCCTCCAACGCGGTGGTCAAACCCAGCTGGTCCGCTACCCGTCCAGTGACAGTAGCGCCGATTCCACCCGGCCACCAGCCCAATCCCATCACCAGGCCCGACGCCATCGCCATGCCCCGCGGCCAAACCTCCTGGGCGACGACAACCGTCGTCGGGTAGGTACATCCTAGAAGGAAGCCGATCGCGCCCGCACAAACAAACTGAAGGCCGCCGCCCGCATTAATGAAAAACCAGTAGGCCGGCCCGATCAAGGCGAAACTGGCAAACAACACCTGCCAGCGTCCGAACCGATCAGACAGGATTCCCCCAAAAAAGCTTCCAACACCGATCAGGAGCGAGAGTACAAAAAGCATCTGCCCGCCGTACACGACCGAAAAGCCCCTGTCCCCCAGCAAAGTCGGCAGATAGGTCGTCAAGCTGAGCTGGAACCAGGCGCGGGTCATCGCCACTACCGTGATCAATACCAGTCCTAGCAGAAAGCCCTGTCCCGCCCGCGACTGGCGCTCGCGATGCGCTTCCCGATCCCCCTTGCTCTCCTGCCCCAGCCCGCTAACCAGCCAGATCGCCGCCAGCACCACCACCGGCAGCAGGACAACTGTCCCCTTCAACCCCAGTAATCCCAATCCAATCGCCAGCAGAAGCGGGCTGCCCGCCGAGCCAATGTTCCCGCCGACAGCAAAGAAAGAGACCGCCCGCCCCCGCTTCCTTTCGTCAGTGGCCTTTGTAACAACCGAAGCGCCCGCAGGATGAAACGCCGCCGACCCAAACCCGGCCAGCGCCACGCCCAATAGCAAGACCCAATAGTTGCTGCTGAAGCCAAGCACGGCCATGATCAGCCCCACCCACAGAACGCTCACCGCAGCAATACGCCGCGCATCCAGGCGGTCGATGAAGTACCCGAACAGCGGCTGCGCCAGCGACATCGTCGTCGTTCCCACCAGCGTGATCATGCCAATCTGCCCGTAGCTCAGCCCGAACTCCGCCCGATACAGCGGAAAGAAGACAGGCAGATATTGGTGAAATAACTCCAGCAAAAAGTGCCCGCCCGATACCAGCAGAACGGTATTCGTCAGGAGCTCCCGCTTGAGCTTAGGGCGTTGTAAAGTCTGTGCCTGGCTGTCTCTGACCATTGTTACCGTTTCATCATCCAAATGCTGTCTCTGCGGCTCGAAAGAAGGACCTGCCTGCCGTTTCGAACTGCCCCTTCAACACGTCGTGAAGTTGAATTACACGACTCTGCTTTCTGCAAACGCGCGCAAAAATAAAAGAGGGAATGAAGATTCACCCTCTTCATCCCTCAACCTCAGCCATGATAATATGCAATCTGGGAACTGGCAACTAATGCCGGTTCACGCTCGGCCCAGTCATATCACTTCACACAGCTGACAGATGGGTCGCCAATGGGGGGCGGCTTCTGCGACATGTTCAACGTCTGTACCAACTGCGGACACTACCGCGTCGACAAAACCATAACCCAACCGGCAAGCGTCGCTGAAATCTCCGAACCCGACGACCAGGTGAGTTCGCGTCTGGGTAACGGGCATGCACTCGCGACCTGCCCCCACTGCGGACACCCACACCCATTCCTGCAGCGTCCGCTCCTTCTCGTCGGCGGTGCCAGCGCTACCGGCAAGACCACCATCCTTCGAGAGCTCACAGGCCGGTTCACCGACGCCGTGCTCCTCGAAGCCGATCTGCTCTGGCTGGAAGAGTTCCATGACCCGACCGACGGCTATACCCGCTTCTTCGAAACTTGGCTGCGGATGGCCAAAAATATCGGTCAGAGCGGCCGCCCCGCCGCCCTCTTCGGTGCCGGCCTGGCCGTTCCCGAAAACATCGAGCAGTGCGTGGAAAGGCGTTACTTCACCCAGACGCACTACCTCGCCCTGGTCTGTGATGAAGGCGAACTCCGACGACGCCTCCTGGCTCGCCCAGCCTGGCGCAAAAGCGCCCAACCGGAGGAGCTGGCGGCTCAGCTGGACTTCAACCGCTGGCTGCGAACCGAAGGCCCCAATCAGACGCCTCCAGTATCGATCCTTGACACGACCGGCGCCCCAATCGAGGACTCGGCAACCGCGGTCGAAGAGTGGATGGAGTGCGCTCTGGCGTCGGCAACGCCGCGTACTTGAGGACCGATGACCCCCTCCGACAGCCTCTGGCGCAACCGGGCCTTCACGCGCCTGTGGGTCGCGCATGTCACCTCCGGCGCCGGGACCGCCATCACCAGTGTCGCTCTGCCGCTTGCGGCTGTCCTAGTACTGGGGGCCACCCCCACGGAGATGGGTCTGCTCGCCGCTGCCGGCTCCCTTCCCAACCTTCTTTTCGGACTCGTCGCAGGAGTCTGGGTAGACCGGGTCAGGCGACGACCGATTCTGATTTGGGCTGACCTCGGCCGTGCCCTGCTGCTCGTCACCATACCCGTCGCCGCCTGGCTGGGCCAGCTCTCCTTTCTCCAGATCTGGATCATTACCTTTGCCACCGGCACCCTGACCGTATTCTTTCAGATCGCCGCCATTTCAGTCCTGCCAGCCCTGGTGGAGAAAAGACAACTGGTCGACGCCAACAGCAAACTCTCCACCAGCGAAGCCGTTATCTCCATCGCCGGACCCGCCGCCGCCGGCGGCCTCGTACAGCTCTTCAGCGCCCCCAGGGCAATTCTGGTCGACGCCGTTTCCTACCTGCTTTCCGCCCTCGCCCTCGCAGGCGTCGCCGAAGAGGAACCGCAGTCTGCCCCGCAGCCAGACCGCGAGGACTCCCCAGAGCCCGTCAACGGGATCCGAGCGGCCGTCGCATCGATTGGTCGTGAGGTGGGGGACGGCGTGTACGAACTCCTTCGTACACCGCTGCTGAGAACGTTGACGATTACCTCCAGCCTGGGAATGCTGGCCGGCGCCATCTCAGCGGCAGTGCAGATGCTCTTTCTCGTCAATCAGCTGGACTTCACGCCCTCCATCATCGGCATCGTCGCCGCCTGCGGCGGCATCGGCTCCTTGGTGGGCGCGTTGCTTGCCGGCAAAGCGGCGCGGTTTCTGCAGGCGGGAAGGACGCTCGTCTTGGGGAAACTATTGTGGATCGCAGGCACGCTACTGCTCGCCACCGCCGACCTGTTTGGCCCCGAAATTGCAGCCGCCGGCTTCGCACGCGCGCTGGTCGGTCTCGGCAGCACACTCTACTTCGTCAATCAGCTCAGTCTGCGCCAGGCAATTACCTCCGTTCGACTACTGGGGCGTGTGACTGCCGCCCGCCGCTTCGTCCTCTTCGGTGTGGCAACCGTCGGCGCCTTCATAGGCGGCGCCCTGGGAGAGTCAATCGGCCTCCGGCCAACCCTCCTGGTCGGCTCCGCGGCCCTCGCCCTGGAGCTTGCCTTGCTTCTGCTCCCAACGATCAGGCAGGCGAGAATCGAATAAACGCACCGTCAGCTCTTCACCTTCTGCGCCCTCGGCAGAGGTGAGAAGTCGGCGCCGTGTACGCGAATGAGCAAGGCAAGCGCACCCACCAGCAACATACCCGCAAGCACCCAGAACAGACCGCCATAGCCCAGTCCCGCGATAAGCAAACCGCCCAGCACCGGTCCCGCCACCTTGCCTCCATTCTTGAGCGAACCGGCCAGGCCCATCCCGGCCCCAATCTTTCCCGTCGGCACCTGCTCCGCGATCAGGGCAACCGTGGCCGGAAATATCAGTGCCTGCGCCGCGCCCATCGCCACCGCCACCCCTAACAGCCCCACAGGACCAGCCGCCGCCAGTAAGCATGGAAGGGTGAGCGCCAGGCAGAACATCCCCAGCGACACCGCCCGGAGATGACCGATCCGGTCTCCCAACCTGCCCCCCCACGGCTTCAACAGAATCAGCGCGCCCTCTTGCGCGCTGAAAAACAAGCCAATCTCGACCGTAGAATACCCGGCTGTCAGCGCATATATCGGCAAAAAGGCCTTGATGACATAGGTAACGACAAAGACCACCGCCTCCAACGCCCCCGAAAGCCAGACCGCAGGCGTACCCAACAGCGCCGCCTCCCGTCTTACCAGCCTTCTGACAGCACCTACGCCAACAAAGGCGGCCTTCGCCTTCTCGTCGTCTGACTTAGTACCCGCCTCAGGCGTCCCCTGCCGGCGCGGTCTGTCCCCTCCCATCCACAGCAACGGAACAAACGCAGCCATGCTCAGCACGCCGATCAGCGTGAAGACCGCAACCGGATCCAGCGACAGCAGCAGCCAGCCCGCCACCGCCGGCCCGACCAGGTAGCCGCCACTGCGCGCCATGCCGAACCAGCCTAGCCTCTCCGCCGTGCGTTTGCCGCCGCGCTCCGCCACATACGCCACAGTCACCGGCCCGTAGATCGCCGTCGCCGTGCCGTGCAGCAGGCGAATAGCGATAAGCTGGCCGGGCGTCTCGATCAGGGAGTAGAGAAACGGCACGCCTGCGAAAATCAGCGTGCCGATCAGTAGCCACAGCCTCCTCCCCATACGGTCCGAAAGTAGGCCGAAGAGCGGCTTCGTCGCCATGCCGGTGAGCGTGGAGACCGAAACGATCACACCCAGCAGCGCGTCAGACGCCCCCAGCGAAGCCGCGAAGATCGGCAGCAGGGGCGTCTTGCCCATCTGATAGGCGCTGCGAACGATGAAATCCGCAACCGTAATATGCAAGAGCGCAGGATTTCCTGCGCTCTTGCGATCCGCGAGCGTTCCGCCCATGTAATGTTTCTCTAGACAACCACCGGAGGTACGTTCGCCGCCTGCACCGCGGCGTTGAAATCGGCTACGCTCTCACCCAAAATCGAATCAAGTTTGTCAAACTGCTCATCCGCCTGCGTGCTCAATTCACCAAATACATCAAAAGTCTGCTGTGTCGGGGCTTCGTCAGCCGCTGAGATTACGCTGACAAGATTGTGCAGCTTGGCGTTAAGCATCGTCCGCAGCCGCAGTTTGTCAAAGTTCACCTTTGCGTCTGGCTGAACCAGCTGCGTCTCCACCTCGCCAAGCTGCTCCGCGATCTGATCCGCTCTCTCTTGGACGGCGTTCTTCGTCTGCTCATCCGCCCCGCTGTCCGCAACCATTTCGGCCATCGTCTTCACGCGTTCCTTTGCCCGGCGCAAACGTTTGACCGCCAGATGGGTCTCGGACAGCTTTGCATTCACCTCCTGCCACAGTTCGAACTGTGCTTGCATCGCCTCCTGGCTGGCGCCAACCCTGGGATCGATGTAAATCTCAAACTGCTCGGTCACGCTCTCGCCGTCCACGGTCAGACGCACCTGATAGGTCCCCGGGGGCGCCAGGGCTCCCGTGACGCTCTTCTCGGTGAAAGGGTCGCCCGGCAACTGCTCCGAGTCCACAAATCGCATGTTCCAGACAAATCGATTGAGGCCTGCTCTGGTGGGAATATACTGGATCGAGGGAACTGCCTCCTTCTCCTTTTCCATGTCCTCCTTCGCCGGTTTGGGGCCGTAAGACCGGATCTCGTTGCCCGCCGCATCCAGAAATGTCAGACTGACATCCTCAGTCTCGCTCGGGAGCGTGTAATAGACAATCGCTCCATTGGGCGGATTCTCACCCCCGTCCAGGACGCGGCGGACACTCCCGCCCGTGTCGTCCTTTTCATCCCGGAAGGTGATCAGTTGCCCAAAAGCTAGCGCATAGTTGCGCGCATCGCTTCGCTCTCCGCTAACCGACCAGGGCAGCCAGCGCCGCAGCGTTTCGCGCGGCGTAAAGAGCCGTGCCTTGCCTTCGCCGGACTCCTCAAGGGAATCGACCTGCCGCAGCGGCGAAAGATCATCCAGGATCCAGAAGGAGCGGCCATGCGTGGCCACCACAAGATCGCCTTCCTTGACCAGCAAATCGTATACCGGGGCAACCGGCAGGTTGCCCGGTATACTCTGCCACGATCCCCCGTCGTCGACTGAGACGAAGATGCCCGATTCCGTTCCAACATACAGTAGGCCTTCCCGCACCGGGTCAGCCCGCAACATACGCGTGATCTCATTCTGAGGAAAGTCGGCGTCGAGCCTCTGCCAGCTTTGGCCCAGATCGGTTGTCTTGAAAAGGTATGGGCTGTAATCGTCCAGCTTATAGCGCGTAGCCGCCACATAGACGGTTGAAGCGTCATGGGCGCTCGGCTCAATCACCGTCACAAGACTCCACTCAGGCAGGTCCGGTGGCGTGACGTTGCGCCAGCTATCCCCGCCGTCCTCGCTGATATGTATGAGACCGTCATCGCTTCCCGCCCAGAATAGGCCCTTCTGATGAGCGGATTCGATGAACGTCGAAATCGTGCAGTAGTGCTCGGCCCCACTCGTATCCAGAGTCAGCGGACCGCCCGATGCCTCCAGCTTGCTCGGATCGTTGCGGGTCAGGTCCGGGCTGAGGATCTCCCAGGAGCTGCCCTCGTCCGTCGTGCGGAAGACATGATTGCCGCACGTATACAGCACATCAGTATCGTGAGGGCTGAAAAGGATCGGGAATGTCCACGGGAATCGGTACTTCATCTCTTTCGGGCCAAATCCGCTGAAAGGTTCCGGCCAGACCGTAACCAGTCTGATCTGCTTGGTGCGGTGATCGTAACGCTGCAACGCACCCCCGCCGCCGGGCGATGAGCCCACCGCCCCCACGTAAACAATATTGGAATCGTCCGGCTTGACAGCAATATACCCGCTCTCGCCCGTGCCCGCCGGATAGCAGTCACCCCACGGTATCGCCCCTTTCTCCGTCGCGCTGGGCACTGCAATGCTGGAGTTGTCCTGCTGCGTACCGTAAACGTGATAGGGCTGCTGATTGTCCACATCCAGATGGTAGTACTGGCCTGTCAGCTGGTTGTAGATCGTGCTCCACGTGTCGCCGCCGTTGAAGCTGACGCAGGCCCCGCCGTCATTGCCGTTGATCATCCTTTGCGGGTCCGCGGGGTCAATCCACAGGTCGTGGTTATCCCCGTGCGGCGTTGTGATCTCGCTCCACTCCTTGCCGCCGTCAATGCTCTTCCACATCTTGAGGTTATTCACATAGACCGTGTCAGGGTCCTGTGGGTCGGCAAAAATGTGCAGGTAGTACCAGGGCCGGTTCAGCAAGTCTTGGTTCTTGGTCAGATGATCCCACGTTGCACCGCGGTCATCCGAACGGTATACACCTGACATCTCGCCCTCAGCCTCGACAATCGCCCAGACCCGGCTGGGTTGAGCAGGAGACACGGAGACGCCAATCTTCCCCAGAATCCCTTCCTGCGGCAGCCCGGGGTTGCGGCTGATATCGGTCCAGCTGTCGCCGCCGTCCGTCGATTTCCACAGCCCGCTGTCCGGCCCGCCGCTGACCAACTCCCAGAAGTGGCGGTGCACCTGCCAGATTGAGGCATAGATGATGCGGGGGTTTGTCACATCCAACGTCAGGTCCACCCCGCCCGCTCTATCGCTGACTTGGAGGACCCGCTCCCAGGTCTCGCCGCCGTCGGTCGATCGGTACACACCGCGCTCCTCGTTCGGCCCAAACGCGTGACCTAGAGCAGCGACGTATACGATGTCGGGATCCTGCGGATGAATGCGAATCTCCCCGATATGGTGGCTGTCGCGCAGCCCTACGTTCTTCCATGTCTCGCCGCCGTCAGTCGACTTGTAGACGCCGTCTCCCCAGCTCACGTCCAACCGGATCGTCGACTCCCCCGTCCCCGCATAAATGACATTCGGATCAGCCTCTGAAACGGCAATTGCCCCCACCGAAGAGACGTCAAACTGCCCGTCGGTAACGTTGTCCCAGTAGAGGCCGCCGTCCACAGTCTTCCAAACACCGCCCGCCACCGCTCCGAAATAGAAGACTTGGCTCTGAGTCGGGTGTCCTGCAACCGCAACCACGCGACCGCCGCGGGGCGGGCCGATGCAACGAAACGTAAGGGCATCCCAAGCCGAAGATTCAGTTTTCATCTTTCTGTTCTCTCTCTGTGAAAGTGTATGCTCTAGGAATGTGTTTGTTCTATAGAAATAGCGCCCGGCATCTGAAGGGGTGCGGTTCTGGGTAGGGGAAAAGAGTAGGCGCCGGTCAGGGTCAAGCTACCTGCACACCGAGAATCTTGCGCCTACGCTCACTCAGCCGCGCATTGACGTCCCCGTCCGAAGAGGTTTAGATCGCCCGGACCATACCGCTAAGACAGGCCCGGCTAAAATCTGTTCTGTTAGGTCTTGCACGAGTGCACAACTGGGAAACGGGCATAATCGCAAAGCGCGCATATCCTAACCTATCCTGGCGCGCAGGTCAAGACCAAAACGCAAAAAAGTTCCTCGAAAGCCTGACCCATACAGGTGGCAACAAACCGGTTCTGCCACGCCGGCCATACTATCCGCAACGCGCCAGTCCGCCCTGGGACGCCAATTGGTCACGGCGCGCTACTTGCAATCAATGTCCGACTGACGCGACAATAGGAGCCGCACGTTCCCAAACCACGGCAACTGCCGTGACAACCAACAAACACCAATCTGTCGAAGGAAAAGACCATGCCTCTACTCTTTGATATGTCCTTGGAGACGCTGACTTCCTACCAGGGCACCAACCCGCGACCCGCCGACTTCGACGACTATTGGGATGCCGGGCTCGCCGAACTGGCCGCAACCGATCCGGATGTGGAGCTCGTTCCGGCCGACTTTCAGGCGCCCTACGCAGAATGTTTTCACCTCTACTTCACGGGGACACGCGGCGCTCGCGTCCACGCCAAGCTGCTGCGCCCCCGCGACGCACAGGAACCCCACCCCGCCCTGCTCATGTTCCACGGCTACAGCGGCAACGCCGGCGACTGGCAGAGCAAACTAGGCTATGTCGCCGCCGGGTTTACCGTCGCCGCGCTCGACTGTCGCGGCCAGGGCGGCGGCAAGTCTATCGACGTCGGCGGCGTACCGGGCTGGACACTGCGCGGGCACATCGTACGCGGCCTCGCCGGAGAACCCGAAGATCTCCTCTACCGACACACCTTCCTTGACACCGCGCGGCTCGCCCAGATCGTGATGGAGATGGAAGACGTCGACGCCCAACGTGTCGGTGCAACCGGCGGCAGCCAGGGCGGGGGCCTAACGCTGGCCTGCGTCTCACTCGAACCGCGCGTCAAGCGCGCCGCCCCCATCTTCCCCTTCCTCTGCGACTACAAACGCGTCTGGGATCTCGACATGGACCAGAACGCCTACGCCGAACTGCGGGAATGGTTCCGCAACTTCGACCCCCGTCACGAACGCGAAGAAGAGGTCTTCACTCGCCTCGGCTATATCGATGTCCAGCACCTCGCCTCACGCATCCAGGCCGAAGTGCTCATGGGCGTCGGTCTCATGGACCAGGTCTGCCCGCCGTCAACACAATACGCCGCTTTCAACAAGATCAGCTCGGCCAAACGCACAGTCATCTACCCGGACTTCGGCCACGAAAAGCTGCCCGACTTCGACGACATGATCTTCCAGTGGATGCTGGAAATATAGGGGCTGAGAGCTACCCCGCGTAGACCGCCTGCCGCAGGCCGCGTATGTAACCAATAGCGTACAACCTGCCGATCGAAGAATAGCCTGCATCTTCGTTGCTGTCGCCCTCCATCGTCGGCACATGGTCAGGCCGCAGCACGCCGTCAAAGCCGATCTCTCGATAGGCTTCCATACAGGCCAGCATATCCGTCTTCCCATTGTCGTGGAAGGTCTCGTTGAACTTCTCCGGCGCGCCTTTCACGTCGCGGAAGTGGACAAAATAGATCCTATCCTGCGCGCCGAAATGCCGGATCGCCTCTGGCAAATCGTCCGTCATCAACGTGAAATTGCCTTGGCACAAACAGATGCCGTTGGCCGGGCTCGGCACCAGGTCGATCAGACGCTGAAAATTCTCAACACTGCGCATGATTCGGCCCAGTCCCCGGATCGGTGAAAGAGGAGGGTCGTCGGGGTGCATCGCCATCTTCACCCCGGCCTCCTCCGCCACCGGCACCACCGCCTCCAAAAAGTACTTCAGGTTGTCCCACAGCTGCTCTTCGCTGATCTCGCCGTACTCAGTCAGCGGCGCGTCCCGCATCACATCGTTGTCAAAACCCGTTACCAGCGCCCCGCCCCGTTCCGGAATCGTGGTCGCCGTCCGCATCCAGCCAAAAATAGGGAATTATATACTTGACACTACTAAAAGGCTGTGATACAATGGTGGCATAATCAATCAGGGAGACACAGCCGTGAACTTGAAACAGTACAACAGCCTCTACGAACTGATGGAAGCCTTTCCGAATGAGCAGGCTTGCATCGATCACTTGGTGAAAGTGCGCTGGCCTTGCGGGATCGTTTGCCAGTGGTGCGGCTGCACCCGCAAGTTCTATCGTATCAGCAAAGGCAAGGTTTTCAAGTGTGCGGATTGCAAAAAAGAGTTTAGCGTCCGCAAGAATACAATCTTTGAGGAAAGCCCACTGCCGTTACGTAAGTGGTTTGCAGCGATCTGGCTGATGGTAAGCCACCGCAAGGGTATCCCTTCGACCCAGCTAGGCCGTGAACTCGGCGTATCGCAGAAAACCGCCTATTTCATACTGGGTCGATTGCGCCGTGTGATGGAGAACATCGAAGATCACGGCGGCCCCATGGACGGCGAGGTAGAAGCGGACGAAACCTACATCGGCGGCAAAGAGAAGAACAAGCACGCCAATAAACGCCTGAATGCAGGGCGCGGTACAGTGGGTAAACAGCCGGTTGCAGGCTTGCGATCTCGAACTGGACGGGTAAAAGCGAAACCTGTGGCCAGTGTTAATCGTCAAGAGTTACATCAGTTCATTCATGCCAATGTGGTGCCCGGCTCTCAACTGTACACGGACGAGGCTCAAGCCTACAACGGACTGATTCAGTACCGTCATGAAAGTATCAATCATGGTGTAGGCGAGTATGTGCGGGGACAAGCCCACACGAACGGCATTGAATCGTTCTGGGCACTTCTGAAGCGGGGTTACATCGGCGTATTCCACCACTTCAGTTGGAAGCACCTGCACCGCTACCTGCATGAATTTAGCGTCCGGTGGAACATGATGCATATGGAAAGCGAGGAGCGTGTGGATGCCGTACTCGGATCGGTTTCGGGGATCCGTCTCACATATCAGGAGCTTATCGCATGAACTTCGATACCCTCTTGACAGAAGCGGCCACAAGAACAAGCCCGTTCCTGATGGATCAGTGGACGGGGAAAGTTCACTGCGGCGACTGTATCACGCTAATGGACAAGATGCCGGTCGAATCCGTAGACCTGATCTTCACCAGCCCGCCCTACAACTTGAAGAACAGTACCGGCAACGGCATGAAGGACGGCCGCGGCGGTAAATGGGAGACGGCGGAACTGGTAAATGGCTATGCAACACATGGGGACGAAATGCCGCATCCTGAGTATGTGGAGTGGCAGAAGGCTTGCCTGCGGTCGATGATGCGCGTTCTCAGGGAGGACGGCGCAATCTATTACAACCACAAGTGGCGAGTGCAAGGCGGACTCCGACAAGACCGGCAGGACATTGTAGGTGAATTCCCAGTGCGGCAGATTATCATTTGGCAGAGAAGCGGCGGCATCAATTTCAACCCTGGCTATTATCTTCCTACGTATGAAGTCATTTACCTCATTGCCAAGCCAAAGTTCCGCCTTGCGCCGAAAGCAAATGCCCTGGGGGACGTGTGGACTATCCCCCAGGACAAAGACATCCCGCACCCTGCACCATTTCCTGTTGAACTTGCCCAGCGGGTTATCAGTTCCACTACCGCCCAGATCGTATTAGACCCTTTCATAGGTTCGGGCACAACGGGAATGGCTGCGGAATTGGAGCGGAGGAAGTGGATCGGGATGGACATATCGGACGACTACTGTAAGCTGGCCCGAGATCGCATCAACGCCGTGAAGAGGATGATCCGATGATACAGTTTCCCGACAAACCGCCTCGCACGCGCAAAGAACTGTTTGAACGAGTACGGGCCGTGATAGCACACGGCCCGTATGTTATGCCGGAAGCGTCCCGCTACAATGGCTCAGGCGCGCCCGGCGTGTTCCTGGAGGATTTGCTAGGGGCAACGGCAGGCAGTCACGACATACCTGATGCTGTCGGCTGGGAATTGAAGTGGCATTCGGATCGCACACATCTAGTCACGCTTTTCCACAAGAGCCCAGACGGGCCAGAAGCGATTATGCGGTACATGGTGCGTCGATACGGACGAAAGGACGCCCAGGGCCGCCTTAGCTTTCGTCACACTATCAAGGGACGGTCAGACAGGTTTAAGGTTGATACGACTACGGGGCAGGTGGTTGTCCGGCCACTGAAGGGGAACGGGCCGGTTCCATACTGGAGCCATGACAATCTGATAGCGGCGGCAGGTGCGAAACTGCGGAGGCTGCTACTGGTAAAAGGGGAACGCTCGAAGCGAAACGTTCAATTCTTCCACGCGGACGCTTACGAGACGTTCCACCTGGCCGATTTCATCTATGAGTTGATGCGGGGTTCAATCGCGCTGGATTTCGACTGCCGAGAAGCCAGGCCCGGCAGCGACGGCCTGCGGGATCACGGCACCAAATTTCGCATCACGCCTACCATGATATGCAGACTGTACCTCAAGAAAGAACGCCTTTAGTGGTGTCAAGTATATAATTCCCCAAAAATAGGCATCCACTCGCTGCACCAGACCGGAATGCCCAGTCGCCCCATATTGCGCAGCAGCTCGCAGACCGTCTCGATCTCCTCGTCGCGCCCCGGCAGTCCCAGCTTCGCCTTGTCCAGCGGCGGCCTGCTCTCCAGAACCTCCAGCCGAAATCCGGCATTCTCATAGGCGCTCTTCACCCGCGCCAGGCTCATGAACCCCCACGGCTTCATGTCCGGGTCCGGGTCGTCAATCGTGGACATATCCATCGAGCCCACCGCGTAGTTAACCCCGCACTGTTTGACAAGCGTCCACAGCGGCGAAGGCTGCGCCGGCAGCATCTCAGCAATTCGAATCATTGTCTCGTTCCTCTGGTCGTGTGAACGCGGGCGGCGTTCATGACGCCTCGTCCGGCCTTGGTGCCGGCCTCTGCCCGCCCGTCCCAGAAACATATCACAAAAACTTCACGAAGCAAGTCAACACAGCCCTCCCAACCCAATAAAAGCCGTAGCCCCTTCGCCGTCCAGTGTGATGCTAGCGCGAAACTTTCCCTCTCCTCTCTCCTCTTCACTCACTTCTTGCTTTTGGGCGTCCGGGCCTTCGGCCCTCCCTTGTGCGGGGGCTGCGCCCCCGCAACGCCCCGCCCTTGCTAGCCACCGTGTGTGTTCTTTCCCGGCAGCGTGTCTAGCCAACAGTGGCTTCCCCCGCCACATGCAATCTCATCCCCCTGACCCCTGGCCCCCGACCCCTAACCCCTGCCGTTCCGCGCCCCCGCAACGCCCCGCCCTTGCTAGCCACCCTGTGTACTCGTCCCCAAAAATAGTGTCTAGCCAGCAGTGACTTCCGCCCCAGACTCTATCTCACCCCCTTACCCCCGCAGTCCCCCCGCAGTCCCCCCGCAGTTCCCCTGCAGTTCCCCTGCCGTTCCGCGCCCCCGCAACGCCCCGCCCTTGCTTGCCACCGTGTGTGTTCTTCCCCGGCAGCATGTCTAGCCAACAGTGGCTTCCCCACCCACGCACTATCTCAGCCCCCTTACCCTTAACCCCAGCATTACACCCGCAGTTCTCCGCAAAGCCCCGCCCCGTCTCGCTACCTTCCTAACTCTTACCTAGCAGCTTATCTAGCCAACAATGTCTGCTCCTCCAATCAGCTTCAAGCCACTAACCACTATCCACTAACCACTATCCACTGCCCTCCGACTCGGTTGGTTTCGGGCTCTACCTGCGGTAAGATAACCACCAATGACCACCCTTCCCTCACCCGTCCTCAGCTTGTCAAAATGCTCCGCCAGCCTGTCAGTATTCTTAGTGCTCTTCAAACCTGAAATGGGCTGCAAGTGGGCCGACCCAATGGTAAGGACTGAAATAGGAGCGAATTTCCATTTCAGGCTGATCAAAAGGAGAGATCAAAGTGACCGTTAACGAAACCAGCTCCCAGGCAGTCGCCACGCTCGGCGGAGGTTGCTTCTGGTGCCTCGAACCTCTCTACGAAGAGCTGCAAGGTGTCAGTCAGGTCGTATCCGGCTATGCCGGCGGCCACGTACCCAACCCCACCTACGAGCAGATCTGCGCAAAAACCACCGGCCACGCCGAGGTTATCCAGGTCTCCTTCGACCCCGCCATCGTCTCCTTTCGCGAGATACTCGAAGTCTTCTTCACCTCCCACGATCCCACGACCCTCAATCGCCAGGGCAACGACGTAGGGCCCCAATACCGCTCCGTCATCCTCTACCATGACGATGAGCAAAAGGAAGTCGCCGAAGAGATGATCAGCGACTACGCCCCCCAGATTTGGGACGCCCCCATCGTCACCGAACTGGTCCCGCTTGAAACCTTCTACGTCGCCGAGTCATACCATCAGAACTACTACCGCGACAATGGATTCCAGCCCTACTGCCTCTTTGTCATCCGCCCCAAAGTCAGCAAGTTCCGCAAACAGTGGCAGGCCAAACTGAAAGCGAGTTAGCGCACATGTCTTCACAATCCGACATCGCCGCCTTTATCCAGGAGACCCCGCTCGTCGACACGCATGAGCATATGCGGCGCGAGGAAGTCTACCTCGACGAGAGCCCCGACATACTCAGCCAGCTCTTCCAGAACTATGTAGGCGCCGATCTCTTCGGCGCCGGAGCCTCCCAGGAGGCACTCGACAATCTGTTCGACAGTTCAAACCCCGATGTGGCCGCCCGCTTTGCCCCCATACAGGAAGCCTGGGCAAGGACACAACATACCGGCTATGGCGAAGCCGTGAGAATCATCGCCAAAGAGCTCTACGCCATTGATGAACTCACGCCCGACTCTATCGCTGCCGCCCAGGAAAAAAACGACGCTCTCAACCAGCCCGGAGAGCGCCTACGCCTCCTGCGCGATGAAGCGAATCTGGACCACATCCAGACCGATGCCTTTTCGATCCAGGTCACACCGGAACTCTCAGGCCCCGACTTTTTCTTCAATGACATCTCCTGGGCCGCCATGTGTTCCGGCCAGCCAAATCACGAAGAGATCGCCGAACACACGGGACAGGAAATCACCGACCTGTACTCCCTGCGTCTCGTGATGGAGACCATATTTCAGAAATTCTCAACCCCAGCCATCGCCGTCAAGGCTCAGCACGCCTACAACCGCACCTTGCGCTGGCAGGAGCGCAGCGACGACGAAGCCGCCAGGGCCCTCGACGTCTATCTGCGCGACGGCGAGGAGATCGAAGAGTCCGCCAGACTCTGCCTCGGTGACTGGTGCTGGGCCCGCGGCGTCGAACTCTGTATCGAGCATGACCTGCCCATGAAGCTGCATACTGGTTACTACGCCGGCCACAGCCGTATGCCTGTCGACTACATCCGCAGTGGCAACCTCTGCCCCCTGCTCGCAAAATACCCCGATGCCCGCTTCGTCCTCATGCACATCGCCTACCCCTATACCGAGGAGTTGGTCGCACTGGCGAAGCACTACCCCAACGTCTACGCCGACCTCTGCTGGGCCTGGAGCATCAATCCCTACAGCTCCATGGAGTTTGTACGCCGCTTCATCCACGCTGCCCCCGCCAACAAGCTCTTCCTGTTTGGTGGCGACACCGGCTACCCGGGCGCCGCACTCGCCTACGCCAAGCAGGCGCGCACCTGGTTCACCAGAGTGATGCAGGCCGAAATCTCCGACGGCCTCCTCACCGAGTCGCAGGCCATCGACCTCGCCCGTCGCTACATGCGCGACAACCAGTACGAATGCTTCCGTGTCGATGCCAAGAAGGAAATCCTACGCGCCGCCGTCGCCCAATGACCAACGCTGAGGAGCCCAGCCGAATGGCCGACAGTCGTCCCAACATTATCCTGATCATCACCGACCAGCAGCGCTTCGACACCATCGCCGCGCTGGGATTCGACTACATGGAGACCCCCAACCTCGATCGCCTCGTGCACGAGGGGGTGAGCTTCACCAACTGCCACATCACCGCCCCTTCCTGCGCACCTGCACGCGCCAGTCTCTTCACCGGCTACTACCCCCACACAACCGGCATCCTCAAGAACGGCGACCGCTGGACCAGCTCCTGGGTCGAAGAACTCAGCGCCAGCGGCTACCACTGCGTCAACGTCGGCAAGATGCACACATCCCCCTTCGAGACGCCCCTCGGCTTTGACGAGCGCTACGTAGTCGAAAACAAAGATCGTTACCTCGAAGGCCGCTACTACTTTGATGAATGGGACAAAGCCCTCCGCGCCCGCGGCCATGTCAAGCAGCAACGCGTTCTCTACCGCCAGCGCGACGACTACCACCAATCCCTGGGCGCCTTCGATTGGGATCTCCCCGAAGACCTGCACTCAGACATGTTCGTCGGCGATTTCGCAACCTGGTGGCTTCGTAACAAGCCCAAACCGGACGGACCGCTCTTCATGCAAGTTGGCTTTCCCGGCCCCCATCCCCCGTATGACCCCACGCCGCGTTTCAGCCAGAGCTACATGGACAAAGATTTGCCCATCCAGGCCGTAACGGAGGACGAGCTCGCTGGCCAGCCTCCCCCCTTCCACGAAATGCGCGTTCACAACGCCGAGGTCGACCACGACTCAGTCGTACACCTCCTGGACCCAACACCGGAGCAGCGCCACCGCCAGCGCGCCTACTACATGGCCAACGTCTCCATGATCGACGAAAAAGTGGGCGAGTTGCTGGCCGCCCTCGAGGAACAGGGCTATCTCGGGAACGCTGTCGTCATCTTCACCTCCGACCACGGCGACTGCCTCGGTGACCACGGCCACAGCCAGAAATGGACGATGTACGACATCATCACCCGCGTGCCCACCATCGTCTGGGCGCCCGGTCGCTTCACCGGCGGCCGCTCCCTCGACCAGCTCTGCTCCCTCTTCGATCTGGGGCCCACGATTCTCGAACTGGCAGGGCTCGAGACGCCTGAGGACTTCGCAGCCGAGTCTCTGCTGCCAGCGCTGGAAGGCGACGACTGGCCGGGACGGGAAACTGTCTTTGCCGAGCACTGCCGCGACGGCACTTTGCCCGCCGAATACATGTCGATGGCGCGTACCAAGGACTGGAAACTGGTCCACTTTATCGGTGAACCATACGGCCAGCTCTTCGATCTGGCTAACGATCCGGAGGAAGTCCACAACCTGTGGGATGACCCCGCCCATGCAGCCCGGAAAGAAGAGCTTCACCAGGCCCTGCTGACATGGCGTGTCCGCAGCGGCCTCGCCGCCAAGGACTGGGCCATAAACAGCCGCTAGAGGGAGATCAAAATGAAGATAACCGATGTCCGTAACATTTTCGTCGACCGTTATCTGTTCGTGGAAGTCGAAACCGACGCCGGCATCACAGGTCTTGGCGAGTCCGGCGCCTGGGGTTTCCTCGAAGCCTCAGCCGGCGCCGTCGACACATTCAAGCGCTACCTGATCGGGCAGGATCCCCTCCGCATCGAACACCACTGGCAGTACCTCTACCGCTGGAGCCACTTTCGCGGCGCCGCCGTCATGGGCGCGCTCAGCGCCGTCGACATCGCCCTCTGGGACATCGCCGGCAAGCACTTCGGCGTGCCCGCATACCAGCTGCTAGGCGGCAAAGTCCGCGACAAGGCCCGTGTCTACTATCACGTCTTCGGCGAAACGAAAGAGGAGCTGATTGCCGGCTGTGTCGACGCCAAAGAGCAGGGCTTCACCGCCGTCGGTCACCTGACGCCCTTCCTCGACGACAGCCGCGATCTCCCCTACTTCAAGACCCATGTCGACATGATCGAGGACGCCATCGAGACCGTCGCCGCCTACCGCCAGGCCGTCGGCCGCGACGTGGACCTGTGCATCGAGATCCACCGCCGCCTCACGCCCAGCGAAGCCGTCGTGCTCGGCCGCGGCATCGAACCCTACCATCCCTTCTTCTACGAGGACCCCGTCACACCCGACAACTTTGACGAAATGGCCCTCGTGGCTTCGAAAATCGGCATTCCCATCGCCACTGGCGAACGCCTGCACAGCATCTGGGAATTCCAGGCCCTCCTGCAGCGCGGCGCCGTCCAATTCGTGCGCCCCGACGTCTGCATGGTCGGCGGGCTGAGCCACGCCAAAAAGATCGCGGCCCTCGCCGAGGCCTTCCACGTCCAGGTCGTCCCCCATAATCCACTCAGCCCGGTCAGCACCGCCGCCTGCATTCAACTCGCCGCCTGCATTCCCAACTTCGCCCTGCAGGAATATCCCGTAGGCGAAGGCGAACCGCCCAAGAGCGAAATCGTCAAGACCGCCCTCACCCAGGAAGGCGGCTTCCTCATCATTCCCGACGCTCCCGGCATCGGCATCGAGCTGGCCGAAGACGCCGCCGAGCGCCATCCCTACGTTCCCCGCGCAGTCAAAACGCGCCTGCATGCGGACGGCTCCGTGGTGGATCAATAGGCAGAAGACCCACGCGCAGGCCTGGCCTTCTATATTTCGAAAACACCGGCGCCAGACCCGCCTGTGTCGTGTCAGTCCGGCCCCCGCAGGACGAACTGTCTCACCGCCCAGGCCACCCCCTCCTCATCATTCGAAGGCCCCACAACTGTGGCTGAAGCCTTCACCGCCGGCGTCGCGTTTCCCATTGCCACGCTGACGCCCGCCTCCGCTAACATCGGCACGTCGTTCGGATTATCCCCAATGGCGAGTACCTGTTCCAGAGGAATACCCAGTTTCCCGGCCACAAATCTGAGCGCTGTGCCCTTATCGGCATTACGGGGGAGGATGCATAAGGAGTGCAGCCGTCCGTCCGGCTCGTAGTACGTCTCAGTGCGGCACGCTTGAGAGAACTGCGCCGCCAGGTCCTTGGCGGCAGCAATTGCCTCCGGCTCGTGCAGGAGCATCCGCTTCGGCTCCGCAATCAAGGCTTCCTCGTTCGTCGCTACGATTTCCACCCTAGGAAGACGCTGCCCCCCTTCCATGCCTGTATCTGACCAATGCTCTACAGGCCCAAGAGGTTGCCCCGGCCGCTGCCGAAAAAAAGAACGATGTCCCACACTCGTGCTCACCTCCCAACTGTTGCGATCCGCAAGCTGAGCAATAGAGCGGGCCACCTCGATAGGTATTGTGTACGACACCCACGCCGGTCCTTCCGGCGACGCCAGAATCTGCGCACCGTTCGTACAGATCACGGGATCGTTGAATCCCCATTCTAAGCACATGTTGCGCACGCCTCCAGCGTTACGAGTGGTATTGATGACAACCCGCACACCCGCCCGCCGAGCGGCCTGCAACTGCAATATCCCATCGGGCCCCGGCATTCCGTCGCTACACAGGAGTGTGCCGTCAAGATCAACCGAAATGAGTCGAATGGAGAGGCCTCGGTTCATAAAATTCCCCATCAGGATGAAAATCGAATGAGAGCATGTGCTGCGCGACGTCTCTGTCGCCAGTCGCCCTTTCTATTAAGTTTCATTTCCAGACTTCCACCTGCCAATCGAAATCTGCCGAAAACCTCTACCCAAGAATTGAACTGGTTGCTGGAGAACAATAATCTCACACGGTTTTACCGACCAAATCTAACAAGTAGGTACCGGCGTTCCCATAGCCCGCACGAGGCCTTATCTAATATGATGGCCATGGATTTGCTATCCCAGGACATTGCATGGTATATTTGCCCCCATTATGAAATACGACGCACGTGAACCCCGTATTCCAAATCCATTCGCCACCGACGGCATCTCCGTCGGCGGTCTCCTCGCTCTTAGATAGCCCGCGCCAGGGAACCAAGTACCACATCCCTGTTTCCAAGCGGGCACAACCACAAACATCAGATAGGAAACATGATCCGCAAGGACGCGCGCATGTTTGCCATGTCGCGTCTATACTATTTTTTCAATATAGTTCACAAACAAACATAAGATCACAAAACCCTCCGTGACAGGAGACGCCTACCATGTCCGACAGGTATAAACATTCAGAAATCGAAACCAAGTGGCAGGCAGCCTGGGAAAAACAGGGCCTCTACGACACCGTCGAAGACCCCGCCAGGCCAAAATGGTACGCACTGACAATGCTGCCCTACACATCCGGCGACCTGCATACCGGTCACTGGTACGCGATGACGCCCAGCGACGCGGCCGCCCGCTACCGCCGCATGAGCGGCTACAACGTCTTCTTCCCCATAGGCTTTGACGCCTTCGGCCTGCCCGCCGAAAACGCGGCCATCCAGAACAACGCCCATCCCCAGGAATGGACCTACAACAACGTCGAGCGCATGCAGGGACAGCTGCGCCGGATGGGCGCCATGTGGGCCTGGGACCGGGAAGCCATCAGCTGTGATCCCGAATACTACAAGTGGTCCCAGTGGTTCTTCCTCAGACTGCACGAAATGGGCTTGGCCTACAGAGAGTTCGCGCCCGTCGACTGGTGCCCGAAATGCAACACCACCTTGGCGCGCGAACAGGTTTGGGGCGAAGACCGCCACTGTGAACGCTGCGACACGCCGGTCATCAAGAAAGACCTGAACCAGTGGAAATTCCGCATCACAAACTACACCGAGGAGCTGCTCGACGACCTCGACAATATCGACTGGCCGGAACCGGTGAAGGTAATGCAGACCAACTGGATCGGGCGCAGTGACGGCGCGCAAGTGACATTCTTGACCGAAGCCGGCGACCCGATCGAAATCTTCACCACCCGTCCCGACACACTCTGGGGCGCTACCTTCATGGTGCTGGCGCCTGAACATCCACTGGTGGAAGAAATCACCACTGCCGAGCAGCGCAACGCGGTCGAAGAATGTGTCGAACAAGCAAGCCGCCTCGACGAAATCGCACGCACTGCCGAGGACAAAGAGAAAACCGGCGTCTTCACCGGCGGCTACGCCATCAACCCCGTCAACGGCGAACGCATCCCCGTCTGGGTCGCCGACTACGTGCTCATGGGCTACGGCACCGGCGCAATCATGGCCGTACCCGGCCACGACGAACGCGACTTCGAGTTCGCCAAAAAGCACGACCTGCCGATCGCCCTGGTCGTTCAGCCTCCCCCTGACAGCGAGGCCGGCCACATCCGCAACGCCGACGATCTCGAGACCGCCTGGCCGGGCGACGGTGTGATGATAAACTCCGGGCCCATAGACGGCACCACCGTGGGCAAAGAGGAAGGGCAAAGCGTCAAAGCGGCCATCGCCTGGCTCGAGAAAAACGACAAGGGGACCGGCGCCGTCAACTACCGCCTGCGCGACTGGCTGATCAGCCGCCAGCGCATGTGGGGCACGCCCATCCCCATGATCCACTGCCAGAGCTGCGGCACAGTACCTGTTCCCTACGCCGACCTGCCCGTCCGCCTGCCCGAAGACGCCCAGTTCAAGCCCACCGGCGAAAGCCCGCTCAACTATCACGAAGGCTTCCGCTACGTGAATTGTCCGCAGTGCAACGGCGGCGCCGAGCGCGAGACCGATACAATGGACACCTTCATGTGCTCCAGCTGGTATCAGTACGCCTACGTCGATCCCTACCACAAGACGGGCGAGCCCCTGACCGCAAACGACATGCCTTGGGACACCAGCCGCGGCAGCTACTGGCTGCCGGTCGATCAGTACACCGGCGGCATCGAGCACGCCACCATGCATCTGCTCTACACGCGCTTCTTTACCAAGGCGCTGCGCGACATGAAAGTCGTCGACTTCGACGAACCCATGCTGCGCCTCTTCAATCAGGGCATCATTCTGGGTCCTGACGGCGAGCGCATGTCCAAGAGCCGCGGCAACGTCGTCAACCCGGACGAATATGTCAATAAGTACGGAGCCGACACCGTCCGCGGCTACCTGATGTTCATCGGCCCTTGGGAGCACGGCGGTCCCTGGGACCCGAGCGCCATCGAAGGCGTGAGCCGTTTCCTGTACCGCGTCTGGACCGTCGCCCTGGACGAGCCAAATACAAAAAGCGCCGCAGGTCCAACCACCGAAGCCGACATCCGCAGCCTGGAGCGCAAGCTCCACCAGACCATTTCGAAAGTGTCCGAAGACTTCGGCAGCTTCCGCTTCAACACCGCCATCGCCGCGCTGATGGAGTTCAACAACTATCTGATTCGCGTAAAGGATACCTTCACCGGTCCAAATAGCGGGGAGGCAGGAAACGATATCTGGCAGGAGTCAATTCGCAACCTGTTGCTGATGATGGCCCCCGTCTTTCCCCACATCAGCGAGGAGCTTTGGCAGCGCCTGGCGAGAGATGGTGAAACGGGTAGCGTTCACCTGCAAGCATGGCCGCAGGCTGACCCGCAGAAAGCCAAAGAGGAGGAGATCACAGTGGTCGTTCAGGTAAACGGCCGTGTGCGCGATAAACTCAGCGTGGCGCCCAATACCGCCAAAGCAGAGCTGGAAGCAATGGCCCTGGCTTCAAACAACGTCCAGCGCTGGATGGACGGCAAGCAGGTGCGCAAGGTCGTGGTGGTCGCCGACAAACTCGTCAACCTGGTCATCGGATAGCGCCATGAAAGTAATGATCGATCTCTGTGTAGTCCCCATCGGCGTCGGCGTCTCAGTCTCGAAATACATAGCCGCCTGCGAGCGCATCCTCGACGATGCCGGCCTCAGCCATCAGATGCACGCCTACGGCACAAACGTCGAAGGTGACTGGGACGAGGTCTTCGCCGCCGTGAAGCGCTGCCATGAGGAAGTACACGCAATGGGCGCGCCGCGCATCACAACCAGCCTGAAAGTAGGCACCCGCAGCGACCGCCCACAGAGCATGCAGGACAAGATCGATAGCGTCAACCGCAAACTAGGACGAGGTGTCCAATGAGCGAAGACTGTATTTTCTGCAAAATCGTGGCCGGGGAACTACCCTCGAAACAGTTCTATCAAGATGAACTCGTAACCGCCTTTCAGGATATTTCGGAGCAGGCCCCGCTTCACGTCCTGATCGTTCCCAATCAGCACTTCAAAGATCTGGGAGAAATGGGTGACGCCCAGGCAGAGACTCTGGGACGCATCGCCCAGGTCGCCGGACAACTGGCTGTGCAGGAAGGGGTCGCATCCGACGGCTGGCGCCTCGTCACCAATATCGGCAGAAATGGTGGCCAGGAAGTCTTCCATACCCACTTTCACCTGCTGGGAGGCCGTCCTCTCGGCCCTCTCCTGGCGCGCTGAAAAGCTTGAAAGACCCAAAGACAATCAGGGGCAAGGCAGTTCACGCCTTGCCCCTGTGTTCTGCTCCTGTCGAAAACAGGCAACCGTTCAGGACAACTACTTAGGAAATCAGTCTTTAGCCCGCAGCTACCGTTATGCCCTTACTTCACCACGGCCATCGCCAGCCCGTCCGGATAGGGGACAACTGTGCTCGTAAGCCGCTCGTGACTGCTGAGCACACTGGCAAAGGTGCGCATCCCCTGCACCCAGTCCCAGTCCTGCTTCTCAGGATCCACCAGACTTCCCCACATTTCAACGTTGTCGCCTAGTATGACCGTTCCCGGCCGGCTGTACTGCAGCGCGTACTCCAGGTAAGCAGGGTAATTCCCCTTGTCGGCGTCAATGAAGACCATATCGAACGGCGCCTCCTCTGCCACGTCAGGCAGCGATTCCAGCGCCGGGCCGACCCGCACCTCGATCTTGTCCGCCAGCCCCATCCGCTCCCACTGTCTGCGGGCGAAGTCGGCATGCTTCTGCTCCAACTCCAGGCCGATCAGCCTTCCGCCTTCCGGCAGTGCACGCGCAATCCACGACCCGCTGTATCCCCCCAGCACGCCGATCTCCAGCACCTTTTTCGCTCCAGTCAGCTGCACCAGCACCTGCAGAAACTTCCCCTGCTCCGGCCCAATACTCATGTTCGGGATACCCTCGGACTCGGCCTCCGTCTGCAACCGCGCAAGGTCGTCGTCGTCGCTGTGAAACAGGTCGCGCAAAAACTGTTGATAGGGGTTCGTCTCGGTCAGTTTGGACATAGTAGTTCTCCATCTGTGGCAAGTTATTTCAGCAGCGCCGCGTCCAGAGCGTCGGCTACTGTGCGCGCGCCTACTATTTCGATTTCAGAGGGCAAATCGGATGCGCTCCCTCTTCCTCTATCTTCTGTTGCAGCCCGGCCCGGCCCCGCTCGCCTCCGTCGCAGCGCATGGTGGGGCACGATCGCTCGCGTGAAACCGAGTTTGGCCGCTTCGTGCAAGCGCAGCGCCAGCTGACTGACGCTCCGCAGCTCGCCGCTCAGTCCGATTTCTCCAATCAGAGCCGCCTCGGCCGCGACCGGCACGTTACGGTAGCTGCTTGTGATTGCCGCCGCGACCGCCAGGTCGGCCGCCGGCTCTCCGACACGCAGCCCGCCAATGACGTTGACAAAAATGTCCTGCGCGCTCAGCGAGAGCCCCATCCTTTTGCTCAGCACGGCCGACACCAATAGCAGACGGTTGAAATCAACACCGTTCCCCGTGCGCCGGGGCTGGCTGAAAGCGGTCGGGCTTGCCAGCGCCTGCACCTCGACCAGCAGCGGCCGGCTTCCCTCCAGCGGCACCGCGATCGCGCTGCCCGCCGCGTTGGGCAGCCGCTCCGCCAGAAACATCGCCGAGGGGTTCGCGACCGGCGCCATACCCCGCTCCGTCATCTCGAAGACACCAACCTCATTCGTGCTCCCGAAGCGGTTCTTTACCGAATGCAACAGCCTGTAAGCGTGAAAGCGCTCCCCCTCCATCTGCAGCACCGCGTCCACCATATGCTCCAGCACGCGCGGTCCGGCAATTGACCCCTCTTTGGTCACATGTCCGACCAGAAACAGTGGAATATTGAGCTGTCTGGCCTGCCGCAGTAAATGCGCAGCGCAATCTCTCACCTGGGAAACCGACCCTGCCGCACTGGCGCTCGCGCTGCTGTGGATCGCCTGCACCGAATCGACGATCACCAGGGAAGGTCTCACCTCCCCGATCTGTGCCAGGATCTGTTCCAGGATCGTGTCCGCCAGAATCAGCAGACCGTCCCCATCCAACCCCAGCCGCGACGCACGCTGCCCGATCTGATACGCGCTCTCCTCAGCGCTCACATACAGCACCTGACCGGCCCTGCGCGCAACCTCCGCAGCCGTCTGGATAAGCAGCGTACTCTTGCCTATCCCAGGATCACCGCCCACCAATATGCCGGAGCCGGGCACGATACCCCCTCCCAGCACACGATTCAACTCTGGGTTGTCCAGAACGATGCGCCGCGATGGCTCACTCGGGATGTCCGGCAGTGCCAGAGGAGAAGGAGCTTGCAGCGAATCGGCGCGGCCGCCGCCCAACGCGATCGCGCTCTCCTGGACTCGGCTCTCCTCAAGCGAATTCCACTCGCCGCAATCGGGGCATCTTCCCATCCACTTCATCTGCGAACCGCCGCACTCACTGCAGATGAACTGGGTCTTGACCTTGGTCGCCACAACTGCCTACCTTTTGCCGGGCTAAGCCGGCACCGGAAACGCCTGCACCATGTCCAGCACCTCGTCGCGCACCGATTCCTGAAGAGCCGTATCTTTGGGCTCGTGAGCGATAGACGCTATCCAGCGGCCGATCTGTTCAAACTGGGCCTGCTTCATCCCCCGCGTGGTCGCCGCAGGCGTACCCAGCCGGATGCCGCTCGTGACCATCGCCTTGCGCGTGTCGAAAGGGATCATATTCTTATTGCAGTGGATAGACGCATTGTCGAGGGCCGTCTCAACCACTTTGCCGTTGATCTCTTCGCTGCCCAAACTGTTCAAGTCGACCAGCAGCAGGTGGTTGTCAGTGCCTCCGGAAACGCTCCGCAGCCCTTCTGCCTGAAGAGTGCCGCTCAGCGCCTGCGCGTTATCCAGAATCTGCTGCTGATAGCTCCTGAACCCTTCCTCCTGCGCCAACTTGAATCCGACCGCCTTCGCCGCGATGATGTGCATGAGCGGCCCGCCCTGCACGCCGGGAAAGACTGCCCGGTCGATCGCCCTCGCATGTTCCTTCCGACAAAGTATCAAACCACCCCGAGGCCCCCGCAGCGTCTTGTGGGTCGTGGTTGTAACCACATCGCAGTACGGAACCGGATCGGGATGAAGTTCTGCCGCGACCAGGCCGGCAACATGGGCCATATCCATCATCAACAGACAGCCGGCCTCATCCGCGATATCTCGCAATGTCTGAAAGTCAAAGTGACGCGGGTACGCGCTCGCCCCGACCAACAGCAGCTTGGGCCGCTGCGCCAGCGCCGTCTGCCGGATGACGTCGTAGTCGAGCTGCTCAGTCTCCGGATCCAGGCCGTAGTGCACGAAATTGTAATAATGTCCCGAGCTGTTCAGGTGGAATCCATGGCTCAAGTGTCCGCCATGGTCCAGCTTCATCGCCAGCACAGTGTCGCCCGGCTTCAGCAACGCCATATAGACGGCCGCGTTGGCCTGTGCGCCCGAATGGGGTTGCACGTTGGCGTGCTCCGCCCCAAAAAGCGCCAGCGCACGTTCGATGCCGATCTTCTCCGCCACATCTACATACTGGCAGCCGCCGTAATATCGCCGGCCCGGGTAGCCTTCAGCATACTTATTCGTCAACACGCTGCCCGCCGCCGCCAACACCTCGGGAAAGACGTAATTCTCACTGGCAATCAGCTCAATTCCGTTCGTCTGCCGCTGCCGTTCCGACTCGATCGCCGCGTATATGTCAGGGTCCCGCTCCCGCAGCAACTGCCTTGGATCAGGCTGGTCGGTCCAGGCGCAAAGGGCTGAGTCTGTTGCCTGCAATTCTGAAATTAACTCGTTCATTCGTGTCCGCTCCAAAGTCTAGAGGGTCGCCAACAATGCCTGTAAAAGGCAACCCGCGCCAGCAGTGAACATTAGCACGCAGCAATTGATTCGTCAATTTTCACCCGATAATGGGTGCATCCAAAACGGGGCAACCTTCCACTCACCTCTGGCATCGACGAGCCTATGTCCAGTGCTCTTATCTGTCCCCGACAAATCGCCCTTGCACTGACTACTAACCACTGACCACTAACCACTGCAGTTCTGGGCGTCGGGGCCTTCGGCCCTCCCTTGTGCAGGGGCTGCGCCCCCGCAACGCCCCGCCCTTGCTAGCCACCGTGCTTGTTCTTCCCCAGCACCGTGTCTAGCCAACAGTATTCCCCCAACCGCTCCGGTAGGGGCAGGCACTTGGCCTGCCCAATTCCCCACCCGATTTCCGCCAAAGTGAGCTGCACCCCCGCTTGTCGGAAAACTGATTCCTGGCAACACATAGGGCCGATGAACCAAACCCAATCCACCTTGGCGGGTCAGGGCAACAGTGACTCAGTCAGTCGGTTTTCCCGCTGTCGGTGTCTGTCAGGTTTGAAGCCTGTCCCACAGAGCACACAATGTTGGCAGCCCACCAACACAGTTTGACCACGAAGAAAAGCCGTGTGTTAGAATTGTCAAGCTGGAAAATGGGTCTTCTCCTGGCTGAGAAAGGACGCAATTTCTAGTCTCTCAAAAAGGCCATGGGAGGCGAGGTGCTCGTACCTGACGAAAGCTCGACTCGGACATGAGTAAGCTACACCGAAACAATCGAAAGAGAATCGGACTTAGGGTCCCGACCGTTGGGCAGAGGAACTCTAATCCGCCCACTTTCGGACTGGACAGCCATCGGGACCGGCGACCCAGTCTTGCTACGCCTTTCCTTCTTTGCTTCATAGTATTCCTCATCACTGCCTGCGCCCGCCACGAGTACGCCGGCACAGTCTTCGAAGAGGCCAACCCAGCCGCGCCAATCCGCGGCCAAAACTATGACGGCGCCCCCTTCGACCTAGACAACCTGATCGGCGACCCGGTCCTGCTCTTCTTTGGCTATACATTCTGTCCGGACATCTGTCCCCTGACCATGATGGAGCTGGCCGCGGCAAAAGAGACTTTGGCAAAAGACTCCCCTTCCCTCGGAGCCGATCTAAAGGTCGTATTTGTCTCAGTCGACCCACAGCGCGACAGCCTCGCACGACTCGAGCCATACATACTCGCCTTCGATCCCCGGTTCTTCGGAGTTCACGTGCCAGAAACAGAACTGGAGGCCCTCAAACAGGGTTACGGGCTGTACACCGGCGCCGCCGAAGGCCACAGCCTCGACGACGACTACTATCTCCTCGACCATACTTCCCGTATCTTTCTCATAGACAGAGAGGGGAACTGGCGGGCACTGTTCAGCCCAGATGTGACTGCAGAGGCGCTGGCCGCAGATCTGCAGGAACTCCTACGTTAATCGGTCTCTCACCTGCCCTGACCCCGGGAGGTCTGTCCCAATCATGCGTACATTCATCGCCATTGAGATTCCACAAGGTCTAAAGCGGCAACTGCGTGCCGAACAAGATCGCTTGCAAGACCTCCCAGCGCTGCGCGCACAGCCGTCCCTATTGCGCTGGACCAACACCGATAAAATGCACCTGACACTGCGCTTTCTGGGCGAGACGGAAAGAAGCCAGCGCGATAAAATACAAGACGGACTGACCGCCATCGCCGCCGCACACGCCCCCTTCACTCTGGCGCCGTCACGGATCGGCTGTTTCCGGTCCTGGTCCAATCTACGTGTTCTGTGGGTGGGAATCGAAGGAGAAACAGAGGCTCTTCAGGAGGTACAAGCCGGCGTGGAAACGCTGGCCCGGCAACTGGGCTTTTCGCAGGAACGCAACAAATTCGCGCCCCACATAACCCTCGCACGCGTCGCCCGCAATGCGTCCCGCCCAGCGCTGCGCGCGGCAGCAGTCAAACTGCGTCGCGCAGCGGAAGAAGAGGCGTCTCGTAGTTGGACCGACTGGAGGATAAACGAACTGCACTTCATTCGCAGCCAATTGGGTTCGGGCGGCGCCCAGTATTCAAACCTGGCAACCTGCGCATTGACCGGCCTCGAGTAAACTGACTACCGGAAACGAGGCTCTTCTGCCGGCATCTCTGCCGCCGTTGGCGCTGCCATCTCCGGTGAGTAAGCAGCGTCCCCTCCCCCTGCTGCCGCTCCCTCTGACCAGCGCTGCTGACTGCTCCGGGATGGAGCCTGCTGCCTTACATACTCGTCGCTCTGGACAGCTCGGCCAAAGCCATAAAAGAACAGACCCAACGGCACGCAAAGAATGCTGCCGCTCACGAATCCCCACAGCCCCAACCCGACCATCCCAACTACCTGGGCCTGAAACTGACCGAGAAAGTCACTCCGAAACCCAGGGGCCGCCAGCAGACCCGTGACACCCTGACCGTTAACGCCCAAATAGCTGCCCAACCCAACCTGCTGCCAACCTGCCCCCGCAGCGCCGTCCGCGAATATGCCAACGCACAGCAGCCCGATGGCCGCGGGAATCCCCGCGGTGGCAAAGATGCCGGCGCCGTCATCAAGGCGGAATACTCTGCGCAGCGCAAATGTCACAAATGGCACGCTGCCCCCGGCAAGCAGCCCTATCAGTAGCGCGCCCGCGTGCCCCGGAAAGGGCCCGGCCGCCAGCCCCGCGATGACACCAGCCACCAAGCCGCGTGCACTCATCCCCGGATCGCTCGTACCGGTCACGAACCACGTGTACAGCAATGGGACCGTCACGCCCCCGGTGGCGTATAGCAAGCCGTTGACCGCTGTCCGCATCGCCGTGTATGGGGTCATCCCCGGCTGTTGAACCGGGCTCGCCCACACCCAGGCCAGAACGCCCGCCATCACGAACACGGAACCCACGACCGCAAGCAAAGGCAGGTGGACCGAAGGCAGTTCAGAGTCTGCTGCCTGCTCCCGGGCCCTCCTCCGCGGCGGCCAGACCAGCAGCGCCGCCAGAGATGCCGAAGCCGACACCAGGAAAACCGTGCCCCCGCCGCCGAAATCGACCAGCCCGTGACCCAAACCGACATTGCTCCCCAACGCCGCCAGCCAGCCTCCACCCTGCACCCAGTTGCCCGCCAGCGGATAGACTAGCGCCCCCACAACCAGCGCGATAACCAATGTTGCAAGCGCAGGGGCCCGCCCTCGCAGAGCCAGTACCGGCAACAGCGCTGCCGTCATGGACCAGGGCACATGCGCCAAAAAGAGGCCCATCGCCGCCGGCGTCGCCGCCGCGCCGGTTAAGAACCACCCGTCCAGACCTGCCGCAATCCAGCCGACCCCCCAGCCCTCAGGCAACGGGCTCCATCCCCGCAACAAACCGGATAACTCAGGATTATCGACGTAGACAAAACCAACGCTACCGAACTGAAATGCAAAACCGGCCGCCCAATAACCCAGGCCCGCCAGACAAAATGCCGCCATCCCGCCCAAAGCCGCATCCCAGACCCGCTGTGCCCTCATGCCCGACGCTGCAACCAGAACCAATCCTGCCGGAACGAGGAAAGCCAGGCCCGCGGCCGTCAGATGCCAGAGATATGAACTGTCCATAGAAGTGCAATTCCTACCGCGGCCCAATGAAAGGGGCAGCGCGCGGCCGATGGCGCGTTGGACCCGCTTTGCAGCGAGATCCGCTATGTTTCCAGCGATCGGAACCATAGTGCCACTGTGTAACGTTCATTCTAGAATATCAGACATACGACTACCCAACAAAGCACACTGTATAACACACACTGTATAACACACTGTGAAGACTGACCCCGCGCGTTGGTCTTGGCCCAGCCCGGTGTTACAATTGTCGGGTTGCCCGACCAGCGTTCAACAGGGCCGCGATGGCCCCGAATCATGGAAGAACAATCGTGGAAAGAGAAGCAATTACAAGACGCTTCGACAAACAGGCGCAGAAGGAACCGCTGCTCCTCAACCTGACTCGCGCTTCGTTCCTGATAATGGTTATTTTCGTGTTGTTGGGCGTCTACATTGTGTCGCGCGCCCACCTGACCGAACAGTTCCTTGCCGTCGAGCGACAGTCGGAAGCCCTGATCGACCCCGATGAAGGGGAGGACGCCCTGACGCCGGAGAACATTGAGGCGCAAATCCTGGCCTTCACGCTGAGACTCCGCGAACAGGAGCTGGTTCTTCCCGTTGGCGACGATCCCCGACCGCGTGCCTTTACAATCAATCCCGGCGAACCGGCCCGCTACATTGCCGCCCGCCTCGCCGCCGCCGGCTTCATTAACGATGCCGACCTGTTCAACCTCTATCTGCGAGTCGAAAAACTGGACAGAAACATCGAAGCCGGCAACTTCATGCTGGCCGAGTCGATGACCATTCCGGAAATCGCCCTCGAACTGCAGCAAGCCCGTTTCGAAGAGGTCCTGGTAACCATTCCCGAGGGCTTCCGGGCCGAGGAGATCGCCGAGCGCTTGGCCGAGAATTTCGTGATCGACAGTGAACGGTTTCTGACAGCTGTGCGCCAGCCCCAGAGCCTGGGCCTTCTGGACGCCTACGATTTCCTGAGCAATCTTCCCCAAGGTGCCTCTCTGGAAGGCTACCTCTTCCCCGACACCTACCGCTTTCCCGTCAATGCAAGTGGACCGGAGCTCGTCCTGGTCTCCATGCTGGACAACTTCGCGAACCGAGTCGGCGCCGAGGGCCTCAGCGGGGGCACAAGCGGCATGAACGATCATGACCTGGTAACGCTGGCATCCATCGTGGAAAGGGAGGCTGTCCAGGATGACGAGCGCCCTCTGATCGCCAGCGTCTACCTGAATCGACTCAACAACACCTGTCGCGATGTCGGCGGGACCTACCTCCAGGCAGACCCAACCGTGCAGTATGCCAAGGGCACCACCGGCGACTGGTGGTGGAAGCCGCAGACCATCCAGGAATACGCCCAGGTCGACAGCCTCTACAACACCTATCTGCATCCGGGACTACCACCCGGTCCTATCGCCAGCCCGGGCCTGCGAGCCATCGAAGCCACCAGTAATCCAACGCAAACCACCTACTGTTTCTTCCTCGCTACCGGTGACGAAGGCCGCCATGTCTTCGCCGAAACACTGGCTGAGCACAATCAGAATTTCTCAATCTACGGCTACCAGCCTTAAAACGGTAGCCTTCTGAAGCCTCTGGGTAGCTGGAGTCGGGTTTGGGCAGGTACCGAGTGCTACGGTCGGCCGAATCTTCTGTCATCGCAAAAATTTCCGCGCTGCCAACTGTCTATGGTACGATGGGCCGCGCCCATTCCTTAGCTCGCGTCGTCCTTTGTCTCTTATTTTCCCTGTCTCTTCTTTCCTGCAAATCCACGCGCCCAGTTGTGAAAATCGGTCTGTTGGCTCCCTTTGAAGGGCTGCATCGAGAGAGTGGATACGAAGCGCTTTCTGCCATGCGCGCCGCACTGGCCGACTATCCGCTCGACCAGTTCGATGCGCTGCCCCTCGCACTGGATACCGCCGCCGACCCGACGCAGGCCCGCCGCGCGGCCCTTAAAATGCTACGCGACGAATCTGTCGCCGCAGTCGTCGGGCCTCTGCAGGCGCGCCAGGTCTCCGCTGTCACAGACGTCATCGCCGCCTCAGAGGTGGATTGGCAGCCGCAATCAAGGCCGGCCTCCATCGAAGCCGCACAAACCTTGATCGAGGCAACTATCGCCGCGATGCCGGGTTCAAACATTGTCGTTGCCGGCCTGGACTTCGGGTGGCCGCTCAGCCCCGCTGAAGAGTGGTCTCTCAACACCGGCAAACGAGTAACTGTAGTAGAGGCCGCGAATGGAGCCGCGACAGCCGACGCTGTCCTCTGGCTTGGTAGTGCCCCTGACGGCGCGACGTTTCTGGGCAATCTGCGATCACAGAGCCCTACAGTTCCCTTTTGGACGACGGCCGTAGCCGCTGACCCGGTCTTCCGGTCCCTGTTATTTGAACGGCTGGACGGGACGCCGCCCGGCCCCATCTACTGGGTTGTCGCATTGGGCGGAAGTGCAGACCGGTACGAAGAGTGGGCAGCGGCCCATGCCTACGCGCCACCGACTGCCTTCGCCGTCTACCTTGCAACGCAACAAGCCTTGCAGCAAATTGCCGGCCATGACCTTCCTTCGATTGAGCCCGAACTGGCAGTCTTTACACTCGATCTCGAGGGGAATATGGAACTGACGAAGACCGTACAGTTTCCCTGACGTCATTCCGGTCGCAGCGGAAATCGGACCCGCTCAGGCCACTTTGTAACTACCGCTGAATCTCTAATGCGCCTTCTCTTCATTTCCTGGGAGTATCCTCCCAACGTTGTAGGTGGGATAGGAAGACATGTGTCGGAGCTTGTTCGGGCATTCAATGCCCTTACAGGCGAGACAACGACTCCCTTTCACCTCGATCTGCTGACACCTCACAGCGGTAACGCGCCCCGATATGAAGAACTGTCAGAGTCGCTCACGGTCCACCGGGTCGAAACGCCCTCCGTCAACCCCCTGGATCTCTTTAACAGCGTTGTCGACAACAACCGTTACCTTGTCTCGAAGGCAAAAGAGCTGCACGACCACGACCCGTACTCACTCATCCACGTACACGATTGGTTGACCGCCTCCGCCGGAATCGAACTGAAACATGACTGGAAGATTCCTCTCGTTACCACCATCCATGCTACCGAAAGAGGAAGACACCAATCACACCTGCCCAGTGAAATAAGCCGTAATATCAATCAGCTGGAATGGCAGGTCTGCTTCGAATCCTGGCGGCTCATCGTCTGCAGCTCCTACATGGCCGGCGAACTGCGCAGCTTCTTCGATGTGCCGCTCGACAAAGTAACCCTCATACCCAATGGCGTCGACGTCACGCCATTTCAGGCCTGCCCGGAGGACCGGGTCCGCGAACTCAAAGCCAGATTCGCGCCCAATGGCGAAAAACTGCTATTTTACATCGGACGCATCACGCCGGAGAAAGGCGTGCAGGTACTGCTGCAGGCGCTTCCAGGTATTCGCGAAAAACATCCCAACGTTCGCCTCATCGTGGCAGGCAGAAACAGCGAGCAGTTGCAGCCGCTCGTCGATGAATTGGGAATCAGGGGGGCCGTTGAGCTTTTGGGGTTTATCGATAGTGAGACGCGGGACTGCCTCTATCGCGGCGTCGACGCAGCCGTCTTCCCCAGTCTGTACGAGCCCTTTGGAATCGTTGCGCTCGAAGCAATGGCCGCCGGCTGTAGTGTCATCGCCAGCGAAGTCGGCGGGCTGGCCGAGGTCGTTGACCACCGGCGCACGGGTCTCACTGTGAGAGTGAATGATACACAAAGTATTGCGTGGGCCGTTGACCAGCTCCTCACCGACCCTGTTCAGACACAGGCCATGCGTTCTCGTGCCCTGCAGGAGGTCACGCGCTCTTACAACTGGCTCACCATCGCCGCGTCAACCCTGAATATGTACAGGGCAGTGGTGGCGCAAAGGCAGGACATCAACTGGTGATCCGGTCCAATACGATCGACCGCTCCATCCAATCTGTTGCCCCTTCATTGCCGACCCCGGCCACCTCTTCACCCGTTCCCTCGTCCTCCCGGACCGGCTCCACACGGGTTTCTTCAGCAAAACTGTAAGCGTTTAGAACACGTTTCGCCGCCAGGCGGGCTGCATCCGCGTCAGCCGCATGTATAGTACACAATCTATCCCCGGCCAGAACCCTGTCACCTACTTTCGACGCCAGTACCACGCCCACGCGGTGGTCGATTGCGTCTCCCTTCTGTTGCCGCCCCCCGCCTAGCGCGACAACGGCAAGGCCGACCGCCCGCGCGTCCACGCCGCTGACAACGCCTTCCACGCTAGCGTTCAGTTCAACAGTCACCGGCGCGCAGGCCAGCTGCTCTGGCCGCTCCACCGCGGTCGCATCACCTCCCTGCGCCGCCACAAACTCAACGAACTTATCCATGGCCGCACCGGAGTCAATAGCCTCCTGAACGCTAAACCTGGCCGCTCTGCGTCCGGCCTCCTCTCCCGCCGCCTCCTGTTCCTCGATAAGCGCCCGGTCGCCCAGCAGCAGCATCTCCGCCGCCACCTCCTGCGTCAGCTGTTGAAAGTCGGGCGGCCCTCCTCCCTTGAGCGTATCTATCGCCTCCCGTACCTCAAGATTGTTGCCGACTGCCCGCCCCAGCGGCTGGTCCATCGCCGTAACCAGCGCCGTCACCTGGCGCCCTGCGCCTTGGCCGATTGCGACCATCAACGAAGCTAACCCCCTGGCCTCCGCCAGCGACTCCATGAATGCCCCCCGGCCGCACTTTACATCCAGGACAATAGCGTCCGCACCCGCTGCCAATTTCTTGCTCATGATGCTGCCTGCTATCAAAGGCACACTGGGCACCGTGCCCGTGACATCCCGCAATGCATACAGTAGCTGGTCCGCCGGCGCCAGCGTGGCCGTCTGGGCTGCTACTACGAGCCCCACCTCCCTCAGCTGTTGCCGAAACTGCGCCGTACTGAGGCTGGCGCTCCAGCCGGGAATGCCCTCCAGCTTGTCAATCGTGCCCCCGGAAAAGCTGAGCCCGCGACCGCTCATCTTACCCACCGGTAACCCGCACGCCGCCACGATCGGACCGACCGTCAAGGTAGTCTTATCGCCGACGCCGCCGCTCGAATGCTTGTCCACAATCAACGCTTCCGACCCTGCCAGTCCCCGCAGATCGAGCGTCTCACCGCTGCCGGCCATAGCCAGCGTGAGCGCGGTCGACTCGGCCGCAGTCATGCCTTGAAAAAAGACCGCCATCGCCCAGGCCGCGATCTGGTAGTCGGGGATCGTACCCTGGACCATTCCCGCCATCAGGAATTCCAACTCATCGGCGCTATGTTCGCCGCCGTCACGCTTCTTGGTGATCAAATCGACTACGTTCATCATAAAATTCTTTGGCGCTCTGCGCGTTGGTGGTAAACTTGCACAATGCTGCGGCAGGGTCGCAGATGGCGTTATTTATTCTGGCCCGCACGAGCTGCCGACCCGCCGTCGCCGCTCCACAACGAACCCCGGCAGTCCCTTGCCGAACGGCGATTCATTATCCATCCAGAGAGAAAAATGGGCAAGACAGTTACAGTGGTAGGAGGGGGGCTGGCAGGCACTGAAGCGGCCTGGCAACTGGCGCAACGCGGGTACTCCGTCCGTCTCTATGAAATGCGTCCCGTACGCAAAACACCCGCCCACGTCACCGACCGTCTGGCTGAACTCGTCTGCTCAAACTCCATGGGCAGCACGCTTCCCGACCGGGCCCTCGGTATTCTCAAAAACGAAATGCTGCGCATGGGCAGCTTCGTGATCCGTACTGCCTTCAAACATGCCCTGCCCGCCGGCCAGGCCCTCGCCGTCGGTCGCGATGAGTTTGCCGACGAGATCACCGGCAGCATCGCCGCCCACCCGCGCATCGAGCTGCTCCGCCAGGAGATCACCGCCATACCCGAAGGCCCTACGATTCTGGCGACCGGCCCCCTGACCAGTGACGCCCTGACCCGCGCGGTCCAGTCCCTGACCGGCCCCTACCTCTACTTCTACGATGCCATGGCCCCAATCGTCACCTCGGAGAGCATCGACACATCCATCGCGTTTCGCCGCAACCGCTGGGACAAAGCCGGGAGCGAAGGGACCGACGATGGAGACTACCTGAACTGCCCGCTCGACCAGACCCAATACGAATCATTTGTCGACGCCCTGCTCGCCGCCCCCCGCTTGGAGCTGTCGGGTGCAGACAAGGAGCTCGAACGCTACTTCGAAGGCTGCATGCCGATCGAGGCGCTGGCGCAGAGAGGCAAGGACGCCCTTGCATTTGGGCCAATGCGGCCCGTAGGTCTGCACGACCCCAAAACAGGGCGCCGCCCCTTCGCCGTCGTACAACTCAGACAGGACAACGTCGCCGGCACCCTCTATAACCTGGTCGGCTTCCAGACAAACGTAAAATGGGGCGCGCAGGCTGACATCCTGCGCATGATTCCCGGCCTCCAGGATGCCGAGTTCGTGCGTCTGGGCCAGATGCACCGCAATACTTTCATCAACAGCCCGACACTTCTGCGACCCACGTTACAGTTCAAAGAACGAGACGACCTCTTCTTTGCCGGCCAGATTACCGGCACCGAAGGCTACGTTGGCAGCGCGCTCGGGGGCCTCCTGGCCGGCATCAATATGGCGCGCCTGCTGACCGATGAACCCCCCATGCAGCTGCCGCGCGCCGCCATGTCCGGGGCCCTCTTCCACTACATCACCCATGCCTCGCCCGACGACTTTCAACCCATGAAGTCGAACATGGGGCTCCTGCCTCCTCTTCCCGAACGCGTCCGAAACAAGCGACAACGGTACGCCGCCTACGCCGACCGGGCCAAAAACGAGCTCGAAAACTGTCTTTGTCAGATAGGATTCAGTCCCGTTTCCTGCTAGGAAGAACTGTTCGATAGCCAGAAAAAGAACGGCCCGGCGTCTGCCGGGCCTGCGGTTGCGATGTCAATCTCTGCCTGAAGTCGGTACGTAAAATCCAGTTACTCTGCCACCCTAGCACCGACAGTCGCGAGCAGCGCGTTCGTCTGGTCTAACTTTACCTTGTAGACTTCGAAATCACCGAAATAGGCCCGGTCGTACTCATCGCCTTCGAATTCGCCGGTGAAGAACCAGCGCTTCGTATATTTCATCGAGACAAGCATGCCTGTGCGGACGTCGTGACAAGTCAGACCATTGTATACTGTCGTCCATCCGCTCTCCTCCGCAACTTCCGCCACCTGTTCATCGCTGCACCAGACCTCTACCTCTTCTCCCGTATCCAGGTGGAAGAGCGCGTTGGCGATGCCCGGCCGTGGGCCCAGCCAGTAGTTGAAGAAAAACAGACCGGTCGAGTTAGGATACCGCTCAGTACCTTCCAGACGATCTATCTGGTGTGGCCACGTGGAATCCTCTCCGCACGCCTCCTCCCAGGTAACGATCCGATTGATCGCTAGCCAGCGAAGATCGTGATCGTCATTTATCTCCGTTTTGGAAACCGCCGAACACTCATTGACGGCGCAGCGCCGCGAACCGCACTCATACTGAACATTCCAGGATGCCGCAAGGTCCTCAGGGAAGAGGGGAATCACAGTGGGTAGCGCCTCAGCGTTCTCGTCGGGCTCCACCACAATCTGAGACATCCAAGCTGTCTGAGTGGTCTCGCCTTCTGCACTGGCCTCACTGTCTGAACTCTCCAAACTGTCTTCACTGTCCAGACTGTCTTCACTGTCCAGACTGTCAAAACAGCAGACGCGCCACCACCCCTCAGCCGTTCGACCGGTAGTGGTAAAGGTGTCTCCTTCTACGGCTCTGGCCACAATCTCAAAGTCGATGCTGGGTCCGCTGCGAATATTAGCTCGGGGTCTGCTCACCGTCAGGATCGCAGGCGCAGGACTCTCGCTTGACGCTGCCTCCTCTTCAACCGATTCCTGCAACACGGCTGCGCCGTTCATCTTCTCCAGCCGCACGATCCCTGGTGGCAAGCCGTTCACCTCTTCAATCGCCGCAGTTATCTCCTCCACCAAGGCCACGTCCGGGTCTTCCGGCGGAATAGGAACACACGCGGCGAGCAATGCCAGACTGAGGCCCAGGAACACGCATGCCAAGCCGGCACGCCTCCCCGAAGTAACACGCATCCGCGTTCCTTTCTGCACCAAATAGCTCCTTAGGATATGGCCTGATCTGCTCATAAAACTCTCGGCGTTAATCATCTCTGGATGCGCCTCTGTCCATGTACCCTGCAACTTTACTTGGCTGACGAAGGCTGGTGAGGAAATGTTCGGCGGCCCATATCTGGCCGCCGAAATATCTGCTGGTAACTTTCATACTCTTTATGCACTTCAGTATAGCGATGTTGTGGCGGAATGACAATAGTTGTGTTCTAATGGAAGTCGTCCTTTTTGCCTTCCCATCGGGCACGAAAATCAGCTGTTCACCATACGTAGGCAAATCGTGCCGCCACCAGTCATTTTACTCTGAAAGCAAAATGAACGGTCTAGCAACCAGACGTGATCCACAAGCCCAACCATCGCAATCCCAATCTGCTTCTGCCCGCCTCCAGGACGCTCCCGAAACAAAGGAGGGGCAGGATTATCCCGGCGCCGAAGCCCTTGATTCGGATTCCTCCAGCATGCATCTTGCAGCACTTGCCGTCGTACTGCCTACATACAACGAGGCCGACAATCTGGAGGAGTTGATCGAGACCCTGTTCTCTCTGCCGCTGAAAAATCTACGGCTAGTGATCGTTGATGACCACTCGCCTGACGGCACCGGCGCACTTGCCGACAAACTGGCGCAGCGCTACAACCAGGTCCAAACCCGTATCTCGGTTATCCATCGCCCGCAAAAGGGCGGACTGGGCACGGCCTACGTGGCCGGCTTTCAGCGCGCCCTCTCCGACGGGGCCGATTTCGTAGTCCAAATGGATGCCGACTTCAGCCACAGCCCGACCTACATTCTCCAGATGATCGGCGTGGTCTTCGCCACCGGCATGGACGTCGTCATCGGCAGCCGCTATGTGCCGGGCGGCTCGTTGGACGAGACCTGGAGTTGGTGGCGCAGTCTCCTCAGCAAGTGGGCCAACATCTACTGCCGCACCGTCCTGAAAATCCGCGTTCGCGACATGACTGCCGGTTTCAAGCTCTGGCAGCGGAGCGCGCTTCAGGATATCAAGTTGCACACCATCAGAAGCAACGGCTACATCTTCCAGGTCGAAATGGCCTACCTCAGCGAAAAGCTTGGCTTCCACATCATCGAGCTCCCCATACACTTTGAAGATCGCCGCGTAGGCCAGAGCAAAATGAACGTGTCCGTCAAACTGGAGTCAGTCTGGCGCGTGTGGGAGCTTCTGTGGCGCCATCGCAAGCGAGTCTCGGGTGTCAGAGAGCCGCTGACTCAGCCTCGGCCCATCATGAACAGCGGCCGTCCTGCCCCCCACCGTTAGATGTCGCGCCCCCGGCTCGCCAAAATAATGCACCGGCTACGAAGATTCCGCCCCGACCTGCTCGCCCTCGCCTTCCTTACTGTCCTACCGCTTATCTGGTTCGGCCCGGTTCTCTTCACTGGCAAAACGCTCCTCCCCTATGACAACCTCTATCGCTTTGAGCCCTGGCAGTCTCTCCAGCCTGGAATTGCGCCGCACAATGAGCTGTTGAGCGACCTCGTTCTGGAAAATAGCGTTTGGAAACTACATGTGCGCCGAACGCTGCAGCACCGTGAGCTTCCGCTTTGGAACCCACAGCTGTTTACCGGCGGCCCCTTCTTCGCCGCCGGCCAGGCCAGCGCCGCCTACCCCCTGAGCGCGCTCTTCTACATCCTCCCCATCGAAATTGCATTCGGCTGGTTCACAGCCATCCAGCTGGCCATCGCCGGAGCCAACGCCTACCTGCTCGGCCGCGTCCTGAAGCTGCGGCCCGTGGCCGCCCTCTTCAGCGGCGTCGCCTTCCAGTTCAGTGGCTTCATGATAGTCAGCGTCGTCTTCACTATGGTCCTCGCCGCCGCCTCCTGGCTGCCGCTTCTTCTCGCGACCATCGAAAGAATGATCCAGAAGCAAGAAGAAAAGGGCCTGAACGCGTTTCGCCCCATCCCCTATGTGGTGGCAGGTACAGGAATAGTCGGCCTGGTGGTGCTCGCCGGCCACCCCGAGTTCCTCTACTACACGCTCCTCGTGGCGGGCATCTATACCATAGCCCGCCTTCTCGTCGCATGGCGAAGGCTCCGCGCCACAGCCAGTGACAACGATGAGCGGACGCAGTCTGCTAAAGCCCCCCGCCGTAAGAGCACCCATCGACACATTCTTCAAACACTGGCCAAAATTGCCGCCTGGATACTTCTGGTCCCGATTCTGGGCCTTGCCGCCGGCGCAGTCCAGCTCCTGCCGCTGTATGAGCTGGTGCAGCACAACTTCCGCGAGGGCTCAGCGTCTTACCGTCAGGTCGTCGAGTGGGCCTGGCCTGACCGCCATATCTTGACATTCCTCCTGCCCGATATCTTCGGCAATCCCAGCCATCACCACTGGTTTGACCTCTGGGCGCTCCGCTGGCAACCGGCCACTGTCAACTGGCTCGGAGAATCCAGCAATACCATCTTCTGGGGCATCAAAAACTATGTCGAGGGCGGCAACTATGTCGGCGTCAGCACATGGCTGCTCGCCGCGCTCGCCGTCTGTCTCCCGCTTGCCCATACCTTTTTCCGATCGGGAAACAAGAATTCGGACACGCCGAACAACGTCTTCCGACAGCTGCGCACGCCTACTCTGATTTTCGCTTCGCTGGCCCTGGTCTCCCTTCTCTTCGCCTTCGGCACGCCCCTCTACGCCCTCCTCTTCTACGGCCTGCCCGGCTGGGACCAGCTTCACAGCCCCTTCAGATGGGTCTTTCCTTTCACCCTTTCCATGGCGCTGTTGGGCGGACTCGGTCTGGAACAAGTCCTCTCTTTCCGCTCGAACGCCAGCAATAGTTTCGTCTCTATCGGTCGTCTCCACATCCGGTTCACCTGGTTCATCCGCCTTCTCGCGCTCGCCGCATTCTTAGCCGGCCTGGTCGCACTCTTGGCCGTCGCCGCCAGTTACTTCCTTCCTTCCCCCTTCGTAAACCTCGCGCAGCGCGCAGTGGAATCATCCGACTTGGCCCAAGCAGCCTTCGCCGACGGTCGCATGTTCTGGGGATACCAGAGCGTCGGCATCGCCCGCTTCGGCGCCTTTGCCCTGGCCAGTGGCCTTCTCCTATGGGGACTCACGCGGGGCGTTCGCAACGCCACCGCCCGCCAGGAAAAAAAAGGCGGCGCGCCCCGAATTCCGACAAACAGGGAACGCCTCGTTACCCTGCTGCCCTATTCCTTTGTCGCTTTGCTCGCCCTTGATCTCTTCGCAGTCCACGGCGCCTTCAACCCCGCCACCGACCCTGCGCTCTCACCACTGAAAAACGTGCCTCCGGTTGTGCAATTTATCAACCAGAAAGAGAACTCGGACGCGAGCCCCGACATTCGCTACGCCCCCTTCCGCTTTACAACCTTCGATTCCCCAGGCAGCAAGACCTTCAACGCCAATGTCGGCATGTACTACGGCTGGCAGGACATCCGCGGCTACGACTCGATCATTCCAAAACAATACGTAGACCTGTTGAACCGCGTCGCCGATCAGAGCGGCGAACTGCTCTATAACCGCATCGCGCCCCTCTACGCCTCCGCCTCCGCCGCCAATGGGCACAACCCATTCGCCGCGCTGGAAAATCCGCTGCTAGACCTACTTGGCGTCAGATACATCTTTTCCGAGCTGGTAGTTCCCAATTCAAACACGTGGCAGAAGGTATACGAAGACGACGCCCTGCGCGTATACGAAAACCTGGAAGTCTTCCCCCGCGCCTTTATCGCCACTGAGGCGGTCGTCCTGCCCACCGCCGAGCAACCGCTCCTGGACGCCGACCTGCGTCAAACAGTTTTCATTGAGGAAGCCCCCTCCGCGAACGAAACCCTCGCTCCATCCAGCCCCGAAACCGCCGACGCCTCCATCAGCCGCTACACCGCCAACACCGTCTTCGTCGACGTCAACATCAGCGACAGAGGCTGGCTCGTCCTCACTGACGCATACTTCCCCGGCTGGAAGGCCTACCTGCGGCCCTTCGGCGCCAACGAAAACGACGAGCAAGAGCTCACCATCCACCGCGCAAACTCCGCCTTCCGTACCGTCTATCTGCCCGAAAGCGGCCAGTGGACCGTCCGCTTCACCTACAGTCCCATGAGCTTCAAGCTCGGCCTGTATGTCAGTTTTCTGGCGACTATGCTTTCTCTGCTTCTACTCCTGTGGTGGGCCTGGGGCCGGTTCTATCGCCCCGAGGTGACCGCCGGCGAGGCTCGTACCGTCGCCAAGAACTCGCTCGTCCCCATGAGCCTCAACCTGGCCAACCGCGCGATCTACTTCGTCTTTGCCATGCTGTACGTACGTATACTGGGCCCGGAGGGCACCGGACAGTACGCATGGGTCATCGCCGTCTACGGCATTTTCGAAATCCTGAGCCGGTATGGCCTCGGTACGCTGGTCACCCGCGAAGTCGCCGCCGACAAAAGCAAGTCCAGCCTCTACCTGACAAACGTACTCTCCCTTCGAACCCTCCTGTGGGCAGTCAGCATCCTTGGAATGGGTCTGGCCGTCGGCGGCTCATGGATGCCCTCCTTTTTAGGCGCACAAACCAGTTGGGGCGGCACACTGGCCAACCTGTGGGCCTCGTTCCTGGCATTGACGACAAGCTGGTCCGGAGTCGAAGCAACCTGGGAAGCCCCGGCTCCCATCGGCCTCGTTGAAATACAAGCTGTCGCCGTCTTCGCGCTTGTCATGTTGGTCGCCAACTGGTCCGATGCCTTCAGCAGCCTCTTCAACGCCTTCGAGAAGATGGAGTACACCGCCGGGCTCGGCATCGCCATGGCGCTACTTCAGGTAACGCTCGGCGCGCTTGTCCTTCTGCTCGGCTGGGGAATCGTCGGTCTGGCCTGGGTGGCTCTCGTCGTCAACACTGTTCAGCTCATCTGGCTCAACTGGCTCATTCGCGCAACCCTGTTCAAGCCCCAATGGAAGTGGGACTGGGACTTGCAGAAGTGGATGCTTTCGACCAGCGGCCCCCTTATGATCAACCACCTTCTTGCCACCGTCTTCTGGCGCATCGATATCTGGATTCTCCGCCCTCTCGTTGGCGCGGCCAGCGTAGGGCTCTACAGTGTCGGCCTCAAATACCTGGACGGCCTCAACATCATTCCCAGCACCTTCACACTCGCCGTCTTCCCGCTGATGAGCCGGCTGGCGAAGCAGGAAGGGGCAGCCCTGCTCAGGTCCTACACGCTAAGCGTACGCCTCCTGCTCATCGTCAGCCTTCCTTTGGCCGTGGCCGTTACCCTGCTGGCTCAGCCCCTAATTTTTCTCCTTGGCGGTGTCCAATTCACCACTGCCTCCAGCGAAGTTGCCGTGATCTCGGATCGTGTCTGCCAGATATTTGGACAGACAATCGGTCTCATCGACTGCGGCGCGCTGACCTCCAGGAGCGGCTCCGTACTCGCCCTGCAGGTGATCATCTGGAGCATCCCCGTCGGCTTCGTCAACAGCGTCACCCAATACGTCCTCATCGCCGCCGACCAGCAGCGTTATCTGACCAAAGCCTTTGCATTTGGCGTTGTCTTCAATCTGGTCGGCAATCTCCTGCTGATTCCCGTGTTCAGTTTCATCGGCGCGGCCGTTGTGACCATCCTTAGCGAAATCTGTCTGCTCCTCCTCTTCGCCCGCCGTGTTCACCGCAGCGTCGGCCTCACCTCTTGGCCCGATCTGGTCTGGCGGCCCCTGGTCTCGGCTGCCGCAATGGGTATCCTTCTTTACGGCCTGTCCGCGGCCGGCGTGAATGAATGGCTGGCCATCCTGCCCGCCTTGGCCGCCTACGCCGGCGTCTTCGCCCTGATAGGGGGCCTCGCCGATCCCGACCTCAAGGTAGCGGCCAGGTCGCTCCTGCAAGACCGTCTCGCCTTTCAGACACAGGAAGGGCCCGAAAGCGCATAGCCGCTGCGCCGCCGCGTTCACGCTCCAGAAGTAACGCGCCCGCTCAACCGCGAGCGCGCCACGGCAGAAGCACAAAACCGTGCGCTTCCAGCCATTCCGGATCCGGCCCGCCCCAACCAAACTGGTCCAGATCGATGCGCCCGTCCGCCCCGAACCGAACGCCCTCCTCCGCAAGTAGCTTGCGCTGGCGGTCCGTCGCCAGCGGATCACCGCGCGGGCTGATGCCCCCTCTGCCGTTCACCACCCGCTGCCACGGCACGTCAGTATCAGCCGCCAACCCGCCCAGCGCGTAACCCGCCATCCGCGGCGAGGCCGCCCCCGCAATCCAGGCAATCTGCCCATAAGTCGCCACGCGCCCAAGCGGAATCTCCCGCACCACCAGAAGCATCTTCTCGTAAATACTAACTACCTCTCCGCCCATACCCGTGCTCCCCTTATCTACCACTAACCACTGACCCCTGACCACTGACCCCTGACCTTCGCAGTTCCCCGTTTGGCAAATCGCCCACCCGCGACTATGCTTGCATCCATGAACGCCTCAATCAAAGAACTCCTGACTTCCTGGGAGTTCTATCCAGCCTCGGCCGTCATTCTGCTGACTATTCTCCTGCCCTACACGGCAGGCTGGCTGCGTCTGAAGCGCAACCGCGCCCCGCTCGCATCGACTGCCCGCCTGGTCAGTTTCAGCGCGGGAACAGCGGCCCTGGCACTCGCCTTCCATTCCCCCCTCGTAGCCCTACAGCAGGAGCTGCTCATCGGCAGAGCAGGCCAGCAAATGCTCATCGGGTTACTGGCTCCCCCTCTCCTGTGGCTGGCCTGTCCGGCCCACATCATCCTGCGAGCCCTGCCCGCGCCCACGCGCCGCTGGATAGTGAGCAGACTCAAAAAGTCGACCTGGACTGGGCGCCTGATTCGCAGGCTGACGCACCCGCTTCCAATCTGGCTGCTGGCCTTCAGCGTCTTCCTCCTCTGGCACGAGCCGGGCATCGCCAACTGGCTTCTGCTCCACCCTCCAGTCTACCGCCTCTGCCTGTGGGGCGTCTGGATAACCTACATGCTCTTCTGGTGGCATCCGCTGGGAACAGGCCTGCGTCTGCGCCGGGCAATGCACCCCGCCATCGCATTCCTGTTCGTGATCCTCGGCGGCGAAGTCCCCAACATGGTCACCGGTGTGACCCTGGCATTCCGCAACACGCCCGCCTACAGCTACTATGCCGCTCGCCTGCCCGTTCCGGAGCTGACGACGATGCAGGATCAGATGATCAGCGGAGGCATGATCTGGTTCGTCGGTAGCATCATATATGTCGGTGTTGCAGTAGCCCTGCTCGGCCGCGTCTTCCGCAATTTCGAAGCCCCGCGGCCCCAGCCCATCAGTTGGGACGCAACCAAACGCACCATCGCGCCCGGCCTCGAACATCGGGTCCTTGGCCCATGACCGAAAGTGCCCCGCGACTTCAGCCAAAGAGCCAGATCAGGTTTACAGGCTGTTACACTGCGCCTCTGTTCACCGGTGTCCCCGCAGGCTGTGAATACTGAGAATCGCAAAGGGGTCCAACCCCCTACAGCCCTGCTTCGGCTGCAACTCACCCTACCCTCCCCATGAATGAGAACAGAAAGCCAGTCCTGCACTGCGTCATCATAGCGTTCCTCGTCCTCCTCGCTATGGCCCTGAGCGGCTGCGCCTCCCTCACCGACACGCTTTTTCCTGCTGACCGCGACGCCGACAGTCCTGCGCGTGTCAGTGTGCAGGGCCGGGATGCCTTACAGTCGCAACAGGCTTCTCCCTCGGACGAAAAGTCCGTCAGGGGGACCAGTACAACGATAACGCTTCAGCCCATCTCTCTCGACCCGGAGTCCCAGGCCCGCAAACCCGTAAACCTGCCCTCGCGTGATCTGCGCGACCTCGCCATACGCCTGCGGCCGGGTGTAGACGCCATTCCCGAAATGGAACCGTCGCCAGAATATGCGGTCGGAGACCGGATTCCATTCTGGGTGGCAAACGTCGACACAAATGACCACTTTGAGATAGAGGCTGAGCTGCTCTACAAAAACGATGTCGTCTACGTTTGGGCCGAACGCGACCATAATCTCGACCTAGAAACGATTTCAGCATCCGCAGACCGCTTCGCGCAGAGTATCTACCCGCAGGTACGCGCCTTTTTCGGCAATGAACCCAACCCGGGCATCGACGGCGACTCCCGACTTCACATCCTCCACGCAAGACGCCTGGGACGCGGCATCGCCGGCTACTTCAGCGGCGCCGACGCCTTCAGCTCCTTGGCCAACCCTTTCTCTAATCAGAAGGAGATGTTCTCAATCAGCCTGGACTGGCTCAATCAGCTCCGTGACTATGACGTGTACGAAACAGTACTGGCGCATGAATTCCAGCACATGGTTCACTGGCACAACGATCGCAATGAAGAAACCTGGGTCAACGAAGGGCTGAGCGAACTGGCGCAGGAAGTTGCCGGCTATCCCCCGGATCTCGGATTTTCCCGCGTCTATGCAGGCAACCCAGACACACAACTGAACACCTGGAACATCGACCCAAACGACAACGCAAGACATTACGGCAGCGCCTATCTCTTCATGGCCTACTTCCTGCAGCGCTTCGGCGAAGAGATGACCCAAGCCGTCGTCTCCCAATCTGCAAACGGCACGCGCGGCTTCGACAACGCCTTGCACAAGGCCGGTCTGAATCTTGCCTTCGAAGACGTCTTCGCCGACTGGGTCATCGCCAACTTCGTCGGCGACTTCGACACACTCGCCCTGCATGGCGTTTTCGGCTACAGCCAGCTGCAGCCGCCCGAGCCCGCCCTGGCAGATTCAGTCAGTCGCCTGCCCCAAGGGACCAAAAACGGTTCTGTCCGCAACTTCGGCGTAGATTACATCTCCCTCAGTGGCCGCGGTAAAGCCACAATTTACTTCCAGGGCGATACAATTACCCGGTTTGCCGACGTCGAACAGTTCAGCGGCAACCGCGCCTGGTGGAGCAACCGCGCCGACGACTCCGATGTGCGCCTGACAAGGGACTTCAATCTCGCCGGCGTCGCCCCCGGCGACGACCTGACCATGACCGTGCGCATGTGGTTCGACATCGAAGAAGATTATGACTACGGCTATGTGCTGGTCAGCCGCGACGGCCGCAAGTGGGATATCCTGCCCGGCCAGCGCACCACAACCGAAAACCCGAGCGGCAACAGTTTCGGCGCCGCTTACACAGCCCAGAGCGCGCCTTCCCGTCTTGCCAGGACGCCCGGCTGGGTGGAAGAGACTTTCGACCTGCGGGCCTACGCCGGCGAGAATGTTTCGATTCGCTTCGAATATGTCACCGACGACGCCGTAAACGCCCCCGGCTGGTTCATCGACGAAGTCGAGATCCCCGCCATCGCATACACGACAAACTGGGCAGAAGGGCCGGACGGCTGGCAGAGCGAAGGCTGGCTCTTGACCGACAACACTCTCCCGCAAGAGTGGCTTGTACAAACCATGGTGTTCCACGAGGGCAAGCTGGCGAGTTTCAAACGGGCGCCGGTTGACGGCGACGGCAGCCTCCGCATCAATTTGGATGGATTGGACAGAGAAAGCGAGGTTGTTCTGGCTATCAGCGGTCTGACGCCGGTGACAACCGAGGAAGCCCACTACCAGTACAGGATCGAACTTCGCTAGGATCCCTGACCCGCCTACTTCGTCAGGAAAGCGTCCAAACTGACGACGTCAACGCCTGCGTCGGCCCAACGCTCGTCTGCGTACAATCTGAGAAAGACCCGCCCCAAGCACAAGACCGGCCACGACATCCCCAATATAATGAATGTTCAGCGCCACCCTGGCCCAGCCGATCCAAAGGATGAGCAACGGCGCAAGCTTGCCCACGCCCGGCCAAAGAGCCGTCGCCCAGGTCAATATGACGCCGCACCGGACACCGTGACCGCTGGGAAAGCTGTGCTCGTCGGGCCCCACTCCGTACAGAAACCGGCCGCTGCCCGGTCTCGGACGTCGCACTGCCTGCTTGATCAACATCGTCCCCAGTGCGCCGCCCGCAAACGAAATCGCCCAACCGATCAAACTCCGCTGTCTCTCCTGGCTGCCCCTCGATCGTCGCCACAGAAAGATCGTCACCAGCAGCCATAGCACTGTGTCGCCCAGGTGCGCGCCCACATGTGCCAGCCAGTAAAGAGGGTGGCGAGCCGTCAACTGCTCGTCCTTCAGGGCAGCTCGCGCACTGTACACTTCATCCAGCCCGCTTAGTTCCTCCAAAAGCCTTCTCATTATCAGGCCCCGTCCTCAGCCGCCGTGGAGTTCCGGCCACGGCCATTTGCCGGGTGGTCAGGATGCCTAGCCAGGTAATCCCGCACCTGGACGAGCTGCTCCGGCTTGTCGACGTCCATGCCAGCCTCTGCCAGCTGTAGCACCACCGGACTCCCGTGTATGCCTGCGATCCGGTAGGCGACGTCGACCAAGTCGGCAATGGCCAGGCGGCGCAGCAGAAACTTTACCATCGCGGGCAGTCCCAGCTTCCACACCTGCGCCAGAACGTTCTTGCGATTCTCGATAAAATACCGGATGCGCTCCTGGATCTGAAACCCGGCGGACAACCGTCCCAGGTACAGATCGCTGCTGCAAAAGGATCCCTCCCGCAGTGGCAGGTAGGTCCGCTTGCTGTCGGGGAAGGCATTCAGCATCACGTCCTTCCCTACAATCCCCCAGTAAACCTCCTGCTCAAGCGGCTTGCATGCCTCGATGAAGCTGTCGACGATCGTACCGGTCAGAAGCGCAATATCTGCCGATAGTGCAAGGACGTAGCGGTCTTCGCCATTCAAATCGCGCAGCTTGCGCAGTCCGGCATTCTGGCTGGCCCAGAGGCTGGGCTGGTTCGGCACATGATGAACGGGTACGCCAAAGTCAATCTCCTCCGGCTCGATGCCAACGACAACGATCTCGCCGATGCGATCGCTCTCCGCCAATGCCTGTACGACATGCCACGCCATCGGCATCCCCACCAGTGGCACAAGCGACTTGTGCGCCACGCCGGCCGCCGCGCTCACTCGGTCCACTTTGTCAGGATCATATCCGGCGGTGATGAATGCATCGAACTGTTCCTGCAAGACGCCCTCCCTGTTTTCCGCTAGACAGCGTGCCGTCAGCGCAAAATTTGCCCACCAAAGATTCAGGGCAGGCAATGCCCTTCTGCCTGCCCCGTTAAGACGCTTCGTCGTCGGTCGACCCCAAGACGGGGCCTGCTGTTCGCTACTTCGACTTGTCGATTGCGATGCGCAGCCGGTACTCCTCCGCCATCAACTGTTCGACTTCACTCTCCAGCTGTCTCCGCTGGCTCCGTTTATGTCCACTATCCGCACTACGCGCTGCCTCGAACTGCCGCCGTGCTCTCGTCAGCTCGCGTAGCACTTCATGTTTACGAGAGATCAGTGATTCTCGATCATTCCTCATCGTCGCCCCAGTCCATCTCATCAAGATCTCGTGGCGCTCGCGGCTTGTAGAGAATAAACGCCAGTCCGACGCCAAGGAAATAGAGACTGATGAGCGGCAACATGACTATCGTCATATTGATGGGATCGATGGTGGGCGTGATCATCGCCGCCACAACCGAGATGATCACAATCGCTTGACGCCACATCCCCAGCAACTGCCGCCCGTTGACCAGGCCGATTCGTGCCAAAAACGCGATCACCAGAGGCGTTTCAAAAGCAACGCCAATCCAGAAAACAATGCGCGTAAAGAAACCGATGTAACGATCAACCGTCCACTCCTGATCGATTACGTCGCCAAGGAAATTCTGCAAGAAGCCGACCGCCACCGGCAGCATGACGAAATTGGCAAACGCGGCCCCGCCGAAGAAAAGAACCATGAACCCCGGCAGGAGCATAAACAGGCTTCGCTTTTCGTGGGGATAGAGGCCTGGCGCAATGAATGCGACGATCTGGTAGACCAGAACCGGCATGGCAACGATCACGCCCATCACAAACATGACCTTGAAGAAAACGAAGATTGTGTCAGTGGGTCCGATTGCAATCAGCCTGTTTGCTTCTGTCCCAGAGCCGCCTGCGTTGGTAACTGGCTCGGTAATGAAAGCAATGACCGGTTCGACGAAGGCAATGCTAACCACAATGCCTACCAACAGCGAGCCAACGATCCAGATCATCCGGTTGCGCAACTCAGTCAGATGTTCTAGCAGCCCCATGCGGCTGCCATCAAATGGATCTGTGTCCAGAGCCGGATCTGTACCCAGAGGCGGAGCCTGTTGCGTCACAGTTGCGTCTCCTCGTTACCGTCGCCGTCCGATTCTTCTGTAACCGCGGCGACCGCCTCTTCTCCGGAGTCTGTACCGCCCTCCGTAGCAAGGGCGTCGGTATCCGAAGCGCCTTCCCCTGATCCTTCACCGTTACTACTTATTTCGGCAAGCACACCCGACTCATCCTTCGCTCCAGCCTCGACGCGATCAGGCGCTGCCTCTTCCTGCTCTGCCGCCTCTTCCCGCTCGCTCTTCTGTGCCGCCATCGCCTCGCGCCGGCTCTCTGCACGACGCTGGGCGCGCTTGTTGCGCTCATCCAGATAAGCCGAATCCGACCCGCTGGCGCTCGACTGCCTCTTCGCCCGCTGTTGCTTCCGCAACTCCGAAAGGGTCTTTACCCCCCGCTTCTGCGTACTGCCTGTCCGTCTCGGAGTGGCGCCGGCAGCACTGCTTCCGGTCGTAACCTTGGCACTGCTTGCTTTGGGCGCTGACGGAATCGATGTTCCCGTCGTCCTCAACTTGCTTTCGCCGCCTCCCGCACTCTGCTGCCCGTTCGCCGACGCAGCCGCATTGAGATCCGATAGCGCCGGCTGGGGAGCCGACTTCTCCTCGGTCCCATCTTGGCTTGAGGAAGCCGCCGCCGCATCCGCGGCCTGCGCAGGCTGTGAAGGCGCAGAAGTCTGTTTCGTCCCGGCCGTCGTCTCCTGGCTGACGCCCTGTCCAATCGACTTCTCCTCCTCTTCCTCCTCCTCGTCGTCCATCAACTGCTTCATATGATAGCTGGGGTCAAGTTCGCGCAGATCCCCTATCTCTTCGTTCACTTGGCGCGTCAAGTCCCCCGAAAGCTTCTGCAGCCGTCGAATGAAAGACAGAACGTCTTTGGTTACCTTGGGCAGCCTTTCCGGCCCGAGAAAGATCAGGGCGAAAATCAATATGAATATAAACTCGAGGACGCCAATTCCGAAAATGCTGTTCATGCCAGGATTTACCGGCTCACTTGTTTGTATTCGGGTGGCAAAGTTATCTCTCGAAGCGCGGTGCCAAGGACACCGTTTACAAATCGCGGGCTGCTGTCGCTGCCAAACGTCTTGGCCAGTTCCACCGCTTCGTTGATGACAACCTTGGGCGGCGCGTCTGCATCCGGGCTCGACAGTTCAAAAATAGAAAGACGAAGTACATTGCGATCGACAATCGCCAGCTTGCCTACCGGCCACTCCGGCGCATAACGCCCGATCAGCGCATCCAGATCGGACCTGTAACGGATTACCCCGCTCACCAGCCAGTACAGAAAGGCAAGCGTTTCCGCGGCGTACTTCTCCTCTGCCTGGCGGTAATCCAATGTGACGCCTGGCCGGTGGTCCGTACAGTCCACCTCATAGAGTACCTGCAACGCCGTGCGCCGCGCGCGGCGGCGTTCAGCCGGACGGCCAACCACGTTCTCGCTGCTTCCCCGCCACGGGTCCGACACCTTAGCGTCCACCGCCGTCGCGCCGCCCGAACAAGGTCGCTGGGCCAATGTCCCGCCTACGTGCGCGGATTCATCCTCACCGGCAACTGCTGAGTCGGCTCCCGCTGGTAGCTCCATAAGTTGCTGCGAATGGTCTATCATTGTCCCGTCTATGTCAACTCGTAAACATCACATCATCACAAGGCCGCCGTCCACAGACAGCACCTGCCCGGTGATGAATCCGGCCCGTTCACTTGCAAGAAACGCCACAGCCCAGGCAATCTCCTCTGGGTCGCCAAACCGCCCCAGAGGTGTGCGGGCTATCGTCTCGTCCTTCTGTTCATCGCTCATTACATCCGTCAGCGCCGTCGGCACAAAACCGGGCGCCACCACATTAACCGTGATGCCCCGACTTCCCACTTCCCGGGCGAGACTCTTCGACAGACCTATAATACCGGCCTTACTTGCCGCATAGTTCGTCTGCCCAGCCTGACCGGCCAGCCCGACAACGCTGGAAATATTGATGATCCGTCCCCATCTCTGCCGGATCATGCCCCGCAGCGCAGCCCTGGTTACATGAAATATGCTGTCCAGGTTCGTGCCGATGACCGCACGCCAACCATCCTCTTTCATGCTCATCATCAGCCCATCTCGCGTCGTTCCGGCATTGTTGACCAGGATGTTGACTTTGCCCAGCTCTCCTTCGACCTCTTTCAACAAGTCGGAGGCACCGTCAAAACAACCCACGTCCGCCTGAAAAACCGCGCAATCACCGCCAGCGTCCCGGATCTCGGCGGCAGTCGCATTTGCCCCGGCCCGGTTACCCCGGTAGTTCAACGCGACGCGCGCGCCGCCTGCAGCCAGCTCTCTTGCAATGGCTGCTCCGATTCCGCTGCTACTACCCGTAACCAGCGCAATCTTGCCAGTAAAATCCATGGAATTCCTCGGTGCGGTGACGAACGTGCCGCTATTCTACTACAGTACGCTCAAAAGAGGAACAGCCAAACTCACTCCGGACGCACAGTCGTTGCCGCGCCAAAACTACTGCCGTGGCCAAGCGAGTGAGACCAAACCGGCAACGATCGCGGCGTCCGACTGCCCCGGGCTCCGGTTCTCAACCGAACTGCCTGGCAAAACGCCGCACTTCATCCGCGTTCGACACGTTCACTCGCTGCGTTTTGCGTTGAACACGCCTCATCAGCCCTGTCAGCACGCTGCCGGGCCCGACCTCTACAGCCGTCTCGACACCGGCCTCGACCGCGTGCTCCATCGAACTGGTCCACCTGACACTGCCTGTCAACTGTGCATTCAACTCCTGGCAGATCGCCGCCGCGTTGTCGAGCGGCAGCCCGCTTGTATTCCCAATCACCGGGGCCAACGGCGCCTGCACCTCGATCTCTTCGATCCGAGCCTTCAACTGCGAGGCAGCCGGCTCCATTAGCGGGCAGTGAGCCGCAATGCTGACCGCCAGCGGTAGTACCCGTCTCGCTCCCGCCTTTTCCAAATCAGACATCGCCGTCGCGACGCTGCTCTCATCTCCGGATATTACGATCTGCCCAGGGCAGTTATCGTTTGCGACCTGCGCAACCCCGCTGTTTGCCGCAGCCGCCTCCGCGCAGATCTGAGAAACCACACCTTCATCCAGACCGATCACCGCCACCATGCGCCCCGGCTGCTTGGCGCCCGCCTCCTTCATCAGGCGGCCCCGCTCGCGTACCAAGCCCAACCCGTCGGCAAAGCCAATGCAACCGGCCGCGGCTAGAGCCGTGTACTCGCCCATCGAATGGCCCGCGAAATAAGCCGGCCGCGGCAGGAATCCCATCTCTTCCTCTATCGCGCACAGTGCGGCCATACTCGACGCGAACAAGGCGGGCTGCGCGTTGATCGTGTCGGTCAGCAGCGCCTCGGGCCCCTCGAAGCATATCCTGCTGATCGCCGCCCCTAGCACGTCGTCCGCTTCCGCGAACACCGCGCGTGCGGCCGGGTACGCCTCCGCCAGCTCCTTGGCCATACCCACATGCTGGCTGCCCTGCCCAGGAAACAGGAATATCAGCGGCCTGGACTCTTCACAGTACGCAAGCGGCAAATTCATCTGGGTCAGGCTTCTTCTTCGTCCATATCCAGGACCTGCATCCGGCCCATATATGTCCCGCAATGCGGGCAGACCCGGTGCGGCAGCGTCTTCCCGTTGCACTGCGCGCAGGTCACCAGTCTCGGAATCCCGATCGCGTGGTGCGCACGGCGCCGGTTGCGCCGACCCTTACTGATCTTCCTCTTTGGTAGTGGTCCCATTTTCCGTTCTCCTCAATCTATTCACTGCCAGGTTCATTTTGCAGCGCCAACAGGGCCGCCCAACGCGGGTCGATCCCCTCGGCTTCAGCAGGCGTCTGCTCGCCAGACGTACCGGCAAGAGCAGACTCAGAAAGTAACTGTATGTATTTCGGACATGTATCTGGATCGGCGGCCCCGCTTACCGGGTCAACACAATCGCAAGCGGCTACGATCGGAACGGAGAGCCAGATATTCTGCCGCACAACCTCGGAAATGTCGAGAATGTGCTGCGCATTGATTAACAGAGCCTCGTCGGTCAGGTCCTCTGCTTGACCTTCAAACTCCTCAGGCGAAATAAAGCGCCCTGTCTGTATGTCGGTCAGAGGGCGGAAGCTCTCGGAGAACTCGACCGGCACGCGCACGGAAACCGGCTCGAGGCAACGTCCGCACTGCAATGACAACGCAACCCGAAAGTCACCCGTAGCCAGAACGCCGCTGTGTATGCGCAGCAATTCCAGGCTTCCCGCCAAATTGCTCAAAGGTGTCAGTCCGCCATCCAGGTTGGTGATGTCATCGTCGAGTTCATGCTCCCGCGATGCGCCGGTCGCCTCCTTCATCAATTGTGCAACGTTGAACTCCATAGTCCCTTCCTCCTACCCGGCTCCCGCAAGACCAACTGGGCCGTACCGAACTGCTCTCGGCACTCTGACTCTGAACTGTACCCAGTGCAATGTGTCTTCCAGTAACCGGCCGGGCGGCAATCTCCGCACAACGTGGCGACCGCACAAACAGCGATTATATAAGGATGTCGGACGATCCGCCAAAAGTCAGCCGCTGCAATAAGTCAGCAGAAATGCGCGCCATTCTTCAACCAGTTCATATTCGGAAACTGTGTTGATCTAAAGCCTTCATTTTTTGGACTGAATCCACAGTGGATGGTATAAACACAAAGTCCAGACAAAGGTTTTGTCAATTTTTGCATTATAAACTGTGTAAATTGACAAAATAACCTGTTCGAGGTACGATTAGGTTAATTCGTCACGGAAGGCCTGACCATGATGTGTGCATCGAGCCGCATCCGGCCCTGAACAGTACGGAAAACTCTAATGTCTATAAGTCCTGACCAGAACTCATCCGCATGGCAGATCCTTGAATATCTGCAGCGCAATCCCTCTGCCACGATTAAAGACATTGAAATCCTGTTGGGCGTTACGACAACCGCCGTTCGTCAGCATCTCAACGCACTTCAGGCCGATGGTTATTTGGACCGGCGCGAAGAGCGCTCCGGAGTGGGCCGTCCCCACTACATCTACGTGGCCACTGACGCAGCCCGCGAACTGTTCGCCTGCCGCTGTGATGTGCTTGCCCTGACGATGCTCCAGGAAATGTACGGAATGGTCGGCGCTGAACAGATGGGAACCCTCCTGAATCGGGTTGGCGTCAAGCTTGCCGAAAGGTATGCAGAAAGCGTCAGCGCCGCCGATCTGCAGAATCGCGTCGAAGAAATGGCTGGGGCACTGGGTCGGCAGGGTGTTCTCACCGACGTATCCACAGCCGAAAGCAACACCATAGCATTGAAGATGTATAACTGCCCCTACCACGACCTCGCAATTGCACATCGCGAAATCTGCGAGATGGATCAGCTGATGATGCAGCAGGCCTTGGGCGCAGATGTCTCTTTGGATGACTGCATAATGGACGGACACGGCAGCTGCTCTTTCACAATTACACAGAGCGGCCGTGCAGAACTTGAACTCGAGTCCTGAAACAGTCATTCGCCTTGAAGTAATCGTATCGTGTTGGTCACGGCTGGAAACAGCCGTCACATTGAGGAGTCACGAAAGTCATGAGTACACTTGAAATTCAAAATCTGCACGTCTCTGTAGGAGATACGGAAATACTTAAAGGTGTGGACCTCACGCTGCACAGCGGCGAGATACACGCCATGATGGGACCGAACGGTTCCGGAAAATCAACACTCTCCTACGTGGTCGCCGGCCATCCCCATTACGAAATAACGCAGGGCGACATCCTGGTCGACGGCGAAAGCATCCTCGATATGGAAGCCGATGAACGCGCCAGATCCGGCATCTTTCTCGCCTTCCAATATCCCGTCTCGATTCCCGGCGTCAGCGTCGCCAACTTCCTGCGTACGGCCGTCTCCAACGTTCGCGGCTATACCAGCAAAGAAGCGGATAGCAATGCCAACGGTGTCATCGGCAGCAACCTCATGCCCATGAGGGAATTCCGTCGCGAACTCAATACAAAGATGAAGGAGTTCAACGTCGACTCCAGCTTTGCCCGCCGTTACCTGAACGAAGGATTCTCCGGCGGCGAGAAAAAGCGCACTGAAGTCCTCCAGATGGCTATGCTGGAACCGAAATTCGCCATCCTTGACGAGTCCGACTCCGGTCTGGACATCGACGCCCTGCAGGTCGTCTCCGACGGCATCAATAAACTTGCTACCGAAGATCGGGGATTCCTGCTCATCACCCACTATCAACGCATACTGAACTTCGTCAAGCCGGACTTTGTCAGTATCTTCTACGGCGGGCGTATCGTAAAGACCGGCGGCCCCGAAGTGGCCTTGACTCTGGAAGAAAGAGGCTACACGTGGGTCGAGGAAGAATTGGTATCTGGGGTCGTGCCTGCTTAATAAAGGGCAGGTAAGACAGGGCCGGGACTCTCTCGGCAAAGAGGCTGACAACCGACGACAAGGACATGAAGGCAACCGGACAAGCACAAACGGTCCTTCCAGTCCCGTTAGAGGAGGGTTAACGTGGCAGAAAATTCCGATCTACAACACCTAGAAGGCGTCAAAGACGAGTACAAGTACGGCTTTCACGACGAAGAAAAAGCAGTCTTCAAGGCCGAAAAAGGAGTGACGCACCAGGTAGTCGACCAGATCGCCGACATCAAGAACGAGCCGGACTGGATGCGCCAGTTCCGGCACGACGCACTCGACATCTTTTTCTCCAAGACGATGCCGACTTGGGGCGCCGATCTTAGTGGCATCGATTTCGACAACATCTTCTATTACCTGCGCCCCGCAGAAAAGCAGGGCAAGAGCTGGGACGACGTTCCCGAGGACATCAAACGTACCTTCGACCGGCTCGGCATTCCCGAAGCAGAACGCAGATTCCTCGCCGGCGTCGGCGCACAGTATGAGTCCGAAGTCGTCTACCACAGCCTGAAGGAAGAGTGGGAGAAGCTCGGCGTCGTCTTCCTCGATATGGACAGCGGGCTCCGCGAGCACGAAGACATCGTCAAGGAGTACTTCGCCACCGTCATCCCGGCCGCAGACAACAAATTTGCTGCGCTCAACAGCGCAGTCTGGAGTGGCGGCAGCTTCGTCTATGTACCCGCCGGCGTACACGTCGATATTCCCTTGCAGGCCTACTTCCGTATCAACGCCGAAAACATGGGGCAGTTTGAGCGCACGCTCATCATTGTGGAAGAGGGGGCCAGCGTCCACTACGTGGAAGGCTGCACCGCGCCCATCTATTCGAGCGATAGCCTCCACAGCGCCGTCGTCGAAATCATCGTCAAAAAGGGCGGGCGCTGCCGTTACACAACCATCCAGAACTGGAGTACCGACGTCTACAACCTGGTTACCAAGCGGGCCATGGCGTACGATGACGCCACCATGGAATGGATCGACGGCAACCTTGGCAGCAAGGTGACAATGAAGTACCCCGCCGTCTACATGATGGGCCCCCAGGCCCACGGCGAAATCCTGTCCATCGCCTTCGCCGGCAAAGGACAACACCAGGACGCCGGCGGCAAAGTGGTCCATGCCGCCCCCAATACAAGCTCCAAAATCGTATCCAAGTCGATCAGCAAGGACGGCGGTCGCGCCAGCTATCGCGGCCTCCTCAAAGTGGCCAAAGGCGCCCATCAAAGCCGCAGCAACGTTGTCTGCGATGCCCTGCTGCTGGATGCCGACAGCCGCTCCGACACCTACCCTTACATCGAAATCGACGAGGACGATGTCAGCGTTGGTCACGAAGCATCAGTCAGTAAGATCGGCGAAGAACAACTCTTCTATCTGATGAGCCGAGGCATTGACGAGGACGAGGCCGCCGCCATGATCGTAGGCGGATTCATCGAACCCCTCGTCAAAGAGCTGCCCATGGAGTACGCGGTCGAAATGAACCGCCTCATCCAATTGCAGATGGAAGGCAGTATCGGATAGCTCGCCTGCAATTCTTATCAGCCCCAATTAGGGGCGAAAGGCGACTCGAAAAGCGCATTGCGCACCGGGAGGCCGTCAAAGACGAGCTGCCCCCCGTTTTCCCGTAACGAGGCAACTGAATGTGACTGTACTACTAAAGGAACCAAAAGAAACTGTCGACGAAATCGCCGGCTTCTCCCAGGAGACCGTGCGCCAGGCGTCGGCTGCTAAAGACGAACCCACATGGATGTTGGACTTCCGATTGCGAGCCTGGCAAACGTTCGAAAGCCTGGCCTGGCCCAAGCCCACTGACGAGTCCTGGCGCCGCACGCGCCTGACCGGCTTCAAACTCGAAAACTACACACCCTTCGCCGTCCCCAATGGGACCGTTGAACGCAATGACCTGGAACCCGATCTCCTCAACGCCCTCGATGAAATGGAGTCCTCAGCCAACCTGATCTTTCGCGACGGCGGGCTACTATACGGTGAGGAAATCGAAGACCAGCACGAAGATGGCGTCATCTTTTCCGACCTGCAAACAGCCGTACAGCAATACCCCGATCTGGTGCAAAAGTACTTCATGACCAAGGCAGTTACCCCGGACGCCAACAAATTCGCAGCGCTGCACGCAGCCATGTGGGATACCGGGTCCTTCGTCTTCGTCCCCCGCAACACCAAGGTCGAGCTTCCCCTGCACGCGATCCTCTCACAGGGCGACCGCGTCGGTGGCTATCACCACACCCTTCTCGTTGCCGAAGAAGGGGCCGAAGTGACCTTGGTCGATGACCTCATGGGCGCCGAAAACGCCTTTCAGGCCACCGTCGTAGAGCTCATTCTCAAGGACAATGCCAAAGTCCGTTACATGAACCTGCAGGACTTCAAGCACACCGCTTGGAATTTCCTCACAGGGCGCGCAGTTCTCGGCAAAGACACCGACCTGCGCTGGATCCAGGTGAGCTGGGGTAGCCGTTTGACCAAGGCCTTCTTGGACTTGGATTTGCAGGGCGAAGGAGGCCATGGCGAGCTGCTGGGTCTCTACTTCCCAACGCGGCGGCAGCATATCGACCACGAGACTCTGCAGCTGCACCGTGCCGCCAACTGCTTCAGCGACCTGCTCTTCAACGGCGCACTCAAAAATCGTGCCCGCAGCGTTTATATGGGTATAATCAAAGTGCTGCCCGGCGCGCAGAAGACCGACGCATTCCAACGCAACGGAAACCTGATCCTGGACAGAAGCGCCCGCGCCGACAGCATTCCCGGCCTCGAAATTGAGGCCGACGACGTTCGCTGTACCCACGCGGCCACAGCCGCTCAGGTCGAAGACGAATACGTTTTCTACCTGATGGCACGCGGTCTCACCAGACCGCAGGCCGAACGAATGATTGTGCAGGGCTTTCTGCAGGGCGTCCTTGATCGCGTGCCCGTTGAAGGCGTCATGCGTAAGTTGGAAAAAGTAATCAGTCGAAAGATTAGTAGGTAATCACATACATCTCATTTTGGAGGAGTGTAATGGCAGACAAAGGCTATGCCAATCCTGACGTGTTGGTCAGCACTGAGTGGGTCGCCGCTCATCTGAACGACCCAAACATCCGCCTGCTCGAATCAAATGAAGACGTCCTTCTCTATGACACCGGCCACATCCCCGGCGCACAGAAGATCGACTGGCAGGAAGACCTGAACGATGCCGTCGTGCGCGACTACGTGGGCCAGCAGCAGTTTCAGGATCTGATGGGCAAATTGGGCATCTCCAACGACACCACAATCGTGTTCTACGGTGACAAAAGCAACTGGTGGTCTACCTACGCCTTCTGGGTGTTCCAGCTGTTCGGGCACTCCAACGCCAAAGTCATGGACGGCGGCCGCCAGAAGTGGGTCGACGAGGGCAGAGAGCTTTCGACCGATACGCCCTCCTACCCTGCCGCCTCTTACAGCGCGCCAGCCCGCAACGATGCCGCCATCCGCGCCATGCGAGAACAGGTATTGGCACACCAACAAGCCGGCCTGCCTCTGGTAGACGTACGCAGCCCGGCCGAGTTCAGCGGCGAGCTTCTGCACATGGCCGACTATCCCCAGGAAGGTTCGCTGCGCGGCGGGCATATCGCCGGCGCCCGCAACGTCCCTTGGGCGCGGGCCGCTAACGACGACGGCACCTTCAAGAGCGCCGACGACCTCCGTGCCATCTATGAGGAAGAACAGGGCCTCAGCGGCAGTGACAACATCGTAGCCTACTGCCGCATCGGCGAGCGCAGCAGCCACTCCTGGTTTGTGCTGACCTATCTGCTCGGCTACGACAGTGTCCGCAACTATGACGGCTCCTGGACCGAATGGGGCAACGCCGTTGGCCTGCCCATTGAGAGATAAGCGCTGCGTATCCGCTTTTTGTCCGTATTGAATTCGAACTGAAATCTGACGCTGCCTATGGTAGAAAGGCAAGGGGCTGATACCGCCCTTTGCCTTTCCTATAGGTCAATTCACCCGGCCCATGGACCTGTTCCGCGAAGCCATCATTGACCACTACAAGCACCCCCGGCATAAGGGCAATCTCGAAGACGCTGACATCCACCGTCACGAGCTGAACCCCTTTTGCGGCGACGAGGTAACGATTCACCTCAAGATCGCAGACGACGTGGTGGCCGATGCAGCCTTCGAAGGACGGGGTTGCGCCATCAGCCAGGCAAGCGCGTCCATGATGATGGAGGAAATCATCGGCATGCCGGTGGCCGATCTCAAGGAGTGGGGCAAACAAGACGTGCTCGACCTGCTCGGCATCGAGATCGGACCCGTGCGCCTCAAATGCGCCCTCCTTCCACTCAAAGCGCTCAAGGCAGGGCTGTACGGACTGACCGAGTGGCCCGAATAGAACACGCGATAAGGAATTATTTGCATATGGAAGACTTTGTAAGAGTTGCCGCGACCGAAGACCTTCCGCCTGGGGAACGGCTTCTGGTCGAACTTGAAGGCATCCGCGTCGCCGTCTTCAACCTGGACGGCGAATTCTACGCCATCGAGGATGTCTGCACCCACGACGGCGGCCCCCTCGTGGAAGGGGAAATCCTGGAGGGCGGTCAGGTCCAGTGCCCCCGGCACGGTGCCCGCTTCGACATTCGCACCGGCGATGCGCTCAGCATGCCCGCATTCGAGCCAACCCCATCCTACGACGTTCAGGTTGACGGTGGCGATATCTACGTGGAAAAGCCCTACTGAGGAGAATAACCCCATGAGCGAAAACACACTGCCCACACCCGATGATGTCAGAGCCGAAATCAGGACCCATGTGAAGGATCCGGAACTGATGATGAATATCGTCGACCTCGGCCTGGTCTATGATATCGAAGTAACGGAAGAGAATAACATCGACGTGACCATGACGCTGACCAGCCCCGGCTGCCCTGTCGGCCCGCAGATCATCAACGACGTCCAGCGCACAACCCACAACGCCTTCCCCAGCGTCAGCGAAGTCAACGTCCACCTCGTCTGGACCCCCTTCTGGAGTCCCGACATGATGTCCGAGGACGCCAAGGACGAATTGGGTATTTTTTAAACTGGGTATTTTCTAAACTGGGTATCTTCTGAACCGGGTATCTTCTGAACTTAGAAGACTTCCCGCGCACGGTCATAACTACTAACAGGGCCTGGTCAGTAGCGTAAAGCTAGGACTCGGAGTACCCCATTTGTAGGTGGGCGTTACGCTGAAGCGTCCCCCGGCATCGCCTGCCCGAACGCGGCGGCCCGAAACAGCGCCCAACTCCAACCGACTCTAGGACCAGGTACGGCTCTGCTTAAGATTCCGGCTCCCGCCTGCCTGGGACCCGGTTAAGCGTAAAGAAGTCACTCTATCGCCCCGCTGCAATCTCAAGCGCCCTGTCAAAATCCGACCTTGCCTCCTCAGTCCAACCCAGCACAGCCTTCACCACAGCCCGATTCCTGTGCGCCTCAAGATCGGTGGGCCGCCTTACGATCACCTGGTCGTAATCGGCAATGGCATCCTCATAATCGCCGCGACGCTCCTTCGCATTGCCCCGGTTGAAATAAGGTTCAGCGCTCTCAGGCAGCAGCCGGACCGCTTCATCATAGTCGCTCACAGCCGCGCCGAGTCGTCCCAACTTAGCCAGCGCAACCCCCCGATTGTTGTACGCGGCACCGTACTCTGGCCGCAACCGGATCGCATTGCCGTAGTCGGCCACGGCCGCCTCGTACCGGCCCAACTCCACCTGCAACAGGCCCCGGCTGTTGTATGCCTCGGAATTGTCCGGATTCAGCACGATAGCACTATCAAAATCGGCAATCGCTTCCGGACTCCGACCGAGCCCCCTCTTGACACTGCCTCGCACAAGGTAGGCTCTTTCATAGTCGGGCTCAAGTCGAACTGCCTCGTCCAGATCGACAAGGGCATCCCCGTACTCGCCAAGCTCGGCCAGAAGTAGCCCTCGATTCAAAAAAGCAAATACATTCTCCGCATCAAACCGGATCGCTGTACCCAGGTCTTCAATGGCGTCCTGATACTGTTGAAGGGCAGCTTTGGCATTGGCCCGATTGATATAGGCATCGACCAGATCAGGTTTCAGGTGAACGGCCCGGTCGTAATCTGCTACCGCTTCTTCGTACTGTCCCAGGTTGCTGCTGACATTGCCCCGGTTATGGTAAGCCTCTGCGTAATCCGGTCTCAATCGGACCGCCTGCGAGTACGCAGCCAGCGCCTCCCGCGATTCGGACATGCCTGCCTCGCCCAATCCGTTGCTCGGCAGGAAATAAGCACGCGCGTGCCGGTCGTTCATCTCTTGGCGCTCCTGCTCAATCTTTCCGACAGGTCACCTATCGACCGAAAGGCCATCGCAGCCAGTTCATCATTGCTTCCTTCCGCAACACTGGCAATGTGCTTCCACCTCGCTATCGACTCATCAAGCCTTCCCTCGTCCTCCAGCTGCCGGGCCTCCGCGACGGCAGACGCCCCGGCCCTGCCCGGTACGCGGCTGAGTTCTTCGCCAATCTGCGTTCGCGCAAACGCCAGCTCCGCGCCCGCCATGCTGCGCAACGGCTCGTCCGCTTCCCCGCCGTAACCCCGAATCTCTTCGGCAAGCCGGCCTGCTTCCTCTGCATGCCCGCGCGCCGCTTCCACATTGCCGCGTACCGCCTCCTCTATCTCCCGCAATCTCCTGAGAGCAAGATATCCGGCGAACCCTAAGAAAAACGCCAACAAGGTGAACAGGAGAGCGATGCCCGTCAGCCACCAGCCGACCGAGTCAGCTCGGTCGTCCAGAATCTCCCGCCGCAATTCGTTGAACTGCCGCTGAATCTCGACCTCCGTGGCCGCATCTATTATGGATCCCTCTGCAGACGCGCCGCCATCCTGGCCTTCAGGAGCTTGGGCCAACAACGCCGTTGGACCCGTCAAAATGACCGCCGCCGCTATCGCCAGCGCCACCGCTACAAATAGATTCCACTTCAGTATTGGCTTGATTCTCATATCAGGACGCGCTCAGTCCCATGTCCGCTTTTCACTGTGTCGCCACCGATGGTCGCGCCACCGTTGGCCAATGGAGTTTCTCTTCTTCTGGGAAATTGCTTCTTGACTCAACCCACGAATACAGCTGAAGGAGGTATCTCTGCACTTAAGTGTAACTGTATAGGGAAGTACCGCATAAGACCATCGCCTGTTGACCACCGATCATTACAGAGACAATACTCGCAATTTGGGGCGTGTAGCAGCAAGGCCCATTCAATCTAATTCTATGACACGCCGGCAGATGGAGCAACGCAATTGGGAAGGGCTGGAAAACCAGTCGTCCACTAACCCCATCACCATTCCTCGCCCTTCACCACAACGACAAACCCAGCTTTGCCTGCGTAGCCCTTGCCCCCCGGCAAATTCAAACCCCCAGAATTGCCGTCATTCCCTTTTGCCCCATGGAAATTGAAAAATTCCGTATATCTGTTGTCGGAGTCGGCTCTCAGTGACACCTCCACTATAAGACGACGCGTAGTGTCCTTATACCGCGGCGAGTCCACTACGTATCCGTCCCCTCCTATCCTGTTCAGTATTGCCGTCACGCCGTTCCGATTGCAAATGACCCCGGATCTCCTGTCTCCTCCCCGAATCGCCTCATCGTAACTTTGAAGCGCTTCATCAAAACGGCCCAGAGTGACGAGTACGTTTCCTTTGTTGAAATGTGCGAAGGGACTACCTTCTTCTATGGCCTCATCGTAATTGAGAATCGCATCGCCAAACTTGCACAGTTGAAGGTATACGTTCCCTCTATTCAGATAATTCGAAGCTCTCCTTATACTGTCATGGATTCCAATACGGATTGCTTCTTCATAATCTTCCAGTGCGCCCGTCAAGTCTTGTAACTCGGCCCTGATATTCCCCCGATTATAGTATAGGTTCCACAGACGGTGTTCGTTGGTTGGGCCGTCAACCCGCTTTGCAAGTTCCTCTGCAAGCCTCTCTTCATAGCAGAGCGCCAAATCGAAGTCTCCGCGTGCGCCGCTCAAATCCCCCGCTGCCGCCTTGGCATTCCCTCGGACATAGTGGAAGTATCCAAGGTCTTCATCAGGCCCAAGCGCAACACTCTTATCGTAATGCGCTGTGGCGCCAGGATAGTCTCCCTGCAGGTAACACTGATTCCCGAGAAGCAGGCTGAATTCCGGATCCTCTATCTGTGGTATTGGAAGTCTTGGGCTGTTCACAACCGAGAACCGCTGCAAATCGGCGAAAAGACTAGGTTTGCCATAGTCGAGCAACTCTTCAAGTTCTTGCCGGATCTGGGGCTTGTCAGTTGCGGCTATGACTACAGATCTAACGGCGTCTGCCGGAATCAGAGGCCACGCTTGAACGCTGAAACTTTCGCTTTGCAATTCACGGGCACTATTCTTCTCCTGAACTGACGCCTCGAAGTAAAGATTTCCGGCTCGCTCGTCTGGCCATCTGAAAATCTCTTCGACGCTATGAGAGGATTCTCCTGCCGATATCCGCCGAAACCCAATCCCACTGTCCAAGTCCAGCAGAAACACCCTGCCGTCGCATTCATCCCCTTCACATGCATACCACAATGCCGCCAAAGGATTGAGGGCGAAGTCGAGGAAACCTGTAGCAGCACCGAAACCATGCAGTATGGCCAGAAGCTGAATGTCCGGAATCATCTGGCCATCTTCGCTTCCAAAGCCGAATTTTCTTGCAGGATCCAACAATACGGATCGATGATAGACCCAGTGCATATCAGAGAAGATTGCCTTCTCAAGGATGCTCGCGTCATTATTGAAAAAATCGATCAGGCGACGGGTAGCCGCAGAATGTAATCTCCAACTGCTATCCCCCTGCCCTCGAAACACACACGTACTGGGCAATTCGCCCACTTGGCTTAAGAAGGCCCTTTCAACAGCCGTCACCTACTTTTCTCCTCTGGATATCCCCGACGGAATCACTAAAACTGAAAGGCCAACACAAAGTACTTGCCGTGCGTTCTGTAGCAAACTGAGAGCGGATGTCTTCACCAAAAAGGGAAACATAATTATACCTGATTACTCCCGCAACCGGCGAATATCTCTCCAATTTGGATATTTCCAGAACCACTTCGAATGGATTCGAACTCAGACCTTCGCCATACTTTTGGTCTCCCACCTTCGACCTGCCCCTAATCCAAACTTCCCCGAGTCCAAACTTCGCCGAGTCCAAACTGTTGTCTTCGAGGACCTCTGTGGTCATCCGCAGCCATCCGTGAATTGACTAGGTCTTGCCTTGGCAAATCGCCGTTCACCCGAACATCAGAAGGACCTGGTCCCCGGTGAAACAGTAAACCCCCTCGCTATTCCCTACAGCCGCTACCATTCTCCGGCCGTCCCTAAGTCGAGGTGTAGCAGCTGTCTCCCGTTCATTCTTGACCGGCGAAGACTCCTCATTCTCGGCGTCAATCCGTCCCAACTGTCAGAAACACAAAGCATTGCCTTTCCTAATAGGAAAAGATCGCCTGCCTGCCCCGCTTCGTCCTGAAAAGAGTCGAGGCAAAACCAAATGAACAACGGCTTGAGAACGGCGCAAGCTCACTCGCCGGTCTACTTCAGAACGCTGACTGCAATCGATTGTGTCGTCCGGGTGCCCGGAGCGCGGGAAATCCCTGCTACTTTCTGGAGGGGTGGAAAGGGAGACGCAAAGCTCGCAACCGCATGTTGAGGTCGCATGTAAGGCTGTTGTTCCCAATGAAATTGCAGGTGCCAGCATCATTGCTGTTCTGTTCACACCAGGCAGGCCAAAAGTCAACTAGGTATCGTAATCTTAGGTTGTACTTTTCGCGAATACCTATCGTTGCCTATGGTTGCTGTCCTCTCTGGATTCAACGTAAAGAAGGCTCAATATACCAGAGATTCTGCTTCCTCACTCAGAACGAAATCTGTACCAAGAAGTCTTACTGTACCAAATACTTTCTCAAGAAATGGATTGAAGCTTGTCTTGAATGATCTGCGCTTCGCTCTCCGCAGAACCCAAAACCCTATACATCATAAAATACACATCTTTTCGCAGTTGTGCAAAATCTGTATAGAAGCTTTTCCCGATTCCTGAGACGTTAGGTCGCTGCCCTTTGACTGGGAATTGCCTGAACCTGGAATTGCGGCACTTCGGGCCAGCCTCACGTCGCCCCTTCTGGCCCGCTGCCTTCTCCCCTAGCATTCAGAAATCCGCGTGCAATCATCTGCAAAAGCAGTGGCTGGCTGTAAATCGGCTCGTTGAGTAAACTCTCGGCAGTCAATACCGCCTGGCGTGCAGATCTCTTTTCACCCGCAAAATGCAGCCAAGCCGCCTGCGCCAGTAACGCCTGCCGCAGCTGCCCCGCCAGTTCCTGCGGAACATCCTCCGAAACAATCGACGCCACCAGCTTGCCCAACGTCTCCAACGGCATTCTTGCCAAACGCCCCGGATCGCCTCTATCTGCCCTGTTTTCCGGAATCAGACCGCCAAACTCTCCAGTATCGACATCCGGCTTACCCACCTGCAGCACCCATCCGGCCATGGCCGGATGTTCCAATAACGCCGCCGTAACCTTCGACAGCTCTTCCCGCCCTTCTGCCCATAGCGCCGGCCCCGACGCCAGCAAAGACGTTATCTCACCGGAAACAGGCCCCCCCTCACACGCAAACAGGAACGGACAAAAAAGCGTAAACTCGTCCGGCAGGGCGCGGTCCAAGCTATGCCAGTGGCCTCCCAGACTCTCTTGCAGGCATTGTCTTGCATCATTGTAAGGAATGGTAACGAATACAGTGCTCTTTCCCGGCGCAACGGAAATCGACAGGGACTCACCTACCTGCCGCCTCGACGGCAGCTGCTCGCGGTCCAGGCTATCGCTTCCAAATGCCCCAAGAACACCTGCCGTTCCATTGATGCGCAGTCCGACCAGCCTGCATCCTTCACCATCTCCGTTACCCAGAAACCACAGGTTCTGCGTGCCCTGTATATCGCTCGGCGAGAGCAGCGCCCACCAGTCATCCGCCTTCTGCAGCGCCCAGCCAACGCCCGCAAGCTGCAGCTTGCGCAAGCTCCGTGCCGCCGTCCGCGCCAGCTCTGGCCGCAAGGTCAGTTGGAGCGTGTGTAACGCCGAAGCGCTCCGTTCTCCAACTTCCGGCCCGCGCAGCCCCTCCAATCTGTCCAACGCTGTTTCCGCGACCCCCCGCCGCGAATCGTACGCGATCAGCCGAAGCAGTTCCACCTGGTCAGCCTCTTCCAGCTGGCCAATCAGATCGAGGACAAGGTAGGCAATATCCTGGTTCTCCTGCCTCATCTGTCGCACATATTCCAGCAGCACATACCGGTTCGACCGCGCCTCCGTCACCGCCTCCTGCAGACTCTGCATCACAATCAGGTTCGGGTCCCTCAAATCGCCCATCAGGCCCGCCGAAACCTCGATCTGAAGAAACTTCTCCAGAATCATCGCCGCGTTCAATCGAGTCTGAGTAGGATTGTCGCGCCGCCCCGCCTCCTTTCGTAGCATCGCAGCCGTCTCCGGCCCCGGCAGCAACGCCGCAAGTCGGCCCAATCCCCCCCGCATCTGGCTGCTGCCGGTCACCAGATGCTTGCGAACCGCCGCAAGAACCAGTTCCGCCGCATATTCGCGCGCAATCTGTTCCACCGCCTGCGCCAATTCCGCCTCAGATTCCGCCTCTCCCAGCCCGGCGACCGCCTCTTCCACCAGCCGCCTCTCCCGAAGCGAATGAATTACCTTTTTGCTCATCTGCGACAGCCACCTCTCCTTTCCTGGTCCGACACCATCCAACCTGCTCCCAACCTCCGCACTGAAGGCCCACCAACGCCAAAGCCTTAATCTCAACTCGCCTGCAGGCGCCACCACGCCCTCCTGAACTCCGCAGTTCACTAAAAACTAAAAACTAACCACTAAAAATTGCAGTTCCGGGCGGTCGTGCCTTCGGCCCTCCCTTGTGCGGGGGCTGCGCCCCCGCAACGCCCCGCCCTTGTTAGCCACCGTGCTCATTCTCCCCCAGCAAAATGTCTAGCCAACAGTGCCTTCCTCCCCCACTATATTTCAACCCACTGTCCACTGACCTTCGCCGCTCACAAAAAACTAAAAACTGACTACCAAAAACTGCCGTTCCCTGTTCACCAAAAACCAAAAACTGACTACTAAAAACTGCTGCCGCCGACCACTGCAGTCCCAATTCTTTCAACTCTCCAAGACTCTCATACCTGAAGTATACCACGTGAAAACCCCTATCCGTTTGCCTCTGCCTCTGCCCGATGGTAGACTGAAATATGTTGTCCGAAGACGCCGTGAAGGGGCGCGAAAGTCCTCCGGATTTGTCGCCCAATAGGAGAGAGGCACATGGCACAGGCGCTGTACCGCAAGTGGCGCAGCCAGACTTTCGAAGAGGTGGTTGGGCAGGAACACGTGACGACCACCCTTCTCAACGCGCTGCGCGACAGCCGGGTCGCCCACGCCTACCTTTTCGCCGGCCCGCGCGGCACCGGCAAGACCTCCACAGCAAGAATCCTCGCCAAAGCCCTCAACTGCACCGACGAAGAAAATCAGCCCTGTAATAACTGCAGCCACTGTACCGCCATCAACGAAGGCCGTATGTTGGATCTCATCGAAATCGACGCTGCCAGCAACAACAGCGTCGACGACGTCCGCGAACTGCGCGAAAAAGTCGGCTTTCAACCCAGCGAGTCCCGCTACAAAATCTACATCATCGATGAAGTGCACATGCTCAGCACCAGCGCCTTCAATGCACTGCTCAAAACGCTCGAAGAGCCTCCTGCCTATGCGCGATTCGTCCTGGCAACCACCGAACCTCACCGCATTCCCGCCACCGTTCTCAGCCGCTGCCAGCGCTTTGATTTTCGCCGCATTCCCGTCGCTGAGATCGCGGCCCATCTGACCCATATCGCCGCCGAAGAAGGCTACGAAGTTCAGGAGCCGGCCATCTTCGCCATCGCCCGCAGTGCCCAGGGCTGTATGCGCGACGCCGTCAGCCTTCTCGATCAAATGACCAGCTACGGCGCGGCCGCGCCCACTGACGACAGCCTGGCGATCTCCCTCGAACAAGTGCAACAAGTCCTGGGCAGCGCCTCCAGTGAAACCGTAACCGCATTTGTGGACGCCTTGGCAGCCAGTGACGTCCCAGCGGGCCTGTCCCTCATCCACGACCTGCTTCTCCAAGGGGGGAGCCTCAATGAATTCGTGGGCCAGGTGATCGAGCACCTGCGCGGCGTGATGCTCGTGCAGATGGTCGGCGATGGCGCGCTCCTCGAAGACTGCGCTCACGATACCGTCCAAACCATGCAAAAGCAGGCGAAGGAAATAGGCAACGCCGAAACGCTCTGGGCCATCAAACGATTCAGCCAGGCCATGACCGAACTCAAAGGAGGCTTCCAGCCCCAGCTTCCCCTCGAGCTGGCGCTGGTCGAACTCATCGAAGGCGTTCAGCCTCATCCAGCGGCCGTGCCGGCCCAGTCCGCAGCCCCGACCGTGGCACAACCGGTGGCCACCGTCCACCCCCCAGCGGCCAAGAGCACGACACCGCCTGCTGCACGCCCCGCCCCAGGCCCGGTCGCCGACAAACCGTCCGCAGCGCCTCTCGACGCCGAGGCCATGCAACGGCTGCGAGGACGCTGGGACGAGTTCCTGACCACCGTCCGCGAACGGTGCGGACCCAAGGAACAGGCTTCCCTGCGCTCCATTCGCGATCTTGCCATCGGCGGAGATGCCGTGGCAATTGCGTTCGGCAATAATTCCTTTACCCAGGGCGTAATCTCAGAGGCCAGAACCAAAGACGCCGTCTCCGGCATTCTGGCAGAGATTCTGGGCCAGCAGGTAACGCTCATCTGCCAGAGCGGCGAAAAAGCCACTATCCCTTCCACCACTGGCCAGGCCGTCGAGGAAGAACAGGCTAGTGGGCCCGACCCCCTGTTGGCATACGCAGTTTCCGAATTGGGGGCAGAAGTCACCGACGGCCGCAGCCGGGCCGGCGAAAATTGAGAGAGCATTACATCTTGCACCGGGAGTGAAACCAATGGCGAAAAAGAAGAGAAATCGCAGAACCAGAAGCGGCACCAATCCCTTCGGAGGCGGCGCCCCAGGCATGCCCTCCGGCGGTTCACCTGGCGGCGCTATGGCTGGCGGCATGGGTGGCGACCTCGCCGCACGTGTACGTAAGATGCAGGGCGATATGGAAAAAGCCCAGGAGGAGCTGGCAGAAGAGACCGTGACCGGCAGTGCCGGGGGCGGGATGGTCGAAATCGATATGGACGGCCATCAGGCCGTACAGGCCTTTCGCATCAAACCGGAAGTGGTCGATCCTGACGATGTGGAAATGCTCGAAGACCTGCTTCTGGCCGCCATCGGCGACGCCTCCGAAAAGGTGAAATCCCTCACCGAAGAACGCATGGGTGGTTTCGCGGACGGCCTCAACATCCCTGGCCTCGGATTCTGAACGAACTAGAGTCCCGCTTGTCGTCAAGACTTTTCGCGCCGATCACGCAGTGGTAACGCGCCTGTCATGTCTGCCTTAACGCACTACGCAATACGAAATACGCAAAACGAAACACGCAAAACGCGCGTTTTCGAACTGAACGCAAGCTAATCGCAACCTGGGATCGCGCAATGGCGCCGCTCGCACAACCCGTTTCCAACCTCATCGATGCCTTCAGCCGCCTGCCCGGCATCGGCCCCAAATCCGCCTCTCGCCTGGCCTATTTCCTTCTGCGCAACGACGAGGAAATCGCGCTCACCTTGGCCGCCGCCCTGCAGGAGCTCAAGGCCGATACATTATTCTGCGGACTCTGTCACAACATCGCCGACAAAGATCCCTGCGCAATCTGCGACAACGAACAGCGCGATCAATCGATCATCTGCGTGGTTGAAGAGCCGCTCGACGTACAGGCCATAGAGCGCACCGGATCATACCACGGCCTCTACCACGTCCTTCACGGTGCCATCTCCCCCGTGGAAGGAATCGGCCCTGACGACCTCAAGCTCCGCGAACTGCTAGGCCGCCTGCAGCCTAACCATTCCGGCGAACAGGCTGATGATGGCGAAACACGCGAGTTGCTCGTTGCCACAAACCCGAACCTTGAAGGTGAAGCCACCGCCATGTACATTGCCCGTCTCATCAAGCCCCTGGGTGTTCGCGTCACTCGCCTGGCCCGTGGTCTGCCAACCGGCGGCGATCTCGAGTACGCCGATGAAATGACCCTGAGCAACGCCCTGGCCGGACGGCTGGAAATGTAACCCCTTCTTGATTTCCCCTACGCCAACTGAGTGTATTCAAATGGATGAATCGAGTGGCAAGCCGAAGGCCGATGGCACGCAGCCGCACCCCAACCCCAACAAACTGACTGCCCTTAAGCGAGTCTGGCAGGATAACACGCTCGCCCCCATCGTGAACCGCTTCCCCGAACGCAAAGAGCAGTTCACGACCAGCAGCCCCTCTATCGTCATCCAACCTCTCTACACACCGTCCGAAGCGGCTTCTTACGACGGCAATGCCGCCGAATATCTGCAAAAACTCGGCTTCCCTGGTGAGTTCCCTTTCACCCGCGGCGTCCAGCCCAACATGTATCGCGGCCGCCTCTGGACCATGCGCCAGTACGCCGGCTTCGGCTCCGCCGCCGAAAGCAACAAGCGCTACCACTACCTGATCGAACAGGGACAGACCGGTCTGTCCGTCGCCTTCGACCTCCCCACCCAAATCGGCTACGACGCCGACCACGATCTCGCCCAAGGGGAAGTGGGCAAAGTCGGCGTCTCCATCAGCAGCCTGCAGGACATGCGTACCCTTCTCCAGGGCATTCCGCTCGACAAAGTCAGCGTCAGCATGACCATCAACGCGCCCGCCGCAATTCTACTGGCCATGGTCATCGCTGTCGCTAAAGAGCAGGGCGTGCCCCTAGAGCAACTGCGGGGCACCGTCCAGAACGACATTCTCAAGGAATACATCGCCCGCGGCACATACATATTCCCACCCGCGCCCTCCATGCGCCTGATGACCGACCTTTTTCTCTACTGCGCCCGCCACGTGCCCAAATGGAACACCATATCGGTCAGCGGCTACCACATACGCGAAGCCGGCAGCAGCGCCGTCCAGGAAGTGGCCTTCACCCTCGCCAACGCAGTCGAATACGTCCAGCAAGCCACTGAAGTCGGGCTCGACGTCGACCTCATCGCCTCCCAGATCAGCTTCTTTTTCAACGCCCACAACGACTTTCTGGAGGAAGTGGCCAAGTTCCGCGCCGCCCGCCGCCTCTGGGCCAAGCTCATGCGTCAGCGATTCAACGCCGCCGACCCAAAGAGCTGGCGGCTTCGCTTTCACACCCAAACCGGCGGCAGTACCCTGACCACTCAACAGCCTGACAACAACATTGTTCGTGTTACAGTTCAGGCCTTGGCCGCGATCATGGGCGGTACCCAGAGCCTGCACACCAATTCAAAGGACGAGGCGCTCGCGCTGCCCACCGAAAAAGCCGTTGAAATCGCGCTGCGTACGCAACAGATCCTCGCCGGCGAAAGCGGCGTCGGCGATGTCGTCGACCCGCTCGGTGGCAGCTACTATATTGAATGGCTGACCGACGAAATCGAAAGTCAGGCCCGCGACTACATCGAACGCATCGACAAATTGGGCGGAGCTATGCAAGCCGTAGCCGACGGTTTCATCCAACGCCAAATTCAGGAGTCTGCATACGCCTCCCTCCGCGCCGTCGAAAGCGGGGCCCAGACCGTCGTCGGCGTCAACCGCTACCAGGGCGGCGCAACCCTCCCCGAGGAGACCCTGCACGTCGACGAGGTCGTGCAGAATGAACAGATCGCAGCCCTCGCCGAACTGCGCGCCCGTCGCGATCAGCACAGGGCATCCGCCATCCTCCACCGCATCGGGCAGGCCGCCCGCGCCCCCGGCGCGACCCTGATGCCGCTCTTCATCGAAGCCGTCGAGAGCGACGTCACCATCGGCGAAATCTGTGACGCCCTCAGGGCCGAATTCGGCGAGCATCAGCCTTCAAGTTGGGTGTAATGCAGAAGCAACCGAACAGCGCCTTCTGCTTTGTCTGCGGCCTGCAAAACATAGCCGGCGTCAAAGTACGCTTCTACGAGACGGTCTCAGCCGCCGGAGACCCCGAAATCCTGGCACACTTCTCCGGCCAGCACTGCCACCAGGGCTATCCCGGTCGCATGCACGGCGGCGTCCTGACCGGTGTCCTCGACGAGACCATCGCCCGAGCCATCAACTACGGCTCCGGAGAAACTGTGGAACGATGGGGCATCACCGCCGAGCTGTCAACACGGTTCCTGCATCCCGTCCCGCTTGAAAAGGAAGTGAGTGCCCGCGGCCGTGTCCTGACCCAAAACCGCCGCATATTCACCGGCAGCGGCGAAATCCTTCTACCCGACGGTACAGTCGCCGTTCGCGCAGAAGGCAAGTTCCTGAAACTGCCCCTCAGCGCAATCTCCGGCCCAGAAGTGGAACTTCCCGGCTGGAAAGTGTATGAGGACGAAGAGTCAGAAGGCGTTCCTCGTTAACTGCCCCGAAACAAGGAGTGTCTGGAAGCCTCCGTTGGGGCCATGACCGCCGGAATCGCCGCCTCAAAAAAGTGGTTGAACGACCGTCAGCTGGCGGAAGGATTTGGGTAGTTGGTGTTAGCTCCGATCTGTCGGCCTTTCGTGAGATATGACCTTGCAAGACTGCAGATTGACAAGCAAACATTTAGGGGGCGCCCCACAATCATGTTAGAGGACGCTGAAAGGAATACATTGCACCTGTCCAAAGCCCACATCGACCACGTCGGCATCGTCGTCCACGACCTCGACGCTGCCCTCTCCACCTACTGTGGCATCCTCGGCTTCACACTCCTGGAACGGCTCGACGCACCCGACCATGGCGTCGAGATCGCATTTCTCGACGCTGGCAACAGCACCATCGAACTCCTCGCCCCCACCGACGAAGACAGCGGCACCGCCCACTTCCTGGCGCGCAGAGGCGAAGGCAGCCACCACGTCTGCTTCGCCGTCCCCGACATCGAACTCACCCTCGAACAGCTCCGCGCCCAGGGCGTCCGTCTGATCGACGAGATCCCCCGCCAGGGCATCCACGGCCTCGTCGCATTCGTCCATCCCCAGGCCGCCCACGGCGTCATGATCGAACTCCTGCAGAAAGACCAGGCGCACCGGCCCCTATGACGCAAACCCGCTTTGGCCAGTCCACCAAAATAGCCACGCAACTCTCCCACTGGAACGAGGTCATCGACCGCCGCCTGGCCGCCAACCGCCCCGAAGAAACCGTTCCTCTGATTCGCGTAGTCCTCAAAAGCCTGCCCCGCCACCTGCCCACCTACTTCCGCTTCCTCCAGGTCATCTGGCTTACGCGCCGCTGGCACGAAGGCAAGGATTGGGCCCTGCGTCTGCTAAACGCCGACCCCGGCAGCGAACTCGCCTGGTCCGTACTCGCCAGGGAAGCCGAAGCCGACGGCAACCTGACAAAGGCCCAACGTTTCTGGACCCTCGCCCTCGAAAACGCGCCCTACAACCCGCCCATCCGCCAGGGGCTGTCCCGTACCCTTCTACGCCAAAAACGACCACTCATGCTCACCCGACCCGCCCTGGCCACCCTCTACCGCATGGGCGGCCGCTGGGACAGGGCCATCCGCATCTACACAGAGCTTACACAAGAGGAGCCCGGTCGGCTCGACTACCAGAGCGGTCTGCTCGAATCCCACTGGCATGATGATCGCACCGAAGAAGCCCTTCATCTGGCGCGTCTCCTGGTCTCCCTCAATTCAAACCTGCTTCTAGGCTGGGTAGTCTCTGCCCGCATCGGCGATGAAGACGACAAGGCGCTTGCCCGGGCGCCCCTCGAAGCCATGGACCCCGACGGCGAATACGCCGTAACGCGCTTTGCCTACAAGAATGCCTTCGCCGTCCCCACCAACATCGCCGTCTCCCCCGAAGACGCAGCCTTGCTCAACGCCGCCAGGGGAGCCTTCTGACCGGACATCGCCCGCCGCGAAGAGGCCCCGATGAACCCGTCTAAGCGCCCACTTTTTTTGTCAAAACGAAGGGTCTGCGGTAGGCTGCTGCGAAGGCGGCACGGCCGGGACCGCCACTGGTTATCGGCCCGGAAGCAAACGCGACATGGTCGCGATCAGAACTGCCATCCGGACTTCCCGGCGCACCAAAGGAGCGATGTGTGCAGAGTCAGCAACAGTTGAAACAGGCCCTGCTTGATTCACTGCAAAAAGATGAGGAAATCGCAGTCATTCAACCCCCTGCCATCGGGCAAACGCAGCGGCAGAATGAACTGCTCATGTTCATAAAACCGGAGATCCTGGCAATTGAAGATCGGAGCTGCCTCGGCAACGCAATCGACCTGATCTGGGCCAAGCTATCAGAATTTCACGCCTCAGTAGCAGGCATTGTCCTCGTCGGCGGCCCTGCCCTCGACCAAAAGGAAAGCATGGACCGCCACTACGGCGCCATCAATGTCCTCTCAAAGAACGCGTCTTCCGGCCTGGACGACTCCGATCGCCACAGCGTCTACGACGCGCTCGCCGTCCCGGCTGCCGACTACCCGCTGTTCGGCGGCCACGAGTTCCTGAACGCCCATCCCGGCTTCACGCCCGCCACGTTGGACGACCTCTGGTTCACAAAAAAAGCGCACAAGGTGCGCTCAGGGTTCTACGTCCAGGCCTATGAAGATGCCGGCGAAAAATTCATTCTCGTCAATGGCTTCCACCCTGCCCAACTGGCCCACTTCACCGAGCCCACCCACCGCATCGCCCTTATGCTCCTCCATTCCGACACCGGATGGGCAGACCTGCGCGACCAGATGATCGGAGATACCTTTCCCGAACGCGCCGTAGAAGGCTCAATTCGCGGCGAGCTGCACGCCCGGCCCGCCCACTACGGCTTCGAAGAAGTGACAATCGCCAACAACGGCGTCCATCTCTCTGCCGGTCCCTTTGAAGCCATGTTCGAGATTGCCAACTTCTTCGGCAGCCTCGTCGGGACCGATATCTCTTCAACACCGCCCCGGATCGTCAATACGATGCTGGCCGCAGGGATCGCACAGGATGACGCCTATCGGGCAACAGAGAATCCAGACGTTGACGACGGCGAGGGCGCAAAAACCGACCTCTTCGATGCCACCGAACATCTGGATACCGAGGCCGCCGTCGCCCTCTACCGGGCTGGCGTCACAGCCTGACCGCGCCGGCCTTCTCACACCGGGGCGCAGCCGGACAGGCCCGGTCCCAAGCTGCCCCCGTTACAGAATCTTCATCACGATGTGGGCGTCGCTCCACAGCCCCTCCAGGTCGTATCGGCGCCGCGTCTCCTCCGTAAACAGATGCAAGATGACATCGCCGTAATCGGCCAGGAGCCACCCGCCGCCTTCCTGCCGCAGGTCGTGCACGTTCAGCGGCCGCGTCTTCTGTTCGACCCGCAGCTGCTCCCACAGATCATCTCGTATCGCATTCGCCTGCCGTTCGTTGTCCACGCTGCCCAGCACAAAATAAGTAGCAATGCTGGTCTGCTCGCTTACGTCAAGTAACACGATGTCCGCAGCCTGCTTTTCTTCAATGATTTCGACGATCTTCCGCGCCAGTTCGTTGCTGTTCAGTTGAACCTCCCCATCAGAATTTCCCACCAAGTCGGTCTCCCAGTATAACACAAGACAGGGCTATTTTTAGGGTCGCATCCCCCCGCGGGCCCAACCCAAATTTTGGGGTGAACTCCCACACACTTCGTGCCACAACCTAGTCGCGATCAGCTCCAGTCCTAATCTACGGTTGATCAACCGCCGCAGTAACTGACCCCTGACCACCGACCCCTGCAGTTCCCTGCGCCCCCGTTTTTCCTTTTCCTTGCGAACGCACTGCGATCAGCATATAATGTGCCAGAGTCTACTGGGGGCGCGCCGCCGGGTTAAGCCTCTCGCGACCGCCCCTCCCGAAATTAGACGCACGCGAGTCCCGAGTACAATAACGCCAGTCGGACCTGCTAAAGACATCCGCTTCTTTCTAACCCGAATTCTTGGTGAGATTTTTCTCACGTCACCAAAGGAGAACCCGCATGAAAGCGTCCCGCATGATGAAATTACTCTTTCTACTGACTTCCCTTACGCTCCTGCTCGCCGCTTGCCCCGCGGCAGTGCCCGCAGCCGACTCAGGTTCCGGCGCCGACGACGAGATGACTGCTGACTTCAAAGTCGGCCTCGTCACCGATGTCGGCCGCGTAAACGATCGCAGCTTTAACCAGTCTGCCTGGGAAGGCGTAGTCGAATCCGCCGAAGCGCTTGGCCTGGCCGAAGACGACATTAAGTACATCGAAACCCAGGACGCTAAGGACTACACCGACAATATCCAGCAGTTCATTGACGCCGACTACAATGTAATCGTCAGCGTCGGATTCGCACTCGGCGATGCCACGACCACCGCCGCCAAAGAAAATCCCGACGTCTTCTTCATCGGTGTTGACCAGTTCCAAGGCGAGAATATCCCCAATCTGGCCGGCCTGATATTCAACGAGGACCACTCCGGTTACCTGGCCGGCGTTCTCGCGGGTAGCCTGTCACAGACCGGCACAATCGCCGCAGTGCTTGGCACCGACCTCGTACCCCCCGTCGTCGCCTTTAACGAAGGCTACGTCGCCGGTGCCCAGTCGGTCAACGCAGACATCAACGTGATCTCCACCTACCATCCCGGCGAAATCTCACAGGCCTTTGTTGATCCCGAATGGGGCGCAGCCACGGCCAAACAGGCCTTGGACCAGGGCGCTGACGTAATCTTCGGCGCCGGCGGCATCACCGGCAACGGCGCACTGCAGGAGATCGCCACCGCTGACGGAGCCGGCGAGACCGTCTTCTGCATCGGTGTCGATACCGACCAGTGGAACACCGTGCCCGCCGCACAGCCTTGCCTCGTATCCAGCGCCATGAAGCTGATCACGCCCGGTGTCGTCGAACTGGTCACCATGGCCAGCGACGGCGAGTTTCCTGGCGGCAACTATTTCGGCAAAGCCGACCTGGCCCCCTTCCACGACTTTGACGACATGATCCCCCAGGAGCTGAAGGACCTGCTCGCTGAGACGAAGGCCGGCCTCATCGACGGCTCAATCGACACCGGATACGGAAACTAGCAACACTTGTACTTGAATCGGTAAACTGGTTCTTCGCCGGACGCCCACTCGGCGGAACCAGCGAGAATCCAGTTGAAGCGGGAGGCATCTGCAGCGGGGCCTCCCGCTTCGCTTGTATAGGCAATGCCGGCCTGAACTCTACCTTCCCCTGACCTGCATTCCCGCCGCACTCAGTTCAAAGTAACCCCGGAATCCCCTGACCGGAAGGCACGCCTTCAGACGGAGGCCCGTCTTGGCTACCGCCACTTCGACAACCGGCATAAGACGAATTCTGCGTCCGCTCCTCATCCCCTCGCTCGCCCTCCTGTCTGCCCTGCTCGCCGGCGCCGTCGTCATGGTCCTGTCCGGCGATGACCCAATGGCCGCCTACAGCGGACTTTTCCAGGGCGCATTCGGCGATGGCAAGGGCTGGGCCAGGACCATTCGCAAAACCATCCCATTTGTCCTGACTGGGCTCTCTGTAGCTCTCGCCTTCAAGGTCAGCCTGTTCAACATCGGCGCCTCCGGCCAGTTCGTGATGGGCTCAGTCTTCGCCGTCGCCGTCGGCATCAACTTCGAAGGCCTGCCCGTCTTCATCCACCTGCCCCTCGCGCTCATCGCCGGCATCGTCGGAGGCATGCTCTGGGGTGCAATTCCCGGCATCCTCAAAGTCTATACCGGCGCCCATGAAGTAATCGTCACCATCATGCTCAACTACGTCGCCTCCCTCTTTGGCGGCTGGACCGTCTACGCCGGCGGCACCCAAGGCCAGACCCCCGGTCCCCTCTGGGATCGCACCGCCGGCGCAATCTCAGAGACGCCCGACGTACTTCACTCCGCACAGATCCCCTGGCTTTTCGGGCCCCCTTACCGTGTCCATGCCGGCGTCTTCCTCGCCCTTGCCGCCGCAATACTCGTCTGGTGGCTCATCTACAAGACTCCACTCGGTTTCGAAATGCGCACCGTCGGCCACAACATGCGCGCCGCCCGCTACGCCGGCATTCGCGTCAACTACACCATCATCCTCACCATGGCGCTCGCCGGCGGACTGGCCGGACTTGCCGGAGGGATCGAAACCCTCGGCCTCAACCACAAGTTCGCGCCCGAATTCGGCGGCGCAGTCGGCTTTGACGGCATCACCGTCGCCCTCCTCGGCCAGACCCACCCCATCGGCGTTCTCCTCGCCGCATTCATGTTCGGTGCCCTCGACGGCGGCGCCGCCACAATGCAGTTCCAGTCCGGAGTCCCCGCCGACATAATCCAGATTATCCAGGCGCTCGTGCTCGCCTTTGTCGCCGCTCCTCTCATCATCCGCATGATATTCCGACTGCGCCAGCAGACCGCGGACGACGCCGGCTCTGCAGTCAGCACGAGTTGGGGCGGCACATGAGCAAAAACGCGCCCGTTTCGGTATTCCATCGCCTGCGCAAACGCTACGGCAACACCATGATCCTGGCGCTCCTCCTGGTCGTCATGGCCATCCTGGTGAATCTGACCCCGCTCAAAGAGCAGACCTGGCTGCGCGTTCTCTTCGGCATCAGCGCCCTCAACTTCACGCTGCGAATGACAGTCCCCCTCGTCCTTGGAGCCCTGAGCGGGATCCTCTGCGAAAGGTCCGGTATCATCAACATCGGCATCGAGGGCATGATGCTGGCCGGTGCATTCGCCGGCTTCGTCGCCAAAACCAGCACCAATCACTGGCCTCTCGCTGCCAGCCTCATCTTCAGCGTCGCCGCGGCCATGGCCGTCGGCGGCCTCATGGGAGCCGTCCACGCGCTCTTCTCAATCCGCTTTCGCATGGACCAGATCATCTCAGGCACAGTCATCATCATCCTCGCGCTCGGAGCGACCTCCTATCTCTACAACCGGGACGCCATCGCCGAGGGCAAATTCTCATCCATCCCGATTCCCGGCCTGTCCCAGATTCCCGTGATCGGGCCAATTCTCTTCGACAATCCCCCCATTACCTATCTCGCTCTCATCATGGTCGTGGTCGTCCATGTCGGTCTGTTCTATACCCGCTGGGGCCTGCGCACGCGCGCCGTCGGCGAACACCCCCGCGCCGCCGACACCGTCGGCATCAACGTCAACCTCTACCGCTACGTGAACACTTCCCTGGGAGGCATGTTGGCCGGTCTGGCCGGCGCATTCCTCGTCCTCGAAGCGGTCGGCCAGTTCCAGGAAGGTATGACCGCTGGACGCGGCTTCATCTCTCTTGCCGCGATGATCTTCGGCAACTGGAACCCCTTCGGCGCACTCGCTGCAGCAACCCTGTTCGGTTACACCCAGGCCCTCCAGAACGAGCTGCTGCTCGCCGGCGTCACCCAGGTCCCCCGTCAGTTCATCTCCATGCTGCCCTACGTAGTAACCATCGTCGCCGTCTCCGGCCTCGTCGGTCGCGTACGGCCGCCGGCCGCCGAAGGCAAAGTATACGAAACGGAGGGCAGCGCATGAACGCCTCCCAAACCGCCCAGGCCAATCAAACGAACGCCGGTCCTCCCAAGCTCGAGGTCCTCGCAATCACCAAGCTCTTCCCCGGCGTCGTCGCCAACAAAGACATAGACCTCGCTCTCCATGAGGGCGAAATCCTCGCCCTGCTGGGCGAAAACGGCGCCGGCAAGTCGACCCTCATGAACATTATCTACGGGCTCTACCAGCCCACCGAGGGCCAGATTCAGGTCGACGGCCGCACCGTCGAAATGCACTCCCCCCGCGACGCCATCGACCTCGGCATCGGCATGGTCCATCAGCACTTCCAGCTCGTGCCCGTCATGAGCGTCGTCGACAACATAATGCTCGGCAGCGAAAGCATCGACCGCGGCCTGCTCGACCGCGAAAGCGTCTCCGCCCAGATTCAGGAGCTGGCAGAACGCTACAACATGCCCGTAGACCCCAATACCATCATCGAAGACCTGCCCGTCGGCGTCCAGCAGCGCGTCGAAATCCTTAAGGCGCTCTACAGAAACGCCGAGATCCTGATTCTGGACGAGCCGACATCTGTCCTGACCCCACAGGAAATCGAAGGCCTCTTCGCGGTCATGGAGCTCCTGCGCAGCCAGGGCAAATCAATCATCTTCATCACCCACAAACTCAAAGAAGTGCTGCGCATCGCCGATCGCATCGCAGTCCTGCGCCGCGGCGAAATGGTGGGCGAAGCCGATCCGGCCACGGCCTCGCAGGCAGACCTCGCCAACCTCATGGTAGGGCGCAACGTGACACTGGAAGTGGAGAAAGAACCCGCCACCGCCGGCGAGCTGCTCCTGCAGCTACAAGACATCGAGGCCTACACCGACCTCGGAGAACACGCCCTGCGCGGCGTCTCCCTGGATGTGCACGCCGGCGAAATCGTCGGCGTCGCCGGCGTACAGGGCAACGGCCAGACCGAGCTCGTGGAAGTCGTCACCGGCCTGCGTCCTGCCGCCGCTGGGTCAGTTCACATCGACGGCGTCGACATGACCAACGCCTCCCCCCGGCGCATCACCGAAGAGGGCGCCATCTGCCACGTGCCCGAAGACCGCCACATGTACGGTATGGTCGACGCCTACTCGGTCGCCGACAATCTGGTTCTCAGTTCCTATTACAAGAGACCCTTCTCCTCCGGCCTCACCATGAATGAACAGGCCATCGCCCAGCACGCCGAGGAGCTGGTTGCCCAGTTCGACGTCCGCACGCCCTCAGTCCGAACCGCCGGCGCCAGCCTTTCCGGCGGCAACCAGCAAAAGATGGTCGTCGCACGCGAATTCGGTCGCCCCATCCGCCTGCTCGTCGCCGCCCAGCCGACGCGCGGCATCGACGTCGGCTCCATCGAGTTCATCCACAGCCAGATCGTCGCCAAGCGCGACGAGGGCGTAGCCGTCCTCCTGGTGAGCTATGAGCTGGATGAAATCATGGCCCTGTCCGACCGCATCGCCGTCATGTTCCACGGCCGGATCAGTGCTATACTCCCACGCAGCCAGGCGACCCGCGAAAAAATAGGTCTCCTCATGGCCGGCGTCAGCGCGCAAGATGAGTCGCCTGCTGACTGACCTGCAACGCGCCGCGTCCGGCGCGCAGCTCGCGAAGAACAAGCAACCGACATCCATCACACGAGACAAGGCAAGGAAGACAAGGACCGGATGACAGATCCCGCGCTAGACCAGCCCCAACTTGAAGAGTACGACGACTTAGACGATGAGATCAGGTTTCCCCACACCAACGGCGAACTCTACTTCATCGCCGACAAGGACAGCGATCTTTACGACCTGCGTTGGCACTGGCATCAGCGCGCCTATGCGCGTTCCATCCGCATCCGCTTCGACGCGCCGATCTACACCAGCAGCGGTATCAGCAGCGAACAGCTTGACGATGTCCTTCCCCTCGCAATCCAGCTCTATCCCGGCTACCAGGAGACCATCTACGGCGTCGAAGGCGTGATCGTCAGCAAACGCATATTCGCCCCCCTCGACAGCTACTACGACCGGTCGCTCCTCTGGATGATGGAGGCTCAGGCTGAGGGCGATCGCCTGATCCAAATCCGCGTCGAGATCGACTGGGGCGAACCCCTCGATCAGCGCATGGTCGACGGCCTCCTCGTCGCCCAAAAGGACCCTGGCGAAGCCAGGGGGGCTCACGGCCAGAGCAACGCCGAAAGCACACGCGTCTTCGGGGCCGCAGAGGGCAGGCCCGACCTCGTCGACTTCCCCTCCGAATCCCAAGCGCACCTGCTCTATCACGTACTCGTGGCCGGCCAGGTAGACCTCCCACTGATCCTTACCTTGAGCGACGTCGGCGAGCAGGTAGCCTGGAACGGCTTCCTCGTCCAGCGTGACATCTCACGCGCCTTCAAGCGCAGTCTCGCCAGCTGGCACGACATCACGCACCGGGGACGGCTCTGGTCTCCTGACGCCGAAACAGGCCAAGCAGTACAGCAAGCCAAGATCGACGCCGTGCAAAAACTGGCCCGCTTTAGATCCGGCTACGCCCCCGCCGACCGCTCCACGGAAGCCGTACCCGGGCTGGTCGATCTTTTCGACACCTTCGCCCCTGTACACAGCCGAGCCATGCTCGATACCCTGCGCAGGGTCGCCGAACGCACCGGCGGCGCACTCCCTCGCCAACTGCCCGTCCTCCCTCGCGGCCTGGTCGACGTCCCCGAAGGAGACGTCCCTTTCGCAACGGCAGCCTATTTGGAGACATTGCACACGCACCTGCAGCGACTTCCCGACCAGGAATGGCTGTCAACGCACCAGCAAGCCCTGACGACCACGGCCGATGAACTTAGTGCAGCCTCCCAGACCTTAACGCGTTCAAGCGCTCCTGATGACTCCACCACGTGCGCGTTCGATGCAGCGCTTCGAGGCCTTACAGCCGCTGCCGCCCTGGCCCGTAAGTTGAACCTGATTGAGGACGCCGCCAGATGGACGCAAGCGGCAGCACAGCTAGGCAACGGAGAGGATTCGTCGCCATCCGACCAGCCATCGAGAGCCGAAACATCCATCTGGAACCTGATCGGCCTCACCACAGTTGATGGGGAACTGACAATTCACAGGCAGTGGCCGGCCCACTGGAACTGGTGGGCCCTCCTCCAACTCCCCTATAGAGCTCAGGGCAAGGATGACACCGTCAGTCTGCTCTGGGATGGCGAAAGACTGCACACGACCCAACCGGTCAGCTTCGACGGCCCGGTTACAATTCAGAATCAGGTCCACGCCTTCGGCTCCGACGAACACAGCTTCGCTCTTCGCTTCCGCCTCGGCAGCGAACTGTTCATTCCCACGTTCACTACCTGAGTCTGATCGCACAGGCTCGCCGCGCAGAACGCCGCGAGATGAAACAGCAGGCGCGCCGAGAATGTACCCGCACGCACCAGTTTCGTCGATTAACACACTTGACGCCGGCAACTTTCGGACCGCCTGAACAAGAACGTAGACCGCCGGCAAACCGACCACAGGCCCAGTTCCTGTCCCACTGTCCCAAACAAATCCCATGACTACTGCATTCGTCTACGACCCGTTTGAACGCAACCACAGCTTCCCCGGCCATCCCGAATGCCTCGAACGCATGCAGAGCAGCTGGGCCCTCTTGGAAGCCGACGGCATCCTCGACTCACTGACTCGCCTGCCCAACGCCCCTGCCCCTCTCGAACCCATCCTGGCCGTCCACGACGCCGCCTACGTCGAACAGCTGCAGGAAATCTGCCACGGCATCGAAGACCCCGCCAGCCCAAGTAACAGATCGCAAAATTGGGATCAAACCGCACTCTGGCTCGATCCGGATACCTACGTTCTCCGCGACAGTTGGGAGGCAAGCCTGCGGGCCGTCGGCGGCCTGCTGCAACTGACCGACGAAGTGATGAGCGGCGCCGCCGCCAACGGCTTTGCCATGGTGCGGCCCCCCGGCCATCACGCCCGGCCCCACTACGCCAAAGGCTTCTGCCTCTTCGGCAACGTAGCCGCAGCCGCACGCCATGCCCAGCAGAAACACGGCGCCGAACGTGTCCTCATCGTCGACTTCGACGTTCATCACGGCAACGGCACCGAGGAGATGTTCTACGACGACCCGTCTGTCCTCTTCATCAGCATCCACCAGTTCCCGCATTACCCCTTCAGCGGCAGCATCGACGAAGTCGGGTCCGGCCCCGGCGAAGGCTTCAACGTCAACCTGCCCTTTCCTGACGCTGTCGGCGATCCCGGCTACCTCGCCGCCCTCCGCCAGCTCGTCGACCCGCTCGCGCGCGAATTCAGGCCCGACGCCATCTTCCTGTCCGCCGGCTTCGACGGCCACTGGATGGACCCGCTCAGCGGCCATCGCCTCAGCGTCAACGGCTACGCCGCGCTGGTCGAAGAGCTCCTGGACCTTGCCGAGGCCCTCTGCGGAGGCCGGCTGATCTGCACGCTCGAGGGCGGCTACGATCTCAATGCTCTCCCCCATTGCATACTCTCTACCCTGAGAGTGCTCAGCCGCAACCCGGCCGGTGTCAGCGATCCCTTCGGCGCCGTCGAAGGCAACCCGCGCGCCGCCGACAAAGTGATATCAGCCGTCAAACGCCGCCTGGGAATTCGCTGAAACCCGCCAAATTCGGTAGACTTGCGGCTTAGGGATGCCTTACCGCCGTCCCTCGGTCTGATCCCAATCCGTCATCCACAGAAGTGATCCGAAACAAGCCTTTCAACCCGGGTCAACCGTACAATAAGAGGAACCATGCACACTATCATCCTTCAAACCAAAGCCCGGCAATCATCCACCGGCAAGACCTGGCGCATCGAAGTACTCGGTGACAGCCTCATCAAAGAAGATGTCAAAGTTTCCATCGGCGAGCTCGAATATCACCCCGCCAAAGCCGAGCGCCGTTCACTGATCGACATCCTTACCATTGTCGAGCGACACAATTTCCGCATCTGCCACGTCGAGCATGAACCCAATGACGACGGGCTTGAAGAGTGGATGTTCATCTTGCAAGGGTAAGTGTGCCCCAGTCTCAATTCAGGGCACGGCAGCCGCATCCTCCAGCGGCAACGCCTCGCAGAGTTCGAAGCAGTCCTGACCGAGGAGGGTCATGACAACGATTCCCAAGATTTTCGCCCACCGCGGCGCCAATGCCGTCGCGCCGGAGAACACGCTCCCCGCCTTTGAAAAGGCTCTCGAAATGGGCGCTGACGGCATCGAGCTCGATGTCCAGGCCACCGCCGACGGCCGGCTCGTCGTCCTCCACGACTTCAACCTCGAACGCACAACCACCGGCTCCGGCCCCCTTCGCACCCACACCCTGACCCAGCTCGCCCCAATCGATGCCGGCATCCGCTTCGACAAGGCCTTTTCCGGTACCCCGATCCCAACCCTCGACCAGGTCTTCGACCTCGTCGGCGACGGCTGCACAGTCAATGTAGAGATCAAGAACATGGATTGGGATGGTGGCCGCGAAGCCGAACCCCTGGCCCGCCTGATCAAACGCCGCCAGCTATATGACCAGGTCATCGTCTCCAGCTTCAACCCCATCTCCCTCCGCAAGATGCGCCAACTCGATCCCGCAGTCCCACTGGGGCTCCTCTACTTCACCAGGCCGCCCCGCCCGCAACGAGAACCAGGCCGCCCCAGGCAGAAGGGCCACAGGCCTCCCCTCAAGCATCTCCTTCTCGTGTTGGCCCGCCCTTGGCTCAGCCGCGGCATCGCGCCCGAAGCGCTCCACCCGTACTTCACCGCAATCGACGCCCAACTGATCGAAACCGCCCGCAGCCGCAACCAGCTCGTCAACGCCTGGACAGTAAATGACGTTGCAGAGGCCCAACGGCTAGCCCGCCTGGGCGTGAACGCCATCATCACCGACACGCCCGACCTGATCCGTCAGGGACTTGAGCAGGCTGAAGGGGCGCAGCCCCCTCCCTCCGCCTGACCCCAGTGACGGCCCGCGCCGCGTCCCCCTCCGCCTACATCACTAGGCCCGACAGCTCCCTGAATTGAGAAGCCCCATGACAACCACCACGGCAACCGCTCCGGGCAAAGTCATCCTATTCGGCGAGCACGCTGTCGTCTACGCAAGGCCGGCCATAGCCGTACCTGTGGCCAAGGTACAAGCGTCCGTCACCCTTACCGACGGCCCCCCAGGCTCCGGCTGCACCATCGCCGCGCCCGACATCGGCGCACGCGTGCGCCTTTCCGCCCATCGCGAAGACCCCCTTGCCCTCGCCGTGCGACTGGCGCTCGAAGAGGCCGGCATCCAGGCGGAACCGGACTGGCAGCTAACAGTGCGCAGCGACATCCCCATCGCCGGCGGAATGGGCAGCGGCGCCGCCGTCAGCGCTGCCCTGGTGAAATCCGTCTTCGCCCACACCGAACTTCCCGCCAGCGCCCAACCCAGCGCCGAGGCCGTCAACCGCATCGTCTACGCCGTCGAGAAACTGCATCACGCCAACCCCAGCGGCATCGACAACACCGTCGTCGTCTATCAGCAGCCCGTCTGGTTCGTGCGCGGCCAGCCCCCGCAACCATTCAACATCGCCCGTCCCTTCCACCTCGTCATCGCCGACACCGGGATCGCCAGTTCAACAGCCGCAGTCGTCTCAGACGTGCGCCGCGCCTGGCAAGACGATACGGTGGGTTACGAGAAGATCTTCGATGGCATCGGCCAAATAGCCGGCGCCGCCCGACAGGCCATCCAGTCCGGAGATGTTAACGCGCTGGGGCCGCTGATGCGTGAAAACCAGCGTCTCCTGCGTCAATTGGACGTCAGCACAGAAATGCTCGAGAGGTTAATCGCAACTGCCGAGGAAGCAGGCGCCGCCGGCGCCAAGCTCAGCGGCGCTGGCCGTGGCGGCAATCTCATCGCTGTCGTGGAGTCTGAAAAAGTGGTGACCGTCCAGGAAGCGCTTCTTTCAGGCGGCGCCGTGGGCGCGCTGGTAACGCGGTTGGGCTCGTAACGCCTGCCGCCTCAACCCTGAAGCCGCCAGCCGTCCCGCAAGTAGGCCAGCCGCCCGCCAACCACCGTTGCCGCCACCTGCGCCCCGGCGTCCAGCAGAACCAGATCCGCGTGGGCGCCGCGTCGAATCCGACCTACCTTACGATCTATCCCCATCGCCTGCGCCTGCGAAAGACTCGTCGCCGGCCACGCCTGCACCAGCGGCCAGCCCGTAGCCGACATGAACCGCCTCAACGCCGCATCCAGAGTCAAAACCGAACCCGCCAGCGTCCCGTCCTCCAGCCTGCACGCGCCATCCTGCACAATGACCGGCAGCCGGCCCATCTCATACCGGCCTTCCGGCATGCCCGCCGCCCGAATCGCGTCGCTGATCAGGAGCGTTCGCGAAGGTCCTTTGCAGCGCCCCAGAATTCGCATAGCCGCCGGATGGACATGGATACCATCCGCAATCAGCTGCGCGTAGATCCTGTCATCACTCAGTGTCGCGCCCAGCGTACCCGGCTGCCGGTGATGAAGCCCGCTCATCGCATTGTACGTGTGCGTAGCCTGCGAGACGCCCGCGTCGATCGCCGCCGTGGCCTGCTCAAATGTCGCCGCCGTGTGCCCCAGCACCACCCGCACGCCCGCCGCAGCCGCCATCCCGATCAAAGTATCCGCCCCCTCAATCTCCGGGGCCAATGTAAAGATGCGCACCGGACCCGCGTCCAGCAACGCCCCGAACTCCGCCGCCGAAGGCGGCCGGATGTGCGCCGGGTTCTGCGCCCCGGGAAACGCAGGGCTGAGATACGGCCCCTCCAGGTGAACACCCAGCATCCGCGCGCCGGCAGCACTTTCCACGGCGCATCCCGCCTGTACCGAATCCGCGTAACGGGCCGCGTTTTCAACCGCCGCCAACGTAGCCTCATGGGATGCAGTAACCGTCGTCGCATAAAAACCGGTAACGCCGTGCTGCACCAGGAACCGGCTCATCTTTTCAAGGCCCTCTACCGTCGCGTCCATCACGTCCGCGCCGGCGCTGCCATGAATATGCACGTCGATAAAGCCGGGCAGCAGCGTGCATCCACTTCCTTCCAGAAACGGCGCCTCCAACCGGGCGTCTTCTCTCGCCCAGCTGCCAACAGTTCCATCCCCGAACGCGAGAGAGAAAGCCTGGCCCGGCGGGGCAGCTGCAACCCCGAAAACCGTACGCGCGGTCAGGCCCGTCACGCCGCCTAACGTCGGTGACTCTCCCTCCCGCCAGCTATCCTGCTCGCTCAAGTCGCTCTCCACACGCTGCAGCCAACCCCCTCATTCTGATTCCTTCTTCCAAAGGAGCACACCCAGCGGCGGCAACTCCATCAACGCCGACCAGGACGCGCTCTGCCAGGTAATCTTCTCGGCCTCCAAGGGGATCGGATTGTCGACGCCGCTGCCGCCGTAAATCGGCCAGTCGCTGTTCAGAATCTGGTGGTAGCGCCCCGGACCGGGCAACCCGACGCGGTACCCGCGCCGCGGCACCGGCGTGAAATTGCAGACCACGACGATGCAGCAGTCCCCCTCCGCGTCGCGCCGCACAAAACTGGTGATCGAATGGTCCACATCCTGGTAATCAATCCACTGAAATCCCCCCAGGCTTGCGTCCGACTGGTGCAACGCAGTTTCATGGCAGTAGAGGCGATTGCTGTCCCGCACAAATCGCTGCAGCTGCCGGTGTTCCTCTTGTTCCAGCAGATGCCAGTCAAGACTGAAGATCTCGGTCCACTCCCGCCACTGTCCGAACTCGCCCCCCATGAACAGCAGCTTCTTGCCCGGATGAGCATTCATAAAACCGTACAGGAGCCGCAGGTGCGCGAACTTCTGCCACAGGTCGCCCGGCATCTTGTCTAGCATCGACCCCTTCAGATGAACCACCTCGTCGTGGCTCAATGGGAGAATGAAATTTTCGCTGAAAGCGTAGCTCAGGCTGTAGGTGATCAGGTGATGATTATACCTGCGGAACAGCGGGTCCATCTCAAAGAAATTCAGCGTGTCATTCATCCAACCCATATTCCACTTGTAATCGAACCCCAGCCCGCCCGTGTACGTGGGACGCGAGACCATCGGCCAGATGCTGCTCTCCTCCGCGATAGTCAGAACCCCCGGCACGCGCTCATGCAGCACTTCGTTGGTCTTCCGCAGCAACGAGATCGCGTCCAGGTTTTCGTGCCCCCCATGCTGGTTCGGAATCCACTCAGCCCCTTCTCGGCTGTAATTCAGATACAGCATCGAAGCAACCGCATCCACGCGCAGCCCGTCAATGTGGTACTCCTCTGCCCAGAAGAGCGCGCTGGCCACGAGGAAATTGCGCACCTCATTGCGTCCGTAATCGAAGATCTTCGTGCCCCAGTCAGGATGGTCCCCCCGGCGCGGGTCCTCATACTCATACAGCGCCGCGCCGTCAAAATAGGCCAGCCCGTGAGCGTCCTTAGGAAAATGGGCCGGCACCCAGTCCAGTATCACCCCGATACCGTTCTGATGGCAGTGGTCCACGAAATACTTGAAATCGTCCGGCGTGCCGAAGCGGCAGGTCGGCGCAAAATAGCCGAGACTCTGGTACCCCCAGGATCCCTCAAAGGGGTGTTCGGTAACCGGCATGAGCTCGACATGCGTATAGCCCATCTCCGTCAAATAGTCGACCAGCTGGTGCGCCAGTTGCCTGTATCCAAGAACTCGATTGTCTTCGGGGTTTCGTCGCCAGCTGCTGAGGTGAACTTCGTAGATGTTCAGGGGCTGGTCAAGTGCCTGCCTGCTGGCGCGATTTTCAACCCACTCGCCATCGCCCCAAGGATAGCTGTCCATCGGCCAGATCCTCGAGGCAGTTCCCGGCGGGTACTCCGCAAAGAAACCATACGGGTCCGATTTGTCGAAACGGATATCCACCAGCGGCAGCTGAATGGAGAACTTGTATTCGCTGCCCGCCTCCAAACTGGCACTGGGCGTGCCATCGGTCCCCGCGTCTGGCAACGCGGGGATGAACAGCTCCCAGATTCCTTCACGGTGGGACTGCATTGGGTGGGCACGCGCATCCCACCCGTTAAAAGGCCCAATGACACTTACGCCCTGGGCATTCGGAGCCCAGACCGAAAACTGCACGCCGCTGACGCCCTCCACAGTCCGGAAGTGGGCGCCGAACTTGCGATAGCAATAAAGAAAGTTTCCTTCGCCGAACAGGTAGGCTTCATCATCCGTAAACCACGAACCAGTCAATAGATTGCGTCCTTCTCTCTTGCATGAGAGGCGGGTTCTACTCTTGGCAGATCCTTGCCAGTCCTGGCAGAAAACTGGTTTCAACCACCGATTCCCAGCTCATGCAGCCTGCCAGGGCGTTGCCCAGCCGCAGCAGTTCGGCCATCTGCTCTCGGCTGCTCGGTAAACTTTCGTAAATCTGTCCGGCACAACCCCTGGAATTGCGGGCTTCGATGCCGCCCCGGGTTGCACCGTCGATATCCAGAGCATCCCGCGGCGAGCCCGGCATCTGCTCTTCCGGCAACCCGAGGTAATCAGCGACCACCAGCGGGAAACCCTTGTCTGCAAACACGTTGCCGAGCAACTCACCGCCGGGCAAAATAATCCGACCTTCGCCCTGCCCGTCCTGCTCACCAGCCGCCAGTACCCCTTGCTCGACTAGCACCGCCGCCGCCTGCTGCACAAATCCGATACAGCCGCACACACTGCTCACACAGGAGAGGGCGCCGAACTGCAAAGGCTCGATCTGCGATATCCCAAAGGGTTCATAAATGCTCTGCCCGAACTCCAGGTCGCTTCCCCGCCGGATATCGCCGAACACCATGTCAGCCGGCATGCGCATGCCGCACTGGTCCCGGCTCCATCCGAACTGGTTCACAAACACGATCTTGCTGCTGCTGGCCGCATGGTTAAAGGGCTCGACGCCGTCGAAAAAGAACGGCGCCTCATCGCCAACCAGGTCGCCGTTGTCCCCCCGATGCCCCACAGGCCACCCATACAAACTTTCCCAGCTTTCCACCTGCTCCGCCAGGCGGCCCGCCGGCTCACTGGTTGCAAGCACAAAAAGAACCGCCCTCTCGCCCGCCGATTCCAGAAGCCTGTCCAGCTGGGTCATCACCAACACATCCCGCCACAGCGCCTTGGAATGCACCAGCCGCGTCACGTGCGTAAAGACATAGTCCGGCTCGAACCCGAGCAAAGTTTTGCAGTACGCCTGCAAACGGCGCTTGGAGTCCAGGTGGTCCCCAACCTCTATCGCCTCCGCCCGGATGCCGTTGTAGACAAGATCGATCCTGCAATTGGCGAAAGGACCGCCCAAAAACCGCAGCTCCTCCCGCACCGTGTCGCTGACCGCAAAGATCGCATCGCAGTGAATCGCCTGCCGAACTACCGCATGCTTGAAAAACGTGTCCTGCTCGCCAAAAACAGTATCCAGCGGCAAATGTGATTCGCGGGCGCGCAGCATCGCATTGTAGAAGCGCGTATCATGGCCCGCGTGGCTCTCCACCAGCAAACGCGCCGTCGCCACCTCATGCGCGTAGAAGACAGTCCGCCACTGCTCCGGCTCATTCAGCTGCGCGGCAAATGCCACCGGCAGCCCCAGCCACTCGTGCGCGATGATCACCCGCTCGTGCGGCGCCAGCCCCTCGTCAACCCCCAGCGCCTTCAGCCCCGCAAACAGCGGCTGGGCGATCGACATATACAGGTTGTACTCGAAATCGTAGTTGTAGCGGAAGCTCTCGACCCCGTAGGTTTCCCACAGGAAATAGCTGAACTTCTCCACATGCCCCAAGTCAGGGCTACTGGCATCCACCAGCAGAATCTCGTGTTCCGCATCCCCGAAACGCCGCCGCCCGTAGAGCAGCGCCACCTTGAAAGTCCGCTCAACCGTCAGCAAAGCCTGCTGGACCGTCTCGCTGACATCGTAGCGTATCCCGTGCAGGCTGCTATAGAGAATCTGCACGCCATTGCCAGCGTCCGTCAGCCGCTCCATCTGCACCGGGTCCCAGCCAAACATAGGCCCGACCAGGATCGTCCGCCCGACCTGCCTATTATATGACTTTGCGCTCAGAATCCCGTCCAAAACCGACCCGATGCCGCCGACTTTAGCGCCAGCTTCATGGGTGGCGTGAATAACAAGCGGAATGGAATACGTCACAGGACTCTCCAATCGCGACCGGTTTCAGACCCCATCATAGCACAGAAAATCGACTGCCTGCGAATAAGTTCCCCGCACCCCACCCCGGCAGTTTCTGACCACCGACCACTAACCACCGACCACTGCAGTTATGGGCGTCCGGGCCTTCGGCCCTCCCTTGTGCAGGGGCTGCGCCCCCGCAACGCCCCGCCCTTACTAGACCACCGTGTTCATTCTTCCCCAGCAAAATGTCTAGCCACCAGAGTGTGCACCTCCGCGCCTTTTCTGACCACTGCCGTTCGCAGTTAACAAAAAACTAGAAACTACCTACTAACAATTGCTACACACCAACCGCTGCAGTTCCCCTGACCCCTAACCCCTGACCCCCGACCCCTGCAGTTCAAATTGAGCAAAGGCCCGTTCTGTGCTAAGGTGGCGACCGGGTCCCCACCTGCATGTTTTTAGAGGACAACCAATGGCAGAGGAAAATGTCGCCCTACTGCATCGGCAGAGCCGGCGGCTAACCCTGATCTGCAGTCTTACCCTCGTGGTCGGCGCGCTTCTGTTACAACTGGGCGCCCTCAACCCCGACTTCAGCGCCCGCCGCTGGCTCATGATTTCAGCCCTCACAGTGGCCGCCGTCTTCTGGTTCCTGCGCCGCGTCCTCCACCAGAACCACGCCCCCGATCGCCAGGATATCTACCCCGATCTGGGCCCTGCCAACAGACTCACCATCTACCGCGGCCTTGCCTACGCTTGGATGGCCGGGTTTCTCCTCCTGCCAAGACCCGGCAGCCTCTTGGACTGGCTCCCTGCTTTCCTCTATGTCGGCGCAAGCATAGCCGATGTCTTCGACGGCTATCTGGCCCGCAAGTCGGGGAAAGTAACCCGTCTTGGCGAAACCCTGGACATGGAATTCGACGGCTTCGGCGTTCTCGTAGCCTCTGCCCTGGCCGTCCAGTATGGCCAACTGCCTCTTGTTTTCCTGCTGGTAGCCTTTGCCCGCCCGCTCTTCGTCTGGGGCATGCTATGGCGTACCCGCCAAGGCCTTCCCAACCACCCCATGACCGACAGCGATCAGCGCCGCATCATCGCCGGCCTCCTGATGATCTTTCTCTCTACCGTCCTGTGGCCCATATTCGAGCCTCCCGTAACCTACGCCGTTGGCGCCGTCTTTGGCGGCGCAGTCACGCTCAGCTTCCTGCGCGACTGGCTGGTTACCATCGGCTGGCTGCGGCCTGCGCATCCCGCATACACACTCTGGCGCGCCCGCCTCAAGCTCTGGGCCCTTGTCTGGACGCCCGTCATCCTCAGGATCGCAATCGCCCTCCTGGTCGCCCTTGTTGTCTCCAACCTCCTCGCATCAGGCACCGCGCTGCCGTCGTCTCTCAGTTGGCCGGTCGCCGCAGTCGCTGCAGCCGCAGGCCTGACAGCCCTGTTCGGCATCGGTGCAAGGACCTCGGCGGGCATCGTCAACGCCGTCGCCTATCTCTACTATATCTTTGGCGGCCAGTCCTGGATCGGCCTGACACTGCTCGTCCTCTCTTCTCTCCTGCTCGTCCTCGGCAGCGGCTACTTCACACTCTGGGTTCCGGAGGAGCGCTGGCTTCGCGTAGGAGCAGCCGACTCCTAAGCATTGCTGGGCCTCCCTTCCAGTTTCCGTACTCCTGCTGCAAAACAAGCCCGTTCCCGGATCAAAAGAGCGAACACCCGGTTCTGCGTTCCCAAAATGAGCGAAACTTCCGCCGGGTCAATCCGGTATGAGCCCAAAATTCGGCACTGTAAGATCGGAACTGTAAGATCGGCATTGTAAGAAACGTAAGTTTATGCAATCATAGTGGCAGTTCCTCTCCCCCTCGCGCTTGAATGCTGGAGCTGGACTCAACAAAGGAGAAAGAGGATCATGTTAGATCTGGGTTCTTTGAGTTCACAATCAAAACGCATCGTCGGCCTGGCACTTCTGACAGGTCTGATCCACCTGTTCGTTGGCTTCCAGAGTCAGTTTATTCTGGTCCTCAACGGGATTGGCTTCATCGCCCTGGCCATGGGTCTCTACATGCTACCTCAGCTGGCAAACTGGAGAACCCAGATCCGTTGGGGATTGATAGCCTATACCGCCGTCACGATCATCGGATACTTTTTCCTCTTCCCGCAGCCCCTCGACTACGGACTGGGCCTGGTAACAAAAGCGATCGAAGTCATCCTGATCGTGCTTCTCTTCATGCAATCGAGGTAACACTATGCGCATCGAGGACTTGGAAACCCCCATCGGCGTCGTCGATCTGGACCGCCTCTCCACCAACATCGAGAAGCTCCAGAAATACCTTGCCAGCCACGACATCGATAACCGCCCCCATATCAAGACCCATCGCATCCCCGCCATCGCCCACATGCAGTTGGAAGCAGGCGCCGTCGGCATCACCTGCCAGACCTTGAGCGAAGCCGAAGTCATGTGCAGCGCCGGCATCACAGATATCTTCCTGCCCTACAACCTGCTAAGCGAAACGAAACTGAGACGCCTGATGCTGCTCTCGCGGCGTGCAAAGATGAGCGTGACCGCCGACTCCGCTCGCACCGTCGCCGGATACGCCGAAGCAGCCGCGCAGGAAGACGCTGTCCTCCCCGTCCTCATTGAAATGGATGGCGGCTACGAGCGCTGCGGTGTGACTACGCCTGAAGGCGTCCGCGAACTGGCTCGCCAGATCGACAGCGCCTCGCATCTCCACTTCGGCGGGCTGATGGTATACCCTTCAAATCCGGAATCGAACGCTTTCATGGCAGAGGCAAAAATGCTGCTCGCTCAGGACGGGCTGGCCGTCGAGCGCGTCAGCGGGGGCAGTTCATTCGTGATGTGGCAAGCCCACGTGTTCACCGAAATCAACGAGCACCGCGCCGGCATGTACGTCTACGGCGACCGCAACCTGGTCGACGCCGGCGCCATGACCCTGGACGAATGTTCCTACATCGTCTTGGCCACCGTCGTCAGCCGCCCGACCGACGACAGGGTCGTCCTCGACTCCGGCAGCAAGTCGCTCGCCGCGGACGGCGCCCGCCAGTCTCCCGGGCACGGTCTAATCATCGAGTATCCCGATGCAGAAATATTCAAGCTTTCAGAGGAACACGGCCACGTGGATGTGTCGCGCTGTGACCGCAAACCGGAGATCGGCGAGAGGGTAAGCGTCCTCGTCAACCACTGTTGCGTGTCCAACAATCTCTTCCCGCGCATCGTCGGACACAGGAATCGCGAAGTCGAGTTGGAGTGGCCGGTCCTGGCAAAAGGATGGTGATTGAGGGGCAGCGCAGCGCCATGCCATTGCCGTCCCTCCCAGACGGCGCCGCGCCGTAGTTCGTTCCGACCGGTCAGAAAGTAATGCCCAGCAATCCCGGCGCGACCACAATGCCAAGATAGGCCAGCAGCAGGACGACAAGCAAGAGGCGGATCTTCCCCCACGCGCTCAGATTGTTGAACCAACCACCGCCGCTCGGACTGGGGCGACCGGCAGGCGGCGGATACACCTCGGCCGCTCCCGCTTCGCGTCGCCGTTGCGGAATATCTGACGGCGCACCGACTGAAGGCTCGACGCTCGGGGGCGGCGGCGGCCCCCCCTGAACATCGCCCCCAACGGGCTGGCTCAAAATCCGGTGCAGATCAGTGGCAACCGAGGGCAAGCGCGATTTGAGCAAGTCCAGTCCGGGATACTCGACGTAAAGTAGGTCAACGTCTGTCTCCGCGAACGCGCTCTGACCGTACGGCTCGTCCGACAATATCGCCTTCTCCCCGAAAATCTCTCCCTCACCTCGTGTCCAGCTGCCGGCTCCGTTCAAGAGCTGAAGTCGAACCACCCCTCTCTCAATGAAATAGAGCGCCTCGCTCGGCGCGCCCGCCCGGAACACCTGCTCCCCTTGGCGCAATTGGGCATGCCTCAAATAGCGCGCCACCTCCCTGAGTTCGTTGATTTCGAGGTTGGCCAGCAAGGGGAAGCGCCTCAGCCTCTCCGCCGTCACCGGCGCTGGCCGTGCGGCAGTTTGCGAAGCCAGCACTCGGTCCAGCGCCTCGCCTATCGCAGGCAACTGGCCCACCAGCTCCTCAAGGTCCGACCGGTAAAGGACCCACAGATTCGTGTTGCCGGTGGTGGTGGCGTTATCCGCTCGGTCCTCCCCCGTTAACAGACTCATCGCCCCAAAATAGCTCCCCACCTCAACGCGGGCCAGCTCCTGAAGTACACCGCTCTCATTCTCTGCCGTCAGCTCCACTTCCCCCTCGTCAACCAGGAAAAGTGCGTCGCTCCTCTCTCCCAACCGGTAAATCGATTCGCCGGTCGGAACGTGCTGCAGCACCAGCTTCTGCGCAATGGCATGCAGATTCGAGGGCTCCAGCTGGCTGAAGAGCGGCGTCTGCGCCAGCCGCACAACCGCCTGTGTCTGGTCCGTTAGGCTCAACCGGCTGCGGCTATGTCGTCCCAATGCCCGCCGCAGGTGCGGATACTGGCTGCTCAGACTGTGAAACGTCGCCGCCGGCAACGACCAGACCAGGCAGTCGTCTACCGAAAACGCGCTCGCATTGTACGGCTTGTTCGTCAACAAGGGCAGGACCCCGAACAGATTTCCTGGCTCGACCAGGCTTGCAGTCGGGCTTGGCTCCTCAGGCGTTGGTGCAGGCTGCAGCTCCAGCGCCCCCTTCTCCAAAAGGAAGAGCGCCTCAGCACGTTGGCCGCTCTGATACAAAAACCTGCCCCGCTGCACCTGGTGCGGCTGCATGCTTCTGGCCATTGGCTCGATAACCCGGTGCGGCAGCCCCCCCAACGCCCGCGTCTTGATCAGCTGCTCGACCAGGTAGTCCTCCAGCTGCGAAATCTGCTCGCCGAAGTTCTGGCTGAGTTTGATCCCAATCCCGTACTGCCTCTGCAGCAACTGCCGCAATCCTGAGTCGGGCAAGGACCAAAGATGAACATCGGCCGCCGCTACAGCGCTCGTGTTATGTGCCAGTCCCCGCAGGAACTCAGCCTCGCCCACTAGGCTGCCCGGCCCCAGCGTAGCCAGAACCGAGCCGTTTGAATCAAACAACCGCACAAACCCGCTTCGAATCAGATAGAGGTCACTGCAGTTCTCATCGCTGCGAAAGATCGTACCCCCGCCCGGAAAACTCTCTTCGCGCAGGATCGACACGATCTCCTCCAGCTCCGCGTCTGACAAATCGTGAAAAAGAGGCGTTGCGCGTAGAAAATCAACAGACATGATTACTCCTTTCGGACACCGTATTACCGTAACAGGTCAACATCTATTGTGCCAGAATGAGGAAACTATCTCCAATGCCCTCGCGGCCAATCCAACATCGTCGTCAGAGCTGGCTCGTTTCGGCTGCCGCCCCCACCACTGCCGCTGCCGCAGAGCTCGCAAAGCCTTCAGACCCCTGCAGCGTTCTCTCTATTTCGGCAGGAGAACAACCTGAAGCGCCGAATTATCCCACCGAAGATCAGATCGAGCTATGGATATGCCGCCTTCATACTGGATCGGGGTGACCAGGAAAGTCAGTTCGCGTAGCCTGCTCTCCTACCCAGCCGCCAATACCGGTCGCGGCCACACTGCCGTCTTCGCACCCGCTCTCCCGTCTTGAAGTTTTTTGGACGTGAATGGTAGGATGCTATAGGCATAGTGGAGAAACAGCCACGCGCCTGATATAATGGATCCATACAGGTTTGGAGAGTGTGAAACGTCGGGACACCAAACGGGCCGCTGCCATTGCAGACCCCCAGAAATGCAGAGTTCCCCTCCCATGAGCCTGCCTTTTTCTCGGCCGAAAGGGGACACCCTGCCCAATTCCTGAACTGTCCCAGCGGGGAATGCCTAACTCAGACTGGTGCCGAAGGTGGGAGTCGAACCCACACGGGTTTCCCCACACGAGTTTGAGTCGTGCGCGTCTGCCTATTCCGCCACTTCGGCCTGAAAAAAATTATAGCGGTTGGGGTGAGTTTCAGTCAAATAACCGCCACTTGGGCTTACGTTCCTGGCTGATATTTCGCTCCCAGTTGCTTTAACTTTACGGGGACCGCGTCACCGCGCAACGAGCGCTACTTCAGCACTTCGCTCGCCTGCAGCCAATGTGGTTCGCCGCAAAGGTGCCAAAGCAGACTCTTCATGGACCAGGACAAACTAATAGAACGCTCGCTTCAAGGAGACCTGGAAGCGTTCAACCAACTGGTGATCGAATACCAGGGTCTTGGCTATGGCGTCGCCTATCGCCTGCTCGACGACCCCGACTCAGCTGCGGATGCCCTCCAGGACAGCTTCATCAAAGCCTACCGAGCGCTTGACAACTATCGCGGCGGCAATTTCAAAAGCTGGCTCATGCGTATCGTCGTCAACACCTGCTACGATCACCTGCGATCTCGCCAGCGCAAACGCACAGAAAGCCTCGACGACCTTCCCGTGGAAGAAGAGTATGTCGCCCAGCTGACAGACCGCAGCGAATCACCGCATGAATACGCCGAACGCCGCGAGCTGCAGGAGCTCATCGCGTCGGCCATCACCTCCCTGCCCGAAGTCCTCCGTACAGCCATCGTTCTGCGCGATGTCGAGGGCTACGCCTACGAAGAGATCGCCGAAATCACCAGCGCCGCTGTGGGCACCGTCAAATCAAGAATCAATCGTGCTCGCGGAAGAGTTCGCGACTATCTGAGCAAGAACGCGGAACTTTTGCCGTCCGTCTATCGTCATTCATTGAAGTAGGGGTAACTGTATCCTCTTCAGATTGTCTGTATAGTCGCAAAAGTTCCCTTTTCCTGGAGTAGAGTGGCAGGCAGGCCATGAAGAGCTAAGAGGTCATTCAAGCCAGTGCGTCGCTAGCAGAGAGCAAACCCATATGGATCCGCAAAGTCTGAATTCGGTCGATGAAGATCTGGTAGCAGCCTACGTGGACGGAGACGTTTCCACCGAAGAACGGCAACGTGTCGAAGCAGCGATGGCGGCCAGCGAACAGGTCGCCTGGGAAGTGAATACGCTGCGCCAGACCGTCGAGCTGCTGCAGGATCTGCCCAGTGTGCCACTCCCCCGGTCATTCGCGTTGACCGAAGATCAGGTCGCCGACGTACTCCAGGAGCGGCGCGCGCTCGCCAAAGTGAACGTGTCCCTTCCCGGGAATGTCGAAACCGCCCCCGAAAGTCCCTGGCAGCGCTTTCTCAACTTCCTCAATGGCGGCGATCTCGCCCTGCGCAATGCGGCCGCGCTGGCCGCCGTCCTTCTCCTGCTCGTCTTTGCCGCCGAATTTCAGATTCAACAGTCCCAGCTCGGCCCGGCCGCCGGCGGCGAACAGCTTTCCAGTGCCCCCGCAGAACCCCAGAGCCAGGTAACCGCCATTGGCGGCTCTGTCGCCGAACAAACCGGTTCCAGCTCCGACGAACAAGGGACCAGTGAGCAAGTTGCCGCTGCCGAGAATCCGCAGGAAAACGCAGACGACGACCCCGTCATCGGCGTAATGAGTACCAGTGAAGAAGACCAGCAGACCACCGACGCTGAGCAGGCCCCCGCCGTCGCCGCCCTGCCCGAGACCGGCTCCGCCTCAGCAGATTCGAGCCAGCAGCAACTCTCCCCAACCGAGACCGCAGACCCGGCCGCACAACCCTTTGTATCGATCCTCCGCTACGCCCGTATTCTACTCGTCCTGGCCGTCATCGTACTCTGGCTGCTCAGCCGCACCAGGTCCCGAAGCAGGCGTGCCTGAGCTACCCGAAGTCGAAACCTACGTACGCGCCCTCGAACCTCTGCTGCTGGGAAAGACTGTCCTCAGGGCCGAGGTCCGCTGGCCCCGCACAATAGCGGCCCCCGATGTTGCCCGCTTTAAGGACTTGGTCCGCGGGCAGCGGTTTTCTTCGTTTGGACGCCGCGGAAAATACATCCTGCTCGGCTTGGACAGCGGCGAGACTCTCATCGTCCACTTGCGCATGACCGGTGAGTTGCGCGTTCACCCCCCTCCAGCCCCCCATGCCAGACCGGACGCACCCCCCGCAGACAAACACACCCACGTCCTGTTCGACCTCGACACACGCGAACAGCTGAGGTTCCGCGACACGCGCAAGTTTGGGCGAATCTGGTTAGTTGAGGATACCGAGAGCGTTGTCGGAAAGTTGGGTCCGGAGCCGCTGGACGAGGACTTTGTCCCACAGACTCTGGCCCAATCGCTGGCGGGGCGTAAAGCAAACATTAAGGCGCTGCTGCTCAATCAGACACTGCTCGCCGGCGTCGGAAACATCTACGCCGACGAATCTCTTTTCCGCGCCCGTATCGACCCCCGCCGCGCCGGGGGCTCACTCGCCCTCGCAGAGATAGAGCGTCTTCACTTGGCTTTAAGGGATGTCCTGCTGGCGGGTATCGAGGCCCAGGGCAGCTCTGTCCAAACCTACGCGCCACCAACGGGAGCAAAAGGCGGCTTTCAGGAACAGTTCCAGGTCTTCCGTCGCAGCGGCGAGCCCTGCTTCACCTGTGCAACGCCCATCAGCCGCATAGTTCTCGGGCAGCGTAGCACCCACTTCTGTCACACCTGCCAGAGCTGACCGGGCACGACTATCTGCAACAATCCAACCAGGCCATACTGCCAATAGGCACCATAGCCTTGCCGCTGGCACCACAGCCTTGCCGCTGGCACCACAGCCCCGGGCCTCTCCCTTGCGTCAGGTTCCTTGGCCGGGCGTGTTGCGCCGCTTCGTCTCGGCCAGCTCCGCCTCCAGTTCCGCCTTCTTCTTCAACTCAGCCTCTTTCCCCTCGGCAAGAGCCTGGTCCCACCTCGACTGGTACTTGGCGTCAAAAGTAGTGGCCCGCGACGGTCCGAAAATATACGCCGCGATTGCGCCAACCGCGGCGCCAACGATCAGGCCGATTACAAGATTCTCAGACTTGCCCAATGCTCACGCCCCTTGCTCACACCACTTGCCAGGTTTGGATCCCCTCTTCTCGCACGCGAAGCTGTCCTCTTTACTGAAATGCTGACTCCCGCCTCCGGTTTCAACCAACAGTCCCGTCAATGACCGTTACGTCCTGGGGCTCCTGTATGGCGACCGGCTTCTCGCTCAACTCTTGCTCCGGCAGCAGCAGACCGACCAACACATAGACCAGTACGCCCGTGCCCACGCTGCCGATCGCAAACGCAACCCAGATCAGCCGCACAAGATTGGCATCCAGCCCAATCGCCTTGCCGATGCCGCCGCACACACCGAAAAACATGCGCTCTTCAAGGCTGCGCTTCAACGGAATGCTGGCCTTGGCCCGACGCAGACCATCCTTGGCCGACTCGCGATTCAAGCGCGAAGCCGCCCGCGATTTCCCTTCCTGTACCTTTTCGCGGGCGCTGAACAAGCGACTGCGCCACGCCCGCTGGTTCTTCAGCAAGAGGAACCCCGCACCGATCAACAGCGCCGGCCAGAAAACCAGGCCTATCACATGCCAGAAGACCTGCCACAGCGCCGGCAGAATACCAAGATTCGCCAGCAGCCAGATGACGCCGAACGCCACCAGCAGAAGCCCCGCCCGCCCAACATTGCGTTCATTCAACTCCAGTGCCGCCGGTGCCCGCTGGCCCGCCTTCGCCGTCCCGACCGGAAGCAGAAGCCACAGCGCCGCGTAGGCAAGCAGCCCCGTCCCCGCCGTCCCCAGCGTCAGCACCACCCACATGATCCGCACCAGAATCGGGTCGACCCCAAAATAGTCGCCCAGCCCGCCGCAGATCCCGCCCACTATCTTGTCTTCAGGGTGACGGTAGAGAAAAGTATCCCTGTTCGCGTCTGCGCCATCAGCCTCCTCGCTCTCAACCGTCTCCACCGGGATCACGACCTCTTCCGTGGATGGCTGGGCCTCCGACACCACTATCTCCTGCTCTTCCGGCGCCTGCTCGGGCTGGCTTGATATATTTTCATTCATTGCGGACTCCTGCAGAACTGGGTAGCGGCGGATTCGCCGACTCTGTGGCTTGGTACACTCACTAATAAACTCTACGCAGTCTTTCTGCAAAAGTTTCGCGCCTCAATCGCTCCAAAAACCAGCAATGCGCGACCTCTCCAACCTGCACAGTCCCCAGCCTACAGCGAACCCGTTCTGCCGCGCGCGAGTTGATACGACCTGCCGAACAGCCCTCAGCTCCCGATGCGTACCTCTCGCCCCTCTTCCTGACTGCGGTAGATGCCGTCCAGAATCTCCTGCACCTGCAGCGACTGCTCAGCCGGCACCGGCGACGGGCCCCCATCCAGGATCGCCTTGGCAAACTCAACACATTCCAGCGCGTGCGGTTCCATCTTGTCCTGCGTCAACTGCAGAAATCGGTTTGAAAACTGTTTCGTCTCGTAGTTCGTTTCAAGAATCTTCGTCGTCGGCCAGTGGCAGCCGCCTTCCGTGCCGTACAGCCAGATCTGCGTATCTTCGCCTGGCGTGTCATGATGCAGCAGCCAGCTTGTCTCCAGCACCAGAGTCGCCCCGTTGTCGAACCGCACAAACGCCGCCGCGAAATCCTCCACATCCATGTCCTTGGGCACCGGCGCCAGCTTCCATGCGCTGAATGCACCCTCGTGTTCGGCCAGCGGCGCCTTGGCAACCCCGGAAACCGCCACCGGCTGTGGGTTGTCCATCAACCACAATGTCAGGTCCAGAATGTGAACGCCAACATCGATCGTGGGGCCGCCGCCGCTGTGCTTCTTATAGATAAAGCCGGGCCGCACAGGCAGCCAGCCCCGCCGCAGCATCCAGCTGCGCGCATGGTAGATCTCCCCCAGCGAACCCGTTCCCACTTCCGCCTTCAACGCCTGGGAATCCCCTCGAAAACGAAAATGCTGGGCCGTCATCAACAGCTTGCCCGAACCGTCCCGCGCCGCGATCATCTGCCGTATCTCCTCCGGCGTCGGCGCCAGCGGTTTTTCGCATAGTACATGCTTGCCCGCCTCCAGCGCCGCGATCGCAATCGGGGCATGGTACCGGTTAGGCGTGCACACATCGATAATGTCTATATCCGGATCACTGAACAACGCCGCCGGGTCGCTCTCCAGCTTCGTCACCCCATGCAGCGCGCCCCACCTCTCCAGCGCCTCCTCGGAAATGTCACTCCCCGCTACAACCTCCGCATCCTCCGAAGCGGTCCAACCAGGCATATGCGCCTTGGCGATCCCGCCGACACCCACTACCCCAACCTTGAGAATTTTCGACACACCTGCTTCCTTTCAATCCTTGACTCTGGCCCCACAGCTATCCGCAGCTGTCGGAACGTAAAGGTAGATACATCGGATCCCAAAAAAGAGTGCCCCGAAAGCGGAAAAAAGTCCCAGCCGACGCAGCCCGCGCCAAGCAACCGCACTGCCTGCAACCCTCTCAACAGCACCCAAACCCCAACCGCACCCCGCTCTCTCCAAAGGCACCTGAACCACGCCCCAGATCATAGCACGTATACACTGTAGACTCAATCGCAACCACCTGCCAGAACCTCCCCAGTCCGGCAAGAACTCAATGACTACTGACCCCTGACCCCTGACCCCTGCAGTTCCGCGCCCCCGCAACGCCCCGCCCTTGCTCGCCACCGTGCACATTCTTCCCCAGCAAGGTGGCGGGCCAACAGTGTCCCCCCCCCCAACGCTCCCGTAGGGGCAGGCCTTGTGCCTGCCCTGGGTCTCCCAAGGAGCCTGTAGACAATCCCAGTCGCCTCCGGCACAATCTCCCTGCCAGACTGTTTCCACACCAGATCCAAGATGCAACTTGCAGGGCTTTTTTCTCGACTCTCACGTACAAATGTGCTATAACGCCCAGATAACGGCCAAACTATTTTTATAAAATAATATATAGTGGTATTTGACGCCGAAGGGACCGGACTGAGAACACAATCGCTGCCCAATGGAAGTTCAGATCCGTCCTCTCCACGCCGAAATCCCTGGCATTCGCCCATGTCGAAAAGTCCCGCAAATCCTGATTCAGGCAATAGTCAAACACAAACAATCTCACATAAACGCTCGTAAACTCTCATGAACTCTCACACGAGCGCCCTATCACGCGCCCAGGGCGCCAACCATCCTGCAAATCCAAGAAAATCACGTAAATCCTGATTCAGACAACCTCCAAACGCAAACAAACTTTCGTAATCTCTCGTAATCTCTCGTAAACACTCGTAAACACTCGTAAACTCTCATGAACTCTAATACGAGCGCCTCATTACACCCCCTTGACACCAGCCATCCAGAAAATCCCAAGAACTCATGTAAATCCTGATTCAGACTACCACCAAACGCAAGTAAACTCTCGTAATCTCTCGTAAACTCTCATAAACATTCACACGAGCGCCACATAACACTCTCAGGATAAGAGTCATCCCGAAAATACAAAGAAAACAACCACTAATCCTGATTCAGACAACCATCAATCCCAAGCAAACTCTCGTTTGCGGATTGCAAAGATACCCAACTGATGCTATCAATAGTACCAACCCATCCAACCCTTCTTCCACCCCAACCTCGAGTCCTTCAGGAGAACTACCAATGCCTAGCATGACCGGTGGCCGGTTCATCGCCGAAACGGTACATGGATATGGAATCACCCACGTCTTCTTCATGCCCTATATCGGCCCCTTGGCTCTTATGGAGATGGAAAAACTGGGGATCAAGCGCGTGCAGACCCACGGCGAAAAAGCCGCTGCCTACATGGCCGACGCCTACGCACGCGTCCGCCGTGGTCCAGGCTTCTGCATGGCCCAGGCCGTCGGCGCCGTCAACCTGGCGGCCGGTCTGCAGGACGCCTACCTCGCCTGCTCCCCTGTCGTCGCGCTCACCGGTAAAGAGCTCCTTATCAACCAGCAGCGACACGCCTACCAGGAGGTCGACCACGTCAATCCGTTCTCGGCTATTTCCAAGTACAGCGCCTACGTTTCGACGCCCGAACATCTGCCCGTCTACCTCCGCCAGGCATTTCGAGCCGCCACCACCGGCACACCCGGCCCCGCACACCTGGACCTGGAGGGAATCGCCGGCCAGGGAGTCGTCGAACTGGAGGCAGACCTCGAAGTCATCGTTGAAGAAGCCTTCACACACCTGCCCCCCTTCCGACCCGCTGCCGAGCCGTCCGCAATCGACGCCGCTCTCCAGCTCCTGAACCAGGCCCAACGCCCCGTCATCGTCGCCGGCGGCGGCGTCGTGGCCTCCGATGCCCGCAACGAGCTCATCGAACTGGCCGAAAAGCTCAACGTCCCCGTGGCAACATCCCTCAATGCCAAAAACATGTTCCCCGCCGACCACGAACTGGCCGTCGGTGTCCCCGGCTCATACTCCCGCGCCTGCTCCAACCAGCTCCTGTGTGAAGCCGACCTCGTCTTCTTCATCGGCAGCCACACCGGCGGCCAGGTGACCAATGGATACCAGATTCCTCCCCAGGGCACCCCCATCATCCAGCTTGACATCAACCCCGAAGAGATCGGCCGCAACTACCCGGTCCAGGTCGGCCTGCAGGGGGATGTCAAGACCAGCCTCAGGCACATGATCGACCGCGCCGCCCCCGCAGACCCCCGCCAGGCCTGGGTCGGCCGCGTTCAGGAAAAGGTCCGCGAATGGAAAACAGAAATGGCTCATCTGGTCGACTCGGACATCCTTCCCATGCGCCCCGAGCGCCTCTGCCGCGAACTGAGCGACTACCTGCCCTCCGATGCCATCCTCGTCTCCGACACCGGCCACGCCGGCGTCTGGACCGGCACCATGCTCGACCTGAAACACGCCGACCAGAGCTACATTCGCTGCTCCGGATCGCTCGGCTGGGGCTTGCCCGCCGCCATGGGAGCCAAATGCGCGCAGCCCGACCGCCCCGTCCTCTGCTTCACCGGCGATGGCGGCATTTGGTATCACATCGCCGAGCTCGAGACAGCCGCCCGCTGCGGCATCAACACCGTAACCGTCGTCAATAACAACCACTCTCTCAATCAGGAACAGGGCGGCGTAGAGCAGACATACGGGGGCCGGACCGCCGGCTCCGACGAGCTTTGGCTCTTTGAGGACGCCGACTTCGCCAGGATTGCCGAGTCCTTCGGTGCCCTCGGCATCACCGTCAACAGACCGGGTGAGCTCCCCGGGGCCCTCGACCGCGCCTTCGCCTCAGGCCGGCCGGCCGTCGTCGACGTCAAGACCCATGTCGAAGGCATCGCACCACGCGCTTGGGTGCCGACCAGTTAACGGCCCGATCCGTTCAGCACGATCTACGGCCCGAAAGGGTCGTCAAGTTTGCTCTGACAATCGGCGATCTGCTAAAATGCCTCAGACTTGCAACAGATCTGATCGCCGCAGCATGCCGCGGGAGCGAGGCTGGCCACTGATTGGAAGCGGGCGTTTCTACCCCGGAGCCCTGTTCCCGTGCATGCAGGCTGAGCGATTCATTTCGACCCAATAACGCGGAAGGCTCTGTATGAAAGCAATGCTCTATCTGGACCAGGTGGCCGAGCCCGTGGCTATGCTGGACGAAGTCAAGATCGTGGAGTTCGGCAGCGACAACCACCCCGAAGGCCATCGCGTCCGAATCTACTACAATACCAGGAACCTGAATGCCACCAAGACGATGGTCGAGCTTCACCGCGATCGCAAGATGACGATTAAGCTGGAAGACGGCCGATCCGGCCCCGCACTGATCACGCACGCCAGTCTCGATGCCAAGGGCCAGTTTGTAGGCGTCCTCAGAGTTCTCGCACCACTGGCCTGAGATCGAAGTGCGCTTCCAACCTACCCCCGCTCACCCCACTGCGCGTCTCAGCTCCGGGGCTGTCCCGCTATCTCGTTCGCCATCGGCATACCTGCCCGCCATCTGCCAGCAATTTCATGGCCGCTGAACAGCAACTGCGCCCTGCCCAGGAGGAGATCCTCAACTATGAGGGAGGTCGCCTCGGTATCAGCGCCGTGCCCGGCAGCGGCAAGACCTTCACCCTCAGCCGCCTCGCCGCCAAACTGGTACACAAGCTCGCAGCCTCCGGCCCCCTGGACGATCGCGAAGTCCTGGTCGTCACCTTCACCAACGCAGCCGCAGAAAACTTCCGCAGCAGCATCGGTCGTGTCGTCGAGAGCCGCCACCTGCTCCCCAGCGGCTTCCGCGTGGGAACGATCCACAGTCTCGCCCATGAGATCGTGCGCGAGCGCCCAGGTCTGGTTGCCCTGGGTGAAGACTTCGACATCATCGACGAAAGAACGAGCCAGGACATCAAACGGCAGGCGGTCAACAACTACCTGCAGTCCAACCCCGACTTTCTTGGCGCTTACGTCAAAACAGAGGACCTTCAGAACCCCCGAAACATGGAGCGTCTTCTGCCTCCTACCGCACAGGAGATTGCCGACGCGGTCATCCGTCGCGTCAAGGAGCTGCGCGCCGACCCCGAGACGCTGGAAAATCTACTGCAGCAGCAGTCCGGTTCTTGGCCTCTGCTGTCATTTGGGCTCCAGGTCTGCCGCGACTACCAGCGCGGCCTCGGCGTACGCGGCGGCGTCGACTTTGACGACCTGATCCTCCTCGCGCTCCAGGCCCTCGAAACCGATGAGAACCTCCTTGCCCGTCTCCAACAACGCTGGCCCTTCGTGCTCGAAGACGAAGCCCAGGACAGCAGCGCCCTGCAAGAGCAGATGCTCTCCCTCCTGACCTCCGCCCACGGAAACTGGGTCCGTGTCGGAGACCCCAACCAGGCCATTAACACCACCTTTACCAGCGCCGACCCGCGTTTCCTCCGAGATTTCGTGGATAGAGAGACAGTTCAATCCTTGCCCCTGCCCGACTCGGGCCGCAGCGCCATGCCGATCATTGATCTCGCCAACTGCTTCATCGACTGGTCCCGCCAAGAGCATCCTGTTCTTTCCCCGGACCAAGCCCTTTCCCTCCCATACATTCTGCCCACCAACGAGGACGATCCGCAGCGCAATCCCGAACCCGGCGATCCGGCCGTCTACTTCTATGACCCGCCGCTCACACCCGCCGATGAGATCAGAATTCTGGTCGCCAGCCTGAAACGCTGGCTGCCTAAGCATCCCGCCAAGTCGGTGGCCGTCCTCGTCCCCGACAACTACCGCGGCGCCCAGTTCAGCCAAGCCTTCGAAGACGCCGGCCTCCCCTTCGACGACTCGTTGCTCCGCTCCACGAGTACCACTCGCGTGGCCGTTGACGCGCTCGTCAAGGCCATGCGCTACATCAGCCAGCCCGCCAACCCTTCCCACCTTAATTCACTGTGGACCGATGTCTGGTGGGCGCGGCGACGCTGCACCCACGCCGCTGCAGAACCAGACGCGGAGTCCTCCCCGGCTGACGAAGAGAATCGGCCTCCATCCTGGCTTGAACCTGATGCCAGTGACGGCCAGAATGCTCAGCAGAACGAGTTGCCGCAGCCAGTCATACGCTTCGGCAAAGCACTGGGCCAGCTGCGTCTTCCAGAACGATTCGTCTACCCAACTGCCGGGGACGACTGGCTGCAGGAGCTCGGCTGGATCGACGACTTTGACGGCTTCCGCCCCATCGTCGATCGATTCCAACAAGACCTGAGACGCTGGTGTTCAGCCGCGGTTCTACCCGTCGACGAACTGGTCCTGACGCTGGGTCAGGATCTCTTCACCGAAGCCCCGGAACGTGCTCTGGCCCATAGCGCAGCTATACTGTTGGCAAACATAGTCCGAGAACAGCCCGAACTGCGACTGCCCGAACTGACAAAGGAGTTGGAGCAGGCCGGTGCCAACAAGCGCCGCTTTCTCGGCTTTGGCGAAGAGACGCGAGGCTTTGAACCCCCCGCCGGCAAGGTGACGATTGCGACCATGCACACGGCCAAAGGCTTGGAATGGGATCGCGTCCATCTGGCATCCGTCAGCAACTACAGTTTCCCCAGCGGCGCCGACGACGAATACTACCGTGGGCAGCCCAGGTTCGTTCGCGACAGCCTAAACCTGACCGAAGAAGCTCTGGAACAGACCAGGCAGCTGCACATGGGTACGCTCGACGAATATGTCCAGGGAGACGCCACCCGCGAAGCTCGTAAAGAAATTGCCGCCGAGCGCCTGCGCCTTCTCTACGTCGGAATCACCCGCGCCCGGCAGGAGCTGGTCCTGACCTACAATACAGGGAGATTTCATGACACGCGGCCCAACGAGCCCGCTCTGGCCTTCACCGAGTTGGCGCAAGCTTGGCAAAAGGTCAGCCTCGAGAACCAAGCGTAAGCAAGCCGATTGGAGTCTCTTCTTTAACCAGCTCTACATGGCATACCTTGTGCCTTCAGTATCGAGAGACTGTCTGGACCAGCGTCCGGCAATCCCCTTGCACACCTATCGCGCTGCAGTCGCCAACTGATCGGTTCCACGAATGCGCCACACGAAAATTCAAAAATACTGTGAATCCGTCATCGAGGCAGGCTGGCTCGCCGCCTTGATCATCGCGCCTCTCTTTTTCAACACCTACTCCAGCCGCGTCTTCGAACCAGACAAGATCAGCCTGATACGTACTATCTCCCTGGTCATGCTCCTGGCCTATCTGGTAAAGATTGTCGACGGTGGCCGCCTCTGGCTGCCCGCCGGTGCTCGAATGCCCAACGCGGGCGAACGGACCCCGTCAGCCTCCGAAAATGAGCACCCCAACTTCCAATGGAAACTTGGTACCCTCTGGAAGCAGCCGCTACTTCTTCCCGTAATCCTTCTGGCCGTCGCCTATGCGCTAAGTACTCTCCTTAGCATTTCCCCGGCCGTCAGCTGGTGGGGCTCCTATCACCGGCTCCAGGGCGCCTATACCTTCTTCAGCTATCTGATTATCGCCCTCCTCACCGCGGCCCACCTGAGACAGCCGTCCCAGCTGCGGCGTCTTCAACATACCGTAATCATCACCAGCCTGCCTATCGCCGTCTACGGCGTCTTCCAGCACTTCGGCAAGGATCCCCTGCCTTGGGGCCAGGATGTGACCAACCGGATAACCGCCAACGCCGGGAACCCGATTTTTCTCGCGGCACATCTGATCATGGCCTTTTTCCTCACACTTGAACGCGCCTTCTCCTGCTTCGCCTTCTTGCTGTCCAGCGGGCCCCAACCGGGCGCAGACGCAGCGTCGACAGAGGAACGACAGAGCCCTACCGCCGACCCAAGTCTGGCCGGCGTGATTGCGGGCGGTTCCTACCTGTTCGTTCTTGTCGTTCAACTGCTCGCCATATTCTGGTCCCAAAGTCGCGGTCCCTGGCTTGGCCTCGCCAGCGGAATGTACATTTTTGTTCTGCTTCTCCTGACAGGTATGCGTCCACGCAACTACCGCGTGTGGACGGCTGCTTGGGCCGGGCTGGGTGCGGCAGGACTCGTAGTGCTTATTCTCCTCAATACGACCGCATTGGGTCACTCACTTCGTCACATTCCTATCTGGGGACGTCTGACCACAATGTTGGATAGCGCCACCGGCACAGGACGCGTCCGCGTGCTCATCTGGGAGGGCACCGCGGCGATGATCTCTCCCCACAGGCCGCTAACATATCCCGACGGTAGCGAGGACCCTTTCAATCCACTGCGCCCTCTGATAGGCTACGGCCCGGAAACAATGTGGATGGCGTTCAATCCCTTCTATCCTCCTGAACTGGGCCAGTGGGAGGCCCGCAACGCCAGCCCTGACCGCGCCCACAACGAAACCTGGGACAGTCTGGCAATGACAGGCCTTTTTGGCTTCCTCGCCAATTCTTTCCTCTTTCTGTCTATCTTTTTCTGGACGGTGCGCTGGCTCGGGCTCATTCGTTCTCGCCGCGACGTCATACTCTTTTTTTCCATGCTTGTAGGAGGCGGCGTCCTTCTCAGCGTCCTGTTCCTGGCACGCGGCGCAAGTGTCGGCTTCCTGGGCGTAAACTGGCCGACTGGACTGATACTCGGGCTGATCGCTTACGTCACTCTCGCCGTCTTCATTCAACCGGAGTCGCCAACTGAAAACACGCATCGCCCTCGCCTGCTCCTGCTGGTTGCCTCCCTGTCTGCAATCACTGCCCACTATGTCGAAATACATCTTGGAATAGCGATTGCAGCCACACGCATCTATTTCTGGATTATCGCAGCATTGCTGCTTGGCCTGGGAATGCGCTGGCTCCTCCCCGAATCCGTCGTCGCCGGCGGTGTCTCTGCAGATCAGGAAGCGCTAAAGAGGGAAGGAAACGTGAGCGGGGGAAGCAGGAGGTCCGCAGCCCGGGCAAAGTCTCGCCGCGGTAGCCGCCGGGATGGATCATTCTTCAGTACCTGGGACATCGGCCTGCCTGCTACCGTTCTGCCGGATCTTCTCGTAATGATGACATTAGTTTTCCTTTATACTGTCAACTACCACCGGCTCACGAACCCCTTCACGATTACATTTGCAGGTTTGGGCGCCTCCGTTCCCGCCCTGGCCGGAGGCAACTTGTCTGACATCCTTTGGCTGGTCCTTTTCACCTGGTTGATCGCAACAGGAATAGGCACGGCCGTGGCCATGCTGCGCCAACCTGTACTGAAGTTAGCTGGGCAGGAGAAAAAAAAGCCTCCTTCACGGCGCCGCCGCAATGAAGCACAGGTTCGAGGCAATGATTCGGGCTTTGGACGCCGGTTAGCCCAGTCGGCGGCCCTGTATGGCTTGGTACTGTTCACTGGTTGGTTGTTGTATGGCCTCTTTCACGCCGCCCGTCTGCTACCAGGAGCCCAGACCGGCACAGTTGCCCAACAACTCGACCAAATAGCCGATCGCTATAGCATGTTTACCTGGCTTGTCGTCCTCTGGTGTCTGATGGCAGGCATTGTCCTGGCGTGGCGTACTCTGGCAGATACGACGCGAGCGTGGTGGCGTCGAGGTCTGGCTACTGCAGGCTCAGGCATACTGCTCTCCGTCACCGTGTTTTACATTATAGGGAGCGTCAATATCGCCCAGGTGAAAGCGGATGTCTTCTACAAGCAAGGCCAAAGCTTTGATTTGGCCGGTGCCTGGTCAGAGAGTTCCGACCTGTATCGGCGGGCACTCGCAGTTCGACCCACTGAAGATTACTATATGCTCTTCCTCGGACGCAGCCTGCTCGAAAGAGCGGCTCAGGCGCCCAAAGAAAGTTCCGCCACCTTACCCGCTGAACCCTCTCTCCAGGACGTCCTGAGTCTGGATGCCGATGACATATCTCGACTAAGTCAGGCCGACGTACTGTCAGCTGCTAAGGCCGTTCTGCTTAAGGCCCAGGAAATAAATCCGCTTAACACCGACCACACTGCAAACCTTGCCCGGTTGCACCGTCGCTGGTCGACTCTGACCTTGGATACGCAAGACCGGATTCCTGAACTGGAAAAGAGCCTGCAGTACTATGACTCCGCCCTGTCTCTGAGTCCGAATGTAGCCCATCTCTGGAATGAACGCGGCCAGGTTCTGGCCTCGATGGACCGGCTCGAAGAGGCGGAATCCTCCTTTCAACACAGCCTGACCCTGGACGACGGCTTCGAAAATACCTATGCCTTCCTGGCAGAGCTGTATTCCTTTTCGAACCAGCCAGAGAAACTGTCCCATATTCTGGACCGCGGTCTGGAAAAGCTTCCAAATAGCCTGGCACTGCTCACCCAAAAGGGCTCGGCGCTGTCGAACGCCGGCGACCTCGACGGCGCCTATGAGACCATTGGCAAGGCTTTCGAGCACCATCCAACCGACCTGAACGCCGCGCGCAACTTGATCGTTCTGTCACGCATTCTCGACCGCCGGGAAGAGGCATCCCAGTGGGCTGACCGTGCCGTCACACTGATTGAGAGCGGCTACGGCCACAGAGACTTGGAGATCGCCGTGTATCGCCTGGTCGCCGAGGTCAATGTAGAAAACGGCCAACTACAGGAAGCAGACGATATCCTGCACCGCCTCATAGCACTCGATCCCGAAGACTACCGCTTTCCGTTCCAACTGGCTAAGGTACAGACCGGCCTGGGCAACAACCAGCAAGCTCGCCAGTTCGCCCAAACTGCTCTGTCTCTCGCCCCCGACAGCGAGAAGGCCCTAATCCAATCCTTTGTCGACTCACTGGAATAGCCGGATCGCTACCGAACCGTGGTGGGAAAATGAGTTCCTTTCTTCTTATGGCAGCGAGCGCCCTGGTAATCGCCATCGGCGGCACACCTCTGGTACGCTATGCCGCCCTGAAATTCGGCATACTGGACAACCCTTCAGCGCGCAAAGTCCACAGCGCTCCCGTGCCGCTGATGGGTGGCATTGCAATCTATGTGGCCTTTATCGCCGCCCTCGTCCTCTGGGGTGAACGCAGCTATGTCAACGAAGTCGTCGGTATCTCCGTCGGCGCCACGCTCGTCAGTATCGTCGGCGCACTCGACGACAGCCGCGGCATGGGGAGCTACCTCAAATTGCTGTTTCAGGTGGCCGCCGCCACCGTTCTCATCCTCTCCGGCGTGCAAGTCCGCCTCTTTCACGGGATCCTGGACATAGCCCTGACTCTGCTCTGGGTCGTCGGCATCACAAACGCATTCAATCTGCTGGACAATATGGACGGGCTCTCCAGCGGCGTTGCCACCATTGCCGCGGCCTTCTTCATGCTCCTGGCCGCAATGAGCGATCAATATCTGGTGGGTACCCTTGCTGCTGCCCTCTGCGGCGCCTGCCTCGGCTTTCTAGTCTATAACTGGAATCCGGCTCGCGTCTTTATGGGCGACACAGGCAGCCTGTTCCTCGGTTTCCTTCTGGCCGCCGTCGGTATCAAACTGCGTTTCCCCGCCAACAGTGCCAGCATCACCTGGATGATTCCGATTCTCGTGCTGGCCCTGCCCCTATTCGACACCAGCCTTGTCTTCTTCAGCCGCCTGCGCCGCGGCAGAAATCCTCTCACCACGCCCGGCAAAGATCATGTCAGCCACAGGCTTGCCCGGCGAACGGGAAGTCAGCGCGAAGCAGTCCTTCTGTGTTATCTTATTACAGGAGGAACCGGTCTGGCCTCCATTTTCTTGACACAAGCCAACTTGCAGGAGGCCCTCGTTGTCGGTTCGACCGCTCTTCTGCTGGCGTTGTTCGCTCTGTGGAAGCTCGAATTTCAGCAAAACTGAATGTGGGAATCCTACTCACGCTGCCTTCCCTTCCGATCCAATCCGAAAAGGAGTTTATTTTGTTCCCTGTCTCCAAACGCATGGTCACCACGACCCGAAACGCCTCCCGATTCCAGAAGACTCGCGCAAATCTGTCAATCTGCATCCTGATACTCATCGCGCTCGCCATAACATCCTGTACTGCCCCTCCCACCCCTGCTGTTGAAGAACCTCAGGCAGTTGAAGAGCCTCAGGCAGTCGAAGAGGGCGCAGCCGCTGCCCTCGAGCCCGCTGAACGCAATGGCATGTACGAAGCAAGTCCCGATATGACCATCGATTCCGAAGCCGTCTACCACGCCGTCTTCAAGACCGAGAAAGGAGATATTCGCATCAAACTGTTTGCCGCAGAAGCCCCGGTTACGGTCAACAACTTCGTCTTTCTGGCCCGTGACGGCTTCTACAACGACACTCATTTTCACAGAGTGCTGGAAAACTTCATGGCCCAGGGCGGAGATCCCTCCAATAGCGGTGCCGGCGGCCCGGGATACCAATTTCAGGACGAAATCGTAGCCAGCCTACAGTTCGATCGCGCCGGCCTCCTCGCGATGGCAAACGCCGGGCCAAATACCAACGGCAGCCAGTTCTTCATCACTTTCGCCGAAACACCCTGGCTGAACGGCAACCATACGATCTTCGGCGAGGTCGTCGAAGGCATGGAAGTGCTCTCCTCAATCTCGCTACGCGATCCGATGGCAGCCAGTTCTCCTGGCGATCTTCTCGAAACCATCGAGATTGAAGAAGGCGAATAACCGGGAGCCCGCTGATTGGCCCTGCCGCCCTCTGGTCCGTCTACCATTCGGCGAATAGGTAAGTAGGGCAGAGGCTAACTTGACGCGCCTTCACTCGCCCGCCGTTGAGCACACTCTTGAATAGGACGACTTGAACCAGGCCTGAAGAAGCAGAAAGCGGTTGTCTGCCTGTACCACCCAACGCCCTCTATGCTCAGATGTCACAGCAGGAGTGACACAGCAGGAAAAACGCTGCAGGAATAGCACTGCAGGATAAACACTGCAGGATAAACACTGCAGGATAAACACTGCAGTCTGCTAGAGTAACTTAGGTATCTGATCAAAGAGAGCCATCTTGAGTTAGCGCTCCCACGCCCCGCATCGGAATGCGCAGAACTCACGCCCGAGCCATGCCATGAACCCTACCAGCGACACAGAACTGATTCAAAACGAGGCCCGGCAAATAGGGGGCGACGAGGTTGCGACCTTCCAGGATGAAGCCGTCAAACAGGACCAGGATTCCTCAGGACCCAATCCGTGGATTACCGCTCTACAGGTATTGGGAATCCTGGCAATCGTTTTTAGTGCCTTCTGGCTCGGCACCCAGAGAGAGCTGGTTCAGCGGTTCAGCCAGTGGGGGTACCTCAGCAGCTTCCTTATCAGCCTGATAGGAAGCGCAACCGTAATTCTGCCCGCCCCCGGGCTGGCCCTCATACTCGCCCTCGGCGCCCACCTGAATCCCCTCCTCCTCGGAGTCGTTGCCGGCATCGGCAGCGGACTGGGCGAACTTTCAGGCTACCTCGCCGGCAAAGCCGGCCGCAATCTCGTCAACCGCGAAGGAAGGTTCAATACCTTTCTCCACAACATGACCACCCGCTTTACCTCCCCCGCTCTGTTCATTCTTGCCATCCTCCCCCTCCCAATCTTCGATTTCGCCGGCATCCTCGCCGGCGCCCTGAGGATGCCCGTGTTGCGGTTTCTTGTAGTGGTCATAAGTGGCAAGATTATCAAACACGCTTTGGCCGCCTACCTAGGAGCAGAGTTCTTCGAGATGTTACTTAACAACCTTGGCCTCTGATACATGCAACGCAGTGCCCACCGTGTAAGGTAGGTAGCAACTGCCGCGTGCCCTATGGATTCGTCAAGGTAACTGGTCAGCCGCACCTGATTCGCAACCCTGAACGAGGCGAGTAAAGGTGTTAACTCTCTCCTCACTCCTCTCCCCTCTTTCCTCGAATTATTGGGCGTTCGGGCCTTCGGCCCTCCCTTGTGCAGGGGCTGCGCCCCCGCAACGCCCCGCCCTTGCTAGCCACCGTGTGTGTTCTTACCCAGCAGAATGTCTAGCCAGCAGTGTCTCTTCCCCATTTCTGTCTCATCCCCCTGACCCCTGACCCCTGGCCCCTGACCCCTGACCCCTGACCCCTGACCCCTGCAGTTCCGCGCCCCCGCAACGCCCCGCCCTTGCTAGCCACCGTGTGTGTTCTTCCCCAGCAGAATGTCTAGCCAGCAGTGTCTCTTCCCCATTTCTGTCTCATCCCCCTGACCCCTGGCCCCTGACCCCTGACCCCTGCAGTTCCGCGCCCCCGCAACGCCCCGCCCTTGCTAGCCACCGTGTGTGTTCTTCCCCAGCAGAATGTCTAGCCAGCAGTGTCTCTTCCCCATTTCTGTCTCATCCCCCTGACCCCTGACCCCTGGCCCCTGACCCCTGACCCCTGCAGTTCCGCGCCCCCGCAACGCCCCGCCCTTGCTAGCCACCGTGTGTATTCTTCCCCAGCAACGCGTCTATAGAAAGGTGTTTACACGCCAACCGGCATCCTCAACCCACTATCCACTATCCACTATCCACTAGCCACTGTAGTTCCGCGCCCCCCGCAACGCCCCCTCCAAAATCATGCCTCATCAACCATATGCCGTCATTCCAGCGGTGCGTCCCGTCCAAGGTGGCGGCGGCCAACGAGTACACGATGAGATTGCCCGCAGGGCAGCGTGACTGAAAATTCTGTCCACCCAGGCGCTGTAAAGGGTTTAGTCGTAACGAAAAGAGTCAGGAATTGATACCAATTGGGCTGAAACGGACCCATCCCGAAAATTACTCCCCAAAAGACAAGAATTCTGTTGTATAATGTAAGGGCAATGAGTTGTCCAGAAAGCGAATTCATAGCCAAGAGCGCCAGTTCCAACAGAAAACATGCCAGAACCAATTTCGTGACATCCAACTGCCCGTCCACCCATATTCGTCCCGAAATCGACCCCGCAGACGGGCTGACAAATCCAAAAAAGCACCAGAACAGCGTCAGAAAAAAACGAAAAACGCGCGACATACGTAGACTTGGCGCGACATAACACACCCCAAAAATGCCAACGCCCGCGCACTCCCATCAAACGCCCATAATCTCCGGTCCAACACTTGTATCCCCCAAGCCCCAGGAGACCACCGTCATCCCCAAATCCCAAAAGGTCCAGCAAATCCTGATTCAGACAATCCGACCACAGACCACGGCAGTTCCGACTACTGCAGTTCAATGAAAACCAGAAGCGAAACAACTCAGCTGCTTCTGATTCCCAACCCTGAACGAAGCGAGCGAAGGTGTATACTCTCTCCTCATTCTCGGTCTTTGGGGCGGTCGGGCCTTCGGCCCTCCCTTATGCAGGGGCTGCGCCCCCGCAACGCCCCCCTCCAAGAACACGCCTCGCCCACCGTACACCGTCATTCCAGCGGTGCCTCCCGTCCAAGGTGGCGGCGGCCAACGAGTACACGATGAGAGAGCCCGCGAGTGGCGGCGGGGCTGAAGGTCTGGTCCACACACACGCTACATATTTGGCTTAGAAGATACTCGTGAAGACTAAAGTCAAGCGCAAAGGTCAGTTCCCTAAGGAGCCTGGAGCCATGTCAAAACGCATTCCCCTACTCTTGCTGCCGTTTTTGATCGCCCTCACATCTCTTGGATGTAATGCGAACACGTCAGAGGGTCCGGCTCTGAGTAGCGCCCTTGCACCAGCTCCAATTGAAGAGGAACCCTTTGTCGACGTTTTCGTGGACGAATACTCTGATCTCTTCGAGCAGGATTTCGACGAATCAGTTTCCCCGCCCTTTGCGCTAGGCGAAGGCCAGTCCGACTGGGACCCCGGCCAGGCCCGTCCTCCCCTAGCCGAGACGACGCCTCTTTCACAAGAGCAAATTCAGGATCTGCTGGGCCGTCTGCCTCCCCTCCAGGAGGAACCGGGTGATGTCGCCCAGGTGCGTCTCCCCGATCAGAACCTTCCCCCGCCGCGCCCCGGCCAGGAAGTGGAACTGCCTTTTCCTCCCCCCGAAGCCGAGCTGCCCCCTGTTAACCAGGCAGGCGACCCCCTGGCAGTGCTCCGCTTTTCACCCGAAGGCGCTGTCCCTCTCGCACCACAACTGAGCGTAACCTTCAGTCATCCTATGGTCCCACTCACCACCCACCAGGAGCTGGCCGCGGAGGACATACCGGTCGAGCTCAAGCCCGCAGTCCCCGGCAACTGGCGCTGGGTGGGCACAAGGACCCTGCTATTTCAAGCCGGCGCTGACAGCAATGGCAGAATGCCTATGGCAACCGAATTCTCGGCCACCATTCCTGCAGGCACTCTGGCCGCCGACGGGACGAAACTGGCAGAGCCTGTCAGCTGGACCTTCCGGACCCCTGCGCCGACGCTGCAAAACGCCTGGCCGACCCGCGGCCCGGTCGGCCGGGAACCGGTCCTCTTCGTCGCCTTCGACCAAAACATCGATCCCGCCGCGCTGATCGAATTCATCCAGGTCACCGCCCAGGGCCGCCAGTACACAGTCCGCCATGCAAGCCAGGAAGAAATCGCCGCCGATTCCCGCGTTGAACGCCTGATAGCCAGGTCCACGGGAAATAGGTGGCTGGCGTTCGTGTCCGGTGAAACTCTTCCTGCCGACACCACCGTGACCGTAACAATCACACCCGGTGCCCCGTCCGCCGAGGGTCCTCTCGTTACAGCCCACCCCCAGAGCTACAGCTTCAGGACGCCCGGCCCGTTTGTGCTCCGACAGCGGGAGTGCGCATGGGGAGGAGACGCCCACTGCCCGCCCAGTACCCCCTTGTCCCTGCGATTCAGCAATCCCATTGACACCGAGTCTTTCGACCCTTCCCTCATCTCCATCGAACCGGAGCTCGACTTCGTCTCATACGAAGTCTTCGGCGACTCCATCTGGATCGTAGGTAACACCAAGGGAAGAGCCACCTACGACGTGACCGTCGCCGCTGACCTGACAGACCAATTCGGTCAGTCACTGGCCGAGAATGCACAGACCCAGTTCACGATCGGGCCGGCCGAGGCATTCCTCACCTCCGGGAGCCAAGGCCCGATTACCATTCTGGATCCTTACGGCACTACGTCATTCCCCGTCTACACTGTCAATGTCTACGCCGTCAATGTGCGCGCCTATCGCGTCGCGCCGGAACAGTTCGTCGAATACCAGCAGTGGCGCAGCAACCACTGGCGCGACGACCGCACCCTGCCCCCCGGCGAGCTGGTCCTGGAGCGCTCGCTGGAGATTAACCGCCAATTCGACACATTGGTCGAAACAGAAATCGATCTGTCCGGCGCACTCGACAGCGGCACAGGCCACCTTATCCTGTACATCGAGCCAGAGAGCGGAATCCTCACAGGCCTTCTCGGCAGACAGCTTCAGGACGCGCGCATCATCAGTTGGGTCCAGGTGACCGAGATCGGCCTGGACGCCTTCGTTGACGCCAATGAGATGTACGTGTGGGCCAACCGTCTGGACGACGGCGCGCCGCTGGCAGACGTAGAGGTCACCCTCTGGCCGCAGGACGTGCAAGACTCCACGGACGACACCGGCACAGTGCGCTTAGAACTGCCCCGCAATAGCGCCCAACTGCTCCTCGCCCGACGCGGCGATGATATAGCATTCCTGCCCGAAAACCGCTACGAATACTACCGCACCGAAACCGGTTGGAACGGATGGCAGCAGCGCGCAGAGCGCCCCGCCATTCGCTACTTTGTCTTCGACGATCGCAGAATGTACCGCCCCGGCGAAACTGTCAGCGTCAAAGGCTGGATGCGCCAAATTGAACGCAGCCCGCAAGGGGACGTAAGCCTCCTGCCAGAAGGGAGGGCCCCTTCGCTCAACTACACAGTTCGTGATTCATCCCATAACCAGATTCACTCGGGCAACGCCACTGTAAATCCCTTGGGGGGTTTCAACTTCCAGTTCGACCTGCCCGAAAACGTCAATCTGGGTTATGCCTGGATCGAAATACAGTCCGCCTCAGACGACGACCACGAATCACGCTATGACCATGTCTTTCAGATTCAGGAGTTCCGCCGCCCCGAATACGAAGTCAGCGCTACCGTCAGCGAAGGTCCCCACATCGCCGGAGGCCGCGCCTTGACGACCGTCAGCGCCAGCTACTTTGCCGGCGGCCCCCTTCCCAACGCAGAAGTAAGTTGGAATGTCGAGGCCTCGGAAGGTTCCTATGAACCACCGAACTGGTCCGAATTCGTATTTGGAAAATGGTACCCGTGGTGGGGCCATCCAGGACGTTCCGGTTACCTCGGTCGCGCCTCCTTCAGTTCCCGTACCGACGCCGGCGGACAGCACGTTCTGAGCATTGACTTCAGCCCCCCTGAAGAAGAGCCTGCTACCGATCCGAACGGCAGCGGCGAGACCTCGCCCTTCCCAACCCACATCGACGCTACGGCCACCGTAATCGACGTCAATCGCCAGGCTTGGAGTAGCAGCGCCGGTCTTCTGCTCCATCCCGCTGACCGCTACGTTGGCCTGCGCACCGCGCGTTACTTCGTCGAACAGGGGGAACCCCTGTCCGTTGAAGTCGTCGTAACCGATATCGATGGCAATGCCATCGAGGGCCATCGCGCCGATGTCAGAGCCTCCCTTTTGGATTGGGATTATAGCGACGGCGAGTGGATCGAGATTGAAAAAGATACGCAGGAATGTACCCTTGTGACGACAGTCGCCTCCGCACAGAATGCCTCCGAAGACGGATTCGCCTCCTGCTCCTTCGAGACCCCTATAGGTGGCGAGTACCGGATCACTGCCACCGTCGTCGACGGCGCCGGCCGGCTCAACCGGACCGAACTGACCCGTTGGGTGACAGGCGGTCAGCGCCCGCCCGGCAGCAACCTCGAACGCGAAGAACTTCAGCTCATTCCTGACAACGAAGACTATGCTCCGGGCGATGTGGCGGAGATCCTGGTTCAAGCGCCCTTCTCCCCGGCAGAAGGTCTCCTGACACTGCGCCGCGACGGCCTTGTCTCCAGCCAGCGCTTCACAATGGACGGCCCGACCTACACCCTGCGCGTTCCCATCGAAGAGGACCACATCCCCAACATCCATATCCAGGTGGATCTCGTCGGCGCCAGTGAGCGCGTGGACGACGCCGGCAACGCTCTTTCGGGCTTGCCTCGCCGCCCCGCTTACGCCCGCGGCAGAATCAATCTGACCATACCACCCCTGAGTCGCACTCTCCAGGTCGTTGCGCAGCCCAAGGCTGCACGTCTCGAGCCCGGCGCAGAAACGATGATCGACGTGTCAGTCTTGGACGCCAGTGGGGCGCCAGTGGCCGGTGCAGAGTTCGCCGTCGTCGTCGTCGACGAGGCCATCCTGGCCCTGACCGGCTACCAGCTCATCGACCCCATCAGCGTGTTTTACAGTCACCGCGGTCGCGGCGTCAGCGACTACTACAACCGTCAAGATCTCCTGCTGGCCAGTTCCCAATCATTGCAAGGTGAGTCCTCGCAGCCGGCCGGAACGCCAGAACCCCCTCAGGCAATGAAGCAGTCCAGGGCTATGGGCGGGGGGATGGCTGCAGCCCCCGCCGCGATGGCGGAAATGGCCATGGATGAAGACATGGCCGAAGAGTCAAGTGCCGACGACGGTGAGGGACAGCCGATTCGAGCCCGGTTGGATTTCAATCCTCTTGCCCTCTTCGCGCCCGAAGTTCGTACAGACCAAAACGGCCGCGCCAGCGTACCAATCACACTGCCGGATAATCTTACCCGCTACCGGGTGATGGTCGTGGCTGTCGCCGAAGGTAGTTTCTTCGGCGCAGGCGAATCCAGCCTGACCGCCCGCCTGCCCCTGATGGTCCGCCCCTCAGCCCCGCGCTTCCTGAATTTCGGCGACAGCTTCGAATTGCCCGTCGTTCTGCAAAACCAGACCGATGAACCGATGGAGACGTACGCCATCGTACGCGCAGCAAACGCCTTCCTGACTGAGGAGAGCGAACTCGACGGAGCCGCCGGCTTCGCCGTAACCATCCCTGCCAATGACCGCGTAGAGATACGCTTCCCAACAAAGACCGCCAGCGCCGGGACCGCCCGATTCCAGTTCGCCGCAATCGATACCAACAATCCCGCCACGGCCGACGCCGCCGAGGTCAGTCTGCCAGTCTTTACCCCCGCAACAACCGAAGCCTTCGCCGTCTACGGCGAGATCGACGAAAGCGGCGCCGTACTACAACCCGTCCGGCCGCCCGCCGACGCCATTCCTGACTACGGCGGTCTCGAACTGACACTTTCCTCCACCGCTCTGCAGGCACTGACCGACGCATTCCTCTATCTGGTAAGCTACCCGTTCGAATCCTCCGAACAGATCGCTTCACGCATCCTGGCCGTGGCCGCCCTCCGCGATGTGTTGGCCGCGTTTGACGCCGAAGGTCTGCCCACTTCGGATGAAATTGAGGCGACTCTGGAAAGAGACCTGCAAACACTGGCAGCGTTGCAGGACTACGGAGGTGGCTTCCCCATCTGGCGGCGCGGCGGCGAAATCTGGCCCTACCACAGTGTGCACGTGGCCCATGCCCTCGCACGCGCCCGGCTCAAAGGCTACCCCGTGAATGACGAAATGGTGAGCCGCTCACTTGAATACCTGCGCACCATCGAGCAGCAGTTCCCCGCCTGGTACGGTGACGATGCACGCCGCGGCCTCTCCGCCTACGCGCTCTATGTTCGCAAACTGCTCAACGACCACGCCCCCGCCAAGGCGCGGGCACTTGTGACCGACACCGGTCTGGATAACCTTTCTCTTGAAAGCGTCGGCTGGCTGCTCTTCGTCCTGACCGACGACGCCGCTTCGCAATCGACCGTCACCGAAATGCGCCGATTCCTCAACAACCGGGTCACCGAAACAGCCGCCGCGGCAACGATCGCAACCGGCTATACCGATGGCGACTACCTTCTGCTCCATTCAAGCCGCCGCCCCGACGCCGTACTGCTGGAGGCCCTCATTGCTGATCAGCCGGACAGCGACCTGATAACCAAACTGGTCCAGGGCCTCCTGGGCCATCGCACGGCCGGCCGCTGGAGCAACACCCAGGAAAACGTCTGGGTGCTTCTGGCCATGGACCGGTATTTCAACCTCTTTGAAACCCAAACGCCCGACTTTGTCGCCAGAATCTGGCTGGGTGAGCAGTTCGCAGCCAGCCCCACATTCCAAGGTCGATCGACTGACAACGTAGGCCTTGACCTGCCCATGCAGTTCCTCCGCGAAATATCAGGCGACGCCGATGGCGACCTGCCCCTGCTTATCCAGAAAGAGGGCCAGGGCCGGCTTTACTATCGGTTAGGACTGCGCTACGCGCCCGCCGACCTCAGCCTGGAGCCGGCCGACCACGGCTTCACCGTCGAGCGCGTCTACGAGGCCGTCGACGACCCCGCCGACGTAAGTCGCGATGAAGAAGGCACTTGGCACATCCGAGCCGGAGCCCGCGTGCGCATCAAGCTGACGATGGTCGCCCCCTCGCGCCGCGTCCACGTTGCCCTGGTGGACCCGCTGCCGGCCGGCCTCGAAATCCTCAACCCGGACCTGGCGGTAACAGCCAGTCCCCCGCGCGTTGTAAACAGGACGCAGTCCGGGCGCTGGTGGTGGGCCAGCTGGTATCAACATCAGAACCTGCGCGACGAACGCGCCGAGGCCTTCACCTCCTACCTGTGGGCCGGCGTCTACGAATACACCTACCTGGCCCGGGCAACGACACCCGGCGCCTTCGTAGCGCCCCCCGCCAAGGCAGAGGAAATGTACGCGCCGGAAACCTTTGGCCGCACTGGAACCGATTGGGTTGTTGTAGAAGTGGGCGAAGAGTAAGAGGACGCTGCCTTTACGAATTCTTGGCCGAACCGGCACCTTGGCTTTCACAACTGCCTAGGTGTTTCTGGATTTCCAGCCAGATTTCGTTAAGTTCCAGCCGCGCAATCCACTGCGAAAGATAGTCCTGTTCCAGACTGTCTTCTCCAACCGTAGTTATAATGCTGCCTATGTCGCGAATATGTTTGGGCTGGCTGCTAAGACCGTAGTACTGAAGCTTATACAGGATCAGGTCCTCAGGAGAATGCACGAATGCCTCGCCGATTCTCGGACCGAAGTCAACAAGTAGGCGTCGCTGCAGCGCACTCGCTCGCAGGGCATCACCGGGCCGCAAAAGGAATATCTCCAACTTATATCCTGTAGGCAGGTGGACGGCGTTTAACGGTAGGTCAGCGGGCGCGAGAATAAGGTCGAGCATCACTTCAACAGGCACCAGCATTTCTCTTTTCTTCAACGCCTCAGAGAGAGAGGCCATTTGCTCAACCGGCAAATCGACTACGACATCAAAGTCCCGTGTTGTCCGAGCCTCTCCCCATCCCCAAACGGCAACGGCTCCTCCCACCAAATACGTGATCCTCGTCTCTTCTAGCGCATCAAGGACCTCGCGAACGAAATTCCCGAATTCCTGTTGCGGATCCTCTGCCACCGCCTCCCTCCCGTCCACTACTGCCTTGCGCGCGAATCCGAGCGACATCCCTTCAGTCAGTTCTGGCCTGAGTGTCCGTAATCGATAGGACGCGACTTCCTCAGCGATTCGTATCATCGAGAGTCCTTGTTGCGACCGTTGTGCCGCCGACAACCTCCGGGTAACCTCGAACTGCGCCGGATCGATATCCCTCAGCGCACCTGCGATCTCCCGCTCTTGCTTGTCTGTGAGAGGCATCTGTGGCTTCCCTGCTCGTCCTGCAGCGCCTTTGAATAGAGGCTTTGATTTCCTGGAGCCGATACATCAGTCTGTGGGCAAGTTGTCCTGCGAGTTGCCCATAGACCGTTTCCAGTCGAGCCTTCCCAATCGCACCACGACCCGCTGCATTATCGCTTGCGCGACCTCGTCTTTGCTCATGAGCGGCCAGGCCTCCCGGTTGCCCCCGCGCTCGAAAAGAGTTACCCGATTCGTATCCACCGCGAAGCCGCTGTCAGGCGCGCTCACGTCGTTGAGAACGACCAGATCAAGGTTTTTCCCCTTCAACTTGGCAACAGCATTCGCCTCCAAATCGTTCGTCTCCGCCGCGAACCCGATGACGAGCTTCGGACCCGGCCCGCTCTTCTCCCGCTGACTTCCTACCTCATGCAGAATATCCGGCGTCCTTTCCAATGAAATGACCTGCTGCTGCGGCGATTTCTTTAGCTTGTAGTCAGAGCTGTCTGTCGGGCGGTAATCGGCCACGGCCGCCGCGCCGATCAGGACATCCGTCTTCGACAGCTCTTCCATAACCGCCGTATGCATCTGCTGGGCCGTATGCACCGGTACCAGCGTTATGCCGCCCGGCGGATGCACTGCCAGGGGCGCGTGCACCAGTACAGTTTCCGCGCCCAAATCACGCGCCGCCCGCGCCAGCGCCGCCCCCATCTTTCCCGTGGAGTGATTGCCTACAAATCGGACGGGGTCAATCGGCTCCCGGGTACCACCGGCCGTGATCACCACGCGCAACCCGTCCAGGGGTCCCCCCCGACCGATCACCTTGCACGCCTCCTCAAAGATCTCCTCCGGCTCCGCCACACGGCCCTCTCCCACCTCGCCAGAGGCCAGCCGCCCCTCAGCCGGTCCGACAAAGTCGACGCCCCAATCTTGCAAAATCTCCACGTTGCGCATCGTCGCCGGATGCGTCCACATGTTGGTCTCCATCGCCGGCGCCAGCAGCATCGGACCCTTGTAGCTTAACGCTGTTATGCTCAACAGATCATCGCTCAGACCGAGGGCAAGGCGGGCGATCGTGTGCGCCGTCGCCGGCGCGATGACAAACAGGTCCGCTGCATGCGCCAGTGCCACGTGGCCGATCCGCAACCGGCCGGCATCATGCCAGAACTCGAATGTATCGGTCGCAACGCTCCGCTGCGTGATCGCCTGGAAGGTCACCGGCGCAACGAACTTGGCCGCCGAGTGAGTCATGATCACGTCCACCATTGCATTCGCCTGCGTAAGGCGGCTGGCCAGAGTAACTGACTTGTAAGCCGCGATGCCGCCGCTGATGCCGAGCATGATACGTTTGCCGGAAAGAATCGGGGCCATGAGTTAGTTCCACCTCGGTCGATGTTGGACAATCCGTCCCCACAGAGAGGGAACCCGGATCAGGAATCGGCGATCCCGCCGTCCCGGTGGCGGGCAAGATAGGACTGGTAAGAGTTCCGCATCGCCTCCGAACCGAAGTCCGGCGCATGGCGGGCGCACGCTGCCTCATCCACCTCAACGCCAAGACCCGGCTTTTCAGGCGGCAAAATGTGGCCGTCGACCACCTTCATCGGTTCGACGACAAACTCCGTCATCGATAGTGGCATATCGTCTGGATCAACCATCTCCTGAATGACAAAGTTGGGCGTCGTGAAATCCACGTGAACGCAGGCCGCCGTCGAGATCGGCCCGTACGGGTTGTGGGGGGCGAGCCCGGCGTAGTACACCTCCGCCAGCGCGGCAATACGTCGAACTTCGCTGATTCCCCCGGCGTGGCACGCGTCCGGCTGCAACAAGCTCGCCGCGCCCGTCTCGAGTATCTCGCGAAAGCCCCAGCGCGTAAACAGTCGCTCGCCCGTGGCAATGGGGATATTCGTCGCCCGGGCCACCTGCGCCATCGCCGCCGGGTTCTCCGCCTGAACCGGCTCCTCCATGAAAAACGGGTAGTAGGGCTCAAATCGATGAGCATAGCGAATAGCCATCTGCGGCGTAACCCGTCCGTGCATGTCAAGCAGAATGTCGACGTCGCTGCCGACCGCTTCTCGCGTAGCTTTCAGGCCGGCCTCAGCCTCATCCAATAACCTCGGCCCATCCAGGATGTTTGTAATCGGGATCGGCACGGTCTTGACGGCGTCCCAGCCTTTGGCCGCCTTGGACAGAGCGCTTTCCGCCATCGCATCGGGCGTGTCGCCCCCAAAGTGCGTGTACATCCGCACACGGTCCCGGACCTTTCCACCAAGAAGCTCATAGATCGGCTTGCCCGCCTCTTTGCCCTTGATGTCCCACAACGCCTGATCGATACCCGAAAGTGCCGACAGGCCAATGACGCCCTGTCTCCAGAATCCGCTCCGATACAGAACCTGCCAGCAATGTTCCACCTCAAGTGGACTGAAACCCAGGATCATCGGCTCCATATCCTGTACACAGCCCGCCACGGCACGCGGCTTACCCTCAACAGTGGCTTCTCCCCAGCCCACCAGCCCGGGCTGATCCGTCTCGACCTTGATAAAGACAAGTGTACGCCGCTCCCCTTGCGCGAAAATCGGTCTGATTGCCGTGATCTTCATGGTAGTCTCCCTCGTGAATGCAAGCGACCCGCGCTCTCTCACTGTGCAAAAGCGACTGGCGCCGCCGTCCAGGCTGCCTACAGCATCTCCTGTACCATCGACTCCGCTAACTTGTGCTCCGGCGCGCCGGCCTCGATTTCGCCATCGAGAAGCGCCGTACGCAATCTCCTCATAATCTGGCCATACCCCGGACCCGGCGGCAATCCCAACGCCAGCAGGTCTCTTCCATCCAGAGCGGGGCGAACGTGCCGCCAAATCTGTACGTAGCTTTTCAACCGTTCCCGCAGAAAGGGATCCTCCGCCACCAACCAAAGAAGCAGCAGCACCGCCGGTTGTACCTTGTCCAGAATTGCCGCGACTTCACTTGGACGTTGATGTGGGTCGGTCAACTGCGGCAGCTTCGACTTGACAATCCGAAGCTGTCGCATCAGGCCCTGCGTTTTCCCGCGCAGTCTCAGCCTTTCGCTCAACTCCTTTTCGATCGGCGACGCCTTGTCTTCTCTACCGCTCAATTCCGGCAGCAGATCGAAAATAAGAAGACCCCAATAAAGTCGTTCGACCGGCGTGTCGTCCAACTGCAGCTGACCCGCAAGTGCCCCCACCGGTTCTTCGTCACAGCCGTCACCACCGCCTTGCGCCCCGTCCGGCTTACCCGCCTCCAGGAAGTCCCGCAGCGATGCACTGCGGCTGGCAAAGCACGCTCCCGCCCGCAGTGCAGGATGGATCTGCCTGAGTATCCCCAATTCATCCAGGCGCAGGATGGCATCTTCCGGTCTCTTTTCCTGCAGAATTCGGTCCAGCTCCTGCCGAATCCGCGCCGCCGTTACACGCCCAAGCAGCGGCGCTGCATCCAGGAGATGCTCCTGCGTCCGGTCGTCGATTCGGAACTGAAATCTCTGTTCATAGCGGACAGCGCGCAGGATCCTTGTCGGGTCATCCACAAAACTCAAACTGTGCAGCACCCGCACGACCCCAGTCCTCAAGTCTGACAACCCGCCATAGAAATCAAGCAGATCGCCCCATCTGTCAGGAGTCAAAGCAACAGCCAACGTATTGACCGTGAAATCCCGCCTGTGCAGGTCCAGCTTGATGCTGCCCTGTTCAACCGTTGGCAAGACGGTTGGCTCTGTATAGAACTCAGTACGCGCCGTAACGAAATCGAGATGATGCGGCAGCCGCTCCCCGTCAGGACCGCCGCCGCCGTCTGCTAAGTCCGGGCAGGTCATCTTATAGCCCGGCTCGTCCAAAATCCACTTGGCAGTGCCGAAACGAGCGTGCGTGACAATCCGCCCACCGCACCTGCTCTGAATGCGGCCCGCCAGTTCGATTGCATCGCCCTCGACCACCAGGTCCATGTCCATGAAACCAGCGCCGTCGGTGCCGTCAAGCCGCCCCAAAAGCAGGTCTCGAACAAACCCGCCGACCACATACACCGCATGCCCCATCTCGGTCGCGGTCTCACCGACAAGCCAGAGAAGCCGGTGCTGGCTCTCCGACAGGATCTCTCCCAACTCTCGACTGACATCCGGGATCTTCTGTGGTGCCTCTTTCTCGTCTCCCCACAGTTTGAGTAGATCCGTCCTTGTAACAATACCTACCATCTCGCCGCCGGCATCCACGACGGGAACCTGCCCCCATCCACTCTCGATCATAAGCCTGTGAAGCGTGCTGACGGGCGCGTCCGCGCGTACAGTATAGTCGCCCTGGCGCATTACCTTATGTACCGGCAGCGAACCCAGCCTGTGGCCCAGTGTGCGATCTGCCTCTCGCCGGGTCAGGATTCCGACCAGCCTTTCGCCGCCGTCATCACCTCTATGCAGTACCGGAAATCCTTCATGACCGTAGCGCTGCATCAATGCCATCGCCGAAGCAACCGACATACCGTCCTCCAGAGTACGCGGCCGACCCCGGCTCATGATCTCCGCTACCGTTGCCGGTGCCCCCGCGTGCTCCTGGAGCAGGCTGCCGATACGTTCTCCGACATCCGCGAAAGATGTCCCTTCCAGCACGGCAGCCGCGGCTCGCCTGTGGCCGCCGCCCCCGAGATGTTCGGCAATCAGGCCGACGTCGATAGCGTCGGTGTTGCTCCGAGCCACAACTTGAACGTGGTCCTTGAGGTTAACGACGACAAACAGCGCGTCCGCGTTGAAGAGGTCATTCAGCCTGTGCGTAAGACCACTGAGCTCATCGTCATAGTCGGGGGCATCCGCACTAGCGAGTACCACGCTCTGACCCGCGACCGTCAACTGCTCAGCGTTCTCTGTCAGCTGTACGGACAGTTCATTCTGCGCGTCGGTGGGCGGGAAATTCAGGAAACGGCGCATCACGTCGAGGCGGGCGCCCTGCTCGACCAGCCACGCGGCGCAACGAATGTCGCGATGCGTCGTGGACGCGTAAAGGAGGCTGCCGGTGTCTTCGTAAATGCCCAACGCCAGCAGGGTGGCCTGGAAAGGGGAAAGCCCTCTGTTCTGCTGCATCAACTTCTCAACCAGCAATGTGGCATTTGCGCCGGTCGTATGAGGGCCAAGTGACGCCTGCCAGACCTCCCAGCCATGAGGCAGCGGCTCGGCGGCAGTATGGTGGTCAATCACCAAGTGCCGGGTACCTTCCCCCATCCCCTTAACCGCATTGAATGACCGCGTGTCAACGACAATAGCCAGCTCAACGCTGCCTCGTGGCAAATGCCGTGGCTCGATGAAAGGGAACTGGTTTCGGTACAGGGCCAAAAACGCCTGGACGTTGCGTTTAAGTTTCCATGGCAGGACCGGCAACGCTTGTGGGAAGAGCAGTGCCCCGCCCAGCAAGGATGCCAGTGCGTCAAAATCTGCCAGTTCGTGGGTAAGTATGACTGTCTGGTTACGCATCGGTGAAACCGGTAAGGCTGCCCAAATGAGTTGCAAACTACTATACCCATCGCTATGCGGATGGGCAAGCACAGGGCTGAAGGCGTCCTGCCCTCTGGGGCAAGCCTATTCCGCCTCCACCGAAACGGCCTCTAACCGCCCTCTGCGCGGCGCAACAGTGCCAGAGCGGCCTTGTTGTGGCGTTCCGCCAGCTGCGGTACGTCGATGTGCAGAGGAATACTGTCCTCAACCAGGAGCCGCCCGTTTACAAAGGAGAAATCAACTGGCTGCGGCGAACAGAAAACCAGCGCCGCGACCGGATCATGCACCCAGCCGCCCGCAAAAGTGAGCGCCGAAAGATCAAAGCCGATCACATCGGCCGCCATCCCAGGTACCAGCGCGCCGACGTCGTCACGGCCCAACACCGAGGCCCCGCCCAGCGTCGCGATCTCCAGCGCCTCCCGCGCCGTCATCCCCTTGGGGTTACCCATCACCCTCTGCAACAACAGGCACTGACGCACCTCTTCCATCAAATTACTGCCGTCATTGCTGGCGCTGCCGTCCACGCCCAACCCCACATGCACGCCCGCATCACGCATAGCCCGCACCGGGGAAATACCACTGGCTAGCCGCATGTTACTCGTAGGGCAGTGTGCCGCGCCTGTCTTTGTACGCGCGAACTTTCCGACCTCCTCCTCATTGAGATGCACGCAGTGGGCATGCCACACGTCGTCGCCCAACCAGTCCACTTCCTCAGCGTACGTCCCGGGCCGGTAACCGAACTGCTCCATGCAGAACGCTTCTTCATCAAGCGTCTCCGCAAGATGCGAGTGAAGGTGGACATCCATGTCAGGTCCAAACGAGCGTGCCAAAGCCGCGCATTCGCGCATCAGGTCCTGCGTGACGCTGAACGGGCTCGCCGGGCCAATCACTACTCGTCGCATGGCAAAGCGCGAGGCGTCATGATACGTTTCGACCAGCCTCCGGCATTCGACAAGAATGTCCTCTTCGCGTTCAGTCATCCAATCTGGGGGCAAGCCGCCTTTGCTCTCGCCAAGGCTGACGCTGCCTCTCGCACCGTGGAAGCGAACACCGATCTCCTCCGCGGCTTCGAACTGGTCGTCCAATCGTGTCCCGTTCTGCCACAAATAGTGATGATCGCTGCTGGTCGTGCATCCGCTCAGTAGCAATTCAGTCAACGCCACCTGAGTGCTGACCCGTACATCGTCCGGGCCGACTCCCGACCAGATCGGATAAAGGGCTCGCAGCCAGTCAAAGAGAACACCGTTCTGAGCCGCAGGCACAACCCGGGTAAGCGTCTGAAAGAAGTGGTGGTGCGTATTTACAAAGCCGGGGAGGACAATCTTTCCTCGCGCGTCCAGTTGAACAGTAGACGATGAAGTCTCCGAGGCCCCATCGTCCCTGTACTCTGCCGGCAGATCTGCCGTTGCGCCTACCCAAACGATCTGTGAACCTTCCATAACGAGTGCGCCGTCAGCAATCTCCTCGCGCTCATCGTTCATCGTTACAAGGCATTCGGCATGCGTCAAAACGATCCTGGTGTTCATCGACAACAATGCTCCTTTCCGTGAATGCCCTCAGCGGGCTATAGTACTTTTTCCATTAACATGGGTGATACAAAAAGTGCGGTCCTGGTTGTTATGTCTCTCTCCCAACCCGTCACGTCAATGAGAGCAGGGTGGGAGTCATACCCTCCTCATCCAACATCTCTTTCAGTTCCGCAGAGGACAGCGGACGCCCTTTGCCTGCCAGGGCCGTGAGAGCTGCCTCCATTACATTCGTCCCAAAACTGCGCCCATCCAGCCGCGGCGTCACCGTAGCCAATTGAGAAGCGCCTCGCTCCTTGAGAAGCGCCACGTCGTCATCCGTCGTCGTATTGGTCACGATGGTCTTGCCTTCCAGGCTGGCAGGCAGGTGTTGTCTGATGTAATGGAAATCATCCGCGATGATCGATGCCCAACTGTACTGCGCCCCGTACTTCGGCACTATCTGTTCCTGCTTCTCGCCGGTGGGGTAAATCCAGGAGAACGGCAACCGCGACATGACCGGAAGCAGGATCCGGGCCAGCAAATGAAGCGTGCTTAGGCTTCGCAGAAAGACGGGGATGCCCAGTCCGAACGCCAGATCGCCAAACAACGGCTGATAGCCCAAATCCAGAAAGCCTCGCACCATCGCGTAGCGGCCGACGGCTACACAAAACAGGACACGCTTGGAATGAGGGGGAAGAAGATCTTGCAGCCGGTGCGCAGTCTGTCGCTCGACAACCGTGCGAATGCCACCGCCGTCAACGACAGGCGCCTGTACACCGTCAACAAGGCTGCGGACCGAATGGAGCGGAAAGTAGCGGTCGTTTACGTCCAGGCCGAGATCTGCGCCGCCAAAGCCGAAGGCATCCACTTGGCCGTCATACTCCAGAAACAGCTGGCGCATCCGTTTCTGGTCTCCATCGGCGCCAATCCGTTCCAAAACGACCTGCTCGTCCCTGATCGTGGTCTCGACACGTTTGTTACGCTTGCTACTGCCCAAGCTGATGGAGACTACACGTTTCATTGAGACTCTGCCTCAGCGCTATTCTGTTACGGTGCCAAACTGTTCCAGCTTCGTTGCGCGCCAAAAGACAGCGCGCCCTGCGCACCCTTTATCCCCGCCGCTGGCCTCAGTCAATCACGCCAATGTGGCGTCCCGCCTTGATGAAGACACTTAATGCAAACTCAATGTCCTCTTCAGTATGGGCAGCCGTAACATTGGCCCGCAAGCGAGCAGTACCTTCCTTTACAGCCGGCGGCAGTACGGGAAGTACGAATATGCCGTTGTCTTGACAGTATTTGGTCATCGCAAATGCGCGTTCTTCAGTCCCAACCATGATCGGTACAATTGGGGACTCGGTCTGCCCGGTGTCGAAACCGGCGGCTTGCAGACCGCTTGTGAACTGCTGCGCATTGCGAAGGAGGATCCGGTTGCGCTCTTCGCCTTCATCTTCCAGTACATGGAAGCCTTCGGTGATGGCGGCTGCCACCGCCGGCGGCAACGCGGCGCTGAAAACAAAGCCGCGCGCAGTATGCCGCAGGTACGTTACCAGCTTGTCGCTGCCGGCCACATAGCCGCCAATGCCCGGGATCGCCTTGCTGAGAGTGCCCATCTTCAGATCGATAGAGCCGTACATATCAAAGTGCTCCTCGATCCCGTGCCCGGTCTTGCCCAGGACGCCGATGCTATGCGCCTCGTCCAGCATCAGCCTCGCATTGTAACGCTTGCAAATCTCATGCGCATCCGGCAGATTGAAGATGTCACCGTCCATCGAAAACACAGCGTCCGCGATGACCAGCTTCCCGGCGTCTTCCGGTGCGCGCTGCAACTGCTTTTCGAGGTCATCCATATCGTTGTGACGGAATCGGACAAACTTGCCTCGCGCCAACAGACAGCCATCTACGATACTCGCATGGTTCCACCTGTCCGAGAACACCCAGTCTCCCCGACCGACCACCGTGCTCACCGTCGCCAAATTGGTAACATAGCCGGAACTGTATACAATGGCCTCTTCCCGCCGCGCGAAATCGGCAATCGTCCTCTCCATCTTTGTATGGAGATCTAACGTGCCTCCTAAAATGCGGACACCATGTGTACCGGTTCCATACTTGTCTGCCGCCGCTTTGGCCGCTGCCACAATTCGAGGATGGTTTATCAGTCCGAGGTAACTGTAGGTCGCAAACATCAGTTTGCGATTGCCTTCAGTATGTACCCAGGGCCCCTCAAGAGAATCTACCGGCTGAAAATAATAGTAGTGCTCGCTTGCCTTCGCCTCCGCGGTGCGTTCCCACCACGCATCGATTCTCTGCGATAATGCATCGACCTGCTCACCACCGCCATTCAGGAAGGACTCAAGAGGAGGGGCGTCTATGGCCGCCGTGGAGACACCGTCGGGAGGGGCCCCAATCGCCTCTTCTCCAAGGCGCGCTAGCTGATTAACCATTGTATGAGACCTCGTTTTCCACTACAGTACAATATACTAGGGCAGAGATGGCACTGGATTAATTGTATTTGCCACCGTCCGCAAGCAAAAACGCAGCCAGCCAAATTGACTTGGCGAAGGGCGCGACAATAATATCATAGAATTGTAGCGCATTTAAGTCCACCGTGCAAAGACGACAAATCATGGGACGAAAATCCGATATAAAGGCATGCCCAGAGACCGTCTTTGTAGCAGATCGATAACGATTACGATGCCCCTCCATAAGCGTAATCGAACAAAAGACCTTGCGAGTTCAGAAATGCAGCCACGACTCTCTAATCCAGAAAATGTGTACCGGCCCCACCGACTAATTCGTAACGGCGATCTGCAGACAATCCTTGGCCGGCATATTCCCCCCGAAGCCGCGATAGTCAACGAAGGCGAGCAGATGATCCTGCTCGATGCCGGTCCTGACAGGACACATCTCGAGCCGGGCCATACAGTGAGACTTCTCGCGTTCCATACGCCGCACCGGAATCCCGACCACAGGCAAGCGAAACCAAAAGGGCTGGCAATGTTGCTGCACGGGTGGGAAGGCGACAGTCACTCCCCCTATAATCTGATTCTCGGGAGCGCCCTCATTCGAGCAGGATATGACGTCGTGCGCCTGAATATGCGGGATCACGGACCGACGCACCACCTCAACACGGGGATCTTCTTTGCAACTCTCATCGAGGAGGTCCACGCCGCGACGCAGCAGGTCGGCCTTCTCGCTGCCGGTAGACCGTTCTACATCATTGGCGCCTCTCTTGGCGGCAATTTTGCAGTCCGTATGGCCCTGCGACACGCCCACAACCCCATCCCCAATTTGCGCCGGTCAATTGCGGTCAACCCCGTCCTCAACCCGCAGCGCACATGCATCCTCCTGGACAACCACCGACTCCTCCGCCGCTACTTTCGCCGTCGCTGGCTCGATTCGCTCCTGAAGAAACAGAGGCTGTTTCCGGAACTATACGACTTTACACCCCTTGCCTCCGTCCCCACGATCTGGGAAATGAGCGACTGGGTGACAAAAAGCATGTCGCCTTTCAGCGGCGTAGAAGAATACCTAGATGCCTACGCCGTCCGCCCCATGGAGTTCCTCGACCTGGTCGCCCCGTTGACAGTCCTCACCGCCGCCAACGACCCGCTAATACCTTCCGACGACATCGCCGCGCTGCCTCGCCATCCCAGCCTGCAGGTCCACGTCCTACCCCACGGAGGCCACGTTGGATACAACGATCTCTTCCCGCTGCGCAACCGCCTGCCAGACCTGATAAAAATCCTACTGGCACAAGACACCGGGCAAAGCTAAGAACACGACTGTTCCACCGTAGCCACTCCGCGACCCTCGCTCATTCCAGCAAAGTTTCCTCATTCCCACTTGCATCAGTCTCCATTCACTCGCCGCACACACCGACCACTGACCACCAATCACTGACCACTGCAGTTGGGCGTTCGTGCCCTCGGCCCTCCTTTGTGCAGGGACCGCGCCACCGCAACGCCCCGCCCTGTCTAGCCGCTGTGTCCATTCTTCCCCAGCAAAAAGTCTAGCCAACATTGTCTCCTCCCCCATTTGCTGTCCCAACCCCCCCGATCCCTTCAGTGCCCTGGCAGTATCCCGCAGTTCCCCAGCAGTTTCCCTGCAGCAACCCCTTCCTCTGCCGCTCCGGCGTGAACAGAGATCAATCCGCTGTCACTGGGCGCCTGCGACCGGGTCGTAGGCAATTCTTCGGCCGCGCGTAAAATGTCGGGTATACTGAGGCGCGAAATCGGAGACGTTTACGAAGTAATCCCTTAGGTCGTACCAGATCGCAAAAGCTACACCATGCCGCACATTCTGATTACAGGCGCAAATGGACAGTTAGGGCAGGCCCTGGCTTCTCAGTTTGACGCCGCCGAAAAGCTGACACTCTGGACGCGCCCCCGCCACGACATCTCAGATCCGGCGATCGCCGACGCCGTGTCAGAAACCGCCCCGGACGTCCTCATCAATGCTGCCGCCTGGACCGACGTCGACGGAGCCGAGGAGGCACCAAAATTCGCCTTCCAAGTCAATGCCCTTGGCCCCAAATACCTGGCTGAAGGTTGCGCACGCTGCGGGGCAACGCTGGTACAGATAAGTACGAACGAAGTCTTCGCAGGTGACATGGGCCGCTTCTACCACGAATATGAACAGACCTCGCCCGGCAGTGTTTACGCCCGCAGCAAGGCCGCGGGGGAAAGGGCCGCCGCCGCAACCCTGGACCGCCTCTACATCGTGCGTGTGGCGTGGCTCTACGGCGCGGGAAGCAGCAACTTTCCGGCCAAGATCAGCGCCGCTGCAGACCGGCTCGGCGCCTTACGCGTTGTCAACGACGAATTCGGTAACCCGACCTATGTCCCCGACGTAGCCGCAGCGATCGCAAAGCTCATCGAAACACAGCTCTATGGTATCTACCACCTTGTAAACGAAGGCGCCGCCAGCCGCTACGATTGGGCAGTCGAGCTGATGCGCCTGACCCAACGCGAGACGCTCCCCATCGATCCCATCGGCGCAGACGAATGGCCCCGCCCAACAACGCCCCCACCCCACGCCGTACTGGTAAACCAGGCCGGAACTTCTCTCGGCATCAATTTGCGCGACTGGCGTGATGCGCTGCACGATTATGTGCAGACAGAACTCACGAGATGAACTGGGAAACGCTATGAATGAAAACGGTCACAGGCGAACTGCAGGCAAATCAGACGAGCATTCTGCACAACCGCCCTTTTTCTCAGTACTCATCCCCAATTTCAACGGCCTCCGCCATCTCCCCGACCTGTTCGCCGGTCTGAATTCGCAGTCTTTTGTCGACTCTGAAATAGTCTTCGCCGACGACGCCAGCAGCGACGAATCAGTGAAATGGATACGGGAGAACGCCCGCCACGCGCGCATTCTCGCCAGCCGTGAAAACCAAGGATTCGTTGCCTCCGTCAACTCGGCCGCCCGTGCCGCAAGAGGCCGGTTCATCGTGCTTCTCAACAACGACACGCAGCCGGCGCAGGAGTTTCTGGCCGAGCTGGCCAAAACCATCTGCTCCCATCCCCGCGCTGGAATCGTAGCCGCCAAGCTCCTGCTCTTCGAGGAGCGCGACCGCATTCATACAGCTGGGGACATGATGGGACGGGACGGGATCGCACGCAATCGTGGTGTTTGGACGATTGACAGCGGCCAATTTGACCAATCGGTGGAAGTGTTCGGCGGCTGTGGCGGCGCGATGGCCGTGCGCCGAGAGCTCTGGGAAGCACTGGACGGCTTCGACGAGGAATTCTGGATGTATATCGAGGACGTGGACTTCTCGTTCCGCGCTCAGCTCCTTGGCTGGCACGCAGTATTTGCGCCAGACGCGCATGTATACCATAAACTGGGCGGCAGTGGCGGCGACGAGCTGAGCAGCTTCTACGTGGGGCGGAACACCATCTGGACTCTTGCCAAGAACATGCCGACCTCGCTCATGCTTGGCCATTCCTCCAAGATCGCATCTGCACAGCTATCAATTGCGCTTGACGCCCTGCGCAACTGTCGTGGCAGTGCCGCACGAGCCCGCCTCCGAGGCCAGATCGCGGGTCTCCTTGGCCTGCCGCGCATTCTCCGGAAGCGCGCCTTGGTTCAATCCCGCAAACGGCTCCATGATGTCGAGATCGACCGCCTGCTGACTTGAGCGTTCACACTCATCTGTGAAGACTCCCTCCGCTCGCAGTACTGGTGTACAACGAAGGCAAATCCTCGTCCCGCTCCATGGGCGCAAAAAGTCGGTCCAGCAATCGGTCATTCACCCGCTCGCCAACGATGTAACGCTTCGAACCCGCGACCCCCGTTCCGGAAATACAATACCGGCCCGGCTGTGAGCCGAGGTAATGGTCCAGTAACCGGTTTGTAATGTCGCGCCAGCGCTGCGCGGCCGGCATGTCATGCCGCTGTAGTGCCACCCAGTCGGAAGGGATCTCGATAGCGATTCGGTCGCTCGCGGCGCAGAACACAGGCGATCTGTCGCCCTGATTGACAACCGTCAACTCTGGATCTGTTTCAACCTCGGAAGGCCCGAGTTGCCCGTTGCCTTGCAGCGCCTTCTGCACTCGCCTTGAACGTACCGCCCACACCAAGTTCAGTCTCGACGCGACGACTCGGTTCAGTTCGTTTTGAAACGAATACAGACTCGGCCGAAATTCGCACGCCACAGCCCCCAGTCGGGTGAAATTAAGCAATGCATTGGCAAAGAGAAGTGGGTCCGTGGTCCAGTTAATCAAATCGATGCCCATCTCGACAGCCTGGCGGGCTTGCAGCCGTTTCAACAACTGGCCGATTCGGCGCCTTCGTCTGCCCGGGGCCACCGCCAGCAACTGAGATTCCAACTGCATGTCCTGGAGATAGTGGTGCAGCCCCCGTCCGGCGGGACCCGCAGGAAACCGGTAGAACCCCAACAGAAATCCGGCCAGAGTGCCGTCTACGCGGGCCACCAACGAGCAACCCATGCCCCCCTCGTCGCTATGCAAATCGCTGGGGTAGAGTCCGTCCGGCGCGCTGTGCCAGATCGACTGCTGCATCGAACGAACCTCTGCCGCCTCTGCAGCATCGGGCCGCCCGCAGTCTACGCCGTCGAGATCAATATGCGTCGATGTGAAAGTGTGGTCCGCTTCAGGACGGTAGAAATAGGTCTTATGTCGCGGCGGTAGAACCTCCTCGACTGCACCTGAAATCAAGTCTGCGCCGGGCGCATTTGACCCGGCAACTTGCTCGTAGCGCAGTGTAAAAGTGGCTCCCGTCACGCCAATTTCCCTGGGGAGCAGGAACGCGTACCCGAAAGGGTAGCCCCCCTCGCCCTCACTGCGACAAAAGAGAGCGATGCAGGCTCCCCCTATCTTCGGCAGAACAGACTCCAAAAAGTGATGCGGAAGCAGCGATGGCCTTTCTCCCAACTGCCTCCTGATCGCCCGCAGCTGGACCGGCCAGTCGGCGGACGATGGATCAATGCGCTTGGCACTGATGGCGCGACTCATCCGTCTGCCTCTCCATAACGCTGCTGCCACTCCTCAACCGTCATTCCGTAGTAGAGTTCGTCCAGGTATCGCCCACCTGTGAAGATCGCCCGTCGCACAGCGCCCTCGCGCACAAATCCCAGCCTCTCATGCAACGCTCGCGAGCTCCCGTTCTCACTGTGCATCTGAACTGTCACCTTCTGGTAGCGCATCTCCTGAAAATAGTAGCGAAGAACGAGCAGTACAGCAGCCGCAGCATAGCCTTTGCGACGGTGGGAGGACTCAACGCCTAGTCCGTACTTGAAAACACCGTTTCGGGGATGGCAGTTGTGCGTGTGAATGAACCCAACCGGCGTTCCACCAGGATTTTCGATGACCAATCTGAAGGCGTCGTTTTCCATCTTCCTCTTCGTCTCTTCCGCAGCCCACGCTCGCACCTGCGCCAGTGAGACGGGCGGCCAAACAAATTCAAGATTGCGTGCCATCTCGCTGTCCTGGTTCCATCGCCAGAAAACGTCTCCGTCCTCCGGCTCTATCCCCCGCAGCCGGATCAGCTCGGTCTGCCAATAATTCATTCAGTAGCTCCGAAAGAACATCGTACCGCCTCAGGGTCCGCGTCGGAACCCCACATTCTGAATCGCTCCAAAAGAGATTTCACATTACTCTTGGACCCGGCGCCCGCCGAACCCCGCCGGCTGCACGGATTACAACACGCAAGGTTATCAAGCGCAAGGTAGGTCTGGTCTGTGCAGGTGCCCTCGCTTGAACTAAATTGGTTGTAGGAGATTGCGTGACTATTGAGTGGGGTCAGGCACCGTCTGAAAAAGAAGCATTGCTCCGCAACTTGGCAGCAAGGCCTTACTGCCCGAATTAGGTGACTGGAGGTGGGGTTTCTCTTGCCTCCTGCGGGGGGGCGGGGTCTACCGTCCGGGACTGGCGCCTTGCCTGGCCCATCTCACCCATCGAACCCTTCAACTCCGACCTGATCACCTGTACCGAGCGCACGATTCCGGCCAACCTGCTGCTCGTACTTATGAGAGGCGAAATGATACTCGAGCTCACAAACTCAGCCGAACCCTTGACCGTGCCGACCGTTTCCTGGCTGTCCTTGATTACCGGTTTCATCTCGGCACCGATCATCTTCACCAGACGCCAGACCTGCCAGATGAGAACGACCAGCAGCCCGTTCATAATGAGGATTTCCAATGCGACCAAAATGATTGCGATATCTCGAACTGTGGCGCTGACCACGACGCTCTCCTTTTGCAGTCGGTCAAGTTGACAACGTTCAGTTCAGCCAGAAACACTCCCGGCCGCGCTAAGACGCAGGTTTACGACTGGTGATTGACGACCCTGACGAGAATCAAGCAAATAACGGACGCTAGCGTCGCCTCCAGCAGGCTGAGTTGCCCAACTTGCCAGGTCTCCCATTGCAATGTCTGGCTCACCCAGTGCCCCAGCCCAAATCCCACCCCAGCCGCAATGAAATACTGCGGCAGTTCCCGCAGCGAACGGCCAGTCCATAGGTGAAAGACGCTAGCGTAACCCGTGATCAGCAATAGTGCCAGTAGGACCGGCGGACTGAGAATTAGCGACGTGAATTGAGTACCTGTAACCAGTCGTGCCCCTCCTCGTTCTCAGCTAAAGGAGACACGATTGGCCGAGGAGTGCACTGCTGCCGCCGAATTATCGCTTGGGTCCACTCTGTCAATCAGCCCGCCGCCTAAGCAGACGGAGCCATCGTAGAAGACTGCTCCCTGGCCTGGGCTGATGCCGCGGGCTGGCTCCTCGAACACGACCCTTACGCTGCCCCCCTGCTGCGGGTAAACTATACAGTCCAGCGGTTGTCCGGTATAGCGAATCTGGCATAGGACCCTGCTGCCGGCGCAGACCGCTTCCCCCGACGTCCAATTCACATCAATAGCCGTCAGTTCGGTTCTGCCTAGCGCTTCCGCTGGCCCAACGACCAGTTGATTCCTGCTATGCTCCAACGCAACAACGTACATTGGTCTGGCCGACCCGCTGAGACCCAGTCCCCGCCGCTGCCCAACAGTATAGTTCGGCAACCCATCGTGCTCGCCCACCACGTTGCCCTCGATATCCACGATTTCGCCCGCCTTCATCGCATCAGCAGCCCAGTCCGCGAGAAAACGGCGGTAGTCGTCATCAACCACAAAACAAAGATCCATCGAATCGTGTTTGCTGTGGATGGGCAGCCCGTCTGCAGCCGCCATCCTGCGCACCTCTTCCTTGGCGAAACCGCCGATTGGGAAAAGCACGTTGCGCAGCTCGGCCTGACCCAGCACACTGAGAACGTAGGACTGATCTTTATGCTGGTCAACGCCGCGCAGCAAATTGACGCTGCCGTCCGGTTGCCGCGCCAAGCGGGCGTAGTGGCCCGTTGCCAGGTAATCTGCGCCCAACCGCCGGGCGTAGTTGAGCAGATAATCGAAGCGTATGTGCCGGTTGCAGGCCAGACAGGGATTTGGCGTCAGCCCATCGCTGTAACCCTGGATAAAGAGGTCCACAACCTTCTCTTTGAAGGGCTGCTCCACATTGATCAAATAGAACGGCATTCCCAGTTTGTTGGCCACGCGACGGGCGTCCTCCACGCTTTCCTCGTCGCAGCACTTATTTCCCGACCCTTCGCCGCTCGCCACCTCCGCCCACAGTCGCATCATCACCCCAACGCAATTGTAGCCCTGCTCAGTTAGCAGAGCTGCCGCGACCGAACTGTCGACGCCGCCGCTCATGGCTACCACAACCGTCGTCTCAGATGGGGCCATATCGTTCTTATTCCTGATCGTCCCGTCCTTCATGCTGCGCATTTTAACACAGTCGCTGATTTTCCGTCATGGGAACAGCAGTCTGCGTCTGTCCGCCCTTCCCCCAACTCACCAACGATCAATCTTCGAGTAAATTCACCCACTTGATGTCGATGGTATAATGGGGCAGAACTGCCGCCGATGAACCCCTTCAACACACGAATGGGCATTAGAAGGGCCGGCGGACGGTTCCCCACCACAGGAGGTGCGCCGATGGTGATGCCGTACGACTCACCAACACAGACTGTCCAGCAGAAGCTTCAAGAGGCGCTTGATTTGGCCTCCGCTCGTCACAAGCATCTCTGCCCCCGCCAGGTCTTGGGCGCCCGCTGCGCAATCGCCGCCGCAACAATATTGGAGCTCGAAGTGCCCCGCGCCGACAAGCGCTTGCTCGTGATCGTGGAGACCGACGGCTGCTTCGTAGACGGCGTAGAGGCCGTCACAGGCGTTTCCGTAGGCGGCCGCACGCTGCGGGTCGAGGACTACGGCAAAATCGCCGCCACCTTCGTCGACGTCAAATCCGAACGCGCCCTGCGTGTCGCCCCCCAAATCGACGTCCGCGCCCGCGCCCGCCAATACGCCCCCGAGCAGACGCGACGCTACTTCGCCATGCTCCACGGCTACCAGCGCATGCCCGACGAAGAGCTCCTCTCATTCGAATGGGTGAAACTGTCCAATCCGGTCGCCGCCATCGTCAGCCGCGCCAGTGCTCGAGCCAAATGCGAAAAGTGTGGCGAAGAAATTATCAACGAACGCGAGGTCGAGGCGGAGGGACGCGTCTTGTGCCGCACCTGTACCGGAACGGGATACTTCGAGACGAGACCTGCATAGCCCGGAATTCAGTTTCGACTGTTCTTCGGTCGCTGTAGTTTGCACAGAACGTTTGCAAAATACATTTGTGCTAAAATTGGCGCATAGCATGAAAAATACCGATTTCTCGTGTCCCAAGCTTCTATTAGGGAGGCAGGATGTGATTAACGTAGAAACCAAGCTAACATATGCTGACTACCTGAAAACCTCGGACGAACTGCGCTACGAACTTTTGAACGGAGAGTTGGTCATGGCCCCCGCACCACTCCTGTATCATCAGTTCATCTTGCGGAAATTGCTCAACGCGATGTCCGCCTACGTAGATGAACATAAACTGGGAGAACTCTTCTGTTCACCCGCCGATGTTGTCCTATCTGACACAGATGTTGTTCAACCGGACATTCTTTACGTTTCCAGGCAGCGAAGCCATATCCTCAAACCTGAGAGCGTCCAGGGAGCTCCCGACTTGGTCGTGGAAATCCTGTCCCCTTCCACCGCGGAACTCGATCGGACTACGAAACTTGAACTGTATGCCCGAAACGGCGTGACTGAGTACTGGATCGTGGATCCCGAAGCAAAGACTATTATGGTACTGGTGCGGGGAGAGAGCCGATTTGAGGTATGTGGAATCTACGGTGAAGGCCACACATTTCAATCACCGACACTGTCGGGATTCAGTATCGCCATGGAGGACGTTTTCGAGGCTTACCTGAAGACATGATTTCCTCCTCCCCTGATACATGTAATAGCTTTCCCTCATCGAAATAGCAAGGCGCCGGAGGCAAATCACCCCCGGCGCCCTTCCAACTCTATTCAATTCACAAACCAACCACGCTTACATCATTCCGCCCATGCCGCCCATGCCGGGGTCGCCGGCGGGCATCGGCTTCTCTTCCTCAGGAATATCCGTAACCAGCGCCGCCGTCGTCAGGATCATCGCCGCAATCGAACTCGCATTCTCGACCGCGCTGCGGGTGACCTTGACCGGGTCGGACAGACCGGCCTGCATCATGTCAACATAGTCGTTCTGAATGACGTCGTAGCCGGTGTTGGCCTTGCCGCTTTCATGCAGGCCGCGCACCTTCTCGATGACCACCGCGCCGTCGAGACCAGCGTTGGTGGCGATCATGCGCATCGGCTCTTCGAGGGCGCGGGTCAGGATGCGGGCGCCTGTGGAGGCATCGGCATCGTCCAGGTTGACGCTATCCAGTGCGGACACGGCATTAATCAGGGCAACGCCGCCGCCGGGAACTACACCCTCCTCGACCGCTGCGCGGGTGGCGCTCAAGGCGTCCTCAACGCGGGTCTTGCGGTATTTGAGTTCGGTCTCCGTGGCAGCGCCGACGCGCAGAATGGCAACACCGCCGGCCAGCTTGGCCAGGCGCTCTTGCAGCTTCTCGCGGTCATAGTCGCTTGTGCTGGCATCGATCTCGGCGCGGATCTCTTCGATCCTGCCCTGAATCTCCTCGGTGGCGCCGTGGCCGCCAACAATCGTCGTGGCGTCCTTGGTGCTGATGACCTTGTCGGCCTGACCGAGGTCTTCCAGCTGGGCGCTCTCAAGTGTGCGGCCGACCTCTTCCGAGAGAATCTGCCCGCCTGTGAGAATCGCAATGTCGCGCAGCATCGCCTTGCGGCGGTCGCCGAAGCCTGGGGCCTTGATCGCCATCGCGTTGAACATGCCGCGCAGCTTGTTGAGCACGAGCGTGGCCAGCGCCTCGCCGTCCACGTCTTCGGCAATCACAATCAGCTCACGCTTGCCGACCTGGACCAGCTTCTCCAACAGAGGAACGATGTCCTGCGCGCTGCTGATCTTCTTATCCGTAATCAGAAGATAAGGGGCTTCGAGCTCCGCCTCCATCCTCTCGTTGTTCGTGACGAAGTAAGGGCTGAGGTAGCCGCGATCCAGCTGCATACCCTCGACATACTCAGTCTCAAACTGAAGACCCTTGCTCTCCTCAACCGTAATGACGCCGTCCTTACCAACCTTGGCCATCACCTCGGCGATCAACTCGCCAATCTGCGTGTCTGCGGCTGAGTTACTGGCGACCTGGGCGATCTCTTCCTCACCGGATACAGGTGTAGCCATATCCTTGAGTGCGGAGACAATCGCGTCGCAGCTGGCCTCAATGCCCCGCTTAAGCAGCATCGGATTGGCGCCGGCGGTGACGTTCTTAAGGCCTTCGGTGACAATCGACTGTGCCAGAACCGTGGCCGTGGTCGTACCGTCACCAGCGATGTCGTTGGTCTTCGTCGCGGCTTCCTTCAGAAGCTGCGCACCCATGTTCTGGAACGGATCTTCCAGTTCAATCTCTTTGGCGACGGTGACGCCGTCATGCGTGACTGTGGGGCTGCCCCACTTCTTGTCCAGCGCCACATTGCGGCCCTTGGGGCCGAGCGTGGTCTTTACCGCATCCGCCAGGGCGTCTATACCCTGCTTCAGGCTGCGGCGAGCTTCTTCTTCAAACACAAGTTGCTTTGCCATTGCGGTCTATCTCCTCCAGTTTGACCCGCGCTCCAGTGGCGGGCGAATTGAGCCTGTCCAGTGAAGGGCAGATTAGTTTTCAACGAGCGCCAATACGTCCGCTTCCTTGAGAATCAGGACCTCGGTCGCATCTAGCTTAATGTTCGTGCCCGAATACTTCGCGTAAAGTACGATATCACCGACGGAGACATCCATGGCGATGCGCTTCCCGTCTTCGTCCCGTGCGCCGGGACCCGCTGCGACTACCTCGCCCTGCTGCGGCTTCTCTTTGGCAGTTTCCGGCAGATAGATACCCGTGGAAGTCTGTTCCTCTCCCTCCAGGGGCTGGACTACCAGCCGATCACCGAGCGGCTTAAGATTCATTCGAACTTCCTCCTTGCCTTTCGACCTTTTTTGATGAATTACCAGTGAACTTAATTTGCCCGCCGTTGTGTAACGGGAATACGCTCCGATGGCACTCAACTGTCTGGCTGCACAACCCGCCAGAGACAACTCTGACAAGGCCTGTACTGCCTCTCATTTTCCGTATTAGCACTCAAAAGGCTTGAGTGCTAAACCATCAGAAAGTGTAGCACAATTCCTGTCGCCTGACAAGATTCTGATCTATCAAAAACGTAAGCGTTTTGTTAGCGTTGGGATCTTCCCGGGGAGGCTACCGCGGCAACGTAGGCCAGCATCTCGTCCTCTTCCGCCACGTACTCATCCAGCTGGAATGCAGCGTAAAGCTCGCGGCTTCGACCGAAATACGCCGCCGCCTGCTCGTGGTCCTGTTGCTCCAACGCGACGTGCCCCAGATTATGCAGCGTCGCCGCCTTGTCCATCCACGCGCCCCGCCTGTCCGACAGGTCCAGATCTTTCTCATACCAACCAAGGGCCGCCGCAAAATCCTGCCGCGCGTAGCATACCGAACCAAGATTGTTGTAACAGGTACTGATACCGGTGTCGTCCCGGTTGCGCTGAAAGAAGGCAAGGGCGGACTCGTAGGCGCGTTGGGCCTCCGCGTACATCGCCATCCCTTCCATCGCCAGACCTAGGTTATTGTGCGCGCTGGCCACCAGTCCTTCATCTCCCAGCCGTAACGCCACTCTCAGCGCCTTTCGATGCTGTTCAATGGCCCGTTCGAAATTGTTCAGGCTCAGATAAGCGCTGCCAAGATTCATATAGGCAGGCGCCAGGGAACGGGGATCGCCGATCTGGGCGGCCGCCTCAAACGCCAGCCAGAAATGATCGAGGGCGTGACGCGGCTCCTCCAACACGCGGTAAGAAGTGCCGAGGTCTGTGTGCCCGTAAGCCATCGCCATCAGCATGTCCCGTTCGTCAAAAATACGCAGTGCCCTCTGCAGCCACTCAATCGCCTCTTCGACTTCACCGTTGAAAAACCGCTGCCGTCCTATGTTGGCCAGCATCCAGCCGAAATCGCCCGCATCCCCCAGCGCGATGGCAGCCACCGCCCCGCCGCACAGCCAGCGCCATATGCCCGGCGGATGACGCCAGAATGCATAATGCGCCAGCGCCAGAGCGTAGTCGCGCATCAACTTGAGATCGTCCTGCACCTCAGGAAAGTTGATCGGCATGTCGCGCAGCCCTTCGATCTCCAGCCGCTCTAAGACCATCTTCTCTACCGATTGACCGAAGATGCGCTCCACCCGATCGGTGGCCCAGTCCGCGCCCCAGTGAATGTTTCCCCAGAACGGGTCAATCTCCCGCCAGCGTTGAATCGGAAACTCCTGGTAACGTTGGGCGAACTGCAGATAGTACCGGGCATGCTGTCGATGCCACTCTTCCCCCAGCATGACCGCGCCCTCAACCAAATAGCGCCGCACCACCGGCTGCACGACAATCCTGCGATCAAAAAGGTCTACTTCGACCAGGGCACGCGTGACCAAGGCCTCAAAAGTCTGACGCTTTTCGTCCTCGCTGCCCATCCCCACTGTGAACAGCTCCGTCAACGCCTGATAGGTCGCCCCGCCGGCCGCACTCACCAGTCGATCCAGGATCAACCCCGCCTCGGGCCAGAAGGCCGCAAAGTTTTCAACGGCAAATCCTGCCGCGCCGGACGTGTCTAAAACACCGTCTTCAGCTGGCAGCTCCGCCAGCAATCCGTCCAGTTCGCTCCACAGCCCAAAATCGTTTAGCAGTCCCATCACAAGCCGCATGCTGAGAGGCCGCCCGCCCGTTCGGCGGTGCAGGCCCTCTATGTTGCGCAAGGCCGTATCCCGAACCGTTTCAGGCGCCCGAGCATGGACGAAGGATACCATTTCGGACAGCGGCAACCCACCCAGTTGTAGATGTCGGTCACCAACCAGTTCCGCGAACTCCGGATGAATGTCGCGGTCAATGAGCACAATGTGCGACTGTCCGCCCGAATCGTGCAGGTGACTGATGATCTCAGCTAAAATCTGAATTTCACGATCGGTAGCACCCGACAGTTCGTCCAGTATCAGCAGGCGCCGGCGGCCGTAAAGTTGCTCAAGGATGCCGATTCCCCAACGTTCCTCGCTAACCCGGGTTAAGGTCGTACCCAACACCGTGTCCAGCGTCCGCACAATGTCGTACATACGGAACCGATCCCGGCCCGCGGCCCCTACCCAGATGATTCCGTCAGGAAAGTTGTGTATGGTTTTCCACGCCGCCGCCGTAGCCAGCGTACTCTTGCCGTTACCCTGCCCCCCGCTGATCGCCAGCGCCGGCTGCTCGTGTTTTTCAATCAGCCACCGGCACAGAGTATTCAGTTCCGCTTCGCGTCCGCTAAAGCCCCGCAGGCGGTAAACACCTAGATTGTGCCGGATCGGCGAAAAGTCGTCGGTCATCTCTTAATAGTCGTAAAAAAGTCTGAGGCGAAAGCCCCGAGCCGGAAGAATTGCGCCATTCAACTCTGGTTCGACAGCGAAAGGATCAGGCACGGGTACTCGCTGGCAATAATCGTCTCATAGTTCAGTGCGTCGGAAAGAGCCTTGCCGCCTTCCACTGCACCGAAGCCCTGCTCACCAATTCCTGGCGATAACAGTATCAGGTCCGGACGCACCCGTCGGGCAATCTCATTTACATTTACCGGCGAAATGTTCGAGACGAGATCGACCCTTTCGATCAAGCCGCTGAGCACAGCCTCCGGTTGGTCAGACGGGTCACTGACGAAAATTTCGACAGCCGGGTTCTTCTGAAGTTGGCGCAGAACGACTGAACCAATATTGCCGGCGCCGATAAGCCATACCCGCATACTCTACCCCCTGTAATCTTCCCTTGGACTGCACCTCTGATTTCACACCTGGTAGTAAAGTTGAAAGAGTGGAGCCTTCCCTCAGATCATGCCAAATTGGCTGAGCATCACGAAGTAAATAAAGATAACGCCCGAACACGCCAGTCCCACGATCAGACCCGCACGCAGCATCTCCCGCCGGTTCACCACTCCGGTAACCGCGATAAGAATCATGCGTGCCGAACCGCTAGGCAGCGCGAATGCAAGGGCCACTGCAAATATCGTCGGAATGACAAGCCGCACAGGGTCAATGCCGGATGCCTGCCCCAGAGTGATCAGGACCGGTGCCAGGATCGCGCCAAGCGGCACATTGTTCATGAACTGCGTAATACAGAAGGCCAGCAGGATCAAAGCGGCCAGCACACCAAAGAAAGGCAAACCCGCAAACGTCGGCGCAACAAGGTTGGCAAACCAGGCACTGGCCCCCGTCTTCTCCAGGGCATCGCCCAAAGTCAGCCCCGCGCCAATCACGAAGAAGACGCCCCAGTTGACGCCCTTCAGATCGCTCCAATCGACGATCTTTTCGACCGAAAGCACGGCCACCGCCCCAATCGCGATCACCGCACTGCTCAGCAGAGTGGCCGGCAGCCTGAATAGATGCTCGATATAACCCCCCGCAATCCATAGGCTGATCGACACCAGAAGGACGGCGATGATCTCCCGCTCCGGCCCGGAAAGCCTGCCCAACCGTTCGATTTCCCGTCTTGCCGGTTCGATATCGATTGTCAGATTCGGCAACGCGAACAATCGCGGCAGCAACAGCCACGCCAACGGTATCATCACCAGTACCACCGGTAACCCGTATTTCATCCAGTCGACGAATCCGAACCCGTACAACTGCCCCAGCAGGCCACTGGCAATCGCGTTTTCTCCGCTCCCCATGATCGTGGCGATCGCCCCGATGCTCGAGCTGTAGCCGATCGCAAGTATCAGCACGGCCAGTGCCTTGCGACCATCCTCCGGACGCGGCACCTGTTGGGCAATCGTAATAGCAACTGGTATTAGCACTGCAGCAGTGGCCGTGTTCAAAACGAACATGCTCAGCCCGCCGGTGATCGCCATGAGCGCCAGCAGCAGCGGGCCGAACTGTCCTCTGCTCCTCACGATCGCATGCAGCGCCAGGCGGCGTGTGAGACCATGTTTTCGCAACGCCTCTGCTAGGAAAAGGCTTCCCAGGATCAGAAAGACGACCGGCGTGCCGAACGGTTCGAAAGCGCCGCCGGCGTCATCCACACCAAGCGCAATCTGTACGATTGGCACCAGCAACGCAACGATCGGTAAAGGAGCCGGTTCCAGTGCCAGGATCAGGCCCGAAAAGGCGAACAGCGCCAGCGCCTTGTGCCCGTCTACACTTAACCCGGCCGGCGTCGGCAGCAGCAGCACGATAGCCGTCACGCCAACCACAAAGAGAAGACGTCGAAGGTCAAAAACCTTCCGCATGCCTGCCTGAATCGGCTGCTGTAGGACTCTGAGGGGTGTACCTGAACGCTGCAGGCGTCGCTTGGAGGTAACTGTTCTTGTGGCCACCCGCTCTCGGATCAGTGCACTGCGTTCCGCTTGAGCAGTTGGCCGTATCGGCGCAGGAGGCTGTTCCTGTTCTGCCGGGTCGCGCCTTCCGTTACCGCGCGCAGGCGCCCCAATAGTGGGGCGGGGCAAGGAGGACTTCAGACGGGGCCGGTTAAGAGACATTTGTGTTGACAGTTCATAACGACTGTCCCGCTACGCTTTTCCAACTGTGAAGGGTGTCCGTTCACACTTTCCTACCAAATCTGGGCCACCAGCTCGGCGACCCTAACTACACTGGCGCATTCCGTGCAGTGCAGAAGAAAGCCCCGGAGCGAACTCCAGGGTCTTGCGCAGCCAGACCACGGCCCGCTCGCATTCTTGCGGTTTCTTGTAGACGTGGGACAGGCCCAGTGTCAAAGTGAATTGGGCGTTGATTTCATCTTCATCAAGAAGTCCCATCGCCAACTCCAGAGTATCGGCCGCGCTTTCGTAGTTGAGACGGCGATAGTAGGCCATGCCAAGATGGGCCAGCACAATACCGTTTTCCGGCTCCAGTTCCGCCGCCCTCCTTAGAATGCGCAGGGCCTGCAAATGGTCGCCGCTCTGCCACAACGCCCAGCCGAGTGCGTCAAGCGCGAATGCCGTCTCCCCCGCATTGACGGCCTTTTCATAGCTCTCGATGGCCAGTCCCCATTCTTCCTGGTGCTCGTACTGCCGCCCCAATTCAATAAACAGGTCGGGCCGATTAGGCGCAAGTTCAGCCGCCCGGCTGTATTCGGCAATGGAGCGTTCAAAGTCCCGCTGTATCTCATACAAATAGCCGAGATTGCGGCGGGCCAGGACATTCGAAGGATCAATAGCCAGAGCCTCTTCCAAGTATTCCAGCGCGACCGCGTAGTTCCCTACATCACTGTAGATCTCGCCCAATACCGCCAGAACATCGGGATTGTCCGGCTCTAGTTCAAGGGCCTGGAAAGCGAAATCGCTCGCCGAATCGTAACTCCCCCGCCAGTCCAACACGCGCGCGTGCATCGCCAGCGCCGCCACATTCTTCTCCTCGAGCCGGACCGCCCTTTGCGTGAGAGCATAGGCCTGATCGACCTGACGCGCCATCAGGTGCAGGTCCGCCAGAACGACCAGAGGGTTGGCATTCTCCGGCTCCAGTTCGGCCATTCTCTCGAGTGCAGCCGCGGCATCTACGAAGTTGCCGGCGTTAATGTTCGCTTCCGCCTTCGTCTGCCAATAGAGCGCGCTGGGAGTGGGTGTCGTCGCGGGCGGCGGCGGCTGCCTCACAAGCCAGTCCGGTCGCTGTATGTACAGGTAGACGGCCAGGAGCAGAACCAAACCGCTCCAGGCGATACACCCTCTGCGGCGTCGGCGGCGCGGCCTGTACGTCCAGTCAAGATCCATACCGGATTAAGTATAACGCAAGACAGTGCCTTCTTATCTATACCAAATCAGACCGCATCGACCTGAGGAAGTCCAGTTCGCGAGCGGTGAAGCGGAGATGGAAGGAGTGTAGTTTGAACCAATGACCCCTACAGGCGCGCGTCGGCGTCCCCGCGTGAATACAGTTCCAACACGAGGGAATACTCTGGCTGAGAACTGTCTACTAGTGCTGTGATGTTCTGGCCGGCCCGCAAACTCGACCGCTTCTCCCGTCGGTGATTGCGGCGGATCGCATTGCGACCAGCGTAGGCGCGCTGCTGAAACCAATACACGTAGTCAACGCTGAACTCCAACGGAGTAAAGTTCAGGCTCCTGATCTGCCCGGATACGATTGTAGGGGAAAGCAGAATTCGACGGAAGTGTTGGACCCGCCAGTAGAAGGTCGGCCCCGCCAATAAGAGTACAGTTGCAGCCCCCGCCACCAACAGCGGAATCTCCGCTCCTTCAAACACCAGTATGTCCATGTTGCCGCGACCCAACGCGGCACTGAAAAACCCAACCGGAAGATATCCGAGAGTCAGGACGAGCGATGCAGGAATGACTGCTCCCAAAATAAATATCATACTGACGATCGCCGGCAGGTCCAGACTGAGAAGACCAACCAGCGTCAGGTCATGACTGCTTGAATTCAACTGATGAGGATGATTTCGAGGAGAGCTGCGCATACCAATTTGGGGCAGCCGCCATCCACACTGGCGGCAATCGAAAAGTTTAGATAGGAGCAGGAATGCTCTGCCGGTGCCGTTCTATGATACGTGGTAACCTCTGCAGGAGTAACTCGATCTGCTGCACGTTGTTACTGAATCCGAGACTTATTCGTAGCCCCCCGGCTAGCTCCTCAACCGGAACGCCTACTGCTTCAAGAACGTGGCTCGGCTTCTGGCGCGCACTCGTGCATGCGCTTCCGCTGCTGGCGGCGAATCCTTCCAGGTCCAGTGCGATAAGTATCCCCTCCGCCTCTACATCACGTATTGTGAAACTCGCGTGATTGGCCAGCCGCTTCGTGTGGCTGCCGGTCAATCGCACTCCCGGCACTGATTCCAGCGTCTGCCCTATAATCCGGTCTCGCAACTGCTGCAGCCGGGCCATCTCCGACTCCCGCTCAGTTTCACACAGTGCCAGAGCCTTTGCCATCCCCACGATGCCAGGTACATTGTGCGTGCCTGCACGTCGGCCCCCCTCATGACTGCCGCCCGTAAGATAAGAATGATACGGAGTACCGCGGCGCAAATACAGGAAACCTACGCCTTTCGGCCCGTAAAATTTGTGTGCACTGGCGCTGAGAGCGTCTACCTTCAACTGGTCGACATCAAGTGGCAACTTCCCGGCCGCCTGCACTGCATCAGTGTGGAACGGAACCCCTCGTTCCCTGCACAGCGCGCCCAATTCGCCGATCTCCTGGACGCTGCCAATCTCATTATTGGCATACACAACACTGACCACTGCCGCGTCAGAGCCGTCTCCGAGTGCCCTCTCCAAGTCTTCCGCACTGACCAGGCCATCGCCGTCAACCGGCAGCAAAGTCAACTCAAATCCGAAAAAGTCGCGCAAGTCTTCTGCACTGTAAAGCACGGCGTGATGCTCGACCGGTGTCGTTATAATTCGATTCGTTCCGAACTGTTTGCGCCGCGCTAGCGCGATCCCGCGCAGGGCTGCGTTATCACTCTCGCTGCCGCAACCCGTAAAAACGATTTCGGTAGGCGAGGCCCCCAGGACGTCGGCAACCGTTCGCCGCGCCTCGCTCAGACCGGCATGAGCCGCCCGGCCTGCCCCGTGTATGCTGGAAGGGTTCCCATATTTCGAATTTTCTTCCTCGTTGGTCGAACCGAAGAATGGTTCCATTGCCGCAAAAACTTCAGGGCGCAACGGCGTTGTTGCGGAATGGTCCAGGTAGATCATTGTCATCCGGTTAACCCTCGTTTGTCGCTGGCAACCTGTGCAACTTGCAGGATCGCCCTATGCGCACTATCGTAGTGCCAAAGCATACTAACTGTTACGGTTTTTTTCAAGTTCTCCACCGGTACACCTGACCAGCTCTTGGAGTAGTAGGCTCTGGAGCTGTTCGTCTCACCCCTCCCGAGGTTGAGAAAAACTGTGCCGGCGGAAATCACCAAGGAAAACTTCGATGACTCTTATCGAAAATATCGTAGGACGGCAGATTCTGGACAGTCGGGGCAACCCAACAGTCGAAGTCGAAGTCGAGTTGAGCGGCGGAGCTTCCGGTCGCGCCGCCGTGCCCAGCGGGGCCAGCACTGGAGTCCATGAAGCGGTCGAGCTGCGCGACGGTGACAAGTCAAGATATGGCGGGAAAGGTGTCTTGCAGGCTGTGGAAAATGTTAACACCGTTCTCGCGCCGATGCTGAAAGGTGCCGACGCTCGCGATCAGGTGGCCATCGATCAGGCCATGCTGGACCTGGATGGGACACACAACAAGAGCAAATTAGGCGCAAATGCAATCTTGGGCGTCAGCCTGGCCGCGGCCAAGGCAGCCGCCGCAGCTTCTGGCCTTCCTCTCTACCGCTACCTCGGCGGCGTACACGCCCATACCCTTCCCGTTCCGATGATGAACATCCTCAACGGCGGCAAACACGCTGTAAACAGCACCGATTTTCAGGAGTTCATGGTAATGCCGGCCGGTGCCCCATCCTTTGCCGAGGGCGTCCGCTGGGGAACGGAAATCTATCACGCGCTCAAAGATGTCCTCCACGACGCCGCATACAGCACCAATGTAGGCGACGAAGGCGGATTCGCACCCAGCCTGGGTGGCAACGCCGCCGCGATCGATGTGATTCTGCAGGCTATCGAAAAGGCCGGGTATCGACCTGCCGAAGACATATTCATCGCGCTGGACCCGGCCGTGAGCGAGTTATACAACGAAGAGACAGGCCGCTACCAGCTCGACATCGAGGGCATAGAGCTCTCCAGCGAAGAACTGGTCGACCTCTGGGCCGACTGGTGCAACCGATACCCCATCATCTCCATCGAAGACGGCATGGCCGAGGATGACTGGGAGGGCTGGAGTCAGCTTCAAGCAAGGATTGGCGATCGCATCCAGCTGGTCGGTGACGACTTGCTGGTGACAAATGTGAAGCGGATCGAACGCGCCATCGAGGAAAGCGCCTGCAACGCTCTCCTGTGTAAGGTCAATCAAATCGGAACCCTGACCGAAAGCATCGCCGCCATCGAAATGAGCCACCGGGCAGGTTGGGCTGCTGTAGTCAGCCACCGCTCAGGCGAGACCGAGGACGACACAATCGCCGACCTTGTTGTTGCCTTCAACACCGGGCAGATAAAGACCGGCGCACCCGCCCGCAGCGACCGTGTCGCCAAGTACAACCAGCTCCTCCGAATCGAAGAGGATCTGGGCTCTGCCGCCATCTACCAGGGCATGAAGGCCTTTGCTCACCTGGGCAATTGAGTAAGGCCTGTAGACAAAGGTGGGGGTACTGCAAAAGCAAGGTTTTCCCAGTCAGGCACAGCAGATTTCGGCGAAATACTTCATCTGTACAGCGCCTGTAAACGGCTTCAATCCACATCTGGAAAACAAAAAAAGGATGCGTGAATAAACTTCTCACGCATCCAATCTCTGGTGCCCCCGCTCCGACTCGAACGGAGATGCCCTAAAGGGCACAGGCCCTCAACCTGCTGTGTATACCAATTCCACCACGGGGGCGCACACGTCTTACATCATAAAAGTCGGCGCCAAAACTGTCAAATATGGTGACCTTCGCAGACTCTCCGCTTCCCGCCGGTCCTGCAGACGGTGACCCTGGCAAGACGCCCGCTCAGGCCATCTTGCGTTTCTCCTCCTCCACCAACACTCGCCGCAGGATCTTGCCCACCTGACTCTTCGGCAGCTCGTCGCGAAACTCCATCAGCCTCGGCACCTTATAGGGCGCCAGGTTCTCCCGGCAGAAGGCTTCGATCTCATCCTGGGTGGTAGTCTGGCCAGACTTCAAAACAATGTAGGCCTTGACCGTTTCCCCGCGTACCGCATCAGGAACGCCTGCCACCACCGCCTCCTGCACCGCCTCGTGCATATAGAGTACTTCCTCGACCTCTCTTGGCACGATATTGTAGCCGCTGGCGATGATCAGATCCTTCTTGCGGTCCACAATGTAAAAGCATCCATCCTCATCCATGCGGGCAATGTCACCCGTGTGGAACCAGCCCTCTTCATTGATGGCCTCGGCCGTCTCTTCGGGGCGCTTCCAGTAGCCCTTCATGACCTGCGGGCCCCGAATGATCAGCTCACCCTCTTCGCCCGCGGCAACAGTTTCGAATTCGCCGTCCTCATTCGGGTCGAGCCCAACGATGGCAACCTCAGTGCTTGGCACCGGAAAGCCGATCGATCCTTCTTTGCGCAAACCGTTTATTGGACTGGCGCAGGCCACGGGCGAGGTCTCTGTCAATCCATAACCCTCTACCAGTTTGCCGCCTGTGAGCTGTTCGAAACGGCGCTGAATCTCAATCGGCAACGACATACCGCCGGAAAGACAGGCCTTTATCGAACTGAGGTCCGCCTCATCTACCTTTGGATGGTTGATGATCGCCGTGTACATCGTCGGAATGCCAGGGTACATCGTCACTTTCTCGCGCTGAAGAATGTCCAGCACAAGATCGGTCTGACGCGGGTCCGGCGTCACGATAAGTTCGGCGCCGGTATACATCGAGAAAAGCATGGCCACCGTCATCCCGTATACATGGAAAAACGGTATCGCCCCCAGCATCCTCTCCCCACCGTATTCCAGGTCTCGATACCACGCTTCGATCTGCTGTACGTTGGACATAACGCTACGGTGCGTCAACATGGCCGCTTTCGGCGAGCCTGTCGTGCCGCCCGTATACTGGAACAGCACGACATCGTCCGGGGACACATCGATGCTCGGCGGGTTGGGTGCGCTTGTCTCGAGCAGGTTGTCAAACATCCAAATGCCCGGGCCGTCCGGTACCTCCGTCATCATGCCGGAGGCCTGCACCTTCTTCGCTACCAGCTTGTTGAAGGGAAAGCTAAGCGGATCGGGAACGTCAGTTACAATAACGTGCTTGAGCTCCGTATTCTCCCGCGCCTGAGCCACCCGCTCGTAAAACCCGCTCAGAATCACGATTGCGGTCGCGCCGCTGTCCTCTAACAGATGGTTCAATTCCCGTGACGTATAGGTCGGGTTCGTATTGACAATTACGCAGCCTGCCTTCAGCGCCCCGAAAAATGAAATGACCTGCTGAGGGATGTTGGGCAGCATGATGGCAATGCGATCGCCCTGCTGCAAGCCGATCCGTCGCAACGCAAATGCGAATCGGTCAACCGAGTCTTTCAGTTCTGCATACGTCTGCTTAGCCTGGACGGTGATGCCCAACGGCAAGTATGCCAGCAGCAAGCGAGTGGCTACCTGGTTGGTATAGGTCTGCGCCGAGGCATCCAACATCTCGTGTGTAAGTTGGCCGTTGTATTCAATCGAGTCCGGAACGCCCGATTCGTACTGCTCTACCCATGGCTTCTGATCATAGACTGACATCGCAATCGATTCTCCTTTGCTATTGTTCGCTGAGCCCTTGGCCGCACCGTCCAAGGCGATGGCAACGCCAGGAACTGCCCGCGTGGTGGAGGCACTCTGCATTTCGATTGTGAATAAAGTATATCAGAGGCAAAGGCCCTTTGGCAACGAAGTCAACTATAGGGTGCATACCACTATGGGGGTGCACTCTCCTATACCCCTTGCTACACCCAAACCATAGTCGTTTCCAATTCCTATCTCCTCCAGACCGATCAGTATCACTCTCTCCTCTCCACTCACTCCTTGCATTTGGGCGTTCGGGCCTTCGGCCCTCTCTTGTGCAGGGGCTGCGCCCCCGCAACGCCCCGCCCTTGCTAGCCACCATGTTCATTCTTCCCCAGCAACGTGTCTAGCGAACAGTGTCTCCTCCCCACATGCTGTCTTGTGCCACCGACCACTTAACCAATGCAGTTTGCTGCCCCTCTGCCTTCCCCCTCAAGGTTACTGAAGGGGTAGGCCTTGTGCCCCCCCTGTGCCCCCACAACAACGGACCTCCCGGTAAAGATAGGCCTGGCGCCTGCCCTGCGTCTCTCCAAGATCCGCCAATCAATCATATAGCCACTGCTGGCATAAATTCCCCGCCCGCCTGTACCCACCCCAAAATCTGGGACGCACACAACTAGAGGGTGTATCGTTCCCCCCGTCGCAGTGGCCAAATCGCAAGACGAACTGCTAAGGTAAGTCACAGATTCACTCTCGCCACGCAGCAGCTCAAACGCCAGAATGAACCAGACTAAACTTTGACACGTCAATTCGAACGAAAGTATACTCTCTTCGTAAGCAGGCCAACACCATGTCAGGCTTCAAACACGTGGTGCCTCCGACCCATCATCAAGGCGGGCAGTGCAATGCAGGACCTGAAGTCCCTGATCGAGAAATATGTAGACGAACCAGTTTGGGCCGTTGTGGGCGCCAGCAATGACAAGTCCAAGTACGGCAATCGAATCTATCTGAAGCTGAAAGAGTTTGGCTACAAGGTGTATCCCGTAAATCGCCATGAGCAGCTGATCGAAGGTGACACCGCCTACACCAGCCTCACCGACCTGCCTGAACGTCCAGCTGTCATCAACATGGTCGTCCCACCCACTGAAGCCCCCGCCGTTGTCGAACAGGCCAAAGCCGCTGGCGCACAGGCAATCTGGTTCCAACCGGGTGCCGAAAACCCCGCCGCCGCCCAGTGGGCACAGGATCACAAGCTGGACGTAATCGAAGCCTGCATCCTTGTCCAACTTGCCCTGATGCCGCAGCCAGAGGAAGCAGAATCCAACCTGCCTCCAACGCACACGCGCCCTGTCCCCTCCCCAGACCCTACAACCTCCACCCGTTGACGCGGACTCGCGCAAATGCGGGTGGAGGAACTTCAGTTGGGCAGTCGTGAAGCCTTCGGATGTCGGCGCGCATTCTGAAATAACCGTGCTCCTTCGTCGCCAAAGGCAAGAGGCCAATAATACAGGAAACTGAACAAGGATAAACTGAAATGCGGATGTCGAAACTGTTTTTCCAGACACTGCGCGAAGCACCCGCGGACGCCGATGTCCGTAGCCATCAACTGATGTTGCGGGCGGGGCTGGTCCGGCAGGTAGGCGCCGGAATCTTCGAATATCTGCCCCTTGGGCTGCGAGTAAAGAAGAAAATCGAAACTATCATGCGCGAGGAGATGGACGCCATCGACGGGCAGGAAATCGTAATGCCGGTCGTGCAGCCCGCCTCGCTCTGGAAACGTACGGGCCGTTGGTACGAAATCGGCGACGACCTCGCCCGCCTTACCGATCGCGCCGGCCGCGAGCTGGTCCTGGCCATGACACACGAAGAGGTGATCACCGAGCTGGCCGGCGGCGTGATCAACAGCTACCGCCAGCTGCCTGTCATGCTCTATCAGATCCAAACAAAATTCAGGGACGAGCCCCGGCCTCGCGGCGGCCTGATTCGCGTTCGCGAGTTCACCATGAAAGACGGATACTCCTTCCACGCCGATATCGCCAGCCTGGACGAATACTATCCTCTTGTCTACCAGGCCTATTTCAACATCTTCGGCCGCGCCGGGCTCGACGTGATAGCAGTCGAGAGCGACACCGGCATGATGGGCGGAACCATGGCCCACGAATTCATGGCCCTGACCGAAGTCGGGGAAGACACTATGCTCCTCTGCAACCAGTGTGGCTACAAAGCAAATCGTCAGGTCGCTACCTTCGTGAAGTCATCCTCCGAAAGCCGGGCCGAAGAAGCTGCACTTCCACTGGAGGAAGTCTCCACGCCCAACGTCGACACCATCGCCGCACTGGCAGATTTCCTCGATATCCCCGAAAGTCGCACGGCCAAAGCGCTCTTCCTGGTTGCCACCATCGAAGAAGATGGCGACGTGAAGGAACAGTTCGTCTTTGTCGTCGTGCGCGGCGACATGGAGCTGAACGAAACAAAGTTGACAAATGTGTTAAAGGCCCGTCAACTGCGCCCCGCCCAGGCCGAAGAGATCAGGGCGATCGGTGCAGAGCCCGGCTACGGCTCTCCTGTCGGCATCCGCAGGGACGAGGTCCTCTTGGTCGTTGATGATCTGATCCCCAACAGCCCCAATCTTGTCGCTGGCGCAAATCGAGACGGCTGGCACCTCAGGAATGTCAACTGCGGGAGGGACTACAAGCCCGACCTGACCGTAGACGTGGTGGCTGCCGCCGATGGCCACCCTTGTCCAACCTGTCAAGCCCCCTTGCGCGCAGTGCGTGGCGTAGAAGTGGGCAATATCTTTAAGCTGGGCACAAAGTACAGCCAGGCCATGGACGCCTCCTTCCTCGACGAAGACGGCGGCAGCGTGCCAATGGTGATGGGCTGCTATGGTATCGGCTCAGGCCGCCTTATCGCAAGCGCAATTGAAAAGAACAACGACGAGAACGGCATCATCTGGCCCATAACCATCGCACCCCACCAGCTCTATCTCGTCAGTCTGGCCACTCGGCGCACGCCGGAAGTGACCGAAACGGCCGAGCGCGTCTACAGCCAGCTGCAGGAAGCCGGTGTGGAGGTCCTTTATGACGATCGCGACGAGCGGGCCGGCGTAAAGTTCAATGACGCCGATCTCTTGGGAACTCCACTCCGGTTGACAATTGGCGCAAGGGGTGTAAAGAACGGTGTCGCCGAACTCAAGCTACGCAACCGCGAGGAAATCCGCGAGCTGCCCTTTGACGATATCGTCAATCAGATTCAAGCAGTTGTGGAGGCCGAAACGGCCGCAGTTAACGCGAAAGTAATCACCGAGCCGTTGCAATAGAGCCAGCTCTGCCGGCAGTGCTAAATGCCAGCCTCTGAAAGTTGACTACGCCTGAGATCCCTGCTACCCTAATGCGCGGGTCTTGACACACTATCGGTACTGAACGCGGTCCCACACAGAAAGGAGCGAACACCATGCGAATTGATCTGTCTGTCAAATCTGGTGGCTTCGCGTCCTTCGTGAGGAGATCTGCGCCTGACTCTTGAGTCAATGCTGAACTGCTCCCCAAACCGTGGACGCGTGTTAAGACCGCTCCACGGTTTTTTTGTTGCCTATGGAAGTCGAAGTCCACCGTAACGAAAGGAGGCGCATGAGCTACGATTTCGTCGACTTCAAACCCCGGAATCCCGATGATTATTTCAAATGGAGTATGAACCTTGATCACAATTCGACCGTTCGAACAAAACGATGAAGACTATCGCCAGGCCGTCGACATCACAAACAGCGTCTGGCCAGAATATCCCGACACTGTGGAAGAGTGGAAGGAGGGCGATGAGAAACGCTCTAAATTGCTGAAAGTGGGTCGCTTTTTCGCCGAATTAGATGGCCAGAAGGTCGGTTTTGCCAATTACGGCCAGTCCCTCTGGGTTAACCATCCGGGTAAGCTGTTTGTAGGCGTAGCAGTGCTGCCAGAATTCCGTAAACGTGGCGTCGGCACTGCTCTCTGGGAGCACCTATGCCAGGAGGTCCAACAGTTCGACCCCTTGCGCCTTCTCGCCCACACTCGCGAAGACTACGAAGAAGGAATCCGGTTCGCCCAAAAACTGGGATTCAACGAATGTATGCGAGACTGGGAGTCCCGCTTGGACCCGGCGAGCCTCGACCTGGACGAGTGGGGTCGATACGCTCGGCAAGTCGCTGAGCAGGGGATCGAGATCAAAACAGTCGCCGAATTGGAGTCCGACCCAAACCGGGACCGAAAGCTATACGAGCTGGAGTGGCTAATCGACCGCGACGTTCCCAGCCCGGAACCCCCGTCTAAAGTGGCTTTCGAGGAGTTCCAGAAGATTTGGGCGAGGACAAACCTGCTGCCCGACGCCTGGTTTGTGGCCATTGACAATGGCGAATATGTGGGAATGACCAATCTGTGGACGAGCCAGGCAAACGCCAAACTGCTCTATGTCGGAATAACCGGCGTAACTCGCTCCCATCGCAAGCGCGGTATAGCCATGGCCTTGAAAGTCCGTTCTGTCGAATATGCCCTGCAAAAGGGTTTCAGCGAAATCCGAACCTGGAACGAGATCAACAACCAGGCGATGTTGGGAATCAACAACCGCCTCGGCTTTGTGCGCCAGCCCGCACATATCGAATTCAGGAAAGTAATGCGAGAGGAGCGTCCCGAGGACGCCAATCTGAAAATCCAGGATTCGTCACAAGAAGAGGAGAAGGCGGAAATCAGCAAAGGTTGAGGACCGCAGTTGGAGCGGCTAGCCCACGGCTCTGATGATAGGCACCAGTAGAGAATTCTTCCACTATGGCAGGGACCTGCATGATGAGGTCTCTGCCATTTCCTTTTGTGGAGTCGCCAAGCTATAAACGCCCCAACACTGCCGTCAGCAGCGCCGTCAATCGCGGAACCACGATTCTGCCCGTCTCCATCACCTCTTCTTCGCTGGTCTCTTTGTCCGCGTCCAGGTGATCGATCGCCACATTGGTAATCGTGCTGATGCCCAAGACCTCGATTCCGGCATGCACCGCCACCAGCGCCTCCGGAACTGTGCTCATTCCCACCGCGTCCGCTCCCACCAGGCGCAGATAACGCACCTCCGCCGGTGTCTCAAAGTTGGGTCCAGCCAGAAACGCATAAACGCCCTGGCGTAGCGTGATCCCCAACTCCTGCGCCGATTTCAGTGCCGCATTGCGCAATGACCGCGGATAGGCGTGCGTCATTGACGGAAAACGAGTACCAAACGCCGACATGTTGGGTCCTATCAGGGGATTGTGCCCCGCCATACCGACAAAGTTAAGGTGGTCCACAATCAGCATGAGATCGCCCGCGTGAAAACCAGGATTTATCCCACCCGCCGCGTTGGTCAGGATCAGCCTGCCCACGCCAAGACGCTGCATAACGCGAATCGGAAAGGTAATCTCCTCAGCGGAATAGCCTTCATAAAAGTGTACACGCCCCTGCATTGCAACCACTGTCTGACCTGCAAGTTGGCCGGCGATCAGTCTCCCTTCGTGCCCGGGCGCCGTGCTGGTCGGGAAATGCGGGATCTCTTCGTAAGGAACGGCAACCGCACCTTCGATCGCCTCTGCCAGCGGGTTCAGCCCGCTGCCAAGCACCAGCCCGATAGGTCGGCTGTCGGACAAGTGCAGGCCACTTCGTTCGGCCCGTTCGCGTACAAAATCCGCCGCCCATTCATATTCTGCAAGTCCTGAATTTTCAGTCATGGAGTTACCTGTATGCCTTCAAAACCTTGCCTTCGAGCAGGGGCTGCCCTTCAATTTGCCTACCCGGCTCTCAGAGCATCGCCGTGGTAGCGTGAAGCCTCCTGCCCCGTCGTATCCGGCGAAATGTCGCGCCACCTGAACATTTCTGCCCATTCATTCGGCTTGTCTTCCACCACATCGGCGATCAAATCACCCAGGACCGGCCCAAACTTGAAACCGTGACCGCTCCCACCCGTAGCGAGACTCAATCCCTCTTTCTCAGGGTGGTGGTCGATCCAGAAATTCTCATCTAGCGTATCGTTGTACAGACAGCGTCGCGTATACGTGATCTCCGCATCCAGGAGTGCGGGGAATGTTTCCTCCAGAAAAATGCGCAACTGGTTGAAATCCTCCTCGTATACAGTGCGCTCGTCCTTCTCCGGGTGAAGGGAGACGCCGACACCGTGCCGCGAAATCTTGACGATGCCTTCCCGCAGCATCGGAAATCCATACCACCCGGTGAGGGCTGTGTCTCCGAAAAAGACGACAAATTCAGGCGCCGTAAAGGGGGCTGGATCCTTCGGCTTCAGGTGAAAGATTGGGTGGCCGGTCGCATCCATCACTGCCTGCATCTCCGGCAGCAACCAGGGCGTCCAGGAGCCCGCAGCCAGTACAGTATGGTCAGAACCGAAAGTGGCTCCTTCACGCGTACGCATCCCCTGAACCCGCCCGTTGCTCAACAGGAACTGATTGGCCGTCTGACCGGGCCGCACGTCCACCCCTGCGGCCATCGCCTGTTCAACCAGCCTGCCCACCACGCGCCCGCTTTCAGCGTAGCCGCCCCGCGGATTATAGAAGCCGTCAACATAGGCCCCCGTCGTCCACGCGGGAAATCGCCGCGTAATCTCTTCCCCGGACAGGCGTTCAGGGCTTTGCCCCTCCTCAAGTAACATGTGAAAGCTGTCGTTGACGAACTCACTGTTCTCCATGCGCGTCTTCGCAGCCGCCAATACGCCGGTCTCGTGGTACAACGTCTCCCCAAACACCTCGTTCCAGCGTTGGAATCCCTCGATAGCGCGAATAACCATACGCATATATTGGCGATTGGTACCGTACTCCATTCGAACGACCTTGCTGACATCCGTGGAAGCGGCAAGGGCATAAGGAAGAGGTCCGGGGTCGATCAGAGTAACGTCGTATCCCCGGCTTCGCAGCGACAGAGCCGTCGTTACGCCGAAAATCCCGGCTCCAACGATGAGAAAGTCAGACGAAGAGGACATCCGATCACTCCTTTCGGTTTTTCAATTCTTTAGAGAGGGGTCGCAACAGGGAGTTCCCCCCGCCCCCTTCTTGCTGGTAGATACGGCCGTCTGGCACTTCTGATCCACCGGCAGAGATAATCTAGTCAGTGAATTCGGAAAGACGCGCGACAGCGCTGGCTGCGCCGGCCTCCAGCAGGCCCCCGTCACTAGTCGCAGTGATAAACCGAAAGCCTTGCTTGGCCCTACTCAGCGCATCCTCCACACTCCGCCCCGCGATGCCTGGAATCTTGCCCGTGTTTTCGCAGGCTTTCAGGATCGATTCAAGCGCCCGCGCATGCTCTTCGCGGTCGTCCATCTCCGACGGGTGAAAGCCTAGTGACAGTGAAAGGTCACTAGGCCCTGTCCAGCAACCGTCAATGCCCGGCGTACTGAGAATTGCTTCCGCGTTCCCAACAGCCTCCACACTTTCCAGCTGCACAGCCACGAAGAGCTGCTCATTTATCCAGTCCGCGTAGTCGGCCCCGTACAGCTTGGCCCGGCCCCAGCCCCAGGATCGCTGCCCCAATGGCGGAAGTCGGCAGGAATCGGCCGCCCTGCGTGCCTGCTCAGGCGTGTCCACCATCGGTACAACCATGCCCATTACGCCTTCGTCCAGCAACCTCCCAACAAACGTGTAGTCATTGCGGGCCACTCGCGCCATGGGAACCGCGGAGCTCCCGTTGATGGCCACCAGCGCGGCAATCGCGCTGTCTTCTCCCCAAGAGCCATGCTGACGGTCAATCATCACAAAGTCGATTCCGCTTCGACTTATCAATTCGGCATTGAGCGCCGATCCCATTCCCAGCGCAAATCCGAAAGCGGGCTGGCCAGACTGCATTTTCTCTTTCGCTGTATTCGTAAACACATGTTCCCCCTCAAGCTGGAAGGATTGAGAGACGCGTAATTACGCGTCCGTCGATAGCAAATCTTGGTCCACGCTCGGCACGGATTCAAGCAGAAAAGGCTCTCTTCGAAATGATACCAGCGAAAACACTTCATCCCGATAGTAGCCGTGGGGGCCCGCTCTGTCAAAGCAACTACCGCCCAGAACTGAACCTCCGTTCACGGTTACACTGCCCTCCCACACAAATAGCCCCGATTGTCCTCCCGACGAAAGAGGAGCAGCCGCACTCATCCTGAGCCAATCCGTTGTAATCCCAATAGCAAGGGCTATGATACAATGCTTCGAATCGGTGAACTCCCTATCATGAAGAACATTGGCCAAGACTGACTGTGGTCGCCTGCCCTGCCAGTCCGGCTGCTGCCATGCCCAAAACCGACCTGAACCCACCGCCCGATCCGTCAACCCAAGACCGCCCATCCCGACTAGCGCCCTCCACAGCCCTGGTGCTTGTGGTTTCCGGGGCCGTCGGCTTTGCTATCATGGGCGACTCACTTCTCTATGCGATTCTCCCGCTCGCGGCGGGGCATCTTGCTCTTTCTCCCCAGCAGGTCGGCCTACTACTTAGTGCCAATCGCCTCATCAGACTTTTCTCAAATACGTGGCTCGGGGCAATCTTTGCCCGCTTCGGTCCATACCGGGCATTTGTTGTCTCAGCGATTCTCGGAGTGCTGACGACGGCTCTATATGGCTTCGAACTCGGCTTTGTCATTTTCCTCCTGGCGCGGATAGGGTGGGGAGTCGCTTGGTCTGGTCTTCGACAAGGCACCTACCAATCCATTTGGGCAGGCGACCGAGCCGATGCAGGCAGGCTGATGGGGGTGATGTGGGGTGTGGTCCGCGGCGGCAGTGCAATCAGCGCCCTGATGGGCGGGTTTCTCTTTGATCATTTCGGATTTCAGATAACTGTCTGGACGATTGCAGGCCTGTCAGCGCTGGCCATCCCAATCGCATTTGGCCTCTCCTGGCCTGCGAGCGCCTCTCCTCACTACGAAGAGAAGCAGTCTTCTGAAAGCGCCACTTCCCACGCAAGCAGTTCCCCCAGCGAACGGAAATCAAATCAGAAACAACACGAAATCCTCGGCGGGTGGATTGAAGCGCTGTCCAATCCACTCCAGCGCTCCGTTCTACTCGTTGGATTCTTCAAGCTCCTACTCAACTCCATCCTCGTCGCCACCGCATCCGTGTTCCTGGCCGATCGCTTCCAAAGTTACTCCGGTGGATTTCTCCTGGGACTGCAGGTGGGCGCACTAGCCGGTATCGTCCTCGGCACGCGCTGGTTTTCCGATCTGTTCCTTGGTGCTGCAATGGGGGCACTGGCGGACCTCGTTGGACGGATTCGCCTGGCCCTTGTTCTTGTCTTTCTGCTATGTCTCGGTCTGACTCTGATGCTGATAATCCCCAGCAATCTGTCATTTGTCGCCTTGCTGGCCGTTCTAATCGTCAGCACCGGTGTGAACGTGGTCTTGGACGCCTACGCAAATCAAGCTGCCCTCGTCACACACCACCCTCAGCTATTCGTCGGCGCCTACGCCACCGCCTCAGATCTGGGTTCCGCAGTTGGTCCCCTGTTCGCGTTCTGGCTGGTTGCTTCCGTAGGATTCGCGCCCGTCTACGCAGTCGCCGCCTTGCTGGTCGTACTTACACTACTCAATCTAGTCATGCTCGACGCACGCCACGCCAGGTTGCAGTCGCCGGTGTCGGAAGCCCAGTGATACGCCCGCCCCGTCTCCGTGCCGCTGTAGAGAGGTAATTCCATGCATTTCATCGGCAAAGAAATCTCTGTGAAGCTGCCCCCAGGATTTTCGTTGGAGAAGAAACCTCCTCTGCCCGATGCTTTTGACTGGCAAGGAAAGACCCATGCGATAAACGAGTTGCTGGCTACCTGGCATAGATACGGAAAACCGGAGATTCGAACCCAGGGCGGGCGGCCTCCCTACTTCGTACGCAGCGGACGAACGCAGGGCTCCTGGGGACAGGGCCGAGTCTATTTCCGCGTGCGTACGGAGGAAGGCAGGCTCTTTGACCTCTACTACGACCGCGCACCCAAGGGACAACGACGCGCCGGGGCATGGTTCCTGTGGCGCGAACTATCTGCTGCTGAGGAGCTTGTAGGCCTGGAAGAAGACCTATAGCAAATGTGAGGCCGGAGAGGTTTCCACTACTGCTCGCCGATGTTTAACACCGTGGGCAAGAAGACTCTGTAGCCATCGGACGAACTGCCTTCTTGCGTCGAAGGTTGCGTCGGTAGGGAAGGAGGAGGAGGCACGTCTGCCGGCCTCGGCCTTGCCGCCGGTCCACTGCTTTGCAAAGTCTGCGCCGGCACATCGCTTAGGGTTACAACGTCGATCAACGCCTGCGTACGGCGGTTCGGCGAAGTCTCGTACACATTGAATATCAGGTTGACTTCCCTGCCCGCGTACTGCCCCATGTCGAACCATCGATACTGCCACCCGCTGCTCAGGCGCTGGGCCAACATGTAGTTCGCCGGCTGCCCGTCCTCTGCCACTATCACCTCAAACTTGTCGGTTCCAGTGTCCGGTTCAGTAGTCTCAACCTTATAGGCGATTGCCAGGAATGGTCGGCCCGTCGGCACCGTCACCCGTTGCGAAACCGTGCTGTTGCCCCCGTCGCTGCCCTCGGTCCCAGGCACGCCTGCATTGGCGACGAATTCACTGGCCAGCCGCAGCGCGTGGTCTGAGGCGCCGTCTTGCGCTTCGATCTGCGAGGCTGAACTCCCCGACTTCGTCCAGCCGGTGAAAGCATTTTCGAAGTCTCCATTTGTCACCGCGTTCGTCCCCGGCGAATATAGCAACGCCAGGCTCTCACTCGTGCCGAAATCACGCCTACGCATCAACAACTGACTGCCGACCGATATGTTCCAGCTCCCGATCGGCACCGTCATCGTAAATCGGCCGCCCGCGTCGGTTGTGGCCGTTGTCGTGCCGATGCTCACTTGGACCCCGACCCCTGCCTCACCTGCCGGGTTGATCACGCTGCCCGTCACACTGCTGTGCTCAGCAACGGTCGTCTCCGCCAGTGACGTATTGGCCTCCAACTTGTGTCCCAAGGCGTCTTCTGCCGCGACGCTGAACGCGTATTTTTTGCCAGCCTCTCCACTATAGGAAGCCTTACCGTAGGCCTCGACGCCTTCCTTCCACAGCGACCAGTCCCCATCTTCGACCTTAACATAGACCGAAGTCGATATGACGCCAGAACCCCAATCTCTTGCAAGCCAGGTCACGGGAAATGTCTGCGGCGAATAGGCCGGCAGGTCCAATATCGACGCCGTCGGCGACATCGTGTCCGTCTCGATCAGCAGGACGGGCTCACCGTATATGCCCATACTGTACCCGCCCTGACCGTCTGGCCAGTTGGTATTGGTCGCCCCCGAAAGGCTGACCTCATAGACGCCCGCGGTCGGAGTAACAACCGTCGTAGTGCCGTCCAACCGAATCAGACGCCCGCTTGTGCCGGTGGCCGGAATGTTGGCCGTTTGGGCCTGCGTATTCAGCGACCACGTGAGCAGACGGCGCTCTTCTGTTCCGGGGTGATAGAACGCAATCCTCCTCACCCGAAATCGTTCGATGTCGGCCCAGGAAACTTCAGTACCTGTGAGGTGCTGATTGGCTAGCTTGAAGGCGGTAAAAGACAGCCGTGTTTCGGCATTGGACGGCGAGCAGTAACTGGTGCTCTCGTTCTTTGCCAGACCGAACCCGTCCGGCGAATCCACAGCCACCACATTCCCGCAATCATCGTGCAGCATGAAGTGGAAAATCGGACCCCCGCCGGCCAGCCTCGTATAGGCGATATTCTGCCAAATGTACGAAGCCTGCTCATTCGCCGTGGCCCGCCACGGGCTGGGGCAGGTTGGCCCAGGGTAATCGTTACAGACCGGTACACCGCTCTCTGTTATCCAGATCGGCTTGTCCGGCCAGCCCCGCGCGTCCAGTGCATTGCGAACTTTCTTCGTATATTGGTAGCCGACGTAGGAAAGCGAATAATGATGACTGCCCGCCGCGTCAAAGAATCCACTGTTCTGACTACTCAGCGAATCGGCCTGCAACGCGTCCAGCATGTCATAGAGCCACTGACCGTTTTCAAAGTGCGCCAGGCCGCCGAACACAACATAAGCGTCTGGGTCGACCCACTTGATTACGATATATGCGACCTTGAGCAAACGCGCGAACTCTTGCGGCGTCCCCGACCAAAAGTGGCACAGGTCCGGCTCATTCCAGACCTCCCAATGCCGTATGTTGGTACCCGCACTGCCGCCAGGTTTGTAACGATTCACTGCCGCGCCAACAAACCGGGCCCATGGGTTAGTTGGGTTGAGCCGTGCGTCGGTCCCCGGAACATCGGTGCCGTCTGTGAATATCGGGTTAGACAACCCGAAAGGCGCCGGAGGACCCTCGTGCCGCTGGCAACTACCGGATTGGCTCTGCAACCCTTCACGTGTTACGCGTACCTGCCTCCCTGAGGCATCGGTTACCTCCAAAAGGTCGCATTCACCCCCAGCCTCCTGCGGGAGGCAACCCCCTGACCTCGGCGCAAAGTTCTCTGGCAATTCCGTAAATGACCCGCCTAGAGATGAGGAAGCTGACCGGCCCCCCAACCGATACTGTCGTGGAGTACCCAGCAAAATCGCCAGAGTATTCAGATTCTTGCTTTCGTTCGCGAGTATGGCCGCGTCCTGGCCTGTCCAGGTAAACTCGCCGATACGTCTTTCCACTTGTTCCCAGTACACGGGAAAGCGGTCCATGCGAACACCCGTGTCCACCCCGCGTTGAATCCGGCCATCAGCACTGTTTGTTTCGGCCGAGTTGACGAAACCCAACCCGAATTCGGAAACGCCCAGCGTCTTCGTAAACGGGACAGTTGTTGTCTGACTTGCTAAGGCGCCTATCTGAGTCCGGCTCTTCAAAAGCCTCCCATCTCCCGCCTCCACGTTCGGCAAACCGCTGCCTGCAGCCCCAGTTGACTGGTTAACGTCCCTTGCCGAAACTGTTGAATCCGCACTACCTCTATAGAGCAGCAGGTAGATGAGGACGCCCGCCAAAGCGACAACCATCGACAGGCGACCGGCCGCGATTAGCGGGCGACGTATTGTAAGTCCTTCTCTACTTTGATTCCCCAAACGGCGATCCTTCACTACCTGACTCTATCTGCTCACCTGATTTCAGCCCGTTTAGGTCGCGAGCTGCTACTGAACTTACTCCAGATGGGATATCTGACCTGGGGGCGTTGCGTGAAGCCATCATCCAGGCTTCGTATAATCATCGGCGCCTCAGCCAGTCATCTTCGAAACCGAGGCATCCAGTAAATCCGCATCGTCTTTTAAGTGTACCATAGACAGATGACGTTGGTTATCGGAAAACAGCGGATTCCCATGCGGAATCCCGGTCTCTAGGGGCGGGTTGCGGACCCATACCACTAGAGCGTCGTTCATTCGACCGCTATTCGTAGAGACATTGACCAATTCGGACCTCACTGAAATTACACCTCTCGGGCTCCTGCTCCAACGCCTACACAGAAATTTCACCAACTGGCCGCGTTCATGCCCCGCCGCCGCACTTCGCACTGACAGGCTACCGCCATGTATGCCAACAGCGGAGAGTGTGCATTTGCCTCCATCCATGACCCCGGAAACGCCGTCGACTCAAATGTACTGCAGTCAACCCGCGTACCCAACGGCTCAATTGTTCAAATATCAGAATGTCAGGAGGGATGTACTGAAACCAGTGGAAGGGTGGTATATAGACTGTAGACGACGCCAGCAATGAATCCCTGAGAACCTGTAATATGCAGCCCGTCAAGAAACCTTACTGTTCCCTTAGTGAAGTATCCCTTGACTATGACTGACGAGTTTGGAAATACCTTGCACACCACCAACGGGGTTTACTCAGATTGCCTTGAAGAACGTACTGGGGTCGACTAATTGTAACGAAGAGTGCAACTCGGTGTACAGCATTCAAATCGTTGAAGGACGTCAGCCAGTCCGCATTCGATCGGAAAACTGAAGAGACGTCACCCTCTCAAACTGAAATCTCGCTGACCGCCACCGCCCGTTTCTCCCTATACGACTTGCTCGCAGCCAGGGCCAGCACCACAGGAGCTCGTCCGTCGCCGCCCGTTACTTCAACCTCTGTGTCATCCAGGATCGCGCGAATGAAAGAACGTAACTCATCCCCATAGGCGGTCAGGTACCGTTCCAAGAAAAAGTAGAGTGGCTTAGGGTGGATCACGCCTGCCTCTGTCTGCCTAATGACCCGGTCGGGCGTGTTGTTCTCGCACGAGACCGAACCGAGTGAACCCAGGACCTCCACCCTCTGGTCACCGCCGTAAACAGCCTGGCGAGAGTTGGTGATCACACCGAGCGCGCCGCAACCGTACCGCAATGTAACAACGGCCGTGTCGATGTCGCCCGCCTCGCCTATAGCAGGATCCACCCGAACCGCCCCCGAAGCCGACACGTCCTCAACCTCGTCGTCCAGCAGGAAGCGCGCCATGTCAAAGTCGTGAATCATCATGTCCAGGAAGAGGCCGCCGGAGCCCCTGACATAGCTCAAAGGCGGCGGGGCAGGGTCTCGACTGGTTATCTGCGCCAGGTACGGCGACCCAACCTCACCATTTCGAATAGCGTCCCGCACGCCGCGAAAATTGGGGTCGAAGCGCCTGTTGAAGCCTATCTGCAGCTTGGTCCCACACTCCGCGACAGCTTCCAGCGCGGCGTCAACCGCCGGCAAATCAAGCGCAATCGGCTTTTCACAAAACGCGTGCTTGCCCGAACGGGCCGCCTGAATGATGAAATTCGCGTGGGTCTCCGTTGATGAGCAGATGGCCACCGCATCAACGTCCTCCCGACAAAAAATCTCCGCCGGCTCTCCACTTGCACACGCAATGCCGAACCGCCGTGCCGTCTGCTCCGCCGCCTCCTCGACAACATCGGCGATCGCAACCACCTCAGCTTCCTGGATGTGACGCGTCAGATTCTCAGCATGAACCTGACCAATTCTTCCGGCGCCAATGATTGCGAATCTGACCTTCTTCTCCAACTCTGCCACCTCAGTTGATCTCTTGCATACTGACCCAGCGCCCTTCGCTCGCGCTCAGATCAGCAGCGTCTGTGATCCGTTGCACCATCGCCCCGTCTTCGAGACTGGGGCTGAACGACTCGCCGTCAGCAATCGCGTTGATCCATCCCCGCGTCATATGGTCCTCAACCCGAAAAACATCCCGATATGTGTTGTGCACCGTATCCCGCCGTGCCGCGCCCCAAACGTGCTCCGGCAACTCGAGCGGACGGGTGGGACCTTCTCCCCGCCGCGTACCCTCAACATCCTGACGTATGTCCCAATCAATGACGCTGCGCAGCGTACCTTCCTCACCATGCAGATCAAACTCATGCCGCTGACCGAATTCGGTCTCTTCTGTGCATACGGCCGAAGCCTGAACAAGCCCCTGCGCGCCATTGGCAAAGCGCAGTAACGTGTACGCCGCGTCCTCCGTACGCTCGTACGGCTTCCCCTCCGGCGTCACATCCGGCCGGTCAACGAACTCGCCCGCCAGGCAGAACACGTCGGTAACCTCGCCAAACCACCAATAGGCCAGATAGAAAAAATGAGATGCAATGTTCCCCAGGACGCCCGTGGCTGCAAAAGCCCGGTCGTGCCTCCAGCCATAGCCAGGCTCCCGTGCGTAGCCAGTGTAGTATCGCACGTTCAAATGATAAGGCCTGCCGATATACCCATCCTCCACCAACGCCTTGATGTACCGGTTGGTCGGCATGAAACGGTAGGTAAATGGCGTGCAATGTACTACCCTTCTTTCAGCAGCCAGTGCAGCCATCTCCACAGCTTCTCCGTATGTCAATGCCAGAGGCTTTTCGCATAGCACATGCAGGCCAGCGTCCAGGGCCTGCATCGTAATCGGGTGGTGCGTCTCATGGCCCGATGCCACCACCAGGGCCTCAATCTCACTGCTACGGATCAGCGACTCGAAGCTTGTGTATACCTGGGGAATGTTCCAGCGCGCCGCAAAAGCGTTGGCCCTTTCCCGATTACGGCCGCAGACTGCCACCACATCCGCCCGCGGGTGTGCGTCCAGTGCCGGCAAATACATAGCGTCTGCCCACCAGCTAGTGCTAACGACGCCTACCTTTACTTTCTCTGACATCTCAGATCTCTCCCTGGCTTCACAAGGGTTCATATTGAAGGGGGGGTCTACTCGCTGCTATCCTCAGACAGCGGTCGTACCTCCTCCCACGTGCCGCTTTCCCAGGAGCGTGTCATCGCCTCCTGCACTTCAGCCAGACGCACCGCATCGGCGAAGCTGGGTGACCGCTGCACGCCTTCGGCAATCGACATCAGGAAATTGTGCGCCTCAAGAACCTTCAAGTCCTCGTAGCCCAGACCGATGCCGTCGCCTGGATTGAATCGCCCATGGGAAGGGTAGGCCGGCCCGCCCAACAATGTTGTATAGCCGTCGTGCATCCCGTCCTCGCCAGGCAAGTACAGCTCTAGCTCGTTCATCCGCTCAAAGTTCCAATTGGCCGCCCCCGCGGTGCCGTTGACCTCGAACGACATTTCGCATTTCGGCCCAAAAATCGCCCGACAGGCCTCAAAGCTGCCCTGTACGCCGTTCTCAAACTCGACCAGCGCGCCAACATAGTCTTCATTTTCCACCTCGCCGGTCGGGTCGCCCTCCTTACCAACCGAGAAGTGTGTACCCTGTCCGGGCACCGGCAGAGGACGCTCCCTGATGAACACGTGTCGGCTGCTGACCAGACGCTTTATTGGTCCGATAAGCATATGCGCCATGTCGACCGTATGGGACATGATATCGCCCAACACGCCCAGCCCAGCCTGCTCTCGCTTGAAACGCCAGGTCAACATGCCCAATGGGTTGCTGCCGTACATCGTGAAAAATCGGCCCCGATAGTGGGTCAGTTGTCCCAACTTGCCTGCGCCAATAAGCGCCTTGCAATGCTGCACCATAGGCGCCCAGCGGTAATTGAAACCAACAAAGCTCATCACCCCTGCCTCCCGCGCCAACCGTTCGATGGCAGCCGTCTCCTGCGGGCTGCGGCCGACCGGCTTCTCGCAAAAGACATGCTTCCCGGCCGACGCTACCGCCTCCACCATCTCCCTGTGCAGGAAGTTCGGCGCCGCGATATTGACGACCTGTACGTCAGGGTGGGCGACCACCTCATGCCAGTCGGTCGTTGACTGGGCAAACCCCAAGGTGTTTCTCGCCTCCTCCGCCCGGTGCGCCACATCGTCAGCACAGATGACCAGGCGCGTCCTTACATCGCTGTCGTGAAAGCGGTCGTTTACCAATCTGTAAGACCGGCTGTGGGCCGTACCCATCCAGCCCATGCCTATGATGCCTACACCAATCTCTTGGGCCATGCCTACCTCGCTTGCTGCGTTCGCACCCGTCCTTTCATGCCAAAACGGCCCCGCCGCTCTGCGCGTCCACAAGACACTGTAGTCGGTGGGGCCGTCCTGATTCCAAACTATGCAGGCCGCTTGCGCCTAAAACTTCCGGCTCCACTCCTGCGGCCATCGTTCCACCACAACTTTGGTCTGCGTGTAGAACTCGATACCGTGGCGGCTCTGAGCATGAAGATCGCCGAAGAAACTCTCGTTCCAGCCACTGAACGGGAAGAAGGCCATCGGCGCAGCCACGCCTATGTTGATGCCGATGTTGCCCGCGTCGACCTCGTGGCGAAACTGGCGCGCCACCGCGCCGCTGCTCGTAAACAGGCAGGCCATATTGCCGTACGCGCTCACGCTGCGATCGTTGATCAGCGCAATCGCGTCTTCAATCGTATCCGCGTGCATCAGGCTGAGCACAGGCCCGAAAATCTCCGTATGCGCGATTTCGCTGGTCGGCGCCACCGCGTCCAAAACCGTCGGGAAGACCCAATATCCGTCTTCGTATCCGGCAACACTCTTCTGCCGTCCATCCACCAGAACGCGCGCCCCTTCTTGCGATCCCGCCTCGATCAACCCCTCAATCCTTTGCTTGCTTTCGCGCGTGATCACCGGCCCCATCTCACTCGCATCGTCCATGCCGTAGCCGACCTTGCGGCTGGCAGCCAAATCAGCAATGCTCTCCGTGAACGGGTCTTTCGCCTCGCCCACTGTCACCGCCACCGAGACCGCAAGGCACCGCTGGCCCGCGCAGCCAAACGCCGAATCGCCCATAATCTGGGTCGTGCTCCCAATATCCGCGTCCGGCATAATGACCACCGGATTCTTGGCCCCGCCCTGGCACTGTGCCCGCTTGCCGTTTCCAGTGGCGCGGCTGTAAACATACTTCGCCACCGCGGTCGACCCGACAAAACTGATCGCACGTATATCTGGATGGTCCAGAATCGCATTGACCGTGTCAGCGCCGCCGTTTACGAGTTGCACCACGCCCGGCGGGAAGCCCGCCTCTTCGATCAACGCAAACAGCTTCTGCGTCGTCATCGGCACCTTTTCGCTGGGCTTGAGAATGAAGCAGTTGCCGGTCGCCACCGCGTAGGGGAGAAACCACAGCGGGATCATGCCAGGAAAGTTGAATGGCGTGATCGCGGCCACAACGCCCAGCGGCTGGCGAAACATATGCTCGTCGATGCCGCTGGCGATGTCCTCGTTATTCCATCCCTGAATCAGCGAAGGCGTGCCGCAAGCGACCTCCACATTCTCAATTCCTCGCCGCATTTCGCCCACGCTCTCGGCAAACGTCTTGCCGCACTCCTCGGTGATGACGCGCCCGATCTCCTCCAAATGCTCCTCAAGCAGCATCTTCAGTCGGAACAGCGGCTGGATTCGGTCAACCACCGGCGTCTCTCGCCACGCGGCGTAGGCCTCCAACCCAGCGCGAGTCGCGGCATCCACCTCCGCAGCCGGCGACAGACCCACCGTCGCGATCGTCCCGCCCGTGGCAGGATTATGCACATCGAGCGCGTCTGCCGCCCCGCTGTGTTGCCACTGACCATCGACGAAATTGAGCAGTTCCTGTGTCTGTGTCATATCTCTTTCCTCTTCTAGGAAAATATGTTTTCTAGTGCCACGCTGACGCCCAGCGTCGGATCGATAACATTACCTTCAACAAACACTTGCGGTTCCATATCCGGCGTGAATACGGCTACCTGCTTCAGAGGAGGCTGTACCAACCATACCGATTTGATCCCGAATCGGAAGTAGGTCTCTATCTTAGGGATGATTTCATTGACGCTCAGAGAAGGAGACAATATCTCGACGACCGCGATCGGGGGGTCCGACGCGCGCACCTCATCGTGCAGCCAGTCCTGATCGCGGAAATGGCAAATGGAGAGATCAGGCGTTGCCGACGGCTCCGTAGCAAGCGACAGTTCCCCTCCAACGAGAAATCTGTCCCCGCAGGCTTCATGAAGAGCGAACTGCAGCTGTGACTGAACATAGTAGTGATTGAAACTTGGCATGGGTTTCCCACGTTCCTGCTCGTACTTCTCCAAGTAGGTTGTTTCCGACGGAAGCATTGTAGTCATTGAACGACTCCTCCGAACAAGAAATGGGCATCCCGACTACACTGACCTAACCCTAGTGTAGACCCAAACCAACGGCTTAGAGCCGGCCTGCTCTTCACCCCAAGGGCAGGCCAAACATCAAATTGCGACACTTACACTTAGCGCTCAAGTGTCAGCCTCATATATAAAACCGCTCCTGCGTGCGCATCTCCTCCCACTCCTCGCGCGCCGCATTGACCGAATCCAGCTCACTCACCTCAGCTACCGGCACATCCCACCAGCTGTAGCCCTGAACGCCCAGATAGCGATCGTCCGGCACGTAAATGACTGTGGTTCTGTCGACCGCTTTGGCATCCTGCAACGCCTGAACGACGTCGCCCACGCTTTGGCACCTGATGACATGACAGCCCAGGCTTTCGGCGTTTGTCGCCAGGTCCACTGGCAGCGGATTCACATCATACCCGGGTTCGTCAGTCGGCAGCCCGTTGAAAGATTCGCCGTTTCGATGGGTCGCTTCGACCTGACCGGGATAAATATAACGCGTCCCGAATCCCTCCTGGCCTAACGAGCGGCTGAGAGACCCGATAGAACGGAACCCGGTGTTGTCCATCAATATAACGGTGAGTTTGTACCCCTCCTGTATCGAAGTGATCAGGTCAGAGTTCATCATCAGATAGCTACCGTCGCCGACCATGACGTAGACTTCTCGCTCCGGCTCCGCCATCTTGATGCCCAGCCCGCCCGCAATTTCATAGCCCATGCAGGAGTAACCGTACTCAAGGTGGTACTGTTTGCTGTGACGCGCCCGCCACAGCTTGTGCATGTCCCCGGGCAGGCTGCCCGCCGCACACACCATCACCGCTTCCGGGTCGCCTTGGTCGTTTACAGCGCCAATAAGCGCACCCTGGTAAGGCAGTCCGCTCTCCGCCTCGTGCAGGTCATAGTTGCGCTGCACCTCCGCTTCCCACTCGTCATGCAGCCTCTGCGCCTGCGCAACACTTTCGTCGTCGTTGCGGTAGCCCGTCAACAGTTCGCTCAACTCCTCCAACGTGACCCGCGCATCGCCCACCAGCGGCACCGCGCAATGCTTGTACGCGTCGAACTCCGCAACGTTGATGTTCACGAACTGAACGGCGGGGTGCTTGAACGCAGTCTTGCTGGAAGTTGTGAAATCGCTGTAGCGCGTCCCGATCCCGATCACCACGTCGGCTTCGTCGGCCACCTGTTCCGCCGCAAATGTACCCGTCGCGCCCGCCGCCCCCAACTGCAAGGGGTGGTCGTAAGGCAGACTGCCCTTGCCGGCCATCGTCTCCGCAACGGGAACGCCAAAACGGTCCACAAACGCCCGCAACGCGGCAGTTGCCTCGCTGTAAAGCACGCCGCCGCCCGCGATGATCAGTGGCTTCTTCGCAGCTCGGATCGCCGCCGCCGCCCGCTGCAGCGCCCCCGAATCAGGTCGGTTACGCGGCACGTTCCACACCCGCTTCCCGAAAAGCGCCGTCGGATAGTCGTAAGCTTCGGTCTGCACGTCCTGCGGAATCGAGAGTGTAACCGCGCCCGTGTCCGCCGGGCTCGTCAGCACCCGCATCGACTCGATCAACGAAGTGGTCAACTGATCTGGTCGGTTGATCCTGTCCCAATACCTGCTGACAGGTTTGAAACAGTCATTGACCGAAATGTCCTGGCTGTGCTCCGACTCCAGCTGCTGCAATACCGGCGCGACATTGCGGCGCGCGAATATATCCCCCGGCAGGAGAAGCACAGGCAACCGGTTGATCGTCGCCGTTGCCGCACCTGTAATCATATTGCTCGCGCCGGGCCCGATCGAACTCGTACACGCAAGCGTGCGCATCCGGTTCGTGTGCTTGGCATATGCTGCCGCCGTATGCACCATCGCCTGCTCGTTCCGCGTCTGATAATAGCGAAAGTCCGGATACTGCTGCAACGCCTGGCCCATGCCGGCTATGTTTCCGTGGCCGAAAATCCCAAAACAACCGCCAAAGAAGGGCTGTTCCACGCCATCCCGTTCACTGTACTGGTTCTTCAAAAACCGCACGATAGCCTGTGCCATGGTCAATCGTTCTGTATTCATCGGTTTCCTCACTTCTCCTACAGATTCCGGAATCTTGAAGCGGCTGCCTTGCAAGCCCGATCTGTGCCGCGGCAACTACCCGTATATCGATGGCTTCTCCGGCAAACTGACGGCGACCGGCCGCGATTCCCGACCCGACGCAATGCAGGCGTCGGCCACGAGTATCGACACATAGCCATCCCACGCGCTCGGTCCCGCCGCCTCGCCGTCCAGTACCGACTGTACCCACGCCTGGGCCTCATTAATATAGGCCGCGCTGAATCGCTGCAGCCAGTCCTCCTCTACCCACTGGCCGCTCGCATTGCTGTGACGCACGACCGGGCTTTGTAGAGGACTCGAATGCACTACGCCAGTTTCGCCAGTGATACTCACCTCGATCTCGTAACCGTATCCAGCATCCGCGTTACATTCCAGCCCGCCCAGCGCACCGCTCGCAAACTGCAATTGGACCATGACATAGCGCGCGCTGTCCGGACGGTCTGACGAGAAGGGGATATGCGAAGTATGGACGCCTACGATCTCGTCCCCCATCATCCAACGCGCTGAGTGAATGTCGTGAATGAGAGAACCCGTTATGACATCGTCAAGGGAGGGCGCCCAGCCGTCCGAGGAGTTGATGTGGACGCTACGAAAAACCAGTGCTTTTCCCTGCGCTCCGTTGTCGCTTACCCGCTTCACGGCAATGTGCGCCGGGTCATACTGCCTCATCAGGCCGACCTGCACGAGCCGTCGACCGCCACTGACCTCGGCATCGACAACCTCCGCCGCTTCGTCGCCCCCGGTCGCCAGAGGCTTCTCGCAAAGCACAGGCTTTCCGGCAGCAATGCATTCCCTCGTCAACTCGGCATGGAATCGGTTCGGCGCCGCGATCACCACTGCCTCGACCTCCGGCGCCGCGATGAGTTGCTCGGCGTCAGTGTAAATCTGCGCGCCGCCGCACCTCGCCGCAATCTCATTGGCGCGGGCCGAATCCACATCCATGATTGCCGTGACGTCAGCCGCCGCGACAAGGTAAGTCAGATTCGACGCGTGCCGGCCTCCCATTCCGCCGGTTCCTACAACGCCGACGTTAACTCTTCGGCTCACACCTTACCCCTTGTTTGATTGTTCACTTTTCAAGTGCTCCCGCATACTTTATTGCCATGCGCTGTCGTCAGCGCCAATGCTCCAATAGGGGTCATCCAACGGCGGCGGCTTCGATACCGGTCCTGCCCCCCGAACCGACTGGTCGAAGTCGATCAAACTGCCCGTCATCATCCCCGACTCATCCGACGCCAGAAAAGCAATCGACCGCGCCACCTCATCCGTCTTGAGCAAGCGTCCGAACGGTTGCTCAGATTCCGCCTTCTCCAACCAGTCCTCTCCGTCGGAATGGAAAGTGCGTTGTATGAAATCTTCCGCCGGCGAATCCATCCAGCCCACGGCTATCGCGTTTGCGCGGATCCTGTAACGCATCACCGCGAAAGCCACATTCTTTGTCATAGCGTTCAGCGCGCTCTTGGAGGCCGTATATGGAAGCAAAAACTGCTCGCTGCCAAATGAAGCCACACTGGAGATATTGACGATCGATCCGCCGTTTCCCTCACGCCGCATCAACTTGCAAGCATCCTGCATCAGAAGAAGCGGCGCTCTTGAATTGACCGCGATGATCCTGTCAAAAAGCTCAGGCGTCGTATCCCATATATTTCCTCGTACAGTGAGAGCCGCGCAGTTAACCAGCACGTGAACCGCCCCAAAATTCTCGTCAGCCGCGGTGACGACAGCGCGGCACGCATCAACGTTAGCCAGATCTGCCTCTACGAAATGGGCCTTGCAACCGCCCGCCCGCAAGTCCGCCGCCACCGCATTGCCCCTGTCAGCATTCCGGCCACTGACGATTATCCCCGCCGCGTCTCGTTCTGCAAATAGCCGCACGGCAGCCTCACCAAGCCCTTGTGTACTGCCTGTAACAACCGCGAACTTGCCACGCAGAGAACTTGGATCTGTAGTCATTACTGAATTCACCTGTCTATGTCGTTGACACCTGCTAATAGTAGTACCGAGTGTCCAAAAGGGCCCGCTGAAATACTCTTAGTGAATCTCCAGGAACCCCGGTTACCAATTGAGCTCATTCCCCAAAAACGCGCGGTTTCGCTTGGCACTGGCCAGCGCATCGATCCCCATTTCGGGCAGAATATCCTGTTCAACCGTGCCCCACCCATCGAACCCTACCTCGTGCAGGATCCGGTTGATGCCATGCCAGTCAACTGTCCCCCGACCTAGCTCAGGGAACACCCCGGAGCTGACGCCGTCATAATAGTCTCCGCCGCGCCCGATCACTTCTTCGCGGACTTCCCCATTGCACTCTTTGATGTGCAAATACCACGCTCGATCTCGCCACTTGTCAAGCACAGCAACCGGGTCGCCGCCACCGTACGCAATGTGCGCCATGTCAAAACAGAGGCCGACCAGCTCGGGGTCGGTACGCTCCAGAAGCGCGTCAATTTCGAAATCGGTCTCCAAGTAGCCGCCCACATGCGGATGCGCCGCGCTCTTCATGCCGAACTCCTCGTAGACAACCCTGGCAAAAGCATCGACGTTTTTGGCAGCCCGGTCCCACTCCGCATCGCCGAGCGAGTCCTCGCGCCGTATCCGGCCTGCGCGCGCCGCCCGATTGTCCTCCACAAAGAGTACGTCCGACAATACAATATACTGACAGCCCATCGCCGAAAGCACTTGCGCCGTCTCCAGCGCCTCGCGGTAGACCGTTTCGTCCTCTTTGCCGGCCAGGAAGTTAAAGATGGTGAAAGCCGACGTCAACGTCAACCCGCGCCCCTCCAAGTCATCTCGAAGCTTCGGAATATCGAAAGGCAAGTAGCCGTATGGCCCCAACTCGGTGCCCAAATAACCAGCCTCCTGAATCTCATCAAGAACCTGGCTGTAGGGAGGAACATTCGGCGTGTCCTTCATCAGGACGCCCCACGACACAGGGGCAGTCGCTATTCGTACTTGCATAGTGGATTCCTGGAATTTCCTTGTCGAAGTACAGTTTGTTGTTAGTCAGTGTATATATCTGGCAGCTGCTTAATCCGCTTTCTGCCCCCTGCCCTGCAGGCTCACTCTTGAACTCGAATACTGCAGAACAGTCGATTTCTGGAGAACCTGAATGGCATCCTTAGACTGCCACACAGCACGACCCCTAGAACCCGCCCCGCTCCTCAACAAAAGCCATCACCTCATCGTAAGTGGGCATGAAGTTCGCGCAACCGTGCGCGAGCACCACAATCGCCCCGCACGCGTTGCCCAACCGCGCCGATCGCTGCCAGCCCCAGTCATTGACGAATCCATAGATAAATCCTGCGCCAAAAGCGTCGCCGGCGCCAAGAATATTGTAAATCTCAACCGGAAAACCAGGAGCCTCTAGAACTTCGCCACCAGCCAAATGCACTCTTGAACCCAGCGCGCCTACCTTCTCGACCACCGCTTGCGGTCCCAACTCAAGAAGCCAGCTAATGGCTTCCTGCACATCGCCTTCAACTTTGGCATCAGAAACCTGCGAATGGGTCAAGGACATCTGACTGGCATCGCTGAGCACCGCTGCATTGATCTCATCATTCGTGCCAATGACCACGTCTACATTGGGCAGAACGGAACGAGCCACGACGCCAAATGCCCGCGGGTCATGCCACTGGTCCGGCCGAAAATCGAGGTCGAAAATGACGGTGGTCCCCACCTGTTGCGAATACTCCGCGCCAAACATCGTCGAGCTGCGGCTCGGCTCCTTGCTCAGATTCGTTCCGGCGAACTGAAACACCTTCGCATCGGCGACAGGCGAAGCCAGAACGTCGTCAATCGTCAACTCAATATCTGCGCAGTTTTCCCGGTAGTAGACCAGCGGAAATCGGTCCGGCGGCTCGATTCCGAGCACGACCGCGCTCGTACGGTGACCCGGCTTGCGCGGGCTGAAGCTGAAATCGACGCCCTCCTTCTCCAGAAAGTCGGCGATGAAATCCCCCACCGGGTCCTCACCCAGTCCGGTAACGAGCGCCGTCTTCAGGCCTAAGCGCGCGCCGCCAACACTGATATTTGTCGGAGAGCCGCCTACATAGGCGGCAAAGCTTCCGATCTCCGCAAACGGCGCGCCAACGTCGTTACTGTACAGGTCAATTGAGGAACGCCCCATATGCAGAGAGTCATAACTTCTCGCTTCGTTTTCAGATGTCATGTTCCTGATTTCCTGTGGGAGTATGCGATGTCGACGTAAACAAACTGAAATTCCGCGCCCTCGGGCTGATTTCAGTATAGCGGCAGACGTTCATCAACCCCTGAATACTTCTCCTTTACCCACGCGAAATTGGGATCCTCCTGGTTGGCCAGGCTCTGCGCGCTGCCCGCCAGCACATTCAGATAGTATGTCATGTAACCAGGCATACTCACCACAGGATGGTACCCCTCCGGCACCAGCACAGCCTCATTGTGGCCGACCCGCACCAGTGCATCTATCGGATTTCCTGCAGCGTGCATCGGCGAGTTCTCGTCCGTATATACCCTCTGGTAGGCAAATCCCTCTGGCCGGTCAATATGATAAAAGTAGACCTCCTCCAGATCCGCCTCGACCAGCGTCCCCGATTCGTCCTCAATGTGAACGTCGTGCTTGTGCGGCGGATAGCTGCTCCAGTTGCCGCTCGGCGTGTAGACTTCAACCAGTACGATCCTGTGGACCGGCGAGCCGGGCGGCAGCAGGTCATTGATCTGGCGGCTGACGTTGTCTCCCCCGCGAACACTGATATCAACGTCCTCCGGCCGGATCAGCCACGGCTCGTGATCCGCAGTCGTCGGCACCCACGTAACTGCAAACTCACCCGCCGCCTCCGCTGTTACCGTCAAGCTGGTCTGCCGCGGTAGATAAAGTGCGTGGGCCCCGCCTGCGAAAACATTCGCCCGCCCGCCAATCCCGGCCCAGGAACCTCTGCTACTGTCTACACGGTACCGTCCGCTCAAATTAACAAATGCAAACTCATTTTCGCCAGTGTCAAACGACCAGCTCCCGCCGTCTCCCAGCCGCCTTGCCTGAAAGGAAATATACTCCCAACCGGCCCCTTCCGGCGTAACTGACAGGATCAACTCCGGGTCATGGCCGTCGTTCACCTCTCTTACGAGTACGTTGTCTGCCGTGTATTGCATTCTCGTCTTCTTTCTTCAGTTCGTATGCAATGGTCGACCAAAAGATACCTCGGTTACGCTTTCCTCCTCATGGCAAAGCGACCAAAATCGAGCGGCTCCGTTGGATGCCCCAACTGTGCCAATACAGGAGTCATCTGACTGCGGTGTTCGGTGGCGTGATTGAATACGTGGCGCAGCACGTCCTCAACCCTCAGCTCATATTCGGTGCCTTCGATGTTGCGGTACTGGAGAGAATCATCAAACCTGCAATCCGTCAATGAGCCCAAAAAACTTTCCCATGCCTCCCACAAAGGATCCCACGCAGCCCGAAGTTCGGCGAAAGAGGAAAACGCAGAAGCCCCGGGCAAGACCGAAGGGCTCGATCCCTCCAATCGTTGCAGCCACACCTGCTCAGCACCGTAACCGTGAGCAGTCAAGCCATGAAGCGACTCCCAGAAAAAGGGTCGTTCCTCGAAGTACGCCTCTTCCGAGAGCGCCTCCAAGCTGGGAAAGACGCGCCGCCAGGCCCATTTGTTGTATTCAAAAAGCCTGTTTACCGAATGAACAGCCATCTGTGTCATCCCTTCAGAGCATGATTGCGAGTCGCGCTTGGGTGCAGCGACACTGCACAGTTACGCTGATTCATATATCGATAAGTGGGTGGGGCATGGGGCCTGCTTGGCCTGCCTCATTCCCACTTGGCTGGCGCCTGCAGCTTCCACAAGAAAGATATAGCACGCACAGGTCGAATTGTCAATCCTTTTTGTGGGATTTGGCATAAGGCTTGACGCCAGACAATATCCGATCTCGACAACTCCGCCAGGAACCTGAGCCTATCTAGACCTCTCGATTCTGCAAGAGATCCACAGTCTGCTGCAGGACGCTTAGCGATGAGGTATTGCTGATGTCGAAGATGCCCTCCGCCTGGCTGCCTGCTTGTCCAAATCGTTGAATTAATACAGGACTCCCGGGCTCGTTCCAAAGAACTTCGGAATGCCCCGCATAGGCAGCCGTTCAACCTACGTAAGAAGAGTGATCACATATAGAAGGAAACGCCGCGCGGCCAAAAGGGCACTAGGCCTTCAAACTTGGGCGTCGAAGCTCACTACTTTTCGGTTATGGTAAAGTAGGAAAAATCAAGAGGCTCAGTCGGATGTCCCAATTGGGCCAGCACCGGTGTCATCTGGCTCCTGTGCTCCGTTCCGTGATTCATGACATGGCGCAACACGTCATCCAACAAGATGCCGACTTCCTCACCAGCGTCACTCCGATACTGGATAGGGTTGGCCAGCAAGCTCGGTGTCAGCGAATCGAGAAACTCTTGCCACGCAACCCACAAAGGTCCCCACGAACTGTGTAATGCCCCCAACGTTGGGAACTCTGCCACCGTCGCCGGTTGCGGCGAGCTCCCATCCCGCGAGCGGAGCAGCCAGTTCCTCTCAGAACTGAAACCGTGAACAGCCAAGCCATGAAGTGAGTGCCAGAAAAAGGGGCGTTCGGCGAAATACTCCTCTTCCGGGAGCGCCGCCAAACTCGGGAAAACTCGGTTCCAGGCCCACATGTTGTAGGCGAATAATCTGTCTGCAGATTGTACTGACATGACCGCGGTCCTCTCAATAGATGGGTTCTGGAATGTAAACTAATCCGACTCTTCTGCTTCTTCGCATAGGCACGATTCGAACCATTACGTAGGGCAAGCAGGATGCCTCTGCGCCCCGTACTCTCTCGAGCACTAGGAATGCCGCGTCTACCATGATTACGAGGCCGGCGAAAACGGTTAAGTCAAAAGCCGCGAAAACCCTCCTGTCATTCCTGATGCCAGACACTTCCCGTACGCGGCAACTCCTCCAGCGGTCCAGGAGCCGCTTGGACGCTGTTCACGCGCAGAAAGTCGACCGCCTGATTTAGCACGCCTTCCTGGGACAAATGGCTGGTGTCGATAACTATGTCCGCATGACTGCGCGCATGCCTCAGCCTCTTCAGCTCGGTCCGTCGCCAGAGCTCGTTCCAGCTGACATCAGGGCGTCGCTTCCCTTGGGCCGTCAGGTCTACATCCAGAAAAATCAGCCAGCTGGGCGGCCTGATACGCTGCCACATGTCTGGCACTTGGCTGTGCTCTTGAGCAACAGGGCGGGCATTATAGCCCAGCCGCCGCAGACCCGCCACGAGTGTAGATTTGCCGGCCGCGCTTACACCTACGATTTTTACAAGGTCCAAATTCACCTGGGCCGCCCCTATTGGCGGTTAGAAGGAATCACAACTTGCCCCTTAAGGACAGAGAATCCTTAAATGGGCAGCGATATCTCCATCCGACGGATCTTCTGTTCCATCTGATGCGATCCAACCTTGATAACCAGGACGGTCGAGTCGTCCCGTGGCCGTCCGTTGTCCAGGTCCAGGGCCGCCTCCAGAACGCGGTCGGCAATCCCTTTGGCGCTGCCCTCCCCAGCGGCAATGCTCCCTTGACCGTTCCCATTGAGGCTGGCCGCCCCTGCCACGTCCATCGCCCCGCCGCTGCGATGCCCCGCGCTCCAAATTCCATCGGTAAATACGACCGCCGTCAGTCCGGACACGAGTGGAAGCTCAACGATATTCGGCTTCGTATTCCGATAGATGCCTATAGCGTCGCACTCTTCGTCCAACCACTCTGTCCCACCATCACGCTGCACCAATACGGGGCATCGGCTGTTGCGGCTGAGTACTAGCGTCTCCGTCACCAGATCGACGCTCGCGATCACCAGCTCCGCGCTCACCTTCCCGCCTCGATTTGTGCGCAAATAATCGTGCGTGGCCCGCGCCACCGCGCCGTCCCGCACCCCTTCAGCGATCAGGCTCATCGCCTTCCGGGCCACCACATTGCTGATTGCTTTCGCGCTGCGCCCACTCCGCTGACCGTCCGAAACCACGATGCTGATCCCGCCGTGTGGCCGCTCCACCACCTCAACAGTATCCCCGCTCTCGCTGGACGCGTATTTTGCCACCTTGGCGACCGCAATTTGTATCTCAATCCGGTTCATTGCTCGGCAGGGCCTCCCGGTAGAGCGGCCCCTCTACACCTTCCTTGACCGGCAGAGATAACCGCGTTGACGTGTGAGAATAATGACCGAATTAAATCCACCTGAATTAGTTCTGGCGCTCGCTACCCATTTGCCCGCCATAAAAGCACAGCCACCGAGATATGTCAATAGACAATGGAAATAGAGTAATCCCAAACTGGCGGTGACCTCTATCGTACCCCAGCAATGTCTAGACAACAGGGTCTCCTCCCCCACATGCTGTCTTAGCCCCCCTGCCATCGCCCCGCAGTTCCACGCCACGCCCTGCGTCATTCCAGGAGCCGGAAAGAATTCCAGTCACCGCCGGCAACGTCTCTCAGCCAAACTGGACCCACCGATTTCTGGGTTTCACACTGCAAACAGCAACAGGGAAGTCTTGACACAGATTGCACTGTCAACGATAATTCCCTCAATCCGCCACAGGAGAAAATCCCATGAAAATTACACGCATCGACACGCATTTGACCGAACTGGCCAATCGCTCAATTCCCTATGTGGTCGTTCATACCGACGAAGGCATCCACGGTGTTGGCGAGCCCTTCTCGTGCGGGCCCGACCGCGCCACCGTCGCCGCCATAAATGACTTCGCAGAATGGCTCACCGGCCGCGATCCCCGCGACATCGAAGGGCTATACCATCTCATGTACACCGGAGGCCGCTTCCCTGGCGGCTCAGTTGTCAACGCCGCCATCAGCGGCATCGAACACGCCCTCTGGGACATCGCCGGTAAGGCCGCCGGCTTACCGGTATACAGGCTCGTTGGCGGCAAAGCCCGCAACCGGGTTCGCGTCTACCAGAGCATAGGGGGCGATACGCCAGAAGAGGCGGCCGAAGACGCCATCCGTCTCATCCAAACCTACGGCTATACCGCCCTCAAGATGGGCCCCCTCCCCCCCGGCTGGCACCAGATGCCCTGGAATCGTGTTCTGCGCGAAACCGAGCGACGCGTCGCAGCCGTTCGTGAAGCTGTCGGACCGGACATCGACATAGGACTCGATCCCCACGCCCGCATCCTCGAGATCGGCCGCGCCGCCCAGCTCTGCGAAGTAGTGGCGCCCTTCCGTCCTCTCTTCGTTGAAGAGCCGCTGCGACCGGAGAATTATGAAGCCCTAGCAAAACTCAGCAACAAAGTTAACGTCCCCATCGCGACAGGCGAAATGCTCTACAGCCGCCACGAATTCCGCGAGCTGTTGGGCTACCACGCCGTCGACATCATCCAACCCGATATCTGCATTACAGGCGGCCTCTTGGAAATGAAAAAAATAGCCTCTATGGCAGAAGTACACTACGCCAGTGTCGCCCCCCACAATCCGTGTGGTCCGGTTGCCACCGCGGTCAACGTCCATTTCGCCGCCAGCACCTCGAACTTCCTGATACTGGAGTACAAAGCAGACGAAGGTCGCCGCGCCGACATCGTCGACGAACCCATCAGACTGATAGATGGCTACCTCGAGCTGCCCGACCGGCCTGGCCTCGGCATCGATCTCAATCTGGATGCCCTGGCCGCACGCCCCGGCCGCTCCTGGCACAGACCGTTTCTCATACGCCCAGACGGGTCCCTGGCGTATCAGTAAACCTGTCTCCAGGGCATCGAGTCCTATTGAGCTCAATCGGTTCTGGAGTAGGCCCTGATAGTGAACGTTTTCCTGGAGTAGACCACCTGATTCGCTACCTTAACAGAGAATGGTCCCGACTTTGGCAATTCGAGTCTCCTAATCTAAAAGAGTGGTGCGGGCACGACTTCACTGTTCAGAAAGTGACCTCACCCAACGGCGAGCCACCGGTTCCTTAAACCGGCAGCAAGCACTGGTCTTGATTGCTCGCTACACGTCTAGCAGTCTAAGGAACTGTCTCAATGCACGCAATTGAAGTCGAACAAACAGATTCAGGTCACCAACTCGTATGGCGTGAGGTGGAAGACCCTGTATTGAAGGGAGGCGAAGTTCTAGTCTCCATCCACGCGACCACGCTGAATCGCGCCGATCTCTCGCAGGCAGAAGGAAACTACCCGCCTCCACCGGGTGCCCCCCACATCATGGGCTTGGACATGTCAGGCGAGATCCTCGAAACAGGCGCTGGCGTAGAAGATTGGCAGGTGGGAGATAAGGCTTGCGCGCTCCTGGCCGGCGGGGGTTACGCAGAACAAGTAGCAGTGGACCACCGGCTACTGATTCCGGTCCCTCCTGGTTGGACCTTCCTCGAAGCCGCCTGTCTGCCAGAAGTCTACCTGACAGCCTACGTCAATATCTTCATGGAAGCCGGATTTCAGCCAGGCGAGACTATCCTCATCCATGGCGGCGCAAGCGGAGTTGGCACGGCGGCTATTCAAATGGCGAAGGGTGCCGGGGGGCGTGTCATTACGACAGCAGGTCGCCCCGACAAAGTAGAAACCTGCCGGGACCAGGGCGCGGATCTGGCTATCAACTATAGGTCCGAGGACTTCGTCGCCCGCACACTGGAGTTTACAGAAGGGGAGGGTGTCGACGTTATCCTCGACATGGTCGGGGCCGAATACCTGGCGCGCAATATTAGTCTGCTTAAAGTGAAAGGCCGCCTCGTATTCATAGCCACACTAGGCGGCGCAGAAGCGATAGTCAACATCGGACAACTAATGGGTAAGCGCGCCCGGCTGATAGGCTCTGTGCTTCGCGCCCGGCCTGTCGAAGAAAAAGCCGAGATAATTCGGCGCTTCCGTCAGCAGTTCTGGGAGCAGGTCGAGGAGGGTTCGATACGTCCAGTCATCGACAAAGTAATGCCCGTCGCCGAAGCCCACGCCGCCCACGAACGCATGCGCGCCTACGAAAATATCGGCAAAATCGTGCTCAAAGTGCGCTGAGTTCGTCCAGTAACGTCAGGACCGCATTCTCAATCGAGGCGAGCGCCGAGTCTGCATCCGCCATATCCAGATCGTAAACGCTCCAATAGCGAACGCATTCCGTCCATTCAGGAAAACGCGCCGCCATGAGGGGTCGGTGCTCCACCTCATTCATCGCAACTATCAGCGCCGCTGCAGTCAGATCTGAAGACTGTAAATCCATCGGTAATCGCAATGGTTGGCTCGGCGCCATCCCAAGCCTGCGCAGCCTGTCCAGAGCGTGCCTAGACATGAAGCCCAGATTCTCCAGGCTCGGCTGCAGCCCGCGGCTGGTCGCCAGCCATGCCTGTTGCCGTTGCCGGGCATGTTCGTTAAAAAAATGTTCGGCAAAACGACTACGGTAATAGTTTCCGGTGCAGAGGAATAATACAGTGGCGGTCATCTCTCCGCCCCCCGTTCCCTAACCTTGATTGCGAAGAGATATCGCCTGAAACTTGGTGCCGTCCGACTCCCCTCTAACTATCCCTTCAAAGGACAACACCTGGAAAAACTGTTCCAGGATCAGCCGCAACTCGTCATCAGCGTATAATGCATAGAAACGTTTAGGCTCATAAAAGTCCTCTTCCCGTACCCCTTCAGAGCTTCGACCTCCGTGCATAATGATGAATATTAGCCCATCAGGTCTTACGACCCGCCGGATCTCTTGTAGGACGTCGGCAAAGTCCGCCTTCGGCACATGCAACAGACAGTTCTGGGCGAACAGCCCGTCAAATCGACCATCCGCGAAATCCAGCCGCAGAAAATCCATCTCGTATGCTTCCAGACCCTTCTGTCGGCACAGGCGAACCATCTCTGGAGAAAGATCCGTGCATACAACCTTCAGCCCCGCCTCTTTGAAGTAGCGCCCTGCCTGCCCTGTCCCGGCCCCGATTTCCAGAAGCGAAGTCATGCCCTCGGCCCGCAAGCTCTGCAGAAACTGCGACCACAGCGGGATCAGCCATTCCCGAACTGGATTTGCGTCCCGCTGTTCCGCTTTGGCATCGTATGCACGCCTGAGCTCAGAAGTGACTGAAACATAGTCTGTCACAGAGCAATGCTCCACTGGTATTTCTCAGTTCTGGTCGGCCTGTCCCAATACTGACTGCTCAAAGAACCCCGGACCGGGCTGCGCCAGCATGCGCGCCAACGGCCGCAGTTCCATCCACCACTGCTCAAGAGGCCGTTGATGAACCTCGTCCATCAGCCTGGGAATCCGATAGAGCGGGGTGGCGTTGACGTCGCCCTCCTGAATCCCAAGACAGACAGCCCCCACATCTGAATATCGCCTTGCTCCCGCACGGCTCGCCACCTCTTCAATTCTTTGCACCGCCTCCCACGCAAGTCGCGCTGCCAGGATACGGTCAAACGGCGAAGGGTTACCGCCCTGTTGCAGATGTCCCAGAATAGACTGGCGCACCTCAAACAATGCGCCCCCTTCTTCTTCGAACAGCGCAGCAATGAAGGGCGTTGTGTAGAAGGAGTTTGCAGCTTCATTTCGAATCATCAACCCTAAGCGCTTGCCCTGCTGAAACCCCTGCTTCAATAGCTCTATGTCTCGTTCGAGCTCCTTGAGCGTAATCCCCTCCTCGTGCAGATAGACTCGTTCGGCTCCCGTTGCAATTGCGCTCATCAGCGCTAAGTAACCGCAGTAACGTCCCATCACCTCTACAATAAAGCACCTGTTAAGGGCCACCGCCGACTGCTTAATCTTGTCCACAACTTCAACGATGCTGTTCAATGCCGTGTCAGCGCCGATACTCAACTCCGAGCCCGGCAAGTTGTTGTTTATGCTGGCTGGGATGCAGATAATGGGTATGTCGAATGCTGGGAAGTTATGCCGCTCTTCGTACAATTTGTGTGCCGCGTGATACCCGGCCCAGCCCCCGATCATTACGATTGCATCCACCTGATGCTTCTCGAGCACCTGCGCCGCCGCGTACAACTCCGCACCCTCCGGGGTCTTCCGGCTGCTTCCCAACTCCGACCCCCCGGTCGGCGCCCAGCCGTTAACGGTCATCCAATTCATCTCCTGGATGTCATCGTCAATCAGGCCCCGGAAGCCCCACTTGACACCCAGTGGTATATGGCCGTTGTCCTCCAACATACGCACGACGGCACGCGTCGCCGCGTTCATCCCCGGCGCAGGGGCCCCTCCCGTCAAGACAGCCACCCGCAATCGTCTTTTATTGGGCTGCGGCGGGCGAGGATTGGCGCGAATCAGCGTCCGTAAAATGCGGAAGGAGTCCCTATAGGCTTTACCCCGGTACTCCATCGCCTCATCGAACCTGCACTCGTGGATACAACTTCCGACTTTGAGCGTATGTTCCACGCACTCTGTCAAAGAGCTGTGAACGATCTTGTTGTTCTCGATACCAATAAGAACCGCTTCGTCGCCGGGTTTGGCGTTCAGCACCGCTTCCGCCGCCGCCGCGCCCAGTAACGTGGCCAGAACTCGGTCCGATGCGCTGGGAGATCCGCCGCGCTGCACGTGGCCAAGAACCGTCACACGTGCCTCTTCACCCAGATACTTGGTCAGCACCTCCTCAACATATCTGCTGGAGATAGGGTTGCCGTGACGGTCCTGAGCTCCCTCCGCCACCACCACAATGCTGTCCCGCCGGCCCATTTCCCGGCCTGTGCGCAAGATAGAACACATCCGCTCTTCCCACTCATCCAGATTGGGCGGGTTCTCCGGGATCAACGCGAAATCCGCACCCGATGCCAGCGCCCCCATCAGCGCCAGATGGCCGCAATGATGCCCCATCACCTCGACTACAAACGCGCGCTGGTGACTGGCCGCCGTGCTCGTGATGGCGTCAAGCGCTTCGGTGATGCGGTGCAGCGCAGAGTCCGTACCAATCGAAAGGTCCGTCCCGAACATATCATTGTCGATTGAACCCACCAGACCTGCGACCGCAAGAAATCCATACTCTTCCTTAACCGATGGATCCAGGCGCCCTTCGGCCACCAACTCCTCCAAAAGTGTGCGCCACTCCTCCCGCAGCACCTGCGCACCCGTCAAACTGCCGTCGCCCCCGATAACAATCAATCGATTTATGCCTTGCAGAAGCAGATTACGCACCGCCTCCTTGCGCCCAGACCTTTCCAGAAAATCAGGACTTCTGGCAGTGCCAAGGATAGTACCCCCTTGTTGCAGCACACCGCCTACCGAGTCCCAGGTGAAAGGGCTTATCTGATCGCCGCCCTCGATCATCCCCTGAAACCCTTCGAATATCCCGAATACCTCCGCCCTCCGCTCCAACGCCGCGCGCACCGCCGAACGCACAGCCGCATTCATGCCCTGTGCATCGCCTCCGCTGGTGAGAACGCTTAAACGAGCAGTCTTTGCCATGCGCCGCCCTCCTATTGCGGCAAACCCGCTTCCCTGCGCCGCCCTTAAGCAGCGTCAGTTGATATCCAGTGATTATAGCATGTAGCAGGCTGTTCCCGCATCTGGCTTTACAAACCCTGAAAATGCGCTGCCATCCTCCGTATAACCTGGAGGATCGGCAGCCTCGCCATCGTACCCAGGACCACGGCTCTATAAAGTCCAGCCGGTCGCACAGGTCCACTGCCTCCCATAAGAGCCCCCATTTAATCGACCAGAGATTGAAACCGGCTGAAGAGATCGCAGCCTGCCAGTTCAAGCTACATAGCTGTCGGCGAGACTTTCAGTTGACAAAAAATCTTGATTCGACGCCGACAACTCCGTTGCTTGCGCCTTCCCCCCGCCAACCACTGCCACGCTCTCGCGGCGGCCACGCTTGAGTCCCGGACCGGCATCTCCTAACAGTACCGCTCATTTACCCCGCACTCCTTGACAGATCAAGCCCAAAAAATGTAGACTAACAGGAGAAAATCAGCATCGTGATTGGCTCGACGACTTCGAACCTGAATGTCGGCGCATAACTCTTACCGGCGTATCAAGTCACCTGGACGAGAGGTTTCGATCATGGCAGCCAGACGGAGAACTTCATACAAAATTGGCGTAACGGGCCTGGGTGAGAGGCAGGAGATTGCGCCGGGTCTCTTTATCAACACAGTCTACAGAGGATGTACGCCGGGATTTGTCGTCACAGACGAGGGCCTGATCCTCATCGATACACCACTGATCCCCAAACAGGCCAGAGATTGGCGGGAACAGATAGAAGCGGAGGCCCCTGACCTGCCTATCCTGTACGTGTTCAACACCGATCACCATCGCGGCCATGCCTTGGGCAACCAGTATTTTCTGCCTGCCACCGTGATCGCCCACGAGCGCGCCTATAAAGAAATGTCAGGCTACACTGAAAACTTCAAGGAACGCGTCTACAACAGCTTCAAGCGGGAGCCGGAAATCCAGGAACAGTTGACAGACATCGAGATTATCCTTCCCGACGTTACCTTCACCGACAGCGCTCGCCTCAAATACGGAGGACGTGAAGTTCAGTTGATCTACGCCGGCGGCCATACGCCTGCCACAAGCATCGCTTGGTTGCCGGAAGAGAAGATCGCCTTCGTCGGTGACATCCTCTGGGTTGACCAGCATCCCTACATGGCCCAGGCCGATTCTCTCGAATGGATCGAAGCGCTGCGTCGAATTCGAACGCTCGGCGCCGAAAGACTGGTACCTGGCCACGGTCCCGTTTGCCGGCCCGATGATACCTACCGTGTAGAAGAATACATCCTGTTCAAGCGAGAACGCGTCCGCGACTACTACCGTGCAGGAAAAACAAAAAACGAAGCAAAAAGCGGGCTGGTCGGCGAAATGTTGGAGCTCTTCCCTGTTCCCCTCGAGCGTAAAGCCAAAATTGAAAGCCAGATAAAGTCAGGCATTAATCGCGTCTACCGTGAGATCCAGCGGGAAGAGGAGATGGCTGGAATCGGGTCAGGTAACGGCATGCTGCAACCGCCTGCCAACGGAGAACACACCCTTCACGAGCCCCAGGCCGAAGCCAACCTGGTTCCAACGCCCGTTGCGGAGGCCAGTCAGTAGTGGCCTATTCTGTTCGGGATGAACGCCAGAGTCTTGCTGTAAGCCTGCGCGAAGACCTTGGCGAAGCGGAAATATTGGTCGTTCAGCTGCGCCGCGACAACGTCGAACAGTTCCTGCAGCTATTGGACCGCATCGAACAGCGCTTCGCCGAGTTGGAGTCCGACCTCCTTGACCTGCGACCCGAATTCACTCGCTGGGGAAGCCTGCATAGTAAGATTCGGGGTGAAGCAGGCCGCATCGTTCGCGTTATCGGCGTCGCCGGCGGCCTGGAGAAACTGCGTCAGGCAAACCAGCCGGCCGAAGGCTTCTGGTGGCACCTTGACGCCGTTGTGGCCGCCGACCGCCGACGTCTGATTCGCAGACTGGGCATCTCCTTCGGGACCATCACTGCAGTGCTGGTGGTAATCTGGGTTCTGCTCACCTTCGTCTTTCCTCCCGATCCCAATACCGTAGTCGCCTCTGAAGCCATCTCCACGCTTCAGCAACTGGCCTTTGAGGGCCGTTGGGAAGAGGCCCTGGCCGTCATCGAAGACGCCATGTCCCGACTCACTCAACCAGATGCAGAACTCCTGATTTGGGAAGGAGTTATGCGCGGCAAACTGGGGCAGGATGAACGCGCCGCCGAGGCGCTCGCCGAAGCAAAATCCCTTGTGCCCGCCGGAAAACTTGTTGCCTACTGGTGGTCGCTGGGCTCTGTTCACCTCTCAGTTGGCGATGTGGACCAAGCCCGTACTGCCGGTTTCGAAGCAATTGGGCTGGATAAAAAAGATGCCCAGGGCTACTTTCTCTTGGCAACTGTGGCCGAAGTGACAGGCGACACGGTATGTTCCGTTGACCTCTTTGACGAGACCTTCCGACTGGCGGCCGACAGCAACCCCCAACTCGCAGTCATAGCCCGCGTACGCATGGGGAACCTGCTTCAACGCCCCGCCAATCTGCCGCTCATAGGTGACGACGAGACGGAAAACGGGAACGAAGAGGGCGGCGAAAACAGCCAACAGGCCGAAAACTCCGATAACGGTCTGCCCGAATCCTGCGCCGGACTGTAGCTTCCTGTTTGCCTCCCCAACTTCGCCTGTCTCGACTTGAATTCCCGCTGGAATTTCCGTCCACCACAAAAATCTTGTAAAATGCCCCTTGGTCCGACTGGACCTGACTCGCCCCCTTAGCTCAGAGGATAGAGCAACGGACTTCTAATCCGTCGGTCGTAGGTTCGACTCCTACAGGGGGTGCCTGAAAATCTGTAGATACGTCTTGTCTGTTCCTTTGCCGATTCCATGGGCTGTATCCCGAAATAGCTTTGAATCAGGGACCATGTAGGTAAGGACAGCCACGCAGGTTTAGCCCTGTTCTCTCAGAGAAAAAGCAATCGGCGCTGCCACCCATGCCTCGGGTCTGGCAGCGCCGATTTTCTCTTTCTAACTTTCTATTCGTGTCCCTGGTCGAATTGCTCGGGTAATTCCAGCCCTAACCAACCCGATCCCGCACCGAACTCTTCTCCGCAATCGTCTCCAACGGGTCCTTCTCGTTGATAGCAGTGAGGCCCGGCTTGCCCTCCTGAAAATAAGGGAATGTCGGGCCGCCGGACGGCGCCGCCCAGTGCACACCGTTTGCAATCACCTGGCGGACGATGTCCATGTGGAATATCGGGTACGTCTCATGTCCCGGACGGAAGTAGAAGATTTTTCCGTTGCCGCGGTGGAAACAGGCGCCGCTGCGGAAGACATTGCCTCCCTCGAACCAGCTGACAAAAACTAGGTCGTCAGGCGGGGGAATATCGAACAACTCCCCATACATCTCGCACTCTTCAATCTCAAAGTAGGGCGGCAACCCTTGTGCAATGGGGTGGGACGGCTTTACCACCCAGATGCGCTCCTTCTCGTCCGCCTCGCGCCAGCGCAAACTGCAGGTCGTTCCCATCAGGCTGCGAAATACCTTCGAGAAATGGCCCGAGTGCAATACAACCAGTCCCATTCCCTCCAGGACGCGCCTCTTGACCCGCTCGACGATCTCATCGTTAACCTGCGCATGCGCCCGGTGTCCCCACCAGGTCAACACGTCAGTTTCCGCCAGTACTTCATCTGTCAGACCATGCTCCGGTTCATCCAACGTAGCCGTCTGTACTGAACTGAATCCGTGCAAACGCAGCCCTTCGGCGATCGCGCCGTGAATCCCATCAGGATAAATCCCGCCTATGAACTCGTTTATCTTCTCGTGTTGAAACTCGTTCCAGACCGTTACGCGAATGTCTCCCATCCTGTCTCCTCCATATACTGAGTTCTGAATAAGGCAATCTGGACGCACGTAGCTGGCGCGTTCCCGCCTCTTTGGTGCTCTGTCCCTTTTCCCCGTGGCGCGCTAACTGCCGACAGCCACCGGCCTTCCACCCTGACCGGCCGACTCCTTAATCGCATCCCACAAACGTGCCATACGCAATCCGATCTCAGGTGGACAAGGGTTCTCTATCTCACCCGCCCGCACTCGTACAAACTGTTGCCACGTACCCAGTGATTCGGGCAATTCTACAGGCATCAGTTCCTCATCCTCCATCTCTTGAACCAGGAGACGTTCTCCCCAAATCCCCGTCTGCAGCATCCCGTTCTCGCACATCACCCGCACGTCCGAGCCAATCCCGCTCTTCGTGTTTCCTGAAGCATTCATCGTCACCAGCGCACCCGACTTCAACCGCGCAATAACCGCCGACAGAATATCCACCTGCGTGCCTTGATTGTCCATCCACGCCGCGACCTCGGCAAAGTCCTCCCCTGCCAAATCGGAGATAGTATTGAGCATATGCGCACCAGTGTCAAACAGGAAGCCTCCCCCTGCAATTTCAGGATCCTGGCGCCACACGCCAGTCGTGAAAGTCATCCAGTTCTGCCACACCACCCCGCTGATATTCAGAATCCTGCCCAGTTTCCCCGACCGCAGAATCTTCGTGCCGGTACGAACCTGCGGCGACATACTGCCGTTGAAAGCCACTGAGAGCAGGCGCTCGCTTCGGTCCCGCACCGCGATCAATTCTAATGCCTCCTCCGCGTTCATCACCATCGGCTTTTCCAACAATACGTCCAGCCCAGCCTCCAAACATGCCTTCGCCTGCGTAAAATGCAATACGTGAGGCGTGATGATGAACACAGCGTCGAGCTCGTCGCACTGCAACATCTTCTCCAGGTCCGGTTCATTCGGGGGAGGGCTCTTGCCCGCCTCGTCGAAAAGCGCACAGAACTCCTCATAGGACTGGGCCGATGGCTCACATACAATCGTCACCTCTGTCGTATCCTCCTGCAAAAGAATGCGCCGCGTATGGCTCCGCGCCATCCCGCCGCACCCGACAAATGCCATTCGAACGCGGGGCGACCCCCCGCCTGAGCGACTCTCCGTCATCCTCTGACTCCTGACTGTTCTAAACGTGGAAGATTGCTACATCCCGGTTCGGGCCGGATCAGCGCTGCACCCGCCATTTTCGGGAGCGGTCCAGCGCCCAACAAAGGACCCATTGTGCCAGCATACCTGGGGGATGAAGAAGGTATCCGACCGGCCAGACCATCATACCCTGCGCCGCGACCACCGGCAAGATTTCACCCCCGATAACGCATTAATTCCTACTCCGAGCCCGAAGAGCACGCCTCCTTACCTTACCGCGCAGAAGCAAGGCATACCCAGTTTTTGCGAACTCCTGGCCAACTCTTAGAATAGACTCTGGCCTTCTGCCCCTGCAACCGCGTTCCCTTTCGAACTTTCTCAGCCCCACGGCGACATGAATGGAATCCACACCGCAATTCTCAGGATAAACCGCCGCCACCGGCAACCGACCCGCCTTGGGTCCAGCTTCACACCTATCGATCCCTCACCGCGCCAATGAACGCACCCAAAGTCATACTCGCTTCCAATAGCCCCCGCCGCCATCAGTTCTTTCACGATCTCGGCATCCCCTTCCTTGCCGAATCCGCCGACATCGACGAGTCACCCGCCCACAACGAGTCACCCGCACAGTTGGTGACCCGCCTTGCCCTCGCCAAAGCCCTCACCGTAGCCCGACGCTACACTGCAAGAGCCGTCAAAACAGAATCCAGCCCGCCGGATCAACGCCTCGTTGTCGGAGCCGACACAGTCGTGGCCATCGACGACAATATCCTCGGCAAACCAGCCAACCCCGACGACGCCCGCGCCATGCTTATCCAACTGCGCGCCCGTCCCCATCACGTCCACACAGCGCTCGCCATCGCTCTCGTCACCAACGGCGAACTGCAGCGCCACCGTAGCCTGGTAAACTCGACAACCGTCACGATGCGTGCCTACACCGACAACGAGATCGCCGTCTACATCGCAACCGGCGATTCAATGGATAAGGCCGGCGCTTACGCCATCCAGCACCCGCAGTTCCGCCCCGTCCAAGCCCTCTCAGGCTGCCCCGCCGGCGTCATGGGGCTCCCGGCCGCAGACCTCCTCAACCTCCTGTCAGCATTCAACGTGACTTCAAAACACGCCCCGCTCCACGTCTGCCCCTCCCTAACCGGCCTCCAATGCTGCCAAATCACCACCCATCCCTAGTTTCCTCCGTCCTCTGGGCCGTCCCCGGCAACCGACCACCAATTGCTAACCACTAACCACTAGCCACTGACCACTGACCACTGCAGTTCCCCGCCCCAGCACAGGTGGCATGTTGCCAATCCGGCCCTTGAATTGATACACTTGGGCCGAAACGGATGCGCCGGAAGCAGGCAAACCCAACGCCCAAAGAATCACTCCAGGAGTTGCCCTTGCGAAGAAACACGGAAACATACGATGAGTGGGACGAAGCCTACGAGGACGATTACTTCGACGCACCGGCCAAGAGCAAACCAAAACCCAAGAAGAAGGAGCGCACTGTAGCCGGTGTCGTCGTGCGCGCCAGGGGGCATCATTACGACGTTTCCACCACCGATGACGGACTAATCAGCTGCCGCTTGCGCGGACGGCTGCTCCAGGAACGAACCAAAGACCTGACACTCGTCGCTGTCGGCGACCGCGTTCAAGTCGTACTTGAGGGCAAACGGGGAGGCCTGATCGACTCAGTCGAAGAGCGGGATTCAACACTGAGCCGGCAGCTGCCCGGCTCCAATCGCCCCGCCGAAGACGTGATTGTGGCCAACCCCGACCAGGTACTGATCGTCTTCGCCGTCAAAGACCCCGAACCCCACCTACGCATGCTCGACCGCTTCCTCGTCATCGCCGAAGCCAATGAGCTTCCCGCCGTGATCGTAGCCAACAAAGTCGACCTGACCGGCCTGGAAGCCGCCCGCCAGAAATTCCTCCTCTACGAAGAGCTGGGCTACCCTCTCCTCTACGTGAGCGCAACCGAACATTTCGAAGTCGTCCCCGGCCTCGCAGCGTCCGCATCCGCTCCTCAAACCGATTTCGAGTGCCTGCGTCGCCTGCTGACCGATAAACTGACCGTCGTTACCGGACCCAGCGGCGTGGGCAAGAGCGCGCTGATCAACGCCATCCATCCGCAACTGAACCTGCGTGTCGGCAACCTGCGAAACTTCGAAGGCAAAGGCCGCCACACAACCCGCAACGCCCAACTCTTTCGACTGCCACTGGGAAACGCAACCTTCATCGCCGATACCCCCGGCATTCGTGAACTGGGCCTCTACGAGCTCGACCCGGGAAGTCTCGGCTTCTTCTTTGTCGACCTCAAGCCATTCGTAAACGACTGCCGCTTCCCCAACTGCACCCACGACCACGAACCCGATTGCGCCGTGCGTCGGGCCTCCGAAGAAGGCAAAGTCTCGCCGGAACGCTACGACAGCTATGTCCGTCTTCTGAACGGGGAAAGCTTCCAGATGGAGGAATGGTAGACAGCCTTTCACTCACCTGCACTCAGTCGCAAGCCATCCCATCGACCCCGGAGCATGACAACGTGCTCCCATCGCAACCAGCGCAAATCGCAATACTACACATGTCACTAATTCTTGAAGGATTGAACGACCAGCAGAAAGCCGCCGTCCAGACCACCGAAGGCCCCGTCCTCGTCCTCGCTGGCCCAGGCTCCGGCAAAACCCGCGTCCTGACGCGACGCATCGCCTATCTGATCGAAGAAAAGAAGATCGACCCTTGGCATGTCCTTGCCGTAACCTTCACCAACAAAGCCGCAAAGGAAATGGGCCACCGCGTCGAAGAACTGATCGGGCACCATTTTCCTCCGCCAGGCGAAGGCCGTCGCCGTAGCCTGGGCGGACTGACAATCGGTACCTTTCACGCCGTCTGCGCCCGCGTCCTGCGCGTCGAGGTCGACTCCGCAGGATTTCAGCGCAACTGGGTTATCTATGACACCGCCGACCAGCTGGCTCTCATCCGGGAGATCATGAAGGAGATGCGGCTGGATGAAAAACGCTTCAGTCCGCGCGCCGTCCTGTCGCAGATCGGCAATTGGAAAAACGACCTGCTGACACCGGAGCTCGTCAGCGCCGACGGTTACATGCAGGAAATCTGCGACCGCGTCTACGCCCGCTACCAGCAGCTCTTGCTACGCAACAACGCAATGGACTTCGATGACCTGCTTATGCGCACAGTCCTCCTCCTGCGCAAAAACGAAGACATCCGCCGCAAATACCAGGACAAATGGCGCTATGTGCTGGTAGATGAATTTCAAGACACCAACACCGCCCAGTACGAGATGGCTTCCCTCTTCGTCGGACCGCCGGACGGCAGAGGCAACCTGTTTGTCGTCGGCGACGAGGACCAGTCCATCTACCGCTTTCGCGGCGCCGACTACCGCAACGTCCTTCGCTTTCGCCGCGACTACCCATCCGCCAACGTCGTCCTCCTCGAGCAGAACTACCGCAGCACGCAGAACATTCTCGATGTCGCCAATGCTGTCATAGCTAAGAACTCGCATCGCACGCCCAAACACCTGCGAACTGACCGCGACGGTGGCCTCAAAGTTACGCTCCACGAAGCCTACAACGAAGTCGAAGAGGCCGACTTCGTGCTCGAAGAGGCGTCCCGCCTCTCATCCCAGGGAGGATTGGGACTAGGCGGAGCCGCGGTCGTCTACCGCACGAACGCCCAGAGTCGTGCCCTGGAAGAGGCCTGCGTCCATCGCAATCTTCGCTACCGGCTCGTCGGCGCAACCCGCTTCTACGAACGCCGCGAAATTAAAGACGCCCTCGCCTATCTGCGCCTCGTGCACAACCCCTCTGCCGCGCTTGCGCTCGACCGTATCATCAACGTGCCTCCCCGCGGCATCGGCGCCAAAACCCTCGAACTGCTCAAAGAATGGGCAGCCTCCGGTTCAGTAAGTGAATGGCAGGCCCTGCAGACACTCATCAGTCACGGGAATGAAAAAGAAGCTGAAGACGCCTCGCCCGTCCAACTCCCGCCGGTTCCCTTTGCCGGCCGGGCCCGCAACGCCCTGACAAGATTCGCCGCAATGCTAAATGCCTGGGTGCGGCTGGCCGCCGCGGCCCAATACGAAGACGTCGCCGCCCTGCTCGATCGTATCCTCGCCGATTCCGGCTACCTCGACCGCCTTCGCGACGGCAGCGACGAGGGCGAAGAGCGCTTCGAAAACATCAACGAACTGCGCGCCGTAGCCGCCAACTACCGTCCTGGCCTCGAAGACCTCGAACCTGGACAGGACCCGCTCGGCCTCTTCTTGCAGGAGATCAGCCTCGTCAGCGAACAGGATGACTACGAAGAAAACGAAGACGCCCTGACCCTCATGACACTGCACACGGCCAAAGGACTGGAATTCCCCGTCGTCTTTATGGTGGGAATGGAAGAGGGCCTATTGCCCCACGCCCGCAGCATTCGCAGCGAGGACGAGGAGGATATGGCCGAAGAGCGCCGCCTCGCCTATGTCGGTATCACACGCGCCAAGAATCGCCTCTACCTGGTCCACGCCTCCCAACGCGCAATGTGGGGCAACAGCGAACCGCAGGCCGCCAGCCGCTTCCTGGACGACATTCCCGCCGAGCTTCTCAGCGGCCAGGTCGACCGCCGCGGCCGCCAGGCCGCCGCCTACGATAGAGCGACCAGCTGGCTGGACGGCCCCGCCATGTTCGGCAGATATAGAGACGGCAACCACCAACAGAGCGAAACCTCCGCCTACAGGGCATCGAGTCGCCCCAAGTCCGACCCTGCGCAGTCCCGCCGCCCTCGCCGGCCCCGCCGTCGCCCCGCCAGGACCGAAGCCCCCACCCACTTCAAACGCCGCCAAAGCGTGGAACATCCCAAGTTTGGCGTCGGCATGGTGATCGACAGCATCGTTATAGGCGGCGAAGAGGAAGTATCGGTCGCCTTCCCCAATATAGGCGTCAAGAAATTCATGGCCTCGCTGGCCAATCTGAAGATCCTTTAGGCAGCCCCTTTGCGCCTTGGCGCGCAGGAGGACATCGTGCAGTCCAAGTCTCCCCCTTGGAATACAACCACAAAGGCCATCGTCGCCGTCTCCGCGCTGGCCCTGTTTTGCCTGCTGGTCTGGGTATTCCGTGGCCTCCTCCAACAGGTCGTGCTGGCTGCGCTGCTCGCCTACCTGCTCCATCCTCTTATCTCTTTGATCGACCGGCGCACCCCGGTCAATCGAGTCACTGTCGTCTTGGCCGTCTATCTGGCTCTGGCCGTACTCGTGGTGGCGACCTTCTTGCTCGTGGGCGTCACCACCTTTCAGCAGGTTCTCGATCTCTCCCGACGCCTCCCAGGCTGGTTCGACGACGCCCTCGCTCAGCTGCAGGATCTGCAGGCGCAGCTGCCCGAATCCATTACAGTCAGCGGATTCAACTTGCCCGTTGCCGGTCTAATCCCCCAATTACCCGGTTGGGACGAGCTCTTCAGCCAGGTGTTCGCCCTGCTTCAGCCCATTTTCGGCCGCGGTGGCAGCTTGGCCGCCAGCGTGGTCACCGGGACCGTCGCCGTCCTCGGCCAGATCCTCCTGATCTTCATCATCTCAATCTACGTCGCCGTCGACATTCCCCGCATCGGCAGCATGATCGCCAACATCGCCCACAAACCCGGCTATCGCCGCGACGCCGAACGCCTGACCTTCAGCGTAAGCAATGTGTGGGCAGCATACCTGCGCGGACAGGCCCTTCTTGCCATCGTCATCTTCGTAATGGTAAGCGTCGCGCTTGGCGGGCTCGGTGTCGACAACGCCCTCGGCCTGGGCCTGCTCTCCGGCGCTATGGAGTTTCTGCCCGTCATCGGACCCCTGGCCGGCGCCGGCGCAGCCATCCTGGTCGCCTTTTTCCAGGGCACCCCAAGTTTCGGCCTGACACCTATCCAGTTCGCGCTCGCCGTAGCCGTGGCCATGATTGTGATTCAGCAGATCGAAAACACCCTTCTGGTTCCCCGCATCGTCGGCAAAGCCCTTAACCTCCACCCCCTCCTCGTCATGGTCAGCGTTATCATGGGCGCCTCTCTCGCCGGACTCCTCGGCGCGATTCTGGCAGCGCCGGTTGTCGCCTCTCTTCGCATATTGGGAGAATACGCCTGGCAAAAGATGCTCGACCTCCCGCCCTTCCCCGACGAAGAAGAGATCCAGGAAGAAGACATGGTTCAAGAAGACAGCGCGGATGAAAAGCTGGCTCCGGCTCCCGTTCCCGGCGTCTACCCCCTATCCTTCCAGCCCGTTTTCAAGGACTACGTCTGGGGCGGCCGCAGCCTGGAAACCCGTCTGGGCAGAGAACTACCCGCCGGCATCGTGGCCGAAAGCTGGGAAATCGCTGCCCATGCAAACGGGCAGTCCAAAATCGCAAATGGCCCCTTGGTTGGCTGCACACTCGCCGATGTCCGGCAGCAATGGGGAGAACGGCTTCTCGGCAATTCAGTTGATTCTGACACCTTCCCCCTGCTCATCAAGCTCCTCGACTCCAATAGCTGGCTCTCCGTCCAGGTCCATCCGGACGATTCCTATGCCCAGGCGCAGTCCGGGGACTTGGGCAAGACTGAGCTCTGGATCATCCTCCACGCCGAGCCGGATGCTGAAATTATTTACGGGCTGAAGGCCGGCGTCGACCGTGATCGCTTTGCTGACTCAGCCGCCACCGACGCAATCGATTCGATGCTCCACCGCGTCCCAATTCGAGCCGGTGACGCCTTCTACCTGCCCGCAGGAACCGTCCACGCCCTTGGCCCCGGCGCTATTGTGGCCGAAATCCAACAGAATAGCGACACAACCTACCGCCTCTACGACTGGGGACGTACCGGCGCCGACGGCCAGTCCCGCCCTCTCCACGTTCGCCAGGCTCTGGACGTCATCGACTGGCGCATAATCGAACCAGAAGTTGCTCCGCCACCGATTCTTGCCTCCCCCCAAGGGTGGACCCGGGAGGCCTTGGCCGACCTGCGCACCATCGGCGGCCCCGCCGCGAACCATCTGGGCATCGCCGGGCGCGACGATACAGCCTGCACCTACTTTCGTGTCGACCGCCTGACCGCCAGCCCAGGCGCCGTCTGGGAAGACAGCTGCGACGGGACCGCCTTCCATATCTGGGGCGCCCTTTCCGGCCAGGCATCCCTGTACTGGTCCGGCGACACCGTGGAGCTCCAAGGGATATCCTGGCTTCTCCTTCCCGCTGACCTCGGCAACTATGAAATCCGCGCCGCGACCGACTGTGTTCTGCTCCAGATCAAATGAGACTAACTTTCAAGGAGACTATCTGTGCCCAAATCCGACAAGAGCGCCGTAACCACCTATCCTATCAACGACCTTCTCGCCAACCGATGGAGCCCCAGGGCCTTCGCAGATCGTGCCATCCCTACCGAGGTCCTAGGCAGCATATTCGAAGCCGCCCGCTGGGCGCCCTCTTCCCGCAACCTGCAACCCTGGCACTTCGTCATCGCTGCGCGCCATCATGATGCCGACGGTTTCGCCCGCTTACTCAGCACACTCATGGGGGCGAACAAGTCCTGGGGAAAAAATGCCTCTGTTCTGCTCGTGGCCGTAACCGAGCCAAATCCAGACAGTGCCCCTGGCCCCAACCGCTATGCCCACTACGACGTCGGCCAGGCCATGGCACACCTTTCGATTCAGGCAATGTCCTGTGGACTGTTTATTCATCAGATGGGTGGATTTAACAGAGAGAAGGCACGCGAAGTTTTGGAAATCCCTGACCAGTATGAGCCAGTTGTCTCCGCAGCCATCGGTTACCTCGCCGACCCCTCCATCCTTTCCGATACAATGAAGAAGCGTGAACTGGCTCCCCGCAGCCGCAACCCTCTTGCCGAACAGGTCTTCAGCGCCAAGTGGGGCCAAACGCATCCCGACTATGCATGACCTGGTCATCCGGAACGGGCAGCTGATCACGCCCTCAGGCCCCATCCTCGCAGATCTTGCAATCGACAATGACCGCATCGCGGCAATCGGCCTGCAGCTGAATGCCGAACGCGACTTGGATGCCTCCGGCTGTTTCGTCATCCCCGGCGGCGTCGACTGCCACGTCCATCTGCAAATGCGTCTCAGCGGCCTCACCAGTACCGATAGCTTCGAATCAGGCACTGTGGCCGCAGCCACCGGCGGAACCACCACCGTCATCGATTTCACCGACCCGCAGCCGGAGCAGTCTCTTATGGAGGCTTTCTGCCATCGCAGATCAGAGGCTGACGATAGCGTCGCCGTCGATTATGGCCTCCACATGTCCATCCCAACCTGGCACGCAAGCGCAGAGGACCGCCTGCATGACGTCCCCAATGCAGTCGCAGCCGGCTGTGCCACCTTCAAGCTGTACCAGGCCTATGACCGTATGCAGCTTGACGACGTAGCCCTGCTCAGAACCATGCGTGCCGTCGCCTCTGCCGGTGGAGCAGTGGTCCTCCACAGTGAAACCGGCCCGCTCCTCGACCAGTTGCGCGCCGACGCCGTCGCCGCCGGCCACAACGAACCAATCTGGCACGAACGGACCCGCCCCGCAACCCTCGAAGCCAGCGCCGTCCAGCGCGCCGCCGAGATCGCCGCCCTCGCAAACTGCCCCCTTCACATCTTCCATGTCGGCGCCGCCGACCCGCTCACCCAAGTCACCGCCGCCCGTCAGCGCGGCCTCGACATCACCGCCGAAACCTGCCCCCACTACCTTCTCCTGACCGCCGCCGACCATCTGGCCGCCAGCGACGGACACCTCTACATCTGCGCCCCGCCCCTGCGCAGCCCCTCCGACCGCCACGCCATGTGGCGCGCCCTGCACGACGGTTCCATCGACATGATAAGCACCGATCACTGTCCCTGGACCAGCAGCGAGAAACAGCAACCCTCGTTTGCCGACGTGCCGGGCGGACTGCCCGGTATCGAGTCGCGCCTGTCGCTAGTCCACCACTTCGGGGTCACTGAACGGGAACTTCCCTTGACCACCTGGGTGTCTACCTGCTGCACCGCCCCGGCCCGCCGCATGGGCCTGCTGCGCAAAGGCGCCCTACTCCCCGGATACGACGCCGACATCGTCATCTTCGACCCGGACAGGGAAAAGCGAATCCGCTCGAAAGATCTTAACGAAGCAGCCGACTGGACCCCATACGAAGGCGTAAACGTCGTGGGCTGGCCGCGAACCGTACTGCTGAGAGGCACCGAAATCGTGCTCGACGAACAGTTTGCCGGCCTCCCAGGCCAGGGCCGCTACTTGCATCGCAACCTTCTTTCGTAGCTACCATCCTCCCGCCAAGCGACCCGCATCTGATCTCCCTGAGTACACACTATCTAAACCCGACGCCAAGCCGTTCAAGTGACAATGGGAAGCACTTACCTGTTGCTCCCAAAAGCCTGCCCTCCCTCCCGCTAAGCAAAGAGGATAGAACCGATATGAGAACACTCAACCAAGATACGCACGATGAAGGTCTGCAATTCCTCGCCGCTCAGGACGCCGACCTCGCCAGCGTCGTGACCCAGCACGGGCCGCCCAAGCTCCGACACCAACCCCCCGGCTTCCCTACAGTACTGAAAATCATCCTTGGCCAGCAGGTCTCCCGCTCCTCGGCAGACTCCACCTACCAGCGCCTGTGTGACGCCATTGGCCCGCCCCTGCCAGCCAACTTCCTGGCTCTCGACGACGATGCCCTCCGCTCCGTCGGCTTCAGCCGTCAGAAGAGCCGCTACGGCCGCGAGCTCGCCTCCGCACTGCTCGAAGGTCGCCTCCAACTCGACCTCCTCGCCGAGCGCGACGATGACGAAGTGCGCTCAGCCCTAACTGCGTTGCCCGGCCTCGGGCCATGGAGCGCCGAAATCTACCTCCTTTTCGCCCTGCGTCGCACCGACGCCTGGCCCGTAAGCGACCTCGGCGTCATCGTCGGCGCCCAGAAAGTCAAGGGCCTGGCCGACAAACCCTCACGCCAGGAGCTGGACGCCATGGCCGAACCTTGGCGACCCTGGCGCGGTCTCGCCGCCTTCATCCTCTGGCACGGTTACCAAATGCTGTAAATCATTTGGCCTGGCGCCCAGATCTGCTCCTGACCTCATTTCTACAGAGCCGAAAGTCCCTCATCCTATGCTTGCACACTTGCCAAAACGCACTCCCCGCGCCTTCGAGCGATGACAATCAGTCCATTTGATAGAGAAAAACAACCAGGATCCATCTGTAACCAAGAGAGGTCCGAAACCAGGCTCCCAAGCCCCGAGAAACTCGCCCCGAAGTCTCCGTAGATGGATCGTAGGCAAATCACACAGCAATCATAAAGATCGTATAAAAGCCCCTCAGCGAGCCCCAAAGCCCCTCTTTTCCTGAAGAGATTCTCCCTCCCACCAGAGTATTCTTTCCACCGATCTGGCCGCCAATTAGCCCGATCTTTTGCCTCCGACATTCCTCCGAAACGCGTTGAAAAGCCACCCATATCGTGTTAAGATTCGTAGTCCTGAATTCCCTAGTTTTCAGGAACAGACGCGGCCCGGCGAAAGTCCTCGATGCCGGTCGTCGGTCTCCGACTGAGGCCAATGAAAGCCCGTCAAAACAGTGAGTGGCGGTCCAGATCTTGCCGCCTTTCCAACTGTCGCCAGCCAGGATACTGAACTGTCAGCGGCAGTCGTACAATTCCAATCGGATTTGCCTCGGGGCAGCAACGGCGCTGGTTACGAGCCTTGAAAACGTTGCGTCGCCGCCTTGCCTGAGGCCAAGTCGGCGAAATGTGTTCCCAAAGATGCAGAAGCCGGCAATCAAGCGAACGGAGAGCTTAAGATGGGCTTCAACATTGGGCAGAGTATAATCCACCCGTCCCATGGCGCAGGCACGATCGTTGCCTTCCAGGAAAAAGAACTGGTCAAAGGTTTCCAGCGCTATTACGTAATTGAGTTCATACACAATCGCCTCACCGTTCACGTGCCGGTGCGGCGAATCGACCAGACCGGCGTACGCCCGGTCATGCCGGTATCCCTGATTTCCGGCGTCTTCGAAACCCTTGAGTTACATCCCCTTGACCTGCCCGACGAGTTCAGGGTGCGGCGTAACGCCATCGATAAACAGATCCACTCCGGCTATCCCAATCAGGTTGCTGCCGCTGTTCGCGACCTGGCTTGGCGCGAAACCTCTAAATACCTGACCGAAGCCGACAAGGAAGCCCTCATAGAGGCCCGCGCTCTTCTCATAACAGAGCTGGCCCTTGCGCTCGAACAGTCCTGGGAACTCACCGAGCGTAGCGTTGACGACGCAATCGCCCGTGGGATTCTCGACCGCCAGGAAGCCGAAGCGCGCGCGCTGGAAGAAGAGGCCCGCGCTCTCGAAGAAGAGGAAAGAATCTCGACCGACTGGCCGTTCCCCGTCACCATGCAAGCCGAAATGAGCGAAGCCGCCGACTAAGGGCCCCCTGCCCCAAGTCGCTGGACCCGCCCAGCCGCCCTGCCTCCGCTAGGGCAGTCATCAAGAAACGTCCTAAGCAGTCCGGATGCGCAAGCCTCCGGACTGCCTCGCGTCAGACCCGGAACGCCATGAGATCCATCACGTCCAAACTCGATGACTTTAAAAAGGAGATAGACCATGCGCGTCCAGATCATGACCGACATGGAGGGCGTGAGCGGCATTATCGCCTGGGACCAGGTAAGCGGCGGCAAACCAATGTACGAAGAGGGCCGCCGCCTTTATACCGAAGAGATTAACGCCGCCATCCGCGGCGCCGCCGCCGCCGGAGCAACCGAAATCGTCGTCGTCGACTGCCACGGCGCCGGCGGAGCCTGGACCTTCAACTCCCTCGTCCCCGACCTCCTCGACCCCCGCTGCGAATGGGTCGCCGGCCACACCTGGAGCCACTACACCGACACACTCGAAGCCGGCTGCGATGCCGTGCTCCTCGTCGGCATGCACGCCAAGGCCGGCACCGCCGACGGCGTCCTTAGCCACACTATCTCAACCGTGCTCTGGCGTCACCTCTGGTTCAACGGACAGGCCGTCGGCGAAGTTGGCGTAAACGCCGCTGCCTGCGGCTACTACAACGCGCCCGTCCTCCTCGTTACCGGCGACGAAGCCGTCTGCCGCGAATCCACCGAACTCCTCGGCGAGGGACTCACCACCGTCGCAGTAAAGAAAGGTCTCTCTCGTTACGCAGCCCGCCACATTCCCCCTGAACGCGCCCGCCAAATGATCGAAGACGGTGCCAAGCATGCTCTGTCAGATCTGAGCGCCGTTCCCCCATACCGGCTACACGCGCCGACGACCATCACCTTCGAAGTAGGCAGCCCTGAAAACCTCGATACTTTCCGCGGCCGCCCAGGCGTAACGTTGGACCCGCCCTACACAGTCCGCAGTGTCGGCGACGATTGGTTGGCCGCCTGGAATCAGATCTGGCACTGGTAAAAAAATGGCGCCCAAACTCCTTATAACCGGCGCAACCGGCCTTCTCGGCTCCCACTTATTGCGAGCTTCCCAGGAGTGGTGGCATCCCGTCGGCACCTACCATCGGACGACCCGCCGCCAAGCCCTCTCTTTCTTCGGCAAAATCGACCATGGCCGCATCGACCTCGGCGACTACAGCGAAACCAAGGCCATGGTGGCCGACGTTCAGCCCGCCGCCGTCATCCACACCGCCGCCATCACCGACCTCGACTACTGTGAGAGATACCCGGACGAATCACTCCGTATCAACCTCAACGCCGCAACTGATCTGGCCGCCCTCTGCGGCGACAAGGACATCCCCTTCCTCTTCACCTCCGCAGACCTCGTCTTTGACGGCGCCGGCGCCCCCTACGCGGAGGACGACCCGCCCACACCCATCAACGTCTTCGGAGAACATAGAGCCCTGGCCGAGGAAGGGATCATTGCCGCCTATGAAGATGCCGTCATCGCCCGTCTCCCCCTCCTCATCGGCTACGGCAGCCCTGGTCGAGAGAGCTTCTACTACAAATTGGTCTCCTCATTTCGCCGCGGCCAGGAAGTTACCCTCTTTGGCGACGCAATCCGCTCGCCCGTCAGCGCAGCCGTCGCCGCCCAGGGCCTCCTCAAAATCGCCGGCAGTGGCTTCGAAGATGACGTCAACATCGCCGAAACAGAGCGCGTCGTCGGCCGTATTCATCTCGGCGGCCGCGACCAGATCAGCCTCTTCGAACTCGGGCAGCTAACACTCCGCATCCTCGGGCTGCAAGAGCAGCTGGCAGTTCCGGTCAGCGTACTGGACTCATACGCCGGACTATTGCAAACAACATTCTTGGCCGCCCGTTCTGCCAACGTCACACTTGACAGTTCCCGCGCCTACGAACTGGGCTACGACCCACCCCCCCTGCCCTCGCAACTCGAAGAACTCCTGCCGCCCGCATGGCGCGTGCAGGCAGATGTGCTGGAGGACGACGAATCCGATCCGGAAGCTGCCGAGCTGGATGAAGGGACTTGACACACAACCAAGGCTGGTTCACCCACCTCGTCTGATCTGCAAGAATTTCGCTCATTGTTTCCTGCACATCCTTATCGACAGAAGAAGGTTCCCCGTGGTCGATTACGCAACGATTCTCCTCACCTTCATATTCGGTGGATTGGTCGGCCTTGTCGTGGGGAGAACTGCCGAAAACGTATTGGACAGAATGGACATAGTCCCTATGAAGATAAGGCTCCTTCTCGCCTTTCTCATCCTCACTGTCTGTTCAGTCTTGTTCGAGCTCTTTCTCGAGAAATCGGGAATAGCACTTATGATCGCCTTCTCTTTGGGATTCACCCTCGTGGTCACAAGTCATGAACTGATATTTCCTGACCGCGGCAAGGAATAAGCTACAGAACATCACAATTCTCTGTGCTGTTGATGTAGAGGGCTACGCATCCAGGCTGACTCTTCTGCAGGAATAACCACAGCACACCTTCCTCGTTGACGGTATTCCGAAAGACAGCCTCAACGCCTGGACTATCACCTGCTGGCAACCGGGCTTCCAACAGTAAGCGTTGCACTTCGCAAAATCACGCCCCGTGACAGGAGTCCTCGTTCACGCCAAGACGTATACGATCCCAGATGGCCGGCCTCACTCCACCTCCGCAGGGTCCATCTGGCACCCTGTTCCAAACCTTGCACAAACCAAAAAAATCTGTAGAATTGACGTTGTATTTAGGCTCGGCAAGCGCCTACTTGCTGCAATTGACCGTGCCGTACATGAGACCCGTCAACAGAACTCATTCGATCCGAAAAAGCAATATCCGAATACCCTTCTCCCTGTCACGGACCACAACTCGAGACAATTACAAATGCTGACAACAGAACAGAAACGCAAATTCGATAGCCAGGGCTTCCTTAATGTAAGCGGCCTGTTCTCCCCCAAAGAAGTCCAGCTCTTCCAACGGCATTTCATGAATCTGAGAGCCGCCGGCTCCTATCCCGGAGACTCCGCCGGCGTAGACAACGACAGCAACGATCCCCTCAAGAAATTCCCGCGCATGATCCACATGCATCGCTGGGACGAGCTCAGTCTCAACTGGATGCTCGATAGCCGCCTGCGCGAATGCATGACCGACATGCTCGGCCGCCAGCCCTTCGCCGTGCAGACCATGCTCTACTTCAAACCACCCGGCGCCCGCGGCCAGGCCCTGCACCAGGACCAGCACTACCTGCGCGTCCAGCCCGGTACTTGTATCGCCGCCTGGATGGCCCTCGACGACTGCGACGAAGAAAACGGCTGCCTTCGCATGGTCAAAGACAGCCACGCCTGGCCCCTTCTCTGTACTGCCGAAGCCGACACAACCCAGAGCTTCACCGATGTCACCGTCGACCTGCCCGACGACGTCGACGCACAACCCGTCATCATGAAGGCCGGCGACGTCGTCTTCTTCAACGGCCAGGTCGTCCATGGCAGTTTTCCTAATACGAGCGCCGATCGTTTCCGTCGCGCCTTAATCGGCCACTACATAGCCGGCGAAGCCCAAAAAGTCGCCAAGTACTATCACCCAATTTTTCGCATGGACGGTTCTGGAGTAGAGTTGGATGTAAGCGAAGGCGGCGATCTGTGCGGCCGCTGGGTAGACGAAGATGGTACCCCCGTGATCGAAATGCAACCCAGTGAGCAACTGGCCTGGTAATAGAGCTTGATCTGGCATTTCAAGGAGTGCAGATAACCGAAGTTCAATTTCCAGACAGACTCTCCTTCTGCCAGGCTCCAGGCACCTCTCCCCGGATTGGCAGGCGTACGCTTGAGTAGACCGAACATTCTTCTGATAATGAGCGACGAGCACGACCCGGCCGTAGCCGGCTGCTATGGCCACTCTATCGTCCGAACACCCAACCTCGACCGCCTCGCAGCCCAAGGGGTCCTCTTCGAAAACGCCTACTGCAACAACCCAATCTGCGTCCCCTCCCGCATGTCCTTCCTCACCGGCAAATTCGCCTCCGATGTCAACGTCTTTGACAACGGCTCCCCTCTCGCCTCCGAATTTCCCACCTTTGCCCACTACTTGGAGGCCGCCGGCTACGAGACAAACCTCTGCGGGCGCATGCACATGATCGGCCCCGACCGCCTGCACGGCTTCGGCCGTCGCCTCCTCGACGACAAGAACGATTGGGTCAGACTCGGCAAGGGGCCCGTACGAACAGCGGAGGCCCGGCGCAGCAGCAACTCCCACGTTACCGAATGCGGCCCCGGCCCGCCCCGCTGGCTCGACTACGACCGCACCGCCACCGACCTGGGCGAGCGCTTCCTGTGCGACAAAGCGGACAATCCGACCACCAAACCCTGGTGCCTGGTCGCAAGCTTTATGTACCCCCACTTCCCCCTGTACACGCCGCAGGAATATCTCGACCTCTACCCAGCCGACCAGATCGAACTGCCCGAATCGCGCGCCGAACCGCTGGAAAGTCAGCACCCCGCTATCCGCCAACTGCGCTACTTCTTCCACAACGACCAGCCGCTGCCCGACGAAACTACACGCACAGCCCTCGCCAGTTACTTTGCCCTGGTAACTCTGACTGACGAACACATTGGCCGCCTCTTACACGTCGTCGACAGCTCCGCTCTTTCCGAAAACACCTTGGTCATCTACCTCAGCGATCACGGCGAAATGGCCGGGCAGCATGGAATCTGGCAAAAGCAGTGTTTCTATGAATCGTCGGTGGGTGTGCCGCTCATAGTAAGGGGGCCCAATCTGGCACAGGGCATCAGGGCCAGCCAGAACGTCAGCCTCGTCGACGTCATGCCCACCCTGCTGGACCTCGCCGAAACTCCAATTCCAGACGGACTTCGGGGACGAAGCCTGTTGCCTGCGCTGCGCGGAGACACCATCTCGGATGACGTCGTCGTAGCCGAATACCACGCCCAGGGCATGCTCAGCGCAGGTTACATGGCAAAGAAGGGAAACCTGAAGTATAATCACTACGTAGATCATCCACCGCAGCTGTTTGACTTGGCCGCGGACCCCAACGAAGTCTCGAATCTGGCCGGACATTCAGACTGGGCCTCCCTCCAAGCGGACCTCCATCAGGAGTTGCTCGCAAGGCTGGATCCCGAAGATGTCGACCGCCGCGCTAAGCGCAACCAGAATTTACAAGGAATTGCAAGGTCCTATACCGGCTGAGATAGTCTTGTTCTGTCTATCTAATAAGGAGGTGAATTCCAGGAGGAGGAAGGTAAACGCAAGGCTGTTTTCCTGTGATGCCATGGTCATTTTGAATGGCGAAACCTCGTTCGCAGATTCACTCCTGACCACCCGTACAAGAAAGGAGAACATTCCAAGTCTGACAGCTCCCTTAGCCGTCGACGATTCCTTCAGGGAATGGGAGTCGCCACTACAGGTGAAGTAATAGCCGCCTGCGTGGCCCCGACCACGCCTCAGGGCGCCGGCCTCGACAGATGGAGCGAATTGCACACTGAACAGTAGAGGCAGTACCATCCATAACTGTGTCGGTCCGCCGGTCGAGGCGAACTTTCAGACCGTCCCGACCGTTTCATATAGTTGTAGTTCCAATTGTCCGAATTCTCAGCAAGTGAAAGGAATCCACATGACCACTGCAACAAAACCGACGCGCCGCCAGTTCCTTCAAGGCATGGGCATCGCGGCTACCGGCGCCGTACTTGCCGCCTGCGCCGCACCTGTCGCTCCGGCCGCCGGCGACGGCGCTACCATGGAAACGCCCGAAGTCTGGTTCGCTTCTGGGAACCCCTGTCCCGGTGGCGGCAACCCTGAGCGAACCGCGGCCGTACAGGAGTTGATCCTCGAAGAAACCGGGGTTATGGTCAATTCCCACATTCTTCCCCCCGGTGGCGCCAGTATTGAGAAGCTTAACCTCCTCATCGCCTCCGGTACCCAGCAGCTCGATCTCTTCACCGGCAACTGGCCGGACTTCAAAGGCATCACTCTGCCCTTGGACGATCTGCTCGATGTGCATGGGACCGACATCCTGGCCGGACACTCCGACCTCGACTGGAAGATGATGAAGGACGCCGAGGGCACAACCTGGGGCTATCCCCGCCTCGGACTCATGGGACATACCCACTTCCCCTTCTTCCGCTCCGACTGGCTCGCTGAAGCCGGCCTCGAAGTTCCCGACACCTGGGACGGCTTGGAACACGCTTACGAAGCGATGAAGGAGAACCATGACGAAGCCGTCATCGTCGCCATGGGCCGCCGCCACCTCATGTACAACACGCTCGGCGCATTCACCCCCCACGGCTTCTCCCGCTGGATCGACCCCGCCGACAATATGCTCAAACCCCCTGAACTCCAGGAAGGGTACGAGGACTGGCTCGCCAAGATGAATGAATGGTGGGACAACGGCTGGCTCCAACAGGAGTCCTTCGCCAATCCCGACTACCGCGCCATGCTCAAAACACTGACCATCGGCGTCTGGCTCGGCTGGTACTCACGCATGACCATCTGGTGGGATCAGATCCGCCGCGAAGCCGGTTACGAAGAGGAAGACTACGTCCTATCCCTAAAGATCACAGGGCCGGCCGGTGTCGCCAAGACCAACAACGCCGGCTCCAATACCGCCTACATGATCCCGCGTAAGTCCGAACACCCCGAGGCAATGATCAAGTACGCCAACTGGATCTACGAGGACGGACCCGACGACGTGACCAACTACCTCATCGCCTCCTGGGGCGTGCCCGGCGAAGACTGGGAATGGGTCGACAAAGAGAACAAGGTCGCCCGCCTGCACTCCGCCGGCAGCTCGGTCTGCGAAGAAAAGTACTCGCGCGACTTCCAGGTGACTCTCGGCCTCGGTCCGGAAACATGGGCCACCGCCGTTAAGCTCCAGAATGATGACGGTGAGGTCGAATGGAATCGCCACTGGGAGCACATTAATACATACTGGAACAAGTACGAAGGCGGTCGCATGCCCGTCGACTTCGACGTGCCCTACGACCGTACCGCTATTCGCGACGCCTTCCCCGGTGAGCCCGACTTCGAGCGCTTCGTCGAAGAAGAGAGCATTAAGTTCATCACCGGCGCGCGGCCAATCGTCGAATATGGCAACTTCGTCGAAGAGTTGCACGGCGCCGGCCTCGAGCAGTGGAGCGAGCATTACACCCAGCAGTACCGGCTCTTCCACCCCTAATCGACATGTACCATCGGGGAGGAGGGGCACGCCCCTCCTTCCCCTTCCCTCCCCTCGGCGACAGGAGGTGGACGAATGCAACAACCCCTTGGCGAACAGATCAGAGTGCGCATGGACCAGGACGGCCCGGCGTTCGCAGACAGGCGGGGTTTCCGCGACGCTTGGCGCCAGATCAAGCGTGACCGATTCCTTTACGCCCTTGCCGCACTCCCTCTCCTGTACTTCGTTATATTCCGCTATCTCCCCATGGTCGGCCTCATCATCGCCTTCCAGAACTATGATCCCTTCCTCGGCATCGGCGCAATGTTCGGTGGGGATAACTGGGTTGGATTCAAACACTTCCAGAACTTCTTCGACTCCATCTTCTTCTGGAACGTCGTCCGCAACACGGTCGTCATCAGCTTCTATAAGCTCCTTTTTGGTTTCCCCCTCCCAATCGTCCTCGCTCTCTTGATCAACGAAGTACGAATTACAGTATTTCAGCGCACCGTCCAGACCATCTCTTACCTGCCCCACTTCTTCTCCATGGTGGTGGCCGCCGGAATCGTCCGCGCCATGCTTACACCGCAAGGCGGCCTCCTCAATCAGGCAATCGTCGCTTTCGACGGCGAAGCCAAGGCCTTTCTGACCGACCCTGCCCTCTTCCGCTCCATACTGGTCACAATGGATGTCTGGCAGCAAGCCGGCTGGAACAGCATCATCTTTCTGGCCGCCATGGCCACGATCAACCCGGAAATGTACGAGGCGGCTGCCATGGATGGCGCCAATCGCTTCCAACGTATGTGGTATGTCACCCTTCCCAGCATCTCCTTTGCAATAGTCATCATCCTTATATTTCGTATCGGCGGTATGCTGGACGCAGGTTTCGAACAGATACTGCTTCTCTATTCACCCTCCGTCTACTCTGTCTCCGACATCATCGACACCTACGTCTATCGCGCCGGCCTGATCGGCAGACAGTATTCCTTTGGCGCGGCAGTAGGCCTGTTCAAGTCCGTTCTTGCACTTATCCTTATGTATATGGCAAACAAAGTTGCCCATTATTTGGGGCAGGAAGGCCTCTGGTAGGAGGACACCATGAAACTATCCCGAGGCGAAAAGCTGTTCGACTGGATCAATATCTTTGTACTCGTAATACTTACTCTTTTCTTTCTCATCCCTTTCCTCTCTGTAGTGTCCACTTCCTTGGTCAGCGGTAGAGAGTACGCTTTGCGCGGGCTGTTTATTCTGTATCCGCACCAGCCGGTTCTCAACTCCTATGAGATGCTGCTGGGCCAGGGATCGATTGTAGTTAACGCCTATTTCGTCACCTCCGCCCGTGTCATTGTCGGTACCGCCTTCGGCCTCATCTTCACTTTTCCACTCGCCTACGTTCTGTCCAAACGCAGGCTCTATGGCCGTGTTCCCATTACGATGTTTATCTTCTTCACCATGCTCTTCTCTGGTGGCCTGATTCCTAACTTTGTCCTGGTGGAAAAGCTGGGGCTGCTGGACAGTTTCTGGTCAATGATTTTCCCGGTCTTGATCAACCCGTGGTGGCTATTGATCATGCGTAACTTCATGCTGGCCATCCCTGAAGAGCTGGAAGAGGCCGCCATCATGGACGGGGCCAGCCCCCTGATTGTTCTCGTGCGCGTCTACCTGCCCCTCTCCATGCCCGTAATCGCAACCATCGGTCTCTGGTATGCAGTCATGCATTGGAACCAATGGTTTGACGCGGCAATCTACATAAACGATCCCCGCAAACTGCCCTTACAGTTGATTCTGCGCGGCATCCTAGAATACGGAACCGGCCAGTACAGTGACTACTCCGGCCTGGCCGAAATGACAGAGCTGACCGATCCGCCGCCGGCTGAGTCGCTCAAAGCCGCAATGATCGTCATCACCACCCTTCCGATCCTCATGATCTACCCCTTCATCCAACGTTACTTCGTCCGGGGCATCATGCTCGGCTCAATCAAAGGCTGATTCCAGAATGAACAAATCGTTTCAGGGCGCATGGCCCGCGCTCATTACACCTGCAAACACCGACGGCACGGCCAATCTGACCGCCCTCCGCGAACTCGTCGACTATATGCTCAGCAAGAAAGTCGACGGCCTCTACCTCTGCGGCGGCACCGGCGAAGGCCTCCTGCTCGCGCCCAAAGACCGTCGCGACGTGGTCGAAACTGTCATGGACCAGATCGGCAACAGCATTCCCGTCATCGTCCACGTTGGTAGTATCAGCACGCGCGAAGCGATGGCGCTCGCCTGCCATGCCCAGGAAAAAGGTACCGCCGGCGTGAGCTCTGTCATGCCAGTCTACCTTGGCGGCCTCGAAGCCACCTACCGCCACTACGAAGCCATCGCCGCCTCCGCACCCGACATTCCCTTCTTCCCCTATCTCTTCGGTGGCCAGATCGACGCCACCTCTCTGATGAAGGAGCTCCTCTGCCGCATTCCCAACGTGGGCGGCGCGAAATATACCGGCCCCAATATGTACGAAATCGCCCAAATCATCGACCTCGGCGACGACCTGCCCCCGGACAAGGGCTGGACCATCTTCTCCGGTATGGATGAGCAGTGCATCTTCGCCGCCATGATGAACGCGCCCGGCAACATCGGCTCCACCCTCAACGTCATGCCCGGTCCCTACAGCAAGATGCGTGCATGCTACGAGGCCGGCGATATCGCGCAGGGCCTGTCCCTGCAAAGGCAGGCCAACCGGCTCACCGCCGTCATGATCGACCACGGTGTTACCCCCGCCATGCGCGTCGCCCTGAAATCGATGGGCATCGACTGCGGCCCCCCTCGCCTGCCGCAGGAGCCTGTTTCGCCCGAAAAAGAGGAAATAATCCTGGATGAGCTCCAAGGGGCAGGCCTGGCCGCGTTGGCCGCCATGTAGCTATCAGGCCGTCTGCTGCTCGTCCAATCCGAACTCCGGCATACCGCCGGTTTTGACCAATCCAACCGCGTAGCATAGCATTGGCCCAACGAACTGGCATAGAGCGCGCCCGCGTTCTTGCGGCGCGCAGACGCGCCATCCGATTCTGTCAAAGCGAGGATTCTGTATGTCCTTTTTTGCCAAGCTCGAAGCGGCCGCGCGGCGGAACAAGACCCTCCTGTGCGTCGGCCTCGACCCCACGCCCGAAGCCTGCCCTGACCAATACCTTGCTTCCGCACTTCTCTCTCGATCCGATGCTGTCAACCGGCCCGACAAGACCTGTGATGCACTGCTGGCCTGGAACCTGGCCGTCATCGAAGCCACCTCCGATCTGGTCTGCTGCTACAAACCCAACATCGCATTCTACGAAGCCCTCGGCCCGCCAGGCATGGCCCTCCTGCGCGCCACCATCGCCGCCATCCCGACAGAAATCCCCGTGCTCCTCGACGCCAAGCGCGGCGACGTAGGCTCGACCGCCGCCGCCTACGCCCGCGCCTGCTTCGACCAACTCGGCGTCGACGCCGTCACCCTAAGCCCCTACCTGGGCGAGGACAGCATCGCCCCATTCGCCGCCTACCCGGACAAAGGGCTCTTCGTGCTCTGCCACACCTCCAACCCATCCGCCGGCGCCTTCCAGCGGCTTACCGCCAACGGCGGGCAGAGCCAAAACGGAAATGGCCCCCTCTTCCTGCGCGTAGCCGCCGAAGCCGTCAGCTGGTCCCCTGCCGTAGGCCTTGTCGTCGGCGCAACCTACCCCGAAGCCCTCGCCGACGTCCGCGCCGCCGCGCCCGACGCCTGGCTGCTCGCCCCCGGAATCGGCGCCCAGGGAGGTGACCTCGAAGCGTCACTCAAAGCAGGTCTGCGCGCCGACGGACTCGGCGTCCTCGTCGCCGTCACTCGCGGCATCACACAGGTCGACGACCCGCGCAAGGCCGCAGTGCGCATTCGAGAAGGCATAAATTCTGCCCGCGCCCAGTCGCATTCTCAACCGAAAGAAGAGGCGGCCTTGCCTGCCCCCCAACCATTGCCACTTTCACAGTCCCACAGGGACCTCATCATCGGCCTCGCCGACCTCGGCGCACTGCAATTCGGCGACTTCACCCTCGCCAGCGGCAAACGCTCCTCTATGTACGTCGACCTCCGCCTCCTAGTCAGCCAACCCAGCCTGATGCAGGCTGCCGCCGCTGCCTACGCCAAGATACTAACCGCACTTCAGTGCGACCGCATCGCCGGCGTACCTTACGCCGCCCTCCCAATCGGCATGGCAGTCGCCCTGTCCAGCGGTACCCCCCTCATCTACAATCGCAAAGAGAGCAAGAGCCACGGCCTCGGCAAGGACATCGAAGGCCTCTGGAACCCAGGCGAGCGCGTTGTTATTATCGAAGACGTGATTACTACCGGCGGCAGCATCGTCAGCTCAGTCGAACTGTTCCGCGCCGCCGGCATGGTTGTCGAAGATGCAATCGTGTTGCTCGACAGGCAGCAAGGAGGAGTGGAAAATCTGCAAAAGGCCGGAATAAGGGTTCACAGCGTCCTGGCCCTGGCAGACGTCTTGGCGTTGCTGTCCGAGACCGGCCATATCCCCGAAGAGATTCGCCAGTCACTGGCGCTATCCTCCCCCGCCGGAGAAAATAAGTAGCTGTACTGCCTGTCTATTAGAAGGAATTCCAAAGTGAACGGCGACCTTCCCAACCTCTCAGTCACCTTTCTCAACCACAAACTGCCCACGCCGCTCGTGCTCGCAAGCGGCATCTGGGGCACCACCGTAAGCCTGCTCGAACGGGCAGCCGTCGACGGCTGCGGCGCCGTCACAGCCAAGAGCTGCGGCCCCGAACCTCGCCACGGTCACGTCAACCCCTCCTGCATCGACTGGGGCGGAGGACTGCTAAATGCAATCGGACTGGCCAATCCGGGCGTGGAAGAAGAAATCGGCCTGCTCCGCGACGCGAAAGCCCAACTCCAACTTCGCAATGTCGCCGTCATCGCCAGCATCTTTGCCGGTACAGCTGCCGAATTCGGTGACGTCGCCCGCCGCGTCGCTGACGCCCAACCCGACTTCATCGAGGTCAACATCTCCTGCCCCAACGTCGAGGACAGCTTCGGCGAACCCTTCGCCGCCAACGCCGACTCCGCCGCCGCCGTTACCGGCTACGTAAAGGAGGCCGTCGCCGGCCAGGCCATCCCCGTCATCGTCAAGCTGGCCCCCAACGTCCCCAGCGTTGGCCGCATCGCCCAGGCCGTAGTCCACGCCGGCGCCGACGCCCTCTGCGCCATCAACACAATGCCCGGCCTCGTCCTCGACCCATTTAGCGGCCAGCCCGTCCTCGCCAACCGCAGCGGCGGCATTAGCGGCCCCGCCCTCAAGCCCATCGCCCTCAAAGTCGTCTACGATGCCCGCAAAGCCTGCCCCCACACACCTATCATCGGCACAGGCGGCGTCAGCAATGGCCAGGACGCCGTCGAAATGCTCATGGCCGGCGCAACCCTGGTCGGCGTTGGCAGCGCCATCTACCACCGCGGCCAGGACGCCATCAGCCTCATCCACGCCGAGCTCCAGCAATGGATGGCCGGCCAGAACGTCGCCCGCATCGCCGACCTCCACGACCGCGCCCACACCGAACCGCACTACGCCGCTTCTCCCTCCACGCCGCCAGCGCCGTCCGCGGCATAAGCCAATTCGGCCCTCTTCAGTCCCCGACAATGGGGCATTCACCTCATAAAATCAACATCGCATCGCCGAAACTGTAGAATCGATACCCCTCTGCCTTTGCCGCTTCATAAGTCCGCAACAACATCCGCCGGCCAGCGTCGAGATCCCGCCCATGCGCCTGCCCCACAAACGCGCTCACCAGCATCAGCAGCGAGGAGCGCGGCAGATGGAAGTTCGTCAGCAGCGCATCTACAGCCCTGAACTGGAACCCCGGGCGAATGAAAAGATCGACCTCGCCCGTGTAGGGGACAACCGCCTTCTCCTCCCCCGCCGGCCCGTACCCATCCACGCCCAGCGCAGACGTAGCGCAATACTCCAACACCCGCGTCGAAGTCGTGCCTACCGCAAAAGCGCGTCCCCCTTGCTTTCTGGCTGCGTTGACCGCATAGGCCGACTCCGACGTCAACTCCGCCCACTCGCGATGAATCTGATGGTCGGCCACCCGTTCCGCCGTAACCGGACCGAACGTATCCAACCCCACGTGCAAAGTGATCGTCTCCCACCCCACTCCCGCTCCCTTCAACTTTCGCAGCAACTCCGGCGTAAAGTGCAGCCCCGCCGTCGGTGCCGCTACGCTGCCATCCGCCCGGCCGTAAACAGTCTGATACCGCCCCCTGTCACCAGCAAACTCCGTAATATACGGCGGCAGTGGCAACTCCCCCAGCGCCTCCAGAATCCCCCCAATCGGCGCAGAAAAACGTGCCCGCCGCAACCCCCCCTCTTCTTCCGCGACGATCTCCGCCTCGATCGGGCCGCCATCCAAATCCACCCTCGCCCCAACCCGCAGTCCCCGCCCCCGCACCAGGCAACGCCACTCTCTACCCGCTTCGTCCAACTGGCGCAGCAAAAATATCTCCACCGCGCCGCCCGTTGGCTTATGTCCCCGCAGCCGCGCCGGAACCACGCGGCTGTCGTTGGCGACCAGCACATCACAGGCCCGCAGAAACGCCCCAATCTCACCGAAACGTCGGTGCTCGATGTGCCCGGACTCGCGGTCCAGCACCAGCAACCGGCTGCTGTCCCTTGGCTCAGCCGGCCGTTGGGCGATGAAGCGCTTTGGCAATTCGTAGTCAAAATGATCAGTTCGCATTCGGAGAATTCAATTCGTCTGCCGCAAGACCGTTTCGAAGTCGGAGAACATATGCACATCTAGCCATGACTCCGCAATTTCACTCCGTTTTAACACAGGTGTTAGAATCGGAGAAGCGCACGGCTGCATCTGCCACTTCGTCCATCCAGCCCAAAGACATGCAAAGTGATACGCAACAGACGAAAGCCCATGAACCTCACAACAGTGATACTGGCTGTCGCCCTTCTATTCGTCATCATCCTCCTCGGCGGCGGGCTCATCGTCTACATCTACTGGTGGCTGGTTCAAAGACCCGCCCCCCAACACGAAGGCGAACTGGACCTCCCCGACCTGGACGCCTCAGTAGAAGTTCTCCGCGATCAGCACGGCATCCCCCACATCTACGCCCAGAACGAACCCGACCTCTATCGGGCCCAAGGCTTCACCCACGCTCAGGACCGCCTCTGGCAGATGGAGCTGAACCGCCGCGTCGCAAATGGCCGCCTGGCCGAAGTCTTCGGCGCAGCCGCCCTCGACGTCGACCGCTTCAGCCGCATCGTCGGCTTCCACCGCGCCGCCAACGCCGAACTCGATGACCTCGACAAAGCCACGATCTCCACCCTGCATCACTACTGCCAGGGCATCAACGCCTATATCCGCAGCCGCAAAGGCAAACTGGCCGCAGAGTTCAACCTGCTCCGACGCCAGCCCGATGAATGGTCGCCGGTGGACATAATCGCCTTCGGCAAGATGATGACCTGGAGCCTGAGCGTCAACTGGGAGAGCGAACTGGTCCGGTTGCAGCTCGCCGCCAAACTCGATCCCACCCTCGCCGCCGATCTCGAGCCAGACTACCCCGATACCAACCCTGTAATTTCTGAAGCTACAGGCAGCCAAGAGTCAATGCGTCTGCTCCACACCGCCGGTCTCATTCTCAACGAATACGAACAGCTCAAAGGCTGGCTTGGCGTCGCCGCCCCCGATTTCGGCCAGGGCAGCAATGCCTGGGCCGTCTCATCACAAAAGTCCGCCACCGGACGCCCCATTCTCTGTAACGACCCCCACCTCGTCATGACAATGCCCGGCACATGGTACGAGATGCACCTCTCCTGCCCGCCTCAGCCCGACGGCTCCGACACCGGCCTCCAAGTCAGCGGCGCCTCCTTCGCCGGCGCGCCCGGCATCATCATCGGCCACAACGAACACATCGCCTGGGGCCTGACCAACGCCTTCCCCGACGTCCAGGACCTCTACATAGAGCGCCCCCACCCCGACAACGACAGCGGCCGCACGCCCCGCTTCGAGTTCCAGGGCCAGTGGGAGGAAGCCACAATCCTCCGCGAAGAAATCCACCTTCGCAATCGCGCCCGTCCTCACGTCGAAGAAGTCGTCGTCACCCGCCACGGCCCTCTGCTCACCGGCATACTCGGTTCCGACAGCCCCGACGCCAGCTTTCCCGACGAGCCCGTACTGACCGCCGCGCCCCTCGCCCTGCGCTGGATCGGGCACGAGCCTGGCGCCGTGTTGCGCTCGGTTCTCCGTCTCAACCGCGCCCGCAACTGGCAGGAATTCGACGCCGCCCTCGAAGACTGGACCGCACCCTCCCAGAACTTCGTCTACGCCGATCGCGAAGACAATATCGCCTACCGCCTCGCCGGCGCCGTCCCAATTCGCCGCAACGGCAACGGCCTCGTCCCCGTTCCCGGCTGGAGTGGCGAATACGAGTGGGACGGCCTAATTCCCGATGAAGAGCTGCCCCGGCTCCTCAATCCCCCTAGCGGCCTCATCGCCACCGCCAACAACAAGATCACCGGCGACGACTACCCCTACGTCCTCAGCTTCGAGACAATGCCCGGCTGGCGCGCCCGCCGTATCGAAGAGATGCTGACCGAAAAACAGCGGCTTACGCTGCGCGACATGGAACAGATCCAACTCGACGAGACCAGCCTCTACGCCAAAGAGTTGACCCCGTTGCTCACCGGCCACCTGAGCGACGACCCCTACGTGCGCGTCGCCGTCAACATGCTGCAGGACTGGGGCTATCACATGGACCAGGAGAGCCCCGCCGCCCTTGTCTTCCAATACACCGTTCTGCATCTCCTCGAACTGACCTTCGGCCAAAAGCTCGGCGCAACCGCCCCCGGCTTCTTTGGCAAAGGCAGCAGCCCCGTCTTTCTTATCAACGGCTTTCTGCTCCGCGCCCAAACCCGGCTCCTCGAGCTCCTAAAAAACGAAGACAGCTCCCCCTGGTACACCGACGCCGCCACCGGCCGCCGCCGCACCCGCGCGGAGCTGATTGAGACCGCCCTCCAACTCACCGTCCAACGCCTACGCCGCGAAGTGAATCCCACGCCTCGCAAATGGGCTTGGGGCCGCATGCACCAGATCCGCTACAGCCATACACTCGGCAGCGCACCCATCCTCGGTTGGCTCTTCAACCGCGGCCCCTTTCCAATCGGCGGCGACGGAACCACGCCCAACCAGACCGGATTCATGTCCGAGCTGCCCCCAGGCCTCGTCATGGTACAAGCCGCATACCGCCAAATCTACGACATCGGCAACTGGGACGCCGCCCAATGCGTTACCGCCAGCGGCCAGTCAGGCCACCCCATCAGCCGCAACTACGCCGACCAGATCCCAATGTGGCTCGAAGGAGCCTACCACAAAATGCCCTGGAGTCGCGCCGCCGTCGAAAAGACCGCCGGCCGCCGCCTCCTCCTCAAGAGCAGCAGCCGCTGACCACGATATCTCTCACCTTCACCAGCATACTTCAGTCTAGTGAACGCCAGACTTCGCGCGCACCGGGAAGCAAAACTGTGATAGCTCACCCAGGACTTGACCAGTACGCAATACGCAACCCGCAATACGTTACGGGCCCCAACCAGGATCACTCGTCCGTCCCCGGCTGCCAGCCTCTCTAAAATGAACCTCTCCCCCTACCGCGGCTACCTCTACGCCCTAATCGCCTTCGGAACCTGGGGCTTCCTGCCCGCCTACTGGAAGCAGCTCCATGCCCTCCCCATGCTGGAAATCCTTGCCCACCGCATCGTCTGGTCCGCCGTCACCATGATCATTGCGCTCGCAGTCCTGAAGGATCGGTCCTGGCTTCCCAAACTCCGCAGCTCGCCAAAGGTCCTGCTGCTGGTTCTCGCAGCCGCCCTCCTCACCGCCGCCAACTGGACCACCTACCTCTGGGCAGTAGAAACCGGCTTTGTCGCCAAGATCAGCCTCGGCTACTTCATCAACCCGCTGTTCAGTGTCCTTCTGGCCCACCTCTTTCTCGGAGAACGCCTCCGCCGCGGACAGATTGTCGCCGTCTCCATCGCCTTCGCCGGCGTGATCTACCTCACCGTCAGCCTCGGCGAGCTCCCCTGGATCGCCCTCTCGCTCGCCGGCACCTTCGGCTTCTACGGCCTGATCAGAAAGAAAGTAGACCTGAGCGGCAAGCAATTCTTCTGCCTCGAGATGACACTCCTCCTAGTCCCCGCCCTGTTCCTCCTCGTATACACAGGTCAGCAGGGCCCCCCCGTCTGGACCGCCAGCGCTTGGCCCCGAATCGGCCCTCTCCTTCTCGCCACCGGCGTCATATCTGCCATCCCCCTCGTCAGCTTCGGCGCCGCCTCCCGCCTCATCCCCCTCTCCAGCCTCGGCCTGATGCAATACCTCGCCCCATCGACCCAATTCATCCTCGGCGTCTTCATCTACCAAGAGCCCTTCACCTCAGTCCAACTCATCGGCTACGCCTTCATCTGGACCGCCCTCATCATCTACTCCCTCGAAGGCCTCCGCCACACCCGCACCGCCCCCCGCATGACGAGCCTCCCCTGACCACAGCGCGAAACCGTTTCTCTCTCCTCACTCCTCTTTTCTCTCTCCTCGCATCTGGGCGTTCGTGCCTTCGGCCCTCCCTTGTGCGGGGGCTGCGCCCCCGCAACGCCCCGCCCTTACTAGACCACCGTGCTCATCCTTCCCCAGCAAGTTGTCTAGAGCAAGGTGTTTATCCAACACTGTCTCTCCCCCCCCCCGCAGTTCCACCCAAGGTATGTGATGCACCCCCTCCGCACTCCAAGAATTGACTTTTCTCCCTCCGCAACCTATAATCGGCTGCGAACATCGAGAACTGCAGTGCACCGGAAGAGTACCCACGCGCGCGAACGGCAGAGAGACGCCCTCCTGGCTGAAAGGGGCGTCCGTTAACGCAGCGCAACTGAAGACCTTAGCCCGACTGATTCAGGGCCAGTGTCGAAGAGGGGAATGTCGCCGGGAAGGCTGGGAGAGTGAACAGGCGTAGCACATAGCTCCCCCCGGGTCCGCCCGTTATCGCGGTAGAGAGAGCCGGCAATATCCTTGCCCGCTAACCAAGGTGGTACCGCGGAGTCACTTCGTCCTTTGGACTGAGTGACTTATTTTTTTGACCGAATCCGACCGAAACTCGCGTTAGCGATGAACGAACACTTGAACCGACCGTCCAGCCGCCCGACGCCGGCAAACTACCGATGGGAGCACAGGGAACAATGACAACGACAAAACTGCCTGAAACGCGTGAGGAAATGCCGACGGTCTATGAACCGCAGCAATGGGAAGAAAAACTCTACCGCTGGTGGGAATCGCAGGGCTTCTTCCGCCCCGAACAGCAGATCGAGAGCGGCCTCGCCGATCCCGACGCCCTGCCCTTTGTCATCTCTATGCCTCCCCCCAATGTCACTGGCGTCCTCCACCTCGGACACGCCACAACCAGCGCCGTCGAGGACATGCTCATCCGCTACAACCGCATGGCCGGTCGGCCCACACTCTGGGTTCCCGGCACCGATCACGCCGGCATCGCCACCCAAAACGTCGTCGAACGCAAGCTCGCCGAATCCGATACCACCCGCCACGACCTCGGCCGCGAACGTTTCATTCAGGAAGTCTGGGACTGGAAAGACGAATATCACGGCCAGATCAGCGGGCAGCAGCGCCGCATGGGCATCTCCTGTGACTGGACACGCGAACGATTCACCCTCGACGACGGTCTCAGCGACGCCGTCCTCGAAGCCTTCATCCGCCTCTACAACGACGACCTCATCTACCGCGGCAACTACCTCGTCAACTGGTGCCCACGTTGCGAGAGCGCCATCAGCGACCTCGAGGTCGAACACGAGTCGATCGACGGCAAGCTCTACACCTTCCGCTATCCCCTGCGCGCAGCCGACGGTACCGCCGCCCCAACCGACCACGTCGAAGTCAGCACCACCCGCCCCGAAACCATCCTCGGCGACACCGCCGTTGCCGTCCATCCCGACGACGAGCGCTACGCCCATCTCATCGGCAAGACCGCCCTCGTGCCCATCCTCCAGCGGGAGATCCCCGTCATCGCCGATGAACACGTCGACCCGCAGTTCGGAACAGGTGCCCTCAAAGTGACGCCCGGACACGATCCCAACGACTACCTGATCGGCCAGCGCCACAACCTTCCTTTCGTCAATATCACCAATGAGGACGGTACCCTCAACGCCGCCGCCGGCCCCTACGCCGGCCTCGACCGCTTCGAAGCCAGAGAAAAACTCTGGCAGGACATGGACGCCGCCGGCCTGGTCGTTACCGCCAAGCCGCACGCACACGAGGTCGGGCACTGCCAGCGCTGCCATACCGTCGTCGAACCGCTACTCAGCACACAATGGTTCGTGAAAGCGAAGCCTCTCGCAGAGGCCGCCATCGCCGCAGTCAAGGACGGTAGCATCCAGATCGTGCCCGAACGCTTCGAACGCAACTACTACCACTGGATGGAAAACATCCGCGACTGGTGCATCAGCCGCCAGCTCTGGTGGGGCCACCGCATCCCAATCTGGTACGGGCCCGACGGTCATCAGTTCGCCGCCCGCAGCGAAAGCGAAGCGCTCGAACAGGCCATCGATTTCTACGGCGAAACCGTCGACCTCGAACAGGACGAAGACGTCCTCGATACCTGGTTCAGCAGCGCCCTTTGGCCATTCAGCACGCTTGGCTGGCCCCAGTTCGAAGAAACAACAGAAAGAAATGGGGCAACAGACACGTACCCCTCGGATTTAGCCCGTTTCTACCCCACAACCGTTCTCGAAACCGGCTACGATATCATCTTCTTCTGGGTCGCCCGCATGATCATGATGGGCCTCTACTTTACTGGCAAAGTTCCCTTCCACTATGTCTACCTGCACGGCCTGATCCGCGCCGAAGACGGCCGCAAAATGAGCAAAAGCCTCGGCAACGCCCTCGACCCCCTCGACCTCATCGGGTCCTACGGCAACGACGCCCTCCGCTTCACCCTGCTCACCGGCAGCACGCCCGGCAACGACATGAAGCTCAGCGTCACCCGCATCGAAGCCAACCGCAACTTCGCCAATAAGATTTGGAACGCCGCCCGCTTCGTGCTTTTGAATCTGGAAGCAGGCGACGTGACACTGAACCATGGCGATGGCTCCCACAGCGTCACCTACGCCTTGCCTCCGCAGAACCAGCAAACGCTCGCCGACCGCTGGATACTCAGCCGCCTGTACACAGTGCAGACCCATGCGACCCAGCTCATCGACAACTGGCAACTGGGCGAAGCCGGCCGCCAGCTCTATGAATTCCTCTGGAGCGAATACTGCGACTGGTACATCGAGGCAGCCAAACCCCGCCTGTACGGCGACGATGCCCGCGCCGCCGCTGCCACCCGCCAGGTCCTCGCCTACACGCTGGAACAGTCTCTGCGCCTGCTCCATCCCTTCATGCCCTACGTCACCGAAGCCATCTGGAGCCACCTGCCCGGCGTCCCCGACCACGCCGAAGCGCTCATGACCCAGCGCTGGCCCCAACCAACCGCGCGCCGCGACACCGCCGCCGAAGACGACTTTAGCCGCACACAGGAAATCGTGCGCGCCATCCGCAACGCCCGCGCCGAATACAACGTCGAACCCGGTCGCCGCATCGCCGCCCTCTTCGCCGGCGACGGCCGCGACCTCGCCCAGGACAACCTGGAACTGTTCACAACACTGGCCCGTCTCGACGATTCCCAGGTGACCGTCGCAGCCGCGGCCAACGCTACCCATTCCGGCCCGTCCGTCCAACTCTCTGCTGGCGGCATCACAGCCTACCTCCCGCTCGCCGGCATGGTGGATCTGGAGGCCGAACGCAAGCGCCTGCAAAAGGATCTTGACAACATCGACAGCCAGATCGGTCGCGCCAACGGTCTCCTGGGCAACGAAAACTTCGTCGGCAGAGCCCCGGAGCACGTTGTGCAACGCGAACGCGACAAACTGGACGACCTCAACGCCCAGCGAGAGCAGGTCGCCTCCAGCTTGGAGCAGTTGGGAGTCTAGAGTTAGTTCGCATGATTTGTAGGATTTCCGAATAGCTTTATCGCATGGAGCAGTCCATAATATCTGATACAGGCGTGTGCTTGAATCTGGCAAGAAGGAGTGGGATTGTATTACGGTGAGTCGCCTCGAGGTTCACTAAGGCTTCTCACAATTCGGTCAACAGATCGTTTGTGATAATTTTGACAATGCAACGCCCGCCTGCTATACTCTGATCGACTCTATCGAACGATGCACCGCAGTCCCGCCAGGCTTTGAATCCCGTTTCGTCAAGCCTGCCGGAAGGATGAGAAAGGGGCGAGAAGTGGGACCCAGCTTCCCTCTTCCCCAAGGAGACCAGACACTATGGCGGAAGTGAGTCAGGCATGGCTCGACAGAGTAGAACGCGCGCAACAAATGGCCGCCGAAAGACTGGGCGTCGACGTCAGTTCGATGCTGCCCCCGCGCGACATTAGCGAGGGCGAAGCCGCAGAAACTGCTCCACCAACCCAAGCTGCCGCCCCGCAGCCGGAACCGGCTGCCGTTGCCGCCGAAGCAACACCCGAGCCAGCACCTCAAACCGAACCAGCACCCGTCGCCGAGGCCGAACCGGTGGCCACAGCGGTCGCGCCTGCCGAAGAGGCCCCAACCGAAGTCGCCGCGGCCACAGCCGAAGCGCAGGCCCCCACCACTGTCCAAAGTAATGGCAGCGTCGCCGCCGCCGCAGAAAGAGTGGCACCCGTCGGCCGCGCCGCTGTTCTCGAAGGCTTCGAAACAGGCCAGGAAGGCATTAACCGGCGCGAGTTCCTCTCCTATGCTTGGGGCGGTGCCCTCACCCTTCTGACACTGGAAAGCGGCCTCGCCACCTACCAGTTCATGTACCCGCGCTTCCGCGAAGGCGAGTTCGGCGGCAAATTTATTCTCGGAGACGCAACCGCCCTGCCCCAGATCGGCATCGATCCGGAAGGCAACTCGACCGGCAAATTCTGGCTCATCAATACCGACGAGGGGCCGCGCGCGCTCTACATGGTCTGCACACACCTCGGCTGCCTGTACAAGTGGGAGCCTTCCAACAACCGCTTCGAATGTCCCTGTCACGGCTCCAAATTCGACCGTGAGGGACATTATATCGAAGGGCCCGCGCCCCGCTCGCTCGATCAGTTTCTGGTTGAAATCGTCGAGGGAGGTTCAATCGTTTCGCAGACTGAAGACGCTGGCGACTTCATCTCGGCGCCAGCCCAGCCCTCGCCTGAAGCTGAAATCGTAGTGGACACAGGCAAGCGCCTGCAGGGCAAGCCAAAAGCTTTGTCACCAGCTAAGGCTGTGCCTTCATAGCCGCACCCACGATTCAGGGGCAGGAACGCTACACGAGGAACCTTGAACTTGTGGAGTGATATCTAACTGGAGTCATCGGACAGAGTGACTGTCCATCAGTTTGTAGGAAGACAAGAAACAACAAAGAGAGAATCCAGATCAGTCACTGCCGAGAAGATTGCGCCGCTCACGCGCGCAAAACTGTCCGGCTCACCATCTGGAAACCACCACGCCCGTAATAGGGGCGCGAGTCGACGCGAGTTTCTGATTTACGCTTGGGCCGGGATGTTGGCGGCAATGACCGTGGGTACTGGAGTGGCTGCCTATCAGTTCCTTTACCCTCGGCAGCGCATGAACGAATTTGGAGGCAAATTCTACCTTGGCGCCGCCTCCGACATGCCGCCAGTCGGCAGTGAACCGCAAGCGAATGTCTACGGCAAATTCTGGTTGGCCAACGCCGAGAAAGGACTGCGTGCATTCTATGAAATATGCACACATCCCTGGCGCAACAACCCCCACAAGTACAGGTGGGATTCTGCAAGGAATCTCTTTAGGTGCCCATTGTGCGGCTCAAAGTTTAGCCTCGAAGGGCATTACATCGAGGGCCCTGCGCCCCGCTCCTTGGACCAATTTGAAATCGAGATCGGGGTCGGTCGCGCCACCGTTGCAGTGACAACTCACGTAGGGGACAAAATCGAACCTCCTATCGTGCCTTCTGCGGAAGCCGAGATTGTGGTCGACACGGGAATGCTAATTGAAGGGCTGCCAAAAGGTGATAGTCCTTTGCTGAATAGATATCAAGGTTAAAGACAGCGTGTCTTAGAACCTGAGACTTCCTTACCAGGAGACGACAGAACCAGATGGGACTCCAAGAAAATATCCGCGAAAAAGGAGTTCTCGGCGCGGTAGCTGCCCAGGCAGACGACGTATTCACCCGCCTGACCGCCGGCATCGATGCCGGTGAGTTCCGCCGCATGTTGCAGGGCGAACCGCCCGGCCGCCCCAACCCGCGCCTCAAGCCCCATAGCGAAGGCTTCCTGCTCCACATCAAACCCACCTACTACCACGAGAGCGTGACCCGCTTCACCCATACCTACCGGCTGGGTTTGCTCTCCACCTATCTCTTCATCGTCGAAACCATCACCGGCATCCTCCTCATGATCTGGTACGCGCCTTCCCCGGAACGCGCGTACGTCGATATGATTCTGCTCCTGACCAATATACCCTTTGGCCAGTTCCTGCGCGACATGCACCGGCTCGGAGCAGAAGCGATGGTGGCTATCGTCACCCTGCACATGGTCAGGTGTTACCTGACAGGCAGCTATAAACCGCCGCGCCAGTTTACCTGGTTTACCGGCGTGCTCCTGCTGGTAATGACACTCTTCCTCAGCTTTTCCGGCTACCTGCTGCCCTGGGATCAGCTCGCATTCTGGGCTGTCACCATCGGCACCTCCATGGCCGAAGCCGTGCCGCCCGCCGTAGTCGGCGAAACCGTCAACCTGCTCGCCCGCGGCGCGCCCGACATCGGCGCAAACGGACTTCTGCGCTTCTACCTGCTGCACGTCCTTTTCCTGCCGCTGCTGCTGATCCTTTTCTTCTTCGTCCACTACTATAAGGTCGTCCACTTCGGCATCAGCCTGCCCGCCGACGAAGAGGAAGTAGGCGAGGACACCGCCAACCGCGTCCCCGCCGACAAGCGCGTCTACTACCTGCCTGACGTCCTGGTCGACGAGACCAGTTTCATGACCGTCATGACGACTCTGCTCATCATCCTCACGGTCTTCTTCTTCCAGGCTCCCCTGGAACACATAGCCAACCCGCAGTCAACGCCTCTGCATACCGTCGCGCCCTGGTACTTCTATTGGCTGCAGGGGCTGCTCAAGATCGCAGACAAATTCATCGCCGGCGTCCTCCTTCCCGGCGTGCTTCTCGTCCTGCTCATGGCCATCCCCTATCTCGACTACAACCCCAGCCGCCGTGGCAAAGACCGCAAGGTAGCCATCGTCGCCGGAATCGTCGCAGGGGCTGTCATGATAATTTGGAGCTGGATGGGCACGCCCGAATACGCCGTCGAGGGCGCCCCCGCGGTCGAAATCGTTCAGGACGTGATGCCCGAAGAAGGCTCCGGCCTCTCCCGTGAAATCGGCTACAAACATCTGCCGCTCGGCATCTGGCGCACCGATGAAGTATACGATGTGCACGACCACGAATTCGAAGAGCTCCTCCACGAGTTCAACAACGCCGTCGATTTCTACCGCCGTCAGGACCCCGATTTCAACGCGCCCATCGGCATTTTGACGATTACCCAGGCCCAACCCCGCCTCAAGAAGTTGAACTGGGAAGTCACCTGGTTCGACTCCGAAGGGACGGCCGGCAAATATGAAAAGACCTTCTGGCTGCACCAGGACTCCCTCTACTGGGAGCAGTACGGCTGGAAGCACCTGTTCCTTGGCTACGTTGCCGATGGATGGAAGAGTCTGTCCGGCGCTCTTGTAGGAGAGTAATACAGCCACTATGCATCGTCTTTACACCAGATCTCCTATCGCCAAAATAATGTGGGGCATCCTGTCCTCACTGGTCGGCATCGTCGTGCTCCTGATGGTCCTGGTAAGCGAAAACCCCCGTATGGAAGCACAGACCATCAACTGGGAAGGCCGCTCAATCGAGAACGGCGCCAAGCTGTTCTCCGACAACTGCCTCATCTGCCATGGTCCGGATGGTCAGGGAATCCTGGGCAAAGGGCCCGGACTGAATAGCTACTACTTTTTCACCGATACCGGACGCCTCAAGGACGTTGGTTGGGTCGGCTCGCTCGAAGACTACGTGAAACTTACCATCGCCGCCGGCCGCCCCAGCAAAACAGACAGCCAGTGGCCCGAAGTCATGCCAACTTGGGGAGGCCAATTCGGCGGACCCCTACGCGGCGACCAGGTTGTAGATCTGACCCTTTACGTCATGAACTGGAAAGAATCTGCACTAGCCCAGACACCAGACGAAGACCCATTCCAACCCTTCGATGACGTCTTCCAACCTGCAGAATTCCAAAACACTGCCCATATCCTGCTCAGCGAAGAAGAACAGGCCGCAGCCCTCGAAGAATACAGAGCCCGCAACATCCGCTCGCCCCAGGACATCTGGACGGGCGAAGCCTGTTTCGCCTGCCACAATCTCGAAGAGAGACAAGTCGACCTCGCCGGCCAGAACGGCCCCAACTTCGCCGACCTCTACGAACGCGCCGGCTCTCGCGTCGAAGGCATGACCGCCGAAGAATACGTCTACGAAAGCATCGTCAATCCCACCGCCTTCGTGGTCGAAACTTACGAACAAGCCGGCAAGATGCCGCAAAACTTCGCCGAAAAACTCAGCGAAGACGAGATCCAGGCGCTCGTAGCCTGGCTGCTCGATCCCGACCGGGAAGTAATTGCCGAGGAGTAAAGAGCGAGAGGGTGGGGTGGCTTCCTCGCCCCACCTCCATTTGGAACCACCCCCCCTAATCTTCTCGCCGCTTCCTTCTCTTTCCTCTTCACAGTCATACAGTCAATTCAGAGGGTGTTGCGTGACAAGCGCAAAACCGCAACATTTCCGGAACCGCCGCCACGCCGGCGCGCTGCTCGGGGCCATGCTCCAGGAGTTGGAGGCTGTCAACCCGCTTGTCCTCGGCCTGGTCCGAGGGGGAGTACCCGTCGCCAGCGAGGTCGCCAGCGCCCTGCAAGCGCCCCTCGACGTCTGGCTCGTCCGCAAGCTCGGAGTACCCGGCCAGACCGAACTGGCCTTCGGTGCCATCGCCGAAGGCGGAGTCCAGGTCATCAACCAGAAAGTAGTCGCCCAGCAGAGGCTGAGCAATGACCGCATCCGCAAGATTTCGCGCCAGCAGCAGCGTGAACTCTCCCGCCGCGCCCGGCTCTTCCGCCGCGACCGCCCTCCCGCCCCCATCAAGGACCGCACAATCTTCCTCATCGATGACGGCCTTGCCACCGGCGCCTCCATGCGCGCCGCCATCCAGGCCCTGACCCATCGCGAACCGCGTGAAATCGTACCCGCGGTCCCCGTCGCACCCTCGAGTACCATCGCCCAATTGCAGACGCAACCCACGCCCCCGGCCCCCGGCGCTTCAGACGAGGGCGCCAACCTGGTCAGCCGCGTCGTCGCCCTCCTTTCACCTTCACCGTTCTGGGGAGTCGGCGCCTGGTACGACGACTTTCGCCAGGTTAGCGACGCCGAAGTCGTCCGACTCCTGGCAGACCACGCGCCCTCTGGCAACACCCTGAAATGAATAAATCCGGATTTCAGCCCACCTGCCACTGTCTCCTGGATACGAAGTTTGATACGTAAGCCAGTACTTCCTTGGCCAGTGACCGTTGCAGCTCGTACCTATCTCGGTTTTCCCTCTGAACAAATTATTTTATTCACTTGACATGCGTTTCTCAAACCATATAATCTACACAATCCCCCCTAAGTTCATCGGTGGGCGTTCAACATGAAAAGGAGACGCAACCATGCAACGTACGTTATCAAGACGTGATTTCTTGAAAACCGCGGCCTTGACTGGTGGCGCGGCGGCCTTGACCGCCTGCGTAGCCCCCGCAGCCCCAGGATCTGATGGCGCCGAGAGCGAGGCCGCAATGGCCCCGGTCGAAATCCAATGGTGGTCCTTCCCCCTCGGCCTCCCCGGCGATATCCTTCCCCACGGTACCTGGGAACAGGAGAGGGCCGACGAATACAGTGATATGACCGAGGGCGTTACCATCACTTACCAGGCGGTGGGCTGGGATTCCATCGTGAAGGTACAGACCTCGATTGCCTCCGGCAATCCCCCACATACAGTCCTCCGAGCCAGCGTTGATGGCATCATCCAGGCTCTTCAATCCGACGTCGCCGTAGAGATCGAGCTTCCCCAGGAGTTCCAGGATGACCTCCCGGGAGGCTGGTACGAAGGCATGCATTTCAGGGGCAAGAACTACATGGTGCCCTTCTACACGCTTGCCAACGGCATGGTCTTAAATCTTGACATCGTTGAAGAGGCCGGCGCTGACCACCTGCTCCCCCAAGGCCCAGAAAGAACGTGGGACTTCGACACCTATCTGGCGATGATGAAGGCCTGTACCTTCGAACGCGATGACGGCTCGCAGGTCTGGGGCGGCGTGTTCTCCGCCGCTGAAACAAATCCATTCTTCTACTGGCCGGACCAAGTCCTCAGTTGGAACTGGGGAACCGACACTGTAGAGCTCAGAGACGGCGAGTGGGTCTGTAAACTGGCCGAAGAAGAAGGCCTGGCCTGGCTGCAATGGCTGCAGGATCTCTACTTCGTGCATGAAGTTATTCCCAACCCGTCCGGCCTCAGCGCCAGCCGTTGGGACTACTTCTTCCAGAAGTCCCTCCTCGGCGGTATCGGCCCCAGCATCGGCTGGTCACAGCGCCCCGGCGTCGAAGTCGATCCCGCTACCCTGATCGTCACTGATACCGAGCGCGAAATAAACTGGATGTTTGTCCAGCCGCCCACCAATCCAGGCGTCGACCACTCCCTTTACTGGGGTGGGCCCAATCTGGATGTCAATTCCATCGTTTACCGCGCCGGCGGTGCCAATGAGATAGGCCCGTCGATCGACTTCGCTCTCTGGCTCTCCAACAGAGAGAATCAGAAATGGATAGCGCAGTACCTGCTGCCTGCGCGCGTGTCAGCCGTTGAAGGCGTCGACAACCCCATGCTGGAATGGCACTACGAGCACTACATCCCCTACGGCCGGCAGAGAGCTTCAGCCCACGGCGGACGCGCACGAGAGACCGTCGAGCAACTGGAGCTGGTACATCAGAAGATCTTCCTACCCACGCCTCCCGAAGAAGCAGTGCAGGATTTCTGTGACACGATCGCAAAACTGGATTGGTACGTTTAAGGTTCCATCACAGGCATTGCGTATTGCAGGGCGGCCCAAGGGCGCTCGCAATACGCAATGCCCCCCAATAACATGACAGACAGGGTAGACAAAATCGGCACCGGCTGGCGCCAGCGACCAAAGTCGATCCCGTGGCCGCGTCTGACCAACGCACAGTCGGAAACGCTTTGGGGTTTTCTCCTGATCGCCCCCTTCATGGTCTTATTCGTAATCTTTGTCCTCCTTCCTTACGGCATGGTCATCTGGTTGAGCATCGTCGACTGGCATCCGCGCGGGGTCACCGAGTACGTAGGCCTGCAAAATTATGCAGACGTCATCGAGATGCCCAGCGCCCAGAAGTCAATGGTCAACTCCTTCTACTACACCTTCATGGTTGTCCCGATCTCGACTGCTCTATCGCTGTTGACCGCCATCCTGATCGTCTCGCTGCGCAGCAGTTCCATGCGCGGCTTCTTCCAGGCCGCATTCTACCTCCCCGGTGTCATCTCTGGGTTGGCAGTAGCAATTATTTGGCGCTTTGTTTTTGACTTTCATGTCGGCGTTCTCAACTACTTCCTTTCTGTTGTCAATTTGGAGCCCGTCAACTGGCTTGGAAATATCTACTCGGCACTGCCCTCCTTGGCCGGAATGGCCATCCTTTCCAGTAACGGCGTTGCAATTATCATCTTCTGCGCCGCTCTGTTAAGCATTCCTTCCAGCCTGTACGACGCTGCCTCCGTCGATGGCGCGGCCTTCTGGCGCAAGCACTGGTCGATCACGCTGCCGCTCCTGACGCCCGCAATGCTGTATGTTATCGTCGTTTCCACGCTCGGCGCGCTTCAGGTTTTCGTGCCCATCTATGTTTTGACACGCGGCGGGCCTGTTCATAGCACAATTACCGTTGGTTACTACATTTACAACCAGTTGATCTTCTACGCTAACTCCGGCACCGCCGCCGCCGCCGGACTGCTTCTTCTTGTGGCAACAGTCGGTTTTACCGTCTTTCAGTTCCGACGCTTCTCCCAGGTTGTGGAATTCTGATCCGAAGGGCCGAACATGGCGACCAATACAAGCCTGCGCAACAGTCAACCGTCTTCAATTTTCGAAAACCTACAGCTGCGCCTGTTGCCGGAAGGATCGGCCAGTGCCTCTCGCTACCTCGCGCTTCTGATGATTCTGGTATTGGCCGGGATTTCACTCTTCCCGCTCTACTGGGCTCTCATTACAAGCTTCAAACACCCGTCAGACGTCGCCACCATCCCCCCTTCCTTCGTACTGACGCGGCCAGTTCTCAAAAACTATATCGACCTGATGACAGGCAGCGGCGTTGCCAATTCGCCCGTTTTGAAGTGGTTCTGGAACAGCGTCTTCACCGGCGCAGCCTTCACCTTCGGTGTCGTCCTCCTGGCCTCTCTGGCCGGCTATAGCTTCGCCCGCAAACGTTTTCCAGGTCGCGACAAGCTGTTCTGGCTCATCATTAGCACAATGCTGGTCCCAGCTTGGTCGACGATCATCGCCTCCTACGTCCTGACCTTGAAACTTGGCATGCACGACACCTACTGGGCCCTGATCCTGCCCGGACTGGCGTCCCCGTTTGCCCTCTTCCTCTTCCGTCAGTTCGCTGTCACACTGCCAGAAGAGCTTTTCCAGGCCGCCCGCATCGACGGCGCCCATGAACTGCAGCTCTGGTGGATGATCACACTGCCGCTGTCCAGACCTGTTCTTGCTACCCTCGCCATCTTTACTTTCACCTACCACTGGAACGATTTCCTCTGGCCTCTGTTGGTGTTGAATAAGCCCCAAATCTACACAATGCCTGTTGGCGTTTCCATAATAATGTTCCAGTTGAAAGGCACTGGTCCCGCCTACGGAATTGGCATGTCCGCCGCAATACTCATGTCGCTGTTGCCTATCATCGCTTTCCTGCTCATGCAACGCCAGATGATTCAGGGGATAACCATTGGGTCACTGAAGGGATAGGTCAGCCAGCCCTTTAGCAAGGAGCTTTCCATGGATTACAGTCACATCGAAAAACCGGACCTGGGCTACCGCTATGAGTTCAGCATCGATGAATTGGATGCCATGAATGAATGTGTGGAAGCCCATGGCTTTGCCATAATAAAGAATGTCCTGACCGAAGAGCTGGTGAAGGAGCTTCAGGAATCCGTGGTGGAGGTTCTCGATCCGGACGGCACACTCGGCGCGGGCAATAGCTTTACGCACACCGCCTTCGTCGAGCATTCCCCCGCCACTTGGAAACTGTTCGACCATGAGCCCTTCATGCGCGTAAACCGCTTCTACTGCGGCGACGACGGCTTGACCATTCACCGCTCAGCCGCCATTATCCGCAATCCCGGCTCCGATCCACTATCATGGCACACAGACTGGCATGGATTTGCCGAGGGTCCCCCCCAAAACGCCGGCGATGTGCTCAATAAGTTTCTTTTGCCCTCCGGGCTCTGGTTCTATATCACCGGCTCCTTCCCCAAGCACGGCGGCCTCGCCGTCATCGAAGATTCCCACGTGGAAGACTGGGAAGGGCCCGAGGGTTTCCAGCTGACTCCCGACAAGCGCTCCTTCCACCCTGAAGGAACCGAGCCCCACAGCTACGTCGGCTTCGACGTGCCCGGCATGGTACCGCTCTTTGGCGAACCGGTCGACCAGCTCGTCTTCGCCACGCGCACTTACCACGCCGCCTTCCCCAACCGCATAGACCGCGTCCGGCTCTCCTGCGGCGTCGGCTTCCGCCCGAAGGCATACAAGATCGACGCGCCTTGGCCGCTCCCCGACACCTCGAAGGAATTCATTAAGGCGCTTCCCGACCGTTTCCAGCACTATGTCGAAGAATATACCGGCATCCAAAACGACTGGCGGCCCGACGATGCTGAACCGCAAACCGATGCCATGATGGGGTAGAGCTAAGCGTTCTACAGCCACTCTCGACCTGAAGCCGCCACCTCTCATTCGAAGTTCCCAATTCTTGGTAGGCGGCTGGGTCTTTCAGGGCGTGGTAATCGGTCTATGCACGACAGTCCTGCACATGCCGGAGAAATGAATGGACTACAGTCACATTCAAAAGCCAGATCTGGGCTACGCCTACGAGTTTACCCTTGACGAAATGGACAAGGCACAGGAATGCATTGAAGCGCATGGCTTCGCCGTACTAAAAAATGTGCTCACCACTAAACTGGTGAAGGATCTCCAGGAATCGGTCCAGCAGGTTCTCGACCCCGACGGCACGCTGGGCCAGGGCAACAGCTTCACCCATGGCTCATTCATCGAACACTCACCTGCCATGTGGAAGCTGCTCGACCATGAGCCCTACATGCAGGCCCAACAGGTCTTCTGCCAGGCCGAGGATCTGACCATCAACCGTTCGGCCGCAATTCTGCGCAATCCCGGTTCCGCCCCGCTCGCATGGCACTCCGACTTTTGCGGATTCTCCAACGGCCCCCGTAAATTCTCCGGAGATGTATTGAACCGCGGCCCCTGGCCTTCCGGCCTCTGGTTCTATATCACAGGCTCACATCCAATACATGGTGGGCTGGCAGTCATCGAGGATTCCCATCTTGAACAATTTGCAGCGCCTGAAGGTTTCCAGTTCACCCCTGATCGGCGCTCTTTTCACCCGCTAGGCACTGAGCCGCACAGGCATGTCGGCTTCGACGTGCCAGGCATTGTGCCCATCTTTACCGATCCGGGCGATGAGATCATCTTCGCTTCCCGCACATTCCACGCTGCCTTCCCCAACCGCATCGATCGCGTCCGGCTCTCCTGTGCAATCATCTTCCGCGCCCGCGAGCACACCATAGACGCACCTTGGCCGCTCTCCGCCGACGCGCAGGCCTTTATCGAGGCCTTCCCCCAGCGCTGGCAGCCTCTGCTCGAAAACTATGTAGGAATCGACGATGACTGGAGAGGCGATGAAGCTATGATGGGCTAGGAGATGCAGAACCTAACGCATCCTCGCCCTGACATCGTGGTATCGACTGCGCCATCGCACTGCGTTGCTCGGTGTAGCTTGAGCTTCAGGATACGCCAGCAAGGCGAAGATCATTTCCTGGCGAGTGGCAGAGGAAACACATTGCCCCTTCCGGCATTTTACCGAACGGAGCAGTTTCTTGGACGCAGCCCGGACAACAGCACACTGGGATAACAAACAGGTCACTGAAATTAATTTTGCAAGGAGTCTTTAATGGACTACAGTCACATTCAGAAGCCGGAGTTGGGCTACAGTTACGAATTCACCCTTGACGAGCTCGAGGCCGCGCAGGCCTGCGTTGAGGCCCACGGCTTCGCAATTGTGAAAAATGTGCTCTCCGAAGAGCTCGTAACTGAGCTTCAGAAGTCTGTCAAGCAAGTAATCGATCCCGACGGCACGCTCGGCGAAGGCAACAGTTTCACCCACACCGCCTTCATCGAACACTCCCCTGCCATGTGGAAAATGTTCGACCACGAACCCTTCATGCGCGCCCAGCGCGTCTTCTGCCAGGCCGAAGAACTGACCATCAACCGTACCGCAGCCATCATTCGCAATCCAGGCTCTGCCCCGCTAAGCTGGCACTCCGACTTCTGCGGCTTCTCCGACGGACCTCCCACCTTCTCAGGAGACATACTGAATCGCGGCCCCTGGCCCTCCGGCCTCTGGTTCTACATCACCGGCTCCCACCCCAAGCATGGCGGGCTTGCAGTAATCGAAGACTCCCACGTCGAAGACTGGGAAGGGCCTGAAGGGTTCCAGCTAACCCCCGACCAGCGCTCCTTCCATCGCATCGGCACCGAACCAGAAAGTTACGTAGGCTTCGACATACCCGGCCTCGTGCCACTCTTCACCGATCCGGGCGACGAAATCATCTTCGCCTCCCGCACTTACCACTCAGCCTTCCCCAATCGAATCGACCGCGTCCGCCTCTCCTGCGGCATCGGCCTGCGCCCGCGCGACTACCCCGTGACCGCGCCTTGGCCGCTCTCAGAGGATGCCAAGGCATTCCGGAAGAACTTTCCGGATCACCTGCAGCCGCTGGTAAAAGATTATGTTGGCATAGACGGTGAATGGCGCGGCGACGACGCCATGATGGGGTAGGGATCAAGTTTCCCGCAACCGCTCGCCTAAGTGTAGGTCTGACGTGTCTGGGCTTTTCGCTGCTCCAGTGAACGGTAGGAAAAATGATTGCAAAGAGTTCTCAAATTCGTGGCGGCTGTCCAATGTCAGCCGCCCGTCTATTTTTGTCCCCACGACCGGCTAGGCCCCGCTTCTCTCCATCCTGACTGAAGCCACCCGCCTGCCATCCAATTCGAACTCTTCCCCCGGCCCTGTTACGCCAAAACCAAGCGCCTCGAACCAGGACCGTTTTTCCTCATCCTCGACCGAAACGACGGCATAGCATCTGCCCTCGCCCAGTTCCTGGGACTTGCCAATCGCCGTCTGCACAAGCTCTTCCCAGGTGTCCGAATAGCGCGCATGCGCGAACGCGTCAATCTGGAACGCACCCCCATCATCCCTGCGCGCCGTCGACAGCCCCACCACCTTCCCCTCCGCCGTCTTGGCCGCAAACCACGCACCGCCGCTCAGCCGGACCCGCCCAAAACGCACATAAAGCCCCATACACGAATTCTGTGTCGCATAGCGTGTTGAACAGACCTTTGTGTTCGCGTCCAGCACCTGCCAGTCGTGCGGACAGAGGATCAATGGGATCATTGGAATACGGTCCGCTGGCGACGATTCTGCAATCGTTACCCTGTCCCCAGCGAAATAGTCCACCAGGAAAGCCTCGGGCGACTCCCCGCTCAGGATATTGGCCATCACATTGGCCCCAGCCAGTTTTCGCCACCCGAGCCGGTGGTAAACCCGCGCCGCCGCCGGATTGACCGTCCCCAGGAAGAACGCCTCTCCGCCCCCCGTGCGAACATCCTCCACCGCCCGGCTGCATAGCTCTGTCGCAAAGCCTCTGCCGCGAAATCGCGATTCCGTAGCCACTTCTCCGAAACCTGCCAGTATCGGCAACGTCTTCGATTGCATTGTGAAGCACGTGCTTGCCAGCCTATCGGCCTCTCTTCGCAAGAAAAGGGTTCCCCCGTTATAGTCCAATTCAGCGCCCAGGAAAACCTCTCGCGCAATGTCCGGCAAGACCGCCCCGAATATGGACGCCCAGAAAGGGAAAAGTTCGTCGATCAGCTCTTCAGGTATCGGGACTTCGTATCGCATCGAATCCACCCCCATTGCGTAGGCTCCAACATGAAAGTCACCAAACGGCCTGAACAAGTCCTGTTGCGCCACTGGCCTAGAACCAATCTCTCGGCTCCCGAACTCAAACGGAAACTTGGTAGGCTCTCCATTTTTCTCTTCCGCTGAGGAAGCCTTCAGTTGGCCTCACAGGTCGCTGCCGCGCCTGATTGCATCCGAGCCGAACCTCTTCCGCAGCGCCTTCACCGCCTCGTTCAGCTGGTCCTCCTTGGCCCGCGCCTCGGGGTCCGCCGCCATATCGAAAATGCTCATCTGCCTCACCGCCGCAACCAACCCGCTGCATCCAACCCCTATCAACCGCACCGCCGCACCTTCCGGCCGGTTGGAAGCCAGCAGCTCTATCGCAATCCGGTAAATCTCTTCTTCGTCCTCAACCGGATGTGAGGGCGTAGTCTGACGAGTCAGAGTGGTAAAGTCAGTCCAACGCAACTTCAGACTGACAGTACGCGCCGCCAGCCCCCCGCGCCGCAAACGAGCCCCGACCTGGCCCGCCTGCTGCCGCAACGCCCGTCGCAGCGTCTCCGTATCTACCACATCCTGAACGAAAGTCGTCTCCTGGCTGATCGACTTGGCCTCCCGCTCAGTCACAACCGGCCGCTGGTCGATTCCCCGCGCCTGCCTCTGCAGATCGCGGCCCAGCTTGCCGAACTGCTGCGCCAACTCTTCCCCAGATGCCGCCAGCACATCGCTCACCTTGTGAACGCCTATCGCGGCCAGCCGCTCCCGCGTGCGCGGCCCAACCCCCCACAACGCGTCCACCGGCAGCAGCGCCAGGAACTCAGCCTCCCTACCAGGAGGGACCACTTGGATCGCTCTCGGGTAGTCCCCTGTCTGCACCGCCGCCTTGCCAACATCCGTCGCGATCTTCGCCACCAGCTTATTCGTCGCCACACCCAGCGAAGAAGGCAGTCCCAGCTTCTCCTCAACCTGTGACTGCACCATCCTCGCTAATTCAGACGCGTACTCCGGCCGCTCCGTCACCTCAAGAAACGCCTCGTCGATCGAAAGCTGCTCCACCAGGGGCGTCACCCCGTGCAGAATCTCCATCACCTGCCCCGAAACCTGACCGTACTCCCGCATGTCCGGCGGCAGGACGCGCAATGCCGGACACAGTCGCACGGCCTGCGACATGCCCATCGCCGAGCGAATGCCAAACTGTCGCGCCGCATAGGAACAGGAGGATACAACCCCCCTGCTCTCCGGCCGGCCGCCAACCGCAAACGGAACCCCCTTCAACTCGGGGTGCCGCAGCTCTTCAACTGCACAGTAAAAGGCGTCGAGATCGAAGTGAAGAATCTTGCGAACCATCCACGTGGCCCCCAGCTACCTCCCTCCATCACAGGTCCCACTCCAATCGTATTTTAGCACAAACGCCTCTACCCCTTTTGGCGACTTTCAGCGAAGCCGGATATGATGTGCCTCAAGAGAAGGGAAGTCATCCACGTGATAAAACCGTGTCCTGGGCAGTCCGCAACTTCCCTCCTGGTCCACTTCTCCCTTACCAAAGGCTGATCAAATGAGGGACATGCCGCGCAGAAGTCCTTTCGGCCCGGCCTTGTCACAAGGCGGCGACAACAAGGGCAACGCACGCGGTACCGCGCTCATAATCAGCCTCCTGATGATAGACAGTCTCCACTATGTTTTCGCCCGCCTCGTCTTTCCCTACATCGAGCCCGCCTTAGGGGCCTTCTATATAATCGCTGTCGCCCTGGTGGAAGTCGGCCTGCTTGGCCTCATAACACGCAGACTGAGCCTGGCGCCCCTTCGTCGCATGTGGCCCACATTCCTCGCCATTGGCATGTGCGTGGCAGTCAGTACAAGACTCAACTATGAGGCCATGGCCTTTATCGACCCCGGCGTCGCCGCCTTGGTCGGCAAAATGACAGTCCTCTTCAGCCTCGGCTTCGGCCTCCTCTGGTTGGGTGAACGATTCACTCTGATGCAAGGCGTCGGTTCGGGAATCGCCGTCGTCGGGCTAGCCGTCATCTCCTTCCAACCCGGCGACTACCTCGGAATCGGCGCCATGATGATTCTCCTCTCAACCTTCATCTATGCGCTGCACGCCGCCCTGACCAAACGCAACATGGGGGAAGTCGACCTCCTTAACTTCTTCTTCTACCGCCTCCTCCTGACCGCGGCCTTCCTCGCCCTCTTCAATCTCGCCCGCGGAAACTTCGCCCTTCCCTCAGCCCAGGCATTTCCCATACTCCTGCTTGTCGGCACTGTCGACGTCGTCGTCAGCCGTTTCCTCTACTACTGGACATTGCGAAAACTCGACATGAGCATCTTCGCAATTGCCCTGGCAGCCAGCCCCGTCGCGGCCGTACTCTGGTCCCAACTCCTGTTCGACGTATTCCCCTCACCCCAGCAACTGCTGGGAGGCCTCGCCATCCTCTGCGGCGTCGCCGTCGTCACCTCCGCCCCCGTCTTGGAACGAAGATTGCGCCGCAGCGCCAAAGCCGCCGACGCCACCTCATAGCTTCCCCCAGCCAGTCTCGATCGTAGCAAGCTGCCTCCGAAATCCAGCAGACCTAGGCGAGGCTGGATTCGCTGCTATTCGCTTGTATTGTAAAGACTCAGCCACAACTGATTCGCAACCCTGAGTGAGCCGAGCGCAGGTTTTCCTCACTCCTCTCTCCTCTACCCTCTCTCCTCTACCCTCTCTCCTCGCTTTTGGGCGTTCGGGCCTTCGGCCCTCTCTTGTGCAGGGGCTGCGCCCCCGCAACGCCCCGCCCTTGCTAGCCATCGAGTCTATGCTTCTCCGGCAAAATGTCTAGCCAACAGTGTCTTCCCCTCCCATACTGTCTCAATCCCCTAACCCCTGGCCTCCAGCCCCTAACCCCCGCAGTTCTGCGCCCCCGCAACGCTCCCCTCCAAAAAGCTGCCTCATCTACCATACATCGTAGTTTCAGCGGTGCGTCCCATGCTAGGCGGCGGCCAACGAGTACGCGATGAGATAACCGAATGGCGGCGTAACTGAAGGTCGCGTCCACGCAGTCGCCGTATATGACTTAGTAGCTAACTAGGAGTTTCGGAGTGAAGAAGAGTGGTAGGAGGCTGAAAACAGGGAATCAACGGCAGCTATTCGAGTCTCCGCAAAACGGTCCCTTAGCGGTGTCCACCGATGACAACGATAAACTCGCCCAACAGTTTCTTTCCCCCCACCGCCTCCAACAGGGCAGAAACAGTTCCCCGCTGCACCTTTTCGTGCAACTTCGTCAAATCGTTCGCCAGCGCGGCCGGCCTGTCGCCGTACACCGCCAGCGCATCGGCCAAAAATGCCAACAGCCGGTGTTGACTCTCGTAAAAGACCAGCGTGTGCGGCGACTCAGCGTCCACTTTCAGAAAGCGCCGCCGCGCCGCCGACTTCCTCGGCGCAAAGCCGCGAAATGTAAAACTGTGCAGCGGCAGCCCGGAAAGCACCAGCGCCATGACCAGACCTGTCGGTCCCGGTATCGCGGTAACCGGCAGCCCCTCCTCCAGCGCCCGCCGCACCGCGGTAAAGCCCGGATCGGAGATGCCCGGCGTGCCCGCGTTCGTAACCACCGCAACCGAGCGCCCGCCCCGCAGCGCGCCGACGATCCGCTCGACAGCTTGCCGCTCATTGTGTTCGTGATAGGAAAACTGAGGGGTGTCGATTCCGTGATGCTTCAGCAACCGGCCAGTCTTGCGCGTGTCCTCCGCCGCAATGAGATCGACCGAACGCAGCGTTTCCAGAGCTCTCAGCGAAATATCACCGAGGTTCCCAATTGGCGTGGCGACCAGATAAAGCATATCAGCCCGTCAACAACCCGACCGGCAGTTTCTCCCAACCGAGCCGTCCACATCGGCTGACGGGGGCCAGCAGTTCCAGATCGCCCTGTCAAGCAAATTCAACCTCATCACGCTGTACCGGCCGCGAACGCTTCAATCGCTCCAAACAGGCACTCCAGGTCAGAAGGCCACACCTCGCCCATATGCCCGATGCGGAAAGCTTTCCCCTTGTAAGGGCCATACCCGTCGGCGATCTGCATCGCCCGCGCTCCCAGGTACCGGTTGAGCGCGCCAACATCCAGTCCTCTGCTATTCTCGACTGTCGTCACCGTGTCCGACTCGTAACCGCGTTCAGCCATCAGTCCGAAACCATTCGCCTTGGCCCATTCGCGGCTCATCTGCCCGCAATAGGCGTGACGGGCATAGCGCGCCTCCAACCCCTCTGCGAAAATCCGGTCGAGCTGGACGCCGAGAGCCCGCAGCAGGGAGATGGCCGGCGTGGCCGGAGTCGTGCTCCGCTGGCGGTACTTCTCAAGCTGCAGAAGATCGAAATACCAGCCGCGATTGGAAACCGTCCCTGCACGCTCCATCAAACGGTCACTGACCGCCGCGAACGCCAGCCCCGGCGGCACTGCCAGCGCCTTCTGCGACGAAGTCAGCAGCATGTCTAGTCCCCACTCGTCAAAAGGCAGCTTCACCCCGCTGAACGACGAAACCGCATCCACCAGGATCAACGTGTCCTGGCTGACTCGCCGCACACATTCGGCGATGGCGTCAACCGGGCTCGCCGCGCCCGTGCTCGTCTCATTATGGACGACCGTGATCGCGTCCACGGGACCATCGGCAAGAGCCGCCCGCAGCGCCTCCTCAACCAGCTCCGGCTTCACCGCCGTACACCACGGCGCATCCACCGCAATCGCCTCCTTGCCGCACCCGACCGAAACATCGTGCCATCGTTGGCTGAAAGCCCCGTTCACAAAATTGACCACCCGCCCGCCGACAGCGTTCAGAACAGCCGCCTCCTGCAAGCCCGTACCTGACGCCGCCACTGTGAAGACCCGTGCCTCCGTATGGTACAGCTCCTGCAGTTGCTCGCTGCACTTCCTGAAAAGAGACTCCAATTCATCGCTGCGATGACCGATCATCGGCATATTCTGTGCAGCCAGCGTTGCCGGATGCACGTCAGTCGGGCCCGGCACAAACAGCCTCTGTGGAGGCTTGTCCGCCGGCGTCACAAAACTGTCCCTCTCCAACGCATCCCTTGCCAGGCTGTCAGTCGTCTCTGAACTCTGAACAGTCGCAGTCATCTATTTCCGTTTCCTCTATGTGAGTGATCCAACCAGACCGGGCTGAGACTTACCTTACGCCTCCACCGGTTCCACGCAGCCCGGCTCGTCATTGCGCGGGTTATTCACAATCCGGCTCACCGCCACCGCCGCCATCTCCGCGCCGCCGTACGGCCGCATCAGATGCAGCAGCGAATCCGCCTTCTGCACGCTCGCATCGAGCCACTCGTCGTAATCCTGCCGGTCGAGAATCACCGGCATGCGATGATGCAGCGGCGCCATGAACTCGTTCGCATCCGTCGTCAGCAGAGTGCACGACTCGATCACCGAACCGTCCTGCTCCCAGTGTTCCCAAAGCCCCGCAATGCCAAAAATCTCGCCCGACGCCAGACCGATCAGATACGGCTGCTTGCCGTCCTTCACCTTCTTCCACTCGTAAAATCCATCCGCCGGCACAATGCAGCGCCGGTACTTGTAAGCCGCACGAAAAGACGGCTTCTCCGCCGCCGTCTCCGAACGCGCATTGATCATCCGGCTCCCAATCTTCGGGTCCTTCGCCCAAAAGGGAATCAACCCCCAATTCAGATAGGTCGCCTCCCGCATCCCGCCATGCGGATTCGTCCGTACCGTCAGCACGGGTTGGGTCGGCGCAATGTTGTACCTCGGCCCCGTCTCCGGAGCAGAATCCAGCTCAAACAACATCTGCAAATTCTGCGGCGAAGCCCGCAACACAAATCGACCGCACATCTCCCCCTCCCATGATAATCAAGCCACACGGTATTCCCGCCAAAATATTAGCCGATCTTAGCCACTGCCCCCCAGCTTGTCAACTAATCACCCCCCCAATCGCGCCCCCACACGCACCTCCCATCCTCAAGCCAACCCTCCCTCCCCACTGACAACTGACAACTGACAACTGACCACCGACCACTGCAGTTTTGGGCGTTCGGGCCTTCGGCCCTCTCTTGTGCAGGGGCTGCGCCCCCGCAACGCCCCGCCCTTACTCGCCACCGTGCTGATTCTTCCCCAGCATTGCGTCTAGCCAACAGTGTCTCCACCCCCTATACAGTCTCAACTCCCTATTCCCTATCTCCAGCCCCTGACCCCTGCAGTTCCCCTGCAGTTCCCCCGCCGTTTCCCTGCAGTTCCCCCGCAGTTCCCCGATTTCCCCACCCCCTCCGTTTGACGGTTCTCCCTCCACCGGGTAGCATAGCGGGCAGTGTGCCGCAGACAATCTCCTGCGAAAAACTCGAAGCCCATGCGACTGGCCGTCCTCGCCGACATCCACGGAAACCTGCCCGCGCTGCAAGCCGTCCTGACCGAACTTGAGACGCTTCAGCCCGACTTCGTCGTCCTCGACGGCGATCTCATCAACCCCATGCCCTTCAACAACGGCGTAGTTGACGTGGTCCGCGCCTCCGACTGGGCCGTCGTACGCGGCAATCACGAATTTTACCTGCTCGACTTCGGCACCGACCGCGCCCCGCAGGGAGCCGACGACTCGGAACGCTGGGGCAGTCTTCACTGGCTTGTCCAACGCGTAGGCAAAGTGCAGGCCAACTACCTTGCCGCGCTCCCCGACGAACTAAAACTGCAATTCCCCGGCGCTCAGCCAATCCGAGTCGCGCACGGCGTGCCCGGACGCAATCGCGTCGGGTTCTACCAGGACATGCCAGCCGAGAAAATCATCCCGCAAATCGACCCCATCGAAGAACCCAACATCATCTCTGCCCATACCCACGTACAGGTAGACAGGCTACTATCCAGGCCCGATCCCGCCGATCCGATGACCGACCCACACGACAGTGACGCCCTTTTCAGAGAAGGCAGCAAAGCGCGTCCTTCGGAGCCCGAAGGCGCAAGCACACGGTCGCAGTCAGACACCGGCCGAGACAACTGTCGCCACTGGCACCTGATGAATCCCGGCAGTATCGGTCTCCCTCTTAACGGCGACACCGCCGCCCAGTTCGCCATCATGCAATCCGTACCAGAATCCGAGCAACAGGGCGGCTGGCAAGTGCAGCACCACCGTGTCCCCTACGACCGCCGCCCCGTCCTCGAGGCCTTCTCCACCGAAGGACTTCTCGAGGCCGGCGGCGTAATCGCCCAGCTGTTTTACTGGGAGCTGGTCACTGCCGAACCCGAGATCATCAACTACTTCCGCTGGTGCTGGGCCAACGGACATGACCCTGATGCCGAAGACATCCGGCACTCCTTTATCGCCTACGGCCAGGCGACCGGTCGCGAGCGCTACGTGGACGAACGCGACCCGCTGAAGAAGGCGCAGTCCACATGAGTCGCCCTATTCGCCTCGCATTCCTTGGCGACATTCACGGCAACCTGCCGGCACTGGAAGCTGTGCTTGATGAAATAGACAAACAGACCCCCGACGCCGTCTTTCTGCTCGGTGATCTGCTAAACAGATGCCCCTGGACCCTCGATGTAGTCGACGTGCTGCGTCAGCGAGATTGGCCCTCCGTCCAGGGCAATCACGATCTGGTTCTCGCCAATCTCAATACCCCCGAGGGACCGCCCACGTTCAACGACAAAAACCGTTTTCCCAATATCCACTGGACATGGGAGCAGATGCGACCACACGATCTGTGTTACCTTCGCCATCTACCCCACGACCTGCTCATTGAGATCCAAGGCGCGCCGTCTCTTCGACTATTCCACGGCCTTCCCGACAACCCCTTTGCCGGTATCGTCCCGGATGCTGATGAAGAATCGGTCTCCAGCCAAATCGCGGTCTACGACGAGTCCGTACTAATCTGCGGACACACCCACCAGCCCATGGACCGCACCATCACCGCGCAGTCTTCAGAGCACAACGGTGGCTCGTATCCATGCAAGCAACGAATATTGAACCCCGGCAGTGTCGGCATGCCCTACAATGGCGATCCCCGCGCCCACTATCTCCTGCTGGACCTTGTTAAGGAAGACGGCAAATTGGGCTGGCAACCCCAGTTTCGAAGATTGGACTATGACTTTGATCGCGTCGCCAGCGCGTTCCGCTCCAGCGGACTTCTGGAATCCAGCGGGGCAATCGCCGCATTAAATCTGCGTACCATCAAAGACGGCCAGCCCTGGGCCAGCGACTACCAGCAGTGGGTGCGCAACCAACCCCATGCTGTGCGCAGCGACCCCGAAAACGCAGTCGAAATGTACCTGAAGTCCCACGGCCCCAGCCAGTGGGCATTCCTCGGCTGAACTTCCCATTTGCCACAACAACTTTGAGCAATGTCGCCGCAAACAACCTATAATTGTCTGAGGCGCCCCTTACACCTACCGGTCATACAAACGAGAAAAGAGAATGTCACCAAATCTAACAGAAGTAAGAAACGAACTCCCCGCCGTCCAGGCCTCGGCATACCTCAACACAGGCAGCTACGGCCCTCTCAGTCGCGCCGCGGCAACGGCCGTCGAGGAAGAAAACCGGCAGCAGTTTGAAGCCGGTCGCCTGACAAGCATGGGCGAATCCGGCCAGTCGATTCCAGCCTCACTGCGCGCTGCCTTTGCCAGAGTTTTCGGGTGCGAGGCTGCTGAAGTCGCGCTCACCCATCACACAACCGATGGCATGAACATCGCAACCTGGGGCGTTCAATACCGTCCAGGAGACGAGATCGTCACCAACACCTGGGAGCATCCCGGCGGGATCCTTCCCGTCTTCGCCGCCGCCAGACGCTTCGACCTCAAGGTGCGCATGGTGCCGCTCGAAAAAGACGACGACGAAAAGACCATCCTCGCCAAGTTCGACCGCGTCATCGGCCCCAGGACCAAACTGGTTTCCGTCGCCCACGTCTCATGGAAAACCGGAACAATCCTGCCCATCGACAGCCTCGCCGATCTGGTTCACCGCCACGACGGCCTGCTCGCCGTCGATGGGGCCCAGTCCGGCGGCGCTATGCGTCTGGATATGGCTTCGTCTGGGGCCGACTTCTACGCCATTCCCGGCCAGAAGTGGCTCTGCGGGCCCGAGGGCATCGGCGCTCTATACGTAGACAAAGAGCGAACTGGAGACCTGCTGCAGACCTACGTCGGCTACCCCAGCCTGCGCGACGGCGGAGCCTACGACGAGACCGGCATCTTCCTGCCGCCCGAAGGCGCCAAACGCTACGAGGTCGGCACAACCTATCGTCCCGCCATGGCCGGTATGTGGAGCGGTATGCAATGGCTGGAGGAGCTGGGCCTGGATTGGGTTTACGAACGCACGCAGAAAATGACCAAGCTCACCCGTGAGGCCCTCGCCTCCATACCCACCGTCCGTCTGGTCCATACGCCCACATACGCCGGATTGACCAGCTTCACAGTCGATAATATCTCACCGTCAGCGGCCGTCGAGCGTCTTGCCGAGGCCGGCGTACTCATCCGTTCGGTGCCCAATCCGGACCTGATCAGGGTCTCCTCCCACTTCTTCAACAACGAGGAAGACATCGAAAGACTGCGGGCAGGTATCGAAGGTCTGAACGGTAGAGGAGACTGACTGAGCTTGTAAATTCTTGGTCCTCTATACAAAACGCCTGGCGGTCACGACAACAGGTCCACCGCCGCCAGTTGATCTCGCAGATGTGCGCGGGCGCGGCTCAACCTCGACTTGACCGTGCCCCGCGGCAGGCCCAGATGCGCCGCAGCCTCGCCGTAATCGTAGCCGTGAACATCCACCAGCACGACCACATCCCGGTACCAAGAAGGCAGCCCACCGATCATGCGGCCTAGAACCGCCAGCTGCTCCCGCCGCAGCGCATATCGCTCAGGGTTCTGTTCGCAGCGCCTTTCCGTCGCCTCGTAGTCAGACTCCTCGATCATCTGGTCGAGACTCAAGGCGTTTCGGCGTTTTTGGCTCCTCAGATGGTCGTAACATGTGTTTGACACAATGCGCAGCAGCCACGCCCGGAAGTTGCCGTCTTTAAAGCGAGGCATCGCCCGGTGCACTTTGATCAACGCCTCCTGTACCGCGTCCGCCGCAGCCTCCTCCGTTTGCAATATACTGCGCGCCAGGCGCACCGCAGAGCCCCTATGCCCTTCAACCAGTCCCTGAAACGCCTGCCCGTCCCCGTCCCGGGCCGCCGAAATAGCGCTCTGCGGCCATCCCCCACGGTCTCTGGCACCAACCATCGCAGTTACGCTGTCGGACCCCGGCCCCGTGCCTCCTCCTCGCTTGCCCACCGCTTCAAATCCCGACTCTCCCAAAACCAATTCGCTTTGAAACGTTGACATCTGCCTATCCTTTCCCTTTCGCATCCCGCCGACTTCCCCATCCCCGCCCCTGTGAAGCGGCCCTGCAAGAAAGCCGGACGGGCTGCCGATTCGGTGCCCCAATGGCTTGGGTACAAGGATATGTCCAGCGCCCCGCTGCAATCCTGAACGTTCCGCAACGCAAATCGGACCGTTTACTGACGATCACGCACCACTGCAGCGCAGGACGACTGCCCCAGCCCTGATACTGCGAGTCCATTCTTGCTCTGTGTTGATTGGAGAAATGAAGAGTACGAGGAGAAAGTGTGGCTGCAAACTGAGCTTGGGGCGTCTGCTCAACGCCCCCACGAGTGCCAGCTGACTCTTAAGGCACGAGTCAAAGAATAAATCAGGTAGCCGACCTTCCGCTACCCTTCCGTCAACTGGTACCCAAAACCGCGCACCGTAACGATGAAGCGCGACGAGGACTCCCCATCTGTCTCCGATGCCTTCTCGATGCGGTTTCGCACCCTGCTGACCATGCGATCAATGCTCGCGTCAAAGACGTCACCGCCAACCTCGGACCAGATGTGGGTCGCCAGCTCATCTTTGCTGACCACCCGCCCCCGATTCTGGTAGAGGTACCAGAGTAGATCAAACTGCTTCACGCTGAGTGGAGGCAAGAGCACCTCACCGTCAATAAAGACCTGACGTGTAGCCGAGTCAACCCGAATGCCCGGCTCCGGAATTGCTTCCAGATAAGGAGCGGTGATCGTGGCCGAAGGGTCGTGAAATCGGAAACGGGTCGCCGCAAACTGAAGCTCGTCCCCGTCCTCCAGCCAAGCCGTCGCCCCCGGCGACAGCCGGTTCCCGTTTACGAAAACCCCGTTCTTGCTCTCCAGGTCGTGCAGCCGGAACGCGTTATCGATATAATGCAATTCAGCATGCTGCCGGCTCGCAAATCCATCATTCACCACGACTGAGGCGTTGGCAGTCCGCCCGATCAGCGTCTGCTCCTTGGATAGCTCGTATTCCGTCCCAGCATCAGGCCCGCTGAGACAGACTAATCTGGCGCTCTGACTTCCACCCATAAATACTCCATTCACCACATAAAAGGACCAATAGGGCCCGTCCTGCACCCGTAACTTACTGGCTCAGTAGAGAGTCAGCGCTGCGAGGTCCGAAGAATTTCAGCGCCGGACCGCTTTACTAGCACACGCTTTTGGCCTCTTGTTTCCCTAATCCAATTTCTCTGGTATTATAGTCCGCGAAATGTAGATTTTCAACCTTCGCGCCCCGAATGGATCGCGTCACTGCTGACGCGCCGGACAAGGCGAACTGTCAGAGGTCAAAGCGTCGCCATCGGGATGCGACGCCGCAACTGAACGCTCTAGCCTCGATCCAAGTCACCCAAAGCCAGGCAGAGAACAGCCAACCTGCACCACCGTTGGTGCACAGTGTCAGCAACATTCGGTTAAAAAGACGCGCCTGAATCTACTGGACAAATATGCTACCGGAGCAGCAGGAACCTGCCGGCGCAGCCGTTAGGTCTGAACAAGAAGAAGACGAAGTCAGGACTGATGATCCCGCCGCGGTGCCCGCTGACGCAGGACCCTCGCGTCCACAGGCAGCCAGCGCCTTTCTGACCGGTAGCCAGATCGGCAGATACCTGGTGGGCGAACGCTTGGGCAGCGGCGGCGCCGCCAGCGTCTACCAGGCCTACGACCACATCCAGGAACGCGCAGTTGCCCTCAAAATCCTGTCACCCGGCGCCGACGACGCCGTGCGCAGCCGCTTCCAACACGAAGCCCGCACCGTAGCCAGCCTGAGGCACCCGCACATCGTTCAAACACTGCAGGTGGGTGATGCAACGGCCGACGGCACCGCCTATATCGCCATGGAGCTTGTCGACGGCGATAGCTTGGCACAGCTGCTCAAACGCCGCGGTCGCCTGAGCGTTGCCGAAAGCTGCAACCTTCTTGCCCCAATCGCCCGCGCCCTCGACTACGCACACCAACAGGAAATCGTCCACCGCGACGTAAAGCCCAGTAACATCCTTCTGCGTCCCGTCAATCCCGACTTGTTTGGCAACGCTACACCTGATGCCGACTCGGCTTCAGCGGTCTACGAAGCGGAACAGCTCCTGATCGGCGCGCCGTCAAGCCAGACGAATTCGGCAGATAATACAACTGCAGATTTGCCCGTTGCGCCGCTTCTGTCCGACTTTGGTATCGCCCGTGCCCTCGATATGCCGGAGTTAACAAATGAGGGCCGCACAATCGGCACACCGGCCTATATGGCTCCCGAACAGTGCGCAAGTAGTCGCGAGGTCACTGGGCGCGCCGATATCTACGCCTTGGGTGCCGTCCTCTACCGTTGCTTGGTCGGTCGGCCGCCCTACACAGGTACGACCACCCAGATCCTGCATGCCCACGTATACGCCTCCCTTTCGTTACCTGACGATCTGCTGGCCTATCTACCACCCGAGCTTGTCGATGTGCTGCGCCGAAGCCTTTCAAAAAATTCGGACGATCGATACGCCGACGCCAGTGAAATGGCGGACGACCTTACAGCGATAGCCGGCCGCATCTCGACGCTGGAAAGCTCTCTCGCCGAGCAGACGTCTACACTTACCCTTGTCTCGCTGCCGTCGGTCGGACTGTCCCCGTCATCCTCACAAACAACCGAGACCGTGATCGTTCCCGGCGCAGAGAGCAGACTGGAAGGGCCGCCTTCGCCAAGCAACACCGCGCATCGCCCCATTCAAGAGGAAGTCCAACCTTCAGCCCAGCACCTATCCCAAAGTTCTCGCGTTCCACTGATGGTTACAGTCCTCGGTGTCGCTCTCATTATAGGTTTACTGACACTAGGTCCCGCTGTCAGAGACGCTTTGCGAAATGTTTCATCGTCGCCGGTCCAACAGAGTCCTATTGGTTCCGACGCACCTGCCTCCTCCCTGCCGCCTGCCGAGTCGCAGAGCACGCAAGTACAACCCGAAACCGCGTCTGGGACCGCTGACAGTGCCGCTCCCGTTTCCAATGATTCGGATGCGCAGCCCGCAGAGGCGGCGCCTGCCGCCCTGCAAGAGGAAGCTGCTGCCGACTGCCAGTATCAGACTACGATCGAGTTCGAGAGCTATCTCGGTGAAAATGAACTGATTGCTCGTGAGCTCGGTTGCCCGAAAGGCGTGCCAGTCCACCTGGCCTTCGAGATCCAGTTCTTCCAGACCGGCTTGGCCCTTGGCCGCTTGGACAAACCCATCGTCTACCTGCGATATTTCAGCAACGATGAGTGGGAACAGCGGGAGCATGCCTGGCGCAATGGGATGCAGGAAGTAGTCGACTCCCCAGACCTTCTGTCGCCCGCAGAAGACCTGTTTCAACCGGTACGCGGCATCGGGCAGATCTGGGCCGAAAGCCTGTTTGTAAGACAGGCCCTCGGATGGGCTTCCGCCCAGCCTGTGCAGGCTAACGGTATTTTGCAATCGTTTGAAGGAGGGTTGCTGATATACAATAGTGATTTGCAAGACACATACATTTTCTTAAAGTCGCAGTTGCGGCTCTAACTATCCAAAATGGAGGACTAAGATGCAGAACTCGAAAGCTGAACGAGCCAGATGGTTGCGCCGACTCTCCTCGGCGAAACCATCCTACATGGTCGTTCTAATCGTTTTGGTAGCAGCCCTGGCTTTGGCAGGCTGTAACAGAAGGCAGGAGGCAGAGCCAACCGCTACGTCTCCGCCGCCCACCGACACACCCGTGCCGCCCACCGATACACCGGTCCCGCCGACCGATACGCCAACGCCGGTGCCGCCAACCGACACGCCTGAGCCGGAACCCACCGACACACCAGAGCCCGAGCCCACCGACACACCCGCGCCGACCGCTACACCCGCACCCGAACCGAAGGTGAGCATTCCCAGCGGCTGGAGCAAGGTCGAGAACGATCGCCTGGGTTACTCCTTTGCGGTCCCGCGCGGATGGTCCGTCTTTGACCTCCAAAGCGGCCAGCTCAGCCAAATCATGCGCTTCGTCAGCCCTGAGGCTGCCCAGCAGGTGGACGATGCCCTGACAGGTCCCGGCGGCGAATACGCCGGCCACCTTGGCGTACAGCTCGCCATATTCTCCAGGCCGCCTATCGCCGCAATGGCCGGCGTCGGAATCTTCCCGGATCTCGACGACGACATCTCGTCGGAACGATTGGTGGAATGGCTGGAGAAGCAGCTGGAGAGCCTGCCCCTCCCGATCCCTGTAGAAGTGCAAAGTCTTGAGGCCGGTACAACCAACAACCTGCCCTCAATTCAGGGCGTGGCAAATGCCGATCTTGCCAGCCAGGGCCTCTTCGATGCCCACATCGTCATCACCGCACTGCGCGCAAATGACACGGCCTACATTCTGATCGTTGCCGTTCCCGAGAATCAGGTCAGCAACAGGCAGGCCGAGATCAACGCAATCGTCGGAACCTTCCGACCCGAATAGTCTTACCAATTGGCCCCAGAATGAGGAGAGAGAAGCAAGGGGGTTCGGTTGCATTCTGCACCGGCCCCCAGCTTTTCTCTTCTCGTTTTCTTCCCTTCGTAAGGGTACTGCAAGTTCACCAGGCCCGGCCCCGAGGTGAAATGGTGACGCCTATGCTCGCCGAAACGCCAGATCTGAACTACATTGTCGGACTGATGTCCGGCGAATTTCGCGCAGAAGTCGTTCAACGCGCTCTGGCTTGGAGGAAGAACGCCGGTGGAGATCAGATCCGATCGTTCCAATCGGTACTGCGCAAGAATGTGAAAATCAAAGGATTCCGAAACCCCCATAGGGCTGGCAACCAACTTCTACTGACCGAAATAATTCATCAACTGCCCTTCTCAGCTGAGCTCGTTGGCCCCGTATTGCGAATCTGGATGGATTCCCACTCTGAACTCTACAAGGAAGTTTACGAACACCTGTCCGCACTGAATTTGCCAGTCCATGGTCTGGACTTTTCCGAGAATCGCTTCGCCGGCAGTTGGCCTTCCGACATCTGGCATCGGGAGAAAGAAAACATCCTTGCTTCGCACAGTCATTTCAATGAAGACAATGTCGCTCTCATGCTATGTTGTGTGTCGGGGAACATGCCAGCCCCTGATGAAAGCGACAAAGACGATTTCGCAGAAACTCAGGGTGACACGGTCTTCTCCCAGTGGCTTGAGGAAATGAGAGAACTGCCGGCAGACGCGCCGCAATGGCAGCAAGCGAACGAATTCGTAGCATCCGTAACCGAAATCATTCAATACAAAACAGCGGTACAAAGTTATACACTGAAATACAAAGCAATTCTCGCCGAATTGAAGCAAGAGGTCGGACGTGAACTGACCTTCTTTCAGTGCGATCCGGATTCCTGGTCAGTTGAGCGACTGTCCGATCAGCTGGCAGAAAATCAACTGGCAGCGCCAGAGGACATCGCCGAATTACTTCACCAGACTGAGTCGTTGAAGGCCTTGCTGACCGACTACAAACCTGTTCACGACATCGCTCCGACTATGGAAGAGGAGTTAGCCCTTTGGCCGCAGCGCGGAGAACTTCAGCGACAGATTCTCAACTGCCTCAGTCAGATCTACCAAATGTTTTCGAACTCCGACGAAGAGGACGGAGACCAGGCTGCGATAGACACAATTGAGGCCTCTCCGGTCCCCGGATCGACGGTCCCACCTTGCGAAGGGCAGGTCGGACCTGCACAGATCGAAAGCACGCAGCCGGACGCCCAAATCTCTTCAGCCGAAGTCCCGAACGGGCCCTCACATTCGACAGACGCTCCCGCCGCTGCGGAGTCGATTTCGAACAGGTCTGTTGTGGAAGACGACGAATCGGACTCCAATCAACCATCGATACATCTTAGCAGCAATGTAAGCGGTGATGGACCCAGTGCTGAATCTCCCTTTGTTTCGGATTCTGATCACGCCTCGCTGGGGTCTGAGAACAAGTCTCTGAGACAAGAGCTTCAAGAGCTCCGGGGCGAACTGAAGACGACGCAGGAAATTGTCAGGCTCTGGCGGATCGCTTACGAAAAAGCGCGCAAACAGATCGCGCCAAACGTAAAACCGCCAAGTGAAGATGAATTTCTGCCCATAGAGGACGTGAGAACCGCTGTGGCGCTTGCCAGAGAAAAATACGCTGGCGAGCTGCTTTTTCAGCCTAACTCGAAATCTGAGATCGAAGATAATCCGTATGAGAAGCCCACGAACGTGTTGGCCGCGCTCGAATGGCTTGCGACGACATTCTACCGTTCCAAGATGGGAGAAGTAAGAGAACTCAACTTTGACTCGTCAATTAAGAAGGTCTGTGGCTGGCGCTATATGGGGAGTCAAAGCAAGTACACGATGACCAAGTACAAGCCCTGGTATGCGACCAGTCTTGAGGGCAGAACTTACTGGCTGAAGAGGCACGTAGGCTCAGGCAGCAACAAGGACTCTCGTTACACTATTCGGATTGCTTTCGACTGGGATAGCATTCGACAGGTCGTCGTAATCGGCTATATCGGTCAGCATCAGCAGACCGACGCAACCTGAGAATGGACTTGCAGCAACCATAAGCCTTTACAGAATCACGTTCAATTCGCAAGACGAAAGGTTAGTGTTTTGACTGAAAAAAGAATAGATCTCCGTTCCGATACCGTGACGCACCCAACGCAAGAAATGCGTAAAGCGATGGCCTCGGCGCCCGTCGGCGACGACGTCTACGGCGAAGACCCCTCCGTCAACCGTCTCGAGGCAATGACCGCAGACCTGCTCGGAAAAGAGGCCGCACTGTTCGTGTCCAGCGGCACGATGGGCAACCTGGCCTCCGTTCTTAGCCACTGCGGTCGCGGCGACGAGCTCATCCTGGGAGATCAGGCCCACATCTTTACGTCCGAGCAGGGCGGCACTGCCGTTCTGGGTGGCGTGTATCCCCGCCCGCTGCCTACCTCACCCGATGGTACGTTGGACCTGGATCTGGTGGCGGCATCGATCCGCCCCGATGACCAACATTACCCTCGTACCCGGCTGCTCGCGATCGAGAACACGCACAATCGCAGCGGCGGGCGATGCCTGCCAGTGGAATACATGGACGCTGCAGGCAACACGGCGCACAGCCATGGCCTCAAACTCCATGTGGACGGAGCCCGACTCTGGAATGCCGCCGTCGCCCTCAACGTCTCCCCCGCCCGTCTCGTGCAAGAGGCGGACAGTGTCAGCGTTTGCCTGAGCAAAGGGCTCGGCGCCCCGGTTGGCTCCGTCGTCGTCGGCGACGCCGATTTCATCAGTCGGGCGCACCGCATGCGCAAAATCCTCGGTGGTGGCACCCGCCAGGCCGGCATTATCGCCGCCGCGGGCATCGTTGCCGTCTCCGAAATGATCGAGAGATTGGCCGACGACCACGCCAACGCCCGGAAACTGGCCCAAGGCCTGGCCAAATTGGACGGCATTGTCCTTGACCCTGAGAAGATTGAAACAGATATCGTATACTTCGAACTGCATCGCGACGACATCACCCCGGCCCAACTGTCCGCCGGCCTGAGGGAAAACGGCGTCCTGCTGAATCCTTCCGGTGGCAATCTGCTGAGGGCGGTCACAAATCTGTCAGTTTCCTCCGCCGACATCGACCGTGCCCTCGACGCCTTTGCCCGCGTCCTGGACTCTGACGCCGTGCGCGCCGGCGACCACGTGCGCGTCTACGGGTAGGCGAAGCGTACGATGCGTTCGCTTCCGCTGCGTTCAATCTGGCAGATCGTCAGTGAGATCAATCTTGCTGAAATTCAACGTGAGATCGAAGCCCCCTTTCATCTGCTGATCGCAGCTGACAACGAACCAGACGCGGAAAAAGCCGCAGCTCGCCTGAGCTCCCCCACCGGCGACTTCGTCGACCCCTGGATCACCGTAACCGACAGCAGCGGAACCGGCCTGCTCTCGCACAGCACCGAAATTACACCCAGTTCCCCTGCGAACCAGTCCTCCACCGCGCAGCCTTCACTTCCATCTCCAGACTGCGCCCTGCTCATTTCAAACCATCCCGAACTCAGTCCGGCCCTGCACTCTCTCCAACAGGCCCTGGCCGCTCGCTCCATCCCCTCCCTGATCGTCGTAACAGGACCCGAAGCCAAACGCTCCGACAGTGCCATCACACGCCGTGGAGAACACGTGCGCGTGGCCATTACCGACTGGTCCAATCAATCCGTGGCGCGCGTCGCCGCTGCCCTGGTTCAGATCGTTCCCGCCCCTCTCCGCCTGCCCCTCGCCCGCCGACTTCCGCCTTTGCGGCCTGCCGCCCTCAATATGCTGATCCAGGAAACCTCTCAGGTCAACGCCAGCTACTCTTTCACCACCGGTCTCGGCGAAACCGTGCCCGGGTTGAACTTCGTCCTCGGCGCCGGAGACGCCATCGTTCTCACCAAGAACCAGCTGATGATGGCATATAAAATCGCCCTTGTCTCGGGCAAGTCCGGTTCCCCGCAGAAGCTCCTGGGCGAAATCGTTGGCGTTCTCGGCAGTGGCTTTCTGTTCCGCCAGCTCGCCCGCCAGATGAGCGGACTGATTCCGGTTTGGGGTATTGTGCCCAAGGTGGCCGTCGCCTACGCCGGCACCTGGGCGATCGGCAGAGCGGTCACAGTGTGGGCAACGGAAGGACAGAAAATCACCCCGGAGCTCATGTCGGACCACTACCGCGAGGCGATGGAACAAGGACGCCAGGCCGCCAAGCGTATCGTCGACAATGCACGCCGGCCCCGCCCTGCCTCCAACGCCAAAAAGCTGCCCGCCCGCACGCAGGCCATCTCATCACGTCTCCTGCGACGCGTCGGCAAACGTATATCTCGCCTCCCCCCGCGCAAAGGCTGAATCACCCCCACATTCTGCCTTCCCTCAGCCCGATTCCAACCAATTTAGAACCGGTTTCATTTGACAACCTGACCCCTCCGTGATATCCTCACATTCGCATGTCTTGATTTCCTGATGGGGGCGTGGTGTAGCGGTTAGCATGTCGGCCTGTCAAGCCGGAGGTCGCGGGTTCAAATCCCGTCGCTCCCGCCACGGCAATGTAAATGCCAGACCATGGGGAAGTCGGGGGACGAAGTGAAGTGGGAAGCGCGTTGGCAAGTCAGTCCTGCGTCCGCATGACCATTGCCTGTCGTTCCCCTCAAATAGACATGAAAAAACAGGTCAACCCGTTAATGGGTTGACCTGTTCGCATTCCGGATTCGGCTTTGCCCGCCTCTTACCCCGGCACAGTGTCCATCTCGGGGGCTCCCATGATATTGTAACCCCCGTCCACATAGACGACCTCGCCGGTAACCTTCTGCGCCCAGTCGCTTAGGAGGAACCGGGCCGCATTCCCCACGTCGGCCTGGGTTACATTCCCCATAGGCGCCACCGTGCCCACGTAGCCGAGACTCTTCCGAAACCCGCTGACACCTGCCGATGCCAAGGTCTTGATGGGACCGGCACTTATCGCATTCACCCGCACCTGCTCCTTACCCAGGTCCCAGGCAAGATAGCGAACTGTCGCCTCCAACGCGGCCTTGGCCACGCCCATCACATTGTAGTTGGGCGTCACCTTTTCCGCACCGTAATAGGTCATCGCCATGATGCTGCCGCCCTCTGACATTAACGGGACCGCACCCTTGGCCAGCGCAATCAGGCTGTAGCAACTGATATCGAGCGCGACTCGGAACCCCTCGCGGCTGGTGTCCACGAAACGTCCACCCAGGTCCTCCCGTGGGGCGAAGGCAATCGAATGCACCAGAAAATCGAGGCCCCCGAAGTGGTCACCGGCCTTTCCGTAGAGCGCCTCAATCGCCGCGTCATCGGTAACATCACATTCCTCCACGAAGCTGCTCCCCAATGAAGCCGCCAAAGGCGTGACCCGCCTTTCCAGAAAGTCGCCGGCATAGCTTAAGCCAATCTCCGCGCCCTCCTCTGCCAAAGCCTGCGCTATCCCCCACGCAATTGAATTCTTGTTCGCAACGCCAAATATGAGACCGCGTTTCCCATCGAAAGTACCCATCACTTGCTCCTCACGTCTATTCGGTCCTGAAATTCACTGAAGATCCAGGCGCGGTGCAGTACTTCGTCCCCGGCAGCCTTCCCGTCCGTCCGAACTTCGACTTCAGACGAAGAGACTGCACTGCCGCCTCGACTCGTCGCCTGAACCTCCGAAAATCTCGAAAACAGGCCGGTTCTGGCAAAAAAACATGAAAGAAATTTGAAATTCGTTGAAATTACCCCTTTACAAGCAAAGAAAAGCATGCTATAATTACTGCTTAGGGAACCGAGTTGTCACGTTGTGGTTGGAAGCCACTATCGGGGGAAGCGTGGCATCCGGTTCCTGTTTCTATTGGTACTAGGAATTTCTCCAACCTTCCCCCGGGCATTGGTCGCCCCTATCCGCCGGAAACGACCCGCAAGAACCTCTTCCTTCCGACCTGTAGCACGTTTTCGCCGCCGTTCGGGGTAAGCGACGTTTGCACGCCGTCCGAGACCGCAACCCCGTCGAGCCGCACGCCCCCTTGCTGAATCAGACGCCGCGCCTCACCCTTGCTGCGAACCAGCCCCGCCGCACTCATCAAGTCCAGCAAATTCATCTCCTGCGACAATCTGAATTGCGGAGCATCGCTTGGCGCCGCCCCCTCGTGCATGCGGACCGCGTCTACTGCCGCCTGCTTTCCTCTCGCCTCGCCGTGAAAAATGCTGACTATCTCTTTGGCCAGGGCCTGCTTCGCAACCTGCGGTTCCAACTCTCCGCTCTCTATCTGCGCCACCATGCCATCGATATCCTCCTGGCTCCAGCGGGTCACCAGCTCCGCGAAGTTCTGGAAGGTATGGTCCGGGAGGTTGACTACTTTGGTAAAGATCACCCCCGGGGCCTCATCGATCCCAATATGATTGCCCGTCGACTTGCTCATTCGCAAGTTACCGTCCGTTCCGACCAGGATCGGAAAGGTCAATACGACCTGCGGCCGCATACCCCGCGCGTTCATCAATGTGCGCCCTGCCATGAGATTGAACAGCTGGTCCGTACCGCCAATCTGCACGTCCGTATCCAACATGATCGCATCATAACCCTGCATCAGCGCATAAAAGAATTCGTGTAGCCAAATGGGCTCCCCTTTGGCATGCCGCTTGCTGAAATTGTCCCTGGCGAGGAACTGCTGCACCGTAAAACTGCTGGCCAGCTGGATAACGCCGCCAAAGTCCAATTCGCCTAACCACCTGTGATTGTAGTCAACAACCGTCTTCTCAGGGTCCAGCACCCTGTGCGCCTGCAGGGTGAATGTCTGCGCATTTTCCATTGCCTCTTCTAGGCTCTGTTGCTTGCGCGCGCTCTCCTTGTCACTGGGGTCCCCAATCGTTCCCGTGAAGGTGCCAATCAGGAAGACGACCGTGTGACCAAGCTCTTGAAACTGTCTCAGCTTTCGCAGCGGAACGGTATGTCCCAGGTGGAGATCGCTCGACGTGGGATCGAAGCCGCAATAAACACGCAGAGGTCGGTCATTTTCCTGGCTCTCTTCCAGCCTCTTACGCAACTCCGCCTCCATATTGTCACGGGTCCGGTCATCGCCAAATTCGACGCCCCGCATCAACACAGCCATCTGCTCATCTACCGGCGGAAATTCAGGCATATTTCAACTCCTCAAATCTGCGACCCATCTCCCAAGAAAAATCCACTGCGCAACCAATTTCGGTTCGTGAACGGTCAACAACAACCCCTGCCGCCTCGAACCACTATCCACTATCCGCTATCCACTATCCACTGCAGTTCACCCGCCTGGGAACCCAACAATTCAAAACTTGGGCTGGGCTATCGTCTCCACAGGATCCCGCCCCAACAGGAAGTCAAAGTCCATTCCCTGTGGTGCCTGCATTACATGGTCTAGAAACAACTTGCCATAGCCGCGCCGGTACACTGGCTGCGGCTGTCGCCATTCGGCGAGCCGCCTCTGCATCTCTTCTGGCTCGACTCGCAATTCAAGCCGCCTGCCCGGCACATCCAACTCGATCTCATCCCCCGTGCGTACAACCGCCAAGGGCCCACCTACCGCGGCCTCCGGCGCGACGTGCAGCACGATCGTCCCAAATGCTGTACCGCTCATCCTTGCATCAGAGATACGCACCATATCGCGTACGCCCTCTTTTAGCAACTTTTTAGGGATTGGTAGATTCCCGACTTCCGGCATGCCCGGCCCCCCCAGCGGACCCGCATTCTGCAGTACCAGAATGTCCTCGGCATTGACGTCCAGGTCGGGGTCGTCGATTTTCCCCTGCAGATCGGCAATACCGTCGAACACGACGGCTCGCCCCCTGTGCCGCATCAGTCCCGGCGACGCGGCCGCATGCTTGATCACCGCCCCCGCCGGCGCCAGGTTGCCCCGCAGGATCGCCAGCCCGCCCTCCGATTTCAATGGGTTGTCCAGTGTATGAACCACCTCGCTGTCGACGATCTCGCTCTCCGCAACGTTTTCCGCAACTGTCCGCCCCGTGACGGTAAACGCATCGCCATGGAGCAGAGGCAGCAGCTGCCGCAAAACTGCCGAGACGCCGCCTGCATAAAAGAAGTCCTCCATCTGAAAAGAACCCGTCGGCCGAACATTGGCAAGCAGCGGTGTCCGCCGGCTGATCGAGTCAAACAGGTCCAGAGGTAGATCGACGCCAAGCCGCCCCGCCAGCGCCGGCAAGTGCACGACCGCGTTCGTGCTCCCCCCCAGGGCGCACAGCAGAGTAATCGCATTCTCCATAGACTCTCGCGTCAGTACTTGCGACGGGCGCAGCCCCTCCACCGCCATCCCCACAATGCGCCGCCCGGCCCTCTCAGCCAAAAGAATGCGCCGCGAATCCGCTGCCGGTACTGCCCCGTTCCCAGGTAAAGAGATGCCCAACGCTTCCGTCAACGAGTTCATCGTTGACGCGGTCCCCATCACCATGCAGTGGCCCCGGCTCCGCACCAGGTTCTCCTCCACCTCCGCATACTCGACATCGCTCAGATTGCCCGCCCTGTACTCTGTTGTCAGGCGGCGGCAATCGGTGCACGCCCCCAGTGTCTGACCGCGCCAGTGCCCGTTCAACATCGGCCCGCCCGAGACAAGCAATGCCGGCAGGTCAGCGCTCGCTACGCCCATCAACGCCGCCGGCGTAGTCTTATCGCACCCGCACAGCACGACCACCCCGTCCATTGGGTTGCCGCGAATCATCTCCTCCGTGTCCATGGCCGCCAGATTGCGCCACAGCATCGAAGTCGGCGTCAGGTAGATCTCTCCCAGGCTGATCGTCGGAAACTCCAGTGGGAATCCTCCTGCCTGCCAGACGCCCCGCTTGACCGCTTCCACCAGCTCGGGGAAGTGGGCATGGCAATTGTTCATTTCGCTGTACGTGTTCAGAATCCCGATCAGAGGTCGGTTCATGTCCGCCCTGTCAAAGCCAAGCGAGCGCGTGAACGCCCTGTGCATCAGCCCCGCCGCGTCAGCTTCATTGAAAAACGCGCGCCCGCGAGCGTCCTCTGTCATCTCAGTCCGTTGTTCAGCCACTTTGCCTCCGACTTTGCCAACCGTGCCTCCGACGCCATCAGACCTCTTCAAGCGCAAACCCTTCAAGGTGAAATCTGCAATCGGTATACGCTGCCATTGTCGCTGTCGGTAACCACAAGACTTCCCGCTTCGCCCGCTGTGATTCCAACCAGCTTCCGCAACGGGGGTCCCCCCGCAAGCACCCAGACTTCCAGGTCCTCAACGTTATTCCCGGAGATCCTCAGAATGCCCCCCTGCTCCGGTTGAGTTACGTATACCACCCCGTCGCTGTCAAGGGCAAGGTGGGGCCCGTCTACGCTGTTGGCCGTGACCAGAGGCCACAGATTCAGCAACGTTCCCGCCGCGTCAAATCGCAGCACAGATGTCATGCCCGCCGTCGACACAAGAATAGAACTGTCAGTCTGAAAGAGGACGTCGACGGGCTGCAGATCTGTACCCTCAAAATCAGTCGAAATGCGGATCAACTCCCGTCCCGAGGTGTCGAAGGCCGCAACAGCCAGCGCCGGCGTCATGGCCAACCAGATACGGCCCTGAGCGTCAACATCGAGCCCCCTGCTCCTGTCGGCAGCTCCGTTAGGAATAGGTACCACATCCTGGAACACGCCGTCAGCGCCGTGGATACTCACCTGGCCGCCATCGCCCGCGTCCAGGACGTAGACATTACCATCCCCGTCCGCCCCCACGTCGACCGGCTCGACGAACCGCCGGTCTGAGCCGTCTATCCGGGCTATCTGCTGACCTGCGCCATCCAAAACGAACAGCGCCCCCTGGCTTGGGTCGACAACGTAAATGTTCCCATTCGCAATGGTCACGCCCCGCGGTCGATGGTATCCGCTGCTGACCGTCTCGAACTCTGTGGTCCTTTCTTCACCAGTAAATGGCGTGACGATATCCAGTGGCAAAGCCATGCCCGGCACGTCACCCGGAACCGCATCCGCACTTTCCCCAATTAAAGCTGGCGCCGCCTTCGAATCCACCCTCTTGAAACTGTCCCGGGCTACCGCGCCCGCCAGGACCACCAACAACAGCAAGGGACTCCCGCTCCAAAGCACCAGTGTTCGAATACCACTCCCCGCCTTCTCTCGTAGAGTCGCTCTACGACGATGAGGAGCTCTGTTCGGTAACGCTTCAACCTCTGCTTCTGTCCTCTCCGCCACCGCCTCTTCAACACCAAGCGCGGTCTCGGACACTACCGACTCTTCGCTTATCTCGCCGGATCTGAATACCTCATGGTCGCCCGCCTCGCACCTCGCGCCCGGTTCCCCCTCCGACAAGGACCCCCCGCACTGGTCACAGAATCTGGCCTCACGCCTAACCAAAGAGTCGCAATTGGGACAGGCTAAAACCGTCTCTTCTCTCGACATGTCCTGCTCAGGTTTTCGATACATGGTGTCCTACGGCCAACGGTCGTAGTTATGAATGACAATGAGGATGAAAGGATCTGACCCGAAGGAAAAACCTAGTCTGCCCCGGGATATCCGCGCGCTCTTGCCGAAACCAACAGAAAACGCCGCCTCCCCCAGGATGGCAACTCTGAACGAAGCCTGAGGCAACCAGAAGTGAAGGCTGCAACCGCTGTCAGGTCGTTGTTCGCCCTACGGCAACACGGGTACGCGGTATAAGTAGCCGTTCTCGCTATCAGTCACCAACAGGTCCCCTTCAGGACCCACACTGACGCCAATCAGTTTGCGAATCGGTTGACTCGAAAGAAGCCCCCATACTTCGATACTCTCGTCATCGTCTAACGGGATCCGCACAAAGCCTCCCAGTTCCGGCTGTGTTACGAACAGCACCCCAGAGTTGTCCAGCACCATGTGCGGGCCGTCCACACTGTTTGCCGTTGACAAAGGCCACAATTTCAGCGGTTCGCCGCCAATATCAAAACGTAGGACCGCGGTCGTACCCACCGTGGACACGTAAACGGCATCGTCAGCATGGTAGGCCACGTCGACCGGCTGGAAATCCCCTTGACTAAACAGGGTCGAGATGCGGGCCAGCTCCCTTCCCTCCACGTCAAATGCCGCCACAGCAAGCGCAGGAGTTAAGGCCAGCCAGATGCGGCCCTCATCGTCTACGTCAATGCCTCTGCTCCTGTCCGCAATGTTATCAGACAACCGAACCGCTCGCACAAAGTCGCCGGCCGAATCATGAATAGACACTTGCCCCCCGTCCCCTGCATCGAGAACATAGATGTTTCCGTCCACGTCTGCAGCGACATCGACCGGCTCGCTGAATCGCCGGTTCGAGCGGCGGACCTGGGCGATCTCCTGCCCGCTGGGATCCAGTACAAACAGTGACTGCTGGCCGGGATCGACAACATACAACATGCCGTTGGCCGCGGCCACCCCCCGCGGCCGCTCAAATATGTCGCTTATCTCTTCAAACGCAGCCGTCTGCTCCACATCCACCGGCAAGAGCGACACATCAAGAGGTAGGCCCGCCAGCGACTCCTCCGCAGTTCTGTCGAATATCGCTAGATCCTCTAATGAAAGATAGTCGTAGTTTCCTTGGGGAGGAAAGAGCGCCTCGGCCTGCACCAGCGTGCGCTCCTGTCCCGGCGGCGCCCAATGAAGGTTGACATGATAGTGGGACGTACGCGCCACATAGCGGATCCGAATATCATGCAGTCCTGCACTCAAAGAAATCGAGTCTTCATCGTACTGATTAGGCTCAGGGCTTGCCGCCACCGCAATGTCGTCTATCCACAATTCTGACTCGTCTATCGACTCGATTCCCAACCTGTAAACTCCGTCGACCGGTACCGCCAACTTGCCCTCCCACTCCACCGTGTACGGGCGTGGCAATGGGATATCGTGGAAATAGAGATTGATCTGCGGGTCAATTCGAGTGAATGCCGGCGGGTCCTGCCAGTCCCCATTGGCATAGTACCTTCCCAAGAGCCCATTGCTCGTCACAGGCGGCACATGCAGCGCCGAAGTCGGCACGACCTGCTCCACTTCACCCGGACGTTGCCACGAAAAGGAAACAGGACCATCGCCGCCGACCGCTCGGATACGGACCCTGTGAAGTCCCAGGGCCAGCTTCAGGGCTGCCGTAACTTCCCTCCCCGTCAAAGTTTGGGCAGCCTCCTCCTCTGCACTGATCTCTGCGACAAGCGCTTCGTCTATGTACAGCTCGGCAGCCCCTGGAGCGCGCAGGACCAGCTTGTGCGGGCCATACTCTTCGATGTTGAGAACCCCCGTCCACTCTGCTGAAAATGCTCCGGACAGAGGAGCCTCGCCGGGCCAATTCACGGAAAGAGTGGCATGTCTCTCAATTGCAACCGGGCTGCCCGTCCATCCTTCACCTTCATAGTAGGCAACGTCCAAACCCTGTATCGAGGAGATGTCCTCTGGGCTGAGGCGGGCCTCATAGAGGACGGTAGGTCCGCCAAAGGGAGGCTTATGCTCGATAAATTCGCCGTTCGGATAAAAGCTCCTGGCCTGCTCGAAGAAATTCCGGCGCTCAGGATCCATCAGAAAGAGCGCATTACGATCGGGCGAAAGCGGCATGGGCAGCGTTTCAGTATACTTGATCGCACGGTAGTACGGCACCGAGCTGCCCACGAAACGCACCGATGGATGCCCGGCGTAGTGAGAAGTCAGATAGACGTCTGTGTTGTTGCTGTCGATATGCTCTGCCACCACAGTAGCCGCAATCGTTTCTCCAGTGGAGTAAGCGTTCCAAACGGCGAAATCATTCACCTGCTGGACGAAGTAGGTCCTGAAATTGTACACGCCTACCGCCGCAAGTAGCACTGCAAGGAATACAACCGGCGTGCCCCGCCATAGAATGACAAGCCGGAAACGCTCCGCCAATAGGCTCCCAGCCGCAGAGATTCTGCTGTAACTTTCTCGGACGCCCCCCTCGCCCTCTTCCTCCTTAACACCCCACCCGTGCAAAGAAGCCGCGCGCCAGTTCTGCCACAGCAACGCCAGTGGGAGTAGGACAAGCATATACGCCACCGGCAACGTGCCGATGGCGCGCAATGACTGTGGCGCCTCAAAGCTGAGCGAAAACACGCCTCCAGCGAGTAAACCGAAAAACCACAGTATGAGAAGCAGAAATCGAGGGCGCCAGAAACGGCTCAGGCTGAGCCCAAGGCCCAATACCAACAGTCCGCCCGCCACTGGAGCTAACATCGGTTCTCCCGGTAGGTTATGGCGGCCGTTAGGATCGCCGCGAACGTTGTACATGAGCAGATGGGTAACCGCGTTTTCCCGCACCTTTCCCCAGACTTCGTCCTCCCCATACTCCTCAAAAATCGACACGGTTCGCGTCCGTTCCAGGTACCGGTCAAGTCGGGCAAACGCAAAAGTGGCCAGCGGCGCCAGGAATAACAGTACGCCCATCACCAACACCACAAGACCCTTCCACTGCGAAAGAATGAGCGGCCGGTTCGAGATTAGAAGATACAAAACAAACACCGAAATGACCGCGAGGAACAGCTGAAAAGCGTAATAAGTGTTCAGGCCAAACCCCAGGAATAACCCGGCCCACAGATAGTCGGTCAATCGGCCTCTCCGCAACGCTTTGAACAAGAGGCCGATCGCCAAAAAGACAAACAGCGTCATCAAAATGTTAAACATTCCGATTCGGCTGAAATTTACGCTCCAGCGAGAGACAGCGATCAGAAATGCCAGGGCAAGCGCGGGGCCGCGGCCGAACAGGTGACTTCCGGCCAGGTACGCCGCCGGGACCGACAACACACCGGTGATAACGGTCGCAAGACGTACGACAAACGTGATCGTCGGCAGAATCGTAAACAGAAAGGAGACCAGATATACATAATGTTCCGGTCCCATCAACGCGCTTACATACAGCGGTCTATATCCCGGCTCGCTTAGTATTCGCTGGGCTTCCAACCCGGCCGTGGCTTCGTCATACCACGTGCCCGCAGGAAACTCGGGCAGCTGATATACCCGCATGAACATCCCCACGCAGATAATCAACAAGACCAGTAGACGCTGGCCCGTGCTCCAGGGAAGCTGCCGCGCGAGCGAATTCCTCGCCAACCTTGAGGTTGAAGTCGGCGCAGCATCCTCCGCGCTGCCCGGCTGCACACCTGCACGTTGCCCGCCCAGGACGCGTTGTGCCAGGTAAACACAACCAATGAGGAGCAGGACGCTCGCCCAGTGCAGCTGCCAGAAACTGTCGGGAGGCCTGTCCGGGTTCGTCAACAGCCGTTCCAACGACCAACCCGCAAACCCACCCGGAACGATCACGACGGCAAGCAGCCACAATGGGTTGAGCTTCTTCAGCTGCCCATGGTCACCTAACGCAGGTAGCGAAAAGTCCGTGCTTCTTCGAAAAGCCCAAAGGGCAACCAGGATTGCAGCGCCGAAAAGACCGAGCGCAGGCAACGTTGGCCCGCGTCCAAGCAGCCACTGACCGCACACCGCGCCAACTATTGCCAACACACCCCAGAAGACGTTAGCTCGGACCGTCCCCGCGTCGCCGAGATGGGCAACCTGTTCCAGAGAAATACCGCCGGCTTCAGGTCGCTCGCTCCCCGCAGAAGGTCCGCCTTGGTCTAGAGCATCTGCTGGGCCAGGCTTCACCAGAGGCTCAACCAGCCTTCCGATGGCCGACCCTTGCAATGTCGCAACTGTGGTGCCTAACAGGGCTCGCCATCCGCGACCGGCCGAAACGTCGAAGACAGGGCTCTCCTCGGCGGCGCCGGCGGGGGCCTCCCCCCCTATTGCCTGCTCCTCCGCGAAGCCACTCCCTGCCAGGGCATACCCGCAGGCATGGCAAAAACGCTGCCCGTTGTCACACTCCTCACCGCATTGGGCGCAGTCTACCGTGGCGGGCAGCCGCCCACCGCAATCCTCGCAGAAATTCGCCGTAGGGCGGTTGGCGTGCCCGCAAGCAGTGCAAGTCCTCTGCCCCTTGATTCCTTCCGTGTTCAGCATGGGCCTGTCAATTCAATCTTTCATTTTTCATAACGACTCAACCACAATATGATTCGCAACCCTGAGTGAACCGAGCGCTGGATTCCCCATTCCTCTTCACTCTCTCCTCGCATTTGGGCGGTCGGACCTTGGCCCTCCCGTGTGCAGGGGCTGCGCCCCCGCAACGCCCTCCTCCAAAGACATGCCTCATCCTCAGTACGCCGTAGTTCCGGCGGTGCGTCTCAGGTAAGGTGAACGGGGCCATCGAGTACAAGATGCGATAGCCCGAATGGCGGTATGACCGAAGGTCAGGTCCACACAGACGCTGTAAATGGCCTAGTAGCTACCATTTGACTATGTGATCTGGTAGATTCACAGCAAAATATTTGGCGGTGAAGTCGTTCGAACCTCGGCTACCCTTCCAGGTGATAGATGACATACACAGGGTCGGGCCCTTCATCCACGATGAGCTCCCCTCCCGGATACATCTCCATTATCCTGTCGATCTCTTCCACGTACGGGCCCTCCAGCAGATACGTTACCGGTCCCGGATCGAGCTTCTCAAGATCAAATTCCCCGAATTCCCTCGACCTGTCGACGCCAGTGCTCTCCGGATAAAGGAACCGTATCGTCTCATACTTGAACCGGCGCTGAGCCGAAAAATAGTAGATCGTACCGGGATCATCGAATGAGTGGGCTGCCTCGAGCGAATCGAAATAGTAGGTAGCAAATGTCCATCTAAATGTCGGGGTTGTAGGCAATTCAATGAAGTAGTAGCTGAGATTCCAGACCCCGCTCACCAAAAGCACGAGGACCGAAGCGCTGACCGCGGCAGATCGCCCCCAGTTCCCAAGCGAACGATACCCGAACTGTACGATAGCCCCGGCGCCAACGCCTGCCAGCCCAAAGACCCACGGAATAGCGGTGATACTGCGTCGCATCGAACCGGCTGAAGGATCTGTCAGCACAAGCCCCGCAAGTGCGCCTATCACCACCAGCGCGGCCATCAGATGAGGTGGGCTGCGCCACTTACGAATCGATATGACCAGTCCAAGATAAGCCAGCAACGCGATGCCCGCGTCCATCGCGCCCACACCTCCGATTCCATCTACACCGTCTATCCTCGGGTTCCGCAGCAACAGCGAAAAGGCTTCCCAAGCCCGCACAATAAGAAACCCCACCCTCTCTGCTAACCCGTCAGCATTCACGAACTCGTGATAGTCAAACACCGACTTTTGGTTCATGCGGCCGAAATAAGCCTCTGGCGAACGTGCGGCAAACTGGATGACGGGCGCCGCGCTCACGGCCGCCCCAATCGCCAGTAGAGAAAGAGGCAGCATTTTACGCTTGAACGACTCCTTCTGCCACAAAAAGTAGAGCGTAAGCGTAGCGACCATGGCAGCCAGAAACGTTGGAAAAGCAAAATACGTGTAGGGGATCAGACCCAGCAGCGCACCTGCTGCAACCCAGCTCCATAAGTTTCTTCGTCGCGCTTCTGGCCCCGCTGCATCGTAGGACTTCATCGCCCACAGCAGAGCCCCCGCCGCCGCCGTCGACACAAAGGCCAAGGGCACCACCCCGAAACCCAACCGGCTGAAGTGCAGATGCCAGTAGCTCACCGTAAGTGCCGAGGTGCCGAACAGCGCGATCCAACGCCCGAAACCTGTCCGCAGCAGGAAATAAGCCGTCGGAACCGTAGCAATGCCGAATAACCCCATCGAAAGTCGAACAGAGAAAATGGAGGCATCCAGCAGCCAGATCAGCAATGCAGTAAGGTAGAACGGCCCGGTCAGTTGACCCAATGCTGAGGACGTATAGGGTCCAATCCACCCCTCTTGCAGAATGCGTAGACCCTCGATTCCAGTCAGGGCCTCATCGCCGTGAAAACCGGCCGGGATCTCTTCGAGCCGGTACACGCGCAAAAACGCTGCCGCGACCGTGAGTAGGACGACCGCTGTCAAATCCCAGCGGTTGCGAAGCAACCTTTCCGCAAGGAACTGCCAGGACCAACGCCAATCCTGGAACGGCGTATACCAGACAAGCCCTCGGCGCATTACATTTCTGGAAACACCTGAAAGCAGAAACCGGATTCGAACCCCAAACCCGATACCGCTGTTTACTGAAGGTACGCCTCCGTAAATTTCCCCCCCGCAAGCATCACAGAACTCGTGCCCCCCTGGATTCTCTCTACCGCACCGCGGGCAAACCATATCTACAGGCCGGCCGCAGCGCCCGCAGAACGCAGCGCCAGGCCGGTTCAGGAATTCGCAACCGTGACAGTTCCACTGCTCAACGGAGAGGCTGCTCTCGAGGTGTAAGGGAGAAGAAGAAGTCAAGCCCGAAACTTTCAATGATGGGGTGCTGCACAAATTCGAATATGCCAACGGCACCAGAGGACCTGTGGCGAAGAACGATGCTTGTCCAGTTGGCCCTCATGGCACCGCTTTGAACCGCTCTCTGATGCTAGGTATTCCCGGACTCAATTGCCCGAAAAAACGAGTACCCGGTGGTTGTCAGCGTCGGCAACGAGAATCTCGCCGCTTATCGGGTCGATTGCAATGCCGGTCGGCTTGGCAAAGCTTTTCAGGTCCGAGCCATATCTCCCGAAGCTTGCCTGAATGTCGCCGCCCGAACCTATCACATAAATTTGGGAATACTGTGGGTCCGAAGCATACACCGTACCATCCGCCGCTGCTGCGATAAACGGCTTGTCCCAGATTTCCTGGCTATCCCAGGTGGGAATGCGCCACTCGAATACGGGAACCAGCTCCGCCGTAAGCACCTGAATGCGGCGATTCCAAGCGTCGCTGACCAGAACATTCCCCGTCGGAGCGTGGATTGCAACGTCAACAGGTTCCTCAAATTGACCTAACAGAACACCACCCGCGCCTACCTGGCGGACGAACTCTCCCACCGGCGTAAACTCCAGGATGCGCTTGTTGCCAGTGTCAGCAACGAGTAGGTTTCCCGCAGGCGTCACGGCCAGTCCCCGCGGGCCAAATAGAGCGTAAGGGTCTCTGCTATCTTCAGTGATGGCATTGAAGACTCCCCACTTGCGCAGGAAATTCCCTTGGCTGTCAAAAACTTGTATGCGCCCATTCCAAGTGTCTGCGACGAAGACCGTGCCGTCAGCGCCAACCGCGATTCCCCACGGTTCCCGAAATTGGCCGTCACCCAGTTCCAAAGGTCCGTCTCCGTCCAGATCGGTGCAGCCTCTGCTTCCTTCCTCCGCCAGAAAACAAGTACTACCGAATGTCATCCGAAATGTACCATCGAAATTCAACCCGACAACGCGATTATTGCCAGTATCGAGAATGTATCGCATCCCGTGCAAACCAATCGCAACACCTCGCGGGTTGGCCAGCGGAACGTCACTATAGAGACCGTTGTACGCAACGCTGGCACTGCGTTCGACCTCTTCATAGCTAAACGACTGCGACTGTCCGCCACCGGCAGTAGGAACAACGTTCAAGTCCCACACAATTTCGGCGATGTCTCTGCGGACGTACATGCGGAAATCATGACGGTGAGGCCATTCAGTAAGCGTCCGGTCAGGATGATTACGGAAGAAAAAGATCTGCCACAGGCGGCTACGCCGATCACTATCATTCAAAGCGCCCCATATCTGGTCTAAAGTCAGACCTCTGGACCTGGATTCCTCCGCGTCCCATTCCCCTTTGTAGCTCTCCTCAGGCCACCAGACCAGCCTGTAATTGCGGCTTACATATTCGCGACCAACGTACGGCTCGACCTTCGCATAGTTCTTCTTGCCGACTAGTATGATCGGCGCGCTCATCGCTTCAGTAGTCGGGTTTGCCCCGTAAAATATATGGTTGGGATAGAAGCGCATGTACCAGGTCATGGGCCAGGCAACATCATCGTCGTAAGAGACCTGGATTTCACGCTCGCCTACCGTGCGTTCGCTTATCGTCTCTATCTCCTCAAGAGCCCTCTTTACGTCTGGAGCAGCGTGGGCATAGACGAGATATTCGGTTGCCATGTCGTAGTTGACATAGGTGAGAAGGTAGGAAAACCGAACTGTAAGCAGAAACAATATCGTGAAAGCTGTCACCGCAGACAACCGCAATGTCAGACGCCAGCCTGACCGTTGAAAGGCCACGTAAATGTAATACAACAAACCGGCCATCAAGCCGAGAGCAAGTATGAAGCGAACAGTCCGAGACAGCGTGTCTACGTCACGGCCGCCGCTGGGGATCGACCCAGCCAGCGTCGCCGCGACAAAAAGCAATGCCGGCAGTAGCGCAAGCAACCACCAGCCTTGCACGTCCCGCACCCTCTTCCAGTCAATCCGGCGAAAAATCTCAGCCCCCCACCAGCCTCCAAATAGCACCATCGGCTGCGTCATGTGCGTCAGCAACCACGGCATCTTTTCGCCCGCGTACGAATAGGACAACCAGGCCCCAATCCCCCACCATGCCAGAAAGAACACCAAATAGGGCTGCACGAACAAGGTCCCGTTCGCTTGGGCAGGTCCGGACTCCCTCCCTTCGTTACTACTCTCATCCTCTGAACTGTCCCCACTTTCCTCCTCGGTGACCGACCTTCCCCAAAACCAATTTCGTAGACGAATCCCCAGCAGAGTCAACCCGCCCAGGCTGAGAAGTAGCGGCACAAACTCATAGAGCACGCTCTGCATAATATAGTAGTACCACGGCTGGCTTCCCCGTTGGACCTCCTGCTGGGCCAGCCAGTAACCGAGACTGCCCACCACGCCGGTCGCCAGTCCATCGACCGGATTTGTGAAAAATGTAGTGAATAATAGGATCTCAATTGCCCAGAACAATGCCATAAATGTGGCCCAATTAGAGAAGGTAAGCCTTCCCTCCTGCGCCTGTCCCGCTTGCGAACTGCCTCCACTCTCCCTGCCGCTCGCCGGACCAAACCACCAGTACGCCACTGCTGCGCTAAGTACAGTCATCAGCAAAACCAGGATGGCCGATCTGGCCAGATCCTGGGTCGTACTATAGGCGAGCGCATCCCAACCGAGGAGGAGGTGCCCGAGCGGCGCGGCAAATGGCAATACAATAGTCAGGAGCAGGACCGCAATATCAGCAAAGGCACTGTCCCGCAGCTGTTCTTGTCCTGTCCACCAACGCCAAATTGCAGCGCCCACCATGAAGACACCAAAAATCGTGCCCGACATGAACTGGTTTTCCTTCGCAGCAAATCCAAGCGCCATCGCGGTCACGGTAATGTAGAGCCACTTCAGTTTCCGCTCCTCAACATAGCGGAACATGCAGTACACCCAGACCATCGAGAAAAAGACGATGTAGATATCGTTCCGAATGTACCGGCTGTGAAAGAGAATGCTGGGACTGAAAAGCAAGAGCAGCGCGGTAAGCAACGCGCCAGTTCGCCCGAGCCAACGTCGGTAAAACCACGCCGCTATGATGGTCCCAATGCCTGCCAGGGCCGGCATGACACGGGCTGTGGCATCGCTGACCCCAAACAGAAGGTAAATGAAAGCGTTTGCATGGAAGAGGAACGGCCCATGCATCATTGGGTTGTGTTGATAGCTGCCTTTTCGATAGAGATCGAGAGAGTACACGGCGTGCAAACTCTCATCGTGGCTCATCCCGCGGACGCCCAGCGCGTAAAACCGGCTGACTATCGCGACGACCAGGATGAGTGCCCAGGCTACGGCCTCCCAATTGGCCCGCATTAAGTCAAATAGGTTCGAGTTGAGGAAACTCTCTGACGGCCCAATCCTGTCCGTCGGTAAGGACTGTGGTGAGTCCTTGGGGTGCGGCATTTCCTCCAAACTCTCCTCATGTTCCACAGCAACAAGAATCTCAGAAGAAGATTCCTGATTGTCCGCTTCGGCGACTTCGTTTGTGGTCTCGCCTTGCTTCTCGTTTCGTCCTTCAGCCATCGCTTACTTCTCCCGTATAACCCAAAGCTCTACCTCTTGCCGTACCGGGACGCTCCCCGGAATCTGCCGCCTCTCACGATAGAGCATCCACCTCAATAGAGCCCCTGTACTCTCCAACTCTGTGGGCAACCAGTGCTGTGTCACAGAGTAACTGCTTCCAACGAAACCGGCGGGCAGCAGGTCCCATTCTTCCCTGTTTCCGGGCGTGCCCCGAGACACCACCAGAGCTTCCGCCTCGACGCCCGTCAAGTCGATTCCGGGGTGCCAACGCAGATCGCTCATTGCTCGCAAATGCCAGTAAAAGAAAGGCAAATGGGATTGCTCTATCTGCAAATAGACCGGTGCTTCAGTAGGATCACCTGTCCGCAAGGAACTCAGGCGGGCAATATCTTCCGCCAATAGTACCATTCCGCTGTCGCCGGTCTCAGCAAAAAGTGATCGACTATGCTCGTATTCCGGCCTCAGATTCAGCATCCAGCTACCGCTTACCTGGGCCAGAAAAAACGCAATCAAAGTCAGGAAACCGAAAACATGTGCACTGGCACTATACCCGGACCACCAGACGAAAAACGCGCCAAGCGCGGGAATCAACAGATAGAAAGTAGCCAGCCTGGAATCAAGACTGCCGTCTCGCATCGAAAGGCTGATAGTGCCCGTCCAGAAAAATGCTGTCACCAGCAGTATCCCCATCGTAGCAAACGCCGGCATACGTGCGCTGTCCCGAAACAGGATTCCAACTGGTGCCATCTGCAACAAGTGCGTTGCCGTTCCCGCCGCCAAAAGTAACAACATCAATCCAGAAACGAGTAGGCTGACAGGTGTGCGCCCCGGTAACAGGATCAACAGTAGGCCCCAGGCCGTACCCGCACTGAGCACCTTTAGCCACATCGCGTCGAGAACTGCTCGTCTTCCGGCTTCGACGACTTCCCCATCGTTGACAACCTGCCCCGCCTGGCTGCCGGCAAAGAATGCTGTCCTGTAGAGGGCGATTGCCACCCCCGCGCCTCCGAACAAAAGAAGGAACGGTTCATCAACCAGCAGCCTCAATAGCGCCCACGTTACTGTGTAATTGTGGTCCCCCAGCAGAACCCCTGTAGTCCCCGACCAGCCCACCAAGTGAGCGACGGCAGTTCCCACGCTTTCTCCAATGGCCGATAACCCAGCAAGATTCGAAAAAAGACCCGTCGATCCCAAAGCAGCCGTTCCCGCACAGATTAGTGCAGCCTGCCTCCCTTTGACCTGCAAGAGAGCCGCAAGCTGGCTCCCCCTGAGCAAATAGAAAGCGTACAAGACTATTGGCAGCAACAGCCACGCTAGCGGGCCGCTGATCAGAAATAGACCCCCAGTCACCGCAAGCCGATTTAACTGCACGCCCTCATTTCCGTCATCGAACAGCCCATTCAGAAGCAGTACACCAGTCAAGACCGACAGGGTCGACCCATCAGCCAGCCGGCTGAACGATAACAACCATGGATCGAAAGCGAATAACACAGCTGCAATCAGCGCGCCCTCGAGTCCCACCCGGCGCCGCAACCCCCAGGACGCCAGAACCAGACCCGCCCCTGCGCACGCCAACGGAAAACGGGCCCAGAAGCTGCTCCCGCCCCCTGTCACAAGAAACAGGGCGCGCTGAATCGTATACAGTAAAGGGCTGGCGGGTGGGCGTGGGTCAGGTAGTCCGATTTCTTCCAGTATACCGGCCGAATGGTCCAACCAGGCGGGCCAGATCTGAGCAGCCTCTAAGGGAGATACGAGATTTAAGTCGCCAAGGGAAAAAAGTCGAATTCCCAGTGCCAGCATGAACAGAATCGCGTACAATGCCTGTTCCACCGTTGGCGCACTGCCTTTCGACGCCACACTGCCTTCCGACGCCACACTGCCTTCCGACGCCGCCGCCTGCGCGCCGTGAAACGGTTCTGTAGCTGGCTGGCCCTCAGTAAGTGGCCTCTTACCTACTCTCTGATCCTGCGCTGTCCCTGGAGTCACCTGCAGCCTGTTACCTCTTCTACCGTTTTCCTATCTGTCTGACGCGCCCATCGCGCGGTAAATCCGATAACTTCCCTGCTCATATGCCAGTTCGAGGATCTGGCCCAACTGGTATTCCAGCGCAGGCGCTATACCATACTGGGTGCGTTCCTCTGGGCCAACAAGGACATAGTCAATCTGCCAGCGATTCAGTGTTTCCTCCAGCGTAGACGGCCGGGGCGACTGATAGACTTCCCGGATAGCTTCGGCGCGTCCGACCGCCATCTCTCCATAGGCGCGCCCGCGCCATTGGGCCTCGTGTCCATCCCATCCCAGCAATGTGGCCCGGCCCGTTGCCGCGCTGATCCGCGCCGTATTGAATCCGTAGCTCGCCCCCTTGGCCTCCAGAATCACCGACTCAGGACGCGTATTTCGCCTGATCCAGTCGATAACTGCTAACTCCTCGTCACCAACGTGGGCCAGGCCGTTAAGCGTCGGCTCTCTCGTACCGAATCCCTTAATCTTAGCATACGCCCCAGCCACAGGATAGACAAGGCACGCGAAGATGAGTAGGAGAGAAAGAACCGATGGAACCAGTCCCAAGGCGGGCAGGGCAGCCCCTCCACCTCCCACTTGACCGATGCGGCGCACCGCCAATTCCAAGTACCTCGCGATCGCATATGCCGCTGCAATCCCGAACAACAACCAGCTTTGATAATAGAACTTGAATACCGTATTCATGCGGGTGCCGAAGTTGTCGCGAAGATACACAAACTCCGGCATATACGTCAGTAAGCTCCCAATTGCAAACAGGCAAAGGACAAATGTGGTCGTCTGCGAGCCATTGCCCGGCAGGGCCAACCGTTGCCAGAGTAGGCTCAACGTGATCGCCGTAAGTCCGCCCAGTAACAGAAACGTCCAGGGCTGTCCCAGCCGCCGCCGGACAATGCTCGCCAGCATTTCACCAGAGTCGCCTGCAGCGTATGCTGACAGCAGCCCGGTCGCGACCAGGAAGACCAAAGGCAGACCCAGGACGAAAATCCCCGCCGCGACCATTACACCCGCCGGCGGTCGCTGCTCCCGCCATCCCAGTATGAGAAGGCCCGCGCCGGCCAGCAGGAAATGCCCGAACATCAACAGAAACTGTGGTATTCGCGTTGGGTGGAGCAAGTTTGGCAAAATGCCGCCCGCCTGACTCTGCGCCGTCAGAAAGTACGGCACATACAGTAGGAAGGCCCCCAGGACAACCGTAACCCCAACGATGGCCCCCCGAGTCAGCGCCCTCTGCAGCACAGCCACAACATCTCTAGTCTTGCGGGCTCCCGTGAACATCGCCACCAATACGAGCAGGAGCCAGTAAGGAGGGAAGTCCCAGGTATTCAGAAAAAGTAGTGCGCCTGCCGCTGCCACAATCAGCACAATCCCCGCGCCGCCTAACATCGATGTAACTGACCGGAGATCAGTACCCACCGACGATAGGAAAGAGCCGATCCCGCCTCGTCTTTCTCCGCTGCTTCTGCCCAGACTTGCCGGCGTCTCGCGACGGTCCGAACCATCCGCACTGAACCAGTTCAAAGCCATGGCAACGACCAGAAGTACAAAAGGCATTGCCAGCAAATGGGGATGATTGTCCGAAAGTACATAACTGAAGATCGGGAACTCGTCGATAATCTCAATGTGGTTCCCATCAAGGTCGATATCTTCGATAACGCGGCTGGCTCGCCACCACCAGCTCCATCCGCTGTCTATGTACCACCTGCCGGTCACCTGTGAATGCTCCGGAAAGTTATATACATCAACCAGCTGAATCAAGCCGTGTATCTGCACGCCCTGGGCATAGAGCCACTCGAGAATTACATGCAGATTTGAGGTCAACGCCACCGCGACCGCCGTCAGCAGCCCAGCCACGAAAGAGAATGAACCTGCGGACCTCCCAACCATCGGGCGAACCACACGGACATCGGAATCTTCAGTGCCTTTCCCCTCCTCAACCTTCCCTCTGGAACCCAGACGAAACAGGTTATACCCCACCCCAAAGCTTGCCGTGACCAGCAGGCCGAACCAGCAAGCCTGTCCCAGATTGTAGGCGACCTCTGGCAACTGGCCGGCCAGATGAGCCAGCGTCGAAATCATCCAATAGCCGAAATAGTAGTAGCTGATGGCATAGCCGGACAGCCAGGGATCTCGCGGCGGATATGTGGCACTGGTCCAGATTCCATTGATGAACATCAGGTCCATTGGCTGTTCAGTGTGGCTGATCGCAGGGTCATGTGAACGTACCCATGTCCAGGCCGCGAACGCTACCAGAAATAACAGCTCGACCCCGACAATATAGCTCCAGGATGGCAGCAGCCTCAATAATGAGCCGAATCCGGCGCGTCCACCGTTGCCGTCAGCTTCACCCCCGCGCCAGAGAGCCCAGATGCTGAACAGAGCAACAAGGAGTGTGGCCAGCCATGCTCCCCCTGATGTATTGCGAAGCAAACCGTAGCTGGTACCCAGCCAAAGCAGCAGGCTGACCAGGAAGATTCCCAGAACGCGAGAAAAAGCGTATCCTCGATCTGGCAAAGCGCGGAAATGTCTCAACGCCAATGGCATCGCCGCGACGCTTAGAATCTGCGTTACTGCGTACCAGCCCAGGAAAGCAACGACGATCTCACGCACGCGGCGCGTCCCCTCTTCCGTTGTCAGCCTCTACCGGTCCATCACCCCCTGAGAAGGGATATGTCTCACGAGCCGTCTCCCCGGAAAAGCCCCCTGCCACCTGATCTGTCCTGCCCACTCTTCTCGACTCCTTAGCCTCGATCTGAATTACTGCCTCCCGGATCACCTGTCTGCCAAATGACTCCATCGGCGGCAGCTTGTCTGCCGCAAAGAAGCGGGCCTCCAGAATCTCCACAGGATCGATCTTCATCTCCCCGCCGGCAATTCGCCCCCACAAATAGAACTCCAGAATACGACGCGTCGCCCGATGGCAGACAACAGATTCAACCGATGTCTCCAAGGCCAGCTCCTCCTTCACCTCCCGCCGCCAGCAGCTGTAAATCGTTTCGCCGGGAGACAGCCAGCCCCCGGGCAGTCCCCACAACCGCGTGTTATGAAAACGATGGCGCAACAGCAGAACCTGCCCTTCATCGTTCAGCAGGACACCGCTTACCCCTACCATCACTTTGCCCGTTACCGCCCAGGTGACTGCCCCGCGCAACCACTGCGGCGCCCTGTTCCAGACGCCCGCCGCCAGCGGCGCCAATCGAGTGAGTTGGCGCATCCGCCCCCTATCGGCCCTCTAACTGGCCCTGAATATAAGAGGGAACTGCGTAAACTGTCACCTCGGGATTTCGATAGACCGACTCAAGAATCCCGGACTTTGCCAACGCCGCCAGCCTTGCTTCAGCGCCAGGATGTTGATGCCTCTCCAGCTGGCCCGCGTAGATGAGGCCGATCTCCAGTTCGTCAATGAGGCTTTCTATGCGTTTCAAATCCTCCGTATTCCAAAACTCGGAAAGTTTCCCGTGACGTTCGCCAACGTCCTTACTGTAACGCTGCTCCCCTGCATGCATTCCCAACAACCCGCTCAACCCCGTTAAGCTGGCCACACGTGTGCCACCAGCCCGGTAATAATCAAGCTGAGCAGATTCAGCCAGGACAACATTTCCCTGTACATTCTCCAGGAGCCACTGGATTGCCTCCCAATCGTACTGGAGTTCGATTGCATTGCTACTGTCAGGCCAGTGGTAGACCCCGTTCTCCATGAAAGCCATTCCGTTCAGCGTCCCTATCGGAGGCCGCCAGCCCGGAAACCGCTGCGACAGCCGCGACGGCGTCCCCAGGAGCGGATAGACCAGGCTCGCAGCTAGCAGGATGAGGAAGACCGTGCCCCAGGCGCCTCGAACTGTGTCAAACGCCAGCCTGAGCTGGGGGCGCAGTTTCCAGGATTCGACAGGAGCTGAAGCCATGCCCTCTTCTCTATCTCCGCCCCGCAGCATCGTCTCAAAACGGGCGTATATCCTGGGCAGTGCTATCGCCGCCGCCAAGCCCCATAGCACCCACACTTGGTTATAGAATTTGAAGAGCGTGTTCATTCGGTAGGCGTCGCCGCCCTGCAAATGGTCCTTCAGGTAAACTACCTGCGTACCGGCCAGAACAGCCAGGCCGGTCACAGCCAGCAGCGCAACACATACTGTCCCCGTGTCGACCGCCCTCCCTCTCCGCCAGATGTGCGAACCAGCTATACCGAGCGCCGGCAAGCAGATGGCCAGCACCGTCTGATTCGTGAACAGGAGTAGCAAGAGTGATGCAAGAAAAAGCGCCGGAAGCAGAAAAACCCCGCTAAAATAGACAACTGTCGGCCGCTGTACGAGCAGCCTGTGAACACGCAAATAGCGAATGCGGCGCAATTCCCCCCGCCCTACTACCAGCCACGTAAAGATGACAAAAGCGAAAAACCCCCAAATTTGCGTCCACTTGCCCAATTCATCTGGCGACCGCACCAACCCGATACCGCTGGCCGCGACATTCGAGTAGCTGTTGAAGAAGGGCAGAAAGAGAAGGTACGCCCCGACCCCAATGACAATTCCTAGCACAGCAACCAGCACAACTTGCAGACGGCCTCCCCTGCGATAAAGTGTGACCGCTAGGGCGAGCACACCCAACCCCAGGTATGTGGGAAGGTCCCACAGATTCACTGCCGCCAGCACGCCCAAAGTGAAGGCCAGACCGACGACGAGCAAACCCACGTTGTACCAGTTCTTCCCCCAACTGAGGCTATCGCTGTTCAGTAGTGCCAGGACAAGCGCCACAAAGAAAATCGAGAATGGAATGCCGATCATATGCGGATGTAGATCCGCGTAAGTAAAGCTCCAATAGGGAAACTCGTTGATCGTGTGCGGGATCACCCGGCTCGGCGCCCAAAAATCATACCTGGGCAATGCAGCGCCGGAAATATAGACGCGCCACAGTCCACTCACTGCATGGACTGCCCCTTGAAGTCCGGGAAAACTGCTCTCGAATCCGCTCTCGCTGACTCTGCTCAGCGACTGCACCAACTGCACGAAGCCAGCCAGATTGCCGAAAATAGCAACAAACAGCGGAGCCAGCAGCGCCGCGCCTACGCCTTCGTACCAGGGAAGCTGGTGTACAACAGATCCCCCTCTGGAATGTTCCCTTTCTAGAAGACCTTCGCTGTTCATCACCTCGGCCTCATGTTCGGTGCCGACTATGTCCTCCGGTTCCAAGCTGATCAATCCGGTTGCCTCCGGTCGGGCGCCCCTTTCCAGCGCCCAGTGAGGACTGCCGCGCCAAATGTCGGAGGGCTGTGGTTCCGTCACGTCTCCCACTGGTGGACCGTCGCTCTGCCCTGCAGCAGTCAGTTCCTCCGGCCCGAACGCTTCAACTGGGGCGGCTGGAATCTCCGGCTCCCCAGCTGGCTCAGGCTCCGCACGCGGCTCGCCGGCCGCTTCTGTCGGATGTCCTCTCCGACTCTCGTGCGACTGAAACCCGCTCACAGAATAGGCCACGGCAAACGCGTTTACCACTGTGAGCGCAAAGAGCATGGGAATGGCCAGATTGAATGCCACTTCCGCGTAGATGCCGGTCAACTTGATAAGGTAACCAACCAGATAAATCCCGTAGTAGTAATAGTTGATGTACCCGCCCGCAAAATGCGGGTCCACAGGTGGAAAATACGGGCTCCGCAGTATCCCGTTCAGGAACGCGAACTCCATGAACTTCTCGCCCCCGAACCAGGGCTGCCATATGTCTGGATTCGCCCGCCTAATCAGCACAAAGGACAGGAACGAGCCCGCGAACAGACCTTCCCCGAAAAGAAGGATCCCCCACATGCGCCGCAAAAACGAGAGCATGTCCCGCCACGTGAAGACCAGCACCGCAGCGCTTACGAGCACAACCATTCCCGCCACCAGCCACGCATTGCGCACGGAATTCTGGGCCAGGCCAGAGCTGGCAAACACCCACAGCAGCCACCCGCTCAGCAGCCACCCAAGCGTTTTGGCCAGCAGGAAACCGCGATCCCGCAGACCGCGGAACAGTGAAAAGGCAAGCGGCCATGCAGTCCAGCCGAGCAGAGAAACGACCAGCCACCACCAGCCTACCGCAAGCCAGGGCGCATTGCTGGCGGCCGTGTTCCATCTGTAATTGTCTACCAAAGGCAGTTCCCTCAGCGGCGTTGCCAGCAGAAGCGACGATTGTGAACCGTCTGCTCCGTTGGCTGCCCCGCCGTCGCTGCCCTCAGCGATCTCATGGCCCTGTACGAACGCAAGCACTATGTTTATCAGGCCCCGGTCCTGGCTCTCAGGCGCACTTCCCAATCCGATCGCATTCAAAAGAGGCGCGAGCGCTGGCTCACGTCCCCGATCCCAGTGCACCGCGCCTTCCCACGACCCGTCCAACAGGCTGTCGATTTCAGAGCCGCTCAACGCCCGCTCCTTTGCCAGTATGGACACCCGCGGGTGGTCATATAGGCTCCAGCTTTCGTCTGCCCCGTGGTCCGCGAACGTCAGGCCCAGCAGAGCGGGCGGCGTCGTGAAATCAGCTGCCAGCGCAAAGCCCAACTGCCCGCCGAACATTAGCTCATAGTAGCGGTTGGTCATCGGATACCGCGCCGGCAACTCATCCACGCTTTCGTAGATACGCTTGGAACTGTAGATGACGTAGTCCGCCTCTTGCAGCTTTTCCCGCAGTATCTCGTACTTCTCCGCGGTATCCTCCTCATACGGCGACCAGTCAATATGCCGCAGGCCGTGGCTGCCCATATCCATCCCCGGTTCGCCCGGAAGGCTCTTCGGCAGCGGATCGTCCCATGACTCCCACAAAATGACCGAACCCGGTTCCGCGTTGGCATAGACCCAGCGGCTCGCCGTCACCCAAGTATGCTCGCTCCCATAGACGCCGTTGGTGTACGCGAGCGACCAAAACACACCGCCCCCAACAGCGACAAGAGCCAGTACTACGCCCGGAATTCGCACGGCCAGCCGCAGTTTCGGGTTGACTCTCGACTGCAATAGCCAGACGATCAACCCTGCTGCAAAGAGTAGGATAAACGGCAGCACAGGGCTCATGTACCGGTTAAACTTGGCCAAAAACGCGCCCGTAATGCCGAAATACGGCACCACCCACGCCCAAACAATCAACTCGTCGGCTCGCGCCCGGTAGAAAGCCGTCTTCCCCACCGCCCATGCGCTTCCGGCCAGCGCTGCCAATCCCAAGGGCCAGCCCATCCCCCAGACAACCTGCTGTCCAATAGAATAAAGATAGGGGACCGTATTGCGGTACTGACGGGTAAAGGGAAAATCAACCACGCCGCGCACCATCCGACCCTGTTCCACCAGCGTAGCTTGGATGAAACTCACCCAGTCGAGCACGGCATAGGGGCTGGTGACCAAGAAAACGACTGCAGCGGCGAGATAGGCGACCAAAAGCAAATGAAGAGAGCCCCCTGCTCTCCGCTCCCCGTCGATCGACTGAGTCTGGTCTCCCCTCCTCCATTCCAGAATAAGTGCCGCCGTGAATGGTACCGCCAGTATCGGTAGCGCGCTGAATTTGGAAGAGATCGCCAATCCCGCGCCGATTCCCGCCAGGAGTACACCCCGCCGCGAACGCTCCTGCACCATCAGCACGCCCCCGTACACCGCCAGCACAGCAAACGTCGTGCTTGCAGGGTCCATCGCAAAGAAATGGCTCAGCTGAATTGCCTGGGCAGTGAACGCGTAAAATGTCGCCGCCAGCAGACCCCCCAACGCGCCGTAAAGTCTTCGTCCCAGCAGGAAGAGCAGAAAAATCGTCAAGGTATCCAGCAACGCCATCATCAACCGGCCCGCGATAGCCACACCTTCGCACGCGGTATTGGCCCGCTCCATCAGTCCTATCGTCCGATCAGAAAAGGGCAGCAACTTCGCCGGTCCGGCTAGACCGCCAAGCAATTCGCCGGTCAAAACACCCAGATAGAGCGGAAAGTGCCCGTACGTAAACGATCGGCGCCGCTCGTTTTTACGGTCCCAAAGAGGGTTGAGCGGACTGCGTTGCGGATCGAGAAACTCATCGACCGACGCCGGCCAACCGATCGTCGGCGCATAGAAGCACGTTGTGCTTCGCTCATCAGGATGAGAATTCAACCCGCCGTCGAATCTGACGTTCCAGGTTCTCAAGCCCAGCCCGGCCAAAATGACCGCCCCCAGAACAAAATGTATGACTATCGAAGTAGGCTTGCGCGCAATAGATTGCATCTGTTCCAGGAAATCTCCGCCACAGCAAGTTAGAAATCTAGAATCCGCTGCCAGCAGTTTATTTGCGAATTGCTCAATAATTTTATCACGGGCGCTCACGAAAGTTACGACACAATATCACCTTGATCGCCGTGACTCTGTATTCTCTACCACGCTCACAAAACTGGAACTGAGAATGCTCCCAAACCGGTCCAAATTGCCATCTGAGAAATGCGTTAGCCGCCAGGCCTCGCATTTCTGTCGGCTGGGCCCCATGCAACCGTATTCGCCCTGACGCAGAACGAGTACCCGTCAATGAGGGAATGTAGCAATCTGAGGAAGGTGGCGAATAAAAAAAGTACCAACTGACAGCTCAGTTGGTACGTATATGTGCTGCGCTTTGGCCCTGCTCTTGCCGTTACTGCGGCTCAATCGGCCAGTTCCGAATCACCCATTCAATTTGATTGTCAGGCGGCGGCGGCCACAAAAGGTAAACGTCAACCCAGCGGCTCCACAACACCAGATTGTGGTCGTCATATCCAAGGTCAATGCGCCTGAACTGAATGTTACCCCCGGTATCTAGCGCATCTCCCAAACCGTAACCAGGAACGTAAACCTGGGTTCGCAGTGGAATTATCCTCGGATCTACCGCTACGACCCCTTTCCGCATCCGGTCCCCAGTACGGGTAAACCCGTACCACGGTACGCTCGGAGAGACTCCTGCCGTGGACGCACTGTAACTGGTTGCCCGCATTCTGATCTTGCGCCAGTAGGTGATCTCCTGTCCATCTTCGGTGACAAAAGTCTGCGGTGCTATCTTCTGGCCGTACACGATCCGCTTGTTGCTCGGCTCCTGTGCCACCCAAACGTCTTCCAGCGAACGGTCAACCATCTCTCCGTCTCGATACAGAACCCGGAAGCGCCTCCGCGTAATGCCCTCTGCCCCTTCATGTTCTAAGAGAGTGTCGATCGGCAGGTTCGGGTCCCCCACCCACTCAGTCTCAAACGGAGCGATCTCATCTTCGACTTCGACCTCTTCACGTACGCGAACAATCCGAATCTGCATGTCCTGGGTTAGCCCGCTGCTCAACTGGGGCGACACCTCGTCAAGACCTGTGAGCCCAACCCCTATCTCCGCCAGAACATCCGCCACTGAACTGCTCAGCGTACGCGTTCTGTATAGCACGCCGTCTGCCACCAGACTTACCGGTACGCTGCGCCGGATGAACACACGCAGTCCCGAGCTGACACGTGTGCCCAGCGCAGGCTGAACTTCATCGCCAAGATAGACTGTGAACTGCGCATCGCGTAGCGCTTCGCCCACCGTATCTGCCAGCGTGTGTATCGTAAAGGGGATCGCGTCCTCATAGACTGTGAGACGGACCGAACGGTTGACATCTATCAACATTGGTGCCTTCTCAACCTTGTCCCAAACCGGCCCGCCCGAAAGACGCGTCTCGCTGACTTGACTCGGTCCCAGCGGAATCACGTCGTACCAACCAATTTCCGTGCCGTAAATCAGTACCTGGTCGCGAGGACTAAAGGGGATCCCAGCGTCGGCCATGAGCTCAGCGGGTGTCTTCGCCCAACTCGCAACCTCGTATTCCCGTCTGTCCGCGACGATACGGAAGCGCTGCGGCCTCTCGATTGAGAGGCGCAGACCATCTGTAATTCTGGAGTCCAAATTGTGGGAGATACGGAGGCCTTCAGAGGGCGCCGTCCCCGACAGGGCAATTCCTTGAGAGGGCGGCGTTTCACTGGCCGCGCTATGGGCCTGTGCCACGCGAGCAGGGACCAAAGAACTTTCGGCCAGAGCAGCCTCGGTGACTCCCTCCGGCCCCATCAGCAGCCCAACGTCGGTCAGCAAATCACCCACATTCCGCCTGTGGGTCTGCACTGTTCTGGTGACTCCGTCTACCTCGATCTCAACTGTGCTAGCTGTTAAGTTCCAAAGCAACCAGAGCCCTACGATCGCAGCCGTCAACGCTGACAACTGTACCAGGATCCGAATCCGCCGGCCCGAATGCCGCCTCACTGGGGGATCGGAGACAGCTACATCCGGCTTAATCCGTCGGGTGACAGTAGCCATGGCAACATTCTATCCATAATTTCAAATCTTCAAAATCTCTTACCTTCCCGATGGCAAATAAGACTGAACAAATACCGGAAAAGTTCCCCAAATTAGGACAAAAACTAGACCAAATGCCCCACTAGACCCTCTGAACCCCCTTTCAACACCGTTTTTCACACCCCGACCGGTGACCTGCAGCCCGTCAACCCTGAACCCGAATAGGCAAGCTTCCCCATGAAAGCCGGCCCCTTGCAGCAGCGAAACTCTCGCACCTGCCTACTTGGACTAGCTTTCGCCCATCTGTAACCAAGTGTCCGCCCTCGAGCCCACCCTCAAACCACCACACCCACGCCCTTCTCCCGAACCGTACAAGAGGCAACCACGCACCGAAAGTCTCTGCCATTGCCCCTGCAGTTTCTGACCTCTGACCCCCGCCCCTTGCAGTTCCGTAGAAGCTTCAGCAAACGTACGACGCGATGCGAGGAACCCGACCACAAAAGCCGGGAATCAGGCAATCTCTAGGGAAGGTTGTCTCCAACTTGGGACGGAACTGCCGCAATCTAAGAGGAAGGGTTGCATGAGGAATGCAGTCACCAGAGCGACCAGGCGCCTCAAATCACCCCATTATTCAGCAAGAGCCAGCCGTGCGCCCATTGGACCCACTAGGGACACACGTACTTTGGAAACAAAATGTAGAATTACTAAGGACTGTCAGTAGGAAGACGCCTCCACGCCGAAACGCGCCCCCCTCCTGTCAAGCCAGCCAGTTCATCTCCTTCACCATGGGCCAGCGATAGCGCTCTTCCGGCCCCGTATTGCGTGCCCAGGACACCAGGATCGGCTCGTCCGCGTTCTTCTGCGCCATCTTCCGCCGCACCTGCTCCGGGTCCCACTCCCGCAAAATCTCGCCCCGCAGGTCCAGCAAAATCCTCTGGCAACCCGGGTCCTCCGCACGGTCAACCAACTCCTCCGGGTCCTCCTTCAAATTGAAGAGTTGGGAAGGCTGCTCGTGATAATAAATGTACTTCCAATCTTCCCGCCGAATCATGCGTTGGTAAACCCCCTCAGGGGGAGAAAATTTGTCGGTGCAGTACTCGGAGAACGCCGTATCTTCCCACGCGTAGGACTCGTCTCGCCCGTCTATCAAAGGAAGAAAGCTGCGGCCCGCCGAGTTTGGCAGAGCCGGCGCTTCCAGTGCGTCCAGCATCGTCGCCGCAACATCGATTGCACTGACAACATTGTCGCAGCGCTCATTCTCTGGAATGCGGCCCGGCCAGCTTACGATGAGCGGCACCCGGACAGACTCTTCGTAAAACACGTGCTTCCAGAATAGGCCGTGCTCCCCCTGCATGTCGCCATGGTCCGACGTGTAGATGATCAAAGTATTTTCATCAAGTCCATTCTCAACCAGCGCGTTCAATATCTGCCCGATCATAGCATCCGTACGGTAAACAAGACCGGCGTAAGCCGCCCGCGACCTGCGTACCTCCTCTTCATCCATAACCTCAATGCCCGTCGACCTGCGCCACCAGCGCAAAAAAGGATGCTGCTCGTCGGGACCCGGTCCCGCTTTGCGGGGTAGAGTCATCTTTTCGGCATAAAGGTCGTAGTCCTCCTGCCGCGCCACATACGGAGGATGAGGAAGCATCAAGCCGACCGAAAGACTGAATGGCTGTTCCAAGAGTCCCGCCCGTTTCTGGACGCCCAACCGGTTCAACCGCCCGATTGTAACCGCCGTCACGTCCTCGTCATGGACCTGGTACGCGCTCTGACCGGGCCCTGAGCGTTCCAGGCTCAGATGATGGGGCCCGGCCGTAACACCGAGAATGCCCCGATCAGGGCCCGGATTGCCTGGGTGGTTCGAACCGTGGTCGCCCACAAAACGCGCGGCATACCCGTGCAGCTGGTCCGGACCCAGCGCGTGCATGCGGCCCACAAGCTCCGGCTGATAGCCTGCAGCGCCCATCGAATGCGCAAATGTAGGAATCCTCGATTCGAGGGCATGCTCGTTGGTCCATACCTCATTTTGAAATGGATGCCGCCCGCTCAGCATCGACATGCGCGAAGGAACGCAAATCGGCGAGCTGCAGTACGCATTGTCAAAAACGACCCCGTTGGCCGCGAGCCGGTCAAGGTTCGGCGTATCCACCAGATCGTCGCCGTAACATCCCGTAACATGTGGGCTGTGCTGGTCAGTGTGAATATAAAGAAGATTGGGGCCGTTTGACTTGCTCATTTCGCTCTCCGCTATTTGTCTTAATGATCCAAAGGTATTTACGCACCCAGCACCTCCTGGTGACACCGACACCTGAATTCAGTCTTGCAGATGCCCGTTCAATTCGGAAGCAAAATTGTTTTCAGCAACTGCAGGAGGAAGCAACTGGCTTGGGGTCCCGCGCCATTCGGCGGGTCCACTGTGTTCATGACAGGACTTGGACCCATACTCGGCGGCCGAATTGGCAGACAGCGCTGGCCAACTTTTTCTAGGTTCAGCCGTGGGAAGAGTAGCAAATACGGCCAAGTGTGGCAAATGTTCTGAAGAGGGCTTACCTGGTAAGTCGAGAGCTTCTTCTGGCCGACGTCCAAAGACGCAGGTGCAATCCGCGATGCCCCCAGCCCCAAAAAAGCGTGAACAATAAATCCTATGAATGGCTGGTCCGAATAGTGGCGAAAATGGTCTGACTGTAACGACTAAGACCAGGCAAGCCCTCGATCCCTTTTGTGCCAACGAAGGTCGTTTCTCTCCGTTCGTCTATTGACTTCGCGGGCGAGGATCGCCAATATGGCCGTCCGGCCGCACGTGGCCTCCCTTTTGCGGGGGAGTCCCACCGTGATGCCACCTGAAAACAGGCACCGCCGCCTGCGCGCCGCCAGCTCACGTACGATGACAGGGTCCGATTCCGCAACCTGCTTCAAGGTGGGTCCTTCGTGCCCGCGCTGCCCACCACGCGGCCGCTGGCCAGAGCGGTGCAGACTCATACGCTTGCCTTTCTTCGGACCATCGCTGCTCGGCGGCTTGCCGCTGTAGTGACCGTCTTTCGCAAGTTGATCCTGCAACTTCTGGATCAGTTCCCGCTGCACGTCCACCTGCTGCTGCAATTGCTGCACCAACTCCTGTTGCGCCCCATATTGCAGCTGTAGAACCAGAATCAACTTGATCAGCCTCTCTCGGTCCAATCGCTCTAACTGCTCTCGGTCCAACTGGCCCAATTTGCTCATATGCCCTACTCTAGGTCTGCCAAGAGCAAACGCACATTAGCTCTTTTTCATAACGTAGGCTAAGCAGTTACATTCCAATCACGATGACTGCCGCACAGCAGCCTTCCCATCCTGTACTCAAGTTCTTGCCGTGGCCGGATTTGAGAACTGCCTGTGTAGGGAACATTTAGTTTGGCGTTCTTTCCCCTCGTATTTCGGGAACGCCGCCGACTCCGCTTGAAAGCGAGGTTACATAATGAATTTCGGCGCATCTGTGTGGCCATTCAAATGGACGACCCCCTATGCCAAGTCCATCTCGAGAATCGCAAAGTTAGGGTTTACCGCCGTCGAGCTGATTGCCTGGCGCCGCGAAGTCCTCGATGAATACTACACCCCCCAGACAATCAAAGATCTCAGGAACATTATTGAGAGTGAAGGCCTCGTCCTGTCTCAATTTGTTTCTACGCCGCTGGGAATGGCCAGCCCCGATGAGCGAGAAAGGGATCGATCAGTCGAGCACTTCAAGAAGGTAGTTGAAGTAGGCGTCGAACTCGGAACAGAGATCGTCAACAGCGTTTCGGCCCATCCGTTCGACATTCAGTTTCCGCGCATAACTGACCTGCCCCACACGCAGAAATTTCAGGTAGATATCCCATCTGGTCTCAACTGGCAGCAGAATTGGCGGGACTATGTCGAGACCATGCGGAAATGCTGTAGTCTGTGTGAAGACGCAGGACTAAAGTACGCTCTTGAGCCGCATCCATATCGGTACATGGCGAACGCAGCCTCAATGTTGCGCCTGATCGAACATGTGGCGTCGGATTCCTTGGGGATGAATCTCGATCCAAGCCACCTGTTTCCGGTTGGAGAAATCCCACATGTCGTCATCTATCAGTTGGCTGACAGAATCTTCCACTGCCACTTCTCCGACAATGACGGCACGACCAATGTCCACTGGCGGCCGGGCAAAGGGAAAATTGACTGGGAAGCCGTGATGATAGCACTCAAAGATATCGGCTTCGACGGCGTCGTTTCAATTGAGTTGGAAGATGTGCCAGGTGTGGCCAGAAGTGTATCCGATGTCCCTGCCGATTGGGTGGCAACAGAGGCCTTTGACCGAGAGAATATCGCCGCTTTGCACTATATAAAAGACATCAGTGAGCGAGTTGGATTCACCCCAGCTTGATGCATCTTGTGCCCCGCCCTGAAGCCGGAAGAAAGACAACCTGTCGACGCCAAGAAACGATTCCCCAGGAGATTAGCGCAGCTGGGCAGACCTACGGCAAGGTGGGAGAAAGCCAGAGCGGGGAAAATTCTATTCAGCCGTCTATGGCACGAGCGTGACTACCCCACTGGTTTACGCGCCGATCACTTTTAGGACGTCCCGTTGTCTATTCTGCAGGCCTTTAGAAACTCTGATCGTCAAAGAACAGGAGAATTGCGGTCCCATCTACCTACTCCCCTGACGGAGTCTGGCCTGTGCTTTCTGCATCTTCCCTTCAAGAAGTCGGCTTCCATTCAACCTGCCAGCGACAGATTCGACGCCTTGTCTGTAGGTACCGTTTGACTTTATAATCCCCCAAAACGCGGTAACTACCCCCATAAAAGAGACAATCTTCACATGGACCGCCCCTATATTCTCCTCATCACAACCGACCAACAGCGCTTCGACGCGGCCGGCGACGCCGCGCCAACATTTATGCGCACACCCCATTTCAATCACCTCACCCGGGAGGGCGTCAACTTCACCTCTGCCTACGGCGACTGCCCTGTCTGCGTCGCTTCCCGTATGTCCATCATGACTGGCAAATACGTCACCTCGCACGGAATGAGTGGCAACGGGCCCTCCTCGCGCGCAATCCCTGACGCCAGCAATACGCTGCCAACCTGCATGAGCAATTTGGGCTACCAGACCGCCGCCATAGGCAAAATGCACTTCACGCCCCAGCGCGCCCGCCACGGCTTCCAGGAAATGATTCTGCCGGAGGACTACTACCGCCACATGGCACGTCGCGGATATGACGTCCAACCTATGCGCCATGGCCTCGGTCAAAATGAGCTTTACCCCGGCATGGCCACCGTGCCCGAGGCGCTGACTCTCACTTCCTGGACCGCCGAACAGTGCGTCGAGTACATCCGTGAACGCCGCGATCCCACCTTGCCCTTTTTCCTTTGGTGCTCATTTTCCAAGCCCCATCCCCCGATCGATCCCCCCGAGCCCTACTACTCCATGTATCGAAACTGTGACATCCCCGCGCCGGTCTTCGGCGACTGGAGTGAAGGTGAGGATGTGCCTTACGCATTTCGACTCATGCGGGAAAAACAGTCCTTCGACCTCGTGCCCCCAGAAATAATCCGCGAAGCGCGCGCCGCCTACTACGGTGTCATTACCCAGATCGACTACAACATGGGTCGCATCTTCGCCGCCCTCCAGGACATGGGCATCTTCGACGATACCCTCATCATCTACACTTCCGATCACGGCGAATACCTGGGTGACCACCACGCCGGCGCCAAGGGTTTCTTCCACGAACCCTCAGCCCACGTCCCCTTTGCGCTGCGTATGCCGCAGGGCTGGGACAACCGCCAGCACGGGACCCGCAACCAGTCTCTCGTCACCCTCGCCGACATTCTCCCGACCGCCGTCGCAGCCGCAGGCGGCACGCCTCCCAGCGGCGTCGACGGCCTCAATCTCGTCGACTTGGCTCGCGGGGAGATCGCGCCCCGGCCCTACCTGGAATCCGCCTTGGGCGGTCGCGACAGGCCTGGCAACTACGCCATCACCGACGGCCGCTGGAAGTACATCTGGTTCCCAGTCGGCGGCAGCGAGCAACTCTTCGACCTCGAAAGCGACCCGCAAGAACTCCGCAACCTCGTCGGCGCCGCCGCAGCCTCACCGCGTCTCGAACGTCTGCGCATCGAACTGATCGGCCGGCACCAGTCCCGCGGGTCCGAGGCCGTCGAGAACGGCAACTGGGTGACGCTGCCTGTGCCGCCCGATACCGAAGCAGATCGACGCAACACCAGCTGGCCCGGCTATCATACCGAGTATTACAATGTGGACGTGCGCCATTAAGCAAGGGAGAACCTGTCGTAGGCTCCCCTGTCCTTCCCTTCAGTCTCATGTTCATCATGCAAAGGAGATTCCAGATGTCACGAGTCCAAACTAGCCCTTCCACCCGCCCCGCATACGCGGTGTGGGTACTGCTGCTGGCGCTTATGCTGGTGCTGGCGGCCTGCGGTGCCGGCGACGAGCCTGCTGCCGAGGAAGAACCGGCTGCCGCTGAAGAAGCCGCCGCCGCGGATGACAGCGATAGTGCCTCCGCCGACGGTGCAATGATGTCCTCCAACGAGGCGCCCCAGCTTGCCGAAATGGTCGCTGCCGGTGACCTGCCTCCCCTCGAAGAACGTATTCCCAACGATCCGCTGGTAATCGACCTTCCTTGGATCGAGATTGGCAAATATGGTGGCACTCTGAAGCGCACCACCACCCGCAGCGATTTCCGCAGCACTTCGGCCTATATGTATGGCCACTCGCCGCTGCATTGGGAAGAGGGCGGTACGGCCGTCGGCCCGGGGCTGGCCAGAGCCTGGGAGAGCAACGCCGACGCCACTGAGTGGACCTTCTATTTCCGAGAGGGGACCAGGTGGTCCGACGGCCAGCCCTTTACTGTAGACGACATCCTCTTCTGGTGGGAGGACATGGCTGCCAACCCGGACCATCCAATGGCAATGCCGGCCTGGACACTCGTTGGCGGGCAGCCCATGACTGCCGAGAAGATCGACGACTACTCGATTCGCTTCACCTTCGTTTCCCCGTCTCCCCTGATAGAGAGAGAGCTGGCTGCATTTGTCAATGGCGGAATCTCAGGCAACTTCGGGCCGTATCCACGTCACTACCTTGAGCAGTTCCATCCCGATTACTCTGACGCCGCCGACTATGAAGAGTTCACCGAAAAGCAGGACTGGTGGATCAACCCCGACAGGCCAGTCTTGAATGCCTGGATGCCAGTCACCCTTGACCCAGGCAACCGCCTGATTCTGGAGCGCAATCCCTACTACTATGTTGTCGATACCGCCGGCAACCAGCTTCCCTATTTGGACAAGCTGGAAGTGATCTATTCTGAGAATGCCGAGGTGCTGAAGTTGCGCATCTTCAACGGTGATGTCAACTTTCACGCCCATCCCCATCTCTCCCTCCGCGATCTGGCAGTCCTGAAGGAGAATGAGGCCAATGGCGACTATCGCGTTCTCCTCTGGGATAACGGCGCCGGCGGCGCACCCGCCTGGGGCGTCAACTGGAACAACCCCGACGACGGCAAACGCGAAATCGTTCGCACAGTCCAGTACCGTAGAGCCCTGTCCCACGCCATGGACCGCGAGCGTATCCGTAAGATCACCTTCCTCGGCTTAGGCGAGGAGGCCAGCACCGGCACCATGTCCCCCAACTCAGTCCAGTTCAACCGCTCGGAAAGAGGCAAAGAGATTCTGGTCGAATGGCGAGAGTCTGCAGTCACCTATGACCCTGAACTTGCGGCGAGCCTGCTCGACGAGATCGACGTTACCGATCAGGATGGCGACGGCTTCCGCGACCTCCCCGACGGCTCACCTCTCGAAGTCCGAATCGACTTCCCGGCTGGCAATACCGCCTTCCTCGAAACGGCCGAGCTCATGGTTGAAGACTGGAAAGCGGTCGGCCTTAACGCCTATGTCAATTCGATTCCCGGCTCGCAAGTGGGCGTTATGACAACCAACGCCACCTACGACATTCGCCTGTATGGCGGCGGCGCGCCCGATGGTCCCGATGTCTTGACCTACCCGGCCTGGCTTGTTTCTTACGGCAGCGGTGGCCGCTGGGCTCCCCTATACGGCGCATGGATGGCCGCAGAGGGCACGCCCAAAGAGGGCACCGAGCTGGATCTGGACCCCCGCGACCGCACGCCCCCGCGTGAAGAAATCCCAGTCGACGATCCCATGTATCGCATGTGGGAGCTCTACAAGCAGGCAATTGCCGAAGTGGATGTCGCCAAGCGCGATGAACTGACTTTCCAGATCATCCAGATTCACATCGACGAAGGTCCCTTCCTGTTGGGCGGCATCGCCGATCCACCCAATATCGTAGTCGCCGGTAACATGATTCACAACGTACCCACGCGCGATGACCTTCCGCTCGGCGGTTGGCATGGCCCTGGTGTCCTTGGCATGCCCGGCGCAATGACCTATCCGGAAGTTTACTTCTACGAAGAGTAGAATTGCAGACCTGTTTTCCTATCTGATTGATTCGGTCTTCAACGGATTTGAACGCTCGTGTAGGTAAACGCCGCAAGCCGAACCGGACGGGAAATCCAGTATCATCCGGTCAGTAAGGGGCGAAACGAAAGGATGACAAAAAAGGGAGAGAGGAGTGGATTCCAAACTCCTCTCTCCCGCGTAGAAATTGGGAAACACGTATTCAATCGGGCCGACAGGCCGGCGTTTCGTCCGCTTTCTTGTATAATTCAATTGTGTGACATCAGGAACAGGCTGCACGTTGGAGGCCGCTGTTGCAACAATTCATCATCCCCCGCTTTCTATACATGCTGGTCACGATGTTCTTTGTCTCTATCGTGGGCTTCGTGATTATCAATCTGCCGCCTGGCACCTACCTGGATGTCTATCGCGAAGAGCTGGAAGCCCAGGGAACTACAACGACAGAGGCCCAGCTGGAAACAATTATTAATCAGTACGGCCTCGATCAACCGATATACGTACAGTATTGGAAATGGGTGTCCGGTTTCGTACAAGGAGACTTCGGAAGGTCATTCGCCTACAATAAGGATGTCAGCGAATTGATCTGGGAACGGCTGATGTTGACAATGCTGATCTCGATTTCAACCCTGATCTTGACCTGGATAATCGCTATTCCAATCGGCATCTACTCTGCCACGCACCAGTACCAGGCCAGCGACCACCTTTTCACAACTATCGGAATGGTCGGCCTGTCGATCCCCAACTTTCTTCTAGCCCTCGTCTTCATGGTTATTGCGGCGATGGTCTTCGATCAGTCGGTAGGAGGCCTCTTCTCCCCTGAATATCAGGACGCGCCCTGGAACTTCGCCAAACTATGGGATCTGCTGAAACACATGTGGATCCCCGTCGTTGTCGTCGGCACCTCTGGCACCGCCGGACTCATCCGCATGATGCGCGGCAATCTTCTCGATGTGCTCAAAATCGCCTACATTACGTCCGCTCGCGCCAAGGGCCTCCCGGAACGCCGCGTTATTTGGGTCCACGCCGTGCGCAATGCCATCCACCCTCTTATCATGATATTGGGCACCAGTCTCCCGCAAATCATCTCTGGCGCAACCATCGTTTCGATGGTACTCAGCCTGCCCACGACAGGCCCGCTTTACTTCACCGCCCTTCTTGAGCAGGACATGTACCTGGCCGGCACCTTTCTCGTCTTCCTGGCCGGGCTCCTGGTTATAGGCAACTTCCTGGCCGATATCCTGCTCGTCTGGGTCGATCCCCGCATCCGCTACACTTGATCATGGCGACAACCGCTTCAACCGTCGATCTTCAGTCCGGTAGTGATGCCCGAAAAACTGCGGCCCTTTCACCCGCCAGGCTGATCGGGCGCCGTTTTCTGCGCAACCGGCTGGCAATCGGTGGCAGCCTTGTCATGATCCTCCTATACATGTCAGCCTTGTTTGCTGACTTTCTGGCCCCCGTTCCCTTTACCGATGTGCACGAAGACTACGTATTTGTGCCCCCGCAACTGCCCCGCTTTCTCGATGAACAGGGAAACTTTCACCTGCGTCCCTTTGTCTATGGCCTGGACAGCAAAATCGACATGGACACCTTCCGCTGGGTCCACGATGAAGACTTCGAAACCATCTACCCGATTTACCTCTTTGTAAAGGGTTACGAATACAAACTGTTTGGACTGATTCCGTTCGACCGCCATTTATATGGGGTCGAAGAGCCGGGCGTCTTCTATCTCTTTGGCAGCGACGATTTGGGTCACGATATGGTCGCGCGCGTCTTTATGGGCGCTCGCATCTCGCTCACGATCGGACTGCTCGGTGTGATTCTGACCATCATCTTCGGTGCCTCGCTAGGCACAATTTCAGGCTATTACGGCGGGGCACTCGATACATTGATCCAACGTGTCATAGAGTTCCTGATGTCCTTCCCGGCAATTCCTCTCTGGGCTGCCCTCGCCGCGGCGATGCCTCCAACATGGTCCCCCTTGCAGCGATTCTTTGCCATTTCAGTAATCCTTTCCCTGATCCAGTGGACGGGCCTCGCCCGCCAGGTACGTGCAAAAGTACTGTCCTACCGCGAAATGGAATACTCGCTCGCAGCAAGGGCCGCTGGCGCCTCTGACTTCCGCATCATCTTCCGCCACATGCTCCCCAACGCTTTCAGCCACATTATCGTCGTTGCCACCCTCGCCATTCCAGGCATGATTCTCGCAGAAACCGCCCTCAGCTTTCTCGGCCTCGGCATTCAGCCGCCTCAGACCAGCTGGGGGGCCCTCCTGAAGCAAGCCCAGCTGGTGAGCGTCCTCCTCCAGCAACCGTGGCTCCTGATCCCCGCCTTCTTCGTCATCGCAGCCGTCCTCACCTTCAACTTTGTCGGTGACGGCCTCCGCGATGCAGTAGATCCTTACTCCCTTTAATGCCTTCGATCGAAATGTCGAGTAACGCCGGCAGAAAAGAGCACGTTCTTACACAGTCAAGTCTCCCGCGTGCGCACTGCACGAAACCGGGAGCCGATTCGCGACTGACAAGCCCGAACTGGCTAAGAAACACGCCGGTTCTTCTGTGCCTCTTTGCCTTGGTCTCATGTGCTCCAGTCCCAGTAGATGCCCCGCCGACTCGCGAAACTGCCGCAACAACTCATCGGGACTCCCTGACTGAAACCCCGCGCGAAAGTGAAAACATCACTGGAATGGGAACGAGCCGCGGATCTACCCAGGAACGCAATGGCGCCTTCAGAATGGACGAGGAAACCGCGCAACGGGCCGTCGACGGCGACATCCAAACCGTCTGGAGCTCTGAAAAACATCCCACACAGTGGTTCTCAATCTCTTTCGAAAATCCTGTTCTCTTGGACCGCGCGGAAATGGTCGTCGCCCAGTCGCCCGCCGGCCCAACTTCCCATGAAATCTGGGTTGATGACGGGTCAGGAGTCCTAACCCTCAACCAGCGCCTAGTCACCGCCCACACCGAAGACGGACAACTGCTGCAGGTCGAAATCGCTCCTCCTCAGGTCACCGAAGAGGTACTGATACTCACTCTGGAGAGCCCTAGCTGGGTTGCTTGGCGCGAACTACGCATTTTCGGGGCGCCAGTTTCCAATCTCCCCAAGAAGGAACATATAGAACTGAAGCTGGCGAAAACTGCCTCAGGATTCGAGTTGCCAGTGCAGGTAACCCATGCCGGCGACGGCAGCGACAGAATCTTTGTTGTCGAGCAAAAAGGTCGCATCAAGGTCATCCAGAATGGCGCAGTCAGGTTCGAACCCTTTATGGACATCACCAGCCTCGTAAGTTGCTGCCAGGAGAGAGGCCTTCTCAATATTGCCTTCTCGCCTTCATTTCACGCCAACCGACAATTCTACGTGAGCTACACCAACACTGATGGCAATCTGGTCATTAGCCGATTCGCTATTGGCGACAACCCGAATAAAGCCGATCCCGAAAGCGAGGAAAAACTGCTAGTCGTCGATCAACCCGGCGAGATTCACAATGGAGGCACGTTAGCTTTCGGGCCAAATGACGGCTTCCTCTACATCGGAAGCGGCGAAGGCGGTCTCTGGAACCATAACGCCGGCCAGCTTCCGAACTCCCTGCTCGGAAAAATTCTTCGAATCGACGTCAGCGCAGTGGAACACCCTTACCGGATTCCCCCTACCAATCCCTACGCCCAAACTGATGACGGCCTCGATGAAATCTGGGCACTTGGCATCCGAAACCCTTGGGGGTTCGCCTTCGACAAATTGACCGGGGACCTGTTTCTACCAGATGCAGGCCATTCGAAACGGGAAGAAATTAACTTTCAGTCCACCCTAAGTACAGGTGGCGAGAACTACGGTTGGCCTGTAATGGAAGGCAGTATCTGTTTCGAATACTGGACTTGTAGTGACCGTGTCGACGGCTTCACTCGTCCGGTGGCCGAATACCAACGCTCGCAGGGCTGTGCTATCGTAGGAGGTGCAGTCTATAGAGGTAGCCAATTTACCGACCTGCAGGGTGCCTTCCTATTTGCCGACTTCTGCAGCGGACGCATCTGGGCACTGAATCGTCCCAACAAGACTCGCACGGAAAGTGGCAACCCAGACTGCTAGCCACCGCCCCGCTACCTATCAGCAGTATCGGCGAGGACGAAAAAGGCAACGTCTATTTCACCAGCTACCAGGACGGGGCACTCTATCTGCTTGAAGAGAAGTGAGCCGCAGCAAGGTGTGTCCCGTAATTGGATTGGCATACAGTTCAACGCAAAAAAAACTGAGACGATCCGTCGACCTAAATAGAAATACAATGATAAATTGGACCTTTACAATCCGAGCCCTTACAAGCGCCCTGTTTGCGCTGCTCGCGATCGCCTGTTCACCCGGAGACGAGCAAGGTCGAACAGAAAGCAATTCCTACACTACCGCAGCGGATAGTGCCCGGCTGACCGTCTCCCTGTCTCCGGCCGAATCGCCGTACTCACCTGCAAGACATGGCCAACCTCTCGGCGAGAATATCGTGCCCCTCGCATCAGGGCTCGCCTACATTAGAGGGCCCGAAGATCACCTCATCGTCGACGAACAAGCTTATCTTGCAATTGATGGCGACAGGGAAACTATCTGGAGCGCACAACAACCTGCACCGCAGTGGTACGCAATACTTCTGGACCAAATCTACCTCGTAGACAGAGTAGAAATGGTCATCACGCAGGCCCCGCCAGGCCCCACGACCCACGAGATCTGGCTGGGACACGGGTCACGTCTGCGCACTTTCTACAAGCGTCTTTCCGACGTCCACACTGAAGATGGCCAAGTCTTGTCCGTCCCAATCGAACCCCCCCAGGCAATTGACGAAGTCCTGGTCCTGACACTTCACAGCCCAAGCTGGGTCGCCTGGCGCGAGTTCAGCGTCTTCGGCGTCCAGCCGGACCCACCTGTCGCAGAAGAAGAGGCGCCCCCCTATTCGGTCACCGAAGTGGCAAAGGGGCTGGAATACCCCGTACGCGTAACCAACGCCGGCGACGGCAGCGGGCGCATCTTCATAGTCGAGTTGCCAGGCCGCATTCGCATAGTACAAGATGGCGCAGTTAGCGAACTACCATTCTTGGATATCTCGGAACGCGTAAACTGCTGCGAGGGCGAACGCGGCATGTTCGGACTGGCGTTTCCACCGTCCTATCCCGAGTCCGGGCACTTTTACGTCAGTTACACCAATAGCCGCAACGCCACCACCATCAGCCGATTTTCCACCACCGACGACCCCAATCTCGCCGACGTAAACAGCGAGGAAATTCTTCTCACCATCGACCAGCCTCACGAGAACCACAATGGTGGCCATCTGGCATTTGGGCCCCAGGACGGCTACCTCTACATCGGAAGCGGCGACGGTGGTCTCCCTCGCGATCCCGATTATCGAGGCCAGACCACCGATACCCTGCTCGGCAAGCTCCTCCGCGTCGACGTCGAGTCCACCGAAAAGCCCTATGGTATACCAGCCGACAATCCCTTTGTTCAGGTCGAAGGCTATCGTCCGGAAATCTGGGCGCTGGGCCTCCGCAATCCATGGGGATTCGCATTCGACAAGCAGAGCGGCGACCTCTATCTGCCCGACACCGGCAACTTCAAACGCGAAGAAGTGAACTTCCAGCCGGCTGGTACAGGCGGCGGACAGAACTACGGCTGGCCCGTCATGGAAGGCAGCATCTGTTTCGAACATGACGTCCTCACCTGTAGCGCAGAAGGACTCGTCCTGCCTGTTGCCGACTACGACCACACTCTTGGATGCGCCATCGTCGGCGGAGCCCTCTACGGCGGAGACAGCCTCCCAGGCCTCCAAGGCGCCTTCATCGTCGCAGATTTCTGTACGAGCAAAATCTGGGGAATACAACGTTCCAAAGAGAATACCGTCAGAGGAAAATCAACCGTCTGGCGAAGTCAACTGTTAGCATCCGCTGGCCTGCCGGTCAGTAGTGTGGGAACCGACGAAGACGGCAATGTATACTTCACAATCCATGCAGAAGAAGATGGGGCAATCTACACCCTTGCAAAAGAATAGGCCGAACCCCAAAATGGCCCCTGGCGCGAAGAATTATGCAAATAACGAAGTATTCAATCCAACACCAGTTCGATCTTTGGCAACTCTATTGACTCCATGAAAAGATCTGTCGGCCTCCTTCTGTTGGCCATTTCAATCTTGATTGCATCGGCATGTGAATCAGCCTCGCAAAACGGCCAAGCGGCCGAAATACCAGTCCCGATAGCCAACCTCACTCTCTCAGTTTCTCCCGCATCGACCTGGGTGGCTTCCCCCTTTGGGCCACAACCACTGGGAGAAAACGTCGCCCTAAGGGGATACGCAACCGCCTCAACCAGAGACGCTGCCGGCCTTCTGGCTGTCGATGCCGCGACTGCCCATCTGGCAATTGACGGCGACTCCTCCTCAGTGTGGAGCTCACAGCAGCCCGCCCCGCAATGGTTCTCCGTCGTTCTTGACGATCTCTACCTGGTAAACCGAATACAGATGGCGGTAACACAGTCGCCCGCAGGCCCAACGTCACACCAGATCTGGCTGGGAAACGGTTCCGGCAGCCGTACACTCTTCACCAGGCTCTCCAATGTCCCGACAGAAGATGGTCAGATTCTTAACGTGGAACTAAACCCCCCTCAGGTGGTTGACGAGGTCTTCATACTTACACTTGACAGCCCCAGTTGGGTAGCATGGCGCGAAATTAGCGTGTACGGGTTACCTGTAACAGAGTCGCCTGCCACGCACAGCACGCCTCGGCTGACTCTCCAACCCATCGCATCCGGCCTGAGTATGCCGGTCCAGGTTACCCATGCCAACGATCAGAGTGGGCGCCTCTTCGTAGCTGAGAAAGAAGGACGCATTCGCGTCCTGAAGAATGGCACTCCCCTTGACACCCCCTTCTTGGACATCTCCGAACGGGTCCGCTGCTGTGTGCACCGCGGCCTGATCGACATCGCCTTCCCGCCCTCATCCGTCGCCCCGGGGCACGTCTACGTAAGCTATACAAATGCCGAAGGCCATACCGTTGTCAGCCGCTTCCACACCACAGTGGACTCCGACCGAGCCGACCCCGATAGTGAAGAGATTTTGCTGACCATCGAGCAGCCAGCCGAACACCACAACGGCGGCCACATGGCATTTGGTCCCCGAGACGGTTACCTCTATATATCCAGTGGGGATGGAGGCTCGTTCAGCTATCCCGAGAATCCGGCACTCGACCGCGACACGCTACTCAGCAAGCTCTTGCGCATCGATGTCGAATCGGGCGTAAGGCCATATCGCATTCCGGAAAGCAATCCATTCGCGCACGAAAACGGCTACCGCGGCGAAATCTGGGCACTTGGCCTGCGCAACCCCGGCAATTTCGCCTTCGACGGCGAAACAGGAGATCTCTTTATCCCCGACTCGGGGCACCGGCGTCGCGAAGAAATAAACTTCCAACCAGCATCAAGCGCCGGGGGCGAAGACTATGGCTGGTTCAGAATGGAGGCGAACCTCTGCTTCGACAACTTTGTCGTGCCATGCACCGCCGATTCCCTGACCCTTCCCGTCGCCGAATATGACCACTCGCAGGGATGCGCCCTCACCGGCGGCGCCGTCTTTCGCGGACCCGGGTCCCCCGCCTTGCAGGGGCTCTTCCTCTATTCCGACTTCTGCAGCGGCCGCATCTGGGCGCTGAAACGCCCGGATTCCCCGCATGAATTGGGATGGAAGAGCACGCTACTGTTGAACACGCCCCTCTCCATCAGTAGCATAGGTCAGGACGGAGTCGGCAACCTCTATGCCACCAGCTTCGACGATGGGGTCCTCTATCGGCTGACCGAAAGGTCCGACATCTCGCCCAACGGCAAAGACGCCCGCGCAAACGTCGCCCTTCGGGGGTCGGCTCTGGCATCCGCCCACAACGAGTCTATCTCTCTGGCAATCGACGGTGATCCCGCCACCGCCTGGGAAGCTGATCTGCCCCCGCCCCTATGGTTCTCAGTCCGCCTCGACGACCTATACCTGATCGATCAGGTAGAACTGGTCTTTCCCCAAGACGCCCACGCGCCGGCAACGCTCGAACTCTGGCTGGGCAACGCATCAGGGACCCGCACACGCTACAAGCGCCTTGAGGATGTCCGGCCCAATAGCCAGCGCTTACTGACTATCCCGATCGACCCCCCGCAAGTTGCCAATGAACTGATGCTGCTCTCTCTGCAGGGCCAGGATGCCATTGCCTGGCATGAAGTCAGAGTCTTTGGCACGTCTGCTGACTCCATGCCAACGGAAAGCGCCCTGCCACGGGTGCGCCTGGAGCAGACCGTGTCCGGACTGGATCTCCCGGTCCTGATTTCGCACGCGGGCGACGGCAGAGGTCGTATCTTCGTAGCAGAGCAGAGAGGAAAGATCCGGATCTTGAAGGATGGTCGCCTACTTGAGACTCCCTTTCTTGACATTTCGGATTACGTATCCTGTTGCGGAGAACAAGGACTCTTCGGCCTCGCCTTTCCGCCATCCTATGCTGAAAACCAGCACTTCTATGCCAGCTACTCAAACCTTGACGGCGATACCATAGTCAGCCGCTTCAGCACTTCAGCCGACCCGGACAGGGCAGACCGTGAAACCGAGGAAGTCCTACTGAAAATCCTCCAACCCGATAAGGTCCACAACGGCGGCCACCTAGCCTTTGGCCCCAGGGACGGCTACCTGTACATAGGCAGCGGGGACGGCGGCACCTTCCGCGATCCAGAAAACATGGCCCAGAGACCGAACACATTACTCGGGAAAATCCTACGAATCGACGTGGAATCCGGCGTCGGCCCCTACGTTGTCCCGCCCGACAACCCCTTCACCAATGTTGAAGGCTTCCGCCAGGAGATCTGGGCCCTGGGCCTGCGCAATCCGTGGGGCTTTGCATTCGATCCGGAAACCGGAGATCTCTTCATCCCCGATGTGGGAGGCAGCCTGCGCGAAGAGGTGAACTATCAGCCAGAAAATGGCGCTGCCGGAAGTAACTTTGGCTGGGCGGTCATGGAGGGAAACGTCTGCTTCGATCACGACTTCCTCGTCTGCAACGCCCAAGGTCTCACCTCCCCCGTCGCCGAATACGACCATGCACACGGTTGCGCTGTTGTCGGAGGTGCAGTCTACACGGGGACCGCCATCCCCGCCTTGAATGGCCTCTTTCTCTTCGCCGACTTCTGCCGCGGTGACATCTGGGGCCTCCAACGTACAGCCGACGCCCCGAATGGCCTATCCAATATAAGGTTCCAGACCGACCTCCTCACTAACGCCGGCTTCCCCATCAGTAGCCTCGGCTCAGACGAAGAAGGCAACGTATACGCCGCCGGCTACCAGGATGGTACAATCTATATGATCACTTCGCGATAGTCCGTCGACCTGCCCGTCCGGCCCACTTGCCTAATGGATTCCCAATCATTGAATCGCGTTCAGCCAAGCCATCCCACCTTCACAACAAACGCCGCTACCATCATATGAGCCCCCTAATGAGAAAGGCCTTCGCGTTAACTGGCCTGCTACTAATCCTGATACTCTCGTCCTCCTGTTCAGCCCGGTCTGAGCCCGAACGTCCGACCGCGGGCGAAACTGCGACCCAGCAGCCCACGAAACCAGCAACCCCCACAGCGGTCTCTACGCCAACGCCCACACGAGCCCCGGCTCCCACAAACACACCAGTACCGGCAACATCGAGTCCGAATGTCGCCCTACAGGGTACAGTACGCGTCTCTTCAGGCGAAGACTCAGTCCAAAATGCCATCGATGGCGATCCCGAAACGGTCTGGAGTGCCCAGAACCATCCCGCACAGTGGATTGCTGTTTCCCTCAATGACCTATACCTTGCCGAACGCATTGAGTTGGTTGTTGCGCAGGCCCCCGCCGGGCCAACGACCCATGTCCTCTGGCTGGACAACGGCTCGGGTGTGCGCACGCGGTTCAAACAGCTCACTGACATCCATACCGAAGATGGGCAGACGATTGTAATTGCATTCAATCCCCCGCGACCCATTAAGGAAGTCCTTGTTCAAACGCTGGTCAGCCCTAGTTGGGTAGCGTGGCGAGAAATAAGAGTCCTTGGATTACCACTATCTCCTGAAGACGAGAGCGCAACTGTGGAGCCGTTGCGCCTCCACAAAGTCCTGGACCAACTTGTGCTTCCCGTACAAATCACCCATGCCGGCGACGGAAGTGGTCGGATCTTTGTGGTGGAGCAACAGGGCCGCATCACTATCGTCAAGAACGGGGTGGCAAACGAAGCCCTCTTCCTTGATATCACAGATCGAGTAAACTGTTGCGAGGAGCGGGGACTATTCAATATCGCATTTCCTCCCAGCCTTCCCGCCAGCAATCACTTCTATCTGAGCTATTCGAACAGCAATGACGACACCGTAATCAGCCGCTTCGCAACCACCGATGACCCAGACGTCGCCGATCCCGACAGTGAGGAAATCCTCCTCACCGTCCCGCAACCCCACCATGTCCATAACGGAGGCCGCCTTGCTTTTGGCCCCCGCGACGGATACCTGTACGTCGGTTTGGGCGACGGTGGAAGTGACGACCGCCCTGCCCACTACTCACAAGACCCATCTCTTCTGCTTGGAAAGATTCTACGCATCGATGTGGAGTCAGGAGTCCAAACCTACGACGTCCCTGCCAGCAATCCGTTCGTCGCTGAAGAAGGCTTTCGCCCCGAAATCTGGGCACTCGGATTTAGAAACCCCTGGGGTTTCGCGTTCGATGACCTGACCGGGGAACTATACATCCCCGATACAGGGCACAATGATCGCGAAGAACTTAACGTCCAACCGGCGTCCAGCAGAGGGGGCGAAAACTATGGATGGCCCACAATCGAGGGCACCCGCTGTCCCAGGTTTGAGGACCTGCCGGTGCCCTGTAGCCAAGCCGGAATTTTCGTCCTTCCCGTTGCCGAGTACGATCACACGCGTGGTTGCGCCATTGTGGGCGGTGTCGTCTACCGCGGCAGCCAGCTGCCCTACCTGGAAGGCCATTTCCTCTTCGCCGACTTCTGCCGCGGCGACATCTGGAGCCTTAGCAAACCGGAATCAACCGCGAATCCCGGCTCAAATCAGACGAACCTGGATGCCTGGCAGAGCGAGATGGTCTTGAAAGCCGCTCTACCGATCAGCAGCCTCGGAGAAGATGAAGAGGGCAATCTCTATGTTACCGTCTATCAAACTGGCGAAGTCTACTTGATCACCGAAAAGTAAACCGTTGAAATGTTGGTCTCCCTTCGTTGGGATGAGTTGGCAACGTGACTCGAAGAAAAAGTTACGCCCGAACGACGCTTACCGGATCAATCAGCCAAGGCCTCAGGATGCTCCACCAATGAGATACGCCTACCTGCTCGCCGCAGCGCTCCTAAGCCTTACAGTCCTTGCCGCTTGTGAGTTGCAACCCGTGCCAGAACTGCCCTCCGCGGAGGCCCATGCTACCCAATCGCCAAGGGCCGTTGCCACCACAACAATCACACCGCAAGCCGAGCCGGAGCCCGTACCGACAGCGGCGCCTCCCCCGCAAAGCCGAAACGTCGCCCGCACGGGAGAGTGGCGCTCTTCTGAAGGCGAAGAAACGGCTCACTTAGCCTTCGATGGCGACACCGACACCAACTGGAACGCAAAAAACCTCGCAGCACAATGGATCGCCGTCACTCTCGACACACTCTACCTCGTGGATAGCATTGAGCTTGTGGTGGCCCAGGCCCCAGCCGGCCCGACCTCGCACGTCCTCTGGCTCGGAAATGGATCCGGCGTGCGTACGTTATACAAGAGACTTACCGACATCTACACGGAGGATGGGCAGACCCTGACGATTGAGTTGAGTCCCCCCCTCCCGGTTGATGACCTGCTAATCCAAACCCTCGAAAGCCCCAGTTGGGTGGCTTGGCGTGAGGTGAGAGTGTTCGGCTCGCCGGCCTCGGAATCTGAAGTCAGCAGCGAGACGCCACAGTTGAAATCGGAACTGATTATCGAAAACCTTGTACTACCCGTGCAAGCCACACATGCCGGCGACGGGAGCGGACGGCTCTTCATTGTGGAACAAGAGGGCCGCATTCGTATCTTCAAGAATGGAGCCGAAAACGACCAACTCCTTATCGATATATCCAGTCAACTCACTTGCTGCGGTGAAAGGGGTCTCCTGAATATAGCCTTCTCGCCAAGCTTTCCATCCAACCGTCAGTTCTACCTGAGCTACACTAATCGCATGGGAGAATTAGTCGTCAGCCGGTTTACTGCCGCGCCCGACTTCGAGACTGCGGATCCAGCCAGCGAGGAACAGCTCTTAGCCATCAGTCAGCCTCACCACGCTCACAATGGGGGCCGAATCGCCTTTGGCCCTCTCGACGGATACTTATACATAGGTATTGGTGACGGGGGCGGTGAAGATCTTCCTCCCCATGAAAGCCAATTCCCTGACCAGCTTCTCGGCAAAATCCTCAGAATCGATGTGGAGTCCTCCCAGCGCCCTTACGCTATCCCAGCCGACAACCCGTTTGTCGATGTCGAAGGCTATCGTCCCGAAATCTGGGCCCTGGGGCTAAGGAATCCTTGGGGATTTGCCTTTGACGAAGAAACCGGAGACCTTTACCTCCCCGACACCGGTCACAGTAGGCGTGAAGAAGTGAGTTTCATCTCTCAATCCAGCCAGGGAGGCGAAAACTTCGGTTGGCCCACCATCGAAGGCACGAGATGTCTCAAAATCTCAGACTTGCCGGTGTCTTGTCACCAGGCCGCTATCTTTGAGCTGCCGGTTGCCGAATACGAACGCACCAGCGGTTGCGCCGTAGTAGGCGGCGTCGTCTATCGTGGCAGCGAGTTCCCGCACCTGAGCGGCCGTTTCCTATTCTCCGATTTCTGCCGGGGAGACATCTGGAGCCTGCATCAGCCCTCTTTATCCCAAGATCAACGTCCATATCCGGGCAGCCACGAGGGGTGGCGTTCCGAGCTGGTCCTGAAAGCCTTCAACATAGTCAGCAGTATCGGAACCGACGAAGACGGAAATCTGTACTTCGTCGCCTACCAGCCTGGCGCACTCTTCAAAATCTCCCGTCGATAGACGAACGGGAGAAGTGTAGTCTCCCTATAGCGCCGCGCTCGTACACAACTCAAATCGCCAATCTCGGATACCCGCCTCCTAACCGACGTTGCTCTCGCCGATGCTGTCAGCGACCGTCGAATTATCGACATACCAAACAAGAGAATATGGCATCAGTTTCCCACTGGCCCAGCCGTAACAGTAGAAATTAGAGGGAACGACCAACGGAGGAAGTTCTATGACTCAAGTGAACCGTCCCAACATCCTCTGGTTCTGCACCGATCAGCAACGATTCGACACAATTCACGCACTGGGCAATCCCCACATCAGCACCCCAAATCTGGATCGCCTCGTCGCCGAAGGCGTCGCCTTCACCCATGCCTTCTGCCAGAGCCCAATCTGCACACCGAGCCGGGCCAGTTTCCTCACCGGCCGCTATCCTGCCAACGTGCGCGGCTGCATGAACGGTAACGAAGAATGGGGCGAGGGCGCGCCTCTCGTCACAGCCCTGCTGGCCGAGAGCGGCTACGACTGCGGACTCAGCGGCAAGTTCCACCTTGCCGGCGCACACGGCCGCGAAGAGCCCCGCCCTAAAGATGACGGCTATAGAGTCTTCCACTGGAGCCACGATCCAGAAGACCGCTACCCCTCCGGACACGCCTACGCCGACTGGCTGGCCGCGCAAGGCTACTCACTCAGAGATCTTAGGGAAGACCCAGCCTCGATTCCCCCGGATCTGCACCAGACCACCTGGTGTACCGACCGTGCCATCGATTTCCTGTCCGAGAAACGGCGCAAGGGCCCCTGGCTGATGAGCGTAAACGTATTCGACCCCCATACACCCTTTGATCCACCACAGGAATACCGCGATCGCTACGATGCCTCCAAGATGCCCGCCCCACTGTTTCGCCAGTCCGACATCGCTACCCAATCGGCAATTCCCGGCGACTTCCCGAACGCATCCCGTCCCCCACAGGATTTCAATGCCCAAGACGTGCTTGCCGCCTACTACGCCATGATCGAGCTGATCGATGACAACGTGGGACGATTGCTGGACGCGCTCGAAGAAACCGGCCAACGCCAAAACACCGTCATCATCTTCACCAGCGATCACGGCGAGATGCTCGGAGACCACGGTTTGCTTCTGAAGGGCTGTCGATTCTACGAGGGGGCGGTGCGGGTACCGCTGATCATCAGCTGGCCCGGCCAGTTCCCGTTGCAGGAAGAGCCGGTTATCCAAGATAGTCCCGACGATGACGGATCCGGCGAAGAGGAAGAAACGACCCCGGAGGAGTCCAATGCCAGCGCGTCAGACGATTCACCCGCCCCGGCCGGGTTCGTCAGTAGCGCCCTGGTGGAGCTAATCGATATCGCGCCCACGCTGCTCGAGCTGGCCGGCCTGCCCATCCCTCTCCGCATGCAGGGCCGCTCTCTTCTGCCAATCCTGCGGGGGGAACAATCGCCCAATCAACACCGCGACTTTGTCCGTTGCGAGTTCTACCGGGCTCAGAATCCCGCTGTTGTCACCCGCGCAAAATACGAGGGCAGCTACGCCACAATGTACAGGAACACCCACCACAAGATCGTCGTCTACCACGGCCACGAGCAGGGAGAACTCTACGACTTGGAGAATGACCCCGGCGAGTTCGAAAACCTCTGGAATGAACCCGACCACGCCGACCTGCGCTTCGACCTGATGCGCCGAAACTTCGATGCCTCGGCCTTCTCTGTCGACCCAGGTCCACCGCAAACGACACCTTTTTGAACAGGAGACCAAGAACGGCAGGCCATGACAACTTAGCCTTAGAGAGTGAGGACCTGAATTCCTAAACCGGGAGTCTGGTAGGTCAGGTCGTAGTCACCAACCCTGTGCAACGAAACCGTCGCCGATGCAAGGTTCGGCTTCCCCAAAAGAACTCTGCTGCCCGATCTCTTCCTCGAGTCCGAGTCGTTGCAATCCGTTCCAGGCCGCACTGAAGTTGGCACGCCCGCGTGGCCCTGCTGATGCCAAAAAGAACAGATTCTCAACGCCAAGCACGTGGCGTGAACCGGCCATGCGGCGAAATGTTTCCGGAAACACGCGGCGCGCCATCACATGAAGAGCCTGCTGGCAATTTGTGCCCTCCATCAGGTCGACAGAGTGGCCAACAGCCTCCTTATCCTCCCAGGCCAATCCCATGCTACCCGGTCTGGGCAACTCACTGCGAAGGATCAGCGTATCGACTGACTCCTCCGCGAACCAGTACTTTGAGTCTAGCCCGATGCGCAGATTCGCCTCTCGCCAAGAGACACAGGAGGAAACCGCGATCCTGTCCCATCCATCGGGTTGACGCGCTCTAACTTGGATTTCCCCAATAAAGGGATCATTTCAGAAAAGGAACTACGAACGAAGGAGGCCCTACCATGAAGCACGACCGCCCCAACATCCTCTGGTTCTGCACCGACCAGCAGAGGTTTGACACAATTCACGCACTGGGCAATCCCAATATCAACACACCCAATATCGATCGCTTGGTCGCCGAAGGCGTTGCCTTTACCCACGCCTTCTGCCAGAGCCCCATCTGCACCCCGAGCCGGGCCAGTTTTCTCACCGGCCGCTATCCTGCCAACGTGCGCGGCTGCATGAACGGCAACGAAGAGTGGGGCGAAGGCGCGCCGCTCGTCACAGCCCTGCTGGCCGAGAGCGGCTATGACTGCGGCCTCAGCGGCAAGTTTCACCTGGCCGGCGCACACGGCCGCGAAGAACCCCGCCCCAAAGATGACGGCTACCGAGTCTTCCACTGGAGCCATGACCCACAAGACCGCTACCCATCCGGCCACGCCTACGCCGACTGGCTGGCCGCACAAGGCTACTCCCTGCGCGACCTCAGAGAAGACCCGGCCTCGATTCCGCCGGACCTGCACCAAACAACCTGGTGTACTGACCGAGCCATCGACTTTCTTTCGGAGAAAAGGCGCAAGGGACCATGGCTGATGAGCGTCAACGTCTTCGATCCCCACTCCCCCTTCGACCCGCCCCAGGAGTATCGCGATCGATACGACGCCGCCAACCTGCCCTCACCCCTGTTCCGTCAAAGCGACTTGGCCGCACAGCCTAAGATCCCAGGAGACTTTCAAAACCCGGCCAGAGTGCCGCAAGAGTTCGACGCCCCGGACATTGTCGCCTCCTACTACGCCATGATCGAGCTCATAGACGAAAATATAGGTCGGCTACTGGCCGCGCTTGAAGAGACAGACCAGCGCGAGAACACAGTCATCATCTTCACCAGCGATCACGGCGAGATGCTGGGGGATCATGGTCTGCTTCTCAAGGGCTGTAGGTTCTACGAAGGGCTGGTGCGCGTTCCGCTGATCATCAGTTGGCCTGGCCACTTTCCCGCGCAAGAAGAGCCGGTTCTCGAAGACGGTCTTGCAGACGATGACTCCAACCGAGAAGAAAATGCCGAAGGGGAGGAACCGCCGGAAGGAGCGCCTGAAGAAGATTCACTCGCCGCGCCTGCCGGCTTCGTCAGCGACGCCTTGGTCGAGCTTGTCGATATCGCCCCCACGCTACTGGAGCTAGCCGGTCTGTCCCTGCCACATGGTATGCAGGGTCGGTCATTGCTCCCCATTCTCAACGGCGACGCCCCGCCGCATCAGCATCGTGACTTCGTCCGCTGCGAATACTATTGCGCCCTCAATCCCGATATCCCCGGCCGCACACAGTACGAAGGCAGCTACGCCACGATGTACCGCGACCGGCGCCACAAAATAGTAGTCTATCACGGTCACGAGCAAGGGGAGCTCTACGACCTGGAGAAAGACCCCGGCGAATTCGAAAACCTGTGGGACGACCGCGCAAGTGAAGCCCTGCGTTTCGACCTGTTGCGCCGCAACTTCGACGCCCTTGCCTTCTCCATCGACCCGGGCCCGCCGCAGACTAGGCCTCACTAAAGACAGGCCACAACCCCAATACCACAAGGTGGCGAAAAAGTGGGCTAGGGCCTTAACTATCCAATCAGCCGGGCGTCTGGTACGTCAGGTCGTACTCTCCTACCTTACGCAGTGGCGTCGAAACCTGGCGGTAACTTGGCGCCCCATCCCGAAGCCAACTCTCGATCTCCTCCCGGTGACCTAGCTTTCGGAGGGCGTTCCAACTTTCTCCGAAATGAGCGCGCCCGCTCGGCCCGGCAGAATCCCAAAAAAACAGATTCTCAACGCCCTGTGCATACAGAGAAGCCGCCTTCCGGCCAAACGTTTCATACGGCATGTGGCGCGGCATCACATTCAAAGCCAATTGACAGTCAGTGCCTTCGACCAGTTCGACGAAATGGCGGACCGCGTCTCCGTCTTCCCAGGCCATCCCCATACTGTCTAATCCCGGCACATCGGTGTAAGGGATCAGCGTGTCAATCAGCCCTTCCCCGATCCAGGTCTCCAGGTCGAGGCCGTTTCGGAAATTCTCCTCCCGGTTCAGCACACAGGCTGAAACCGCAATCCGCTCCCGCCCCTGCTCCCGTGCCAGTTCGTCGAGAGACTCTCGAAGTTCCCGGTGAAACGCCGTCAATGCCACGCTTCGATAGGCCAGCCAGCGTGGGTCATCGTCCGCCAGCTGCCTGGGGTCCTCGCCATGCGCCGCAATGTACCCCTCCACCAGCGGCGGCTCATAGTCCACCAGCGGTGGGCGCCGGCAGTAAAGCATGCAGACGCCGTCGACCGGATGTTGCGCTACTTCCATCAATAGGCTGATAACGAATCGGCGCGTGTCGGCATAGGCGTAGGAAACCCTGGGCGCGGTCTGTCCTTCTTTCCCCACCATCCGCAGGTCCGGCCGCGTAAAGTAAAGACTGCCTGCATTCCACTGCTCCAATGGAGATGGGTAGAAAAACCCTGCCGGGCGGTAACTTGCGTGAAAACTGAGCCCCATCTCGTGCGCCGCCTCCAGCGCCACCACAAAGGGATCAAGCTCTTGATCTCGAAACGAACGCCAGCTCTCCGCGTGCAGTCGGTCGCCCTGCCGGTCGAAATCCTCAATCCCGTCGCAAGTGGGTAAGCGCCCCACCTGTCCCAGGTAGAACATCAAATCACCGGCGCCGCACTCCCAATAGAGTCGCGAAAAGTCGGAGTGCCGGTAAGGTTCAATCTCGTTCCGCACCGCCCCCTCTGTCGCCGTACCGTACAGATAAAGATACCCATGCGCGTCGTTGTGCGCGAAAAGCCTCCGCGTTTCCGTCCGTTGGCGTTCAATTTCCACTTCTCTGACCTGCGCCTCAGACAAAGGAGCCAGCCTAATGTAAGCAAGTTTGGTTCGTTCACACGACACCGCCGCTGGCTCATCTGATGTACCAGTTGGCGTGCAGACCTGGCGGACAGAAAGTTCCTGCCCTGTCAGGTCCGCATCCTTCCATAGGAGCTCATAAATGTTGTGACCGTGCGGATTGGATTCCCCCCAATCTGGACCCATGTTCAAATGTGAAAAGCAAGGGTCCCCACTGAGTTTCAGCTCAATCGAGCCGCGTCCCCGGTGGTCCGGGTAGACCCCAACAAAGATTCGATGCCAGCCGCTCACCGCGAGGCCGAGCGAGACCTCCGGTGCCGCCGTCTCTTCCCCCGCACTGAGCAGATTGCCGCTCAGACCTTCTGTCTCGTACGACTGCACGTGCCAGGCGCGCCGCTTTGGATCGGTGGAAAGCGACGTTTCTGGCTGGCAGCATGTAAGGTCGGTGATGTAAATCGACCCATCTTGGTCAGGCACTGTTACACCTCCATTCGCGGATCAAAGGCATCTCTTAGTCCGTCGCCAACAAAGTTCATCGCCAGTACCGCCACCGATATCGCTATGCCCGGCGGCAGCCAGAGCCAGGGCGAGTTGGTAAGAACCGTCAACGACTGCGCCGAATTCAACATACTTCCCCAGCTGGCCTGCGGAATCTGCACGCCCAACCCCAGAAACGACAGCGCCGACTCGGTCAAAATCGTGCCTGCAACACCCAACGTCGCTGCCACCAGAATGTAGGGCTGCAGATTTGGCAATATATGGCGGAAAACAATCCTGTAGTGCGGCGTGCCAATACATCTCGCCGCCTCCACAAAAGCCTGTTCCCGCAACGATAACACCTGCGCGCGCAGCAGCCGCGCCAGCCCCTCCCATCCCAACACGCCAATAACCACCATCACATTGATGATGTTCGGCCCAAGCAAAGCCACCAACATCAGGATCGCGAAAAACGTGGGAAAGTTCATAACCAGCTCAGTAAAGCGCATCAGAATATTGTCGATCCGACCGCCAACGTACCCTGACACCGTGCCGATCACTACACCTATCGAAATCGAGATCACATTCGCCACAAATCCAACCGACATCGAAATGCGCGCGCCGTATACCATGCGCGCCCACATATCCCTGCCCGCCGAATCCGTGCCCAGAATATGGTCTACGCTCGGCGGCTGGCGGATGCTGTCCAGGTCGACCGTATAAGGATCCTGCACGGCCACGATCGGCGCGAAAATAGCGATCAAACCCAGGACTACGATAATCACCAAACTGCCGACAGCCACCTTATGCCGCCGAAAACGCGCCCCAACCGTATTGGGGATCTTCCGGGCAGCCAAGTCTACCTGCTCTATTTCGTTTTCAGGCAAGGGAGATTCTGGCATGCAGTAGCGCCTACCTTGTAGCGGTCCGGCTTTTTGTGGAGAAGAAAAAGCGAGAGGAGAGAATGCGCTTCGTACTCCCCTCTCGCTATACCACAACTCATCTAACCGTCGAACGACCAGCCTTCCAGATTCGTCCACCAGTCCCGCTTCGCCGGCAGCGGGTTGGCCAAATCAGCAAGACTCGACACGACGCCCCGGTCGGTAATCTCCGGTATGTTCACACCACCGTTGAACACCCATACGTTGTTGCCCACGTAGAGCGGCGCATGCGACGGATTATCATTAAGCGTTCTCTGAAGCTCGAAGTAAATCTCCTGGCGAGCTGCCTGATCCGTCAGCTGGCCCGCCTCGATCACCTTCTCTTCGAAATCGCCGCCAAGCGCCTCCGAGTATCCGTTGGCATTGCGCCCCTGCGTAGTCAGATGGAACTTGAGGAATCCATCCGGGTCCGGGAACGAGCCGAAGCCCACCCGCACAGCATCGAAATCATGCGTGTCGTAGAACCTCTCCACCCAGACCGAGCTGTCCATCTCTTCGATCTTGATCTTGAATCCCGCCTCCTCCAACATCTGCTTCTCTGCCGCCACCTGGGCACGCGCCTCTTCGCTCCGCAGCGTAATCAGGTTGACCGTAACCTCCTGATCAAAGTCCCAACCCGCCTCTTCCAGCAAGCTACGGGCTAGGTCCGCATCGTAGTCATACGGGTTGAGATCGTCCGGGATCGACCAGCCGTGAATCAGCGGGGAATTGTAGATTGTGCCGTTGCCCCCCTGGAATACCTCAATGATTTTCTTCCTGTCCAATGCGTGCAGCCAAGCCTGACGCACCCGCTTGTCCGCAAAGAAACCCCGCCTCAGATTGAAAGAATATGCGGTGAAGACAACACCTGTCGTCGCCACGACATTGAATTCCTCGTTGTCGATGAACGATTGAACGACCTCCGTCGAACTAGTATTGAGACCGCCCCAGGCGTTGAAATGGGCCTCCCCCCTCTCCAGCGCAATCTGCCCAACATCCGGCGAGGCAACGATCTGCATGATGTAGCTGCCCAGCTTTGGTGCCCCCCATTGCCAGTCATCGTTTGCTTCCAGGCGGATGAACTGGTCCGCCTGGTACTCCAGGAACTTGAACGGTCCCGATCCCAGCGGGTCTTCGAAGAAGAACGACTGGTTCTCCAACGTATCCGGCGCCACGTCGCCCAGGACATGCTTGGGCAGAATAGCCAGCGCCGCCTGAAACAGGAATAGCCCGGTCGGATAGGCGGTCGTAAACTGAATCGTCTTGGCATCCACGACAGTGATGCCGGCTACACTGTCCGCCTCTTCGTTGGAATACGCCTCAGCCCCCTCAAGCATCGCCAGGTTGCTTACCTGCCGCGACTTTGTCGCCGGGTTCAGGTATAGCTCATAGGTGAAGAGCACGTCCTCAGCTGTGAAATCCGTACCGTCGTGCCACTTCGCGTCCGGATGAATGTGGAATGTGTACTGCGTCGCATCGTCCGACGCCTCCCAACTCTCCGCCATGATCGGCACAAATCCGGTCTTGGGCACATTCTCTTGAATCAGGGGCGGCAACACGCACTGGAAGAAGTGCGCCTGGAATCCCTGAACCGCCGTAAGGGGATTGAAGCTGTTTATCGGTCCACCATAGAGGCCAATCAGATTGCCCCTCTGCATCTCTTCTGCAGCCGCCTCATCAGCCGCTGCACCGGCGCCTGCGTCCGAAGCGACCGGAGCGCACGCCGCCAGCGCCGTCGCGCCCGCCGCCAATGCGCTCGCCTTCAGAAACTCTCGTCGGTTTACACCGCGATCTCTGAAACTTTGCATGGATCTCCTCCTGAAAAGTGAGAATAACGTTCCCGATAACGATATAGTAGCGAAGAAGAACTGCTGAAGTGAAGCCGGCGTCCGGCCTCGCTAGGCCAGTTCTTCTACTTGGCGATTAACCTTGGCTATAGCAAATTTAGGTCCACCAGTACCTGCGAAAGCTCTTCCATCTGTTCGTCGCTCAACGAGTGGTATGGGGGCCGGCGCCAGCGCTCTGTCAGTCCATGCAACTCGTACGTGCCGTGCAATGCCGCGTCAAAGCTGCCCACCACTTTGAGGACATACGCAAAGTAGGGCATATCGTAGCGGCGAACAATGCCAGCGGCCGTGCCCCACTCTTCTTCCTGCACAGCCCGCCAGTATGCCTGCGTAACCTGCGGCGCAAAAGTGACAAAAGTGGACAGATAGCCGTCGCACCCATAATGAACGAGATCAAAATGGTTCTGCTTCTGTCCCCCCGAAATAATCGCCCAGTGCCCGTGCAGCAGCAGCGCCATCTTGCGCGCAAATACCCCCACAAGGTCGTCCTTTATCGCAACTACCCCCGGCACCTCGTCCCGCAACCGCCGCAGCACCGCCAATCCCAACTCGTGCGATCGACTGAATACATTGGTCACAACCATCACCGGAATCTCCGCCGCAACCGCCGCATAGTGGGCGACGAAGCTGTCGGCCGTACACGAACCGGCCCAATCCGGCGGCAGGACCATCAGCACGTCGGCCCCAACTTCCCGCGCATAACGCGCGAATGACACAGTCTTGCCCGTCCACCAGATGCGGTCCGCCGCCACCACCGCCGCCCGCCCCGCTGTCTGTTCAGCCACCACCCTGGTCACTTCCGCCACCTCACTGTCAGTGAGCAGCGAGAAGAGGCTGTCCCCGTACGTCAACATCATCGCCGTGCTGCCCGCACTGACACCTCTTTCAACCAGCCCCCGCAGGCCGTTATAGTCAATCTCGCCGTCCTTGGTGAACGGCGTGTGCAACGAAGTCACCGGCCCGGTCAACTGTGAACGCAATCCTTGTGAAGTACTCATGGCAGCATCCCTATTCGTGGCGTATGCGCGGATCCGCCACCGCGTACAGGATATCCGCGGTCAGATTGCTGAATAGAACCAGCACCGCGGCGATAAAAGTCAGCCCCATCAATACAGGATAATCACGCTGCGAAATCGCCTGAATCGCCATGCGTCCCATGCCCGGCCACTGAAACATCGTCTCAATGATGACCGTGCCGCCAAAGAGAATCGGTAGGCGCAGCGTAACGATGGTAATCACCGGAAGCAGCGCATTTCGCAGGGCATGACTGACGACAACGCTCGTCTCCTTCAGCCCCTTAGCACGCGCAGTCGTAACATACTCCTGTCCTAACACCTCCAACATGCCCGAACGCATATAGCGCGTCAGCCCCGCCGTCAAATCCAGCGACAGTATCACACCCGGCAGGACCAGATGATGCAGGTTGTCCAGCAAAGCCGGCGGCGCGTCAAACGCCACCGATCGCATGCCGAATGTGGGAAACCACCCCAATTTCAGCGCGAATACATAGAGGGCAAGAAGGGCCAGAAAGAATGACGGGATTGAGATCGAAAACAGCGCAAAAAGCGTCAGCAAATAGTCCCAAATCGTATACTGTTTCAGAGCCGCCAGTACTCCCAGACTGATCCCGAGCACCGACGAAGCCACCAGCGCAAAGCCCATCAGTTCCAACGTGGCCGGCAATCGCACCATGATGCGCCGCAGGACAGGTTCTCCCGTGTGATAGGAGTAGCCCAAATTGCCCTGCGCCAGCTGCCCCAGCCAGATCGCATAACGCACGATTATCGGTTTGTTGAGCCCAAGTTCCTCCTTCAGACGCTCAAGATTGGCTGCCGACAACTCCTCTTCCGGGTTGATCATCGCCATCACCGGATCGCCCGGGGCAACACTGATGAAGCTGAACGTTATCAAAGTGATGCCGAGCACCAGCGGAATCGCCAGCAGTAGCCTGTTTGCAATAAATGTTGCCATCAATAAGCCCAATGCGGCGGATACTTGTCCAGCACATAACCGCCGACGCTCCGCAGAGGAACCGTCCGGTGCAGGCGCCCTTCACCGTCATCCCAGCTCTCCAACCGTTCCCTGTGCCCCAGTAGCCGAACCATGCTCCACTCTTTCAGCCTCTGGTGGCGCCCATTCGTGTCCCAGAAGCAAAGGCCGTCGGCCCCCGCCGCATAATTCTCAATCGCCCGCCGCCTGAACGTCTCCGGCGGCATCGTTCGCGGCATGATCTCAGGATAGTACCGCACAGACGAACCCCGCGTCAGCTGTGCAAAGTACGCAACATCGATCTCCTCATCGCGCCACGGATAAGAGATCAGGTTGTCGATCAGGCCCTGCTCCACCCACGCCGGCACGTCCAGCCCATAGAAAAGATTGGTATCCGCGTCATTCAGCACGTGCGCCGAAATCTCAAGCGGCCGGCCCCGCGCTTCGCCAATCTCCTGCATCGCCCGCCGCAGGTCCGCCATGAATCCAGTCATTACGCCCGCGCGGTAGTGCAAATACCGCTCGTCGTCCTCCGCCAGCTCCCTGGCCTCCAGACCGGTCTCGCGCCTGAACCCTTCGACGAGCGGCTCCTCGTAGAGCAAAAAGGGCGCGCCCCGGTTGAAAATCGGGTTCACGCCCTCAATGTCGTAGCGCGTCGCAAGTTCACCGAAAACGCGTATCAACAGATCCCGCACTTCCGGAAACGCGTAACTCATCCGCGCAATCTCGCGCCCGTCAATATCTACACAGCGCCATTCCGGATGTTCAAGGTAGAAGTCGCCCGTAAAGTAATCCTCAAACGGCGGACAGCACTGAAACGCCTCCATGCGCTGGCTGATGTGGACCTCCAATCCAACGCTGTGCCCGTACTCCACAACCGTTTCGACCGTGTCAATATCCTTTCCCGCTAATATCTGCATCGACTCGGCAATATTACGGTCCACGACCCTCGGGAAGTCCCTTGTCTTGCTACCCGTCAGACTGCCGATGTCCGAAGGATAAGTAAGCACATCGCCTCCGGCACCCGGACACCAGAACATCTTCTGAAAATCGGTATCCCTGAACGGCTCCAGCCACTCCCATATCTCCTCCCGGCTCGTTGGCCGGAATCGGCCAAAGTCACTGAAGCCGTCATTCATACAGATTAGCCGCCTGTTGCTGCCTCGGCTTCGATCGGCGAGAAGGCTGGCAACCTCGCTTTCGTCAAGCGGTTCAAGCTTGACATAGGCAAGGTAGGCAGGGTTGGAAAAACCTGCCGACTGCTGGCCCAGTACAAGGTCCTGCCCGCTGAGATCGGCCGTCTTCCAATACCGTTCATCCAAAGAATAGTTGTCGGCAAAACCGCCCCGCTCAGCCTCCCGGTTTACCTTGACAAAAGAACTGTCACCTGTCAATCGAACGCGTACCAGGTCCTCAGTCCAATTGCTCCACAAGCCCAGGGAAATCCGGTGCCAACCCGATACACCAAGCGGGACAGTGACCGGCGGCGCCTCCGTTTCAGGGCCCGCAATCAGCATCCTTCCACTGAATTCAGCAGTCTCATAGGGAACGACCTGCCAGTGGTACTTCCGCCTGTCGGTGGACAGGGCTATCTGCGGCCTACTCCGACCAAGATCGGTCACATAGATTGGCTCATTCGCGGGCATACGAGGTTCCTCCCGAATTATCTGGCGAATCGGATTTCGAGGATCCAGAGGAGTGGCGGCGCCACCGCAAGAGTCAGCGCCATCCGCCCAGAATATAGCCCAACTTCCGGAAACGATGCAACTCGCGTTTTTTTTGGGTTTGGGTCAGATCTGAAGAGGTGTACTTGGGAGGCCCTGGTGCCTACCTGCGTCTGCACCGCTTACGGGGCAGAAAAATCCTGATGCCGGCCACCCTCAAAGAGGCATGTTATGGGAGGGAGAGCCAAAAGAATGACTGGGAAAATCTGACTAACTGATCCCCCACTGAAATGCTCGCCATCCCACAACTGCCATTCAAACGATTTCAGCAATAGGAAACCGACCAGAGAGGAATTGCCGCGCACTTGTTCGCGTTAAAGTGTGACTGTTGTCACCAGCATCCATCTATGCCCAAAACTGCAAATCGTTGCTCCAGCCCCCAGCGCCGTACGCCTCGCAACCTGACACCCTGACACCCTGACACCCTGACAAGAGGTGAGATCTGAATTTCTGAGAAATGTGGAGGCAAAGCGAATGTGAAACAGAGAGAAAGGAGTGAAATGTCGACCGATCAACCTTGGCTTCCTGAAAAACGAACCTCACGAACCAATCTAATTCCTGTCTGACACCAAGACTCTATGTTCGGATCACACACAATTATCGCGTCATATGTGTCTGCCATCACCCGATTCGAACTATGCAATCCGCAATGCGCGGGGTTCCCATCTTCAACGCACATCAGACCTGTCGATCGATATATCCAGTGGACCCGAGCAAAAGGCGCGTTATCCTACGGCATCTCCTATCTCTCCGATTCAACACGCCGACCCTGGCGACAGCTACACCATCACCGACATGCGGACCGCACACTGGTCGGGAGCAGCTGCGGCCAACATGCCGACGTGATGCGTGTAACTATGGCAACGATTCTCCATCCGGTTGTATAGCTGTCGCCAAGGTCCGAGCGTTGAATCTTTGAGTCTGAATTCATCCAGAAAACAACTTAATGTGATTTGGCTCCCTCCCACACCATCGATCAGTAAACCTCAGAACAAATAGTACACCATTGGGGTGAAGCAAATGTGAGCAAAACACATTCCATAGGTGAAGTTTTGTGAACTGATAGGCAATGGCCCTATACTGGTTCTCGACGACTGGAGTCCACACATCTTCAAAATACGCCTGCACGACTCGACGTCCTTTCCGCACCGATATTTCTCTCTAGGGCCGAGCAAAGGATGACATGAACCGAATCGAAAGGCTGGAACAGGAAGTTGAGACCCTGCGCGACCGCCTCGCCCGCTTAACCGAGGCCAGCCATCGCATAAACGACAGTCTGGATTTCGAAAGCGTTCTGCAAGGGGTCTTGGACAGCGCCCGACTACTGACCAAAGCAAAATTCGGCGTAATTACTCTGATCAATGAAACAGGAGAAATTCAGGACTTTCTCGCCTCCGGGATGACCCAGGAAGAGAGCCAGAATATGTGGGACTGGCAGGAGGGAATCGGTCTATTTGACTATCTTGGAAAGATTCGAAAACCGTTGCGGCTCAATGACTTTCACAGTCACACTCGCGCCTTGGGTCTTCCCGATTTCCAACCCCCTATGTCTGTACACTCGCCCTTACCCTTCCTTGCCGCGCCCATTCGCCATCACCGCGAAATCGTGGGCAACTTTTTTCTAGGCGAAAAGGACAAGGAAAATGGCCTGTTCACCACAGATGACGAAGAGACTCTGGTCGCTTTCGCCTCCCAGGCTGGACTCGTCATCGCAAATGCGCGACGCCATCAAGACGAACAAAAAGCCAGGGCGCGCCTGGAAACGCTCATCGACACGTCGCCGGTCGGCGTGGTTGTTCTCAATGTCTCGACAGGTGAGGCAGTAACATTTAACCGCGAAGCGGCAAGAATTATCGACGCCCTTCGAACACCGGATAAGACTGTCCAACAGCTTCTCGGTCTGATCACCATTCGCAGGGCCGACGGACGCGAGATTTCCTTACAGGAGTTTCCCGTCGCCCAGATGCTCCGTGCCGGCGAAACAATTCGCGCCGAGGAAATCGAGATCAGAGTTCCCGGCGGCAATTCAGTCAGAACGCTCGTAAACGCTACGCCCATCCACCTAGAACAGGATAGCGAAGTCGATTCATTCGTCGTCACCATGCAGGACATGGCCGCGCTAGAAGAAATCGAACGCCTGCGCTCCGATTTCTCTGCCATGATCAGCCACGAACTGCGCGTGCCGCTGGCATCCATCAAAGGCTCTGCGGCGACCGTTCTGACCGCCCCCACGACCTTCGGCCCCACCGAAATGGTTCAGTTTTTTCGAATCATAGATCGCGAGGCCGACCACATGAGCGCCCTGATCAACGATCTCCTTGATGTTGCCCATATAGAAGCAGGGACGCTGTCGATTTCCCCTGAACCTGTCGGCATCACCGAGATGATCGAAAACGCAAGAAGCACTTTTCTCAGCGGTGGCGACAGGAATAGTCTCCAGATCGACATCCAGCCGGATCTTCCCCCCGTTATGGCCGACAAACGCCGCATCGTCCAGGTTCTCGGCAACCTGCTGTCCAATGCCGCAAAACACTCGCCCCATTCGTCGGCCATTCGCGTCAGCGCTGTCCGTCTCGGCGTCCATGTCTCCGTAACAGTAGCCGACGACGGCGCAGGACTGTCCAAAGAGATCCTGCCCCATCTCTTCCGCAAAATTCCCCCCGGATCAGGCGATCATGGACAGGGCCTCGGGTTGACAATTTGCAAAGGCATAGTTGAAGAGCACGGCGGTCGCATCTGGGCAGAAAGTGACGGGCCGGGCAACGGAGCCCTCTTTACTTTCACGCTTCCAGCCGCAAACGAAGGAAGTTCCTTCGCCCCCACAACCCTGACCGACCACGCTTCCGCTACCCAGACAGTCTCGTCCCGCGACCAGAACAGAATCCTGGTCATCGATGACGATCCCAAGTCCCTCAGATACGTACGCGATATCCTCTCCAATTCGGGATACCAGCCCGTCGTCACCGCCGAACCAAAGGAAGCCCTGCGCCTCGTCTCAGACAAGAAGCCCGCGCTTATCCTCCTTGACCTTATGCTCCCCGGCAGCAGCGGCATCGACCTGATGACCGATATTCTCAGCGTCGCCAATGTTCCTATCGTCTTTCTCTCCGCCTACGGACAGGAAGATGTCGTCGCCAGAGCATTTGACATGGGCGCCGCCGACTACGTTGTCAAACCCTTCTCAAAAACGGAGCTGCTAGCAAGGATCAGAGCCGCCCTGCGACACCAGGAAGTAGTCACTCCCTCAACGCCCTACCGCCGCGCAGACCTCGCCATCGACTACGTTAGCCGCACCGTGACGCTCGCCGGCAGCCCTGTTCGACTGACAGCCATGGAATACCGGCTCCTCACCCATCTCTCAGCAAACGACGGCAGAACCTTGACCCACGATCACCTGTTGCAGCACGTCTGGGGCCTGCCGGCGAGCCTCGACCTGAGACCCCTGCGCACAGCCATCAAAACCCTCCGCCGCAAACTTGGCGACAGCTCCGCAGATCCCACCTACATCTTCACCGAGCCGCGTGTCGGCTACAGCATGGAAAGAGGCGACGGCCCGCCACTCTCGTCCCACTGAATCCGCCTTCACAACCTCACCCCTTAGACTCGTGTACATCCGCAGCCACCAACCATCTCCTTTTTCGCCGTTATCACAGTTTTCCTTTTACCGGCACTCGTGTCATAATGAGTAGGCCATAGTTAAGCGTTCATAGGATGAACTGGATGGAGCATTATGCCCCCTTGCCCTGTGATGCGTGTAACTATGGCACCTGCACTCCATTCAGTTAGCAAGGGGGCACCTCTTTCCCCCTCACGCCGAAGCCCTGGGCTCAACCTGATATCATCACCCATACCTACGCCGGCATACCCGGCAGTCTCGCAATACATCCCGAAATCCCCACCCACGCAGACAACCGGCACGTCTGATCCCATGAACCGGCGCCGACACCTCTTGCACGCCCCCTTCACTGACCACTGATCACCGACCACTGCAGTTCTGGGCGTTCGGGCCTACGGCCCTCACTTGTGCGGGGGCTGCGCCCCCGCAACGCCCCGCCCTTACTAAACCACCGTGTTCGTTCTTCCCCAGCATATTGTCTAAAGAAAGGTGTCTACACCCCCACCTGCTGTCTCCCCCCCCCCCGCAGTTTCCCTGCATTTCCCCCGCCGTTCCCCTGCCGTTCCGCGCCCCCGCAACGCCCCGCCCTTACTAGACCACCGTGTCTTTTCTTCCCCGGCTTTGCGTCTGGCATACAGTGTCTACTCCCCCGTGCCGTCTCAACCCACCGAACACCATCCACTAACCCCTGCAGTTCCCCTGCAGTTCACAACGCTGACGATTGCCGCCTTAGTTGGGAATTGGTCAGTGCCCAAAAAAAGTTCATGCGCAGATATACTGACTCTCCGCGCATGAACTCATATCAATATTGAGAAGCTCTTAATCTATACAGCTGCCGAGTTGGCCCCTCCTCAATCAAACACCAACACCGACCGCGCCACCTTGCCAGCCTTCATATCGGCAAACGCCTCGTTAATCTCATCCAACGGCCTGTAGCGCGAAATCAACTCGTCCAGCTTGATCTTTCCCTGCTTATACAGATCCAATATCCACAGAAAATCCACCCGCGGCCGCGCGGCCCCGTGAAACGCCCCCATCAGCGTCCGGTCCTCCAGCAGATGCCAGCCCTCCACCGAAACATCCTGCCCTGTCGGCTGCACGCCCACCACAACCGCCGTGCCCGTCATACGCACCGAATCTATCGCCTGCCTAACAATTGAAGGAAAGCCCACGACCTCAAACGCATAGTCCGCGCCCCCGCCCGTGATCTCGATAATCCGCTGCACAGGGTCCTCTTTAGCGCTGTTGACAAAATGCGTTGCCCCCATCTGCTCCGCCAGCTCCAGCTTGTAGTCCACAGTGTCCACCGCGATAATCTTGCCCGCCGACGCCAGCACGCCGCCCTGTATAACATTCAGCCCCACCCCCCCGCAGCCAAACACCGCCATCGACGCCCCCGTCTCGACCTGGGCCCGGTTCACCACCGCCCCGATCCCCGTGATCACCCCGCAGCTAATCAGGCATGCCTGCGCCAATGGCGTGTCGTCGGGCACCTTTACACAAGCGTCCGCCAGGGCCAGCGTCTGCTCCACAAAAGTGGGCCGTACGTGATAGATCGGATCACCATTCTGCCTATACCGGCTCACCGGCTCCATGCGGTGCGTCTCACAAAGCGCGGGACGGCCATTCGTGCAGTTGCGGCAGCTCCCGCACATCGCATCCAAAGAAAGAATAATCTTGTCCCCGGGTGCAAAGTCACGCACGCCTTCACCCACCGCACGCACAACCCCGGCCCCCTCATGGCCCAACAGCCACGGCATCCTGCGCGGCGTCCGATGGTCGGTAACGTAGTGGTAGTCGCTGTGACAAACGCCTGCCCCCACGATATCCAGCAGTACTTCCCCGAATTCCGGTTCCTCCAACTCGACTTCCTTCACCGCCACCGGCGCATGCGCCTCATAGAGAATTGCAGCCTTCATGGTAGCTCTCCTTGCCTGAGAGTAGAGAACAGTTTCAGAGTAAATCTATAAACATAATAAATGAGAACCGCCGTCCGCACTAGGAACCCAACTGACAGCCCGCCGCAGTAATTTGAAAAACTGAGAGGCAATATCAGCAGGATTCCCGGCTGTAAAAACCGGAACTTTAGATCTGCAAGAGACCGCCCTCAGCCGGCATCCGGCCGCGTTAAGCCGTTAGCCGTTGCTCTTCCCTCTGTGCTAGAATTCCTGCAGTTTCGCTTAACCCCTCTATTTTGAGTACATCAATCCCGGCATTTAAATCCAGAACTAAGCAATGAGGAGCCACTATGGGCATCAGCCTCGGAATCGTCGGCCTCGGATCCTTCGGCAGCTCCTTCGCCGACCTCTTCATGAGCCACCCCCTCGTCGATCGCATCGCCCTCTGCGACCGCGAACCGGATCGAATAACACGCTTCGCCACGGATGAGCGCTGGCAATCAAAATTCCACCCCCGCGATGCCTACACCTCCCTGGACGAAATCTGCGCCAGCGACATAGACGCCCTCGCCCTTTTCACACAACCCTGGCTCCACGCGCCCCAGGCCGTCCAGGCCATGGAAGCCGGCAAGCACGTCTATAGCGCCGTCCCCATCGTCATGTTGCCCGACGGAGACGAAATCCTTGAATGGTGCGCGCGTCTTGTCGAAACAGTGGAAAGCACAGGCCGGCTCTATATGCTGGGTGAGACAACCTTCTATCGGCCGGAGGCAATTTACTGCCGCCGCCGTTCGGCCGAGGGTGCCTTCGGAAGCTTCGTCTACAGCGAGGGCGAATACCTGCACGATGTCGACAGCGTTGGTAGCAATCTGCGCCAGGTTCAGGCCCACCGCCTTGCCAGCACCGCCGGACAAGAGTGGATCAAAGACCGGGATGACTATAAGAGCAAGGGCATCCTGACAGGTCCCATGCACTATCCAACCCACTCGACCAGCGGTCCCATGAGCGTCATGAACGCCCACGCACGCAAAGTATGCGCATGGGGCTACGCCAACCGCACTGAAGACTCCTTCTTCAAGGACCAGGGTTACGGCTTTAGCAACGAAACCGCCCTCTTCCACATGAGCAACGGCTCAACGATGCGCATCTGTGAACTCCGCGAGATCGGCCACCGCGGACGAGAAACTTTCCGCGTCTACGGAACGCAAGGCAGCTTCGAGAACGAACACTGGTGCGATAAGGAAGGAAGCACCCACCTAACCTTCGAAGAGATGCGTCAGCCCCTTCCCCCCGAAGTGGAAGATGCCTTCCGCGCCGTCAGTCGTACCTCCGAAGTTTACGGCGGCCACGGCGGCTCCCATCCCTTCCTTGTCCATGAATTCGTAGAATCAGTCCATCAGGAGAGGCAGCCTGAAATCCACGTCTGGTCGGCAGTCCGCTACATGGCCGCCGGTGTCATCGCCCACAAATCGGCCCAGCGCGACGGAGAAATTCTCTCAATTCCGGATTGGGGTGACGCGCCGCAAGAATAACTGTGCAGCCCACTTCTCACGAACAGTTGGTTTGAGCTTCTGGGGAACTTGTGGGCCTGTGGTTTCCTGAACCGTAGATAGTCGGACAACCTGAAACCTGCCCAGCTAACTTTCAGACGAGGTTGACGAGCCAGGCTTGATACAGCCTCCATTGGTCTTCAGCAGGATCCCAACGCAGTTCAAATGAACTCAGGTTCTGCGTCTGCACCAGAAAACAGCGGAGGCGGCCGCCCTCCGTCCTCTCCTCCCACCGACGTCCGTGAGCGGTAACGTCGTGCCTGCTGCCCTGCCAGTCGAACGCCTTCACCACCACCTCGCCTGAAGGTAGTATTCGCGCGGCCACCTGCACGGCCTCGTCCACCGCCACCTGGCGGCTCATCCGCCTGCCCTCTCCTCCGCAAACGCAAGCAGCATCTCCAACGCACACTGTGCACTCAACAGCTTGTTCCCTCGCCGATCAGCCGGCCACACCGCCTTCTCCGCCCGGCTATATCCGTCTCTTGCCGCCAAATGAAGGTGGACCAACCCCATCGGCTTCTCGGCTGTCCCGCCCGGCCCGGCCACGCCAGTAATCGACACCGCCACGTCCGCGACATACTGCCGCAACGCACCGAACGCCATCTGCCTCGCCACCGTCGCGTTGACCGCCCCGTCCCGCAACAACACCGCCCCGTCGACGCCCAGCAGCCTCTCCTTCGCCGCATAGCTGTAAACACCCGCGCTCCCCAAAAACCAGTCAGAGCTCCCCGGAATCTCCGTGATCAAGTGACCCACTAGGCCTCCAGTGCAACTCTCCGCCACCGCGGCCGTCAGCCCCGCCCGCTTGAGCGCATAACCCGTCGCCTTCGCCAGCCCAGTCAGGGCCTTCTCATCGGTTGGTGCACGATTTGGATTCTTCATATTTCCTCTGAACTTTTTCTGAGACTCCGGCTGCCTGCGCGATGCCCCAATAGGGCGAATCGGCAACCGACCTTCGGGCCATTATAGACCGCCTGGTTTCTGCCCGGCAACTGTCTATGTTGCCACGGAAGGGCCCTCTCCTATCCCTGTCCTTCCTCTGTCCAACCGGCTAGAGCCTGCCCGGTCAGGTCCGGTGCAGTTGACAGATTTCGGAGATTTCTGTATTTTCTATAGGCAAGACTATCAACAGTATAGACATCCCGAAGAGGAAAACAGCGGCCTGTGTCAGCTGACGAAAAAGAACCCATAACCGTCCACAATGTCGTAGCTGGCAGATAGCGCAGCATAGTACAGCACAAATAGACATCTGCCCTGGGTCTGTACCCCTACCAATTCCGGGTCCTGCATAGAAGACGTACAATTCCGAGGAGAATTACATGGAACTCCAGACTAAGCAGCCGCCTGAACTGGAATTCAGCATGCCGGAAGTCGAAGAATCCCTGACCGCCTACCTCTCTGCCATCGGCGGCGCCATCATCGGCCTGCTCCTGACTCTCCTGGTCCTGGCCATTTGGAACGGCGGCACCCTCAACTTTACCAACATCTCAAAAGTCAATGCCCTCGAAGCCGGCATGACCGATGTCAACGCCAATCTCGCAAGCGTCACCACCAACATCGACGCCCTCGGCGAACGCCTCATCGTGCTCGAACAGGAGTCCGGCGCCGTTGCCGCCCTCCAAGAGAGCCTCGCCAACCTCGACACCAGCCTGACCGACCTCAACGGCGCACTCACCGACCAGGGCATACAACTCACTGAACTGGACAGCGCAGTCAACGATCTCCAGCTCACCCGGCGCAACTTTGACCTCTTCACCGCCGCCCTGACAGACGCCCTGTCACAAATGGAAGCAGGTTCCTCCGCCACCCAGTCCGAGAGCGGCGCCTCGACCAGAGAGTTCCCGTCCGCTTCCGCCAGCCAGAACGATGAAAAGCCCGTCGCGTCGGCAGGTTCCAGCGCTTCGACCCGACCGCCCGCTTCACAGGCGGCCGCGCAAGCGCCATCTGCTCTGCCCAGCCCCGAGCCCGCCGTCGTCGTGAGCCTGGACGTCGCGCCCGACGCCCTCCTCGTCTACCTTTTCCTCGACGTGAACGGAGACGGTCTCTTCGACGCCAACGAAAACCTCATCGCCGGGGCCACCGTAACCCTTACCTCCCCCGACGGCAGACCTGTCGCCGCCGAGAGCGATGTCGGTGCCACCGGTACCCGCTTCGAAGAGCTGGACGCCGGCAATTACACCGTCACCGCCGAGGATGTGCAGGGCTACACGCTCGCTAGCCAGAGAAGCGCGTCCGTAACAATCGACCCCAACGCCGAGGCCGGCCACATTATCTACTTTGCCGTCGTAACGACCACATCCGACTGACCGGTAGCACTTGACTTCCGGCCCCAAGCCGCCTATTCCGCGTCGTCCGCGACCTCGTAAAAAATCAGCAGAACGTTACCATAGCGCCGCCGATCGAACTCGATCAGTCTGTCGAGATCTATCGGCGTCTGTTCGCGCGGGTCAAGTTGCACGATGACCACGCTCTCCTCCACCAGCAGCGCCGCACAGCCGTCGACAGCCGCCAGCGCCTTCTTCCACAGCTCCTTGTACTGGGGCGGCGCGATATAGACCAGGTCAAACGGCTCTCCTTCAAACTTCTCGATGAAGTCAAAGCTGTCCCGCCTCGCAACCGTCGCCCGCTCCGCCACCCTGCAATGGGCTAGATTCTCCAGAATAGTGCGAACCGCCGCGCGGCCCAGGTCAACGAAAAAGACGTGCTCCGCTCCCCGGCTCAGCGCTTCGATGCCCACCGCCCCGGTCCCGCCGAACAGGTCCAACACATAACGTCCCTCGATCCAGTTGCCCAGAATCGAAAACAGGGCCTCCTTGGCCCGGTCCGTAATGGGACGCGTGCCGTCCCCTGGGACTGACCGTAACCTGTGCCCTCTCGCACTGCCGGAAATAACCCGCATAGCTATCGAAACCCTTACTCAATCTACCAGTTCTTTACCGCCCTCGGCCGGCCGGCCGCAGCCAAATACTGCGCCACAAGATTATAGGTGCCAACACTCGATTTCTGACAATTGCGCTATATCCAAGGCTGCGCTACAATTTCCAGCGTCAGGAAATCGAACCGAATACCAAGCTGACGCGCGACGAGAGAGACTTCGCATCTGAAGCGCCGAAGGGGCAAGCCCGCAGGACTACCCAGCCTGCCCGGTGACACTCTCAGGCAAAAGGATCGTCGCGATACGGCACCTTTGGAAAGCGCCGCTCAACAGCAAACAAGCGGCCACCGACGGGGCAATCGCACGCCGATCGGAACAGTTGAGGAAGGGGAAAACCCCCTGATACCACCCTCAAACTGAACCGTGTGCGTCAATCTCTCAGGTCAAGGACAGAGGCGACGGGCACTCTTTAGAGATGCCCGTTTTTTCTTCCCGGAACGGCTTTCTCACAACGGCAGTCACAGGAAATGCAGCCGTAGTGAGTCGGAGACCACAGGAGTGAACGATGAGCCCGCAATCCCACACCGCTTCGTCCAATGCCGCAGGCAACGGCCTCGGCCCTGCCTCCAGGTCAAGCCTGGCGCAGCGTCTCGCCGGCACCGTTTCGAGCGCACAGGGCCGGGAATCTCTGCTCCAGCGCACCGACGCCTTCGTACCCCGTCACGTGGGGCCCGACTCGCAAGAACAGAACGAAATGCTGCAAGTCGTCGGTGTCGACTCGCTCGACCAGCTGATCGACCAGACCATTCCCCCCCCGATTCGCCTTGATCGGCCTCTTGCCCTCCCGCCGCCCCGACCGGAGTCCGACGTGCTTGACGAAATGGCCGATCTGGCCGGTCGCAACCAGCTCTTCCGCTCCTTCATCGGCATGGGCTACTACGATACCATCACGCCCCCCGTAATACTCCGCAATGTCCTTGAAAACCCTGGCTGGTACACGCAGTACACCCCCTACCAGGCCGAAATCGCACAGGGCCGCCTGGAAGCCCTGCTCAATTTCCAGACAATGGTCAGCGACCTGACCGCTCTCGACATCGCCAATGCCTCCCTCCTCGACGAAGCCACCGCCGCCGCCGAGGCTATGATGATGTGCAAACGGGCCCAAAGACGGGGCGCAACCGCAAACGCCTTCTTCGTCTCCGAAAAGTGCCATCCCCAGACCATCGACACCATCAAAGTCCGCGCCGAACCGCTCGGCTACCAGGTCATCGTCGGCGACCACCAAGGCTTCCACCCGGACACCGATACCTTCGGCCTCCTCCTTCAATACCCAGACACCGAAGGAACCATCAGGGACTACCGCAACCTGGTCGAAGAAGCCCACGCCGCCGGTGCCCTCGTCGTCGTCGCCACCGACCTTCTGGCCCTGACCCTGCTGTCGGCCCCCGGCGATTGGGGTGCCGACATAGCCGTCGGCAGCGCCCAGCGCTTCGGTGTACCCATGGGCTACGGCGGCCCCCACGCCGCCTTCATGGCCACCCGCGACGATCTGAAGCGCCAGATGCCCGGCCGTCTCGTCGGTGTCTCCCAGGACGCCCACGGCAAAACCGCTCTCCGGCTCGCCCTCCAGACCAGGGAACAACACATTCGCCGTGACAAAGCCACCAGTAACATCTGCACCGCCCAGGTACTCCTCGCCATCATGGCTTCCATGTACGCCGTCTACCACGGCCCAGCCGGCCTCAAAAGGATCGCCCAGCGCATTCGACTCCTTACATCGATCCTCGCTTCCGAGCTCGAAAAACTCGACTACCGAGTTTCTCAGTCCGGCTCCAGCCCGCACTTCGACACCTTGAAGATCCGCGGCGGTACCCGTACCCAGTCAGAGCTGCACCGGGCCGCCCGCGCCCATCGCGTCAATCTACGCCTGTACGCGGACGGAGCAGTCGGCGTCTCTCTCGACGAAAGGACAACCGTCGCAGAACTTGAGGCCCTCCTGGAGATTTTCGGTAAGGCATCCCGCCCGCACGCCGCACCGGCAGTAGAAGACGGCCGCTCAAGCCATGCCTCCACCGAAATGACCGCGCTGGCCCGCGAAACTAACCTCGATCTTCCCGGGCCCTTCGCCCGCACCAGCCCCTACCTGACCCATCCGATATTCAATACCATGAAGTCGGAATCCCAGATGCTGCGCTACATCACCAAGCTGCAAAACCGGGATCTCTCCCTCGCCCACTCCATGATCCCACTCGGCTCCTGCACCATGAAACTCAATGCCACCGCCGAGATGATCCCTGTCACCTGGCCCCAATTTGGCGGGATCCACCCCTTCGCGCCCCTCGAACAAACCCAGGGCTACCTCGAGCTCTTTGACCGCCTCGCGCAGGCTCTGGCCGAGATAACCGGCTTCGCCGCCGTCTCCTTCCAACCCAACGCCGGCTCCCAGGGCGAGTACGCCGGCCTGCTCGCCATTCGCGCCCTGCACCACAGCCGCGGCGAAGCCCATCGCGACATCTGCCTGATCCCCTCCTCCGCCCACGGCACCAATCCGGCCAGCGCCGTCATGGCCGGCATGAAGGTCGTCGTCGTCCGCTGCGACGATGACGGCAACATCGACGTCCCCGACCTCACAGCCAAGGCCGAACTGCACAGCCAGAACCTCGCCGCGCTCATGGTCACCTATCCCAGCACCCATGGCGTCTTCGAAGAAGCCATCCAGGAAATCTGTGAAGCCGTCCACCGCCATGGCGGCCAGGTCTATATGGACGGCGCCAACATGAACGCCCAGGTCGGACTCTGCCGGCCCGGTGACATGGGCGCAGACGTCTGCCACCTCAACCTGCACAAGACCTTCTGCATCCCCCACGGCGGCGGAGGCCCGGGCATGGGACCGATCTGCGTTGCCCAGCATCTCGCCCAATTCCTCCCAGGCCATGCCGTCGTACCGGGCGTCGGCGGCGAAAACGCAATCGGCGCCGTCTCCGCCGCCCCTTGGGGCAGCGCCGCCATCCTCCCCATCTCCTATGCCTACGTCGCCATGATGGGCGGCCCCGGTCTCACCGAAGCCACCCGCGTCGCCATCCTCAGCGCCAACTACATCGCCGCCCGCCTCGAAGACGCCTACCCCGTCCTCTACAAAGGCGCACAAGGCCGCGTCGCCCACGAATGCATCATCGACACCCGCTTCATCAAAGACCACGGCCTCCAGGTCGACGACATCGCCAAACGCCTCATCGACTTCGGCTTTCACGCCCCCACCATGTCCTTCCCCGTCGCCGGCACCCTCATGATCGAGCCCACCGAAAGCGAATCCAAGGACGAGCTCGACCGCTTCTGCGACGCCATGCTGGCAATCCGTGAGGAGATCCAGGCCGTCCAGGACGGTGAAATCAGCCCCAAAGACTCGCCCCTCCACCACGCCCCCCACACCGCCGGCCAGGTCACCGCCGACCACTGGGACCGTTCCTACAGCCGCCAGACCGCCGCCTTCCCCGCCCCCTGGGTGCGCGAAAACAAATTCTGGCCCGCCGTCAGCCGCATCGACAACACCTACGGAGACCGCAACCTCGTCTGCGCCTGCCCACCCCTGGAGAGCTACGCCGAAGCGGACTGAAACAAAGGATTTTTTTTCTCTCTCCTCTCTCCTCTTCCCTCTCTCCTTGCCGTTGGGCGTTCGGGCCTTCGGCCCTCCCTTGTGCGGGGGCTGCGCCCCCGCAACGCCCCGCCCTTGCTAGCCACCGTACTCATTCTTCCCCAGCAACGTGTCTAGCCAACAGTGTCTACCCCCCACGATGTCTCGTGCCACCGACCACTGACCACTAACCACTAGCCACTGCAGTTCAATGCCCCGCCTTGACTCGCCCACCATGTCCTGCTTCCTCACCATCGCCTCTATCCAACAGTGCCCATCTTCCGACCACCACCCAATCAAACCAAACTGAAACCACCACTTCCCCGCCACCCTCGCCTCCGCCCCAATCTACCCGTAGGGGCAGGCCTTGTGCCTGCCCTTTCCCTCACCCAAAACTGACCAAAATCTGGACAGCAGAAATTACATTCCTCGCCCCAAGAAGGGGATGCCCCTTCCCCGCGATCGTGGTTGACACAAAAGATTCCGAAATATATAGTATTGCCCGGAGTCGCAGGGCCGAACGGAGAAAGAGGTCCTCTGTCCTGCTTTCCCCCTTCGCCCTCTCCTCCACCTCTGTTTGGTCGGCTGCAAAGAATCAACAAAAGGAGGCTTGCAGAAATGTCTGTCCAGAATGGGCGTACCCAAAACGAAAGACGCAGCACGCTGAACCGTCGTGATTTCCTGCGCAGCGCAAGCGCGCTGGCCGGACTTGGGCTCCTCGCCGCCTGCGCGCCACCCGCACAACCGGCCGGCGATTCGGGCTCCGCCGCGCCGGCAGAAAGGACGAAAGTCCGCTACCTTTCCTGGTGGTTTGAAGAAGGCAATCGCGGCGAAACCTGGAACAACTTTGTCGACGAATTCAATGAATACCAGGCCGAAATCGAAGTCGTTGCCGAGAACATCCCATTTGACCAGTACACCACCAAAACGATCGTCGGCGCCCAATCCGGCCAGCTCGACGGCGACATCATCATGGCCACGCCGGAGCTCGCCCCCCGCCTGATCCAGTCCGACCTCCTCGTCCCCCTTGACGACGTACTCGTGCGCAACAGCATCACCGACCTGAGCTCCGCCCATGATGCCCTACGCAAAGACGGCAATCTGTATGGCCTCGATATGGTAACGGTCGCCTTCGGCATCCTCTACAACAAGGATCGCTACGAGGAGGCGGATATCACGCCGGCCACGACACCGCAGGAATGGGTGGACGTCAGCGCTGCTCTGACCGACCGCGAAAACCAGAAGTACGGCTTCTTCGCAACCCACCTGGTCAGCGAACCCTCCGATTTCTGGTTCCAACTGGAAGTCTGGTGCATGCCCTATGACGGCATCTGGGCCGAAGGCACCACCCCGCTCCTGACCTCCGATCCGATCATTCAGGGCCTCAAGCTGTTCAAGCAGATGTATGACGTCTCCATGCCTCAGGGCGCCGACAATCCCACCGGTTACCGGCTCTTCCAGAACGGCGACGTCGCCCAGGGCCTCTATGTCTCCGCCGCCGTCGGCGCCTTTACCAAAGGCGCGCCCGATCTGTATCCCAAACTGCGCAGCGCCCCCATCCCCTGGGAGACCAACAAGTCTATCGCGCGCATCCACCCCATGATGATCAACAAGGACTCCGAAGTCGTCGAAGAGTCCTTGGAGTTCGTCACCTACATGTACAGTCCAGACAACTACCGCCGTATGGTCGAAGGCTGCGAGGATGTCATCTTCGCGCAACCCTCGGCCGCAAGACAGGAGTACCTGGATGGCCTCGAGTGGCTGAAACCCGGCTACTTCGGTGTCGACTACGTAACGCCATTCGATATTGTCGGCGACTTCGTCTACAATTTCAATGAATTCGGTCAAATTGTCATCACCAACTTTGCCGATGTGCTCGTTGCCGGCAAGTCGGTTGAAGAAGCAATGGAGGTTGCACAGGTGCAGGCCGAGGATCTGGCCGACCGCATCTCATAGTGCAGTGGCGAGGAGGTGATGCGGCTTGAACGACTCTGTTCTCTCGCATCCCCCTCGCCTTCCTCCCTACCCGACAATCAACCGAACGACTATCCGATCGCCTGTGCTGACAGGCCCAATTCACCTCTCGCAAGCAGCCAAGTCAATTCCACAATGAGCGAACGAGTCGATGCAGACGCCCTGGCGGACCGCTCCAGCCGGACTGTGGCGCCTCCCCGCCTCTTCCGCCGGCGTTTTCTCCTGCCCTTCCTTCTGGTCCTCCCCATCGTTCTCTACGAAGGGCTTCTGATCGTCTACCCGATTATCCAGGGCATATACGGCAGTTTCACACGCATCGAACTGGCCTCCAGCGCCGCCACCATCTGGGTGGGCTGGGCCAACTACGAGCGCATGTTCTCCGACCCGGCCTTCTGGAAAGTCATCCGCACCACGCTCCTGTTTACAGCCCTTGTCATCGTCGTCGCTCTGACAATCGGCCTGCTGACCGCGCTTCTCTTCAACCGCCCTTTCCGATTTCGCCCCGTGGCGCGCGGCATGTTGATGATGCCCTGGGCCATCCCCGAAGTGCCCGTCGTTATGATCTTCATCTGGATCCTCAGCCCCCAGTTCGGCGTCGTCAACATCCTTGCCCGAATGCTCCCCGGCGTTACCAAGAACCCACAGTGGCTGCAGGTACCCGAACTGGCCATGGGATGGATGGTCCTGATCTCATCCTGGAAGGCCTTTCCATTCTACAGCCTCGTCATCCTGGCGGCTCTGCAAGCCATTCCCCACGAACTCTATGAATCCGCCCGGGTCGATGGCGCCAACCGGCTGCAACTCTTCTGGAACATCACCTTCCCAGGCATCGGCTCAACTCTGGAGCTTCTGGTCGTCCTGGCCGCAATCTTCTCCTTCAAACAATTCACGATCATCTTCCTGATGACCGGCGGCGGCCCTTCCGGCACAACCGAGACGATCGTAATCCGAATCTTCAATACCGCCTTTCGCTTCTACGACTATTCCTATGCCACCGCGCTCGGCGTAGCCGGCTTTGTAGTCTCTTTGGCCGTCGCCCTCGTCTTCATCCTGATGCAGGTCCGCCGCACCCAGGAATCTGCTTGACATGGTTGCCCAAGTAGAGGACCCGCGCACAGTAACCAGCAAATACGACGCGCGGCGCCTCCTGAACAGTACCCTGCTCTATCTCACCGTAACCGTCGTCTCCCTGATCATCGTATTCCCGGTCTACTGGATGTTGATCAGCACCTTCCAGCCAAGCAAGTACATCCTGCATTACCCGCCCCCCCTGCTGCCCCAGGAGCTCTACTTCGATCAGTTCGCCGAACTGTTCACCGAACACCCGATTGCGAGGTGGTTGCGCAATTCCTTCCTCATCGCCGCCATGACAATGTTGCTCTGCATGGCCCTATCTGTGCTGGGTGCCTTCGCCCTGTCCAACCTGCGCTGGCCGGGCCGCAACCTGTTCGGCCTGTTCCTGCTCGTCACCCAGATGCTGCCCGAAGTCCTTATCCTCATCCCTCTCTATATCATCTATCGCCGCCTTAACATGCTCAACAGCATCCCCTCATTGGCCCTGATCGACGCCGCCTTCATCCTGCCGATCTGTATCTGGATCCTCAAAGGAGTCTTCGACAACGTGCCACCAGAGGTGCTGGACGCCTCGGTCGTGGACGGCTGCACAGAACTTGGCGCACTGTGGCGAATCGTCCTGCCCTTGTCCGCGCCCGGCCTGGCGGCAGTCGCCGTCGTCGCCTTCTTCTTCGCTTGGAACGAGTACCTGTATGCCGGCATAATGCTTAGCAGCGGCGAATTCATGCCGGCATCTGTCGGCCTGTCCACGCTCAAAGCCATCGCCCAAACACCTGTCGAACAGTACATGGCCGCCGGGCTTGTCTTCTCAGTCCTACCTGTGGCTTTCTACTTGGCGATGCAGAGGTACATCGTTTCCGGCCTGACAGCCGGCGCGGTGAAGGGGTAAGGGTTGGGAGCCCTCAAGAGGCGCGCCGCCAATCGAACCGCGGCTCGAACGACTCGCAGACAGTTAGGAGAGTTAAGAAAAGTGCAACCTGGTCCCATCCTCCTCGCCGGCGGCTCCGAATTCGGCGGCCAGATGGCTGCCCCCGACCGCCGCGGCATCGAACTTGCCGGCGGCCTCGACGCCCCTGTCGCCGTCATTCCCACCGCCGCCGCGCCCGACAACAACCACCGCCGCGCCGGCGAAAACGGCCGCCGCTGGTTCACAAGTCTGGGCGCGACCAACGTCCAGGTCGTCCCTTTGGTCGACCGCGATTCAGCTGCTGACGAGACCCTGGTGGAACAGATCAGAGAGGCAAAACTGGTCTATCTGCTCGGCGGTTTCCCCGGCTATCTCTGCGAAACCCTGCGCGACACGCCTGCATGGACCGCTATGCTCGCGGCCCGCGCCGAAGGCGCCGTCCTGGCCGGTAGCAGCGCCGGCGCCATGGTCCTCTGCCAACATCTCAACGACCCGCACGGCCAGGGCACCACAGCCGGCCTTGGACTCATCCCCGACGCCATCGTCCTGCCCCACCACAACACATTCGGCCAGGGCTGGGCCGACCGCCTCCGCGGCCTCCTCCCCAACGCAACCCTTGTCGGCATAGACGAAGAAACCGCCATGATCAGCGGCGAGGCAGCCCACGTCTGGCGCGTCTACGGCGCCGGCGACGTCACCCTCTACCTGCCCGGCCAGCCCCTCTCACACCCGCAACGCTACCTCGCCGGACAGGAACTGCGCCTCCAACTCTCGGACTAATGTAAGTCCCGTTTGACACCAAGACTTTCCGCGCGGGTTTCGCAATGGAGTCCCATCGGTCTTGCCCGTTTCTACGCAATACGGAATACGCAATACGCAAAAGTCCGATTTTCAAATTGAACGCACATAAGATCTGGGCCCTGGCCGCCCACCTTTCTAAGCGGCCCTTGGCCCCAGTCGGCCGCCCTCAAATACGCAAAATACGGAAGTCCTCAAATCGGATCCAGTGCTCCTCATCCGGCGGCCCGTTATAACACTGGATACTCACCTGCTCACTCTCCGCCGCCAGCAGCTCGCCCGTCGCCGCCGTCCTGAACGCCTTCTCCCCCTCCGGACGGTACTGCGCCTCCCAAGACTCGGAATCCACCACCAGCCGCAGCCGCACACTCTGCGTCGGCATCGCCTTGCCGCCCGGAATGATGAACACCTCCCCGTCCACCAGCTCCTTGACCTCCTTGAACACCGGCTCCCCGTCCTGGTACCACGTGATCCCCGCCTGCTCATACTGCTGTGTAGGCACACGGTGATTGAAGATCGTCACCTCAATCGCATACACGCCCGAGCTCCGGTCCGGCGCCGGCCTCACCAGCGCATTCCGTACCGTCCCCGCCACCCCAGGCTCCACCACGATCTCCAACCCCCCGTCACGGATCCGCCAACGTTCAGGATTCTCACGGATCCAAAACCAGTCCGCGTCAAATTCTCCGTCAAACTGCTCGCTGAACACCACCTGTTCTTCTGACTTGCCCATATTCATTGCTCCCTTTGATATGTTTTCACAGTCTTCCCAACCTCGGCTCGTCGGACACGAAATCTGGCGCTACTCTTCAACGACCCTGGTCACACTTCGCACGACAAGATTCGCATATTCTCCCACCAGCGGCGCCATCTGCCGCAACCCAATCTTCCCACCGCCCAACACCGGTCCATAGCCGACCCCGTCGTCCCGCCACGAAAAGATCGGCAGTTCGTTGATCGAAAACGCCACATCCCCCCCACACTTGACAACCTGAATCCGGTACGGTGGCGTTGCATCCGCAACCGGCGGAATCGGGTCCGCTCCCTGCGCCACCATGTGGAAGCCGTAGCTCTTGCGCAGATTGCAAGTGTGAAACGCCCTCTCCTCCGGCCAGCGTCTCCTGAAATAGGAAACATGCAGCGCGTTGATATCCCCATGGTGATACTGCTTGTACTCTCCCGTTCGCGCAATCAAAGAAGGATCGAACAGGTCCTCCCCACTGCGGCCCTTAGCCGCAAAGAACAGAATGCACAGCCCCGGCTCCCGCACAGGCCAGAACGCCCACTCGATGCTCACATCCGCCGGAAACGTCTCCGGACACCAGAAAACGAAGTTGGACCGCTGACCCTCCGCCGGATCCCGCAGATTCTCCATCCGCAACCGCCCATCGGGAAAGCTGATTCGCGCCTCCCCTTCCAGCCGAAAGCCGGCCGCGTCAGATTCGGCCGCGAGTGGGTTTTCGTAGACAGTGTCACCAACCTCGAACGAGAACATCTCTATCCTCCCTGATTCCGCCCACCAATTCAGGAGTGCATCCTACGCGCCGAGAGAAAAAGTGTCAAAGCGCCAACCTCCTATCCGAAGTCGGGCAGAACCCTGCAACGCGCCACAGCCGACCCTTCGCGTAGTCAACTCCAGACCAGCCTTCCTTCTCCCCAATAGCGCTTTCCTCGCTCTTGCAAGCCACTTGACATCACAATTCACAATAAGTATCCTTGTAACCGTATCTGACCTCAAACAAAATCATAAATATATAGCACCGGCCCACAAGCTTAGGAAAGGAAGTTCCAATGCCCAAGGAAATCCGCGAGTTTCGCGTTTCGAACGACGCCTTCGACGACCCCGCCGAACTCCAGCGCCGCCTCGCCGATGAGGGCTATCTCTTCTTCAGACAGCTCCAGGACCCCGATAAAATGAGCGAGCTGCGCCGCGTCATGATGACCAAAATCCAGGAAATCGGCTGGCTCCTGCCCGATACCGATCCCTACGACGGCATCGCCGACACGACCAAACAGTGCACCGAAGGCGATCGCGAATACGTCGACGGCTACAGCCATGTCTACAAACTGGAGCTCTTCCACCGCGCCGGCCACTGGCCCGAAGTCACATCAATGATCGAAAAGATTATGGGCCGCCCCATCATGCCCCACCCCAACCAGATCGCCCGTCTCTGGTTCCCCAAGTACACCGAACACACGACCCCCATGCACCAGGACTTTGTCCACTTCCAGGGCAACTACGAAACCCTGACCAGTTGGGCCCCCATCGGCGACTGCCCCATCGAGCTGGGCCCCCTCGCCGTCATCCCCAGGTCCCACAAGGTCGGTCGCGTCCTCGACCACCACTTCTCCCTCGGGGCCGGCGCCTTGGCCGTTGACGTCGAGGGCGAGGAAGAAATAGAACCCATCTGGCACTCCACCGACTACGACATCGGCGACACCCTCATATTCCCCGCCCTCACAATCCATCAGGCCCTGCCCAACTACACCGAGGACCGCCTGCGTCTCTCCCTCGACAATCGCTACCAGGCCGTCGGCGACTTGATCGCCGAGCAGATGCTCATCCCCCACGGCCCCAGCGGCCTGGAATGGGAAGAGGTCTACGCAGACTGGGAAGCCGACGAATATAAGTATTACTGGGAAGACTTCGCCAACCCCATCGTGGCCCGCGACCTGAGCTTCGGCGAAAAAGGCTTCGCAGAAGCCATCGAACTGGCCCGCGCCGGCGACGAACATGCCGTATTTAGCCTGCAACGTACCATCAGATTCGATCCCGATTCCGAAGCCGCCCAAACCGCCAGGGAGGTTCTGGCCGAAGCCGGCATCGCCGGCTAGACCGAAGCAAAAGATGTAGAACGCGCTCCTCCGCGAATGGCCTGCACCACGCGCCTGACTCGCCGCGTAGCGCCCATATTCAGAAACCTGCACGCTAGCTATCTAACCTGAAGGAGGTGAGAACGCTAAGTCCCGCTCGTCCTGTCTACGGGGCCATCCGAGGCCCGTACCATATCCGGATCTATCGACATTCAAAGACAAGGAGAAGAGGCAGAATATGACTGGCAACGGACTGAGTAGACGAAACTTTCTGAAAGTCTCCGCTGGCGCAGTCGGCGTCGGCTTGATGGCCGCCTGCGCCGCCCCCGCCCCCGCCGGAGGCGAGATGGCGGAAGAATCCGGCGGCGATGAGCCTGCAATGGACAGGGTTGAAGTACACTCCACCCTCGGCCTGCTCCACCCCACCGAGTGGACGACCCGGTCAGCCGAGCACCCCCTGGTCGGCAACGCAGCCCGCATTCTGGCGGAGCGTTTTGAGGAACTTAACCCCGACATCGCCATCCTTTTCGACGACGCCGGTGATGACGCCTGGCTCACCGCCGCTGTAAGCTCCGGAGAATCCCCCGACCTGATGGCCCGCCTCGACCTCGTTCAACGCGGCTGGTGCGTCCCCATCGACGACTGGCTGGACGCCCCCAGCCCCTACGCAATCCAGTACGACACCTGGTCCGAAAGCTTCTATCCCTCCATGATGGAGTCCTTGACCTGGTCTGACGGCCTCGACTACTGCGCCCCCATCCGCGCAATCTGGCCCTACCTCGAAGTCGGACTCGCTTGCAACATGGAGATCTTCAACGAGCACGGACTCTCGCCGCCTGCCACCTGGACCGAACAGATGGAGGTTTCCCAGGCCCTCAAGCAAGCCGGCCTTGGCCTCTCCCCTTGGCCCCGCGAAGGCGAAACCGGCAACTGCTGGCCCCTTGCCCTCCAGATCCTCCCGCCCATGATGCAGGAGGTCTGCATCGACATGGACACAGACAATGACTTCTTCGTCGGCATCGAGGAAGCGCTGCCCGCACACAATGCCGAGCTCATCGGCCCCTACACGCCCATCTACCAGCGCGCTTGGGACGAAATGTACGCCCTCGCTCTGACCTGGGTGGACGGCTTCAACACCACCGACCTCGACCTCCTCTGGCGCGAAGGCTCGGTCGGTATGCAGTACCGGGCCACGTGGGAATTCGCAACCTTGGCCAACGATCCCAACGTCGACTTCGAGCGCACCTTCGTTCCCTCGCCAATGCCCGCCGCTGCCGATATTCCCCCCACCGTTTCCGTTCCCGGTGCTGTCGACCCCAATGACTATACAGCCGGTGACGGCAATGTGCCCGGCGAACACGTGCAGGCCATTCGCGGCCCGCAGGACGTAATGCTCAAGTCCTCGACCGAGATGCGCGGCAACCGTGACCAGGTCATCAACTGGTGGCAGTTCATCACAGAGCCGGAAAACAACGCCTTCCTCAACAACGAAAACCAGCAGTACATCCCGTCTGCCAAGGACGCCAAGCTCGGACCGCTTTGGTCCACCATCGGCGGATATAAGCTGCCCCTCTATACCTACACCATCGCTTGGTGGGGCATGGGGCTCCTGTGGGACTGGGACTACTTCACCGAGTGGCGGCGCATCTTCGTCGCCTGGGTGATCGGCGACATGGACAGAGCCGAATTCTTCGAGCGCCAGCAGCGCTCCTGGGATGAAGGCGTCGCCCGCTACGAAGCCCTGCTCGCCGACCAGGAAGCAGACAGCTAAAGAGTTCAATAACTTGGTGAGCGGACCGCGGCCCTTCATGCCTAGTCCGCTCACCTCCATCCGTATTCCTCTTGCCGCTCACATGCTACGCAAAATCCGTCTGGCCGCAATCAGCCTGCTCCTCCTGATGCTCGCTCTTCTCGCCGCAGACTTTGTTCAGTCGCTGGTGCGTCTCAACAACGTTGTCATCGAAGGCGAGTTTAACAAGGAAAAAGTCGTCTCAGACGGCGAGGACTCTATCGTGCTTACGGTCCGCGTCACCGAAAACGGCCAGCCGCGCGTAAACGACACCATCCAAGCTTGGCTGCAACCCGGCAACGGCCTCATGATCCCGGAGTGGGCCTACACCGATGAAAACGGCGAAATCGAAATTACTTTCACGCCCAATCCGGCCACCGCCTACGACCTCAAAACGGACTCAATTATCAACGTCATCGATATCAACATCGGGCGCTGGCTCGAAGTAGACAAGAGCTTCTCCATCGAAGTCCCAGTTGAGATTCCACTTTCTTCAGACTAAACCTGTGCAAGCCAAAGCCCAATGCCGGCTTCCCGTTCCTGCCTGACCCAATGCTCCATCCACTAATGTGAACTTCCATCTGCCTAAATGTGCCTATCAAGTGTTTCCCAACTGACGTCAAAGCATAGCGCGCCGATCACGCCATCGCATCGCACCAATAATGCTTGCCTTTACGCAATACGCAATACAAATCCCTCCCCCTAATCAAAGTCCTGCGACTGCATAAACACCGGGAGTTAGCATGACGGAAGTTACAGGTGCAGCAGAACAGAGCAGGCCGGCAGACGCCGCTGCTGGAATTCCAATCAGGTCGAGTGAGCTCTCCACCTGGCAGGCGATGCGCCGCTCCTGGCAGGCCTACGCCCTCCTTGCCCCCATATTTGTTCTCCTCATCATCTTCAACTACTACCCGCCCATCCTCGGCCTCCTCCGCGCATTCTACCGCTGGCGGCCCGGGGTCGAGGCCAGCTTCGTCGGCCTCCAACACTTTGGCGTCTACTTCACCTCCCCCGAAACGGGCCGAGAACTCCTCAACATGTTCAAACTGCTCGCCTTCTTCTTTTTCTCGGGCGCAGTCGTCCCCTTCGTCATGGCCGTTCTCATCTTCCGCATCCGCGACACCGAGTCCAAGGAGCTCTATCGCCTCTTTCTCATCATACCCATGCTCGTCCCGCTCATCGTCGTCATTCTCCTCTGGAAACAGATCTACGACCCCAATCTGGGCGTCATCAACGGCCTACTGGAACAGGTCGGCCTCGGCTCCCTGGCACTAAACTGGCTGGGAGACACAGCCACCGCCCTCTACGCCATCATGTTCATGGGCTTCCCCTGGGTCTCTGGCGTCGGTACCCTAATCTATCTCGGTGGTCTGGGCCAGATTTCTGAATCGATCTTCGACGCCTGCGAAGTCGACGGCTGCACCGGCCTCCGCCGTACTCTGCTGATAGACCTGCCCCTCGTCTTGGGGCAAGTACGCCTCATGACTATCCTCGCAGTCATTGCCGGCGTTACATCCTTCCAGACCATCCTCGTGCTGACCGACGGCGGACCCGGTTTCGCAACCATGGTGCCCGGCCTGACCATGTTCCACAAAGCTTTCCGCACGCAGCAATTCGGGTACGCCGCCTCAATCGGCATGATTCTGTTTGTCATTACCTTCACCGCAACCCTGGCCGTCAACCGCACCATCCATCCCGCCGTTGAAGACGTCCGGCACTAGCGTTCATTCAGATAGCAGAGGCAGTCCCAGGAGAACAGCAAGTGAGTACCACAACCTCCACCCAGGTCGCTCCCCGACCCCGGCGCCCCCTCAGGATCTACCAGATCGGATCGCACCTGTTCATCTCCGTCATGCTGCTCCTCTCTCTGATCCCCACCTACCTGCTGATCACCTGGTCCTTCAAGAATGGCCTCCAATACCGGTGGGAACGGTGGGCCATCAGCTTCCCTTTGCGCTGGCGCAACTATATCGCAGCCTGGGATGTCGTCGGCGACTATATGATTAACACCATCATCGTAGCCATCATTGGCCTTATGGGAATGCTGCTGCTCTCGCTCATCGGCGGCTACGTCTTCGCCCGCATGGATTTCCCCTTCCGCGAGACCCTCTACTACGCTATCATTGCCCTTCTTATGGTCCCCTGGGTCCTCTCCTTCATCCCCGCCTATATGGTCTACGTACGCCTCGGCCTGTTGAACACGCGACTGTCCTTGATCATCCCCGAACTCGCCGGCGGCCCCATCTTTGGCATCTTCCTCATGCGCGCCTTCATCTCAGGCATCCCCGAGGAACTCTTTGAATCCGCCCGCTGTGACGGCGCCGGCGTCCTCGATCTCATCGGCCGCATCACCCTGCCCCTGTCGCTTCCCGGGCTCGCCACCCTCGCCGTCCTCAACTTCATCGGCGTCTGGAACTCCTTCCTCTGGCCGCTGGTTATGATCCAGGACGACGATAAGCAGATGATCGCTGTCGGACTCTACAAGCTGGCCCGGTCCGCAACCTCCGGCGGCGTCCCTGGGTGGACCAGCCAGGACTTCAGCGTCTGGGGTCCCCTCTATGCCGGATACGTGATCGCTTCACTCCCCCTTGTTCTCCTATTCATCGTCCTCGGCAAATTCTACGTCGAAGGCCTGGTCGACTCTGGCCTCAAAGTCTGACACAATCCCAATTCCTCCCAGCAGCCAGGCAAACCTCCGGTCCCGAACTGCCCGCTGCTGCAAACCCGCCAGGAAAGCTACCTGACATGACAAACCTAACCCAGTCCATGTTCTTCAAATCCGACGGCGTCGACGCCCACTGGGATACCTGGATGTTCTACAACGAGGGCACTTTCTACCTCTTCTACCTCATCACCGAATACAGCCCCGGCGAAGGCTTCGGCCTCGCCACCTCCCCCGACGGCGTCACCTGGACCGACCACGGCTGGGCCATCAAAGCCTCCGACAAAATGGTCACCTACCTCGGCACCGGCGCCGTCTGGAAATCACCCGACTTCGACGCCAGCGGCCGCTTCATCTGCAACTACTCCGAATGGCGCGTCGAAGAAGACGGCCGCCAGACCCAGAACATCTTCTTCGCCTGGAGCGAAGACCTCATGAACTGGACAAAATACGGCGACGACCACATCTTCAAAGTCGACACCCGCTACTACGAGCAGCACGGCCGCTGGGACTGCATATTCCCCCTCCCACGCCCCCAGGGCGGCTACTACGGCTACTGGACCGCCACCCCCAGAGACGCAGTCGGCTTCGGCTTCGGTCGCAGCGAAGACGGCGTCCACTGGGAGGCCCTGCCCTCCCCCGAACTGATCTGGGAAGGCGCCAACCCGCCCCGCAGCATGGAAGCCGGTGCAGTCGCCGAGTTCAACGGCAAGTACTACGCCATCGTCGGCCAGGGCTCCAGGACCATGAAGACCATGATCGCCGACAACCCCGCCGGCCCCTACACCGTCGCCCCTGCAAACTACGCCCTCCTCGAAAACTCCGGCGAGCACAAACACACCTACTTCGCCCGCTTCCTCCGCACCCCCGACGACATCCTCGTCAACCATCACGCCGTTACCCGCTTCCAGCTCGACACCGGCCGCGACATCTGCTATTGGGCCCCCCTAAAAAGGGCATTCGTCGACCACGCCGGCACACTCTGGTTCGGCTACTGGCAGGGCAACGAAGCCCTGAAAAAAGTCCCAGTTTCGACCCAATTTGTCACCCAGGGAAGTCACGTCCATATGGCAGACGCCTCAGTAGACTCGCAGGGCGGCGTAGTCATTGAAGGCGCCGTCGCTCTCCCCCCGTCCGGGCAGCCCGAGTCCGCCTGGCCCGGCCTCTACATCGAGTACGCTCCCGGCCTCGGCAGCTACATCCAGATAGGCCCCGCCGGCGTCTCCCACTTTGGCCTCATGGCCGAATCCGAAGACCACCCCCAGCGCGAGGACGTCATGGCCCGCGCCTGGCCGTTCCCCAGCACAGCCCAATTCCGCGTCCTCCTCAAACAATCCGTCCTCGAGCTCTACATCGACGACCTCCTGATCCAGTCCTACAGCTTGCCCGCCGAAGCTACCGGCCGCATCGGCCTCCTCAACCCATCAACTCAGCTTCAAGACCCCCAAATATGGAACGCCGTCTGAGAAGATCAAAATATACTTCATTTGAATTCGTTGAACTCAAAAGGTTTTCTCCGTGGCTCTCTGTGGCCCTCCGTGGCTTAATTGGGTGTTGACTTTGCAGGCCCCAGTTCAGACAAACGCAAGCGATCCCTTGACCACCAACCGGTTTCCACCTATGACACACATCCTGACACTCGCCCAATGCACATTCTATGAGACCAACGGCTACCTCCACGCCCCCGCCGTCATCCCACCTGACCTCCTGGATCTCATGACAACCGTCCTCTCCCGCTGGGCCGACGACACCATCAACGCCTGGCTGGCCGAAGGACTCATCACCGATCCCGGCGCCGACCTCGACTTCCAGCACCGGCTCGCCCGCCTCTGGGAAGCCGCCGGAAGACCCGAATACATCCGCAGCCCCCGTCGCGACCTCGTCAGCAGCGAGATGTTAGACATCCTCATCCATCCCAAGCTCCTCGCCCTCGCCCAGGACCTCCTCGGTACCCCCGAAATCTCTGTCCACGGCATCTTCAACGCCCGCCCCAAACTCCCCGACCAGATCTGGACCCAGACCCCCTGGCACCAGGACGCACAATACTATCGCGACGCCGAGCGAGTCCACGTAACCTCCATCTGGATGCCTCTGCAGCCCGTCACCGAACACAACAGCTGCCTGCAGGTCGCTCCCGGCCTCCACCGCGGACCCCTCCACGAAGGCTGGAACGACCCCGAAACCGGCTTCCTCGGCCTCGCACCGGAAGTGCGCGAAGCTCTGGAGGGCGTCTCAATCGAAATGGAGCCCGGCGACGCCCTCTGCTTCACCCAGATCACCCCCCACCGCGCCCTCCCCAACCGTTCCAACCAGGTCCGCTGGTCCATCGACGTCCGCTACGAGCCCACTGCCTAGGCCACCGCAGCCGGCCAAAAGCAGGGCTTCGTCGCCCACAGTCCTAAAGACCCCAGCGCCGTTCCCACCTATAAACAGTGGCTGAAAAAGTGGGAGGAGATCCCTTCCGGAAGCTACTGATCTGACTTTTCGCCTTCAGTGCCTTGGGCGGTATAATTCCACCAAACTAACCGAACCAACCCCCCGCGCCGCCAGGACGCGCCACCACCCGGACCCAAAGCCATGAGCCTGAAACAGAACGAACTCGCCCTATTCCATCGCCAAGGCTACCTGGTCAAACCCGGCCTCTTCACCGCAGCCGACCTCAAGCCCCTCCAGGACGCCCTCACCGAGATCGTCGACCAAGGTGCCTGCGAACTGCACGCAGCCGGCAAGCTGGCGAACACGCACGCCGACAAACCCTTCGGCCAGCGCCTGTCCAGCATCTACCTCGAAGACAACGAAGCAGGCCAAGCCGTCACCAGCCGCGTCATGGGCAAAGGCGGCGGAGGCTATAACGGCTCTGCCATGCTGCAGACGATTCGCCACCCGGCCCTCCTTTCCTGCATAGAAAGCCTCATCGGCCCCGACATCGTCGGCTCCTCCGTCTACCGCATCCGCCCCAAGCTGCCCGGCTGGGACCGCGGCGAAGTCCCCTGGCACCAGGACGCCGGCTACACACTCGCCCACTGCGACCGCCATCTCATCGTCACCTGCTGGGTCCCCCTCGTCGACGCTACCCTCGAAAACGGCTGCCTCCACGTCATCCCAACCGTGCACAGCAATGGCATCCTCAAGCACTTCACAGGCGGCCATGCCGGCTTCCTCGAAGTCCCCGATGAAGAGCTGCCCGCGGTCGAGCCCGTCCCAGTCCCTATGAAGGCTGGCGACGCTCTCCTGCTTACCAACCTCACGCCCCACGCCTCCTTCGAAAACCGCACCAACCAGGTCCGCTGGAGCATCGACTTGCGCTACCAGAGCGCCCACGTCCCCAACAACGTCGAAGAAGACCCTGCCGCCTACACGCCCGAACGCGACCCCGTCACCATGGCCTGCTACCCCCCCGAAGCCGACTTCGTCATCCGCGATCGCCAAGACCCCACCCGCGAAATCCACTCCGCCGACCAATTCCGCCAACTGCGCCAGCGCTACGAAACAACCCGCCCCAACACCCCCGGCCGCGGCTGGACACCCCTCCACGAGCGCTGACACAACGCACTCAATGAGTCACAACCAGTCCGCCCAAGATCGCAAACCCAATACGCCGTAAGGCAGGGCCTCAAAATACTAGGGCTCGTTTTCGTTTGTCAGAAGAGGGTTTGAGGGTGCGAAGCGTCTTTCCTCAGAAGACCACGCAGTCTAGCAAGATATCCGCTACGCCTCTGGTGTTCTTCCCGGCTCTTCGCGTGACTTTGCGGATCGATAGGTTCTGCCTGTCACAAGATCAAGCGAGATTGATCTCTATCAGGCCTGCAGGCGTTCCGTTCCTTTTGGAATCTGAACGGCCTTTCCAAAACAACCTCGCTAACTAATCCGATCTGGAAGTGGATCCACTCTGCGAGGCCGGTTCGGCACTCCCGCTCCCCTGCCCATCCCGCAGGCGCGCCAGAATAAGTAACTTGTCGAACTCCTCCTGAAATGCCGCAATAATAGTGTCCGGGTCCGGCGCCAGTCCCCGGTCGGTGATGAGTCCAATATTCACCTGCCCGGCATAGCTGAATATGCTGATACCCACGCCGATGGACCCGGACTGCGGTACCCAGAAAACGATCGTCTCCAGAAGCTTGCCCGCAAAGTAGAGTTTCTCGGACGGGCCAGGCACATTTGTCAGGACCACACTCACCTTGTCGGCATAATAGCCGCGCACGCCCCTCGCGATTCTGTCCGACACAACGCCCAAGCTGGCGATAGCCTGATAGGTCACCAGCGCTTCAGGCGACCGTTTGATCGCATCCATGTTGCGCTTTGTCGCAAATAGCCGATCGACTGGATCCGCGATGCCGATTGGCAGGGGAAGATAGACGAGAGCGAATCGGTTCGTCAGTTTCGTATCATCGGGCGCACGAATGTCCACCGGAACCATGGCCCGAATCTCTTTGCCATCCGGATTGTCGCCGCGAGTCTCGACATACCGGCGCAGCGCGCCCGCCATCGCCGCGACCAGGACATCGTTCACCGTTGCACCCATGGTGTTTTTCACGAACTTTACATCATCCAGGGGAATGCCCTCAGACCAGGCGACCGCTTTGCCGACCCCGACCTCACCTTTGAAAGCTGTCTTGTCGTCGGTCCGCATCAGCGCCAGCTTGGCCAGCACAGCCACGAACCTCCCAGCCAGCTGTCCGCCCCGTACCGCCAGCGACAGCAGACGCCCGCGTTGCGCGGCCTTCTCGCCGCCTTCCGGCAATTTCGCGCCCACCGGACGGGCCGCGACACGGGTTGCAGGTTGTAAAGAATTTCTGTCTCGCTGAGGCCCGGCAACCGGGGCCTGCTTGGGGCGCGCTCCCTCGGCAGACTCGTCTGTCAGGCCGAGCAGTACTCTTACGAGTGCCGCGCCGTCGCCGATACAATGGTGAATACGCCCGAAAAAGACGCTGCCGTCCCCGTAGCCTTCGATGAGAGTGATCGTCCACGGAGGCCGATTCATGTCCAAAGGAGCGGTGAGCAGTCGAGCTACGGTATCGTTGAGAGTTTGAGTGTCCCCAGGCGAAGACAGGACGATGCGCTCAACGTGCGCGCGCAGATCGAACTCCAGATCAGTCTGCCAATAAGTACGCGTTCTGAAAGCGCCTTGATACGATACCACGCGCTGACGAAAGCGCTCGTGAATCAGAAGGCGCTTTTCCAGCACAGCCAGCACACGCTCGTATTGCAGCATCTCCCTGAAGATCCAGAATCCATTGATCACCATCGGATTGGTTGGATCGTCCATCAAGAGCCAGGCTCGATCAACGCTGGACATCGGCTCGCGCCCGGCCATCGAAGTGCTCCCCGTAGGCTTAGTGAATTGCACCATTATGCACCTTGGCTTGTCGTCCAGCTCTTAGGGCCAAGCTCATGCCTCGTACCTGCCCTCGCCCCCCAACGCTCCTGTAGGGGCAGGCCTTGTGCCTGCCCTTTCCCTTCCCAAAAGCCTGAAAACTTCAAGTACGACTAAGGCTGGCCGACGCTTGTCAAAACTGCGATCTGCGGAAGCAAAGAACTTATCCGCGAAGGGCCCCGCACCATCGCAATCAAATCCCCCCACGCCTTCGGTGTCCTTCGCGTCACTTCGCGGATCGAAAGATTTCCTATTGTTTCAACATTCAAGCGAGAACCGGCCCTCACAGACCTGCAGGCTTGCCGCTCCCCTTGTATTCTGATCGACCTGCCCTAAATGTCAAGGGAACCTAATGTGTGTCCCGACCGACAGACGCCAAGACGTCACGCGCGGGCTACGAAGCGCTATCGCGCGCGTCTTGCCTGCCTCTAACCAATGCGCAAAACGCAGTAGGCAATACGCAGTACGCAATACGCAGTACGCAAAAAAAAAGTCCTAAACTTGAACGAACAGTTAAAGGGGGTCTTGCGAAGAAGTCCGAGCCTACATGCGATACTGGTCGATGCGCCTACAATCCTTCATGAATCAATACCAGCGTGCCCGGATTGACGTCGGTGCTGAACATAAAACCGTCATCGTCGTCGTCGTACATCGTAGGCGCCGCCCACTCGAAGAGCCACATGGCATCCTCCTCGGTCATGTTAATGCAACCGCGGCTCATGGGCGTGCCGAAATTGCTGTGCCAGTACGTACCATGAAAAGCGTAGTCCTCGTGAAAATACTGAACATTCTTGACCTCAGTCACATGGTAAGAGTCGCCGGCGGCGCGGCTGCCTCCCCGCATGTCCTGCATGGCGATCTTGACCCAGATGCTGTAGGTGCCGGTGACGGTAGGCGAGCTGCCTACCCCGGAGGAAATGACGAAAACTCTGACCGGTACGACGCCCTCATAGGCGATTGCCATCTGTTCGTTGAGGTCGACCTCGATCCAACGCTCGGTGAGCGTAGGGTAGCTGGCCGGGTCAAGCCACTGACCCATGCCTTCCAGGAGTTCGAGCCCGCTTGCCGATGGAATTCGCAGGACCAGGCCAGTCTCAGGAACGCTACTGTTCTGCAGATCATTCAGCCGGGCCAAGGCCCCAGGGTTTACCCCGTACAACGCCGCGATGTCTGTGAGTGACTCGCCTGTCTGCACGGTATGAACATCGGGGCGAGTCCGCCCGGGTTGCATCCCGGTTATCGGAGGCGCGGGCTGCAGGGCAGAGATCAGATGAGCGGGTTGTGGTGCGGGCGCCAGCGCTGGCGGCACCAGCAATTCTTGACCCAATTTGAGCCATTCCTCCTCGGAAAATCCATTGATGGACATGAGCTTGGTCAGACTGATGCCATGCTTTCCGGCCAGACGGAATAGGGTGTCGCCCGGCTGGACCGTGTAAAGCTGATATTCCTCGGCGCTCTTAAGTGCCGGAACCACAGTTTCCCCGCCGCTCTCAGATGCCAGAACCACAATTTCCCCGCCGCTCTCGGGTGCCGGAACCACAGTTTCACCGGCGTCGATCAGAAGGCGCTGGCCGTAACGGACATAGTTGGCATCCGGCAGGCCGTTCAGCTCCTGCAGGTCTGCAACCGTTGTTCCATACTTCTTGGCAATCTGGCTCAGCGACTCACCCGGTTGGACGATGTGCACTTCAGACGCAGTGGCGCTGCCGGCAGCTGACATGACAGCAACAGCTGCCAGGATGAGAGCAAGTGTCCCCCGGGCTAAGGATTTCGTGAGCAGTCTCATAAGGCTGTCTCCAACAAAAAGGGTTCGTCGACGTTTGCCATAGCAGCGATTTGAGGGAGTTTACCGCCTATCCGCAATGGGCCCGCAGCTTCGCAAAGAAAACACGAAATGCGAAGATTCCCGCCTACTCAAAGTAGTACCCAATCTTAGCAGGTTTTCGAACTGTGTGGCCGCGAATCAAAGTACGCTTTCACCATCCTTAAGTTTATCAACCCTCCCCAGGTCCCCTGAAATACAGGGCAGACAATCAGTTCAGCGCTTGAATACTGTCGCATAACTCTCTTTCAAGGGAGCCGGGGTGAACCCAATCCGCCTGATCTGAGTCTCCACCTGACTCGATGAATTCCCCCTCTTTTTAGGACCACTGGAGCAGAAAATGCTCCTAACCTGTCACCTTTCCCGTGATACCGGTGGCGACCGGCGCGGCCTGGTCGGCGTCTCCCGGCTGTCGAAAAAATCCCCGCCGAAACCGGCCCTTTCCACCTTTCAGGTCCAACATGCGATATTCCTACATTTAATGTATAATTTGCAACCGGGAACATGCCCGTGCCCAAATCGTTGCCCCCGCGTATGCGCCGTGACCGAATCGGGCGGACCCTGCAAACCTGTACGCTAACTTCTCTTGCCCAGGCAAGCCTGTAACATTCTAATTCCGCCAGCAAGGACGCGGCCCGCAGCGCCCGACTTCGGCACATCCATCACACACTGTCGCACATCATCGCCTCTTCCCTCGTGCACGAGAAAGGAGACCTCAAATGAGCGTACAGGCCATCCCCAGAGACTACAGCCTTTCCGGCGGCCACCAGGATGCAGTTGAGCTCGACGATGACCGCATCGTCGAACGCATGGAAGAAACGTGGTGGAAGCCCAAGCTCTCCCGCCAGCAAATGCGAGAGATCATGCAGCGCCGCGACGGCCCCGCCCTCCGGCACTACAGCCTCTGGTTTGCTCTGCTCGCCGCCTCCGCTTACCTCGCCGTAGTCTCCTGGGGAACCTGGTGGGCCATACCCGCATTCCTGGTCTACGGCACAATCTACTCCTCCTCCGACGCCAGCTGGCACGAATGTGGCCACGGCACGCCCTTCCGAACCCACTGGCTCAACGAAGTCCTCTATCATGTCACCTCCTTCATGACAATGCGAGAAGCCTATATGTGGCGCTGGAGCCACTCTCGCCACCATACCCACACCTATATCGTCGGTCGCGACCCCGAAATCCAGGTCCAGCGCCCCGCCGACCTTCTCAAGATCGCGATGGACTTCTTCTACATTCGCAGTGGTCCCCCCGAAGTCTGGCGCGTCTTCCGCAACGCCTTGGGCCGGCCCAATGCCGACGTCCTCGACTTCATGCCGGAACGTGAACTGCCCAAGATGTACTGGTCCAGCCGCATCTACATGGCAATCATCGCCGCATTCGCCATCTGGTCCATCGCCATCGGCAGCTTCCTCCCCATGATGTTCGTGCTCCTGCCCCGTTTCTACGGCGGCTGGTTGCACCAGCTTCTCGGCCTCACCCAACACGCCGGCCTCGGCGAAGATACCTACGACCATCGCGAAAACACGCGCACCGTCTTCATCAACCCGGTGTTCGCCTTCCTCTACATGAATATGCAGTACCACATCGAGCACCATTCCATGCCGATGACCCCTTTCCACGCGCTGCCCAAACTCCACGAGGCTGTCAAAGACCAGATGCCCCCGCCCTATAAGAGCCTCTGGGAGTGCTACAAAGAAATGATACCCGCCCTCATAAAACAGGCCACCGAGGATCCCTCCTACAAGATCATCCGTCCAATTCCAGCAGACCCGGAGCCCATAACGCCTGAACAGGTTGCCGCGCCCGAGGCCGCCGGCGAGTGGGTCGAAGTCTGCGCCGTCGAAGATCTCGACGAAGAAGACGTCATCCGCCTCGACCACGGCAGCCGCACCCTCGCCGTCTACCGCCTCAAAGGCGACAGATTCTACGCCACCGACGGTCTCTGCACCCACGAATACGCCTATCTCGCCGACGGTCTCGTAATCGACGGCGTAATCGAGTGCCCGCTCCACAACGGCCGTTTCGACATCGCCACCGGCCGCGCCCTGCGCGCCCCGGCCTGCGACCACCTCGAAACCTATCCCGTCGAACGCCGCGGCAACACGCTCTTCGTGCGCGTCGCTTAACCCGTCACAATGCGCATTGGCTCCAATTGGAACGGAATTCTTTAGGAGTTCAGCCATGAGCGTGCAAGCGATTCGCAGAGACTATAGCCTCTCCGGCGGCAACCAGGACGCCGTCGCACTCGATGGCGACCGTATCACCGACCGCGTCCAGGAACAATGGTGGAAACCCAAGCTCTCCCGCCAGCAGATGCGCGAGATCATGCAGCGCCGCGACGGCCCCGGACTCTGGCACTTCGGCCTCTGGTTCCTGCTGCTCGGCGTCAGCGCCTACCTAGCCGCCATCTCCTGGGGAACCTGGTGGGCCATACCCGCCTTCCTCGTCTACGGCACCATCTATACCTCCGCCGACTCCCGCTGGCACGAGAGCGGCCACGGCACACCTTTCCGCACCCGCTGGCTCAACGAAGCCGTCTACGCCATCGCCTCTTTCATCGCCATTCGCGAAGCATACCTCTGGCGCTGGAGCCACTCCCGCCACCATACCCATACCTACTTTGTCGGCCGCGACCCTGAAATCCAGGTCCAACGCCCTGCCGACCTTGTCAAGCTCCTGATGGACTTCTTCTACCTGCGCAGCGGTCCGCCCGAAGTCTGGCGCCTGGTCCGCAACGCCTTCGGCCATCCGAACAAAGAGGTACTCGACTTCGTACCCGAACGCGACCTCCCCAAAATGTACTGGTCGAGCCGCGTCCATCTTGCCATCTACGCCGCTTTCGCCGTCTGGTCCATCGCCATCGGCAGTTTCTTGCCCATGATGTTCGTCCTCCTTCCCCGCTTCTACGGCGGCTGGCTCCAACAGCTTCTCAGCCTCCCCCAGCACGCCGGCCTCGGCGAAGACACCTTCGACCATCGCCAGAACACGCGCACAATCTACGTCAATCCCGTCTTCGCCTTCCTCTACGTCAACATGCAGTACCATCTTGAGCATCACGCCATGCCCATGACCCCATTCCATGCACTCCCCAAGCTGCATGAAGCCGTCAAGGATCAGATGCCTCCCCCCTACACAAGCCTCTGGCAAGCCTACAAAGAACTCATTCCAGCCCTCATCAAACAGGCCACCGGCGACCCCGACTACCGCGTGCTCCGACCAATTCCCAAGGACCCCGAATCCGAGGCCGCAGAACTGCCCACCGCCGCCGAGTCCCCGGGAGAATGGGTCAGGGTCGGCCCGGTCGAAGACATCGAAGCAGAGGACGTCGTCCGCCTCGATTTCGGCAGCCGCACCCTCGCCATCTACCATTTGAAGGGTGGCCACTTCTACGCCACCGATGGCCTCTGCACCCACGAATACGCCTACCTCGCCGACGGCCTCGTCATCGACGGCGTCATCGAGTGCCCTCTCCACAACGGCCGTTTTGACATCGCAACCGGCCGCGCCCTGCGCGCCCCCGCCTGCGACCACCTGGATACCTATCCTGTCGAACGCCGCGGCAACACGCTCTACGTCCGCCTCGGCTGAACCCTGCCCGTCCGCTGGACTCGCCATTCGCAACCATTCGTCCCAGTAAGCAAGGAAACCACACGATGCAGATCGCATTTATCGGAGTAGGCGGAATCGCCCAAAACTACCTTGGCAGCCTCGAAAAACTGGACCGGCCCGTTGCCGCCGTCTGTGACATCAACGCCCAGACCGCCGCCCGCGTCGCCGACGAACTCAACTGCACTGGCTACACCGACCACCGCGAAATGCTTGAACGCGAAAACCTCGACGTGGTCTTCGTCGCCATCCCCCCAGCAGCCCATGACACCCAGACAATCGATGCCGCCGAAGCCGGCGCCAACCTCTTCGTCGCCAAGCCGGTCGCCATGGACCTCGACGTCGCCCGCCGCACGCAGGAGGCCATCGCCGCCAGCGGCCGCATCAACCAGGTCGGCTACATGGCACGCTACTCCGACGTTACCGAGCGCGCCAAGGAGCTCGTAAAGGGCCGTGACCTCGGCATGGGCATGGGCCGCTTCCTGACCCGCATGCCCCCCTCCCACCCCTGGTGGGGCAAGTTCGCCGTCAGCGGCGGCCAGCTCCTCGAGCAGAGCACCCACGTCTTCGACTGGCTGCGCTACTTCCTCGGGGACATCGAATCCGTCCAGGCCTTCGGCCACGACGGACCCGACAACGATATCGCCGACTTCGAGGACAGCACCGCCGTAAATCTCAGATTCGCCAGCGGCGCGGTCGGCAGCGTACTCAGCACCTGCTCAGCACGCGTCCGCGACGGCTTCATGACCGAGCTCTGCGGCCGCGACCTCTACCTCCGCCTCGCCATGGACACCCATATCTCCGGCTACATCGACCAGGAAGAGATCGACTACCACGGCGAGGAACGCGGCTACTTCCGCCAGATCGAATGTTTCCTCGCCGCCGTCGAAGCCCAGGACCAAAACCTCGTCCGCTCCTCCTACGCCGACGCCGTCAACTCCCTGGCAGTCACTCTGGCCGCAAACCGCTCCCTCGAATCCGGCACAGTCGAAACCGTGGAATAAAACATGAAATTCGGTACCCTGCAGAACGTAATCGGACAGCCCCTCTCTACAGTCTTCGCCGTCGCATCCGAGCTCGGCTTCGAAGGCGTCGAACTAGACTGGTACGACTTCACTGAAGCCCAGCCGGGCGGCCCTCTCGCCCCGGAAAACCGTGATACCATCCGCCAGGCCGCCGCCCAGGCAGGCGCCGACATCCCCTGCGTCGCCGCCCACTTCCTCAACCAGGGAGGCCTCGCCGACCCGGACAAAGAGGCCTTCGGCCTTGACGCCGTCCGCGCCGGCATCCGCCTCTGCACCGACCTCGGCGCGTCCTACCTCCTTGTGCCCTTCTTCGGCCCCGCCATGATGCGCGACGACCAGGCCGTCGCCCGCCTCGAAGCCAACCTGCGCCGCCTCGCCCCCGCAGCCGAACAAGCCGGCGTCACCCTCGCAATTGAGAATACTTTGCGCGCAGACCACAATGCCGCCCTCCTCGAACGCGTCGACTCCCACGCCATCGGCAACTACTGGGACATGGCCAACTGCATGGGCCTCGGCTACGATCCCCTCGAAGAAATCGCTCAGCTCGGCCGGCACATCGTCCGCGTCCACGCCAAGGATTACTTCCAGGGCGCCGCCGCCCCCGGCACGCCCGAAGAACCCCACTTCGACGGCCTCAACACAAAACCCTTCGGCGAAGGCGACGTGCCCGTACCAGCAGTACTTTCGGCCCTCCAACAGAGCGGCTACGACGATTACGTCGTCCTCGAAACCGGCAAATTTGACGATGCCAAACGTTCGGCCAAGGCCGCTCTCACCCTCCTGCAACAACTCTCAGGAACAGTGCAATGACCGCCAATCCCCACGGAATGGCCCGCTTTGAGGGTAAAGCAGCCCTCGTCTCTGGCGGCGCCTCAGGAATCGGACGCGCCACCGCCGAGCGCCTCGCAGCCGAAGGCGCCCACGTCTTCATCGCCGACCTGAACGCAGCCATGGCAGATCAAGCCGTAGGCCAAATCCGCGCCGCCGGAGGCAGCGCCGCCCACGTAGATGTAGACCTCGCCGACGATGACTCCGTAGAAAACTGCGCGCGCGAAGTCGCGGCAAGCGTTCCCGCTCTCCACATTCTCGTCAATAACGCAGCCCTGCTTCGGCAGGGCCGCATCGAGGACGGCGGCTGGATTGAAAACTGGGAAATAGAGACCCGCGTCGGCCTGCGGGGATGGGTGATGATGACCCAAAAACTCCTGCCCCTCCTGAAAGCGGAAGGCGGGGCTATCGTCAACCTCTCATCCGAAGGCGGCTACCTCGGCCGTCCCGGCATGTGGGTCTACGACGCCATCAAGGCTGGCGTCGTCTCCACCACCAAAACAATGGCCCAGGAATTCACCCCATACAGCATCCGCGTCAACGCCGTCGCCCCCGGCTGGGTCGTGACCGAAATGCACTTCGCCAGCCATCCCGACCCCGCCGCCCGCAAGAAAGAGCTCGAAGAAACGCCCATCGACTCCTGCCTCATGCGGCGCCGTTGCGGCCCCGAAGAAATAGCCAGCGCCATCTGTTTCCTCCTCAGCGACGACGCCTCCTACGTCACCGGCACCACCCTCCACGTAGACGGCGGCCGCGTCGGCATGAACCTCGGAAACCTGGGCATCCTGGAGTAAAACTCCCACAGACCACCAACAAACTCCGCAGCCCTTAAGAAAGGAAAATAGAGTTTTTGTAATTCGCAGTGCCACTCTTAGATGTACGCAAGGGCCCTTCCTGGAGAAAAAAGTTTCTCCCCTTGCCCTTTGCGCAGCAAAGGGGAATGTGTCGAGTCATAGCAAAGATATCAATAAGAAGGGGAAACGCGTTTTTCATTCTTGGTCACTAAATTCAAGAAGAGTCACTGCTGCTGCTAACCAAACAAAGCAAGGTCGATCTTTCGGTTTTTCATTGATGACGAGAAACATTGTTTTCATACGTGGTACCTCTATCTGTGGGGACACATTCTCGATCTCTTCCCCGACAGCCATAACAAGGTCTGCCATTTCTGGGATACTCACTCCACATTCAATGGCACTATCAATCAATTGGGTAGTGTAATCAGTCGTACTGAATTCAACGGGCGAACCGTCTGCACCTTCTATTCTCTTCGCCTGAGCTTCGGCCTTTATGTATTCGGCGGATTTCGTAGCAGTCGGCGCTGGCTCTCTGTTCGATGAAGCAAGGCTGAAAAACCCAACAAGGACTATGAACAAGACAACAAGAGAACCAATAGCAATCCAGAGGAATTTTAGGCACCCTTTCAAAACAGTTACCTCCCTAAGCCGTCGTTGTCTAACGTGTCAACACATTATGGAACAAGAAGCTCTCAGACATCCCAGAGATACCCATTAGCGTTTTTTTTTCTCAAAATACGGCGATACAGTTTATTTCTAAGCGTCATTCCTTTTGAAGGCCGCCATTATGAAGACAGTTCTCCTTTTTTTCATTTCCAGGAATTCTCGTTCCAGTGTACCTAATATTTCATTCTGAATGGATTTCCCCGATTTGTGCTACTATCTTAGCAGGATATCAGTGCTCTAACAAAACAACAGGCTTGAATTCTGTACAAATCCCGCACAAGAGATTGTCTAAGTAGCACTTCAGGGATCATAGATGTGTAAGTCGCGGTCCTTTACAGCCACATGTGACTTCTATGAAATGTTTGCCATCGCCTCAATAGTTCAAATAGGTTTCTCACAGTTTCTATTGGCGTACACACCACATCACAATTCTTGCTGCTACAAAACAACCAACCCCGCCACCCCCCCTCCACGGAGCCCCAAAATGACCAACACCCTCAACGGACAACACTGGCAGGACCAGCCCCAAAAGACCCTCGATGCTTTCACCCGCGACGGTTACGTCGCTCTCACCGGCTTTCTGTCCGCCGACGAAGTGGCCGAAGCCAAAGAAGCCGTAGCCCGCCTTATCAACGACAAGGTCCCCAACCTACGCCGCGAGCAAGTCTTCTACGAAGAACTCGGAAAGCCCGAAACGCTCAAGCAGATTCTGGGGCTCTACAACCACGACAGCTACTTCAAGCATTTGATGTTCGGCAGCAAATTTGAAAACCTGGCCGAGCTTCTCCTTCAGGGCCCAGTCGTCGGCAAAAACATGCAGTACTTCAACAAGCCGCCCCAGATCGGCAAAGCCACGCCCCCCCACCAGGACGGCTACTACTTCATGCTCGACCCCTGCGAAGCCCTCACAATGTGGCTCGCCCTCGAAGAAGTGGACGAAGAAAACGGCTGCGTCCGCTACGTGCGCGGCTCACACCTTGTCCCGCTTCGCCCCCACGGCCGCACCCAGACGCTCGGCTTCTCCCAGGGCGTCACCGACTACGGCACGCCCCAGGACCTCGCCAACGAAGTCGCCTTCCCCGCCCAGCCCGGCGACCTCCTCGTCCACAACGCCTTGACCATCCACCGCGCCGACGCCAACCGCAGCCAGACCCGCACCCGCCAGGCCATTGGCTTCATCTACTACTCCGAACGCGCCAAAGAGGACGCCGAAGCCCACGCCGCCTACCAGAAACGCCTTGCCGCCGATATGAAAGCCAAGGGCAAAATCTGACCCGCCCCGCTCACCCTACTTCAGCGCCGGACCAGCCGTCCACTGCGTCCCGATCGGTTTGGCGCTGCCCTCGTATCTGATCCTGAGCCCCTCCATCCGCGCCTGCACCTCGTTCACCGGCCCCGAATCCGTCTCACCGTTCCTGCCCTCCAAGGAGAAGATCGTGGCCTGCGTCCGCTCCGGCAGCTCGACAAAGTGCGGATAATACCACATCGTCAGCACCGTTCTCCGCTCATCGCTCAAATTGGCGTGCGACGCGTGAAACAGCCTCCCGTACCCCATCACCATGTCCCCTGCCTTCACCGGCACATCGACCTCCCCCTCCGCCCGCTGGAAAGCCACGTCCCCCGGGTTCGCATACGTCCTCAGCTCGTCCGTATGCGTCGGCGAAGCCTGATCATGCAACGCATGCCGCTTGCGATGCGACCCCGGAATCACCCGCAAACAGCCATTCCGCGCATCCGTATCCGTCAGATAATACATCAGAAAACACTGGATCGGCTGCCAAGTATAGCTCACCGGGTCATCCCAAAACCGCCCATCCTCATGCCAGAACAGCGGCGGACTCTGCGGCGGCTTGCTGATAATCCGCCCGTGCCCGAACTTTGGCTCCGCAAACCCCAGCTCCCCCAGCGCCGCCATCACACCCGGATGAACGATCAGATCCGCAAGCACATCATACCGATACGCCATCGCCCAATCGATCAGCACCATACTCCCCGTCGTCCGGTTCTGTTCGAAATGCGCCTCCTCCTGCTGCCCAAGCACACCGTCGCTCCAAGCCCTCAACGCCTCCACCATCTCCGGCTCCAGAACGCCCCTGAACAGCACAAACCCGTCCCGCACAAACTGCTCACGTAACACATGATTTACCGATCCCATACCTTTCCTCCCTACCATCATCATCTGGGCGTCCGGGCCTTCGGCCCTCCCTTGTGCGGGGGCTGCGCCCCCGCAACGCCCCGCCCTTGCTAGCCACCGTCTTTCTTCTTCCCCGGCATCGTGTCTACAGAAAGGTGTTCACACCCCCCACTATCCATCCCAACTCACCTATCACCAAACGCCAGTGTTTCCCAGACGGGTGGTGTTCCACTCAAAACTAAAAACTGCCTACTAAAAACTGCCTTTAATCCTTTCCGCCGCGTGCTCAGCAATCATTACCGTCGTCAGATGCGTGTTCGCCCGCGGCGCCTCAGGCATAATCGAAGCATCAACCACGCGCAGACCATCCAAGCCAACTACATTGCAGTCTGAATCCACCACCGTTACAGGGTCATCCTCAGCCCCCATCCGGCACGTCCCCACAATATGAAAGCAGTCGAGACACTCCTCAAACAGCCAGCTGTCCAACTCTTTATCACCGACCGTGCTGTCCACCCCACCCCGCTTCCCACCGTAAAGATCACCCAGCGAAATCTCCTCCGCACCCCCCCCAATCGCAGGATGATCCGCCAGCGCAAACAACCGCCGCACGCCGTCTCGCAGCCGCACCAGATCTCTCCGATCCGACAACATACACTCTTCGATCTCCGGCTCAACCCGCGGATCGGCTGACGTGATACGCAAATGCCCCTGCGAAAACGCCTGAAATACCGACACCACGATCACGCCCCGCTCCAAAGCCTCCCCCTCAATACCAAAGACGTTACAACTCGCCATCAACATATCATTGCGCCCCGCCCCTGCCAGCCCCGAACTATACCGCACGCAACAATTGGTTCGCCGCGCATGAGGACCGCCAGCCCGCGCACCAGGACGCAACTTGAGATGCAGCCCCACAGTCGGATGGTCCTGCAGATTCTGCCCGACTCCAGCCAGATCAACCACCTGCCTCACACCAGCCGCCTCCAAAACCCCGGCCGGCCCGACCCCCGACCGCATCAATATCGCCGGCGAATGTACCGCCCCCGCACACAGCAGAACCTCCTTGCACCGCAAAACAGTCTCCCCGCCTTCAACACCTTCAATTCCCATCACGCGCACACCCACCGCTCGCCGGCGCTGACTAACTCCTCCCTCTTCCGGTGCCCCCTCAAACTCAACCCGCCCAACCAGCGCCCCGCCAACGATGGTCAGATTGTCCCGTCCCCGCGCCGGCTCCAAATAGCCGTCATTCGTCGAAACCCGCCTGTCCTCCCGCATCGTCAACGCCACCGGCGATACCCCCGTACTCCCCGGCGCATGATAGTCCTCCGCCCAGCCGTAACCCAGCCCGACCGCCGCCTCCCGCAGCGCCAGATCCACCGCGCCCCACGCCGCCACCGGAATCCGACAAAGCGGTACTGGCCCGCCCCGCCCGTGATACGGCGCACTGCCAAAATCGAGGTCGTCCTCCAGCCGAATGAAAGACGGCAACACATCGCTACCTGACCAACCATCACAACCAGCCGCCGCCCACCGGTCAAAGTCGTCCATCTCACCTCGCAGCCCAATCAATCCATTGATCGCCGAGCTCCCACCCATTCCCCGGCCCCGCACAAAAGGCGACAGCTCCTGCCTCTCACTGCGCCTCGCCGTCAGCCCCGGCCACTGGTAGATCTCCCTGTACTCTTCCCCTAGCAAAATCTCACCGTGATTATGGCTCCGCATCGCCGCCGGCGCCTCCCGCGAACGATAGTCCGGCCCAGCCTCCAACAGCAGAACCGTCACCTCGGGATCCTCCGACAACCGCGCCGCCAGCACCGCCCCCGCCGACCCCGCCCCTACGATAATATAGTCGAAAAAAGAACCCAACATCGCCCCTCACACCTCACGCCTCAATACAGCTCCAGGTCCTCCGTGGACAAAAGGTTTTGCCGTTGCAGGTGCCCTTCTCCGTGTTCCTCCGTGGCCCTCCGTGGTTCAAAAAAGGTGTAGCCGTTGCAGTCGCCCTTCTCCGCGCCCCATCATAACAGCAACGATCGGCCCGGTGAAGCAACCACAAACCGCCGCCAATCAGAGATTGACAATCCGCGTAGCAGCAAATATAGTTGATTTGTTATCATTAACGTTATTCCAAAATCATTCAGGCAGGAGAAACAGGCAGAGGGGGAAAAATGAAGAAACTACTATCAATACTACTCATCTTAATCTTCCTGATCGGCGTCGGTGTCCCGCTCTATGCGCAAGACGAAACGCTCACACTCGAAAGCCTCGCCGAAAAAGTAGAGGCAATGGTCGAACTCGTTACCTCCTTATCCGATCGAATGAACGACTTCGAGGTCCGCCTTGCCGCGCTCGAAGCGACCGACACACCGACGGCAACACCCACTCCTGCTCCTACGGAGACGCCGACACCAACCGGAACGTCCACGCCCACACCGACCGCGACGTCCACCTCCCCCACCGTCTCGATCACCAGGGCCATGAACGTGCGCGCGGGCCCTGGCACTAACTATAGCGTAATCGGCCAGGCCGCGGCCGGCAGCGAGTACACAATCTCCGGCAAAAATCCCGCCGGTGGCTGGTGGCAGATAATCTACGGCGGCCAGTACGGCTGGGTCTATGCGCCGCTGGTTTCGGCCACCAATCCCGAGCTAGTCCAGGTTGCGCCTGCTATTCCAACGCCAGCCGCAACCCCGGTCCCAACAGCACCACCACCGCCCACCGCGACACCTGTTCCCGCATTCGCCTACTCCCTCGTCAACAGCGGCAGCTGCCCGGGCAACAACCAGCAGACCTTCTTCGAGGGCCTGATCCATGACAGGAACAACAATGTCCTCAACAACGTCTGCGTACACGTTGCCTTCAACGGCCCCCGCAACACCAAGTGCTCCGGCTGTGGTAAACCAACCGGCAAGTGGGGCTTCTCCCCCTTCGGTGGGCCAGCCTCATCCGGCACTTACGTCGAAATCTGGGTCGTGAACTGCCCCGGTGGCGTTAACACCGATGGCGCCCACAACTCAAAGGACTTCTCAAACTTGACGCCGCTCTCGCCCAAGTGGACCAAGACCATCAGCAACAGCGTAGCCTGTACCGGTATCACCTTCAAGCAAAACTAAACATCCTCAGACGAGAATAGTCAATGAAAGGGCAGGCCTTGTGCCTGCCCTTTTGCTTCCAATCAAGAAACGAACAGGAAGGGACGGGCCTCGCACCTGTCTTGGTCCATCACTATGTGCAATCGATCAATAAAACCCGATCAAGCCCGCATGTGTTCCGATCCCGTTGAATGTTGAACCATAGTCCCTCACTGTCAACCGAACCTGAACGATTCAGTCTCTACAATTTTTTCATCACATGAAAATACACATGCGATCGCTCAGGATCATCTTTCCATGCCTCCAGCACAGGCGCGATCTCCTCCGGTATCCGCCTGGCCATACTGAGCGCTGCCTTGTGCGTCGCCCTGCGCACCACCGTCCGGTCGTCAGCGGCCAGCTCATGTAGCAGTTCAGACAACAGCCCGAAATGCTTGGCCGCCTCAGCCGCAGACAGCGCCATTGCTACATTCCACCGCGCCCTCGGATGACTGCTCGCCCGCCCCAGCCACGCCGCCACCAGCGCCGGCTGCGCCTTCAAAAAGCTGTCCCCAATCGCAAACGCACCCAGATTTTTGCGAACATAAGGATCATCGTCCTCCAGCAACGGCGTCAACGCCTCCAGCAGCAGCCGGCACTCATTCCTCGTACAGCTACCTGCCGCCGACCCGCTCGCCACCGCCGCCGCCCGCCGCACATTCGGCGAAGAATGCTCTGCCCACGCCAGCACCGTCGGATAGATAGCCGCAAAGTTCTCGCTGATCACCCGCCTCAACGCACTCGCAGCCCACTCCCGCACCTCCCAATTCTCGCTGTCAGCCAGACTCAATATGATTGCCGTTACCTCCGCCGGACCGTGCCCGAACAAATGCCCAAGCAGCACAAGCCCAACCTCCTGCGCGCCCGCACTCTCCGAACGCGCAAACGCGACCCCCGCCTCGTACAACGCACCGGTAGAATCCCCAAAGTGCCTCTCCAACATCTTCGCCGCCGCAAGCTTATCAGCCTGCCGCGGCGTACCCGCATGCGCAGTCTTCAGCGAATCAAGCACCGAAATCGCCTCAGCCAACTCTCCACGCCTGATAGCCGTGACAAAGCCGTCTCTCCACGCACTCTTGCTTCGTGTAGCCATCCCAGGTCCTCCCCATTCCGCATTGCGCCGTTCTCTGTTATATGGCATCCTGATCACGCCAAAAGCTCTCGCTTCAGCGCTCAAACTGTATACTTACCTATAGCCCACGCCGCCGCCAAACGCAAAGCGGCTGCCTGCCCAAATAGCCCGCGAAATCCGGCTGAACGTCAGAACCCATAAACACCGGGATCGACCGCCAAATTCATAACCAATAAGAAACGACACAAAAAAAGAGCCGACCGTTCCCCCGACCAAATCCTATCATCAGCACCACACAGAAAATGTATACTCCCTGGACAAAAAGGTGTTCTCCGTGCCCCTCAGTGGCCCTCCGTGGTTCCAAAAAGGTGTTCGCCGTACCCACTAGCAGCCCTCCCTGACCAGATCCAAACCGCGCCAAAAGGACCAACAATTCGTGAGAGCAATCGTAATCAGAAACAGAGACGAAAAAATAAGAGAAAAAGTCCTCGTCCCCGACTGGCCCGCGCCCGCCCCACCGCACACCAACCAGGTCAAAATCAAGACCCTCTACTCCGGCATAACCAACGGCACCGAACGCAACCAGCTCCTTAAAGGCAACTACGCCCCCGGCGACCGCCTCCTCCCCATGCCCACCGGCTACCAGACCGTCGGCCGCGTCATTGAGGCCGGCCCCGACACCCAACACCTCCAAACTGATGACATCATATTCATCGGCCAAAGCACCGGCGGCCATCTCGACTACATCGTCATCGCCGATGATGCCCTCCTCATCAAACTCCCCCAAGAAGTCGACCAAAGTGAAGCCGCCATCTACGGAATGGCCGCCGTCGCCCTCAATACCATCCGCAACACCGACCCCAAGATCGGCGAAAGAGTCCTCGTTGTCGGCGCCGGCTGCGTAGGACAGGTCGCCGCCCAGTTTGCCGCCCTCCAGGGCGCCCGCGTCACAATCTGCGACATCGACGACCGCCGCCTCGAAATAGCCCGCCAAGTCGGCGCCGCCGAGCAAACGCTCAACGTCGAAGGTGATCGCTGGTCAGCGCAGATCGCCGACGAAAGCTTCGACGCCGTCCTCGACTTTGCCGGCGTCCCCGGCATGGAAGAACAGCTAATCCTCGCAATGCGCACCGGCGGACGTGTCCTCTTCATCGCCGGACGTGACCGCGTCGACTACCCCTTCAACCTCGCCCAGCGCCGCCTCATAACCGTCAAACAAAACAGCCACTTCTATGTCGATGACCTCGAGAACCTCGCCCGCCTCCACAGCCGCGGCCGCATCGACCTCGCCTCTCTCATTCAAGACGTAGTCCCCGCCGAAGAGGCCAAACGCATTTACGACACCCTGCGCGACCGGCCCAACGACCTCCTCGGCACCGTATTCAGTTGGTGAAAAAAGGAAAAGAGCAAACGATGAGCGCGAATCAACCCGACAGTGACAGCATCAAAGTCGCCGTCATCACCGGCGGTCACTTCTTCGACGTTCCCGGCTTCCATGCAATCTTCCGCGACATGCCGGAGGTCGACAGCTACATCCAGCTCGAGGCCAACTGGGCCGCCGATATCGGCAATGTGCTGGACACCTACGACGTCTTTCTCTTCTACAACATGCCCCGCGGCGTCCCCGAAGAGAGGACACGGCCCGTCCTCGAAAAACTCGGCGATAGCGGCCAGGGCATCTTTCTCCTCCACCACGCCATCCTCGCCTACGAACAGTGGCCCTTCTGGTCAGACCTGGTCGGCATCCCGGATCGCAGCTTCGGCTACGACCATGAACAGGAGCTCACCGTCGACGTCGCCGATCCCACCCACCCCATAACTCAGGGCATCCAACCCTGGCAAATGGTCGACGAGACCTACTCCATGGCCAGCGCAGGCCAGGACAGCCATCTCCTGCTCACCACCGAACACGCCAGGAGCATGCGCGTCCTCGGCTGGACGCGCCAATTCAGAAACGCCCGCGTCTTCTGCTTCCAGTCCGGCCACGATAATCTCACCTACGCCGACGCCAACTTCCGCAAGACAGTCCTGCGCGGCATCCAATGGTGCGCCCGCCGCATCTGATCTGCACCGGCTCGAACCACCCCCCGACCGAGCCGGCAGTGGAGCAGAGAACGCCCACCCTTAATCGGCATCACCCGTCACGCCTATGCGATCAGCGCCTCCACAGCTGCCCAGTCAACTGCCTCCTCCACCGCATCTGCTAGCCGGTCATACTCCCCGTTCCGCAGCGCCGCAGTCGCAACAACAGGCCCGGACCACCCCAGCCCGCGCAGCCAGGCGTGCCGAAAACCGTCGTTCTCGAACACCCCATGTACGTACGTACCCCACACGCTCCCATCCTTTGACCGGGCGCCATCCGCAATGCGTACCGCTTGGTCGCTTCGCACGATGATTTCGCCGAACGGCAACGTTCCCTCGCCGACAATCGATTCCCCTGTGTGGATCTCGTATCCCCGCACAGCCTCCCCGTCGGGTAACTTCATTTGGACCTGATGCGTCTCCTTCTGCGCCGAGAACGCCGTGCCAACCGGCAACAGACCCAATCCCGCAGCCTGCTCCCCCCGCGCCCCCTCCACCCCCAGCGCATCCGTCAACCATTCGCCCGCCATCTGATAACCGCCGCAGACGCCCACCACCTGCGCGCCCTGCCCGTGCGCCGCCAGGATCGCCTCGTCCAGACCCCCCTCCCGCAACCACGCCAGGTCCGCAAGCGTCGCCTTGGTCCCCGGAAGAATGACCGCTGCCGGATGTCCAAGCGCCTCAGCCCGTGCCACATACCGCAACCTCACACCCGGCTCCACATCCAGCGCATCGAACTCGTCAAAATTCGCGATGCGCGGCAGGCTGATCACCGCGACGTCGAGCTGTCCCTCCGACAGCGGGGCCGTCGTAGCACGGTCCCGCTCCAGAGGGACGGCATCCTCGTCAGCGATTCGCAAATCCGGCAGAAAAGGGATTACGCCCAGCGTGGGAACGCCGAACGCCCTTTCCTTTAGCATCGCCAACCCGTCGCCCAACAGTGCCGGATCCCCCCGAAACCTGTTGATCAGAAAGCCGCGCACCAGCAACCGCTCCTCCGGCTCCAGCAGCAGCATTGTCCCCGCCAGCGCCGCAAACACTCCCCCCCGGTCGATGTCCCCAACCAGCAGACAGGACGCCCCCGCATACTGGGCCATACGCAGATTGACGATGTCACCCGCCTTCAGATTGATCTCCGCCGGGCTGCCAGCCCCCTCCATAACGACTACGTCGTAACGCGACGCCAGCCGGTCATAGGCCGCCGTCACCTCGCCCCACAGACGCGCCTTCGTCTCCATCCAGTTGCCTGCCTCGATCTGTCCCGCCATCCTGCCGTTCAGCACCACCTGGCTTCTCCGGTTCCCCTCCGGCTTCAGCAGGACCGGATTCATATCCGTGTGCGCATAGATCCCCGCCGCCTCCGCCTGCACGATCTGCGCCCGGCCCATCTCGCCGCCTTCCGGCGTCACGCCCGCATTGTTGCTCATATTCTGCGCCTTGAAAGGCGCTACCCGCACGCCTCTCCGCGCCAAAATCCGGCAAAAAGCCGTCGCCAGAAGGCTCTTCCCCGCATTCGAGTGCGTCCCCAGCATCATCAGTGCCGGCGTCATCTTCTCTCCCGTCTACTGAAGCTGGTGGAACCAGGTCGGCTCATGCTCAGGCAGAAGTTCAGGATGGAAGATCCTGATCAAATCGGCCAGCACCAGGTCGGGGTTGGCCACTCCCGTTTCCCAGTAGTCGTTCCCACCCCACTCGTTCACCTTCGCATTGTTGTTAAAGACCGAGCCCCGCTCAACCGCTGCCAGATCCGCGTACCGCTCGTCCGCCGCCAGAATGTCATCTGCGCTTGACCAAGCTCCTGTGTTGGGCAGCCACACGTCCGCACCGCTCGCGACCTCAAACACAACCTCCATCGCCAGCGGAACCGAGCCGGTCGACTCGTCCTCCTGCCAGAGATAGTTGCCTCCCGCGTCGGCAATATACTGGGCAAAATAACTGTTGCCACCGGGCACGCGCCACGACTCCCGCCGCGCAATGCCCACCAGCACCGTAGGCCGCGATTCAACACCTGCCGCCAGCGCCGCCATCTCGTTGTAGCGGGTCGCGATGCCGCTGAAAACCCGTTCCGCCGCCGCCTCCCGGTTGAAAAAGAGCCCGGTAACCTTCATCCACTCAGTGCGCCCCAGCGGCGAAGTCTCCATGTACCCCGCCGTCAGCGCCACCGGCAGCCCCGCCTCAATCAGCTTGGGATGCGTGTCGTAATCCAGATTCCCATAGGCAAAAGTGATGATCAACTGCGGGTCCAGGTCGATCAGGACCTCGGTATTCACGCCCGTCCCCGTGCCAGCCTCCCGCACCGCGCCCGCATCGATCAACTCGCGCACATCCGCCGTATTGATATAGTCAAAACGGTCCACCGCCACCAGACGGTCCAACAGACCCAGCTCCTGCAAATGCGGCAATACAGTCGAAGTGAGAGCGGCCACGCTCCCGATCGGCACTTCGATCACCGCCGCATCGTCATAACCCTCCGGGACCGGCGCGCCGCACTGCACCAGCACATACTCGAACGTCTCCTCAGCGCCCCGCCACGGATTGTGCAGCGTCAGCACCTTGTAATGACCGTGATACGACACGCTCCAACCCTCCGCATACGCCGGCGCCACCTTCTCCGGAAAATAATCAGCATCCGGGTTAAAAGCCCCGATACATCCCCCATAAAGATTCGACTCCGGCGCCGCCGAGCTCGCCCCTTCGCCGCCCGCCGCGGCGCCCACATCCCCCGCAGGTATCGGCGTAACCACACAACCTGCCAGCACCGCAAAGACCAATCCCACCAACAATACGCTCGTCTTCATCACTCGTCCTTTCATGCCAGTTGCCCACACAAAATATTGTCCAGGAAACAGCCCTCAAGACTCCAACCTCTGCTGTCCCCAAATTCCTGCACAACCGAAAAGGCTCGATTTTACGACCGGTCTCTACCCGCCCGCACCGTCACTATCCACTGACCCCTGACCCCTGACCACTGACCCCTGACCCCTGCAGTTGTGCGTTCGGCCCTTCGGCCCTCCCTTGTGCAGGGGCTGCGCCCCCGCAACGCCCCGCCCTTGCTAGCCACCAGGTTCATTCTGCCCCGGCATCATGTCTAGCCAACAGTGTCTACCCCCCACCCGCTGCCTCAACCCCCTGTAGTTTCCCCGCAGTTCCCCTGCCGTTACCCCCGCCGTTCCCCAGCAGTTCCCCTGCCCTTCAGCCCCAACTCCAAAGCCGCCTCCAAAAGGGCCGTATCCACCACATCCGGGTCCTCCCAAAGACCCCGTTCAATCGCCTCCAGCAGCCGCTCTGCAATCGCCTGCCACGCCCACGGATTGCTCTCCGAGAAAAACTGCTGCATCGTCTCGTTCCGTAAGAACTCATCCGTCACCCGCGCATACATCCAGTCATCCAGCACCTGCGACGTCGCATCGTAACCGAACAGATAATCCACCGTGGCCGCGATCTCCAGCGCCCCCTTGTAACCATGGCGCCGCATGCTCTCCAACCACTTCGGATTCACCACCCGGCTACGAAACACACGCCGCGCCTCCTCTCGCAGATCGCGCGTGCGCACCCGGTCAGGGTTACTGCTGTCCCCAAAATAGCGGCTCGGATTTCGCCCTGTCAGCGCTCTCACCGTCGCGATCATGCCGCCGTGATACTGCAGATAGTCATCGCTGTCGAAAATGTCATGTTCCCGGTTATCCTGATTCTTCGTCGCAATCTGGACCGTGCCCAGCGCCCGCGCAAACGCCTCCTCCGCCGGCACGCCCTCGCGCCCGCAGCCGTACGCATACCCGCCCCAAAGCAGGTATGCGCGCGCAAAATCCTGGTCGCTCTGCCAGTTCTTCGCGTCAATCAGCGGCAGAATCCCCGCCCCATAGCTGCCCGGTTTGCACCCGAAAATCCGGTACCTAGCCCTCTCCGCCGCCGACTCGCCCTCTCCGGCCAATCTCAGCTCGGTCTCGCTGGCCAGTGCATTGCGACGGGGAAAGTTCATCTCCACAGCCTCCTCCGCTCCGATCACCATCTGCACAGCGCTGTCAATCAGCGTGATCAGGTGCGGGAATGCGTCGCGGAAAAATCCGCTGATCCGGCACACAACGTCCACCCGCGGCCGCCCCAGCTCCGCCAGAGGGATCAGCTCGACACCCGTCACCCGCCGGTTCTCCCGCTGCCACACCGGCCGCACGCCCAGCAAAGCCAGGACCTGCGCAATGTCGTCTCCCGCAGTTCGCATCGCGCTCGTGCCCCACATGCTGATCCCCACGCTCTCAGGAAACCTCCCCTCCTCTGACTGGTACCGGCCGATAAGCGTATCCGCCAACCCCTGCCCCACCTGCCACGAGGCCATCGTCGGCAGCGCACGTGGATCCACCGAAAAAAAGTTGCGCCCCGTCGGCAGCACATGCGCCATGCCCCGCGTCGGCGACCCGCTCGGCCCGGGCGGTACAAAACCACCGTCCAGCGCATGCAGAATGTTGCCCACTTCGGCCTCTTCGCCCTCCCGCAACCTCGGCACAAGCGAACCGGCCGCTTAGTGAAGAACCTTCTCCATTTCTTCTGCCCCAACCTCCTGGCAAGTTGGACCCGCCGGCGCTCCATTCCTATGCAGTGAAGAAAGACGGCCAACCGCCTCGGCCGCCGCGTCGCCAACCCGATCAACCCGCCACCCCGACTCCGCCGTCCCCGCTATCGCCCGCTTGCACTCGGCCTCGATCCGCTCGACCAGATCGGCATTCGTTCTCAGCCCTTCACAAAGGTCCTCCCGACGGTCCCCCAAACTCTCCTGCAGCTGCAGCCAGTCCTCGCCTGCAATCCGTGCCGCCGCCGCAGGCAACGACGGCACCTCCTCGTTCGGCAGCTTGACAAGGTGATACACACTCTCAACCAGCTGCTCACCTTCCGGCGACGTACCCAGAATATGTAACCCGTCCCGAATCTGAGCGCCCGTCAACTCACACAGATACCCCTCGATATCCTCCAACAGATGCGCCACCTGCGCCCCTTGCATTTCTCCCAAAGCGGTCGGCGTGCCGTCATCCAAATAAGAGCCGTCCCAGTCGTGCGTGTGGTCGCCATGGTCGGCTCTCAATACATACTTCAGGTCGTCGTCAAGGCGGTCCCGTTGAACGATCTCCCAGATCTGCCTTTGCAGCAGCGGCAGTTTGGCTGGGTCCAGCTGCTCCGCCGCGTAATACTCGTCCGCCAGCTGCGCCAGCTCGGCCAGCGTCCCATACGCGCCCGCGCTCGTCATCGGCGGCGTCATATGGTCGACGATCGTCGCGTGAGACCGTCTTTTGGCCTGGCTGCCCTCCCCTGGGTCATTGATGATGAAAGGGTAGACAAGCGGCAGGTCCTCCAGAATCAAGTCCGGAAAGCACGACTCGCCCAGCCCGACGCTTTTGCCCGGCAGCCACTCCAGAGTCCCATGTTTTCCCATATGCACGACTGCGTCGGCCTTCCACACATACCGAAGCCAGCGGTACAGCGCCAGGTAATTGTGCGGCGGCGGTAAATCTGGCCGGTGGTAGATCTGGTCCGGGTCCATGTCATAGCCCCGCGGCGGCTGCAGCGCCACAAAAACATTGCCGTATTCCAGACCCGCCAGCGCGAACCCGTCGCCGTGAATATACGCCCCGCCCGGCGCATCCCCCCACTGCTTCTCCATCCCCTCCCGGCTTGCCTCGGGTACCCCTCCGAACCATTCTGCGTACTGCTCCGTCGGCAGCTTCTGCGCCTGCGCCAGCTGCGCCTCGGTCAAATGCGTAACGTCGTATGAACAGCGCTCTATCAGTTCGAACAACAGGTCATCTGAAGAATCAGGCAACGGGCCAATGCGGTATCCGGCCTCCTCCATGCGTCCCATGAGCTTCAAAAGCGATGCCGGCGCGTCCAACCCGACCGCATTCCCCACCCGCGCCGCCTTCGCCCCGCTGTTCGTCAGTACGAAAGCAATCCTCTTCGCCGAATTCGCCTTGCGTCGAAGTGCCGTATGCTTCTCCACAATGCCGGCAAACCGCCTGATCCGCTCACGGTCCGGAACATAGCGTGTCCCGCCCTCGCCCAACCTCTCCTTGAACGAGACCGGCGTGCCCACAATGCGGCCGTCAAACTCCGGGATCGCCACATTCATCGCCGTGTCCAACGGTCCGAGTCCGCGCCCGTTGCGCTGCCAGGCCGCCCGGTCGTTGCTGCAATAGATCGCCTGAAAGACCGGCACATCCAGTTCGCCAAAGACCTTTCCGCCATCCCCCAACGCAAAACTCAGCGTGCTCACGATCGCGTCAACCGGGCCCGCCTCCGCCAGTACCTCCAGCGCCAGTGGCCGCCCCGCGCTGTCGCACTCCTTCAGAGACTGGGTATAGACCGCTCGCACCTTCATCCCCCGCCCCGAAAACTCTGCCGCCAGCGCATCCACAAACTCTGTGTTCCCGCTCAGCAGATGTGCCCTGTAGAACAGAATCCCCACAGTCGCCTCTCCCAAGCCCGGCCTTCTGTCCGCCGCCGCTGTGTCTTCCGCACCGGGAAGCGGATTCCAGCCGACCGTGTCATCGCCTTCCTCCGTCGCTTCCCAGGCCCCCATCTCAGGTTCGTAAATGCCATTTAGCGGCAACGCCCTCGGCTGGTCAAACCCCCATCCCGTCACCAGCAGATGATCGCTTAGGCACCGCAGCCCATTCGCCAGGTTCTGCGGACCGCCGCACTGAAAATAGGCGCTCACCGCCTGCGCCAGCGGCACCCCCACATTGGACCGGGCCATCACTTCATAGTCGAACGCCTCCACCGCCGGCAGACAGATCAGAAACCCGTCCGTCCGCTCAGCCCACGCCTCAAGACGCCCCAGCCCGTATTCGAATGCGCGCCCCGAATGAAGACGCGCCACAACCACCTGCGCCGTTGGCAGCAACCGCTGCAGCAAAGCATCCACCGCCTCTTCATCCGCCAACCGCCCCACGTGGGCCCCGTTCACCTCCGCAAAACCGTCCGCAAGCAGCTCTCGCGCCCGCTCCAGCGCCAGCAAATCCGTATCCGACTGGCTGAGAAACAAGATCCCCTCACCGCTCGCCTCCGGCGCAGCCGAAAGCGCATCTGTCGCCTCCGATCCGGCCCCGCCATTCCAGGCAAATCCATTGAACAGATGCGGCTGCAGCACCGGCGGCGTCGGCGTATCAATTTCCTCCAGCAAGCACTCGATATAATCGAAAATGGCGCCTACAATTGCGCTGTCGTTGACCGAGTGAAACCAGACTGGCCGGCCGTCCACCACCAGCATCACCACGTTCGCCAGCACACACGGCCCCAGACACCCTCCCTGGTTCAAATGCACCCGGTTGCGCAGACTGCGCCTCTCCCACTCGGCGTGGTACAGGTCCTCGTCCACCTCCGCAAAGCCCCGCTCCGTCCGCCCGCAACAGCACCCCGTCGCGCACACAAACAACATGCCCCGCAGCTGCCCGGAATTCACCATCCGCCCGTCCAACCGCTCCACCATATTCCGCCTGCGAATCTCAGCCATCCCTAGACCCTTTCCAATCACTCCCAACGCCTCTCCACCCGCACCAACCGACCACCTCAGTTCGTAGTTCACCAAAACCTAAAAACTGACAATTAAGAACAGCTCTAACCACTGACCACTGCAGTTCCGCGCCCCCGCAACGCCCCCCCTTGCTAGCCAACGTGTGTATTCTTCCCAAACATTGTGCCTAGCCAACAGTGTCTACCCCCCACCCGCTGTCTCCCTCCACTGACCACTGCCGTCCCCAGTTCACCAAAAACTAAGAACTGACTACTAAGAACTTCGCCCCACTGACCACTGACCACTGACCACTCACCACTGCAGTTTCAATATTCAATCCCCGCCTGCGCCCGAATTCCCTGCTCCTCGAAAGGATGCTTGACCGCCCGCATCTCCGTCACCAGATCCGCAAAATCAATCAGATTCTGCGGCGCATACCGGCCCGTGATCACCAGATGCATCATCGTTGGCTTGTTCGCCTCCAGCCACGCCAACGCCTCGTTCCCATCCAGCCAGCCGTAATGCAGCAGATACGTGAACTCGTCCAGGATCAGAACGTCGTAACCGCCGTTCACAATCCGCTCTTGGCATACCGCCCACGTCTGCCGCGCCCTAGCCGCCGTATCGTCCATGTCGTCGCTCGTCCAGGTCCAGCCGTCCCCGCTGCTGATCCAGTCGATCTCCCCCATCCGCTCTGCCGCCCGGATCTCGCCAAACCGGGCACTCTCATGCTTAAGAAACTGGACTACGCCCACCTTCATGCGCCGTCCCCAAGCCCGCGTCAATATCCCCAGCGCCGCCGTCGTCTTTCCCTTCCCCTCACCCGTATTGACGATCAAAAGCCCCTTCTTCCTGCGGTTGCGCCGCGCCGCCATCCGCCGCAGCTCCGCCGCAGCCTCCTCAGCGCCTTCAACCGCCCCGGGTTCACTTTCCGGCTCCGTCTCCTCAACCAAGGGGGCCCAAGGAATCGGAGCCAACCCTTCATCGCCCCGCACTAGGGGCGCATACGCAGGCTCCTCTCCTCCCGGAAAATGGCGATGAAAAATTAGCTCCTCAACCGGATTTCCCTCAATCAAATGCTCCCGGTAGATTCGCTCCAGGCCTTCCGCGTCCACCCCGTGATACCAGATCCCATCCGGGTAGACCACAAGAATCGGACCCCCCTGGCAGACGCCCAGGCAGTCCGCCAGCGTGCACTTGATCCGATGCGGATTACCCAGCCTGTTCAACTGCTGCTGGCGATTCCTCTCCAGGACGAGGCGGTGCAGTGCCTCGTCCTCCTCGGCCGGCGCGCAGTCCCCGTGATTGCAGATGAACAGCTGCCGCCCGTACTTCCGCATGTTAGGTCCAGCCTTTTCAGCCATCCTGTATCGCCTCCTCACGCCGTCCATTTCTCTGCCTGCCCGCCGCGCCTCCCAAAAAACTGCCTTCCGCAAAAAGGAGTGCCGCTACGGCAGCCGCTATCCCGACAAACAAACCAATAGACAACATCCAGCCCGCTCGCCGGATATCCTCTGCCTTGGCCTCCGGCAGTCCCTCGCCCAGCCGGTAATGCCCCACCTTCTCCAACTCCGCTTCCACCGCGCCCGCCGCCGCGCTCATCGGCTGCCCCGCGTTCGGGCTCGCAGTCTTCCCCCCATCCCGGCGCCAGATCCGCCATGAGCTCCCCGCGTTGCCTCCACCCAAAGCGGCGCCCGCCACGATCAACAGCGCCGTCAGCCTCGCCGGCACCAGATTTAAGGCGTCGTCCGTCCGCGCCGCACTCTTCCCCAGCCACTCCCTCTCCACATCCCTGTATCCCAACATCGCGTCCGCCGTGTTCACAAACCGGTACGCCAGGGCCGCCGGCAGCCCCCCAATGCCGTACCAGAACAACGGCGCAATCACACTGTCCGAGCTGTTTTCCGCCAGCGACTCGATCGTCGCAGCCGCCACAAGGCCCTCGTCCAGCTTCGAAACATCCCTGCTCACCAGATGCCAGCCCAGCTGCCGCCGCGCCTCGTCCAGGTTTCCCTCATCAAGCGGCCGCGCCACCGCCTCCCCCGCTCGCATCAGACCCCGCCACGCGATCAGTTGCGACAGCACCGCCCCCTCAGCCAGCCACCCAAACCGCCAGCGCCGCAAGCCGCGTGAACTCCACAACCCCACCAGCCCCAGCAGGCACGCGCTGCCGCAAACTGAAACCGCCCCGTAGACAAAGGAGGCCATCGCCCCCCGCCGCGGCGCCCGCTTCCGCAAAATCCCAATCCAGCTGCCCATCCACGCCACAGGATGAAACCGCGACGGCGGATCGCCCACCAACGCGTCGATCAGCACCGCCGTCAACACCGCCAGCCCCCGCCATTCCCAACTACATTCAGAACCGCTGAAATCCCGATCCTTCACCTTTACCCCTGTCTGAAACAAAAAAGGCGATCCACGCACAACGTGGATCGCCTTGAAAGAAAAAAACCGCCAAGCGGCGGATGGCGTACAAACTGTCTCTGTCGCTCATCCCCCTCTATCCACGAAGGTGGTGTCCGAACATTCCTGCCTGCACGGCAGGTCCGCTCGACTGAGCATCCAAAGAGGCGGGTTATCGGGCTTGGCGAAACCTGCTTCACCTTACCGTTGCGGGACAGCGCCGGACTGGTTCATTTGAACGTCACCGGTCTTCCCCCATTGTGCGCCGCGCATCCGGGCAGATGGCGCACCCCTTCGGAAACCAATTGAATTGTCCGCGCAAGTATAAGTCCACAAACACCACCCTGTCAACTACCAAATCGAACCCGCCACTATCCAGCACCAGTAAAGGCCGACCTTGCGCCCGCCCTCGCCCCGACACCAATCTGGAACGCCACCCCCTAGCACCCTTCAACGGCCCTCCGCAAAACAGAAAATAATGTTCCCCATGCCCCTCCGCAGAGGAAAGGTGTTGAAGTTGCAGTTCTCTGTGGCCCTCCGTGGCCCTCCGTGGACAAAGTTGTTGAAGTTGCCGTTGCCGTTCTCCGCGCCCCTCCGCGTCCTTCGCGGACAAAAGATGTTGAAGTTGCCGTTGCCGTTCTCCGCGCCCCTCCGCGTCCTCCGCGGACAAAAGATGTTGAAGTTGCCGTTGCCGTTCTCCGTGCCCCTCCGTGGCCCTCCGTGGTTCCAAAAGGTGTTGAAGTTGCCGTTGCCGCCAATTCCCTACCCCCTAACCCCTGCCGTCCAAGTTGCAAGACTCAACAGAAAACGCGAAAATACGTAATAAGCCCCTAGAGTTACACCAAATGGAGACATTTATGATGAAAGACTCCTACCAACAGAATGGCTACCTGCATGTCCCTCAGGCCATCCCCCCAACCGATCTCGACCCGCTGCGCGCCTACATCCACAGCCAAGTCGGCAAATACGCCGCAGATATGTTCAGCGACGGCAAAATCAAGAACCCATTCGACGACCTGCCCTTTGGCCAGCGCCTTGCCGCCCTCCACCGCGAAAACGAGATCCGCCTGCGCTCTTGGAATCAGCCCGCCCTCGGCCCCGAACTGCATGCCCTGATCCAACACCCCGGCATCGTAGACGCTCTCGAACCCCTCCTTGGGCCCAACATCAGCTTCAATGGCGACTATCATCTTCGCCCCAAAATGCCCGACAGCGAACTGACCGCCTTCCCCCTCCATCAGGACAGCCAGTACTACGGCAAACAGTCCCGCCACGCCCACATCATCACCGTCTGGATCCCTCTCATCGATGTCGATGAAGAAAACGGCTGCCTCTACCTCATTCCCGGCAGCAACGCCTGGGAGCTTATCGACAGCAAGCGCGACAAGAACATGAATATGCGCTCCTTCGAGGACCCGGAAGAACGCGGCACACCAATTCCCATGCCCATGAAAAAGGGCGACATCCTCCTCTTCTCCAACATGACCTTCCACGGCAGCAAAGTTAACCACACCGACGAAGTGCGTTGGAGCATCGACATCCGCTACTGCCGCACCCCGGGAACCTACGACGCGCCCCAGGAAGTCCTCGACGGCGAAAAATTCATGCGCGACAAACTGGAAAGTACCAAGCGCCCGCCGTTCATCGTGCGCGGCAAGGGCGCGACCGCTACCTACGAAGAGTGGATGGCCGCCTTCGAAGCTTTCCGCAGCTGACCCTTCCCACCAGCGCCGCTGGCATACGCCTGCCTTGCTCGCCAAAACCACCAAGCATGCCCAAAAACAGAACGCAAAGGAGCAGTCGTGCATATCCATCCACGTTCAGTAGCCAACAAAGTCTTCGATGTCTGGCGCAGCCCAGGCCGATTCACTAAGAATCCCGACATAATCGAGCTGCCTTCCGGCCGCCTCATGCTGATCTACTCAGATACCGACTCCCACTGGTCCCAGGTCAACCAGATCCTGACCCTGCTCGCCAGTGACGACGGCGGTAAAACCTGGTTCAAACACCGCGAAATCGACGAAGCAAATCTCCAGCAGGGCGACGAACGCCTCGTCACCCCCCGCCTCAGCCGCCTCAACGACGGCCGCCTCGTCGTCATCATCGACCACGACGACCACGGCCATTTTCACGAAGACCAGCCCCCCGGAAACTGGCTCTACTGGAGCGAAGACGACGGCGACACCTGGACCGAAGCCCAGAAACCTGTCATCATGGGCTTCGAGCCCGACCGCATCCTCGACCTGCCCGACGGCAGACTCGGCGTCGTCTCACACATAATGCGCGGTGACACCCAGGAGTTCGCCGTCATTCTCTCCTGCTCAGAAGACGGCGGCGAAACCTGGTACGAAGCCTCCACCGTCGCCTACGACGGCTACCACCGCGTCTGCGAAGGCGCAATCGTTTTCCTGGAAAACCCCGACGCCGTCGGCGGCCAGGAGCTGGCCTGCATCATGCGCGAAAATCACCACGCCGGCATCCCCTGTTTCGTCACCTTCTCCACCGACAGCGGCCGCACCTGGTCCCCCATGCAGAGGTGCCCTTTCGCCCTCGATCGCCCCTACGCCAAGCAGCTCCCCGACGGACGCATCTTCGTCACCGGGCGCCACGTAAACGGACCACTCGGAACCTACGGATGGTGCGGCGACATCAAGGCCGAGGCCGGTACCTACCAGATCGGCGGACCCCGCCGCAAATACGCCGCCAGTTTTGACGACTCCGATCTTGTCATCGACAACCTGCCCGGGCACGAAGCCCGCTACTGCCTCCTGCCCCCCGAATCCGCACGCAGTGACGTCCACATGACGGCTACGCTCAAGGTGGAAGGCCGGCCCGGCCAGGCTGCCGCCTTCATGTCGATTGCCCAACTGGGCGTCGTCCTCAATATCGCCCCCGACGGGATCTGGAGCCGCCTTGGCGCCGACTTCCGCCACGCTGTCGACATGACCCAAATCCGCACCATCGATATCCGTCACCGCCGCGGTCTGCTGCGCATTCAGGTCGACGGCGAAACAGTGATAAACCAATGCATCTTCCGTGAGGACAAGCCGATCGGCGACTCCCGTCGGGCAGGCCCCCTCAGCGGCTACTCCCAATTCGGCCAACCACAGACCGGCGGAAAAAGTTACTGGCGTTTCGTTTCCTATCGCCTCCAAAACCCAACCCTCGACGACTTCGAGTGGGAATGGGGCGGCGAGACAGGGATCTTCCCGGACGAATACCAGCGATCCCGCATGATTCAGATTCACGGCAATCACCCCGAACAGTCCCCGGCCCCCGATCATGGCTACTCCTCCTGGCTCATGCTCCAGGACGGCACAATAATGTGGGTCGACTATACCAATTACGCTGATCCCGCCGGGTCCAGCCATCTGGTTGGTGTCTTCATCAATCCCGAAGACATCGACTGAAAGGACCGATACACAATGGGCGCAAAGGACAACTCTCCTCAGCCCTGGTGCGATCAGGAGCATCTGTTCACCAGTGGCGACGGCACATATCATACCTACCGCATCCCGGCGCTCGCCGTTTCCACCCTCGGCACGCTCCTCGCCTTCACCGAAGGACGCAAACACGGCCGCGGCGACGCCGGAGAGATAGACCTCATTCTTCGCCGCAGCTTCGATAACGGCCGCACCTGGACACCTGTCCAGGTCGTGGTCACCGAAGCCGGCATGACCTGCGGCAACCCCTGCCCCGTCGTCGAACGCGAGACCGGCGCAATCTGGCTGCCCTTCTGCAAAAACCTGGCCGACGGCGACGAGACCATGATCTGCCAAGGCAAAGCCCCCCGCACAGTCTGGGTCACCCACAGCCTCGACGATGGCCACTCCTGGAGCGAACCCCGCGAGATCACCGCCTCCGTCAAAGATCCGCAGTGGACCTGGTACGCCACCGGCCCCTGCCACGGCATCCAGCTCACCTCCGGCCGCCTCGTCGTCCCCTGCGATCAAATCGTCGGCCTCCACCTCGATCGCAGCCGCGACCCCTACCACTCCCACGTCATCTACAGCGACGATCGCGGCCAGACCTGGCAACTCGGCGGCGACGTCGAAGTCGGCACGAATGAGTGCGCCATTGCCCAGCTCCAGGACGGCAGCCTCTACATCAACTGCCGCAACTTCGTCCGCGGCACCCAGCGGGCAGTCTCCCGCAGCTACGACCAGGGCCACTCCTTCACCGACTTCGAGTGGGACCAAACCCTCATCGAGCCCGTCTGCCAGGGCAGCCTCGAAGCCCTTCCCGGCGGCCAGCTGCTCTTCGCCAACCCTGCCAGCACCCGCCGCGAAAACATGACCGTCCGCCTCAGCGCCGACGGCGGCCGCACCTGGCCCGCCTCCCGCACCCTACACACAGGCCCCTCCGCCTACTCCGACCTAGCCGCCCTGCCCAACGGCGACCTCTGCTGCCTCTACGAAAGCGGCGAAAGTCAACCCTACGAGCGCCTGACACTCGCCCGCTTCAATCTCGCCTGGCTTGAGCAAGAACTGGACAGTTGACCATGTCTCCCCCACCCTTCACTTGGCCCATACTTTCCCGAAATCACACTGTCATTGCCACCGGCCGCCGGTCTGCTGCACGGCTCCAGGCCGGCCAAGAGTGGAGAGCGGTCAAATGAACCAACTCGCCAAAGTGAAAAGAGTGGCGCCCGTTCTCCTCGCCATCTTCACAGCGCTGCTCCTGACCGCAGCCTGCGTACCGGTAGGCGGCCCTGCTGGACCGCCGGTCAAAGTATTTCTGCAGCCCCATCAGACATCGCCCCATCCCTGCGAAGATCGATTCGTCACGCATACCCTCGACCACATCACTTCCATAGAGGGCGATGTGGTCAGGACCTACGATAGCAACGGTTCCGGACTGGCCGTCAACGACCTCGACCGTGACGGCGATCTCGATCTGGTGCTGGCAAATCTGGCCGGCCCCAACGCCATCTTCTGGAATGAAGGCGGCTTCTCCTTCCGCAAACAGGAATTCCCCCACGGACAGTCCCGCGGGGTCAGCACCGTCGACATCGATGGCGACGGCTGGCTCGATATCGCCTTCGCCCATCGCACCACCCGACCCCTTATCTGGCTGAATGAAGGCTCCCTTGGCGCCGCCGGCAAAACCAGTGCGACCCAGGAAAATACACTGAATCGAATCCCAGGATTCACGCTCGTAGACTGGTTTCCGGCCGCCCAAAAGGCCTACACGCTCGCCTGGGCCGACCTCGATTTCGACAACGACCTCGACTTCGTCCTCGCCACCTATCAGAACGAATACACCCGCGTCGATCCCCACGACCTCGCCAACGGCGGCGTCGTCTACTACGAGAACACCGGCGATGACTTTGTTGCTACGCAACTCGCCGCCCGTTCCCAGGCCTTGGCCCTTCTCCTCGTCGACCTCAACAACGACGGCCGCCTCGACATCTGGGCCGGTCACGACTTTCTCATGCCCGACCAGGTCTGGCTCTGGTCCCCGCAGGGTTGGCAAGAGACCCAAACCTTCACCGAAACCGCCCAGAACACCATGAGCTTCGCCGTCGCCGATATCGACAATGACGGCCGCGCCGAGCTCTTCTCAGCCGACATGAAGCCCTACCCCGAGACCCCCGAAATGCTGGCAGCCTGGTCTCCCCTCATGGCAATGGTGGCCGACGCCGACATCCCCGGAGACCAGCAGATCATCGAGAATGTCCTCCAGGTTCCGGCACCCGCCGGTGCCTACGTCAACGAGGCCGCAACCCGCGGCCTCCAGGCCAGCGGCTGGAGCTGGTCTGCCCAGTTCGGCGACCTCGATCAGGACGGGTTCGTCGACCTCTACGTTGTAAATGGCATGGCCGCCGAGGACATGTTCGGACACCTGCCCGGCGCCGAACTCGTCGAAGAAAACCTGGCCTATCGCAACGACGGCCGCGGCTACTTTCACCCCGTCCCGTCCTGGGGCCTCAATGCCACCGCAGGCGGCCGCAGCATGGCCATGGCCGACCTCGACAACGACGGCGACCTCGACATCGTAGTCAACAATCTGCGCGCCCCCGCCGCCGTCTTCGAGAACCGGCTCTGCACCGGCAACAGCCTGACAGTCGACCTCCACTGGCCCGCCAGCAAAAACACCCGCGCCATCGGCGCCAACCTCACCCTCCACACCACCGCCGGCATATACACACGAACCATTCGCTCCAACAGCGGCTACCTCACCGGCGTAACCTCACAGGCCCACTTCGGCTTCCCCGCCGGCAGCCTGCCACTCCTTTTGGACATACGCTGGCCGGATCAGTCCCACTCTACATTGGTGATGCCGCTGGCCGCAGGCGGACGTGCAACTGTGGAACGCGCTGACTGAAGGGGCATCAGATTCCTCGCCCTACCAGAGCTTGGCTGGATAGTCGTGTCACAGCATCAAGATTCCCCAGCCTTGGCCAAAAAAGTTCACTTGACTTTCACTTCAGTAAAATGTAATATCCCGACTGTAGCGCAGTGACGGCTGCCGCGACCGGTCCCCACTGCTAACCACCCGGATCAGCCGTGCCGAACCCATCCCAGCCGAACTGCTCCCACCACCGGTCACCACTCTTCCTGCAATGGAAGTGGTTCATGTAGCACTTGGCCCTCGGCATACGATTTGAACACACTTTAGTCATCGGTTCCGGATATTCATCAAGCACAAGAGGAGAACCCGCAATGTCAATGAGAATGAGCCGTCGTTCTATGCTCAAGTGGATGGCCGCCGGCAGCGCCACCGCCGCCCTGGCAGCCTGTGCCATGCCCGCCGCAACCGATTCCGGCAGCGGTGACGAAATGGCCGACATGGAAGACATCACGATCGGCTGGGCCAGGCATGGCTCAGAGGGAGACGTTCCCACCGAAACCGGACTGGCCGAGCTGTTCAAGGCCAACAACCCCGGCGTCACTGTAGAACCCCTCGTCCTGCCCTGGGGTGACTACAACACCAAGATCCCCGTCATGGTCGCCGGCGGCACAGCGCCCGATACATTCGGCTGCCACCCTGCCCTCATGGCCGAGACCCACACCGCCGGCGGGTCCACCCCACTAACCGACTTCATCGATGCCTACGGCGCCGACCTTAACTACGATGACGTCGTCTACCACGGCGACGCCCTCTTCGACGGCACCGTCTTCGGCCTGCCCCAGAAGTCCTGCACCCACCAGCTCCGCTACAACAAGACCCTCCTCCAGGAAGCCGGTTTGCCTCTCCCCGGCGACCTCTACTGGGAACAGGGCGCCGACGGCTGGAACTGGAACACCTTCGTCGAAATGGGCGTAGAGATGACGAAGGACCTCGACGGCGACGGCGAGACCGACCAGTACTTCTACGGCGGTTCCGGTGGCACCAATCAGCTGGCTACAATCCGTGCAGCCGGTGGCGAGGTCTTCGACGAAGCCATTTCCACCTGCACGATCAACAGCGCTGATGCCGTCGAAGGCATCAAATTCATGGCCGACGTGGTTCTTGAGCACAAAATCCAACCCCCGCCCGAAATGCAGGCCAGCGAGCTCGGCATCAACTTCAACACCGGCAGAATCGTGATGGCCGGCGGAACCACCTGCGACTCCGTGCGTGACCTGCGCGAGGGCTACGAGCTCCCCTTCGAGTGGGATTTTGTGCTCGTCCCCGCCGGCAAAGCCGGCTTCCGCTGCTGGGGCGATACCGACCAGATCGTGGTCTCCTCCACCAGCGAGCACGCCCAGGAAGCCTTCGACTGGACCGTATACCGTAGCAGCCTGCAAGCCTGGGAAGAAGGCTACGACAGCGGCATCAAGCTCGCCTTCTCCGACGGCCCCACCCGCTACTCGATCTTCGAGTCCAAAGCCTATACCGAACCGCTGGGAGTCCTCGACATCCCCATGATCCGCGAAGGGTACATCAACACCATTCCCAACCCCTTCGTACCGCGCAGCCCGCAGCCATACCGCGTGCTCTTCACCGTCATGACCACCGAAGTCGACAACGCACTGCGCGGCGCCAAGACCGCCCAGGAAGCCGCCGACGACATGTGCGCCCAGATCGAAGAAATCCTGGCCGAAAACGCATAAAAGAGCTGCTGCGCCATCGTAGTCAGCATCTCTAGGAGACGTGGATTGCGGGCCGGTCCGCAATCCCGTCCTCCGCCTAAATGGTCCGGCCTAAATGGTCCGGCCCGACTGTAACCACAAGAGTCGAACCCAAATGCTGGGAAAAAGCAAACTCTACTGGAAGAACGTCTTCGAAGGCTACGCCTTTATCTCCCTCTGGATAATCGGTTTCGTCGTCTTCACCGCCGGCGCGCTTCTCGGCTCATTCTCCATCAGCCTGACCAAGTGGAACATCGTCGGCACGCCCGAGTTTATAGGCCTGGGCAACTACCAGAAGATGTTCGATGACGAATTCTTCTGGAAGTCTCTCAAAGTCACCATATTATTTCTCTTCAACGTACCGCTGAATCTGGCCCTCGGCCTCTTCCTCGCCATGTTGCTAAACCAGAAGATCCGCATGATCGGCTTCTTCCGCACGCTATTCTATCTGCCCAGCGTGACCGCCGGTGTCGCCGTCTCACTGCTCTGGATGTGGATCTTCAACCCACGCTTCGGCGTCATTAACGTTCTGCTCAAAAAAATTGGCATAATTGGCCCGGCCTGGTTGGGAAGCGAGACCTGGGCTCTACCCGCTCTGATCGTGATGAGCGTCTGGGGTGTTGGCGGCGGCATGCTGATCTATCTCGGCGCCCTCCAGGGAATCCCCACCACCTTTTACGAGGCTGCAACCCTCGACGGCGCCAACGCCCTCCAGAAATTCCGCCGCATTACCCTTCCCATGATCACCCCCGTCCTTCTTCTCAACCTCATCATTGGGGTCATCGGCTCTTTCCAGGTCTTTACCCAGGCTTTCATCATGACCAGCGGTGGGCCGAACTACGCCACCCTCTTCTATGTACTCTATCTCTACCAGAACGCATTCCAGTGGTTCAATATGGGTTACGCATCCGCGCTGGCATGGGTGCTTTTCCTCGTGATTATGGCCTTTACTTTCCTGATACTGCGTACCTCTTCCAGCTGGGTCTACTACGAGGGCGGTTGATCGCATGGCGCAACAAAGTCTCGAACAACACAGCCAACCCCCCTTCCTTTCAGGACTGGCAGGTCTATGGCAGAGTCGCCGCAGACAGGACCTGGTCCTGAAAACAACTGTCTACCTCATCCTGCTAGTCGGAGCGTGCGGCGTCATGTTGCCCTTCTTCTGGATGATTAGCACCTCCCTGAAGCGGCCGGGCACCGAGTTTACCTTTCCCATTGAGTGGATTCCAGTCCCGCCCCGCTTCGGCAACTACACCAATGCCTGGACCATACTTCCCTTCAACCAGTGGCTCATAAACACAGTTCGCATCACAGGTCTCTCGATTGTAGGCCACTTGGTTTCCTGCGCCATCGTCGGCTTCGGCTTCGCCCGCATCCGCTTCCCCGGCCGCGACGCCATCTTCCTGCTGGTCCTCGCGACAATGATGCTGCCCTATCCCTCAATCATCGTTCCCCTCTTTATACTCTTCAAACAACTGGGCTGGATCAACACAATTCTCCCCCTGGTCGTCCCTACCTTCTTTGCCACCAGCGCCTTCTACATCTTCCTCCTGCGCCAGTTCTTCATGACCCTCCCCCTGGAACTCGACGACGCTGCCCGCGTCGACGGCTGCAGCACCTTCGGCATCTTCTATCGCATCTGCGTCCCTCTCATCAAGCCTGCTCTCGGCATCATCCTCGTTTTCTCCTTCATGAACCACTGGAACGACTTTCTCGGTCCCCTCATCTTCCTCTCTGACCTCGACAAATACACCCTCGCGCTCGGCCTCCGCTTCTTCCAAGGCCAGTACAGAGTCGAATGGACGCTCCTGATGGCCTCGTCCCTGATCATTCTGTCGCCATGCATCATCCTCTTCTTCATCGCCCAGAAGAACTACATCCAGGGCATCGTCATCACCGGCGTCAAAGGCTGACCCAGGCTTAAGACCAGGAGTGCGTCAGCCGCCGCGCCTAGCCCCACCGGGGCTGCGACCGTGAACCGAATCCCCGCACTCATCAAAATAACGAAGAGAAGCCACGTCCCCGGCCCTGCCGGTGCATCCCAAAATGGAAATCAACACTCTTGTACCCGATGTATCGACTAGCCCGGGTCCACTCCTCGCATCCATCCTTGAGAAGTCGTCTTCTCACTGACCCCTGACCCCTGACCACCGACCACTGCAGTTGGGCGTTCGGGCCTTCGGCCCTCTCTTGTGCGGGGGCTGCGCCCCCGCAACGCCCCGCCCTTTCTAGACCACCGTGCGTATTCTTCCCCGGCAACGTGTCTAGAGAAAGGTGTTTAGCCAACAGTGTCTACCCAACAGTGTCTACCCAACAGTGTCTACCCAACAGTGTCTACCCACCACATGCAGTCTCAACCCACAGACCACTAACCACTGCCGTTCGCAGTTCACCAAAAACAAAAAACTGCCTACTAAAAACCGCAGTTCGGCGCCCCCCTTCGTCAACTGACCTCCCGCCAGAACTGGCCTGGCGCCTGCCCTGCGTCACTCAAAATGCCGGCAAACGCATCATTCCGCCGCCGGCACAATCTCCTCGCCAGACTGTTCCTGCCCAAGACTTGAATGCACATCCTGACTGATCTGTTTGACTTTCAATTTGCCAGTCTGTATACTCATTTGACCACCATTTTTCCGGCGGCTCGGTTGCCAACGTTGGTTTATTGCCCGGCGGATCACAGAATCAAGGCCCTCATCAAGACAACGATCGCCTGAAGGAGAATGAACGCATGCCCGCCAAAGACAGCAGACGATTCCGCAATATGCCTCAGTCAGGAAACGGGCGTCGGCCCGGCGGAACATTGGTCATTTGGATGGCTGCGCTGTTCGCCGCAGTGGTCTTAACCGCCTGCGTCATCGTCAACCCCCCGCCGGCTCCAACCCCAACGCCCGTCCCCACGCCAACACCTACCCGCCAGACGGTTATCGATGTAATTCGAGTCGCCGAAGGCGGCGATCCACCGGTGATAGGGCAAACTGTTCGCGTCGCCCTGACTATCGATGAGGACACCTACACCGACCGTTCCCGCTGGCAGTGGGAACGATCCGACGACGGCCTGACCGGATGGCGCGACGTCCCCGGGGCCAGGCTGACAGACTCATCCCTCTACGCCCCCGTTGCCGCCGATGAGGGCAAATACTTGCGCGCCTCCGTCGGCTATGTTGATAGCGAAGACGTCGGCAAAACCGCCGTCAGCCCGACCGTCGGCCCCGTCGTTGGAGCAGAAATCGACACCGAAACCGTGGAATTCGCCTTTGGAAATGACCCCGTCGTGGTTAGCCGCGCCGTGCGCGCAAATCTCACTCTCTCCGATTCCGACTACAGCAACCTCGGTCGCTGGCGTTGGGACCGCTCCGACAACGCCCTCAGAGGATGGTCCGACGTCACCGACTACGACGCTGAGGACGCCTCGGTCTTCACCCCTTCCTCCCTCGAAAACGGCAAGTTCCTGCGCGTGTCAGTCGTCTACCAGGATGGCGATGGGGACTACAAGCGAGGGTTGAGCCAGACCATCGGACCGGTCATCTCCGTAGAAACCATTGCCGACGTAGTCAGGTTCGCGTCCGGTGGCGACCCCCCAAGCGTCGACACCCGGATCACCGTTGAACTTACCCTTCCCAATAGCGAGTACACCAACCTCGGAACTTGGAAATGGGAGCGCTCCAACGACGGTCTCGGCAAATGGGAAGACATCACCGACTACGACGCCTCGAATTCTGCCAGATACACGCCCGCCAGCGCAGACGAAGGCAAATACCTGCGTGCCTCTGCCCTCTACATCGACAGCGACGGCGAACGCAAACGAGCCCTCAGTCAGACCATCGGCCCCGTGGAAGAATGATCCGCGCTTGACCTGTCTGAGACACAACCTCTATTCCAGAATCAACAGCCGCGGCCTCGCGGGGGCAGTCCGCGTCCCTTCCGGTTAGACCCCTTCCCTGCAGTTCTCCTCAAACTCTTCTCCCTTGAGCTTCGTCGCCCCGTTCGTCGCCTGATCCAAACAGCCATTCCTCCAGACTATCGCGCCCCTCTTCCAGCTGCCACCTAAATGCGTCAATCAACCCAACACTGACCGTAGGCGATCGCGGCTCCGTCCTCGCGACCCGCAACCCAACGCCTCGGCATCTCCCGCCCTCGTTTCAGATGCTCGAATAATCAGCCCGCAGCCTACAATACGCTACCCGTACGATCCTTCAATTTCTTGGAGACGTTGACGGTTCGTAGCCATCCTGTCGAAGAAGACGATCAGTCCTGAAATATTGCTTTTCCAGCGCCAAAAAGGTCCCGCTACCAGAGTAATTCTCGGCGAATCAGACGGTTACCCTCGCCTGATTTGCAACGGAAATTTTGCCGTGGTTGGATTTACAATCCAATTCCCAGCTACTATACTGAAAATCAATTCGACGTGACGAAGTACCTATTTTCGAGTTGAAAATCTAATGGCCGACTTTTCGCAGTAGGCACACTTCATTTTGGAGTTACGGACTCATTTATCTAGGAGGATGATAGAATGGCGAACTTGCCAATGAGAGAAGTAAATCGCGTTCAGATGGTCTTTCGTGTTTTCTTGCAAGTCTTATGGCGCATGAGCTATGTCATGCTGCGTCTAATGGTCAACAAGGTCACCCTGGGCATCATCGGAGTGCTTGTCGTCGTCGGGGCAATTGTAGCCGCGATGAGCATGGCGCCCCCGCCAAAGTCCATCTCAGGCCAGGTGCAGCAGCACTCGATGGAGGAGCTTACCGTCCAATTTGAGACGGCGCCCCTGCCGCTCTCATTGCCCCTGCTCCACGTCTCCTCCTACGATATCCAATGGACCTCCGTTGGCACAGGAGAGTCCTGGACGACTCAGGGTGAAATCTCGATTTCCGGCGTAACAGAAGGAACAGAAGAAGTCTCCTATACGGTCAAAGGTCTCGATCCCGAAAGAGTCTACCGCTTCCGCACGCGTGGCCGGAACCTGCTAGGCGCAGGCCCTTGGTCCGACTGGTTCCCGTCCAATGGCCTCGTACCCGGCCCTGGTGCCACCGCAACGCCTGAGCCGACAGCTACGCCAACGCCAGCACCTACCCCCCAGACCGAGACCAACTCAGTCTACTTCAACACGGACCAGCGTCCAACGGTCGGGCAGGAAATAACAGCCCAGTTGTCAATCTCCGAGGACGCCTACTCCAACCTGAGTGACTGGCAGTGGCAGAGTTCTGAAACAGCCCTCAACGACTGGCAGGACATCAACAATATCAACGTTGAAGAAACCGCCTCCTACACCCCGACGAGCTCGGATGTCGGCAGTTTCCTGAGAGTATACGTAATCTATACCGACAGCGAAGGCGTCATCAAGCGCGGCCTGAGCCCGACAATCGGACCGGTTCAGGAATGATCTAGACTAGCTTCACGATAATCGCCTTAGCGCTGTTCCTCCTTGCAGCGCTAAACTAAACTCGGGCGGCACAGCGAATCTCGGCAACAAAGGCACGCTGCGCCGCCCGAGCTTTTTCCTGCCACTGTCCAGAACTGCCGACACCCAGTTTCACTATTCCCACCGCAGCGTCCATTGCCTGCCTACCCTCAGCGCCCCTCAGAACGCCAATGTAGGGGCAGGCCTTGTGCCTGCCCTCGAAACCCCCCATACAATGTCATTCCCTTTCACCTAAGAGCGCCACGGGTGGGGCTATCCTTGTGCCCGCTCAATGCCTCACCAGAAGCCACCAAACAATTTCATCCACCACCCACATGACCGCCCCTCCAGACCATTCCCACCCCCAAAGTGGCCTATCCTCAATTTCCCAGGGCTGTTGCACTCGCCCCCGAAATGCCTTAAGATAAGCAACGTTGGGCCAACTAGAGCACTGCAAACAGTCCGGCAATTCTAAGAGAAAAAAAGGGTGTAAAATGAGCGATCTTCAACTGCTTCAGTATCTCTTCGACGTGCAAGGTTACCTGGTGATCGAAGACGCCCTGTCCGCGTCTGAAGTCGCAACCTTCAACAGCCTGCTGGACGCACAGCAACTGCCAGCCCCGGGCCAAACGCAACGCTTCGGCAGCGCGCCAGACGGCTCCGGCTTCCTCGAATGGGGCCAGCCCTTTGTCGATCTCCTGGACCACCAAAGAATCATGCCAGTCCTGCGCTTCCGCCTCGGCGACTGCTTCCGCCTCGACAGAATCTACGGCATGTACATGAAAGATGGAATGCCCCGCGGACGCCTGCACGCCGACTACGGCGCCACCTCCCCGACCACAGGGGCCAGCCCGGGCGAATACGTCCCCTTCCGCGACGACCAGATCTACAATGGTTTTGTCGTCGTGACCTGGTGCCTCACCGACACCGGCCCGGGTAAAGGCGGGTTCTGCTGCATCCCCGGCAGCCACAAGAGCAACTACAAGTTGCCCCATCAGATCGACGAAGCGCCCGAAGACTCGCCCAGCGTCATCATTCCCGAAGCCCCGGCCGGTTCAGCCATCCTGTTCACCGAAGCCCTCACACACGGCACCGCCGCCTGGCAAGCGCAGCACGAACGAAAAGCTCTCCTCTACAAATACTGCGTCTCACACGTAGCCTGGACCGCTAGGCGCGTACAGCCTCCCCCCAACACTGAGCTTACGCCGCGCCAGCAAATCCTCTTCCGAGATCCAGGCGACCCCTATAGACACTTTCCTTCCCTCTTCGAAGAAGAAGTCGCCGTCTGATTCGAGTCAGAAAGGCCTTCGCACCTCGCCTCAGCCTACAAAAAAAGCGGTGAATCTCCCGCCGGAACGAGATTGCTGCACCGCACTTAGACTGTTGGAACTGTTCGCTACGACCCTGAGAAAAGACTCCGGTCCATGTGTCGAGTCAAAACCGGTCTTTGCCGCCTGCCCGGCAGACCCGGAACTATGAATCCTTCGCCTCAAGCAAATGAGGTGGAATTGCCTCCCCCTCCGGCCGCGGCTGCGGCTGCCAGTAGCCGTCCGGATCTATCCCGCGGGCGATAATCCCTGTCGCCCTCTCCGGCTCGGTCCCTCGCACGTCAGGCGGAAAATAGCGGATTGTCAGGCCGCAACGGCGGCGATTGGAAGGATTCGGCTGCGAACCGTGCAAAAGCATGTCGGTGTGCAGCGAAAGCTGCCCCGCCTTCAACTCAACCGAAACCGGCTGCCCGTAGCGCTCCGGCTCGTGCACATGCTGGTTCAGTACGCCCTCCTCCTCGTCCGTCACCCACTCGAACGGAATGCGCCCCAGCAAATGCGTCCCCGGGAACAACTTCATCGCCCCGTTCTCCACATCCACGTCATCAATAGCCAGCCAGGCTGTCACTACTTTGCTCGGCGTAAGTGCCCAGAACGAAGCGTCCTGGTGCCAGTAAACCGACTTTACATCACTGGGCATCTTCGAAAAATAGTGCGTCATCGTGCAAACAATGTTCGGCCCCAGAATATCCTCAACGTAATCGAGAATTCGATCGTTGGTCACCAAATCATAGAGACCCGCGCAGGATTGGTGCCAGCTGTTGACCGAATAACTGTCAAGACCGGCGTCAGACGCCATTTTCAGCAGCCTGTCGAAATAGGCCCGGTTGGCATCCGCCTCTTCTTCCGAGAAGAGGTCAATGGGAAACACGTACCCAAGTTCGTTAAAGTAGTCAATCTGCTCACGCGTCAGCTTCTTCGGTTCCTTCGTCGTGGCCGGGAAATACCTCAGGTCCCGCTCCATCGTCGGAATTGCATCAATGACTGCCATTGCTGATTTCTCCTGTGGCCTTGTTACGGCGTACCAGCCTTCCCCCCGCCGCGTCGAACCTGAAAAAAGTGAGTGTTTTCCTTACTGAGACCTGGCCGAATCCTATCCAACCGCGCCAGCTCTGTCAATATTCCTGCCAATTCACAGGCGAACCACTTCTCCCGTCTGCATCGACTCGGCAACCGCATCCAAAACCCGCATCTGCGCGATACTGTTCTCAGGTGAAATCCGATGCGTCTGTCCATCTTCAAGACAGCTGCAGAGATGCTCCAACTGGTGCGTAAACTGATGCGTAGGTGGAAAATGGATCGTCTCTACACCCTCCGCCGAATGGTAATCCAAGGCAACGTCTTGGTTCTCGTTATTCCAGGCTTTGTCAATCCGCACTAGGCCCGCGTCACCGCTAATCTCCACATACTGCGAAGCCCACCCGTCAAACCCGACCGACAACTGCGCCGTCCGCCCGCCGCTGAAACCCAGCGTAATGTATGCCGCGTCGTCTACCTCTACACCCCTCGTCTGAACCGCATAGACAGTCTCCGGCTCCTCGCCAAAGATGAATCGTGCATGATGAACGTTGTAACACGCCAGATCGTAAATCGCCCCCCCGCCTTTGCTTCGATTCCAGCGCCAATTGCCCTCTGGCATTCGCCTATCCAACGGAACATTGGTACAGAAAGTGCTTCGTATGTTCAGCACTTCGCCTATGCCCCCCTGCCGAACGATTTCCTCCGCCTTCAGATGCATCGGGTGATGCCGAAACTTGAACGCCTCCGCCACAAATACGCCGTGTTCGCGGCAGGCCGCCACAAATGCCTCGGCCTCACCTGCACTCTGGGTGAAAGGCTTCTCGCACAAAACCGCCCCGACGCGGCCCGATGACGCCAGTTGGATTCCGGCCTCAGCATGCAACACGCCCCAAAGGCAAATCACCGCTATGTCGTACTCCCCTGCCTCGAGCATATCATCCAACGTGAAATAAATACTCGGAACCTCAAACTGCTCCCTGAAGCGATCGAGAGCCTCTGGCGAGACATCACACACAGCCGTGAGCTCGGCCCTTTCCAGGTTTTCGCAAGCAGTCGCATGCCCGCGCGAGATCCCACCGGTCCCGACCAGGGCAACACGAAGTCTCTTCTGCGATCCATTACTCATCCTCTGCTGTCCCTTTCAATTGGATCGAACGGCAAATGTGATGGGGTGCCAACTGTCCCACTGTTATCGCCTCTACGCGCGCGTGTAAAGTACGCCGTAACCGCCAGATGTGCTAACATTCCCTTCATCTTACGAGCCCGTAATCCTCTACTTTCGGCTCGCAATCCAAGCAGTCAGACTGACCGTATTATCGCCCCAAAGAAAGGTTGACGCAATGAAAGTTTTCGCAGGTGGAGTCTCAACCGAAACCAACACCTTCTCGCCAATGCCGACCGGGTTGCGAGACTACACCATCATCCGACCCGATGACGACTTCGAGAAAGGCACCAAGCCCGCCTTCGACCAGTTCCAAGCCGATTCCGAGGCCCGCGGATGGGAATATGTCTTCGGTATGTCCGCCAACGCACAGCCCGCCGGCATTACCACGCGCAGCACGTACGAAAGCCTGCGCGATGAGCTTCTGGAAAGACTGCAGGCCGCCATGCCCGTCGATATCGTGCTGCTGGGCCTGCATGGCGCAATGGTCGCAGAGGGATACGACGACTGCGAAACCGACATCATCGATCGCGTCCGCCAAGTCGTTGGCCCCGACGTGAAGATCGGCGTCGAACTCGACCTTCACTGCGATGTCACCCAAGACATGATCGATACCGCTGACGCCATCGTTCTCTACAAGGAGTATCCACACACCGATGTCGCCGCCCGCGCATCTGACCTCTTCAACATTATCGCCGACGCCGCTGAAGGCAAGACCAATCCCACAATGGCACTCTTTGACTGCCGCATGATCGGTCTCTATCTTACGCCATACGAACCCCTGCGCGGCTTTGTCGATGAACTGCTCGCCATGGAAGGCAAGGACGGCCTCCTCTCGATCTCGCTGGTCCACTGTTTTCCCTGGGGAGACGTGCCCACATGCGGCGCGCAAGCCCTGGCAATCACAGACGGCGACCCCGATCAGGCAGCTCGCGTGGCTGAGGAGATCGGTCGCAGGTTCCACGGAATGCGACGCGAGCTCGACCAGACACCCTACTCAATTGATGAAGCTCTTGAGCAGGCCCTGGCAGACCCCATCGGCCCCGTAGTTATCGCCGATCGCGCCGACAACGCCGGTGGCGGAGCCGCCAGCGACTCCACCTTCATGCTCAAGGCCATGCTGGACAGAGGAATCGACAACGCCGGAATCGCGACCATGTGGGATCCTATCGCCGTCCAGGTAGCCATGTCCGGCGGCGTCGGATCAACACTGGACATGAGACTCGGCGGCAAGATGGGCCCTGCGTCCGGTGACCCGCTCGACCTGGCCGTCAAAGTGACCGGCATCGTTGAAAACATGGTCCAGGAATGGCCGCAACAGGGCGACCCAATGCGCATCCCCTGCGGAGATTCCGTCTGCCTGAACTGCAACGGCATCGATATCATCGTCAGCAGCAAGCGAGGACAGCCATTCAGCCCCGATGTATTCACCAACCTTGGCGTCGACGTGCAGAACAAACATATATTGGTGGTAAAGTCTTCCCAGCACTTCTATGCCGGATTCGCCCCCATCGCTTCACAGATAATCTACATGGCCGCGCCCGGCGCCGTCGCGCCCCGCTACACCGAGATTCCCTTCAAACGCGTCGACCTCAACAAGTACCCCTGGGTCGAGGATCCGTTTGCCTGAGGCCGCGTTCCCCCTGGAACAAAATAGGATGTGAGTTGAACGAACACCGATTGGAAGAGTTGAGCTACTCAAGAGAATCCCTGGTCGCGGCGCTGCGCGAACAGGGTATCACCTATCTTGCCCCCAGCGACGCAGTGGCAACGCAAGTACCAAAAACACATGAGAAGCTGCTGCAAGCACTCCTGCACCAGCACGACTCAAGGTTACGGCTCGCAATCGTACCGCTCCTCCTGCGCCATCCTGAGATATCAGAGTCCGTCCTTACTCTCGCTGCCCGCCTGGACGCAGCGGTTCTGCTGGAGTTGCAATCTCTCTATATGGCCGCAGTCTACCTGCAGCGAAACTGGCGATCTCGTCTGGGTATCTATCTGGGCGATGTGCCTCTGTTGCCCAACCTGTTTTCTCACCAAATGGGGTTACCTCTGCCCGACGAACGATTCGGCAAAACGGGACTAGTCGAACTGGCTGACGCCTGGCAAGCGCGTTCGAAATACCCTTTCGACCGGCTTAAGGCTCTTGACAGCACGATTGAACTGTTCTTTGGCCAGTTGAAGTTGGAGAAGGCGAACCCATCACATGCGCCAGAGATCTGATCGCCAGGACATCGAACGTTTCCTCCAGAGCCTGGGGCGACGCTTCACAAGACCCGGTCGCCTCTACCTGGTAGGCGGAACGACGATGGTCTATGAGGGATTCCGCCCGCAGACACTTGACATTGACATCAGCTTTGAAGTAGACGACCGGGATCACAGCGCGTTTGTAGGAGTGGTTCGTGACTTGAAAGAACGGCTATCTCTGAATATCGAGGAAGTCTCCCCCGCCGAATTCATTCCACTCCCGTCGGGCTACCGTGAACGAAGCCCTTTCATAGGCCGCTACGGACAACTGGAGGTCTTCCACTTTGACCTCTATAGCACTGCTCTCAGCAAAATAGAACGGGGCACTGAGAGCGACTTTGATGATGTCCTTTCGTTACTGAGTAACGAGCGGCTCGAACTCGCCGTCCTGACAAGCTATTTTGAAGAGATAATGCCCCGCTATGCTGTCGAAAGCATCAAACAGGATCCGGTAGAGTATCGTCGGAAATTCGAAATCCTGACCGACATGTGGTTGACCTGTTCTTCACCCCAATAGCAGTGAGTCAACCCATGGAGCTACCGGCACCCGAGTCCAGAGGCAGATCCCGCAGCGGCCGCGCCTGAAAGGGCCGTTCTCTCAACGCCTGCTCGTCCAGGTCAATACCAAGGCCGGGCGTTTCCAGAAGCGTTATGTAACTGTCCTCCACCTCGAAACTCTGCCTCGAAATCTCCCTTCCTACTTCCTCAAAGTTGACGAAGTACTCCGTGATCAGGAAATTCGGCATGCCCGCCGACGCGTGCAGTGTGGCCGCCAGGCCAACAGTCGTGCTGTTATAATTATGCGGCGCCATCGCAACATGATATGCCTCCGCCATCGCGCCGATCTCCCGCAGCTCAAGAATGCCGCCGCAGTTGCACACGTCCGGGTTGAGGATGTCCGCGGCTCTCCTCTCAAAGACCTCCCGAAACTCGTTCTTAGTATAGAGTTCCTCGCCCGTAACCACCGGAATTTCAATCGAATGGCGCACCTCTGACAGCGCATCCAGGTCGCGGGCCGAGACCGGCTCCTCGAACCAGAAGGGGGCGTAAGGCTCTATCGCCCGCGCCACCCGCACAGCATGCATCGGCGCCAGCCGCCGGTGAACCTCCACCAGGATTTCCACCTCCGGTCCAACCGCCTCGCGTACCGCCCGTACCCTCTCGACCGCCTCCTCTTCCTGACTCCGGTCAATATAGGCCCGCCACAGACCGGGGAACGGGTCGAACTTCAGAGCAGTGAAACCCTTCGCAGCCACGGCCTTCGCCCTTTCCGCCAGCTCTTCCGGGTTCTCTCCGCCGCCCCAGCCATTCGCATAAACTCGCATTCGCCGGCGGGTTCGTCCCCCCAGCAGATTGTATACAGGCTGTCCGGTCGCCTTCCCCACAATATCCCACAGGGCCTGTTCAATGCCGCTGATCGCACAGAACAACTCCAGGCTACCCCTCTTGCCGGCGAAATCTGAGTACGCCGAAAAGAGAAACTGCTTGATATCGAATGGGGAACGCCCGATCAGGTACCGGGCAAGTTCATCCATCTGACGCTTGATGACTCGGTCCCGGTCCAGCTGAGTGTACGCCTCGCCCCACCCGTGTGTCCCTTCGTCTGTCTCAATCTTGACGAAAAGCCAGTGTTTCGCCGAGCCTGAATCAACAAGGAATGTCTTTACAGATTCTATTCTCATCATTTCAAGTCTTTGGTTTCTCCCTGGCCTCACTTCCCAGTCCAGACGCCAGAATTGGCTCGAGCTGGGGAGAAGAAGGCCATTGGGCGGCGGCATTCCCGCTACACATAGCGCAACAGGAACGATTCGAGAGCATCCGCAAATGGACCGGTAAGGTTGTGCTCATGCACTTCGGCCCGGAAATCTACCTGGTCTTCAGCCTCGTAGAGTCGATACACCTGCCGCGTCAACCTTTCGACCTCACTGAAGCCGGATACTGGCCACCACTGGTCGCCAAGATTCGCGCGTACCAGCAGCGGCCGCGGTGCGATGGCCGCGTGCAAATGTTGAATGTCGCACACGCTCAGGATCCCAAAAGGAAACGGCGACGAGTCCGCGTTGGCGAAATAAGACGCCATTTCAACCATATGGATTTCAAATGTGGTAGCGGCGCACAGCGGCGCTGCTGCACAGAAGCGTTCATCCAGCGCTGCCGTCAGCCAAGTATCCATACCCCCTTGACATAAGCCGGAAACGGCCACCCGACTCCCGTCGACGTCGGCCCGCGCCCGAAGATACTCCCCGGCACGCATCGTCTCTGCCGCGCGCAGGCCCAGCTGGCTCACACCCAGCACATCCCCCATGCCCATCAGCAGCGACATCCCCATATCAGCCTTGTCCTTCATCGGCGACGTCTCGCCAAAAGGGGCGTGGTCTAGGACCAACACCACAAATCCCTGCTCTGCCATCCGTACCGCGAAAGCCTGATACGCAGGCTTCCACTTGTCTTCCGGCCAGCCGGGATTCCATACCAGCCCCGGCATCTGCGATTCCGGCGGCTTGGAAGGCAAAAAGACGAATGCGGGGATTGCGTAATCATCGTCCACATAGACATCTACTCGCTCACAAACCGTTTCCGAACCGACTTGGAAACGAGCACGAACCAGGCTTTCGCCAAGCAGTGGAAACTCTGGGATCCCAATCGTCCTGGGCAGACTGTCCTTCATCCGGTCCCGAAACATTTCCCATTCTGACAGACTCTCGAAATCCTTGGGCAGATCTCCGGCCTTCTCCATCACCTTCTTCTGAAGCCAGCGGATCGCATTTGTTTTTTGGCCAAGCGGCTCCCCCAGTACCGCGGAGGGTTCAAGAGCGCCGTTTTTGGACAGCTTCCGCTCTTGAATGGCCGAACCGTATGCCGTCATGAGCTAATCCTTTGCCTATGGTATGCAGAACTGATCTGCCTTGAAGTCGGTAACAAATCCATGTCCCGGTGCATGTGTGATCATCAACTCTGGTTTCGCCAGAAGAGCAGTCACCTGCGGCGTTACACCGCAGGCCCAAAACACCGGCATAACGCCTCGTGGAATGCCCTCCACAGCATCGCCGACAAGAGGAGATTTCAAGTCTGCGCCGATCTCAGCCGGGTCGCCGACATGAATCGGCGCCTCGTGATTGAACGGATACCGACTCGTCAACTGTGTGGCTATGATAGCCTGGCTAGGAGACATCCATCTCATCGCCACCACCAGCCTGCCCCCAAACCTGCCCGCGGGAACAGTTGGCAGATCCGTATTCAATACCCAGACCTCCTCTGACTTTGGTACGCCCGCCCTTTCCAGCGCGTCGTCAAACGTAAGGCTCGAACCTATCAGAAATCCTACACTGTCATCCCGCCACAATGCACAAATGTCGTACTGATCCCCTCCTCGAATTCCGTTTCGAAAAATGGAATAGCGTGGAAGGTCCGTTCGCAGGTCGGCGCCCGGTGCGCTCAATCGCGGCTCGGGCACGCCGCAATCTGTTACCTCAACCAGCGGGCACGCCTTAGGATTTCTCTGACAGTAGAGAAGAAAGTCGTATGCCTCCGACTCCGGCAGAACAACCAGATTGCACTGAACGAAACCGGGAACCTTGAATGCCGTAGTTCCAGTCCATTCCCCCCTGCGCATGGCCAACCGGGCCCGCTGTGCCTCATTCACCCGCTGTGCCTCATGCATATGTCAACTCTATGTGCAGAACTCACCAAGTTAAACCCTGGTACCAGGTTGACGTGCTCTGCCAATTCAGTGGGGAGGAGTCTGCAGTCTGCTTCAAAACACTTGCCGGAATACTTCCAGCCACTCAAGAATGGAAACTGTGCAATAGGCTAAAACTCAGTCTGACAAGTGCCAGTCCTCAGCCAGGCCCTCGCACGTGAAACGCTCCAAAAAAGGCAACGGGCTAGACCGCAAGTTTATATGCAGACCCCACTCGATGCCCGCGCACGTCTGCCCATCCTCAAAACTGTCAGCCCGATAAGGACCCGGCGCCTGCGGCGGCCTCACCTCCGCGAAAGTGCGAAAATGAATGCCATCCCCACTGTACTGGAGAGTCCCTCCCTCCGGGCCATTCGGCTGAACAAGCGCGGCTACGCCCTCGCCTTGCCGCCAAACACAGACTTCATGCCCGCCCTCAATCAGAGGATTCTCAGGCGCCTTCCGATACGGCCCCATAGGCTGCTCAGCGACAGCAAGCCCCATCCTGGTCTCACGCGGGCTAAGCCCCATCTGCCGCCCCTTGTAGTACAGCCAGTACAATCCATCGCGCACCACGAGACAAGCATCGTCCACCCGGTGACTGTCCCAGCTGTTCTCCGGCCCTGTGCTCAACACCGGATTGCTCGCATACTTCGTCCACGGGCCGCCCGGCGAATCGGCATACGCGACACCGATTGCGGTCAGCGCCTCCTCCGTATAGGGCTTTTCCACCGATGTATAAAAGAGAAAATAGCCGCCATTAGCAACCAGAATGTTGGGCGTGAATACGCTCTGCTCGTCCCACTCTCCTGCCTCGCCGCGAGGAAGCGCTTCCACTCTCTCCTCCCACTGTATCCCCTCTTCAGAAGTGGCGTGCCAGACTGTGGCGTCGTAACCAGACGGTCCGCGGGGAGTCTTCGTGTACCATGCATGGAACAGCCCGTCCACGCAGATAACGCAACTGGGGTCCCGCCGCGTGATGCCCGGCTCATATCCCAAGCCAAGTGCCTCACAATATTCAAATCGGACCGTCTTCCCGCCCTCCATGTAAGGTTCCTCTTCGATATTCGCTGCCTGCTACGCTAACGAATCGCCATCTCCGCAGGCAAATTCCGCTGAAGACAAGCAGCCAGCATCGCCCTCAGGTCAGCATAGTCCTCGTCACCCGCCAGATTTCGCATCTCAAACGGGTCATCGATGGTGTCGAATAGTCGTTCCTCGTTTCCGTCGGTGAAGTAGAGATGGCGCAGCGTTCGCAATCCGCGTCGTCCCGCCCGAAATTCGGGGTCAGTCTGGTTTGTGCTGAAATGGAGAACGTAACGCGAACCAACACTGTCTCCCCTAAGCACGCCAGCCGAATGATCCTCTCCTCGCGCACCTCTTGGCACCCGCAGTCCGCACAGTCCAATCAGAGTAGGATAAACATCTATCATACCCAGCAACATCTCGTTTTCCTGGCCTGCGTCAATCCTCCCCGGCCACGACAGAACGAGTGGAACCTGAGCCGACTCCCTGTAGAATACCCCCTTGCGCAGCAGTCCATGTGAGCCAAGCATATCTCCGTGATCTGAGCTATAAACGATCAAAGTATTCCCCAGGCCATCCATCTCCTCCAGCGCCGCCAACAACCGCCCGATTTCCGCGTCAATCGCACTGATGTGGCCGTAGTATTGGCCCAACTGCTCCTGAAGCGTCATCGTCACTTCATTGCGATGGGCCCCCGCTGGTACCAGCTGTTGGCCAGTTGCCAGTGCCTCCGGCACATTCTCGCGCAGTGAAAAACTGCAGTTGGAATAGAGATTCAGATAGTCCTCCGGCGCGTCGTCGAGTGGTGGGTGGGGCGGATTTAGGCTGAGAAAGAGGAAAAAAGGCCGGTCCCTGTCCCGGTTACGCAAAGACTCCAACGCCTCGTCTGTCATCAGAGTGGCGTTGTACCCGCGTGTGCGTACCGCGGTCTCGCTTCCTTCTTCGTAGCGCAGACTGTCCCAGTGGCGATTCGTCTCCGTCCATACGCTCATGCGTTCAAATCCGTGCCGTCCTGGCCCCGACGGGATATACCGGTCGTTGCCGTCAATCGTTTCTGCTGGCCCCGCGTGGAGATGCCACTTGCCAATGTAGCAGGTCTGGTACCCACCTGTCGCAAATACCTCTCCCAAAGAGGATTCCGAAGGTTCCAGCTCGGACAGATTGTTGAAAACCCCCGTGTCGCTGGGCCACTGCCCGCTTATCAGCATGCCGCGCGCCGGCGCGCACACCGGATAGTTGCTGTAACAGTTCACAAATGATGTGCCCGCTCGCTGTAGCCGCGCCAGGTTGGGGGCAAGCACTTCGCTGCCGTCCACGCCCGGCATCGAACAGAATCGATGCTGATCACTGAGGACGAACAACACGTTTGGACGGTCCGTCATCGAGGTGATGCCTCCAATTCACTGGCAACTGTTTCGGGAAGGAGCCTGCAGGTCACAGTCAAAACGAACAATATACATTCGGCCCTCGCCGCGCTCCTGAGTGACGCCCCAACTGATGCCGCGGCCGTAAGAAGTGCCCGAAAATGCATCCGCATCATAGGGTCCGCAGCCTGTATGCACGTACTCCAGCGATGCCGCACGCCGAAAGTGGATCCCGTCAGCTGCATACTGCACCGTAAAACGTTCCGGCCCGGCGTCGTCAACCAGCGCTGCCACCCCTTCCCGGTGCGGCCAGACGCAGACAGTGTGCCCGCTATTCAATATTGGATTCTGTCCATGTTTGCGGAAGGGTCCTACGGGGTGGTCCGCAGTCGCAAGCCCCCACTTCGTCTCGTTCGGTTTCAGCGTGGGACTCCGGCCCTTGAAATAGAGCCAGAACTCGCCTCCTCGCACGATGACATGCGTATCATCGACCAACAATGAGTCATAAAGAGAAGGGTCTGTACTGGGGCTGAGAATTGGGTTTCTGCCGCTTCTCATCCAGGGGCCGTCCGGACTCTCCGCAGTGGCAACCCCGATATGCCGCAGCGTGCCGTTCGTGCTAAAGGGTTCGATGTCGGACGTGGCCGTATAGAACAGATAGTACCGCCCGTCCACCACAGCCACATACGGGGTGATAACACCGAAACTGTCCCACTCGCCCCCGGAACCACGGTCGAGCGCCTGGCCGCGATCCAGCCAGTTGTAGCCGTCCTCCGACGTCGCATAATAAATCGTCGACGCGTAAGGCGCCACACCGGCTGGCCGCTGCGTGTACCAGACGTAGAAGGTCTTACCCACCTGTATCACATTGCTTGGATCCTGCCTGTCGAGTGACGAATCGTAACCGATGCCCGACAGTTCGGTCCTGCGATAGTTTGGCGTCCTCAATTCAGGAGGGATGTTTTTCATGAACTGCAATCCATTAGAGGGACCTGTCTTTAGGAGAAGCTGCGAAGTCCCTTTTCGCGGCTTCTCCCAAAGGGCCGTGCCCGGCACGCGGCCTAAACAGTGAATCCGACAGTTTATATGCTGCGGTTCTCCCGAGAGTACGCGTAATTCTCCCCACCGATCTGCCACACGCCGCGAAACAACGACCTCCGTTTGGGCGGCATTCCCTCTATGATCTTATGGTCCAGATTTAGCCGGTGCCACTGCGCCCACAGCGAATTGTAACAGTTGAAAACGGCACAGCGAGGATTGTCCGGGTTGGTCCAATCGTTGGCAGCATGCAGTAGGCTTTCCGTAAAGATGACTGCGGAGCCGGCTGGGCAACTGTAGTCCTCCATCGTCTCTCGGATGCTCTGTTCCCAGGAGGAGTCTCTGATGTTGGGTCGGTATCGGTCCGGTCCACCGTAACTGAAATGGGACTTGTGCGACCCGCTCAGAAACGAAGTGCCCCCCTGCCCGGCCTTGACCTCCTCTAGCTCCCACACCACACGGGTCAGACCTGCAAATATCTTCCCCCCGGCCGCTTGATAGCGCATCGCATTGGCCTGTTGCGGCGGGCGCACCACATGCGGCAATCCGCCGTCCCTTCGCTCCTTCTTTCTCCACCCCGGCGGTCGCATAGTAATGAAAGAATTCTCGCAACGGAAAGCGTAGAAGTCGTCCGAAAGAAAAGGTTCCTCCGCCAGAATCTCACTGAGCACGCCCACGATGGCCGGGTGGTCAAGCAACGTCTGAAGAGTTCCTTGAAACGACTGCTTGGGATTTATCGACTGGTACCATTCGGCCTCGTCGACACCATAAGCCTCTGCTTTCATCGTGCAAATTTCCTCGTCTGACAGAACGCCTGGTAACAGGATCCACCCGCGTAAGTCAAAGAAGAATTTCTGTTCCTCGGTCATCGGAACCGGGTCTGCAATTGAGCCATTCATTTTGTCTCTCCAAATGCGGTTAGTCTCGGCACAAGCGGCCCTGCTTGGCCATCTCTTCGAAACGTTATCCCTTCACCCCGGAAAACACGATGCCCTGGATGAAATATCGCTGGCCTAGAAAAAATAGGACGATGATCGGAATCGAAAAGGCAGCCGACGCAGCCATCTGAAGACTATAGTGGACCTGTGTATCTGTAACAAAGTATCTCAAACCTATCGCTGCCGTGAACTTGTTCAGATCGTGCAGATAGATAAGAGGCCCGATGAACGCGTTCCAATGATGCTGGACCGAGAACAGCGCAACAGTGGCCAGCACCGGCTTGCTCAGTGGCAGCATGATCCGCCAGTAAATGCCGAAGATGCTTGCGCCGTCTATGCGGGCTGCGTCGTCCAACTCTGTCGGTAGTCCCATAAAGAACTGCCGCATCAGGAAAACGAAGAACGGGTTTGCGAACCATGCAGGCACGATTAGGGGCAAATACGTGTTGACCCAACCCAACTTGGCAAAGAGCACAAACCGCGGAATCATCGTTATCTGCCCCGGCAACATTATCGTAAGCAACAATGCAAAGAAGACGACGTCACGGAAGCGCCAGCGCAGCCGTGCGAAGGCAAAGGCTCCCATACTGCTGCTGACCAAAGTGCCGAGGGTTGCACCTGTCGCGATTATTAATGTATTGGCGATGAATCGTGCAAAGGGCAGGGCTGTCAACGCCTTGGGATAGTTCTCCCACAGGATGGGATTCGGGATCCAGATCGGTGGAAAAGCAACCAACTGGGCCTGCGGCTTGAGAGAGCTCGAAATCAGCCAGATAAAGGGAATCGTCACCAGGACCGCGCCGGCGATCAGAACCAAATATAGGACGACTCTGCCCAATAGACTCTTCAACCTGTATGGATTGGAGAGCACGCCCCATATGGACGCTACAGGTCCTTTGACTGCGTACGGAATCGTTCGCGCCATACCGACTACCTCAATTGACCATCGGGCTTAACGGTTACCTTCATAGTAGACCCAGGCTGTTGACGACCGGAACACTAGCGCCGACAAGACAATGATATAGAGGAAAAGAACCAGCGCCAGAGATGATCCGTAGCCAAGCCGGAAGTACTCGAACGCATTGCGATAAAGATGCAGCATGTAAAACAGCGAAGCATTGCTTGGTCCCCCGCCGGTCATAACAAATGCGACTACAAACACCTGGAGGCCGCCAATGATACCCATGACAAGGTTGAACAGAATCAAGGGCGTCATCATCGGAATCGTCACGTTTAGCAGACGCTGAAGGGCGTTGGCGCCGTCAATAGACGCTGCGTCGTACAGATCCGTAGGGATGGCCTGCAGCCCAGCAAGATTGATTAGCATCCCTCCCCCTACGCCCCACAAACCCATTACAATAAATGCGGGCAACACCCAATTTGGATCACCCAGCCAGTCTGGGGCCTGAATTCCCATCATCGCCAACCCGATATCCAGCAGACCAAAACGCTTTAGGAAGATCCAGCGCCACAGAGCCGCTACCGCAACCAGCGGCACAATCGAAGGAAGGTAGTAGAGCGTGCGCATCAAAGACTGCCCGCGAATCTTCTGGTTGAGAAGCAATGCGAGCAGGAATCCCGTGACTAGATTCAGAGGAATCGAAACAAAGGCGAAAATCGTTGTGATCCGCATGGAAAGCATGAACAACTCGTCGCGAAATAGTATCTCCTCATAGTTGGCCAATCCAACCCATTGCGGGGGCGTAACGCCGTTCCACTCGGTAAATGAAATCAACACCGAAGCCGCCATCGGTCCGACGTCAAAAACTACCAGGCCAATAATAGCGGGCAGCGCAAATAACCAGCCGTACAACGCTTCACGTTGTTGATTTGTCTTAAAGAAAGAGACCATCGCGCTTCCATTCAGATGAAGGTCCCAAACGACTCTAGGACTTTCCGCTGGGGTGACGCATAGAAATCGATTCTGCTTTCCCTACTTCCTGGAAGTTAGAAATAAGCACCAGATAAGAGGCAAAATTGCGAGTTTTCCCTGGTACATGCTCTGTCCTTCAGTGTACCCCTAGAGCGAACAGATCTCGCGGCGGATGCGGGTAATCCTGCAGGATAACCGCTTCCAGGAGACAGTCGCGCATGGCGCCTCGAATCTTGGTCTTGCTGGCGTCTCCGGCCAGGTTTCGAGTCTCGTCGGCATCGTCCGAAATATGGAATAGCTGCTCGCCAGCGCCGCCTGGGTAGAGCGTATAGCGCCACTCATGGGTCCGGATCGTGCGGGCCCAGTTCTGGGGTGTCCTGCTATTCGTGTTGTTGTAGCTCTCGATGTAGACGGCATCGCGCCTGTCGGAAGGCTGTTCACCGCGGCACCACGGCAGCAGCGAAGCACCGGGGAGTGCCGATTGGGTCCCTTCCAAAGAGTGGGTGCCGCTTATAGGGAGCTGCGGCTGCGGCAAGCCCGCGAGTTCCAAGACTGTTGGCACGATATCCTCAAGTTGAACTAGGGCATCGCACTCGAGCCCCTGCCGCAACCCTGCACCGGCCACAACTAGAGGAATGCGCACACAAGCGTCATAGTGCCTCTCGCCCTTGCCAAAGAATCCATGATCGTAGAGCAGATCTCCGTGGTCGGACAGAAAAATGAGAACCGTCTCCTCCCACCGGCCCGACTCTTCGAGTGCGTCGAGCACCAGTCCAAGTTGATGGTCCAAATGGGCAACATCTGCCAAATAGTAATGACGACGGTCGCGCCAGGCCGCCGTATCCCCCCGGAAACCGCCCTCTGCAAAGCAATGGGGTGCCAAGGGGTCGTCTTCCCATTCGGGCGGCACGGGTACCGGTATATGGGACCGGTCTATTCGCTCCATGTACTCAGCGGGCGGACAGGACGGCGCGTGCGGCTGGACATAACTGATGTGGGCAAAGAAGGGGCGTTCGGGGTCAGCACAGGCGAGAAAGTCTAGCGCGTGATCACTAATCCATGCGGTTTGTGACAACTCCTCCGCAAAAGGCAGCACGTAGTATTGTGCAGTGCCATTTGGATAGTCATCCGTTCCCCATCGAAAATTCTCTCGGATTTCTCTAATGCGGCTGGCAAGATCGGTCCTATTTGTACCATAGGAGGAAAAAGCCGGTATAGACGTAGGCCAGACAGTTGCCAGGGCAGCATCGTACTCCTCTGGATGGTTTTGCTCGATCCAGTCAAGCCACGCCCCGCCGCGCGGGTCCTCTGTATTATGTACAACGTCGAATCCGTATTTGTGGAAGTCAACGTCGAACCCGCGGTAATGAGGCTCGAAGTGCAGTTTGCCAAATCCACCCGTCTGCCAGCCCGCCGTCTGTAATGCCCCCATCAACGTTGGCAGCTCCGGGTTCAGGCGGTAGCCGTTCTGCAATACGCCGTGCCCGCGGCTCGTCAACCCGGTCGCCAAAGTAGCCCGGGCAGCGCAGCAGACCGGATTGCTGGTGTATGCGTTCGCAAAAGTGGTTCCTGCCCGACGCAACCGGTCAAGATTGGGCGTCGGGCAGGCCAAAGCGGAGCCCTCCTCCAACCATTTGGCGGAGAGCTGATCCACAACAAAGAGGACAATGTTCAATAGGCTGAGATCCCTTCGTCCCCACGCAAAAACATGCGTTACGCTTTGCTACGGGCCAAGAATCTGCCTACGCCCTCTCGTCAAATATCTCTTCCAGTTTCTGTTGGGTGATCTCGATTGCCTCCTCAATCGTGCGATCGCTGTTGGCGATAGCCGGCTCGAACAGCTCTGAGCCGACCGCACTGCTGATCTCACCGCCGAAGGGCAGCCGCAGGCCGGGGCGGACATGGCCGTAGTCGATCAGTGAGGGCAGAATTGTGGCGTGCGGCGCCAGCACAAGTGCCGCTTCGATAAAGTTCTCGCGAAGACTGAACCGGGCCGGTGACTGCAGATTGTCCGCAAAAACTCCGCCGGCATAGGAAGGATCAGTGAGCCACTTGACAAGTTCCCAGCCTCCGTCAGGGTTTTCGCTCCCGGCCACCACCTGGAAGGAAATCGGTATGACCTCCGCCGCGCGCCCGGCCGGCCCTGCAGGTACGTGCCAAAAGTCCCAATCTACCTCCGCTTCCCGCATCATGAAGTTCCAGGTTCCGATGCCGTGAATGGCATGGGCTATGCGGCCCGACGCCAACATCGGACGCAGTCCGCCAAACGCCTCGCCGTACTCCCCTGTTAACACCACATCGGCCTCGTACAGACTCTTGAGGAAAGTGAGCGCCTCAAGGTTGGTGTCCGAGTCGAGTATCGGCTGCTGGTCGTTGCTCTCGTCCAGGACATCGCCGCCCCAGGCCCACATAAAGACGAAGTAACGCTGTTGATTGGCCAGCGCAATCTTCTTGTCAGCGAATTCGCCAATCGCGATCAGCGGCGCGGTTTCCCCAAAGTCCTGCCACGTCCACGAATCCCAATCAGGATGGGGCACGCCCGCCTCGTCATAAAGTCCTGGTACCGAGACAAACGCCTGAATATTGATTGACCACGGAATCCCGTACATTACGCCGTCAACTGACGCGCCATTGATCGACAGATCGGGAAAGTCGTCAATCTGAACGGTGTCTGCGTCCCGCTCGATGTAGCTGTCGAGGGCCAAAAACGCGCCCGCCGGTGCTAGGGCGATAAACGCATTGGGGGACCAGTACCCGCAGTCCGGAGGCGTGCCAGCCGAGGCCAGTGTCTGCAGCTTCTGCGTGGCTTCGCTGTTTGTTGTCTGGATCAAGGTCAGGTCGTACTGCGGATTCGTTTCGTCCCATTCCTCCAACAGTGCGATGATGAAGGGGGTGTCATTAGCAGTCCAGATATTGACGAACTGTACCTCCGTAGGCGCCTCGTCCGGAGAACCTTCATCGGTCATAGAGTCCGTTGCGCTCGGCGCGGCTGCCGGCATGCAGGCAAGCGCCGCAGTTCCGGCAGCTCCCGCAGCCGAAATTCGCAGGAACTGGCGTCGGGTCAGCTTCGAGTCTGTCATGGCTCCAATCTCCTTGGCTATTGGAAAAAAGATGACACAGATTCGACTGCAAGTAGGAAAAACGATAAATCGGCCTTAGTGAAGGATGCAGGCTGCACGTTGGGGGTACCTCGGGGGAGAGTTCGCCTTATTATAGTTGCGAGCCAACTCTGTATCAAGCAAGAAAAAAGTTAACGCCTCCAAGGAGCCCACTAAAGTCTGAGCGACGACGACAATCTGTGCTTTCTTAGTGTCGCCGCTGCTGACCAATAGGAAGTCGACAGCATCACATCTGAAGACGCTTTCTGCCGCCTGCGTCCCCGAAAAACCATTTGCCACTTTCCGGCGAATAAGATAGATTTCTTTTATCAACTGACTCAGTCAGTCAGCCTGCGATTCCAGGTAACCGCTCTCCAACCGGTAGCAGCTACTTCCTCGAATACTTGGCATAACGCAGGCAAAGCCAAAAAAACTAAGGACGTCTGGCGTTTCCCTCTCCGGTGGATGTGCTCATAGGCAAGGAGTGTCTGTACCTGTCCCCAAATTCCTGCGTCGACCCGCTGAGCGTCGACCCTACCGACCGAAAACTGACTCTGAAAATCGAAACAAGACGGCACGCCGCGTTTGATATTGATAGAAAGTAGAGAAAGGAAAGTCGGATGAAGAGTACCCTCCTCACGCTGTTGCTAACTGCTTCACTCCTCCTGCTCCCCGCCACGAGCCTCGGGGCCCCCCCGAACCAGGAAGCCTCTCCTGAGCTCCCAATGAGCGTCACCGTCTTGGGCTACGGCGCCGCATCGGCCGCGCCGGACAGTGTGGGCGTAAACCTGTATATTGGCGAGCAACCGTCCTATGGCCCTGGCGGTCCGGAACTGTCCTTCGTCGCACCCACCGACCTTGAGGAAGTTAAGGACTTCCTGGTTGAGCAGGGAATTGATGTAGAAACAATCGAGATTAACTACCTGAGCCGAAACTACGCCTACGGACCTTCAAGCTTCGCAGGCGAGGTTGTTTTCTCCTTTAACGAACTGGACCGGTTGCTATCTCTGATGCAGGGTCTCGTGGATGAAATGGAAGGTAGGCGGGGCCCAACGATTCAGGGCGCGAACATGCTCTTCCGCGTGGAAGACTGCGCCACTCTGGAACTGGAGGCGATGCGAGCCGCACTTGAGGACGCGCGACAGCGTGCTTCGAGGATGGCAAGTCTCTTGAATATGTCGCTTGGCCGCGTCATCACCGTGTCAGAAGACGTCTCACCGGTTGGCGCGATCCGCCCGGCGGGCGGCTGCATCGCCCACGCTGGTCAGACAGCCACAGGCGGCTACTTCCTGATGGGAAGTTCCAGCACCTTGGCCAATTCCCCGTCCGAGGTGGAAGTGGCAATCATGCTGAAAGCAACCTTCGCTCTGGAAAAGCCCGAATAGGCCAATGTCCGATAAGCGTCCGCGTCTTGAGTTGGCTGCCTGCACGGCCGCGATTACTCTTGCCGCTAGCCAATGATTTAATCAGGGAGCTGCCGATGCGAGGCACAATGCAATCCATTTCTCATCGGACTACATCCTTCGTCTGAGTCACCAAGGAGTTGGCAATGAACGAACGTGAGAAATTCATGTTCGACCTGCAGGGCTTTCTGAAGGTAGAAGGTTTTCTTTCTCCGCTTGAATTGAAGGGGTTAAACGAAGCATTCGACGCCAACTGGGACAAGGCGATTCCCGACCCTAACTCCCACGCAGATGGCGATATGGCGGGCGAACTGGAACGAGACTTCTTTGAAGGAATGTTAACCTGGGAGCAGCCTTGGTGCCAGCCCTTCCGGGAACTTCTGGCTCACCCCAAGCTCGTCCCCTACTTGAACACCATGTTCGGACGCGGCTGGAAGATGGACCATTCGCCCTTCCTATTGGCTTCTTCAGCAGGTACGGAAGGGCTGCGCCTGCACGGCTCGACAAGCCGGCTTTTTGATGGCACCCAGCATTACAGCTACACCAACGGCCAGATGCGATGCGGCATGATCGTTTGCCAGTTCCAGCTGGCTGACGTCAACCAAGGTGACGGCGGCCTTTGCGTCATCCCTGGCAGCCATAAGGCAAATTTCACATGCCCGGACGATATTAAGAACTATAAAAGCAACCGCGAACTGGTATACAATATTCCCTGCAAAGCGGGCGACATGGTGATCTTTAACGAAGCGACCATCCACGGCACGCTTCCCTGGAAGGCCAGCCATCAGCGCCGTTCCCTTCTCTACCGCTACTCTCCCAATTACCTGCACTTTCATGGCGGCGTCTACCAGACCAGCTTGCCCGCTTGGGTCCAGGAGTTGACCCCAGCCCAGCAAGCGGTACTCGAGCCTCCCTACATCTATCGACGGCCGTTGATCGAGGAGGACGGCGTCACCGTGATCCGGCCCACTCGCGAAAACCCGGACGGAACAATCAGGCCATAGGTTTATGCGCCGCCGGTTATGTCCTCTCGTCGTGCCATGACATCGCCTCGCCGCGTACAAGGGTCGCGCGGCGTTCGTATCGTCCAGGCCATTCCACCGGCAAATCCCCATTCTCAACCATTAAACTTAGAGGATTGACACGCGTCTTCAACGGCAAGTAGACTCGCTGTCGTTTGCGCGCCGACTCATACAGCGCCATCATCACCTCCTGAACCGCCCGCCCCCGCTCCCCGCCGCTGATGGGATTTTCCACTCGCCCTTCGACCCAATCTATCGCCTCTTGGCACTGCTGTGACCAACAGTCCTTCCAGGGTTCCGACAGGGCCTCCCAACCGTCTGTCCTTCCGTTCAGATAGCGAACAGTACCGATTTCGAAGTTGTAGCGCGCCGAAAGCCCTTCGGGCATGTGCATCGGCGCATCGGACGGAATCACGCTCTCAGGGTGATAGGTCGTGCTGAACTCCATGATTCCCTGGGTCCCTATCACGCGGCATCCCTGACCCAGTCCTTGAATCAGGTCCCCCATAATGAGAATCGTGGCGCCGTTTTCGCACGCGGCCAGGCCAAGGCAGGCATCCTCAGCCGGCAATCCGCGCTCCTGCAACTCCGTCGTACGTTCGACAGCGCCCATCACCCACTCCACCTGCGGCTCATCCATGAGAAAGAGCGCCAGGCGGATATTGTGCGAATTTGTATTGAGCAGGTTGCCGCCCGAATCCAGCTGAATCTGAACCACGCGCCCGATTGCCCCCTCCCGCACGAGGTCCCTGGCCTTCAGCCAGGTTGCATGATGCGGCCTCTGGTATGCGATCATCAACTTGACGCCATTCCGCTGGCACGCCGTCAACATCGCGTCTGCCTCGCCCAGGTCTACCGCCATCGGCTTCTGGCAGATGATCGCCTTCGGCTGGCGCGCCGCGGCCGCGATGACCATCTCTGCGTGCAGTTGGTGCCAGGAACACACGTCAACGAAATCGAGCCGTTCGTTGTCCAGCATCTGCCGGTAATCGGCGTAGCGATGCGCCTCCGGGACCCCGAAGAAATCGCCATACTCCCGTAGAGCGTCCGCATTCGAGTCTGCAACCGCTCCAATCTCGGTGGGGTTGCCCTCCACGCCGAGCCAGGCCCGGGCATGAACACGCGCGATAATGCCACAGGCAATTACTCCGGTACGATACGTTGCCATAACAAACTCCTGATAAAGAGGCCTATGTTTCGATTCATCCTGCTGCCAGGCGGACGGAGTCCCGTATCTGCTCTACTGTCCTCTGAGGTAGGTCGTGACCTGACTGTCTAATCCCAGTTTCCTCACTCTGCCTGCAGAGCCTTTTCCAGGTCGGCCAGGCTGGTAAACCAGCGAACCTGATCAAAAAAGTGGGCCAAACTGTCGCTCTCCTCGCGCAGCTGCTCCAACAGGGGACCGATCGGGTTGGACGATGCCGCGCCCGTCCCATAGTTACCGTTGAAAGCAAAATAGGCCTGGTTCAACACCCGCAGGGCGTACCCTTTCTCCACGAAATAGCGCCTTCGCCCTTCCATATAGGTTTCCGCCGTCTCCACCAGTCCGGCTTCCAGCAGCCTGTCCACATGCAGCCGCGTCTCCCGCATCTCCCGCCGAAAGTCAAACTGAAGTGGTCGCCCGTACCGCTCCCACCGGTTCTGCTCCAACTCATAAGTTTGTGACCAAAGGTCGGCTGTGTTGCAGGCGCAGGGCATGTCGTCGGTTGTCCCACCTGCTGTCTCCGCAGATGGCGGCGCAGTCTCATAGAAGCGCCGCCATACCCTTTCGCCAATCTCCACACCGACAATTTCTGAGACAGTCTCGTTAATTGAAGTCAAATCATCGCTGCTGGCGTAGCGCAATCCCAACGGGAAGAGAAAGAGATAGTGATGCACCCACTCGTGGGCAACCGTTTCCAATACCCATCTGAGCGAACTGCTCTCCACAACCATCGCCGGGAAGACAGCCATGCCTCCAATCTGTGAAATATGCGCACTGAGATCTGTATTCGCCTCGATGGCCCGTTCACTCTCTCCAAGGGTAACAGGATCATACTCGGCCTGAAGAACGCGTGAATGAAGCGTCATGATCCGGTCGCGTGGGCTTACCGTTAGTTTCAGCGGGGGCTCTACGAAGGCGAACTGCACCGGCGGCCATACCGCCCCGAGCAAACCCAGGCCCGCCTCCCGGACCTCCTCTTGAATCTGACTCTGCAGGACCGCTTCCACCAAGCCTCGCTCTTCCGCTTGCATACGGCGCAACCCGGCCAACGCCAGGCGTGCGTCTTCAATAGCAATCGAATGTCCTGCGGCATCGCCGGCATCAGTAGTATGGTTCGCCCTCAGTTGACCCACTACAGTTGCCTGAACAACCTTTCCTGTCTCAGAGTTCTCAGTGGCAGGCGAAGCCTCTTCCGAGACCAGCCTCTCCAGCTCTCTCTCTTTTTCCGAGATCTTCTTCGCCCTCTCAAAGTAGGCGCGTACCAATCCCACTTGGGCATCTACATCCAACCCTTCCTCCAGCGAACTCTCGCCCGCAAAGACCCCACGTACCAAAGCATTCAACTCCCAACCGACAAAGTTGAAATCTGGCAGGGCTACCGCGGACTTGATAATATGGGCACGCGTGGGGATCCTGCTCGGAACGCTGCCGCCTATGAGAAGCAGGGCCAGCAGCAGCACCATCGCCTTCAAGGAACTCCGCCTCAGAAAGGCTAGGCTGATGAACCGTCTAGTGTCGTGTGGATTCAGGAAAGTCACGGTGAATTAAGATCGAATTAAGGAAGCCGTCCGTCCTTGGAACGACGTACCTCACAAGAATGACTCATGGTAAGAAGCTGAGAAGCAAAGAGTCAAGACTCACGTTTCCCTGGCAAATCCCCCAAGGCGCATCGCAATTCGGGCCAGCTGCCGGGCTTCAGGTTGGCCGGCGAGAAGCAACAGGCCAGCGTATGCCATGGCGCCCCCGCCTCCGCCGACAACGATCCGGACAATGTCATTGGACAGGGAAGTCGTTACGCCAGGATCCAACAACGATAGCAACCACACCATAACTAGAGCCATAGCTACGGCCGCCCCGGTAACCGCTCCAACCGTCCGAAGGGTCTGCCCGCTACCTCGCTTTTGCCGATGTTCCAACTCATCTTGTGCACCGTCCGAACGCCTGCCCCTGGAAACATGCACCAGCTTCCAGTACAGCAAACCTAACATCACAACAGCATGCGCGCCCTGCTTGGCCGTATCCGCCCACACCAGACCTAGAAAGCCCAGCCCTTCTATCAGGACCAGAGCCACACCAGCGTAAACCACGACACTGAGCACGCCCACCAATGCGGGCAGCAACGTATCGTTGCGCGCATAGAAGGCATAGATCAGAGGGAAATCGATGCCGGCGAACAGCGCGCCCACAAGATAAACTTGGAGTGCCGACACCACCTGCGCCGTGTCCGCCGCCGTGAACTGTCCCCGCTCAAACAATAACCGCACCGTCGGCTCAGCCAGCAGCCCCAATCCAATTAGGAGCGGCACAATCATCACGATCACCATGCGAAGGCCCCGCCCCAGCGTCGCGCGATACGCCCCCTCGTCCCCCGCGGCAAACTGCTGGCTGAGGCGTGGCAGAGCCGCCAGCGAAATGGCAACGCTGATCATCCCCAGTGGCATCTGTTGCAACGTCGTTGCTTTGCTCATCCAGGCGATACTCTGCACACCCGTGCCGCTGGCTAGCCGCCGGTCCAGCCCAACCTGGAACTGCGCCACGATCAGCCCGGCCGCAATCGGCAGATAGAGACGTACAATGCGCCCCAGCGCCGGATGACTCCACTGCACCGTGAACTTCAGACCGGCCCGGCGCACGTCCCACGCCATCAACCCGAACTGGACCATGCTGCCCGCCAGCACACCTACGGCCAGGCTGGCAATGCCCACGCGTCCGGCCAGCAGCGGCGCGGCAACGACGATTCCAAGGTTGTAGACGGCCGAGGCCAGTGCCGGAATACTGAAACGCTGAAGCGCAAACAGAACCGCTGTCAAAAGCCCTGCCATCGAGATAAACCAGACGACCGGCGCCATCAAGCGCAGCAGACGCGTCGTCAGAGGAAGAAGCGCCGGATCAAAACTGTCAAAGCCCCCTGCAAGCAGACTTGCAACCTGGGGAGCAAAGACGACCATCAGGAGAACCAGCCCTGTCAGTGAGACAACGGCCAGACTGAGCAGCGCGCCAACCAGCCGTACAAGTTCCAGATTCGGCCCGAACTGTGGGCTCTCAGTCAGTGGGTCGGCGTCCTCCGCCTTGTCCTTTCGTCCTCTGTCAAGCCGGGCATAGTCACTCAGGACCGGGACAAGCGCCGCACTCAGCATGCCGCCGACCAGAAAGTCGTACAGCATCTTTGGCGCCGTACTGGCCGCCGTAAAGGCGCTCACGTGCCCGGATGCGCCAAAGTAACTCGCGATCACCATCTCCCGGGCAAGACCCAGAACACGACTGGCAACCGCGCCAATGGATAGAAGAGAGGCGCTGCGAGCCAGCGCCTCCGAATCTTTGTCTTGGGGAGTAGAACTAGGAGGAGGAGGCACTACCGATCCGATCCTTCGTCAGGAACGATGCCTCTGCGTAGAGCAGGAGCCTCTCGCAGCACCGCCTCGCGTCTGCGCACTGTCTGGCGGCCCCTAAGGGGGACTTCAATCAGCCGCCACCAGGTCCGCCTTCGCTTTGGGAACGCCCGGTGTAGGCCAAGCTCGCGGGTCCTCGCTCAGGTCGGGCAGACCCACGGCCTCCAGCGAGGCCAGAAACTTCTCCGCCTGCATAGCCGCTGCGCAACCCTGCCCAACACTGGTCGCCACCTGCTTGAAAACCTTATCGGCGATTTCTCCAGCGGCAAAGACGCCGGGAACATTGGTCCGCGTCATCGGGTCGGCGATTAAATGGCCGTCCTCATCCAGGTCCAGCTTCCCGTGATACAGGTCGTTATTGGGGATGTGCCCGATGTAAACAAAAACGCCGTCAGTGTCGATCTCGCCCTCAGCGCCGCTCTGCGTATCCTGTGTGGTGACACCTGAAACAACGCCATTCTCGTTCCCGTTGATCGAGGTCACGACAGTATTCCAAACGAAATCGATCTTCTCATGGTCAAATGCGCGACTCTGCAGAATCTTGCTGGCCCGTAACTCATCCCGCCGGTGAAGTACCTTCACATTCGTGGCGAATTTGGTCAGGAAAAGCCCTTCTTCCAGCGCGCTGTCTCCTCCGCCCACCACGACTAGCTCTTTGCCTCGGAAAAAGAATCCGTCGCAGGTCGCGCAGTAGCTGACGCCCTTACCGGTATATTCCTGCTCGCCGGGTACCTGCAGAAAGCGCGGGCGCGCCCCAGTGCAGAGAATTAACGTTTTGCTTTGGTACGCCTTGCCCTGGGCGGTCCGTACCGTGAACGGATGCTCATCCACTACGATTTCCGTGACATGATCATAGGAGACCGTGCATCCGAATCGTTCGGCCTGCACCTTGAATTTTTCTACCAGGTCGGGCCCGCTAAGCCCCTCAGGAAAACCAGGATAGTTTTCGACCTCGTATGTGATGCTGACCTGGCCGCCAAAATCGTCGCCGGTGATCAGCAACGGTTCCAGGTTCGCCCGCGCTGCGTAAAGGCCCGCCGTCCAACCTGCAGGCCCGCTGCCTATCACGATCACCTCATGCAGCGTGTCTTCTGCCCCATCCTTTCCGACCTGGGCTCCCGCACCGTTCTGCATCTGAGCGCCGTTCTGATTTGATTCACTCATTCCAATACTCCTGGCTTTCTTTATGCTGTCACTTTCGTCACTGCATTCGTTTCGATAGCTTCTTAACGTAAAGGACTGGAATCGCCTGAAGACCCCGCCAATGTGTCTCCGCCTTCTTCGTCCCGAAATATGGTCGACAAGCTCTCACGTCTTTACGCCAATTATCGTGCTTTCTGGATCGCATTTCTGCGTGCTGGCACACAATTAGCGCCTCCAAAACCTCCCTTAGGCGTCAAGTCTGCTGGATCTGGATCAGATTCCCACAAGTGTCGTCGAAGGAAGCAATCTTATAATGACCATAATCCGTCGGTTCGACTTTGAACACCACACCCAGTTCTGTCAACCTTTCATATTCTGCTTGCACGTCATCGACGCCAAGCGACGTGGCCGGGATTCCCTGTTCGAAAATGCCCTTCTGATACTGTTCGGCGACGGGGTTGGCATTCGGTTCCAGGAGAAACTCTGTCCCGTCCTGATCGTCAGGTGACACTACAGTCAACCACCTGAATTCACCGACGGGAATATCTTCCTTCTTTACAAAGCCAAGCACTTCTGTATAGAACTTCAACGCCTTTTCTTGATCGTCCACAAAAACGCCGCTATAAATGATATTCACATGAGTGTCCTTTACAATAGCCCGGGACCAAGGTCAAGAGCCTTCGGGCAGTGTAGCGGCTATCGCCTCTACCGCCATGTCGATCTCCCCGTCACTGATGGTCAGCGGCGGCAGCAGTCGCAGAACAGTCGAGCCTGCCGGCAGCGCCAGCACGTTGTGCTCTTCCATCAGTGTCTTCAGAAAGGGTACCGCCTTCGTACGCAGATCAATGCCGATCAGGAGTCCCTTACCTCGGATTTCGCGTACAACTCTGCGCACGCCGATCGCCGCTTCCAGGGCTTCCCTTAGTCTCCGCCCAGCCTTGTCTGCCTGTTCGATCAACCCGTCCTCGTATACCCCTAACGCAGCAGTACCGGCCGCGCAGGCCAGTGGGTTGCCCCCAAAAGTACTCCCGTGCGCCCCGGAAAAAAGACTTTCCTGGATCTGCTCAGTGTACACGACGGCACCCATCGGGAAACCTCCGCCCAGGCCCTTTGCCAGCGCGACGATGTCCGGCTCGAGGTCGAAGTGTTGAAACCCGAACCAGCGCCCCGTCCGTCCAAAACCGGTCTGCACCTCGTCGATTACCAGCAGTGCTCCCCTCTCGTGGCACAACTGCTGAACAGAGGCAAGATAATCAGCGCTCCCTTCATGCACACCTCCCTCAGCCTGAATGACCTCCAAGACCACCGCCGCGGTCCCGTCGCCAACAGCTTCTTCCAGCTGATCGATGTTGTTAAAATGAACGTGGCTGACACCTGGCATCAGCGGCTCAAATTTGCGGCGGTATCTGGGGTTCCAGGTGATGGACAGCGCTCCTACAGTACGCCCATGGAAGCTGTTGCGTGCAGCCACAATTCCCGTACGCCCCGTAGCCAGCCGCGCGAACTTAATCGCGCCTTCAATCGCCTCAGCGCCGCTATTCCCCAAAAAAGCCCGCGTCAGGTGCTCTGGCGTGACCGATATCAGCCTGCTCAGGAACTCCGCCCGCGTATCGTTGTGAAAGAAGTTGGGGCAGGCATGCATGCGCCCCGCCTGCTCCTGAATAGCCGCCGTCAGCACAGGGTGACCGTAACCCAACATGGCCACGCCTTGCGACGAAGTCATATCCAGGTAACGCTTTCCCTCGCTATCTATCATCCAGCAGCCTTCGCCGCGAACCATCACCGTGTCCCCGCGACGGGGAACCACGCCTGACTCAAAAGCCTGTGTACTACGTACTGCGGCATGGGTATCAGTTAAGTTCTGTGTCATTGTCATCAAGTATCTGTTCGAGTCTTGGCTTGGTCTCTTCTATTGGGCTATCAATTCAGGCCCGGAGAGCTGATACTTCCAGACCTGCCCACCCGTGAACTGCTGATATGTCACGGCCCAGTCGAATCAGTGATTGGACTACTCTCTACGCAATACGCAATGCTCACGCTATCTGCGTACCGTGACCCTCCAGTGCTCGCCTAATCGGGTCTTCGACCCGGCCATCGGCAAAGATCACCCTTTGAACGCCGGCTGCGACCGCCTCGGCCGCGCCCATCACCTTCTTTTTCATCCGCCCTTTGGCGAACTGCATGAAACTGTCGGCTTGCGCGCGCGGTATCTCACGGATAAGGCTGGACTCATCGGGAAACTCGCGCAACAATCCCGGAACATCTGAGAGAATCACGAGCGCTTCGGCCTCGAACGCTGCAGCAACCATAGCCGCGGCCCGGTCACCGTCCACGTTTATCGCCTCGCCAATGTCGGACGCCCCCGGAGGCGTGAGCACTGGCAGATAACCTGCTCCCAACAAGAGACGCAGGAGATCCACATTCACCTTCTCAACAGTACCCGTCCAGTCATCTCGCAGCACCAACCGCCGGCCGTTCACGCGCACTCGTAGCCTATCTTTCCGCTTCCCTTCAAAAACGCGGCCGTCCAAGCCGCTTAGCCCTACGGCATTCACGCCCGCCCGCTGCAGCTTTTCCACCCACATCTTATTTAGCTGGCCGCAGTAGACCATCTCGAAAATCTCCAACGTGCGCCTGTCAGTGCGCCGGCTCTCAAAACCGCTCTCACTGGTTACAAACTGGGGCGGATGGCCCAGCGCCTCCGCCACGTCGTTCGTCGTCTCCGCGCCGCCGTGGACCAGGATCAGATCCCGCCCATCCTTTCGCAGCGCGACAATGTCGCTGACGATCGCGTCTATATTCAGCTCTTTACCGCCACCCACCTTGATCACCAGCATCCAGGTTGCCCTATTCGGACTCCAATTGCCCTGCCCTGTGAGACTTCAGCTCCGAAAACGTCGGCTGCCTGCTAACCGATTTCAGCGATCTTCCTTTCGACCGCGCCGACTTCCTCTGCATCCAACGTCCCCAAAACATAGCTGCAACGCCATTCGCCGCCGCCTTCCAACTCTCTCACATTGCCTTTTGCCATCTCGGCACTCTTGCCCTCCGGCTCGGCAGTGGACGGCAGGACCAACCCCAAAGCGTCCTTGTCCGGCGTGCGGCATATCCAGCGGACCCCAATTGGCAGCTGCTCTGGTCGATGACGAACATAGTCAGCGCGCCCATCCGGATGCACCTGCAGCGTGTGCGCCCAACCCGCCTCGTCCGCGTCGTAGTCGATACTGAACACCAGCTCCGGGACGAAAGTCATGCTTTCGTCGAAAACATGATGTTCTTCAGGCCTTTCGCCTAAACGGTTGAGGAAGTCCCGGTATTCGGACCCTGTGCTGATGTGGTCCGGAATACTGCGGCGGACGCGTACCGTCTGCGGTGTAACCTTGGCGCTGTATACGATCCGCCCGCCTTCAACCGGCCGGAAGTTTGCATGAGCCAGATACATATGGTCCATTGGCGTCTTCTTGCAGTTCCGGCAGCTCAGCGAGACGTGCACTTCCTTTGCGCCGGCATAAAGCTTGACCAGCGGCGTCGCAGTATAGTTGTCTGCGAAGGCAACCGTGTGCTGGTACTGCCCACCCATGCCAATGTAGGCGCCGCCATCGTCTTCACCCAACACCAGCCACGCATGCTGAAACATGGCGTTTGGAAGCTCACCATGCAGAGGATGGTCATCCGCCTCCGTCGGCACGCCCATCGCCGTGAATCCACAGTGGAGCAAAAACCCGCCGTAGGTCTGCAGATAGTCTGCAGTTGGCCGCGGCTGGTCGAACATCGACTTCATCGTGACGTTTCTGCCGCCGAATGTCGCCGACCAGATCTGCTGGCCCTGAAAGGGCAACATGACAATCTCGCTTACACCGTTTTCGAGCTCGACAGCCGCAACGCCGCTCTCAAACTCGAACAGTGATGCCCTAAGCGAACCGCTCTCCAGAAATACTCGCTTCTTCTCCGAGAAAAACCGCGGCTGAAGTGAAACCTTCGCTGGCTGAAGAGAGCTGTCAGACATGCCTGCGCTCCTCTTAACTCTGAGGATGAACCCAACCCGAAAATGCCAACTGCAATTCTGGCGAATGGTATCACGAGATGCCCCGTTTGAAAAGGTTTTGACCTCACTACTATGCTATAATGCGCTCACTGTCCTTGCTGACCAAGCGTGCATCTGGGCCTGCTTAGGACTGCGCGCGTGATACGGTTGCAGCGAGAGAACGCACGAAGAATAGGACCATCGAAAAATTGTCGGGAGAGAGATCTAAGCCTGTGAAGTCTCCCTTCCATCTTGGAACAGGTAATGCAGATTCATCGAACCATTGGCCGCCTGATTCGCCCTCTTTCACCTTTTGCTACGCGATCTGCCCCCGCGGAGCGGGAAGTGGAAGAGGAACGGGCCGCCAGACAGCCTGCCCAATATTCACCGTTCAGAAGAGCGGGACGCGAATCGGAATTTGTAGTCATCGGTCTTGGCCGCTTTGGCACCGCCGTCGCAACCACCCTCGTCGAAAACGGCCGTACCGTGCTGGCCATCGACTCGGACCACGACCGCGTCCAGGCCCTCAGCGGTGAACTTCCCCACGTTGTGCAGTTGGATGCAACCAACATTGACGCCCTGCGGCAGGCAGGTGTCGAAACATTCGACACGGGCCTCGTCTGCATCGGCACCGACTTCGAAAACAACCTGCTGGCCACCGTTCTTCTCAGGCAACTCGGTGTAGAGCGCGTCATCGCTAAAGCCCTCACAATCACGCAAAGGGAAATCCTGCTGAAGGTCGGCGCAGACGAAGTAATATTGCCCGAGCACGAGGCAGGGCGGCGCCTGGGGCGAAAAATGGCCATCGGTCACCTCGTCGACTACCTCGAAGTGAGCAATGACGTCGGCGTCGTGGAGCTCCTCGCCCCGCCCAGCACATGGGAACACTCACTCTCCGAGTTGAGTTTGCGTCAACGCTATGGACTTTCTGTGATCGCAGTACGTAGAGGCGACGACCTCATCGTCAGCCCCAGTGCAGGTTTCCGCCTCAAAGAGGAAGACATCGTCGTCGTACTCGGTCGAATGGCGGACGCCGAGCGACTTCGGCAGTAGCGAATTTACAGTCAAATCAAAGCGATTTTCCAGAAAATACAAGAACCTGCTCAATCATCAGACCTATGCCAACTGTCTTTCCCATACTCGAGCCAGAAGCCGCCCGAAACTCTATCCTCCGCCGTCAACCCTGGGACGATTTCGAACTGCCGGAAGAGATACTGGACAGCAATGAACGTATCTTCGGATCCCGCATCGGACCCGATGAGGCTGTTCGCACGATTCTTTCCGATGTTCGAACCGGCGGCGACGCAGCTGTTCGAAAGTGGACCAAAAAGCTGGACGGCGTCAGCTTGGACGACCTGCACGTCGATCACCAGACGATCCTGAGCGAGTCAGCTGAAGTAGCTCCCGAGGTTTACGACGCCCTGGTGCTGGCGGCTGAGCGTATCGAGAACTTCCATCGCCGCCAGCCCAATCAAAGCTGGATCCAGAACGACCACGAAGGAACTGTCGGCCAGCTCGTGCGACCCATCGAGCGCGTCGGGATCTATGTTCCCGGCGGCACCGCCCCTCTGCCCAGCACCCTGCTGATGACCGCCATTCCGGCCCGCGTGGCCAACGTCGGAGAGCTCATCGTCGTCACGCCGCCCCAGCAGGAGACCGGTCTTCCGGATAAGGTAACGCTGGCGGCAGCTACGGTAGCCAATGTTGATGCCGTATACATCGCCGGAGGCGCCCAGGCGATCGGTGCAATGGCCTTCGGCACCGAGACCATCCCCGCTGTTGACAAGATATGCGGGCCGGGCAACCTGTTCGTTACCCTGGCGAAGCGCCAGCTTTTTGGCCTGGTCGGAATCGACGGACTGCCAGGGCCTACCGAAACTCTCATCATTGCCGACGGGGCGGCCGACCCCCAGCTTGCCGCCGCAGACCTGCTGGCCCAGGCAGAGCATGACGTTCTTGCCAGCGCAGTGATGCTGACCCCCAGCCGGAAACTTGCGCAAGAAGTCCAGGCCGCGGTCCATGCCCAACTGGAGGATCTGGACCGTAGTCAGATCGCGGCCGCCACCTTTGCCCGCAGTGCAGGTATCGTTGTTACCGATTCCCTGACCGAAGCCTTCTCCCTCGCAAATGAATACGCCCCTGAGCACCTCTGCCTCCTCGTTGAAGACCCGTGGCGCTGGATAGACTACGTGCAGAATGCCGGCGGTATCTTCTTGGGAGAACGCAGTTTCGAAGTGCTGGGGGACTACACTGCCGGCCCAAGCCACGTAATGCCCACCGGCGGCACCGCCCGATTCGCCAGCCCCATCAACGTGACCGATTTCGTCAAGCTCATCAGCCTCATCGGCCTCAACGAGCAGGCGCTGTCCGCCATCGGGCCGGCAGCCGAAACCCTGGCCCGTACCGAAGGTCTCGGCGGGCACGCTGCCGCCGTGAGTCGCCGTCTGAATCCCTGAATCCCCACTGAACGCGAGTCTTTGCAATGCAAGCCAACAAATTTCAGTCTCTGCTCAAACCGCATCTCGCCGGTCTCGAAGAATACACACCAATTCAACCCTTTGAAGTCCTGAGCCAGCGGCTTGGCATTCCGGCCTCAGAAATCATCAAGCTGGATGCCAACGAAAACCCCTACGGGCCGCACCCCGCCGTCGCTGAGGCCTTGGCCGAATACGCCTACTATCACATCTACCCAGACCCGCAGCAGACTGAATTGCGCCAAGCTCTGGCACAGCACCTGGTTAGTGAGCAGCGGCAGGATGAGTCAACAGGGTCAGTGCCTTTCGAACAAATCCTGCCAAGCCACGGCACCGATGAGATTCTCGACTATCTCTGCCGCCTCTTTCTTGGGCCTGGCGACGCTATAATCAATACGCCCCCTACTTTCGGAATGTATAGCTTCGACGCCAAATTGGTCGGCGCCGAAGTTCTGGAAGTTTGGAGAACAGATGATTACCATATTGATGTCGAAGGCGTCTTTGACCTGTTCAATTCCGGCGCGCTGAAGCGGGAATCGGTCTCTCCCAAGCTGCTCTTTCTCACCTCGCCAAACAACCCTTCCGGTAACTGGCTGCCGGACGAAGACCTGCTGAGTCTGTTACAGCTCCCTCTGATCGTCGTCCTCGATGAGGCCTACGTCGAATTCTCGGTCGAGACTAGCCGCTCGCCCTGGGTACTGGAGCACGACAACCTTGTCATCATTCGAACATTTTCCAAGTCCGCCGGAATCGCCGGTCTTCGTTTGGGCTACGGTATCTTCCCTGCCTGGATGATGCCAATTCTATGGAAGTTCAAACAGCCTTACAATGTCAACGTCGCCGCCACAGTGGCCGGACTGGCCAGCCTGCGTTTTGCCGATGAAATGAACTCGATTGTAGAAAAGATACGCGCCGAACGCGAACGACTCTTCAACGCATTGCAACAGGTTCCCTACCTCTCGCCCTACCCTTCCGGTGCCAATTTCGTTCTCTGCCGGGTCGAGGGCTTTCGAAGTGCCGGGAACGGAGACGCCGCCGCCCTCAAGCTTGCCCTCGAACAGCAAGGCATCCTCGTGCGCTATTATCAGAAGCCCGGCCTCGACAACTGCATCCGCATCTCCGTCGGCCGCCCTGAACAGACCGACCGCCTCCTGGTCGAACTGCACCGGCTCGCCTGATCAACCCCGATTCCAGACAGCCCAAACTGAGGACAGCCAGTTCTTCTGCCTGTCATTGGCAAGGGGTGGAGAGGAGAAAGAAATCCCCTCTTCGCCTCTCTTTTCATGGAATCAGAGATGCGGCCTCGGTGGAGAACAAGGGACCCCTTTACTGCGAACGATAAACACCGCAAAAACCTCGCAGACAATGATAGCGTTCCCACAGACCAAAGAACTGGCATGTGATTAAATTCACGCCATGCCAATGTTCGAGGAGGATTCTCTAACCGCAATTATCTTCGCCGAAGACGCCCTCAGCCGCCACGGCCTTGCCGCCATTCTTGATCCGGAACCTGCGATCGTCACTTTCCTGGCAGAGTCTCCGGCTCAACTAACCCAGGACAAGGTCGGGAGCGCGAATGTCCTCGTCTGGGATACTGGCTGGGACTTCTCCGCCTCCGAGTCCCCCGAGGTCTGGGAGACGATAACAGATCTGGCTGAAGATGGTCTGCCTGTCATTGCCATACTACCCGAGGGCGAGGCTCTCGGTATCATCCGTCAGATGGGACTCGCCGGGCTCCTCCCCCGCAGTGTCAAGGCGGGGCAACTGCGTGCCGCCCTCTATGCTGCCGCCGAAGGCCTGTCGGTTACGGATCCGGCCCTGACGACTCCCTTCTGGATGCCATCGACCCCTTCCCTACCGCCCATTCCTGAGCCCCACACACCAAGAGAACTGGAAGTATTGGCCTTGCTCGCCGAAGGCCTGACAAATCGCGCCATCGGTGTGCGACTGGGCATCACCGAAAACACTGCCAAATTCCACGTACAAGCAGTCCTCTCCAAGTTAGGAGTAAGCAGCCGTACAGAAGCTGTCGTCCAGGCCACCAGGCTGGGGCTTCTCACCCTCTGACACGGCAGCCAGTTCCCACACCAACGCTGCTGCGTCTTCCGACGCGTGCATGCAGCCCAATCCGCCTCACACCTACCCGAACTGACGGGTTCCCCCTGCCATATCTGCCGATGTATTGAAGAACACGCCGCGCTATCATTGAAACTGCAGCAACGAAAGCTATTGCAGGCACGTAGCCCGCAAGAGAGATTGGAATGGAGCCAAAAATGTCTAACCAGTTCAAAGCTTTAGCTGAAGGAATGGCCACAGTCGTCGAATCAGCCGGGCAGGGGATCGTACAGGTGAACGGCCGTCGCCGTTTTCCGGCAAGTGGGTTCGTCTGGTCGGCAGACGGTGTGATAGTCACCGCAAATCATGTCGTGAGAACCGAGAACATTCGAGTCGGCCTGCCCGACGGCGAACAGGTGGATGCCACCCTGATCGGACGAGATCCTGCCATCGACATCGCGGCGTTACGGGTCCAACGCGAAGGACTCGCCGCCGCCGCCTGGCTGCCAGAAGACGAGTTGCGCGTTGGCGCAATGGTATTCGCCGTCGGCCGGCCGGGAACAAGCGTCCAGGCCTCCATGGGCATACTCAGTGCCATAGGAGAGGACTGGCGAATCCACGGCGGGGCCAGAATCAGTCACTACGTGCGCGCCGACCTGGTCATGTACCCTGGCTTTTCCGGTGGCGCCATTGTCGGCGCTGACGGACGCGCCGTCGGCATGGCGACGTCTGCTCTCAGCCGCGATGGTGGCGTTGCCCTGACCCACGCCACCGTCGCTCCAACAATAGACTCCCTTCTCAAATATGGCTCTGTTCGCCGGGGCTACCTGGGAGTAGGAGTTCAGACCGTTCAACTGCCCACTAGCCTTAGAAAAGAATTGGGACAGGAGACTGGAGTCCTTTTCAACTCCGTTGCGCCTGACAGCCCTGCGGAAAAGGCAGGCCTTGTAGTGGGTGACATTCTCGTCAACCTTGACGGTGAACCGATTCTCAGTCCTGACGAACTGGCAATCGCACTGCGAAGCGATCTGGCCGGCAAAGAAACGACCTTGCAGATCATTCGGGGCGGCGAGCTGCACGAAGCAAATGTCGAAATCCAAACAGGAGAGGAGCGGAACCGGTAATGACGAACGAACACGCAGTAACCACCAACTCTCTATCCCGCAGTTTCGGCGCCGTCAGGGCAGTCGATGCCGTCAACCTCTCAATTCCAAGCGGAGAGATCTACGGCTTTCTAGGTCCCAATGGAGCGGGAAAAACGTCGTTAGTCAGAATGTTGACAACGCTGCTTCTGCCGACCGGCGGTTCCGCCAGCGTGGCAGGTCATGACGTGGTCACAGAACCTGCCGCTGTCAGACTGAAGATCGGCGCCGCGCTCCAGGCCGCGGCCCTCGATGACAAGCAGACGGGGCGGGAGCTCTTACAGCTCCAGTCCCGCCTCTACGGGTTAACTGGACCTGCCATCAAGCAACGGATCAACTATCTTGCCGACCTGCTAAATATTGATGAGGCCTTGGACCTGCTCATTGGCACCTACTCTGGCGGCATGAAGCGAAAACTCGACCTGGCAGTCGCCATGATTCACGAACCGCAAATTCTGTTCCTCGACGAACCAACTACTGGGCTGGATCCCATCAGCCGCGTCGAACTCTGGGACGAAGTACGCCGTGTAAATGAGGAGAGAGGAGTAACGATCTTCATGACAACGCAGTACCTGGAAGAGGCCGACTACCTCACCCAGCGCGTTGGCATAATCAATCATGGCAGAATCGTCGCCGAAGGCTCACCCGCCAATCTAAAGCGCTCTGTCGGTTCCGACATGATCGTCGCCAGGATTGATGGCCAGACAAGCGGCGGCGCGGAGGCGTGCGAGCAAGTGGATGGCGTCGAAAGCGTCGAAGTATATGCAAATGAAATCACTTTGAGCGTCGATCAGGGATCCAAAGTGATCGGCCCCGTCGCAATTGCGCTGGACCAGTCCGGTGCTTCTGTAGAGGACATAGTCCTCCGCACCGCTACCTTGGACGACGTCTTCCTTCACTACACCGGCGCTCGCCTTGAAGTAGACGCCGACATCGTCAAGGAGGAGCCAGCATGACGGCTATATGACTCACCCAAGTTCAAGCCAGAAATGGAGGCTTTGCAAGTGACGTCTCCGCGATATCTCGTCGGGCCCTCCGATCGGTCCTGAGGGACCCCGAGTCCGTGATTCCTGGGTTCATCATCCCCCTTTTCTTTTTCACTGTAAATACGGGCGCGCTCCAGAACTTCGTGGAGGCGGGCGGCACCCTCGATTACAAGGCTTTCCAACTCCCAGTCGCAATCATCATGGCTGTCACCGGGCCGCTTTCGAGGGCGTTAACGTTGGTTGAGGACGTTCGCAGTGGCTACTTCGACCGCCTCGTGATGACCCCGGTACGCCGCCTGGCTCTCCTGATGGGAATGATGGTCGCTGACATGGCTCTGGTCATAGCCCTTTCGGTCCCCGTCCTCATCCTTGGATATGCAGTAGGGGTCCGGTTCGAAACCGGTGTAACAGGCATCGTCGCCTTTGTTGCCCTCGCTGCCTACTGGGGACTCGGTTTCGCAGGCTTCTCATATGCAATCGCCCTGAAAACAGCCAGCGCGGCAGCCGTCAGCAGCAGCTTCATGGTCTTTCTTCCCATGATGTTTCTCACGCCAATGTTCATACCTCTCGAGGCAATGACTGGCTGGATGGCAACTGTCGCCCAATACAATCCCGTTACCTATCTCCTTGGATCGTTACGCTCCATCATTACCGTAGGCTGGCAAATTGACGAAATATTGAAGGGCCTCCTGTCCGTTTCAGTGGTTGTTATCGTAAGCATGACAATGGCCCTCCTGGCGCTAAAGGGACGCGTGTCAAGACAATGAGAGATTCTTCCCTCTGCTCGAATCTGTTCGCAAAGGCGCTTCCCGGGCCGAGCCAGCTAACGGGGTTTCACGGAGTCCCCTCAATGCCGGCGCCTCGCAATCCCGCGACGAGGTGCCGGCAACAATCTTGAAATGATTTATAGCTGTAGTGGGTAGGATGTCGGAGCTCCTGCACGAGGAGCTCCGGCGGTAGAGGGCCTCTGGGTAGGCCTCTCGAAACTGACTTCGCTTCTAACCTACTGGGGAACGCGGTCCGTTTACAGCTAAAGGTCTACTAAGAGTCCGACCGGAACGCGTTGGCATTGAATGTCAGCGGGCCTTCTCTAAGCTTCCTGCACAATTTGAAGAAGCGCGGCCTCGCCCACAGAAAGCGGCAAATCGAGGACTTCCTTTCGTGACCGAAACTCGGTGCCCAATTCGTAACCGCCGACCTCCTTCGCCTCAGGTATATGCCTGTCAGCCTCCGCCCTGTAAAGTAACTGAAGAAAGTCGGGGTAAGGGTAGGCGTAACCCGCCGGTTCCGGTGAGCGTATGTGATAGTGGAACAGACCGATAAGCGCCGGGTCGCCTCGGACAGTCCAGCCGGTCTCCTCCAGAAGTTCGCGCCTCAGTGCTTCCAGCAGACCTTCACCTTCGTCGATGCGCCCGCCGGGCACGATATGCTCACCTTCCGGATCCCGAATTACCATGAGATCTGTGCCACGGGTCACGAGCGCCCTGACAGAGGTTACTAGCTCCACTGGCGGAGACGCCGATTCCTCGAGCCCATAAGTGTAGCGAGTTTGTACCAGCGCTAACCCGCCTCCCGACCAGTCCATCTCCTCTTTAGCTAACGGCGTCCTCCCATTCAGGAATTCTTTGAGTACTTGGTCCATAAAAGCCTGGTTCGACGGGGAAGTCCGGACTCAGACCGACTCGACTAGCCCGGCCATGTGCCGAAATACTGCACAGGCAAGGCGGGCATCGTCTACCGCTCGGTGGCTGTTAGGAAGGGCAATGCCGCACTGCTGACCCGCCTTCTGAAGACTCTGCCATTTAGCGTTCTGAATACCCAAACGTTCGCCGTAGTGGCGAGCGTACATTTTCATGACGCAGAAGGCACTTCCCCCTAAATCCTCCCACGGCAGGCCATGCTGTTGATGCGACTGCCGCATCATTCGCAGGTCGAATTCTGCGTTGAAAATCCCCACGCGACGCCCTATGAACAGCTGGCTGACTTCCGGCCAGACTTCTGCCCAGGTGGGAGCGTCTCTGACCATACCGTTTGATATACCATGGATCGCGGTGGCTTCATAGGGAATACGCCCGAGCGGGCGGACAAGAGATTCAAGAAGTGTCTTGCCCTCCGCGTCTACAATACCTATTTCCACAATTTCAGCATTACCGCTGAGCCCTGTTGTTTCTGTGTCGAAAAAAAGAGGGCTGCCCTTTAGAATAGCGCGCGCCCGCCCTGCTGCATTAAGACTCATTGGTGGCCTTTTTCAATGGGTGGGAACAATATATGGCGGACGATGAGGATGCGGCCTGGAGTCGTGTCGGCCGCTATAAAACGGGAATTCTTGTGAATAAGTCCATTTCAAATTCCCGGCACAACTGTAGAACCAGGAAAAGCCCTCTATCTGATCTCTTCTGGTCGTGATTCGTTCCCTGCAATTACACCTGCAACGCAATCGGCTCCGCCCGTCGCGCCGATTCGTAGGCTGCCAGAGCAACTTCGAGCGCACGTTGACCGTCCTCGCCGCTAATGGACGGCGCCCGGTCCTTGCGTATCATGTCCACAAAATCTGCCACCAACCCTTCGTCGCCGCTGCTGCCCCAGTTTACCGCCGATGTCTTGCCCGCCTCGTCTGAGCTGACCTGCAGGTTCTGCTCGAAGGCGTCAACGCAGATCAACCCCTGGTCGCCGAGGACATCCAATTTAACATCCCCCCATGTGGGGTAGCTATCTGGTCGTGACCAACTCGTGTCCAAAGTGCCAAAGACGCCGTTTGCAAGCCGAAAACTCAGCATCCCTACGTCGTCGATGCCCAAGCCGGGGTTCATGAGTTCATAACCCACCTCGGCGTAAATCTCTTCGACTTCCGTGTTCCAAAACCAACGCAGCAGGTCAACTACATGCACAGTATGATCGAGGACTGCCCCGCCTCCGGACAGTTTGTGATCAACAAACCAGCGTCCGGGCATCCAGCCGTGATTGGTGCACTTGACGCTGTAGATTTCGCCCAGCATGCCACTGTCAAGCTGCTGCTTTAACTCCATTACCGGTGGAGCGAAGCGCATGGGAAAGGCGATCTGCAGTTTCGTGCCTGTCTCGCGGCAACGGTCGATCATCTCTTGACCGTCGCTGGCAGTGGTGGCGATTGGCTTCTCGCACAAAATAGCCCCGACACGGCCGGCAGCCTGGAGAACGAGGGGCGCATGATGTACATTCTCTGAACAAATGATAGCCCCGTCCAACTGCTGGTCGAGGAGCCCGTCCGTCCGCCTGAAATAAGGGACATTGTACTGGGCGGCAATGCGACCACCCCGATCATAATCATCGTCGTAGATGCCCGCAATCGTCACGCCCTCCATCTGCCCAAGGAAGTGGATGTAGCTGGCAGCGTGCATATGGGCAAAACTGAACATGCCAAGGCGGACTTCAGTCAAAGGTTCGAGTTCGCGAGTCACCGGCCTATCCTTCTTCGGTATGTCCTACGAATTGTCAGTTATTGTAAGTCAACTGCTATTTGGACTGCTGCCGGCACAGAAATGGCAGCACTACGAGGCCTCAGCTAATATTGACCGGCTTTCCAGTCTCCAGGCTCTCAATTGCCGCCCGTGATATCTTAACCGCCATCATGCCGTCGTACGGTGTAACGATAAATGGCTCTTTCGTTTCCGTGCTGCGGACAAAGTGTGCCAACTCCGCGTAGTAGGGATCATCCTGGGGAGCGGTAGGTGAACTGCCGGAGGAAGCGAGCGACCCGTCTTCCTGTGCAAGGGCGACTTCCACGGGCGGTCGTGTCCGCGAATCCCATTCGATAATGCCTCCGGTTCCGGCAATTTCGATGCGGGTTGAGAAGCGCCCCCGCGGGTACGACCAGCTGCCCTCGATGTGCCCAACTGCGCCGTTGCTGAAGCGCACTGTAAGAAGCGCGTGATCCTTCGGCTCCTTGCCGGCAAACATCATGCCCCGCGCGAAGACGCGCTCGATCTCGCCAAAACACCAGCGCTGGTAGTCGATGTCATGAATGCAAAGATCGAGCAACACACCGCCGCTCTGAGCAAAGTCGGCGTAGTAGCTGGTAATCGCCAGACCCTTGCGCCAACCCACGCTGGAATCAGGGAAACTCCCACTGCGCACCGTTCGGATCACCCCCGGTGCGCCGATGGCCCCGCTGTCCAGCACCTCCTTGGCCTTGGCGAACTGCGGAAAGAAACGCACAACCATCGCCACAAACAAGGGCGTGCCTGTTCGTTCAGCCGCGTCTACGATGCGCTCGCAATCGGCAATGCTGTTCGCGAGGGGCTTCTCGCAAACTGTCGGTATCCCGGCCTCCAGCGCCGCGATGACCGGCTGTACATGGGCCGTGCCGGGCGTACAAACGTCCACATAGTCAACGGCATCGAACAGTTCGTTCATGCTGCCGAACACCTTGCCGCCGGATCGCTGGACCGCACGCTGCGCAGCATCCTCTATAATGTCGTAGAAACCGGCCAGCTCAATACCCGGCATCTGATTCCAGCGGTCAGCGTGCGTTCTGGAAATCCCACCTGCTCCGACGATTCCGACTCGTCGCATCTGGTTCTCTCCCTGTCTCGACTTCCAAGACTGGACAAAATGATTCCTGGAGATTCTTGATTACTGAACTAAGGCAAAGTGCTCTGCCTTTCCCAACTCTCAACCAACGACTAAAATCCTGTTTGCACAGTCTTAGCCGGAAGTCTGTGACGGCAGGGGCATCCCGTCCCTAATGTATGACTCAACTGTATCTTCTACAATTCGACACAATTCCAAGAGCACCTTCTTCTCGTCATCACCGTGGCAGCCCCCATAGAAGAGCCCGGGGCAGCTTCCAACATAGCACTGATCTTCCTCAGACCATTCCACAATCTTTGCATAGCTAGCGCCGGACGTCATTTTCCTGGGCAGATGCGCCTATGCCAACCCGAAATGGTCGTCAATCTCCTGCTGATAGCCGGACACTTCACCCGAAAGAAGCTCCGCCATCGTAACTGTGCGGCCCAGGAACGAGGACTCGATCATACCAAACGCAGCCGCCAGGTCACGCAGGCCCTCTTCCCCATCAGTCTCCGGCTGCCCGCCGCGGGCGATGGCATCCAGCCAGTCATACTGCTGGATGGCAAAGGGATCCGTCAGCCGCGTCTCGTTCGGTCCCACCTTCGGGAACTGGACGTCCAGCAGGGATGGGTCAGCTTCGGCCCAGAATGTATCCTGCAGATTGCTGCGGCTGCCACTGTCGGAGATGATTTCTCCGCCCTTTATGCACCCTTCACTGCCATAGAAAACCGGCGCCCCGGGAATCGCCGTCTCCTCACCGTGACCCCCCCACGACCACATGAGCTGCGCCAGCGCACCGCCCTCGCACGTGACGGTCGCCAAATAGGTGTCGTCCACGTTCGCCTCAACTTCCAGCCCCGCCGTGGGGTCGCCGTACAGATAGCGCATCGGCTCGAAAGTGCGCACAGTGCCGCTTACGGCCGCCACTTCGCCGCAAATGTATCGGATCATGTGCATGACGTGAACGCCGATATCAATCGTGCCGCCGCCCGCGCCTTCGAGCTTACGATGACGCCACGGCGTTTCCCCCACGATCTTGTCCGGCGACCAAAGCCCGCCGATCCCGCCCAACAGCGCCAGTTGGAGGTCGCCGATCAGGCCCTGACGTATGGCCCACGCAGCCGCTCGCGTACCCGCCGACTGGCGTACGTTTTCGAACAAGCCGAGCGTCAATCCTTCGGCCTTGGCCCTTTCCACGAGTAGGCGGCCCGCGGCAACAGAGATCGCCAGCGGCTTCTGCACCAGCAGGTGCAGTCCGGCGTCAAACGCAGCTGCCCCGATCTGGTGGTGCATCGACAGCGTCGTGAAATCGTTGACCGCATCGACCACGCCAGCCGCTATCATCTCTCTGTAGTCCGTGAAGAGAGCGACATCCGTGTCCGGTTGAAACTCGTCCAGATAGATGTGCGGCGCTGCCAGCGGATCCCCTGTCTCGGGCGCCAGCACCGCCGCGCGCGGCGTCGGCCCTTCGCCTCGCTTGCGGAACATCAACGCGTCGTCCTCTTTACGGGCGCACAACGCCGTGATTCTGAAATCATCTATTCCCGCCTCGCGCAGAAGCCGGTAGCCGTGAAGATGGGCGTTAAGGATGCGGCCGCAGCCTACAATACCAATTCGGACCATATGACGATCTCCGCTCACATGATGGCGTCAGTGCTTCCCGTTTCTCGCACCTGAAACCAGCCAGACAGACGTGCATTCGCAGCCGCCAGGCAGTCAGTTTACAGCGATCAACCGTTCGGATATACCTGCGGGAAATGCTTGCCCCGCATCTGTTCGCCGTCATCAACCTCAACGAACCTTTTCATGACATGCTCGCCACTGGCGACAAAATAGGTCTCGTTCGTCATGTAATGCAGTGCAATCGCCCTGCGCGGGCGGTTGCTGTGGTTGTCGTGAGAGCCATGCCACGTGAGCGAGTGATGAAAGTGGACTTCGCCCTTCTTCACAGGACAACTCGCAACCTGGAGCGCCTGGCCCTGGTACTCTGTCGGCATCGCATTGATCTCTTCCAGCTGCTGCAGATATTCGATGTTGTTGCCCCACTGGTGCGAGCCCCGAACCATCGACATGCACCCGTTCGACTCGTCCGCGTCGTCCAGTGCAACCCACGCCGTCACTTCGGTCATCGGCCTGATGATGGGCCACAAGGGGGCGTCCTGGTGCCAGTGCGTCGTGCCCCCTGTCTGCGCCGGCTTGTACTGGATCTGATCGTGCCAGATGCGAAGCTCGGTTGCGCCGGTCAGTTGCGCGATGCCAGTCGTGATGTCCGTGCGGCTGATCAAATCCCGAAAGGGCTTGCTCGCCTCCCAGATATTGACGATCTGCCACACCGCCTTGCTGCCGTCGCGGCTCATATTGCGAACATGAACGGGCTGGGGAATGTCGTCGCGCTCGCGATCGTCGATGACACGCATCACCTCGGTCCGCAGAGTCTCAACCTCCTCGTCGCTGAGCACCTGCCCGCCATTCAGGAATCCGTCGGCCTTAAACTGTTCAATCTGTTTTGAAGTGAGCATGAGCCTCTCCTCAGAAAATTGTTGCAACGAGGTGTGACCAATCTGACGCCCCGCTTTGCGTCCTTGATATCTCTTACAGCACTTTAACGTGCGCCGCACGCCTGCAAACAGGCCTGCATATGGCCGCGGCTCTCGGCCGCAATTACGCAGCACTGTTCCAGACTATATTCCCTCGCGCCGATAACTTCCAGATTCAGAGGCCCGTCGTAACCATTTTCGTGAAGGACCCGCACGTAACCAACCAAATCGATGTCCCCGCGGCCATTCGCCTGCAGCTCCGGCTTGCCCGGCCCCTGCTGGCGCCCCTTGCAGTCCCGAATGTGGACGTGCTTAACGCGGCTGATCACAGCGGCGATAGCTTCTACCGTATTCTCGTCAGCACGGTGTATGTGCGACGGGTCCATGTCAATGCCGAAATTGGGCGAACTGATTGCCTCCATCGCTCGCAGAGTCGTCGGCGTGTCAAAGATGCTGGCGCCGACGTGCGCCTTCACGCATAAGGTCACACCGTACTCTTCGGCCCTCAGTGAGAGTTCCCCCAACTCGTCGATGGTCTGCACCAGGCTTTCCTCGTTTCCGCTCTCACCCCCCGGCCCGCAATTGACGATCGGAATGCCGCACGCCACCGCCGCCTGCATCGCCTTTTCCATGAGGTCCCGATCGCGACTGGGCTGCTCCATCGCCAGCAGTTCCAGTTCGTAGGTCTGTGCCAGCTGCTTAATCTCCGGCGCTATCTCTTGCCATCGGTCCAATACAAGATGCTGGGCCATCGCGTCGATAGCCGCAATCTCAATGCCGTCGTATCCGGCCATGGCGATACAGCGGAAAGAGGTCTCCAGGTCGTAACCGCCGAACAGGACTGAATTTGCGCCAAGTTTCATGAATCTCGCTCCATTGTGAGCCGATCGGCCGGGCCAGCCAGTCTGACTCCTGCCGCCCGGTCCATATCGTCTGGGTTTGTGCCTTCTATCCTGCTGAACTCATTTGCGAACGCTCCCGCCGCAACGCCTCTACACTGGGCCGGCCAATGCGCAGATTGTCATAGGCCTGCTGCGAGCTGGTGAAATAGTCAATGTCCTCGATATCGTGCCACCCGGGTTGGTGATGGATGGGATTAGGCAGCCCTGCCTCCGCCTCCCGTTTGCTCACCCACGCCTCCAGGCGTGCCGTGAGAGCTGCCACGACCTCGGGCAGTTCTTCAGCCAGATTACACATTTCCTTGGGATCTTCGACCAAGTCGTAGAGCTCGACCGGTGGCATGAAATGAAAGTCCGGCTCCAGCGCACGAATCAGCTTCCACTGCGGTGTGCGCCAGCCGTGTTTGCGCATCCAGGCGCACTCAGTGATGTAGAATTCGCTCTCGTGCGACGCCGTCCTGCCCTCAACCATTGGCAGCAAAGAGCGGCCGTCGAAATCGATGCCCGCGTCGATCTCCGCCAACTCCAAAACTGTAGGGACCAGGTCCTTGTGCTGGTTGTAGCCCGCCACGCGCCTCCCCACAGGCAGCTTTGACGGGTAGCGCAACATCAAAGGCACATGCAGCACGTTGTCATACAATCCGTGGTGATCGTACCAGAATCCGTGTTCGTCGAGCTCCTCACCGTGGTCTCCGTTTACTGCCACAATGGTGTCGTCGAAAATACCGTGCGCTTCCAGCGCCCTAAAGATCGACTGGATGCAGGCATCCATGTAAGCGATGGCGCCGTCATACTGTGCGTTCACGTACGCCCGATCGCTGATCCCCGGCGGCAGCATGTCGATCAGCGTATGCTTGAACGGCTCAAACGCAAAGACCGCGTCCATCGACCGGTTGCTAGGATCGCACTCGTCCCCGTGATAAAAGACGCGCTCAAGAGGCTGCGGCGGCAGGTAAGGCGAATGGGGGTCCATGTGGCGCAGAAAGAGCAAAAAGGGTCTGTCTTCTGCTACCAACCGGTCGAGCGCGGGCAGTGCCAGATCGTTCAGCCTTTGCGCCTTGGGCACGCGCCCCTCCGACCAGCTACCCGTCTGCGTGAAGGTCAGATACTCGTCGAAACCGCGCGCGCTGGCCCTGCCCGATAAGCCCACAGAGACCGTGTGATAACCTTGCTCGCGCAGGATTTCTGCCAGCGTCTTCACCTCCGGCCGCAGCGGGCCTTTGGGCCGGTGCGCCACCAGTTGTGAAGTGAAGACGTCCATGCCCGTCAGCATCATCCCGTAGGCGCTCGTCGTCGGGATATGCGGGCTGAACGTGTTCTCAAAGAGGACCCCTTCCGAGGCAAAGCGGTCCAGATGGGGCGATGTCAGACGGTCGTAGCCGTAGCAGCTCAAATGATCGGCCCGCAGCGAGTCGATGCCGAGTATGACGATGTTTGGTTTCGCGGACGAAGCCATTGCGCCTTCTCTGCCCCTATTCCTTTTCCTCGACCTCGCGCGACTTTGCCTGGAGGCGCCGGGCGGCGCTGGCGTCGCCAATGTAGAGCGAGTCGTAGGCCTGCTGCGAGCTGGTGAAGGGCCCGACCCCCTTGAGACCGTGCCAGTCGCCTTGATGGTGAATCGGATTCGGTAGCCCGGTTTCCGCTTCCCGTTTGCCCACCCAGGCATCCAGTCGGGCCGTCAGCGCCGCAACGACGCCTGGCAGTTCGTCGGCAAGATTGCAGTTTTCCAACGGGTCTTCGACCAGGTTGTAGAGCTCCACCGGCGGCTTGAAGTGGAAGTCCGGTTCCAGCGCCAGCATCAGCTTCCACTGCGGCGTGCGCCAGCCATGCTTGCGCATCCACGTGCACTCGGTGATATAAATTTCGCTCTCGTGAGATGCCACGTCTCCCTCAACCATCGGCAGGAGCGAGCGCCCGTCGAAACTGACGCCGGCGTCAATGCCGGCCAGGTCGAGCAACGTAGGCACCAGGTCCTTGTGCTGATTGAATCCGGAGACCCGGCTGTGGGCCGGCAACTTAGGCGGATAGCGCAGCATCAGAGGTACGTGCAGGACATTGTCATAGATGCCGTGATGATCAAACCAGCACTCGTGATCATAGAGCGTCTCGCCGTGATCCCCGTTTATCGCCACAATCGTCTCGTCAAAGATTCCGTGCTCTTCGAGCGAGGTAAAGATCGACTGGATGGCCGCGTCCATATAGGCGATCGAGCCGTCATACTGGGCGATCACATAGTCCTTATCGGTAATGCCGGGCGGCAGCCAGGAGGCCAGAAAGTCGCGGAACGGCTTGAACGCGAGCACCGGCTCCATCGACTCGTTGCTCGGATCACACTCGTCGCCGTGATAGAACATGCGCTCATAGGGCTCCGGCGGCAAATACGGGGCATGCGGGTCCATGTGGCGCAGGAAAAGGAAAAATGGTCTGTCTTCCGCAACCATGCGGTCGATGGCCGGAATCGCCTGTTCATTCAGAAGCTGGGCTTTCGGAAGACGGCCCTCTTCCCAGGAGCCCCAGGCCCGGTAGCTGAGATACTCGTCGAAACCCCGGCTGCTTGGGTTGCCGTCAAACCCAACGCAAATCGTGTGATATCCCTCATCCCGCAGGATTTCTGCCAGCGTCTTCACCTCCGACCGCAGCGGGCCCTGGTGGCGAAGAGCCACAACCTGCGTCGAAAAGACATCCATTCCAGTCAGCATCGACGCATAAGCGCTCGTGGTAGGTATGTGTGCGCTGAAGGTGTTCTCAAATAGGACGCCCTGCGAGGCGAAGCGATCGAGGTAGGGGCTGGTCAACTTGTCGTACCCGTAGCAGCTCATGTGATCTGCATGCAACGAGTCGATCCCGAACAGGACGATATTCGGTTTTGCGTTCGATGCCATCGTTTTTTCCTTCGCAGCTGGTGAACTTATGGGTCAGAAAGTAGGGCGGTGGAGCCAAACCGGAAATTGAGATGCCCAGTCTTTGCTCGTGTTAGAGGTGGAGGAAGCCATTATAAACAAAACTGATTGTACGCGGCCCAGACCGGTTGCACCGTACCACAACCCCCTGTTGGCCGCAAGAATCTGCCCTCTTTCTTCATGCCGTTCCTCGGGCCATCCCGGAGGCCCGCCAAAGTCAGAACGACGCGCGATTGCTCTTTACCTGATGACTGATTACAATGCACTATAAGCCCTTTCAAACACAGGCCCTTTCCACGCCCGGTCTGCGTGTAGCCGGGCAAGTCCGACCTGCGAAGGACTTCGTTCTCCATGTTTCCAATGTCCCGCGTTCAGCGGCGGCTTATCATCACGCTGTTCATTGTCAGCAGCTTGAACAGTGCAGCCATGATCGCCAGCTTTGTGCTGACTCCGATCATCTCCTACTCCCTCAGCGGAAGAGTACAACTCATCGGGCTTCCCAATGCCCTGTCCATGGTGGGCAGGGCCGGCGCCGGCTACCCGCTCGGCTGGTTGCTGGACAAAGCCGGGCGCCGCATCGGGCTGGCCGTGGGCCTCTCCTTCGTCATCTTCGGGATGCTCGTCTCCGCGTCGGCAATCAGCGCCGGCTCACTGGTCTTCTTTCTCGGCGGCGCCGTCCTGCTCGGCGTGGGCCGTGCCGCCCTGGAACAGACCCGTTACGCCGCCGCCGAGATCTTCCCGCTGGCGCAGCAGGCCAAAGTGATCGGGTTGATCGTGTTTGCCGGCACAGTCGGAGCCGTTGGCGGTCCCCTCATGGTAGAGCCTGCGGTTGGGCTGGCTAGGCAGCAGGGATTTCATGAGCACGTGGGTCCATTCTGGATCAGCGCGGCTCTGATGGTGCTTGCGTTAATCCTGCTGCTCGTAGCGCTGCGGCCTGACCCAAAAGAGCTTGCAGCGCTTCTGGATCGAGAAAGGGACGCCGCCAAGGCGGCGGAGGCCAAAGAGGACGGCTCGCTCGACGCCCAGGCCACAGATGATGACTCGCCCAGGGGACTGCAGCAGGTTATGCGGCTGCTAAAGCTCCCGGACGTGCAGTTGGCGATCGCGGCGATGGCAATTGGGCAACTGGTGATGACACTGCTGATGGTGGTTACGCCGCTGCACATGAACCGCGCCGATTACAAAGCCGATGCAATTTCCTATGTTCTGATGGCGCATACCTTGGGTATGTTTGGTCTCTCAGGCCTCAGTGGCTGGCTGGCCGGACGTGTAGGCCGGGTACCAATGATCTTCGCCGGCGCACTGGTACAGGTTCTGGCCGCGATCATGATGCCGCTTTCCACTGAGCTGCCTGTTCTCTTTGTTTCGCTTTTCCTGCTGGGTCTGGGCTGGAACTTCAGTTATATCGCCGGTTCCTCGCTCCTGTCGGCAGCGCTGGAGGGCTCGCGGCAACGCGGGCGCGTGCAGGGCATCAACGAGGCCATGGTAGCCATCGCGTCGGCTTGCGGCAGCCTCGGTACCGGCGGCATCTATTCCATCAGTGGCGTGGTTGCCGTCGCCGTCAGCGGCGTGTTTTTCTCAGCAGCTTTGGGCGCGCTCGCTCTCTGGCTGGGGCGACAGCATCTGTTTACTCTCGCTGCCGAGCGCGGCTAGGGCCATCCTGCCGGCCGCACTTCGAAGCCTCGAGACCTACACCTCTAGTCAACCCACCAGACCCAACCGAAATTGACACGCGAAGTTAAGCGTCAGGCAGCCGGCAACACTCTCCCAAACAAAAGAAGAGCACCGAGCATCCCACGCTGAAGCGAGCGCATCCAGCGCGTCAGATAACCCACTGAGTGAAAATGGTTCGACCTCACTTACGCAACATTCCGGCAGCCGTCGGATGGTCATACGGCTCATCGTCCACCCGAGCCTGCAGGCGGTGAAGCTCCGCAGTCAACTCTTCCACCATGTCGGCGTAGGCCGGATCATGGTAGACGTTGTTCAGCTCGTAGGGGTCCGCATCCAGGTCGAATAACTCCCACTCTGGCTCCTTCGATTCATCGATGACGCCCGGCTGGTCCAGGCCATCCGCGTAGTAGTAGATCAGCTTGTAGCGCAAAGTGCGCACACCGTAGTGAGCGTAAACGTGATGATGGGCCAGGTGCATCCAATACCGGTAGTACATCGAAGTCTGCCAGCCGTCAGGCGTTTCCCCACCCAGCAGAGAACCGAAGCTGGTCCCTTGAAAGTGGTCCGGGACGTCCACGCCCGCGTACTCGAGCAGCGTCGGCGTGAAATCGACATTGAGGACCATCTCTTCGCTGACAGTGCCCGCTTCGACCCCGCGCGGGTAACGGATGACCAGCGGCATGCGCAACGACTCCTCGTACATGAAGCGCTTGTCATACCAGCCGTGGTCGCCCAGGAAAAAGCCCTGGTCGGACGTGTAAACGACGATCGTGTTTTCCGCCAGCCCTTCCTCCTCAAGGTAATCAAGCAGACGCCCAACATTGTCGTCGATTGAAGCGACGCAGCGCAGGTAATCTTTAATGTACCTCTGGTACTTCCACTTCTTTTCTTCCTCAGGCGTCAACCCCTCCGGTGTCGGCTGCTTTAGATCCGTCAGCGTCATATCACGGTCAATGCGCATCTTAGCCGCGGCCGCGGCCGCCGCTCGATTGCTATAGTCGTCGTTGAACGTCTCAGGATACGGAATCTCCTCATCCTCGTACATGAGCGCATGCTTCTCGTCCGGCTCCCACGCGCGATGCGGGGCCTTGTGGTGGCACATCAGCATAAAGGGCCGTTCCGGATCCCGGTCCCGCAACCAGTCGAGCGAGAAGTCCGTAATCAAGTCGGTAACATAGCCGGGGAACACCTTGCGCTCGCCCATCTCGATCATCTCAGGGTCGTGGTAAAGACCCTGTCCGGGCAGCACGTTCCAGTAGTCGAAACCGGTCGGGTCGTTCACCCCGCCGTGGCCCAGGTGCCACTTACCCACGATCGCCGTCTGGTAGCCAGCCCCCTGCAGCAGCTTCGGCATCGTCACCTGGCGACCGTCGAGCGTGGAAGCAAGCGTAGTCACGCCGTTGACATGGTTGTACGTGCCCGTCAGGATCACAGCGCGGCTGGGCGTGCAGATAGAGTTTGTACAGAAGCAGTTGTTGAACCGCATCCCGCCCTCCGCAATCCGGTCCAGGTGCGGCGTTCGATTGATGCGGCTGCCGTAACAGCTCATCGCGTGCGAAGCGTGGTCGTCCGACATGATGAAGAGGATGTTCGGGCGCGAGTCGGGCATGGGAGATCCTTTTGGAACTGTGAATTCCGAACTCTGTCAGGTCGATGGGTCTCTGAAATTATCTATTTTTTGTACTGGATGAAGGAATCGGGGATAGGCTTGGCCATGCTATCAAACATCCTCAGCGAGGTCAAACAGCGGGCGAAAGAACATGCAGCCCAAATCATGGAGGTGACCTCTCATCTACCACTGGCATCGACTCTACCGTATCCAGTCTTTACATCCATCCCAGAAGAATCGCCCATTCACCAACCCCTAACCCCTAACCCCTAACCCCTAACCCCTAACCCCTAACCCCTGACCACTGACCACTGACCACTGACCACTGCAGTTGTGCGTTCGGGCCTGCGGCCCTCTCTTGTGCGGGGGCTGCGCCCCCGCAACGCCCCGCCCTTGCATGACCACCGGGCTCATTCTTCCCCAGCAACGTGTCTAGAGAAAAGTGTCTAGCCAACATTATTCCCCCCAAACGTTCCCGTAGGGGCAGGCCTTGTGCCTGCCCTCGCCCGTCTCAACCATCGCCTGCGCAGTCGCCCCCAAACGTTCCCGTAGGGGCAGGCCTTGTGCCTGCCCTCGCCCGTCGCAACCATCGCCTGCGCAGTCGCCCCCAAACGTTCCCGTAGGGGCAGGCCTTGTGCCTGCCCTCGTTCGTCTCAACCATCGCCTACGCAGTCGCCCCAGACGTTCCCGTAGGGGCAGGCCTTGTGCCTGCCCTCGTTCGTCTCAACCATCGCCTGCGCAATCGCCCCCAAACGTTCCCGTAGGGGCAGGCCTTGTGCCTGCCCTCGCCCGTCGCAACCATCGCCTGCGCAGTCGCCCCCAAACGTTCCCGTAGGGGCAGGCCTTGTGCCTGCCCTCGTTCGTCTCAACCATCGCCTGCGCAATCGCCCCAGACGTTCCCGTAGGGGCAGGCCTTGTGCCTGCCCTCGCCCGTCTCAACCATCGCCTGCGCAGTCGCCCCCAAACGTTCCCGTAGGGGCAGGCCTTGTGCCTGCCCTCGTTCGTCTCAACCATCGCCTGCGCAATCGCCCCAGACGTTCCCGTAGGGGCAGGCCTTGTGCCTGCCCTCGCCCGTCGCAACAATCGCCTGCGCAGTCGCCCCCAAACGTTCCCGTAGGGGCAGGCCTTGTGCCTGCCCTCGTTCGTCGCAACCATCGCCTGCGCAATCGCCCCAGACGTTCCCGTAGGGGCAGGCCTTGTGCCTGCCCTCGCCCGTCTCAACCATCGCCTGCGCAGTCGCCCCCAAACGTTCCCGTAGGGGCAGGCCTTGTGCCTGCCCTCGTTCGTCGCAACCATCGCCTGCGCAATCGCCCCAGACGTTCCCGTAGGGGCAGGCCTTGTGCCTGCCCTCGCCCGTCTCAACCATCGCCACCGCAATCGCCCCAGACGTTCCCGTAGGGGCAGGCCTTGTGCCTGCCCTGGGCCACCCAAAAGCCGGACAACGATTCCAGCCACCGTAGTATGGACTCCCAACCAGACTGTCCCTACCGCAAATCCGGAACGCGCCCAGGATCTGTGTCTGGCTAGAGAGTCACCGCGGGTAACCAAGCGCCACAGAACTTTTGCGGCGGGGTCGAAATTCGGTTAGCTTTATGGAGTTATGTTTCGCTTCTAGAGCACAGGCCAGGTCAGGTCTACCGCCAAAGGAGAGGCCATATGTCTGAACAGTCAGTACTACGACACGTCGTCCTGTTTCAGTTCAAAGAAGGAACCCCGGACGAAAGCGTCCGCGAAATCGAAGACGCCTTCCGAGCCCTGCCACGCAAGATCGACCTGATCCAGCATTTCGAGTGGGGTACCGATGTCAGCGTCGAGGGCTTATCAGAAGGATTTACCCACTGCTTCTTCGTCACCTTCGCCAGCGAGGCAGATCGCGACGCCTATCTGCCCCACCCCGATCACACCGCGTTCGGCGCGGTCCTGCATCCTCACCTGCAGAAGGTCTTGGTCGTTGACTACTGGCAAAAGACGTAGACGACGTCGACAGCGGGTCGTACAAGCCTTCTAGCCTAAGCCAATCTCCACCATCTGGTGTCCCTCCAGCTTGGGCACCGTAAAATTCAACCGCCCCATTGCCTCGCTGAAGGCCAGCTCCTCTCCCCCCGGGACGCACCGCACACTCGCCACAGGCCCGGGTAACTTCACACTCACCGCGACATCATACACCGGCAGAACGTCCTCAATGACGTCGAAATCCTGCCCTCGGCGTTCCGGGACGTAGTAGAGGAGGTGCAGGACCAACCGGCTCTGCCCAGGCTGCTCGTTCAGTGCGGTCAACATGCCGGTCGGACCATCGTGCCGCACCAATGGGTCCGGCAAGAGCATGTCGAGCGCGTTCAGAAGCAACCGCTTGCACCAGCCCGGCGCGTTCTGGTTGTACTGGCGGAAAATCGGATGCGCGAAGTAGATCACATCACCCTTACGTGTAGCCGCAGGACCCGCCAGTTCGCCGCTGCTCGGCGTCTGCCGGTGTGAGCAGAAGTGCTGCCAGGTACGATCGAAGTAGGCAGGGACCATCCTCGCTAAGACCTCACTGCTGTCCCCGGCTGTTATCTCCAGCCCTCGCATGTACATGACATATTCAGTATCGCGCAGCCCCGGCGCCAGCATCCCCTCTGCCAGCAGATAGTCGACGTAATCCCCGCTCCCAAAGTGCCGGCCCCGTACAATCTCACCATTGGCGTCAACCGGTCCCCCGCCGGCCTTGCGCACCCCCCATGCCGGCAGCGCAAAATCTGCTAGGTCGGGCGTGAGGCCGGACTCGAAGGAGGCGATCAGCTTGCCGCCAGAGTCCAGATAATCGGACACCTTTCCCGCCAGTCCTTCATCCAGCGTTACCGCGTCCGGCAGAATCAGAACGCGGTAGCCGTCCCAGCTCGTCTCGCTGTCGACTACGTCGAACTGGTGGCCGCCCTCCTGCAGCATGCGCACCGCGCCGACAGTCTCCGCAGTCAGCCGTTCCCCCGTGAACTCCTCCACATTGAAGACGCCGATATCGGTCAGCGGCCGCGCGCCCCGGCACCATGCCTCCTTGCGTGCGACTTCACGATAGACCGGGCCGACCAGGTCGTAGGTCGCCTGGTCGAGGCGTCCTGTAGGATGCAGCTGATCGCCAATCGAGCATTTAGCGTTCAACGCCAGCATCTGGAAACACTCGTACTGGAGCGCGGCTTCATACTTGTACGACTGGAAGTCGCCCCAGGACGTGTGGAACTTCCCTGTCATGCCGAGGCCGTCGTGGCCGGTGGTCCGAGCGTAGCGCTGGGAAAGCGGGAAGTGCATATAGCCCCAACCGCCGGAAGGCAGCGACTCAATCTCCCAGTGGCTGTAGGTCTCGCCCGTGGCGCGCTGGCGCGGCCCAACGTGACCGGAGTTGTAGAAAATGGTGCAATCCTGGCTATGGCTGCGCACGTGCCCTGACATCGCCTGTTTGAACCGATCGGTCACCTCCCAGCCGAACGCCTGCCGGTCCGCGTCGCAGGCAGGGTCCATGCCCCGCGACTGCATCTCTTGCCGGCAAACTGTACAGGAGCAGTCTTGGTCCTGCACAATGTCGAAGAAGAGGCCGTCCACGGCCGGCAGCTGTGCGAACATATCGTCCACGTGCGCCATGAGGAAGTCGACATAGGCCGTGTTGAGGCATAGCTTCGCATAGAAACCGGCCTCGTACGGCTTCTGGCCCTGGATGGACCCGTCCGCGGCCAGCTGCAACCACTGTGGCTCCTGTTGAGCGGTGTAGTAGTCCCACTGAACCGTCGTGTAGATGGGAACGCGGATGTCGCGGGCGTGACCGGCCTCGATCTGCTGTGCGAGCAAGTTGCACTGCAAGTGCGGGTGACGCCGGTCTGGGTGCGAATTCGTGTCGTAGAAGATCATGCCGTGGTGGCCGCGCGCAAAGCAGGTAATGGAGTCGACGTGGGCGTCCACCAGCTGTTGCGCCCAGGCCGCGGCGTCAAACTCGCCGCCGATATCAGCAAGCTGTTCGCTCGTGTGAAAATCAAGGTGAATCTGGCGGTAGCGAAGGAAGTCGGACATCGGCCTGATTGCTCCTGTAGTATGGGTCGCGCGACGGGGTCCAATTTTCTCGGTTCGTAGTATAGCGCGAAGGGCTAACGCTGCTCAAACGGATTAATGTCGGAGCCCCGTGGACATACTCTGTCTCAGCCACTCTGGCAAGGCGAGAACAGGCCCCTTGAACCTAAGAAGACTAGGGTGGGAAGGACCGGATTAGGGAGGGATTGGGCTCAACAGCGGGAAAGATTTCTAACCTTGCCTGTTACGAGTTCCAGCAACCCTCAGTGTAGGCTTCGCGAACAAGGAGCTTCTTACGGGCGGGGCCCGCACGGGCGATCCATTCGGCGGGAATCTCCTGCGTGTGACGGTGCGGAGGGCCCGCCTCCTTAAAAATGTCTATGTTGAAGATGCGATACGGTTGCGGCGAGTCTAAAGGCTTCGGTTCAACGCCATGGAAGATGCGGGCGTTAATGTAGACCAGGCTGCCCGGCGGCAACTCGAGTCGCTTCTCTCGAAGGGGGCGGCCGGCCTCCGCATCGTACTCACCGGCAAGCAGCCTTTGGGGGAACTCGCTGGCAGCCGTCATGTCAGGCGCGGCATCCTCACTCGGCGCGATGCGGTGGCTTCCCGGGATCACCTTCAGATTGCGGTCGCCGTCACTAAACCCGTTGAGATAATAGAGAATCTGAACGTAATACCTGTCTCGTTCGGCAAGATTGACGGGATTCTCGTGCTTCCAGTGGTGGTGGTCCTGGTGGTAGCGGATCGGCCCGATGCCGCGCGGCGCGATGTTGAGCGCCGAATGGCAGAAGTGGTACGCCTCCCCAATCGTGGCCGTCAGCAAATTGGTGATAAACGGGTCGTCGATGAGTTGGTCGCTATAAGGTCCGCGGTCGTTCCAGGGGCGAATGAAGAAGGCTTCGGGTTCGCCGCGATTTTGTGGCAGTTGACCGACGAACTCGCGCACCTGTTCAAGGCCCTCGATCTCATTGATGAGGGACTCCCTGGCCTGATCCGTGAAGACGTCTGGGAAGGCGACATAGCCATCGTTATGGAAGGATTCGATGTCGGCCTCGGACGGGCCCGGTACGCGGAATAGGGTCTTCAAATCAGTTGCCATTTGCTTGCCTCCTTGAATCCGAACTGTAGCATACGGTGGATTCAGACACAAGCAGCAACGCTTCCCTGAGTGCACCCCAACGTGAGGGTCTGTTCCCGTATACCTCTGATATCGACTAGACCGTGTCAATTCTCAAATCCAACCCCAAATAATCGCCCATTCACTTGCCCCTGACCCCTGCCCTTCTTCTCTCCTCCAGCCGGCATTCTCTCCCGCCAGACCGTTCCCACCCCAATCAAAGATGCGCACCGTGAATCGGCACTTGAGAAAATGCTCCATTACCTGCACAATGATAGGGTGGCGGGTGGGAACCAAATTTGGTCAGATTCGCTGCGAATTATTCCTCAAAGCTCCTTCCAGACTTCTAGCATGGTAAAATGAGAGTACTGCGCCTTCTACGTGGACAAGGGAAGTGAGATCATGACCATCAAACAACGCGCCTCCTTCTGGGCATTCGTTTCATTGGCCGCCCTGCTGCTCACCGCTTGCGTTCCCTTACCCGCGGACCCCGGCATCCCGGTCAGTGGACCCGCGCCGGAAACACCGCTGATCTCGATCCACAACCCTCTCGTGATCCCGGTTGGAGACACCCCCTCGTCGTCAGGCGGGCCGTTCCAGGATTGGCCGGCGTTCGAGGTCGAAGAGCACCGAATCAGAGTTTTCCACCCCAATCGATGGCTCTTCTTGCCCACACAGGAGGAACTGGCCGCGCTCCGTCTGCAATTGGGGGCAGACGAAGCCGCCGCAGCCTTCTTTGAAGAGCGTGAAGGCTACGTCCAATCCCTGACGCAGCCCGCCCAGGCCGAATACTTTGCCGGCGCCGGCTTCCCTTACGACCCTGACTCACCGCCAATGGAAACCAACGGATTCCATCTGCTCGCAGTACCCACCGAGGGCCGAACTCTCGAAACCTATGCCCGCAAGCTGAGCGACGAAATAGGGGCATCAGGGTTGGCAACTGTGGAAGGAATTGAGATCGGCCCTGGTCTGCGGCCGTGGGGTGAGGAAACAGCTTCGATCCAATACAGAATTGACGGCACACAGGCATTCGGAAACCGGGTCGTCACAGTCCCCGACACCGAGGTGGTCGGCTGGCGAGTGATACTGCTTTCTCCCGATGGCGGGACCTTTCTCACAGTCACCTACGACGTATGGGGCGAGTACGCAGAGTGGGTTGAGGGTCTGCTGCACGAGGTCGTTCGGCGAATCCAGTGGATCGACGATCCTGCCTATCTGCCCCGATCAGCGCCGTTGCTGACGCTCGAGCACCTCATGAATGTCCGCGCAGGTCCAGGTACCGACTATCCAATCCTCGGCAAGGCCGGCGTTGGGGACCAGTTCCCCGCGATCAGCCGGCGCCCTTCCGGCGGGCCAGCCGGCGGCTGGTGGCAGATCGAGTACCGCGGTCAACTGGGCTGGTTGCACGGCGACTATGTGACCGCGACAACCGGCGCCGAAGACGCCCCGCAAGCAGACGAATCCGGTTGGCTGACATATGAGGACGAGATTAGGGGGTTGTCACTTTCACTTCCATCGGACTGGCGCTACTTTGACCCCGCGCGGCCCACAGAGTCCGACCTGGCACTCCTGTCCACCGCCAACAAGGTATCTGAAGAGCAGTTCGACGTTGTGGGCCTGGGCAAGATTGTATCGGACATGAGCCTCCGGCGCGACGACGCCGTTATCGGTCTTGGTCTGCAGACGGCCCCGCAGGATAGTGAAGCCAGCAACTTTATGCTTCTCTTCTCGTTCGCGGCAAATGGCCAAGACCTCGAGGGATACGCCCAGGCAGCCGCCGAGCAGACCTACAGCATCGAACCAGCCGTTGTTGAACTGGTACAGGGCATGAGGCCGTCAGGCGAAGACGTGGTATCCATCCGATACGGTGAATACGCGACCAACAACGTAGTATGGCAGTTCTGGCTCCTCTCACCAAACGGCGAAAATCTCATTGCGCTTGGGTTCAACATTCACCGCGACCAAATTGAGGAACTGGAACCTGTGATTACCGAAGTCGTGAACCGGTTGCACTGGATCGAATGAGAAGGCATTGCCCTATTGACGGCCTTCCGGGAGACGCCTGGCCAATCCTGTTCTAAATGCACAAGCGGGTCTATTGCTGCCTCAGTCCGACTCGGCGCTCCTGGAGCCTCCCGACTACATAGTCCATGCTATCTCAGATAAGTGTCGAACTGGTTCCTGAAATCATTCTGAAATGAAGTCAGTGGGAAATCAATACTTATCGTTTGGACTGCAAATGGATCACTGAATCTCCTCTCTCTTCATCCCAGATGCTCAGACCTTGTGAATCCACGCTGCAATAAACGCCTGCCAGACTACTAGGGCCAACCTAATCTGTCTCGTGTCAAAGCAGGCCCCCTTGGATAGAGCTGATTGACTAGACTGGGACCGATCTACCGGTTCCCCTTTCCGACAGGTCCAGGAGGCCGTCTCAAAAATTCTGTAGCAGTGAGTTCTTCCTAGCCAAGCCCATTTCTGCGTCAGATTTTTTCGGGAAATACAGTTCTTAAGGTCCCCGGTACGTAAATCCTTCACCTCCATCTCAAAATGTGAAGTGCGTCGCATGGCCAAGCAGTGTGAAAGTGTCATATTCAGATACTGCTTAGCCAATCTTGTTTGCGCGCTAGTACGCCGAATTGCCCAGTCGACGTTTGGAAGACTACAATGCGGGAAACGAAGCTACCCTAAGGAAAAAGAAGCCAATGACGACACCTGTCGTAGACCTGTTCAAATTCGACGACCTCTTGACGCCCGCCCAGCGAGAACTCCGCGACCAGGTGCGAAACTATATGGAAGAAGTTGTCAGACCCAATATCAACGACTATTGGGAAAGCGGCGAAATCGCGCTGGACTTGGCACTTGGTCTCCGCGACCTGCCTATCGTAGGCGGGTCCATGCAAGGCTATGGATGCGCCGGGCTCGATCACCTGAGCAGCGGCCTCGTAAAGTATGAAATCTGCCGCGTCGACGGCTCAATCGGGACAATCTTCGGCACACACTCAGGGCTGACAATGGGCTCGATCAGTCTGTACGGGTCGGAAGCGCAGAAGCAACGCTGGCTGCCGCCGATGGCGCGCATGGAGAAACTGGGTGCTTTTGCGCTGACAGAACCGCATCGCGGTTCCGACGCCGCCCACATTCTGACGACCGCTCGCCGCGTCGGCGATCATTACGTTCTCAATGGGCACAAGCGCTGGCCCGGCAACGCTACCATTGCGGACCTTGTTCTCGTCTGGGCGCGTGATGAAAGTGGGCGCTTTGGCGGCTTCGTGCTGGAAGACCCGTCCGAGCTGCCCGGTTACAGTGCCAAGCACATTGCGGGCAGAATCACGAAACGCGCCACCCACCTGGCAGATATCACCCTTGAAGACCTTCACATTCCTGCCGCCAACCGGCTCGCCAACTGCAGCAGTTTTCGCCATCTGAATGCCGTGCTGTCCCACACGCGTGCCGGCGTGGCGTGGGAGGCGGTCGGCCTGGCCGCCGGCTGCTACGAGATCGCCCTCAAGTATGCCTGTGAGAGGGAACAGTTCGGTAAGCCAATTGCTGCGTTCCAGCTGATGCAGGCCAAGCTGGTCGAGATGGCCTCCGATCTGGCACAGATGCAGCTCCTGGTGTGGCGGCTCGCGCAGCTGCAGGAGGCAGGCGAAGCGACGCCGGGACAGATCTCGCTCGCGAAACAAACGTGCGCCGCCAAGGCCCGACGGGCCGCCGCGCTGGCGCGTGAAATCCTCGGTGCAAACGGCATTCTCCTCGACAATCATGTCGCCCGTCTCTTTACCGATGTCGAGGCAACCTACACCTATGAAGGAACCAACGAGATAAACCTCTTGATCGCCGGCCGGGAAATCACCGGCATCGGCGCGTTCGTGTAACTCCCGTGTGTACGGGTCCGGGCTCGCAAAGGCTGGCCTGGACCAGGCTTGAGAACTGCATGTCCTTGCCACAAATGGCAGGAAGGCACTACAATCTCCGCAGCGTTCCCCCTCCCCAGTAACATCGAAGTCACTGAGTAAAGTCAAGGAGCCATCGTATGCTTACCGGCCTGATGATGGACTATCAGCTAACCATTGACCGCGTCCTGGAACACGGTAACCGCCTCTATCCCTACAAAAAGATTAAGACCAAGCTCCCCGACTTTACACTGCACGAGTACACCTACAGAGACCTCTACAGGCGGGTGAAGCGGCTGTGCAATGTGCTTGAGGGGCTGGGCGTAGAGCCGGGTGACCGCGTCGGGACCTTTGCCTGGAACAACCACCAGCACGTGGAGCTCTACTTTGCCGCCCCTGGCGCCGGTGCCGTTGTGCATACACTCAACATTCGCCTCTTCCCCGACCAGTTGGCCTACATCATCAACCACGCCGAGGACAAGGTGATCTTTGTTGACGCGACGCTGCTACCGCTTATCGAAAAGGTATCGCAGCGAATCCCCGCTGTCGAGCATGTCGTGCTGTTCAACGGGCCGCAAGGGGGCACTGAGACGGATTTGCAGGGGGAAGTTCACGACTACGAGACCCTGATGGCCGCGGCGTACGATGAGTACACCTGGCGCGTGGAGGGGGAGAATCAGGCGATGGGTCTCTGTTATACCAGCGGCACGACCGGCCATCCCAAAGGTTCACTCTACAGCCACCGTTCGATGTACCTGCACACGGTTGGTTCGTGCCAGGCGGCCGCCATCGGCGTCACCGAGAACGATGTGGTGATGCCGGTTGTGCCCCAGTTCCACGCGATGGCGTGGGGTCTCCCATATGCCGCCGTCAATGTCGGCGCCGACCTTGTTCTTCCGGGCCCGCACATGCAGCCCTCTGCCCTGGCAGAGCTGATCGAATCCGAGCGAGTGACAATCGCAGCCGGCGTGCCGACGATCTGGAACGGCCTCTATCACGACCTCAAACAAAACCCACGCGATATTTCATGCATCCGCGCCCTGGTCGTGGGCGGCTCCGCCATGCCCCGCAGCCTGATCGAGGCCTATGAGAAGGAGCTTGATGTAAACGTGGTGCACGCCTGGGGCATGACGGAAATGTCGCCGCTGGGAACCGTATCAAAGCTTCTAACCCACCACCTCGACCAGCCCCAGGACCAGCAATGGGACATAAAGGCTCGCCAGGGCTACCCGATTTCCGGGGTGGAGATGCGCATCGTCAACGAGGAGGGCCAGGAGCTACCCTGGGACGGGACAACGATGGGCGAACTGCAGGTGCGCGGACCGTGGGTGGCGCGCGCCTACTACAAGCTGGACGGTGGCGAAGACAGCTTCACCGAGGACGGCTGGTTCCGTACCGGGGACGTCGTCACCATCACCGAAGACGGCTTCATGACGATCACCGATCGCACGAAGGATCTGGTCAAGAGCGGAGGCGAGTGGATCTCGTCAGTGGAGCTGGAAAACCTCCTCATGGGCCACCCGCAGGTGCTGGAAGCCGCCGTGATCGCGGTACCCCACCAGCGCTGGCAGGAACGGCCCCTGGCGGTTGTAGTGCCGACCGACACCGAAAACCCGCCCGCAGCCGGTGAGCTGCAACAGTTTCTCGAACCGCAAGTTGCCAGTTGGTGGCTGCCCGATGACTACCTGCTGGCCGACGAGATTCCCAAGACAGGGACCGGGAAGTTTGACAAAAAAGTACTGCGGGAGAGCTACGGCAGCGGTAAGCCAGCGTCTGCGAAATGACGTTCAGAGATCAGGTCCGCCCCATTTCTCCTACTGACAAGGCTCTGAAATCCTTCTGCCCCTTGGTAGGACCATAGAGGACAACGCCGGACAACCCTTCTGATCCCCAGGGAATCCATTCGAGGTCTCTTTTTCCTCCAGTCGCGTGCCCGCTAATCTCCGCGAGGCCCATTACGCACGCCCTGGGCAATGCGCCCCTTGGATCATCCAGTCACAGAGCACAGGCAAATCAGTGCGCGTCCGCCCAGGCCTGACGCAGCATTTCGATGCTCTTTGGGACTGCCGTCGCCGCGTTTTCAGCGCCTTCCATCTCAATGGAGCAGTACCCGCGCCAGCCCGCGTTAAGCAGGATGCGGAAGACACGCGCGTAATCGAGATCCAGCGTGTACCAGGAGCCGCCGCCGGGGTAAGTCTTGGCGTGCGCAAGGCAAACATGGGGGGCGACCCGTTCCATTGCGCCGTACATGTCCTCCTCAAAGATGAAGTTGCCCATATCGAGGATTGCCTGCAGCCACGGCGAGTCTATAGTCTCGATGATGCGCGCCATGTCTTGGGCGAACGTGGTAAGGCCCCAATGGTTTTCGAGTAGGAGAAGCACGCCCCGCCGTTCAGCGTGCGGCAGGCAGCGTTCGATGGCGTCGATTACCCAGCCAAAGCCGTCATCCATGGTGACGCCGTCCCACGGCTCAACCCAGCCCTTCGCCTTGATCAAGTCGTCGAAGCTTCCCTGCTTGCGGAAGCCCCCCGAGTTGACGCGAATCGAAGGGATGCCCATCTCATGCGCGAGGTCGATGCACTGCAGCGTGTGGTCGATGTGCTGCTGCCGAGTGGCTGCGTCGTCGTGGACAAAGTCCTGGTGGATCGACAAATTGTACAGGTCCAGCCCGAGCGAGAAAGCGTGCCTTTTTAGCTTCTGAAGGTAGGCATTTTCCTCCGATTCCATCTGACGGTGGAGGATTTCCACCCCCGAGAGACCCAGCTCTGCGGCAGCGTCCAGCACCGATTCGATGGGCGTCTTCTCCGGCGTGAAATGCCAGTAGGAGTAAGTCGATGTGCCGAGGCGGAGGCTGTTGTGCGATGAAACCGTCCCACCCGGCGAACTGTTTTGGCCAACAGACATGGCGTTATCTCCGTTCAGTTTTTTTGTGCTAGCGATTCCCGAAGACGAGGCAATCAAGCGTCGGTGACGCAGCCCTCCGAAGCGCTGGATACCGTCCTGATATACTTCCAAAGGACGCCGCTTTTCGCCTTGTATTCCGGCGGACTCCAGGCTACGCGCCGGCGGTCGATCTCCTCTTCTGAGACCTCAAGCGTGAGCGCATTGCTCTCCGCGTCGATGGTGATGGTGTCACCGTTCTGCACAAGTGCGAGCAGCCCGCCCTCCTGCGCCTCCGGCGTGATGTGGCCGACAACGAAACCGTGACTGCCGCCGGAGAATCGGCCGTCCGTAATCAGTGCGACATCCTTGCCCAACCCTTTGCCCATGATGGCCGCAGTGATGCTTAGCATCTCCCGCATCCCGGGTCCCCCCTTGGGGCCCTCGTAACGGATGACGACGACATTGCCGGGCAGGACCTCGTCGCTCTCGATTCCAGCAAGACAGTCCTCTTCAGAATCATAGCAGACAGCCGGTCCGCTGAAACGTGTCCCCTCTTTGCCCGTAATCTTGGCCACGGCGCTGGTTTCTGCCAGATTGCCGTAGAGAATCTGCAGATGGCCGGTCTCCTTGATCGGCTCATCAACCGGCATGATAATCTTCTGGCCTTCGCTCAGGTCGGGAACCGTTTCCAGGTTCTCAGCTAGTGTTTTGCCCGTAACCGTCATGCAGTCACCGTGGAGGAATCCTTCGCGCAGCAGCATCTTCTGCACGCCCGGTACGCCGCCGACCTCGTAAAGATCCTCCATGACGTATTCCCCGCTGGGCTTGAGGTCCGCAAGCAAGGGGGTGCGGTCCGAAATCTCCTGGAAGTCGTCGACAGTCAGTTGGGCGTTGGTGGCCTTGGCGATGGCCAGCAGGTGCAGCACCGCATTGGTCGAGCCGCCCAAAATGACCGTGAGCGTGATGGCATTCTCGAAGGCCTTTCGCGTCAGAATGTCGAGCGGCTTCAGGTCCATTTCGAGCAGATTGCGAATTGCTGCGCCGGCTTCAATGCACTCCTGCTGCTTGCCCTCGCTGGTCGCCGGATATGAGGAGCTGTACGGCAGGCTCATGCCCAGAGTCTCGATGGCGGAGGCCATCGTATTGGCAGTGTACATGCCGCCGCAGGCGCCCTCGCCGGGGCAGGCATTGCGCAGGACCTCGCGCATCTGCGCCTCGTCAATGTCGGCCGCCAGATATTGACCATACGCCTCGAAAGCCGAAATAATGTCCAGCTTCCGTACGCTGCCGTTGCCAGGCTGCTGCAGTAAGCCGGGGCTGATCGTCCCGCCGTAGACCATCAGGCTAGGGCGGTTTACACGCGCCATCGCCATCAGCACACCCGGCATATTCTTGTCGCAGCCGGGCAGAGAAATGTTTGCGTCATACCACTGGGCGAGCATCACCGCCTCTATCGAATCGGCGATGATGTCTCGGCTCAGAAGAGACAGTTTCATGCCGGAAGTGCCCATGGACATACCGTCGCTGACGCCGATCGTGTGAAAAATGAGTCCCACCGCACCCGCGTCCTGCACCCCCTGCTTGACCCGCCGCGAAAGGGCGTTCAGGTGCATGTTACAGGTGTTGCCCTCCCAGCCCATCGAGGCGATGCCGACCTGGGGCTTCTGCATATCTTCGTCGGTCAACCCCACCCCGTAGAGCATCGCCTGCGAGCCGACCTGCGATATCGTCTGTGTGAGTACGCTGCTGTACTTATTGAGTTTGCTGCTGGTGGTGATTGACATGGGATTCTCTATCCTGTTGAAAAGTGGCCTTCTTGTACCGTCTGCCGAAACACGTCTTGCTAGCCGGCGCTGGAGAATTCCGCGCTCCGGCTACTCTCGGACACCATTCGCAAGCCGTCCGGCGGAGTTTCGCCGGCCGCCGGCTGCGGATGATCGATTTCGGCGCCGCGGGCCGGAAGCCTGCTCTCCGCACCTGGGTGATAGTTGATAAGGAAGTATTCGACGGCGTCTGAGATCGCTGTCCAGCTGGCCTCTATGATATTGGTGCTGGCGCCGACCGTCGTCCAGTTATGCACGCCGTCAGAACTGGTGATGAGTACACGTACCGATGCCCCCGTACCCTGGTCGCTGTTGATGATCCGTACTTTATAGTCGAGAAGGTGCATCCGGTCCAGGTTGGGAAAGTGACCCTGGATTGCCTTGCGAAGCGCTAGCATCAAGGCATTGACCGGCCCATTGCCCTCGGCTACCTCGTGATAAATTCGGTCCCCCACCTCAGCCTTGATCGTCGCCTCAGATGAGAGCCCGCGCCCGGCGCGGTTCGCCACCGATACGCTGTAGTCAATGAGCGAGAAGCTCGGCTGATAACCTTCCTGCGACCGGCGCAACATGAGATCAACACTTGCTTCGGCGCTTTCAAATTCGAAGCCGACGTTCTCTAACTCTTTGATCTGCTGGAGCACAGCCCTTTCCTTCTCCCGCGACAGCCCTTCGACGCCGAACTCATCCGCCTTGATCGCGATATTGTCTTTGCCGCTAAGCTCACTGACAAGAACCCGCGTCTGGTTGCCCAGGCTTTCGGGCTCAACGTGTTGGTAGCTGTCCACGTTCTTCAGGACCGCGTTGACATGCGTCCCGCCCTTGTGGGCGAAGGCGCTCTGGCCGACAAAAGGCTGGTGCGCATTGGGCCGCAGATTCGCGAGCTCATTGACGTAGTGGCTGAGGTCGGTCAGGTGGGCCAGCTTCTCCTCCGAGACGAGGTCGTAGCCCATTTTCAACTGCATATTTGCGACAATACTGACGAGATTGGCGTTACCGCAGCGTTCCCCATAGCCGTTGATGGTCCCCTGCACATGGCTGCAACCGTTGCGGATCGCCTCCAGCGAGTTGGCCACGCCGGTGTCACTGTCGTTGTGGGCGTGGATTCCAAGCGTGACCTTCCCTTCCCATGTCTGGCCGCCAGTCCCATCACCGTTCCCACTTTCACCGGGGGACGCCAAGGCGGCTGACAGGTCGCGGCGCACTGCTCGCACAATCTCGCCAACTTCCCACGCCAGGCTGCCCCCGTTGGTGTCGCAGAGTACGACGCAAGTGGCCCCGCCCGCGATGGCCTGCCTGAGAGTCTCCACGGCATATTCGGAATTCTTCTTGTAGCCATCAAAGAAATGCTCGGCATCGTAAACCACCTCACGACCTCGGCTGGCCAGATAGGCCACCGACTCGCGAATCATGCGCAGATTCTCTTCCGGCGTCGTCTGCAGCACATCGCGTACGTGCAGGTCCCAGCTCTTGCCGAAAAGTGAAACGACCGGCGTGTTGGCCTCTAGCAGCAGCTGAATCTGTGGGTCGTCAGCCGGGTCGGTGTCCCGTTTGCAGGTGGAGCCGAAGGCGGTCAGACGCGCCTGTTTGAGTGACAGTTCGCTCCCGGCCCGTTCAAAGAACTCCATGTCCTTCGGATTGGAGCCGGGCCAGCCGCCCTCGATGTAGTCGACGCCGAACTCGTCCAGGCGAGCGGCGATATGCAGTTTGTCGTCACAGCTGAGCGACACGCCTTCGGCCTGAGTGCCGTCGCGCAGTGTCGTATCAAAAAGTTGGATCTTCACGTCTCTTAACTCCGTTACAATTCAGTCACTTGTACTATTCAGTCACTTATACAGTTCAGTCACTGAAATGGCCGAATGGCCCATCATCGTTTCCGGGCTGCTAAAAGAGATCACCCCGTCGCCTGCAAACCGGCGGCAATTCCATTTATGGAAAGCAGAATCGCCTGCCGCAGTCGGGGGTCATCCTCGCTTGCGTCAATTCCTGCCTGCCCGGTCCCGGACGGCAGTTCTGCACTGTCTCGCTGCTTGTTGAGCAAGGCGACCTGGATATAGTTGAGCGGATCGACATAGGGATTGCGCAAATTGATGCTGCGCTGCAGCCAGGGCTCGTTATCCAGTAGTGCAGCTTGGCCTGTAATGTCCAGAATGAGCCGCTCAGTTCGTCGAAATTCCTCCATGATCATCCCAAATATCGCGATCTGAGTTTGCTCCTCGGCCAGCGACGCGTAAAGCGCGGCAATGGTCATGTCGGCGCGACGCATCGAGAGTTGCGCCCTGTCGATCACAGTCCGGAAGAAAGGCCAGCTGCGATACATCTCCCGCAGGACGTCCATGCGCCCAGCTGATTCGACATCCAATCCTGTACCAAGGCCATACCAACCCGGCAGATTCACCCGGCTCTGAGTCCAGGCAAATACCCAGGGAATCGCGCGCAGGTCAGAAATGTCAGACGTCTGGCGGCGTTTTGCAGGACGGGACCCTATATTCATCTGTGCCAGTTGTTCAATCGGGGTCGCCTCGTGAAAATAGTTCAGAAAGGCGGGATCCTCGACCAGGCCCCTGTACTTCTGTTCCGAGCGTTCACTGGCCGCGGCCAGAATGTTCACCCAGCCCTCTTCGACTACATGAGATTCGTTCTCGCCCCCACCTCCGTCCGCCGGTGAGCCCTGTTCTGTTTCGCAACTCGCGATCAGGACGGCGTTGACGAGCTGTTCAAGATGGCGCTTGGCAATTGCCCGGTTGCTGTAACGAGCGCTGATTACCTCACCCTGCTCGGTCAGCTTTATCCGCCCTTGAACCGATCCTGGCGGCTGCGCCAGAATAGCCCGATTCGCCGGACCACCGCCGCGACCAATCGAGCCGCCTCGCCCGTGGAAGAGCGTCAGTTTGACCCCATATTCGCTGCACGTGCGGGCCAGCCTTTCCTGGGCTTGGTAAAGCGACCAGCTCGAACGCAGGAAGCCCCCATCCTTGTTGGAGTCGCTGTAACCGATCATGATCTCCTGGCGGTTGTCGCGCAGCGCCAGATGTTCTCGATAGATCGGGGACTCGAAGAGCTCACCCATGACTTTGGGCGCCCGGATAAGGTCGTCGATCGTCTCAAAGAGGGGCGCGATGTCGATCTTGCCGAAGAGCCCGGCGTCCTTGGCCAGCAACAGCACCTCCAGCACGTGACTGACGGAGGTGGTCATGCTGATGATATAGGCGCCGATAGCCTCGGGCGCGATTCGCTCGTGAGCCTGGCGTATGAGTCGAAAAAGCGCGACCGTCTCGTTGGTCTCGTTGCTGAACAACAGGCGTGCAGTCAAGGGACGCGGGCTCTCAATCTCCTCGACAAGCAACCGGGTCCGCTCCTCCTCCGACAACGCTGCGTAACTGAAACCCGCGTCTTGCGCCCTGTAATAGCCATTCAGCAGTTCAGTTACCGCCTCGCGATGGCGTTCGGAGTGCTGGCGTATGTCCATTGAGGCCAGATGGAAGCCAAATATACGGGCCTGCTGCACGAGCCGGGCAAAGCGGCCATCGGCCAGCCGGTCGCCCTTGTTCTGCCGCAAGCTCTCCTGAATTAGCTCCAGGTCGGAGATGAATTCGGCCGCACTGGGGTACGCCCAGGGGTCCGGGCGCTGCGCCTGCCAGGCTTCCCTGTTCTGGGCCAATGTCGCGCCCAGCCTCCGGTAGATTAGGATCATCTTCTGGCGGTATGGTTCCAGAGAAAAGCGGTCTAAGCGCGCTTTGTCGCTCGGTGGGGCGCTGTCCAGGTCCTCTGCCAAACTATCCAAAAATGCCCTGGAGAAGGCGCCCCGCGAATTCGCCACGCTGAGATGCCCATACATACCGACAACGGTCCGGCGATAGAGCTCGAGCGCCTGCTCCTTCTGCTGGCGCAGAGCGTCTTCGGTGACATCCTGGGTTACATAGGGATTCCCGTCCCGGTCTCCGCCGATCCACGAACCGTATCGCAGAAAAGTAGACAGATTGCCTGATGCCTCTTCACCCTTGTCGCTGACTTTGCTCTCAGGAAATTCCCTATCAAGGGCAGAGTTCAACTCGCCGTAAATGTCAGGCAAAAGTTCGAACAACGTAGTATCGAAGAAGTAGAGCCCTTCACGCACTTCATCCAAGACATCAGGACGCCGGTCCCGGTTCACGTCGCTCTGCCACAGCGAAACAACGATTTCACGAATCTGATCCCAGTTTTCTTTCTTTTCGCTTGGCAAAAGGACATGGGCGTCCAGTTCGCGCAGCAGTCTGGTCAAGTCCAACAGTTTCAGCAGGATCGTTCGGCGTTTGGCCTCGGTCGGATGTGCCGTGAATACGGGCTTGATCAACATCTCATCGAGCAGTCGCCGCACTTCGGAAGGTTCCGCTCCCCCTTGGCGCAGCCCTTTGACCGCTGCCGCAATGGTCTCGGGCATCTGCCGGCCGTTCTCTTCCGCATCGGCAGTTCGCTGGCGAATGACGCGTACCCGCTGCTGCTCTTCGGCCAGGTTTATCAACTGGAAGTAGGTTGTAAAGGCTTTCAACACGCCGAGCGTGCCGTCGAGATCGCTGACCAGATCTTCTGTCAGACGCTCGATCCGCGGGCCCGCGGTCTGGTCTCCCTGGCGCTGGGCTCGCGTCAGGGCGCGTAACTCTTCAACCAGGTCGAAGATGGCCTGGCCTTCCTGCTCGACGATCGTTTCGCCGAGAAGGTTGCCCAGCTGGCGAACCGTCCAGCGCAACCAGGGGTCGACGTCGGGTTGCGAAGTCTCATCGCCTCCACCCGGTTCAACCCTGGTCTCGATTTGCCCCTGCTCTGACAGAGTAGCCATTCCGCATTTCCTGGGCGTACACCTGAAGCGGACGCCCTTTTTCTAATCCTGACCCCTATACAAGGAAGCGTACCTGCAACATTCTGATACTACGCAGAAAGGCGCACCCTTGCTAAGAGTCACTCAACTCCTGCACGACGAGATTGCCCAGTACCTCTGTGCCCGCCGTCTCGGTTCCGGGCTGGGCAATATCCGGAGTTCGTACCCCCAAATCCAGAATCGCATCCACTGCTGCCTCGACTGCCTCGGCCTCCTTCTCCAGGCCCAGACTGTGACGGAGAAGCATGGCGCTGCTCAGAATCGCGGCCAGAGGATTTGCAATGCCCCGACCTGCTATGTCAGGCGCGCTTCCGTGAATCGGCTCATAGAGGCCGAGCGGTAGATCATGTCGGTTGCTGACGTCGCCCAGACTGGCGGAGGGCAACATGCCCATCGACCCGGCCAGCATCGAAGCCTCATCCGTGAGGATGTCGCCGAACAGGTTCCCGGCAACGACTACGTCGAAGTCTGCGGGCCGGCGGATCAGGTGCATGGCCATGGCGTCGACCAGAATGTGCTCAACCTCTAATTCCGGATAGTCGGCGAGTGCCTCGGTAGCGACGCTGCGCCAGAGGCGGGAGGAGGCGAGAACATTCGCCTTGTCCACACTGGCAAGGCGGCGATTGCGGTCCATGGCTGAGTCCGCGGCCAGCCTGACAACGCGATCGATCTCCGGCCTTGTATAAAGCATCGTGTCAAACGCTTCAAAGTTGTCTTCGGGCTCTTTGCGCTCGCCGAAATAGATGCCTCCGGTCAATTCGCGAACGACCAGAAGGTCCACGCCTTCCAGTGTCTCCTCCTTGATCGTGCTGGCCGAGAGCAACTGGGGCTGAAGCTTGACGGGCCTCAAGTTGGCGAACAAGTCCAGGCTTTTGCGCAGGGCGAGCACGCCCTGTTCAGGCCTGTCGGACAGGCTGGGGTCGTCCCACTTTGGTCCGCCTACCGCGCCCAGCAGCACGGCCTCGGCCGCGGAGGCGGCTTCGACAGTCTCATCCGGCAAACTGGTGCCCAACTCATCGATGGACCGTCCGCCGATCTGCTGATGGTCGAATACAAAGTCGTGGCCGAATCGGCCAGCAACAGCCGCCAGGACCTTTTTGGCCTCCGCTGTGACCTCAGGACCAATCCCGTCACCATCCAGAATTACAATCGTTGCATCCATTCGTCGCTTTTCCCTCTTGAGTACCTTCCCTGGCTTCTTTCTTCAATAGCAAAGTCACGAGGGCTGATGATACACGCTTTGAACAAAAAAATTCTTCAGGAGTACTTCGCTCGCAAGCCAAGTTTGCCTACCTCTTGCCTTCGAGTCTGGCTCTCCAAAGAGCTAAGGCATAGGTCATATCTGCCAACAATGAATGTGAACATGCAGGCTACGCCTGGTAGTCGATATCATCGTCTATCGACAGGGGGCGTCTGCCCCCAAAGACGGCAAGTTCGAACACTCTGAAATAGCAGTCGACATCCTCAAAGCCGATTTCGCGCAGCCAATCACACTGCGACTCCACCGGGGACAGTATATTGGCCCCTCTGTCCTCCCGGTTGTGGTAAGCCGCCGCCACCTGGTCGCGTGTCTGGCCGTCACCATCGGTCAACTGGCTTGCCCACAGCGTGTCGATGAAATAGTCGTCATAGATCGCCTCGATTCGAGGTGTCGCCGACGAGACATGTTCGATGTTCACGAAAATGCCCCCGGGCACGAGCAGATCAAAGATATCGATGTAAATCTGGCGCTTTATCGGATCGGAGTGGTGGTGAATGGAGAACCCGGAGACAACCACGTCGAACGGCCCATGGGCGGAGATGATATCGAACCAGCCGGGGTCTGTGTAGTCGGCAGACGAGACGTGCAGCGAGCTGCTATAGGCCTGCAGATTGCTCAGGGCTGCCTGGAGCATAGGGGTGGAGAAATCAACCAATGTCCCTTTTGCGCTGGGATATTTCTCCAGGATCGTTGCCGCCAGAATGCCGTCGCCGCAGCCCAGATCCAGAAAACTGTGCACAGGCCGGTCGCTCTGGGTCTGGTCGTCGCCCGGCCCCGCGATCACCCGCATCATCACATCCAGCTGGATCTGCGCCAGCGGGACGCCCTTTCGCACACTTCGGAGGTATCCGTCAACCAGAGAGGGGTTCTTCCACACCGCACTCTTGCCATCCGCCAGAGGCGCGCCCGTTGTCATCCGCTTCATCCCCTTTCCACTCGCCGGCTCTTGATCTGCTGCTACCTGAATCCTCTGGATGGGATCCGTCAACCTGAGATCAAGTGCCGTCAGAATGATGCAGCGGCCTCGAAGGCGCTGATCTGCTCCCCCTTGTCCAGTAGATAGCCAAGGTCATCCAGGCCCCGCAGGAGGCACTGCTTGCGAAAGGGATCGATGTCAAATGACAAGGGGCCGTCCGTATCCCCCACTGCACCGCTGTCAAGGTCCGGCAATGTGACCGTCTGGCCTTGCAGGTCGACGCAAATGCTGGTTCGAGGAACCTCCTCGACCAGATCGAGCAGACGGCCGACTGTCTCCTCGGGCAGTTGGATCGGCAAGAGTCCGTTCTTCAGGCTATTGTTGTAAAAAATATCGGCAAAAGCAGGTGAGATTACAGCGCGGAATCCGTACTGGGTGAGCGCCCATACTGCATGTTCGCGGCTCGAGCCAATGCCAAAATTTCGGCCGGCCACAAGAATTTGGGAGCCCTGGTATTGGGGTTGATTGAGAACAAAGTCTGGGTTCGGGCCGCCGTCACGCCCGTAACGCCACCACGAAAAAAGCCCCTCGCCCATGCCTTCCTGTGTGACGGCCGTAAGATAGCGGGCCGGTATGATCTGGTCGGTGTCGACGTTCTCGGTGCGCAGAGGCAGTGCGGTTGAAGTCAGTGTGGTGAAAGGCTGCATCAGAGAATCTCCCGCACGTCGGTGACACGGCCGTTGACCGCCGCCGCGGCCGCCATGATCGGGCTCATCAACAGGGAGCGGCTGCCCGGCCCCTGCCTGCCCATGAAATTGCGGTTGCTGGTACTGGCCACGTACTTTCCTTCACCCGCCTTGTCGTCATTCATCGCCAGGCACATGCTGCAGCCTGCGCCGCGCCACTCAAATCCGGCCTCACTGAATATTCTGTCGAGGCCTTCTGCTTCGGCCTGAGCCTTGACCGCCTTCGAGCCGGGCACAACCAGTGCCTCCACGCTAGCCGGTACGCGGCGCCCTTTGGCGATTTCAGCGGCAGCGCGCAAATCTTCGATCCGGCTGTTCGTGCAGGAGCCGATGAAAACGATGTCAACATGCTGGCCTTCGATTGGTTGGCCCTCGGTGAGACCCATATAGTCCAGCGCATTCTGCAGGCTGCGTCTTTCCGCCGGGTCGTCCAAATCGCTCGCCTTGGGCACACGTTGGGTGACCGCCACGCCCTGCCCGGGGTTGGTTCCATAGGTCACCATGGGCTCAAGCACCGATGCGTCGAGCGTCATCTCCCTGTCGAAGTCCGCGTCGTCGTCCGTCCTCAAGGTGCGCCAGTAGGCGACGGCCCTGTCCCAGGCCTCCCCTTTCGGCGCGTAAGTTCGCCCCTTGATGTATTCAAAAGTCGTCTCGTCGGGCGCAATTAGTCCGGCGCGTGCGCCTCCCTCAATGCTCATATTGCAAATGGTCATGCGGCTGGCCATGTCAAGAGCCCGAATCGCCTCTCCCCGGTATTCAAACACGTAGCCAACGCCGCCGCCGGCCCCATTCTTGGCAATAATGGCGAGGATGATATCCTTCGCTGTGACGCCCACGCCAAGTGACCCTTCAACGTTTATGGCAAAGGTCATCGCCTTCTTCTGCATTAGGCACTGGGTCGCCAGCACGTGGCCGACCTCACTCGTACCGATACCGAAAGCGAGCGCGCCGAAAGCGCCGTGAGTGCTCGTGTGGCTGTCGCCGCAAACAATGGTCATGCCCGGCTGTGTGACGCCCAATTCCGGTCCGATCACATGGACGATGCCCTGTATGTCCCCCTCAATGTCAAATAGTGGAACGTCGAACTCTTCGCAATTTGTGCGCAGGGCCCGAACCTGTGTGGCCGCGTCTTCCGGCCAGTCAAGCTCCACCGCCCCGATGCGGGTGGGGATGGCGTGGTCCATCGTCGCGAAGGTCTTGTCGGGGCGCCGCACCGGCAGGCCTCGTTCCCGAAGTGTGGCAAACGCTTGCGGTGAGGTGACTTCATGCACCAGGTGGGCATCTATATAGAGTACGGCAGGCGCGCCCTCGTCCTGTGCGATTACATGCGCATCCCAGATCTTTTCGAACAGCGTCTTTCCCATTCTTTGATTCCTAGCCTTTGGATTATTGGGAGCCGGCGAACGGGCGAATCACGGTAAACTGGTCTCACCCATCAAGTAACGGTCGCACTCTCGCGCTGCGCCGCGCCCCTCGTTGATCGCCCACACGACCAGGCTCTGGCCGCGACGCATGTCGCCCGCCGCGTAAACGCCCGGTACATTAGTAGCGTAATCTCCGTACTCTGCCTGGGCATTGGAGCGGGCATCCCGTTCCACGCCAAGCTGGTCCAGCACCGGATTCTCCGGCCCTCGAAAACCCATCGCCAGAAATACCAGCTGGGCCGGCCAAACCTTCTCGGTGCCCGGCACCTCGCGCAACTGAGGACGCTGGCCGTTTTCGCTTGGCAGCCACTCGATCATGACCGTATGCAACTCCTTGAGCCGGCCGTTCTCGTCTCCAACGAACCTCTTTGTACTGATCAGGAAAGTGCGGGGGTCGTCGCCAAACCGCGCCGCTGCCTCGGCGTGACCGTAATCGACGCGAAAGATGTGCGGCCATTCGGGCCAGGGATTACTGGGGGCCCGCTCCGGCGGCGGCTTGGGCATGATTTCGAACATGTTGACGCTGTTGCATCCGTGGCGCATCGCAGTTCCCAGGCAATCATTGCCGGTGTCTCCGCCGCCAATAACGATAACGTCTTTGCCCTCGGCAGAAATGAATGGATAGTCGAAGCCCTCACCGGGAACTTCACCGTACTTGCTATCCAAAACATGCTTTGTATTGCCGTGCAGAAACTCCATCGCAAAATGGACACCTTCCAACTCTCTGCCCTCAATCGGCAGATTATTGGGATTGGTTGCGCCGCCGCACAGCACGATGGCATCGTTCCCTTCCAGCAGACTGTCGGCTGGGATGTCTTTGCCGACTTCGCAGTTAGTTACGAATGTAACGCCTTCGGCCCGCATCAGGTCGACCCGCTGCTCGACGCGCTCCTTTTCCAACTTCATATTGGGGATGCCGTACATCAGCAGCCCCCCAATGCGGTCAGCCCTTTCATAGACAGTAACAGTATGACCGGCGGAATTCAGCTGGTCCGCGCAGGCCAGCCCAGCCGGACCCGATCCGACGACCGCCACCTTTTTGCCGGTCCGTATGGCCGGTGGCTGAGCTACGACCCAGCCCTCCTCAAATCCCTTGTCGATGATCGCGCACTCAATGCTCTTGATCGTGACAGGAGGCTCGATAATGCCAAGCGTGCACGACCCTTCACACGGGGCAGGGCAGACGCGACCGGTAAATTCAGGGAAATTATTGGTCGCGTGCAGTCTGTCCAGCGCCTCGCGCCAGCGGTTCTGATAGACCAGATCATTCCACTCAGGGATCAGGTTATTGATGGGGCAGCCGCCCTCCGGCATCGTCCCCGTATGGCAAAAGGGAATGCCGCAGTCCATGCAGCGGGCGCCCTGCTCCTGTAGGTCCTGCGTCGACAGGTGGAGATGAAACTCGTCCCAATCTTGAATTCGTTCAAGGGGCGCGCGCTCCGGAAATGGCTGCCGCTCGAATTCAAGAAAGCCGGTTGGTTTACCCATTCGAAGTCTCCTGGCTGCGTATTGCGTGGAAAGGGTTAACGCGCAATACAGGGTCGTTGTACTCAGTTACGCAGTGCTCAATTCCCGCTCACGCGCGCCGCCACGTCCTGGCTGTTGCGCTCGAATGCGGCCATCATTGCCTCCGCCCCTTTGAGACCCATGGCTTCTACTTCCGCGAGACATTGCTGCATGCGCTTGTAATCTCTCGGCAACACCTTCACAAATTTGTCTACGTAATTATCCCAGTCCGAAAGGATCCGTCCGGCCACTTCCGAGTTGGTGTAGGCATAGTGGCGCTGGACCATTTCTCGGACTTCGGCGATCTCATCCGCGTCTTCTAGCTTCCCGATCTCGACCATTTCCAGGTTCACGCGCCTGTCGAAATGGACGCCGTCCACCGGTTCTTCGTCCAGGACATAGGCGATACCGCCGGACATGCCAGCCGCGAAATTCCGTCCGGTCCGCCCCAACACGACCACCCGTCCGCCTGTCATGTACTCGCAGCCATGGTCGCCTACACCCTCAATCACCGCGTGCATACCCGAGTTTCGAACACAGAAGCGTTCACCGGCCATGCCGCGAACGTAGGCCTGGCCGCTCGTCGCGCCATAAAAAGCCACATTGCCAATGATAATGTTGTCTTCGGCTTTGAATGTTGAGCCGTACGGCGGGTAGGCGATGATCTTGCCGCCCGAGAGCCCCTTACCAAAATAGTCGTTGCCGTCACCCTCGAGTTCCAACGTCATCCCTGAGGGTATAAAGGCTCCGAAACTCTGACCAGCCGCGCCCCGGAAGTGCAGTTGGATTGTGTCCTCAGGCAGCCCGTCCGGTCCGAAGCGGCGAGTGATCTCACTGCCCGTAATGGTACCCACAACACGGTTCGTGTTGCGAATGGGGAGAGACTCCTTGACTCGATCAAGTACGACCTCCCGCCCGTCGCCGCTCTCGGCTGCGTGGGCCTGCTGTACGTCCTCTACGCTGTTCTCCAGCGCGGGCTTGCAGAGTTCGAGCAGAGTCGTATTGTCCAGTGCTATGTCGAGTCCGTGGTCCTGGTCTATCTGGCAATAGCGCCCCCAGTCCTCTGGCACGTCGGGTCGATGCAAGATAGCGGTCAGGTCGATGCCCTGCGCCTTCCAATGGTCAATCGAAAGTGGCGCTTCCAGGCAGTCGGTGCGGCCTAACATCTCATTTACGGTCCGGAAACCAAGCTTCGCCATGTACTCCCGCAACTCCTGGGCGATAAAGTACATGAAATTGACAACGTGCTGGGGGTCCCCCGTGTACATTTTTCGCAGTTCGGGATTCTGCGTTGCCACGCCTACTGGACAGGTGTCCAGGTGACAGACGCGCATCATGATGCAGCCAAGCGCCACCAGCGGACTCGTGGCGAAGCCGAACTCCTCCGCCCCCAACAGGGCAGCGATCGCAAGGTCGCGACCCGTCTTGAGCTGCCCGTCGGTCTCGACAACCACGCGGCTCCGCAGATTGTTTATCAGCAGCGTCTGGTGTGTCTCGGCTACGCCCAGCTCCCAGGGCAGCCCGGCATGCTTGATGCTCGTCTGCGGCGAAGCACCCGTGCCCCCGTCATGGCCGCTGATCAGAATAACGTCGGCATGGCCCTTGGCGACGCCCGCGGCGACCGTGCCGACCCCAACCTCCGACACCAGTTTGACATTGATCCGGGCATGGTGGTTGGAGTTCTTGAGGTCATGGATCAACTCGGCCAGATCCTCAATAGAATAGATGTCATGGTGCGGCGGGGGCGAAATCAGTCCCACGCCCGGCGTCGAGTGCCGCACCTCCGCGATCCACGGGTAGACCTTCTTGCCTGGCAGCTGACCACCTTCGCCCGGCTTGGCGCCCTGTGCCATCTTGATCTGCAGTTCTCTGGCATTGACAAGATAGTTGCTGGTTACCCCGAAGCGGGCAGATGCCACCTGCTTGATAGCGCTGTTCTTCGAATCACCGTTCGATTCAAGCATGTAACGCGCCGGATCTTCGCCGCCTTCGCCCGTGTTGCTCCGCCCCCCGATGCGGTTCATCGCGATCGCCAGGGTCTCATGCGCCTCTTTACTGATCGAACCATAGGACATGGCCCCAGTCTTGAATCGTTTGCAGATAGACTCGACCGATTCAACCTCCTCGATAGGGATGCTCGTGGCCCCTTCAAAATCAAACTCCAGGAGGCCGCGCAGGTTGCACCATTCCTTGTTCATCTCGTCAATGTCCTTCGTATAGGCCTTGAAGGAACTGTAGTCGTTGTCGCGCGTGGCCTTCTGCAACAGGTGCACGGTACGGGGATTGAAAAGGTGCAGTTCCCCGTCTTTACGCCACTGGTAATCACCGCCTGGCGAAAGCAGTTGCCCGCCGTGTCCATTGCCGTTGGCTGCCGTCGCCTCTGCGTTCGCTGCAACGAGACCGTGGCCGTTGGACTCGGACTGTGCATAGAGGCGGACAGGATAGGCTCGATCGTGCCGAATCTTGATTTCGCTGAAAATCTCCTTGAGACCAATGCCTTCGACACGGCTGGATGTCCAGGTGAAATACTTGTCGATTAGTCTCTGGCTCAAGCCGAGCGCCTCGAATATCTGGGCCCCGCAATAGCTCTGGATTGTCGAGATGCCCATCTTTGACAGCACCTTGGTGACACCCTTCATTGCCGCCTTGACATAGTTGTACATCGCCGTGTCGTGGTCAATGCCGACAAGGAGCCGGTCCTCGATCATCTGGTCCAGCGTCTCCAGAGCCAGGTAGGGGTTTACCGCCGTCGCGCCAAACCCAATCAGAAGTGCGAGATGATGGACCTCACGCGGCTCCCCTGATTCGACGATCAGTGCGGTCTGGGTCCTTGTCTCATTTCGGATCAAATGATGATGCAGCCCTGATGTTGCCAGCAAAGCTGGGATTGGGGCGATACCGGGACCGACGCCGCGGTCAGAAAGGATCAGGATATTGACCCCATCCTCTATGGCCTCCGTCGCGGCCTGGAACAGATCTTCGAGCGCCTGCTCCAGCCCTTCCCGTCCGCCGTTCACGTCGAATAGAATCGGAAGAGTCGTCGCACGGAAACCTTCTGCGCCGCTGCTCTCAATGTGCCGAATCTTGGCCAGTTCCTGGTTGGTGATGATTGGCTGCTTCAGCTTGAGTTGGCGGCAGTTCTCTGGCTTGGTCTCAAGCAAATTTAGCTCGGTTCCCATCATCACTTCGGTAGCGGTGATTAGCTCCTCACGGATGGCGTCGATGGGCGGGTTGGTCACCTGGGCAAAGAGTTGCTTGAAATAGTTGTAGAGCAGCTGCGAGTGGTTGGACAGAGCTGCGGCCGGGGTATCGTTACCCATCGCGCCCAGCGCTTCTACCCCGTCTGTAGCCATCGGCGCCAAAAGAATGCGCAGCTGCTCAAATGTGTAACCGAATATCTGCTGCCGTGCGAGCATCGTACTGTGGTCAACGCCCGGCACCTCCGCCTCCGGCTCTGGAATCTCGTCCAAACGGACCAAATGTTCGTCGAGCCACTCCCGATAGGGGTGGGCAGAAGCCATCGTCTCTTTCAGCTCTTCGTCAGAGATGATTCGACCCTCCGACGTATCGACCAGAAACATGCGGCCCGGTTCTAGCCGCGACTTCTGGAGTATGCGGTCCGGCTCTATCGGCAGTACGCCCACCTCCGAAGCCATTACCACCATGTCGTCCTTGGTTACGCAGTACCGCGAGGGGCGCAGCCCGTTTCGGTCCAGCACAGCGCCCACAATCGTCCCGTCGGTAAAGACCATCGAAGCGGGCCCGTCCCACGGCTCCATCATCGTGCTGTGGTACTCGTAGAACGCCTTCTTGGCGTCGCTCATCGTCTCATGCTGCGACCACGGCTCCGGGATCATCATCATCATCGCGTGCGGCAGAGTGCGCCCGGAAAGATAGAGGAATTCCAGCGTCTCGTCGAATTTGGCCGAGTCGCTGCCGTCGTCATGGATGATGGGCAGAATCTTTTTGATGTCGTCGCCAAACAGTTCGCTCTCGAAATGCGATTGGCGCGCGTACATCCAGTTTTCATTGCCGCGCAAAGTATTGATCTCACCATTGTGGATCATGTACCGATAGGGATGCGCGCGCTCCCAACTGGGGAAAGTATTGGTGCTGAAGCGGGAGTGAATAACGACCAGAGCCGATTCCATATCCTCGTCCAACAGATCAAGATAGAATCCCTTGACCTGGGGCGCCATCAACATGCCCTTATAGACGATGGTGCGCGAAGAGAGGCTGGCAACGTAGAAGGCGTCGCCCTCCCGAAGCTGGGAATAGCGGATCCGGTTTTCGGCCTGCTTTCGAATCACATATAGCTTGCGTTCAAAGGAAAGGTCGTCGTCTCCGGTCAGCCGGTTAGGGTTACGCCCGATAAAGATCTGGCGTACGACCGGTTCCCCAATGCGAGCGGTGTGGCCCAGCTCATCATTGGCTGTAGGAACTGTGCGCCAGCCAAGCACGGTCTGCCCTTCCGACCGGATTATCCTTTCAAACTGCTGCTCACACAGAAAACGGTATTCCCGTCTTGGCGGAAGAAATACCATCCCAACAGCGTACTCCCCCTCAGGAGGCAATTCAATCCCCTCCTTTGCCGCGACTTTACGCATGAACTTGTCGGGCATCTGCATCAGTAAGCCGGCCCCGTCGCCGGTGTTCGGCTCGCATCCGCACGCACCCCGATGCGCAAGGTTATGTAGAACTTCCAGGCCTTGAGAGACGATGGCGTTTGACTTCTCGCCCTTTATGTTGACAACAAATCCAACGCCGCAAGCGTCATGCTCATACCTCGGATCGTACAGGCCTTGCTTGGCCGGCAGACCGGGCTGCGAGTGGGGAGTGGGCTTGTTACAACAGGAAGGATTAAGTTGCATTTCCGACATAACGTCATCTCCTAAATAGAGCCATACCGTTCGCGCCGGGCACTCAGGGCATACGGTTATACGAAACCGACTCTGCATCTGAGCGGTTGATGCGAAGGTAGAGCGTGTGCCAAGACCCGATGACGTCGTTGTCGAATCGCGAAAACCTTGCCAACAGGAGTATTCTAGAGGGCTAGCCCCCTAACATTTCGCATAATTTACACGAGATTTATCAGTACGTCAACTTTCCGGCCCTTCTGCGGTAAAGCGATAACCATTGCCGTACAGGATTACTTCGACACCACCATCTACGACCAGAGGATGGCTGAATTTCACGCCAAGGACCCCATCATAACCCCGATCTGACGCCTTCTGCTCCAAATCGGCCAGGCCCTGCTCGATTGCTTTTTCGATCAGTGCTTCGTAATGGGTCATGCGCCCGCCGACGAGATTGCGGATGTTTTCTCTGACATCCCTTACGATGTTAGCCGCGTAAACGACCACAACGAATAGGAATTCGCCAACTTCGACGTCTGAGCGGTGGGGTTGATCGAGGGCGATCAGTTTCATTTTCGTTCCCTGTCTGCCTCGCGGTGATCTGGGACATTGACGGTCACATTCACCTCCGTGCGGCGACGACCCCAAGCGATTTTCAGAATGAAAAACAGCAGTAGCAATCCACCTAGAATGGGGAGCGAGTTGCGCGGATTGCTAATGGTACTTCCATTCTTTACCCAGAACAGCAGCCAGGAGACATCGCCGGAAAGCACGGGTCCCAAGTCCTCAAAGACTTGGATAACTCTGCCTGGCCACTGCTCCCTATTCATTCCTTCTGAGAGAAAGCTAAGTGCTGCCTGCAGGCTCTGACTTTGAAGTAACGCATTCTGAACAGGTTCGCTTTCGAGCAAAGAAATCAGTGCCGGATTGTTCAGAACGAAACTCGCCAGAAATTCTGCATCCTGAGGCGACAGTGCCGTCAAATACGTAGTGGCGATTAGAGAAAGTTGTTCTGTGTTCAAATCGCCGAGGAGCAAGGATCGAGCAGATTCCAATGAAAGGGCCAAGAGAGCCTCTCTCTCCTCCGAATTCAGTGACATCGACTTACGAATGGCTGTCTCGTCTTCTAGCCCTAAGACGTTTTCCAATGCATCGCGGTCCACAAAGTCAGCTGCTTCACTCACGAGATACAATTGGTGCTGGACCACATTGACAATGAGGTCGCTAGCAAGTTCGGCCCAACTCATGAGAGTTTCCGAACTTCCCGAATGCCGGAAAATCTCCAATGCTTCTTCAGGAAGAGTTTGCATGAACTCGAACTTCCCTGAATTGAGCAGATCCTCCAGCCTGTCCGGCTCATACTCTTCCACCAATGCAACCAGTTCTGAAAGCTTGGCGAGCTGATCGACCTCTGTGAAGTCCAGAATCTGCTTGAAGCGTGGATTCGTCTCGGACAATTCGAGGACGCGAGCAAACTTCCGGCGGAATTCCTGCCACTGGCTGAAAGCGCTATCTGCAACATTTCTCGCCAGAGTAGGCATTTCCAGTCGCATCCCTTCACTCACAGCCTCAGCCATCCATTCTTGCATTTCAGTCTTGACAGCGTCTTCTTGGAATGAGTCTTGGATGAAAGGCAGCGCGCCGTCTCTGGAGTTGTACAGGTCGATGACGACAAGAGCGCCTCCGACAATCCAACCAACGAAAGGGATGCCAAAGGTTCCAACTCTGACTAGGATACGTGACAGGATTCGGCCAATGATATTCTTCGTAAGGACGCTGGCCAGCCTCTTGGCTAACTCGACCCCAATTGTTGAACCGATAACCACTCCGACGCCACCCGCGAGACTCGAATGAATCTCGAGGATGTCAAGGAAGCTCTGATCGGTATCCGGATCGAGCTTCAACTGTTCCAATTCTGCCTCTATCTGCCGGTTCAACTCTGCTGTTAACGTTTTTGAGAAGCGTCCACCGATGAATTCCTGCACGCAGATCAATGCCGAGGACGCCGATTTAGCCGTCACCAATCGAATCTCATCCACGATGTCATCTGCGACCAGAGTCGAAAGTTCGTCGAACCGACTCGCGAATCCATCGGAGCCGAAAGCTTCGTCAGCCACCTTCGTTGCCAACTCTTCGGCTTTGGATGGAGACCACGCCGACCAGATCAGTTCCCAGAAGCCTGTATCACTGCCTACCAATTCAATTGCTTCTTCTACGGCATTGTCTACTCTCAAGTCCATTCCCATGTCTCGCCAGTGGCGATTTATTATCTCGGCCACATTGAGACTACTTTGCTCATCCGCCACCACCGTCTGGGTGATCCTGTTCAATTCGTCGCGCAGACTGGCTTCGTCAACCTGGTCACATTCTTCAAATGTGTAGGAGCCAGGAGCGGTACTTTGAGCCCTGGCCGCACTTGGGAGCGACAACGACATAATCAGTATCGAGACGAAAAAAGAGACTGTCAGACTGTATCGCTGCTTCTGGTTTGGCTTCTGCACTATGCTTGACCTCCCAAGAGTCGACTCATATGGTCACGAACCTTCGGCAGGCGCTGGCCGCGTCGAAGCCAGACGACTGAGAGCGCTAGCGCCACCAGTAGAAGGAGCGCTCCCAAGAGAATGATTGATTGTGTCTGATGGTAGTGCCAGTACAGTTGCCAGGGTTGGTTGCCAGAGGAGAAATCAATCGCGCCTGACAGCATTAATGCATTGGGCCACCAGGCTAGAGGCTTCTCGACTCTCTCAGAGACGAAAGCCAAGGCTTGCTCGAAGTTCTGCGAACTCTTCACAGACTGCCCAACACTCTCATTGTCAAGCTCAGCCAACATAGCCGGTTTCTGGTCAATTGAATGTGCTACGAGAACAATGTCTTCTTCTGTCAGGCCCGTACTATACTCGTGGAGCCAAATCATTTCGGGGTCCGAATCCAACGAAAATACAGATTCCCTCGTTTCTGCTTCCAGTTGGATTAACCATGTCAAAGCTTCCGAACCAATAAGGGCTAGCGCCTTGTCGAGTTCCTCTCGACTCCTGAAGTGATCGGGGTCCGCTTCCTTATACAGCTCTGTCTCGACGACTTTATCAATTGCGTCCCCGGCCAATTGCGCCCACTCGAGTGTCAATGCTGGATTCCTGCTCCAGCTCAGGATTAGAAATGCTGACTGAGGTGAGGCGAGTAGCTTCTCAAACTGCCCAGAGTCGTAGAATCCTGGCAGCAAATCGGGGGCAAGGCTATCCTCCGCAATGACGACTAGGTCCGAGAGCTTCTCTATGTCATTCACATCAGCAGTTTCCAAGGTAATTCTCAAACGCCGAAATTGGGTAGCAAGTTCTAGCACACGTTCAAACTCTTGCTCCAGTTCCTTAGAACCTTGCAGAACGGTTACCAGCTCCGGATTCTGGGTTATTTTTATTGCGAATAGTTGCCGGGCCTTAGTTGAAAGGTCCGGAAGATAGGATGCGAACCAGGACAGTTCATCTTCGGACAAATCAGATAACAGGGCGCCTCTTGCCTCTTCCGCCGATAGATGAAGCACGGTTTCTCTTTCTTCCGGCTCCATGGCCATGAGTCTCTGGATCGCAAGATCGTGTTCAAGGGCAAGCACGCGTTCCAACTCCTCCCTACCAGTGTAATCCACTGGAAGCGAAACGAGGTAGAGCCCCTTCTCCACTACTTGCACGATAGAGTCGCCCGCCAGTCCGGCCCAATCGAGAACTACTTGCGGACTACCAGTTTCACGAAGGATTTCAAAGGTTGTCTGAGGAAGTGCGAGAATCTCCTTGAAGTGACCCGATTCGACCATGTCCGCTACCTGCTCCGCATCCAAAGCCACGGTCGCCACCTCAACCAGCAATGACAGTTTTTCCACTTGGTCAGCAGGTGTTTCGACTAGCATCGAATTGATTTCACTGAATTCTCCAGCCAAGTTGAGAACAACAGTAAACTGCGACTGCAAGCCCTCTGTCTCCTGTAAGAGGGAGATCAGGCCACGATCCCGAATTAAGTACTCCACCAGCAGGACTCGAGAGGACAAAGGCAGATCCAAGAGATAAGAGATCACCCAGTCAGTCTGTGAACTGGACAAATCTGAAAGTATCCACTTTGTCTGCGCAGTAGGCAATCCCAGCAATGCCTCTCGTTCTTCCACTCCTCTCTGCACCAGGTCCTGCATCAACAATGTGTCTTCCAGAGCTAGAATCTTCTCCAGTGTCTCAAGATCCCCAACCATTTCGGGCGATGTGTACTTGTAGAGTTCCGTCTCTGCCACACCGACAATTCTCACTTCGGCAACTTGGGCCCACCTCAGGACCAAGCCCGGATCAGACGTGTCACGCAGAATCTTGAATGACGCTCTAGGCAGATCTAAGATAAGTCTGAATTCACCCGAGCTGATTAGTCTGTTCAACCACTCTATGCCTAGTACATCGACCGTCACCTCAACCAATTCGGACAGCTTGTCAACCTGGTCGGGCGTAACGTCTTCCAGCAAAAGACGAAACTCTTCATTACTTTCGGCCAGCCTCAGGACGTGCTCGAAGTCCTGAAGGAAACTCCGCCACCGTCTGTAGATCTCGATCGTGACTGATTGGGAGATGCCGGGCATTGAGTTTGCTAATTCCTGATCCACAACAAGAACTATTTCATCGCGGATGGTTTCCTTCACATTTTCAGACTTGAGGTCATCCTGAATCTGAGGCAATGAACCATTCCAAGCCTGATATACGTCGTAAATTATCAGGGCCCCACCGATTACCCAGCCTGCAACGGGGACGGCTGCGGTGGCCGCCCTACCAAGAATTCGCGTGACGACTTTACCAAGAATTCCTTGGGCGACCCTTCTGGCAATAACATTAGCAATTTGTGTGCCCACGATTGCGCCAATGCCGACAAATGACAATGTCCGGTCTCCCAAATCGACAAAGTCAGTCTCTCCTTCAATGTTTCCTAATTCAAGACTTTCCAACCAGGCTTTCGTACTATCCTCCAAGACTTCCGACATGACGTCAGAAAACTTGGCGCCGATGAATTCCTGCACACATAAGAATGCAGAAGAAGCAGATTTCACTGTCATCAAATGAATCTCGACGGTCAAGTCTTCGACAATTGCCGAGGACAGGCTGTCAATAGCTGTGCGAAATTCTGGAGAGTCGAAAGCCTGATTGGCAATTGCCTCCGCAAACTCTGCTGCCTTTTCCTCGGACCAACCGGAAAAGATTCGATCCACCGTACCTCTTTCTGCTCTAACCCGTTCAGTAGCCTCGTCAACCGCGCTGTCCACTACGCCATCTAGGTCAAGTTCTACCCAATTTCTCTCGACAATCCTGTCTAAATCTAACCCACTCTTTTCTCGTTCCAACACAGTACTAGTGATACGATTGAGGTCACTTAGTAGGAGTTCTTCTTCGACTTCCTCGCACTCGGAAATCGTAAACGTAGGCGAGGCATCCTGTGCCTTTGCAGTTGCAGGCGGCAGAATTGTACCGAGTAGGAATAGCGCGAGGAAAACTCTGAAAAACGGCTGATACCATTGCTCAGCCTTTCTGCAGAATCTGGTGGCCCGGGGCTCTTGGTCTGTAGTCGCCATGAAATCAACACCGCTGAATAGAAAAAAAGATGAGAACTGAATGGTCGTTTCTTCTCAGTTCCAGGGAACAAAAAAAGGGGCGGCGATTCGGTTTCTCCCGTATCGCCGCCCCTTTGCTCGATACCTTAACTAAATCCCTACCGTAGCAACCTCCGAATCCCCGGCAGCAATCGCGACCTCAGCGTCGTCCTCATCAGAGGCGCACAACTTATTTAATGCCTGCAGATAAACCTTCGTGGTCGCAACGATGATGCCCGTGTCCACGCCTCGGCCACTGAACAACCGCCGCCGCGTGCGCCCCTGCGCAGTTCTGCTATGACCGCGGCTTTCTGGCGCCTCGATACGCACCGTCACGTCACCGTTGGCGTCGATCCCCTCAGTCACCGCCTGCACCAGAAACTCGGTCAGCTCATTCGGCTGCTGTACTACCTTGTCGATGCACGTGTAGACCGCATCCACAGGCCCGGCGCCAAAACTGGCCTCCGTGACCTCCTCGCCCGTCTCGTTATTGCGCAGCGTGGCCACCGCAGTCGGCGTCGGTTACAGTCTTCTTCTTGTCTGCCAGATCCTTGAAACGCGTGAAGACCTCGTTCAAGTTCTGGCTGTCGAAATGGTAACCCATCTTCTGCAAACGTACGCCCAGGGCATGGCCGCCCGAGTGCTTACCCAGAACAAGGCGGCTCTGATGCAAACCGATAGTGTCGGCGTCCATGGTCTTGTAGTTGCGCTTGTTCTTCAGCATACCGTCCTGGTGAATGCCGGCCTCGTGCGCAAAGGCGTGTATCCTAACGATCGCCTTGTTTGGCTGGATAACCATGCCTGTGTAACGGCTGACCAAGTCGCTGCTGTGGTGAATCTCCTGGCATCCGACATAACGTCATCTCCCAAATAGAGCCTTACGTTTCGTGTCGGGCCCTCAGGGCATACGGTTATACAAACTGACTCTGTATCTGAGGGGTTGATGCGAAAGTAGAGCGTATGCCAAGACCCGAGGACGTCGTTGTCGAATCGCGAAAGCCTTGCCATCAGGAGTATTTCAAGGGGCTAGCCCCCTCAAAATTTCGCATAACTTACACGAGATTGGGCAGTAGGTCAATTATTGGCCCCTTTGGCGAACCCCTTATTTTCTGAGACCGTCTTTGTCAGCCCCACGTTCTCTGTGACAAATGGAATCAGGGCAGGCAGAAAACAGGAACGAAGTGCGAGTCACCAAGTCGGTACTGGTGGTTCCCTCTTCCGCCCATACAAGGGCTCCAGCCCCGGCCAGTGACCAGTCTGTTGAATCAGGGCGGGCACTTGAGATGGAGGAGGAAGGAAATCTGCCCCGAACTGCGCGTTGCATCGGGAACCGGTCCCGTGGCAGGTCATGTTCCTGGAGTCTAACCAGAAATGGACGCGTAGGAAGGTATGTGATCGGTCGAGCAAGGGTAACTTGCGTGCCTGATGAAAAAGCTAGAGCCGTTGTCAATGCAGTGACCCTTCGTAATACTTTCTTTTGCCGTCGTCAGAAAATCTCCTCTCCCACCAGCCCACCCAGGGCCAACCGGCTTCAGAAATCTGTCGGTACGGATGTTCAGAGGGCAGGAATCCATCACCATTCAATGCAAAGAAATCTTCGCAATACGCAGCTATATAGTCGGTCGAGGCAGTAAAGCATTTGCTAGGCCGGTCTGATTGATCTCGGGACCTCAAAAGGCTTGCTCTTCTGTTATAGGGATCCTTTGAGCCGCCATACTGCTCGCCAGCCGGCGTGGCTGCATACGTGTCGCACGTCCCAGCCACTTACGGCCCGTCGCCGGCAGAATGTCGCTACGCCAAAACGGGACTCCTGAGGCCTCATGTACGCGTCGAATGACTGACCAACTCGGTCTGGCTAAGCGGCCTGTGTCTAAATGCCCAATCCTTCGCCCGCGGCCGGAGTCTGGTCCTGCGCGATCCCCGACGCCGGCATAACTCAGGAGCTTGTGCAAGCAGCCGGGCTGAGGCTCTTCAAATGCGCGTCCACCTCCTCATGCGGATGCGATAGACTGGCACCGTCAGGCAGGCACAACTGATTGTCAGAAAGGTCAAGCTACTCCAGGCTGGTCAGAGTGCCCAGGTCAGGAATCGGCCCGGTCAACTGGTTGTTGTTGAGATAGAGTCTGGTGAGCATGGAGAGGTCGCTCAGATCGGGGATTGAACCGGTCAACTGGTTGTTCCGGAGATTGAGAAGCGTCAGGCTGGTCAGGTCGCTCAGATTAGGGATCGATCCCCCCAACTGGTTGTTTGCGAAGCTTAGTTCCGTCAGATCTGTGAGGTCGCTCAGGTCAGGGATCGACCCGGTTAACTGGTTGTGGTTAAGGTACAGGATCGTCAGGGCGGTCAGGTCGCTAAGATCAGGAATCGAGCCGGTAAGACCGTTGCCGGCGAAGCTCACCTCCGTGAGTTTGGTGAGAGCGCTTAAATCCGGAATCTCGCCGCTCAAATCATTGAAATCAAAACTCAGCAGCTTCAGTTCGGTTATGTCACTCAGATCCGGGATACCACCACTCAGGTCGTTGAAACCGAAGTAAAGGTCTGTCAATTTAGTGAGGGCGCCCAGATCGGGAATCGAACCTGTCAAGTCGTTGGGACCCAGTGAAAGCCAAGTCAGTTCGATGAGGGCGCTCAGATCCGGTATCGACCCGCTTAAGTCGTTGTAGCCGATACTCAACTCCTTCAGCAAGGTGAGGTCGCTGAGATCAGGGATCGTACCGGTCAATTCATTGGCATCGAGGTACACGATTTCCAGTTTGGTCAGATCGCTCAGGTCCTTAAACGATCCGGTCAGTTCGTTGAAATTCAGGATCAGCTTTGTCAATTGAGTGAGCGAACTAAGGTCCGGAACTGCCCCGGTCAGGTAGTTACTGTCCAGATGCAGGCTGGTCAGTTTGGTCAAGGCGCCCAGATTAGGGATTGCTCCATTCAACTCGTTGTCGGTGAGGACCAGTGTTGTCAATTCAGTAAGGGCACCAACATCAGGGATTTCACCTTTCAACCCGTTTGTCACCAGAGACAGACGCGTAACTCGGCCGTTCGCGTCAGTGGTGACACCATACCAGGTGGAAAGCGGCTCAGTGCTCAGCCAATTGTCCTTGCGCGTCCAATTGCCGCCGTCGGTGGCATCATAAAGCGCCACAAGGGCAGTCCTGTCTGTCATCGTGACTGGCATCGTCGGAGCCCCAATCTCTGGGCAGGCGGCAAGGTTGAGGCTTTGCAGATGGGAGGCGACCGCACTGCTCGAATGGGAAAGGCTGGCTCCTTGGGGCAGGCATAGCTCATTTCCTGAGAGATCAAGGCTTGTCAGGCTTGTAAGAGCGCTCAGGTCCGGAAGCGGTCCGTCCAACTGATTGTCATTAAGGTCCAGGGAAGTCAGACCGGTGAGCGCATCCAAGGCCGGGACATGGCCGCTCAACTCGTTGTCGCCGAGTTCCAGAGTAGTCAGGCTCGTGAGGACGCTTAGAGCAGGGATCGTCCCGGTCAAAACGTTATTCGGGAGGCTAAGGGAAGTCACCCGTCCGCTGACCGTCGCAGTGACGCCATACCAGGCAGAGAGAGGTTCAGCACTCAGCCAATTGTCGCTATTGGTCCAGCTGACGCCGCCCGTTGAGCTATAGAGCGTTACCAACGCGTCCCTATCCGCGATGCTTTCGCAAGACGGCAGTTTCAGGCTCTGCAGATGGGCGTTCACGCCACTGTTTGAGTGGGAAAGGCTCGTGCCTTCCGGCAAGCACAGCTGATTGCCTGCTAGGTCTAGGCTGGTCAAGCTGTCAAGGGAGCTAAGGTCCGGGATCTGGCCGCTCAACTGATTATTGCTTAGATCCATCTCATCCATGCCGGCGAGTGCGCTAAGCGAAGGAATCTGACCGTCCAGCTGGTTATTACTGAGGTCTAAGCTTTTCAGGCTGACCAGAGCACTCAGGGCAGGGATCCGTCCGTTCAGTTGGTTAGAACTGAGATTGATTTCCTCCAGGCTGGTGACAGAGCTCAGGGCAGGCACGCGACCGTCCAACTGGTTGGAACTGAGATCAAGGGTCTTCAAAAGAGTATGTGCGTCCAGAGCCGGGATCTGGCCTGTCAACCGGTTGTTGCTCAGGTCAACGCCTTTCAGGTTGGTGATACCGCTCAGAGTCTGCATATCGCCTGTCAACTGGTTGCCGCTAAGGTCTAGATTCTCCAGAATCGTAAGGGTGCTCAGAGCCTGTAACGAACCGGTCAATTGGTTGGAAGATATGTAAAGATGAACCAGGTTTGTGGAGGGGTTCAAGTCGTTGAGCGACCCAGTCAACTGGTTGTCATTGAAATTGAGCCACCACAAATGCGTGAGGGCCTGCAAATCAGGTAGTGGCCCGGTCAACTGATTGGCGTGGAGTTCCAGCATGGACAGTTTGGTGAGCGCGCCCAGGTCGGGGATCGCCCCGCTCAATTGGTTGGAGCCCAGGCGCAACCTCTCCAGGCTGGCGGGGGCTTTCAATCCCGAGATCGGACCGGTCAACTCGTTGTTCCTGAGATCGACGTACTTGAGTTTGGTGAGAGGACTCATATCCGGTATCTGTCCGCTCAGCTTATTGTCGTTAAGATACAGCGCAGTCAGACTGGAAAGAGTGTCCAAAACCGGGATCTTGTCGCTTAACTGATTGCCCCGGAGGTTCAAACTTTCCAGGTTGGAAAGTGCGTTCAGAGTCGGGATCGGCCCGCTCAACTCGTTGGAGCTGAGGTCTAGGCTTGTCAATGCTGTGAGGGCGTTTAGTGATGGGATCTGGCCGCTCAGCTTGTTGCCTCCCAGGTGCAACGCTGTCAGTCTGTTAAGCGCGCCCAAAGCCGGAATCTGGCCATTTAACTGATTGCCCTCAAGGCGCAGCCCCGTAACGCGGCCGCTATTGTCGTCGGTGGTGACGCCGTACCAGTTGGCAAGCGGCTCCTCGGTAAGCCAACTGTCACTGTTCATCCAGTTTGCGCCGCCAGTTGCGTTGTAGAGCGCGACCAGCGCAGCTCTGTCCTCCGTCGCGGTTGGCGAAACCGGAAGCCCTTCGTCTCCGCAGTAATACAGTCCGATGCTCTTCAGGTGTAGGGCCACATCGGCATGCAACACAGAAAGATCCGTGCCTAACGGGAGACACAAGTCGTTGCCCTCGATACTCAGAGTCGTCAGGTCGGAAAGAGCGCTAAGATCAGGGATCTCGCCCTCTAACCGGTTGTTGCTTAGAGCAAGAGTTCTCAAGTGAGTGATGTGGCTCAGAACAGGAATCTCTCCCGTCAACTGGTTGCCGCTGAGAGCCAGGGTAATCAGACCGTTCAGGGCGCCAATGTCGGGGATCATGCCGGTCAACAAGTTGCCGCCAAGGTTCAAACTGCTGAGTCTGGTAAGAGAGCTCACATCGGGGATCCCGCCGGTCAGCTTGTTGCCGCTGAGAGACAGGCTCCTCAAGCTTGTGAGGTCGCCAAGGGCCGGTAACTGGCCGCTTAACTGGTTACCCTGAGCAACCAGATATTGCAGGTTTGACAGGCCGGCAAGGCTCGGAATCGGTCCGGTCAACTGGTTGCCACCCAGGTTCAAGCTGGTCAGCTTGGTAAGACCACGCAACGCCGGGAATGAACCGCTTAACTGGTTATTGTACAGAAACAGGTGCGTCAGGCTGGTGAGCGTGCCCAGAGTCGGGATTGTTCCAGTCAACTGGTTGCCGCTAATGGACAGCCTGGTCAGATTGGTGAGCGAGCTCAAAGATGGGATTTCCCCGCTCAACTGGCTGTTATCAAGGATCAGCTCTCTTAGATTGGTAAGGGCGTCTAAGTCCGGTATCGCGCCGGTTAACGGGTTGACGCTGAGGTCCAGATGCGTCAACCCTGCAAATGCGCTCAGGCTCGGGATCGGCCCTGTCACGCCGTTACTCGAGAGGAGCAGCCTCGTCACCCTACCAGTGCCGTCGGTTGCAACACCGTACCAGGTGTCAATCGGTGCGTCGGTCAGCCAGCGGTCGTTTCTCGTCCAACTGGCGCCGTCGGTTCCGTCATAGAATGTCTTTAACGCCGCCCGATTTCCAGTCCCCTCTGTAAGTGCCGAGGACGCGGGTATGGCCACACTCGGATAATCTGACCAGGGACTCAGAAGCTGATCGCCGACTGCGCGCACCGCGAAAGAATAGGTCAGGCCTGGCGCGAGCTCCCGAATTGTGTAGGAAGTTCCTGTATACGCTGGGCCCCCTAAGTTCTGCCAGCTGACGGCGGTGTCCCACCAAATCCAGAGGCTGTAAATCGCGGCGCCCGGGACCTCATTCCAGTTGAGCTGGATCTCGTTTGCCCCGGTGCGCCTCGCAGTCAATACCGGCTTGGATAGCATGGACGCAGAAGTAGTCGCCGTTGGCGTTGGCGTCAAAGTTTGCGTAGGCGTCAATGTTTCCGTTGCCGTCGGAGTCGGCGTGGGCGTATGTTCCGATGTGTGCGTGGGCGTGGGCGTATTTTCCGATGTGTAGGTGGGAGTGGGCGTGGCCGTATGTTCCGATGTGTGCGTGGGCGTGGGCGTAAGCGTCGGGGTCAGCGTGGCAGTCGGTGTATGCGTTGGCGTTGCTGACTGCGTAGATGTCGGAGTCGGCGTCTGAGTGAATGCACAGGAAGGCAAAGATAGACTCCGCAGGTGGGCGGACACAGCAACATTTGAATGCGACAAGGTTGCCCCAGGCGGCAAACACAACCGATTGCCTGAGAGGTCCAGATCCGTCAGGCTTGTGAGGTCAACCAGTTGCGGGAGAGACCCGCTCAGTTCGTTGTTCGGCAGGCGAAGCGCAGTCACGCTTCCGTTTACGTCTGTAGTGACGCCGTACCAGGTGGAGACAGCCTCGTTGCTCAGCCACCTTTCGTTACGAGTCCAGTCTGCGCCCTCTGTAGCCTCAAAAAGCGCCACTAGGGCGGCCCTCTCCGCGGCAGGTGTCGTATCCGATGCGTCATCTGGAGTCGGTGTTGATGTTGGGGTCGTTGTTGTGGTCGTTGTTGGGGTCGGAGTCAGCGTATGCGCCGGCGTTGTCGTCGGCGTCTCCGTCGGCCCCGCCCGTTCGGAAACGGTCGCGAACCCAAAAAGCCGACCAGTCGCTGACCGTGTTGTCGGCGCTGACAGACCGGATTAGATAATAGTAGGTGGTGCCGGCTGTAAGCTCCTTATGCGTAAAGGAGGTGCCCTTAAGTACTCCGCCAAGTGGTACCCAGGCGCTGGTCGCCCACTCATAAGAGATCAGCACGTAGCTGTCCGCAGTCGTCACAGCGTTCCATGTGAGAGTGACCTGACCTGGGCCGGCCTCAGCCCGCAAAACCGGCGCGGTCAAGGTCTCTTCGGACTCCGGTAAGATCACGTCCTTTTGCTGTGACCACGCGCCCCTGTTCCCGTTGGAATCAATCGCGGCCACAATGTAATAGTATCGCTGACCGGGCGTCAGGTCAGCATGCAAAAATGAGGTCGCGCTTGGGCTGTCAAGTGTCAGAGTTTGCCAACTCACGGCGCCGGACCACCAAGCCAGAAGCTCGTAGCTATCGGCGCCGGATACAGAAGACCACTGTAGGTTGACCGTGGTCGGGCCGGAGGAATTCGCGCTCAGGTTTGGGGCATCCAGACTGGTCTAGGATCCACTCTGCGCGCGCGTTGTACTGTCTGCGAGGAAGGAGAGCAGGGCCAGTGCTACAAGGATGGCAATCAAAATGAACGATTTCCGCACCTTGGCACCAAAGAGAGTAGCACTCTTGCTCATGAGGTGATAGTCCTTAAGTCCTCGCTGTATGCCTCTGTGTTTGGGCATTCAAATGACAGTCAACAACTAAATTCCTGTTCACGTCGAGGGTCAGGGCTGACAGGACTGGGGAACCGTCACTTCCCCCAGGACATCCTCAAGAAAATCTACAAACTCTGGATCGAAATCTGCCGCCGTCCCATTGCTCGTAGCCAAGGAGGATGGCACAGATCCCCAAAGCCAGTACTTGACCATTTCCGCCCAATAGTCCTCTGCAGTAGGCGCACCAATTCCCCTTAACTTTGAGTCTCTTCTGGATGCAGCCCTGTAAAGGGAGCCCAGCCGAGAACTAAAGTCCGTATCGCTTGGAAGCGAAATGATCGCGAAGTGCATTAAGTGCGCCACCTGTTGTATGAAAGAACCACAATGCGGATCCTTCACTGGCGCATTCGCCTCCCAGTCCGAAACAGTTTCGTCCTCGCTTTCGCGATAATATACAGTGGCACCGTTGGCAGCCATTTCTTGAAGAAGATCGGGACGGTTAGCGAGCAAACCGGAAATGACGCCCCGCGAACGGACCATCTGGTCGTCAGACACGACCGAAGGAGCGACCACGACCACGCCGCCAACGTTCACATACTTCTGGAAGTACATATCATGACCAGAGGAGATTGGTGGCGGCGGAAATAGCGTTGGGACTACAGCAACGTATAACCTCTCCGCCCAGGCACTGCGCACGTTGTCGCCGTTGCGGGCGCGAACACGAAAATAATAATTTCTTCCGTCCGTCTGGACTTTGTGGTTGTACGTAGTCGAAGCTCCCGATCCGCCGGCGGTCTCCCACTTTCTTTCGAAGCTGTCCCACACCAGAAGATCGTAGCCAGTGGCATTGGCCGCCGCATCCCAGCTAAGCGCGACACTTTCGTCAACGACCGATGCGCGAACGTTCCGCGGTTGGCCCGGCACCCCGGAGAGTGCGGTGTCAGTGCAGTTGGACACAACAAGTCGATCCAGGTGGGACGACACGACACGATTTGAACCGCCCATGTATATGCTTAGAGAACGGCAAAACTGATTGTCCCTAAGATCCAGCCACGCCAGCTTGTCAAGGGCCCTCAGGTCGGGGATAGGCCCTGTCAACCTGTTGCGACTCAGTATGAGTCCTTCCAGACTGGTAAGAATGTTAAGATCCAGAAATGATCCGGTCAGCCGGTTACCGCTTATGTCTAGCCAGGCCAAGTCGGCAAGTGTGCCCAAGTCCGGGGCATGCCCGCTCAACTGATTGTCTTTCAGGAGCAGCCCTTTCAAGTAAGAGTGAGCGCTCAAATCTGGGATCTGCCCCACCAGCTGATTATGACTGAGGTCTAGCCACCTTAAATTGCCAATGTCGCTCAGCTTGGGGATCTCTCCTGACAACTGGTTATGGCTGAGATCTAGGTATTCCAACTCTGAAAGAGGGCTCAGACGCGGGATTCGACCGGTCAATTCATTACCGCTGATAGTCAGGCGTTTCAAGCCAGCGAGATGCCCCAGACTAGGGATTTGGCCGGCTAATCGATTGTCGTTAAGGTGCACTCTTCTGAGGCTGATTAACGAAGCCATAGAGGGAACCCCCCCAGTTAACCGGTTGGAGCCGAGATCCAAATCAGTCAACTCAGTCAGGGACTGAAGACTGGGGATCCGCCCGCTCAACCGGTTGCCGTGGAGCGACAGTGTCTGCAAATTGGCGAGCGAATCCAGAGACGGGACTGGTCCACTCAACTGATTGGATCCGAGGTCCAGAACTCGCAGGTTCTTCAAAGCCTCCAGATCGGGAATCTCCCCGCTCAATTCATTCTCGGCGAGATACAGATGAGTCAAGTTGACGAGGGAGTCCAGGGAAGGGATCGACCCGCTCAACCTGTTGGAGCGCAGATACAGCAGTTCAAGACTGGTGAGATTGCTCAGGTCGGGGATAGGACCGGTCAAATGGTTGAAAGCGAGCCTCAGGCTCTTAATTTGGGTGAGGGCGTCCAATACGGGGATGGAGCCGTACAACCCGTTGTCGTCAAGGACCAAATGGGATATGTAGCCGCTCTCGTCGGAAAGGACACCGTACCAGGTGGAAACCGGCTTGTCGGTGAGCCAATTGTCGCTGCTTACCCAGTTTGAACCGCCAGTTGCTTCGTATAGCGCAACCAACGCGGCTCTTTCCTTGGCTGCCTCAACATCTGAAATCGTAGTTGGGGGCGTATGTGTCGGAGTCGCTGTGACCGTGGGCGTCAGTGTCCTGGGCGCGTCGGCAGTACCGGACACTTGCTCCGACCATTCGCTCGTATGGCCTTCGGCCGAAACTGCGCGGATATGGTAATAGTAGACTGTATCAGGGAGGAGCCCTGTGTGTAGGAAGGTAGTGCCAACCAGGTCGCCGCCTAGGCCGCGCCAGTCATTGGTCGTCTGGTCCCATACAATCAGTATGTAGCTTTCCGCGTTCGCCACCTCTTCCCAAATCAACGTAATTTGGCCCACTCCGATCTCTGCCGAGAGATCAGGCGCGGCCAGCGTTAAGTCGGACTCCGGGACTGTTACGGACACCTGCTCCGACCACGGACCTCTTCTTCCGTCGCTGTCGACAGCAGCGACGACGTAATAGTAGGTCTCCCCCGGGGCACGGTCTCTGTGGGCAAACGAGGTGGAATTCAGTTTGCTGTCTGTCGCGAGCTGCCAGTCCCCTAGGCCGTTCCACCATACCCTCAACTCGTAACTGTCGGCGCCAGACACCGAGGTCCAACTGAGTTGTACTGTTGAAAGCAGCGTAGTGGTCGCGGTTAGCGCCGGAACGGAAAGTCCTGTTGCGGACTGTGTCGGTGTAGGAGTCGACGTTGAATCTGGAGTTTCAGGCGGCGGTGCTTGTGCCGGTTTCAACTTTGGGTTCTCAGCGCCGCCCAGACCTCCACTATTCCCGATAATCGGCATTCCTGTAAGGGAAAGCGCGACTTTCTTTCTTTCTGCGTGAAGAGAGGAAGTTGCCGCGGTTGCACCACTGACGATTAGGAGAAGGAAGCTGAGGGCTATCAAAGCCTGAATACCTATACGTTTCTTCACTGAACACCTTCCTGATTCCCTCAAAAATCCGCCAAGAAATCCGGTCTGAAGTCGGAATTCCACATTCGATGAATAATCTTCCTCTTAAAGGTTCGCAAAAATGTTGTTGTAAACACGCCACGCGTCCAGCATTTTCATATTGATATGAAGGGGAAGGCGCGCAAAGAGTCGAGAACAGTCTTTTGGCTGAATTCCTCTTGACCGTCCTGTATTCTGTCAGAAAGGATTTAAGATGAGTGGTGACCAGCCTGCCAATAGCAATTTTGCAGTTGACTAGTCAAATGCAGAGGGAAGGGCAATTCTGAAATCTATCCAAAAAGGAATGAAGGGAGTCAGTCCACAAAATGTCGTGAATGTGTGTGGGAAGGAGGGCAGTCAATCAAACCAAACGTTCTGCTGCTCGTTGTTTTGGCGACATTCTTCAATTGAGCCCTATCAAAGGTCGGAATTTCTGAAAGCCATCATTTGTAATCCTGTTTTCCCGCTGCCACTGTCTTTTGGACCCTATGCCTATTGCCCATGTTTGGAAACGGTTTGCCTCTCAAGCATAGCTTAGAGACAATACCGTCAACATGACGGTCTGAGCCACGCTGCACCGCCGCTCTGCGGCGGCCCGGATCAGTGGCATGACGTACTCTCAGACTACACTTACTTATAGAATTCACTCACATTCTTTCGGAATGTATATCGCCCGCTCGTTTCGCCCCGATAACCAATTGACCCGAAAACGAAAAGCGGCGGCTGGATTTTCCCAGCCGCCGCTTGAGTTCACTCAACCTTAACTATATCCCAACCGTAGCCACTTCCGAATCCCCGGCAGAAATCGCCACCTCGGCGTCGTCCTCATCGGACGCACACAACTTATTCAAAGCCTGCAAATAAGCCTTCGTGCTCGCAACGATGATATCCGTATCCACCCCTCGGCCACTGAACAACCGCCGCCGTGTGCGCCCCTGCGCAGTCCTGCTATGACCGCGGCTCTCTGGCGCCTCGATACGCACCGTCACGTCGCCGTTGGCGTCGATCCCCTCAGTCACCGCCTGCACCAGAAACTCGGTCAGCTCATTCGGTTGCTGTACAACTTTGTCTATGCAGGTGTAGACCGCGTCAACCGGACCTGAGCCAAAGCTCACCTCTGTGATCTCTTCGCCGCTCTCGTTATTGCGCAGCGTTGCCACCGCCGTAGGCATCATGTTGGTTCCACACTGCACCTGTACGCCCAACAGCTCCCAGATTTCGACCGGCTGATATAGCTCATCGGCCACGAGCGCTTCGATATCGGCGTCGGTAACCGTTTTCTTCTTATCAGCCAAATCCTTGAAACGAACAAAGACCTCGTGCAGATTCTCCTTGTCGAAGTGATAACCCATATCCTGCAGACGCACACTAAGCGCATGCCGCCCCGAATGCTTACCCAGTACCAATCGGCTCTGGTGCAGCCCGATGGTATCGGCATCCATAATTTCGTAGGTGCGCTTGTTCTTCAGCATACCGTCCTGGTGAATGCCGGCCTCATGCGCAAAGGCGTTTGTCCCAACGATCGCCTTATTGGGCTGGATGACCATTCCGGTGTATCGGCTGACCATGTCGCTGCTGCGGTGGATCTCCTGGCTGCGTATGTTGGTGCGCAGATCGAAGACCGACTGGCGTGTGTACAGCGCCATTACCGTCTCTTCCAAGCTCGTATTGCCGGCACGCTCACCAATTCCGTTGATAGTGACCTCGACCTGGCGGGCGCCGTTCTGCACACCCGACAAAGTGTTGGCTGTCGCCAACCCCAGGTCGTTGTGGCAATGTACGCTGAAGATTACGTCCTTGCCGCCTTCAACATTCTCACGCAAGTAACTGATCAGCTCGCCAAACTCCTCCGGCGTCGTATAGCCGACCGTATCCGGAATATTCAGCGTCGTCGCCCCGGCCTGGATAGCAACGCTACACACCTTGACCAGGAACTCCGGGTCGCTGCGTCCGGCGTCCTCCGGGCTGAACTCAACGTTGTCGCAGAGACTGCGCGCATACTGCACCATGTCGCCCACAGTTTCGAGTACCTCGTTCGGCGACATGCGCAGCTTGTGCTGCATATGAATATCGCTGGTGGCCAGAAAAGTGTGGATGCGCGGACGCACTGCGCCCTGCACGGCTTCCCAGGCCTTGTCGATGTCGTTCTTGTTGGCCCTCGCCAGCCCCGCGATGATCGGCGGTGCCGCTACATTTCCGTCATCGTCCTTCCGAGGTGTACGGCCTACCGTTTCCGCGATGCGCTTGACAGCTGCCAGGTCGCCAAGTGAGGCCGCCGGAAAACCGGCCTCCATGATATCGATCCCCAGGCGTCCCAGCTGACGGGCAATCTCAAGCTTCTCCTGCTCGTTTAGCGTCGCGCCCGGCGACTGTTCTCCATCGCGCAGCGTAGTGTCGAAAACGAGAATGGTATTTCCGTGGGCAACCTCTTTCGCCCACTCGTCGACGTCGGCCAAACGGAACTGTTCAACATCGATCGGCGAGACGTCGTCTTCAGGAGTCTCGTCCAGTTGTTGCGCATCAATTGTGTTGGTCATGGCAAGATGCCTCCGGAGGTGATTCTGTTCAAGAGATGACAGTTTCGTTCCCTCTTGCTCAAAGCAGCGGGGAACGTCGTGAACGCGGAGCAGGACTCAGCGCACAACATAAGGTCACTAAGGCCGTCATCCATGTTCACCACCCCCTTTCCAGACAGTTCAGACCTGGCGCCAAAAGCCTAAATTTCCTTGGCGTCCAGGAAGGTCATCATCTTGCGCAACTCTTTGCCTACATTCTCCAGCTGCTGATTCTGCTCGCTGCGGCGTCTCTCGTAGTAAACCTTGCCGCCGCCGTGGTACTCGTCCATCCACTCTTCGGCAAATGCGCCCGACTGGACGTCCGCCAGAATCTTTCTCATGGATTCCTTTGTTTCGTCGGTGATAATACTCTGGCCGCTCTTGTAATCGCCCCATTCGGCCGTATCACTGATGCTGTAACGCATGTAATTGAGCCCGCCTTCGTACATCAGATCGACGATCAACTTCAGTTCGTGCAGGCACTCGAAGTAGGCGATCTCGGGTTGGTAGCCAGCATCGACCAACACTTCGAAACCGGCCTTGATCAGTTCGCTGACCCCGCCGCAGAGGACCGTCTGCTCCCCGAACAGGTCGGTCTCGGTCTCCTCCGCAAAAGTCGTCTCCAGGACACCGGCTCGTGCCGAACCGATCGCCTTGGCGTAGGCAAGCGCGTTGGCCAGGGCATCGCCCGTGGCGTCCTGATGAATCGCGACCAGGGCAGGGACGCCTGACCCTTCGACAAATACCTCTCGCACCCGATGGCCGGGGGCCTTCGGCGCTACCATCGACACGTCCACCTCATCCGGCGCAACAATGAAGCCGTAGCGCACGTTGAAACCATGCGCAAACATTAACGTGTTGCCGGCCTCTAAGTTAGGCTGAATCTGCTCCTCGTATACCTTGCCTTGGATCGGGTCGGGAATGACGACCATGATAAAATCGGCTTCTCGGGCCGCGTCGGCAACGCTTACAACCCGCAAACCGTCGGCTTCGGCTTTGGCCTTGCTGCGGCTCCCCTCATGCAACCCAATGCGAACGTCCTGGCCGCTGTCCTTCATGTTCAGTGCATGGGCATGGCCCTGGCTGCCGTAGCCGATCACGGCGATCTTCTTGCCTTCCAACCGCGCCATGTCAGCGTCATTCTCGTAATAAATCGTTGCCACTTTCCCCTCCGAGGATCTGATTTCCTGGTATTTGAGTATTTCTCAACGGTTCACTGTCGCCGCGTCGGAAACTGGGCGGCCCAATCGAGTCGTGGTCACCTTGTCCGCACAAGCAACAGCCACTTACGCTTCAAACAAGCGCTTAGTCTACTACTTTTCGGCGTGAGCGCTGCCGTTAAGGCTTGCCGCGGCCTTGAAAATCGACGTCGCCGGCTTATTCCGCTTGGGCCGTTCATCGCCGCGACACAGTGCAACGCGACCCGTCCGCACCATCTCCTCAATACCGAAGGGGCGCAGCAGTTCGATCAACGAATCCACTTTGTCTTCCGTGCCAACCGCCTGCACCACCAGATTCTCAGCGTTGACATCCACGATCTGAGCCCGGTAAATCTCGGCGAACTGCATGATCTCCCCGCGAGTCGCCGGCGTCGTCCGCACCCGGATCAGCGCCAGCTCTCGCAAGATGGCCAGCCGGTTTGTGATATCCTCCACCGCCGTGACGTCCACGACTTTACGCAGCTGCTTGACAACCTGGTCGGCCACCCGCTCATCGCCGTCCACTACAAATGTCATGCGGCTGATTCCCGGCGTTTCGCTATGACTGACCTGAAGGCTGTCGATGTTGAAGTTACGCCTGCGGAGCATTCCGGACACCCGATTCAGGACACCGGGCTTATCACGCATCCAGGCGACAAGTGTATATTGCATTGGTCTCACCTCTGGCGATTCTCTTTCTCAGTTTGCGGGGGCGCCAACCAACTGGCTGCCTCCTTGCCGCCGTCGTAACTATCGCAAAGCCATTACCAGCTCGGCTGTACGCCGCTATAACCCTGAACATGACCCGGCTTCGGCCGCCGAATCAGTTCATCCACGGCCGCGCCGGGCGCAACCATCGGATAGACATTCACTTCCTCTTTTACCTGGAAATCGACCAGGTACGGCCCATCGGTTGCATGCGCCTGCTCCAACACCGAAACAACCTCGCTCGGATGGCGGACCACGGCACCGGGAATATCGTATGCCTCCGCTAGCTTGACGTAATCCGGCGAAAGAATCGGTGTGCCCACATAACGCTTATCGTAGAAGATCTGCTGCCACTGCCGCACCATGCCAAGGAATCCGTTATTTATAATCGCGATCTTTACCGGCATTTTCTCCTGCTGGATGGTGGCCAGCTCCTGCAACGTCATCTGGAACCCGCCGTCGCCCGCCACGCACCAGACCAGCGCCTCCGGATCTGACATCTGCGCGCCCAGCGCCGCCGGCAAAGCATATCCCATCGTACCGAGGCCGCCGCTCGTCAACAGCATCCCGGCCTGTTCGTGAATATAGTACTGGCTCTCCCACATCTGATGCTGGCCGACGTCAGTGACAACAATGACGCGCTTCTCAGTCCTCTCTGTGGCATGCCAGAGTTGACGAATGACATAGGGCGGAATCAGCTCTTCGACCTCATACTGGATGATGTCAGCCTCGTCCGTCTCCGAACGCCATTCGCTCAGGGTATCTACCCATTCCTGGTGGCGCCTGTCCTTGACCTGGGGGAGAAAGGCCGGAAGCGTTTCCGCAAGATCGCCCACAACCGCCACGTCGGGAACGATATTCTTGCCGACCTCAGCCCGGTCCAGTTCAAAATGAATGATCTTGGCATCGGCCGCGAATCGATCGAGTCGCCCCGTTATTCTGTCGTCAAAGCGCATGCCCATGGCGACCAGTACATCGCAGGACTGTATAGCCCGATTCGCGAATGCCTCACCGTGCATTCCGCCCATTCCCAGGCTCAATGGATGCGTCTCAGGAATGTTGCCCGTGCCGAGCAAAGTCGTTACCACCGGAATGCCCGCCTTCTCGACCAGCTGCAGCAGCTCGTCGCTGGTATGCGAAAGGTGAATCCCGTGACCTGCGAGAATCAAAGGCCGCTCGGACTCGTTCAGCAGGTCGGCCGCCTCCTGCACCGATTCCGGACTGAATTCAGGCCACGGCTCGAAGCCGGGAAGATTGATCTCGAAATCATACCGAAAAGTACCGGTCTCAATCTGAACGTCTTTGCAGATATCGACAAGGACAACACCGGGCCGCCCTTCTCGAGCGATATAGAACGCCTCCTTCATGACCAGCGGCAATTCGGCAATATCGGTCACCAGATAGTTGTGCTTACAGACCGGCTGCGTTACGCCCACGACGTCAGACTCCTGAAAAGCATCAGTACCCAGAAGGCTGGTCGGCACCTGGCCCGTGATCGCAACAACCGGAACGCTGTCCATCTGGGCCGTCGCCAGCCCGGTAACAAGGTTCGTCGCACCCGGTCCGCTGGTCACGATACAGACCCCTACGTCGCCCGTAGCGCGCGCGAAACCGTCCGCCATGTGTGCTGCGCACTGCTCGTGGCGGACCAGCACGTGATGGATGCGGCCGTCTGCCTCGTACTCCGCCAAAGCGTCGTATGCCGGCAGGATCGCCCCGCCGGGGTGGCCAAATACAGTCTTGACCCCCTCGCGCAGCAGGGATTCCCAGATCATCTGCGATCCGGTAAACTCCTGGGGCCCCAGATCGTATCCGCTCTCTGCCGGTTCTCTTTTGGCTAGTGCCATCCGTGTCCTCCTGCAAGCTGGCTCAATTGCTGGCCGGATCCTATTTCAGACCCAGTGAACAGGTAGCGTTCTGTCCTGCTACCATTATCTAAGATGCTCTACACGTCGCTGATGTTCCCTGATCAACTACCCTACCTAAAGAAAAACCCTTCCCGGCTGGGGAAGGGTCTGCACTGACCTGAGCAAGAAGTCCGGTCCGCTTGACTTCCTTGCCTTCGCCAACCAATCAAGGCCTGGAGCCGCTTACAAGAAGGGCTACAAGGCCGAGAAGAAGGACCTTAAGGCTAATTAGCAGGTTCAATACAGTTAGACTTCTCATTTTCAGCGAGTTGGAACAGTGAATACAGTCGTCGGTCAATATCTCGTCCCTATTATATTCACAATTGTAAGAAGTGCAACTTCCAAATCACGAAAATGCACAGTCACCCAAAATTGGACCCAAACGTAGGCAGGTTGCATGGGCCGTCTGATGAGACGACGACTTCTGAAATCCAGAAATCAGGCTGTGAGTGGGCCGTAATTCCTGTTGCCTGTGATGCGATTCCTGCTGTGAAATAAAGAACGGTCCCATTATCCGTCGAGGGATAAGCCTCGCAATCCCGAATTCCGCCCAGCAAGCGGCAGAATACGACACGATTCGCGCGTATGTGCTATAATGCCGTGCATAACAGTGTGGGCATATAACGTGTGCGGAGAACGATTGGAATGGCAGACCGAATTCTGATGCTGGAGAAACTATCAACTGTATTCGACAGTGGCCAGGCACAGGTACTGGCGGAGGTCATCTACAACTCTTACAACGATCTCGTGCGCCGCGAGGATTTCAGTGAGCTCAAGGAGATCGTTCGCGATTTGGGAGAAACGCAACAGCGTACTGAACAGCGCGTTGAGGATTTGGCCGAGGCGCAACAGCGTACTGAACAGCGCGTTGAGGACTTGGCCGAGGCGCAACAGCGAACTGAACAGCGCGTTGAGGAACTGGCCGAGGCGCAACAGCGTACTGAGCAGCGTGTTGAGGAACTGGCCGAGGCGCAACAGCGTACTGAGCAGCGTGTTGGGGATCTGTCAGTGGCGCAGCAACGGACTGAAACCGCCGTCCAAAGTCTGGCCCGCGAGGTGGGCGGACTGAGCAATCGGATCGGCGGCGACCTGGAAGATGTGGCCGCCATTGTGATTGAGGATACGCTGGAACGAGAACTGGGCTGGGAGGTCGAAGAACTGAGCCGAGTCTGGCACACCAGGGACGGTGTCGACGAGGAAATCGACGCCTTCGGAAAAGCGCATGACCCCACCCGTTCTCAAATCCCCCTTTGGATCGTGGGCGAAGTGAAATTCAATCTGACGATGCGAGACCTCGACCGTTTTTCCAAGCTGGTGGAGAGAGCCGCCGCACACCTCGAAGGCGAAGTCGTTCCGGTCTGCTTCTGCTACAGGATTCGTCCCGCAGTACAGCAAAATCTGCTTGAAAAGGGTTACCGCCTGGTTCTCTCAAACGGGCGCATGCCACAAGCGGTGAATGAAAATCATGCTAACCTTACGTCATAAGTACGGGATCACCCGTCTCTTCTTGCCAGCGAGCCAACTCTCCTTCTAGCCTTTCCTGCTCACCTGCAACCCCACTATCTCCTGAGAGATCATTCAACTCCCAAGGATCGGAAGCCAGATGGAAAAGCTGGGTTTGACTACTGCCCTGATCTCCGTCCTGACTGTAAGTGATCAGCTTCCATTCCTCGTCCTGCGTCATCCTCTGCACATGCTTGTAAACCGAATGTAAGTACGGTCTGGCCACTGTGACAGTACCCGCCATCAGCGGCAAGAGCGACATCGCATCTGCACCCGCAGGAATCTCCAACCCCGCGAGTTCACACAAAGTCGGATACACATCATAGGTGTGCGAAAGCGAGTCCACCTGCATTCCGCTAGGCACACCGGGTCCCCGCAGAATCAACGGCACGCGCACACTGTGATCGTACAGGTTCTGCTTTCCGAGTAGCCCGTGCTGTCCCACAGAAAGCCCATGATCCGCGGCATAAACAACGATAGTGTCCTCCGCCAACCCCAGTCGCGACAGCACAGCCAGTATCTCCCCGATCTTCTCGTCCATATCCGAGATCATGCCGTAGTACTCTGCAATATGCCGCCGCGTCTCCTCAGGTGTTCGCGGAAACGCGGCAAGCTTCTCGTCGCGCACCAGCATCTCACCGTTGTCAAAAGAGTGTGTCCCAGCAAAGTTTGCCGGAAGGGGCATCGCCTCAGGCCTGTAGGCCCCGGCCCAGTCGGGTGGCGGCGTGCGCGGGTCATGCGGCGCGGTGAACGCGCAGTAGAGAAAGAAGGGTTGGCTCCCGTCCTGCCTCTCCAGGAAGCGTATGGCCGCATTACCGAACAGATCCGTAGAATACTCTTCCCCAATCGTCTGCCGGCTCTCGTCGTACATGCCACTCGGGTCGTAGTCCTGGACCGGTACCGCGAAATGACTGTCCATTCCACCAAAGAAGACGTTTTCAACCTCGCCAAAAGAACGCGCAAAGCTGGCGGCATCGTTGTGCCACTTTCCCGTCGCGAAGGTTGCATACCCGTTCCTTCGAAACAGCTCAGCCAGAAACGTGTGTCCAGGATCCAGCGTTCTCAATGAATCGCTGTTATCCATATTGTTTCCAATAGACGCGCGGAAGACATGCGCGCCCGTGTGTATGCAAGCACGGGTTGGCACACAGACGGCTCCGCTCAATCCCCCCATGTGGCAGTTCCGCCGGAAGGATGTTCCGTCAGCACAGAGCCGGTCCAGCGTTGGCGTCCGCACTGTGGGATCGCCGTACGCGCCGATGGCCGAAGCGCGGTGGTCGTCTGCGATGAGGAAGACTACGTTGGGCTGCTTTGACATGCGCGGGGTGCCCCTTATCAAATGGGAGAGTTCGTGATTATTGGGGTTATCCTGGGCCTGGCGGACGTCTCAAGACTTACGGAGTTGAATCTACATCTGGCTGCACAGGTCACTACACCTCCATAAACTGCCTCTTGTAGAGGGTAGCGTACACGCCTCCCTCTTCCAGCAGCTCTTCGTGCGTTCCCTGACTGACGATTCTCCCGTCCTGCATCGCGCAAATGAGGTCGGCCTTGCGTATAGTACTCAGACGGTGGGCGATAACAATAGCCGTACGCCTAGTCAGAAGCCTGTCAAGCGCTTCCTGTATCAAAGCCTCGGTCGCGGTATCGACGCTGGCAGTGGCTTCATCCAGAATGAGAATCTTAGGATCAGCGAGTACCGCCCTGGCAATGCAGATCAGCTGGCGTTGGCCCATCGACAGATTGGCCCCGCCTTCCTGAATCTCCGTCTCGTAGCCGTTTGGCAGATCCATGATGAACTCGTCCGCATTGGCCTGCCTCGCAGCCTCCTTCACTGACTCGCCCTCAATGTCCGGCAGGCCAAAGCGAATGTTGTCGAGCACCGTACCTGCGAACAGAAACGGTTCCTGTGAAACGATTCCCGTCTGTCGGCGTAGCGACTGCTGCGTCACCGTACGAACATCGATGTCGTCAATCAGGACTTTCCCACTGCTAACATCGTAGAAGCGCGCCACCAAGTTGGCAATCGTCGACTTGCCAGCGCCTGTCGGGCCGACCAGGGCGACAGTCTGCCCCGCCTCAATAACCAGGTCAACGTCGTGCAGGACCGGATCGTCGCTGCTGTACGAAAAGTTTACCCGACGCAACTCAATACGACCCGCAATTGTCGGCATCTCCTTGCCATCCGCTGGGTCGGCCACTTCCGGTCGCGCATCCAAAAGCTCCAGAACCCGTTCGCCGCCGGCCATTGCTGACTGCATCGTCGTATAAAGCTGGCTCAACTCCTGAATCGGCTGGAAGAAACGTGTAACATAGGCCAGAAATGCCACCAGGACGCCGATTTCCATGGTGCCCTGTGCCGCGGCCCGACCGCCAAACCACAATACAATCGCCGTCGCCAGCACTGCCAGAAACTCCACCGTAGGCAGAAAGATGAATGAAAGCGACATCGCTGCGACGTAGGCCTTGCGATTCTCCTGGTTTGCGTCATCAAAGCGATTGCGCATCGCCTCTTCCTGCGCAAAGGCCTGGATCACTCTCATCCCGGCCAAGTGCTCGGCCAGCGTGCCCACTATGCCGGCTATGCTCTGGCGGGTCTGCCGGAAAGCGACTTTCGCTCTTCTCGAAAAGAAGAAAGTTGCCAGCAGCATCAGCGGAATAGTACTAAATGTCAGGAGGGCGAGCGAGGGACTAAGAACCAGCATCACAGTGATAATCCCGATCAGGACCAGCACGTCGCCGACAAGCGTGATCAGACCCTGCGACAGCAACTCATTGATTACAGCAACATCACTGATCACCCGCGAAATGGTGACGCCTACAATATGACGACTGTGATACCCCAGCGAAAGTGCCTGCAGTTGGCGCATCAGCTGGTTTCGCAATGTGGCCAGCACTCGCTGTCCCACCCAGGACAGAAGATATCGCTGGCCTGAGGCTGCTCCGAACAACGCCAGGAATACCACCGCCATGGCCATTGAAATCTGCGAGAGCCCACCAAGATTCTGAGTGGCGATGTAGCGATCGATGGCAACCTTGAGAAGAAGGGGAATGCCAAGCGTCGTACCCGTGACAACAAGCATGAGAGCAAATGCGGCCAGCATCTTGACCCAATGGGGCTGCAAATAGGTCAGTAATCTGCCTACTACCTGCCCATCAAATGCCTTGCCCTCAGCCTCTTTTGCCATGCCGCGCAACAGGCTCTGAGGGCCCCCGCTTCGTCCAGATGATCCGATTGAAATAGACATGAGTTGTTTCCTGACAGCCGACTCCGGGCTGGCATCTGCGCCGCCCTCTAGGCTTCTACTGCAGTCAACTGGTCCTCATAAATCCTTCGATACAGCTCCGAATTCTCAAACAGCTCCTGATGGTTGCCGGCAGCTGCGATCTGGCCCTTCTCCAACATCAGGATCTTGTCGGCCAGGCGCACCGTGCTAAGCCGCTGCGCAATGACGACAGACGTTCTTCCCTTCATCAGATTAGATAGAGCCTTCTGAATGAGGTGCTCGGTCTGAGTATCCACGCTCGAAGTCGCGTCATCCAGGATAAGTATCCGTGGATCGGTCAGCAGTGTCCTTGCGATGGCAACACGTTGTCTCTGGCCGCCCGAAAGGGTTGCGCCCCTTTCCCCCACCTTCGTTTCGTAGCCCTCTGGAAAACTCTCGATGAACTCGTGGGCCTGGGCTGCCTCCGCCGCCTCGACCACCTCCGCATCGGTCGCGTCGAGCCGCCCGAAGGCGATATTCTCCCGTATCGTTGTGGCAAAAAGTGTCGACTCCTGCAGGACGATGCCAATCTGACTACGCAGAGAATGCAGTGTTGCCGAACGAATATCACGCCCGTCCAGCAAGATACGCCCCTCTGTCGGGTCATAAAAACGCGGGATCATGTTGATGATCGATGACTTGCCTGAACCGGTTGGCCCGAGCAGTGCCAGCACCTGGCCCGGTTCTATCTCAAACGAAACATCGCGCAGAACATGGTGAGGGCGGGCGTAGCTGAACGAAACGTTGTCGAACCGGAGCTGCCCGTCTACCTCGCCCAGCGGCGTAGCGTCCTCCGAGTCCTTTATCCTTGTCTCCTCGTCCAGGATTTCGAAAACCCGTTCGGCCGACGCGCCGGCCATGGCAATGGCGGGAATAAGAAAACCCAGTCTGCGGATCGGAGAAGTAAGCTGCGCCAGATAGGTGATGAAGGCCACAAGTTCGCCCAGCGTCAGACTCCCCCGGATAACCAGGTAACCCCCCAGCCAGATGATGATCACCGTGGCGAGATTGGCAATCAGGTCCAGCATCGGCATGTTCAAAGCCGTCAGTCTTGCCGTTGCCGCCGCCAGCCCGAACCACTTCTGATTCTCGGTCTCGAAGCGGTCGATCTCAGTTTCTTCCTGGGCAAACGCCTTGACGATGCGCGCGCCCCGCAGATTCTGTTCCAGCCGGGTCGTCAGAACCGCCAGCTGCTGCTGGATCTCCATCGACAACGGCCTGTAGCGGGCGCCGAATCGCATCGCCCGGTGCGCCAGGATCGGCATCGTAAGCATCGCCAGCAACGCAAGCAGTGGGTCCATCAAAATCAGGGCCACTGCCGAGCCAATGAGCAAAACGACGCCATTTGCAAGCCCCAGTATCGACCGCCCGGTAAGCATGCGTAATCTGTCCACGTCCTGCATCGCCCGCGACAGAAGTTGCCCCGATTCGGTCCGGTCGTGATAGGCAAAGGAGAGGTCAGTGAGTTTCGAATGCAGTTCACCGCGTAGGTCGTAGGACACGCCCTGCGAAGCAATTTCAGCAAACCGGCTCGAAGCAAAAGTTAGCAGGCCGCGCACTGCCGTCAGCGCCATCAGCCCCACGACCGCCATGGTCAGCAGTTCCAGGTCATTCTGACGAATACCTTGGTCGACTATCCAGCGTATGAATTGGGGCGTTACAAGAAGGATGGCGGTGGTGCCGAGGAGAGAGACGTAGGCGGCGACTGTCAGGCGAAGGTACGGGCGCAATCGACCGAGGGCACGCAGCAGGTAGCGGCGGCTCTGGTCCGAGCTTGCATGTTTATACGGCTCGTCAGTAGCGGTTGACATGGTACAAATCCGGTTTAGTGGGGTTGCAATGAAGACTGCGAACCCATTGTACCACGTATTCAGATATTTGGCTCGCGCCCAATGCGGGCTCCGGGCCGCAAAAGCGAAAAGCGGCGTGCTATGCAACTGCGTGCGGGAGCTGAACCTTTGCAGAGCGTAGCCGCTGCCAGCCAAAACCGGCTGAATTGGCTTCCACAATGTCAAACGGCGGACGCTTCAAATCACCGGTGACAAACTGCTCAAAATCACTGCCAAGCCCCGATCAGCGCCGCGAAAACCGTTTCAGACCGGATGGGAAGGCACGCGCCGCCTGGAGAAAGCCTGGCTCGGTCAACGACGCTAGATTTGTTTGTTACCAGAAATCCGCGGCAGGAACTGAACGATTCCTCGACATCCCGTCCGGATGCTATCGCTAATTCACTCAGGCGATCCACTAGTGAACGCATACCAGCGAAGGCGAATCCCGAGCAAAAGTACCCTTACCGAAAAATGAGTCCTCCTCGCAGATCACCAGGCAAGCAACAATCCTTGAAATCGGATGCCACAGTCAGCTTCACGCTGGCGACTGTGAAATCAGAGCTTTCGTACCACGTCACCCGCCCGTATAAGGCCAGGCTGCACTACCTTTGCGTACATGCCGCGCAGCCGCATCTCCTTGCCAACCGAAGTGCTGACGAACTTAACCGCATCGACACCGAAGCGCTCTGCAAACTTTTTGCATCCGGTATGGTCGATGGGCGTAACTTCGATCACTGCCTCTCCCAATTCAATACGCGTACCCACAGGCAGGTTAGCCTCGCTCAGCTCTAGGTCGATATAAAGCTGATCGCCAAATAGCTGCCACCGTTCAGCCTCCTGCGCCAATAGACCGGCAACGCGGGAATTCATGATAGTAAGCTGGCGTTCCGGTTCAAGAGGGACATCCGGTGTGCGCGTACTCCAATTGTCACCGACAAGCCCTTCCGCAACGGTGAGTTCACCTTCATCGATCACCTCCCGTTCCCCCGATCGAGGGCGTCTCACAATCAGACTCAACTCCCCTTCCCTCCTGGGTGAACGCCGGATCTCCTCCAGATTCCCTTCTAATTCCGTCATCTCTAAATGGGTTACTGTTGACATGGATCTACTCCTCTTTATCCAATGCTGATCAGCCTGTGAACTCAAGCTCAGCTGGAGTTGCGGACTCTGTTTCGATCTCTTCCCCGTCATCCTTTAGTGCTGCAAGCCAGCGGCGTATGGCTATCTCGTCAGGCCTGTCACGCCGGCGCTGCAAGTATATCATTCCAGTGACCAGAAAAGGCAGCAGCACGGGGAAGAGGTAGGGCAGCGCCTCTCGCGCAGTGCTTTCAGCCGTTCCCCGAACCGCGCCGGCGACCAGGAATGCCATCGGAATCAAGGCGCTCAACCCTATCCACGCGACGGCATAAATGCGCCCAACCGGATGCCACTGGAAGTGACCCGCCAAGCGGCAGTTCTCACCATCTTCCTGGACAAAGCCGTAAAAGTACGTCGAAAAAATGCCTCTGACAGCCGCCTCTTTCGGACGGCGTCTGATCTTCACCCCGCGGCCGGCTACCCCTCCGGTAACTTCCTTGCTTAAGCGCAACCCCTTCTCTATGCGCCGAGCGGCCGCGTCGGCATCTCCCTCAAGAGTTAGCGAGAGCCGTCGCCGGCTGGGTGTCCACAGGAAAGCAATGACCGATTTCAGTTCAGTCGATAGCATAGATCGCCTCGCCCTTCGGCCTACAGTCCAACTTTATCCGGGCTGAAGTCTGCTGTCGGAGCTGTCCGACCAGCCCCTCAATCTCCCATGCCTTCCAACGGGAAAGGCCGCGAGCTGGTCCCAAAGATTAAGCAGGTAGTATGACCAAGACAGACCAGCCCTCGGCGACGGCTAAACCGGATGCAACCCAGGGAATCCCAATCCGGTCGCCTCGTCCCAGCCGCACATGAGATTTATGCTCTGCAGAGCGCTGCCTGCCGCCCCCTTCACCAGGTTGTCAATGGCGCAGAGCGCGACAACGCGACCCGTGCGCTCGTCCAATTCGAAACCAACGTCCGCATAGTTGCTCCCGCTCAGGATCTTCGGCTCTGGGTATCGGTAGATGCCGGTCTTTTCCTTGACGATCCGCACAAAAGGCTCGCCGCGGTAGGTCTGACGGTAAGCCCGCCACAGATCCCGTTCGCTGACACCTTCCTTCACAAACACGTGCGCAGTCGCCAGCACACCGCGTACATTGTCCACGGCAGTCGCGCTCATATGGGCGGACACCCCTGAGTAGTCGTCCGCTTCGGTCTGCGCCAGCGCCTGCAGCAGCTCCGCAGTGTGCCGGTGACCGGTAGGCGCGAAACTCCGCATCGCCCGCGCCCGTTCCGGATGGTGCGTCGAGTCACCGGAACGATTGCCGCCTTCACTGCTGCCGACCTTGACTTCGCAGATCAAGTCCCGCTGCGGGTCGGCTAGCCCGGCCGAGAAAAGCGGCCACACAGCCAGCGTACTGGCGGTAGCATTGCAGCCAACCCCACTCACATAGTGTGACCCGCGGATTTTCTCGCGGAACAACTCCGGTAGGCCATAGACAAATCTGCCGAGCCACTCCGGCGCGCCGTGTTCCTTGCCGTACCAGTCCACATAAGCCTGCGGATCTCGCAGACGGAAGTCGGCGCTCATGTCGACGATACGTTCTGCCAGCTGCGCGAATTCGGCGATGCGCCCCATCGCGCCGCCGTGCGGAAGCCCCAGCACCAGCAGATCGCAAGGCGCTAGCTCGGCCGAACTGACAAACTTCAGCCTCGTGCGCCCGCGCAAGTTAGGATGAGTGAAATGAACGAACGAACCGGCGTTGCGTTCGCTCGTTACCTGGGCAATGTCGACGTGAGGATGTTCCAATAGGAGACGCAGCAACTCGCCGCCGGCATAGCCGCTGGCCCCCAAAATTGAAACTGACACCTTTGAGCTGGAACTGATCTCTCCCACGCTTTGTACGCTCACATCTTGCATGTGGACTTATTCACCTTTTCCACACTACTTCTTTTCCACACTACCTGTTGGCCGCCTCCCAACCGTCACGCCCTACTTGCAGAGCAAAATCGGCGATGCGGCCCGGTATGTTTACCCCGGTCGGCATTACGCTGTTCCGGAACTCCATCGTGTAGTTCACCTCATTGACGAGCAGCCCGCGATCCGGGTCCTCCAGAACATCGATCGCCACGCACCCGCCACCGACCGCCTTGGCCGCCCCCACGCAAAGATCATTCAGTTCCGGCGTTACCGGGCAGACAGAGGCCTGGCCGCCGCGCGCCGTATTGGTTATCCAATGGCCAGAGTCTCTGTAGATGGCGCAGATCGTCTCGCTGCCCACAGTAAAGGCCCTGATATCGCGTCCCGGCTTCTCTATATATTCCTGGATATAGAAAATGCTGTGATGGTATGTTCCCAGCACCTCCTTGTGCTCAAGAACAGTCTCAGCCGACTCGCGGTCATTGATCTTACTCAACAACCGCCCCCACGATCCAATCGACGGCTTCATCACAACCGGATAGCCCAACTCCTCCATCGCATCCAGTGCGGCGTCGGTAGTGAAGGCAACCTGCGTGCGAGGCGACGGAATGCCCGCCGCGGTCAGCGCACTCGTTGTCTGCAGCTTGTCGCCGCAAACATCAGCCACCTGCACCGAATTGACCGTTGGGATGCCGCGGTCGTTTAGAATGCGCAGACTGACCAGCGCCCGCCCATGATGGATACAGCGTTCGACGATTACATCGTAATCTTCGTAACACGCCGTCCGTTCCTCCCCGCCGGTGATGTCGAAGATAAGTTTCCGATCATCAAGCAGGTCGAACACCGCGCCCCTCTGTGTGAATTCCTCGAACAGCAGCTTCTCTTCTGCGCGCACGCGGCTGTAGAGGATGCCGACTCTCATCTGTCCTATTCCCCCCAATCTTCGTCCTCTTCAGGTGCCAACTCAAGCGCCACGGGGTCAATCCCAATTACCTCTAGGTCCACCCCGCATTCGCCGCACTGGACGATTTCGTTCTCCATCACGTCATTTAGCTCAATCTCGCCGAAGCATTCCGAACATTCGGCCACAGCGGTAACGGTTTGCACAGCCATTCCACTCCTCCTGATCTCTGATAATCTCGTCTGTCAACAAAAAAATTTATAGAGATAAATGTTCACCAGTGCGCCGCCACTGCCACTTCGCCCGCTACATATTCGTCGACCCGTCGCCGCGTGCCAGGTGAAGTTTCCTCAGGCAGTTCGTCGAGCGCAAAACAGTTGACGCGCTCTATTTCCCTGTTCCTCGCATTTCGCCAACTAAAGTCTTCGCATACGAAGACAACAATGTGATCGCTCTTTCCTTCGAAAAAGTTGCTGTAAACGCCGAACAGCCGCAACTCTTGCAGGACCGCCCCAACCTCCTCGTCAGCCTCACGACAAATCGCCTCCCGCAAAGTCTCACCCGCCTGCACCCCGCCGCCCGGGAGATACCAGCCGTCCAGATACGTGTGCCTGACCAGAAGGACCTTTCCCTCTTCAACCGCCAGGAGCCTGACACCGACAGTCAATGGTCTGGACACTCGCCAGTACAACCGCCGCAGCAAATACAGCAATCTCAAAAACATCAGCGCCCACCCGGCTACAGTCCTGCTCCCGAGTTTCAGAGCAGTCTACCCACTACCCTCGGAGGCCGGCCCCGCCAACGCGAGTCGCCGCTTAACCTGCTCTACCAATCCCCCTGCCTCCAGGATCTCCTGCACCGTAGCGCTCAACGCCGGAAACGCAAACCGGCCGGACCCGCATTCGATAAGCCTACGTTCTAGGTCGACCGAAACGAGCTCCTGCCCTTGAATCGCCTGCGCAGCCTCCGGGCAAACGATTGCGAGCAGCCCGTTGTTGATGGCGTTGCGGTAGAAGATTCGCGCGAAACTTTCCGCAATGACAGCACCCACTCCGTTGTAAACAAGGCAGGTCGCCGCCTGTTCACGGCTGGAGCCGCAACCGAAATTGCGGCCGCCGATGACCAGGTCGCCGCGCCGCACATTGGGCGCGAAAGTAGGGTCCAGGTCTTCCAACGCGTGGCTGGCGATCTCCTCCTGCCCTTTGACCGTGTAGGTGTACTTGCCCGGAAACAGTACATCGGTATTGATGTTATCACCGTATTTCCAGGCCCTGCCCTGAATTTCCACTGATCCATCCTCCGCTGCCGAAACTGCCTGGCGTTCAAAAAAGTGCCCGAACTGTATGGTCGGCGCCCGTTTCCTTTACTGCGTTCAGACAATGCTTCTCGGATCGGCAATCCTGCCCGCAACCGCCGACGCCGCCACCACCGCGGGATTCGCCAAATAGATCTCCGCGTCCGTCGTGCCCATGCGCCCGCGGAAGTTCCGGTTCGCGCTTGAAATAGTAACTTCACCCGTTGCCGGCACTCCCATATGATTGCCCATGCAGGGCCCGCACCCCGGCGTACCAATGGCGGCGCCAGCGGCAACAAGCGCCTGAATGTACCCCCGTTCTAGGGCCTCCTGCAAAACTAGGCTGGACGCGGGGATCACCAGCAAGCGCGTCCCAACAGCTACCTGTCGGCCCCGCACAACCTCGGCCGCCTCGGCGATATCTTCAAGCCGTCCATTAGTGCAGGTGCCGATAAACGCCTGCTGCACCTCGACGCCTGCCACGGCCGAAAGCGGCGCGACATTGTCCACCGTGTGCGGGCACGAAACCGTCGGCTCCAGCTCTCCGGCACTGTAACTGTAGGTCGCAGCGTACGCGGCGCCTTCATCAGGCAAGAGTTGCAACTTCTCAACATCCGCACGACTCTCTTCCGCCAAGCCTTCATGCTTCATTCTCGCTGCACGCCGCGCCAGAGCAGCCTCCAGATAGGCCCTTGTCTTCCCGTCTGGCCGGATGAACGAAGACTTCGCCCCGAACTCGGCCATCATATTCGCAAGCGCCATGCGCGAGTCGACACTCATCGCCTCGATGCCGCTGCCGCTGAACTCAATCGACGCGTAAAGCCCCCCGTCTGCCCCCCAGTCGCCGATAATACGCAAGGCGAAGTCCTTGGCTGTAACGCCCCTGGGAAGGTCCCCCTCCAGAACAATGCTGATCGACTCCGGTACCCGCAGCCACAGTTCACCCGTCGCCCATAGCGCGGCAACTTCGCTGCGCCCAATCCCAGCGCCGAACGCGCCAAGCCAGCCAAAATGCGGCGTGTGGCTGTCTGCGCCAAGAACTATCTGCCCCGGCAGCACCAATGCCTCTTCACTGAGAACCTGGTGGCAAATCCCCCTGCCTACCTCAAAAAAATTGCTTATGCCCTGTTCCCGAACAAATTCGCGAATTTCAGCGTGATTCTGCGCGTGGCGCGTCGTCGGCGCAGGCACAGCATGGTCCAACGTGATCGCCAGTTTCTCCGCAATAGCTACCCGCTCCTGCCCAAACTGTAGCCAAATCTCGCGGATAGCGGCCGTGTTATCGTGGCTCAAAACGATGTCGGGGCGCACGTCCACGACCGCCCCGACTTCGACCATGTCGAGGCCGGCAGCTCTTGCAAGCGCCTTCTGCGCGAATGTCTGAGGCAACGGACCCTGGTCCACGTCCTGCCGCCCCAACTGATGGGGACGAGTCTCTTGGTTCATCGTCATATCCTTTAAGCCGGCGGAGGCGCCACAGTCACCGCCCGACTGTGGTACTCTCGCAGCAACACATCCACATCATCCAGGCTCAGCTTTCGCTGGTCCGCCTCCACCTTGATGTGCGCCGTCACCTCCTTCACCTGCGGATCCGTCAAGTCCAGCTGCAGCTGCTCCGCCCGCTGCTTGACCGCGTTCCAACCCGTCAGCCGGTGTGCAATGTGCAGATATCGGGTCAGACCGAAGTCCTCCGGATCCAGGATCTCGTAAGTATCCGGATTGTTAAGAATCGCCTTGGCATGAATGCCTGCCTTGTGCGTGAAAGCTGTGTAGCCGGTAATATAGTTGTTAAATGGCACATCAACACCCACGATCTCGGCAACGAAGTTCTCCACCTCACGCAACATCGGCAAATTGTATTTGCTGCGAATCTGATCGGGGTCTTGCGCATACATGCGCGCCACCAGCCCCCCCAGCGGCGTAATCCCGTTTCGCTCGCCAATCCCCAGCACCGAAGTATCAACGTGCGTCGCCCCCGCCGCCAGCGCACAGTAGGAATTTGCGATCGCGCAGCCAGTATCATTGTGCCCGTGAAACTCGATATCGCAGGAGACCACCCCCCGCAGCGTTCGCACCAGGTCATGCACCTGCAGCGGCGTGGCGATTCCAACCGTGTCCGCGATCCCCACTCTGTCAACCCCAATCTGGTCGACCTCGCGGTAGACCGTCAGCAGGTCGACAAGGTCGCTGCGAAAAGAGTCCTCGCTGCTGAACCGGACCTCCAGACCCTGGCTCTTGATGAACTCCACAACCTGCACCGCACTGTCGATGATCTCGCGGATCGACTTGCCATGCGAGAACTCGCGCAGGTAGCTGCTCGTGCCGAAGAGAACGTCAATGCCGTCAACGCCGGTGTCCACCGCCAGACGCGCGTCGTCCAGATGGCAGCGTGTATGGGTTAGCAGTTTCGCGCTCAGCCCCAATCCCGCAATGCGTGTGCAATCCGCACGGCTCTGCGGGCTGGCGGCAGGAGAAGTCAACTCCAGATATTCAACGCCAAAGGCATCCAGCAGACGAGCAATTTCATCCTTCTGCCCGCTGTCAAAAAAAGCATTGGCAAACTGCTCACCCTCGCGCAAAGTCGACTCGATTATCGAAAAATGTTCTAAGCTCATCCTCACGCTCCCACCAATCTCAATGGCAATAAAAAAACCGGTCCATCCTGTCTGGAATGGCCGGTGGCTACGGTTGCAACATCTGAGCAGGCGCAAACAACAGACAGGTCAGTCTGGATTCCGCTTCTTGCTCTTTATGCAGTGCAACTCGGGCAAAAACCTGAATGTTCTCATCGGCTTACCTGCCAACTGCAGGGCCTCACTTTGCTCCCGCCTGGATCCCTAAATTCCTAACCGATTCTCAATCAGCACAAATAATACTGAATCAACTCGCCGATGTCAAATTCGACAACCCTCTGCGTGCATCCCCAAATAGCAGTGAACTCACTTGTACCTTACATATCAAACAGCCCTTCCCCCGTCCTCACATCCATCCCCCACAAATCGCCCATTCACTGCCCCCTGCCCCCTGCCCCCTGCCCCCTGCCCCCTGCCCCCTGCCCCCTGCCCCCTGCCCCCTGCCCCCTGACCCCTGACCCCTGCAGTTCGGCTCTCCGGGAATTGGCAACCAGTTGACCAGAACCGGGTGAATAAAGCAGGACAAAGGCCGAGTCAATTCGCTATGCTATGTCTGTGGGCCGCAAAGGAGCCCCTAACCCAACCATTAACCAGGAAAAATGCCAGGGATTCAGCATCGTATTCCCGTTCCACGAGCGTTGAGGTAGGAAGACCTTCAGTTCCAAGCATCGGAGAGTCCAAGACAAGTGCAGCAGTCAACATGAGTAGCGCGTCTACACAGGGAGTCGGCAAACGGAAAAGGGCACTTCTGTTCCCTGGAATGCCTGTTCCGTTATTCGCCATCGGCGAACCCTTACCCTACTTTCCCGGCTCCGTTCAATCTATAGGCGCCTTCATAAACGCCTGCATTATGCAGGTTGGACATTTGCTATACGGCACAGCTACGTAGGGCTATCGCCTACCTCTGTAGAAGTGCAAATCGCTCCGCTCGGATGGGTCCAGGTGAAGGCTGACCTACAGACACTTTTCGCCAGATTTACTCTGGTAGTCCGACAGTTTTGTGAGGCCTGTAACCCGCGATTTCGCCTCATTTTTCGTGGCCCGGAGCAAATGCACAACTGCTTGACACCTCCAATGTGGATAACAAAAATTTTCACTGAGGATCGTGCGACAATTTGCGATTACACGTCAGGTATAGGTGAGTCTTGGACCAAATTAGGCAAAAGACAGACGCGATACAAGGGCGGAAAGAATTCCTGATCGGTTCACTGATCGGCCTCTGCGTCATGCTGCTTGCATTGCTAGCCGTCGTCGTAACGCCGCGTCCTCGGGCCGCCCTGGCTCAGGACGCCCCGCAGGTAAATATTTCATTTGGCGAATCTACGCTGACCCAGGGAGACGTCACCTACGTCCATGCCGGATTCTACAACATGCCCCAGGATCCCAACGACGATACGAAATTCGGCGATATATCCTTCCGGTACTATTTTGATCGTAACACTGACGGCTCGTGGACCAACGCAGACAACTGCCTGGAGGGCCTGGTCGGACGGGACCTATATATCACCGCATATTGGAGATCCCCTTGGGACCACGGTCCAAACAATCTTGAAATCAAAAGGAATTGCGAGGTCGGCGACTACAGGTTTCGGGTTGTCGTTAAGGATAGGCGCTCCAACCCCCACACCCAACTTGTCACCAGCACACGTGATCTCAGAGTAAATGTAGGCCCCTCTGTAGACGTCGAAATGCCGACCGGTAACTACTACCGCGGCACAGCTATCAATCCAACCATCAAATTCAATGACCTGGCACAAGGCGCCAATTACACCTACGAGGCGTGGTTGATGGCCAGGAACCCCCCCAACTATGCCGAAATCTGCGAAGGAACGGGGCTGGAAAGAAACAAGACTTTCACGCTAAACAACGTCTCCGGCAACCCAGTACAAAAGTCCGTCACCGTTACCGACGTCTGCCCCACAAATGAATATACACTCAAGGTCAAGTTGATAGACTCCGACGACCGGCTGCGAGGTTCCAAAGATGTCGACTTTGAAATTACTACGGATCCCAACGCCACTCCGTCCGTAAGTGTCAGCATGTCTGAGAGTTCCCCGGTCGCTCCCGGTACGGAATTCACCGTCACTTTCTCATTTATGGATATTCCAGACGGCACAGGTACCAGGTCTACCGACCTTCTGACCAATACGGCCACCAATCAGGCAGTCGGTAGGACGGACTGCGGTGGTGCCCTGGTTGGATGGGGGCAGGACGTCCAGGGAACGATAAACAGTAACCCACATGTAAATCGCATCACCATCCCCTCAGACTGTCCAGTTGGCACCTACAAGATGGAAAGCCGTATCAACAATAAGTCGTCAGGTGATCTGATTCTTTCCGGCGCGATCGACTTCACCATCGGCGATCCAGATCTAACCCCTTCGGCCCCAACCGTTTCCAATATGACCGCGAAACAAAATTCGCCTTTCAGCAAGCAGCTTCCCGAGGGAACCGGCGGCGACGGAACACTATCCTACACAGCAACAGGGCTGCCCGCAGGGCTCAATTTTACTCGCTCAACGCGCACTATTGCAGGCACGCCGACCTCATACGGAGAATCCACCGTCATCTATACGGTCACTGACGCTGACGGAGACCCAGACTCCGTCCAATTCAATATTACCGTTAATCAGGATTTCCAGCCGTCTGCCCCGACTATACCGAATTTCACCGGCAAAGTCGGGAGACTCTTCGAACAGGACATATCTCGAGGCACAGGCGCCGACACACCCCTTACATTCTCCGTTACTAATCTGCCAGACGGCCTCACTTTCATCACGGATACGCACAAGATCACTGGCACGCCCGCAACAGTGCAGTCCCCGTCCGTAACCTACACGGTTCGAGACGCCGACGGTGATGCGGCCAGCGCTACTTTTGTAATAGCAATCAGTTCGAACAACACGCCGGCGTTGGAAAACCTGTCGGCGACTACCTATGTCGCGAAAGTCGGTGTGCCCTTCACCAAGACCTTGCCCGCCGGAACAGGAGGAGATGGTGGGTTGGTGCACACAGCGACGAATCTGCCGGATGGTCTCAGTTTCGACCCCACTTCGCGAAGAATCACAGGCGAGCCCACTACGGTGGAATCAAAGACCGTAACATACAAGGTGCGGGACGAAGACCAGGACGAAGCCAGTACGACCTTTACAATAGACGTCAGAACCAACAATACGCCGACGTTGGTAGACCTGGCGACCACTACCTACACGGCCAGAGTCGGAGTGCAGTTTACTCAAAGTCTTCCGGCGGGGAGTGGAGGCGACGGAACCTTGGTGCATACGGCCACTAATCTGCCGGATGGGCTCAGTTTCGTTCAGGCAACACGGACAGTTACGGGCAGACCCACAACGGTCGAATCCAAGACTGTGACCTACACAGTGCGAGACGAAGACGAGGATGGAACTAGCACGACGTTCACGATACAGGTCAATGCGAACAATACGCCCACGTTGGCTGACCTGTCGTCAACTACCTACCAGGCAAGAGTAGGGTCACCCTTCACTGAGACGATAAGTGCAGGCAGCGGGGGCGACGGCGCCTTGGTGCATTCGGCGACGAATCTGCCGGATGGACTAACATTCAACCCGGATACACGACAGGTAACGGGGACGCCGACCACGGCCGGAAGCAAAGTCGTCGCCTACAAAGTAAAGGACGAAGACCAGGACGAGGACAGCACGACCTTTACGATTGCTGTCAGTTCGAACAACATGCCGGCGTTGGATAACCTGTCGGCGACTACCTATGTCGCGAAAGTCGGTGTGCCCTTCACCAGGACTTTGCCCGCCGGAACAGGAGGAGATGGTGGGTTGGTGCACACAGCGACGAATCTGCCGGATGGTCTCAGTTTCGACCCCACTTCGCGAAGAATCACAGGCGAGCCCACTACGGTGGAATCAAAGACCGTAACATACAAGGTGCGAGACGAAGACCAGGACGAAGCCAGTACGACCTTTACAATAGACGTCAGAACCAACAATACGCCGACGTTGGTAGACCTGGCGACCACTACCTACACGGCCAGAGTCGGAGTGCAGTTCACTCAGAGTCTACCGGCGGGGAGTGGAGGCGACGGAACCTTGGTGCATACGGCCACTAATCTGCCGGATGGGCTCAGTTTCGTTCAGGCAACACGGACAGTTACGGGCAGACCCACAACGGTCGAATCCAAGACTGTGACCTACACAGTGCGAGACGAAGACGAGGATGGAACTAGCACGACGTTCACGATACAGGTCAATGCGAACAATACGCCCACGTTGGCTGACCTGTCGTCAACTACCTACCAGGCAAGAGTAGGGTCACCCTTCACTGAGACGATAAGCGCAGGCAGCGGGGGCGACGGCGCCTTGGTGCATTCGGCGACGAATCTGCCGGATGGGCTAACATTCAACCCGGATACACGACAGGTAACGGGGACGCCGACCACGGCCGGTAGCAAAGTTGTCGTCTACAAAGTAAAGGACGACGACCAGGACGAGGACAGCACGACCTTTACGATTGCTGTCAGTGCGGATAACAAGCCGACGTTGGAAGATCTTTCCAGCACTACCTACCCGGCGAAAGTCGGGGCGCAGTTCACCCAGAGGCTTCCGGCAGGCAGCGGCGGCGACGGTGACCTGGACTACGATGCAACTGGGCTGCCTCCCGGTCTTACCTTCGTCAAATCGAGTCGCACAATTACAGGTACTCCGACAGCCGCGAACAGTCATGAAGTCACTTACACAGCAAAGGACGAGGACGGCGACCCCGCCTCGAGTAAATTCTCGATAAATGTCTTTGCAATGCCTTCGTTGGTCGCCGTGAATGACATCATGGCACCAAAGGATGAGGCATTCACACTCGTGCTGACCGCAGTATCAGGGGGAAGGGCGCCGTTCGACTACGATGCCACCCCTCTGCCGACCGGCCTGTCTTTTGTGGAATCCTCACTGACCATCACTGGTACGCCGACGGTGATTGAAGACATCACCGTCACATTCTCAGTAGAGGACGAGGACGGAGACACCGCGAGCCGCGAATTCAAAATCACCGTCAGCGAGGGGGACACAGAACCTGCATTCCCCTACGATATACCCGACTTCGATCTGAGAGTGGGTAATCCTTTTGAGGTGACGCTGCCCACCGCAACTGGCGGCAATGCCCCATATACGTATACGATTTCAGGGCATCCCGACACCCTTACATTCAATTCAGACACGAAAATACTCGCCGGCACGCCCAACGATACCCAGACCGGCGTGCATCAGGTTACCTATACCGTGTCAGACAGCGACCTTGACGAAGTATCGCAAACGTTCGAGCTGGATATCGCAGCAGACAACGCGCCCTCCGAACCATCCATAGGTGACATGCACCTGAAGGTCGGCAGTAGTCTGCGGGCCGAATTGCCGGCAGGCACAGGCGGAGACTCACCCTATACATATACAATCTCCGCTTTGCCGTCCGGACTGATCTTCGATGACAACACGCGAATCTTGTCTGGCAGTCCGGACGCGGCCGGCGCAACAACAGTCACATACACAGTCTACGACGAGGACAGCGACTCCTCTGCTAAAGATTTTACGATCAACGTCTATGCGCTACCGGCTCTACCAAGCATTTCCGATACGTCAGGAATGAAGGACGATCTCTTCACCCTCACGCTTCCAGCAGCTACAGGAGGTAGGCCCCCACTCACATACACTGTAACCGGTCTGCCAGCCGGAGTAGATTTCATTGAAAGCACCCTCGTCATTACGGGAACGCCGACCCAAGTTGAGATTGGAAACGTTACCTACACAGTTTCGGACTATTACAATGATCAGGACAGCGTCACGTTCAAGATAACCGTGACCGATCTGGATCAAAGTCAGGGCAACAACAATAACAACGGCAACAACAATAACGGCAATAACAATAACGGCAATAACAACAACGGCAACATTGGTGGCGGAATACAGACTCCGCCAGCCCTCACACTTAGCGATACCACCGGATTCAATGCCAGAGTGGGCGAGCAGTTCAGTGAAACGCTGCCTGCTGCCAATGGAGGAACGACCCCTTACCGTTACGACACCACTGTTCTGCCTGCCGGCCTGACATTCGATAGAGGGACGCGCACGATATCCGGAACGCCTCTGGCCGCCGGCACTCTGAACATCACCTACTCTGCGACTGATCTCAATGGGGTGGAGGTAAGCGACGACTTCTCAATTGTGGTCAGCCCGGCAATTCTGAGGTTGGGCGACACGACAGTGCTTAACGCCACTGTAGGAGTACAGTTCCTTCATCAACTGCCGCAGGCTTCAGGAGGAACTACACCATACACCTATTCTGTCACAACTCTTCCATCCGGTCTGACCTTTGCAAATGTGACTCGTACAATCGCCGGAACGCCAACGGTAGCGGATACGAGAGTCATCACATATACAGTGACCGATGCACATTCTATGACCGCCAGCGACACCTTCACTGTCTCAGTTGGCGAGGCGCAGACAGACCCGCAAGGGGGATCGGAGGAAGACGAAAGCTCGGGAGGTACGCAGACCCTTACGTTGGTAGACACGACAGGATTCGCGGCAACGGTAGGCGAGTTGTTCACGCAGCAACTACCAGCCGCCAACGGAGGAACACTCCCCTATCTGTATCACGTCACAGCCCTGCCGGGAGGCCTGACTTTTGTCAGAGAAACCCATACCATAACGGGGACGCCAACAGTCAAGGGCACGACGGTTATCACCTACACCGTGATTGACCTTAACGATAACCGGGCAAGTGATGCTTTTACGATCTGGGTAAACGCGGCTCCGCTCATCCTGAAGGATACTACCAATCTGTCGGCAACTGTGGGAGAGCAGTTTACACAACAGCTGCCGCAGGCAATGGGTGGAATTGCACCGTACCAATACACTGTTACGACCTTGCCCACAGGACTGTCCTTCACCCAAGCGACGCGAACCATCAGTGGCACACCGACTCTGGAAGAGACGAAAGTAGTAACGTACACAGTCACTGACAGCGACTTTACCTCCACGAGCGCCCAATTCACCATCACTGTTCAAAGCGCCGGCGGCAATCGAGGAAGCGGCAATCAAGGAAGCGGCAATCAAGGAAGCGGCAACCAGGGTAAATCTAACAACAATAATCAGCAGAAATGGGTTCCACCTTCATCGTATTCGCCGCCCTCCCAGCAACAGTGGTCGCGCTCTGCCGTCCCGGTAGCCATTACCATACCGTCCTGGCTGAACGTACGCAGAGGGCCCGGGCTCGACTATCAGGTGATATCCACGGTTCCTCAAGGGACTCGGGGAAACATCTACGGCAGGGACCCCGCTGACAACTGGTTCCAGGTCCAGATTGATCAAATAAGTAACATGGTGTGGCTCTGTCAGAACCTCGCCACCGTCGAAGGCTCTTTGGACAACGTACGATTGCTGGCACAGTGGGAAATCGATCTCATTCCGAAGCCGGCCGACGGCCCCGTGGCGACTACAACGCCGGCAATTATGAACGTGCGCGCTGGCCCAGGGCTGACCTACGATATTCTGACAACTGTAACCAAAGGGACGCAAGCGACTATCATTGGAATCGGCCCTAACGCCGAGTGGTACAAGGTCACTCTGGACGCGTTAAACAGGTCGGCCTGGATTTACGCAGCTCTTACTACGGTGCAAGGCTCCATTGGAGGCGTCAAACAGTACACGCAAGCAGAAGTTGGCGCATTAGCGTCAGCAAATGTCGACGGCTACGACTTAACCAGTGTGAATGCAACGGACACCTGCAGCAGCAACCCAATCGCCATCACCATCCCTGCGATTCTAAACGTACGCAAGGGCCCTGGTACAGAATTCGAGATAGTTACAACAGTCGTGGCAGGCACGCGGGCAGAAATCATCGGAATCAACACGCAGGAAGAGTGGCTCCTGGTGAAGTTGGCAAGCCTGACCGAACCTGCCTGGATCTATAAGGACCTGACGACCGTAGTCGGCTCACTAGCCGGGGTCACGCGAACTGATTCAGGCCAGGTGGGTCAGCCCACCATCGTCACAGATACGGACCGTCCCATTGCCGTAATCTATCCCTCCCTGGTCAATATCCGTGTAGGCCCTGGCTTGTCTTACCAAATCCTCAAAACTGTCGGCCAAGGTACCAGAGCTCAGCTCGTGGGACTCAGTCCCGACGAGAACTGGTACCTGGTCGAAATCGACGGCTTAAGTCAACTCGGCTGGATTCGCGAGGACCTTACAGTACTCGTCGGGTCGCTGAACAATGTGAAACGCATCACTGCTGCGGAAATCGCAATGCTGCCAGTCGCCATCGTTGACACGCCAATTCTCAACGTGAGGTCCGGTCCGGGCACTGGCTACGGTCTCGTGACGACGATTTCACAGGGATCTTGGGTTCAGATTATCGGTGTCAACCCTCAGACCGACTGGTTCCAAATAAAGGTCCCAGGCGCAACTGGTCAGACTTGGGTTTACCGCGATCTAACCAATCTTGCCGGTCTCCTTGCCGGGGTGACGCAAATCTCCACCAGCACCGTGGTGGCGTCCGAATACTACCCTGATTTGCAGGCGACCACGATTCTGGAATCAGCATCTACCGTCGAGGCGGCCTCAACACAGCAGGTCGTCGTGAATTCGATAACCGTCGACCTTTCTCTTCCACAAAACGGCAATATCGATCTCGATGTCAGCTGGACCGATGCAGATGTCTGTTCGGAGCTCTACTCGCTCTACTACCGGTCCAACACCGACTCGAGCACCTACTTTTCTTTGGAGAACGCCGTCATAGCAACGACCTCAACCTCGAAGAGCTTGAGCTTCCTTACGCTACCGAACAGAAGTCTGATTTCTGCCTGGTGCGGGACGCAAAGCAACGGTCGCCAAATTGCCGAAGTCCAGATCAACCCAAGCGAGGAAGGCACCTACAGCTCGTTACCGTCTCAGCCGGAGTCAGGCGCAGTAGCCACCGTACCCTAACCGGCTTCGCTCTGCTGACCGACCGGCCAGGACCGATATGCCAACGTGGCCGTCAACTCTCCCAGACAATTGCCTGGGCACCAGGAGCCTGGCCCGGCTCAACCCACAGCCCCCGCCACCATATGGCGGGGGCTGCCGTTTCATCTCACAATTTTGCCGTACTCAAGTTGAAGACCGAGATATCCAAGGTAGGAAGTACCGCCGGTCTGCCCAATCAATAATCTATTCGAGCCGAAAATAAAACGAGGACCGAATCTGAGGGAGAATGCTATGTGAAATCCTGGACGAATCCTACTAGGCACACCGACCAAGTCCGACTCGGGTTCTGCATGACCCAGCCGAAAACTGAAACTGCCCCATTGTTTCATTCTCAGCCCTGTTTCATTCTCAGCCCTGTTTCATTCTCAGCCCTGTTTCAATCTCAGCCTACGTCTCTTCTGCTCCCCAACGCGTGCCCTCGGGCACGTCCGTATCGCTCTCAATGTCAAGCCGGTACCCGTCGGGATCGGTTAGCGAAGTGAGCCACATTCCATTGCTCACAAAGGGCCGCGAAGCGTCGAGCCCACGCGCCCTGACCTCGTCGTAAATCCGCACCGCATCCTCACAAATGAAAACAATCGTGACACCCTCGCCTACCTTCCCAGAAGGATTCCAGGAATCGTGCCCCGAAGTTGGGAACTGCTGCAACATAATCGCCGCCTCTCCCAAGGTCAACCAGCACCAACGCAGCTTCCCGTCCGGTTCCCACTTGTCTCTGATCTCGCAGCCCAGCCCATCGACATAGAAGCCGATCGACGCCTGCATATCCGATACCTTCAAAAATGGCACTGCCTGCTTTATGCTCATTCCTGTATGAACCTCATCTTTCGCTTGCAATCCCGGAGCTGGACAATCTCTCCGCTATTGTGGAGGAGCCACTAAACGCCGGACCCGCAAGTCTACCAGTTCGTCAACGACCCATCGCGACGCCGCAAATGGGGCGCCTCCCAGAAACGGAACGCCTCCGCCTGCGCCCGTTCCTCATTGAACTCAACCCCAAGCCCCGGGCCGTCTGGCACGACGTAGTAATAGCCGTCCAGCTCCGGCTGCTGGGGGAACCAATCTTCGTCGTAGAACCTGCCTTCCTCGGTCGGCGAAACGCGCACCTCCAGCCAGGCAAAGTTCGGCACCGCCGCCGCCAGGTGGACCGTCGCCGCGCTGCATATCGGGCCCAGCGGATTGTGGGGCATCAGGTCGATGTAGTGCGCCTCCGCCATGGCCGCCACCTTGACCGCCTCAGTCAAACCGCCAACGTTGCAGACATCGATACGCGCGAACTGCGTAATCCCGCGCTCAATGTAAGGCAGAAACTGCCACTTGCTGGCAAACTCCTCACCAATGGCAAAAGGCACGTCAGTCATGCTTCGCAGCGCCTCGTACGCCTCCGGTGTCTCATCCCGAATCGGCTCTTCAAGAAAGTCCAAGGTGCCCGATGGCATGCGCTGGCAGAATGACGCCGCCTCGGCCACGCTCAACCGGTGGTGGTAGTCGATGCCCATCACCGGTCCCGGCCCAATCGCCTCACGAACCGCAGTCAGCCACTGCGCTGTTATGCCCAGAGACTCGCGCGGTTCGAAAATATAATCGGGTTCTCCTTCATCGCTGGCGGCGCTGCGGCCGGCCCTGATCGCAGGCCAGCCCAAATCCACAAGCATCTGTACGTTCTCGATCAGCTCTTCCTGGCTTGCCCCGCCGGTCGAGGCAAAGCAAGGAACCGACTCCCGCTGCTTGCCGCCTAGCAACTGGTACACCGGAACGTTCAGCGCCTTGCCTGCAATATCGTACAGCGCGATGTCTATTGCCGAGATCGCGGCGGTCAGTACTCGCCCACCTTCGAAGTACTGACTCCGGTACATCTCCTGCCACAGAGCACCCATCCGCAGCGGATCGCGGCCGATAAGAAACTCACGGTAATGGTTTACCGCGCCTGTCACGGCCAGCTCCCGGCCCGACAAGCCCGCCTCCCCCCAACCATGCAGACCCTCGTCAGTCTCCACCTTGACTATCATCTGATTGCGCTGGCCCACCCAGGCCGGGTAGGTCTTGATGTCGGTTATTTTCATGGCTTCTTCCTGTTATTCTCCGTTAGACCAGAACGAATAGGAATTGATGCGCTTGAATCCCGCGCCTGTAAAAGGGGAAGGAGCGATCTGCTTGTCACGAGCTCAGATTCTCGACCCCATCCTTCTTCTTTCTGTGCCCCTTACTTGAGGCGCGACAGAAAGGGTCCTAATGTAATTCCCGTTTGACACCAATACTTTCCGCGGCTTTCGCATCTGTATCGCGCCTTCCGTGTCGGCCTTTACGCAAGACGCAATACGAAATACGCAAGTCACAAAAAGCGGGTTCTCAACGTGAACGCACATTAGTTAGGGCTAACCATCGATTGCCGCCCGGTACCTGTTCGCTTCCTTGTCAGACAGAGCCCTGCCGCCTGCGTCGGCATTTGTACGCGCCTGCTCCGCAGACTTCGCTCCCGGAATCGACACAGAAACGGCCGGATGGCTGAAGGTATAACGGATCGCCGCCTGCACCATCTCTTCGCCTGGCGAAATAACCTCGCCGAGACGGCCGACCTGCACCGCGCGGGCCTCGAACTGGTCTTGCTGGGAGCCGCCTTCGTTCCAGCTGGCCCGCACCGAGTCGGTGAAAACAGCGCCCTGGGCGTAACGGCCGGAGAGAAGCCCTTTTGCCAGCGGACCGCGTACCATCACCGCGATTCCGTGCTCCTCGCAGTAGGGCAGGAACGCCTGCTCGGGCGCACGATTGAGTAGCGAGTAGTCCACCTGCACGACACTGCAGGTCCCTTCGCGGTTGAACCGTTTAAGAACGTCCAGGTCGTTAGTCGAAATGCCATAAGCGCGCAGGCAGCCCTCATCCTTCAGCGCCTCGAACCCCTCCAGAAAGATTGTCGGGTCGCCGAGGTCTCCTTTATGGCAAAGTATCACGTCGACCCAGTCGGTTCGCAGCCGCCCCAGGATTGCGTGACCGGAGATGCGGATCGAGTCGACGCCAGTCTGTGGTATAGCGCCGCCGGTACGCTGGCCCCAGTTGCCAATCTTGCTGACCAGGATAACATTGTGGCGGATTCCGGTAAGCGCTTGCCCCACCCGCATCTCTGACAGGCCGTTAGGGAAACCGTAGGACTCGGCTACGTCAAACAAGGTCATGCCGGCGTCGTACGCTGCCCGTACCGTCGACCAGGCAGTGACGTCGTCGATATCGCCCCACTGGTTGCCGATATTCCACGCACCCAGCCCCACTGCAGATACCGGCCATCCAAGTTTGCCAAACGTTTTGGTGAGCATAAAAGAGACTCCTGAAATCAGTTTTGAAAGTGTAAGTTTTTTTGAACCGTGTTCCTCTTGAGTAACCCGCGAATTGTCCGCTATCGTTCAGAAATCCGCAAGGCCTACCCACCACAGAGTCCACCACAATGGGGTGAACTCCCGCACTCCTCTGTCTGCAACCATGCACTGATCAGTTCCCGTTCCAATCTCCTGCAACTAACCACTAACCACTGACCACTGATCACTGCAGTTGGGCGTTCGGGCCTTCGGCCCTCACTTGTGCGGGGGCTGCGCCCCCGCAACGCCCCGCCCTTACTAGACCACCGTGTTTATTCTTCCCCGGCAAGTTGTCTAGAGTAAGGTGTCTAGCCAACAGTATTCCGCCCAGACGGTCCCGTAGGGGCAGGCCTTGTGCCTGCCCTCGTGCGCCTCACAAAGCGTCACAAACCAGTCAAACAGACCCGTAGGGGCAGGCCTTGTGCCTGCCCTCGCGCGCCTCCCCAAGCGTTACAAACCAGCCAAACAGTCCCGTAGGGGCAGGCCTTGTGCCTGCCCTCGTGCGCCTCACAAAGCGTCACAAACCAGCCAAACAGACCCGTAGGGGCAGGCCTTGTGCCTGCCCTCGTGCGCCTCCCCAAGCGTCACAAACCAGCCAAACAGGCCCGTAGGGGCAGGCCTTGTGCCTGCCCTCGCGCGCCCCACAAAGCCTCGCCATCCAGCCAAACAGTCCTGTAGGGGCAGGCCTTGTGCCTGCCCTGCGTCTTGTCAAGTGCCGGCGATCAAATCCAGCCGCCGTCGGCACTAATTCCTTCCAAACCGTTCCCACCATGTATCTGGGAGGCACCCCCGATACTGCTCAGGCCCTTCAGCAACACAACCACCGATTCTTCCCTTCCTGATTCAGTTCTGCGTAGACTTCTGGTCCCGTTTCCAAGCTCTCAGGCGTGTCAAATCTCTCTGCAGTTCGCACCTTCTCTCTTTGGCGCCGACAAAAAGATTTGCCATACTGTCTTACATGAGAGCGCAGTGAAAGCACGGGCTCGGCCAAAGGGTAGCAATTCTTGCGGTAAGGCTGAATATCGACAGCATTGACACGGCCGACCCCCAAGCGCTGAAACGAATCAGATTCCGAGCCTCGCGGTTGCAGTCGGACTGTCCTGGTTTCTCCGTACTTCAGGGAAGAATCATTTTCACGGGATCCAAGGACGCGGTGGCTGGCTTCTGTTCCCAGCAACGAAAATGAGAACGCCTGCCTCGCCTCCTTCGGCAAAGCCTCACAATAATCCAATTCATATAGGTGAGAGAGACCCATGCCTGCCAGTCCCAACATCCTCGTCATCCTCACGGACCAACAAACGCACGCAGCCATCGGCGCACACGGCAACCCCCACCTGCATACGCCCCACATGGACTCCCTTGTCCGAAGCGGCCTGAGTTTTACAAACTCCTACTGCGCCGCCCCCGTCTGTGGACCCTCCCGCGGCAGCCTGCTCTCCGGGAGATTGCCGCACAGCACCGGCGTAGAGGTAAACGGACCAGCAGTCCAGCCGGGCATCACCACCATGGGTCAACACTTTCGCCAGGCTGGTTACCGACCCTACTACTCAGGCAAGCTACATCTGGGACCGTCGCCAGCGCAAGGCATAGAGGAAGTCGGAGGCCAACAGGGCTTCGAGTACCTCTGCGACGAACACCCCGAAGGGATCCCTCCCCAACTCGGTACTGACACTGACCCCATCTGGACAGACCACGCCGTCGAGTTCCTGCAAAGTCAGGGCCGGTGCGACGCCGAGTCCGAGGACCCCTTCCTACTCGTGGCTTCGCTCCACAATCCCCACGACATCTGCTACTGGGTCATGGAGTGGCACCACATCGTCGATGTCCCCGTCGATAGCGATCTACCCCCCCTGCCTGCCAATTTTCAGCCATTCCCGGATGAGCCAGAGTTTGTCGGCCTCTGCCGCCATCGCACCGAGTACGGCCCCGAGATGAGCTGGACCCACGATTGGGACGAGACCGACTGGCGCAGATACCTCTATGTTTACGACCGCCTGACCGAGCGGGTCGACGAGCAGATTGGCAGGTTACTTGGGGCCTTGGAGGAAAGAGGTCTCGCCGACGACACTCTGGTCGTCCTGACAAGCGATCATGGCGAAGGCGTCGCCGCCCACCAATGGGTCACCAAACTGATGCTGTGGGAAGAAGTAGCCAAAGTGCCCTTCGTGTTGCGCTTGCCTGGCGTTGTTCCAGTAGGCCGGGTGGACAGCACGCATCTCGTTTCTGGCCTGGACCTGCTCCCAACCCTGTGCGACTACGCAGGCATTGCCGCCCCGTCACCTTTGGACGGCCACAGCCTCCGCCCCGTGATCGAGAATCCCCACCTGCCGGGGAGAGATAGCGTCGTAACCGAGTTGCAGGCCTTCATGGACGATGAAACAAAAAAAGGCCGTATGCTTCGCACGGCCCGCTACAAGTATATCGCTTTCTCCTACGGCCAGCGCCCGGAGATGCTCTTTGACCTGGCAACCGATCCTGGCGAGACAAACAACCTGGCCTACAATGCCGCCTACCAGGATGTGCTGACAGAGCACCGCCAGCTGCTAACGAAAGAGGTCGAGCAGACCGCAGATCCGTTCGTAATGCCAACCTGACCGACTGCGCAGACAGCCACAGTCGGCGTCGGCATCCCCAATCAGGCTTCCACGCCTCTCCTCCGCGTCCAGAAAGCCAGGTAAGGCGGACTGATGGCCTTAAAATGCTCCCAAGAGCCCGGCTCCGGGTCTTCCTCCCACGTAGCGTGTTCGCTAAAGCCAAGGATCTCGAACCCGCTTCCTATCAAGCCGTTGACGAACGTTGGCATCGTGTGTCGAAACTCCCTTGGACCCTCCACCTCCAACTTGGTGCCGTCGTCGGCTTCAACCCCCCAGTTTTTCGTGCCATAGATGGCCGCGACGTCGACCTCGCCATCCTTATAGATCGAATTGGATGAATAGCCCCTTACCGGATCATAGTCGTCAGGGTTGAACGTCTGCGTATAAGGATTGTGCCACTGCACGTGGTAAAGTCCGCCCGCCTTGAGAACACGCGCCACGCCCTCGAAAACAGGGCGGACGTCCGGAACAAAATTGATCGAGAAGGGATGATAAACAATGTCAAAGGCGTCCTCATCAAAACGGGTTAGATCCCGCATATCACCCTGCAAGAGCACGGGCGAAAGTCCGTAGTGTTCGGCCGCCAATCTATCCTTTTCAAGCTGCACATCAGACAGATCAAGTACCGTAATCCGGGCACCCAGCAGACCCAGTGCGGCCGACTGCTGCCCACCCCCGCCCGCCAGGACGAGTACGCGTTTATCTCGCACATCGCCAAGCAAACCGACCTCGTCCACCATCTCTCGTGCAGCGGCTTCGTCCAAGTCCAACTTGGGCCGCGAGTACAGGATTCCAGCCCGGGACAATCCGTTCCAACGTTCTCGATTATAGCGAGCTAACTCATCCATTTCTGATTGCTTTCCTGATCTAGACAATTGCTCGGCCCCCCTTCTCGGCGAGTGGGCCGGTTCATTTCAATGACAGAAACCTCTGTGAACAGAGGAACCAGACCCCAACCCTTGCACAAGAATTCGGGACAGTTTTTCCAATCTTTATCCTGTTAAACTCAATTTCTCTTACCGCAGATCACGCAACGGCATTGCCCCATTCAGGTCTGCCGCTACGAAATACGCAATACGCAAAAGTCGGTTCTTCCAACCTAACCGTCTTTAGTACCTTCGGCTTTCAATTCGCCGCCCGCTGCCCCAGCAACTCTTGCCAGCATGCCTGGCGAATCGTCCGCTCCTTATAGTGATCGCTCTGTGAGACACCCAAAGGGTTCCCAAACGCCAGGACATTCACCGCGTCCTGTGCCTTGTCGCGGGCACCCCAATCCCTCGCCCGGTTAAGCGCTTCAGGGTCATGGTTCCATGACGGCGCTTCATTCTCACGGGTGCGGTTGAAGAGGAACTTGATCATGTGGCGCTTGACACCGGACCGATTGCTTGCCGTGCCGTGCCACAAATCGTAATGTGTGATCGCGAAAGTACCAGCTCTTACAGTCAGTGGCACCTGCCCGCGGATATTGGTGTAGGTAGCCATCCTGTCGGTAGGCGCGTTTCGAAACTGCGTTCCAGGAACAATGACCGTCGGGCCCATGTCCGCAGTGATGGTGTGCGGATAGTACAGCCCCAGCAAGCGGTCGATCGTCGTCCCGCGATTGTTAGTTCCGTCCTGGTGCCACTGCATGTCGCCCGACCCCGGCAGTTTACAGTGCCAGTGCCGGTGCGAATTTACAGTATAGTCCTCACCAAGAATGCTGATCAGCGCCCCTCGCACCTGTGGATGCTCCACCACTCGCCAAAGCGCCGGTACAGATTCAGTGATCGCGTCGCCCGGGTTGGCCGTCAGCGCGTCGAGCTCCTCGGCAATCTGCTCGTTCAGGCCGTCAGGTAGCGCCAATTCAACAACGTGGTAGCCGTTTACAAGGAAGCGCGCCATGTCAACGTCCGACAGCAGATACTTGGCATCATTCATGGAATTACCTCCATCTTCTGCAGTATGAACTCATATCCCAATATATCAAGTTCCGTATCACTGAATGGCGACTGCAAGTGCGGGAACTGCACAATCTGCCAGCCGTCGACAACCGCGTCATGTACGCTGACGTAAGGCCATTCGAACTCGCCGCCGCTGATCTCGACCGTGAATCCCTTCACCGGCTCTATCAGCGTGTACCCCAGTACATCCGAAAACACACTTGGCGTACGCGCATGCAAATACAGCAATCGCTGTCGAGGCTGGGCTTGGTCATCCATCTGCAATCAGTTCCTTTTGGAATAGGGGAGCAGATCCTGCTTCTGCAGAATTATAGGTGATGCCCCCAGCCTCCGCAAGATATTCAGAAGTGGCAGCCCTCCCAATACAGTGCCTCCGGCAGGTCCGTTTAGAGTTCAGTGCAGAACTTCGGGGCGAATCTGTCCTCAAAACCGAGTTCCCGTCACATCTACCTGGACAGATTCATCTGAAACAAAGAACTGCTTTTCGCCTCCGTGGAATGAAGAGGAAGGTCAACGACAGCGAATCAACCACCTCGAAGTGGCTGGGGTACCAAGCCGGAACCGAGAGCATCGATACAGGATGAGCCATTTGCCGAAAAAGCGTAAATTCGACTCGAGCGAATAAAGCCCGCCAATCCCGTGATATACTTGTGATGGCCGCGAGCCCTGTCAACCGCAAAATTTACAACTGTGTCGAGGCAGAGTTCCTGGGTTGGCCAGAACTGCCTGGGTGGACGTACTTTGAGGACTGTTGTAAGTGAAAGCATCATTTCTCCAAAAAAAGCATTGCAACTCCGCCAAGTCCGAACTGATCGTGAACTCTCTTTCATAAGAATGACTGAAGCTGTAGTACGACCGATCTATTCCTTTGAAATGTCCACTCGACGAATGCCCTTAACCCAACGAGAACGGCGAGAGTACGACTGCCAAATCAAAGAAAAAGATACAGAAAAAAAAGAAATCCCGTCGACTTGCGTCGACTTGCGTCGACCTACGTCGACCTGGATCGACTTAGGACGCTCTGATCCAGGATTAGGCTACCCATTCGAAAAAATGCCTAATGATGCTGCGTGAATCAGCGAACAGGACCCGCCGTGGGGCCCTATAGGGCATCTGTGCTCCGGCCTTTTTGGCCATGACTCTTGCCTAACCTGATACCTGACAAATCGGGGAGACCGCTGCGGTATAGTGAATGGCGCATAATCCAACTACCCCAGGCACTTCAAGAATGGTGGGGAGACAACTGTGAGATCCGTTGCATCTGTCCCATAAGAGAATGATTCGGCCGGACAAATCCCGACTTAATCCGCCATTTTCTGACTCTGTCCGACAATGCCCGACGCTGTCCGACCAAAAACTGATCAACTGGGTCAAAGTGAGAAAAGAAACTTGGCGATGTCTCCATCGGGAAAGTGCCCCTCTATGGACGTACTTCGTGAACTAATCTGAATTCCGAGTCGATAGAAGTTTGGCCGGGGCCCATCCCGGCCTGTCGTTGACGCCAAGGGCGCAAAGCGGTAGAATCTGCGTAACTTCAAGCCTCTTGGCAAACAATCGCAAACGGAGCGCGAGAGCAGGCAGCTATGACACCAAGTGCCGATGCACCGCAGCAACGTTCGGCTGCGTCCGAAAACGGACACAATCCCGCGAATCGCAGTCGAGCCGCAGCGCAACCCGTCAACGGGCGGCAGAGTCCCTCCCCCACGCATCCGGTGATCGACTGCGACATCCACAACGAGGTGTCCTCTATCGACCAGCTGATGCCCTACCTGGCGGACTACTGGCAGGACTATATCCGCGGGTCAGCCTTCAATAGTCCCCATGCCAACGACTATCCTCGCGGCGCGCCCACTTCGGCCCGTCCAGGCAGTGCGCCTGCAGAGGGCGGTCAAGCCGGTTCTAACCTGCAGTTGGTCCGAGAGCAGGCGCTGAGCCCCTGGAACACTGAAATCGGAATCCTGAACTGCGCCTACCGGGTGCAAAGCATTAGACAGGAGGATTTGGCCGCAGACCTGGCTACCGCAGCCAACCGCTGGCAGATCGACGAATGGCTGACGCCTGAATCCCGGCTGCGCGGGTCTCTGGTCGTCCCAAGCCAGACTCCGGCCCGCGCCGCAGAGGAGATCCATCGCTTCGGCGGCCATCCGCAGTTCGTCCAGGTCGTCCTCCCCGTGCGTTCCTACATCCCCTACGGCAACCGCTTCTACGATCCGCTCTATGCGGCCGCCGTAGAGCATGACCTGGTCCTGGGAATTAATTTCGGCGGCGCGCCCGGCCACCCGCCCACACCCGTCGGCTGGCCCTCGACATACCTCGAAGAGCATGCCGGCATGGCGCAAGTATTCCAGTCCCAGGTCATGAGCATCGTCGTAGAGGGCGTGTTTGACCGTTTTCCCGATCTACGAATCGCACTGATCGAAGGCGGCTTCGCCTGGATGCCCTCTCTCATGTGGCGCCTCGACAAAGAGTGGAAAGGGCTGCGCTCCAACACGCCGTGGGTGAGACGGGCGCCCTCTGACTACATTCGTGATCACATGCGCCTGACAGTACAGCCCATAGGCGCGCCGCCCGATCCCCGCTACATCCTGCAGACTATCGAGCAGCTGGAATCGGACAAGATGCTCATGTTCGCAACCGACTACCCGCACTGGCACTATGATGAAGACAGTGACGCCTGGCCGGTGAATCTGCCCGAGCCGCTCAACGCAAACATCTGGTCGGAAAACGCCCGCTCTTTCTACCGACTCTAAGGAGATCTGACATGACGCTGGATCTTGAGCGCACCGAACAACCGCAGAACGCAATGAAGACCAAGCTGGCGGTGATCGACACCGACATTCACAACTTCGACGTCTATGACGACCCGGTCTTCAATCAGATCATCGCCGACTACCTGGCGCCGGAATGGCGGGATTACCACGAAATGATGGGGATGCGGGGACACTATGGCGTAGGCTACCCTCGCGCCCAACCAAACGCCGCCCGCACCGATGCCTGGCCGCCCAGCGGACGGCCGCCCGGCACAGACCTGGATTTCATGCGCAAACAGCTGCTCGATGCCTTCGATATGGACTACGGCATTCTGAATCCGCTCGCGGGAGCCGGCGGTCAGGTGAATCAGGAGTACGGCGCACAGCTGGCACGCGCCATAAACGACTATCAGATCGCCGAGTGGATCGAACTTGAGCCGCGGCTGCGGGCGTCCATCCTCGTCAATTACGAGGACGCCGAACTCGCCTGCGAGGAGATTCACCGGCTTGGAAACCATAAGGGTTTTGTTCAGATTATCCTTGTAGCCCGGACCCAGGAGCCGCTCGGGCGGCGCAAATACTGGAAAATGTACGAGGCCGCGCTGGAGTATGACCTGCCGATCGGCATTCACTTCGGCGGCAACGCCGGACATCCCTTGACAGGAGGCGGATGGCCTTCATACTACATCGAAGATCACGCCGGCATGGCCCAGTCTTTCCAGGCCCAGGTCGCCAGCCTGGTTTGCGAGGGTGTCTTTGAACGTTACCCCGAGTTGCGTATAGTCATCATCGAAGGCGGCTTCGCCTGGATGCCCTCGCTGGCTTGGAGGCTCGACCAAAGCTGGAAACGGCTGCGAGCCGAAACGCCCTACCTGAAAAAGGCGCCGTCAGAGTACATGCAGGAACACTTCTGGCTGTCCACGCAGCCGATGGAAGAACCCAGGCAGCATGAGCACTTCAAGCAGCTCCTGGAACAGATGGACAATGGGAGCAAGCTGATGTTCGCCACCGACTACCCGCACTGGGACTTTGACTCTCCCGACCGGGCGCTGCCTGCCACGCTCCCGCTCGAAGTCAGGCGCAACATCATGGCCGAAAACGCCCGCCAATTCTACAATCTGGCGTAGAATCTACCGGAAAGAATGGTATGGGCGGTATCTTCCGCTTCCTGAATACACCTGTAACTACAGTACAAGGCACATCACTGACGCCGATCGATCTGTCTCTCACGGCCCTGTCCGTGCTGCTGTTCTACATTTTGGCACGCGTCGCCGCCCGCCAGTTTCAGAGGCGCGTCGAACCCGAGCTTCCGCTCACCGCGACCAGCAAGCGTTTCGCCCGCTCCGTCGTCTACCTGTCAATCCTGTTGGCAGGCGTCTACACATCCCTGACCTTCCTCGGGGTTAATCTGTCAATCTTTCTCGTGCCCCTGGGCGCGCTGAGTATCGGGTTGGGGTTGGGCCTGCAAAATCTGGCCAGCAACTACATCGCCGGGCTGGTCCTGATGACGGAGGGGACGATCCGTGACGGCGATGTAATCGAGGTCGACGGAATACGCGGCACCGTCCAGGAAATGAGCCTGCGCACCACGGTCGTCAAGACATTTGGCAACACAGAGGTGATTGTCCCAAACTCGCTCATGGTCTCGCAACGGCTCGATAACTGGACGAAATCGGACCAGATTCTACGCATCGAATCCCAGATCGGAGTCGCCTACGGCGCCGACATCAAGACTGTGCATGAAATCCTTCATTCCCATATTGCCGCACACGCCGCCGTGCTGACCGACCCGGAGCCGCGCACCTTTCTCGCTGAATTCGCAGATTCGGCCCTACTCTTTCGCATTCAGTACTGGATCGACGATCCGCAGCAGCGACTTTCCTCTCTGAGCGAAATCCTCGAAGCCATCTACTATGGTCTGCAGGAGCGCGGCATCTCGATTCCCTTCCCACAGAGAGACGTGTGGCTTAAATCCGATCCCATTGGAACTGACGCAATCTTTACCGCCGTAACCAAATCCGATTGACGAACGCCAAGTGCCTGTTGGACTTGGACCAGATGACAGGTCGCAAGGAGATGATTCCATGACAAAGTTAGGTGCAGCCCCAGTATCGGCGCCCGGATGGACCGCTCAACCCAAAGAGGGCGTAAAACTCGTGGATTGCGATGTCCACCACAACTTTGAACGGCCTGAGCAACTGTTGCCCTATCTGTCCAAATTCTGGCAAAACCACCTGATCGACCAGGGCCTGCATCTCCCCAGCGCCGGTTATTCCAATGTCCCGTTCCGTACCAATCGCCCCGATCTCAAGGATCCGGGGCTGAAGGAACGCGACTTCAATTTCTCGCTGGAGTTCCTCCAACGCGAGCACCTTGACCCGTGGAATATCGACTATGCACTCCTGACCGGGCCTCCGCCCTTCTACGGCTACACAGGCCTGCCTGATCCGGACTGGGCCGCGGCACTGTGCCGCGCCTTTAACGACTGGACAATCGAGCACTGGCTCGAAAAGGATGACCGCATAGTCAATTCCATCCTCATCTCACCCTCAGACCCGGCCCAAGCCGTCACTGAGATCAACCGACTGGCCGACCGCAAAGACACCGCTGCCATCATGGTCCCGATGGGCACAAGTATGCCCTTTGGCAACCGCTTCTATCACCCAATCTGGGAGGCATGCGAGGAGCACGGACTGCCGGTTGTCGCCCACATCGGCGGCGGTGGCGGCGCAGCCCGCACCACCCCCACGCCGGTAGGCTTTCCAACCTACTACATGGAGTCTCGCATGAGCCGCCCCTTCGTGGCCAGCACCCATGCCTCGTCACTGATCTGCGAAGGCGTCTTCGAGAAATTCCCAAACCTCAAATTCGCCTTGACCGAGGCGCAACAGCTGTGGGCCGTGGCCGTGATGTGGCACATGGATTCTGACTGGAAGGCCATCCGCGATCAGACGCCTTGGCTGAAGCGGCTGCCCAGCGAGTATTTCCGCGAGCACATCCGCGTCGGATCCCAACCAATGCACGAAGCCGAAACAACCGAACAGCTCTACCAATTCCTCGAAATGCTGCACGCCGACGAAACGCTCGTCTACTGTTCCGACTTCCCCCACTTCGATTGGAACGATCCCGTCACAACCTTTCCCAAACTCGATCCAGAGGCGCAGCAGCGCATCTTCGCCGACAACGCCCTGGAGATGCTGCGCATCGGAGACGACTTGCAATGACCGTAGTCGTCATCGCCAAAGTCTGGGAGATTCCGCCCGGCGAGCGCAAGATTGTCGTGCCCTTTCGTGGCAGGGCCGGTATCGGTGTCTTCAACGTAAACGGCGACCTCTACGCGCTTCGCAACATCTGCCCGCACAAGCGGGGTCCCCTTTGTACCGGTGAACTGACCGGACACATCGACGCAGCCGCGCCGCCCTCTGCCGGTGAGGCGGAACTGACCGTCGAAGGCGACGGCGAAGTGCTCCGCTGCCCGTGGCATCAGTGGCCCTTTGAGATTGCAACAGGCCGCTGTCTCGTAGATCCGGACGTGCGAGTCAAGACCTATCCCGTGAGGATCGACGGCAACGATATAATCGTTGATCTTGACGACTGACGCAGTAAGAAAAAAGTTTGGATTCAATTGTGATCGAACAGGAGAAAAGATGACCACCAGTGACCTGATGGCCCGTCGCGATCATCTGCTTGGCGAAGGCGCGCCGATCTTCTATGAGAGACCGGTCAATATCGTGCGAGGTGAAGGCGTCTGGCTCTACGATGACTCCGGAAAACGCTACCTCGACATGTACAATAACGTGCCCTGCGTCGGTCACTGCCACCCCCGCGTCGTCCAAGCAATGCACAACCAGGCCCAGACGCTCAACGTTCACAGCCGCTATCTCAACGAAGGTGTTCTCGACTATGCCGAGCGTCTGGCAGATCTGCACGCGGACCCGCTGACCAGCGTTGTTTTCACCTGCACGGGCACGGAAGCAAACGAGGTGGCTCTCGGAATCGCCCGCGCAGTAACCGGCGGCCGGGGGTTCATCTGCAGCGACTCCGCCTACCACGGCAACAGCGCCGAAGTAGGTAAGTTCACTCGCGTTGGCCAGCAGAATGAGCAAGACAAAGCCAGGGAGATTCGCGCCTTTCCCTTTCCACAGCGCTACCGTTCGCTCCAGGACCACGCATCCGAAGGGGAACTGACCGAACTCTATCTGGCAGAGGTCGAAACGGCCATCAATCGTCTGCGTGCCGACGGCATTCCCCTGGCAGGGATGCTGGTCTGCTCCATATTCGCCAATGAAGGACTGCCTTCGATCCCGGGCGAGTTCATGCCCCGCGCTGCAGAAATCGTGCGCGACGCCGGAGGCCTCTTTATCGCCGACGAAGTGCAGGCTGGATTCTGCCGTACCGGCACCTGGTGGGGCTACGACGCAACCGGATTCGTGCCCGACATCGTCACGATGGGCAAGCCGATGGGCAACGGCATGCCTGTAGCCGCCGCGGCGGCATCAAGCGAAATGGTTGACGAATTTCGCCGAAACATGCGTTACTTCAATACCTTTGCAGCCAGCCCGCTGCAGGCCGCGGCCGGGATGGCGGTAATCGACGTAATCGAAGATGAGGCGTTGGCCGGCAATGTCGACCAGGTAGGTAACTATCTGCGCGGCGAACTCTGCAAGATCCAGGCCGGCTGCGAGCCGATGGCAGATGTGCGCGGCCACGGGCTGTTCATCGGCATGGAATGGGTGAAAGATCGCGCTTCGAAGACCCCGGATGCTGAAGGCGCCAATACTGTTGTCAACCGCTTGCGAGATAAAGGATTCCTGATCGGCAGCGCAGGCCCAATGGGGAACATACTCAAAATCAGACCCCCGCTCGTCTTCAAGCGGGAACACGCCGACCTCTTCCTGACCGCGTTCGAAGAGAGTGTCCGCCAAACTCAAACCGCTTAAAAGCAGGATTTGCGTTTCAGCTGGATCCCCACCGTCCCGTGTCTGAAATTCCCGGGCTCATTCGTGTCTCGGCCTGAGAAGAAATCAGGAATGTCAGCCCAGTGCAACGTAGCAATTTCGGGAGATAGACTACTTCTACGAATGAGTGAGATTCACATTGAGGAGGCGTTGCTGGCCACGGCCGCCTGCGCCCTGGACGCCTGGGACATCCGCGCAACGGAAATCTCCCTGGTCTCACATTCAGAAAACATCGTTTTTCGAGTTGACTCCGACTGCGGACAACCGTTCGTATTTCGCTTCCACCGCCCAGGCTACCATACGCTGCCCGAATTGCACGGTGAGTTTCAATGGACTGCCGCCCTCAACCGGTCAGGAATCGGCGCCCCTGTGCCCCGCCCCTCGAAAGACAAGCGCTTCTTTGTCCCCGTCAACCTTCCTGAGCTGTCTCAAACTAGGTACATGAGTTTGGTCGAATGGGTCGAAGGGACCCCGATGGCAACACTGATAGAGCAGGAGACCGATCCGGCCAGACTTGCCACTTACTTTCACAAGGTCGGTAGTCTCGCCGCCCGCATACATAACCAGGCCACAGCGTGGCGTCCGCCACCCGGTTTTGAGCGCCACGCCTTCGACGCCGACGGACTGATGGGGGAGGAACCCTTCTGGGGGCCATTTTGGCAGCAGTCGCACCTGACGAAGGCAGAACGGGCCCAGATCCTCTACGCCCGCCGCAAGATATACGACCTTCTGACCGATTACGGCGAAGAGTCAGCCACATACAGCCTGATCCACGCCGACCTGCACCCCGGAAACCTAATCACCACCGGCGAAAACGTGCACATCATCGATTTCGACGACTCCGGTTTCGGTTGGCATCAGTATGAACTGGCAGTAGCCATCTCCTACTACCAGGACAACCCCAACTACGAAAAAATTAGTGAGGCAATCATCGCCGGCTACCTGACAGTACGGCCAATGTCGCCGGGAGATATCGAGCTACTGCCCGTCTTTGTGCTCGTCAGGAGCATGGTGTCCCTCGGTTGGATTGAGCAGCGTCCCGAGCTGGACAGCAGCCACAAACTGCCCACCCTGATCCAAAGATCCTGCGAGCAGTCGAAGATGCTGTTTGGCAGCGCCTGATTCGAAGGCCTCAGAGGGTTGCCTGTCCAAAGAAGTGCCTGCCACCATCCGATTTCCCGCCCCTTCAGGCCGACGGCATTCTGCCGAAACGATAGCCTCACTAGATTTCCCTGCGTCACGGATCTCTATACGCGGAACTAGAGTCCACGCGGTCGCAGAAACTTGAACTGAGGCAAACTCAGGCATTCTCTTGTCCATTGCCCGACGCGATCGGAGGATTACCGATGAGAAGAGTTCGATACAACTGCGCAATGAGCCTCGACGGCTACATAGCCGACGCCGACGAAGGCTATGACTGGATTCCCATCGATCCTGACATTGACTTTGAAGAGCTCTCTTCACAGTTCGACACCTATCTGATTGGGCGCAGGACCTATGAAGTCGTCGGTGAAGCATCGCCGCACAGGCAAGAGGACAGGCAGTTTGTGTTCTCAAACAGCCTGAAACAGAGTGAGCACACAGGCATAACGATTATCGGCGAGAACTGGATCGAGGCGGTTCGGTCTCTGCGGGCGGAGGAGGGAAAAGACATCTGGCTCTTTGGCGGCGGCCGGCTCTTCGGAAGTCTATGCAACGAAGGTCTGGTCGACACAGTCGAAGTGTCTGTGATCCCCGTCCTGCTGGGCGCTGGCGTGCCGCTCGTTGCCGGGCTGTCGCAACCAGTCAAGCTGGTTCTCAAGGAGCAGAAGGTCTACCAGAATACTGGAACGGCCTTACTTGTGTACGAACTAGACAAGACAGACGTCGCGCAAGATGGCTGAAAAGCCCTTGAGTCCGGGCCACAGTGCCGGACCGGCAGAATGCCCCGAAGCAGTTGCACCCGCGCAGGAAGAGGAAACTGAAGCATGCCAATAATATGTTACCGCCAAGCAACAAAGTAGAATGGGACCACCGACAGCTATTATTTCCCTTGCTGTCGACGATTTCGCATACAAGTAAAGCAAAGGATTTCATGACCCAGAAAGATTCCGACGGTCCAACAAAAGAAGGTGCCCGGCCTGCCGCTTCCCCTGAAGCGGATCATGCAGACGAAAACGTCAACCCGCTGGACCTGGTTGAACCGGAGAACGCGCTGCCGGACACGGCTCTCACCGACCTTCCCGAAATAGCGCAAGAGGCCGCCGCCGCCGCTGGCTGGACCAAACTCATGCCGGTCCAGGCAAAGGCCATACCATACCTCTTGGACGGGCGCGACCTCATGGTCCAGTCACGCACGGGGAGCGGCAAGACAGGCGCGTTCTTGCTCCCGATACTTCACAAAATAAATCGAAACAGGCGTGCCTGCCAGGCCCTGGTCCTGGTACCCACACGCGAGCTGGCTCTCCAGGTCTCCAAAGAAGCGGCGCTCCTGGGCGAGGCAACCGGCGTCAGCTCTGTTGCAGTCTATGGCGGCGTCAAATACGGCCCCCAGACTTCAGCCCTTCGCGACGGCGCCCAGATGGTGATCGGTACCCCTGGCCGCATCCTCGATCACCTGCTGCAACGCAACCTGCGCCTGGACGACCTGCACCTGCTCGTGTTCGACGAGGCCGACCGCATGCTGTCAATGGGCTTCTACCCTGACATGGTCCAGGTGCAAACCTTTCTGCCCTCAAGGCGAATCCACGGCTCAATGTTTTCAGCCACCTTCCCAGCCCACGTGATGAGGCTGGCCCAGCAGTTTCTGACCGAGCCCGAATTCCTCAGCCTCAGCCGCGATCGCGTCCACGTAGCCGAAGCCGAACATATCCTCTACGCCGACCCCGGCATGAAGAAAGACCGGGCGCTCGTGCGCCTGATCGAAGTCGAAAACCCTGCCGCCGCGATCGTGTTCTGCAACACACGCCGCACGGTTGACTATGTGACCATCGTCCTGCAACGCTTTGGCTATGACGCTGACAGAATCAGTTCGGACCTCAGTCAGAGCGAGCGCGAGCGGGTGATGCGCCGCGTTCGGGAGGGAAAGCTGAGACTGCTTGTGGCCACCGATGTCGCGGCCCGCGGCATCGACATTCCCGAGCTCTCACATGTCATTCAATACGAGCCGCCCGATGATCCGGAATCCTATATTCACCGCGCCGGCCGCACTGCCCGCGCCGGCTCGTCCGGGGTCGCGATCTCCCTGACAGCATCGTTCGACGAGCGCATGCAGATGGAGCGGATCGCCAAACGCTACAGCATACCAATGGAGGAGCGTAAGCTACCCACCGATGACGAAGTGGCGACTACCGTCTCCGAGCGGGTCACTTCCCTGCTGGAAGCCAAGCTGCGCAGCCGCGACAATCTGCAAACCGAACGCATGCGAAGATTCCGTCCTCTGATCGACGAGTGGATGGAATCTGACGAAGGCCAGACGCTGCTGGCAATGCTGGTCGACGACTTCTATCAGGAATCCCTGCACGCGCCCCCTGCCCTTCCAGAAGAGAAGCCTGCCCAACGGCCCCCATCGCAAAGGTCCCCTTCCCAAGGACGCGAAGGACGTGATGGGCGTGATGGGCGCGATGGACGTCGCCGAAGCCGGCCCCGCCGGCCCCGCAACCGCCGCCGCTGAAACGATTCTCCTGATACCTCGCGAGGATTCACCCAATCTGTCCGCAGAATCGGGAAGGGCGCTGCGGACAGTGAAAAGCTGGGCGTAAAAGGGCAAACAGGGCCGCTTTTTCCACCAGTGGAGAAAGACCCGTGTGCGTCAGGCGCCCCACGACAAACTCATTGCTGGGTCGGCTCTTGACAGTCTACTAGGGAACGTTCTGACGCAACTCAGCTAACCACGCCGCGGCAGAGGAATCACTTGGCGCGCGCCAGTCGCCGCGTGGGCTGAGCGACCCGCCGCTGCCCACCTTGGGGCCGTTGGGGACAGCAGTCCGCTTAAACTGGCTGATCTGGAAGAACCGAAAGAGAAACAGTTCCAACCACTTCTTTATTTCACCCAAGTCGTACTCATTGCGCTTGAGGTCAGGCAGGAACTCCGGCCACATGCCCTGGCCGCGGTCGCCCCAAGCCTGCAGCGCCATGAACGCGACTTTGCTGGGCCGGAAGCCATAGCGGGATATGTAGTAGAGAAAAAAGTCCTGCAGCTCATAGGGCCCGATCTTGGCTTCCGTCGACTGCGCCGGCCCGTCCGCGGACCCGTCTCCCGGCACCAGTTCCGGCGAAATCTCCGTGTCCAGAACCGATTGCAGTACCCTGCTGGCGGCTTCGTCAAACTGCGATGTGGCGATCGCCCAGCGAATCAAGTGCTGGATCAGAGTCTTGGGCACTGAAGCGTTGACATTGTAATGGCTCATCTGGTCGCCCACGCCGTATGTTGCCCAACCCAGTGCCAGTTCGCTCAAGTCACCAGTCCCCAGGACGAGCGCGTCATTGTAGTTGGCCAGTCGAAAGAGATGGCTCGTTCGCTCACCCGCCTGTACGTTCTCGAAAGTAATGTCGTACTCCGGGTCCTCTTCCGCGAAGGGATGGCCGATGTCCCGGAACATCTGCATGGAAGACGGCCGAATGTCCAGTTCATGTCCGCTGGCGCCAAACGCCTCCATCAGGCGGTGAGCATTCGAGCGAGTGCCCGAACTGGTTGCAAAGCCGGGCATGGTGTAGGCGAGGATATTCTTCCTCGGCAGCTTGAGACGGTCCATTGTACGCGCCGCCACGATCAACGCTTGAGTCGAATCCAGGCCGCCGGAGATGCCCACCACAATCTTTTTGATTCCGGTTGCTCTCAGACGCTGCATCAGGCCGTGAACCTGAATATTGTACGCTTCGTAGGCCTGTTCGTCGCGGCGCACCGCATCGCTCGGGACGAACGGAAAACGCTCAATATTGCGCCGCAGACGGTCAGTTCCTGGCGCATCGCCCTGCGACCCACCACCGGCGGCCCCCGCAACCAGGCTCGGGGTCTGAAAATCGAAGTTAACGCGCCGGACCGCCTCTAGCTGAGTCCGGTGCAGCGCAGCCGCGTCATTGAAGCTGGTCTGCCTCATGCGGCTTTGAGCCAATCGTTCGATGTCGACGTCCGCTACGATAATCTGTTCGTGATCAGCAAATCTTTCCGATTCGGCCAGCAGATCACCGTCTTCATAGATGAGCGCGTGGCCGTCCCAGGCCAGGTCGGTAGTCGATTCCCCAGGCCCCGCCGCAGAGTAGAGATACGCGGCAATACACTTTCCCGACTGACTGGCGCACAGATCCTTGCGATACAGTGACTTTCCAATCGTGATGTTGGAGGCAGATAGGTTGGCCAGTACAGTCGCCCCCGCCAGCGCCGCATAAGAGCTGGGCGGAATCGGCGTCCAAACGTCCTCGCAAATCTCTACATGAAGGACGAATTCGCGCTCTGGTCCGTCGGACGCCGCGTCCACGGTACGAGATCGGTTCTCCCTTTGGTCATTCGCCTCTTCCGCGGCAGTCAATCCTGCTCTGAATAGAAGATCGTTTCCAAACGGCACGGTTTCTCCCAGGAACTGTACCTCGCGGCCGACCGCATGCCGAGCCGCGCTGAACTGCCGAGTTTCATAGAACTCGCGATAGCTGGGCAAATAGGTCTTGGGCACGATCCCCAACACCTCGCCTCGATAGATCACAACCGCACAATTGAAAAGTCTATTTTCGAAACGGAGTGGCGCGCCGACCAGCAGAACAGGCGTAAGCGACCTGCTCTCATCGGCAATCCGGCCTATACCCGCCAGGACGCCCTCCAAAAGGGCCTCCTGCTGCAACAGGTCGTCGATCGCGTAAGAGGAAATCCCCAACTCAGGAAACAGGGCCACCGCCGCGCCTGCATCAGAAGCTTGAGAAGCCAGAGCAGATGTATGCGCCGCATTAAACGCCGGGTCTGCCACCCTCACATGGGGTACGCAAACGGCCACCCGAACGAAGCCATGGTTATAGATTGAGTTGAAGTTTTCAGTCATCTTCGCCCAGTTGAATTCCAAGGTTGCAGTTGACACAGCAAATGGCAGTCTGATTCGTATTATCCGGGATACTGACAGCCGGTGCAAGGCCCAATTGACACGTGTCTCAAATATTTGCGATAATTGCAGTATCTAACGTACCGCCAAGTGCCGCCGCTTGTCGGCGTCATGCCCGGCAGTCAAGTCCCGCCGCGCCGAGGACCGCTGCACCGCACCTGGTGGTGCAAGGGCCAGCTACTATATTCCAAAGCCTTGAACAAGAGGCGCCACTAAAGTCACAGACGCCAAAATGACCTGGAAAGTTGCCGGCATAAACTTCGACCATTCCCATATGGGCGATCTCCTGCGCCTGAGCCATGAACATCCTGACGTGGAGATCGTAGGAATCTGCCATACCGACACAGAGCGGATGGCCTCCGCGATAGAGAACTTTGCCATGCCGGAAGAGCAAGTCTTTACCGACTACCAGGATTGTCTCCAAAAGACGCGCCCGGATATAGTGATACTGTGTCCTTCAACCGCCAGCCATGCCGAATGGGTTCTCAAAGTGGCGCCTTACGACGTGCATGTACTCCTGGAAAAGCCATTCGCCGCCGACCTGGCAGCCGCCGACAAGATGATTGCCGCGTTGGCAGAGACACAGAAGCAGTTCATCATTAACTGGCCGCTGCGTTGGTACCCTTGTCACGTGACCGCCAAGCGGCTGTTGTCAGAGGGAATAATCGGCGATCTGATCGAAGTCCACTACTATGACGGCAACCGCGGGCCGCTGTTCCATGTTGCTGACAAGGAGGAAACCGACGAAGAGTACCGGCTGCGCAAGAACGAAAGCTGGTTTTACCAGAAGGCCGAGGGCGGCGGTTCACTTCTGGATTATCTGGGCTACGGGGTTACCCTCGGGACGTGGTTTCTCGACGGCCGCGCCCCGCTGGAGGTGACAACAGTGATCGACGAACCGTCAGGCTTGGAAGTGGACGAGCACAGCATAACTATCTGCAAATATGCCTTCGGGCTCTCCAAATTCGAGACGCGCTGGGGCACCTTCACCGACCCATGGACACTGCAGCCTCAGCCCAAATGCGGTTTCGTCCTCAAAGGATCCTATGGGACGATCAGCAGTTACGACTACGAAGACACAGTGCGAGTCCAGACTCATGAGCGTCCCGAAGGCTATGACCATCCCGTTGACCGTCTAACGCCGCCGGGTGAGAATGTTATTCAGTATTTCCTCCACTGTCTGGAAACTGGGCAAGAACCAGAAGGTCCACTGTCCCCCTCGATCTGTAGAATCGGCCAGCAAATTGTCGATTCGGCAATCCTCAGCGCGCGCGAGAGACGAACGGTCCCCCTCCTGACCTAGCCTGAACCAGGTCATCCTTTCATGAACTGATCGCCACATTCGGTACAAAAAGCGGCATCGGACCTATTTTGACTACTGCAATGACTGCAGACAATTGTTGCCTTGCCTTCCGCGCGCGGAGCTCCGCACTTGGTGCAGAATCGGTTAAACATACTCATATATTCGTGACAATTCTCGCAGCGCACTCGAGGATAGTTCCGCCTGAACCGAAATGGGGAATCTTTCTGTCCTCTGCGAATTGCTCGGTAGCTCCAGATTCCGCCGGCGACGGTAAGGGCTACCGCACCCAGGGGAAATGAAAATACGAGAATATTGAAGAGTGCATGGGCTCCCGCCGCCAAGGCTAGTGAACCAAGCAACAATGATCGTCGTCTTTTGCCTGTGATGTAATATTGGCCCAAAGCAAAACCCCAAATGCTGCCAAATACCAAGTGGCCGACAGTGCTCAATGGCGCCCTACCGATCATCACTTCTGGACCATATTGCAGGACGTATAGGAAATTCTCGAGCGAGGCAAAACCCAGGCTTGCAGCAAACGAATAGACTAAACCATCCACCGGCTCGTCGAAATACAGAGACCTGAAAGGCCCTAACCACACGGCTCCAAACTTGCAAAGTTCTTCCACCGGTCCCACAACAAGTGCCATGGCGGTAACTACACTGATAAAGTTAGGAGATCCCTCTAGGAGATTGCCGGCACCGAAGAGGTAGTTACCTAGACCAGCAGGGATGGTAGAGACACAGCCCAGCACGAAGGTGACTGCAATTAAGCGGAGAGGTTCGGGGCGAATCTTGTCGTGGCGCAGGAAAAACCAGAGCCAAAACAGACCCGGTGTAAAGGCTACGAGGACAAAGCTCATCTACTCACTGGTCGACTGCTGAGCCTTACAACTCTCGTACCACTTATCTGGTCGTGTAAAGACAGTTTGTCTTCGCGAAACGCTACTTGAAGATAGCCAATACCTAGTATCAGTCCTGAGAGATAAGTAGCAAGATGGCGAACAAAGGCACGGCCTGGCCCAACACTAAGACGGGCGAGTCGTATTTCATCTCTGATCGAGGTGCCTGGCCGCGTGCCAATGCCTTCCAAGCCATTTGTTGAACCGCCGGCTCTAATGACATAGAGCCCGAAAATGCGCTTCCCGACTGTTGTTGACCAATTGCCAATGAGTACAGTCTCATATACAGCCCGCACTATGATGGGAGCGTATAGGAAGAAGCTTTGTTCACCAAAATCAGCTAAGTCGTCTCCGGCAGCTGCCAGGTAAATTCCGTAGAAGATTGAGAGAACAAAGTTGAGGACTGCGATCGTTACAGCGTCGACTACAAATGCAAGAACGCGAACCCAGAATCCCCCTGGAACTGGCACTGAAACGCCTCCTGCTTCCCTGGGTATGGGAGAACCACTGTTGGAACCCTCCAGAGGCAGTCCGCAGGCATAGCAATATTCTGATCTGGGAGAATTCACTTGATGACAACGAGGACAGGGGTAGGACTGAGTTTCGACCTGGATTCGAACTGCGCTTTGTGCTGGCGTCTCGGTCTGCGGAGGTTCAGGCGCCAGCTCAGGTGTTTCCGGTTGCTCCTGCTTTACTTCAGGGGGAGGAGCTATTTCCTCAGGCAAGCTGCGCCCGCACAATGAGCAAAACCGACTTCCCAGGTCATATGGGTTCTGGCAAGCCGGACAGCGGAGTACTAGAGGCGAACCGCAATCTATGCAAAACTTAGCCTCTGGTCCAGCCTCGCGCCCACATTTTTGGCAAATCATCAGGGGGACCCAGACTTTACGTCCTCGTCTTCTAGGTGGAAGGGTTCAAGTCGAGGACAAATGTGGAACAACTTTGGTCGTTTTGCGACCATAACGTGTAGGCTACAACAGAATTGACAACTGATGCCAATTCTTAATACTTAATATTGTCTGGAATCATGTCTCTTAGTGGGCGGTGACGGACTCGAACCGCCGGCCTATTCCTTGTAAGGGAATCGCTCTAACCAGCTGAGCTAACCGCCCAATTGGGCACTAAGTATACATCACCATTTGGAGGACTGTTAAATGTACAACTTGTCTGGAAAAGTTGTTTTCGTCACCGGCGCCGGCGGTGAATACGGCATCGGCCGTGGGATTGCGCAACGACTGGCAGAGGATGGCGCCGATGTTGTTGTTACCGATCTGGTTGAGAAACCATATCCTGACGCAGAATGGGGAGGTCTTCCTGCGCTAAAGGCGGAGATTGAGGGGCTTGGACGCCGTTCGCTGGCTCTAACCTGCAATGTTACAGACTCCGTATCCGTCGAGGCGGCCATGCAGCAGGCAGTTGAAGAATTCGGACGAATTGACATCCTTGTCAACAACGCAGCCGCCCGCGGCGGCAAAGATCGCGTGCCAGTCGTCGACCTGGAAGAAGACGAGTGGGACCGCGTCATGTCCGTCAACCTGAAGGGAACGTTCGTATGCAGCCGTGCCGCCGCACGTCACATGGTCGAACGCGGCGGCGGCGGTCGCATAATTAGCGTCTCCTCAGTTCTCGGTTTGCGCGGGATCGCCCGCTTTGCCGCCTACTGTTCTTCCAAATTTGGCATCGTCGGCTTGACGCAGTCGCTTGCCCAGGAGCTGGCTGAATTTGGGATCACCGTCAACGCCATCTGCCCGAGCCTGACCCCCACAGAACGCGTCGGCCACATGACCAACCTGTTTGACAACCCTTCCCTGCAAGTGAAAGAGGCCACCGACGCCCTGCTCTCCGGGGCAGCCGGAAGTACCCCACTAGGCCGCCTCGCCCAGACCAACGACCTTGCACACGCCGTCTCCTTCCTGGCTTCGGACGGAGCCGATTTCCTTACCGGTCTCTCTCTTCCCGTCACGGGCGGGTCATTTATGAGATAGAAGGCTGAACTGTAGGGGAGTTGCGGCTTACTCAGTCAACCGCAAACGAGAAGCATTTCAGGATCTCTTCACGCCGCAATTCATAGTGGCCGGAGAGATAAAGAATTCCAACAGACCAAAGGCCAACCTGTCCGTGCCTTCATTTGCGGCAGTGTTTTGCTCGGGAATAATGTGCTCGCCACCCCGCATTCCAACCACGATAGGGACTTCTCCTGGAGTCCGCCGGCGCCGCGAGCTAGTACTACGCGCTCACTTCAGAATGCGCTGATCGCTCAAATCCTTGCCCCCGATGGTCTGCGTAATGACCGCGCCGCGATATTCCAGAATCTCCAGCTCTTCGAGACAATTTACGATATTATACTGGGTCGGCATATCCTCCCACCTGGCCCGATACCATGTAACACTTCCCACACCCCGCCACATTCCCAGCACGCGGCGGTTGGGCGTGTGCGCCGGAGTCAGGACGGCATATTCGGCGTCGGCCGTTCCCCACTCCCCAGTCCGCGGAATGTACTTGTAGTGTAGAGTCCCGTCGCCGCCTGCCTTCGCAGACTGATCCGCGATTTCCTGCTCCGACAGTTCGGTCATATCATGCAAGCCCAGGTCCAGAAAGCGAAAACCGAGCCAGCTGCCAATGCAATGGGAAGTGCCGTTGTAAACGACAGGCTCGGGCAGTTCGCAGTAGATCTTGGAAAAGCCCAGCTCCTCGCGGCCGGTCAGAATGGGGTCCGCCAGGTTCTCCCACAACACAAGCAGCAGGCTGCCCGTTACATTGTCCACCTGGCCCGAATAGGTGACCGGCAGCGAAGCCCCGAGCGTGTTGTAACCCCGCCCCGCCAACCAGTCGATCTCCTTCATGTAAGTCGCGCTGACCGTCACGACGGGCTCACCGTTAAGTGTGAATCCCGGCGGCAAAACTGCTTCCGCAGCCGCGGCATGCGTGAGATAACTGACTGAGTAGGACATGCTCTTTGGGCTGTCTATGCAGTCAAATCCGCGCCCGTCCGGCCCTCGGCGTGGACCTGTCCTTGGGCCAAAATGGGTGGGCATTCGATACATAGCGTCTCGTTGGAAGGAGTAGGGCATCTCATATGCTCCTGATGACTCTGTAATGGAATTTGCTTGACTTGGAATCTGCGCACAAATGAGGCGGCCGGCCGCAAGGCACGTATCAGTTCAGAACTTTCTGAAATATCAGACCTCTTCAAGCGCCCCGTTCTCCTCTCCGGAATCCGAAGCCGCCTTGACAATTACCCTCCGATTCTGGCCGCCGCCCGACTCTGCGCTGACAAAGCCCTTCGACTCAAGCAAACTGACCAGCCGCGCCGCCCGGGGATATCCGATCTTCAGCTCCCGTTGCACAAAAGTGGCGCTGATGCTCTTCTCGCCGCGTATGGCGTCAATCGCCTCTGCAAGCAGTTCCTCTTCATCATCCAGCCGGTCCAGCAGGCCGATCCAAGGGGCAACCTTTACAGAAGGAGCACCGGGATTCTCAATGAGGTCCCGCTCCCGCCACCAGTCGACCATTCGCTTGATTTCTGAATCGGTGACGTAACTGCCCTGCACACGTTCGACCTTTGCCTTGTCCGGCCGCATAAAGAGCATGTCTCCCTGGCCGAGCAGTTTCTCCGCGCCGGGCGAATCCATGATGACCCGGCTATCGACCTGGCTCGTGACAGCGAAGGCGATGCGCGAGGGGAAATTGGCCTTGATCAGCCCCGTCACGACGTCCGTGCTTGGCCGCTGCGTCGCCAGCACTAGGTGGATGCCCGTCGCGCGCGCCATCTGGGCCAGACGAACGAGCTGCTTCTCGATCTCCTCTGGCGCGGTCATCATCAGGTCCGCGAGTTCGTCCACGATCAGGACGATGTGGGGCAACGATTCCAGCTTCTTCCGCCTGCGCGCGAGGCGATTATAGGCTTCAATGTCGCGGACCCTGTTTTCCCTGAACAGATTGTAGCGATCATCCATCTGCAAGAGAAGCCAGGTCAGCGAGCCGTGAACGTCCTCCATGTCAGTGATCACCTTGCCAATCATGTGCGGGATGTGGTTGTAGCCGGGCAGCTCCACCAACTTGGGGTCGACCATGATGAAGCGAAGTGTTTCCGGGCCGTGGTACATCAGCAGACTGACGATCACACCGTTAATGCACGCCGATTTGCCCGATCCCGTCGCGCCGGCAATCAGCAGGTGCGGGGCCCGCGCCAGGTCCGTCACGACTGGCGTACCGGAAGTGTCCCTGCCGAGCGCCAACGGCAGCCTTCCCCCCTGCTTTGCCATCTGCTTGCTCTCGATGATGCCTTTCAGGCCCACCATCGATTTCTCTGGGTTTGGCACTTCGATGCCGACATAGGGCTGACCGGGAACAGGAGCCTCGATGCGAATAGCAGGCGCCGCCAGGGCCAGCGCCAGATCGTCGGCCACCGCGGCGATTCGGCTCACCCTGACTTTGCGCTTTTGGCCAGCGCGCTCCACGTAGAGTGGTTGTACACCAAACTGGGTCACGGTCGGCCCGGTCTGAATATTGACGATCTCCACCGGAATGTCGAAATCCGACAGGGTCTGCCGAATAACCTCTGCCATACCCTCGATATCCCACGCAAGCTGGCCAGCATCCTCCTCCAGCAACTCGGCAGTCGGCCGCTCTCCCTCTTTTCGCAACGGCTTTAACGGTCTACCGCCCTGAGTCGGGGATTTGGGCCTGCGATTTGTCGACTCTGCTTCCGGGGCAGGCAGTTCAGCCTGAATGGGTCGGACAGGTTCCGTTACTTCGGTCAACTCAGGCTGGTGCAGCTCAGGAAATCCATCGTCCAACGAGGATTCGGCCTCCGCCGGCCCGTCGAACTCTACTTCAGACCAGGATTGCTCCGCTTCAAATTCTTCCTGGAACAGTTCTTCACCTGGGTCCGGAATCGGCGCCTCGGAGGCGTCGCCCACAGGTTCCGCCAGCTCCCGGCGCAACTGTCCAATAAATCCGAAAAGGTAAATTAGAGGGGTATGGCGAAACAACAGGTAGAGACTCAGAACGGCAAGCAGAACTGCTGCGAAGACGGCCGGCAACTGTCCGAGCAGGCTGACCAGCAGGTTCCCTGACATCCAGCCGATCAGCCCGGCTCCCTGGCCCGAGGCAGGAAACGACCAATCGGTAACTCGGTTGCCGCTGATATGTTCCAGCGAGACCAGCGACACCAGCAAGAGTTCGGCCCCCACAAGCGCCTCCGGATGCCAGTAGCCGGCCCTTGGCCCCAGCATCATCACAGCGCCCGTTACAAGCAGGCTGAGCACCAGTGGCCAAGCCATCCTGCCAGCCAGCCACAGAGTCCACGATTCCTGCCCTGAAACCGAAAGAGTGAAACCGAGGTACCCGCCAAAGAGAAAAACCGCAAACCCCAAGGCTTCCCTGGAATGCCTGGCGAGCAGTTGCCGCGCGCCCGCCTGTATCCCAGCTGTGGGTCCGGTCTTCTGAAATTTTCGCCGCCTACGCCGCTTGGCAGCCATCGGAATTTACCTCGCAACAGCCGGCAACGTCATCGCACTGCGCCGCCGGGAATCCTTCAGCTTCAATTTGCTTCCTCGACAATCTCCGCATCCTCTTCTTCCTGCAATCGGAGGAGCGCGTCCCAGTCGCCCTGCTCCATCTCCGTCAACACCTGCGCCACCTGGCCGATTGCAACCCGTTGCTTCCGATACAGATCACTCTCGCTGATAGCCAGACGGCTGGCAATATCGCGAATCCTGCGCCCCTGTATGAAGCGCATCTCCAAAATATTGTAGAGTAGCCATTCAGGTGTGCTCAGGTCCTGCTTCCCCCCCGGCCGCAGGTTTTGGATGGCGCGACCCAGCACCAGCCGCAATGCCTTGCCCGGGTTGCCGTCCGCCTCTTCGACGACCCGGTCCACCACACGCAACTGCATCAGCGGACTACGCGTCAGTTTGGGGCCGCCCCAATAATGGCTGAGCGCATCCTTCACCCAACTCTCAAATTCAGGATTGTGAATCGGACTCGGCTCAAGCAGTTCGGCCGCTGGCACCTCAGTATTCTCCGACACGTAAGGCACAATTCCCCGAATCTGCTGGATACGGTCAATGCCGGGAATGATGCGTCTCAATACCACCATGACCTGCATCTGCATTCTGCGATCGAGCAATGCCTTGGCGACGCTGTCAATCTGTTGCGCCAAAAGGGCGCTTTCCTCCGAGCTGATTGCGGGCGAATCGCTGCGAGCGCGTACACCCAACATGCCCAGCACGATCTCTCCCTTGCTCTCACCCGCCGGTTCCAGGACCGGCCACAGCCAGTATCCGCCGTATTCGACCGGCTCAGGCGCCATCTGTCGCGTCAACCTTCTGCCATTTTCCGAAGGCACTACGCCCCCTTCACCTACCTGACCCGTCCGCGATGCGTTGGCGGCCCCGTTCTTGCGGGCATGGCTCAGTGCCTCGCTCATGGCATCGCTCCAATCCTTGTCATCCAGAATCTCCTGCCGCGTTCCTTCCGGTCCAACCGTCGCCTCCAGGATCAGATCGGTGCCGATAGCCGCGGCCACGAAGCCCGAAGGAACCCGCAGCAATTCACACAAGACAGTCAGGTGGTTCTCCAGAAACTGACGCAGATCCGTAGTTGTCAGCAGGCGCCTGTCCAGTTCCCGCAGCCAGGCGATCTCCTGCCGGTCTTCGCCGTAGACCAGACGGTCTGTCAACTCTCTGGAGACGCTAAGAATGACCTGTGCGGCCACGATCACACCGGTGATGACGCTGAAGAGGACGATATTCCGCGGCAGGCCAAGTACATGCTCTACGGTTGGGATCGTCTGAATGGCCAGAATCACAATGATCGCGACAACCGGCCCGCGCGCAAAGTAGCGAATCAGCCGGTAACGCACGACCCTGTCCGGCGTGTAAACACCAAAAAAGGCCACTGTATAGCTCAAACCGATCAGCATGGTGCCGATCGCAGTGTTACCAACGATGGCCAGGCTGAGTATCCACTCCGGCGACAGCAAACCTGCTGAGGATTTGCCTAACGCGATCAGATAGGGAAAAGTGCCAATGCCGGGAGCCGCCGAAGCCAGCAAGAGATAGGTCATCCGCTTGCGGCTCTCCGCCGTAAGGCAGCGCTGGCGCGCCTTCCAGATGTTCAAGTGCGAAAGAATGACCACACCCGCGAAGAAGGCGGCAAAGGGCCAGAATAGAACACCAGGTTGCAGATAGCTGAGGAGCGGGTCAAACTCTACGACGTCTACCAACCAGCTGGTGAAGAAAGCGAGTAGAGCGCTAACCACCGAAAGAACGCCGATTGCCATATTGATCAATCTGCGGCGGTCCGTGTGGTAATTCGTCGTTCGCAGAACCGCATAGGAAAACGCGAAGTAGGCGCCCGGCAGAAGCGCGATTCCCAACCATTCAAATCGCAGCCATTTGGACGCCGAATCGGCGCTGACCACCTGTGTCAAGGCGACTTCAGACGCGTAGGTTACCATGACCAGGCCGAGGAGAAAGGCGAAACGTCGCGCCACCGGATGGCGGAAATTGTAGGTCAGAGTATATGCCAAAAGAGAAAAGGCAAGAATCACGACCACCGACGAGACAAGGGTATTCAGGAAACCCAAGGCATCGGCAAGCGTCAAAGTTAGTTCGTTCATTGGTTTCTAATCTGAAAACTGCGAAACGTACCTACGCCAATGTAGAATCCGAACATGCTGCGAACTTATGGCAGTGGTCCGCTGGCGTAGGCTCGCCGGACAATCGGCCCCAAGGATCGCCTGCCAACTGCAGTTCGAGACCCCACGCTATGACGCCCAGTTGACCTGCTCGTCAACTACCACCCACATATCATTACGTTTCTCCATCTGAATCCGGAAGTTCCCGCCAACGGTTGGAGTCCTTTGTATGAGCAAATCTACACTCGCGCGATCGACCGTTTCGAACCGTACCGAATCCATCTGGATTATCGGACCTTGAATTGGCATGGTCTCCTCGTGCGTTTCCAGCCACACCGTCGGTCCATCAAAACCCAATTCACCGAGCTGTTCAGCGGGATGACGCACAAGCCGCAACTGGGCTGCCATCCCGTCGGCGCCGGGCTCAAGCTGCCTGCGTTGGCCCAGCTTGTGAATTAGCGCAGTACGCCGAATTCGCATACTGTCCGGCTCCTGCGTATCGGTGCTCTGATAGTAATGAGCCAGGGCGTAGATCGGGCCAAATGCATGTTGGGAGGCGAGCAGGCCCAGCAGCTCCTCACGCACCCGGTTCCACATCGATCGCCACTCTGTCGCTGCAATCTGGTCGCCGTGTTCTAGCAGCAGCAAGGTCGTATCTGCCCCGAGCCGGTTGATAATCGATGCCGGCGTCAAGTAGGTCGGATCCTGCTTCAAGCGCGCCAGGAGCGTTTCCGGAGTGGCTTCGGCCTCCTGAAACGCGTGAAAACGGTACCGCGTGTTCAGAGTAAAAAAGACGCCCAGTATAACTGCTCCCGTCAGGAGCAGTACCAGCGTCCATGACAACGGGTCCATCGATTCAAGAATCTGTTGGTACGTCGGTAGGGAATCCAGACCGAGCCGGCGCAGCAGCTCCTCAAACCCGTTTGCGTTTTCCGACATGCAGAATCATCCTGTACAGACAAATGGCAGAGCGGCTCCAACCTCGAAACCTGTGATCACCGCATGGGGCCGCGTGATTGCGGCTCCTTCTGCGTCATTTGCGAAACTGCTCTGCACTCCGGACGATTATAAACATTGGACCTAAGTCTTTACTGTCCTGACCAATTGTATCATATCTTGACCTGCAAACGATTGCCCTTTTCTCTCGGTTCCAACCAGGTCAGGAGTCCAAAAAGGCCGCACCGCCCCTTCTCCGTCCGGTGACTGAAAAACTCCGCCGTCCTGCGCGCCGTGTCTATTCCGGACAGTTCGATCTGCCCTTCGGGAACGCCTGCGGCTGTCAGCTGGTCTATATTGGCCTGCCAGAGGTCGAAGCAGGGGTTCTCCTGATCCCCGTTGCGCCGGCAAAAGTACTTCTCGCCGCCAGTCAACGATGAAACTGCTCTTTCAATGACCTCCTCGCCAACCTCATAACTCTCCGGCCCGATGCTCGGTCCGATGCCAACATGCACCTTAGCCGCATCAGTACCGAAGGCAGCCTTCATCGCCCTCAGTGTGGAGCTGGCCATTCCGTCGACCGTGCCGCGCCAACCCGCATGGCACGCGCCCAGCGCATGATGGGCAGCATCATAAATTACAAGTGGGACGCAGTCGGCGAAAACTAAGAAGAGGGGCAGGTCGACTGCCTTTGTGATGAGGGCGTCGCACCTCTGTCGTCGGGTGCCGGCGTCCTCCCAGCCGACCTCGCCAACCTCGGTGCTGTGCACTTGGTGTGTGCGCACGGGTTTGGAGGGATCTCTACCGACCGCTGCACAAAAGCGCGCAAAATTTTCAAGGACGCGTTCCCGCGCATCGCCGCGACTGTGGCCAAAATTTAGACTATGCCAGGGCTTGGGCGAAACGCCTCCATGACGCGCGCTTACATGGGCCTGGAGAGGAAGCGAGGCGAAATTCTCGAAGGCATAGGCCACTACGCCATTGTTGTAGCAAATGCGGCGCATCGTTCGGAATATTTCCCTTTACAAACCAATGCCCTTCGTATGGGCCGTCAAGTCTTCCAGGAGTAGCGGTCAATACGCCTGATCGACCGACTTCATTCAAGAGGAATAGGCTCAATCGTGACATTACCCAGATCGGTCTCGTGTTCTTGGGCTTTGAGCTTCGTCCAGGGCAGCCAGTCCTGCGCCCGCCAGGCTCCCCCCTTTGCGGTCTTTATCGGGCGGTTCTCGTTGGCGCCGTAACGGAAGGCCCAACCGTCGTCACACGCCTGGCAGGTGAGGCAGCCCGCAGTATCGGGCGGGCACGAGAGGCCGGTGCGTTCCTGGTTTGCCAAACGCAGCTCGTAACTGAAGTAGCTCTCGCTGACACCGCTCTCCACAATATCCCATGGAAGAGGACTGCCTCCCTCCCACTGGCCCAGATAATTTTCCTTGTCCAGCCCCAGATTCTCCATGGTCCGGAAGAACAGCCGCGTATTCAACTGGCCCGGTGGAATCGCCAGGAGCACATCGGCCAGGGCGCGGTCCCCCCGGCTCAGAACCGCCTGTACTTCAGCCCATTCCGGCGAGTCTGCACGCACCTCCACGCCGTGCCGCGCCAGCGCTTTGTTTATCCTGCGCTGTCGCCGCTTTAGCTCGGCTGCCGGCATCATCGCTTCCCATTGGAATGGGGTGTGCGCCTTGGGTACGAAGGGCGTGGCATTTATCGCCAGCCTCCGCCTGTAAATCTGACGCGCCTTGAGCGTGAAGTCAATCAATTCCTGGATGTCGTCATCAGTCTCGGTTGGATGCCCGGTCATGAAATAGAGCTTGAGTTGGGGGAAATCCAGTTCGGCAGCCAGGCCCACGGCCCGCATCATCTGCTCTTCCGTCTGCGTCTTGTTGATCACGTTTCGCAGACGTTCACTGCCCGCCTCCGGCGCAACCGTCAGCGTCTGCGTTCCCCCTTCAGCCATCGCCCGGATTAACGGAACGCTGATTGGGTCCATCCGCATCGAGCTGGCGCTGATCGAAGCGCCCTTGCCCGCAAGTTCGGTTGCAAGTTCATCTATCTGCGTGTGGTCGCTGACCGCGGCGCTCACCAGACCAATGCGGTTCCGCCCCTTCGCGATGGCCTTTTCTGCCCAGCCCAGCAACGTCTCCAGAGGCTGTTCGCGCGGCGGCCGGTACACGTACCCCGCCAGGCAGAAGCGGCAGCCGCGCCCACAACCGCGCGCGATCTCCATCAGGTGCATACCGCTGAATTCCGTGTCCGGCGTGTAGAGAACCGACTGTGTCTCGTACTCCGGCAGCTCGCGAACCCATAGCCTTTCAACCGGGCGAAAATCGACGTGATCGCGATTCGAAGGGCGAAGATGAGGGACGTAGAAACCTGGCGTTCGATCGAGTGTCTGCAGGAGCGCCTCACGGTCCTCGTGCAGCGCGTCGCGGCAAATATCAATAAACTGGGGCACGGCCTCCTCGCCTTCGCCGATGAGAACCGCATCGAAGAAGGGTGCCATCGGCTCCGGGTTCATGGTGATTCCGGGCCCGCCGGCAATGATGAGTGGCCAGGGAGACCCGTCCCAGCGGCTGCCCTGCAGACGATCCTGGGCAAGTGGCGGAATGCCGGCCTGGCGCAGCATCTCGACAACGTTGAAGTAGTCCATCTCCCAGGAAACGGTGAACGCCCAGATGTCAAAATCGTCTGCCGGGCGCCCGTTTTCAAGCGAGAGCAAAGGCTGGCCTGCCGCGGCCGCGCCCTTCTGCCAGAAGATGCGCTCGCAGACTACATCCTGCTCCGCGTTAAACCATCTGTAAAGCAGCTGAAATGCCAGACTGCTCATGCCAACATAATAGCTGTTTGGAAAGGTTAACGCGATCGGAAGACGGCCTCCCCAGTTCTTGACGACCGCGCCTTCCTCCACCGGCTGGCGACGGCCCTGCCAGCTGGAATCAGTCGTTCTCTTTTGCGAAGTCCGTCTGCGATTCTTTACCATTCCTGTATTTGGCGTTCCCATCTATTCGGAAGGCCAGACTTGGAATCTGTCCTCCCATGCAAATATAACGGCGGCCTTACACTTCTCCGCCCCCGTTAGCCATCAAATGACGGGTCCTGGTCGCGCTGGCCCCATTCTAACACCTGGTGGTCAGCCTTGAGAAAGTAGAGCAAGGGCCTCTTTCCACTCGGACGGCCTGTTTACGTTAGCAAACGTGAGCAGGTCCCGATCGAAAGGACGTAACTCTTCCGCCTGAACCTGCCGTACCCGGACTTCTTTCCAGAAGCTGTCCATGCGGCGCATACCCGCCGCCAGAGCCCTTTCGACTGAGGGCAGACAACGCCGGCTGTACACAGCATGAAGCGGTTGAACTTGTCCATTAAGAACCGGCACAACCGCATCGCAACCATTGTCAGAACTGTCTATCAGATAACGGCAGCATGCCGCCGATATGAGCGGCATGTCACCCGCTACTGTCAAAGCCCAACCCTCTATCCGCCTCAGCCCCGTTGCAAGGCCGCCAAGGGGGCCGTTCCCTGGAGTGTCGTCGGGCAAGCAGTTTACCAATGTGCAAGCGGGCGTCCATTCCCTCTCTCGTTGGACCTCCTCTCGACCAAGATCCTGAAAAACAGCACAGACGCCAGGGTCGTTGGCAACGACCGTCACTTTCGCTGCAAGCGGGAGCAGTCGCTCGGTTACATGCCGGACCAAAGGTATCCCCTTCGGAGGTACCGGCAGCAGAAGTTTGTCAGCGCCCATTCGGCGGCTACTGCCGCCAGCAAGGATCAACAGAGCTGCTTCTTCACCCTCACCGGTTGTCGACGACACCACAATTGCCCCTTGATTACCTCTCCGCACCAATAGAAAAAGCGAGTTGCATTCACAACTCGCTTTTGTAAAGCAGGCATTGTACCCACAGACAATTCAGGCCGTTTGAGCGTCGAGATGCTTCACTACATCGCCGACAGTCTCGATCTCCTGGGCCTGCTCGTCGCTGATCTCGCCGCCAAACTCCTCTTCGAAAGACATTATCAACTCAACCAAGTCCAAACTGTCGGCATCCAAATCCTCTTTGAACTTGGCATTTTCAGTTACTTCATCAGGATCAACATCTAGCTGATCCACTATGATATCGCGAACCTGCTCAAAAGTTGTTGACATTCTCGAACCTCCTTTGGTCGATATACGTGTTCAAAAATTAATGCGAATGTCTTGCATTATAAATCATATAACACTAGAATCGAAAGAGAGTTACGTTTTTCGGGACGATTATCGGGTGTAGTTGCATGACCCGATCATCGAGCGGCATTTTCAAACCCTTGCCGGTTTTCAACGAAGGGCCCTAGGCGAAATCCTGCCCTGCCCAGAGACCTGAGGGTCCCGCCGCTCAGTTCCATTGGCATGTTGGCCTTGGGAGTCTCTCCCTCGCCTTCTGTGCCCTGTGCAACAGGTAGTGGGAGGGCTTGTTTGTCCACCGCAGGTCGAAAAGACGATCACATTCGCATTAACCTGGAAGAGGATGTCGCCTTCCGGCAATTGACAACCGGTCTGGAACGCTTCCATTTCATTCACCAGGCCCTGCCAGAGATCGACCTCGCATCCGTAGACCCCACTGTCCTCCTCTTCGGCAAGCGACTCAGTGCTCCCATCCTGGTCAGTTCGATGACCGGTGGCACCAGGCAGGCAGGACTCTTCAACCAGCGTCTGGCCAAGGCTGTTCAGGCGAAAGGCCTGGCTATGGGCGTCGGCAGCCAGCGCGCCGCACTGGAGCAGTCCGATGCCCAGGACTCATTTGCCGTACGTACCCATGCGCCGGATGCATTGGTCTTCGCCAACCTCGGTGCCGTGCAGCTCAACTACGGCTACACAGTCGATCACTGCAAACGCGCTGTCGACATGGTCGAGGCCGACGCCCTCATCCTGCATCTGAATCCCCTGCAGGAGGTCCTGCAGCCTGAAGGCGATGCCCTCTGGGACGGACTGTTATCCCGAATCGAAGAGGTCTGCACGCATGTCGGCGTCCCTGTAATCGCCAAGGAGGTCGGCTGGGGAATCAGTAGTCAATCCGCCCGTCTCCTGATCGGGGCCGGAATCAGCGCTATCGACGTGGCCGGCGCCGGAGGCACCTCCTGGAGCGAGGTTGAGAAGCATCGCGCACCCACAGAGCGCCATCGCAGGCTGGCTGCAGCCTATCGAGAGTGGGGCATCCCCACCGCCACCAGCCTCGCCTACGTCCGCGCAGCCCGCGCAGAAGCCGGACAGCCGGAACTACCGATCTTCGCCAGCGGCGGCATACGCAGCGGCCAGGATGTCGCCAAGGCAGTGGCGCTCGGCGCAGACCTTGTCGGCCTCGCTTCTCCCTTCCTCAAACGAGCCGTAGAATCGTCCGCGGCCGTAGAAGAAGAGATCGATATCCTGGTCGAGGAGTTGCGAATCGCGATGTTCGCCAGCGGCTCCCGAAACCTCGAATCCTTGCGCCAGCCCGGCGTCCTGGTCCATAGGGATGTTCTGACTCAGGGCACCGTACCCGTTGAAGCGCGACCACGGCAGCCTGCTCCAACCGAGAGTGGCGAAGGCGACAGAGAGGAAGGGCAGTTCCTTTCAACCGAGGACGCAAATCCAGAGAACACCGGCGCAGTCACACAACAGCAATCGAGAAACACAGAACCAGAGCCCGATCTGCGCGACACCGCAGAACCCCATTCGCCTGCGTCAATTCCTGCAAAGCAGAAGAAAAAGTCAATGGATGCTTTCGCTTCTCTGTGGTTGCCCCGCCTCGAGGAGGAAATGCAGGCAGTTCTCGCGATCCGCCATCCAATGCAGGCCAACCACTACGCCATGATGCACTATCACATGGGGTGGGCCGATGAATCCCTTCGTCCAGGCGCTCTTGGCGCAGGAAAACGAATCCGGCCGCTTCTCTGTCTGATGGCATGTGACGCCGTAGGGGGAGTCCCGGACGAGGCCTTGCCCGCGGCCGCGGCGGTCGAAATCCTGCACAACTTTTCCCTTGTCCACGATGATATCGAGGATGGCGACGAAACCCGCCGCCACCGCCCCACGCTGTGGGCGCTCTGGGGCGTGCCCCAAGCCATCAATGTGGGTGACGGGATGTTCGCGCTCGCCTATTCCGCACTACTGCGATCTGTTGGCGCCAGTTCCGTGAACGGAGCTCCTGATTCAACAGGCGGGTATGGCCGCTCACTCGCGGCCGTCGATGGTCTTACCCAAATCTGTATTGAACTGACAGAAGGCCAGCATCTTGACCTGAGCTTTGAGGAGCGTGAAGAAGTTTCCGTCTCCGAGTATCTTCGCATGATAGGGGGCAAGACCGCGGCCCTCATCGCCGGGTCAACCGCAATGGGGGCTCTGTTCGGGGGCGCCAACCAACCTGAAATCGAAAGCCTGTACCGATTCGGCCATAGCATGGGCCTGGCGTTTCAAATCCAGGATGACATACTCGGCATTTGGGGCGATTCCGAAGTCACTGGCAAGCCGGCAGGTAACGACATCCTCCGCCGTAAGAAAAGTCTTCCACTGATCTTTGGGTTGGAGCATCCGCAGAAGGGAGCAGACATCAGGTCCCTTTGGCGTCGCGGCATAACAGAGGAAAACCTGTCCGAAGCGACTGCGCTGCTGGCGGAAACGGGCGCAAAGCGTTGGTCGACAACACAGGTTCTCAAATACCACAGCCAAGCTATGCAAGCCCTGAACCAGGCACTCGGGAGTCAGACCGGTACTTCCCTGCTTCAGGAACTGGCCGATCAACTGCTCCAACGTCAGAGCTGAAACAGCGCCAAATCCCCCTACGCCGCCTCTCTGTCCCCACTGACCAACAGTCCCCAAAACTGAGCGCCGCCAGCCTCACTTCAGGAACGGGCAAAGCTAGGTCGAATCCGACCAAACCTCAAGCACCCGCCTTACCGCCGCGCAGAAGGCATCGGCGCTGGCCCCATCGAGCACGCGATGGTCATAACTCAAGGCCACGTCCATCATCGGTCGAAAAGCCAGGTAGTCGTCCACACTGGCTTCGTACGGCTTGCTGCTGCTGACAACCACGGGCCGCTTTTCGATAGCTCCCGTCCCAAGTATGGCGACTTGCGGTTGCAGGATCACGGGCGTCTGAAAAAGACTCCCCGACGTACCATAGTTCGTCAGCGTGAAAGTGCCCCCCTGTGTATCGGCGGGCGTGAGTCGATTCTCCCGTGCTCGTATCGCCAGGTCGGCTACCTGCCGCGCAATTCCCATCAGATTCATGTCACCAGCGTCGTGAATGACGGGCACGATCAGCCCGCCAACCCCGGTGGCGTCAGCAGGAAGGGCGACAGCCATGCCGACGTTGTACGAATGCTTGAGAATCAGCCCTTCCTCGGTCCACTCTGCGTTGACAGCAGGTACAGTTCTCAGCCCCTCCACGACGGCCGCGACGATGTAAGCAGTCAACGTCAGTCGCACGCCCTGCTCTGCAAAACCGGCCTTATTGGCCTGATAGTGACCGGTTACCGTGCCCATATCCACGCTGTGAACAGTCGTAACATGCGGCGCAGTGAACGCGCTCTGCACCATGTTTCTGGCGATAATCTGGCGCATGCGGCTGTGCGGGACCAGCGTTTCACCCCTTACCTTCTGCTCGCGAGAGGCACTTCCCGTCGCCGCCGGCTCTGACCTGGAGTCCTTGCCCGCTTCGGTCCCGCTGGCCTTTGCACCAACAGGGTCGATTGCCGCCGCGTTCAAGTGGGTCAGCCCCTTGTGCTCCCGCGCAAATTCAATCAGGTCCTGCCGGGTCAGCGCGCCGAGCGGCCGTCCCCCTGCAGCTTCTCTGAGGTCAATGTTGTACGTCGCCGCCAGACGCCGCAGCTCGAGGGGAACGACTGATTCGTCGAGAGATTCAGTAGCGTTCTGTGTTTCCAACCCTTCCTCTGCCGCGTCATCCTGATCCAGGCTGCCTGCGTTTTCCATCTCCTTCAGGTATGCCTCTACGTCACCCTTGGTCAACTGTTCGCCTTCTCGACCCGGGATGGCAGTAAGAGAAATGCCCGCCTCGGCCGCGATCCTCTGGGCCACAGGAGTGGCTCTCACCGCCTCAGGGCGAACCTCCAGTCCATCGCCCGCTGGCGCGCCTTCAATGGCGCCTACCTCATCCGCAGAGCCAGTCTGGACCGGTCCGTCATCAGCGGTCGCAGACGCCGCCGGCGCAGGGGCAATCTCCTCCCCTGCCTCACCAATGACGGCAATGACCGCGTTCGGTTCGACGATCTCCCCCTCGCCGTAACGAACTGACAGCAGTGTCCCGCTCGCGGGAGCCGGTAATTCAGTGTCCACCTTGTCGGTTGCTATCTCAAGAAGTGGATCGCCGGCACTGACCTGCTGGCCTTCCTTAACCAGCCAGCGGCTGATCGTCACGTCTTCGATTTCCTCTCCCATATCGGGCAGGGTCACTTCCGTAGCCATTGATCTACCTTTCTAGCGCCGCTCCATCTCAAGTACAGTCGCGACAATCTCTTCCTTCCAGGGCAAGACCTCTGCCTCAAGGACGCGTGAAACCGGAATCGACACCGGCGCCATACCCAGCCGGCGCGCGGGTGCCCGCAGCAAGTACGGGGCCTCCTCGTACGCCCTTGCCACCAGCTCTGCCCCCACGCCGCAGTTCGCGTAGGACTCGTGAACTGCCAGCAATCGCCCCGTTTTCGCAACCGATTCCCAGACCGTCTCCGTGTCCAACGGTTCGACAGTGCGCAAGTCGACAACCTCGCAACTGATCCCGTGCTGTTCCTCTAGTGTCTCCGCCGCCTCCAGGGCCTGGTACAGGCAATAGCTGAATGTCGCTATCGTCACGTCGGACCCTGCCCGCTTCACGTCCGCTTTACCTATCGGAACCAGGTGCTCCTCATCCGGCGGCGGCGCTTCTCCGCGGGTGAAGTAGAGCATTTTGTGCTCAAGGAAGGCAACAGGATTGTCGTCGCGAATGGCAGTTTTGAGCAGGCCCTTGGCATCGTAAGGCGTCGCCGGCGCAACGACCCTGATGCCGGGAAAGTGGGCGTAGAGAGAGTCTACAGACTGGCTGTGCTGGGAGCCGTAGTGCTTGCCCCCGCCTTGCTGGCCCCGTATCACCACGGGAATTTTCAGCAGACCGCCCGTCATGTAATGGTACTTTGCAATCTGATTGAAGATCTGGTCCGCAGCCACCAGTGTGAAGTCCATATACATCAGCTCGACGACCGGGCGCATCCCTACGGTTGCCGCGCCAAGGGCCATACCCATGAATGCCTGCTCGCTGATCGGCGTGTCGAGTACCCTCTTTTCGCCAAACTCGTCCAGCAGGTTACGAGTTACCCGGAACAGACCCCCGTAGTGGCCGATGTCCTCACCAATGAGGAAGACGTTCTCGTCGCGCGCCATCTCTTCTCTGAGCGCTTCGTTTATCGCCTGAATATATGTGGTTCTTCGCATAGAAATGATTCTCACATCTCGGCCGCACGCGCTGTCTCCACCTGCGGCCCAAACGGCTCAGTACTTTGGCGTCACTGGTTTTGGCAACACTGGTTTTGGCAACACTTGCATTGAGTCAAACATAAACGTCCCGATACGTCTCGGCCGCGTCGGGCCACGGGCTCTCTTCGGCGAAATCAACCGCGTCTTCGATCATTTCATCGACTTCCTCATCGATCACTGCGATACTGGCTTCGTCGACCCCTCGAGCGGTGAGCTTCTGCCGCAGCACGGTCAATGGCTCATACGCCTCCTGCTTCTCAACCTCCTCAGCCGGGCGGTAGGTCTCCAGATCCCCTGCCATGTGTCCGGCCAGGCGGTATGTAATGCCTTCGATAAAAGTGGGTCCCGCGCCGCACCTCGCCCGCTCAGCGGCCTTGCTCACCGCCGCGTGGACGACCTCCACATCGTTGCCGTCAATCTGCATCGTCTCCATGCCGTACGCCCGGGGGAACAGGAAGATATCTTCGATAGAAGAGGTGCGCCAGATCGGCGTCATCTCCGAGTATCGGTTGTTCTCGCAGTAAAATATGAGCGGAAGCTTCCATTTGGCAGCCATGTTGAACGTCTCATGCATGACCCCCTGGAACAGCGCGCCGTCCCCGAAAAATGTGATGGCCACCGTGTCCTCGCCGCGCAGATGGCTCGCCAGGGCCAAGCCGGCTGCATGGGGAACCTGCGCGGCGACGATGCCATTCGCTCCCATCATGCCGTTTTCCGGAGAAACAAAGTGCATCGATCCGCCCTTGCCCTTGGCAAAGCCGTCGCTGCGGCCCATTACTTCAGCAATCGCCCGCCCCGGGTCCATTCCCCATGCCAGCCCGTGATGATGGCCGCGATAGGTACAGGTAACGTAGTCACCCTTTCGTAGGGCGTTGGCCGCGCCTACGGCATTTGCCTCGTGTCCGATGGCAGTGTGCATCGCCCCGCCGATTTGCCCCTCTTCGGCAGCAGCCAGTAGCGCCCTTTCCATCAGCCGGATCGCCAGGGCCTTGCGGTACATTTCCAAGAGCATCTCAGTCGGCAGGGCCGGCACATCCAATTCCGTAGCCGAATCCGAAGGTAAGACTTCGGTAGAGATTGACGCTGATACCGCCGACTCAACTGTTTCGGCTTCCGCTTCTGAATTCGGCGCCGCCGCGCTCTTCCCGGATATTTCTACATTGGGTTCGTTTTCGACCGGCTTCATTCCGGATTATCCTCGTCTACCGCAGACATACCCAGGCTCCCCTCTGTCCTTCGAGCGGACCGAACTGGAGTCATTCTGCGCAAAACAAACGGAGTGCGTTGCCGCACCCCGTTACTTAGCATCCTCAGTCTGGAAACGCGATTCTCGGCAAGGAAACCCTATCTTGTTCCCCAATTCCTCTCGCGTTGTTTGTAATGCCCTTCAATCCTATGAGCAGCCATCGTCTAGCGAATTCCAGCCATTTCCTGCAACAGATGCCAGTTCGCAAGCCGGTCGGCCTGAGCTGCCATCAGCACCTCTGACGGGTTGCCTTCTTTGTCGAACTGCTTGGAGAAACGGCCTTCAGATCGGGCAAACGTTATGAAATCGATTGTTTCGCCCGTCTTTTTAATCGTGTACCAGTCTTCCTTTGCTGCCGGATTGCCTTGAAGACTGAGGCGATCGCGAATCGTCTCGCCCTTGCGCGGATCATAGACAAACATCGGGAATGCGCGGCTATCTACCGCCAGTTTCGCCTGGTGGCGAGCCATGTTGTCGGCAACGCCATGCTCAGGCTGGCATGTTGTGAACACATTGACGATCGCCGGTCCTTGGAATTCTGCGGCCTCCAGGATCGACTTGTAAAAATGGTTGGGGGTAGACTGTACCGTCTGGGAAACGTATGTGTTTGGGTGCATCATGGCGATGCGCCCCAGCTCCTTGCGCATCTCCTGTTTGCCTGCATGGACTGAGCCATGGGAGTACATCTTGGAGTCCTGCCCCGTGAAGGAGGCAGTGCTGGTCTGGCCGCCCGTGTTGGAGTAGACCTGCGTATCCAGCACGAGGACTTTGATGTTCATGCCGCTGGCCAGCATCCGGCTCAGCGCCTGAAAGCCGATGTCCAGCATCGCGCCGTCGCCGCCCATCACCCACAGCTGCTTGTCCTGCCAGCCCAGCTGGTCCCAACGCATGCGCAGACCCATGGCGAACGTGGGGCCGTCTTCAAAGAGCGAATTGCTCCAGGGAACAATGTAGGGATTGTAAGGATAAGTGCTACCGTAAACCGTGTTGCAGCCGGTACTGGCAGCGATGCCGATATTTTCGGAACCGTACTTGTAGCCCAGCGCAGCCAGCCACATGCGTATTGCAGTTGCTTCGCCGCAACCGGCGCAAGAGCCGGCCCCGCCCACATACAGCATACTCTGCTCGGCCAGCATCATGTCAACCGCGACCCGCTCGTTGATGAACTCCTGTGGCGTCGGCGGCAACTTGCGGAAAAAGTCGATACTCTTCTGGTAGATTGGAACTGTCGTATCTTCCTTTTCGATCATCTTCAGCGCATGGTAACCGAGGTCGTCGCAGGCCTCGACACATTCAGCGCAACCCTTGCACTTCGTTGGATCGATGAAAATGCCGAATTTCCCGGGTGTCTTCTTCCTCTTCGCCGGAACATTGTAGAACTTGTTGGTCTCAGCAAACTGCTTTGACATAAAGCTGCGTTCGGCGTCGTCTTCGATATCATCCAGCGCAAGAGTCAGTTCGTCATCGGTCACGACCTTGCCCAGGATAGCTGTATCCGGGCATTGGGTGACGCAGCTCATACAGCCGGTGCAATTCTCCTGGATGTATTCGGGAATCTCCGGCGCAATATAGCTGAAGTCGCGATAAGCGCCCGTACCCGCAGGAATGACCGAGCGAGCCACACCTACGTCAGCCTCGAGCGAATCAGGCCCTGGCCCCTCGTTGTACTCATGAAGTACCCTATCGAAAAAGTCGTGGGCATCTACAACCATCGAATCGAAGCCGTTGCCATTGCCGTTCGAGCCGTTAACCCCCGACCCATCGTGGTCCTCGGCATGCGACTCTGAATCCTGACCGTTCGTCGTCTTGGTCAAATTGCGAATGTCGAATGTATTAACTGTAACACCCATAGGAGTTTCCGCCTTTCGGGTAGATAGAGAACCGGTGATCCTGATTTCGGCAATCGATTAAGAAAACAGTGTAATCTCTGCGCCAGGCACGAGAACCGGCGAGGTAATGTCCTGCGCGATAATCTCCGGCGGAATCTCGAAGGCCTCTTCGTAGCCTCGTCTTACGCAGCGCATATTGGCCTGCACGACTGCTTCGCCGCGCTTGCCGAAGTACTTGCGCAACGCCTGTTCCGAGCGTTCCATAACATCATCATCACTGAGATTCGCGTCGCCTGCAAAGGGCGTCACTCTAAGGAAGATACCCAGCAGCACGATACCCTGCATACGAACTTCCAAATCAGCGACCGGCGCCTCCTCGCGGGAGATTTTGGCGCCGTCTGCGGCCACGACCCGTAGATTCTTCTCGCGGATCAGTTCCTTGGCCTTGGGCGGTACATTTGACCACACGTCTTCCGGCGAGGACTTGTTCGTCTGCACGAAGAGCGTGCCTCCTTGCTGAAGTCCAGCCAGAGGATTGCTCGTAAAGAAGGCGTTGATGTCGTTCATCGGCACGAAATCAACGTTGTTGAGTTCGCAATGGGTCAGGATCGGTTCGTCTGCCACCGTCAGATAGTAGGTAGTCGGCAGGCCCTTCTTCTCTGAACCGTACTTGGGGTAGGCCTGTACCTTCTTGCCAAAAATGTCGCCCGCGATCGTGGCGATTACCTTGTTGGTGGTGACCGATCCGAAACCGCCGACCGAGTGGCCGCGCATCGAAAACGCGCCTGGCGGGCGGACATCCGGGTCGCCGTTCATTGGCAGAGCGAGGTCATGCTTGATGCCCACGACAAAGAATCGCGGGCCATCCTCCACCATATTGCGGGCGATGGAGATGAAGTGACCCGGGCGCACGTCGCGGCTTCCCAAACCGGCCGAGCCGCTGAAAATCGTCGGTATGTCGTCGATAGCCGAGAAGCCGGGAGTGCCGGTATAAGCGTCTGCAAATGCGGCCTTGATATCGTTCGTTACCGGGTTGTTGGGCGCAATCGGGTCGTCCATGCGCTCGAGCACGGTAAACCCTCGTAGATGCTTCAGCGTCTCCACGATCTCCTGGCTGGGGAAGGGTCGATAACAAGTGATATGGACGACGCCAACCTTGATTCCTTCTTCGCGGCGAATGTAGTCGACAGTCGCTTTAGCTGTCTCTATCATGCAGCCCATGCCTACAATGGCATATTCGGCGTCCTCCATACGGTAGGTGTCCAGCATCTGGTAGCGCCGGCCCGTCAGGCGATAGAACTCGTCCATCGCATTCTGAACCGCGTCCCCTACCTTTGAATAGTATTCACGTTGGGCAATTTTGCCCTTCATGTAGCTGTCCTGGTTCTGGACAACGCCGGTCATGACCGGATTATAGGGATTGAACAGATTGACCAGCTTGTCTTCGGGCTTTCCAATAAACTCCTTCATCATCTCCGGTTCGCACAGCAGAACATCCTCAACCGTGTGCGTAGTGAGAAAACCATCCTGGACGTTGAAGAAAGGTGTGCGGCTGTCTTCAGCCGCGCGACGGGTGATCAGCGCCAGGTCACCTGACTCCTGGGCAGTGCGCCCAAAGAGGATGCCCCATCCGGAATCAGAAACGGACATGACATCGTCATGTCCGGCGTGAACATTCAAACTGTGACTCGTCAGTGCGCGGGAGCCAATGTGGAAAACAACCGGCAGCCGCTTACCCGAAATCGTGTAAAGTACTTCGTGCATCAGAATGAGACCCTGGCCGGAAGTGTAATTGCTTACGCGGCCGCCAGCAACCGCAAATCCCTCACACGCCGCAGCCGCGCTGTGTTCGGACTCCGGCTCCAGAAACATCAACTCGTCGCCCCACAGATTGCGGGCGCCATTGGAAACGGCCGCTCCATACCCGCCACCCATCGTTGTTGAAGATGTGATCGGATAAGCGCAGGCGGCCTGAGTTATATGTGTCTCGGCCCAAACCACAGAGCCGGCTCCATCTGTCGTCGTCGGGATACCCGGGTACGGCACATGCCCATTCAGGTTGTCTGAAAGCTTCTCAGAAGAACCGGAAAGGTTCTTTGTGTCTGCCATGGTCATCCTCCTGATGCCAGTTAGGCGTGCGGAATAGGGGCGGATTCAAAATCTGCTACAGTCCAATCCGTCCGTTTAGAGCATTGTACCACAGATCAACATCAAGAATCAACCCTGAGCATGTGCCAATTGCCACATATGAGGTACGCACTTCTTGGGCAATTTATTCAATATTCTCTGCCAAGTGCGATAAATCTGTTCACTTTCCAACTTCTGGCAACCGTAGGCACGCAACTGCAAACACGAAACTGCAAGCACCTGCGAGCGATGCCCTTCGTCCCGTCACCTGCCTCTCCCCAAAAGCTGAAAGAAGCGCATGACCGGCTTGCCCGCCTCCACAGCGCAACGCAATTCGAGGACTAGGCAAGGCTCGCCTCTCTTACGAATCCTTCCATATGAAACCGGTCCGAATGCAATATAGAGCGAGGGACACGCATCGGACATGATGCCTATGACAGTCAATGGAACTGTTTTCCGGCTGAAATGAGATTAGGGCAGTCGAAAATCTCTCGTCAGCCTCATCAGGAATGAAGCAACAGGTGCTATCAATTATTGCCTTTCCAAATCAAGAGATTCACAAAGAGCGCAAAATACGCCGTCCCATTCACTGTTAACCGCCGCCTACCGTTCCCCTAAGCAGCTGAATCCGTAGGTTCGACTTTGGCAAGATGCCGCCCTACCGGAAAGAGGACGATCGGTACGGATATGTCGATGAACACCCATAACCAGCCGAGACTCATTTGAGGTTCGACCAACCGCGACCCGATCCAATTCCATAGGAGCGCATGTAGCAGGATGATACCTCCGTAGAACGTCAGATTGGCCTCGAAGTACGCTTTACTTAATCCCTCCTCATTGGCACTGTCGGCAATCTGCTTTCTACGAAAGCCAACATAAATCGTAATCAATGTGCCCGCCGCCACGAAAGGATCCAGTACAGTCCAGACCACCGAACCGATGCCTTCCGAGGCTGGGTCGTAAAGCTTAATCGCAACAAATTGAATCCAGAAGACAACAGCAAAAACCTGTAGGGCGATTCCCAAGACTCTATTCACGACCGAATTTCTCCTTCCGCACCCTCGCCAAGCCAGGTGCTCGTTTCTGGTCCTTCTAAAGCTCTTCGCTCTTGGCCAGTTGCCTTCCGGTAGAGAACAGTAGCAGAGGCAGAGTAAGGTCAATGAGGATCCACAACCACTGATAGCTGACCACCGGGTACGACCATCTGGAGCCGATCCAATTCCAGAGTAGCGCGTGAAGCAATGCGATACCACCATAGAGGGCAAGATTCGCTTCGAAATACGCCCGCGTCAATCCCCTTTCTCCCGAGCTGTCGATCTCTCTCTTCCTGCGAATTGCGAACCATATCGTGACCACAATTGCCAGGACCATCAGCGGGTCGAGGACCGACCAAATCTGAAAGCCCACCCCTTCCTGGGCGGGGTCGTAAAACAGAATGGCAAGGAACTGGACCCAGACCACTACAGCCAAAACCTTAAGAAATACCCCCAGAATCTTATTCACGACCATTTCTCTCCTTTCGAAGTCCAATGATCCCCCACACACCTCAGCGCCGCATCCAAAGCGCCCAACTCCACGCAAATAGTATACATTATTTGACACAACCCAACCAAGGCTTTCCATTATCGGGTGCATCCCAAACTGGGGACGAATTCTCACGTACCTCTGGCATCGACTAGCCCGTCTCCAGTTCTCCCTACCATCCCTGAAAAGTCGCCCATTCGCTGACCACTAACCACTAACCACTAGCCACTGACCACTAGCCACTGACCACTTGCCACTGCAGTTCTGGGCGTCCGGGCCTTCGGCCCTCCCTTGTGCGGGGGCTGCGCCCCCGCAACGCCCCGCCCTTGCTAACCACCGTGCTCATTCTTCCCCAGCAAGATGGCTAGAGTAAGGTGTTTAGCCAACAGTGTCTTCCCCCCACATGCCGTCCCAACCTACAGACCAAGAACCACCGCTGTTCGCAGTTCACAACTAAGAACTGACTACCAAGAATTGCAGTTCCGCGCCCCTCCGCGTCCACCGCGGACAAAAGGTGTTGAAGTTGCCGTTCTCCGTGGCCCTCCGTGGACAAAAGGTGTTGCCGTTGCAGTTGCCGTTCTCCGCGCCCCTTCGCGTCCACCGCGGACAAAAGGTGTTGAAGTTGCCGTTGACGTTCTCCGTGTTCCTCCGTGGCCCTCCGTGGCTAAAAAAGGTGTTGAAGTTGCCGTTGACGTTCTCCGTGCTCCTCCGTGGCCCTCCGTGGCTAATAAAGGTGTTGAAGTTGCCGTTGACGTTCTCCGTGTTCCTCCGTGGCCCTCCGTGGCTAATAAAGGTGTTGAAGTTGCCGTTGACGTTCTCCGTGCTCCTCCGTGGCCCTCCGTGGCTAAAAAAGGTGTTGAAGTTGCCCTTAGAGCGAGAATAAGTGACACAAACCTGCAGGACTAAATTTCAAATCGACAGAAAACAAGGAAGAATTGCCACTAAGTTGGCAGTGTGTATCAAGGAGATGAGCTAGTTCTTGGGGTTGTGGCTTGGCACCGAGGAAAGGCGATCCAACAGAAAAATGAGAGGCAGAATTGGGCGGCTAACTTTTGCCCCTGACAGCAGAGAGGTCCAGCCTATCCTACTCCAGCGTAACGATCCCAAGGGGCGTCTCGAGCCTCGCCCGCATTTCCGGAGCAGCCCCGGCAGTCACCAGAATGTCAATGTGAAGCGCCGACAACATCGGCTGCACCTCGGCCGGACGGGGATGGAACAGCGAAAGCTCCAGCAGCCGCACACCCTGCGCCGAGGTGGCAGAAGGATGCGGAGTCTCCTCTCCCCACTCGATCAAGAACGGTACGATCCCGTCCCCTGGAGGTGGCCACTCTTCTTGAGCCTCCGGTCGTTTTGTCGAGCGCCAGCGCAGTTCCGCGCCGTCCGGTCGAACCCGCCCGCCCTCAACCACCACGCCAGGATCATAACCTGCAGCCTGCGACGCGCTCGCCACCTCTTCCAGCGAGGGAGCCAGCACAGCCCAAGTCACCAACCTTGGAATCTTCAGCCAGTCCAATCCGAACGCCAGCGGCCGCCCGCCCTGCTGTGATTGATCCGGGTCCGGCGCGATGATCTCCAGATAACATGAGTCGCTCAGTGCCAGCAACGCATTGTGGGTTCCGTTGGGATGTCTACCTCCGGCCGAAGGACGTACACCGAAACGCCCCGCTAGGTCTTCTACCGCTACCTTCAGATCGGGCGCGGCGTAAACGAGATGATCGGGTGAGAGAGCCATAACTGTTCTTTCGAACTGCCTCCTGGTATCCTGTCAGCCTTCAGTATTGTATAATTCTCTACTGTATATTTCTCTACTGTATAATTCTCTGGACTGCCGCACGCAAAAGTGACATCATGATTCCCTGTCGTGGGGCAACGTGCGCTGCATTGTAGCTTACCCAAAGATTCGGCCAAAATGGCTGAGACGCTTAATAGGAGTAGAGATGAGCGCCGAACTACAAAGACCAAGCGAAATCGAGATTTTCCTCTTTGATCTGCGCGGCTATCTGCTGGTCAAAGACGCCCTCAAGACCGAAGAGGTCGCCGCCTGCAATTCCGACATCGACGCCATCCTGCCCTTGGAAGTAGGTCAGTGGGCCGGTTACGTCCACGGCCACCAGTACGGCAGCGCCGACGGACTGAACCTGCAGCAGGTCTACGAGGCCGGCCCCGGATTCGAAAACCTGATTGACCATCCTTCCTGGTTCGAAAAGGTCAAGTACTTTGTCGGCGGCGAAGGCTCCTTTGACTTTCACCACGGGCCGCTCTTCATAGACGAAAACTTTGCCAACCTGCGCGGCCCCGGCGAGGCAATCGGGATCCACTCTGGCGGACATCACATCTCTAAACGAAATCAGTTCCGCTTTCACAACGGCCACTTCATGAGCGGCCAGGTCAATGTCTTGGTCGCCCTCACCGATATCGGCCCCGGTGACGGCGGCACAATGGTCATCCCCGGCAGCCACAAGTCCAACTTTCCGCCTCCCGAATACGACGATCACAGCATCGGGCTAGGTGGCTCAGCCGACGCCGTCATCGGCGCCGAGGAAATCTACATGGACGCCGGCGACGCCCTCATTTTTGTCGATACGATCTGCCACGGCTCCGCCCGCCGCTCAGTCCCAGGTGACCGCAGAGTCGTCGTCTACCGTTACGGACCTTCCTGGGGCATCTTCAGATTCGGCTACCGTCCGTCACCCGAACTGCTGGAACGGCTCACCCCTGCGCGTCGCGAAATTGTCTGGCCGCACGAAGTGATGGAACGACTGCCGCAGAAGTAACAACCCGGTTCAACGCATCCGGGCGGGGACTCGCCACATATCAAGGTTGTCTCCCAAACGGTCCTTGACAAGGTCAGTCGCCGCCGACAGTTGGGCCAGGACCTCCTCGTCCAGGGTCAGTTCAAGTGAAGGCAGATTCCGCCGCACTTCCTCGGCATTGCGCGCGCCAACCAGCAATGATGTGATGCCCGCCTGCTGCCGCGCCCAGGCCAGACTTACCGCTGCCATCGGTTCTCCCAATGCTTCGGCTATCTGGCGGATCTCAGCGACTGCCGCAAAAAGTTCCGCCTCAAGACCGGGCTCACCGTGTAGTGAGAATTTCCGCCCGCTGGAATAGTGTCGCGACCGCGCCAGGCCCTCGGGAACTTCATCAGCATTGGCATAGCGTCCTGTTAGTACACCCTGCGCGAGCGGACTGTAACATATAACGCCGATGCCGTTGTCGCGACACAATGGCAGCACCGCCCGCTCAATGACACGCCACACCAGACTGTACGGCATCTGGTCTGAAACACATCTGCCCGCACCGATCATCGCCGACAGGTCCTGCTCGGCGAAATTACAGACACCGTAGGCCCTGATCTTTCCCGCGTCCTGGAGCGCATCGAGAGCGCCGACCGTTTCCTCCAGCGGAACCTCCCAATTCGGCCAGTGAATCTGATACAGATCTATATGGTCGGTCTGCAACACTCGCAGGCTGCGTTCGCATGCCGCATTTAGATCCTCCGGTGCCAGATTTACCGCGTTCACTTTGGTGGCGATGACAGCCTCGTGCCGCCTACCCTTCAGACCACGGCCCAACACCTCTTCCGAATGAACATACCCTTCCGCAGTGTCAAAGAAATTGATACCCGCATCCAAGGCTGCGTGGACCGCCGCAATCGAGTCCTCATCCGCCTGTTTTCCCCAGAACTCGCCGCCCGAGAATGGCCAGCAACCCAACGCAATAGGCGATACCTGAATGTCATCTCGACTCCCCAGCGCTCTGTACTGCATCGACGTTACCCTCCCTTATGTACCCTCCATTCAGTACCCTCCCTTCAGAACTTGTCTGCTGCGGGTACGCTACCGCAAGGGCTAGGCTTTTGCAAGGTGCCTTTTCGTGGTAATCTCTAGGGCAAATTCACATCAGCCAACCAAATAGAACAGCCAGGCCGAACAATGCCAACCCTACGTAGCCAGCTATTCAAACTCTATTTCAGCGCACGCAACAGCCGTCTTCCTCTGGACCGCCCCATCCCGGACCAGCGTGAGACCATGGACAGACGCGGGCTTCAACTACTTCCAATGGCCGAGGGCATGCTGGCATCGCCTGTCAATGCATTCGGCGTACCCTCTGAATGGATCGACTTGCGGGAAACACGGTCGGACAGGGCCTTTCTCTATCTGCACGGAGGCGGCTATTTCATCGGCTCTTGTCAATCCCATCGAGGCTTCGTCTCACATATCGCCAGAGCCTCTGGTTGCCGCGCACTACTTCCCGAATACAGCCTTGCGCCCGAACACCAATTCCCCGCCGGCCTGCTCGACGCCCGCGCCGCCTACAGATTTCTCTTGGCCCAGGGCTATTCGCCCGACCGCATCATTATTGGCGGCGAATCATCCGGAGGAGGTCTCACCCTCGCGCTTCTGCAAACTCTGCGGGATGAAGGGATGCCAATGCCCGCCGGCGCCGTTCTTCTTTCCCCTTGGACCGATCTGTCGGGGACCGGGAACAGTTTGCGCACCCGCGCCCGCAGTGACCCCTGGCTGCGTCCTGCGGGAATTCCAATAGTGGCGGATCGCTACCGCGGCAGCACGCCCACCGATCATCCCCTCGTGTCTCCGCTCTACGCAGACCTGAGTGGACTTCCCCCCATGCTCTTGCACGTTGGCAATGACGAGATCCTGCTCGACGATTCAACCCGTTTGGCGTCCAGGGCAAGGTCGGCCGGCGTAATCGCGTCGCTGAAAGTCTGGAAGGGAATGTGGCATGCCTTCCACGCATTCTATCCTTGGGTCCCGGAGGCAAGACAGGCGCACAGAGAGGTAGGAGAATGGGTCGCAACCAGGATGGAAACAGGAGCAGTGCCAGAGCCACTGCCAGAGCCACTGCCAGAGCCACTGCCAGAAACAGTGCCAGAGGCAAAACATGATTCGATCAGCCGACGTTCGTACCGACGCCGAAGCGCGCAGTTGGGAAGCGCGCCTCAATCGCGAGCGGCCGCAACGGAAGGAAGTGGCGGCCTGGATCGCCAGCAAGATCAACGCCAACTCGGCGGCCTCGCCGCGGGTCGTTGAACTGGCCTGCGGTGCCGGCTTTCTGGCAGAATTTCTCAAACGCCATCTGCCCGACGTCCGCTACTGCGGCTTCGATCTCTCCCCTGACCTGCTCGAATTCGCCCAGCGGCGACTCAGGGAAGTCCCCGATGAACGACGCGAGAGCAGCGATCTACATTTTGTTCGCGCAAATCTCTTGAGCGATAACTGGACCGCACAGCTGGCCGAAATGGGCTGGTCCGGAAAAGTCGACGCCGTCGTTTCGATTCAGGCCCTGCACGACCTCGGCGATCTTGCCCAGCAGAAAGAGGTATTGACAAAGGCACGCGGCCTCCTTCGCAAGGGCGGCCTGTTGGCCTACGGCGACCTGCTCCTCGACGCCGAAAACCCACATTCCAGCCGGTACAGTAGGGCCGAACACGAAGAGATGCTTCGCCAGTGCGGCTTTTCCATTCCAAAACCTTCTACCCCTGACCGTGCTCGCGATGGCACCTGTTCCCAGGGCTACGCCGCCGCCGCATTCGGGGACTTCGGCACTTTCGCCTGCAGAATATGAGCCCTGCCACCGACGTTTCCGAACAGAGCCAAAAACGGGAAACCGCCGATCTGGCGCCCGGGATCCTGTTTCCCTACTATGGTCGCGGCGATCAGCTCAAGGCAAAACACGTCGGGACACAAATGGCATCAGGGCGCAGACTGGAGACCTGGGCACTGGGGCTTGTGCCGGTGGTGTCCAACGCCACCATACTGGACGCCGGCTGCGGATGGGGGAGATTTACATGGCCTCTCATCGAAGAATTCGCTATACCGTCGACCAAGGTCACCTGTCTCGACAGCTCGCTGGGCATGTTGGAAACCGCCTCTGAGGAAGCGGCCCGGCGGCAGCATCGACCTGGCTACCTATCCGCCGACATGCAAGCCTTGCCTTTCCTGAACAACTGTTTCGACGGTGCCATGGCCAATCACGTGCTCTACCATCTGACAGACATAGAGGAAGGTGTGCGGGAACTGGCAAGGGTTGTGAAAGAGGACGGCTGGCTGCTTGCCACCACAAATAGCGACGATGTCAGCGTACCCGTGCTGGAGTTTCACTATGCAGCCTTAGACAGACTTGGCATAGAATATGAACGAGAGGCCCAGTCTCCTTTCTCCATGGAGAATGGCGAAGCCCTATTGTCGAGCGGCTTCAAAGAGGTCGACCGGTCCTACTTCGAAGACGAGACCCGCTACCCCGACGCCGATGGATTTCTCGCGAGCTACAAAACGATAGGCCGGTACCGCAACCTGCTTGCGCGGCAGGATATCGATCCCGACAAAAAGCGGCAACTGCCGGTCCTGGTGCATCAACAGGCTGAAGAAGTAATTCGCAAAAGAGGAGAACTGCGCTCGCCTGTGCGCATGGGGGCTTTTGTCTGCAGGTGTCCAAGGTCTTGACCAGACTGGCAGACAGCGCCTCCAGGCCCATAGACGGAAGCGCATTCACGATAAAGTGCAAAACGGTTGGAGAATTCTAGATGACAATGCTCAATCCGGAAAGCGATGTGGCAAAACTGATGGGCAAGCCGACCAAGGCCGGCACAGTAGAGTGGATCGGCCTGCGCGCCGAGCGCCGCGGGCCGTTGCAGTCTGTGACTGAGGCCGAAGCTGTCCCCGGTTCCGGCCTCCAAGGCGACCATTTCCACGGCCAGGGCAGCGGCGTCCGTCAGGTAACCTTGATCCAGGGGGAACACCTCGACGCCGTCGGGACTTTCCTGCGAGGGCCGTCTGCCGACCCGTCGCTGGCCCGCCGAAACATTGTCGTTCGCGGCATCAACCTGTTCAGCCTGCAGGACCGCCGATTTCGTATAGGCAACGTGGTACTTGAACATTCCGGACCTTGCCACCCCTGCAGCCGTATGGAGGAGAATTTCGGGCCGGGCGGCTACAACGCGATGCGCGGGCACGGCGGTATCACCGCCAAAATCGTTGAAGGCGGCCTGATCAAGGTCGGGGATGAAGTCGAAAAACTGCTGCTGGGCGAGGAGTTGGAGGAGGGCGGCTAACCCTGGGCTGACACAAGCGGTGAAAATACGCTCCGCAGGCTATCGGCCTCGTCGTCAGCGTTCTGGTAGGTTCGCGCCGTTTCAAGACCATTCGCGGTAATCGTCGCGAAGGCATCGGGCCGGGCTGCAAGCTCACGCAAAACGGTCTCAAGCTCTCGACCGAGCGCAGGCACATTACCGTTTTCCACGAGCACGCAGTTCTGCTCCGGCCCGTCAGATTTCATGTAGACGCGGCCGCCGACACCGCTGAAACCGACGACCAGGCATCCGCAAGCCATCGCTTCAAGCACGGAACTGTTCATGCCTTCCTGCATATTGGTCGTGACGTAAACGGTTGCTTCGCGCAAATTCCTTGCGTAGTCATCTTCGCTCAACTCGCGCAAAGGCATCCACTCGAAGCGGTCGAAGGGATCGCCCTTAGCCTCCAGGACCTGTTGCAGCCAGGCCGCCGAGCGATCCTTGCGGGTGAGATAGCAGACCTTGGGTCGTTTCGCCTCCACTGCCAGGTGGTAGCGCTCAGGTGTTACATACTCATGGATGAGGGTGGCCTCGATGCCCATGCTCCAGCTGAGGTACCCCTGGATGAGGGGCGACTTTGTGATAACGCGGTGGATCCCGAAACTGGGCCACATCTGGCCCGCCGGCAAATTCCAGTAGGTGGGTGACCAGCTCAGAGCGATCACGATCCGCTCACCAGAAAACTGCGCCGTCTGCTGCATCACCTGTGGCATTACTTCCGGTATGACGAGGACATCCTCCGGGGTAAACCTTGGGCGCCCAGACAGCCAAAGCGTCGGTGCCTCGTAACCGTGCCACGTCACCCGGAATGGGTGCTTCTGGTGTACGATATGGGCGTCAAAACCCATCTCCACCAACCTGGTTACGTGACGGTAAAGCGTTTTGATTCCCCCCGATGGCTGCGGAAAATCGGGGCAAAAATAGATTATGCGCGACATCGGCTTGTTCGCCTTTAGGAGAAATGTTCAGACAGTGTCGTCAACGCCGCCAAGCCTTGAGCAGGCGGCCAGTGAAACGAAAAGGAGGTTCCAGTGCCGTATCAGATACTAACCGACTCTGCCCTACCACCGGAAATGGCCGAGATGGTGGCGGACACCTGCGATGTACACCTCTGGGACCTGACCGAGGAGGACCCGAACCTGCCGAACATCGAAGGCTTCCTCGTATACGGCCATCCCATCGTGCCCGGTTCTCTGATGGACAAAATGCCGAAGCTTCGCTGCATCAGCAACTTCGGCGTTGGCGTAGATCATATCGTCCTCGAGGACGCCCAAGCCCGCGGGCTCCCGGTCGGGTACACGCCCGGCTTTGTCGACGGCGCCACTGCCGACATGGCCTTCACTTTGCTGATGGCCCTCGCCCGCAATCTAGTGCCGGGCTGGCTCCACGCGCGCGGTCCTGACTACCTGGTCTACGACGGCAACATCCTGCACGGACACGAGATTTACGGTTCCACTCTCGGAATCATCGGCATGGGACGCGTCGGCCGTGTCGTCGCCCGCCGCGCCAGCGGCTTCGACATGAAAATCCTCTACCATAACCGCAATCCAAGCCCCCAAGCCGACGAGCTGAACGCCTCCTACCGAACCTTGGATGGTCTGCTTGAAGAGGCCGATTTTGTAGTCCTCAGCGTGCCGATGGGGCCGGAAACGAAGCACCTGATCAGCACGGCACAACTTGAGCGCATGAAAGAAAGCGCTTTTCTCATCAACGTCGCCCGCGGTGGCGTTGTCGACCACGAGGCCTTACTCGACGCCCTGCAACGTAACCTGATCGCCGGCGCGGCCATGGACGTAACCGAACCCGAGCCACTGCCGCGCGATCATCCCCTGTTGCGGCTGGACAACTGCCTCATACTCCCCCACCTGGGCAGCGCAACCTTCCAAACAAGATACCAGATGTCGCGACGCACAGTGGACAATTTACTGGCCAGTCTGCGCGGAGAAGAGATGCTGAGCCGCATCATCTGACCGTTCAGATCCCGTCGGCAGGCCGCCAATCGATGCAACCGCTATTCGTCGTTCGGCGGGAGTAGAAGTTCCGGCGGCGCGTCAGGAGGCGCGCTGAGAGTCAGCAGAAAGGCTTTCAGCGCCTCGCTTTGCTCCACTGTAAATGCAAGCGGCACCAGGTCGGAATGACCCGGGAATGCCGGAGGCGCGTGATTGTAGTGGCGAAGCACCGCGTCCAGGTCGGGAAAGATGCCGTTGTGCATGTAAGGACCGGTATGGGCTACATTGCGCAGGCCGGGCACCTTAAACGCACCGACCAGTTCCTCGCCCTCAAGCTTGATGAAACGAAGTTCCACGCACGCCTCTTCACTCGCATCGCTGTACTCGCCCAAACAGTTGAAAGTGTCCTCCACTACTTGATAAGTCCCCTGGGTACGACCCTGATCGAACCTGCTTCCCTCCGGCAACGGCAGCCCGATATTGTGAAACGTACCGTTGGTAAACAGGGGCCCGTTGTGGCAATCCGTGCACTGGCCTTTTCCGATAAACAGCCTCAACCCCTCCGCCTCCTGCGCACTGAACAGCTCCGACATCTCGGCCTGGTCATTCACTAGCGCAGCCGCTGCGTAGTCGTCAAATCGACTCCTGCCGGGCAGAATCCTGCGGGAGTAGGCAGCGATGCTCTTGCCGATATTCGCGAAAACGCGGTTAATCGCGCCGCGATCCCCCTCGGTCATTCCCTCCCAGGCCTCGCGCGCCGTCTCGTTCTCCACGGGAGCGGCCTCCGGCGGAAAGCGCGACGTATCGCTGAAGTCAGGAACCGGCCCGAAGACCGCCTCGTACTCGTTGGCGTAATGACTCAAGACGTAGCGCGCATGCGCCGTTCGTGTGCCCCCGTGCTCGATCGCCGCCTCCTGGGGCGCCAGCGCCTGTGCCCACTGGCTGTCCTTGCGCCCGTCCCAGTAGAACCAATCGCTGTAGGCGACGCCAACAATGGTCGGCGTATGCCGCGGCGTATCGATATCTCTCACATTAGCGAAAACCTTCCCGTCCGTGAAGTAATTGTCGGGCTGGTGGCAGGTCGAACAGGCGACCGATCCGTCCGGGCTGAGCCCGCTATCGAAGAAGAGTGCATGGCCGAGAGCAACCGCGTCAGGACTGTCCCCGACGGCGTTCGAAGGGTCGGGCGGCAAAGGCGGCAAGCGGTCTATGCTGAGTGAAGCGATGAGACCCCGCTCAGTCTCCGTCCAGCTGTGAGCAGGCGCAACACCGGGCTGAAGAGCCCCGCCTCCTCCGCCCACAGACCAGCTGAAGACGTCGCGAAAGGTGGCCCCGACTGTTCCACCGCCGATCAGGCCGGTAGAGATCAGGACCACCGCAATAAGGAGTATGAGTGCCAGTGACCCACCGGCAACAAGAAGGCGGCGCACGCTCTATTTCAATTCGAACTCAAAAGTGACCGTATCGCTCTGGCCGCCTGAGCTCACCTCCAATGTCAGTACCCAGACGCCCCCCATATTGAACCGCATCCCCTCCAGCAGATAGTCTCCTTCCCCTAAATTTTCGGTTACGCGCGGCGCCGTGGGAAAGCCATGGTTGTGTTCAGGCATGCCGCCGTCGATCGCGATTTCGGCATCAGTTACCGGGCTGCCGTCATCGGTTTCGATGTGCAAAGTCCACGCATGGGTCTCGTTGATTACGACAGGATCCAATCGGCTGACAGCGCTGACTGTAAAGAGGCCGTTCTCAGTGGTTTGCGGATCCAGCGCATCGCCCGCCATGGAACCGCCGGACATGTCCATCGACATGCCGTCATCCATGTCCATGCCATCTCCACCCGATGTTGGCGGTGCTATGAGATTGCAAGCACTCAAGGCGAGGGCCACTGTCAGGAGGCAAACAAATAGCCTTGAATTCATTCCATATGACTCCAATGTAAGCATGATCGTTGACGTACACTACGGGCAGTATAGCATTGCCCAATGTGTCCGCCTGTTTTCAGGCTTACAATGTCGCGAAGGAGCAGCGTATTGAGTGGCTAGGGAGAAGGAATTTCTCGATTTCCCGTTCTGCACCCACAGATGGGATAGAACACAGATTGCGGAATGCCGTTGAGGGCGCGAGGTCTGCGGGCGGTCCTCAAGCTTTCAGCAAAAACGGGCCAAAAGCCGGAGCGGGAAACACGCAGGAAACAAGAAGAAATAGGGTCGATGCCCTGGCTACAGTCTCCCTGGTATCGATTACCCGCCGAACTCTTGCCAACGGGCTGCCAATCTGTCCAGCTTCTGTCGGAATCCTGGCATCTCGATCACCTCCCGGTTGACCGGGAAATCTGGAAGATCGCCGCGGAACACGGCCAGCAGGCTTTCACAGGCGATGGTGCCGTTCATCTCATAAAGATCGTCAGTCCATGCCAGCGCATGCGGCGAAAGAATCACGTTTTCCATCTGGATCAGCGGGTGATCGAGGGGAAGCGGCTCCGGTTCCACCACGTCCAGACCCGCGCCCGCAATGGCTCCGGCCTGCAGCGCCGCCACCAGATCCTCCTGGTTGACAATTGGACCCCGCGCCGTGTTGATGAAGTAGGCGCTCGGCTTCATCAGGGAGAACAAGCCGGCGTTGATGAAGCCCCGCGTCTCTTCTGTCAGTGGGCAGTTGGTGATAACGAAGTCGGACTCGCTGAAAATGGTCTCCAGGCTGACGAGCTCCACGTCAAGCGCGTCGGCTCGCTGCGGGTCCAGATAAGGATCGTGGGCCAGGCGCCGTCCCAGGTCGAAAGGCCCCAGTAGCCGGAACATCTCGCCCCCGATGTTGCCCATCCCGACCGAGCCTACAGTCTTGCCGCTCAGCCCAAGTCCTGAAGTCTGCGCTTTCAGGTCCCATCGGCCGGTCCGCACCAGTTTGTCCTTCGCCCACAGCTTCTTGGCTAGCGCCAAAATCAGGGTCAGAATCGCCTCGGCCACAGGCTTCCGCACCGCGTCCACCGCGATCGCCAGCAAAATTTCATTGGCTGTCAAAGCCTCCGTGTCGACCAGATCATAGCCCACACCCCAGCGCGCAAGACAAGCCAGCTCCCGGTTCCCCGCCACCGTCGAAGCATCGTAAGGGCTACCCAGCGCGATGACCCCTTCGAAGCCGGCTATCGCTTCGGCTGTTACCGGCTCGCCCCCGCCCGCGTCAAAGAACGCCCACTCCACCTGCGGCATAGGGTCAATCAGCCGCTCCAGGACCGGTTCGATAGTCCCCGGGGCTGCCGTCTTGAAACCGGAAGATACACCAATGCGGAATGGTTTGGGCATCTGCTTTCTCCTTTCCTGGATTCCTGGAGGTTGGCGGTGTACTCTGGAGAGCTGTGCTACGACTTCACGGAACGGCCTGCAGGTCCGCTACCGGACCCGCCCGTCTCGCAGCTACTCGCCTTCTTCAAAAAGAGACGGGCGCGAGTTGAAATAGGGCTTTTCAAACAGAAGCTTCTGGCGGGCCGTCAGCGCAACCGTCCGCGGCGCCTGCGAGTACTTCGCGCTCCACGACTGCTGACCGGGGCTGTACTTGTAGAGCAAAGAACGCCGGTGAAAATCTGCTGCCCACTCCACAGTGCCATGTGTCAATGCCTCGGTGAAGATGACCACAGAGCCGGCCGGCGCCTCCGGAACGACCACCGCCTCATGCCCGTCGTGCGCAACTCGGATGCCGTCAGGGCACCGAAAGTTGGCCTTGTGACTGCCCGGAATCCCACAAAAGCCGCCCACGCCAGGCCCGGATGGCGACAGGTTCCAGGATACGACCGTCAGCCCATTGAACATCTGGCCGTTATTGTAGTGATAAAACTCCGGCGGGTCGTAGGGCGTGGCGCCGCCGTGCAGGCGCAGCCGTTCGGTGCCGGCCCGCATGTAGATGCCGTAGTAGTGGTCCAGTCGGAAGCCGTCGCCCAGAATTGTCTTCAGATAGGGCATGATGCGCTCATGGTCCAGCAGCCCGCAGAAAGCCTCGTCCCACTCCAGAAAGCCGCCAAACCTGGCCCCCATCGTGTCCAGATCCGGCCCCGGCAGTCCCTGGCTGTCGATCAAACGGTTCAGTTCTGCAACCTCCTCCGATGACAGCACATCTTCAATGACAAGATAGCCTCGCACATCGAACAGATAACGTTCTACTTCATCCATCGGCCCCCTCCTGATCTATCCAAATGGGTGCGCCCGTTCCCCGGGCCAATTCCTGATCTACCGTGCCCTATTCGACAAGATTGGCCTCGATATACTCCCAATTGATGTCCTGGCCTAGACCCGGCAACTGCGAAATATGCACGAATCCCTCCTCGTCCATCGGGTCATCAAGGCGGTTGAGCCACGGCGACGGCTGCTCGTAATCGATGAATGGATGCAGCAGCCCGCGCTCGTAATACTGGCCGGGTATGCCCATGGCGCATAGGGCATGAAAATTGCCCGGTCCCCCGCCGTGGACCTCCATCCTCATCCCGAACGACTCAGCCAGATGGGCGACCTTCATAAGCGGCGTCAGTCCGCCAAGGTCGCCGACGCCCCCCCGCACCAGGTCGCAGGCGCCCGCCTTGATCCACTCCGCCCGCGTGTACATCTTCCCCTCGGCCGTCTCCGGTCCGCAGATCGGCAGCGAAGTCTGTTCGCATAACCACACATACGATGACATGCTGTGCTCATCCATCGGCTCTTCCATCCAGTAATAGTCAAGCTTTTCCAGACCCTTCGCCAGGTAGAGCGCCTCAAGACGGGAATAATAGTGGTACGGGTCCAGCATGAGATGGGCGTCTGGCCCGTACACCTCGCGTACCGCCGCGCAAGCCGCGATGTCCTGTTTGACGTCGGGTGCACCCTCATACGGTGGCTGCCAGGTGTGAAGCTTGAAAGCAGGGTAACCCCTTTCAATGCACCATGCCGCAAAGTTGGCGTAATCTTCTGGTGTGCCCAGTCCCCCCTCGATATCGTCCCCGCACATCGTGCTGGCGTAAGCGGGTACCTTGTCACGCGTCGCCCCCAAAAGCTTGTGCACCGGCAGGTTCAGCGCCCGACCCGCCAGGTCCCACAGAGCCAGGTCCACCGCGTTGAGCAGCCTGTCCGACATCGTAGCCATATTCAGGCGCTGCCGCTCCTTCAGATTGTGCCATATCCGCTCGCGGTAGAACGGGTCCTCCCCGGTGATGTAAGGTTTGACAAGGCTGCTAATCAGGTCCTGCGGCGGGCTGCCAAAAAAGTAGCCCTCAACGCCCTCGTCAGTGTGGATGGTGAGCACCGACTGCACCGCCTCGTGGTCGGGCCCTGGATGACCGTGTCCTTCCGAGTCGCGCACTGTGTTCGAAATATAGCGAAATCGGCGGACTGACAGATCCGTGATCTTCATTTGGTTCTCCTGCTGGAAAGAGAGGTGAGGGGGCAAAAAAAGGCTGACCATTTGGAGCCCGTCATCCGACGTCAGCGCCCCATTTCCCTGCAGTTTAGCATACGCCCCCAATGGAGAAAAGCAAAGACACGTGCACCCTGGAGATTCAGGTGAACTCCCGTATACCGCTGGTATCGACTAGACCCCATCCAGTCCTTACATCCATTCCCGAGAAAATGCCCTCTCACTGACCACCCACCACCGACCACCGACCACTGACCACTGACCACTGACCACTGACCACTGACCACTGACCACTGACCACTGACCACTGACCACTGACCACTGACCACTGACCACTGACCACTGACCACTGACCACTGACCACTGACCACTGACCACTGACCACTGACCACTGTCCTCCCTCGTCAATCGAGCCAAGACCAGAAGTCAGTTCGGCCTGCAGAAGACCCCGCGCGAACTGCCCTCGGGGCGATTGCAGGAATGTGCTTTATGACAAAAGGTAGCCTCCCCACTTTAGAATAGGGGTTAATGTGGTACAATCCTGCTAACGTCCGGGTCCAGATCCCACCGTGGCTCTGGCCGTTTGACCGCGGCTTCTTTTGTTTGACCAGTACGTTATGCGGCGCTACTCGCAAAGACTATGTCGATGTCAGCGGGAAGCAAGCGCTGCAACAGTTTGGATGAAGACCCGTGTGTCTGACCAATGCCCGGTTCTTTCCAGTGCAGCTACGACCCTGAAGGCTAGCCGGAATTCCTTTCAGTCGTTTTGGGAATACTATGAGTTCGGAACAGGAAAAGAAAGACGAAGAACAGACAATAGAGAGCGAAGAAGACTCGTCCACGGAAGAGGCGGCGGAAGAGCCCGCGGAAGAGCCCGCTGGCGAGAGCCCCGCGGTGGAGGCAAAGGTCGAGACCGAGACCGGTCCTGTAGTTGAAGAAAGCGACCTTGTCTCCGAAGACGAATCTGTCGCGTTGGACTCCGAAAAGCCTTCGCTGAGCGAAGTCGCCGATGACCTGCCTGTCCTGCCTTTACGCGGCATTGTCGTCTACCCGATGATGTGGCTCCCCCTGACAATAGGCCAGGAGCGCAGCATCAAACTGGTTGAAGACTCGCTGCCTAAGGACCGCATCATTGCCCTGGTGACCAGCCGCGATGAATCGGTCGAAGAGCCTGCCCCCGACGAGATCTATGAGATCGGCACGGCCGCACAGGTCCACCGCGTATTGAAAGCCCCCGACGGCACCATCCGACTGGCAGTCCAGGGTCTTGAGCGCATCCGCCTGAAGGAGTACATTCAGGAAAAGCCCTATTTGCGGGCCCGCGTCGAGGTGCTTCCCGAAACGTTGGAGGAGGGGCTGGAGCTCGACGGAACGGCCCGCGCTGTCCAGGACCTGTTCCGGCGGCTTGTCGAACTGGATGGCCAAATGCCCGACGAACTGGCCGTGATGGCGGCCAACGTCGAGAACGCCCGCCAGCTCGCCTACCTCGTCGCCAGCAGCATGCGCCTGGAAATGAACGATTCCCAGGAAATCCTGGAGGTCGACAGTGTTCAGGAAAAGCTGCTCCGCCTCACGCAGCTCCTCCACAATGAAGTTGACGTCACGGAACTGGGAAACAAAATACAATCCCAGGCCCAGGGCGAGATGGAAAAAATGCAGAAGGACTTCTTTCTGCGTGAACAGATAAAGGCGATCCAGAAGGAGCTAGGCGAAGAGGACGAGCAGGAAGCCGACATTCGCGAACTGGAAGAGCGAATTGAAGCCGCCGGCATGCCCGAAGAAGCCCACAAAGAGGCGATACGCGAACTGAACCGGATGCGCCGCATGCCCATCCAGGCGGCCGAGTACAGTGTCATCAAGACCTATCTCGACCTGATGGTCTCCCTCCCGTGGCAGAAGACGACCGAGGACAACCTCGACATCAACCACGCCCGCGCCGTCCTTGAAGAGGACCACTACGGCCTCGAAGAGATCAAAGACCGCATCGTAGAGTATCTGGCCGTGCGAAAACTGCGCGCAGCCCGCAAGGCCCAACGCGAGGAGGAGGAAGAGGAGAACACCCGCGACAAGATTCGCCGCGAGCGTGAGGGGGTACTGCTATGCTTTGTCGGCCCGCCCGGCGTCGGCAAGACCAGCCTGGGCATCAGTATCGCCCGCGCAATGGACCGCAAATTCATGCGCCTGGCCCTGGGCGGCGTACGCGACGAAGCCGAAATTCGTGGCTTTCGCCGCACCTATATCGGTTCCATGCCGGGCCGCATCATCCAGAGCCTTCGCCGCGTCGAAACAAAAAACCCCGTCTTCATGCTCGACGAAGTGGACAAATTGGGACGCGACTTTCGCGGTGACCCAACCAGCGCGCTCTTGGAAGTTCTTGACCCGGAACAGAACCGGGAATTCCGGGACCACTACCTCGACGTGCCATTCGACCTGAGCGAGGTCATGTTCATCACAACCGCCAATGTGTTGGACACGATTCCCGGCCCGCTGCGCGACAGAATGGAAATCATCCAGCTAAGCAGCTACACAGAACACGAAAAGGTCAAGATCGCCCAGCAATACCTTGTGGCCCGGCAGATCAGGGAAAACGGTCTCCGCGAAGGGGAGATCCTCTTTGACGATGACGCCTTGCAAAAAATCGTCCACGACTACACCCGCGAGGCCGGCGTCCGCAACCTTGAACGCGAGATCGGCAAAATCTGCCGCAAAGTCGCCGCCAACATCGCAGCGATGCAGCCCTACTGGGTCCAGCCGCCGCTCCCCCTCGGGCTCGACGACAGTCAACCCCAGCAAGGCTATCTGGAGGACCCGACCGTAAACGGCGAGGGCCTTCCCCCCAACGGCAAACCCGACGATGCGAAAGATTCCGCGGTCCCGCTTCCTCAGCTTACGGCTGTGGCTGAAGCCCCCTTCTCTCCCGTCCACATAACGCCCGACTCCCTCGTCGAATATCTGGGCAAACGCCGCTTCCAGCGCGAGGAGATCGCCGACCGTACCAGCATGCCCGGCGTCGCAGTCGGCCTTTCCTGGACGATGACTGGCGGCGAAATCCTCTTTTTTGAAGCGACGAAAATGCCCGGCCAAAAGGGTTTCGTGCTCACCGGACAGCTGGGCGAAGTGATGAAGGAGAGCGCGCAAGCTGCCTTGAGTTACGTGCGCAGCCGCGCCGCCGAACTCAATATCCCGCCAGACTTCTTTGAAAAAGTCGACATGCACCTGCACATCCCCGAAGGCGCGCTGCCAAAAGACGGCCCCAGCGCCGGCGTGACCATGGTCACGGCCATTGCCAGCCTGTTGACCGGCAAACCGGTCGACCCCGATATAGGCATGACCGGGGAAGTGACGCTGCGCGGCAAAGTGCTTCGAATTGGCGGACTGAAGGAGAAGGTCTTGGCCGCCGCGCGCGCAGGGCTCGGCACAATCATTATGCCCGCCGCCAACGAAGCCGACCTGGAAGACCTTCCCGAAAACGTGCGAGAAACAATGAAGTTCATCCCCGTTGATACCGTCGACGAGGTACTTGAAACCGCCCTCCTGGATCAGCCGGCGTTGCCCGAGGACTCACCATCCTCCCATTCGCCAGCCCAGCGCCAGGGACCGCCCGCGGACGAAGAAACCGAAGATTCGCCGCAACAGATCGAATACGCATCGCAGACCGGCGGAGCAGCTTCGGCACCCAAAACAGCAAATGACAGAGAATAGCCAATGAGTAGAAGAAGAAGGACAAGAGCCGGCGGACAGTCGGCCAGGCAATCGAAGACGACCGAAAGCAGTAATCAGGCAGCAAACAGAAATGACGGAAACGCCCAATCAAGGGGACGGCAAGGCGGAGGCAGGTTTCGCTGGTTCAAAGCCGACCTGCATACGCACACGCCGGCTTCAAACGACTATGAAGAGCCCGGCATCACCTATCTCCAATGGTTGACGACAGCCCGCGAGCGAGGGTTGGATGTAGTCGCCATCACCGACCACAATACCGTTGCCGGCGTGGCGGCAATTCGCCGTGAAATTGAGTGGCTCACACGCCTGAAAGAAGAAGACCGCCTGACTCCCGAAGAGCGAGGCAATCTCGAGCAGTGGCTCAAACTCGCAAACGAAATCGTCATACTGCCCGGTTTCGAATTTACCGCCACATTCGGTTTCCACATCCTCGCTATCTATCCGCCAGACACCTCGGTCCGAAAACTGGAGCACACGCTCCTGAGCTTGAATGTCCCGGAGGATAGGCTGCTGGCCGGCTCGACCGAGACCGGTGCGAGCACAGACGTAACGTCGGCCTACGAAATTATCGTCGATTCCGGCGGCATCGCGATCGCCGCCCACGCCAATAGCACCAACGGTGTGGCCATGCGCAACTTCCCTTTTGGCGGCCAAACCAAGATCGCCTATACCCAGGATGAAAACCTCAGCGCCCTCGAAGTGACCGATCTGGAGAGCCGCAGCCGCAGAGCGACCGCCCGCTTCTTTAATGGCTCCAAGACCGAATATCCACGGAAGATGCACTGTATCCAGGGCAGCGACGCACACCGCCTCAACAACGACCCGCGCAACAGCCGGCGGCTCGGTCTCGGAGAGCGGGCTACCGAACTCCTGTTGCCTGAAGCCACCTTTGACGCCATCAAAGACCTGTTCGCCAGCCGCTCCTTCGACCGCACGCGCCCCTTTCGCGCGCCTGAGAAAGAGGTCGACCATCTGGCTGCCGCCCGCGCCGAAGGCCCCAATCAGACTCAGAGTTTTCACGAGACCGCTAACAAAAAGGGCGGAAGGCAGACTGTAGTCCTCGCCGATCTCTGCGCCTTTGCGAACACCGATGGCGGCACAATCTTTGTCGGAGCCAGCGCCCGCAAGGGCCGGATCAAAGGACTCGCGGCGTCCAAACAGGTACAGAAAGAGCTGCAGCAGGCAGTTTCCGAAAGGCTGTCACCCCCTCTCGAAGTGCGCTTCGAAATCCTGACCAATAGCGACGGAGATGTACTCCGCCTCGGTGTTGACGCCGGCGACGCCAAACCCTACTGCCTGGACGGCGCCAAGTTCTACGTGCGCAATGACGCTGAGACAAGCATGGCTCTGCGCGACGAAATCGTGGCTCTGGTCCTGGAGAGTGTGGGGCTCAGCTCCGATCTCGTCGCCAGCGGGGACGCTGACGAGGCCGCCGCTGACGTCGAATCTGCCGGAGACGCAAAGACCGATGGCAGCAGAGGCAGGAGCTCAAGAGGCTCAAGCGGCCGCGGCAAGCAAGGTTCGGCCGGGTCGAATGACCCCTTCTATCTTCCCCAGGATGGCGTTGAAATCGTCGACAGCGAAACGCGCGAAGGAACGACCTACTACGTCGTGCGCAACATGCGCAATCAACGCAGCGTAGGCAATGTGACCCGCAAGGGCGCCCGCAAGCTGTGGAACTACGCCATCGCACAGTACGAAGACAGCCCGGTCAAAGCCAGTCAGATTCGGTGGAAAGAGAATGTCGGCTATATCCGTGCCGGAAAAAGAGCAGGCAAGAAACGATTCGACCTGGCCCTGCGCGAAGGTTCAGATCTGCGCGTCTTCTACGGTGTCACCAGTGAGGGAATGGAGGGCGCTTGGGCCCAATTCGTCGACGAATCCGACTGATGAGTGCTTCAGAGCCCCTGCCTGATTGGTCTATCCCCGCTCAGCGGACATAGATGACCGCCACCACAGAGAGAACCCACAGGACTACGGCCGCCAGCAGCGGACGATCTGCAAACAGCAGGTCGTCCGGCGCCCCCCCGCGCTCTTCAACGTGAATCAGGTAAAGGTAGCGAAACACAACAAAGACGATCAGAGGGACAGTCAGCATCATGCGCGAGGGGTCGGCCAGTGCCGTCTCGGCCTCAAAACTGTAAAATGTGTAGCTGATAAGGCCGCTCGTCGTTACGATGCCGATGATCTGGTCTAGGAAAGGCAGGTTATACTGCTTGAGGCTCGACCGGTGGCCGGATGCAGCCTCCCGCAGAAGGATGATTTCGTGTCGGCGTTTTCCAAACGCAATCAGTAACGCAAGAAGGCTGACGCAAATGTAGAGCCAGGGGCTGAAGGCACTTACCTCGACTGCAACCGCGCCGGCCGCGACACGTATAACGAAGAAGACCGCAATCATCATTACGTCGATGATCACAAGGTTCTTGAGGTAGATACAGTAGGCTATGTTCAGCAGCAGGTACACCCCCAGCGTCAACCCGACGTTGAGGCCAGTAAGCCCGCTACCAAGCAGCCCGGCAACGGCAAGAGCCACCATCGCTGTTTTGGCAAGTCCTGGATTGAGCAGGCCGCTCGCCAGCGGCCGCAGCCGTTTACGCGGATGTTGTCGGTCCCTCTCAATATCAACCAGGTCATTGAGGATATAAACGCTGCTCGCAACCAGGCTGAAGCAAACAAGAGTCCACACTGCCGTCAGTGCCAGCGGAACGTCCAGGAGCTTGCCGTCAAAGATCAGCGCAACCAGAACGAAACCGTTCTTCGTCCACTGTTTGGGCCGCATGGTCCGCAACAGGTACAATAGGCGCCGGCCCATCGATATCGTAGACTCTTCTCCAAGACTGGGCTGTTCCCCCGATGCGGGCGGGAACGGCTCCGTGGCTCGATCCATCAGTAACTACTCCGCTTTGCCGAGTCGGGTTGACGGCCCTCTGTTCCTGCCTTCACCCTGTGCCAATGCAACAGGCTTCTCGATGGGCCAGAAATATGGACCGCCGACTGAGCGCCCATCATACTTCACGTGCAAAGGCGGAACCAAACCGAATCGGGATTCAACAAACTTGCGCTGCCTCAACTGGCCACTTTCCAAAACCATCGCCACGTCCTTAGAGTCAAACCGTACCCGGCATGACCAGTTCCCAGCCGGGCGTCGACAGGCCATTCTCAGCCAAGAGAACGTTTACTTGACTCAATACGTCTTTACCCTTTAGAGAAGAGCATCCAGACAGACATCATTCGATTTCTCCCATGGTCATCGTTTTCGTAGTCATCACTGTATTTATCCTCATAACCTTGAACGGCCTCTTTGTGGCCGCCGAAATCGGTACCGTCGGCGCAAGGCGCGCGCGCATCGCCCAGGTGGCGGCAGACGGCAACCGCCCCGCGCAGATTCTGCTGCCGATTCTGGAAAGCCCAAATAAACTCGACAACTACATCGCCGCCTGCCAGCTTGGTATCACCCTCTCCAGCCTTATGCTGGGCTACTACGGCAAAGCCGTTATCACGCCTTTGGTAGAGCCGGTTCTGAGCAGTTCAGGCTTTGTGGGCCAGGCCGCAGCCGTCTCGATCGCAGCCACCGGCGTCCTCGTGGTACTTACTGTGATCCAGGTGGCACTGAGCGAGCTTGCTCCAAAAACTGTCGGCATCCAGTTCCCCGAGCCCACGGCCCTCCTGCTGATCACGCCTGTAAGCTGGGCAATGGTCCTGCTGCGCCCTCTGATCTGGTTTTTCAACGGCAGCGGCCGACTATTCCTGCGGCTTATAGGCCTCAGAGCAGTGTCGGATAGCTTCCATATCCACGCACCGGAAGAAATCCTGATGATGGTGCAGGAAAGCGGCGCCGGAGGCATTCTCAAGGAAGGCGAAACTGAACTGTTGGAGAACACGCTGCAGCTGCGCCAGCGTTCGTTGCGCCACGTAATAGTTCCCCGCACGCAGCTTCTGGCTGCTCCGGTGGAGATGCCCGGCGCCGACCTGTTGCGCCTGCTCGCCGAATCCAATCACTCCCGGCTCCCACTGTACGAAGGAACTGTCGACAACATCGTTGGCGTGGTCCACCTCAAAGACCTGCTCTGTCTGGTAGCCGCCCCAGGCTCCAATTCCGCCGATGGCGCCGAAGCGACCTGCGCCGAGGGCCGAGACGTCCGCGATGTCATGCGGGTCCCTCCCTACGTGCCCGAGTCTGCTCCCGTGGCCAATGTGTTCCGGCAGCTGCAGGCCGAACATTACCATATGGCTGTCGTCATCGACGAGTACGGGGGCACCGCCGGCATCGTAACGTTCGAAGATCTGATTGAAGAAATCTTTGGCGACATCGCAGACGAGTTTGATGCCGACAGCCAGGAAATGGCGCTGGCAAACGATGGCCGTCTCGATCTCGCAGGCGAAGTCGACCTCGAAAGCCTGTCCGAAGTCTTGGGTTCAGACCTTGAAGTCGAAGACGTTGACACGCTGGGTGGCGCAATCCTTGCCGAGTTGGGCGCCATTCCTGAGCCAGGCCAGGTCGTGCGCTTGCAGGATTTCGAATTCAGGGTCGAAGAAGTAAGTGGCTACGCTGTTTCTCGGGTCAGCGTTGCGCTGCCGCCAGGCGCGGCCGCAAAACTGCCCCACTCAGGCGCCATTAGCGGTTAGTGCAATCCCAGGGAAAGTCCTTGCGTAGTAGAACGAACCAACGCCAAGTGGAATAGAACGAGTGGAATACCTGCTTCCCGTTGTGATCATCGCAGCACTGATATTCTTCAACGGCCTGTTTGTCGCCGTGGAGTTTGCCGTCGTGGCTTCATCCAGGGCGCGCATGTCTCAGCTCGCCCTCGAGGGCTCATCCGCCGCCGCCAGGGTGATGCGCGTTCTGACCGATCCAACCGGGCAAACCCGCTTCATCATCATGGCGCAGTTGGGCATCACCCTGTCCAGCCTCGGACTGGGCATGTACGGCGAACACACAATCGCAGAATGGATCCTGTCGCTGCTGGAGCATCAAGGCGTGGAAAGGGGCCTGCTAAGCGTCGCTGCAGCCCACAGCGCCGCCCTGGTTCTCGCCATCGCCGTCATGACCTATCTGCACGTCGTCCTCGGCGAAGTCATGCCCAAATCTCTTGCCCTGCAGGCGCCGGAATCCACTGCGCTGCGTGTAATTGGGCCATTCTGGGTCATCGAGCGCATATTCTCTCCCGCTATCTTTGTCCTGAATGCGATTGCCCGCGCAATCACCCGCGCCTGCGGCGTGCCCGAACGGAGCGCCCACGACCACATGGTCTCCCCCCAGGAGCTCGAGATGATCGTCGAGGAGAGTTCCGAAGAAGGGCTGATCGCCCCCTCCGAGCAACTGTATATCGAGAACATCTTGGACATGAGAGAGCGTACTGTCGGACAGGTAATGACGCCCCGTACCCGCATTGTCGGAATCTCCGCCCAAGCAACCGATCAGGCGATTCTGCAGCTTGTCTGTGCCTCCAATCACTCCCGCTATCCCATCTTCGAAGGCGATCTGGACAAAATCCGGGGCTTCCTGCACGTCAAGGACCTCGCCCGCCACCTGCAGAACGGCGCCGACGGAGGTCCCCTGGACCTGCACATGATGGCGCAGACCCGCCCCGTAATAGTCGTGCCCGAAACGCTCTCCCTGGACCAGATGCTGGGTCGCTTTCGCGCCGAGAAGGGTGCCCTTGCCGTTGTCATCGACGAGTTCGGCGGCACTGCCGGTATCGTCACCTTCGAGGACCTACTGGAGGAAGTCGTCGGCGAAATTCAGGACGAATTCGACGCCGAACGCGCCCCCTTTGAGTATGTAAGCGAGAACCGGTTACGCGTCGACGGCTCACTCCTGCTGGACGAGTTGACCCAGCACTTCGACATCAACTTCGACAACGAAGAGGTAGACACCGTCGGCGGCCTGATCATGGCCCACCTGGGGCGAATCCCCATCGTCGGCGATGTCGTCGACCTCGACGGTGCGCGCTATGTCGTCGAGCAAGTAGCCGGTCGAGCAGTGGACTCGGTCTTGGTCGAACTCCCGGATTCTGAACCGGATCCGGAAGAATCCGAGAAAGACGAATCCTGATCCGCGACCGGGGCGCAGCCCCAATATGGCGTAACCATCCACACGCCTCTGTCCCCCGACTCCACAAATTGACAAACCTCTAACCCCCGGTTACAATTGCCGCGTTCTGTTCAACTGAGAACACCATCGGCAACGACGGAGACGAGTAACTGTCGTAACGTCCCTAGCGAGCCCGGGTCGGTGCAAGCCGGGCGGACCACTACGACTGCGAAAATCACTCCCGAGCCGCGGCCCGAAAAGGCGGCCAACCGCCCAGTAGACGTCGCCGGTGTCGTGAACCGTTACTCTCACGGCCAGAAAACATCGATCAATCCTCTGGCACAAGAGCGGCTCGGTCCCAGCACCGGGAAGCAGGGTGGTACCGCGGACTTTTCAGCCCGTCCCTGACCAGGGACGGGCTTTCCTATGTCACAGGCATGAGTCGTTAGCCTGGCCAGGAACTGAAGCGAGGAACGGATGACTGCTGAACTTTTCTACGACGATGCCTATATGCGCGAATTTGACGCCGCAATCACTGCCGTCGGCAAGAAAGACGGCCAGCTGCGCGTCGCCCTCGATCGCACCGCCTTCTACCCCGGTGGCGGCGGTCAGCCCAGCGACACCGGATGGATCACCATCGACTACCGCAGGCTGCCCGTCAGCAAGGTAAAGAGAGAGGGAGGCAGCATCTGGCATACGCTTGAAGGCAAAAAAGGTGAGTCGATTCCCATCAGACCGGGGCAGAAGATCCACGCGGAGCTGGACTGGGACCGACGCTACCTGCTCATGCGCACGCACACCGCTATGCATATTCTGTGCGGCGTCGTCTGGCGCGACTACGGCGCATCCGTCACCGGCGGCGACATGAAACCAGGCAGCGGGCGCATGGACTTCGAATTCGAGGCCATGAGCGCCAATCTCGTGGCCGCGATCGAACAGAAGTGCAATCAGGAAATCGAGGCCGCGCGCCCCGTCAACACCAGGACCTTGCCACGCGAAGAGGCCTTCCAGATTCCGGACCTCATCCGCACAAAAATCAATCTGCTGCCGAAGCAGATCAAAGAAGTGCGCACCGTGGAGCTGAAAGGACTGGACCTCCAGGCCGACGGCGGTACCCATGCAGGCAACACCAGCGAAGTCGGCCTAATGCGCGTGGTCGACTACCGCAGCAAGGGCGCGATCAACAAGCGAATCTACGTGGAAATCAGCGAGGCCCAAGCCTAGCTACGCCTCATTCCACGAACGACAAGGGATGCTGACATGACTCAGACAACTGCAGGAACGGCTGCCTCAACCAACGGAAGGACACAGCGGAACAGGTTCAATGAAGTCCCGGCCAGTGTCTCCTATCCCGACATGGAGGAAGCCATCCTGAAACTTTGGAAGAACAAAAACGTCTTCCAGCGTTCAATGCAGGAACGCGAAGGCGGGCCGGAGTACGTCTTCTTCGAAGGGCCGCCAACCGCCAACGGCCGGCCTGGCATCCACCACGTCCTTGCTCGCGCCTTCAAAGACATGTTTCCCCGCTACAAGACCATGCAGGGCTATCACGTGCTGCGCAAGGGCGGCTGGGACACGCACGGGCTTCCGGTGGAGCTCGAAGTCGAAAAACAGCTCGGCCTCACCGGCAAAGACCAGATCGAAGAGTACGGCGTCGCCAAGTTCAACCAGATGTGCAAGGAATCGGTCTGGGAGTACCTCAGCGATTGGGAGGCACTCACCGAAAGAATGGCCTTCTGGGTAAGTCTCGAAGACGCCTACGTGACGATGAACAACGAATACGTCCAGTCGCTCTGGTGGATTCTCAAGCAGCTCTGGGATAAGGGTCTTCTTTTCGAAGGTTACAAAGTCGTTCCCTACTGCCCCCGCTGCGGCACGCCCCTCAGCAGCCATGAACTCTCCTTGGGCTACCAGGAAGGCACCGTAGACCCCAGCGTCTATGTCAAATTCGCCGTCAAGGGCGAGGATGACGCCTACCTCTTGGCCTGGACCACCACACCCTGGACGCTCCCGGGCAACGCGGCCCTCGCTATTGGTGAGGAAGTCGACTATCTGAAAGTTAGAGACAGTTCCGGCGCGACGCTCTACGTGGCCAAGGAGCTGGCAGAGAACGTCCTGGAACCCGGCTATGAGCCTCTTGCCGAAATGAAAGGCGCCGCTCTCGTTGGCAAGGAGTATCACCCTCTCTTCCGCTTCGGTCCTCCCGTCGATGAGCGCTACGCATACGTAATCGCCGCCGACTTTGTCAGCACCGCCGACGGCACCGGAATCGTCCACATTGCGCCCGCATTTGGCGCAGACGACCTCGCGGTCGGTCAGGCGCACAATCTTCCGGTCTTTCACACCGTCGACGCCTCCGGTTGCTTCAAGCCGGAGGTCACCCCCTGGGCCGGTCTCTTCGTCAAAGACGCTGATCCACACATCACCTCTGATCTGAAGGACCGCGGTCTCCTCTACAAAGCCGGCACCTACGAGCATACCTATCCCTTCTGCTGGCGTTGCGAAACGCCTCTCATCTACTGGGCAAAAGAGACCTGGTACCTCCGCACTAGCGAATTCAAGGACCGGCTCGTCGCCTTGAACAACACGATCAACTGGGTGCCCGATCACGTCCGCGGCGGGCGATTCGGCCGCTGGCTCGAAAACAACGTCGACTGGGCCCTTGGCCGCGATCGCTACTGGGCTACGCCCATCCCAATCTGGAAGAGCGATGCCCCCGGCAGCGACTATAAGGAATGTGTCGGCAGCGTCGCCGAACTCGCCGAGAAGAGCGGCCGCGATCTCAGCGGCCTGGACCTTCACCGTCCCTACGTCGACGATATCACCTGGCCCGCCCCCGACGGTGGCACAATGCGCCGCGTCAGCGAACTGTGCGATGTCTGGTTCGACAGCGGCTCGATGCCCGTTGCCCAATGGCACTACCCCTTCTCCAACCAGGATCAATGGGAGACCTACAAACAGGCCGACTACATCTGCGAGGCGATCGATCAGACCCGCGGCTGGTTCTACACGCTGCACGCCGTCAGCACGCTGCTCTTCGACCGGCCCGCCTTCAAGAACGTCATCTGCCTGGGCCTCATCCTGGCCGAAGACGGCTCGAAAATGAGCAAGTCCAAGGGCAATGTAGTCGACCCGTGGCAGGTCTTCGCCGACCACGGCGCCGACGCAACCCGCTGGTATATGTATACCGCCGGACCGCCCGGAAACGCCCGGCGCTTCAGCGGCAACCTGGTGGCTGAGGTGAAGCGCCGCTTCCTGAACACACTGTGGAACACATACAGCTTCTTCGTAGTCTACGCCAACCTACAGGAAGCACAGGACGGGACCGGTGATGGAGCGAACGCCACAGAGGTTTCCGCCGAAGCCGCGCTCCAGGATCGATGGCTCCAATCTGAGCTGAACCGGCTCGTTCGTGACGTGACCGCCGCCTACGAGGCCTATGACGTCACCGCCGCCACCCGGCCAATCGCCGACTTCGTCGACGAGCTCAGCAACTGGTATGTGCGCCTCAATCGGCGCCGCTTCTGGGACGGTGACGCCGCAGCCCTCTCAACACTGCGAAACACGCTCGTCACAGTGTCGAAACTGCTCGCGCCCGCCATCCCATTCATCTCCGAAGAAATCTACCAGAATCTGGTCGCCGGCCTCGAGCCCGACGCGCCCGACTCCGTCCATCTGGCGGACTGGCCGCAGTTTGACGAGTCGCGCATCGACGACCGCCTCCATGCCGATATGGCCCTCGCGCAGAAAGTGACGACGCTCGGCCGCGCGGCGAGAGAATCGGTTGCGCTGAAAGTGCGCCAGCCTGTACAGAAGGTCGTGGTTCGCGCCCGGTCGCAAGATGAAAACGCCGGGCTCGAACGGCTGAGCGACCTTCTCCTTACCGAGTTGAACGTCAAGGAGCTCGGCTTAGCCGACCAAGCCGGCGACCTCGTCGATTTGACCGTCTTTCCACTGCCCAAGCAACTTGGCCAGAAATACGGCCGGGGCTACCCTGTTATCAGGAGCAAGTTCGCCGAGATGGACCAGCGGCAACTGGCCGCTCGCTTTGACGCCGGCGAATCTGTGACTGTGGAAGGCGAAGGCCAGGACTATGTCGTTGAACCCGAGGACGTAGAGGTTCGCAGGACCCCGCGCGCTGGCCTCGCCGTCGCCGAGGACGGCGGCTATTTGGTGGCCGTAACCACGACACTCACGCCCGAACTGGAGATGGAGGGCCACGCCCGCGAGCTCGTACGCCGCATTCAGCAGTTGAGAAAAGACTCCGATCTCGACATCAGCGACCGTATCAAGCTGACGCTATCAGATTCTCCGCTCCTGAGCAGCCTGCTGTCTGCGCATCGGGACTACATCGAGTCAGAGACACTGACGTTGGACGTAGCGTTAAGATCCGATTTTGGGGAAGTTTCCAACAGTGATACTGTCACCTTTTCTCTTGGAGAAGAGGAGATCACTGTTGGCTTAGAGAAAGCATAATCGAAGGTCTGGCGGGGCCAATTCTTGCTCAAGCTGAACCCTACCGCGGGTCAAGGGTGAATCGCAAGAATTCGTGTTTCTGTCAACCGCCCAACTGGTAACAGATGCAAATTGTAAGAAGGGAAGAACGTGATGTCATCGTACCACTACGAACCAAGCCTCAAATACGCCGATACCCACGAATGGGCCAGAAAGGAAGATTCCCAGGTCGTCATCGGGATCAGCGACGCCGCACAAGACATGATGAGCGACATCGTTTTTGTCGAGCTGCCCGAAGTCGGTGCCACCGTATCCGCCGGCGATGCCATCGCCGTCGTCGAATCAGTAAAAGCCGCTGAGGACATAATCGCGCCCGTTTCCGGCGCTGTCTCGGCCGTCAACGAAGAGTTGAACGACACGCCCGAACTGGTGAACAGCGATCCCTACGGGGCCTGGTTCCTCAAGATTGAAGCAGAAGACGGGGCCGGCCTTGAGAAGCTGATGGACGCAGATGCCTATTCAGCGTTCGTTGAAAGCCAGCAGTGAATCACCACCGGGCAGGTGCAACTTTGGGATGAGCGCGGCATTCTTCCATACCCGCCGCCTCCCATCACAACTGATGCTCTTGCTCCTGGCAGCGCTGTTGAGCGGCTGTAACGCGCTGCCGTTTCGCCCCCGCTTGCCCGAAATCCCGTTCCTTCAAGCGCGGGGTGAATCCGAGGCAGCCGCGCGTCCTCTGCAGGTCTTCCTTCCTGAGGAGGGCCAGGTTACCGAAGCCCTGCGGAGCCACATTAGTTCATGGGCTGACAGCAAAGAACTACCACTCGACCTGTCAACCTCATCTGCCTACAGCCAGGAACTCGCCAGCAGGCTGTCCGCAGAAGACCCCCCCGATCTGGTGGTCGTCTCCGCCTTTCTCTTCTCGGACCTCGCCGACCAAGGACTGCTGGCCCCCGCAGAAGAAGGCTTCCTTAACCCGAACGGATACCCACCCCGACTAGCCGCAGCCTTCACCTGGCCCGACCAGCAGGCCGCGTCTCAACGCTACTGCCTGCCGCGCGAAGTGCGGACGCTGGCGCTGGTCTACGACAGCGCAGGACTGGCTGAGAAAGGGTTCGCCCCGCCAACCACTTGGGACTCTCTGAGAGAGGTTGCCGTTGGGCAGACAGACCTCGAACGAAACCGGTTCGGATTCATCGAGGCGCCTGATCTCTCCCGCTGGCTCCCTTTCCTCTATGGGGCCGGTGGTACCGTCACTGACGAATCCGGCGCCATGGCCATTGAATCTCCCGCCTCCGCCGCCGCCATCGACTGGTACATCCAGATCTTTCGTGACAACTTTGCCGGTCATGCCGGTGAGTCTAACAACGAATGGGCCGGAGAGGTACTGGCAAAGGGCAAAGGAGCACTGGCGGTCGAGGGAAATTGGATCGTTCCCTACTTCGAGACCGAGTTTCCGGACTACCGCTATGCCGTAGCCCCTCTCCCATCAGGTCCTGCGGTATCGAACACATCGGTCGCCTTCACCAGCTGCTATGCCGTTCCTGCAGGTTCGACGCGCAAAGATGATGCATTTGACCTGGCCGCCTTTCTCACCAGTCCCGAAGTGGTTGCCTCACTACCCAATGACGGCGGCTGGATGCCCGCCTTGAACGAGTTGAGAAACGACTGGACAAAGAGCTATCCCAGTCTCGCCCCCTTTGCTGATGCTGTTCCTACTGCCAAGGTCTGGCAACTCCCTCCTGGCTTCGACACCTTTTTGACCACGTTCAACAGGGGAATGGTCCAGCTATTCGCAGCCAACATCGAAGCCGCCGACTTTTTTGCCGAACTCCAGGATTTGGGCGAAACTCTACTGCAGACGGACGCAGAACCGAATGAAACGCCAGACCCGACCCAAACTTCCGGCCCCTGACGGAGAAGTCCAAAATGAACCTTGACGGAAATGTAGCCCTCGTAACCGGCGCCGCTTCGGGTATCGGCCGCGAGACCGCAATTCGCTTTGCCGAGCTCGGCGCATCTGTGGTTGTAGCCGATGTCGACGTGGCCGGAGGTTCGGACACCGTGAATAAGGTGCAGGAATGCGACGCCGAAGGTCTGTTCGTTCAATGCGACGTATCTGACGCCCAGGATGTGGCGCGACTATTCGAAGAGACTGCCATCTGCTTCGACCGCCTCGACTTTGCAGTCAATAACGCCGGCATCGGCGGTCCTTGGGAGAAACTTCATGCCTACCCCCACGAAGGCTGGGACAGAGTGCTGGCAGTAAACCTCAACGGTGTCTTCTACTGCATGCAGGAGGAAATCAGCAGGATGACCGGTCAGGGAGGGTCCATCGTGAACGTGTCCTCGATCGCCGGCAAGCATGGACTCCCCAACCAGGCGCCATACACCGCCTCAAAGCACGCCGTTATCGGCCTCACCCGAGTCGCCGCACAGGAAGTCGCCCGCCACAATATTCGCGTCAACGCCGTCTGCCCTGTCTACACCGAAACGCCCCTGTTTAATCCGCTCATCGCCGGCAACCCCGGCAGAGCGCAGAAAATGCTGGAACGTATCCCAATGCGCCGCTTTGGTCTCCCGCGCGACATCGCCGATGCAATCGTCTGGCTCTGCTCAGATCAGTCTCGCTATATCACAGGGCAAGCCATCAACCTTGACGGCGGCATGACCGCCTGACCGGCGCCGAAACAGTACCATGGAGAAAAGCATGTCCCGACAAAAGGCATACGAAGATCTGCAGTCAAAGGTCGGCGCGCAATCCGACGCAAGCGACTGGTTTACTGTGACCCAGAATATGATCACCGGTTTCGCCGACGCAACCCATGACCATCAGTGGATTCACATCGACGAAGAAAGGGCCGCGCGCGAGTCTCCGTTTGGCGCAACAGTCGCCCATGGCTTCTTCACGCTCGCGCTGATCCCCCACCTCACAGGCATGGTTGAGCCGGACAAGCCCAAGTATCCTGGCGTGGCGCTCACTGTCAACTACGGCCTCAACCGAGTGCGCTTTCCCCACCCGCTTATCGCCAGCTCCAGAATCCGCGCCCGAACCCAGCTCCAGTCTGTGGAGGAAGTGAGGGGAAACGGCCTCCAATTGGTTCACAACGTAACCGTTGAGATCGAAGGCGTGGAAAAGCCTACCTGCGTCGCCGAAATGGTTGCCCGCCTCTATTTCCATGAAGACTGATGCAGCCGACCACGAAACACCAACCAATAACGGAATTCGAAATACGATGTTCAACGACCAAACGATAGTCATTACCGGAGCAGGTCGGGGAATCGGCGCCAGCGCTGCCCTGCAATTTGCCGAGCATGGGGCAAACGTCGTCGTGAACGACCTTGATACAAGCATGGCCGAAGAGACCGCGCAGGCCATCCAGTCCCAAGGCGGGCAGGCAGTCGCCATCGCCGGCGATGTCACCGCCGCCGGATTCCCTGAACAGTTGATGCAGACTGCGGTCGACAGATTCGGCCGGTTGAACGTCCTGGTCAACAATGCCGGCTACACCTGGGACGCCATGTCGCATAAGCTCACCGACGAACAGTGGCAGGCCGTCCTGGACGTTCACCTGACAGCCCCCTTTCGCATGATTCGTGCCGCCGCCCCCCATCTGCGCGCAGCCGCCGCGGCCGAAATCGAGTCCGGCGCGCCCCCCACAAACCGCTGCATCGTCAATGTGTCCTCGACTTCTGGTCTTCATGGCAATATTGGTCAGGCCAACTATGCCGCCGGCAAAATGGGGATCGTCGGACTGACCAAGACAATCGCCAAGGAATGGGGCCGGCTCGGAATCCGCTGCAACGTCGTCGCCTTCGGTTTCGTAGACACCCGCCTGACTCGTCCCCAGGAGGTCCAGGAAGAATCGATCGAAATCGAAGGCAGTGAGATTATGCTGGGTATCCCCCAAAAGGTACGCACGATGCTCGACAAGGATATTCACCTGCGTATCCCCCTCGGACGGCCCGCCACCGATGACGAAGCGGCATCGGGAATCGTCCTGATCGCCTCCCCCCTGGCATCCTACATCACCGGCCACGTGCTCGAAGTGACCGGCGGCATGGGAATCTGATCGCAAACGATCGAAGACCGAAAGTCTGAATTGAAACAGAGCTGAATTGAAACAGAGCTGAATCGCAACACTGTAGAATCGAAACACTGCAGAATCGAAACGCTTTAGAATCGACATTCAAACCAGCCCTCCATGAAGAAGAAAAAAGGAAAAGATCGTAACGCCCCCGCCAAGCGAGTGAATGGCCATATGTCAAAGAAGACAAGGAAAGTGGAAAACAGGAGCGAACTGACCAGGTCTGTCATGATCACAGGGGCATCCAGCGGCATCGGCCGCGCATGTGCCCTCTGGTTGGATCGAGCGGGATGGCAAGTGTTTGCCACTGTTCGCAGAGACGCCGACGGCCTCCGTTTGCAGACCGAAGCATCCCCAAGACTTCGCTCGATCTTGCTGGACTTAACAGACTCAGCAAAACCTTCCGGCGAACGCCAGCAAGCCGGTCGATAAAATGTCCATCAGTAGAAGCTACTTGCCCCAGCCACAGTTTCCCCGCCCCCAAAGTTGAATGTCCAGAACCAGAAACGGAGAAATAAGAGTGAACCTCACCCCAATGGGAACGATACGCGCACTTGCGACGGCCCTCATACTCCTCCTCATAGTAGGTTGCGCCCCGGATTCACAGACCCCGGAAGAATCTCAGTCTGATACCTCTATCTCGCAAGCAGAAAAGGCCCCCGAAGAGGGCGACTCAGAGCAGCCGGCCGCCGACCCCATTCGAATCGGGGCCTTCTTCCCCCTTTCCGCCCCAGGATCCGTCGTAGGCGGCGAGGCTATGCGAGACGCCATGTTAATCGCTGCCGATCACATCAACGCAAACGGTGGCCTCTTGGGGCGGCCCGTAGAGCTGATCGTTGTTGATAGCGAAGGCCTTCCCGAACGGGGATCCGCTGTCATCGAAAGGCTGATTAGTCAGGACAGGGTCGTAGCCATCGCCGGGGGCTACCACAGCTCCGTTGGCGTTGTCGCCAAGGAGGTCGCACACGACAACAACATTCCCATCGTTCTCGCTAATACCTGGAATGACACCATTACCAGCGTCCAATATCCCCAAGTCTTTCGCATAGCCCCACTCAGCTCAGAGGTCTCAGCTGTCGATGTCAAATTTATGCAGTGGCTGAGAGACGACGCCGGCGCCCGGCTGGAAAAGGTGGTACTCCTGACCGAGAATACCGACTACGGGATTCCTGCAGCCGAAGATACATCGCGGCTGTTGGCTGAAGCGGGTATCGACTCCGTCACCTTCGGCGTCGACATTGGAACACAGGATTTCGCCGGTATTGTCGAGAGGATAAAGGCAGAGGCGCCGGACCTGATAATGTCTCTGGCTACGGGCGAAGCGTCCTACAACTTCGCTCAGCAGGCGGCAGACGCCGGCATCGGGCCGCAGGACGTGCCGACCCTTTGCGACCATAACGCGCTGGAAAGCAACTCGTTCTGGAGGAACGTCCCCGACGGCAACTACTGTTTCGTGCGTCGAATCGGTCTGCCGGCGCAACTCTACAACGATGTCGCCCTCGACTTTCTGGCCGAATACCAAGCGCGCACCGGCAAGGAAGGCGCTGAGTCCTACGCGTTCGCCGCCTACGATGCCGTTCGGGTCATCGCTCAGGCTATTGCAGAGGCCGGCACGACCGACGCCGACGCGATCATCGCAACGCTGGAAGGGATAACCTATATCGGTGCACTGGGCAAGATAACGTTCCCTGTCAACAGCAGCAACACACCCGAGCAGGCCGGCGTCGATCCCAAATGGTGGCACCAGTTCCCTGATCCCGCAGTCACCGTCGTTCAGTATCAGCACGAAGGCGAAGACTCCGTCTCTGCAACAGTTGTGTTTCCCGAGACCTATCGAACAGGCGACCCGGTTGTTGTAGGGCAGTAGACTGGCACTATCTGCCGGTCGGGGGCCCCGTAGCGGGAAATCCTGGCGTCTGATTCTAGGCTATTCTGCTCTGTGTATGGACCTCGGCGCCATTGACATGCACCTTACGCTGTTGCATAATTACTCAGTCAACGTGTGTTCCCCCTGCTGCCCAAAAGGGTCGCTTAACGTTTTCCTAAACACATACAGTCGGGATTTGAAAATTGTTGGCACTTGGCCCAACAAATCAAAGGAGAAAACTGAAATGAATCTAAGGCGAAATCTATTCTGGAGTCTAATCGCACTGACTCTGCTGGCGTTGCTGTTAGCAGCTTGCGGAGGCCAGACAGAAACTGTCGGCGAGCCGGAACCGGCCGCGGAAGAAGAGGCTGCCCCCGCAGCAACCGAAGCGCCTGCCGCAGAAGAGTCAGACGACATGGACATGGAGCCGATCAAGATCGGCGCCCTCGCACCTCTCTCCGCGCCCGGCGCGGTCGTTGGTGGCGAAGCCATGCGCGATGCGATGCTGATCGCAGCCGACGTCCTCAATGCCCGCGGCGGCATTATGGGCAGACCTGTAGAGGTGATTATCGTCGACACCGAAGGCCTGCCGGAACGCGGCACCGCCGTCGTTGAACGTCTCATCAACCAGGATGGCGTCGTCGGCATCGGCGGCGGCTACCACAGCTCGGTAGGTGTGGCCGCCAAAGAGGTCGCTCGCGATAACGGCGTTCCCATCGTCTTCGCCGAGACCTGGAACGACACCATCACCAGCGTCCAGTACGATGAGATCTTCCGCATCGCCCCCCTGAGCTCTGAAGTCTCTGCTGTTGATGTCAACTTCATCCAGTGGCTGCGCGATGAGAACGGCATGAAGCTCGACAAGGTTGTCATCCTCACCGAAAACACCGACTACGGTATCCCGGCCGCCGAGAACACGACCGCGCTCCTCGACGGGGCCGGTATCGCCTCCGTCACCTTCAGTGTTGACATCGGCACCCAGGACTTCGCCGGCATCATCGAGCGCGTCAAGGCTGAGAGCCCCGACATGATCGTGACCCTCGCCACCGGTGAAGCCTCCTATAACTTCACCCAGCAGGCCGCCGACGCCGGCATCGGTCCCCAGGACGTACCCTTTATGTGCAACCAGGTCTCGCTCGTTAGCGATGCCTTCTGGACGAACGTCCCCGACGGCAATAACTGCTTTGTGCGTCGCATAGGCCTTCCTCAGAAGCTCTACAACGACGTTGCACAGGAACTCGTCGCCGAGTACTCGGCCCGCACCGGTAAGGATGACATCGAGTCTTACGCGATGGCCTCCTACGACTCCATCATGCTTATCGCCCAGGCTATCGAAGACTCTGGCTCAACCGATCCGGCCGACATCATCGACGCCCTGGAGAACATCAACCACATGGGCGCCTTGGGACCCATCACTTTCCCGATCAATCGCAGCAATACGCCTGACCAGGCGGGTGTCGATCCCAAATGGTGGCACCAGTTCCCCGATCCCGCAATCACCATCGTCCAGTATCAGGAAGCGGGCCAGGATGCCGTGGACACCGCGGTCGTCTACCCGAATGTCTATCAGACCGACCCGCCGGTCATTGTCGGTCAGGAGTAACACCCCGACTTCTTGAACTTGAAAATGGAAGGAAGGCCTTTCGAGCTATCCCCTTGGCTCGGAGGCCTTCCACCATCACATTCCCAAACTGTCGCATCAGACAGTGCTTCCTGAGTCTACTCTACAAACAAAGCTACCTACTTCCGACCAGGCCTTGAACTGAACCATGGAAAACGCAGCTATTTTCGGTTGGGCGCTTCTGTGGATTCTATTCTGGGGTGCCCTCGGCGGCGTCGTGACGCCCCGCGTCTACGCCCGCAAAGACCTGGAAATCTCCCAGGCTTCGTTTGGCGGTGCAGTGATTGGCGCCGCCCTCGGCCCCTTCAGCCTCCTCCCGCTCTGGTTCGCCACGCCTAAAATAACCAGCCGTCTGATCGGCATCGCCATCGCCATAGTCGTCGGCATATTTATCGCCGCGTTTGCTCTCGCCGACCCCGACAACCTGTGCGTCGCCAATGGCGGGTTCGTAATCTCTCAGCTTGCCAACGGCATCGTCATCGGCATCATCTACGGCCTTATGGCCCTCGGCCTCACGCTGATCTTCTCAATTCTCGGCGTTGTCAGCTTCGCCCACGGCGAGTTCTACATGATCGGCGGGATGGTCACCTATTTCATGACCGCCGAATGGATTCCCGGCGTTTCGCCAATTATCGCCATTCTTGCCAGTTGCGTCGTCACTTTCGCAATCGGCTACCTCTTTGAACGGATATTCCTGCGCCCAATGGGAAGCGGCGAGATCGAACGCCCCACCGAGTATGCCATTCTCGTAACTTTCGGCCTGGCCTTCTTCCTGCAGTACTTGACCCAGGCCCTGACATCGGCAGTGCCCGTAAAAGCGCAGCGTTTCTTCCCCTTCCCGCGCACGGAAATTCCTGCCGATTCGGGGGCTCTGCTCAAGATGACGCCCGGCAATGTTACCGTCTTTGACGCGATTTCAATCCCCAATCCCCGTTTCACTGCCGCTCTTCTTGCCCTGATGATGCTCGCCGCACTGCTCTGGTTCCTCTACCGCACTTGGGTCGGCAAGGCCCTTCGCGCTGTCAGCCAGGACAGACAGGCAGCGGCCGTCACCGGCATCAATCCCAACTCCATGAACACCTTGGCCTTCAGTATGGGCGCGATGCTTGCCGGGTTATCAGGGGCCTCTCTCGTTCAGGTCTTCTCCTGGCTGCCCCAGGTCGGAATCCCCGCCGCCGCCCGCTCCTTCGTCATTATCGTGCTTGGCGGCATGGGCAGCCTTCCCGGCGCATTCCTCGGCGGCCTTATCGTCGGCCTCGTGGAGGCCGCAGGAACCGGCTGCATTCCCGATGCCACCAGAGCAGCCGCCTACATTCCCGCTTACGGAATGGTGATTCTAACGCTGGTTCTCCTTTTGAAACCAACCGGCCTCTTTGGGCGAGAACTATGAGCCCTACCCGCATTTACCGCGTCGCAGGTACGATAACAATAGTCCTCCTGCTGTTGATTCCCTTGGCCTCCTCAGAACTGAACGGCCTCGGCCCCCTCGTCCTCAGCAGCTACTTCATGCACCTCGCCATCACTGCTTTCTTCTACGCGATTCTCGCCTCAAGCTGGTCCCTCCTGGCCGGTTACGCCGGCCAGTTTTCCTTCGGTCACATGGCATTCATGGCCATCGGAGGATATACGTCCGGCCTGATCGGGAAATTCATCCGCTTCACAACCGCCCCTTCCGAACTCTGTACGGACATACCTCTGCTCGGCAACTGGTGGCTTGTGATCCTGAATATCCGCCGCGTGGGCACGATCGACGAGTCTTGCCTCGACATGGCCAAAACCCAAACCCTGCCCGCAGGTACGCTTATCATCTTCCCACCTGTATGGGCGAGTATCGCCATGGGCCTGGTTATGGGCGCAGTCTTTGGCCTCCTGGTCGGCTGGTTGGTACTCCGTTTGCGCAGTACCTATCTCGCTCTGTTTACCATCGGCTTTTCCGAAATTCTGCGCGCCTCGATCAGTGCCGAAATCCCCATCACCGAGGGTCAGAGCGGCCTGGAGCTCGTGCCGCTTTTCCCTGCCGGCATTATGGGCTTCACTTCGACCAGCAAGATTCCGCCGTACTACGCCATGCTGCTCCTCTTCCTCTTTGCAATGGCTCTGATGACTTGGCTGGCGGGCTCGCGCTTCGGCCTGTTCATCCGCGCCATTCGCGAAGATGAGGAGGCCGCGGCCGCCCTGGGCGTAAACATTGTTCGCTACAAAGTTCTGGTCTTTGTGATCACCAGCACTCTGGCGGCCGCGGCCGGCGCATTGCAAGGCCACTATATTGGCATTATCACGCCCAATACTGTCATAATCCTGCAGATGTCACTCGTGATCGCCATGGCGGTTATAGGCGGTTTGGAGAATATCTACGCGGCATCGGTGGGCGCTATTGTCATAACATTTGCCTTGGAACTGCTGCGTACCAACATCACCATCGGACCGCTTCACGTCGACATGACACTGTGGCGGCTCGTCTTCTTCGGCCTGCTGCTGATGCTGACACTCCGCTTCCAGCGCAACGGTCTCCTCTTCCCCATACTTGAACGGATCAGTCGAGGCCGGGTAGCACAGGAGACAGTCTCTATTCGCGTAGAATCTGAAGAATTGGAAGAGGTCGTAACTGAGGAAGAAGTAGCCTTAGAAACCGAAGAAGAGGAGACCCAACCCGCCAGTAGCGAAGAGAACCCAGGATAACTTGACCAGGCGGTTAGCGACCATGTTGAAACTGACCTCGAACAGCATTTACAAGAACTTCGGCGGCCTCGAAGTACTCAAGGACGTCTCCTTTACCGTGGAAGGGCCCGAGCTCATCGGCCTCATCGGCCCCAACGGCGCCGGTAAGACGACGCTGACCAACATCCTGGACGGCGCGCTCAAACCCTCCAGCGGTACGGTCTACATGAATGGGGAAAGAATCGACACGCGCCCGCCCTATGGCGTGGCAAGGGCCGGCCTCGGCCGAACGTTTCAGGTTACGCGCGCCTTTCGTCGTATGACCGTTTTGGAGAACCTGCTCATTCCTGCGATGGCAATGCGGGCAACAGCCCGCCAGCGCGACTTCGAAGAGAAGGCGCAGGAAGTGCTGGAATTCCTGACAATTTCCCACCTCCGCAACGAGTACGCCCGCGCCCTCTCTGGCGGCCAGCAGAAGCTATTGGAGCTGGGCCGCCTTCTCATGCTCGATCCCCAGATGATCATTCTGGATGAACCCTTCGCCGGCGTCCATCCCCGGTTGATGGATGTCATCTACCGCTACATCACCGAGATCAACGCCCAGGGCAAGGCATTCATCATCATCAGCCATGATATGGACACGATCTTCACGCTCAGCCGCCGCCTGCTCGTGCTGAACTACGGCGATCTGATTGCCGACGGCGACCCGGAGATCGTACGCGAAGATCCTTTGGTCAAGGCCGCTTACCTCGGTGAGGATGAAGAGTAATGCTGGCAGTCAATGACCTGTACGTTGGGTACTACCGTGATCTGAACATCCTTCAGGGTGTCTCCCTGCAGGCAGAGGCTGGCAAAATCACCACCATCCTCGGCGCCAACGGGGTCGGCAAGTCGACCATGCTCAAGGCGATCTATGGCTTCCTGCGCCCGAATGAGGGCCAGATTCACCTCAACGAGCAGGACATTATCGATGTGCCTACGCACGAACGCATTAACATGGGAATCTCCTACATTCCCCAGCAGCCCGGCGTCTTCCGCTTCATGTCCGTCGAGGAAAATCTGGAGCTGGGCGCGTGGACCTTCAAGAATGACAAGAGCCGTATCAAGCGCAAGCTCGAAGAAAACTACGACCGGTTCCCCGATCTCAAACCCCGCCGCCGCTCAAACGCCGGCGAGCTCTCTGGCGGCATGCAGCGCATGGTCGAAATCGGCCGTACCCTCATGACCGACCCCAAACTGATCCTGGTAGATGAGCCCACCGCCGGCCTCGCCAAGCTGCTCTCGGAAGAGGTCTACCAGATGCTCGTCGACCTGCGCGACCGCGACGGCCTGACAATCCTGCTCGTGGATCAGGAGATTCGCTCCGCCCTCAAAGTCGCTGACTACGTCTACGTCCTGGAGCTGGGCCGCAACAAATTCCAGGGGCCCGCCGAAGAGTTTACCGACCTCGAAAAGGCCTTCTGGGTTGGCTAAGGCCTGTCTCCGCAATGTGCAAAACTCGCAAGTGAATCTCTCACTCTCCTCCTCATTGGGCGACCGGCTTGCCCCGTCGCCTACCCTCCTTATCAACGAACGCGTTCGCCAAATGTGGGCCAAGGGCGAAACAGTCTACCACCTAGGATTTGGCGAGTCCCGCTTTCCCGCCCATCCCAAGATTGTCCGTGCGCTGGTTGAGAACGCCGCCCGCCAAAGCTATCTGCCCAGCGCCGGGATTCCCGAGCTCCGGCAGGCAATCGCAACCTTTCACTCGCGACAGCTGGACCGTGAAGTCGGCGCCGACCAGGTAATCGTCGCACCCGGAAGCAAATCCCTCCTGTTCGCCTTCCAGATGGCGCTGGCCGGCGCTACAGTACTTCACACGCCTTCATGGGTCAGCTACGAGCCCCAGTCCAGACTGTTTAACCGCCCCGTCCTGCGCCTGCCCGCAACACCGGAGGACGGCCACCGTCTCTATCCAGCAAGGCTCCAACAGCTCCTGAGGCACTCCCCGTACAGTCAGCACCTGCTCATCCTCAACAGCCCCAGCAACCCCACAGGGCAGATGCTCGAGCCCGCCCTGCTCGAAGAGATTGCCGAAATCTGCAGGCGGGAGGAGGTCCTCGTTCTTTCGGACGAGATTTACGGCCTCACCGCATACGGCCGCAAACATGTCTCAATCAGCAGCTTCTACCCGGAGGGAACAGTCGTCCTCGGCGGAATGAGCAAGCATCTTTCACTCGGCGGCTGGCGTCTTGGCATTGCGCTCTTGCCGCCCGGCGACATGGGACAGCAACTCCTCCAAGCGGTCGCAAAAGTCGGCAGCGAACTCTGGTCCACCGCGTCCGCCCCGATCCAGTATGCCGCAATCACCGCCTACGCCGACGACGCCGAACTGACCGGATACGTGGAGAAATGCACAGCCTTACACGCCGCCCGAACTCGTTACCTCTGGCGCGGCCTCTCCGAATTGGACGTCCCCTGCGCCGAACCAATGGGCGGCTTCTACCTGTTCCCCAACTTCGATCACTGGCGCAAACCTCTCGCATCCCTTGGCGTCCAAACATCGGTCGACCTCGCACGTTACCTGCTGGAAGAATGGCAAATCGCCACCCTGCCCGGATCAGACTTCGGCACACCCGCCCATGAGCTCTCACTTCGACTATCAACCAGCTACGTCGACCTGGAGACGGACGAAAAAGCCGCCCAACTGATCGAACGTGCCGTAGCCGGCGTTAGCGATGAAGATCTGCTCCGCGACCACCACCCTGGAATGAACGAAGTGCTGACCCGCTTACAGCGCTTTCTGTCCTCCATGTGAGCCCCACGGAATCCTCCCGCCCGTCTCGCCTACATCTGCCTTTTCTCCCGTATCCAGCAGTGCATCGCAAATCGACCAGCCGTGCATCGCCAACGTCACCCCAGTCTTAACAAGTGATGAAAATGAGAGACTGAAATGTATCCCCATCATTCTGTAGAGCCCGTACCAGTCGACCGCCTTCAGACCGTTTCTGTTATCGGTGCAGGGACAATCGGAGCCAGCTGGGCAGCCTGTTTTCTGGCCAACGGCCTGAACGTTGTCGCCGTCGATCCGGTTCGCGAGGAAGAAGACCTGCGCCGTGCCATCGACAAGATGACCCCCGCACTCGAGAGCATCGGTCTGGCATCCGGCATTGACCAGGATCGTTTGCGATTCTCATCCCAAATCGGCGAAGAGCTTGCCGCAGTCCAATTCGTGCAGGAAAACGTCCCCGAACGCCTGGACATTAAGCGCGAAACCTTGCGACATCTGGAGTCGGTAATAGGTCCACAAGTAATCGTAAGCAGCAGCGCCACCGCCCTGATTCCGTCCGACATTCAGGCGGAGGCCAGGCATCCGCAACGCCTGCTCGTAGGCCACCCCTTCAACCCGCCACACCTGATTCCACTGGTGGAAGTTTCCGGCGGCGCGCAGACTGCACCCGAATTCCTGGATTGGGCAATGGAGTTCTACCGGGCAATCGGCAAGGCGCCCGTCCTGATGAAAAGGGAGGCCTACGGCCACATCGCCAACCGGCTCGCCGCAGCTCTCTTCAGAGAGGCCATCCACCTCGTGGCCGAAGGCATCGCAACCGTTGAGGACATCGACAACGTCATAACGCAGGGCCCGGGCCTGCGCTGGGCCTTGCAGGGCCCGTTCACCACCTATCATCTGGCCGGCGGCGACGAGGGAATCGCCCACTACATGCGCCATCTGGGACCGTCGCAAGAGGCGCGCTGGCGAACCTTGGGGGAACCAACCCTGACTGAGGAACTTACCGCGCAAATCGTCAGGCAAGTAGAAGAGGCGGCCGCCGGACTCTCACCGGCCCAGCTCGCCCACATCCGCGACGCCGGACTCGTGGAAATCCAACGCCTCAAGAAAGGCCTCCCCAACTAGAGCTTTCTCATAGCCTTCGAGATGGTTAAATGTCAGAGCCCGCCTCCCCTACGAGGTCCCCTCGCACGGTCTGTCACCCAACTCTCTCTGCAATCCCGCTAACTCGACCTTGAGCTCCTCTACCAGGTCGGCGTTGGCCGCATCGTGGTAGATATTCTGCATCTCTCTGGGATCGTTCTCGAGGTCAAAGAGTTCCCACTCCGGCCTCGTAGGCTCGTCAATCGCGCCTGCGCTGCCAAATGCCTCCCCATAGTAGTAGATCAGCTTATGGCGCTCTGTGCGAATGCCGTAATGGGCTGGGATGTTGAAGTGGGCCAGATGCATCCAGTAGCGGTAGTACATCGACCTGCGCCAGTCTGACGGCGGCCTCCCTTCCGCGAGCGGGCGCAGACTCCTGCCCTGCATGTCTTGCGGAACCGGCGCCCCACAGAAATCCAAAATGGTCGGCGCAAAGTCTACATTCAGCGCAATGCGTTCACTGGTAACAGCCCCCTGAACCAGTCGAGGGTAGCGCATCAGAAAGGGAATCCGAATCGACTCCTCGTACATGAACCGCTTGTCGTACCAGCCGTGGTCGCCCAGAAAGAAGCCGTGGTCTGACGTGTAAATGACGACTGTGTCCTCGGCGATCTCGGTATCGTCCAGGTAGTCCAGTAGGCGGCCCACATTCTCGTCGATCGAAGCAACGCAGCGAAGGTAATTTCGCATGTAGCTCTGGTAGTTCCACGCCTTCTGCTCCTCGGCCGACAGCCCAGGGGGAACCGGATCGGGCACATGGTTCTTCAAGTGCATCAGCGCAACCTGTTCGGTCGCCATTCCGGCCGCGGCCGCCCGATTCCCGTAGTCGTCGTGAAACGTAGCAGGCTCGGGAATCGGTTCATCCGCAAAGAGTTGTCTGTGCTTGGGATTGGGCTGGAACGGATCGTGGGGAGCTTTGTGCGCGCAGACCAGGAAAAACGGCCGCTCCGCTTCCCGCTGTGACAGCCAGTTCAGAGCTTTGTCCGTCAGTACGTCCGTCACATAACCCTGCTCCACAACCGGCTCTCCCATCTCCGTCATCTCAGGATCGTAGTATCGGCCCTGTCCAGGCAGAACGCTCCAGAAGTCGTAACCCGCCGGGTCGCTATGCCCACCATGCCCGAGATGCCACTTCCCTACGAATGCCGTCTGGTAACCTTCATCGTGCAGGAGCATCCCCAGCGTCGTCTCATGGGTCTGGTCAATTACGTCGTTGAGCGTCTTGATTCCAGTCGTATGGCTGTACTTTCCAGTGTGTACAGACGCCCGCGCAGGCGTACAAATCGCATTTGTGCAGAAGCAGGAGTCCAGCCGCAGGCCTTCCACGGCAATCCGATCCAGGTTTGGTGTTCTGTTCAGTCTGCCACCATAGGTCGAAAACGCGGCCGGGGCGTGATCATCGGCCATGATCAGTAGGACATTGGGACGCCGTCTGGCGGTCATGATAGAGCCTCGCTAGGGAAGAAAAACACCCCCAAGCAAGATCTTCTGCAAGGGGGTGCATTGGCTTTTCGTTGACTACGTTGAGAACTGAGTGAAGGAAGGATTTCCGCTTCTAGGCATGGGGAACGGTTCCGCGCCTTCAATTAACTCTTGCAAAGAGCTGGAATCCTGTCAGTGATTACGCGTCTGCCAGCAGTTCATCTACCTCTGCCTTGACACCATTGGCCGCATCCTCTACCGTACTGTCGCCAAGCCAGACCAGCTCAAACGCCGACGTGAGCGCCGTGTTTATCTGCGCACGGTTCTTGTGTTGCCACACCGGCACACCAAATTCATCGATGCGGTCCATGTAGAACTCCACGAAGGTGTCGGGGACATCCATCTGGTCCAACACGTACTTCGACGTAGAACGGCGGGCGTTGATGATGCCTCTCTGCGCCCAAGTCTGGTGAGCCAGATCGGTAGCGTTGAAACTCACCCATTCCCATGCCTCTTCAGGGTGCGGGCTTTCGCTTGGAACCGACCACGCAGAACCACCCACATTCAACGTGTGGGTCCCATTTGACCCACCCATCGGGTACGGCGAGATCTCCCACACAAACGTGCCGTCGAACTGGTCAATGATGCCCGGGAAGGTTGATATCATGCCGGAGCTACCGGAAACAAACAGGTTGCCCAGTCCCTCGATGAGGTCGGCCGAAGGATGAATGTTGTGGGTCTGAATCGCGTCCAGATACCAGTTGAGAAATTCCAATGTTGCCTCGGAATTGACAATGCATTCAGTCTCATCCTCATTGAAAATATCTGTACCCCACGCTACAGCCTGGGGACGGATCTCATTGACCCAGTTGTCCACCATATTCGACATGCCCCAAACTGACACCTCTCTCTTGTTGAAGCCGTCATCCTGGGGATGGTTGCCGCCCCGGTCCGTGGTCAGCGTGAGACCATGCTCCAGAAGATCGGCATAGGTCGTTCCCACACCCGGTCCTGTCAGCCCCGCCTCCTCGTAGAGGTTGCGATTGTACCATATCCCCTGTACGCCCACGTCCCAGCTACTGCCATACTGCCCACCCTCAAACTCAAACAGGCCCCAAACCGAACTGTACCAGTCGTCTGGGAAACCGGGTGTGGCGTCGATCCGAGGATTCAGATCTTCGATCACGCCCAGGACAGCGTGCGGTCGCACCCAGGCCGTATGCGTCCAGGCAGCGTCAGGCGGCGAACCGGACGCATACAGTGTGTTCAATTTAGTCCAGTAGTCTCCCCAACCCAGGGTCTGCCCTTCGACTGTGATCGCTCCGTCATTCTGTTCGGCGAAGACCTCCGACAGTTGAGCCATCAATTCGGTCCAGGCCCATGTCATGGACGTGATCGACACGGGTTCGCTCGCTGGAGCCGCGGCAGCTCCCTCCTCCCCGTCCGACGTGCCCCCTGGCATCGGCTGGCATGCAGCAAGAACTGCTACCGCGCCGGTCCCAAGACCAGCGCTACGCAGGAAACTTCTTCGGCTGATTTGATTCGACATACGTCATTTCTCCCTTTTCTGGTCTGAGTGCTTTGAACGGCTGCGTTTTTGGGTAATATCTACCCTTTTACACCTGTAAACACGACCCCTTGAATAAAGTAACGCTGCCCAAAGTAGAAAACGAGCAGCACCGGTAACATGCTGACGGTGGCGGCTGCCATCATCAGCTCCCAATCAGTTGTATACTGGTCCTGGAAAAGGCGAAGACCCAGGGCCAGGGTGTACTTCTTTTGGTCGAACAAATAGATCAACGGCACGAGAAAACTCTGCCAGCGATTCTGCACGATGAAAATGACGACCGTCATCAGTGCTGCCTTTGAAAGCGGGATAATAATGCGCCAGTACACCCCGAAACGGTTGCAGCCGTCTATGATAGCTGCGTCGTCCAGCTCCGGCGAGATGGTCATGAAATACTGCCGCAACAGAAAGATATTGAAAGCGCTGCCGCCGAAAAAGGCCGGGACCACCAACGGAAGGTAAGTATCCAGCCACTGAAGGGAGCGAAACAGAATGAACTGCGGGATCATGATCACCTGAAATGGCAACATCAACGTGGTCAAAACAAGAACAAACATAAAGTTTCGACCGCGCCACCGCAGCCTGGCAAAGGCAAACGCCGCTAAAGAGCCGGAAAACGTCGCCCCTACGACTGCCAGGAACGTTATCTGGGCTGTATTGAGAATATAGCGCCAGAAGGGCAATATCGTCATCGAATCAGGGTAGTTGGCCCACACCACCGGATCAGGGATCCAGACGGTTGGAATCTTAAACACCGATGCCGGAGTCTTCAATGACGTCGAAACCATCCACAAGAACGGCATGATGACGATCACCATGCCCACCGCCAGAACCAGATAAATGAATGTCAACCTGACGACCCGTGACCGGCTCTGGCTTTCACTGATTGAGCGTATAGCCATTTGTCAGTCTTCCCTGACTTCGCCTTCGTAATAAACCCAAACCGCCGAGGAACGAATGATCAATAGGGTCAGCACCATGATATATACAAATAGCACCCAGGCCAACGCAGAAGCATAGCCCATCTGGAAAAACTCGAAGCCTTGCCTGAACAGATATAGCATGACAAACAGGCTGGCGTTTCCAGGGCCGCCCTGCGTCATGATAAATGGGCCAGCAAACTCCTGCAGCGCGTCTATCATGCCGATGACAAACTGAAAGAAGAGCACGGGAGAGATCATCGGCAGTGTAATTCTCCAGAACTTCACCCAGTCGCCGGCGCCGTCGACTTCGGCCGCCTCGTAGAGCTCGTTGGGAACGCCCTGAAGACCGGCAAGGTAGATAATTATCCCTGCCCCGACGCTCCAAAGACTCATTAACACGAATGAGGCCAGCACCGTGCTCGTGTCGGTCAGCCAGTAAGGCCCTTCAATTCCGATCAAACTGAGCGTCCGGTTCAGCAACCCGAAATCGCCGTTCAGAATGAGAAGCCAGACCATCGCCACCGCCACACCGCTGACCGTCGCCGGCAGGTAATAGACCGTGCGAATGAAGGCCAGCCCCCGAACGCGGGCGTTCAAAAGAAGGGCCACCAATACGCCCAGAGCGATGCGCAGCGGGACCGATGTTACCGAGAATATAGTCGTTACTTTGAAGGCTTGAAGGACGAGGGGATCGCCGGAAATCATCTCGGCGTAGTTCGACAGGCCAATGAACCTCGGCGGCGTGAACATGCGCCACTCGGTCAAGGAAAGCCCCAAAGAAGCCAACATAGGTCCAAGCTGGAAGGCCAAAAAGCCGATGATCCAGGGCAGGACCAGCAGCCATGCCAGCCGCTCCTCGCCGTTCAGGTAATACCACGGCCGTTGCCTTCGCGTGGCATTCACGGCGATCTGATCTTGAAGAGTCGCCATTCGCCTAACCGATTCAGTTAAAGATTTAAGAGACTCGCCGGAGCACAAGCGTTTGTTCGGCTCCAAGGCGATTCAGGTGGACTTTGCACGCGAAGATACAATAGCAACAACTTATTGTCAAAAAAGCTTCCTGCCCGGTAGTCAGTCCAATGTCACCGCTCAAAGTCACCGCTCAATCTCTGCCCTGGCGAGCGACTCGCCCGCCAGGCCGCGATTCCTGCAATGCGTCCTCCGAGGCGGGATTCTAGTGCTCAGGTCCTCCCTCCTGTCCTATTGCAGCCAGGATTGGGGATGAACTCTCGAATACCTCCCGCTGCGCCCAAGCCAGGGTCAGTTCCCATTCCTGCCGCAGGCAGCCCATCAGGTGTCACTCACTCCTCACTCCTCTCCACTCTCTCCTCGCTTTTGGGCGTCCGGGCCTTCGGCCCTCCCTTGTGCGGGGGCTGCGCCCCCGCAACGCCCCGCCCTTGCTAGCCACCGTGTTCATTCTTCCCCAGCAACGTGTCTAGCCAACAGTGGTTTCCTTCCCCCGCGCTATCTCAGCCCTATCCCCCGCAGTCCCCCGCAGTCCCCCGAAGTTCCCCTGCAGTTCCGCGCCCCCGCAACGCCCCGCCTTTGCTTGCCACCGTGTTCATTCTTCCCCAGCAACGTGTCTAGCCAACAGTGTTTTCCTTCCCCCGCGCTATCTCAGCCCTATCCCCCGCAGTCCCCCGCAGTCCCCCGCAGTTCCCCTGCAGTTCCCCCTGCAGTTCCCCCTGCAGTTCCGCGCCCCCGCAACGCCCCGCCCTTGCTAGCCACCGTGCTTTTTCTTCGCCGGCAACGTGTCTACAGAAAGATGTTTACACCCCCACTTGCCTCGTCAATCCACCGACCAATGACTATCAGTGTTTCACAAACCCCTGACCCCTGACCCCTGACCCCCGATCCCTGCAGTTCGCCCCGCCCTTGCTAGCCACCGTGTTCATTCTTCCCCAGCAACGTGTCTAGCCAACAGTGGTTTCCTTCCCCCGCGCTATCTCAGCCCTATCCCCCGCAGTCCCCCGCAGTCCCCCGCAGTCCCCCGCAGTTCCCCTGCAGTTCCGCGCCCCCGCAACGCCCCGCCTTTGCTAGCCACCGTGTTCATTCTTCCCCAGCAACGTGTCTAGTCAGCAGTGTCTTTCTTCCCCCGCGCTATCTCAGCCCTATCCCCCGCAGTCCCCCGCAGTCCCCCGCAGTTCCCCTGCAGTTCCCCCTGCAGTTCCGCGCCCCCGCAACGCCCCGCCCTTGCTAGCCACCGTGCTTTTTCTTCGCCGGCAACGGGTCTACAGAAAGATGTTTACACCCCCACTTGCCTCCTCAATTCACCGACCACTGACTTTCAGCCTTTCACTAACCCCTGCCCCCTGCCCCCTGACCACCGACCACCGACCACTGACCACTGACCACTGACCTCTCAGCATTGCCAGTTGAACGCCTTTCGAGTAGAATTTCCGCGTCTCGGCAGAACGTCAAAGTATACGAATTGCGAGGAACGCCTTGTACCCAGCCACACGCACAACAAACTTTAACCAGTCGATGATCCGCGAGATGACCCGGCTGGCCATGCAGCACGAAGCCATCAATCTGAGCCAGGGCTTCCCCGACTTCGACCCACCAGAGGCAATTGTCAACGCAGCTGTAGAGGCAATTCGCGGCACGGCCAATCAATACACGGTCACGTGGGGCTATCCGCCCCTGCGCCAGGCCCTGGCTGAACAGTACTCAACTCAGCTGGGCTGGAACGTAGATCCCGATGTACACATCTGTGTCGTCTGCGGTGTCACCGAAGGCATAACTGTTGCATTGCTGGCTTTGCTGAATCCCGGCGACGAACTGATCATTTTGGAGCCTGGGCACGAGACCTTCCGCCCTTCGGCGCTACTGGCCGACGCCAAAGCCGTTCAGGTCGTCCTGGATGCCCCCGGATATCGTGTCGACGCCGACCGGCTGGAGGCGGCAGTCACCGACCGGACGCGAGCCCTGCTCCTGAATACACCTCACAATCCGACCGGCCGGGTCTTCGACAGCGATGAGATTCAGATGATCATCGAATTTACCAACAGGCACAATCTCATTCTGATAACTGACGAAATCTATGATCGCATTCTCTACGACGGCCGCGAGCACGTTTCGCCGGGCAGCCTCGATGGCCTCGTTGACCGCACGGTAACCATAGGCGGACTGGGAAAAAGCTTTGCGGTTACAGGCTGGCGCTTGGGCTATGTGATCGCCCGCGAACCACTCGCCTCAGCCATCCGCTCCGTGCACGACTACGCCACCATCTGCGCGCCCACGCCTCTGCAGGCGGCAGCCGCCGTTGCCTTAAACCAGCCAACCGCCTACTGGCAGCAGATGCGGGAGGATTACCGTGAACGCCGCGAAGTAATGTTGGAGATGCTGCGAACTGCCGGATTTCGCGCAGTCCGACCCCAGGGCTCCTACTACACCATGGCGAATTACACGGCCATCGACGCGCCCCAGGCCGAGTGGGACTCGCACCGCTTTGCCCGCTGGCTGACGACCGAGGTCGGTGTGGCTTCAGTGGCCGGTATCAACTTTTACACGAAGGACAGAGAAAAATACGGCGAGGGGATCGTGCGCTTCGCCTTTGCCAAGCGGATAGAAACTCTGCATGAAGCGGGAAGGCGACTGGCCGCCATCGCAAATTAACTGGCCACTATCTTTTTGCTATCCCGCTCCCCACTCAGTTGGCTATGCTCCCCTCTAGTTCAACTTGAGCCTTGCGAGTAGCAGCTCGGGCTCCCAGGTGCCGTCCTGTACAACCGTCTCCAAGGTCTCGGCGTCGTACAAAACCAGACGCAACTCATATTCGCCGGCAGGGAGTTCCGGCGGCAATGACAAGGGAACGAGCGAGTCGATTGTGGTGTGGGACCACGCAGCCGCGCCTTGACCAACACCTTGACCATCAACTTGTCTCCACAAGTTCGTATCCTCCTGAAAGACCCAGGTTCCCTCCGATCCCGCAGCATGAAGTCGAAGCGAAGTCGCGTAGGCAGTTTCTGAACTAACGACATCCTGCCACTGCAGAGCAACCCAAATGGAACGGTTCTCCTCGATTTCAATCAGCGCCGTCGTCGAAAACTGGACCTCCTCCACGCCCACCGCCGCCCCGACTAACGAGATTCCGCTATCGTAATTTACGGACAACGACTCCAGCTGTGCGTAATGTGTCCAGACGACACGGCTCCCGATTCTGGGCCCTCCTCCTGCCACCGGCAGAAGTCCTTCGCTCTCCAGAGCGGTGGATGACGGGTCGACGAAGCCAACGTACAGCCTGGCAACTTTTGGCGAAGGGCGCTCGAGCGGAATCAGGTAGGTGTCCTCGTAAATGACATCAGGTTGCCACAATGTGAGTGGCCGAACACCCCATCCCGGTTGCGTTGTTACGTTTCCTATCTGTCTGTCATTGGCATCCAGTAGGTGAAGAAACAGTTCGTGGTCCTGGTCCTGTACCTGGGAGGCGCGGAAGTAAAGTGTCACCGGCACCGAATCGCCTGAAAAAGAGTCTGGGTCCGGCGAACGGGCAGCAACCAGCTCGATACCGTCTCCATATACTTTCCCAATGGGTATCGCGTCCCCCGGCACTTCGGACACGACGTCGGCCATCGTGTCCAACCCGTACGAATCTGGCAGCAAAACATCCAGGGCATAAATGGAGCAGCTCCAGAGTCCGATCGGGACAACCGTCCCAAGCGTAATGCGCACGATACGCGGAAGAAACCCGGCCCAATAGCGAAGACCGCCCACCGCGACGACTGCCAGTGCGCTCACCGCCGGGAACAGTAACCTGCCCTGAGAGCCCTGTGCGACCGAAATCCAATACGCCATCAGCGCGAGAGAAATCAATACCCAGACCCAGGAGATACTGAAAGCGTTTACAACATGCTCTTCCTCCGCGCTTGACCCGCGGGGGGCCTTCCGAGATCGTATCCAGGCGATGACGGCGCCCGATAGGGCCAAAGCGGTCAGCAACTCAAAGAGAGTGTATGTCCATGATGGAAGAAGAATGCTGAACCATCCGAATATGCCCCAAAAGGACATCTGCAGGCCGCGCAGTTCTCCGTAAAGTCCCGCTAGCGTCAGTGGTTCCACCCGCTGGCCGGTTACGCTGAGCAGATTGCTGGTACCGAACGGGTCGCCGTAAAGGAGGATGTTGCGAGCGTACCACCACCCTGCCGCAACCAGGACTACACCCCCGACCCATATCGCGCCTTGAAGCGGAGTTACCCAATTCTTATGCCTTCTGGCATACCAAACAAAAGTCAAGGCTGCCAGCGGAAGCAACCCCAGCCCCTGTAGCTTACTCAACGCGCCCAGACCCAGCAGCAGGCCCAGGCCCACCCATTCCCACCATCGGATCCCCTTGCCCGCAGAGCGGCCGCCCAGCGCGGCCAAACAGACCAGCGAGGCCGCGCTCACGGCTGTGATCATATTGTCGTTGGAAAGGCTCGCGCTAATGAATGTAAACTGCGGGATCGTAGCCACCAGGCCGGTCGCCAGCAGGCGCGACCATCTGTCAGCCGGAAAGGCGAAACGAGCGAGTAGGTATGTAAAAAAAACGGTGAGAGTGCCGAGAACCAGCGAAACCCAGCGGCCAACGTGCAGCGCAAGATTTAGTCCGGTGAGAGGCCTGCTTTGGGCACTGAAGAGCATGACGTTCTTGTTGCCCTGCTGATGCGGGTCGCCGAGATTGGCCCTTGGATTCTGAACCGCGAAACCATCGAGGTCGGCCTGATCGATGCCGGCCGTCGCCAGCGCGACCAAACCGTAATACAGGGGAGGCTGACTTCCTTCCTGCTCCCAAGGTCCGGTCTTTTCAGGCCCCTGCACCGGCAGGCCGCCGCCTGCAGCCAAATGGCGGGCGAAGGCGTAGTGATAGATCTCGTCAGGAGTCTCGAAAGGGGGAACGACTAGGCTATACCCGATTCCCGTCAGGAAAAACGCAGTAAGCAAGAGGCCGACCAGTACTTTTTCCAGATCCGGTATTCTAAGAAACCTAGAGTTCACGAAGGACCACTTCTCCCGTAACGCCGGCAGCCGTAGCTGGCGTGGTTAAGCTGAACTGTCTTAGGGTAAGGAAAAACTCGCACGGAAAAAGTAGCAAGTTTCCAGTTAAGTTGGCGGAAACGCCACCTTCTAGAGACAATTGTACCGGCTTTTTGCGATATAGCGTGCCGCGATGACCAGGCAGTCCGAAAACGGTAAAGCCTGTCATCTTCCGCAAACATCGCAATCTGAAACGTGAAAGTAAACGAGTAGCAGGGAATCCTCTCCCGACTCCGTCAGAATTCGCGGCGCTCCTTCCACCGTTACATCGTATACGCCGGCCAAAAGGCGCAGCGAACCCGCCGGCAGCGAAGAAGGAATCGGCATCGCCGCGGCAGTCCAATGATGTGCACCATCCATTCCGAGTTCCGGGTCCCACTGGGCAATCAGTTTACCCGTTTCGTCGACCAAGTGCAGAAAGATCTTTTCTCCCCCGGTCAACGCCGCCGGGTCCCCCCTCCATTCCATGTGGACGACCAATCTGCCGCCGGCGGGAGGGAACTGCGAGCTGACCTGGGCTCGCTCTAGTACCAATCCATTGGCAAATTCGACGTCGAACAGTCGCCACGCCTCAGGATACGGCCGCGAATACAGTTCGACAAGCCAGTCGCCAAACGTTTCCTGGCCCGCCAACCTGTAGGAGCTTGCAAGTGCCTGCCTGGCGAGGTCTGCACCTTCCTGTTCAGCGTTTAGACTGACCGGAAGTATGATTCTCAGTATGTTGCTCTCCTGTAGCGCCCTCACGGCTTCCGTTGCGCCTTCCAAGTCGTGGTCATGGCGTGGCAGCACCGAATCCTCGACATCACCCGTGAAATAGTAGAAAAAGAGCGTGGGGTCAGGGAAGCTCTGAAGGATGTGTACCTCGTCCGCATACAACCCGGCACTCCAACGATCCAGCACTGTGGACAACGCCCGCAAACCCCTCGAACTGCTGAACTGAGGATCAAAGTGGTAGTTTCGCCATGTGAACAGATTACCCGCGACAAGAATGAGAACCAGACCGACTGCGGCAACACTGCCGACGCGAACTCTGCTCAAAAGGGTCGGACCGTCTGCTTCTTCTTCGTTAGTCCATGCCCTCCATCTCCATCCCAGCCAGCTCTCAATCCAGCCGCCGATGTGTGTCAGCCCGATAGCCATCAGAAGTAAGTATGGCGGCAAGGTCACAGCGTAGAGGCTTCCATTCATGAACCAGTGCCGGAATAGAGGGCCCAAAAATGCGAGCGGGGCCATGAACAGCAGTATCAGAAGGAAGACCATGGGGTTCTGAGTCGGAAACAGGGGCGACGTATCCATTATCACAGAACTGCTACCCACATCGCCTTCTCCCGAACCCTGGCCATTTCGCCCTCCCAGCGACGTTCTCGCTCGCGCCAGCAAGAGTGCGCCAATCACTGCGGCAGCCATGAAAACAGAACCGAGTAAACCGGCATTCAATAACCAGATTTGCCCTGGCACAAGATCACCCACTGGATAGCCTGCGAATCGCCACCACAGCATCGAAATAACGGACGGGTCTGTACTGCTTCCCGTGAATTCGAACGTACCGTTACTGGCGCTCAAAAGCCATGGAATGCATAGGACCACAATTGAGAACTGACCCCCGGCCCAGCGTACCAGCATTGACCTGTAAGGGCTTGACGAGAGCGAGTTAGCTCTGCCGCGAAAGTCGCGCATGTACAGGTACAGCACATACAGATTCTGTGCCAGGAGAGCAAGAACTGCGAAAACTTGTGTATAGAAGGTAGCAGCCGAGAACAGGACGTACCCCAGCAAAACAGTCCCGCTCTTGGACCCGCCGATGAGTCGCAAGGCCAGCACAGCGCTGGCAACAGAAAGAGTAAGACTGAGAGGATTGATAAGAACTTCCTGGCTGGCCCGAACCGCGTATGAACCTACCGCCATCAAGAGGGTTGCCGTCAGTGCAGCAAAGGCGGGTATGCGCAATTCCCTGGCAAGACAGTAAAGAAGGGGAATGGCCAGAGTGCCCAGCAGAGCTGACACAGCCCGTAGGGCAAACTCGCTGCCCCCCGCGAGACGTAGCCAAAAGTGGTTCAACCAGTGGCTGGCGGCGAAGGTCGCACTCCCTCCTTCGCTGAACATCTGAACCAGACCGGAACGTGGGATCTGGCTATACCAGTATGACACTGCCTCCCTTATGACCAGTTCCTGGTCGGCCAGCTGGTAGAACCGAAGCGCAAAGCCGGCTAGTATTGCGAGCACCACCACCGCGCGCTGAAACCGGATGTCTCCGAATAGCACTTCACTCGATGGGCCGATCGATTCAGAAACATCCTGACGAGTTCCGAGAATCCCCCAAATGGCTGACTTCGAGTAAGTCACCTGCCGCAGGCCTCCTGCAATCCATCGAATTCGATTCCACAAGGTACCGAGTCCCGCCGCAACATATCTTCGCAATACGAGCAGCATAGCGACCCAGGTCAAGGCGCTGATCATCAGGCCCCAGCGCACGCTGGCGGGACGATAGACTAGGTCAACTGTCCCACTACCTGCTGGAACAGGGATACCCAAAAAGGCCTGATGTGCACGTACGATCGGCAAATCAATAGGCTCCGCTGATTGACTCCTTGCCCTCCACTCCGCCTCCCAGCCTGGCAAATAATTCTCACTGACAAAGAGCAGGCCAGTCTGGGTACTCTCGATCTGGACCTCTAGATGGGTAGGCCCGAGCCGGGTTGCCCCAACGGTGGCCTCACCCCCGTCACCAAAGTGCAACCGACCGTCCTCCCACGCCTCGCCCAGGACATCTGCATCAGAATTCGCAATCAGCACCTCCTGAAGCGGGTCGAAGCTGGGATCAGCCAACAACGCCAGCGCCGGCAAGTCGTCCACTCTCCGCGCCTGCTGTGCCCACCAAATGCGCGGGGCGGTGCTGGTCAGACTGTGCAATCGAGTCGCTTCGTTCTCAAGAGGGAACTCTTCCACGAGCTGGCTTTCAACAGTCAGCTCCTCCCTCCACGTGAGCACAGTGCCGACTCCCGTAAGCATCCACATGCGGTCAGGGGGAAAGTCCACAAAGAACTCATTGTACGCGGAAAGGCGCAGAACGCTGGCAGCCCACACATCCTCCCATCCGGCCACCATACCGCTGTCCTCCGGCAGACGGCGCTCGTTATAAACTCGTGCCGGAAGCGCAGCCGTTTCGCTCTCCACTGCCTGCGCGGCCTCCAACGTGGCAGCGATTTCCGGACGCGTTAACGCAGACCGGATCTCCTTTCCGTCCGCAAGAATCGTAACGAAGTTGGTGGCAAAGAGGTCGACCACAATGACAAAGAGCAGAAGGATGAGGTGCGTACGCCAGAGCCGAACACGACTGCACAGATACAAAAAAACCAAGGCTATCAGGATCGACTTGCCGGCATGAAATATGAAACTCGTGTCCGATACGTAGAGTCGGCCCGGAAGATGCCATACAGCGAACACCAGTGCGATTCCGCCGGCAACAAAGGCAAGCAAAACCCAACCCAGTCTCTGCCTCAAGCGGGCAGCAAGATTAGGCAATAGTGCCAGCCCGTAACCGCTCAGGACACTCAGCGAAAATGCAAACAGATAGGCCACACGTTCCTGCCCCCTGAAGAGGGACCAACCCGGCGCAAACCGATGGAGGAGAGGGTAAATCGGCAAAAGATCCCCAAAAGAGACCAGGATGGAAACGCAGCCCACGACGACAAAGAAGATCGCAGCAGGGCGGGCAAAAGGGCCGCCTTCGATGAGACTGAATCGGTTCCACAGCAGCGCCACCGTGGCAGCTGCAGCCAGGCCCAGCCCGGCAATCCCTACATACAATGGCGAATAGAGACTCAAAACGCCAGGTACGACAAGCTGCCAGATGTCCTGCGGTGGAAAGCCGCTGCTCAATTCATGAAAGGGACGAGCAGAGCGTACGGACAAAGCGGTAAACTCCAATGCCGGCCACAACTGCCCTACTGTCAGGCAAATCAGGATGGCGGCATAGGCGACCATTATCGCTACGTGCTGAACCAATAGCCTGGATCCCGACGACCCCGCCTCGTCGTCGTTCCCAATCGGGCGGCTCTGACGCCACTGAGAGACTGCCAACATGATCATCCACCCACCTACGGCGTAGGTCAGAAAGAGAAACGTCTGTGGATGGTTGGCAAAAAAGGCCACCGCGTGCGCAGCGCAGGCCCAGAGCCACCTGCGCCATCTTAGCCTTCCTGACCTTGCCGGCAACAGCAGCCACAAAATGAGTGGCAGCCAGACGGCCACGCGCATAATGCCGAGTTGCAGTGGAGGATAACCGGTCAGGTAACCCGAAAAACCGAATACCAGCCCGGCAGCGAATCCTGCCATGCGGTTTTCTGTCAGCCGGTGCACCAGCAAGGCAGTGAAGACGCATGCCAATATAATGTGAACAAGGGCTTCCACCTGCAGCCAGTAAAGTCTGCCTACGATTGAGGAGCTGAAGGACGTGAGCAATAAGAGAATGTTGCTGACCGGATAGAAAACCGCCGACTCGGTATCCGCGAGGAAGGGATGACCCGAGTTTACATGTGGATTCCATACGGGCAGCTGCCCCGCCAGCAGCGACTTCTGCTGAAAAAAGCTGTAGGGAAGGTAGTGCCTGGTGAAATCGCCTGCGGCAAAGGCAGACAGCCCAAGCAGGTAGGGGGCAAAGAACAGCGCGGCCAAACCAAAGTAAGACCAGAAGATGAGGAATTTCGAACTACGCTGGTGTCGGTTCATCGATTAATGTTACTTGAGCGACAGGCGGCTCAGAGATAGAATCCAGGACCCGTCTCTTCTCCGTGAGGTAGCCGACTTTGCCCCTCACTCGTTGCTACCAGAAATGTCCCGAATGTCCAGCAGACACAATTTCATTTCAGTGCAATAACGCTGCCATAACGAACGCAGTTTCCCCCGACAACGAGCCAGGAAACTTCTGATCAAGCCGGCAGTTATACAAGCCAGGCGACAAAGTAGCTCGCCAGACCGAGAAATATCGCAAATCCCAGGATGTCAGTTGACGCTGTCACCATCATGCTGGACCCATAGGCGGGGTCGACCCCGAATCGACGTAGGGTCATCGGGACCAGTACGCCCACGACGGCTGCCACGAGGAAATTCCCCACCATTGCCGTCCCGATTACTGCGCTCAAAATCAAATTGCCTAACCAGACGTAGACGACGGCAGCAACCAGTGCGCCGAGTGCCAGGCCATGCAGTATACCGACACCGAGCTCGTGTCGGAAAACAGCCCAGAAGTCTTTCAAATCGATCTGTCCCAGCGCGAGAGAACGCACAATAATCGTCATCGACTGATTACCGGCATTGCCGCCCTGGGCCGCTACCACCGGCATCAGCGCGGCAAGGATGGCAACCGCCGCGATCGTCCCGGCAAACTGGGCCACGACAGTGGACGACACAAGAGCCGTGCCCAAATTGACAACCAGCCACGGCATTCGAGCACGGATAGCTCGCGGCAGAGGGCTGAAGATCACCGCCTCCTCGTGCACTTGGGCCAGCCGGTAAATGTCCTCGGTGGCCTCCTCCTCGATGATGTCCACCACATCGTCTACAGTGACAATTCCCAGCAAACGATCCTCGTCATCGACAATTGGCACCGCCAACAGATTATAGCGCGCAAGGATCCGAGCTACCTCCTCCTGATCGGTATCAGCGGTGGCAGTCAGCAAGTCTAGCTCCATTATCGCTTCCAGTTTGACCGCTGGGTCGGCAAGAATGAGTGAACGGAGACTGACGACTCCCACCAACTTGCCCTGCTCTGTAACCGCCTCAGGAGCTGCCTCCGCTATGGACGGTACGCCGCCTTCAAGAACATACAGATAGAATAGGTCGTGCGCGTCATCGTAGTGCTCTCGCAGAAACTGCATGGCCTGCCCGGCCGACATGTCGCGTCGCAGCATATGGCGGGGGGAGTTCATGATTCCCCCGGCACTGTCCTCAGGATAGTCGAGCAGGGGCGCAACGCCTGCCGCGGTCTCCATCTCGTCCAGCAAATCTGCTGCTGTCTGGTCGTCTAGTTCCCCAATGAGGTCGGCCGCCATGTCCGGTTCCATCTCGTCCAGCACATCAGCCAGCTCTACCACCGTCAACCCTTGGACGACCTCCACCATCTCCTCTTCATCGAGTTCTTCCAATACATCTGCGACCTCTTCCCAAGGGAGTTCCTGCAAGATCGCGTGCTGCGCGTCCGGCTCGATGCGGTAGAGGATATCTGAACTGTCGGCAGGATGCAGCCTGCGCAGTATTTCGGTGACTGCGCGCGTTTCCCCCCTGTGCAACATGGACTGGACACGTTCTAACAATCTGTGGACGGCTACCGGGGCGACCATCTATCTCTCCAAGTTACTTCAATAGCGTCTTTAATCCTTCTACTTAGCACTGTGCGTTACAAGACTGATGGCAGGCAAGCGCAAATGTCTCCTTACCAAACAGAATCGCCGGCCGAATCGCGGCCGGCGAATAGCACTGCCACATGCTGGTTGCGCCCAAATCCTGAACTTTCAAGGAAGCGGCCCTGCGTCAACACTGACTACCGGCAGCTTTGCTACTGTTTACATCAAGGCGCGTATATGCCCTCTTCAACAGAGTCCGGATCGGGATACGGGCTGGACTCCGCGAACTCGATCGCGTCTTCAATTTCAATCGCTGCCCGCTCACGAATCTCCTTCAACTCCTCTATGTCCGCGACCTCTTCGGCCAACAACTTCGCCTGATAGCGGGCGACCGGGTCCTTCTTCTCCCACTTGGCCAGGAGCTCACGCGGCACATATTCAGCGCCGTCATGGATGGCATGGCCCAACATACGCATGGTCTTGGCTTCGATGAGCGAAGGGCCGCCTCCCTGCCTGGCCCGGTCGACCGCCTCGCAAGTCGCCGCATAAACGGCTTCGACATCGTTCCCGTCTACAATAGTCCCAGGCATGTTGTACGCGGCCGCCCGATCCGCAATATTCTCGATCGGCATCTGGTCGGAAACATGCGTGGAGTAGGCGTACTGGTTATTTTCGACAATCAACACGTAGGGTACCTTGTAAAGTGCGGCCATATTGAGCGTTTCGTGCCAGAGGCCGGCAGTGCTGCCGCCATCACCCACATAGGTCATCGCTACCTTTGCCTCGTTCCGCAACTTGAGGCTCATCGCAACGCCCAGCGTGATCGGCATCGACATCGGAATGTGACTGATATAGCCCACAATGTTCAGGCTCAGATCACCCATGCCATGAATATTCGCGTCCCGCCCCCCCGAAACACCCGTCACCTTTCCCAACAGGTTGCCGAAGACCCGCCGTGGCGTCAGACCCCTCAGAAAATAGGCGCCGATATCCCGGTGCATCGGGGCAATGATATCCTCCGGTCTGAGCGCGAAAGCCGACCCCACACTGACCGCCTCATGACCCCGCTGGCTGAATGTTCCGCCTAGCCCTCGGCCCTGCTTCCAGAGCGAAACCATGCCCTCATCAAAAGTCCGAGCCAGGACCATCCAATAGAAAATCTCAAGTTTCTGATCATTGGTCAGCGCTGCCATTTTCCTACCCCTTGGCGCTGAATCAAACTGCTGATAAACCGAAGAGAATCCGCTAAAACTGTCTCCAATCATACCACAATCTGATGACAGCTGCAGCGAAAACGGACACGGTTATGTCGAACGGGCAGTGGGTCTGAGTGAAGCCACCGGGCGAGGAGTCGAGTCGTACGCTAGCCGCGTAGGACCCCCGTCCTACTCCACATCGTTACCCAAACTGGCATCCAAAGGAAGGTCGCTGTCATCAGCTTTTGCAGGACCGACACCCAGCCTCTTGGCGGCAAGCGAAAGGATCTGGTCGACGACCTCCAGTACCGATAGGCCATGCGTCTGGACCAGGAACGCGTCCTCCGCAGGCCGCAGCGGCGCATCGGCTCGCTCACTGTCGATCCGGTCCCGCAGCCGCATATCATCCAGGACCGCGGCTTGATCGGCCTCTTTCTTCCTTTCAGTTAGTTCCAGAAAACGGCGTCTCGCCCTCTCTTCCAAGGGCGCCTCCAAATATATCTTGACGGGGGCCTCAGGAAGGACGACTGTTCCGATATCCCTACCCACCATAACCACACCGGCCTTACCGGCAACGCCCGATCCGTGCTCAAGACCGATAAGACGCTGTTTCCGACTCAACGCCTTTCTGACCCGGCTGTTCGCAGCCACGACAGGGACAATGCTGTCGACCTCAGGTGCACGGATGGACCAGGTTACATCCAGTTCACCAACCTGGATCGTCGCCTGACGCCCATCAGTCTCCCCGTCGCTGGGTGCATTGACGCCAATGGAAAGCTGCTCGGCGATACGCCCAACAGCCTCACGGTCCTCGCTTTCGATGCCCCTGTCTAGAATGGCCCAGGCGACTGCCCGATACATGACGCCGGTGTCAAAGAATAGAAAGTCCAGTCGTTGACCAACCAGGAAGCCGACCGTACTCTTCCCCGATGCTGCCGGACCATCAATCGCTATTGCATTCACAGCTATTGCATTCACGGCTATTTCCTGTGCCAAAGGGGCAGTCCACCACTTGAGTTGAAGCGCAGTCCAGCCGGAGGAATGGGACGGAGAGAAAACTGCGTGAAGACACGTCTATCGGACTTCGTTCAATCAGATTGCCGAGCTGCCGGGAGGCGAGAGTGACGCAGACTAAGATCTTGAACGCCTGTTTCGCGGCGCAGAACCCCGCCTGGAGCGAGGTCGGTCGGCTCTCGTTTCGGCCCTGGCTCTCGACGAGCGCCTGTCTGCGCCTTTGACCACCATCTGCTTCAGCGCATAGACCTCGCCCGGAGTCAACTCCCTCGCCATTCCGGGCTCGAGACCCTCCAGGGTCAGTGGGCCTATCGACCAGCGTATCAGGCGTCTCAAACTAATTCCGACTGCGGAAGCCATGTGTCGAATCTGTCGCTTCTTACCCTCCCGCAGGACAATCCGTAGCCAAACACCTTTATCTGGTGGCGAGCCTTTCCATCCATCCTCGGGCGCCGCGGCGAACCTCTGTGTGCCCTTGTCAAGCATCAGCCGTTCAGGCAGCCCGTCCGCGACTTCCACCTGGGCCGGCGCCGTTCGACCGCTCTCTAGTTCAACACCTTCACGCAATCGAACCAGCGCGTCGGCAGGTGGTCGTTGTGACACCAGCACATAATATGTCTTCGGATGCTCAAAGCGGGGGTGGGTCAGCTTGTTGGCCAGCTCCCCATCATCAGTCAACAGGACAAGGCCCTCGCTGTTCAGGTCCAACCGGCCAACCGGAAAAACGCGGCCCGCGCCCTGCGGCAACAGGCGGGCAACCGTCCTGCGCCCGCGCGTGTCCCCGCCAATATCGCTAAGGATTCCCCGCGGCTTATAGACTCTGAAATAGACATTGCTTTCAGTAAACCGAACAGAACGCCCGTCTACCGAAACTTCAGCTGTGGCCGGGTCCACCTTCGTCCCCAGCGTAGTCACAACCTCACCGTCGACACGCACGCGTCCCGAGGTAATCAGCTTTTCACTTGCCCTGCGGCTCGCGACGCCCGCCGCAGCCAGCACTTTCTGCAGTCGCTCTTCTGTCATGTCCTGTCCGTAACCTTCACTCTGCTGTACCACGGCAATGCCGCGACCCGTGACGGTACAGCTCCCTCACTGAACAAAGATGCGCTGGGTCGCAATCAAAGTATCGCCCAGGCGCCATTCCAACTCGCCGGCCGGCATGCCAGTGGTCCACATTCCCGTAGCCGGTGGGTGAAGGCGCCGGAAGACCCGCAGGTCGCCGCGTTCCCAACCGGCCAGCAAAGTTTCGAAGAATGGGCCCGACTCAACCGACGCTGGATTGATGCTCAAACCGTCTGCACGCAGATACAACCAATTGCCTTCACCATCGAAAAGCCGGTCCAGAGCGGTTGGGCGTTCAGGCATGCGCAAAGGGACCCAGCTATAGTTGCCATCGACAGTTTGCAGGACCAGTCTCATGTCATGGTAACGGTCCACACTTCCCAACACCAGGGCAAATAGCTGATGACCATTCTCTTCCACGCCCGCGATCAGCGATTGTCCGCTCCGCTGTGTCGTGCCGGTCTTGACCCCGTTAACGCCTGGGTAGGAACCCAGAAGCCGATTTGTCGACTGAAGTTCTCGGTCCCCTACCGTCGTCACAGGTGTCCCAACGATTTCACGGAATAGAGGATACGCCCAAAGCTGTTTGACCAAAGTCAACAGGTCCCGCGCGCTGCTGACCTGACCGTCGGCGTCGAATCCGTTGGGATTTTGGAACAGCGTGTCGTGCATCCCAAGATCGCCGGCCCGCAGATTCATCTGTTCCACGAACGCCGCCACCTGCCCGGAATGATGGCGCGCAAGAGCCATCGCCGCGTCATTGCCGCTCGGAATCAGTAGCCCCCACAGAAGCTCGTCAACCCGCAGCGCCTCCCCCTCTCTCAGCCTCATCGTGGCTTCGCCGATAAGGTCGGCCTGTTGAATCGTGACCCGTTCCGAGAGTCGGTCCTGCTCCAGGACCAGCAAAGCCGTCATCAGTTTCGCCAGGCTGGCTGGAGATACTGGCAGGTGAGCCGCTTTCGCCATCAACTCGCGCCCGCTCTCAAGATCGTACACCAAGACCGACACCGCACTGATTTCGGGCGGTGCCGTGTGCGCCCGCTGAATCTGGCGCAGTTGGCCGACGGTGTATCGCTGCCGCGGCGCTACGTCTCGGTCGACAATCGTCGGCGGCCCGAATCCGCAAAGGAAGAGGGCAATTAGGCAATACAACGGAAACAAGAACGAGAAAAGATGAGCTGTGCGCACGCGACCGGGAAATGAATCTCGAGCCGCGCCCTTCCCAATGCCTTGTCTCCCGGTTCTGTCGAATGTCATTATGTGCATGCGAAAAATCGACCGGTAGCAGTGAGTGGTCTGTAGCGAACGCCCGGAGACTAAGTGGGACGGAGCCCCGCCTGGTCCAGGCTCTGCGAATGCATATCGGTCCGGACTAGCAGCCGTAGCACGAGTAGGCTGCTTTCCGCTGCAAAATCAACGAGTGGGGAAAATACCTGACTGGGTGGCTTCGGCCAAGCCCGTTGAAACGCCAGGGGTCTTACTCTATCTCTTTTCTAAGCAGGCGCTGCCTGTTCCCTCGCCCTGACACGCTTACTTGCCTTGGGGAGCAAGGAGCCTTCCTCCCAGGCAACGACGAGCGGAGTGGCTGTGAATATAGAACTGTAAGTACCGGACACGAGGCCGACTATCAATGTCGCCATAAAAATGCGCAATGTGCTTCCGCCAAAGATTAGGATGGCAGCCAGCACCAGCAGCGCCGTCACCTGTGTTGCGATCGAACGTTGCGCCGTCTCAATAATGCTGCGGTTCGCAACCATCGCCAGCGGCTCCCCGCGATGACGCCGTATGTTTTCGCGGATTCGGTCAAAGATAACGATCGTATCGTTGACGCTGAAGCCAATGACTGTCAGCGTAGCCGTCAGGAATAGCGCATCCAACTCCCAGCCAAGCACAAGATTCATAATAGAAAGGAAGGAAACCGTTATCAGTACATCGTGCACCAGTGCCGCGATCGCCGCCACACCATACCGAAACGGGTGCGATATCTCTCGAAACGCCACGGCAATGTAGGCTAGGATCAGCAAAGAGGCCGCGATAACCGCGAGCAGCGCCGCCTGGCTTACCTCCGCGCCGATGGCAGGTCCGATGCTGCGATATAGGCGCTCATCAAATTCTCCGAACCGCTCTACAATCGCCAGCTCGATAACCTCTTTCTGGGCCATGTCGATATTCTTGAACTTGACCTGAACCGTGCGGTCATCGTCGACGTGAAAGGCCTTTGTATCGGTGAACCCAGCTTCGACAAATACGTTGCCCAATGCTGTCGGCGCAACCGGCTCGGCAAAACGCATCTCCCACTGCGTCCCGCCAGTGTAGTCGATACTGAGAGGCAGGAGAGTGCCGGCAGAGGAGACGTTCCAAATAATGAAAAGGATGCCCGGCAGAATTCCAATCAAGGAAACCAGGAACCACAGCTTTCTACGTTCAACCAAGCGATACATAAGATACTCTTTCGTGTTGCAAACGGCTATCACACAGTCAGAGTGCGCAGCGAATGCGTGAACTCATCCCGGTTAACCTGCACGGCCAATTCCACCTCAGCCCATCTTGAATGGAAAGACCGGCCCAACCCCCCCGCCGTCAATAGCCCAGCAAACCGCGGCTACCAAGAAGCCTTTCCCCCTGGGTCGAGAGAAAGCCGCGCATAAATGTGCGCGTAACAAAAACCGCTGTAAACATGGAGAGCAGCACACCGACCGAAAGCGTGATCGCGAAACCCTTAACAACACTGGCGCCGAAATTATTGCCGAACCAGTAGAGTACAGCACATGAAATCAGCGTAGAGAGGTTCCCGTCACGAATCGCCGGCCACGCGCGACTGAAGCCGGTTTCGACTGCCAGCCGCAAAGATCGGCCGTTGCGCAGCTCTTCCTTCATCCGTTCGAAGATCAGTATATTGGCATCAACCGCCATGCCGATTGAAAGAATGAACCCAGCGATACCCGGCAGGGTAAGCGTCACCGGCATCAGCTTGTACATGGCAATATTCAAAGTCACGTAGATCGCCAGTGCAATCGTCGCCAGAAACCCCGGCAAACGGTACAGAATAACCATGAATAGCAGGACCAGAATGCCGCCGACAATGCCTGCCTGTAAGCTGCGGTCAATCGAGTCCTGGCCCAGGCTGGCGCCGATAGTACGCACGTCTACAACCTCAAGAGGGATCGGCAGCGCGCCATAGCGCATCTGAATGGCCAGGCTTTCTGCCTCCTCCTGCGAAAAGTCGCCCGTGATCACACCGTTGTCGTTAATGGCAGCATTGATAACCGGCGTCGACAGAACCCGCCCGTCCAGAATTATCGCCAGGACTTCACCAATGTTATCGCGCGTGTAATTGAAGAAGTCACCGCTGCTCTCGCTCTTCAGATCGAACTGGATCTGCCAGAACGTATACTCATCCTGCGTGGCGACCACAGCCTGCAGGATGTCGCCCGTCATAATCGTCTCAAACGTTTCATCAGGGAACGGAATCGATTGGGGCGCGGCTTCCCCGGCGACAATCGCTTCCTGCAAAGCCGTGACCGCGTTCGGGCGGTTAGTCGTATTGATAAAGTCATCAGGACGGACCGGTAGCCCGCCAAGATTGACGAACTCCAGCTGGCCTGTCGAGCGAATCGTCTCGATGGCCTGGTCTGGATTCTTGACGCCGGGCAGCTCGACGATCATGCGTCGCTCGCCCTGCAACTGAACGGTCGGCTCAGCCAGGCCCAGGCCGTTAACTCTCTGCTCAACGATGATCTTGGCCGAGTTGAGGGCATCCTCGGGAAGGGGCTGGTCCTCGCTGATCTCTGCCTCCAGCAAGACCTGCGTTCCCCCCTTCAGATCCAGCCCAAGCGTCAGTTCGCGGATATCGCGCTGGGTGTCAACCCCCGGAGCCAGACCTTCCTCCAGCCAGAGAGGGTGGTCAATCGGCAGCGCCACAAACAAAGAGACGGCGAACAAACACAAGATAAGAAAAACGTAGACAAGTTGATTGCGCATAGGAAACCTTTACAAATTGTACACTTCGCGATGCGATACCTGTTTCGTGGACCCTGTGTTGGAACTGCCGACCCTGTCCCGGCTATTTCTGTACAACGACAGCCAGTACTTCATCTCAACGGTCCGGCCTGCCACTGCCCTACAGGCGCCAATGGCGCAAACTGAATGCCGAACCTAACAGGCTGAAATAGGAACGCAATCGTATCCATTATAAGCTTTGAACTGGACGACTCCAAAACTCAAGCCTGTTTTCCTCTACTTCAGCAATCGGGCCGAACTTACCCCGTTTTCCCATTTTGACATAATTCTTAAACTGTGAAATACTGTCGGCGTATCCTTAACACAAGGAGGTGATGCCCTATGGATAATTGTAGTAGCAGTACTGGTCCGTTAGCATCACCACTGGAGATTATTCTCTAAGAGATGCTTTCGGACCAGACGCCGCAAGACCCCGTCATTGGCGGGGTCTTGTTCTTTCCGGTAGGCGCTTTCCTTCGTTCCTCCAAACCGATGGTCAGATCTATGATTTGGCGGAAACACCGCAAGGTTTGACACTTGACATACAGTTTCCTCAATGCTAACATTGTTCTTGTGAAGTAATTCACAAAAAGTAAAGTGATTTCGACGATTCAGTCGATATGCCCTCTGGCTGTCTGATGTCTCAGATCGAGGCAGAGCGATGCGAGTAGAGGGCGACGAGGAGTAAACATATGACCAGCGCAGTCGTCCCAAAGGAGCGGCGACAAGCCCCCCCCACGCCGCGGGCCAATCGCCTATTCGGCACAGCCAGGCGTCTCCAGCGCGACCCTCTCGTGTGCCTGCAAGATTTCGTTGCGGAAGTCGGCCCCGCAGTCAGATATCAGTTCTTCGCCCATATGTGGGCCTATCTCTTTGTAAACCCCGAACACTACCAACACATCCTGCAGGACAACTACAAAAATTTCACTAAGATGCCCAGCCCCATCTTTCAGTTGCTGCTGCCACTGGTTGGAAAGGGCCTTCTTAGCAATGACGGCGATTCCTGGCTGCGGCAAAGGCGGCTGGCCCAACCCGCTTTTCACCGTAAACAGATCCAGGATCTCGCTCAGATCATGACCGCGACCGCGCAGCGGAGAATGAGCCGGTGGGATGAGTTGGCTCACGCCGGGAATGATGTCTCCTTTGATCGAGAGATGATGGAGTTGACACTGGAGATTGTCGGCAAGGCTCTCTTCAGCGTAGATCTGACCGGCCCCGCCCGCGAAGTTGGCAATATTTTCAACAGGCTGAATGACTTGTTCGCGAAGTTGATGGTTTCGCCTTTCGCGCTTTTTACGATGCGGATCCCCTTCTGGCCCAGTACGCGCCAGGTTGGACTCGATGTTGGCGCTATCGATCAGTTGATCTATGGCATTATCAACGAGAGGCGCGAATCCGGGACCCCTGGAAACGATCTGATGGGTATGCTGCTCTCGGCTCGCGATCAGGACACCGGTGAGGGCATGGACGAGAAGCAACTGCGCGATGAGGTAACAACCCTGCTCATCGCGGGACACGAGACAACTACGCTCCTGTTGACCTGGTTCTTCTATAGCCTGGCGAAATATCCCGAGATCGAGGCCCAGGTTCACGAAGAAGTAGACAGGACGCTGAGCGGACGTCTACCAACGGTCGAAGACATTCCCAATCTGGTCTATACGCGCCAGGTAATCGATGAAACCTTGCGCCTCTACCCGCCGGCCTATGGCTTGTCACGATTTTGCAACAGCGCCGACGTTATCGGTGGTTACGACGTTCAGGCAAACGCGCCAATCTCACTGTGCCCCTTCATAACCCACAGGATGCCAGAGTTCTGGCGCCAACCTCTGAAGTTTGATCCCGAGCGTTTTAATCCGGCCGCAGACTCTGGTCGTCACCGTTTTGCCTACATTCCATTTGGCGCAGGGCCGCGCCAATGCATCGGCGAAGGCTTCGCTCTTACAGAGGGTGTCTTGGTTGCCGCGGCAATTGCTCAGCGCTTCCGCCTCCGCATTCCGGACAACCACGTCGCCCAACTGGACCCGCAGATAACCCTGCATCCGAAAGGCGGAATGCCAATGCGATTCGAGCATCGCTAACCCCGCCGAGATACCGACCTGACCGAATCGCAACATTCTGCCAAAAATAATGCCCCCGTCGCCAGAAGGGGGCATTTCCGCGCCCAATGCAACTAAGCAGTCCCCGTTCGAATTCTAACCTCTCCCACTCTCTCCCGCCAAACAATTTATCAACTAAATTTTATATAATTTCACTCCGATCACCCTCCATCCTCGTCGCCCTTCAGGCTATCGCAGTGCCTGGACCGCTGGCATCCGCCACTTCGGTTGCCTGCTGCAATCCAGCAGCAATCGCGCAGGCCAAATGATGTCTACACTCCCCCAGCGTGAGGACACTCGAATCCGCGATATTTGCCCATCGCCCGCGCAATTTCTCTCCGCCGCTGCCAGCGAATCTGAAGCAGCAAAAATACCCATCGCCCGCGCAATTTCTCTCTGCCATTGCGAGCGCATCGGAGGCAGTGAAATTACACATCGAGTGTGTAATTTCACCCTCCCATTTTGAGCTAACCTGGAGCAGTGAATTACACATCAGCTGTGTAAATTCTCACCCCACAGTGAAGGAACTTCATTGCGAAGGAACATCCGGCCCGTGAGAGTTCCGTAAGTGGGCTTCCCAGGCTTGCAGAATTCGCAGTCTGGTCTATTTCCTTGGACGTTTGCGAACCGGACCTTCATCCTGGCATGCACCCCAAACCGCCTTTTCGTTGTGGCTTATCTGTGGGAGTGCTATACTGGCCCATACGGCACAATCTGCCATCAGCGGAGAAGGCGCCGCGACCAGCCGGTACCCTTTCGAACAGACCAATTTCGTAAGCCGGTGCAGTGTCCGGACCGTTCCCCGCGTAGCCGAAGAGTGCGACCAGGAAAAACAATAAGGAGTCAGATTCCAATGGCTAAGAGATCACTGATGATGTGGGGCGGCTGGGAAGGCCACGAACCAAAGCAGTGCGTGGATATATTTGCCCCTCTGATCGAGGATGCCGGCTTTGACGTAGACGTGGAGACTTCCCTCGATATCTACACCGACGCGGAGCGCATGGCCACCTACGACGTCATCACGCAGGTCTATACGATGAGCTCAATCACAAAGGAACAGGAAAAAGGCCTTCTCGAAACCATCGCCAACGGGGCTGGATTCGCCGGCTGGCACGGCGGAATGGCCGACGCCTTTCGCCAGAACACCGAATATCAATTCATGGTCGGCGGGCAGTGGGTAGCCCACCCGGGCAACATCATCGACTATACCGTCAATATAGGCGATCAAAGTGACCCGATCACCGCGGGGCTGAGCGACTTTGCCATGCATAGCGAACAGTACCTGTTGCACGTCGACCCCAGCAACGAGGTTCTCGCCACAACGACCTTTTCCGGCGAACACGCCCCCTGGATCGATGGGACCGTCATGCCAGTCGTCTGGAAGCGCCGCTGGGGCCAGGGCAAAATCTTCTACTGCTCATTGGGCCACGTGGCCAAGGATTTCGATGTCCCCGAGGCCAAGGAAATCGTGCGCAGGGGAATCGTCTGGGCGGCGAGAGACTGACCAGAGCCAGCAGGTTTGCCCGACCAGTAGGTTTGTCAGACGAGTAGGTTTGTCAGACCAGTAGGTTTGTCAGACCAGTAGGTTTGTCCGACCAATAGGTTTGTCCCAATTGCATAGGCATCAGGAGTAGACAGAGATGACAATGGAACTACCGGCGCGTATCGGTCTGGTTGGTTGCGGCATCATCAGCAGCAGGTACATTGAAGTCATCGCAGAATTGCCGGAGATCGAAATCGTCGCTTGCGCCGACGCGATCCATGCTGCCGCAGAAGCCCAGGCCCAAAAGTATGGACTCGCGGCCCTGTCTCTGGACGACCTGTATGCCGCGCAAAACATCGACATCGTGCTCAATCTCACACCGCCTCCGGCACACTATTCTGTCGGCAAGGCAGCGCTGGAAGCCGGCAAAGCAGTCTATAGCGAGAAGCCGCTTGCTGCCACATTCGCCGAGGGAAAGGCATTGCTGGAGCTGGCCAGCCAGAAGAATCTTCGCATCGGCTGTGCGCCCGACACCTTTCTCGGCGCCGGCCATCAGTCGGCTCGACTCTACCTGGATGAAGGTATTGTCGGCGCCCCAGTGGCGGCCAACGCCTTTATGATGAGCCGTGGACACGAATACTGGCACGCCAACCCGGCCTTCTTCTACAAACCCGGTGGCGGCCCCATGTTGGACATGGGCGTCTATTACATCACGGCGCTCGTCCATCTTCTCGGCCCGGTGAGTCGCGTGACCGGTTCAGCCCGGGCAACCTGGTCGCAGCGCACCATCCACAGCGAGCCCCGCAGAGGCGAGATTATCGATGTTGAGGTTCCAACCTACGTCACCGGCGTCCTCGACTTCGAGTCCGGCGCTGTCGGCACCGTCATCACCACCTTTGATACGCAGGCATCCGCGCTGCCCCGAATCGAACTGTACGGCGCGACGGGCACACTCAATCTGCCCGATCCAAACACATTCGGCGGTCCGCTGCAGATTCGTACCCACGCCGACGATTCGTGGAAGGACCTGCCGCTTCGATTCGGTCACGCCGGCAACAGCCGCGGCATTGGCCCTGCCGATATGGCGGTCAGTACGAACGAAGGAGTTCAGCATCGGGCCACCGGCGAAATGGCGCTCCACGTGCTTGAGATCATGGAAGCAATACATGTAGCCTCAGAAACTGGCCGCCACGTAGACCTGACCACGCGTTGCGAACGCCCGCAGCCGCTCCCCGAAGGCGAATATGCCGGGGTCAGGCCGGCATAGCCGCAACCACAGCGCCTGTCAGGTAGCGTGGCCTCTCTGCTGTTCACCTACGCGTGTCATCGAGGAAAAAATGACGGTTGAAATGATTCAGGGCATTCCAGTCTGGGGCGATCCCCTGGACAACGCAGTCGCCCAGATCATCAATTGCGCCGGCGAAGCCGACGCAGTCGCGTTGATGGCCGACCACCATTTGGGCTACTCGGTTCCCATCGGCGGTGTAGTCGCCTATCGCGACAAGCTGAATCCTGCCGGGGTCGGTTACGATATAGCCTGCGGTAACAAGGCTGTCCGTCTGGATATCCCGGCTGCTGAGGTTAAGGCAAACATTCAAACCATCATGGATGACGTCTGGCGAACAATCTCCTTTGGCATCGGTCGCAAGAACAAAGAAAGGGTAGATCATAAGCTCTTCGACGACGATCCGGCATGGCACTTGCCCGTTGCCAGCAACCTCAAAAAACTGGCATCCGAACAGCTGGGAACGGTTGGAAGCGGAAATCACTACGTCGATATCTTCGAGGATGAGAAGAACCGCATCTGGGTTGGTGTCCACTTTGGGTCCAGGGGGTTGGGGCACCGTCTGGCGACCCACTTCATGAAGGCGGCCGACCGCGAGCGGACCGGTCCACAGGAGCCCGCACCCGTCAAAAAGAAGCGTTCCCGCCGCCGGCGCAGCGCATTGGAAGTCATTCCAAGCCTCCTGCCTGTCGACTCGAACCTTGGTCAGGAGTATCTGGCCTGTATGCTATTGGCCGGCCGCTATGCCTACGCCGGGAGGAACTGGGTCTGCAAGCGAGTCGCCGCGCTGCTGGGCGGACACATCGTCGAAGAGATTCACAACCACCACAACTTTGCCTGGAAAGAGGACCACAACGGTGAATCCCTTTGGGTCACTCGCAAAGGGGCGACCCCGGCATTCCCCGGGCAGAAAGGATTCGTCGGCGGCTCGATGGGCGATGTCTCGGTCGTTCTGGAAGGCGTCGAAAGCGAAGAAGGCCCCATGGCTCTCTACTCCACCGTTCACGGTGCCGGCCGGCTGATGTCGCGCACGCAGGCTGCCGGCCGCGTCCGCTGGAGAAAGGGACGTAGGGTTCAACTGAAGGAAGGGCAGATCCACCGCGACCAGATGCTCGACTCAGTCCGCAGGATAGGCGCTACACTGCGCGGGGCCGGAACGGACGAGGCGCCCCAGGCCTACAAGCGCCTCCCGGAAGTTCTGGAGCATCACCGCAACTCGATTCGAATTCTCCATACACTCAGGCCACTGGGCGTAGCCATGGCTGGCGAAAACGAATACGACCCGTACCGAGACTGAATAGCGCCACTACTTGACTGACCAACTGTCCCCCAAAGAGGAAAGCCTGGCTAGACGCCCTCCTTCCAGGATGTAGCAGGTAGTCTAGCCCGCACGCTCCTCCCCAATCAACCCTCGATCCTCTGCTTCGCCCAAAACAGCCTGTATCGTCTCAACAAGCTGACGCGCCCCCTCGACGCTCAGTTCCACCGCTACGCGGGCGCCGGGCCCGTAGCTCTCGTTGACGAAGTCGATGTTGAGCGCGTGCTCCTCCGGCGAATGGAAGGGATGGTCCCAGCTGACGTTCGCCTGGTTCATGTCAAACCAGCCGTCGGTTCCTCTGCCAAACCCTTCGACAATAGCCTTCTGACTTATCATCGTACACATTTCTCTGCTCCCACTGGGTTGAAGTCCCCCCTAAGATAAATCTCTCTTCCGGTCTACGACTCAACCGGACAGCTTCTGGTCCAGAAACGTCCAGATCTTTTCCCAGCCGTCCACCGCTTGGGCCTGCCGATAGCTTGGACGGTGGTAATAGAAAAAGCCGTGTCCAGCCCCCTCATACATGTGGAACTCAAATTCCTTTCCGTGCTTCTTGAGGGCCTCTTCATGGATGGCCACGTCATCGGTAGTCGGGCTGTGATCCTCGGCGCCGAACAGACCTAACACGGGGCTGTCCAGGTCGGCAGTGTAGTCGATCGGCGCAACCGGCCTCTGGGGTGTAATTTGGTCAGCCGGCATCACAACACCGCCGCCCCAGCAGTCGACGACCGCGTCGAATCCACTGACGCGGCTCGCTGCCAGCACCGCGTGCCTGCCGCCCGAGCAAGTGCCAAAGACTCCCACCTTCCCGTTCACATAGGGGAGTGCCCGCAGATACTGCATCGAGGCTTCCAGGTCGGCAACCGCCTGATCGTCAGGGACGCCGCCATCAGCCCGAACCGCTGCCGCCACATCATCGGGCGAGCCGTGCCCGAAACGTTCGTACAAATTCGGCGAGATAGTGACGTAGCCGTGGTGGGCGAACCTGCGGGTGGCCTCGCGATACCACTCATCCCAGCCGGGCATATGGTGGATCAAAACCATCCCGGGAAACGGGCCTGCCCCCATAGGGCGGGCACAGTAGGCGAGGACGCGATCTCCATTGTCACCACGGATGGCGACGGTCTCTGCAACCATTCCCTCATACTGATCGGTTGTGTACATAGCATTTTCTCCTGTAGTCTTCTTCTCTGGTTGAAGTCGTGGAGACTGGGGCTGGGCATCGGTGTACAGGCGTCGCCGGACCCAACAGAAAGATCTGGGGACTTGTGGAACTTCCCGGAAACTGTCCTCAAGAATAGCACATTGGAGAGTGAATTGCTCTACACCGCCACCAGGAAAAGCGTTATCATTAACTTGATTTGTACTACGTGGGCGACTAAAATAGGTAGAATTAGGTCAACTACGCCATTTACGTGTCTGCCACTGCCCGATTCCAACGCTTGAACGTCTAATTTCATGGTCCACCCTGTTGTGCAGGCACGCCCTACAGGCAAGAAGAATGGAAGTTCGCCCTGACTCTCCGAACAGTTCCCAGGCGCTCGGCGCGAGGTCCAACAAGTGGTGCAGGTCTACAGAGCAAATTCAGCCCGAAAAGGTGACCAGATGAACATTCTGCCACATGCCGTCAACCGCTTCAACGGCATCGAAATCAACACCGAAGTTCTGCCCACAGATGTTGCTTCCTTCGAGCAAAGTCTCGCCTCCTCTCTGGTTAAGTGGATCCAGGACGGCCGCTTTCTCGTCTGGTTGCATCTCCCAATTGAACGGGCTGCCCTCATTCCAATCTCCACCGCGGCAGGCTTCGAATTCCACCACACCGAGCCGAACTATGTTCTACTTGTCCGCAGACTGGAAGAGGATGCTCTGGTACCCGGGTACGCAACCCACTACATCGGCGCAGGCGGAGTCGTCATCAATGAGGATCGGGAGCTCCTGGTCGTCTCTGAAAGGCATCGCGGTTCTTCCCGGGCCTACTATAAGCTTCCCGGCGGCGCGCTCCATCCGGGCGAACACCTGGCTACGGCTGTAGTGCGCGAGGTTCTTGAAGAGACAGGGATCGAGACAAAGTTCGAGGCCGTGGTCTGCTGGCGGCATTGGCATGGATACCGCTACGGTAAGTCGGACATTTATTTCATTTGCCGGCTCTCCCCGTTGACCCACGCCATTGAACGTGACGACTGGGAGATAGACGAGTGCCTGTGGATGCCGGTCGGCGAGTATCTGCAGCATGAACTGGTAGGCGACTTCAATCGCGCAATCGTCGAGGCGGCCATCAAAACGCCAGGGCTGAGAAATGGATGGATGGACGGATACGATGATCCCACCATGCGGGAGTTCTACTGGCCTGACTACGAATAACTGAGTCCCCACAAAGTGGCCCAGGATGGCATGCCAGCCATGGCAAGTTCGAGCGCGACGGGATCCGTACTCTAGTCGTCACAGGTGGCAAGAGTCTCAGTCCAAACGCGATGCCATTCCGGGCCGCAGAAACAGTCTTCTTTCGTCCCCCCTTCGACTAAACAGAAAACTGGTCCCCGCCAACGAGTTTGGAGTAGATAGTGTGCGTGTAAAACCAAGCAACGGGAATCCACGAGCAGAACGTGGACTGATATCGAATTTCATGCGGGTAGTGCTAATTGCAATTGCGGCCTCATTCATGGCTGCCGGATGCGACTTCTCAACTGGTCAGCTGGAAACGGCACTCTGCTCCAATGGCATCGCCGTGGACAATCATACCGAAAACATGGGCCTGGTTGATGACTGTGCCGTGCTACTGGGACTCAGAGATAAACTTGCAGGGCAGGCTACCCTGAATTGGAGCGCCCAACACCCGATGGCAGATTGGGAAGGCGTCACTATCGACCCCGAGGCGACCCCGCTGCGTGTGACCGAGATTCGCCTCGATGGCAGAGGACTGACGGGCGAACTGCCGCCTTCTCTGGGAACTCTCTCCAAACTTGAAGGGCTCTGGCTTCACGGCAATCGCCTGCACGGCGTGATCCCGGCTGAGCTGGGCAGCCTGGTCAACCTGGAATGGTTGTGGCTGTACGATAACCGGCTCACCGGAGAGATTCCGATCGGGCTGGGCGCGCTCTCAGAGCTGCAAGGACTCGGTCTTCACGAGAACCATCTGACCGGACCAATTCCGACCGAACTCGGCGCGCTCACCAAACTCACGTGGCTGCGCTTGGACGGCAACCGCCTCTCCGGCACGATTCCAGTAACAATCGGCTCTCTGGTCAATCTCGAAGGTCTGGGTCTTCACCGGAACCAGCTCACCGGCAACATTCCCCCTGAGCTTGGTGGCCTAACCAACGTTGAGTGGCTCCGGATCGATTGCAACCATTTGGAAGGTGACATCCCGGCGGGCCTGGGCTTGCTACAAAACCTGGAAGGTCTGGGCCTTCAGGAAAACCACCTCACCGGGGATATCCCGCCGGAGCTTGGCAATCTCACCAATCTGGACTGGCTCCATCTCTTCAATAACGATCTGACTGGATCAATCCCCACAGCGTTGGGCGATCTCACCAATTTGGTATGGCTGCGAATTGACGGAAACGGCCTGTCGGGCCCGGTTCCCAGTGAACTGAGCAAGCTGACCAACCTGCGTGAACTGGATCTCTCCGACAACAGACTATCCGGTCCAATCCCAGTTGAGTTGAGTACGCTCTCCCGGCTGGAATGGCTAAGACTCAATGACAATCGACTCGAGGGAGAGATTCCCATCGAGCTCACACACCTCGGCAAAATGCGTGAACTGGGGCTCGCAGATAACCGGCTAACCGGCGAAATACCCCCGGAGCTAAGCAACCTACTCTTTCTGGAAGGACTGGACCTCCAGGGAAACCAGTTAACTGGGCCCATACCTGGCACATTGGGAGTACTGTCAGACCTTGAGTGGCTGCATCTCCAAAGCAACCGTCTCACAGGCGAGATTCCCCGCGAACTGGGCGCCTTGAACAAACTCCAGTGGCTTCGGTTGGACGGCAACGAGTTGACTGGTGAAATCCCTTCATCATTGGGTACATTACTGGATCTGAAAGAGTTGCGCCTGAACGAAAACAGACTGACCGGCGGGATTCCGCCTGGGCTGAGTGAGCTGGAGAGTCTCCGCCAGTTAGACCTCGCAGCAAACAGGCTGACCGGTGGCATACCACCTGCACTTAGTGCCCTTGAAGACCTTAGGTCGCTGCTGCTTGACGACAACAGGTTGACATTCGAAATCCCTGCCGCTTTGGGCTCAATGTCGAATCTGAGGGAGCTGGGACTCAGCAGGAATGACCTGTCGGGGACCGTCCCCGAAGAACTGGGAGAATTTGCCAACCTGAGAACACTACGTTTGGCCGGCAACCTTCTTGGCGGATGCCTTCCCCAGACGCTTAGCAAAGTCAGCAATAGCGATCTGCCCGATACAGGACTTCCCTACTGCGAGTGAAGCAGATCGATGAAGGACGCGGCTTGCTCTCCAAGCATATAGGAACTTTCCGCAAACAGTCCGCAAAGTTGAACGCACACAATTTAGGAGCCGTAAGATGAGTCTTCCAAGCGACTATACCGAGAGGGTCTACGCGGGTGTACTGGGTAAGTTGATCGGCGTCTATCTGGGACGGCCATTCGAAGGCTGGAAGTATGAAATGCTGGACGAACAGTTTGGCGAGATCAACTATTACGTCCACGAGCACCTCGATGTGCCCCTAATCGTCACCGACGACGATATTTCCGGCACTTTCACCTTCCTGCGCGCATTGCCCGACTATGGCAACAATCGGGAAATCACTGCTGCGCAGATCGGGCAGAGCTGGTTGAACTACATTATAGAAGAACGCACAATCCTGTGGTGGGGAGGGATGGGAAACTCTACCGAGCATACCGCCTATCTGCGTCTGAAGGAGGGCACTTCAGCCCCCGAAAGCGGCTCGATGGACCTGAATGGCCAAGTCGTGGCCGAGCAGATCGGATCCCAGATCTTCATCGATGGATGGGCAATGGTCGCGCCTGGAGACCCCGAGCTGGCCGCCGACCTGGCGCGGCGGGCGGCCAGCGTATCCCACGATGGAGTCGCCATTCACGGCGCGCAGGTGCTGGCCGCCATGGAAGCGCAGGCCTTTGTCGAAAAGGATATCCAGAAACTGATCGATACCGGCCTTGCGTTCATCCCCGCGGACTCCCTCATTAGCACTATGATTAATCAGATTCGTGAGTGGCATGCCAGCAACGGAGACGACTGGCGAGCAACGCGTGAGCAGATTGCTGCCAACTATGGCTACGATAAGTTCGGCGGCAACTGCCACATGGTGCCCAATCACGCACTCATCATTCATGCACTTCTTCATGGCGACGACAGTTTCCAGAAGTCGCTGATGATAGTCAATACTAGCGGATGGGACACCGACTGCAATTCCGGTAATGTCGGATGTCTGCTGGGCATTAAGAACGGGCTGGCCGGGATGGAGGACGGCCCCGACTTTCGCGGACCCCTGTCAGACCGGCTCTATCTGCCAACCGCCGACGGGGGAAGGGCAGTCACCGATGCCGTGACCGAGAGCCTGCATGTAGCCAACGTCGGGCGCGCCCTGAATCAGGCGCCCCCGCACACGCACAAGAATGGCGCCCGCTACCACTTCGAACTGCCCGGCTCCGTACAGGGCTTCATGGCCGACGATAGCGTCGACAGCCGCGACACGTTGACACTCGAAAACGTGGAAGGTCACAGCCAGACCGGCAGCCGCAGCCTGGCGCTCCACTTCAACGGCGTCGCAACCGGGCGCCCGGCCCGCGCCGCGACCCATACCTTTATCCCCTCCAAAGAAACTGCGCAATACTTCGAGCAGCGAGGCTACGCCCTCCTTGCTTCGCCCTCGATCTATCCTGGACAAACAGTTTCCGCCGCCCTGGAGGCAGGCGCCGGCAACGAGCGCGCCGTGAACGTCAATCTCTATCTGCGCCGCTACAATTCGCAAGACGATCAGCTGACGCTGGAGGCAGGCCCATGCCATTCGCTCGAGCCGGGCGAACGTCACACCTTCGATTGGACCATGGACGGGTCAGGAAACGAACCAATCGCCGAAATCGGGGTTGCCGTACAGTCCGACGAACGTACGCAGGGAACGCTTTATCTGGACTACCTGACGTGGGAAGGAGAACCTGATGTATCCTTTGCTCGTCCGGATTCGCCTCGCGATCGACGCAGCTGGGGTATGTCCTCTCCCATAATGTGGCGCCGTGCCTGGGTCAACGGCGTCGACAGCTACGACTTCTGGTGGCCTGAGTCATTTCGCCTTGTCCAGAACCGGGGCCGCGGCCTGCTCATGACGGGAACCAGAGAGTGGCGCGACTACAAAGTGAATTCGGAAATCACGCTTCACCTGAGTAAAGCCGCCGGAATCGCCGCCAGGGTGCAGGGGATGCGCCGCTACTATGCCCTGTTGCTCTGCCGGACAGGAGACGGCCATGCTGTTGCCCGGCTTGTCCGTGCCTTGGACGGAGACACCATACTGGCTGAAGCAGATTTTCCTTGGGAATTCGGTGAGAAACACGATTTCGCCCTGCAAGTGGACGGCGATCGCCTTCGAGGCTGGATTGATAATCTCGAAAAACCTCTCTTTGACGTAAACGACAATATGCTCGTCTCGGGGGGAGTTGCTCTGGTGGTCGAAGAGGGGCGAGTGATGAGCGACGAAGTTACCGTGCGTCCTGTTTGAGATTCGAAGCTGACAATTGAATTGGCGGATCGTGTGTGAGATAATGGAAGAAGCTTTCGCAATTCTCAAGCGTTGATCTGGGCTCGCAGTGCATGCAACTAAAGCAAATTCCGTTTCCCTTTGCGCCGCCCCAAGAAGCAAAGGCGAAACCATTCCTCAAGTGGGCAGGAGGCAAAGGGCAACTTCTGCCACAGATAGGGCAACATCTACCTACCGGACTGTGGGAGGGCAGCCTCACCAAATATGCCGAGCCCTTTATTGGCGGTGGCGCGGTCTTCTTTCAAATCGCAAACAGTTTCAATGTGCGTGAGTTCTTCATCTCCGACATGAACGAAGACCTTGTGCTTGCCTACCGCACCATTAGCCAGCAGGTCGAGTTGTTAATTGAGCGCCTCCAGACGATAGAGCTTCTCTACCATGGCCTAAACGCGGACGGCCGCAGAGGATTCTTCTACGATACCCGAGACCAATTTAATCAGGGCAGGACCTTGAGTCTTGCGCTCGCGCCTGAAGACGAAACGGAGCGCGTTGCGCGTCTCATATTTCTGAATCGGACCTGTTTCAATGGCCTCTACCGAGTCAATTCGCGCGGGGATTTCAATGTGCCCCACGGCAAGTACCGCAATCCCAGAATCTGCGACGCAACCAACCTGCGGTCAGTTTCACGCTCGCTCCAGAATGCGGAAATCCGGTTTGGGGACTTCACCGCTTGTAGGGATTTTGTGGACGAAAATACCTTCGTCTATCTGGATCCTCCTTACCGTCCGATAAGCAGGACCGCTAACTTTAACTCATACTTCAAAGAGGCGTTCGGTGACGAAGAGCAGAAGCGGCTGGCGCATTTCTACCATGAATTGGGAAATGCGGGGGCCAAACTGATGCTGAGCAACTCCGATCCGCACAACGAGAATCCCGACGACAGCTTTTTCCAGGATCTCTACGCTGGGTTCAGCATTCACAAAGTTTCCGCCAGCCGCCGGATCAACAGCAACGGGGCCAAACGAGGTCCGATTACCGAGCTCTTAATCTCCAACTACTGAGTCTGACGCCTATAGAACAGCCTTACAAAAAAATGCTTCATTCAGTGCGAGCGGTTCCACGCGATGCCTTCGGGATCTGCAATAGTAACCAAGACCCTCGACTGGTAGGATCCCACAGAGGCACGGATAGAATGATCCAAAAAGTTGGCTGCCAGCTTCCTGTCAGCACAAAAAAAGGGCCGTCAGGCCCTCTTCGGCTCAATGCTCTTGGACGTATGAGACGTTGATGCCCCCACTGGCTGAGCACCGAGAGGAAAATTTTGCAGGGAAACCTGCCCTTCCCTTGAAGCCGTTCTGTCAGAGCCAATCTACCCCAAACGCATCTCCTCAGACCGCACGACGTCCTTCATTGCCGCTTCAATATAGGGGTAAGCCAGCCACACCGAAGCCCCGCCGAAAAGAGCGCCGGTCACAGTGCGCAGCCACCAATTGCTTTCCCTCAGGCCGAACAGCTGGCTGAGGCCGTCAAGGGCTATTGGGATCAGCAATAGAAGATAGAACTTGAGACCAATCGTGGGAATCCCACGGCGCAGAATGCCGAACAGCAGGCCGGCCGCGACAACCGATCCGTAGATGGCCACATCCCGTTGACAGACCGCGATCTTGTAACCGGTGCTCTCGTTGCCGCGGAAGGCACGGCGCTGGAAGAGTCCCTGGCCTTCGCTCAACCCGCTTGTTTCCAGAGATGCCAGGCTGTAGAACGGTTGCTCGCCAAAGAGGAAATAGCTTCGTTCCGGCAGTTGGTGACAGGTAGCCGAGTAGACCGAGTAGATCAGGGATGATGGCGTCGAAAGACCGGCACTGGCCAGTACAGGCGCCAGGAACGGCAACAGCAAGTAAAGGCCAACCAGGACATTGAAGAGCGCGAGCCAGTGCCGCGCTATCCACAGTACCCCGCCGTCAACGCGACTGGCGATCGCCCTCTGGACCCGGTCCTCTCTCTCCTCTCCACCTTTCGAGTCCGCCGACCGGCTCACTCTTGCCGCCCCGGCCTGCTCTCCATCTCTGCCCGGACCGCGCGACGGAGTTCTGCCTGATTTACCGGAAACGCGAACTGAAGAACCACCTGGCCGTTTCGCTCAATATGAACAAATGGGACGCGATCTTGTTCCCCTTCCTCTGCGTTTGAGTCGGTTTCCACGAACGCCTCCCTGAATTCAAAGCCGTATTCGGCCTCCAAGTCCCATAGTTCATACTTGATCGCGTCGCACAGCTGGCAATTCGCTTTGGTGAACAGGGTTACCTGCATGTCCGCGGCTCACTCAGTCCTGATCTGCGTAACAAAATCACTGAGCTGCTCGCCCGCTAGGAAGCCAGCCCAGCGAGCGCCGATCGTACCGTCCGCCTTGACAAAAACCGTCGTCGGCATGTTTCGAACCTCATACGCGCGGCGAATCAAGTCCTCCTCATCCAGCACCACCGTCATGCTCATTCCGAACTCAGCGGCAAACGCTTCGACCGCCGCCAGTTCCTCCCCGACATTGACTTCGAGCACCACAAGATCGGTATCGCTTTCATGAAGAGCGACCAGGTCAGGCATTTCGGCCCGACATGGACCGCACCATGTGGCCCAGAAATTAAGGACCACTGGTTTGCCCTGCAAGGAGGCCAGATCGGCGCCCCGACCATCAGCGAGGAAGAAAGCGAAGTTGGGCGCGATCTCGCCAACGCTTGGGCTGCCCTCCTCGACGAGATCAGCGACTGGGAATCCTTTCCCCAGTTCAGCAGGGAACTCTTCAAGAGGTGTGGGCTTGAACAACCCTTCAGGTGCGCTGTCTCCGGGCGCTTCCGCCGCGCACGCGGTCACAAGGATCGTAACCACGATCACCACCACGACCTTCATTGTCGCAAAAAATAGATGCTTCATCGAACTCCTCTTTCGCCCTTAGCTCCGGCCCCCGGAGAGCGCGGCGCCACTCAGATAACCGATATAAGCCGGAATGAGTGGCAACACGCACGGGCTGATGAAGCTGATTATTCCGGCGATAAAGGCAAGAGGCGCCGCGCTCAGCGCGCCGGAGCTAAAGGCCGTTTCGACCCCAATTGACGTCGATAGAGCCTCCTCCAACACAAACACCCATTGATTCAGAAACGAAAACTGTGTCGTCAGCATGGTCAACTGATCGGCCCAGAGAAGCCACGCCACGTAGAGAAGAAAGATCCCGCTGACGAGGCTGACGATATTGGCATGTCGGTTGAGCCGGCGAAGAACTGCCGTCGCCCTGCTGAAGGCTGCTCCGGTTACCAGGAATGGCAAGCCAAGTCCAAAGCTGTAGATGGCCAGGAGGAGCGCCCCCTGGGCGACAGTCGCGCTATCGCTCGCCAGAAAAAGAATGCTGGCCAGGATCGGGCCTACACAGGGTACCCAGCCGGCACTGAAACTCACCCCCATCAGCGCGCTGCTGAGATATCCCCACCCACGTTTCACTTTGTGGAGTTCCGTCACACGCCGCTCGGTATACATCAACGCATTGAGAAAGCTCAGTATATCCACCAGCGCGGCCACCGCGGGATTTGCGATAAGCCTCCCGTTTGACTGAACGCGATTGACAATCCAGCCAATAATGCCCAGAGTCGTCAACCCAAAAATAGCCAGCAAAATCGCGCCGATCCGCTGAATGAGTGGCAGGTAGGAATTCAGATTCTGTCCCAGGAATCCGGCCGCGGAGCCTAGCAATGTGAATATGGCGCCAAATCCTATGACGAAGGCAAGCGAATGCAAAAAAGTGCTGCTGCGCCTGTCCTGTGCCCGCCCCGAGGGGTTCGACATACTTCCTGTTCTTACGTTTCCTGCGCTTGTGACATCTTGCACCATGGCATCAACCTGTTCGCGTATTCATGCTTCCTGCGTATGCCCCTCGGGCAGCGCTTCAGTTCTATTCATCCAGTCTAAGCCACCAGGGTCTGACAGGAAGTAAACAATCTTACCAAGAACTGGTTTGCCCTCTGGACCACCTCACTCCGATCCCGCTCTATCCTCAAGCCTTTCCTCTAGGGACTGCAACGCCCTTTCCAGGGTCCGTTGGCGGACCAGCATGAACAGCAAGTAACCGCCCACCAGGATCCACAGCAAAATCAAGACGGATGCGAGATAGATCATTCGTCGAATCTCTCCCGTATTGCATCGATGCGGGCCTCAAAATCAAATTGGCGGACCCTGTGGAATAGTAACGCCAGGAAAAGGAGCGCGAACCCTATCATTGCAATCGCTAGCGTCTGCCCCATCGTTGGGCCGATGGCAAAGCCCCCTTGCGCTTCCTCATTGCCGCCGTCGAAGACGATTGGATGAATGGAGCGAAATAGGCGCGCACTGTAGTAAGTCAGCGGAACGCTCAAGAAGGCGAACATGGCGTAGACAGCCGCGAATCGGGCTCTCGTCTCTGCATCATCAAAACCGTTCCGGAACAGCATGTAAGCAATGTAAATTAGGACCGTAATCGTCGCTGTAGTCAAACGCGGATCCCAAGTCCAGTACGTATTCCATGCGGGCTTGGCCCAGATCGCACCTGAAAGAAGAACGAGTATCCCGAAGATCGTGCCAATCTCAACGCTCGCCGCGGCCCAGCGGTCCCACACCAAACGGCGACTGACGAGATAGCCGATACTTCCGACAACCGAGCCTAGAAAGCCCAGCAGCGCTGCGATGTTGCTTCCGATATGAAAGTAGAAGATGCGCTGGGCTGCCTGTTCTTCTCCGGCTAGATTCACCGCGTCGCCGGCATAGACTAGCCCTGCCCACATCACTCCGACCATCGCAAGCCCGGCAATCACATCGAATACCAATAAGGGTGCGAACCACCGATCGGGGCTCGTCGGTCTTGAAAGAGTGCTCATATATCGGTTCTGTCCGACTCCTTTAGCCTTTTTCCCAGATTACATCAACCAATAGGAAAGCGATTGCGAATACAAGTGCATCAAATAGCCCGATGATTACGAGCCACGGCCACGCTTCGGCTGTAGCCCGGCCATCCAGTATGACAGAAGTCAGGCCCACCCCCGAAATGAAGAGTGGGACGAGCACCGGCAGCAGGAGAACCGGCAATAGCGTCTCTCTTGCCCTGTTACGCGAAGTCAGCGCGGCAAAAAGTGTTCCCACGCCCACGTACCCAATTGTACCCAGTAACAACCCCAGCAGAACTATCGGCTTCAGCAGATTGACGTCAAAGAGAATGAGCAGGGCGGGCACGAGAAGGGCTTCAACAATCAGAAAGTAAAGTAGATTCGCGGCAGCCTTGCCCAAATAGATCGCCGACCTTTCCACTGGCGCCAGCAGAAGCCCAGCCAGCGTGCCACGGTCTACTTCAGATCCGAAAGAACGGTTCAGCCCCAACACCCCCGCAAACAGGACAATTACCCACAGAATTCCGGGTACCACCAGCTCGGAACGGGGAACCCGCAAATCAAAAGCCAGCCCGAAGACGACCGCGGCCAGAACTGAGAAGGCCGCCATCGTCCCCACGACCTCCTTGGAGCGCATTTCAGCGCGGACGTCCTTCTCCGCCACAACCCATACTCGGCGCAGATAGGCTGCAATCCCCCCTTCTCTGTGCGTAACACCCTCAACCTCGGAAATTTCTGCCATAATCACGCAAGGGCGCCAGCCAGGCCTGTCATCGAGAGCACAGAAGGAAAAACGCCTCTTCTGTCCCTAAAGAGTATTACGATCAGGACACCCAATTTGATGCAGGTGTCCGCCTCGGAGTTCAAATACCCGGTCGCCCCACACTTGTGCACGCTCAATACTGTGGGTTGTAGTGACAACTGCCCGGCTCCGTGAACGCAAATGTGCCACGAGTTCGGTCAGAAGGTCAATGCTTTCGCGATCGAGCCCGGTATCCGGCTCATCGAGAACGACCACAGGCGGATCATGCAGTAGCGCCCTCGCAATAGCCAGTCGCTGAGTCATTCCCCGGCTGAACGTGCGAACCGCGTCATCCCGCCAGCGCCAAAGGTCCAGCGTTCGTAGAAGCTGCTCTATTCGCTTCTGCGGCTTCTCCAAATCATACAGGCGTGCGTAGAAGCTCAGGTTTTCGGACCCGGTGAGCCGGTCGTATAGCATAGGCGCATGCGCGACAACGCCGACGTAGCGGCGGATCTCAGCTGCGGCTGAAGAAAGAGGAACCGGCCCCAGCCACACTTCCCCTCGGTCCGGTCTGTCCAGTGCTGAAATTATCCGCAAGAGCGTCGTCTTCCCCGACCCGTTGGCCCCCAGCAGGGAAAGAACCTCCCCCGCCGCAACAGTGAAGGAAACGTCACGCAGGACCCGTTTGTGCCCGAAACGCTTTTCAACGTGCTCGCATCGAATCAGCGGCGTAGCGCGGTCGGTCATGCTGCTTCCCGCAACCTGTTTTCAGCCAGGGCGATTTCGATTAGCTCGTGCTTCATCGCAGCCCTCTTCCTCCGCCAGGAACGCTCCTCCAACTCGCCCAGAGCATGCAGATCGTCCAACCTGGCAATGCCGTCCAGCAGTTCTTCACGACGTACTGCCAACTGTTCGGTTGACTGGGGGCTTCTGGTCCTTTCACGAAGAACAAATAGAATGAGGGATACCAGAAGGACGAGAGTAACGACACCGCCGAAGGTCAAAGGAATGCGAACGTCAAGCGGCGGCGCCGAAACCGGCATCTCTCTATTCGGCTGTGTGTCTCTGTCCGGCCGGGGATCACTTTCGTCGGCAGCGATCAGACCCCGCAGGGAAAGGTTAACAGGACTGCTGCTTGATAGCGGTGCGCTCCAGCTGCGGAACAGCACGCCCTGAATTGTTTCCTGCCCTGTGGGCTCAAGTAATTCGCCCTCGACTCTGAAGTCCACTTCCAGTCCTGGCAGATCGGCCACCAGAAGATTCAGCAACGCCGTTTCGTATTGGACAGGGAAACTGATCTGGGCGGATGCGTCAGCATACGGCAGACGATATCGCACAAAGACCTGTCGCGAGCCGGGCCCGGGAAGGACGGGCCGGGTATCGTAAAGGGTCTGCTCGCGCAGTCGATAAGCCTCGCCAACTGACCCATCCTGCATTTCCACTTCCATGGCGTTATCCGGTAACGGAATAACCAGGGTCGCTGGTACATCAAACAGGCCGCTGTCACTGCCGATATATGTGCGGCCGCTGCGATTCCCAAATGTGTAGAGCTGTCCGATCAGCAGGCTCCCCGGCGCATGTTCGACTATCCAGTTGGCCCGTGTGACATGCAATCCGCCCGCGTCCGTCGTTGTCTCATATACCGACAGCGTCGTCTCGATGCGTTCCGGGCCGATTCTGTCTTCGGTGAAGTCAGGACCGCTGAATGCAAGAATCGGCGACGTGTAGCGGACATTGCTGTGCTCGGTCTCCACCAGGAAGTAGAAGCCTTCGTCCACCGGCAAGTTCCTGAATTCGAAACTGCCTCCCGCCCCGACTGAAGCTTCGCGCGTCGTCAGCAAGTCGGCCTGCTGGTAAATGTTGAGCGAGACCGTTGACTGTTGGGGCGCAGGCCCGCCTTCAGTGCCCTGGCGAAGGTGGCCGGCAATTGCACCGGGACCGGAGACCTCGACAGGCTCCCATACCGGTCGATATGTGAAGCCGCGAATGTACGCAAGGACCGCCCGCCTCCCGGCAGATGACCAGTCTGAGCCAATTTCAGGATGGGACTCTTGCCAGCGGCGCTCCAGCTCCGCTTGACTGAGGAATATCATGCTGTCCTGCGCGGAGAAGTCGGGCAACGCCCCGCCGGCCTCTGGGCCGTCGCCGCGTCCGCCTTCGCCATGGCAGGCGAGGCAGGACTGGGCATACAACTCGCCTCCTTCTGCGAACTCCGCCTCGTCTGTATGCAGATTCCAGGAAAAGTAGACCGCCTGCCAGATCTGTTCGTCACTCAAGCTGTTGCGCCAAGGAGGCATCAGATTCTCGATGCGCCCGAACTTCGTAACGAAGAAGAGCTCCGCCGGAGATCGATCCCAGATTTCGGAAGGGTCGGAAAAGACGGTGGGGTCAGCAGCCGCGCCGGCAGGGCCGTCGCCGTCTCCGCTCGGCCCGTGGCAAGGAGCGCAGTTCTGTGCGTAGGATGCCGTGGCCAACTCGGCAATAGGCGGTCGTTGGGGAACAGGGACCTGCTGCGGATCGTAAGGTGGAGGAGATTCTTGCGCTTGGAGGCTATCCGTCGTCAGCGTCAAGAAGAGAGCTACGGTACAAGCCATCAGTAGTAGTGCACAGGTGGACCATTTACTGTACAATCTCTGTCTTTCCGACCATGAGCTGTTCCTGTACACCTGTGATACAGGGGCGAGTTAAGAGCCGTTTGCCCCGCCACGGGTTTAAGCCACTCGCCCAATGGGGTCTATCTTGCCTCAGTTAACGGCCTGAAACAGGATGTCTTCGGGCGATTCCTCATACCGACTGGGACATTTGAGAAGCAGTACATCGGCCTCAAAGACGCCCCCCGGCAGAAGCTCTCCCTCTACAATGACCGACGCTGCTCGATGGAAATTGTCCGGTCGGGGTTCGTAATAAACGACCGAAAGCTGACCACCCGGGTTGTCTTCATCCTCAATCATGAAGCGAAGAGTCACCTCTTCCGCGTTCCAGTCCTCGCTGCCATCGACAATAACCCCATTTACCCGAATGCGCTGGGACACGAGAGTGTCGCCTCCCTGATGCACCTCGTCCACAGTCAGCCAGTAGGCTTTAGCCGTCGTCAGACCATAGACCATCAGCGAGATGATAACCCCAATCAATAGGAGTCCGGCAACCAGGAACTGCGGCTTGATACCGGTTCGATTGCGGGCCAGGTGAGCCGGGATTGGACCTTCCCACAACTCTTCTTCGTGGAATTCGTCCTGATTTGGTGAAGCTGCAGTCATCTCAAGTCTTACCTGTTTCGCTCTAAGAACTGCCTCGGCCAAATTGCCACCAACTGAGATTGTCGATTGGCTCGGCAGTGAATGTTCCGCCGTATTATAGGCTCTTCATTCCGTGCAACCGAATTTTGGACTACGCGCTGTCTCCACTGTCCAAGTCCCAATCAATCTCCTCGGACAGGATCTCCTCGGCAGTCTCGGCCAGTGGAGCGGGTACCAGGACATCACGCTCCGCCAGTCCACCGTAGACAAAGCCGTATATCCGGCCCATGGACTCCCCGCGGACAATCGCCGGGATGCCAGCACTCTGCAGCCGCCCTTTCACGATCTGCGCTTCCATCGGATTTGCAGCCTGCCATACCACAACCGGCTCCTGAGAAACAGGACCGCCTTTTGTCGCGGTCGTTTCAGCAAGCTCCGCCTCAACTGTCCGGTCGCGGCTCTTACGCCTTCCCCAAAGTCTCTGGAGTCCACCAGCCAAAGTCGTCATGGCACCCTCCTGTAGGTCATGTGAAGGAGAACGCGGCAGTCCTGCCCACAAAGGGATTCGTCTCTCGCTCGATGCCAATGCTGGTCGCCTCCCCGTGTCCCGGGTAAACAACATACCCGTCGGGAAGCGTTAGCAACTGGTGTTTGATACTGTGAAGAAGAGCCGGGCCGTCGGCGAGCGGCAAATCGAATCTTCCTACACTGCCGCGAAATAGGGTATCACCCGCAAAAACTTGCTCGTTCTCGTGGTCAATGAAAACAACGTGCCCGGGTGAATGACCTGGCGTGAATCGGATTTCCAGGCTCTCCGTGCCAAATTCGATCGTCTGCCCCTGCTCCAGGAACTGGTCTGGTTCGTCGATCGGATCGATTCGGGCGCCCAGCCACTCCCGCACCCGCTCAGGTGCCGCCCGCAGAATAGGCAGGTCCTCCCTGTGAAGGTGAAAAGTGGCTCCCGTGGCGGCTCGCACTTGGTTCACCGCCAATACGTGATCAAAGTGAGAGTGCGTGTTGATTATCTTTTCGATCGTCAGACCCATCCCGTCGACTTCGTTGAGGATGGCTCGGGCGCTGTCCCCCGGGTCAATGATGACGCCGCGCAATGTGTCCTCACATCCCAGAATGTAGCAGTTTTCCTCCAACAGTCCGACCGTGAGGCCTGTAATCAACATACTTGCCGCACTCCCTCTTCCATGACTCTGAAGCTTCTACAACGCACTGAGCTGTGCCTCTGCAGTTGGCTCGTCCTCACTGCAGATCCAGCGCTGGCTCCAATCGGATAGTTCAGCGATAACGGGCGTCAATTCTCGGCCCTTATCCGTCAAACTGTACTCAACATGTGGCGGGATCGAACTGACCTGCTCCCGCATCACCAAACCCTCGTCTTCCAGCATCTTCAGTCTGCTGCTCAGCGTGCTGGGATTCACGCCTCCCAACTCCTCCTGCAATTCACAGAAGCGCTTGTTGCTTGCATTGAGAAGACGGTGCACGATCTGCAGCGTCCACTTCCTTCCAATAATGCGCGCGGCCGCTTCTACCGGGCAGGGCAACTCGTCCGGAAGGACGACTGGATGCGTTGGCATGCGCATCGGGTAGAGTCCTTTCCCACTCAATGACCCTCACCCTCCCGGACGAGGTATGAGCGCTACGCAAAGCCGGGCAAATCACTTTTCATAAGGCGTCGGCCCGGTGTAACCCCGGTTCGGAGCACAGTCGACGTCGGGCACTATCGTACTATGCGCATTGCCCCTTGTCAAAGGAAACCGGGCCAACGGTAATCCCAAAAAGAGAGCGTACTCTCTTATACCTCTGTTGTCGACTAGACCGCGTCAAGTCCTCGCATCCATCCCCGAAGAATCGCCCATTCACTGACCCCTGGCCACTGACCCCTGCAGTTGTGCGTTCGGGCCTTCGGCCCTCTCTTGTGCGGGGGCTGCGCCCCCGCAACGCCCCGCCCTTACTTGCCACCGTGTTCAGTCTTCCCCAGCAACGTGTCTAGAGTAAGTTGTCTAGCCAACAGTGTCGCCTCCCCCCTTGCCGTCTCCAGCCCCAAGCCGCCGACCCCACACCACTGCTGTTCGCAGTGCACTAAAAACTGAAAACTACCTACTAAGAACTGCAGTACCGCGCCCCACCCGACTTGCCCACAACCTCTTGCTTCCCCGCCAACAACTCAACCCAACGGTGTCCATCTTCTGACCACAAGCCAATCCAACCAGGTTCAGTGCACCCAGATTCCGCCAGTCTCGCGCAGTCCGGTCCCAAATAGACGTAATCCCCTTTGCTGGACTGTGTCACCTCGTGTCAAATCGCGCCAGGCCGCCCCAATCATTCTTTGGACCAAACAGTTACCTGCGGAAACGTCTTCTCTTCGCCTTAAAGCGACTAATGCCCGAAGAACTTTGACCCCTTCAACCAGAACCAGCGGGCATCATTAGTTCTCCGATTCTCGGTCGCCGGGAGTAATGGCTTCCTTTGGCTAGAGCAGTCACATTGAAAACTGGTCTCGGGAACAGCGCACGCAGCGCATCCCCGAATGGACCGCTACCTGTCATAGGGTATGCTGCCCATGCGTTTTCGTGTGTCGCCAACTTCGAGCCACAGCACAGGATCCGAACCATCGAACTGAATTTCGAACGTGCTACGAACCAGCTCATCGGCCTGCCACTGACCGGTCGAGTAACCGCCGCCTGCCAGGGGAGCTTCTACTGACCCGTCGCCGAGGAGAAGCCGCATTGTCAGGTCTTCCGGCCAGTCGGTGGGAAGGGCCGAAGGCGCCTTCCAGTACAGGGTAACCTGGAGCATATCTCCTGCAGCCAGCGCCGTCAGAGGCGCATGGGCAAACGCCTTTCGATGGTAGTCATATCCGATGACCGCCAAATGGCCGAAATCGAGGCGCCTGCGGTACTGAACAGGAAGCATCGTCACCGGTAGGGCTTCCTCCGGACGAGACAGACGCGGCCGCCCGAGTTCGACCGCATCGCCGGACTGAACGAGCAGCCGCGAGCCGGTTTCGGCATCATAGATGGCGACAATCAGTCGATAGTCGCCAGGAGGAGTGCCAAACGGCAGCGAGAGACCATGGTTATCGACTACGATTTCGTCCTGCTGCCAGGCCGTAGTTGGCAAAGACCCCCCTGCCGGTTCTCCGTCGCGCTGAACTACCACCTGTTCGCGGGCGTCCAGCAGCTGCACAGATACTTTTAGACGCCGGTCGGGTGTCCTTATCGGTCGCCAGCGCAGCCCAACCATGAGTGTATCGCCGGCCGCCAGCGGACCTTGTGAAAGGCAAAGTTCAGTTAGCTCAGCGACGTCACCAAAGACGTGAGGCCTATCAAGAGCTGTACATGAAAGACTATCCGGCATTGAAAAGGTCGCGAAGCGCACATTGCCTTGCCAGCTTTCCCAACCCTTGAACGCGTGTCTTCCCAGCCAATTCTCGACGATACTCTCCCGATCGGACTGCTCAGTCGCCCAGAAGAGAGCAAAGATTCGTCGACGGTCGGCTGTTTCCGCCAACAAAGTCTCCTCAGTGCGGGCTCGATTCGGAGGCCTCTCTGAAGGCACCGGAAGAGTCTCAAACCCGACGTCGTAATAGCGCCAGACATCCGCCTGGCCCGCAGCATTGAGAATGACAAGGTCCCTTTCCTGGTCGCCAAGAGCTGCCACCGTGCGGGCCATGCCCGCGTAGTCGTCACGCGCCGCCGGGTCTGAATAGTAGGTAGGGAGTGCCGACACAGCGAGGAGGGCCGCCATGGCCGCGATCGAGACGCTTCCTAAAGCTGAAAGCGGGTGTCGAGCTCCTGTTCTGACACCCGTCTCCGCCCGGCTCCTGTCCTCACGAAACCAACGCAAGAAGGGGAGGGACATTGATCGCATTGGGAGGTGTAGTGGACAGGAGGCCACCGCGAGGCACCAGGCCGGCGACAGAATCAGAAGGAATTTCAGGAATGACGGATTGACCAGGCCGAAACCGAACATCACGCCTATGGGCAGCAACAGCCAAAGCAGCAGGATCGCGCCCGCGAAGCAACGCCTCAACTGCCACAGCCCGCAGAGAGGCAGCAGAACGACCAGGAGAAGCCAACCCCATCCCAGCTGTGGTCCCGTGCGGAGCGTACCGACGCCAATAGTCTGTAACGTCAGCCGTAACCCTTCCAGCAAACCGATGGATACATCCTCAGAGGGCCAGCTGAGCAATCGGTCTATTCCCGTTGGCAGCCAGGGCAGGTACGCAAGAAGCGCTAGGAAATTGATGGAGAAGAACACAAGAAAGGGCTTCCAGCGATCTGACGCATAGCCGCTGTCTCCCCCTTCAACGCCAGGCTCGCGAACGTCTCCAGAATTCTGCTCCTTGGGGCCAAACAACCACCAGACGGCGGCTCCCCCCGCAGCGGCCAGGAGTACCGCAAATATGTAATGAGTCCACAGGCCGGCCGCGGCCGCCAACAGATAAAGCGCTGCATACCTGGCAACCGCAGGGCTCAGTCCCTGCGTGTCCACTCGCCTTCCCATGGCGAGAAGAGCCCACATCAGCGCCGTACCCTCCAGGGTCAGCAGCGCGTACATGCGTGCTTCCTGGCTGTAGAAAACCTGAAAGGGACTTAGGGCAACTAAAAAGGAGGCAAGGAGCGCGAATTGGTAGCGGTGCTTGTCCGCTCTTGCTACAATCTCCTGCGCGATCCGGTACACCACCGCCACCGTGAGCAGGCCGGACAGTGCAGAGAGACTGCGTATCCCCCATGCAGAAAAACCGAAAAGACTGGCCCACAGTTTCAACAGCCAATAATAGCCAGGCGGATGAATATCTGCCGCGGCGTCTCTGGCGATCTGAACGAAGCTGCGTTGCGCCACCGCCCACGAGTTGCCTTCGTCGTGCCAGAGAGAAGAACAGGTGAGGCAATAGAATCGAACGAAGGCGGCAAGCGCCAGTATGAAAACGAAGACCGCGCAGCGCAGGAAAGACCGTCGCGCCGTCATCCTCAACATCGATCAGTCTTGACCGCCCACACTGGCAACATAGGCCCGTACCGATTCAAAGACCGGTTGTGGAGTGAAATCGGGCGCAAGGAGGCGAAAGTAGGCCTCCGGCTGTCGATTCTGTTCCCAAAGATCGGTAGCGCGTTTCAGATACCAGACGTTGGCGACGCCCAGCCATGGCCAGTCGTGGAGAATGCGTTCGTAGGCCAGCGGAAGATTGGCTGACTGCTCTTCCAGACTGACCCGGCCGTACCGCGGTTCCACATCCTCCGGCGCCGCGTTCCAGTTCATCTCGCTGATCCAGATAGGCTTGTGCCCGTCGCCGTTGGCGACCATCACATCGCGTATGAACTGCGGCCGGCCAAAGTTCATGACTCGCGGGTGCATGCGCCGATCGGTCGGCCCGGACCACAACCCGTAGCCCTGCGTGGCCATCACATCGAAGTAGGGCGCCGCGCCCGCGTCGTACATCCGCTGCAGGAAAAGCAAGTCGGAAAAGCTGCGCCCGGGGACAGTGGTGCCGTCCATGTCCACGGTCGCAGCCAGCGCGCCGGCAATGATTACAGCATCGGGGTCAACGGCGCGGATCGCATCCGCGCCTGCCTTGAGGAGTTCAACGTATCCTTCCGGATCGATCGTCGAATTGCCCCATTCAGGGTATATATTGGGTTCGTTCCACAGCTGGTAGAAACGGATGCGCCCTTGGTAGCGGGCGGCCACCGCGCCGGCGAAATCGGCAAAGTCCCGGTAGTCGTCGGGCGGCGCGTACGAACCGGCCTCGTTGCCTTCGGCCCGGCTCCAGGCCGGTGGGTTTGAGATTCTGACGATCAGGTGCATGTCATGGCGTTCGGCTAGGGCAGCAATATGATCGTATTTTTCCCAGGCGGAACGCGCCGGCTCATGACGGCGGTCCTCAAAGTCGCCCTTGCCGTGAACCTCGATATCCTCCCACGTAAACTCCTGCCGCAACCATCTGAATCCAGCCTCTGAGGCCAACTGAACCGCCTGCTCCCGTTTGGCCTGTTCGACCTCCTGCTCCAGAAAAACATTCACGCCGAATGGCGAGACGTCGGCATGCTCTCTAACTTCCTGCGCAACAAGCCGCAGCCGGGGACGGAGCATACCCCCTGCCAGGTCGGTCAGTCCTTTGATCTGGGGCAGAAACGCCGACTCGCCAGTCTGAGACCAAAGCAACTGGCGGCTCGGATTCAATGCCAACATAAAAAGAGCCAGCCCGCCGCACAGCAGCAGACCGGCCCACAGAATCAGAGTTTCACGTACAGCGCGTTTCACAATGCTCGAAATGACAGTCAGTTGACTTCCCGGGGTATATTCTGTCGCCTGAGTCGTCATCACACGCACGAATTCCGGCAACCAAAAGAACGTTTCTTCTGTGTCCTGGTCAAACCTCGAACGCAAACACAAACCAACAAAGGCTGTAGCTCAAGTCATCGTGCCCGCGAACCGCAGCCTGTTCGGACACTGCTCTCATTTACCTCGAATACACCACTCTTGGCAAGATGAGTTTAGATGGGCAGAGTTATGGATCAAGTCGTGCCTCCAATCCGACTCTCAACCCAAAAACCTGAATTGCAATCCAAATTCCCGTCGTATCTATGTCAAGAGTTTCGACGCAAATATTCGTGACCTCTAGTTTTTCCTGAAAGTGATGTCCTCGCAGGTTTGACCGCCGCTAAGTGTCTTGGTCCACTTTTCGGAAATCGGTGAGAGCGGCCCTGATGCAGTCCCCGACAATCCTCGGTCCCTCGGAACACCTGGCGGACAATTAACAACATAGATTTCAACCGTAGTTCCTGACCCTGTGCCCTGACCGAATGGGGTGAAGCCCCACTTCCCTGGCGAGTCGCCGCACCCGGTACATTTAGTGTTTCTGGGACCGTGGAAAGCGATGTGCACGCACACTTCGTTCACAGGATTGTTATTGACATCGCGTACGTAGCCACTGAAGAAGCTTATAGCAGAATGAGCGTTGCAATTCCCTTGGCTGACCAAGGAGTACGGGAAACGAGGCGCAGGTGGTTGTGTAGGCACAGGTACCGGCGTCGGCGGGATTGGCGTAGCGGTCGGAGGCGGAGGAGCCGGAATGACCAATGCCACCTGCACTGTTTCGGCGTTGGTTGCCGTGACCAGCTGACCGAAGACCCATCCAGTCTGGCCGCTATAGTCAATCTGCCACCAGTCGCCTAGCCCCGGGTTCTTCCCCGTAATTCGGAACTGCTGACCAGGTGAAGCCGTCCCAATCACGTTGTAATTGGTGCCAGGCCCTCCTCGTACGTTCATGAGGATGTTGCCTATCGTAACCGTGGCTGCCTCGGGCGTCGCAGTCGCCGCCGGGGCCACCGGCACCGGCGTAGCTGCCGGTTGGGATGGAGTCTGCGAACTGGTCTGTCCGCCGCCCGACGCGGGCGCCGGGCCGACGGGCGTCGAAGTAAAAGTCGGTACCGGAGTGTTGGTTGGAAGGGCCGGTTCCACCGACGCACCTCGCGAGCCGCATGCGGTGAACACCAGAACCATAAATATGAAAGTCGGCAGGCGTAGCCAGAGCATTGAAAGAATCCCCCTGTTCATATCAATAGAGAGACAGGCAAACGGATATAACGGAGGAAAAAAGGCCAATAAACTATATCATAAACCAAACACGAATAGGAAAGCGCCCTGAATTGTGTCCTTACCAGGAGTACCGCCTACGCGATGTTCCCTGCGACCGCGCGGGCTGGTTGGAAGACGTCTGGTCTGCGCTGCCTCGATAGTCGCCCGCCTTGATCGTCCACACTCGACAGAGTTCAGCATCACGAATGCGAGTGCGCAGCCAGGGCTCCAGTCTCTCCTCAGCGATCGTCGTTGTGATAACCGTAGGCAGCAGAGCACTATGGCGGTAATTCAGCAATTGGAATAACTTCTCCTTTGCCCAGGGAGTCGCACTCTCCGTCCCAAGGTTGTCCAGAACCAGCAGCGGCACCCGCTTCAATTCGTCAAACCGCCGCTGGTGTGAATCACTTGAGTCCGGGTTAAACGCGGCCCGCAAATAATCCAGAAGATCAGGAACGACAACAAACATGGTGTCGTCTTGGCCCGACGCCCGCAACTCATTTGATATTGCCGCAGCCAGATGAGTCTTTCCTGTCCCGCTAGCCCCAATCAACACAAGCCAACCCCGAGGATCTTCGGCGAAATACATCGCCGCCTGCTTGACCTCTCTTAGGTTGGCAGACTCCGCCGGTGAACTGTTGCGCCGCTGCACTTCGAAGGACTCAAATCTCTGTGATGCATGCAGAGAGAGAGTGCTCAGGTCGCCTTGGGCCGGGTCTGCCCCGGCACGGTAGTCGGGGGCACTGATATGAATGTGGTCTACCAGGTTTAAATCCTGTAGTCGGCTGCGCAGTCGTTGGTCCACGTCTGCCAGACGCTGATTCGTCGTCAGGACAGTCGGCAGTTGGCTGTTGTAACGGTGGTTCAGTATCTGAAACATCTTCTCCTGCGCCCAGGGAGTTACGCCCTGTACGCCGAGATCGTCAAGGATAAGCAACCCTGTGTTTCGCACTTCGTCGAAAAGTTCATCATAGCTTCCTTCGCTGCTGGGGCCGAAGGTGGAGCGCAAATGGTCCAACAGATCGGGTACGACGACGAAAATCGCTGACTGGTCACTCTCGATACGTTGATTGGCGATGGCCGCGGCGAGGTGAGTCTTACCGCAACCATAGGCCCCCGTAAATAGCAGCCAGCCTTCTGGCTGCACGGCAAAGTCATACGCCGCGTTATAGGCCCGCACCAGATTCTCCAATTTGTGTGCCGGCAGCCACGACAGGTTCGTGTCAAATTCTTCGAAAGTAAACCTGGCCAGCGCGTCCAGGTTGTGAACATCTCTAAAGTTGCGGCGCCGTCTCGAACGGCGTTCTTCCATTTTGCAGTGGCAAGGAACCGGTTTGCCATAATCGGGATGGCCCACCGGCAGATCGTCCATCAGAAAACCCGTGCCGCCGCATTTCGGGCAAGTATCCTCCTGGGATGTCCCCTGACGTTCAGAACGGGACGGCAAGCCTGGCGGTGCTGGACGGTTCCGAAACGCGCCAACACCCGTTTCAAAAGTGGATCGCTGATCCGCGGCGACCCGCCCATCCGGATCCGTCCCGCCCTTCATCCCTTCAGTTAAACCACGCAGCAGGTCGTTCAACTCATCCATAGCCTTCGTCTTTGCCTTCCGTCTCCCACCTTCGCAGAATCCCCCGGATGTAGTTCAGGTGGCGCTTGTTATTGAGCAAAGCGATCTCCATGGCTTCGGTGATCCAGTCGGGCGGAAAACTCTTCTCAAGGTCCCTGAGTTGGTCCGCGATCATTGCTGTCATCAGGCCGAAGTTTTGCTCGTATAGCACGAATATATTCGGTCGCTCAACGTGGAGCCGGGCCTCATCCGGTACAACACCCTCCAGTTCAGCCAGCATGCCCTGTCGAATTGCGGCGACCGACTGGCGCCCTTTGGCAGTGTTCAGAAAATACCAATCCTCGACTGAACCCTCACCGTCAATCGCCGCAGAGTCTTCCCCGCTGTTCCCGCCTTGGCCGTTACTGTGCTTCACATCGCCTGCTGGACCTGGATCCACTTCCATGCGGATCAGCGTGTTGCGGGCGACAGCACGCTGCAGCGCGTCCTCCAGCACAACCACAGGACTACGCAGCTCGCTTTCCAGATTCAGGCTGCTGAGCAGCGATTCGTCTTCCCGCAAGTCATCGCCGCGCACAAAGCGCAGCGGCCCTTCCTGCTCGTTTAACAACCAGAAAAAGTAAACGGTCAGCTTCAGCTCCGCAAGGTCGTCGATCTGGGGCAGTAAGTCTACAAAAAACAGGTCTGGCACGACGACGGCCAACATATCTTGGTCGGGAAAACCGACAAAACCGGACAGTTGTCGAGTCACTTCTCCTCCAAAATGGGACCTGCATCCACCTCGCTACCCACTGCGCCAACTCTTACTCTCATCCTGGAATCCGATGGTATTGCTTTCATACAGCCAAGATACATCGTCCATGTGTGAAAACATGCAGGATGCGGCAAAACGAAACAACTGAAGGTCTCTCTGCTCGTCCGGCAATTCACAGAAATCGCCCGTCAATAGTCCAGGTCCTCCCGCCGCAGCTCAAGATCGCGAAACTGGGTCAGTTCTTTGCGGAAGTAGAGACTGACCGTTCCGGTCGTTCCGTGGCGGTGCTTGGCGACCATCAGGTCGGCGATGTTCTGCTGTTCCGATTCTTCATTGTAATAGTCTTCCCGATAAACAAAAATGACGACGTCTGCGTCCTGTTCAATCGAATTGTGGACAATGAAATCATTTGCAGCGAAATTGTGATACGCCGGCACCGTGAGATCGAAGACCTCTTCGACGCCATCTGCTTGAATGGATACCACATGGTCCCATCGTATACCACTTTCCACAGTCCACTTACTTGCGTCATTACTGATCATGGCAGGAGAAATGGCATCGAAAGCAGAATTATGTTGCCGTTCCGTGGGCCCTACTGGCTGGTCGGCAATCCTCGCAGACTCTTTCTGGGCGGCAGCCCCTACACGTAAGCCACCGGAAGTCTCGGAAGCCGCGTATGACCTTGGAAATACCGACCGCAAGGCGTTCCCGTCTGTCACCGCAATCTGCTCACTGCCACGAAGTTTGTCCAGGCGCTTCCATCCGCTATTCGAAAGAAATTTGTGATTGGCGGTTGCACGTATGGTTCTGCCCTCTTCTGTCGTGATCCGAAAAACCTGCTTTACCCCAGTGCAGAAGGCGTTGCTGACCCTCGCAGACACCAAGTCCTCCCGTACCTGATCGAGCGCGGCAATTTGAAACGCTTGCCGTCGCGCGAGCTCCCGTATCGGAGTCGACATCCCCAGTTCGGGAAGGTAGACCAGCGTGTCCCCGCTGAGGCAACCGCTTTCTCGCAGATCCGAAAGTACCGGCTTGTTGTTCGCCCTTGTCTCGACGGCCCTGCTGAGCTGACTGAGCGCGATCACCGGTACGTTTAGCTCTCGGGCCAGTCCCTTCAGCGAACGGCTGATAAAGCTGATCTCCTGCTGACGGTTTTCGCCTCGCGACCCGCCCCCTCCGCCAGACATGAGTTGCATATAGTCGACGACAATCAGGTCGATGCCGCTTTCAGCATAAAGCCGTCGCGCCTTTGTGCGGATCTCCAACACCGATGCACCGGGCGTATCATCGATGAAAATGCTAGTTCCGGCCAGCGTATTGGCGGCCTCAACCAGGATCGGCCACTCCTCCTCATCGATCTGACCCATTCTGAGGCGATGGCTGTCAATGGCCGTCTCTATTGAAAGCAAACGCTGGACTACCTGCTCGCTGCTCATCTCCAGACTGAAAACAGCAACACGGGCGTCATAGCGGCGGGCGGCATTCTGCGCAATCGACAGTCCCAAGCTGGACTTGCCCATCCCCGGGCGGCCGGCAACTATAATCAAGTCACTCTTCTGGAAGCCGCCCAACATTTTGTCTAGAAGAACAAAGCCGGTGGGAACGCCCATCAACCTGTTCTGGTTGCGGGCCAGGAAGTCGATCTGGTCAACAACCTCGTCCAGAACTCTGGCAACAGGTGTCAGGTCTCTGTGGATGCGGCTCTCGCTGACACCGAAAATAATCGATTCGGCCCTGTCGACAACCTCGTCGACCTCATGGCTCTCGTCATAGGCAAGTTCGGCGATCTGGTTGGCCGCGCCGATCAGGCGCCTTAGCGTGGCAGTGCGCTCAACGATTCTCGCGTAGTGGTCTACGTATATCGCTGTCGGCGTACTGTTAATCAATTGCGTGATATAGGCCGGCCCGCCGATCTCTTCGAGTTGATCCTTCCGTTCCAGTTCGTCGACGAGCGTGACGAAATCGGCCGGTTCACGCTTCTCATGCAGCGCCAGCAAAGCACTGAAAATCCACTGATGCGGCTCGCGATAGAAGTCTACGTCTCGCAACGTAGTCGATACCTTGACCATCGCATCAGGATCGATCAACAAGGAGCCCAGCACGGCCTGCTCGGCTTCCACGTTGGCCGGAGTCGTCTTGATTGTCGCCTCAGCTGTTTCGCTCATCGGAGTTATCTAAAGGAAGGTACTACCTGTCTGGACCGAACAACGCAAAGGGGTTTTGAACGCCTCTTCCACTTGGTCCGGCTTGTCGCATGGCGCAAATACCCCGGCCGGCAATCGCAAGAGAGATAAAAAACGGCGAGAACCGCTTGGATGCGACCCCGCCGCCGTCTTAGTGCCCTTTAGTTGCGATTGCGTAGCCCCTGTTCCCACCCGCCGGGCCGTCACCTTCGCGGCCGACGAACACCTCTACCAAGCCCCCTTAATTGTCGATGTCGAGCCCCTCGATAAAATCGCGAAAAACATCCAGGTCCTCATCGCTCGTTTCGCCAACTTCCTCTTCGACGCCATCAGTGCCCTGGCCCAGTACCCCTAACTCTTCTTCCGGCTGCATACCCGCCCGCTCCATCACTTCCTCGGCTACGTAAATGGGTACATCAACGCGGACCGCCAAGGCCACAGCGTCGCTGGGCCTGCTGTCGATCTCTAACGTCTCGCCGTTGGCTTCAAGTACAATCTCGGCGAAAAAAGTCTCGTTCTGCAGATCGCTAATCACAACATGCGTTATTTCGCCGTCAAGCGATTCCGAGATCTGGCGAAGCAAATCATGAGTCATCGGCCTTACCACTTCGATACCCTGAAGTTGTATTGTGATCGCATCAGCCTCAAAAGGCCCTATCCAGATCGGGAGATATCTCTCGCCGTTCTCTTCTCGCAACACCACAATTCTATGTTGGGACATCAGACTTACGCGCACACTGTCGATTACAACTTCAATCATCCTCTGCTCCTGTACACGATATGCTGAACCCGCTTCAGGGATATTCGCAGTGAATCGCAGAACCAAATCCGGTTGGAACTCCCGGTCGGCCCGCTTCGGATTATAGCATAGGCGAATTTTCCCGCAAAGTGAAATCTGAATTCCCAGCGTCCGTCCGAACCCGCCATTTCCATCAAGCATCTCCCCCCGCATCCCAAGGGCCACTCACCAGCAGCCCATCCCCAAATTGGGGTCAACTCTCCTTTACTCTTGATATCGCCAACCTCTGTTCCAGACAACCCCGGCATGGCCTCCCCGCCCAGAAAGTACCCCCCCAATTCTGGGATTCAACCCAAAACCAGGCCAATTGCTTCAAAAACGATGATATAATAGCCCAGTACCGAAATTCGAACCGTCATCACCGAGAGCGTATCGCTATCATAAACTCAAGGCTCCTGCTGGCTGGGAATCTGAAGACGAGAAATGACCCTGGCCAGTCTGTGAACTTCCCATACCCCATCTGTTCATAGCCCAACAACGTCGGCGAGAAAGCGTGTGCGAAGCAAAACGCAAAATCCCTCATTTGAAAAAACTGCCAGCTTGTACCCAACTCGACCCGACTCTTTACGTCCAAACGGGCTGTGAAATGTCAGATGTCGCACAACTTTTGTATATTTCTTGCACAATATGCAAATATGTTTGAACGGGCCCGCCAGCGCTGAGAAGGCACTGGCCACAGCCCGTCAGGCAAGAACCATGAATTGGAACGCAGAAAACCCCAAAACGCTCGTAAACGCTCATGATCTCTCGTAAACTCTCGTCTAAAGCTCATACGAGACAACCTGCATCGACAAGTCCCCAGTCACAACCCATCAGGCAAATCCCGTGTACTGTAGTTCAGGCCGCCCCAAAACGTTCGTAAACGCTCATGATCTCTTGTAAACTCTCGTCAGACGCTCATACGAGACAACCTGCATCTGCAAAACCCCGGTCACAACCCGTCAGGCAAATCCCGTGTACTGTAGTTCAGTCCACCCGAAAACGTTCGTAAACGCTCATGATCTCTTGTAAACTCTCGTCAGACGCTCATACGAGACAACCTGCATCTGCAAAACCCCGGTCACAACCCGTCAGGCAAATCCCGTGTACTGTAGTTCAGTCCACCCCAAAACGCTCGTAAACGCTCATGATCTCTCGTAAACTCTCGTCTGAAGCTCATACGAGACAACCTGCATCGGCAAGACCCCTGTCACGACCCATCAGGCAAATCCCGTGTTCTGTTGTTCGGTAAACCCTAAAACGCTCGTAAACGCTCATGATCTCTCGTAAACTCTCGCCCAACGCGCATACGAGACAACCTGCATCGGCAAGGCCCCGGTCATAGTCCATCAGGCGAATCCCGTGAACTGCAGTGCAGACAACCCGAAAACGGTCGTAAACGCTCATGAACGCTCGTCCAACACACTGATGAGAAAGCGTGTGTCCTACCTTCAACACCCTGCCCGATGACGAATCCAAACCCTTCACAACCCCTCACAATTTGGCTCCTCTCCCCCTACCACACCGGAAGCCACAGAGCATGGGCCGAAGGCTATCAAGCCCACAGCCGTCATTCCGTCCAGCTCTTCACGCTGGCCGGCAGATTCTGGAAGTGGCGGATGCAAGGTGGCGCAATCGATCTGGCCGCGCAGACAAAGTCAGACGGCCCAGCCCCGCCGCCTGACCTGGTCCTGGCCACTGACATGACAAATCTGCCGGCGTGGCTCGCCCTGATGCGGGGGACGCTGCCGTCGCGTACCAAAACAGTACTCTATATGCACGAAAACCAGTTGACCTACCCCTGGCGGCCTGGCGACAAGCCAGATCTGACCTACGCAATGATTAATTGGCTGAGCCAGCTGTGTGCCGACCTTGTCCTTTTCAACACCGAGTATCATCGGCGCAGCTGGTTCAGCGAGCTGCCAAACCTTCTCAAACACTTTCCCGACTATAACCACCTTGAACAGATCGAGCAGGTTGAAGCCCGCGCCAGAGTAATGCCGGTCGGTATCGACCTGCTTGAGGAGAGTCGGCCCCAGTCGAGAACGGGCCCCCCATTAATTCTTTGGAATCAGCGCTGGGAGTACGACAAGCGTCCGGACCGTTTCTTCGACCTGCTATACAAACTCGAGGAAGCCGGACACGATTTCAGACTGGCGGTAGCGGGCGAAAACTTTCGAAAAGTGCCGGCTGAATTTGAGGAAGCCGCGACGCGCCTCGCGCATCGAATCGACCATTGGGGTTTCGCGCCGTCGCGGAGTGAGTACCGTGCCCTGCTGCAAAAGGCGGACTTGGTCGTCAGTACCGCAGAGCACGAGTTTTTCGGCATCAGCGTCTTGGAAGCGGTGCAAGCAGGGGCCTTTCCACTCCTGCCGAACCGTCTCAGCTACCCTGAACTCATACCAGCCGAACTGCATGCAGCCTGTCTTTACGCCGACGATGAAGATCTCTTCACCATGGCATGTCAGCGCCTCAAGATGCCGCGCGCCGCGCCGCCCTCACTGCGGCGGACAGTACGGGAACGATTTGGTTGGCCTGTCGTAGCCCGAGAATACGATCGCCTGTTCACCGGGCTGGCAGGAGTCCCCGCGACGGCCAGGCATTAGTTTTTCTGGATTATGGCTAATCGGGACGAGGCCCCTTCAACCCCCTTTTTGTTTTCTGGAGAGCAGTCGCACTTCCACCGCCGCCAGGCCCTTCTCTGTCTTTTCAATCGCAAACTCAACCAGGTCGCCGGGCCGCAGGCTGCCAACACCGTCGAAACGGGACCGGTGGGCAAAAAGGTCCGGTCCGTCTGAACGTGAAATAAAACCATAGCTTCTACTTGGGCTGTACCACTTTACCAAACCGCGTTCCCGATTAGCGGCCGGCAGAAGAAAACCGCATCCTGAGCAAAGTGACGGCGGTTTTTGTCCTACAATTTCTATACGTTTGTCCTCCACAGTCCAAAGAAATGTTACACCGCAACGTTCACAGACCATCATTTCATCTGACAATTCCATGGCAGAAACTTTCCTCGAATTCTGTACGGTCTCGAGCAGTTAGTTGGAGAATAACGCCAACCCGCATGATTTGACAATGCTATACAGTCCTGATACGATCGTTTTCCAGTTGATTCCTGCAGGCTGTGTGGCGACGTAGCCAAGTGGTAAGGCAGGGGTCTGCAAAACCCTGATCGCCGGTTCGAATCCGGCCGTCGCCTTAAACCGCTCATTCGAGCGGTTTTCCTGTTTGACTCCGATGTGTTTCCATAGCAATCTATTAAGTATTGCCGAACGACTTTTCTGTTGCGCATTTCTTGTTCTTCGCGCTAGCAGAAACTATTAGTGTGATACAATTTAGAGTGCGGCCCCCGTTGTTGATCATTTACGCTTTGAACGGGAAGATACCCGTCTCCCAATTTCGTGCAAGTAGTTGCACATTTGGGCCGTGTCGAGGCCTCATAGGCATAGTGGTGTCAAGGAGGAAAGCAGGACCATGAAGGCAAAAAACGGGACGGGGACATCCTCTGAACCGCGGCGCAACAAAGCGAGAGGACTTGGAAACGCAAAATGCTCCAGGAGGGATTACATTTCAATGTTCGAACCTAACTTCCTGCACCTTTTTCTGAACTGCCTGAGCGGCTTAACGGGGCGCGTTAGACTGCGGCGTGCCGCTATAGCGAGTCTCCTGGTGTTTGCCTTGCTCCTGTCAGCGGGCTGTTCAGACGATGAGTCGGAAGAGGCGGAGCTGGCCCTGGAAAACATGCCGTTCGGATTAGACCAATTTGAGGTTCCACCACTGGACGACCTGGTCCCAGGGCGGCTGGGCCCGCGTCCTGAAGGATCCATAAAGACCGTCGTAGAACACTACCTGCAACAGTATCAGCCCAGCGGCAGCCTGCCCAAGCTCTTTGAGACAACCCGCGTCTACGATCGGAACGGCGTCCTTCTCGCAGAATTCTTTGAGGAAGGGCGTCGCACATGGGTCACACTCGACCAGATCTCGCCGGCCCTGATCTCTGCCACCATAGCAACCGAAGACGCCTCCTTCTTCACCAATCGCGGCGTGGACAGCCGGCGCATTGTCGGCGCGGCAATACAAAACGTACAGACTCAATCCATTGCCTCCGGCGCCAGTACGATCACAATGCAGTTGGCGCGTAACCTCTTCCTTGAACCAGAAGAAAGATTCGAACAAACCATCGATCGAAAGTTCCACGAAATTGGACTGGCCCACGACCTGACGATTCTGTTCAACAAGGAAGAGTTGCTTGAAATCTACCTGAATCTTGTCAACTACGGACATCTGGCCTACGGGCCTGAGGCGGCCGCACAAGTCTATTTTGGCAAGAGCGCCATCGACCTGACCTGGGCTGAGGCGACAATCTTGGCCGGCGTGCCCCAGCAGCCGGCATCATTTGACCTGTTCAGTAATTTCGACGCCGCCAAACAGCGGCAGCGTGTCGTTCTGGACCTTCTGGTTCGTCACGAATTCCTGTCGCAGGAGAGGGCCGACGCCATTTTTGCCGAGGAGATTTTCCTGATCGGCAGCTCTGAACAGAAGGACTATTTGGCGCCCCATTTCGTCCTCTATGTGGAGAAAGCTCTGGAGAGGCGCATGGCCGAACTCCTCGGCATCGAGAATGGCCGCTGGAAGATGCGCCGGTCCGGCATGCATATCATTACCTCGCTAGACATGCCAATGCAGGTGCTCGCCGAACAGGAGCTCAAAGACTGGATCAACAGGGTTGGCGAAGCCTACCGCATGACCAACGGTGCTCTGGTAGCCATCCAACCCCGGACCGGCGAAATCCTGGCCATGGTCGGCGGCATCGATTTCAATGAGGAGGATGCCGGTCAGGTGAATCTGGCTGTCAGCACGCGGCAGCCAGGCAGTTCCTTCAAACCGATTCTCTATGCGACAGCGCTTTCCGAAGACCTGATCTCACCTGCCACCGTCATATGGGATACCCCGACTGCCTATCCGGTGGGCATGGGCCACTTCTATAGTCCCCGCAACTACGACCGGACCTTCCACGGACCGGTCACAGTGCGCACCGCCCTCGCGAACAGCTACAATGTTCCGGCCGTTAAGCTCCTGGCATCGCTGGGAAACGAACGGCTGGTTTCCAAAGCGAAAGAGTTTGGCATCACAAGCCTTACCCGAGAACCCGACAGCTACGGACTGAGCCTGTCTCTTGGGGCCGGTGAAGTTTCCCTCCTCGAGTTGACCAATGCCTTTCGCACCTTTGCAAACGAAGGGCTCTATTCTCAACCGGAATTCGCCATGTTCATGGTGGACGACCTGGGCCGCTATCGGTCGCCGCCCCCGGTCGCCCAGAAACGCATCATCTCCGAAGGCGTCGCCTTCCAACTCGCTGACATGATGAGTGACAACGAGGCCAGAAGTCCGGCATTTGGCCTAAACAGCCGGCTCAAGCTGAGCCGTCCCGCCGCCGCGAAGACGGGAACAACAACCAACTTCAAAGACAACTGGACTGTCGGCTTCACCAAATATCTTGTGGCCGGCGTATGGACTGGCAACAGCGACGGGACCCCCATGTGGGGAAATAGCGGCGCAGCCGGCGCAGCGCCCCTCTGGCATAACTTTATGGAAGCAGTGATCGCTGACAAGGGGATGCGGGCGCTGATCGGCGCCCCCGATGACCCGAACCTCTGGGAATTCGACGTACCTGACTCCGTCGTCCAACTGCCCGATTGCCCGCCAGCGGTACGCTGCCGCACCGGAGGCGAGTACTTCACGTCCAGCTGGCTGAGCAAGACCAGGGGAAACGGTCTGCTCGCGGGCACCGTGGTCACTGGCAAAACATTGCCGACTCACTTTGCACGGTCTAACGATTTCGAAGACCTTGCATACTGTGTAGTCGACGAATCGGTCGGCGCAGTCAACGGCGGTAGAACAAACACTGTCCCGGAAACGCGTTCTCTGCTACGAATCTCGAGTTGGGTCGGTCTCGCATTCCCCCCCGGCTATTCCACCGTAGGTAGGCCACTGGCGCCAATGCCGGAGATTCAAGTGGACGAGGACGACGATGGCCTGAATACGCCGCCTCCTGAATACAGGGATGACCTGTTCTACATTCCTGCTACAGAACATGAAAAATTTAGGCTTTTGTCATATAGCATGCAACAGGGCATTCCCGTGTCACTCGGTTCCTGTTCGGATCTGCGTTACTACACCGCGCGAGCCGGTGACAACTGGGCAGGACTGGCCAGAGCCTACGGCCTGCCCGAAAGTGTGTTGCGCAACGCCAATCTGCACGTAAATGGTTCACTCAACGGGGAACGCCTGCTCTTACCCAGGGCGATTCCCATACGGCTCCATGAAGAAAGCATGATTCACGAAGTGCAGTCGGGCGATTCCTGGGTAATTATCGCCGCCAAGTACGATATTCCAATCAGCCTGCTCCGGGCAGCAAATCCCAACGCGATCCGGACATACTACATCCTGCGGCCCGGGGATCTACTGCATATACCGGAGAATCTGGAAATCTTCCAGAATCCGTTCGAGTAAACGACTCGTTCAATCGCCGCATTTGCAGAAGGAAGTTTGCCAGACAGAGACATCGTTCGTCCTGGAAAGCATCGAAGAAGATCTGCTACAAGCCACTGTGTGAGTGGAACCAAAAGGCGCCGTCCTATCGTTAGCTGGATCGAGGCGTAAATTCCACGACGGAGCCTGTCAGGGTGAGGCAGTGGGGTAGCCGCCTTAATTTAGAAACGACCCGCATTGATAGAGACTGCTAAGCCTCATGCCTGCACTTCCTTTCGATCGGCGTATCCCACTCCTTACTATTCTTGTCTTGACGATCCTCCTGGCCGGGTGCGGCTCCCGGCGAGGGGCTGTCGGGCGAAGGCCGGCGATCTCACTGTCTGATGTAGCCGAAGCCTATCTGCAGATTTATCAGCCCGGTCCCCTTCCCCGCGTCTTCCAAACCACCTTCGTGTACGACCGCAACGGGCAGTTGCTCGCCGAGCTAATCGGGGAAGGCCGGCGTGAATGGGTGTCGTTAGACCGCATCTCACCGCACCTGATCAATGCAACGATCGCAACCGAAGACGCAACCTTCTTCACCAATCCCGGTGTAGACCCGGCTCGTATAGCCGGTGCCGCGCTCCAGAATGTGGAACAGGGCGAGATCGTCTCCGGAGCCAGTACGATTACCATGCAACTTGCGCGTAATCTGTTTCTGGGGTCCGAGGAACGCTACGATCAGACGTTCGATCGCAAGATCGCAGAGGCCGGACTGGCTGCCGATCTGACGCGGACCTACACCAAAGAAGAACTCCTCGAACTGTATCTGAACCTTCTCAACTACGGGCAACTAGCCTATGGACCCCAGGCGGCCGCTCGCACCTATTTTGGCAAATCCGCCGCAGATCTGAACCTGGCTGAGGCAACGCTAATTGCCGGCATTCCCCAATCGCCCGCGCGCTTTGACCTGTTCGAGGACTTTGGTTCCGCCAAAGAAAGGCAAAGAACAGTCCTGTCCCTGATGGTACGACACGGTTTGCTGTCTCTCGACGAAGCAAATGCGACATTTGCCGCAAGAGTTGAACTGGGTGGGTCGCCCGAGATAGTCTCACCCTATGCCCCGCATTTCGTCGACTACGTAGTTCGTGAACTGGACCGAACCTACGGCGAAGGTTATGTTCGGCGGACCGGGTGGCATATCTATACAACGATTGATATGACACTACAGGAAAGAGCGCAACAGATCGTCTCCCGGCAGGTTGCCGCTCTCCAACCCCGTTTCGACATGAACAATGGCGCGCTCATCGCTCTCAAGCCTGGAACAGCAGAGATTCTCGCCATGGTCGGCAGCATCGACTACAGAAATGAAGAGATTGACGGCCAGGTCAATGTCGTGATCAGCCCTCGGCAGCCGGGCAGCGCTATCAAGCCTGTACTCTACGCGACAGCCTTCAGCGACAATCTCATTAGCCCGGCAACCGTAATCTGGGACACGCCAATCACCTATAAAATCAGCAGAATTGAGCAGTACAGGCCGCTCAACTACGATCGAAAGTTTCACGGGCCTGTCACCGCACGCGCGGCCCTCGCCAACAGCTACAACGTCCCCGCCGTAAAACTTCTTGACGCAGTAACTGTCCAACGCATGCTGGAAAGCGCCCGCAAGATGGGCATAGGCAGCCTGCACCGGGGAACCGACTGGTACGGACTAAGTCTGACCCTGGGAGGAGGCGAGGTCACACTTCTCGACCTGGCAACTGCCTACCATACAATTGCCAATCGAGGGCTCTACCAGCCTCCTCGATATGTCCTTACGATTACTGACGGCCAGGGCCAGACCCTGCTTGAAGAAAACTCGAATGAAGGACTGCCGGCAATCACAGAGGATGCCGCCTCCCTGGTTACCGATATCCTCAGCGACGATCCGGCGCGGGTACCCATGTTTGGGGCCGGAAGTCAGTTGACGCTGGATCGACCTGTGGCGGCAAAGACCGGTACAACTGACAACAATCGCGATGCCTGGACGATGGGCTTCACTCGCCATCTGCTTGCAGGAGTCTGGGTAGGCAACACCGATGGCCGCCCCATGCGCAATGCAACCGGCGCCGGCGCAGCCGCACCGGTCTGGAACGAGTTCATGCGCACAGTCCTCGCAGACCCGGAGCTACTGGCCATACTGCAGGCGCCGGCAGCAGATGCCGATTGGGACTTTCAGGTAAGCGATAGTGTGCAACTACTGGATATCTGCCCGCCAGGCCTCATCTGCCGGCAAGGGGGCGGCGAATTTTTCAGCGCAACCTGGCTGGACACCGCCACCGATCTCGGACAGGGCAGCAAAGAAGATGATGGAATCGAAGACGCCGATTACCATCAGAACAGTAGCACGCTCCCCCTGGTCGACAGCGTCCGGAACATCCCTTCAGCTCCCGTCTACCTGAATCGGCAGACGGATGCCGGTCTGGAAACGCGCCTCCTCGGCTACTGTGGCCACCCAGGTGGCGGGCAGCGCGCTCTCCTGGCCCTTCCCGACCCCTTTGGACTGTCAACGGAGGCGCTCACGAATTGCCTTGGCTGCTGGTCGATTGAGGAAGAGGACACCGAGTTGTTCGACGAAGGCAGGCTGTTACGCGACAGGAAGGGCGCGCTTCTGTGGAATTTGGGGCGAGGCTTTCCCGTCTACCTGGGACAGTGTGACGAGATGGACTCGATGGCTGCCAATACTGGGCTGTCAGTCGGAATCGACTTCGCCAGCGCCGGCACTCTGGTTTCTCCTGAAATATTCTCAAGTGGACAGTTATCTGAGGCGGGAAACGCTGACTTCCTGGGACCCTACCGTTTCATCCTGGATCGCATTTGGCATGATGACCAGTGCCCGGGAGAGTACGTCATGGGCCAGGCCATCGACGACAGAGGCATTGCGCTCCCTGGCCTTACGATACGCCTGACTGATGCTTGGGATAACACATTTCAGACTGTCTCCAAGAGCGGTGCAAACGACGCCGGCAGATTCGATTTCCCCATCTCCGGCCGGGACGACCCTCAAAGTTTCACACTGCAGGTCCTCGACGCCAACGGGAATCCCAATGGCTCCCCTATCCTCGTACCACATCGTATCGACCAATCCAACAGCACGCGCTGCCACCACCTCGTCGTTCGGCGTCAGTCCTAGCAGCGGCAAATCAACGATTACAATGCGTTGTACCTACGGTCGCGCCACAATGTTTTTTGACTGGCTATAATATGGGGAGGACCGACCACAATCAGGTACAAAAGTGTTGGGAATTGGCGCGGGATATGGGTACACTGGATAGGATACGTGTAATGTCTCCGAAACGAATCCGTATTCTGGGGCCGTGCCCGAAGTCACAACATAGTTTTCGCATCCGGCAGTATTGGAGGCCGGCTTTCCACCTATACGGGAATCTGGAGGGAATAGATGCATTTCAAAATTTCATGGCGTTATGTTAGCCTCGCCGCCTTCTTGGCGCTGGTTCTCATAGCAGGCCCATACGCCCTGACTGCGCAGGGTTCCGTCGAATCTTCGACTGTAAGTGGGCAGCTGAACGAGCAGTTCGCCAAACACTACCTTGCTTTGCGAGTAATCGATACATCGCAGGCTGTCTCGATAAAGATGGATTACCAGCCCCAGCATAGCCACATACTGGATGAGGGGACCGGATTCTATGTCTTTAAGCAGTCCGGATTCGATAGGTACATCAACGCCGCGCCTCCCTCGGATAGCGCCTTCCGAACAGGCACACAGGAATCGATGGAAGGCACCAAACGCAAGGTAACCCAGATTGGCGCTGAAGATGTCTCAGAAATCGTCACGATCGTTGTCTACAATGACACAACGATGGACTTTTCCTATACCTTGACGGGTGAAAACGTCAGATTCGTAGACGAATCCGGCGAACAGGTTGTAAGCGGCAGCACGCCTTCTGTACCTGAGACCTCCACGCCGACCCCTTCCGGGCTCCAGGGGGCCGCGGCCTCTGCAGCAGCCCCAGCGGCAGTCGTGACGACCAGCGCGGTACGGTCGACCTGGGTCAGAGGCCAGCTGAATGAACAGTTCGAGAAACACTACCTCGGTCTGTCAGTTGTAGATACGGGACTGTCCGTAACGATCAAAATGGAATACGATCCGCAGAATAGCAGTCCGATTGACGACAATTCTGGCTTCTACGTCTTCAAACAGTCAGGATTTGACAGGTACATCAATGCCGAGCCACCGTCAGATACTGTCTTTGTAACCGGCTCATTGGATTCGATGGATGGCATCAAGCGCAAGGTTGTCGAAATCGGCATCGACGACGTTGGCGAAATCGTGACGCTGGTCACCTTTAACGACACCACCACGCCCTTCTCCTACACGTTGCAGGGTGAAAACGTGCTGTTCCTCGACGACTCTGGCGAACAGGTTGAAGGCGACAGAGTGGTTGTCCAGCTACCCGCTGGCGGAACCGCTGACTCGACTTCGGCTGGCACAACAGAGATTACTCAGGGCAGTTCATACACTGTCCAGACGGGCGATACACTCGGCACCATCTCCTCACAAGCCTACGGCAGCACTGTATACTGGTCCTCTATCTGCACGGCCAATTCACTTTCAAACTGCGACCTGATTGAAGTAGGCGACGTACTGACGATTCCGAGTCAGACTGATGCCGAAACCATTCGGACAGGGGGCGCACCGACACCTGCCGCTACGGCTGAGGCGACAGAGGCTGTGTCACCCACGGCTACAGCGGATGCAATGCCTGAGGCAACTGCTACGGCAACCCCAGCCGCTACAGCAGACGCAATGCCCGAGGCAACAGCAGTTGCTACGCCGGCTGCCACCGCGATGCCGGAACCGACCAGTGATCCAGGCATGATGGAAGACGATCTCATCGAAGTTGCCGAAGACTATGAGCAACTGGACATTCTGCTTTTGGCTCTGGACCTGGCCGGCCTGACTTCGTCCGTAGCCGACGGAGGCCCCTATACCATCTTTGCTCCGACCAACGCTGCGTTTGCCTCACTGCCCGAGGCTAGACTGGACATGCTGATGGCCGACTCGGACCTGCTGGCCGATACACTCAGGTACCATATTGTGGCAGGAAAGCTGAAAGTGTCCGACCTCTCGGCGCAATCCTCGCTGACTACACTTCACGGAGATACCATCACCCTGAGTACGAGCGATGACGGATCGCTTGCCGTCGAAGGTGTCAGCATCGTAACCTCTGACGTGGAAGCTTCGAACGGGGTCATTCACTTCATCCACCAGCTGCTTCCGGATCCGGATGATAGCAGTTCTCAATAGCGATCAGCCCTGACCAGGGCAATCGCTCCCAAACTGGCTCTAGGAACGCCCTCAGTTTACAAAACGAGGGCGTTCTTTTTCTTGCCCCCTTCGCACATGCGTGCTACAATTCTCCCATGGAAACTCCCGTGCAAACTTACATTTCAGAAACGCCAAGTGACCTCACCCAGATTTCCGTCAATGAGGAAGAGGAAACCTATGGCAGCGACAACACCGAATCGACTCCGTCTCCTCTGATAGAGGCAAATCTGGGGGCGTATTTCGGCGCCGGCGGTACTCTGTCCACCCTGATGGACGACTACGAGCTAAGGCCAGGGCAGCTGGATATGGCTGAAGTCGTCAAGACTGCGATTCTGGAACGCCGCCCGGCGTTGATCGAGGCCCCCACCGGAACCGGAAAGTCGATAGCATACCTGCTCCCAGCCATTCTCAGCGAATGTACCGTTGTCGTCGCAACCGCAAACAAATCTCTCCAGGACCAGCTTTACCGAAAGGATATCCCCTTCCTGCGTCGGGTCCTTGATCGTCCTATTGACGCCGTCGTAGTAAAAGGTCGCAATAACTTCATTTGCAACTATAAGTGGGAAAAGGAGGCAGTCGAGCGAAATCGGCTTGCCTTTCTCGATAGAGAAGACGATCAAGTCGCCCATCTGCGAAGTTGGCTGCTGAATACCGACACAGGGGACGTAGACGACCTGCCTTTCGTCCTGAAAAGCGATCTGAAGCCCCGGGTTGTCAGTTTTCCCGACGACTGCATTGGCCGCAGTTGCCTTCATTTCGATGACAACTGCTTTGTGAACCAGATGCGGGACAAAGCGAGAAGAGCGCAGGTGATCATCACGAACCATCACCTCCTCCTCAATGCCCTCGAACTGGGAGAAATGGGGCAGGCGATCCTACCTGAAGCAGCTATCTACGTTATTGACGAGGCGCACCAGCTGGAGAACACGGCTACGTCAGTATTTGAGCAGGAAACCTCCAATTATGCCTTGGAGCAGCTTCTTGCCGGAGCCGTTTTCCGAGAACATGTGGATACTGAACGGCTGGACGACCTGGTACTGCAAAACAGGACCGCCTTTGCCGAAGTGGAAAGGATATCGGCGGCAACAGTATTTAGAATTGATTCCGACTTGGAAGAACTGAAAAAGCTGGCGAGAGAACTGAGCGCGTTGCAGGACGAGATGCGCCAGGCCAACCCTTACCGCCGTCCGAACGAGGAGGCCCAACCCCCGCTCACCACGGAAGAATCCGAAGCCGAGGCCAACTACGACTTGGCCGTGAAGGGCCTGGGCTCTCTTGCTGGCAAACTGCAGGCAGTGGCAAACAGCTCCAGGGACGACCTTACTGTTCGCTACGCCGAACGAACCAGGTCCTCCCGTCACGTGAGCCTTCGTCTCCATGCCGCGCCGATCGATCCGGCCCAGGCCCTGACCCGGCATCTCTTCGATGAGGAAGGGCGAACAGTAATTTGCACCAGCGCCACCCTGGCAACCGAAGGTAGCTTTGACCACTTCAAAGCCAGATGCGGTGTGGCCGGACTTCCACTTGAACTAATCGCCGACCCTGTCTTCGATTACTCAAAACAAGCCTTGTTGTATCAGCCCGCCCTGCCTGCCTTCGACTGGCGCAACAAGGCCCCCTTCTACGATGCAGTCGCCGCTGAGATCGAGCGGCTTCTCAATGTCAGCCGGGGAAGGGCTCTGTGTCTCTTCACCAGTTGGACCGGATTGCAACAGGTCCATGAACGCCTGAATGACGTCGCCTGGCCTCTGCGGGCCCAGGGTCAACACCCACGCAATTTGCTTCTGGACTGGTTTCGCCAGACTCCGCATAGCGTTCTGCTGGCGACGAAATCCTTTTGGGAAGGTGTCGATCTGCCTGGCGACGACCTGAGCCTGGTCGTTCTGGATAAACTGCCGTTTCCAACGCCGAGCGATCCCCTGCATGAGGCCAGAACTAAAGCCCTTGAGGAGATCGAGGAGGGCAGCAGCTTCAGAAAATACATGGTCCCCTTGATGACGTTGTCCCTGAAGCAGGGATACGGTCGCCTGATCCGGCGCACAGCAGACCGCGGCGTAGTGGCAATCCTGGACGAACGGCTATCCAGCAGAGGCTACGGCAGACAGGCTCGCCTCGATCTGCCTCCTGCACAGTTCAGCCGCAGCTATCGCGAAGTGTACCAGTTCTACCGAGATGCGCTCGCCAGCCAGGCCGACTTCTCCCTGAACGCTCTTGCTGCTGAAGACGAAGTCACTGGCGCCTTGCAGTGGCGCTGGCAACTCACCCGGTTGCAGGACGGCATGACCGACGAAGAGACGGGCACTTTGGAAGAGGGCGACCACACCGGAGGAGAAATTCACGCGGCCGCAGCCGGTCTACGCAATCTGCGTGACCGCGTGTCCAAAGCTGAGCGCAACCCCAGCAGTTTCGGCGTGGAACTTCGTTGCAGCGCGGAGACAGGGCGCCAATTGCTTGATGGCGCCCTGCCGGATACTTTGGAGAGTCAGTGGATTGCCGAACGCGCAGCCTGGAAGTCGTTGAAAATCATTGGCCTGCCGCCAAAAGAGGAGGCATAGGAGCCGGCTACGACCTTTACGGCAGCGACAGGTCCCGTTCTATAGATCTAAGGCCAATATGCCGCGGGCATTCTTTCCCGCTTCCATGTCGGCAAAGGCGTCGTTGATCTGCTCCAGCTGGTAGGTCTGCGTGATCAACTCGTCGAGCAAGAGCTTCCCCTCATCGTACAGACGAAGGTATTCGGGCATGTCTACCCGCGGACGAGACGTTCCGTAGTAAGAGCCGAGTAGGCTCTTCTCGCTCCAGATCAGCTCCTGTGGAGGAATCGGCACAGTATCATCATGCCGCGCCAGCCCAATCGCCACAGCTGTCCCAGCCGGGCGCACCATATCAAAGGCCTGCCTGATCGTTACAGAGCTCCCGATCGCCTCAAAAGCATAGTCCACGCCCAATCCGCCTGACAGCTCTTTGACAGCCTCGACCGCATCCACCTCAGAACCATTTACCGTATCGGTCGCGCCAAATTGACGCGCGAAATCCAGTTTCTTTTCAACCAGGTCAACTGCAATAATGCGCTCGGCATCTGCGATTTTGGCGCCCTGGATGGCATTCAGCCCGACTCCCCCTGCACCAATCACTGCTACAGTGCTACCAGCCTCAACTTTCGCCGTCCTCAGCACCGCGCCCACGCCTGTAGTCACGCCGCAACCAACAAGCGCGGCCCTGTCCAGAGGATACCCCGGATCAATCTTGATCAGAGCCTGCTCTGGCACCACCGCCAGGTCAGACATAGTGGCGATGCGGGACATCTGAGGTATGTCCTGGCCGACGGCGTTATGCAAACGGCAAGTGTTGTCCAGTAGATAGCCCTTGCGCGCGTCGATGCCGCGGCACAGACAGACCCGGCCCGTCTTGCACATTACGCAGCAATCACAGTAAGTAACGAATGAAAGAATGACGTGGTCACCCGGCTTGACATAGGTGACATTGGCGCCAATCCGTTCAACGACACCTGCGCCTTCGTGGCCGAGCGCAACCGGTGGCGGGTAATAAATTGTGCCGTTTACAACCGACAGATCGGAATGACAAACACCGCTGGCTCCCATGCGCAGCAGGACCTCGTTGTCTTTGGGATCGTCCAGGGTCAGCGTTTCGACAACAACGGGAGCGTCGTGCTCGTAAACTACGGCTGTTCTAGTCTCCATTCCTTTCTCCCTCTGCATAGTTAAATCATCATTGTTAATTCATCGAATTACCAGTTTCCAACACCGCCTGCACCTATCCCGCTGTGGCGGCCAACCGCAAAAGAACGCCGGGGTCTCTCTCCTCCGGTCATACGATTCCTGCCCTTCGGAACTGCTAGTGCCCCGTTCTGCGGACAAGTCTGTGTGCCGCGCCATGTGTGGGCAGCCGGACCCTCTCGGCCTGGTATCCCCTTGGCTGCACGTCCACCTTCCAGTCGTAGCCTGACCGGTTAATCAGGAAGAGCAGGCTGCCTCGCTCGCTCTCGACCACGCGGGCCTCCACCAATGACCGGTACTCGTCGGGCACGCCCTGAATTGTAACATCAGGAGGCAGCGAATCGGGAAGCCAGCTCTTGATCAGACGCCGTAGTCCGCGGTGAAGAGATGAAGGGTAGGAGCGGCCCAGCGCGATAGTAGGGATAAGGAGTCGGCCGTCGGGCACTGAGCTGATCAGGGCCGGTTCTCCGCTGTCGCGGTAAGTCGCAATCGCCTGCCCCATATAGTCGTCCAACAGCACCCGATCGTGAAAAGCGAATCCGCCGAACTGACCTTCTGAACTGTTCACATCCCAACCCGCAATAAAAATGGATTGGACGGATCCACCCGCGGCAAGCCAGGCCAAGTTCCTAGCAGACCTGCTGGCACGCCTCCTACGCGGTCACAGGCCGTTCGGCAATTACCTGCCGCTTGGACATAAAGCACTGAGTGACGCCTGCGCCCAGCCACCGAACGCGACCTTGAGTCGTCAGTCAGGTCCTGGTCTGTCGGCGCACCCTACCACTCCCAGTGCGAAACCCCGTTATCCTGGTCAACTACGAAAATGTAGGGTTTCATCGAGCCGTCATGGCGGTCCACGTAATATGTGTTCACATGGAGGACCTGCTCCGCAGACAGAAAACTGATGACAACCGGTACACCCGAAATCGAGTTTTCTCCTTCAAAAAGGACGACGTTTCCCGAATCCGACGAATGCTCTTCAACCAATTCCCGCACCGGCGGGAGTACCGGCCCTGTCGAAACGCCGTCATCTCCAATGAAATGGATGTTGAAGGCGCCGTCGCCCCCAATCGTTATGTTGATTGGCGTGCCCGCGTGCCTGATGAGGCAGGTGGCGCAATCAAGAGCTGCATAGACCGATATGTATACGGCCGCGTGTTGAGTCCGGCCGTTATTGTCGGAGACCAGATAGTAGAAGCTGTCTTCGCCCACATAGTTCGTGTTGGGCCTGTAACTAAAGGAGAGAAACTTTCGGTGCGCATTGCTCGTAAAGGAGGTTATCTTTCCGAACTCCGCGCCTGTGAAATCAAAGCTGCCGAATTCAGGGAGAGTATCATTGCCCAGAACCTCAATATCCACACTACCATTCTTGGGGACCGACACGTAGTCGTCTACCAGAATATTCGGGGAGGGAGGAGACTGCGCGAATATGGGTGTGTTGGCAAAAGCCAGCAAGGTCAAGGCCAAGAGTAACGCCAATCCGATTGTTCGCAGTATACGTGAGTTAAGGTGGTTCGGAACCTGTAGCCGATAGTTGAATTCGTCGTAGAAAAAGTTAGACATAGCAAATTCTTTCGTGAATGGCTGACGGTCAATGAACCGAGTTCAGTTAGACGTCAAAGGGATAGGAATGCGCTGTCCTCAGTGTCTGGCGCCTTGCGCCAACCGGACAGCTTATATGAATTGACGCTCCGGACCAGGGTAATGTTCCGCAGTTCAACTCAATAAAGCACGAAGTAAGAAACGCACTTTGGCAGATTTCTATTGGCACGAAATTGTTGGGACCCATCTGCTCCCACCGCCAGTCGAAAAGGGCAATTGGGCTGTTGGGAAGAGCCCTCTATTGGGTCGGTGATGAAGGGGCGAAAGAGGAAGTATTAATAGCTTATTGCCAAATGAATAGAATCCAAAGTCGTTCGATTCAAACGAAAATGACCTGTTCGTCCGGAAGCTACAGGGCAAGGTAGCACAATGCAGGAGGCTAGTCAAGGCGTAGCAAAATAGCCATCCGCTCGAGACGCGAGGCTCAAAGAGTCGGTCGTTTCCTATGCTTGAAAACTCTACAATGTTCGTTCGACCAGATAATTACGTTTCCATCTCGCCGCAAGACGTACCCCTTCTGCCGTGCCAGTTTCCAGCCCGGGGGCGTCTGCAAGCTGGATGAACCAGCACAACAAGACAACCGTAATGGTTTTTTATGAAGTTGTTCATAAAAATGTTTGACACGGCCCGCTCGCTCTGCTAAAATAGTAGTTAACCTGCCAGTTCGATACCTTGGAGTACGCTTGTGCAGACCGTTCGCAGTCGCATCTTGGAAATACTCAAACAGGATGGCCAGGCCTCGGTCGGAGTTCTGGCTGAACACCTGGATTTGGCGCCTATATCGGTAAGGTATCATCTGGACATCTTGTTGTCAGACAATCTGATCACAGTGTCCAAAGACAAGGAGCGCCGCAAGGTCGGTCGTCCACAGCAAATCTATTCCCTGACTGCCAATGCAGATGCACATTTTCCCAACAATTTCGCCTTGCTTACCGCCGGCGTCGTACGCCAGATGAAACAGATGCTCCCTCCTGACAAGATCGATGGCTGCTTTCGAAAACTGGCCCAGGAGATGGCACAGCCGATTGCACTTGACTGCCCGGATGATGAAGGCCTGGATGAACGTATGGACAGAGTCGTCGACTTCCTCAACGAACGAGGGTACCTGTCCCAATGGGAGCCTGCGACCGGCTTGCTGCATACGCACAACTGTCCCTACACGGGCGTGGCCTCGGAGCACAAGGAACTCTGCTGCATGGATCTGGCGCTCATGGAGTCCCTCAGCGGGCAGGACTGCGAGCTCGTTCAAGCCATGGCCGACGGTCAGAGTTGCTGCAGTTTCCGTGTACAAGTCGAAATGGGAGAAAGTGCGCCAACAACACAGAATGTTGAACTGATCCTCTGAAAAACGGCACGGTCCTAAGCGAGAATCTGAAAGCATGCCGACAACAATGCGCAACCCGAAACTGCAGGAACTGCCCTTGACTGAAGCGGCAGTGGCCGAGCAAAACGGGCAAAAGCATCAAACAAAATATGGCAGCGTAACCCTGTCGCCTCCGCCCGGCGCCGACGCGCTGGCTGCGATGACAGAGCCGACCCACGACAGCTATGGCCGCCGCGTCCGCTATCTGCGCATCAGCCTGACGGACGCCTGCAATCTGCGCTGCGTTTACTGTATGCCGGAACACATGCAGTTCCGCCCCCGCCACGAACTGATGTCGGACGACGAAATCATCTTCCTGGTCAATGTCGCAGCCAGCCTCGGCGTGGATAAGATTCGCCTGACCGGCGGCGAGCCAACAATCCGTCCTGGCGTGGTGGACCTGGTTCACCGGATTTCCACCGTCCCGGGCATACGCGACGTGGCCATGACGACCAATGCTCTGCTCCTTGACAAATTGGCACAGCCTCTGGCGGATGCCGGGCTGGGTCGGGTTAACATCAGCATCGATACCATCGATCCCGAACGCTTCCGTCGCATTACCCGCTGGGGTGATATTGAAGACGTGTGGCGCGGAATAGATGCGGCCGAGAAAGCCGCCTTGCTCCCCATTAAACTGAACTGCGTAGTCACCCGCGGCTTCAACGAAGAAGACGTCATCGACCTCGCCGGCTTGACGATGGAAAACGACTGGGAAGTCCGCTTCATCGAAATGATGCCCTTTGGAGAGGTCAGCGACTTCCAATTGAGCCACGTCGTCTCGTTCCGGGAGATCAGACAAAATGTCGAGTCCGTCTTCGGCCCGCTTGAAGAGGCAAGCTACGACTTCGTCGATCCCAGCCGCCCGTTTAGAATCCCAGGAGCCGCCGGCACGCTCGGATTCATCAGCAGCGTCACAGAACCGTTCTGCCAGGGATGCGGCCGTGTCCGTCTGACCGCAGATGGAAAACTGAGACTCTGTCTTTTGCGGGACGATGAGGTTGACCTGTTGTCTCCTTTGCGCGCCGGCGCCGATTTCGATAAGATACGAGCGCTGATGAAAGATGGCGCGTTCCATAAGCCGTGGGGCCATGGACTGGATTCAGGCGTCTTCGCCGAAAACCGTGCCATGAACCAGATCGGCGGCTGACATTCTTGTGAATTGGGCTGCAATAGGCCCTTCTGAATTTGAGGAGTAAGAGCAAGCTTGCCCATGCTCCCGCCCAAAACCGATAACCGGTATTTTAGGCATAGTGCAGACCACGAACTCTAGTCAGATTCATCCATACATTTAAGGAGATTCCGATGGACATTACTCTGACCGACACCGACACAAAGAACATCACACTTACCGAGATGGCTGCCGACAAGTTGGGCGGCATCCTCGATCAGAAGGGCCTGCGGGAATCGCACGCGTTGCGTGTCTTTGTCAAAGGCGGCGGCTGTGGAGGAATGCAGTACGGCATGACCTTTGACGACGACATCCAGGAAGCGGATCAGGTCTTCGAGCAGTTTGGCCTGCGCGTCGTCGTCGATCCGACCAGCTTCTTCTACGTTGGCGGCGCCAGCATCGACTACATCGACAACCTGATGGGCGGTGGATTCCACATCGAGAATCCCAACGCCACCAGCTCCTGCGGTTGCGGAAGCAGCTTTCGCACCAACGGCGCTCCCGAAGGCGCGGCCGCCGGCGCAGGCTGCGGCAGTGGCTGCGGCCACTAGTCGTTGACCGACTGATTTGCGTCGGCACGGGATAGGAAAATTCCAAAGGTTTATAGGTTGTCCGTCCCGGTATAGGATGGGCAACCTGTCTGCCTTCCCTATGCCTGACCGAGTTGGAGTGATATGCAGGCCCGCTACTACACACTGAATGAGGCAAGAGCAGCCCTTCCCGTCGTCAAAGCGCTGATGTCACAAGTGCAGGAAGCGCGCGGCGAGATCCTCCGTCTGCGTCCCGATATTTGGCCAGTGCTGCAGAAGGCGGCCCACAACGGGGGTAACGCCGCGGCCGGTTCCGTTTACGCCCAGTTCGACAAGTTGGAGACGGGCGTCAAGGGAATCCTGAAGATGGGTATCCTTGTCAAGGACATTGACACGGGTCTCATCGACTTTCTATCGATTCGCGACGGGCGCGAAGTATATCTCTGCTGGAAACATGGTGAAGAGGATCTCGCATTCTGGCACGATGTCAACGCCGGATTTGGCGGGCGTCAGCCAATCGATCCCGATGATTTCTGAACTCAGACCGGGTGATCTCCAGTCCCCAGCGCTCCTTTCCCATTTCACACTACTTGCCACTTGATACAAGAAAACGCGAGTTAAGACGATGCCTAACCCGTATGGCGCCCCGGAAATCAGCGTGCATGATGTCGTTGCCAAACAGAAAGACGATTCGGAATTCCTGCTTATCGATGTGCGTGAACCGAATGAACTGGAGCTGGCAAGTCTCCCTGATGGAGATTTCATCAGCATGCCCTTGAGCGAACTCCGCGAGCGGCGTCTTGACGCCCTGCCCCAGGACCTGAGCCAGGACAAGGAAGTGGACGTGGTCCTGTTCTGCCACAAAGGACTGCGCAGCGCACAGGTGACCGTCTTCCTCCGCCAACAGGGCTGGCCCAATGCGGTTAGTATGGCCGGAGGTATCGATGCTTGGGCCGATGAGATCGATGAATCGGTCGGAAAATATGCCAGTATGTGAAGTTTTTCTCTGCCTTCTGAGTCAATCAAAGAGGCGGCGAAATGTGGTCCCCTCCCAAATGAACGGCGCCCGGCGCCTTCCGGTGAAGGTCCCACACTCAAGTCGATCGGGAACGCGCGCCCTGTGCTGTGAGACAGCGATTCTGGAATTGTCTGGCTAGGTACTTTTGGAAAGTTGGAGGAGTAACTGTTGAAGTGGAACTTGCCGGTTAACGGAAAGCGCGAAAGCGATATCGTCTGGATCGACCTGGGTGACTTGGGTGATCTGGTCTACCCGCAGGGTCCCCACGAACAGTGGCAGGACCATGGGCTTGGCCTACTGCGCACCATAATGCACCAGAATGGTCTGAAGACTGACATAGTTTCCACGCGAGCCGTCACCTCGTGGGAGCAGTTGGCGCCCAAACTGCGCGGCTACAAGATGGCTCTGATGAACGTGCGCAGCTACACCTTTCCAGTGGCCCTGAAGGCTGCTCAGATCTTCAAGGAGATCAATCCAGATGGCCTGGTTCTCGCCGGCGGAATGCATGCAACCGTCGCGCCGGAGGAAATGGCCGAGGCTGATGCCTTTGACAAGATCTGCCAAGGTGCCGGTGAAGAGATAATCCTCGATCTGGTGCGCGACCCTGATAGCTTTCCCCGAGTGTTCCTGGGACAGGGCTCCCGCACGATGGCCGACTGGCCCGAGATTGACAGAGAGTTGTGGCCCAAACCCGCCAACTGGAAAGAGGCGCTCGCCAACGCCCGGCCTCGCCGGGCGGTGCGCGCCATGAAGCTGGAGCGGAACTTCAATTGGCCGATGGAGCCGGAATGCGGCTGGGGCCCTCCGCCCGTTGCCACAATAATCACCAGCCGGGTCTGCCCTTGGCAATGCGTTTTCTGCAACGAGGCCTCCTATATCCCCAACATGGGACGCCGACCCGTCTCCATGGTGATCGACGAACTCAACGCGCTCGACGAGAAGTACGGCGTGGGCTCAGTTGTCATCCATGATTCCATGTTCTTCCAGAACCCGAAATGGCTGCAGGAATGGATCGAACAGTACCCCCGGCGCGCCAATAAACTGTGGCCCTATTGGGCTGCCGGCCGCGCCGACACAGTTCGCCAGTGGCCCGAGCTGTTCACCGCGCTCGTGCGCGAAACAAACTGGAACCTGATCTCGATCGGCTTTGAGTCGGGCAGTGACCGCATTCTGAAGCTGCTAAACAAGGAATGCACCGAGGAAGACAACAACTTCGCCATCGATCTTGTCAACCGCATCGGCGATGAAATGGTTGCCGAAGGCAAGGAACCGCCTGTCTTCTGGTCGAACATCATGCTGGGCATTCCCGGCGAGACCGACGAGGACGCCTTCAAAACGATGCGCATGCTCAAGCGCATGAAGCGTGTATTCCCCTCCATCTCCTACTACGCCCCCTATCCCGGCTCAGCACTCGGCTTCCAACTGATCGCCGAGGGCAAAAGCCTCATGAGCATGGACAACTATCACCGCTTCCCCGACGATGAAAAAGTGAAGGGCGTCGACTACGGCTTCTACCGCGAACTGCTCGCAGGCCAGTACGATGCTGAAGTGAATCGCGGCCTGACCCAAGAACAGCAGCAGCGGGGCTATGACGGCATGTACCAGCAGGCACTGGTAAAGGCCTGACCGATGAGCAGCTTCTCTAATCCCCACTACATGTACCTGTTTGACATGAAGAACGGCAAGAAAAAGCTTGCCTACGGTCAAAGCCCCGAGGACGCGCTCGACATCCTGCGCTTGCGCCTGTCAGACGAGGAAATGGCCCAGATCGAACCGGATCAGTTCTTGAAAATCAGCCAGCGCAAGCTCCAAGAACACGTCCACCAACTGGGATAATGCGCCGCGCCACCGCCCCGAAGTTGTCCCAGAGCCTGAAGGCTGTCTATTTGCGGCTTGGGCCCTCTTCTCCTCAGAAGCGACTCTCACCAACACAGAAGCAGATTCTACGGGCACTACTGGGCGGCGCCACGCTAAAGTCCCACCGCTATCTCGACGGCGGCAAGGAGTACCGCCTACATCCACTTAGCGGCGAGGCCGTTCCCGTCCCGGCGCAAGACGTTCGCAGGCTTGAGGATAAGCGCCTTCTTCTAAGCAATCACAAGTTCCCCGCGACCACACTTTTCCTGTCGCAGCGCGGCCGCCGTGCGGCAATGGCTGCGCAAAGAGCCTCCGGCGCGCCTCCAACTGACAGAACGCCCCCCACAACCATCCAAGAGTAGAGTGGGTCCCGCCGTTTGTCTCCAACAACAACTTCTCCGCAAGCCTATTCCGCCTCCTCTTCACCGGGCAGAGTGATTCCAAGTTCTTCAGGCGTGGCTGCATCGAAAGGGTTGTCAAACTCCACCCTTGGGAAGGAAGCGCTTGCCGCTTCAACAGGTTCCTCTGCGCCCAACTCAGCCAAATCGCGATGAATCTGCTCGGCCGACGCGCGAAATGCGCCTACCTCTATCCCCTGGCATACGTCGGCCACACCCCGCAGCCTTGGCAGGCCGCGGCGAAACATCTTTAGTGCCCCGCGCCGGTTTCCCCGCTCCATCTGAAGGAAGGCGACCCCAACCTGCAAGATGCCCTGGTACACATCGCGGACCGCACGCGTATCCTCGTTCCAGGCCAACTCCAGGTATTCGTGCTGCTCGAAATACTGGCCCTCGTTAAAGGCAAGAAGACCGGCCACCGCGGCGCGGCTGGGCAAATCGGCACAACCCTCCAGATCGCGAACGGGCGGATGTATATGCCGGTCAACCACTGCGACCAGTTCCTCCATCATTCTGCTGCGCGCCCAAGCATGGTCGACCCCGGCTCTGCGGGCGCGCTTCAGCGTCTCCACGTCAACGTGGCTGCCGAATGCATAGATCGGCACCAGGCGCGTGTGCGGCTTGACTTTGCATTGACCAACGGCAGCTTCCCAGTCTCCTGGTGTCTTCAAATCTAGCAAGGCCAGCACGGGAAAAGTCCGCGCCACCGCTGCCACAAACTGGTCCGCTTCATCGATAGTGACTGGGTCGCCACCCGCCGCCCGCACAACGTCCTCTAGCCGGACCGAAAAGAAAAGGTCCGGCTCAACTATCACGACTACCGGTCGGTACTGGCCGTTGTCGGCCATTCTGTCCTCCGTCTCTCTCTATCCTGCTTCTGGCCTGCTCGTCCCAATGTCAGCGACACGAAATACCATCGAAAATCGGCTCTGCGTCCGCGCCGCATTCTACCGTTTACTGACCAATCTGAGCTGATTCTTCCATGACCGAAGCAATGCGTTCCGGCGCCTTCTTCTCCATTGCCGAATCCTGTGTTCCCTCTGGTATACTGATGCCAAAATTGGCTGGTACCAAAAGGAAGAAAATGGAAAACCAGAACAGCGGCGACGGCCAGGTTGCCGAACTCCCGTACGAAGAAAGCTACGCCCAGCTTCAACTGATTCTGGAGCGGCTGGAAGCTGCCGATCTACCTCTCGCCGATTCGCTTGACCTGTATGAAGCAGGCGTGAAACTCGCCGCCCGCTGCGGCGTTCTGCTCGAAGAGGCCGAACTCCGAGTCAGAAAGTGGGAGCCGGACGGAAGCTTGACTGACTTGAGCGACGCCTCGGATCCGTAAACAGATGCAGCTACTGGGTAACAGTTCAATCATCTGGCTTCCGTTGAGTGCCGGCCTGCTTATTCAGCTCTACAAGTTTCTATTCGAATGGGTTCTGCGGCGCGACTTCGACCTGCGCGTACTGGCTCGTGCCGGGGGTATGCCCAGCAGCCACGCGGCGATGGTCTGCAGCCTGGTTTCTGCGGTAGGCTATCGCTCCGGACCGCGCAGCGACATCTTTGCTTTGGCCGCCATATTCGCCCTGGTCGTCATGTACGACGCCACCGGCGTGCGGCAAGCCGCCGGAAAGCAAGCCAAGGTCCTGAATCAGATCCTGCGCGAGCTCTTCACGGGCCAGCCGGTCAGCGAAGAGGAGCTGAAAGAACTGATCGGGCATTCACCGACCGAGGTATACGTCGGCGCGCTCATCGGCGTGCTCTACACCGTATTGTGGTTTCAGCTCGCCTCCTGACTAACTATCGACCCGCAGCCTGATCGCCTCTCAATTCGGAAGCGTCGATTCCCCTAGTCTATACAGCAGCTTGCAATAGGCCACCTGGCCCTTGCGAAAACTTCCCAGGCGGAAGAACTCATCCGGCGCGTGAAAGTTCTCGTCTTCGATGCCGAACCCAAAACTGATCGTATCCGCACCGAGTTGCTCCTGAAATACACCGGTGATCGGGATGCTGCCTCCGCTACGCGTCTGGTATGGTTCCCGATCGTACAGCTCTTCTAGTACAGCTGCCGCGGCCCTGTTACCCCAATGCTCCGCTGAAATACTGTATGGCCTGCCTAGAATAGACATCGGAGTCACCTCAACAGTTACACCTGGCGGCGCATGCTGTGAAATATGTTCCTTCAGCAAATCTAAGATACGGCCGGGATCCTGGTCGGCCACCAACCGGCAGGTGATCTTCGCGTGCGCCGAGTTGGGAAGTACCGTCTTGATTCCCTCCTCTTGGAAGCCGCCCCAGATTCCGTTCATCTCCAGTGGCGGTCGTACCCACCCTCGCTCACGGCTACTGAATCCCGGCTCGCCAAACTCTTCCTCGAGGCCCAGATCACGCAGATATTCGTCCCCGTCAAAAGGAACACGCGCGATCGCAGCGCGTTCATCCGCTGTTAGCTCCATCACATCGTCATAGAAGCCCTCGACAGCTATCGAGCCTTCTGCCCTGCGCAATGACCCTAAAATCTGTGTCAGAGCGTGAATCGGATTCTGGATGCGGCCCCCGTGCAGCCCGGAGTGGAGGTCCGACGATGCGCCATGGACATCGACCTGTAATCCGCATACCCCGCGCAGTGACATGAGTAGCAGGGGCTCCGTTTCACTGAACTGTCCACCATCCGCGCTGACCGCAAGATCGCAGGCAAAGCGCTCCCTGTGCGGCGGCATGAAATCAGGAATCTGCGGACTGCCGATCTCCTCCTGGCCTTCAAAACAGAACTTCAGATTGACAGGCGCGCCGCCCTCACTTTGCAAGAGTGCCTCGACCGCAAGGATCGGCGCCAGCATGTTGCCTTTGTCGTCCGAGGCGCCGCGCGCATAGACCCGGTCCTCTATTACGACAGGCTCGAAAGGCGGGTTTGTCCACAGTTCAACAGGGTCGACCGGCTGCACGTCGAAGTGGCCGTAGATTAACACCGTTGGCTTCCCCGGCGCGTGCAGCCAGTCACCGTATACGACAGGGTGGCCGCCCGTAGGCAGCATCTCAACATTCTCCACACCCGCAGCTGTCAATCGCTGAGCGACCCAGTGACCGGCTCGCTCTACATCTTCTGCACGATCAGGCAGCGCAGATATGCTGGGAATACGCAGGAATTCGAGCAACTCTTGCAGAAATCGGTCCTGGTGGGACTCAAGATAGCTTTCGTACGCTGCCATGCTCCGGTCTCCTAGGGGTCAAATTTAACGCCGGCCATTCGGCGCATTCTACTGCAGCGCCGCGCCGTTGGTCAAGACGAGCGCCCAATCGGCGGCACCCCAAAATAAACGTGACCTCTCGTATGCCTCCTATCTCAACGGCCAAAAGATCATTTCCAATTCCAATCTCCCCCAACGATCCACTAACCACCAACCACTGACCACCGACCCCTGACCACTGACCCCTGTAGTCTCGCTGGACCCACGCCCACCGCCCACTCGGCCTCTACCCTCAAATTTCCTGTAGGGGCAGGCCTTGTGCCTGCCCTGTGCCTCCCCCGAAGCCGGTAAACAATCTCAGCCACTTGGGCATGACTACCCTGCCACACTGTTCTTACCTGAATGTTGGACCGCGTCCACAATATGCCTTGCCCCCACTCTCGGATGCAGCCTCCCATTCTTCAAGTCGAAGCGAGCCATTTCTCCTCAAATGCCGCGGCCAGTGCTAGGACCCGTACGTGTCAGTCAATCCTCAGTATAACCCCAGAAAATTTGTCCCCGCAGGGGTCTGGGGTAGAATTCTGCCCCAAGCAATGGAACTCTCACTCGCGCTCCCAAAGGCTTCCCGATGATAGAACCCCAAGACTGCAAATCACTTGATGAGGTTCGGTCAGCCATCGACCAACTGGACCGTTCCCTCATCGCTACCATCAGCCGCCGCCAGGACTATGTACATTCCGCGGCCAGTTTCAAGAACAACGAAGAACAGGTTCATGCCAGCGAGCGTCAACGCACCATGCTGGCCGCCCGCCGCCAATGGGCAGAGCTCGAAGGCGTAAGCCCGGACCTGATCGAGGCGCTTTTTCGTACGATGGTCCAACACTTCATCAAGGCAGAAATGGCCGTTCTTGCAGAAAATATGAGGACTGAGGGCGAAGGCCCTTCCCCCTCAACATCAGCCGCGGCGGCAGCCGCTGGGCCCTCCCAAGGGTCAGACTCTTGAGGGACACTCCGTCGTGAGTATCGAGCTTGATCCCACGGACTGGCAGGCCACTACCTGCGTGGCCCTTGTCCACGACTGGCTCAATCAGATGGGAGGCGCAGAAAACGTTCTGGAAGAGTTCGTTGACCTCTTCCCTGGCGCCCCGGTCTACACCAGCATGTACGGTCCCGAAAAAATGCCGGAGTCGTACAGAGACTGGACCGTCCGCACCACTTTCATGCAGCGCCTCCCGTTTGTGACCGACCAACACCAGGCCTACCTGCCGCTCTATCCTGCCGCGTTTCAGAGCACCGACCTGAGCCGCTTCGACCTGGTTCTCAGCAACAAGAGCGGCTTCTGCCACGGAGTCCGGACGCGCAACGGCCCGCGCAAAGCACTGCACGTCTGCTACTGCTTAACGCCAACCCGCTTTCTGTGGCTCTACGACCAGTATCGCCAGCGGGAGCAGATCGGTGGACTGCTCGACCTCGGCCTGAGACCGTTGCTCGCGCTCCTGCGGCGTTGGGACTATGCCGCCGCCCAGAAAGTCGACCACTTCATCGCCATCAGCAGCGCCGTGCAGGAGCGAATCCGCACTATCTACGATCGCGATAGCGTCGTCGTTCACCCGCCGGTCGACACCCACCGATTCTCTCCTGACCCATCGGTGCCAGTTGGCGACTACTATCTGATCGTAAGCCGTCTGATCCCGTACAAACGCATCGATCTCGCCGTAAGGGCCTTTCAAGAGCTGCCGCACGAACGGCTGTTCGTTGTCGGCAGCGGCCGGGCCAGGCAGGCGCTCGAGGATATGGCCGGGCCGAATGTCTCCTTCCTCGGCTGGCAGCCCGGTGAACGGATCCTGGAACTGATGCGCGGCTGCAGGGCCTTTCTCTTTCCAGGACTGGAGGACTTCGGAATCACACCGGTCGAGGCAATGAGCGTCGGCCGGCCTGTGATCGCATTTCGTGGTGGAGGCGCCTTGGATACCGTCATCCCTGGAAAAACAGGCGAGCTCTTTGACCAGCAGACGCCCGAACTGCTACGCCAGGCCATTGAACACTTCGACGGACGCGCCTACGACCCCGTCGAGTGCCGCACTCAAGCACAGCGCTTCAGCCGCGAGGCGTTTCGACGGCGCCTGCTGGAGACTTTGAATGAGTTAGTCGCCCAATGACTGCACGCAACCCTTTACTCTGTAACCAACCGAGAAGGTTCTGATGGTCCCCACTACTGAAAGCTCCTCGCGTCAGTCATCCGTCTCGGACTGCCTGAGCGAATCACGAATACGTCAACTATATCTTTCCGGCGACCCGTCCCACGATCTGGACCATGTGTTGCGAGTGACCCGGTTGGGGTTGCGCATCGCCCAGGCCGAAGGCGCCGACACTGAAGTCGTGCGCGCGGCCGCCCTCCTCCACGACCTGCCCGTTTCAGGGCAAGGACGCAAGACACATCACTTCGCGGCTGCCAATTTCGCCGCCAACTACCTGTCCGCTGCCGGCATGAACGCGCCGAGCATCGAGAATGTCGTCCACTGTATCCGTGCCCACCGCTATCGCGACCCCTCCGTCCAACCGCAGTCGCTGGAAGCGAAATGCCTCTACGACGCCGACAAACTGGACAGCATCGGTGCCATCGGTGTTGCCAGGGCCTTTGCCCACGCCGGCAACTATAGCAGCCGGCTCTGGAGCCAGCCCGTCGACGAGGCGCCGTCGGACAACGCCCAGCCGTCCGGCCCTGAGTATACGCCTGTCCACGAATTCATTTACAAGCTTCGTCGTATCCTGGCTACGCTCTACACGCCCACCGCACGCCAAATCGGAGCGCAGCGGCATCAGTTTATGGTCCGCTTCTTCGAACAATTGGACGCCGAAATGACGGACCGACTCTGAATTCGTATAGCCATCCGAAGGCTTGATCGTTTTCCAGAGCCCTGTTCACGGCTAAATCGGCTGGGAAACCGCCCATATGCCAGCCTTGAAACTGGGGATTTCTGGCAAATGTGTTAGGCTATCGGAGTTGACAGAACCGTCTCCCCACTGCGAGGGTGAAGCCATGGCTCAAGCACACGACTTTCACACCGCTTCTCCGCTGCCCTTCCATGAGGTGGCCCGCCTGCCTCTACCCGGCGACAATGTCGCCATCGCCACACGTAAGCTGGCAGCAGGTACCCAGATCGCTCTCGGCGAAACCGTCTTGACATTGGACTTTACCACGATGGAAGGACACCGTTTCGCAGTGGCCCCGATCCCGGAAGGAGCTCCTCTTCTCTCATGGGAGCTGCCGTTTGGCTTGGCGACGCGGGCCATATCCCCAGGCGAATACATTCGCAACGCCGAGATGCTCGACGCCCTCGGAGTACGCGCCCTTGACTTCGAACTACCGGGCGAACCGAACTTCGCCGATCACGTTCAGGCCTACCAACTTAACGCCGACAAGTTCCAGCCAGGCCAGCAGATCTCCCGCTACAGTGAAGAAAGTTACTTCGAAGGGTATGCCCGTCCCCATGGCCGGGGCGTAGGAACCCGTAATACAATCATTCTCCTCGGTACCTCCTCTCGCACGGGCGGATTCGTCCGCCAGCTGGAGTCCCGTCTCGCTGACGTCGCCAGTCAATACGGTAACATCGACGGCATCGTTGCCGTTGCCCATACCGAGGGCGGCCACGATAACCCCAACAATATCGAGCCCACCTTACGCACCCTGGCCGGGTTCATAACGCACCCAAATGTCGGGGCCGTGCTGTGCGTGGACTACGGTCTTGAACCCGTGAACAACGCCTTGTTGCGAGCCTTTCTGACTGAAAACAACTACCCGATTGAGGCCGTCCCCCATGCCTTTCTGACCCTCGAGGGCGGATTTCAGACCGGGCTGGAACAGGCCGAAACGATCGTGCAAGGCTGGCTGGATGAGGTAAACGCAATCCCGCGTACGCCTCAGCCCCTCTCGGAACTCAAGCTGGCCTTGCAGTGCGGCGGCTCCGACGCCTTTTCCGGCATCTCAGGCAACCCACTCGCCTCATGGGTAGCACGCGAACTCGTCCGTTACGGCGGCGCGGCCAACCTCGCGGAGACCGACGAACTGATTGGCGCCGAGCCCTATATCATGCTCAATGTGAGCAACACAGAGACCGCCGCCGAGTTTCTCAAAACCATTGAACGCTTCCAGGAACGGGTTGCCTGGCACGGCCACTCTGCCGCCGGCAATCCCTCCGGCGGTAACAAATATCGTGGCCTTTACAATATCGTCCTAAAATCGATTGGGGCGGCCATGAAACGACACCCGGATGTGCGCCTCGATCATGTCATCCCCTATAGCGCACCCATGAAAGAACCCGGTTACTACTTCATGGACAGCCCCGGCAATGATCTGGAGAGCATTGCCGGCCAGGTCGCATCCGGCTGCAACATGATCTATTTCGTCACCGGCAACGGTTCGATCACCAACTTTCCCTTCGTGCCCACAATAAAGATCGTGACCACAACGCGCCGCTATGAGTTGCTAAGCCAGGATATGGACGTGAACGCGGGCCAGTATCTGGACGGTACACCCATGGACGAGCTCGGCGCCCAGACGCTCGATCTCACGGTGCGCGCCGCGTCTGGCGAGCGAACAGTCGGCGAGAAAGCAGGCCATGCCCAGGTGCAGCTGTGGCGCGACTGGCGCCAGACGGGACCAGGCCGCGTCGAAGAGATTAGCCGCAGGCCGCAGCCTGCAGGCCGCCCGTTGCCGCTTCGCCGAACCTCCGCCGCGCCTGAACTCGACTTCTCATATCCTGCATTTTCGACGCCGACCGGTCCGGCTGCCGAACGCATCGGTCTGATTCTGCCGACCAGCCTTTGCTCTGGCCAGATCGGGCAGATTGCCGCCGCCCGGCTTAACAGCCGCTACACCACTGGCAGCGAGGCAACACCCCTGCTCAAACGCTTTGTTGCGCTCGCCCATACAGAAGGTTGCGGCTTCTCCGGCGGACACACCGGCGATCTCTACGTACGCACGGTTCTGGGTTATCTGCGACACCCGCAGGCCGCCGCGACGCTGCTCCTGGAGCACGGCTGCGAAAAGACGCACAACGACTACTTCCGCAACGAGTTGGAAGAACACGGAATGGACCTGGACCAATTTGGCTGGGCCAGCATCCAACTGGATGGTGGCATCGACGCCGTACTGGAGAAGGTCGATGCCTGGTTCGACCAGCGACTGGCCGCAACGGAAACGCCCGAGCAGACGATGGCCGACGTATCTTCTGTGCGAGTCGGGCTTCTCAGCGCCGGAAATCCGCCGGCCGCAGTGTCTCGGCAATTTGGGCGGTTGGCCGCGGCCATCGCGGCCGGCGGCGGCGCCGTTATACTCCCGGAAAATACGCCGCTTCTTTCGTCCCGTGAATTCCTGGATGAGTGCATTGGCGACGGCCCGCACCTCCCCACCCTTGCTTACGGGCAGGCTCTGGCCGACGCTGCCGATCAGAGCGGACTCCACATTATGGAGACGCCCACCGAACACTGGGCCGAAACGCTGACCGGTCTCGGCGGCGCCGGCGTTGAGGCGATTCTGGCCTATGTGGGCAGCCACCCGATTGAAGGCCATCCCCTGGTGCCTGTGCTACAGGTAACGACGGCCGGTTGCTCCGCAATGCAGTACGTAGAAGACATGGACGCAATCCTCGAAAACAACCCCGAATCCTGGCCCCAGGATCTGGCCACCCTGTTGACGCAGACCCTTGAAGGCGAACACCAGCCGAAGGCGATGCGCGCAGGCAATATCGAATTCCAGTTTACGCGCGGTCTGCTCGGTGTTTCACTCTAGCTCCAAACGACCGAAAGAAACCGAACTATGTCCCAGGATCGTCCCAACATCATCTACGTCTTTGCCGACCAGTGGCGGGTTCAGGACACGGGTTACGCAGGTAACCGGCAGGTCCGGACACCCCATCTCGACAGTCTCGCGGCGCAGAGTATCAATTTTACCCACGCCGTAGCAGGCATACCCGTCTGCTGCCCGGCGCGTGCCTGCCTGTTAACCGGTCAGCATGCACTGACCCACGGCGTGTTCGTCAATGACGTTCACCTTGCCGATGATGCCGTCTCGATGGCCAAACTATTCAAGGCGACCGGCTACGATACCGCCTACGTGGGCAAATGGCATGTTGACGGCCGCGGGCGCAGCAATTACATCCCGCCTGAGAGCCGCCAGGGATTTGACTACTGGAAGACGCTGGAATGCACCCATGACTACAACGACTCCAAATACTACGCCGGTGACTCCGACCAGCAGCTGACCTGGGAGGGCTACGACGCCATTGAGCAGACCAAAGACGTACAGGCCTATCTGCGGGCCCGCCGGCACCTCGACGACGACGACAACACCGGCAACCCATTTCTTCTCCTCCTCTCATGGGGTCCTCCCCACGCTCCCTATGAAACCGCCCCCGCCGCCTATCGCGAACTTTACCCTCCCGAGGACATCGAACTGAGACCCAACGTACCCCCGGAGATGGCTGCCGAAGCCCGCGAGTGGATCTCTGGCTACTATGCCCACTGCACAGCCCTCGACGATTGCCTCGGCGCCCTGTTGCAGACCATCGAGGAAGAGGGCCTGGCCGACAACACCATCTTCGTCTTTACGTCGGACCACGGTGATATGCTTGGATCCCAGGGACAAGTCAAAAAGCAGCGGCCCTGGGAGGAGTCGATCCGCGTGCCCTTCCTGCTGCGCTGGCCGCAACGATTCGGACTGCAGGGACGAGAAATTGATGCGCTGCTCGATACGCCCGATATTCTGCCTACGTTGCTTTCACTGTGCGATATGGCCGTTCCTGATACCGTCGAGGGCAAGGACTTCTCAGCCTCGTTCGATGGTGGCCCTGATCCCTCCGGCGGCGCTGCGCTCATCTATTGCCCCCATCCCTTCGGCCAGTTCCTGAGACCTGACGGCGGCCGCGAGTACCGGGGTCTTCGCACGCGCACCCACACCTACGCCCGCGATCTCAACGGTCCGTGGCTGCTCTACGACAACGAATCCGATCCTTTCCAAATGGACAACCTGGTTGACCGCCCCGTCCTGAAATCTCTGCAAGCCGAACTGGAATCGCAGCTCCAGGATAAACTGGATGACCGCGGCGATGAGTTCCTGCCCGGTGAGACCTACATAAGAAGATGGGGCTATCCTCTGGATGAAACGGGAACAGTTCCCTTCAACTGGTGAGTTTCGAAGTAGGTTTTGCAGCACAGGAAGGACGCACAGGCTGTACTGAGACAGACCCAGGAGGATGAGAAACACCTTGAATCCAGCAACTGCCTATTTGAAGGCTGCCCAAGCCATCTTGGACCGCATTGTCGCCACTCAGACTGAGAACATCCAACGGGCTGCCGATATCTGCGTGGACACCATCGCCGCAGAGGGACTGGTGCATCTGTTTGGTACGGGCCACTCGCGCATGTTTATCGAGGAGATGTATCCCCGCCACGGCTCCTTTCCCGGCTTTCATCCTATCGTTGAACTCTCATTGACCTTCCACAACCAGGTCGTCGGTGCCAACGGCCAACGTCAGGCCATGTTCATCGAGCACGTGGAGGGCCTCGCACGGCAAATTCTGCGAAACTTCGTACTGCGTCCGCCGGACAGTTTCATGATCTTCTCGAACAGCGGCGTCAATGAGGTAATCGTAGACATGGCGCTGGAAGCAAAAGCGCTGGACCTACCTGTAATAGCGGTCCTCTCCGTCGATCACTGCAGCGCGTCCGCGCCGAAACATAGTAGCGGCAAGAAGCTCCTGGACATCGCAGACGTAACTATAGACAACTGTACCCCCGCCGGCGATGCCATGGTCACAGTCGATGGCCTCGAAGATCCGGTCGGCCCAGGCTCGACAATCGGCGCGGCTGCAGTTGTTAATGCCATTAAGTGCCAGGTAGCCGCTGGCCTGACCGCGCGCGGCAAGCCGCCTCTCGTCCTCTCCAGCAGCGTCTTCTCCGGCGACGCCTCAGCCGCCAAGTTTGACGCCTCCTACGACGATTACCGCCGCCGGGTTCGCCGGGTCTACGGTGCCTGACCAAACGCCCGGCAATTCGCACTAAGTCCCTTCGCCCCGCCTTAACCCAAGGGGCGCCAGAGTACGCCAAATTTACCATGCAACCCATTCCGCTTCGTACAACCGTTATTGGCAGCTATCCTTTTCCCGCCTGGCTCGAGTTTGCCAGCGCGCATCTGGACCAGTTCGGCACTGAAGACATCGCCGAAATGGTAGACGACGCCGTCGTTGCCGCCGTCCACGACCAGATCGAGGCAGGGACCGATGTCATCACCGACGGTGAACAAACCCGGCTGGACTTCAATCTTTCCTTCTACGGCTACCTTGAAGGCATCCAGCCGGAACAGGCCTCGCCGCGCCGTTGGGGACCCCCGGCGCACGACCAGCGCGGCAAACACGCGATAGTTGGCGAGCTCGCAGCGCCAAAAGGGCTTGGCGCTGTGGCAGAGTTCCAGCGCCTGCAAAGGCTGACGCCCGACGCAGAAGTGGGACCGACGCTAAAGGCAAGCGTGCCCGGACCCTATACGCTCAGCGGCCGGCTGCTGCCCAACAACGACTACCCCGACCGCTATGCTGTAACAGAGGCCCTCCTGCCGATCGTTCGCAAGGAGTTGGCGGATCTGGTCGAGGCCGGCTGCCGCGAGATTACCGTGGATGAACCTTCCATGAGCTGCTACGCCTATCGCGAAGATCCCGCCCGCTTCGTCGACATCTTCAACCGCACCGTGGAGCCTGTCGTTGGCAGATGCCGGCTTTCGACCCATCTCTGTTTCGGCAACTACAAGGGCCATCCGGTCGGCTTCCGCCGCTACGCGCCAATGTTTCCTGCCTTCCTTGAAATGGAAGTGGACGAGATTCATGTGGAGATGGCCAACCGGGAGTATTCGGAGCTCGAAGTGATCGGACACATTGCCGAAAAGAGGGACGCGGCTGTGGGCATCATTGACGTAAAGAGCTACTTCATCGAGTCGCCACAGCATGTCGCCGACACGGTAAGGCGCTGTCTCGAGTTCGCCCCCGCCGACCGCCTGGCCTTCGCCCCAGACTGCGGACTCAGTCAGACAGCCCGCTGGGCCGCAAGGCAGAAGCTCAAAAACATGGTGGAGGGCGTGCGCATCGTTCGGGACGAACTGTAGCGTCTAAAACTTGGCGTGTGCCCGCCGATATGGTAGACTGCGGGGCTGTGTGCTTACAAGTTAAACCTCGGAGGGACTGGGCCCCCGGGCCAGACAAAGTCCCTGTTTCCGCTGGTAGGTTCCGCGACTGGGGTGAGAGCACAAATAGCTTCTGAGGCGCAAACGAGGGCATCGCAACTTCCGGCGGTGGCCATGTAAAGGATAGAAGGTGGCTTAAGATGACAAATGCACTAATGGCTTCTCTCCAGCCGGAGCTGCCCGAAGGCACAGCGAATATCGATCCCGGCGACACGGTGCGCGTTCACCAGCGAATCACCGAGGGCCGCAACGAACGTATTCAGGTGTTTCAAGGGGTTGTGATCTCGAAGCGCGGGGGCAGCGACGCCGGCGCCAGCTATACCGTGCGCCGCACAGGCTCACACGGTGTCGGTGTAGAGCGTACATTTCCGCTATACAGCAAGAACATCGACAGAGTTGAAGTTCTGCGCAAGACCAAAGTGCGCCGCGCCCAACTCTACTACCTGCGCGATCGGCAGGGCAAATCTGCCCGTCTACGCGAGAAGCGTTTCATCAGCGTGTAGTCTGTCCCGCCAGAAATTCCGGCGGCGCTTCAACGCGCATTTCCCAATAGATTCCTTTGTCAGAAACAGCGCCGGCACACGAACTGTGTGCCAGGCACTTATTTCTTCACCTAACTGGGCTCTAGAACCGCCAGCCCCAGCCGCTCGAACTGCTCCGGCGGCGCGTCGTTGGCCTGCATCAATTCGGCCATGCGCGCCGACAGCCGTGCCTCCTCGCCCACATTGTCAATCGGCTTCTCTTGCCCAGGATCCTCTTCCAGGTCAAAAAGCATCGTGTATCGTGGCGGAGCATCGAAGACCTGGCCCGATGCGATCTTCATGGTACGGCACCCCTTCGTAAACGAGAACGGTTCGGCCAGCTCTATGTCCTGCAGTTCCTCGATGTCAAAGCGGCCCCGCATATGATTGGGCATCAGTGTGTAGTTGAATAAGGGCTGGTTGTAGGAAGGGTCGACCGGTCCGCGCATGTACACATAGCGCCCGTCCGTAATATTCACGTGCCCGCCGTGAACGCCGAACAGAACTGCGTCGCGGGTCGGCGCATCCTCCGCGATGGTTTCGCCTAGTGGGATCCCCTCCATGTCCAGCGGCCGTTCAACGCCAAAGTATTCCAGCAGCGTCACCGGCAGGTCTATCATCTGCGCCAGCTGTGCCCGGCGTCCGCCGGCAACCCGGCTGCGAGGGTCCCAGATGAAGAGCGGTGTGTGGGCAACCTCGTTGTAGAAGGGGGGCACAATCTTGGCCCACCAGTCGTGCTCGCCCAACAGGAAACCGTGGTCGGTGCACACGATTAACATCGTGTCGTCCCACATGCTCAATTCATCCATCAGGTCCAACACCTTGCCCAGGTACTCGTCACACATGCTCAGCAGCGCCGCGTATTCGTAGCGCAAATGCTGCACCTCGTCTTCTGTTTCCTCAACTTTTCGATAGGATGGCCAGTCGAAAAGTTTGCCAGTGTACTCGTGCGGATAGAGATCCTTGTACTTCTGCTGCGTAAAAAAGGGCTCGTGAGGATCGAACGTCTCTACCTGAAGGAACCAGTTGTCCTCCTCTTGATTGCGACGGATGAAGTCCAACCCCGCTGCAAAGGTCTTCGGCTGCGGCTGCTTCTCCTCGCTGTCCATAACCGCCCGGTTGATCCAGTCCTGCCGAGGCGTGTTTCCATTCCGGCGTTTGGTGCCGTGCTGGGAAGGCCGCAAGCTGGATGAAGACGTCCTGTTGATGTTTTCCGGCTCTTCCGGATCGGCCAGTTGCCCGATCCAGGCGTCGCCTTCCTGGCCGCGGTGAAAATCCCAGCTATCGTAGCGAGTGTGATAGGTCGCGCCCCCATCCTCGAAATAGTGCTGGTGGTCTGTACTAAGATGCGTGTAAACGCCGTTCTCCGACAGGAGTTCCGGCATCGAACTGTCGAACGGCTCAAGCGGCCCCCAGCTGCGATGAAGGAAATTGTAGCGGCCCGTATGCAGCTCCCGTCGCGCCGGCATACAGGGCATACTACCCACATAACAGTTGTCGAAAGTGACTGTTCGCTCCGCCAGGCGAGTGAAGTTCGGCGCATGCGTCCAATCGCAACCGTAGGGCGGCAACATGTGCCTGTTCAACGTATCGAACATGACCATCACAGCTCTCATGAGGAATCTGCTCCTGTAGTCTGAACTGAGCAAGTGATCGACTCAGTCTCTTATTCCGCAAACCAGTCTGCCAATGCCAAAATGACGCCAAGAACCCGCTGTTCTGCCAGGACGCCGGTCATGCATCCTCGATTTCCATGACCACCTGTCCCTTGTTCTCTCCACGCAATATCGCCACCAGGGAAACGAAGGCTACCATCAGGGGATACTTTTTTCTCAGACTGCTTGCCATTGACTTTTTCACCTGGTCGTCATCTGAGATAGACGAGACCACGCCATCCACCCAAGGACCCTCGACGTTTCCCCTCATATCGCATTTGGCTACCCGTACACGCGCATCGCTGCGCGCGCGCTTGACCTTCCAGCTGTCCCCTTGCGTCCACACCAGCAAATTGCCGTCCTGTTCCACGGTCCAAACCGGGGTCTTGACAGCCTGCCCATTCTTTCGAAAAGTCTCCAAAGCGATGTACTTGGGATTGCCCAGCTCTTGCAACTTCACCAGATTACATCCTCCCTTGCGAACCCTCACTCAGAGAGATTCATTCGCAAAATGATATCGCGCCTACCGACCAGCGCCCGGTTCCCTTCGAAGTCTATCCCTTCCTCGATCTCCATGATCAGGGCCTCTACCTCCTCGCCCGTACGTGCGAAAATGGAGTCTGCAGAAGCCTCCGGGTCGTTACTGAAATAGAACTGAGTGGTCAGTACCTCCTGACCGTCAACCCTGACCTTGACATGGATATGTCTGGGACGCGGGTCATATTCGCCCGGCATAACTGTCCTGAACGTGTAGCCCCCACTTTCTCCGGTAATCGCTTCTCCGTAGTACTGGAAATTCGCGTCCCGATCTGCACTGTCCGAATCGCCGGGATGCATATAGATCCCTTTGCCATCAGTCTGCCAGATCTCTATGACTGCACCGGGAATAGGCATACCGGAGCCATCGTACAGCCTGCCGCCAAACGCCAGAACCTCTCCTGCCGGGCTGCCGTCTGCGCCCTCCAGAACGAAAAGGTCGTTATCTCGGTCAGTTAGCTTCTCGACCGGATAGTAAGGGCCCTCTGTCTGCGAAGGGGTAAAATACAGCACTTCGATGGGAAACTCATCGCCCGCGACTTCCGCCTGGCCCGCTTCAGTTTCAGTCTGAGCCGATGCCTCCTGGGCAAGGGAGTTCTCTGTTTCCGCAGGAACCTCAGGCGGCACACAGGCCGCGAACAACAGAACTGCCATTACGACCACTGCAAATACGTACGGTAAGTTCTCTGACTTCATTGTTGGTGTTTCTTTCCTATAGTGAGCGACACATAGAACGATTGGGCAAAATGGCTCAGGCTGCCATAGCGATTTCGAACGCCGCCTCTGTCTTTGAGCGTACCTCGTCGAGCGTAATCCCCTCCATCAGTTCCGTAAGGGTCAACCGTCCGCCGCAAAACCGGAAAACCGCCAGTTCAGTGATGATCACGTCCACCACACCCGTCGCCGTCAACGGCAGCGTACACGAGGGAACGATCTTGGACCGGCCGTCTCGGCTGGCGTGGGTCATAGTCACAATCAAACGCTTAGCGCCCGAAGCCAAATCCATCGCCCCGCCCACCCCCAACAGCGGCCTCCCCGGCGCCGCCCAATTCGCCAGATTGCCCTGCTCATCCACTTGCAGGCCTCCCATAATCGCCACATCCACGTGCCCGCCGCGTATCATGGCAAAAGAGTCCGCGCTGTCAAAGTAACTGCTCCCAGGCAGCGCGGTAACCGGAATCTTGCTGGCGTTAATCGGGTAATCCATCGCCCCACCGCTCTCCGGCGCCGGGCCGACCCCCAACATGCCGTTCTCAGTATGCAAAATGATGCCGTGTTCCGGCGTAATCAGGTCGGCGACCAGCGTCGGGATGCCGACGCCCAAGTTGACAATGTCCCCCAGCTTTAGTTCGGCCAGCGCCCGCCGCGCCAGTTGCATACGCATGCCCCCTGCTCGCTTGCCGCTGTCAGCTATCGACGCCGACGAACCCAGGTCGGCCTCAGACGTCGTCACCGGCACCAGGTAGTCAACGTAACAGCCCGGTGTATGGACGGCCTCCGGGGCCAGCTCCCCTGCCGGCAGGCACGCCTCAACCTCGGCGATGACAACGTCTGCTGCTGTGGCCATTGCTCTGTTGAAGTTCTGCTCGGTCATGCGGTAGGCCAGGTTGCCGGCCGTATCAGCCGTCCACGCCCTGATCAGCGCAACATCGGCCCGCAAAGCCGGTTGAAATACATGCAAACGGCCATCGATGCGTTTCGTTTCCCGCCCCTCGCCCAGCACAGTGCCGGCCGCCGTAGGTGTATAAAATCCGCCAATCCCCGCCCCGCCCGCACGGATGGCCTCCGTCATCGTACCCTGCGGCACCACTTCAAACTCAATCTCCCCCGACTGTGCCGCCGCCACCGCCTCCGGGTTACTGGTGAAGAACGAGCCGATCGCCTTCTTGATCTGCCCGTTGCGCAGCAGTCGACCCCCGCCCAGCCCTGGCTCGCCAACGTTGTTGGCAATGTAAGTCAAACCGCCAACGTCCGACTCTGCCAGCGCATGCAAAACCTGGGTGGGATTGCCTGTCATGCCAAACCCGCCCACCAGGACCGTGTCCCCATCTTTGACCAGGGCAGCCGCCTCTGACGGCGTGATCAACGGTATTTCCTTCACTCGTCCAACCTCTCTACAACTGTCGCTTCGCCCTGGCCCACGCCTACGCAAAGTGTCGCCAATCCGTAGCGCGCAGTCTTGCCTGCAGCAGCCCGTCTCTGCATTTCGTGGATGAGCGTAGCTAAAATACGGGCGCCAGAGCAGCCCAGCGGATGGCCGAGAGCTATCGCCCCGCCGTTCACGTTTGTAATCGCTTCGCTCAAGCCCAGCTCCCTTACCACGGCCAGAGTTTGCACCGCGAACGCCTCGTTGATTTCGACAAGATCGACGTCGTCAGAGGATAGCCCCGAACGTTTCAACACCTTGCGCGCGGCGTTCACCGGCCCGAGGCCCATCACCCTTGGGTCGACCCCCGCCGCCGCCGAAGCCACCCACCGCGCCAGTGGTCTGACCCCGAGGGCTTCGGCCTTCTCACGTGACGTCAAGACCAGCGCGCAAGCGCCGTCGTTCAACCCGCTCGCGTTGCCGGCGGTCACAGTCCCGCCTTTGCGGAACGCAGGTCGCAGACCGCCCAGGGCCTCCATGCTTGTCGCAAGCTGATAGCCCTCGTCCGTCTTCGTGTAGCGGGGATGTTCGTCGGTATCCACCGTGACAGGATCGCCTCGCCTTTGCGGAATCTTCACGGGTACCGTCTCCCGCTGAAAGCGGCCCTCGTTTATTGCTCGAACCGCTCTCCGCTGGCTCTGCAACGCGAAACGGTCCTGTTCTGCGCGGCTGATCTCGCCTCCCGCGATTTCTGACGCGCAACTCATGTCGTAGATGTTCTCCGCCGTCTCTCCCATCGCCTCCAGGGGGAAGAGCGCTTCAAGCGCCGGGTTCGGGTAGCGCCAGCCCAGGGTTGTATCGAAACCGGTAATATTGCCAGACGGACCAAAGCCGGTCGGGTTCTTGGGCAAGGAGTAGGGCGCACGTGTCATGCTCTCGACGCCGCCGGCCACGAAGACAACGCCCTCGCCGCACAGAATCGCCCTTGCAGCCTGATTGACAGCCGTGAGCCCGCTTGCGCACAGCCTGTTCACGGTTACGCCCGCCACCTCCTGCGGCAGCCCGGCCAGCAGAGCGGCCATGCGGGCGACATTGCGGTTGTCCTCGCCGGCCTGGTTGGCGCAGCCGAGATAGACCTCCTCGATCTCCGAGGGCTCCACTTCGGCCCGCGCTACCGCTTCCCTGACAACAAGTGCCGCCAGGTCATCGGGTCGAACCGAGGCGAGTGCCCCTCGAATCCTGCCGATAGGCGTGCGTACGGCACTGACAATAACAACTTCGCTCATCAGGATCAGCCAACGAGGTTTATCAATGCTTGAATGAATCCGAAATGCTGCGACTCGTGATACGTGTTGAAGACCAGCGTCCCCTCAAAGTCGGACAAGGAGACCCCAGACCCGGTCGTGAACGGGGTAAACTCGCTTTCACTGAACCGTCCCGCAGCGTAGTCCGCCTCCAGTTGCTCCTGCTGCGGCATCAGCATCGCCACCAACGCCTCGGCATCCGGCTCAGTCTCCCAGTCGTCCGGAGACGTGTTTGGCAGATACAGCGGGACCATATCTTCAGATACCGACGATGTTAGCCCGCAGCGCTCATAGAGCAACCGCTGCTGTACGACCAGAAGGTGCCCTACATTCCAGGCTACGTTGTTATCAAACCCGTCCGGCATTGCGTGCAGCTGCCGGGCCGACAACCCCTCAACTGCTGAATGAATTGAAGAGCGAATATGCCGGTGTATTCCTATTGCCGCCTGAGACATCTCATGATTCCTTTCAGTTTATTGGATCTGAGTTCGGGTCCGAGGTAACTTCGGTTTCGACTGTTGGAGAAAGGAGCCAGTTTTTGTTCGGCCCTGTCCAGCCAGCCCCTTCCAGCCAGCCCCCTCCAGCCAGCCCCCTCCAGCCAGCCCCCTCCAGCCAGCATTGTACCACAGCCGAATTTTGCCAACACAGGTGCACGGACATAGTAGGACGGTGCCCTCTCCTTGCGCGCCAGACCCGAGCCGGCGTGGCGAAGATGCGATCCGCCGTCGCAGCCCGTATTCCAACGGCCTTGTCGAATCTTCAATATGTCTTCATACTTTCTGAACATCTCTGCGCGAAAATAGAGTTGACTTCCTAACAAACTTTGGTTTGGATACACTTGCAACCATGTCCATGCCGCCATCCTCCCTAACTCGCCTGTACTGACATTCCATTACAGGAGCAGGACATACCGCCGTGTCTCAGACAATTATGGTTGTCGACGATGATATGAATCTGCGGCGAATGGTACGCGTCTACCTGGAGCAGGAGGGATATCGCGTCGTTGCAGCGGCCAACGGGCGCGACGCACTGTTCACAGCGCGCTATGAAAAGCCCGATCTCGTTCTCCTCGACCTGATGATGCCCGAGATGGGAGGTTATGATTTCATCCGTCACTTTACGCAGGAATCCGACGCGCCGATAATCGTGCTGACTGCGAAACTGGAGGAAAGCGACAAAGTCGCAGGCCTCGAGTTGGGCGCCGACGACTATGTGACCAAACCCTTCGGCGTCCAGGAGCTGATCGCCCGCATTCGCGCGGTGCTCAGAAGGGCCGGGCAGCAGAACCGTCTGCCCGAGATTCTTCGTTCAGCCGAGATCGCTCTCGACCGAACTGGCCGCACAGTCCAGGTCCGCGGTCACCCAGTCTCCTTAACCCCCTCGGAATTCGACCTCCTGGAGACATTCATGCTGTCGCCCGGACGTGCCTTCTCTCGCCTCGACCTACTGGAGACGGTCAGCGGTGACGCCTACGAGGGCTACGAGCGTACAATAGACGTTCACATTCGTAACCTGCGCACCAAGATAGAACCTGTTCCCAGCAAGCCACGCTATATTCAGACAGTCTACGGCATGGGATATCGCTTTGCCGCGGAAACCAACTAAATGATCCGCTCTCTGGCAGTCAAACTTACGCTTGCCTTTCTCGCAGTTGGTATTTCAGGCTCTCTGCTGGTCGCGGCCATTAGCGCGCAACGAACGCGGCTGGCCTTCGATCGCTTCGTCTCGCAAAATAGCGACAATTCAGTCGTTGCCGTTCTGTTGCTGGGTTTCTATGAGGAAAACGAATATAGCTGGGAGGGCATTGAACAGTGGCTGAACGAGGAGCCCTCATTGAGCTTTCTGAGCAGACTGATCGTCCTGGCTGACAGCAATCACAAAATCATCTACTCGCCCGAACCCGGTCAAGTGGGACGAGAAGCAGATGCCTCCGATTCGGGCGGGGGCATTTCTGTCATCCACGACGACGAGTTAGTTGGAACTGCCTACCTGAGCGGCAGCGCAATACCGGGAGAGAGTCTGCCGGGATTCTCACCTGAAAGCTTCTTCCTATACAGCGTTAACCAGGCGACAGTCCTGGCCGCCATCATCGCCGGTCTACTTGCCCTGGCACTGGGCATTCTCCTTTCGCGCGCCCTGACGCGCCCCTTGCGCCAACTTACACTTGCCACCCAGGAGATGGCCGCCGGTCAGTTTGGCAAGCAAGTGGACACGCCCTCTCAGGATGAGATCGGAAAGCTGGCGACCGCATTCAATAGGATGAGCAAAGACCTGGCCCAAGCCAGCGGCCTTCGCCGTCAGATGACAGCCGACATCGCTCACGATCTGCGAACGCCCCTTACCATTCTGCGAGGCTATACCGAGGGCCTCCGCGACGGGTCGATCAAAGGAGAAGAAGAGCTCTATGAGCTTCTCCACCTGGAAGTAGTCCATCTTCAACACATGGTAGAAGACCTGCGAACGCTGTCCTTGGCAGACGCAGGCGAGTTGACTCTCTCATGCCGTGTTATCGATCCCAAGGCACTGCTGGAACGAGCTGGCCTGGCGCACGTTGTCTCAGCCCGCCAGAAAAACAATTCAATGGAGGTAGTCGCGCCTGACACACTTCCTTCAGTGTCCGTTGACGTGGAGCGAATGACCCAGGTCCTCGACAATCTGGTTGCCAATGCACTGCGATTCACCACTGAAGGAGAAATAGTCCTCAGTGGAACCAACCAGGACGGCACGGTCACCCTCCACGTTGCCGATTCCGGAACAGGTATACCTCCTGAAGAACTGGACCACATCTTTGACCGCTTCTACAAAGTCGACAGGTCCCGCCACCGCGACGGACAAGCGCAGTCCGGGCTGGGGCTCGCCATTGCCAAAGCCATCGTCGAAGCCCATGACGGCACCATTTCTGCCGAATCAACCCCGGGCGAAGGCACACGATTCACAATTCAACTCCCCAAATCCCCCAATCCCCAAATTTCCTAAGTAAAACAACTTCGAAACACCTCCTTCACATTTTCTAAATGAGTCTGTTGTAAGATTTCTGTCAGAGTTACACGCGGCGGGCGAATTCTGCTTTCCCACTGGTCTGGCCTCCAAAATGAAGTGTCCAAGGGAGAAGAGCAAAGTGAGAGGTTCTGTGCCGAAAGATAGGCCTGACAATTTTTCTGTCTCGCTGTTCAGTCGTCCGCCATCAGTTCCCGTTTTCACGCCCGGCTCATCCAGACAACCTAGGAAAGAGCCGAAACACGCCAGGGTCTGCCAGAACTACCTTCGGACTCCTACATCGCGTGAGCTTTCTGTTCTTCCTAAACTCATGAGTGTCGGAAAAGCGGCTCAACTCCGACAGCGTGACCCGTCTTAACGATCTGTTCTGGAGGTCGAAAATGAACAATCTCCTCCGTCTCCCCTGCACCCTCCTCTTAGCAGCCACTCTGTCCCTACGCGGGACTGTTGCCGTCCTTGCCGATGGCAACGATGGCAAACTTGAACCCATGGGGCACATTTTCAGGTCCAATCTAGACGTGGAAGAGGAGGGCGGCGACGACAACGACGATGGTGATACACCGCCGCCCACCGACGATGACGGCTTTGACACGCCCCATACAGACTACGACGGGGTCGATACACCCGCAACCGACAACGATGGGATAGATACTCCCTTGTCGACCGACAATGACGGAGTAGACACACCCTATACCGACTATGATGGTGTCGACGAGCCGGGCGTCCCGACTCTACGGGCAGAGGCGAATGGCGCCAGTGTAAAATTGTCCTGGAACGCAACTGCTGCCGCTGATTCCTATGAGCTCTGGGCGTATGATCAAACAAACGCCTGGCAGAAAATCGGCGGAGAGAATCTTAACGCAACCACCTGCACTCACACAGAGGTCGTCCCCGGTACGACCTACAATTACACCATTCGTGCGATAAGCGGGACAGGTGAAGCAAGCGCTTGGTCAGCCTATGTGACTGCGACAACTGCCGTGCCCGGGTCGCTGACAGTCGCCCCTGTGCTAACGGCGCTTTCTGGTGACAGTCAGGTTGACCTCAGTTGGAACGGAATATCCGGCGCGGTACGCTACGAACTCTGGGCTTGGGAGCCCGTGCATGACTGGCAACTGATTGGCGGCGACAACCTGACTGGCACAAGCCATCAACACGCAGGCCTCTCTGCGGGCGATTCCTTCATCTACACTATCCGTGGAGTGGGCGCGTCAGGAAATACCGGGCCATGGGCACAATATGTTGATGCAACGGTAGGGGCAACCGCCGGCGCATTGACCTCCACGCCAACCTCCACCCCAACCTCCACACCCACTGCTACGCCAACCGCCTCCGCGAGTGTATCAGTCCGATCTTCGCCAGGCGTCGGCCCCAGATCAAATGGACCGACCGCAACGCCAACGCTAACGTCAACAACAACCGTCACGCCTACGCCGACAGCGACCCCCACCGTAAGATCCCAGCCCCCAGGCACCGACAACGACGGATACAGTACTCCCCTGACAGACTACGACGGAATCGACACCCCGACGACAGACAATGACGGCTTCAGCACACCTCCCTTTACTGACAATGATGGTGAGTTCACACCATATACCGATTACGATGGCACTGACAGCGACGGCACCGACAGCGACGGCATCGACACACCCACAACAACCGACAACGACGGCATCGACACACCCACAACAACCGACAATGACGGCATCGACACACCCACACCGACCGACAACGACGGCACCGACAGCGACGGCATCGACACGCCCACACCGACCGACAACGACGGCACCGACAGCGACGGTATCGACACGCCCACGCCGACAGACAACGACGGCACCGACAGCGACGGCATCGACACGCCCACACCAACCGACAACGATGGCACCGACAGCGACGGCATCGACACGCCCACACCAACCGACAACGATGGCACCGACAGCGACGGCATCGACACGCCCACACCATCAAGCGGTTCAGACAGCGGAGCAAGCAGTGTTAGCAGTTAAAGAACAACCCCAAGCCTCGTCTGCAACCATTCCACTTTATCCCCAGGTAGCATTCCCCCAAGACTCTAGTCTGCCTGGGCTGCCCAATCTCTTTGACGGGCAGTGGGTTTGGCAATCAGCTCGAGAATATTCTGAATTCTGGGACGCTTCCCCTGTTCAGATTCGCGTGCGCCAGTTCAGCCACATACCCGGAAGAACAGCAGTCGTAAGTTACATCGCCGAGTGGGATCCAGAGGCATACATCCCGTCGGAGATTTTCACTTTCCGTCTTGAATCGGGCAAGCCGCTATCATTCTCTCGCTACCCGCAGGACCATGCGTTACCGGGGCTTGAGACAGCTGCCCATCCCGACTCGGGTCTGAGACTGCTGAATCAACACGTGTTTGCGTTCCCAAGGCGCAAGCTGCGTGTGGAAATGGTACGATACCGACCGGGCAGTCGCGCCGTACTTCGACATCGATCTGGCAAGATTCGTTTGTATGTACGCGTGATGAGACCTTCAGCGCTACCCAATCTGCTCGCGGCTGCAGAGCTGGCCGGGCACTCCGACTTCGCAGTTCCCAGTGTCGTTGGATCCTGGGGCGAAGGAGGGGTCGTCTGGCTTTCCGAGATTCCCGGTAGGAACGTACGTCGGCTCATGGGCAGTGGCAGACCACCAGAACCCGATCTGGTCTTGGAAGCACTCGAGAGCCTCTGGGCAGTTCCTCTGCAGACGGAAGGTTGCCCGTTCAATCTGGAAGGGGCATATCGGAGGGCAAAACGAACCTTCAGACATGCACTAGACGGCTTCGACACTGCACATGAGCTTCTCGACACGGTTACGCAGGCGTTGGACCCCTTTGCTCGTTCGTGGCAGCCCACAACGACCGCTCACAACGACTTCTACGATGATCAGATGCTGGCCCTGCCAGACGGGCGCGTCGCCATAGTCGACTTTGAAGAAGCCGGCCCCGGTGACCCCATGTTGGATGTAGGAAACTTCCTGGCACACCTCAAATGGGCGTCCTGCATGGGACGCAGACCCAAAAAGGACGTGAGCGGCGCCTACTACGCCCAGCTCAAATCGGCTGCCCTCAATCGATTTCACTGGAGCGAGCAGGAGCTCAACCTGCGCGAAGCAATCTGCCTGTTCAGAGTCACCACCAACACGATAAGACGACCCTCAGAAGAGTGGCAAAGTCGTACCCTGAAAGGATTGAGCCTGGTTAACGAGCGACTAAACTGACCCCATTCGAAATTGTAAGAACTCTTCTCGCGTCTGTCTGATACCGAGGAAACACTCTTCACCTTCGCTAAGATTATCAAGACAGGCTCGAGTGACAACGGATTCCCCGCCGCCCCGGTACCGTCCTTGGCCCCCCTTTCGCACCCGCAACACAGCCTGCGGAATGGCCGTCCTCTCTTCTTCGAATCATCCTGACTTCCGTCCGCCTCTGATCAGACCATTAAGTATAGAAGGCTCAATGCCGGCACAATGTAGGCTGTCTTCGCGCATCTGTGCCTACAATTCTAGGCGAGTCAACGCCCAGCCAGAATCCGGCCTACTTTCGGGAGAAGACGTCTGAATATAGCGTCCCCGGCAGTTGCCGCACAAAGCAAGCAAGTAAGTTTCCCCTTGAGCTACGCAACCAAAAGGCTTGGCTTCTGAATTCCTACTGTAGTTTGCTACGGCAGGCTACCTTAACATGCCATCGCATTGCCCCGATTTCCAGTAAGAATCTGAAGACTTCAACAGGTCACCTGGGGCTGCGAACCAACCACAGCGAACACCCTTCTAGGACAGATTCCTGAATCTCTAGCAATGTTGCGGCATCTCAACATCGTGTTAATATCCTGTTAACAGGCAACTAATAGAGTAGGAATAGGAAGTTGGCTACTCAGCCGATGAAGTGTTGCGGACTAAAGGCAGCCGCGCGCCTCCAGCAGAAAGGAAGTCAAGTATATGAATCGGGCACTGGCAGTCCTTCTTATTGCTGTAACTATTTTGGCACTTTCCGCCTGCAACCGAAACGACGATTCCCCGCCGGCAGGAGCCGACGAGGCCGCCAATGGCTCAACGCAAGAGACTGAGACTGTTTCAACCGCCGACGGCCAGTCATCTTCGTCGTTGGACAATTCCTACGAAGGAGCCCTACCCCCGACGAACCAGCTCATTCTGGGGATTCTCAAGTTGGAAGATACTGATCATGCCGTGAACGGAGCCCAAGCGGCGTCAATGCTGGCTCTGTGGCAAGCTCTTCAAAGTGGGACCATCCAAAACCAGACTGAACGCGCAGCAATTCTCCGCCAGATCGAAGGAACCCTGACCGACGCGCAGATCGACGCCATCGGCGCCATGCAACTGACCTTCACCGACATGAACGACTGGGCTGAAGCGAATGGGCTAGAGCTGCCCCAGTTCGGGCAAGGAGGCGAGGGCAGGCAGGGAGGCCAAGGGGGCCAAGGGGGCCAAGGCGGCATTTTTGCCGATATGTCGGCCGAGGAACGGGCCGCATTCCGTCAGGAGATGCAGGACCTCTCGCCGGAAGAACGCAGCGAGAGACTGCAGGAAATGGGAGTTGAAGTTCCCGAAGGTGGTTTCCAAGGCGGCGGCGGGCAAGGCGGCCCCGGCGGAGCTGGCGGCCGTTTCGGCATACTGATGGCCCCTCTGATTGAGCTTCTCGAGTCCAAGGCTTCACTCTAGCAACGTTGCCCCACCCAGTCGCCAAACCGCGGGGAACGGAGACTAACGATGAAGACAATTCTTCTGAGTCTCGTAATACTGCTCGTATTCGGCACCGGTGCCTACTACGGTTACAACACCTATTTCGTTACCGAACAGCCTGAAGCCGCCGCGCCTGAACTGCAGACCACCCTGGTGCGCCGCGGCGATCTCGTTCTGACTGCCGGAGGAATCGGTACGCTCTTCGCAGGTGAAGAGACAAAGGTCGGCTTTCCCAGCAGTGGTATAGTCAGCAGTATTGCCGCACATGTTGGCGACCGGGTCGATGTAAATCAGGTGCTGGCAACGCTGGCGTATGATTCTGCCCTGAATTCACAGCTCATCTCGGCCCAGATCAACCTGCGCCTGGCAGAAATCGCGCTCATCGAGTTGACGGGAGAAGTGAGTGGGGCCGACCTTGCCGCGGCGCAGTCCAGTTTGGCCACCGCGCAGGCAGAATATGACCGTCTCGTGGCTCCTCCCACAGCAGAGGAAGTCAACGCCGCCCGCAGCGAGCTGGTCAGCGCGCAAAGCGCCCTCAACACGCTCCTGGCCGGTCCTTCCGACGATACAATGACAAGCCTGCAGTCCGACCTGAAGTCAGCGGAAGTCGCCAGGGCCGAGGCCCAGTCCGCCTACGACAGGGTCGCCTGGCGCAACGACGTCGGCAGAACCTCTGAGGCAGCAAACCTGCAAGCAGCTACACTCGCCTACGAAAAGGCCCTGGCCCAGTTCAATATTGGATCTGCGGGCGCTGCAGAAGACGAGGTCGAATCAGCCAGAGGGCGAGTCTTGCAGGCCCAAAATACACTCAACCTTCTGCTTCAAAGCGCCGAAGAACTGGACGTGGCTGCAGCAAGGGCGAAAGTAGAACAGAATCGCGCCGCGCTGGAAGACCTTCTGGACGGGCCCAGCGCTGAAGCCCTTGAAAAGGCTGAATTGGCTGTGGAGCAAGCCCGCCTGGCTGCTGAAGACGTTAAGCGTGAAATCGAAGGCGGCGCCATTCGGGCGCCAATGGCAGGGGTAGTCACTTCTGTCTCCATTGAGCAAGGGGACGCCGTGACCGGAGGGCCAATCATCGGCATGGCCAACATCGATGTCGCCCAGGTCCGCTTCTGGATCGAAGAGCTGGACATTTCCGCCGCCGTGCCAGGGTTTCCTGTCAGCATCGTCTTCGAGGCTTTCCCCGAATTCAGCTACACAGGAGAGATTACACGCGTCGAACCGGCTCTGGTTGAGGTTGACGGAGCATCCGCCATTCAAGCATGGGCCAGTATCGACATGACCCAACACGCGGCGCCTCTCCTGTTCGGCATGAACGCTGAGGTAGAGATTATCGCCGGCGAAGCCAGAAATACGCTGCTCGTACCCGTCCAGGCCCTGAGAGAAATCAGTCCCGGGCAATTCGCTGTCTTCGTGGTTGGACCCGGTGAAGAACTTGAATTTCGCCCTGTGCAGGTAGGCCTGAGGAATTTCGTCAGCGCTGAGGTCCTTACTGGGCTGGAAGAAGGCGAGACCATCAGTACCGGCGACGCCCAGGTGGGGAGCAACTAATCGCTTTGCACAGCGCACCCACTCGCAACCCGCAAAAGACGGTAACGATATGAGCGATCTCGTCATCGAAATAATCAAGTTGACCAAAACCTATGGCGAAGGGGACATCGCAGTCCATGCTCTCGATGAGTTGGACCTGCAAGTCGAACGCGGCGAGTTTGTCGCCGTCATGGGGCCTTCTGGTTCAGGTAAGTCCACCCTGATGAACATCATTGGCTGCCTGGACCGTGCCACCAGCGGTCTCTACATTCTCGACGGCGAGGACGTTAGCAGCCTCAATCGCGACCAGCTGGCATCGGTACGCAATCGCAAAATCGGGTTCGTCTTTCAGTCTTACAATCTCTTGCCGCGCCTGAGCGCGCGCAAAAACGTGATGCTGCCAATGATGTACAACGGCTTCCAGAACTGGACCGAGGATCAGCGCAGCGAGCGGGCCTCAGAAGTGCTGGATCTCGTCGGCTTAGGTGAACGCTTGCACCACCTGCCCACCGAGTTGTCCGGTGGACAACAGCAGCGAGTAGCAATCGCCAGGGCTTTGATTAACGACCCGTCACTCATTCTGGCCGACGAGCCTACAGGGAACCTTGACTCCCGCTCCAGCACTGAAATCATGGCTATTTTCCATCGGCTGCATCAGCAGGGAGCGACGATAGTGATGGTTACACACGAGGCAGAACGCGCCCGAGAGGCTGAGCGGGTCGTCAATGTTCTGGACGGAAAGGTCGTCGCGCCTCAGTCTGAGATCGATCGAATGGTGGTAGCTTGACATCCGCCGAAAACGCCAAAGGAATACCCGTCATTCCAACGGCCCGCACGACGAACAGGTAAACTAAGAGGAGAAATTGCACATGCTGCAGGACTCTGTCAGAACTGCACCCGTAGGCAGACCGAGTCTGGAGGATGAATCCTTCAAAGACCTGCATGGGATGACTCTCCCCAACTCCTTTCGCGTCGCTTGGGAAGGCGTGACGCTGAACAAGCTGCGTTCATTTCTTACCACCCTTGGCATCATTATCGGTGTCGCCGCTGTAATCATCATGCTGGCCGTCAGCGCCGGCGCAGAGGCAGAGATCGAGGATCAAATCAGCGGGCTGGGTGCCAATCTGATCATGGTAACCCCATTCCGCAGCTTTGGTGGCGTCCGCGGCGCCGGAAGAGGGTTCTCAGGCGGGGGCGGGGGCGCCGGCGGCATCACGACATTTACATATGACGAGGTTATCTTCCTCTCCGAAAACCTCAGAAACGTCAGCGGGGTCTCCCTGGAGCAAAGCACAACCCAAACTGTCAAAGGCGGCAACGCCACGCTGAACAGTGTCTCTATCGTTGGCGTAACCGCTGACTTTCTCGAAGTACGCGACTATGAAATCGGGCAGGGCCGCTTCTTTTCCCACGCCGAGAACGAAGCAATTCAACGCGTCGCCATCCTCGGATCCGGCATTGCCGAGGACCTGTTCGATACCGCCAACCCGATAGGTCAGCAGGTCCGTATCGGTTCCTCCCGCTTTACTGTCATCGGCGTCATGGCCGAACAGGGCGTCGTCGGCGCAACCGACAACGACGGCCGCATCTACATTCCGGCATCGGTAGTCTTCAAGAGGTTCGGGGGCACCGGCTTTGGCGGTGACAGGGTCCGTATGATCCTGGTCAAAGCCGAGAACGGCGACGTGTTGGACAGCGTGATGGAGCAGATAACCGCGCTGCTGGCCGGGCGCCGTCAGGTCGATCCCACCGAACCCAATTTTGGCGTGCGAACGCAGCAGGACATTGTCGACGCCCGGGCCTCGACCACAGCAGCCTTCCGCAGTCTACTCGCTTGGGTGGCCGCAGTATCGCTCGTCGTGGGCGGCATCGGCATCATGAATATCATGCTCGTCAGTGTGACCGAACGCACTCGCGAAATCGGCCTCCGCCAGGCCCTCGGAGCACGCCCGCGAGACGTGCAGCGGCAATTCCTGCTCGAGGCCGTCATGCTCAGCCTGGTCGGCGGGCTGGCCGGTCTCATCTTCGGCGTGGCCGGCTCTTTCGTCTTCGGAGAACTAGGCGGACTGCGCACCGAACTCGTGCCGCTGTCGCTCCCCTTGGCCTTCGGCGCATCCGCCGCTGTTGGCATCTTTTTCGGTTACTACCCCGCCACGCAAGCGGCGCAGTTGGACCCAATCGAAGCCTTGCGCCGTGAGTAATCTATTCCTCGACCAAATTTTGTCAAACCATATCGGCTTTTGAAACTGAAAGCCCCCACATGACCTGGAGTTTCTCTTGATGAATTCTGCGATGAGAAGTGCTGCCCTTTCTGTTGCGTTACTTGCCTTCCTTCTTATTCAGAGTGCTTGCACGCCACCGACCTCGCCGGCGGACTCGTCCTCGACTGCCCAGCAAGAATCGGTCGCGGCAGAGCCGTCTGAAGACACGACCTCTGAAGACACAGCCGCTGATGGCGAGATAGTCTTGGACAGAATTAATCTGAACGACATGACCCGCGAAGAGCTGCTGGAAACAATCCCTGACTTTGGCAATCGCATGGTGCGAGAGTTCTTCGAATATCAGCCATATGTCAGCATTCAGCAGTTTCGCCGTGAAATCGGCAAATATGTCGACGACCAGCAGGTCGCATACTACGAAAGCTATATCTATGTGCCGGTCGAGGTCAATGATTCCGACGCCGAAACACTGAAGCAGATTCCGGGAATCACTGACGAGATTGCCGAGGCACTAATGTCAGCGCGCCCCTTCGACTCAACCGAAGCTTTTATGGCCGCGCTCTCCGACCACATCAGCGAAGAGCAGATCGAAGCAGCCTCTTCCTACCTGAACGAGTGACGTAATGAGCGCAGACATCCTTGTTAACCGATTTCGGACCTTTCTGCTGCTTGTCGCAGGCATAACCTGCGTCTTTACAATCGTAGAACTGTGGCTGGAAGAACATACAGGAGACCCTCCCCAGCTGATTCCCTTTGTCCTCTGTGGGCTTGGCACGGTCGCGATCGCGGCCGTGCTCCTTCGCCCACGACGCGCTACCCTGAGGACGCTTCGCACCGTTATGGGCGTCACGCTCTTTGGCAGCCTCTTCGGACTCTACGAACACATCGAACATAACTGGGAATTTGCCCAGGAAATCCGGCCCAACGCGACTTTCTCAGTCCTGCTTTCGGACACCTTGCATGGAGCAAACCCGTTGCTGGCACCCGGAATCCTGGCCCTTTCCGCGGTCCTGGCCATCGCAGCCACCTACTTTCACCCACTGCTGCAAAAGCCAGATTCCTCAGGTTGAATGCTTCTTCCCCGTTGGGTCGTTCCGTCTGATTCCAGCCTGCGCGCTCCCACTACCCACAGCTCAGATCATTCAAGACGACCAAGCCTAAACCGCTGCGAAAGCTAGAATCTTTCCACACTTTTTCAGGCGCACGCACGCTAACAGAAGGACGAACAACGTCTCAATTTTTCCTGGAAACGCACCACCAGGTTTCTCCCTCTCCTTCATTCAGGTATACTTGCAAAGAAGAAGCTCGCAGTAAACGCCTGATGAAGGAATCTCCCATGGACAATCGCAGAATCGGCCTGGCTGCAACATTTTGGTTTGCCCTTGTCCTGGTCATAGGCTTCACTCGACCTGAACCGCCTCCCCGGTTTCTGACCCTTTCCGCTGAGGTCTACTACGACAAGGTCTACGGCTCCTGGAAGGCGACCATGCTCGCCAACCACGCAGGCCTGGACCTGCAAGGCATCTATATCGAAGAGCCAGGGCCGCCAGGATCGTTCTCGCTACCCCAGTTCGAAGAATGGTCGACCGACGACGACACACACGTCGAATGGGTCGACCTCCACATTCTGGAAACCCACGGACTCAATCCAACTCCCGAACAAATACGCGATGAATGGGTCGATCACCTCAATCACGACATCTGGGTAGCAACACGCCGCGCCCGCGACCTGATGGACGAAGGACTCCTCCCCCCTGACACAGGCAATGCCGAGAACAACCCCGATGGAACCTGGTCCATCAGCGCCCAACTACAGACCGAGCTGTTCGGCATGTTGACCCCAGGCTTGCCCGCGCTGGCCGCAACCTACGCCGAACGGTTCGCCCGTGTCACCAACAGCGGACCCGCGGTGGAAGCCAGCGTCTTCTTCGCAACCCTCTACAGCCTTGCCTTCTTTGAAGATGACGTCCCGGCCCTGATTGCCTCCGCACGCAACATGACCAAAGACGATGCCATCATCGCCCCCATAGTGGACAATGTGGTGATGTGGCATCAGGAGAATCCTGATGACTGGCGCGCAACTCGGCAACTCATCCGCGACGCATACGACACCGACCCCATGTGGTGGGCTTCGCGTGTCAACTTTGCCGTCACCATAATGGCCCTTCTCTACGGGGAAAACGACATTCTCCGCACCATCGAGATAGCCGCGCTTGCCGGCTGGGATGCCGACAACACCATGGCCACCGCTGCCGGCCTGCTCGGGCTGATTCACGGTTTCAACGCGCTGCCGCAAGAGATCGCAACCAGCACTGACGTCTATTTCAACGAGGACATCACTGGCGACCTCCCCCGCTACGACACCGTCACCGAGTTCGCCATCAGGACGCAGAGCTTGGCAGAAGCAATGATCTCCAGCGCCGGAGGGACCACTAACCAGGTCACGTACAGAATTCCCGCTGAATCGCCGCCGTACCAGGGGCGTTGACTAGAATGACGCGTCTGCGGTCTTTGTCTGCCCCGCTGTCCCTCCTCGCCGTCTCTGTCCTCGCTTATGGCGGCATGGTCTCCATGCAGATTCGCCACGGAAACCTGGGTACGACAGAAGTCGCCGAGTTTCTAGTCTGGTTTGGCCTGGCATTCTCAACCTACGCCGTCGCGGTCTTCTGGCTGGAACGGTGGTGGCACAAAGGCGGCCGCGATGGCGCGGCGTCACGATCTGGGATCAGACAGTTCTATATTTTGGTCTGGATCTGGGGTGGAGCCTGCCTCTTCAGATGGCTCCTGCTACAAACATTCCCCACGCTATCGTCCGATGTCTTCCGCTATATGTGGGACGGCCACGTCACCGCCAACGGCGTCAGTCCCTATGCATATCCGATTGACGCCAGTCAGTTGGATTGGCTCGAGGTCCCCTTTCGTTCACAGGCCAATCATGCCTGGATGGCCAGCCCCTACATGCCCGCGGCCCAATGGTTCTTCGCAGCCATTGCCTTCTTCTACCCCTTGAATCCGGAATCATTCCAAATTGCCGCCGTTCTCTTCGATCTGGGAACCGCGTTCATACTCTCCAGGTTGCTGACGATAGCCGGAATGCCTTCCCATCGACTCTTGATATACCTGTGGAACCCGCTTGTCATCGTTGAGACCGCACAGGGTGCGCACATAGACGCGCTCATGGTGCTGCTTACGATGCTGGCGGTCTATGCAATGGTACGGTCGGCTACCGCCGGTAGCCCTGCCCAGACCCCGAGCACGATTTCCGACTCGGGCAAACCGGCGTTCTCCCTCTTGGCGCCGGCGTTGCTGGCCCTGGCCACGTTGACAAAACTAATACCTGTGTTTCTGGCCCCCATTTTCTGGTGGAGGTGGAACTGGGGAAGCCGTCTATTGTATGGCTACCTGACGCTTGGAATGCTGGTTTCGCCTGCCATGCGGGCGGGCTGGGGACTTACCGGCGAACTGGACGGACGTGGACTGTTCGGCGCTCTCAGGATTTACAACGCGCAGTGGAATTTCAATAGCGGGCTCTTTCGCTGGCTTGAAGACTGGCTCGACAATATGGGAATCGCCGACCCGATGTTCCAAGCACAGGAGATTACCTATTTCCTACTGTTTCTGCTTATGCTGTGCGTGTGGCTTCAATTCCGTCACTTCAATACCGATTTGAGGGCAACCCTGCGTTGGCTCTCAGTTCCCATTGGGGGCTATCTACTGCTGGCAAAAACTGTCCACCCATGGTATCTTCTGGCGCTGGTGCCCTTCATTCCCTTTCTGGCGCCGGGCGACGACGAGCCAAAGAGATTCTGGCTCTGGCCACTTCCCTGGCTCTGGCTCAGCGGCATGATAGCGCTCTCGTATGTCACCTACATCGACACCGAGAATCTGCGTGATTTGGACTGGGTGCGACTTCTGGAGTGGCTGCCAACGCTCAGTCTCCTCGGAACTGCTCTTCTATGGGGATTCAAGGAGCAGCGCTATCAGCGTCCACGCACCCAATAGGCGATATCGCAAACGCCTTCGCAAATTCAGCGCCAAACGTAAGATTCCCATACATTCCCGCTCGATACCGACATACATTCTAGGTAACTGCTCAGCCACAACTGACTTGCGAACTGAATGAGGCGAGTGAAGGTGTTTACTCTCCCCTCATTCTCCGTATTTTGGGCGGTCGGGCCTTCGGCCCTCCCTTGTGCAGGGGCTGCGCCCCCGCAACGCCCCCCTCCAAAAACATGCCTCATCCACCTTACGCCGTAATTCCAGCTGTGCGTCTTGTCAAAAGTGATGGCGGCCAACGCGTACACGATGAGATAGCCTGATTGGCGGCGGCGATGAAGGTCTGGTCCACACAGGCACTGTATATGGCTGAGTAGTTACCTAAAAACGTAACTACTCAGCCACTACTGACTTGCGATCTGAATGTGGCGAGCGAAAGTGACTCTCTCCTCATTTCTCTCCACACCAATCCTCAATCAATCGCCGCAGTCTCTGACCACTGATCACTGACCACTGACCACTGCAGTTCTGAGCCTTCGGCCCTCCCTTGTGCAGGGGCTGCGCCCCCGCAACGCCCCCCTCCAAAAACATGCCTCATCCACCTTACGCCGTAATTCCAGCTGTGCGTCTTGTCAAAAGTGATGGCGGCCAACGCGTACACGATGAGATAGCCTGATTGGCGGCGGCGATGAAGGTCTGGTCCACACGGACACTGTATATGGCTTAGTAGTTACCACTCTAGTTTCTTCCTGCGAATCGAACAATCTGTATCCCTTCAAATTCGGCTATCTCGGACTCACCGAATATCTTGCCCAGCTCCCGAGGAATGATGCCGTCCGGGTCTGAGTACCAGTTGTGAGAATAAACGAGCCAGACCCGGTCTCGACCCGCCAGAATCTCCTGGATGCGCGGAATGTCCGCCTCCTCCATCGCCGGTTCCAGCTCGCCCCGGTCAAACAGGTCTACAGGCAACCCCTTTAATGCAGTGTCAAGTTCGTATCGTTCGTAGTAGTACGCAAAGGGAATCTGTACCCAGGTTGCATTGAATACGATCATCTCTCCAGGCACTACCTGCTCCGCAATATGAGTTGCCGCCTCGTCCCAAGCCTCCTTCTGGAACCAGAAATAGTAACCGTTCAAAGAGAGACCGCTTAAGCTCAGAATAGCCACCAGGAGTAACAGCTGGGCGCCAAGTCTTACTGCCGACACCAGTCCTGCTACGTTTACGCCGCGTCGAAGGGAGAAAAGGTCCAACACGCCGCGTTTCGCGGGGCCGCCAATAACGCGAATTCCAGCGGAAACAAGAACGAAGTACGGCAACGTCGTCCATATCAGAGCCCGTTCCGCATAGATCGGACTGCGTATACTGACTAGCAATGCCACGATATGGGGAACGAGAAACAGACTGATAAGCAGAATTGCTGCCCTGTCGCTATCAAGCGACGGTGCCCCTATATCTCCCGTCTCCGGCCGCTCTACCTGGCTCTCCGTCCGATTCCTTCCCCATTCTCGCGAAGCCGAACCCAATCTGAAGAGCAACCCAATCAGCCCCAATACAGCCAGAAATGAATAGCCCCACATCCAGACGGGACGCACTGGCAATTCCGATGGCAGAAAAGCGAAATGGAAGTTGCGAAAAGTATCCAGAACCAGGTTTGGCCAGGGAGGAGGCAACCAGAATCCTGACCCGACGTCGATTACTTGAATAATGAAAGGAACCGCCCAAGGCAGCCACAAGAGTACGGCCAAGCCCTGGAATCTGACCCAGTTGAGCCAGAAAGCTTCTGCGCCGGCGCCGTCAGGCAGTGCACCAGCGCCACTGACCTGCCCGGGCGACGCCGCATCCTGACTGCTATCCAGTGAATCGTCGACCCCGCCTGCGTTATCTCCATCCTGTCCCGACAACCAAGCTCGACCTCCTACTCCAGTGGGAAAGAGCAAAAAGATCAGCCCCGCCGCCGCGTTCAAAGCAACCGGCAAATAGACCGCTGCCGTGTTATGGGTCAGCATCACGAGCGCCTGCGAGACCGCGAGCCCGACCCAGTCCCGGTTCTGCGCGACTGGGCTTGTAACCAACCGGGCAAGGAAGAAAATCACGCAAGCCACTTCGAGCGTAAGCAGCGCATACATGCGCGTTTCCTGGGCGAACTGCACATGAAACGGCGAAACCGCCAAAATAAGAATCGAGATTCCTGCCGTGGGGCCGTCAAGCAGGCGGCGGCATGCCGCGTAGAACACCGGTATCGTCAGCACAGATGCCACAGCGGACAGCGTTCGCACTGGGCCTTCCAGTGACCCGAAAATCCCTATCCAGAAATGCAGCAAGCTGTAATAAATCGGCGGATGCTGGTCAACCTCAATGAGCCAGCGCCAACCCTCCCAAAGGCTGTGCCGGGCAATCCACAAGCTGAATGACTCATCCAACCAGATGCTTTTTTCATCTATCAGGTAAAAGCGTAGGACGGTGGCAACAACTATGATCCCCAGGACATACAAGCGCTCGCCGGGATTTCTGAGAATACCAGTCTTTATGTCTGCTCTGATTCTAGCGTTCATCCTTCCCATTATGGCATCCGCTTCACAAGGTTTCAACTACAATGGTCTCGATGTGTGCATTCCAAATCGGCGGTCAACTCCCTTGCACCTCTGGTTTCGACTAGACTGTGTAAAGTCCCCTCATCCATCCCTGAAAAGTCGCACATTCTCTGACCCCTGACCCCTGACCCCTGACCCCTGCAGTTCCGCGCCCCCGCAACGCCCCGCCCTGTCTTGCCACCATGTTCATTCTTCCCCAGCAACATATCTGGCCAACAGTATTCCTACCCAACGGTCCGGTAGGGGCAGGCCTTGTGCCTGCCCTGCGTCTCTTCAGGAAAGGGTATAGAATTCCAGCCTCTGCCGGCATAATTTTCCCACCAGCCTGTTCCCATCCCTAATTTTGAATGTACACGTCTTGGCCGTAAGTTTCCGTTGCATCGGCTTCAAAGCCCATGTACAATTCATCACATACCGCCCCACTAGTCACTGACAGCAGGCCCAGCGGACAATTGGAGCAGTAAGTAAGCCAGTGCCGGCTGTCGTTGACTGAAAAGTCCGCACAGGACAACCCTCACCATCCACTGAGAAAACCAATGACATCCCCACTCCAGCTCGAAGACGACGCCCCATGGCGGCAGCGATTCCGCTGCAACAGCCTGGGCTATGTCTACGTGGCGCCAAATAACAGGTCCCGTGGGATCGCCCATGCCAGCCTGGAAGGCCCCGCCAAACGAATTCTCGCCTGGAACACGACTTCTGGCGTACTGCGTCCCCTCCTGCCAGACGATGAGACACCGTCATACGCATGGCTGGGTCCCCATGGCGACTACCTCTACTACCTCAAGGACGATAAGGGCAGCGAACTAGGCCACATCGCCCGTGTACCCTTCTCCGGTGGCCCCCCTGAGGACCTGACACCCCAACTACCACCATACACGATACGCGGCTTCGACATCAGTCGCTCCGGCGCCCGCCTCGCCTTCGACGCCGTCTATGACAACCGCTACTGGTTCTACTGCATCGACCTGGGAGCCGACGGCGTCCCTTCCTCGCCGCGACTCATATACACAGCCCTGGAGGAGACTTGGGCCTGTCACCTTTCCCATGACGGAAACCTGCTTGCAGTCAAGTCAACGCTAAGAGCACCCCACAGCCGCCGCTACACAGTTCTGGTCTTCGACACAAACTCAGGCGAACAGGTCGCCGAACTTTGGGACGGTTTCGACTTCAGCGTCGAGCCCGTTCAGTTCTCGCCACTTCCTGGTGATGACCGGCTGCTCACCACCACAACCGCCAGCGGCGTACTGCTGCCTTTACTCTGGGACCCGCGTTCAAACGAGCGGCGCAATCTGACGATGCCATCAGCCGAAGGGTCCATCCTGCCGCTGGACTGGTCGCCCGACGGGAGCAAACTGCTGATTCAGACGAAAACCCGGGAACACGAAGGGCTCTTCATCTACGATCTTAAAGACGAAGATCTTCTGCCCCTACAACACCCGCCAGGTACTTTTCGCGGCCGCGCGGGCCCCTATCATACGGGAACCGCCGCCAGCTTTTTCGCTCCGGACGGCACAGTGTGGGCCCAGTGGAGCGACGCCGCCCATCCTTCCCAACTACTCTCGCTGACCGCTACCGATCGGCCCAAGCCTGTGCTGCCCGCAGAAGACTGCCCGCCTGGCCGCACTTGGCGTTCAGTCAGCTTTCCCAGTTCTGACGGCGTTTCAGTCCAGGCGTGGCTGGCCCTGCCTGCCTCCAGTGAAACCTCTGAGGGACCCTTCCCTACAATTCTTCACGTCCACGGAGGTCCGAGCGGCGCCGTTTCCAATGCCTTCGACGCCACCGGCCAGGCCTGGCTCGACCACGGCTTCGCCTACCTCACCGTCAACTATCGCGGCTCAACCGGCTTCGGCCGCCAATTCCAGGAAAAGATAAACGGAGACGTAGGCCGTTGGGAGCTGGAGGACATGCTCGCAGCCCGCCATTGGCTGATCGAGGAACGCATCGCCGATCCGGATCGCATTCTATTGGAGGGAGGTTCCTACGGGGCCTTCCTGACAGTTTGGGCGCTCTCCCAGGAACCTGATCTGTGGGCCGGCGGCGTTGCCCCGGTCGCCATCGTCGACTGGACTATGAACTACGAGGATTCCTCGGCAGCCATGCAGGGCTGGGCGCGCATGATATTCGACGGGACGCCTGCCGAAAACCCCGACCTGTACCGGGACCGCTCTCCCCTCACCCATGCCGCTGCCATTCAGGCGCCGCTCCTCATCTTTCAAGGACGCCGCGACAGCCGCGCCACACCCCGCCAGATGGAGCACTTCGCCCGCAAAATGGAGGCTTCAAATAAGGACTTCACTCTCATCTGGCTGGACGGGGGACACGGTTCCACGAGCGCCGCGACCGCCGAACACGTACAGGAAACGCATCTGAAGTTCGCCTACCGGGTACTGGGGCTCCAAGGGCCAGATGTGGACTGATCTTTCCAGGCGCTATCAGCGTCTCTTCCAGCCCGGGTCCGGGGTCCGGGAGACTCTGGCCAACACAGACTATCGCCTGCTCCTGGGTTCAAGTACCCTCTGGTGGCTGGCCCACTACATGGAAATGATCGTGTTGGGCTGGCTGGTGCTGGAACTGACCGACTCGGCCGGCTTGGTCGGCCTCGTTGGCTTCTGCCGCTCAATTCCCTCTCTGCTGATTGGCGGCTTTGGCGGACTGCTTTCCGACCGTATCGGCCGCCGTCCCCTGATCATCGCCTCGCAGACGCTCACCTTCTGCATGTATGCAACCGTCGCCCTCCTGCTGGCCGCAGGACAGCTCGCCCTTTGGCATCTCGTCGTGATCGCACTGACCCTCGGCTGCGCTTGGGCGATGGATTGGCCCACCCGCCGTGCGCTCATACCTGACCTGGTGGGCCGTCCTCGCGTCATCGACGCGCTCATGCTGGAGAATCTGGGCATGAGCGTCGCACGCGCCCTGGGGCCGCTTCTCGCTGGGATTGTACTCGACGCATTCAACGTGCTGGGCTGCTTCCTGACACTGAGCGGACTGTCGGCCATTTCACTCCTCCTCCTGCGCGCCCTTTCACGCCAGCCGATCCCACATACATCCTCCCCCACCAGCGCCTCGCCACTGGCACAGATCAGGGACAGCGTCCTTTATGTTCGGCAGAACCAGTCCATCCTGGCCGTGACACTAATCACGATGATCATGAACATGCTGGCCTTCCCCTATATGAACTTCCTTCCCGTATTCGCTCGTGACGTCCTGAATCAGGGTCCAGTTGGGCTTGGATACCTCGGCGCCTCTGTCGGAATCGGAAACGTGGTCGGCCTCTTCCTGGTCAACTGGGCAAGACGCTACGCCAGCGCAGGCTGGATATTCATTGCCGGCACGCTGCTACACTGCCTGGCGCTGCTATCCTTCACCACCAGTTCCGTGTTCGCAGTCTCGTGGGCTTTTCTGCTGTTGGTTGGGGTCGGTCACGCCTGCTTCGGCATCATGCAGAGCTCCATCGTGCTGCTGGCCGCTGCCGACGAGAGACGCGGCCAGGCGATGGGAGCCATTGCAGTCGCAATAGGCGCAGGGCCGTTTGGACGGCTCCAAACAGGGGTCCTCGCAGACGCATTCGGCGCGCCCTTAGCAGTCGGGGCCGAGGTCGCCCTGGCTGCCCTGCTGGTATCAACGGTAGCCTTTACTCTTCCAGGATTGCGTCAAGTCGATAGCACCCCGGCAAAGGCTGGCGAGGCCTGAATAAGGCCTTTCTTGCCCTTCCGCCCTCACGCCATCGCCTCCTTCATCGCCGCCACCGCCGGCTCTTCAACCGCGCTGATCTTCAAGACCTGTTCGGCAATCTGTTCTCTGAAGGAGGCAACCTCTTCTTCCGAGAGGGGGAAATCAGTCTCCATCTCGCGTCGAATGGCAATCAGGCGCTCGCAGTTGGACTGCCCCGTATCAATGGCGTCCCCTCCCTCTTCCAGGAAGAGCCTCTGATTCTCCAGGATCAGTCTTCTGGCCTCCGCCCATACACGAACACTGTCCGGCAGAACTATTTCGCCCAGATCGCGCCACGCCAAAGCACTTTCTCGAAACTGCTCCCCGGCTTCTCGCAGGGCAGGTCGATCCAGGATTAGCGCAGCCTCATCCAGGAAGTCGGCAAAAACATCCCTCTCAGCGAACCCTTCTTTGCCGTAAGTGTGGGTATCACCGAACACTGACTCCAGACCGGCGTACATTTTACGCCCGGGCGGAAACTCCTTCTCCCAGCTGCCTCTCATTTTCGGTTTTCGCAAAGCATCGGCCCAGCGCTGATAGGCAGCAAATCCGAAATTGTGCCGCGCGCCCTTGGGCGGCTTCTCCGTAAACAGCTGAATGCTGTCGCCGATACCCGCCCGGACCGCCTCCGGAATCCCGTCGGCATCCGGCATCGCCAGCGTCATGATTCGGTGCCGGAACTTCTTGACTTTCGATCGCGCCGCTGCCAGTTCACCGGTCGTGGCGAACAGCGTCACGCGCGCGCGGTCTGCGATCGAGACCCTGTCAGCCTCCTCGTCGTACCCGTAAACAACCACCGGCTGCATGTGAGGAAACTCAAACTCATACGTATGCGGTTCGTAAGGGAGACTTTGGGCATCAGCCCAGGTGATGGCCGGCCTGCCGCTTTCCAGCGTGTTCACCAGGTTACTCACCGCCCGTTCTGCGCTTGCCGTTTGGCGAACGTCCGGCTCGGCGCCAAGGCGCTCCAGCAAAGTCTCCATCGGGTCGAACGTGTTTCGAGTGAGGATACGCGCGTGAGGATCGATGCCTTGGTATGCAAAGACGAAATACCCCGTCACCGCACCGCCGCTGATTCCCATTAGCAGCGCCTCTGAATACGGTTTCCCCGTATGCGGCGCCTTCACTCCACAATAGTCGAGATAGTTGCGAACAGTTCCCGTTTCCCAATGGAGTCCTTCGAACTGATTATAGTCAGTCAGCGTTGGCATCCGTGTATCCCTCTTTTTCTGTATTCCAGGTGGTCCTCATTGACGATTGACAAAAAAACGTCAACGTCGATGGTTTGGCAAAGTTCCTGCTAACGGGCGGGAATCCGCCAGCGGGTGGCGTCGCTTGCCATGCCGCTCCAGGCGATGACCAATTGCGGGAAGACGGCAAAAAGTCCCTCCGGCGGAAAACTGGATTTGCTCCGACCATCCAGATGTTCACTGGGCCGATATGTCTTGTATTTGCGGATGAACGCCTCGTCCACGCTCTGCAGCAGCTCCCGGCTCGGTCGCCTTATCTCGTCAAACCTGCCTTCGATGAGTACCACGTCGTCTCCGCTCTCCAGGTGTACGACTGCCTGCGGATTGGCGCGCAAATTGCGGATTTTCCGACCCGTACCCACAAAATAGAAGACGTCCTCCAGCCATGCCCCCCAGATGGGCACGGCATGCGGCCTTCCATCAACGCCCGCGCTCGCAATCCAATAGTTCAAAGCATCGCGCATTCGACTGTCTACGTAGTCCCACGATAGCATAGCGCCGTCATACGCCAAGGGGCCGGACGCGCCGAGATTCGGGCGGCCGCGCTCCCCACTGTATCGGTCATCCATCGCTCTCTCCCGAAATCAGTGGCAAGACTCGCGCGCCGGAGCTCGGCGGGCTGATGTAAACCTCCGCCCACACGTTCATCGCTTTGGCGTACGACTCCTGCACCACCTCCCGCACATCCTTCTCCGTCCCCGTTTGGACAAGAGCCACCGCACATCCTCCAAACCCCGCACCCGTCAGACGGGCGCCAAGGCATCCTGAATGGCTGCGCATCGATTCAACCATGCGGTCCAGGGCCTCGCTGCTCACTTCGTAGTCGTCTTTCAGGCTCTCATGGCTGGCGTCCATCAACTCGCCAACCTTACGAAAGTCGCCCTGCCCAAGAGCGTCAACCGTGGCCTGAACCCGTTCGTTTTCGCTTACAACATGACGACATCGCCGGTAGACTAACGCGGGAAACAGCGCGCGATGTTCCTCCAATTCACTGAGACTTACATCGCGTAGAGCGGTAATATCCGGCAATACCGCTTGCAGGCGACGCACGCCGTCCTCACACTGAGCTCGGCGCTCGTTGTAAGCGCTTCCTGCAAGCGACCGGCTTGCCTTGGTATTACCAATCACCAGTGACACGCCCTCAGGAAACGGCACCCGTTGGTAGTCCAGGCTGCGGCAATCGATCAACAGAGCGTGTCCCTCCTCTCCCAATGCACTGATAAACTGATCCATGATGCCGCAATTGACCCCGACGAACTCGTTCTCCGCCTTCTGGGCGGCCCTGGCCAGTTGGGTGCCCGTCAGCGCGTGGATCTCATTAGCCGCCGTCAGAAATGCCTTTGCCGCTGAGATCTCAAGTGCGGCCGAACTACTCAACCCGCTCCCCCTCGGTACATTTCCGCTGACAACCCCTTCAAATCCCTGCAGCTGTACGCCAAGCTCCGCCAGCGCCAGACCGACCCCCTGAACATAGTTGGGCCAAAGCTGGCGACTGTTCCGCTTCGTATCCCCAATCTCGAAGTCCGCCCACGAATCAAACTCAAGTGCGTACAGCTTGACGCGTCCGTCGTCTCGCGAACGGAAAAGAACTCTCACGTCACGGTCCAGGGCCACAGGCAACACGAATCCGTCGTTATAGTCGGTATGCTCCCCAATCAGATTGACCCGGCCCGGAGCAATTGCTAGATGGGTCGCCTCGCCCTCGAAGTAAGTGTCAAAACCGTCCAGTATCGTCTGCGTTCGCTTGTCGGGTTGCATGGCGCCAGTCGTCCGGTTATTTGAATGTGAGGAAACGGCAATGTCTTCGCTGACAGTCCTGATTCAGAGTTGCCCCGGCCCGGGACCTGCAGGGCCCAGGACCGCATAGAGATTCAGATCGGACTCTCTACCGTCAGCGCGGAAAGTATGCAGAACTGTCTGCCCAGAGTCGGCAGCCAGCCGTCCAAGCTCGGCCTCATCCACCTGGTGAACATAGCGAACCGAGTCTACGCCCTGCCGCCATGGCAGTAGTCCGTCACCCGGCTCTAGATCGGAAGCGCTGAACCCCACCGTGGCCGGATCGATAAGCTTGCTTCGGAACCTTTCACTGCCCAGAAACTGCCAGAAGGAAAGAACGACGTGGCCTGCGCTCAACCGCCTGAGATCTCTCAGCAGACGCAGCCGCAGCGCATAACCCGGCAAGTGTTGCACTGTTGCTGTGCAGAGCACTACGCTATACCTTGGCGTCTCTATCAGATCGGCAGTCCCGCCGCTTTCACGGTCCTCGCCGCGCCCGGCCTTCGCCAGAACACTGTGCCAATTGGAATCCGCCAGTTCAGCCTGCATGAATTGACAGCTGACCCGTTCGAGGTCTGCCGTGGCCTTTTGCGCCAGTCGCAACAGCGGCCCGTTGCCGTCCACCCCCGTATAGGAGGCAAAAAAACCTTCGGCCTCAAGCAGTCGGGCGAAACGGCCGTTGCCGCAGCCGACGTCCAGCACCGACAGCCTTTCCTTTCCGGCCGACCTGAAATAGGGTAGAATGGCCCGGAGTCCCGGGGTCCAGTTCTGACGCGTTGCGTCGAAATGGTGGGCCACTCGCTCGTAGAAATCACGATTCAGCGTCAGCAAAGCATCCCGCATCTGCGGGTCCATGCAAGCTGTTTGCATCGGCTTCCTTCCCGGTTGCCGCGACAGTTCAGGGGGCCTTTCCACCAGCATGAAACGAGTTCTGGCTCCGGAAGAGATTCCGGCCGAGGTAATTCAGATTTCCCAGGAATGGCAGCGTAAACGGAGCTTCGATCCCGCTGCCCATCGTACCGCCCTGTCAGCCATCTTCCGGGACGTCCAGGCAGTGCAGGAATCTGAATGGGACACAAATCGATCGTTGCGGTCCATTCTAGCCCGATACCCCAAAGACGGCAAAGGATTCTATGCCAAGTCTGATCTGGTGGCCGGCTTCCGGCTCCTGATCGATGAAGGTGAGCTGGAACCCGACCCCACCCTGCTGGACAGAATTCGCATGAAGCCCGTGCGTACCGCCAGCGGCGTCGCGCCGGTAACCGTTCTGACCGCGCCTGCCGGCTGTCCCGGCCAGTGCATCTTCTGCCCCGACGACTATCGTATGCCTAAGAGCTACATTTTCGACGAACCGGGGGCGCAGCGGGCCGAACGCGACGGCTTTGACCCCTTCAAACAGACACTGGGCCGCATCGATGCCTTCGAGAGTATCGGCCATGACGCCAGCAAAGTGGAGCTGCTGATACTGGGAGGCACGTGGAGCGCCTACAGTCACGACTATCGCGAGTGGTTCGTGCGCCGCTGCTACGACGCCATGAACGCCTATGCGAGCCCCCAATATGTGCCGTCTACTACGCTGGAAGAAGCGCAAACGCGCAATGTGTTGGCCGCACACCGCAATGTTGGCCTGGTCGTAGAGACCCGACCTGACTGGATCACACCGGACGAAATTCGTCACCTGCGCCGTCTCGGGGTGACAAAAGTACAGATCGGCGTTCAAAGCCTGGAGGACGACGTTCTCGAAAAGAACAAGCGCGGCCATACCGTGGCCGAGGTAAGAGACGCGCTCGGGCTCCTCAGAACGGCAGGCTTCAAACTACATCTGCACTGGATGCCCAATCTCTACGGCGCCACCCTGGAATCGGACCGGGAATCGTTCCGAAAGTTCTTCGATGACTTCTCAATCCGGCCCGATGAACTCAAGATCTACCCGTGCTCCCTGATTGCCGATACGGAGCTCTACGAGAAGTGGCAGGCCGGGGACTACACGCCCTATACGGAACAGGAACTGGTAGCGCTGCTGGCAGATATCAAGCCGGCCGTACCTCCATACACACGCATCAATCGCCTCTTTCGCGACATACCGGCACATCACATCGAGGCCGGCGTGAAGACAAGCAACCTGCGCGAGGTAGTCCACCAGGAGCTGGCGCGTCGAGGTGACCGCTGCGGCTGCATTCGCTGCCGCGAAGTAAGGCGCCAGCGCGTGCGCGAGGAAGCGCTGCGGCTGACCGTCACAACCTACAAAACAGACTTGACGGTCGAACACTTTCTGCAATACGTCGTGGACGAGGGCAACGGCTCGCAGGCAGACTTGGAGCGGGCCCCCCTTGCAGGATTCCTCAGACTAAGCCTTCCCATATCGCCTTCGGCAGGCAGCCGGGCCTTCCTGGACGAGATTCGCGGCAACGCCATGATTCGCGAAGTGCACGTTTACGGGCCGGCTCTGGCTATCGGCAGCGCAGAGAAGGGAGCGGCTCAACACGTCGGCGTCGGCACGCGCCTTCTCAACGAAGCCAGGCGCATAAGTCGCGAAGCAGGGTTCGAACGGATCAGCGTCATCGCCGCAACTGGCACGCAGGCCTACTACGCTGCCCGCGGCTTCGACTCCGGCGAACTCTACATGACCGGCTCCACCTCGACAGCGTCCTAGTTTAAGCGGTGACCCCTCTCCAACCTGGGGCCGGATAGCGAGAGCGTAAGACTTGCAACGCTTCCACCTGTAGGCCCGATGGCTTCGGACCCGCAACAGAACCCTCTCACGACCGCATCTGTCCTCACCCGGAAACCCACTACCCTTTCGAACGCCAGCTGAATTCACGCTAAGACTGAATCTGCCAATGAAAAAAAGGTGCGGCGATTATCGCCGCACCTCTTCTATTCTGACTGGAATCCCGCCCTACTTTTTCAGGCCTTGCCGCCAGCCAGGCCAGTTCAGGCGGTTACCGACCTAAAAGTGCAAGGTCAGGTCGAATTCTGTCGCCTGGACCAGCGGCAGAATCTGGAGAATCGTCGGTATCATCGAACCCATGCCCGGCATCGCCATGTCCAGCACGGGGATGTCGGTGATCAGCTCGATGAGGTTGCTGGCCTTGCCATCAGACCAGTCCAGCGTCGGCAGAGAGTCGCCGTCAATTGTAATCGTGATCCCGTCAACGTTGGTGCTGATGCCCAATTTGGAGATCCCCAGGGCCCCGGCCATACCGATCTGGCTAAGGGTCAATGCAAGGGCCGAAAGTGAACCGCCGGTCATGGCGTTCATCTCTTCAATGGACATGTCGCCGATGCTGAAGCTGCCATCCGCCTCATAGAAGATGGGCAGATTGATGCGCGGCGGCGTGCCCACGGCGGCCAGGAACTCATCCTGCGCGGCCTTGGCTGCCATCGCTGCCTCGCTGTCGCCTTCCACGTAGAGCGGAATCTCATCTGCCCCTGGCGCAACCGGGAAGCGAGCAATCACGCCAATCCCAATTCGGTCCACCAAAGCAAAGAGCAGATCTGCCATCGGGATGACCATGCCGAATGTGCTGAGCGTGCCTGGCAATGCATTCAGCGAATCGCCATCGTAGCTGATGTTCGGAATACTTCGGCCGTTGACCAAAAGCAGCAAACCATCAGGCGTGTTGCTCACCTGGATGTGCTGAATGTTGCTGGCCTCCATCAGAAAAACCATTTCACCTGGGACGGCCACATCCAGAGGTACGCCAAGCGTACTAACCAGGTCGGCCAGGGCAGCGTTCTTAATCGCGGCCATCCCGTCGGCGCCAAAGTCAAGTACAAGCGCGGGTAGATCAATGACCAATTGGTCGGCATCGGCTTCGATGCTTCCCTGGCCGGCGCGAGGCGCACAGCCCGATATAGCAATAACTGCAATAAGCATTATGGCGGCCCAGAACCTCACACGTCGTTTGAGCATTTCAAACCTCCTAAGGGCGGTCAAGGTAAAAGAGTGATGATTGATATCTGCAAGAGTCCGGAAAACACGGCCGACTATGATCAATCCCGCCTGCTGGATCAGCGGGGATTGTACCATCAACTGTTAACAGAGACAATGCTCCTGAAACAACGGCTGAAGGGGATTTCCGTGCTTGCGTCCCGAATGATAAGGGAAACTCTCGATTAGTGCAAACTCCCGTTTCTTTCGAAGAGGATGACCCAAATCGGGTACAAGTGGCCACAATTCTATACGATTCTGGGCCTTTCGTCAATCTCTTTTGGGGAGAAAAAAGCAAGAAAGGAACAATTCCACGCCATTCCTTCTTTGAAGGCCCAAATTAGCCGGAGCCGTGAATCGAAGGCGCTCTTTTCGCTCCACCTCCCGTCCAAACAAACTTGGGAATCAGTGGCAGCGCGTGCCTGCGATTTCATTCGAAAGTGGCCCTGTTCTGAGTCGGGGAGGGCTCTCAGGAGAATCTGGGCAGGCAGGGCGCCTGATTTCGAAAGTCAACCGGCCAAACCATCCTCAATTCATGTCAAACTCGATGAACTCACCAGTGACGGTAAAGATGATCCGCTCGCAAATATTGGTCACCCTGTCAGCGGCCCGTTCCAGGTTGTGGGCTGCCCAAAGCAAGTAGTTCGAGCGGTCGATAAGCGTCGGGTCCTCTAGGATCATCGCGATCAGGTCGCGATGGACCTGGTTATACAGTGCGTCAACCTCATCGTCCCGCAACGGAATCGTTCGAGCGGCTTCCAGGTCCTGGTTCAAAAATGCATCGAGAGCATCTTGTAGCATGTCCGTAGCGATTTCGCACATTCGAGGTATATCAACGAGTGGCTTCAGCAGTGTCTCTGGGCCAATTAGCAGGATGATTCGTCCTATCCCCTTCGCGTAATCCCCAATGCGCTCTAACTCCGTGCTGATCTCCAACACGGCCGCGATCAGCCGCAGGTTCCCCGCCATTGGCTGCTGCGTCGCGATCAACCGAAGACAGTCAGCCTCGATTTCGAATCGCCTCTTGTTGATCACCTCATCTTCCTTAATAAGGCGCCTGGCAGTTTCCATATCCCGATGCCGTAGCGCCTCGACCGACTCCTTCAGCGCCTGGATGACCATGCTCCCGAGCATCAAAGTGTCGGTCTGGAGCGTCTCCAACTCACGTACAAATGAGGTTCGCAGGAGTTGTCCCATCGAGCGTCTCCTTTCCTTCCGAAGGCCTATCGATTCTGAAGGTAGGGGATTAACGTGTCACACATCAGTTCCCGCACCTGCCTGCAGGCTGAGATCCTGTCCGCATCGCTGCCTACCAGCTTGGTGGGATCGTCAAACGGCATATGCTTGACCTCCTCATCCCCCATCCAAACCGGGCAGTTCTGTGCCGCATTACCGCAGACCGTGACAACCAGGTCAGGCTGCAACCTTCGATAGTCTTCAACCGAGTCCGTTGTGCCCTGACTTATGTCTATATCAAGTTCTGCCATAGCCCGCACTGCAAGCGGATGGACCATGCCCGAAGGCGCAGTGCCGGCCGAAAACGCCTGCCAAGCTTCGCCAAGATAGGCGTTGACCAGCCCCTCCGCCATCTGGCTGCGGCAAGAGTTGCCAGTGCATAAAATGAGAACGCGTTTCTTGTTCATGCTCACGCTGACTCCAGATGCAGTGTGACCCTATCCGAACCGGCCCGTAATGTAGTCTTCCGTGCTCTTCTGACTGGGATTCGTGAAAATCTTCTCGGTATCGTCAAACTCTATCAGATTCCCTGTCCGCTTGTCATCCACACTGAAGAAGGCGGTAAAGTCAGAGGTTCGGGCCGCCTGCTGCATGTTATGCGTCACGACAATTATAGTATATTTCACCGACAACTCCTTCATCAAGTCTTCGATTCGTAGCGTGGCAATCGGATCCAATGCGGAGGCAGGCTCGTCCATGAGTATAATCTCCGGCTCAACCGCGATCGCTCTGGCAATACACAACCGCTGCTGCTGCCCACCTGAAAGGCCGAGAGCGCTCTGTTGCAGTTTGTCCTTTACCTCGTCCCACAATGCCGCTGACTGCAGGGCCTTCTCAACCATTTCATCCATGTCCCCGCGGAATCCGTTTATGCGTGTACCCCATGCGACGTTCTCAAAGATCGTCTTGGGAAAGGGGTTCGGTTTCTGAAAAACCATTCCGATCCGGCGTCGCACCTCCACCGGATCTACCTCGTCGTCGTAGATGTTCTGGCCTTGAAAAAGAACCTCACCTTCGACTCGCGCACTGGAAATGAGATCGTTCATGCGGTTAAAGCAGCGCAGAACTGTGCTCTTGCCACACCCGGAAGGACCGATGATCGCCGTGATCTTGTTTGTCGGTACCTTCATGTCTACGTCGCGTACTGCACAGAAATTGCCGTAATGGACGCTCATCTTGTCGGCCTCAATTGCATACCTCCCCGTCCCACTTGGCGACGACGACGTCCTGCTCGCCTCGGACTGGGCCTGTGAAGGGCGTTCAATGGCAACTGTCATGTTTTCAGAAACTCCTCTAGGCGCCGGCCTGGCTACGGTCAAAGCGATTGCGCAACAACACTGCCGATGCGTTTAACGACAGTAGCAGTATCAATAGAACCAGAATGGCTGCCGCGGCCAGATTCCGGAATTCGTCCTGCGGCCTCGATGTCCACTGATAGATCTGGATAGGCAGTACCGTAAACTTCGAAAAAGGCCCGCTGGGATCCAGCGCGATAAACGTTGAAGCCCCTACAACGACCAACGGGGCTGTTTCGCCAATTGCCCGGCTCACGGCCAGAATCGTTCCCGTCAGGACGCCCGGCATGGCACTCGGCAATACGTGATGCCAGATCACCTGCCAGTGCGTCGCGCCCAAACCAAAACCCGCCTGACGGAGGGAACTGGGGACGGCGCGAATCGCCTCCTGGCCGTTGATAATGATTAACGGCAAAATCAGCAGGCCAAGGGTCATGCCGGCCGAAATGATCGTCCGTCCATTGGCCGTCGACTGGTCACCTATTCCCAGAAACGCTCCGCTTGTGAAGCCTTCCAAAATGCGAACAAATATTGCCAGCCCCAACATTCCGTAAATGATCGACGGTACACCCGCCAAATTGTTGATATTTGTCTGAATCAATCGGTTGAGCAGACGCTCCTTGCGCGCATACTCTTCCAGGTAGATCGCTGCGCCAACGCCTATGGGAAAAGAGAATAGTATCGTTATGGCAACTACCCACAAAGAACCAAGGATCGCTGTACGAACGCCTGCGCGCAACGGTTCGCTCGACTGCGAGTTACTTATGAAACTGGTCGTGAGCCAGCTCCGAAAATTGACGTCAGAGCCCGGGAACCGCTCCTCAGCCTCGGCGAAGACGCTCCCCCGAGCGAAAATGGAATCAAATAGGCCCCATGTTGCCTGCACCTTCGGCTCTACGACGCGCTCAAGTATCAGTGCGTGTACGTTCTCGCGACTTCTTTCCGCAAATGGCCTGTCATGCTCATAGCGACGCATTAGCCCAGCCGAAATATTCGCTTCCAAAATCTCCACCAGCTTTTCTTTGGGCAGCCGGTTCAGCGGCACATCGTCAACTGTCAACTCCGCAGGATCTATGTTGTTGACGATGGCAACGTAACCGAAGGACTGATTGAGAATGTTCAAAAGAAGGGCGCACAGTGCTATGATTCCGACAAGCACTGCCGCCTGAAATACTGTTGCCCACGCCCGCCCTTTGCGTCTCCGACTGACCACCTGGTCATGATAATCCGGTCCCGAGGGCATGAGCCCCCCTGCAGGCTCGGCAACAGTGTGCTCTTGGTGGAGGGCCATCATTCGTACTCCTCACGGAAGCGGCGTACAATCCACTGGCTCAATGCATTCAGGCTTAGCGTCAGCAGGAAGAGTAGCAATCCGATGGCAAAGATGCTGTTGTAGTCGATCGAGTCGTAACTGAGGTCGCCGCCGCTGATTCGCACGATATGCCCTGTCATCGTTTCCGCGGCGCGAAACGGAGAAAAAGTAAAGTTAGGACCCGCCCCTGCCGCAATCGCGACGATCATCGTCTCTCCGATCGCCCGTGAAATGGCCACGATGAAGGCCGCTGCCACGCCCGATAGGGCTGCCGGCAGCACGATTCGTACTGCCGTTTCCAATCTTGTGGCCCCCAATCCATAGGAAGCTTGGCGCAGCGTATTTGGCACCGCCCTCAAAGCATCCTCGCTCATCGAACTGACGAGCGGAATGACCAGAATCCCGATTACGATGCCGGCAGAGGCCGTGTTGTAAATCTCAACCAGATCGCGGCCAAAAATGCCGCGCAGCAGAGGCGTCATAAGGGTCAATGCAAAATAGCCGTAAACGACGGTTGGAATCCCTGCCAGGACTTCGAGAATAGGTTTCAAAATGTTTCGCGTCCGCCGAGGGGCATATTCGCTCAGGTAAATGGCGATGCACAGACCAATTGGCAGCGCTACCACCATCGCCACCATGCTAGCCATGAAGGTGGCCGTCACCAAGGGCCAAATGCCGAACCTTCCTATGGCCGGCTGCCACTCGGTTCCCCCAAAAAACTTCAGTAAGTTAACCTCCTCATTCGCGAAGAACAGCAGTGACTCACGCCCAAGTACATAGACAATGCCCAATGTCGTAAGGACCGATATCGCGCCGCAGAGGAAAAGAAATCCCTGGATTAACGTCTCGGCAACTCTGGGCTTACGCCTCAAGTCCATCTGAGGTCCTCCGCCCAGGGCAGTTTCGCCTTTCCTGTCCCCGCCTGCCACCGGCCCGCGCATCGTCTCGGCAGATACGGCAGCTTGCGCCAGTGGCGCCGATCGCGACATAGTTATCCCTCGTCTCTCCAAACTATTTGACTAACACAGGCTCTAACGTAAAGCATTGGAAGGGCCTGTCACTCGCCCTTTTGCAGCAGTAGCAAGGCTTGCGATTTCGGCCTATTCTAATGGATTTCCCGTTTGACTCCAAGACTTTCCGCGCGGCTTTCGCATCTGTATCGCGCCTGCCATGTCCGCCTTTACGCAAGACGCAATACGAAATACGCAAGTCACAAAAAGCGGGTTCTCCACTTGAAAGCACATGAGTTCCACCGACTGGAATTGGAAGGAGTTGGCGCCAGGAATATCCCTGTTCCCCAACTCCTTCCGATGCGCTTCTATAATACAGCTCCATTCACAACTGGAATTGCAGCAAACTACGGCTCTATGCCCTGCATTGCCTCTAAGAGGCTCTGCTTGGCAGCCTCAAGAACGGAAGCCTCTGCCGGGAAGTACCCGACTCGCTCGATCTCTTCGTCGACGTAAGTCAGGAAAAAGTTGACGAAAGCGGCGACCTGAGGTTTCTCCGCCATGATGCCTGCATCCGAGTAGATATACAATGGGCGGGCAAGCGGGTAGCTGCCGTTGTCGACGTTGGCCGCGGAGGCCTCGACGTCGCTGATAGCCAGGATCTTCAGTGTGTCCGCGTTTTCCTGGTAGTACGCGTAACCGAAGTAACCCACCGCGTACGGGCTGCCTGTAATGCCCTGAACAAGAACATTGTCATCCTCAGACAGCTGAATGGCGGCCGCGCTCAGGATTGGCTCCTTGTCCTCATCAAATACCTCTTCGACAAAGTAGTCGAACGTACCACTGTCAGTGCCGGGGCTAAAGCGCTGAATCGGCTCCGCCGGCCAGTCGGGGTTGACGTCGGCCCAAGTAGTGGCGGTGGAAAAGACCTGTGCCAGTTGCGCCATGGTCAGGTTGTCGACGAAGTCATTGTCTTTACTGACTGTAACGGCAAGCGCATCGGTGCCTACGCGGAACTCGATCGGAACGCGGTTGATGGCACCGCAGGACTCTATTTCGGAGTCCTTGATAGGCCGGCTGGCATTGGAGATGTCCGACTCACCCGCAACGCAGAAGCGTTCGAAACCCGCGCCGCTGCCTATGCTGTCAATGGTGATATTATGAGCATAACCTTCGTCCCTGAAGCGCTCGGCCATAGCCTCAGACAACGGAAAGACTGTAGAACTGCCAGCCGTGATAATGTCACCGGTCACTTCCAGAGGATTCACCTCAGGCAGGCCGTCCAACATGTCGCCTCCGGCCGCAGTCTGCACTTCCCTTGCGGGCGAATCAGCCGGAGCCGCCTCTCTTTCTGAGCCGCCGCATGCAGCCAGCACAAAGGCGGTTATCACAAATAATACAAGCAATCCTCGACGCATTTTTTTCTCCTGATGGAAATGTTGTGGTCGATTTGCTGTCGCAAGAAATTACTGGAGGCAAGCCTGAACGCATTGCCTACACGACGCATCCCCCCAAGATCGAAACGAGGATTCACAGTCCAACCACTGTCGCAATCATACCTCTTACAGATTAATGTCCTGTGACGAAACTCGGCAGCGGCGTTAACAACCCTGATCCGTTACGTTAAGAGTCCTTTAACGCCTGGGTGCTTCATCCACACTTAGCGTCCTATCCCCAGTTCAATCCTTAAATGTTCACAAACAACCCGCCCTGACTCTGACCCCTGACCCCTGACCCCTGACCCCTGGCCCCTGACCCCTGACCACTCCGAAAGAACTATCTACACCGGAACCGAAACACGCCTGTACAGCCTGCGCAGGAGATCCTGTCGGCCCAGCGGATCCTCAAAAACTCGTGCCATCGTGTCCAGGTCAGAACGCACCTCCGGAGCATCTCTGAGGCTTAGTGCCTCTCCAGTCGCTATCAAGAGCCCTGCGTCCTGAAGTTCGTCAACTGCCTCATCCAGCGTCTGCGCGTCCGCAAAAGTCACCTGGCGCAAATAATCCCGGTTGATCCCGTCTTCGTGTGGGCATTGGTGAAGAAACAGGAGGAGCCAGACCTTGTGGAATGAGTCGATCTGGCGGAGGAGCATGAATCTCTCAAGTGAAGCTGGCAGCATCTGCCCTCTTTTCATTTCTTGCAGCCCAGTTCGCATGACCCTTTGACATTCGCCGCGCGCTGTTGTCGCAGCCTGTGACTCTCTAATCTCTTCTGGGCGAGGTCGAATTGTTTTTATCTTCATATCAGATAGCAGAATAACGCCACCTGATTAACGCGAAGTACAGGTGTTGCAAATAGGGGTTTAGGGATCGGTTAAGAGGATGTTAGTGGGCGGCTCACCGGTGAGGAAAGAATGTGAGGTAAGAATGCGAGGAAAGCGGGAGCCTCAACCGGTGGCGCAACAGAGAAAGATGTCTAGCTCTTCGTCCGGCTCCCTTCACCATTCGGCGCGACAGGAAGAGTAAAAGAAAACGTGCTGCCTCGATTCTCGACACTGTCTGCCCAGATCCGTCCGCTGTGCGCCTGAACAATATGCTTCGCTATGGCAAGCCCGAGACCCGTTCCCAGGCTTGCACGCGCTCGATCTGCCTTGTAAAACCGCTCAAATATGCGGTCCCTGTCTTCCGCGGGAACGCCTATGCCGGAATCGGAGACAGAAATCTTGACTCGCTGGACCTCGAGCAGCACGTCTGCTGAAATCTTGACCGACCCCCCTGCCGGCGAAAACTTCAGGGCATTATGGACCAAATTAGTAATCACCTGATGAATGCGTTCGGCATCTGCGTAGACTCGCGGGAGACGGTGCGGCAGGTCGACGATAAGGTTGATGTCGCTACGGGCGGCCAGTGGCTGAAGTCGTTCCACCGGCGTCAATACAGTTTCACTGACCGGCACCGGTTGGAAGCGGAACGGAACCTGGCCCGATTCGATTCGGGAAAGCTCCAGGAGTTCCCGCACCATCTGTGCAAGGGCATCCACCTCCGTCTCGATCCGGTCCAGAAAACGCGGCGCGGCCGTAGGGTCGTCCAGCGCCCCGTCCCGTAAGGTCTCTGTTAAAGCCTGCAAGGATGCAAGTGGTGTACGCAGTTCGTGAGAGATGTTGCTAACGAAATCGCGCCGCACTCGTTCAAGCCGGTGTAGCTCAGTCATATCCTGCAGCAGCAGGATAAAACCGTCGCTGCCGCCAGCAACAAAGGGGAGAGCTATCACTCGCGTTGTTCTATCTCCCCACTGAAAAATGCTCTCTGCCTGCCTGCCGTCCTGCCTGCAGTCCTGCCATGTTTCAACGATGCGGTGGTCGCGAACAATCTGGGCCAGGGGCTGTCCCCGCAGACTCTGCCAGTTGAGATTTGAAAATGGTGAACCTTCCTGTGAATCCAGCGAGGATGCCCCACTGATTCCAGCTTCCGCTGCCTCTCCATTTTCGTTTGTAGACGCGGCTCCCTTCTCCGTTTCAAAGCCCACCATGCGCGCCGCAACCAAGTTGCAGAGTCGAACTCGCCCCTCGCTGTCCAGAATGAAGACGCCGTCCACGAGGTTATCAAGGACCGAAGTTAACCGCTCCCGCTCACGCGAAACAGACGCAACCTGCGACTCCAGCCTGTCACGCATACGATTGAAAACCCTGGCAAGCTGGCCCGCCTCATCCGAACCTTTTGGCTCGATTCGGACCCCCAGTTCTCCCTGGGCCAGGCGTGCTGCCGCCCGGATCAAGTGCCGGAAGTGTCGCCCCGTTACATCGGATACGACCAAAGCGACGCCGACCAGCGCGCAAAAGGCCAGGAGCACCGCGATGAGAAGCGCCCTGCGCAATGGTTCAAGTGCTGTGTCAATCTCGGAACTCGGCGCCGACACGCGCAAAACGCCCAACGCCTCCCCGCTATCCCCTGTCTCCCCGCTATCCCCCGTCTCCGCGCTCCCCTGTTCTTCTCCCGTCACGACTGCCGCAGCCGCGTATAGCATCTCGGTGCCAAACGCTCGGTTCGCCCGGGCGCTGAATCCCTCGCCTTCCTGAAGTGCCGCCAGGATTTCCGGCTGCTCGTACTGATTTCCCATGGAAGACGGATCGGCCAGCGAATCCGCCAGCACACTGCCGTCGGCAAGAACTACAGTCACTCGCGCATCCAGCTGTTCGCCCCAGCCGCGCACAAGACGGACGAGCCCGCTGTCGCCCGCCTGCCAGCGCGATTCGGCCAGCCCGTCACGCAACTGACGGCTGCCCGACAACAGTAGAGCATCGGCACGCAGGCGATGTCGATGCTGTTCAAATTGATATTGTCTGAACTGGGAGAGGGAATAGAAATAGAGACCCGCGAGAATAGCCGCGGACAAGAGGCTCAACGGTACTGCGATTCGCCAACGGATCGAGCGGAACCCAGGCATGTGCTGAGGCCTGAATGGCAAGACATCCCTGTTAAGTAGAGAAGCGCGAATCTGGGCACCGATGCTGGCGCGCTCACCCGTCAAAGCGGTAACCGATGCCCCGAACTGTCAGAATGCGAGTGGGTTGGGCCGGGTCAACTTCGATCTTCTCTCGCAGCCAGCGGATGTGAACGTCAACCGTCCGACTGCCGCCGTCGAAATCCCATCCCCAAACTCGTTCCAAAATCAGGCTTCTTCCAAGGGCAATCCCGCGATTGCGAGCCAAAAACAGGAGCAGCTCAAATTCCTTTGGCTTAAAGGCCAGGACTTCGCCGTCACGCCGTATCTCTCTCCTGCCCTCGTCAATGACCAGTTCGTCAAACGCCAAAACCACGCCGCCGTTGGGTGACCCCTGAACCGCCTGGCCTGAACTCTCTATTTCCTCCCGCAACAGGCGAACGCGCCGCAGGTGCGCCTTTACTCTGGCCAGCAGTTCCCGCATGCTGAACGGCTTCGTCAGGTAGTCGTCGGCCCCAACCTCCAGGCCGACGATCTTGTCCACCTCTTCATCTTTGGCCGTCAACATCAAAATCGGCAAACTCATTTCCTGGCGCAGTATTCGGCAGACCTCAAAGCCATCCAGGCCCGGCAACATGACGTCAAGAATGACCAGGTCAGGCTTTTCTCCCCTGGCGGTAGACAGTGCCTGAACACCGTCAGAAGCGGTGACGACATCGTATCCCTGCCGCTCGAGATTATAGGTCAATGTCTCAAGCAGTGTCTGTTCGTCCTCTACGATCAGCAGTCTGGTCTTGTTCAAGGCGTGAGTCCTTCCGTCCTCTCCCATTCGACGACGCCATCAATCTCCTCGGACCTCATCCTGAATCCTGACGCGAGTCCGGCCTGTCTAACGCCTTCTCTGCGTCAGTTGCCACGACTCTAATGCAGGACCACGCTTTCGCGCAAAGTCCCGGCGCGGTCGCTCAGGACCTGAACCCCTACCTCGACGCCAGCGGGACCGCGAAGCACCCACTCAGCCCATGCGCGGTTGTCGGTCGGGCTTGCTGCGTAGATCGAGCTGACCGCGAGCTTCCCGCTGCGGCCCTCCAGATGCCCTAACTCCGTCTTTGCCTGCCCGCTCGTCGGGCTTACACCCGCAGGAACTTCCAGCTCGACACGCACCGGCCGCGCCGCTACCCGTTTTCGACCTTGTGCACTCGTATAAGTCGGCAGAAACCCGCTGTTCTCCACCACCAGCCGCAGGCGATAGTCCCCCTCATCCGTAAGTCGTTCTAGCGCCAGCGTATGGACTGTCATTCTCGGCAACATGTCAGCCAGGGACAGTGCGAATGTCGTGTTCTTTTCCGCCTCTTCGCCAACAAAGCTGAGTGGCGGATTTGTCCATGTGTACATCAGTTTATATCCGCCTATCTCAACCGGCCCAAGCTGTGGATGCTCGAACTGATACCAGTCAACCAGCGGCGGTTCCTCTCCGTTTTTTTCCAACCACCGCAGGATCTTAAGATCTTCCTCGTGCGGATGCTTTCGAAACCAGCCAATGAAATCCCTGTCCTTGATCCCCGCCATGCCCGGCAGGTCCCACAACTCAACGGTAAACGAAAACATCCCCAGGTAATCGTAAACCCAATCGTCAAATGCTCCCGACGTAACCTCCTTGGGATGATAGCGGAATCCGTGATACACCGACACACAGGGATAGCCTGTCAGATCCTTCCCCCGTTCGCCCATCAACTCGAACACCCAGAGGTCGCCCGTCTCCATCTTTTCGTCCGGCTTTGTACTGAATGGCCGCAGAATGACGCCGCTTTGGGTGTGATAGGTTATCGCTACATTGATGTTATTGTGTCGGCTGACAAAGTCTACAGCCGCCCGAACCTCCACCTCCGAAGCCGGATACGGACCCGCGCCTGACTGTGTCGACTCCGGCTGCCAATCAAACGGGAAGTTGCGGTTGAAGTCGAGGTTCTGTAGCGGCTTCGCCAGCTTGATCTCCACCCCATCAAACGCCTCGAGCCGGCCTTCGGGCAACAGCCTGTAGTAAGTCCCCCCATGTTCGTCCGGGCCCCGCTTCTCCATAAGGCGAACGTCCAGCGAGCTGACCTTCCAGTCGCCATTGGGGTCGCGTAACCGCATCTGCAGTATGCGGCCGTCGCCATCAATGTCCTCTTCATGCAACCCCGCCAGGGGTTCGGAAAAAGGAAAGGGCCGAGTTCCGGATCGCACATACTTCGGGCTATCCGATAGCGCTAAGGCTGCCCCGTCGGGATTCAGCCGCGGCACAATGTAAAACGCAACGTTGTCCAGCAACCGCGTACATCGTTCGTCGCTGCCGTATCCCGTCAGGAGTGTGTGGGCGATGTGCAAGGCCACCGTCGTGCCCGTCACCTCTGTAGCATGGATGTTGGAATCGATCCAGATGGCTGGTTTGTCTTCGTCACCACCGGTCTTTTGATTGGTCAAAGTCAGTAAATGGATCGCCTTGTCCTCATGGCTTCTGCCCAACTCAGTCACCTTGGCCAGCCGCGGATATTCGCCAGTCCACCCCTGCAAAACTGTCTCGACCTCATCGTTCATAAAGTAGCGGTTAAAGTCCATGACTTGCGCGTCCCCACAGGCTGTGACACACAGATGTCGTCCCATACCAACATCCGAAATCTATCGATTCTATCTGCTTCACGTCGTAAGCTCCATAAGAAGGGCAGTCAGCAGGGCCGCCCTCTCGCCAATTGTGTCTACCTCTATGTGTTCATGGTCGGCGTGCGCGCCGTGCCCTGGGATTCCCAGCCCGTCCAACGTAGGCACGCCCAGTGCCCCCGTCAGGTTGCCGTCGCTCCCGCCGCCCGTTCCCGCTTCATGCAAGTCCAAGCCGAGCGTCTGCCCGATGGCCCTGGCCTGTTCAAAAAGTGACCCTGTGACAGTCCTCTCCAATGGAGGACGATTGATGCCGCCGGTCACCTCAACCTCAGTGCCAGCCACGCTGGACTCGAGACCCATCACCTCGCTGTTGACGCGCGCCATCTCAGCGCCCGTCCACGCCCGAACATCAATAAGTGCTTCCGCGTGTGCAGCAACCACATTGGGGCGCGTCCCTGCCGTAACAACGCCGACATTGACCGTCGTCCCAGCCACGAGGTCCGTCAGGCTGTGCAACGCCAGGATCTGGTGCGCCAGTTCCTGAACAGCGCTGATGCCCTTCTCCGGTTCCACTCCCGCGTGCGCCGCCCGCCCGGTAATCGAAAGCGCATAGTGGGCCCCGCCCTTACGGGTCGTTTTCAGTACCCCGCCGGGGAGCGGCGGCTCCATAACCAGGACGTAGGCGGCCCGCCGCGCCTCCTCTTCAATCAACGCCCGCGAGGTCTGACTTCCGACCTCCTCATCCGATGTCACAAGTACAGTAACCGGCCGCGGCAGCCGCAAATTCAGGCTCTGTACACCACGGAGCACATACTCTACTAAGGCCAGACTCGATTGCATATCGAATATTCCGGGCCCGTAAGCCCAACCCTGCTCATCGACCCGGAATGGATGCGTCTCCAGGGAGCCTACGGGCCAAACCGTGTCGTAATGGCACAGTAACAACGCCGGCGCCGACGCCGGATCGACCACATATTCGCCCTTCCGGAATCGGGCGCGCAAGTGGTTTCCTCGCGTCCGATTGGGGAGAAGCTCCGTTTCCAATCCCGCTCCAGTAAAGCGGTCAGCCAGTCGGGCTGCGAATGCATCCAACCGGTCCTTTTCGTCGGTTGGCGTCTCCTCCTTAACATGCTCGCCGATCGTTTCAAGAATCTGTGGCTCTTGTTTCTTGAAAAAGGGAATCAACTGAAGGGGGTCCATTTCAAACTCCTGCTGAAAGTATTCTCTGACAGCTCAAAGTCTGTCATTTTCAGAGCCCGGTTGACAGCACTAACGACCGAAACCGAATTCAACGGCGCTGAAGAATAGCGGGACCATAGCAACAGCGCCTACAAGAATTGCGCCGATCTCCAAATAGACCCACCCCTGCGCCACCCGCAAAAGTATTCGCTCGGCGTTAGTTTCAGCGCGCTCCCGCGAAGCGCAAATATACCTGACAACGTGCTGTTCTTCAGGGCTTACCGGCTCCAGTGGCTGAACAGTCCAGCCGGCCTGCTGAAAAATTCCTGGGAGAGATGTCACGAAACGGTGGGCGCCATATCCAAATGGCAGCAGGATGAGGACAACGTAGGCGAGGGCGCCTAGAAGAAAATCAATGGTCCGCGCCTCAAACGGACTCAGGATTCGGAACAGGTCCAGCCATAACCACCCTAAGAAGAGGATCGCGGGCGCAGAGAGCACCCAATGACCCCTGCCCCCGGCTCCGGGCGTCGCCTCGACCAAATGGGCCCTCACTTTTCGTCGCCTCTTCTTTTTGGGCTCGGCGTCGGATGTCATTGATACGCACCAGCGACGCGCAATAATCCAGGCGATACTGGCCTACTCACTTGCGTAATCCAGGCGTTGGGGAGTGCTGATAAGTCATTTCCCGCTGAAGACGAGCGTTCTTTAGCGTTTGCGCTGCTTTCCTTTTAATCGCTTGCGAAGGGCATCCCTATCCCGCGAAAACGCGGCACTGCTTGGGGATGGCGCACGCCTTTTCACCTGTGCCGGACGCTTGGCCACCACATCGGAAGGTCCAAACACGTCCATCCATTCAGTTACTTCTGAGTCGGACAGACTCACGTGGCTTTCCTCGCCTTCTTCAGCCAGCGCTCCCCCCTCCCCCTTCCCATCGGGGCCTCCGGATCCCGGACGCGACGCGCCGACATGGGCCGCGTCATGGCGCCCCCGGCGACTTTCCATTCGCTGAACGAACTCCTCCGCCTCCCAAGTCTCAATGTCGTACAATTCTGCTTCTTTGCGCAACGCCCAATCGTTTGTCACGACGATCAGCCCTTGTGGACGTCGCTGGATGCGACGCCTGATCCAGTCGTCAGCTTCCTGTGGGTTCCGTGCAAAGATGACTTCAACGCCCCCGCCGCTCAGTTCCCGCGAAGCCCCCCCGACAATGCCCCGATCAAAGATAACCGTCATCTTTCCTTTGTAGTTGCTTCGCCAAACGCGTAGGCGCGATACGAACAGCTTCTCATCGTTTTCGTCCTCTAAGCTGATACCTTCCAGGACGCCCGAACCGATTATGTTGTGGCCATCAATTAGTAATGACACGTTTTGTCTCGTTGAGTACTATTCTGAATAAAGACCACAGACTGCTAATCCTCGCGCCAGTGAACTCCCGGGCTGTGCCGATTTCGCCAGCGCCACAGCAGGCCCACAGGATAGCCGGCTATCTTTGCCGCGTCGCCTACCAGCCGAACGACCGGCACCAAAGCGGCCGCCTGGATCCACGCTAAGAGTGGGAGGTCTTTCCCCACCCGCCGCAGTCGCCACCAGGGCCGCGCGCAATTGGCGACTCCCCCAACCATCAAACCAAGCACGCCCAACCATCGCGCATCCTGTCCCCATAGAGCGTGGCCTAGGAGCGCAGGAATAAGAATCAAATAAGTGGCATAGCGGACCACGTGCCGAATCCGCCACAGGTCCGCCTTCCCATCCCCACGTGCGTACCGGTAGTACTGCTGCCAGAACGACTTCAGTTCAGTCCGGGGCCGAAAGTAAGCGATAGCCCGCGGCGCCCAGGCAAACGCAGGAATCTTTGCCTCAGAGAGTATCCGAAGGTCAAAGACCAGGTCCTCACAATAGTCGAGCCATTCAGGATAACCGCCGACCCGCTGCCACAACGACTTTGTGTACGCAATCGAACGGCTGCTGGGCAGGAATCTTGAAGGCTCAATCTCCTCCACCAAAGGCAAAACAGTGGCGCCCATTGCCACCTGAAACGGGCCTGAGACCTCCGCCGCAAAGAAACCGCCCACGGCCTCTACACTGCCCACCGTGGTATTTTCGCTCTCCTCTAAGGGCGCAACCAAATGCGCCAACCAGTTGGGGTCCAGCCTTACGCCGGCATCCGTGCAGGCTAAGACTGTTCCGTTTGCCGCAGCGATAGCGCGATTGCGCCCCCTGCTGATATTTGCACCCGGACTGGCAACTACCCGCAATCCCGGCGCTCTGCCAACGTATTCCTTGAGGAGGGCGACGGTATCGTCTACGCTGCCGCCATCGCAGATAACAATCTCGTCCGGCTGGCGTGTCTGATACAAAAGGGAATCCATCAGGGTCCTGATGCTATCCCCCTCATTGTAGACCGTGGCGACGACCGATACCCGCATCAGAATCAGTTTATCCGCCCGTAGACGGGGGTGTTTCGACCCCAGCCAGGCACAAAGAAGGCGCGCCATGCAGAGGCGCGCAAACGCTTATCATCAATACCTGTTCCGGACCAGAACTGTTTTCTCTCAGTCGGGCTTCGCCGAACGCGAATCTGTCGAACCGACCTGTCTCTTCCCGACTTTGCAGTCCCCTGCTTGAATGAAGTGATTCCATGATGAAGCACTTCGATTCTGTTCAGTGCGGGGCCCGCTTCGCGTGGCTCAGTTTACTCGGGGTTGAAGAAGCCCGTAGTTCCCGTCTCGACGCCCGTACACGATGTTCAGGGAACGAGTATCTACATTGTGAAAGACGAAGAAGTCATGGCCGAGCAGCTCCATCTGTTCTACCGCCTCCTCGGGCAACATCGGCTCGGCGACAAACTGCTTGGTCCTCACTATTCTCACCATTTCATCGGGCAACTCTGTGGCCGATAGCTCCACTGCTGCTGCTGCCGCCGCCGCGTCACGTCTTTTACTTTTGTACCGTCGCCCTTTGAATCGTTCTATCTGGCGATACATCTTGTCGGCAATGGCGTCAACAGAGGCGAACAGATCTTCGCTGGACTCCTCCGCCCGCAAAATCTGTCCACTGGCCCATATCGTCAGTTGCGCTGTATACCGATCTGCTGCAGCCCGAGTCTCGCTACGGACAAGTTCTGCTCTGGCCTCTCTGATCTGCGGCAAATACTTTTCCAGCCTGCCCACCTTCTTTTCAACGTAATCCTGAACCCGGTCAGATATTACGACATTCCTTCCGTGGACCGTCAGGTTCATGCTATTCTCCCTTCATTCTCTGTCGAAAATCTCACCATATCCTTGGCAATTATAAGGATTTGGATGTCTGTGGCTAAGTCTGGCTCAATCCTGTTTCACCTGAAATGACCAGTTTCTTCTAGCTTGTAGCCGGTGACGCCAGCGCTATTCCATAGACTGCCTCCGCGCCGGCATCGCGCAGAACAGAAGCGCACTCCCGCATCGTTGCACCCGTCGTAAAGACATCATCCACCAGCAGCAAGACCTTTCCTGCCACCAGACCAGGATCTGCCTTGAACTTGCCCTTTACGTTCTCGGTCCGTTCTGAAGGCGAAAGACCGATCTGGGATCTGGTCGCCTGGAACCGTTCGATAGCACGGGCAAGTACCGGCGTTGTTGACTCCAATGCAAGAGCGTCCGCCAAAAAACTGGCCTGATTGTATCCTCGTTCCAGCAACCTTTCCCTATGCAGTGGTACAGGTACAACGCCATTCAGACCTTCCATGATGGCTGGCCATGGCGCCTCCGCAGTCACGGCTCGCAAGTAGCGGCCCAGACTGGGACCCAGCTGGATTTCGTCATCGTATTTGAGTGCATGGACTGCCTGGCGGAGCGGGTCCTCGAATAGCCCCGCGACCTCAACCCATCCCAGGGCATCGTTGCAGCCGGGACAAGGATAACCCAGCACTCCCACGTCTCCTGACAGACCCAGTCCACAACGTTGGCAGACTCGCCTTGATCGAGCAGGTAGCACGCGCTGTGCACAGAAATCGCAAAACAACTGACCGTGTCGCATGCAACCGACGCAACGCGGAGGGAAAACAAGGTCAAGCAGATAGAAACCGATTCGCTGAAGTAACTCGAAGCGGGTCCCTTTGCTAAGAGACTTTGTCACGGCTGACTACTGGTACGAGCCAAAGCAGCAGGAAAGGCGTTTCAAGGAACGCCCCGTCTGTAGTCGGAAACCAACGCTGGAGTACGTCGCTGATCAAGGTTCGCAGGTCGTTGCCCAATATCAACAGAATAGACAACAGGACAATCGACACAAGGATCAAGAGTATTGCGTATTCGACGAAACTCTGGCCGCCGCGACCTGGCGAAGATCTGAATATCGACATGTGCGCACTCTCTCCTAGTACACTGCGGGCACCGCGCGAAAACCCGAACTGACCCGATCTCACAACCCCTTTTCTGCCACCCTATTCTTACGGAAATCGGCAAGAAACGCAATTTCCTTAGGGCACGACACTATCTCTGCTCTGACGCCTTTGACACCCTTTGAACCCGTCACAGTGACGTGTAGCCGACTGGACGGGCGTGCACCAGTGATCGGAGACCAAAAGGCACAATCACCGGCCCTTCAAGCCCTTCGTAAACTCTGAAACAAATAAAATATCATTATATGAAAAAAGACCTGAGCTGTACTTCCCGACACATCTCTGTTTCAGAACCGGACCAGGTGTCACTCAACATGAAGGAATTTGTTGCCTGATCCGCCGCGCCTGTTGCCACTGAAACGCCCCAACTTTATCCAGTGCCGCCCACCAAAAAAGCTCTAGGCGCTCTTGATCCAGCGTGCGAAATGTTTCTCACAGTACGCGCCGAAACGATTAACTCCTGTACTGTCCACCTGACAATTTCGAGGGCTTGCTAGAGCAGAGAAATTACACATCCACTGTGTAATTTTATCCCTCGCTTCCTCCCATTTCAAGAGCTTCAAAGAACAGAGCAATTGCACATCCACTGTCTAATTTTTTCACCCGCTTCCTCGCTTTTCGAGGGCTTGCTAGAGCAGAGAAATTACACATCCACTGTGTAATTTTATCCCTCGCTTCCTCCCATTTCAAGAGCTTCAAAGAACAGAGCAATTGCACATCCACTGTCTAATTTTTTCACCCGCTTCCTCACTTTTCGAGGGCTTGCTAGAGCAGAGAAATTACACAACCACTGTGTAATTCTTGCCCCTGCCTCCACCCTTTTCGAGAGGTTTCCAGAGCAGAGAAAATGCACATCCACTGTGTAATTCTTTCCCCCGCTTCCGCTATCAGATCTTCGTTCTGAGTGTCATCCAGTGCCGAGAACACCCGGACTGACCATTCCCGCCGCTTTCTCTACTGACCCTATGACTCCCTGCTGGAATCTTCTGCCAGCGGTCGGTCACGCAGACAACATGATGAACGCAACCCTCAAATATTCGCGTTGGGCGTTCTGGGAGAAAACAAAATCCCGGTCACTCGGAAGGCCCAACTGCCCACCCCGATCAATAAACCCAAGAACGAAAGCGCACTTCCGCGTATTCCTCGCTGCGTCCGGAATTCTGAAGGCTTCTTGCTTCTAAAGATAAAGGGGTGATATGATAAAATGAGTCCAATGGTCTCCTGCAGTTGCTATGCCACCTTGTACAGGAATCTTGCGACCGAACTGATCTGGGCAAGCCAAACGGCAAGTGTCTCCCCGATTTGCTGGCCCTCCCGGCCTTCCCCCAAAGTTCGATTCACCGCATCTGCCCGTACGCTGGCGCAACATGTCGATCTCACCGCAGACAACCAAGCCGGGCTCTCGCTCTACCGGCTCGAAATTCGCCGGCTGTCAGATCCACTTTCGGCGGCGCACACGATCAAACTGAAACCTCAATGGGGAATAACGTGAACGCAAAAGCTGCATTGCTCAAAATGCACGAAATCGATTCACTCTACGACAAAGTTCGGCGACGCATTCTCCTCCTCAATAGAGCAGTCGAAAGTTCGTCAGAACTGGAGACGCTTCGCGAGGAAGTCGAATCTGTCGATCACGAACTCCAGGGCACCCGCACCGAACAGCAAGACCTGGAACTCGAGTCGCGATCACTTACCGAAAAGATCCGCGAATCCGAATCAAACCTGATGAGCGGCGAACTGAATAATCCCAGAGAACTGGAAGCTTTGCAGGCCAGCATTGACTCGATGAAGGAGCACCGGACAGACCTCGAAAATCGGAGCGTGGAGCGTCTGGTCATGGTCGATTCGCTTCAGGTAACGCTGGAAAAGAAACAGGCCAGTCTTGTCGAGGTTGAAGAGGAGTGGACGAATCGAAAATCTACCTTGGAGACCGAAATAGACCAGCGCAAGAAAGAGTACCTCTATCTGAAAAGGGCTCGCGAGCAGGTTGCTGAAATCCTTTCCGAAGAGAACCTCGAGATGTACGAACATCTGCGCCGCAGAAAAAACGGAGTGGCCGTCGCCGTGCTTGAAGACGAAAATTGTGGCGCCTGTCACACGCAAGTCGCAGTCGGAATCCTGAACAATATTCGATACAGCGACGACCTGCTCAGTTGTCCTTCCTGCGGCCGCATTTTGCTCACTGACCTCTAAACCGTATCGTTGTAGCGGCCTGCCAGGAAGACCTTGCTATCTAATTCCCCACGCTTCGCTGAGGTACCAGCCCCGGCGCCCGGCTACCGCTGATAATTGGTCGTATTCCTCCGACAAACACCCGCCAGGAGCAATATGATGACGGAACGAATTCTGGTGACCGGTATGAGTGGCCTGATTGGAGGCGCGGTCCGCAAACGGCTTGAGGGCGCATACGACCTGACCGCTCTGAACCGCAGCCTCGTACCCGGCGTGCCGACGGTGCAGGCCGACATCGCCGACTTTGACGCCATCCTCCCCGCATTTGAGGGTCAGGACACTGTCGTTCACCTTGCGGCGTCAGCGCGCGGTCGCGACCCTTGGGAGCGCGTCCGTGATCCCAACTTGATTGGCACCTATAACATTTTCGAAGCTGCTCGCCAGGCACGAGTTTCGAGAGTAATCTTTGCCAGCAGCGGATCGACAATCTCTGGGTGGGAGCAAGTGCAACCATACCGTGCGCTTGTAAACGGCGACTACGAGAGTGTCAAACATCCCTGGCCGATGATAACGCACGAGACCCCTGTACGCCCTACCGGTGTTTATGGGGCGACAAAAGTCTGGGGAGAAGCAATAGCGAGGCACTTCTCAGACAGCTTTGAGCTGTCAATAATTTGCCTTCGAATCGGTCTTGTCAATAAAGAGGACCGGCCGACCGATTCGCGGCAATTCTCAGTATGGTGTAGCCAGAGAGACATCAGTCAGATGGTCGAACGATGCGTTGAGGCGCCGCAGGAGCTGCGCTATGACATCTTCTACGCACTCTCCAGGAACAAGTGGAGCTACAGGGACATTTCACATGCCCGCGAAGTAGTAGGTTTCCAACCGGAAGACGAGGCCGAAGCCTACCGCTGATCCCTTTTTCAGCTTCGAAAATTGTCCGTTCCTGGGGCCGCCGAGGGCATCCCGGCTCGCGCTTTCCTTACCAGAATTAATCGCGGTGTCGCTCTCGAGTCCTTAGAACAGACCCGCTAAGATTTGAGAAAGAAGACCAATGGATCCTCAAAACGAGTACCGCTACAACCGACTCTCTTGGGCGGAGATGAACGAAGCCATCGCGGCACAGAAAGTCATCCTTCTGCCTGTCGCGTCAACTGAACAGCACGGGCGTCACCTGCCGCTGGACGTAGACTCCTTTCTTTGTGAATCGATCTGTCTGGAGGCGGGGCGCCGCGCGCCCCAGTCCATCCTTGTTCTGCCAACAATCTCCTACGGTCTGAACCTCCACCATATCGACTTTCCCGGCACAATTCACATCGAACCGGACGTCTTCATCGCCTTCTGCCTCAACATCACGAAAAGCGTTGCCTACCATGGATTTCAGAAGATTCTCCTGGTCAACGGGCACGGCTCGAACACACCCTTGATCGATCTGGTCGCCCGCAAAACTGTACTTGAGACCGACTCGCTGTGCGGCGCACTGGGATACTTTGGGTTGGCGATGGAAGCCTTCAACCGTATCAAAGAAACAGAAGTGATGGCGCACGCCGATGAATTCGAGACCTCCCTCTATCTCCACCTGGCTCCCGAGCGAGTGCAGATGGACAAGGCCGAAGCCGACGACGACGTTCGCGGACAGTTTGTCAGCTCCGACAGCATCTACACCAACCCTGTTCGATTCAACGACTTCTGGGGCCGCTGGACCAGCCTGGGCGTTCACGGAGACCCGACTCTCGCGACCGCGGAAAAGGGGAAGGTCATCTTTGAAGCAGCAGTTGAGGGCTTGATCGCGGTCGTGGAGGAATGGCGCAACTGGCCGATCTCGGAGCGCTCCGATCAGCACACCGGGCCCGTTCAGAGTCACATCCGCTGGTAAAAACCTTCGCCTCCAAACGAAATGGCTGAAGTCGGGAAACCGTTCGCTTATTGCAAGGCCGTCTGGCCTGGGTCAGCCCTTGACTTGATTCATCCGGCCCGGCCACGCTTCCGGATTGGCAATCCATCTCGGCCTTTCACCTTTCAAGACATTGGCAATGTTTTCCACCGTGCCGGCCTGCATGGCAGCCAATCCGGCATCAGTGTAAGAGGCAATGTGGGGCGTTACGACAACATTTTTCATTTTCAGCAGAGGGTTGTCTGCTAGTGGCGGCTCCGGATCAAAGACATCCAGGCCGGCTCCCGCCAAGTGCCCTTCCTGCAAAACCTTAATCAAGGCGGCCTCGTCCACAACACCCCCACGGGATGCGTTGATGAGATAGCTTCCGCGTTCCATCAGCCTGAGCCGCCTCTCGTTGGCCAGATGGCTTGTCTCCGGAAGCAGAGGCGTGTGCAGCGTTACAAACTGGTTTTCTGCGAAGATCGCGTCCAGGTCTTCAGTCCGCGAGACCCCTTCTGGAAGCTCGAAATTGCTGGGCAGAAACGGATCATAGATGGTTACCTTCATCCGGATTCCTAAGGCTGTCATCTCAGCAACGCGCCGGCCGATTCTGCCAAAACCAACAATGCCCAGCGAACTGCCAATGAGCTCAGAACCCAGCATCTCCTCACGCCCGATTTCGGCGGCGCCTCGCAAATGCATGTCTCCGACTATCACGCGTTTGGCGACCGCCATCAGCAGCGCGACGGCATGCTCCGCGGTGGATTCCGACGGTGCATCAGGCGTATTGCAGACCAGAATTCCCCGAGACGTGGCCGCGTCAAGGTCGATGTTGTCGACACCGATGCCAGGCTTGGCAATCTGTATCAGTTCAGGTCCCACCCGATCCATGAACTCGCCGTCATAGTAGCGTCGGATGCCAGAGATTACCGTTGACCCCGGCAGCTTTTCCATATCACCGTCATCGATGTACTCTGCCAATTCAGAGACCTGCGGCAGCAGCGAGGGTGGCAGAGACCATTCCATCCAGACTTTCTTCTTCATCGTCAGTTTGCCTTTTCAGAGTTAGCGGTTTGGGTCAATTCCGCCAACATTACATCAGTCGCGAATTTCGCACAAACCAGGGTGTAATCGTTGTCAAGAGAAGGACTTCGGTAGGGGGAGTTCTCCCATGGTGCTGCAATCATGGGACTGAAAGGCCATAACGGCCGAGTTCCTTCGCTTTGACTCCCAGACCTCCATTTTCCCATTCTGTCAGAGGAGCGATGCATGACAACACTCGTATACATAACCCTTTCCGGCGACGACCTGATCCGGATCTTTGAACTGCATAACGACGGCCAGTTGAGTCAGCGCCAGACTGTGTCTGCAGCCGGGGGTCCTTCTGCTCTGGCAGTGGCCCCGGACGGCAAGACCCTCTTCTGCTCTCTGCGAGCCAGCAATGAGCTGGCCTCTTTCCGCCTTGAACCCGATGGCGGCTTGCGCCTGCTGGGCAAGCGGCAACTGGACGCTGACGCCTGTTACCTCGCCACGGACAAGAGCGGCCGCTTTCTGATGAGTGCCTACTACCGTGCCGGTAAAGCCGCGGTCCACCGGATTGAACCCGACGGCTCAGTTGGCCCGGAAGTTTGCAGCGAGAAAACTGCTGACCGTGCGCACTGCATCGAAACTGATGCTTCGAACCGCTTCGCCCTTGTACCCCATCCTCTCGATGCCAACAGCATCTTCCTGTTTCAGTTCGACGAAGAATCCGGTCAAATATCTCCCAACCAGCCCGCCCCCAGATTGGTAGCGCCCGAAGGACTCGGACCTAGGCACTTCGTCTTTTCTCTTGACCAGCGCTTTGTCTATACGTCTGATGAAGATGCGTCAAGCGTAACCGCCTACCATTTTGACAAACCACCCGCCAGCAAGGCTCAGTCAAATCAGGGAGGCTGCGAACTTCGCCCGTTCCAGACCATTTCGTCGCTTCCCGAAGGTTTCGCCGGAGACAACACCTGTGCCCAGATTCATCTGCATCCGACAGGGCGTACCCTCTATGTCTCGAACCGGGGTCACGAGAGCATTGCCGTCTTTGAGGTCGACACCGAGAGCGGGTCCATTGAGCTGACAGGTTGGCAAACTACCGAAGCCGTTCCTCGGGTCTTCGGTATCGATCCGAGTGGCCTCTACCTGTTGGCAGCGGGACAAGGGACAGGCAACGTTTCTACATATGCAATCAGTCCCGAAAATGGCATGCTGTCCCCCTTAAACTCATACGAAGTGGGGACCCAGCCAATGTGGGTCCTGTTTCGACAGTAATGACCGACCTGGTGTCGCGTTGCTGGTCGTCAAAAAGGACCGAATTTCCTGCCCAAATCGATCGGTTGGACCAGGTCGTCTATTGCTTCGATGAACCGACTTCCTCAAATCGCCTTCGTCGATAGCGCGTGACATAGACCAGAACCCATTGGAGGAGTCCGGGGAAGTGAATCGCAAACCAGACCAGGGCGCGATCAAACAGGGTTACGTAGGCCTCCCTCTCTCTTTTCCGTATTGCCCTCACAGTTCGGCGGCCTACCCTTTCAGGCTCCACGCCGCGTCCGAGTGAGTGTCGCTCGCCCTGGCGATGCTCGGCGCCTGGAACACTGATCCGGCTGTGTTGCGAGAATTCGGTGTCAGTCAATCCCGGGCAAACCAAAACAACGTCGATATTGTCGCGCTTCAACTCTGCCCGGGCCGCTTCGCTTGCCCCCTGGAGAGCGAACTTTGTCGCCGTGTAACCTCCCCCCAGGGGCTGTGCAAACTTGCCAACAATACTACTGACATTGACGATAGTACCCCCGCCATTACGGCGCATAATCGGGACGGCCGCCTGCAGGGCTGCCATCGGCCCAAAGAAGTTGACCGAAAAAACAAGCCTGAGGTCGTCCAGGTGCAGTTCGTCCATCGAACCGAAAATGCCCATTCCAGCGTTGTTTACCAGGATGTCTACAGTGCCGAAATGACCCGCCGCCGCTTCTATGAGATCTCGAGACTGGCGTTCCTCGCCCATATCGGTGGGCACGACCAGGACCTCAACCCCATGCCTCACCCTCAGTTCGTCAGCGACTTCCTGCAGACGGTCTGCACTGCGCGCTGCCAGAACCAGTCGACAACCTTCTGCAGCAAGGGCCGCGGCAATCGCTTCGCCAATGCCGCGGCTTGCGCCGGTGACGACAGCTACTTTTCCGTTAAGCTCTACATTCCCGGTGTCATTCGTTCGTAAAATGTTGTTTGACATTGAACTGCTGTGTGACATTGAAAAGATACCTCCAATCGGGCGCGACTTTCTATGGACAAGAGGGCGCGTAACGAAATCAGTCAACGAAAGTCCAATCATTCCTTTACCTGCGAGCCAGGCGAACCGTCCAATCTGAATCTACGCAGACCAGTGAATCGATTTCAGCATCCGCATCGGACCTCCGAATGCATCCGGGTTCAAATGTTACGTGCGGCTCAACAATTCCAAAGGAAGCTTACACGGAACCACGCCGCTGAGGAAGTCAGCCAGTCTGTCCGCTTAGGAATTCCAACGCTGTTTTGTGAAGTACAGGAATCGGTGCTATATTCCAATATCAGGCCTTGTACACAAATCGAAGGCCAAGCTGGATTTTGAGAGTCCTGAAATCTACCATCTTATGACCAATCTCGTTGAGGAAATGGCAGACTTGCACATGAGACGCCTTTGACTGTGTTCGCCAATATGCAGAACCTTCTGTCCAAGAGCAGATCGAGGCTGTCACTGACCCTTATACTGGTCGGTGGTGTCGTTGTACTGGCAGGGCTGATTGCTGTCATCCTGGCCGCGTCAGCAGGCAGTGAGGAATCCTCCGTTGAAACACCCGACTATTCAGGTGTTCCTTCCGGCTGGCAGAATCGTAACGTCTTGGGCGATCCCGAGGCCCCTGTGACCGTTCAGGCATGGGAAGACTTCCGCTGCCCAGCCTGCGCTGCATTCAACCAACGCGTCAAACCGGGCCTCGTAGACGACTACATCACCAATGGAAAAGTAAAGCTGGAATTCCATCATTTCCCACTGCAGCAACACGAACCCGGCGCCTCACTTGCAGCCCAGGCCAGCGAATGCGCTGCCGACCAGGGACTGTTCTGGGCATACCACGATCGTGTCTTTCAGGCAACCTCGTCGGGCCCAAGCGCCTTTCTCATGGAGCGCCTGATCGATTACGCTGTGGAACTGGAAATGGATAGAGACACGTTTACATCCTGTCTTACCAATCAGACGCACCTGCTAACCATATCGGAGAGCCTGCAAGCAGCACGAGTGGCCGGACACAACAGCACGCCAACCGTTTTGGTCGACGGGGTACGCGTCGACAACCCGTTGGACTACGAGGCCGTCTCGGCTGCGATCGACAATCAACTGTCGTCCGACAATTGAACACCCGAAATAAATTTAGATGAACAGTACCCGTTTTTGGACAAAGCTAGGCCTATATGGAGCGCTCATCACGGCTTGGATCGCTACGATGGGCAGCCTCTACTTCAGTGAAGTGACTGGCTTTACGCCTTGCACTCTCTGCTGGTACCAGCGCATCCTGATGTATCCACTGGCCGGATTGATTACGCTGGGAATATTGCGAAGGGACCATCATCTCCCCCATCTGGTACTTCCCTTCTCACTATTGGGCCAAGGCTTCTCAGTCTATCATTTCCTGCTTCAGAAGACACCCTATTTTGGATCACCGTCCTCATGTGGCATTGGGGTGACTTGCTCGACAGTCTGGATCGATTGGTTCGGGATTGTCACGATTCCACTCTTGGCCATGGTCGGGTTCATGGCTATTACGACAGGCATGTTGTTGGTAATTGCCACTGATACGCGTGCCGCCGGAAATGTCGGGTCCTATCAGTGGCCACGGTGGCCGGCGCCTTTGATCGTGCTTGTTGCGATAGGACTCTACCTAACTGGGGCTGCCCGGGCCGGAAATATTCAAGTCTCACTGCCTGAGGTGGTCATCCCCTTTGTTTCAGAACTCCCAATTCTTGGTCTGTCATCGGATCCGACGGCGACTCCCGACCCGACTGCCACCCCGACAAGCTTGGAGAATGGGGCTTCGCTCTATTCGCAAGCCTGCGCTTCTTGCCACGGCGCCAATGGGATAGGAGCCGAAGGATTGGGAACCGCCCTGGCAAACTCACCCCAGATTACAAACCTCACTGAAAGCGAAATGTTCGCAATAATAAGGGATGGCCGCGCCGCAGATGCGCCGAATAACCGCACCGGCATCGCAATGCCACCTTCAGGCGGACAACCGGACCTGACCGACGAACAGATCGTTGACATCATTCTTTACATCCAGTCTTTACAGTAGTTCAGCACATTGGGATAGGTTTGATTCGCCTGACTGACTACAGGCATTGGCCTCCTACAGGCGGGAGCCACTTTGAATCGCCCCACAAGGACCGATGAGTTCATGACCGTATTTCGTAGATTTCGCTTCATGATGCACAGGCAAAACCTCCGATCGGTGGTTCCCCTGTTGCTGGCTATCCTGTCTGCAGGACTGTTTGCGACTGCCCTCATAACCGGCACCTCTAATGCCGCGGTTCATCAACTCAGTGCCTCCTATTCCCCTGACCCAATTCTGGGTCCTCGTCTGGACAGAGTCCAAGCCCGCAATGAGCAGACGGGTCAGTCGGGTATTACATCACCAGAACAAGGCAGCGGCGTCAGTGGTCCCGTACCGATCATAGGGACAGCAGCCGGCTCTCCCTTCGCCCGATATGAGCTCTACTACAAGGAAGCGTCCAGGGGAGATGAGGCCTATTCGTATTTCGGCGGCGAAACACGTCAGGTCGTCAACGGTCAGCTAGCTGTTTGGCATACCGATGTCCTTGCACCAGGTATTTATACACTGCGCATGCGCGTCGTGCGGCCTGATGGCAACTACGGTGAATTCTTCGTACACAACATCACCGTCGGCAGGGAGCCGATCACGCCAACGCCCGACGAGCCCACGCCAACACCAATTCCTATCGACACGCCAACGCCATACCCACAACCTACCGTCGCAGCGGTCCAGGTCGAACAGCCGAACATTGAAGGTTCAGAAGACGAACCGACCGCGACCCCTCCGCCCCCTTCCCAGGGCGACGGTGGGGGTACATCCGAAGGCCAGTCCTCTTCGACCAGCCAATCTAACATTGCTCAGCCACCCGGAATCCTGGGAGACCTCGGTGAAACGTTGGCAATAGAAAGACTTCGCGGCCGCTTCTTCACTGGCGTCCGATGGAGCGCAGGTTTGTTCCTCTTGTTGGGAGCGATATTCGCCACAAAGCGCCTCTTGGAATGGGTTCTCGCTAAGAACGAATAGAACGGGCAACTGCAGACGCTTCGAATCCAGGACCGTGCAAGTTAGGCCGGCCGTGCGCAGGAGGCGCAGCCGGTCTTTTTAATTCCGCCGAAATTCAAGTGCCTCTGACAAAGTAACAAAACATTTCGAGGGGCGACAGGCTGAGATTTGACGTGTCAAAGGTAGGAAGCGTGCGCAACAGGATACCGCGCTGCCTTCAGAAGATTATGTTTCCAAGTGATCAAGCCGATACGAGCGGCACTGATTCACGATTCTCCCTGATTCCGTGAAAGATTGGCCTCTGCAATGTACCCAGTGGTAGCATTTGGGAACGGCCGTCGCCACTATTGAGAAAAACCGTTAGTTCTGATTCAACGTTGGCCTATGGACAGCGTTGGTCTTACCTTCCCGGCAAGGTGACGAACTGGCAGGTGCTGGGTATACCGGAAAGGCTCCATTTTGAAGTTCAGTCAACGTGTTGCAACCACTCGATTAAGTCTGCTTGCCAAACTGGTTCTAGCCCATTCGGCTCTGATTCTCTTGGCTCTCCTATCGCACGGTGCAGCCTATGCCCAATCGAATACGTCGACAACCGTAGCTGCCCCAACTCTAATCGCGAGCCTGGCCAACGCGACCTCGGTCGATCTCTCCTGGAGCCCAGTCTCAGGTGCGGTGGGTTACGAGCTTTGGGTCTGGTGGCAGACCGCCCCAGGCTGGCAACCCATCGACGGAAGCACCTTGACCGGCACCACACATACTCACAGCAATCTGACAGCCGGACGTACCTACACCTACGCGGTCGCAGCACTGGACAGCGGGGGAACACGAGGCGCGTGGTCCGAGACTGTGTCAGTCTTCCTGCCGGCACTTTCACCACGGCCCGCCGCGCCAGTCTTAACCGCAACGCCAATGGGATCGACAGCAATTGTAGTCAATTGGAATGGTGTCACCGGGGCAGTCACCTACGATCTCAGGACCTGGTGGGACAGTGACACAGGCTGGCTACCACTCGGTGACGGCAGCTTGACTAGCACAACTTTCAACCATTCCGACCTCGTGTCCGGACGTACCTACTACTACATTATCGCCGCCACTGATGCCGGGGGTGCACGAAGTGATTGGTCGGCGCAAGTAAACGTAACCCTCCCCGCCTCGTCGGCACCATTGCCCGCCCCCACTCTATCGGCAACGTCCAATGTAACGTCAACTGTCGAGCTAAGTTGGACCGAGATAGTCGGGGCGTCTTCATACGAATTGTGGGAGTGGAAGGACGCCGTCACCGACTGGCAACAGTTGAACGATGGCAATCTGACTGAAACCTCACATACCCGAATTGGAGCAACCGCAGGGCAAACCTACCTTTACGCTGTCGCTGCCGTCGATACAAAAGGCACCAGGCGTGCTTGGTCGCAGGTGGTATCGGTGCTCGTCTCCGAAACACCCGCGAATCCCGACCATTCCGCCGAGAGAGCAACGCTTATCGCATTCTATCAGGCAACCGGAGGGGAGAATTGGTTCCAAAATGACAACTGGCTGTCTAACGCTTCGATTGCCACCTGGTACGGAGTCAAAATTAACGAAGAAGGGCGCGTCGAAGAATTAACTCTTGCCGGCAACAGGCTGAGCGGTTCGCTTCCCAATATCAGCGCACTCACCCATCTTACTGTTCTAGACCTCGATTTCAATCAACTTACTGGGTCTGTTCCTGATCTGAGTGCCCTTACTGAGTTGGCGTGGTTGTCTGTCAGCAGCAACCAGTTGACCGGGTCGGTGCCTGATCTGGCCCCGCTTTCAAAACTGGAAGTCCTCGACTTAAGTTTTAATCAGTTGACAGGATCGATTCCTGACCTGAACTCCCTCTCGCAAATCAGTGATCTATCTCTCGCCAATAACAATCTTACTGGGTCTATACCTACTCTTAGCGCCCTCACCAACTTGACTGCACTTCACCTTGGAGCCAATCAACTGACCGGGTCAATTCCCGACCTGAGCGCTCTCTCCGACCTAACCGTGCTTTCACTCTCTGGAAATCAACTGAGTGGGTCGATTCCTGAAGTGAGAACCCTTACCAATCTGACGGACCTGTACCTTGGCAGCAATCAGTTGACTGGATCTGTTCCAATTTTGAGTGCTCTCACCAAACTGGCTTGGATTGATCTCAGTAACAACCAGCTAACAGGCCCGCTTCCCGATGTCAGCACGCTCGTCAATCTCAGGTTAATGCTCCTGCCTAACAATCAGCTGTCCGGCCCGATTCCAAACCTTGCCACGCTCACAACACTAACCGACCTGTCTCTGGCGAACAATCTGATCTCTGGAACGATTCCTGAGATCGGTTCTCTTGCCAACCTCAACTGGTTAGACTTAAGTAACAATCAATTAAGTGGGCAAATACCCGACCTTGCGTCTCTTACAAATCTCTCTCGGCTCAACCTCGGACGCAACCAGGTAACCGGATCGATACCGACCCTCGCCGCACTCACAAGACTGACAGCCCTCGATCTTGGCTCCAACCAGTTGACCGGGTCGATACCGGACATGAGCACGCTAACAAACCTTACCAGCCTCATCCTCGCGTCGAACCAATTAACTGGGCCAGTGCCCGATTTAAGCGCTCTCGCTCATCTGTCGAGCATTGACCTGTCTGCCAACCAGCTCTGCCTCTCCGACGACATTGATCCGGCTGATGCGAATGCTGTTGTGTCAGCTCATCTTGTCGGCCTGAATCTGCCCTCCTGCACGGTATCCTCTGTATCCGGCCCCGCTTCGGGGTGAGCCGAGCTGTACCAATCCAATATGCCCATCGTCGGTTCGAACCGACGCCAGTACTGTCACAACGTCTTTGAGAAGCTGAGGGCACTGGGAGGCGCACGCGCCTCAGGCCTTAAGCCTATTATGGCAGCAGCCGGCGCGGTTTGGCCAGCGGATTCAGATGCGGGATAATCAATTGTTGGCGGTCTTACTCGGGTGGAAGTGTTCATCCCCGCCTAACGAACAGCAGTTGACAGTTCAGTATTACTGGCAGTCTAAGCGATTCTCCTTAGGGATGCTGATTTCACAGAAACTTGCATCCCGCAATGTGATTATCTGTTAGAGCGGTTGATCATGAAGATGATAGTGGGTCTGGGCAATCCCGGACCCCAATACTCGCGCAATCGACATAATATCGGCTTTCAAGTGGCGGACATATTGGCCGGGAGGCATGAGATTCCGCTCTCGCGAGCGAAATTCAATGCCTTGTATGGCTTGGGTACTCTTTGTCACTCGCACGCCCCTGGACGAAGCCGACTGCAGAAAGAAGACGTGTCCAACCAGCGGGTGCTGATAGTGCGGCCACTCACATTCATGAATCTGTGCGGCAACGCCGTCGCGCCGATGGCGAACTACTATCGAGTGGAACCACAAGACATCTTTGTCATCTACGACGAACTCGACCTGCCGAGCGGCAAACTCCGTCTTCGTCCCTTTGGCGGCAGCGGAGGTCACAACGGGATGAAGTCGCTCATCCGAATGCTCGGAACTGACCGGTTTCCGCGCGCAAGGGTGGGTATTGGTCGGCCTCGGACGCCAATGAGTCCGGCCGACTACGTATTGCAGAACTTTAGCGTTGATGAAGAGATTATTTTTGAAACACTTAGGAAACAAATCGCCGACGCCGTCGAAACCTGGCTTCATCATGGGATCGACTTGGCAATGAATCGGTTTAATTCGGCCCCAGCTACAGCCGTCTGAGCTGGGCACCCATCTTTCACACACTGTCTGCCTTCCTTTCTCCTGACTTAGGCCGGCGCCCACAAACCCGATATTGACAGTAGAGCACGGATGAATCTCTCAGGCCTCATTCCAATTCTCAAAGACCAGCCCGCCTTCCAGAATTCGCTTGAGCGGCACGGGTCGGCGCCTCAGAAGCTGTACGCGGCAGCGCGCGCATTAGTCGTCGCCGCCGCTGCAACCGAGAGGGAAAGTCCTGTCCTTGTTTTGACAGCCACTACTGACCAGGCCGAAAGATGGGCTGAGCTGCTTGCATTGTACCTGCCGCATTCCAATGGCGCGCCGCAAATTTCTCTCTTTGCCGATCCCGATGCACTGCCCTATGAACGCATTCCCTGGACAGGACGCACTCGCCAGCTCAGACTGACCGCGCTCGCATCGCTACAGCAAAAGGGCAAAAAGCCAGCAGTGGTGGTCTCGTCGGCGCGCGCCCTGATGCAGAAAACGTTGCCGGCAAGAACGTTCCGAATGGCTTTGCGGCCTCTGCGCGTCGGCAGCTTCGTACAGTTGGATGAGTTGACAGGCCGTTGGGTGCGAAACGGTTACGAACCCGTGCAGGTGGTAGAGGAACCTGGGACGTTCGCCCGTCGCGGCGGTATCGTTGACATTTGGCCTCCCAATCTGCCCCACCCTGTCCGCATTGACCTGTTTGGCGACGAGGTGGAGACGCTAAGGTCCTTCGACCCGGCAACACAGCGGAGCGAACTGCAACTTCAACGAACTCTGATTGGGCCTGGAAGTGAGGCCCTCGGAAGTGTCCTCTCTGACAGTGTTCCATCGGCGCTCCCCAACGAAGTCTCCCCAGTTGAAGTAGTCCAACGCCAGCAGATTAGCGCTTCAAATGTTCAAGATTCGTTGGAGAATGGGTCTACAGCTGGCGGTGGAGCCGGGACGGGTCCGACCCGAGATGTTGGACTTGAGAGTCTGCGTGCGACTCTGCTGCAGGAACCGAACCTGATCTTGGCCATTCGAGAAGAGATTGCTCGCGAACTGGAGGACCTTGGCGGCGGTCGTACATTTAGAGGCATCGAGTGGTATCTGCCTTATCTATACAGTCGCCCTGCCTCTCTGTTAGACCACTTGCCCGATAATGGCCTGCTCGTCATCGACGACGGCGACCAACTGGCTGCAAGTGTCAAGGAGGCCGATGAAGAAGGCGCAAGAATCTACCAAGAGCTTCTGCGCGGCCACGAACTTCCTTCGAAGTTCAAGTCCAGCTCCTTCGGCCCAGAGGATATCCTTGAACAGATAGAAGCGCGCAACCCAATCGTTCTGGGTACGAGCGGGCTCCCTGGGGATCAAGAGGATCACGAAGGCTCTGCTCTCGCGCGCATGTTTGTCCCCTGCCCCCACTTTGCCGGTCAAATGAAGCGCATCCTCCAGGAGATGCGAAAATATGCCAACTCCTCCGACAGGGTCGTCCTCGTCTCTCGCCAGACTGCCCGACTTCAGGAGGAACTAAGGGAAGCCCAGCTGCCTGCAAACCTGATCTCCGATCTGGACTCCCTACCCCGCCGCGGAATCTCTCTCCTTCAAGGTGTTCTACCCGAAGGATTCGTGTTTAACGGGTCCACGGCTGAGGGGAATGAAGGCAATGGCCGGCAATCTGCCTCCTTTCGCCTCTACACTGATTCGGAACTGTTCGGCTGGACCCGACAGGCTCGACAACAACGGCGAAGGTCCCAGTCCTCGGTGGCCCCCGAACTATTCTTTGCCGACGTAAATCCGAACGATTACGTCGTTCACATGGAGCATGGCATCGGAGTCTATGAAGGCCTGAAAAGGCTTGAAATGGGCGGTGTCGAGCGGGAATACCTGCAGGTGAACTACGCCAGGGGCGACAAACTTTACGTCCCCGTGCATCAGGCAGATCGGCTGAGCCGTTACGTAGGCGCAGGAGACTCAGGCATCCCTCCCTCTGTAACTCGCTTAGGCACGAGCGACTGGCAGACAGTTAAGGCTCGCGCCAAGAAAGCCGTTGAAGACATTGCGGAGGATCTTCTCATACTCTACGCAGAGCGGGAGGTCGTTCCCGGCTATGCATTCAGCCCAGACGGTCCCTGGCAGGAGGAGATGGAAGCAGCCTTTCCTTTCCGTGAAACGGCAGACCAGATCGACGCCATATTCGACGTAAAACGCGACATGGAAACTGACCGGCCAATGGACCGGATTATCATCGGTGACGTAGGCTACGGCAAGACGGAAGTCGCCATTCGCGCGGCGTTCAAGGCAGTGATGGACGGAAAACAGGCGGCGGTTTTTGTGCCGACGACCGTTCTTGCACAGCAGCATTTCCGCGTCTTTACCGAGCGCCTTAAGCAGTTTCCTATCTTGGTGGAGATGCTTTCACGCTTCCGAACGCATTCGCAGCAAGAGAAAGTCTTGCAGAAATTGCAGGAAGGAACGGTGGACATCGTCATCGGCACACACCGCTTGCTTTCTAAAGATGTGGCGTTCAATTCGCTGGGACTTCTCATCATTGACGAGGAGCAGCGCTTCGGCGTCAGCCACAAGGAGCGCCTTAAGCAAATTCGTTCCCAAATGGACGTGCTAACGCTAAGCGCGACACCGATCCCGCGAACTCTGCACATGAGTCTGACCGGTGTACGCGACATGAGCACCATTAATACGCCCCCCAGAGAGCGACTCCCTGTACGGACAATGCTCTCAGAGTTCGACAACACGCTGGTTCGCCAGGCTGTCCAAAGGGAACTTGAGCGTAATGGGCAGGTCTTCTTCGTACATAACCGCGTTCGCGGCCTGCAGACTTTGGCAACGCGTCTGCAACGCGAAGTGCCTGAAGCGGTCATTGCCGTAGCCCATGGACAGATGGCCGAGCGCGAACTGGAAGACACGATGATGCGCTTCGCCGACGGCGAGATCGATGTGCTTGTCTGCACAACTATCGTTGAGAACGGGCTCGATATTCGCCGGGCCAACACAATCATAGTTAATCGGGCTGACCATTTCGGGCTGGCTCAGCTATACCAGTTGCGAGGCAGAGTCGGTCGCGGAGCCGTGAGGGGCTACTGCTATCTCTTCCACGACCGCCACAGCACATTGACTTTCGATGCCCGCCGCCGTTTGGAAGCCCTGATCGAAAGCAGTGACGAATTGGGCGCAGGTTTTCGCATTGCCATGCGAGACCTTGAAATCCGAGGGGCAGGAGAGCTACTTGGCGCAAAGCAGCACGGCCAAATTGCCAGTGTGGGTTTTGACCTCTATACCCGCCTGCTGGCCCAGTCGGTCAATGATCTTCGGGCAAAGAAGGAGCGTATCGCCAAGGTACAGGGAGAGAACGGCAATGTCGCAGGAATGGAAAACGCAAATGGCCAGCGCCCGCTTAACGTGACGCCGCAGGCGCCGGATGAGGGCCCTCTCCAGATGGCCCTGGACGATCCCCTTGCTCCTCCTGTCACTCTTGACCTGCCACTGCGTGCCGAGATTCCGGCAAGCTACGTTGAAGACGAGGGGTTACGCCTTCAACTCTACCGCCGCATTGCCGGCCTGAGCTCCCTGAAAGAATTGGAAGAAATGCGGAAGGAGATGGAGGACCGCTTTGGGAAAGACCCGCTCGTAAATGCCATTCCACTGGAATTGGAGAACCTGTTTTACCAGATTCGGGTGAAGATGGAGGCGTTGAGAACCGGCATACTGAACATCGGCCGCAGGCGCGATCAGATCGCCGTCAGGCTTCCAGTAGGGTTTCCATTACATGTAATTGGATCGTCGGACGTCGTAAAAGGGGAACTAGAAGCAGGACCTCGGCGGAAAATGCAAAGTTTCCTGAGGATGGGGCTGGGGCACACGACAGACGAAGGCGAGTTCATTCCCAACAATGCGATCCACGTTGGGCGTGAGGCCATCTATATCCCCATCGATGACGAAGGGCGCTGGCGGACTATACTGATAGATTCGTTGAAGGCACTTAAGACGGACAAATAGTCGGAAGCGATTTTACTTCTCGACTTTGCGTAGAGGCATTTTGACCAATGGACCAAGAGGCTTGTATATCCTGCCGTTGCTAACAAGAGTGTCAAACTAAGTGGTTCGTATTAACTGTAGGGGGCTCCATAGCGGGCGCCGAGTCGATGAGTTAAGCCCATGTAAGGCTCAGCGCGATTGACAATCTTTTGCCCAGTTATCTCACTTCGGGAACAGTCTCCCACTCAGTAGGCAGCCAACTTCCCCCCTAGTCGCACATATTGCGCATAGTCGATCTCGATACGTCTGCCGATGTATTCTTGGGTTGCTGGAGCCTTGCTCTGTGCTTCGCTGAGGCGACCAGTTGTATGTAGTAGGAATGCGTCTGAGCCAGCCCCACTGCCATAGCTGACGACCAGAATAAGCTGCCCTTTGGCAGCGATGTCCAGTACCGCCGTCAAGCCGACAATAGCAGAGCCCGCGTAGGTGTTGCCTATCTCTTCGACCAATAGCCCGGTTTTCCACTGTCCTTCTTCGAATCCTAACGAGCGCATGGCCCTGATTGGGAACTTCAAATTGGGCTGATGGACAATGACATGGTCGATCTCCGCTGCAGTCACCCCTGTTTCCTGCATCATCTGCTCGGCGGCCGGCAGCACATGGCCGAAGTAGCCGGGGTCACCGCTAAAGCGTTCGGCATGACTGGGAAACTGACGGCCAGGCCTTCTCCAGAAGTCAGTCGTATCCGAAACAAAGCTCAAGCTTCGCTCGATGACAGCTACCGATTCCTCTGCTGCGCCCAAAAGTAGTGCTGCACCGCCTGCCCCGGCAGTGTATTCCAGCGCATCCCCCGGTCGACTTTGTGCTGTGTCCATCCCAATGGCCAGGGCATAGGGAGCCATGCCGCTCCCCACCAGACCGATCGCTGCCTGTAATGCTTCAGTTCCTGCCTTACAGGCGAACTGCCAGTCTCCGGCCTGAGTGGCTGGTGTGGCGCCAATCGCCTCAGCAACAATTGTGCCCGTAGGCTTGACCGCATAGGGATGGCTCTCGCTCCCTACCCACACAGCGCGAATCTCCTGCGGGTCGACCCGTGAACGCGCGATTGCGTTGCGTGCCGCCTCAATGCTCATCGTAGCAGTATCCTCGTCGAGCCCGGGTACGGCTTTCTCCTTTATAGGTATGCTTGCAAACCTCTCTCTGGCGCCGGTCTCTCCTGGACGGAGCATTCTGCTCCCTTCTTCAATGTCTTCCATCCAGATCCTGCTGATCTCTGACCCAGGCAAACGGTATCGCGGAACGTAAGCTCCGTAACCCACTACCCCTACCTGCAATACTGGCTGATTTAACATGGATAATCCTTCGCCTCGCAATCTCTACCTATCATCCAAGTGGGTCCTCACAATTCACGTCTGTAACAGTTCTCTGGCCCGCTCTACTCGAACCCTGCCTTCTGCAATGAGCCGTGCGGCAATATATTCAACTGCTTCACCCTCAGCGCCGGCCGACACCGCAACTTGCCGAGCGTGGAGACGCATATGACCCTTCTGAATCCCCGTAGTCGCCAGCGCCCGCAAGGCGGCAAGGTTCTGAGCCAGACCTACAGCGGCTATGATTTCGCTCAGCCTTTTGGCGCCGTGGCTGCCCGACCGCGCGACGGTATCGCCGTCATGACCACAGTTTCCAGGCCCAATGCCATTCGTTCCATCGATTTCGAAGCCCAGAATCTTCAATGCAATACGGGCCGAAGGGTGGCTCCGGGTCGCCCCGCCTACCGTTCCAACGGCAAGAGGCAGTTCCAGACGTCCGTACAAGGTCTCACCTTCCTCGCAGCCGCGCACATGCCAGTCGGTGAGCGCGCGGTACTGACCATCACGCGCTGCCCAAGCATGGGCTCCTGCCTCTACCGCACGCCAATCATTCCCGGTAGCCAAGAGCACCGCGTCTACACCATTAAAGATGCCCTTGTTGTGCGTCGTCGCTCGATAAATGTCCGCAACGGCAAATGCATTCGCCTCAGCGATCCCCCGAATGACATCCCTACCGGAGTAGTCACTGCTGTCGAACGCCTTGGCTGGAATTTCGACCTCAACCCACGCACGTCGCCTATCGCTTAAGTTGGAAAGAATACGTAGTCCCGCCCGGCCACCGCTCAGCTGCTCTAGTACTGGCGCCGCAGCTTCGGCAGCAGTATTTGCAGCATTGGCGCCCATGGCGTCCCTGCAATCGATCAGCAGATGGACGATAAGCATCGGCCCTGCTGGCGTGTCCGGCAGACAGCGCACTTCAAGGCCCTGGGGCCCACCGCCAAGGCGCGAAAGGGAGGGGCTGGTATTGGCGCAAGCCAATATCCTCTCCTTGGACGCAAGAATGGCATTCTTGGATTTGACCGCATCAGCTATGTCGAGAAGCTGAATCTGGGCGATCATCACAGGATCTGTGCTGCCCGTCGAAAATCCTCCCCCTGCTCGCGCCAAGAGCGCGGCGGAGCTGACAGCCGCCACGACCGAAGGCTCCTCTATGGCCATCGGAATGAGGTAGTCTCGCCCGTCGATGAGAAAGTTCGCGCCAATCCCAAAAGGCATGGCAAATCGCCCCACGACATTTTCGATCATCAGATCGGCATGCCTCGGGCCAATACTGTCGGCCAGAAGCGCTGTCTCTTCGCTGGTCAGCGCTGCCCACTCAGAAATTAGGGCAACACGGTCTTCCAAGCTTCGCCGGTAAAACCCCTCAAGTCTGGAAGAACGATTGTGCGCGATGCCGGAAATGGCTGGCCTCCTCAAGAAAACAGTGCCTCAAGAATACAGTGCCTCAAAAACACAGTGCGGAATTGGCAATACTCTGCAACTGAACACGCAGGTTTACGTGCCTCATAGGCTAACATCAGTACAGCACCTGCAATGCAAACTATAGCAGGCGCGGCCTATCAATCTCTATCAGATGTAAACTGGGAAGACTCTGACAGGTTACTATCAGTCAAATGCCAGAAGGGTCCTGACAAGCGGTCCTTCGAAGAGCTGGGGCGCAATGGCCATGCCGGTGACTAGCAATATCGCAATCAAAGAGAAAACGACGCCCAAAGGCCTTTCGCGCGGCAACAGTGGAAAGGCAAGTCGCCCAAAGAAGATGCCGACCATCCGAACGAAACCAAAAATAACGCTGCCGCTTGCGACCAGCACGATCGCCGCAAAGCGCCAATCACCTTCGGCCAGCGCCTGAATGGCCGACCAGTGTCCAGAGAAGCCGGCCGTCAGTGGGAACCCGGCGAGCCCCAGGCTACCCAGCAAGAACGCCGCCGTGCTCCAGGGCAACCGCGCGCCAATCCCGTGTAAATTTTCTGCATCCAAGCTACCTGCCGCCTTTCGAATCTGTGAAAGACCAGTGGCTGCGCTCATGGCGCTTAAAATACGGAGCGCAAATAATGAGATGACCAATGGAAGGCTGCCCTCATCTGAACCGGCAAGAAGCAGGAGAATCAAACCCCAATCGTGAAGCATTGCATAACCCAGCAACCGGCCCGGATTGCTGGCCGCTGCCGCCGCTACACCGCCCCAAACTAAAGTGATTGTAGCAGTCGATGTAAGCCACACGTTAAGGGCTGTACTGTTCAGAAGCAGAGGGAAATTTGAGGTGGCAAGAAAGTAGAGGAATAGTGCCAGGGTCTGATAGAGGAGAATCGTCAGCGCCATCGCTATCGGTGGCGAAGACTCGCCTAGCTGCGGCTGCCCACTATGTAACGGCACCGGCGCCAGGAGTATTAGCAGCCCAACGCCAAGAAGCTGTGCACCGCCTGCCGCAAGACGGATATCCTGAGGATTAAGGGGCAGTTGCTCCATATTCCACGCCGCGAGTAACACGAATGGCGTCGCCAGTATGGGCGGTAGCATCGCCCGCATGGAACTTAACGCCTCCCCACCAATGCCCACTTGAAGTGGGAAGACACTTACCGTCAACAGTATCGCCAGAAAAACGGGGGCGAGAAACACCGGCGAAATGGGTGCATCCACCATAAGCGCGATCCCGATATAGCCCGCTCCCACGAGCAACATCGACGGTGGGAATACCCTTCCCTGACTCGCTGCGGCTGTAAGGAGCGTTCCTGATCCCAGCAGAAGGAGGACAATGACAACGATCGGTTCATTTGTCTGTGTCAGTTGGAGGCGGAAACCGTACTGCCAGATCCCTGCGCGCAAATCGAGTTCAACAGGAATCAAAGGGAATGTCAGCAATCGCGCGTCCACCGGATACCGCCACAGCAGAACACCAACAAGATTCAACAACGCGCCGTTGGCTAGGGAGACACCTCGTTCCCAGCGGCGAAGGATGTAGCTGGATAGAATTGCCAAGAGGAAGAGGCTGAACAGGAAAGAGGGCAGGGCAAGATGAATCATGGAACGCGGTAAGTCACGATCTGTATTTCACTCCTGGGCATTCCCAAGTCGTCCTCCCTGCGTCCGGACAGCCAACCGATTGAACAGACAACACTCTTGCCAGTCAGATGGGCAGATTGCCTGTTCAGAATCTGGTTGCCCGGCATTACCCGTTTCCGGACTCAGTATTCCGACGTCGATTGACGAGAGTATAGAACCAGTATCCGACACTATACACCAGTACTCTGGCTCCTGAACCTATGCTGTGGCGCCGATGGAGGCCAGGCGCCACGTCGGGGTCGGTCGATGGCACTTCGATCAGCATGAGCGCATCGTCTTCTGCCAGCAGGAGGTAGCTGCAAGCCAAGGCAACCAAAATCTGCAGAATCCCTAGTAGGACGATGACGGCGGGCAAGGGAAACAAGACCGACAGAAATGCCTGCACTGGAAGCAACCACAACAATATGCCAATGCTTCCGAACAGGGCAGTCTCGGTCATGCCCAGGGTTATCAGCGCTACAGCTGCGAACCAAATGAACAACACCTTGGTAGCGTCTTCAAGGCGCGGCAATTCAACCCCTTCGGTCGCAGTCCAAACCATCAGTGCCGCAATACCCAAGATCAACAGTCGAAATAGCCTTGAACTGAATTCGCCTGAGTTTCGCACCTGTACATTGCTGGTCTGCAGAATGGATAGCAGGAGAATCAGGCAGGCCAGGAATTGAACGCCCAAGTGGACCGCCGGCCAAGGCGCCGGGAGTCCATAAACAGCGCCGATCAAGACGCTTGTTCCCAGTTGAACGAATAGAAGCCCGGGCAGAGCGATCCGCCAGTCCCAGAGGATGACAGGAATACCTGCTACGACTCCGAGAATGACATGTACTGGTACCGAAGCCCAAAAGGCAACCATGGATTCAAACCCTTTGACTTTCGTGACTGGAAATCGTATTGCTCAAATGCAGTCGGCCCTTGAACTTTGGGGGCCCGCTTGGATCACAGTAAAGTAGTCGCCAAAACAACTAGAAAACTCGTGCTATGGTGACTCTAACGTCCGTACACTATCCGGACCTGGCCGTGACGATCGATCGACCTGCGACAGTCTCAGAACGATTGAATCCACCCAATGAAAATCTGAGGCTATGCACTCAAAAGCAGATAGCCTATGATGCCGAAGACGACGACCCAACCCATGTGGCCGGCGCCTTCAACAATTTCCAGCCCAACATCCCACACGGCGCCGGCCCTGCCCGTGCCCCAACTGGTAAGGCGCGAAATCCAGTCCAATGTTGCGAGACGGGCTATGCGGCTCGACCATGTCCGAAGTGTCGGCAGTGTTCTGGCTTGATTGCTATTCGTACTCAGAATCTCTCTAACGTTTGTACGGGCGACTGCCAGGAAAATGCCCAAAATAAGCGGTCCAGCAAGGGTCAGCCAGACCTGCCAACTCGCGACAGCGCTAGGCGGATTCCCGGCGCCGCGGGGAATGGCGTCCGGAAGATTGGCAAGATTTGTCATCATCACGGGAAAAAGGCCAGCCGTTGCCAGCGGAATTGCTAGAACTACCACATAGACCAGAAGCCGGCCGATAATCCACGCGTTCGGGCTAAGTTCCCATACAGAGCCGCCGGGCTCACTGTCCCAACTCCGCAACAGGGAGGAAACGTATATCATCTGGGTTACAACATATGCTGCAAAAAGGGGCCACATCAGAGCACCAAGCTTCCCGCAAAGCGCGCTCGCGTCGGGACAGCTTCCAATGACCAGCAGTTGCGCTACAACAGACTGTGTTAGGAAACCCGGCGTAAAGGGAACGCCTACCAGAGCCAACACACCTACACTAATAGGGATCTGCCAGTGCCAGGCCCGCCAGATCCGCTCGCCGATCAACCAGAGCCCACCTCCCAAGGCGAAAGTCGTCGTAGGCCATAGAACAGCAGCCGGGCCGCGGATTTCAGACAAAATACTCGTCAACCCCGCGATTCCCACTGCAGTGATCAATACGAAGGTGGTGTGTTCTTGTCTGGTCGTGGTGGTGAAGGTAGCAATTGCAGAACCAAGCAGACCAAGTAGTGCAAGGGCTACGATTTCAGGACGCGCAAGAAGCTCTTCCCCTGCCAGGCCGCTTGACCAACCCAGCAGCCAAAGACCGCAAAGTGCAGGCGGCATCTGGTCTATCAGGCGGTCCGGCATATATAGCCGTTCGCCCCGGTGAGGCAGAAGCCAAAGGTGCAATGGGTAGACACCGGCCCTGATGATGCCGGCGATTAGCATCAGGATAACTGTCTCTTGGGGCAGTTGTCCGCCCGCCAGAAGTTCGCCTGGTCCACTTTGGCCGGCCGGAAGCAGCCCAATCAGCAGCAACAGCGCTCCCATCATGCTGAGGCCCTGAAACTGACGCGTGGGCAAGGGCCCTGTGCCTTCGGGCACCACTGTGCTGCGGGCAATGACAAATAGGTCCATCACCACCCACATCAGTGTTACAGTCAGGAGATTCCCGCTACTGACAAAGAACAGGGCGCTTGCAATGGCGCTCAGGGAAAGTGCAAGCGTCATCGCACGGCCATGCCAGATTTCTTCTGCTGTCTGTTCGCTGCTTGGCCCTGAGATGCCGCTAAACAGCAATCCTCCTCCTCCAAGCAGAAGAATCAGGCAGGAGACATACCAATTCCAGCCATTGCTGACCCAAAGCAGGTCCGCGCCAGCCGAGAAGAATGGTTGCCAGGGAATACTGTAAGTCGGGGCGGTAGGTTGGACGCGCAGCCATACCGTCATGGCCGCTGCCATTCCCCAAAAAAGAAGGGAAATTCCACTGAGAAGACCGGTCGCACTCCCGTAGGCGTGCCAACGGGCGGCTGGACGCACAAAACGTCCCATTATCCAGAGTACAATGCTGCCCAATGTCAGGACGAGCGGAGGCCCGACAGGAACTATTATTGCCGTCCAAGGCAATTCGAAACCGTTCATATCTGATAATTCTAGCACAGCCAATCCAACGTTCGAAACAGTTTAGGTTGGACTCGATGTCCCAAAATGGTCCAAAACTGATCGGACTGGCGCCCTCTCCTATGTATGAGGATGAGGCCCTGCAGACCTGTCCCTCGCAACCCAATCTCCTGCAAGCAACTCCTCTCGACAAAGCTGACGCCTTTGTTGGTAGGCAAGGACCTACGAGGAGTGAAAGTCAGACGGAAGGCAAGTACAAAGCCTGGTATCCGACTTCGTAATGGCGCTTTCAAAGCACAGGCATTTATAGAACCAGAACCAGCCAAAGAGGGAGCATGCTCCCAAAACCCGAAGTGCTCTGACAGGACGAGAATGAATGCAGAATGCAGGGAGTTCCAATTGTGGCAACTTCAGTTAAGAACAGCGTTGCCGAGCTGGCAAACATGGATTAAAGTACCAGAAACAGTCCTACTCGGAGGAGTCCAATGAACCCTATCCTAAACCTGCCCAAAGCGACTTCAAACATTCAACAGGCAAAGTCCGATATCGATGAATTTGGCTTCTGCCTGATTGACAATGCACTAGAGCCGGCCGTGGTAGACGCCGCTCTCAAAAGACTAATAGAACAGGCGGCAGCAGAAATGGATCAGGGCGCGGCATTCGAAGACGGTGGACCTAAGCAGCAATGGGGTGCCTTTAAGGACGGGAAGGGACGCCTCCGCCAGCAGGCCTATACAGCTGCGGCTGGGGGCGTCAACCAGCGTGTCTGGATGCTGGTAAACAAGGGCCAGATCTTCTGTCAGATACTCTTTAATGAGAGCGTTCGCGCCGTCGTCGACCATGTTCTTGGCGAGGACTATCTTCTCTCCAGCTACTCAGCCAACATTGCCAAGCCGGGTGGGGTCGCCATGAATCTGCATACCGATCAGTGGTGGATGCCACACCCCACAAATAGAGGGCCGTCACCAGTTCCGGTGGGTTCAATAACGCGCGAGCGTCCCAATCTTGCCGGGGAAGATCCTCCGGCGATGATTGCGCCCTGCGTATGTGTCAACGTGATGTGGATGCTCAACGATTTCAGCGCTGAAAATGGCGGGACCCGATTCGTGCCTGGCAGCCACCTTCGAGGCCATCCCCCTGGACCGATGGACAATGACGAAACCGTGTCAGCAGAAGGGGTGGCGGGAACGGCCATGGTATTTGATGGGAGGCTTTGGCACGGAACCGGCGCCAATATCAGCTCCGAAAATCGCTACGGGCTGCTCTCAACTTTCTGCGGCCCGCAGTTCCGACCTCAAGAGAATTTCACCATAGGCGCCCGCTCCGAACTGCTGGCAGAGGCTTCTCCGGGGCTGCTTGCTCTCTTGGGATTCAAGGTCTGGAGCGGCTACGGACGAGTGGAAAGCCCAGTGGCCGAATATGTAATGCAGGACGAGAGGTCTCTCGGTGAACTGCGCGAGTGAACCAAGGCTTAATAGGTGCCTCGAAAACCCTAACCTTAAACCGCATCAGATCTGGCCGAATACACAGAGCGCTCGAATCACTCGCTTCCGAGAGCGTCGAATAGGAAGCCGGCACACAGCCGTGGCTCGCCCTATTGGTAATACTTCATGTTAGATGAACCTCTATGATATACTCCCTGTGCAGCAAATCCTGACTGCTGAGGAGGCATTGTGAGCGGGAACTGGACTCGAAACGCATTTGTTTATCTGCTTATATTGGTGGCCGCAGCCGCCCTTTTCTTGAATGTTTATGGGCCCAATGAAAGGCCGCAGAACATCAGTCTGAGCGATGTTTCGAGGCAAATCGAGCGGGGCGAGGTTTCGCGTATTGACGTCCGCGGAGAAAGGCTGCAAATCTATGCCTCAGGCAGCGAACAGCCGCTTGCCAGCCGCAAAGAGGAAGGCGTTGCCCTGACTCGAACACTACAGGGGATGGGCGTTTCAGAGGAGAGACTGGCCCAGGTCAAAATTAATGTCCAGCCTCCCTCGAACTCGGGCAACTGGTTTGCACTGGTCATAAACCTGCTCCCTCTCATACTGATTGCCGGTCTCTTTCTGTTCCTGTTCCGCCAGAGCCAGTCCGGCAACAACCAGGCCCTTTCCTTCGGTAAGAGCAAAGCGCGCATGTTTGTCGGCGACCGCCCCACCGTTACTTTCAGCGACGTCGCCGGCGCAGATGAGGCGAAACAGGAGCTTGAGGAGATTGTTGAGTTCCTGAAAGAGCCTCAAAAGTTTGTTGCACTGGGGGCTCGCATCCCCAAGGGTGTACTGCTGGTCGGCCCGCCCGGGACGGGCAAAACCCTGATGGCCAAGGCAGTCTCTGGCGAAGCAGGGGTGCCCTTCTTCAGCATAAGCGGCTCCGAATTCGTCGAAATGTTCGTCGGCGTCGGCGCAAGCCGTGTGCGCGATCTGTTCGAGCAGGCCAAGCGGAACAGCCCCTGCATAGTCTTTATTGACGAGATCGACGCAGTAGGGCGCTATCGCGGTACCGGCCTGGGCGGCTCCCACGATGAGCGCGAGCAGACTTTGAATCAGATCCTCGTGGAAATGGACGGCTTTGGCACCGATACCAACGTAATCCTGGTCGCCGCTACAAACCGTCCGGACATCCTCGATCCTGCACTGTTACGTCCTGGCCGTTTTGACAGGCGAGTCACAATGGATCGCCCAGACCTGCAAGGACGAAGGGCAATCCTCGACGTTCACGTCAAGGGAAAACCGCTGGATCCAAACGTGAACATGGATCTGATTGCCAGACAGACGCCAGGCTTCGTCGGCGCGGACCTGGAAAACCTTGTCAATGAGGCCGCGATCCTGGCCGCTCGGCGAAACCGGCGAACAATCGCCATGACGGAGATGCAGGAATCGATCGAGCGTATTGCAATGGGAGGGCCGGAACGCCGCAGCCGCCTCATCACTGACCGAGAACGTCGCGTTGTAGCCTACCATGAATCAGGCCACGCCATCATCGCACATGTCGTTAAGGGAGCAGACCCGCTCCGGAAAGTTTCCATTATACCGCGCGGAATGTCTGGCGGCGTCACCCTGACTGTGCCCGAGCGAGATCGCTATCTGTTGCCGCGGTCCTACTTCGTCGACCGCATCGCTGTAGGGCTCGGTGGGCGTGTAGCGGAGGAGCTTGTCTTCGGGGACATTTCAAACGGGGCTAGCGACGACATTCAGACAATTACGCGCATGGCGCGGGCGATGGTGACGAAGTACGGAATGAGCGAAAGTATGGGACCTCTCCAGATAGGAAGCCAGGAAGAAAACCCGTTCCTGGGAAGGGAACTGACTGAGCAACGCGACTACAGCGAAGAGGTTGCGGAGGCGCTGGATAGCGAGATTCAGCGAATCGTCATTGAACAGCACGATCGTGTGCGAAACATACTCAGAATCCATCGACTTCGTTTGGACGCGGTTGCAGAGGCTTTGCTGGCACGCGAAACGTTAGAAGAAGAGGAGTTCGTCGACATATTCGAAGGAAACATCGGAACAGACGACTTGCCTAACCCTCTTGCCCTCCAGCCTGCTTGACCGACGCCAGTAATCTGTTGACTCTGAACCCTCTGCCTCTGACTAAGGCACAAGCAGCTGACACTGTGTTCGACGAATGGTCACGCTGCTGGTCAGCCTTTGTCGGCGTTCCCAAGTAGTTGGAAAACAGTATCCCCGTAGTTCTCTGCCTTCCACCGACCCACAGAAGGAATCTCCTCTAGTTCGGCCAAAGACGTCGGTCTACATGCTGCTATCTGCAGCAAAGTCTCATTGCTGAAGACGATATCAGGGTCAACCCCGCGTGCCCTTGCGGCCTCTGTCCGCCACTGGCGCAAGGATTCAAAACGCTTCTTGGCCGCCCTGGTGAGATGAGGCTCCGCTTTTCGAACCGGTGTCGGTCGTTGAGGTATAGGCAATCGCTCGCCTCGTCGGACCGTCGCCAGCAGTTCCTTGCCAAACCAGGAAACCTGCCGAGTACTGAGCCCTGGAATATCCCTGAGTGAGGCCAGCGAATGAGGCCGCTTCTGGGACAAATGAATCATCGAATTCTCTCCCAGAACTTTGAAAGGCGGCCGGTCCGCCTGCGAGGAATACCTCTCCCGCCATTCATAGATTGCCTGCAGGACGCCCATATCCTTCTCAGCCACCGAGCGAATCTGTTTGAGCTGCCAGACTGTTCGCGGCTCTGGTGGCCTGTACTCAATCTTCTCTAACATTCGAAACGCGGCTTGCGCTTCTTCCAAGCGATCAGTTTCTTCTAGTCTGCTGATCTGCCGCGTGCGTAACGCAGGCAAATAGTGTGTGTCGATCTGTGCGTAAGTCAACTGTTGCGGAGTCAACGGACGCCTACCCCAATTCGTGCGCTGCATTTTCTTGTCGCTGACGACGTCGAACTCTTCAAGCAGCACTTTTGCCAGGCCTACGCCCTGCCGCCCAAGGATCCGAGCAGCAAGCTGCGTATCGTAAAGCCGCCGGAGCCGGAAATTCATATCCCTTTGAAGAGTAAAAATATCATTCTCGGCAGCATGGAGGATGACGTCAGTGGAGTCATCGGCCAAGATTTCTCCCAGCTCGGCCAGTTCCTTCAACTTTAGTGGATCGATGAGATAGTCGACAACACCGTCGGCGCCTGGTATCGAAGATTTCCCCGGCGGATAGGCTGGGGCCGTAATCTGAATTAGGCAAACCCTAGGGGCATAGCGAAAAAGGCTGTCGCTCTCCGTATCCAGCGCCAGCCAAGGCTGACCTGAAACATGCTTCAGAAACTGTATGTATTGAGTTGGGGACTGTACCAGCGTCGGTGGGGCGATGGAATCTAGACGCCCGTTCGTAGGCTTCTTGCGAGTCACTTGAGAAGAACTTCCCTCCTGCGATCTGAACTGCTTCTCTCCTGCTTAGCGGCTGAATCATACCTCAGGTCACCCGCCTGTCCAACTCCCGGCGGCATCCCTCTGCCGTGTGTGGGCCACTTTGTTTTCAGAGTCTGACTCTAAATACCCAGATGCTCTAGCGGTCGGAATTCCACTCTCAAGAGGGGGAATTTCTCGATCTACTTTCACAAATATGCTCCATTGTCGGAGGAAACCGGGTCGCTTCATTCTCAACCTTTTGGGCTGCAGTTTTTCACCGACTGTGATATGATTTGGCCAATTCCTGATTCCGATTGGTGAGGAAACACTGGGCTGTTGGGCACCTTGACGAGTGACCGGCTTAACTATGTTGGCGTGCCCTTACTGGGATTGCCCGACGCCGTTCTGTGCTCGGAGATTACCATCGCACGGAAGTTATGTGTCAGGGGACGTATCGAATTCCTCGAAAGACGGAGCGCTTACCATGGCCCCTTGGTACGGGTACAATGACGACAATTCACCCAATATTTCCCCTAGCCATCCTCCCCTGAGCCGACCAATCGCCACGGCTGCGGAGTGGCTGACCCCACCTCTGATTTCAACGATGCATTGCCACTTCGCACGATGGACCACGGCGAAAGTGTCGCCAGGGCCGGTGATCCCTCACCGCCTGTGGATTGATCAGGATGGCAGAATCGCCTTCCGTTTCGGTGACGACCCACCGGCCGCGATCCCCGTGGTCGGCGCAGGGGAAGCGTTGGCCCAGTGGTTTGTCTTACTCTCTAAATGGATGGAGATCCACGTCGTATTGGCACGCGCGCGCAACGTGTGGTCAAACGCAGAGCTGTTGGAAGCGCTGCCCTTTACTACGCCTTCGCTACTGCCGAGTCAACTCGCACTGTCCCCCCCGAACAATTGGGAACAGGTTGCACGCGGACTGGCTGCAATAATTGCAGAAGGCTCCGGAACATTCGATGCACAACACCAGGACGGTACGGGCTGAGAAATTGAGTTGCAGAAGAACGCGCGAGCCGATTTTCCACCCAATACAACCGTGGCGATCCCCGTACCAGGAAAGTGCCAATTACCTTTCTCTGAAAGGATTTTGATGAAGTCTCAACGAAATAGTTGGAATACAGATAAGCAATCTCTGGAACAGAAAGACGGGGTTAGCCATGCAAAGCCTTCAGATCCCGGTGGGGTTCAGCGGGAGAATTCGAATGAATACACTGTTCGCCATATCCACTCCGCTGGCGGCGTTGCATTTCGCCTGCATCAGGCTATCACCAGCAGATCGATTCAGGTTGCATTGATCGCCACGGATAGGGAATGCCGCCGTTGGCAACTACCTAAGGGTCGGCTCTACCCTGCAGAGGAACCACTGTCAGCGGCACTGAGGGAAGTTGAGGAGGAAACCGGCCTTGAGACCAGGTTCGAATCCTTCCTGAAAACAGTGCGTTACGAGTATCTCGATACTTTCGCCCGCATTGTGCCGGAAAGAGTCTACAAAAAGGTGGACTTCTATCTGCTCAGAGTAATTGGCGGGAGCCTCTCGGACGACAGTGTGGAAGTCCAGAAGGTCGAATGGGCCTCACCCGATGACGCCCTGTGTCGCCTGGCTTACGACGGAGAAAGGGACTGCATCAAACTTGCATTGGAATATCTGAATGGCCACTGAGATAGATAAAGCTAACCCCAGACAGGTTCGAGAAGTCCTGAATATGTTAGTCTCAGGCGTTACCAGCGATGTCAGTAGTATGCAACAGATCGCTGGCAGTTGGTGGCGTCATTTCCTATTCATGCGCTGGTTTGGCCCCCGATTTCTGGGCAAACAGATGGACACCTTCGTGGCCACCCAAGGTGACCGCATCATCGGATTTATCATCATTCAATACGATGGCGATGCCGCCGGAACTTTCGACTGGGCGTTTATCGAACCCCTGGATGTTGAGGAAAACCGAGAGGATTTTGCCGATCTGATCGACACAGCTCTTGATTACATTGAGGGCCAGGGCATTCATCCTTACTTTTACTTTGGTTTCGCCACTGCATCTCCAGGCGAAGTCACCCAGATTCTTGACGATCTAGGTCTTGGTCCGGCGGACTATCAGAATAACCAGATGGTGGGTGCGTTGCCATTGGCAGATACATCTCCGTTACCGGAAGGCTTTCGAGTTTCTGCCCAGATTTCTGCCCGATTTGGGGCCCGCATGTCCGAATTATTGCCCACGGTCTACCCAGATGCTTCGGAAGACGAAAAGGAAATGATTGCCGCAATCCACACCAGCACATTGCGTTCTTCCAAAGTGTTCCTGATACTTGAGGATGAAAACGAGGTCGGTTTTGCTCAGCAGTTCCGATGGCGTGATGAACTTCGTCTCCTCGTCGCCCTGCCGCCCAGGTTATGGGGCGCCGCGCCAGAACGACAAATTGTTTCTTACTTTGCAAGCACACTGCAGGGAAATACCAGAAGCCTGCGCCTTCGCACCTTTAGCGATAACCACATGGCCAAGTCCCGCCATTCCTTCGAGAGCCTGGGTCTTAACTGGCAACAGGCCCCGTGGCAGCGATGGGTCGTCGCTCTGGAAAGTGAAGAGGCAAACGAGGACCTTACAGAACAGGAAGAAAGTCGGAAGGGCAGATACGACTCGGTCTGGCCGCCTGAGGGTCCCCTTTCGGCGCAGGACCGCGACGGCGAAACCGACGGCCAATCTGATAACAGTGCCAATCAAGAGAAACGCGTAGGCAATGAGAAACAGGGCTGACCATACTGCCGATCCCCCTGAAAATCGATACAACGAATACAAAACGGAAAGGGGCGGGCCTCGCGGCCTTGACCCTCTCCTTGGCCGCAACGTTCAGTTCTTTCCTTCGGAAGAGGAATTCACTCTTTCGAGCCCGAACTCTCTTCCAAGCCAAGGCAGTCTGGCACATTCGACCGGCTACCTTCGCAGCGAGAGCGGACTACCCATCTTCTACAGCTGCTGGCGTCCGGAGGGCTCTGCAAGAGGAGTCGTCATCATCCTCCATGGGCTAGGCGAACACAGTGGGCGCTATCGCCACCTGGTTGCGGCCTTACTTCGCGCCGGGTACATGGTATACGCACACGACCATCAGGGCTTCGGCCGCTCCGGCGGCGCGCGCTGCTATGTCCAGGGCTTCCACGACTATCTGAGCGACATTTCCCAGGTCGTATCAATGGCCCGGATGCGCAACGCTGGTCTCCCGTGCTGTCTTTATGGACACTCAATGGGCGGGCTGATTGGCCTCCTCTACCTCATGGAGGCCCCCGGTGCAGTGGATCTTGCCGTCGTCTCTTCCCCTTCGCTGCAATCACATGATCTCTCGCTGGTAAACCGGCTCCTCAAGCGCATGCTTGAACTGCTCCACCGCATCCGGCCCCAGCTCACTTTTCGTCAGCGCGGCAGCCTGGACATTCTCTCACGTGACTGGCAGGAGGTTCAGAGGGCTATGGGGGACTCGCTGGGCGTGCCACTGCGCAGTGCAAACTGGGTCGTGGAATTCTTCGAAACAATGCAGGAGGTCGGGGACCGCGCCAAAGAGGTCCATATCCCTATCCTGATGATGCAAGGACTGGCAGACGCTGTGGTCGTCCCAGCGGCAACCCAAGCGTTTTTCGCCCAGGTTGGCTCAGAAGATAAGAGTCTGCGCCTCTATGAAGGCTACTACCATGAGCTTCACAACGACTTGGGGCGAGAGCGTCCCATCGGCGCAGTCCTGAACTGGCTCAATGCTAGGTGCCCTGCTGCCGACTCATCGTAGGAATTTCCCCGCCAGTCCTCAGCAGATTATCCCTTTTTTCGCCTCAGGACCGTGGGCAATTGGATTCTCGCCAATCCAACGTTCGTCCACCGGTTCGGAAGCAAGTTGATAGCGCGTATCGGTCGACAGGCGCAGCCTGTTCGTATGGTTGTCCATGCTTGCGTGCATGGTGTACATGCTGAAGACCAACAGGTCGCCGAGCTGGTAGTCGGTCGTGAGCCAGCGGCTGTTCAACTCCGAGCGCAGCGCGACGGCATCAGGGGAGAATGTCCCGAAACCGCTCCCCTGCCAGCGTTTATGCCCTGCTTCCGTCTCTGATGCGTCCGGCTCATTCGTGCAATACTCATCAACGTCCATCTGGCCATATGTATCCTTGATCTCCTCCTGTCGGTGGGAGTTTTCCAGGATCATCAGGCCGCCCATCTGACAGGGAATGTCTCCGAGCGGAGTCCAACTCGTGTACAAGCTTTTGGTGCCCCGTCCCATGAAAACAACATCATAATGGGGGTTGGTAGCCGTTTCCTCGCCCGACGTCTTGACCCTGCACCAGGTGAAGTCAAGAGGGCGAATCGGCCCGCCCAGGAAGCGCTCATAAAATGCTATCATCGGCCCGGCGAAGAGGGCCTGGCGTAGTGGCTCATTGTTCTTGGATAGCTCTACCATATCCCTGGCAGAGACGGCCAGTTCACGCTTGGCAACGCCATCGTCTATAGGGTAGTCCAAGTCAACAAAGTCCAGGTCAGCCAGCGCTTCCAACATGGTCCGCCGTGCGGCGTGCAAGGTGTCTCGTTCTAGTAGACCGGGAAGATAAAGATAACCATCATTCTCAAACCGAGAGTGAAGTTCGTCACAGTCTTCCAGCGAGTCCGCGGAAGAGCGCAATTCGCCGAAACTTTCGGATCCGGTTTCGAGCTGTTTCCCATGGACTGTGAGCATCTTCTTTGCGATCATTTATTCACCCTTCGCACTATTGTATTCTGAATCTGGATTTCAGGCTCGAAGACTAAACATGACGGCCTACGTGGACGGCCTCAGATCTCTCAAACGCGGGCAAACTTCCTCAACACGCGCCAATCTTTCGGCGTTGTCCCGTCCGGATAGGAGTACGCAACCTCTCCTACATACAGATCCCCCCGGGAATCAAACGCGATGTTGTGCGGGCTGAAATAGCGACCCGAACCGTAAGGATCTTCCATCCCCCATTCGCTTAGAATCTTGCCGTTCAGATCTCGGACCGTGATTCGGGCTGGCGGATTGTCAAAGACCGGAATCTTCGTTTCGCCCATGAAGATGCCACCCACTTCGGCCAGATACATGTGACCTTCAGCGTCCAAACACATGTCGCAGGGCCACCAGACATCCTCCCACTGACCGACCTGCTCGCCTTCTGGGTTGAAGAGCTGCATACGCCGGTTCTGGCGGTCGGCAATATACACTGTGCCGTCGCCGTCGACGCAAACGTTGTGAGGCGTAACAAACTGGCCGCCCCCTGTTCCAGGTTCTCCCCAGGAAAACAACAAGTCGCCTGCCGCAGTAAATTTGTGCACGCGGGCATTGCCGTAACCATCAGACACGTATAGTTCGCCCTCCGGAGAAAGTGCGACTCCTGTAGGGTAATTGAAGGGAGGGCCGGCACGCAGCACCTCCTTTTGAACATCCCAAATGTATCCTGTATCCGCAGGACTCTCTGCAGTCTCAATCGACATAAGGAGCTCGCCCTCGGTCGTATACTTATGAACTGCATGACCCCAGTCGTCTACACAAAAGATCGAGTCATCCGGGCCGACAATTATGTCATGCGCCCGCTTGATCATCCCTTCACCAAATGATCGCAGAAAACGTCCATCGCGGTCGAAAACAATGATAGGGTGTTCACTTCGACAGAAGATATAGACCCTGTCCTGCGGGTCCACTGCCACCCCCGGTACCTCTACGATATTCCAGCCGGCAGGAACCTCCCCCCAGCCATCTACCTCTTCATATACAAACTGGCCGCTGCCCAGTTTCATGGTCTAGTCCCTTCTTTCTCTTGGAATTAAGTTTTCAATGCCTGTGAACGGAAACTACCCGCTATCTCCGCGCTATCAAGCCGACATTGACTTGGGATTCCATTTTACGCCGACTCAACTGCGGGGCTTTGGTGGAATCTCATCTCTTTCCGGCTCAAACCACATTCCCGCAATTGGTGGGGGAACCGGATCACGGGCGATTTGCATGTCCACTACGCACGGTTTACCGCAATCCAAGGCGTAGCACATCGCATCTTCGATTTCCGCATATTTGCTGATTGAAAGTCCTTCGGCCTTAAGCGACCTGGCCAATGCCGCATAATCGGCATTCTCACAAAACTCCGTGCCGACGATTCTCCCCCCATAACTGGCCATCTGGCCCCCGCGAATAGCCCCTAATGTCTGGTTATTGAATATGACCCAGACAACCGGCAGTCCCCACTCAACCGCAGTGATCACCTCCTGACAGACCATGAGAAAACCGCCGTCGCCTGTCACGCAGACCGCCGGCAGGTCAGGCCTTGCCAGCTTTCCCCCAATGATAGAAGTAGGGCCAAAACCCATCGGCGTCCAACCCCCTGGGTAGAGCAATCGACGTGGGGAATAGATTGGGAAAAACGCGCCGAAATAGTGATTGTGATCGCCCGTATCCAACGAAAAGAGTATGTCCCTGGGCAGTACGCGCCGCAACTCGTCGACAACGCGCAGCGGCTCCATGCCCCCGTCGTCACCTTCCTTGTCGGGTATATCAACGTGGAAACCGGACTTGACCTTCGCCGTGAGATCCATATTATCGGATCTGAATGGGATTGCCTCCTTCGCAGGCAACGCAGCAATCGTGTCCTGCAATGTTGCTTTGGCGTCGCCCAACAGACCGATCTCCACCGGGTAGGTTCGTCCTATCTGGTTGGCATCAATGTCGATCTGGATGATTCGGTTCTGCTCGACGAACGGCATGCCTTCTGTCCACCAGCAGGTCGACAGATCGGAAAAACTGAATCCAACCGCCAGCACGACATCGGCATGTTGCCGGATCATCTCATGTGCGCTCGGGTGGCCGAGCCACCCTACGTTTCCCAAGCTATGCGAGTGGTCCTCAGCCAGGATCCCCTTGGCGGCGTATGAAGTTGCCACCGGGGCTCCCAGCAGTTCGGCCAGTTCAAGAATCTCAGGTCCTGCGTCGGCAAGGACAGCGCCGTATCCGGCCACAATTACAGGGTTGGCCGCACTGTGAAGCGCATCGGCCGCTTTCGCAACTGCTTCCGCATCAGCCCGTACCCGCCCCGCGTAACCGAAGCGGTCCGGGGACGGTATCTCGTCGAAGTCGTGGAACGCGGCCTGCATGTCCCAAGGGATTTCAACCGCGACCGGCCCGGGATTACCAGCACGCGCGAGCGCGCAGGCTTTGCGCATTACCTCAGGAATCAGATCGGGGTGTTGCACCTGCCACACCTTCTTAACGACCGGCTGCAGGACCTGTACGAAACTCTGGTCCGGCAGACCGTAAAATGGGCTGGTCTCCTGCAACTGGCCTCTGCCAACCCATCGCGATATCACGCCCCCAAATATTGCCACTACCGGACTGGATGCGGCAGCGGCCGAAGCCAGCCCCGTAACCATGTTAGCTGGCCCAGGCCCAACCGAGGCGCAACAGACCCCTATGTCTCCAGAAATACGTGCATAGCCGTCAGCGATATGCGCCGCCGCCTGCTCATGCCGCGTCAACTTGAATTCGATCTGCGAGGAGTCGTAAATGGCATCCAGAATGTTGGTATTGCCGTGCCCCGGATGGCCAAATACGTGCCGGACTCCTTCCAGCTCCAATGCTCTGATTAACGCCTCAGCGCAGCGCATTCGTGCCATGTTCACTAACTCAGGCTGAAGAAAAGGAGACAGTCAATTGCCGGACTCCCCAGGAGGACCGCGTCGCCCTGCGGCATTCTGTTCAGTACAAAGTGCTTCAAATAGCTTCAGGAACCCCATATGGGCTATCCATGTATTTGCCGACATTTCGGTTTAGCGGCCAACCTTGTCCCCCTGCCAGCGCAAAAGAATCCGACTTGCCAAGCAACCAGAAAAACATCTCCGCAGCATCATTGCAGTCACGGAACTGCTCTCTAAAAGTCGGATCTTCCAACTTATAGTTCGCCGTCGCAATGTCGAAGTCAGGCTCCCTGATCCAGTCTCGATGAGGCGACTCGGTGCGCCAGTAATTGTACTTGAGCAGGTTGCGTAACCCCGTACCGCTGGCAGCGGATCGCCGGTGCCAGATCGAATAGACGGTGAGAAAGATCGACCCGGCCGGCGCAACGGCCTGATAGGACCCGCGGATTCCGCCATAGTGGCCCATCTGTTTGGACAAAGAAAAGAGAAAATGGGACCCTGGCAGCAACTCGGTCGGCCCAAGATCCACCGGACAGTCCTCTGGATAGTAGAAGACTTGCAGGTAGTTGAGTGCCGGCCCATGTTTGGAATTGCCGTCACGGTGCCAGTTCTGGGCAGGAGACGGGCAATTGACACGATGATTACTCATAATAATGGGAAGCCCAAAGTTCTGGCCCAACAGGCATCGAATTGCTCCAGCCGCCTGCCCGTTCAAGATCACATTGTCGACGAACCAGTCTTCCTGCAATATCTCCGTCGGTTCGTGCGAAGGGTACCGGTCCAGGAATTCGACGGTGCGACGGTTGATTTCGTCCGGCACCGCGCCTTCCAACACCATGTAACCTTTCTTGCAGAACTCCAATACTTGCGTGTCCCTCAGTCCCGGCCGGCAAGAGTGCGTTCTCATAGTCGTCTTTCTCCTTACCTGAATCCCGGATGAATTCGTCTCAGAGCCAGTAATATTATGTTGGCGCAACCGTCAACTGGCGGCAGGGCCGGAAGGAAGTAACTGTTCACCTTTTGTCCCTTTACTCCCCTATTGCCGCCGCTCGTAAATCTCCTCACGCTCTCTCGCGACTCTGTTGCGCGTGAGACTTTGAAGTTCCGGGGGCATCCGTTCGAAAGTCTCTGGCCACACCGGTTGATGCCCGCCCTCCCGTGCCAGGTTCCACCAAGGAGGATAATAGGCTATGTTCAGCGCCATTCGATGCTGATCCAGCGTCGTGTTTGCACCGTTTGCGTGCCATACACCGCCGTGCCATAGGAAAACCGAGCCACGGCGCCCAGTTATCGGCAAAAGACGTCGATCGTCCGCCTTCATACCTCTTGGTGGGCGGCGGCGCAAGCGGTGGCTGGTGGGCATGATGCGCGTTGCCCCGATCTCTTCGGTAAAGTCAGTGATCATCCAGATCGAATTGATCATCCAGGGATTGTCGGGAAGTACGTCCGGCAAGTCTTGCGCCGAATCGGTGTGGACTCCGCCGGCTGGTGCCCCTGGTTTGACCCACTTGGAACAAGCTTCAGCCAAGCGAATGTCCTGGCCCAGGAAATGCCTGGTTACGGCCAGTACGTCAGGATGGGCAGCGCAGGCCCAGCTAGCCTCATCCAGGTTGAGTAGGCCGAACAGTGTCTGGTACAGATCGTCGTTCGGATCCTGGAAGTAGGGACGACTCTCCGGGTCCTCATGAAGCGCAAATAATTGCTCAGCCAAGCGATCGGCCTGGTCCGCCGGGATCGCCTCCTCCAGCACGCAGTACCCGAACAGATCCAGATGGTCGATTGCCTCTTGAATGCTCACTATGTTCTGCCCTTTCGCCGCTGCGGTCAGCGCTTCACTTCTCGAGAATAAATTCACATCCAAGGCCAAATGTCCGGGTCTCATCCAGCAACAGGGCCTGGTTGGGAAACTGGACTACCCTCCACCCGTCGCGAATTGCCTCCAACACAGTCTGATACGGCCAGTCTTCGGCCTGCGGAATCTCTTCAGCGATTTCGCCGTCCTGCGCCAGCAGCATTCCATGAACTTCACTGGTCAGGGAGGTACTGCCAGCTTGTAGATAGAGCAGGTCCTGGCGCCTTTCATCACTGCTCTTTGCCGCCTCCAGTGCTTCGTTCAGCATCTCCTCGCTAAGTATTCCAGCCCTATAGGATTCGATGCAATGTTCGAGCTGTTGCCTGACTTTTTCTCCTGTCATTGCCGTCCGTCCTCTCGACTAAGCTATTTCAGGTTCCGGAATTCAGAGGCACCCACCAAAGTAAGCACGAAAACGAAGACTGCTCAACAACCGTATACATGAATCGCGTTCTCTCCCAGAACTAACGCTTGGTCGCGCACAGAGAGAAACGCCGTATGAGTTTTCGCAAGCTCTACATACTGACGGTAGGTAGCGTGCAACAAGGTCCCCGGCTGATCTGTTCCCCACATTATCTTGTGTGCGCCAATGCGTTCAACCGCCACCCGCAAATATCGCTCCACACTGGGGAAGGGATAACCTTCCTCGTTGACAAACGCGACGAGCGAGGCACAGTCAAACCATACATTGGGCAGCAGGCCCAGGTCCACCTGCTCCTCCCACAGTTTCCAAAGTTCGGGCTCTGTCTCTGCTTCGGGCCTTGGCTGTCCCAAGTGTGCAACGACAATTTTCAAGCTGGGTAGCCGAGTAGCGATGGTTCGGACTGCCTCGGTCTGGTACGAGCGGCTGCCAATGCCCCCTAAGTCGAGCACCAGAATCAGGCCGCGCTTTTCCAATTCTTGCCACAGCCAGTCAAGGTCAGGGGAGTCAAGCCGCGCCTCAGGGTGAATGCCGCAAAGACCGGATGGAACTGAACACTCCAGCTTCACCGCGCAGTATCCGGGAGATGCCAGAGTCTCTTCGAATGTCTGCCGGCTTCCAGCCATCCAAGGGTCGAAGTAGGCGGCGCCGACCAATCTGTCGGCGTATTGCTCGAGGGCGTCAAGCACATAGGAATTACACTCGCCGTAGAAGGGGCCCTGCAGTAAGACCGCCCTCTCCACGCCGGCCCAATCCAGATTGGCCAGCAGTTGCCTGGGCGAATGGGCCTGACCATCACCCAAAGGGGGAGTAACTTGGACCTCATTGTCTCCGATAAAGGCCCGCCCAAAACCTATACCACGCGTCGGTCCATTCGCATTGAGGCCATGAATTCGAGGAAATATGTGGCTATGGGCGTCGACAATCATGGTTTTTTCAGTACGGATTCAAATATGTACTATGAATTCAGGCGCCGGGAACCCTGGTCTGCCCACAGTATTAAGTAGTGTCGACGGCGCGTAGTCCAGCCGGCGTTAACAAGACTATCCGCCCGAGGTTTTCGCCTGAGCGCAGCACTGCCAGCGCCTCGTTGGCGTTCTCCATCGGGAAAGTCTGGGTGACGATCGACCGTATCTTTCCTGACGCCATCAAGCGAGAGACTTCAATCAAGTCCTGCTTCCGTCCTGCACGCGTGCCGATAATCTCCAACTCATTCTGGGCCAGGTACTTTCCTTCGACCGGATAGTGATCGGGCGTGTAGCCTACAATCACCAGTCTACCGCCGTTTCGAAGAGATTCGATTCCGACTCCCATCGTCTCGGTATGGCCAACGATGTCTATCACGCAGTCGACACCCTCCCCTTTGGTTAGAGCCCGCACCTCAACTGCCAAATCATTTTCTTCCGGATCGAGCAGTTCATCGGCGCCAAGTTGACGCGCCCACTCCCGCTTAGCTTCTGAAAGCTCTACGGCCAGTACACGTGCCCCAGCCGCCTTGGCTAGCTGGACCGCAATCGAACCGACGCCGCCAACCCCGACAATCAGTACAGTCTCGCCAACCCGCAACCCAGATCGATCGATGGCATGGAAGGCGGTCATGCCCGCGTCGCAACAGACTGCGCTGTCCGGCCAAGAGACCAGCTCAGGTGCATGAACCAGTTGGCGTCCTGGGATGGCCACAAATTCGGCATAGCCTCCGTGCCTGTCCTTTGCCCCCAATACGCCACCCATGTTGACGCAGATCTGCTCGCGGTAGGTCCGGCAAGGAAGACAGTCGCCGCAAGTCGTGAAGTTGTAGGCAATCACGCGGTCGCCTTCCTCAAAACCGGTCACCCGGTAGCCCGCTTCTGTTACGATGCCGGCGACTTCGTGCCCCATGACGAAGGGCAAGTCAGGCGTGTAACCGAATCCGTCCAGGAGCTTGAGGTCGGTGCCGTCGATTCCGCAGGCCATTACCTGCACCAGGACCTCATCAGGCTCCGGGCTGGGGGTAGCGACCTCCTGCCATTCCAATGGCTGTTTGAACGCGCGTAGTACGGCCGCTCTCACGGTGCTTCCTCCTGGTTGTACAGTAGTAATGGGAATCGCGTCACGCAGACCGCCTGCACTCAGCCCTCAGACGCGTTCGAGAATGCCTTCCACGAACGCCTTGCCTTCCCTAAGCACCTGCAAAGGGTTGTCAGGGTAACCCCAGGCCATCGCCTCATACTCGATCGAGATATACCCGGAGAAGCCGCCGCTCACCATAGCTGTAATCAAGCTGGCAAAATCGATTTCACCTTCACCGAGTGGCGGAAAGCCGAAATCCTCGCTGTTGCCGCGCGCGTCCTTGGCGTGCATATGCTTTACACGGTCATCTAGCGCCTGGTATGCCTCAAGAACAGAGTCGCCGCGCACATGGTAATGGGCCGGGTCAAATAGCACCCCCAGGCCCTCCAGTCCGGGCGTTGCAAGCAGGCGCTGCAAACGGGCCAGATTGTGAACCAGCGAACCGTACGGGCTGGCTGCCTCGATCAGGATCATCACGCCCAGACGCTCGGCATCTGCGGCCAGGTCATTCATTGCCTCCAGGCACCAACCCCAATAGGTACTTTCCCAGCCGTAAAAGAGCTTGACCCCGCATCCGCTGATGACATAAGGCACCTCCATGTCGGAGGCCAACTGCAACCCGCCGCGGATAAATTCGGTGTTCTGCCGCCGAACTTCCGGATCTCCGTGGATCACATTCGTATGTGCGTTCAATGCGCCAATGGCAATTCCAGCACTTTGCGCGTAGTCACGCACAGCGCGCCGACGCCCCGCGTCCGCGCTCGAATCCATATGCGGCTTGGGAGGCGGGATAAAAGGCGGCGCGAGCTCCAGGCTGATGTCGATCGCCTGGTATTCCTGGTCCGCTAGAATATCGATCGACTCCTCGACACTGTATGTGTGCAGAAGACCGGAATTGCAGCTCAGACCTTTCATTGCTCCTCCAACTGTGCAGTTTCATCTGCCTGGTCACTGGACCGGCGTAAGCCCTGTAATCTCTCTTGCCTCCGTTGCCGAGGCAATTTCCCTGCCAATTTCGCGGGCGATGCGCACCGCCTTCTCCACGAGCTCACCGTTCGTCTTGGCGTACACGCCATCCTCGATGAACGGGCAGTCCTCCATGCCGATGCGCACATGGCCCCCGATAGCGATGGTATGGGCCACCATCGCCCAGTAGTTGGGCGGATCCATACAGCTCATACTGAAGTTGGTCCGCGGCGGCAAATTGTCCACCATATACTGGAGGGCCTTGGGCGTCGGCGGTGTCCAGCCCTGGCCCGCCCAGCCAAAAAACAGCGTTACCCACAAGGGATCCGGCAGCAGATCCTTCTCAAACTCGCGCACACCATCCTCAGTCCAGAAATCGCCTGCGCGAATCTTGCCAATCGCCCAATATGCCCCGGTATTGAAGCACTCGATCTCCTGCTTTACTCCATGTTTCTTGGCCAGACTCGAGTACATCCTCAACTCCGGAATAGGGTGAATCGAGTAGATTGGCGTCGGCGGGTGATCTGCGTCCGGCTGGAAATACTCGTCGTGCGAATTGAAGTTGATCGAACTCATGTCGGGCTTTAGTTCCCTCCACAACTCCAATTTCTGTTCCAAGCGCATACTGGCCAGCCCGAACTGCACGATCGGCTCTCCCGCCGCTCGCACGCGATCTGTGATGTCCCGCCACCCTTCAACGTTGGGAATCGACAACTGTTTGCCGTCAGGCTGGATAACCGGGTCGGACTTGTACTGGCCATGCGTGTGAACGATCGTCGCGCCCGCGTTCATGGCGCGTATATACTCTTCCGCGACCCCCTTCGTGTCGTCACAATGCGTAAGATAGGGGTTGCGAGGATACGACCCCGCTGAATCAGTGGTCACGGTAATGACGAGTTTTTCCATGATTTTCCTCTCGCTGAAAACTGCCAGGACCTACGAATCGCTATCAGGACTGTATTGAAGCAGAGTAGTCAATTCCTTGCAGCTGCAACTGATCGGCGAAGTGACATGCAACGTGGCGGCCAGGTGTCAATTCGGTCAGCTCGGGCACCTCGTTCTGACATATGTCTTCCATGTATCGGCAGCGCGGGTGGAATGCGCAACCGGGCGGCGCATTGGCCGGATCGGCCGGTTCGCCCTCCAGGCTCAACCGTTGCATGGCGTGGTGGGGATTGGGACGCGGCACTGCCGATAACAAAGTCTCGCTGTAAGGATGCTTAGGGTTACGCAGCAACTCCTCGGACTCTGCCACTTCTACCAGCTTGCCGACGTACATTACCGCTATCCGGTTGCTCACTTGGCGGACGACACTCATATCGTGCGCGACGAACAAGTAAGTCAGGTCCAACTCCGACTGAAGATCCTGCAGAAGGTTGACCACTTGGGACTGCACCGATACATCCAGGGCGGATACGGGTTCGTCACAGACGACTAGCTTAGGGCGCTGCACCAGCGCCCGCGCGATGCCGATACGTTGGCGCTGGCCGCCGCTGAAGCTGTGTGGATAGCGCGGCAAATGCTCGACTTTTAGTCCCACCGCATTCACCATTTCCGCGACCCGGTCCTCCAACTCCTGGCCGCGGGCAATCCCATGCGCAAGAAGCGGTTCACCCACCAGCTCCAGAACCGTCATGCGCGGGTTCAACGACGAAAATGGGTCCTGAAAGATCATCTGCATGTTTCTGCGAAATGCTTTCAGCTCCTGTCGTGCCAGCAGATTAAGATTGACCGCTTCACCCTCGTCATGGAAAACAATTTCCCCTTCTGTCGGCTGGTAAACGCGAACGATACAACGACCTGTCGTGGTCTTTCCGCAGCCGCTCTCGCCGACCAGTCCCAGCGTCTCGCCCTTCTTGATCGAGAGGCTCACCCCGTCGACAGCCTTCACATAACCTGTCGTCCGCCGCAGGAGACCTTTCTGGATCGGAAAATACATCTTCAGGTCATTGACTTCGAGCAGAAGATCGCTGTCATCAGCCATCGGCAACCTCGGTCACTATCTCCTCAGCCTCAGAATACAGGAAGCAGCGGACCCGATGCTCAGGGCCCGTCGCGGCCAGGTCCGGCATAGCACTGTCGCACTTTCCCGGCATGAAGCTGGGACAGCGGTCACTGAATGCACAGCCGCTTGGAATATCATAAGGATCAGGCACAACGCCCTCGATGGCACGCAAGCGCGCCAACTTCGCTTCGTCGATATGGGGAATCGAATTGAGCAGCCCCTGTGTGTAAGGATGTTGCGGATTGTCGAAAAGTTCATTGACGCCTGCCTGCTCCACGATTCGCCCCAGATACATGACCGCCACTTCATCTGCGACCTCGGCTATCACGCCCAAATTGTGCGTAATGAAAATGACCGCCATACCGTACTCGTCCTGCAAGGCTGTCATGAGTTCCAGTATCTGCGCCTGAATCGTAACGTCCAGAGCAGTCGTCGGCTCGTCAGCGATCAGGAGACGGGGCGAGCAGGAGAGCGCCATCGCGATCATCGCCCGCTGCCTCATTCCGCCGCTCAGCTGGTGCGGATAGGCGTCTACAATCTGTTCGGCCCGCGGAATGCCCACTCTGCGCAGATTTTCGATCGCCAGCTCCCTTGCCTCCGAACCGTCCACGCCCTCTTGATGGAGCAGGATGCTCTCGATGATCTGGTTGCCGATCGTATGCATCGGTCCGAACGAAGTCATCGGTTCCTGAAAAACCATGCTGATTTCGGCACCGCGGATGGCACGTATATCCGCACCGCGCGGATCCAACTGGGCCAAATCGACAAGACCGTCGCCGTTGCCATTCTCGCCCCGATGCAACAGAATCTCGCCGTTCACTATGTTGCCAGGCGGAGAAGGCACCAGCCGCAGAATCGAGTGCGCCGTCACCGATTTGCCGCAACCGCTCTCTCCAATGATGCCCAACGTCTGGCCGCGTCGCACCTCGAAAGACACGCCGTCAACCGCCCGCACAATTCCTTCCTGCAGGTGGAAGTGGGTCATCAGATCCTTGATTTCAAGCAGCGTGTCGCTAGCCATTCTGCCTCTTGACGACTGGATGGATCTCTCCGCCCTTGGGAGCCTGTCAGTTTATCGAATACGGGTCTGCTGCGTCTCTCAATCCATCCCCCATGAAATTGAACATGAGGACCGTTACAATAACAAACAATGCCGGAATGAGGAGCCAGGGATGAAGAGCGACATTCGCGATCATCTGCGAATCCTGCAAGAGCGTTCCCCAGCTTACTGCCGGCGGCTGGATTCCCAGCCCTATGAAGCTCAAACTCGTCTCGCCAATGATCATTCCGGGAACTGACAGCGTTATCGCAACAACGATATAGCTCGCAAAAAGCGGCAGCAGGTGCTTTGTTATGATTCGCCATTCGCTCACACCGGAAACACGGGCAGCGACCGTGAAGTCTTCTTCGCGTAGCGATAGCAAGCGGCCGCGTACCGTCCTCGCCAGCCCGGCCCAACCGACAATCGAGAGTACCACCGTAATCGCAAAATATGTCTGGATCGAGTCCCATTCTCGAGGCACGGCTGCTGCCAGCGCCATCCACAACGGCAGTTGCGGAATCGACACCAATAGGTCGATGAGCCGTTGAATGACTTCGTCGACAACGCCGCCGAAGTAGCCTGAAATGCCCCCAATGATCAGGCCTAGGACAAAACTCAGGAAGACGCCCACTAGCCCAATCGTCAGCGAAATACGGGTACCGTAAATCACACGCGAAAACAGGTCCCGGCCCAGGCGATCGGTCCCAAAGAGAAAAATCTGGCCTTCTTCACCAACGCCGAAAAGATGGAGATCGGTTTCGAACAAACCCCAAAACTCGTAGGAATCGCCGCGTACAAAGAGGCGCACCGGGTACTGCTCCTCCTTCACTTCCTCGAAAATCCGTTGGTAGCTCTCATCGCGGCCGCCCTTCAGCCCGTACACAAAAGGTCCGACGAAGCCGTCTTCGTCAAACAGATGGATCTTGGCCGGGGGGGCATAGACGAAGCCCTTGAAGTCGTGGCTGGTCTCGTACGGGGCAATGAACTCTGCAAACGCTGCCAACACATATAGCAGAGCCAGCATGACGATAGAAACCTGCGCCAGGCGGTGCCTTCTGAATCGGCGCCAGATCAGCTGCCGCTGCGAAGCCGTGTAGAGTTCCTGTTTCTCGCGGTCGGAAACGTCCGCAGATTCTGCCGCCTCGACCGCTGGTCCAGCTTCATGCCGGACGCTCTCGGTCATCAAGCTACCCCTTCATAACGAATGCGCGGGTCCAGCCAGACCAGCAAAATGTCGGAAATTAGCGTGCCAATTACGGTCAGGACACTGAGGATAAATACGATGCTGCCCGCCAGAAACATGTCCTGGTTCAAAAGCGCCTGTAGAAGAACGGGACCGGTTGTGGGTATATTCAACACCATCGATACCAGCACTTCGCCCGATATAATGCCGGGCAACATCCAGCCTATCGTACTGAATACCGGGTTCATGGAAGTACGAACCGGATATTTAACTAGCAGCCGCGTCTCGGTCAGCCCCTTGGAACGCGCCGTAATCACATATTGCTTGTTCAACTCGTCCAACATCATGCCCCGCATCGTCCGCATCATTCCCGCAGTGTGGGCCATGCCAATAATAACAATCGGAATCCAGATATGCTGGAGCATGTTTATGATTTTGGCCCAACTCCAGGGCGCGGATTCATACTCCTGAGAGAATAGGCCGATTGCGGAAATGTCGAACATGACGAACGCCATCCAGAGGAAGACGAGCGCCAGCAAAAAGCCGGGCGTCGCCACGCCGATAAACGACACAAAAGTCCAGAAGTAGTCGACCAGGGAGTACTGGTGGGTGGCAGAGTAGACGCCAATCGGCACCGCCATAATCCAGACAAAGACCGCCGTGAAGATCGACACTGCCGCCGTTAAAGGAACGCGCGCCGCCAATATCTCGCTGACAGGTTTGACGTAGGTGAACGACGTTCCGAAATTACCCTCAAACAGGATATTGGTGATCCACAGCCAGTACTGCTCCGGCAGCGACTTGTCCAGCCCATACAGCTGCCGCAGGGCTTCCACCTGCTCCTCAGAAACCTGCGTTCCAGCCGAGCGCAAACGCAGGACTTCCATATTCAGGATATCCCCTGGAGGCAACTGGATCAATACAAATGAAATGACGGAAATAACGAATAGTAACGGACCCAGCAACAGTAGCCGCCTGCCTATGTACTGTGTAAGCATGGACGCCGTTTCCTGTCAGAACGCAGTGGGGAGATGTCTTGATATGTGCTGCCGCATCTACACTGTACGTGGATCGAAGAAGAACGAGGAGCGAGTGGTGCTCGCCCCCCGTCCTTCGAACTCTTAAATCAGCGTCGGGTCTCATCCGCCCAGTAGTAGAATTCAGCCTCATTGGCCGACTGGATATGGAAGCCCCTCTTGGCTACGTTGCCAAGACCTTCATTCACAATCAGAGGATTCTTAAGCGGGTCAGCACCTGAAATCCAGTAGTAGTTATCGCGGAAAATCGCTATCATTTCCGCCCAGATCACTTCGTGCTCAGCCGCCTTCGAGGTCGCGAAGAGCTCGGCCTGCAGTCTGCGCAGATCCTTGTAGGCTTGCGGCGGCTCCACACCCACGATCAGGGGATCGGTCTCATCAGGATTGTCCGACGCCGCCTTGCCTCCGCCGAGATTCCACTCATACCACGCCATCCACAAGGGGGCGTAATGGCGCTGCCAAGCCTGGCCGATATAGTCGTTGGCCTCATGCCACGGCCAGCGGGGATAGTGTGCCCACCAGACCATTGCCTGTGTCTCATTGGCGCCGGCTTGGGTCAGGAAGAGATTCTGCTCCAGTTGTTTGACGGTCGTGCAGATGCCAATGTCATTCCAGTTCTCCGCCACGATTTCGGCCGTCGGCAGAGATTCGCCCGTGAACGGGGTGAAATTGAACTGGATAGTGATTGGCAGCCCACTTGGCGTCAGACGGCAGCCGTCCGCGTCGCGCTGATCCAAACCCAGCGAATCTAGAATCGCCTCTGCCTGCTCTACGTCCGTGGTCGGGTCCATCGTCTGTGGCGGTTCTGCCAGACCGGAGTAGACCGCGTCAATTAGGGTGGCGCGGTCGACCGCAAAGGAGAGCGCCTTGCGGAACTCTATATCGTTCACGACCTCTTGCCACGCTTCGTCAGCGTAAGTCATATTCAGGTAGATTTCACCTGTTGACGCATGCATGTCCAGCACAACGACCTCATAACCCTTGTCTTCCGCATTCTGCACGTAAAGAGCCATGTCGGCCGGGTTGACGCCGCGGCGCACCATATCTGCTTCGCCCGCAATGATCTTCAGCGTAGCGGCATTAACGTCCGGCACAATCGAGATCTGCAACCGGTCGATATACGGCAGTTGCTGGCCCCACTCATCCACCTTCCAGTAATAGGGATTTCGCTCCATCACTGCCTGCGTTTCCCCCATCTCTGTCAAGACGTAAGGGCCAAGTGTAGGCAGGCCGGTCTCATGCTGCCGGTTGCCACTATTGAAAATGCCGTACAGGCGATTCCACTCACCGGCTTCGAATCCATGCTCGTCTAGCAACGCCGCCAGCTCATCCGCATCGGCGAAGTCGCCATGGAACTTTTTCAGGTAATCGCTGTCAGTAAAGCGGTGTGGTCCGCCTCCGTATGTGAAGAGACCGGGCCAGCCGCCATAGGGCGCGTCGTACGTGATCCTGAAAGTGTACCGGTCGATCACCTCCAGCACGCCGACATTGCCGGTCGGTGTGTTGCCCGCACGCCAGGAGCTACCTATAATTGGCGTGAGAGTCTCGTTATGCAGGATATTGTCCCAGAAGAACTGAACGTCCTCGGTGTCAAAATCAGCGCCGTTCGAAAACTTCATGCCTTTGCGCATGTGGAAGGTGAATTCCGTATCGTCGTCACTGATTTCCAGGTCGAAGATATTGCCAGTCATCGTGGCAAAGTCATGCGCAATGTCCTCAGTCTCCACCCAGGGCTCGTTTGAGATCCAACCGGCATCATGGCCGATCGTGCCGGCGTCGAAGTCCAGCAACCGCAACGTGCCGCCGTACTCGCCCCGCTCCATTACCGCTTGCCAGTCCGGAATACGATTGTTTCCGACAACTGGATTGACAGGCAGACGCTCGTCTACCGGAGCCAGCTCGCCCGCGGCAACACGCTCCGCCAACATCGGCGCCTCGCAGAAATTCATCCCTGCGGCCTGGGACTCCAGACAGCTTTCATAGGAAGATGAGGACATTGCCTCTTCCGATGTGTCCGCCGCTGCGGGCGCCTCCTCCATTGCTTCCTCGGCCGCCGGCTGCGGCGAACCACACGCGGCAAGCAACGCGATCGCAGCGATCGCAATGAGCAGATAGTACAGTGTTTTCCTCATCGGGTCACTCCTTTGGACTGATCGTGTGGAAGAAAAACTCTTGCAGACCTCACTCCGGAAAGGATTCGGATCGGCCTCCTTTGTTTTCGTTGGGTAGGTTGCTGGCAGAATTGTGCCAGGGGGCTCTCACCTATTCGCCAGTCCATACCCCGGAAAGCTGAGAGTTGAACGCGTGAATAATACGCGCATCATGTGTATAATGCAGACATGTTAATTCTTTCCCATCTCGCTGTCAAACTGCCCAAAAAATAGCCTAATTTTTGTCAACTTCCGAACCGGAATCCGGTAGTGTCCAGCGTTTCGTGGTATAGTCTTTGAGAAAAGACGAAACCCATATCCATCCAAGGAAGCTGAAGTGCCTTTACTGCTCGCCGTCATATTGTTCGCCTGTGTAATCGGAATCGTTCTCGCGCTCATATCCCTCTCCCTCCAGAGAATCAGTGGCCGGGTTATTGATCAGTACAAGGAGAGACTCGACGACGCCAATTCGATTATGGATCAGGGGCTTCCACCGGACTCTTGGGTCGAGCAGTTTCGCCGGCGAATCGAAGGAGCAGAAGATGATTCCTCACCCGGCTCTTCGTCGAAAGGTATCCCTTCAATGACTTTGGGACGCGACAAGTCGGCTGAACAAATCGGAGAGCAGGCCAGGCGGCACTGCTTAAAGAGGCTAAAAACGCTGACTTCGTTTATGGAGAAGGGAAAGTTCTATGACGAAGACCAGACACGCGCCACAGTGGTGAAATCGCTGAGAAATGTGTATGACATGTGGGCTACCTGCCACTGGTCAGATCTGATCAAGAGCGACGAGGCCGAACAAAGTGACTAGCCAGCACCCGGAAATCGCAGGTCTGCTCCTCCTGGACCGCCTCTAAGACTTAGACCACGTTCAATTTCCACTGCGACGAAATTCTGGCGCCCCACGGCAAGGTGTACGTAGCACCACTCCATCGCATTCACTTCGAAGCTGCCGGCCGGTTCCCCTTCTACCCGCACCTCGTATCTTCCAGGCTCCAATCCATACAGCTTCAGAGTCGTTTGGTGCCGGTCACCGCTACGGTTCTCCAGAGCAAACCTGATCGCTGGGCTCTGCTCTGCAGCTTCAACCAGACTCGAAGAAAAGTTACCCAAGACGACTGGCTGACTGGCGGCAAAGCCGTCCCGCTCCAGCAGAATGTGCAATCGCTGCTCTCGGCTGACAACATGCAATCGCTGACGCAGCCCGTCCTGCGCAAACACTTCAAAAGCATCGTCGGTATCTCTGAGACGCCCGCCATAGGCAAACCAGCCGAAAATAGGATCGTCGGCCACAATCGTGGCCGCGGTACGCAATGCCGCCCCGTATCCGAGTTCGATTTCGCCGTCGTAAGGCCAGCTTCCCCTTCCGTTGTCCTGCCTGATCCACATGCCGCTGTACTTCTCTGGCGTGATCGCCCAGCCTGACGCCCCGTCATTTTCTTTGCCCGGATACCAGTATCCATAGCCTGTGTCGGCCGTTCCGGTATTCATCAAGCACCATGAACTGAGAATGGAGGCATAGCCCAGGCGAAGGTACGGGAAGGGGTCCTCTGCAAAATAGAGCGCGTAATCCACAATAGCCCAGCCACCAAGTTGCGACATGTAACTCAGGCCGTATCTCGAAGAATCGCCGCCTCGATTGTCCCCTCCTAAGAGAGTGTATGACGGCTCCACCCAACCGCGCAGGGCAATGTTCGCTTGAATCTGCTTTTCCATGAATTCCTCAAAGTCTGCCCTGCTTACTTCAGAATGTTCGTACCATGTGTCCCTATACTTGTCGTACCAGAGCCTCGAATCGGACTCTACTGTTCGCGTTAACCCATACTTGGCAACGGCATGTGAAGTTTCAAATGCAGTCGTGTCAAACGGGTACTCCGAATCAAACGGATAGGGATCGTCATAAACGAAAAACTTGACTTTCTTCTCCCATTCGCCGCGCAGCCAGGTGGCCCGCTCCTGCCATCCCTCCTCCTCCAACGCGTCGATCAGGTCGACTATCAGCATTTCGTTGTACAGGCCCAGTCGGTATGCCCAGTACCCCTGAGCTCCGTGGGGCAGGTTGTCCAGCCCCGCAAGGTGAAAGTGAGCTTCAGCAGTCCCAAAAGCTCTCTCCAGATAGCCAGTACTGTCCAGGTAGCTGGTCGACCCTGGATATAGCTTGGCGATCTGGTACATGTGAAAATAGAGCATGATCATATGGGGGTAATCATAGCTGCGCCAGATATGCTCAAGCCCTTCTCCCCTGGTACCGAACCCGTGCTCGCTATGCCTGTTCTCATACCAGTTGGGCACCCCATAGATGAAATATGGGTAAGGCTCCTCCTCATCCGTACGCTGCAATCCCCCCCACACAAACTTCTCGATGTAATACTCGACCGCCTCAATCTCACCATGTTCGGGGAAATGCACGTTCTTCGCAGCAATGAATGGGGCCTTCGGCAGAGCCGTGTCGTCGCACGTCAGCGTATAACCATACCAGCCGTCGAATCCGCCGGTGTTTTCCGGGCCGCGCAAGACCGCCTCCCGCATGTCCCAAACTGAAAACAAGCCCTCATACCACTTTCCCGTACCCCGGTGTTGCTGTCTGTCAACCAGGAAAGCAGTTCGTTTCTTTATTAATGTCTCCAGCGGCTCGGTGACAAAGAACTCTAGATTCATGTAAGAGCCATCACCGTACTTTACCGTCAGGAGATTTTCTCCCAGCCGATTGAACCGGACTTGATAGCTGCGGGTATCAATCTGCTGTTCATCAATCAGCTTTATGCCGGTTTGGTCGGGGAATTCTGCCGATATCTCGTAATCATTGTGCTTCGTCCGCATCGAAAAAATCGCGCTCAAATCGTTCGGTACCGTCATCCCTGGCACGACGTGGACATCGAACAGCCCCTCTCGATAGAGCGCGTCCCGCACACCCTCGTAGTCGTCAGCCCATTGCAAGCAAAAGCCGAAATCAACGCGGTCGCCCTCAGTACCTTGAGGCGAAAGCGTGACACCGGTATGAGGCTGGCGCCAGGTGCCGCGCGACTCCTTGCCACCACGCAGTGCGGAGTGGATATAGACGCGATAAGGCACACTGGTCGTCGAGGGGTGAGGGTCGATTTCCTCGTAGTACTCCAGCTTCGTTCCCGGTAGAGGCGTCATGACCAGGTAGGGGCCAACGCCGTTGGGACGCTGCCAGAAGAGGAAGGAGCCGTGGCCCGATATGAAGCTGTGGCGGGCGACTACCTGCGTGTAGTTGGCCAGGTTGTCGCGCACAAACTCCTTGTTGAAGGGCAGCGGCAAGCCGATGTCGCCGATCTCCACGGTCTCGTCTGTCTCGTTGTGGAACGCCAAGCCCCAGATGAGATGACCCTCTTCCAGGCTAAAGCGCTCCACCAGCCCTAACCCGCGCAATCCGTGCAGCAACTGCGCATCGCCGCTATAGACGAAAGTTCGCGACCCTCGCCCGTTCTCTTCAACTGTGCGAATGTCGCCCGAGGAAAGAGTAGTCGCAGACCTCCATTCCCCGCCGCCAACGCGAAGTCCAACCAGAACTTCACCAAGCGTTTCGCCCGGCGTTATGTATTCGGTATCGAAAACATCGTCCTTAAGTTTTAGACTCTTGATTCCGCCGCGGTTCCATTCCAACAGAAACTGTCGCGGGGACTGCTCTGAATTTGCTGTCATTTCTTATCTTCTCAACATTCTGCTTCACGGTGTTTACATGCGGAGGGCGTCGGCGCACTGCCAGACCCCTATGGAGCTAAGGCAATTCCAACCCGATGTTTTCGCACTTCCCTCGATACTATGTGAAGGCTGGACCCGAAGAGTGTTGTGCCAACCGAAAGCCTAATGTGAACGTCTAGAGAGTGCGTTTTGACCCGGGAGAACCTCCTAGGACTTTTCTGGCCGGCAATCGTTCTTAGGAAAATTGTAGAAGTTAGGCCGCGCTCTTTCTCCCGTACCCAGAACACTAAACCATGCAACTGACGCCAAATGGAAAAGGCGGAGCACTTCACCACATTACCCAGCCGCCCGAATTTATGTCCTGTCCTGTCATGCTGGCGGCGTCCTCCGACGCCAGAAAGACCGCAATCGCCGCCGCCTCCCCAGAACCGGCGCCCTTCTCGATATAGCCTTCGTCCCCGCACCAACGTCCGGCCAGGACGGCGTTCGGCCTTGGCTCCTGGTACCGGTTCCTCACCGCCTCTTCGTCAAATGGGTCCCCTCTGTACTCTGCCCGAGCCCGTTCCAGCTCGACACCACGCTCCTCGTGTGAGCCGGGGCAGATGGCATTTACCGTGATGTTATACCGGCCTACATCTGCCGCCAGCGTTCGTGTAAATCCGAGTATGCCCATTTTCGAAGTCGTGTAGGGAGTCCGATGAGAGAGTGGTTGTTTGCCCGACCCTGAGCTGAAGTTGATGACGCGACCATAACGCTTGCTGATCATCTCGGGCAATACATACTTGCAGCCGAGGAAAGCAGAATCGAGATTGACGGCCAGCGTATGCCGCCACTCCTCCAGGCTCATCTGCCAGACATCCTTAGTCGGACCAGCTATGCCCACAACATTCGCCAGAATGTGGATCGTACCAAAATGGTCGATCGTGCGCTCTACCAGTTTTCGGACTTGCTCTTCCTCTGATACATCGGTCTGGGAACAGAGCGCCTCCCCTCCCGCCTCCCGAATCCGGGCGCCAACTTTTGCGTCGAGCTCATCTGCCGGAAGTATGTCGCATGCTGCAACCGCCGCCCCTTCCTCAGCAAACCGTAGAGCCAGGGCCTCTCCGTGCCCACGCCCCGCGCCGGTGACCAGAGCCACTTGTCCTTTCAACCTGCCCATGGGTAAAGTTCCCTCCGCTCTGTTACTAATCTATGACTGTCTCTTTCTATGACTGTCTCTTGACAACCGCTTCATCCAGTTCAATACCCAATCCAGGCCCTGTAGGCGGCACGATGTAACCGTTTTCGAATCGAATCGGCTCCTTGAACAGCTCCTGGTGCAGACCGCCGCCGTTGTACTCCTGAATCAGGAAATTAGGCGAACAGGTATCAAGTTGCACCGCTGCGGCCGCCGCCACCGGCCCGCAGTACATGTGGGGGGCGATCATGGCATAATGCGCCTCTGCTATGCCGGCGATCTTTTTCGATTCCAGAATGCCTCCGCACTGCCCAACGTCCAACTGGATTATCTGCGCAGCCTGTTTCCTGAGGAGCTCAGCGAACTCGAACTTGGTTACCAGCCGCTCGCCTGTGGCAATAGGAATGCTGGTATGCGCCGCAACGCGCGCCATCTCGTCAATGTTTTCCGGAGGCACCGGCTCCTCAAACCAGAACGGATCGAACTCCTCCAGTATCTTGGCAACGCGGATTGCCCCGGCCGTGCTGAACTGTCCGTGCGTGCCGATTCCTATTTCCAGTTCATCGCCCACCGCGTCCCGTATACACTGAAAGATCTTGGCGACATGCCGAATCGTCTTCAAAGGATAGTCCTGCGGATTGGGGAAAATTGGCTGGAAGGGGTCGAATTTGCACGCCGTGTTTCCCTCTTCAACCAGTTTGATGGCAATTTCGCCAGCCTTTTCCGGGTTCTCCCAGATGCCCTCGGTCGGCATGTAGGCGTAGGCGCGCAGCTTCTCATGGAAGCGCCCTCCCAGCAGATTGTAAATCGGCTGCCCCAGTGCCTTGCCAATAATGTCCCAACAGGCCATTTCAATTGCGCTTATAGCCGGCGTCATGTCCAACCCGGGATTGCGATAGTCGTGACGCGAGGCGAACATTGTTTGCCACAGCTTTTCGACGTCAAATGGGTTGGCGCCGACGACAAACTGGTCACCCAGGTCTTTGATCAAGCTGATCTGAGCATCCAGTTTCTTCGCATTTCCCGATGGCCTCTCACCCAAACCGACGATGCCTTCGTCCGTTTTTAGCTTCACAAACAGCCACAGACTCCCGCCGCGAAAAGGGGGGGTGTTCCTCAACACAATGGTCTCTACTTCGACGATCTTCATTCCTCAGCTCCAATCGATTCTTTTATGCAACTGATCCGCCTGAACACCAGCTTCCCACATTCCAACACAAATGCGGGGGACGCTCAATTGGTTCACTGACGCGCCCCCCGCAGTCTCTCTATTTCTAACACGGTTCTCCCAATAGGAGAACCTCTGCTATTCAGCGGTCATTTTCATTCAGTCCGCCGCCACCGCCTCCCCGGCCCGAATCACAGGATCGTCCCGAACAGGCGTCCCGCTGATACCATTGGAATCCCACCCCTTGGGCCAGCGGAAATACTCGTCCATCTCCCTGTGGAAATCCTGTCCTAGAATCGCCTCCAACGCCTCTTCCGCCTGTGCATAGGAGCGCGTCTCATTGGCGTCAAGCAGCTCCCACAGCAGAAGGGATCGATCTCCCGTCTCTATCGCCAACAGCGTCCGCTCCAGCGAGAGAACCAGAGGCAGTATTTGTGTAAGCATTATTTTCGGTGGCAACGGTTCCACCTGGATACGGTGGATACCCTCCTTGTTCACAACCGCGGGAATCTCGACAACAATGTCGTCCGGTACACCGGGCAGAGCCCCCTGATTGGGCACATTCACCTGGAACTGGCCCTCTTTATCGTTTATCAGAGCATCGATTATGGGCACCTGCTGCTCAATTGTCATGTTCCTGCCAAGATTGTCCACCAGGCTCGCCGTTGGGTCCTGGGCAAGCCGGGCAATCTGGGCCACTCTCCGCTCCTGATTGTCTACATACATTGGCCACGAAAGATGCGAGCGCTGACCGCCCCAGGGCTCTCCGAACCAATAGCGCTTGGCATCGAAATCCTTGTGGTACCACCATCCTATATACTTCATCCAGGTCGTGTCGCCCAGCGGCATCAACCCGTACAGTCTGTACATATGCACCGCCGCCCGCGACAGGTCGATCTCCCACGCCCGCGTCAGCTCGCCCGACCAGCCCGTTTTCCCGCTAGGCAAACCTCTGCTGGCGGCAGTCTCTGCCCAATATTCCTCACCCTTCGACGCAATCCATTCATCGATCAGCGGATACGCGTCCTTGCCCTCATATTCAAACTGCGTCAGCCAGATGTTGTGATTCAGCCCGGGCGCCTGCCATGTGACCTCCGTGTGGTCGATTTCGAGCATGTTGCAAATGTCGCGGTAACCGTAATAGCCATGGCACAGCCCGCACACCTTTACGTCTGTCTCCCGACCGATGGCAGTGCAGCCATCGTAGACAGGGTTCCCTGACTGAATCAGCCAGGCGTCAGGGCAGATCTCCTCAATCTCCCGCGCCACCTCCAAAATGAAAGAGGAATTATAGAAAGAGTACTCAAGTGTACTTGGGCCATCCCAATCGTAGCCGAATTTCTTGATCAGCTCCCGAGTCTCCAGCCCAGAACGGTAGGTTACGACCGAAGCTGTGTTTATCACGAAGTCGGCGTCCTGCATTGCCTCGCGGCGGTCCAGAGTCTGGTCAAATGTTATATCCGCCCCCAACTCGTTGGCATACCGTTCGGCCAGTTTGTGAATCATTTGCAGCCGTTCGGCATCTACATCCATGAATGTCACATGGCTGCCGCTCAGGCTTTCCGTCAGGCACAAGTCCTTCACAAGCCCCAAGGAGAATGTCGCGCTCCCGGCGCCTATCACGCCAATTCTTACTGCGGTTCCCATTGTTTACGCTCCTGTTTCGATAAATCGCAATGTGTGCGGCTGCTGGATTGGCTGTTGGGTGTCACCTAAACGTGTCGGGAGGTTCATGGTACAGGAAAGGCAAGAAGCGATTTCTTCATTCTGCTCGGCCGCTATCCCTTGACAGCACCCAACCGGATTCCGTGAATGAAATAGCGTTGCAAGAACGGGTAGACGATCAGAATCGGCACCGTGGCGACCACGATGTTTGCGGCCCGAATCGATCGGTCCGACAAATTGTAAATGTCGTCCATGTTAACAGTCAGGATCTGCAAATTCATGTCGACCACCACTGTACGCAGGAAAGTCATGATCGGGTACTTGGAGTTGTCCATAATCAGGACCATGCCGTCAAACCAGGCATTCCAGTGGAAAACTGCGGCGAACAGAGTCAGTGTCGCCAGGGCCGGCACTGACAAAGGCAGATAAACGTAGTACAGCGTTCCCCAATAAGAGGCCCCATCGATTATCGCTGCCTCTTCCAACTCCCTCGGGATCTCGCGGAAAAAATTCATCAGTAGAATCACGTTCCAGATCGGTAGCGCACCGGGCAGCACCAGGGCCCAAAGGCTGTTGAGCAGCCCTAGGTTGCGAATTACCATCCACCAGGGTATTAGGCCGCCGTTGAATAGCATAGCAATCAGCACGATCCACATGAAAACTGAACGCCCTTTCAATTCTTCGGATGACTTGGACAGAGGATAGGCGGCCAACACCGTCATCCCCATGTTGATCGATGTTCCCAACACCGTGCGTGTGACAGAAACCAGAAACGCTTTGTAGACGGGCCCCGCCTCCAGGATTTCAAGATAGTTCTGGAATGTTGCCCCCAAAGGCCATAATGTAACAAACCCGCCCATGGAAGCGGCCCGATTGCTCAGCGATACCGCGACGACATGTATCATGGGAAACAGGCAGGCCAGGCCAAAGAGAAACAAGAAGAGGTAGTTTCCCATGTCGAACAACCGGCTGGCCACACTTTTTTCGCGTATCATTGCCAATCCAATGCCTGCCTTCCGTGCCCAGAAGTCCAATGAGCCTAAAAAATACGATACCCGGCGTACCGGCTGGCCAGACGGTACGCGACAACGATCAGAACGAAACCCATCGCCGACTGGAAGAGTCCCACCGCCGCGCCCATGCTGTAACGCGCAGAGATTAGACCGGCGCGGTAGACATATGTATCAATAATATCGCCTGTCTCATAGACGGTCGGATTATATAAGGTCAGCACCTGCTCGAATCCGGCTTGTAGAACGTTCCCCAGGTTTAAGCAGGCGATGAGTATGACCATTGAAAGGATACCGGGAATGTTGACGTGGCGTATGCGCTGCCAGCGGTTGGCCCCGTCAATGGCGGCCGCCTCATGCAGTACCGGATCGATTCCCGTTAGCGCGGCCAGGAATATGATCGTCGCCCAGCCTGCCTCTTTCCACAGATTCGTGATTACGATGATTGGACGGAACCAGGCGTTACTTCCCAGAAAGAGGATCTGATCAAGGCCGACAAACTCGATTGCGCGGTTGATCATCCCTGATGTAGACAGCAGGTCCAGTAGGATGCCTCCTAGCACAATCCAGGAGAGGAAATGAGGCAGGTAAATAACAGTCTGCACTGTACGCTTAAAGATCAATGACCGCATCTCGTTGAGCAGCAGCGCCAACGAAACGGCCATGAACTGGAGCGTCACGATTTTGGAGACTGCGATGATAAACGAGTTGGAAAGAACGCTCTTGAAGTCTGGATTAGCGAAGATAAACTCGAAGTGCTTCAGACCCACCCAAGGTGACCCGCCAAATCCCAGGCCAGGGTTGAAATCCTGGAAGGCGATAACTACGCCGTACATGGGGTAATAGTGAAAGAGAGCAAGTTGGATAACCGGCAGCACCATCATGACGTACAATGGCCAGGATCGAGATAAGTAGTTGCGTATTTTCCCTCGTTTCACGGCCGCTTCGTCAGCAGGCGCTACCTCTGCTTGCACGACTGCCATGGAATTATCTCTTGCAGTTCCCCAAAATTAATTCTTTCATAGGGTACACACCTGCATTGATGTAGCCGACCGCGGGGTGCCTTCGGTTTCCCGAGGACACCCGCGAATCATTTTCAGTCCCGGATCTGTCTCAAGACCTTGTGGCCCACCATTCATTCACTTCCTGCGTAATTTGGTCGCCGCCCTGACTCTTCCACTGACCGACAAACTCATCGAACGCGCTCATCGGTTTGTCGCCGATGATGATTCCGAGGATCGTCTCGTCTTGCAGCTTATTAAGGTCGCTGTTCCGCTCAATCATAGTGGGCGTAGGCAGGCTCTGGAATGCGTTGATTTTCCCCTGTTCGGCAGTATCCAGAATGAATAGAAGCGCCTCCTTTCCCGTTATGGTCACACCGGTCGGATCCTCGAGCGACAATGTCTGGTAAGCGTCTCGCTCCTCAGCAGGGATGTCGGCCCACTCTAACTGATAGCGGACCTCGTTGGCACGGTTTGCTGGGTCGATATTACCGCTGCCGCGGGTGCCGACTGGTCCGATGGCAGCGAACTTCCAAAAGAAATTCGTAGTGGCAACCGAACCGTCTTCCTGGAACTCGTAGTCGAAGCCCTCCCACCCGTGAAAGCGTCGTTCGTGTTCTTCGGACAACTCCTGCATGAAGTTGGTAATCTGGAAGATCTCCTCCACGTGTTCCATTCCCTTGCGGAAGCAGAACGGTGAAGGATAGAAGCTGCTCGCGGAGCTACGCCCGCGGGCGCCATTGGGGCCGGCCGGGTTGTCGGTGAAGGCCCACACCGTTTCGGGATCGTTGCGCACGGTATCCAACCATGCGCCCCACGACGGTGTGTAGTGGATGCCGCACTGGCTGGATGCCACATCCTGGATCGAGTCCGAGGTGCTGAACGTAAAGAAATCCTTGCGGAAGACTCCATCCTGGTACCATTGGCTCAGGAGTTCCAGCGGCTCTTTCATCTCGTCGCGAATGCTGTCGAAGACCAACTCGCCTCCGAGGTCGCTCCATTGGTGTGGCATGACGCCGTAGGGCGCCCAAATCGGATCAATGCTGCCGAACCAGTTGGCGCCATAGGAACTGTTGGCCAGCAGGCCGACTGTGGTGCCCGGCGCACCCTTGCCGATGTCGGCTTCGACCACTGCCAAGGCAGTATCGCGCAGTTCGTCAAGCGTCTGCGGGGCCGACAGTCCGAGTTTGTCGAACCAGTCCTTCCTGTACCAGAGGATGTGGTCGTTCTGGGCCAGTTGCGATACGAAGGGTAACCCATATTTGCGGCCATTGACTGAGGAATAGATCCAGGGAAGGTCGCCGTACTCAGCCCAGATGTCCTGCCAACGCTGGCTGGCGTACATGGTAAATGCGTCGGTGATATCCTCCAGAAGATTGGCTTCAATCATTTTGAGGAATATGCTGGACGGCACCGTCTCCAGGTAGTCGGGCATATCACCGCTGGCCATGGCCAGATTGTACTTGGTAGTCTGTTCGTCACCCGACGACCAACTCCAGGCGACAGTGAGCTTGATGCCAAAGAGTTTCTCGATCATGCGCGACCAGGGATTGTTCTCCAGCGAATCCCCTTCGCCAAAAGCAGTTTGGGAGTCCACGCGACGTGTAACCGAGATTTCGATTGGCTCCTGTCCGGGGGCAGGGGGCAGGCCTTCGTGCAAGTCGGGCAGGACGGTGGTCCAGCCATTGGGATGGTCTGGGCTTCCGGGCATGTCAGCGCCCAGCAACTCCGGGATCGACCGGGTTGCCGACTGCGACATTTCACCAGTCTCTCCACCCCCGCCCTGTGTCGTTCCAGGCGCGCCGCCTGGGGCGCAGGCCGCGACCAATGCGGTTGTGCCAACAGTTCCACTCAACTTCAGAAAATGGCGTCTCGACAGAATCGTACGTTTCGTCATTTCGTCCGTTCTCCTTTACTGTGCGGATGGTATGGAAAGTTAAAGTGCAGAAAGGCAAGGAACAGGGCTGTGAATGCGATTTGATCTGTGGCAACGTCTTATTCTGACAGCGAAGTAAGGCGGGGATTCAACTATACAAGACTAAATTGACAATGTCAATCGAAAAAAATCCGACCAGTACCTCTCAGCATACGCCTCCGTCGCTTTCTCACTCCGCCGAAGACCGCCAATAGCAACCAATACACCGACCGCTGACATGTCCGGCATCGAGTCTTGGATGCCTGATTAAGGATTCTGTCGTTACCAGACCAGGGCGATGCTGCTAAACGGGGAAGGGCCGCAAGCCCTCCAGAAGATTGCCGGCGCGTCTGCCCGGCACGCAGGCCCGACATCGTTCTGGCCTGACAACATATTGGCGCCTCTTGTAAGCGAGAGATTCTATAGAGGTAGGGGCAACCGCTCAACCTGGCTCCGACCGAGCAAGGGATCCTTGACGCCCGCTGAAGCCAACTCGGTCAGCCAAAGAGTAACTACTAAGCCTGGTTGTAGTCAGGGATAAAGGGTTGGCCAAGAAAGGCGTTGTGGATGGCATCAATTGCGTTGAGGCCATGTTTACGAGCAGTAGAGATATAGGAACGCAGTGCACAGAAGATGTGTGCTCCGTCTTCAGTGCGAAAGCAGCCGGATATCTTCTGTTGGACCTTGATCATGCGTACATCTCGTTCGACCAGGTTGTTGTCAAAAGGGATGCGGAAGTCATACATGAAGGCTAAGACGCCAGCCTTGTGTTTGTGCAAACGGTCAAGCAGGTTTTTGGGCGGCGACTGTTTGGGTCGGCCGATCGGTTTGCGTTTTGGCTTAGGCGGGGAAGGGTTGTCGGCAAAACCCTCGGCAATGAGCGCATCGTACTCGGCCTCGTAGTAGGCCAGACGGTCTGGCGGCAAGGTCGTATGCCGTGTTGAGGTTGATGCGACTTCGTCTTTGATGTCGCACAACAAGCGCTTCATCTTCTTGGCCCATGCCTGGTCGTACTGTTCGATGATGAAGTTGAGGTCGCGCAGGTGATGGACGTTGCAGAGGCCATGCTGACAGTCGCTAAACTTGAAGTAGGAGCGCCAGTAATCATGCAGAGCAACGCCTTTGAAATGGGGCAGGACGCCTCCGGCTCGCATGCCGATATGCCCGCGTTTGGCATGGACGTGGTAATGGGTCAGTTTTTCTGTGCTGGCCACGTGCAACCACTGCAACCGCTCTACGACACGCATGCCGCTCTCATCGAAATGGACGACAGGAGCAGCAATCAGTTGTTGGCGAATCTGGGCCAGACTTCCCTGTGTACGCTTGGCAAATTGGCGAACAGCGGCGAGTATCACCGGCTCCGAAGGCGCATCCCCGTAGAGCGCAGTCAGCAACTCTCTGATGCGGGCGAAAGGGATGAACTGTTGGCTGTAGAGGTAGCAGGCAAACGCCTTCAGACGCAGACCATACTGGGTCGGCTGCGTAACGTGGGAGGGAAACTCTCCCTTTACGCTCGCACCACAACCAGGACACTGCTTGACTTCCGCCTGATGTTCCGTCACTTCGATGCGGGCCGGCGGAACGTCGAATACCTGCCGTTTCTCTTGGCGCGCGACTGCCTCCGCTGTCAGATCTGTCTGGCAGTGCGGGCAATCCGCCAGCTCATGTACGATGACATGGTCCGGCTCCGCCACCTGCATCAAGGTGCGTCCTTTGTGCCCGCGTTGCCCTCCACGCGGCCGCTGCCCAGAGCGGCGCAGACTCTTGCGCCTGCCTTTCTTCGGACCATCGCTGCTCGGCGGCTTGCCGCTGTTGTGACTGTCTTTCGCCAGTTGATCCTGCAGCTTCTGGATCAACGCCTGTTGTGTCGCAGTCTGTTCCTGCAGCACGCGGAGCATTGCCTGCTGCTCTGCCACTTGCTGACGCAAGGCACGATTCAACGCAAGGCTTTCCTGATATAGCTGCTCTAGTTGCTCACGACTCGCGACCATGGATTCACTCATGCCATTTACTCTACTACAAACAACAAATTTTCGGCACTGCCTTCCTGAGACTAGGTAGGCTTAGTAGTTACGCCAAAGATAAGAAAAAGCGATCCTTTTCACGATTCAGTTCGTGTTCAGGATCGCTTTGGTCTAGCAGATTCTTGAAATGTCAAACGCGGCAGAAACTGTGGGCGAGATAATTCTCCATTTGGAAATGCTAATTGAGAATGTAACGAATCTCTCGGCTCACACGACTCACCCGTCGCTCATCTCCATCGCTTCAACAACGGGCAGATCTTCAAACGGACCTGCAGTCGTCACATAAGTTGCCGACACCCAGCCATAGCCGCTGGGCAGATCGGCAATGGCAACCTGCACCCAGTCACCGGACTCTGTTCGTCCCAGAGCGTTAAAGGTTACGCCGGCGACCGCTTTGGCAACAATGTCATATTCAGTACTTGGACCTGCGCGTACGTTCAACCGTAGCCCAAAATCATTGACTGTAACTGTAACCTTTTCGGGAGGACCCGCCGGAGTTGGCGTAGGTGTAGGCGTCTCCGTTCCTGGAACAGCCTCCACATCTTCTACAGGCGTCACTTCCTCCAATGGGATCGTGAACTCCTTGACAGTAAGAACGTGGCCGCTCACGACCAGGAGTTCCTCCGCCGTGGCCCACCCGTGGGCCCCCTCATCGTGATATACGTAATACCACTCACTGCTTTCCGTTCTGAATGCCGCGGTCAAACGCGTGCCTGCCCTGTAGTGTTCCACAAATGACCCGTCTTCGCCATCCCAAAGGACTGCACCACCAATTCGAGCCAGCGACAGCGCCGTTGGCCCTTCAGGCGGAACGAACGGTGTCGGCGTTGATTCTGGAGCTTCCATCTCGGAAGTAGCTTCGGGCATCGCTTCTTCGGTAGGCAGCGGCGTCGCCTCCCCCATCGCCTCCGGCGTGCCTGTAGCCTCTGGCGTCGCCGCCATTTCTCCCTGTGAAGTTGGCTCTACCGTCGCCGTTCCCGTGACCTCCGGCTCTTCCATGGTCTCAGCTTCCGACGTTGGTGTAGGCGAAGGCGACGGCGTTGCCGAAAGCGTTGGCTCTGGAGTCAGGGTCGGCGTCGGCGTGGGTACTTCGACCGGAAGTCGACCCAAACCTGCAGCCAACAGTGTCCTCACTTCTACCCAGCCTTCAGTCTGATCACGCGTCTGAACCAATACCCAGAGCTGATCTGTAGATCGTAAGCGAGCCGTGACAAGAGAGCCGCCCACGATATCCTGCAGAGGCTCACCGTTTGGCCTGTCGCGAAGCGTGGCACCCTGATTTCGGACGACGGCGAGGACTGTTGGTGTTATCGGAGTCGACTGGGCTAGCTCGTATCCGAGTCGTCCACTCTGTACCAAGCCAGGCTGCGTAATCGCAAGGTACAGCAGCGCTGCGAACCCCAAAACGAGTCGTATTATCATGGTCATCTCTCCAACACTCGAATGCGGTTCGTCATTGCGCTCTCCTTTGGGTGCAGTTGACGCATTACCGGTAACTGGTGGGAACCCGAGCAGCCGCGACGCCGTCTTTGCCGTCCCGATAGCACGGCCCGGTTCCTCTGCGTGTGATCAAAAGTGCCGCCCTCTGTAACCTTTCGGCTCAAAGGGCGGTCTTGCCCAAGGCACAACTTCAGAGTGAGGTTCTGCCTTCACAATTGGGCTATTGGTTTACTCGAAAGTCGCCGAAACAAAAATCCCAGGGTTTAACTGAGCCGTGCCATCTTCAGGAAGTCGGATCGTTACCGGGAAGGTCGAATTGCCTTTGCCCGGCAAGCTGATCGGCGAGATCTTCGAAATCGTCGAAAGAATCGATATGTCATCGCTTCCGAACCGGGTAATCCTCACAGGATCGCCGACCGACATGGTCAAGACCTGGTCCTGAGGAATCCCCACCACCAGCTCCAGTGCAGAAGGATCGCCTATTTCAGCAGCAGGCGACGAAGCACCAATGACCTGTCCTTCGTCGGCGTTAAGTGAAAGGACAACCCCCGTCAGCGGCGCCCGAACGATGGCTCTGTCCAAGCGCTGTTGGGACTCTTCCAGGTTGAGGAGCGCCTGGCTTACCCTTAACTCAGCCGACTTTTGGCTGGTCGTCAATTCCATGATCCGCAAAACAGTCGCCTCCGCAGCCGCGACTCTAGCCCTTCCCACAGCCAGATCCACTTCCGATATGCCTTCTTCTAGTTCGTTCAATGCATGTTGGGCCCGGTGGGCCGCGGCAAGGGCGGCCTGCACTTCCGAAGCGCGCGCCGGCTGAGTTGCTTCATTGTAGGAAGCTTGCGCAACATTCAAATCGATAGTGACACGCTGCAAATTCGCAGCCTGCGGCGTTTTTCCAACGTCCCCTCGCCAGGCGACCTCGTTGTATGCCCTCTGCGCCTCCGCTACCGACAACTCCGCCCTCTCCAAATGTGCCCGCAGTTGCTGCAGGCGGGCCTCAGTCGGGCCGGCAAGAAGCTCATTGTAACGCGCCCACGCGGCAGAGGCGCTGGCGCGCGTAGCAGCAAATTCGTCTTCGGTCACGCCACCTGTCGCCAACTTATCAAGATTGGACTTAGCCAGCTCCAAGTTGGCTTGGGCGACGGCAAGCTCGCCTTCAGACGACTGCTCGTCAATCTCCAACAACGCAATCCGGGCCAGCTCCAAGGCAATTTCTGCCCGCTGAACGGCCCAATCGAGTTGCGTCGGATCCAACTTGAACAGTTCTTGTCCCTCTTCTACCAGGTCGCCCACTTCAACATACACTTCCATCACTTCCCCACCCACGCCAGGTGTAACCGCGCGTGATTTCGTAACCTCAAGAGAGCCGAAATAGGTAGGGATGCTGGCCTGCGCCTCGACTGCACTGGGCTGTGCGCCTGTCGCTGGACCAAACCAGTTCCTCGCGGCCAAATCTGGCGTTAAATGCCCACTTTGAAACAAAACAACGCCTGCTGTAATTGCGCCGATCAGAAGCAGAATGGGCACGACACGACTAATAGTTCTTAACATGGTGGCCTCCTCTGAAGAATCCAAATCCTTCGGAGCCTGATTTCGTATAGAATGTAGGGGGAGAACCGTTCTGGAACCCGCTTCCAGGTCCGCTGGCCGCCAAGACGTCGGACCAGCGCCTCCAGCCCAACTCTCGATCGACGGCGCAACCTAAACAGTATACCAACCCAAATAATTCAGCGCAAAGTTGCTTCTGAAACAACACTTCCCACTCTTCACAGAAATTTGGTGCAGCTTAGAGAACAACAGGGGGCGAATCCCCCCAAACTAGGATACAACATCGCGCCTACAAGGAGCTTCCGGACCTTAACAAGACCGCAGGAATCCCTAAATCACACGATCATTTCCGCCGTCTATCGGTATCTGCGCTCCCGTCGTCTTGGAAAAAGCCGGTCCCGCCACCGTGCAAGCCAACTCAGCCACGTCAGAAGAGGAAATTTCAACGCCTAACAAATTGTTGGCCTTATACGCATCAACGCTGATTCCATAGCTGGCCGCGCGCCTCTCCAACAGTTCTTCCGACCAAAGCGCAGTGTCAAAAACCGCATTGGGGTGAAGCACATTCACCCGGATGCCATTCTCGGCCAGTTCCAGCGCGGCGACGCGGGCCAACTGGGTAAGGCCAGCCTTTGTCACCGAATAAGACCCTGCCCCAGGCCCAGGCGCCGGCGCGTTCTTGGAGCCGATGAAGATAACCGCAGGTTCGCAGCCCAACTTTAGAAATGGTGCACTCGCCTGTAATAGCCGTTGCTGGCTGGTCAAGTTAACCTGGATACTTCTGTCCCACTGGTCGGCATCCATCTCAGACAACGACTGACTGGCCGGAAATATGCCGGCGTTACAAACCAGGACGTCGAGCCCGCCCCAGCGACTTACAACCTGGGCTACCGCCTTCTGGAGCCCTTCGTCGTCAGTTACATCGCAACTGATTCCAAGCGCCGCATCAGAAGCGAAGAGATCCGATACAGCGGGACTGATGTCCAACGCTGCAACGACCGCTCCCTGACCGAGGAAGGCTTCCACGCAGGCCCGGCCGATACCGCTGGCTCCACCTGTGACCAGTACCACTTTACCTTGAAACGGGGGCGGCGTCCCCGCGCCCTTCAGCTTCGCCTGCTCCAACTCCCAATACTCAATTGCGAAGATCTCGCTCTCTCCCAACGGCTCCCAGCCTCCCAAGGCCTCCGACCAGTCGATCGCCCGCAGGGTATGGCGCTTAATGTCGTCAATAGCGGCTACTTCCTTGGTTGTCGCCCCGAATGCTACGCTGCCCTGACCAGGCCAAAGGGCCCAACGCGGCGCCGGGTCGAGACGAGAGAGGCTACCGTCTGAATGGCGATCAAAGTACTGGCAGTATGCCGAGACGTACTCGTCCATATCCTGTTCCACACTCGCTTCTGATACGACAATCGGTATCCTCTTCGTGCGGAGCACATGGTCCGGAGTAAGCAAGCCGCGTGTCGCCAGCTTCGGAGCGTCCCGCAACGTCGAGAACTCTTTCGCTTCCGCGCTTTGATCGATTGAAGCGAGTACAGGTTGCCCTCTGACATCTGAGACGGCTTTCCGCAGCCGGGCCAATTCAACCAGCGGCACCGCAGTAGATGGCCTCCCGTCCGCAAACGCACTTTCACTTCTGTCTCCTGCCCTTAGCTCAATATATTCTTCTGCCGCCGTGACGATTTCGATGTGTCGTTCGTAACTCTCGCGGGCATCGTCGGCGAAAGTAAAGACACCATGATTGAGCAGTATCATCCCCGGCAGTGCATCCCAATCGGTGCCTTTCGTCATCTCGTAAATCGTTCGCGCGAGCACAAAACCCGGCATCACATAGGGGACAATCATCATCTGTTTGCCATATAAATCTCGAACGATGGCCTCGCCGTCCGGCGTGTTGGTCAGGGCCACAACCGCATCGGCATGTGAGTGGTCGACGAAACGGTATGGAATGACCGCGTGCAGGATTGCTTCTACCGAAGGATTGGGCGCATACGGATCGGTCAAGGCCGCCCTCTGCGCAGTGACCATGTCACTGTCGCTCAGCGCCTCCAGAGTCGCCATGCGCCGCAATGCGTTCAAACGCACCGGCGAGAATCCCGGCGCCTCAATCGTCGCCAGATCCCAGCCGCTGCCTTTGACGTAAAGGACCTCCTCCTCGTCTCCGAAGATGTCCTGTGCTGTCGCCTTTACCGATGTATTGCCGCCGCCGTGAAGAACGAGCGAGGGATCGCTCCCAAGCAGGCGCGACGAATACACACGCAAGCTGAGGGGATCCCCGGCAAACTTAACAGCCTCTTCGTCATTCCATTTGCTCTTCATGACCTGGTTGTCTCGCTACTCTAGAGTCTCTAATCGGCCAACCGCTCCAGCGACTCTTGCACGCTGGGCCTCTTGCCCGCCGCGACATCCTCTCTCCGCCTCTCGTGAAAGACGGTCAGAATTCCGTTGGACTTGGCCAACCCGCCGATCTCCTTGCAGTACGACTCGAGACTGTCGCCAGGGAGTGCCCACAACGCAACATCATCTGAAAGCGCGTCCAGGTAGGCCCGTGCACCGCAACAGCCCAGGCTCATCGCAGCCTTTCCACCATTTCGTACTTGTGGGACGACGGCGCAAGCAGGCCTTCCCATCGCAAGGGGAACGCCCTCATCGACTCTGGCCACCGCCTCGGTAAGAATCAAGCTCTGTTGAGCGTGGGCAAAAAGCAGGACGACATCGGCGTCCAACGGAAATTCGGCCAGCGGACCGTAAACCGCGTGCTGGACCGGTTGGGAAAGGACCGGAATCGCGGCCACTTCCTCCTCCCGAACGTAGTCCAATCCCTGCATCGCCTCAAGCGCCGTCATCAGCTCGCCCGTCTGTGACTCGGACGCGCCCGAAAGATTGTGTGTATGAACGCCGATTGCACACAGTTCGTGGTCCTTGGCGCTCGTCGAAAAGACCTTCTGAGACGCCTCCTGCCAGAAATAGCAGCCGGCAGGCGCCGCTTCCTCATAGGACGAAATTCCTGCGGGCGGATCGTCTGTGAAGGCAATCGCCACCGGAGGCAGCGAGAGACTCAACGACTCCTCGAGTTGTGCGGCCTGCGTCCTGTAACTACTCATTGAGGGCAATCTCCCTTTTGTGTCCGGGCATGGGACCGGCTACTACCTGAATGACCAAAACGTCAAGAGCAAATTCCACTTCGGAAAAACTTGGTTGAAGACCTGAATCAATACAATAGAATAGCGCTCTAAGCCTTCATTTCTCTTACAAAGTCGACCCAGGCCGCGTTTGGCTCGAAGCCCAGTCTTTGGTTGAGCGCAAACATCGGACTGTCTTCCTCGTTGCTCGTCTGGATCGTCTCTGCGCCGCTCGCCAGAGCATACTGTATGGTTCGCATTTTGAGGGCCGTTGCAATTCCCCTTCGTCGATAAGACCGAATTACACCGGTCAGTCCTGTGTCCAGACGCCTGCCTTCCGGGTCGTTACGCCAGAGATTGCTCATTCCTATCAGGGAACTATCGGTAGCCAGAGCAACGAAAAATGCCTCTTCAACCAGAGTAGGATCCCTCAGGACCATTTCCTCGAATTCTTCAATCGTCGGCTTGGCAAACGGCTCAGTTGAAGGCACGTCCTGCACAATCGCCCATCGCAAATCTCGCAGATTCTCTTTCCATTCCGGATCTTCTTCGTAAAGTTCAGCCAACGTGACTAAAGGTATCCTATCTTGGGCTAGCCGCTCGAATGCCCTGTGGCAAACAGTTTCGTCGAAATCCGCGACCTGCAACGTTGAGGAGGGCGAGCGCATTTCCTCCCGAAAGCCATTTCTTAGCAGAAATCGGACTCTGTCGCTGTCGTCTTCCCTCGCCCTGGAAACCAGACGCCCGATTTCGCCCTTATAATGAGCCAGCAGGTCCTTGACGCCCCCATACAGGACGGGGATAAGCTGTAACTGCGAGTGGTCGGGTTGAATGTCAAATCGCAAGTGGACCGTTGACGGACTGTCTTGCCAGTACGCCTGGTAAAAGGTGCCTACCCCCACCGTGTCTCCGCTCGGCGTATAGGCCGCGACCCGTTCCAGGAGTGAGTCCGCTGGCCAGTCACGGTCTTCCCGCTTGAGGTCCTAGCCTGACTCTGGCCGTTTTTCAGGCGAAACAGTGCTCAGCAGACTTGAGAGAGCCTCGTACTCCTGCTCGGTAGAACGAAAAGGGCGAAGAATGTAGTCTGTCACGTCCCACTGTCCATCGTTGGCATACTCACAGCGGCGTCGCGCCGCTCATGCATATTATGTTCCATCGACTTGGGATATCGGTCTGGCAGGTGAGAAACCTCGTTGAGACGGCCGAGCGCTTCTGCCGGCATAGCCCACCCGCCTGCCAGGAGATTGTCACCAGCCTGCTCTACCGTGCGCGCTCCAACGATGGCGCTTGTGATGGCGGGTTGCTCCAGAACCCAACGCGTGGCTACCTGTGCCGGCGTTCGGTTCAGCTCGGCTGCCACATCCAGGAGCGTCGTCAGTGTCTCATCGGCATTGGCGGCAAAATAACTCTGAGGAAAGGCCCACCCCTCCTCGGAGCGTGTTCCGCTGTGCGAACGTTCTCCAGGTCTGTATTTGCCCGTCAGAAAGCCTCTTCCCAATGGGCTCCACACCACCACACCGATGCCCTTCAGTTCGCAAACCGGGATAATCTCCTGTTCGATATCCCGTACAACCAGGCTGTACTGAGGCTGATAGGCGGCGAAACGTTCCCAACCGTTGTGGTCGCTGAGCCACATCGCCTCCATCAGGCGCCACGCCTCAAAATTGCTGCAGGCCGTGTAGCGGACCTTCCCCTGCCTCACCAGGTCGTCCAGGACCCGCAAAGTCTCGTCCAAAGGCGTCTGCGTATCGACATGGTGTATGTAGAGTATGTCGATGTAGTCCATCTGCAAGCGGCGTAGACTGTCTTCGACCGTGTGCATCATATGGAAGCGGCTTGTGCCGGAGCTGTTTACATCCGGTCCCATCGGATTGAAGAACTTGGTGGCAACCACGGCGTCGCGCCGACGCCCCTTGAGCACCTTGCCCAAGATCGTTTCTGATGCGCTGTCCGCGTAGGAATTGGCTGTGTCGAAGAAATTCACGCCTGCGTCCAATGCAAGATCAACGATACGTTCAGCCTCCCCCTCGTCTGACCCATGACCAAAGGTCATCGTTCCCAAGCAGATTTCCGACACTTTCAGACCGGTGCGACCCAACTGCCTGTATTCCATTCCCGTCTCCTGTTGCAAATTTTTCAACCGATCGACAGTAAATCTATACCCGCACGATCTCGAATCCGATCGCTTCGGCGAAAGTTTCCAGCGCCTGGCTATGGTCGCCGTACCCCATCGCAATATGATGAGACGGTCCTTCCTGGCACCAATCGTCCATAACTTCGTGTAGCGGACGCTCAACTTTAACCCTGGCGTTTGGATTGCCGATGTTGAGAATCGGGCCGTCAACGACCTCGCCGATGGTATAAATCAACTTGAATGTATCTCCCGCGCCGAACTGGGTGAGGTTCAAGAGCGTTGCAGGTCCACTTTTCAAATCAAAGTCGATCCCCAGACCATGCCCCGACTTTCCGTGGTGAACGTCAAGGTGCATCAGACGCGGCTGACCGTCAGCCATGCCAATATTCGAAGGGCCGTCGTGTCCCATCAGAAAGGAGTTTTCGTCGAAATCCATGGCAAAAAACTCAACGAACATCCCTCCTGACCCCAGCAATTCCAGTAGCTTCATCGCCATCGCCGTCTTGACGTCCCCCTCGGTCACGCCGGGACATCCCTGCGCCGCAAGCCTGGAGACAGCCAAGCCCGATTGCGCCCGCAATTGCGTAATCAACGCCTTCTCACCCCACCAATAGTAGCCGAATGCATCGAGTTCATGGCGGCGGATAACCTCGTCGTACGCGACCGCCAACTGCGCCGAAACACGCATATGCTCGTTCGTCACCGTTGCGTCCACCGCGTAGATGCGCCGAAACTCGGTGTACATCTCCTCCAGCTGGTCGTCCGTGACCCGCAGGTAGGCCTCTTCTATCTCCTCTACTTCCGGCCGCGCCAACATCCGGCCCGTCACCCGCAGCAGACGGTGTTCATCGATCGGCATATCGGTCATGCCCGGGTAGACCTGGCCAATCAGGCCGACATTCAACTGGCGAAACGAGCGAGCCGCTGCCGCGCCGGCAAAATCTGCTTGCAGTTCTTTGCGTAGGCGGTCGTCGTCAAAGGGCCCGGTTCGTACCTTGAATCGGCGCCCCTGGCTCCTCAGAGCACCTGCAAATTCAGGGATGCAACAGACGCCTTCATGATGGAGATAGTCGGTCGTGTCAGCCGCGGCGTAATCGTAAGAGCGGTCCTCGTGGGCGTTGAGAAGCCGGATCGGAACATCCAACCCTCGTACTGCCGGCAGCATATCCATACTGGGTGTGTAACCGAACGGAAAGATCAGCAGGAGATCGACTTCAGCGCTACGAAATATTTCGCCTGCATCTGCTGCCTTCTGCGGCGTATCGACCAACGCCGGCGCGACGACTTCACCTAGCGGATCCAGCAGATCCCTGAGCTTCCCGTACATTTTCAGGCCCATAGACTTGAGCCTGGGATACTGCTCCCAGTAATAGTGGTGTCCTGTCGGCAGCAGGCCGATTCTCGCTTGAAGCCGTTCCGCCATGTCCTTCCTCTAAGGCTGTTCGCCCAGCGTCAACCCGTCCTGCAGCCGGCGCATTTTGAGCACGAAGGAATCCTCATTCAGCGCCACGTCCCCGTACCCAATGGCTTCTCCCTTGGGGATCGCCCGCTTAAGTACGGCTCGTTCAGCAAGGCCCAGGGGCAGCAATCCCTCATTCTGCACGACCGAAGCCTTTTCGCACTGGCCTACGACTGTGTAGCCCCCTCCGCCATCCAGATGCTCGCCGGCTCGCAGATCCCGTTTAGCCACCGTTATACATTCTGCCGTTGGCGTCGGTGCGCAAGAGCCGTTTGAAGCGTTGAAAAGTACTGCGCGAGCAATGCTAAGCGGCGCAGGTACTGCCACCAGGTGATAGGGCCGGTACAGGAGAAAGTTCTTGCCCTCGCCGCCGACGTGGCAACCGTGATAAGCCAAATCTTCCCTGGTGAAAGGGTGGTCCGAACGGACAACAGCAAAAACGCCCATTTTGAGGGGATTGGCCAGCATGCTCTTGCCGTCTACGGCAACCGAATTAGCCAGCTCCACCACGCCGTGCCGGCTGAGCAAACCCCCTTCCTCCTGCAGGCTGAAGCGAAGCGGAATCTCTTCCAGGTTCACCGAGGGCTCGTGCATGCCCCGCCGGTCCGGTACAAGGCCGGCGGCATTCGCAAGAGCAGTCATCTCCACCTGCGCCTTCGTGCCGTCGCGAAAGGAGTTGAACATCTTCAAATTGATCGTGCGACGCTCGATATGCTCCTCGGTGAAGCCGAATCGAGCAGCCGCCGTCTCCGGCGTACCTTCGAAATCATCGTCGTAATAGATTGTTCCCCGACCCGCGGCCACTATCTCCAGCCCGAGACTTTGCGCCCATTCTACGATATTCCAGGTTACGGCCGGCTGGTCTCCGTCAACCATTGTGTATACCGCGCCGGCGGCGTCGGCGGTGCGGCGGAGGAATGGCCCTACAGTTACGTCCGCCTCCACGTTTACCATTACCACGTGTTTGCCGTTGCTCAGCGCCTGGAAAGCGTGTCGAGCGCCTACCTCCGGCAGGCCGGTCGACTCGACAATCACGTCGACTGATTCGCAATCAGTCAGTGCCAGCCCGTCTTCGACGATTACCGGTTTGCCATCGCGGACAGAGTCCTCCAGTTCGTCTACCGTTTCCGCAGTGCGAATCTCGTCCTGGCTAACGCCGCTTGACAGATAGGCATATCGCGCGTTGTGGCCGTTGATATCGGCAATTGCCGACACCTCCATACCATTCATCTGCGAAATCTGAGCAACAAGACCTGCCCCGAACTTTCCTGTGCCAATTATCCCTACTCTGATCGGGTTCGATTCTGCCGCACGCTCAGCCAACAATTGACTAATCACGAGTCGCTCCTACTTGCCCCGCCTCCGGGTTAGCTTGAACCGTCACTGTCCGGCTCCGGCGCGAAGGCCAACGCCAATGCCTTGGCCGACACTTCCAGGTAGATCTTAGAGAGCCTGTCGTAGATATCCGGACTGTCCTGCTGAAACGGAGGCGGCCCGAGCCGGCGCAGAAGTGCCATTCGAATAAGAGGCGGAGCGATGTTGTAGTGCAGCGCCCGCAGTTCGTGGCGCGTTCCCCCTGGTCCCAACTGACGCCCACCCCAGAAGGCATCGATCTGTGCCGCCAATTCAAGATCCTCATTCTGCCGGATGGCCGAATCCTCCAAAGCCCGCAATCCGTCGTAGCCGGATAAGGAGTTCTCGGAAACACCACCCGGATCTTCGCCCTCAATGTGAGGTTCCTCTTCAACACCGTGGCTGCGACGAAGGCGCAGTCCGGTCAGAACCTGGTGACGGTCCCGTCCCCTCAAGAGCAACAACATCCAGGGGTCGTCGGAAATCAACTGTCCAAACCGGTACAATACCACCAGCGCATGTTTGCAAGGGGTGCTGTGACCTTGGCAATCGGCACAGTTCGCCACAACCTCGCCAGCCTCTGAGGACGACGACAGCAGAGCGACTTCAGCGTCATCGAAGACTGCGTCCAGTACCGAAAGAACCGACTCCCATTCGTTTCCTCCTGCCAGCAACTGTGCCGCGTACAGTGCCTCCTCTGCCAAAGCGTCAAGGACGGCCGACCACTCATCGTCGCCCAATGGCAGAACTTCGACCTCCACCTGGCAAGCGCCTCGGTGGGATTCAACGACCTCCGCCTTGATGCGGCCAAACTGCACGTCAACCGACTTCACTTGCATCCGCCGCGACAGGGCCTGGCCTCTCTTCAAATCGAACCCCTGACCCTTCAAGTATTCAAACCAGCGCGCGGACCACGAGACGTCCTTGCTTTGTTCCTCAGTCATTTGCTTTTCGGATCCCGTAGAAGTCGATCATGCCCAAGACGCCCGTCCCTGTTCTCAGTATGTCACGGCTGTAAAAATTCCACTGACGGAGCGGCCTGAACTGCCGCTACCAGCCTTTGCATTTCATGTAAACCGATTCGTAGCAATATAAAATGGTCTTGCAGTTGAGTACCCTCTACCCCCGACTGCGAAGTGCAATCAGCTGTCGAAGGCCCTCGGTATCCATGTCCGCCAACCAGTCTTCACCACTATTCACGATCGACTCTGCCAAGTCCTGTTTGCTCTCGATCATCTTGTGAATCTGCTCTTCCAAAGTTCCCGAAACGACAAACTTGTAGACTTGGACGGAACGCTTCTGGCCAATGCGAAACGCCCGGTCCGTAGCTTGATTTTCAACCGCTGGGTTCCACCATCGATCAAAGTGGAAGACATGATTTGCTCTGGTCAGATTCACGCCAACGCCGCCTGCTCTCAAACTGAGTACGAAAATCGGAGCGCCGTTGCTATCTTCCTGGAAGGAACGCACCATCTGCTCCCGCCTCGATGCCGGCGTACCACCGTGCAGGAACAATGCATCCCGTCCCAGGGTTTCCATCAAGTGGTGACGCAGAAGATGCCCCATCTCAACAAATTGCGTGAATACCAGCGCTCGGTCGCCAACCGCAAGCGCCTCCTCAAGCATCTCAGTCAGGCGGCTCAGCTTACCGCTTCGTTCCTCCAGGGGACCCTTCTCACCCAGAAAGTGGGCTGGATGGTTCGTCACCTGTTTCAGCTTGAGCAGAAGACCCAGCACCAATCCCCTCCGTTGCACGCCCTCGCTCATTTCCACTCGGGCCATCGTCTCCTCGATGACCTGCGTGTAAAGTGCTTCCTGCTCCTTCGTAAGTGAGCAATACACAATCATCTCATTCTTTTCAGGCAGGTCGGAAATGATCGTAGGATCGGTCTTGAGTCGGCGCAAGAGAAAAGGCTGCACCATCCGCCTGAGATCGGCAGCTGCGAATTCGTCGTTATAGCGCTCAACCGGAAGTACAAACTGTTGACGGAAGTGCTCCCGCTTCCCCAGGTAGCCCGGATTGAGGAACTCCATTATGCTCCACAGTTCAAGCAGCCGGTTTTCCACCGGTGTACCGGTTAACGCAACGCGGAAGGGCGGAGTGCTCCCCCGTTCAATCTGGGTGCGGGAATCACCTGTCAACCTCCGAATCGCTTGCGTCTGTTTGGCCGAAGGATTCTTGATATTCTGTGCCTCGTCCAAAATCAGGTCGCTCCACTCCTGCGCTTCCAACATTTCTATGTCACGCCTGGCGATCCCGAAGCTCGTTATCACCATGTCATGCTCCAACAGTGCAGTCCCAAACTCATCGCCACTCAGCCTACCGCTTCCATGGTGAAGCAATAGACGCAGACCAGGTGCGAATCTCTCGATCTCATGCCGCCAGTTGGCTACGACACTCGTGGGACAGATCAGTAGTGCCGGCCGGTCCTGCGCCTCATCCTGGCCATTGTGGGATACACGGTGTTCCTCGGCCAGATGGCGGGAATGGAGGAAGAGGGCGATTGCTTGGATCGTCTTCCCCAACCCCATGTCGTCGGCCAGACAAGCGCCTAAGCCCAAACGTCGCAGGAACGAAAGCCAGCCTACACCGCGGCGCTGATAAGGCCTAAGCTTGCCTACAAATCCTTCGGGTTCCTTGATGTCTTCAACCGGTTCTATCCCTCGCAAGCGCTCCAGCGCAGCGCCTAGCCAGCCGTCAGCGACTACCGCCTCCAAAGGCAGTTCGGGACCGGCAAGGCCATCTACCTTATCCAAGTCACCGGATTGATCGGAGGGAAGTACCAGGTCTTGCAATGATGGACCTTCTCGACCCGCTGATAGGCCGTTGGCTCTGAAGGGTTCAATAGGCGGGGACGCCCAAGACTCCTGTTCATCCTCCTGCTCGGTCCCCGAAAAGGCTTGCGCCAGGCCCACGGCCTGCAACAGCGGCATGCTCCCTGCAGAGTCGCTCTGGTCAATAAACTGCCGGGCCGCCTCCACCTGCGCCGGATCCAACTCCAGCCACTCGTCTCCCAAGCGGACAAGCGGCGAACCCAGTTCCGCAAGCGATTCGAATTCTTCCCTGGTCAGGATCCTCTCCCCAAGAGTAAGCTCCCACCGGTACTGGATCAGACCTCTCAAATCCAGTGTCGCTCCGCCGCGGAGGACATCATTTTGGTCGCGCTGCCGCCCTTGGCCTTGCCCTTCAGTCCGCTCCCTGTCTTCCAGATGGGACTGGTCTGGGCCACCCAAACGCAATCGCAGTCCGAGACGGGAACGGCTGCGGGCCGCCCACCATTCCGGCATGATGACACCAAATCCACTGCTCTGGAGTAATGGGCCGATCTCCTTGAGAAACAGATAGGTCTCTTCCAGAGAGAGGGTGGCCCGTTCGGGACGCGGTGTCCTGAGGCTGTCGCGAATGGGTGAAAACAGACGGCTGGCTATACCTAGACCGGTCAGGAGCCGCTCCTGTGGCTGGTCGAAGCGCCGGCCTTCTACGCGGATACTCTGACCATTTTGATTCCATACTCTCTGTGCAGGAATCAGTAAGTCAGGGTCATCCTTATCCTGCAAATAATATTGAAGATGCCAGTCGTTCAGCGAAATTGGGGCGGGGGAGGAATCAGCATTTTCTTCCTCGGAATGCGAATTCTCCTCGTCCTCCTGCTGCAACTCCAACGCGAAGGCGACCTGAAAATTGGAATCCGCTACCGAGGAGTGGAGTTGCTCCATCCACTCGATCCATCGCTTATATAGCTGATGGGCGGGTTGAGGGGGTAGTTGCAGCAGCGGCTCCTCCCCCGAAAGTCCGTCCAGCCACATCGAGCCTGAGGACGGGAGGACCGACGCTTGAGCGCGGTAGATACTACCAGAACCGTCACCAAATGGTCTGCCTCCATTTACCCCCGCAGCCCCCGGCGCCCACTCGCGAATCGCTCGATTCATCAGGACGCTTATGAAATGCTCGATAATCGCCCCGGAGGCAGGAGCATCGTCCAACGATTCCAGCTCGTAAGCCCGGCAGATCGGAGGCATCAAGGCGACCAGATACTCGAGCCGCTCTCGCAGGCTGCCTTCTAGCAGAAACGGTTGCCAGGCAGCCCAGAATCGACCGCTGCTGTCCGGAACCATTCCAGGCAAAAAGTGCTGCCCCGCGAGTAGCTCCAGCACGAACTTCGCCGCGTGGCTCCAGAACAGGAGGTCATTGCCAAGACGGGCATGGCGGAACAGCGCAGTCGAGGATGGAAGTTCAATTAGCCTTTGATTCGTAAAACGGCTGAGGAATGCCAGTGTGTGGAAAGGATCCAGCGTCAGTCCTGTTACCTGCCAGGGTTGCAGTCTGAATGGCTCCTTGACGCCGGACAGTGCATTGACGCCCTTTTGGAAGGTACCCAGATGGGTCTGAGGGCGCCCCTCCTGGCTGGGCAGCCAGACTCTTGCAGTTGCCGGGCTTCCCAGCAAGCTGGTAAGCTCGCTCGCCGTTGCCAGTTGACGCAGAATCTGGCGAAGCGTACCTACTTGCATTTGCGCAGGATGGGAGGGGATCTTCCCGTTACCTCGCAAGCCCCCGCTCCTGGCGTCATCGGCGTGGCCCGAATTCAGGTTCGACTCGGGGGAGTCACCGCGCTCACCATCGGCAAATTCACCCTTGTCGACGGGTTCCCCCTCTTCCCATACACTGGGGGGTTCATGGTTTTCCCCCCAGAGAAAGAGCCGGGGACCATATTCGGCTGCTGGCCATCTCGATGTGTCAAGTTCAGCGAGCGGTCCAGTTTGTGCTTTGCCCTCGTGAGCTCCAGCGCCCGGCGTTCTGCCAGGAGTGCCCTCTTCCAGCGGCGCAGCACCGTCTCTCTGCCCCTGCACTCGGGTGAAGTGCCCAAGGCCGAAGGCATCTTCCTCCTGCCCGTCTAAATTATGCTTGCCGGAAGTGAGCCATGCTGCGTGAAAGGTAAAAGGCATAACCTACATTGTACCTTGATTTCCCTTAAACAGTCCAAATTCGACTTTGAATCTTGATCAGCACAATCGAGCAAAGCCGCTGTTCAGTTCATGTCTTTCCGGGCGCCTCCTCTTCGTGAGAACTCTGAATTCAAAGGCATCTCAGGTGACCGGCGGGCCTGAACTGAGCCACTCAGAACAGCCCTATCACCTGTCCGGACTCCAAATCGATGTCCACGCTCTGTGCCGCCGGCCTACTGCCAAGACCCGGCATCGTCCTCATCTCGCCCAGGAGGGGATAGACAAAACCGGCGCCTACGCTGGCTCTTACCTCCCGTACAGGCACTGTGAATCCGGACGGCGCCCCCTTCAGCTTCGGATCGTGGCTCAAACTCAAATGCGTCTTCGCCATGCAAATAGGTAGATTACCGAACCCACTCCGCTCGTATTGGCGTATCTGCCTGTTGGCCAGCGCCGTGTACTCGACACCGTCCGCGCCGTAAATCGTAGTCGCGATCTTCTCCATCTTTGCCTTCAGGGGCAGCTCCAGATCATAGAGGAAACGGAATTCGCTGGGCTCTTCGGCAGCTTCAACCACCGCACGCGCCAACTCCTGAGCGCCGCTGCCTCCCTCCGCCCAATGCGTTGAGACCGCCCATCGCGCGCCTTCCTCTTCTGCCACCCGTCCGATTACATCAATTTCACTTTGGAAGTCGCTGGCAAAGCAGTTGACGCAAACTACCGGGCTTACGCCGTGCGCCCGCACGTTCTGAATCTGCTTGCGAAGATTCGCCGCGCCCTCGGCCACATCGTCAGGATTTTCTGTCAGCATGTCATCCGGCAGTGGTCGGCCCGGCACAACTCTATACCGGCCCGTGTGCGACTTGAGTGCACGAACCGTCGCCACCAGGACGGCCGCATCAGGCCGCAGACCGCTGTAACGGCACTTGATATTGAAGAACTTCTCCGCTCCGATATCGGCGCCGAAGCCGGCCTCCGTTATCAGATACTCACCCGTCTTGATGCCGATCAGGTCTGCCAGCACCGAGCTGTTCCCGTGAGCTATGTTTGCAAACGGCCCGGCATGGACCAGCGCCGGCGTGTTCTCCAGCGTCTGGAAGATATTCGGCTTGATCGCCTCCTTCATCAACACCGTCATCGACCCCGCCGCCTGCAGCTGCTCCGCCGTAACCGGCTGGCGGCTCCCATCCCGGCCAACCGTCACCCGGCCAAAACGCGCCCGCATATCTTCCAGCCCTGTCGTCAGCGCCAGAATTGCCATCACTTCCGAAGCCGCCGTGATGTCGAAACCGGTCTGCCGCTGCGGTCCGTCGGATTTCGCGCCAAGTCCGCTGATGATGTTGCGCAGCCCCCGGTCGTTGACGTCCATCACACGCCGCCACATGATACTGTAAGGGTCAAGTTCCAGAGCGTTGCCCTGGTATATGTGCGCATCGATCATCGCTGCCAGCAGGTTGTTTGCTGCCGTAACCGCGTGCATGTCACCGGTCATGTGCAGATTGAACTGCTCCATCGGTACGACCTGGCTGTAACCGCCGCCGGCAGCGCCCCCTTTGATGCCGAATGTCGGGCCCTGACTCGGCTGCCGGATCGCAACGGTTGCCGTCTTGCCAATGTGGTGCATGCCTTGGCCCAGGCCAACCGTAGTCGTCGACTTGCCCTCTCCCAATGGAGTCGGGGTGATCGCGGTGACGAGAACGTAGCGCGCATTCGGACGTTCCGCCAGCGCCTCCACAGCCTCCAGACGCACCTTCGCCATGTGGTCGCCGTACAGCTCAATATCTGATCTGCCCAGCCCCATCCTCTCCGCAATCTCCCATATGGGTTTGAGATCCGCGGCCTGGGCAATTTCGAGGTCAGAGGGCACACTGCTTCCGCTCATGAAATGGCTCCTGTCGTTTACAAAAATGTTTCTTGCGATAATCGGAAATGCAGACCTTGGCCCGCTCTAATCTCCTCCACAGCAAATCCTATCTAGTTTCAAGGTCTTCAAACAGCCGCTGTGTCACCGCGGCGATTTCGTGGACTGCGTTATTGAATGCCCGTTCATTTGCCCTCGACGGTTTTCGATAGCCGCTCACCTTGCGGACAAACTGCAGGGCCGCATCTTCCAACTCCTGCTCCGTCGGCAATCGCTCCGACTGGCGCAGTTTCCTGATGTTTCGACACACTTCCCTGTCTCCTGACTCATGAAAACACTCTTTGCTGCCCGTAAGGCAGTACAAATAGCTTCTTCCCTATCAGCCCCGCCTTCAACTTACGCTACCGCCTGCCCAAACCCCAGGGTCACCCGTCGTTCAGGTCGCAGTACGATAACTGCGCTCGTTGTGTGCTTGATAGTCTCGTAATACCGTTCTGCCGCCGCTTCGTCGGCGTGATAATGCCTGATGATCTGCCAACGCAATTCCCTCTGTCGCTCTCCAGGTTCAATCAGTTCCGCCTGGCCGCTCAGTACCACATACCGGGCATCGCCGCGGCCGCCGTCAATGCAGACGCTAACGGTCGCGTCGCGTCGCAAATTCCTGACCTTGACCGTCGAAGTCTGCGCGCTGACGTAGAGAACCCCATCCTCAAACACATACCAGACAGGCGTCAACTGTGGCGCTCCGTTTCTACCCTTCGTCGCCAAAATGGCGTGGCGGTCCGCCTTCAGGAACTCCAAGACTTGGGCATCCATCGCATCCCTCTCTTCTGTGTGCCGTTGCGCTTAGCCAATATTAATTGTACGGACCAACGCTCTGGCTAAGTCATGTGTGGGTTTACTCTGCACATGTCAACCGCCGATCATATCAGAAAGACGTGCCAATGTCGAGACGGGAATCGAGATTAAGTGCATCCCCAAAAGCGATTGAACTCTCGTAAACCTCACGGATCGACTAGACCGTACTCACTCCTCCTATCTATACCCGAAGAGTCCCCCATTCACTGACCCCTGACCTGGGTTGCACCCTTGAGTAATCCCCCAAATTAGGATATTGTACCCTGTAAGATGTGGCGGCAGGACGCCCCGGTCTTGCGCACTGTTTATGATCGTCAGAGCGCCGGAGCATTCTCACGCTACGCAGAGCCCCTATTGTCTCCCACCATCCACTCAGCCAGATCGAAACCAAGAATCAGGAGAGAGCCATGCCTGTAATGACCCAGACGCAGATTGACGACCTTCTGCACAGCAACACCATCTGTCGCCTTGCCTGCCTGGACGATGAAGGCGCGCCCTACGTCGTTCCCTGCTGGTTCACATACGCCGACGGAGGTTTTTACGTCGTGCCTCGAGCCCGCTCCGCCTGGGCCGGCTATCTGAAAAATGACGAACGCGTCTTTCTCTGTATAGACGCCGAGGACGGGCGCCGTGTTCTGGTGAAGGGGAACGCCAAAGTTGTGGAAGAGCCAAACATTGGCGGAAAGTGGGTCGCGATCGGCCAGGAGATGGCCGAACGCTATGGGGGCGCAGCGGGCCTGAAATATCTCGAAGCCACCATGCAGGAGCCGCGCTGGCTGTTCTTCATCGAAGCCGGCGATATGCTCTCATCGAGCGGGGGTTGGGCGCAAAAGTATAAGCATTACGACTGGTAAACTGGCGGCCTCCTGATCCGCCAAAAGGAGGGCTCGATACCGCAACTTGCAACACAGTTTCGACGACAACTACTCATACCGTAACGCCTCTGCCGGATAGATCCGCGAAGCTTGCCACGCCGGCAATATCGTTGTAAGCAGAGAGAAGAACCACGCTGCCAGCAGCATCCCGCCAATGGTCAGCCATGGAGTCGGAAAGCTCTGCTGCGTCGCAAGATCGTACGCCTGGCCTATAGTCTTGTCGCCCAGAATGAGACCGGTCACTCCGCCCAGAAGGATTCCTGTTAACGCGATGAAGTTTGCCTCCAGCACAAAGAGCAGCGCCACCCTGCTTGACGGGTAGCCAATCGCGCGCAACACCCCGATCTGCTGCCTCCGCTCCACCACGGTTCGGCTGCTTATCACACCCAGTCCCGCGATTCCGACAACCAGTCCCAGAGCCAGGAATCCCTGAAACAGACCTAGTATCCCCCGCAGAACGGCTTGTCCCGCCGCAAATAACTCGGAAAGAGGAGCGGCATTCAGTCCGCTGCTAAGCATCGACCGCTCCAGCGCCTGAGCCGTGTCGGCTATGCTTTCGCCTTCGGCAACTTTGGCGTAGAAAGCGCTCGGCTCCACAGGTTCACCATTTAGGAAATCCAGCACCCGGCGGTTCATCTGAAAACTGCCTTCGGCCAGTGTATCGTCCTCTTCAAGGACACCAATGATCTGCACAACGCGGGTGAGCGCCTCTCCTTCCCCTACTCCCGTTGGTCTGCTGGTCGTGACCTCGGCCTCAACGCCGCCAAAGGAAAAGCCGGAGCCTGCAGTTAGAATGCCGGGGCTGTTGGTAAGCTCAACCTTAACGAGTGGCAGTGTACCTCCCTCCTCCAAATAGAAACCTTGCAATTGGATGCCCCGACCCCACGGCGGGCCGCCAGAGCGTTCGCCTCCACCTGGTCTTCCAACGGTGTCCCCGGCATCCTCTTCTGGAGGGTCTTCCACCCACCTGGACGTGACCACTGCCACGTCGTCACGCTCCGCCAGCGCCTGCCAGACCTCCTCGTCGCTACTGAAGCCCTCCGCCCGCATCTGGAAACCGTAGTGCAGTGCCGCCTGCTCCGCATATCCCGCATCAATGCCCGTCATTTCAATCGAAGCCGTGACATCCACGTCGGCGTCGGCGCGTTCAAGTTGCCGCGCAGTAACCCCCATTCGCGCTACTGATCCCAGGACCGCCAACTTCTCACTCGGGAAATCGGATCTCATTTCCGCCTCCTCGTGAATATCCGTCACCGGATCAAAGAGACTGAGAAGGCTCGGCGACAGGACAATGTCAAAACCTGCCGTACGCTCTTCGCTCGGTTCGGTCACCACTTCAGTTGCCCGGATCACCACGCTCATCACCGTAACCGTCGTGATCACCATCGCAAACAGCAGCATCGCCGTCCCCGTGCGGAAGCGATTACTCAGAGGATAGGCCACTGCCGTTTTCAGCACAGGCGTAAGCGGGCCGATCCCCCCAACCAGGCGAACGAACAACCCCGCCAGGCTGTCGGCGTTGAACATGACGACCATTATCGCGCCCGTTATGATTAGCGGGCCGCTCAAGGCGAAAGAGAGCAGAGTAAACCCGGGATTCTGGTTGAACCAGGGCGAATCCGTGTTAAGTACATCGCTCCACGGCACGCCCCAAAGAGCAAGTAGCCCCACGCCGATGACCGTGTTGACCAGGCGCTGGCGTAGCGCGGCCCGCCCCGGCGTCCATCGCCGGCTCAGCCATCCTCCCCCCCATCCGAGCCCCGTCAACAGCATTGTTGCGCCCACAAAGAGAACTGTCTGGCCATACTCTCGGCCCAACCAGATAAGGTACCCGCCGCTGCCGAGAACGAGGATGAGCGCAACTGCTCGAAATGCTTGCCCGATGCAACCTCGCTGCCTTCCATTCGACGTGTCGGGCAAATTGCGAATCGCTGCGATAATATTGAGCCGGCTCACATTCCAGGAAGCGATTGTCACGACAAAAAATGTCAGTATCACGCCCAGGCAGTAGGCGATGATCAGAGAGGATGGGGCTGCCTGCCAGTAGAAGCGGATCGGTGCGGATGCACCTTCCACTTGCTGAACGATGCTGTTCAGCAAGCCGCTCACAAAGCCGATCATTGCATACGACACCAACAGTCCTAGACCAAGTCCTACCAGGGCGGCGGCCAAGTCATAAATCAGCCCTTCAGTCACAAACATCTGGATCAGGTGGACGCGCCTCATCCCGACCGCACGGGCGATCCCCAGTTCGCTGCGACGCTCTGCGGCCAGCATTACGAAAATCAGAAAGATCAGCAGCACGCCCGCAATGATCGAGAGGATTCCAAAGCTGGAAAATACAGTGCCCAAGGCTATTCCTCCCACCTCGGCAACGTCGGTAACAAACTGCTTACTCAGAGGCGCCAGAACCTCGAAATCCCTCAAATCCGCAAGCCCAGCGTCAAGCGCCCGCTGTTCATCGCTTGCCAGCGGCAGAGATCGCAGCCAGTCCTGAATGGCGCCGCTGCTCAAAGCCGCGCGAAGTTCCGTTGTGATTTCTGCGTCGGAAGGGCCGTCAATGTGATCGGCAAGAACCTCCAGGTCCGACTCGAAGTTCGTCGCCTGCGTCCACATGCCCGCGATCTGCATGATGAAATCGGGGATGTCTTCATCGTCGAATAAAGGATTGAATGGAGCCACAGATTCACGTTTGATGACCTCGGCAATGCCCGGCCTGCGCAGAATCTCCACCAGGGCCGTTAGCCGTGCTTCGTTGAGCGAAAGCGCTCGCAGCTGGTCGCTAACCTCAGAAGTGTGTGCCATGCCGCTGACCTCGTCACCGGCATTTGAGATCAAAATGTTGTTGACCTTGTCCGGCATGAAGAGCAGCTTCTGCGCCTCATCGGTGTGCATCATGACCACCGGAAGAACGGCTCCCAAGGGCCCTGCTTCCGCGACCACCGCGCGCACTCGATAAGGAACAGGGATCGGCCCGATAAAGATTTCCAGGAGATCGCCGGCTCGCGCGTTGAGCTGCAATGCTCCCATTTCATTCAGATACACTTCTCCCTGGCGCAATTGGAGTCCGAACTCGCCAAGCGTATCGTCCACATCCTGGCCCAACGTGTTCAGGTTGATCGAGCTCAGGAACTCTGTCGCCGCCAGAATCAGCTCGTCCTGATCGGGGACGTCGAATCCAAGCATGGGTAGAGTTGGCACAATGATCGGTGCGTCCGGGTCAACGTTCAGTTCAGCCAGATCCTCGTCGCTGATCCCCAATCCCTCCAGGCTGATGACATCTGAGTCAACCTCGTCCAACAACGCATCGGGGAATCCCAAATTGCGCAGAATCTCCACCGGTAACTCAATCTGGCGCAAGGTAAAACTTGGCCCTTCCTCCTGTAACAGCACGGCTCCAGCAGCGCCCACAGCCATCACCGTCCCTACAAGGCCAGTCTCTTCTAGCCCGAGCGCCGTCCCCACCACGTTTGCCGATTCTCCGGAAACCTCCCACAGCCCGACCAGATCGACGAATACATCGCCTACGCCCCCACGCAAGTCAACGGTGCTGACAGGTCTACCATCAATGTCGTGTAGTCCGAACCCCGTGTCGTAACCCTCGTCCACCGCGAAAAGGAAGCCCAGGGGCTCCCCCTGGCCGGTACTCACGTTCCGAATAATCGTCGGAAAGAGAACCGAGCCGGCAACGCCGTCGATCAGAGGATATTCCCCTGCTTGCTCCGCCAGGAGCGCCAGCCTGTCTTCCGTGATGCCCGGCAGACCCTCGTCGAGGATCGCGATTAACGCGGTCAGGTCGCCCCCTGTGAGCGCATTCAAAAGGGCCGCGCTCTCAGGACTGCTCGCGTTCTCCGGGTCAATAGTGCCCCCGTCGGCGAGCTGCGTCAGGTCCATCAGGAAAGGAGGCGAGACAACCTGATCGATCTGTCCGTAAGCGTTGATCGTCTGTCGCCGGATTGTGTTCTCCAGCGTGTCGCCCAGACTTAGCGCTGAAACGATGATCATGGTGCTCAAGGTCAGACCGAAAACGATCAGCGCCGACTGTGTTGGCCGTCGCGGTATGTTTCGGATTCCCAGCTTGCCAATGATCGGATTACGCAGCGAAATGAGGACCGCGCCGGCCAGGATCAGTCCCAGCGCAACAGCCAGATAGAGGGCAACCGAGTTCAGGAGGCTACTCATTCGCTACGATCTCCCCGTCCTCCATGCGCACGATTCGCTCGCACAGCGCAGCCACCTGGGGGTCATGTGTGACGATGACAAAGGTCTGGTCCCTTTCCTCGTTAAGGCGTTGCATAAGCGACAGAACGTCGTTCGAGCTTACCACGTCCAGATTGCCCGTAGGCTCGTCGGCCCACACGAGCGCAGGGTTGTTCACAAGCGCGCGCGCAATCGTTACACGCTGAATTTGTCCCCCTGAGAGCTGCATGGGTCGGTGCGAGGCCCGGTCAGACAACCCCACCCTATCCAGGCTCTCCAACGCCTGCTTCCGAGCTTGCGCCGGCCGCACACCGCTCACAAGCAGCGGCATCTCCACGTTTTCGACCGCCGAGATCACCGGTAGCAGATTGAACGACTGAAAGACGAATCCCATTCGCTGTGCCCGATATTCGGTGCGCTTGCGGTCGTTCATGTCCGAAAGCGGAGTACCCTCTATCGTCACCTGGCCGTCGTCAAAGCTGTCCAACCCCGAAAGCGTGTTCAACAGGGTCGTTTTTCCGCAACCCGAAGGCCCCATGATTGCCACCATCTCGCCCGTCAAGATAGTAAGGTCCACCCCTCTTAGCGCATGAACTTCGACTTCGCCGCTGCGGAACGTCTTGTGGATCTGTTCGGCGACTACTATCGGTGTCCGCTCTCCGTGCCCCTCGCCATTCGTTTGCCCGCTCTCAACTACCTGTTCCTCGGGCTCGGCTTGCAAGGTATGTGTCCAGGTCTGGCTCATTGCTTTCAGTCTCGATTCGTATGGTGCGGGCACGCAGGGCTGCTCGCTGGTATCTGGAACAAAACAATTGGCATGATATACTTGGCTATACGCTGCGCCGTTCGAACCGTTTCATTTCCTGCAGAAAAAGCAAACTCTGAGCCGCCTGTATCAGGACTAGGAGTTGTAGAGAATGATACTTCTCAGCGATTCCCAAATGCAGCAGTTCATCGTCAACGGCTACGTGATAGTGAAGGCCGACTTTCCTGCCGCCTTCCACGAATCCGTGCGTGCCCAGGCCGAAGCCATCTTCTCTTCCAAAGGCAATCCCGGCAACGACATCCTACCGGCCATCCCCCAATTGGAAGAGGTCTTCTCACACCCAGCCGTGACTGGCGCGCTGACCAGCATCCTCGGCCCCGGCTACGCCATGCACCCCCACCGCCACTGCCATCTGACCCCGCCGCAGCAGTCCGCGCAGCACCACCACCAGGACAGCTACGAAGCTGATCAAAACGTGCGCCATCACCGCACCCGCTGGGCGATGGCCTTCTATTACCCCCAGGATGTAACCGCAGAAATGGGGCCGACTTCCGTACTCCCAGCTTCACAATACTACACAAGCCGCATAGAGGCAGAAAAGTTTGACGAAGCACTTCTTTGCGGAGACGCCGGCAGCGTCACCATTGTCCACTACGACCTCTGGCACCGCGCCACAACCAATCGCAGCAACCATAACCGTTTTATGATGAAATTTCTCTTCTGTCGCATGCAGGAACCAACCGCACCGTCATGGGACTGTTCCAACCCCGCGTGGCGCGAAACGGCTGAAGGTGACCAACTTTCTCAATTGTGGCACAGCCTGTGGAACTGGCACCAGGGCAACGGCTCATCCCGTGAGAACGGGAAAGAAGAAGACGAAAAGTTCAACTCGACCGTCGATGATAGGAGGAATCTGTACGTGGAAAGTGGGGCCCTGTCCGAAGGCGACCAGTTGGAGCGAGCCTACCGGCTCTCCCGCCAGGGGCAGGAAGGGACCAAAGCGCTGATGGAAAACCTGGCAGCAGAAGCCGCGAGTTTGCTCGAGGCCAATCTGGCCGCACAGCACACGAATCCGAGCCAGCTTTCCGCTGGTTTCGGACTCAGCGCACAAGGTGCCTGCGCTGTCCCCTTCCTTCTCAAACACCTAGAATCCAGGCAGTGGCCGCTACGCGCGGCAGCCGCCGACATCCTCGGCGATATCGGTCTGCCTGCCAGTAACGCAGTACCCTTCCTTTTGGACTCCCTGGAGGATGACTCCAGTTGGGTGCGGCGCAACGCCGCCGAGGCGCTGGGCAACATCGCCTCGCCCGAGGCGGTCAACTCGCTTTCCGGTCTTCTGGACCAAGACAATTGCCACTTTGTTCGCCACAACGCCGCCCTCGCCCTCGCCAAAGTCGGCCCCCAGGCCGATGCCGCATTCCCAGCGTTGCAGAAGGCCCTAAGCGACGAAAATCTGTATGTACGCGGCAATGCACGCCTGGCGCTGGCGAGACTCGACGCTCCGTAACCCCTCATTTGTCCCTGCAATTGCCGCCGGAAACAAGGGGTTGGAATGCCCCGCCAAGGCGTGGGAAGATAGGTCGATGCTTCTACCGTGGCCGAAGTAGGGGGCTGTTACAGATCTATATCCCTTAGAAGTCAAAAACAGTCATCGATTAATCAAGCACCGGCGGAATGTCGCCTTGATTTCCGAAGGGGAAAGAGAGGCAAAGGGAGACTTTGCTCATCTCTTCTTCGAACACGGATTCGCTAACAGTTCAAGGTTTGCAGAATGACGGGACGCTTGCTTCTCCAAACACTTCCTCTATCAGTTTCGCCACTTCAGGATCATAGTCGTTCAACACGAGATCGTTTGCAGCCAGCGATTCTGGCAGAGTTCCCTGAAACCAGAATCTGACGGTCTCGGCCCAATAGTCCTCAGCGCTTTCCATTGCGAGCAGACTCTGCCACAGGCCCGCTTCTCTGGCGGCCGCGTGCAGGCTCTCAAGCTGCGCATTGAATTCATCGCCCCCGTCCTGCGCTGAGATTCCATGTAGGATCAGGCGCGCCCCTTCCCTGATGAAGAGATCGCATTGTGCGTCGTCCTCCACCACACCCGCTAACCATTGGTCCTGATCCCAGCTGGTCAAGCCGTCCGTATCCTCTTGAATCAGGCTGAATTCAGGCATTTGGATGAGTTGGTCACCATTCTCACTCTGCTTGACAATAGCAACGCGAAGAAGACTGGTATCCAGGCCGCCTATGAGGTCGGTCTTGCTTGAGAGCATGCCGGATATTATAGCCCGTGCCTGAACCATTTTCTCGTCGGCTACTTCGCTCGGGGCAGTCACGGTCACCCCCTCAATCTCCAGATGTTTCTGATAGAAGACATGAAGCCCAAGAGACGAGGGCGGAGATGGAAACTCCCCTGCCTCCAGGACCGCATGCACACGCTGTGTCCAAGGGCCGGGATTGCCGGCGGCGTCGCGTGCGCGGACCTGATAGTAATAGTTACGGTCGTCCTGCAAGTCCTGATGGGTGTATTCCGATTCGGTCAGGGCGCCGCCGACTTCTTGCCACTGGCGATCGATACTATCCCATACCCACAGGTCGTAACTGGCAGCGTTTGCGGCCGCCTCCCACCCAAGCGAAACTTGGCCGTCAGAGACTGTCGCCGTCAATTCCTGTGGCGCACCAGGTTGGGCAGAAAGCTCGTCTTCGGAGCAAGCCCCCAACTCGAGGCTGTCAAGATGCTTTGTCATGAACTCGGGCAAAACGGTCAAGTCTAAGCCTGCCGGTATGCACAGCTGGTTGTATGAGAGATCCAACCAACGTAGTTTAGCGAGTACCCCCAAGTCCGGTAACGGGCCTGACAACTTATTCCCTCCTAAGGTCAGCCACGTCAACTCCGTGAGAGCGTTAAGGTCGAGAACCGGACCTGTCAACTGGTTGGAATGGAGCGACAATCTGGACAAAAAGGTTAGTGAGCCCAAATCTGGAATCGGACCGGCCAGCAAATTGAAATGAAGATCCAACCATGTCAGTCGAGCGAGTGCACTCAAACTTGGGATTTCCCCAGTCAACAGGTTCGAATGGAGATCCAATCGTCGCAACTGACTGAGGGAGCTCAAGTCGGGGATCTCCCCATCCAAACGGTTGCCGCTCAGGACCAGTGTTCTCAGACTGGGCAGGTTGACCGCGTTCTGAATGTTTCCGGTCAATTGGTTGAATCCGAGATTCAGGTGAACCAGGCCGGAGAGGGCGCTGAGATCCGGAATCGTTCCGGTCATCTCGTTGCCCTCTAGGTTCACCGTTCTCAATTCGACTAGACTGCTCAAATCGGGAATCGATCCACTAAGTTGGTTGGCCCCGAGATCCAGATTCGTCAGTTCAATAAGGTTGCTCAGATTCGGTATCGGACCTGACAGATCGTTGAACCCGAGATCGAGACTTACCAGTTTGGTAAGCGTACTCAGATCAGGAATCGTCCCTGACAAAGCATTTTGGCCCAGGTCCAAGGTCCTTAGCTCGGTGAGGGCGTTCAACGGTGGTATCGACCCTTTCAACCCGTTCCCCGATAGGTCTAGTTCCACTACCTGTCCGCTACTGTCAGTGACAACGCCATACCAGTCAGAGAGCGACTCGTCCGACAACCAATTCTCGTTCTCAACCCAATTTTCCCCATCTGTTGCTTCATAAAGTGCGGTAAGCGCTCCTCTCGCGGTTGTAGCCGGCGTAGCTGAAATCAACGTCGACGTGGGCGCTCCCGCGCTAGCCGTCGCCAGTTCCGACCATGCGCCGAATGCACTGGCCGGGCCAACTGCACGCAGGTGATAATGGTGGGCCGTGCCATCAGTGAGCCCTATGTGAGTGAAAGAGGTCCCATTCAAAACGCCGCCGATATTTCGCCAATCCTCAGAAGCCGAGTCCCAGAATATCAACTGGTAGCTGTCGGCGTTTGCCACCCCGTCCCACCTTAACGTGATAGTTTCTGCTCCACCCACCGCATTTAACGTCGGTGCAGCAAGAGCATGAGCGGTCAGTGCAGATGACTGGTCGTCTGATTCAGGGATCGTCACCGTAACCTGCTCTGACCAACGGCCCCGTTGGTTGCCGCTGTCTACGGCAGCCACGATGTAGAGGTAGGTTTGCCCGGGCGCCAGATCCGTGTCGGTAAAGGAGGTCCCAGTCAAACTGCCGTCGTCCACCGTTTGCCAGTCCTCCGCACCCTTCCACCATGCCCTCAATTCATACCTGACCGCTGCCGAAACAGCAGTCCAACTCAGGTCGACCGTAGTCGTTACGGCTTCAGAGGCGCTGAGTGTCGGCGCTGCCAGTTGATTGGTGACGGTCACAGAAACCTGTTCAGACCAGGATCCCCAACTTGCGTTGGCGTCCATCGCCGCAACGACGTAAAAGTACTGCCTGCCTGGCGTAAGTCCAATGTGGGTAAAATAGGTTCCTGTCAGACTGCCATTGTCGATCGGATGCCAGCCGGCCGCGCCGTCCCACCACGTCCTCAATTCGTACCTGACTGCTCCCGCAACCGGAGTCCAACTCAGTACAACCTGATTCGTTCCTGACTGACTCGCAGTCAAAGTCGGCGCCGGTAAACTTGGTGAAGTTTCAGTCTGCGCATATGACTTGCTTGCTGTTAAAGGTGACAAAGCAATCGCGGCCGCAATAATTGCAAAGAGCAAAATCATGCTTGAGGGGCCAATTGTCAGACCATGTATTCTGTATTTCACTGTGACCTCATTCTGAATTCATCGACACCAGCCCTGAAATTCCGACTGTAATGGGAAGTCTACAACAAAAAGCCGTATACGTTGAAAGTCACATTCACCCTGTTGGGGGGCATGGGCAGGTGCAGGCGGACCGAAGGGGCAGCAGAAGGGCACGAATTGGCCCATTGAATTGTCCAACTGCAAGTGCTGGCAAAATAGGCTCGGGAAATGGGCCGAACGGGCGAATTCTGTTCCTCCAATGGCTGAGTCGATGCTGCCTCGAACTCTGCGCTTACCCAGGAATCGTTACCTTCCCGCCGGTAACTCGAATCTTCCATCTGACTAGAAGTCAACATGCAAGCCCAATCTGCTTCACTTCAGACTGTTCTTGAGTCGACTGGGAAGCTCAGGTAAGTTGCGTTCCAAGAAACCAGAAAACTACATCTGTGGAAAGGTCGCTGCAAAAGAGAAAACTTATGGGTGGCGCGGGGAGAGAATAATCAGAGCAATACCGTTGCGACTCATTAAGGACTTCCTTATCCTGGCCAACCGTTACTCAATTGATTTCGTTCCCTCTTCACTTCACGGCATACAATACGCGGGTACCGTCGCGTCTCCAAACACTTCTTCAATCAGCTTTGCCGCTTCCGGGTCATAGTCTGCCACGGTCGCAGAGATTGAGGTCAACGAATAAGGCATTCTTTCCCCAAGCCAGTATCTGACTGTCTCGGTCCAGTAGTGCCCAACGTCCGCTGTAGCAAGCATGTCAGGCCACAGACCTGCGGTCAACGCCGCCTGGTATAGCCCCTCGAGCCGTTCGTTGAATTCATCGCCACTGGCCGTCTCCTCGATAGCGAAGTGAATCAGATGAGTAAACTCGTGGATGAATGTGATACAGTCTTCATCCTCTATTGGCACAAGCGCCGCCATTCCGTTTGAAGCCTTATACGCAATCCCTGCTGCACCGGGAATGAAGAATGGGCCTTCTTGAATATAGATTCGGGCGCCGTAGTCTGCCATGGCTTCAAGCAGATCGGACCTGTCCGAGAGCATAGCGCTGATTATCTCTCGAGCCTGAATCATTTTTCCATCAGGGACTTCGCTGGGCCCGACAACATGTACGCCGCCAACCTCCATGTATTTCTGATACGACATATCGAATCCGAGGGAAGGGGGAGGTGGTGGAAACTGCGTCGGGACTACTGCCACATAAAGTTGGTCTGACCAAGTGCTACGTATGCCATTGGATGATTTGGCTCGGACTTGGAAGTAGTAGTTTCTGCCGTCTGTCAGAACAGGATGCGTGTATGTCCTGTCTGTCAGGATGCCGCCAATGGTGTCCCAGGTGAAGTTGAAACTGTCCCACGCCCGCAACTCATAGCTGGCTGCGTTTGCTACCTCATCCCACGTGAGTGTGACCCTGCCACCGGCCAGGGCCGCGTTCAAATTCTCCGGTACGCCCAGCAAGAGCCCGAGCTCCTCATTTGAGCACGTATGTAAATTGAGGCTGTTCAGGTGGGCTGCAACCTCACTATCCGCATGAGTCAAGCTCATGCCTGCAGGCAAACAAAATCGATTGCCTCGGAGGTCCACATCTTCCAATTCAATAAGTGAGCTGAGATCCGGGACCGGTCCGATAAACGCATTGTCGGCGAGATTCAACTCATTCAAGTCGGCAAAGAGTCCTAAGTCTATGACCGGCCCTGTCAATTGGTTCGAACTAAGATTCAGCTTATACATGTTGGAGAGCCTGCTCAGGTCGGGGATCTCCCCCGACAACTCATTATTGTTAAGGATCAGCCGTTCCAGGTAGATTAGATTGCTGAGGTCGGGGATCGACCCCGACAATTCGTTGTCACTTAGGGTCAATATCCCTAAGTTTGTGACGTCGCTCAGGTCGGGGATCGATCCTGCCAACTGGTTCTCGTCGAGCGACAGCACGTCCAGTTCTCTGAGGGCGCTGAGATCCGGGATACTTCCGGTCAGCATGTTTCTGCGGAGGTTCAACAAACGCAGATTGGAGAGCGCGCTCAGATTCGGGATCTGCCCGGTCAACTGGTTTTCTGAGAGGGCCAGCAATTCCACGCTTATGAGGGCGCTCAGATCTGGGATTGTCCCGCTTAGCTTGTTTCTGGCAAGGACCAGCCAATACACTTTGTTTAGATTCCCCAGATCCGGTATCCCTCCGGTCAATTCGTTGTTTTCGAGATCCAGCAAAATGAGGTTTGCGAGAGCGCCCAGGTCCGGAATCGACCCAGTAAGCTGGTTGTCGCCAAGGAAAATCTCCTCCAAGTAGTATAGAGAATCCAGTTCCGGAATCTGGCCCGTCAACTGATTGTATTCGAGGTTCAGGTAAATAAGATTGGAGAAGGGATTCAGGTCCGGGATCGGGCCCGTCAACTGATTGAAACTGAGGTTCAGAAATGTCAGATTGTTTAGGGCGCTCAGTTCCGGGATATCCCCTTTCAACTGATTTTCGGCAAGTTGCAAGCCCGTGACGTTTCCGCGACTGTTGGTTTTTACGCCGTACCAAAAATTGAGTGGCTTGTCCGTCAGCCAATTGTTGTTGTACTTCCAATTGTCGCCGTCTGTTGCCTCGTACAAGGCGACAAGCGCCCCTCTTTCCGTGGTGGCAACTGTAGGTGAGGCCGTGGGCGTTGCTGAAGCCGTTGCCGTGGCGGAAGCTGTGGGCGTGGACGTAACTGGGCCAGGTGCGTACGCGGCCGCGGAGACTACCGCCGACCACGCGCTCCCCGCGCCGCCTGCGCCCAGCGCGCGGATATGGAAATGGTAGGTCGTGCCTGCAAAAAGCCCTTGGTAGACATAGTTCGTGCCGGTCAGAACGCCGCCAATGGATTTCCAATTGTCAAGCGCCCAGTCCCATACAATCAACTCGTAGCTGTCCGCTCTCGCCACTTCGTTCCAGGTGAGGGTGATCTCTCCCGCGCCGGCCCGCGCCATCAATGTGGGCGCGGAGAGCGTCGCAGCGGTCGGGGTGGGTGTGGGCGTCGCTGTCGCTGTCGCTGTTGTTACGAGCGGTCTCTGTGTCGCCGTCGGCGTGGGCGCCCCGGATGCAAAAGTTGTGGCGGACACCTGCGCCGACCAAGGGCTTACTGCTCCGCCGGTCGCCAATGCCCGGACATGGAAGTAGTAGGTTGTACCTGCGGCAAGGCCGCCGTGAATGTAGGAAAGGCCTGTGAAGGCGCCGCCAATGAACCGCCAGTCGTCAATAGCCCAGTCCCAGACGATCAGCTGGTAGCTGTCTGCGTTCGAAACCGCGCCCCAACTGAGCGTGATCTGCCCGGCGCCGGCCGCCGCATGTAATGTCGGAGCAGATAGCGCCCCTGCGGCCGCCATAGGCGTAGCCGTAACAGACACCGTTGGCGTTGGCGTGTACGTGGATGCAGGCGAGGGCGTCGGCGTAGAAGTAGGCGCGTCGGATCCAGGCACCGTAACTTCAAGCTGCGCCGACCAAGGGCCCCGAATGCCGTCTTCCCCCACGCCGGCAACGATGTAGTGGTATTTCCTGCCTGCCAACACGCTGCGGTGTGTAAAGGAGACGTCCGTTTGGCTGCCCTCATCAATACGCTGCCAGGACCCGGCGCCCGCCCACCACGCCCGCAGGTCGTAACTGGCTGCACCTGTGACAGCATTCCAACTTAGCTCGACAACGGTTGTACTGGCGGAGACCACCATCAAGACCGGCGCGTCCGAAACGAAAGGGTCTGGCGCTTGCGCACCTGTTTCTTTGTTTGTGAGGAAGAAGATTCCAGCTGCGGCAACAAGCAGGGCGAACGGCAGAATGAAGCGTAGGGCCTTTACAGTCAGCATTAGGACTCCATCCTTCATGAGGTATTGACCAGCTATTCTTGTACGCTCACGGTTACCTTTAAGCCGGCCCTTGAGGTCCTACCCTTCAAAGGCGTTGGCGTCGAAGAGCCGTTCTTTCAGATCCAGGAAGATTCACGCAAGGCCGCAACGTGCATTGGCCGAAAGAATATTGGAGTCGGCGGTGAGAAATACCTGCGTCGCCGAATCTTACTCCGCGGCTTCACTCACCTCTCACGCCTCTTCACACATTTCCAACGCTCCCCAACACTTTTTCCCCGGTCATTAACGTTTGCATCCCTGGGGAACGGTCGCGTCGCTGAATACCTCTTCAACCAACGTGGCTGCCTCCGAATCATATTCTTCTAGCTTCAATTGGGTCGTCCCCTGAGTGGCAACAACCCTCTCCTCAAACCAGAATTTCACGATTTCAGCCCAATACTCACTGTAATTAGTGGAAGCGTATCTGTTATTCCACAGGCCCGCAGCCAATGCGGCGTCGTATAGGGCTTGGAGCTTCGCTATGAACGCTTCGCCGTCGGTTTGGTCCTCAAGTGCGTAGAGAACAACGTGCGCAAATTCGTGAAGTAACGTTGAACAGTAATTCTCGGTTTCCGGCACATTTGCCCCCCACACTTCTCCATCGCTTCGTTCAATTTTGAATGCAAGTGGATCTGCTTCGTCATCCATGTAGATCGTAGTCTTGTAGTAGGCCATCGTTTCGAGCAGCGCGGGCCGGTTCACGAGCATCCCGGTGATGATCGCGCGCGCCTGTACCATTCTTTCATCGTTCACTTCAGCGGGGGCGACCACATATACACCGTCAATCTCCAGATGCCTCTGAAAGGTCAAATCATACCCAAGTGACAGAGGAGGCGGTGGGAACTGCGTCGGCACTACGACCGCATACACCCTTTGCGACCACCAGCTCTGTATGCCGGTGGCGCCCAACGCACGTACCTGGTACAGGTAGTTTCTACCGTCAGTCTTCACCGCATGAATGTAAGTCGCCGTAGACAGTACGCCGCCAATCGAGTCCCACCGCCTGTCTAAGCTGTCCCAGGCACGTAACTCGTAGCTGACAGCGTTCTCTACCGCATCCCAAGTCAGCGTCACCTGGCCGTCATTGACTGATGTCGCCAGGTTCTGTGGCACGCCCACAGTCGCCGAAAAATCTTCGTCTGTACAAACAGGCGGATTGAGGGTACGCAGTAAGTCGGCCACTCTACTGTTTGGATGGGACAGGCTCTGGCCAGCTGGCAAGCAAAACGCATTTCCTCCCAGCCGTACATTAATCAAGTCGGCCAATGCGCTCAGATCCGGAATTGGTCCAGACAGTTCGTTGATTTCCAGAAGGATAGTTGACAATTTTGTTAGCAAGTGCAGATTGAGGACTGGGCCGGTCAATTTGTTGTTCGTAAAGTCCAGATGCCACAACTCCGTTTGGTTGCTCAGATCTGGGAACGGACCTGTTAACTGGTTGTTCCCGAGTTCCAGAATTCCCAACTTGGCGAGGTTGCTCAAGTCCGGGATCGGCCCGGTTAACTGGTTGCCGGCTAAGTTCAGGAAGTAGACATTTCTGAGCGCGCTTACGTCCGGAATCTGCCCGGACAACTGGTTGTAGCTAAGATCTAACCCGCTTAGCACTGTAAAAGCGCTCAAGTCCGGAACCTGCCCCGATAACTGGTTGCCGGAGAGACTTAACTCTTTCAGATCCGTGAGCGCGCTCAAATCCGGAATCTGCCCGGACAGCTGGTTGGACCCGAGGTACACATGCCTCAGATTGGTGAGGGCGCTCAAGTCCGGCACCGAGCCGGTTAACTGGTTTCCCGAAAGAATCAACACGCCCAAGTCAGCGAGACCGCTCAAATCCGGAATCTGCCCGGACAACTGGTTGGACCCGAGGTAGAGACGCGTCAAACTGGTAAGTTTGCTCAGGTCCGGGATCGGCCCGGACAATTCGTTGCTGCTGAGGAACAGGCTACTCAGATTTACAAGCTTGCTCAGATCAGGGATCTGCCCGGTCAAGCGGTTGCCGTTGAGGTACAGCGCAGTCAGGTTCGTGAGCGCGCTCAGATCCGGGACCGTCCCGCTAAACCTGTTGTTTCCGAGATCCAGATGCCTCAGTTTGGAGAGACCCTCAAAGGTTGGGACTGGCCCACCCAAATCATTTCCGGGGACTTTCAGAATCTCCAGATGCGTGAGAGCGCGCAAATCTGGAAGCTCCCCGGTCAATCTATTGTGACGAAGGTCCAGATCCGTCACTCGGCCACTGCTGTCTGCGGTTACCCCATACCAATCCGAAATCGGCTCGTCGCTCAGCCAGTTACGTTTGTCAGACCAGTTTACGCCGCCTGTTGCCTCATATAGCGCTATCAGTGCCCCCCTTTCCGTGGTCGCAGGAGTTGGCGTCGGTCCGGGAGTGGGCGTAGGCACATCGCAGTAAGGCAGGCCTACCTTGTCCAGGTCATGGTTCCGTATGAATTGCAGCGATGCGGGTATACAGCCAGTTAAACTATTGCCTGACAGGGTAAGACTCTGCAGGTCAAGGAGGTTTTCCAATCCGGGGGGAACTGCTCCCGTCAACAGGTTTTTTGTCAGGTTCAGAGTAATAAGATCGGGAAGAGCGTCTTCATCTGGAATCGGCCCTTCCAGTTGGTTTAAGCCGAGCCACAAATGTCTCAGGCTCGAAAAAGCGCTCAAATCCGGAATCGGCCCGGTGAGCTCGTTTTCCTGTAGGTCCAATTGAGTCAGGCCGGTGAGGGCGCTCAGATCCGGAAAAGGTCCGGGAAATGTATTGAAAGCGAGGTCAAGAATCTCTAGATCGACAAGGGCCCTCAGGTCTGGGATATGCCCATTCAATCCGTTGCCGGAGAGTCGCAACCTACTCACGCGTCCGAGTCTGTCCGCGGTGACGCCAAACCAGGTATCGATCGGGGCATCGGTCAGCCAATTGTCGCTGTCACGCCAATTTTGGCCGTCAGTTGCCTCGTATAGCGCGACGAGCGCGCCCCTCTGCGACGTTGCGACCGTTGGCGTAAACTCTGGGGTGGGCGTGGATGTTCGTGTGGGCGTGAATGTTGGTGTAGGCGTGGCGGTGGCCTGTTCCCCCGCAACGGCCGACACTCTCGCCGACCACGCGCTGGCCGCCCCGCCTGCTGCAACCGCGCGAACATGGTAGTATTCAACTGTTCCCGCGGTGACCCCGCGGTGCGTGTAGGACGTGCCGTACAGGACGCCGCCAATGACGCGCCAGTCATTGAGCCCCCGATCCCAAACAATAAGCTGATAACTGCTGGCGTTCGCAACAGACCCCCAAGTGAGCGTGACCTCGCCAGCTCCGGCCGCGGCCTGCAGCACAGGGGCCGGGAGCGCGGTTGCGGTAGGCGTCGGCGTATGCATCCCTGACACCGGCGCAGATGGTACGGCGGACACTTGCTCCGACCACGCGCCTACCGCGCCGCCAGCTGCCACAGCACGCAAATGGTAGTGGTAGGTCGTGCCGGCGTCAACGCTTCTGTGGATGTAGGTTGTGCCGCGCAGGACGCCGCCAGTGGGTTCCCAGTCGGTGAGTGAGGTGTACCAAAAAATCAACTGGTAGCTGTCGGCGTTCGCAACGTCTCCCCAGGTGAGCGCAACTTCGCCAGCGCCGGCCTCAGCTCGCAGCGCCGGCGCCCCGAGCACAACTGCCGTCGGCGTTGCTGAAGGCGTTCCGGTTGGTGTTGAAGTCACCAACGGCCTTGATGTCAGTGTCGGCGTGGATGTTGAGGTTGGCGTCGATGTTGGTGTAGAGGTCGGCGAGTCGGGCCCGGGCACGGTAAATTCAACCTCGGCCGACCAGGGGCCGCGCTTGCCGCTGTCGTCCACCCCGGCGACGATGTAAAAGTATTTCGTTCCCGCCGACACGTTCTGGTGGGTAATGGATGTGCTCGTCAGGCTGCCCCTATCAAGCCGCTGCCAATCGTCGGCGCCAGCCCACCACGTCCGGACGTCGTAGCTGATCGCACCGGAGACAGCGTTCCAGCTTAACTCGACCGAGGTTGAGACGGGGAGAGTGGCGGTCAGCGACGGCGAGTCCGTTATAACTGACGACTCGGACTGGGCAACTGTTGTGTTGACTGAAAGGAGGGACAGAACAGCGAAGACGGTCAGTATCACGGCGAGCAGGAGGATGCCTCGGGCTACCACTGAGTGTTTCCATGATTCGCCGACCATAGTCTGAATCTCCCAAACACACTTGGTCTGTCCTGGATAATCCAATCTTTTGCAGGGGGACTACTTTGAATTGGCACGAGTCCATGTGAACAGTGCCAGCACGAGTTGCGTAGGGTGCAGAAGATACAGTGCCTGCAAATGTCATCGGACGCAGTCTGGAAGAATGTGGACTCCCGTGAACGAAAAATGGCAAGACTGACAAACGGCAGGAAGTCGATCTTTCTCTCCTCTTTCAGTCTCCCTCTCACTCCACGCAGTTTAGACCAAGCATCAAATGAACTGCTCCGTTCTCGGATCTCTCAATTCATCCTGTGATGCTTAACTTCTGATATGAGCCGACAGGAGAGACGGCTAAATCCCCAAAACGCGTCCTCGCAACCCATTGCCTCAATAGCCGGTAAGCCGGCTAGTCCTCTACCCTCCCCGGATCCATGCAAACAGGAAGTGGGCAGTTCTAGCTCAGCCCATTTTAGTGGCAGCTCTGGTTGACTTCACCCGCCGCCTCGTTGGGTACTCCATTTTCTGCCCTAACACGCAATCTAACCCGGCGTTGCCGAAGCCGTTGACGTTGGCGTGGGCGTAGGCGTAGGGGTTGCACAATAGGCTAGTCCAGTCTCGTCCAGGTCATTCGAGCGCACGCTGCCCAACGATGCCGGAATACAACCACTCAACTGATTCCCCGAAACAAACAAACCGAGCAGGTTGGACAACGTCCCCAGCGAATCAGGGATCGAGCCGGTCAATCTGTTATTGTGCACATACAGAATCCTGAGGTTGGTGAGCGCCCCAAGACTGGGAATCGACCCGCTCAACCGATTGTTGTGCAGTCGTATCCTTGCCAGATTGGTAAGCCCGCTAAGGTTTGGAATCTCCCCGCTCAATCGGTTGGCCGAAAGATTCAAAATGCGCAGCTCTGTAAGCACGTCCAACTCTGGAATCGACCCGCTCAACTGATTGTTGCGCAGGTTCAAATACACCAGCTCAGTAAGGGCGCTGAGACTTGGCACTGTGCCATTCAGCTCGTTGGAATTCAGGTTTATCCTTGAAACACGTCCATCGCTATTGGTTGATACACCATACCAACGGTTAAGCGGCCCAGTGGTCAACCAGCTGGCGTTGTTCGTCCAGTTAGCGCCATCCGTCGAATTGTAGAGCGCGATGAGCGCCGCCCTGTCACCTGTGGCAGACCCTGGTGTATTCGTAGCTGTGGGAGTGGCCGTAGGTGTAGCCGTAAATGTGGGTGTTGGAGTGGCCGTCGGTGTAGCCGTAAACGTTGCCGTAGGTGTCATCGAAGGCGTGGCCGTGGCCTCCGGCGTTGGCGTGCCGGTAGGCGTGGAAGTGGCCGCCTCAGCCCCACCCTCTATTAACAGTGAACGTGACCCGACCGCGGCATCAGGCGTCGCCGTAACCGTCGGGGTCGGCTCATCGCAATAGAGCAGACCTAATTTGTCAAAGTCCTGAGAGGCCAGGTCCCGCAATGTTTCGGGAATGCAACCTGTTAGTTGATTTCCCCCCAGTCTTACAAGAGTAAGGCCAGAAATGTCGCCGAGTTCGCTCGGAAACGGACCTGATAACTGGTTGTCGTTTAGAACCAGCCAATTCAGGCTGGTAAGCGAACTTAGATCTGGAATACGCCCGCTCAACCGGTTGTATTGGAGCGACATTGACCTCACCATCGTAAGAGCACTCAAATCAGGAATCGACCCACTCAATTCGTTACCATTCAGAGATATTTTCTTCAGTTCCGTCAGGGCGTCCAGACTCGGGACTGCCCCGCTAAGACGGTTGTTACTGAGCCAGAGTTCCTCCAATTCCGTTAGGGCGTCCAGGCTCGGAATCTGCCCGCTCAAGTCGTTTGATCCTAGAGCCAGTAACTCAAGTTTAGTGAGGGCGCTCAGATTGGGAATTGGTCCCGTTAATTCATTGGAACTGAGTTGTAAGTAACTCAGGTTTGTGAGAGCGCTCAGGCTGGGAATCGTGCCGTTCAAATGATTGTGATCCATGTCAAAGCGTTCTAGTTTCGTAAGGGAACTCAAACTAGGTATGGTGCCGCTCAAGTCGTTTATGGAGACGTCGAAATATTTCAGTTCTTTGAGTGTGCTCAGGTTGGGAACGGGGCCGCTCAAGTCGTTTCCCCCAAGAATGAGTCTCTCCAACTTCGTGTTGGCTGAAAGGCCGGGGATAGTGCCGCTAAGGTCATTGGCGACGAGATTTACTTCCTTCAAGTTTGGTAGCGAAGATAGGCTGGGAATAGGGCCGCCCAAATCGTTATGAGTGATGAGCAGTCTTTCCAGCTTTGTAAGTGCGCTCAGACTGGGAATCGCGCCGCTCAAATCGTTCACGGACAGGTCTAGAGTTCTTATCTCAGTAAGAGCGCTCAAATCCGAGATCGAACCGCTCATCCAGTTTCCTATGAGCTGAAGCGCGGTGACCCGCCCGCTTTCGTCCGTTGTAACACCGTACCAGTTGCCAACAGGCTCCTCGCTCAGCCAGTTGTCGTTTCGTTTCCAATCTGCGCCGTCCGTTGCATTGTAAAGAGCCACAAGTGCTACCCGGTTCGCTGCCGCAGATGCAGGCGTGCCGGTGGCAGTAGGCGTGGGCGTGATCATCGGTGTGACTGTGGCCGTAAGAGTTGGCGTAGCTGTGGCAGTCGGAGTAGCTGTGGCTCCTGCGGGCAGCGTGGCAGTGACGGTCGGCGTTGGCGTCACCGTAGGTGTGGCGCAATATGCCAGGCCCAGATCGTCTAAATCGGATTCCCGCAGGCTGAGCAACGATGTTGGAATGCAACCGCTCCACTGATTTCCCGATACAAAGAGACGAAGCAAGCTGGGAAGCGTACCCAGCGAACTCGGGATCTCCCCGGTCAATTGGTTGTTTGAGAGGAACAACTGCCCTAGCTGAGCGAGCGCACTAAGGTCGGGAATCGATCCTGTTAACCTATTGCTTCGCAAGTAAATCGCTCTGATACTTGCTGGGAATCTGTCTCCGGCAATTGGCCCGCTCAAAAGATTAAAAGAGAGATTCAGACTTGTCAGTTTCGTGAGTGCGCTGACATCCGGAATGGCCCCGGTCAACTCATTTCCACTCAGATCGATTCCGTCCAATTCTGTTAGCGCAGACAGACTCGGGATCGACCCGCTCATCTCGTTTCTTGCCAAATAAAGCTCTTCCAACTTGGTCAGCCCGGACAGACTGGGAATCGACCCGCTCAGCTCGTTCCCTGAGAAGTCCAGATTCTCCAACTTAGAAAGAACGGCCAAACTTGGAATCGTACCACTCAGTTTATTTTCAGAGAGTGAAATACTCTCCAGGTTAGTCAGGGCATCCAGTTCCGGGACGGAACCCTCTAGTTGATTACTGTAGAGGTCCAACAACTCTAACTCTGTTAGCGAGCTTAGACTGGGAATCGATCCGCTAAGTTCGTTCATTCTTAATTTTAGCTGTACCAGTTCTGTCAATGTCTCCAGACTGGGAATCGATCCGCTCAAACTGTTCCATGTCAAGTTTAGCTCTCTAAGCTTTTTCTGGGCACTGAGACTGGGAATGGAGCCGCTCAGTTCGTTAAATGAAAGGTCTATGTATAGCAGTTCTGTTAGTGTGCCCAGACTTGGAATCGCCCCACTCAACGCATTGGAGTGAAGGTCCAACTCTGCCAACTTTGAGAGGGCGCTCAGGTCCGGAATCGGCCCACTCAATGCATTTGCATTGAGGTTCAGGCTCCTCAGGTCTGTAAGAGCGCTAAGACTAGGAATCTGACCCTTCAGCCGATTAGAGCCGAGACTCAAGTGTTCAACACGTCCGTCAGAATTCGTGGTGATTCCATACCAGTCGCCTATCGGCAGGTCGCTCAGCCAGTTATTACTCCTATACCAATTGCTTCCGTCAGTCGCATTATAGAGCGCGACGAGTGCCGCCCGTTCCTCCAGCCAGTCAGCCCGAGTAGCCGTAGCCGTCGGCGTGACAGTAGGTATATGAGTAGCTGTCGGCGTGACAGTTGGTGTTTCGGTGGGCGTCAACGTAGCTGTTGGAGTATCAGTGTGCGTGGACGTAGCGGTCGGAATGTCAGTGTGAGTCGGCGTTGCCGTCGCAGTGTCAGTGTGCGTGGACTTAGCGGTCGGAATGTCAGTGTGAGTCGGCGTTGCCGTCGCAGTGTCAGTGTGCGTGGACTTAGCGGTCGGAATGTCAGTGTGAGTCGGCGTTGCCGTCGCAGTGTCAGTGTGCGTGGACGTAGCGGTTGGAGTGTCAGTGTGCGTGGACGTAGCGGTCGGAGTGCCAGTGTGAGTCGGCGTTGCAGTTGCCGTATAGGTGGGGGTTGGCGTCAGTGTGGAAGTCGGTGTGTATGTAGAAGTCGGTAGAGGCGTCGCCGTGGCCTGGTCGCAGTAAGGCAGGCCCAGGCTATCCAGGTCATTCTTCTCCACGTCTCTCAATGTCTCGGGAATACATCCGCTCAAATTGTTACCCCCAAGGAAGAGCGAACCCAAGATGGGAATATCCCCAAGAGACGCCGGAATCGTCCCCGTCAAACTGTTGTTGCCTAGGTACAAATGCTGCAGCTTCGTCAGGACCCCCAAATCAGGGATCGACCCACTAATATCATTGGAAGTGAGGTCCAGCGCACCCAGATTGGTGAGTGCGCTCACATCTGGAAAAGGCCCCGTCAACCCGTTCGCCCCCAGATCGAGGGTCAGCAACTGGGTCAGCGCGCTCAGATCCGAGATGGTCCCACTAAGATTATTGGTTGAAAGGCGCAGTTCAGTCACGCGCCCATTTTCGTCGGTGGTTACTCCATGCCAATCTGACACCGCCTTTTCACTCAGCCAATTTTCGTTGCGTGTCCAGTTTGCCCCGTCAGTTGCATTATAGAGCGCGACGAGAGCAGTCCTTTCCTCAGGTGAGCCGGCCGGTGTGGCTGTGTGTGTGGCAGTTGGTGTCGCTGAAGGCGTAAGTGTGGGCGTGCCAGTAGGTGTATCAGTGGGCAGGGGCGTAGGGGTGGGAGTAAACGTGGGCGTCGCCGTGGCCTCATCGCAATACGGCAGGCCCAGGCTGTCCAGGTCATTCTTCTCCACGTCCCGCAAAGTCTCGGGAATACAGCCGCTCAAACTGTTTCCCCCAAGGAAAAGAGACCCCAGAGTGGGGATATCCCCAAGAGACGCCGGAATCGTCCCCGTCAAACTGTTGTTGCCAAGGTACAAACGCTGCAACTTCGTCAGGGCCCCCATATCAGGGATCGACCCACTAATATCATTGGACGTGAGGTCCAGCGCACCCAGGTTGGTGAGCGCACTCACATCTGGAAAAGGCCCCGTCAACCCGTTCGCGCCCAGATCAAGCGTCAGCAGCTGCTTTAGCGCGCTCAGGTCCGGGACAGACCCACTGAGATTATTGGTAGAAAGGCGCAGTTCGGTCACGCGCCCATTCTCGTCAGTTGTAATACCATGCCATTCTGATACCGGCCTGTCACTCAGCCAATTGGCCCTTCCCGTCCAGCTGTCGCCGCCCGTCGCATTGTAGAGCGCGACCAGTGCCGCCCTCTCCGCGTCAACAGGGTCCGGTGTTATGGTGGGCGTCGAAGTTGACGCGGCGGTAGATGTGACTGTCACCGTCTGTGTGGGGGACGAAGTTGCCGTGGCAGTGGCAGTGGAAGTGCCTATCGTCGTAAGCGTGGGAGTAAAAGTAGCTGTGGCGGTCGAAGTCTCTACTGGTGTTAGCGTGGCAGTTAGTGTAGGGGTTTGCGTTTCTGAAGAACTCTCGGGAACAGAAACTGACACCGTCGCCGTCCACGGACCCACCGAACCGTCTGCGGTCACAACACGTATCGAGTAATAATAGGTACTGCCGCCAGCGAGGCCGCTATGCGTGTAGGTGGTGCCCTTCAGCTCGCCCCCGATCCGAACCCAGTCGCTAACACCCGCATCCCAGAAGATCAGCTCGTAAGAGTCCGCGCCAGTCACCTCATCCCACGAGAGGGCAACCTGGCCTGCGCTCCCCTCCGCAGTCAGCGACGGCGCGGCCAAACCTTCCGACGAATCGGTCTGCGCATACGTCTCGCTGTAAATGAAAAAAATGAAGGTGGGAATAGCCGCAAGAATTGCAACCAGTAGGAGAGGCGACCGCGCCCGATGGGGCACAGTTCCAGGCAAAGATTTCATATCGGCACCAAATATGAAACTAAAATGCTTTAGTATAATGTTAAGTTGCAGCTGAATGTACTATCCTATTTAACTATTGTCAAGCGTGAAAATTGACCTGCCTGCTGCCCCAATATCAGTCAACGGGATTGACCAATGGGAAGAGCGAATCGGCGAATAGCCTTGGAGGTATCTAAGAAGGAGTTGAATTCACGAACAATCTAATGCGATGGCTAAAACTTAGCCGTACGTGAGTCGTGCCACATGAAGATTGTCGTTCAATTGAGATCCTGTTGCCTGATTCGAGGAGTTCACCGAGCAAGTCTGCCAGCCTAAAGAGCGGCAATGTTGCAGCCTTGCCGAATTACTTGGTGGCCAAGGGATGAAGGAGTCGAAGGGGGAGCACAGGCCAAAGCGTGGATGGAAGTCTCAGGGGAAAGAAAAGTAAACGATCAAGTCAAAATTTCAAGACGGTACACTGAGAAAAAGCTGGAGATTATAGCATGCATTCGAAACTGCAGCTGTAAAGGCTCGTTGACGTTTGTCTGAACATCGATTTCCGGGTTCTAATTGCAGCTGATCTTCGAAGGGCGGCGCAGGCCCGCAAAGAAGACCCAATACGTCTCTCGAGTTCTCCGCGTCCTCCGCGGACAAAAAGGATTTTCTTCACGACCCTCCGCGTGACTTCGCGGATCATCAGACCCGGCCTTCCCCTTCCAAATACGGCAGCGCCCGCGGCAGATTCTCCCTGCCAAACATCATATCCGAATAAACGCCGTCCGGAATGTGTAGCGGGTCCGCCAGACGGCACTTCTCGACAATTTCTCTGTTCAACTCGATTCCCAGCCCCGGCGCGTCCCCAAGAGAAATCTCACCGTCAACTACCTCCAGCGGCCGCCCCAGCAACTCATCCACAAACGGATTGTTCATGCGGTCGATCTCCACCGTCAAGCCGTTCGGCATCGCGCTTACGACGTGCGCGTTGGCTACGATTGCAACCGCATCGCTCCAGCTATGCGTCGCGAATTTAAGCCCGTGCTCCGCCGCCAACCTCGCCACCCTCCAGACCTCGCTGATCCCGCCGCAGCGGCACGCGTCAGGCTGCACGATATCCACCGCCCCCGCCCGGATCAACTCCCGGAATCCCTGAAGGCCGAACTCATTCTCGCCGGCAGCTAAAGGAACGCCCACGGTCCCACGCAGCGATACAAAATCGTCAATATTCTCAGGCGCAAACGGTTCCTCGTACCAGAAGACCCCCTGTTCGGCCAGAAAATCCCCCATCCGCCGCGCCAGATCCAGGTGATACCGCATCGACGCGTCAACGATGACGTCATTCTCCGCGCCGACTGCCCCCCGCACCGCCTGCACCGCGGCCCTGTCGTATTCTTCGCTGCGGGCCAGGCGCATCTTGACGCGGCGGAAACCAGCATCAATGTAGCCGCTGGCCTCGTCCGCCAACTCCTTCACGTCGTCCTTCCATAGCAGCCCGCTCGCATAGGCCGGGCAGCGACCGGTCTCCCCGCCTATAAGAGCCCAAACCGGCTTGCCTTCCGCCTGCCCCCGCAGGTCCCAGAGGGCCGTGTCTACGCCCCCAATTGCCGAGAGCGCGGCCCCTTTGCGCCCGTACCAGCGCGTCAACGCGTACATCTTCTCCCACAAAGCCTCGACCTCCGTCGGGTCTTCTCCAATCAGTACGGAGGCCAGCTGATCCCGCACCACCAGATACACCAGGGCAGGATACGAGTACACCGAACCGACGCCGACCGCGCCGCATTCCGTATGCACCAGGATCAGCGTCGTCAGCCGCGCGTCGCAGATTCCGCCGCCGTACTGAAACTGGTGCTCTTCTGGATAACGGTGAAGCAGATTGATCGCTTCTACATGCTCAATCCGCACCGTTGTAGCCCGCCTTCTCCTGCATCCACCCCCGCAGCGGCACGTCCTCCGGCTTCGGCGAAGTATACCCGTGCCCTCCCGTGGCCGACGCTCCCAGCAGTTGCTGCCGGATAGGATCAAGATCTCCGATAATGTGATCAACCGTCATATCGTCCCGTGGGCGCAGCCACCGGTAGCTATAACCGTAGAAGAGGGCTTTTCGCGTTACTTCGGACGTGTTAGGGCTGGACGCGTGCCAGATGCGGCGGTCAAAAAATACAGCATCCCCCGGATTGGCGAGAATTGCGATTCCACCTTTCGGCTTCTTGTCTTCATCTACAGGTAGCTTGTTCAATAAATGACTGCCCGGAATCACATACAGGTTGGCCCGCCCCAACTCCGAAGCGTCGCTCAGGAAAAACGCCACTTTCAGCGAAATGCGCGGCTGGGGGTCCGTCTCCAGTTCGTTGTTGAGCCGGCCGCTATCTTTGTGCCAGTTCAACCCCTTCTGTCCCGGCCCTGAAACTGCATTTGGCGGCGTGATGATCATGTGCGAATGGTACAACTGTATGTTCCAGCCTAGTATTCCCCACACAAGGGGAAAGGTCGTCGGATAGTCGAGCAGCTCCAGGAAGACATCATCCTTGCCGACGAAGTCAAACAGGAGGAGTCCGTCAGAAGGTCCCAATCCTTGCTTTTCCTTCGCCTCTGCCGTAAGCCGGTCCGTTACCTGCGTGGCCCGCTCCACCAATTCCTTGGGTATGGCATTCTCGACAATCATATAGCCCTGTTCGGCGAAAGTACGTTCTTCCTCGTCGGTAATCAAGTGCTCAAGCCAGGCGTCATTCATCTCGTCTCTCCTTTTTCTGCAAATTGCGAATCTCTGCCAGAATCATAGAGCCCAATACCGATTTGTCAAACCTGTCCGCTCAAAGTGTGCATCCCACAATGGAGGTGACCTCTCTTGTGCCTCAGGCATCGACTAGTCCGTGTCAATTCCTCACATCCGTCCCGAAATATCGCCCGTTCACTGACCACCGATCACCGACCACTGCAGTTCCGGGCGGTCGTGCCTTCGGCCCTCCCTTGTGCGGGGGCTGCGCCCCCGCAACGCCCCGCCCTTGTTAGCCACCGTGTGTATTCTTCCCCAACATCGTGTCTAGCCAACAGTGTCTACCCACCCCCGTGCTGTCTGCGTCCCTTAACCCCTGACCCCCAGCCCCTGATCCCTGCAGTTCCGCCCCCGCAACGCCCCCCTGGGCTAGCGGCCGTGCCTATTCTCTCCCGGCAAGGTGTCTAGAGCAAAGTGTCTAGCCACCACTGTCTGCCCTCCCTTGCCTTCTCATAACGCTAATCACCGACCTCCAGCCTAATGAGTCACTGACCACCGACCACTGACCACTGACCACTGCAGTTCCGCATCCAAACTGGGTCCAAAGACTGTCTCCATCCCGAGATTCTCTCCCACAAAAGGGCGAGTGCCCTGAATTCGGCTAGGGACCCCCTGGCGGGCGAATTTCGTATGCTATAATAGAGTCCGAAATGAGTTTCGTATCTTCTAACTCCGAGAAGCCATGACTCCCGCCAAAAGACGATCTGGAGCCGAAGGAGGGCCGCTGCGAGTCTGTGAGCTGCCCATACTTCATCTATCGATAGCCATCAGGGTCGGCGAAGAAATGTCTGGGAAAATAAATCCAAAAAAAAGAAATCCCGTCGACCTGCGTCGACCTACGTCGACTTGCGTCGACTTGCGTCGACTTGGATCGACCTGACCCAGGATAATTGCATCGAGTTGGTTCAATGCCCTGTGAGGCTTCCTGAACTGAAAAGGAACCTCTCTTTTGGCACCCTGCGTGAGCGATTCTTGCGTCAGAACTTGGATGCAATTGCCCTGAACTCAGCCGGCAATGCTACAAATTCGTCGTGGTATAATAGTGAATACAGATTGTCCCATCGCCCATCGAAGACGCGTCAACGTTTCTCAAAAGAGCGATTTGCGGGAGCAAAGTGCCAGTCCGTGCGGGGCCCCGCTGCCTGGCTTGGAATTATCGATACACCTTTGCTGTTCTTCGCGTCCCGCCCCGTGGCTTCCCAGATAGATCGGTAGGGTCAATCCCAACATGCAAGCGAGAAACATCCTGATCAGGCACGTAGGCGCCCCGTTCTTGTTGAATCTGGAGCCGCCTCGCAAAAGTGTCTACAAAACCTGGTCAAACTGCCCAATGCCCTTGACGCAATGTCCCGCAACCAGGTCAAATGTGACGAGGAAACGACTGACAAACAAAGACTGCAGGTCCGAAAAAACTTGAAATTTGCGCGACATACGTATACTTGGCGCGACATTTGTAGACATAACGCGACATTTCGCGACCTGACACCAAACCAATTTATCCGACTGCTACAAATCTTGGACAAGCCCAGACTACTATGTTGCCTGGAACGGGCAGATGCCCATTTGCGGGTGCCTTTCCAAAGCAACTCGGCCGTCCGAATCTCGACGCCCATGCTCCTGTAGGGCTCGTTTTTCTACCCTTGACGGCGTCTGCCTAGATGCTTAGAATGTCGGTGCCCCTCGAATTCCTCTGAATTTGGTAAACTATGGCAGAAAGGAGAACTTTCCATGAAGAAACTGGAACCACGATCCAACGACATCACCCGTAGGCGATTCCTCCAGTTGGGGGCAATGGGCACCGCAGGATTGGTCGCGGCCGCCTGTGCCGGAGGGGATGCAGAGCCCGCAGCAGAAGATATGCCGGCAACAGCTGCCGAAGCGGAAAGCGAGGCGCCGGCTGCAGCTTCTCCGGGCGGGTACAGAGAGGCGCCGATGCTGGCCGAAATGGTGGCCGCCGGAGATCTGCCTCCAATCGATGAACGCCTCCCTGCCAACCCCCTGGTTCTCGAAGGCATGGAGGGCATCGGCAACTATGGTGGCGTAATGCGCCGCGGCTTCAAAGGCGTCTCCGATCGTTGGGGACCCACCAAGATCGCCAGACAGGGCTTGACCTGGTATACACCGGAACTTACGCTGCGCCCCAACATCGCCGAGTCATGGGAAAACAATGACGACGCCACCGTCTGGACCTTCCACCTGCGCGAGGGCCTGAAGTGGTCGGACGGCGAAGCGTTTGACTCTGACAACTTCGCCTGGTGGCAGGAAAATGTCATGCTCAACAAGGACGTCACGCCAGCGGTCGGCCGCAACTGGGTGACGGGCTCCGAACGAACGCCGATGACCATGGAATTTCCCGACAAGCACACCGTGGTCTTTAACTTTGCTCACCCCAATCCGATGTTCCTCGACCGGGTCGCCCCGTTGACGAGAGACCTTTTTGCACCCCATCACTACCTCTCCCAATTTCATATGGAGACGACCGACGACAAGGAAGCCCTGGAAGCAGCCGTGGAAGACAGTGGCTTAGACACCTGGACGGCCCTCTTCTCCGACCGCAACTGGTGGTACCTCAACCCCGAACTACCCAGCCTCTACTCCTGGACCGCAAAGAATCCTCTGTCCGAGGAACTCTTCCTCATGGAGCGGAATCCCTATTTCTGGCAGGTGGACCCCGACGGGAACCAGATGCCCTATATCGACACCATTAGGCACCGGCTATTCGACACAAACGACGTCTTCGACCTGCGCATCATTAACGGTGAGGTCGACTATCAACAGCGCCACGTCACCGCCGCCAACTTCACGTTATACAAGGAAAGTGAGGACAGCGGCGGCTATCGGGTACAGCTTGGCGCAGGTGACCAGCACGTCTGCCTGACCCCGAACCAGACAGTCCAGAAGCCCAGATTGCGCGAGTTCTTCCAAACCCGCGACGTGCGTATCGCCATGTCTATCGCAGTCGACAGAGACACACTCAATGAACTCGCATTCGAGGGGCTCTATACGCCGCGCCAGTACAGCCCGCTAGAACAGTCGCCGCAGTCCTATCCAAAACAGGCCAACGCCTACCTCGAGTACGACCCGGACCGCGCCAATCAACTGCTGGACGACGCCGGCTACGCTGAAAAGGACGACGACGGATTCCGAGTCTATCCCGATGGCAGCGGCGAAACTATCAGCTTCGTCGTCGAAGGTACAGCACAGCCCGGGTCGCCTGATGAGGACGCTGTCCAAATCATCATCAGCTACCTGGCAGATGTCGGCATCAAGGCAACATACAAGGGCATGGAACGCTCTCTGTACACAGAGCACTGGGGCGCTAACGAAATTGACGCCGCCTTCTGGGGCAGCGGACGCTCACTCCTGCCGCTGGTCGACCCCGCCTTCTTCCTCGGCACCGGCCTCGACCGGCCTTGGGGCGAAGCCTGGGGCCGCTGGCGCCTGGATTCCTCCCACCCTGTCGCCGAAGAACCCCCGGAAGGCCACTGGATCCGCACCATGTGGAACCTGTGGGACGAGATCCTGGTCGAACCGGACGAGGCCCGGCGCAACGAGCTTTTCTTCCAGATCCTGGACGTCTGGGCAGAGGAGCTGCCGCAGATCGGCTACCTGGGCCAGATCCCCAATCCGCTGATCGTGCTCAACGGCCTGCGCGGCATCGACCCTGAATATGTGTATCCGCTCAGCAACCCGACATCGCACGGAGGACTGGTGCAGGCGCATACTTTCTACTGGGACGATCCGGCCAGCCAATCCTAGGCTGTCACCTGACTCTTCCCGACATGGGCGGACAGCCCGCTGCCAGTCGAATGTAGCCCGGAGAAATGTTATCCGAAGCATTCGCGGGGCGTTCTCTCGTCAAGAGAGCGCCCCGCATAATCTACGCGGGTATACTCGTCCGGCCCTTAGGGTACCAATGTTGGCCCGCATCCCTGTCCCACCCAATCTCGCAAGGCCCGCAGCGAGCAACGATTAAGGACCAATCCCATGGGCTCTTTCCACAGAAGCCAACCCGAACGCAGTACCTACGTCGACCAGCATACTGGCCGAACTGTCGAACAGCTGACCAGCAGCCCAATGGCCGACGTCCACACCTACTACGATATTTCTCCCTGGTCGCCGGATGGCCGCTACATGGTCTTCTCAGCAGCCATTCCCACCCAAGTTACCTCCGTCCACCGTGATACGTTCGCCACCGATCGAGGGCGGCTCTATCTCATGGACCTGGAAACGTATGAACTGCGTCTCCTGGCGGAGAACGCCTTCTACAACACCCACACCGGCGCCTTCCCCGTTTGGCATCCGACCAAGTGTGAGGTCTTCTTCTATACCGCACCTGAGGAAGTCGGCGTGGTTGACGCTGAATGGTCGAGGCTTGGCAAGCACGGCGGCAAACTTTTGCGCAAAATGAAAGGCGGAATCCGTCAGGTCAGCCCCGACGGCGAACTTCTGTCCTGGACGACAAACGACATCCGCACCGACCTGGCAAGAGGAGTCTATACCCTGCGTGCCGATACCGATCTGAGCCGGCAGGAGGACGCAGACCTGACTCTCATCGCCTCCACTGAGGCTCTATACGATCTGACGCCCAACAACCACCTTTTCCATATCGATCAAATGACAGTCGGCAATACAAAGTGGACGCCGGACGCACAACACATGCTGGTCGCCATGTGGATCAAGGCTACACCGGACGATCTCTCGCCCTGGAAGAGCCCCTTTCGCCGCAGTATCTACATAGTCAGTCGCGACGGCAGCGAATGCCGCTGGCTGACATTCTTCGGCCATCATCACAGCTGGACCGCCGAAGGCACGAAAGTTCTCTACTCCGGCTACCTGGTCCACACCGACGAGGGACGTCAGGAAGAGCCCCGCCTCCATATGATAAATTTCGACGGCACCGGCAAGGAAGTCGTCATCGATCATCCCCTGGGAGGGCATCCCATCGCCAGCCCCGACGGCAGCAAAATCACAACCTGGGATAAGGAAGGCGTCATCCTGGCCGACTTGGAAACGCAGAAGGTCGACTATCTGGCCGCGTTCGGCCCCCACTGTGATCACAACTCCCATCGCGGCACGCATCCCCACTGCCTTTGGAGCCTGGACGGCAGCCAAATCCTCTACAACTCCGCCCAGTCTGGCCGCAGTCACCTTTACCGGGTTACCGCCGGATGAAACCTGGCCTGAAAGCGATTCGCTTTCCCATCGCCGCAGTCCCTTCGGAGTACACGCAATGAAGATAGAAAAGATTACGCCCTTTCTTGTGGACAAATTCCTGCTGGTGCGCGTCTACACCGACCAGGGCCTTGTCGGCAACGGCGAGGCCGGCCTCTGGGCTCATCATGGCATGGTCCACCGCGCTATCCTCGACCTGAGCGACTACTACATCGGCAAAGACGCCTCCCGCATCGAGCATCATTACCAGACCGTTAGCCGCGATGCCCACTTCATGGGCGCCGCCATTAGCGCCGCGCTCAGCGCCATCGACATCGCGCTTTGGGACTTGGCAGGCCAGTCCGTCGGCCAACCTGTTCATCAGCTCTTAGGTGGACGCGTTCGCGACAAGATAAAAGTCTTCGCCAATGTGAACGGCGCCAGCCTCGAGGAATGCGCCGCCAGCGCCCAGCAGCAAGTCGGGGCCGGTTATCTTTCCCTGCGCATGTCTCCATTCCTTCCAGGCTTTGAGCGCAAGACGCCTTCCCAGGTGATCGGCGAAGCAGTTGCCATGGTCGCAGCCGTACGCGAAGCCGTCGGATTCAACATCGACTTGGGCCTGGAAATCCACCGCAACCTGCGCCCGGAGGAAGCAATCATACTGGCACGCGAACTTCTGCCCTTCCGCCTCCTCTACTACGAGGACCCGCTCGCGCCGGAAAGTCTGGAACCTATGGAATACATCGCCAAGACCGTCCCGCTGCCCATGGCCACCGGCGAGCGGTTCTACAATATATTCCAGTTCAAAGACCTGATCGACCGCAAAATCGTAAGTCTGATCAGGCCTGATCTGTCTCTGGCCGGCGGCTTTACACAGGTCAAGAAAATTGCAGCTATCGCCGAGTCCGCCTTCGTCGGCGTCTTCCCCCATCTCATGGGCAGCCCGGTCAACATCGCCGCCTTCTGCCAGCTAGACGCCGCCATTCCCAACTACGTACTAATGGAAAGCCATACCACCGCCGACGCCTACAACGAGATCGTCGACCACCCAGTCGAAAGACAAGGAGGATACCTGGTCGTCTCCGACCGACCTGGCATAGGTCTGGAGATCGACGAAAGCAAGCTGGATCGCTTTCCCTATCAGCCCAAGAAAATCCTCGGCAGTTTCCACGCCGACGGCTCGGTAGCGCACTAGCGCTCGGCGAGGACTACCTAATGAAGACAACAAAGACCGGCGGCGAGGCCCTGGTTCATGGCCTGCTCTCCTATGGAATCGACACGATTTTCGGCCTGCCAGGCGTGCAGAACGACCACTTCTACAACGCTGTATTCGACGCCGGTGACAGCATACGTCACATTCACGCTCGCCATGAACAGGGCGCAGCCTATATGGCCCTCGGCTACGCACAAGCCTCCGGCAAGACAGGTGTCTATGTCGTCGTGCCCGGCCCCGGATTCCTCAATACCACCGCCGCGCTTTCAACAGCCTACGCCCTCAACGCGCCAGTCCTTTGCCTCGCCGGCCAGATCCATAGCGACCAGCTAGGCCGCGGGTATGGCATGCTGCACGAAATCCCCGATCAACTTGGGATTCTGCGTTCATTGACCAAGTGGGCCCGCCGAGTCGAAAGCCCTGCCGAACTGCCCCGCCTCCTGGCCATGGCCCTCAGTGAAATGCACTCGGACAGGCCCCGACCCGTCGGGCTCGAAGTGCCCATGGACGTGCTCGCAGGCACAGCCGAAATTGACGACTGTCAACCGCCCCTGACCGTACGACGACCCGCTCTGGATGTCAGCGCCATCGAAGAGGCCTCCCAGCTCCTGGCCAATGCGCGCGAACCCATCATATTCGTCGGCGGCGGCGCAAAGCACGCCGGCGATGAAGTTCGCGCCTTGGCCGAAGCCCTCCAGGCGCCTGTCGTTGCCAGCGGCAGCGGGCGGGGCATCCTCTCCGACCGCCACCCGCTGAGTCACACCTTCGGACCAGGCATCCGCCTCTGGGAACAGGCCGACGTAGCCATCGCCATCGGCACCCGTCTGACCAAACCCTTGATAGAATGGAAAAGCCCTGGCCATCTTAAACTGATACGTGTCGATATTGCCCCCCAGGACATGAGCCTGCTAACGCCAGCAGCCGTGACCATCGCCGCCGACTGCCAGGACGCCCTGCAAGCGCTGCTGCCAGTCCTCGCGCGCCGCAACCCGCCGCGGCCTTCCCGAACTGCCGAAATGCTGGCGCTTCAAGAGGAAATGGAAGAGCTCTACGAACAGATCCAACCCCAGCTGGACTTTATTCGCGCTATCCGCGAAGCCCTCCCCGAAGACGGCTTTTTTGTGGAGGAGATCACGCAAGTCGGATATACAAGCCGGGTGCTACTGCCCGTTTACCACCCGCGCACTTTCATCGCTTCCGGCTACCAGGGGAGTTTGGGATGGGGCTTTCCCACCGCGCTGGGTGCAAAAGTAGCCTTTCCCGATAGAGCCGTCATCTCCATCACTGGTGACGGAGGATTCCTTTTCTGTGCCAATGAACTGGCAACCGCAGTCCAGTACGGCATAAAGACGGTGACAGTGGTTTTCAACGATGGCTCGTTCGGCAATGTCCGCCGCATGCAGAAGGAGTTGCACGACGGACGCATCATCGCAACAGACCTGGTCAATCCCGACTTCGTCGCCCTGGCCGAGTCCTATGGCGCAGCAGGCTTAAGAGTCCACTCCGCACACAGTCTTCGCGACGCCCTAACCGAATCATTTACGGCCGATGTGCCTGTGATAATCGAGGTGCCTGTCGGAGAGATGCCCGGACCCTGGCGCAGAATGTACCCCGCAGAGGTACTCTTCCAAAAGTCGGACAATTAGTGTCTTCCTTAGTCCAATCAAACAGGTGTATTTCGATCTTTCCAGTTGCCCCGACCAGGCTCGCGCCTTCTGGCTACGAGCAATTCCACAGACTACCGCGCAATGCCGGCCCACTGGCTGCTTTGCCCATGAGTACCTTATGCCTTGCGCATCCTGTATAATTCACTCCAGGCCGCCGGCAGCCATTTCTACCGGGTTGCGCTGAATGGCATACGGACCGCCGGCCTTCCATCGCCTCCCGAGCAAAGAGTTTCGATGAAGATACAGAAGATTACGCCCTTTCTTGTCGACAGATTCCTGCTGGTGCGCGTCTACACAGATCAAGGCCTCGTTGGCAATGGCGAAGCCGGCCTCTGGGCGCATCACGGCATGGTCCACCGCGCCCTCCTCGATCTGAGCGACTACTACATTGGCAAGGACGTTTCTCGCATCGAACACCACTTCCAGACCATCAGCCGCGATTCCCATTTTATGGGCGCCGCCCTGAGCGCCGCACTGAGCGCCATCGATATCGCGCTGTGGGACATCGCCGGCCAAGCCGTTGGCCTGCCAGTGCATCAGTTGCTGGGCGGCCGCGTCCGCGACAAGATCAAAGTCTACGCCAGTGTCGGCGGCGCTTCTGTCGCCGAATGTGCCGCCGTCGCCCAGAAGCAGGTCGGGGCCGGCTACCACGCCTTGCGCTTGACTCCTTTCATGCCCGGCTTCGAGCGCAAGACATCCTCCCAGGTCATCGGCGAGGCCGTGGCCATGGTCTCCGCTGTACGCGAAGCCGTCGGTTTCAATATCGACCTGGGCCTGGAAATCCATCGCAACCTGCGCCCCGAAGAGGCGATCGTCCTCGCCCGCGAACTCCTGCCATTCCGTATCCTCTACTACGAAGACCCCCTCGCCCCACAGAGTTTGGAAGCGATGGAGTACATCGCCCGGACTGTCCCCTTGCCCATCGCCACAGGCGAGCGATTCTACAATATCTTCCAGTTCAAAGAGCTTATCGACCGTAAGATCGTGAGTCTCATCCGGCCAGACCTTTCCCTTGCCGGCGGCTTCACACAGGTCAAAAAGATCGCGGCCATCGCCGAAGCTGCATTTGTTGGCATCTTCCCCCATCTGATGGGCAGCCCCGTCAACATCGCCGCATATTGTCAACTCGACGCTGCCATTCCCAACTACGTGCTCATGGAAAGCAATCCCACCGCCGATGCCTTCAACGAGATCGTCGACTACCCGGTCGAACGGCAGGGGGGCTATCTGCTAGTCTCAGACCGACCCGGCATAGGTCTCAAGATCAACGAGAACAAGCTGAATCGCTTTCCCTATCAGCCAAAGAAAATCCACGGAAACTTTCACGCCGACGGTTCGGTCGCCCACTAGACAATGCTATAGGAACCTGCACAATGACTACAACGCGCACGGGAGGAGAGGCGCTCGTACACTCTCTTCTCTCCCACGGCATCGACACCATCTTCGGCCTGCCCGGAGTTCAGAACGATTACTTCTATACAGCCGTTCACGACGCGCGCGACCGCCTGCGCGTAGTCCACACACGCCACGAGCAGGGCGCCGCCTACATGGCCCTCGGCTACGCGCTTGCATCGGGCAAGACCGGCGTCTACGTTGTCGTGCCCGGTCCCGGTTTCCTCAACGCCACCGCGGCCCTCGCAACAGCCTACGCCACAAACGCGCCCGTACTCTGCCTGACCGGCCAACTCCATAGCGACCATATCGGACGCGGCTTCGGAATGTTGCACGAAATCCCTGACCAGCTGGGAACACTGGAATCACTGACCAAGTGGGCTCGGCGTATCGAATCTCCCGCAGAGGTTCCTCGCCTGCTCGCAGAAGCGCTCAGTCAAATGCACTCAGACCGGCCCCGGCCCGCCGGCCTCGAAGTTCCACTAAACGTCTTTTCCCGGAAGGCCGATTTCGAAGACGAGCAAATCCCCCTTTCCTTGCGTCGCCCCGCGGTAGTGCCCGATGCAGTGGATAGGGCGGCCCGTATCCTTCAAGATGCGCAAAGGCCGGCCATATTCATTGGCGGTGGAGCAGTAAACGCCGGCGACGAAATACGCTCACTGGCTGAAGCCCTCCAAGCGCCGGTCATCGCCAGCCCCTCGGCGCGGGGCATCCTCTCCAGTCGCCATCCATTCAGCCACACATACGGAGCCGGCCGGCGACTGTGGGAGCAGGCCGATGTAGTGATCTCCATCGGTACCCGCCTTTCCACGCCTCTGATGCGGTGGGGGAAACCGGAATCCCTGCGACTGGTCCGCATAGACATCGACCCCGAGGAGCACAGCCGCTACGAACCGCCGGCCGTGTCGCTCGTAGCCGACAGCCGCCAGGCGTTGCAGGCGCTGTTGCCTGTCCTGGAAAAAAGCGGCCCCGACCGCCCCTCACGCCGCATCGAAATGTTAGCGCTTCAGGACGAAATGGACGCAATCTATGAATCGGTTCAACCACAAATGGGGTTTGTTCGCGCCATCCGCGAAGCCCTTCCGGACGACGGCATTCTAGTTGAGGACATTACCCAGGTCGGCTACGTCAGCCGTGAGGCGATGCCGGTCTACCAGCCGCGCACCTACCTCACCTCCAACTATCAGGTTACGCTGGGTTGGAGTTTCCCCGCTGCCCTTGGCGCCAAAGTGGCTGCACCCGACCGCCCCGTTCTCTGCGTCAGCGGCGATGGCGGATTTCTCTTCGCCGCCACCGAAATGGCGACGGCCGTCCAACATGGAATTAATACCGTAACTGTCGTCTTCAACGATGGGGCGTACGGGAATGTGCTCCGCATGCAGAAGGAGCTCTACGGCGGACGCGTCGTTGCCAGCGAGCTGGTCAACCCTGACTTCGTTACCTTTGCAGAATCCTTCGGCGCCCGCGGAATCCGGGTGACTACCCCGATCGAACTGCGTGAAGCCCTGATTGGCGCATTCAACGCCAACGCCCCCGTCCTGATCGAAGTACCCGTGGGAGAAATGCCCGCGCCATGGGAAAAGATGTCAGCCCCGACAGGCCGGAAGCAAAGTGTATGACACGGGTCAGGTTGGCCAAGTCTGGTATCCGATGCAGTTCTTGGGCCGACCCCTGCCAATTTCAAGTCGTTCGGGCGCGACTATCACTGCAAGCGGCGCCCGCTGCTTTCCGGACCTTGGAATGGGCCGCAGTGGAGGGCAACGGAAAGTAGATCAAACTGAGCTCCAGATTGGACGCCAAGCCGTCCCTATAATCAGGAAAGGGGTTTCACGCAAAGCAAGAAACGCCGCCCCGCGACGTCTGGGGGCGAGCGTAAGGGTGGTCTCGATTAGCGGATGGGGTGCTAACTTCTCGGTGAAGATTCCTGCGCAGGGCGGAACGCCGCGTCGCTATCCGTCAGTTCCTGGCCGGTCGTCGTACCAGCGCCGCCGGCCCGATGCCAGGAATTGCTCCGCCCTTCTCTCGATGAAGGCCCTTGCTCAATCTGGTTTTCACCGCAGTTCACGCATATATCCCACTCGTGACGCATCGCTTTGCCGCAATTCGAGCAGGCATAACGCAGTTGACTGTGGCAGTTTGAACAGAAATTCCAGTGATCCTGAACAGGCAATCCGCAACTGTGGCAGGAGAGCGTCGACTCCAACTCCCGCAGGAGAGACTCCTCTTCCAAGGCACGGTCAAACACGTCGGCCAGCGTTTCCCTGGGGCGAATCATCATGTAGAGTGCAAGGCCTACGAGAGGAAAGACCAGCACCAGAAGACTGGCCAGAGCAATCGCGAGCCAGTCCCGTGTTCGGCTGCGAATGTCATTGAAGGTCCAGATGCCCATCGCGACCCAGAAGGCGAAAAGGAACGCGCCCAACAGTGCAACGAAAATCCCTATCAAGGTAGCTATAGTATTGGACAGCTCCGCCAGCATCCCGTTCTCCTGTCAGTATGGTAGGCCAACACCAGTGACTTCTCGCTGCGGCTGAATCATAGGCAACGCACCAGCGTCAGGCATTCGGAGATTATAGCCCACGGCTCCGTTTTGCCCAAAAGCCGGTAAGTTACATGCCTCCGATCACAGCCCGCTCTTGGCGAATTCTCTCGGTGGCTCCTCGAATTCCAGGTCAACTCTTTCACATGGCCGACTGGGACTCTCTCGCCTTCTCGAAGTGCCGAACCGCCGACCCGAATTGGTCGCGGCATCCCGGATTAGAGAAGCCAACCACAAGTCTGTCGTATAGAGTGAGCGAGTCAGCCTGGACCGCGTCGCCAGGCCGAGGGCGAGTCTCGTTGACGCAGGCGGCGATTTCTGGAACAGTTGACTCATCCTTTTTCACTGAACGCCTCGCCACTGCCTCCTCCTTAGGCAGCTGCACACCAAATTCGGCGTCTCAAGACGGTCTGGCGATTCTCTGGGAGCAATGAGGCCCGCTGATTGGAATGGCAACGGAGGTTCTCCCTATTAACGAAGGTTCTCCCTATTCATAGTCACCTCCCCTATCGAATCAATCTGAGAAACTCCCACCTCCCAAGAGGAAGACCATAATATCTTCAGTGATAACGTGAGACCAGTCTTGCTAGCCCAAATGGCGCAGCAGAGGCCTAGGCGCCATTCTCTCTAACGATGCGCTTGATTATGAGTTCCAGATTCGGCGCCACCCAGAAAATGCAACCGTCGGGAAACCTCGAACCTTTCCCGCCTGGATCAATTCTGAACAGCGCATCCCCATATTGGGGTGAAATCTGATATGCCCCGATAATCGACAAGAACGTGTCCAGTCCTCACAGCCAATCCCGGCCCGTCTCCTGTCCTAAGACGCTCCCACAACTGGCAAAAAACGCCAGCCACCCCCGACACCAGCGCCCTGCCAAACTTTTCCTACTCCAAATCTTGAATGCACCCATTTTAAAGATCTCTGTTGTACCCGAATCGGAAATGTATTATACTTGAGATCTGAACTTCGAATGCGGTAGGATTCGCAGGGAAGACTGGCCGATTTTGGCATGCCAAGCGTCTGCGGGGGACGCCGCCTCGCCCGGCCAGTAAGTGTCTTAGGGACAGCCATAGGCTGGCATACCATTATCTGCTACTGTAGTAAACCATCCACTAAAAGGAGTAATGTATGAAAAGCATGAGGAAATTGAACAAAGTCGGCATGATTCTGTCGATGGTAATCGGCATGATCATCGCAGCCTGTATGAGCCCCGCAGCAGGTCCTGAAGTAGTCGAGTCCGACGAGGCGGCAGCGCCGGCAATGCAGGAAACGCAGTCCACCCTTAGCATCGTGCAGGAACGCGGCAAGCTGGTCTGCATCGGCAATTCACAACTCCCTGGCTTCGGCTTCCTCGACTCCGAAGGAAACTTCACCGGCTTTGACGTCGACTACTGCCGCGCCATTGCCGCGGCCATCTTCGGCGACGCCAACGCCCTTGAAGTGAGGCCTGCAACGGCACGAGAGCGCTTCACCATCCTCTCGAGTGGCGAAGGCGACGTCATCATCCGCAACACCACGTGGACGATGTCTCGTGACACCGACTTGGGCATGAACTTCGGCCCCACTACCTTTTATGATGGCCAAGGCCTGATGGTACGCAAAGAGCTCGGTGTCTCCACCCTCGATGACCTGCAAGGGGCCTCAGTCTGTGTGATTACCGGCACGACCACCGAGCTTAACCTTGCCGATCAGTTCGCAGCCGCCGGTGTGGACTACGAAGCCGTCGTCTTCGAAGACTTCGACCAGTCCTTCACAGCTTACGAAGAGGGCCGCTGTGACGCCGTCACAACCGACAAGTCCAGCCTGGTCTCGCGCCAGACCACCCTTTCTGTTCCTGCAGACCACGTCATCCTCGGGGTGACGCTCTCCAAGGAACCGCTGGGGCCGGCAGTTCGCCATGGCGATGACCAGTGGTTCGACCTCGTGAACTGGGTCGTTTACGCGACGATGCTCGCCGAAGAACATGGCATCGACTCCACGAACGTCGACAGCTTCATGGGTAGCGACGACCCCAACATCCGCAAACTGCTTGGCCTTGAAGGTGACTTCTGCGCCAAGGTCGGCATTTCCAACGCCGGTTGCTTTGTGGACGTGATTACAGAAGTCGGCAACTATGCCGAAATCTACAACCGTAACCTCGGCCCGGATACGGTGTTTGACCTGCCCCGTGGCCTGAACAGTCTCTACACGGACGGTGGCATCCTGTACGCCCCGCCCATCCGCTAAGTTTCTTCCGGCAGACGGACAGTCGCATCCAATGTAACGGGGCTTCTGTCCGTCTGCTTCGTCTGTTTTCCAAACACCTTCTTCAAGGCCCCAGGCCCTCTTCTGAGCGCCCACCATGCAAACCATACATGCCAGCCAGGTCCGACCGCCGTTCTACCGTGATGAACGCGTCCTCGGAGTTTTCAGCCAAGTCCTCGTTGTCGTAATCGTTCTGGGGTTGGGACTCTTCTTCTTCTCCAATATGATCTCCGGGCTGCGCGAAAAGCACGCTGTTGCCATCACCTTCAGCTTCCTCGGACAGACCGCTGGATTCGACATCGGCGAAAGCCTGATCGAGTACTCACGTGAACGGACCTACCTCAGGGCCTTCGTCGTCGGTCTGCTTAATACATTCCAGGTTGCCGTCCTTGGCATAGTTTTTGCTACTGCCCTTGGAATCCTCATTGGCGTTATGCGCCTTTCCACCAACTTTCTAGTTAACCGGATCGCCGCCGTCTACATCGACATTTTCCGCAACATCCCTCTCCTCGTCTTGCTGATATTTTGGGCGCAGGGTGTCTTTCTGAAGTTGCCTCGGGTGGCCGACGCCATCGTGCTGGCCGACTCTTTCTATCTTAGCAACCGCGGCGTGGCCATCCCTTGGGGTATCCCGACCGAATCCTGGCGTACCTATCTGATCGTCCTGGGCGCCGGCGTCATCATCGGTGCCGCACTCGCATATTTTCTTCGAGAACACGGCAAGCGCACAGGGCGAATGCCGCTCGTAACTCTCTGGTTTATCATCACCGTTGCCGCAGTCGGCCTCATCGGCTGGATCGTCCTGCCGCAACCGTTGACACTCGACATACCGTCTCTGGAAGGCTTCAACACCCAGGGCGGCATTATCCTCAGCCAGCAGTTCCTGGCCCTGCTTTCTGGTCTAATAATCTATACAGCTGCATTTATCGCCGAAGTCGTTCGGGCAGGTATTCAGTCCGTCTCGAAGGGCCAGCGCGAGGCCGCCACCGCCTTGGGGCTTACCCCGGCACAGACCTTGCGCCTGATAATCTTCCCTCAAGCCTTACGCGTAATCATCCCCCCCCTTACCAGCCAGTACTTGAATCTGACCAAAAATTCCTCCTTGGCCATCGCCATCGGCTATCCCGATCTCTTTGCCGTCGCCGGCAATACAATCCTGAACCAGACCGGCCGGGAAATTGAAATGTTTACTATGATCATGGGTACCTATCTTTCACTGAGTCTGCTTACCTCTATACTCATGAACGTTTACAACCGCCGCATTCGCTTGGTCGAACGTTAACGGCGATGACTAATCAAACACAAAACAAGGAATCTGAGATTCCCATCGCACTTTGCAAGGAAGGAATGACAGATGACCTCAGCGGCTGACGCCAATTCAGATCGCTCTGTCCTTCCCATAACGGAACGCTACACGCTCATCGGTTGGGTGCGGCGCAACCTGTTCAGCGACACGCTTAATTCGCTCCTCACTCTTGCCGCCCTGGCCTTTCTCTTCATCGTCGCCAGCAATCTCCTGCGCTGGGCTTTCGTCACTGCAGAGTGGGGCGTCATCCCCGCCAATTTCAACCTCATCATGCGCGGCCAGTACCCCGCCACCGAAGCTTGGCGCCTCTGGCTCGTCATCTACCTCCTTGGCGCAGTGGTAGGCAGTTCGTGGCGACTCCTCAGTGGCAAATTCAGCGGCGCCGCTCGCCTCCTTATCGCCATACCATTTGTCCTTATGCTCATCCCGTTTTTCTCCATGGCGACCCGTCTGAACCTCGTGATAACAGCCGCGGCCTCCGCTGCAGGATTCTTCATTACAGGTTACTTGCCGATACAACGCCGCGGCCGCACCGCTGCCTATCTCCTCCTCGCCTATCTCGTCGTCATGCTAATCCTCCTTCAGGGTGTCGGCGCCGAGGAGGGCCCCATGCCGCCGGTTGCACCAATTCTATGGGGCGGCCTTCTCCTTTCCCTTCTACTCGCCTTCTTCGGCATCACGCTATCGTTCCCGCTCGGCGTCGCCCTCGCCTTGGGCCGTCAGTCGAAACTGCCGGCCATTCGCGTAATGAGCGTGATCTACATCGAGTTTATCCGCGGCGTCCCACTCATTAGCTTGCTCTTTATGGGCCAGGTCATGCTGCAGTTGTTCCTGCCCGATGGCTTTCCGCTCGTCGACCGCGTCCTGCGTGCGCTCGTCGCCATAACCCTTTTCTCTGCTGCCTATACCGCCGAGAACGTGCGCGGCGGCCTTCAATCTATTTCACGCGGCCAGTACGAAGCCGCAAATGCTTTGGGGCTTAGCACCTACCAGTCCACCATTCATATCATCCTGCCTCAAGCGTTACGAGCAGTTATTCCTGTACTCGTGGGACAGTTCATCAGTCTTTTTAAAGACACTACGCTTGTCGCGCTCGTCGGTATCTTCGACCTGCTCGGAATCGCCCGCACAATCCTGGCCAACCCCGACTGGTTGGGAACCCAGCAGGAAGTATACGCAATCATCGCTGTTCTTTTCTGGATCTTCAGCTACAGTATGTCCTATGCCAGCCGCCGACTCGAGCAACGACTCGGGGTAGGCCAGCGCTAATCTTTTCAATCAAGGCCAGCCAGCCTGAAATTCAGGCTATGCAGCAAGGAATTCTCACGAAGAGGTGCTAACTATGTCAGAAGAAGCCACCGCCGACGAGATCATCGTTTGCCAGGACGTTTGCAAATGGTTCGGCGACTTTCAGGCCCTCAAGAACTGCAGCCTCCGCGTCCAGGCACAGGAGGTTGTCGTTATCATCGGGCCTTCAGGTTCCGGCAAATCCACCTTTATCCGCTGCATCAACCGTCTTGAAGAACATCAAGCCGGTGACATCATTGTCGACGGAATCCCTCTCACTCGCGACGTGCGTAACATCGAGCAGATCCGCTCCGAAACCGGCATGGTCTTCCAACAGTTCAACCTCTTTCCCCACCTGACGGTGTTGGAGAATATCACACTCGCCCCGATTCAAGTGCGGAAGATGAGGAAGGATGAGGCCCAGGATACCGCTATGAGTCTGCTCAACCGCGTCGGCATCCCCGAACAGGCCGATAAGTATCCTGGTCAGCTTTCCGGCGGTCAGCAGCAGCGTGTCGCCATCGCCCGCTCGCTCGCCATGTCTCCGAAAATCATGCTCTTCGACGAACCGACTTCAGCCCTCGACCCCGAAATGATCAAAGAGGTGCTCGACGTCATGCAGGAACTGGCCGAAACGGGCATGACCATGCTCGTCGTCACGCACGAAATGGGATTCGCTCGCGAGGTCGCAGACCGAATCGTATTCATGGACGGCGGCGAAATCATGGAAGTCGGAACACCGGAACACTTCTTTACGAACGCCCAACACGATCGCACCAAGCTCTTTCTCAGCCAGATCCTCTGAGTCCTGTTTGAGAATGTTTGCAGGCGGAAAGTATACGTCGGAAGGGCGCCGCGGGGAGGCGAGGCTGGTTTGGAGTGCCCACATACGGGGCCCCGGGAAACCTCACTCTGAACCGCGAGTCTGCGTTTTAGATGCAAGACGTAAGTTTCCGTTCCACTGATTGGCAATTCAGAGATTGGCCAGTCGGGATGTAACTACAAGGATATAACTACAAGATAGTCTTGTTGGGGAACGACCCGAGGCAGCATCGTTTGCAGGGTGCTGATCGGGCGCAAGTAACTGAACTGTGCAATCGGAAACGGACCGGAGCCAATGTTGATTTCCCGTCCAATACCAAAACGCCGACTTCGCGCCGAAGCCAGTAACACCTAATTCAAATTTGAAGAGTTCAACGATCGGGAATGAGGATGAAAAAGACACGCCTGGTACTGCTCATAGTAGTTGCTCTCCTCGGCATCACTGTGCCCCTATATGCACAGGAAGCCGGCCTGACCCTCGAGGGTTTGGCGACTAAAGTCGAAGCCATGGTGGAACTGATCGCTTCGATGTCCGATCGTATGGCCTCATACGAGGATAGGCTTGAAGCCTTGGAAGCCACTGCAACGCCGACGGTTACGTCAACGCCTTCACCAACGCCGCTACCGTCGCCAACGCCGCCTCCTACTCCGACACCGACGGCGACTTCCGCATCGCCGACAGTGAGCATCTCGCGCGTCATGAACGTACGCGCAGGCCCGGGAACAAACTATCCGGTCTTGGGCCAGGCCTCGCCAGGAGACCAGTACCCAATTTCGGGCAAGAATCCCGCCGGCGGCTGGTGGCAGATCATTTTCGGCGGTCAGTACGCCTGGGTATATAGCCCGTTGGTGACCGCAACCTATCCGGAGCTTGTGCAAGTGGCGCCCGTCATTCCCACGCCGCCTGCGACCCCGGTCCCAACGGCCACGCCCATCCCGCCGACGCCTGTCCCGCCGCCGCCAGTTGCGCAACCTCCTTCCGATCCCTGTGCAGGCATCGGCGGTGACGGCTGCAAATTCAGGTTGCGGAACACGGACCTTAGGAATAACGGCGGGGGCGAGCTGAAGCTCTACGTCGGCTTCGTCCATGAAGGCCGCGGTGACGAGATTCAAGGCATCGGCGGCAACTACTATGTGGAGCTGCACAAGGACGGCGTGCATGTTGCCGCTGTGAATAACTCAACTCGCGGCGGAAACTCGACCCATCGCGGGCCCCAGGGCGACAAATACAACTACCTGAAAACGGTCCCCCTCAGCCAGGTACCAGGCGCAAACGTGGCCGGCAACTACAGGGTTTTCGTCAGAGACGGCAACGGCGAACGCGACAGCCAGAACTTTAACTTTTCCGTGTCAGGCGGGAATGGCGAAGTATGGCTAATCTTCGCCCAGAACAATTGACCTTGACTATTCTCGGAGATGTCGGCGCCGGCTCGGTGGCGGCAAGGTGGCTGTGCAACCTTGCCGAGCGCCGTGAATGTGTGCCGAGCATCTCCGCCTGTTTCATTCCTTTCCACCTATAGGAATGCGTCATTCCCTAATCTCACTGGCTATCTACGAGCTCTCAGTTTGAAAGGAGTGCATCGGCTTTGACCACAGAAAATTCCCACGTGGACGCACCTGAACTCGCTGTTACCCGCTGGTTCAACACAGACGCCAACCCGTCTCTCGCGGATCTCCGAGGCGAAGTCGTTGTGATCGAAGCATTCCAGATGCTCTGTCCCGGTTGCGTCTCTCACGGCATCCCTCAGTCTCAGCGGATTCAGCAGAATTTCGGAGACGACGTCACCTTGCTGGGGCTCCACACCGTCTTCGAACACCACGATGCTATGACCCCCGTGTCCTTGGAAGCGTTCCTGCACGAATACCGCATCACATTCCCCGTTGGCGTGGACGCCCACACGTCTGGCGTCACCACGCCCGTTACCATGGGGCGCTACCGACTGCGCGGCACACCCAGCCTCGTCGTCATTGACCGCGCCGGCAAACTCCGCGTCAACGCCTTCGGCCATGTCGAAGACCTCACCGTCGGCGCCGCGCTAGCCCGCCTGATTGACGAGCCTTGCCCTTAACCTGCTTCCGCTTAGGAAGCACTTTCCGAGAAGCGGAATGCGGTCAATCTCGGTCGAATTCACAGAACTCTCGCAACGTCTGTAACCCCCAGTCGCGAACGGCCCCCGATCAATAACATGCTTGCAATTGAGAACTATTGTAGGGGCGCAAGACGGCGATGCTGGCCGCTAGATTCTTGCGGTGACACCCATTGGCCGCCCCTCGAACCGTGGGACCTAGCTTGTAAAAACTTGCGGCCCGCGCCCGTTTCCAAGCACCATCCCGCATCCAGTTTTTTTGAACAGTGCGTTTCCCGGACTGAACGTTCGGGAACCCTCCGTTCCGCTGCTGCATACGCAATTCGAAAGGCCTGCCAACCATGACCCCTCCAGAACTCTCTCGGACACCCGCTACCGAACTCACCGCCGCTATTCGAGACAAGCAACTCTCTCCGGTCGAGCTGACCCAAGCTGTTCTCTCCCGCATCGAGGAGATCAATCCCGCCATTAACGCCTTTCTTGACTGGGATAACGATCTCGCCCTCGACGTCGCCCGCGTCGCTGAAGACGCAGTCATGCGCGGCGACCGGCTCGGACCCCTACACGGCCTTCCCGTCCCCATCAAAGACCTCGAACCCAGTGCCGGCCTGCGCTACACCAGCGGCTCCATAATCCAAAAGGACCAAGTGGCCGACTTCGACGGCGCTGTGACCGGCCGAGTTAAAGCAGCCGGAGGCATCATTATCGGCAAGACCAATACACCCCACCTCGGCCACAAAGATATGTGCGATAATCTGCTAGGCGAGCCGGGCCGTAACCCATGGAACACAGAACGCACCCCCGGAGGCTCCAGCGGCGGTGCTGCCGCGGCCGTCGCCGCCGGACTCTGCCCTCTCGCCCATGGTTCAGACGGTGCCGGCTCCATTCGCATTCCCGCCGCCCTGTGCGGTGTCTTCGGCTTCAAGCCCTCATTCGGCCGCCTGCCCTACTGGCCCAACCTCGACATCTGGTCCGCCCGCTCCCACAACGGTCCCATCTCACGCACCGTCGCCGACGCCGCCCTATTCACCCAGGCCGCGGCCGGTCCCGACCCCCGCGACCCCACCGCCATCGCCAACCGTCCTGGCGATTATCTTGCTGCGGTGGGAAATCCCCTGCCCGCGTTGCGAGGCCTGCGCGTCGCCTGGAGCGCCGATTTCGGGTACGCCGCCGTCGACCCCGACGTGCGTCGCCTGGCAGGAGAGGCCGCCCATCGCTTCTCTGACTTCGGCTGTAACGTCGAGGCGGTCGACCCAGGTTGGGGTAACCCCCGCAACGGCGCCGAGGTCTGCTGGTTCGTCTCTATGGCCGCCCGCGTCGGCCAGGCATACGACGAGAACCCTGAAGCCTTCGAACCGAGCCTTGCGGAGATGATTCAACAGGGCCGCCGATACTCCGGCGAAGAACATGGTCGCGCCGAGATGTCCCGCACCTTGTTCTACCACCAGGCCCGCGAGTTCTTCGAGGAGTACGACCTCCTGCTTACACCGCAGATGCCCCTCACCGCCTGGGGCGTAGATGACTGGCCCGCCGAGATCGACGGTACACACACCCCTTCGATCTTCGATCGCCTCCCCTTCACCTACCCCTTCAATCTCACGGGCCAGCCTGCTGCCAGCGTCCCATGCGGCTTCGCCTCAGACGGCCTACCCGTTGCCCTCCAGATCGTGGGCAGGCATCACGCCGACACGCTTGTCCTCCAAGCCGCAGCCGCATTCGAAAAAATCGCGCCTTGGACATCCACTTGGCCTGATATATCATAGGGCCTGTAGGTCCAATGACGGACACTACGGTCTGTGCAACTGCGACAATCGTAAGTGGCACACATCAAATTCTATAGCCCTTTTGGGCCCGTTAAGACAAGGAGGTCTTAACTATGTTAAACAGGCAACGGCGCCAAGAACTTGAAGGCTCCCCCCAAGCCGGCACGAATCCCGTCCGTGTCGGCTGCATTGAGTACCTCACCGCACGCCCTCTCTGGCAAGGTCTCGGCGATCACCCCCGCCTCTTCTCACTCAGGTTTGCTGTACCTTCTGAAGTCTCCTCCTGGCTGCACAGCGGTGAAGTCGACCTTGCGCTAGTCTCCTCCATCGAGTACCTACCTGGTTACCGAATCGTGCCAGGGGTTGCGGTAACCTCGATGGGATCGGTTGCTTCATTAGCGGCGTTCTCCAGCAAGCCACTGACAGAAGCCAAGACAATCGCCCTCGACACCAGTTCCCGTACCGCCGCCGCCCTCATGCGTATCCTCTGCTCCGAATGGTTCGACATTGAGCCGGAGTTCGTGTCCATGCGTCCGAACCTGTCGGCCATGCTCCAGCGCTGCGATGCCGCCCTTCTCATCGGCGACAACACCCTCTTCGTCGACCACCTCCGCATGGGCCTACACAAGTACGACCTTTGCGACGAATGGCGAGGCTTAACCGGCCTTCCCTTCGTATTCGGGTTCTGGGCCGGCCTGCCCGATGCCCTGACCCCAGCACACTTGCAGGCTTTGCGCGATTCAAGCCAAGCCGGGGTTACCGCACTCGACGACATAGCCTGCGCCCACTACCCAGACAACGAGACCCTCGCCGCCTCCAGCGGCGAATACCTGCACAAAAACATCCAGTACCACTTTGACGACGACTGCCTTGCCAGCCTGCAGAGGTTCTACGAATCCTCTTCCAAGCTCGGAATTATTCAACAGGCCCCGGACGTCCTGTTCTATGATTCTTGACCCACGAGAGTGAAGGAGTGCACCGACACAGTATGGTCAGGGGCTGGAGGGGATCCCTTAAGCCTGTCTCCAGGGCGAATTCTCAAAGTCGTTCGGACAACGATGGGATTCCCCCTACCCCTGATTCCCTTGGAATTCCAATCAGGGAAAATCATGACTCAGAATATGTCTGCATCGCCCGCGCCCGCTTCTACATCCAGGCTCTTGGGTTCTTAGAAGATTACGATCTTCTTTTGACACCTCAGTTGCCTCTCAAGGCCTGGGGTGTCGACGACTCGTCCGCGCAGAACGAAGGCAATCCTACGCCATCCAACATTGACCGCCTGCCCTTCACCTACCCCTTCTATCCCACCGGGCGGCCTGCCGCCTCAATTCCCTGCGGCTTCGCCACCGACGTCCTGCCAGTCGCCCTCCAGATCGTGGGCAGGTATCAAGCCGACACCCTTGTCCTCCAACCCGCAGCCGCATCTGAAAAATCGCGCCTTGGACATCAGATTGGCCTGATGTATCATAGGGCCTGTAGGTCCAATGACGGACACTACGGTCTGTGCAACTGCGACATTCATAAGTTGCACAAATAGAATTCCATAGCCCTTTGGGGCCCGTTAAGACAAGGATGTCTTAATCATGTCTAATTGGCAGCGTCGCCAAAGCCCTGCATGCTCCCCTCAGGCCGGCACGAAACCTGTTCGCGTCGGCTGCGTTGAGTACCTCAACGCCCGCCCTCTCTGGCACGGTCTAGGCAATCGCCCCGACCTCTTTTCTCTCAAATATGATGTACCCTCGCGATGCTCCGCCTGGTTGCACAGTGGAGAAGTTGACCTCGCCCTTCTCTCCTCCATCGAATACACACCCCGCTACCGCGTCGTGCCCGGTGCCGCCATAACCTCCACCGGCCCGGTCTCCTCAGTCGCCGTGTTCTCCCGCAAACCCCTGACAAGAGCCCGTACCGTGGCCCTGGATTCCAGCTCGCGAACCTCCGTCACCTTGATGCGCGTTCTCTGCGCCGAGTGGTTCGATATTGAGCCCGTTTACGTCACCATGGGCCCCGATCTGCCCGCCATGCTCAAACGCTGCGACGCCGCCCTCCTCATCGGCGACAACGCCCTTTTCGTCGACCACAAGGCCTTGAGCCTACGCAAACACGACCTCTGCGACGAATGGCGCGGCATGACCGGCCTTCCTTTTGTCTTCGCATTCTGGACAGGTCGCCCCGGCGCTCTCACCCCTGCCCATCTGCAGGCCATCCGCGATTCACGCGAAGCAGGCGTCGCAGCACTCGACGACATCGCCGGAGCCCACTACCCTGGCGACGAGACCCTGGCCGCTACCGGCCGCGCCTATCTGCAAAAGAACATCCAATACCGCCTTGACGTCGAATGTGTCGCCAGCCTGCAGAGGTTTTACGCCTCAGCTTCCAATCTGGGTGTCATCCAGCGGGCCCAGCCAATCCGCTTTTTCGACTCTTGATTCGAGGGCGTGAAGTGAGGCAGGCCTGTCCCCCCCGTTTGGAGGACAAACAGAGTCTCGCAACAGCTCGCATAATCAGGTACGAGAGATATTCCTGGACAACGCTCCAACTTCAGGCCAGCCCTGAAATCCTGGAGAATCTCAATGCCTTAGAATCCTCGTTTAGATTGCGACTCCAATTCCCCGCTCGACGGTGCCTATAATCCGTGGGCCGAGCCCAAACCTCGTGCCGACGCGACCGGCCGCGCCTCGGATTTCCAATGCTTTGGCGAAGAGCGGCACCCGTTCCCGCTATAGCCAGCAGACACTGCAACAAATAACGCGCTAGCCGCTGACTGATTCTTCGGCAGCCGTACTACCGCGATGGTACCTCGCAGGGGCATTTTTTTCCCACTTTGACAACTCGTTGTCCAAGCATATACTGTTATGTAATCTCTCACTGGTCACTAGCCCACCGAGTGTACGATGGCTACCCCTCTTAGCGCCACGAAATCAGTAGCTTCCGATGCGCGCCGCCTCCGGCGGCGGGCTGAATTCTTGCGCTCCATGGAACGCTCGGTTATCCATCTTGTCCTCCTGGTCGGTACGGTCGCCATGTTGGCGCCCCTTTTCTGGATGATATCCACTTCTCTCAAGCCGGAGTGGGAAGTCTTTCTGATCCCCCCTAAGTGGTTCCCCAGCGAGTTCCAGTGGATCCATTACCGCCAGGCATTCTTCGACTACTTCAGCTTTCCTCGATACGGCGCCAACACGATGATCATCACGTTGGGCGTCCTGGTGGGCAGGCTACTGAGTGCTTCGCTGGTCGCGTTCGGTTTCGCCCGTATCCGCTTCGTCGGCCGCGATGTCATCTTCATTGTTGTGCTGGGCACAATGATGGTTCCCGGCCAGGTAACTATCATCCCCCTCTACATTCTCTTCCGCGATCTTGGCTGGCTGAACACCTACCTGCCGCTGATCGTGCCGGCATGGTTCGGCGGCGGCGCCTTCTTCATCTTCCTGCTTCGCCAGTTTATCCTGACCATCAACCCGGAACTTGACGATGCCGCCCGCATTGATGGCTGCGGTTGGCTCGGCATATATCTGCGTATCGCCCTGCCACTGATCAAACCGGCGCTAGCTGCTGTGGCGATTTTCTCATTCCTGGGAACCTGGAACGACTTCTTCGGTCCTCTCATATTTCTCCGCAGCCGCGATATGCTGACGCTGGCCGTGGGCCTGCATTTCATGGCCACCGCAGCATCGTCCTCGGTCCGTCCAAACATGCCGCATCTGATGGCCGGCTCGACGATGTTACTGCTTCCTCCGCTTCTTGTTTTCTTTTTCGCGCAACGTTACTTTATTCAAGGCGTTACATTTTCCGGCATCAAAGGTTGACGTCAGTCTCTTCTGGCATCTATATCCAAAGTCAAGAGCTCGAAGTCTGTAGAGGATTCGCGATTCACTCACACGATGGAGGAGAAAGTCATGTCGAACAAGAGATTTAGCCGTAGACAGCTCCTGCGCGGAGCGGCCGTGGTCGGAGCCGCCGTCCCATTCCTGCAAGCGTGTGGAGCTCCCTCTCCGGACGAAGGAAGTGCTGACTCAGGTGCAGAAGATGCTGCACCCAGCATGGAGATTACCACTGTTCGTTATGCCCAGGTGATCGGTCCGCTCGACAAGCAGGTTGACATGTTCAACGAGCAGAGCGACTCAATTCAGGTTGAATTTGAGCTCGTGCCCTGGGGCGAACACGCTGATAAGCTTCTGATTGACGTCGCTGCCGGCACCGCGCCCGACCTCTGGTTCATCGGCGGACCCTGGTGGATTCAGATCAAGCGCAAAAAGGTCGCCCTTTCTATCAGCGAATTCCTAGCCAACGACCCCGACGTGGTAATGGACGACTTTGAGTTTCCCGCCGACAGTGACTGGGGCACGCTCGACGGCGATATATACGGACTTCCCACAAACTCAGTCATCCTGCGCGGGCTGGCCTACAGCGAGGATCGCTTCGAAGAAGCCGGCCTCGACCTGCCCAATGAAGACTGGACCCTGTCCGACGTCGCCAGAGTGGCTCCGCAACTTAACCGCGAAGACGAGTCTTTCGCCATCACATCGCCGCTCCTGGCCGCTGACCTCTATCTCACAACCATCTGGCAAAACGGCGGCCAAATCATCAACGAGGACGAATCCAAGTGCTTGCTCGACCAGCCAGAGGCTGTCGAGGCGATTGAGCAACTTGTGGCCTGGCGGGAGTTTGCTATGAAGCCCGGCGCAGATCAGGCCCTGGGCGAATTTCCCACCGCCGGCGGCAAAATCGCCATGTGGCCGATGGTTCTGGCCGACTGGGACACTTGGCTTAAACGTACAGCCAATGACACCACCAACCAGTGGATGACCTTCTGGCCTTCCACCTCCAATCCGCCCGCTGTCGACGTCTACGCAGGGAGCGTCCACATGGAGGCAATTTGGTCTCAATCTGAAAAGATCGACGCCGCCTGGGAATTCTTCATCTGGCGCGCCATCAACCAGGATTCCCTCGACTACCAGATCACGCTCTTCCCCATAAACTATCGGATGGAAGAGACCGTCAATAGCGCTATCACCAATGAACGTCAAGCCGATTTCCTGACCCTTCACTTGCCCATTACCGGTAAATCCACAGGCGAATACTGGGGACCCAGCACGACAGAGATCTTGAACGCCTTCCGCTCTGAATACGAGCTTGCAATCCTGGGCGAGAAGACGACAAAGGAAGCGATGGAATCCGCGACTAAGGCGATTGACGTGATTCTGGAAGACGCTTAAATTGTAGGCGAACACTGTTCTGGAGATTGGTGACTGCGATATGTGGACACCAATCTTCAGCTACACACCATCGAACTAAGAACTGAGTTATCGCAATGGCAACGGCTGTCAGCCAGTCATCGTCCCCAATTCCCAGACCGCGCATGTCGCGCACGGCTATATTCGAGAACGTAGCCGGCTATCTCTTCATCAGTCCTTGGATTGTCGGATTCCTGGCATTCGAATTCGGCCCGTTGATCGCGGCGGGCTATCTGGGCTTGACCAGGTATGATATCCTTTCACCGCCAAACTTTATTGGCCTTGCAAACTACGACAAAATGTTCACCCGCGACCCGCTCTTCTGGAAGAGCATGTATGTCACTGCGATCTATTCATTGAGCACAGTCTTTCTCGGCGTCATCTTTGGCGTGGCGCTTGCAGTCTTACTAAATCAAAAGGTGCGGGGCATGTCGCTGTATCGCACCATCTACTATCTGCCTGCAGTCGTTTCCGGTGTTGCAGTCGCCTACATGTGGATTTGGGTATTCACTCCTGAAGCTGGCATTGTCAACTATGCCCTGAGCCTCATCGGCATTACCGGGCCAAACTGGCTCTTCAGCACTACTTGGACGCTGCCCGCCTTTGTTGTTATGAGTCTGTGGGCCGTCGGTGGCGGGATGGTGCTCTATTTGGCAGGACTGCAAGGTGTGCCTACACAGCTCTACGAAGCCGCCTCGCTCGACGGCGCCGGACGCTGGGCCGCCTTCTGGAACGTAACTCTGCCCATGATTTCCCCCGTCATCTTCTTCAACTTCGTCATTGGAATCATCGGTTCGTTCCAGGTCTTTACAAACAGCTTTGTTATCACCAATGGGGGGCCAGCCAACTCCACCCTGTTCTTTGTGCTCTACCTGTACCGCCATGCGTTTGAAAACTTCAAAATGGGATACGCCGCCGCGTTGGGCATGATCCTGTTCCTTGTCATCATGATGCTTACCATCATCTCATTCAGGCTATCAAATCGTCTCGTCTTCTACGAGGGACGAGTTACGTAAGCAATAATGATCCGTGAAATAGTGGGCACTACGCACTGAGTTTCGGCTGTCCAGCACTCCGAGAGCTGCCGGCCATTCGCATAAGGAAGGGAAAGAAGAATGCTGACAGAAGAGCAAAAAACACATTTTCATGCGTTGGGCTTTGTCAGAATAGAAGGCGCGCTCACTGCAGAAGAAGTTGATGAATTCTCATGGCGGTTCGACGACATCATCGCCCGTGGTGAAACTCAGGGCGATAGCTCAGAAGCCGGCGCTCGTATCTTCCCGGACGGGCACCGCGTTATCCTCCCGCTGATCGAGGCCGATCCATATTTCTACAACCTTCTGGATCATCCCAACCTGGCATCCATTGCCGAAGACCTGTTGGGAGAAGATTGCATCTTCTACGGCAGTTCAGACGGGCAGATTCACGATGGGGACACAAACTGGCATCGCGATGGCGGCTCCCCCGAAGGAGCGATCGAGGCCAAACTGACATTCTATCTGGACGAGGTAGCCCCAGGAAAAGGTTGCCTTAGCTTCATCCCCGGCAGCCACCTGTGGCCGCTCCATTTCAATGACCTGGAAAAGCAGATCGACGAACAGGTGCTCGGCTACCCGACTCAGGAGTTCCCTGGGCGTTACGACTTGCCCGCGGGCAAGGGGGACGTAATCGCCTTTCAGACTCGAATCTGGCACTCCTCATGGGGTGGCGGCGCCAACCGGCGCCAGATGGCCTGGATGATGCGCACGGCTCCGCGTATGCAATGGGAAATAGACAGCATTGCCAACTTTAACAAGTGGTATTCTGAGAAGTGGTCGAAAAGAACAGGTCGGCTTATTTCGGACCGACTGTTTGAAACGGCTGACCCACGGCGAATGAAGAAGATTCAGCTGCTCAAGGATCTGGGAGTGTGAGCATACGGTCTATTGATTCTGCTTCGGATGTTCCGGCAAATCCCGCAATTGGGCACAATTGCTGCCTCCTGGCAACGGACTATCGCGTTCTGCCTGTAGCCGCAAAGAAAGGCTCGTCGCCTCGCCCTTGCCCGAACCTGAGCAGGGCGCCTTGACGGTCATCCCCGAATCAATGACGTGACACGAAACCCAACGCGCCATTTGGTGATGAATACGCAGGGGAGCAACGCGATGTCACCCTGCGCACCTTTCCGCAGTCTGAAGATGTCCTGACCTCGCCTCATTCCGTCGTCAAGTATGCGGAATTCTGGGAATACTCACTCCATCGACCGGATAAGCAGTTGGTCCTACTGACGACTGGCGCGAATGCTTACTAGCCGTCTGATACTCTGGCTTTCCCACTTTCGAACGTTTCCACTACAATAGTCCTTGGCATCCGATGCTCCCTCCTCTTGCTTCGTCAGAGCCGACCTTGGGCTATTGCATAACTCCAGAGTCTCCTTCCACCATCAGCCCAATAGGAGAAACAAGAATGTCGAACTTGCAAAATGTAACCCGCCGCGACTTTTTGCGTTCAGCCGGTCTGGGAACAGCCGGCCTCGCCCTTGCCGCCTGTGCCGCGCCCGCAGCGCCGGCAGGAGATGATTCCGCCGCCGATTCCGCCGCAGCGCCATCCCAGGAACCTGTCACCGTTACTCTCATCTCCTGGTGGAACCATCCCTTCCGCGACCTGATGCCCGCCTTCAATGATATCCATCCAGATATCCAAGTCGAATTCACTGACTCCGGCACAGGCTACGCTGAGAAGGTCATGACCGCTATGGTCTCCGGCTCCGAATTGACCGATATCGTCGGCAGCCAGGACTTCAACCTACCTCTTTGGGCGGCCACTGGCGGCATGGCCGACCTAACCGACCACATGGCGCCTCATCAGGATAGGATCGTCCCTTACAAGCTCAGCCTTGGTGTCTACGAAGGCAAGAATTACGGCGTTCCTTGGGATGGGTCGCCCTGCCTTCTGTATTACCGCCGCGATATCACCGAACAGTATGGCATCGATCCGACTGCTATCAGCAGTTACGAGGACTGGCACGCCGCGGGAGAAGAGTTGTCAGCTGCCTCCGACGGCGAAAACCGGCTCTGGGGCATTACAAAGAACAACTATTTCCCCTGGCTCAGTTGGACTTGGCAACGAGGCGGCGGCATTTACGACTTGCAACTCCAGAATGTGATTGTCGATCAACCAGAAGCGGTCCAATCACTAACCTTTCTCAAGACTCTTTGGGATTCTGATGCAGTATTCCAGGACTTTTCGTGGGACATCGGGCTGGCCTCTTACAAAGACGGCTCCTCTGCAATCTTCCCTGGCGCTATCTGGCTGGCAGGCAGTATCGAAGCAAACGCGCCCGAAACCTCTGGTCAGTGGGCAGTTACCCAATTGCCGGCGTGGATGGAAGGTGGCAGCCGCGCCTTTACCTGGGGCGGGTCCCAGCTGTGCATCCTTGAGACCAGCAAGAATAAAGCCGAAGCGTTCACTTTCCTAGAGTATTCCCAGCTGTCGCAGGCCGGCCAGGAGGTTCTCTGGACGTCCGGGGCCCTCTTCCCCGTTCTCCACGAGGCGGTCGACTGGCCCATCATGAACGAGCCCGTCGAGTTCTACGGGGGACAGGTCGCTCTAAGAATGTACGCCGAAGTCAACTCCGCCGTTCAACCTTTCGTCTGGGGCGAAGGTTGGTCAGAGTCATGGGATGTTCTCGTTCAGGCGCAAAGCCAAGTACTCGATGGCGATATGGGGGCGGAAGATGCTTTAGCCGAGGCCGCACAAGAAATCCGAGACCTTCAAGGCCTGGGTTAATCGAAATAGCAATGATACCGGTCCGACGCTCGCACACCTATCAATCCCGCGCGCGTCGGCCGGTGATTTGTACCACTGTCAAACCGACTGTTTCGCGCTGGAGCGCCATAGCAGTCCCTTCTGTCGCCATGCTCTAAAGGAACACGAAAATGGGAGTGGCAACCACCCCCTCAACCCTTGGACCTCCATCGCCTCCCTCTAGGTCTCGCTATTTCATCTGGGAAAAAACCGCTCCATACGTTTTCATCTCGCCATTTTTTATCCTCTTTGGTATATTCGGCGCTTTTCCCATCCTCTTCGCCATCTGGATTAGCTTCCAGGACTGGAAAAGTGTTCGCGCCAATGAATTCGTGGGCTTCAAGAATTACGCACGCCTACTCACCGACAACAATTTCCATATTGCGCTCTCGAATACTGTCATCCTCGGTGTTCTAGTCGTCCCATTGATGATCATTTTCAGCCTCAGCCTTGCCAACGTGCTCAATCGGCCTATTCGAGGTCGATCCATCTATCGCACGGCTTACTTTTTGCCCGTCGTCACTTCCCTTGTCGTTGTTGGCATACTCTTCGACTTCTTTCTCGGCTCCGTCTACAGCCCTCTTGGATCAGTGCTGCAGATCTTCGACATCGAGTATAAGGGACTTCTGAACCAACCGGTATATGTCAAGCCCGCCATCCTTATCATGATTCTCTGGCGCTGGGTTGGCTACAACATGATGATCATGCTTGCCGGCCTGCAAAGCATCCCTGCCGAGCTCTACGAAGCCGCCCGCATGGACGGCGCCAGCGGGCTGCAAGCATTCCTTCATATCACTGTACCGCTTATGCGCCGTGTCATCGCCTTTGCCGCAATCCTGTCTACAATAGGCATGTTCAATATCTTTGAAGAAGCCTACATGCTTGTAGGCGTCGGCGGCGGAGTCGACCGTGCAGGACTGCTTATGGGTCTCATCATTTACAGACAGGCTTTTGTCAGCTTTAAGTTTGGTTATGCCTCCGCGCTCGCTTATGCAAACGCAGTTATTATTATCGCCCTCTCATTCCTACAAATCTTTGCCAGCGAACGCGCCGCTGCCGAATAAATGAAGCTCCGAGGAAGAACTGCTCCAAATGGGCCATAAAGCCGAAGCCATCGCAGCCGGACCCGACACCGGTCCTTCTATCCGTTGGAGAAGGCCATCACCGGGCCAATTCCTAACCCATTTCTGCCTTATCATCGCACTCCTGATCTTTATTTTTCCCTTCTACTGGATGGTCGCCTCCTCCCTTAAACCTCTGGCTGACATCTACGTTGTACCCGTGCAATTCTGGCCTACACACCCCACCTTCAATAACTACCTGGAAATTGCAGGCCTGATTCAATCGGACGAGATCGACTTCCGCGGCGGAATCTCCCTGTCCCGTACCTTCCTGAATAGCACATTCATCGCGGTAGTAAACACTGCCGGCAATGTCTTTTTGGCCTCACTAGCCGGCTATGCCTTCGCCAAGCTGCGCTTCAAAGGGCGCAACGCCCTCTTTCTCTCCATGTTGGCCACCATGATGATCCCCAACAGTGTCGGCCTCGTCCCTAACTACCTGATCATGGCCTGGTTGAAGTGGATCAACACCTGGTATCCCCTCATAATTCCTGGCCTTGCCACGCCCTTCGCGGTTTTCTGGATGCGGCAGTACATGACCACGGTGCCCGACGAGATGATAGAAGCCGCCCGCATCGACGGCTGCGGCCCCTTCGCCACCTATTGGCGCGTCGTTGCGCCCGTCGTCCTGCCCGGCATGGCTGCCCTCGCCATCTTCTCTTTCATGGGCCACTGGAACGCCTTTATGGGCCCGTTGATCTATCTCAACAAGCCGGAACTGTACACGCTACCGCTATTTCTTGCCGTGTTGGATTCGGGCGTATCAGGCAGGCCAGTTCCACTCCATCTCATTTTCACGGCCTCTTTCGTTTCCATCCTACCAATTCTGCTCATTTTCCTGTTCGCCCAGCGCTACTTCATCGCCGGCCTGACCGCAGGCAGCATCAAATAAACCGCAATTCCAACTTTGAAATCCGGAATCTGAACTATGAAACTAACGATGGGGAAACACGATCTCGAGATGGGAGGACGATATCTCGATGAACTACGGGATTCGACCGCAAACAGGGAGGACATGCCTGCCCTGCGCAGTCGTCTGCAGGATGAAGGCTATTTGCTCATTCGCGGTCTGCACGACCGGCAGAAAGTTAAAGAGGCCCGCCGCGTCGTACTCGAGAATCTGGAAAAGGCCGAGCAACTCGCGCCCGGCGCATCCCTCATGGACGGCGTAATCTCCGAAGGCAAACGCGGCAAGTTCTACGGCGGCTCCAAAGCCGTCACCCACACGCCCGAATTCCTGGATGTCGTCGAAGCCCCTACGCTGATGCAGTTCTTCGCCGAATACCTCGAAGGGCCCAGTCTTACCTACGACTTCAAATGGTTGCGCGTAGTCCCAAACGGCGCCTTCACCGGCGCCCATTACGACATCGTCTACATGGGCCGCGGCACCCAGAACGTCTTCACCGTATGGACGCCCCTCGGCGACCTGCCCTACGATATGGGCCCACTCGCCCTACTTGTCGGCTCCCACCGCTTCGATCGCATCAGGCAGACCTATGGCGAAATGGACGTGGACCGCGATAAAGTAACCGGCTGGTTCTCCAACGACCCCGTCGAGCTCGTCGATACCTATGGCGGTCAGTGGCGCAGCGCCGAATTCGAAATGGGCGACGCCCTCATTTTCGGCATGTACACCATGCACGGCTCCCTCACCAACACAACCGGACGCTTCCGCCTCAGTTGCGACACCCGCTACCAGCGCGCCGACGAACCGGTCGACGAACGCTGGATCGGCGAAAACCCGATCGCACACTACGCCTGGATGAAGGGCGAAACCGTCCCCATGGAGCAAGCCCGCCAGCGCTGGGGCGTCTGAACGCGAAAGCCGCCTGGGAATCACTGTCGCTGAACAGCACCCAGGCGGCTTTTATCTCCCGCTCTCTACTCTAGTTTTCATCCCGTGCCAACCGGCCACATACGGATGACTCTACGTTCTGTACTCCGCGTTGATCGACACATAGTCGTAACTGAAATCGCAGGTCCAGACCGTTGCTGCCCCGCTCCCCAGCCCAAGCGAAACACGAACACTGATCTCGCTCTCTGCAAAGATCGCTGAGGCATCAGCCTCCTCGTAGGCCGTCGGCGTGCCGGCGTCTACCAGCTGCAGCTCTGGGCTGCCCGCTTCTGGTTGGCCAGCGGCGATGAACAGGTGCGCCTTGGTTGGGTCCACAGTGGCTCCCGAATACCCGACCGCACACAGTATGCGCCCCCAGTTGGCATCATGTCCAAAGAAAGCCGTTTTCACCAAGGGGCTCTTGGCGATCGAATTGGCAACTGTGTGAGCCTCGTCGTCGCTGACCGCGCCTTCAATTTGGATAGTCACGAATTTCGTCACGCCCTCGCCGTTGCGAACAATCAGTTTCGCTAGCTCCATCGAGGCCGCCGTCAGCGCATCCACAAACGCGTCGTAATCCGCGCCCTTGCTGGTAATCTCGGAGTTCCCGGCCGCTCCATTGGCGAGCACGAGCACCGTGTCGTTTGTACTCGTATCGCCGTCAATGCTGATGCGGTTGAAACTATGGCTGACCGCATCAGCCAGCGCCTCCTGCAGGAGGCGCTGCGCGATCGCAACATCTGTCGCCAGAGTCGCAAGCATCGTGGCCATGTTGGGGTGAATCATACCTGCCCCTTTGCCGATTCCTGTTACCGTCACCTTCGTCCCGTCAATGTCCGCCTGACAGGATGCCCACTTGGGAAAGACATCCGTCGTCATGATAGCCTCGGCCGCTTCTTCCCAGCCGTCTGGCCGCAACTTGGCCGCAACTTCAGGTATGCCAGCTTCAACTACGCCAATCGGCAGTTGCACGCCGATCACGCCGGTGCTCATTACAAAGGCAGTATTATCCGTGCTGCCCAGACTCTTCTCTGCGGCCTCTGCCATGCGGCGGGCATTGGCGTTACCTTCGGCGCTCGTACAAGCGTTGGCATTGCCGCTGTTGACGACGACGCCATGCGTCCCCTCAGGATTCAACTGTAGCAGATCTCTATCATACAGAACTGGCGCAGCCGGAAATGCATTTTGTGTAAAGACTGCCGCGGCCTTGCAAGGCGCCGGGCTGGCGATCAACGCCAGGTCCAGCGCCCCCGTCGGCTTTATTCCACAGTGAATCCCTGCCGTGTCGAATCCCTGCACGGGAATTGGTGGCGATGACGGCCCCGCAAAAGCATGTTCTTTCTCAGACATATCTGTCTCCAAGTATTTTGAATGTACCAAGAGCTGTTTGAGCCCTAACTGCTGTTTATCGTTTACTGACAGTCACTGCGACCAGTCACGATTAGTCCCTCTTGATCCAATCTCCTCCTGCCGTCGCAGCCCGGTCCGGCGAGGGCGGCATTGAATCCGCCGGTTGCTCCTCTCTGAGCAGCGCCTCGACCTTCAGAGGAAGCCCAAATAGTCGAATGAAACCTTCCGCGTCAGCTTGGTTGTATACGTCGTCTTCGTCAAAAGTGACGTAGTCCTCACGGTACAGGCTATGAGGCGATCTGCGCCCAACCAACATCGCGTTGCCCTTGTAGAGTTTTAGACGTACCGTACCGCTGATCGCTTTCTCAGTCTCCTGCACAAACGCGTCCAGTGCCTTGCGCAGTGGTGTGAACCACTGGCCGTTGTACACTAATTCGGCGTAACGCAGCCCAACCTGCTGCTTCCAGTGCAGGGTATCCTTGTCCAAGCACAACTGCTCCAGCGCGGCGTGCGCCCTATAAAGAATCGTGCCGCCTGGGGTCTCGTAGACGCCTCGGCTCTTCATACCTACAAGGCGGTTTTCAACCAGGTCGACACGACCGATGCCATGCAAACAGCCGATTTCATTGAGCTGCTGAACCAGCTCGACCGGCCCCATCGCAGCCCCGTTCAGGCGTTCAGGAAAACCTCGGCGGAAATAGACTTCCACATATCCCGGCTCATCAGGCGCCTCCTCCGGTGAGCGCGTCCATTCGAACATGTCGGCTGGGGGCTCTGTCCACGGGTCTTCCAGCGGACCACCCTCGTTGCTCAGGTGCCAGAGATTGCGGTCTTGGCTGTAGATGCGGTCAGCCGACGCCTTCACCGGAACGTTGTGCTCCTCGGCGTAATCCAGCGCATCCGAGCGCCCGCGAATATCCCATTCCCGCCACGGCGCGATGATCTTCAGCTTCGGATTCAGCGCCATCACCGTCAACTCAAAACGCACCTGGTCGTTGCCCTTCCCCGTCGCGCCGTGAGACACCGCGTCCGCTCCTTCAAGCCGCGCAATCTCCACCAGCCTCTTGGCGATAAGGGGACGCGCGAACGAAGTGCCCAGCAGATAGTCGCGCTCGTAAATCGCGCCAGCCTGCATCGTCGGAAATACGAAGTCGGTCAGGAACTCGGCCCTCAGGTCCTCAACGTAACATCGCGTGGCCCCGGATGCGATCGCCTTTTCCTCCAGACCGTCCAGCTCCTCCTCCTGGCCCAGGTTGGCGCAGAAACAGATGACTTCGCAACCGTAGTTGTTCTTAAGCCACGGAACGATCACGCTCGTATCCAGGCCGCCTGAATAGGCGAGCACTGCCTTTCTGACAGATCCCATAGCAGCCATACACACTCCTTTATCCACTGGGTGGCTCGTCTGTAGACTTTGCCGTTACTCTGCAGTCCTGATGAAAAAATATACTGCCAAGCTTGCGTCTATTTCACTTAAGCGTAAGATGCCCAAACAAAAAATGCCACTTCGGACATTCCGAAGCGGCTAACGGGAAACGAGCGAAGAGTGCTAAGTACTGCAACAGCCTTCCTTTAGGAACGCTGCAGTCGATCTTTGCGCCCGCTTCCCGCGGGCCTCCTCCTCGCAATTTCGGGACTAAGGTACGTCATTCTCGAGAAATGTCTCATTGACTCTGGACTTACAACGTTGAACCAAGGCTAACGTAACTGATAGACAAAGTCAAGAATCCAGTATATCCGATTCAATCTGTCCGCGGTCTTTTTTCTCAACCACCGCAATCCTTGAAGGGCGCTCAACGTCAACAAAAAGGTTTTCGACGCCTCGCAGAACGACCTGCTTTCTCTGCTGAGGCTCGGCCGCCAGGCGAATCGAAGAATACCGCTCCAGCAGACCGGCCAATGCAATTCGCCCTTCCAGCATCGCCAGTGATGCGCCCAAACAATAGTGAATCCCTCTTCCAAAGGAGATGTGGCTCTTCTCATCGCGGCCGATGTCAAGCCTGTCCGGATTCGCAAAAGCCTCGGGGTCACGATTTGCGGCGCCAACGATGCCAACAACCTGCTGACCCGCGCGCATCCGCTTACCTCCCATTTCTACATCCTCTACTAAGGTCCGTCCATCCAGTTGCACAGGACTGTCGTAGCGTAGCAACTCGTCAATGGCCGGGCTTAGTAGCTCGGGCTGCTCTTTCAGCCGCTCCAACTCTTCTGGATTCCGCAACAGCGCCAACAATCCGTTGCCAATCAAATTGCGTGTCGTTTCATTTCCCGCCACCAGCAATAGCAATAAGGTAGCCAGAAGTTCGCCATGCGATAGCCTGTCGCCGTCTTCCTCGGCGGCCAACAGTGCACTCACAAGGTCGTCCTGCGGATCCTGCCTCCTCCGCGCAATGATACTCTCGAAGTACTCGTAAAGCTCCTGTTCCGAACGGCGGAACTGTTCCCTCTGTTCCCTACTGAGAATGGGTTCCAGCGAAAGAACGATGTCGTTAGACCACTCTTTGAAGTTGTCCAAGTCCTGGGCCGGAACGCCCAGCATTTCTGCGATGACGATGACTGGGAGCGGGAACGCGAAACTGTCGATCAGGTCGAACCGCTCCTTCCCTTCAACGCTGTCCAGCAATTCCTCCACGATCTCTGCAATGCGCGGTTCCAGCGCGGCCACTGAGCGGGGTGTAAATGCTTTGGATACGAGAGAACGCAAGCGTGTGTGATCGGGAGGATCCAAGTCGAGCATGCTTCGGTCCCTCGTGTACACTCGATCGCCCGCCCCGGGTCCCCAGTTCGAAAAGCGCTTGTGATCCAGTAACATGGCCTGCACGTCATCGTACCGAGTGAGGACCCAGCCATCCACCAGCCTCATCCGATGGACCGGGTCTCTTTCTCGCAGACTCTGATAGGTAGGATAGGGGTTGGACAGCATCTGCTCCGAGGTCAGGTCAAATACAACCCCCGACTCCAGCCGTTCCCAGGTCAGAAGGCCACGCTTGGCAATGGGCTTCAGCAAATCTAGTAGTGGTCTTGAAATCGAACTCGCCATCTGTATCTCTCAGTCTTCTCAGCGTAAAGGTCCGGCATCCATCGACCCTATCGGTCGCGGGCACGATCCCCGCTACTTGAACGCGCCCATTGTCATTCCCGACGCGATCTGTCTTTGGAATATGAAGAACAGGATTAGGACTGGAATCGTAGCAATTGCCATCGCCGCGTATTGCAGTCCCAGCACAGTCTCCACCGTCATTGGCGCCGGCTTGTACAGTGCGATTGCCAGCGGCAAAGTGCGTACGTCGGCCTTATTCATGAGAATAAGCGAGAAGAAAAGCTCACTCCAAATCCAGTTGATGTTGATAATCGCCATACCGGCGATTGGGCCGCGGCTAATTGGCACTACAATGCGCAAAAAGACGCCCAGCCGACCGCACCCGTCGATACGCGCGGCCTCTTCCAGCTCCACAGGCAAATGCATGAAGTAGGCGCGCATCAGAATGATTGTGAACGGGGCTCCAAGCGCAGCATAGACTAGTGTCAGACCGAAGAGGCTGTTGCGCAGTCCCAGGCTCCCGACAAAAAAGTACAGTGGAATCGCCAGTGCGTGAGCAGGTACAGCCAGGCTAAGCAGCAGGGCCTGATGGAGGGTGCCGTTTCCGGGAAATTGTCCGCGTGCCATTGCGTAGCCGCACAGACAGGAAATCGCCAGCATCAACACCAATGTGGCTGCAAGCACGATCACGCTGTTGAAGAAATATCTGCCGAAAAACATTCCCGTTCGTTCGCCGGTCCAAACGTCCACAAAAGGAGCAAGTGAAAAGTTTGTAGGCAGACTGAAGGGCGTGTTCAGTATCTGGGTGTCCGTTTTGAACGTGTTCATCAGCAGGAAGAATATCGGGTAAACCTGAATAAGGGCTCCAACGACAAGCAGTCCATAGATGATTGGCCGCAAACTGCTCCCGGCCCACCATCCCGCCGTCTTGCCTCCCTCTACACTTCCTTCTGTTCGCTGTGAAGTTAACCTGTCAACCGCCATCTGTCTCAACCTTTCCCCAAGATCGCCAGTCCCAGACTCGCTATTCAATTCGTCTAAGTCAACTCGCAATGCCTGACTCTCGGTAACACCTGCAGATCAATACTCAACGCTTTCAATTCGCACGCCCTTTACATATCCGTAGGCCACAGCGAAGACGACGGCGAACATTACAACTGCGATGGCTGAACCGTAGCCGAAATTGCCGGAACGGAAGGCCGTCTCGAACAAGTAATAGCCCAGTACTTGCGTACTGAAGGCTGGCCCACCCTTCGTCATCACCAGCACGATGTCGAAAACTTTCATCGCACCGATGATCGAGAGCATGGTTATCGAGGCCAGCACTGGTTTGATTAACGGTACGATCAGGCCCCAGATGCGCTGCCACTCATTGACGCCGTCCATCGTGGCGGCATCGTGCATCTCCTGCGGAATGCCTTCTATCGCGGCCAGCAACACGATCATTGGAAAGCCCACCGACTGCCATATCGGTACTAGCATGACGCTCATCAATGCGACATTTCGGTCTCCCAGCCAGTTCTGCGCCAGGCCGTCTAGGCCAATGCCCCGCAGCACGGTGTTAAACAGACCGTGATTGAACTCAAACATGTTCGCCCAAAGCGTCGCCACCACCACCCCTGACATCATCACAGGAATGAAGAAAGCGATGCGATAGACCTGCCACCCCTTCATGCGGCGGCTGATTGCCACCCCAAGAAACAGACCGACCGACACTGTGACAAAGGGAACGACAATGGCGAAGATAAAGCTGTTACTCAGAGCGCGCCAAAATATCTCATCGCCTAACAGCTTGGAGAAGTTTCTCATCCCCACAAATGTCTGCGGCCCCAGCCCGCCCCACTTGAAAAGCGACAGCCGCAGGGTGTCAAACAGCGGGTAGGCCATCAGAGCCATTAGCATCAGCGAAGCCGGCGCAATGAAAAGATACCACGGCAGCGCGTTCTTGAGGTTACGCATTAACCTGCCGTCGCCTGCTGCCCCTGTCCCCTGTCTTGAATTCACTGTTGCCAACTTTGCACCTCCATACCAAAACAGGGAGGCCCTTGCGAACCTCCCTGCTCAAGATTCCCTTACATTTCAATCGCGTTTTCCGGATCCCTTCGCCGTCTAGCTCTGTTCGGCTTGAATCTCCACGGTCTTTTCCTGCATCCAAGCCCCGGCCTCTTCAGGTGTTAACCCCCCCGCCATCATCTGGTCGACCGATTTGACCGTCGCTTGCTGGTAGGGTTGGCTGCTCGAAGCTTCGAACAGCGCCGGTGTCCCAAACTCTTTGTTGTCTTCCAGGAAACTCAGCTGCATCTCGCTAAGGATCTCAGCATACACTTCACTGGGAATGTCGGCGCGGCCATGGGGGATTCCTGCAGTCTGTGCATACAGCGAAGCCTGCGGCAGACGGTAGGCCCAGGCCACGAACTCCAGCGCGGCTTCAATGTTACTGCCCGACTTGGGAACGATTAGCCCGTCAGGAACCCAGGCCCCAACCTTGCCGGTCCGTTCCGGCCTGATCTCAGGATAGTAGAAATAGCCCACTTCGAATTCGACGTCTCGAGTCAGCCCTGCCCCGCCGCCGTCCCACGAGCCAGTTTGCCACATCGCCGTCTTGCCCGTCGTGAACAACGACCTGCCGTTCTGATAATCCGTCAGTCCCGTCACGCCGTCGACGAATACCCCGTTGTCGACCATTGCTTGAATATACTCGTAGATCCGCACAGAGTCCGGGTCCGTCCAACTGTACTCGTTGCAAGACGCCGGCCGGTCCTCACGCCACTGTATCGGCATACAGTTGTATTGGTCCCGGCTCCAGGATCGGAGTTGCATACCGTCACTGAAATGGCTCTGGATTCCCATGTTGTAGTCAACGGCCAGTGGCTGGTACCCGGCAGAACGTATTTCGGCTGACATTTCATAGAGATCGTCCCAAGTTTCCGGCGGAGTGACGCCAACCTCCTCGAAGATCTCCTTGTTGTAGTAGGTATAAGGGGTCCAAACAACGGAGCTTGTCGCCGAGTAAAAGTGACCGTCCGGCTGTCGCTGGAAGTCAACAATGCCTTCAGGATATGCGTCGAACCAACCTTCCTGCTCGTACAGGTCATCAAACGGGACAAGAATCTGATTGGTTACCATATCGTTGAAGCGATTGGCCGGCACGCACTGGAACCACGAGACGTCCGGTGTGTCCTCGCTGGAAAATAGCAGGAACGCCTGCTGGTATTGCTCGTCTGCAAGCACGTCAATCGTCATTGAAATGTTAGGGTTCTCCTCCATGTACAGGTCCGCCTGCGCCTGCAAGCCTTCAGTAACGATGCCGGCGATCGCACCGACCCGCAGTTCGAGCATCTCTTGAGAGGGCGCAGCGGCGCCGTCACCCTCTGTTGCCGGCGCCGCCGGCGCAGCACAGGCCGCCAGCAACCCGCCAGCGGCTGCGAAACCGGCCCCTTTCAGCAAGTTCCTACGTGTGAGTTTCGTCATTTCGTTTTCTCCTCAAACTGTGGTTGGCCATACCAAACGTAGAAAATAGGGAGAATTGCAAACTCTAATCGGGCAGAATGTCAACCGGCATATGACTGCTTCCTTTTCGATTTTCGATACTCGCGTTTTCGAGTGAGTTTATCATCTGCACTGGAGAGCGCCAAACGTCTCAAAAAATCCCATAATTGTCGAATAACCGCTCCTGTCAAAAGCCCTTTAGGGGCACTTTAGCAAAGTAAGTTCTTGATGTATGATTCGGTCAGAAGGTGGGTTGGAATCACTGGTGGCCTGCCAATGGAGCAGCAGGCCACTCGTTTAACCGAAAGGAACGGAACTACCATGACGACCAACAGGCAGAACGCCAAAAATACACCCTACATCTTTGCCCATAGCCTCGGCCAGCAACTTGATATGAGTATGCAGGAATTCCCTTCCGCAAACGCTGACGGACTACCGGTCGTGAACCTGACGCAGGAACAGAAATACCTCTTCGACGCGCGTGGCTGGCTTCTCATTCCGGGCGTTCTGTCCGAAGACGAGGCGGCTGAGATGCGCGATTTCGGTCTGCGGCTTCAGCATGAACCCGAGTCCGTTCCTGAGAAAGAGAGATCTACGCTTGGCGGGCCGCTGCAGAAACTGGCCGATCATCCTGTAGTCGTCGGCTTTATGAACGAATTCGTCGCCTTCCCGCCTCTCTCGCGACAGAACTGTTACGGGTTCCGCTTGGAGTCCTCTCACCTGTTCTACCGAGAAGCTGGCGAAGGTAAGTTCGGGCCTCACAACGGCAGCGGCTTCTTTCGCTTTCCCGGAGACACGCATTTTTACCACAGTGTTCCCGGCAAGTCGCACGCAGGGCTCACTCGAGTAGTCTGGGAACTGAACCCGGTCCGCGAGGGCGACGGCACGCTCCTGGTGACCGGCAGCCACAAGACCGCCTATCCCGCTCCCGACTCGATTCATGACCAGCACTCGCCGATCTGGGACGATTACACATGTCCTGCCGGTTCGGTTCTCTTTTTCACCGAGTCGCTGACCCATAGTGCCCGACCGTGGACCAATCGCGAGACGCCGCGGGTGGCGATATTCAGTTGCTATAATACGGTGGACAGCAAGTGGCACGACTGGGATCCGAATCCCGAACTTGTGGCCTCGATGCCGCCACTTCGCCAAACTCTCTTCCGCCCTGTGCGCGCAGCAAACAACCTGAGCGACGGTTCGCACTATGGTGTGTAGTCGAAGCATTCTTGCTCTCCTCGACTTCAGCGGACCAAATGCCGGGCAAACAGTCCCTTCCTAGGGGCAGACAAAGACCGCGCCCAGAATTCGAAGCACCAAGTTCCTAGTCGTGGGCATGCGCCCACATCAAGAGCAGCTGGAGATGAAACATGGCAACTCTGCTATCTGCAAGAAAGGCGGCCACTTTTCAGATGGGCAAGGGCGATTCCCGAAACCTTGTCGGGCCGTCCACAGGCGCAAACGACATTACATTGAACTATTCGATTTTCCAGGCAGGCGAGGAGTTTCCTCAACACTTTCACGAGGATTCTGCCGACATTTTCATTGTACTCGAGGGAGGTGTGTCTGTACGACAAGGGGATGCCTACACTCCAATAAGTGCAGGCCAATTCGCTTACGTTCCGTCTCCAGAAGTTCATGGCACAGTCAATACCAGCGGTGCCGAAGCGACTCTCATAAGCTTCCAGGCACCTCCAGACTTTGCGCTGTACCGTGGAGAGCGTGACCCTTCTCAAACCGGTAAGACTCCGCGCCCGCCGGAAAATCACAAGACCACTGTCCGCATCGACCAGCTTGCGTCTGGAGAATTCTCGGTGCGCGGCGAGACGCAAGCGTGGCAGCCCGCTTCACCTGTCAATGGGACGCCGGAAATGCGGCTCGACTTCTATGAACTTGAGGAAGGGGGAAAGGTAGAGGCGCCTGCATCTTCAGACAAAGAAGCAGTCTGGTTTGTTTGGGACGGGGAAGTAACAATCAGATCCGCCGGTGACACCTTTCAAGCAGGCCGCCACGATGGTGCGTTCATACCCCCCGGCGAGGCCCAAGTAGTCCGCAACGACCACAACGAACCAGCCCGCCTAATTCGCTGCCAGGCCGTCTGACACTCGAATTCTACTATTGACAGACCTGCCTCACCCGCGAAGAAAACGGAGTTCGACATGGCGAGTATTTCTTCTTCGTAGGTGAGCAAGTATTCGAAATCCTGTCAGATTGCCACTGCAGTCGAAACTGAGGCTTCACGTACCTCTTCAGCGCTCACTTCCCGGCCCAACTGATTAGACAGGTAAATGCCTTCCGAAATGAGCATGCAGTTCAGCGCAATTTCCGCCGTCGGCAGCAATTCAACCCTACCTTCAACCGCCGCGATCCAGTGCTGCTGGGTGCCGTCGTAAATGTCTCCCTGCTCTCGGACGTTGTGCAGACGAAAGTCGAACATTCGTAAGTCGGCCGATGAGTCCAAGTCCAGATCGCCGGCGCTGTGGAAGAATCCAAAGGGATCGAGGTGCACGCCGCCCTCGTTGCCGACGACGTAGGATCCCTCGAAAGCGTCCAGGTGGACTGCCCAAGCTTCGATGATGTCCAACGTGATGTTGTCCGCCATCCGTACAAAGCCCAACCCCAACTCCTCCACATTGTAGTTGCTGCGTTCACGCCTCGCAGCATCCATGGCAATTTCCTGGTAGGTTTTGCCGGAGATGCGTAGCACGTCAGGATTGCCCAGTAAGTAGAGCACAGTGGAAATATGATAGACGCCCATATCGTAGAGCGCGCCGCCGCTGGCGGTATCTTTGTTCACGAATAAGGGCGAGCCGTAACCGTCCACAAAGGGACGGCCCCGCCGTCGGTAACCCGTTGAGCGGGCATGATACAGCTTGCCAAGGTAACCGCCGTCAATCAGCGATTTAGCCGCTTTCGTCTCGTTGATGAAGTATTCGCGGTTCTGAATACTAAGCATCAGGCCGCACTCCTTCGCCGTCGCCAACATCTTCTCTGCGTCGATATACGCGCCGGCCATCGGCTTCTCGCAGAATACATGCTTGCCTGCCTCAAGCGCCGCCACAGTCGCCGCGGCGTGAAAGTTGTTGTGAAGGCAGACATCGACTGCTACGATGTCGTCCCGAGCCAGCAACTGCCTGAAATCCGTGTAAATGTCGGCGATGCCGTTTTCTGCCGCTACCCTCTGGGCCTCGGCCTCGTTAATATCGGAAATCGCCGCGATCTCAACGTGCGGCATACCCATATAAGTGTGAACGTGGCCCTTTCCTATCTGGCCAACGCCGATAATTCCGATTCGAGTCTTTTCTTCTGTCATTGTGCGATTCTCTTGGCTAAGGTGACTGAATGTAGGTTTATAGAGTATTCCCAGTTGGCTGAAGTCGCCGAAATCTCGGAGCCCTCTGCACTCTGTTTCTTACCCGTCCAGCGCTCGGCGTATCAGATCTCTTGTCTTGACCGCAGCGCCTTCCTCGTCTCCATCCGCAGGGGTTGATTCTATACCCCAGACCCCGTCATAGTCGTTCTCCCGCAGGATCGAAAGCGCTTTGTGAAGATCGACCGATGGATCATTGCCCTGGCTGTCGAAAGAGAATGTCTTAAAATGGGTGAGGCGGGCGTAGCGTGCGCACATCTGCCAGGCTCTTTCCTGCATTCCCTCGGCCCAGTTATTCGTGTCGAACAGCAGCCCCAGTCCTTCAACTTCCTCAAGCAGGCGCACTGTGTTCTCCGGATACTTGGTCGGGCCCCAGTGGTTCTCCACCACGATCTCCACTCCCGCTGCCTGCGCCCTGGGTATGAGGTCATTGTAGCCGTCGACTATGATTCCGAAAATTTCGTCGGTCAACTCCTCAGGCCCGCCGGTGTCAATGCGCATCTGCGAAGCGTTTAGAGACGCTGCAACGTCCAGCCAGCGATAAGCCATTTCCCGACACTCTAAACGTTCGGCCGCCGTTTTCTCGTAGATATGACCGCCGTCCACCGCAATGCAACCATAGGGCAGTCCTGCATCCTCTGCCATTCTCTTGGCGTCAGCCAGCCAACTCCTATCGTCCAGGGCCGGCTCAACGTGTTTCATCCACGGGTCCAACTGGGAAAAACCATGGATCCGGTTGAATTCTACATATGCGCGATAGTCCATTTCGCCGCTCTCGAATGAACGGCGAAAGCTATATGAACAGATGCTGAACTTGGGAGTCATGGTATTCTATCTCCATATTTCTGAGGAATCGCGTATCGAGCCGCCATTCCGTTTTCACGCGGGAACATCTCCAGTGGGCACTACTCAAACTTTGCCTGCTAATGAGTCCGCTTTGGTCCCTCTCACAAAGCCGAGCGAAATCCTCTTGACAGGCGTAATTCGATTTGGGTTTGAAACGTAGAGAAAATAATCGTAATAATCCAATAGAAAACAGCAGCGATCAGTAAGGCTTCCAGACTGCGAAAATTGGCCCTGCCTTGTTTCTGTGCCCTCCACAAAAGCTCCCATACGAATCCCGTCACAGAGATAAGCGAAGTGTCCTTCAGCATGGCAATGAATTGGTTGCCGATGGGGGGGATGACCAACCGTAGAGCCTGTGGAAGGACGATGAACCGCATGATCTGAAAATGGGTCATGCCCATTGACTCTGCCGCTTCCCGCTGGCCGGCGTCTACCGACTGAATGCCTGCGCGCATGATCTCGGTCATATAAGCGCCGTAGTTCAACCCCAGCGCCAGCACCCCCGCCGACAAGCCTGACAACCGAATGCCCAATTGCGGCAAAGCCAGGAAAAAGAAAACGACCTGCAGAAGCAGGGGGGTGCCCCTGATCAGAGAAATGTAGAAGGTCGCCAGCGCGTATGCTGGGGGTGATTTTGACAGTCGTCCAAAAGCGCCCAAGAGCGAGAGTACGGTCGCCAGAAGGATTGACAGAACCGATAGCAGAATTGTCAGCCAGACACCGTTGAATATAAAGAACCAATGGCTGCGAATGAAGGCCCAGTCCAGGGAAATTGTCGTGAATTTCAGACCGGCGACCGTAAACTGGGACCCGCTGAACGCGTAAGCAAGGGCCAGTAACAAGACCGCGTAGGAAACGCGCACGCCCAAGGTAAAGCGAAGGGCGTCACGTTGCTGTGACGCCAGAATCTGCTCAGCCTGTGCTGCAAACCTGTCTTCTGTGGGTGCAGCCGACATATCGCCTTCCGTGACAAACGACTGCGCTCCCAGCTCTGCCCAGCAGAGGCTGCCTCAGGGCCGCAGTTCTGACCGTTGATCCTGCTCTCGCCTATTTGGTTGGATCAGTTGTCAGATCCTCTCCAAACCATTCCATCGACAGGCCGCTCAGCGTGCCGTCTTCATGCATATCAGCGATTATCCCGCTAACCTTTTCTACCAGGCTTGTTACTTCACGGGACGCGCTTTTGTCGAATGCCACAGCAAGATTCTCCGAGAAGACCGGCGTTCCAACTTTGTGGACCGGCACCCCTTGGGCGATGGCCGCTTCTACTACTGTATTCGAAGTCAGGAAAGCTTGAAACTCGTGGCGGCCTGCTTGAATCTGCTGTGCACAATCGTTGTCGGTCGAAAGGGGGATAATGGAAACATCGGCGGGCGGCCCGTCAACGTAGAAGCTGGCGGCAGGCAACCCCAGTCCTTCCATATCACCCATCAACCAACTTTCATATGTGGTAGAGGCCCCCACGCAGACCGTCGCGCCGTTCAGATCGTCCAAAGTCTCTATCCCGGAGCCGTTCACCGCGGCAAACTGCGCCGGTGTATAATAGTATGAGGGAGAAGCGAAGTCGAGGATCTCTTGCCGCGCCGTCGTGATGGTCATAGAACCGACGCTCATATCCCACTGGCCCCCCCATTTCCCGGCCGTAATCAAGTCCCAATCGGGCGTGACGAACTCCACTTCAACGCCGAGCCGCTTGGCAATCTCCTGGGCTACGTCTACGTCGAAGCCCACGAAGTTGCCACTCTCATCCAGGAAACTCTGGGGGGCATAGTTGGGGTCCGTGGAAATACGGATGGTGCCGCGGGAGGTGATTTCTCCGAGCAGGTCGTCCATAGCTTCGGTTGCGCCTTCACTAGAAGGAGCGCCTTGTGGCGCAACTGGCGCCACGCACGCGCCCGTTAACAAGACCAACATAAGCAGTACTGACAGTAATCGTTTCATTGTTCCTCCACTTACTGGTTCAGGTAGAATATGTCCAATGAAAGGGCATGGCACCATGCCAATATGATATTACAGGATGGAGCAGATCAGGGAATACGTGTCTCCACTCAGGAATGCAAGCCCATGTCACCCACACTTTCAACTGCCGTATCTTCGCACCCTTATCCCGAATATCAAGAGTGGTGGCCGATGGGGGAGTCCCTTCTGGCACTTATGGCAGACTCGATCTTAAGCCAGTGGCAACCCTTGGCTCCGTCTGAGAACAGTGTTTCCTCGATCCAGGAAACTGTCGACGAATACATTTCCTTAGTTTACGGTCGGCAAGCTCGACCTTGGCTAGCAGCAAGTTTTGCCGCTTCGACAGGTTTGGGCACAGTTCAATCAGGCGAGTTTGACGCGCTATCCTACGCATTCTTTCTTTCTGCTTACCGGAAACTTGCTTCACGGTTCAGCGGCGATGACCTGAGTCGTGCGCGCCGTGAGTTCGCGGAAAGCGTAGGAGCGCGCTTCTTTTCCCATCTCTCAGAACATCTGGCCCTAGATCTGCCTCAGACTCTCAAAAATGGTGCTGATCTGGCGTTGGTGGAATCCGCCATACAATGCGTCGGTAAATTCCTCCTGGAAGAGGGGTATCTGCGCAGCCACTTCGCCTTCAGGCTCGATGTAAGTACATTGCGTGACAGCGACAGGATCGAGCAGGGAGCGGACGACTTCCTGTTGGCACTGGGTAACAGCGATACTGCCTATGCCCTGTATGAAATGGGTCACCCTGTGATCTTGCCATCGGCATCCTATCTCTACCAGATTGAGGGCGAAGCGCAACATCACTCTTCCCGAACGATAGAAGAACTGTTCGCCCGCGTAGGGTGCGACGCATGGGAGACCGACGATTTTGATCCCACGCATTACCCTGCCAGTCTGGTCGTGGAGCTCTGGCAGATCAGTAGGCGGAACCCCTCCATGCGGTAGGCATCGAATGTCTTTCTCAAGAGTTTGGCATCTGATTGGCAGCGAAAATGTGTCCACTATTGTGCAAGATTTAACCGATCTTCAGGGCCGCGAGATTTGACCACCAGGCACCTATGCTGGTAGACTTGCCCTCGTGCCAGCCTCCAGCACGCCCCCATCGTCTAGAGGACTAGGACTCAGGCCTTTCAAGCCTGCAACAGGGGTTCGAATCCCCTTGGGGGTACAGAAGAGCCGCCCGATTGGGCCGGTTGAATCAGTGCCTGCGGTTTCAAAAAAGCCCAATGTCATAAGGTGGACTTCCACAAAATGACATCGGGTCTTTTTTGTGCAGAGGAATGCTGTGAACATCTTCCGCATTGAAGTAACCAACCATAGCGGGGAAGACGAACCTAGGATCACGGCAGCCGCTCACCGATTGGGGATCGATTCTCTTCAGTCCTGCAACAAGACTCAACTCTATTTTCTGACAAGCAATTCAAGCGAATCTCCTAGCTCAGACCAGGTCGAAAGACTCTGTGCCCTCCTATTGGTCGATCCTGTCACCGAATCGGCCCGTGTTACCCCTCTGCCGCACACTCGCTCAGATGACATATCAAGTCAGATCGCTTCCACTTCGGCCGATCATATCATCGAGGTGGCTCTACGCCCGGGCGTTACCGACGTGGCCGCACGCGTACTCGAGCGCGGCGCTGCTGAGTTGGGAATTCTTAGTTTAGAGGCGGCGACGGCAACGCAATATCGCCTGACCGGAGATCTGTCCGAGGAGGAACTGCACAGAGTTGCCCGAGGCCTGCTGTGTAATGACACGATTGAGCGATACAGCTTGGGGGCCGTCGAACCGGTCTTTGGGCACAGCAGCGATGCCCTTAATATTGTGGACCGAGTTCCTCTGGCGAGTTTAAGCGAGGAGGCGCTGCTCGAATGCAGTCGAAAGAGAATGCTCTCGCTCGACGCCGAGGAGATGAGGGAGATCCAGAGCTTTTATGACGAGTTAGGCCGCGACCCCACTGACGTAGAACTGGAAACCCTGGCACAGACATGGAGCGAGCACTGCGTTCATAAGACTTTCAAATCAATCATTGCCTTCACGCGGCAGGACTCCCGTAACCAAGCGCTCCCAGTCGAGGAGATAACGGGGCTGCTGCAGACCTATATTCAGGCCGCGACCGAAAAGGTGAATCGTCCTTGGGTTCGGTCAGCCTTCGTCGATGATGCCGGCATCATCGAGTTTGACGACAACTTTGACCTGGCCTTCAAGGTAGAAACACACAACCATCCTTCCGCTCTTGAGCCCTTCGGCGGAGCAAATACTGGCATAGGCGGCGTCGTGCGCGACATCATCGCAGTTTCGGCCAGGCCAATTGCCTGTACCGATGTCCTTTGTTTTGGGCCCCAGGACATTTCGCCGGACGAGCTCCCCGCTGGCATTCTTCACCCTGCCAGGGTTAGAGAAGGCGTGGTTGCCGGAATTGGCGATTATGGAAACAAGCTGGGCCTGCCGACCGTCAACGGCGCAGTCATATACGATGAAGGGTACCTGGGTAATCCCCTGGTCTTTTGTGGCGCGGTGGGGTTGCTTCCCAAGGGCTCTCATCCGACCAAACCCAAACAGGGAGATCGTATTGTAGTCCTGGGTGGGCGCACGGGTCGTGACGGAATCCACGGTGCTACATTCTCTTCGGCCGAGTTGACACAGGCTACGCATACGGAGTCCGGGAGCGCCGTACAGATCGGCGATCCTATTACAGAGAAGGGCTTGATCGAGTTGGTCGAAGCGGCCCGTGACAAGCGCTTATACAATGCCATAACCGACTGCGGCGCCGGCGGTCTCTCTTCAGCTGTGGGCGAAATGGGCGAGGAGCTTGGCGCTGAGATCGAGCTACAGGATGTTCCCCTCAAGTATCCTGGCCTGACTCCTTGGGAAATCTGGCTTTCTGAAGCCCAGGAGCGCATGGTCCTTGCTGTGCCTCCTAGCAACCTCCCACTGCTGCAGGAACTTGCAGATCTCTGGGACGTTGAAATGCGCGACCTCGGCCAGTTCAGCGGCGATGGCTGGTTGCGTGTGCGCTACGGAGGCCTCGCCGTGGCAGAGTTACCGATGTCATTCCTGCATGGCGGCCTTCCCATTCCTCGGCGAACAGCCCAATACAGCGAACAAACTGTGGACTGGTCCACGGCGCCATTTACTGGACGCGACTTGCCGTCGAGGAAAGCCAAGGAGATTCTCCTCCGGATGTTGAGTCATCCTTCTGTGGCGAGCAAAGAAGGGATCGTTCGCACCTACGATCATGAAGTCCGCGGTGGTACACTCGTCCGTCCTTTTGTCGGTCCACACATGAACGGACCAGCAGACGCGGCGGTGCTAAAGCCGCTTGGTACCTGGGGCCATCAACGCGCCTTCACCCTAAGCGCAGGCATAAACCCGCTGCTAGGAAAGAGGGACTGCTATGCCATGGCGGTCAGCGCAGTCGACGAAGCCTTCCGAAACGCGGTTTCAGTTGGCGCAGATCCGGATACCGTCGCGCTCCTGGACAACTTCTGTTGGGGTAACCCAACGATTCCCGATCGACTTGGCGCGCTAGTACGCGCATGTCAGGGATGTTACGACGCTGCCGTCAGCTATAATGCTCCCTTCATCTCCGGAAAGGACAGCCTTTACAATGAATTTGAAGGTCAGCCGATTCCGGGAACCCTTCTCATTTCGGCCGTTGGAATCGTACCGGACATGCGCAGAATTTGCACCTCCGACCTGAAGCAGTCGGGGAATCTCATATATCTGCTTGGAGAGACCAGGGAGGAATTTGGAGGGTCTCTCCTCAGCCATCTCTTTGAGTGGGAAGGGGGCGAGCCGCCCGCCATGCCCAATGAGCCATTAGATCGTTATCGTGCCCTGCACGCGGCCATGCGGTCCGGGCTGATTCAGAGTTGCCACGATCTGAGCGAAGGCGGTCTTGCGGTTGCGCTGGCCGAGATGTGTATCGGAGGCCGGTTAGGCGCGGCGGTGGACATTTCAGCCGTAAGTGGAGGAGATTTCACACATCCGGTTGTCCCACTTTTTGCCGAAAGTAACGGCCGACTCTTAATGGAAGTGGCTCGTCGAGACGTGAAAGTCTTCGAGGAAAGTTTCACCGACCTGCCGATTGCGCCTTTGGGTACGGTCACTCAGACCGGAAATTTGGAGGTGATGGAGAACGGGCAGCGGCTCTTCGCCTTATCTCTGGAGGAGATCGCCACTTCTTGGCAAGGCGCTGAATTCGAATGAACAGGCCAACGGGCAACCCCGCCGGGAAATTCGGCGAAACAGTGAGACAGCCATGAAACCCTCTGTCCTGATCCTTCATGCCACGGGGACCAACCGCGATGCCGAGGCAGCCCGCGCATGTGAATTTGCTGGAGCCTCGCCCCAAATTGTACATATCAATCAACTACGTGCTGGCTCCCGACGATTCTCGGAATTTGGTATGCTGGTATTGCCGGGTGGATTCTCCTACGGCGATGCACTCGGAGCGGGCGTACGTCAGGCACTGGATCTCCGAGTATTCTTTCACGATGAACTGAGGGAGTTTATCGAGGCTGGCAAACCGGTCTTAGGCATTTGCAATGGCTTCCAGACGCTTGTCAAGGCGGGTTTCTTGCCTGGCTCCACCGATAATGGCGCACGCCACAATGATGAACCACAGTCAATGGAGCAGCGACAGGTGACGCTAACCCAGAACTCTCGCGGTCGATTTGAGTGTCGGTGGATACACTTGGCGGTGGAGCATGGGGCAAAGGCCAGTTGCCTCGCACATCTGGAAGGGCCTGTCTTCTGCCCGGTGGCGCACGGAGAAGGCAATTTCCAGGTTTCCAGTGACGAGGCACTCAAACGACTGGAGAAGGAAGGGCTGGTAGCGTTTCGTTATGTCGACGAGCACGGATTACCGGCCAGGGGGCGCTACCCGATCAATCCAAACGGATCTGTTGCAGACATCGCCGGTATTTGTAACCGAGCAGGCAATGTTATCGGGCTGATGCCCCATCCGGAGGATCACATTGACCCGATTCAGAGTCCTCTCGGTGGAAGAAAGGGCTTAGGACTTTCAGTCTTTCAAGCGATGATGGGCCTTGCCTTTGCCTGAAAGGCACCCTCGAAGAGTAATGCGAATCTTTTTGTAAGAAGGAGTCGTTCAAGATGGACCCCGATTTGCTGAACCAGACTTTTCCCGGACTCGACTTGGAATTTCTCGGTCCAAAGCGCAGTGGAAAGGTACGCGACATCTATGAGAGAGACAATCGGCTCATCATTATAACTACTGACCGACTGTCCGCCTTCGATCACATCCTGGGTTTGGTTCCATTCAAAGGGCAAGTGCTAAATCAACTTGCGGCCTTCTGGTTCGAAGAAACTCGAGATATCGTCGCCAATCACTTTCTTGAATCTCCTGACCCGAACGTGACAATCGGGCGGAAGTGCCGTCCGCTGCCAGTTGAGGTAGTTGTTCGAGGGTATATTTCGGGGGTTACTAAGACGAGCCTCTGGTATCGCTACAGCCAGGGCGAACGATACATATATGGCATGGAGTTTCCCGAAGGATTGAGCAAGAATGAGCAGCTTCCCCAACCGATTATCACGCCAACAACCAAGGCCGAAAAGGGCGGCCATGACGAACTCATCACCAGCAGGGAAATCGTGGAAAATGGTCTTGTTGACGGTGAACTTTGGGATAGAGTCTGTACTGCCGCGTTGGCGCTCTTTGCTCGCGGCCAGGAGGTGGCAGCCCGGGGAGGTCTGCTCCTGGTGGACACCAAATATGAGTTTGGCCTGAACGATGAGGGCGAACTCCTCCTTATTGACGAAATTCATACACCAGATTCCAGCAGGTTCTGGACGGCGACAAGTTATGAAGATGTTCGTTCCGTCAGCGGACAGCGTAGTAGCAATGGCCAGAATGTAGTGGAACCAGAGAATTACGACAAGGAGTTCGTCCGATTAGCCTACGCCGCGCGCGGCTACATCGGTGACGGGCCTCCTGCGCCCTTGGCAGACGATCTGGCGGTTCAAGCCAGTCAACGCTACATCGGCTGTTACGAACTTTTGACCGGCAGCAGATTTGTCGCTGGCCAAAATCCAGTTGCCGAAAGGGTGGAACGGTGTCTCAGGCAACGTTTCTTAGCGAAATAGGAATGGCTGAGAGGTTGGGAGAGCATTGAAGTGGAAGCCTCAGAAAGTACGCCTCTCGTGGGCGTGATCATGGGAAGTAGCTCCGACTGGGAGCGGTGCATGAAGTTCTCTTCGGAGACATTGGCCGAGTTCGACCTGCCGCATGAGTGCAGGGTTGTTTCGGCCCATCGTACGCCCGAATGGATGAGTGAATATGCCGACCGGGCAGCTTCACGCGGTCTGGAAGTGATCATCGCGGGGGCAGGCGGGGCCGCCCACCTGCCCGGCATGGTGGCCGGCCATACATTACTGCCGGTCATTGGCGTGCCGGTTCAAAGTCAGGCCCTGAATGGTATGGACTCACTCCTATCGATCGTGCAGATGCCCGCCGGCGTACCTGTCGCTACGATGGCAATCGGCAAAGCAGGCGCCATAAACGCAGCATTGCTAGCCATCTCAATATTGGGGACTTCGAGGCCGGAGTTGCGACAGAGACTTCAGGAATATCGCGACGCGCGTGCTAACCAAGTGTTGGCTGCGCGCCTGGGCGAATAGGAGTAGGACCGTGGCTACTGCACATCGATCGCCACTAACGCCAGGCTCTACGATAGGCGTATTTGGCAGTGGCCAACTGGGACGAATGCTGGCGATGGAGGCCCGAAGAATGGGCTATCGGATTCATACATTTTCACCTGACAGGAACAGCCCAACCGGCCAGATAGCCGATTATGAGTATGCCGCGGCATACGAAGATTCAGCAGCTGTTCACTCGTTTGCCAAAAAGGTGGACGCGCTGACTTTCGAGTTTGAGAACGTCCCTTCTTTGGTGGCAGAGATTGCTGAAGCCGAAGGTGTGCCGGTACGTCCTTCCGGTTCCATCCTCCATGCAGCCCAAAACCGACAGCGAGAGAAGTCAACGCTCAGCCGGGCTGGTTTGCCCGTTACGCCGTTTCGAGTCGTTGCAAATAGATCTGAACTGAAAGAAGCCGCGCAAGAAATCGGTTTTCCCGCCATTCTCAAAACAGCTGCATTCGGTTATGATGGTAAAGGGCAGACTAGAGTTGAGAGTGAAACGAGACTGGAACCCGCGTGGCAGTCTCTGGGCGGGCAGGTATGCGTTCTTGAAGCGCAAGTAGACTTTGAGAGAGAGCTGTCGATGGTGGCAGCGCGCGGGGTGGACGGCGACTTTGCAGCCTATCCACTCGTCGAAAATCGCCACGTAAACCACATTCTGGATATCACTATCGCGCCTGCAGAAGTCGAACCAGCCGTTGTACACGAAGCGGAGAGATTGGCCCGCCAGTTGTGCGAGTATCTTGGTCTGATAGGGATTCTCTGCATTGAATTCTTTCTCCTTCCGAAGTCGTGTAAGGGAATCGAAGCTCAGGCAGCGGAGGCGGGGTCGACCGGACGTCTGTTGACAAATGAAATTGCACCACGGCCGCATAACTCCGGCCACTGGACAATCGAAGGCGCGGTAACTAGCCAGTTCGAGCAACAGTTGCGAACTGTTTCCGGTCTGGGCCCAGGTTCAACCAAGCAGTTGAGACCGGCTGCCATGTTGAATCTACTCGGGGATCTTTGGCAAAATGGTGAACCGGATTGGCAGGCGTTGCTGGCTTTTTCCGATGCGAAGTTGCACCTTTATGGCAAACACGAAGCTCGCCCAGGCCGCAAGATGGGGCACTTGACAGTGACGGCGGATACAACTTCCGCGGCTCTGGAAGTGGGACTTGCGGCGCGTGCCGCCTTGCAGCGTATATGAGGTTCAAACCCGGCAATAAGGCTGATGCCTTTGGCTGAGCAAATTCGGAGTGTGCGTTCTCCCGAACCGAACGCACTCTTTAATACAAGGAGTTGCAAATATGCTTCCGTTCGATTCGCCCCGTGAAGCATGCGGCGTCTTTGGCATCAGCGCCCCCGGGAAGGACATTGCACGCCTGGCCTATTTCGCCATTTATGCTCTGCAGCATCGAGGACAGGAGGCCGCGGGAATTGCCACTTGTGACGGCAGGACCGCCCATATACATAAAGGGCTGGGCCTCGTCTCCCAAGTCTTCAACGAGGACAATCTTCATCATCTTCAAGGGCATTTGGGCATTGGTCATACTCGTTATTCCACGACCGGATCACCCCGTCTGAACAACACTCAGCCGTATATTCTGGAGACTCTCGACGGCCCCCTTGCCATCGGGCATAACGGCAATTTAGTGAACGCACCGAGACTTCGCCGTGAGCTGTTGGAGCGAGGCGTGGGCCTGTCTACCTCAACCGACAGCGAACTGATAATACATATGTTGGCGGGGGCACGCGGCAATTGGTCGCAACGGATTCGCCAGATGATGACGATGGCGGAGGGTGCCTACTCTTTGGTCATCCTCACTCGCGAAGCCATTTACGGCGTGAGGGACCCTTGGGGCCTGCGACCTCTCGTGCTTGGTGAGTTTGAGAATGGTCTTGCCATAGCATCGGAGAGTTGCGCATTCGCAACTATCGGCGGCCGGGCCATTCGGGAAATCGACCCAGGCGAAATCGTTCGCGTTGACCAGGACGGGTACGAAATCATACAGGGCGTGCCAAGGGAGAAGGCGGCTTTCTGCACATTCGAACAGATATACTTTGCCCGTCCGGACAGTGTTCTCGGCGGTCGGCTTGTCCACAGGGTGCGTCAGGCCTTAGGGCGCCAACTGGCCCGCGAGTCTCCGGTAGAGGCCGATATCGTTGTACCTGTACCTGATAGCGGCACTCCACATGCAATCGGCTATGCACAAGAGAGCGGCATCGACTACAGCGAAGGTCTCATAAAGAGCCGGTACATTGGACGAACCTTTATCCAGCCGACAGACCGGCAACGCAAGGTCGGTGTGGCAATGAAATTCAACCCCCTACCCGAAAACCTGAGGGGACAAAGGGTTGTCCTGGTTGACGACTCTATCGTGCGTGGAAACACAAGCGGTCCGCTCGTGCAACTTCTGCGCGACGCGGGGGCCGCCGAAGTTCATATGCGCGTTGCGTGCCCGCCTATACGATACCCTTGTTTCATGGGGGTTGATATGGCAAGCCAGTCCGAACTGATCGCTGCCCATAAGAATCTGGATGAAATCAAAGAGTACATTGGGGTCGAGTCGTTAAGCTATCTGAGCGTGGAAGGCATGATGAACACTCTACGTGCGCAGGATGGCTATTGCAACGCCTGTTTCACGGGCGCCTACCCTTTCGAAACTCCAATGCTGGAAATGGAACTGGAATTGAAGGAGAAAGAGAGATTCGCAGGGGCATTGGGCAACTGACTGTTGGCGTGCCTAGACAGGAAGGAATTCGACCGTCCAGAAGACCCCTTGATTTTCATTTTCCACTCCACACGATCCGACACTCCATGACCGTTACATGAACATTCTACTGATCGGCTCCGGTGCGAGGGAGCATGCCCTGGCCTGGAAGTTGGCGCAATCACGTCGTGTCGACCACATCTACGCAGCACCAGGGAACGGTGGAACAGCTGGGATTCCCAACTGCACTAATATTCCCATACCGGTGCACGACTCGCAGGCGTTGCGGCTCTTTGCAATCGACAACATGGTCGATTTGACGGTGGTGGGACCGGAAATACCGTTAGTGTCTGGCGTCGTTGACGAATTCGATGCTGAGGGTCTGACGATATTCGGGCCGAACAAGTCTGCTGCCCAACTTGAGGGCTCTAAGGTGTACTCCAAGGCGTTCATGAAACGGCATGGGATTCCCACTGGTTGGGCGCGTGTCTTCACAGACTTTGAAGCGGCAGCCGACTTCGTTAATGAGTTGGACGACCTCCCCGTCCTCAAGGCCAGCGGACTTGCAGGAGGTAAAGGCGTCCTATTGCCAACGAGTCGAGTCGAGGCTGTAGAACAACTGCGTGAGATGATGGTTAGTAGACGCTTTGGCGACGCTGGCTCAACTGTCCTTGTGGAAGAGCGTCTGCAGGGCCCCGAACTGTCGGTTCTTGCATTCTGTGATGGCTTGAACCTACGAGTGGTTCCTGCGGCACAGGACCACAAGCGGCTGCTGAATGGGGACAGAGGTCCCAATACAGGTGGAATGGGAGCATTTGCGCCTTCCCCGCTGGCAACAAGGGAGGTTCTGGACGCAGTTGAACACAATGTACTTCAGCCAACCTTGGTGGGAATGGCTTCGGAAGGTTCTCCCTATCGGGGGGTCCTGTACGCAGGGTTGATGCTTACCCAAAAGGGACCTATGGTTCTGGAATTCAACTGTCGCTTTGGAGATCCGGAGGCTCAGGTCATTTTGCCCTTACTTAAGAGTGATCTTGTGGAGCTGATGTTGGCGTGTACGGATGGGAGTCTGGCAGAGCACGACCCAGAGTGGTCAGCAGAGTCCGCAGTTACTGTGGTAATGGCCTCCGGCGGCTATCCGGACAGTTACGAGACAGGCAGGGTCATCTCAGGTCTACCCGAGCGCTTGGACGCCGATGCTAGCGCTCTTGTATTTCATGCAGGCACTAAGGTGGACGACACGCGCCTCCATGCTGAAGGGGAGCGGGAACCGGTTGTCCTCACCGATGGCGGCCGTGTACTCTCGGTCACCGCAACGGGAGCCGACTTTGGAGAGGCTGTGAGTGACGCGTACCAAACCGTTGAACAGATTCATTTCGAGGGCGCAGTGTGGCGCACGGACATCGGAATTGACTTTACTCTTTCCTAAGAGCATGCAGCGTCCTAAGAGGAATTGTCCCTGCAGGCTTTATATTCTGTCAGCGATCGGCCTTAAGCAAGATTCAAATGCCCCTGATTCGAAAGCCAACTTTCCCTCTCTGAGGTTCCCTCAATTACCAGTCAAACAGCATACACGGGAGATACCATGGCACTGATTCCTTCAATGTTGCTCAAGCGTCTATACACATACGCCAGCCTGAAAAATACTGAGAACGGCGTACAGTTTTCGTTAAAAAATCGGCTGAGTGATGCCAGATTGACCGGATTTCATGGCATCAGCATTGACGGCGAAGAGATATCCAATGACGACCTTTCGCTGGACTTTGGCGAAGGGATTGTGATTTCACCTGAACAGGTCAACAGCGGCGATCCTGTTGAGTTTCCTCTGCGCAAGGAAGTGTTCATCACGGTACGGATTCCTCATCTCGATATGGGGCACCATGAGATCCAGGTCGGAGTGCAGACGACCCCGTTTGGCCGCATTCAGTTTACAGTCGATGACGCCATTTCTGAAGAGGTCGATGCACCCAGAATTCCTCGCGACCGCGATGACGACTACGGCGACGAAATAATCAAGGCTCGTCAGAAATTCGTGAAGGACTACACAGGCCACTCGCTTGAACACATTGCGCAGTACTCGTTTGATCCGCAAGAGACGCAAGGCAATATTGAGAACTTCACCGGGGTGGCTCAGGTGCCGATTGGTTTCGCTGGGCCTCTGACAGTTTGCGGAGAACATGCCAAAGGCGACTTTCTTATTCCTTTGGCGACAACCGAGGGAACGCTCGTCGCCTCTTACAACCGGGGCATGAAATTGCTCAACTTGTCCGGAGGAGTTAAGTGCACAGTCGTGGCAGATGCGATGCAAAGGGCCCCCGTTTTTGTCTTTGAAGATGCCCGCGGTGCCCGAGACTTTATCGAATGGGTAGAAAGGAATATAAACCCAATCAGGGAAGAGGCCGAAGCAACTTCCAGCGTAGCCAAGCTGGACAATATCGATCCCTATCAGTCCAATAAGTTCGCTTTTCTGCGATTCAACTACCAGACGGGAGACGCAGGCGGTCAAAACATGGTCGGGCGAGCGACATTCGCGGCCTGTTCCTGGATATTGGACCATTACGACGGGCAGGAAATCAAACGCTTTTATCTTGAGTCCAACTTTGCTACTGACAAAAAGGCCTCTCAAGTCAACATTATGCGAACACGTGGCAAGCGGGTAACTGCTGAAGCAGTAATTCCCCGCGACGTGCTTATCCAAAATATGCGAGTGCAGCCTGAGCAACTTTTTTACCACTACGGTGTCGCCAACATCGGTTCAATACTGGCGGGCGTCAACAACAACGGACTTCACTCTGCCAACGCCATCACTGCAATGTTCATTGCCACCGGTCAGGACGTGGCAAATGTTTCTGAATCCTCTGCTGGCATAATTTACGTCGAGTTGACCGATGAGAAGGATCTCTACATCTCCATTACTATTCCGTCGCTCATCGTCGCCACGTTTGGTGGCGGCACAGGGTTGGCCACGCAGCGAGAGTGCCTTGAACTGTTGGGTTGCGTCGGCAAAGGTAAAGTCAGGAAATTCGCAGAGATTGTGGCAGGGACAGTCCTGGCGGGAGAGCTCTCGCTGGCTGCCGCCATAAGCTCTCTAGACTGGGTCAGCAGTCACGAGGAGTATGGACGCAATCGTTGAGACTGAAAGTCACGACTGAATGACTGGCGTCCAAGAAGGAAACTGGTAGATCGTAAAACGAAAGTTGCCGTTTCATGAAAAGAAAAACGCTGCTTTCGAAGCACGGGAAAGCAGCGTTCTTGTGCAGGAATTTCGCCCTAAAGAGGCGGAAGTGGCAGGTACGTTAGGGTAGAACTGGGGGACAGGGATTTGAACCCCGATCACCTGATCCAGAGTCAGGCGTTTTGCCGATTAAACTATCCCCCATCGGACCGATCATTCTCCAAATCCTAACACATTCGACGGTGACGAACCAAATACAGCACCCAACTGTAAACTCATCAAACGGAAGGTAGGTCAGCCGTTTCGATGGGGTCGGACCCGCCCTCTCACAGGCGTCTAACCGCTCTCCGTTGCTCCATGCGCCTCCAAGTATGCGACAGCATGTTTGATGCGTTGCAAAGTTTCTTGGCGACCAAGCGCCTCGATGCTTTCGAACAGAGGAGGAGAAACCTTCTTCCCACTGATCGCACCGCGGACCGGCCCAAAGAAGCTGCCGGCCTTCACCCCCAGTTCCTCGGCCTTTTCTCGAAATGCTACATGAATGGCCTTTGCGGAAAACGGTTCCACTTCCGTCAGGAGTTGTGCGCCAGAACGCAACATGTCGACACTCTGCGCCGCGTCCAGCTTGCGACCAATCAAAAGTTTAGGACCAGGGTAGGATATCGCGTCCGAGTCCTGGTACGCCCAGTCGATCCAACCTGCCGCCTCGTCAAGACGTTTGATCCGCTCCTGAATTACCGGAATCAAAACGTCCAATTTTCGGTCGGAGATCAGGTCAGTTTCAGATACACCAAGTTGCCGGCTCAGAAATGGCAAGAGAGCCGATTTTAGTGCTGAAGGCGTTAGCTCCCGAATATAGAGACCGTTGAGCCAGTCCAACTTCTCGTAAGGCAGCGCCGCCGCCGAAGGATTGATTTCTTCCAGACTAAACCGCTCGATAGCTTCTTCACGACTGAATACTTCCTGCTCGGGATCGAAATTCCAACCTACGTTGGTGAGGAAATTAAACATTGCGTCTGGAAGATAGCCTGAATCCTGAAATTCGTGTACCAGCGCCAGAAACTCCTTGCCCGCCACCAGCTTTTTGCGTTTGCTCATTTTGCCTTTGCCACTGGGGTCCAGAATGACAGGCAGATGAACCAACACGGGCATTTCCCAGCCAATTGCATCAACAATCAACTTGTGAATTGGCGCTGTCGCCAGCCATTCTTCACCCCTCAGGACGTGTGTTATCTCCATCAGTTTGTCATCCACCATCGCGGCGAGATGGTAGGTCGGGAGCCCGTCTGCCTTCAGCAGAACATCATCCTGAAGCTGCCGGTTTTCGACCTCTATATCGCCGCGCAGAAGGTCATTGAAGACGGTGACACCTTCCAACGGCACGGCTAAACGAATGACTGACTTTGCTCCTTCCGATTCACGCTGCCTTTTCTCTTCGTCGGACAGGAACCGACAGTGTCTATCGTAGCCGGTGCTTTTCCCTGCACGCCTCTGCTCCTCTCGCATACTTGCCAGGCGCTCTGGTGTGCAATAGCAACGATAGGCGTGACCCCGGTCGATGAGTTCTTGGGCATGCTCCCTATATATTTCCTGCCTTTGCGACTGAACGTAAGGCCCGAAGGGCCCTCCGATTTCCGGGCCTTCGTCCCATTCCAGCCCTAACCAGCGCAGGCCATTCTTCAAGCTTTCCAGGCTTTCCGGATCGAATCGCTTGCGATCTGTATCCTCGATCCGCAGAACGAATTGACCGTTGGTCTTCCGCGCCCACAACCAGTCAAAAAGAGCTGTCCGTAGTCCACCCAAATGCAGATGGCCTGTTGGGCTGGGCGCAAATCGAACTCGGGCCGGGCTGTCCCCGTTGTTAGTCATTGTCTTGCCTCGATTAAGGAGCAGGTTCTTGATCCGCAGTCAAACGCGCCCGATAGACTATCACATCGAACTCGACGCGTCAACGTTTCGGGCGTTTGGATAGAGACAGAGATTTTAGGAGCACAAGGCAACCGCCGACTCCTGTCTGCACAGCAGGATTATACGGTGAACCTTGACTGTTTCGGATCGGGCCGAAAAGTCGTCTGTAATCCGGAATTGCGATGCCTTGCCACGTCGGCTATACTGTTGGTCAATTCCGCCGTCCGATTCGGGCCCGCCAAGTGCGGCGAGGAGGGTCAAATCGCGGCGGAGGATGTAGTACGCGCAAAAGCGGCGAAGCCAGGCAAAGGGATTCGACTTGCCAGTGACTTACAACCCAGTCGGTTTCGACATTGCAACAGGTGCGGTTGCGGCTGTTGCCGCGGCCTTGGAAAACAGATTTCACTTTCCGGCGGCAAATGCCAAGTTGGGGCGGCAGCTGTCTCTTCTTCGGCTCAGTTCCCATCTTCCCCGTAGTTGGGGCGCCGGTCTGGCTGTTTGGGCTACCGAGAATCGCCCACACAATCGTTCGCTCTCCTTCAACCTGACAACGGCCGACTTAGCCCAGTGGAATGTAAGCCAGTACGATCGCCTTGATCCAGAAAGGCGCTTCGATACTATTGTAATCGGTGTTCCATCCGGCGCTACTGCTCACCTGTGTGCCTGTCTTGGCGCCCCTCTTTTGGCCGACGGTTTCCCCATCGCGTTTTCCTCACGTGGAAAACCTGACGACATTGCCGGCTATCAGCAGCGAAGTGTTGATCTGCTCACCCCAATCCTGAATCACAATCCTGATCTCCTGGCTGTAAGTGTTTTCGATCCAATCCATTCACGGCAGCAGATCAAGAGGAGTGTGAGCATTTATCTCAAGCTGGCAGCGCTGCCGGACCAGTACAAGAGGTTTATACGGGAACGCCTAATGCCTGGCGGTTCTCTGCTTCTGTTGTCCTGTTCCTCGAAGTGGAGTCAGTACGAGATCGGCGCTAGACACCGATTGCAGATTGGAGGCTACGGAGGCTTTACCGATCAGGAGTTCATTCGGGGTACGCCTTGGCTGGATGACTGGCTGCATGATGAGGGGGGCTTACAGCGGAGCGGTTGGCGTCTTTCTCGCCACTGGACCTATCAGCCAGAGGCCCAGTGGGGCTCGATTTCAGGTTTTGCCACGTCGGTGCGTGACCACGCTGGTGATGAGGGCTTGCCGATTCAGTCCATCTCCTTCTCCTCTATCGATGAGATAAGTCGGATAAGTTTCTATGCTTGGCAATGGCTCTATTATCTCTTGCGAATTCAACCGGGTGCAGTCTTGATCGAGAGCGGACCGCAGATGAACCCGGTAATTGGACTCAGAAGCCCTGTAATACCTCTATGGATGCCGTCCACCTGCACCAGAAGCCATCAATTGCTGCAAGGGATTTTGCCAGATTTTCCACCCAGTATCCCCGTTCTCTTTCAGGCGTGGCCTACCGGGAATCTTACGCCGGACGTGATTCCTGCCAAAATCTGGAACACAACCCTCTCGGGCAGACACGGGCGCTGGCTGGGAGGCGATCCCCTGCGTTTCCCCTCTGACTTTTCCACCATAGCTCAAATGACTCCTGCCATAGAGGAGTGGAGTCGTCGCCATGGCCACAATATTCAGCGATTTTTGCAGTGTGATGAGTTGATAGAATTGCAGAATTTGATAGAGAGCGGCGAGGACCAGTCCGAAGAGCTGATCGCAGAGGGAATTGAGCAGTTGGAGTATTGAGCGTATGTATCTTTCGTGTTGTGTGTGGGCATTGACCGCAGAACCGAGTGAAGTCCTCTCAAACATGCGCTCCTTGGGGTTTCACAGGATCGACATCAGACCTGATTTTCTGGAAGATGGGGATGTTCAAGCCCTGAAGGGCACGCATCCCTTGGGCGTCTCATCAGTAGCGGCTTCCTTCGGAGTGCCGGAGGATGCCGAGCTCGATGGCTCGGGGGCTATCGCGCGGAAGAGGGGTGTGGCCCATGTCGAGCAAGTCGTGAAACAGTGCGCGGCGTTGGGCGGCCATGTAGTCTATTTGGTACCCGGAAAGGACGACAGCCCGGCGACCCTAAGCCGCTACGCAGATTCACTCGCTCAGGCTGCAGACCAAGCCGCAGTTCACGAAGTAAGACTTTGCATCGAGCACTTTCCTGGGACCGCACTTCCTACCGCCGCAGCCACGCTGGAGTTCATCAATGCCATCAATCATCCAAACCTGGGGCTGCTCTTCGATATTGGCCATATTCAGATGAGCAATGAAGATCCGGTTGAAGTCATCGAGGCAGCCGGCGAGCGACTGGACTATGTCCACCTTGATGACAATGACGGGCACGGCGACTTGCACTGGGCGCTGCTCGACGGCGTTCTGACGATAGAGACGCTTCGAGAAACGTTTGGCGCATTGCAAGAAATCGGATATGCAGGCGGCGTAAGTCTTGAACTTAGCCCACAGCTGGATGACCCCTATCAGGCCCTGAAACGAAGTCGTCAGATTACAATAGATTGCGGATCCGAATATTCGCTTAATATCTAGAGGGAGGCAGTGATGGGTTGGCATTTCGAAACATTGCTGGAGCCGATCGGTTTGACAGAAGGGCCGGTGTGGGACGGCAGGTCTCTCCTCTTTACCAATATTCCAAACAGCCGCATTATGCGGTACGACCCGGACAGCGGTGAGGTCAGCGTTTGGCGGGAAGGCACAAACGGGGCCAATGGCCTCATGTTGGATAAGGACGGTGTACTAAACGCGTGTGAAGGTGGCGGTCGTCGGATGGCTCAGTACCCGGAAGGTCGGGAAACCATCGAAGTCTGCGCGGAATATGATGGACACCGCCTCAACAGCCCAAACGATCTGGCAATCGACAGCAGTGGCAGGATCTGGTTTACTGACCCAAGATACGGCGATTTCCGTGACGATATGGAGTTGGATCACGAGTCCGTTTACAGGTTGGATCGGCATGCAGACGGTAACTGGCGCCCAAAGCGCGTAACTTTCGATACGACTGCCCCGAATGGACTGCTTCTCTCCCCTGATGAGCGTGTGTTATACGTCGCCCAGAGCAAGCACGGGGAGGGCGAATTGAGGGAGCTACGAGCCTATCCGATCTGTGAAGAAGGACCAGCAGACCACAGGTCCATCGTGGGCACACATGAAGTGCTGCACAATTTCTACCCCCATCGGGGCGTCGATGGCATGTGCCTGGACAGCGAGGGCAACATTGTTGCCACGGCCGGTTCGGGGATTAGCGGTCCTGGGGGAATGATTTATGTCTTCGCGCCGAACGGAAGAGTTCTGGAAACACACCCTTTGCCGTGCGACAGTCCTACCAATTGTACGTTTGGTGGCAGCGATCTGCGTGACCTGTACGTGACGAGTCTTGAAGGACATCTGTTGCGCGCACGAACTGATCGCAAGGGGTTGGAAACGGGATAGCTGGGCGGCGCCGAGTTTGCCTGGGGGCAGCCAGATCGGTTACTGCCTTACTATGGATTCCATCGGCTTGCTCCCCGGGTCCATTTTGCCCACGTGCTGGGTGGAAAAGTCCTCGCTAGGAAGTTACCTCTTTTCTCTCTTCTTCAGAGAGCTCGACTAGTTGGTTTCCACGAAAACAGCCCTAATTATTATGTCTCTCTTTTGGACTGTGGTATCATTTCCTTTTTGATGTCTGCCTTAGCCAAGCGATAGCGGAAGGGATTTAGCGAGTGGCGATAACGCGCACAAGGGTTGCAGATGATACCTGGGTTTTCACCAGTGCGCTGTACGCAGAGGTGAATGCTGGACTGGTGGTATCCTCTGAAGGGGGCATTCTCATTGATACCCTGCCCTTTCCCTCAGAAACCAAGCAGATAATTGACTTTGCGGAGCAAGTCTGTCCCGCTGGTGTTCGCTACCTCGTAAATACGATCAGCCACGCGGACCATGTATACGGGTCCTGTCTGTTCCCGGAAGCGGAGCTTATCGCCCACGAAGCCGCTCGCGACTTGCTCGTTCGCTATGGTCGTAGAGCGCTGGAGGAGGCGAGAGAGCATAATAACGAGTTGATGCGGGTAGAAATCCGTCTGCCAAAAATCATCTTCAACGAAGGGTCGGTTCTTCGATTGGGAGACAAGACTGTCCACATCATGCATGCGCCAGGACCTGGGCCCGACGTGTGTGTCGTGCACGTGCGCGAAGAAAAGGTGCTTTTCGCCAGTGACTTGATGATGCCAGTTCCGGTAATTGCTTCACCACTCGCAGATATTGAGAAATTCAAACAGTCGCTTCATAGTTTGCATGAGTTCAATTTGGAGACGATTGTTCAAGGACACGGGGATATTCTCTTGCGAGGCGAGGTAACTCCCAGCATTGAAGAGGGCATTCAATACTTGAACGACGTTGAGGCACTGGTTGATCGACTCGTCACTGAAGGTGCGGCCAGGAGAGAGCTCCTAAGTCACGATATTGAGGAGTTCGGTCGGTCGCGTATCGCCTTGGGTGGACTTGTCCAGAATTTTCATCATGCGAACCTGGTTTTCCTCTGGGAGAAGGCAAAGGCTGGGCAGAAGGAACGCCAGCCGGCTTAGTATTCAGAAGCGATCCACGACGCTCCGGCTAATACCTCGTGGCTGTTATCCGAAACTTTAGTTCGTGATTCTCTGATCACTAACGGCTGGGCACGCATTCAAGAATCTGGAAGTCTGTGTCAAACTCCGAAGGTCGGAGAGATCACATTCTAGAGCAAGGCATCGAAGAAGTGAGTCGAATGTTGGAACAGCTTGTGAACCAGATTGGAAGACTTGCTCCCGGGCAGAGACGGATTCTTTTTCGTCAATTGAAAGCCATGGGATTGCTAGAGGCTGAAGTCCTGTTGTCAGATCGGGATCCGTTAGGAATTTCTCTAGCTGTTCCCATGAAGAACCTCGAAAAAAACAAGAAAAAGGGCGTGAGTGAATCCGAAAGGCCCAGCCCCCCCAGACCTGCCGACCGGCCCCAAGTTCTTGACGCTGGTTCGGCCGTTAGTGGGCCCGCCACGACTGGTCGGGCGGTGCAACAGGACAATGCCCAACCTGAATCGTCACATGTGTTGGGCAAGGCACCGAAAGATCCGATACGAATCGTATTTGATGGAGGCAGCCGCGGCAATCCCGGAAAAGGCTACGGTAGCTTTGCACTGGACTGGCCTGGATACGCAAGGGAGGTGGTTCAGCTGACATTCGGGGACCAGGCTACCAATAACGAAGCCGAGTACGACACTCTCATTGTGGCCTTGGAAACGGTGCGCGACCGCATGGTTGAACTCCAGATCGAGCCAGGGTCGGCCAATCTGAGCATATGGGGAGATTCGCTTCTTGTATGTAACCAGGTGCGGGGAGAGTGGGCGTGCAAAGAGCCTCGGCTTCAAGTCAGGTTAAGAATTGTAACCGACCTGCTGAACGGTTTTGGCGAAAGTGAACTCAGCCACCACCCTCGCGAAAAGAGTGTAGAAATCCTCGGCCATTAGAGGTTAGGGGTTGAAACGAGGCGACGGTAAGCGTCAAGCAAATTGCGCATAAGCAACACGTTCGTCATCGGTCCTGTCCCGCCGGGGACGGGTGTTAACATACCTGCTGCGGCCTCCACACTACCCTGCTCGCAATCGCCCTTCAGGGAACCATCCATATAAGTCGTACCAAAATCAACGACGACTGCCCCGGGCTTTATCCATTCTCCGGTAATCATTTCAGGGCGACCCACTGCTACGCACAGAATGTCCGCTTGCCGGGCAACCTCAGGCAGGTTTTCGGTTCGGCTGTGTGCTATGGTTACAGTACAGTGTCGATGCAGCAACAAGAGGGCCATAGGTTTGCCTACAATATCGCTGCGGCCAATCACAACTGCGCTCTTGCCTCTGAAAGCTACATCAGCTTCCTCCAACAACATGATGGCTCCTGCAGGCGTTGCCGGCACGAAGTGCGGCTGGCGCTGCGCGGCCAGTCTTCCAGCATTCAACGGGTGTACGCCGTCTACGTCTTTGGCTGGGTTCAGGCGGTCGATGAGCTGCGAATCATCAACGTGATCCGGTAATGGCTCGAGCACCATTATTCCATGAACGGCCTCGTCATCGCTCAGTTCGGCTAACGCCGCCTGAACATCTCCAGCGCTGCTCTGCTCGTGAAGTTCGACGGGCCGAAAGTTGGCTCCAACCCCCTGGCAGGCGCGACTAATTGCGCGCAAGTAGCCTGAAGCGGCTGCATCCCCGCCGACCTGCATGGCCGCCAGAGTCGGCCGTACGCCGGTCGCCGCTGCCAGTTCTGTGAATCTCTCGGACAGTTCAGTTTGCAACTGTTTGGCCCGTTGCCGGCCTTTCAAGAGCTGTGCGGTCATATTTCTACGCCCAGGGTTTCAGTGCACGCAGAACGTGCGGCGCAATAGCTTTTCTCAGCGGTTTCTCTCAACGCCGCCACGTCTGCCTTCGTTTCGGTCACAAAGGCATCATCATTGAGCCACTTAAGGTTGATATCGACGTTTACCAGGGCGCAATTGAGGGCAGCATGGGCCAGGTGGGCAGCGGTTGCCGCATCACTTACGACATTGGGATTGCCTTTCTCGGCGATCGGGGCGGCCAGTTCCAATAGGTCTGCGCACAGCGCGGCGATCGCAAATGGTACTTCTGCAGCCCCGCGAAGAGCGACCTGCATCGCCTCAGTTCGTGCTGCCTTCTCTTCCTCGGTGTTACGGGGCATGGAGAAACAGGCGGCGACGGCTCCGAATGCTTCTGCATCCTTGTCTGCAAACGCCAAGAGTTCTGTACGCATCTCCTCCGTTCGCAACAAGTGACCTCTCATTTCTTCCTCCACAGCCGCGTACCTTTTGCGTCCGACGGTGAAGTTCAAGACCATACTGAGCAGCGCAGCGGCCTGGCTACCTGTCAGCGCCGCGGCCGCGCCTCCTCCTGGCGTGGACTCGCCCGAGGCCAGGTCATTCAGGAATGTCTGGATGGTTGTCGCAGCTGTATCCAAATCGGTCACTCAATGTCCTCTCTGTCGGAAGTTCCGGACCCAAGCTCTGTGCACCCGACTGCAAGGGTCCGTCTAGAATGTATTTGGGTGCCAGCGACTCCGCGACTTGAGTCGAATCTACAAGCGTGAAGATAGACCTCTATACAAGATTCTCAGAGTAGCAATGGCGCCAATCCAAGCCCGATTATAGCATTCGCCGCGCAATTGAACCAGCCAATCGGGAAACTATGTTGGGGCCACAAAGGAGAGGCAATTGCGTGGAAGTGACGGGAGTCCGATGCAACAGTGATTCAATGGGAGCACAGAAGCATACTCGATCTAGCTCTGTCGTTTCCCTCTAGTCAACATGGGTTATTTCTTGTCAGCGTCCCTAACCGCCACATCTGCCAAGGAAAACTCAGGCTCCCACACACCCACCTGAACGGTCGGCACCAGATTCTCGACATTGTATACAATTAGCCTGAGATTGTAGTTTCCTGAAGCGATGTCCGGCGGGAGATTGAACTGAAACAAGGCATTGGTCCTATCACCTGGTGTCCAACCGCTTGTGGGTTGATGCAGCGGATTCCATAAGAGGGCGTCTTCTTGAAAGACTATCTCTCCTTCAGCGCCATAAAGTCGAATTGATATTGAGTAATCGATTTCCAAGTCCTGTAAGGTTTCCCAATTCAACGCTATCCAAAAAGGTCTTTCTCTTACAAGGTCAAGCGGGCTGGAATCTGAGTGCTCCTCCACGCCTTGACCAAGCGCAAACCCGGTGAGTGTAATGCCTCCGTCGTATTGGACAGACAGAGGAGCTAATCGGTCGAAGAATGTCCAGGGCCGTTCCAAAGAGACATTGGTATAGTTGTCGATCCTAAAGTCGTTGAAGTGTTGGGTATCGATGAACTGAGCGTATTTCCCCATCAGAACTGAGACGCGTCCGGTGTCATTGCCGATCCAGCCAATGTGGACGTTGTTGAGTCGTACGACTTTCACTTTCGTCAGATTCTCCATGGCAGCAAGCGCGGATTCGATCTCTTCTGCCAGGAAATCAAGGTCTGTCGTTTCTCGTGGAAAGTAGAAAACGGGGGCGGGGCCCTTGTAGATATAATCAAGGCTGGGATGGTCCAACGAATTAGGGACCAGATATATTTCTCCGTCTTCAGTTGGCAATGAATCGAGAGTTCGAGCAAAATCTGACCAAGGAACTTCGTAGGCGAACTGGACTCCCCGTTCAAATGCCCAGATTCCGAAAAAGTTGCGGAATGACGTTACGCCCTGAAGTAGTATCGTTGCAGTTAGGATGGCTCCCAGAGCTACAGCACTTTCAGTGACTCTGTTCGGGAACATACGTCTCTTAGCAAACTGGAAGGCTTCCCAGAGGCCGAAGGCCAAGACCAGGTAGACTGCTGGTGTGGCTCCAAGCATTCTAAGCGTGTTTGGGGCGTAATCTACAGCAATGAACGCCGGCAGGAGCAGGAAAGCCCCCCAGAGGAGCAACAGTCTGCAGGCAGGATTCCGCCATCGCCACAAAGAGACGCCAACGCCGATCCAGAAGAAAAATGCCTCCCAAGGATTGAGCATTGGCAGGGCGCCAAAATTGTGACGCCAACTTACATCGCCCTTGAATCCAAAGGCCGCCAGATGCCAGACCACGCTTTCCACGAAGGTTCCGAGCGGGTTTCCCTGATTGACTTCGGGCTGAAGGACTGAGAGGGAGTTACTGCGCAGGAAAAAATGTTCAGGATTGAAGGCGAAAAAGATCATAATCGGTGCGGCGACGAGGAGAGCTGCACCCCCAAAATTAATGATCCGGCGACCTTCCGACCCCAGGTTTCTCGACTCTGCAGACCCAAGCGGGATCAGGAAGCTCAAGCCGAATGCCACGAAAAGAAATGGCGTGAAGCGCGCCGGGATATAAGTGTACTGGACCAGACCGGCGCACACACCGGCCAAGGTTATCGCCCACCATTTTCGCTCTCTCCAGCCCCACCAGAGCAAGGCAAGGCAAAGAGATAGCAAGAGGAGCAGGTGATTGGCACGGAAGACCGTGCGCCCCAGCACGGTCTGCCCTATGGAAACGGCCATAAGGCAGGAACCCACGCCCCCAATGAAGATTCCACGCCAGGGAGTCTCGCGGCCTATTTCATCTCTGCCAAAAAGCAGGCGGCCTAACCAAAAAACTACGAAGACCGTACCGGCACTGGCTATGGCCGTGGGCAGGCGTAAAGCCAAGTCTGTTTGGCCCAAAAGGGCTATCGAGAGGGCAATCAGATAGACAACAAGCCCCTCGTGACCGCTAAACTCGGAAGGAAAGAAAACTGCATGTTCGCCGTCGAGAACGCGGAGAGCGTCGACCCCATTCAAGGCCTCGCTGACCTGGATGCCTGCCGGCAATTCGCCGAGTCTGTAGAGACGAAGCATAGCAACAGCCAGCGTCAAGGCCACGATGATAGCGGATGAAATCAGACGGTAGCTGGGCAGTCGTGAACTTTGGGATTTGGCGCTGCGGGCAGACGGCACTCCAGGAGGCACGCTTCCGGGCATTGTCCTCACTCCGAAGTAGAAGCAATTAGACTCTTAGATACTTCTGCCTCGTTCGAATAACCTTGTAAGGGCTGCGAGGCACGAGGTATTTTCTCATAGAACACGCGGGCATACCAGTGTTTCAAGGGTTGGATCAATTCAGACGTCTTGGCGTAAGGACACACTTTGAGAGCTGCGCTGTAAACCTCGCCCCTTTGGCCCTATGAGAGATGAAGGTGAGGATTACTTGGCGTCAATTTCAGTCTGCGTCAGCAGCATGCCTAATGCCAGCAGAGGGACGGATAAAGGCATCTTACCTCCGGGCCGGGCTATGAATAAGAATCACCACATGTCATTGACAGTTCGGGTCTGCTTTAGTAATCTGCCATAGCCTGAAGCTGACAGGGCGAGGGCTTTGATTCGCATCATCCGCCATTTTGGCGGAGAGGTCATCGTGCAGCAGTTGCATTTCAACTTTCAATTGCAGGGGGGCGGTTCACCATGAAGAGCAGTGCACTCATCTGTACGGCCCAGCAGCAGTTCTCGTTACAGGAGTTCGATGTTCCCAGGCTCGCACCTAAAGATCTCTTGGTGCGCTGTGCGTGGTCCGGAGTCAGCGTGGGGACAGAGTTTGCCGTAATTCGCAATAAGATTAGCTACGGGCCTTACCCGATTTCCACTGGTTACCAAGCCGTGGGCTACGTGGAGGATACCGGCGCAGCGGTAAGCAAGTTTGCGGTTGGTGACAAGGTATACTACCGACGCAGCTTTCTTCCCATGGCCATCGACGGGCAGTCGGTTACGATTTGTTCGGGCACCCATTCAACGTATGCCCTCACGTCGGAGGATGCAGAAGTCGAACATCTGCCGGAAGGGGTGGATGAGGCTACCGCGTCACTCTTTGTCATGCCTGCGGTGGGCTACAACGCAGTCGATATGGCTGGGGTCCAGATGGGCGACGTCGTGGCCTTTCATGCCGTAGGGCTGATCGGATTGGGCGCACTGGCCGCGGCGCGATTGCGCGGCGCGGTGACCATTGCTATTGACCTCGATCCTCGACGGCTGGACTTGGCCAGCGAAATGGGGGCAGCACATACGATCAACGCGAGCGGGCTGGCTCCAGATGAGCTTGCAGCGCGAGTACAAGAAATCCAGCCAGGCGGCGCCGATGTCGTTTTTGAAGGAAGCGGCGTACCTTCATGCCTGGACCTGGCGTTTCCACTTGCCCGGCTGCGAGGGAAGTTCGTCTTTCTCGGCCACTACGGTAAAGAGCCGGTCTCATTTAATTATCTCGTGCCCCATGGTAAACAGCTTACGGCGTTCTTTCCGTGTAACGATGGGCTGGCGCCCTGTCGGGAGGCGGTGCTGCAGAACATCGCAAGCGGCGCCATTCCCTGGGAGAAGACGATTACGCACCGGGTGGACGCTTCTGAAGCACCGGAGTTGTACGCAAAGACTAACCGGGATGAACTGCCGGAGCTGTACGGGGCGGTGATTCGCTGGAGCTGAAATCAGTCTGCACTGTGGTTACCTAGAAATAAGAGGGCGTATGTTTAGGAAGAGGGGCTAGTACCCGAGCGACACCGGTTGGACTTTCGAGCCGAATCTTCGGAGAATACCTTCGATTCTACCAACCCAGAGAAGACAGGCGTTGCTTCACTGCATCTGCCCACAGCCTCAATCTCCGGTAAGTGATGTGTTATCTGACCTAGAGCTATTGGAAGCTCAAATCCTTAGCGGCGAGATTGCAGACCAGGAAGGAAGCGTAAACAGACATGAGCAGGATACTTATTACCGGGTCGAGTGGTTTTATTGGGAAAGCGCTGGCACGGGAATCCGCCAAAAACACTGATCACGAGCCCATTTGCCTATCTCGCAGTCCCACTGAAGTGCCTGGCGCGACAGAAATCCGGGGCGACTTTTCGGAACCCACGGAACTGCGAAAGCTGGATCCCTATGAAGGCATCGACGTTCTTGTTCATCTGGCCGCCGTGATTGGAGGGTGCCCCGAGGAGGACGGGCTGCGCGTCAATGTGGCCGGGACCCATCACTTGTTGCGCTATCTGATTGATAGAGGTTGCCGGAAGTTTGTCCTGGCCAGTTCCATCGCCGCGGTGGGAATGCAGTCGGTAAAGTTTCGCCCGTTGCAGCTTCCCATGCCGGACGAACACCCCTGCTTGGACCGTGACGGCTACGGTTTTTCCAAATATATGATGGAGGAGGTCACGCGATACCTGTCCAGGCAGAACGAAGATCTGGACTTTATCAATCTGCGTCTGGCCAGCATCGCCCCCAATGACCGAGAACTGTCGCCAGCTGAACCCGGTCCTGTACCTCTATGGGGAATGGGAAGGATCTCAGTCATGTTTCTGAGCGATACGGTGCGCTGTCTGCTTGCTGCGGTCGAGGCACCTTATAAGCCCGGCGTACGAATCCTCAACGCGGTCGGGGGTCAATCCTGTACAGCGGTTCCCGTTCCTGAACTCATGCGCTCGTGGTACGGTAGCGAAGCCGACGAGTGGGACCTATCCCATTACGAGCAGCCCGGTCGTGAAAGGGATCCTGTGTACGATATATCGAGAATTCGGGAGGAGCTTGGTTTTGCGCCGCAGATGCCAATTCTGGGAGATTGACAGGAAATGAAGATTTCACGAGTTCGTTCTGACCATTACCGGATTCCCTTGCCGGTCGTCCTCTCTGACTCCACCCACGGCGACATTTCTCATTTCGGGCTCATCGTGACACGTATCGAGACCGACGACGGACAGGAAGGGATGGGCTATACCTATTGTGTCGGTGACATCGGCGGCTCAGCAATACTTGCCCTGATCCGGGATGACCTTGCGCCTAAATTGATTGCCGAAGATGCAAGACGAATTGAACAGCTGTGGGAACAGATGTGGTGGCACGTTCACTTTGTGGGGCGGGGAGGGGCGGCCTCATTTGCGTTAGCGGCGCTGGATATTGCCTTGTGGGACTTGCGAGGGAAAGTCAGTGGGGAGCCCTGGTGGCGGCTCCTGGGGGGCCATGACCCCAAGGTGCCGGTCTACGCCGGGGGTATCGATCTTCAGTTCACGTTGGAGGCATTGCTCGAACAAGCAGACGGTTTTCAGGCACAGGGATTCCGCGCTATCAAGATGAAGGTTGGTCGCGATCAACTCTCTGAGGATATCGAGCGGGTAGCGGCGATGCGCTGTCATTTGGGGGCCGATTTTCCTCTGATGGCCGACGCAAACATGCGCTGGCGTGTGGATGAGGCAATCCGAGCGGCCCGCGGCATGGCTCAGTATAATCTGTACTGGCTGGAGGAGCCGACTATTCCCGACGACGTTGCAGGGCATGCACGGATTGCACGTGAAGGCGGCCTTCCGATCGCCACGGGAGAGAATTTTCATACCGTCTACGAATTTCAGCAGATGATAACCCATGGAGCAATTTCCTTTCCCGAACCAGACGTGGCCACATTGGGCGGCGTGACGCCTTTCCTGAAGGTGGCCCATCTCGCCGAGACCTGCAACCTACCGGTTACAACCCATGGCGTTCATGACCTGCAAGTGCATCTTCTTGCGGCGATTCCTAACAGCTCTTACCTGGAGGCGCATGGTTTCGGGCTGGACCGGTTCATCAGGCACCCAATGGAGATAGTAGAAGGTGCGGCCATCGCACCGGAAAGAGCCGGGCACGGTGTCGAATTTGACTGGGACGCACTGCAAGAGCACAGTGTTTGAATGGAGGATACGAAACTATGGAAAAAAGATTGGAGGGAAAGACCGTAGCCATCCTCACTGCCCACGAGTTTGAGGATATTGAAGTAATGTACACCGTGCTACAGTTGAGCCGGGCCGGCGCAGATGTCGTAGTTGGTACTCTACCGCAGACGGCGCTTGGACACTTTCACGGTCGCCCGGCGTGGCCGGAGAAGCCGATTACGGGCAGGTTCGGGCATACGATTCCCTTTGACGTGCTTGCGCTGGGCAATCGGTATTCGGTTGAAAGCATTTGGGATATGAAGCCAGAGGTGTTCGACGCGGTCGTCTTTCCAGGGGGACTCGCTCCTGATTTCCTTCGAATTGACGACAAAACCTTGGAATTTGCAGCTGCGATCCATCGTTCCGGAAAGGTTCTGGCCGCAATCTGTCACGGTCCGCAGGTGCTTATTTCGCTGGACCGACAGAAGGGGACGGACAGCGTTGCCGGACGGAACGTCACAGCCTACTGTGCGGTTACAGACGATCTGCTGAACGCAGGGGCGATCTACCACGACGTACCGGCGATTGTCGACGGCAATGTGGTTACGGGACGGGTACCCGATGACTTGCCTGAATTCTGCGACGCCATCATCGAAGCTTTGTCGTCAACATGAGTCGCGAAGACGCCAACCTTTAGGAGAGGTGGTCGCTCACCCCGGGGCCGTACGGTAATCTGGAACTGACGAGAAACTGCTGGGCCCACGCAACCTGAAACTGGAGAGATTATGGATTTCTCAGATGTAAAGGCAATGACTTTCGACGTTTTCGGCACGGTTGTGGACTGGCGGGGGTCAATTATTCGCGAAGGGGAAGATGTCTGGACGGCAAAGGGAGTGGAGGTCGACTGGCCAGAGTTTGCCGATAGCTGGCGGGGCGGCTATGGACCGTCAATGCAACGTGTTCGAAATGGGGAGCTCCCTTGGATGAACATTGACGCGCTGCACCGAATAATTCTGGATGATCTGCTGGCGCAACATAAGGTCTCGGCACTGTCTGAGGCCGATAGGGTAGAGCTGAATAAGGTTTGGCACAGGTTGAATCCCTGGCCTGACGTTGTATCGGGACTGGAGAGCCTGCGCAAGCGTTTTGTCCTGGCATCACTTTCTAACGGAAATGTAGCGCTGTTAGTAAACATGGCACGGCACGGCGGTTATTGCTGGGACTGTGTTCTCTCGGCGGAGCTTGCGAGACACTACAAGCCTGACCCGGAAGTCTATCAGACTGCGGCTGCTTTACTCGGGTTGAAGCCCCGCGAAGTCATGATGGTTGCCGCGCACAACGGAGATTTGAAAGCGTCTAAGGCTGTTGGGTTCAGGACCGCATTTGTTCACCGGCCCAGAGAGTTTGGACCTGGCCAGACCACAGATTTGAAACCAGATCCTTCGGTCGACGTTATAGCCAAAGACTTCAACGATCTGGCTGACCAGCTGCAGATCAACTGATCGCCTGGGCACTCGGCGGTGATTCAATGGGCGAGACGAGAGAGAAGTGGAGACGCTAGAATCGAAGCGATCAGCCCTGCTGATAGCGGGGGTCGATGGCATCGCGGAGGCCGTCGCCGATGAAGTTGATGCTGAGGACGGTTAAGAGGATCATGACCGCGGGAGGGACCCAGATCCAGGGGCCGTCCTGGAGAACGTCGAGGCTGCGGGCAGATTCCAGCATGTTTCCCCAACTTGGTGTTGGTAGAGGGATGCCGACACCGAGAAAACTCAATCCGGCTTCAAGTAGAATGGCGCCGTTGACCGCGAAGGTTATTGAAGCGAGCACGGGCGCAACGACGTTTGGCAGCACATGCGTGACGATTATGCGCCGGTTACCTGCGCCTAACGAGCGCGATGCCAATACAAACTGCTGTTCCCTCAGAGAGAGTACCTGCCCACGAACCAAACGGGTGATGCCCGGCCAACTGAATATGCCGATCAGGAAAATGACGCTGGCAATGCTCTGGCCCAAGTAGATGGCAGCAGTCAGGATGATGACAACGCGAGGGAAGGTCATCACGACGTCGGTAAATCGCATAATGACCTGGTCGGCTTTGCCGCGGTAGTAGCCGGATATCGATCCAAGAATAACGCCGATGACAGTGGAAATGGAGGCGGCGGCGAACCCGACTGCCAGCGATACGCGGCCTCCGTAGAGCGTACGACTCCAGATGTCCCTCCCAACCCTGTCGGTGCCCAAAAAGTGATTAATGCTTGGCGACTGAAACTTGTCCGCCAAGTTAAGATAGGCGAAGTCATAACGGGTAATCAGTGGGGCTATGACGCTGGCAAGGAGCACGATGGCAAACAAAATCAGACCGGCCAAGGCCAGTGGATGGCGTCGAAACCGCCGCCAAGCTTGTGCGGTCGGGGACTGGGAGTTGGATTGCCGTCTTCCTACGTCAATAGACATTGAATGATGTGAATGTGGGCTCTTTTGCTAGCGAGTTGATTTCAGTCCGGCAGACAATTGTCATACCTGATCGGGAACCGCAGACTACTCGTAACGGATTCTGGGGTCGGCGACGGCGTAAGCAAGATCTGTGATCAGATTGGCAGTCAGCACGACCAATGCGGTTACTAACATGATTCCCATGACCATTGGATAATCCCTTGCGGCCACGGCGTCGACAAGTAGTGCCCCCATACCTGGCCAACTGTAGATGGTTTCCGTAAAGAGTGCACCGGCTACCAGGGTAGGCAGGCTCAAGCCAACGACGGTGACGATAGGGAGGAGAGCGTTGCGAAAGACGTGGCGCCATGTCACCGCGGGCGGCTTCAACCCTTTTGCTTTGGCTGTGCGGACGTAGTCCTCTCCTCTTACCTCCAGCATGCTGAAGCGAGTGTAGCGCATGAACGTGGCCAGGTTGAAGATCGCCAGGGTACCAGCCGGCAAAACCAAGTGGTACATTAGGTCGAAGACCGACTCAGGTTTGCCAATGGTACGCATACCTCCTGAAGGAAACCAGCCTAGTTTCACCGAAAAGATGTATAAGCCGAAGATGCCGGCAATGAAAGCCGGCATCGATATGCCAACGAAGGAGAGGCCGGTGAATGTGAAATCCCATAGTGAGTATTGCCGCAATCCAATGAAGATTCCGAGGGTTACGCCAACAGCGATGCCGATGGCCAGGGCCGTTCCCATCAGCAAGAAAGTACGCCTAAGGCGGACGGCAAGCACTTCGGCTACGTCGTCTCCGTTCTTGAAGCGGAATCCGAGATCGCCTTGCATGACCTGCCCTAGCCATTTGACGTAACGGACGGGAATTGGGTCGTCGAGACCATAGCGTTCGCGCACGAAGTCCAGGTCTTCCTTCGTGATCCCGATCTCTTCATTGACAAAGAAATCGACCGGATCTCCGGGCGCCAGATTAATCAACAGGTAGATGACAATCGTGACCAGGAGCAGGACCGGAATATTAACAAGGACGCGGCGCAGGAAGTATTGCATTAAGGTGTGAGGGGTAGCTGCGACCAGCCAAGGATACTGCAAAAGACGGTGCTGATGGCCTCGTGAGTCAAGCCATCAGCACCGCCGTTATTCACGCTTATTTCATGTTCCAGTCCTGGGAGCGGTCAACGTACGGGCCGCCACCGGGTGCTGGGAAGTAGTGGAAGTCTTCGATATCGACTGTGGCGATACCGTAACGGGTTGAGACCCACCAGTATGCGAAGGTGGCCTCTTCGTTCTGATATTTGCAGAGAGCGGTGCGGGCTGCACGGTAATCATCGGCATTCTGCGCCGCGTCCATGGCAGCGAAAAGGTCAACGTAAGCGGGATCATCAATGCCCCACTGGTTGTCTTCTACGTACCAGATTGAACTGTAGGATGCCGGTCCACCGCCGGCGCCGCGATAGGCGATGTTCCACTCGGTGGCGTTGTCATCCACGACCGTGCGCCAGGTCGGCACGTCAAGGAAGGTGGGATTTACGTTGACGCCGACTTCGGCCATGTTGGCCTGCATCACGGTGAGGATGTCTTTTGCCAACTGTGAGGTGTAGTAGGTGGGGATGTCAAGGTTGACATCGTCCAACGTGACACCATCAGCGGCGGCTTCGGCCAGGAGTTCGCGGGCCTTATCGGGATTGTATTCGTAATAGTTGGCGTCTGCGGGCCAGAATGTCGGATAGGGATCCTGGCAAGGTGTGGCTTGCGCGGTGCCGTTAAACACGTCGCTGATGATCGATGCGCGGTCGATACCATACATGAAGGCCTGGCGGATTCGTTTGTCATTCCACACGTCGTTCAGGAAGTTGTAGTTGAACATGTTTGTTACAAACGACGGGCCAGAAAAGATCTGGTAGTCGGCGTTGCCTTCGAAACGGCTCGCCACATCGGCGCTGACGTAGGTGAAGTCGATGTCACCGCTCTCCAGTGCCAGGACGGCAGCAGTTTCGTCAACGAAGTAACGGTTGATCAACTGATCCAGCTCGGGCACGCCATCCCAGTAGTATTCGTTGGGCTGGATTGCCATGAACTGATCTTTTTCGTAGGAATGGAACTTGAACGGGCCGGTGCCGATGGGGCTGGCGAACCACCAGTCGCTGCTGAAAATCTCGGTGGGTTCGAAGTCGATAGCGTGCTCGGGCAGGGCGTAGAAGCCGCGAACCGAATCGTAGAATCGCGGATTCGGGCTGCTGAGCTCGATTTCAAGCGTCAGGTCGTCAACAGCGCGAATACCAACGATCTCGTCAGCTTCGCCATCGTTGTATTCGGTCCAGCCTACGATCTGCTGGGGCTGACCGATACCAAAGTGGGTCACGGCGGCCATGGGCGCAGCAACGAACTCTGCGGTCCATTTCAGGTCAGAGGCGGTGAAATCCTCACCGTCGTGCCATTTGACGCCTTCTCGCAGGTTGAAAGTCCAAACGGTGGCATCGTCGTTTGGCTCCCAGCTTACCGCCAGGGCGGCTTCACTGGTGTGGTTGGAGAAGGTGGAGTCCATGATGATAAGCGGCGTGAACATCTTGACAAACCAGACGTTGCCGGCGCCGTTGTTGTACAGTACGCCCTGCGGATCGCCGCCGGGGCCAACATCGAAGCCGCCGATCAGAACCTGCTCGACTTCCATTTCTTCTGAAGCCATTTGGTCTGACGACTCTGCCATGGGCTCTTCTGCAGCCGGCGCGGCAGCCGGTGCGGCACACGCCGCCAGCAGCGCCAGGGACAGGACGATGATCAAACTGAGAAACTTGCTCTTAGACATTTGCAGTCTCCGTAGAATTTGATGAAAGGGTTGAAAATTGAGAACCATGCGGTTCTTGAAGCAGTCGGATAATCGCACGGGGGTCCATTTGTGTCAAGTTTCGGGGGCGATGAGAGAGCACAGGAGGGCGTAGGCAATTGGGCTAGCGGACAAAAGACCAGGGTGCGGGTTCTGCCGCAAAGGGTTGGCTCCTTATGTGCAGTCATTCTGAGTACCGGCTAGCAGATGGCGTGTCCTGGCCACAGGCTTGCGACCGGAATGTGTCGAATCCTCGGCAAGCATGGCTATCCTGGTAGTAGAGAAATCGCTGGCTTCGAAACAGGATGAACAAGGCCGAGTTCCCGGTAGGTCGCACGCGATCCAGTGCCGTTTGGAGGCACCCGGGCCTGTGGCCATCATACCGTCTGAGCTTGAGATGGTCGGGTGCAATAAGTATTCTTTGCGGCCGTGCAGATGACGCGACAAAGAGCGCAGAGGGAGGAGGCGAAGGATGACTTGTGCTGCCGAGGAAGGACACCCCACAGACCGACTGGGGGTCTCAAGGCGGCATCGCTGACGTCTCCGGGCGTCCAGACGTCAGCGATGCCGCGGTAAATGCTTATCTCATATTCCAGTCCTGGGAGCGGTCAACGTACGGGCCGCCGCCGGGTGCCGGGAAGTAGTGGAAGTCTGCAACATTGGCAATGGCGATGCCGTAGCGGGTGGAGACCCACCAGTAACCAAGAGTAGCCTCTTCATTTTGGTACTTACAGAGGGCAGTGCGGGCGATCCTGTATTCATCGGCTGTCTGGGCTGCGTCCATTGCGGCGAAGATCTCTTCGTAGTTGGGATCTTCGATTCCCCACTGATTGTCAGCTACGTAACAGGCAGGATTGAGCGATGCCGGTGCGCCGCCGGAGCCAAGATAGGCGATGTTCCATTCGGATGCGTTGTCCAGCACGACGGTGCGCCAGGTAGGAACGTCGAGGAAGGTCGGATTGATGTTGACGCCGACCTCGGCCATGTTGGCCTGCATTACTGTCAGAATATCCTTTGCCAACTGCGAAGTGTAATAGGTGGGGATGTCAAGGCTGACACCGTCAAGCGTTAGCCCGTCTGCTGCGGCTTCAGCAAGGAGGGCCCGGGCCTTGTCGGGGTCGTATTCGTAAAAGTTTGCGTCTTCCGGCCAGAAGACGGGGCAGGGATCCTGACACGGCGACGCTACGGCTGTACCGTTGAAGACATCGCGCAGGATCGAAGCGCGATCAATGCCATACATGAAAGCCTGGCGGATGCGCTTGTCGGCCCATACATCGTTCATGTAGTTGAAGTTGAACATGTTAGTGACGAAGGACGGGCCGGAGAAGATCTGGAAGTCAGGATTGTCTGCGAAACGGCTGGCCACATCGGCGCTGACGTAGGTGAAGTCTATGTCCCCACTTTCCAGAGCCAGAACGGCTGCGGTCTCGTCAACAAAGTAGCGGTTGATCAGCTGGTCCTGTTCGGGGACGCCATCCCAGTAGAGCTCGTTAGGCACGAGTGTCATGAACTGGTCTTTTTCAAAGGCGCCGAACTTGAAGGGGCCGGTGCCAATGGGGTTGGTGAACCACCAGTCGCTGCTGAAGATTTCAGTCGAATCAAAATCTATTGCGTGTTCGGGCAGAGCGTAGAAGCCGCGCACTGCGTCGTAGAAGCGGGGATTAGAGAGGTTGAGCTCGATTTCGAGTGTCAGGTCGTCAACGACGCGAATGCCTGATATCTCGTCAGCTTCTCCTTCATTGTATTCGGTCCAGCTTACGATCTGCTGGGGCTGACCGATGCCAAAGTGGGTCACTGCAGCCATGGGCGCGGCGACGAACTCAGCGGTCCACTTCAGGTCTGAGGCGGTGAAATCCTCGCCATCGTGCCATTTGACGCCTTCGCGCAGGTTGAATGTCCAGACGGTGGCATCTTCATTGGGCTCCCAGCTCAAAGCAAGGGCAGCTTCGCTGGTATGGTTGGAGAAGGTAGAGTCCATGATGATGAGAGGCGTGAACATCTTGACGAACCAGACGTTTCCTGCGCCGTTATTGTAAAGCACGCCCTGGGGGTCGCCACCGGGGCCGACGTCGAAGCCGCCGATCAGGACCTGCTCGACTTCGGCGTCTTCGGCGGCCATTTGGTCGGACGACTCTGACATTGCTTCTTCTGCAGCCGGCGCGGCAGCCGGTGCTGCACAGGCAACCAGAAGGGCCAGAGACAGGACGACAATCAGACTGAGAAACTTGCTCTTAGGCATATGCGGTCTCCGTAGGTTTTGGTGAAAGGGTGGAAATGCAAGAACCAAGGGGTCCTGTAAGCAGGGGGATATTTGAAGGCGAGAACAGGAGTGTCAAATCTGAGGGTAAGTGAGAAAGCGCGCGTCAGGGCGTCTCCGGTAGGCAAGTAGATTGCAGGAGCAGGGTGACCAGGCGACGATGGGGACTACTTCGGAGGCGTTTCTGGCCGAATTAGTGGATGCAACACTATCTTAGGCTGGGGGCTCGCGAAGACTCGACCTAATTCCTGCTGCAGCAAGGATCTCGCTCATAGAAAGCAACCGTGGCCACTGTGCTATACTGCCATTTTGGATGTCAGACGTTGAGTGCCATTGTTTGCCAACATCGCGCGTTCCGGAGTCACAGCTGCAATGTGAAGTGACAGAATGGGTTGTCGCAGACAAAAGGTTGCCCCCCTCGGTGCAGTCGACTTTCTATCCACTTATTGTTCCAGGTCAGGTCAAGATCCGCGTTCCACGCTGTAGGGCTAGTTGGGAGTAGAGTCCCACTACTGTTTCAGGCACCCAATGATGGGAAGGCAGAAAATGGCGGAGGAGAAATGATGACGACGAATAACTATGAGGTCCTTTTTGCAAGAAGGGGAGTGGCGGATCTGCGGGAGTGTGAGATGCCTTCGGCGGGGCCTGGTGAGATACTAATCAGGGCGATAGTCTCACTGATCAGTCCAGGCACCGAGAGAGCATTTCTCCTGGGTCTTGCGAATACTCCGTCTGCGTATCCGCAGAGGACGGGGTACAGCCACATCGGTGAAGTGGTGGCGGTCGGGGCGGGCGTTGAGGGCTTCGAGGTGGGGGATCGGGTTGCGTCCCGCTCGAACCACATAATGTACGCCGCTGCGCCAGCTTCCGACTGCCATCATGTTCCGGACGGGTTGACGAGTGAGCGGGCGGTCTTCTTCCGGCTTTCGTCGATTGCCATGCAGGGTGTACGAAAGGCCCGGATTGAGCTTGGAGAGCCGGTTGCGGTCATTGGGTGCGGGCCAGTCGGGTTGATTGTGATGCAGTTGGCTCGGTTAAACGGCGGGCTTCCGGTCGTTTCTATTGACAAAGATGCTCGCCGTCTTGAGTTTGCCGGGGCGCTAGACGTCGACGCCGCGCTGGGGGCGGATGAAGGTGTTGGAGCCGCCCTGCGAAAGGCGTGCGGGGGGAAGGATCCGGCAGTGGTAATTGAAGCGACGGGTCATCCGGAGGCGATCCCGGCCGCCTTTGATCTGGCACGTTTGGGAGGGCGGGTGGTCTTGCTTGGCAGTACAAGGGGCGATACTGAGGCGGTGAACTTTTACCGCGATGTTCACAAGAAAGGACTGACTGTGTTAGGCGCACATGAGAGCGCGCGGCCGCGGCAGGATTCGGCGCCGGGCTGGTGGACTCATCTTGCGGACGAGGACACTGCTCTCAGGCTTCTAGCCAGGGGTAGGCTGGTGGTTGATCCCCTGAATACCCATCGATTCGCCTGGAAGGATGCAGGAACGGCCTACGATTTACTGGCAAGATGGGAACCGGAGATGTTGGGAGCGGTTCTGGACTGGCAGGCCACTTAGCAGACGCCCCAAACCGGGAAATCATACCTGTGCCCCAACTTTCCACACAAGGCGTCCTCAAGACATGGTGGCCACTGGCGTTGAGCTGGTTCATGATTACCGTGGAACAGCCGTTACTGGCTGCGGTTGTGGCGCGAAGTGCTGACCCTAAGGAACAACTGGCGGCATGGGGCTTGGCTTTTTCACTTATTCTCGTACTTTCCGCTCCGTCCATTTCCATGCTGGCGGCTTCGACAGCTCTGAGCAGAGACCAAGAGTCCTACAGGCGGGGCCGACAGTACATGATCCGGCTGAGTGTGGGATTGACCGCCGCTCATTTTCTGCTAGCCTTCACTCCCCTTTTTGATGTTGTTGTATTTGGGCTGATTTCGGCGCCCCCGGAACTTGGGGACCCGGTCCGCAGCGGTGTGCGGATCATGCTTCCCTTCATTCCGAGTCTGGCGTTAAGGCGTTTTCAGTACGGGGTCCTGATTCGATGTGATCAGACCCGCGCGGTATCGCTCGGGACGGTCCTGCGACTCGTGCTTGAGGTGGCGCTGGCTGTTGGCCTATTCCTGTTGTCGGGCTGGAACGGCGTCATCGTCGCCAGCGTCACGATTTCGACCGGCGTGGTATTCGAAGCGGTCTATGCAACACTGCGCGTACGACCGGTCGTTCGGAAGAACCTGCTGTCCAAGATTCCGGGCGCCCCGCCTCTGTCGTGGAACCGATTCTTCCGCTTCTATCTGCCGCTGGTGCTGACGACATTCATGCAGATTCTATTGCAGCCTCTTGTCAGCGCCAGCCTCAGCCGAATGCCGGATTCAATCGGATCGCTTGCGCTCTGGCCTGTGCTATTTGGTGTTCTGATAATGACCAACAGCGCAGCCTTTGCATTCGTCGAGTCGGTCATCGTGCTGCTGGATCGACCCGGCTCGATTGAGGTTCTGCGGCGATTCACGTGGAAACTGGCTTTTGCGCTGGCGGCGGTCCCGCTGGTTATGGCGGTCACTCCCTTTGGTGACTTCTGGTTCTTGCGAATCGCCGCGCTGCCGCCAGAATTGTTGCAGCAGGCAAAAGCTGTCCTCTGGCTGATCATTCCGTTGCCGGCGCTGACGGCACTATCGAGCTTGTTCCAGGGGACGCTGATCAACAGCCAGCGGACGCGGAGCATCACCGAGGCGGACGCGTTTTCGTTAACGACGGTGACCACCCTTTTGATTCTAGGGAGCCTTTGGGCCGGGAGGCCTTGCCTTGCCGGAGGCGGGAGCGCTCTTCTCTGCGGTGTCTCGGGCGTCTATATCGCGATGGCAGCCTACAACTTCGGTTCGATCGTGCGCAACCTCTGGCTTTGGCGGCGTTCGCAGCGGGTTTACCTTTCGATTCGTCTGCGCCACGCGCGGATATAGAAAAAGGCGGCCGGCTGCCGCCTTATGGTGAACCAGTAGTAGATGCCCTTGAAGGAGTAGCCGCTTCCTAAGCGTCGGTAATTCTTCCTGTCAACCGCAGGAGGGTCTCCTGTACCAGGAGCTCGTGTTCAGGGGAGCGATCGAGTGGCTGTTGGCCGCGTAGTGTTGCTACGAAGGCAACCAACTCCTCTTCGTAGGTCTGTTGCCGGCTTTGGGTTGGGACCGGGATAATCTGGGCTCCGGCCTCGTAGCCTTCTGCGGCCTCTTCCAAGCACAATCGAATGGCGTGTGGGGGTTCGAAGGGATCGAGCAGGATTGCGCTTCCCTTCGTTCCGTAGACTTCAAAGCGGCGGGCCATCGGTTGGGGCTCCATCGCGGCGATGTCGACGAAGGCCAGTCCATTCTCGAACTCGAGAACTCCGAGCGTGTTGTCGGAACAGCTCGGACCGTCTACGCCGTCGGTACGGAGAAAACTGGTCGTTCGGGTGGGTCTGCCCATCAGCCATACGATTTGATCGAGCATGTGACCGCCCAGATCGAAAAATATTCCTCCCTGATGGACTTCAAGCGCTTTGCGGGATTCGGCGGTTACGGTGGTGGACATGTGGGCGCGGGTACAAAATATGTCTCCCAAGAGGCCGTCATGCACCCAATTGGCAATCTGGCAGAAACCATTCTGGTAACGGAACATGTAGCCCATCTGGATGAGCAGTCCTTTGTCCTGGGCTTTCCCCATGACACGCTGCCAACCTGGCCAGTCTTCGCCAGCCGGCTTGTCGTACCAGACGTGCAGGTCGGCGTCGACGAGGGCTTCGGTCTGGGGGAGGCTCTCAGCGTTCTTGCCCTCGGAAGATACAGCGACGATTGAGGTGTCGGAAAGGAGTTCCTCTTCCGAGTCAAACCAGCGTACATTGCTGAATGGGCCGGAGGTTCCTTCAAGTTGGGCGCGGCGTACCGTGTCAGGCTCGAAGACGCCGACTACCTCCACGTCCGGCGAGTCCTGCATGGCCTGGAGCTTGCCGGCAGCGTGGCCGTGCTTGGTTCCGTATTGGGCCATTACCAGAGGCGGCGCGTCGGATCCGATGGTCATTTGCTGACCCCTTGTGCTGTGAAGTCAATTGTGGGTACAGAATGCATGCGTGCCGCTATGCCTTTGGGCTAGGCGCAAACAGGGTTGTCCTTGGTCCAACGGTTGAAGTTACCACCATCCTCAATGGTTGCCATGTAGTCGCGAGTGTCCCGCCACAGTTTTTCCCAATCTGACGGCTCCTGCAGGACGGTCTCGGGATATTTGCGGCTACGGGCGACGAAGCCAGGGAAGGCCGGTCGGCCGGTTGGCTGTCCAACAGGGTTGTAGCGCAGGTCGAAGCTCCAGCGGATTGAATCGCTGTTGTTGGAGTAGGAGGCGTGCAGGGTCTGTTTGTGCATCAGGAGCGCATCGCCCTTTTTCATGACCATGGGCACTGCCTTGCCGTCGAGAAGTTTGCCGGGAACGGAGAGCCCAATGTTGGAGGGACAGTGGTCGATTAGGCCCCGTTTATGGCTGCCGGGCCAGACACAAAGGCAACCGTTCTCTACGTTCACGTCCATGAGCGAGAACCAGACGGTCAGCATCTGGGTTTCGTCCGCTTCCGGGCGAACAACGCCGTGGTCCTGGTGGACGGGTGTCTTGCCCAGTTGCACGCGCCCGGTTTCTTCGTTGACCGGCGTGAGGCGTTCCGGGGGTTTGAGGCGGACATGCTGGACGGGGTTGGAGTAAATCTCCCCACCGAGGATCGACTCGACGGAATCCAGCAGACTTTCGTTTGTCAACATGTGGAAGACGGCAGGGCCGGCCCAAAACGGCGTGTCCGGCTTCACGTTGCCTTGCGGCAGGGAGAAGTCGAAGTACTGGGCGTGGACTTTACCGCTTTCCTGGTAGATGGAGATCAGCCTATCGGAGAATGGGAGATCTTCGTACAGGGAGGAGATCTCGCCTGCTTCAAACAGTTCGTGCGCCAAGCTGTCCAGCACACCCCTGTACTCTTCAATAACGGGGTCTATATCTTCTTCGGGACTGAAGACGCCTTCGACAATTACGTATCCATATTCGTCAAAATGTGCGAGCTGCTCGGCCGTGAGTTTCATGGTCATGCCCTCCTGTTTGCATTCCCATTTACGAGAGACGGATTAGTGCTATGTATTCTGCGTGTCGTCGGACATATTATCGTTTCTAAGTCGCGCAGCGCGTATATCGTACTTGCCAGGGCGCTGCGGCGTCAAGTGGCCTGATTCCACCATCAGATCGAGGGGATTGAGGCGTGTTTGGAGGGGCATTTCCACCTTTTCGTGCATGCGGGCGGACTCGTACACAGCGTGGATCATCTGAAGGGCCTTGTAACCATGCTCGCCCGCTCCCCTGTGGGCGTCGACATTGCCTTCAACCCAGTCGGCCAGCTCGTCGGCCTGGGCGGCTGCGCCCTCCTGCCATTCGAAACGGCTGCCCAGCTCCTCGACGGCGTAGAATTTGCCGTCGGGAACATGCTCTTCCCAGCGACCGCCGCTCTTCGCGTTCAGGATTTGCAGCGATTCGGTGGTGATGCTGATCATGCCGTCGCTGCCGAAGATCTGCGCGCCCTGATAGTAGTTGGGAACGAGGTCGCTGAGGATCATTGCGCGGGGCCCGCGGGCGAACTGGAAGACGGCCATGGCGCGGTCTTCGATGCGGGTGGCGCGTTCGTGCTGGTCGGTCTTGCGTTCGATGTTGCCCATGACCCAAACGCATTCGTCGTCGGACAGAAGGTAGCGGTACATGTCGGCCTGGTGGGAGCTGTAGTTGGGGAGGCCGGCGCCGCCCATGCTCTGTATGAGGTTAACTTCGCCGATGGCGTTACAGCCTATCAACTCTTTTGCCAACGTGTAGGCGGGGAGAAAGCGGCGCTGGTGGCCGATGGCGAGTTTCACGTCGTTGCGGCGGCAGGCGATCATCATCTGCTCGGCGGCGCCAACTGTGTCGGCCATCGGTTTTTCGCAGAGAATCGCCTGCGGTTTGAAGGCGGCGGCGGCAGCGGTCCAGGGAGCGTGCCCTTTGTGCCAGGTACAGATCGACACGACATCAGGGCGCTCTTTTTCCATCATCTCGCGGCCGTCGGTGTAGTGGGTGGGAGAGATGTCGAACTGGGCGTTCTTTTCGGCCATTGCGTCGGCGCTGAGGTCGGCCAAGGCGACGACATCATAGCGACCGGAGGCCAGGTAGCCGTGAATGTGATTGGCGGATATTCCGCCTGTGCCTATGACGGCAGCACGCAGCTTGTTGGGCATTTTGGTATCAACCCGCTGTGTCGTTTCGGGACGGCATTGTCCGTTCTTCGGCGGCCTCTTCTTACGATTACCGTTTTACAGTAGCAGCGATTACGACAGTTAACTCGTTCGAATCAGACCGCGGTGTAGCCGCCGTCGACGACGAGAATCTGGCCGGTCACCATGCGGGCGGCATCGGAGGCCATGTAGATGATAGCGCCGGCGATTTCATGGGGCTCGGCGATGCGGCCCATGGGAATCTTTTCCAGGTTTTTGGCAAAGTCGGGGTTCTTGATGGCCTGTTCCAGGAGCGGCGTGCGGGTGAAGGTCGGTGCGACGGCGTTGACGGTGATGTTATGGGGGGCCCATTCCACTGCCAGGGAGCGGGTCATCTGGCCGACGGCGCCTTTGGCTGAGGCGTAGATTGAGCGCAACGGGCCGCCGACCACGCCAACCTGCGAGCTGATGGCGATGACGCTGCCTTCGATGCCGGCATCGATCATGCGGCGGGCGCAGGCTGTGGACATGAAGAAGGCGCCCTTGAAATTCACATCGGAAATGAAGTCGAATTCGTCTTCGGTGTAATCGAGGGCCGGTTTGGGGCTGTTGTAGCCGGCGTTATTGACGACGGAGTCGATGCGGCCGAATGTGTCCCAGGTCTGGGCGACGAAGCGGTCGATGCTTTCCAGGTCAGTTACGTCGAGATGCCAGGCTTTGGCTTTGACGCCGTGGGCGCGGCACTGCTCGGCGGTCTCTTCACTTTCGCTGACCGTGCGGCTGCCGAGGGCCAGGCTGGCACCGTAACGGGCGGCGGTTTCGGCGATGGATTTGCCGATGCCCTTGCCGGCTCCGGTGACGATCATGACTTTGCCGCTCAGGTCGAAACTAACTTCATCAGACACATTTGGCTCCTTGTTCTATTTGGACGCATTGATATTGGTTCATTGATTGCCCAGGGTGCCGATATGGTGACATGCGGCAACGCTGGCCTTCTAAATCGTAAGTGGCCTTTACCGGCGTGGAAAGTGTGAGGCCGCCAGTTAGACCGCTTTTTATCCTCTCTCGATACCGGCGTCGTTGAATGCCTTTGCCAAGACATCATAGGTCTGGGTGGCGACTTCCAGCGGGTAGTAGGGGGTCCGCCGCTGGACCATGTTGCTGATTTCAGCGGTGATGAAGCCGGTGTAGCCGTGACGCTGCATTGATTTCAGGTAGGTGACGTAGTCGAATTCGCCTTCACCGGGGATGAGGAATTCGAAGTCGGGCACGGTGCCGCGTTCGTCCTTGACGTGAGTGTGGCTTGCGTGGGGGGCCATCGCAGAGACCGACTCTTCGATACCGATTCCCATGACGTTGAAGTGGCTGATGTCGAAATTGACACCGACGGCGTCTGAGTCAACACGTCTTATGACCTCTAGCATACGTTGAGGGGTGTCGATGATAGAGCCTACGTGGGGTTCAATGGCGATTGTGACGCCCTGGCTCTGGCCGTAAGCCGCGGCCTCTTGAATGCGCTCGACGAGGAGGTCAAGTTTGCTCTCCCAGTCCTCTGGGCTGCCGCCGGCGGTTGTGTCGATAACTGGAGGTCCGTCTGCCGTAGCCCAGTCGAGAGCCAAGTCTATTGTTCGCTTGAGGCGTTCGAGATTGGCGGCGTGGCTGGCGGCGTCCTCGTCCATGAGGCTGACGTGGCCGGCGATGGCGGGCAAACGGAGATTGTGGTCCTTGAGCAGTTTGGGGATGCGGCTACGTTCGTTCTTGTCCAGCTTTTCGAGGGCGGTCGAATGGTGGGAGAGGACGGTGAGCTCGACACCGTCGAAACCGAGGCCGGAGAGGTGACGAACGATGGCGTCGACGGGAACGGTCGGCATGCCCCACGTGCTGAATCCCAGTTGCATAATTGTACCTACCTGTCTTTCAGCTGGCTCGCAGGCTGTGAGGCTGCGCGAAATGTGTTTTGACTGGACGGAAATGTATTTACCGGATCATACGGAATTATCTGGGAATATGCAAACTTTCTCTGATGGGTTCGAACATAGGCCGGTCGAGAAGGTGAGAGCTAATGAAGCGGGTCAATCCAAGGTCACGACGCCCTTAAGATATGTTGTGTCGCCGGACAGAATCTCTTCCATCAGGGAGGGATAACCCCCCAGAGATGCCGTATGGGTTACGAGGGGCCGCAGGTCGAAGACGCCGGCGTTGATCAGCTTGATGGCGGGCGGGAATGTGTTGCGGAGCTTTGAGCCTGGGGCAGAGTTTACGATTGTGAATCCGCCCAAGTGCCACTTGGTGGGGTCGAAATGGGCTGATTGGCCCTTGATCCAGCCGAACAGATTGATGCGACCGCCTGTCTTTACGATGTCGGTGGCCAGATCCAACCCCGGCTGGCTGCCGGTTGCATCTACGACGACGTCGATATCGCGGGCTTTCAGGGTTGCGGCGAGGTCGTCCCTGTCGTGTTGAGAGATGTCGATGGTTTCCTGTGCTCCCTGCTGCCGGGCGAGCGTGAGGCGGTCTTCGACGATGTCGAGGGCGATGAGGTTGCCTACGGGCGAGTGCAGGAGGCCCTGGAGGAGGAGCTGGCCCATGAAACCGCAGCCGATGAGGGCGACAGTTTCGCCGGCCTTCAGGTTTGTCTGGTCGATGCCGGTTACGGCGCAGGCGACGGGTTCGACGATCCAGTATTCGTCGTTGAGCGCGGAGTCCGGTATTGGGTAGATGCGTTCGCTGGGGAGATTGCGCACGGTGGAGAATCCGCCGCCGGCAACTCTGTCGCCTTCTTTGTAGCCGGTGACGCCGGGGCCGATCTTGGAGACATAGCCGACGCCTTCGTGTCCTGGCGGGGCCATCGGGATCATTTCGGAGCCGAGCTTGGCGGTCACGATATCCCAGGAACAGATACCGCAGGCGCCGCCGGTCAGTTGGACTTCGCCTTCTGATGGGTCGCCGACTTCGGTTGTGTAGAGTTCGATGCTGCCGTCGTCATGATAGCGCAGTGTCTTGCTTTCCATGCTTGTTTCCTTGCTGGCGAATGTGGTGCGGCCGGGCCGTACGGTTTGCAGTCGGTTTAGTGAGGCAGGGGAAGGCGTCACTCGAGGGCATCTTATCACAGTTTGGGGCAGGTTTGCAGGTGTCTGAATCGGGATGTGCTGGATTTCCTGGGTCGTGTTTGGCCGAGCAGAGCGTTTGCCGTGAGTCTACGAGAGATCGACGAGAGATTGGGAGGTATTTTTGCGTTTGGGTGCGGGGAAGGGGTTGGGGGGCCTGGCTGCGGATTGGAGGTCTGTTTGCAGGGGGACTGGCGCGTACAATGTGTGTGTCTGGGGAAAATTGGGGGTAGTTACGGTGGGATCGGGCGTGGGAAGGGCATGGATGGGGGAGACGTACGGTCTTTGCGGCGAGTGATGGGTAGGGGCGTACGGCCGCTGCCCGGGGGAGCAGCGAAATATTTTATATTATTTATTTGATTAAATCCTATTGCCAGTTTATGTGCTTAAGCGGTTTGCCTTGCGGGTCCTTTTGGGCTTCGAGAAAGGCCGCCAGCTCTTCGTGGGCTGCGGTGGGGTGAAACTTGTTCCGATTTCGGTTGTAGTCGTCGTCTTCCATGAGGCCAATTACCTCATCTGTCATTTCCTTTATCTGGCGCTGTTGCTCTTCCAGGAAATCTTCGGACAGTTCTTCGGTGTGGACGTAATAGCCGGACCGGGAACTGCCTTTCGCAGGGGGCGGGAGCTGGTGGAGGGCCTGACCGGTCAGTGGGTCAAGCGGGGGTGGGGAATCGGGCATGGCTGCGGGGTCGCCCTTTATACTGGCCAGAGCCTTATCGGTGGCTTCACGAAACTCTTCCAGGAAAAGCAGCACTCCAGGGAGATCCCACTGTTTGTAGGCAAATTGCCTGACTTCGTCCTTCTTTGCATGGAAGAGCAGTTGCAGGAATTCGGGGCGGGTGTGGTAGCCGTAGCGGTGCCGCCCTTTGCCGTTGAGGACCACTTCGGGGGCCTCGTTGGGGTCGGACGGTTCTTCGAAGGCGGCGAAGCCCTGGTCGACGAGGGATTCGGCGCGGTACTGGTTCTGTTTGGCGACGATGGCGTCGGCGGCTTCGAGGATTTCGAGGTTGGCGTGTGCGCCGACGAACTCTGCTGCCGCGGCCTGTGTTTCTTCGGTGTGGATGCGTTCCATTTCCTCGTCGGCGCGGCGGTGGAGGTCGACAAGTGTTTTGGCGCTGCGGCAGATGGCGTTGCAGACGGCGGGGGAGAGTGTACCTTCGGCTACGCGGTTCATGCTGTCTTGGACGAGGTCGATGGCTTGTTTGAGCCTTTCGGGGATGCGTTTGTCGAGGCGGGCGGCGGTGGCGGAGTTTTTGCCGCCGCGGGAGCGCCATTCGCGGGTGAGGTCGGCGGGCGCATGGGCTATGCAGTAGCCGTCGAATTGGTCGAGGCCGTTTCCCTGGCAGGGGCTGCCGTCTTTTCTGATTCCTTTGCATGGTGTTTTGGACATGGTTGGTGGCACCTCATATGCGGGTTGTTCTGGTCGTGCGGCCGGGGGGCCGGCGATGGTGGTGGGTATAAAGTCAGCGCCGGGGTAGAACACCGGTGCTGAACAGGTATTATAACATGGAAATTGGGTGTTTTTTGGGCAATTTTATTGGATTTTGGTTTTGGGTTGGGAGGGAGGGGAGGGCAACGGCGACTTCAACATCTTTTAGCCACGGAGGGCCACGGAGGGGCACGGAGAACGGCAACTGCAACTGCAACTTCAACACCTTTTGGAACCACGGAGGGCCACGGAGGGGCACGGAGAACGGCAACTGCAACCGAAACTGCAACACCTTTCTTAGCCACTGAGGGGCACGGAGAACGGCAACTGCAACTGCAAGTTCAACACCTTTGTCCACGGAGGGCCACGGAGGGCCACGGAGAACTGCAACTTCAAAACCTTAGTCCGGGGAGGGCCACGGAAGGATGTAGGGGGAAACTGTTGGCAAGACATCGTGCTGGGGAAGAATGAACACGGTGGCTAGCAAGGGCGGGGCGTTGCGGGGGCGCAGCCCCTGCACAAGGGAGGGCCGAAGGCCCGGACGCCCAAAAGAGCGAGGAAGGGGTGGAGAGGATGGAAGGGAGAGAAGATGGCGCTTGTTTTGGCGAATTGGCTGCAGATTGACCGGTTTAGCGAATCGGGTGCCGATGTGCTAATATTTCGCTTGTGGACCCTCGGTGGGCATACCCCATTACAAGGTTAGATTGAACTGAAGAAAAGGAGAATGCAAGATGAAGGACCAAGTTTCGAACAGTGTATCGCGACGTGGATTTCTGCGTCTATCGGCTCTCGGTGTTGGGGCATCGGCGCTTGCGGCGTGTATGCCGGTTGCCGGTCCTGCCGGCGGCGACTCCGGCGGAGACGCTGGCATGGCTGAGCCGACGGCGGTGTCGTTCCTGACGCAGGGTGGAAGCGAGACTTCTTTTCTGCGCTATGAGCCGCTGATCGAGGATTTCCAGGCGGCTAACACCGGGATTACGATTGATCCGATTTGGGAACCGGGCGGCGCGATTGAGATTCAGACTAAGCTGCTGACGCTGATCGCGGCGGGCGATGCACCGGACTCTTACTGGGCGCACAGTTATACGAACTCGGGGCAGGCGGTGCGGAACATCCAGCTGGATGTCAATCCTTTCCTCGATGCCGACGACGACATCAGCGGGGATGACTTCCTGCTGGCGGCGTTGAAGGATTTCCAGTATGAGGGCAGGCAGATTGGATTCCCGCGCGAGACGACGAGTACGGTGATTATCTACAACGCCGAGCTTTTCGACGCGGCTGGCGCGGCGCGGCCGGCGGACGGCTGGACGTGGGGCGACTTTGTCGAGGCGGCGGCGGCGATGACCCAGGGTGAAGGCACTGACCGTGTCTTCGGAACGGCGGACTGGCACCGGAATCGCAACACGTGGATAAAGATGTGGCAGAAGGGCGGCGACGTGCTGAGCGAGGACCGCACGAAGTTCACGATGAACCAGGAGCCGGGTCTGTCGCAGGTTGTCGAGATCCAGGACTGGCATCAGGAAGGGGGCATTCACGTGCCGGCCACTGTGACGGAGGCGGGCGGATTCAGCACGGGCGACCTGTTCACGACGGGGCGCATCGGCATGTTCCCGCAGTTCTCAGTGTTCTCGAATGTGATGAGCTCGGAGTTCGAGTGGGATATTGCGCACTTCCCGGTTGATGAGGGTGACACGCGCACCACGCGCGTTGCTTCAGCGGGACACAGCCTCTACGGCGGTACTGAGAATCCGGACGAGGCGTGGCAGTGGATGAAGTTCCTCGGCGGTGAGAATGCGTTCCGCCACTGGGTGGAGGCTACAGGCTTGAACGTACCTTCGCTGAAGGTCGTGGCCGAGAGCCTGCTGGAGACGATGGCAGACGTACTGCCGGCCAGTGCACAGATCATGTTGGACGCGTTCGAGTACGGCAGGCCGGAGCCGGTCGCGGGCGACTGGATCGGCGTGCATCGTGAAGTGCAGCCGGCGCTGAACTCGATCTACGGTATCGAGAAGGCGGATGCACAGGGAACGCTTGATGCTATTGCTGGCCGGGTGGAGGAGCTGGCGGTCTACGTACCGGGTGTTTAGGCTTAGCTAAGCATGGTGCTGGCAGCTATCCACCGGCTGCCAGCACTATTGATCACTCATCCATCTGATCACTCATCCGTCTGATCACTCATCCATCTGATGGACAGCCCTGGAATCAACCCAGTCAAAGAGAAGAAGGGACGCGGCCTGCTCTGGTCTGAAACCAGGGACGGGTTCCTGTTTATCCTGCCGTGGATGTTCGGCTTTCTCATATTTACGGCCGGGCCGATGCTGGCGTCGCTCTATATTTCTTTGACGCGCTGGGAGATCGTGACGCCTTCGGTTTGGGTGGGCGGGGCGCAGTATGTGAAGTTGTTCAGTGACGACCGCTTCTGGCTAAGCTTATACAACACAAGTTACTACGTGTTTATCGGTGTGCCGCTGCATTTGTTGATGGCGCTGCTGGCGGCACTGGCGGTGAACATGAACTTGCGGGGCATTCACTACTTCCGCACGGCCTACTATGTGCCCTCGTTGACGCCGGTGGTGGCCAATTCGATCCTGTGGGTGTGGATATTCCACCCTTCGTGGGGGCTGGCCAACGCTTTTCTGGAGTGGATCGGTCTGGAGGGGCTGTACTGGCTACAGGACCCGCGGCTGGCGAAGCCGGCGTTGATCATTATGAGCTTCTGGTCGATTGGGGGCCAGATGGTGATTCTGCTGGCGGGGCTCAAGGGCATCCCGATACCGCTCTACGAGGCGGCGGCGATCGATGGGGCCAACTGGTGGGGCCGGTTTTGGCGTATCACCTTGCCGTTGTTGACACCGGCACTGTTTTTCAACCTGATCATTGCCATCATCGGCGCGTTTCAGATATTTACGCAGGCGTACATCATGACCGAGGGCGGTCCGAACTATTCGACTCTCTTCTACCTACTCTATCTATTCCGCGCCGCATTCGAGAATTTCCGCATGGGCTACGCGTCGGCGATGGCCTGGGTCCTGTTTATCATTGTCCTCTTATTCACCATCATTCAGTTTATGCTGTCGGACCGGTGGGTCTTCTACGAAGGCGATCTGCGCCGCTAGGGCTGAATAGACTATATTCGAATGACATCAATTAGCGGCAGATCTGCATTAGAGATCCTGTGGGCCGGAATCTGGTACGTGGTTCTGAGCATCTTCGCTGTGACGCTGGCGTTACCCTTGGTCTGGCTGATTTCGACTTCGTTGAAGACGGGAGGGCAGACTTTTCTGATGCCTCCCAAATGGATTCCGGACCCGTTTGTGTGGAGCAACTACGCGGAGGCTTTCAAGGCTGTTGCCTTTCATGAATATTTTTGGAACACGATTCGCATCGTATTCTTTGCCACGACAGGCACGCTTTTGACGGCGTCGCTGGCGGCCTATGCGTTTGCCCGGCTACGGTTTCCGTTGCGCGGGCCGCTTTTTCTGCTGGTGCTGTCTACGATCATGCTGCCGTCGATCGTGACGCTGATTCCAACCTTTATTGTCTTTCGCACCTTGGGTTGGATCGATACTTTTCTGCCTCTGATCGTGCCGCTGTGGTTTGGCGGGGGGGCGTTCAACATCTTTCTGTTCCGGCAGTTCTTTATGACGATTCCGCTTGAATTGGACGAGGCGGCCCGCATTGACGGCGCCAGCAATTTTCGGATTTATTGGACCGTGATTCTGCCTCTTTCCAAGCCGGTACTGGCTACGATCGCGGTCTTTGCCTTCATCCATAATTGGAATGATTTCTTTGAGCCCCTGATCTATCTGCAGAGCCCTGAGAACTGGACGATGGCGATTGGCTTGCGGGGTTTTCGGGGCCTTTACTCTACCGAGTGGAACCAGATGATGGCGGCGTCGACGGCGATGATTCTGCCGCTGTTAATTCTGTTTTTCTTTGCTCAACGCTACTTTGTGAGTGGCATACAGATGAGCGGACTGGCGGGAAGATGACAACACATAATGGGAACCTGGTGGTCGACACGGACATTCATCCGGTCGTGAACGCTGAAAGCGTGCAGGCGCGTCTGCCAGAGCCCTGGCGTACTCGATATGCTGGGGGGAATCGCGGCCCGGGCAATTTGGGCTGGTGGAATCCGATGGGCGTGGAGAGGGCGGACGTGCGGCTGGAGAACGGGCAGACGATCCAGAGCGACCCGGGGCTGTTGGAAGAGCACTTCCTGGACGTGTACGGGATTGATTACGGCGTTCTGCTTCCGGGCGGCATTCTGCATACGGCGCAATCGCCAGAGCCTGACTATGCGGCGGCGGTGATCAGCGCGGTCAATGACGTCTATGTGGATGAGTGGCTGGCGCAGAGCCCGCGCTTACTTTCATCTTTGGGGGTCTATCCGCATTTGCCGGAGATGGCGGTGGCGGAAATACACCGGCTGGGCGGGCATCCGCAGTTTGTGCAGGTGCAGCTGCCGAGTGCGGCGCGCATTCCATGGGGCCAGCGGATTTTTCATCCGATTTACGAGGCGGCCAGCGAGTACGGGTTGGCGATTGCGATTCATCCCGGTTCGGAGGGGGTGGGGCTGTCGGGTCCTCCGAATGCGGCTGGCTATCCTACGAGCTATTTCGAGTGGCATACGACTCTGGTGAACAGCTACATTGCCCATGTGACGAGTATGCTGGCGGAGGGTGTGTTCACGAAGTTTCCAAACCTAAAGTTCGTGCTGGTGGAAGGGGGAATTTCGTGGCTGCCGCCGATACTGTGGCGCCTGGACAAGAATTGGAAGGCGTTGCACTCGACTATTCCGTGGTTGAAGGAACTTCCGAGCGAAGTCGCGGCAAAACACATCCGCCTGACAACGCAACCGCTGGAGGAGCCGCCGAACACAGAGCATTTCCACGCGATGCTGGAGATGTTTCCGGCTGAGCAGATGCTGATGTTTTCAAGTGATTTTCCTCATTGGGATGGCGATGCGCCTGATTTTGCGGTGCGGCAGTTCCCTGAGCATATGCGGGCGCGGATCATGGGCCAGACGGCGGTCGAACTGTACGGATTGGAAGCTGGATAGGAACAGCCTTGCATACGACGATCGGGGCGCTGGCAGCGCGCGCGGAGCATACCCTTCTGCGAGTGGAAGGCCGGGTCCTGCACGTCATCCTCAACCGTCCCCAGGTACTCAACGCCCTCCATCCCCCAGCCCATTTTGAACTGGCAGAGATATTCGACGCTTTTGCGGTAGACGGCGATCTTTGGATCGCTGTCGTACGGGGCGCGGGCGGGCGCAGTTTCTGCGCGGGCACGGATCTGAAGGCGTTGGCCGCGGGAGGGCGGGACGAGTACCCGCCGAGCGGGTTCGCAGGGCTGACCAGGCGCTTCGACCTGGAAAAGCCGGTGGTGGCGGCGGTGAACGGACTTGCGCTCGGGGGCGGGCTGGAGATCGCACTGGCCTGTGATCTTATCGTGGCGGCAGAGCATGCCCGGTTCGGGTTTCCGGAGCCGCGGGTGGGGCTGGCGGCGATGGGTGGGGGCGTGCACCGGCTGGTGCGGCAGCTGCCTGACAAGGTGGCGATGGGACTGCTGTTGACGGGAAGGCAGTTCAGCGCGCAGGAGGGCCTGGCGTACGGGCTTGTGAATGAGGTTGTGCCGGGTGAGCGCCTGGATCTGGCGGTTGAGGGTTGGGTTGAGGATATGTTGGCGTGCGCGCCGCTGGCTTTGCGGGCGACGAAGCAGGTGGCACGGCGGAATCTTGATCATGCTGCTTTGGCTGATGCGATTGGGGTGGATTATCCGGCTGTGGGGAGGATGCTGGCGAGTGAGGATGCGGTGGAGGGGCCGCGGGCTTTTGCTGAGAAGCGGGCGCCGCGATGGCGGGGTCGGTGAAGGGCAACGGCGACTTCAACACCTTTTTTAGCCACGGAGGGCCACGAAGGGGCACGGAGAAGGGCAACTTCAACACCTTTTTTAGCCACGGAGGGCCACAGAGGGGCACGGTAAAGGGCAACTTCAACTTCAACACTTTTTTTAGCCACGGAGGGCCACGGAGGGGCACGGAGAAGGGCAACTTCAACTTCAACGTCTTTTGTCCACGGAGGGCCACGGAGGGCCACGGAGAACGGCAACTTCAACTTCAACGTCTTTTGTCCACGAAGGACCACGAAGGACCACGAAGTACGTCTTTTGTCCACAGAAGGCAGGGAGACCGGCTTTATTCTGTCCGCGAGGGGCATTACTTGGTCTGGACGAGGGTCTGTTGTGGGTGAGGTTGACAGGGCTGTAGGTCGGGAATAGGAGTGAAGGCATTCAGAATAATGTTTGAAAAGACAGATGGCTAGGGGAAACTTCAGGCGGGCGGCTGTTGTGCTGGCGGATGCTTGGTTGGGCGGATGGGAGGTTGACTTTTCGGCGGATTTGATGCCGGTGGACCGCAGTGGGGCCTATGCAGTTCAGGACGAGATGGCTGGCCGGGTGGCGAGTGGGTCTTGTCACGCGGTTGTGGGGTGGAAGGTGGGGGCGACCAGTTCTGGTGTTCAGCGGGCTGAGGGGTATGATGGGCCGATTCCGGGGAGGATTTTTGGGTCTACCGTTTATGGTGACGGGACTGTTGTCGCGGCGGCGCTGTGCCGGCAGGGGAAGGTTGAGGGGGAGGTTGGGTTTCGATTCAAGGCCGTGCCGGTGAAGGCGGGAGGCGAGTTCAGTAGGGAGGGTCTTGCTGAGATTGTGACGGCGGTTCCGGCTTTTGATATTACGAGTACGCGGTACACGGCTGGATGCCGGGCGAGGTGGGGCAATAGGCAGAATATGCTGGCCGGGATCGCGGACAATGGGAACGGGGGCGCGGTCGTCCTGGGGGCGGAGTGCCGGGACTGGACACTGCTGGACTTGATGCAACTGCGTGTGGCGTTGCGGGTGAACGGTGGGACACCGGCGCCGAATCTGCTGGGGACTTGGCGCGGGGACCCGCTGGATGCGCTGGCGTGGACGGTGAACCACGTGTATGAAAGAGGTCTTGCTATTGCAGCGGGCGACGTCGTTCTGACCGGTTCATTGACGGAGCCCCAGCCTGTGAAACCGGGGGACAAGGTGGAATGCGAGATGCCTGGGCTGGGCAGCCTCAGCTGTCAGGTCAGCCTTGCGTAGATGTCGCCGCTGTCCTCGTTAGGATCCAACGTTTCTATTCTAGAGGTCATTTCAGCGGGCGTGAGCCAGTGGTCTTCGCGTAGTCGCTGCGATTCGCCGCGGCTCCAGTTGTACTGGTATATGCCGAGGCTTTCCAAGTGGGCGATGCAGGCGGCGGCAGCGGAGCTAACGGCGGGAATGTATTCGAACGACAACAGGGGCAGGGGTCTGCTCAAGCCTTGCAGGACGGCCAGTTCGGACCCTTCGACGTCTATTTTGCACAGGTCGGGCAGGCCGAAGCGGTCGATGAGATTGTCCAACGTTACCTGGGTGGTCGGGACTGAGTCGTCCCAAGTAACGTCGGAGAAGGAAGGAGAGAGGGACACCTGTTGCTGCCATTCGGCATTGGTGGTAGAGACGGTGGGCGTGCGTCGACTGATGTGCAGTGCGGTTGATCCGGCATGGCTGCCAACTGCTGACGGTATGAGCTTGAAGTTGGGACGGCGGCCGTAGAGCCGTAGCAGCAGGGCAGCAAAAACCGGTTGCGGTTCGATCGCAATACAGCGTGCGCCCAGTTTGAGGAAGACGCCTACTCGATTGCCAACGTGCGCGCCGATGTCGAAGACAAGGGCGTCGGGGCCGATGAACTGCGTGTAGAAACGGCGGTCACGGCGGGCGCGGCCGGGCTTGCCGTAGTAGATGAGGAGCGAGCGGGCGAGGCCCCAGAGGCTCCAGAACTGTGCGGCCGGCGTCATGTCGTTGCTTTTCCTATCTTGCCGCGGTCGAAGAGTCGTCCTGGTCAAAGGACTGGTGGGAGTCCGGCGCGTGTACAATCTCGAGGCGGTCGGTCCAGGGCAGCAGTGGAAAGAGAAAGTCGTGGCGGCTTTCGAGTTCGATGGTCTCCCGTTGAATCTGTCTGGGAAGCCGGGGCTCCTGATCGGTGGCGAAGAAGACGGTCGTGCTACCGCGTCCGGGGCAGGCGTAGACGGTGGAAAAGAGTTTGCGGAGCGTGCTGGTTACCTCTTCGAAGGCGGGGTCCCTGTTGCCGAGATTTATGGCCAGCAGCCCGTTCTTACTGGTGCGATGGCGGCAAAGGGTCAGAAAGTCCGGCTCGGTGGCGTGCTCAGGGGAGACACCGTGGTCGCAGAAGACGTCGAGTAGCAACAGATCGTAGGATAATGTGTCCTGATAGAGGAATTCGCGGACGTCTGACACATGGACGGTAAGCCTTTCGTCGGGTTGGAAGCCGAAGTAGCGCGTTGCGGCGGTCACGACAGGGGCAGAGATTTCAACGCAGACGAAGTTGGCGCTGGTCAGGTGGTGGTGGAGCGTGGTGGCGAGGCATCCGCCGCCCAGTCCACTGAGGAAGACGGTTTGGGGGGATGGTTGCCAGAGCAGGGCAAGAATCATCGCCTGGGTGTAGGAACTCTGGAGACGAAGGGGAAAGCGGAGGTCCATCGCGCTCTGAATCCAGTCGGTGTTGGACGCTTCGGTGTCCAGCATCCAAAGGACGAGTCGCTGGCCTTCGCGGGTGACGGCGACGTAGTATTTGCCCCATTCCTCGGCATAGAGGGTCGTCTCGCGGCTGTCAATCCAGAGATCCGCGTTGCGGTGCAAGCGGTCTTCGTTGGCCTGTTGCCAGATTTCGACGGGTTTGCTTTCGGTAGGGCCGGGAGCGTTCATGGATTGGCGCGATCGCCATCAGACGGACTGAAATTACAGGTAGACGGCGTTTCGAATATGCTTCTCTCGGGGATTTCGCCCGGACATCGGGACGCCGAATTCGAATTCGAAAGTGAAGACGGCGGTTGTTGATGTTGCTGCTGATTGGGATGTGAACTTCAAGTCAAGCACAGTGAAGGCGAAAATGTCAAGCCTTGTGAGACCGGAAGGGCCAACATTTTATTTTATCGGTGTTACGACGGGTCAATCTTCATCGCAGCGTGTTTTTCCGCTGTGGATGGAGGCCTTGGGCCGCGAGGAGGTGACGCTGGCAGGCATCGACATGGAGATTCATGCGGCGCCTGCGCGTTATCGAGAGGTGGTATCGGCAATCAAGGCGGAGCCAAAGGCACTGGGCGCGCTAGTCACAACGCATAAGATCGACCTGCTGGCGGCGGCGGGGGACCTGTTTGACGACTTAGGGCCCTTTGCGAGAGCGACGCAGGAGGTGTCGAGCATCGCCAAAGACGGGGGCAAGCTAGTCGGGCGGGCGACGGACCCGGTTGCGGGCGGGTTGAGCATGGATGCCATTCTTGGCGAGGAATACTTTGGCCGGACAGGCGGGGAAGTGCTGATGCTGGGTGCAGGCGGGTCTGCGGTGGCATTAGTTCTGCATCTGATGCAGAAGACAGAAGTGACGGACCGTCCAGAGCGCATTGTGGTGGTCAACCGGTCGGCTCCACGGCTGGCGCGACTGAGGGAGATGGTGGAGCGGACCGGCGTCGAAGGGGGCCGGGAGATTCAGTTTGCGTTCATTCAGAACAATGTGGCGGCGCGCAACGACGAGATTATGGCGGAGCTGCCGCCGGGCAGTGTTGTGATCAATGCGACGGGGATGGGGAAGGACACGCCTGGGTCACCATTGACAGACAGTGCTCTTTTTCCGCGGGATGGTGTTGCCTGGGAGCTGAATTATCGCGGTGAATTGGATTTCATGCGGCAGGCGGAGAGGCAGAAGGGGGACCGCAGTCTTACTGTTGCTGATGGATGGGCGTACTTTGTGCATGGTTGGTCGCAGGTGATTTCGCATGTGCTGCATGTGGAGATTGATGGGGGGATGTTTGAGCGGCTGTCGGGGTTGGCGGCGGGGGTGAGGTGAGGCTGAAGTTTCTGGAAGTCAATTGTTAGTTCTCATTTGGCTGCCGAATAGTGTCCAGGCAGTTAGTTACGGCTGCAGGGCATGCACGAGTGGTGCCCGCAAGAGGATATGAACTTTGGCCTACAATCCTGATATTCATCGGCGCAGGTCTATTCGGGCGCGCGGGTACGATTATACGCGTGGTGGCGCATATTTCGTCACGACTGTTGTGCAGGGCAGGTTGTGTCTGTTTGGAAGTGTGGTTGACGGAGAGATGGTTTTGAGTGAGGCGGGGAGAATGGTGCGGCGGATTTGGGAGGGGTTGGTCGATAGGTTTCCTGTTGTGGAGTTGGATGGGTTTGTAGTGATGCCCAACCATGTTCACGGCGTTATTTTTATCCGGGAACCATTGGCAGTTACGGATGCAACGGAGGGAGGAATGGCAAGGGGCGGCCCTATGTTAGGAGAGATTGTCGGGGCGTTCAAGTCTGTGACGACTGTGGAGTATGGTAACGGTGTTCGGAAGAAGGGTTGGCGGCCGTATGATAGGCGGTTGTGGCAGAGAAATTTTTTTGATCGCGTTGTGAGGAATGCGCGGGAGTTAAGTTTGATCAAGGAGTATATTGCGAATAACCCTGTGAATTGGGAGTCTGATGGGGAGCATCCTAGCGGGAGTTTGGGTCGTGCTGGACGTTGGGATAGCCCTTGGGAGGGGGAATAGGCGGGAGTCGGTACGTTTCTGTTAGGGAGTGGCATGCGAGGGAAACGGGGCAGTCACGAGGGGTGGCCGTACGTGTGGTGAGGGGAACTGGGCACCCACGAGGGGTGGCCGTACGTGTGGTGGAAGCTGAGAGTTGGGGGGTGGCGGGCACCCACAAGGGGTGCCCCTACGGGTGGTGGAAGCTGAGAGTCGGGGGGAGGCGGGCACCCACAAGGGGTGCCCCTACGGGTGGTGGAAGCTGAGAGTTGGGGGGTGGCGGGCACCCACAAGGGGTGCCCCTACGGGTGGTGAGGCTGAGAGTTGGGGGGTGGCGGGCACCCACAAGGGGTGCCCCTACGGGTGGGGAGGCTGAGAGTTGGGGGGTGGCGGGCACCCACAAGGGGTGCCCCTACGGGTGGGGAGGCTGAGAGTTGGGGGGTGGCGGGCACCCTACGGGTGGTGAGGCTGAGAGTTGGGGGGTGGTGGGCACCCACAAGGGGTGCCCCTACGGGTGGTGGAAGCTGAGAGTTGGGGGGTGGCGGGCACCCACAAGGGGTGCCCCTACGGGTGGGGAGGCTGAGAGTTGGGGGGAGGCGGGCACCCACAAGGGGTGCCCCTACGGGTGGGGAGGCTGAGAGTTGGGGGGAGGCGGGCACCCACAAGGGGTGCCCCTACGGGTGGGGAGGCTGAGAGTTGGGGGGTGGTGGGCACCCACAAGGGGTGCCCCTACGGGTTGCGTTTCTTTATCTGCGCCATGGGAAGGCGAAGGTGGGTGTATTTGCGTAGCGGTCGGTTGCGATTTCGACGGTGGCGCCGCAGCCGGGGGCGATGTTGACTTCGAATGTGTCGTTCTCGATATCGATGCTTTGCCCGTTGATGGTGGCTGATTTGAACTGGTGCTCGGCGTATGCGCCGCCCTGGACGGTGACGCGGCGGGAGGATACCTGGCTGGTGTTGATGAGGGTTACGGTGACGGCGTCGGCGGTCATTTTTTCTACGAGCGCGGCCACGTCAGCGGGGACACCGGCTCTTCGCTGATCCGGGTCGAAGTAGCGCAGGCGGCAGTGGAGGGGGCCGCCGGTGCGGCCTGTGGGCAGGCCTCCGAGCATGAGCCTGGTGAGGTTTTCGGTGACGGCCGGGTTGATGTGGTTCATGTCGTCGGAGAGGCGGGTGTCGGGGGTGGCAGTGTCGGCGCGCATGACTTCGAGGTTGTGTCTGAGCTTGTCGAAGTCGGACAGGAGCGCCTGCTCGGGGAAATCGGGGTTGTCGCCTTCGAGATATTGGATCCAGGGGTCGCCGGCGAGGAGGTCGCGGTGGTCGGGGTTCATTGACCAGAAGTAGACTTCGAGCGCGCCGGACGTGAAGGGCTCGGGCTTGAAGGCGTACCAGTCTTCCTCGCCAAAGTAGTCACCATAGGCATCGGGATACATCAGTTGGCCATCGATTTCACGGGCGTTGCTATTGACGTGGTCGATTACCCCGCGCCAGGAATTGGCGTAGCGTTGGTCGCCGGTCAGTATCATGGCGTTGCCGAAGCCGTGGATGGCGCGGGTGTGGAAGTAGGTGCGGTGGGCGAGCTCGCCGGTCTGGGGAACGGTGACGGTGAAGCCCCAGCCGTAGACGCCGCCGTACCAGCGGCCGTCACATTCGCTGCCGACGACGTTGTCGAGGCCGACGTTTGTGGGGATGATGCCGCCGTTCTGCTCTGTACGCTCGACCCACTGATCTACATAGTCGATGACCCACTGCCGGTACTTGTCTTCGTGACCGAGCATAAAGGCGTTGAGCGGCAGGATGGTGGCGGCCATGTTGATGGGGTGGTCGCCGACGACGTCGTTGTAGTCTTTGAAGTGGGCCACCATCTCGTCGTAGTTGCGCTCGCCGTGACCGAGGCGGAATCTTCCTTCGATTTCGATGGGGTCGCCGGCCCAGTCGAGGCCGGTGGCTTTGCGGAGGAGGGGGCCACGGCTGCCGTTGAACATGCTGCGGATCAGCTTGTGTTCGGGGTCGTAGTTTTTGGCAATCGGGTCTTCGTCCATGTAGAAACCGGCGAAGCGGCGGCAGCGGCGTTGGAAGTCGGGGTCATCGGGGTCGGAGAGGCCTTGAAGGAAGAAGGATGAGAAGCCTTCGGCGTTGTGGAACCAGTCGAACATGACGGGGAATTCTTTGAAGTACATGCCGTCGCGGGCCATGGGCACTTCGACTGTTTTGGCTTCTGTGTATTGCAGGAGGTGGCCTTCCCAGCCGAGTTTGTAGAGGTCGAGGATGTCGTCGTCGGCGCCGAGGGCGTGGAGCATGGTCCAGTTGAGGATGTTTTCGGCGGCGTCGTCGGGGCCGTCGTCGCCGCCCCAGCGGGGGACACAGAGGAGGTAGCCGCGGTCGTCGAAGTAGTGGTCGAAGAAGGCGCGGCAGCCGTCGGCAAGCTCGCGGAGGAGTCTTCTTTGGAGGAGGGACCAGTGGGGCGGGGGCATTGGTGTGTTGATGGTCAGGTTGGTGGTCATTTGGGCGGTCCTTCTGACTGGGATTTTAGGGTTGGTTTGGTTGGAATCTGTTGGAGATTGATCTGCCTAAAGTAAGGGTGAACACCTCTTTTTAGCCACGGAGGGCCACGGAGGGGCACGGAGAACGGCAACTGCAACTTCAAGACCTTTTGACCACGGAGGGCCACGGAGGGGCACGGAGAACGGCAACGGCAACTTCAACACCTTTTGACCACGGAGGGCCACGGAGGGGCACGGAGAACGGCAAGGGCAACGGCAACTTCAACACCTTTTGTCCACGGAGGGCCACGGAGGGGCACGGAGAACGGCAAGGGCAACGGCAACTTCAACACCTTCTGTTCGCGGTGGGCCACGGAGGGGCACTTGGTGACTGCTGGGTGGTTGGGTGGGGTCATGGGCTTGATGATTGGCGGGTCTTTGCTTTCCAGAAGATGGCGAGGGCTGTTGCGGCGGCGAGGGTTCCCTGGACTGAGACTGCGAAGCGGGGGCCGACGGTTTCGGCGAGGGAGCCGGTTACGAGTTCGCCTGGCAGGCCGACGCCCTGGCTGAGGGCGACGGTGCTCATGGCGCGGCCGCGCATTTCGTTGCTGGAGGATGTCAGCAAAATGACGCTGCGCATTGTATAAAAACTGGCCTGGCCTACGCCCGCCAAGAATTGGAGAAGCATCGCGAGACCAAAGAGCGGGGAGAGAGCAAAGAGTACCCAGGCCACACATTGAAGGAGTGATCCGAAGGCAAATATCGAGTGGAACGACATATGGCGGCGCAAGCGCTGGGTCAGAAAGAGGCCGACGAAGGAGCCGAAGCTGAAACTCCCGCTTAAGATGCCGAGCCCTATGGCGCCGCGTTCGAATACGTCGCGGGCGAAGACGGGCATCAGGCTCAGCGCGGGAAAGACCAGAGTGTTGATGAGCGCGGAGATGACCACGACGGTCATAAGGCGGCTATTGCCGCGCAGGTAAGAGACTCCTCCTCCGATAGATCGCCAGACGCCTTCGCTGGCTACTGGTGTGGTCTGCGGCACTTGAACACGACCGAGCCAGATCAGCAGTAGCAGATTGAGGCCCGTCAGCGTGGTAAGAGAGCCGAAGCCGGCGGATGCGTCGAAGTATTCGAGCAGCCAGCCGGCCATGAAAGCACCGGTGCCTAGAAGGACGCTGTGGGTCAAGCTCTCCAACAGCATGGCGTCGGCGGTGAGCCTTCTGCCGAGAAGGTCGGGCACAAGCGCGGCGCGGGCTGGCGCGTCGACAGTCCAGGCGGCGCCGATAATGAAGGCGGCAGCAGTGATCTGCCAAGCGCTCAGCCGATCTCCTTCGAAGAGGAGAAGGAGCGAAAGGCAGGCTGCGAAGATGACGACCTGGCTCAGAATCAGGGTGGTTCGTCTTCCTAGGCGGTCGCCGATGAAGCCTGCGAAGCCGCCGAAGGCGAGCTGGGCGGCGCGGCGCCAGAAGGTGAGCAGAGTCACGGCCAGGGCGGAGTCGGTCATGTCCAGGACAACGACGCCGGCTACAACGACCCAGATTGAGTAGGTCTGCCACCAGAGGACACTGCTGAGCAGTAGGTGCCGGTAGGTGGGTTTTGCCAGGGGAGCCAGCAGGCCGGCGCTACCCTGGTCGGGTTGGGTCAGGCGGCGGCTCCGTTGGCGGCCCAGAGTGTGCCTTGGCGCATCATCCGCTGGACGGCTGGGCGCGTGAAGGTTTCGGATGTGTGGCCCAGGGTTGTGTAAAAGACGCGACCGTCGCCATAGGGCTTCACCCAGGCCATGGGGTGCGCTTTGTCGGACCACTCCGCGCTGGCCAAGATGTTTATGGCAGGGTCCCAGGCGGACATGTAGATTTCGTCCTCGACCTCGAAGTCATCGATGCCCTGCATGACAGGGTGGGAGGCGTCATCAACATTTACGGTGAAGGTCAGGCCCGGAGGATGCCAGTTGGCGTGTCCGCCGAGAAGGTTGGCGGCTTTGCCGCCGATCCACCAGCCGGTGCCGTGGACGCCGATAAAGCCTTTGCCGCCGGCAACGAAGCCAAAGAGTCCGGCTTCCTGTTCGGTGGTGAGCTCTGCGTGGTAGGTGGCAGTGCCGTCTTCGTGGCGTTCGGAGCGGGTGAAGCCGGAGCCGAGGATGCAGGCGTCGAATTCGAGGAGGTTGGAGGAGGTGAAGATGCTTTTGTCGTCGGAGATGGTGACGTTGACGGCGGAGTCTTCGCCGAGGAAGCCGCCGATGACTTCGGCGCTGGAGGCGAAGCCGTGGTTGGTGCCGGAGATTACGAGGACGTTGGTCATTGGGTTGCCTTTCTTTTGGCGGGTCGGGCTGGGTGACTATGGTTGGGGGTTTTGTGATCATAGCATAGGGGGGAGAGAGATTCAATTGTGGTTTGTGGATGGCCAGGGGCCACGGAGAAGGGCAACTTCAACATCTTTTTTGCCACGGAGGGCCACGGAGGGGCACGGAGAACGGCAACTTCAACACCTTTTTAACCACGGAGGGACGCGGAGGTGGACGGAGGACGGCAACTTCAACACCCTTTTAGCCACGGAGGGCCACAGAGAGGCACGGAGAACGGCAACTTCAACACCTCTCTGACCATGGAGGGCCACTTAGAGGCACGGAGAACACCATTTTTGGCGACAGAGGGCCGCAGGGAAAGCCTATTTTGGTCCTTTATGGGTTAGAAAGTATACCTTTTCTGGTCTCCATTTGGGATATGGCGACGGCATGTTTTTCGTTTGTGTCTGACGCGGTCAAAGCTGGTAGTCTGTTTGAGAAGATTCTTCTACGCCGACCTCTGAAAATGGAGTTGAAAGGACAGTAATGACTGAATTGATTCTTGGAGACGAGACATACGCCGTGATCGGGGCGGCGATTGAGGTGCATCGCGAGCTTGGGCCGGGTTTTCTTGAGAAAGTCTATCAAGAGGCGATGCAACTCGAGTTAAGCGCTCGTAAGATCCCCTTTGAAGCGGAGATGCAGATCGATGTAAGTTACAAAGGCAGTCTCCTTGCACAGAGATATTCTGCTGATCTTGTTTGCTTTGGGAAGATAGTGGTTGAGCTCAAGTCGATAAAGAAGCTCTCAAAAGTAGAAGAAGCCCAGATTCTTAATTATTTGACGGCGACTGGTTCCAGAGTGGGACTTCTGTTTAACTTTGGGAGTCAAGGAAAGTTAGAGTATAGGAGATTCGTGGTCTAGGGTTCCACAGTCACATTGTTGCGAGGCTTGCTTTTCTTTGGGACTGACGGCAAGATGCTGAAATGGGAAACTGGTGGTTTTACTGTTGAATGGAATTTCGGGAGGAGGACAGATGTCAATTGAGACGATGCAGGGGGTGTATCCGATATTGGTGACGCCGTTTGATGAGGACTCGCGGATTGATGAGGAGAGTCTGCGGCGGTTGATTGATTTTAATTTGGATGCGGGGGTGCATGGGTTGGGCGTTGCGCTGGGGAGTGAGGTTTATAAGCTGACGGAGGCGGAGCGGGCGTGGATGACGCGGGTGGTGGTGGACCAGGTGGCGGGTCGGGTTCCGGTTGTTATTAACACTGGGGCTAATGGGACGGACCTAGCTGTGCATTACAGCCGGATGGCGCATGAGAATGGGGCGGATGCCCTGATGGTGCTGCCGCCGGCATTTTTTCCAGCGGGGCCGGAGGAGACTGTGGCGTATTACCGCGCCATCTCGGATGCGGTTCCGTTGCCGATTTTCATTCAGGATGTAGCGGCTTCGCCGATTTCTGCGGGTCTGTCTCGGCGGCTGGCGGAGGCGTGTGAGTGGGTGCAGTACATCAAGGTTGAGAGTTTCCCGGTTGTTGCGAAGGTGGCGGCGATGGCGGAGGAAGCTGGGGATGTACTGACGGTTTTTGGTGGCGCGGGAGGCGGGTACTTTATTGAGGAGATGCGCCGCGGGTCTGTGGGGACGATGCCATTCTGTACGCAGCCGGAGGCGTTTGTGGATATCTGGGACCGGGTGCGGTCGGGTGATGAGGCGGGCGCGTGGGATTCGTTCAACAGGTACCTGGTGCCAGTTGCCCGGTTGACAGCGCAGGGCGCCGGCCTTTTTCACGGTGTGCATAAGGAGATTCTGGTTCACCGCGGCGTGATTCGAACGGCTGTGGTGCGTGCGCCGGCGCCGTCGATGGACTCAGTGACGAGGGACGAGCTGGGCGTGCTATTGGAGGAACTGTATCCGGACGGCGAGGCATGAACTGCAGGGGTCAGGGGTTAGGGGTTAGGGGGCAGAGACAGAAAGAGGGGTGGAGACACCTTTCTTTAGTCAATATGCTGGGGAAGAATGAACACGGTGGTTTAGTAAGGGCGGGGCGTTGCGGGGGCGCAGCCCCCGCACAAGGGAGGGCCGAAGGCACGACCGCCCGGAACAGCAGTGGTCGGTGGTTAGTGGTCAGTGTTGTAGTCACACAAAACTTTCATTAGGGGGAAGGTGGGATTCGATGAAGATTGTAGACATTCAGGTGGTTCCTTTTCGGGTGGTGAGGGAGCAGTTTCATCAGGGCAGGTTTTCGTTTCCGCGGGAGGTGACGCAGACGCTGATCAAGGTGATCACGGATGAGGGCGCGGAGGGATACTATTTTGGCGGGCATGGCCATGGGGACGCTGATGGGCTGACGCCGGAGGACCGGGCGCAGGTGGAGGGGCGGCTCAAAAATATGGTCTTGGGGGAGGACCCGTATGACCGGGAGCGGTTCTGGCACTGGATGTGGGTGGCGAATGTGCCGGAGCATTTGCTGAGCGCCCTGGACTGCGCGCTGTGGGATCTGCAGGCGCGGGCGATGGGGCTGCCGCTCTACAAGCTGCTGGGCGGATGCCGGGATAAGGTGAAGGCGTATGCGAGCACGTTTCCGAATATGGGGAGCGTGGAAGAGTATGCGGCGCATGCCCTGGCGTGTAAGGAGGAGGGGTATACGCACTATAAGATACACCCGTATTACTTCTGGAATCCGGAGACGCAGGAGGCGGTGCCGGGGCGGCCTTCGCACATCGCGAAGGACATTGAGGTGTGTTATGCGGTGCGGGAGGCGGTCGGCGACGATATGGTGCTTAGCTATGATCCCTGGGGCACGTATCGGACGTATGAAGAGGCGTACAAGGTGGGGCGCGTGCTGGAGGAGCTGAATTACTACTGGTATGAGCATCCGATGAACGAGTACCGGGTGCAGCCGTATATCAAGCTGTGCCGGGAGCTGGACATTCCGATCTTGTCGCCGGAGATTGCGGCGGGGAGTTTGTATACGCGGGCTGATTGGATTTTGCGGGGCGCTTCGGATATGACGCGAATCGATGTGCTGCGCGGGGGTATTACGGGCGTGCGCAAGATGGTGGCGGTAGCGGAGGCGTTCGGCGTGAAGTGCGAGATTCACATGAGCGGGTTCGCGAATCTGCAGATTCTGGGGTCGACGAGTGAGGATACGTGCGAATATTATGAGCGCGGGCTGCTGGCGCCGGGAATCGACTGCAATACTGCGCCGCCTTATCTTGAGGATATTGGTGACAGGATGGACAGCGATGGGTTTGTCCATTTGCCGCAGGAGCCTGGGATGGGGTATCGGATTAACTGGGACTATATTGGGGATAATCTGGTTTGAGCTGGGGCGTGTTGGTAGTTGGAGACCAGGAGGGAACACCTTTTTTAGCCACGGAGGGCCACGGAGGGGCACGGAGAACGGCAACTTCAACTTCAACACCTTTTGTCCACGGAGGGCCACGGAGGGGCGCGGAGAACGGCAACTTCAACTTCAACACCTTTTGTCCACGGAGGGCCACGGAGGGCCACGGAGAACGGCAACTTCAACAGCTTTTGTCCACGGAGGGGCACTGAGGGGCACGGAGAAGGGCAACTTCGACACCTCTACTTAGGCTGTGGGGGTTGCTGGGCAGGTCGGGGGACCTGCTGGTGGCAAACTTATGTGGTCCTGACTTAGAAGGCGACGCCGAGTTTGACGTTTTCTTCGGGCGCGGTTGCGATTTTGGGGTAGGCTTCGAGGAGGTCTTCGAAGGGGACTACGGGCTGGACTACGGGTTCTGATTTGAGGCTGCCGTCGCAGAGGAGGCGCCAGACGACTGAGAAGAGGCGCGTTTCGTCCCAGTTGGGGTATTCGGGGTTGGGTTCGCTGCAGGCGCGGGAGAAGACGATGGTGGGGCGGTTGAAGTGGGCTTCTGCGCCGAGGTCGAGACCGGCGGGATAGCTGCCGGGCCAGGCGCCGGCGACGACGGTGCCGAGGTAGGCGACGCCGCGGAGGGCAGCTTGCAGGGCGGTGTAATGGCCGCTGTAGTCCACACAGACGTCGGCGCCGCGTTTGTCGGTGGCGAGCTTGATTTCAAAGCCGGCGTCGCAGGCGGTGGGGTCCATGACGATGTCGGCGCCGCACTCCTCGGCCACGTCGCGGCGCAGGGAGATGGGGTCGACGGCGATGATTGGGTAGGCGCCGGCCAGTTTGGCGAGTTGGACGACGAAGAGGCCGATGGCGCCCATGCCGAAAACGGCGACTGAATCGCCGATGCGGATGTGGCCGTCGCGTACGGCGCCGAGGGCGAAGTCGGCGGGGTCGAGGCAGACGGCGGCCTGCCAGGGGACTCCGTCGGGCAGTTTGCGGGCTCTGTCTACGGGCCAGACGTGCTCCTGGCGGAAGGAGCCGTGGGCGAAGACGGTTTCGCCGAGGCTGAAGTCCTGTACGGATGATCCTTTTTCGATGACTTCGCCGACGCAGATGTTGCCGAGGCCGTTGGGGTAGGTGACCATCTGGCTTTCCTGGGTGAAGATGTGCAGGTCGCCGTCGTAGTTGCCGCGATGGCCGGCGTAGCCCTGGAACATGGCCATTTCGGAGCCGTGTTTGGCGGCGCCGAAGCGGCTGCGGACGCGGATCTGGTCGGGGGCGAGGGACGGGCTGTCGTATTGGCGGAAGGCGACTTGTTCGCGGGCAGGGGCGATAAGTTCGGTGGGCATGGGGTTCCTCCGGAAGGAAAGTGACACAGTCAGGAGCAGATTGTTCCGTTTCTTAAGTTGGTGATTGTACAACCTTCCTCCTCTGGCGACAATTGTGTTTGCTTAATCCTCTGTGCTATTCTATCCCCGCATTTGACTAGCCAAACCTCCACACACTTCGAATATTATGCCACTCTGGTTGACACGAAACGACGTTGAGAGTCTTCTTGACATGCCGGCTGCGATCGAGGCGGTTGGCGAGGCTTTTCGCTTGATCTATCAAGGGGAGGCTGAGCTGCCGGTGCGGGCGAATATTCCGGTGGCTCGGCACGACGGGAGCCTGATGTCGATGCCGGCGTATCTGGGCGGCGAGATGGATGCGCTGGGGGCGAAGCTGATCTCGTTTTACGGGACGAACCCGACGCGGCGGGGTCTGCCGGCGATTCAGGGGAATGTGGTGCTTTTCGACGGCAGGGACGGTGCTTTGCTGGCGCTGATGGATGCGGGTTATCTGACGGCGATGCGCACGGGGGCGTCCGGTGGTGTGGCGGCGCGATATCTGGCGAGGGAGGATGCGCGGACGTTGACGATATTTGGCAGCGGTGTGCAGGCGCCGTACCAGGTAGAGGCGGTGTTGTGTGAGAGGGCTTTGGAGCGGGTCTTTGTTATTTCGCGGACGCCGGCGAATGCGGAGGCTCTGGCCGTTGCGCTCCGGGGGAGATTTGATGTTTCGGTCGAGGCCACGACGGACGTTGAAATGGCGGTGGGCGCGGCCGATATTGTGGTCACTGCCACCAGCGCGCATGACCCGCTCTTTGATGGGCGTCTGCTGCGTCCGGGGGTCCATGTTACGGGCATCGGTTCACACTTACCTTATGCCAGCGAAGTAGATGCTGTCGCAGTTCAGCGGGCCAAAGTCGTTGTCGATCAGATGAGCGCGTGTCTTGAGGAAGCGGGTGACCTGATCGAGCCGATCAATGCGGGCTTATATGACGCCAGCCGGATCCATGCCGAGATCGGCGCCATTATTGCGGGGGACAGTCCCGGCCGTGACAGTGCTGACGAAATCACATTCTTCAAGTCGGTAGGCCTGGCCGCACAGGATGTGGCGGTTGCCAGGGTTGTGTACCAGAGGGCTGTGGATCAGGGCGCCGGGATCAGCTTGGACTGAAAACAGGTCAAACAAATGGCGGAATCACCCACGACGTCAGAGTTTGCATCAGTTGCCTTTGACGTCACGGATCCCCAACACGTTCGGTGGGCAGTTGAGATTTGGAACGACGCCACCGGTAACGAAATCCCCATCACTGAAAGATTCCTGAAATACAACTGCACAGAGGATGCCGGCGTCGTCCGAGAGGGACGCGTTGCTTTGGTGGAAGGACGCCCCGCCGGATTCGTGCTTGGCTGCGCCAGTCCAGGCGTGCCGCCGGTAATGCGCACCGATGTTGTCGGCTGGGTCGAGGCAATTGCCGTTGCAACGATATACCAGAGGCGCGGGATCGGGAGAGCGCTGTTGCGCTGGGTTGAAGCGTGGCTGGCTGCGCAGAATGGCGGTCGAGACGGGAGGTCTGTGACGAGCGGCGAGGGCGGCGGAGAATATGAAACTCTTGCGGGCCCGGTTGGGGGCGGTCGTCTGCGGGTAGGCGGGGGACTACGGCCATTTGTGCCGGGCCCTTTGGCGGACCGGGCAGCAGAATCGTTTTTCCAGGCATGCGGTTACGAATACGAAAGGGAGCAGTTTTCCTGGGATGTGGCGCGTTCGCTCAGCGACTACGAGCCGCCTCCACTGCGTGAAGTGCCGGCGTCGGCGCGGCCTGGGCAGCCGGGCCAGGAAGAACTGCTGTTGGACTTCCTAGCCAAAGAGTTTCCGGAGAGGTGGCACTGGCAGGCGGAAAGGTTCCTGGAAGAGGGCGGGCGAATCTCCGACTTCATGCTCCTTTGGACGGAAGAAGGGGTGCATGGCTCTTGCCATCTGACATTTGAGGACTCGGCCAACCCGATAGACCGCTTTTTTCCTTACGATCTGCCGCGTCCTTGGGCACAGCTTGGCTCGATTGGTGTCAGTGCCCGCCTGCGGGGACAGGGGATGGGATTGTACTTGCTGGATGCGGGCCTGCGGCGGCTGCACAACAGCGGCATTAACGGTTGTGTGATCGACTGGACCACGCTGCTCGGCTTCTACGCCAAGTGTGGCTTCCGCCCTTATCGGAAATGGGCGCTGCTGTGGCGGAGTTTGGGGAGCGAGGAATAGTGTGGCGGGCAGGTTCTTGAAACACCTTTTTCGCAAAACAGGTGGACGGGGCCGTCGATGAGAGTCATTGGCCTGATGAGCGGTACTTCTGCGGACGGCATTGACGCGGTGCTGGCGGAGATTACTGGTTCTGCCGATGGTCCCGTGATGCGTCAGATCGCTTTTGAGAGTGTTGCGTGGGGCCAGGCGGAGCGGGAGGTCATAGGGCTCTTGATGGCCGGGCAGGGCGACACGCGTGCTTTGAGCCGTGCGGGGTTTCTGCTTGGCGAGGGGTTCGCCGAAGCGGCGCTGCGCGTAGTCACGCAGAGTGGACTTGGAATCGGCGAAGTTGATCTGATCGGTTCGCATGGGCAGACGGTCTGGCACGAGGTCGAGGAGGGCGGGGCGGTTCAGTCGACTCTGCAGATTGGTGAGGCGGCGGTTATCGCGGAGAGGACCGGGGTCACGACGGTGGCCGATTTTCGCGTAGCCGACGTGGCGGCGGGAGGGCAGGGTGCGCCGCTTATTCCGATTTATGATCAGTTTTTTCTTCGGCCGGCGGCTGGGTCCGAAGGGTGCCGGGCTGTACAGAACATCGGCGGTATTGGTAATGTGACGTTTCTGCCGGCGGTAGGAGGTTCCCAGGCGGTTCTGGCTTTCGACACGGGTCCGGGCAATGTGTTGATTGACTGGGCTGCGGCGCGGGCGACGGATGGTGCGCTACAGTTCGACAAGGACGGCGCTCTGGCGAGACGGGGCAGGTGCAACGACAGCCTGGTTGAACGCTGGCTGGCCCATCCTTATTTTGGGCAAACTCCTCCGAAGTCGACAGGGCGGGAGCTGTTCAGCCATTCGCTGGCTGAACGGTATCGTCTTGAAGCTGCCGAAGCAGGGCTTTCGGACGAGGACTTTACGGCGACTGTGACGGAGCTGACAGCGGCTTCGATCGCTGAGAGCTATCGCGCGTTTGCGCCTTCGTCTGTGGCAGAGGTGGTTGTGTGCGGGGGCGGGGCCCGCAATCCGGTGCTGATGGAGAGGTTGCTGGCACAGGTTTCGAGAAGGTGCGGGCGAAGTATCACGGTCGTGCGGTACGGGGAGCTAGCGGATGTGCCTGGCGACGAGGCGTCGAAGGAGGCGCTTGGCTTTGCGCTGCTGGCGTGGCTGACAGTTCAAGGTGAAGCGGGCAATGTGCCGGCGAGCACTGGGGCCAGCGGCGAGCGTATTCTGGGCAAAATTGCGCCGGGTCGGAACTTCCGCCAGGTATTTGGACGGCTCTAGTTTTTCGTAATTTGCCGCACGGCGCGGTGCGCATCACATCATCGAGACCGGGTCGATGTCGATGCGCCAGCCGAAGGGGATGTCGATTCCTTGCAGGAAGGCGGAGGGATCGGCAGCCCGAATGATGATCTGCCAGCGGTAGTAGCTGCGAGTGCGGGCGTATGGGGCGGGGGCAGGGCCCAGCAGGTCGACGCCTTCGCCCCAGATACCCATCTCTTCGGCGCGCAGCTGTAGGTTCCTCATCATCCGGTCAGACTGCCCCACGACAGTTTCCAGTTTTTTGTGCCAGAATATCAGGCGGGCCAGCCTGCTGACGGGGGGGTAGTTCTGCTCGCGTCGGAATTCCATTTCGCGTTGATAGAAGGCGTGGTAGTCGTGACCGGCGGCGGCCTGGAGGGCGTAATGTTGGGGCGTGTAGCTCTGAAAGATGACGCGTCCGCCTCTGCGGCTGCGGCCGGCGCGACCGGCGACCTGTGTCAGGAGCTGGAAGGTTCGTTCCGGGCCGCGGAAGTCGGGCAGATAGAGGCCCACGTCAGCGGCGACGACGCCGACGAGGGTGACGAGCGGCAGGTCCAGGCCTTTGGCGATCATTTGCGTGCCGATGAGGACGTCTGCCTCGTGGCCGGCGAATCGATCCAGGATTTGTTCGTGGCTGCCTTTGCGCCCGGTGGTGTCGCGGTCCCAGCGCAGGAGGCGTGCGCGCGGCGCGATCTGGCTGACAAGCTCTTCGATGCGTTGGGTACCGGTGCCGAAGAAGCGGATGCGGTGGCTGCGGCAGGACGGGCAGTGTTCGGGGATGGGTTGGCGGGCGTTGCAGCGGTGGCAGATGAGCTTTGCGGCGCGTTCGTGGTAGGTGAGGGGCGTTTCGCAGCGTTCACATTCGGCGACGAAGCCGCAGTCGCGGCACATGACGAATGAGTGAGTGCCGCGGCGGTTGAGGAAGAGAATGGCCTGTTCGCCGGCGTCGAGAACTGTGTGGAGCTCGGACTGGAGGCTGCGGCTGAAGATGCTGCGATTGCCGGCGCGCAGCTCCTGGCGCATGTCGACGATTTCGACTGGGGGCAGCTTGGCGTACACGGGCGGGGCAGGCGGGGCGTCGCTTTCGCCAGGATGGGGGTCATCGAGTTCGCCGTGGCCCATTACTCTGTCAGGCATTTCGAGGAGTTTCAGTCTACCCTGTTGGGCGGCGTGGTAGGCGTCGAGGGATGGGGTGGCTGTCCCGAAGATGAGGGCGCTGCCGGTTGCTGCTGCCAGCTGGATTGCGATGGTGCGGGCGTCGTAGAAGACGGTAAAGCTGCCCCACTCGTCGGTGTCCTGTTTGTAGGTGGACTCGTGTTCTTCGTCGACGACGATGAGGCCGAGACGGGGCAATGGCGAGAAGAGGGCGCTGCGGGCGCCGACGATGACGTCGATGTGGCCGTCGCGAGCCCTGCGCCAGACGTCATAGCGCTGGCTGGTGCTTAAGCCGGAGTGGATTACGGAGACGCGGTCTGGGAAGCGGCCGGCAAAGCGGGCGACGGTCTGGGGCGTGAGTGCGATTTCCGGGACGAGGACGATGGCCTGGCGTTTGCGCGAGAGGGTTTCGGCGATCGCGTGGAGGTAGATTTCGGTCTTGCCGCTGCCGGTTGCCCCGTGGAGCAGGAAGCCTTTGTTTCTGATTGGGGCCTCTGTGAGCCCCTTTTCTTTCTGCTCGGCACTTAACGGTTCTGTAGCAACCGAGGGGAAGCATTCTGAACTGATCTCATTCCAGACGTGCTGCTGCTGGTCGGTCAATTTCGGTGGGTAGGTCCTGGGGTAGATGCGTCCGCCGAGCGGGTCGCGGTAGCGGATCTTGTGCTCGAGGCGGATCATTCCCGCGTCTCGCAGCTTTCGGAGCGCGTTCAGGTCGGTGTCTACTTTGGCGTAGAGATCGGTCTTCCACATTGGCGTCTCGGCTTGGGCGAGGGCCTGCAATACAGGCTCCAGTTTTGACGCGCTTTTCAGGGCCATGATGGCATCTTCGGCAGCTTCCGGCGGCCGCGCCAACTGCACCTCGTCGTCCACTACGCTGACCAACTTTTTTTTCTGGAGGGCTGAGACGGGGCCCTTAGACGGGAGGTTGCAGGCAGTTCTCAGTTCTTTGAGGGGCCAAGCGCGGGAAGGCTGTGTCAAGAGTGTAGTCAGGACCTGGGCCTGCTTGCTCTTGTGGTTGAGGCCGAGGAGGTTCTGGCGGATGGAGTTGGGGTCAATCAGCAGCTCCAGCTGTTCTTCACGCTTGGCACGGACTTTGGGAGGCTCGCCGCTCTTGCTGAGCAGGCCTGGGGTCAGGAAGAGCTTTACGGCTTCGGAGATTGGGGCGACATAGTAGTCGGCGAGCCAGAAAGCCAAGTCCAACTGGGCAGGCGTGAGAACGGGTCGGGGCCGGGCGAGTCGGTTGATGGCTTTGGTTTCGACGGGGGATGAGGACGCGGGCCCTACAACGATTCCCTGAACTTCCTGCGGGCCGAATGGGGCCCATACGAGGTGACCCGTCTCGACTTCGCCCTTCAGATTGGGAGGCAGGTGGTAGTGGAAGGTCTGAAAACGGGCGGCGCCGCCGGTGCGCTGGTGAACCGATTCCGGTCTTAATTGACGAGGGGAGAGGGTTAATGCTCCATCTCCTTCGGCGCCGTCGAAATCGCTTTCTGGCGGCGGAACCTCCTCCTGCCTGAAAGAGCGGCGAATTGGGAGAAATATGATTACTTCAACCAGGGACTTTTTGTCTGGCACGTTGTGATCCTAAGTAAGAGTGGCTCAAATGTTCGATTTTACCCACGCAAATTGTAACCCAAATTTGACGTGACCGGCAAGGGCGGAGGCTTTCGCCCGGATTGAGATTTGGAGGAAACGTTTCGTTTCCCGATGCAAGGGCAACTGGAGAGCGGGGCGGAATTGGGCTTGCCGAGAAACTACCAACGGCGGCGGCGCTGAAAGGTGAGAAGGCGGGTGAAACGGAAGATTGCGGCGTAGACGTAAACTTGCCAGAGGCCGACAGGAAGGGCCAGGGCAGCGGGCAGGTAGGAGGTTACGGGATGTCCGATTATGGAGGCGTTCAGGCTGTTGAAGAGGAGGACGAGCAGCGCGTAGGCAATCAGCCCGAGGAGTATCCCCATCAACGGCTGTATCATTGCGCGCAGAATGTACTGACGGTCGAAATCCTCATGCACGCGCATTCGCTCGAACAGGAAGGATACGGTGCCCAGGCAGCCGCCTATTCCACCGGCAGCCACTGTCCACAGCAGGGCAATGTAGTGGGACGTGTTCCATCCGGTGCTCGAGGCGATCAGTAGGATGATCTCGTCTACTTCGAGCGGATAGAGGTAGAGGGCGGCGCCGAGGCCGCCCAGCGCAGCCAGCCATAGAATGAGGAGACCGAACGTACGGAGCCCGATGCCGCGAGAGCGGCTGCGGCTGGACCTGGCTCGTTCGATTATCTGCCTGGCCTGTTGGATGTTGTATTGTGCCCGTTCGATGCGGTGGGGCTGGCCGATGATTATCTCTCTGGCTTCTCGCAACAGGGACAGGGCATGGCCGGTGTTTTCGCGGCGTGTCTCACGAAACCGGTCGATTGCATCGTAAAGGCCGGCGATTTCTTCCTCGATCAGTTCGGCGTCGGTAGACAGTGATTCGGGCGCAACTTCGAACTTGAGCCAGTCGGGCGGAGGCGCTACCGTTACAGGATTATCCAAGACTGATTCAGACTGCGGCTGGACGCTCTGAATTGGAAATTGCTGCTCTTGCGGCCCTGGCTGACCCGCTGGATTTAGGCCGGACTGTGTATGGGTCTGGTCCGCTGCGGCGGGCGGTTCGACTTCTCGGTGAGACTGGCCGGGGCTTCCGGATTGGGGGGCGGTTGCAGCGTTGGGCGGTGTGTAATGTTGGGTGGAAGGGTGGGATTGAGGGGGAGGCTCGGCGGATTGCGCGGCAGGGTCGGGCGTCCTCGGAGCGAGATCCTGTGCATCGGGTACGACGCCGTCGTTTGCGCTGTGGCCTGGTTGCGAGGTGGTTTCGGGTTCGATATGGTCTGCTAGGTCCGATTGCGAGGCCGGCGCCTGCTGATTTCCGGGGGATTCTTCGCGTTGCGGCGCGATGCCATCCGGCGCCTCGCGGGATGGGGAGGTGTCGGCGCCGGAATTTATTTGTTCGAGGAGAAACTCGGCGCGTTGGCGCAGGGCGGCCAAGTGTGCCGCCGATTCTTCGAGCATTTGCAAGGAAGACAACTCTTCCCGCGCCGAGTCTTTCGGACCTGGATTCGCCTTGCTTTCTTCGGACGGTTTTTCGTTGCCGGCCGAAGATCGGGAGGCGTTTTCAGATTCGGAATTCAAGATAGGCTACAATTCATTTTGCAACGCTAAATGCCCGGAGGCGGCACCGGTATGTCGGAAGCTCAGCCACCAGTTCATGCAAAGGCGGCCTTCTAGTACTATATCATACGGCAAAATTTAGCGAAAAAGGCTACTTTCTGACGTGCATCCCAAAGGCTTGGAGAGAGTGAAGAGGAGAGAGGAGAGAGTAACACCGATTGGTCTGCCGGAGATTGAAACTGGAACTAACCGCGGCTGGGTATAAGCAAGAGGCAATTGAATTCACCTCCTTTTTGGGATGCACCGGCTTTCTAGATTTCAGTCGCGCCAGCTGGCGGTACGGTTGACAAGAGCGAGATGGGACTTTCAATTCCAGGGTTGTTGACTTGGCCTGAACTGGAATTGGTTCACTTTCTGGAAGTCCGTCCATTCGGACTCGGTCCAGAATCCATTTCATATCGCGAGGTCAGTAGACCTTACATTGGTTTCGTGTCTCTCAGCAAAGGGTCCGGCAAAGTCTAGGGGGGAGCTGCCGCCTGGTCTACTCGCAGTCAGGGAGTGAAATACCGGTCTGGTGCAGCTGCTGAGCCGACTCCCAAGTGTGAGGTCAGAGTTTGGGGCACCTCAGTGGTCGGTGCGACAGTTTTGGATGGGGCCTGATGCCCGACATGAGCTGAGCGAATTGGGGCGGGGGATTCTCCAGGTTGGGGGCGGGTTGGAGAAAACGCGGCGTAACGAAATTGGCGGAAGATTTGACAGGCACAGCCGATGGCACGTATAATTGACTATTGGTAGTTATTACAAATTGTTATTTTGAAGGAGTGAAGAGATGCCCAAACGAACCTGGCAGCCAAAGGTTCGCAAGCGGTTGCGCACACACGGCTTTCGAAAGCGGATGAGCAAGCCTGGCGGACGCAATGTGTTGAAGCGCCGTCGACTCAAGCAGCGGACGGAGCTTTCGGTCCAGCTCTCAACTCGTAAAAGAACCTACTAGGAACGCGACCCCCCCAATCGCCGGGTGGCTGGTAGGGCAGAATTTGTGAGCAGTTGTAGGTGGGAAGGCACGTGCTGGGGGAACTCAACGAGGTGCGAGACTCGATGGCCCTGACAGCCTTACTTGCAGTCAGCGATCAAGGTTTTGCTGAGTCATTCGGACATTTGGCGGGGTGAGACGACGCTTTCGAGTACGGGACAACAGCCGGTTCCAAGAAATACGGCGCAAGGGCAGAACATATAGCAGCTGCTATGCCGTATTGTGTTTCTTAGAGAATGGCCTTCCCTATAGCCGCTTTGGTTTTTCCGTAAGTCGCCGCATAGGCAATGCGGTAGTGCGGAATCGTGTGAAGAGGCGAATGCGAGAATCGGTACGACTGCGCATGAACCAGATTCAACCTGGGTGGGATTGCGTCGTTATTGCCCGATCCCCGATTCGGAAGGCAACGTACGTTCAGATCGACGGTACCATTACCCGTCTCTTTGGTCGAGCAGCGCTTTTCGACACCGATCAGGCCCGAAACGGCGGCCGGACCCGGGAGGGGTAAGTTGTGCGCGGTTTCCTGCTGCTTCTGATTCGACTCTATCAGAGAGGGATTTCGCCGCTCTTGGGGAATAATTGCCGGTTCCACCCCTCTTGTTCTCAGTATACGTACGAGGCGGTGGAGCGGTACGGGGCGGCTCGGGGGGGCTGGATGGGCTTGCGGCGCGTCTGTCGATGCCATCCATGGAATCCGGGTGGATTTGATCCTGTTCCTTAGCGAGATGCTGCGAGCTCACGGCTATTCGTCGCGTTCTATTGCGAGTTATATTTAGCGAGTGATGAAAGGCAGATTGCCGAACTGCAAGTCAATTGCAGGCGACACCAATTGGCGGCGGGTTACGGCACGTTGTGGACGATAAGCGGGTGAGACGGCCTGACAACATGCAGTCTTGGCGCGTCAAAGACTGTGTGAGTCAAGACTTAAACCGGCCCTGCCGGCGCCAGTGTCTGGTGCGGCGATTAGGAGAAAAACTGTGAATCGCAGAAGGATTCTCTGGCTGTTGATCCTGGTATCGGCGGCACTACTACTTGGCGGTTGCGGTGTACCACGTGAAGGCGTGGTGGACTGGAATACGGCAGAGGCAGATGGCTATTGGCAGGTACTGATTGTATTTCCCCTGGCAAAGTCTCTAATTTGGCTTAACACAAGTATGGTCAATTGGGACATACCCTACAGTTGGGGATTTGCCATCATTGTCTTCACCGTAATCATAAAAATGATTACGTTCCCGTTAACGATGATCCAGATAAAGAGCATGCAGGCTCAGAAGAATATGCAGCCACAGCTGCAGGAGCTACAGAAGAAGTTCGGGAAGAACAAGGACAAGATGGCGCAAGAGCAGATGAAGCTATATCGCGAGGCGGGTGTGAATCCGCTGAGCGGCTGCTTGCCTATGGTTGTGCAAATGCCGGTGCTATTTGGGTTGTATTCGGCTTTGGTGGCGCTAGGCCCCTCCTTGTCGAATGCTCGCTTCTTTTGGATCCCCGATCTTGGTTTTCCAGAGTTCACGCGGGGGCTTGCCTGGATTCCCGAGAAGTTCAATGAGGGCGAGTACCTGCTCTTGCTGGCGTACCTGGTGTTACCGGCTTTGCTCATGGTCAGTCAAGTCTACATGCAGCGCATGACGACGGCGACTACGCCGCCCGGCAGCCAAGGCCAGGCCGGAATGATGAAGCAGATGACGACGATCATGACTTTGATGTTCGGCTTCTTTACATTGCAGGTGCCGGCAGGATTGTCGTTGTACTGGGTTACAAGTAACCTGTTACAGTTGGGGCAGACGTACATCGCCAACTACCTGGGTGGGGTGAACAAAGTCATCGCGCCGGTGGCGCCGCAGGCTGTGACTGCTGCGGTAGGCGCGGGAACCGGGGACGGCGGTTCGACGGTGTCCCCGGCAGCAGAAGCGACAGAAACGCAACAAAAGAGTACGCCACAGCGTCGACGGAAACGGCGTAATCGAAAGAGACGATAAGATGAATGAAGGTCAGAGCTACGAGTACAGGGCTAAGACCGTAGAGGCCGCTGTCGATGAAGGATTGCGCCAACATGGTGTATCCAGAGATGAGATCGAAATCGAAGTTATCGACGAGGGGAGTCGCGGAATCCTTGGAATCGGGGCCTCCGATGCCCACGTTCGTCTGACTCGGAGAGTTGAGGAGCCGTCGCCGGAGGCCCAGCCCGAGGACGAGGGCGATGTTTCAGAAGAGACTGCGGTCGTTGCTGAGACAGAGGCGGCGTACAAAGGCGATAGCGGCCTTGTCGAGACGCCAGTCGAGGACATTGAACCGGACGAAGAGGACAGTGCCGAAGAGGACAGCGCCGAAGAGGACAGCGCCGAAGAGGACAGTGCCGAAGAGGACGGTGTCGAAGAGGACAGTGCCCCGGTCGAGTCGGAAGAGGCAGGTTCGGTTTCTGATGTCGAAGTTGATGAGGACGACGCAGAGCTGGAAGACCTCGCGTTCGATTTGTTGAATCAGATGATGGTTCACCTGGGGGTCGACGCTGAAATTGAGATTACCTGGCAAGACAATCCAGAGGAAAGCGACAGGGCGCTCTGCCTCAATGTAGTCGGGGAGGACTTAGGGATCCTCATTGGCCGCAACGGCGAGACACTTTCGAGCATGCAGTATCTAATTCGGCTCATGGTCAACCAAGAGCTGCACCGTTGGAAGAACATCGTTATCGATATAGACGGGTACAAGCAGAGGCGAGCTGAGCAGCTCAGCCAACTGGCCCACCGTCTGGCTGAGCAGGTCATTACGTCGGGGCGGCCTGCGTCATTGGAGCCGATGCCGGCAAGCGAGCGCCGTCTCGTCCACATTGCGTTACGCGACCACGAGCAGGTCTACACTTCGAGTACCGGAGAGGACACACGGCGTAAGGTACAGATCTTGCTAAAGTAGATGCGGCCAACCCTGTGCTGGCTCTGTGAGCGGCTGCAATGAGGGACGGATTCACGGGGCCAGATTCTTTGCAGAGAGGCTCGGGGGCGGTCGACCGGCGACCGAACGGGCAAGGGGTAAAGTCGTACACAGCTCACGAACAGTCCATGTCGATCGATTTTCTTGCGATAGGAACGGTGACCCGCGACATTTCGATCGCGGATCCGACGGCGACCGACTATGTGCTGGGTGGTACGGTCAGCTTTGCGGCGGTAACGGCTGCTCGACTTGGTCGCAGGCCGGCAGTTCTGACTCGAGCCGGTAACGATGTTGAACTGTCGGAACTGAGAAGTCTGGCCGACCTACACGTACTGCCTTGCGAAAGCACGACGACATTCGCGAATCTATACTCAGCCGACGGCCGTGTCCAGTATTGTTACACGCCTTCTCCCCCAATCGCGGCTGTGGACATTCCTCCCCAACTTCGGGCGCCCCATATCGCACTTCTGGGTCCTCTTGTTAATGAGGTGCAGTCAGAGGTGGCCTCCATATTTGGCTCCGACACGATAGTGGCTGCCGTGCCCCAGGGCTGGATGCGGCGGTGGGACGACGAGGGCAGGGTCTACCCTACGGGGTGGACTGACATGGCGGAAATCCTTCCACATCTCGATGCGCTCATTCTTTCGATTGAGGACATAGACGGCGACTTGAGCCAGGTGGAGGCGTTTCTCAAGCAGGTTGGGCTCGTGGTACTCACCGCGTACCGGGACGGAAGCACAATCTACAGGCGCGGGCCCGACTCGGAGATTGAGGTTGTCCCTATTCCTCCTCGCCCGGCAAACGAAGTGGACCCAACGGGGGCAGGGGATATTTTTGCGACGGCTTTCCTGCTGCGACTTGATGAAACTGGCGACCCCTTCGATGCGGCCCGGTACGCGAATGTAACGGCGTCCTTTGGCGTTGAGGGACAGGGGTTGGCGGGGATTCCCAGCCACGGGACGGTCCTGGATTACATGGCCCGGCATCCCTGGCGGTATGGCAGTGCCTAGCTTGTGAAGGGACTGATTGACGTGATGGCCGAATTTGGACCAGGCGAACAGTTGCCTATGGGAGAGCTATGAGGGCTCAGATTTTCGCGATCGCCAATCAGAAGGGCGGCGTGGGCAAGACGACAACCGCCGTCAACCTTTGCGCTTATTTGGCAGGCGCGGGTTGCCGGGTGCTGCTGGTTGACAGCGATCCGCAGGCGAATGCCACGACCAGCCTGGGCATCGACCCCAGGAAGCCGGGGACCAGCCTTTACGATGTCCTGATTGACAACAGGCCCGTCCATGAGGCGGTCACGGAGACGACCTTAGCCGGCTTGAGCCTAGTGCCTGCCAACCTTGATCTGGCCGGCGCCGAAGTCGAAATGGCGGCGAGGATGGCACGCGAGCAGCTCCTTTCCAAGGCGTTGAAGCCTCTGCACGATGCATATGACTATGTAATTATTGATGACCCGCCTAGCCTGGGCCTGATCACGATAAACGGTCTGACGGCCGCCGACGGGATCATCATTCCTGTCCAGTGCGAGTATTTGGCCCTGGAGGGGTTGAGTCAGCTGCTGAACACGATTCAGCAGGTGCGCAGGGTGCTAAACGGCCGGTTAAAAGTGGCAGGCGTGCTATTGACCATGGCGGACGCGCGTACGAATCTCAGCACGCAGGTGGTGGCGGACGTGCGGGCGCATTTCCCTTTGGAGACTTTTGAGACGCTGATTCCCCGCTCGGTACGACTCAGCGAAGCGCCGAGTCACGGTTTGACGGTACTTAGCTATGCGCCCGAGAGTGCCGGCGCGCTGGCATACAAGGCGCTGGCCGCAGAGTTCATGGGTCGATTTCCGGCTCAGGTTGAGGCGGCCTCGGAAGGTCTGCATGACGGGCTTGGTGCAGGAACCCAGGGTTCTACGGTGCCCTAGAGATGAGCAGAGAAACAGAATCTGACCAATTGAACCCGAGGCGAAGGCACGGACTGGGCCGCGGGCTGGGCGCGTTGCTGGGAAGGTCTGACACTCGCGAGGAGGTCGAACCCGAAGAGCCCGACGATCCTGCGAGCGATGGGGGGATCAGCGAAGTCCCTGTCGACGAGATAGAGCCGAATCCCCACCAGCCGCGGACGCGTTTTGAGCCGGCGAGTCTGGTTGAGCTGGCTACGTCTATCCGGGAGCACGGCGTGATCCAGCCTGTGATCGTGGCGGAGCGTCCTGATCAGCCGCAGCGATACTGGCTGATTGCTGGAGAGAGGCGCTGGCGAGCGGCCAAGCAAGCTGGGTTGTCGGTCGTGCCGGCGGTTGTCCGGGAGGCGTCCTCGCAGCAGCTGTTGGAACTGGCCCTGGTCGAAAACTTGCAGCGCGACGATCTGAGCCCGCTGGAAGAGGCAGCCGCCTTCAGTGTGTTGATTGACCAGTTCAGCCTGACGCAGGCTCAGGTCGCGTATCGGGTAGGGAAGAGCCGGTCAGCAGTGGCCAATGCAGTACGCCTGCTGGGGTTGCCTACGGAGGTTCAGGCGGCTCTGAATGATCGGATGATCAGTGCGGGCCATGCGCGTGCGCTCCTGGGCCTTGAGAGCGACGAGGACAAATGCAGGGCTCTCGACCAGATTGTGGCGAGGGAGCTGAATGTGCGGCAGGCTGAAGAGCTCGTTCGAAGGTGGCAGGAAGAGCCGGCGGAGTTGGAGACGGAGAAGGATCCTCCCCATTTGAAGGCACAGATGCGCTATTGGGAAAACCGATTTCGCGACCGTCTCAGCACCAAGGTGAATCTCGATCGGAAGGCGGACGGCAGCGGACGGCTCGTCATTCATTTCTACAGTGATGAGGACCTTGAGACGATTTACAGAGAAATCGTCGGCGACGAGACGGACTGAAGACGCAGGTCTGTGAGAACGGCGCCGCCTGGGCTGCATGGTCGGCGCGATGGGTCCTCTGGGGCGGCCGCCCTTTTTGAATGCCTCATTTTTTCGTAACCGGGAAAGCCTTATGGCTGAACAGATTGGCGATGCGCTTCAGGCGGAACTGAAACTGGTTGCAGCGAAGCTTGAAGAGGCGGTGACCGATCTGCCGGATGGGCTGGCACAGTTCGTACGCAGCGAATTGGCGGAGAACCAGGTGCTGGCAGGGGTTGTGCTGGCCTCGGCGGCGCCGGTAGCAGATACGGCAGAGGATGCGTTACGCAGGGTGTCACTGGCCGCGGCTCTGGAGCTACTGCAGATCGCTCTGAACATCCACCGCCTGTTGTTGAGGCCGGAGCAGGCCGGTTCAATTGACAGCTTCCTGCTTGGCGGCACGATTTTAGCGGGAGATTACTGTTTCAGCCGGGCGGCGGTGCTGGCGGCCCACACCAACCATCCGCAGGTGGTGATGGTTTTTGCTGAGCTTCTGCAGAAGGTAAGCCAAGCCAATTTGAGACGAGTCGTCTCCGAGGATGGCTTTGGCCGCGCACCGGTTTCAAGCGACGAGAGGGAGGCGCTGTTTCGGAGCGGCGCGTCTGCGGGCGCGTTATTGGCGGGGCTTTCCGGGGAAGAGCGGGAAGTCGTGGGCCGGTATGCCGCTTGTCTGGGACGACGAAGGCTGTCGGACGGGGCCAAGGCTTCCGGCGTAGTGGCGGAGGAGACGCTCGTCGACATGCCGCCGAGACAGCAGGCGCGGTGGCGGGCGCTTGTCTCGAGTCTCTGAGGTCAGAATTCGGTCGGGTCACGAACTGGAGTAGGGCGTGTCCTCTAAACGAGCAGTACTTCTCACCACCCCCAACAGCTACCGCACGCAGGACTATGTCGACGCGGCGGCGCGATCAGGTATCGACGCTGTGGTGGCGGTGGACTTACCCAAGACGCTAGCCGAAGAATGGAACTTTCCCCTCGGGGCTGATTTTGGCCGCCCTGATCAGGCTGCCAAGGAGATTGTCGAAGCGCTGGCCAATCGGGGCGGGTCGGAAGACGGTGAAGTCCGTTTCGATGCGGTGCTGGCGTTGGATGACTCCGGCGCCAGAGTGGCGGCGCTGGTTGCGGACGCATTGGACTTACCTCACAACGCTCCGATGGCGGCGGAGGCTGCTCGGAACAAGTTTCAGATGCGGACGCTGCTGGCCGCGTGTGGGGCCCCGGTACCGACTTTCGGGGAATTTCGAACAGGCGGGAATTTGAAGGAGACTATCGCCCGAGCGGAAGAAGAAATCGGGTATCCCTGCGTGGTCAAGCCGGAGGAGTTGAACGGGAGCCGCGGCGTGATCCGCGCCAATTTGCGGTGCGAGCTGGCTGCCGCGGTCAGGCGGCTAACTGCGCTGATAGGTGATGATCAACCATTCCTGATTGAGGGTTATATTCCAGGAGTCGAGGTCGCTCTTGAAGGCCTTCTGGACAGAGACCGACTGCACTGCCTGGCGCTGTTTGACAAGCCGGACCCGCTGGAAGGGCCATATTTCGAAGAGACGATTTACGTTACACCTTCAAGGCTGCCGTCCGAGATGCAGAGCAGAATCGTCGAGACGACGGAGGCGGCGGCGCGGGGACTGGGCTTGCAGACGGGGCCTATTCACGCAGAGCTGCGGATCAATGCAGAGGGACCCTGGATCGTTGAGGTTGCCGGGCGGTCGATTGGGGGACTTTGCTCGAGGATTCTGCGGTTTGGGATGGAAGTGGGCAACGGACTTTCGCTGGAGGAGTTGGTACTGCGTCAGGCGTGCGGCCTGCCGTTGGAGAGTTTAGAGCGGGAGTCGCAGGCCGGCGGCGTGATGATGATTCCGATTCCGGAGGGGGGCATTCTTCGGCGGGTGGGCGGCGTTGAGGAGGCCAAAGGCGTTGCGGGAATCGAGGACGTTCAGATTACCGCCCGGCTGGACCAGTCTCTTGTCCCTTTGCCTGAGGGCGATGCTTACCTGGGCTTCATTTTTGCGAGAGGGCCTTCACCAGACCTGGTCGAAGGATCATTACGACAGGCCCACAGTCTACTGCAGTTCGAGATTGACCCGGAATTTACGCTAGTACAGTAGGGCCGCCACTATTTCCTGGGGGCGCCTTTCCCAGCGGGCGCACCCTTGCCCGCGCCGGGCGTGCCTTCAGGCGTCCATCCTTCCGGCATCTGGGCGCCTTCTCCGAAGAAAAACTCTTCCATCTGCTGCATCAAGAAGTCGCGTGACTGCGGATCGCCCAGACTGAGGCCGTAGTGGTTAATCAGCACGACAGAGTACTGCATCCACATATCCCAGCCGTCTTGCGAGATGTTTTCGAATATCCGCTGGCCCAACTCGCCATGGTAGGGGGGCGACTCCAAGCCCTCCAACTCCTGACCGATCTTGGCACACTGCACTAAGCGAGCCATAGTTTTACTCCCAACCTTAAATAAGGAAAGCCGTGGGCATCATTATAGGCCTGAGTTGACGCTGTGTCAAAGGAATTGCGCGTTCTATTCATGGGGATGTCGGGCCAGTTCAGCCGCATCGTGCTCGGGAGGCTTCTCGCGCGCGACGTTGAGGTTGCAGCGGTGGTACTGAGCGGGCCGAAGGGAGGCTCTTTACGGGGCCTTCCTGTACCCTGGGAAGGCGTAGGTCTGCTTTCCAATGACAATCTCGAACTACCGGTATTAAACTCGCCGGGCGACTACAGTCGACTTGGGGAGGCGTTGCCTGCGAGTCTCCTCGGTCTGGCGAGTGCGGCGGGGATACCTGTTTTCGAGTGCGGGGATATCGGCCAATCGGACGCAACGGACTGGTTGGCGGCGATGTCACTGGACGTTGTCTGTGTGGCCTGTTGGAATCGCCTAGTTCCTGCCTCCGTGTTGGACATTCCACGGAACGGTTTCCTGAATGTGCATCCTTCGCTATTGCCTGCCTACCGGGGCCCGTTTCCTCTGTTCTGGCAGTACCGGGCTGGAGAGACTGCAATGGGTGTGACGGTGCACTGGATGGACGCGGGCCTGGATACGGGCGACATTGCCGGGCAGCGCAGGATACAGTTTGAAGATGGACTTCGGGGGCCAGAGGCTGAGGCACTGTGTGCTTTGGCCGGGGGCGACTTGCTGGCTGAGGCGCTGGAGAAGACGGCGCGAGGGGAAGCAGTGCGGCGGCCGCAGCCGACGAGCGGCAGCTACTTCCCGGCTCCTTCGCGGGACGATTTCGTTCTAGACGCGAACTGGCATCCCAGGCGGGCATTCAATTTCATGCGTGCAACCGCAGAGTGGGGAATTCCGTTCCGCCTTGCGTCGGGGGGTTCAGTGCAGTGGCTGGCTGACGCGCTTGCGTGGCGGGAGGGCGCAGTTCTGGAACCGGCAGGGGAAGGAAGAACCTGGGCGGCGTTTCGGGGCGGTTCGGTTCTTGCAGTGGAATGGCCCGCGGCACCCATTTGACGGACGAAAGAATTTGAGTTGTCTCCACCGATCTGTGTCGACTACAATGGTCAGGACTTCACTATGCTTCAATCCAATTCAGTAACAGGAGTAGTCTGATGTCTCTCATGTCTATACCACCAGGTATGAAGATTGCGGCCCAGATTTCACCGGAAGCGAGCGACGAGGATTTGCAGTTAGTCAAGCAGATGGGAATAGACTGGGCCGTCTGCTGGACGGACGGCGAACATGCCGGCTATGACTACTATGCCCGGGCTAAGGACAGGTTTGAGAAGGCGGGCGTCCAGATCTACGGTTTCGGAAATCGTGAAGTGCATAATCAGGACGCGATTGTTCTGGGGCTGGAGAATCGGGATGCCAAGATCGAGGAGTATATCAGCCATCTACGGGCGCTTGGCAAGGCAGGGATTCCCTATACCACGTATGCGCATATGGGGAACGGGATCTGGAGCACGGACCGAGAGGAGACGCGCGGGGGTGCGTCGGCGCGTGGTTTTGACCTGGCGAAGGCCGAAGCCGGCCATTGGGCGGGGCGCTACTACCATCTGCCTTTGTCGCACGGTAGGACCTATTCTGAAGACGAGATTTGGGAAAATTTCCGTTACTTCATTGAGCAGGCGGCGCCGGTGGCAGAGGAGGCGGGAGTCCGGATCGGTATTCACCCTGACGACCCGCCGGAGCCGGAGCTAGGCGGCATCCCGCGGTGCATTTTCAGCAGTTACGATGGGTACTATCGCGCGATGGAAGTGGCGGACAGCCCCAATGTGGGAATCTGCTTCTGCATCGGATGCTGGTTGGAGGGCGGCGACCTGATGGGCAGAGGGGTGGAAGAGTCGTTACAGCAGTTCGGGCAGAATAACAAGCTCTTCAAGATCCACTTTCGGAACGTCGACCAGCCGTTGCCGCACTTTGTGGAGACTTTCGTGGATGACGGTTACTTTGACATGTACAAGGCGATGCGCGTGTTGGAGCAGACCGGTTTTGACGGCGTGCTGATTCCGGACCATATTCCGATGATGGGGGACGACCCACGCATCGGTACGGCGTATACGATTGGCTACATGAAGGCCTTGCTGGCTCGGGCACAAGAGGAAGTGAAAGGGTAGGTGCACAGATGAAGACGGTTGGGATTCTGAGCCCGGGCGACATGGGCCATACAGTGGGTGAGCGATTGAGATCGCACGGTTTGCGAGTGATCGCGCATTTGAAGGACCGAAGCGCGCGCACACGCGGGCTGGCGGAGAAGGCCGGGATCGAGGAGGTCAGCTCCTACGAGGCACTGGTGGAAGAGGCGGACGTCGTGCTTTGTATCCTCGTTCCGGCGGAGGCTGCTGCGGCGGGGCAAACGGTGGCCGACGCTCTGCGAAGTACGGGCGCGGACCTGCTCTACGCGGACTGCAATGCTGTGGCGCCGCAGACGACGATAGAGATTGGGGAGACTATCACAAGCGCAGGCGGCCGCTTTGCGGATGCTTCGATCATTGGCCCGCCTCCCCGGCGTGAGGGAGCGACCCGGTTCTACGCGTCGGGAGTGCATGCGGGCGAACTGGCGAAGCTCGAAGTGTATGGGCTTGCCGTGCCGGTGATCAGTGACAGGATTGGTGACGCGTCGGCGATCAAGATGTGCTATGCGGGGTTGACGAAGGGGCTGACGGCGCTTTGCACGAATCTGCTGGTGGCGGCAGAGGCGCTGGGTATACGGGATGCATTGTTTGACGAGTACGATCTGAGCCAAGCCGCCATGCTGCAACGGATGCAAGGCCTGGCGGGCATGCCGCCGAAGTCGAGGCGCTGGGTGGGGGAGATGGAGGAGATCGCGGCGACGATGGCGAGTGTCGGCATGTCGCCGAAGTTTCATGAGGGCGCTGCGGATATTTACCGTTTTGTGGGCGACTCTACGCTGGCAGACCGCACGCCGGAGGACCCGGACGAGCCGACTCTGGAGGAGATGCTGCGAGTGCTGGTGGGATCGATTCCCGGTAAGTAATGGCGTAGGCAAAGGCTTCAGCTTGTGCGGCCGCGGCCTGGGATACTGCGGTTGGGCACCGATACAAGAGATTTTCTGGCTTGGAGACCTGGCTTGTTCGTATTGCGTATTTCGTATTGCGTAAAGGCAGTCGTGACTGGCGCGATGCCTTTGCGTGACGAGCGGGGATTTTTTTTGGTGTCAATTGGGATGTACATCAGATGTGTTCAAGAAAGGGATCATCGTTGATGTAGTCAAACTCCCTGCCAATATAGGGTACAGGCGGGAGATCGTGCCAGTCGCGCAAGATCTGGTAGGCTACTGAGGTGAGCATTTGGCAGGCATCTACCGCCTCGCGCCATTCCGGGCGTTTGATTTCTTCGACGGTTTCTTCATAGGGCAGAATCCCAAAATCCCAGGCACCACATAGGCGAGCGAGAAAGTCCACTCGATCGGCCAAGGTCTCCAGAGCCTCAGGCGGCTCGGTGTCGGGATACAGCGCCCCGTCAATCCAATCCTGCATTGATAAACTCTTCCTTGAACCAGTTTCTGGTTCTTTCCGCTTCGTCTCTTTGCCGTTGATTTGCGATGCTGAGCAAGGGTCGCCTTAATTCTATGCGTGAGAGACTTGTGGTAATCGCCAGCGTTGCTCGAGAACGGGAGGTCGAACCTCCGCTTCGCTCCTGTCTTTAGTGCCAAAGCTGCCAGCATTCCCGGGGGATTGCGATTTTGGCTTTACATACGGCGAAAATGTCAAAAAAGTCGCGCGGCGCCCCTCTTTCGAATAGAGCGACCGTCTTTCCTGCGATCAGGTCGTTTAGGCTGTCTAGTTGGACATCGATCCACTTGGTGGGTACTGATTCCTTCAACTGAACTGATCGATCGGCGATCTGAATGCCAAGAGTGTTCCTCTTCTCGCGGTGCGACTCTAAACTACAGACATCTCCCTAGATTCGTATACTCAATTCTCCATGGTCTGCCAGTACGCCAGAGATGGATTCCACGACTGGTCGCTTTTGGGCGCTTTACTAGCATTTTGCCCACTGAGCGGCAGAGTAATGCTTGGCCCATGGTCGAGGAAGTATAGCAGACCGAATGCCCCTCCCGAATAGAAAGCCTGCCCCGGTCGGGCTGAAGAAAGCGCTGGCAAGCAACGTGCGTCCCGGGTCTGGGGTGGGCACAAGCCGCCGGGGAGACTCTGCCGACGGAGTATGGAGCTGTCAGTCGAATCTGGGAGAGACTGAAGGCAGTGGCAAAGTCAAGGCTTGCCGGGCGTCCGTTGAATGGGAGGCGAGGGCAGGCACAAGGCCTGCCCCTACGGGAGTGTTCTGGGTGATGACGAGGCGGATGGTTGAGCCGGGCGAGGGCAGGCACAAGGCCTGCCCCTACGGGAGTGTTCTGGGTAATGGCGAAGACGCTGTTGGCTAGACATTGTGCTGGGGAAGAAGGAACACCGTGGCTAGCAAGGGCGGGGCGTTGCGGGGGCGCAGCCCCCGCACGAGTGAGTGCCGAAGGCACGAACGCCCAAAACCGCAGTGGTCAGTGACAGTGGTCAGTGGTTAGTGAAAGGGCGATTTCTGGGGGGCAGGCTCTTGCTCAGATTTTGAGGCCGCTGAGGACGACGCCCTGGATGAAGTAGCGCTGGGCGGCGGCGAAGAGGGTGATGACGGGTATGGTCATGACGGCGGCGGCGGCCATGAGCAGGTGGTCGCGCGGGTCGCTTGTTTCCATGGGGATGTTCTGGAAGAAGCGGAGGCCGACGGCGGCGGTAAAGAGGTCGACTCTATTGAGGTAGATGAAGGGACCGAAGAACTCATTCCAATCGCCGAGGAACTGCAGGATCGCGACCGTTGTGAGGGCGGGCTTCATGAGCGGCAGGAGGACGCCCCAGAGGATGCGGATGGGGGACGCGCCGTCCATGAGCGCGGCTTCGTCAAGGTCTCTGGGAATTGACATGATGAACTGGCGCAAGAGAAAGATCATGAATGCGCCGCCTCCGAGCCAGGAGCCGATTGTGAGGGGGACGTAGGTGTTGATCAGTTTCAGGTTGAAGAATAGGACATATTGGGGAATGAGGGTTACCTGGGTGGGAATCATCATGGTTCCCAGCATCAGGACGAACCATATTTCTTTGCCTACGTAGTTGAAGCGGGCGAATGAGTAGGCGGTCAGGGAGCCGGTGATGATGACGCCGGGGATGGTGATGGCGGTGATCAGGAAGCTGTTGCCCATCCAGCGGGCGAAGGGAACGGCTGAGAAGACCTTGACATAGTTGCCCCATTGGGGGATTGCGGGCAGGAGGTGGGGCTCGAAGGAACGGAGCTCTTTCCAAGTTTGCAGGGAGCTTGAGACCGTCCAGAAGAGCGGAAAAGCGAACATGAGCGCTGCGACAGTGAGAAGGATGTAGGTGATGCCCATTTGGACGCGGTTGCGTCTGCGGCGGTAGACATCGCCACGGAGTTCTGTACTGGGCAGTCGTTCAATTGTTGCGGCCATCTTCTTCTAGCTCCCGTAATAGAAAACCCAGCGGCGTGAGAGTCGCAGCTGCCAGATGGTGAGGGATACGATGACGAAGGCGAACAGCCAGGCCAAGGTGGCAGCGTAGCCCATGTTCCAATAGTCGAAGGCGTGACGGTACAGATGCAGGCTATAAAAGGTCGTTGCGAAGCCAGGGCCGCCCTCTGTGGCAACGAAGGCTGCCGTGAAGACTTGCAAACCTCCGATGACGCCCAGCACCATGTTGAAGAAAATGGTCGGGGTCAACAGGGGGATCGTCACATGGCGCAGTTTGTGCAGGGGCGTGGCGCCGTCGATGGAGGCGGCTTCGTAGAGGGATTCGGGGATTCCCTGTAGTCCGGCGAGGAAGATGATCATACGCGTTCCGCCTAGGCCTTGCCAAAGGCCCATGACTATCAGAGAGGGAATAGCCCAGCGTCGGTCACCGAACCAGCCGGGCGGATCTGACCAGCCGAGGTCGACGAGCCACTGGTTGATGATACCGAAGTCGGCGTGCAGCAGCCATTTCCATAGGACAACTGAGGCAACGATAGGCACTAATGAGGGCATGAAGAAGAGTGTGCGGTAGGCGGCGAGGCCGCGCAGTTTGGCGTTGAGGAGGATGGCCAGGAACATGGATCCAATGACGCCTATGGGCACGCCTACGCCGGCATAATAGAATGTACGGCCCAGCGACGTGTAGAAGAGGGGGTCATCGAAGAACATCTTCGTATAGTTGTCGAGACCGATCCAAGTAGGCGGGCTGAGGACATCGTACTTTGTGAAGCTCAAGTAAAGGGAGAATAGCCCGGGGCCGAGGAATAGGCCCAGGAAACCAAGCAGCCAAGGCATGAGGAAGAGGTATCCGTAGAAGTTTTCCCGCCTATGCCGCGATGTGTTGAGCATTTCTGAAAAGCTCGACAGTCTCAAGCGGTTGGCCAAAGTCGCCATGGGTTACTCCGAGAGATGGGAGCGGCGGGCAGAAAAGCGTATTCTGCCCGCCGCCCTGCATATGCCTATTGAATACTAGGCCGGGTCCAGATCCAGGACGGCCTGGATGTTGTCGTTCAGGTTCTGCAGGCCCTCCTCGAACTCCACCGGCTGGTGGGGGTCGAGAAGCAGGTCGGTCCACTGCTGGACGGCTGAGGTGTATTCGCGACCGCGTGAGTTGGCCGGCGCGTGTGCGGGGATCCCGTTCTCGAGGCTTGAGATGAACCATTCGTGAATGGGATCTTCGTCGATGAGCGACTGGACAACGTCGGGCCGGACCATGGCGAAGTTGCCAGCTACAAGGTTGAAGCTGAGGCTGCCATCGTGACTGGAGATGTGGCGGAGGAACTGGAAGGCGACATCAGCGTGGTCCTGGTCGGTACGGAGGTTCCAGGTACCGCCGCGGAGCTGGGATGGGAAGCGGCCATCTTCGCGTGCAGGGAAGAGAATCTGCCAGGCTTGGGCAACGCTGTCGTCTTCAATCTGGTTGTTGAAGTTACGGACGCAAAGGGAGCCGCACCAGTTCATCGTAAGCAGACCGGCAACGAGTGCTCCGCCGGCGTTTTCGAGGTCTCCCGGCGCGGGAAGCACCTGGTCGACGACACCGAGGTCGTAGGCCCAGCGCATTGCTTCAGTGGCATTGGGGTCGTCGAGGAGGAGGCACTGTGTGCCTTCTTCGTTAATGAGTGAACTGCCAAACAACCGGGTCAATACGACGACAGTTGCTTCATTGTGGCTGATGTTAAGGCCGAACCGTTCGCCTTCCACATAGAAGGAGTGTGCCCATTCGTAAATGGTATCGATGGATACGTCGCGTGCGGTGGGGTCTGGGACGTCCATGCCTGCTTCTTCGACATGGAGTGCGTTGAGTACCAGAGTGTCGAAGCCGGCCCAGCCCCAGCTGGGGAAGCCGTACAACTGGCCCTGATAGTACTGAAGGCCCAAGAAGTGTTCGAACCATTCGTTGAGATCGGTGTCATCAGCGGCGACGAGTTCGTCGATCGGCATGATGATGTCTTTACTGATCGCGCGCCAGAAGTGGTAGTGGGACGGGTCGAAGGCGACGACTTCGCCAAGGTCGCCGGCAGCCTGGGCGGCGTACATTTTGGCGTAGTTGTCCTGCTGCCCCGAGCCTGCCAGTGGCCGCAGTTCGATGGTGACGTCAGAGTGCATCTCGGTGAAGGTTTCGATGCGCTCTTCGTTCCAGCCGCTGCCAATGCCGCGGAAGGTGTCCCAGCGCAGGTGGACGGGTTCCATGGCGGAGCCTTCGTCGGCCATGTCCCCTTCGGGTGCGGCGGGGGCGACACAGGCGGCAAGTGCGCCGGCTGAGACAGCCATTGCTCCCTGCAAGAATGAACGTCTTGAGACCAGGTTTTTCATTGTTTCCTCCGAATGATTGTGACGGGAAAGAATTGGAAATGCGATAAGGGCCGCGGCTCAGGGTCCATCCATTCCTGAGCCGCGGCGGTTTCGGCTTCAGATCAAAATTAAACCAACGGGTCCTTGTCCAGCACTTCCTGGACCAGAAGATGTGTCTGTTCGACACCTTCTTCAAAGGTGACGGCATCGGTCCAGATTGCCTGCAGGTTGTTGTTCATCGTGTTGACGAACTCTGACGTGCGGGCATTGGCGGGCCGGTGCCACTTGCGCGGGCCTTCAGGGTAGATTTCCTGATGCTGGCGGAAGATGGGATGGATGGAGTTGAGCTCATCGCTTTCCCAAACATCCTTGCGTCCGCCTGGGCTGCCGGCGCCGAAGAAGACATGCTCGATGCCGTCTTCCTTGGTCGAGTAGAAGTCCAGGACCTGGAATGCGTCAGCGGGATTGGCAGAGTTGCCGGTGATGCCAAAGGCGGCGGCCGACACCTGTGAGCCTCGCAGACCTGTCGGTCCTACCGGGCCTACGACTGAATCCCATTCGAAGTCGAGGTCGCCGTCGTTCATCATGTTGTTTAAGCGACCGATCCAGCCTGTAGTGGTGTTGAAGATGCCAACAGTCCCAGCGACGTAGTTGTTGGCAACCTCGTCGCCACACTGGCAGGGGTCTATCTCATGCGTGTGCTGCAGGTCGTAGAGCCAGCGCAGGCCAGCGACAGATTCTTCCTGATCCAACAATGAAGTCAAGCCATCCTCACTGATTGCATCGCCGCCGAAGATACGCAGGTAGGAGGGTACGTGCTCCTGGCCGGTACCAAAGGAACGAACGCCCCAGACCTCGGGCGGAGCGGTGACAGCTTTCCCGATCGCGACGTAGTCATCGACGGTCCAGTCGGGGTTGGGTAACGCGGCGCCTGATTCTTCGATGAGGGTCTTATTGTGGTAGTAGGCGGTCGTGCCGTAGTGGCCGTGATTGGGGATGGCGTGCAGTTCCCCGTCGAGGCTAACGGCCTGGAGTAGAGAGTCCCAGAACTGTGACAGGTCGAAGTCTTTGGCGGCGACGATGTCGTCAAGAGGGATGAGTACGCCCTTTGCTTTGTGTTCTGGCGGATTGTTGAGATAGGTCCAAACCACGTCGCCGACGGTGCCGGAGGCAGACAGGGCGTAAATCTTTGGGTACATCTCATTGCCCGGCAACTCGTCGATTTCCAGCGTTATGTTTGGATTCTGTTCGTGGAACAGGTCCAGGCGGCTTTTGTGCCAGTCGGCGTGGGTACCCAGGCGGGTATGGAAGAGGACGGTAACGGGCTCTGTCGACGGTTCCATCGAATCTCCGCCTTCACCGGAGGGGGCGGCGGCGGGCACGCAAGCAGAGAGTGCGAGAGCTCCGGTGGCTGCCAACGAACCGATGAGGAAATTGCGGCGACTCACAGACTTCTCTAACATGGTTGGTTCCTCCTTAGGGATACCAGAAAGTACTGCAACGGCCGAGGGCTAACGAACTGCGCTATCCTTTGATGCCGGACATTACAATTCCCTGGACCAGGTACCGTTGCGCAAGGAAAAAGATGATGATGATGGGTGCGGTCATCATGACACTAGCTGCCATCAGCAGGTGGTATTTGGGCTCGGTGTCATCGGCGAAGCCGGCGACAGCCTGGAAATAGCGAATCCCAATCGCCAGGGTGTACTTGGATTTGGTGTTCAGGAAGATAAAGGGTTGGAGAAATTCGTTCCACTGTGCCATGAAGGTCAGAACGGCGGCGGTAGCGGTGACAGGAATGGAAAGAGGAATCAGGATTTGCCAAAAGATGCGCAGGTAGTTGGCGCCGTCTATGCGCGCGGCTTCGTCGAGGTCAATGGGAATGCTCATGAAGAATTGGCGCATGAGGAAGATTAGGAAGGCGCTGCCGCCGAAGAATGAAGGGACGATAAGAGGTCGGTAGGAGTCCAGCCACCCGATTTTTGCGAACATGAGATAGAGGGGAATCAGGGTAACCTCTACGGGCAGCATCATGGTGCTGAGCGTGATCATGAACAGCACGTCGCGCGCAGGGTAGCGGAAGCGGGCGAATGAATAGCCGACAAGGGCTGCGGTCAGAACCGCGCCGAAGGTGGATACAATAGATACGAAAGTGGAGTTCCACGTCCATGCGGCCCAGGAGACGATCTCAAAGACTTTGGGGTAGTTTTGATACTGTGCAACTTCCGGAAACCAGGTTGGCGGGAAGGTGAACAACTCGCCTCCGGTCTTGAGGGAGGAAAGTACGGTCCAGACGAAGGGGAACATAAACATGGCCGAACTTGAAATCGCGACCAGGTAGAGAATCCCTCGGCCCAGGAAACTTTTGAACGAGGCTGACTGGAGTAGGCCAACCTGTTGGAAGCCGCTTCCGGCCTGTTTGCGTTCAGGGGCAATTACATCACCCGTCATCAGTCCACCTCCCCTGCATAGTAAACCCATCGCCGCGACTGTCTGAACTGAACATAGGTGAAGACAAACAGGACGAAGAAAAAGATCCATGCCAAGGCCGATGCATAGCCCATTTCAAAATACTGGAACGCGCGCGTGTAAATGTGTAGGGCGTAGAACCAAGTTGAATATGCCGGTCCGCCTTGGGTGGCGACGTACGCGGCAGCGAAAACTCTCAAAGCGCCGATGATGCCAAGAACCATGTTGAAGAAGATCGTCGGCGTAAGCATTGGGAGGGTCACATTACGAAATTTGGCCCAAAGGCCGGCGCCGTCCACGACTGCGGCATCGTACAGTTCCTGAGGAACACCCTGGAGGCCGGCCAGGAATATCAACATGGTGTTGCCGCCGATGGCGCCCCACATTGCCATGATAATGAGGCCTGTCATCGCCCAATCAGGGTCTCGGAACCAACCCGGAGCTTCGCTGCTGCCGGTGATGGTGCGAATCCAGTGATTAATCGGGCCCACGTCGGCGTTGAAAATCCAACCCCAGAGGACTGCGGCGGCAACGATGGGTGTCAAGTGTGGGAGGAAGAAGAAGGTACGGAACCATGTGGTACCGCGCAGGGCCTGGTTGAGGAGCATGGCCGCAGAGAGGGCACCAACCAGCGAAAAAGGTACGACGATAAGCGCATAGCGAAAGGTTAACAGAAGCGAAGGCCAGAAGAGCCTGTCCTTTGTGAAGATCTCTATGAAGTTTTTCAGGCCGACGAAGGTGGGAGGATTTACCATGTCGTAGCGGGTAAAGCTAAGGAAGCCAGAGGTCATCATGGGGCCAACGATGAAGAGAATGATACCCAGCAACCAGGGCGACAGGAATATGTAGCCGGCGATTGCCTCTTTGGCGCGGAGGCTTTTCGTCCACTGGGGAAGCGGAATGCGAGGGCTTGAAATCGCCTTTGTACTCATGGCGTCCTCTCTTTGACCATTTCATGTCCATGGTAGAGATCGCGGGCCACTGTGCCCTGGGCTTGCGCGGGGGGTTCTACGCCCAGGATGTGGCAGAAGGTGGGGACGACGTCGACGGCGTGGATGTAACCCAGGCGGTCGACGGGGCGTTGGTAGCCCTTCTTCAGGCCGGGCCCGTCGAGGAAGAAGGAGCCGAAGGTGGAGGAGAAACCGTTTTCGGTTGGAATGAAACCGCCATGGTGGGCGCCGTAGACGAGGGGGGCGCCGACATTTCCGCCGCCTTCGATCCCGAGCCATTGCACGTAGTAACCGCTTACATAGTTGTGGTCCCAGGCGAAGATGACGTCGCCGCATTCGTCTCCCCACTGGCCGAGCAGGTAGGCGTCGCGTTTGGGCAGGGCGATGGCGACTACTGTGTTGCCGGTTTCTTCGTCGATCCAGGTGCGGAGGGCGGTAAGAAGCTCGCGCTCAATTTTGTCGAATTCGGGGCCTGGTTCGGCGTTGATGGTTATGTCGAAGCCGCGCCGAGCGAGGAAGGCTTTGGTGCGGCCCCAGTCGATATTGTCGGGTGGGGGGTCAAGGTCCTGGGCGATGGCGTCTTCGCCGCCATTTTTCAGGACGAGGAAGCCCTTGTCGCAAAGGAACTGGCGAAGGTTGGCGATGCGGACGTCCGGGACAGCGCCGTGATCTGAGATGATGCCGACATAGACTTCACCCCCGTTGTGGTTGGCCTTGTCGGCAGCTTCGTACATGAGACCCAATACACGGTCGCCGACCTGGTAGGTGCGGCGGAAGTAGTCCAGATATTTCTCACTGGTATCGGGATTGAAGCCGGGACAGGCCGGATCGACGTCAGCCAGGTGGATATGATTGAGATAGTCATACAGGTGCCAGTGGCAGGTGAAGTAGGCGCAGTCTTTCTCGTGGAGCATGTAGTTGGCGACGTTGGCGAACCAGAGTCCCTGGTATTCGCACTCTTCGAGGGCGGTATCGAAGTCGATCATGCCTGACGTGTAGGGGGTCATGGAGGCATGTTCCTGGTAGGGACCGAAGCGCTCGATCAGCTCGGCTTCGAGTTCTGCGTCCCCGTAGGTAAAGCCGTTGGTATAGGTAATCTGGGTACGGTAGAGCTTGAGGCCTGTACCATCCGGTGCCAGCTCCATCAGTTTGAAGCGGACGGAGGCCTGTTGGTCCTTGCCGTCGATACGAAACAGTTCGATGGCCCAGTTGCTCCATTCGCCCAGGTAGGAGGCTGCGACGACGTCGTTGCCGTTGCGGGTGCGGCAGATCAGGACGCGGTCGTAGCCGGCGCCGCTGCTGTCAATGGCAAGCAGATGGAAATCGTTTGCATCGCCACCGAGGCGGGCGGTGACTGTTAAGCTGGTGGCAAGCGGCGGCGAGGCGCTGGATGGCAGGTTGGACCAGCCGTCGGCGGCGGCCAAGGTGGGGACTGGCTCGACGCTGCGAGGACCGGATATCGCGGAGCCGTCATGAGCCATAGCAACATCGCTTGCCTTGGAGGCATCGGTGGTGTAGGCCTGGGCGGCGGCTACTTCAAATTCAGTGCTGTTATGCCCGGGAGCCCCGAAACCGTCGACAACGTAACCGATGTCCACGCCGGAGGGATGGGCCCCGGGGTAGTGAACGGCGACGCCTTTCAGACCGGCGCGCTCCAATGCATTCCAAATGCGCTCGGCGTTGTTGGCGCGGCCGTCAAAGCTGCTGACGGATACGTCTTTCTCGTTGGCGCCGGACTTGCGCTCAATTACGGTCTGCCAGGTTGGGACGCTGTGGGTGCCGGTGTGGGCGCCGGTGGAGAGGGTGGCCCAGTTGGTGGGGGTCCAGACAGGGAAGGAGGGATAGGTCTCGTTGACGGTTCCTTCTTCGAGGAGGCGGCTGAAGTTAGGCAGACAGCCTTCGGCTGCGAAATACTTCATCATGGGGGTAACGAAGCCGTCCATCCCGTAGGCGTATATTTTCTTCGTCATCGCTGGCAGCATTCTCCCTGAAACGTACGCGTAATCTAAGGTAGGCGCCTCTGGCTACAAGAGTCTTGTCAGTTGCATTGCCAGAATCGAGAAGGCGCAGAGTTCAGGTGCAAAAAGCGGTCGCATTCACTCAGATGAGGTCTGTGACCCAAGTGGCATGCATCGACAGAAGTGGCACTGTCGAAAGGTCTTGCGGTGGCCGATCCAACTCGCGACGGGACGTGCAGTGGAGTCTGGTTGCCCGGGCCCGCAAGGAGCTTTTGCTATGTTGTTTTCCTCCATCTCGTCGTGTGTCAAGGCGGCGTTCGGACTCTAATCACGCACGGGGGAACCGGTGGAGTGCTTTGCGTTTGGACCTAAGAGGTTCTACAGTTTTCAAGCAGGGCGCCCCCATAGTTTGTCCTGGGAACGGAGTGAGTTGGCTGCCTTTGGGTGCTTGGCGGCGGGAGATCCACCAAATTGGCGCAAGTGTAACACAATAGCGATTGCGTGCGCAAACAGTCGCGCGACTTGCGGCGACCGGACAATTCGAGGTGCTTTCTGGGACATAGGCACAGGTTTGAAAGCTGAAATTGAAGCCGAAGGGACTCGCCTCTAAGGCTAAATTCATGTCAAGAGCGAGAAGAGATCTGAATTAAACCCAAGGAAACAGGGGGGCATTCGCGGTACTCCAAGTGACGCCTAAGTCGGCAGAGACGCTACTCCGGTGCTTTGGGGTCTACGTTGAGGCTTGAAGACGGGACGTTGAAGAGAATCGTCCAGGGTCAGGTGGAGGAGAGGCTACGAGGTGCAACGGTTCCAAGAGGCTGAAGATAGCGGGACGCGGAGGAACGGCTCTTCGGGGATGGATCGTTTCCTATGTAAGAGTGTGTTTGCCTAGCCCCAGCCCGACCGGCGGGGCAGCAACAATCACAGCGCGGCGGCGTCTGGCGATCCTGAGCGGTGTGGGAAGCAGTGGCGCAGTTTTGTGAAGCAGTCCACAGATGTGAGAAGGTCACTCTTAGCGACGCGGGCACATCGGAATAGCTTGCAAGCCAAGCTGAATGCACTTAGCCTGCGAATGCGCCGACGACGGACATGGCGACGACTGCAATCAGGGTAAACACGATCATCAGTGCCGCCCAACCACCTAACAGCAGACCGGCAAAGGAATAGGCATTGGGACGGTCATTGGTCTGGGCATCCGTTGCGTCGCCCTCGGGAATCACGGTTTCTGCAGCTTCAGAAGTTGGCGTTTCCTGGACAGTTTCTTCAGCCATTGGTCACTCTCCTTGCGAAAGAATTTGGTTTCGCGGCGGGCTGCACGGAACAAAGGGCAGCGGCCTGGTTTTCTCATCCCGGTAGCGTTGCGAGACGGAATCCTGTACTCGTTGACGCCACTTTTGTTCTGTCAATGCGGGCGAAATTACAGGCTGGCGCCTGGACAATTGTAGCATGGAGTTGGTCTCAGCGCACGATTTCATGTGCCCGGAGAGGCGCGTTACAATGGGCCAACGAGTTGGCTAGAAGGCGCATCAGTAAGTGGAGGTTCGGATGGATTACTGCACATTTGGAAGGACGGGGCTGGAAGTCAGTGTTGTCGGAATGGGCGCTGGCGGCCCGAGCAGGCTTGGCGTGAACACGGGGGGGAGCGAGCAGGAGTCGATCGCGGTTGTTCGGCGGGCGCTCGAGTTGGGGATTAACTATATTGACACGGCCGAGGCGTACGGCACGGAGGAGATTGTCGGCAAAGCGATACGGGGGGTGGACAGGGACAGCATAGTTATTTCGACGAAGAAGAACGCTTTCCGCAAGGGTGGGCCTGTCCCTATGCCTTTGACGGCGGAAGAGTTTGTTGCCGGGGTTGAGGCCAGTTTGAAGCGGCTCGGTGTGGAGACTATCGATGTCTTCCACTTTCACGGTGCCCGGCTGGACCAATACAGCCATATCTGCGAAGAGCTAGTGCCGGCGCTTCAGGGTATGCAGCAGGCAGGAAAGATACGCCATCTGGCCGTCAGTGAACACTTTGCCTCTGACTTTGAGCACGGTCTATTGCGACAGGCGATAGAGGACGACCTGTTTGACGTGGTCATGGTCGGCTTCAATATTCTTAATCAGACGGCCAGGCGGGACGTGTTGCCGGTGACCCGTGAGAAGGGGATCGCGACGGAATGTATGTTTGCGGTGCGGCGGGCTTTCAGCAATCCGACCCGGCTGCGTGAGATCCTGGTCGACTTACGTCGGAGCGGAGAGATAGACACGGATGCATTGGACCTATTCGAGCCGCTGGATTGGGTACTGGAGGAGAGTGACGCGAAGAGTCTGCCGGAGGCGGCTTACCGGTTCTGCCGTCACGAGCCGGGGATTGACGTGGTGCTCACAGGGACAGGAAATATACGGCACCTGGAAGACAATGTGGCCTCGTTACTGCGACCTCCGTTGCCGTCGGAGTTGGTTGCACGGTTGAGGAAGATATTTGGTCGTGTTCACTCTGTGAACGGCAGCTGAGGCGCGATGAGATCGGGAACGCGATACCTCTTGTATAGCGTATTGCGTATTGCGTGTTGCGTTGAGGCCTACTCGACAGGTGTGGTGTCTCGGCGTTGTTTGCCAGGGGAGTCTTGGTTTGGAACGGGACATACGTTGGCTTGCGCCAGTTGGTTTTTCTTGCGGATTCAGTCCAGGATTTCGATTGTTCCACTGCTTCCATCGACACGCACTTTCTGGCCTGTCTGTAGACGGGATGTGGCCTGGTCAACGCCGGCGACGGCGGGGATGCCGTATTCGCGGGCGACGACGGAGCCGTGGGTCATCATACCGCCGACTTCCATGACCAGCCCGCCGGCGGTAAGGAAGAGGGGCGTCCAAGAGGGGTCTGTGCCAGGGCAGACGAGGATGTCGCCTGGTTCGAGTCCTGCTTCGAGAGGACTGAACAGAACTCGCACGGTACCCTCGACAGTTCCGGGAGAAACGCCCGAACCGGCGAGGGCGTTTGGGTCGGCGCCCTGTGCGGCAGTGATGCCGGCGTAGAATGCGGTCCCGTCGCTGAGAAGGAGGCGGGGAATGGGTTGACGGCTGGACTCAACCTGTTCGGCGGATCGCCTGGCTCGGACCAGTTTTTTCCAGTTTCCTGGCGCGCCCATTGCCAGGGTCTTCAATTCCTTCACTGTCAGATAGAAAAGGTCGTCGGGCCGCTCCAGGATACCGTCGTCAGTGAGTTCCTGTCCGCTTTCCAGCAGGGCCTTGCGCGCGAGGCCACTGATTCGGACCATGGTGAACTTGGGCGTTTCGCGAAATCCCGCCAGCAAGCGCACTCGTTTGGCCAGCAGGCGCACGAGCCAACTTCCGAGGGGGGTGCCCGAGGCTGTGGCGGCGGTGTCTGCCAGACGGTCTATGGTGTGCAGCGCGTGGTCTTTGCCCTTTTGGAATACGTGGTCTGGGGCCCTACTTTCGTCGTCACTGGACAGGTAGCTCTGCAGCGATCTTATGATGGGGACGGGCTGGTCACGCCAGCGCGCCTTACCGATATCGATCTCGCCGACACCGCGCATTCCGTACCGACCGAGAAACTCATCCAGCGCATTCTGGGTCGTAGGAGGAAGACTCCTGACCTGGTATTTGCTGGCGATGGTTTCGGCGTCTTCGGCAACGAACGCTGCTGCTGCGCCAGCATCTTCGCGAATCCGGGCGGCCAACTGCCAGAGCTGCAGGTCCATTTCGGTGGTGACATTGTTGGGCAGGCTGCGGGTAAGTTCAAGGGCAAGTTCGGGTTGAATTTCCGGATCGGAACGGGACAGGAGTGATGCGATTTGGGTAAGCAGGCCGAGCGATGCATAGCCGACCATGATGGGGGGAATCAGTCTTGGAAAGAGGCATGGAAACTGGGCGTTGTAGCAAAGCCACTCGAACAGTTCGACGCGCTCGGCGAGTGTTCTAGTCCTGTTGGTTTTCTCAGAAACGGAAGCGACGTGTCGCTCTATGTCGGCCTGTGTAGCACGCGCAAAGGACTCCGGGTCGAGAAAGGCGTGTCCTGCAGACCTCAGGACACGGAGAAGAAAAGGGGCGGCAGCACTTAAGGAGCGGGGGCTGACCCTGGATTCCTGGAATTGGGGTTCTGTAACCAGATCCTGGATCGCCTGCGCGGCGCCGGGTTCCACCATGGGAAGGGCTCTGCCAAATATGAGGCGACCGATCGGGCTTTTCAGGGCGCCTGTCACCTTGATCCAGGGGCGTTCGGCTGCGGCATAGATGAGCTTCTGGTCGTAAATGGTGGCTTCGCTTGCAAAGATTTGGGCGATGCCGGCAAACATGCCGCGAAGCATGTCCAGTCCGAGTGGCGTAAACGGACCCAGAACGCCCTGAACGGCGCCGAGTGAGACGTATATCTGGCGATCGGTGTCGTGAGGATGGTGAGGTACTGGAAAGAGGGAGGTGATGGGGCGGGACTGGAGGAGAAATAGCTTCCCGTCGGCGAAGGCCCATTCGATGTCCTGTGGTTCACCATAGTATGCGGCGATTTTGCCGCCCAGTTCTGTCAACTTGTCGATCTGGTTGTCGGTGATGGCCTGCTGGCGGCGGGGTTCTGTCGCTTCGGTGGTGACGCCGCCTGTGGCCTGGCCTATCGTGGTTGTTGACTTGGATCCGAGCTCTTTCTGGAGAATTTTGTGGCTGTTACTCTCGACGACGAAGTGGTCGGGTTCCACGTGGCCGCTGACGAGGGCTTCACCGAGGCCAAAGGTGGCGTCAATCACCGTCTCGGTGCGGCGGCCGGTCAGCGGATTTGCGGTAAAGAGGACGCCTGATGTATCGCTCTGAATCATTTCTTGCACGACAACGGCCAGGGAGACGTTGGACTGGTCGATGCCGTAGCGGGCGCGGTAGGCGATGGCGCGCGCGGTCCACAGGCTGCTCCAGCAGTTGACGACGGCGTCTAATAGTGCCTCGTCGCTAATGATGTTGAGGAAGGTGTCCTGCTGGCCGGCGAAGGACATACCGGGGAGGTCTTCTGCGGTGGCGGAGGAGCGCACGGCGACAGGGGGGCGGCCGATATTGGCGTAGGCGGCCGTAATCTGGTCTGAGAGACTGGCGGGCAGGTCGCGGTGCAGAAAACGCTTGCGTATGGATTCGGAGAGGGCTGTTAAGGCGGCTGGGTCGGCGGTATCAACGGCGCTGGCCTGGGCGGCTATCCATTCTGAGAGGCCTGCGTGGTCGACGAAAGTGTCATAGGCGTCGGTGACGAGGATGAAGGCGGCAGGTACAGGGAAGCCGGCGACGGCAAGTTTGGCGAGATTGAGGCCTTTGCCGCCTGCGCGTGAAAGGGTCAGTCCTGGCGTGGACAGAGGCAGGCAAACGGCCGACGTGTCTTCGGAAGTCGTGGAGTCGAGATCAGGCATGGGCGTTCCAAGTGGATACTGAGAAAATCGGTTCTTGTGAGTGCCGACATATGCATTTCAAGTAAGTGTTCAGGGCCATCAGTCTAAGCGATCGGCAGTAATCTGGTCAACTAAACAAGAGCTGGTTATGGGCAGTGGCAGGTGAATTGCAGTGCTCAGTGGTCAGAGACTGTAGACAGCAGGTGGGGGTGGAGGCACTGTCGCCTAGACACCTTGCTGGGGAAGAATGAACACGGTGGTCAATGGCTGGGGACAGCAGGTGGAAGTGGAGACACTGTCGACTAAACACCTCACTCTAGACACCATGCTGGGAAAGAATGCACACGGTGGTCTAGTAAGGGCGGGGCGTTGCGGGGGCGCAGCCCCCGCACAAGGGAGGGCCGAAGGCCCGGACGCCAAGAACTGCAGTGGTCAGTGGTCAGTGATCAGTGGTCAGTTGGTTGCATTTGCCGGGGAGGGGGCGGAGTGCGGGGGCGTATTGTGGGACCGTGAAGCAGTTGGCTGATTTACGGGGGCGGAGGCGGGGGAGGTTGGGCGTGAATATGCTGGGGGCGGTGTTGACGAGTTTTTGTGAAGTTAGTATGCTTATTGCGTACCTCTTTCCTCTTCCCTTTCACAAAAGGAGTGCTCCATGTCACGGGAGAATGAACGCGTGGGAGACCAGGTGGACGTTCAGGTAGTTGGCAGTTCTCTTCCTGCATCGGAAGATATTTTGACGGCCGATGCACTGGCATTCGTTGCGGAGCTGCACAGGAAGTTCGACTCCCGGCGCAAGGAGTTGCTGGCGGCGCGGGCAGTGCGGCAGGCTCGGATTGACGCGGGCGAGACGCCGGGTTTTTTGGCGGAGACGGAGGGTGTACGGAGCGGAGACTGGCAGGTGGCTGCTACGCCAGATGACTTGCAGCGGCGCTGGGCTGAGATTACGGGGCCGGTCGATCGGAAGATGGTGATCAATGCGCTGAATTCGGGCGCGGATGTGTTTATGGCGGACTTTGAGGACGCCAATTCGCCGACGTGGGAGAACTGTGTGGATGGGCAGCTGAACCTGTACGATGCGGTGCGTCGAACGATCCGGCTGGAGGATGAGGCGCGGGGGCGAGTCTATGAGCTGAATGAAGAGATTGCGACGTTGCTGGTCAGGCCGCGGGGCTGGCACCTGGTCGAGAAAAATGTACTGGTAGACGGGGAACCGGTTTCGGCCAGTTTGTTCGACGTGGGGCTGTATGTTTTTCACAACGCGGCAGAGCGGCAGCGGCGGGGCAGTTCTTGCTATTTCTATTTGCCCAAGCTGGAGAGCCATCTGGAGGCGCGGCTGTGGGCGGAGGTGTTTGCGCACGCTGAGGAGGTGCTGGGAATCCCTCACGGGTCGTTCCGAGCGACGGTGCTGATCGAGACGATACTGGCAGCGTTGGAGATGGAGGAGATTCTTTACGAGCTGCGAGATTATTCGGCGGGATTGAACGCGGGCAGATGGGACTATATTTTCAGCGCGATTAAGAAGTTCCGGGACAGTCCCGATACTGTGCTGCCGGACCGGGCGCAGGTTACGATGACTACGCCGTTCATGCGCGCTTACACCGAGCTTCTGGTGCGTACATGCCATAAGCGGGGGGCTCATGCGATTGGGGGCATGGCGGCTTTCATTCCGAGCCGGCGAGATCCCGAGGTCAACGAGGAGGCGCTGGCGAAGGTGCGGGCGGACAAGGAGCGGGAGTCTGGTGACGGCTGCGACGGGACGTGGGTTGCCCATCCTGATTTGGTGCCGCTGGCGCGTGGGATTTTCGAAGAGGCGACGGGCGGCGCGCCGCATCAGAAGCACAAGATGCGGGAGGATGTGGCGGTGACGGCGGAGCAGATCGTTGATGTCGGCGTTCCCGGCGGGACGATAACGGAGAGCGGGCTGCGCACGAATGTAGATGTGGGACTGCAGTATCTGAATGCGTGGCTGCTGGGTGTGGGCGCGGCGGCGATTTACAATTTGATGGAGGACGCTGCTACAGCTGAGATTTCACGGTCACAGATTTGGCAATGGATCCGGCACGGTGCGAAGTTGGATGACGGGAGGCCGGTCACGCGGGAGTTGTATAGTCAGATTCGTGACGAGGAGTTGAAGAGACTTGGCGAACAGGGTCCGGGCCGTCTGGAGGAAGCGGGGGAGATTCTGGACAGTCTTATATTGACGGACGATTTCGTTGAGTTCCTTACACTAATTGCCTACGATCATTTGACGTAACCGGTAGGGCCCGTAACGGCGTTCGAATCGGGGTTTGCCAAGTTCGGTTCGTTGTGGCAATACTGTTAGACTGAGGTTAATTGTTTTTGCGGAGATTGCGACACAGAGATGTCAGAAGACGGACAGGAAAAGATCCCTCCCCCTATTCAAAGACAGATGACCGCCGCGCCGGACGCGGCGATGCACCTGCTGTTGCACGTCAAAGAGACCGGTCCGGCGCAGCGTGCGGCGATTGTGAGCGCGGGATTCGAAGTGCGGCATCAGACTTCGATTGTGCCCTGCTATGCGGTTAGCGGTCCCGGCCGGGGGCTTCAGGCACTGACGAATGAGGCTTGGCTCGTCAAGGTCGAGGAGGACGGCGCGGTTGAAACGATGTAGATGAGTGCATCGTCCCTCTAGGGCCAAGCCACGAGGGTGCAATTTGACGGTCCGGTCACGATCCCGATTGGGCGATGCGGTCTGGTTCGTACCGACCCGCCCGAGATTCTGATTTCGGGAAAGTTCTGTCTCCAGCTTAGCGTCTCCTTTCGTACAGGCGTTAACCAACGCAGAGACCAGAGGAAGTAAACCCCAGGACAATCGTGTCTCTGGGGAGGCGGCGTGTTGCATGCCAACGGAAGCTGCAGTTGCGTCATAGTACGAGGCACTGCCCCGATTGTCTTGCCGGATGTGGGCAAGGATTTTTCAGGAGGAGTTTGGTCAATGTATTCGGAGAAGTTCTCCGCCCAGGTTCGGGACGCAGTTGAACAGGCCCGTATGGCCAGTGAAGAAGTGCAGGTTATCGTCAGATTTCAATCGGAGGGCGGCCAACGGAATATTGGCAGGTTGGCAACCAGGGCAGGCACGCTCAAGGTCAATCAGGAGTACAGGACGATTCCGGCGACCGCCCTTTCGCTCACTGCGGCGGCGCTGGACGAATTGACGGCCTCGGACGACGTGGCAGAGGTCTGGCTGGACGAGACGGTACACATATTGTTGGACGTATCGACGCCGCACATCAGGGCGCCACAGGTCTGGGAGCAGCTGGGCAATGACGGGGAAGGTGTCACGATCTGCGTTGTTGACACCGGTATCGACGCGACGCACCCTGATTTTGCGGGCCGGGTTGGGCTGACGGCAGATTTCAGCGGCAAGGGTTCGGCTGAGGACGGCAACGGCCACGGCACGCATGTTGCCTCCACGGCGGCAGGGACCGGTGCGGCCAGCGGCGGCAAGTATATTGGCGTGGCGCCGGGGGCGACGATCATGGCGGCGAAGGCGCTCGCCGACAACGGCAGCGGCCGGATGAGCAATGTGATGGCCGGGCTTGAGTGGGCGGCCCAGAACGGCGCTGATGTTCTGAATCTGTCGCTGGGCAGCCGCGGTAGCAGCGACGGTTCGGATGCGCTGAGTACGATGTGTAATGCGATTGTGGATATGGGCAAGATCATGGTAGTCGCGGCGGGAAACAGCGGGCCGCGGCAGAGCACGATCGGCAGCCCGGGCGCGGCTGAGCAGGTGATTACGGTTGGGGCGTCGAATGACCAGGACAGTGTTGCCCGGTTCAGCAGCCGGGGACCGACTGCGGACGGGCGGGTGAAGCCTGACGTGGTGGCACCCGGAAGCAAAATTGTGGCCGCGCGCGCGGCGGGCACTTCGGTAGGGCAGGTGGTGGACGAACACTATACCACCGCCAGCGGAACGAGCATGGCTACGCCGCACGTGGCCGGGCTGGTGGCACTGATGCTCAGGGCGGATACTGGTCTTGGGCCTGCCGCGATCAAGAAGATGCTGATGGCGACGAGCGTAGACATCAACAGTAGCGATTTAGGACAGACTGAGGCGGACAAGAATATACAAGGTGATGGCCGTATTGACGCCTTGACGGCAGTTCAGTATGCGGATTCCGGCCAGCAGCCGCCACCGCACAAACCCTCATTACCGGTGCCGTCTCCTACCCCTCCGAATCCCAGACCCCCCATCGGTTGCATGGCAGCCCCGCTCAAGTTGCTTAAGCTCATATAGCCCCTTTGGACCCGGCTAAGTCGGTATACACCGCACGGCGCGTATTGCGAAGCCTGGAATATGGCCGCGGTTTTTGGCGCCGGCTAAGCGCCGCGGCCGATCAGTGCAATCATGGTTGAATCAGACGTTTCTTCGAGTGAGATAGCTGAACGGGCGCGCAGGAGGGAGGCGATCGGCCTCTCGCCACAGCGTCCAACGGCCAAGACGGTTGTACACAGCCCGCCTGAGGCCAAACGAAGCGTTCCTCTTGTCCTGGTTATTCTAATCGCCTTGGCAGCTATTGCGGCAGCCATTGCGTTTATGCGCCCTTCGTTCCCGGGGCTAAGGCTTCCTGGAGAGCGAGCCGGTTCAGAAATGGAGGTCGGGCGATTAATCGAGAGAGACGACTTCGCCGATCCCAAGTTTGCGTTGCCGGTTGGCAGTGGCGAAGGCTGGGAAAAGGGGTTTGTTGGCGATCTCTACCGGATTACTATTACGCGCCCGGGCGGCAGGGTGTGGTCGACACTCGGGCAGCCGGACCTTGGGGCTTACAGGGTGGAGACCGACCTGCGGTTGGCTTCGCAGGAGGCGTTTTCGTGGGGATACGGCGGACTCATAGTTCGCTATCAGAATGACGAAAACTTCTATCTCTTCGCGATAGACAACCGGGGGCAGTACCAGGTAGAGTTGGCGGAAGAGGGCGCGTGGCGGACTGTACGGCCCTGGACCGAGTCTGACGCGCTGTCAAATGGGCGACGGAACCTGGTGTCGGTCGCTGATGACGGGTCCGAGCTGCGCTTTTATGTCAACGGGGTGCAGGTTGAGGCAGTACCCGATCCAAGGCTGCCGGCAGGGGATATTGGCCTGGTGGTGGGTGCGCGCAGCCGGGGCCAGGCGCAGGGTCTTTTCGACTGGGTTGCCCTCTACGAGATTGAGGTTGCTGAGTAGAAGGAGAGGGTGCGTGGTCGGGGGCGCTTGCGCCCATAGTGGGCGAGTCGGCTGTTGTGTGATGGTCGGAGGCACCTTAAGTACAAGGGATGTCGGTGCCTAATACGTCAAAAGCCCTGACCTGGGCGGCTGCCACTGGGGTGTTGGCGAGTTGATCGAGGAAGAGCGTCCAGATCGCCACGTCCCTTGGCGAACCGTCGGTGGCTGTGGCTCGGCGCCGGAGGACGGCTTCCTGCGTGAAGCCCAGTTTGCGTGGAATCGCGGCACTGCGAACGTTGGTCGGGTCGCAGTGGATTTCGACGCGATCGACTTTGTTAACGGCGAAAGCTGCTTTGGTCAGGGCGGCGGTGATCTCGGTCGCCAGGCCCCGGTTTATCAGGTCGGCGCGAATCCAGTATCCGATTTCGAGGGCGTTGCCTGCCAGCCGTCTGTGTAACCCCGTTCCGCCCCAAACCTCTTTTTCGTCGGGCGAGAAGATCCCGTAGGTGTAATCAGTGTCGAGATCGAACTCCGCGCGCCAGTTGCGCATGAGGGCGGCCTTTTCCTCCAGGGTAGTGGGTTCATTCTTGGCCCACGGCATCCAGTCTCTCAAGTGGTCGAGGCTCTGTGTTACTGCTTGCAGCAGAATTTCTGCGTCGCTTGGATTCCAGCAGCGCAAAACGGCGCGTTCTGTTTCGATACGATAGGCCGGGGACCTTGACGGGCTTTCAGGGTCGGCGCAGTTTTCGGAAGTCATAGGCGGCGCCAAAGCATCTATGCTACTCCTGCGATCCCTGGCTTTCGCGGCTGGGGCCGGCTTCGGTCTGTGTTCCCGGCGACCACTCGACCGGGATGGGCTGTGGCTCCTTGCGCACAAAGACCAGTTTTTCCTCGCCTCCCTCCTCTTCCTGCGCATAATCAACCAGGATTTCGTCCCCAGTCTTATATTCGGCGCGCAACAGGCGTTTGCTGAGTTCGTTCTCGACCCGCTTCTGGAGAAGCCGGCGCAAGGGCCGGGCACCGTATTCGGCGTGGTAGCCGGTATCGGCGATGTGATCGCGGGCCTTTTCGGTCATCTCGATGGCGATTCCAATTTCGTCGAGGCGCTGGGCGATCTCTTCCATCAGCAGGGAGACGATATCGCGGACGCTTTCCCTGGAGAGTGGATCGAAGATAATCGTTTCGTCGATGCGGTTGAGGAATTCGGGACGGAAGAGCCGTTTCATCTGCTTGCTGTATTCGCCCTGGGCGAGGGCGCTCTCGTCGAGCTCCGGTGTGGCGAAGCCGAGGGGGCCGCGCTTGACGGTGTCGGCGCCGACGTTGCTGGTCATGATGACGACTGTGTTGCGGAAGTTGACAGTGCGGCCCTGGCCGTCGGTCATATGGCCGTCGTCCATTATCTGTAGAAGTGTGTTCCATACTTCGGGGTGGGCCTTCTCGATTTCGTCGAAGAGCAGAACCTGGTAGGGGCGCCGGCGGACCTGCTCGGTGAGCTGGCCGCCCTGCTCATAGCCTACATATCCTGGCGGGGCGCCGAACAGTTTGCTGACGGTGTGTCCTTCGCGGTATTCGCTCATGTCGACGCGCAGGAGCGCGTCTTCGGTGTCGAAGAGGAAGGCAGCGAGGACCTTGGCCAGCTCGGTCTTGCCGATACCGGTTGGCCCGAGGAAGAGGAAGGTGCCGATAGGGCGGCGAGGGTCTTTGAGGCCACTGCGGGCGCGACGGATGGCATCGCTGACCGCTTCGATGGCTCTCTCCTGGCCGATGATGTGCTGTCGAAGGAAATCTTCCATGCGGAGCAGCTTTTCCATCTCCTCTTCGAGCAGGTCCATGACGGGGATACCGGTCCAACTGTGGACGATGGCTGCGACATCGTCGGTGTCGACGACGTCATCGAGGTTGGTCTCGTTCTTCCAGGACTTGAGCGCAGATTTGAATTCTTCCTTCAGGCGGGCCAGTTCGGCCTTAGTCTGGGCGGCCTTTTCGTAGTCGCGTTCTGCCCAGGCGCTTTCCTCCAGGTCTGCCAGTTCCTGGATAGAGACTTTGGTCATTTTCAGGTCTTCGGGCATGGCGTGCATGGCTACCCGCAGGCGGGCGGCGGCCTCGTCGATGAGGTCGATGGCCTTATCGGGGAGTTTTCGGTCGGGTACATAGCGATGGCTGAGGCGGACTGCCTGTTCGAGGGCGTCATCGGTGTAGGTGATGGCGTGATGCTCCTCATAGCGGATACGCAGGCCTCGCAGGATTTCGATGGCGTCATCGATGTCGGGTTCTTCGACGTAGACGGGGGCGAAGCGCCGTTCGAGGGCCGAGTCTTTTTCAATGTGCTGACGGTATTCGTCGAGTGTTGTGGCGCCGATGCACTGGAGCTCGCCGCGTGAGAGGGCGGGCTTGAGCATATTGCTGGCGTCAAGCGCGCCGGCGGCGTTGCCGGCGCCGACGACGGTGTGCAGTTCGTCGACGAAGAGGATGATTTCGCCCTCGCTGCGGCGGATTTCATCCATGGCGGCCTTCAGCCGCTCCTCGAACTCGCCGCGGAAGCGGGTGCCGGCGATCATGGCTCCCAGATCGAGAGAGACCAGGCGTTTGCCGGACAGGATTTCCGGTACGTCGTTGGCCATTATCTGTTGGGCCAGGCCTTCGATGATGGCGGTCTTGCCGACACCGGCCTCGCCTATCAGGACAGGGTTGTTTTTTGAGCGGCGGCAGAGGACCTGCATGACGCGGGTTACCTCTTCGACGCGGCCGACGACAGGATCCAGTTTGCCTTCGGCGGCGGCTTGGGTGAGGTCGCGGCCGTACTTTTCAAGTACCTGGAATTTGCTTTCGGCGTCGGGCTCGCTGACTTTCTGGCCGCCTCTCAAGTCCTCGATGGCATTGTAGAGGCGTTCTTTGGTGACGCCGGCTTCACTCAAGATGTTTGCGCTGTGGGTGTTTCGTTCGCTGGCGATGGCAAGCAGGATGTGTTCGGTGCTGATGTATTCGTCCTGCAGTTTCTTGGCTTCATCGTTGGCGACGCCCATGACGCGGTTAAGCCTTGGCGTGATGAAGACCTGGACGGTCGGGAGGCCGCTCTGGGGCGAGTTGCCGCTCTTGTGGGAGGCTTCGAGGACGGCTTCAATTTTGCGGGCGATTACGTCGACGGAAGCGCCGAGGGAGGCCAGAAGCTGGGGTACGGTTCCCTCCGGCTGTTCGACGAGGGCCAGGAAGAAGTGTTCCGTATCGATCTGCGAATGTTTGTATTTCTGCAGAATTTCGAGGGAACGGGTGGCCGCGTCCTGGGCCCTCTGGGTGAAGCGGTCAAATGGCATCATTTTAGTTCTTCCCGGTGATGGATAGTGGTCTTCAATAAGTGAAGAGATAATTCAAAGGGCGTCTTTTTCTCTGGTCGGCCGACTCTGCGTTCGGTTGCAGGAATGACGCGCCGAATGGGTGCTGTTCCCGCTGTGCATCAAAGGTAAGGAAGTTTCGAGGCACCTACTATAGTATCCCATTTCTTTATCAGAACCGCCATAGAGAAACATTAGAAAACCGTTATCGGTTATGCCTGGGTGATGGAGAGAATGGGAGGGATTTTCTATTTTAGAACTGTTCCAAATAATTCTTGACAAGCAACCTGAAAGCGGGTACACTGCCCTCAAGTTGTTTAGATTGGTTCTAAATTAGGCAGGGGGCACGAGTATGGCAGTTCGGTTAATTGAAACGATCAGGCGGGCGGGGTTGCGGGTAACGAGTCAGCGCGTTGCCGTTTGCGAGTACCTTGCCGGCACAAGGAGTCACCCGACGACTTCGCAGGTATTTGAAGCGGTACGGGCGTTGCATCCAGAGATCAGTCAGGCCACTGTGTATAACACGCTCAACACCTTGCGTGATCTGGGCGCTATCGTCGAGATCAGTGCGGGAACGGAGCATACCCGATACGAGACGGACCCTTCGCCGCATATTAACCTGTTCTGTTTGCGGTGTCACCAGGTCTCGGACCTGCAGGACAATGTTTCACCTGACGTCCTGATGGACAATATATTTCAGAATACGGGCTTCCGCGCCACTTCGCTTCAGGTGCAGGTGTCAGGATTTTGTCCTGAGTGCCAGCAGGCGAAGCGGGAGGAGATCGGTAGGAAGTTGCAGACCAAGGCAGCACAGATTGAGGGCGGCAGAGCCGAAACTCGGGGGGCGCCGGGCGCGTCCCATGGCGCATCATGAGCAGAGAGGTGGACGGAATGGCCACCAGTTCAATTGACCCAATGATCGTGAAGGAGGGGAGCGGGCCGCCTTCGATCAGTTTATGGTCGCTGTCTCCGTTTTCGCTTGCTTTCTGGCGGGACAATCCCGAGCTTCTACTCGCTTCGGTAACTCTTTTGGCGCTGTTGGTTGGCTGGATCGGCGGTTCTGTCAGCGGGCTGCTACCGGGCTGGGCTGTTGTAGTCTTTGCACTGATTGCGTATAGCGCAGGTGGTTACTCCGGGGCGAAAGTGGCTTTTGAGAATGCCTGCTGCGGCGTATTTAATATCGATCTGCTGATGGTGGCGGCGGCTCTGGGGGCGGCGCTTATAGGTGAGTGGGAGGAGGGCGCTTTGCTTCTCTTTCTGTTTACGCTTAGCGGCGCGCTGGAATCGTTTGCATCGGACCGTACACGGCATGCGATTACCGGGCTGGCAGAGCTGAGACCCGATACGGCGCGGGTCCAGCGGGAAGGAGAGGTTGTAGAGATTGGCGTCGAGGCGCTATCGATTGGCGACGTGGTCGTGGTAAGACCGGGTGAGCGGATGCCGGTTGACGGTTCGGTGTTGGGGGGCTCGACGACGGTGGACCAGAGCCCAATCACGGGGGAAAGCATCCCAGTTTACAAAGGGATTGGGGACTCTGTTTTTTCGGGGACTATAAACGGTAGCGGAGCGCTCGAACTGCAGGTGACCAAGCTGGCCTCAGAAAGCACTATCAGTAAGATTATAGGACTTGTGCAGGAGGCGCAGAACAATGCCGCGCCGACACAGCGCCTGATCGACCGATTCAGCCAGCCCTATACGCTGATCGTGATTGGTATAACGGTCCTGGCTGGGGTCGTTCCCATTCTGGTTGGGAATGAACCGGTCAGCACCACAATCTATAGAGCGATCACGCTGCTGGTGGTGGCGAGCCCATGTGCGCTCATCATCAGCACGCCGGCGTCTATTCTGAGCGCCATTGCGGCTGGTGCGCGCGAGGGGATCCTGTTCAAGGGCGGGGCCTACCTGGAAGCGGCGGCAAGGCTTGATGTGCTCGCCTTTGACAAGACTGGGACGTTGACCAACGGCAAGCCCCAGTTGACCGACATTGTTCCGCTCAATGGTTACTCTGAGAATGAGCTACTGTCGATTGCCGCGGGTGCGGAGAGCCTAAGTGAACATCCGATTGCCCAGACGATCGTGGACACGGCGAAGGAGAAGGACCTGCCGGTTGAATCTCCGCAAGACTTCCGCGGCATTGCCGGGCACGGCGTGCAGGCGTTCTATGTGCGCGGCGGGAAACAGGAGATGATCTACATCGGCAATGACAAGCTGTTTATGAGCGAGTCGATGGATCTGTCTCCGGCCATTCGCATGATCGGGCGGCAACTGCAAGAGAAGGGAAAGACGGCGATTCTCGTGGTACGGCGGAGCATAGAATCTGACAGCGGCGACCTGGCGGGCGGGGGCGAAGGTCAGATTGAGAGAGAGATTCTGGGGGCACCTGAACGCGACTGGGAGGTGGTAGGATTTCTGGCGGTGGCCGATACGGTTCGCTCGAGCGCGGCTGATACGATAGGGGCGCTCAAGCGACTCGGGATTGGCCGTCTGGCGATGGTGACCGGCGACAATCGAGACGTGGCAAACGCGGTCGCCGACGAGATCGGTATGGAGGACGTCTATTTCGAACTTCTGCCGGAGGAGAAGGTACAGATCCTGGACGAGCTGGTTAAGACCGGGTCGGTTGGGATGATCGGGGACGGCGTCAACGATGCGCCTGCGATGGCGACTTCCGATCTCGGGATAGCGATGGGTGGGGCGGGAACGGATGTTGCATTGGAGACGGCAGACGTTGTGCTCATGTCCGACGACCTCAGCAAGCTTCCCTTTATGCTTCGGCTTAGCCGCCGCGCCAGTGAGATTGTGCGCCAGAATCTCTATTTTTCTGTTGCAGTGATTCTCACGTTGGTCACGTTGACGGTCGTCGTTCCTTTGGTGGTTCCCGGGTTCCGGCTGCCCCTGCCGATTGGCGTGCTGGGGCATGAGGGCAGCACTCTGATCGTTGTCGTCAACGGGCTGCGGATGTTGGCGATGAAGTCAACGCGGTAGCGAGTCTGGGCTTCGGTCTCTTATGGTTCCCTTCTATTCGAGTTCTGGGTAGGCCGCGGGCAGAGATTTTCTGAGGCCCAGAACAAGGCACCAGACACAGTAGAAGAGTAGGGCAATCAGCAGGTGCCTGAGTTCGGGCAACAGGAGGGGAGACAGAAGGGAAAGGAGGCCGGCGACTGCACCGGGTACCATCCAAGAGGTGGGCAGCTTGGTCAAAACGACCAGATCGATGCAGATCCAGGTTGTGACGCCTCCTCCCATGAGCAGCCCCGCTTCCAGGGCCGTCAGGGCAAGATGCTCGACGAGTTTCTCGATGACGGGGAGGAGTTCGGTTTGCAGGCCGGCATTCAGGACTCCCGCCAGCCCGAAGCGGTTCATACCGGCCAGGACTCCAGCGACAAGAAGCGTAGCCGCGATGCCGATCAGCCCTGACTGGACAGCCGTGCTGATGCGGTGGACGGGCGAGTAGCGGTGCTTCAGTGCCACCAGCAGGACCATCCACGTAAAGATCGCGACAAGCCAGAGCCAACCACCCAAACCCCATTGCCATAGGGACTCCGCGGCCAGCGGCTGCGGGGTCAGCGACTCCGCAAACTTGAGATACAAGGGTCTGAGGAGTAGAAGGGAATATAGTCCTGCTGCGAGGGCAGATATCGCGGCAACACGGGCGGCGCGGATCAGCTTCATCTCTTTGCCCCTGTGTAAGGCGGGTCAGGGCCGGGTTGGCCGTGGCTGTCGTCAGTTGCGGCACTTTTGGCCGAGGGGGCTACTCCGCTCTCTCTGCCGGGCAGAGTCTGACGCAGGCGGTGTATGAAGTCGGTGGACTTCAGGCGGCGCTCCAGCGTGGTTGTGAGGTAACGCTGCAGGACGCTCTCCACGGCCTGGGCGGTGTCGGGTCCGATGCGGAGGCCGCGCAGGGCATCCCAGCGGGTACGGAAGAGATGGCGCAGAATCTTCAGTGTTCGGGCGTTGATCGGTTCTGCGCCTTGCATGGCTCGACCGCAATTGGGGCAGAATACGCCGCCTGCGTTGAGGTGTAGGAAGTTTTCCACAGGCTGCAGGTCTTCGCCGCAGCCGAGACAGGCGAACAGTTCGGGTTGGAAGCCCATCTGGCCCAGGAGCTGGAGTTCAAACCAGCGCAATAGCAGGTCGGATTCTGGCATATCGGCGGAACCGGCGTCCAATTCCCGCAGGCAGAGAAGAAGAAGGTCCCAGAGGGGCTCGAACTCGTCGTCCTCGGCGGTGAAGGCGTCAACCAGTTCGCAGATGTAAGCGGCGCGACTGATTGCGTCGAGGTCGCGGCGCAGCTGAAGAAAGCCCTCAACGGTCTCGCTTTCAGTGACAATGTCCCAGGTGCGGGCCTGTGCGACGAGCAGGTTTGTGTGACTGAAGAGCTCCAGGTGTCCGGCCTTGCGGCTGGTCGTTTTGCGCGTCCCTTTGGCGATGAGCATGCGCTTGCCCAGGCGGGGCGTGAAGACGGTAAGGATGCGGTCGGCGTCGCTATATTTCCTGCGCCGCAGGATGACGGCCCTTGTACGATAGGAATGGCTACGTTCCGCCACTTGTCATTCTCGCTTTGCGGGACATGTGTCCCCTTTGTGGCACCCGCCGAATCGGACGCGGGGTAATCGCCGGCTGATTCGCTCTGCGCTGAGTCGGGAAGGTCTTTTTGTGGTTGTTCCTGAGCGGCGACGCGGGCGGAAGGTGGACCGGCAGTGGTGTTGGGAGGGCACTGCGCTCAATTCAGTGCGGTCAACTTTACTGCGAGGCGGGGCAGGCGCCTTCAGGCGTGCCAAGGTCTTCGGTCAATGGTCCAATTCCGCTAACTTCCGTATACTCGGTCTTCCGCTTCGGTGGCCAAGACATCGAGCTGTTCCGGCGTGCCCAAGGCGATCAGTGTATCCCCCGCGCGCAGGGAGAATTCCACGCCGGGGTTGACGAAGGTTTCGCCATCAGGCCGCCGCACGGCCAGGATATTCGCCCCAATCCTTCTGCGAACTTCGGTGTCGGCGATGGTCTGGTCGCGCAAGGAGGACCGTTCGCCCACGCCGATGTCTTCGATCAGGATGTCGACCTCGTCGCGGTGCATGACGACGTCCATGAATTCCAGGATATTGGGGTGGATCAGTTGACGCGCCATGCGGCGGCCGCTGGTGACATAGGGGTTGATGACATGGTTCACGCCGGCGATTTGCAGTTTGCGCTCGCTTTCATGGCTGTTTGCGCGGGAGATAATCGTCAAATCTGGGCTCAGGGAGCGGGCGGTGAGGGCCACATAGACGTTGTCGGAGTCGTTTGGGAGGCAGCAGCAGATTCCCGCGGCTCTCTCGATTCCCGCTCGAATCAGTACTGTATCTTCGGTGGCATTCCCTTCAACTGGAAAGACACCTAGATTCTCCAATTCCGGTCCCAAGTTTGCCCGGATTTCAACCACTACGAGAGGAACTCTGTTCGAAAGAAGCTCGTTCACGACTTGCTCGCCGACGCGGCCGTACCCGCAGACGATAAAATGTCCAGTCATTTTGTCGATTCGATTCTGCATACGTCTTCTCCAGATCAGGCTGCGAAACTCGCCTGCGACGATAACGTCCGCCATCGTGCTAATGGCATAGGCGGTGGTGCTTACTCCCATGACAATCAGTCCGCCGGTGAACACGCGGCCAAAGGGGGACAGTGGTCGGATCTCGCCAAATCCAACGGTACTAATCGTGATGACAGTCATGTAGACGCTGTCTGTCCACGGCCAGCCCTCTATCAGTATGTAGCCGCCGCTACCCAGGACAAGCAGAAGGCAATAGAGTGTAGCAACGAAAAGGAGGTGCCGGTATAGTCTGCGGGTCGTAACAGTCAAGTCCGCATGCCTTCCTTTATCTGTTTGCTTACTGGTGTCGCTGTTGCGATCAGGGTCAAGCGGTGAATTCTCAAACTCATGAATACTGGCGTCAAAGAATAGATTCTACGTCGATGGTTGGGTACGGTAGTACTGGTCCTTTTGGGTGAAGCTCCCTGTCCGACAAGTGGACATGTGTTTGACGAAGACAGGTACCGGGCGGCCGCGCTTTTGAAAGTGAAGCGATTCGTACAGATTTTGGGAGGGCGAGTTGCTTTCCTGTGTGTTAAGGAAGACACGATCAATTCCCAGCTGATGGGCGTAGCTGAGGCAGGCCACAAGCAGCTGGCGGCCAATACCCCGGCCCTGGACAGTTGGATGGACGGCCAGCCGCACGACCTGGGCTGAACTGAATCCTCGAGGCGACCCATCTGAAGTCAATCTGAGCGCCGAGTACCCCAGTGTCTCCTGGGCCGTTTCAGCGATTTCAAAGCGGCAGTCGCGATGCAGATACTGAAGCTCGGTTATTCCCATGTGCCATAGCGGGCTGAACGCTGCGGCGTCCAGTTTAGCCATCATCGGCAGGTCGGATGGCTGCGCGGGTCTCAGGGCGGCGGCCTGGTGAACTGTTCCGACTGGGCGAGATCTGCGTTCGTAAAATCTGACGGCATCATGCAGATCGAAGCCGGATTCTCTCAAGCTGGCGCGGAGCCATCCCTGTTCGGTGAGTGCGGAGAAGAGATAGCCCTGGGACTGCGGAGGCAACTGCTGGTGCGCGTGTTCGAAGAGGGCGCGAAACTGCAGTCTTGCTGTCGGTCCGGCGGATGCGAACGCCGCGGCGCGCAGAGAGACCTTGGAGGGCGCTGAGGCGGGCAGGGCTTCTGAACGCGTGACGTCATTGAAGGTTACAAAACCCTTCATTCTATCCGTCTGCCGGTCGACCAGGACTGCGTTGACGCCCTTGAGGAGATCGGGTTCCTCACAGTCGGCGAGGTCATCGTAGTAGTAGCAGCGCAGACTGCTGGCGTGCAGTCGATGCAACTCGGGCAGATCTTGCAGGCGTCCTGGGCGAATCGACGTGAGATTCATCAGTGCGGTTCGAGCTTTTTGCGCGCTCCGTAGACGCTTTCGTAGTAGTCCTTGAATTCGCCGTCCCTGATCGGTTGCCACCACCAGCGGTTGTCCCGGTACCAGCGGGCGGTCGATCTGATGGCTTCTTCCGGCGTGTAGTCGGGCTCCCAGCCCAACGCCAGAATCTTGCTTACGTCGAGACTGTAGCGCCGGTCGTGACCGAGGCGATCTTCGACGTGCTGAATGAGGGCACGTGGTTTATCCAGCTCTTCGAGGAGAATTTCGACCATGGCCAGGTTGGTCATTTCGGCGCCGGTACCGATGTTATAGGATTCGCCGATGGTGCCTCGAAGCAGGATGAGATAGATGGCGGCGCAGTGATCGGCAACATATTGATAATCGCGCATCTGTTGTCCGTCACCGTATACGGGCAAGTGTATGGATTCGAGGGCGTTGGTGATGAAGAGGGGCACGACTTTTTCGGGGTATTGGTAGGGCCCGATGTTGTTGGCGCCGCGACTGACTGTCACGGGCAGGTCGTAGGTGACGTGGTAGGCGTTGACGAAAAGGTCGGCACTGGCCTTGCTGGCGGCGTAGGGGCTTCGGGGGGCCAGGGCGTCGTTTTCGACCGAGCGGCGGTGGCCCTCGATGTGGCCGTAGACTTCGTCGGTGCTGATCTGGTGGAAGCGGAGATTCCCAAATTTGCGGGCTGCCTCCAGGAGCACGTAGGTGCCGTAGACGTCGGTCTGGACGAAGGCGTCAGGGTCGAGTATCGACCTGTCAACGTGGGTCTCGGCGGCGAAATTTACGATGGTGTCGATATTGCGGGCGGAGACGGTTTCCTCCACTTTTGCGGCGTCGCAGATGTCGCCCTGGACAAAGTGGTAGCGGGCCCCGAAGTTTTCGCTGACGGCGGCGAGGTTTTCGAGGCGGCCGGCATAGGTGAGCTTGTCGAAAACGGTAACGCTAATGTCGGGTTCGCAGTTCAGGATGTAGCGGACAAAGTTACAGCCTATGAAGCCGGCGCCGCCTGTGATCAGAATGTTCTGCATGCAATCGTTCCCGTGCTGATTTCCTAACGTTGTATACGCCGCCTGGCGTTGCTTTCCCAGCTGCGTCGAAGGCGCCTGACCCGGCCGGGCTGGCGGCTGGCGGGCAGCGGGAACTCGACACCCAAGGTCAGAGTCGGCAGCTGCTGCAAGGACGGCAGGAGGCGGGGGTCCAGGCCGGGCGGGGCCGGGTCGCGCCAGGCCCACTGCCACTGCGCTTTTTCTTCTCCGCCAGCGGTAGCGGCCAGAAAGTCGATGTCGTTCCAGAGGGCGCGCCGGGCCTCGGCCATGACTGCTATCAGTTTGTCCCAGTAGGCGCGCATTTTTGGCTGTTCGAACTCGACGAAATGGGCGGTGAAACTGGAGCTGTCTGCTGAGGCGTTGAGTGGGGGCCTCGCCGTCTGGTAGGCGGCGAAAAACTCCTGGGCCCAGTACTGTTCGGCACGCTGAAAGGAGGGAAGAAGCAGGTCGGCGAAGAAGGTGACGTTTACGGTGCTTACGCGCTCCTCAACGTGGACGAGGTGGGGTGCATGTTCCGGCCACAGATCGAAGAAGGCGGGGATGTCGAACTCCTGCCATTCGCCGTATGCGCGGGCCATACGACGGAGTTTGTCCGCGACTTGGGCGATGGTGGTTACGGCAGTCTGCACCTCTCTGGCGCCAACGTGGTTCTGTACGAGATAGGCCGGTGAGAGCGCGCGCGCGTTGAAGATGTCGGTGTAGGAAGCAGGCAGCGCGCAGTTGTCGATCTGCCGCATTTTGGCGGCGAGGGCGGGTACGCTGCGGACTTCGGCTACGGTACTATGCAGGACGCCGTTGCGCCTATCGAATGGGACCGTTGAGTCGGTCATCAGGATGGTAGGTCTTTGAACTCATCGCGCAGGAGCTGCAAAAGGTAGTGGCCGTAGCGATTTGTTTTCAGTGGCTCGGCCAGCGCGCGGAACTGGTCGCGATTGATGAATCCTCGGCGCAGGGCGATTTCCTCGGGGCATGAGATCATCATGCCCTGTCTTTCCTGCAGGGCCTGCACGAAGTTGGCGGCCTGGAGGAGAGACTCGTGGGTACCGGCGTCGAGCCATGCGAATCCGCGGCCAAGAATCTCTACTCGCAGCTCGCCCTGCTCCAGGTAAAAGTTGTTGATGTCGGTTATTTCCAGTTCGCCGCGGGCGGATGGTTGGAGACTGCTGGCAACGTTGAGGACGCGGCTGTCGTAGAAATAGACACCGGGCACGGCATAGTTGGAGCGGGGATTCTGCGGTTTCTCCTCGATGCTCAGCGCCTTGCCGGTGCGGTCGAACTCGACAACACCGTAGCGGCTGGGGTCGGCGACTGGATAAGCGAAGACGAGTGCGCCCTGCTGGAGGCTGGCGGCCTTCTGGAGTATGGTGGGAAGGCCGTGGCCGTAGAAGATGTTGTCGCCCAATGCGAGACAGACTGAGTCGTCGCCGACGAACTCCTTCCCGATGATAAAGGCTTCGGCGATGCCGCGCGGTTGGGACTGCTCGACGTAGCTAAACCGGACGCCCCACTGGTTGCCGTCCTGGAGCAGTTCCTGGTAGAGAGGAAGAGCGGAGGGCGTGCTCACGACGAGAATGTCCTGTATCCCTGCCAGCATCAGCATTGACAGGGGGTAGTAGATCATTGGCTTGTCGTAGACCGGCAGGATCTGTTTACTCAGGCTGGTGGTAAGGGGGTAGAGCCGAGTGCCGTGTCCGCCGGCGAGGAGGATGCCCTTCATCGCAGGTGTCCTGGACCGGCCCGGAAACGCCAGATGTCAATGTGAATTTTCGAGAGAGTGCGCATAGCTATGTTCAAAGGCGGGACGATCTACTGTCCGTATCCTGTGACAACCATCGAGTCCTCGGCGTCGAGAAGCACGGCGCCTACGATATTTGATTGAACCTTTTCCAGAACTTCTTTGGCGCGTTGCGCCTGCTCGCGCTTGGTGCGCCCGGCGGTGACGGCGAGCAGTGTTCCGTCAACCTGGCTGGCCCAGAGGGCGGCGTCGGTTACGGCCAAGACCGGCGGGGCATCGACAAGGACATATTCTGCTTCGCCAGTCAGGGTCTGGAGCAGTTCGGCCAGCCGTTTGTGGCTGAGTAGCGCGACAGGGTTGGGCGGGAGGGGCCCGGCTGCGAGCACGCGGAGGTGGGAAACCTCGGTGTCGGCCAGGGCCGGTTCTCCTCCGCTTTGTAACCAGTCGGTCAACCCGGCATCCCCTCTAACGCCGAAGATTTCGTGTTGAAGGGGACGGCGGAGGTCGCCGTCTACGACGATGACGCGGTCGCCGGCATCTGCCATGACGACGGCGAGATTAGCCAGGGCGTCGCTCTTGCTTGTCTCGGTATCGGGGCAAGTAACAAGCAGTGATTTCAGGTCATTGCCCAGGCTCGAGAACTCGATATTGGTGCGAAGGCTCTGGTATGCTTCGGCGGCCGCGCTGCGGGGCGCTGTCAATGTAACCAAATTCAGGGACATCTAAATTTCCTTTGTGGAACAAGCTGGGAAGGGGTCGGGACTCGCGTGGGCAACCCCTGCCCGTTAAGCACTGACGGCCGGTGAAGGTACGCCTTTCCGCGACTCGGCTTTCGAAGGCGAGCCGGAGGCGGTTACCGGAATCGCGCCGAGTACGGTCAAGTCAAGCGTTCGCTCCACCGAGTCGGGTGTTCGCAGAAAGCCGCTTTCGATCCAAACTATCAGCAGGATTAGGCCTATACCCAAGAGGAAGCCGAGAACTGCCCCCGCCATGGTGTTGATAAGAGGCTGGGGCTGGTAGCGTGCGCCTTCGATAGCCCTGCTGACGATTTTGACCTCGATACGGTCGCGTTTGTCCTGTTGCGCGTAGTAGGCGGTCCGCTCATCGACAAAAAAGTCGGCCAGTGTGAGGGCCATGACTTCGGCTACGATCTTGTCCCTTGATCTGGCCTCTATTTCGATTGTGAAGGTAGACGTGTCGTCAGCTATGTTGGTCAGGCGCAGGAATTCGCTTGGATGCATGTCCAGCTGGGCGCGGGCGATGACCTGCTCGGCTACTTCAAATGTATTCAGATTAAGAACGAAGTTACGCATCAGCTCCTTGGCCGAGTTTCCTAAGCCCCAGTCGGGCCGGGCGGGAACGGTACTGACGTGAATGGTGGCGCGGTACATCTCGACCTGGAAGTAGCTGATCCCGTAGGAGAGGGCACCTGTCAGCAGGACGGCTACTATTGGGATCCAGCCGAACCGCCGAACCACTCCGCTGTATTCCTGTATCACTGAAACCTCCAGTTTGCAGCATGGGCTGCGCAATTGACTGTGGCGGAAAAAGCCACTGTCGACCTATCGCGGGCCGGCGTCTAGTTTCGCTGCTTGGGAACGGCGACTAGACAGGGCAGGCCCATTTCCTCCAACTCATTTCGGCGTCGCACGGTGTCGTCGAGGTACTCCTGCAAGAAGGCGAGGCCGATGCCGGCGACGAGCGCCAGAATAATTCGCAACGGCCACTCTACTCGCTGGCGTGTGCTGGGGCCCACGGGCACCACGGTGGGCGAATCCATCACCTGGACGCCGGCGCCTTGCGTTCCAAGCTGCGCGAAGTAGGCGGCGGCGTTTTCCTCCAATTCGGCCACTGCGGCGTTCCCGATCGCCTGCAGTTGGGCGGCTTCATTCCAGTTGAAGGTGAGCCGTATTATCCGGTGCTGCTGGCCCGTGTTGGCGCTTGCTCTGAGCAGGCCGGCCGGGATGAGGATCTCTTGCGCGACCAGGCGCTCATTGACGGCATTGGCGAAGAGTTCGGAAGCGAGTACCTCTGTAAAGTCGTCGACGAGGTATTCGCTGGTCATCCAGGCATAGTAGCGAGGGTCGTACTCAACGTCATCGACTCCTTCGAGCGGCAGCACGCCTACCAGGATGCGCATTGAAGCGCTGTAGGTGGGCGGCGGTGTCTCCCACGGCCGCAACTGTACTGCGCTAAACAGGGCAACCAAAACGGGCAGGAGCAAGGGGGCGGCCCAGCGTCTCCTGAGAATCGCCCAGTATTCCCGCAGTTCCATGGGCGGCCGCCTAGGCTTCGTCGGTCATCAGATTGGCGACCGTCACACCGTCATCGCCCTCGCCCAGCTCGCCTGGGCGATATTTGCTGACCAGGGGATGACCTTTCAAGGCGTTGCGCACGGCGTCCCGCATTGCTCCTGTTCCCTTGCCATGGATGATGCGCACCCAGGGAAGATTCTCAAGATAGGCGTCGTCGAGGTAACCCTCCAACCGTTGCAGGCCAGCGTCCACTCTTTCGCCGCGCAGATCAATCTCTGTTTGAGAGTCGGCATCGCCGCCGCCTGCTTTGGCCTTTTTCTGCACTCGCACAGCGGGTTGGTGCGTCGTCGGTGCCTCTGGCTGGGCCTTGCTACGCAGCTCCAGACGTCTAACGGGTAACCTGAGGCGAAAGTTCCCAACCTGGACATCGGCCTCGTGGGGCAAGCCGCCGCGGTTTTCGACGGCGATCACTTCTCCTGTGGCCTGTAGGTTGGGAACGAAGACGCGGTCTCCCTTTTCGATTGGGCCGCGAATACGCGAGTCGGGCGCGCCGGGGGTGGCGACCTCTTGTTCAATGCGTCCTTCGGAATCCACTTGGCGGCGACCCACGGTCTGGCTGGCCTGGTGCAGGAACTGGCTGTGTGCATCCTGGCTGCCGGCGCCGCCTTTCGCCATGCGGCGGCGGTAGCTATCGATTTCGCGGCGGATTTCGGCGAGCTCGTTCTGCATGGTGTTGCGAGTTTCTGCGACGACCTGGCGGCGGGCCTCTTCGATCCTGGCCAGCTGGTAGCGCAGGTCCTCCTCGGCGACGTTGGCGCGACTTTCTCTTTCTTTGGCGTGATCCAGTACGCGTCTGGCTTCCTGGCGGGCGTGCCGAACGTCCTCGAGCATGGCTTCAACTTCGAGGGATTCCGGGCGGGAGATCTTTACGGCATCATCGACGATGACCGGGTTGAGGCCGAGGCGGCGGGCGATGGTCAAGGCGTTGGAGCGGCCCGGGAGGCCGATGCTGAGCTCAAAAGTCGGGCTCAGGTTTTCGACGTCAAATTCAACGGAGGCGTTGCGGACACCGGCTGTATTGTGGGCATAGAGTTTGAGATCGCTGTAATGGGTGGTGGCCAGTGTGGTGATGCCCCGGTCGCGCAGGTTTTCGAGCAGAGCGGCGGCGAGTGCAGAGCCTTCGTCGGGGTCGGTGCCGGCGCCCAGCTCGTCGAGCAGGACGAGGCTCTGGGGGTCGGCCTCTTCCAGGATGTTGATTATATTCGTCATGTGACTTGAGAAGGTGCTCAAGTTCTGTTCGATGGACTGTTCGTCGCCGATATCTGCGTAGACGCCTTCGAAGACGGAGAGCGTACTGCCCTCATCGGCGGGAATCATCATGCCGGACTGGGCCATGAGAGTGAGTAGGCCTACGGTCTTGAGGGTTACGGTCTTGCCGCCAGTATTGGGGCCGGTAACGACGAGAATGTAGCATTCGTTGTCGAAGTAGGCGTCGATGGGAACGACGGAATCGGGGTCCAGGAGGGGGTGCCGGGCCTGGCGGAAGTTGAGGACGGAGCCGGGGTGCTGGATGGTGCGTTCTTCCTTGGTGTCCTCATCGATTCCGGCGAAAATTTCGGCGCGTTTCTGTTGGAACGGGACGATTTCGGGGGCGTTGGCCTCGGTTTCGAGGGCGTACTTGGCCTTGGCGAAGGTAAAGTCGAGCTGGGAAAGGATCTGCACGTTGCGGTTGATGTAAAGCCCTTCGTCGGCAACAAGATCGGAGATCTCGGCGAGGATGCGGCGCACCTCTTTTTCTTCTTCCAGCTCCAGTTCGCGGACTGCGTTGTTCTGCTCGACCACGGCAATCGGTTCGATGAAGAAGGTGGCGCCGCTGGCCGACTGGTCGTGAACGATGCCCTGTACTTGCGATTTGTATTCGGAGCGGACGGGTATGACGTAGCGGCCCTGGCGCTGGGTGACGATGGATTCCTGCAGGAAGGGTGTGACATCGGTATTCTGAACGAGCCTGTCGAGGGTACTGAGAAGCCTGTCTTGGGCGACGCGCAGCTGGGCGCGAATGCGGCCCAGGTCTGAGGAGGCGCTGTCTACGACCTCGGCGCGGTCATTTATGCAACGGCTGATTTCGCCGATGACGTGCTCACAGGGTTCGATGGAGAAGGCGATGTCGGCGAGGCGGGGAAACTGACGGTTGAGGCGAGTCAAGGTGTTGCGAAGCGTCCGGGCTCGCATCAGTGTCGTACGGACTTCGACAAGCTCGGTCGGAATCAGGATACTTCCCCGCTCGGACTTGGCGACGAGGGCTCGCAGGTCGTATACGCCGCCGAAGTAGATGTCGGTTTTCTGGTCGAGCAGGCGGCAGGCCTCGCTGGTCTGCTCCATCCAGTCGTTGATTGTGCGGAGGTCGTCGCTGGGAAGGAGAGAGGTGGCCAATTCGACCCCGCCATCGAAGGCGCAGTAGGTAGCCAACTGCTTCAGAATCTTATCGTATTCGAGAACGCGAATCGTGTGTGGATTCATGGAAATCCTTGGCACATCATGTGTGCGAACCTGGGGCGATCATATCACAGCGCGCGCAGGGAATCCAAAGCATCGGGCTGAGGCTAGGGGGCCAGGGCTAAGGGACAGCGACAAGAGGTGAAGGCTAAGCGTTGCGCGGGTAGGTCAACATGTCAGATGTTGGTCAACAGTATTTGTTGAGGCCATTACATGTGATATCCCAGTCTCCGCAAGAGATTCTCCTTGCGGCGCCATTTTTGCAGAACCTTAACCCAGAGTTCCAGGTACACGCGAGTGCCGACCATTTCCTCGATGTCAGGTCGGGCGGCTTGGCCGATCTTCTTAATCATGGAGCCCTTGCCGCCGAGGACGATGCCCTTCTGGCTGTGCCGTTCTACGTAGAGGGTGGCGGCGATATGCGTCATTTCGGGGCTGCGTTCGTTCCACTCGGTTACGGCGACGGCCAGGCTGTGCGGGATTTCCTGGCGCAGGAGCTGGAGGGCTTTTTCGCGGACGATTTCGGCGGCGATAAAGCGCATTGACAGGTCGGTTACCTGTTCACTGGGATAGTAGAGAGGGCCGGGGGGAAGCAGTTCTGCCAGCGCGGCGACAAGGTCTTCAACGCCTTCCCCTGTCGTCGCGCTCAACATTCGCACAGGGACGGACTCCTGACCTTCACTGGCGGCGGTAAGCCATTTGAGGAGGGCCAGGTATTCGTTTGTCCTTTCGTGGACATCGACGCCACCCAAGCTGTCGATCTTGTTTGCGCCGAGCAAAAGGAAGGGCAGCTCGCCGGCGGCCTCCAGCAGCTCTCTCAGGCGTTCGACGATATAGCGGTCTTCTTCGTTTGGGGGCGTGCTGATGTCGACAAGCCACAGGATGACGTCTGAGTCGCTGGCGATGGCCTGTTCGGCCACGTTGACCATGTGTTTGCCGAGTTTGTTGCGGGGCTGGTGGATGCCGGGTGTGTCGAGGAAGATGAACTGCGCGTCCTCGTCGGTGCGGATACCGAGGATCTGATCGCGGGTGGTCTGCGGCTTGTCGCTGGTGATGGCGATTTTCTGGCCGAGAATCTGATTCAGCAAGGTCGATTTGCCGACGTTGGGCCGTCCGATCACGGCGATAAAACCGCTGTGAATCAGTTCCGGGAGGTTATCGGTCCCAATCTCGGCTGTTGTTTCCAGGGTCATATTAGTCCTCGCTGGGGCAAGCCCGGCTTGGCCGGCCTACCGGGGGTCTTTCTAGTCGCGGGGCATTATAGCACAGGCGGGTCTCGGCTATTCAGTTTGAATCAGGAGGATCGACCGCCCAAATGCGAGGAGAGAGTAAAGAGGAGTGAGGAGAGAGGAAAACCTGCGGTCGGCTCACTCAGGGTTGCAATTCAGTAGTGGCCGAGTAGTTGCACGCCGGTTGACGGAAATGGCCGTTGCGGCATTATGCTTTGATGGGCATGTGGAAGGGGGCGGGAAGGGAGGGCGGGCGGGCGGCGAGAGGGGGTGGAGAGTGGATCGGACAGGACTCGAACCTGTAACCCAGGAGTTATGAGCTCCTTGCTCTGCCATTGAGCTACCGATCCAACGTTGGGAGGTAAGCAAGAGAGCGGGTAGCGGGGATCGAACCCGCATCGTCGGCTTGGAAGGCCGGCGCTCTACCATTGAGCTATACCCGCAGGTCGGGGAGAGAGGATTTGAACCTCCGACCCCAGCGTCCCAAACGCTGTGCGCTGCCAGACTGCGCTACTCCCCGGATCTGCATCGACTGATTATAGCGCCAACGGCCGGAAAAAACAATATTGGCTAGGGGCTGGGTGCGTCCGAGACTTGGGGTGGGAGCGGTCTGGCGAGGAGATGGCGGCGGCTGGAATGGTTACCGGCTCTTGGGGGGACTTAGGGCGGGCGCTGGGCAGGGGCTAACCGGGGAGGCGCGATCACGGGGGGTACAGGGCAGGCACAAGGCCTGCCCCTACCTGAGGGCTCTGGGAGGAGACAATGTCGGCAAGACGCAATGCTGGAGGAGAATAGACTCGGTGGCTAACAAGGGCGGGGCGTTGCGGGGGCGCAGCCCCCGCACAAGGGAGGGCCGAAGGGCCGACCGCCCAAAAGATAGGAGAGAGTGAAGAGGAGAGAGGAGAGAGTGGCACGGACTGTTTTGTTGAAGAGTGGAAGTGGAACTGACCGGTGAATGTTTGCAACAGGAGGTATTGGAGGGATTTCGTCTCTTGGTGCGCAGGCGCCGGAGTCTGGCTGGTGGACAAATCAGGTCTAACCGGTACTGGCGTTGCGGCAGCTGGCGGCGAGTTCGTCGCGTCTTGGTCGGAGCTCCAGCCAGTCGAGGACGGCGATGGCGCTGGTGTATTCGCCGGCGGCGGCGCACCAGTTTTCTTCGCGGGCGAAACCTTCGCCCTGGTGGACGTGGGCTCTCTGCAGAAGGAATTGGACGTCGCGGTAGTCTGGATCGATGCGGTAGAGATCTTCGAGGAGGCGGATGACCTGGGCCCAGTCGGCGCCCCAATAGGTCTTGACGTCGACATAGTGGGCGACCATGTAGCGTTCTTCCTGGACCTGCACGCTATTCGGATCCAATACGAGGGCGGTGTCGAACTGCTGCACGGATTCTTCCAGGTTTCCTTCAGCGACTGCCGCTCTTGCCAGTTCGACGTAGGAGACGAATAGTTTCTGTTGCAGGTCATCGATTCTGTAGTCAGGCTGCAGGGACTGCACAAGGGAGAAGCGCTGTATGGCTTCCTGCCAGCGGCCTTCTTCATACAGGGCCAGGGCTCTGGCCCACTCGAGGTCGGTGGCGGTCGGTTCGCTTACTGTTTCTGCTACTGTCTCGGGAACAGTCTCGGTCGTGTCGATGGCGTCCACAGTGGCGATGGCACTGCGGGCGGCTTCGTTCTGCGGGTCGTACTCAAGGATTCTTGTGTAGACGGCGCGGGCCTCTTCGCGCATGCCAGCGTCCAGCATGTCGGAGGCGCGCTGGAGTAGGATGGCGGACTGCTGGCGGGTCTGGGCCTCGCCGCGCCTGAGGCCGTCGCGGTAACCCAGGATTACCATCACGAGGATGATGACTAGAGCCACACCGGACGAAATCGTTACGATATACCAGAAGAGTGACGGCAGTCCACGGAGGGACAGGCGGGCGCCGGCGGGGTGTTGCTGAGTTTCCATGGGCAACGCGCGTCTCAACCTGCGGTTTGTTTCAGACTGGCGGCGATACTGGTGTCTTCCCAGGGCAGTGCGATGTCTTCACGGCCAAAGTGACCGTAGGCGGCGGTCTGCCGATAGATGGGGCGCCGAAGTTTGAGGTCGCGGATGATGGCGCCCGGGCGCAGGTCGAAGTGTTTCTGGATCAGTTCTTCGATCTTGCTGTCGCTGGTCTTGCCGGTGCCGAAGGTTTCGACGTTTACGCTAAGGGGCTGGGCAACGCCGATGGCGTAGGCGAGCTGGATTTCGCAGCGGTCGGCGAGGCCGGCGGCGACGATGTTTTTGGCTACCCAGCGGGCTGCGTAAGCGCCGCTGCGGTCTACTTTCGTGCAGTCTTTGCCGCTGAAGGCGCCGCCCCCGTGACGGCCCATGCCCCCGTAGGTGTCGACGATGATTTTGCGGCCGGTGAGACCTGCATCGCCCATCGGGCCGCCGACTACGAAACGGCCGGTTGGGTTTACGAATATGCGCATATCCTCATCGACCATCTCTGCGGGCAGGGTGGGCGTGATGCAATGTTCAATGATCTGACGCCGGATCTCTTTTTGGCTGACGTCGGGCAGGTGTTGTGTGCTGATGAGCACAGTGTGGATGCGTTTCGGTTTCCCGTAGCTGTATTCAACGGTCACCTGTGATTTGCCGTCGGGGCATAGCCAGGGAAGTTCGCCGCTCTTGCGCAGTGTGGCGAGGCTTCGGCTGAGCTTATGGGCGAGGTCGATGGGCAGTGGCATCAGCGCGTCGGTCTCGTTGCAGGCGAAGCCGAACATCATGCCCTGGTCGCCTGCGCCGACCGCCTCGATCTCGTCCTCCTCGCTGTCCATGGTGTCATTCTTGAATTCCTGGGCCCGGTTCACGCCCAGAGCGATGTCGGGAGACTGGGATGCGATGGCGACCTGCACTCCGCAGGTATCGGCGTCGAAGCCTTTGGCGCTGTTATCGAAACCGATGTCCCTGACTACGTCGCGGACAAGCTCATCGTAGTTCACCGATGCCGTGGTGGTGATTTCGCCGAGGAGAATGACGAAGCCCGTCTTGACGGCCGCCTCGCAAGCAATACGTGCGTTGGGATCCTGATCAAATATGGCGTCGACGACGGCGTCGCTGATCTGATCGCACATTTTGTCCGGATGCCCCTCGGTTACCGATTCACTGGTAAAGAGGAGGGAGGGAGCGGTCATGAAGGTGCTGCTCATCTGTTATTCTCCTGACTGCCGCCAGCTTGTTTGCGGGCGAGGGTCCTATTCGGCTGTGCCAAGAGACCATTCATTCAGATAGGCCTCCTGTTCTGCGGTAAGTGTATCGATATCAACGCCCATGGCATTGAGTTTGAGGGCCGCGATCTCGCGGTCCAGCGCTTCGGGCATGTCGTAAACGTTGCCGGTCATATCGTCGCAGTTTTTGAGCAGGTACTCGGCGGCGAGGGCCTGATTGGCGAAGCTCATGTCCATGACGGCGCTGGGGTGGCCTTCGGCGGCGGCGAGATTGACGAGGCGGCCTTCGCCGGCAACGTAGATGCGGCGGCCGTCTTCAAGGACGTATTCGTCGAGAAAATCGCGTACGCGGGTGATCTTGGAGGACATCTCTTCAAGCGCTCGCATGTTTATTTCAACGTCGAAGTGGCCGCTGTTGGCGAGGATTGCGCCGTCCTGCATCTGTTGCATGTGGTGGCGGTCGATCACGTTGATGTCGCCGGTGGCAGAGCAGAAGATCTGTCCGGTCTTGGCGGCCTGGGACATTGGTTCGACGCGGAAACCGTCCATGACCGCTTCCAGTGCGCGCAGGGGATCGACCTCGGTGACGATGACGTTGGCGCCCATGCCACTTGCGCGCATGGCGATGCCTTTGCTGCACCAGCCGTAGCCGCCGACGACGAAGGTCTTGCCGGCTATGAGGACGTTGGTGGCGCGGATGATGCCGTCCAAGGTGCTCTGGCCGGTGCCGTAGCGGTTGTCGAAGAAGTGCTTGGTCATGGCGTCGTTGACGGCGATGACGGGAAAGGCGAGTTTACCCTGGGCGGCCATGGCCCTAAGGCGGATAACGCCGGTGGTTGTCTCTTCTGTGCCGCCGACGACGCCTTCGAGAAGGCTGCTGCGCCGGGTATGGAGCATGGCGACGAGGTCCATGCCGTCGTCCATGGTGAGGTGTGGCGCGGTATCGAGGGCTGCGTTGAGGTGGGCGTTGTACTGGGCTGTGGTTTCGCCCTTGATGGCGAAGACGGGCATTTCGTAGTAGGAGACGAGGGCGGCGGCGATGTCGTCCTGGGTGCTGAGGGGGTTGCTGGCGCAGAGGGCGATTTCGGCGCCGCCGGCGATGAGGATGCGCATCAGGTTGGCGGTCTCGCTGGTGACGTGCATGGCTGCGGCCATGCGTACGCCTGCGAATGGGCGTTCGCGGCTGTAGCGTTCTTCCAGGAGGTCGAGGACGGGCATCTCCTTGGCGGCCCATTGCATGCGAAAGCGGCCGCGTTCGGCTAGGCTGATGTCGGCTATGTCGTAGTTTTTCTGCTGAACTGCGGTGGACATCTGTAGGGAAGCTCCTGTAGAGAGTGAATGACCTTCAAAAACAGGAAATGTGACTTTTTGTTTGAATGTTAACTGCCTAGATTCCTCGGGGTCGACTATTGGCCCTTACTGGCGAAACCTTCGTAGAAATGACAGTGAACTTCAAATCCTAGCTTCTCATATATGGATCGGGCAACCAAATTCTGTTCGTTGACATTGAGCACAAACAGGCTGAATCCTTCTTGCTGGAGGGCGCGGGTGATGCTGGTCGTGACCGCCTTGCCGTAGCCTTGGCCGCGACGGTCGGGTCTTGTATAGATGTTGCCGATGGCGGCTACGCCTTGCGAGATGAGTTTGTGTAGCGAGCATATGGCGGAGGAGGCGTTCTGGATTGCGCCCGTCAGTGGAGGATTCGGCGAACGGAAGACGATATGCGTGCCGCCGGCGGCTGCGAGGGTGCCGTTGCAGTCTTCGATGCCGAAGAAGTAGCCGTCTTTGAGCTGGCCGCTGTCGAAGGCGTCCGGGGCGTAGGCCCCTCCGTGGTGGAAGAGGGCGTCCAGGCGGTCGATGTCGGACGGGGTGAGGCGGCGGGTTGGCTGAGTCGGCGCTGGGATATTCTTGCCCGGCGGGAGCACCATGCGCACCATTTTCTGGGGCGAGACGCGTTGGTAGTGGTGCTGGACGGCTGGCAGGTGCGAAGGGAGGACGCTCAGGAACAGTTCGGGCGGCAGATTGGCGTTGGACAGGGCAGCGGCGACACCTTCCGGCGAGCCGGCGGTTAGCAGAATCGGCGGCGCGAGGCCGTGGTACAGAAGCGCCAGTCCGCTGGCATCCGGGGCGACGTGCCAGCGGCAGTGATTCGCCAGGTCCGGGCGGAGGTCGGCGATTGCGTAGGCGGCCCAGGCGGGATCCTGGGACAGGATGTCGAGAACGGCCTGATTGGCCGTGTGCCCGTTACGCATTTCAGGCCGGTTCTCCCCAGAGCAGCTCTTCGCCGAAGGCCTGCTGGTAGCGTTGGGCAAACTCCTCGAGCGTAAAGCTGTGATTTGTGGTCCCGAATTGCTCAAGCACGTAGGTTGCGCAGAGAGAACCGACGCGGCCACACACGTCTACGGGCAAGCCGGCGCTGTGGGCGGCGAAATAGGCGCCGCGGTAGGCGTCGCCGGCGCCGGTGGGCTCGGCAACCTTGTGGGGCGGCGCTATGGGGATGTGGAACTCCTGGCCCTGATGGTAGATGAGGCTGCCGGCGCGGCCTTCGGTGACGATGAGCGTGCCGACCTCCTGGCGAATCGTCTGTCTTGACCAGCCGGTCTTGTCTTCGATCACTGCCATTTCGTAGTCGTTGACCATCAGCCAGGCGGCGCCGGGAATACTTTGGCGCAGATCTTCTCCGCTTAGCCGGGCTGTCTGCTGGCTGGGGTCGTAGGCGAAGGGAACGCCGAGGTCGCGGCACTCCGCCGTGAAGTTGAGCATGGCCTGGGGATCGTTGGGGCTGATGATGACGACGTCGGCGTCGGTCAGGCCGTGGTCGGCGAGGGAGACATCGCGGCAGTCGCTCATGGCGCCCGAGTAGAAGTTGGCGATCTGATTCTGCTCTTCGTCGGTACTCACGAAGAAGCTGGCGGTGAATTTATTGGGTATTTCGACGATATGGTCTGTGCGGATGCCGTGCTGGTTCAGCCAGGCCTCATAGTCGCCGAAGTCCTGGCCTACTGTGCCAAAGAGGATGGGATCGCCGCCGAGGAGTTTGAGAGAGTAGGCGATATTGGCGGCGGTTCCTCCGCGCTGGCGAACCATGTCTTCAACCAGGAAACTGACGCTGAGGCGGGTCAGTTTTTCGGTGATGATCTGGTCGGTGAAGCGGCCGGGGAAGGACATCAAATAGTCATATGCGATGGAGCCGGAAACGACGATTCTCATAGGACACCTATTCGGAGGTTTGTTCAGATTGTAACCTGGTCGCCGGCTTCTTCCAGCGTAAGCAGGTGGGAGGCGTTAAAGGTAGATTCGGAAGCCCCAGTAGGGGCGGGCACGACCTGGTAGGCGGTTGCGCCGGGTCGGGAGGCGACAATGCGAGGCGTCTCGGCGCCAACGAAATGCAGGGCTGCGTAGTCATCGATGCCGTAGCCGGCGGCTATTTCGCGGTCCGCTATCAGGCGATGGTAGCTGGGACGGCGTTCGGCTTCGCCGTCGAAATGGGGGGAGCAGCTGCCGGGCAGAAGGCCGAGGCAGTCGAGGGCAGTGAGACCGCCGGGAATGGAATCGGTAAGACCCTGTTCGAACCAGCAGATCGCGCCGGCGCTGACGCCTGAGAGAAGGGTACCCTGTTCCCATGCCTGGCACAGAATCTGGTCCACTCGCCATTCGCGCCAGAGGGCCAGCATAGACTTTGTGTTGCCGCCGCCGACGTAGATTATGTCGTGGCCCAAAAGAAAGGAAGCGATGTCGGCGGTGTGGGGTTTGAAGAGGGAAAGGTCTGACGGGAGGGCGTTGAGATCCAGGAAGTGGCGGTAGAAGTTGGCAATGTAGAGGGAGTCCTCGCCGCCTGCCTGGGGCAATAAGCAGACGCGCGGGCGCTGGGCAGGAACCTGGGCCAGTATGTAGCGGCTCAGGGCCTGGTCCTCTTCATTGGTGGTCATGCTATGGCCGCCCAAGGCGATGATCTGGGGCAGGGCTTTATTTTCGGCTGACATACGGTTCTTCGTCTCGCGAAAATGTGGGTGGATGGGCCTCGGCACTCTGAAATGCAAATGAGACTTCGGCGAGCTGAAGGGCGGTCAGGCCTGCGCCGAGGTGATCCACTGAACAGCGCTCTCGGGCGTTTCGTGGCTGAGCAGGTCATCGATGAGCTGTGAGGGATCGTCTGCGACGACGAGCAGACGGCTATACCTCTCGGCGATGAAGCCCTGCTCGATCTGGTGGTCAAGCAGTTGGCGCAGGGGATCGTAGAAGCCGTTAACGTTGAGCAGGCCCATGGGTTTGTTGTGAATGCCCAGCTGGATCCAGGAGATCGTTTCGAACAGCTCTTCGAGCGTGCCGATCCCCCCGGGCATGGTGATGAAGGCGTCGGCCAGCTCGGCCATACGGGCCTTGCGCTGGTGCATGGTCTCGACGACCTCGATGTGACCGATAGTTTCGCCGGCTATCTCCTTGGCTGCGAGAGGCGCTGGGATGATTCCGTAGACGGTTGCGCCGGCTTCGAAGGCGGCCCTGCTGACGGCGCCCATCAGGCCCAGGTTGCCGCCGCCGTAGACGAGCCCGTAGCCCCTGCGGGCGATTTCGGTTCCCAGGGCAGTGGCCTGGCGGGCATAAAGTTCGTCGGCCCCGTCGCTGGAGCCACAGAAGACGCAGATGCGATCGATGCGGCGCAGTTCGCTCATGGTTATCCTCTTTCGGACCTCTCGGCAAGTATTGCGGCCCGCCCTTTTTCTACGGCGTTGCGCAAGCTTTGGCCGAAAGGTGGGTAGCAGATGCCCTCCTCGGTGACGATCCCGGTCAGGTAGCGGTGGGGCGTTATGTCGAAGGCCGGGTTGTAGACGGGCACGTCGGTGGGGGCGATTGCACGCGCCCCAATTTCGGCCACCTCTTCGGCGCCGCGTTCTTCGATTGGGATGTGGTCACCGTCGGGAAGGTCCAGGTCAACGGTGCTGGTGGGTGCGACGCAGTAGACGGGGATGCCGTTTTCTCTGGCGACGACGGCGATCTTGTAGGTGCCGATTTTGTTGGCGACATCGCCGTTGGCGGCGACGCGATCGGCGCCGAAGACGACCACGTCGACCTGGCCGGTGCGCATGAGGTGGCCGGCGGCGTTGTCGGCGATGAGGTGCATGGGCACTTCGGCGCGCATGAGCTCCCAAGCGGTCAAGCGGGCGCCTTGCAGGCGGGGCCGGGTCTCGTCGACCCAGACGTGGATCTGTTTTCCCTGTTCCTGGCAGGCGTAGATGACGCCGAGGGCGGTGCCGAAGTCGACGGTTGCCAGGGAACCGGTGTTGCAATGGTGGAGGAGGTTGGCGCCGTCGGGGACGACTGCGGCGCCGTTGAATCCCATGCGGCGGTTGATTTGAACGTCTTCGTCGGCGAGTGCCTCGGCTTCGGCGAGCAGTGCCTCGCTCAACTCGCGGGTGGTGGTCTGTGCGGTCGAATCATCGCCGGCAATGTCTTCGGCCACTGTGAGGAGGCGGCGTGTGGCCCAGCTCAAGTTTACGGCGGTGGGTCTGGCAGCGTCGAGCGTTTCCTTGGCCTGGCGGAGGTCGTTGAGCAGGGCGGTGGTGTCGGCGGCGTCGCTGAGTCGGGCGGCCAGGGCCATGCCGTAGGCGGCGGTTGCGCCGATGGCGGGCGCGCCCCTTACGTACATGTCGCTGATGCTGCGAGCGACCTCGGCAACGGTTGGAAACTCGGCGATCACTTCTTCGCCGGGCAGCAGCCGCTGATCTATCAACTTTACTTTTCCGTCCTGCCAGTAGACGGTGCGCATATCTGGCACTCCCTTCACCAAAATGAAACCCCTCCGGGGTGATCCAGAGGGGTTCGTGTACACAGGGCAATCTCATCTTTCGAGCCAAACTGACTCGTCGGAATTGGCACCTCTGGAGGAAACCCAGCGGAACTGAACGGAGACAGCAGCCTGCGTATAGGGCCCGATTTGGGATAAGCGGGCCGTTAGGTCTGAGGCGCCATCTACCGGTCAGCAACCGAGAACCGGGACTCCGGCAGGTTGCCGGGGGATCATCGGGCCGGTCCCTCCCCCCGCTCTGGATAAGAGAAGTCGATTTCTAAGGTTCTTCTGGAGACAGATTAGCATAGGGCGGTCGTGTATGTCAAGAGGTAAACCGGAGTCTGGGCAGGGCAAAGGCGTTCGAGTTTCTGCGTTAAACGTAGTTATGATGTGCATCCACATGGCTCGTTCAATTGCCTTGCTATTAGCCGCCCGAGCCTCGGGTTCGGTAGCCTTCTGGTGACCTGCCCCCAAGACTGGTCCCCGCATAGTGTTTATATTGGGCCGTAGAAAGGGGGGAATTTGGCGAGGAAGGGACATACGCCGGAGCAGGAGATCAACAAGCTGAGAGAGGTTAAGGCGGTGATAGCCGAGGTCGGCACAGTGGCTGGGGCCGCCGGGGCCTTAGGCACTCTCGCCTGCCGACCCTATCCCCGTGCTTGACGGACTAAGATAACGGGTGTTACAAACATCGCAGGAAGGTCAGTCACAACCGCCTCTCACGATTTGATTGCCATCCTGTTCGGATGGGGCTACAATTGTCCCAGTCACTCTTTTTTCAGACTGGTAGGATACCAGTGGCAGAACACTGGGTTACCCCCCGATTTTCAAGTGTAACAAGTATGTAAGCGACTTCGTGCCGCACCGCCACCTGAATCCCTAGACTCGTTATGCGGCACTTTTTCCAAATACCGATTCCGCACACCCATCGGCAAGTGGAAACTTGATTGCACATTACTTGCTGAAGTCTTCGATTTTCTGGTTATCAGTACTATTGTAGCTAAAGTTTGGTGCTACGCCAGTTCCGTCGGGTATAACTCCACGCGGTCCCGGACCAAACCACGTTATTGCAGTGGGCGAAACAGATCCAGACGAGCTTGACAGAACACAAAATTATATTATAATTCGTAGTCTCTACAGCAAACACCTTCAAGAGTGGGTTGTACAGTCTCTCCCCAAGTAAATTAGGCTATTATTGAAGAGACGCCCCATATCATGATGTAAATGCCTCTTGCTCTGATTTTCACCTGCTTGACTACTCGCAAATTTATGCTCTAGTTGCATTTGGATATGAAGGCGCAGCGGCTGCGCGTCGGGGGTTCGGGAGGTACTGTGGCGAATCAAGTCATTCTACCCAAGCTTACATACGAAATGGAGGAGGGCCGCATCGCAGAGTGGCTTTGCGAAGAAGGCAATGCGGTTGCCGCCGGTCAAGCGCTCTTCGTAGTGGAAACCGACAAGGCCTCCGTCGAGGTGCTAGCAGAGGAGACCGGGACACTCCTGAAAGTGCTGGTACCTATCGACGCGACTGTCCTTGTCGGCGCCGCTGTCGCGTGGATCGGCGCCCCCGGCGACGCCATCCCCGAGGCCGAGGCGTTGCAGCCGCCCAAGGAGCAAGAAGCAGTCAGCTCTCCCCAGGACATTACTGTCACCTCTGGAGATACTGTTACCTCTGGAGCTCGGGTGGCAGTGGCTGCGTCCCCCGTGGCCAAGCGCCTGGCGCGTGAACTCGGTATTGACTTGGAGGATGTGCAGAAGCATGTTGGGCAAAAGCGAATACGCGAGGGTGACGTAAGGGCGTACGCTGATGCCCGCAGCACGGCAATGGACACAGACGGGCCAGAAGCTGCTGGTGACATTGAATTCGAGCTGATTAAGCCTACGCCATTACAGCGTGCTATGGCCTCACACCTGAGCAAGGCCGCGGCTATACCACAGGCTGCAGCCGCCTGTGAGGTGAATCTAACTAGCCTGGAACTTTTGAGAAGCGAGCTTTCGGCTGACTGGGAAGCATCCCACGGGTTCCGCCTGTCTTTAACCCACATGCTGGCACTATTGGTCGCCCATGCGTTGGAAAGCTGCCCCACATTGAACGCGACCTGGACGGATGAAGCTATTCGTCTTTACCGCACGATCAACTTGGGTGTGGCGATGGCTTCTGACCGGGGACTGGTCGTACCTGTCGTGCGGGGCGCTAACCAGCGCTCGCTGGCAGAGATAGCCGGTGAGATCGTCCGTTTGCAACGAGCCACAATGGGTAACCGACTGCGCCCTCAAGACCTGGATGGCGGGACGTTCACGATAACCAATGTGGGCATGCTCGGCATCACGTTGTCGATCCCGCTGGTTAACCCACCCCAGAGTGGTATCTTGGCCATCGGTGCAAAGCGAGACCAGTTGGTGCTGAAAGATGGTCAAGCGGTGACCATACCTGTGACTCTGATCACCGTGTCCTTTGACCACCGTGTGGTGGACGGGGTGGCTGCGGCGGCGTTCCTGCAGCGGCTCAAAGAGCTAATGGAGAATCCTCGGTCCGTTCTTGGCTAACGACGAAGGCTGACCGCAGCATCGCGACCAAAAGGAGCTGTGACGATGACAATAAGCGAAGAACTGATGTTGCAGATGTACCGATATATGGTATTGGGCCGCTTGTTCGAGCAATGTGCCGAGCAGCTTACTCACAGGGGGCTCATACCGGGTGCCTTTCACACGGGAATAGGCGAGGAAGCTACCCATGTCGGTGCCACCCTGGCATTGACCCACAAGGACTATATCATCCCCACCCACCGCGGCCACGTGGCCGACATCATAAAGGGCGCCGAGCCCGGGCGGTTGATGGCCGAGATTTTGGGACGGGCAACGGGTTACTGTGGTGGTCGTGGTGGGAGCGTTCACCTAGCAGATGCGGCATCCAACAACCTCGGCGTGCAGGCGGTCCTTTCGGCCGCCTATCCGGTTGCGGTCGGTGCAGCGCTCACGCAGAAGCGTGCCAATACCGGGCGTATCGTCCTGGCCATGTTTGGTGATGGTGCTTCACTAATGGGCACGTTTCATGAGGCCCTGAACTTATCTGCAATCTGGCATCTCCCTGTCGTGTGGGTATGTGTCAACAACCAGTATGCTATGTCGACAAGCTTTGCCGAGGCATCGGCCATAGCGAACGTGGCAGACCGGGCCAGCGCCTATAACATGCCCGGCCACGTTGTTGATGGCAATGATATCACGGTTGTATACGAAACCGTGCGCGAGGCGCGCGAGCGTGCTTTGGCCGGTGAGGGACCCACCCTCATCGAATGCAAGACCTATAGGCAAGGACACTCGACTTTCGATACAAATCCCTACAAGCCTCAGGAGGAGATCGACGCGTGGTCAAAACGCGATCCGATCACCCAGTTTGAGCAAAGGTTACGCGAGCTAGGTGTTTTGGATGAAGAGCTCATAACACAAATCGCAGACGGGGTCCAGCGGCAGGTAGATGAGGCACAGGAATTTGCGTTGAATAGTCCTGAGCCTCCGCCTGAAGCGGGCGTGGAGTTCGTCTTCCGCTCAAGTGAGGTGGAATAGCTATGACCACTCGTGAAATTACTTTCAGAGATGCCCTTAACGAGGCTCTGCGAGAAGAGATGGCGCGCGAAGAGGGCGTTTTCATCATCGGTCAAGACATTTACGGCGGTCCGGGTGGATACCAGGGCGCCTTCAAAGTCACCAAGGGCCTGGCGGATGATTTTGAAGATCGACTCCTGGACACGCCCATGATAGAGCAGACCATTGTCGGTGCCGCAGTAGGGGCGGCGATGACCGGCTCTCGCCCTGTGGCTGAAATCATGTTCGAAGACTTTATCACCCTGGCCATGGATCTGTTGGTCAATACAGCCGCCAAGACACATTACATGACCGCGGGCCAGTACAGCGTACCTATTGTCGTGCGCGCTGCTTGCGGCGCGGTGGGTGTCGGTCCGCAGCATTCACAGACCTGGACCAGCTGGTTCATGCACATTCCAGGGCTTTACGTAGTCCTTCCTTCGACACCGTACGATGCCAAAGGCCTTCTCAAAACCGCGATCCGGGATGACAATCCCGTTCTGTTCCTTGAGCACAAGAAGCTTTACAACGTGACGGGCAGCGTACCAGAGGAAGAGTACGAGATTCCGTTGGGCCAGGCGAGGGTCCTGTGCCCTGGCGACGACGTGACCCTTGTGGCAATTGGGTACATGGCTGGCCTGGCCACCCAGGTGGCGGGAACACTGCGCGACCAAGGACTTTCGGTCGAGGTGATTGACCCGCGTTCACTGGCCCCATTGGATATGGAGACGATATTCCAATCGGTACGCAAAACTCACAAGGTCGTCGTCGTGGCTGAAGATTGTAAGACCGCGGGCCCGACGGCGGAGATAGCGGCTCTCATCAGTGAAGCCTGTTTCGAGTACCTGGACGCGCCGGTCGGCCGCGTTGGAGCCAAGGATGCACCCATCGCACACAACGTTGGCATGTCCGAATACATCCTGCCTGATGCCACCGATATCCACGAGGCCGTCCAAAGTGTAGTTGCCTGGTAGGCGTAGGCGCAAGGCAGGGGAGCTCCATTTCTCATACCTCCCTAGGATCTACGCGTACCCGGCCTGACCCAGCCGGCGACCTCTAGACCATCGCCCTGGGATAAGCCGGACCTTCCGTCCTGGCCGCTTCGTAGGCGGCCATCGCCACCTGGATCGTCTTCTTGGCGAACTCGGCGTCGAGGTCGGGCTGTCTATCCTCGATTATGCTGTCGATGAAATCGCTGGCAGCTCCGTTGAACCCCTCGATAAAGTCCGAGGGAACCTCGATGCCTTCCGTCTCGGTCCCTTTTATCAGCAGGACCGGGGGAAAATCCAGCAGCTCAGCAATGCTCCGCGTCACGTGGATAGAGCCCTTAGAGCCGTGTATCTCCATGTAGTCGTCGCCCGCGAAGTACTTAGTGCGGACCGTCATGTGCGGCGCGTAGACGTAGTCGCACATCCCCAAGCAGTCCATTGCTTCGAACTTCCAGATGAGCGCCGACGGCATCTCCATGAAGTGCTCCTGGGTTTTGCCGACAATCCCGAAGACCTTCTCGATATCTCCGACCCACTTCATGGCGGTCGCGAATTTGTGCACACCGTCTTCAAACACGATGCCCAAGGGGTTCAGCGTGGGATCGTTGCGCCAGACGAACGCCTCCGGGTCTGTGTCGACCATGCTCCCCTCAGCCTGCCCACCGATTACGGTGTGAAACCGGACCAGGGACGGCTCGCCTATGGCTCCGGCGTCGAGTAGCTCCTTGGCCTTGAGGATAGGTGGGTAATAGATGTAGTTCTCGGTCATTCGGAACTTCGTCTTGGCCCTCCTGGCCGCCGCCACCATCACGTCCGCCTCCGCGACCGACGTGCACATCGGCTTCTGGCATGACACGTGCTTGCCGGCATCCAGGCCGTCGACCGTCATGGTTGCGTGGTGTTGTTGCGGCGTCAGTAGCTCGACGGCATCGACATTGGGGTCGTTGAGGACTTGCTCGTAGTCCGTGTAGATCCTGGGCGAGATGCCCCATTGCTTCGCCCGCGCTTTGGCCCGGTCAGGGGCATTGTCGCACAGCGCGATGACCTCGCAGTTGGGGTGCTGCAGGTAACCGGGGACGTTGAGTTGCGAGATGTTTCCGCACCCAACGATAGCGATTCTAACCTTGTCCATGGCGTCTACCTTTTTATCTAGCCGGTACTTCCCAGCCGGCGACCTCTAGACCATCGCCCCGGGATAAGCCGGACCTTCCGTCCTGGCCGCTTCGTAGGTGGCCATCGCCACCTGGATCGTCTTCTTGGCGAACTCGGCGTCGAGGTCGGGCTGTCTATCCTCGATGATGCTGTCGATGAAGTCGCTGGCAGCTCCGTTGAACCCCTCGATAAAGTCCGAGGGAACCTCGATGCCTTCCGTCTCGGTCCCTTTTATCAACAGGACCGGGGGAAAATCCAGCAGCTCACCAGCTGACCGCGTCACGTGGATGGAGCCTTTAGAGCCGTGTATCTCCATGTAGCCGTCGCCCCCGAAGTACTTGGTGCGGATCGTCATATGCGGCGCGTAGACGTAGTCGCACATCCCCAAACAGTCTATTCCTTCGAACTTCCACATTAGCGCCGACGGCATCTCCATGAAGTGCTCCTGGGTCTTGCCGACAATCCCGAAGACCTTCTCGATATCTCCGACCCACTTCATGGCGGTCGCGAATTTGTGCACACCGTCTTCATATACGATGCCCAAGGGGCTCTGCGTGGGATCGTTGCGCCAGACGAACGCCTCAGGGTCTGTGTCGACCACGCTCCCCTCAGCCTGTCCACCGATTACGGTGTGAAACCGGACCAGGGACGGCTCGCCTATGGCTCCGGCGTCGAGTAGCTCCTTGGCCTTGAGGATGGGTGGGTAATAGATGCAGTTCTCGGTCATCCGGAACTTCGTCTTGGCCCGCATGGTCGCCGCTACCATAACATCCGCCTCCGCGACCGTCGTGCACATCGGCTTCTGGCAGGACACGTGCTTGCCGGCATCCAGACCGTCGACCGTCATGGTCGCATGGTGTTGTGGTGGGGTCAGTATTTCGACGGCATCGACATTGGGGTCGTTGAGGACTTGCTCGTAGTCCGTGTAGATCCCTGGCGAGATGCCCCACTGCTTCGCCCGAGCTTCGGCCCGGCCGGGGGCATTGTCGCACAGCGCGATGACTTCGCAGTTGGGGTGCTGGAGGTAACCGGGGACGTTGAGCAGCGAGATGTTTCCGCACCCGACGATAGCGATTCTCACCTTGTCCATGGCGCTTACCTTTCTTTCTAGCCGGTACTACCCAGACTTTATTAACTTTCCTGAACATGCGCCCTCAACGGGTCAGAATGTCCCCGATGAACGGATAAGGCAAAGGGCACTAAGCCTGAGAGAATGGGTCCTCAACCAAGGGCCATATGTTGCAATCAATATGTTTAAAGGGGAACTTGGTCAGGTCAGGGTTTGCCGCTCCGGGCGTTGCCAGGTAGAGCACGTCAGCGGCCATAGGGGCAAAGGCTGCATAGAAGTGCTGGCTCCCCTTGACCACCAGAATGTGCTTCTGCCGCGGGTCGATCCCCACCGTGCTAAAGCATTCCGGGCTAAAGACCTGCTCGCGGATCGAGTTGAGAACGATGTCGATGCCCTTGACGTGAACGGCTACCGTATCGCCCAACCGCACTGTCGCCCTGCCATCCTCAGGACCGAAGGACTGGGTGGCGTTGGGCTTGATCCCAGTCACCTTCACGCTCAGGTCTAGCGGGTCACCGGACATCGGCCCCATCTTCCCGCCGATCCGCAGATCGAGTTGCGCGCCCACCCCTGCCTCCATGGCCAGCGACACCGCAATCGGATCCCATATGCAGGCCAGCGCTGCCTCCCTGATGCCGCGCTCCAACAGGGCCTTCAAGACGAAGGTGGAGTCACTGGGTGCGCCGCCACCGGCATTGTCCGCAGTATCGGCCATCACCACTGGAGAACGATCGATCTCCAACGCTCGATTCAACCCCTCGTCGATGCTCAGAAAGTCAGGGCGCAGTGCTTCGCGCGTCTCAAAGAGCTCACGTCCCAGTTCCTGGGCCAGGCGCTCCCCGTACTCGGGACGGCCGTCGGTAACGACCAGGATCTTGGTACCCATGTCCGGCACGTCGCCCCAGGGGAATCCGTGCACCACTGAGATCGACAGCACCCCGTCCCTCCCCTCCAACCCCTTGATCCGGTCCACGTAGCTCCGCATGGGCTCCCTGGTCGTGTGGTAGATGCCAATCATGCGGCAGTCAAACACAGACATCGCGGGCCTAATCTTGCCCTCGGCGGCGCTGGCGATAATATCGAACAGTTCCTCGGCACGCTCGGCAGCGTCGATGTGCGGGTATTCTTTGAAAGTAATAAGCGCCGTGGCGTTGTTCACCATCTTTTGCGATAGGTGGCAATGCGGGTCCAGCTCCACGCCAATCGGCACGCCCGGTCCGACAATCTCCCGTACCCGTGCTATCAGGTCCCCCTCGCAGTCGTCGTAACCATCAGCAACCATGGCGCCATGCAGGTTGAGTAGTACCATATCCACCGGCAATGCGGCGCGCAGATCATCCAGGATCTCGTCCCGGAACGATTCAAACACCGCCCGTACGGTCAGGCCGGCGGGCTGGGCGAACGTGGCGAGACTCTCTGCGACTGACCAGCCACGTTGTTGTGCCCGCTCTCGAGCAATCGCCAATGGTCGGGAATATACGGACGGCTCATCTCCGTGATCCCCGCCACGCACCAGAAACGTCGCGGCGAAATTGGCATGGCCGGTGGGAATTGGCGAGAAAGTGTTGGTTTCGGTTCCAAGAAAGGTAGTAAACAGTTTCATGACCCGTCGCCTCCTTTCAACATTCATCCCTCATCCCGGCACCCACGCTCGCGGCGCAATGCCGTCGATATGGGTTTTGACATCGACCACCGCCGGTTTGCCCGATGCAAATGCCTGATCTAGCGCACCCGAAAGTTCGCTCGGCTTGTTGACCGTAATGCCGAAACAGCCCATTGATTCGGCCACGTCGGCAAAATTGGTGTCTGGGAAGAGCCACAGTTTATCCGAGCCGGGGGATTGACCGCCGTAGACCCGCTCCATGCCGCGCTTTTCCTGGTTCAGCGAGTGGTTGTTGTTGACAAGAGTAACCGTGTTTATCCCATTGTTCAGGGCGGTATCCAATTCCGAAAGATGATACCAGATGCCGCCGTCGCCGATGAAACAGAGCACAGGTCGGTCGGGATGGGCACATTTGGCGCCCATCGCCGCCGGCAGAGCCCAGCCTAGCGAACCGGCGCAGCGAATGTAGCTCTGGTCGGGATGTTTCAGATCGATCATGGTGCCGGTCCAGATGCCTGCATGGCCCGTGTCGGAGACGAGAATGACGTCGGACGGCAGATAGTCGGTCAGTTCCTTACAGAGGCGTTCAGGCCGCATGGGCTCGACCTCCGAGTTAGCCAGGTCGCGAACGCTCTCTTTCCAGCTCTGGACCAGCTCTTGTACCCTTATGGTCCACTCTGAACGCGCCGGGACGGTTTCGGCCTGCTCAAGCATTCTGCGCAGAGAGTTTCTGACGTCGCCGTGCATGCCCACCTGGATATGGTAGTTGCGACCCAGTTCTTCCGGGTTGATATCGAGCTGGATGATGGGCGTGCCAGGAGGCGGAATCTGGTATTCGTAGGTCACCTGACCGCCGGTGTGGCTGCCGACAAAAAAGACCAGATCGGCCTCGCAAAGGACTTGGTTGGCGCAAGCGCGGGAGTAGGAACCAGGGACACCCACCGCCAGCGGGTGGTCAGCGGGAAACATAGCTTTGGCATTCAGCGAGGTGGCAACAGGAATAGAAAGCTTCTCGGCCAAGGCGAGTAGCTCTGCCTTGGCACCCGACGCGGTCACACCACCGCCGGCCACGATGACGGGCCGTTTGGCCCGGTTGAGCAGTTGTAGCGCGGCAGTCACTTTATCCAGTTCGGCTTCAGGTCGGAACGGGGGTACCTGGGTAAAGGTTTCTTCAATGATGACCTCTACGTCGGCTTCCTGATCCACGACCGCCTGCCCGGCATGCCCCTCCAGATCCAGGTGAACCGGTCCAGGTGTGCCCGAAGTGGATGAGCGGAAGGCCTGACGTAAATAGATGGGCAGTTGATCGGGATCGGTGACCAAGGCACTGTATTTGGTGACGGCCGAAAACGGATTCACGTGATCAACTTCCTGATAGGCGTGACGCTGTTGGTTGCTCTGGAACACCCTTCCGGTCAGAGCAATGACAGGCGAACATGCCAGGTAGGCATCCTGCAGCCCTGCCGCCAGATTAACCGCACCCACCGACTGGGCCATACAGAGGCCGGGACCGCGCTTCACGCGGGCGTAGGCATCGGCCATATACGCGGCGGCCTTCTCGCCATGGGTCTGGATCCGCTTGATTCCCAGCTTTTCCATTTCCATCAAGGCTCTGGCAGCGATATTGGTCACAAAAAAGACGTGATTTATCCCGTATCCGTCGATAGTTTCGGCAATGAATCGAGCTCCGTTCATTCTGGTCATTTTTGCTCACAGTAAGAGAGAGTTGGGGACGGATCCTGTTGCTAAAGTATATTCCTGTTGCGACAAAACGCGCCCTGGACTGATCAACTGGGTTAGCTGAACCTCGGTATGACCTCCTCGGCAAATAGTATGGCGCTGTCTGTCTTAGGGAAATCCGCAAATTGCAGGATTATGTGCTGAACGCCAAGATCTGCGAAGTCTTTTAGCTGCGCAGTCACCTCATCCGGGGTACCCACAACCGAACCCCAGCCTATCGGGTAACCGAAACCGGGATCGTAGTGCAAGCTTGCTTCTGCGATTTTCTGAGCCTCCTCGCTTGTCGGAGCCACCGCAACGCAGGCCGAAGCCCACGTCTTGACGATGGAGTCATAGTCGCGTCCCACGGCCTCACAGTGCCCGCGCAGTAGGTCCAGCCGTTCACTGTAGCCTTCCAGCGGGCTGTGCCAGTTCCACCAATCGGCGTATTGGGCGGTATAGCGTAGCGTCAGTTTTGGGCCACCCCCGCCGATGCACAGGGGGATAGGCGGGTGAGGTTTGGGTTCGCAGATCGCGTCCTGCACGTTGTAATAGCGCCCCTGAAAAGTGGTACTTGGCTGGGTCCACATCAGGCGGAGGATCTGGGCTGCCTCCCCCATCCGATGAATGCGCGTTGCATCGGATGGAAAGTCAAAGCCGTAGGCGAGGTGTTCGTCTTCTACCCCCCCTGCGCCGAGACCCAGGATGAATCGCCCACCCGCAAGCGTTTGCAACGTAGCCGCCATCTTGGCCAGCAAAGCGGGCTCGCGAAACGAATGGTTCACCACCATACTGCCAAAGAGCAACTCAGGGTATTTGCCGGCCAGGTGGGCTAGCATGGTCCAACACTCCAAGAGGTCCCTCATTGGATCCAGCGCTTCATGCCATGCCACAAAAAAATGGTCACCCACCCAGGCTGATGCAAATCGCCCATGGATGGCGTCCAGATATGCGTAAATCTGATCTCTGAAAATGCCCCCACGGCTTCCATCGAGTGGAAAAGTCGGGACCCTCCAGCCAAATTCGACGCTACCCTTCATCTCTGCACCTCCTGTCAAGAACGGGTCAGAATGTCCGCAGATCATCTACTTTGGATTGGAATTCATCCCCCGGCCAATTGAGGTTTAAGAAGTAATTCGATAGAGGTCGGCCGGAGGGCGCGAACCTAAAGCCGTCGCGCTGAAAGGGCGACGGACGCGCCGGTGGTAAGACAACGGGCAAGCGCCCTAAGAACGGCCCGAAACGGTTGATTTTCCAGCCCGAACGGGGTTTGCTCTCTCAGCACGGCGGCTTCAGCCCCGTGCTGCCCGCTGAGACTCTATTACAGAATTAATTATCTAGAGTTCATAAGCCAAGAGGCCTTCCTGGCTTCTCCCGTAATCCTGATTGCGGTGATCGTCTGGTCGCCGGTGTACTCCGGGCGGCGGCAGGTGCGCTAATCTGCGCTTTTCTATACCGCCTGGGGCGCATCGACGTAGGTCGGCACGCCCTCCTCGGCAAAGATGCGGTCGATCTCGGTCCGCTCTTCGTCCGTAAGCTTCCAATCGACAGCAGCCACGTTCTCCTCGAGTTCCGACCGGTTGCGTATGCCGACCAGCGCCACCGACAGCGCAGGGTGGCCCAGCACCCACGCGATAGCCAGTTGCGCTACGGACCTCCCGGCACGCGAGGCGAGCGTTTTCAATCGCTCGGTACAGCGCAGCTCCTTGAGAAAGTGCTCCTGCTCAAAGAGCGGCAGATTGAACGCGTTGCCTGCTGAGCGCCAGTCCCCTTCCCCAAACGTCGTGTCCGGCGTAAACGCGCCGGTGAGCAAGCCAAATCCCAGCGTGCCGTAGGCCATAAACCCGATCCCCTGCTCCAGACAGAAGGGCAGCACCTGCGCCTCCATGCGCCGGTCGAACAGGTGATATCCGACCTGGTTGGCCGCCAGGTGGCCGTGTCGCTCGCACTCTTTCATCATTTCCACTGTAAAGTTGGAGACCCCAAAGTGGCGGATCTTTCCCGCCGTTTTCAACTCTTCCAGCGCGCCCATGGTCTCGGCGAACGGGGTGTCGTGGTCTGGCCAGTGGATCAGCAGCAGGTCGATCCAGTCGGTATTCAGGCGCTGGAGGCAGCCTTCGGTTCTGGCCAGCACCCATTCACGCGTCGAGTCCCGCGCGTGGGTGCCGTCGACTTTGAAGCCCACCTTGGTCACCAGGACGACCTCCTTGCGCCGGGGGCCCAGCGCGCGGCCCAGGATCTCTTCCGAATGGTAGGGGCCGTAGATTTCTGCAGTATCGAACAGCGTGATACCGTTGTCGATCGCGGCGCCGACGGCCGCGCTGGCCTCATCTACATCGATGTGGCCGTATTCGGTCGTGCTCATCTCCCACGTGCCGAACCCCAGCGCCGAACTGACCAGATCGGTGTCGCCAAATCGCCGTTGCTCCATCATTTACGTCCTCTTCTTGTGCGTGACAGCGGCGCGTACGCCTTGCGCGCTTTTGAGGGAGAAGCCTGTTTGAGCACAGGAAGACAAAGGATATTCGCCCCTCAGCCTAGACTGAGGGGCGAATATCATGGCTAAAGCCCAAGGGGCCTAACCGGCTTCTCCCGTAAGTCGAATCGTATTGGCCTATTCCTCCTCAATGTACCATAGATGGATCTCGCGCCAGAGCCTGTTGGTGTCAACCGCGTCGAGCGACTGACCTTTGACCTTGCTGTTGAAGATAGCGGGCCAATGGGTGAAGAACAGTTCTATCACCGGCGCCTCGTCCATAATCATCGCCTGGATCTCGTTGTAGATGGGCTGGCGCTGCGCCACAGTGGCGTAGGAGAGTCCCTCCTCGATCAGCGCGTCCAGTTCCGGGTTTGAAATGCAGGGGAAGTTGTTGGCGCCTTCCGAGTGCATCATCCAGTGGGGATCCGGGTCTATAGCGCCGTGTTCAAAGGCGATCATAGCGGCATCCATCTCGCACTTGCGCATACCATCCAGGATAGCGGCCACGGGCGTCTCCACGAGGAAGATCTCGACGCCTATGTCGGCCCACAACTGCTGCGCTAACTCGATGACCGGGATAAACTGCTGGTTACCGGCGCCCACATGGACATTGAAGGAGAGCCTCTCACCATCCTTCTCGCGTACCCCGTCGCCGTCCTCATCCACCCAACCTGCCTCGTCCAGCAGCGCCATGGCCTTTTCCGGGTCGAACCCGTACTGCGGGATGTCCGCGTTGTAGTAGTCAGGGTATATGGGGGACAGGTTGGAATGGGCTACCTGTGCCTGGCCGAACCAGAGGTCGTCGATGATCCTTTGGCGGTCCAGGCCCCAGTATAATGCCTGGCGCACAAGCTTGTCCGACAACTGAGGTATGGTGTTGTTGAGCGGAATGAGGAAGGGCCCCGCCCCAGCTTGAGAAATGCTCGTAAACCTCGGGTCGTTGGCCAGACGCACGTTGTCTTCCATCAGCAATGGCCAGGCGGTCCCGTCGGCGTCGCCCGACTCAAGGGCGATGGTGCGCACCGAAGCCTCGGGCACGACGTCGACCCGCAAGAAGTCGATATTGGGCCGCCCGCGGAAGTGGTCGTCGAACGCTTCCAGCAGCGTGAATTCCGACGGGTGCCATTCCACGAGTTTAAAGGAGCCGGTACCGATGGGGGCCGTCGCGTACACTTCCTCGCCCACCTCGGCGTGATAATCCGATTGTACAATACGCAGGATCCCACCTAATACGAGGAAGGCGGCATCCACCTGCACCATGTTGATGACGGCGGTATAGTCATCCACACATTCGACGGAATCGATTTTTGACAAGACGCCGACCACTGGCGCCGCGTTTTCCGGGTCACGGTAGAAGTCGAAGGTATACTTGACGTCCCTACACGTGAAATCGGCGCCATTGTGAAACTTGACGCCCTCACGCAGCGGGAAGGTGTAGGTCAGGCCGTCTTCGGAGATCTGGTAGGACTCGGCCAGCACCGGTACGACCGCATTTGAAGCGTCAATCTCCACCAGCCCGTTGTGGATTTGCATGAGTGCCGGCCGGATGGCGCTTGGGATGGCGCCGAGTCCAGGGCTGAGGCTGAAGGCGTCGTGGTGGCCCATCAGACGGAGGGTGCCACCCTGAGGCGGACCCGTGGATGCCGTCTCTTCTTCGACCATCTCTTCCTCAACAACCGCCGGCTGCTGAACGACGCAGGCCGCCAACATCAGAGCGGCAATAGCCAGCAACACCAGCGACTTTTGCCAATTTGTGTTAGACATCTGTCATTCCTCCTGTGGATGAATGTCTTTGCCCCATAGAGAGGCAATTGTCCAAAACTTTGTGAGCACGCTTCCTGAACGATCTCTCAACCGGTCACCTCCTTGGCTCAATCTATGATTTCCCGCTGCTGAAAAGCTTGAGGGCTGAAGCTTAAGCTCTTTTTCGTCCGTCTTCACCACCCTCTGCGGCTGAGCACGTGACAACTGGTGACGCAATAGTTCTCTGACTTAGCGCCGTCTTTGCATCAGATTACCCTTCTACCTGGATGAATACCTGATCGCCGCGCAGCTCAACTGGGTACGTTCTTAAGTCTTCAGTGACGGGTGCAGACAATGCTTTGCCTGTTTCAATATCGAAGCGCCCCAGATGCAGTGGGCATTCGATACAGCCATCGAAGACAAAACCCGCGGCTAACTCGGTTTCTTCATGGGTGCATAAACCATCGCTGGCAAAGAAAGCGTGAGAACCCAAACGATAAATGGCGTACGTGCGGCCATTGTAGTCAAAGCCAAGTACGTCTTCCACTTCGATATCTGAAACGTTACAGACCTCGATCCAACTGCTTTCTTCGGCATCTGTATTTGCAGCCGTTGCTGTGGGGATTTCTTCAATCGAAGTGTCGACAGACTCAGCGGGTACACTAGCGCCGTCTCTCACGTTTGCTACCGGTTCGTCTCTTAACGCGCTGCTTGACGTGACAACGCCGCCTATGGGGATGTCGAACGCTTCAACCGTTGTGCCGGCGTCAGGAATAGGGCGCTTTATATAGAAATTTGGGTCTTGGGTCGCTTGCTTGTACAAGGCCGGGATCATCTCCTTGTAGGCTTGCCACAGGCTCCGATACGGGGGCGGTGTCTGTGATTTCATCAGCTCGTGCAAGTCAGCCAAAGCATGGTAGGGCACCATGGGTATGACGTGGTGTTCGATATGATAATTCATGTTCATATACAGATAGCGGAACACCGGATTCAGATAGATCGTGCGCGTATTTTGGCGGTGGTCATACGTATCTTCACCCAAACCGGCGTGTTGCGTTACGGCGAGCATTTGCTCCACAAATGCACCGTAAAAGCGGGGAAGCCACACGAACATCATCGGCAGAAAGCTGCCGACCGCCACCGCCCATACCCCAAAAGCCGCCACAATAGCTAGATAAATCCGGCTCATCCAGACCACTTTGGGTAGTTCAGAGGCGGGTACAAAGCTACGGACATCGTCGCCGATTTGCCCGGCAGCATGTCTGATCACGCGCTGTACTTCCAGAACGCCCCGCAGGAAGAAAAAGTCGATCGCAAAGATGAGCAGATCGGCTGGCCGTTGAACCTGGATTTCAGGGTCATAACCCACGAGATAGGTGTTGGTATGATGGCGGGCATGGCTCCAACGCCAGAGGTTAGCTTCACGTATGGTCATGAAGGAGCTGATGTGGTAAAAGAGCTCGTTTAGCCAGCGGGTGCGAAACACGGTGCCATGGCCACACTCGTGCCATCGCGCGTCGGATGAGGAGTAGAGCGTCCCATAGATGAAAAAGGCGAGAATCGCCCACCAGGTGCCCCAGGAGATCCAGGCCAGGTAGCCGCTCACCCCAAGCAGGATGATCCACAGGCCAAAATCGAGGAGACCGTAGCGGTTGGTGCGCTGCATCAGTGCTTTGAGTTGGTCGCGGGGGATATCGGGTGACCACCACGCTTGTTCGACCTTTTCTTCGATGGCGTCATCGTCGAGGGGGGTATATGTTTTGTATGTGCTGACCAGACGATAGTCCCGTTCAGGGATGGTGCGTATTGCCAATTTTTCTCTCTCGCAAGATCAGTTCGGATTCGTACATCATGTGGAACCGGATTCCGCATCCATCATACTCTATATAACCGACCTGTCAAAACTTGATCCGTCGCCCACAAATCGTCTGTAAAGATGGTGAATCGTCGTGCAAGAAGGAACGACGACAATCCGTGCCTGGCTCTTTCCGGGCAAGCTATTGGTGATCGTCAAGAGTGCGAAGAAACGGTTGTGCCCACGTCTGGGCTCCCAGATTTCGGCGAGTTCGAGGGTGCGTCCACAGCGAGGGCACTGAAGAGGGACGAAGCCAAAGCTCCTCTTGTGACGGAGGGAGGCGGGAAGTGATGCCAGGTCGAAAAGAGGGGCTTGCAGGCGAAGGGCTTAGGGAGCGGTGCGGGCGATTGAATGCTACATCGGAGGGCGCTGCCAGCCGCCAAACACCTCCTCCAGATGCTTGACGGCTGCCAGCGCCACATCCTCACGCCACGGCCGCGCCACGACCTGGGCGCCGATGGGCAACCCCTCGGGAGACGTGCTAACGCGGACGACGGCCGCCGGCCAGCCGGTCAAGTTGTAGGTGGCGGTGTACGCAAACACGGGCAACTGGATACTCGACGCTCGGTGAGGTGGAGCCGGAAAGGGGAGTACCGGGCAGACCACGACATCGTACGCTTCCATAAAGGAGAGCATTTCACTTCGAAACTGGTCAGTCTCGAAAACCAAGCCACTCAATGTGTCGGACGTCATTTTCGATCCCTGGGCCATAGCTATCAGGTTCGCGATCCTCGGATGTGGTTCCGTGGTGCCGTACAGGTCGAGGAGTCGCTTGAAACCTGCACCACCATCTCCTAACTGGCAGCCAAGCAGGAGGTCCATCGCTTTCTCCATGCCGGGTGGCCGCGCTTCTTCTACGGTTGCCCCGGCTTTTTCCAAAGCGGATGCGGCTGCTTCCACGGCGGCCATTATTTCCGGCGTGGGCGTTACGATGCCATTGTCCGTGTAAAAGGCAGCGCGCAGATCGCTGAGATTCACCTGGTTCGGGTCAGCCAATGGCATGGGAACGATCGCCGGGTCGCGCCAGTCAACGCCAGCGATGATGGGCAGGATCGTGATCAAGTCCTCGACGTAACGCGCCATAGGACCGATCTGCGTCAATGACTGATCAAGGCCCGCAGGGGGAAGAATGTGGCCGGTCCGCGGGACCCGTCCGGACGTGGGTCGAATGCCGGCTGTGCCGCAAACGTGCGACGGCAAACGAATGCTCCCGCCGGTGTCGCTTCCGATATCAAAGGGAATCCCACCCGCGGCGATGATCGCCGCCGCTCCTCCGCTGCTGCCGCCACAGGTACGCGACAAGTCGTAAGGGTTGTTGGTGCGGCCGTATACCAGGTTATCCGTCTCGAAATCGAGCGTCAGTTCCGGTGTGTTGGTCTTGCCCAACAGAATCGCGCCAGCGTCGCGCAGGCGGGCCACCGCCGTGGCGTCTTGCTCTGGAACAAAGGCGCTTCTCCCCTGCGTGCCCCCGCTGCTGATCACCCCGGCTGTGTCCAGGGCGTCCTTGATCGTCATCGGAACGCCGTGCAGGGGACCTCGCAGACCGCCCTTTGCCAATTCTTCATCTGACCGGCGGGCTTCTGCCAAGGCCCCCTCAGCATCCAGTCGGACAACGGCGTTCAATTGCGGATTGACGTCCTCTATGCGCTGCACGTATGCTTTCACGACCTCTTCAGATGAAACCTCTTTCGTGCGTATGGCTTTGGCCACGGCTGTAGCTGATGCGTATATCAATTCAGACATCTGACAAATCTCCTCATGATGTGGTTATGGGAGAAGCCGGGGAAACCCCTTCGGCCTTAGCCAGGGGATGAAAGGCAGAGTCTTGTGCCTATCTGCTCGATAATAGGCTTCTAAGTGGAATAACCCACTGCGCTGACTGAAGCCCAGGCGTTTGCGCTTGGGTTTCTCATGATCCAAGGCGGCTCGCCAGGGGGTTGCACCAAAAGCATTTTGGGACGACAATACCTGGGTGTGATTGGGGAATTGTAACAGGAATGCAGCGCGGCGCAAGCCTGCCGTGGGAGACTTGCCCAACGGTGATGCACCAACGCGGTGACCCTCGACCTTGGAGGAGAGACGAATCAATATCGCCTCAAGATTGCGCACAAGGAGGCCGGGTAAAATGACACCAACTGATCAACTGGGGGCCGGCATCTCAGACATTGAGGTCTTTGCCGCCGACCTTGATTTAAGACAGGCGGCTGCTATCTACCGCGAACACGGTTGTCTCGTGGTGCGTGGTCTCATGGACGCCTACGTTGACGCAATGTATAACGACATCATGCGGTCCGTCGATATCGGCATCAAACAGCTCGACCAGGCGGAAAAAGCCCCTGATGGCTGGCATACACCCAACGGAACGTTGTTCATCCCTGCGCCGGAGGGTTATGAGCGCGACAAACAGGTGTATGTTGTGGGTATCAATTACTATACCAGCGGCGCATTTCTCCAGGCAGCGCTTGATGCCACGGCCTTGGACGTTGTTGAGGCCATCCTGGGTCCGGACATTGAGCTGTTCGGTCTAGGCCAGAGCCTGGTGAAAGAGCCAGTGGGCGGATTTCCCAAGATTCTGCACCAGGACTCGGTCTATTTCGAGCACAAATACGAAGGTCCGGTTGCGATTCTCAACTATGTCGTGGATACGGATGTGCAAAGAGGCGCGCTGCACGTGGTGCCTGGTTCTCACCGCATAGGTCAGCTCCGGCACATCGATACCTCCTCACACCTGGGCCTGGACGAGGATGAATGGCCCTGGGAAGCGGCGTTACCTGTGGAGGGACAGGCCGGCGACGCGATATTCTTCCACGTGAGGACCGTGCACGGCTCCAAGCCCAACTTTTCAGACATACAACGGCCGGTGTTCATCAACCGCTATCGCCGTCCCGATGATTTTGTGACGATCAGCGGGTACACAGTAGCGAACCGGGCGGAGGCTGAGAAACGAGCACAGGAGGCCCGAAAAACCAACGAGCAGCGCGGGCTGATGGTAAGAGGGTTCCGACCCTAAGAGGGGAGATTGGTCGTGAATGCCGAAATCCTTTCCGAACAGCAAATCCTCGGTTCGATTGTGTTGACCGCCTGCAAGAAAGAGGTAGAAGTGACGCGAGTCGTCACGGAGAAAGAGCCTGTTATCCAAAAAGAGACTGTTATCCAAAAAGAGACAGTCGTCCAAGAGAAGGTCGTCGCCGCGACGCCACTACGATCTAGAATGTAGGGGACGACCGTCAGAATATGGGTCAGGTGACTGCCTATGTCTGTCCAGAAACGCATTTTCATGTGCGGAATCGCAACGGAAACCCATGACTTTAACAAATATCCCACCACACTTGAAGCCTTTACCGACAAGGGTCTTTACTTCGTGCAGGAGGGCGAGAGCCTCGAGCGCTTCCGCGAAGGCGACCTCTGGTTCGGCGGCTATCTCGAGGTAGCCGAATCCGAAGGCTGGCAGCTGGTCAGCGGCGTCTGCGCTTTTGCCTGGCCGTGGGGCAGTGTGACCGAGCACGCCTTCGAAACGCTGTGGGCGCGCATCGAACGCCAGCTGCGCGATGAAGCTCCGTTCGACGGAATTCTGCTGCCATTGCATGGCGGCATGGCCTGTGAGCATCTGGACGACCCGGTAGGCGAGTTTGTCGGGCGGATCAGGCGGATTGTCGGCAGCCACGTGCCGATTGCGGCGTCGCTGGACCTGCACAGCAACCTCTCGCCACAGTTCGTGCGCGACTGCGACATCATCTGCGGCTTCCACACGACGCCCCACATCGACGTGCGGCAGACTGCGGTCCGCACGGCCAGCCTGCTCGCGCGCACGTTGCGCGGGGAAATCCGACCGCAATGCCACTCGATCCATCCGCCCGTGCTGTTCGGCATCGATCACGGACGCACGACGGTTCCCAATACGCCCATGTTCACCCTGCTCAAGCGCGCAGAGGTGATTCAGGCTGAAGACCCGCAGCTGCTTGACGCGAGTTTTATGCCTGCCTATCCCTTTTGCGATCAGCCCTGGACCGGGACGAGTGCAGTGCTCGTGATGGACGGCCCGTCTGAGCTGGTGAATGACTATCTCGACGAGTTCGGCGCAGAGATCTGGCGTACCCGTGATGTGCTGACCATCGATATAGTGAGCATTGATGAGGCGCTGGACGCGGTGGAACAAACCGCCAATGATCCGGGCCCCTTTCTGCTAGGTGATTTTACTGACTGCCCATACTCAGGTGCCTATGGCGACGCGACAGCGATGCTTTCGGCGCTTATCGAGCGGGGCACGCCGGGCGCGGTGTTCGGGCCGCTGTTCGATGCCGAGGCCGTGGAGCAGGCCCATGCGGGGGGCATCGGCGCGCAGATCGAGGTCGAACTCGGCGGCAAGAGCGATCCGCGCTTTGGCGGTGGACCGGTTAGCGGCACGGCGACTGTCAAGGCGCTGTCCGAAGGCAAGTTCATACACAAGGGGCCTTTTATGCAGGGGCAGCCAGGAGACCTGGGAGAAAGCGCATTGCTGGAAATCGGTGGAGTCGGAGTCATTGTCAATCCGTTCCCCAGCCAGCTCCATGACCGAGAGCAGCTCAAACTTTTCGGCATCCGCTTTGAGGAGCTGAATGTGCTGGTCAGCAAGGCCTTCAACCACATGCGCGCTGACTTTGAGCCACTGTCCCGCGGCCTGCTCTACCCCGATGCCGGCGGTGTCTTCAGCTTCAACTTCAGCAAGTTTCCGTTCGAGAAGATCCGGCGGCCCATCTGGCCGCTGGATGATTTTGAGATAAGCCCGGGCGATATGGACCGGAGCTAGCAGTCTGATGGATGCTTAGACTATGTCCTTCTGACGTGGATCGAGGGCATCGCGCAGTCCATCGCCGAGCAGGTTAAAGGCCAGCACGGTCAGCACGATCATTATTCCCGGCGCCATGGCGATGTGCGGAAATAGAAGAATAAAAGCCCGGCCGTCGGACAAGGTGCCGCCCCAGGAGGGGGTAGGGGGCTGAATCCCCAGGCCGAGGAAGGACAGGGCGGCCTCGAGGATGATGATAGTGCCCACACCCAAGGTGGCGAGCACGATCACCGGCGCCAACACATTGGGCAGGATGTGGCGGAGGATGATGCGCAGGTCGCTGGCACCGATAGCTAGCGCTGCCACAACGAACTCCCGTCTCTTCAAGCTCAGCACCTGAGCGCGCACCACCCGCGCGTATATTGCCCAACCCGTGACGCCGATGACGACGACGGTCGTGACCAGGCTGGGCCCCACTAACGACGCCAGCAAGAACAGCAGCGCGATGATAGGGAAGGCCATCAGCGTGTCCGTCAGGCGGGACAGTAGCTTGTCGGGCCAGCCGCTGAAATAGCCCGCGGTTACACCGACCATCACGCCGATGATGACAGCGATGCTCGACGCCCCCAGGCCGACGATCAGCGCCACGCGAGAGCCATAGATGACGCGGCTGAACAGATCACGCCCCACGTGGTCAAAGCCCATCAGATGCTCGATGGACGGACCGACACCCCGCTTCCCCGAATAAATTTCCAGTGGGTCGTGTGGGACGAGGGTATCCGCAAAGATGGCCATTAAACACAGCAGGATAATAAAGGCCGCGGCGATCACCGCCATACGGTAGGCCTTGAAGCGGCGCCAGGCGCGCGACGTCTCGGAGAGGCGCGGCAACTCCTCCGCCACGGGTGCGATCTGTTCTTTTGAAGTTGCGACTTCCATGGGCTTTCCCATAGCTGCCAAAAGGCTGCGTTATTCGATGCGTATCCGTGGGTCAATCAGGGCATAGGTCAGATCGGTCAGAAGGTTTACCACGACAACGATAACGGCCAGCAGAAACACGATGGATTGCACGACCTGGTAGTCCAGGTGCAACACCGAGTCGGTGAAGAGGCGGCCGATGCCTGGCAGGGCGAACACCGTCTCCACGATGATGGTGCCGCTGAGGATATAGGCGAATTGGACTCCGATCACCGTGACCACTGGCAGCAGCGCGTTGCGTATGGCGTGGATCCCGATCACTCTCCGCTCAGCCAGCCCTTTGGCTCGCGCCGTGCGCACGTAATCCTCTCCCAACTCCTCGATCAGGCTGCCGCGCGTGACACGCATGATGACTGCCATCTGCAGTGTGGCAATTACCATGACGGGCATGATATAGCCCTTCCAGGAGTGAAGACCAAAAGGGGGCAGCCATTTGAGTACCAAGGAAAAGAGCACGATCAACATCAGCGCAATCCAAAAGTTGGGCAAGGCGACGCCCAGCGTTGAAAAAATAGTGGCCGCGTAGTCAAAGAGGGAGTTGCGCTTTGTCGCGGCCATAATGCCCATCGGGATGGCCAGTGCAAGCGCGATGATCAACCCGGCCGCGCTTATATTGAACGTCACCGGAATGGCTTCAAAGATCATCTCGCGTACGGGCACGCCGGGCCGGAAGATGGATACGCCAAAGTTGCCGGTAAACATATTCTTAACCCAGAGCAGATACTGGACGTGCCAGGGATCATCCAAGCCCCACCTGCGGTGAATGGCTTCGATCTGTTCCTCGCTCATCCGTATCCCTCCCCCTCCCTCCCCCAGCAAGATCATTACCGGGTCGCCGGGCAGCAGGCGCATAATGAGAAACGTCGCCACGCTGATCAATAACAGGACAACCAGCCCCTCGGCCAAACGTGCAACGGTATAGCGTGCCATAGTATTGTCCCGCCGCTGAGTCGTCTCGATAACTTCAAGTTTGGGGACGGCCCGGCCATCCCCAAACTCTTTCTATCTTAAACCTACCTCACGCCTCGTGATAGACCATATCGCCGTCCAGCGCTTCCTCCGGCAGGCCCTTGACCTTGGCGTTAAGGAGGTTGTGTCAGTAGTCGATCTGCAAGTATAACACCGGCACCTCTTCCACAAAGATCTCCTGGATCTCCTCGTAGATGGGCTGGCGCTTCTGTGGATCCACGATTGAGAGCCCCTGCTCGATCAGCTCGCCCAGGCGCGGGTTCGAGATGCAGGCAAAGTTGCTGGCGCCCTACGGGTGCAGCAGCGAGGATGCATCCGGATCTATAGCGCCCCAATCCCAGCCGAAATGCGAGAAATCCAGATTGCCGCCAGGGCGGATTCCCTCCAGGTTAGCCGCCACGGTTGCCTCCTCTATGAACATCTCGATACCACCTCGGCAAAATACTGCTGTGCCACCTCAGCTATCGGGCGGCGGACCCGGTCGCCGCTGATCACTGTGACCGTAGCGAGCATTACCTCCTTCGCACAAAAACATTCCTGGTTCGTCCCTGTGCAGATGGTGAGCAGTCGAGAACGGCGGGTTTATTTTGAGCCTACAGTGTAGAACGATGACCAATCCAGACAAGAGACTCTGATCCCGAGGAATTAGGGTTGGATTATAATCGTGGAGCGGGATGTGTCAACCAGCGTCAGACATAGAGGAACTAAGCGCTCAAAATTCATTTGTAGCTCGTTTCGGATCAAATAGCCTGGGCCTATGATACGAGCCTCCTCTTTTGGCTCAAAATCGGATCCTCCGATTTATCAACTGTTTATGCAGGGAGTACCACCCGATACATTGGCTTGATCCTATAGCCTTCATACCCGCTTCAGTCTGGGATCGAGAGCATCACGCAGCCTGTCTCCAAAGAAATTCAGAACAAGGATGACGACGAAAATCATTACACCAGGGGCCAGGGTGTACCAAGGAGCCAGGTATAGATACCTTTGGGCATCTCGCAACATGGTTCCCCAGGTGGCCGTGGGTGGCTGAATGCCCAGTCCCAGATAGCTCAGGCCCGCCTCGATCGAAATGGCCAGGGCCATCCCCAAGGTAATTTGAACTAGAATCGGTGCCATAGTATTGGGCAGAATGGTCCTGAACATGATTCTGGAGCTGCCAGCCCCGCAAGCCCGACTGGCAACGACGAACTCTACATCCTTAAGGACAAGGACACTGCCACGAACCAATCGAGCGAAGCGAGGGGTGAAGAGGAAGCCAATCGAGACGATGATTGAGAAGGGAGAAGCACCCAAGGCGGCCACGATCAGTATGGTGAAGATCAACGAAGGAAACGCTAACACCGCGTCCATAACTCTCATAGTGAGCCCGTCGGCCAACCCCCCATACAGCCCGGATATTAAGCCCAGGGGGATGCCAATAACAAACGCCAATCCTACCGATGCCCAACTAATGACGATAGCTACCCGAGTACCAAAAATGATTCTGCTGAAAATGTCCCGGCCAAATTCGTCTGTTCCCATGATGAAGTCCAGCGAGGGTGGGGATAATGCCAATTCTGGATGGATCTCGTTCGGATCGTGCGGGCTCAAGACCCCAGGAAAAAAAGTGCTAAGAAGAACTAGAAATAATATCGTTCCAGCCAGAAGCACCGGCTTGCTCGTCTTACGCAACTGCCGTATCCTGGCCAAAGGCCCTCGTTTCAGCGTCTCGGGTGGTTGCTCGAGAGCAGCTATTCGACCCACTGAGTCTGTCCTTTCTTTCAACTAGACTTATCAACGTGCCTTACATTGAAAACTGAGCCCGAATGCGGGGATTCAACAGCCCATAACTAATATCAACTAGCAGGTTGACCATGGTGAATCCGAATGCGGCCAAAAGGACTATGCCCTGCACCATCGGATAGTCCCTTTGAAAAATCGACTGTACCAGCAGCCAGCCCAACCCAGACCAGCCGAAGACCTGTTCAATGATCACCGAACCACTGAGCAGTCCCCCAACGACAATTCCTATGATGGTTAGCAATGATATGAGGGAGTTCTTCAGCGCGTGCCCGAGGATTAACTGGCTTTGCGTAAGCCCTTTGGCAGTGGCTGTCCGGATGTAATCCTGCTGGAGTACCTCCAACATGTCAGCCCGCAAAAACCTCACGAAGTAGGCCATCAAGTACAACCCCAAAGTCAAGCTAGGTAAGAAAGCCCGTTTCAGGTTCTCCACAGGACTCTCCCATAGTGGAACGTAGCCAGAGACTGGAAACCAGCCCAGCCTAACCCCAAAAATTAGAATGAGCAACAGTCCTAGCCAAAAGACCGGAATGGCGAAACCGGCGGCGGCGAAGGTACCTACCGCGTAATCAATCATTGAACGATGCTTAACAGCGGCCAAAATGCCGGCAGGTACGGCCACGATCATGGCCATAATCACGGCGAGTACGAGTAATTCTAAGGTAGCAGGAAGCCGACCCAAGATGATTGGTAACACGGGCAGCTCGTTTCGAACCGAATGGCCCAGATTACCCCCAAGGATACCCCTGATCCAGAAGAGGTATTGAATGTAAATTGGTCTGTCCAGTCCCATCTCACGCCGCAGTTCCTCCAGCTTCTCCTCGTAAAGCGATTTTTGGTAGGCTGTTTCTCCGGCGCCTCCTATAACGTAGCCAGCCGCATCCGCCCCAAGCATAAGCATGGCCGGGTCTCCGGGCGCCAAGCGCATGGCCACAAAGACGAAGATGGAAACGAAAATCAGGACAACTACAGTAGCTGATAATCTACGTACGATGAACAAGCCCATGTTTGTCCCTCCGAGAAGACCACTTTAGACTCTTTCCCCTGCGGCTGGGTCAATCTTCACCTGATAAGGCCCTACGAGGATTCTCCACAAGGAGGACTTGAATCTGTTCCTGGCTCAGGCCCGCCTCTTGGAGCATTGGCACAAACTCTGTGAGAAGAAAATCGTAGCCAGTGCCGCCGTAGGCTTTCAGGTGTGACTTCCAACAAATATCGTGGGACAAGAGGAGATGCTCCAGGTAACCTCTCTGGATGAACTCCGTGACGAGTCCCAACCTCCTGTGGACATCCCAGCTATATCGTCCTCGAAATGTATCAAATTCCACATAAGCCCCGCGCTTGGCCAGAAGCTGGTGATAATCTGGGTGAGGATAGCCATCGCAGTGCCCTACGATCACCCGTCGCAAATCTACCCCTTCCTCTTCCAGAAGATCCAGTTGAGCCAGCCCCACCGGGCTGAGCACGGCATGAGTGGTGATCGTCAGGCCCGTTTGACGTTGCGCTCGGGCGGCAGCTCTCAGGGATCTTTCCTCTGCTGGAGAAATGAAATGCTTATCCGACCCAACCTCCCCAATGATTCCAGCCCGCACGCCGGTATCGCCCACCCCGTCGTTGATCTCAGCCACAATCTCGGCTGCGATCTCATCTACGGTGCTCTCGTACAGCGGACGGTCAAAGAAGGATTCCCGATACCAGCCACAGCCCATCACAATATGCAGTCCTGTCTCTTGTGAAATAAGCTGGAGTGTACGCGGATCCCGCCCCAGCCCCCAGCTCGTCACGTCAACTACGGAGGAACCACCTGCGTCCTTGAATTGCTTTACCTCTTTGATGGCCAGCATTGCGTCGTCCACCAAATGATCGAAGTTACCGGTTACCCGGCGCATATCGCACAGCAGATGCTCGTGCGGAAGTACAATGCCCAACGTGTCAGCCGCGACAGGACCCAACACTGTCATTATGTTTGGCATTGTTCCTCCTAACCCGGATAGACCGGAATGGTTAAGGGTTTAATTGCAAGACCTTCTTGGTCAGTGTGCAAGAAAATCTGGAGTTAGGCCCTAACGTGAGATCACAACCTGTGCTGGATTGATCGCCTGATAACTTGCCTTGTTACTCGTAATTTCAAAAGCTTCCGGAGTCTTCTCCAACCCTTCAAGCAGGTGGGTGATCGTTGGCTTCACGCCCACCCGTTTAGAAGCGAGCAGATCGACGGTGTACGCCAACCGCCCTGGTGCTTCAGGAAAGAGGTAGGCCAGACTCTTTTGTCGAAAGACATCGGTATCTAATTCCACGGGTTGACCGAAAAGTGCTACCTGAACGATTTTTCCAAAATCTCTCATCACTTCAATGGTCTGAATCAGGGTGGAGCTACCGGCCAAGCCTTGTTCGGGGCGGCCTCCCGCACACTCAAATGCCACCTCAACTCCCGAACCATTCGTAATATCCATGATGCTGTTTACCGGATCATCATTCTTGGCATTGATGGTGACATCAACGCCCAACTTTCTAGCTATACTCAACGTCTCCTCACGGACGTCGACCCCGATGACGCGCCTTGCTCCCGACACTTTAGCCACTTGAGCACAGTACAGTCCCATGACTCCCAGGCCGAAAACGGCCACAGTGTCCCCCATCTCGATCCTGGCGGTGGCCACCGCGGTAACAGCACCGCTAAGGGGCTGGATGATCGCTCCCTCATGATCATCGACACACTGCGGGATTTTGACCAGAATCTCTGCCGGCAGGGCCAAGAATTCGGCAAAGGCACCTGGCAAATGACGGCCAATCACGGGTCCCCGGCGGCAGAGGTGTTGTTGCCCGGTCAGGCATAGGGGGCATTCGTGGCATGGCACGTAGGAACTGGCTGCGACCCGGTCACCTGCCTTCAACCCTTTGACTCCATCGCCAACTTCTACAACCTCGGCACAAAATTCGTGCCCGAAGAGTTGGATGGGCGCGCTCTCCGCGATTAACTTGCGGATGGTTCTTACGCCTAATGTAGGCAGACCCAAAGCTCTGATGGCCTCCGTAACGCTGGGCTGAACCACCTTCGTCTTGGCAATTACCCAACCGGGTTTCAGTTCTGGAACGGGTATCTCGTCAAGCCGCATGTCACCAAAATCGTACCACCGCCAAGCTTTCATAGTCTTCATAGGGCCTTTCCTTCTCCTTTCCCTTAGAAAGCCAGAACCCGCTTAGGATTTTCCACCGTCATCATTTCGATCTGCTCCTCGCTGACCCCCGCTTCCCTCAGGGCCGGTAGGAATTTTGCCAGGACGTGGTCATAGCCAATGCCCCCGTTCAGGTGTAAGTGCGAGCGTAAACAGACATCAGAGGAGAGAAGGATCTGGGATACATAGCCACGCCTGAGGAGCTCTATCAAAGCGGCGATGCGGCGCTCATCGGGGCAATGATAACGCTTACCGATGTCATCATACTGTACATAAGCTCCCCGCTTGGCAATCGCTTCATGATAGTCCAGGCTAAGATATGTGTCGCAGTGCCCCACAATGACTCGCCGCAAATCTGCCCCTTCTTCCTCTAGAATATCCAGTTGATCGAGGCCCACCGGGTAGAGGAAAGCATGGGTAGTGATAGCTGCGCCCGTCTGATTATGGGCTCTAGCGGCAGCCCGGAATACACGTTCCTCAGCCGGGGCAATATAATCTTTGTCAGCACCGATCTCACCAATGATCCCCGCCCGAATCCCGGTGTCATCCGCACCTTCGGTAAGGTCTCGCACGATTTCGGCTGCCAGCTCATTGGCATTGGCGCGCTCGATTCGTTCGGGCAAGAATGGCCCCCTATACCAGCCACAGCCCATAATGACATTTAGACCAGTGGCTTCGGCGATGCGCTTGAGACCTTGGGGATTGCGTCGCAAATCAGGTGTGGTGACCTCCACCACGGATCGGCCGCCCGCTTTCTGAAAATAAGCGAGTTCGTCGATAATCAACGCCTCATCGATGAGAAGCCCATCAGCCATACAACCAGTCCAGGCCAGAAATGCATCCCCGCTGACATAGTAGCTGTCCAAGATGAGATGCTCGTGAGCCGCAGTAACACCCAGTTCATCTGGCGAGATGGGACCCAAAACCGTCATGATTTGCATTCTTCATTCCTCCTTTGCTAACGGACACCCCATATAGTTGACAAGATTTTGGCTGCAAATCCAGTTATTCAACGCCCAGACCGATGACGGATGACCGCTGGCCGCTGTAAAACGTAAGCTGATCGACGGTCACCGGTCGGGAGTCGGTAAGCCATGTCAGACTGGCAGGTTGTACGTTAGCAAAATACCTCCAACGAAAGATACTTTAGGCATTTACTGCGGAGTTCGACAGACCCTGCGGGCCAGCAACGAGAACAAGAATGGTTTTTTGGGGGACCTACCGCGCCTATGCCAGCATAGTATGCCCCCGGTCTGCGATGCCATTTACAAGGGAGTCCAGGAAAAGTCGCGGTCTAGCGGATACAAGGGGCGAGGGACCCTCTTGAAGGGCAGCAAATTAAGATTGGAGGTGCTGAAGCCCGGCGTGTCCAAGGGTAGGGCTTCCGTCATGATCTCGGTATACGCGGCCCGAAAAGCCCCGTTCTCCCGAACCACGACGATCTTGGCCTCGCCAGGTTCAAGGCCAACGCTGCGGTAAAGCTCCGGGTCAAAGGTGGATATGGCGCGTTCGCTCAGCACCAGGAAGATACCTCCTGACTGAAGCACCACCGTTCGCCCCATGTTGGCCTTTAGCCCGGTATAAAGAGGGCCTTTATAGGTAAATTGGCCGTCGGAAATAAGCCGCACTATACCGGTCACCGGCACGGGCTGACTGTAGACCTGATCGATTCTAGCCCCGACTTCCAGGGTCACCTTCTGGCCGACTCCTGCCTCAATAGCCTGAGCCACCGCCTGAGAATCCACCAGAGTTAGTAAAGTTCGCGCGTCTATCTCTTGCTCTACCAGAGCTTGAAGCGCGAGGGTACTATCTCCAGGCGAGCCTCCACTGATGTTATCACTGGCGTAGGAAAGTATCACCGGGCCCTCTGTCTGAAGAGCCCGCTCAATCGCATCGGCCAATGAAAACAATGGCACTTTAAACTGCTGCCGCCGTTCCCACAGCATCTGGCCCAATTCGTCCGCCAAGCCTTGGGCCAGGGCAGGATCATTGTCTGTGACCACCACCATCGTAGACCCCATCTCCTCGACATCCAACCAGGGCTGCACAGGGAAGACTGATATGGAAACCACCCCTGGTTGCTTCTCCAGCTCCTTGGCGCGAGCCACCAAGTCGGCCATTGGCCCCTCGATGCTGGTCGGCATTCGCTCCGGGTAGGTGATTACGGGCACCTTTCGAAAGGCTACTGTAGGCCGAAGCTGGTCCTTCAATATTGAAAAGAGAATATTAGCCGCTCGCTGGCCGGTGTCGTGCTGGTCCGTGTGGGGGTGGGTACGGAAGCCCACCAAGGCATCGGCAGAACTTATCATAAGCCGGGTGATGTTGGCATGCATGTCCAAGCTAGCCACCAGCGGCAGATCCTCTCCAACCAGGTCACGGGCAGCAGCCAGCAAATCACCCTCAGGATCATCAAGTTCCTCCACCGCCATGGAACCATGCAGAGCCAGCAAGATCCCGTCCAACTGACCGGCCTCTTGCAGACCGGCCAAGAGGTTGGTCTTGATAAAGTTGTAAGCCTCATGGTTAAGCCGCCCAGAAGAGATAGCCCGGGCCCCAATAATAGGCAATAATTCGACCCCCTCCGCGTGAGCAGCATCGATGAAGCCGGCCATTTCGGTGTTTGTACCACGAAACCGTTGCCAAATCTCGTCCCCCAAGCAGAGGTGGTCCGCTCGGAAGTCATCGAGTGTGGTCTCAAGTGGTGAAAAGGTGTTTGCTTCCTGCAATATATAACCGGCAGCCAGTCGCATGATCAACTCCTTCGAATAATTTCTTAAACAATCTCCCGTATGGCTGCTTCTATGCCCTCAAGCGCTCGATCTATGTCCTCTTTGGAGTGGGCCGAGGACATGCTCAGGTGCAGACCACTGTGAAAGTGTATGCCATGACGCAGGGCGGCGGCACAGAACTGATGGAGTAGCCTCGTGTCGCTCTGGGCCACCGCGGCATAGTCGGTGGGCTCCTCATCCAGGCCGAAAAGAAAGCAAAATTCGGCCCCAATGGCCTGGAGCCAACACCTCACACCTGTTCTGGCAATAATTTCGCGGATACCCTCGTATAGATGGTCACATCGCCCCAGCAACTTCTCGTAGAAGTCGAACTGGGTAATCTCATCCAGAACTGCATTTGCAGCCATAACGGCCGTGAGGTGACCAGGATAAGTACCACTGTGCTGGGCTTGGCCCAGAGGAGCAATGTCTGCCATGATCTCCTGTTTGCCGGCAAAGACGCTGATAGGCATCCCCCCGCCCAGGGCCTTACCCACAGCACAAAGATCAGGCGTCACCCCCAGATAAGCCTGAGCACAGCCCGGCCCAGTGCGGAATGCGGACAGGATCTCGTCAAAGATAAGGACAATATTGTTGGCTGTTGTCAAATCACGCATGGCCTCCAAATAGCCCGGTCCGGGCAGGATCCCACCACTGTTGTAGTTAATGGGTTCGAGGATGACGGCAGCGATCTCATCACTCCGGCTGACGAGGGTTTCCTCAAGCCTCTCGAGATCATTGAATGGCAGGACGATCACCAGCTCATCAAGACCTTGGGGGACGCCTCCGCTCTCGCGGCGGATATTTGGTAAGCCTTGGCCTGGCGCAGGAGAATGATTGTACTGCAAGTAGTCGTGATAGCCGTGGAAATGGCCTTCGAACTTTACTATCTTGTCCTTGCCTGTGTACTCTCGGGCCAAGCGAAGGAGATAATAGGTCGTCTCTGTCCCAGACATGGTGAAGCGTACGAGATCAGCGCAGGGCAGAATATCCACCAGTTTCTTGGCCAGCCGGCTATGGTACGGCGTTTCATGAGAACAGAGGATGCCCAAATCCAGGGCCTTGGAAATGGCTGCACGCACCTTGGGGTGGCCATGGCCCAGGAACGAGGCTCCGAAAGACATATGTAAGTCCACATACTCCCGTCCCTCCAAGTCATAGACCTTGCTACCCTCCCCTTGGGTGACGTAGAAGGGCTGGCCCAGGGCGTGGTTCAGGCGGCCAGATCCACACAGCCCCCCAACCAGATAACCTGAAGCAAATTCATAGAGATCGTCGGCTTGGCTCACTGCTTTTCCTCAATAGATAGTTAAGCCGAAAGTAAGGGGCAGGGCGTAAGAAAAGGCCCTACGCCCTACTTCCGGATAAATCGTCATTCCTTTGCCAAAAACTTTCTAACGGACACACTTTCAATTTGACAGAGCTGGCTTGCCCCTGTCCGCCGACCGTTGAGCGCCGAAACAGCTTACATTTGTCGGCGGTCGTCCATCATCGGTCTGGGCGTTGCCCCACCAAATTTGGGGCTGAAACGTTGTCAAGTAAATGGCAAAGTTACTGATCCAGCCAGACCTCGCGGTACAGACGCAGTTGGCTAGGGCTCACATGCCAGTTCTTGACATCAGATTGGACTAAGGAAACCGACGGGGCCGCACCGATCATGATTACCGGTAACTCCTCGACATTGATCTCCTGCAAGCGTGCGAAATTCTCTGCAGCCTTCTGCGGATCGATCTCGGACTTGCCTGCCTCCCATAACTCTATGGCCTCTTCATTAACCCACGTCTCCGCTCTAATCCAGCGTGAGGCACCGCGGTCCATCCAATCATTGGGGTTGGCACTTAGCCCGGCAGCATTCCAGGAAACTTCATACTCCTGCCCGATATACTTGTCCAACCAGACCGCGATCTCGGACTCCACGATGTTCATAGTTACCCCACACTCGGCCAGCCCGGCCTGCCAGATTACAGCTGCCTGCTTCCCATCAGAGAAGCCGGAGATCGTCTCGACGGTGACCTCCAGGTCAGGGTATCCTTCCTCGGCCAGAATTTCCTTGCACTTCTCTGGATCGTAGGGATAACCCTCAAACTCCGCGGCGTGTATTACACTAGGCGGGATGGGACTCACTAACGGGGTGCCTTGCCCCATCCAGGCTGTCCTATTGACGGCATCTTTGTCCAGGGCGTGGGCCATGGCCTGCCTCACCCGAAAGCTGTTCATGATAGCCTCATTCTGCCCGCCAACCATCACAAAATACTGGATAGCTGTGGAGCTGTCAGGCTTTATAACGCTGATATCTTCCGAGTCCAGGAAACGCAGGGCATCCACGACCGAAACATCTCGTACGACATCAACCTCTCCGGCCTCCAGGCTGGCGATGCGCGCCTGTACATCTGGCATGACCCGCAGCACAACCTGGTCAACGTAAGGTTTCCCTTCGTCCCAGTAGTCCTCGAATCGCTCGAGTACGATCCGGTCGTTGGGTATCCATTCGACAAACTTAAAGGGACCGGTCCCGATGGGTTCCGACGCCAAAGTCTCTGCCGCTTCCTGCGGGATGATGGAAACCCAGGTCGAATCGTCCATAAAGTAGGCGTTAGCCGTCGCCAAGTTGAACTGGATCGTATAGTCGTCCAGGATTTCGATAGAGTCGATTCCTTGTCCGTACCTGGCTAGAGTAGGGGCCATATCCTTGACCCTTTCGAAGCTGAACTTCACGTCCTCCGCGGTCATCTCCCGGCCATTGTGAAACTTCACACCCTCCCTTAGATTCACGATGTAGGTGCTGGCATCTACGATTTCCCACGATTCGGCCAGATCAGGCACCAGTTCGAGATTCTCGTTGATCCTGGCCAGGCTACCGTAGACCTGAAACCTGAACATGTCACTAAATATGATGAGGGTCATAGCCTGGGGGTCGAAATTGTCCATATCTCCACCGATGGCGATTGTCAGGGTGCCACCCTCCTTGATCTGCCCCGGATCGGCCGTGTCCTCGACAGTGGCTTCTTCTTCTACTTCTTTGACGACCTCCTCCTCCACCGTTTCAACAGCGGCTCCTGGTGCAGCCGTACACGCTGCTACCATGCTCACGATCGTCATTACGGCCAACAGGACCAAAATTCGCCTAGTCATCTTTTTTCTCCTTTGATGATACTAGAGTCACATTTTCATTTGTGTGAAACCCCGTTATAGATTTCCGGCGCTTCCCCAAATGCTCTGACCGTGATTTCTCCCAGGAGAAGCGGGGCAAGGCTCTAACATCCAAAAAACAGAGGCCTATCACTGTATGTGAGGCGTCTGCACCCCCGATATGACAAAGGGGCTTTCCCGGCTTCTCCCGCGAGCAACACAATGTTGCGCCTACAGAAAACGGGTTCATTCCTTTCTTAAAGTGACCTCCTTTCAGCACGCATTCTCCGTGGAGAATCCGTCAACTCTGCCAGCCCAGCTCTTCCAACCTGAGTTTAGATTGGCCGAAGGCTTCGTCCACCTTGTCTCGAGTCATGACCTCAAGAAGCGAAACGCCATCGTATTCAATCTCCATCAACTTGCTGGCCACTGCGGCAAAGTCGACATTGCCTTCGCCAATGGGCGCATGGATATGCTCGCCATAGTTGTCGGATAGATGCACCAGGGCCAGCCTTTCCTTGGCTTCCTCTAGAGCCGCTATGGGAGATTGGACAGCATTGACATTGGCAATATCGACACACACGCCCACGGCGGGACTGCCGATCTCCTCTGCCATCCGGGCCGCCTGCGCCCCCGTCTCGATAAAGCCGCGCGGTACTGTCTCGATGGCAAGCGTGACCCCATAGCGTTCTGCATCTTCTACACAAGCTGAGATGATCTCCTTGGCCAGAGCCCAGGCTGTCTCCATACTCGGTGCGACCAGACCCTCCCGCCTTCCGGGAAAGATATCAAGGACTTTACCGCCAAGGTCATGAAGCAGTTTGATATTTTCTTTCATCTGCTTCACGACTTCCGCTCTAATACCCGGATTGAAGGCGACCAGGTTTAGTTCCAGCCACGCCGGCTGACTGGAAATCACGTGCATCCCATAGGATTCAATCTGCCGGCGCAGCGTTTCTCTAGCTTTTGGATCTAAGTCCCTGGGCCAGATGTGGGGTGGGGCGGTCATAACTTCCAGCCACTTGAATCCCAGAGCGGCGAGACGCTCCAAAGTGGCTTCCAAGGAATGGTCAAACACGTAGGTGTAAGTGCAAGCTCCCAGACCAAGCGTCATGTGTAAACCTCCTTCATTCAATCATTCAAGACATAACCACCATTTGCGGAAGACCGTCAATATGACCCCAGGTGGTTAGAAACTCGCAACCTTCCTCGGTCACCAACACCATGTCCTCCAGGTTCATACTCCACAGCTGATCGGTATAGACGACCACCTCGATGGTCAAAACCATGCCGGCCTGCAAGGGTGTATGATCTGTCGGCAACAACCAGGGCGGTTCATGGGTATCCACCCCCAGCCCATGGCCTAAAAGGACAACCGTGGGCTGCAACCCTGCATCGGCCAACGGTCTATAGCCAATATGGAAAAGCTGTGCGGCTTCGACGCCGGGTTTGATTGCTGCCGCAATCCTACGATAGGACTCAACCATAGCGGCGTAAACCCGATTCATCTCATCGGTGGCTTCGCCAACCACGGCCACCCGGGCTAAGTCGCAATGGTAGGGCTTTTCCACGAAACAACCCAGATCGATCCGCCCTACGTCGCCGCGCAACAACCGCTTGTCCCTGGCGATTCCTGTCTCTTTTGGAAGGTAACAACCTGACTGAACATACTCATATTCCCACTCCGCACCGTCTTGCCTGGCCTTAGGGCCAAACCCAAGGTGAATAAAGGCATGCTCGGCGCCTTCTTGCTCATAGGTTTGCTCAATGGCATCCCAAAGTGCTCCCCAACGTACGCCTTCCTGGGCTACGTCGAATGCCGCTTGCATGGCCAGCTCCCCTACCCGGGCCGCCTTCCTGATCCGCTTGATCTCTTCCTCTGATTTCACCATGCGCAGACGCCAGAACAGGCTGGACGCATCGACGAAGGTAGCCTGTGGCAGGGCGTCTCTTAGTTCCCGAAACAATTTAACCGGCGTATGGTCCAGATCCAGGCCAATCGTCGCGGCCGGTAGCCCGAGTTCGGCTAAAGCAGTGGCCAGACATTCCGCAAGGGTGGTGTCCTTCTCCAGGTCTGACAGAAAATGGTAGATGCCTGGGGCGAGAGATTCCAGATGAGGACTGCGTCCGTAGTATCGTTGCTCCTCCATCCAGTTCGCCACTTTGGCCGCCACATGGGCGATGAAGAGCGAGGCATGATCAGGATCTTTGGGAAGGGCAGCCAAGACAAAGTTAGGCTCTCCATCTACCAGGAATTCAGCGTATTGAGACTGCACCCAATATCCACTCAGGTAACACACATTGTGGCTGCCGAACCCCAGGAGTAGGTCCAAACCTTGCTGCTCCATGAGCAATGTGGCCCGTTGCCGTTCAAAAACAGGTTCCATATGCCTCCCCTAATCGGGTGCTAGAGAGCGTATGTTTACGGCTTTGCCGGCATCGTATAGAAATCTGGCCCTCTGGCCACGACATTTCTATACTTTTCCAACTCCAGATCCTCCAGCTCGTCCGCATGCTGCCAAATCTTTCGTATTGCCTCGATAATGTCGTCTATATCCGCTTGCGTCCCCAGCAAGACAGCCTGAGGCAAGACGACGGCCTCACTGTAGCTGGCCTGCTCCGCCACTGGCAGACTCAGCTGCCGGTATGCCGCGCCCGAAAACAGGACGGATAAAGGAACCGGCTCATAGACAGGGCTGATAGGGATACCCTCTTCACAAAGGGCGGCTAAGAACTGTCCGCGCGATGCTCCCTGAAAACCCTCGCCATTGTACTTAAATACATAGGCATAGAACCCCTGCCTGGTTACCCGCGGGTCCTGTTTTAAGGGGCTGATTCCAGGGATCTTGCCTAATTCCTTATCCAGATAAAGAGCATTCTTTTGCCTATGTTCCGTATGTTCGTCCAGCCGGTTCAATTGAGCCAGCAGGATAGCTGCCTGAAATTCAGTCAGACGATAGTTCCGGCCCAGCACCTGCTGGCTTGAGCGATCACCCTTCCGCAACCGACCGGAATTAATGTAGGCATGACAAAGCTCGCTCATTTCCCTGTTGTTGGTGAGGATCATTCCTCCCTCACCCGAAGTCATAGTCTTAGAGGCCTCGAAACTGAAACAACCCAGATCGCCAAGAGAGCCAACCCCTCGGCCCCGCCAGCGGGAACCATGGGTGTGGGCACAGTCTTCAATCACCACCACGTCATGCTTTTGGGCGATATCCAGAATGCGGTCCATATCTGCCAGGCGGCTGTACAGATGAACAGGAATGACCGCCTTGGTGCGCTCGCTGATCGCCGCTTCGATTTGTTCGGGGGCAATACAGTAGGTATCAGGCTCAATGTCGACAAAGACCGGGGTTGCATTGACGAATAAGGCCGAGCTGGCCGTGGTCAGCCAAGTTAAGGCCGGCACAATAACCTCGTCCCCTGCTCCAACCCCGGCCACTCTTAAAGCTACCTCCAGGGCGGCCGTACCATTCATGCACGCCTCTCCATACTTAGCCCCTTTGTACGCGGCGAATTGTGTCTCCAAGGCCCTAACCTTGGTTCCCCGAAAGATACTCCACCCACCGCTGCGTACGACCTCGGAGAGTGCCTCGAGCTCCGTGTCATCCCAGACCGGCCAAGCAGGGAAGGGTTTGTCCCGAACCGGGTTTCCCCCTGTGATCGCCAACTGTGTCATCTTTCTACGCTCCCTACCTCGACCTCTCGCCTGTCCGCTGCTGCTATGTATACGGCCCGCATTACCTGCAGATCTTTAGCTGCATCGATGCCTGAGCTTTGAGGCTCCTGATCTTCAAGGATGCACTGGACAAAATGCTCCAACTCTGCTTCGTACATATTGACGCGAGGAAAGACTGGTTCTCGTAACTCTCGGTATCGTGTAGAAAAGAAGGAGGTCTTGCCAAAATCGAGGGGAATGTGGGGATAGCCCAGCCGGGTCCGGATGTAGCCTTCCGTGCCGGTGATCAGGTGCTCGCGCGTGCCTTCCCCAACACCGCTGATCTGGTGCGAAGCCAGCAGGCCACTCTCGAATCGCATCACAATGAAAGGTCTATGCTCGTCAATATCGGCCCAAACGCTCTTGACCTCTCCGAACCAATAGCGCAAGAGATTGATGTAGTGAGAACAGGTATCTCGGACCAGGCCAGGAGGAATTTCGTCGTCAGGAACATTGGGGCGTTCCTCTTCCGCCTCTGCCAATACATTGTCGCTGTCCGCCTTGAAGATCAGACCATAATAATCGGCCACATCTATTGGCCAGATGTAGATCGAGTTGCAGGTTAAGGGCTGGCCGATGAGTCCCTGGTTCAAGAGTTCTCTCGTCTTATTGCAATCAGAGTCGAAGCGCATCATGTAGCCCACCATCAGCTTGACACTCTGGTCTGCGCATCGTTGCACCACTTCTTCAGCCGCAGAAGGGGACGTAGCAATGGGCTTCTCCATGAAAACATGTCGGCCGGCCATGGCGGCTTGGATAGCGAGGGAAGCGTGAAATGTCTCAGGCGTGAGGATCATAACTGCATCGATGGCCGGATCGTCCAGCATCGCGCCGACCGTGGGATAAGCGTGTGTGCCGGTTGCCCGGCCCACCATCTCAGCCTGCTCCTTGATCGCATCTACCACACCTCGCAACTCGACAATCGGGCGCTGTTGGTACTGTAATTTCATTAGATTGGGGATGTGTACGCTCTGAGCCACCTCCCCACAGCCGATCAAGCCGATCCCAATCACTGTGTTGATCCTATTCCTCTACAAATAACAGCCAGCTCGTGGCTTTACTGGGAAGAGACCCAGACGTAAATGGCGGCGTCGCGGCGGCAACGCACCTTCAGCTAGTTCAGGGGGTCTCTTTTGCTAAGGCTTACAGGAGAAGCTGGCTTGCGCATAGCCAATCAAGAGATGCTTGCCTTTCATCTCATGGCTCAAAAGTGCTTACTTGCAAGCCTGGGGTATTTCCCGACTTCTCCCATCGTCTCTAATCCTGGTACAGTCCCTGTGCATCCCAGGCTCCGTACCTTGGGAGTGGTGCTTCGGGGTCTACAACCACGTCCAAGACATAAGGCTGCTGAGCAGCCAGCGCCTCTTTAAGAGCCGATGCCAAGGCGTCAGCTTTTTCTACTCTTTTGGCCCGGACACCATAAGCCTGGGCCAACTGCACAAAGTCGGGATTATACGGCTGGTTTGTTTTCTCTACTTTGAACTCGGTGCCGTAGGTGCTGCCGGTGTAGGCTTTTTGGATACCTTTGATCGAAATGTAACCGTAGTTATTCAAGATGATCCAGATAACCGGAATATCATACTCAACAGCCGCAGCCAGCGTTTGGGGAAAAACGGTGAATCCACCATCGCCCGTTATCGCCACAACCGGCTTATCGGGACAGGCCAATTTAGCGCCCAGAGCAGCCGGTGTACCAAAGCCCATGGTCGCCCAGCCACCGCCAGAGGTAATAAGGGTCCTGGGCGTATAGCACACCATTTGCGAAGTGGTGATGCTCTTGGACGTACTGGTATCAGTCACCACAATGCCATCCCGGGGCAACAGGGTCCGAATCTCATGCATAACGCGCAGCGGATGGATGGGCGTCGTATTGGATGTCAGGCTTATGGTCGCTTCCTGCCGCCATTTAGTCATCTCGGCCTGCCGCTCCTTGGCCCAGGGCGAGACATCCCGCTGAGGTACGGTCTCTCTTACTACCGCCAGTACGTCGCTCAGGACCGCCGCGGCATCGCCAACGATCCCTATCTCAACCGGATAGTGATTGCCAATTTCGCCGGGCTCGATATCAACCTGAATGAGCTTGGTGGGGGGAATGGCAAATGTGTATTGGGAGTCCCACGAACAGGTATCATGCTCGTTAAATCGGGTGCCGAGGGCTAAGATTACATCGGCGTTCAGGGTTGTTCTATTAGCCACTGAGGTTCCGCCAATTCCGGTTACCCCCATCGCCAGAGGGTCCTGCTCATCGAAAACTCCTTTGCCCATGACGCTGGTCGTCACCGGTATGCTCAGATAATGGGCCAGCTCTGTCAGGGCTTGGCTGGCCTCGGATAACAGCGTGCCTCCCCCGGCGAAAATGACCGGTCTCTCGGCCTGAACCAACAATTCGGCGGCTTTGGCAATTTGGGCTGCATCGCCTCTTGCCCCAGAACCGGTGGCCATATGCTCCCACAAGTCTGGTATCTCCACGTCGGCCTTTTTACTGAGGAGATCCATAGGGATGCTGACCAATACCGGCCCAGACCGGCCCGATACAGCCGTGTTAAAAGCACGCGTTATGACATAGGGCAGCATGTCGATCCGTTCCACCCGCCAGACCCGCTTGACGAAAGGACGGTAAATTTCGTGCTGAGAGGCGTCGGCATGCATGCTTAACTCTTGAAAAGACTCCTGGCCGTGGCGGTACGTCGGCACTTCGCCAGCAATGACGAGCATTGGCGTGCAATCGAGGGCAGCATGGGCCACACCGGTGATCGCATTGGTCAGGCCAGGACCAATGTGTGTTAGAACCAAGGCCGGTTTATGGCTGGCCTTGAAGTAGCAGTCTGCAGCATGAGAAGCGATAGACTCGTGGCGGGTGCTGATGAATTTTATTTTCGAATCTTCAAGCGCACTAAGGATGGCTGCACCGGTGTGACCACACATTCCAAAGATATAGTCCGCGCCCATTTGTTCCAGGCACCTAACCACAATTTCCCCACCTGTTATTGATCCATTGGTCATGTTGTCTCTCCCTCGAAACTCAGGTTTGCCAGCCCAACTCTTCAAGTGCCGTCTTAGATACCCGAAAATCTTCATCAGTGCCGCCGGGAATGACAATTTCCAATATACAAGGGCGCGTGTATCCAATTTCGAGCAGTTTTTTGCTTATCGCTCCAAAATCGATGGTCCCCTGACCCACAGGTAGTTTGTCAAATTGGCCGTCATTGTCATTCAAATGGACCATGGCCAGGTATTCTTTGGCCCTTTCCAGAGCCTGCAGCGGCGGTTCTATTACGTTGGCATTGCCAACGTCGATGGTTGCCCTGACCGCAGGGCTTCCAACCATCTGAATAAGCTGCAACACGTCGTCTGCGGTGGCAACGAAGCCACGTGGTACATTTTCGATAGCGATGGTTATTCCAAAGTGTTCCGCCACGTCTGCGCAGGCACTGATACTTTGCCGAGCCAGTTCCAACGCCTGTTCTTTGCTTGGGCCTACTTTGCCAATCATCGTTCCTGGCATAATGCCCAGCACCTTACCCCCAAGATCATGCAGCAATTGAATATTTTCCTTCATCTGCTTTACTGCTTCTCCTCTGATGCCCGGGTTGGGGGAAGCTAATGAAAGCTCCGGCCAGATACCGGGCTGGCTGGAGAATACCTGCAAGCCATAGGACTCGATTTTCCGGCGCAGGTTTTGGCGCGCCTTTGCATCCAAATCTCTGGTCCAGACGTGCGGTGGACAGGTCATGATCTCTAACTGCTTGAAGCCGATGGCTGCCAAGCGCTCTAATGTAGTATCTAACGAGAGATCATAGAGATAGCAATAGGTGCTGGCTCCCACAATCAAAGACATAGCCTGCTCCTTTCGATAGGCGAATTGCCACCTGACCTGACGAACCACGATCGGTAGGTGAAGATTGGACCATGGCGTTAGCCAACCGATTCATACCAATTGTTGAAAGATCGCTCTGGTCCGGGCGATACCATCAGCCAGGGGAGAGATGGGAGCCTGTCCGATGAGCCCACGTAGCCCCTTGTCATCTACGTCTGACGGTGCGGGGATATGCTCCTGGCCATGGGTGATAAGTCCGCGGGCAGATGGGATCTGTCGCTCGATCTCGGCCACGAACTCGGGGATTGAGGCCACTATCCCGCGCAAATTAAACGTTGACGCGCCTTCATGTTCGGCCTTAGCGCAGGCGATGAAGGCTTTAGCAACGTCATCTACAAACTGGGCGTTTATGCGTCCGCCAAAGTCGATGTGGAACTGCTGTCCCGCTAGCCCCGCCTTAATGGCTACTGTCAGGTCGGCGCTGCGTCCTTGGTCTCGTCCCGGTCCATAGAGTACCCCAGGACGTAAGCCGATACTGGATAGTCTCTCATTCAACCAATAGATCCGGGCACTCTCCTCGTTGCACGCCTTGAAGACTCCATAGTAGCTGGCCGGAAACAGGGGGGCATCATCAGGAACAGGTATGACCTCATAGGCTTCTTCAGGGCCCATGGCCGCCGATGAACTGGCGTAGACCAACTGCTGCACTTGATCTGGAAAGCGTTTTGCTGCTTCAAAGACGTTCAAGGTGCCGATAACATTTATTTGAGCGCCCCTTATCGGGTTAGCGTGACAGTCAGGGTGTTGCAGCCCAGCCAGATGAATAATTCGGGTAATGCCGTACTCCCCAATGACCTGAGTTAGCTGTTCGCCATCGGTTATATCGCCCCGGATAAACGTTATGCTGGCAATCTCCTCTGGTTTCATCAGTAACGCCATCCGCCTGGGCTCGAGATCCAGATCATATACCAGCGTTGGGTCTCCGGCCTGCACCAGGTTTTTGGCCACCCAGGCCCCAACACAACCCTGGCCACCGGTTATCAAGAAACGATGTTGGTTCATAATTCTTCCTGATTCGCGATCAAGTATCCCAACTCCTTCGAGATTTCCTGGGCGGCCTCTTTAACCATGCTTCCGAACTCGGCCATTCTTTCCGGGGTGAACCGCAAAGATAAACCGCTGATTCCGACAGTTCCAACTACCTCCCCGGTATGATCTTTGATAGCAGCGGAGACCCCGCTAAGGCCGGGCAGAGTCTCGCCGATGCTGGTTGCATAACCCTGTGTTCGTATCTGACTCAGTTCCTTAAGCAGCGCCTCTCGGTCCACCGGAGAATCCGCGGCGGGCAGTCGCAGAATTGGATCCTGGAGGACTGTCTCAATCTCGTGCTCCGACAGAAAGGCCAAAATGACCTTGCCAGGTGATCCATAATATAAATGGTACGGCTTCCCGATTTCGGCCTTATAGCGCAGCGGATTGGTACCCTCGATCTGATCAACGTATGTGCGGCGGTCCTGGTAGCGGACGGCTAAAGAAACTGTCTCTCCGGACAACTGATGGAGGTCATTCATATAGGGCAGGGCCCGGGATCTGAAGCTCAATTGGTGGAGAAAAGCTTGAGACAAAATTAGCACAGACGGCCCTAAAGAATATTTGTCAGTTTCCTGATGCTGGATTGCCAGGCCCTTTTCAACGAGAGAGGTCAAATAGCGATGAGCCGCACCTCTACTCAAGTTGAGGTCTTTGGCAAGGTCAGTCACACCAGCGGGAATAGAACGCTTAGCCAAATATAGAAGAACATCAACTGCTCTTTCTACGGCAACGACTGTGCGATGCCTCTTGTCCGTCATTTTGTTTTGTAATACCTATAAAGCTGTGATGAATGTCCTCAACGGCGTCATAAAGTAACAACAATCCTTGCGAAATCTTGTTACTTTGCCAGGCCGCTGGGTAAAACGTTTAGCCCAAACAACAGGTTCAGTAAAGGCTGCGTCGCCCATTTGCCGGAAGGATGATGGAATATGGGGCCGCAACAGTAGAAATTGGGAGAAGTTGCGGAATCTGATTCCGCAAGCCACTATATTATGTATTGTATGCCTTGTCAATAAGGGTTTTTTTGGGTCAACCCCGAATCAACTGCGGGAAAATGCTAGAAGAAACTGAGCGTGGCATAACCACTCCATACTCAATAGGCGCAGGAAAGTTATGCTGGCGAACGGGTGTCCGTCAATCTTTTGAGAAAGTGGTGGATTGGAATCTTGCGCGAACGATGGGAGAACGTCGCCAGGGGTGATTGGGTGGGGGCGATAAGGAGTACGCTTGTCAGGAGAGGTGGGAGAAGTTTTCCGGGCAGATAGACTAGTTGAAGAAAGAGGTTTAATAAGGGTGGTCGTAGTTGGCGTGGTGGATGAGGTTGACGAGGCAGGCCGTTGTATCAGGGCCGCCTGCCGAGCCCGACGTTCTGCTCTTAAGACTCTTCGTTGGTCAGTTGTCTGTTGGCGCAATGTGGCGGCGATTGTGGGTCAATCTACATGCCAGCGATCATTACGAACCAAGTAGAAACTACCAGAACTCAACCCAGATGAACAGCCAGCCCCTTTTTAACCCGAAGAGCTCCGCAGGCACAGAAACAGTAGAGCCCAAATTGCTACGGGAACCAACACCCACCCATCGAAACAGCCTCGCACGCCAGAATCACATCCTGAAAAAGCTTGAACAACCGGCGGTAGATTTCAACACATGCGTTCGTTGCAAGGCCCAGAACGCGCCCGATGACAACGTTCACGAACTCACCGAAGTCAGCGAGACACGATGCTGGGGAAGAATGAACAAGGTGGTCTAGTAAGGGCGGGGCGTTGCGGGGGCGCAGCCCCCGCACAAGTGAGGGCCGAAGGCCCGAACGCCCAAGGGCAAGGAGAGAGGGGAGAGGAGAGAGGAGAGAGTAACACCGATTGGGCTGACGGAGTTGGGAACTGGGATAGGTGGCGGCAACTATAGGCATTGGCGTGCGTATTCTATTGTGTCGGGCATTGCGGCGCGGAGGGTGACACCGTGTTCTGCGTAGAGCGGGTGCCTGCGTTCGCCGAAAGAAAAGTCGCCGGAGTGACTTCGGCAGGGTGGTAGCAAGAGGGCCGTGGCAGGAGGGCAGGGAGAGGCTTGACCTGTGGGGATAGTTCTTGGGAAATGCTATGAATGATGCGGTGGTGTCGGCTCAGAGTCTGTGTAAGCGGTATGGCGATTATGTTGCTGTGGACGAGCTGTCGTTCGAGGTCCGGCGGGGCGAGATTTTTGGCTTGCTGGGGCCGAACGGGGCGGGGAAGACGAGCACAATTCGGATTCTGATGGATATTTTCAAGGCGGACTCGGGCGAGGTTGCGCTGCTGGGCGGGGCGCCGGGGGAAAGCCGGGAGCGGGTCGGTTATCTGCCGGAGGAGAGGGGGTTGTACCGAGACCAGAGGGTGTTGGAAGTGCTGGTGTATCTGGGGCGGCTCAAGGGCGTTGACGGCGCGACTGCAAAGACCCGTGCGCTGGCGCTACTGGAGAGAGTCGAGTTGGAAGATTGGAGCGGTAAGCGGGTCAAGGAGCTGAGCAGGGGGATGCAGCAGAAGGTTCAATTTGTCGCGTGCCTGGTTCACGACCCGGAGCTGCTGATTCTGGATGAGCCCTTTCAGGGTCTGGACCCTGTCAATGTGGAGTTGATCAAGGGGCTTGTGCGGTCGCTGGTCGCTGAGGGGAAGACAGTTGTGCTGAGCGCGCATCAGATGAACCTGGTCGAGGAGCTGTGCGACAGGATATTGCTTATCGACGAAGGGCGGGCGCTGCTGTATGGACCGTTGCAGGAGATCAAGCGGGACTTTGCGCCAAACTCGGTGCGAGTAAGGTCGGAGGCACTGCCGGCGGACCTTCCCGGCGTGGTGGCGTGCGATCGGCAGGGGGACGTCAGCCTGCTTACGCTGGATGGGATCGGGGCGCAGGAGCTGCTGGCGGAGCTTGTGGCGCGAGAGGTAGAGGTGGAGAGTTTCGAGCGTGCCACGGTACCGCTGAATGACATTTTCGTGGCGATGGTGCAGGGGAAGGATGGGCCGGCGTAGGAACAGATAGTGGCGAGGGGGGCAGTTGAAGAAGATTCTCAATGTTGCGCGACATGAATACTGGGTGAATGTTCGGCGGCCGGACTTCATCATCTTTACGTCGCTGATTCCGCTGTTGGGGATCGTCGCGCTCGTCGTCAGCCTTTTCTTCGGGCGGCAGGCGGGAGGCGCGCTAGTGCGCATGTTTGACGGCGGCCCTGAAGTAACGGCGGTTGTGGACCGGTCGGGCAAGTTCACCCCGATTTTGGCGGGTTTTGAGGAGGAGTTCGAAGCTTACAGCGACGAGGCAGAGGCACGGACGGCGCTGGAGACGGAAACGGTGCAGCGGGTGGTTGTCGTGCCGTCGACGTATCCGGGCAGTGGGGATATCAGGGTGGTTACGACGGGAAGCAGGTTTTCGCCGACCGGGACGAGCGGGTTGCGGACGTTCTTTATTTCGCATCTGGCTGAGGAGATCGGGGACGCGACGCTGCGGGCGCGGTTGATTGACCCTTATGACGCGCAGCTCGAGTATTTCAGCGAAGGGGAGCAGGCTTCCGGCGGCGTAGCAGGTCAGGTTGTCGGGTTTCTGGTGCCCTTCTTCTTCGGCATTTTGCTGGCAGTCACGATTTTTGTCTCGTCGGGCTATCTTGTGCGCAGTGTGGCCGAGGAGAAGTCGAGCCGGGTGATTGAGATCGTACTCTCTTCGGTTACGCCGCAGCAGCTACTGGCGGGCAAGGTCATTGGTCTGGGTGCGTTGGGGCTGACGCAGATCCTGGTCTGGATCGCATCGGCGGCGGGCCTTGGGGGCGGGCTGGCTGTGCTGGCGGGGATACTATTGCCACTGTTGTTGCGGGTTGAGGTGTTCGGGCTGGCTTTGGTCTATTACATTCTGGGTTTCGGCATATACGCGGTCCTGATCGGGGCGATCGGGACTTTGGGGTCCAGTTTTCAGGAAAGCCAGCAGATCACGGGGATCTTCATTTTCATCGCGGCGGTGCCGATGATGTTGGCCGGCGTGATCATGACGAATCCGAATGCGATGGTTGTGCGTGCGCTTTCCTGGTTTCCACTGACGTCGCCGACCACGATGATGCTGCGGCTGCCCCTGACCGAGGTGCCCTGGACTGATGTTGCGGGGAGTATCGCGCTGCTGGTTGCCACGATCCCGCTGGTTGTGTGGGTTGGCGCGAAGGTTTTCCGATTGGGGATGCTTATGTACGGCAAGCGCCCCGGGGTCCTGGAGATAGTGCGCCTTTTGCGGCATGCGTAAAGAAAGTCAGGCGGCGGCAATCCTTTGCAGAGCGCGGATGAGGGTATTGAGGTGGTCGGGTGTGTTGTAGGCTTGGACAGAGATGCGGGCACCCGGCTGACCGCCGTGCTGGCCGACGGGAACGATTATGCGGTCTTCCTCCCAGAGCCGCTGATAGGCTTCGACTTTGCCTGGTAGCAGGACGACGCGCATTTGCGCCCACATTGATTCAGGACTGATTGGGGGCAGGCCGGACAGTTCGAGTATGCGTTGTTCTGTCTCCTGCAGGAGCCGATGGCAGGCCTGACGCACCCGGGGCCAGTCGTTCTGCTGTTGGAATTCTATGGCTGCGGGCACGCTCAGGTAGGCGGCGGGGTCGATGGTGCCGACGTAGGTGAAGTAGTCCTGGAAGCGTGAGTCGCCGGGCTCGGCCCTGTCCCACCCGTGGCTGACGACGAGGGGTTCGAGCAGGTGCTGGCGTTCGGGCCGGGCGTAGAGGAAGCCCGCGCCGCGGGCGCTGCTGAGCCATTTGTGGCAGTTGCCGCCGTAGAAATCCGCACCGATTTTCTCCATGTCCAAGTCCAACTGACCGGGAGCGTGAGCGCCGTCGACGACGGTGAGGATTCCGGCTTGCCTTGCGCGCTGGCAGATCTCGGCAACGGGCAGAATCAGCGCGCTGGGCGAGGTGATGTGGCTTAAGGCGATCACTCTGGTGTGTTCGTCAACGCCGGACCAGATCTGTTCGACGACGGCGGCAGGGTCGGCGACGGGAACGGTTATAGACTGATTGACGAGCGCGGCGCCCCTCTTTTCACAGTTGAAGCGCCAGGCGCGGTCGATGGCGCCGTATTCGTGGTCGGTTGTGAGGACTACGTCACCTTGTTGCAGGTCCAGTGAGCGGGCGACGATGTTGAGGGCGTAGGTCACGTTGGGGACGAAGGTCAGGTCGTTGGGGGCGGCGTTGATGAAGGCGCCGAGTTTTTGGCGGGATTCTGCGAGGAGGTCGGGGACGCGTCTGCCGAGGAAGACGACGGGGTTGGCTTCGAGCTCTCTTTGCCAGTGTTGGTAGGTCTCGAAGACGGGGCGGGGGACGGCGCCGAAGCTGCCGTGGTTGAGGAAGACGATGCCGGGGTCGAGGAGGTATTGGTTGGCCAGGTGGGGGAGGGGTAGTGAGAGGGTCATTGGTTGTGGTTTCCTGGGAATGGTGGTGGTTGGGTTTTTCTGTTCGTGAAGGGTTGGGAAACACCATTATGAACCACGGAGAACGGCAACTTCAACATCTTTTGTAACCACGGAGGGCCACGGAGGGGCACGGAGAACGGCAACTGCAACAACTTCCTTCGCCCCTTGAATGGCCGCGGTGGAGGTTTTGGACGGTCAGCTGATGTTGCGGTCTGGCGTTGTGACCTGTCACAGTTGGCTCAGGCCGTCGTCGATGATTGGCGCCAGTTCGCTCATTTGGGTGAGGGCGGCGGCTATTTGTTTGCCGAATCCTGTTTTTGTGAAGCGAACTGGCAAGCTCAATCTTTCTGTGAGGTTGGTGCGCGAGAAGCGGATTCCGTCGGCGTCCCAGCCGTTCACCAATTCTTCCATTTGATCGACGGTGAGGGCGTTGAACTTTTCGCGGTCGAAGAGGTTTTTGTGGCAGACGTGCAGGTCGATGGACAGAGACTTGGCGTCCAGGTTTTCCTGCGTTAGCCCGAATTCGAAGTGGATGCCGTCCAGGCCGTAGTTGTACCAGTTGCCTTTGGCGACCTGCATGTAAATGCCGGCATGGTAGTGGCCGATGAAGGATGACCAGCCGCCGGTCTGGTACCAGTCCAAGTTGCTCAGCTGGCGCAGTACTTTCATGCATTGGGGATGCTGGTCGATGAACAGCTGCCAGTTTGGGGAAAGGGTAGACATTGGTTTGCCTCCGCTGACGCTAAGGGTTTGCTAGTTTGGAATGAGAAAGTGTTCTGAACGCTCAGTCAGTCTTGCAGTTGTTTGAATTCTTCGCCGGTCGATTCTACCGAAATTCGCCACAGCTTTTGGGCCGCTTCTGCGTCGTAAGCATGCTCTTTGGCAGTAACTTTTTGCGGATGCCCGCGCATTTCCATCCAGCCGTCGGGGCCGATATAGTCGCCTCCCATTACAACCGGCGAGGTGGCGGCGTACAGCTGAGGCAGGGCGCCCTGTTCGGCGCTCTGGGCGAATATTGCGTTTAGAGTTCGCATCACCACCAGTTCGAGGCGGGAGCCGGTCTCACTCGGCGCTGCATATTGTAATCGTGTCGCGGCCCAACCAGGGTGGGCCGACGTGCAGATAGTCGTGGCGCACATTTTTTCCAGGCGGCGCTGTAGTTCGAGCGTGAAGAGCAGGTTGGCGAGCTTGCTTTGGGCGTAGGCGCCGAAACGGCTGTATTTTTGGCGGCTATGCAGGTCACTGAAGTTCATGCGCCCATTGCGATGGACCATGCTGCTGACGTTAACGATGCGGCTGGCGGGTGTTGCTACCAGGAGTGGGAGTATCGCACCGGTCAGAGCGAAGTGGCCGAGGTGGTTGACGCCGATTTGTCGTTCAAACCCTTGGGCGGTCTCCTGTTGGGGAATGGCCATGACGCCGGCATTGTTTACGAGGATGTCGAGGCGATCAAGGTTGCTATTGAGATTCTCGGCACAGTGGCGTATTGAGTCCAAGTCGGCCAAGTCGAGGGCGGTGACTTCCAGCTGTGCTTCTGGGAGACCCAGCATGATCTCTGATCTGGCCTGATCGCCGCGTTGGGCGGAGCGGCTTGCCAGGAGAACGCGTGCGCCTTTGGCGGCCAGCAGGCGGCAGGTGTGAAAGCCGAGTCCGCTGTTACCTCCGGTAACGAGGACGGTGCGGCCGGTCTGATCGGGGATGTCGGCGCTGGTCCAATTTGTTGGCATGGTTAGACTCTGGGTCGGAGCTTGGTTTGTAAGAGAAGGTAAATTGCAGGACGCTAACTATCTGCAGTGTGTAGGCCAGGCAGCTTCCTTTCCCCGTTGGCTGGAATGTCATGCGAGACAGTCTAATCTTAAACGGCGAATGTACCATGGTCAATTCGGGTGGTCAGCTATGCGACTCCGGGCATTGGGAATAGCTTGAGGGGCTTCCTTGAGGAAGGCAACTATGGTAAATTGTAGCGGCTTAAGCGGCAGGCTCGGATATGTTTGAATAGCGTCTTTTCTGACAGAATATAGGCCGCGATTTCTTGGAATAGGAGCGGGAGAGGGTAGGTGTGTTAGTACGGGAAGCCAAGCTGGCGGCAGAAGAGTGGGTGCGTCGTGAAGGAAGCAAGTTGAAAGGACAGGAGGGGGCTTTTCTCGCCGGTTCGGTTACGACACTACCTGACTCGATGAGGTTGCCGGACAGTTCGGACGTGGATATTACGGTCCTGTTGGCGGAGCCGCCGGCCGGGAAATTTGGCAAGTTCAGATACCGGGGCGCCTTGTTGGAGGTGTCGTACGGGACGCCGGAGGGGTATTCGTCAGCCGAATCTGTGCTGGGCGATCCTCATCTTGCGGGTGGCGTCAGGGCGATGCATATTCTCTCGGATCCAACCGGGGCCTTGGGTCGGTTGCAGCGCGAGGTAGCGGGGGAGTACGGATGCCGGCGGTGGGTACGGGAACGGTGTCGGGCGGCGTGTGCGACTGCAGCGGGGCGGCTGCAGCCGCCTGATGCGTCGGCGGCGCTGCACGACCGGGTGACCGCATGGTTGTTTGGGACCAGTCTGACGGCGCTTGTTTTGCTGCTGGCGGGACTGCGTGCGCCGACGGTCAGGCGTCGGTATGTTGAGGTGCGCGGGCTTCTTCTTGAACTTGGCAGGGCGGATTTTCACGAGGAGTTGCTGGACCACTTGGGGTGCGCCGGCTGGAGCCGGAGCCAGGCTGCGGGGCATCTGGAGGCGGTGGTGGATGCATTTGACCGGGCCAAGGGTTTGCCCAAGGGGGATTTTGCATTTGCGGCGGATATCAGCGACGCGGCTCGGCCGGTGGCGATCGGTGGCAGCCGGGAGCTGATCGGGCAGGGACTTCATCGCGAGGCTGTTTTCTGGATGGTGGCGACTTATTCACGCTGCCAGTGGATCTTTGATTTCAATGGGGGCGATGGTGGTGGGGAACTGATCCGTCAGGGCTACCTGTCGATGCTGAGGGACCTTGGAATCGGATCGTGCGCAGACTTGGAGGCGCGGTGCAGTCAGGTACTGGCGTTTTTGCCGCGGGTTATGGAGATTGCGGAGGTGGTCATGGATGCTTCGCCAGGGATTAAATAGGGGAACCTTGAACGGCAACTTCAACACCTTTAGCCACTGAGGGCCACGGAGGGGCACGGAGAACTGCAACGGCAACTTCAACCCCTTTAGCCACGGAGGGCCACGGAGGGGCACGGAGAACTGCAACGGCAACTTCAACACCTTTTGTCCACGGAGGGCCAGGGAGGGCCACGGAGAACGGCGACTTCAACACCTTTGGCCACGGAGGGCCACGGAGGGGCACGGAGAACGGCAACTTCAACTTCTTTATCCACGCAGGGCCGCGGAGGAAACTTTTTTTCATTGACACTGTTCATATTTTATAGAGAAGGGAAATGAGGCTATTCAGGTTTAGATCTAGCCGACAGGGAAGTGACGAAGGGCTCAATCTTTGCAGTGTTGGCCTATCGTCAATTGGACCTGTGCAATTGCAGTTGACCCGGGGAGGGAGGACCATCGTTTATGACATTACGTAATTGGTCGGAGAACATACGATTCGAGTCTGGGGCGGTTCATGCGCCGCGGACTGTGGAGGGTTTGCAGGAGATAGTCAGGGCGAGCGGGAAGGTGCGCGTGCTGGGGGCGCGTCATTCTTTTAACGACGCGGCGGCGATTGATGAGCAGGTCGACGTTGACGGGACGCAAGAGGTGACGAGGGACCCTGCGTGGGCGTACATATCGTTGGAGGCGTTGGACACGCCGGTGGAGATCGACCGCGAACGCGGAACGGTCACTTGCAGCGGCGGCATCACGTATGGGGAACTGTGTAGGCGTATGCATGCGGAAGTGGTGGCGCTGCACAATACGGCTTCGCTTCCTCATATAACGGTGGCCGGGGCTTGTTCGACAGCTACCCACGGTTCGGGTGACGGGAATGGCAATCTGGCGACGGCGGTTGTGGGACTGGAGATTGTTACGGCTGACGGCGAGCTGAAAACGGTGACGCTTGAAGAGGACGGCGAGACATTCGAGGGTTCGGTGGTGGCGTTGGGGGGTATGGGCGTAGTGGTGCGCATGACGCTGGCGACGCAACCGGCTTATTCGATGCAGCAGTATGTTTACCGAGATCTACCGTCGGTGGAGCTGTACGCGAACTTCGATGAGATAATGTCGGGCGCCTACAGCGTTAGTCTTTTCCCGGACTGGCAGGACGAGAAGGTGAACCAGGTCTGGTTTAAGCACCGCACTGGCACTGTGGGAGAGTCGGATGGCGGGAAGGCAGCGGCGCTGGAGCCGGTTGATCTGGGGCTGCCGTCGGCGCTCTATGGAGCGAAAGCAGCTTCTACGGACCTGCATCCTGTGCCTGATCTGTCGACGGAGGGGCTAACTGTTCAGATGGGGGTACCGGGGGCGTGGCACGACAGGCTGCACCACTTTCAGATTGACAGCACGCCGGCGAGCGGCGACGAGCTGCAGACTGAGTATTTCGTGCCGCGGGCGCATGCGGTTTCGGCATTGCAGGCGGTAGAGGGTCTTCGAGACAGGTTCAAGTCGATTCTGTGGATTTCGGAGATTCGCTCTGTTGCTGCGGACCGGTTGTGGTTGAGCCAGAGCTACAGCACGCCGACGATTGGGATTCACTTTTCGTGGCGTAAGAACTGGGCGGCTGTGCGCGAGGTCTTGCCGCTGGTCGAGGAAGCACTGGCTCCGTTCGAGATGCGTCCGCACTGGGGGAAGCTGTTTACGGTACCGCCAAAGCGGGTGCAAGCGGCCTACCCGAAGATGGCGGATTTCAAGGCGTTGTTGCGGTCAACCGATCCCGATGGCAAGTTTCGCAACGGATATTTGGACCGATTTGTCTTTGGGTAGGCGTGTAAGAATTGAAAAAGGATTTCTTCCGAAGAGTTAACCCTTTTGCCGACCACTGAGGAGGTGGGGCGGGGTGAGGCGTCGCAGATTGCAGCAGAAGTGCACAGAAGGTTTCTGTCGCCAGTGATCAAGGTGGTGGAGGCGAGTCCAGCTGCGACTCCTAAGAGAACGTAACGACGCTGTCAGGAAGCCAGAAAAAAAGCAGGTGCCCAAGTAAGGGAAGTCAATCACTTATGCCGCTTCGCAACTGGTCGGAAAACGTGCAGTTTTCGTCGGCCCCGATTCATGCCCCTGAGACCACTGAGGAAGTACAAGAGATTGTGCGCGCCAGCCGCAAGGTGAGCGTGCTGGGGGCGCGTCACTCTTTCAACGACGTCGCCGCAATCGACGCACAAGTCGAAGACGCAACTGCGAGACCGGGTAAGGCAGAGGATTCCTCGTGGGCTTACATCTCATTGGAGAAACTGCACGCGCCGATAGAGTTCGATTCCAGCCGCGGTACTGTAACGTGCAATGCCGGTATCACTTACGGCGAGTTGTGTCAACAGATGCACGAAGAAGGGGCGGCGCTTCATAATATGGCCTCGCTGCCGCACGTAACGGTGGCAGGCGCGTGCGCGACGGGGACGCACGGATCGGGCGACGGGAATGGGAATCTTGCGACAGCGGTGGTCGGGTTGGAACTGGTGACGGCGGATGGGGGGTTGCGTACGCTTTCTCGTGGCGAAGACGGAGACGCGTTTGAGGGCGCGGTTGTGGCCCTGGGCGGGCTGGGCGTCGTGACGAGGATCACGCTGGCGACGGAACCGGCTTACACGATGCAGCAGTATGTTTACGAAAACTTGCCAGCGGCGGCGCTGTATGAGCATTTCGACGAGGTGATGTCGAGCGCCTACAGCGTCAGTCTGTTTCCCGACTGGCAAGATGGGATGGTCAACCAGGTCTGGCTCAAGCACCGAACAGGTCCATCTGATGGGACGGCTTGTATAGGGGCAGGGTCGATGGCACGCGAGGCGACTCCACAGACGGGCCCGGGTGGGGAGGAACTGTTCGGCGCGACTGCAGGTCGGGCCGAATTGAATCATGTGGCCAATTTACCCCCGGACGGCGTTACGCCGCAGTTGGGAGTTCGAGGCCCGTGGCACGAGAGGCTGCCCCATTTCCGTGCAGACAGCGAACCTGCCAGCGTGGTCGAGTTGGAGTCCGAGTACTTTGTGCCGCGTGCCCATGCTGTTCCTGCGTTGAAGGCGGTTGAGGGCTTGCGGGACCTGTTGGAACCGGTGCTGTTAATCTCCGAGGTACGCTCTATCGCCGCCGACCGGCTGTGGCTGAGCCAGAGTTATGGCACGCCGACGCTCGGGATTCACTTTTCCTGGAAGATGGATTGGGAAGGCGTGCACCGGGTTATGCCGGAGGTTGAGGAGGCTCTTTCACCTTATGGAGTCCGACCTCACTGGGGCAAGCTATTCACTCTCCCGGCGGCACAGGTGCAGGCGGCCTATCCGAAAATGGATGACTTCAGGAAGTTGTTGGAGGCTTACGATCCAGGAGGCAAGTTCCGTAACGGTTTCCTGGACCGCTATATTTTTGGGTAGTCGACTGAAGGCGACCTGGAGACCCGCGCGGTCAGGTCAGGCGCCTTTCAGGCCTTTGAGGAAGCGGGGGGCGACGAGGAAACGCAGTTCACAACTGCCCCAATGGAGCTGGCGCCAGCGGGCGATGTCAACTTCGAAGTGGGCGAGACCCGCGGTGGGGAAGCGCAGGTTCATGCGGCCGTCCGTGCCGGCGCACAGTCCTGAGACCAGATTAGCGACCCCGGGGTTGTGGCCTATCAGGAGGACATGGTAGGCACTGTCGTGGGTTTCCTGCAGGATGTTCAAGAGGGTGTAGGGGGCGGCGGCGTAGATGCGATCGTTCCAGCCGAAATTGCGTGTGTAGCCGAGGAGTTCGGCGACTGTTTGGGCTGTCTGGCGCGTGCGCAAGGCGGGTGAAGAGACGATCCAGTCGGGCTTCTCTTTCACTGTATTCAGAATCCGGCAGACGCGCTGCAACTGTTTGAAACCGCTCTTTGCAAGCGGGCGGTCGATGTCCCCTCCGGAGACGCTCGTTGGTTTTGCTTTGGCGTGACGGAGGACGGTCAGGTAGCGGGTGTCCACGGCTTCGACATCTCCAATGTCAAAGGCAATGGCATGTACGGGTGCCGTTGCAAGCGCCATATTATTCTAGTTTGAACTGTTGGTGGAAGTCAAGGTGGGTGAAGGCATTCTTGTTTGCCGGCCTGCCTTCGAAAGTTATACTGGATGTAAGCAGTTTCTAAACCCCCTTAATCAAAAGCAGAAAGGAGCCGGAGATGAGGGACTGGAAACCAAGGGTCGCGGTTGTTGGGGCCGGGGCGATGGGATGTTTGTTTGGGGGGCTGCTGGCTGAGGGCGGGCTGGACGTGACGCTTATCGACGTGTGGCAGGAGCACGTCGACCGCATTAACCGGGAGGGGCTGCGGATGCTTGGATACGGGGGCGATCGCAGCATCCCTGTACGCGCTACGACCGATCCAAGCGACATGGAGCCGGTAGACGTACTGTTTGTTCAGTGCAAGGCGCCTTATACGAAGGATGCGGTCAAGCGGGTCCTGCATCTGCTGCGCGAGGACAGTGTCGCGATCAGCTTTCAGAATGGACTGGGCAACGAGGAGAACATCGGCGAAGTTGCGGGCATGGAGCGGGTGTTGGGCGGGGTGACCGCTCAGGGCGCGGCGGTCGAAGGGCCGGGCGCGGTGCGGAACTTCGGCAACCTGCCCACGCATATCGGTGAGATGGGCGGTGGTGTCAGCGAGAGGGCTGAGCGGATCGCGACTGCGCTTGACAGGGCGGGTCTGCAGACATCGGCGGTTGCGGACGTACGCCAGGCTATCTGGAAGAAGCTGCTTGCGAACATCGCGATCAGCCCGACGTCTGCGATTGCGAATATGACGATCAAGCAGGTGTTTGCGGTACCTGCGTTGAGAGAGACTGCATTTGAGGCGCTGGACGAGGCGGTTGAGGTGGCGCGTGCTGAGGGCATTGACCTGAATGTTGCTGAGACACGTGAGGTGATAGACCAGATCGCCGGGCCAGAAGGAACGGGCGACAACAAGTCCAGCCTCTGTGTTGATATTCTCAACCGGCGTCCGTGCGAAGTCGATGTCATCAGCGGGGCAGTGGTAAGGCTCGGCCGCAAACATGACATTCCCACGCCTGTCAACAAGACGCTTGTCGCCGCGATTAAGGCGCTTGAAAGTCACTACTTGAACTGACTATCGATGAGAAACAAGGTAATCGACGCCCAAGAGGCTGCCGCGCTGATCCCTGACGGCGCCACATTGGGTACTGTCGGCGGTGGAGGGGGTCTGGTGGAGGCCGATACGCTGCTGGCTGCTGTCGAGGAGCGTTTTCTCTCCACCGGTGCACCGACGGGACTGCGGGTTATCCACTCGTTGGGGATAGGCGACCGCGATCGACGCGGATTGAACCGGCTGGCCTACGAGGGGCTGGTGCGCAAAGTAGTTGGCGGCCACTGGATCTGGTCGCCGCGCATGCAGGCGCTGGCGCGCGAGGAGAAGATCGAGGCTTACATATTGCCCGCGGGCGTTACGGCGCAGCTGATGCGGGAGATTGGCGCGGGCCGGCCCGGCTTGATTACACACGTCGGCCTGGGCACTTTCGTCGATCCGCGGCAGGACGGCGGTCGGATGAACAGTTCGGCCAGGGACGAGCTGGTCGAATTGATTGAGATAGAAGGCCGGACGCTGCTGCGTTACAAGCCTTTTCCTGTGGATGTAGCGTTGTTGCGAGGCAGTTATGCGGACGTGGACGGCAACATCAGCATGGAGGAGGAGCCGGCTAATCTGGAGGCATTTGCGATGGCGCTGGCCGCTCACAACAGTGGCGGCGCCGTCGTTTTCCAGGTGCGGGGGCTGGTAGAATCGGGCGGGATTCCGGCTCGCCAGGTTCGGATTCCGGGGGCGCTGGTTGACGCAGTGGTTGTCGAGCCCGAGCAGCCCCAGTGCCATGCCTTTTTCTATGATCCTTCGATCTCGGGGCAGGAGACGGGGAAAGGGGATTTGGAAGGGACACAAAGGAAGCCAACGGTTGACGAGCCACCAGGGCCAAGGGCCGTCATTGCACATCGGGCCGCACAGGAGCTCTTTGAGAATGCAGTGGTTAATTTCGGATTCGGTATTCCCGACGGGGTGGCTAAGCTGGTGGCTGCGCGTGGCGAGACCGAGCGCTTTTACCAGACGATTGAACACGGCACGTATGGCGGTGAGCTTCTGGACGGGGTACTTTTCGGCTTTGCCCGCAATGCCAGCTGCATGATCGACTCACCTTCGCAGTTCGACTTTTACGGCGGAGGCGGGCTGGACATTGCATTTCTCGGTTTCGGCGAGATGGACAGTAGAGGAAATGTAAATGTCTCGCGATTGGGCGGGACGACAGTCGGGCCGGGCGGATTCATAGACATTGCCCAGAACGCGGGCACGGTCGTCTTTTGCGGCACTTTTGAGGCCAAGGGTGTCGGCTATGAAGTCGGCAAGAAGAGCATTGCCATCAGGCGCCACGGCCAAATTCGCAAGATGGTTGACGAGGTCGATCAGATCACTTTCAGCGGTCAACATGCGGTGGAGGGCGGGCAGAAGGTGCTTTGTGTTACTGAGCGGGCGGTCTTTGAATTGACGCCGGCGGGTATGTGTCTGCGGGAAGTCGCGCCGGGCATCGATCTTGGGAAGGATGTTCTGGACCGGATGGATTTTGAACCGATTGTGCCTGCGGAAGTGCCTCTTATGCCGTTTCTGGCAGACGGCTGAGGGTCAAACCGAAGCCATAAAGTGTGTGTAATTCGAAGATGTAGAGGCGCGAGCAATCTCGTCCCCACATCCCATATAATCAGGAAAGAACGGTATCCTAATGACCGAAATGTCCACATTGCCCCCGCCGCCTAGTTTTGCCGACGTACTGGCGGCGCAGAAGGTGCTGCGCCGCTACCTGGCGCCTACGCCATTGTACAACTATCCTGTTCTGGATGCGGCCACGGGGGCCGAGGTTTGGGTGAAGCATGAGAACTATCTGCCCATTGGCGCGTTCAAGCTGCGCGGGGGCATCAATTTCATGGCGGGGCTGTCTGTAGAGCAGCGAGAGAAGGGCGTAGTTACCGCGTCTACCGGCAATCACGGGCAGTCTGTGGCCTATGCGGCGCGCCTATTTGGCATAAAGGCGGTGATTGCCGTGCCTGAGAACGCCAATCCGGTGAAGCTGGAGGCGATGCGCGCCAATGGCGCGGATGTGCGACTGTACGGGGCCGACTTTGAGCAGGCGAAGAAGCACGGCGAACAGGTTGCGGACGAAGAGGGGATCCCATTTGTTTCTTCGGGGGATGAACCGGCTTTGATCGCGGGTGTGGCGACGCATACGCTGGAGATAATGCAGGAGAAGCCGGATATTGACGCGATAATCGTGCCGGTCGGCGGCGGGAGCGGCGCGTCGGGGGCATCGATCGTGGCCAAGGGGGTCAATCCAAAGATACGGACGGTGGCGGTTTGCGCCGAGGCTTCGCCGGCTGCATATCTGGCGTGGCGGGACCGGGCATGGCGGGAGGCGCCGAACAGGACGGCTGCAGAGGGGCTGGCGACGGGTGCGCCCTACATGCTGCCGCAGTCGATTCTGTGGGAGAAGCTGGATGACTTCGTCACCGTTACTGAGAGGGAGATGTTTGCGGCGGTGCGCATGTACCTGGAGACGGCGAAGACCCTGGCCGAGCCTGCCGGGGCTTCGCCGCTGGCTGCTCTGTTGCAGATGCGGGATGAACTTGCAGGCAGAAAGGTGGCACTGATCCTTAGCGGGGGAAACATCTCGCCGCAGCAGTTGCAGGCTGTATTGGAATCGCCGGACTGAGTTACCTATGGTTCCGGCTACGAATCAGCAGAGGGAGCCTCAGACTCGTCCGGCTCTACCGCGCCGTCGTCGAAAGCCTGCAACAGGTGGCGTAAGGCGGCCATGTCCTTTTCTTCGATGAATTTGTGGAGAGCAGGCCTGTTTTCCAGGAGAGTCTGACCGAACTGGCTCTGGGCGAACATGCGCAGGTCTTCTTCGAGCGGGTCGGTGATGCGGTGATCGGAGACGATGCGGCCGTCCTGCATGCGCAGGATGCGTTGGGTCGCCTGGGCGACGCGGCGGTCGTGGGTGACGACTATGATGGAGGTGCCCTGGCTGCGGTTGAGCTCGGCGAGCAGGGCCAGAATCTCGTCGCTGCTCTGGCTGTCGAGGGCGCCGCTGGGTTCGTCGGCCAGGATCATGGCCGGGCTGTTGGCGAGAGAGCGGGCAATCGCCACACGCTGCCGCTGACCACCTGAGAGCTGACCGGGCAGATGATCGAGGCGGTCTCCGAGGCCGACGAGCTCCAGAAGGTGCGCGGCCCGTTGCCTGCGTTCTTTGCGGCTATTGACGTGACCCTGGAGGGGTACTTCGACGTTTTCCTGCGCTGTCATGGTCGGTAGCAGATTGTGCAACTGGAAGACGAACCCGACGGTGCGGGCGCGGAAGCGGTCCACGTCTTTCAGTTCTGACAGATCCTCACCGGCAACCCAAACTGTACCTTCGGTCGGCTGGTCGAGCGCGCCGAGCATGTTTAACAGTGTGCTTTTGCCACAGCCGCTGGGTCCCATGACGGCTAGAAACTCACCCGCCTGTACTTCGACTGAGAGTGCGTTGAGCGCGCGCACGGCTGTTTCGCCGCTGCCGTAGATCTTTGTCAGGTCTTCGACACGGACAATGGGTTGGTCGTGAGTTGGGTTATCTATATCTGCTGATAGCTGGTCTGATGTCAATTGTGTTGCGTACCTTCGGCAGAGGGCTGATGGCTACCCCTTAGGCAGGATCCTCGCTAGTAATCTCATTCGAATCGGAATTCAACAGCCTGAACGACTCCCCCATGGACATTCCCGGTCAGCATTGGGAAACGCTACTGCGGCGAGACGAGAATATTCACGAATGCGGTCATGCCCCAACGCAGGTTGTCGTCCTGCTGAGGGACGTCGACGTGTACAGTGAAGTTGGTGCTGCCCCGGTCGCTGGTGCTCACGGGCGCGATGTGGGTGATCAGGCCGTCGAAAATCTGATCCGGCATTGAGTCGAATGTGACTTCGACGGTCTGGCCGCTACGAAGTTGGACTACGTCGGTCTCGCGCAGGTCGGTTGTCTCGACGTGCATGCTGCTGGTGTCGCCAAGGAGGACTAACACCTGACCTGCCGAAACAAGCTCGCCGCTGCGGACTAGAAGGGCGCCGACCTGTCCGGAGAAGGGGGCGACAATCTGGGACTGGACGACATTGGCCTGGGCGCTGGCGAGTTGCGCTTTTGCGGTGCCGATGCGGGCGAGAGAGACGGCGATATCTTCGGGCGAGGCGCCTTCGTTGATTCTGCGCAGATTCGCCTGCGCGCTTGCGAGCGCGGCCAGGGCGGACTGGACGCCGGCCTCGGCGGCGGGTATCTGGCTTTCTGCCACCGCTACGCGTGACTGCGCTTCTTGGATGCGTGAGCGGGCGACGGCGAGCTGCTGCTCTGAGGCACCCTGGGTGGCGACGGCGAACTCGGCCTGTGCGGCCTTCAGGGACTTGGTGGCCTGCTCCAGCTGGAGCGCTTCAAGCTGTGTGCTGCCGATGGTGGGATCGCCGCGTACGGCGTTGTAGGCGGCCTGGGCATGGTCCAGGGCGGCCTGGGCGACTTCGACGCGGGCGGCGGCTGCGGCCCGTTCCGCCTCTGTGGGACCGGCGGCCAGCTCATTGAACTGTTCCTGCGTGATGCGGACTTCCACCTCGTAGAACTCGACGGTCTTCTGCGCTTCGAGCAGGCGGCCGGCAGCGAGGGACACCTGCGCTTCAGCGGTGGCTATGCTGGCTTCGGCGGCCGCGATTTCAGCTTCACTTGCGCCTGCGAGCAGTTGGGCATGGGCTGCTTCGGCTTCGACAACAGTAGCGGCTGAGATTTCGACCTGGCTGTTGGCGGCCGGATTCTCGAGCTGTACGAGCACCTCTCCTTCCTCGACCCAGTCTCCTTCGTTGACCTGAAGGGTCTGGACGATTCCGCCTTGCAATGGCGACAGATTGGCCCACACGGTGGGGAGCAGCTTGCCGGAGGCCCAGATAACGGCATCCAATCCGGGGTCGATCTCTTCAGGGGAACTGCCTTCCGCTTCTTCGGCGGTGGAATCGGTCGACTGGGGAATGAGGGAGGGGTCGACGTAGGTCACATAGGCCAAGCCGCCGGCGGCCAGAATCAGGACCAGTGCGAGGAGAATCCAGACTCGTTTCATCGTTTTCCTTACAGTCTAACAGGGCAGCGGCCGGGTTCCGGGAACGGGCCGATGCCTATGAATCACTCGTAGCGCAGGGCTTCGACGGGCTGCAGTTTGCTTGCTCGCCAAGCCGGGAAGTAGCCGCCAAGGAGGCCGAGTACGATAGCAAGGCCCACGGCGGTTACGAAAGTGGCCGGCTCCCAGGTGGGACGCAACATGGCGCCGCCGGCGATGGGAATCCTGGACAGGCCGCCGAGCAGCAGGACGGCGCCGATGCTGCCAAGCAGGGCTGAAAGCAAGCATAGCAGGAGGCTCTCCTGCATGATCTGTGACAGGATGCGCTTGCCGGGCCAGCCCAGGGCCCGCAACGTGCCGATTTCGCGTGTGCGTTCGTAAATGGACATGATCATGGTATTGGCAACGACGATGCCGCCGACGATCAGGGCGAGCATGCCGATGGCGGCGACCATCCCCTGCATAGAGGCGATGTCATCGGTGTTCTGGGCGAATTCGCTGCTGATGCTGGCCCTTACCTTGGGAAACCTACTGTTGATGGCGTCCTGGACGGGCACGGCCATGGCGGGGTCGGCGACGTCGACAAAGAGGAAACTCACGTTGCGAGGTCGATTTAGAATGCGCTGCGACTCGCGCAGCGCCAGGATGCCGCCGCCTTCTTCCCAGGCCACGCCGGTCTCGTAGATGCCGACGACCTTGTAGCGTGTGTTGTACAGCGTGAGGGTGTCGCCCAGACCGAGTTTGTAGGATTCGGCGGCGTTGCTGCCGATGATGATTTCAGACGGACGTTGGAAGCGGCGACCTGCTACGAGTTTGTAGTGGTCCATGGCGTCGCTATTGGGATCGAGCCCGTGGAGAATGAAGAGCGGCAGTTCCGGAGTGAGGACGACGCCGAGGACCATTGGGCTAACCGATTCGACCTGGGGCATGGCCTGAATCTGGCGCATGACTCGCTCGTCGACGCTGCTGAGCGACATGTCGGGCACGTCGCGCTGCATGACGGTGAGGTTGCCGGGGCTTCCGCTGCCGGCGAGGTTATTCATCTGGCCGATGATGCCGGCGGTCAGGCCGCCGAGCATTACCAGTGTGCCGACGCCGATGCCGATGCCGGCGGCGGCGAGAAGAGTGCGGTTGCGTCGCCGCCATAGATTGCGGAAGCTCTGGTTACCAAGCCGGCTGAGGGCACCGCCTTTGAAGTCGGATCCGGCGCCGCCCTCGTAGGAGAGGGCTTCTACCGGCCGCAGACCGGAAGCCCGCCAGGCGGGGTATACGCCGCCGACCAGGCCCAGGACCAGGGCTGTAGCGAGGCCCTGAATGAGGATGGCGGGTGTATAGACGCCTTCCAGCAGGGCGCCCATGCCGGGGACGGTGCCGGCCAGTTCTGCCAGGCCGACTCCCAAGAGGATGCCGACCAGCCCTCCGAGCGCGCTCAGGGTCAGTGATTCTCCGAGGATAATCCAGAGGACGCGCCAGCGACTCCAGCCGAGGGCACGCAGGGTTCCGATTTCGCGTGTGCGTTCCAGAACGCTCATGACCATCGAGTTCATCATGCCGAGGCCGCCGATAAAGATGGCGATGGCGGCGATGCCCCAGGCGAAGCCCTGCAGCATCTGTTCGTATTGCTGGTTGGTCTCGCGTTCGCTGGTCTTGCTGATCTTCAGTTCCAGATCGAGGGATTCGATGCGACTGATGGTGACGTCGGCGTCGTCGCCGCGGCGAAGGCCGATCTCGTAGAGGCTGACCTTGCGCTCGAACTGGGCTGCGGTCTGGGCATCTTCGAGCGTGAGGACGCCGCCGGACTCTTCGATGCCCTGGCCGGTCTCGTAGATGCCGACGACCCGGTAGGGGGTGCCGTGGATGCGGATGTTGCCGCCAACGTCGATGTCAATGGATTCAGTGGCGCGGCGTCCGATTACAATCTGGCCGGGACCGCTGACCGGTTTGCCCTCTACGATGCGGTAGTGGTCCATTGCGGTGCTGCCGACCTCGTAGCCAAAGAGGAGGAAGAAGGGCAGCTCGGGCGTGGTGACCCATGTGTAGACGCCGGCCTCCACGCGTTCGACGCCGGGCACGGCTTGGAGTCTTTCGCCGATGGTATCGTCGAGGCTGCTGAAGGCGGGGTCGATCGCTTCGGCCTGGGTAATCAGGAGGTCGTTATTGCTGCCGCCGACAACGACGGCGAAGTTGGAGGAGATCCCTTCAGCGATGGCGCCCAGCGCCACGACCGCGGCGACGCCGATGGCGATCCCGAGGAGGGTAAGGCCGCTTCTTACGGGCCGTCGCGTCAGGTTTCTGAATATCATGGGACGTCGATGTGCGAGTTCTTAGCCGCCAAACAGCAGTCAGGAATCGAAAGCTGGAATTTGTAGCTGGTTGCGCAGCGTTTTCCTTCTGTCAGGACATCGGTGTAACTGGCGGAAATCACGGTATGGCCGGTCCTAACTGAAAGGGTACGGTTCAACCACGATCTTCTCACATGTTGCGGATTGGGGACTGACAACACAATGTCAGAATCCTGACAGATAGCTTACTCGGCTGACGCGGGCACGACCTGGAGAAGGGCCGCCATGTCAGCTGCCAATGCGTGTTCCTCACCGGCCACTTCCACCAGCACTGGACCGTCGAATGGGGCTTGTTCGCGGAGGAAGACTTCGACGTTCAGTTGCAGACCCAGTTCTCCCAGGTAGGCGAGCCGTTCTTTTTCCTGGCTGAGGACGCGCACGAGACGATAGGCGCGGCCGGCTTCGGACTGCGAAAGAGGGTGACCCGGCGTGTGGCTGATCTCGCCATTCTTGGAGGGAATGGGGTCGCCGTGGGGGTCTACTTTGGGATAGCCCAGGGAGGCGGCGATGGCGTCTTCGAGCGCTTCGCTGAGTACGTGCTCGAGGCGTTCGGCTTCTTCGTGCACGCTGTCCCAGGGGATGTCGAGGGTCTGGTGCAGGAAGAGCTCCAGCAGGCGGTGGTGGCGCAGTATTTCAAGGGCGACGCGGCGACCTGTGGGCGTCAGGGCTACAGCCTGGTGGGGACGGTAGATGACGAGGTCCATCTGGGCGAGCTTCTTCACCATGTTGGTGGCGGAGGCGGGTGTGAAGCCGATGTATTCGGAGAGGGCTGAATTGGTGACCTGTTCGCCGCGCGTTTCCAGGATATAGATTGCTTTGAGATAGTCTTCGTGGTTGGAAGAGAGCGGGCTGCTGATCTCGGAGGCGTAGTTTTTAGTCATGGCTAAATTGTATCTGTTTTGGGGGGTTTTGTCAAGTCTTTTGGTAGGGGGTGGCAGTATGCGGAGAACTTCCTATTGAACCACGGAGAAGGGCAACTTCAACTTCAACAACTTTAGCCACGGAGGGCCACGGAGGGGCACGGAGAACTGCAAAGGCAACGGCAACTTCAACTGCTTTAGCCACGGAGGGCCACGGAGGGCCACGGAGAACTGCAACGGCAACTGCAACATCACTCTGTCCACGGAGGGGCACGGAGAACGGCAATGGCAGTGGTCGGTGGTCGGGAAACTATTGGGGAATGGGAAGTGAGTGTGCGGGTTAGATTTGGCCGAGGGTCTGTTGTGTCCAGTCCATCAGGGTTTGCTGGATGCCGTAGGTGCGGGCGGCGCTGGCGACGCCGTTTTGGAGGCGGGTGGCCGGGGTTTCGAGTGCGTCGAGGGTGGCCGGGACATCGCCGTCGTGTTGTACCGCGGCGGCGCCGTTGGAGGGCTCCGGTTCTTCGCGGCGGTGGTAGAGGCCGTCGACCTGCAGTGTCCAGGATTGGCGGCGGTCGTCGAGGCAGCAGTCGAGGATGCGCTGCAGTTGCTCCTGGAGAGTGGGTTCTTCGACGGGGACGATTGCTTCTACGCGGGCGGTGAGGTTGCGGGTCATCCAGTCGGCGCTGCCGATGAAGTAAAGCGGTTCGCCGTCGTTGACGAAGGAGTAGATGCGGTGGTGCTCGAGGAAGCGGCCGATCACGCTGATGACTTCGATGTTTTCACTGAGTCCTTCGATGCCGGGCTGGATACGGCAGTTGCCGCGCACAATGAGGCGTATGGGAACACCGGCCTGACTGGCGCGGTAGAGGGCGCGGACGACCATGGGGTCATCGAGTCCGTTCATTTTGGCGACGATGCCGGCGGGGCGGCCGGCAAGGGCGTTGGCGGCCTCGGTGTCGATGAGCTCGACGAATCTGTCCTGCATGTTGACAGGGGCAACGAGGAGGCGGCGGAAGTGGCGCTGGCGGCTGTAGCCCGTGAGGAAGTTGAAGAGGTCCATGAGGTCGGCGCCGACTTCGGGACGGGCGGTGAGCAGGCCGAGGTCGGTGTATAGGCCGGCGGTCTTGGGGTTATAGTTGCCGGTGCCGATGTGGGCGTAGACCTGGATTCCTTCTTCCTCCTCGCGCACGACCAGAGTCGTTTTGGTGTGGGTCTTGAGGCCGACGAGGCCGTAGGCGACGTGGACGCCCGCGTCTTCCAGTATGCGGGCCCATTCGATGTTGCGCTCCTCGTCGAAACGGGCTTTGAGCTCAACCAGGACGGCCACCTGTTTGCCGCGCTCGGCGGCCTGTATGAGGGCGCGGCCGACTGGGGAGTCGGCGCTTGTGCGGTACAGGGTCTGCTTGATGGCGAGGACCTGGGGGTCGCGGGCGGCGGCTTCGATGAAGGCCTGTGTGCTGGTTGCAAAGCTGTGGTAGGGGTGATGGACGAGAATATCGCCTTTGCGAATGATGGAAAAGATATCGGCGGGGCGAGTCTGGCTGCCGACGCCTGAGAAGGCCGGGTGCGTCTGCGGGGTCCAGGGCTGGTTCTTGAGATGGGGCAGGTTGACATCGGTTAGCGGCAAGAGGTCGGCTACGCCGAGAGGACCTTCGTGGGGGTAGACGTCGGTAGTATGCAGCTCCATTTCCTGCATCAGGATGGTGCGAAGGTCTTCCGGCATTGACTCGGCTACTTCGAGGCGGACGACGGGTGCAAAGCGTCGTTCACGCAGTTCCTCGCTGATCATCTCGAGAAGGTCGTCGGCTTCCTCTTCGCTACGGGCGATATCGGCGTTGCGGGTGACGCGGAAGGGATAGGCGGCTATCAGTTCCATGCCGGGGAACAGGAGCTCCAGGTTGTGCGTGATAACCTGTTCGAGAGGCACGAAATCGAGAGACTCGTTGACGGTTACCCAGCGGGCGCGATTGGAGGGCACTTTGACACGGGCAAACCGGACTTCGCCGTTGACCGGGTCACGCATTTCAACGGCAAGGCTGAGGCTGAGGTTGCTGATGAAAGGGAATGGGTGGCCAGGATCTACTGCCAGCGGGGTCAGGATTGGGTAAATCTCTCTGCGAAAGAATTCGGCCAACTCCTCCTGCTGGTCGGGCGGCAGTTCGTCGTAGGCGACGACTCGCATTCCCTCTTCACGCAGACCGGGGAGAATTTCGTTGAGAAGCGCGTGGGTCTGGCATTGGACCATGGCGCGCACGTGGCGAGCAATCAACCGAATTTGGTGGTCCGGCGTCCAGCCATGGAGGGTCAAGTTGGCGACACCGGCGGCCTGCTGGCGTTTGAGGCCTCCGACTCGTTTGCGGAAGAACTCATCCAGATTGCTGCTGGTGATGGCGATGAATTTGAGGCGTTCCAGAAGCGGGTTGCGACTGTCGAGCGCTTCGTAGAGGACGCGCCAGTTGAAGTCGAGCCAGCTGAGCTCCCGATTGTAGACAGCGGACGAGTCGACCAGCTCGTCGATTGAGAGATTGGCCAGAGGTATGGTTGAGGGTGGGTAAGCGGAGACGGGCGGCATGGTGGTTGCGGAAGAGGGTTCTGCCTGCCAGTCGAAGTCCAAACCGGCAGCAGTGTCGTCTCTGGCGTCGGTAATCAGCTGTTCGACGGGGGGAGGGCTCTCGGCCTCTTCATCTAATCGGTAGGTATAGCTGTTCATCAGTACCGTCTCCGACAGTCCTTCTGCAATGGATTGGGCGACACAGGGTGGAAAGATTGAAACTATTCTAGGGAAAATCTGATAAAATGTAAAACTTACTGGAGGGCGGGTTGGTTCCGTAAAGGGAGCGACGTACTGGCTACCTCTGGGAATGAGCAAGAGAGCGGCTGCTTGAAAACGATGAATGCCGGATATATTGGTTGGAGCGAAATCTGAAATGGATGAGAGTATTTTCACCGTAATCCTGTTTGTGCCGTTGTTCCTGATTGTCCTCCTTGCGAACCTTGCGGACAAGCAACGGCTGTCTGGCGGCTCTGGGAAAACTGTTGCCGGGCTGACCTATGCTCTGCACCTGTTCATATTTGGAACGATGGCGGCGGCCGGCGGGGCTCTCCACGCAATCAAGATCGTTATCACGACGAACGAGGAACTCAGGCAGAATCTTCTTGACTTCGTGGCGGGAGGTGGAAACGGCGAGGTCGGGAACTTTATGCCTGTGCTTGAGAGATTGGATGTGCTGGGCATGGGCATCTGGATGCCGGCCGCGGCTGCGCCTCTCTTTCTGCTGCCGCAGGTGCGGAGGCAGCTGGCGAATCTGACCGGGATGGATGCGCTGAGCAGCGTTCATGCGGTGGCCGCGTCTTTCGTCATGTTGGTGGTGATGAATCTGGCGGTCACCTTGGCGGTTGGGTTGGATACGCTGGCGGACCTGTCGGAGGCGACCGAGACTGACGGCGGGTCGCTTCTGGTATCGCTGTGGGTGCAGCAGATTACGTTTGCTTTTTGGGCTGTGGTTGGGGTGGGGTGGTTGACGCGGCGAAGGTTGTTGCAGGCGCTGGAGCGGCTGGGGCTGCTGGTGCCGCGGCCTGTTGAAGTGGCTATTGGCATCGGGACGGGCCTCGTGTCGGTCGCGGTGATTCTTGCGCTGGAGATCGTCGCGGGCGCGGTGGGGTGGGGCCTGAATGAGGACGTTCAACGGTTGACTGAGGTGCTGATCGGACCGCTGCTCGGGTCGATTCCGGGCATTCTGACGCTTGGTCTGGCTGCGGGGATTGGGGAGGAGACGCTGTTCCGGGGGGCGTTACAGCCGCGTTTTGGCCTGCTAGTCACCAGTCTCCTGTTTGCTCTTCTTCACAGCCAGTACGGGATCACCCTCTCTACGCTTGCGGTGTTTATCGTAGGGATGATTCTGGGTCTGGTACGGAATCGCTACAACACGACAACGTGCGTGATTGCGCATGCGTCATATAACATCACTTTGGGCATGATTGCCTACCTGTTTCCGCAGATGTTTTGAGAGAGTGTGGGGGGCGTTCGGTGTCTTGGCAGAGCAGGGGACGCAATTGAGCTGCTTGTTTGATCCCCAAGATTATGGTAATATAAATTTCGTCCCACTTTAGCGGTTTACAAAAGCGATTTAGTTGGCACTGATCCCGGTCCAACCGGTCAGCCAGGCGAGATTTGCCATGCCAGAGTGGCGTCGCAATCTATATGTGCTGTTCATGGTGCAAGTACTCTCTGTTGCGGGCTTCAGCCTGGTCTATCCTTTCATGCCTCTGTATGTGGAGGAGCTAGGTGTGGCCACGAGTGGGTCGGTAGCGTTCTGGTCGGGCCTGGTCTTCTCGGCACAGGCGGTGACGATGATGTTATCGTCGCCTGTGTGGGGTGCGGTGGCGGACCGTTATGGGCGCAAGCCGATGCTCATCCGGGCTACTTTGGGCGGCGCGGTGATGGTGGCGATGATGGGTTTCGCGCAGAGCGCTGAGCAGCTGGTGCTGATTCGCACGTTGCAAGGTTTTCTGACCGGAATTGTTTCGGCCACGAGCGCGATGGTGGCGGCAACGGTGCCGAAGGAGAAGTCGGGCGAGTCTCTTGGCTTGATACAGACCGGGCTCTGGGTGGGGGCGGCGGTGGGTCCACTGATCGGGGGCGTGGTGAGTGAGGCCTTTGGCTACCGCGCCAGCTTCTGGTTTACAGGGGCGGCGCTTGCGCTGGCTGGCGTTGCAGTCATCGTCTGGGTCAAGGAGGACTTTGAACCACCGCCTATTCAGAAGCGGGTGAAGTTCTGGGCTAACTATCGCAATTTGATACGGGCGCCCGATATGGGTTCGCTGTACTGGGTCTCGTTCTTGCAGAGCCTGGGCCGCTCGGTGACGATGCCGCTTCTGGCCTTCTTCTTTGTCGATTTGCTTTCGTCGAGTGATGGGGCAGCTGTTCTGGCGGGATTGAGCATTGGGGCGAAAGCGGCGATTGGGTCGGTCAGTGCGATTTACCTGGGGCGACTCAGCGACCGAATTGGTCACGCGCAGGTCTTGACGGCGGGCGCGGTTTTCTCCATCTTGATCTACTTTTCGCAGACGTTTGTCAACAATGCCTGGCAGTTGCTCTTTTTCCAGGCCCTGATTGGCATTAGTGCCGGGGCGATCATGCCGGCCACGAGTGCGTTGCTCAATTTGCGGACACCCGAGGGATCGCACGGCACGACATTCGGTTTGAGCAACAGTGTCAACGCTGCGGGACGGATGGTGGCGCCGATGTTGGGGGCAGCCGTTTACCCGCTGATTGGGATGAGTGGGGTGTTCGCGGTGGTGACGGCTGTCTATGTCGTGCTGGCACTGTCCGGGCTCTATGTGTGGCGCAAGAGCCCTGCCGGGATCAGGTTGGGCGCTGCGACCAGGGTAGCGGGGGACTGACGCAAGGAGCGTGAATCACCTTGCGGCAAAGAATCCGCTGACGGTTAACTTGTTCTACGATGTTGTGACCGGCGAACAGCCGGTCTTCCTCTGAAGAACCTTCAACTCCACAATTTAGTGTACTTCGATCACGCGCCGATGATAACGCGGTCGTACAGTTCTTGCTGGCGCTGCAGAGCCTGGGTGTAGGCTGCGCCTGCTTCTCTATCGGGCATTGCGGTGTGAATAGTGGGCGGATCTGGGGGCTGCTGTAGTCCCAGTGCCTGCAAGGCGAGGATAGCGGCGCCGCGGCTGGTTGCTTCATCGACGTTGACGAGGTGCACGGGTACCTGGAGGGCGTCGGCGAGGATCTGGCGCCAGAGGGGGTTGTCCTGGAGGGCGCCGCCGCTGGCGACGACTTCGGCGCCAGGTGGCAGGAGAGGGCGGAGACGATCGTAAATGAGGCGGAAGCGCAGGGCGACGGCTTCGAAGGCGGCGCGGACAAGGTGGGCGGCGGTGGTTGCGGGCGAGATGCCGCTGATGGTGAGTGCGGCTTCGGTGGCCCAACCGGGTGCGCGTTCGCCGCGAAGGAAGGGGAGGATTGTGAGACCGTGAGCGTCTGGTGGTATTTCGGCGGCGCGGGCGAGGAGGGCGGTTGTGTCTTCAACGGCTAATTTTTCATGTAGCCAAGAGTAGAGTGAGCCGCCGTCGGTCAGAGAGCCTCCGACCAGCCAGCGCTTGCTGTCGATGGGGTAGCTCCATAGGCCGGCGGGTGTCTGCTGTACATCAGGCTTGTCGGGGCCTGGTTCAAGGTTCTGTGGGTCGTTGGGCAGGACGACCCTGATGGCGCCGGTGGTCCCGATGGTGAGTGCGATGCGGGTGTTGTCTGAACAGCCGCTGCCGATGTTGGCGCCGACGCCGTCTCCGACTGCGAGGAAGAAGGGTGTGTGTGCGAGTTCAGGCCATTTCGAGGCCCAAGGTTCAGCAAGTCCGACTGTAGAATTCGCATAGTCATGCACAGGGGGAAGATGGCCTGGGTCGAGGCCAACGCGACTAACAAGCGCCTCATCCCAAGACATGGTGCGGCGATTGAGCAGTCCGGTCCAGCCGACTTCGCTGTTACTCATGGGCGCGTGCGGGCGGCCGCGCCAGCGAGCGAGGAGGCAAGCGGCGAGCGTCTGCCAGCAGGCGACAGTTTGGACGAGGTCCGGTTCTTCGGCTGCCAGGCGGAGGAGCTGGGCGGGTGCGTAGGCGGTGTGGATGGGTGTGCCGGTGCGCTGCCAGGTGTCTTCAAGGAGGCCCTGATTTGAAAGCTCCTGGCGCAGGCTGTCGGCAAAGTGGCCGCTAAGGGCGTCGGCGTAGGTGTAGACTGGCGTGACAGGCTGGCCTGCGTGATCGACACCGAGCCAGCTCATGGCAAAGGCGGTCCAAGCGACGCCGATGAAGCGCATACTCCCATTCATCTCTCTGACGCGTGCGAGGCAGTCGTCGATTACTTCTTCGGTGAGGATGGTGAGAATATGCGGATCGAAGGTGCCTTCCGCAGTCTGTTGGGTGTTGCGAAACCCGGTTGTGCCCTCCAGCCTTGTGCCATTCAGGTGATATGCAGAGGCCCTCACTGAAGAGCTTCCCAAATCGATGGCCAGAATGAGGTCGCGTCGGTTGTCTTGGGGGTTCCGGCTCGAGCCTAATTCTCCGGCATCAAGGTTCTGGTCGGTCATCGCTGTTTTCCTTCCGGGCGACCTACTGTTCTGCCGGGTCGGCCTCGTCCTGCTTTTCCGATTCGACGGTTTTGGAGAGCGCGGCGAGGTCGTCGTGCGAGAGCACGAACTGGTCCGAGGGGCTTGTGCGGTAGGCGGCCCTGGCCATGGTCGTGGTTGCGATGGGTGCGGTTACGAAGAAGAGGACGATGAGGGCGATCATGCGAAGCATCTGTCCTTCGGCGAAGAAGTGGAGGCCGGTGGCGAGCAGCAGGCAGGTGATTCCCAGGGTTGCGGCGATTCCGGCGGCATGCATGCGAGTAAGGACATCAGGTAGCCGAAGGATGCCCACGGCGCTGATGAGAAGGAATAGCGTTCCGATGGCGGCCAGGGAAACTACTATCAGGTTTACTGTCGTCAAATCCATGCGTGCACCTCGCCAAACCGAGAATCCGGCGGCAACTATTCGTCTTCCTCGGGCAGTCGTTCCAGCCATCTGGCGTGGGGAAAGCGTTCCAGTGCGCGGGCAAACATCATCGTCCCCAGGAAGCCTAGTACAGCGGTGATTATTGCCCCTTCCAGCAGAACGTACGAGTCGCTGCTCACGGCAAACAGTACAAAAATTCCGACGGCGTGGATGGATATCAGGTCGAAGGCTACGGTTCGGTTAGGCAGGTTCGGGCCGCGCAGGAGCCTGCCGAAGCACAGGATCAGAGAAAAGGAGAGCAGGGTCATCAGAACGACAAGGCTCAGTTCGAACAGTTGGTTGCTCACCTTCGACCTCCAGTTCTAGGTATCGGATGCGTCCAGCTCGGCGATCAGATTGCGCAGCTCCAGGAGGGGTCTCTCGAAGTCGCGCTTGATATCGGCACGGAATTCTTTTGGGTCGGAGATATCGATGGCGTGGACAAGCAGCGCTGCCTTCCCCCTGTCGCGCGGAGGGGTCCTTTGGAAGGGCAACTGCGCAGCGTGTTGTTCCGTCGGCACTCCTAAAGCATCTTTTTCGGCTTCCATGCCGATCGCGTCCTCTTCAGGTTCCCCGTATGGCAGGAGCCGACCGGATACATCCTCGCCCAAGTCGACGCTGAGCGTTCCCGGCGTCAAAGTGATAACTGTTGCAAGAATAGTGATGTCAAACGGGTTGGCAAGGTCCAGTGGGACGGCAACGATACCCGGGCGCATCGAAGTCTGCATGCCGACGGCGCTAGCAAGCACTTTGGCGGCCAAACGCAGGTTGCTCTGCAGGATGGCCCAGAGCACGAATGCAATGAAACAGGCGGCTCGAAACGTGTAGAGCCCGTACTTTCGCTGCACGATCGACATGAATACGAATCCGAAAATGAAGCCGAGCAAGAGGGCGCCCAACGTAAAGTCGTTGTTAAGAATCGGCCACATAAGTGAAATAAACAGATTCAAGACCAGGAGTCGCTGCATCTCGTGACTTTCAGCTCCCTATACTCGGGAATCGGGCTAATTTTCTTCCAGCCAGGGCTTCAGGCACCGTAGCTGTTTGGGTCATTGCGAAATAAACAGAGTGGGCGTGGCGAAACCGGCCACAACTTGCGGGCTGTTCATTCCATCGGTTCCTGACAGGGCCACGAGACCATTTGCCGGCCGTGTCGAGAACTGAGTCGAGGGCGAAACTGCTTCAATGTAGGCCTGCCGATCCAAGGCCTGCTGGGCCACCTGCATTGACAAGCGAAAGGCAGGTTCGCCCCAAATGCCAAGTGCCAAACTAAGGAGGACCAGGACGGCAACCGGTGTCAGCATCAGCTGTTGTCGGAGGCCACTTTGGAGAATTCTGGAGGGTATCCTGCTCGGACGTTTGTAGTCTCCCCAGAACGACTCGCGCCAGAGACGCATCATGTTTAACATGGTCAGCAGGCTGGCGAAAAGACTGACGCCCGAGACGACCCAGTGCCTGGTGTCGAGCGTGATCTGGAGGAGGCTGAGTTTGCTCACAAATCCGCTGAAGGGCGGGACGCCTGCCAGAGAGATGGCGGCCATGAAAAAGAGAAAGGCCAGGAAGGGCTGTCTGGAAACCAGTCCGCCGATGGAGGCCAGCCGGTCGCTGCCCATGTGCAGCTCAACTGCGCCACCGGCCATGATCAGGGCAGTCTTGATAATCATGTGGTGACAGAGATAGATGATGGCCGCGCCCAGGCCGAAGCCGATGGCCAGGTTGTTTCCGCTCAGGGCAACGGCGAGGCCCATCAGCATGAATCCCACGTGGCTGATGATATGGAAACTGAGGACACGGCGGATACCAGGTTGGGCCAGTGCGCCGAGTGCGCCGACCAGCATTGTCGCCCCGGCAATGGTCAGGAGGGTCGGCTGCCAACTCAATAACAGCTCGGGGAAGAAGAGTGTAAAGCTGCGAAAGAGCGTGTAGACCCCGACCTTGGTCAGCAGGCCGCCGAACAGAGCTGTAACTGCGGGAGGGGGCGTGTGGTAGCTGGCAGGCAGCCAGAAAAAGAGGGGAAATATGGCTGCTTTGCTGCCGAATCCGACCATGAGCAGACCGGCGAAAACGGTGCGGACGGCTGGAGATGCCAAGGGCAGACGTTCCGCGATCTGGGCCATATTGAGCGTGCCCAAAGTCCCGTAGGCGATGCCGGCTGCCACCAGAAAGACTGTTGAGGCGAGAAGATTGAGAACGACATAGCGGATGCCACTGTTGGTCTGGGCAGGCTGGGCGCCTACGGTAAGCAGGACAAAGCTGGCCATCAGGAGGACTTCAAAAAAGACGTACAGGTTGAAGAGATCGCCGGCGAGGAAGGCACCGTTTACGCCCGTCAGGAGGAATAGGTAGAGGGGATGAAACCCCATGCGGGCCCTGTGGTAGTCGATGGTTGCGACGGCGAAAGGATAGACGGCCAGCGAGACAAGCGCGGTAAGCAGCAGGAGTGTTGCCGAGAGACCGTCTGCGTATACGGTAATACCAAAGGGGGCGGACCATGCACCCAGCTGCAGCACGAATCGTTCCCCCTGCACTGCTGTAGCCCTGAATAGCAGCACCGCCACTACAAGATTGACGCAAAGGGCGAGAGTCGTCAGTGCGATCTGATGTCGTATCAGGGTCCGGCCACCCCAGCGAGCAAACAGGAGTATTAGAGCGGCTGTCAGAAGAGGGCCGGCGGCAGGGACGGCGAGCAGGTTTGCGCTCAGGGCCATTGGTATTGGTCCTCTTCCATTGCGGTGGATTCGTCTCGTTCTGAAGGGGGCAGAGGGGGAAGGCCTGGCAGAATTTCGTCGCTGTCGTAGACTTCGTCTACTTCGTATGCCAGCCAGTCGTATTGGTCGGTTTCAGAAGAGTTGGAGAAGTCGAAGGGGTCGCCTTCGCGTAAGAGAGGCACAAGTTCGCCATGGACAAAGTCGGACTGTGTAACTGTATGGCGTCGATTCACGAGTACGATAACAAAAGCGGTAATGCCGAAGCTTATCACGATTGCAGTCAAGATGAGGGCCTGCGGCAATGGGTCGGCAGGCAGGTTCCAGGCGATGGTCTGGGCGTATTCGGATTTGTTAACAAAGATAGGAGGCCGTCCTTCAATAAGCCTACCAGAACCAAAGAGCAGGAGATTGACTCCATGGCTCATCAGTGCCAGACCGAGGATGAGTTTAATTTGCCCACGTCTCAAGATCAGATAAGCACCGGATGCGAAGAGGCTGCCGACGGCGAATGCCAGAAGTAAGGAGATCATGAGTCTGCTCTGCGAGTTGGATCGACGTTCAATTCCGGCCGATCGGTGGTGTGAATGTCGGAACGAACGGGAGAAGCCGAGCCTTCGCGTAGGCGGGCGGATGTGTCCGAAGCACGGCTGAGGCCGAGCAGATAGGAGGTCGCGACACTAACCACTACGAGGAATACGCCCAAATCGAAGATTACTGGTGTACCTAGTTTGAGATAGCCGAGGAGAGGCAGGTCCAGGCTCAACCACACACCTTTGAAGAAGGTTCCCTCCATCAATCCAACGATGCCGGCGCAGATGGCGACGGCCAGACCCAGGCCGATACTGCTGTTCAGGTAAGGTCCGATGGTACGCCTAACTCTGACGTGGCCGCGGCTCAGGATCTGTAACTGGAAGGCGGCAGCAGCCATCAACCCAGCGATGAAGCCACCGCCAGGCAGGTTGTGGCCGCGGAAGAGCAGGTAGAAGGCCAGTAGCAACAGCACTGGCGTCAGTATGCGATTCAAGAGACGCAGATACAGTTCAGGCATGAGGATTGTGGACGGATTTCATACGGCTTCCTTCGGCTCTAATCTGCCTCGACGGTCGATCCGGTTTTCGGCGCTTCTGCAACGTCTGTAGATTCGACCTGCTGGCTTTCTGCGGATTCTGACTGCGGTCGGAGCGATCTGGCCGTAGGCAGGTTGACACGCGGGGCGTTCAGTAAGGCGTAGCCACCCAAAGCCGCAAGGGCCAGAACGGTGATTTCGCCCATCGTGTCGAAGGCGCGGAAGTCGACCAGGATAACATTTACTACATTGGAACCGTGGCCGGCGGGCACGGCATTGTGGAGAAAGTATCCGCTGATGGACTGGGCGGACTGCAATTTCGCACTGGTGTTGAAGAGGACGAGAAAGAAGCCAAAGGCACCTGCTGCCAGGGCCACAAGCACATTGCGGGCCTGTTTCAGCCTTTGCATGGGCGGTCGGGTATCCGGCGGGAGCTTAGTGAAAACGAGAACGAGTAGCACAACTGTCAGTACTTCGATAAGGAGCTGAGTTAGCGCCAGGTCAGGCGCGCTGAAGAAGACGTAGAAGAGGGTTACTGAAACACCGACAACGCCGAGGCTAATAATTGCGCCCAAGCTCGTTCTGACGCGGACAGTGACGTAGGCGGACACGACTGTCATGAGTATCAGAATGGTTTCGGGGGCACCGGGTAGGACGCTGGTGGCGGGGAGGAGATCGTTGGGCGCGACTTGGCGGAGGGCGACGGCAACGGGAACAAAGGCCGCGAGCAGTACGATGGCCGCCTGTGAGGCCAGTGTATACCCCTGCGAGAAACGGGCCGTGATCTGCCCCAGCCCATAGATCCCGTCCAGGGTCTTCTGGAAAATCACGACGCCGCGCAGGTTTTCCGGCAGCTGGGCCAGGGTTCGGCGCAGGAAGGAACGGTTAAGGAAGAGCCAGACGCCGGCGGCAATGGCGAGCAGGCTTGTCAGCAGCACTGGTGTAAACCCGTGCCATAGGGCCGCGTGCTTGTGGACGGGCGCGCCCGATATCGAGGCAGCCGAGGAGGTCAGGAAAGTGTCGAGGGGCTTCAGGGCAAAGGGGGCAATCGTTCCCAAGGCCACGAGGGCAAGCGGCGCGGCGACGAAGGGGGCGGCAGGCGCATGATGCACTGTCGCCTGGGCAACCTGGGCGGCGTTGTCTTGACCTGAAGTGTCAGTTTCTGCGTTGGCACCCGGGCGCAAGAAGGCTTCCCACATGAGGGTCAGGCTGTAGGTTACGAAGAAGGCGCCGGCGACGGCTGCGGCGCCAAAGGCAATCCATCCGGCTAACGAACCGTGCCGTGCGGATTCAAAGAGTGATTCGAGCAGCGACTCCTTGGCTACGAACCCGAAGAGAGGCGGGATACCGGCCATGGACAGGGCGGCCAGCAGCGCAACGGCAGTGGTGACGGGGAGAGATTGTCTAAGGCCGGCGAGTCTTCGCAGGTCTCTGGTGCCGGTGGCGTGGTCCACGATTCCTGCCACCAGGAAGAGGGGGCCCTTGTAGAGCGCGTGGGCGAGGATTCCGACGACGACGGCGAGGACGGCGGCCTCGCTGCGAAAGGCCAGCAGGGTGGTGAGGACGCCAAGCTGGCTGACGGTTGCGTAGGCGAGCAGGGCCTTCATGTCCCAGTGGCGGACGGCGGTGACGGCGCCCAAGAGCATGGTGATGCCGCCAAATGTGAGGAGCGCCCAAAGCCACATGGGATGGTCGCTGAGGGCGGGGTGCAGGCGGGCCAGGAGGTAGATGCCGGCCTTGACCATGGTGGCGGAGTGGAGGTAAGCGCTGGCGGGCGTTGGCGCGGCCATTGCTCCTGGCAACCACCAGTGGAAGGGAAACTGGGCGGATTTTGTGAATGCACCGAGAAGGACCAGGACCAGGATTGCGGGATAGAGTTCGAGTTCGGTCAGGCCGGGGCGGGTTACGATTTCGCTGATGGTGTAGGTGCCGCTCTGCTGCCCCAACAGGATCATGCCCGCGATCAGGGCGAGGCCGCCGCCGGCTGTAACGATGAAGGCGTTGCGGGCGCCGCCGCGGGCGATGGCAGACTGGTGGGAGTAGCCGATGAGGAGATAGCTGGTAACGCTTGTCCCTTCCCAGAAGACGAAGAGGGTCAGCAGGTTGTCGGCCCAGACCAGTCCCAGCATCGAGGCCATGAAGGCGAAGAGAGAAAGGTAGAAGTAGCCCTGGCGTTCGTCGTCCTCGAGATAGTAATGGGTGTAGAGGGCGACGGCGGCGCCTACGCCGGAGATGACGAGGCCGAAGAGCAGGGAGAGGCCGTCGAGGCGGAATGAAAGTTCCAGGCCCAGGCTTTCGATCCATCGGTACTGTTCGACAATGATGGCACCGTTCTGCAGAGCACTGGTGCTCCCGGCCTCTGTTCCGGCGGCGCCTCGCAGGAATGGGAGGGCGGCGGAGACCTGCCAGACCGTGACTGCCAAGGGTGGCAATGCCGCCAGCCAACCTGCCCAAGGGCGCTTGTGCGGGCGGATCCAGTAAAGGATGACGCCGCTGATAATAATGAGCGAAATGGATGCCGCTAACATTACTGCTTCTTAGATTTGGTGGCCTGAGTGCTCTATCAGTACTCAGCTAGCTAGTCGAAAATCGGATGACCGGCCAAGACAAAATCACTTGTCTTGTTACCCGGTTGCGTTTCCAAGCCTGGGACGAATGCGAACAGGCTTATCCCCTAATCCTTTCCCACGATTCGCAGCGAAAAGAGTCGACCCGAAGCCATGCCTCAGTGTGGGTGCGCTTGGGACCTGTCGTAAGGTTGCGATCAGAATCGCCGGTAGTTTTGGGGGTTGTGAAAGAGGTGGAAACGGCAGGCCGACTGAGGTTGCACTCTGGAGAGATTTGCATTGGCGCGGGCAGAAAACAGGTGCCTGCCATCGATAAATTTGGTTCTTGCCTGAATACTGATGAGAATGATTTTCGCTTATCTTTTACCACAGTTGCAGCAGCAAACCTAACTTCGGCATCCGGTTTGGCGAGGTCAGGAATAGAAGAAATCGCATTACGTAGGCGGGATTACTGTGCCAGGTTTCGGATTCCGCCATCTTGAAGGCGACGCCCGACACATGGAACCAGGTTCTTGGGCGGCATGTCAGAGCAGCAGAAGGCAAACGAGAGGTGGGAGGCTGTCGCGAAGAGAGCTGCGACGGGGCAGGTAGGGACCCTAGCAACCGTCGTTACAGGGTCCAATCTCCGACTATTTTATCAAGCGCTAGAGCCTGCTGAAATCAGGGGAACTGGGCAGCGTCCACTGCAAGTTTGTGGAAGCCAGATTCAGTCGATGCATGGGGATGATGGGGCGATCGGCGGCAGTCTTGACGAGACTTGGGATTAACGCAGGTCTCTTCCGAAGGGGAAGAGGGCGAGCGGAATCAGTTTTATGTGTTGCTTGGCGAAGGGAATGCCAACTACGGTGACGGTGAGTATCAGTGCCGAGATCAGGTGGGCGAGGGCGATCTCCCAGCCGAAGAGGACCAGCCAGACCAGGTTAAAGATGACGCGAAGAGGACTGTTGGCGTGTTGCCCTTCGACTACTTCTTTACCAAACGGGGCGAGGGTCGCGAAACCGAACTTGATGGACTGCATTCCGAAAGGGATGCCGACGACCGTGATGCAGAGGAGCAGTCCCCCGATCATGTAGCCGAGAGCGGCGATCAGACCGCCGAAGATAAGCCAGATGACGTTTCCGAGAATACTCATGTTTGTTCCTCAAACAGGTCGATTAGCAAAGGTCCGCTTTTCTAAGTGCACACTGCCCAACTCTATAACATAGTACGCAGTTCTGGCCGGGAGGTTTCTGCGACTGGCAAGCCTTGGGGGGTAGTGACAGGTCGTGATCCGGCGTCTTGAACAATCGTTGGCGAGCAGGATGACTGTGGCGTTGGCGCGGCGACGCCAGGTGGACAGCCAGCGCTAGGGAACTGAGAAAGTGGGACTCGAGGCCTGCGGCGTGCGAGGGACGTTACGGCGGGAACACTCTCGCACACGTAAGGCGGCTTGCGGCCGACCGCCCGGAATGGAGGGCTTCGATGCGGAGGGCCCGATTGTAGAGTTCATGGTTACAAAGGAGAAGAGTGGCTGTTGTTGGGCCCCGAATTTGCTATTTGGCGGGTGATCATGGGCTGACTGTGGATGTTTCAAAGGAAAATGTGTATTGAGCAGTACAAAAGTGGGACAAAAAGGCCCAAAAACGGTTGACGTTGGGCGATTTTCTGCTATACTCGAAGTTAGTGATCAATGGTGAAAGGGCGCGTTCTGTATGGGCATTTGTCTTTCATGCGCGGCCCCATGAGCCCGCCTTGTGGGAGGACTCCAAATGAGCCGGGTGCGCTGCCCGCAGAAGCGCTGTAGTTTCTGGTTAAATGGATGGTGTGACGCCGATGAAATCGAGTTGGATGCGGCAACACTTTCGTGCATGACTTTCGATGAAGTCGAGGATGCAGACGTCCTGGAAGGCTCAGGCTCAGCCAGCGACAGTGGCGGGGATGAGTTTGAGTGGCTGGATGATGAATCGATTTTCGAAGACGACTTGGATGAGAGTCTGTATGGTGTGGATGACGGCGATCCGGAACTCGAAGATGAAGAGGACGACCCGCAGGAAGAAGAAGATTCCTGGCCTCTCTGATGTTCGGGAGAGGGAGCATCGAGTATGGGATGACATTTCAGGAAGTTCGACTCTGGGGAGACGGCGGTTAGGCGTTGTCTTCGCTCTAACTGTTCGATCAGGTCAAATCTTTGTTGGCGTGACAGAATAGTATAGCTGATTTTGCGGCGGCAGTTTGTACGACGACATTGTGCCGCGAATACCAATTTGCATCGTGTTCGCGATTGTGCTATTCTCAGAACGGGTATGGACAACTGAACATTTATCGAGTATACTCAGTTGTATCATTTCGGATTTATCAGGCATTCATTTGGGAAGGAGAGCAGCCATGACTTATGAAGCCGCTTTTCCACGATTTTCGCCACGGAAGAGCAGGAGCCGCTCGAGCAAGCAGTTGCCGGTGAGGTCCCGGTTGATGTTGCCAGTAAAGTGGCAGCCATCTCAGATCCTTGGGCAGAAGTACAGTGCCAGATTTTTCCTGGCGATGGCTGTTAGCATCGTAAGCTCAATCAGTTTTCTGTGGGTCCTGCTTCTGGCAATCGGTGGTTAAGGAGTTCAGAGGACGGTCGTAAGAGGACCTTGTTCTCGCTGGAAGGAAAAAGCCAGAGCGAGACAGGCAAATCAGAGTTAGTCTTGTTGCCCCTGACGTCTGTTTGGACGTCAGGGGATTTTTTTTGTGGGGCAAACAGGCCTATGTGCTACTCATCCGTTTTCATGGACAGAAGGTAGGCGACGACGGCGTTCAGCTCATCTTCGGTCAGGAGCTCGCCGTAGTTTTCTGGCATCACCTGGAGGCACTGTCCGAGGGGACATTCTTCGACGATAAATGCGCTGGGCTCGATTATCGCCTCCCGAAGGTACTCCTCGGCGGTATAGCCTTCGCGCCGGGTGCCAGCAATGTTGCCCAGGTTTGTCTGATCAGGGCCAAGCATGGCGGCGTCAACTTCGGGGAGTCCGGTTGTAATGTGGCAACTGTTGCAGCCGGTCCTTGTCATGGCCTCGACGGCGAGGTCTATTGTTTCCTGTGCAAGCTGATCGGAATCGGACGTTTCCGGCTGTGTTGCCTGGGCCTCTGCGACTGTGACTGTGATTGTGTCGCGGTACTGGTCACCTTCGAGGGCAGTGTGGAGGCCGTCGGCGAACTGGAGGCGCAGGGTGTGCTCGCCGGGTTCGAGTTCGAGGGTGACGCTCGTCTGGCCCTGGCCGTAGTGGAGGTGCTGTTCGTCGGTGGGGATGACCTCGCCGGCAGGCGTGAATTCGGTGTCGACGAGGATATGAAAGTGTCCGGCGCCTTCGCTGACTTCGCCGGAGGGCTCGACGATGAGGCCGGTGGCGGCCATCGCGACTTCGAAAGGAGAAGTGACGGTTGCGCCGTCGGCAGGTTGTTCAAAGTGCACTGACGGCGTCTCGTCGCCGGCTTCGACGATGACGGTGATGGTGTCGCGGTACTGGTCGCCTTCCAGGGCGGTGTGGACACCGTCGGCGAATTGGAGACGGAGTGTGTGCTCGCCGGGCTCGAGTTCGAGCGAGACGGTTGTCTGGCCCTGGCCGAAGTGGAGATGCTGGTCGTCGGTGGGGATGATCTCCCCGGCAGGCGTGAAATCGGTATCGACGAGGATATGGAAGTGTCCGGCGCCTTCGTTAATCTCTCCGGAGGGCTCGACCACAACGCCGGCGGAACCCATCACGACCTCAAATGGAGAGGATACGGTTGCGCCGTCGGCGGGCAACTCGAAGCCTACAGATGGTGATACCGGGCCGGCTTCGACGTTAACGGTGATGGTGTCGCGGTATTGTTCACCCTCCAACGCGATGTGGGCTCCGTCGGCGAACTGCAGGCGCAGCGTGTGCTCGCCTGGTTCAAGTTCAACGTAGACTGTCTGCTGGCCTTTACCGTAGTGGAGATGCTGCTCGTCGGTAGGGATGACCTGTCCGGTGGGGACGAAGTCGGTATCGACGAGGATGTGGAAGTGCCCGGCGCCCTCGTTTATCTCGCCGGAGGGTTCGACGACGAGGCCGGCGGCGGCCATGACGACTTTGAATTCTGAAGAGACTGTTGCGCCGTCGGCGGGCTGTTCGAAGCCAACTGAAGGGGCTACGTCGCCCTCTTCAACAGTGACGGTGATGGTATCGCGATACTGGTCGCCTTCGAGGGCTGTGTGGAGGCCGTCGGCGAACTGGAGCCGCAGCGTGTGCTGACCGGGCTCAAGTTCGAGGATGGCTGTTGTCTGGCCCTGGCCGTAGTGGAGGTGCTGATCGTCGGTAGGGATGATCTCCCCGGCAGGGGTGAAGTCTGTATTGACGAGGATATGGAAGTGTCCGGCGCCTTCGTTAATTTCGCCGGAGGGCTCGACCACAACGCCGGCGGAACCCATCACGACCTCAAAAGGAGAGGATACGGTTGCGACGGTTGCGCCGGCGGCGGGCAACTCGAAGCCTACAGATGGTGATACCGGGCCGGCTTCAACGTTAACGGTGATGGTGTCGCGGTATTGATCACCCTCCAACGCGATGTGGGCTCCGTCGGCGAACTGCAGGCGCAGCGTGTGCTCGCCTGGTTCAAGTTCAACGTAGACTGTCTGCTGGCCCTTACCGTAGTGGAGATGCTGCTCGTCGGTGGGGATGACCTGTCCGGTGGGGACGAAGTCGGTGTCGACGAGGATGTGGAAGTGCCCGGCGCCTTCGTTTATTTCGCCGGAGGGTTCGACTACGAGGCCGGCGGCCGCCATGACGACTTTGAATTTTGAAGAGACTGTTGCGCCGTCGGCGGGCTGTTCAAAGCCAACTGCCGGGGTTTCGTCACCCTCTTCAACAGTGACGGTGATGGTATCGCGGTACTGTTCGCCTTCGAGGGCGGTGTGGAGGCCGTCGGCGAACTGGAGGCGCAGGGTGTGCTCGCCGGGCTCGAGTTCAAGTGAAACGGCGGTCTGGCCCTGGCCGTAGTGGAGGTTCTGTTCATCGGTAGGGATGATTTCTCCGGCGGTAACGAAGTCGGTATTGACGAGGATGTGGAAGTGTCCGGCGCCTTCGTTGACTTCGCCGGACGGTTCGACGACGAGCCCGGTTGCGGTCATCACGACTTCGAAGGGTGACGAGACGATCGTGCCGTCGAGAGGATCAAAGAAGGCGGCCGATTGGTCGGCGGCGTCTTCTTCCACGAAGACAATGATCGTGTCGCGGTATTCCTCGCCTTCGAGTGCTTTGTGAAGGCCGTCGGCGAATTGCAGGTGCAGGACGTGTTCACCGGGGGTCAGCGTCAGTTCGACTTCAAGAGAGGCGTCGCCAAAGTGGAGGTGCTGTTCGTCGGTTGGGATGGTCTCGCCGGCTGGAATGAAATCGGTATCGACGAGAATGTGCATGTGACCAGATCCGGGAAGAACTTCTCCCGAAGGGTCAACCGAAACGCCGACTGCACCCATTTTCACGACGAAAGTGGGTGGTACGATGGCGTTTGTTGTTGGCTGGCGGAAGAAGACGTCAGGCGGATCAGTTTCCTCCTGCACCTCTTCTTCCTGGGACGGCGATTCGGCGTCTGCTTCCTCTTCAGCCTCTGGCTGCGATTCGGCCGCCTGTTCGGCTTCGGCGTCGGCAGCGGCCAGGGTCGCTAGCCGTTCGGCATCGCGAACCGCCTTCAGGTCGGCGCGGAACGTATCGACCGCCCCGTTTATGACATAGATGAGGATAAGGAGACCCAGAATGGGGCCGGCAACTCGAATCCAGGGGTGAACACTGTTCATCGGGACGCTCCGTCGCAGTTAGTTTCGCTGTACATATTATATGAACAACTGGCAGGTTGCCGGTTGTCACTTGGTGGTTTCCCAAACGGCATTATACTGCTTCCGCATTGGCTGGCAAGTGGGAAGGCCTTTGCATTGCAGAAGAGATAGGCAAGTTCTGCCTCGAAAAAGAGTTGATAAGTGAAGCGCTGCAGCGTAGATCTGCTGATCCCGCCAGCAGAGAAAGCAGGTCAGACTCACATTGCTACGGCGGTCATGGGTTCAACGTTGTCCTCTTCAACGGCCTGCAATGCGTCTGCCGCCAGGCGCAGGCTGATCACCTTGCTGACCCCGTCATCACCCATTGTAATGCCATAGATGCTGTTGGCGATTTCGAGCGTACGCCGGTTGTGGGTGATGACGATGAACTGTGTCCGCTCGCGCAGCAGATCCATGGCGGATCGAAGGCGGTCGACATTTGATTCGTCGAGTGTTGCGTCTACCTCATCTAGCACGCAAAACGGCGTCGGACTGACGCGGAGAATAGCAAACACCAGGGCGCAGGCTGTCAGGGAGCGTTCGCCTCCAGAGAGGAGGTCGAGGCTCTGGTTGCGCTTACCTGGAAGTCGTGCGTAGATCTCGACGCCGGTATTGAGAATGTCGGCGGGGTCTGTCATCGAGAGCTGTGCCTTTCCGCCCCGGAGGAGGAGCTTGAAGAAGCTCACGAATTCGGTTGAGACTGCTTCGAAGGTGCGGCGCAGGTCGCCTTCCATGCGAATGTCCAATTCGCTGATGACTTGCTGCAGGTCAAGGGCGGCCTTTTCGAGATCGTCCGACTGATTCTGGAGGAAGTGGTAGCGGTTGGCCACTTCCTCGTATTCCTGGGGGGCCTCCGGGTTGACATTGCTCAGGCGGCGGACGCGGGCGCGAGTCTCCTTGACGTCGTCCTTCAGTCCGGAAGGCAGATCCTGCACGACAGGCAGCTGGGCGACAAGTGCCTGCAGTGGCAGTGGAGGCTGGTAGGCCAGCCCGACGGCTTCTTCCATATCTGCGAGGCCGAAGTCCTGGCGGATCTCGCGGCGGAGGGATTCGAGGCGATCTTCGGTGCGCTGCAAGGTGAGGCGTGAGTCATTCCCGTCTGATTCAGACTGTAACACGAGCTGCTGACCGGCGCGTTGCTCTTCTTCGGCGCGAGCCAGGTTCTGGTCCAACTGCTTCAGTTCGGCTTCCATTTCAGCGGTCGTTCGCTGATGGGCGTCGCCTTCTGCATGCAGTTTTCTTTCCTCGGCGGATGCCTGATCGATTTCGCAGCGAAACTTTTCTGTTTCCTGTGCAAGCTCCGACTTCCTTGCGATTCTGGACTGGAGCTGGCCTTCGATATGTGAAAGTGTGCGGCGTTGTTCTGATTCGAGCGCGCGCCGGTTGTTCAGATTTTCCTGGGCGGCGGCGGCCTCGGCGCGCAGGTCCGCCAGTCTGCGGAGCATCTCATCGTGGGTGGATTGGGCGGCATGCTCGGACAGTCTTGCCCGTTCACGGGTGTCATCCAGGGAAGTTGCGGCCTCCGCGAGAGAGGCTTTGAGCTGCTCTTGCTGCGCGTCCAAGGTTGCCAGATCAGCGTTCGCTTGTTCGAGCACCTGCTGTTGCCAAGCGGCTTCCTGTCTGGCCTGGGCGGCGTTTAGCCTTGCCTGTTCCAATTCGGCCTGGCGGCGCTGTCCTTGGCGGATTAGCTGCTGCTGGTGTTTTACGAGTTGCGCGCGCTGCTGGGTGGTGTCCTCGACCTTATCTCGGGTTGCCTGGGACTTCTCCTTTGCCCTTCTGGCCTGGCCTCGAGCGCGCTCTAGTTCTACGGGCAGCTCACGGGCTTCCCTTTCCCAGGCCAGGAGTGATCTTCGTTGGCGGCGGCCGTCGTTGCCTCCGGTCACGGCGCCGCCGGGGCGGATGATGTCACCGTCCAAAGTGACGACGGTTGGCAAAGCTAAGAAGTCGGAGGAACGTCCCCTTGGGCGGCGGCCGTTTCTCGAAGCGCTTGAACGTTCGTCAAGGGCATGGCGCGCGGCGGCCAGGTCGTGGGCGATCCAGACTCGCTGCAATAGATGGTGGATTGCGGGCGCTACTTCAGAGTCGAAGCGGACAGACCTGGCAGCGTTTCCAAGGATGCCGTTGGCGGTGGGCGCCGGGATTGGACCTCCTGACCGCAGGCGGTCCAATGGGAGAAACGTTGCGCGTCCTGCGCCGGCGCCTTTCAAATATTCGATTGCATCCTGCGCGTGCTGCCACGATTCTGCGATCACATTCTGGAGTGCGGCTCCCAAGGCTACTTCAATGGCCCGCTCCAGGCGGTCCGGCACTTGAATTCGTGAGGCGACGGTGCCGAGGATGCCGTTCAGCTGACCTTGCTGCGAAGCCTGCAGGATGGCGCGCACAGCGCTGGCATAGGCGGTTCCTTCGCCGCGAGCCGGCTGCAGGAGGTCGAGCCGTGTTTGTAGTCGTTCGACTTCGCGCTGTTGCAGATTGGCGTCGGTTTCCTCGGCGCGCAGCGTGTCGGTTGCGAGTTCGATGGCGGCGGCCAATGCGTCGATCTCGGTTTGCGCGTTCTTGATTTGGGCACTGCGATTGACGTTTTCCGCCTCCAGCTCGGTCAAAGCGGCGGCGGCCTCTTGCGCGGCCTGCCTGCGCTGATCGATTTCCGCGTGAGCCTGTTTCGATCTTGATATGAGCGTCGCGCGTCTTTCATCCAGCTGTTGCAACCGGCTACGGAGGTCGGCGTTGCGGCCTTCAGCAGTGCGAAGTGCGGCAACATCCTGGCGCAAGCGTTCGCGGGCGGCTCTCTGCTCTTTTTCCCTCGCGGCCAGCTGTACCTGGAGGCGGTCAAGGTCCTGCTGACAGGTGTTTCGGCGCTCGCGGACACCCTCAATTTCGACGTTGAGGTCGTCTATCCTCTCCTGCACGGTGCCTCGTTCGCCCTGCAACCGGCAGCATTCTTCTTCGAGGTCTGCCAGGCGGACGACGGCCTGGTTCAGTCGTTCCTGGGACACGGCGAGGCGGCGGATGACTTCGGCAGCCCGGCGGTGGCGGGCTTCGCTGATCTGATTGCGTTGGCTCTGTTCGGCGCGCAGCCTGGTCTGGCGAAGGCGAAGCTGGTCGAGCTTGGCATGAACTTCGTCCAGCCGTTCGCGGCAGACCTGGGTGGCGTTCTGGTCGCGCTCAGCTTTTTTGCGGGCTTCGGCGAGGTCGCTGAGGGTGCGATGCCATTGGTGGCCGTACCAGACGTGGAGCAGGTCCTTCAGGTCGGTTTCGATCTGGAGCCTTTCGAGGGCCCGCTCTGCCTGCCGCTTAAGGCTTTTGAGGCGGGGGGAAAGCTCAGCCAAAACGTCGCCGACGCGGTCGAGGTTCAGTTGCGTAGCTTCCAAGCGGCGGAGGGCGGCGGAGCGTTTCTGCTGATAGCCGGTGATGCCCGCGGCTTCCTCGAAAAGCACCCGTCGTTCTTCCGGTCTCAGGCTGAGGACGCGGTCGATCAGTCCCTGACCGATGACAGCATAGGCGCGCCTTCCCAAACCGCTGGGCCCCAACAGCTGTGTAATGTCTTGAAGTCGGACTCTCTGGCCGTTTATCAGGTATTCATTGTCGCCGTCGCGGTAGGCGCGGCGTGTGATCTCGACTTCGCTGAAGTCGATGTTGAGGTCGCCAGCCTCATTGTCGAGGACGATGCTGACGCTGGCCATTCCCTGCCTGGCTCTCTTGGCACTGCCCGAGAAGATGACGTCGACCGTTTTCTTCGAGCGCAGAAGGCCGAAGCTCTGTTCGCCCAGACACCAGCGGATGGCGTCGGCCACGTTGCTCTTGCCGCACCCGTTCGGTCCGACGATCGCGGTGACGCCGGATCCGAAGGTGAGCTCAGTTTGCTGGGCAAAGGTCTTGAAACCCTTTAAGTTTACGCTCTTTATTCGCAGCATATCGACAGTTGACGGGCGAAGTCAGTTCGCCACGGGCCGGGAGCCTGCCCAGCCAATCGTTGCTCTAACTTTCTTTGCAATCCTTCTACAGGGTGGGGCAGCAAACTGGGGGGAGACCAGAAAATGTAGTGAGGATCGGCAATCGTGGAACTGCGGCGGGTTCCGTGTCGGTTTGGCAAGTTCAGATTATTCAAGCCCCCAGGCTTCGGGTACTCTTCGGCAAACATCCTTTGTGCAATCAAGCATGCTTTGTGCAATCAAGATTGCGACTCACAGCACCCAAATAAGTCGCCAGAGACCCGGGAGCGCGAATTCCAGTATCAGTCCCAGAACAATAAGTAGAGCGGATACGGTTGCCAGGCGGCGCTGCCTGGAAAAGTAATGGGCTGGGTTCCAGTTGTTGGTCAAAAGGGGCTGGGCCAGCATGACGACTAGGCCGGCGTAACCGGCTAATGTCGCCAGCCGCCAGGGCATCAGACCAAGAATCAGCCCGGGCGGGCCTTCGACAGCCAGACGACCGATTCCATACCCGAACTGATTCACCGCCCGCACGAGGAACCAGAGGCCTATCAGACCGGCTGACAGCAGGCTACCCATGAGCGTGCCGAAGAATTCGAGAATGCGAGCTCCGGGGCTATGTATGATGGCGCCGGGGAGGTTTAGTCCGGTAACGGACCACTCTAGGAGGGCGCGATGATAGGCGAAACCGTCATGGATTGCGCGCTCAAAGACGAGGGGGAGGAGGAGCGAGCCCAGGATCATGACGAGGAGCTGAAGGAATAACCAGGATGAGAGCACAATGAGGGCAGTCGTGATCCTGCCCCTTCGAAGCGGCACGGCGAGAAAGAGCGTAATGGCCACCGTCTGTACGATGGGAAGGAAGTTGGGTTGTCCGAGGGCAGCGGGCAAAGCCGTGGTGAGCAAGGCGAAGAAACAGAACGTAATATAGTATAGGGGATCCTTCACCAGGTCGTAATTGCGCGCCTTTGGTGAGCCGTTTGGCGCGGCTTGAACGGAATCTCGCATAGATCGATTATAGCACCCGATGGGGAAGATGTACGAAATCGAGCAAATTGGCCTTGGCGGGTCGGCCTTGGCCGGTGGGCTGATTCTGCGTCGTAAGGGGAATTGCGGGGGAACTGCGGGGGAACTGCGGGGGAACTGCGGGGGAACGGCAGGGGAACTGCGGGGGGGGGGGGGGGGGAAGATAGCAGGTGGGGGAGGAGGCACCGTTGGCTAGACATCATGCTGGGGAAGAATGAACACGGTGGCTAGAAAGGGCGGGGCGTTGCGGGGGCGCAGCCCCCGCACAAGGGAGGGCCGAAGGCCCGAACGCCAAAACTGCAGTGGTCAGTGGTCAGTGGTCGGTGGTTAGTGGTCAGTGGAAGAGTGCCGGAGTTTGGGGTGGGAACTGATCCAGGTATGGTTTCTGCAAGAGGCATTCGTGAGGTCACCTTCGATTGTGGGATGAACGGGCTGAAATCAGCCGCCTTGCTTTATACCTGTGGTATACTGCGCAAATGGACGAAATGTTGCTATAAGGGCAATGCTGAGGGCGGCCGTGGGACTGGCAGCCACAAGGAAAAAAGGGATGCTTTGACCGTGCATTGCCCGTCTCATGATCGATCCGGGAAGCGGATGGATCCAACTGAATCTGGGTCGCCGGATAGTGTTGGGCGTGTGGCGGCGGTGGTGGCTGCTGCCGGGTTCAGCAGTAGGATGGGGCGGTTCAAGCCGCTGCTGCCTTGGCGACACGGGACGGTCATCGAGTCGGTTGCGTCAGCACTTTCAGGTGGGGGGGCATCCCCTGTATATGTCGTGACCGGGCACAGGGCGGAGGCAATTGCTGAACAGCTTAAGGGAGGACCCGCAGAGACCGTTTTCAACGCCGACTACCACGAAGACGAGATGGTGCGTTCGTATCAAGTAGGGATCGAGGCGCTGTGTGGCGAAGGTAGGCCGGTCCTGGGCGCGCTGTTGGCGCTGGGCGACCAACCGCACATGCAGAAGGGCGTGATCCGTCAGGTCATCGGGAGAGCGCGGGCGGCGGCAGAGGCAGTCGTCATCCCCAGCTACAATCGGCGCCGTGGGCATCCCGTCTATTTGCCCAGATGGGCTTTCCCCGAGCTGCTGGGACTAACGAGGGGACAGTCGCTGCGGGATCTACTGGAAGCTTTTGGGGAGAAGATCGTTTACGAAACGGTTGACAGCGATTGCGTGCGGAGGGACATGGACGTACCGGCTGAATATGAGTCTCTGCGTGCAGATTTTGAGTGGGTAGAGTGAACTGAAGCGCCTACGGGTTTTGGGCTAGTCCAGATTAGATCATAAAGCGCGACCCCTAACGGGGACGGCTGTCAGGAGAGGGAAGACCTTGACCGCGACACTGTATCACTATCTGAAGGAGATGTTGGAGGAGGAGCAGGCCGTTGCCGTGGCAACGATCGTTGACGCCAAGGGCTCGGTGCCCAGGGAAGTGGGCGCGAAGATGGTCATTCACCCGCTGGGCCGGCATTTGGGGACTGTGGGCGGCGGCTGCGGGGAGGCTGACGTGATTCGGGCCGGGCTGGATGTCATCCATGACGGGCTACCGCGTACCGTTCACGTGGACCTGACCGAAGACATCTCGATGAACAGCCTGGGCGTGTGCGGCGGCGTGATGGATGTGTTCGTTGAGCGCTGGGACGGTGCAGGAGGCGACGAATCGCAGGGCGACGCGGCCCAGGCATTGAAGGGCGCGGGACCGGCATCAACGCAGCGCGTTTGAACCTTATTCCTGACGGCCTTCCCCTTCCTCTTCCTCTTCCGGATCGGGAACCGGGATGCGGCTGTGCAGGTGCACGGGTTGCGACTTTGACCGAACACGCAGGTTGATCATTTCGACGGCCAGCGAGAAGGCCATGGCGAAATAAGCGTAGTTCTTGAGATGAAGCTCCTCAACCGCTTCGTGGAGCCAACCTTCCAAGACAAGCATAAAGCCGATCAGGATCAGAAAGGCCAGCGCCAGAATCTTCATTGAGGGGTGCCGTTCAACATAGGCGGCGATGGGTCCGGCGAATAACAGCATCACGGCGGCCGCTACGATAATGGCGGGAACCATCACCCAAAGGTTGCCTGAGATGCCGACGGCGGTGATGACGGAGTCGAGTGAAAAGACGATGTCGACAAGGATGATCTGGGAGATGACGGAGACGAAGGTTGCGGTTGCCTGCGTTTTGCGGTCGTGCCCAGCAGACTCGAGTTTTTCGTGAATCTCGAAGGTGCTTTTGCCGATGAGGAAAAGGCCGCCAATCAGAAGAATCAGGTCGCGGCCGGAAACGTCGTGTTGGAAGAGGGTGAAGAGCGGATAGGTCAGCTGCATGATCCAGGCGATGCTGAAGAGCAGCGCGATGCGGGCAAGAACGGCCAGCGCGATTCCGGTTGAACGTGCCCTGGCCTGCTGACTTTCGGGTAGTTTACCGCTCAGGATAGCGATGAAAATGACGTTGTCGATGCCCAGAACGATTTCGAGCACGACAAGCGTCAACAGTGCCACAAGGTTTTCGGCTTGGAAGAGTGTGGTCATGGGTATCTAGACTCCTGTCCCAGCCGGCCACCGGCTGGGCGCAAATTTGCGTGAGCGGGGGTAACTCTGCAACAGTACATGTGACCGATTCTAGCATCTGGACTGGGACGTGTCTAGCGGAACGTGTTGAGCAGTGTCGCAGGCCACACAGGGCGACTTCAGACACTGGCTGATGACGAGAATTTGGGCAATAGTTGACTTTAACAGGGTGAATTCACTGGCGTGAAGTTAAGAAGTTGAGTTTACCAGGTTGAATATACCAGGTTGAATATACAAGGTTGAGTTTACGAGTTTGAGTTTACAAGTCTGAGTTAACAAGGGAAACATGCAGGAAGAGTTGCTTAGTTTGCTTCTGGATGCGATCGAGAAGAGAGAGGCTGTTGCGTTGGTAACGGTCACATCAGGTGACGGCGAATTCGCGCGGGCTGTTGGCAAGAATGCGGTGGTCTGGCCGGAGCCGGACAGGCACCCTGCTGGCGAGTTAGCCCTGGGGGACCGGCTGGAGGGCGTGCTGGGGGATGCCCGGCTGGCGATTGGGCGCAAACGGCATGAGCATTTTCAGTATGAGGAGGCAAACGGGAGCTTCTCGGTCTTCGTTGAGGTCCAGGCCAGGCCGCCTCATCTGATCATTGCCGGCGCGGGGCATATTGCCATTCCGCTGGCGTCGATCGCGAAAACGTGCGAGTTCATGGTTACGGTGATCGATGATCGGCCTCAATACGCCCATGCTTCGCGTTTCCCCACGGCAGACCGCGTCGTCGCGGGTCCGTTCAGGCCAACGCTGGTGGAACTTCGGCAGGGTAAGGAGACATTTGACAGCGACACCTATATTGTCCTGGTGACGCGAGGGCACCAGCATGACATCGACTGCTTGCTGGAAGCGCTGGATGATCCGCTGGCCTATCTGGGTATGATTGGAAGCCAACGGCGCATTCGGGCGGTATTTGAGCTGCTGGAACAGGAGCAGGGGATACCGGCTTCGAAGTTTGATCGCGTGCGGGCGCCGATTGGTATAGACATCGGGGCGATCACGCCGGCCGAGATTGCGGTGTGTATCATGGCGGAGATCATCTGCGTCTTGCGGGACGGTCCGCTTCCAGGACTGAGCGAACAGATCCAGCAGGAGCGAATCGAACGCAGGAATCGAGCAGAAGAGAGATTGAGGGCGGTCAGAGACGAGCGGCGGGGGGCGGGACGGTGACGCTGAGCGGTCCTCGATTCACATTCAGGACGACGGGCGAGATCAGTGGAAGGTTTTGAGGACGTCCAGTCCTTCAACCGTTACGCCTGGGACAGGGCGGTCGAGCGCAAGAGCAGGTGGACGGTACCTGTCAGCGGAGAGACGGTGGCTGCGGCGCGCGGCGGAAGCTGGGAGATCTTCCTGACGCCGGCGAAGCCTGTGCCACGGGCTTGGTTTCCGGACTTTGTGGGGGCCGAGATCCTGTGTCTGGCCGCTGGCGGCGGGCAGCAAGGGCCTGTATTGGCAGCGGCAGGAGAGAGCGCGGGCGCCCGGGTTACCGTTTATGACATTTCGCCGCGGCAGCTGGCGCAGGACCGTCTCGTGGCAGAACGCGAGGGCCTGGAACTGGCGACGGTCGAAGGCGACATGGGGGACCTGGGGGCATTTTCAGACGAGAAGTTCGACCTGATCGTCCATCCCTGTTCAAATCTGTTCGTGCCCAATGTGCGCCCGGTATGGCGTGAGTGTGCACGGGTGCTGAGGCGAGGCGGCGTGTTGATGGCGGGCTTTGTCAACCCGGTTCTCTACCTGTTTGACCAGAAGAAGATGGATGAAGGTCATTTTGAAGTGCGCCACAGGCTTCCTTATTCGGACCTCACGAGCATATCGAAGTCGGAGAGGGATGCCTATATTCGTGCGGGAGAGGCCCTGGAGTTCGGACATACACTCACAGATCAGATAGGCGGTCAGATCGCTGCCGGGTTTGCAATTAACGGATTCTATGAAGATCGATGGGAAGGTCAACCACCTGCAGGGTATATTGACACCTATATTGGTACACGGGCCGCAAAACTCCGTTATTTACAGTAAAGAATAGTTACGTTTTTTGCGGTTTCGGAAAGCTAGATTACAATTTTACTAACTGTATATGGTACAGTTCATCCTGTTCGCAAGTCGGTTCAGGCCATAGGGTGGCCGAACTTCTGCGACTAGGTAGAGGAAATGGATTCTGTAGTTTGCAAAGGAGCATCAAAACATGGCGTATGCGCACACGAACTCCAAGGGCAGGACGTATATTCTGCATTCAAAGGAAACGACGTTGCGTAACGGTCGACAGCAGACCCTGTATTTCTTCGCCAAGGAAGAGAAAGAGGGATCACTGGAGGCAGTTCCGGAGGGATACGAAGTATCCGAGAGCAAGAACGGCCTACCAGTCTTGAAACGCTCAAAATAGAATAGACGGCTGCGCTCTGTCGGCAGTAGGACTGACGGAGGCGCAGACCCGATGTGATGGACTTTGATCTAACACTTGAAGAAAAGATTGACCGGACTCCACCGCCTCTGCGGGAGATCATCGAAGACTTTCGCAGTATGGAGCCGCGGGAGCGGCTGGAGTCCCTCCTCGATTTCTCCATGAATATGCCGGAGCTTCCCGGCTTTCTTCATGATGCCCGCGATCAGATGGAGCAGGTGCATGAATGCCAGACGCCGATATTCGTGTTTACCGACATCGTAAACGCCGGCGTGCAGGTTTACATTGATGTGCCGAAAGAGTCTCCTACTGTACGAGGGTATGCCGCGATTGTTCAGGAAGGACTTGAGCGGGCGGAACCTGACACGGTATTACAGACTCCGGACGACATCCACTACCTGCTCGGCCTACACGAGGCGATCTCTCCATTACGGTTGCGCGGCCTGCATGTCCTCATGGCTTATCTGAAGAGGCAAGTTACCGCCCAAATGGCGAAAAGTGAATAATGCGCTGAGCGAGGTTCAGGGCATCCTGGTCGGCCACTGGTCGGATCCTGTTAACGGGACCGGCTGTACGGTCGTGCTTACGCCTGAGGGGAGTTGCGGCGGTGTCGACGTGCGTGGTTCTGCCCCGGGGACGCGTGAGACGGCGCTGCTCGATCCGGCGAACCGTGTGGACCGGGTTCACGGCGTGCTTTTGAGCGGGGGCTCGGCCTACGGGCTGGGGGCGGCACATGGTGTCGTCGAGTGGCTGGCGGGTCGGGGATACGGCTGGTACACGCCGGCAGCGCCGGTGCCGATCGTGCCGGCCGCGATTTTGTACGACCTGGGTCTCGGGGGTTCGACGGTCTATCCTACGCTGGAGGATGCGTTTGCCGCGTGCGAGGCGGCGACGGATGCGGACGATAGCCGCGGATCGGTCGGCGCCGGGGTTGGCTGCACGGTGGGGAAACTGCTTGGGTTTGATCGATGCACGCGGGGCGGTTTGGGTCAGGCGTCGGCTGAGCTGCCGGGCGGCGTCGTGGTCTCGGCGCTTGTCGCTGTCAACGCTATTGGAGACATTGTCGACCCGATGCGGGCTCAGTTGGTGGCCGGGGCCAGAGAGCCGGGGAGCGGAGAACTGGTTGACAGCCTTTCGGCCACCGCGGCTTCATTGGACTCCTTCCTCTTCAGACCGCCGCGACCAGACTCCGATCAGTCCCCGTCTTCGCGAGGCGGTTCCCGGGCCTCTGGCACCCAAGCTGTTCAGGACAACACTACGATCGGTGTTATCGCCACCAATCTCAGTCTGAGCAAGACGGAAGTAACCAAGCTGGCGCAGATGGGGCAGACGGGAATCAGCCGTACTACGCGACCTGCGCATACTCTTTACGACGGCGACTGTTTATTTGCCCTTGCAACGGGGACCCTTGACACGAAGGTTGAACTCAGCCTTGTGGGCGCCATTGCCGCGGAGGTGGTTGCGGCCGCGGTTCTCGACGGTGTTCTCAACGCGACGTCCGCTTACGGCGTGCCGGCGGCGTCAGAGGTAACCCCGCGCCCGCTTGCCTTCTAAACTACATTTCGACAACTTAACTCAATTGCGCGGCATTCTCTATTTGACCGTGTTCGAGGACGGGCCCGTCCAGGCACAGAACACTGCCATTCAGCTCGCAGGAGCCGCAGATTCCGACGGCGCAGCGCATGTAGGCTTCCCAGGAGAGCTGGCGAGGTAGGGCGTGCTTTTCTCCCATACGGTCGATGGCGGATAGCATTGCGTGGGGACCGCAGGCGCACAGCAGGTCGATGTCTCGAGAGTGCAGGGAGTCTGCCAGCAGATCGGTGACCTGCCCCTGGGACCCTGCGCTGCCGTCGTCGGTGCAGGTGAGTACCTCCAATGCGGCGGCGCCGCTACCTCTTTCCCTCTCCAAATCGTTGAAGCGATCAACATAGAGCAGGTCGGCGGCGGCGCCTGCGCCGATGATGACGGTGAGGGCTTCCAGCTGTTTGCGCCAGGCGCGAGCCAGCCAGAGGAGAGGGGCCACACCGTATCCTCCTCCGATGAATGCAGGGCGCAAGCCGGGACGGGGGAGACGGTAGCCTTGTCCGAACGGTCCGCGAATCCAGAGCAGATCACCGGGAGCGAGCGCGTGCAGCAGATTGGTGAAGGGTCCGACGGCGGTGACCATCAGTGTTACGGGGTCGGCGTCGACGAGTGAGAATGGTTTCTCATCGAAGCGGGGCAGCCAGGCCATTACAAACTGGCCGGGGAGAGCGTTGAGGCTGAGGTCGAGCGTGAATGTCTTGGTGCGGTAGTTGTCTGTTTCTACTGAGCGGATGGGGAAAGGGGTAGGAAGGGACAGCGAGCCGACCCGGCCTGTCATTTCGGGAAGAGTGCTCATTTTCGCAATATGGGTGTGCGGCGGTTGGGCGTCTTCAAGCTCGTTCCAGAATGACGACTGGAATGACGCGGTCGGTCTTGGCCTGGTAGTCGTTGTATTGGGGCCAGATCTCCGCCATCATGCTCCACAGGGCAGGCTTTTCTTCGGGTGAGGCGGTGCGGGCGGCGGCGTCAAAAACGTCTGAACCGACGCGTAGCTGGACGGCGGGCGATTCGACCAGATTGAGATACCAGGATGGGTGGTGCGTGGCACCGCCGCGGGAGGCGACGATCACGTACTTTTCCTCGCCATCGACTTTGCCGTAAATGAGCGGCGTGGTGCGCGTCTTGCCGGTGCGGCGGCCGGTGGTCGTCAGCAGCAGTGTGGGGACGCCGTTCCAGATGTGGCCGTCTTCGCCATTGGATTCGAGATAGCGGCCAATGTGTTCCTTTACCCAGCCGGGTACTTCGCGTTCGGTCATGACTGTATTCTCCTCAATACTGGGGCCCGATTCGGGCCGATTCTCTTTGCGGCATAGTCTAACACAGGGCTGAGCAGTTTGCACGGCTGGGCCGGTTTTTTGGGTGCAATCGAGAGTTGCGGGGAACTGCAGGGGGAACTGCGGGGGAACTGCGGGGGAACTGCGGGGGAACTGCAGGGGTTAGGGGGCTGAGTCCGATTAGGGGGAGGAGACTCTGTTGGCTAGACACCTTGCTTTAGACACGTTGGCGGGGAAGAAGAGACACGGTGGTCTAGTAAGGGCGGGGCGTTGCGGGGGCGCGGAACTGCAGTTTTTAGTAGTCAGTTTTTAGTAGTCAGTTATTAGTTTTTAGTGAACTGCGGACGGCAGAGGTCGGTGGCGGGAGACAGCATGTGGGGGGGTAGATTCTGTTGGCTAGACACCTCGCTCTAGACACTTGGCGGGGAAGAATAGACTCGTGGTCTAGTAAGGGCGGGGCGTTGCGGGGGCGCGGAACTGCAGTTTTCAGTAGTCAGTTATTAGTTTTTAGTGAACTGCGGACGGCAGAGGTCGGTGGCGGGAGACAGCATGTGGGGGGGTAGACTCTGTTGGCTAGACACCTCGCTCTAGACACTTGGCGGGGAAGAATAGACTCGTGGTCTAGTAAGGGCGGGGCGTTGCGGGGGCGCGGAACTGCAGTTTTCAGTAGTCAGTTATTAGTTTTTAGTGAACTGCGGACGGCAGAGGTCGGTGGCGGGAGACAGCATGTGGGGGGGTAGACTCTGTTGGCTAGACACCTCGCTCTAGACACTTGGCGGGGAAGAATAGACTCGATGGTCTTGTAAGGGCGGGGCGTTGCGGGGGCGCGGAACTGCAGTTCTTAGTAGTCAGTTTTTAGTAGTCAGTTATTAGTTTTTAGTGAACTGCGGACGGCAGAGGTCGGTGGCGGGAGACAGCATGTGGGGGGGTAGACTCTGTTGGCTAGACACCTCGCTCTAGACACTTGGCGGGGAAGAATAGACTCGTGGTCTAGTAAGGGCGGGGCGTTGCGGGGGCGCGGAACTGCAGTTTTTAGTAGTCAGTTATTAGTTTTTAGTGAACTGCGGACGGCAGAGGTCGGTGGCGGGAGACAGCATGTGGGGGGGTAGACTCTGTTGGCTAGACACCTCGCTCTAGACACTTGGCGGGGAAGAATAGACTCGTGGTCTAGTAAGGGCGGGGCGTTGCGGGGGCGCGGAACTGCAGTTTTTAGTAGTCAGTTATTAGTTTTTGGTGAACTGCGGACGGCAGAGGTCGGTGGCGGGAGACAGCATGTGGGGGGGGTAGACTCTGTTGGCTAGACACCTCGCTCTAGACGCTTGGCGGGGAAGAATTGACTCGGTGGTCTAGTAAGGGCAGGGCGTTGCGCGGGCGCGGAACTGCAGTTTTTAGTAGTCAGTTATTAGTTTTTAGTGAACTGCGGACGGCAGAGGTCGGTGGCGGGAGACAGCATGTGGGGGGGTAGACTCTGTTGGCTAGACACCTCGCTCTAGACACTTGGCGGGGAAGAATAGACTCGTGGTCTAGTAAGGGCGGGGCGTTGCGGGGGCGCAGCCCCCGCACAAGGGAGGGCCGAAGGCACGACCGCCCAAATGCAAAGAGAGAGTGAAGAGGAGAGAGGAGAGAGTGGCGTCTACTGTTCTGCCTGCGACTGGAAGGTGAACTGGTGAGAGGTTCGCGGCTATCCGAAAATATAGGGGAGTCTACCCCTAAATTTGGGCTGCACCCTTGTTTTTTTCTGCTTGCAATTGCGGCGTAGAGCGTTTATCCTCATCTGAAATCGGAATCGAAATCGCCAAGGAGGGTATTGTGATCCTTTCTCCCGCCCATGTTGAAGCCTATCGGCGCGAAGGTTTTGTTGGAGCGATTGATGTAGTCGACGGACCGCAGGTTGCAGGCTATCGAGAGGCCTTCGACGATCTGGAGGCCCGAGTAGGTAAGGAGACCGCGCAGATCGGGCTGATAGATCTCCACTTTGAAGAGGAATTCATCTGGCGGCTCGCCACCCACCCCACAATTCTGGATTCGATTGAAGCGCTGGTGGGTCCGAATGTGTTTTTGCTGGCGACGCACTTTTTCAACAAGTACGGGGAAGGCGAGGGGGCGGAGGCCTTTGTGGCCTGGCACCAGGACGTGACTTTCTGGGGCCTGGAGCCGCCGACGGCAGTCACGGCTTGGTATGCGGTCGATGACAGCGACGTTGAGAACGGTTGTATGCAGGTGATCCCGGGCACGCATGTTTCGGGCGTGGTTGAGCACGGCACAGCGGGTCAGGCGGGCAATCTGCTCAGCATCAACCAGGAGGTCCACGTTTCGGCGGATGAGGCGGCGACCGCGGTCGATCTGCCGCTGCGGGCCGGCCAGATGTCGATCCACGACGGCACTCTCATCCATGGCAGTCTGCCGAACCGCTCGGACAGGCGGCGTTGCGGGCTCACTTTGCGCTATGTGCCGACGTCGGTGCGGCAGGCCGAGGACAACTCATTGGATGGGCGTTGGCGGCCTGTACTGGTACGGGGCAAGGACGAGGAGAATCACTTCGGCGAGTTCAAGACGCGGTGGCAATGAGGAACTGAGGGATGCCCGAAGTTCGGCCTAACGTCGTCTTTGTGCTTACTGATGACCAGGGGTACGGCGACCTTTCCTGTCACGGCAACCCGGTCCTGAAGACTCCCCATATTGATGCGTTACATGATGTCAGTGTAAGACTGACGGATTACCACGTAGGGCCGACGTGCGCGCCTACTCGCGCCGGCTTACTAACGGGCCATTACGCCAACAGTACGGGTGTATGGCGGACAAGCGGTGGCCGGTCACTGTTGCGGGCCGATGAAGTCAGTATGGCCGACTATTTTCGGCGGAGCGGCTACGCTACGGGGATCTTCGGCAAGTGGCATTTGGGCGACAACTTTCCGTACCGCCCGCAGGATCGCGGCTTCGAGACTGTGGTCGTTCATGGCGGAGGCGGCGTGTCCCAGACTCCCGACTACTGGGGTAACAGTTATTTCGACGACCGCTATTGGGATGGGGCGCAGTTCAGGCAGTATGAAGGGTATTGTACTGATGTCTGGTTCCGGGAAGGGTTGACGTTCATCGAGCGCAACAGACACAGGCCCTTTTTCTGTTATATTCCTACAAATGCGCCTCACGCACCACACCTGGTCGAGCCCTCCTACTGTGACCCCTACCTGCCTCTGACACCGCACGAGCCGCGGGCAAAATTCTATGGAATGATCGCCAGGATTGACGAGAATGTGGGCGGGTTGCGGCGCTGGCTAATGGAGATGGGGCTGGAAGAGAACACGATATTCATCTTCATGACGGACAACGGATCTTCGGGCGGTCTGGACGTAGACGAGGAGCACTTTGTCATAAACGGTTTCAACGCAGGCATGCGCGGCAAGAAGGCGCCCGAATATGACGGCGGACATCGCGTGCCATTCTTTCTGCACTGGCCTGCGGGCGGCCTTGACAGAGGACGTGATGTGGACCGGTTGACTGCCAATATCGATATTCTGCCGACGCTGATCGAACTATGCGATCTGGAAGGGGCGGGCGAGAGCGAGTTCGACGGCCGCAGCCTGGTTCCGCTGCTTCGAGAGGGGAACGGACAGAAAGAAGGGGATACTTCTGCGGCGGCGGCAAGTGGCGAAAGAGGCAGCACAGAAGGGAGAGGCGACTGGCCAGAGCGTGCTATCGTGACTGATACGCAGCGTCTGCCCCGTCCGATCAGGTGGCGCAGAAGCGCGGTGATGACGGACCGCTGGCGGCTGGTTAACGGTGAGGAGCTGTACGCCATCAAGGAGGACCCTGAACAGCGGCGAGACTTAGCGGGGGAGAATCTAGATGTGGTTGCGGAACTGTTTACGGCCTATGAGGCGTGGTGGGAGAAGGTGTCGACACAGTTTGACGAAGAGATTCCGATCGCGATTGGCGGCCCGGGAGCCTTCAGACTTCGACTCAACACGTACGACTGGCGCAATTACCACGATGAAGAGTGGGAAGGCGCGTGGAACCAGTGTCTTGTCCGGCAAGGTCTGATTTGCAAGGGCTACTGGGAAGTGGACGTGGTTGAGGCGGGCCGTTACCGCTTCGGTCTACGGCGCTGGCCGGAGGAGGAGGACGCGCCGATTGTGTCAGGTCTGGCGGGAGACGGGCCGGTCTCGTGGACGGAATTGCGTATAGATAGTGGCGATGGGACTGCTGACGGCGAGACTTGGAAAGACCGGATCCAGTGGGGCGGAGGGGTCGCTCTACCGGTGCAGCGGGCGGGCATCGCCATTGCCGGGGAAGAGGCGTGGACTGAGGTCGGGCCCGAAGACAAGGGCGCGGTCTTTGAGCTGGAGATTCCTGCTGGCGGGACGCATTTGCAGACGTGGTTTGAGCTGGAGGGCGGGGGAGCTTTGGGGGCCTACTACGTCTACATCGAAAAAGTTACCTGAGACGAAGCTTCTCGATTCACTTTTCTTCCTGGCGTTACGATAGTTCGTTCTGCAGCTTTTTCAGGTCGATCATCCCACAGCTGGGGCAAAGAACGGTGTCGCAGAGCAGCCCCAGGACCAAGCACTTAAATGCACATTCGAATAGATTTCGCGTAGGGAGCATGGCATGGCGCCGGATCGTCCAAACGTAGTCTTCGTTCTTACGGATGACCAGGGATACGGAGATCTTTCCTGTCACGGCAACCCTGTGTTGCGCACGCCTCATCTTGACGCGCTTTACGAGTCGAGCGCTCGATTGACCGACTACCACGTTGGGCCGACTTGCGCGCCGACGCGCGCAGGACTGCTCACGGGCCATTACGCCAACAGTACGGGTGTCTGGCACACGATCGGCGGGCGGTCCCTTCTGCGGTCCGACGAGGTCAGTATGGCCGACTATTTTCGGCGCAGCGGGTATGCGACAGGAATCTTCGGGAAGTGGCATCTGGGCGACAACGCGCCTTACCGGCCGCAGGACCGGGGCTTCGAGACGGTCGTGGTTCACGGAGGCGGGGGGATCGGTCAGACGCCTGATTACTGGGGCAACAACTATTTTGATGACAGCTATTGGGATGGGGCACAACATTCCCGATACGAAGGTTACTGCACGGATGTGTGGTTTCAGGAAGCGCTGAAGTTTATCGAGCGGAATCGGAAGGACAGGTTCTTCTGCTATATTCCTACGAACGCGCCGCACGGGCCGCACCTGGTGGACCCCGCCTACAGCGATCCCTATCTGCCTATGACTCCCCACGAGGAGCGCGCTAAATTCTACGGCATGGTGGCCAACATTGATGAAAATGTGGGTGGTCTGCGGCGCAGGTTGGCAGAGTTGGGGCTGGCGGAAAATACGATCTTCGTTTTCATGACTGATAACGGTTCAGCGGGCGGCGTGGCGGTTGACGAAGACCAGTTCGTGACCAGCGGGTACAATGCCGGGATGCGCGGGCAGAAGGGTTCGGAGTATGACGGCGGACATCGCGTTCCCTTCTTTTTGCACTGGCCTGCGGGCGGGATCAATGCGGGGCGGGACGTGGACGAAGTTACGGCCAATGTGGATGTACTGCCGACGCTGATCGAGTTGTGCGGTCTGGACGAGGTTGAACACAACAGTTTTGACGGGCGGAGTCTGGCGCGTTTGTTGCAGCCTGAAGAGGGCGGGGGGGCGGTCTGGGCCGATCGAGCGCTGGTCACTGATTCGCAGAGACTGGCGTATCCGGTGAAATGGCGCAAGAGCGCGGTTATGACAGGCCGATGGAGGCTTGTTAACGGGCGGGAGCTCTATGCGATCAAGGAGGATCCTGAGAAGCGGAGGGACGTTGCCGCGGCTCATCCTGATGTCGTTGCCGAATTGCGCCAGGCCTATGGGTCGTGGTGGCAGAAGGTCTCGCATCAGTTTGCCGATGACATTCCGATTGCCATCGGAGGGCCGGGGGCGGACAGGCTGCGGTTGAATACGCACGACTGGCGCAACGCCGACTGCGAATGCGCGTGGAACCAGAGCCTGGTGCGACAGGGCCTGATCTGCAACGGGCATTGGGAGGTTGAGGTCGTCGAGGCTGGGCGATACAGTTTCACGTTGCGGCGCTGGCCCGAGGAGGAGGGCGCTGCGGTGCGGGCGGGACTGGCAGGGGGCGAACCGAAGTCGTTCCGGGACATCGCCATTCAGCCGGTATCGGAAGCGCAGGGAAAGCGGGGGGCAGACCCAGGTGAATTAACTTTAAAGGAACGGATACCCTGGGGCGGTGGCGTTGCATTGCCTGTGTATCGCGCCCGCATCGAGATTGCGGGTGAAGAGGCAAGCGGGGCGGTTGCGCTCGGTGACGTTGGTGTTCGATTCACGTTATCGCTGCCTGCGGGACCTGCACATTTGCAAACGTGGTTTGAGACGGAAGACGGCGATGAACTGGGCGCCTACTATGTCTATGTGGAGCGGCTGGGAGCATAGGAGGAACGGCCCACTTTTTAGCGTCATTTCGGAAAGGGCCGCGACCAGATGGGGTGCGAGACGCCCCTTCTGCTCAGGGCTTGAAGCTGCATGGCCATCATGTCCCCCCATGGTATTCAGTGAGGGGGTTGGCGAACATACAACGGTTGAGGGAGAAGAGTAATGACCCAAGAGGAGAGTCAGAGGCTGGCCATACATGGCGGCGCGCCTGCGAAGCAGAATCCGGACCCGCCGATGTATCCGGGCGGTATGGCGATTGCGGAGGAGGAAGAGGCGGGCGTGCTGGAAGTGTTGCGAGCCAAGCGGCTATTTCGGTATTACGGTCCCGGAGAGGCGGAATCCAAGGCGACGCAGTTGGAGGAGGCTTTTGCCGAAAAGAAAGGCTCAAAGTACGCGGTGGCGGTCACATCGGGTACGGCGGCGCTGGTCTGTGGATTGCATGGGATTGGGATTGGGCCGGGCGATGAGGTGATCGTGCCGGCGTACACGTGGATCGCGTCGGCGTCGGCGGTCGTGGCGGCCGGCGGGATTCCGATTGTCGCCGAGGTCGACGAGACGCTCTTGATGGACCCGGAGGACGTTGAGCGGAAGATAACCCCGTACACGAAGGCGATCATGCCGGTGCATATGCGGGGGGCGCCGTGTCGTATGGATGAACTGATGGCGCTGGCGAACAAGCATGGGCTACGGGTGATTGAGGACGTTGCGCAGGCAAACGGGGGCAGCTACAAGGGGCAGGCTTTGGGATCTTTTGGCGACGTGGGCTGTTTCAGTCTCCAGTTCAACAAGATCATCACGTCGGGTGAGGGCGGGATGGTGGTTACGGACGACGAACTGGTTTGGAAGCGATCGAATATGTTTCACGACGTGATCGGCGCGCTGCAGCTAAAGTTTAATGTGGAAGAGCTGCTCTGCGGGGTCAACTTTCGGATGCCTGAACTGCTGGCGGCGGTGGCACTGCCACAGCTGGCGAGGCTGGACGGTTTGATCGACGACATGCGGCATCGCAAACGGATGATCAAGGCGGGCATTGAAGGCGTGACCGAGCGCAAGGGGATCAGCTTTCGCGAGATGGCGGACGCCGATGGGGATACGGCAATCTCCACCGTGTTTTTCATGGAGAGCGCGGAGAAGGCTGCATCGGTGTCTGAAGCGCTAAGGGCCGAAAATATCGGCGCGGGCACTCTGTATTCGCCCGACACAATCGACTATCATGTGTATGCGCACTGGGTCCCGATCATGAATCAGCGCACGTGGACAGACGCCGCGGGTCCGTGGCGATGGGCTCAACGGGACATCGAGTATCACAAGGAGATGTGTCCTCGCAGCCTGGACCTGCTGGGCCGGGCCGTGCATTTGAATGTCAGTCCGTTGCTGACCAACGAAGACGTGGAAGAGACCGTAGAAGGGTTGAATAAGGTGCTGGAAGAACTGGGGTAAGGGCGAGGTTTGCCAATCGTACAAACCACTCTTTTCCTTTTTGAACCGAAGAGGCGTCGCATCTGCGTTTGCCTCACAGCAAGCCAAGGAGGAATCCACCATGGCTACCGGTACAAAGTTGTCCAGACGTAGTTTTCTAGCTCGTTCTGCCACTGTGGCAGGTGTCGCGACATTAGGAGCGGGGCTATCCGCCTGTGCACCGGCCGTGCCTGCAGCCGGCGACGACAGCGGGGACGCGCCGGCGATGGAGGTTGTAACGCTGACGATGTGGAAGGGCCCGCATAAGGCGGCAGGCGACGAGACCAAGCTCTGCGCTCAACCCACGCTGGATGTGCTTGAAGAAATGCTTCCTGGGATCAGCGTCGACTTCAGCGAGGTTCCCTGGGGCCAGTACAACGAGAAGTTCGTCGCCGCGTTCGCCGCCGACCAAGGCCCGGACGTGAGTTATCAGACGGAGTCTTTCCCCCGCTTTGTAAACACGGGCCATATCATGCCGTTGGACGACATGATTGAGTCGACCAATTTCGACCGTTCGTTTTTCTACGAGCGCGCTTGGGGGCCGGGAACATACGACGGCACAACCTACTCATTCCCGTGGATCATTGGCGGGTCCAATTTGTTCTGGAACAAGGACCTCTTTGAGCAGGCCGGACACGATCCGGATACGCCGCCCGATACGGTTGAGGATTTCCTCAGCATCTCCCAGGACATCACAGCACTGGGGGATGACATCTACGGGTTCGGCGGCCATCCCGCGAGCTGGCATGAGAATGGACAGTGGCCGCGCCGCTTTGGCGGGCACTGGTTTAACGATGACTTGACCGAATGTATCGTCAACTCGGCAGAAGCGTACGAAGGCTGGAATTTCCTCAACGCACTCTATCACGAATACGAAATTGCGATGCCGGGCGCTATTTCCGGCCAGGAACCGGGCGCGGGAGGCTATTTCCGCGACGGAAAGATTGCCATGATCACGGCCCAAAACGTCTTTGCCAACTCTGTCCGCAGCGAAAAGCCAGACTTCAGACTGGGCGCGTCGCGCATGGCGACAGGGCCGGCTGAAGGGCCGCGTGGACGGGCCTGCTACGGCGGCGTCGGCATGCTTGCGATTGCTGCCAAGACGGAGTATCCCCAGGAGTCATGGGATGTGATCGAGACCCTGGTCACTCCTGATTTGCTCACGTCCTGGATCGGCTGTCTCGGGTTCATGAGCGTTTCGCCTCATGTCAACTTCTATCCTGATGACGAGGTGTTGACAACGGCGCAGGGCACCCTGGAATATACTTTCTTCTGGCCGTACCGCGGTTGGATCTTCAAGTTCTGGGATATCGAGAGCACTTCGATCGAGTCCTTCATTCTGGGCCAGCGCACCGTTGAAGAGGCAGTGGAAGACATGGTCGTTCAGGTGAATGACATGCTGAGAGAAGAAGAAGGGTAGGGCTTGTTACCGGGCTGGGCTGCATTTGGAATGCTCCATTTGCAGTCCGGCCTGGACCTTCAAGGTGTATGCTTCACTGACAGGGCCAAGTGGGGCAGTTCTTTTGACAGAAGTTCGGTATTCCATTGGGCGCGTACTGGAGATTCATTCCAAACCGGGGCAGAGCCAATGACTTCAGCCACATCATCTTCAGTGCAGAGCCGGGCGGCTTTGGAGTCGTTCTGGAAACAGGCCGCTGTCAGGCGCAACATTAGCGCCTATCTCTTTATTCTTCCGTTCATGATCTTGTTTGCTGTCTTCAATGTCGGTCCTTTCTTTTGGGCGCTTTGGCTATCGCTGCTTCGGGGCGACCTGGTCCAACCGGTCAAGCCGTTTGTCGGATTGCAGAACTACTTCAGCTTAACGACCGACAATATAACCCTTACTGTATTCAAAAACTCTGTTCAGTACACAGTGTCGGTGGTGCCGATAGCAGTCATCACGGCGCTGGCGCTGGCATTTCTGATAGGCAATAAGCTTGTCCGCTTCAAGGACTTCTACAGGTCGGTTGTATTCTTTCCCTTGCTTGCCTCCGCCGCGGCGACGGCTCAGATCTGGAGTTATATACTGGCACCCCGCTATGGTGTGATGACTTATCTGTTAAGTTTTGTGGGCGTTCCTGAGATTTACTGGCTGTCCGATCCCAACTTTGCACTGTACGGCATCCTCCTGGTCGAGTGGTGGCGGGGGATAGGCTTCCATATCATTCTGTTCCTGGCTGCCATGTTAGGCGTACCGGAAGAGCTGCATGAGGCCGCGCGCATTGACGGAGCCAACGCACTCCAGGTTGCTGTTCGCGTCACCATTCCACTGATGCGGCCGGTCATCCTCTTCTCGGTAGTGATGGGGACGATTTGGGCATTCCAGCTCTTTGATACTGTGTTTGTGCTGACAAATGGCGGCCCTGTACACTCAACCGCCACCATCGTGTGGTACATCTACAATCACGCTTTTCGTTACGGTCAAGTGGGTATGGCCGCGGCCATGGGCGTTGTGCTCCTGCTTATCATTATGCCTATATCTTTTGTGCAGATGCGCGTTCTGGGCGAAAGGTAGTTTGCCGGCCCTAATCGCAACTCGCGCCACGCCGGACTAAGGGGAAGAGTCTGTGGCCCAGAGCATTTTCAATCGCAAAACGCAGAAGTTTATCAGGGTTTTGCCTCAGGCGGTTGTGGTCTACGTTCTCTTGGCCGCGCTGGTCATTACGATGCTGGGGCCCTATCTCTATATCTTCTCGTCTTCGTTTAAGGAGACGTACACGCTCATTTCGATCCCCCCGCGGCTGTTTCCAGAACAGTTCGTTTGGGACAACTACACCTACATTCTGAGAGAACTGCCTTTCAGCCTCTGGTTTTTTAACACCATTCTTGTGGCCGTGCTCGTCACGGTGGGAACGGTGTTCATCGATGCCCTCGCCGCGTACGCTTTCGCAAAGAAGGAGTTCTGGGCGCGTGACTTTCTGTTCGGGCTGATGCTGGCAACGATCATGATACCGGGCGCGCTGCTCCTGATCCCTGCCTTTCTGATTACGAATGAGCTAGGGCTGTTGAATTCTTACGGCGGTCTGATTATCCCGGCACTGGCGAACGTTCTTGGCGTCTTTCTTCTGCGGCAGTTTATGCAGACCATTCCGGAGGAGCTGGAACACGCGGCACGCATCGACGGCTGTTCCGATTTCGGCGTGTTTTGGCGCATCATTTTGCCGCTGTCAGCGCCTGCCTTGGCTACCCTTTCGATTGTTGTTTTCACGTCTCAGTGGAACAACCTGGTGTGGCCTCTGGTCGTCCTCAATGATAAGGACCTCTATACGCTTCCATTAGGCCTTGCTCTGCTGCGCAGCGAATTCCAGGTGAACTACGGCATTACCTCGGCGGCGGCGTTCTTAAGTGTGGTCCCTCTGATCATCGTCTTTATTTTTCTGCAACGTTATTTCCTGGAAGGGCTTACCGTCGGGGCAGTAAAAGGGTAATCGAGTCGGCAAAGCCTGGTGCTTGACCAGATGGGCGGGCAACTTCAACCGGAGAGGGAAACTAATGACCGTTTATTCATGGAGTATTGACGATGCAGGTTCGGGCGGTAGCGCGATGGTTGAGTCCCTGAGGCGCTCGACGGAGTTTTTCAGCTCTCGCGGATTGGGATCAACGTGGTTCACAGTGCCCAAGGGCGGCGGGAAGCCGATGACATCGGAATGGAAGGATGCGTTGATCGCGGCACGCGATGCAGGACATGATATTCAACTACATGGTCTGACCCATGCGGACTGTTACGAGTTTGGTCCTCCTGCGTGGCCGGCGACTTCGATACTGTCCACGCTGCAGTCGGAGTTCGATGAACGGCGTGAGGAGCTGATGCCGCGCTATACGGTTGACAACTTGCGCGACCGGATTGAGGAGGGGTTGGAGATCTTTGCGATGGACCTGGGCGTTGAGCCGACCGTATTCCGGGCGCCGTGCGGGGCGATCTCCAAGCCGATGTTCAGCGCGTTGCGCGAGGTCGGCATCGGGTATCACACATGCATGTATATCAGCGGCAGCGGTTACGCGCATCTTCCGCATAACAGCGGGGATCTCTCGCAGGACTGGGTCGACAACATCCCATACCATCCCTTTCGATGGTATGACGATGTCATAGAAGTGCCCATCCTGAACGAATATACGTGGCGAGGGTCTGGCGAGCGTAGTAAGGAGTTTATCGAACTGGCGCGGCGGGACCTGGACCGGATCAGCGAGCACAGCCCGATTGTCATTATGTTGATGCATACGCACGGCATCGCCGACGACTACGACCACACGTTTCGCATGATCGACGCTGTGTCGGAGCACGTGGGGAAGAAGCCGGGCGCGTCGTTTGCGACGATGGGGGAGCTGGCGGCTTCGGGGGCGCTGGCTGAGGCGGCGACGGTTGACGGCCCGGACATTTTGCCCGTCTGACAGTAACAGGAGCCAGGGCACAAGGACTATCGCGAGGACACTAACGATGAATATAATTGTCATCATTTCCGACACGTTCAGATACGACAACCTTTTCGATCGCGCGGCGGCGATGCCTGTACGCACTCCGCATCTCGACCGCTTTTCGGAGCGTTGCGTGAGCTTGTCGCGACTGTACACGGGGAGTTTTCCGACGATTCCGCATCGGACGGATTTCACGACTGGGCGAGTCGGGTGGCCGTGGTATCCCTGGCAGGACAGAAGGTTAAGCAGCGAAAACCATCTGCCGAGCATCCTCAGGGAAGCAGGTTACGTCAGCCAGCTTTTGGGTGACTGTCCGCACCTGGTGCGTGCGGCCTTCTTCGAGGGGTTCGACGGCGCGCACACGCTGCCAGGACAGGAGGGCAATACGTATTTCATCGGAATGAATCACCCTATCGAAGAGGCGATGGCCGACGAAAAGACGCGCAATATCGGCAACCATTTTCAAGGGCGCAATCTGATCGACCTCCACACGTGGATAAACCGACGCTGGTACCGGGAGATCGACCGATTTGCGCCGCGTACTGCTGAGCTGGCGGTGGAGTGGCTGGAGGAGAACGATCAGCACAGCCCGTTTTTCCTGTGGGTAGATTTCTTTGACCCGCACGAACCCTGGGATCCGCCGGAGTACATGGTGCGCCGCTATGACCCCGACTACGATGGCCCGCCGATGCTGCATCCCAACTACGGCAAGGCGAGCGACTACACAGAGGCCGAATTGCGCAACCTGCGCGCGCATTACTGCGCGGAGGCGGAGCTGGTGGACCGATGGGTGGGGCGCATCCTGACAAAGATTGATGACCTGGACCTCTGGCGCAACTCGATCGTGGTGTTTATGTCCGACCATGGATTCAGTCTTGGCGAACATAACCGCACCGGGAAGTCGAACATCAGCAAGTTCGATGACCGTTTCTGGCCGCTGTATCCGGAGATCGTTCACATTCCCTTTTTGGTGGCGGCGCCGGGGTTGGCGGGAGGACGAACAGTCGATGCGCTGCTGCGCCCGGCGGATATTGCGCCGACGCTAATGGACCTGGCAGGCGTGAAAGTGGAGACGCCGGAGCCGATGCACGGTCAGTCGTTTGCGCCCCTTCTGCGAAGGGAAAGCAGTGTTTCCCCACACGATAGTGTCGTGTCGGCGACTTTCACGCGATTGGAAGACGGCGAGTTGGCGCCCAATCGGGTTACGCCGATGTTGTACACAGAGCGCTGGGCGTACGCGCCGGTTGGGTCAACAGGGGATCGGGAGCTCTATGATCTAGCGGCAGACCCACAGACGGAGACGAATCTGGCTGAAGATCAGGGGGACGTGGCGGACGACCTGCATGACGCGTTTATGCAAGAGCTCCGCAAGCTGGATGCGCCGAATGAGGCAGTAGAGGTATGGCAACGGTAGGCATGCTGGGGCGAGGCGTGTGTTACAAGAAGTTCCGATCTGTCGCCGACCGGGTTACGCAGAAGGATTCGCGATACACAACCCTTAGAATTTGGACATGACGGTAAATACCGGTTATTATCCTTGCGTTAGTGCGCAAGCCCCCTAAACGCGCGCCCGCGATGAACAGTCGTCGAAAGTAGGACCTATACTGGGAAGGCCGTTGTTTCCTGGCCGAATCTATTGTCGTGCCGTGTTTGGCCCTGGCGAAGAGGATCGGTTGTCTGGCCTTGGAGCCTTCGATAGGGTCAACTGAACTGTCATATAGTTCGGAGAGGTTGGGCTAAATGCTCCACACCACTCCATCCGTTTCAACCCATTTTCACATTTTCTAACATGGAGGAATGAATGGACACACAGAAGATGCTTTCGCGTCGTCGCTTCCTGCAGGTTTCCGGCTTGGCAACAAGCGCGGCCCTGCTTGCTGCGTGCCCTGCGCCCGCGGCTGCCCCGGCTGACACCGGCGGAGATGGCGATGCAATGATGGAAACCAAGAAGCTGGAAGCCTGGTCACGCATGACCGACCTGGCGCAGGAGTCGATTAAGGAAATTATCGACATCTACAACGAGCAGAACACGATGGGCGTGGAGCTTGAGTTTGTCTATATCGCCCAGACGCAGGGCAGCCAGGCAGATGAGAAGCTGCTGACGGCCGTTGCGGGCGGCACGCCTCCGGCGCTTCACTATGCGGACCGCTTCACGGTTCCGCAGTTCGCCCACGAGGGTTTCTTCACTGACATCACGGACTTCGCCGAAGCCGCCGGTGTCACCAAAGAGCTTTACTTTGACTTTGCCTGGGACGAGACGGTTTACAAGGGCGGCATTTACGCGCTTTCGTTCGACACCGACACTCGCGCCCTGTGGTACAACATGGACATCATGGACGAGGCAGGTGTCGATTCCTCTTCACCGCCCACCAACCTGGAAGAGCTGATGGCAGTCACCGAGGCGCTGACGGTACGCGACGATACGGGCGCTATCACCCGCTACGGCTTTAACCCGATTTACGACCAGGCCTGGCTCTATACGTGGGGCTTCGGGTTTGGCGGTTCGTTCCAGGACGACGATCGCCGCATCACGTTCGCCCATCCTCAGAACATTGAGGCGATGCAGTTTGTCAAGTCCTTCATCGATGAGATCGGCGTCGAGGACATTGACGCCATGCTGGCAGCCTGCGCCGGCGGCAACTGCCGCGGCGAGAACGACTACTTCTGGACCGGGCAGAGTGCAATGACCTGCAGCGGCAACTGGAAGGTTGCGCAGCATCATCGCTACAAGCCGGACACCAACTACGGTGTCGTGCCGATGCCGGGTCCGGACGGCCCCGCCCCGGGTGCCAGCTGGGCAGGAGGTTGGAGCTGGGCAGTGCCTTTTGGCTATGACGACGTGGAGGCAGCGTTTGATGCCTGCTTCTACCTCTGTGGCCCTGAAGGCCAGCTCAAGTACAACAAGGACACGTTCCACATTCCGACGATCAAGTCGGCTGCTGAGGATCCATTCTTCAGCGAAGACCCGCTGCACGCGGTCTTCATGGAACTGTTGCCGGTATCGCACGCCCGCCCGCCGATTCCGTTGGGCTCGAAGCTGTGGGACCTGCAGGTCAAGGCCTTCCGCGATGAGATTCCGCACGGTCTGAAGACGCCGGAAGAGGCGCTGACGGACATCGATGAAGAGATCAATGCTGGTCTCGAAGAGATCGGATTCTTCAGCTAGGTGGACGCAACTGGCTCTGATGGCGTTTTGTCGCTAGTCCTGAATTGGATTGGCGTTCAGAGCAGGTTGGCTGACCAGACAGAAAGAAAAGCTGTAAGGGAAGGTAGCGGCTCTTTTGAGCCGCTACCTGACTTATTCCTCAGGTAGGCGGTTCAGGACGCGCCAAAGAAATCCAATATGGCTACCACAGTTGTAACCGAGGGCTTGCAGCGCCGGCGTTTATCTCAGGGCACGCGGCACACGATCAATGGGCTGTTGTTTGCTTCGCCCTGGATTTTCGGCTTGCTCGCCTTTTGGATCTATCCTACGTTGGCGTCGGCGTACTACAGTTTTACGAAGTACAACGGGGTCAGGGACCCGGTATGGACTGGTATCGCTAACTACGTAGAACTGTTTACCAGCGACGGAGAGTTTTTGGACGCCGTCTACAACACAGTTTATTTCGCAGTTGTTTCGATTCCGCTGGCCATCATATTTGCATTTGGCCTGGCGCTGATGCTGAATGCCAAGATTAGGGCCCAGGTGGTATATCGCACCATCTACTTTTTGCCCACGCTTGTGCCGGAGGTGGCGCTTGCCTTGGTTTGGGTCTTTATCTTTACTCCACACAGCGGCCTGATTGCTGCACCTTTTCGAGCCTTTGGCTCCCGTGGACCTTGCTGGCTTACCTGCGCGGAGTGGGCGCGGCCAACACTTGTGCTGCTGGCGCTTTGGATCATTGGTCAGCAGATCATCTTGTATCTGGCCGGCTTGCAGGATGTCCCACAGGATCTTTACGATGCGGCGGATGTAGACGGCGCGAATTTTTTCACCAAGTTCCTCAACGTAACCGTTCCCATATTGACCCCAGTGATTTTTTTCCATCTTGTCACTTCAGTTATCGGGGCACTTAACTTCTTTGCCATCCCCTATATCATGACGGGAGGTACCGGCTTTCCAGCCAATTCAACACTCTTCTACTCAATTTATCTCTACAAGAATGCGTTCCACTATTTGGAGATGGGCTATGCTTCGGCGATGGCATGGCTGCTATTCATGTTTACCTTGTTCGTGACATTATTCATATGGCGGTCGGCACGATGGTGGGTATTCTACGCCGGAGGCGAAGAGTAATATGGCGGTAGAAAGCAGACAACTTCCCCCTACTTTAGCCGACGGCCAATCCAAGCGCCTCTTAATCAAGCGCGTTAAGGGCGCGGTGCGCAGCGTCCTCATCCATGCAGGACTGATTCCGGCAGCATTCATATTCCTGCTGCCATTTATGTGGATGTTGTCGACGTCTCTAAAGCCGGATGTTCAGTTTTACTCCTACCCTCCGGTCCTGATTCCGAGTCCGCTGCAGTGGTCCAACTTTCCTGATGCGGTAACCTACATTACCTTTTTCCTCTACATGAGGAATACGCTTACGATCGCGGTTCTCGCCACCGTAGGTGTACTACTCTCGTCTTCCCTGGTCGCGTACAGTCTTGCGCGCATTCCCTGGGCTGGTCGTCACATACTGTTTATCCTCACGTTGGCGACACTGATGTTGCCCTTCCAGGTCACGATGATCCCGCTGTTCATCGTTTTCAAGAATTTCGGCTGGGTGAACTCCTGGTTGCCCCTGATTGTGCCCCACTGGTTTGGCGGCGCGTTGTATATCTTTCTCTTGCGACAGTTCTTTATGACGATTCCGATGGAGTTGTCGGAAGCGGCCCGTATTGATGGCGCGAGTGAGTTCAAGATTTACTACTCGATTCTTCTGCCTCTGTCCAAACCTGCTCTGGCAACGGTGGCAATCTTTGAGTTTATTGCTCGCTGGCGCGACTACATTGGGCCCCTGATTTACCTGAGCGATCAGGAGTTGTACACGTTGTCGCTGGGCATTTACGAGTATCAATCCCAATATGGCGCTGAGTGGGGCCTGCTGATGGCCGCTTCAGTGATGATCACTTTACCGATCATTCTGCTTTTCTTCTTCCTGCAGAAGATATTTGTGCAAGGCATTGCCTTGACCGGTATCAAGGGTTGAGCCGGTTATTCGGTCGGCAATCGGCAGCATTTTCCTCACCATTCTACTGCGTTTGAACGCAAGCGTTAGCTAGCTCTTGCAGAGAGTTTCACCCTCCATTTGCCCGTTGACAGCAAATCCAACAGCTGCGAGAATTCCTTCATGCCCATACGATTGGCTCTAATCGGCTGCGGCAGGATTTCGCGTCGCCATGTGCTGGCGATGCAGGACCTGCAAAAACGGGGACGCGGTGACTTCGTCGTGCGTGCGGTCTGCGATGCCAACGAGCAGGCGGCTATTGAGCGGGCCGACATGTTTGAGGAGTTGCTCGGCCAGCGGCCTGCGGTCTACGCATCGCATCTGGACCTGCTTGCCGAGGCGCAGGTTGATGCGGTAGACCTGTGCCTGCCGCACGGATTCCACCACGGGATTGCCGTGGACTGTATGGAAGCCGGGTTGCATGTGCTTTGCGAAAAGCCGCTGGGCATCACGATCAAGGCTTGCCGCGTGATGATCGAGGCTGCTGAGAGAACCGGAAGGGTCCTGTCGACGGCCGCGCCGCACCGCCGTCAGCCGGGCCAGAGGACGGCGAAGTGGGTATTCGATGAGTCCGGGCTGATGGGCACGCCGCTGAGTTTCTTTCATCAGTTTCGTTCCGCGGCCGTTCTGCCGGGTGCGCCGGGAGAGGGATCGAACCAGCCGAATCCTTCGCAGCTTTGGGGGCAGTCCGGCGGGGCCAACGAGCCGATGCCGGCGCACAGGCGCTGGCGCAGGGACAAGCTGATGTCAGGTGGGGGGCCGGTTCTCGACAGTGGATTTCATTACTGTGATTCGCTGCGCTACTTCTTTGGCGAGGTGGATAAGGTTTACGCCGTGCTGAAGTCGGTGAAGTCGGGAACACCGGATGCTTTTGGCGACGCGCCGGAGGATACCGTTTTCGTTACCTTTACCTTCAAGAGCGGCGTCACTGGAAGTTGGGCGTGGAGCCTGGCTGCCCCTGGCGAAGAGGCCTACGATGTGACCTTTTACGGCAGCCAAGGTTCGTTGCGTGACACGACGGCGGCCCCCTTTTCTATCTTCCACCTATTCCAGCGCACACCGCAGAAGCTGGAAACGGCCCGATATGAGGGGTCCGACGGTACTGTTTATGACATGCAGGAACTGGAGGCGAAGCACCGTGCGTCGCTGTCGATGGAAGAGGAGGAGTTCCTGTACCCTGGTGGGGCCACTGATGGTTTCTCAATAGAAATCTGGGAGTTCCTGGAGATTTTGCGGGGTAACAGGGCAGCGCCGGAGATCGACGGCTGGGAGGGTATGCGCTCGCTGGCGTTGGGTGATGCCATTTACGAGTCGGGGCTGACGGGCGATGTCGTGCGGGTTGATGACGTTTTGAATGGGACGCGCTCCGTTTTTCAGGACCCGATCGATGAACACTGGGGCTTGTCGTAGTTGGGACAGGCCATGAATGACAGGAGGGAATCCATGTCTACCGGCATGAGCCAGCAGCAGAGGGCGGACTTTGACGAAAAGGGGTTCATCGTCCTTGAGGATTTTCTGGCCAAGGATGAGTTGAGCAGGTTGTTGGCGGCCATCGACGAAGTCGCAAAGGAGGTCAGGAAGGTCCAGGGGCTGGGACAGGGCGACCCATTCGCCATCCGCAATGCGCTTTCTCGCCATGAGGCATTTCTCGACCTCATCGATCACCCGCGTATGTTGCCCTTGGTGGTAGACGCCATCGGTTGGAACATCCAGATTCGGACGACACACCTGGACTACAGGCCGCCATACCCTGAGACAGTTCAACCGGGCACACTTGGGGTTGGCGACGGGGCCGACGGGGAGGCCGGCTACCGTAATCTGTCCTGGCACCCTGATCTGGCCAGCGACACCCTCTTCATGGGGCCGTCGCTCGACGGTCGGCTGCCTTTTATGGAACTCAAGGTCTTCTATGTGCTTTCGGACTTGAGTGAATCGCAGAGCGGGAACCTGTGGATGGTTCCGGGCAGCCATCTGCGTTCGCCGAATGAGCTGCGGGAGAATGGCAGGCAGGTTGACCCGAGTGAGGCGATGGAACTGCGATTAAAGCCCGGCGCGGCGGTCCTGTGGCGGACGGCTGTGTGGCACTGTGTTGGCCCGAATCTTTCTGACCTGACGCGCAAGATAATGCATGTGGGATACCATTACCGCTGGCTGCGCCCTACTGACTACATCAGCCAGGACGCGGCACTCGTAGAGCGGAGTTCACCGGTTCGAAAGCAGCTGTTGGGCGCGCTTGCCAGCGGCGGCGACCCGCTGGGGGGAGAGTCGGCCTACCATCCGTCCTCGCAGTACTGGCTGACGAAGAACGATGAGGATGTTCCTTTACGGGCTTGGGCGGCAGAACGAGGTGTGGGGCGGGAAGGTTATTTCACTGCTCTATGAGCGGTTGAAGGCTACTAGAACTATTACATGCTATGTCGAAGAGTACTGAATTTCAGTTGGTGAAGGGCCGAGTTTTCGCGGACCTCGGGTTATACGAGCGGGTATCGGGCCTGTACGACGGGCAGTGGCTTGCGGGCGAAGGCCGCCGTCGCATCGCGGTTCATTCACCGATAAACGGAGAGCGCCTGGCCGAGGTCGCGGTCGCTGATGAGGAGGATTATAGTCGTCTGATCGAACGGGCATGGATGTCTTTTGCGGAGTGGTCATTGGTGCCTGCGCCGAAGAGGGGCGAGGTTGTACGGGAGATTGGCGACCGGCTGCGTGAGTACGTGGATACTTTGGGCCTCCTGGTCTCGCTTGAGGTGGGTAAGACTCCGGTTGAGGGCAAGGGCGAAGTACAGGAGATGATCGACATCGCCGACTTTGCGGTCGGGCTGTCGCGGCAGTTGTACGGGAAGACTATCGCCAGTGAGCGACAACACCACCGGTTGTTTGAGCAGTGGCATCCTCATGGCGTTGTGGGCGTAATCACCGCATTCAACTTTCCCTGCGCAGTCTGGTCGTGGAATGCTTTCATTGCTGCGGTAATCGGCAATGTGGTCGTGTGGAAGCCCTCGCCCAATGGCGCGCTCACTGCGATTGCTATCACCAACATTGTCAACGAGGTGCTGGACGAGCAGGGGCTGCCGGCGCTGTTCTTTGTGGCGGTAGACGGGGCCGGGGAAATCGGGCGACTGATGAGTTCCGACCGAAAGTTGCCGCTGCTTTCCTTTACGGGATCCGTGCGGACGGGGCGAGAGGTTGCGGCCAGGGTGGGCGAACGAATTGGCCGCTCGATCCTGGAACTGGGGGGCAACAATGCTGCGATAGTTACCCCGGACGCGGACATGGAGATTGCGCTGCGGGGGGTCGCTTTTGGCGCGCTGGCGACGGCGGCACAGCGGTGTACGACAACGCGGCGCCTGATTCTACATGAGAGTCTGTTTGACAGCTTACTTCCGCGGCTAATAGAGGCATATCGAAGTGTCAGGGTCGGCAGTCCGCTGGAGCCCGGTGTACTGGTTGGTCCGTTGATCAGCGGGCGTGCGGTAGAAAGCTACTCGAGCGCGATAGGAAGAGCGGAGGCCAGCGGCGGCCGGGTACTGGTTGGGAATTCTGTGTTGGCGCTGCCGGGTTTGGAAGGCGGGAACTATGTTGCGCCGACGCTGATTGATGGTCTGGCGCCGGACTCGGAGATCGTCTGCGAAGAGACTTTTGCGCCGATACTTTATGTACTCAGTTACTCCGACCTTGAGGAGGCTTTCGCTATCCACAACTGCGTGCCACAAGGCCTGTCGTCCTCCATTTTCAGCAATAACCTGCGAGAAGTGGAGGCCTTCTTGAGTGTTGTAGGGAGTGATTGCGGGCTGGCCAATGTGAATGCGGGCACGGCGGGGGCGGAGATTGGCGGAGCGTTCGGCGGTGAGAAGGATACCGGCGGCGGGCGGGAGAGCGGGTCCGACGCCTGGAAGGCGTACGCGCGGCGCCAGACGGTTACGGTCAACTATGGAGATGAGCTACCGCTTGCCCAAGGCGTGACATTCGATGTGAACTAGGGCAGTCAGCGGATTTTCTACGACCCCTATATTGTATTTGGCCCTTCGTTTGCCCTTAACTGAGAAGCAGTCCTCGCTCCAGAAAACCGCGGTCCGGCACGCCTCCCCTTCGCATAGTAACCTGAGGCAAGACCTGGTGTTGAACCCTCTCCAACGCGACCTAAATCCCGCACTGGTTGGATAGTTCCAGGAGACGTATTGCGGGCGTCAGGCGTGAGAGGAGATCCTCTGATCAGTTGCCGGTCGGGTATCTTCGGCCCTGGGCTGCGGCGTGGATTCGTTCAATAGGTCCGCCCAGGGGGACGAGAATGGCTGAAAAAGTCGTGAACCCATCTGCTGCGATTACACTCTGGGCAGGGACAATTGTGCGGGCGGCGATGACGCGGTCCAACTGGTCATAAGCGGTGAGAATGACTTGTACTTCAAGCGTCTCGTGCTGGCCGACGTTGCGAACAGTACCTGTGACCTGGTATGAAGTCAATCGTTCGCCTTCGTAGGCGAGATCCTCTACAACCAGGTCCTTGTAATATCCACCCTCATAAGCCGGTACGCCACTGAGTGGGTAGATCTGGTAGCTTGCGAACTCTTTGGGAGCCTTTTCAAAGAGTATCGCAAAGGGGGCAATGCCGCCGGGCTCAACCAGGTTGAGCAGGGCCGATCCTTGTTCGACGGCGAGCGTTGCCTGGTTGGCGTCCAAGAGGGTAACGCCTACACGTATCTGCTCAAGTGTAAAAGCATTGGTATTTTCCACTTCTCCCATTACCCAGAGGCCGCCGAGTGGCGTGAAGCTGAAGTGGATCTTCTGGTGGGCGAATGGAACGGGCGTAGGCGTAGGCCTGCCCAGGGGCTGGCCGCCTTCGGTTGTATTGCCGAAGGGAATCACGAGCTGCTGCCCCGGTTGGAGCGTGCGGGGGTCCAGAATGTTGTTTTCTTCCTGAAGCGCTTCGACGGAGACTCCGTACTGTATGGCAATACGGGAAAGTGTGTCGCCAGGCGCGACCAGGTACACAGTTGGTTCCGGCGTTGGCGTAAGTGTCGGCGTGGGAGGAGGCGTTACGGGAGCAGGGGTGGCCGTATGGGCGGGCGTTGGCCCGGAGGGTGGCGAGAAGGTGGCTTCAGCCTCGGGCGCTGGAGTCGCCGTTGGAATGAGGGCGATGACTTGCCCGCATCCCGACAGGAAGAGCAATGCCGCCAGAACGCCGATGGCAGACAGAGCCGGCCTTCTTGCTATCATAGAAAGAGAGCTCATATGTAGGGGCACCTGTAGATTCTACTAACTGGCAGTCCGCTCTATCTCGGGCCGGTGTACCGCCTAGAATAGGCGCAAGTTCGGTTGGCTACTTGTGACCGGGGCCGAAGTACGTTGCTACATTGCGAACGAGGGGGCTTCTGATGAGATTCGTTGAACCTAAACCTTTGCAGAAGCAGACACCTTTTCATTATATCATAGCACCTTTCCGTTGCCGACAGGATTGCGGTCGGCTATACTAGCATGGATATTGCTAGCGGGGGTTGAGGGTAGTTCGGGGCCATGGAGAAAATGAATGAAGATTGCCATCCTTTCTGACAGCCATGACAATATCTGGAATCTCGAGAAGGCGCTAGTTGACGTGAACGAGCAGAGCTGTGATGTAGTGTTGCACTGCGGAGACCTGGTTGCGCCCTTTATCCTCGCGCAGATGGCGGAGGCGTTCGGGGGACCGATCCACGTTGTGGAGGGCAACAATGACGGTGATGGGAGACTGCAGCAGCAGGTGGCGGCCGGCTTTCCTCAGATCACGCTGCACGGTCCCTATGCTGAACTGGAACTCGGGGGACGTACGGTTGCCCTGATTCATTACCCTGAGCCCGCGAGGCGCATTGCGCAAAGCGGCGCTTTTGACCTGGTCTGCTACGGCCATGACCACTTACAACACCGGGAGCAGATCGGCGACTGCTTGTTGGTCAATCCCGGTGAGGTGATGGGCCGTTACGGCTCCCCTAGTTGGGGAATCTATGACTGCGAGAGTCATGCGTACTCGACGCAGGCAGTTTGACGCTCCGGAGCAGACGTAAGCGCTCGACGCGCTCCCCTTTCCTTTTCGCCGCCTCAACCCTGCAAAAGAGAGAAAAAATTTTGTTTGAATTGGTTTTTCTAGGGACCTCGGCATCCGCGCCTTCCGTTCACCGCGGACTATCAGCAGCGTTGGTCATGGTGCAGGAGCACCGGTTTCTGGTCGACTGCGGCGAAGGCACGCAGCGCCAGATTTTGCGCAGCGGGCTTGGCTTTCGCCGATTGGACAAGATACTGCTCACTCACGGTCACCTCGACCATATTCTCGGGCTTGGCGGGCTTGCAAGCACGCTCGGGCACTGGGAAACATTGGAGGAGCTGGACATTTACGGTGGGGGGCCGGCCCTGGCGCGGGTCCACCGCTTGATGGAGGTTGTGTTCGGGTCGGGCAACGTTTCCAAGGCCGGTGTCAGTCTCAATGTGATCGAAGCGGGACCCCTTTTCGAAGGGAAGGGGTTTACTCTCTCGGCGTTCACTGTGCCTCATCGCGGCAACGGCTGTTTTGGATTCACTTTCGAGGAGGAGACCCGGTCGCCATTCGACAACGCGAAGGCGGAGGCGCTGGGCGTGCCAGCCGGGCCGGAACGAAGAGACCTGGTGGCCGGCCGCCCGGTCGTCCTGTCAGACGGGCGGACCGTCCAACCGGAGGAGGTGCTGGGCGAACCGCAAAAGGGGGCGAAGCTCTGCTTTGTTGGCGACGTGAGCCGTACAGGCCCGCTGCACAAGATTGTCGCCGGGGCGGACCTGCTGGCGATTGAGGCGACCTACCTTGAAGAGGAACGGGAGCTAGCGCAAGGGCACGGCCACATTACGGCGCGGGCAGCTGCCCGGCTGGCACAGAAGGCTGGCGTGAAGCAGCTGGTCCTGCATCATATCAGCCGCCGCTATCACGCCAGGGAAGTTCTGGATGAGGCTCGTGCTGTGTTTCCGAATACGGATGTTGCGGGCGATCTGGATCTCTTTCGGGTGCGGAGGGGGAAGGCTGTTGAGTTTCAGTTGGGGCCGAGGTATGTTGCGCGGTGAGGGGAGACTTTGAGGGACACCTTTTTGGAACCACGGAGGGCCACGGAGGGTCACAGAGGACTGCAACTTCAACGGCTTTATCCGCGGAGAGTCGTGGAGAACTGCGACTTCAACTTCTTTGTCCACGGAGGGCCACGGAGGGCCACGGAGAACGGCAACTTCAACAGCTTTATCCGCGGAGAGTGGTGGAAAACTGCAACTTCAACTTCATTGTCCACGGAGGGCCACGGAGGGCCACGGAGAACGGCAACTTCAACGGCTCTATCCGCGGAGAGTCGCGGAGAACTGCGACTTCAACTTCATTGTCCACGGAGGGCCACGGAGAACGGCAACTTCAACGGCTTTATCCGCGGAGAGTCGTGGAAAACTGCGACTTCAACTTCATTGTCCACGGAGGGCCACGGAGGGCCACGGAGAACGGCAACTTCAACGGCTCTATCCGCGGAGAGTCGTGGAAAACTGCGACTTCAACTTCATTGTCCACGGAGGGCCACGGAGGGCCACGGAGAACGGCAACTTCGACTTCACTGTCCTCGAAGGGCTGTGCTGATCAGGATATAGGTTGGATGCGCGGCTCTTGAAGTCAGGACCGCAGTTTTGCGCCTGTGGCCTTCTCTACTGTGCGGATGACTCGCTGCCTGAGGCGGTTGACTTCTTTTTCCTTGAGGTTGCGCTCGAAGCTCTGGTAGGTTACTCGATAGGCCAAAGACTTGTAGCCCACGGTCAGCGACTCGCCTCGGTAGATGTCAAAGAGCTCCACTGAGGTAAGCCTGGGGTCGCCGGCGCGGCCGCCTCCGTCCAGAATCGCATCGTGCAGGCGGCGCTGGGTAACATCCTCTGGGACGACGAAGGCCAGATCTTCGACGACGGGAGGATAGACACTGATGGGGGCCATCTGTGAGAGGCGCCAGCTCGGGCGCACGAGCGGCCCGATGTTCAGTTCCGCCAGGACAATGCGTTCGCTACCCAGGCCAAAGGCGTTGCGGACCTGTGGATGCAGTTCTCCCACGATGCCAAGGTGTTCATCCTCCAGTGAGATGAGTGCGCAGCGGGGTCCGAACCTGGTTTCGCTGTCGGTGTCGTCGGCGCCACTTTCAGGATGGGCGCTGAACAGGTAGCTGCTCTGCGGGAAACCGAGCCTTTCCAATAGCGTTTCGATAACGCCCTTCAGGTCAAAGAAATCAAACAGTTCTGCTTCGGATTGGGCGGGGTCGGAGGCAGGGTCGGTTGTGTGCGGATCCCTTCGTCCACGCAAGGCGATGCAGAGTCTGCGCTGTTCTTCAGGCAGGATGGATGATTCGGCGTTTTCCCCGTTGGGGGCCCCGCCAGGCGCGGGCTGGGGCCGGTAGGTGCGACCAATCTCGAAGACGGCCAGCCGATCAGTGTAACGCAGGTTGTGCGCGAGGTTTTCCAGGGCGCTCACTAACAGGTTTCTTCGCAATACGCGGCGCTCCGGTGAGAGGGGGTTGGTCAGGGAGACGAAGCGACTGGGATCGCTCGCCCCTTGCCCATTCTCGTCATCGCTATTTGTCGTGTTGGTCCGCCCTATACCAACCAACCTGGCGTGGTTTTCCGGCGTTGTGAGCGTGTGATTCACGGTGTCCTGCAGTCCACTGCCGACGAGGATATCGCGGATGTTTTCCTCTGTCTCCAGGGAAGCGTTGCGGCGTTGGGGAGGCAGGACCGTATCGAGGAGCGTTTCGGATATCCGGTCGTAACCCACAACCCGGGCTACCTCTTCAGTCAGGTCGGCGGGCACTGAGACATCGAGCCGATGCCAGGGCACTGTTGCCGCGAGTACGGGTTCGCCTTCAGCACGGGCCAGCCCGAACGCGGCTTGCTCAGGGGCGTTCGGGGGTGGTTCTGGCAGCTCTTCGACTTCGAACTCCAGCCGTTGGAGGGCGGCGTTGATCTCGGGCAGTGACAGGTCCATGCCCAGCAGGCGTTTCACGTCGCTTTGGGAGGTGAAGACCTTAACCTGGGGTTGCTTGACGGGATAGGTGTCGATGACTCCTGGAACGACGCGTCCACCGGCCAGTTGTTGCATGAGGTCGGCGGCGCGGCGTGCGGCGCGGTCGTTCAGGGAGGCTGGTACGCCGCGGGTGAAGCGATGGCTGGCCTCGCTGTGCAGGCGCAGCGTTTGGGAGGTGCGACGGTTGTTGATGCCCTCGAAGGTTGCCGCTTCGAGCAGAATGTTTCGGGTCCCCTCATGTACTTCCGTCTCTGCGCCGCCCATGACGCCGGCAATGGCAACCGGGCCGGCCTTGTCGGCTATGACCAGCATCGAGGCCTCCAGCTTGCGCTGTTGACCGTCGAGGGTCTGCAGCTCTTCATCCTTAGCGGCGGTACGTACGATGATGGCAGGGGAGTCGTCGCCGATCTTCCGGGCCCTGGCGGCGAGAAGATCGTAATCGAAGGCATGGAGCGGCTGGCCCGTCTCCAACATAACGTAGTTGGTGATGTCGACGATATTGTTGATGGGACGCATTCCGGCGCTGTTCAGCCGGTTCTGCAGCCATTGCGGCGACTCGCCCACCTTGATGTCGCGGAGGACGGTTCCGGTGAAACGCTGGCACAGTTCAGGGTTGTCAATCTGGGCGGACACATAGTCTGCGGCGTTGTCATCTCCCTGGGAGGCGTCTATATCTTCGGGAAGATGAAGAGCGCCGCCGGTCAGGGCCTGCACCTCTCTGGCGATGCCCCACATGGAAAGGCAGCGTGCCATGTCCGGGGTCAGATCGATTTCGAGGATTTCGTCGCCCAGGTATTGGCGGAGGGGCTGTCCTACCGGCGCGTCATCGGGCAGCAGGAGGATTCCTTCATGCTCTTCGCTGATGCCCAGTTCCAGTTCCGAACAGACCATGCCGCGTGATTCGACGCCGCGGATTTTCGCCTTTTTCAGCCTTTTGCGGGGGCGGGGTTGCTTGTCGCTGTAGGCATCGTTAAGGCTCGCGCCTTCGCGAGCAAAGGCGACTTTCAGGACAGGGAGGTCACCTGCGGACAACGAGCAGTCCTTGAACTGGAAGAGATTGGGCGCGCCGGTCACCACTCTCTGGAGGTTCTGATCGGCGGGATCCTGGGAGGGCTCGTGGTCTACGTCCACGAGGACCAAGCGGTCGGCGTCGGGATGGGGAAGGACGGACGCGACCTGGCCGACAACAATCTTGTCCTCTTCCCACCAGTCGCCGGTATTTGTTAAGCTCTCTTCTTCCAGGCCGGCGAGGGTGAGACGATTCGCAAGACATTGCGTGGGCAGAGGGATATCGACGTATTCCCGTAGCCAGGATAAGGGGACAAGCATAGTATGTTCTCGACTGGTGTGGCGGCGTCAGGCCAGAGCCTGAAACCGCGGATGGTTTCCGGATTCCCGGTGATTGTAGCAGAAGAAGGTCTGAAAGCGCAGATTGGCTAGGTTGGCTGTCCGCAGTTCAGGGCACTGTAGACGACATCGTGTGCGAGAGAGCGCCAGTACCCCCAGCAGCGTCGATGGGAGTCCAGACTCCGCAACGACTGGGCGATGGACTCCATTTCGTGGACTGGTACGGTTCGAAAGCCCGCGATCTCTTCCTTGTCGCTGGGGCAAAGCTCTTCGCTCAGACTTTGGAGATAGAAGACGTAACTGACGAAGGGGATGGTCGAGTTTTCGTTTATGAAGTGGCAGTCCAAGACGCCCAGAAAACGACACAGTTGGACATTTTGCCCGGTTTCTTCGTCGATCTCGCGGAAGAGGGCTTCCTCGACAGACTCTCCGCGTTCGATGCGGCCCGTGGGCAATCTATATATGGGCTTTTCGTAGCGGTGCTTCGTGTGCAGCAGGATTTCGCCGCTGAGCTGGCGGATGGCGAATACAACCTCGCCCCTTCGGTCCGGATTCTCCTGCCCGCGATAGGCCCGCATATAGGCGTCAGTCTCAATATGATAGCGGCGGCAATACGGTTGCCCGTACCTTTTCGCGAGGGACTGGATTTCCGACTGTTCAATTCGAGGCGCTACAGTTGACTGTGCGGGCATGACGGCACCATTTGAGTTGGAAAATGAAAACTTCCCAAAGCCTTCTATAGGTGAAAAAGCAACTTACTTTGCACTGATCTGAAGGTTGTTGTCTGCGTTAGCTGTCGTCGAGGTCTTCTGCGATGAGGGACTGGGCCTCGGCGGGATCGAGGATGATGCCTCCGCCTTCCGCTCCACCCGGCATGCCTATTCCTGACTCGCCTTGTTGCGGTGAAGATGAATGTCGTTCGAGGCCTTGGCGCAATTTCAGCCTGCTCTGTTGCAAGCCTTCGACTTCCATGAGCTGTAGGCCGTAGCGATTTTCGGGATGGAGCAGTGTGTCTATGAGATCCAGCCCGATCCGTTGTCCCAAGTCGCGGCTGTTATTGAAGGACTTCCAAGGTGCGTGGGCGATGCGAAGGAACTCGCGACCTGCCTGCGTGCGCATTCCCTGGATTTTGAAGGGAATGATGGTCCTTTCGAGGCGAAGGGCAAGTTGCCACTCTGCACCGAAGGGGGCGGTGATGTCCCTGCCAAGGAGAAAGTAGATTCTGTCGACGTTGCTTATTAGCTCAAAGAGGGTGTCATAGTCGACCCCTGTGGCGGGAGTACGGCGGATTTCTGCGCCCACCTGTACCGGCAACTCGGCCAAGATGCGCCCGACAAGCGCTCTTTCCTGCTCGAGGTCTTTGGTTGCACTAACGAAGATACGAAGTTTCTCTGCCATAGCAGACTTACTGGAACGTGAGAGGATCCCGAGGAGTTAGATGTCCAACCGTAACGAAAAACTTTTTCGTTACAGCGCTATTAAACATGATAAGGCGCAAAAACACCAAAATCTGGGGTGAATGTCAAAAAGCGTACTCTAAAGTGGATCCGCAGCTATTCAGCCGTTTTCACTCTGTGAATACACGGTATCAGGGAAGGCGGTAGTCGGAATGCGGTGGTCGGTATTCGGGAACTGAATGAGGTCAGACGTTGAAATTGAATAAGGACTCCCCCGTACGCGAGTCAAAGGGCTGCGAATGGACTGTCGGTGAAAAGGATGCTGGCCTGTCGGAAGGCGACCGCAATCTCAGCCGGAAAGGTTGACATTCATGCGGAGGATGCGGCGTCTCTCTTCAGTTGCCGCTGCCAGTATTCGAGGTCTGCGTCGACCATGAGGCGGACCAGTTCGCCAAAGGAGACGGACGGCTCCCATCCGAGTTGGCGGCCGGCCTTTGAAGCGTCACCGACGAGAAGGTCGACTTCTGCCGGACGGTAGTAGCTGTCGTCCTGGACGACGAACTCTTGCCAGTCGAGATCGACATGTCCGAATGATTCCTCGAGAAATTCGCGTACGCTGTGGGTTTCGCCGGTGGCGACCACGTAGTCGTCCGGGTTATCCTGCTGCAGCATGAGCCACATCGCGCGCACGTAGTCTGGCGCGTAGCCCCAATCGCGGCGGGAATCCAGGTTGCCCAAGCGCAGTTCTTTGCTCAATCCGAGTTTGATACGTGCGACGCCGCTGGTGATTTTGTGGGTAACGAATTCCAGGCCGCGGCGCGGGCTTTCATGGTTGAACAGGATGCCGGAACAGGCGTAGATGTCGTAGCTCTCCCGGTAGTTGACGGTGATCCAGTGGCCATATACTTTGGCAACGCCATAGGGGCTGCGGGGATAGAACGGTGTGTCTTCCGACTGGGGGACTTCGCGTACCTTGCCGAACATTTCACTGCTGCTGGCCTGGTAGAAGCGGATGCTGGGGTCGACGATGCGAATGGCGTCGAGAAGGCGGGTTACACCGAGCGCGGTGAACTCTCCGGTCAGGACCGGTTGTGAGAAGCTTGTAGGGACGAAGCTCTGCGCGGCAAGATTGTAGACTTCCTGCGGACGGTATTCCTGCAGGATGCTGATGAGACTCAACTGATCGAGCAGATCACCCTGGGCGATTTCGATTTCGTCCTGGATGTGCCTGATGCGGTCGAAATTGATGGTGCTCGTACGGCGCACCATACCGATGACCTTATAGCCTTGCTTGAGAAGAAGCTCGGCCAGGTAACTTCCATCCTGTCCGGTGACCCCTGTAACCAGTGCAGTGGGCATGGATAAAGCTCCTGTGGCTGACTGTCCCGCCTCCGTCTGGCAGCGAGACAAGGCCGCACACTAAGTGAAAGGGAATCTTTTGAGATATGGCGTCATTCAGATTCCGGTGTAGGTCAGTCTGACTTTGGCATCACGATTCGCAGCCATTCGATGTATCGACTGGCGAGGCTCCGGTAATGTCACGCCAATAGTTAAGGACATCCGCCAGACTCTCGCGATTGGAAATGCTCGGAACCCAGCCGGTCTTCTGGGAAAATCTTTGCGGATTGCAAACGATGCGAGCAACATCGCTGGGCCGCAGACGTTGTGGATCCTGTTCGACAGAGATTTCGACTGGGCTCAGTTCGAGGAGGATATTGAGCAACTCCTGGACCGAGATGGATGAACCGCTGCCGATGTTATAAACCTCGCCGGGGTCGCCAAACTGGAGCGCGAGCCAGTAGGCGCGGACCATGTCCCTTACGTCAGTGTAGTCTCGTTCCGCCTCCAGATTTCCAACTTTGAGGACCGGCGGCTGCAGTCCCGCTTCGATTTCAGCGATCTGACGCGCAAAGGCGCTGGCGACGAAGCTATCGGCCTGTCCCGGCCCGATATGGTTGAAGCTGCGAACGCGGACTGCTGACAGGGCATAATTATACCAGTACTGCTGCGCCATCAGGTCCTGAGCGACTTTGCTGATGCCGTAGGGAGAGTTTGGGCGCAGGGGGGTCAGTTCATCGATGGGAAGCTCTTCGGGTTCGATGAGGCCGTAGACCTCTGAGGATGCGACGACGAGAACGCGGGCTTCGGGGGTGTGGCGGCGCAGGGCCTCCAGCAGGTTCAGCTGGCAGGAGATATTCAGCTCGTAGACGGCCCAAGGTTGATCCCAGCTGGCGCGGACGTCGCTCCATGCGGCGAGATGGAAGGTGAGGTCAGGTTTGACGGACTGGATGACCCGGTCGATCCATGAGGGATTGCGAAGGTCTCCTTTATGTAAATGCAGGCGATCGCGAAGGTTCTGGATTCGATTGTCGGCGCGGTGAATCGTGCCATGGATTTCCAGGGAGGACCCGGTACCAGAGGACAGGAGGTTGTTTGCGAGTGTGGAGCCGACAAAGCCGGAGATTCCGGTGATGAGTACGCGCACAAGGTTTGCCTTTCCTGAAAGGGAAATTATAGCAGACTCGCGTAGAGCTGCGCGAACAGAAGTGGTGAGAAGGCTAATTCTTTGCCGCGAAGTACTGCAACGGCAACTTCGTTGGAACCACGGAGGGCCACGGAGAGACACGGAGAACTGCAACGGCAACTTCAGAATTCCACGAAGGGCCACGAAGGGCCGCGAAGTACTGCAACGGCAACTTCGTTGGAACCACGGAGGGCCACGGAGAGTCACGGAGAACGGCAACGGCAACGTCAACTTCAACACCTTAACCACGGAGGGCCACGGAGGGCCACGGAGAACGGCAACGGCAACTTCATTTTATCCACGGATGGCCGCGGAGAAAGTATCACACAATTGTCCGCGGAGGGCTTCGATGAGCCAAAAGAATAATTTTCTGGTCTGCAGTGGTTTACGGTCAGTGCACTTTTGGGGCCGACGCAGATTATGGTTCTGGCTGAAGAGAGGCGCGTCAGAGGTTGCTTATGCCCGCGGGAGTTCGGTCTTCTAGCCGTGGGATCTTCTCCAAATGTGAATCGGGCAGGGAAGATGCTTTCTGGATGTTTTTCTTCAGGGTGGCAATTTTGCCCCAAAATTCATTTTTTGTCTGGCGGGGTGTTATACTCAAATTCTAATGCTTGGTTCAGAGAAAGGTATGAACAGGAATGAAAGACCTGCGAAATCGCCACGAAGCGTATGACTCTTTTGCGGACAGGGTAGGCGGGAAGTCATGGATCGCACGCACGTGTCTCCTCTTGATTTTGGCTGCAATGCTTACTGGCTGTACTCGAGAAGCGATGCTGTACGACCATCTGGACGCGAATCGGCCTGCGCTGTTTGTGCCAAAGTCGGAGGATGACCAGGTCGTTGCTTTTGAGATCGGTGCAGGTACGCCTGCGCGTAGCATTTCAGAGAATCTGGTGTCGGCGGGCTTGATTCATGACGCCGAGCTTTTTGAGGCATACGTGCGGTCGATCGGCCGGGCGCAGGAGCTGAAGGCAGGGACGTTCCTGCTCAGGGCAAGTATGACGCCGGTGGAGATTGCCGAGGCTTTGCTGGCCGAGCATGCGACTGGCGTCACAGTCACGATTCGCGAAGGGTGGCGCCTGGAGCAGGTAGCTGATGCGTTGGAGGTAGAAGGCGTTGTTTCGGGCGAGGCTTACTTGGGCACTGCGCAGGCGGCCGACCTCGAAGCGCTGAGCGAGATTGTCCCTTCCAACGCAGCCAACGCACCGAAGGTCGATCCGCCATCCTGCTGTGACGTCAAGATTGACCGCTGGCCATTTCTGGATGAGCGGCCCCAGGGCGCGAGCCTGGAAGGCTTTCTATTCCCTGCGACGTACCAGTTGCCGGCGGTGGAACCCACTGCAGAGGAGTTAGTCGCCCGGCAGTTGGATGCCTTTGCTGCGCGTATCATGCCAATCTACCTTCAGGCCGAAGCGGACGGCGTGGATCCGCCCAACCTGTATGCGGCACTGATTCTGGCCAGCCTTGTCGAGAGAGAGGCGGTTGTGGCGGAAGAGCGGCCGATAATCGCCGGTGTTCTGTACAATCGACTGAATAATGGCATGTTGCTTGAGATTGACGCGACGGTGCAGTATGCGATGGGCTTCCAGGCGGAGAGCGGTCAGTGGTGGAAGACTCCGGTCTTTTTGGAAGAGTATCAGGGCGTTCACAGTCCGTACAACACCTATCTGAATGTTGGGCTTCCCCCCGGTCCAATTGCAAGTCCTGGGGAGGATTCGTTCAAGGCGGTGCTTTACCCTGAAAGTCACGATTTCTTCTATTACGTTGCGACCGGGGATGGCAGCGGCGGACACGTTTTTGCGACGACATTCGCCGAGCATTTGCAGAACGTCCAGCGCTATTTGAACCGGTAATTCTCTTCGAGACTCGGGATTGGCGCCCTTTACCTTCGATTACGTGCCGCCTGAATGCCGACCGATTCAGGGTCAAGTTGGCGCGTGTCAGAGCAGGCTTCACGTAAACATCAGGGTATCGAAAAGATAATCCAAGCAGGGAAGTGTTGAGTATGGGCGGCTGTCTGGGCGCGAACGCTTTCGCCGTGTGCATTACAGTTTTGGGGTGGGAACAGTCTGTCGGGGAGTCAATGGCGGTGGTGGCTGGAAATGTTTAGAGGCTCCTGGAAAGAAGCAAGGCAGACGCAAGGGCCTTGCCGATCCTGGAGGTCTGCTGACTTGGCGGTCGAGGGCAGGCACAAGGCCTGCCCCTACTGGGGCGTCTGGGGGGAACACTGTTGGCTAGACGCGTTGCTGGGGAAGAATGAACACGGTGGCTAGCAAGGGCGGGGCGTTGCGGGGGCGCAGCCCCTGCACAAGGGAGGGCCGAAGGCCCGGACGCCCGGAACAGCAGTGGTCAGTGGTTAGTGGTCAGTGGTCAGTGAATTGGCGATATATTGGGGATGGATGTGAGGACTGGATACAGACTTGTCGATACCAGAGGTAATCGAGAGTTCGCCTCTACTTTGGGATGCAATGTTGACGCCAGATTAGTTGACACTGGAGATGGGATTCTCTAGAATGGCTTGGCGGGTCGGTGGCGGAATGGCAGACGCAGCGGACTTAAAATCCGCCGGGGTAATACCCATGTGGGTTCGAATCCCACCCGGCCTACTTGCGACAGAATGTCTTGCTTCCGATCTGGATGTCGACTGAATTCAGTCGCACAGTTGGACGGTCTCTACCCCTTTTTCAGCCACTTTTTTCACAACTGCGTTACAGTCTGTTCGGCCATTCCCGTTCGGGTCTTTTGCTGCTACGACCGCACGCGGCGTGAATTTTCGGGCCTGGCTAGAATGGCATTCCAGGCACAGAGGCAGAAGGGCTCCGTCAACCAACTAACTGTAGTGCGATAGGTCGACAGATTTGACAATCCTTGTTGCCTTACGGATACTAGGCGCAATTCCCCAAGGAAGGCGCCCAATTTCAGATTATTGTGTCAGATCTGACAGGGTTTCGCAGTGGCTCGAACGCGGCGGTCTACAAGGCGTCGCGACCACTCTTTTTCTTTTCCACATCCCCATTAGGAGGGAATCTCAATGAGGCAAACCAGACTTATTGCGAGTCTAGTCATTATTCTTGGCCTGATTCTGGCTGGCTGCGGCGGCGGACAGCCGCAAGAAGCCGAGATGGCCGAGGAACCGGCTATGGAGGAAGAGGCCGCGTCTGAAGACGACTCCATGGCCGATGAAGGTATGATGGGCGACTTCACCGGGCAGGTGGTGCAGTACAACACCATCGCCGACTATGAAGCGGCCACAGGTAATGAAATTTCTACGTTCCAGCAGTCTCCGATACTGGATGTGATGGTGGCCGATGGTTCGCTGCCGCCGGTCGAAGAGCGACTGCCGGATGAGCCGCTGGTGATGCAGCCGGCCGACCAGATTGGTGAGTACGGCGGCACGATGCGGAATACGCACGAGGGCAACTTCGACTTCCTCGAGGATCTGCTGCGTGAGTTCCCGCACGTGTACGGCTCGAACATGCAGGGCGTGCTGCCCAACGTGTTCATGAATGCTGAGACGAGCGCGGACGGCCTCTCGACGACGTTCACGATCCGCCCCGGCATCAAGTGGTCTGACGGCGAACCGTTTGGCGCCGACGACTTCGTATTCTGGTACGAGGCAATTGCGGCGAACGAAGAGCTGAACCCGAATGGCGTCAACAATATGAAGGTTGGCGGCGAGATGGGTACGGTCACCAAGGTTAACGAGAACACTATCGTGATGGAGTTTAAGGCTCCGTACGGTGTGCTGCTCGAACGCCTCAACCGCTGGCGCCCGATGCCTTACGCGCCCGCCCACTATCTGCAGCAGTTCCATCCCGACTATACCGATGCGGCCGCGGTTGACGCGATAGCCGAAGAGAGAGGTTTCTCGAACTGGGTAGAGCTGTTCCAGGCCGAGCATGACTGGTACGGCAATCCCGACGTCCCGACGATCTTCGCCTGGAAAGCCGTAACCCGCGGCGCCAGTGTGCCGGTGCAGGAGCTGGAGCGCAACCCCTACTACTGGAAGATCGACACTGCTGGCAACCAGTTGCCGTATGTAGACCACATCAACCGACCCAACCTGGGTGACCGCGAAGCGATTCTGCTGGACGTTATCGCTGGCCAGACCGACTACATGAACCCGTATACGCTGGGTTACCTGACCAACTATCCGGTCCTCAAGCAGAACGAAGAGAGCGGTGGTTACAGGGTGCTGCCTCAGTTCGGCTGGTCGGACGTGCTGGGCGTGATTACGTTCAACATGTCGACAGAGGATGACGTGTTGCGGGAGCTGTTCCGCAACAAGGATTTCCGTATTGCGCTGTCGATCGGTTACGACCGCGACAGAATCAATGAGGTCGTTTTCAATGGTCTGTACAAGCCTTCGCAGGTTGCGCCTCCGGACGCATCGGTCTATAACGGTGCCGACCCGGGCTTCAAGCTGCACACTGAGCACGACGTTGATGGCGCCAACGAGATCCTTGACGGCCTGGGCCTGACCTGGAATGAGGACCAGAGCCAGCGACTGCTGCCCGATGGCCGCCCGTTTGAGCTTTCGGCTCAGGTACATACCGGTTGGGTGCAGCAGGTTCCTATCGCCGAGCTGATCGCACAGGGCTGGGAAGACATTGGCCTGAAGACAACGATTGTTCCGTTGGATGGTCGACTGCATACGGAACGTCGACTGGCCGGCGACTATGAGCTGCAGGTTCGCCCTGTCAACTGGGCTGGCCAGGCTCCGATCATCGGCGCCATGCGCGGCGAGCCGATGCCAATCAGCAACAGCTGGCTGGTGAACCCGCCGTGGGCGCAGTATGTCATGTCGGGCGGCGCCGAGGGCGAAGAACCCCCGGACGACGTCAAGCGACTGTACGAGATCTTCGAAGAGTTCATCGCCGAGCCGGATGGCCAGAAGCGCTTCGAACTCGAGTCTGAGATGTACAAGATTCATCAGGACAACTTGTGGGTCATTGGCTCGATCAAGCAGCCTGGCGACCTGGAAGCGGTCTGGTACGCGGTGTTCTCGGGCCGCATGTACAACATCCCCAACCCGGTGGCTCCCGAGTGGTACTATGCCGCTCCCGAAACCTGGGCATACCGGTCTGAGTAAACGGCTTCAGTAGTTCTTCTGAAACAAAGGGAGGCCACCCAGGTGGCCTCCCGACTCTGAGTTAAGACAGATGCTGATATACATCTTGAGAAGACTGCTCGTCATGATTCCGGTGACGATCCTGATCAGTATCATTGGATTCATTATCATCCAGGCGCCGCCTGGCGACTTTGTGAGCTCCTACATTGCCGGGTTGGAGGCACAGGGTGACATCATCGAGCCGGAACTGATCGATTCACTCAGGGCGCGCTATGGACTTGGTGAACCGATCTATGTACAGTACTTCAAGTGGGTCTCCAGCTTTATTGAGGGCGATCTGGGTTACTCGATGATTTACCGCGAACCGGTTGTGGATATCATCGCCCAAAGGTTGCCGTCCAGCTTTACGATCTCGCTGCTCTCCTTGATTCTGGTCTTTGTGATCGGTATCCCCATCGGCATTCTTTCGGCTACCAAACAGTATTCGCTGGCAGACTATTCGTTTACGGTTGTCGGATTTCTGGGCGTGGCCACGCCCAATTTTCTGCTTGCCCTGGTAGGGCTTTGGCTGCTATTCAAGTGGACGGGAACCGTTGCGATTGGTCTTTATTCGCCGGAAATGCAGAATGCCCCCTTTGGATTGGCGAAGTTCATTGATTTGGTTGGCCATATCTGGTTGCCGGCTCTGATTGTAGGCACAGCAGGCACTGCGGAACTGATCAGGACGATGCGCGCAAACTTGCTGGACGAGCTGCCCAAGCAGTATGTAACGGTCGCGCGCGCAAGGGGGGTCAAGCCGACGAAACTTCTCTACAAGTATCCGTTGCGGATTGCGATCAATCCTGTGATCAGTACGGTTGGCTGGCTGTTGCCTGTTCTGGTCGAGGGCGAGGTCCTGGTTTCTCTGGTTTTGGGACTGCCAACGATTGCGCCGGTGCTACTGGACTCGCTCATGCAGCAGGATATGTTCCTGGCGACGAGTATCATCATGATCCTGGGCATACTTACGCTCGTTGGCACTCTACTCTCTGACATTCTGCTGGCGATCGTCGATCCGCGTATACGGGGCGCCGTATGACCGAGATACAGCGTGGCGGGACTGCAATAGATGAGCTGGGTCCATCAACCGAGGGAATGGATGGGTCGCTGCTATCAGTGCGTGATTTGCAGACCCATTTCTTCTCGCGCGAAGGGGTGGTCAAGGCTGTCGACGGCGTGAGTTTCGATATCAAACCTGGCGAGATTCTCGGCATCGCGGGGGAAAGCGGCTGCGGTAAGAGTGTGACAAGCCAGTCGATCCTGCGAATCCTTCCCAAGAACGGCAAGATTGTGGGAGGCGAGATCCTCTTTCAGAACGAGGACCAGATTATAGATCTGGCGACTGAAGATGCTGATGGCCGGGTTCTCAGGAATATCCGGGGCAAAGATATAGCAATGATCTTCCAGGAGCCGATGTCTGCATTCAGCCCTGTGCATACTGTCGGCGACCAGATCATCGAGACAATTCGCATCCACCAGGAGGTAAGCAAGGAGGAGGCACATGACCAGGCCATTGAAATGCTGCGGCGGGTAGGTATGCCAAATCCGGCGCGGAACATTGACGAGTACACGTTTAATCTTAGCGGTGGAATGCGACAAAGGGCGATGGTTGCGCTTTCGCTCTCTTGCAGACCCAAACTTTTGATCGCGGATGAGCCGACTACGGCTGTGGACGTGACGATTCAGGCGCAGATGCTTGAGCTGCTGCGGGATATCCAAGCCGATCTGGGCATGGCGATCATCATGATTACACACGATTTGGGCGTGATTGCCGAACTGACTGACCGGGTTATGATCATGTACCTGGGCAAGGAGGTTGAGCACGGAACGGTGGAGGATGTCTTTCACCGGCCGCAGCATCCTTACACGCGGGGGTTACTGGCATCGATTCCGAAGATGGACCCTGGCAGAGTGGAAATCGAACCGATCGAGGGCGTCGTGCCCAATCCTTACGCGATGCCAAGCGGCTGCAAGTTTCATACGCGGTGCCCGGACTTTATCGAAGGCGTGTGCGAAAGACACGAACCCCCGCTCACGGCGGTCGCAAGAGGTCACGAAGTGAGTTGCTTCTTGTACGGAGGTAGGGAGGCGCTCGAGTGACGGAAACCACGCGCGAGACGGGCATGAACGAGCGCACAATCATTTCGGTTCGCAACCTCGCAAAGTATTTCCCGATTGAATCAGGCTTCTTACGCCGGCAGGTTGGCGTCGTGAAGGCAGTCGATGGCGTGAATTTCGACCTGAACGAGGGCGAGACGCTGGCCCTGGTCGGGGAAAGCGGTTGTGGAAAGACGACAACCAGCCACTGCATTATCCAGGCGCAACGACCTACTGCTGGCCAGGTTCTGTTTCGCATCGGCGACGCGGAGCCGATGGATCTCACGCGGATGGAGAAAGAGGAGCTCAAGGAAGCTCGTCGTAACATCCGCATGATATATCAGGATCCCTATTCTTCGTTGAACCCGCGAATGACACTGCTCCAGATTATTGGCGAGCCGCTCGTCATACATCGTATGGTCGAAAGCCAGGATGAATTGCAGGAACGGGTTGCGGAGCTGCTGCGTCTAGTGCGACTCGATCCTTCAACGCTGAACAGGTACCCGCACGCATTCAGCGGAGGCCAGCGCCAGCGTATCGCAATTGCACGCGCCCTGTCTTTGTCGCCCAAGGTTGTGATTGCAGACGAGGCGGTGTCGGCTCTGGACGTGTCAGTGCAAGCGCAGATTTTGAATCTGATGAAGGAGCTCCAGACTCAGCTTGGGCTCACGTACCTCTTTGTTGCCCATAACCTGGCGGTCGTAAAGTATGAGGCCGACCGGGTGGCGGTGATGTACGCGGGCAAAATCGTGGAGATCGGCGAAACCGAGGAACTGTACACGAACCCCAGGCATCCCTACACCGAGGCATTGATTTCGGCGGCGCCCAATCCCGATCCCGACACGAAGTATCGAGAACGGATCGTGCTTGCCGGCGAAGTGGCCGATCCCGGCAACCTGCCCGGCGGCTGCGCCTTTCATCCACGCTGCCGTTATGCAGAGGACCGGTGCAGGCAAGAGACTCCGGAGCTGATCGACGTTGGCGAAAAGGAGGGTCAATCACATCTGGCGGCCTGCCATTTCGCGGAAAAACTGGAATTGACAGGGATCGCAGGCGCTATTCAGCGTGAGGAGAGAGAAAGCGCATGACGCAGGCAGCGGGCGCGGCGCCAATTGAAGGCATCGCCGCAGGAGACCAGACGGACCAACGCGTACTGGTCGCTTCACAGTGGCAGTTGATCCGCTGGCGCTTTCTGCAGCACAAGCTGGCGGTGATTTCGCTGGTTGTACTGGGGTTATTCTACTTTGTCGCGGTTTTCGCAGAGTTTGTGGCACCGTACGATCCGTATATCTTCAGAGCAGAACTGACGCTGGCGCCTCCGCACACGATCCGCTTCATCGATCCTGAAGGAAACTTTCACCTGCGGCCTTTTGTGCATCCTTTCAAGAAGACGCTGGACCCTGAAACATACGCCGCGGTATTCGTCGAGGACGAGACTATAATGCAGCCGTTGGGGCTGTTTGTGCGCGGCGACCCATACGAACTGTGGGGTCTGTTCGAGAGCGAGATTCATCTATTTGGCTTGCAGGATCAGGAGGCGCGTCTTTCGCTGCTTGGCCAGGATACGGTGGGGCGCGATCTATTTACGCGCATCGTCTATGGTGCACGCATCTCGCTTACGATTGGTCTGGTGGGCGTTGCCATGAGTTTTTTCCTGGGCATTTTGATAGGCGGACTGTCCGGCTACCTGGGCGGGACTGTGGATATGGTGATCCAGCGCGTGATTGAATCGTTGCGCGCCCTGCCTACGCTACCGTTGTGGATGGCTTTGAGCATCGCTCTGCCTTCGGACTGGCCGGTTGTAAGAACCTATTTCGCCATTGTTTTGATCTTGTCGATTGTTGGCTGGACAAGCATTGCGCGTGTCGTTCGTGGACGATTCTTCGCCCTGCGGGAGGAGGATTTCGTCGGCGCGGCGGAGCTGGATGGAGCGAGCAACCTGCGCATCATCTTTCGCTATTTGCTGCCGTCGTTTCTGAGTTACATTATCGCGCGGTTGACGCTTGCGATTCCGCAGATGATTCTGGGGGAAACGGCTCTCAGCTTTATCGGTCTGGGTTTGCAGGCGCCGGCCATCAGCTGGGGGGTTTTGCTGAAGGAAGCGCAGGCGATTCGCGTTCTGGCGCTGTCGCCCTGGCTTCTTTTGCCGACTGTATTCATCGTGGTCAGTATTCTGGCGTTCAATTTTGTCGGCGACGGTCTGCGCGACGCTTCGGACCCCTATACGCACGTTTAGCACAGTGTCAGCAGCAGCCTAACGGCCCACTACTTTTCCGGCGTAACTGCCTGGAATACAGGAGACCATGACGATGAATCCTTTTGTCGACTCCAGCGATATAAAAGAAGACGGAAAGGCCCTATGCCAACGTGCTGATCGTGACGGCTATCTCTATATACGCGACTTCGTAAACAAAGAGGCCGCATTACAGGCGCGCCATGACATAGCCAATGTCTTGCAGGAAGTCGGTTGGGTCGATGCCGGCACCGACCCAAATGAGACGATAACCAGCCATCCTCCTCATGTATCGGGAGAGCCGGAGTTTTCACCGGTATACGACAGGGTCCAGATGCTGGAGTCATTCCATACGCTAGCCCACGACAAGGCGATCATGCGCGTCATAGGGAATCTTTTGGGTGATGACGTACTTCTCCAGCCCAGCAACATTGCCCGCTTTATCTTCCCCACCAATCTGGAACAAACTACACCGGCCCACCAGGATTTCGTCCACATTCAGGGCACACCAGATGTTTGGACCGCGTGGCTGCCGCTGGGTGATTGTCCGCACAGGATGGGCGGGTTAAGCGTGCTGACCGGTTCGCATAAGAAGGGGATTCTGCCGGTTTCCCGGGCACTCGGCGCCGGCGGACTGCGAGCCCACTTTGAAAAGATCGGGGGTGAGTGGGTTTCGAGCCCCTTTGAAAACGGAGACATTCTGTTCTTCCACAGCCATACTGTGCACAGAGGACTGCCCAACATGTCCGGTGACCGAATCCGATTGTCGGTGGACTACCGCTACCAGAGGGCCTCGGACCCGGTCATGGACAAGGTCTTGGGTCCGCACCAAGGCCGCCTCAGCTGGGACGAGATCTACAAGGGGTGGAAGTCGACTGAATTTCAGTATCACTGGGAGAAGTACGAGCTTACTCCAGTGGAAAAGGTACCGGTTCAGCCGGTAGAAGAGGCGACCGGCTAAGAGAAGTCAGACAGTTCGCGTTTGGAATATCAGTTTCATAGTCGAGGGCATTTGCGGGGAAGGAATTCACCTACCGCAAGTGCCTTCTGTTTGATCTGTTAGTTGTCGTTACCCGCGCAGGCTCCTCCAAGCACGCCTCGGCGACGAGGGAATTCTCTCCTTGCTGAGACTCTTGCTCAAGAAACCGTTCTCAACAATTTAGAGATGGGCTCTGCGTTCGCAGTTTAGTCTGGCGGCAAAGAGATTGATTGTAGCGGCAGCGAGCCAACTGCAGCTGGTCTGCAGCCTATCGTGGGAAGAGATGCAACTCACAAGGACTTCGCGCCTGTAAGGTCTATGGCGTCCCAGTTGAACTCAGAGTCGAGGGGGGTGAAACTCGATCAGTTGGCTCTCCTGGATTGTGCGCATGTTCATCTCATATTGGAGCGGGGAGTCGAATTCGAAGGCCAGCCGGCCGCGTGATCTGGCGAGGTAGGTGGCGAAGAGCTGGCCGGGAACGCAATACACGAGTGGAGAAAGCGCTTCTGAAATTGACCCAGCGACCGGCAGGGTTACGTCGGCTGCCGCGGCGAGTTCCGGGTTGCTCTCGTCGGTAACGACGACAGCGGAGCCACCCATGGTCTGGGTCGTATGCAGCAGCTCGCGGATGCGGCTGACAGAGCGACCCTGGGGCGCGATAAACAGGACCTGTGTGCCCTTGCTGGTGATGAAGAACTGCTCGTGGGCCCACTCCTCCAACTCCTGGGAGACGCCGTACACGCGCGGCAGCTCATAGGTTTTGGCGGCATAGAAGAGACTGGTGGCGATGCTTGGTCCGGAGCCGAGAAAGGTGTAGGTGTCGATGTCCTTGACCTGCTCGGCGTAGGCTTCGGCTGCAGGCGTACAAATGCGGACAGTCTCGGCGATCAGGCCGGCGGTGGACCGTAGCTCTGCCCGCAAGGAATCGGCCCGCTCCTCAGATAGTAAACCCCTTACGACCCCTGTCTGAAATGCGATTAGATAGAGTGTGGTCAGGCTGGCCAGATAGTTGACCAGGCCGAAGGAGCCGCGGCGCGGTTTGTCGTCGTCTGCGTCGGTGGCCAAGTTGCTGGGCATGCCGATCAGCTCTCCGGCTAGGCGGACGCTCTGGTCGAGAATGGTATCGGCCTCCTGCGCGAGCCAGCCCTCTGAGTTGCCTGTGATGGCGACCGTGTCGGCGCCCCCCAAGCGGGCGTTGACGAGTGCTTCGACTGAGCGGGTGGCTTTGCCGGAGTTGGAGATGCCGAAGACGAGGGAGCCAGGAGGGAGGAACTCGGCGGCGTAGCGTCCGAACTCGAGGGCTTCGTGCGCTTCGGTGGGTACTCCTGCATAGCGGGCGAAGGCATAGCGGGCGGCCAGGCCTGCAAAGTAGGAGTCACCACAGCCTGTGATGTAGAAGTGGGAGGTCTCTGCGAGGAGAGCGGGGTCGAGGGCCTCTAGCTGGGGTTGGACCGACTCCATGACCGCGGGGATGGCAGGGCCCTGGTTGCTGATTTCATTGAGCATGTCTTCGATGGTGACGGGGATTGGTTCGCCAAATTCGGCTTTGCGGATTGGGCGCGCGATTGGATTATCTTTTTCCATTTCTGCCTCTTGCTGAAGGGGGTGGAGATGGGCAACTTCTTTTGAACCACGGAGGGCAACGGGATACGGCATCGTCAACGGCAACTTCTTTTGAACCACGGAGGGCCACGGAGGATCACGGAGAACGGCAACGGCAACTTCAACATCCTTTGTCCAAGGAGGGCCACAGAGTACATCTTGTTTTGGAATGGGTGGCTGGCTTTAGGTGAGAAGGAATACTTGGCCGTTTTCGACTACTACATCGTAGGTTCGCAGTTTGAGGTCGTAGCCGAAGGCTTTGCCGCTGCGGATGTCGTATTCCATGCCATGGCCGGGGCAGACCAGAACTTCACCTTCGTGGGCCCATTGCGTTTCCCAGCATGTGTCGGCGTTGCAGATGACGGTACCCTGCAGCCGGCCTCTGCTCAAGGGGGCGGACTGGTGGGGGCAGCGGCCAAACAGTGCGAAAAAGTCGCCGCCAACGTTGAAGACCGCGATCAGTACGCGGCCGACCTGGACTTCCATGCGCGTGCCGGGCGGAAAGTCATTCAGTGGGGCAACGAAGATTCTGCGTTGCGAACGGCTTCTGCGAGTGGGTTGCTTTTCGGGAGTCATTTTCGCGGCTTCAGCCCGAAGAACCGGAGCGCGTTCTCACCCAGGATTTTGCGGCGGAGTGTTTCGTCCATGTCGTAGCGCATGAACCCTGCGATCAGGTCGCGTTCCAGGTGCGGCCAGTCGGAGGCCCACATGGTTGTATTGTGGCCCTGGTACAGGTCGATCAGTTTGGCCAGGTCGCCGCGGCGGGGGAGTGCTTCCAGCTCGTGTGTGCCGATGTACCAGTCGCGGATGTAGTCGCTGGGCTTTTTCTCCAGGGCCGGCATCTCAGTACGGTAACGCAGGTAGGCGGCGTCGAGCCGGTACATGATAAAGGGCATCCAAGTGAGCCCGGCTTCGAGAATGGCGAACTTCAGGTTGGGAAAGCGGATGGGGATGCCGGCGCACACGACGGACATGATCTGCAACATAGAGGTGAATGGGAAGCCCATGCTGTTGACCTGCATGAGTGTATGAAAGTGGGCCACGCGCAGGGGGTAGTTGTCGTGGATGAGGGCCTCAATGCCGTGGAAGCTGATCGGGAGGTCGTGCCTGGCCGCGGCCGTGAAGATCGGCCAATACTTCTCGTCGCCGATTGGCGGGTTGACGCCCACGTCGGGGACACAGACGCTTACGACATCGGGATGGGCGGCATGGCGGTCGATCTCTTCGGCGGCCCGAACCGGGTGCTGGGGCGCGACGACAATAGCGATCTTGACGCCGTCCAGATTCTGGTAGGCGTCGACCATATACTGGTTGTAGGCGGTCGCCAGCGCGGCCGCCCACTCCGGCTCCGGCAGGTAGCCGACCGGTAGGAGCTCGCTGGGGAAGAGGATGCTGTAGTCGATGATCCCCTTCTCCATCCTAGAGACCAGATCCTCCTTTGTCGCCAGCTTGGCGCGGGGCGGCTTGTCGTAGGATGATCCGAGCCAGGCGATGTGGGCAATCAGGTTGCGCAGCGAGTTGCCGGGCTCGCCTTTGAAATCGGCCTGGAGGACGGTTTCCATGCGCTTGCGGAAGTGGCCCTCCATGTAGTCGAGCATGAACATGAGGGTGTCGTCTACGTGCACGTCTACGTCGACTATGGTCAGGCCTGAGAGTTCTTCGCCGTACTGATCGAGATCTTCGTCCTGGACGGGATTGGAAGAGGGCTCGACTTTTCGCACTGTGACCGAATGCTCATCAGATGCCATTGAACAATCTCCAGTCGAGCTTGGCAGGGTGGGGACATGAGCTCGCACAGGCGAACTCTGCTGAATCGGTACCGCGTTCATGGAGTTTAGCAGACGCGAGCGACCGTTTCCAAATCATGCGGCGGAATCGCCTCTGCGGGTGCCCCTGGCGGCCCGAGGGTTCATCACGTCGATCAGGCCGTCGCCTACCAGGTTGACGCTCAATACGAGCAAGGTCAAAACGAGACCGGGGAAGCCGGGGTACCATGGGGCGACGGTGATGTAGCCGCGGCCGTCGCTGATGATGGAGCCCAGACTTGGGGTGGGCGGTTGAATGCCAAAACCGAAGAAGCTCAGACCGGCCTCATACATGATTGCGCCTGGAATGCCCATCGAGAAGGCGACGATAATCGGACCCATGCAGTTGGGCAGTACGTGGCGGAGGAGGATGCGCCAGTTACCGGCGCCAACGCTGCGGGCCGCTTCCACGTAGGTCTGTTCCCTGACTGCCAGGACCTGTCCCCTGACAAGGCGGGCCACGTCGGGCCATGCCACGAGCGCCAGCGCTACACAGACCGTCACAAGACCGGGCCCGAGCACGGCGGTCACTGTCATCGCCAGCAGGATTACAGGAAAAGCGAGCATGATATCGGTGATGCGCATAATGACGTCGTCGACGGCTTTGGGGAAGTAACCCGAAATCAGTCCCAGCATGGTGCCGGCAATCATCGACAGGCCGCGCACCAGAATGCCGACGATCAGGGAGGTGCGCAGGCCGAAAACCACCCGAGCGAATATGTCTCTCCCCAACTGGTCGGTGCCGAACAGGTTGCGCGGGCTGGGAGGGAATGGTGGATTGATTGTCTCGCCGCTCTGTTCACGGCGCATTTCGATCTGGGTTGGGTCGGTGACAATGTAGGGCGCAAAGGCCGCAAGGAGGACGAAGACAAGGATCACGCCGACGCCGATAAGCGGCAGCCGGGTTTGCCGAAACCGGCGCCAGTCAAACGTAGCGAATTCGCGGATTGATAAACGCATACAGGAGGTCCACTGCCAGGTTAACCAAGGATACGGCGACGGCCAGCACGATTACAGAGGCTTGCAAGGCCGGCAGATCGCGAAAGACGAGGGCGTCGTAGGCGTACTTGCCGATGCCCGGCCAGGCGAAGATCACTTCGATGATGGGGATGCCGCCCAGCAGTCGCACAAAGTCGGTGCCTACGGTGGTCACAATCGGGATCAGCGCGTTGGGGAGAATGTGCCGGCGCATGACCAGTGCGTTTCTCAGCCCTTTGGCGCGGGCAGTGCGGATATAGTCTTCCTCTATGACTTCGATCAGAGCAGCGCGGGTGATTCTGGCCAGGAGACCCAGCGACGGAAGGGCCAGGGTAAATGCAGGCAGAATGACGAACTGGTCGAACCCTGACCCGTATCCCGACGGCGGCAGAAGGCGCAGAAAGACTGCGAAAACGATCTGTAGCATCAGGGCCAGCCAGAAAAGGGGAAAGGAGAGATTCAGCGCGGCAATCGTCATGATCAGCCGGTCGGCCCAGCCGTTGCGACGGGTTGCGGCGATGACGCCCAGCCAAATGCCGATGAACGCGCTCGTTAGTTCGGCGGCGACGGCCAATTGCACGGTCTTGGGAAATACTTCCAGGAGGTCTTTCAGAATGGGCCGGCGCGACTGGTATGAGCGTCCGAACTCGCCGCGCGCCAGGTTCCAGAGATTGTCCAGATACTGGACCCAGAGAGGGCGGTTAAATCCCATCTCCTCGCGGATCGTCTCTACGACATCGGGGTTGGCGAAGGGTCCGGCCATCATGCGGGCGGGGTCGCCGGGCAGGATGTTCAGCAGAGCGAACAGGACTGTGACCAGCCCGATAAGGATAGGGATAAATTGCAGGAGGCGTCGAGCCGTATAGCCGAGCATACTAGTGCGGCGGCGGTCTCAGTGGACTGGTGTCGCGTTTTGGCCCGAATTTGTGCAAGCGATTCGGGTTGACCGGAGTTCTGGAATTAGCGTGAGACAGTTTTTCAGATACTCAAGTCTCTCAAATTGTAGTTCTTGAGGATGGCTGCACGCGTGGCCTCGCTCCAACGATTGGCGTTTTCCTCCCCTGCAAAGGGTTGGTAGACGTAACGTTGTTCGTGGGGGAAGCGCTGATGGCGGGCGTCGATTGCGAGGGCGATCAAACGCGACCGTTCGCGGACTCGTTCCTCATCGTAGACGACCTCCTGGCCGCCGTGTACGGTCCGAACATTGAGGACTGAGCGGCGGCGGTGAAAGCCGAAGTTGATGGTAATTCGCTTGTCCGGCGAGGTATTGGCGAACGAGGCGTGTAAAGCCTGGCGGTTGGACATGCAAACGTCGCCTGGCTCGCAGACCATCGGCACGGCGCCGGGCAGCCGGTCGGAGCCGTTTTCCTCCACCATCGCCTTAATGTCGTATTTACCCTTCTTGTGGGAGCCGGGAAGCAGCCAGACGCCGTTTTCGGCCGTGCTACCGTACAGTTGCGCCATGAAGTTGAAACCGTGTGAGCCTTCGTCCAGGTCGGGGCTGGCCCAATGGGTAGTCCCGTCGTGGTGCCAGGCGACGGATGGCCCCAGCCCTGCGCGTTTGACGATGACCGACTCGGTGAATGGGGTAAAGTCGGGGCCGTTGACTGCTTCGGCTATCGCCAGCAATTGGGGGTGTCCGTACAGCCGCAGGCAGGAGTCCATGATCTGGAGGGGGCTGCTGATACTGTTGATGACGTAGTCAGGGGCATCTGTCGGTGGAGCGGGCTCGTTCATCTTTGCGGGATGGCGTCCGCTTACCAGCTCTGTGCCGCCGTAGGGATCGCTCAACGGCTTGGCGAAGCGAAATGATGGCCTTTCGAGATCGGACCCCATGGCTGGCCGGCCCTGTGCGTCAACTGTTGCGTCTTTGGTGTAGGGCGCCCTTTCCAAGGCATTTTCCATTTCCGCCTGCAGTTCGCTGAGCTCATCCGCGCCCAGAGCTCCTTCGAGTACGTAGAATCCGCAGCGCCAGTAGGCATCAATGATCTCCTGATCGAGCGTGCCGTCGTCATTGAACCGAATCGGGCCCCGGTTGCCCAGCTCGTAGGCTTTGCGATTTCCTGCGCTGATGTATGTATCCAAACTGCTGGTATTCTCGAAATTGGAGTTGCTACTCATTGTGACTTTCCCTTTCTTGAGGACATTGACATAGCTCTACACCTGTGAGACGGCACGTGTCTGTTGGTTTGCAGCGTCATTGGTAAAAGAGACTCAACAAAGATCTCCGTCAAGACGCAGTTATTGCCATGCTTACCGAATTCTATAAGTCTACCGTTCTTAAGAACCCACCCATAACGTTCTGAATTGCTCGACACTTCAGGGGGATTCCCGGCCATCCTGCAACAATCTGAGTCACTTAGTCAAAGGTAGGCTATTCAGGAGCCCAATGCGGGTCATGGAGTTTCTTCCTCGGATAGAAAAAATCCTTACCGCCAAGGAACTGGTCTGGCCTGCATTTAGAAATTGCGCTGTGGTGTATACGGTAACACACCATATCCGAAGCTGTTGGCCAGGACGAGGCACGCTACAGCAATGATAATCAGCAGAGCGGTGACTCCCCAATCTGCCCTTCGCCAGTGGACTTCATGTATGAACGTCCGTTCAGTGGGAGCGCCGAATGCCCGAGTCTCCAGAGCAAGGGTCAAGTCGTGGGCACTTAGCAGAGAGCTGGTCAGCACGGGCACAAACAGAGTCGTCAGTACTTTGATCTGGCGAATAGGATTGTAGCCGCCAAAGTGGACGCCGCGGGAACGTTGGGCGTCCAAGGTCTGGTCGAATTCACGGCTGACGGTGGGAATATACCGAAAAGCCGTTGTAAAAACGAAAATAAAGTTATAGGGGATTCGCCAGGAGGCGATGCGTACCTGGGACAGAAACCTGGTCAGATCACTAGGGTGGGTCGTCAGAACGAGAATCGGGAAGGCGAGGGAGATGGCGACTACCCGCAGTCCCAATGAGAATCCATAGTTGGCGCCCTGGAGAATGACTGGTATGCGGGGACCCCCCGGCGCCCAGGCAGGCCACAGGTGAAAGAGCGTCCGCCACTCGAAATCCACGGTGATGTCCCCGAAGTCTCCGAAACTGGTGAACCAGACTCCCTGGGTGATCACCATGAAGAGCACAATGTAGGCAAGCACCCACATATAGCGGAATTTCCTGGCAGGGATCCTGGCCAGCACTGCCACTCCGATAATCCCCAGGATGACCACGGCAAGGAAGAGAGGTTCATTGAAGGCTGCGGCAATCACCAGCACCGAAATCTCGAAAAGGATTTTCGTGAAAGGGTGCAAGCGATGTACAAAGGATTCTTCCTTGAAGTACTGAATGTCAATTGTCGGCATAGTAAGGTCGGCCTACACTTAGTCTAGTACTGCTTCTAATGTCGCAAGGCTGTGATTAGAGTTTCTACAAGCTCTGATTGCGTCAGTGTTGTTTCGGAAATGCCGTACGCCCGCAACCCACGTGCGATTTTGGCCACTGGAGGCAGATCCAGCCCGGTGGATTCCAGTACCTCGTCGTTTTCAAAGACTTCCTTTGGTGTGGCATCACAGATGGCGGCCCCTTCCCGCATGACGATGACCCTCGTTGCATATTCGGCTACCAGAGCCATATCGTGTGTAACCATCAGCACTGTGCGGCCCGCGGCATGCAGTTCAACGGCCAGCTCCATAATCTGACGCCTGGAGAGGAAGTCCTGGCCAGTCGTCGGTTCATCTAAAACCAGGACAGGGGTATTTAACGCGAGTATGGAGGCGGTGGCCAAGCGCTGGCGCTGGCCCCGGCTCAATGCTCTTGGGTGGCGATCTCGGAGAGCATAGAGGGAAACTGCACGCAATGCTTCGCTCGTCTGCTGTTCGACAGCCTCCGCACTAAGCTTATGTAACTTCAGGCCAAACGAGGCCTCTTCCCAAACGGAGTAGGCGAATATTTGATGGTCGGGATTCTGAAAGACGAATCCGACGATGCGTGACAGCTCGGACACTCTGGTGGAGCGGGTGTCCAGTCCATCGATACGTACATGACCCTGCGAAGGCTTCAGCAGACCGTTGAAGTGTTTTACGAGTGTTGTTTTGCCTGAGCCATTCGAGCCGACAATTGCGAGAAACTCTCCTGGCCTGATATCCAGATCTACGCCGCTTAACGCGGAGATCTCACCAGGGTACGAATAGCTAAGATTTCGTGTCTCGATAATCGCTTGGTCCGTCAATATGTTCTCCAACGGATTAGAGAAGCTCCCCAAATGCCTGGACGGCATCCTCGGGGGTCAGCGGCCAGCGATCGAAAGTATAACCATACTTGCTGAGTTGATATGCGACTTCCGCTGCGGCCGGCGCGACCAGACCCAACTCGTGGAGTTCCCCGGCCTGGGAGAAGATGTGGCGGGGCTCCCCTTGCATTGCAATTGTCCCTTCGTGCATTACCAGGACGGAATCGGCAAATTGGGCCGCGGCATCGATTTTGTGTTCTGCAATCAACACCGTCTTGCCATGCTCTTTGTTCAGTGACCTAATCAGCTCGAGGACACGCGCGCTGCTTTGCGGATCGAGATTGGACGTAGGCTCATCCAGGATCAAGATTTCAGGAAGCATTGCCCAAATTGCGCCGATTGCAACGGACTGCTGCTGGCCTCCAGAAAGGTAAGCGGGCTCGCGCTCCAATAGTTGGTTGATACCAATGGTATTGGCAGCCAGCTGAATCCGACGGAGGATTTCTGATTTTGGAAGGCCGAGATTTTCGGGCCCGAAGGCCAGCTCTTCCCGCACGGTGTGGGAGAACAGCTGGACATCGGGGCTCTGGAAGACGAATCCGACCTTCTGGGCCAGCTCTGAAATCGACTGATCACTTGTGGCCGAGCCGTCGATGAGAACCCGTCCACCGACGCGCCCGGGCACAAGATGCGGAATCAGGCCATTCAAGCACATATACAGTGTGCTCTTGCCGGCCCCAGTCGCGCCGATGAGCAGTGCGATTTCGCCGCGCTGAAACGTCAGATTGATGTTATTCAGTGCAGGCTCTTTTGCGCCTGAATAGAAGAATGTCAGTTCTTCTACTGTTACGACTGGTTCTAGTGCGGACATGGGACAGGGATAGAGAGAGTGGGGGCGAGCCTATGGTGCCCTCAACGCTGACTGGCCGTAACTCGGGAACTGGCAGGTTGACCAAAAGAGCCGATAGAGGCTGCACATTCTGTTGGTCCGGTTCGAGTAAGGCGGTGAGTGAGTGAGAACAGTATCCGGCAACTGTAAGGGATTCCTGACCACTCCCGCAGTACCACAGGCGGAACCGGCTACATCGCGTGGACTCGCATGCAAAGCATGACTAGCTCACGTGATGTGCCAGAGTTCTGTCGATTGGATCCTACCATGTGCGTTGATCGAATTGTCTTTTTCCCGAGGCAGGTATGGCAGTACTTGCCGTGGACCGGCGAGGGCTTGCCGGACCCATGGATTGGCTGCAGAGCATTGTGCTCTACGTTTCGAGTATCGGATTGCCAAGCCTAATCTTCGGATTCATCGGCAGCCAAGATGGAACCGGAGCTGGCAGAGAATCGTATGCCGGCACGATGCAGCCCGATGATAACAGCTGCTCCCACGACGACTGAGACTACGGTCAACAGTATACGTTGAGCGGGCACGATACCCGACCAGAAGGCAAACACCCATTGATCGGGCCCTTCCGGAAACAGGAAAGACCAGCCCAGGCTCAGGTAGACGTGATTGATCATGTAGGCCGTCCATGAAATCACGGCTACTCCGATAGATGTGGGCACAGGTTGCAATTCACGAATCTTGCCGACCGCCCAAGGGGAGAACCAGATGCCTACCAGGCCGGTGAGATACATGGGCCAATAGGCTGCTTTCGCGTAGACATGAGACCCTATTGCCGAGAACATGGGCAATAGCGGCCAAGCAAGCAGGGCGATCACGAATATCACGAGCGTCGCGATGCGTGAATTGCGCGTATTCAGCATAAGGAGTCCTGCTACAAACGCGCCGATGGTATGAGGATAAAAGGTGGCGAATCCAAAATAGGCAGTGGCCGGGCCGATGAAACTTGCCAGGAGACCGCCGATGGTGGCCGCGATCGCGCCGGCAATGGGGCCAAAAAGAATACCGGCCAGGGTCAGGATAAACTCCTGACCGCCGAAGGTTCCCCCGCCGACAAGGGGAATTGCGGGAAGTATTGAGGCAACCGCGTAAACAGCTGCCCAAACTGCGAGGTACGCTACTGGAATACCGGCAATGGCGCCACGCCGGCCACCTGAAATCTGAGTCGTCATGTCTGCCTCCTCTTCAGATTGCATGTCACCTGTCAGATTTCACAAGACAGGTGACATGCATTTCATAAGCACGCTGACCAAAGGAGCAGATCCTGGATATTGCCTAATGCTTTGCCACCTACTCCTCTACCCAAACACGGTGAAACATATGGGTGTCCATCGGCGACGGAACATAGTTCTGCACGCGAGGCGTCGATACGTCGACATAGATGTTGTGGGTCAGCGGAATATAGGGCAGGTCTTCGGCGAATTGGGCGTCTACTGCCTGGTACAGGGTGGTGCGTTCTGCATCGTCGACAGTTGCGCGTGCGGCGGCGATGTTGGCGTCGACATCGGCGTTGGCGTAGCGGGCGTAGTTGCCACCGGCGCCCAGATTATCGGAGTGCATGAGCGGAAAGTAGAAGCCATCAGGGTCGGCATAGTCGGTTACGCGGTACATCCAGGCAAGGTCATAGTTGCCCGTTTCCAGGGCTTCCATGTATGGACCGAACTCAGTCGGTCTGATCTCGATGGTTATGCCAATCTCTTTCAGGTTTGCCTGATAGATTTCCAGCATCTTGATCAGGTTGCCCCAAGGCGGCAGAATAACGTCGAAGGTGCCGGGGACGCCATCGGCAAAGCCGGCCTCGGCCATCAACGCTTTGGCCGATTCCAGATTGGTCGGATAGTTCAGGACCGCGTCCTCACTGTAGCCGAGCAACCCGGGGGGAAGCAGACCCTGGGCGACGTTGGCCCGCCCTTGCAGGCTGGCGATGATAGCATCCAGGTCGAGGGCGTAGCGGACGGCCTGCCGCAGCTTTGGATTGGTGCCGAAGGGTTCGTTATCCAGGTTTACGGCAATGAAGTCGGTGTGAAAAGTCTCGGCCCAGCCCAGCTTTTCTTTGAAGACCGGGTCGGTGCTGAAGCGCTCCCAGTGTGCGGGGGGGACCCATGCCATATCGAGGCGTCCGGCATCCAGTTCAACGATGCGCGTGTTTTCGTCGCCGATGAAGCGGAAACTGACCGCATCCAGGTAGGGGCGCCCGTTCCAGTAGTCCTCGAATGCGTTGAGGGTTATGTCCTGGTTGAGGTTCCACTCGCCCAGAGAGAAAGGCCCGGCGGCGACGACGTTCTGGCCGAAGTCCTCGCCCCATTTCTCGACTTCTTCCTGGGGCACGACGGCCAGGTTTATGCTGGCGAGCATCGACTTGAAGGGTGCCAGCGGTTCGGCCAGCTCGATTTCCAAAGTGCCGGCGTCGACGGCCCTGATGCCACTGACTTCATCGGCGGCGCCGCCCTGAAACTCCTGGGCGCCGACAATGATTGAGAGCATCCAGGCCTTGGGGCTCCTGGTTTCCGGATTCAGCACGCGTTCAAAGCTGTACTTGAAGTCGTCGGCGGTAATCTCGCGGCCGTTGTGGAACTTTGCGCCGGCGCGCAGGTTGAAGGTCCAGGTCTTGCCGTCTTCGGACACATCAAAGCTCTCAGCTATGGCCGGTTCGATTTCGCGGCCGTCCGGTGAGAGGCGGAAGAGACCTTCAAGCAGGTTGGGGGCGATGACGCCCTGGTCCCAGCCTGCGATTGCTGCCGGGTCGAAGCTCTTGGGGTCGGATGAGACAAAGCCAGTTACAACGCCGCCCATCTGCGGCCCTTCGGCCTCACCTGAATCTTCGGCCATGGCTTCGTCGGCTGGGGCGGATTCGGTCGAAGCAGCGGGCGCAGCGACGCAGGCGATCAGGAGTGACCCCAGAAGAGCCAGATTGAGAACAAGGCTCATTGCACGTTTTGCAGGATTCATGTGAATCTCCTTATAAAGTGTGGATTCGGACTGAACTGCAAGGAATACAGAGAGTTGCCTTGGCAAGAGTAGAGCGTCGCGGACAACGGTCCAGTTCGGCCCGGAGGGTTGCGCCAAAGTTAACAAATCAACATTTTATTGTCAAGCGTCCAATTCCTGAATGCCTGGATGCTCCTGCAACGTCTGCAACCTCGAACGTGCCTGCGCCGCATCGACGCTGAGGGCATGGAGGACACCGAAATCCTCTATGATGAAGGAGGCGGAGACTGACCCGTAGAGAGCGGCCTGGACGGCATCACCGGTCTGTGCCATACCCACGATAAAGCCGCCGCAGAAGGCGTCGCCGGCGCCGGTAGGGTCGACGGCCCTGGTGGGGTAGGGCGGAATCTGAATCCAGTTCTGTTCTGCATTGGGCAGAAGGCGCATTCCACGAGCGCCCATCTTTACGCCGATTCCCTGCGGCCCCAGTGCGAGCAGCCGCCGCGCGGCATCGAAGACGTGTTGACCCTCGGCCTGGCTGGCGACGTCAATGTTGAAGAGGGCGTCGGCATGAACGGAGAGTTCCTCGATGCTCGGCAACAGATAGTCAAGGCTCTGAAGGAGGTCAAGGTCGGTCTGGGCTTCCTGGTCCCAATCCCACCAGGGCCAGTCAAAAGTGATCACGATTTGGTCGCCCCGCAGGCGCTTGAGAAAGGAAGCGTTGGCGCGGCTGCATGGCAGCGGGCCAGGCGCCAAATGGGCGAAGGACGCTTTGCTCGCGAGACCGGACCACTGGGTCAGGTCCGGGCAGAAGCTTGGCCAAATGCGGCGGTGGAGGGCACTGCCATGGTCGGCGTATTCGCTTTCGAGGTCTATGATTTCGCCGGCGTGGTCGGGAAGGAGGGCGCGCGCTTCGTCGATCCGGTCAGTTCTGCTGCCGTCAGGGAAGTAGAAGGCGCGTGAACGTAGGAGGTGGGGTTCCTGCATCTGGGTTACGGCCGAAACGTCAATGCCTGCTTCGGCCAATTGGTCGATCCACTCTGTGCGATAGTCGGAGCCGATCACGCTAACCAGGCTGACGTCGGCGCCCCAGAGGCGCATGCCGGCGGCGGCGTAGACGGCGTTGCCGCCGAGTTGTCTGGGGGAGATGCGCCCGTCAGGCATGACAACATCGTCAAGGGTACAGTTGCCGACGGCAAGGAACGGGCTGGCCGAAGTCACAGGGGCACTCTCGCGTGGCATCCTCTGGTTGTGATGGCTGGCAGAAGGTTTCTCGCTTTTCTGACAGCCCCCGCATGCACACTGATGCGAGATGTCATACGGTCAGACACGCATGCGTAACATAGGATGCGTGAAGTTGACAGGGATGGTCTCTCCGGTGCGCGCCGATTTGGTGCCCGGCGTCATGTAGTGGATGGCGAGGGCGCGGCGCTGGCGATCGGTTGTGTTTGGCGCGGTGCGGTGCAGGGTCTGACAGTGATGGAGGGTGATGCCGCCGGCCGGCAGGTCGCCGACGACGGCCTGGCCGTCGTCGACCATTTTGCCCATGTCAAGGAGGACGTCACTGCCCTGGGCCTGGTCGTGGATCATGGGACGCAGGTGCGAGCCGGGAATGAACTGCATTGCACCGTTGTGGAGATCGACGTCGTCAAGTGTTAACCAGCAACTGACCAGATTGGGAGGCAGGCATCTCCAGTAGGCGTTGTCCTGGTGCCAGAAGATGGGACCACCGTGGTGCGGGGGCTTGTATAGCGCCTGGTTGTGGAACTGCTGTATGTTGGGTCCGATGATGTCTTCGATTATGTCGAGGATTCCTGGGTGGTAAGTAAGCTGATGGAACCGAAGGTTGTGCTCGGAGATCTGCATAAATTGGAGCATCTCCTGCTCATCTTCGTCATCGTGGTCATGATCATCTTCGAAGACAGCCAGGTTGCGGACTGGCCGATCTCCGCTGCGTCCGAGCGCGAATTCTTCGTCGTACTCTGCGCGCATTTCCTCGATGAGATCGTCTTCGAGAACCTTGCCGACGACCAGAAATCCGTTTTCCCAGAAGCTGGCAACCTGCGTTTGAGTCAGGGCTTTGAAGCCGCTTTCTTTTACGGCTGATTCGGTGGTTTGCATTAGTGATTTCTCCTTGTTGAGTCTGGTTTTCCTCATGTATCAGGAAAGTCTAGTCACTCATTCGCCCTCGCAGTGAAGGAAAGGCGAGGGAAGGCATACGCACATCTGCGCAAGAATCAGTCCTATATTCCCTTCTTTGCATTGCCCTGGCAAAAGGATAAATGAGCCAGAGAGAAAACTGCGACTGGCATGAGCGAAGTTTGGACTGTCTTCACTTTCAGGAACAGTTTATGAAAAGGGTGCGGCTAGTACTACTCAATCTACTGCCAGCGATACTTAGTTGACAAAAATGGCGGGATGCTCTTCCTATAGGAGTGTGCGGCCTATAGGGGAGAATTCGCTTGTTGGCCCGGCACTCTTCGCGTGTGGGATCGCTTGCATTGAATGCAGCATCATGGGGAATAAGTGGGCCATGACACGAGTCAGTATTGGCAGCTATGAATAAGGGGAATCTGTCACTTCGCGTTACTCCCTGACCGCAACTGCAATGGACCTAAAGGAACACGGCGAAATTTCGCCGCATTTTACAACGGCCTCCAGGGATAAGCAAGCACGTTTCACGCATCTGGTTCAGGCTTGTCAGCAGGTCAAAGTGTAATATCGGCGCGTTTGGCGGGTACGGGGTCACTTGAGAACGGGAGAGAATCTTCCTCTGGGAACTGTTGGGAATTCTTGGTAGGAAAACTGTCAACAAGTAGGACAGGCCGGCTTCAAGGTTTGGGAGGCAGTACTTCAGAATTCGCAAAGGCGTCCAGCACATTCCGTGTGACGCGGGATACGTTGTTGTCGTAGTTGTTGTGCGAGAGACTGGCGCACCAGCAGATGGAACCCACCGAGAAAACAGCCCCGTTGTTGGGCGTTTCGAAGTAAACCATGTCGGCGCGTACGTTGGGCGAGTTTTCGGGGAGCATACCGCTTCCGCTCTGAAGAAAGTCCTCGATGACCGGATAGAGCGACAGCCCATGGCCACTTGAAGAGGCCAGCAGGAGCGTGTGGTGGGGTGTGCCCAATTCATAGTCGATTCGGTCAATCTCGTCGCCGGCGGCGCCGTCAAAGATTAGTCCGAAGTTGCCGACAGTTTCGTCGGGGGAGATTCCCTCAAAAATGAAAGCCGCCCGCTCGTCGAAGCTGCCGGGTTGCCTGGTATAGCCGGGGGCGGGATCGCTCCAGCCCTGGGCGGCAAAACCGTTGCCGACGAGTTGGTTGGGCGGCTTACCCCGATAGCGCCAGAGTCCGCCCATTTCGCCTGTTGTACTGTGGTAGCATTCGCCGGGTGCGGATTCCCAGGCGCGCGTGCCGGCAAGGCCGCGACGGACTTCAATTACGTGAGGCCTTTCCGGGTCGACACTGGTAACCCAATAGAAGCCGTTTCCTCCCAGATATGCGAGGCGGCCGCCCTGGGCCAGGAAGGTTTCCAGAGCCTCCATCATATGAGCAGTCCAGTATTCCGGGTGCGTGCCGGTGACAATGACTTTGTAGCCTGACAACAGGTCCAGCCCTTCCTGGTGCAGATCGCTGTCGGCGGCGACATCATAGTGGTATGCCATCTGTTCGAGCCAGTCGACCAGGTAGAGTTCTGCGCCCAAATGGCGCCGGCCCTTGTTCAGAATGTGGCGGTGCTTGGGACGCATGTTGACGATGGGACGCAGGCCGGTGGAGTAGCAACAGCCGCTGCCATCGGAGTGACTGTCGTAGAGAGACATAGCAAATTCAGGCCGCTGGGCAAGATACTCGTCGAGCGGGTCTTTAACGAATTTCCCCGGAGGCTGGGCGGCGAAGAAGCTCTGACTAGCCGACATCCGGTCATTTGCATAGGCAAGATAGGTAAAGGTCGGGACGAGAAAGAGAATGGGCGCTTGGGCGGCATCGCGTGGCGGGCGGACGACGAAGGGAATATGGTCCTCGGCGCCGTCTCCTGTCAGGCTTGCAGCATAGATGCCGCTGCGCAGGCCCAGGGGAACGGTGAGTTCGAAGTCGGTTTGCCAGCCGGCATCTTCGAGGTCATCGTGGTGAAAATGGATGGCGCCGTACTGGTTGGGAGCGAGTCTATGGTCAGTTTCTGTGGCGTTCCAATTGTGGCCGGTGACGGCGCGGGTGGGCATGTTGACGGCGGTAGCATGCAGTCCGTGAGGGCCTGAGTCTGTCACCTTTGCAGAGGAAGGATCCAGCGAGAAATCCCAGGCCGCGACCAAGTCGGATCCTGCCACTTGCGAGGGAGGACTTCCCTGTCTCAGAAGCTCGACTTGGCCGGGTTCCAGGGCTCGACTGAAGAGGCGTGGGCTGTCGAATTTGCCGTTGAAGAGGCCCTGGGCCACACGGTTGGCGGTGGGATCAGTCTCCAGGTTCAAGGCGGCTATGAGCAGTGGCTGGTTGTTGCGGCAGGAGAAGCTAGTCTGGCCTGACTCTTCTGCGGTGATTGAAGATGGGTCGGACGGCCAGTCGGAAAGCGGCCATTGAAAGAGCCTTGTCCTGCCTGTCTCGGCGTCGAAGGAGGCAGCGACGAAGTACCATTCGCGGGCTCTCATCGCGCGGCCGGTACTGAAGGTGGAGACGACGCCGTCTTCCCCCATTTGTAGCTCAAGCGCACCGCCTTCGCCTATTGAAAGGCAGAAGCCGTTTCCGTCGACTGACCACTTACTGAGGAGACCCTGCGTCTCTCCGATTAGAGGGGTTGTCGGCCAGATCCAGGCTTGAAGGGTGAAGCTGTTTAACTCACTCAGCAAGTTGCTGTCGGTTACGCGGGCAAAGGAGCCCGTTCGAACTACCTGTCGACGACCCGACCTGCGGCCATCAATTTCAGAATCGACGCGTTCTTCCTTGAAGCCAGGTCCGGCAGGATTGTCATCGCCATGGATCAGGCGGACCAAAGTGGAATTGTAGCTCGGCAGATCGGTGCTGACCATGAATTGGACTGTTTCGCCGGGCGCCACGCTCAGTTTGTCGGTGTAACCAATCAGCTCCAGTGTCATTCTCGGCCCCCGTATCGCGCGACGAATGGTGACGTGCTGCGATCCTGAAGGGAATGCTTGGTGAACTCAGGCAGTTGGGTCATGCCGTCACGGCGATTTCCCTTCATATGCCTCAGGGCAAATTTAGCACAGACGACCGCGCCTATCAAAGTGCATCTATTGGGGGGCAGGATACAGACAGATGTGACACGCTTCATGTAATGTGGTAGGCGAGCGTGGTAGTGGGGCCACTCGTACAGGTGAGCCTTGACATTGGTGGGCGGATGAGAATGCAGCGAGCAAAGGAACGGATCTTGGGTCCAAAGGGGATTCTGCCGGGTCCTGAATGGGCGGAAGCCTTCGGCTGCCAGCCTTGGGGAGACCTGCTCGGCATTTGTCCCAAAACAGGTTGTAACTCCAAAGGTTAAGGGGCCTTGGTGGCCGATTCCGATTTCCTTGAATCAGTCCAATTGTGTTACTGTTGGAGGTAGACTGGGTTGGGCAAAACCTGGCGCGACATTCACATTGAACTGTATTCGATGGAGTGCGTGCCTAGGTTACAAGACAGGGTTTTGCTCCGAGAACGTCGGCCGAGTCGAAAAGCTTTATGGGACTCACAATGGGGTGAAATTCTCAGGAGCGGCCTGTAGGAAGTCGACCGCAGATAAAGATGGACTGTTGGAGTCGGGGCGAGAGTCCTTTTTCGGAAATTTACGTCAGCCTGCCGGTTCAAGTTTGACCCCGAGACCTGCCTGCAAGGCGCCGGACAGACGTGTTGTCCAGGAGAGGAACGCGGGCTAACAAATGAACGAGTCAAAGCAACTTAGTGTCCCGGTCATTGGAATGACCTGTCTCGGATGCGCGGCTTCGGTTGAGGCCAGCAGCAAGCAGGCTGAGGCCGTGGAGGACTCTGCCGTCAATTTTGCCAGTGAGCGGCTGACGCTGACGGTTGACGCTGCGCACCCGCAAGCCAACCAAGCCCTGGTGGAAGTTCGCCAGCTTGTCAAGCGCGCGGGGTACAAGATCCCGACGCTTACATTGACACTGCCGATACTTGGCATGAGCTGCACAGCCTGCTCGAATGCCGTCGAACAGGCGATCCGAGACGTGGATGGCGTGGTCTATGCCGGTGTCAACTTTGCGGCGGAGCAGGCGCAGGTCGAATATGTGAGCGGCCTGGGGTCGCGCGGTCCGATAGTAGAAGCGGTCCGGAAAGCTGGCTACGACACTGTTTCGGTTGCCACACCGTCGCCCGAAATCCCGCCTGTCGTGGGTGAGGCCGGTGTGGCTGAGGGTGAAAAGTTCGTCCCAGCGCCTGCCCCCGTCCCCAGTGACATTTCTTTGGAGCCTGCCGAGGATGCTGAGGCTACAGCACGCGCAGCCGCGGTCCGGCATGAGGTCACGCGATTGCTGGTGGGTGTGTCGTTCTCGTTGCCGTTGTTGGTGATCAGCATGGGGCGGGACTTTGGCCTTCTGGGCGCATGGGCGCATGGTGCCTGGGTAAACTGGCTGCTGTTGCTTCTGGCTACACCAGTGCAGTTCTTTGTGGGCTGGGACTACTATGTGGGTGCGGTCAAGAGCCTGCGCAATCGCAGTGCCAACATGGATGTCCTGGTGGCGATGGGCACGACGGTGGCGTACGTGTTCAGCCTGGCGGTGATGGCGGCCCAGACTGTCGGCAGCAGCTTGCTTGGGGGACACGTCTATTTCGAGACCTCGGCGGTCATTATCACGCTGATCGTTCTGGGTAAGCTGTTGGAGGCGCGGGCGAAGGGCCGGACCAGCGCGGCGATCAAGGAGCTGATGGGTCTGCAGAGCCGGACCGCGCGCGTGTCGCGCGGAGGAGAGGAACTCGACATCCCGGTCGAAGATGTCATGGTTGGCGACATGGTTGTAGTCCGTCCGGGGGAAAAGATTCCGGTGGACGGCGTCGTAGTTTCGGGCGATTCGAGCGTCGACGAAAGCATGTTTACCGGCGAGAGCATGCCGGTGGAAAAGGCGTCGGGGCATCATGTTTTCGGTTCGACCTTGAATGGACGTGGACTCTTGGGCGTAGAGGCCACGAAAGTTGGTCGCGAGACGGCCCTTGCGCAGATTATCAAGTTGGTGGAGGACGCTCAGGGGAGCAAGGCCCCGATTCAGAGGGTTGTCGACCAGGTCGCGGCCTATTTTGTGCCGGCTGTGATCGGGCTGGCAGGCGTGACGTTTGTGGTGTGGATGTTTGCCGGCGCGGGTTTCGTGGCGGCGCTACTGCGGGTGGTGGCGGTCCTGGTGATTGCGTGTCCGTGCGCGATGGGACTGGCTACGCCGACGTCCATCATCGTGGGCATTGGAAAGGGCGCGGGCGTAGGCGTACTGTTCAAGAACAGCATTGCCCTGGAATATACGCAGAAGCTAACGGCCGTACTGCTGGATAAGACGGGTACGATCACACAGGGTGAACCGGCGGTCACAGACTTGGTGGTGAGCCAGGCATTTACAGCCATCGGACCGGTCGAATCGCCGGCCCAGCTTCCGGTACCTGTGGGACGACCTGATTTGCTGCGGATTGCAGCCTCGGCGGAGCGAGGATCGGAGCATCCGCTGGGCGAGGCAATTGTGCGTGCCGCGCAGGCTAGTGGGTTGGAACTGGCCGAACCGGCCCAATTTGAGGCATTTGCCGGCCATGGGATCGCGGCGGAGGTCGAGGAGAGGCGGGTCCTACTGGGCAATTTACGGCTGATGGAACAGGAACGGGTCGATTTGAACGGTCTAGTGCCCCGGTTTGAAGAGCTGCAGGCCGAAGCCAAGTCGGCGATCTGGCTGGCCGTTGATGGTCAGGCGGCGGCACTGATTGCGGTTGCCGACACGGTGAAGGAGGGTTCGCGGGAGGCTGTAACCGAACTGCGCAGGATGGGGCTCACAGTGGCGATGTTGACCGGTGACAACCAAGCAACCGCGGACGCGATTGCAAGGGAAGTTGGTATCAACCGCGTTTTTGCCGAAGTGCTGCCCGGCCAGAAAGCCGATCAGGTCAAGGCGATGCAGGCGGAAGGCTTTCGCGTGGCGATGCTTGGCGACGGCATAAACGACGCGCCGGCTCTTGCCCAGGCTGATGTTGGCATCGCCATCGGTGCGGGGACGGATGTGGCGATGGAGGCGGCCGACGTGACCCTGATTCGGGGCGATTTGCGCAGCGTACCGCAGGCCATCGTACTGTCTCAGGCGACGATGCGGAACATCAGGCAGAACCTGACTTGGGCGTTCGGTTATAATGTCGCCCTGCTTCCGATTGCAGCTGGCGTTCTGGCGCCATTTGTCTGGGCGCCGCCATTTCTGCAGCAGCTTCATCCGATACTGGCCGCGGCTGCGATGGCTTTTTCGAGCGTGAGTGTCGTTATCAATGCGTTGCGTCTCCGTCAGCTCCAGCTGTAACAGGCGATGATATTTGATTTCGCTTACCTGACGCTGGTGCTGGCCTTTATCCTGTGTGCCTTTGGCATGGTGGCAGGATTCTGGGGAGGCCGGCTGGAATTACGCCAGGCCGAACCGGGCGCCCTAGCTTCAGGGCGACATACAACTCCCAACGAACCTAATGGATCCTCCTGGGGCGTAAGGCTCACTGAGAGCAGTTTTCACTCGATCTACGCTGTATGCGGGCTGGTAGGCGTTGCGGCGGTTGTCCTTTGGTACGGCCTGCTGACGGACCACTTCCAGATCGCCTATATCTGGAACAGCTCGGAGAGAAGCCTTCCCACTTTCTACAAGTTTGCCGCGATTTGGGGCGGCCAGGCAGGCAGTCTCCTCTTCTGGACGCTTCTGCTCAGTTTGTTCAGCACGGCTGCGGCCGTGACATTTCGAACGAGCCAGCGAACGCTGATGCCCTACGTCAACGGGACTTTGCTGGCAAACCTTCTCTTCTTTCTCATCCTGTTGGTGTTCAGCGCCAATCCCTTTGAACAGATCGGTGTTGTGCCAAGCGATGGGCGCGGACTGAACCCGTTGCTACAAAACTACTGGATGGTGATCCACCCGGTCATGCTCTACCTGGGTTGGGTTGGGCTGAGTATTCCGTTTGCGTTTGCGGTGGCCGCCCTCTTGAGCAAACGGCTGGACCGGCGATGGGTGCGAACTGTGAGGCGCTGGACATTGATTCCGTGGATGTTCCTCTCGGCAGGAATCATCATGGGCAGCCAGTGGGCCTACATGGAGTTGGGCTGGGGGGGCTACTGGGCGTGGGACCCGGTGGAGAACGCGAGTTTCCTGCCCTGGCTGACGGCGACGGCATTTTTGCACAGCATTATCATCCAGGAGCAACGGGGCATACTGAAGGTGTGGAATGTCACACTGATCTGGCTGACTTTCACTCTGGTCATCCTGGGCACTTTCACGACGCGCAGCGGCATATTGAGCAGCGTACACAGTTTCGCGCAAAGCCCGGTGGGTCCGTACTTTCTCGTTTTCCTGGCGGTTACCACGGTTGGGTTCCTGTTGCTTTTGTTTCAGCGCTTGCCCTATCTGCACGGCGAAAACGCGATCGACTCAATCTCGAGCCGGGAAGGGGCATTCCTGGCCAATAACTGGCTGTTTGCCGGCATTGCGTTCGTCGTACTGTGGGGTACGTTTTACCCTATGTTCAGCGAGATTCTGACGGGAGAACGCATTTCGGTGGCGGCGCCCTGGTTCAACCGGGTGGCAGGTCCGCTCTTTTTGCTGCTGTTTGTACTGATGGGCGTGGGTCCATTGCTGGGCTGGCGGCGGACGGGCGCGCAGGCTTTGCGGCGCCAATTCACCTGGCCGGCCGCAGTGGCGCTAATCTCAATCCCCTTTCTCCTTTTCACCAGCCGCAATGTCTTTCCGGTGGTTGGGTTCAGCGTCTGCATTTTCGTGGCGGGGACGATCGTACAGGAGTTTGTGCGGGGCGTGAATGCACGGCGGCGTTCGAGAGGCGAGCCGGTGGCAGGGGCTCTGTGGGGGTTGATTCGCCGCAACGGGCGCCGCTACGGCGGTTATGTAATACATTTTGGCATCGTCCTGATCGGGGTCGCGATCATCGGCAATGAGTTCTATCAGTCGACTACGCATGTGACTTTGTCAGAAGGGGATTCGGTTGAGCTGTCCGGCTATTCGCTGAAGTACGTTGCACTCGAATCAACTCAGCGGAGCAACCATATCGAGATCAGGGCCAATCTTCAGGTGTCGGATGCCGAGACAGGCAATGTCCTGGGGAAGATCTTCCCCCGCCGCAATATCTATGACAAAACGCCGGACCAGCCTACGAGCGAGGTCGGGCTGCGCATGACACCCGCAGAAGATGTGTATGTGATTCTCAACGGCTGGGAAGGCGACGGCAGTAGCGCTACCTTCACGATATACGTCAATCCACTGACGATGTGGATGTGGGTGGGCGGGCTGCTCGTCGTGGTGGGCACGCTGGTCAGCGTGTGGCCTCATCCTCAGCCAGCGCGATCGCCCCGCGAAGTGACTTCCCCGTTCCCTGATGGGACTGCGGCAGGTCAGGCATCAGCTTGACAGTGGGCAGCTCCCGCTTCTTCGGCCACCATTTGCGTTTGAATACACTTCCTGGCAGTAATGAAATGGCCTGGCAGTTCGCTCAGAGCTGGCGATGTCAATGGCTCGTCCTCGGTGAGATATGTGGTTAGCCATTGCGCTGATCAGTGTGGTGGGTATTGCGGCGGTGGGATATGTTATCCTGCCTCTGTTTGGCCGGACGCGCACGGTGATCACGACGGAGGGTGAGGAGCTGGCCGACCTGATCACGCGCAAGGAAGTCGCGTTGGAGGCGATCCGCGAGCTTGCGTTTGATCACAGCGTTGGCAAGATTGAGGACGCGGATTATGAGCGCTTCAATCGCATACTACGGCTCCGAGCGATGAGGCTGATTGAGCGGATCGACGCCGAGTTCGGGGGCACCAATAGGTTGGGTCCGCAGGCGGTTCAGGTGGATGAATGGTTGGAGCTCGAGATTTCGAACCGGCGAAGGGTAGAGGAAGCGCTCCCAGATGAAGGCGGCAGTCGTTTACCAGAAGAATGATATCCGAATCTCCGAAGTGCCTCTGCCTCGAGCCGGCCGCGGTGAGGTCATCGTAAAGGTAAGGGCATCCGGCATCTGCGCGACCGATGTCAAGATTCTTAGCGGCGCCGGGATTCCGGCCGACCTGCCGGCGATTCTGGGGCACGAGGTTGCGGGTACCATCCTTGAGTTAGGGCCGGGGACAGATGAGGCCGGTTTGCGCGTCGGGCAGCGCGTGGCAGTCTATCCGATCGCGGCGTGCGGCAAGTGCATTTACTGTCGTCAAGGACGAAACAGCCTTTGTCTCAGTGAGCACGGCCTGGGACATGGCGACGACGGCGGCTTTGCGGAGTACGTGAGGATACCGGCCGAGGTTGTACGGCTGGGCGGCGTCATTGACATCGGTGACATGCCGTTCGATTTGGCGGCGATGATAGAGCCGACCTCCTGTTGTATCGCCGCGGCCGAGCAGTGTGGGACGAAGGCAGGGGATACGGTTGTCGTGGTTGGTGTGGGGCCGCTAGGGCTTCTGCACACAGTTGTATCGACGGCTTTGGGGGCCGACGTCGTCTGCGTGGATGTTAACGAGGAGAGGCTGGCTAAGGCGAGGGGCCTGGGCGCGAAGCGGGCTGTCAACCCTGAAAAAGAGGACGCGGCGGAGGTTGTACGCGGGATGACCGGTGTAGGCGCCGACGTTGTTATCGCAGCGGTCGGCATTCCGCAAGTAATGGAGAGCTATTTGCCGCTGGTACGTAATGCCGGCGTATTCAACATTTTCGGCGGTACACCGCGCGGGGAAACGATGACAGTTGATCCTCGCTGGATCCACTATGGTGAAATCGTGTTGACGGGGACGTTTGCCTCGTCGGTGGGCCAATTCCACAGGGCGTTCAGCTTCGTAAGCGAGCATGCTGAGGAAATCGAGGCTGTGATTTCGACGCGATGCGGGCTGGATGACATTCTGGGGGCGGTGCAGCGCGTCCAGCGGGGTCAGGGGACGAAATCGGTTCTCCTGTTTCCGGAGTGAGTCAGCGGGGACCAGCAACTGCGGGAGGGAAGGCATGAAAATCAAGTGGTATGCGCACGCCTGTCTGCGAATCGAAGGCGACGGCGTCAGCATCATAACCGACCCGTATACGCCCCATAAGTCGGGATTTGCCGCTGTGGCCGAGACGGCTGATATTGTCGTTCGCAGTTCGGATGACGACTCCGCCCATGCAAACGCGGAAATGATTCCGGGGATTCCCGAGGTGGTAACGGCCACGCATTTCTTGAGTTTCGAAGGCGAGGGTCTTGGAGACTCCCACACGACACCGGACACGCGTCAAGACGGTTCGACATTTCTGAGCCAGGCGGGTGTCCGATTCAAAGCGATACCGGCGATGGAATCGATGCGGGTGAAGCTGCAGCCGCGTGACAACGCGATGTACTGTTTTGAAGTCGAGGGAATCCGCGTGGTCCATTTTGGCGATGTGGGCAATCGCCTGGAGGGCTGGCAACTGGAGCAGGTGGGAGATGTTGACGTGGCGATTGTGCCCACGGGGGGACCGCCGACGATTGAGCTGCCGGACCTGCACGACGCCCTTGACATCCTGCGGCCGGCGGTGACAATCCCGATGCACTATGAGCTTCCCGGTTGCAAGTTTCCCAAGATGGCTGACGTGAGAGAGTTCACACAACGGTACCCGGTGTCGCGTGTCCGGTGGGCCGAGGCGCCGGAGGTGGCGCTTTCAAAGCCTGAACTGCCGCAGGAACCGGAGGTATGGGTCCTGCAGGCCACTACGGCAGGATAGCATATTTGCGAAGGCCGGCTGTTTTGTCTGGGCACAGCGAACCTGGCTGCGGCTACCGACCTTCGACCTGTCAGGCTTCCGTTTGCTCTTGCGTGTACTTTCCCCCCGACAGAATTGGGGCGGTGAGAGCGCCGATCACACTGACCAGCGCTGCCGCCAAGTACAGTCCCGTCAGACCGGCCGCATTGAGAACCAGTCCCAGAATCCAACTCCCCACGCCAATTCCAAGATCGAAGGCCAGATAGAAGCCGGCGGTGGCGCGACCGCGCTGGGCGGACGGCATGCGATCCACGCAGATTGCGATCAGGGCCGGATGGCTGATGCCGGAGCCGATGCCCATCAGGGCCGCGCTGCCGACGAGGAGGGGCATGCCTGCGGAGGCGGCCAGGCCTGCCAGGCCGACGGCGTTGACGATCAGCGCCGGTAGGAGCAACTGGCCGCGGTTTACACGGTCGAGCAGGCGGCCGGTCAGGATGCGGGTGGCGATAATGGAGACGCCGTAGACAGCGTAGGCAGCACCCACCGATGCGAGCTCTCTGCGATCAGCCAGCAGCGGCAGGAAGGCGAAGAGGGCGCCGAAGCTCACGCCGAAAAGCGCGGTCGTGAGCATCGGGCCGCGCAGGGGTCTGGGCAACGAAAAAAGCTGGGCGGAACGGAGTTTTGCGCCGGCGCGCCTAGCGGCCTTTGGGATGACTCCCCAGACGAGTGCACCAGCCAGCAGAGACAACACCGAACTGAGAAAGAATGCGCTGTGGCCGATGCCTCTGCCCCAGAGCGGGCAGGCAACATCGCTGGTGCCGGCAGGTGCCAACGCTGGCATACACCAGGTCGGACAGGGGGAGGTTGGGCAAGGGAACTGGGGGGTGAGGATGTCGAGGCCAGCGCTGACGGCGGCTGGGGTCAGGGTGATGGCGACATTGGCGGCGGCGCCGAAAAGGGCGAGCGCTGCGCCCCTGCGTTGCGGTTCGGCCAAGTCGGCGACAAGAGCGGTGGCGGCGGTGGTGAAGGTGACGTAACCGGCAGCCTGCAGGACGCGCAACGCGAAGAGCAGCGCGGGGTTGGAGGTGAAGCTCATCAAGGCGGCGCCGGCGGCCAGCGACACCGTTCCGAACAGGATGACGGGCCGGCTGCCCAGACTGTCGCTAACCGCGCCTGTCAGCGGACGTCCAATCAGGGAGGCAACGCCGAAGGCGCCCAGCACTAAGCCGATTTGCCAGTCGGGCAGACCAACTGCCTCCAGGTAAAGTGGGATCGGTACCAGGAGGGCGTAGAAGGCGGCAAAGAAAAGCAGAGCCGCCGACCAGACCGCCCAGTACCGGCTCACCGTCAGGGCTTTCGCGCCTGGATGCTGCTGCCGGTAAAGCGTTGCAGCAGATCTTTCAGCAGATCTGGCCTCAGGTCCGTTAGTGCAGGCGGCAGTTCGCCGTTGAAGTCGGCAGCGGTATAGCGCTGTTCGATGGTTATCGAGATTTCGTGGAAACCGGCGGCCTGGAGCAATGCGGTGAATTGGCTGATGGTCAGGGCGCCAGCGATGCAGCCGGCCCAACTCAGCCCGGCCCGAATCTGCTTCTCGCTGACGGGCATGCCGGAGAGATCGCCATCAACGACGATGTCCGAAATCGCAACCCGTCCTCCCGGCTTGAGCACGCGGAAGGCCTCATTGAGAACCTTGCCCTTGTCGGTGGTGAGATTCACGACGCAGTTGGAAATGACTACATCGACCGTATTGGCGGGTAGGGGGAGGTTTTCCAGGTCGCCTTTGCGAAACTCCACATTGGTCGCGCCGGTCTTATCGGCGTTGCGGCGGGCCAGCTCCAGCATGCTGTCGTTCAAGTCGACGCCGTAGACGTAGCCGGACTCACCGACCTGTCGGGCCGCGAGCAGCGCGTCAAGGCCGCCGCCGGAGCCGAGATCGAGGACTGTTTCGCCGGGCCCCAGGGAGGCGATGGCGTTGGGATTGCCGCAGCCCCGGCTGCTATTGACGGCGGTGTCCGGCAGCTGGCTCAGGTCTTCGATTTCGTAGAAATCGCTCCCGCAACAGTTCTGACTGCCGTTACCGTTCAGATGCTCTTCGGCGACCCGTCCATAGTGCGTCTGGACCTCGGCGCGGATGGTTTCAGCGTTTTCCAACGATACCGACGACAGCTCAACAGATGTACCACAGCAGCTGCCGGTCTGTAATTCTTCAGATTTCTGCAGGACTTCAGATTGGGATTGCATCGTTTATCTCTCCTGGATCGCAAATTATCGACTGTACAAATGAATTGAGTGGCTCTACCCCTTCTCTTCTGACCGAATAGTAGATCCACGTGCCGCGCCGCTCACTGTCAACTAGGCCTGCCTTACGCAGCAGGCGCAGATGATGGGAAATGGTAGGCTGTGAGAGAGTGAAACGGGCCTCGATATGGCAGACGCACATGGGGCTTGCGTGCCGAGACAGCAGGTCGAGAATCCGAATGCGCACAGGGTGGCTCATCGCTTTGAACGCGGAGGCAATCGTGTCTGTTTGGGCATTGTCCCCGAACTGCGTCTCGGCAGATTCGCTCACCGGCGACTTTGGCAGATTTGGGAGCGCGGGTTTCTTAGTGCTGCTGGCGATTGTCAGCTGGGTTACCATTGTGTTCTCTTCGCTCAATCTCTGCGTTTCGCTGCCTGTCCATCACGTTAATCAGAGGAGGCCAAAATCTTAATTTCGGCCGCCTACGAGACAGTCTATTCCTTATATTGAACTTTGTCAATATATCGGTTGGGTCGGGTACATCCCAAATCTGATGAGGGACCGGTTTGGAAGCGAGATTGTGCCGGAGGCGGCAGGTACTGTTCGCCGGTTCATGGAGAGACGTAGGGCAGACGCCGGGCCCCCGGCCTTACCGGGTGTCCGTTGGTTTAGGGGGAACAGGGCAGGCACAAGGCCTGCCCCTACGGGAGCAGCTGGGGTTATGTTGTTGGCTAAACACTTTTCTCTATACACGTTGCTGGGGAAGAAGGAGCACTGTGGTCTTGTAAGGGCGGGGCGTTGCGGGGGCGCAGCCCCCGCACAAGGGAGGGCCGAAGGCGTAACTGCAGGGGACAGGGGTCAGTGGTCAGTGGTCAGGGGTCAGGGGATGGTAGGCGGAGATTGGAGCGGGGAATGATCGGGGTATGGTTACGGCATTAGGAGTACAAGCGGGTTCCCTCATTTGTGAATGCACCCTTTGGGGTGGGTCATCGTCTTTGCGAGTTTCAGGAAATGGGAGACAGTAGTCAGTGGGTTCCCAAATGGGCTCTTATGAAATCTACCTGCGGAGGGCTTCAGCATAGGCCCGCATGCAATGCCCGCCAAGGAGGCATTGAAGCCATTTGACCAGGAATTCCTGTGAAATCGGACGTCGGGCGTGGTACAATCCAGGGCTATGAATCCTCTGACGATTACACAGCTTACGTCGCACGTTACTACGCTGTTTGAGAAAGACGAATTGCTCCGGGATGTCTGGGTCCTGGCGGAGGTGAGCCGATGGACGAAGGCGGCCAGCGGGCACATCTACTTCAATATGAAGGACAGCGGCGCGGTCATCAGTGCTTTGATGTGGAGGGGCAATGCACACCGGCACGCCTGGCTGCCGAGAGAAGGCGACCAGATCCTAGCGCACGGGCATGTGACGGTTTACCCTGAGCGCGGCCAATACCAGTTCTACGCGGACGAGATCAGGCCGGCGGGGCGCGGACAGCTGTACGCGCAGTTTGAGGCGCTTAAGGAGAGGCTCGCGGCTGAAGGCCTCTTTGACGCGGATCGCAAGCGGCCGATTTCAGCTAAGCCGCGTCGATTAGGGATTGTCACCAGTCAGAGCGCGGCCGCGTTTCAGGATGTGTTGCGCGTTCTGGGCCAGCGCTGGCCGCTGGCGGAGGCGGTCCTGTTTCCGACGCAGGTCCAGGGCGCGGAGGCGCCGGGACAGATCGCGGCCGCGCTTGCGGCTGCGAACAGATTCGCGGGCGGGGCAGCATCGCCCGGCGCCATTTCCGAAGAAGATCAGGCCGAATTGCCTTTGCTGTTTGCGGGCAACGGTCACAGATCTTCAGACTCGCTGATAGAGAGTGCTGAACAAGAGGAGGGTTTCCTGGACACAGTTCTGCTCGTACGGGGGGGCGGTTCTATTGAGGACCTTTGGGCATTCAACGAGGAGGTCGTGGCGTACGCTATCGCACAGAGCAATGTGCCGGTCGTGACCGGGATCGGCCATGAGACCGATTTCACGATCGCTGATTTCGTGGCTGATTTGCGGGCTCCGACGCCGACGGGGGCAGCGGTGGCAGCGACGCCTGACCGCTGGGAGCTGCTGCAGGATGTCAGGCAGATGCAGGTGTGGTTGCTTCGAGGCGGGGCGGGCGCCGTTTCGGATCGGTTGGCGCAGTTGGACGATGTGCGGCGCAGGCTACTGCGCAGCGCGCCTTTGCGGCAAATTGATCTCGCGCGGCAGCGGCTGGATGACACTGAGGACCGAATCCGGCGCGTTCAGGCTAATGCGCTGCAGAGAAGGAAAGAACAGTTGGCCTCCGCCAGGGCCAGGCTGGAAGGCCTTAATCCTTCGGCAGTACTTTCGCGCGGGTATAGTATTGTGCAACGGGAAAATGGGGCTGTAGTCAGTGCTCCTGAGCAAACATCTGCCGGAGAGCGGTTGTTGATCCGTTCGTCAGGCGGAGGGTACCCCGTGATCCGTGAGAGCGACTAAAACGCCTCCGACCAAGAGTTTCCCCTGCCGAAGCCGAACCTGTTTCGGCCCAATTCTCCAACTGGCTGAGGCCCCCTAGCACACATTCGTGACGCTAGCGGCTTACGTCACCGAACCACGTAATTCCTCGATGGCTGGGTCGATTTCCTCTATCTTCGCGTACTCTTCATCCCAGAACAACTGGCTGGCCATGCGCTCGATGAGGTCGGCGCTATAGCCGAACCGGGTCCACAGGTCCTGTTTCATGCCCTGGAGGCGGTCGTGATGGCCAGGCCGATTGAGGTCGATGATCTCGCCTATCGACGCTCCCAGGAATACGGCTTTGGCCCAGACTTCCAGCGTATCGGCGTCCGGCCTGCCGCCGTGACGCTCGTAGAGTTCGGCGCTGACGGAGGGATAACGGTCGTAGCTGTCGGTGGCGATGGTGACGACGTTGTCCTGCGGGCCGAGTCCGAGGTATTTTGCGGTCTTGATGGCGCCGACGACGTTGCAGATGCAGCTCGGGCCGAACTTTCCCTGCAGCGCCTCGGCATCCTGACCCCTCAGCCCGAGGCGGTCAACGAGAGCGTCGGTCCCCGCCTGTGCAACTTCCATACCCTGGACGGTCTCTTCGTCGTTGATGAGCATGAGGAGGTCGGAGTTGTAGATGTTATGGATGAGGGTAACCATTTTGTCGCCGATGCCCTCGATCCGGTGCTGGCCCTGGCCGCCGTCGAAGAGGGTTGAGCACTGGCGCGGTTCGAGGACGACGATGTTGGCGTCAGGGTAAAGTGATTTGATATGGTCTCCGGCTGCGAGCGTGCCGGCACTGCCGGGCGCGCTGACGAAGGCGGCTACCTGGCCGTTGCCTACGCTGGCGGCGGCCTTTTCGACGGCGTCGCCGGTGACGTGGCGGTGGAAGCGGTAGTTGGGCATCAGTTCGAACTGGGCGAGGACGACGTATTTCTCCGGCTTGCTGACGTATTCACTGTGGGTGCGTTCGAGGGTCAGGATCACGTCCGATTCGGTGCCGGGCGTGAGGTCCAGTTCGCCGCCATACTTGCGGATGCGCTCGTAGCGTTCCTGGCTCATGGTGTCGGGCATGACGACGACGGCCTGGTAGCCTTTCAAGGCGCTGACGTAGGCTGTGCCGATGCCGAAATTTCCGGTGCTGGGGCCGATTATTTTGCGGTCGCCGGGTCTCAAGCCGTTCATGACTTCAGATTCAGCGAGGGTGGTGTAGGCAGGGCCGACCTTCATCGAACCGCTGGGAAAGTTGCGGCCGCTGAGAACGATGATATTGGCCTGGACGCCGGTCAGCTCCTTGGGCAGTATGATGCGCTCAACATCTGTACCGGTATTTTTCCAGTTGATGTTGAAGAGGTTGAGGGGAGCGAGTTCGTCCGTCGTCAGGGCTGATGACGCTTCCCTCTGGATGCTGTCCGGGAGTTGGGTCGGGTCGCGCATTTCCGCGTAGGTGGGGCCGGGTACGATTGGTCGGGTCACTGCAGATTCTCCGCTTTCAAGTAACTAAGAGGCATGGTAACAAATAGGGCACGAGTGAACGGCTGTCCTATGGTAACAGATTGACAGCGGCCCTGCGAACGAATCATGACCACGTCAAAAAAAGTGGCTGCAGTCAAAAACTTGGTTTATCGAAAACAAGGTACAGTTGCTCCCCTTGATCCTGGCTGGCCCGCCTCCGCTTCAATTCTGTTGTTTGGGCGGGCATTACAGTTCAAGAGTCTCTGAGACCGCTTCCAATTCGGGCTGGATGACCGCCGGTTCTCCCGCTACTTTCATGGCTGCGGGAACGTCTTTCAGGCCGCTGCCGGTGTTAATAACGACGACCTTATCGGTGGGGTCGAGCAACTTCTGGCTCAGTGCGAGCTGGAGGCCGGCGAGGGCGGTCGCACCTGCCGGTTCAGCGAAGACACCGCCCAGGCGGGCTAGCGGCAGAATCGCCTGAAGAATCGCCTTGTCTTCGACAAGGAGGAAGGCGCCGCCACTTTCGCGTACGGCGCGAAGGGCTTTGGTGGCGTCGCGGGGTTCATTGACGCTGATTGAGTCGGCTGAAGTCTCGGCTCTGACGGGCCTGGGCACGTCCAGGCCGTCGGCCCAGGCATTGTGAATGGCGGCGCTGGCGGTAGACTGGATCCCGTAGATGCGGGGGATGCGGTTTATCCACCCGAGCGCGTGCAGCTCCCAAAAGCCCTTATAGACGCCGCCTATGATCGAGCCGTCGCCGACGGAGACAAAGACGGCGTCGGGGGAGATGAACGGAGGGGGACCATCGGGCTCATCGCTACTGCTGACGCCGGCGTCTACTTCGGCGAGTTGGGCGGCGATCTCGAAGCTGACCGTCTTTTTGCCTTCGGTCATGTAGGGGTTGTAGCCGGTGTTGCGATTGTACCAGCCGAATTCATCGCAGGCGCGCACACACAGATCGAAGGCTTCGTCGTAAGAGCCGTCGACGGCGAGGACGCGGCTGCCGTAGACTAGGAGCTGGGCGATCTTGGCCTGGGGCGCGGAGCGGGGCACGAAGATGACATTGGAATGCGCGGCAGCGGCGCCCATGGCGGCAAGCGCGGCCGCGGCGTTGCCCGTGCTGGCGGTGGCCACGACGTCGCGGCCGGTTTCGCGGGCGCGGGCGACGGCGACTGTGGACGCCCGATCTTTTAATGACCCGGACGGGTTGCGGCCGTCGTCTTTCAAATAAAGATTGGGTAGATTCAGTGCTTCGGCAAGGCGATCTGCGCGTAGCAACGGCGTATCACCTACGGGAAGGGGTGGGAGAGAATCGGGCTTTACGGGGAGCAACGGCCACCAGCGTTCTATGCTGCGAACAGGGATATGGGACAGGAAAGGGTAGTTACTCTGTCGGCCCGGATCGGACAAGTCAGGGCGTTCTTTTCGCGTAGTCCCTATTGAATCATAGGCGTAGACGGCGTCAAGATGGCCCAGGTCGCTGCCGCGGTTTGGACGGCAAGGGCAGACATAGTCGACCGAAGCGGGCGAAAAAGTGCGGCCGCAGCGCAGGCAGCGCAGGCCCGTCAGAAACGTCTTTGATTGGGATGATGACATAGCCATTTTCCTTGTGTATGGCTCAAACTTTCCTACGATATGGTATAGTAGGAGGGATGGTTTCGTTTAGCAAGTCGTGACGGCCACGCATACACGAAATTGGGTGGGAATCAGGTGGGATCGGTCGACATCGAGATATGCGTTCGAAGTGCAGGAGCGGTCTGACTTCGGCACAGTGGGAGAAGAGATTCGAGAATGACCGTCTATGCCAAGAGAGAAGTGGCCGTCGGGGCCCTGTCATGGCGAGCGCTTGTTGCCATTGATGTATTCTCCTATCTTGTTTTCGCCATCGGCGGGCGCATGATGCACAGTTCGGGCGGGCCCGCAGACTGGCTGTCCAACACGCCCCGGATCATCGCGCCTTTTTTAGTCGGATGGTTTGTCGCGGCGTTCGTACTCGGGGCGTACCCACGTTCAGGCAGCATTGGGCTGCGTCGATTTACATTGAACTCGGTCTTGGCGGTGCTTATCGGGAACGCACTTGGATTCGGGCTGCGCGCAATCGTGTTTGGCGACGGGGTCGCGTGGATTTTCGTCCTGGCGGCTGTTGGTCTGACTACATTGGTCCTGGTTAGTCTGCGTCTGATCTATTTCTGGGCTGTAACGTCGAGGAATATGGATGGCGGCGAGGCATGACTGGCTGAGAGTGAGGCATGACTGGCTGAGAGTGAGGAGTAGAATGACTCGGCGTTAGCCAGACCTGGCACCGTTAAGACTTTAGGGCTCAAAGCAAGGGCCGCCAGAATTTGACTGGGATGTGATTGCAACCATCTCCTTTCCGTTGCGTAATCAGAAGTGGGAGACAGAACAACTTCGGGCCGTCCCGTGGGTTTACTTTGCCAGTGCCCGGAGCGAAAAACCGCCGCAAACTGTAGCTTGCCTGGCGCAGCCAAGCAGGAGCCAGCTTAGGCAAAAGGAGATGGACAGGAGCCAAATGCGAATCGCCCTCTTTAGCGATATATACAAGCCCTATATCAACGGTGTCGTAAACCACGTTGGACTGCTTAAGGAGCATTTCGACCGCTGGGGGGAGCAGGTCTACCTTTTTGTTCCTGAGCAGGACAAAATGACGGTAGATGAGAGCAATGTCATTCGCCTTCCCAGCATTCCGATCGCCGACACCGGCTATCACCTGACTGTACGAGTTGACTCGCGGTGCCGGGACATTCTGAAGCGGATGGACGTGATTCACGTTCACCATCCGTTCATCAGCGGCAGTTTCGGGCTCACTTTTTCGCGGCGCTACGACATACCGCTGGTCTTTACGAGCCATACACGGTACGATCTGTACGTTCAGCAGTACCTTCCCCTGGTGCCGGATACGTTGTCCGACACGGCCTTGCATGCGTTTTTCCAGCGATTCAGCCAGCGATGCAGCGCGATCATCGCCCCGAGTCAGAGCGCGGCGGCGGTCATGCAGACGTGGGGCATTCAGGGACGCGTGGCCGTCATTCCCAACGGTGTCGAGTTGGGTCAGTTTCAGAGTCCTCAGCAGGAGGCAAAGAGGTCCGAGCTCAGGATCCCTGACGATGCGGTGGTGGGCGTCTATGTGGGAAGGATCAGCCAGGAGAAAGCGGTGGACCGCCTCCTGAAGGTCTTCGCGGCGCTGAAAGATGAATGTCCGAATCTTCACCTGCTGCTTGTCGGGGGCGGCCCGAGCCTGGACGAGTGCCGCCAACTTGCACGTAATTCCGAGATGGAGGGTAGGGTAACCTTTACTGGACCGATCTCATACGAACGCATCGCGGGGATTCTCAGTGCAGCGGACTTCTTTGTGTCCGCCAGTGTGAGTGAGGTGCATCCGTTGACTTTCATTGAAGCCGCGGCCGCGGGTCTGCCGGCGGTTGGAATCGATTCTCCTGGCGTGGCGGACATGATCGTGGACGAAGAGACGGGATTCCTGACTGAAAATAACGACCTCAGCTTCGGACTTCGCATAATGAAAATGGTACAGGACGTTCAATTGAGACGGGAGATGGGGTGCGCGGCGCGGAATTACAGTCAACGTTTCTCCGCTCACCACAATGCACGCGAAGTCTTGGCGCTGTATCAGTCCTTGCAGGAGCAGTAGTCGGAGAGAAAGAGGCTGAAATACGATGCCGTGCATCGTCAGGCGTGACCGTTACCGGTTCCCCGAATCGGCCGTCTTAGCGCACTCAGTTTCGGATAGAGAAATCTGGCGTTGCGATCTATTTGCAGATGCTGTATTATGAATTTAATGCGTAATTTTCGTTTTCCTTCTTCAGGGGAGTTTGGATATGCGGTGGGCGTTGATTCTAAGGAGTCTGGTCACTTTTGTTTTTGTCCTGCTGGGATGGGAACTGGGCAGGCAATTAACAGGTGTGGAGGCTCTTGAGAGTTTGACGCTCTCGTCAGCGCGCCTGATTATTCCTCTCTCAATAGTCAGCGGAGTGGTTGGGCTTTTCGCCGCCCCGTGGCTGACAGTCAAACCGGCGAATGCGCTTCGTACCAGCTTGAGGCAGATACCCACCGTCCAGCTCATGGCGGCGACAGTGGGCATGGCGATCGGGCTGGCGATTGCCGCGCTCCTGGCCTATCCTCTGTCACTTTTGCCAACTCCATTCGGTACCATTCTGCCCTTTGTCGGCGTCATCGTTATGGGCTACCTGGGCGTAACGATGATGGTTTTACGCCATCGCGAGATCCTCAACTTTTTCCGTTTTCCAAATGGGAGTGACGATGGCAGAGACTTGCCGAAGCTGCCACTCTTCGCGAAGGGGGGCCGGCCCCAGCATTCGGACACGATGCTGTTGGATACCAGTGTAATCATAGACGGGCGCATCGCGGATGTGGCCGAGACAGGTTTCCTCTGGGCAATTCTCGCGGTTCCGAGATTCATTCTCAATGAACTTCAATATATCGCGGATTCGGCTGAGGTTTTGCGACGAAATCGCGGCAGGAGAGGACTTGAGATTCTTGACAGGCTGCAGAAGATTGAGGGCATGAATATCGTTTTCCTGGACCAGGACCCTGCCGAAGCGCAGCAGGTGGACGAAAAGCTGGTCTTTCTTGCCCGGGAGATGAGCGCAGCCATCGTTACCAATGACTACAATTTGAACCGGGTGGCGAAACTGCAGGGCGTGCGCGTCTTGAACATTAACGAGTTGGCCAACGCCGTCAAGTCGGTGGTTCTTCCCGGAGAAGAGATGACGATCCAGGTGATTCAGGAAGGTAAGGAGATGAATCAGGGGGTCGGCTATCTGGATGACGGGACGATGGTGGTGGTGGAGCAGGGTAGGCGCCACATGGGGACGCGGCTCTCAGTGCGGGTAACGAAGGTGCTGCAGACAAATGCCGGGCGACTGATATTTGCTGTTCCGGAGGAGGTACAGGAGCGCCGCAGGGCTTACGAGTCGGTCCGCTAATCGGGTGAGAAACTTCTTGACAACCGGGTGAGCCAACGACAGGGACATTGATGACGCTCAACATCTACAATACGCTGACTCGTAAGCGGGAACCGTTCGAAACATTGGAAGAGGGACGCGTGCGCATGTATGTCTGCGGGCCGACGGTCTACGCAGACGCCCATATCGGCCACGCGATGAGCGCGATCGTCTTTGATATGATCCGCCGTTACCTGGAGTTCACGGGGCATGATGTTATCTATGTCACGAACTTCACCGATGTCGATGACAAGATCATCATTCGGGCGCAGGAGACAGGGCAGGATCCGTTTGAGCTGGCGCAGTTTTACACGGACAAATATCTGACGCATCTGAGCGACCTGAATATCAAGCCAGCGGACACGTACCCGCGGGTGACGAGCGAGATTGCAAACATTGTTCGCGCGATCGAAGACCTTGGCGAGGCCAACTACGCCTACGCTGTGGATGGAAGCGTCTACTTTCGGGTCGATAGAGATGATGATTACGGGAAGCTAAGCCGGCGCCGGCAGGAAGACGCGGTAACCGGGACGCGTGTGGCCGGTGAAGAGGGCAAAGAGAATGAAGCGGATTTCGCTCTCTGGAAGGGGGCCAAGGAGGGCGAGCCTTCGTGGGAAAGCCCGTGGGGCCCCGGCCGACCCGGCTGGCACATCGAGTGTTCGGTGATGTGCTTGCACCATCTGGGAGAGCGGATCGACATTCACGGCGGCGGCAACGACCTGATTTTCCCCCATCACGAAAACGAGATCGCACAGAGCGAGAGTCTTACCGGTAAGCCATTTGCCCGTTATTGGGTGCACAACGGGATGCTCCAGCTGTCGGGCGAGAAGATGAGCAAGTCGATTGGCAACCTCGTCACGATCGACAGTTTTCTCAGCCAGTATTCAGCGGACGCGTTGCGGATGCTGATTTTCTCCGGGCACTATCGCAAGCCGGTCTCCTATTCAGATGAGTCGATTGGCGCGGCTGTGCGAAGCACGGCCCGCTTACGGGGTGGACTACGCCCGGCAACCGGGACTGTCGCGGTTGGCGATGAGGCCAATAATCTGCGAGAAGTAACGGAGTCCGCCCGTAGCGGCTTTTGCCAGGCGATGGACGACGACTTCAATACGAGCGCAGCCCTGTCGCACCTGTTTGAGTTGGTTAGGGCGATCAATACGGCCCGCGCCGCGGGTGTCTCCGGCCCCTTCTTTCAGGCCGCACAGGAAACGCTGCGCGAGTTGGCGGGCGTTCTCGGTCTGTCGCTGACCGAAGCAGACGGCGCCGACGGCGACGTACTTGCAGCCAAGCCGTTCATCGATCTGCTAGTCTCCGTACGCACGGCGCTGCGAGATGAGAAGCAGTGGACGGTGGCGGATATGGTACGTGAAGGACTGGCGGCGCATTCTGTTCAATTGGAGGACACACCGGAGGGTACAACCTGGCGGATTGAGGACGGCCGGTGAGCGAACTGCTCGTGGGCCGGCACGCCGTTATGGAGTCCTTGCGTGCCGGACGGCGACACTATTACCGGTTGTGGTTGGAAGGCGACGGCCAAGCCGCGCCCAAAGGAACCCTCGCAGAGATCGTAAACCTAGCCCAAAAGACCAAAATCCCTACCCGGCACATCGAAGGCGGAATCTTCGACCGCATCCGGCGTGCGCAGTTGAATCCTCAGGGCGTTGCCCTAGAAACGGGTCCCTTTCCCTACGCCGATCTGGACGACATACTCGACCTGACGCGTCGCAAAGCGGATCCCCTGCTCCTGGTGCTGGACCATCTTGAGGATCCGCGCAATCTGGGTACGCTGTTTCGCAGCAGCGAGGCCTTCGGTGTGGACGGTGTGATACTGCCCGAGCGCAGGGCTGCAGGTATTACACCTGCGGTCAGCAACGCCTCCTCAGGGGCGGTGGAACACATTCCGGTCGCCCTGGTGGGAAACGTCAACCGCACGATCGATCTCCTCAAGAAACAGAATATCTGGACCGTTGGACTGGACCTGGGACAGGAGGCGATTTCGCTGACCGATGCGGACCTGAGCGGTCCGCTGGCCGTGGTGGTTGGCAATGAAGGCAAAGGGTTGAGCCGGTTGGCGCGGGAGAAGTGCGACTTTTGCGTTACGATCCCTATGGCTGGATCGGTAGACAGTCTGAACGCAGCGATCGCGGGTAGCATCGTGCTTTTCAATGCATATCAGGCGCGTGATCCTCAAGAAGCGATCAAGAGCGATTGAGTTGTAGGCGGCCTCAGACAGTTTGAAGGGGACTCATCGTCAGGAAACCTGATGGCAGATCGGGCGAACCCAGGCCGAGCGTAAGTCCTTCACTTTTCAGCTGCGAAGCCACTCCTTGGGCCGAACGTCCGGAGCATCTCTATCCCTTCGGGGCCAGCTAACCGTTTGCTCTATTTTCAGAGCCAGGTCGAAGTCCTTCTGCGTAAGACCTCCGGCATCGTGTGTTGTCAGGTATATCTCGACCGAGCGATAGTTAAGAACCATCCTCGGATGGTGGTAAGCTGCTTCGGCCAAGAAACCGATAGCACTGGTCGTCATCAGCGTCACACGCCAGTTGGCCGTACTGAATCGTCTGTACAGTTGGTCCTCGCGCAGCTCCCACGTGGGCAGATTTTCCTCCAGCAACTCGCGAGCTTCCGCCACATCTATTCGTTGTTCCATGGTTCCCCCTATGGTCGTTGCAGATTGTCATCAGTTGACTACGCCTCTCGGACCGGCCCTAATTCGTCATGCGGCGTTGTTCGTCAAAGCCTCTAAGCTCAATCGTGAAATCTGTTTCAAGCGGATTGCGAATGCGGTAAAGAGCGGCTTCGTGTTATATAATAGCTGCTGAATTTCGAGACATACCTATTCGCAGTTGCGAATGAACTGCTTCAGCTCTTGATGGAGATTGTGAATGGTACGTCGTAAGTCTTATCTGCTTGCAATTGTCGGTTTTCTTCTGGCTCTCGTCGTGGTCAGCGCATGTGCGCCGAATCCGCGGCTGCAGCTTATTTCGCCCAGCATGGTTGTTCTGGCCGAGGGTGAGGCCTTTGTACCGCCAACGCCTACGCCGCGGCCGCGCATTGCCGGCCTGAGCGATGAGGAAGTATTGGCGGGGTTGCCGGATGAGGTGGTTGCGCTGATCCCGGGCGATGCCGAAAGAGGATTGGATCTGACGGTACCCTATAACTGCATTGGTTGCCATGTGACGGACAACAGCCTTATCGACGTGGCTCCGACGTGGCTTGAGATTGCCGATACTGCGGTTGGGCGGGCGGAACAGCTCGGTCTTGCCGGGCCGGCATTCTATCTCTACACGAGCATCACCGAACCAAACGACTATATCGTCGACGGCTATACTTCGGGCGTGATGCCTGAGACGTACTCCGTGGACCTCAGCGATCAGGACATGGCGGACCTTCTGACCTACCTGCTTTCGCAGCGGGCCGAATAGGCACAGGTTTACTGAAACAGAAATTAAGTTAGGGAGCCGGACTTCTTTGAGAGTCCGGCTCTTTTCGCGTCCCAACCTAGCATTCGAAGGCGTTCTGACAGGAAGACGCGGAAAATCGGGCGGCCAAGGACCGGATATCGTCGGGGGCGGTGCGGCAGCAGCCTCCAATGAGGCGGGCACCGGCGGCTTTCCAAGCGGGAGCAAGGTCTGTGAACCGACCTTGCTCGCTGCCGGCAATCCATGAACGGGATCGACTGTCCCAGAGCTCACCGCTATTGGGGTAGCAGACGAGAGGCTTGGCTGTTACTTTGCGGGCTCTGTTCAGCAGCTGCTGGGCGTAGCGGGGCGCGGTGCAGTTCAGGCCGACGGCGACGATGGTTGGCGACCTTTCGGCCAGCCCCACACAGGCGGCGAACGACTCGCCGCTGCCCACGTTTTCGCCGTTGAGGCAACTGAAGCTTAGCCACGCCGGCGTTTGCCGGTATTCGTCTAACAGCTCGACCAGGACCTCTCCTTCCTGGAAGCAGGGGATCGTTTCGCAAGCCAGCAGATCGGGTTCGGCTGCCAGTAGCGCCTCGAGACGGGGGCGGTGCCACGCTTTCAGCTCCTGGTTGGAGATGTTGAAATCGCCGCGATATTCTGAGCCGTCGGCGAGGCAGGCTCCGTAACTGCCGACCGACGCGGCGACCAGGGGGCGGTTTCGACTGGCGATTTCGGTGGTGTCGTGCAGCTCCTCCCAGAACCGGTCGCGTGCCTGCTGCGCGATACGTACGCTGCTCTGTAGCAGGGTAGCGCTTTCCTTGCGACTGAGGCCGCGGCGTGCGAATCCCTCGAAACTGGCCTGATAGCTTGCGCCGACGGCGACGTCGGCGCCGGCCAGGTAGTAGTCAAGATGGAGCTGTCTGATCGAAGCTGGATCTTCGATCAAAAGCCGTGCAGACCACAGCTCGTCGCTGAGATCGGCGCCTCTCCGCTCCAGTTCGGTCGCGAGGGCGCCGTCGAGGATGACGACGCCCTGCTCTGCAAGGAACGGTTGCAAGGGGTCGTCTGTGGTCATGCCAGAACGGCGGGCGTGTAACGGCCCTCACGCATGATTGCAAGTTCGGAGCCGTCGCTAAGGTGGCCCGTGACATCGAGCGTGGCGGTGCCGATCATCACGTCCTGGTGAAGATCGGAGTTGTTTACGCCGGCCTCCACGAGCTCCTCTTCTGACAGGTCACCACCGCCTTCGAGCCCGATGGGATATGCTTTGCCAAAGGCGACGTGGCAGGCGGCGTTTTCGTCAAAAAGGGTATTGTAGAAGGTGAGGCCGCTCTTGAAAATAGGGGATGACACGTCAACTAGGGCGACCTCGCCAAGATGGCGGGTGCCTTCGACATCGAAGAACTGTTCGTATGTTTCCTGGCCTTCGCCGGCGGAAAAGTCGACGACCAGGCCGTCTTCGAAACGGAAATAGGCATCGGCTACTTCGCGGCGGAATGGGAAGCTGGGGCGGGAGGTGCGCGTCCAGCCGTTTACTCGCAGGCGATGGGGGGTCGTGAACAGCTCTTCGGTGGGTATATTGGGGAGAAAGACAGGCGCAGTGGAGGCCCCGCTCTCCTCTTCTGCATCTGTACCCAGCCCACTGTTGCCGCCGGCCCAATTGGGCCGGTCGGTCAAGCCGATGGTGAGGTCGGTAGAGGGCTTGCCGTCAGGCCCCGGCGCTGGGTCGAAGAAGTGAAGGGTACGTACCTGCTTGGATTGCAGCGTTTCACGGGCCGCCGCCAGGTTGGAAAGATGTGTCTGCCAGGCCGCGAGCGGATCGTCGGCGTCCAAACGGATGATGCGGCGGATTTCCTCCCAGAAGCGGGGCAGAGCCTCAGCCGCAGGCAAGTCAGGGAAGACTTTCTGCGCCCATGCTGGTGTGGGCAAGGCAGCCACGTTCCACTGCTGCTTCATCTCCATCATCGAGGTGCGCCAAGGCATTGTGGCACGATACTCAGCCGTCTGCAGGATGCGCAGCTTGTTGGGATCAAGTTGGGCGGGAAGCCCGGGATCTTCTTCGCCGACCAGGCTGATGGCGGCCCACCTGTCCTCTTTACGTTCGAGGGCGATGTCTTCGATGTATGATGGGAGATGCTCGAGCTCTTCGGGCGTGTTCTTGCGGACACGAATGCTCTGCAGCCGCATGTCGTTGTACTCAATTGCCACGAACTTCGCGCCGGCGTCATAGGCGGCCTCGGCCAGCTTGAGGGCGAATTCGCGGTGGATGGGTTCGGTGCGGATGTCAAGGGACTGTCCGGGCTGTAGATTCACCCCAACCCGGATGAGGAGATGCGCGTACTGTTCGAGGTCCCTGTCGGAAAAATGCATTTGAAATATGGGTCCTTTGCTAGGTAAGGGTAGGTGTCTGAAAGGCAAACGGCGGCCTGAAATTTGACAACTGCGGGCCGGATATCTACAATATCCCTTGGCTGACGGCCCACTAGCTCAACTGGCAGAGCAGCGGACTCTTAATCCGCGGGTTCGGGGTTCGAATCCCTGGTGGGTCACTGCAGAGCGGGAGAACTCTTGAGAGTCTCCCGCTTTTTTGTTGGGCCTTGGTGCCGATATTGGCGTCAGGGAAACCGAGTCCGAATCGGCCCCTGTGCCCGTACCAGGGACCTGTGCAAAAAATCAGAAACCCGCTGCTCCGGGATAACTTGGCAGCGGGCTCCACAATGCATTTTGTAAGGGGCATTTTGTAAGGGAACTATCGACACAGCCGCATCGCAGGTAGCGGCGCGGTCGGACAATCACTTCACTCCTGTCGTTACCTTGTTTCTCGGTAGACAACATGCTTTCGCAGGACCGGATCGTACTTCTTAAGTTCCAGTCTTTTGTCGTTATTGCGCCGGTTCTTGGTCGTCAGATAGAGATGATGGCTCTCGGTGCTGCGCATCTTCACCAGCTGACGTGGTCCTCTCTTGGCCATTTTCGCCTCCGAATCATTTCCTGGAGATACGGTTTCCCTTGCTTTACTGGGCAAAGAAACTCACGCAACTCAGCTAACAACCTCACTCGCCCCTGCTGAAAGACTGTTCGGGGCAGATGGGGAAAGTGCGGCACGTTGCACTCTTTCGAACTCAACAGTCGCCGTCCGAGATTATAGACGTTCCGAGTCCAGAAAGCAAATTCTCGCTGTTCCAGGGGAAGTCGGTGAGTCGTGCTTCTGCTCTGGCGTGGCCACCTGACCGTTTTCCGCTACAATGGTGAACAGTTCATATCGAGCGCAGTTTGCGTGATTGCATTCCGGCCCATAGTGTATTGACCTGAGGGGCAGAGCCGATTCCCCCGGGTTGGGAAGAAGACAGAGGAGCTACGATGACAGGATCTGTACGCGTTGCACTGATGGGACTGGGACAGCGGGGGCTGCAACATCTGCGATCTCTGTGGACTCTTCAGGAGCAGGGGGCTGTCCGGCTAGTCGCGTTGGCGGACGCATTTGAGGCTAATCTGGATTCGGAGAAGATCGGCAGCTACGTGGAAGGGTTCCGGCCAGAGGGCATTTTGCATACAACCAGTTTTGAGTCGTTGCTGGAACTTGAAGCGGATGCACTGTACGTATGTATTCCGCCGAATGTCCACTCGGGGGAGGTTGTGCGCGCGGCTGAGGCAGGGTTGCATCTATTTATCGAGAAGCCGATGAGCCTCTATCTGGACGAGGCGCTTGAGATGGAGGCGGCAATAGGGGCGGCGGGCGTGCTATCCACGGCCGGGTTCCAGCAGCGTTTTGACGGCCGGCACGAAGCCGTCCACCAGCTGCTGCGTGAGGGCAGGCGGCCGCTTATGGCCTGTTACACCTATCACGGTGCGCTGGAAGGGCACAATGTTAAGCACCATAAGACGGAGTTGCATGGGGGCCCAGGCAACAGGGTGTGGACAGCGAACCGGGCTTGGAGCGGGATGACGGTTGTCGAAGGCGGCATCCATCTGCTCGATACGTGGCGCTACTGGTTCGGCGACGTCGAGTGGGTGCAGGCCAACTACCAGCACCGGCCGGAGGATGATGTCCACGACGGGGCGGATAATCCCTACACCTACACTGCGCTATTCGGATTTGCCGGAGGCGCGGTGGGCACGATGACGCTTTCGCGCTTGCGGAAGGTCTTTGCAGACCATATGGATCACCAGGTCCTGTGGACGGAAGGGCGGGCGGAGATCTGCCGGGAAGGCGTTACCGTGTACCAGTACGAAGGGCCCTATCCGCCGTCGCAGCCGCCGACTCGGGAAGCAGTCACGAGATTAGTGGGCGAAGGGCAGGGCGGGGACGGTACGTTTGCCATCAGTCAAGTCTTCGCGCAAGCAGTCGCGGAGGGCCGTCCCGAGCTGATCCGCTCGCCTTTCGGTGACGCCATGAACAGCCTGGCTGCCGTAATCGGGGCCAACGTTTCGGACGAGTCGGGCGGCGAGCGGGTTGATATAGATCAGCTGCTGCGTGCTGAAAGGTACGCGGCATTCAGGCGCAAGCCAACATCGTAACGAGAGGACTGAATTCGATGAACTTTCTCATCTATCCACCGCTCACTCCTGACGAACTTGAGCAGGTGCGGGCGGTGTCGCCAGAGCTGGAAATCGTCAATGCGCTGACCGAAGAGGAGGCGCTGGCCGCGATCCCGCAGGCCGTCGGCATGTATGGCAATCTAACGCCTTCTTTGTTGGCGAGGGCCGGGAACCTGCGCTGGCTGCAGACTCCGATTGCAGGGCTGGAGCACTACATGTATCCGGAGCTTGCCGAGAGCAAAGTCGTGGTCAGCAACATGGCGAAGATCTACGGTGATATGATTGCGGACCACGCATTCTGCTTCATCCTGATGTTCGCCCGCGGCATTCATCTGTACATGCGGCGCCAGATTCAGGGTGAGTGGCGCAAGGGGACGCCCGTACGTCATCTGGGAGATTGCACGCTAGGCGTGATCGGGCTGGGGGGCATTGGTTCGGAGCTGGCGAAGCGTGGCAAGGGGCACGACATGCGGGTTATCGCGGTTGATGCGCGTCCTGAGGCGGCTCCAAGCGATGGCCTAGACCTGGATGAACTCTGGCCGCAGGAGCGGCTGCACGATCTGCTGGCGGAGGCTGACTTCGCGGTCAGCTGCGTGCCGCAGACGCCGGAGACAGTTGGGATGATTGGGGCAGAAGAGATTGGCCGGATGAAGCCCACAGCCTTTCTGATCAACATCAGCCGCGGGGTCGTCGTCAAGCTGGACGCGCTGGTCGCGGCGTTGGAGTCCGGGGGCATTGCCGGCGCGGCGTTGGACGTGTACGAGACGGAGCCGCTTCCGGCCGAGCACCCACTGTGGAAGATGGAGAATGTGATCCTGACGCCGCACGTCGCCGCGGACAACCCCCACGTTCCTCAGCGCCGCATCGATACGCTGGTGGACAATCTGCGGCGCTACCTGGCGGAAGAACCGGTTCGCAATATCGTGGACAAGAGGCGACTGTTCTAGGCCTGGTTTCACCCGTCCCGGCCCGCGGTTCAGGTGGGATCCTACCTCTCGTCAGATTCCCAGATATGCTTCGGCTACCTGCGGGTTGGCCAGAAGGTCACCGGCCGGGCCGCTGAGAACGATGTTGCCGGTCTCGAGGACGTAACCGCGGTCGGCGACCTGAAGCGCGGCCTGCGCGTTCTGTTCCACGAGCAGAATTGTCATGCCCTGTGCGTTAATCTCTCGGATGATCTGGAAGATCTGCTGCACGAGTAGCGGGGCAAGTCCCATTGAAGGTTCGTCGAGGAGGAGAATGCGGGGGCTGCTCATGAGGGCGCGTCCTATCGCGAGCATCTGCTGCTCGCCTCCCGATAGCGTACCGCCGGGCTGGCTCAGTCGTTCCTTGAGACGAGGGAAGAGCTCGAAGACTCGTTCCAGGTCGTGGAGGACGCCTTCGGGGTCGGAGCGGGCGAAGGCGCCCATCGCCAGGTTCTCCTGCACAGTGAGCCGGGCAAAGATTTTGCGCCCTTCCGGTGACTGGGATACGCCCAATCTGGCTACGTCGTGGGCAGGCAGCCGGTCGAGACGAATGTCGATGTCGCGAGCGTTTGGGGAACCGTCGCCTGCGCTTCGAGGGCTATCCTGAAAGTAGATTGCACCGGCACGCGTGGGCAGGACGCCGCTGATCGTGTTAAGGGTGGTGGTTTTGCCGGCGCCGTTTGAACCGATGAGTGTAACAACCTCGCCTTTATTCACGGTCAAGGAGATGCCTTTGAGCGCGTGGATGTGGCCGTAGTAGGTGTGGACGGAATCCAGAATCAGCATGGTTCAGCTGCTCGCGGTCCCGGCTGTTTCCTGTACGGCGACATCGGGCCCGAGGTAAGCCTCTATCACTCGGGCGTTGGCGCGGACCTCCTCTGGCGTACCTTCGGCGATCTTCTCGCCATAGTCCAGAACGGCCACACTTTCAGAGATACTCATCACGACCTTCATGTCGTGTTCGATCAGGAACACCGTAACCCCCTTCTCGTCGCGTAGCCTGTGGACGAGCTCCATCATGCGTTCGGTCTCGCTCGGATTCATGCCGGCGGCCGGTTCATCGAGGAGCAGCAGGCGGGGGCGACTCCCCAGGGCGCGTGCCACCTCAAGCAATCTCTGGTCGCCGTAGGGCAGATTGGTAGAAACGACCTCTTCTCGACCGTGCAGGCCGACGAAGTCGAGCAGCTCGCGTGCGAATTCGCGGGCCTCTCGTTCCTCTACCTGCTGGCGGGTCGTGCGCAGAACCGCGCTCCAGTGGGAGGCGTGCAGCCGTAGATGCTGGCCGACCAGGACATTTTCGAGCGCGGTCATTCTGCCGAAGAGGCGAATGTTCTGGTAGGTACGGGCAACGCCGCGGTCGGTGATCTCATCCGGCCGGAGGCCGATCAGCGTGTCCCCATCAAACAGAATCTCGCCAACCTCAGGCCGGTGCAGCCCCGTCAGGCAGTTGAAGAGGGTCGTTTTGCCGGCGCCATTGGGGCCGATCAGCGACGTGATCGACTGCTCGGCGATGTCCAGGTTCACTGCGTCGACTGCTGTCAGGCCGCCGAAGACTTTGGTGACGCGCTGGACGCTGAGAAGAGCCGTCACTTGGCCTCCTCCTGTCCGTTTGCAGTCTGCTTCGAGGTCCCGGTTTGCTCTACAAGGTCAGTCTCTTCGACCGGTTCTGCGGTGCTGTCCAGCCCGGCTTCCACGGGATCAGCTAGCTGGATGCGACGGCGGGCTGAGGGCAGGATGCCGGCAGGGCGCACAATCATCATGATTACCAGGAGGGCGGCGAAGGCAACGATGCGGTACTCGTCGACGCCGCGCAAGACTTCCGGAAGCCCTTTCAGCGCGAGGGCACCCAGAACGATGCCGGCGGGGCTGCCAATTCCGCCCACAATGATGAGTGCCAGTGCGTCAATCGAGACAAAGAGCGAAAAGTTCTCAGGGAAAATATTGATCTGTCTGGCGGCGTAGAGCTGGCCCGCCATGCCGGCGAAGGTTGCGCCGATGGCAAAGGCGAGCAGTTTGGTGCGCACAAGATGGACTCCGGTGGCCTCGGCTACGTCTTCGTCTTCCTGCATGGCGAACCAGGCGCGGCCCAACCGGGAGCTGTTCAGGCGGATTGCGACAAAGGCGACGAGGGCGGAACTGATCAGAGCCACGAAGAATGTCCAACCCTGCGAACTCAGTAGACCGGAGGTAACAGTAGCCGGCGAAAGGCCGAACAGATTGGGCTGCGAGATCTCCAGAATGCCGCGGGGTCCGTTGGTCAATTCCCCCAAATTCAGCATGAAGAGCCGGATGATTTCGCCAAATCCAAGGGTTACGATGGCCAGGTAGTCGCCGCGCAAACGCAGGACAGGAATGCCCAGGAGTATGCCTCCGATAGCTGCTGTCAGCATTGCCACCGGCAGGGCAGTCCAGTAGCCGAGCAAAGGCGTTTCCGGCGATATGCCCAAGATGTTGAGCAGGTTGCTTATGTACGGCGAAGAGAAAGGGGCTGACAGGAAGGCATAGGTGTAGGCGCCGATAGCGAAGAAGGCCACATAGCCCAGGTCCAGGAGCCCTGCATAGCCGACAACGATGTTCAGCCCAAGCCCCATCATGACGAAAATGAAGACAAGACCCATCACGGAGTTTTGAAACTGATCGAGGATGAATGGCAGCGTGAGAACGCCCAGGCCGAGCAATACCGCTACGATGCTCCGCTCACGGCCCGGCAGGGAAAGACGCCAGGCAAACAGTCCACTGCCGGTCGCAACCAGGGTGAAAAGGAGGCGAACGGTTCCCTCGTTGGACCCGAAAGCTGATACGCCTGGCAGACCGAGCCAGCCAATGTATGCAAGAAGGACAAAGGGAAGGGCGATTCCCGCATAGCGGCTGGCTGACGCGATTGTTGGGCCTGACACTTGCTCCGACAGTTTGGCGATCGGCGCGGCGTGCGTAAGGCCGCTGCGTCCGGCAGCCGCGGCCAGCGAAGCAAGCAGGCCGGCGCCGGTGAAGAAGAGCACCTGCAAGAGATAACGAAAGAACGGAACTTCGGCTTGGGGGATCTGTCCGGGACTGACGCCGATCAACGCTGCGACGTTGATGGGAACGATCTTGTCGAAGACGGGTTGGATCGCAATTCCATTGCCCATGGCCGCGGCAGCGATGCCACTTACCACTGCGATGAGAATTCCCAATGTGGCTCCCGCGAGCAGTCCTTTGAGGAGTACAGACTGACTCAATTGGTAGGGGAGGCGCTCCCGGACACTGGACGCATCTGAAGCGGATTGCGGGCCGATTTCCCAGCCGGCCTTTCTCTCCAATGAAGCTGGCACTGGACCAGTTCCGACGGCGGACAGGCCGGCGGATTCCCGACGCAGGATCAGCCAGAAGAATAGGGCGGCGACGAGCGCGAGGACCGGCAGGGCCGGCCCGCCCAGTTTTGCGGGGATGCCGATGAGGATCAGGTAACCCAGGAATCCGAAGGCGACTAGTCCGGTCCTCACTGCACCTGTCGCAGTTTGGAGAGGCATCAGGCTTTTTTCTCGCTCAGTACTTCACCGAACAGTCCGGTGGGCCGGAAAATCAGTATGAGCACGAGCAGGCTGAAGGCGATGACGTCTTTGTATTCGGTGGGGATCCCGAGTGCGCTGGGGCCGATGGCTTCGATCAGGCCGAGAATGAGCGCGCCGAACATAGCACCGGGGATGTTGCCGATGCCTCCGAGTACGGCGGCGGTGAAGGCCTTGAGTCCCGGGATGAAGCCGCTGTTAAATTTCACAACTGTGTTATGAAAGCCGAGCATGACGCCGGCGGCTCCGGCCAGGGCAGACCCCAGCATGAAGGTAACGACGATGACGGCGTTGACATCGACGCCCATGAGGGAGGCGGTGGCGCGGTCTTCGGCTACCGCACGCATGGCGCGACCCAACTTTGTGCGTTGGATAATGAAGTAGAGGGCCAACATAAGGAGGATGGAGGTTATGAAGATGATAGCGCCCGTGTAGGGAATGAATACATCGCCCAGCCGCAGTCCACCGGAGATAAGGGCGGGCTTGCGATAGCTGTGCGGGCTTACGCCGAAGATGAGAAGTACCGAGTACTGTAGAAAAAGTGATGCGCCGATGGCGCTGATCAGAGGGACCAGGCGCGGGGCCTGGCGTAAGGGGCGGTAGGCCAGGCGTTCAAGGGCCACACCGATGAGGACCGAGGCTGCCATGCCGATGACCATGATCAGGAGCAGGGCAAAGACGACTACCGCCCACGGTCCCTCCATCCAGCCGCGAGCCAAGGCGAACTGGAGGGCGAAATAACCGGTAATGCCGCCGATCATCATGACTTCGCCGTGGGCGAAGTTGATCATGAAGAGGATGCCGTAGACGAGCGTGTAGCCCAATGCGACCAGGGCATAGACGCCGCCCAGTACGAGCCCGTTTAGTGCTTGCGATATCCAGAATGAGGCGGGATAGCCCTCTGCCAGCCCGACCGTTGCGACTCTCCAGATGACCAGCAGAACAATGACGGCGCCCAGAACCCGAGTAAGTTGCCTCAGGACGGTCCGGCCGTCTGTTCCTGCCGCCTGCGATGTCGCCGGGCTGGATGTCATTGTCGTTTACGAGGAAATGGAGGGGGAAAACGGAGAGGGAACTTGAAAGTTCCCTCTCCTCGGTAGGCGGAGGGTTACTCCATGCCGAAACCTGAAACCTGCTCGAAATCGCCTTCGGAGACCTGGAAGATCTGGACGCCACCTGCCCCGCACTCGCCCATGCTGTCGCACTTGATGGTGCCGGTAAGGCCCTCAAATGCATCGAGCGAGCGGATGGCCGAGAGCAGTTCTTCCCTGTCGATCACCAGGTTGCCGCTGTCGTCGACCGTTGCGACTGCGGCGATGGCTGCCGCGATCAGCTTCACAGAGTCATAGCTCTGGCTGTGGAAGGGACCGAGATCGTCGGGGCTGACGCCGTACTTTTCCATGTATTTGGCGTCAAATTCGGCGTTCATATCTTCGGAGTCGGCGCCGGCTACGAAGGAGACGTAGGCGCCTTCAGCCGCGTCGCCGGCAGCTTCGAGAAACTGCTGCGTGTAGGCGCCGTCAACACTCATGAATGCGGTGTCTTCCAAGCCGGGCGTTTCGGTCATTTGTTGGGCGACCAGACCGGCTTCGGTGGAATAGCCGCCGAAGAAGATGACCTGGGGCGCGTCGGCGCCAACTCTAGCCAGCATGGCGCGAAAATCGGTATCACCCACCTGGACGCCTTCAAAGCTGGATACTTCGCCTCCCAGGCCCGTCACGTTGTTCTGGAAGATTTCGGCCAGGCCCTTGCCATAGTCGGAATTGTCGTGGACTACGGCGACCTTGGTGAGGCCAAGATCATTGACTACAAAGTTGGCGTCTGTTGCGCCCTGCAGAGCATCGCTCAAGGCAACGCGGTTACAGACATCGCAGTCGGCCGAGGTGACGTCCGGATTGGTGGCGCTGGGACTGACAAAGGGGATCCGCGCCTCTTGCAGAATCGGCATCAGACCGAAAGTTTCGCCCGAGCAGGTGCCGCCAGTCACGGCGACAATTGTCTCGTCAGCGGCGAACTTGTTGCCCACGTTGGTACCTTGCGTGCCGTCACAGGCGCCGTCTTCTGCGACCAACTCGAACATGAAGCCTTCGAGGCCGCCCATTGCATTGAGATCGTCGATGGCCAGTTCCGCGCCGTGGCGGATGTTCAGGCCTGGGTCAGGGATCGGACCGGTCAGGGCGAAGGACCCGCCGATTCGGATCATGCCGCCTGAGGCGACCATCACTTTGCCGCTCATATCGGCGGCCTCTTCCATAGGCGCCTCTTCTGCGGGGGCCTCCGCGGCCGGCTGCGGGGCCACACATGCGGCCAACATCAGCGCCGCAACCAGGACCAAACTGAAAAACTTGAGTTGCTTTGCCATTTGAACCTCCTTGGTCAAATTTTCATCTCGTTGAAAGAAGTCTAAGTCTCGTCGAATTGCCTTCTCGATAGTCAAGGATTTGCCGATAACCTCCGACGGGACATCCTCAGATCAATTATAAAGGAATGAAATGAATTCGGGCAAGACCTTTTCCGGACCCAATAATGCAGTATCCTTTCGAAGAACTGGGTCTATCCGGTGACGCATAAGGAAGAGAATCGTGGCAGGTTTTGCACTAGACCACTCTGCAGAACCGATCAAGGGCGCGGTCCATCCTTGCAAGTCGAGCCTATTCGAGCAGAGGTGGCGTAGTATCTTCTGGAACTACCTGAGTTAGAACTGCACTGTATAGGAAAGCATTCGAACCGCGGTTTCCATCCCAGGTTTGCGATGGGAACAGTGTGGCGGGGAGGTTATGCCGGCGGCGAGCACTGCAGGGAAACTGCGGGGGAACGGCAGGGGAACTGCGGGGAGAGGGGTAGAGACACAGGTGGCTAGACTTTATGGTGGGGAAGAACACACACGGTGGCTAACAAGGGCGGGGCGTTGCGGGGGCGCGGAACTGCAGGGGTCAGGGGCCAGGGGTCAGGGGGATGAGACAGAATTGGGGAATAGACACTGTTGGCTAGACATTATGCTGGGGAAGAATGAACAATGTGGCTAACAAGGGCGGGGCGTTGCGGGGGCGCAGCCCCTGCACAAGGGAGGGCCGAAGGCCCGAGCGCCCAACGGCAGTGGTCAGTGGTCAGTGAATGGACGATTTCTTGGGGATGGATGTGAGGGCTTGACACGGTCCAGGCGATAACGGAGGGACAAGAAAGGTCGCCTCCATTTTGGGATGCGACCGAACCGTGTGCGGTATCGCCCAGACGCCCAAAATGTGGTATACTCCGCGCACGTAGCCAAACTGCCGCCTGCTCTAACTGGTTGGACGCGAGTTGGTTAGAATGAGGGGACGGTTTGGCGTTTCTGTGCGCTTCCACCACCTAATAGTACCCTTCGCATGAGTCTGCTGGTTGCCAACGACATTTCGAAAAACTATGGCGATCTCGACGTGCTTGAGGACGTTAGCGTTCGCATTGAATACGGGGACCGGATCGGACTGGTCGGGCATAACGGCGCGGGCAAAACGAGCCTTCTCAAAGCGCTGGGCAAGGTCGATACAAGTGTAAGCGGCGAACTCTCGGTCGCTCAGGGAACGAGTATTGGGTACCTGGCGCAAGACCCGCCTCCAGCGGGGCAGCGCACTCTCTACGAAGACCTCAGGCTTGTTTTTGCCGACCTGCTGGCCGAAGGTGAGAAACTCCACCGCCTGGAAGCCAGGATGACTGAGCTGGCCCAAAGCGAACAGGAGCTGGGGGGCCTGCTGGCCCGCTACGGGCAGCAGCAGGAGGCGTTTGAGAGGGCCGGAGGTTACGACGTCGACCAGCGGATTCGATTCGTCCTCAGCGGTCTCGGCCTGGGCGAGTCGCTCTGGCAGGCGCCGCTCTCGCACCTGAGCGGAGGCCAGCGAACGCGAGCATGTCTGGGCCGTCTGCTGCTTGAGGAGCCGGACCTCCTGCTGTTGGACGAGCCCACGAACCATCTGGATGTGCGTTCGATGGCGTGGCTGGAGGGCGTGCTGACGGGCTGGAAGGGCGCTCTCGTGGTGGTCTCACACGACAGGTACTTTCTCGATGCGGTCGCGACCAGGATATGGGACCTTGCGCACCGTCGCGTGGATGCCTACCGGGGCAATTACAGCCACTATCGCCTGCAAAGGGAGGAGCGTCGAGCCCGCTGGCGTAAAGAGTATGACCGCCAGCAGGAGTTTATCCGCGACACCCAGGCTTTTGTTCGGCGCTACAAAGCCGGACAACGGACCAAGGAAGCGCAGGGCAGAGAGACGAGGCTGAATAGATTTCTGGAAGAGGAGGCGCTGCCGCCTCCCCCGACCGACCAGTTTATCCGACTCCCACTGCGTGCACAAACACGCGCCGGGGACCTGGTGATGCGTACGCGCAAGTTGATCGCCGGTTACAAGGCCGGTTACGAGGAGGACTCCTCAACTTCGGTCAACGGTCCCGCGGGCGCATTGAACCCGGATTCACGGGGCAGTGATGGGGGACAGGACTCTTTATCGTCAGTCGCATCAAGGGCTGCGAATCCCGGACCAGAAAGACAACAGTCGGCGCCTCCTGTTCGTCAGGGGCGGTTGCGCGCGATGCGTAGCCTCACGCCAACTGACATTCCAATTCTTCACGTTCCCGATCTCGACCTTTTCCGGGGCCAGGTTGCCGCCCTGATCGGCCCGAATGGTGCGGGCAAGACGACACTTGTGCGAACCGTATTGGAGGAGTTGGAGCCGCTCAGCGGCAGGGTGGAGCTGGGCGCCTCGGTGGACCTGGGGTATCTTGCACAACGTCACATTGGGAACGGTTACGGCCTGATGAAGAGCGGTCAGACCGTGCTGGACGCGTTGCTCGAGATTAAACGCTTTCCCACCGAGCGGGCGCGGACTTACCTGGGCCAGTTTCTCTTCAAAGGGGATGAGGTGTTCCAGAGCATCGAGAGTCTGTCCGGGGGCCAGCGCAGCCGCATCGCGCTGGCAAGGTTGACGTTGCAAGGCGCAAATTTCCTGATGCTGGACGAACCGACGAATCATCTGGACCTGGACAGCCAGGAGATTCTTCAGGATGCCTTGCGACAATTTGATGGGACCATTCTGCTCGTCACCCATGATCGAGCCCTCATCGACGCTCTGGCCACGCAGATTTGGCAGGTGACCCCAGGAAAAAGGAACAGGCCTGGACAGTTGGACGTTTTCAAGGGCAGCTGGAAGCAGTGGCAGGAGGAGCGTCTCCAGACGGCCGGACCGGATTTGCCGGTGCAAGAGGAGACTGCGCCAACTGTTGCGGAAGAGGAGTGGGAGCGGCAGAGAGAGGCCCGCCGGCAACGGCAGAGGACGCAACGACAGGAGCAGGCCGTCGTCGAAACTGAGGCGCGGGTTGCACGCATGGAACAGCGGTTGAACGAAATCGAGGAAGGCATGGCTCAAGCAAGCGCTCGCCAGGATTTCGAGGCGTTGAAGGCGTTGCAAGAACAGCACGGGGCCGTCTCCCAGCGGTTGGAGGAACTGATGGAGGAATGGGCTGCGCTGGCAGCATGACAGGCTTGTCAGCAGTCCGGTCTTTCAGCTAAAATAGGGCCCCATCGGGGCAACCATCTGTAAAGGGTTTAATTGGACATGTCGCGAAAATCGCTGGTAATCGGGCTGACGGGAAACATCGCAACGGGCAAGAGCACGATTCTCAACTATTTGATGGAGAAATGTGCCTTCATCATCGATGCTGACAAGCTGGGTCACCGCGTGATCGAGCCAGGCGGTCAGGCTTACGATGCGGTTGTGCGCGCTTTCGGCCGGGAGATTCTGAAGGAAGACGGTACGATCGATCGCAAGAAACTTGGCAAAATCGTTTTCTCAAATCCAATTGACTTGGGCAGACTGGAAAAGATCGTTCATCCCAAGATCTTCGATTTGGGAAAGCAGGAAATTGACGATAACGAAGCACCGATAATCGTTCTGGAGGCAATAAAGCTGCTTGAGGCAGGGCTAATGTCGACCCTCTGCGATGAGATCTGGGTCGTAACCTCCAGCTTGACCACCCAGTTGCGCCGGCTCCTGGAGACGCGTCGAATGGAAGAGAGCGAAGCCAAGCGCATGATCGATCTGCAACCTCCGCAGGCGGCCAAAGTGAACCAAGCCGATCGCGTCATCGAGAACGACGGCAATCTGGCGGAGTTACACTCTCAGCTGGACGCGATCTGGGAGGATTTGAAGCGGCGCTATCCGCGACGGATGACGACACTCGTACGATAAAGGAGTCCGAAAAGACATGGACTTTCTGCGACGTTTCTGGACCGGTCACACAGTTCTTTCCAATTGGGCTGTTCTAGCCATTGGTTTTGTCGTGATACTGCTTTTCAGCGCACGGGGCGTCGGGTTTGACGGCTCGCAATGGGCGGCACTGATCGGGGTAACGGTGGGCTTGGCCGGTCTGTGCTCCTGGATCATAAGTTGGGAATAACTTCATGAGCGAAAAGCGGGACTATTACGAAGTGCTTGGGATTGAGCGCGGCGCGGACGAACAGGCGCTCAAACGGGCCTTTCGCAAGCTGGCACAGCAGTACCACCCGGACGTCAATCCGGAGGAGGACGCCGAGGCCAAGTTCAAAGAGATCAACGAGGCCTACCAGGTTTTGAGCGATCCGCAGAAGCGGGCGGTCTATGACCGGTTTGGGCATTCCGGGTTGGGCGGGTCCGGGGGCTTCAGCGATTTCAGTCAGGGGTTTGGCGACCTGGGCAGCATTTTTGAAGAGGTATTCGGTTTTGGCGGCATGGGGCGCGGGAACCGGCGGGCACCGCGCCGCGGCGCGGATTTGCGGGTAGACATCAGGTTGAGCTTCGAGGATGCGGCATTCGGCACGCAGGAGGAGATCGAGGTGCCGCGCATGGAGGACTGCGATGTCTGTCAGGGCAGCGGCGCCGAGCCCGGTACTACGCCGGTAAGATGTTCGACCTGCGGAGGCAGCGGCGAGGTTCAGCGCCGGCAACAGAGCCCGCTTTTTGGTACGATTGTCACGGCAACTACGTGCCCTGCCTGCCACGGGGAAGGCGAGGTCATCTCCACGGCCTGCAGTCAATGCAACGGGCGCAAACGCGTACAAGTGTCCCGGAAGATCAAAGTTAACGTCCCGGCAGGCGTCGACAATGGAACGCGTATACGCCTGGCAGGAGAGGGCGAGGCCGGTACGTTGGGGGGCCCGCGCGGCAACCTTTACGTCATGCTCAGCGTTGAAGAGCATCCTCTGTTTAAGCGTGATGAGTTTGATATTCATCTGGAACTGCCAATCAGCATACCCCAGGCAACTCTCGGCGCGACGTTAGAGATTCCAACTCTGGGGGGAGGGACGGAGAGCTTGGACATTCCTGCCGGGACGCAGACCGGAAGAAGTTTTCGCAAAGCGGGCATGGGGATTGCGCGTCTGCAACGCAGTGGCAGGGGCGACATGATCGTGACGGTGAAGGTGGTAACGCCGACCGACCTGACGGAAGAGCAGGAGATTCTGGTGCGCCAGCTGGCAGAGAGCCTGGGCGATGAAGTGAATGAACCGCGGCGCGGACTCCTTGACCGGATTTTGAGGCCGGACTAGGACATTCCCAGCGTTGTTGCGAGCGCTCTTTACTCTTTACTGGCTCGCGATTCGGCGCCCCTGACCTCTGGATCGGACCATAGCCACCAGCTTGGGCCAGGACTGCAGAAGAATACCGGCCAATATCAGTATCAACCCCGAAACTGCTGAAGCGTGCACAGGTTCGTCGAGGAACAGCCTGACCAGCGGCAGCGAGAGTACAGGCGTAAGGTAGAGCAGGTTTGAGACGATAAAGGTCTCACCGTGTTTCAGCGCTTTGAACCAGAAGAGGTAGCTGACGCCGTTGACCAGAAGGCCGTTGTAGAGCAGCCAACCCCAGACGGACAGCGAAGGCAGGGGGAGTTTGCCGGTCAAGGCGACGGCAGCGCCAGAGCATATGAGAGCAGCAAAGAAGTAGATGAAGGCGGCGACTGTCAGGTCGTAATTTGCCCGTCTGCCAAGGATTGAGAAGAGGGCAAAGACAAAAGCGCCGCTGAGGGCCAGCAGGTTTCCCGCCAGATTCTCCACCTGAAACGCCACCATTTGCCCCCGTGTAACTATCACCACGACGCCGCTGAAACTGATCGCTATTGCGGTCAAGCGGATAGGCGTTAGACTCTGTCCCAGGAGCGGTACGGCCAGAAGACTGACCAGGATTGGCCAGGTGTAGGCCAGAACGAAACCTTCCGCTGCGGAGGTGTTTGCGAAAGCTCCGTATAAGAGCACGTAATAGAGGAACGCCCCCAAAAAACCCAGCCAGCTCAGGTGAGCGAGGTCACGCAACTTGTGCTGGAGGAGGAGGGCGGCTTTGCGTTGCCAGAGAACCAGCGCCCCGAGAGCGATCGCCGAGAACACTGTGCTGTAGAAGAGCATCTGCAGATTGTTCAGCTCAACCAGAATCTTCTTCGAGGCAACCGGAATCGACGCCCACAGCAGAATGCACAGGGCGAGGTTGAGATAGGACTGCTGACGCGGCGTCATGTCATCGAAGCGAATGTTGGTTTGGTTCTGGAATTGGAAGAGTGCCGGAGTCGGAATCCCTCGTTCACTCAGGTGTGGTAGTATATCGCAGGTGCGGACACACCAAGAACGAAAGTTGGTCGAAAAAGGCCTTTAATGAGCGAAGATGAGCTTGTCGAGATAGCAGTTGAAGTCGATGGCGAGGCGGCCGAAGCGGTCGTAGAACTCTTCAACCGTTACAACGGCGGCGACTGGATTGAGGACAGTGTAGCTGGCGAGGCGTCGGGCGGCGGGGCGGTGGTGGAGACGACCGGCTATGACGACTTCGGCGGCCCGGCGGCAAGCGAGCTCAGTATGACGGTGAAGACCTACCTCAAGCCAGGCCCGCGCGGGCGCGGGATTCAGAGGCAGATTGAAGAAGGGCTGTGGCATCTGCGCCTTCTGTACCCGATGCCAGAACCGGTGGCGCGAACCGTAAAGGAGGAGGACTGGGCGCACGCCTGGAAGGAGCACTACAAGCCATTGCGCATTGGGCGGCGTGTGCTGCTGACGCCGGCATGGGAGGAGCCGGAGGCGCTGCCCGGCGACGTGGTGGTACGGCTTGAACCCGGGATGGCATTTGGCACGGGGTTGCACCCGACGACGCGACTCTGCGTGGCCGCGCTTGAGAAGTGGGTGCGTCCGGGTGACGCGTTTCTGGATATCGGCACGGGAAGCGGCGTCCTCGCCATCGCGGCTGCGAAGTTAGGCGCGGCGCGGGCTTGGGCGACTGATATCGATCCGCTGGCGATTCGCGTCGCGAAGGAAAATGCGCTGTTAAACAAAATTACGCTTGAACGCGATGGGCTGTTTATCGAACAAGGGTCGGTACCGGAAGGTCTGGCTGGGGGTTTCCAGGTAATCGCGGCCAACATTCTGGCTGAGGTACTGATCGGCCTCTTCGAATGTGCTTATGACAACGTACCCCTTGACGAGCCTCTTGCACCGGGTGGCCACATGATACTCTCGGGCATCCTCGAGGAGAAAGCGGAGTTGGTATTGGCGGCTGCGGCCAATCACGGGTTGACAGAGATCGAGCGCAGACAGGAGGGGGACTGGGTCGCCCTGGTGGTGCGGAGCGAAGATGCCGACTGAAGACCGTGGGGGGAGCGGCGGAGACCACTGGTTCTTCCTTACAGCGATGCGCGCGGCGCCGGGTCAGGAAGTTGATCTTTCGTCCATCTCCCACCAGTTGGGCACGGTACTGCGCTTGAAGAAGGGCATTGTGATCACGTTGCTCGATGGGCGCGGCGCGGCCTACCCAACCCGAATTGAGGCATTGGATGCAAAGGAGGCGACAGGCCGCGTTCTCGGCAGGGAGCCGGTGGGGAGTGAGCCTGGCATCAAGTTGACACTCTTTCAGTGCGCATTGAAACGGGACCGGTTTGAGTGGGTGTTGCAGAAGGGTACTGAGCTGGGTGTGAGCAGGTTCGTGCCGGTGATCAGCAGCCGAACGGTGGTTCGTCCCGCGGCACGGCTGCTGCCGAAGTATGAGCGGTGGCGGGCGATTATACGTGAGGCGGCCGAGCAGAGCCGGCGCGGGAGACTGCCCGAGCTCTGCGATCCACTGCAATGGGATGAAGCCCTTGAACAGGGCGGCGGCCTTCGACTTCTGACGTGGGAAAATGCGGATGAGAAGAGTTCAGCGTGGCGTTCGGCCGCAGACCCGGCGGATGAGGTGTCTTTGCTTGTAGGACCAGAAGGGGGTATCAGCAGCGAAGAGGCGGCTACTGCAACCGAGAAGGGATGGCTACTGATGTCTCTCGGATCGCGAATCCTGCGCGCCGAGACTGCCGCGGTTGCCGCGGCGACTGTTGTCATGCATTCTGCCGGTGAGCTTGGCTGAGTTTCCGCCGGCACAGATGTGGTTCAAGTGGGAGTGTAAGAATCAGAAGCATTTCTTGACAAGCAACTTGCTTTCATCGTACAATCGCCGCGTCCTGTCCGACTGCCATTCAGATTACTTCCCCTTTGATTTCAGATCCCTTCGCGGGATGAGCCTCACATCGGCAGGAAGGCGCGCGTTGAATGAGCTCACTGTGTATCGTAGGGTCCCCGAGGAAGGATAACGGCTGTCATGACGAGGGCTGGGCAACCATCGCCAACTTTTTTTGGTGGCTCAGAAAGGGTAACTGTAACCAGTTCGCTACTTAGATTGTCCGAAATTCACTTCGTCTTGGCTGAAGGTTTGATATAGTAACGTTTGATACAGTATAGGCTTGGCTGCATACCCGTGTTGACTTGCGGCAAGGGTCAAGTCGATTGAGACACTGTCTACAAGCTGGACGTACTACAAGCTGGACGTATTGGGTAGCACTCATTTCTCACCAACGAGGACAAAGGAGAGGCACGATGAAGAGCAAGAGGGATCTATTTGCAGTCCTGGTTCTTGCGCTGGCGGTGATCGTATTGACCGCGTGCGAGACTCAGACCGTGGAAGTTGAAGTGACGCGTGTCGTAGACGTCACGGCGACACCCATGGCTGTCACTTTCCATGAGGCTGCTGCGATCGAGGAAATGACTTCACCGCATCAGTGCAAGCCCCTGGCGACGCTTCCAACCACATTCTCGCAGCCATGGCGCCTTGGATTTATCAATCCCAACCTGGCACATCCATTCTTTGGTGAGTGGTCGGGTGCGATGAAAACAGCCGCCGAGTTCTACGGGGTGGAGTTCTTCGAGTCGGACGCGGCCGGCGACTATGCGACCGAGCCGGACCTGCTCGAGACGTTGCTATTGAACGACCTGAGCATTGTTGGCGCACACGGACCAAATGTATATGAAGGCCTAGCGCTGCGCGCGCTCGACGAAGGCATTCAGTTCATCGGCATCGACAATGGCCCCAGTGAATACACGCCAATCGTATACGGTATCCCCGATGGGATTGCCGGCATGCGGGGTGCAGAGCTGCTGGTCGAGGGCGTAAGGCAGCGCATGCAAGAGGATTGGGCAGGTCGTGAGCTGTTCTTCATCGAGTTGACCCACGGCGGAATCCCTGCCTGCGTCACACGCACCGGCTCGGCCGCCTCCACCTTCCAGGAAGCAATGGAGCTGGATGACGACCATGTTCTGATGGCGGACCTGACCACGGGCCGCTCGGCCGAGGACATGGTGAATGACACCATGACTGCGAATCCAGACGGCGTTTTCGCGATGATTCCCTGCTGGGACGGTCTTGGCATCGGCCCGTACAATGCGGTTGCCGAAGCGGGTAACGAAGCGGATGTCATGCTGGTAACGCTGGGCGGCGATGAACCGCCGGCCAAGTTCCTGAAGACCAGGCCGATGGGCTACTACGGATTCATCGAATTCCAGCCTTACTGTGAGGGTTGGGGCTGGGTCGAAGTAGCGCTCGCCACGCTGGAAGGGCTGCCGTTCGAGACCTACCAGGTGCGCAAGGCTATCACTCAGGAGACGGTCGATCAGCGCTACGCTGAGTTGTACGAGTCCGAATAGGATAGACTGGAACGGGAATGATCTTCGAGGGTGGGGCTAGTGCGGCCTCACCCTCTCTGCATTGGAACAGTTTCCGTCTTCCTTTAGAAAGGATTTGGTAGGCCGATATGGCGTCGGATGTGGGGACAAATCGTGTCGGGTCAGCGATGACCGGTCAAGTTGGACGAGAGCGAAGAAAGCGAATTGTTCAGTTTCTTCTGGACAACGGCCTCTTCATCGCTTTCGTGCTGGAGCTCATTCTCTTTGCCGTAGCCGCTCCCGACCTCTTCATCAGGTCGAGAACGCTGGAGGCTATTCTGCGTTTGAGCGGCCCTGCGGGAATCGTACTGGCTTCCTATACGATAACGCTGATCTCAGGTCAGATCGATCTTTCCACCGCCCAGGTTGGCGGCATGGCATCGCTCATGTTTGCCGCGGTCTTCCAGCTGCTGGCGTGGCCACTCGGCGTTGCGCTTGCCCTGACCGTTGTGCTGACGATCGCTGTCGGCCTGTTGAGCAGCTACTTGATCCAACAGGGCATACCATCGTTCGTGTCCACACTGGCGGTTGGTGTCGTCAGCGGTGGAATCGGCTACTTAATCATCAATCTGACCAAACAACCGGGTATGATCAGGCTGGTGCGGCCCCCACTGCGCGACATCGCAAACTTTGAAGTCTTTAATGTCCCTTTTGTCATTCCCCTGATGTTCATTGCCTACGCGATAGGCTGGGTGGTGCTTAACCAGACCCGGTTTGGCGCCCACATCTACGCATTGGGTGGGAATCCCGCCGCGGCGGCTCTGAACGGAATCAATGCCGTCCGCATCGCCCGCATCGTTCTGGTGATCAATGCGGTGATCACAGGCATGGCCGGCATCCTGATTGCAGGTAGGCAGCTTGCCGCGCAGCCCGGCGTGGAGGGCCTGGGGCAGTCGCTGACGGCGGCGCTGTTCGCAGGGGTGGCGCTTTCCGGCGGCAGCGGGAAGATCGAACGCACGTTGATCGGGCTTCTCTTTCTGTCCACGCTTACGATAGGTCTGGGCATCCTGAACGTTTCGGCGCCGGTGCGGCAGCTGATTAACGGGCTTGCATTCGTCATTGCCATCCTGCTGGACAGCATCCGGCAGCAACTGGCGACTCGATAGAGGACGGTGACGTGTTAGGTTTTTTGAACCAAGGAGAGCTGTCGTTAAGCAGGCGAAGGCGGGAACAACTCCTGTTCCTGATGGACAACGGTATCTACGTCGTAACGATCCTCCTGTTCATCGCCTTCATTTTTCTGGCCCCTTACTTCTTTACGACCCGCAACCTGGTAAATGTCCTGATCAGCGCTTCGCTGGCCGGGATCGTTACTGCCGGCTATACGGTGGCCATCCTTGCGGGGCAGATCGACACCTCCACCCAGGGCGTACTGGCGGTCGCAACCGTGACAACGGCTCTCCTTTTTGAGGAAGTCGGACTGTCACTTCCTTTGACAGTGATATTGGCGCTTGGAGCCGGCATAGCAGCAGGGTTATTCAACGGGGTAATCGTTGTCAACGGAAGAATCGTCGCTTTTGTGGCGACCCTGGCAACTTCAGGTGTATTGCTGGCGATATCCTTGTTTCTCAGCGGCGGACAGACGATTACGATAGCCCGTGAGGGCTTGCAGGAGGTGGTTTTCATACGCCTGTTCGGCATCCCGTCGTCGGTCTGGATCATGTTTATGTGCTATATCGTCGGCTGGGTCATGCTTACGCAGACGAAGCTCGGAGCGCACATTTACGCGACCGGCGCAGATTACCGGGCGGCGTTGCTGAGCGGTGTGCCGGTAAACAGGGTGATCCGTGTCGCGCTTGTTATATCGGCCCTGACCGCGGCTCTGACAGCTATTCTAGTGACGGCGCGGGCGAAGCAGTCGGCCATGTTCGGGCTGGCGATCGCGGGCAGCGTGGACTTTGTCACAGCGTTAACGGCAGTGTTGCTGGGAGGGTTCAGCCTCTTCGGCGGCGTCGGCCGCATCGAGCGTAATCTTGTGGCGGTATTATTTCTGACGATCCTGGGCAACGGGCTGCAGCTTATGGACGTTGCTACCGGGGTCATTTTGATTGTGCGTGGATTCGCGCTGGTATTTGCCGTCATTCTCAGTGTGCTGCGGGCGCGCATGACCTGAGTCCAATGAGCCGGAACCGACTACGGAGTAATGTAAGGTGAGCGACCAAGTAATCCTTGAAACAGTGGATGTAGACAAGTCCTTCGGCGCGGTGCACGCCGTGCGGTCGGTCAGCTGGAAGGTCTATAGGGGGCGTGTAAATGCTCTCGTGGGGGACAATGGGGCTGGCAAGTCCACATTGATCAAGCTGATCAGCGGCGCGTTGCAACCGAACGACGGGGGCTTTCGCATTCGCGGCCAGGAGACCCGGATAGGGGGGCCTGCCGGCGCATTCGGCCACGGAATCGCCGCGGTCTACCAGGATCTGGCCCTGGTTGAGGGCCGGGATGTGGTGATGAACATGTTTCTGGGTAGTGAACTGACGCGGGGGCCTGGCCAGATATTTCTGGATCACAAGGGCATGCTGCAACAGGCGCACGAGGTACTCGACGACATTCACGCCCGCATACCCAATGTGCGTGAAATGGTCCGCAACCTGTCAGGCGGGCAACGCCAGGCCGTAGCCGTGGGGCGGGCGCTGATCCGCGGCGGTGAAATCATCATCATGGACGAGCCCACAGCTGCTCTCGGTGTGGAACAGACACAGGAAGTGCTGCAGCTAATAGACACGTTGCGGGAGCAGGGCAAGACTATCATTCTCATCAGCCACAACATCCAACAGGTCTTCGAAATTGCGGACTACATTTCGGTTATGTTTCACGGCGAGCTAATCGGGACACGTCAGAGAGACGAGGCGACTGAGGCCGAGGTGGTGGCCATGATAATGGGTAGGCGCTCGCCATAGAGTGTCAGAGTCAAAACGGCAATGCACAGGCGAATGTGGGCACAGTTGTCCAGAAGAATTGGCCCGGCGCTCAGCCCTGTTCTGCTCGCAGCCAAGCGTCTGAAGGTCGAAGCATGGCTGGCTGCCGCGATCGCCGTCGGGTTGCTGGCAGCTGTTGCATTCACTACCTGCATCCCAACCTACAGCAACGCCGTCTATGTGCGGCTGTTGCGACAAGAGCTACATGAGAAGACGAAGAACTATCCTCCCTTCGCGTTCATGTTTCACTTTCTCGGCGCCAAACATGGGAACGCCGAATGGGATGACGTTCGCTCGGTAGACAGCTTTCTGACTAACCAGGCTGCCGGCAATTTGGGCCTTCCCCGTATCATCGACGTCCGTTTCTTCCAGACGGTACCCTTCTCCATTTTTCCCCAGGACTCAGAGACACAGGCGATCGCGCACTCAGCGATTGCCGATCTAAGTTTCGCCTTTCAGAGTGGTCTGGAGCAGAAGGTCACATTGCTGGAGGGGCGCTTTCCGACAGGCGGCGGTCTGTTTGCGGGCAGGTCGGCGCCGGTCGAAGTCCTCATCAACATAAACCTGGCGGAAAAGATGGGTTGGCAGGTCGGCGAGACTTTTATTGCCTTTTCGCAGAATAGCGAAGAGTCGGAGGAGGCGCCAAGGCAGATACCACTACGGGTGGCGGGCGTCTGGCAGGTGACGGACCGGCACGACGAGTACTGGTTTTACAATCCCTTCGCCCTCATTCGAAATCAGCTGCTGGTGACGGAGGAGGCCTTTGCCAGGCAGATTGGATCTACCCTGAGCGGGGAGATCGCGGTCGGCGCCTGGTACATGGTTCTGGACGGCGAGTCGTTTGAAGTCAGGGAGGCCAGCGCATTTCTGGAGAGGTTGCGGCGGGTCGATCAGGGGGCCGGCGCGCTGCTTCCCGGCACATCCCTGCTGGTGGCGCCCAGCAGCTCCGGATTGAAACGGTACCAGCGGGCGGCGCAGGCGATGACGCAGTCGCTATTTGTGATCGCGCTGCCGATTTTCGGATCGATCACGGCCTATTTGTGGCTGGTGGCCGGTGTCTATGTGGAAAGGCGGCGTGCCGAGATTTCATTGTTGCGCAGTCGCGGCGCGTCGGCAGGCCAGATTGCGGTCATGGTCGTGTTGGAGGGGTTGGTGCTGGGCGCCATTGCCTGGGCCGGCGGTGTGCCGGTCGGCAGCAGAATCGCCCAGGTGATCGACAGGACGCAGGGGTTTCTGGAGTTCGGCGGCAGGTCCGTGTCTCCTATGACTATCACGCCGTCCGTGGAGCGCATCGCCATTGTGACGGTCGCGCTGGCGCTGTTGTTCATCCTGGTGCCCACGCTGGGCGCAGCCCGCCATACGCTGGCTTCCTACCGCCGCGAGAGGGCACGCGGGCGCTGGAAGTGGCGGCATGGCCTCGGCCTCGATCTCATCATTCTGTTGGCGGCCGGTTACGGCACTTACAGGCTGCGAAGTCAAGGGGGACTCGTCTCGTTGGGTGTGGACGACCCGGACGTAATCGGGCCCACGCTCGATCCGTTGCTCTTTGTCACGCCAGTTCTGTGGCTCCTTGGGTTCGCCCTTCTGGGGGTACGCGCCTTGACGCCCCTCATGCTGGCGATCTCCTGGGTTTCGCGGCAGCTGGAGGGGCTGGGACTGCTGCTGGCGGTGCGCCGGCTGGCCCGGTCTACGGGAAACTATCGGATTCCACTGCTGCTTCTTATCGTTACGTTGAGCCTGGCCGTGTTCACTGCTTCGCTTGCGCAGACGATGGGCAAGCAGATCGCGGCGGAGATTCGATATCGAATCGGGGCAGACATGCGTTTGACCGAGGTCGGCGAGAGCATTGAGATCGATCCCCTGGGAATCTCCTCTTCAACCGGCACTGAAGGTACTGAATCCGACTCGGTGACGCAGGAGTCAGCGTCTGCTGAGGGATACACGTCGTGGTCATTTCTGCCAGTTGCTGAGCACAGAAGTGCCCCCGGCGTGCAGGCGGTTGCCAGGGTGGGGCGATACAAGGCTCGTGCCGAGGTCGGCCAGTGGAAACAGGAGGGACGTTTTATCGGGATAGACCGGGCAGACTTTCCCGACGTCGTCTTTTGGCGACGTGATTTTGCGCGCAGCAGCCTGGGATCGCTGATGAACGCCCTGGCAGTGGAGCCGAACGGCGTGTTGGTTCCTGACAGCTTCCTGCGCCAGATGGTCCTGAAAGAGGGGGACGACCTGCGCGTCATTGTTTCTATCCCCGAGCAGCGCAAGGAGCTGACGTGGCTGGAGACGCCGATCGAATTCCGGATTGTAGGCAGTTTCGAGAGGTTTCCTTCCTGGGAACCGGAAGAAGGACCGGTCATCGTTGGCAACCTGGATTACGTGTTCGACCAAGCAGGCGGACAGTTCCCTTTCGATGTCTGGCTGCGAACGGAGCCCGACCCGAACTACGCCCTGATCGAACAGGATCTGCGAGATAGAGGGTTTCAGATTCTAGGTTGGGAGGCGCCGGGGCCCTGGGTACTGCAGGCTCTGCGGAGGCCGGAATTCCAAGGTGTTGTTGGGCTGCTCTCGATTGGCTTTGTTGCCTGCACACTCTTGACGGTTCTGGGCTTTGTCCTATTCACAGTTTCTTCATTTCGCGAACGGGCGATCGAGACAGGCGTGTTGCGCGCCCTAGGTTTCACGCCGCGAGAGGTCATTTCGCTCATGGGATGGGAGCTGAGTGTTTTGCTTCTATTTGGGTTGACGGTCGGGACGGGCATTGGGATCTGGACAAGCGCCACCTTCATTCCTTATCTACAGAGCGGCATCGACCCCATGCCGACGATTCTCCCCTTGGCGCCGCAGATAGCGTGGCCGCGGGTCTACCAGGTTTACCTCGTTCTGGGAACACTTTACGTCTGCTCGACGGCACTGCTGACAGTTTCCCTGATGCGTTCGCAGGTTACACAGGCCATAAAGATGGGGGAGACTGTCTGATGGCAGCGCCACACTTTCGCGGGCAGCACGGGACCTTGCTTGATTGAATGCGGGCCAGCCGGTCGACCAGAAAGCAGGCAACGACTTTACCGATTTCTACAAACTGAAGCCACTAATTATGGAAGAGATCGTAATTCAGACGCCGGCCCGGCTACATTTCGGACTGATTGACCTGCATGGGGGTCTGGGCCGAATCGACGGCGGAATCGGTTTGGCTCTCAAAGAGCCCAGGACCGTGATTTCTGCCAAGCGCAGCCGCAACTGCGAAGCATCCTGCCCGATGGAGCCAGCTTTCGAGGCGCGCCTTGGGACAGCTATTCAAGCTGTATGCAAACACTACGAGTTTCCCGGCGCAGCCGTCGCCGTCGCGGAGAGGGCGCGGCCTCACTCCGGCCTGGGCAGCGCCTCCCAGACGCTGGTGGGCGCGGGGATCGCCGTCTGCGCGCTCCACGGGCTGAGTCCGGGCGCAAGGGAGATAGCCGGGCTGGTCGGTCGGGGCGGGACGTCTGGCATCGGCATCGGCGCGATCCAACAAGGGGGATTCATTCTGGATGGAGGGCACCGGTTTCGGCGAGGGGAGGGAAGCAAATTCGGTTACTCGCCCTCATCGGCCTCTGTAGGCGTGCCGCCCCCGCCAATCCTAACGCGCTACGACTTTCCAGCCTGGGACGTCCTGATCGCAGTTCCACAAGGGGAGGGCGCAAGCGGAGATCGCGAGCGTGACCTGTTCGAGGAGGCCTGTCCTGTTCCGGCCGGCGACGTGGAGAAGATGTGCAGAATTCTTCTGTCGCAGATGCTGCCTGCAGTCCTGGAGGCGGATCTGGAAACATTCGGTGCTGCTATGGAGGCCTTCCAGGGATACGGGTTCAAAGTGTTTGAGGCCGAAACTCAGGGTCCTCTGGTTGCGACGTGCGCTGAGTTCCTGCGGGCCAACGGAGGCGCAGGAGTGGGAATGAGCAGCTGGGGTCCGACGCTGTATGCTTTTGGGCACGACCTTTCGGCGCTGCGGGAGAAGGCGGACAATTGGCTGGCGTCAAGAGGGGGCGGGGAGGTCATACTGACCAAGGCGAACAACGAAGGGTACAGAAGACTGTGAAAGCGAGAAGGGAATTACGGCAGTTCTTGTACGGCTCCTGTGGTCCTGGCAGTGGCCGGTGGCAGTGCGATTCCCCCAGGCTTGAACCGAGTGGGATGGAGCTAGGCAGATGACGGTCCTGAAACTTTGCGGTACGACAAGCGCGGAGGATGCGCGGCTGGGGCGCGGGGCAGACTTCTGCGGAATCCTGGTGGGCGTGGAATGGTCGGAGCGAAGCCTGTCCTTGGAAGAGGCCGCGGCGGTGGCAAGGGCGTCGGGGGTGAGAAATGTCATTTTGCTGTGCAATCCAAGCGCGGCTTTCGCAGCGGAGGTTGCGAGGGCCCTACGCCCATACGCATTGCAGCTTCTTAGCCATGAGACTCCGGAGCTTGTTGCCGAGTTGAAGCAATCTCTGCCTTGCGAGATTTGGAAGACCGTTCATCTGCCGGCCGTGGACGGACAGGCCACACCGAAGGCGTACGTCGATGCCGGAGCAGACGCGCTGCTGGTGGATTCGGTAGACGCGAGCGAGGGCTTCTTACGCCTGGGGGGGACCGGCAAAGTAGGAGATTGGGCGGCGGTGACAGCGCTCATGGAAGAGATCGACATTCCCATTTTTCTGGCGGGCGGGATCAACCCTGAGAACGTCGCCGACGCGGTTCGCTCGGTGCGGCCACACGGGATAGACCTTTGCAGCGGCGTGGAGATAGAGCGGGGCAGGCGCGATTCAGAGAAGGTGCAAAGGCTCCTGCGCAGATTTCGGGAGGCGACAGCGGAACTATCTGGCCTGTCAAAGCCATGAGGGGGAAGAACTGAGTTTGTGGCAGAGGCAGAAGGCTAACTTTGTCTCTGCAGTTCGAAGCCTTCGCCGGTAGTGCGCCTTGAGAGAGAAGGCCGACCCGCCATGTCGGGGAAAGTAGGGCTGGGAAGATTCTGGCCCTGGGCAAGGAGCTGCTCTGCAATCGTTCTTATTCCGCGCTGGCTCGTTATCAACCCCTGGTGCCGGAGCGACCACACTGCCATGTTGCTGGCTGCGCGAAGGCGGGAGTTGAACGGCGGCAGAATCATGAGGTCGAAAGGGCTCCAAATGGAGACAAAGGGGATGCTGGCGAGAATTTCGGCGTCGGCGTTCAGATCGTGAAGGAATTCGCTATTGGGACGCAGTTGTATGGCGGCGGGAAGGTTGCTGGCGTATGCCATCAGAGTGCCGTGATGGGGCGCGGCGACTGTCAGCAGGCGATTGGTACGGGCCAGTCCTCCCATTCGCTGTATGTAGTAGCGAGCGACTATGCCGCCAAGGCTGAAGCCGACGAAGTCGAGCTTCTGATAGGAAAGAAAGTTCCTGTCTATGAACTCGGCCAGCTGTTCGGCTAGCATCTCCAGCGGAACGCTGCAGTCGCTGGGCGCGAGCGTGACGGCGTGGGGCTCCAGCCCCAGTTCGGACAGGTATGAGGCAAGGGGGTTGAAGACGGCAGCTTCGTCCTTGTAGCCATGAACCAGAACGGTGCGGTTTCGCTTTGTCAGCTCCAGGGGAGAAACAGGGGGCAAGGGTACCGTTCCTTCAGGGTTCAGACCCGCGGGAGGCAGTTCCCAGACAGACTGGGCGGCGTCCTGGTACTGTTGCCACAAGCGGTTACGAATCGTGGACATAGTGGTTCATGCTCCTGTGAGACTTTTCTTTCCGGCCTGAACTTCTACTCTATCATAGTCATAGAAGATGTTGAAACAGGCATTTGACCTGCAGTTTCGGAGGCGGATGTCTTTAGTATTTGTACCCATTGGGTTAGAATACGAACCATACCGTCAAATTGCGAAGGCGGTTCATTGAGGGAAGAAAGAGGGACCTTCGGGCATGAGTTCGTAAAATGGCGCTACTGCGCCATCCAAGCATACACCGGCAATTTCATTGGGAGGAAAAATGAGAACTGAACTTACAACCGGCTCCCCCGCCCCGACTTTTGAGGCGACGACAGACAGCGGCGAAACGGTCAATCTGGCTGACTATCGCGGACAGAAAGTGGTGCTTTACTTCTACCCCAAGGACGACACGCCAGGCTGCACCACGCAGTCGTGTGGATTCCGTGATATTCATGCGGAGTTTGAGGAGAATAACACGGTGGTCTTCGGTATCAGCCCCGACGGCCAGGAGAGCCACGAGAAGTTTCGGACCAAGTTCGATCTACCGTTTACATTGCTCGTAGATGAAGACCACTCGATTTCCGAAGCCTACGGCGTATGGGGCGAACGCACGATGTACGGTCGCACATTCATGGGAATCCACCGCAGTCACTTTGTAGTCGATGAAAAAGGGGACCTGATAGAGGTTTCCTACGACGTGGCTCCCGCTGACAGTCCCACAGGCGCGCTGGCAGCCGTTTCATAGAGGGGAGGGGGAAGCTCGCACAGCAGGGGCATTCACTTGCGTTGGTCGGGTCTAAGCGCCGGTCTCGCAGCGGGATTCCCTATTCTCCTGACTACGGCGTTCGGGGCTACGGGAAGCCTCCGCTGACATAAGCTCTCCAAAGGCCAAACGCAAAATAAATTGCGACTACGATCACGAGCAGCGTCAGGATCGTGTTCCACTGTCCGCGGATTCGTTTTAACTCTGACCAGACCGTTTTGGGCTTCAACAGGACGATGAATACAAGCACAAGAACTACCAGCAGGAGTCGTCGGAGGGTCACGGGCGTTCGGTTTCGCTAGTATCCAAAATGTCTAGTACCTGGCTGTTAGACCTACTCACTACTCCTCCGACGCGTGCTGCCATCTGGCTGGCACTGAGCTTCATGTTGGCCGGAACAGCGACCTTTGTGACCCGCATGATTGCGCCGGAACTGGAACGCCTGGTTCGGATTGTGCGCTGGGTCCAGGTTCCATACTTCGGGCTGATTCTGGGGGGGCTGTCTCCCCGTCTGATGGGGCTCACAGTCTTAGCGTGGGATTCGCGGTACACCTTGGGCCTGGTCGTGCTCGTTTGTCTGCTCGTCCTCCTGGTTCTGATTCGCATCCGGTTGCACACTGAGACAGACCCCTTTGGGGCTATCGCGTTTACGGGTCGGTCCTGGAGCCCGTCGCTACTCGAGAGCTGTGCCCAGGAGTTTCATTGGTGTTTCCTGCGCGGGGCAGTATGGGAGCTTCTATACTTTAGCGCACCTGCATCGCTTTCCCCACAATACTGGGCGGTATGGATTGGCGCCGCTATCTCGCTACCCGGAATCTATTTTCACCCCGCATCTCTTTCCGACCGGCTTCTGACGGCCCTGGTTCTGGTGGCAACCTCGAGCCTTTTCGTCGTCACGCAAAGCTTCTGGCTCTGCTGCTTTCTTCATCTGGGAATTCGGGTCATCCTGTTATGGAACCAACCCACCCAGCAGCCGGCAATGTGACTCGGGTTACAGGAAAGTGATGGCTGCATACAGCCTTCAGAGAAACAGCCCCACGACAAGCATCACCGCAAACAGCGCGACCGATACGATCAACAGCTGCTTCAGGTCGGAGAAGACCCGGCTGTACTCAGTCGTCCAGTCGGCCTGACCTTTGGCGCCCTGACTTGGCGCGGACCGGACAGGACGCTCAGACGCCTTAGGCTCGATCTGAGAGGGGGCCGCTGGCGTAGGGGCTGCATCCTGGGCACCATTGGCGCGCAGTTCGCTGTAGCTGCGGGGATTGGCCTTGCTTGGGCTGTGGCGTCGTCTTCGCTTGCGTCGTGCCATCTTTATGTCCTTCGTGGTCTCGGATCGGTCAGGTCTACATCCAAGTCGTCATTATACCGAAACCGAATTCCATGTCCCAACTTCAAGGGTGAAGGGGATTTCAGCAGGTGCGCGGCGAACTGAGGTAGTCTGTACAGCCGCACGTGACCTTTCCTGGCGATGGACGTGTCTAGGCGGAGTAGTAGACGATTTTCGGAGACTTTGGGCGCGTGGCCAGGGCGCCTACGTAGCCGGCTGGCAGCGTCAGAGCGTGAAGATGAAAGACTCTTCTGTCGAGGGCTGTGCGTGCGCCTGGATCGGTTGGCGCGTTGTCCTCACCACCGTATGCATCAGATTGGCGGGACAGCATTTGCAAACCCACGCCTTCAGCTTTGGCTAAGGCCTCTCGGCGGGTCCAGGCCTGGAAGAATTCGAAACTGTGTTCGCCCGCAGACCGGTTTCCCCTGAATGCCACTTCCCGCTGCACCGTACCGGGAGATATTCGCACTCTGTCGAGGCGAATCGTTCTCAACCATTCAATGTCGATTCCTACAGGGTCTCCCAAGCCCACTGCTATAGCGGCCTTATCGCCCGAATCGGACAGACTGAACTGCAGGTCCGAAGAGAGTTCTGGGGCGAGGAAGGGTTTCCCGTGGGCATTGTAGACGAATTTGATTTCATCAGGAGGACGATTGAGGTACCCCCCAAGAATGCGGCGAAGCAATCCGCGCCGGACGATAAAGCGGCGACCGGGAAGAGATGAAGCGTAGCGCCTGACTCTCTGCCACTCTTCAGCAGACAGCATATCTTCCTGCACTGCAAGGGATTCTCGATCCAACTTCAAGTCCAGAAACCATACGTGCAGGACAGATTCTCGCAACGGCGGCGGGCAGCTGAGTGACACAGAACCAAGCCGCCCGTGGGCGCGGTCTAGGCTACTGCGCGACGTCCCTTCCAAATTGGTCCTCCATGTCGCCAGTGCCACAACAGCGATTGGCCGGCGATAATGGTCATCAGAATCACCGAAACGGGGAGAAGCAGCGCGTCGCCAACCCGCTGGCGGGTCCGCCAGGCCGATATACCTCGAACGAGGAGAGCGGCGCAGACCAGCAACAGCGCCCAGTAGGGATGCCAGGGAACGGGCAGGCCCGCAAATCCAAGCCCAAGAAGGGCCCAGGGGCCAAGAAAGACGACCCAGTGGAAAACAGCGCTGGCAACAAGGCCGGCGGCGCCGCCGAATCCCGCGAGCATGTTTTTCGCATAGCCTTCGTGGACGGTTCGCCAATCCTTATACATGCGGCAGGTGATGAGTCCGTCGGCTTCGACCATACGTAGACGCAGGCCAGCTCTCTTGACGCGGCGGGCGAGACCGATGTCGTCCAGAATGTTGTCTCTCACCGCGGCATGGCCTCCTATGCTGTCATAGGCGGCACGGTTGAAGGCGATGCACTGGCCATTGGCGGCTGCCAGCAACGGGTGGTTGGTGCGGTGCACGGCAACCGCTGGCAGGTAGGCGTGGATGGCGAGCGCCATGAGTGGAACGCAGAGGCGTTCGGGCCAGGATTCAGTCTGTTGCGTGGGCATGACTGCGAGCATGTCGGCGCGGGTGCGTCCCATTTCGTATAGCAAAGAGTCCAAAGCATACGGCTGCCATCGCACATCGGCATCGGCGAAGACGAGAATCTCGCCTGAAGCCAGCCCGGCCAGCTGTTGACAGGCCCAGTTTTTGGCCAGCCAGCCGTTGGGAATGGGTTTGCCTCTGATTAACCGCAAACGGTCGCTGTTCTGCGCGGCCTCCATTGCAGCCGTGTCGGTCCCGTCGTCGGAGTCGTCGTCCAGGATGAGCAGCTCCATCCGCGGATAGGACTGGTGCAACAGACTGCGCACGGTAGCTCCAATGACGGCCGCCTCATTTCGTGCCGGGATGAGCACTGAGACTTTGACAGTGCTGCCGGAGGGGCTGGCGGAGTCGAGACGTGGGAAACTCATCAGATTTGACAGGAGTATCAGAATCATTCCTGAAAGAGCGGCTGAGGCGACTATCAGTAGCAGAGCGATCATCGAAGGAACGGGAGTCTGATCACAGGGCGGTGAGCCAGGTCGAAGCGGTGTTTCCAAGCTATGATCAGGCCGTTGCCAAGCCAGACAGGCAGGTAGGCGCCGAGTGACCCGGTCGCAGCCAGGAAAACCAGCAGGCCGAGTAAGGCGCAGATTACCGCCCACCCATCTATCGAGATCGTATAGTAGGCGAGGAGCAACAGCGCGCCAAGAAGGAAGAGTGTACCCCATCCGGTAAGCCCGGCCCAGACGCCGAAAGTGACTGCTACCGCTTTTCCACCCTGGAAGCGCAGGAAGATCGAGAAGGCATGACCTGCTACCGCGGCCAGTGCTACGGCCGTAAGGCCCCAACCCTGCAGGCCCCCAATCTCCTGGGCGGCAAGCACCGGCAGGAGGCCTTTCAGGCCGTCGAGGAGGATGGCGGCAAGGCCTAGCGCTCTGCTCCCAGCGCGAATCACATTCGTGCCGCCGGGATTGCCGTCGCCGAACTGTCGAATCTCTTTTCCCAGAAACAAGTGACCCAGCCAGACTGAAAAGGGCAGGCTACCGCAAAGGTAGGCGGCGAGTGTCCAGAGGAAGAGATTCATCTCGGTGTGGCAAGGCGCTGACGCCATGCCCCGGCAACGAAGATCCCCATCCCCACAAACCCAGCTGCGGCGGCGCCGGGCAGATCGAAGTACAGACCGAGGCCCACAGAGTTGAGTAACCAGACGACTGTATAGACGACGAGAAGGCCATCTACCGGAAGATTTTTGACGTCGATGGCGTAGGAAAGACCAAACAGAACCAAGGATGCGATTGTCGTCCAGCCGACGAAGTTCACGAGAGGTACGCCGAAGTAGGCACCCGGCAGTTCCCATTGCCAGATGCCCCAGGCAACCATCTGCGGATCGAGGAACAGGTCCCACGCCGTGAATGCCAGTCCTGAGGTAAGGGAGGAGACTGCCCTGTTCCTCCAGAGGGGGCTGTTTGCGCCGCTGTACATTTTTGAGCAGATAGCCGTTCCGGCAGCCCAGGCAGGGGGCAGCATCATGAGCCACGCGACGGGAATCTGTACCGGGACTGCTCCGATCTGGGGCCAGAGAGCGTCCGTATAGGTATACCGGCCGAAGGGAAACCCTGTGTTATGGCCAACGAATTCCGCCAGCCAGGCTAGCGCGATTACCAAGAGTCCTATTCTGAGGGTTTCTTGCCCTTTCAAGGTTGGAATGAGGAGGATGAGAACCAAGCAAACCTGTACCATGATCGAAAGTGACAGGGCGAGGAAGAGGGTATCCTGATCGCCCAGACGAAGTATGTGGGGGATCAGGATCATCAGTAACAGCCAAATGCTTAGCAGTACGCGGCTGCCAACGTTCAGCTGGCTGCGCAGCTCGCCAAGAATCCGACCGAGGTCGCTGGGCGGGGATTCAGCAACATTGGCGCGGATGGCCGGCCGGCGGCTACTCACTGGCAACGTTCTTCCGCGCCCAGGAGGGTTACCAGTACACGCATGAGCCACGAACATCGTGGCGTCGAAGAATCTGATTCAGTCGCATCCGATCGCGAAACTGGAAGCTCTTGGTCAGTGTCTTGGACGGCGCTATCAACCGTGTCGGAGTCGGCCACCGGTGAAAGCAGTACCGGCGTCCAGTAGTCTCGCAGTTTGCTTGCGAATGCGAAGTCTCCGCCGATCACTTCGCGTTGGCCAACGACGAGTGTATAGCGCCCAACGGCTTCCTGAGGATGCCAGACAACGACAAGTACTCCACTGTCAGATGGAAATGTGATTCGCCGGCGTTGCCGCTGCCAATATGCAGTTCGGCTGAACGGTTCGAAGAAGTTCGTCGCTTGCACAGGTTCCAACACGACCGCTCCCCTCCGACCTGAGACAAGCTGAAGGGCGTCTGCTGGCAGTTCCGAAACTGAATCTCTATCCAGTCCATCTGCGATCACACCAACTGTAGGGGCAAACTGCTCCTGTCCCTCGATCTGCGGGATAGTAATTCCGATTTCGATAGTCTGTTGGGCGGAAACTGTGAAGGTGAAGTAGTCGATGTCTCCTGGCGTTTCCAAAGTCGAATAGAGTGCCGTAGAAATTTCAGGGTCGCTGACGGACATTGGGGCGCTGGCGGTTGTATCCGGATCCTCGAAGAACGGTTGGTGTGCGAGTGCCGCATCGGACAGGATTACAGCCAAGAGCAGAGCCAGCAATAGTATGTAAGGTCGGAGAAAAAACGCTACTTTCATGGCAGCTTTCTCATTTTCGCTGGGATCCAACCGGCTCTCTGGTGGCTACGACTGGCTATCATCAGAGTCACGCCAAACACGACCATCGATGTCGTCACGAGGAAGAAGATGAATTCCTCCATGGGTAGAACACCTCCAAGCAAAAAGCCAGTTGACTGTTGGGGATCAATCGTCCACGTCCCCGCGTTGATAGCAAAGGCGTCGGCGAGGGACAGGAGGAGAGTTCCAGGCAAGAGCGTCCAGAGGACTGGGCCCCGGTAGTGCCAGAGGATGTCGGCTCCGAATGCCAGTTGAACCGTTAGCGGAATCATTCCCCATGCCAGTTCCAATCCGAGATAGGCGCCACGAGGGCGCCCCAGTCCCAGAAGAGAGAATCCCAGCAAGCAGAGGGCGAAAGTCAGGCAGGCCGAGCTCAGACGCAGCCGGGGCCTGGAACGAAAGGGGCGGGCAGGACGCGGCAAGAGGCGCACCGCTGCCAGAAGTGCAAGGCCCAGAAGCAATGTCTGACCAACAAAGAACAGGTATTCCTCTAAGGGCACAAAGCCAAATGTGATGCCTAACACGAGGTCGGGGTCGTACCACCAGACTCCTGTGGCGACCAGATAGTTGTCCCAGGGGGATGTATAGAGGAGTGCAAGCAGGACGTGTCCCCCTACTACCGGTAAGGCAGGCCAAGCCTGCAGCGAAGAGGGGAACTCATGCCCTGAACTGCGCAGCCAGAGGTTGAGAATAGCAAAGAAGAGGGCGGGAATGGCAATGAAGGCGGCCAGGAAATCTAGGTAGGCCATCCGGTTTGAGCAGCCTGCAGGAAACGCAACAAGCCGGGCCCAAAGAATCCGCAGCCGTTGGGAGCTTTTCGTTGCCGAAAAACTGGCTTAACTAGCTCTCGTTGTAACACTGGCCCACATCTCTTCGCAGCGTTTCCAACATGGTAACGATGGGGTCGCCCTCGCTGCCGAGTTCGGCCTGGACAGCTGAGATTCCCACATGCAAGTACTCTTCCAGCACCCCGAATTGAAGGCCTCGAGACGCGAGGAAGGTATAGATCCATTCCGCTTCCAGTGAGATCAGGGCAGGGTCACCCAGGCGCAGGGCTGACATCAATGAGCTGTTGATGCTAAAGTGGGGCCTCCCGAGTCTCCCCCACCCCTGCGGCCTTCTTTGATCCACATTCAAAACGCGGGCAGAGATTTGATACAGGTTTGCCGTATAGCTGATGATGAGGTCTTGGAATCTGGTGCTCAATGCAGTTGGCCTGCTCATTTGACCCGGTGTCGCAAGCAGGGTTTCTGCTCTGCCTCCTGCCTGGTGCAGGTCAGCGCCAAGGTATTCCCCTGGGATCCTACGGCGGACGGACTCAGAGAGATTGAATATGCGGCCTCCGAATGCCACTGGCACTCCCTGCCCGGAAACCAGTTCACACATTTCCAACAGATTTCCGGCTGTCCTGAGCTGCTGCGAAACGAGCACGACGAGGTCAGGCTGTATTCTATTGAGCGTAACTTCCATTTCGCTAAGAGAGAGGTTTTCACCCAAAAAGACGGTCCCGAAACCCATCCTTCTCAGGATCAGCTGCATTAGCGCCAAACCAAATGTGTGATGTTCGCCTGGGGGGCAGGCCAACAATACCAGGCCGGGTCGAGTCGGGGGCGGGGAGGCGCCTAGTAGAACTTTGACTCGTTGTATGGCCTGGGCGGCAGCGAAGGAAACTTGCTGCGTGGTCACCCTGGCGCCGTGCCACTCCTCTCCCAACTGGCGCAGTCCCTTGCAGATCACATGAATGCAGACGGTTTCGACAGGAAACAGGGCGAAGGCCTGGGAAAGTATTCGCTGCGCTTCAGATTCATCGAAGGCAATGCAGGCAGCTAACCACTCAGCACAGGCGGTACTGATCTGGTCATCTAATTCTTCGTTTTCGCCGTATTCGTTCTTGGGGCCGTCTGCAAACTGGCCTGCATAGAAATGTTGGTCGGGAGCCAAACTCTGCTCGTGCAGAGGGTCCCGGCCATCGTTTTCCAGTGTCTGCCAACGTTCAGCTGCGCGACTTATGCTGAGACCTTCCAAGCGACGCCGATTCAACCAGTGTAAAGTGTCGATATCTCGTCGAGAGTAGATGCGGTGTCCGCCCGCGCTTCTCGCGGGACGGGGAATCCCGTACCTACGCTCCCAGGCCCGGAGAGTTTCTGCCTTGATGCCTGTCTCCCGGACAACGGCTTTGAGATTAAAAGATGGGATTTGAGTGCTCATATGTACACGTACTCCCTCGTACTTGTACTCCGCATTTCCTGCATGCGCGGTGTCGAACAATAAAACTATGATATATTACGCACTTTTGACTCGAATTACAAATCCAGAAATTCGAAGGTTGAGAAATACACTATGCTGGCCGCGAGGGTTGAGCATCAAGAGACGACATGCCAATCGGCGAAGTTTGCGTGCCCGAACCTGCCCAAAGCACGGACAGTCCGTGGATTCCCTACAGGAACAGCCCCTGTCAGTCTGGCATAACTTATACAAAACATAAACACAATATTGAATATACATTGGCAAGTGTTGCACCGACGGATGAAGTGCGTTAGACTGCGCAGTTAACGTTGGCTGGTGATTCGAGGGAGGGTGAGTGTCCAATCGAAAGAACCAAACAGCCGGCCGGGTACAGTAGGAGCCTGTCGCGTTCCTCGACGGGGCAATTGCCCGCGGCCAGTCGCCCTGGGAGCCTCCGGGCAAGTTGGGAATTGCCAGGAGTTAAGCTTCTCGATTCGAAGGCCTACACGTTCTCCTGGTGACACAATCAGAGAGGGGTTGTAGCTACAAAGCCATGAACAGCACCGGTGTGGACCAGACTTTCAGTCACGCTTCTATACGGGCTAAGTCATCGTGTACTGGTTGTCTGGCGTCACCTTGGACAGGACGCCCCGCTGGAATAACGGCGTATGGTGGATGAGGCATGTTTTTGGGGGGTGGGGCGCTGCGGGGGCGGAGCCCCCGCACAAAGGAGGGCCGAAGGCACGACCGCCCGGAACTGCCGTGGTCAGTAGTCAGTAACTTCTGCGGGGGGAGGTCGATGGTTAGCGGGTTGAGACGGCAAAGGGGGACCAGACACTGTTGACTAGACACAGTGCTGGGGAAGAACAAGCAAGGTGGCTAGCTAGGGCGGGGCGTTGCGGGGGCGCAACCCCTGCACAAGGGAGAGCCGATGGCCCGACCGCCCAAAGGCAAGGAGAGAGTGAAGAGGAGTGGGGCGTGAGAAAACCTGGGCCCGGCTCAATCGGGGTTGCGAATCGGTTGTAGTTGAGTCGTTTCGAAGGGTTCAGTTCGAGGGGAGGGGGGGCTGCCATCATGGCACGTAGTAGGATAGTCTCCCGATTTTGGTCGAACCCTTGACTCAGGTCGCCGAATGCACTAATTTGGTATTGTACAACCCGTGACTTTCGAAAGAGTCGGAGAAGGAGAGGTTCAATGAGCAAGGGGGCTCTGATGACTCTGAGAATACGCGAATGGGAACGCCCTCTACTCTCGCTCGCGTACGAGGCAGGGCAGGCCTATGGTCCGCTGCCACGCCCAAAGATCAGGGACAAAAAGGAGTTGGACCTGGCCTATGACTTCTGTGAAGCCGTTACCGCGGTGAACAGCCGGTCCTTCTTTACAGCGTCGCGACTCCTACCTCGGGAGAAGAGGCGGTCGGTGCGTGCGCTCTACGCATTCTGCCGCAAAAGCGATGACATAGTAGACAAGCCGCCAAGTGGGAAGGGCGACCCTGACGCGGTGCGAGACGCACTTGCTGCCTGGCGAGCACAATCTCTCAAGCAGACCGCGGACGGGCGCGATCCGGTGGCCCTGGCGTGGTCAGATGCCCGAAGGCAGTTCGGGATTCCACCCCGTTACGCCGAACAGCTCATTCAGGGCGTAGCACGCGACATCACGGACAAGCGCTACAATACATTCGCAGACCTGACAAACTACTGTTACGGTGTGGCCGCAACCGTAGGATTGATGAGCATGCACATCATCGGATTTTCCGGTGCAGAAGCGATTCCTTACGCTCTAAAGTTAGGCGTGGCGTTGCAGTTGACGAATATTTTGAGAGATGTAGGCGAGGACTGGGAGGACGGGCGCCTCTACCTTCCCTTGGAGGACCTGCGCAAATTCGGCCTGGATGAGAAGGATATTGACGCCGGCCTGGTCGATGACCGCTGGCGAGCGTTTATGCGATTTCAGATTGGGCGCACGCGTCAACTCTACGAAGAGGCATGGCCGGGCATTGGGCTTCTTAATGCTGATGGGCGTTTCGCGATTGGCGCGGCAGCCGAGCTCTATCGTGCGATTCTTGCTGATATCGAGAGAAATGACTACGACGTATTTACCCGGCGGGCCCGAGTCAATACGTTGGGCAAACTTAGGCGGCTTCCGTCAATCTGGTGGCGCAGTAAGAGGCTAGAATGACCGTCCGGGCATGGCCTGAACTGATGTACATTCAGTTTGTGAATCCGACTTCTGTGTGAGGCGTATAGGCCGGTAGGACAGGCGCGATGCCGTGGCCAGCTACGCTTAGGTTGTCCCGGTTACAAGTAAGACATAACTTTGTAGAATAGAGAGTCGGTTCACCGGGACGGCTCTGTGGCAATTCCGGGTTCAGAGGCCGAAAATTCCAACACTTATCTTGGAAAATTGGCCTCATTCCGTTCGCCTTCTAGGAACAGGCGGACAGGGCTGTGCATCTTGGGTTTCGTGGGAATCCTGCATAGCTCCAAGGAGGATTGTTGCAATTCCGAACGTCCCGGCGAGCACCGATGCCTTAGATAAACCCGGGTTAATGTTAGTCCCGTCAATCGATTCCGTCCGAAGACTCAGAGAACGCGCCTGAATTTGAGACGTGGTGTTTCCAGAAGCCGAACCCAGGGGTGACTCGGTTGCTTCCTTCTACTGTGGAAACTCTACCTCCTCTTTGTCTCCGTGATATGGTGACTCCGGCTACATCTGCTTGGCAACCCCTCATAATGCTCCCCGCTCTCACTCGCGTTAACCCCTTTTGACTGTTTGCGCCAGCAGGCGGCAGACAGGCCATGCGAATCACCGAGTATTCAGGAAACTGATCAGCAGTCATTTTAGCCTCTGCAATTCGCGGGCCTTGAAAATTGACAAACATGCCCTCAGTAGCTACAATTTCCCCGCTCCCGGCCTGACAACGCGGCCGAAGCTGTTTTGGGCGGCATGCTATGTTCACGTACAAGCTATGCTCACGTACAAGCGGCAGTAGGACGAATCCACCCCCTCTTCGTCTCTGGCCGGTGCCGGGCCCGCCTCACTTGCGTTTCACTCTCACTTATTTCCCGCTGGCTACGAACCGGCGGGCAAGAGCAGGTCTATGACATTGAGTCGGCAGGCGCCGTCGCGTGCGGCGACCAATAATGAAAGCGACGCGGACGACACGATCCTCGAACTTCGAGATCTGAAGACCTACTTCTTTCTTGAACGAGGGGTTGTGAAGGCTGTTGACGGCGTAAATGTCGCCGTAGGGCGCAGAAAGACCCTGGGCGTCGTAGGCGAAAGCGGGTGCGGGAAGAGCGTCACGTTTCGCTCGGTGATGCGGCTTATCCAGTCTCCCCCTGGAAAGATTGTGGACGGGGAAATTCTGCTCCACCGCAAGGATGGAGACACCGTCGATATCGTCAAGCTGGAGCCGCGCAGCCGGCAGTTGCGCGACATTCGCGGCGCCGAGATCGCGATGATCTTTCAGGAGCCGATGACCTCACTGAACCCGCTCCATCCGGTCGGAAAGCAGATCTCGGAGTCTGTCCTGTTGCACCAGAACATGTCGAGGCGGGCGGCACAGGACCGGGCCGTAGAGATGTTGAACAGGGTCCATATTGCCGATCCCGAACGCCGCATCGGCGAGTATCCGCATCAGTTGAGTGGTGGAATGCGACAGCGAGTCATGATCGCGCTGGCGCTGAGCTGCAATCCGTCGATCCTTATAGCGGACGAACCGACCACTGCGCTTGACGTAACGGTTCAGGCACAGATCCTGGATTTGATGCGGGAACTGCAGTCTGAATTTGATTCAGCGATTGTGCTTATCACACATAACCTGGGCGTCGTTTCGCAGATGGCGGATCATGTGGCAGTCATGTACATGGGGCGGGTGGTGGAGTACGCGCCTGTCTCTGAAATCTTCCATAATCCGAAACATCCCTATACCATCGGGCTGCTCAACTCGGTGCCTGTCCTGGGCCGGAAAGAGGACACTCGTCTGGTCCCGATCACGGGGATGGTACCAAGCCCGATGGAGGATATTCGCGGCTGCGCCTTTGCCGAGAGGTGCCCTGATGCGATGGAGATCTGCTGGGAGCAGTCTCCTGAGTTCAAGGAGCATGAGCCGGGGCACTCGGCGGCGTGCTGGCTGCATGAGTAATGCGGTGTCTGCACGAGAGTTACGGTCTTTTTGGGGACCGCAGCAGAAGATCATTTCGATGCTGCCCGTCTTAGACTGACATCTAGTTGCCTGGTCGCGTCAATGTTGGCGTGAAGTGGCATATTCATATATACACACATTTCAAGGAGGCATGTGAATGTCAAGAAGCAAAAAGAGGACGATCTTCCTCATTCTTTCGCTGTTGATCGTAACGGCGATGCTGGTCAATGCCTGTGGCGGCGGCGACAGTGAACCGGCGGCCGCCGAGGCGCCGGCTGAAGAAGCCGCGCCTGCAGCTGCTGAGGCCGAGGAAGAAGACGCCGAAGAGGCGATGGCGGAGGTGGACCTTTCGCCTACCGAGTATCCTGAACCACAGTTGATTGTCGGCAGCCGTGAAGTGCAGAAGCTGCCTCTGGACCAGATCCTGACCTATAAGGCACTCGACTCCTACAGTGAGCCCGAGTGGGTGAGTGAGCTTGTGGCCGAAGGCGTATTGCCGCCGGTCGAAGAGCGCCTGCCTGTCGAGCCGCGGGTAATTCTCGAGAGTGGAATGGCCGACGGGATTGGCGTCTACGGCGGTGTCTGGCGCGACTTCTCCGCCTGCCCGACCGAAGGCTACAACCGCGGCGCTGGTCAGAGCGCTGGTTGGTTCGGCATCGAAGCGGCTGCGTATGCGTCGCTGCTCAAGTCCGGCCCCATCTATCGCCGTTCCGATTCGCTCGAGCCGCTGCCGTATCTGGCTAAGAGCTGGGAATGGAGCGAGGACGGCCATGAGTTGACCATGAGCATCATCGAGGGCGCCAAGTGGTCGGACGGTCATCCGTTCACCACGGAAGATGTACTGTTCTCGTGGGAAGACATGATTGTCGACCCGAACGTACAGTCGCCAAAGGGCGCGTCGGCCTGGATCTTTGAAGATCAGATGACGGAACTTGTGGTGATCGACGACTACACTTTCAAGTTTGTCTATCCGGTCGCGTTCCCAGTTCAGTCCCTCTTCCAGATGGACGAAGGTGACTTCCACATTTCGCCGTCTCATATCCTCAAACCGCTGCATCCCAAGTACAACAGCGACATGGACTATGTTGATTTTGAAGCGGCGATGCCGCCTGACAAGACTCCTGTCGTGCTGGGCGAGTTTGTACCGGTCGAGTACATCACCGACGAGTTGATGATCCTTCGGCGCAATCCGTACTACTGGGGCGTTGACGAAGCCGGCAACCAGCTTCCCTATCTGGATGAGGTTGTCTTTGAAAAAGGGCCGTCAGGCGTTGGGCGAACGCTCAGCACGCTGGCCGGTTCGGCTGACCACTCCAACCTGGAGAATCCGAGCACCTTCATCGAGACGCTGAAACGGGCCGAAGAAGACGACGCCCACTTCTACGTCGAGTGGGGCCCGGAGACCTTGGGATTCAGCATCAAGCTGAATCTTTCGACGACTTTGGGCGTGAAGGATGACCGCGATTCCGCTGTGCGGGAACTGTTCCGCGACCTTCGCTTCCGCCAGGCCGTAAGTTTCGCGCTGGACCGCGACGGCATTTCGCAGTCGATCTTGCGCGGGCCATTCCTGAGAGGCTGGGCAGGTGGTCTGTTCCCCGGCTCCTCCTACTTCGATCGCAGTACTGTAGCCTATTACAACCACAACCCTGAGGCCTCAGCCGCCTTGCTGGCCGACCTGGGTTTTGAGGACACTGACGGCGACGGCATTCTGAACTGGCCGGCCGACCGCCTTGCCAGCGGTGAGAACCTGGTTTTGGCGCTGGTCACCAGTGAAGATGCTGAAGAGACGCAGACGGTTGGCGATGCTGCCGTTACTCTGCTTGGCGATCTGGGCGTTCAGATTAACGTGCGGCCGCTGAACAGCGCGGCCCGCCGTGAGATGAACGAGGCTGGCGAATGGGAGATGAGAGTCGACCGCGACAGCCAGACCTTTGCCGTTCCCTTCACCCGCTGCCGTGAACTGGCTCCAATCGAGCGAGAGTTCAGCTTCCATCGCGAAGGCTCCGAGCCGCGCGAGCTTCTTGACTTCGAGCAGGAGCTTGTTGACTTGGCGCTGGCCTTCTGCGTGGAGCCCAACACCGACATTCGCAAAGAGCTGATGGCCGAATACAACCAGATTTCGACAGAGAATGTCCACTTCATCGGCGTCTTTGTCGGTCGCTACGGTTTGGCCGCTGCCAAGCGCTTCAAGAACGTCCCTGCAGGCATGCCCGTGTTCATGTACAACTGGACCTGGGAAAATGTGATGCCGGAACAGGTTTGGGTTGCCCCTGAGGAGCAGATCGATCAGTTGCGCCCGGGCGTGATTCCGACTTACGAGAGCGAATAGATGTTAGCGTAGAGAGTAATGAGGAGAGAGGAGTGGGAGCCGTTCTCACTCCTCCCTCTTCTGTTTTCCAAACAAGCATTCCTGACACAACGTAGAAGCCTATCTAATGATTGGATTCATAGTACGCCGCTTTTCCGTCTCAGTTGCCGTCGTTCTGGGAATCGCGCTGGTCAGTTTTATCGTGATCCAGTTGCCTCCTGGCGACTATGCCGACGGCTACGAGTCCTTCCTGATCGAGCAGGGCGGGGCTACCGAATCAGAGGCGGAACGTCAGGCGAATCTTTTCCGAGAGCGCTATGGACTGGACAGGCCGCTCCCCATTCAGTTCTATGTCTGGATTCGGGACATGGTGACGAAGGGGAGTTTCGGCTTTTCATTCGCCTATAAGCGTGATGTAGGGGAGTTGATCGCTGAACGGCTGCCGCGCACCTTGCTGTTGGCAGTCCTGGCCCACTTGACGTCGACTGCGGTCGGCATAATCGCCGGCATCTTTGTCGCGCCGCGCCAATATTCGATCGCCGACAATGTGGCAGCATTCATTGCATTTATCCTTTCGGCGCTGCCGCGGTTCTGGATAGCACTAGCATTAATGTTTTTCCTCGTCTTTACGCTGGAGCAGGAGCACGTAACTGCTTTCCACTCTCCACAATACGTGGTTGTGCCGTGGGCGTTCGGCAGCGTCGAAGAGGCGCGAGAAAGCTGGGCAAAGCTGGTCGATCTGATGCAACACATTTGGCCGGTCGTGGTTATTGCCGGGCTTGGCGGCGTGGCTCGTAACATGCGGGTGATGCGCGGCAACATGCTTGACGAGTTGAACGCGCAGTATGTGACGACGGCACGCTCCAAGGGGTTGACTGAGGGCCAGGTGATGCGACGGCACGCGGTGCCGAATGCGCTGCACCCGATCATCATGTACCAGGGGACGGTGCTTCCCTACATGCTTCAGGGCGAGTTGCAGGCGTCTATCGTGCTGGGTCTGCCGACGATCGGGACGCTGCTGTTGACGTCGCTTCGCAATGAGGACATTTATATCGCCGCCAGTTGTCTTCTGATCTATGGCGTGCTGCTGGTGGCTGGAAATTTGATCGCCGATATTTCGTTGGCGGTGCTGGATCCGCGGGTGCGGTTTTCGTAGAGTGGGATGAGCCTTCTTATTCGTGGTCGGACGATTTTTGGCAGACGTCGACAGGGGCCGGCATTCTCTGACGGATTTCCAGTCTTTCGCCTGCGACAATCCTGTCATGACTAATTCCGCTTCACCAAATTCTTGAATTTACTATGTCAAATTTGCAGAACGAGGTTAGCGCCGAAACCGGGCTTCTGTCGGATGACTCGGGCGAAGAGCAGCACGAGTCCTACTTCCAACTGGTTTGGCAGCGGTTCAGGAAGAGCCGGCCGGCTATTGCCGGCGGCCTTATGGTGCTGTCGCTGATTATTCTGGCTATTTTCGCCGAGTTCTTTGCGCCTGTCGATCCTGGGGACGCCAATCTGCAGGACAGCTTTATCCCGCCCACCAGGATCCGCATGATCGATACAGAGGGGAAGTTTCACCTCCGTCCTTTTGTTTACAATCTGGAAGTGACGATTGATCCAAAGACTTTCGAGCCACTATGGGAAGAGGACCCTGAACAGCGTTACGACATACAGTTCCTGGTCAAGAGCTGGGAGTGGAAGATCCTTGGGTTAATCCCGACCCGCTATCATCTTTTCGGCGTGGGCGAAGGCGGGAAGATCCATCTGCTGGGAACGGAGAAGCAGGGTAGAGACCTGTGGGGCCGGGCCTGCACGGCTGGGCGTATTTCGCTGTCGCTGAGCCTGTTTGCGACGCTGGTCAGCATCGTTGTGGGCGCGGTGGTTGGCATCGTTTCCGGTTACTATGGCGGTTTGATCGATAATGTCATACAGCGGTTTGTGGAGTTTGTGGCCTCGTTTCCGCAGCTCCCGCTGTGGCTGGCACTGGCGGCGATCATTCCGCGCACGTGGGACTCGCTGCAGGTCTTTATTGTTATGGTGATCATATTCTCGCTGCTCTCATGGACGCTGCTGGCGCGCGAAGTGCGTGGAAAAGTGCTGGCCTTCCGTGAGACTGACTTCATTCTTGCTGCCAAGGAGATGGGCGCTTCCGACGCGCGAATCATCTTCTTGCACCTGTTCCCCAATTCGATCAGCCACATCATCGTTGTGCTCACCCTTACCATCCCTCAGATTATACTTGCTGAGGCCTTTCTCAGCTTTCTTGGCATTGGAATCCAGGAACCGCTTGTGAGCTGGGGATTCTTGATGCGGGACGCGCAGAATTTGCAGACACTCGGCACGCATACCTGGATCATGACACCAGTCATATTCATCATCGTCGCCGTGCTGGGATTCAACTTTCTGGGAGACGGTCTGCGTGATGCGGCCGACCCCTATTCGATAGTCTGAGAAGCTGACGGAGAACGAAGTTGGGCAGGCGTAGGTCATTTCAGGACGGGGGCGGCGCTTTTGCAATTATGCTTCGGGCCTGGGCCCGTCCTATCATATTGCTCCTTTTCCTACTCGTATTGCTCTCGTTCGGTACCGTGGCTGTCGTATTCGCCTGGCCCCAACCGGCTACCGCTTCCGTCAGCGGCATCGTGACCGACGCGGATGGTCCTGTCGAAGGGGCTCTGGTCCGAGTGCAGACGACGGCGAACCATACTTATACGGATGAAGGCGGGGCGTTCACGATCGAAGGCGTTCCGGTAGAGGAAAGCGTGACCCTGGTGGCCTGGGCGGAGGGTTACATTTTTGGCTGGACGGAAGCGAGCGGCGGCGAAGGGGAAGTTGGCATCGAGCTGCATCCCCACAACAGGGTTGATAACGCCGTTTACGACTGGGAGCCGTCCGAGAACTGTGGTGAGTGCCACCCCTCCTATACCGAGTGGCGGCTCGACGCGCACAGCCAGTCGGCGGTCAACGTCCGCTTTCTGACGATGTACAATGGGACTGACATTGAGGGCAACCGCAGCCGCAACAGCAACTACGATACCGGGCTGCCCCGCACGCGCGACCCCGACGATCCTTACTTTGGTCCCGGCTTCAAGGTGGACTTTCCCAAACGGGACGGCAACTGTGCCTCCTGCCACACGCCGATGGCTTCGAAACTGGACGCCGACAACAGCTGCGGCTGGAACGGTTGCCATATGCAGGAGACCAGCGACGCCAGCGACGAACTGCCGGACGGTGTAAGCCCAAATGAAGCGGTTGGCGTGGCCTCGGAAGGGATATCGTGTGACTTTTGCCACAAGATTGGGGCCGTGAACTTCTATACCGACACGCTGCTCCCGGACCCGGCGATGCCTGGTATTCTTTCGATGACTCTCTACAGGCCCAAGACGGGCGAGGACCTGTTAATGGGTACCGTCGACGACGTTGCCCGACCCAAGGACAGTTTCAATCAGCTACACCGTGAGAGCGCGTTCTGTGCGGGCTGTCATTTCGGGGTCAATGACACGACAGAGATCTATAATTCTTACGGAGAGTGGCTGGAGAGCCCTTACAGTGATCCCGATAGCGGTCAGACCTGCCAGAACTGTCATATGCCCGAGGCGCCGCGACTGACATCGCGCATGGAGTCGGTGGTGCAGACGGCGGCCTGGTTGGAAAGGACCAGCGGGCGCACGTTGCCTGCCGGTCTGGGAAAACTGGCCGAACAGTCGCAGCGCAGCTATTTCGTTTACCCCGAAAAAGGTGGACTATTTCGGGAGCTGGACCAGATCCACCTGCATCAGATGCCCGGCGCAACCGACGAACGGTTTCTGAAAAGCGCGATTTCGCTGGAAAGCTCCGCTGAAATCGAGGGCGCCGAGATAGTTGTAAACACGGTTGTAAGCAACACGGGGGCGGGTCATCACTATCCTACTGGCTCGCCACTGCGGCAGGTGCTGCTGGTGGTACGGGCAACTGACGGCAGCGGTGAAGAACTTGCCTTGGTTGAAGGCGAGTTGCTCCCTGAATGGGCAGGCGATGTTGCTGGACTTGCCGGCCAGGCGTATGCCAAGATCCTGAGGGATACGTTGACGGGAGAAGAACCGACTTACTCGCACTGGCGGTTGGTGGAGCTGGTCGAAGACACACGCATCCCGGCCCTGTCTTCGGCGGAGGGAAGCTTCCGCTTTAGTCTGCCCGACGACGACGGCCAGGGCGGCGGCGAAGTCAGCATTGAAGTGCAGCTCATTTATCGCAGGGCATTTCAGCAGCTGCAAGAATGGAAGGGCTGGACGGACCCGGACATACTGCTGGCTACGGATGATTTCCGGATTGCCGCCAAATCCAACGAATAGGGCTAGAGCGAAGATATAATATGGAAGAAACTCTGCTTGAAGTCAACGGCCTGAAACAGTGGTTTCCCATTCGTGAGGGATTCCTGCAACGAATTGTCGGGCACGTCAAGGCCGTTGACGGCGTCACCTTTGCGATAAAGCGCAATGAAGCATTGGGGCTCGTGGGAGAGAGCGGCTCCGGCAAGACCACTGTTGGACGGTCGGTGCTGCGGCTTTACGATCCGACGGATGGCGAGATCTGGTACACGTCGGGCGAAGGCGAGCGCATCGATATCGCCAAGATTGACCAGGGGGAAATGAAGCCGCTGCGCAAAGAGATGCGCATGATCTTTCAGGATCCTTTCAGTTCTCTGAATCCTCGTCTGACTGTGAAGGACCTCATCGGAGAACCGCTGATCATCCATAAGGAGGCGTCCGGCCGCGAGTTGGAGGACCGGGTTTCAGATTTGATGACGGCCGTCGGGCTTGAACCGAACTATATGCGCCGCTATCCGCATGAGTTTTCCGGAGGGCAGCGGCAGCGGATTGGCTTGGCGCGGACGCTGGCGCTCAGGCCGCGGCTGATCATTGCTGACGAGCCGGTCTCGGCGCTGGATGTATCGATTCAGGCCCAGGTGCTGAACCTCCTCCAGGAGTTGAAGGACGAACTGGGATTGACCTATCTGTTCATCGCCCATGACCTCTCGGTTGTCGAGCACATGTGCGACCGGATCGCGGTCATGTACGTTGGCCGGTTGGTGGAGATTGCCGATTCGGAACGGCTGCTCGGGCGGCCGCTTCACCCGTATACCGAGGCGCTGGTTTCGGCCATTCCGCCGGCAGATCCCGATATAAAGCTGAATCGGATCATACTGGAAGGCGACATTCCCAGCCCGGCCAATCCGCCTTCCGGGTGTGTTTTTCACCCGCGCTGCCTTTACGCGCAGGAGCAGTGCACGCAAGAGGAGCCGCATCTGGAGGAGATCGAACCGGGGCATTTTGCCAGCTGTCATTTTGCACGGGAGTTAACCCTGCAGGGGATCGGAGAAGGGGAATGACCGAAAGCGAAATGGAGAGGCGGGGGCCCAACATCGACGCTGCCCTGCTGGCCTATCTTCTGCCAGTTCTTGGTCCGGCGTATATTCTGGCGCTGCGTAAAGAGGATTCTTTTTCGCGCTATCACGCGATGCAGTCGCTTTCGATCGTTGCGGCATTGATACTGGCGCCTGTAGTCTGGATCGTGTTTTCCTGGCTCATTTCTCTCCTGCCATTTGGCGGTGTCGTCGCGGCCTATATATTTGCGCTTGTGGTCGCCGTCTATCTTGCGGTGGTCGTGGCATGGGTTGTCGGAATCGTCAATGCCCTGCGTGCGCGTCGTTCTCCTGTACCGTTTTTTGGCCGGATTTTGCGGGTATAGGGCGTTGCTGTAGGGGCGATGGCAAGCACAAGTTACTATGAACAAGCACAAGTTTCTATGAATTTGAAGCGTGGCCGGAACGCTTCACACTAAATGCGCCGCAAACTCAGTTGTCAATGAACTCTGATTGACTGAAGCCTTAAGGCCGGCTTCGTTGCTCGATTTCAACCGTTCTCAAGAGGAGGTTTCCCTTTGCCGAAAGTCACATTCATAGGAGCCGGCAGCTTTGGCTTCACCCGCAAGCTTGTCAAAGATGTACTTACGTTCCCGCTTCTTGAGGACGCGACCATCTGCCTGATGGATATCGACCCACTGAAACTTGGCTATATCGAGCAGGCAGTGCGGCGCATCGTCAGGGAAGGGAACTATCCCGCTACGGTCGAGTCAACCGTCAGCCGGGAAGAAGCGCTGGACGGCGCTGACTATGTTATCGTCACCATCCTGGTCGGCCAGACCGACGTTTGGCGCACCGACATCGAGATCCCCAAACAGTACGGTATTGACACGAATATCGGCGATACGCGCGGCCCTTCCGGCATTTTCCGGTCCATGCGCACAACGCCAGTGATGGTGGACATTGCGCGAGACATGGAGCGGCTCTGCCCTAACGCGGTGATGCTCAACTATACCAACCCGATGGTGATCAACTGCCGTGCGATTCAGAAGGAGACCAGTATCGTCGCCACGGGTCTCTGCCATAGCGTGCAGGGCACGGCGAGCATGCTGGCGCGCTGGATCGGTGCGCCGCCTGACGAGATTACCTACACCTGCGCCGGCATCAACCACATGGCCTGGTACCTGACATATGAATGGAATGGCGAGGACGCCTATCCTCTGATCAGGCAAGCGATAACCGAAAGGCCAGAGGTCTACAACGAGGAGCAGGTTCGCAACGAGATGTTCCTGCACCTGGACTACTATCCGACCGAGTCCAGCGGCCATCATTCGGAGTACAACCCGTGGTTCCGGAAGCGCCCGGACCTGATCGAAAAGTACTGCACGCACGGCACAGGCTGGAATCCAGGCGAATATGCCTACGTTCTGACCCATTACTCGGCCCGGGAAGATGACTGGGAAGAGCAGATTCGCGAATGGCTCGACGACTCGGCGCCGTTGAACCTTACACGCGGATACGAGTACGCCGCCTACATAATCAATGCGCTTGAAGGTGGGGACTCGTTCCAATTCAACGGCAACATGCCCAACGGCGACGGCTCGACGCCGCTGGTTGACAATCTGCCGGTGGAAGCCTGTGTCGAGATTCCTGTATGGGCGAGCAAGAAGGGATTGGAGAGCGTCAGGGTTGGACCGTTGCCGGCCTCGGTCGCGATGTTAACTGGCCTCAGCGCCCAGATTGAGGAGCTGGCAGTGGAAGGGATTATAGAGGGCGATCCGAGGAAGATATTCCAGGCGATTCTTCACGATCCTCTGACCACCGCAGTGCTATCGATGGCCGAGATCCGAGAGATGGTGAATGAGATGTTCGCCGCCAACATAGAGCATCTGCCGACTTTTTCTCACTACGAAGTCGAAGGTGACAGACCGATGCGGCTGCTGACCGAGTCCCAGACGGAGCCTATTTCAGCCGACTGAGTAAGCTACATTCCAAGCAATGAGGAGACCGACCCATGTTGTACGAGTACAGGATTTACGAGTGTCACCCCGGCAAGCGCGACGATTGGGTTGTGTACATGGAAAACGTGATCATCCCCTTTCAGGTGTCAAAAGGGATGGTCGTTGCCGGGTCTTTCATTGACGAGGAAGACGAAAACTGCTACGTGTGGATGCGCCGCTTTAAGGATGAGGCCGACAGAGAAGCCCTGTATGAGGCGGTATACCAGTCGGATGGATGGCTAAACGAGATTGCTCCGAAGATCACGGATATGCTCAACCGGGAGACCATCAAGGTCATGCGTCTTGTGCCGACTTCGAAGTCTGTAATTCAGTAAGGTTCAATTCGAGCGAAGTCCTAATTCAGTCTCGTACATTCGAAAAGCCACGACCCTTTGGGTCGGCTCGCTGTATTACGCGGCCGGCCCTTTTTCATTCCTCGAAGTTATTGCTGCTGTTGCTGTTCCTGTTCGAGGCGCAGCCGCGTGCTGCTCTCCGCTTCAATATACTCCCTGGTCGTGATGTGCCCGTTGTCAAGTAGATCGTGAGGGATGTCCTCGTCTTCGGTCTCGGAGATATGGACGCCTACTGTCAGTTCGCTGCGGGCATTGCCTTTAAAAGTCCCCCTGGTTGGGGGAACATCTGCATAGTCCCGGCCAACTGCTATGCGGATGTGATTGTCACTGACATACGTGTTATTGGTCGGATCGAAGCCGACCCAACCGGTTGCGGGGAGGAACGCTTCCACCCATGCATGTGAAGCGCCGGACATGTCTTTTTCTTCCTCTCTTTCTGGATCCTGAGAGATGTAGCCGCTAATGTAACGGGCGGGAATGCTTGCCCTCCGCAGCAGGGCGATCATTATGTGAGAGAAGTCCTGACAGACTCCGCGGCGGTTCTTCAGCGCCGTGTCGATAGGGGAGTCTACGGCCGTACTCTGTGGTGTGTACTCGATTGCGGCATGGATCTTTTGGTTGAGGTCGAACATAGCGCTGAGCGGGTCCGGAGCCTTGCCGAAGCTGATCTCGTCCGCAAAGTCGGACAAAAAGGCGGTCGGACGTGCAAAGCTGCTGGGCGTCAGCCAGTCCCAGTGCTGACCCGTCGCGGCGGCATTTTCCAACTCCTTCCAGGTTGAGGCTTCGAAGCTCTCCGGCAAAGGATCTGATTCCTGTACCAGGACAAGGGCCTGGGCACGCAAAACCAACTCGGAATGGCGTCTGGGAATATCGAAATAGTGGATGGTGTTCTGCATGCAGTCATTCGTCGCCAGCACTTGTGCATGCGGCCATATTTCGAGCATGAAGTTCAAGCAGCGCTGCTGCCTGTCAGTGCGAGGCTGCATACGTACTTCCATCGTACTCTCGCTGACTTCGGAATCGTATCGATACCTGGTGTGATGGTGAACAGTATAATATTTCATATCGCTTCTCTTGGTGGAGAGTTACCCAAAAGCCTCTTCAATGTCGTAGTTGAAATAAGCATCCTGAAGCGCATCGTGAATCTGATCACAACTTTCCATGATTCCGGTGACGAATGTATTGGCCCCAAACTCGACTATGTCTTCAATTTGACTATACTCCAATTGGGCCTGCAGCTTGCCTGCTAGTCGATTCAAGTCGCCGGCACGTCGTGTTTCGGTCGCTCCGGCCACCTGCCTCAAGAGTACTGCCATCTGGTTTACATTGAAACGGGCCGAATTGGGGAGATATGGGTTGAGAAGCAGAAATGAAGTCACTTGACTCGTCTCTGGCCTTGGGTCGTATACCCGACAGTAAGACTCAAAAGAGTTGCAGGCGCGGAGGACGCCGATACCATTGAGCGGGTCGACAGTCTCCAACCGCTCGCCGCCATCGATGCCGAAATGTTGGAAGTGCGCCTGCAGGAGACAGCAGACAGAAAGAACGCGTTCCAGGTGACCTCCAATTTGGATGAACAACCAACCTTCGTCGTGCAGGAGCGAAGAAAGCGCCAGTCCTTGAAAGAGGGAGACACTGCTCTCAAGTTCTCTGAAGAAATTGTCGCGTTCCTGGTGCCAGTTCTGGTGTCCTTGCCAGGCGTGAAGACGCAAATAGAGCCGGTTCATGTGTTCCCAGAGTTGACTACTCAGCTGGGACCTTACAGTGCGCGCGTTCGACCTGGCCAGGTTGATGCAGCCTGAAATCGAGGTCTGATTCTCGGCGTTGAAGGTGAGATCGTGGGCCATCTGCAAGGCCACCTGGCTATTCACAACGCCGTTCTTCATTTCCGGAGGGGGCTGGCGCAACGCAGTGAAGAACTGTTGCCAGCCGCGATCGTTGCCGGGCTGAGCGGCCTGTCCGACCATGAAGTTCAGGCGTACACGCAGCAGGCGGATGGTATTTTCCGCCCTCTCCATGTACCGACCGATCCAGTACATACTGTCCGCGGATCTGGATAGCATTGGCTCACTTCCTGTTAATGTTTCAGTTCTCTTGCAAGACCCAAGTGTCCTTGCTGCCCCCACCCTGGGATGAGTTGACGACAAGTGATCCTTCTCGCAGGGCGACGCGCGTCAGTCCTCCGGGGACGATGACCGTGTTTTCCTGTTCGCCGCCGTACAGAATGAAGGGCCGCAGGTCAACATGGCGGGAGACAACATTGCCGTTGATGTAACAAGGCGCCCGCGAAAGGGCCAGAGTCGGTTGGGCGATGAAGTTGCGGGGATTGTCCAGAATCTGCTGGCGGAAACTCTCCCGCTCCTTGGTGGTACTGTACGGGCCAATTAACATGCCGTACCCGCCGGATTCGCCTACAGCCTTTACAACCAACTTGTCAAGGTTTTCGAGAACATAGGCGCGTTCGTCGTCGCGCAGGCAAAGATAGGTCTCGACATTCTGGAGGACAGGCTCTTCCCCCAGATAGTAGCGGATCATCTCAGGTACGAAGGCGTAGATAGCCTTGTCGTCGGCGATCCCCGTGCCTATTGCGTTGGCCAGCGTAACGTTTCCGGCGCGATAGGCGTTGAAAAGGCCGGGAACCCCCAGGACGGAGTCGGCCTCAAAGTGAAGCGGATCGACGAATTCGTCATCGATGCGGCGGTAGATTACGTCGACGCGCTGCAGGCCGCTGGTTGTGCGCATGTACACGAAGCCGTCATGAATGAGCAGATCGGCACCTTCGACGAGCTCGATGCCCATTACGCGTGCAAGAAAGGTGTGCTCAAAGTAAGCAGAATTGAAGATTCCGGGTGTCAGAAGAACGATGGTTGCGTCGCGCCCCTTGGGCGACAGGGCTTGTAACTGCTCCAATAGAGCCTGGCCGTAGTGACCGATGGGTCGAATCCCATAGCCGCCGAACATGCCGGGGAAGACCTGGGTCATCACCTCGCGGTTGGCAAGCATGTAGGATACACCGCTGGGAACGCGAAGATTGTCTTCCAGAACGGCGAATTCGCCGCCGGGCAGGCGAACCAGGTCGGTGCCGACGATCGAGGTGTAGACGTCATTGGCGACTTTGACGCCACGCATTTCGCGCTGGTAGTTTGGGCAACTGTAGATCAGGTCGAAAGGCACTTTGCCATCCTGCAGAATGCGTCCCTCGTGGTAGACGTCTCGCAGGAAGAGATTGATGGCGTGGATGCGCTGGCTCAAGCCGTGCTCAATCGTTTTCCACTCTTTATCGCTGATGATGCGGGGCAGGATATCGTAGGGGAAGATGCGTTCGATGGTGGAGTCTTCACCGTAGACGGTGAAGGTGATGCCCCGGTTCAGAAAGGTAAGGTCGGCAGCCTGTTGACGTTGAGTGAGCTCGCTGGCTTGCAGTTCAAGTATGCTCTGTAGGAGCTTTCCGTATGGTCCCCGAGGACGGCCGTTTTCCTGAAACATCTCGTCGAATATTGACCCATCCAAAGCATAGGTGCTGAACAGGCTTATGGCACTGTCGTTTACAGTCTCTTCTTGGGTTGGCACGCTTTTCACCGCCATTGGTGTGGTTCAGATTAGCGCTTTCTGGCTGGCAACGTTGAGAGCTGGTAGAAAGGTTTCCCGGACTGTGGGCGATTTGGTCAACTTAATTCTCGCTCGCTTAGAGATTCAAGTGAACCTGACGGCTGAGAATTGAAGCCCGACTAGCGCCGCCGCTTGAAGTCTTCTGGTTCCCTCCAACCTTACTCGTGAGGATAAACGCCGCAAGAGCCGTTGGTGAAATTCACCACAAACCAGGCCCCGTCAAAGGAATTGGCGTATTATGCCCAAATTAGGTATCAATGTGCAAACAGCGATAATCGCCTTTCTCGAATGGTCTGGTCGTGGGCAGTCGGCTTAGGCTCTGAGTAGGGCTGGCGGCCTCACGAACATGAGAAGTGTGAACCAAGGCGCGGCTGAACTTCGCGAGGATATCAGCAGAAAGCATTCGACAAGGACGGCAACCGTGCCACGTGCAAGCAAAGTTTTCTTTGCTTGGAAAACTTCGTTGCGTAAGGCGTCCTCAACGATGAATCTGTTCCAAGTTTCCTCTTCAGCCCAGGTGTCATCGATTCTGACTAGGACTTTCGAGGTATAGGGCAAGATGCCTGTGTGCGGGGGAAAGAGGCAGCGTTAACTTGAAACCGCCGCCTCTTCATTGGGGACGGTTATTGCTGGTCGGGGTATTCGAACTGGGGATTCCAACCGGCCGCGCCGTCCGGAAGAAGGTCGAACAGGTGCCAGGCGCCGCAGTAGGAGTCGCCGGGACCGAAGTGGTCTTTGGCTACACGCGTGATGCTGCCGTCGTCGTTCCTGCGAAAGACGGAGACGCCGGGCTGGTAGCCGGACATAAAGCCGCCTTCCGAGCTCTGGAAGCCCATGTCGGCGGTAAAGGCCGAGCCCTGGGCTGAGTAGACAGGAAAGCGCCACCCACGTCCGCGCGCAAACTCCTGCTGGTCGGCCGGGCTATCGGGCGAGACGAGAACAAAGGCTGCACGGTCCTGTAGATGGTGTGCGACCCCGTTGAAGTTGTCGGCCCACAGGGTGCAGTATGAGCAGCCGGAGCCCATGTTGTGCACGAGGATGAGGTCCTGCTTTTCTCCAAAGAGAGCTGAGAGATTCACTGGTCCCTCGGGGCCCTGCAGTTGATAGTCGTCTACGGGCTCGTGCGGGAGCTTGCGGCGCAGTTCTGCCAGTTTCTTCTGTGCTTTGTCAAGCTCTATGTAGGCTTCTTCGAGTTCTTTGTCTAGACCAGCGTCGGTTTGAGACATGGCTTTCTCCTGGATTCTGTATAGTCATTGGATCCCGGAAGTCATTTTACGATCTCCTTGATCAGATCGCCATTTTCCAGCGGGCAATGTGCGACGACTGGCATGCTGGTACCGGCGGATTTGGTACCTGTTCAAAATGACATGTCAAAAAGTATTCAAGCAAAGTATCTGCTTGAGGACAGTCGCCATCCAGACCCGGATGCGTTTCAGACATGGGGTGAGAACAGTCCGGTAGGGCGACTGTGCCGGCGGTGGCTGGAAATGTTTGCCTGCTCTGAGGGAGACGCAGGGCGGGGGGCCAGGCGTGGCGCTAGCGAGTGTTCAGTTGAATGCGAGTGCTAGGGCAGGCACAAGGCCTGCCCCTAAAGGACCGGTTGGGGAGAGTACTGTTGGCTAGACACTATGCTCCAGACTCCTTGCCGGCGAAGAACAGACAGGGTGGTGTGGCAAGGGCGGGGCGTTGCGGGGGCGCAGCCCCCGCACAAGGAAGGGCCGAAGGCCAGAACTGCAGTGGTCGGTGATCAGTGGTCAGTGAGGGGACGACACTTCGTTGATGGATGTTAGTGCTTGGCACTGTCTAGTCGAAACCAGTGGTACAAGAGAGTTCGCCTCCACTTTGGGATGCGCCCCTCAGACCCAGTCTATTTGACAACGCCCGCCCGGCGGTCGTAACATGTAGCCCAGCGACTGACAGAGCAGGCCATCACTGTATTAGTAACTGATAAAGGAACGATTTCATGACCGAGCTCTCACTGCGCGGCGTATATGCCCCCACACTGACGCCCATCCACGCCGATCTTTCCATCGACCTCGAGGCCTACACGGAGTTTTGCCACCGCCTGTTGGCGGGAGGCTGCCACGGGCTTGTGCTGTTCGGCACCAATAGTGAAGCGACTTCATTTTCAGCCGGAGAGCGCATGGCCGCGGTCGATGCGGTCATCGAGTCCGGCGTTGCGGCAGACAAGCTAGTCGTAGGTAGCGGCTCCGCCTCCGTCGCAGAGGCTGCCGATCTGACTCGTCACGCGGTGGCGGCCGGCTGTCACGGGGTCCTCACCCTGCCGCCGTTCTACTACCCGGGCGTGTCCGATGAGGGTCTGTTCCGCTCCTTCGCGGCTGTGCTCGATCGCGTCAACGACGCGCGGCTGCGCATGTACTTCTATCATATTCCGCAGGTGAGCGGCATCCCGCTGAGCCCGTCGTTGCTCGAACGCCTGGCGGAGGCCTATCCCGGCCAGGCTGCCGGTGTGAAGGACAGCTCCGGCGACGTGGAAACGTTGCTGGGACTGCATGGCGTGGCCGCGAAACATTCCGGTTTTGCCGTCTTCTGCGGTACTGAGGCGCTGTTGTTGAAGAATATGCAAGGGGGAGGCGGAGGCTGCATTTCAGGGATGGCAAACGTGCTTCCTCATGTCATCCGCGACCTCTACGATAACTGGCAGGCGGACGATGCCGAGGATCGCCAGAACCGTACTAACTGGGTCCGCGACGCTGTACTTGAGTCCGGATTCAACATGATCGCATCGCTCAAAGTAATCGTGGGAGACCAGACAGGCAGGCAGGGTTGGAGCCGCGTTCGCCCGCCACTGGTTGATCTGACGGAAGCGGAACAGGCCCAGCTGCTGGCCCGTCTTTCGCCTCCGGTTCCTGCCTAGCCGCAATGTCGACCTTTTCCTCACTGTCGGCGCATGCTGATTTGGGGCAAGGTGTCTCGGTCTGGTTAGTGTTCGTCAGATAGTACCTTCTTTCTACTTCTGTCCGGCAGCGCGCAACTCAGGAGAAAGGAACCCATTTATGTCACCCCAAATGCGGATTGGCCTGGGTCAGTTCAATGAATTGACCGACGAAAAGCTGACTTTTATCAAGCAGCTCGGCGCCGATGACTTTCTAATGAACACACCGAAACTCCCGGGCGAAAAGCAGTGGGAGTACGAAGACTTGAAAGAGGCTGCGGACCGGTCGAAGGCGGCCGGATTGCGGTTGATCTGTCTTGAAAATGTACCGGTCAGCTTCTATGACAAGGCGATGTTAGGGCTGCCGGGCCGGGACGAGCAGATCGCTCATATGCAGACGACGGTTCGGAATATGGGCCGGGCGGGTATCCCCATACTCGGTTACCACTGGATGCCCAATTCGGTCTGGCGGACGCCGGAGCCGGCCGTTCTGCGGGGCGGTGCGCGGGGAACGCGCTTCAATCTGGCTGAGCATGATCCGGACGAGCTGACACACGGTCGGGTCTACGATGCCGACGAGATGTGGGCGAACTACGAGTACTACCTGGAACGGCTTCTGCCTGTGGCAGAGGAGGCCGGCGTGACCCTGGCCCTCCACCCAGATGACCCTCCGGTGGAATCTCTCGGCGGCGTTGCCCGGATTTTCCGCAACTTCGAAGGGTTCAAACGTGCGATCGACCGCTTCGACAGCCCAAATCACGGGCTCGATTTCTGTATGGGCTGCTGGTCGGAGATGGACGGGCACGACTATGTCATTGATGCCGTCCGCCACTTCGGCGGCCGGGGCCGCATCGTCTACGTTCATTTTCGCGACGTCCAGGGCACGGTTCCCGATTTCCACGAGTGCTTCATCAACGAAGGCAACGTAGACCCCTTCGAGGTGATGAAGACGTTGAAAGAGGTGGGATTCACCGGCTTCATGATCACGGACCACGTTCCGAGGATGGTCGAAGACTCGGACTGGGGGCATCGCGGCCGCGCCTACGCGATTGGTTACATGACGGCGATGCTGGAAATGGTGAACCGGTTAGCCGCGTAGTGCATTGCTGCCAGAACGGTCTGCAACGGGAATTTACAATTTCTGTTTCACCACTCTTGGAATCCAAATGGACTTCACGCCCCTAGATCCCCAGTTTCTTCTGGACCGGCTCCGGCCTCCTTCCGGGCCGGTTCGAATCGTGCTAGACACGGACACCTTTAACGAGATCGACGATCAGTTCGCGGTCGTTTACGCGCTCCTCTCTCCTGAGCAGATGACGGTAGAAGCAGTGCACGCCGCGCCGTTTCACAACAGCCGCTCCTCGAGCCCGGGCGACGGGATGGAGAAGAGTTTCGAAGAGATTCAGCGCCTCCTGGCGCGACTGCCGGAGGTCGACAGTTCGAAGGAAGGCTTTGTCAGGCGAGGGTCAGCGAGTTGGCTTCCGAGCGATGACAAGCCGGTCGAGAGCGAGGCCGCAGTCGATGTGATCGAAAGGGCCCTTGCCTCACCCCTCGATGATCCGCTCTATGTGGTGGCTATCGGCGCCATCACCAACGTTGCCTCGGCACTGCTGCTGGAGCCGGAGATTCGACGCCGAATCGTCCTGCTATGGCTGGGGGGCCATGCCCGCCACTGGCCCGACACGCAAGAGTTCAATCTGCGCGGGGATCCGGCCGCAAGCCGGGTCGTCCTGGACTGCGGCGTTCCGCTTGTTCGCTTCCCCTGTATGGGTGTCGTTTCCCATCTGCATACGACGCAGCCGGAGATGGCGGAACATGTTAAGGGCAGAGGCGCAATCGGCGACTATCTCTTCCAGATTTACAGTGAGTACCATGCCGATCAGTTCGCCTATTCAAAGCAGATCTGGGATCTTGCGCCACTGGGGTGGCTGGTCAACCCCAGCTGGGCGCAGATGGAGCTTGTCAGCTCGCCTATTCTGACCGACTCGATAACGTGGGCGTTTGACGAAGGCCGACATACCGTGTCCTGTGCCCGCCACGTCGACCGCGATGGCATTTTCCGCGACCTCTTTACCAAGCTTGACCTTGCAGCTTCAAATCGTTAGATGGAAGGCCGGCCGAATCCTCCTGCCAGAAACCCCTCGATGAATTTTACCCTCATACCACAAGAAGCCCCCTCGGATTCGCTGCGGCGCATCGCAGTCGAGCAGATAGAAGGCGCCGTCTCCCAACTTCAGCGAATCGATGATCTGAATGAAGGCGTTCACGAAGCCCGTAAGCATTTCAAGCGGGTACGGGCACTTTTGCGTCTGGCCCGGGGTGCGCTGCCCGCCGAGATATACGTTTCAGAAAACCAGTATTTCCGCGATCTGGGCCGGCTCCTTTCTCCTGTTCGCGATAGTGCCGTCTACATCGAGACACTGGACCTGCTTCGAAATAGCTACCGAACACTGACAGCCGACGAAGCCTTCCTGCATCTGCGAAAAGAGATGGTAAGAGAACACAAGGCTGTTCTCAATGCGTTTGCGCAAGATGAACTGCGACAGGAGTCTCTGATCAGGTCCTTGCGGGGCGCACGATCAAGAGTAACCGACTGGAACTTCAGCGGGGACGAATTTACTTTGTTCAAGGCCGGTCTGAGAAGAATCTACGGACGCGGGCGCAACGAGAGGGCGGCCGCCTTCTCCCGACCCACGACAGAGGGTTTCCACGCGTGGCGCAAACGCGTAAAGTATCTGTGGTACCATCTGCAAATCCTGCAGCCGTTGTGGCCGGCGCAGTTGAAGGCGATGGAACGGGAATGCGACCGCCTGGCAGACAGGTTAGGGGAGGAACATGACCTGGCCGTTCTGTTGGAGACGCCGAGTGTTCAAGAACTGCTGGCTTCCCGTAATGAGAGCGCAGAACTGCTCCTATCGACGGTGTCGCGGGAGCGAGAGCGGCAGCGGCGTGCGTCTATTCCACTTGCGCAACGAATCTACGTAGAGAACCCCGGTCGATTTGTCGCACGCATCGAAGAGTACTGGCTGGCATACCGTCCGCACAGCCAGTTTCTCCCCCAAGAAGCGCTCCCCCAGGAAGAGAGATGACGAACGATCGACTCGCATGCCAGCTTCAGTTCATTCTCGAACTCGACAAGCTGAAGGGGATTGTGCGCCGGTCACTGCTCTTGGACAGCCACCGGCGTGAAAACTCGGCCGAACATTCCTGGCACCTGGCCATGTTGGCACTGGTACTGGCCGAGCACGCCAATGAGCCTATAGACCTGCTGCATACGCTCAAGCTAGTCCTGGTACACGATATCGTCGAGATCGACGCCGGCGACACCTATGCCTACGATGCGGCCGGGCACACAGGCAAAGACGAGCGGGAGAGGGCGGCCGCACGGCGCGTTTTCGGGTTGCTGCCGGCAGACCAGGCGGAAGAAATGATCGGTCTCTGGGAGGAGTACGAAGAGCAGAAAACCCCGGAAGCCAGGTTTGCTCTTGCGATGGACAGGCTCATGCCACTGCTCCACAATTACCATACGGGCGGCGTCACATGGCGCGAGAACCGCGTAACAGTCGGGCAGGTCAAGGAGCGCATGGCGCCGGTTGCTGTCGGCTCTGACAGTTTGGGTGAAGCCGTTTCAGCTATTGTAGAGCAGGCAATTGCCTCGGGTCTGCTGCCAAACTCCTGGTCAGAGTCCTAAATTTATACAGGAATCCATGGGCGAGTCAGGTCAAGCAGTCAAGGCCCAAGTGCATCCAAACGGAGAGGAAGGGGCGCGGTCCACTTCTCCTGCCGCGTGGATATTTCGGTCAATCGCTGTTCTGACGTCGCGCTGGCGGCCATCCTCCGAGCTGAGTTTCTGGATCTCCTTTTTTGTACTGCATATTCTCCTCTTTCTCCCGGTCGTTCTTATGGACAGGGAGGGCGGCGCTCTTCTGCCTACATTTCAGTTCAGCGGACTTTCTCCGGACCAGATCTGGATGCAGATCGCGGTCTGGCGCAGAGAACCCGACCTACTGCGTTTCAATTCCGAAATCGTACTCTTCGTCGCGCTGTGGGCTGTCGTTCGACCTCTGCGGCATGTTGCAGTTCGCATCGCTTTTGTGGTCGCCTACCTCCTCGTATTCTTCTATTACCTCTATGAGGGCGCCTCACTCACTTTTTTCAGCGTAGAACCAGTCTTTTACAGCCAGCTGCGTATGGCTACCGAAGGGTTCAGCTTCTTCCTGCAGAACGCGCGCGTTACTACGGTATTTGTTGCCGGAGTCGTCTTGCTCATCGCAGGCGGCGCTGCGCTGGTTGCGCGACTGGCTCGCTTCGTGCTGCCTGAACAGAGACCCGGACCCAAAACTCGCGCGATTTTGGTATCGGCTGCGCTCCTGATTGGCGTTCAGTCCGTATTGCACACCGACCTCCTGGCTCGGCCTGAAATGGTTTTCAGCAGCATAGCCGCAAAACTGCACCGCAACATCGGTGAGTCCCGGCGGGTCTATCTTGACGTGCAGCGAATCGAGACTCTCGACCCCACGCCTGTTGAAGAATACAGTCAGTTCGACTTGATCGAGCGCCCACCCGTGTACATCATATTCGCCGAGTCTTATGGATCTGTGCTCTACAAGAGGAACGACTGGCGGGCCCTGTACAGGGATCTGACTGAGCGCCTGGAGGCGGATCTCACTGGCGCAGGATGGCACGCGGCATCGGCTCTGAGTCTTGCCCCTACGTGGGGAGGCGGATCCTGGATGTCTTACACGAGCGCGCTTTTCGGTATGCGGGTCAGCTCAGATCCGCAATACTATGCGCTGCTCGACAAATATGAGGACGGCGGTTACCCGGACCTGGGGCAGTTCCTGAAAGATCAGGGCTACCAATACTACCGATTAACGGCGCTTTCGATGGGTCTGCCTGAATCGCAGTGGGAGAAATACGCCACCTTTTACGGCGTAGACCGTTGGCTTCAGTACGAGGATCTGAATTTTTCCGGCCCTGAATTTGGGTGGGGTCCTGCTCCCCCGGACCAGTACTCGCTGAACTTCGCGCGTGAAACGGTTCGCGGCGAAACCGAAGGGCCCTTTCTTTTCTTTACGATCACGCAGAATTCCCATTATCCGTGGGCACCGCTGCCTGAACTGGTCGAAACGTGGCAGGAGCTGAACAGGCCGGGTCCTCCCCCTCCGCCTTCTTCAGAACTGATCGAGCACTCCGAACGACGCCAGAACTACTGGAACGCGATCGAGTATCAGCTGGAAATGCTCTCCGATTTTATCCTCAGCGAACCGAACGAACAGGCGATCTTCGTTCTGGTAGGCGACCATCAGCCCCCGCGAGTTTCCAGGGGGGAGGACGGCTGGGACACGCCGATGCACATCATTGCCAAGGACGCCGAGTTTGTTGCATCATTCAAGGAGTACGGGTTCACGAGCGGACTGGCAGTTTGGGATCCAGAGCCGACCTTTCGGCACGAAGGCTTTCTTTCGATGTTCGTTCGGCAACTTCTGGCAGCCTATGGAAACGGAGCGGAGCTTCCATCCTATTTGCCTGAGGGCGTCCCCATCGGCGAGAAGGGGCACCAACCTGTTTTAACCCCTCACTAGACGACTGCTGCAGGACGTTGTCGACCGATGGCGTTGCTGTAAGCATCAGGGTTTGCCTGGCATGAATGCAAAAACAAAGCTTCTCATCATCATTTTGGTCGTTGTACTGGGCGCCGGATGCGGAGGCCGTGAGAGCGAGCAGCCTTCAGACGACGCGCCCCCGGCAGCAACAGGCGCGGAGAACGAAATTCGACCGCAAGGAGAAATTTCGGAGAACGCGGCGGCTGCCTTTGGCGGTCTGGACCCAATCAGAATGCAGCAAGGGGAGAGCTGGCGGGTATTCCGAAGCGACGCCGGTTCGTCAAAGGCAGCATATGTTGTCGACGAGGAACTCTTTGCCGACGCCACACGCAAGTACGGCCTGGAAGTCGGTAAGACAGTGGTAGAAGGCAAGACGCAGGATTTGGTGGGATTGATGCAGCTTGACCTGGACCAACGACTTATCGGGGGGAATCGCTTCGTGGTCTTTCTGCCAACTCTTAAGACCGACCAAGCCTTGCGAGACGGTTGGATCCGGGAGAACGCGTTGGAGTCCGACCGGTTTCCCCTTGCCATCTTTGTCGCCGAAAGGCTCCTCAATGCGCCAGATACCTACTCGGAGGGAGAGGAAGTCCTTTTTCAACTGGAGGGAGAGTTGGCCCTGCGGGGGACGTCTCTTCCCGCCGTTTGGGACGTTGCCGCCAGCCTGTCCGGCGCTACGATTCAGGGCTCAATGCAAACCCGTTTACGGATGTCAAGCCTCGGCTTTGATCCGCCTGACTTTGCCGGAACTCTCACTGTGCAGGACGAGTTCACTGTCCGGATAGACTTCGTTGCCCACGAGGAGTAACGCACTCAGATGACCCGCGATTTACGTGACAGAAGCCGAATTTCTGCCGAGCAAGGCACTGCGACGGCGAGTTCGGATACGCGGCTGCCCGCATACGCTGTCCCAGTGGATGAAGAAGGAATAACACGCGCCAGGGCACTTGCCGCCGGACTGAAGACTCGGCTGCAATCTTCTCAACAGCCGGCGCCGGTCGTCGAAGCCGCATACCTATTGAGCGAAGCGCGCGATCAGGACTGTCCGCTTCTCGAACGGATTCGGATTCTGGGTCTACTGGCTTCGGTTCTTGACCATTACTTTGTAGACAGGGCGCCCGCCCTGTCCGAAGAAGAACAGGGAGAAATTGCGGCGAGCCTGGATCCTCTTTTGCAGCAGTCCTATGTGGAACTGAGGGAGAAACTCCTGCCTGCTCTGTCGGCCGAGAATGGCATCGAAGTGCGCCGCCCGCATGAGTTGACAATCGGGCATCGCGAATACTTGCGCGGATTCTTTCGGCAGCAACTCTACCCGATGTTGACCCCACTGGCAGTGGATCCTGGGCATCCCTTTCCGTTTATCAGTTCCCAGAGTATCAATCTCCTGGTCCATCTGAGCAGCCCCGACCTGGGAATGGGTCCTCTCTCCTACGCTCGCATCAAGGTGCCCAGGCTCATGTCCCGATTCGTTTCCATTCCTTCTCCTGCGAAGAGGCGGCTCTACATATGGAGCGAGGACGCGGTGACCAGCTTCCTTGACGAGCTGTTTCCCGGTATGCAGATCGAGAGCGTCTTCCTGTTTCGTGTGTTGAGAGCTTCCGGCGGAAGCCGGAACGGAGACGAGCTTGAGGCGCAAAGCAGGGGATTTCGACATCAGCAGCTTTCCTCGCCTGTTGTCCGTCTGGAGGTTGAGACATCGATGCCAGATTCCGTGGTTGAGTGGCTTTCGTCCAACCTACGGGTACCACTTCAACTCTGTTTTCGAAGTTACGGACCGCTTGCGCTCTTCCAATTGGTAGACCTGGCCAATCTCGCCCATCCTCTGGAATGAGCAGTCGCCGCCCCGATCTCACATCCGGACCTATGTGAATCAATTCTACTGGCCTTGCCTCTGCCTGACGCCAGATTTTTGACAGTGTGAATGTCCTGTGATACGCTCCCCTGCAACTCAGTAGTAATTGCTGTGACTGGGGAAACGGACCGTCCTTTCGGCTTTTCAGAGAGTTGCCGGCTGCTGCGAGGCAATAGGCGAAGGACGGTATAGCGCCCCAAGAGCATCCGGCAGCAAATGGCCGGACGGTTCCGCCCCGTTAACGGCGCCAGAGGCAGACGCGGTCGTCTGCGAACTCAGGTGGTACCACGGGTCCTCTCGTCCTGAACAGACGAGGGGATTTTCTGTTTTTGAGATGGTGGAGATTTCGCGAATTGTAGTTCAACTGGCAGGAGCGAGAGATGCTAGACATTAGATGGATGCGGGAAAACCGGGAAGCGCTGGCGCAGGCGATGGCGAAGCTGAATGACTTAGAAGCGCCCTGGGAACTGGCGTTAGAGCTTGATGAGAAGCGGCGCGGACTGCTGCAGCAAGGCGAGAAACTGCGTGAGGAGCGGAACACCGGCTCCAAGCAGATTGGCCTCCTCTTCAGGGAAAAGAAGGCTTCCGAAGCCAATGCGCTGAAAGAGCGGATGAGCCAGATCGGCGGTGAAATCGCGCAGATCGACGAGGCACTGCGCAGTGTCGACGCCTCCTACCATGATGCGATGATGCGCATTCCCAATCCACCCGAAGAGGACGTGCCTGTCGCACCAGACGAAGAAGGAAACGTGGTTCTGACCCAATGGGGAGAGCTTCCTGAGTTCGACTTTACGCCGCAACCGCACTGGGACTTCGGGCCGGAGCTGGATATCATCGACTTTGAGCGGGGCGTAGCCACAGCCGGCAGCCGTTTCTACTTTCTCAAAGGAGCGGGGGCGCGCTTGCAGAGGGTCCTGTCGAACTGGTTTCTGGACGTACACATTCAGGAGCACGGCTATACCGAAGTCTACCCGCCGATGATGGTGCGCGGACATGCCATGGAAGGGACGGGCAATCTGCCCAAGTTTGGCGAGAACCTGTACCGTGACGCCGAAGAGGACTACTGGTTCATACCTACGGCTGAGGTCTCGGTTACGAACCTGCACAGGGACGAGATTCTGGAACCCGGCACGCTGCCTCTCTATTACGTTGCCAGCACTCCCTGTTTCCGGCGAGAGAAAGTGTCGGCGGGCAAGGACGCGCGTGGCATCAAGCGCGTTCATCAGTTTCAGAAGGTGGAGATGGTCAAGTTCGTTGAGCCAGAGACGGGTCGCGACGAGCTGGAGTCGCTGACGCGGGCGGCTGAGGTGCTGCTGGAGCGGCTCGAGTTGCCGTACCGCCGCGTTGCCATCGCTACCGGCGATCTCTCGTTTGTGGCGGCAATCAAGTATGACCTGGAGGTTTGGGCTGCCGGCTGTCAAGAGTGGCTGGAGGTCAGCTCCTGTTCGCTCTTCCGCGACTTCCAGGCCCGTCGTGCGAATATCCGCTATCGGCCGCGCGATGGGGCGCGACCGGAGTATGTGCACACGCTCAATGGCTCGGGACTTGCCTTGCCGCGTGTGATTATTGCGCTTCTGGAGAATAACCAGAGGGCGGACGGCAGCATCAGATTGCCCGACGTGTTGCGCCCGTATTTCGGCGACGAGTTGGAAATAGGTTGAGAGAGCCCAACCGGGGCATGTAACGCGGGCCGCCCAATTCGCGGGTCACAGCGATTGAATACAGACGGTAAATCAACCAGCCGCGACTGAATGTCTACGTGAATTATCCGGTGTGAACTGGGCCGCATTATTTGACAGCGATTCGGCGTTGGGTTTATACTGACCCGGTTGATGGCTGGCAAGTCCTGGCCCGGAGGGATGGCCGAGAGGACGAAGGCGGTTGTCTTGAAAACAACTGTGGCAGTGATGTCACCGGGGGTTCGAATCCCTCTCCCTCCGCCTGGATCAGCCAAAAATTGAACGTGGGGAGGTCGCATAGCCTGGTCGAGTGCGCCCGCCTGCTAAGTGGGTAGGGGCAGCAATGTCCCTCGAGGGTTCAAATCCCTCCCTCCCCGCCATAAGCGCCAGTAGCTCAGTGGATTAGAGCGTCGCCCTGCGGAGGCGAAGGTCGCAGGTTCGAGTCCTGCCTGGCGCGCACAAACAGTACGCCAGAACCTCCGAATGGAGGTTCTCTGTTTTTTCGGGCTTCTTCTTGCAGTGGCCCCTGCAACGTCCCCGTCTTGGGCAGACCAAATTCAATAGAGAATCCGCAAAGCGCAGGAGGATTTCCGTATGAACGCTGTCTCTGAGGAGCTACTGAAGCGCTTGGGATCCGGCGAGTCAGTTTCGTCAATTTGCCGCGCGTTCGGCATGTCGAAAGAGGACTTCGATGGGTGGTGGAGAGACGAGGTCAAGCGCAGGACGCCTGATCCGGACGTTCGACTATCTACGAACGTGAGATCTGGCGCGCGCATCGTCCGCAACAGGTGGGGCGTTCCGAAGATCATTGCCGAAAAAGACGAAGACCTGTTCTTCGCCTTCGGATTTGCCATGGCGCAGGACCGGCTCTTTCAGTTGGACTATTTGCGGCGCAAAGGTCACGGGCGGTTGTCAGAAATTCTGGGTGAAGACGGTATCCAGCTGGACACGGTCGCGCGCACGATCGGTCTCAACCGCATCGCGGCCTCGGAATGGAAGTCGACGCCCGACGAAACGCAGGCGTTATTGCTCAGGTTCAGCGAAGGCGTTAACATAGTTATCGAGCAATCGAATGAAAATCTGCCTGTTGAGTTCGCGCTGCTTGACTACGGGCCTGAGCCCTGGAAGCCAGTTGACTGCCTCGTAATCGCCGCAGAGTTTCGCTACTATCTTACCGTTCGCTTTCCGGTGATCGTCGGGCCCGAAATCGCGAAACGAGTGCTCGGAGACGGGTCGCTGTTCGAAGCCTTTATGACTGGCGAAGCAGACGAGGAAAGCATCATCCCCGCCGGCGCGTACCCCGCCGCGGCCGATGGGGTATATCCAGTCGGCGCCAGCGTGGGGGATCCCCAGGAAGGAGAAGGCAGCAATAACTGGGCGGTGGGCGGCGCGCACACCGTTTCAGGGTTGCCCATGGTGGCCAGCGACCCGCACATTGCTTTCGCCGCGGTATCGTGCTGGTACGAAGTACAGTTGAAGGGAGGGTCCTTCGACGTGGCCGGGATGGCGTACACGGGCATGCCGGCGGTCATGTTCGGACGCAATCGCGACGTTGCCTGGGGCATCACCAACAATATCTGCTCGCAGCGGGACCTATACCAGGAGCGGACCGACCCAGACCGACCGGGCTTCTTTCTCTACGACGGCGAATGGGAGCCTGAGCGCACTGTTGTCGAGAAGATACGGGTGCGAGGCGCCGACGCGATTCTCAAGACGGTCCGGTTCTCTCGCAACGGACCTATCGTCGACGAAATCCTGCCCACGGAGGCGGCAGGCACGGGCCCTGTTTCATTGCGCTGGCTGGGCCACACGCACTGCGGCTGGCTGACTTCGCTGCTGGGGATGGACCGTGCGCGTAGTGTCTCCGAACTGCGCGAAGCGACTCGCGTGTGGAGGGTCCCTACCTGGAGCCTGGTGATCGCTGACAGAGAAGGCCATATCGGATACCAGGCCGTCGGCGGCATCCCGGTCAGGGGCATCTGGGAGCGAGGATACCGGCCCGGCTGGGATCCTGCGCACCAGTGGCAGGGTCTGATTCCGTTCGAACAATTGCCACGTCTCGAGGATCCGGACAGGGGCTGGATTGCCACTGCGAACAACAGGGTCGCCCCGGACGACTTTCCCTATCCGCTGTCGGGAACGTGGGCCAGCGGCCACCGTGCGCGCCGGATACGCCAGATGATAGAGGCGCAGGACGGCTTCTCCAAAGAGACTTTCGCGGCGATGCAGCAGGACACGCGCACGCTGCGCGCAGATGAAGCGATTCCGGGGCTCTTGCCTGTTCTTCAGGGCAGTGGGAACAGCCGAGTCCAGGAAGCCGCCCGCTATCTGCAGACGTGGGACCACAATATGTCGCCCGATTCTGTGGCAGCTTCGATCTTCGAGGTCTTCTTCAACCGTTGGTGTCACAGAGTTACTGCGGAGAGGTTCGAAGGAGATCTCGCGGCTTCCTTGGCTGGGACATGCGGGGGTTTAGCCGGACAGTTGATCCACGAAGACAAGGTAGGCTGGTTTGAGGGAACAGATAGAGAAAAAGCAATAGTCGATGCGATGCGCGCTGCACTCTTGGAGATCGAAAGTAGACTTAGGACCGACATGTCTGGGTGGGCCTGGGGGAATCTGCATAAAGTTCAGTTGCGCCACGTCCTCTCTGGACGCGGCGACTTGGGGGTGCTGCTCGATCGGGGGGGTCAGCCGGTGGGCGGCAACGGCGTCACAGTCTGCAACACGGGGTTCGATCCGAACTGGGCGGCGCCGATGGGGGCCAATTACAGGCTGATCAGCGACCTGGGCGAAGACGGCATGTGGGCCGTGGAGTCGCAAGGCCAGTCCGGGCATCCGGGATCAGTGCATTATTGCGACCAGCTGGTGGAGTGGCTGGAAGGCAGGTACCACTTTCTCGGATTTGGGGGAGAGGACTCGCATGAAGAAACCGAGTCGATCAGCGAGCTACATGCGGAGGACTGACGGGGCAGCCAACGCAACGCCGGAAGAGCGTCAGGAATCTTTTGAGGCCTGGATATGCCGGTGAATCTGGTCGCTGAAGCGGTACTCGCTGTTGTCTTCCGGCGCGTAACCGATGACCTTGCGCGCGTTGACGATGCTCCAAAAAGCCTGTGAATTTCCGCTGATGCCGTAAAAGACCTGGAATGGCACGCCATGTTCGTCGTCGATATCTTCGGTTTCGATGCTCTTGATGAACAGCTGTTGCAGGTCGCGCTGGCTGATGTAAACGGCCAGTCCGCGGACCATGCGGCGCAGATTTCCCGATTCAGTTCTCTCCAAATCGTCTTCTCTTGGTCCGCCAATGCGTACCTGAACATTTTCCAATGACTGTGGGGACGTGTCCTCGACGTGGACGCCGCGGAACTGCATCCGGCCAACGGCGAAGACGAATCCCAGGTGTTCATAGGCCTCTTTTGCCCAGCCGTAGAAGTTGTCGGAAAACGGTCTCATCTCCGGCGTGACAATGTCCCATTCATTGTCCAGGATCAGAGGCTCATAGTAGTCGGCGGCGTGGTTGGAGCTGGCTACGACGACGCGGCGAACGCCTTCCTCCTGCGCTGTCTGATAGACGTGGAAAGCCATTTCCACGTTCGCCAGCTCGGCATAGAAGTCCTGGATCGGGTCCGACTTGTCTTCGGCGCGTGTGAATCCCAGATGGATGACGGCGTCAGCGCCGCGGAAGTGATGGCGATAGGCGTCGCGGTCGCGTTGGGTCAGGTCGGCGATCTGAACGTCTTCCACTTCATTCCCGTCGCGGTCGGTACTGCGTACGTCCAGCAGGGTCAGTTCATAGCGTTCGCGTAGGGCAGGCAGTAGCAGGCTTGCGATGTATCCGGATGCACCTGTAACAACCACTTTTCTTTTCTCGCTCATTCTTTGCTCCACAGGCGTTCGATGGTCTCGCGATGTTCGGCGTAATGCCCGTAGGTGTTGCCGGCAATTAGCCACAGAATAGGTATATGCCCGTCCGGGCGACGGTCCTGGGGTTGAAAATCGTCGAAGGGGCGCAGGAGGTCTTCGTCGCCAAGTTCTGCCACTGCGGCGATTGCGTCCCTGTGTGCGGCGTGAAGTTCTTCCAGCACGTCCTTAAGGGGCATGTCCCGATTTCGTTCAAAGATGATCTGGTTCATGCCTTCAACGCCAAGGGTGTTGGGTGCCGCGTCTTCAGGCAGGCCCATTGGCGGGTAGCGGCGTTGCTTCCTCACCAGGGCAGCTATTCCCCTTGCCCAGGCCGCCAGGTGGGCCAGTTCATCCTTGGTCGACCAGCCTTCCTTTCCAGGCGTCGTATTCTGTTCGGCATTTAGCCCGGACAGAACCTTTTGCAGTGCCTCCCATTCCACCTCTATGCTTGTCAGGACATCCTGGACCGTTGGCGGAGGCGAAGAACTGTCTTCTGTCATGCTCTGATTACCTGCTTATGAGTGACTGTGGTTGGCGAGTTGTCAAAGGCTTGGACCTTCACTGCAGGTAGGCTTTAGCCTGAACTGTCCTCTGCAGCAGGCGCCGGTGTGGGCGAGGGTAGCGGCTCGGGCGTAGGTTCAGGGGCCATTCCACCCACCTCCATCATGCGATCCAGGACGTCCTCCAGCGCCTGCAGTTCGGCTCCGTAGGTTGCCCAATCTCCCGAGAGCAGAGCATCCTGGGCCCGGCTGTAGCGACTGCTCGCTTCCACGATTAGCTCCTGCAGAGTTGATGCGGCCAAGTCGACGTTGACAGCCGCTTGTTCTGCGGCTGGCATTGCGGCCGGCGATTCACCCCTTCCAGACGTCGCCAGTTCCGCAAGTTTTGTGTCCGTAAGAATGTCTGGGCCAAACAGTTCTGCCAGAGCCAGGCCAAGATTCTCAGCCATGATGACACGATCGGAGGTGGCGAGTATAACTCGCTTCAGCTCCGGGATCTTGCCGGTGGCCGCCTGCAGATACAGGGGTTCGACATAGAGCAGGCTCTCACCGATCGGGATCACCAACAGATTGCCGCGAATGACCTGGCTACCCTGCTGATTCCACAGGCTGAGGAGCGAACTGATCGTTGGGTCCTGGTCGATGCGCGCCTCTATCTGTTTAGGTCCGAATACGAGTGAGTCTTTACCGAAGCGGTAAACGAGCATCTCGCCATATTTCTCTGGGTCATTCTGTGCGGCCAGCCAAGAGATCATATTCTCGCGGTTGGCGGGCGTAAAGGGAAGGATCTGGATAAAGTCGAGGTCGTCGCTGTTCGGGAGTTGCATCAACACATAATAGGGCTCCATCGGCCGCGACTGATTGTCGAAGATCTCTTCCGGCCACGCCCAGACGTCCTCTCTATTGTAGAAATCGGTCGGTTCTGTCATCTGGTAGGTGCGGAAGACACTGGCCTGGATGCTGAAAAGGTCGTTAGGATAGCGGATGTGGTTGTTGAGGTCCTCTGGCATCTCTTCGAAAGGCGTGAAGAGATCAGGAAATATGCGGGCATAGGCGGCGGCGATGGGTTCATCAGGCTCTACCAGATAGAAGTCCATCTTGCCTGTATAGGCGTCTATGATGATTTTCACCGGATTGCGTATGTAGTTGAATCCGGGCGGAACGGTCCTGGTCCCGAACTGGCTCGGTTCGCTGTAGGGAAATCGCCCGCTAACGGTATAGGCGTCGAGGAACCAGTAGAGGTTGCCATCACCGCCAATAACGATATACGGGTCCGAGTCGAAACGCAGGAAGGGAGCCACTTCCAGCGTGCGCTGCAGGATATTGCGCCTCCAAAGTAGCTGGCTCTCTGAGTTCAATTCCTGGCTGATAAACAGGTTTACGTCAGCAAACTGAACTGCAAATGCGAGCCGAGGAAGGATTCCGCCGATCCTGATGCCGGTGTCGCCCTCAAAGGTCGTGAAGACGTTGCCGCCTTCACCACGCGGGTAGTCGAACTCTTCGGTTTCCGTCTTGACAATCACGTATTCGTTAGTGCGTTCGCCAAAGTAGATCTGCGGGCGAGTGACTTCGAGAATGCCTTGGACGGGGAGGTCCTGCAACACAAACGTTGGCAGCCCGTCCGGCGTGATCTCGGCCACCGGCGAAGCGGCTACGCCGTAGCCGTGTGTATAGACAAGCTTGCGGTTGACCCAGGTCTGAGCAGGCTGTTCCAACTGCTCGGGAATCAGTTCCCGCGCCGATAGCATGAGCTGGCGGCGTTCTCCTCCCACATCGTAGCGATCGATATCTATGTCGGTGAACTGGTACTGTTGCCGCAGTGCCTGCACCTGGTTGTAGGTCTGTAATAGGGGTCGGTAGTCCCACAGGCGGATATTCCGGATCGTATCGGGTTGGTCGAGCAGTTCAACAGCGGTCAACTCGGTTTCGGCTTCGAAGTTTTCATCGACGATTCTGTCGAGACCGTAGGCGACCCGAGTAAAGTCAATGTTATGTGCTATGTATTCCCGCTCACGCGTGAACTCGTTGGGGTTGACTTGAAAGCGCTGAACCAGGTTGGGATAGATGTTGCCTGCAAGGGCGGAAATCGCAATCCAGCCCACCAAGACGACGACGATGGCGCGCCATGCCTGCTGTAGGAAAACGTTCACGAGCAACAGTACCGCGGCGATAATGGTGACAAAAACGAGTATTGTAAAGGCGGGAAGCTGGGCGTTGACGTCGGTGTAGCCTGCTCCGAAGACTGCGCCGCGTGTGCTGTAGACGAGTTCCAACGCGTCCAACCTGTATTGCCAGGCGATCAGAAGCAGGATCAGAGCGCCCAGAACGCTGAGGTGGGCGCGTACTGAGGCTGGCGCGCCCCAGCCCCGCCATCCTATGCCGCTGGCAAGGCCGGTTGCGATCAGCGTGATGACAAGCGTTGTCATCAGCCAACCGCGCAGAAACTGCCAAATCGGCAGGGTGAAGAGAAAGAAACTTACATCTCGTTCAAAGATGGGGTCGATCAGACCGAACGGCTGTTGATTAAAGTAGAGTAGGAGTTCCTCCCACGCTGAGGAGGCCCCGGTGCCCATGAAGAACGCGAAAAATGCGCCAACCAATAGGACAACTGGGGTAAGACGGACGCCGATTGCTTGAATCGCTTCAATCACCGGCGTATCGGCCAACCCCTGTGGGTTTAAGCGCCGGACCAGCAGTACATTGAAGACGAAGACGAGCCAGAAGGCGAGAGCGCCCCCGACAAATAGGCCGAGCGAGGCGCCGATGCGGGTGAAAAACACCGAAGTCAGTTTGAGGCTGTCATACCACAACCAGTCCGTGTAGAATCCCAGGACGGTATTAAACAGGATGAGGGCCACGAAAGGGATCAGCATCCACCACAATAGCCGACCGCCACCTCCTTGTCCGCCATTGCCTCCGCCCGGCCGGGGTGTGCCCGGACTTGCTGGACCGTTGTCATCATGGAGCAGTTCTTCTTCTATCTGCTCCCAGTCGTCTTCATCCAGGTTTTCCAAGAGTTCATGAAACGGGTTGCGTTCAGCCATTGGTGTTCCTTGTCGATTAGGAGGCGTCGCAGGCGGGGTGTCTGCTGCTTGTGGCAACTGGAACGGGATTAGACTGGTAAGCCGCACCATTCAAAGCCCCTGCGCCTATTCTGGCAATTATAACAGAACTCCCGCTAATCGACGCGCCTTACTCGCGTTCGGAGTGAAACATACTATCTCCCGTCACCCTCCAGGTCTGACTGACAAATACTGGGCTTGAAGCCGACTGAAGTACACGAGACGTTCGGAATCAGATTCAGTGCCATGCTATACTTTAGACTCCCTTAATCTGAGAATTGCTCCTGTCCCAATGTCTATGGAATTTGAATTCTATCCCTTAACTGAACTACCCAGCCATCGTGCGTTTCTACAAGCACTGGTGCCGGGCCTGGCTTCTTTGGAGCAGGTCAGCGGTGTTTGGCTGACCGGCTCCCTGGCGCGTGGCGATGCCGATCGATGGAGCAGCCTTGACCTGCTTCTCTTTTGGGATCAGATCGAGCGCAAAGAAAGGGCCCCGGTAGACACTTCGCGTGAGATTCTGAATTCAGTTAGGGAGACTCTGGGGGAGGAGAAGGTTTTCGTCGGGCAGGATGGCGAATCGGACAGAGGAGGCTTTCTTCGAGGCATAGCTAATGCTGGGCAATCAGAAGTCGATGTACCAGGCGACTCGGGACCTGCCGCCGTTATCTTTGAACTCTCCTGGGCGCTTTCAAGCAGTGGCGGGGGAATCGAGAACCACAAAGGCGCCATACGTCCGCTGTATATAGCAGAGCACGTTGACGGCGCCTCAAATTGGGCCTTGGCCGGCCACCAGGAGGTGTTCGGGCCTCCTGACGCCGGAATAGTTGAATCGCAACTTGGCCGTTTCTGGTTGCTTATGGCACGGCTCCCCGCGGCAATCACGCGTGAAGAACAGCTGGCTGCCCATATGTTGTTGACTGAGTTGCACGCTCTACTCATCGACCTGGTCGTATCCTTGAACGGAGGCAGTCTTCCCCAAGCGAGGTCGCGTATTAATCAATACCTCGGACCCGCCCAGCTGGATGCATTTGAGAGAAGCCTGGGGTTACGCCAGTCGGGCCAGCGGAGGTGGGCAGACGGAGGGGCCAGGTGGATTGGGCAGGCGGTAGCCCTTGTGGTCCTGTATCGCTGGTATGCGCCCCAGCTCGCGGAACAATACTCGCTGCTCTATCCACAGATGGCCGAAGATACTGTACTTGCCCTGTTGAGCGCTGAATTGGAAAACTGGCCGGACCGCATTTCAACTGGCTGACTGCCGTAATTTGGTGCCGAAAAGAATGCTATCGTCGGGGGAGGTACAGGCTAACCACAGTATAGGCGCCGAGCACTCAATCAGTTGGCGCCGGTCAGGCCTCTGTTGACGTAGATTGGATTGCTGAAAATCCATCCTCGCGGTTTGCCCCAACGTTGCTTCCATACCTCAACTCTGTAGACCCCTTCATCGCGTACCTGATATGCAATGGTTTTGGCGTGTCCCTGCGTGATAACCCGCCCGTTGCGAAGAATGCGAATATCAGCGACTTCAGGGCTCTGCACACGCAAGTTCAATGTGCTCCCCTCTGCAAGGTTGATCGAGTCGCCCATGACGGCAGTTCCTCCTGTACCATCTGCTGAAGGCGCCCCTGGGGAATCGTCGACCTGTCCACTACCATTTCCTTCGTATTCCGCCCAGAACCGAAACCGCTGCGTAGATCCAACAAGGTCGTAGCCCAGCCAGCAGTGTCCTCTGCGCAGGGCATCCAGGACAATGTCTCGGTCGCGGCGCGTGTTTGGATCGCGATAGTCGTGCGTTCCATTCTCCGGTGCGCCGAGCAGGGGCGTGTTGGTCAAGACGTGGGTATTCAGCGCCTTTGCGCTATCTTCGTAGGTCAGAAAGCGACGGCTTATCGGCCCAAGGCTGTACTTGATGGCATGGACATCGGTCCCGCCGATTGCCACAACCGGTCTATTCTGTGTCAGTTCGTCCCACTTTGCCAGCATTGCCGGCAGCGGTCCGACTGGGAAGAAACGCGGGAAGAAGCCAACCAGCGCTGCCTTCAGGTAGCTGGTCGTGAATCCGCGGAACCCGGAGAGGTAGTTCCAGAGTTCCACACCGTGGTAGTCGCTAACCTCCCAACTCTGCCATGGATAACACGTGGAGAAGAGCTCTGTCGTCTCTTCGATTGGATGGGCGAGAAAGGTCAGCCCATTCTGTTGATTGACGGCCGCGATGAGTTGCTGCGGATCCGAGGCGTGGCTGCTGACGTCGGACTCCACACCAAGGCAGAGCAGATGGTTTCCTGACGGCTCCCGCTGCGTGTCGTGCACCTCCTGACCGACAAGGGTCAGGACGCCGTTTCGGTAGCCTTCCTCCTGCTCACGAACCAGGACGTTGTGGTCGGTGACATAGACAAAGTCCAGCCCGCCCTTTGCGGCGCCGTCGACGAGGTCCTCGAAGTCGCCGAATCCATCGCTATGGGTCGTGTGCATATGTATGTTGCCGAAGTACTCATAGTAATCCGGCGGGGGACTTGCTTGTTCCATTGCGAAGTTTTCCAATTGCTTTAGGCTGGAGCGGCGTCGGATTCAGTACGACATCGGATGTAGCCTGGGACGCCCTGGGTGTCAAAGTCGGTAATGTTTTTCAAGGCAGTTTTGGACGAGGATTGTGCGTCCCCGAAGACTGCGAAGCCCGATTTTTTGCCTCTTCTTCTATCCGCTCTTCCAGGATTTTGCGTGCTTGGTAACGTTTGCGCTCTTCCGAAAGCCAACGGCCAGGATCTTCCGGGTCAATAATGGGGCGCGCAGAGGTCAGAAACACCGTGTGGCCAACCATCGAGTCGTCGGGTCGCAGGCGATCGGGAACCGGTTTGTAGGCGCGAACCAGGACCTCTTCAACAGTGATGTCGGCGAATCCTGACCCTTCCAGCGCGTGCAGAAGTTCGCTGACCTGATTTGTCGTGGGAACCAACGCGACAAAAAAGCCTCCAGGACGGAGAGCCGCGCGGACCTGGTCCAAGAAGACCCAGGGCGTACGCAAATCCAGAACCAGGGCGTCTACGTCAGTCTGGTTGAATCCTTCGAGGATCGAGGCTGCGCGCAACTCCACATGCTGAAGGAGTCCCATCTTCTCCAAGTTGCTCCGCGCTACCTGAAGGTTGTCTTCCCTCACTTCATAGGAGTAGACTCGTCCGCCCGGCGCGACAGTCCAAGCCAAAGCAATGGTGAGAGCGCCGCTGCCGGCGCCTGCTTCGATCACGCGGCTGCCGGCGCGCAAGTTCAGTCGGCGCAGGATCATGGCTGCATCTTTGGGAAAGATGATCTGCGTATTCCTCTTGATCCGAGTCATGCGGTCGTCCAGTGACGGTTCCAGCAACAGCATGGCGTGGCCCAAGTGACTGTACACTGTTGTACCGTACGGAAGGTCGATCAAATCGTCATGCTGAATCTTCCCCAGGTTTGAGTGGAACAGTCGACCAGGTTGAAGGCGCAGCAGGTGGCGTTTCCCACCTCCGGTCAGGAGAAGCACAAGGTCATCGGCCGTTGACAGCGAGGGAGCGGATCGTGCTGGTTCTGAAGACGCGGCCTGAAGGTAGTCCTGCCGGCGGGCCACGCCCGACTCTGCATGCTCATTAGTGGCCAGTCTGGAAACTGTCACATCCCTATCTTCTAACATTCGGGCCTCATGACGGGGCTGATCTGCAACGAGCGAATTGTGGATCTGGCGCGTTGTGGGAAAGGCCCCCGGAAAAGGTATTCCGGCGTCCTCGCAAGCTGATTATAGTCACTGATGGGTAAGATCGACAAGGGCTGGGGGACCAAGAGTCGCTTCGACAGAAACTCAGAATTCTTTCCAAGGACGTAAGGCAGAGTAACGCGGCTTCAGTACGTTCGATGTTGAGGATGGGTAGCATATGAGTCGTTATCAATTCGGAGTTCATTCGGAAGCATTTCGAGGGAGGGCCCTCTCAAAATGAAATTGACACGCACTTTAATGGGATGTAGAATACACAACGGTCAAACGGTTCGCTGTTTGGGACCTGTTCGGGCGCGGTCGGAGAATTTTGGCCGGTAGCCTCGCACGGATTTCTCAGTCCGGCCAGAGGCCACAGAGCCTGAGCTTCTCGTACCTGGACATTCTTTTAATGGTTTAAAGGGCTCAGGCTGGGAAGCAGGTAGCTCTTAAGGGGTTGACATAACTGAGCCTGACCTATGACGGCGAAGAGAAGTACACCTTATTATCGGATTCTCTATTGTCGAGATCTACTCTAATTTTCAGGAGGCCTCGAATGCAGAAACGCGTCACTTTTTGGGCTGTGCTCTCGCTAGTCGTCGCGTTCGTTTTTTCAGGATGCACGGCCAGAATCGACGCCGGTTCGATGGTCGAGAAAGGGCCGGATGAATTCTACATCGACCTGCCGCCAGTCGTAATTGATTACTCCTCAGACGGCACTGCCTCCATTGGCGAGTTGTCACACATGGTCGTGGGCAATGTAGAGCAGCCTCCTGGAATGATTTACGTGCCTGAGCCGGGAGTAAGGCTGGGGCTTGCAACGATGCTCTACGGGTTGTCGTTGCCTCCGATTTGGGTACAGCATTTCACCGCCTCCAACCTCCAGCATTTGCGCGTAGCAAACGGGGACGAAGGAATCCTGCTCTTTGCCAACGGGCAGCGAATTCCCTCACTGGTATGGGAAGAAGAGTCGCTGGCCGCAACGGGGGAGGCCGTGTCGGCGTTGGGCCTGGGCGTCCCGGCACTCAATAGGGTGCTGCCGCTGGTTCGGAACTTCAACCTAGGCGTCGTGCTCAGATTCCCTGTACAGGAGGGGGCTGAGCTGATTCCGCTTAGCGGAGCCGGGGAGAGTGAAGAAGTCACCATGGCGCGCATGCTGCAGCAGCAGGTGCTGGAGACATTTGGTGGATCCCTGCCGACAATCGACATTCCCATCCTCTATCACGCCGATGGCAGTTGGACCCTGGGGGAGCTGTCCGATGTGGATTGGACGGTACTGACGAGTACGCCATTCTACGCGCTGCGCCTGCCGCCTGACTTGATCAGCGGACTGACCAATTCGGGTATTTATACCGTGACATTAACTACTGACCCGGACGGCATTCACATCGCGCTGAATGGCATTGGTCTCCCGTACCTTTCCTGGGGGAGCGGCGAAGTGCAGAATGTGCTTGCCCTTTCCAAGCAGTTGGGCGTCTTCGACAGTGTATCAATGCTGGTTCCTGGCGCGGACATGGACTCGGTACTGTCGCTCGTGGAGAACCTGCTTCCGATAATCCAGGCGACGAACGCCAACATCACGATTTATTTGCCGGGCTCTGAGATGGGCAACTGAGTCTGGTCAAAGGTCGACACGTAGTTGGGCAGGTGAGAAAAATTATAGCGGCCCGAAGTCCCGTAGAGCAGGTGTAGCGTTCCTACACCTGCTCTATTCCTATTCCAGGTAAAGGTGAGGGCTACTCTCGAGGTGGGAGCGACTATTTTGCCTAATCGCTACCCAAAGCGGGCTGACCAGGCGTTACATTGTTTCAGTGACCTTCTGAAGACCTCTGGGCCGGTCCGGGTCGAAGTCTCTGGCGGCTGCCAGGTAGAGGGCAAACAGCTGACCTGGAACAATCGCAAAAAGAGGCGACAGCCACTCGGGGACGGAAGGAAATGGAAACTGGGTACGTCCCAGATCCAGAATGGAACGGTCGTTGCTCACACAGAGAAGTTCGGCATCCATTTGGCGTAGCTGCTGAACAAAGGGTTGCAGCTCCGGCAAGAGGACGCCTGAAGGGGCCACCACAATGACCGGAAAAGCCGGTTCGATCAGGCTGACTGGGCCGTGCAGAAAGTCAGCGCTGCTGTAGGGTTCGGCAAGCGTATAGGTGAGTTCCTTTAACTTCAGCGCAATTTCAAACGCCGTGGAATAGTTGAAACCCCGGCCTACAACAACGCAGTTGCGAACGTAGCGGTATCGTTCGGCCAGTCTTTCTACTTCGCTGTTCATAGAAAGCGTCTGCCTCATCAGGTCAGGCGCCGTCTCCAGTATGGCGATTCCATCAGAGTCGTCAGCCAGGTGGGCCGAAAGAAGCCCGACCGCATAGAGCTGGGCGGTGTATGTCTTGGTGGCGGCAATGGAGCGTTCTTCGCCTGCTCTCAGTCCGACTACATGGTCGGCCTGTTCCGCTAATGGGGATTGAACAGAATTAGTGATCGCGGCGGTAATGCAGTTCTGCCGCTTGGCCTCAGCGAGAACACTGACGATGTCCGGGCTTTGTCCGCTCTGGCTGATCCCCAGTACCAGGGTGTCCGGGGCGAAGAGCGGGGGCTTTTGATAGAGAGAGAAGAGGCTTGGTGTGGTCAGGCTCACGGGGAGCCGGTTGTTGGCGCCAAGCAGATACTGCGCGTAGCGAGCGGCATTGTCGCTCGTGCCCCTGGCTGCGACGACGACCTGCCGAATGCCGGCGTCGCGCATGCGGTGGGCGAGCTTCTTCACGGGGTCCTGCTCCATCTGAGCAAACCGTTCGATAACGTCCGGCTGCTGGTTGATCTCCCGGTATAGAATGGTATCTGACCCCATTGTTTGTCCTTTCGCGCGTTGTTTTGTGCGAGTCCGTAAGAGTATAACATTTGCGCCGAAAATCACACTGTCGGCGATCTGAGTAAGATGAGGATCTATTTCAATGTATGAACTTCCTGAAGACGTCAAGATGTTGCAGGAACTGGCGATGGACTTCACGCGCAGAGAGATCATACCGCGTGCCGAGTATTACGATCAGAATGATGAATGGCCGTGGGAGGTCTTTCAGAAAGCGCGCGAGGTCGGGCTCGTCAATCTCAATATTCCTGAGGAATACGGGGGCATGGGCGCGACCGCGATTGAAGAGTGCGTGATAGCCGAGTCGATGGCTTACGGCTGCTCCGGCATCCAAACGGCCCTGATGTTGAATCAACTGGCTACTTTGCCGTTGCTGATCGCAGGGTCTGACGAGCAGAAGGGGCGCTATCTTCCCTGGATAGTGGATGATGGCAAGGTTGCCGCGTACTGCGTGACGGAGCCAGATGCAGGATCGGACGTCGCCGGCATCAAATCCACTGCACTGCGGCGCAACGATTCCTATGTCCTGAATGGTTCCAAGACCTGGATCACTGATGGTCCGGTCGCCAGCTTCTTCGCGGTGTTTGCGAAGACGGACCCGGATGCAGGTCACAACGGCATCAGCTGCTTCCTGGTCGAAAGAGACTGGCCCGGCGTAAGCACGAGCAAACCGCTTGCGAAGATGGGCCAGCACGCTGCCCAGGCCTGCCAGGTGTTTTTCGAAAATGTTGAAGTTCCGACCTGTAACAGGTTGGGAGACGAGGGAGAAGGATTCCGCATCGCGATGAAGGTGTTCGACAAGAGCAGGCCAGGTGTGGCAACCGCTGCGATTGGCGTTGCGCGGCGGGCGTTGGACGAAGCAGTTGCCTATGCTGGTGAGCGCACGGCGTTTGGTAAGCCCATCTCCCACTTCCAGGGCGTAGGCTTTATGCTTGCGGATATGGCAATCAGGGTGGAGGCGGGGCGGCATCTGGCCTATAAGGCGGCCTGGGACGTGGACAGCGGAAATCGCAATACGATGTCAGCTGCCATGGCGAAGGCGTATTGCGCAGAGGCTGCCATGAAGAACGCGACAGACGCAGTCCAGGTGTTCGGCGGAAATGGTTACAGTAAAGAGTTCCCAGTTGAAAAGCTGATGCGTGACGCCAAGATCTACCAGATCTACGAGGGAACGACACAGATCCAACAGATGATCATAATGCGTGAACTGTACCGCGAGGGCTGAACAGGCGTTTTCGATGGCAACGCCCCTCAAGCGTTTGATCGTTGCCGCATTGCTTGGCAGCAGGTCACCGGTAGCCAAGTTGACTCCAGGAAACGTCAATACTTTTGTTGGACTGTCAACTGCCATTCGCCAACCAATTTCATTGACATTTTGCGGGAAAAACGATAAAATGCGCTCCTGCTGCTTGGCAGCATCTATTGCACAAAAGATAATCGGCGGCGGGTCCAGGTCTTTCGGCTACGACCGCCATATTTTCAGTTACCCTAGACAAATCCAAAGTCTCGTTTGGAGTCTTAGCAGATAGGTGTGAGGAGGATTCATGGCCGAGTTTTCGACTGACAAGATTCGCAATATCACTATTCTTGGACACGGCAGTTCGGGGAAAACTTCCCTCGTAGAAGCGCTGCTTTTCAACGGGGGCGGGTCGAGCCGTGTGGGACGTGTCGAGGACGGGTCCACCGTTTCAGACTGGGACGATGAAGAACAGCGGCGGGGCATTTCCATCAACCTTTCCGTGGTACCCGTGGAATTCCAGGATCTCAAGCTCAACCTTGTGGATACGCCCGGTTACCTGGATTTCGTCGGCGAAGTGATCAGCGGGCTATCCGTATCGGAGGCCGGCCTGGTGCTTCTCGATTCGGTGGCGGGCGTTGAGGTGGGGACTGAACTGTCCTGGGAACAGTTGGAAGCGGTCGAGAAGCCCCGTCTGATATTCGTCAACAAGATGGACAGGGAGAACGCGAATTTCGAGAACGCGCTGGCGAGCGCAACGGAGGCATTCTCCGGCACGATTCTGCCTTTCCAACTGCCAATCGGTTCAGGTGAAAGTTTCGAAGGCATTGTCAACCTGGTTGATATGAAGGCATATCTGGGCTCCGACGCGACCGTCGCAGATATACCCGCCGATATGGAGGACGCGGTGGCGGATGCCCGGCAGAATCTTGTCGACGCGGCGGCCGAGACGGACGACGAATTGATTATGAAGTATCTCGAAGGCGAAGAGCTGACCGAAGACGAGGTAAGACAGGGTCTGAGAAATGGCGTGCAGGATGGCCAGATTGTGCCGGTTTTTTGCGGGAGCGCCATTCAGAATATAGGCCTTTTCAGCCTGGCGCGGGCGCTGACGAGCTACGTGCCTTCGCCGGCAACCGTGGTCAGTTCGGTTCCCAACGGAGACGACGATCTGCAAGAGCTTCCGGGCGATGCTGACGGGCCTCTGGTCGCCTATATTTTCAAGACAATTGTTGATCGATATGTGGGGCGCATGAGCTATGTTCGCGTCCTATCGGGTACGCTCTCGGTCGACAAAGGTGCGACAATTCAGCGCTCGAGGGATACGGTCAGACTGCAGAATCTGTTTTACGTCAGCGGAAAGGAGCTGGAGGCTGCAACTGGGGTCACCGCCGGCGACATAGGCGTTTTGACAAAGATGGACGGGCTAAAGACTTCAGATTCGCTCAGTGAGCAGGAGCTTGTCGTGCCTCCGCCCGAATATCCCAGGCCGCTCTATTCGGTTGCGGTGATGCCGGCGACAAAGGCCGACAGCGCCAAGATGGGGCAGGGTTTGCAGGCACTGGCGGAGGAGAATCCGACTCTTCAAATCGAGTATGTACAGGCGACAAAGCAGAACATACTGCAGGGCATGGGCGACACGCATGTCGATGTCGCAATCAGAAGCCTGGACAGCAAGTTCGGCGTTAAGGTCGAAACGGCGATGCCCAGGGTTCCTTACCAGGAGACGGTGACGCGCAGCGCCAGCGCGCATTACCGCCATAAGAAACAGACTGGCGGCGCGGGCCAGTTTGCCGACGTCGAGTTGCGTGTAGAGCCGCAGGACCGGGGCGACGGATTCGCCTACGATAGCGAGGTCTTCGGCGGCTCCATCCCAAGCGTATTCATTCCTTCAATCGAAAAAGGGATCCGGCAGATTCTTGATCAGGGCGTGATCGCCGGCTTTCCCATTGTCGATGTCAAGGCCATCGTCTTTGACGGAAAGCACCACCCGGTCGACTCGAAAGATATTGCATTCCAGACCGCTGGCCGCGAGGTATTCAAGATCGCCATGCAGGAGGCGCGTCCGGTCTTGTTGGAGCCTATCTATACGATGCGCGTGACGGTGCCTGACGAATTCATGGGCGATGTCATGGGTGATCTGAACAACAGGCGCGGCCGCGTGTTGGGGATGGAGAACCGTAACAACCGCGCCATCATCAACGCTGAGATCCCGCTTGCAGAAATCCTGCGCTATGGTACGGACCTGCGTTCCATGACACAGGGGCGCGGCATCTACACAATTGAGTTTGGGCGTTACGAACCTGTTCCCAGTCACTTGGCTGACCAGGTCATTACGCAGAGTAGGGAAGAGGAGGCTGAGCAGGAGTAGGTGTTTGGTGCTTAGGCGAATACTGAGCTAAGGCGTTGAATTTCGCCTTACGCGTGAGCGGCGCGAGGTCTATTTGGATATTAGTCCTCGCGCCTTTTTATGCCTTGAGCGAAAACAGCTTGCTTAAGCACTTTAAGTAAGTCTTATGACTGCATTTCTCGGGCGAAGTGCTCCAAGGCATCAGAGGCAGTTCTATTACGACTTGGGCTGACTGCTAGAATGCCAATTTCTGGGACTTTGTTGCCGAATTCAGTCTTGAAATGACATTAGCTTATTCAACTTCGATCTATAATTTTTATCTCAATCCTCAATCTGAACTATACTTTGAATTGACGATGAGGCCGGCGGTGATCGTCGGCGTTTTTTGTAGAGTCTCGGAGTCAGATCAGGTCGATGCTGGCACAGGGTATAGAATGCTGCCAACCCGAGACCATGCAACGAGGATTCCAGGAGAGGCAGGCTGAAGGCACATGGATACCTTTTCGGATATCAGGCACGTCCCATCGGAGCGACTGAATTGCTGAATGCACTGTTCCTGGCGACCCTGCAGACTCTGTATGCCGTCGGGGCAACAGGTCTTGCCATATACGGCCTGCAAGCGCTGATTCTTACCTGGCTGAAACTTCGCCAGGAAAGACTGCTGCGAAAAGGGATTTCAGACGCACGCGGGACTCCGATGCCCGGCGAGACACTCGGCAGTATCGTTTGGCCTGCGGTGACGGTGCAACTCCCTGTCTACAATGAAGTTCACGTCGTCAGTCGACTCATCGACGCCTGCGCCAAGCTGGATTATCCCTCAGCACAGTTGCAGGTCCAGGTGCTCGACGATTCTACAGACGGAACTACGGCCATCGCTGAAAGGCGCGCAGAATACTGGCGCCGGCAGGGCGCCAACGTCCACGTGCTGCACCGCAACGACCGGCGGGGCTACAAGGCTGGGGCACTGAAGGAGGGACTGACGCAGGCAACCGGGGAATATGTCGCTGTTTTTGACGCAGATTTTGTACCCCTTCCCGATTTTCTCAAGCGAACCATACCCACTTTTCTCGACAAGCCCGGGCAGAATGTCGGATTCGTCCAGACACGCTGGACCCATCTGAATGCAAAGTACTCGAAGCTGACAAAGGCGCAAGCCCTGGCGCTTGACGGTCATTTTGTCGTTGAGCAGGCTGCCCGCTATTCGGTTGGATTGCCATTTGGATTCAATGGGTCCGCGGGCGTGTGGAGGCGGGCTTGTATTGAAGACCAGGCCGTCGGCGGCTGGCAAGACGACACGCTCTGCGAGGACCTGGACCTGAGCTACCGGGCCCAGCTGGCGGGCTGGCGCGGCGTCTATCTGGACGACGTAGAAGCGCCCGCAGAGCTGCCTCCCCAGCTTCTGGCATTCAAGAGGCAGCAGTTCCGCTGGGCGAAGGGCAGTGTGGCTACGCTGCGAAAGCTGGCCACAAGGGTCTGGAAAGGTGGCTGGCCGGCTGTGATGAGGACCGCCGCTTACGTCCACTTGGGCGGGTACCTGATTCACCCCCTCCTCCTCCTCCTGCTCCTGGTCTCCCCTCTTCTCATGCTGTTTGGCAGCCAGCCTCTTTGGCCACTCGCGTACCTGAGCCCGGTATCGGTTGGCCCTCCCGCGCTGTATGCGCTGGCGCAGCGCCGTCTCCACCGGCAGGACTGGCTGCGGCGTTGGGCTCATTTGCCACTGCTTATGCTGCTGGGGATGGGGCTTTCGCTCAGCAATTCGGTCGCCGCGTGGCAGGCTTTCTTCGGTAAGGGCGGGGCTTTCCTGCGGACCCCGAAGTTCAGCGTCGAGAGCAGTTCCGATGCCTGGCACCGAAGTGGATATGCCCTCGATTTGGAACCGCTTGTCGCTGCCGAGATATTTCTTGCAGTCTATGCCGGGATTGGCTGCTACGTTGCCGCCATTCACGGCCAGTGGTGGAATCTGCCCTTTCTTGCCTTTTACGCTTGCGGATACGCGCTTGTCGCGGCAGTCGGGCTATACGAGTCATGGAAGGCGCGCGCGGCGCGTATGCGGCTGGGAAGCCGCACGGCCAGGCCATTTCCACCGTAGATCCTTGTCAAATATGGATGGGGCCTGTACAATTGTTGTAAGCTAAATAACCAAATTCGGTGTCCTAGAAAACGCAACTTCTGGCCCGTGTCGGCAGCCAAATCGGCCTGCCGGCACCGGCGTATCACGGACAAAGGAAGGTTGCCGTGTCAAAACGCAGCTATGATGACATTACCTGGCTGGAGGATCCGAAGGACGTGATCGTCCTTGCCAACCCAAGCGAAAGAAACTATATTCTGGAACTTCCTACCGGCCAATATCGTCTAGATTCTGGCCGCAGAATGCGTACTCTGCGTTCAATTCTGGACATCGGTCAGATTAGTGAACTGGTGTCCAGAGGGCAGTTGGTCGTCGAGGACAAGTAGAACTGACTTCCCTGGTTTAGCAAAGCTTTGCGGCGTATCTTCCTGGGCCTTCGTATCCGGCAATCAGACGACGGTACGACGTTGAAATCCACTGGTGGTGAACGAACGTGTCTACCTACCTCCTGATTGACGGTCATTCCCAAGCCTTCCGAGCCTTCTTCGGTGTACGGACACCTTTGGTTACCTCGCGGGGGGAGTCAACCACGGCCGTGTTTGGCTTCTTTCGAAAACTGTTCAGCGTTCTGAGGGAGTTCCAGCCAGACGGTGTAGCTGTCGCATTTGACAAAGGCGCTACCTGGCGCCACGAAGAGTTTGGGGAATACAAGGCGACTCGAGACGCCATGCCGGATGAGATGCGTCCCCAGATGGATCGCATCGAACAGGTCCTGGAGGCCCTGAAGATCCCGACGTTGACACTCGAGAATTTCGAGGCTGACGACATTCTGGGCGGTCTTGCTCGTCAGGCTGCAGATGAAGGCCATGACGTCCTCATCCTTTCCGGGGACCGGGACATGTTTCAGCTCGTCTCGGATCGCGTCAAAGTCCTCTATACGTCAGGCGGTCCGTCGCCGACCACGTTAGCCTATGGTGTCCCGGAAGTTGCCGAACGTTACGGCGGCCTGGACCCCGAACAGTTTCTTGAGATGAAGGCGCTTGTTGGCGACAACTCCGACAACATTCCCGGCGTGCAGGGCGTTGGCGAAAAGACCGCCATGCGTTTCCTAAAGGAGTACGGTTCTCTCGAAGGGCTTTACTCTCACATCGACGAAATCAGGGGCCCGAAGACGCAGCAGAACCTGCGGGATGCAGAGGAGAACGTCCAACGTAACAAGAGGCTTATGACCATCGTCTGCGACGTAGACGTCACGTTCGATGCCGACGGTTTTCTTTTGCAGGAGTATGACGGCGGCGCGGTACGCCGTATTTTCGAAGAGCTCGATTTTCGCGGTCTTCAACGTGAATTGGACCAGCTGGGCGAAGCTGGTCTCAACGGCTACGGGCAAGGCCAGCCGGTTCAACCGGGCACCGAGCATTCGCAGTCAACACTCTTCTCTGATTCAGAGTCCGATTCAGATATATCAGGCTGGCGACCGACGGAGAATGCCACCGAGGATCACCCTTACCAATGCATTAAGAGCCATGCGGACCTGAACAGCCTGTGCGTAGCGCTTGAACAGGCGCAGATCCTTTCCTTTGACGTTGAAACCACCGGGCGGGATCCGATGAGCGCAGACCTGGTTGGGTTGGGTATCGCCTGGGCCAAGGGTAAAGGCTGTTATATTCCGGTCGGGCACAGCAATGGAGAGCAATTGCCCTGGGAGGACGTTCGCAATGCGGTGCAGCCCTTTTTTGCGGACAAGAAACTGCCGAAAGTGGCGCACAATGCCAAATACGATCTGGTAGTTTGCCGCCGGCACAGACTTGAGGTAGAAGGTCCAATTCACGACACGATGACTTTGGCCTGGTTGCTGGATCCAGCCAGCCGAGCGATCGGACTCAAGAGCCAGGCTGAGACCGAACTCGGCTGGATGATGACAGAGATTTCTGAGCTCATCGGGTCGGGCCGCAAACAGATCTCAATCGCAGAGGTGGAGATTGACCGGGTTACCAGCTATTGCGGAGCAGACGTGGACGCCACGATTCACTTGTGGGATGTCCTCGCGCCGAAACTGAAAGAGACAAGCGAGCGAGTTTGGAAGCTCTACGAGGAGATTGAGCTGCCGGTCCTGACGGTTCTTGCTGATATGGAGATGGCCGGCATCCGCCTGAATACTGAATTTCTTTCAGAACTTTCCGAGAGGTTGGCATCGCGCCTACAGGAGATCAATACGCTGTTGAAGGGAATCGTTGGCCACGAATTCAACCTTCGCAGTACGCAGCAGCTCAGTACTGTAATGTTCAATGAACTGGCATTTCCGGCCAAAGGGCTAAAGAAGACGAAGTCCGGCTTTGTCAGCACAGCAGCCGGCGAGTTGGATAAGCTAAAGGCATCGACGACCGAGTTGTCTTCCGAACAGAACCAGTTTCTCGACCTATTGTTTGAACAGCGCCAGCTCGAAAAACTGCGGGGGACTTATGTCGATACATTGGGCGGTCTTGTCAATGAGAGCACTGGCCGCGTTCATACAAGTTACAGCCAGGCAGGCTCCTCAACGGGGCGGCTGAGCAGCAGCGGCCCAAATCTCCAGAATATTCCCATTCGCACGGAGCAGGGACGGGAAATCCGGAAGGCATTTGAAGCGGAAGAAGGCTGCGTACTGCTGGCGGCAGACTACAGCCAGGTTGAGCTGAGAATCCTGGCTCACATTGCTGAGGAAGAAATTCTCTTGGAGGCTTTTCGCCAGGATCAGGACATTCATGCCGTAACCGCATCGCGGCTGTTTGACATTCCCCTTGACCAGGTCTCGTACGAGGAACGTGGGCTGGGTAAGACAATCAACTTCGCGACGATCTACGGTGTCAGCGCCTTCGGACTCAGCAGCCGAACTGACATGGACCCCACCGAAGCCCAGCAGTTTCTGGACCAGTATTTCGCGACCTATCCCAATGTACGCAACTACATTGACGAGACCATTCGAACCGCCAACGAAGCAGGTTTTGTCGAGACGCTGTTGGGTCGCAGGCGCATTTTCACTGAGCTTCAAGGCAGTCTGGCCTTCAATCAGAGGCAGGCACTTGAACGGCAGGCGATCAACGCGCCGATTCAAGGGACTGCCGCTGACATCACAAAGCTGGCCATGCGAAATCTCCACAAGCGGATCCAGGCAGAGAGTCTTAAGGCGAAAATGCTGTTGCAGGTTCACGATGAATTGGTTCTGGAAGTACCTCATGCAGAATTGGATGTGGTTGCACCACTCGTACGTCAAGAAATGGAATCGGCCTTCACGTTGAATGTACTTTTGAGGGTTGACATTGAGGCCGGACCGAACTGGTATGACATGGAGACACTGCCCCTTCCGCTAGCTCAGGCGCACTGAGCCGGGGCCGCGTTCAGCGGAGCCGAACAGAGGTATTGCGGAACGCGCCTTACTCGATGCCGGCCAACCGGAAAGTAGAACATGATACGAGACCAGATTCGGCAAATTGTCACAGATGCAACTGCCAACGCACAGTCGGCCGGCCATTTGCCCTCGATTAAGTTTCCTCCAATAGAGATTCAACGCCCCAACCAACCTGAGCACGGCGACTATAGCTCCAACGTCGCCCTCCTCGCGTCTTCGGCTATACGGAAGTCCTCCGGCCAAAAGGCGAACCCGCGCCAGATCGCGCAGTCAATTGTCGATCATATAGAAACCGGCGAACTCGTCGGCGGCGTCGAGCTGGCAGGTCCAGGCTTCATCAATTTCCGCCTTCACGAGAGCTGGCTGCAGAAAAACTTGCTGTCAGTCATCGAGCAAGGTGCAGATTTTGGCGCCATCGACCGGGGCAATGGGCAGCGCTGGCAGGTGGAATATGTGAGCGCCAACCCCACTGGTCCGCTCCACTACGGGGGCGGCCGCAACGCCGTGTTGGGTGATACGCTGGCGAACGTATTGGAAGCGGCAGGTTACGAAGTGCAACGGGAGTTCTATGTAAATGACGGCGGGTCGCAGATTCAGCTCTTCATCGAGAGCCTCTACGTCTGCTACCTTCAGTTGTGTGAGGAAATGGGTGGCGCGCCGAAGCGGGATGTGGAAAGGCCAGAAGGCGCCTACCAGGGCGCTTATATGCAGGACTACGCCAGGGTTGTAAGAGAGCGGGTAGGTGACCGCCTCGCCCACCTGGAGCCTGCCGAGGCAAAGGAAGGCCTGCGCGAAATTGGGCGCGAAATCGTCGTGACGGACATCAAGGATGAGCTCGCGACCGTGGGTGTCACGTTTGACCGCTGGTTCAGTGAGAAGAGCCTGTACGACGAGGGTCTGGTGGACAGGCTGCTCAACGATCTGTCGGATAGAGGTGAAGTGATTAAGAGGGACGGGGCGCTCTGGTTTCTGGCCAGCAAATACCCGGGCAACGAAAAGGACGAAGTGGTCGTGCGGTCCAACGGTGCGCCGACTTACTTCGCCAGCGACATTGCTTACCACTACGACAAGTTCTTTCGCCGCAAGTTTGACCAAGTGATCAACGTCTGGGCGGTGGACCACCAAGGGCACATTCCTCGTATGGGCGCGGTCATGCGTGCCCTGGATCTGGATCCGGAACGTTTGAGAATTCTACTGTACAATCTGGTCAAGCTGATCCGCGACGGTCAGGAAGTGAAAATGAGCAAGCGCTCAGGGGACTTCCTGACAGTGCGCGAAGTGGTCGAAGAGGTGGGGCCGGACGCCGTGCGATTCATGCTGCTTACGACCAGTCCGGAGAGTAGCATCGAGTTCGATATGAGCCTGGCTGTCCAAAGCAAGAACGAGAACCGGGTCTTCTACGTGCAGTACGGGCACGCCCGCATCTGTTCTCTGTTACAGAGGGCGGCGCAGAACGGTCACAAGAATCCAGAGGCAGTTCCTGAAGACGCTGCCGAGATTGTGAAACTTCTGACCGACCCGGCTGAGATGACTCTCATTCGACGCATGTTGGAAATGGAAGAGCAGATCGAGCTGGCGGTCGAACGGCTGTCGCCGCACAATCTTACCTACTATGCCGAAGACCTGACAAAGACGTTCAGTGTTTTCTATGAAAACTGTCAAGTACTGCATACTGACGTTCCCCCGCAACTGGCGCGAGCAAGGCTTTTGCTCGTTCTGGCCGCAAGGACGGCCCTCTCAAGAGTATTGAACCTTATGGGTATGAGCGCACCGGAGGCGATGTGAGCCTCTCGTTCCGTGAAAGGCGACTGCCCTACCGGTCGGCGGCGACGGCCTTACAGTGGGTGAGATGTGATGTTCTCCTCTCAGACTGATGTCCACTGACGAGCGCCTCCCGACTGGCACAGAGAAATTCGCAATGTCCAAGAGTCTCAAAGTATTGGTGAGCGACAAGCTCTCAAACAGGGGTTTACAGCCCCTCTTAGACGCCGATAATGTTTTGGTTGACATATGCACAGATCTTTCGCCACAGGAGCTGGCCTGTCGGATTCCCGAATACCATGCGCTCCTTGTTCGCAGCAGCACGCAGGTCACGGCCGAACTCATAGGAGCTGGAAAGCAGCTGCAAGCGATCGGGCGGGCCGGCACCGGCGTGGACAACATCGATGTAGAGACCGCGACCCGGGCCGGCGTGACTGTCGTTAACACGCCAACCGGCAATACAGTCGCCGCGGCTGAGCATACGATCGCCATGTTGATGGCCCTGGCCCGCAATATACCTCAAGCCGACCGAAACGTGCGCGCCAAGCTGTGGGACCGGAACGAATTCGTCGGTACGGAGGTTAGGGGCAAAGCACTCGGTATCGTTGGACTGGGCCGTATTGCCCAGGAGGTGGTCCAATTCGCTCTTTCGCTGGGAATGAAGGTATTCGCCTACGACCCCTTTGTCAGCCAGGAGTACGCCTCGCAGCGCCAAGTAACGCTGGTTTCTCTCGACGAGATGCTGCCGCTGGTGGACTTTCTCAGTGTGCATGTGCCCCTTACGGAAGCTACCCGCAACATCATTGACGCGAACAGGCTGAAGCAGATGAAAGAGGGCGCTCGCGTTCTGAACGTCGCTCGCGGCGGCGTCATCGACGAAGAGGCGCTGGCTGAAGCGGTCGCGTGCGGTCACCTGGGAGGCGCTGCGCTGGACGTCTATGAGACTGAGCCTTTGCCAGAGGACAGTCCTCTGAGAAACAACGAAAGGATCATTCTCACGCCCCATCTGGGGGCAAGTACGGTCGAAGCAATGGATAGAGTTGCGGAGGAAGTCGCGGTTCAGGTGTTGGACATTTTGCAAGGGAGACCAGCCCTGCACGCTGTAAACGCGCCCATCCTTCCCCCCACTGCGTTGAACACGATCATCCCCTACATAGATCTTGCGGAACGAATGGGTCGGTTTTTGCGCCAGATAGACGAAGAGGGTATCAAGAGGCTGGAGATAACAGGCCACGGCCCTGTGACAGCCTTTGACATGGCTTATATTGTGGCATCCGCCATTCGCGGGGTTTTGTCGGGAATCGTAGAAGAGCGCGTTAACCTGATTAACGCTGAACTGATGGCCCGCAGTCGTGGCATCGAGATCGTTCAACGCAAGATGCCTAAACACGAACGCTATGAGAGTATGATTGCGCTGCGACTTACAAGTGCCAGCGGAACGAACTCCGTGCTGGGAACAGTGTTGTTGGATGAACTGAAGATTGTAGCCGTTAACGATCTTTGGGTGGAGTTTCCAGCCGCGGGGAATCTTCTGCTGGCATCGCATACGGATCGACCCGGAATGATCGGTAGAGTCGGTACACTTCTGGGCCTTTCCGACGTGAATATCAGCTTTATGCACGTCGGGCGTCGAGCACCGCGTGGAGAGTCAATCATGGTGTTGGGCACCGACGAGCAGACGCCGACCAAGGTTCTGAAGAAGCTGGCCAACATTCAGGACATTCGCTGGCTGAAAGCTGTCGAGTTACGCGAATCGTAATGAGCAAAGACTCAAACTCGGAGAGTCGTTTCGGAATTCAGACAGGGCACCACTGCAAAGAGCGGAGCATCAGATCCTCCGGTCGCTGCCCTAGGGCGATTTCCTACAATGTAGTTCGGAACGTTCCTGTTGCTGCCGCGGCGTCGGCGGCAGGCAAGTCCCAGCGTGCAAGGCCCGCGCGAGGCCTCTCCATAGGGCTCCTGGCAATGGCACTCCTCTGGGTGGGCCCTATCCTCGCATGCGGCAGTTTTCAACCGCGACCAACACCAACAAGGGAGGCGCCGGTCGCAGAGCCTGCCGTCGAGACGCCTGTACCAGACCAACCTGCCCCGACAGCTCCGCCCACGACAACGCCCAGCCCGACTGAGACGGCAGTACCAGCGCCTACCCCTACGGTTTTCGTTAGGAATCCACTTCCTATCGGCGAAGCGGCGCGGATCACCATTTTGGGCGGTCTCAATGTCAGGGAGCAACCCACCGTGAGGTCACCCGCGTTAACACTATTGGCCCAAGGGAAACGAATAATCGTTCTGGAAGGCCCGGTTAGTTCAGATGGATACATCTGGTGGAAGGTCGATGATAATCAGGGCACAGTTGGATGGGTAGCCGGGGGTCAGGGGCAGGAGGACTGGATTTCTGCTCAGGTAGGTGACGCTCGCCCAGTTAACCGCTCCCCAGTCATCGGCGACCGGGTTATCGTCACGCTAAATGGTGAGCTGACAGTGCGCGCCTTCCCTGGTGTGGGGTCGACTATCGTGGCCCGGGCCGTGACCAACTCCGCGTTTACAGTCGTGGCAGGTCCTCAGGCCGCGGACGGATACTTCTGGTACCAGATTCGTTCAGACGATGGTCAGGTGGAAGGCTGGGCGGCCGATGGCCGTGAGGACGAGCGCTGGCTTAGTCCGTTGGAGTAGACTGACTTCGGCTTCCGCCCAACGCTTAAAACCAAACCGTTTACCGCAATTAAGGAACCGTATCTGTACTCTTCTCGAACGTAGAAGGGTAGCGAACCCGTCTGGACGGGACCAGAAACGGTTTCTATGCCAGTCTCTTTAACGCGGACTCCAGGATCAACACGGCCCGCCAGTAATCGTCCAGGCTGACGTGCTCGTTGGGCGTATGGTCCAAGTTGCTGTCGCCCGGGCCATAGGCCACAATCGGACACCGCCAGGCTGGCGCTACGACATTCATATCGCTGGTCCCACTCTTGCTCACAAAGCGGGGACGTTCGGACGTCTGTTCGCGTATGGCAGCCAGAAAACTGCGTACCAGCGGACTGTTGCGGCTGCTTCGCCACGCAGGTTCGTACCCGTGGAAGCAGAATTCCATGCGGAGCTCTTCGTCGCCAAAGTGAAGTTTCTGACGGGCGGCGTCAGCGCTTCTAACAGATGGCCTATCTGATGGCGCGTCGTTTTCTTGTACGCGCTCGCCGGCCCACCGCCACATTTCATTCAGGAACGCGTCAGCGTCAAACTCAAGCGGCAGGCGGATGCCGATTTTGGTCCACACAAGGTCCCGCATCGATTCGTCGGTCCAGGTGCGCAGTTCACGAAGGCTCGGCCGAAGCTGGTCAAAGTTCTTGGACCTGTCGCGGTTGAAGCCATCCACATACTCACCAATCCAGTTCCACAAGTCGACCGCTGTGGTAGCAACACCAGGATTGGGACCGGCCGAGTGCATCATGGGCTGGTCGGCTTTCATCTCCAACAGAAGGCGCCCCATATATGAGAGTGTGATGCGGGTGGTGCCGCTTGGCTCGCCGATGATACAGAAGTCGGGCGCTGGTTGCTGGCAGCCGTCGAAGCGGTCGCGGATAAAGCGGGCGCCCTTGCTGGTTGCCGCCTCCTCCTCAACCGCGCCGACAACGACCAGGCGGACGTCGTTTCTGTGAGCCCAATCAGAACCCAGTCGTGCTGCGGCAGCCGTAAATGTCGCCAAGGGCCCCTTGGCGTCGACGGAGCCGCGTCCATAGAGGACCGGTCCGTCTTTTCTCTGTTCGACGCGCACCGGTATGTCTCCGAAAACGGTGTCGATGTGCCCAAGCAGAATTATAGTCTGCCCGGCGTCGACTGCACCGATTTCACCGACCGCGTTTCCCACGGCGTCGACCTGGCACCTGTCAAAACCAAGAGTGCCCATCGCGCCGGCCAGGTAGGTGCTGGCATTCAGTTCGTCGCCACTAAAGGAGGGGATCTTAACTAAGCGGGTCAGCAGATCTTCGGCTTCAATTCGGGAGATTTCAGACATGTCCACCACAGTATCAGATCGGATATTCCGACAGCATTAATTTTCCAGATCGTCCAACAGGTCACCCAGCTCCCTCTCCCAAACATCGTCCAGCGGCATAAAGGGATTCTCAGTGAATTCTTCTTCCAGCTTCTGCATGTAGGCATTTACATCGAGCTGGGGGGCCTGCTGGGAGAGCTCTTCCATCTGTTCTTCCATCGAGGAGATCAGTTCGTCGCTCTGGATCCGCAACTCCGACAGGTCCATTCCCAGGTGAAACATGAAATCGGCCCTGCGCATTATGTCGTACCAGGCCTTGACATCGTCTTCGATGCGGACACTCTGCGCCGGGAGCATCACCTGGCCAAAGTCGTAGGCAGGGACAAATCCGTGGAAGCAGATGTATTCCATGTTACGCTGTCCAGCATGGTAGGCGAGATAGGAGCCGATGGTCGTGCCGCCTTCATAGTTGGAGAAGCGGACGGCATATTCTTCCATCTCTTTACGCATTGCTTCCAGACTGAAAACGCAGGAGATATCTCGGTCCTTGTTGTAGGGCATGGCGCCGTAAACGCCGCCTACGGCCACAACTCGTTTGACCCCCAGTTTCTCGACGATATCAAAGAAGGCTTCGGCATACTCTTCTTCGTTGACGTGCGGTTCCTCACCAAGAAAGATGAAAATGCCCTTGTCGCCGAGCTCGGCGTAATAGATCTCCGTCTTGATGACACGCATCTCCTGAACTACGCCTTCTTTGGTGTGGACTTCAGGTCTCAAGAGGTGATGAGCGCCGGGCATTTGAAACATGAAGAACCTGTCCCGGCTTATTTCGCCGATCTTGCGCGTATCCAGCTTCTCGATCAGATAGGCGGGAAGGCCGGACGAGATCGAGCCGGCGTCTGCCCACTGGTGCCAACCGGCTATCATGACCATCTCACTGGCGGTCGGGATCTCCCACAAATGTACTCGCTCGTCCATGTCTATACCTCGATTTCGCTAGATTCGAACTGCGGCGGCGGCGGGTCAAGGACGCTGCATACGAAAGATTATCACGGGTGGGATCTCACTGAAATTCGGCCCCCAACTTACATCCCGCCTTCCTGGTGGGTGCGTGGCAGGGAATGCCCTTTCTTCAATGCCGGTCAAGACAAAACCTGCACTCAATCCGATGCTCAACAAAGAGTGAAGAGGCCTGTGAAAGTACGGCTGTGGCACAGGCTGACCGAACAGAGCGCGACCTTTGTGCATGGTTGGCGTCATATAGCCGCTTACGCGCACGCCGTAGGTATTGACCTCTTCTCCGTCGACTTCTGCCCTTTCGCAGTAGAGAGCAGAGTGGGCCTGATTGAAGCAGGGATGCATCATTGAGAATACGAAGAATCCTCCGGGCTTCAGCAATCTGTACAAGGACCGAAACAGTGGCTCGATTTCGGCCATGTCAAACAGGGCCATATTTGACAGCGCGGCATCGAGCTTTTCTTCACAGATATTCGCAATCCCCTCTTCGTCGCCCGCGTCGAGAACGAAGTATCGGATGTCACCGTCGTCGGCGGAACTGCGCTCCCTGGCAAAACGAATCATCTCCTCAGCAACGTCGAACGCGACAACGCGAGCCCCCAGGCGGCCCAGCCTTCTACTGGTCAGACCGTTGCCGCAGGCAATATCCAGTACCAATTGACCAGGCTGAACCGAAAGCAACTCTTCGATGACGGGCCAACAAAGGACATTGACGAAGTCGTTGCCTTCACCCATGTGACTGTCCCAGTATGCAGAGTTGTGGTTCCAGACCTGTTTCACCTCTTGTCTGTATTCTGGGAAGGATGTGTCGGGATATGTAGGATGCTCGGCGTTATTCTGACCCTCGACTGATGGTGTGTATTCTTCGGTCTCCCCCTTCAATCCGGCCATTGTAACGCTCCTGTTCAGACACGGTGGGAACGCCCTGACGCATAGTCCGACTCATAGTTCGACGCATAGTCCAGACCCTACGGAACAGGGCACGACTCGGCATATTGTACCACAAAGGTGTAGGGGCAGGACATAGCATAGCAATAGGGACGAGGCCAATGTAACCGGTGTGGGCGTCGATGGCAGGCACAATTTCCGGGCCGGTCTGGGTCGAATTTCCCTCCCACTCGGCGTCGAGGGGAGGCAATTCCAGCCGAAATCTGAATTCGAGCCGGGGGCAGTTGGCAAGCAGCAGTCAGACTAAAGGTGGGAGAACTGGGAAGGCTTTGGGCAGGGCAATGAAACGGCTTCCTGAACACCGGTGAACGAAGTAACAGGAATGTGCCGGCAAGAATGGTCTCGTTATTCTGCCAGCTCCATCAGATCAAAGACGGGGCCGTGCACACAGGCGCGAGTCAGGCCGCCGCGTGCCGTGGGAACAGCGCATACCAGACAGGCGCCAACGCCGCACAGCAGATCTGTGTTTACCAGAACCTGGGCGAAATTCCTGTCCGTCCTGAAGCGGGCCTTTCTGATAATAGCAAGGAGTTCTCCATACGTCTCGAAAGGTACACCTGCGCAGACCTGGTCGGCCCACGCCATTGTGTTGCTTACTTGCTCTAGCCACTGGCTTGTGGTCAAGGATGCTCTCACCTCGACTTGAACCGGCAAAAAAGGTACCAGGTTCGCAACCGATTCTTCGCTGCTTGCCTTGATGAGGATGGTCACCTTTCCGCCTCCGTCCAATGCCTGCTCGCACAGTGGCAGCAACTTCCAAAACCAGGCCGAGTCATCCCCAACGTCAACCAGGATGAGCAGGTTCTGCATCTCAGGCAACAGCGAAAAACCGTTGCCAAACGGCCCGAGCAGGTTGAGAGGGTCGCCGAAGGCCCGCTTGGCCAACCATGTAAATCCCGCATCGGACGCGTACTGACTTTTCGCAGCGTTTGATTCGGCAAATCGGCCACGGTCATTTCTGTCTAGCGGGAGACAGAACAGCCAGCGCTCTTCCCTGTCGACGGCCTGGCGCCCACAAACGAAGATCGGTCGGCGAAGAAGGACCGACCAGTCGGACCCTCTGTCAATATCAAATGGACTGATGCATCGCAGAAGGAAGTAGCGGCCGCTCAGGGTGTCAATCTGAGGGATCAGGCTGGTGGGAAGGCGAACAGCGAAAGTCTGACCTGGCAGGACTTTACTATCCAGCTGACCAGCAATTGGGGGAGGCGGCTCCCAGATGGCCATGGTTACAGCGGACCGTTAGTCGTCGGACTGGTCTCGGGCATGTCTGTTAGGGGCCTTTTTTCTGATCCTGATTCCCGTCGACACCAGCCGGCATCGAGTGAGGATCCAACGAGTTCCGGAGGGCGCCATCCGAATCCGACCGGCGAGATCGTTTTTCACGGGGAAAAGGGCGCTTTTTCACCAGAGGCCCTGGCTCAATGATCGCCAGAAGTAAGACAAGTACGATTCCCGCTACTGCCAGAACTGCCAGAATCTGCCAAATCGACCAAAGAGGTCCTCTGGCAGTCAAGTCACCATGAGAAATAATCTGGGCTAAGATACCAAGTGTATCAGGCATGAGTCCAACCGACTGTTTGCTTCGCGGCCCGCACCTCTAGTAAACAGGTTGCATCCCTGTTCCTGGATGAAGGTCAACTATGTGGTACAATCTGTTCAATCTCGCCCGGGAGGAAGCAGAACAGAAAAAAGACTCAGGTGCCACGTACTCTGCAAGACGCCATTTTGGGGCTGTTCAGCACGACTCCAAATGGACCTGACCGACCGTCGCCGCCCGCGCCAATTCTCACATAGCTTCAGAGATAAGCCAACCTTTGACGTTGCAATTGAGACAAGCTGAAACATGAGCCGTTCCTCAGTGCTTTCACGCCGCCTAAATCCTCGAGTGGCGCTCGACAGGCTACTGAACCGCCAAGTGCCCGCGGGATGGCGCATTGAGTTGCGCAGCGGCTGGCCCCTTTTCTTCATTCCACTTCTCATCTTTATGCAGCTTTTAGGACCGAGCCCGATTTGGGTTGCGCTTCTGATCTGCTTGATCGGCCTTTATGCGGTCGGCTATGCTTGGGTCCGTAACCAGGTGCAGCAGATTCACTTTGAGCGGCGGCGCGAAGGGGCGATGCTGGTCGTAGGTGACGCAATGCAGGAGCGGTTTACAGTTCGTAACCAGAGCTCACTGCCGCTGCACTGGCTCGAGTTTGCCGACAGTTCGCGACTGCCCGGTTACAATCCAAGACAGGTGGTCAGCTGCGGAAGCGGCAGCAGCTACCAGTGGAGGGCGGAGGCACAATGTACACAACGCGGCGTTTTCCGGCTGGGACCGCACGTACTTCGGACCGGCGATCCGTTCGCGTTATTCGGCATGGAAATCGTGGAGACCAGGTCGGAATCGCTTCTCGTGTACCCCAGGGTGGCGCACATTCCAGAGTTGGAACTGCCCAGGGGGAGCTCTTCCGGCCAGGACCGCAGACGTCGAGCCTACAGCGGCTCGGAGCGAGCGCAAGTCGTGAGGGCCTATCAGGCGGGAGACAGTCTGCGACACGTGCACTGGCCAATCAGTGCCAAGAAGGGTGAACTGATAGTTACAGACGTCGAAACGGAACCCAGCGGGGACCTGTGGATAGTACTTGATGTCAATCGCCTGGTACAGTCCGGCAAGGCTGAAGAGAGTACGCTTGAGACGAGTATCGTTCTTGCGGCCAGCGTTGCGGCCGAATTTCTGGGCGGGGGCGAAAGAAGATCGGTTGGTCTATTGGCGGCGCCGGCTGCCGAGATGTCATCCCAGGAGCTTGCGTGGCAGGACTCCGCAGGCGAGCTCTGGGACCTGGGAAATCGGTCATTTGGAAACAGTGGCGGAACCTGGACAGGAAACGGAGAAGTTGGCCAGCGGAGCAATACCCCACTGCTGGTCGATGTCCCGCCACAGCCGGGCAAGGGCCAGGTCTGGCAGATTCTGGCTGCGCTGGCCCCTGTTCAAGAAGGAGATCTGTCTCTTGCCGAGCTTCTGCGGCGCAGCAGGGGAACTTTCAGCGCCGGCCAGACTGTCCTGGCAATCACATCGGACATTGGTGAGGGCGTGCGGGACTGGACCGGGGAGTTACTGCATTTGCGTCAAGGGGGCGTGCCTGCCAGTGTACTTGCAGTGGCGCCCTCACCCATACTTACTGACGACATGCCTGAAGACGCGGCTACGAACGTCGAGTCGCAGCCTCTATCCTCCCTTGAGAACGCTGATCCTCAGGACATTCTGAAGGAGGCGTCGGAATCTGTTCCGAAAGGCATTACCCCGGAGGCCCAAGCAAACCTGGCCGATATACTGGCAAGATATGAGATTCCGCTTCGGTTTATGCATGCTGGCGCCCCTCTGCCCCCCGCGTTGACGTACCGCCGCACGCGAACAGTTCTGCGTACCACACCAAGCGGCGGTGTCGTTGCACATCAAGTTGAGGAAGAGGTAGGGTGACTATCGTTCCCAGTCTTGACGAAAGGCACGCGGTTGTCCGGCTACTCCTTCTGGTGGCCGACCGGTTCCGCCCTTCCCTGGGTTGGATGGTTTGGGGAATCGGGCTGATGATAGCCCTCCTGCCTGCCCTTGCGATCCGGGAAGCCGAATGGATCGACCTGCGCCGCGTGCGCGTCAATCTCGAATGGGTATGCATATTTAGTCTGTGGAGCGCGTGGTGGCTGGTGGCCCGTCTGCGCGGCTGGGCGGTACGCATTTTTCCTCGCAGCGACCGGCCCCGTACTGAAGAAGATGGTGGATCAGTTTCACCCATACGCCGCCGACTGCGCATGCTCGCCGTCTACATAACCTATGGCCTGAGCTTCATACTGTGGACTTGCCTGGGGATACTGATCCTTTCGCAGGTTCTCGTACACTGGATTCCCGGCCCGATCGATTTGTGGCGCGCGGCAAACGCCAATGACCTGCTCTCGCTGGTCGAAGGGGTGGCGGTTGAACTGGACGGCCTGGTCCTGCGCTATCTGGACTGGGCCAGAGGCGTTCAGGCCGGCGGCGCTTACCAGGACGACTTCGTTTTTCTCACGCTTTTTGGGGCCATATTCTGGGTGCTCGGGGGCGTCACGGCGCTGCTCTCACTCGTGACGCGCAACGGGCTTGTTGTAGGTACTCCTGCACTGTGGGTACTGGCAACGTTTCTCTTCTATGGCCGGCAGGGCCGCCTTCTCATTCTGATCGGGTTTGCAGCAGCGATTCTGCTACACGTGTTGCTTGATCAGCAAAGCATGGAAAAACGTTGGGCCAGGCACCGAGCGGATTTCAGCCCCATGTTGCTGACTGACCGGATGTTATCGGTCGGTGCCGCCGCGGTGCTCATTGGACTAACGGCAGCCTTCATGCCGAATGTCGTAATTCGTCCACTGGCCTATAAGGTATATCAGACGATGACTCCGGTTTATGACTCGGTAGACGACGTCACCGAGCGCATGTTTCCGGACCTGAAGGGAGGGCGGAGAGGTCTGGGCCGTCTTGGAACTGGCCTGCCCAACCGTTTCCTGCTGGAGGGGGGCGTTGAACTGGGTCGTTACGAAGTCATGCGGGTCTCAACGAACTACCCCTTTGGTGCAGTGACGGAAATTGGGGTCATGCCGCCGCGCCTCTACATGCGGCGGGGGACGTTTGTCAATTACGACGGGCGGGGTTGGAACAATAGCGGCCAGCAGCGGGACGCGGCATTTGATGCGAATCGAGACTGGCGGGGCGAAGACGACTGGCCGGGACGCGTCGCGCTGACCCAGCGCGTGCGGTTGACATCGCCAACAGCCGTGTTACCGGCTGCAGGAGAGCCCGCTATGTTCCGGACTGAATACGAACTGGAAAGGCGGGGCGGCGACGACCTGGTTTCGGTCTGGTCTGGAACCGGTCCGATTGATCGCTATGAAGTGGTATCCTTTGTGCCCGCCATGTCTGTCGAGAGTTTGCGTGCCCTACCTGCATGGGGCCAGGAAGACGCTGAATTGCCGCCGGAAATGGTGGCCCACCTGAGGATACCGGAAACTATCACACCGCGTACGCGCGAGTTGGCCGATCGGCTCGCGGTGGGCCACTCTGATCCATTCTCCATCGCTGAATCAATAGAGTCTCACCTGCGCGGCATCGAGTACAATCTCGAAGTGCCTGGCCCGCCCCCAGGGGCGGATGTGGCCGACTTCTTCCTTTTTGACTTGCGGGAAGGGTATTGCGACTACTATACCACCGCTTTCGCCGTCCTGGCCCGTTTGAACGGATTGCCCACTCGATTTGCCACCGGCCACATTGGCGGTTACTGGGACCTGGAATCGGGCGAATGGACGATTACCGAAGCAGAGGCACACTCCTGGCCGGAGGTCTACTTCCCGGAGATTGGTTGGGTTCCATTCGAACCGACAGCTGGAAGGCCCACGCTGCAACGGCAGGCGTCGTTGCGGGCAATTCCAGACAGCTTCACGAGACAGCCAGCGGGTGATGCCGCTCAAGAATCGAGCGCGGAGGAACTGTCCTGGAACTGGCAGACCCTGTTCTGGCTGCTGCCCCTGGCAGGCCTGCTTTATCTGGCGGCAAGGTGGTTCGAGCTTAGACCTCAAGACCCCTGGCTTGGTTTGCTGGCGTGGGGTCGGCGCATTGGATGGCCTCACGAGCCCAATCAGACCGAATTGGAGTACGGCCGGGGACTCTCCGCCCACCTTGCCGACCATGAAACTGAACCGGAGCGGCGACGCAGGTTGACCCGAAATGTAATTGGTCTGACCGCGGCAGTCAGCCAGGAGCGCTACGGTACTGAGACCATTCGCCCGGTTGCGCTGGCGCGTGCCGTTGAACTATGGCGGGCGATGCGCAGAGACATTCGCCGCCTTCCCTGGTAAGCGCAGGGCCTTGTGTTGAGCTGCCTCTTGTAGGGCCTACTCTTCCTCCTCTTCGAAATCTTCCTCGAATTCGTCGATCATGATACTCGACAGGTCTGCGGCAAGATCGTCGGGGTCTGGCGCAGCGTAATCTGACCATAGCTCATCCGCCAACCGGTTGGGGTCTTCCCGGATTCCGTAGCGGCGGAAGTACTGGCAAACCCGTTCCACGTCCCTGATGAGGACGGCCTGCGCACTGCGATTGGCATGGATGTCGATCACTTGAGGAAAGTCGATCAGCTTGATTTCGCCCTGCCAGTAGAGGATGTTGAAAGCGGACAGGTCCCCGTGTACGTAGCCCTTCTCCAGCATCACGGCTAAGCTCTTACACGTCAGGTCGAACAACGGACCGGCTTCATCGTCCTCCAAACGCGTTTCATGAAGGGTCGGCGCAGCCATCTGTTCATCTCCGATATACGCCATCAGAATCGCATTCTCGCCCACTGCGTACGGTTTCGGGACGGGTACACCGGCCTCATACAGCGTCTGCAAGGCAGAAAACTCGTACATGAGCCAGGATGTATGGCGGACCTGTACACCGAAGGCCGATTTCTTGTTGACAGCTCTGGCAACGCGGCGATCACGGCGATTTATGGCCTGCGGCCGCCCGTCCTCCGCGGCCAAGAGATCCCGGCCCTCTCGGTAAAGGGAGTCGTTGCGCAGATTGCGAAACTGGCGAGGCCGGTAGACCTTGGCAGCGATCCATTGCAATTCCAAAGAAGGATGTGCTTTGCAACGGTAGACATTGGCCTCCTTTCCCCCTTTCACCTGTGCCATTACATCAACGATCTGGTCCTCCTGATAGAATGGCCTCAAGGATGTTCTGAGGAACACTCCCTCGAAACGCGCCGGCGTGTAGGTAATTTCCCAGACGCTTTCCAGGTCCGCGACTTCGGCCACCTGTTGAACCTCGGCGCGGTGCATCTCGAATCTTTCTTGTTCGTTCTTTGGTGGTCGTTTGACGCGAAAGGTAGGTTCGGCCAGCCCAAACCTCCTCTGGTAATACTCCAAATCCGCCATTTCCTCTTCCCACTCGCTGTCTGGATCTTGCGAGGCCGAATCATCCTCTTGTTGAACCTGGTCCCTGCTGTCCATTTCCATTCCTTCTTGCTCTTTCAATTAGGTTCCTAGTCCTGATCTTAGGCGCGAATCTTTTTATCGATGACTTGAACTGCGCTTGACCTTCGGCCAGCCACTTGAGGCGAATGCACAATCAAGTGCGCATTGTACTGTTCACACGCACGGCCCGTGTTCCCTCTGCGCCACTGTTCGCCGGAGCGGTCCGCTGGATGTCGCAATGAAGTGTGCTGATAAGGGATCAAAAAAGGCCGCGGGCGGGGTAGCGCCGGCAGCCTCGAAGTCGAGGGGCAGAATATATAGCGGCTAGGCAGACTTCGATTCTTTTCTCTCGCACGGGAGGGGCATCCTCCACGTGCGTTTCAAGAGAATCAGCTAGCTGCGCTCCATATGCAGGCAGTTACCCGTAACACTCTTTTTCTTGTTCACCATTCTCATATGGAGCCTCCTTTCGCTGACTGGTTTTTGAAGATTTCTCGCCGGAAAGGGCAAGTAGAGTAGCCTACTTTCGGGTGAAATCTAACACAGATGTTGTTGTATGCAAAAACTGCTGTTATGGCAAGGAAGGCTGACGGAATTGGAGCAGGCTCTCGCGTCCCCTGTCAGGGTTGAGAACGCCAGGCGAGACCTGGGCTTTTCAGGTTGGGTGGAGCAGTAGTGTCACCGAAATGATACTGCATCAGGATGGGCGATCCATGAAGTATGTCTGTGCGCTGTAGACAATGGGAAAGGGACAATTCTTGTGTCAGATTCGCGATCAAGTCTCCTGCATTTCGACCAGGCGACCGTCCGGGTCGTGCGTGTAAGCTGACCTGCCCCATGGGTACGTCGCGGGCGGGATTGAACCAGGGGCGTTGTCGAACGTGGTATCGGCCCACTCCTTATCCAGAGATTTCACGGCGATAGCGAAGTGATCCTCGTTGGGGGGGCCGTCCGGTTCGGCTTCGTATCCTGCCTCCGGCGGCTCTTGATGATGTATCAAAATGTGCACGCCGTCCAACTGGAAAAGAGCCATGCCCTCGGACTGGAAGGCAGGGGGCCCGCCAAGGAGATTCTCATAAAACGCGACAAGTACGGGCACGTTCTGCGTGAAAAGCGCAAGTTCAACAAGCTGGCGCATGGCGAGAAACTCCTATGTGTTGTCGTGGTGTGGAAGGCGCCGGTTCAGCGCAGTTGGTGGAGTATGTTCTGCTGGGCGGGAAAGCGGGCCAACAGCGAGGAGAATTCGGCATCGTCGGGAAGAGAAAAGTCCTCCTCGCTGTATGCCGGAGCAAGGGTACAGGCCATCAGCGCCCAGCTTCCGCCGTTCTGTAGACGTGCACCGAACCAACTTTGGGCGGGGACGACTGCCTGAACCGTCTGCCCGATCAGAAGGTCATGCCCTAGCTCAAACTTCGTGTAGTCATTCTCAGTCCCAAACACAAACAGATTAACACTATCACCCACATAAAAATGCCACATCTCATCAATCTCCAAACGATGCAGACGTGACATGGTGTCAGCAGTCAGAAGATAGTAGATCACAGACTTGGCGGGCCGGTCCGACCTGATGGAGGGAGGCAGGACACTGGCGGGTAGCCGCAGATTGCCTGTATAGGTTACGCGATAGTAGCCGCCCTCAACCGGCAACGGTTTCAGGTCGAAGCGGCGGATGATGTCAGCCGCCGAGAGGTTATTCATTCGCATAGTCTTCTAGAAAGCAGGCGCCACGAGGACGCCGCCATCGACGGCAAGCGTGACGCCGGTAATCCAGCGGGCCAGGGGGGAGGCCAGAAACAGGCAGGCGTCGGCGATGTCTTCCGGTGTCCCGAGCCGCGCCAGGGGAACGCGATTTTGCCAACGCTGCACCCCGTCTGGCCAAGCCTGTGCCAAGCCAGGGCGATCGATAAGCCCCGGCGCAACCGCATTGACTCTGATTCCCTCTCCCCCCAGCTCCAGGGCTGCGTTTCTCGTGTACTGCTCTACCCCCGCCTTGGCAGCAGTGTAGTGACTGTGCGCGAAGGCAGTCGAGGCGGCTTCTATTGAAGAAATGTTTATGATCGAGCAACTGCTCTCGCTATTCTCTCGCTGCGCCGACAATTCGATCATCGCGCGTGCTGCCCGCTGCGTACAGTTGTGAGTCCCGGTCAGGTTGGCCGCCAACACCTGTTCCCATTCGTCATCGGGCAACTCCAGGAGCGGCGAAAGAGGATAGATGCCGGCGTTGTTGACCAGCACATCCAGCCTTCCACACCGTTCTACCGTCTGCGAAATCAGCCTTTCCACGTCATCCGCCAAGGAAACGTCAGCCTGAATTGCAATCGCTTGCCCGCCAAGCTTCCGAATCTGGTCGACGACCTCTTGGGCTGCCTCTCCAGCCTGAACGTAGCTAACGACCACCGAAGCACCTGCCTCGGCAAAACGCTTCGAAATCCCCGCGCCAATGCCCCGGCCGCCGCCGCTGATTAGGGCAACTTTGCCCGCAAAACTTAGGGCGCTCTCAAGGTCCGGGGCTCGTCCCTGCACTGCAGATCCCATAGTCACAATACTTTCAGTTGATGTCGGACTCTTCAAGCATAATATTACAGCAGCTCGGCGCTTCCAATTCCGGGTCTCCAGTGAACCTTATGAAAGCGATTAGGCTCCGAAGACACTTCCTTAGTGGGAAGGGGGTACAACCCGGAATTAGGAACAGACTGGCGGGAAAACGCGCCGGCGGCGGCTGGAAATCATTACGGCGGGGCTAGGGTGGGCGCAGGGCAGGCGCATGGCCTGGCCTTACTGGGCCTCTGGAGGGACGGCGACGACGATGGGTGTGGCGCACGAGGGCAGGCACAGAGCCTGCCCCTACCGGACCTTCAAAGGGAAGGAAGGTTTGGGCGCTGGGCGGGGCACGAGACCGGATGTGATGGGATAGACACTGCTGGCTAGACACTGTGCCGGGAAAGAATACACAAGGTGGCTAGACAGGTCGGGGCGTTGCGGGGGGCGCAGCCCCTGCACAAGGGAGGGCCGAAGGCCCGAACGCCCAAAGGCAAAGAGAGAGTGAAGAGGAGTGAGGAGTGAGAGAAACCGAATGATCTGCAGGAGGTTGGATCTGACCATGGCTTGGATGCAACAAGAGGCAAGGGAGAAGTCACCCCAATTTGGGATTCACCAAGGTAGGAGGCGCGGTTGACCTACGTCCTCAATTTGTGTACGATTTCCCAGACTCCCGTTCATCCTATTCAAATCAGGAGACACGCATGATCACCCTTGCTCAGAAGCGCCATTTCTATGAAGAGGGCTACGTGAAAATTCCCGGCGTCGTGCCCAAAGTGCTGATCAATGAAGCGCTGCGCGCCGTTAACCACTCCATCGGCGAGGTCGGACTCGGCGGTGAAGACATGGAGAACAATCGCTCCGCCTTCCACTGTGCTGAGCTACTGCGGGCGCCGGTCATATTGGATCTGTTCAGCAAGTCACCCGTAATTGAAATCGCCGAGGAGCTGATGGGCGAAGGCAACGTCTTACCCGTCGTCCAGGCCAAACCCTATCCCCGTTTTCCGCTTCCGCTGGGTGAAGACGCACCTGAGCCGCGCGGCCATATCGACGGCATCGGCAGCGGCACGAACGGCATGCCCAAGGGGTACTACAATCGCGGCTTTACGGCCTTTGCGGTTGTGTATTTGGACGACCTGCTCGAGGCGAACGCCGGCAACTTCACGGTCTGGCCCAAATCCCACCGTGCTTTCGAGGCCTATTTCAAGGAGAACGGGCATGAGGTTCTGGCAAACGGCAGGCCAGATATTACGCTGCCTGAGGGGCCGGTCATGGTCACTGCAGAGGCCGGCGACCTGATTCTTGCCCACTACCTGATGTTTCACACCGGAGGACCCAACTCGTCGCCCAACGTACGCCAGGCGGTCATCTGCCGGCTTCGACACAAAGAGGTGGAGGGCAACGAAAAGGCTGGCTACACCGACATTTGGCGCGAATGGCCCGGCATCAGAGAGGCCGTGGAATGTCAGTCGGAAGCAGCGCTGGCGTAGCGCTCTCAGGAGAAGGCGTCGGCATACATTTGGCATCTCCTGTGCCTAACAGCCGTTGACGTTATTGAGAAAGCTCTCCGTTTTGGATCGCTCTCTGGCGACCCTCTTCGAGGAGAATCTGAATTTCAACCACGTCCAGCGGATCGCTCGTTACCAGGAAGAGTCTTCTCAGGACCTGGTTGAAACTCGCCCGCATGCTATCGGGCAAAAAGAAATACATTGGCGGGCCGACTTCGTCTGCTTCAGTAACGATCTGATCGCCCTTGTAGGCTGCGGCTGAAAGAAGCTCGCGGTCTATATCGCGATGAACAGGAACGTAGCCAATATTGCTCTCGTCGTTTCCTATCTGTTTGAGCTGCAACTCCTGCGCTTCAACGGAACCCATATAGCCGACAAAGGCATTGGCTTCAATCCGGTTCAACGCGTCGGCTGGAACAACGTACCCGAACACGATCGAGACCTCGCCCGATGGCTGGGTGTCGTCAATCTTGGGGAACTGAAAAAAGTCGAGTTCATTCGCGAATATCGGCGGCAGATCTGCTAGGCTGTAGTGGGGCGCCAGCGCCATTACGGCCTTCTCCCAGGTCAACGGACTATCGCCTATCGCCGTCCCCTCGGATCAATGCCGTCATGCTATTCATCTCAGAGGTGCTTCCCGGTCTCTCGACGAAATAGCCGCGGTCAAGGAGCGACTTCCACAGCTCCCACACCTCCGCCACCCTCTGGTCAAGGAAGTCGACTCGCCCTTCAATCAGATCCCGATGAAATTCCGGGCCGTTCAGGCGCATATTCAGGTATTCGAACCAGTAAATGCTGATAAAGGAATTCTGACCCGCCAGCGACATCGGGGTGATCCCGTTGGCAAGCAACGTGTCACAGATTCCAATGAACTCCTCCCATGTGTCGGGAGGCTCCAGCCCAAACTGATCGAAAACTTCCTTGTTGTAATAGATACCAGACCAGCTGAAGCCCGCAGGCACAAAACGCAGAGTGCCTTCGAAACGACTGATATCCCGGAAACGTCTCCCATAGGCCTCGGTAAAGTTGCCCTGGGTCCAAACTTCTGAGACATCGGCCAAAAGCCCCTGGTAAGCCGCGCTGCTCAGTTGACCTCCGTTCCACATCAGCAGTACATCAGGGGGCTGCTCGTCCATCAGGTAGTCGCCTACATTGAAGCGGTAGGACTGGCGGTCGACCTGGATGCTCGGCGCCAGTTCCTGAAAGCGTTCGATCGCTATCTGTTCAGGGGAGCTGAAAAGGGAATTGTTGGGGGCAACATAGGTCAAGGTCACCGGAGGGCTGTCCGGCGCAAACAGGAATTCATCCTCAGGTTCGCGGCCGCAAGCGGCCAACGTTCCGATGAGGGCGACTAGAGTCAATACAATAGCGACCCGTCCGGCTATCGGTAGGATGATCTTGGAATGAATCATACTCTTACTCCCCGCAAAAGAGGCCCTCCTGCAAAAGAGAGTCGAGGCACTGGGTCCGGCCTACCAGTGGCGTGACTGCAGCGAACCGACTACTTGTCAGGCGACGGTAAGGGATAGCCGGTCGGAGAGGGCGCGAATATGGGCTGTGCCAATACCACAACAACCCCCAACCACACATGCTCCCATCTCGACCCAGGCCTGGGCCCGATCAGTGAAGTCGTTGGGTGGAATGATGTCAACGAACTGCCAATTCGGCTTCTTGAAGTACCCGCTCTCCGGGTAAACGCCAGTCGGCCCATCCCACACGGACTGGACGGACTCCAGAGCCGGGCCGGTAATGTCCACGTGGCTGTGCATCACGGCCGCCAGCGAACCGCCTTCGGCCATCACGGCGGCCACGCCCTTGGCGAAGGGAATCTCCTCGTGGATTGAAGGCGCCATTTTTATGCCGCCATCCTCTGCTCTGTCGCAGCTGAACCCCACCCACACCGGCAGTCCTGTGGCCAAAGCCGCTTCGAGGGCAGTGCAGGCGTAGTCGATGTCCCGAATCATTTCCAGAATCAGGAAGTCGACGCCCGACTCTGCCAGCAGCCCCGCCTGCTCTTCAAAATCAGACCGCATTTGCTCCAGTGACGACTGGGTCGCGTCGCCAAGACCCCCCGACATCGGGGAAATCGAACCCGCGACCCAGACAATGTCGGGTGCGGCCTGCCAAGACCCGTCTCTGTCGTCGCTCTTGGCGGCCATGGCATCCTCCCTGGCCTGCAGAGCGAGGCGAGCAGCCTGCCGATTCAGGTCAGCTGTTCGGTTCTCTTCATCTGCGAGTCGCAACATGTTTCTGCCAGTAGCGAAGGTGTTTGTGATAATAATTTCGGCGCCGGCGCGAATGTAATCGAGATGAACTCGGCGAACGACGTCGGGATCGGTTGCTACGGCGAGGCCGCTCCAGGCGATACTGTTCATTGGAACGCCATGGCGTTCCAACTCAGTACCAGTTGCGCCATCCATCACAACTGTCGTGCCCTCTTTGAGTCTCTGGCTGATTGTGGTCATAGTGAATTGACCTCCGTGGAAAAAGTAGAGGCAGAGAGTAACGGTTTTCGTCTCCAATCCAATGCCGCACAATTGCAGCAGCGCGCAACCAGCAAATAAGGCTGGCGTCGGGGCTATTGTAACAGGCGAGAATGAATTGGAGAACTGGCACCGGGGGCGGAATACTTTCAGAGACGCTGACGCGTGCTTTCGGCATCACGGCGCAGAGGTAGGCCGCGCGTTTCTCAGCCTTCACAACGGGTTAGGAACCAGCGGCGAGAGGCCTGGGTGACGGCGGAGCCCATGCATGATTTCCGGACACGACCACGCTTGCTGTTACCGCCTGGATAGGATAGGCTTGCGGTCAAAGTTATGTGTTTGCATTGAGAGAACCGCGTCGAAATTGGTAAGTTCTCCCGAGGGCCAGTGGCAGTCAGGGGGCTCGGCATGACCGGGCCGCCGGTTCGTTCTTTCGACAGATTCAATACAGGAACGGTAGGCCAAGATGACCACACCGATATACGAGAGACCGACGGACCTCCTGCGCACGCTGGTCCGGTTCGACACGACCAATCCGCCCGGAAGCGAGGCAGAGTGCATCGGCTATCTTGATAGGCTGTTGCAGGATGCGGGTTTGGCGACGACTGTCCTGGCGAAAGATCCAAACAGACCTAACCTGGTGGCGCGCCTGCCTGGAAGGGGAGAGGCTCCGGGACTGGTACTTCAGGGCCACGTCGATGTTGTAACGACAGCCAACCAGGACTGGCAACACGACCCTTTCGGCGCCGAGCTGATCGACGGCACGGTCTGGGGTCGCGGCAGCCTGGACATGAAGAGCGGTGTCACGATGATGACGTGCGCGGTGTTGCGCGCCGTTGCCGAGGGACATACGCCCGCCGGCGACATTATTCTGACAATTATGAGTGATGAAGAGGCCGGCAGCGACTTCGGCGCTCGCTTTCTGACCGAGAATCACCCCGAGCAGTTTGAGGGCGCGAAGTTCGCCATCGGCGAAGGCGGGGGAAGCGCTCAATATCTGGGCGACCAGCGCTACTATCCGCTGATGGTTGCGGAAAAGCAGGTCTGCTGGCTGCAAACGCGCATCACCGGTGCGGGAGGACACGGATCGATGCCCTTTCGCGACGGCGCCATGGCGCGACTGGGCAAGATTCTGACGACCTTGAACAGCAACAGGCTGCCGGTTCATATCACGCCGGTCATGGAGCAAATGTTGCCTGCACTGGCCGAACACGCCCCTGAGCACCTGGCCGAGGCTGCCTTGTCGCTGCTGGATCCTGCCCGCACAGACGCAACACTGGACCAGATGGCTTCTGAAGGCCAGCCCCAGGCCCGCTCCTTTGACTCCCTGCTTCACAACACAGTCAATGCAACCGTCGTAGGCGGCGGTATCAAGACTAACGTAATCCCCAGCGAGATTCTGCTGGAGTTAGATGGCCGTGTCCTGCCAGGCTTCACCGCAGATGACTTGAAATCCGAACTACATGAGCTGCTGGGAGAGGATCTTCAGTTTGAAATTATACGCCACGACCCTGGCCAGACTGATGTGAACATGGGGCTGTTCCCATTGCTGAAGGAAACTGTAGAGGAGCTTGACCCGGAAGGCGTTGTCATTCCTTCGATGGTGGGCGGTTTTACGGATGGGCGAATGTTTTCGCGGTTGGGAATCCAGAACTACGGCTTTCTGCCCATGAAACTGCCGCCAGGCACCAACTTCGGCGCAACCGTCCATGCGGCTGACGAGCGCGTGCCCGTGGAAGCGCTGGCGTTTGGGTTGCAAGCGATGTCTACGATCTTGGAGCGGTACGGGAAAGACGGTGCTTCCTGACACAGTCCAAACGCATCCATAAGTCTAACGCAACTATATGTCTAGAGAGAGCGATCTGAAGGGCGCCGTACAGGAGCAGTTCGGTCGTGTGGCGGCGAAATATCTCACGAGCGCGGTGCATGCACAGGGCGAAGATCTGCCTGTGATGGTGGACTGCGCCAACTTGCGGGGTGATGAACGCGTATTGGACGCAGGCTGTGGAGCCGGGCATACTGCGGCCAGCTTTGCTCCTTACGCTGCCGAAGTCGTGGCCCTTGATTTCACCGCCTCGATGCTTCGTCAGGTGGAGGTTCTGGCCGATGACCGGGGCCTTACAAACATCACCACTCGCCTGGGAGACGTGGAAAACCTGCCTTTTCCCAATTCAGCTTTCGACCTCGTTGTATCCCGTTACAGCGCGCATCACTGGGCCAGGCCGGGCAAGGCACTAAGCGAATTTCGCCGCGTTCTGAAGGAAGGCGGTCGGTTCATCCTCAGTGATGTGCTCGGATTCGGTGATCCGGTGTGCGATACCTATCTGAACGCCATCGAGGTGCTGCGGGACCCCTCTCACGTACGGGATTACACGCTTGAAGAGTGGAGCAACCGTTTTGCCGGGGCCGGTTTCAACCTTGAGGTCGTATTTCCTTATCGTATATTCCTCCATTTCGATGAGTGGACCGAACGCATGGAAACGCCGGCGGTCAATCGCGCTGCCATTCGCGCGCTCTACAACGCTTCGCCGGAAGAGGTGAGAGAGGCCTTGCAAATCGACGATGAGGGCCACTCCTTCCAATGCGCGGTCTTGCGGGGAACATCCTCGCCGCGTTGACTTTTAGAGCCCAGACAATAAACATCAAAGGTTAACTAACAGGGGCGAGAATGCCTGAAACAGAAGCAACTGTTCGCCAGTGGACTCTGATCCGCCGCTGGCTGACAGACCTGAAGAAGATACCCGCGCTTGATCTCGTCTGGCTGGAAGGCAGCCTGGCCGACGGGCGAGGCAGTCCCTATTCGGATATAGATATACGATTTGCTATCGCCGATGAAGAGTTCGAACTGCATTGGCAAAGGCCGATGCAGGAAGCGAATGCTGCATCAGACCCTTTGCGTGCAAAGGGACCAACGGCGCTGCTTGCGGGTCTAGGGGACTACCTGTTGTTGGAGACCACTTTCGTCAGGGCGTTAACGTCGGATGGCCTCCTGGTGGAGGCGGGGGCGGTTCCGACAAGCCAGGTGGACGGGAAGGCCCTGTTTGAATGGGAAATCCTCTTCTCGCGTCTGTCAGACGGGGCACCGGCCTTTCGCAAATCCCCCATTCTGCCGGCGCACGAGGTCTGGCCCGAAAGGGAACCGCTGACACCGGCTTCTGTCTGGCAGCGGTCCAAATTCCTCCTGCTGATGATGCTGCACACACCGGCCGTTTTTCACAACAAAGAGCACCAGTCCGTGCTGCTATCGCTCGACCTCGCCCGAAATGATCTGCTGAAACTGATGTGGCGACGGGCGGGTCTGTCTTTCGGCAAACGGGCGAAACATATGTCGGAGATCTTCCCTGCGAACTGGCTCACCGCGCTGAGCCACACTTACCCGACAGACCCAACGGTTCTGCCGACTCTGGCCGCTCCTCTGCTTCGCATCTACGAATTACAAGCGGAACACTTGCGCGAACTGTCGGCAGCCGCGGGCGGCGGTTTCCCGGCCAATTGGTTCGAGCGACAATTCGCCTGGCTAACGCGCGAGCTTAACAGCATTCTCGGTGATTCCGGCGAAGATTTCCAACAGTGGCGGGTTGAAATGCCGGTAGGGTAGAATAGGGCGCGTTGACAGCAACGGTTCGGTACGCGCAGGCCGTTACTCTTTGAACGCTCGAAAATGAAGTTCCGCTTGAAGACAGGAATCGCGAGTCTTACTGCGGCATAGCACAGTGAGAATTCAGAACAATAACGACAATGGGGAGGTACGGAAGTGACAGCAAATCCCACCATATTCGCAGGCACTATCGGACAAAGTGTATGGCGCAGCCACGACGGCGGCGACTCCTGGGAGCGGGCCTCAAAGGGCTTGTTCATGGAGTCTGATATTCGCGCCATCGCTATCGATCCCGGCGATTCAGCCGTTCTTTACGCGGGAACGGAAGCCGGTGTTTACCGTACGCGTGATGGCGGCGACTCCTGGGCGCTGATCGATTCGCCGATGAATGATCTCGAGATCTGGGCGCTCGCCATCGATCCCTCAGACCCGGATACCATCTTTGCCGGTACCTGCCCTTCAGCCTTGTTCCGGTCAAAAGACGGTGGCAGTTCGTGGCAGCAGCTGGACGTTGAGCTTGCTGAAGAGTGCGAAGGCATTCCGATTACGCCTCGCGTGACCACCATTCTCTTCGACCCGGAGGATTCACAGACAGTCTACGCCGGCATTGAAATCGACGGCATGCGCATCAGCCGAGACTGCGGGGATACCTGGGAAGAAGGCAGTGAAGGTCTGTCCAGCCTCGATATTCACGGCCTTGCCGTCGTACCAGGCTCACCTAAGACACTGGTCGCGGCCACAAACAACGACGTCTGCGTGACCACCGACATGCAGAATTGGACGCCACTCGAGGTCAGGAATCACTATCCCTGGCCCTACTGCCGGGGCGTCATTCACCTTTCAAACGGAGACAGCCGCATCTGGGTTGGAGCCGGCAACGGACCCCCAGGGGACGAAGGCGGACTCTTCCATAGCGGCGACCTGGGCAAGACGTGGGAGAGGGCGGACCTGGGCGGCGTGGCTAATAGCACAATCTGGGCGGTTACCCACAATCCGGCGCTACCCGACTGGATCGTTGCCTATAGTGTAGCCGGACAGCTCTATCGCAGCACCGATGGCGGGCACGCTTGGACGAAGCTGGAGCGGGAATTCGGCGAGGTTCGAGCAGTGGCGCTTGCAGTATAGACTGCTCCAATTGTGAAATATCAAGCCCTGCCGGACCGACGTGTGGTCCCGGCAGGGTTCGTTCTTCTGCTTCACAGTCAGGCGTTTTCCAGATTCCTGAAGGTCTCCACGCCCGGTTGTATAGACTTGGCCAAGAGCTGATAGTCTGGCCCATAGCTTAGGAAAGTAAAGCCCCTCGCAGCGAGGGCCTTCAACTCCTCGGGGCTGCCAGCCCCTGCCCCAACCGCCACACCACTAGAACGGCCCACCTCCAAAGCGCGATCCATCACTGCTTCGATTTCGGGCAAAGGCATGTCGAAGGGGTTCAACCCCAGCGAGAGACAGAGATCAAACGCGCCGATAAACAACACGTCGATACCAGGCACGCTGGCGATCTCTTCCAGGTTCTCGACCGCCTCAGTGGTCTCAATGATCAGCATGATCAATACATTCTCGTTGGCCCGCTCGAAGTATTCCTCGTATTCGATTGTATACCGAGATGCCCGCAGCGGCCCGAAACTGCGCTTCCCATGAGGAGGATAGCGGGAGGCACTCACGATGGCCTCGGCCTCGGCCACGGTCCTGACCATAGGCACGGCAATCCCCATCCCGCCGATGTCCAAGGACCTCTGAATAAAGACCGGGTCGGCTGACGGAATGCGCACCAGCGGAACCGCATCTGTCCCGCCTATGGCCATGAGGATGTGTTCCACTTCGGCCATGTCGAGGCCGTTATGCTCCATTTCGATCAACAGCCATTCACATCCGGCGTGGCCAAGCAGTTCAGCGACCGTCGCGCTTCCCATACCCAGGAAACTGCCAAACGTCTTTTCCCCGCTGCGTACTTTGTCCAGCACGAAATTTGATCGCATCCTGATCGCTCCTCGATTGATGGTCGTGATGCTGATGATTTAGGGGAGGCTTAACTTCCTATTGTTATGGGGCAAGAAAAACTCATTGAAAAAAGGCCCCGGGTGCCTTCCCCACGATAGGCACAACAGAACTGTCCTGGTGCGAATTCTATTTCAGATGGATTGCTCGACTATCCGTTGGGAAGGTTGACGCACTGCATGATTGTGAATAGAAGGAATGGCGGTCCTTACAAATCAAGTTGCTTTCGCCCACTGCCAACTGCGTCATCGCGTGGTCAAACCCAGGCGGTCCTGTCTTTTGCTCGGGCGCTATTCCCGTTGAAAATCCATCACTCACCAGGCAAGTCAGGCATGGGGGAAGGAGGATGGAGCTGCCGCGTGCGCGCCCGAAACTGCATACCCTTTTCAGCCAGCGCGGCCAGTTCTTCGCTGTCTCCCGGAAACCACTCTTTCAACTGCCGGCGGGCAATCTGTACGTGCTCGACCTCGTCGGCCCAGTCGAAGTCCTGAAGGGTTGTCATCAGGGGATGGCGCGCCGTGTCGCGGCAGAATTCATACTCAGCGCGTTTTCCTGGTGGATACTTCATCAGGGCAGCCTCGACGCCGATCCCCAACATGGCGTAGAGCTCCAACGGCGTCATTGCGAAGAGGTATTCAATCTCGAAATCCCGCAATGGCAGGGCGGAACGGTCGCCGTATACATGCTCGGCCGCGGCCTCTCCGAACAGCGAATGGCGCATTTCATCCCACATGTGGCGGGAAATGGCGACGTAGAAGGACCAGGGCTGACCCTTCACCTCCAGCAAGACAATGGCCAGCGCTTCGGCAATGGTGATTTCGCCCAAACGTGTGGCGATCATCTGCGCGAGGCGCTCTGGCACGCGGTCCTCGTCTACGTGGATAACGTCCCACACACTTGAGAACGAACTGTCACGTTCAGGTCTTCTCGCAACTTTAAAGGCAGCCCCACTGCGGGAAGGACGTACGACTTCTTCCCCCGTCTCACCGTCGCCGGCGATGCCACCGGCGGCATTCAACATCGCCTCCATTGTGGCGGACCAGCTACCTGCCAGTTCCTCATCCTCTGGCGTATTCACCACATCTTCATAGGCGGCTTCCAGCAGGCCAAGCGTCTCCTCTTCCTCAGCGATGATTTGGCGCATCAGACGCACCGATTCATAGTCGGCCAGGCCGTTAGTCTGACGAACATAGTTCCGGTAGGCCTCCAGCAGCGCCGGCTTAAACACTTTGACCAGGGCGGCCAGCAGCTCGACGGTCCCCCGTGAATACATCGCTTCATCAAAGACTATCTTCAGACTGTCATTCGGAACGCTATTGCTCTTGGCCTTGGATAGGCGTAATTCAGTCAGCCGGTTTTTCAGCAGGTCGGCGTGAAGGCCATCCTCGTATTGGAGACGCGACAGCAGCCCTTTCAGGTCCCGCTGCGGAGTCGTGACGATGTGCGCGGCCTGCAGGAACATCAACCGCTCTTCGACGTAGGACAGCCTGTGAATCCGGCGAGCGCACTCCTCCACGCTGAGACCGGGCTCTTTCGCCCTCTGCAGGCCGGCGAACTGGTAGCTGGCGTTCATCAGTTAGCCTTTCGAAGACTGGTTGGAATCTGAAGAGAAGAAAGAAGGTGGGCGACTTGCACGACCAAATGATTGAGAATCAGTATAGGAGATAGTCGACGAATCATCAACGCCGTCCGATCCGCCGAACCCCGTTGAAAAGATTGCGCAAAGATGTTAGAGTCCGGGAAACCCCTCTCCGTTCTGCAGACACACTTGGAGAAGTATTCCATTTCAAGCTGTAGTACTTGACGACAGCTGACACGGGGGTTGGCTATGCCCGATATAGCGGTGATCGGCAGCTATGTGGTGAGCTTGACCGTGCGCGTCCCGCGACAGCCGGTTATGGGCGAGGCGCTGATCGGCGACCTGTTTGATATGGGGCCGGGCGGAAAGGGGACCAACCAGGCCATCGCTGCGGCGCGGTTGGGGGCACAAGTGGAGCTCCTTGCCTGCCTCGGCGATGATCCATTTGCCGATTCAGCCGAGTCTCTCTATGAAAGCGAAGGCGTTGCAACGCAACACATTCATCGAATTCAGGACACGAATACCGGGGTCGGTATGGTCACGCTCCTGCCTTCAGGTGATAACTGGATCGTCGGACACCTGGGGGCCAACCTTCTGATGCAGCCCTGGCACGTGGAAGCATTCGAGCCCGCCATCGCCCGCAGCGACATCCTGATGGCCCAGCTCGAAGTGCCGCTGGAAAATGTTGCCCTGGCGATGGAGCTTGGACGGAAACATCAGGTCACAACCGTCCTCAATCCGGCTCCCGGTCAGCCACTGGAACCGGATGTACTTGCCAATGTGGACGTTTTGACCCCCAACGAGAGCGAGGCCCGTATTCTGCTTGGACTTCCGCCCGATGATCCCACGCCTACGCCTGACCTGGCCAGCCGGCTGCTCGACCTGGGTGTTGAAAGCATTATTGTGACTCGGGGAGAGGAAGGTGCTCTTATCGTAACGGGTCAGGGCACGGAAGCTGTGCCGACGATCCCTGTGCAGGCGCTGGACGTTACCGGCGCCGGCGACAGTTTCAACGCCGCGCTGGCGGTGGGTATCGGTGAGGGCATGGAATTGAAGTCTGCCGTAGCGCAGGCCACTCGCGCCGGGGCCTACACGACCACACATTTGGGCGTGATCGACGGTCTGCCGACAAGGGCGGAATTGGAGGCATTTCCAGGTTGAACGACCTGAGGCTTGCTCGAGACTGTCGGGGCGTGTTCTTGCTGAAACTGTGCAGACCACAATGTGTATGCTGCGGAGGAGGACAAAATGACGGCAATACAAATTCAGGACTGCATCGACCAGATATTGAAGACTGGTTACTGTGTACTACGCGGCCACTTTCCCGTCGACGCGGTCGAGGCCTGTCGCCAGGCCTTCATTCCCATCGCCGATGCCTACCTGACCGAGCACGCCGACAATCCGAATCGAGGGCCTAACCGTCACTACATACCCCTACCGTTTCACCCTCCTCTCTATAATTCTGCCTTTTTCAATGACGACACAGTTCTCGCCATCGCTTCCGGAATCCTGGGGGAAGACCTGGTTTTAAGCCAGTTTGCCTCCGACACGCCACTCATAGGCTCCGTCCATCAGGATATCCATTCAGACCTTCCGTTCTTGTACCAGGAACAGCCCGACCTCATCCTGCCGCCCCATTTTCTGGCAGTGAACTGGCCATTCGTTGATGTCACGCCAGACCGGGGCCCATTTCAGATTGCAGAGGGGACGCACCTGCTGCCGAAAGCCGATGCGCTGGCCCGCGCTGAAGCCGGGGATTTGCCTCTGAAATCGCTTCTAATGGATGTGGGAGACGTGATGATCCGCGATCCAAGGTGCCTGCACCGCGGTTCGCCTAACCTTACAAGCACCCCGCGCGTCCTGGCAGTGTTCGGCCTTGCGCGTTCCTGGTTTTACCGTCACCATCCGGACAGACACCCGATTGCCCGCTCCTTCTGGGAGACGCTCTCCGAACGCGAGCAGCACCTATTGCAAAGACTCACCATAGACGAAGGGCACTAGAGCATTCCGTCCGCCGTTCAGCGTTGAGGAGGATATCCGCCAGGCAACTGGTCATCGACAGGGAGCTGGCAAGAGGGCAAGGCTTGGAGGTGGGAGAATTGGCCGGCATGCTGAACCGCTCAGTCGATGTGAAAGACCTCTCTTAAGTCCGTTGAAACGGGGCTGCTGTCGGGATTGGAGGGCATGATATCACCCATGTATTGCCACCATTTCTGACAAATCTCTTCATTCGCGATACTGGCCCATTTCTCCTCGCTCTCGATTTCAGCGTACGCGAACAGCTGGTTGGTTTCGGCGTGCAGGAAGATAGAGTAGTTGCTGACGCCGTGAGCTTTGAGAACCGCTTCCAGTTCGGGCCAAATGGGCGTATGGCGATCCTCGTACTCTTTGTGCTGGTCGGGATTGACTGACATCACGAAACCTTTTCGAATCATTTTGCCTCGCCTTTATTGGTGAATCGTGGGACATCGCTACTAACTGAAGGGGAACTTCAAAGGTAATGCCTTTGACTTACTCTTGCCGAACTGGTCAGGCCAATATACGGACTACTCAGAATCGTTCCTGCAACGGCAGCCTTTTGTGCTACGGGGGTAATCTCTTCACACCGACACTTTCGGGTCATAAGCTTGTCACAGTTAAGTGATTCGGCCAAGTTGCTGCTGAGGTTATCCCCCCAACTTCTAGAAAATCAAGCCCCGGGAAAGACATGGTAGTGAAAGGCTTCCATGAGCACTATACAAGTCTGGCCTAAGTCAGCATCGGTCAATTTCAACACTTCATTTAAAGGGGCAGGTTACTTTGCAATCTGCTTCGAATCCAAGGGTGCCTGCTCTCTGAAGTCGTTTCGTCGAGACATTGTGATATAGTGGAGGAATGGGCAATGAAGCCTCTCATATGTTTATTCCCTTCACTTTCTGCCCAATGCCCCATCAGTTCTGACCCAAGGAGAAAGAGATAATGCGTTTTACCTCCGCTGCGCTTACATTTGGCGTACTGATTTCTCTGTTGGGGTTGGCAGGCTGCCAACCAATTCAGCCGTTGTCCGGTGGAGGTGAAGGTCCGGCCGCCGCATCGACTCCTATCCATACGGAGACGTTTGACGCGTCGAAGTATGAGAATGTCTGGGTCCTGGCGATTGAAGAGATTGACAATGAAGAACGTTCGCTGCTCAGAGTTTCATATCCCGTTACTGAACAGGATGCGATAAACGCCCGCATGGAAGCGGTAACGCAGGAATTCATCGACGAATACCGGTCAATCGCAGCCGAGACCGAGGCGGCTTATCAGGAATACAAGAAGGAAACAGGAAAGGAGGCAGCCACTTTTGTTACCCACTACCGGCAACACTTCGACGTATCGATCGCCAATGAAAACCTGATATTCTTCGATCTAGTGCGATCCATTTATACAGGTGGTACAGGCAACATATACGTCGTCGGATACATATTTGATCGGGGTACCGGCGCTGAATTGACCATACCTGATCTCTTTGTCGATGACAGCTACCTGAATCGCCTTTCGGATTTGACCAGGGAGGCACTGGCAGAGCGCATTACCAAGGAGGAGCTGGCGAGCGACTTGCAATGGGTCGAGGACGGTACGGCTCCAACAGCCGAGAACTTCGATAACATCTTCATCAGAGGAAATGGGACAGTCTTGGTCATGTTTGACAAGTATCAGGTTGCCGCAGGGGTAGAAGGCGTTGTTGAAGTTGAACTGCCTCTGGCTGCGATGGCTGATCTGCTCAAACCGGAAATTCGCGATCTATTGGGCATAGAAGCAGACTCTACGTCACAGAGATCCAGGATTGATGCTACAGCAGGACTTTCAGCTGCATCGGCCCATTCGCCGGCAGTGCCATTGGCTTTTTCCAAGACGACTGTATTCCGTGATTTCCCTGAACTCACCCTTTTGAATTTCACATTTTCAGCACAGCCAAAGTCTTTGGCCCAGGATGAGATCAACTGCCTGGAAGTCGCGTGTGTAGCGCTCACTTTCGATGACGGCCCCTCCTTCTACACGGAAGGCCTATTGGATACACTCGATGAGCACGGCGTTAAGGCTACATTTTTTGTCCTGGGGACCCAGGTCCGCATCCAATCTGAAACCATACTTCGCATATTTCAGGCAGGCCACCAGATCGGGAACCATACCTGGGATCATCCAAATCTGACGCAGATGGGCGACGATCAGATCAGGGAACAGCTGAAATTGACCGACGACCTTATCACCCAAATCATCGGTGTACCGACACCGTTTCTGCGGCCTCCCTATGGCGCATACAATGACCGCGTATTGGCGGCCTCAGCCTTGCCCATCATATTTTGGAGCGTAGATCCGCTGGACTGGAAGGATCGAGACGCTGAAGTCGTGGCCTCCCGAATAATCGATGCGCCCATTGGCGCGATAATTCTGGCCCATGACATTCACAAGTCTACTGTTGCCGCAGTGCCGGCGATAATCGCGGCGCTAAAGGCAAGGGGGATTCACTTCGTGACCGTTTCGGAGTTGTATGCGCCAAGGACTCTGCTCCCAGAAAATGTCTACAAGAGTCAGTCCGATGCACCGTCACAATGACACGCCTGTAGAACTATCTGCGACAGTTCGGCTAGGCCGAGTCACTGCGAGGGTGACGCGGCGGCATTCGGTAAGAACACATAGGGCCGAGGCCCACGCCCAACCTGGGCCATGCTACAAGCTGCCGAGTTTTCACTCCCTTCTTGGGAACAGAGCAAATCGCAAGTAATCGGACGATCATACGCCAGAAATTCGGATGGAAATGTGACATGGACAAGAAACCCAATGTAATCGTCTGCATCTGTGACCAACTGCGTGCATTTGAAGTGGGCTGCTATGGCAATCAGGTGATCCGTAGTCCCAACATTGATAAATTGGCTGCTGAGGGAGTGCGATTTCAGCACGCCGTGTCGACGAACCCGGTATGCATGCCGGCGCGGTCCTCGCTAATCTCCGGCCAGTACTCTCGCACATGCATGGGCTCGCTGGGAAACGCCTCAGTGCCCGACGAACAAGGCAGGCCCATCGTCGCCTCGTGGCCGCTTCAGGAGCGAGTACACCTGCCTGACCCAACGGTGGCAGAGCAGTTCAAGGGCGCTGGTTACGATACAGCGCTAATCGGCAAGTGGCACATTCACACCGCTCCCGAACTGGTTGGTTTCGACTACACGCTGCATCCGAGAGTTAATCACCGGCACACGGGGCAGGATTTCGTTGAGAACGGCGGAGCCCCCTCGGTTGTTGACGGTTTCAGCGTGGAGTACGAACTCGAAAACGTACTCTCCTATCTGTCAGCAGACCGCGACGACTCCTTCTTTCTCTACTACAGTATCTCCCCACCCCACATGCCGCTGGCAGACGCGCCGGACGAATACCTGACCATGTACGATCCGGATGAAGTGCCGCTCAGGCCCAACGTGTTCCAGGATGGCGAGATGGCGTATGACGAGCACTGGTTCAAAGTCTACCTGTGGGACTTCCTCTTCTATTCGCTGAAACTACCCCATACGCTGGAACTCACAGAAGGGTTCGACCTGCGGACGATGACCGCGCTGTACTATGGGCTTACGACCTGGGTCGACGACATGGTTGGGCGCATGATGGAGGGGCTGCGTGAGAACGGCCTGCTTGACAACACGATTGTCGTCTTTACGTCGGATCACGGCGACAACCTGGGCAGCCATCATCGATTCAACAAGGGCCTGCTTATCGAGGAGTCGATTCGCGTTCCCATGATCTTCCACGCACCCTGGCTGTGGCAGGCGGGTGTCAACAGTTTGCAGGTGGCACAGCTCATTGACATCATGCCAACTGTGCTGGAAGCCAGTGGATGCGAAGTACCTTACCCAGTTCAGGGAAGAGACCTTACACCGATTCTGACAGGGGAGCGTCAACATTTGGAAGAGAACTGGGGCTTCATCGAGACCAGTGGAGGGGAGATAGGAATCAGAACGCCCACCCACCTCTTTGGGCGCCGAACTCCCGGTAGTGACGGACGTTCAGAACAGGAGTCTACTTCCTTTTTCGACTTGCGAAACGACCCCTATGAGTTGAACAACCTCGCCGGGAGTGGCCAGCAGGCGAATACTTCCGCCGAGCTCGACGGCCTACTCACCGAGTGGGATAGGAATACCGTATGGATGAAATAAGTCAGGAAACAGGGCGTATCCTATGCCGTGCGAATCACCTGATTCTGTGTGTCAAAGCGAACGAACTTGGAATAATGATATACCTCAATCCCTTCTCCTACCGGTGTCGGTGCGCGCACAATAAATTCCGCCCAATCGGGCGAATTTAGGGCAACGTAAGCCAGCTCGAACCCGGCGATCAGATCATCCGGTTCCCGGGAAAAATCGGGCATGAGGACGGGCCCCGTATCGGTCTGATATATAAAGTCCCGCTCACTTGCGTTCATTGTCTTGACCGGAAACTCCAGCACTGCCGTGTACCGACTCTCTTGGATGACAGTTCTCCCAACCAGCGGGGGCCCGCTCGGGTCCAGGGTCGCCTCGACAATCTGCTCCGGCGTATCCAGAATCTCCCCTTCGACACGCCTTACATCCAATCGGATGTTTTCGTAGGCATCGGCTACGTATCCTGACTGTCGTTCCGGTTGCATGCCGCGTGAAGGAGGGTAGAAAGGTACGCCCATATTGGCGACTTCGTAGGTCTTGACGATCAGGTAGCGGTCCTTCGAAAGGATGGGAACAAAATCTGCATTGGGATGGATCCAGATGTCTCGCTCGACGCCGACCCGTTCGGTCTTGCAGCTTGCGCCCATGACGAAGGTTTGCGCCGCCCCCGTTTCGTTGTCGATGATCTCGCACACACATTCGAGAAGGATGCGCGCATTGTTCAGCGAGGAAGGTGGTTCGTGTGAGGCAGTTTCGGCCGGCCTTTTCTCGTAGTCAATTCGAAATGTGAGAGACGAACGCGCAAAGTCTACGGTTTGCATTGAGATCTCCGGCCATAAATCGGCGCGAGGCTTGGGTGGGAGTAACTGGCAAGGTTGAAGTTGTTTCGACAACGGACTATCTAGCACATTCAACTTGCGATGTCAACGAGTTTTTTCACTGTGTTCAACGGTCGGTGCCCGTGCTACAATGGCGCGAACGTTTGGGCGGTTATTATGGAAACGAGCCATCCACCCCACAGTTCCCTCGAAAGGAGTGCGTAAAATGACATTGCGAGCCGGGATCGTCGGGTGCGGTGGAATCAGCCGTTCCCACGCCACTGCTTACGCCAACCTCGATGGCGTTACACTTGCCGCGCTGTGCGACATCAACCCAGAGGCGCTCAACGCCCGTGCTGATGAGCATGGTGTTTCTGCGCGCTATTCTGACTTCGAGGAGATGTTCGAGAAGGAAGACCTTGACGTGGTCAGCGCCTGCACGCACGCTCCGCTGCACGGTCCGGTCGCCATCGCCGCTGCCAGGCATGGTGTCAATGTTCTGAGCGAGAAGCCGCTGTCTGTCGACCTGCAGACCGCAGACAAGATGCGTGCTGCATGCAGTGAAGCCGGTGTGCGACTCGCAGTCAGCCACCAATTCAGCTTCACACCGCCCTTCCAGGAGGCAAAGGCCTGGATCGACGCCGGACTCATCGGCGAGTTTCGCTCTGTCCGCGAAATCGGAAAAGGGCGCCCGGCCGGATTTGAACTGATGGAAATGGGCGTCCATTATTTCGACGGAATGGACCTGTTCCTCGACGGCATCGAATGGATTCATGCCCAAGTAACATACGAAGGTCACGAGGTCGGCGTCGAGGACATTATGACGAGCAGTGAACTCTGCACGACCGACAAGAGAGACAACGGCATCGTCGCCGGCGATACCATGATGATCCACATAAAGGGCAAGAACGGCGCATCCGGAATCATGGAACTGTACCGCCGCCCGCAGGTACAAGGTTGGATGATGGGACCCCACATCCTAGGTTCCGAGGGCCAACTGATGATCAGACCCAATCCGGAAACCTTTGTCGACGAGCTGTGGCACTGTCCATTTGACGTCTCCTTCCCGAGCCATACCCCCGAGTGGCAGAAAGTGCCTATTGACCCAGAACGCTTCAGAATCGGCGAGCAGCTCTGGCAACGGCGCCAATCGATCTGGAGCGTCCGCGACATGGTCGACTCCATTAGGGAAGGCCGCCAGCCGCGACTGGGCGGTGCAGCTGCACTTATATCGCTCGAGTGTGTCTTCGCGGTCTACGAGTCCCACTTTACCGGCGCCAGGGCGACTTTGCCTCTGAAAGAACGTCGCCACCCGCTCGTCAGCCGGCTCCAGACAGTTTAAGGAAACGGTAAGTAGTGGCCTACGTATCCTCTCAGAAATCTTCGCTCCAGACCGGATAATCAGTTGATTCCGCGTTTCTTCTATGGCTGGTGGATCGTCGCGGCGGCAGTCCTCCTGCAGTTCGTTTTTCTCGGTGTAAGCCAGTCCACTGTAAGCGTTTTTCTGCGTCCGGTCGTTGAGGAAATGGGCTGGCAGGTATGGCAGTTCACACTGGGGTCGTCGCTGTCCGTGCTGGCCGGCGCCCTCTCCGGCGTTGTTGTCGGCCGCATCGTAGACCAGCGCGGCCCGCGCTTTCCTGTGCTCGCCGGCGCCCTTGTTGCCGCCGCTTGTCTTTGGAGTCTAGGCAGACAGTCCAACCTGTGGCTTTTCTGGGCCCTGCACCTCTTTGCCGGCTTCATCGGCTGGACGCTGTTTGGGCCGCTTGTCGTCAATACCACCATCAACAAGTGGTTCATCCGCCGCAGGGGCTGGGCGCTCGCCATCGGCTCCAGCGGCATCTCTTTCGGCGGACTGATTGCCCCGGTTTCGATGACGCTTGTCGTCGACTCGCTGGGCTGGCGCAATGGCTACTTTGTCCAGGCTCTTTTCGTCCTGGCGGTCGTCGCACCGATTGCCTTGGTAATGCGGCGCACTCCGGAGGACGCCGGCCTCCAGCCTGACGGCGAGCCTTCCCCAAGCGAGATCGACGGCGCCTCTCCGCACGAAGCGGAGCCACGCTCCTACACCAGCCGCCAGGCCCTCCGTTCGCCTGGCTTCTGGCTGCTCCTCCTCGGCTACAGTATGAACCAGGCCGCGCTGGCATCAGTGCTGGCCCACGCGGTGCCCTTTGCCACCGACGCCTCTTTTTCCCGCCGGACGGCCGCCCTTGCCCTCGCCGTAAATGGGCTGGGAAATCTGCTGTCCAAGGCCGTGTGGGGCTACTGCCTTCAGCGTTATCCACCGCGGGCGCTTGCCGTGGCCGCTTTTTCGCTAGGAGGCACAGGCGTCGGCCTGATGCTGATTTCCGCCGCCACTGCAGAACCGGTCATTCTCTTTGCCGGTTTCTTTCTCTATGGTTTTGGATTTGGGGGCACGATTCCAATAAGTGAATCCCTTTGGGTGAGTTACTTTGGCCGCGCTCACATAGGTGCTGTCCGCGGCGTCGCCCAGCCCCTTACAGTAATCTGTCCCACGGTTGCACCGGTGCTTGTTGGCGTCGCTTATGATCTACAGGGAAGCTATCAGCTTGGTTTTCTCGGTATCATCGGCGTCTACCTGCTGGCGGGCCTGCTGGTGGCAGTCTCCCGCCCGCCTAAGGCCGAAACGACGCAAGTGTAAGTCCAGGGCGGCGGACGCATGTTCGCGCCTGCACATTTAGCTTTCCCTATCTGTATCTTTGCTCGTTTTTGGGCTATGATAAGGCAAATTCAGAGGGCGTTCGCGTCGGGGAAAGTTCGTGCACTGTCTGGCAGCCTGGGAGGCTGCAACTGTAGATTGGGACGTCGAACGAACTCGGTCCTGGCCACTCTGGCAAGAACTCTGCGGGACTTTTCTCCGCAAAGATTGCGACTATGCCTGACGATCAGAGCAGTCTGCTACTACGGATAGCAGATGAAGACAATGTTTACGTCCTGCTGCGCAACTTGAACGCGGGGACCCGTTTGAAGCTTGGAGAGCGGACAGTCGTTTGCGAGACCTTGCTTGAACTGGGACACAAAATAGCCGCGTGCAATATTACCGAAGGCGAAAAGATCGTCAAGTACGGCGCGCCGATTGGCTCAGCCACGCGCGACATTCGCGCAGGTGAGCATGTGCACCTGCACAATATCAAGAGCGACTACATTCCCACCTACACTTTGAATTCGGAGACCGACTGAACCGGTCGAGGAGCGATCCGATGTCTGCGAAAACCGAGTTTCAAGGTTTCCTGCGGCAGGATGGACGCAAAGGCATCCGCAATACGATTCTGGTCGTCTATTTGGTCGAATGCGCCCACCACGTGGCCCGCGAGATCGTCTATCCCTACCGCAAACAGGGCGTTCATCTGATCGGTTTCAGCGGCTGTTACCCTAACCAGTATGCATTTGACATGATGGCCCGGCTCTGCACCCATCCAAACACAGGCGGTGTCCTTCTCGTCTCGTTGGGCTGCGAGAGCTTTGATCGCCGCGGCCTGGCGCAACTCGTCGGAGAAAGCGGCCGCCCTGTCGAGACCCTGGTGATCCAGGAAAGAGGGGGCACGCTCATCACCATCGATGAAGGTCAGATCTGGTTGGAAAAGACCCTAGCTGAACTTGAAGAGACAACCACACGTGTGACGATGTCGGTGGACGAGCTGGTCGTGGGGGCAATCTGCGGCGGTTCCGACGCCACCAGCGGCATCACAGCCAACCCGGCCATCGGTCGCTGTTTCGATCTACTGGTGGAGAACAACGCCAGCGCGATTTTCGAAGAGGGCGGCGAACTGATCGGCTGCGAGAAGATCATGGCCGACAGGGCGGTGACCACGGCACTGGGCGAAGAGATCCTCTCGACCATGGAGAAGACCGCCCACTACTACACGACCATGGGCCACGGTAGTTTTGCGGTCGGCAATGCCGACGGCGGGTTGACAACAGTCGAAGAGAAGTCGATGGGGGCTTACGCCAAGAGCGGCTCTTCACCGATCTCCGGTCTGATCAAACCTGGCGACGTGCCACCGGCGGGTGGCCTTTACCTGCTCGATATCGTCCCCGACGGCGACGCCCGCTTCGGCTTCCCAAACATCAACGACACCGCAGAAATCGCCGAGCTGATCGCCTGCGGCGCGCATCTGACGCTCTTTTCGACCGGACGGGGCTCGGTGGTAGGATCGGCGATCTCGCCGGTGGTCAAAGTTTGCGCCAATCCTGAGACCTACCGTCGCATGTCTGGTGACATGGACGTGGACGCCGGTCGTATTCTTGAAGGGCAAGCGACGCTTAGCGAGGTGGGCCAGGAGATCTTCGCGCAGGTGCTGGACGTTGCCGGCGGCGCGCCGACCAAGTCGGAGAGCCTCGGCCACCAGGAGTTTGTTCTGACCTACAAAACCTTCGAACCAATCGGTCCCGCCTGCCTTCCGGTCTAGTTTCACTTGCACTCAAACACCCGCTACAGCCTGCTGATCGGTATCCCCAGCCTTGCCCAACCGGCAGGGCTTCCTGACGTAACCGGGAAGAACATGGCAGAACTGCCAGTTGGACCGATCGGCAGGCGAATCCCCAGAAGCGAGACACCCATTCCAATGTACGGCTCTGATGGAATCTGTTCCGAGGCCCTGCGATGACTTCGGATTCCCAAACCACGTCGCAGCAGGGCTCTCCTGCTCACCACACTGATACGCAAGCCCCTGTCAATTTCGCACCAAACCGAACCCTGAAACAGTACTTGGGTTTGACCGCGCGCGGCTTTGCCATGGGATGCGCCGATATCGTCCCGGGCGTATCCGGCGGAACCATGGCATTTATTCTCGGAATCTATGAAGAGCTCGTGATGAGCATTCGCGCGGGCGCGCGCCGGCCGTTCTGGCAGGCGCTCTTGCGACTCAACGTCCCCGCCGCGCTTGAGGCAGTAAACGCCCGCTTTCTGGTCGCCGTTCTGGCCGGCATCGCGATCGCCGTCCTGACACTTGCCTCCTGGTTGGAATGGGTCCTGGAGCACCAGCCCGTACTCATCTGGAGCTTTTTCTTTGGCCTGGTGTTCGCCTCGATCGTCACAGTTCGCAAACGAGTCCATAACTGGAACCCCACCCTCTTCGTCGCGCTGGCAGTGGGCGCAGTGGGCGCCTATTTCGTGGTTGGGGCAGTCCCCGTACAGACGCCGGAGTCGGCCTGGTTTCTGTTCTTAAGCGGCATGTTGGCCATCTGTGCCATGATCCTGCCCGGCATTTCCGGTTCGTTTATCCTCGTACTGCTGGGCAAATACCAGTTCGTGCTAGCCGCCGTGAACCAGAGGGATATCGTCAGTCTAGCCATCGTCGGAGCCGGCGCGGTCGTCGGCATCGTTACCTTCGCACAGGTCCTGGCCTGGCTGTTCAAGCGCTACCATGACGCCACCATCGCGGTGCTAATCGGACTGATGGCCGGAAGCCTGCGCAAAATCTGGCCGTGGAAGGAAACGGTTGCCTCAATCATCGACCGCCACGGGGAGATCCTGCCGACGGTACAACGAAACCAGCTGCCCTCCGCCTTGACGGCAGAGGTCTTTCTGGCGCTTGGCTTGGCTGTCGCTGGATTTGCCGTGGTGATCGTACTGGACCGACTCAGCCAGCCGAAGCCAGCCAGCTGAATCTTGTGAGGGCGTATGGGACAGAAACGACGTTCAAGTGGCAACCTCAGCAGGCTGCTCTTCTGCCAAGCGCTGTGGCGTCGTCCGTCGCGGCTCCCTGACCCAGAACAGCATCAGTAGAAGAGCCGCTGCCCCTACCGCCATCGCGGCTCTGAACAAGGCGGCGTAGCCAAACGCGCCTGCCAACCAACCTCCCAGAATCGGCGCGCCAATCAGAATCGGCGCCAACACTGTGTTTGTCAGCCCGATATAAGTCGGCCGGTCCTCAGGTGCGCTGAACTCCAAGATGATTGGGAGTGATGAGGTGTGATCTGCTGCCAGGAAAGTACCGAGGAAAATGAAGGTGATTAGCAGACCGACCGGCACTGATCCCAGAACACCTGACGAAGCGATTGCCCCTCCCTGATTCGCGGCCGCACCCATTCCGCCGATCACGAGCGCGCTCAGCGGCGCCAAGGCCACAAAGAAGGCCGCTGCGGCCAGAACAGTCTTATGCCCGACCCGGTCGGCCAACAGCCCCAACAGCGGATTGAAAACTGCCTGCGTTCCAACCAGAACCGCCGTCAGCAGGCCGACGCCGCGGCCGTCAAGCGAATACATCTCCGTGCCGTAGACGGCAAAGAATCCTGTGCTCATCCCGCCCAGGTTGATCATGGACTTGCTGATCAGGTAGCGGCGATAGTTGATATCCCGCTTCAACACCGTTGACACGCGTCCAAGGTAGCGGAACAGGGGTATCGTCTTCCTCGTCACCTCGCTTTCCGGCTCACGCGTGAGGGCAAGCCCCACCCAGGAAACAACCACAAAAACGAAGGCAATCGTGAAGAGGAGAGCGTAGTTGCCCGGGAACGCGCGACTGATCAGTATTCGCCCGACAAAGAAGGCGCCCACGACGCCCATGAGCTGGCCGAGACCATGGCCGAGACCGAGCCAGATGCCTCGACGCCGGACCGGAATGACTTTGGCGATCATGTCCAGCCAAGGGGGTGTCCCCAGGCCGGCGCCCGACGACGCCAACCCAATGCCCACGAGAACCGCAACAAGGGCGACTGTAGGTCTTTCGACGGCAAAGATGAGTACGACCAGACCGATCAGAAGGTACGGCAACCTCTCGAGGAAGAAGCCGATGACCATCACGAACGGCTTCTTATAGGGCATGCTTTCGGCCCAGTTAGCAGTCAGCAGTTGCGGGAGGTAGAGGCCGAGGGACCACATGGCCGGGACGAGACCGATTACCAGTTTGGAGTCGGTCAACTGGCTCACCAGCACGGGAACCACAGTTTCCCTGGAAATGAAACTGATGCCCAGCGTGATGAAGGTTATGTCCCACAGACTTACGGAGAAGTTCCAGCTTGTATTGTCGTTACCGCGCCCCATCGCTACCGGCCCCGTCCGCTTCAGAGTAAGGCCTGAAACCCCGAACCATCAGTCCCTGAGGCTCGTCCTCGCGGCGGGCTTGTTGCGCCCGGCTCTCAGCTTCAGCGCGGTTGGACGTGGTCGTCGCCCTGATGATGGCGTAGTCGTCGGGACGCCGGTAGCGGTTGATAAAGACCGGGCGGGGTGTGTCCGAGTGGTTTTGCTTCGAGCCGTGAACGGTTCTGACGTGGAAAAAGATCGAGTCGCCTGCCTGTCCGGTGATCGGCAGCGAAGCTTCCCAGGGCCACTCGTCCTCATCCAGTCCCAAATGGGAAAACGTATCGATATGCTGTAGCTGCCCCTGCTTATGCGTGCCGGGCACGACGTGCAGCGCGCCGTTCACCAGGTCCGTATCCACAACGTAAGTCAGTATCCCAACAGGACCTTCGAAACGGTGCTCAAAGTAGGCCGAATCCTGGTGCAGATGCTTGGGGTGGCCGCCCACCGGCTCCTTGACCAGAGACTGTCCCTGGCCGAACAGTTCGATATTGGGGCCCAAAATCGCCTCGAGAATATCAAGGGCGGTCGGGTCCATCGCTGCGCGCAGAAAAGCGGCGCTTGTCGTATAGCTGATGCCGACCGTCATGATCTGCTGATCCCTGCTGTACCCATCTGGCGCGGGGATGAACAGAGAGCCGTTAGGCGAAACCCAACCCTCCGGCCTTCGATCCGCCCGGTCGAGCATCTCTATCGACTGGCGTACTGTGGCGTCAATATCGGCCGCCATCGCCTCGATGTATGGCTTCATCAGACCGCGCACAACCAGGCAACCCTGTTCGCGGTAGACAGCCGCGGCCTTGGCAACGTCCAGGTCTTCGACAGACACCGAGATCTCGTCGGCACTGATTTGCGGCTGCTTTACCATCGAGGACATTAGCGTTTCCTTCTAAAACAGATTGTCAGGCGTCGTCGTCGGGCACCAGCGATGCGCGCTCAGATAGTCCAGTGCGATGTTGAGCGCCTCGTTCGTGCCGATCCGGCGAAGGGCATCTACGGCGCTGGCGCGAACATAGCGGTTCTCGTCTCGCAATGCCGCTTGTAAGGCCGGCAGGGCAGCGGCCGCCTCGGCGCCAAGGCGTTGCAGTGACAGCGCGGTTGTGAAACGCACCTGATCATCATCGTCCGTCAGACCTTGTTCCAAAGCCGGCAGTGTCAAATCAACAGGGTCTTTGATCTGTCCCAGCGCCTCGACCGCGCTGCGGCGTACCACAACCGACGTGTCCGAGACCGCCTTGGCCACTGCACTGGTACATTCGGCGTCCGCCTGCCCAAACTCACCAATGGCAAAGGCAGCGTGCATGCGCGCCTCTTCGCTCTCGTGCCCTAACGCGTCCAACAGGGCCTCCCGGGCTGCACCACCTACTGCGCTCATCCCGTAGCCTGCATTGCGGGATGCGGTCTTGTCGCCGCTGGTCAGCGCCCCCGCAAGCGATGGAATAGCATCTTCAGAAAAGGCGGCCAGGCGATAGGCGGCGTCGACGCCCTCAGGTTCATACTTTGAGGCGAGGCTGCCTGCCAGAACAGACAAGTCGTTTGACGCAGCATCGTACCCATTGGCCTGCATTTGCTCGCCAGCGGCTCCGTTACGCTGCGCTCCCAGCTCCCCGCGATGCCAGCGCCACTGGTGCGCCCACACTTCGTTGTGATCGACCGGAGCGTCCTCGACCGGCGTCCAACTGGCCTGCCTGTTGTTCCAAGCCGGTGCAGCGGGGGCATTCATGCGCACAAACTGAAACTTCATCATCGCCCGCGTCTTCTGCGAAAGGTTGGCGCCCCCCCTGTGCCACAGGTCGTAGTGTATCAGAGCGAATGTGCCTTCCGGCCCTTTGAGGTAGACCGGCGTTTCGGTATCGTCACCGGGACGTTTCGTGTAGTATTGGGACCCGGAAAGCAGGCCCGACGGCCCCATCTCTTCGTCCACCGCCTGCGGATAGTAGAAGATCATCGCCCACCAGTTGTGGTGGTTGCGTACCTTCTGATGGCCCCAGTAGCTGTCCTTATGCCATGTTTGCACTTTGCGCCCGGGATAGGTGAAGTGACAGTGGCGGTGTGGGTGAATCGTATAGTCATGCCCGACTACACTTGTCAGCGCGCCGCGTACAACCGGATTCTGTACGATGTCGCCGACCTCGCTGAAACGCGGCAAAAGATTGTTGCCGGGATTGCCTTCCTTATCCATTACTTCCTTCAGCTTGGCGTTCAGTCTCTCATGAAACTCTTTCGGGAAGTCGGTCTGCAGGACCAAATAGCCGTGCGAGATGAACTGCCGCATCTGGTCGTCAGTCAGGAGATGGTTTGCTACACTCATTTTGCTTCCCTTCCTAGTGGGCTACAGGAACGCCGGTACGTCTATGCTTGACGGTGAGGGAATTGAGTTCGGCACTTCAACGCAGTAGTCGGACCTTCCCTGTTACATGGTTGGGCGGCAGAGTTGGCCGTCTCTCAAAACAGGTATGGCCTGTCCCCAGAGATCGGTACCCTCGCGATTCATGATGGGTTCGGCGGAATATTGAGCAAGGTAACAGCGCCGAACACCTGAAGTGGTATTCGGGCCGCTGCGGTGGAAAGTTCGGCTGCTGAACACCACGATACTGCCTGCGGGAACGAGCGCCGGGATCCCCGGGTGGTCGCCCTGGTATCCGATCTTGTCGTTGCTTCCGGCCTCGATTTCATGGTCGTACAGGTTGTCCGGTTTCATGCCGATCGCCGAATAGGGGAGCACGGATACAGTGCCGTTCTCAATAGACATATCGTCCAGAGCGCACCAACAGGAAAGGTAGGGCCTGTGGTAGTGGCCGACGTAGCCGGAGTCCTGGTGCCACCCGAACTTCGTACCCACTTCTGCAAACTTGACGACGTATTGCTCGTGAAACAGAAAGGCGTTATCTCCCAACGTGGCCCGGCAGATTTCGCCCATCAACTCGCCGAACAGAAAATCGGTGATCGTGGCGCTTTCCAATCCGCGCCGGCTGATGAAATAGCGCTTTTTGTAGTGGTTGATTCCCTGAACCGTTACCCCTTTGGCCTCCATTTCTGCGTCGTAACGAGCAATGTATCGCTGGCACTCGTCTCTCAGGCCTTCAACCTGTTCTGAAGGGATGGCGTCTTCGAGAAAGAAATACCCTTCGTTCTGATAACTCATTCTCTGTTCATCGGTTATGTACATGACAACCCTCAAATGCGGAACCTGCCGTTACGGGCCGGAGTTGCGGCGCTATCAACTCGGCAGGGCAGGAAGTTGGAATTCGGTTATATGTAAGAAGTGCCCTTGGCGTTAGTCAGAGGTAGACAGAACCGGTTGAGCCCCCTATATTGTGAGGCCGGAAAACACCAGGCCACAGCTTCGATACAACCCGATTTTTATACATCAGGGCTGTTTGAAAGTCAAGCGATGCTGGTATAAGCCGGGCAATGGGTACGACTGAGGACGGTCGGTATGCATGACATTCGCAGGGCGTACATCGGCGCTCACGAAGAGGACTGTCATCCATTAGATATCAGGTTGCCAATTCGGCTGCCCACGGACCCACCTTTCCGTCTTGCAAAATGTCGATTTCAGAGGTATACTTTCGAAACCGCTTTAGTATGCTGGCGAGAATTCTGTTGCCGCCAGCCGATTGGAATATCCCCAAAACTACTGCCTATGAGTGGATTAGCCAGGGTAATTCGTTATCTGCGCCCCTATGCATGGATGACCGTCCTGGGCATCGTCACAACGATTCTGCCGGTGCTGATGGAACTGGTGACGCCGCGTATGGTCCAGTTCATCATCGACCAGGGCATTCGTGCCGGCAACATGGCGGCCGTCTGGCAAGGCAGCGGGATCATGATGCTGGCCGCGATTCTGGGCGCCGGAACCACAATCGGCCAGGGCATTGCACGCGCCCAGCTTTCGCAAGGCATCGCCTTCGACCTGCGAAACGACCTCTTCCGCCACATCCAGCGCTTCTCTTTCGCCAACCTGGACCGCATGCAGACGGGCAACCTCATGACCCGTGTCTCCAGCGATGTCGACGTTGCGCGCATGTTTCTCAGCGCCGGCATGGCGCTACTGTTGCGAACGCTGCTGATGGTCATCGGCAGCCTGGCCATGATGCTAGTCATCGACTGGCGACTCGGCCTGATCATGGTCACGATGCTCGTACTCTCGGGGACAGTAATCTTCTGGTTCCTGCGTGTCGTGGGCCCTCTGTTTACGATCGTACAACAGAAGCTGGGCAAGATGAATACTCTTGTCCAGGAAAACCTTGCCGGCGTGCATGTAGTCAAGGCTTTTGTCCGGGAACAGCACGAGATCGAGAGTTTCGGCCGCGACAATGTCGACTACATGGAGCAGAACATCGAGGTGGGCAGATATCTGGCCCTGGTGATGCCGGTGCTGCTGGTACTGACAAATCTGGGCGCAACGATCGCGATCTGGCGGGGTGGCATCGACGTCATTGGTGGACGCCTCACTATCGGCGAACTGGTCGCCTTCAGCAACTACATGTTGATCGGAATGTCGCCACTGCTTCTACTGAGCAATATCCTGTCGATGATCTCGCGCGCCGAGGCGTCGTCAAAGCGCGTTGTTGAGGTACTGGATACGGAGCCCGCAATCCAGTCATCCCCAACACCGGCTGTCATTGCCGAACCTGGCGGGGAAATCACCTTTGAAAATGTTTCATTTCACTACTCCGGTTCGCGGATCAGAAGAGGTCTGGAGTCCGCTGACGCCGGCAATGGACAAGCCCCAGCGCAGAAGAGCATACCTGACGCGGCGTCTGCGAACGGGCAGGCGCTGACTCGCACGGCAAATGGCAATGTCCGTCCGGTCGGCGAAGAAGTGCTGGATGGAATCTCCCTGCATGCGGCCGCCGGACAGAAAGTCGCCCTGATGGGTGCAACCGGGGCCGGCAAGAGTACGCTTGTCAATCTCATTCCTCGTTTCTACGATGCCGAAGGCGGTGTTGTAAAGGTTGATGGCGTGGACGTGCGCAACTGGGAACCGACCCAGCTTCGAAAGACCATTGGCGTGGTCCTGCAACAGACGACACTCTTTGCGGGAACCGTGCGCGAGAACATTGCCTACGGCCGGCCCGATGCGTCGATGGAAGAGGTCGTCAACGCGGCAGAGGCCGCCCAAGCCCACGAATTTATCGTGCAGATGCCAGACCAGTACGAGAGCCTGGTCGAGGCACGCGGCGCCAATCTCTCAGGCGGGCAAAAGCAGCGAATCGCCATCGCCCGCGCCTTGCTTACCAAACCATCCGTCCTCATACTCGACGATTCTACCAGCGCGGTTGACCTGGACACCGAGTTGAAGCTGCAAGAGGCGCTCGAAGAGAAGATGGAGGGCACGACAACCTTCATCGTTGCCCAGCGCATCAGCAGTGTCGTAGACGCCGATCTCATTCTCGTCCTGGACGACGGCAAGATCGCGGCCCAGGGCACGCATGAGGAACTTCTGGCCGGCAGCAAAATCTACCAGGAGATATATTACTCCCAGTTTGAAGAGGCTTGAGCCGGGCTGAGACCGCTGGCAAGGCCAACAGAACCGCGCGAATCTGACTACTATGACTGTTTCCCGACCACCACAACGACAGCCAATGCGCCTTGGGTTTGGCGGCGGCGGCGGCATGCTCACTGGAGAAGCCGCCGGCAATACGCGTCACACTCTTATGCGCATGGCCACCTATCTGCGGCCCTATCGACTGCAGCTTATGGTCGTCGCCCTCTTTGTCACCATCAGTACCGTGCTGAGGCTCTTTGGGCCCGTTCTGCTCGGCCGTGCTATCGATCTATATATCGAAACCGGTGACGTTGTCGGACTTCGCATCCTTGTGTTTCAGATCATCGCAGTCTATGTTGGCGCCGGCTGCACTTCAGCTGTGCAAGGTCTTATCATGGTTGTCCTGGGCCAGCGATTCGTGTCCGACATTCGCGCGGGCCTCTTCAACCATCTGCAGGAAATGTCGATGGCATTCCACGATCGCAATCAGGTCGGCGATCTGATGAGTCGTATCACCAATGACTCCGAGGCGATAAACCGCACCCTTTCAAACGGCCTGATCGAGTTTACATCGAATATCCTACTTCTGGGCGGCACCTTCATCGCCATGTTTTTACTCAACTGGCAACTTGCCCTGGCCATGCTCGTCCTGATGCCGCTGATGTTGATCATCACTGGTGAGGTGACCCGCCGAAGCCGTGCGGCCTTTCGCACCGTCCAGCACAATCTCGGCGCACTGAACGCCGTGATGGAGGAGAACATAACCGGTGCACGCGTGGTGCAGGCATTTGCCCGCGAGAAAGACGTATATGCCACCTTCCACGAGGTGAATTCCAAGTACCGCAAAGCCGGAATGACCGCCGATATCATCACCGCGGCTCTCGGTCCGATGTTCACCACCATGATGACCATCACGATCGCGGTGGCCGCCCTCCTGGGTGGCTGGCTGGCGATTGGGGAGATCCTGGAAGTCGGCGTCCTGGCGACTTTCATCATTTACATCATGAATTTTTTCCGGCCCATGCGCGGCATTGCCATGCTGTATAACCAGTTGCAGTCGGCCCTGGCTGGCGCGGAGCGCATATTCCAGACATTGGACGTGGAACCCACCGTCACCGACCGGCCGGATGCCCCCCCTCTGGACGAGATAAGCGGGGAGGTGGAATTCGAGAATGTGAGCTTCAGCTATGATGAGCCTACGGACCCGATGCCGACCCCGGACAGCCGCGGAAACGGTCGCAGACCGGCGGCGCCAGCTGGTGGGGTGGTCGAGGGTGAGCCAGGACCGGAACTGGTTCTGGAAAATATCAGCCTCCATGCCAGACCCGGCGCTACCATCGCCTTGGTGGGCCCTACAGGCGCCGGCAAGACGACGATAATCAGTCTTTTGAGCCGCTTCTACGACGTGGACGAAGGCAGCATTCGCATCGACGGCCACGACATCCGTGACATTCAGCAGGCTTCGCTACGGAAACAGCTCGGCATCGTGCTGCAGGATACCTTCCTCTTCTCCGGCACTGTGCGCGAGAACATCCGTTATGGCCGGCTCGACGCAACCGACGAAGAGGTTGTGGCCGCGGCAGAACTGGCAAACGCCGACAGTTTCATTCGATTGCTTCCAGGGGGTTACGGTTCACAGGTCTCGGAGCAGGGCAACAACTTCAGTGAGGGTCAACGCCAGCTTATCGCCATCGCCCGCGCCGTCCTCGCCGATCCTCGCATTCTCATCCTCGACGAAGCAACCAGCAGCGTGGACACCCGTACCGAGGTTCATCTTCAGCAGGCGTTGCTGCGACTGCTGGAAGGCCGAACGGCTTTTGTAATCGCCCACCGGCTCAGTACCATCCGCAATGCCGATGAAGTCCTGGTTGTCAACGATCATCGGATTATCGAACGGGGCTCACACGAGGAGCTCCTGGCGATGAAGGGCTTCTACCACGACCTGTATACGAGCCAGTACATGCGGGTCAAGGCCGCAGAACCGGTCCCAGGAGGACAGGTAGCTGATTGAAGTGCGTCTCAGGCTACGCGGGCCCCGCTTTCATCGTCAAAGAAGTGAAGTCCAGCATTGTCAAACTGGACCTCAACCCGCTCTCCTATCGCAATCCGCTCCCGGATATCAGCCTGACCCAGAAAACGGTGTTCCCCTGACCGGAAGCCAATGAATAGGATATGCCTGCCGTAGTCCGCTTCAACAGACTCCGCCGTCCCCAGCAATCGGTTTTCCCGCGGCGCCGGCCCGACATCCTCTGCCTCTATAGTCCCTTTGCTAACTGTTATTCTCGCTGATTCAGCCGGAATCCCAACAGTCACCTTCTGCCCGGCCCTGAGCGCCTGCAGTTGCGAGGCCTGCGGGACGATCCGCAGACCTTGGCCTGCTTCGATCCCGCCTTCAACAACGACCGCATCATGTAGAAGACTCATCGGCGGAATCCCCAGAAAGCCGGCCACAAACGTGTTGGCGGGCTGCCGCCGGACTTCCTCAAACGGGCCAACCTGTTCGATTCGCCCTGCCCGCATCACCGCCACCAGGTCGCCCAGGGCCATGGCCTCGGTCTGGTCGTGCGTCACGTATAGCGCTGTGATGGAGAACCGGCGCAGGAGCCGTTTGATTTCGACCCGTGTCTGCGATCGCAGCTTCGCGTCCAGGTTGGAAAGCGGCTCGTCGAAGAGAAAGACCCGCGGCCTGCGCACGATAGCCCTTGCAATTGCGACCCGCTGCTGCTGTCCTCCCGACAAGGTGCCCGGTTTGCGCTGCAACAGGGCGTTAAAGCCTATCCCCATGATTTCCGACGTCACGCGGATCCTTTCATCGGCCTCGGCGTCCGGCGCTTTGCGCAGGCGGAAGAAGAAAGACAGGTTGCCGTGACCTTCGAAGTGTGGGTAGAGGGCGTAATTCTGAAAGACCATCCCAATGTAGCGGTCTCCGGGCGGCACGTCCATCATGTCCTGGTCGTCGTATAGGAGCTCGCCATCGTAGTCGGCTTCCAACCCGGCAACGACGCGCAGCAAAGTACTCTTTCCACAGCCCGATGGCCCGAGCACCGCCATCGTACGCCCATCGGGGACTGTTAAGTCGACCTGGTCCAATGCCGCGACGCGACCTGGTTCCTCGTCTTCGCCTTCGCGCGGCGCCGGCCCGGAGGAGCGAAGCCAAGGAATTGCCCCGCCTCTGCCAACCCCGCTCTGTACACTGAACTCTTTACTGACCTTGCTAAGGCGGATAGTTGCCAACCTGAATTCTACCTCCATTGTCAGGGAATCGCGGCCGAGACGTGCCACTTGGTGTCCAGGCACGGCCTGCGCCAGGAACACGCCCAACGCCCTTCACACGGCCATTCTACTAGCGAAAGCCGTTAAGAGCGAACCCCGTTTGAGGACGGAATCTTTGTCTCTTAGACTGGAGATTGGGTGAGTCCGAGACCACCCCCACGACCTGTAGCCGGCGGAACGAAATCGGGCCGACAGAGCCCGCCCTGCTCCCTCTACGTTGCGATGGCTTGAAATTGGAGTCTACGGTCTTACGGCCGTCTATGGAGTGAGGATTAAACGGCAGTATTATATACTTCATTTGCGTTGATCAAGATGATCAGTGTAACCTAAAAGTTGTGACAAAATCACAGGTAGCGTTGACGCCATAAGGGGAAGATTTTCAGTGGCCGAAGGGACGATGCGACTCCGACTTAGCAACAAACAGGTGGCCGGTGTTTTTAAGGCGACCGGCGACCTTCTTCAGATATTGGGTGAGAGCCGTTTTGTCGTGATGGCCTATCAGAACACTGCTCGAACCATTGATGGCCTTGAACAGGATATCAACGAGATTGCCGCCGAAGGCGCTCTCCGCGATCTTCCAAGAGTTGGAGAGGCGATTGCCGAGAAGATCCAGACGCTTCTGGATACAGGTTCACTGCCATTCTATGATGACCTCGTATCACAAGTGCCCGAGGGCGTTGTGGCAATGTTGCAGGTGCCGGACGTCGGCCCCAAGACCGTGCAGCGCCTGTGGCGGGAGCTGGATATAACCAGCGTAGACACTTTGAAAAAGTCTGCCGAGGAAGGCAGGTTACGCGCCCTCAAGGGGTTCGGGGCCAAGACGGAAGAGCGGATACTGAAGAGCATCGAGCTGCTGCGCAGCCGTTCTGACGATCGCACCCCAATTGGTACGTCTCTGCCGTTTGCCGAGAGTATTGCGGAAGGGCTGACAGCAGAGGGGGCGAATGGCGTCTTCGAACGTGTTTCTGTAGTCGGAAGCCTTCGCCGCTGGAGAGAAACGACCGGCGAAATCAAACTGCTGGCCGTCAGCCGCTCCGCGGATCAAGCATTGGATTCTTTTCAGAACTTACCTCAAGTCGCCGAGGTAGTTGAAAGGCGTGCAGACGCGGCGACCGTGGCACTGATTGATGGTCCTACTGCCTCCCTGCGGCTCGCAAAAGAAGAGAACTGGGGTACCTCTCTATGCCTTGCCACGGGCAGCCAGGGCCATCTGGATTCGATCGACAGCCGCGCGCAAGAACTCGGATGGCGTTTGGGCGAATACGGGCTCGTCGAACTTTCAGCTGATTCCGCGTCTGACGGTAGTATACAAAACGGGCCCTCGCCGGGCGCCAGGCAACGACAATTTGACTGTGAAGAGTCGCTCTACGAGTTTGTCGGGCTGCAGTGGGTGCCCCCGGAGTTGCGGGAAGGCGACGGCGAGACGGACTCAGCCTCTAGCCGCAATCTTCCGGACCTGATAGAAGCGACTGATATAGTCGGCGAAGTTCACGGCCACACCACTTGGAGCGACGGTAAGTCATCCGTCGCCGAAATGGCCGACGCCGCCCGTAGCAGAGGATATCGGTACTGGGGCGTAACCGACCACAGTATTGGGTTGGGCGTTACACGCGGCGTTGATGCAGAGGCTCTCACTGAACAACGCCGCGAGATTGATGCGGTCAACGAAACCTACGCAGCAAAAGGGATCGACTTCAGGCTCATTCAAGGCACTGAGGTTGAAGTTCTGGGCGAGGGAGAGTTGGGTCTTTCCGACAAGGTCCTGGCCACGCTGGATCTGGTTGTAGCCAGCATTCACAGCGGTCTGCGTCAGGATCGCCAGCGAATCACCGAACGCTGCTTGAGGGCGGTACACAATCCGAATGTTGATATTTTGGGGCACCCGACCGGCAGGCTTTTGGGTCGGCGATCGCCTTCAGAAATAGACTTGGAGCAGGTTCTGAGAGCCTGTGCTGAAACGGGCACTGCGGTCGAGATTAACGCTAATCCTGAGCGGCTGGATCTCTCCGCCGAACATGCGCGCCTTGCCGTGAGCCTGGGATGTTCAATTGTAATTAACAGCGACGCCCACAGAATAGCCCAGCTGGATCTCATGCGATACGGCATACATACGGCTAGGCGGGCCTGGGTAAGTGCTGAGGATGTACTCAATACCAGGCCCCTTGATGAGTTTCTCGCATTGCTGAAGCGCAATAGAACCGGGAGGAGCAAAAGGTGAATGATGACACCCGGCGACCAGAAAGCGAAATCGACGAGCCTGTTTTTTCGTCGGATGATCACGATGTAAACGAGAGCGAATCGAAATCAGACTCGGACACAGACTCTAGTCCTGTCACTGCTTCGGAACCTAGATTTCTGCCTGAAACCGGGCCAGAATCACCTGGGAATGTGGATTCAGCGGTTCCCCAAGTGGAGGAGCCGGTCTTTTCGCCGGGTGACGAGCCCGGCGTTTGGCAAGCGTCCGAGCCACTCCCTGAGGTCCCGGAGGCTTCAGACGAACCCCTGGAATGGGAGTTTCCTTCTGGCGAGCCTGCCGGTGTCGAGGCGTTTTCCGAGCCATCAATCGGGAGCGAGATCAACGAGCAGTACGATAGCTCGCAAGCCACGGCAGCTGCGGACAGTGGTTGGGAAAATATCGCGCCCGATTCTGAGGGGACGGAAGAGGCCCGTCCAGCAACTGAGTACAACTACTTTGAGGATACCCCGGCCGCGGAGGTTGCCGCCTCGCCCCCGCCAACACGAAAACTGGGAAGAACAGGTCCGGTCTGGGTACTCGGTGGCATCGCGCTGGTCCTGATCGCGGGCCTGGTCTGGTTTGGCATCTCACGCCTGATGGGGACAGCGGAAGTCAGTACGTCGACGCCGAGTGAGCCTGCAGTGCAACAGGTGGCGGCCGACGCGCCTACGCCGGCACCGCCGACAAATACACCCGGTCCCACGCCAACCCCGACGCCGATTTTGCTGCCTATCAATGCAAATGTGACCGTCGCCAACACCGACGGCCAAGGGGTCCTACTGAGAGCAGATCCTGGCCGGGCAGGAGTTTTCATCCAGACCGTCGAAGAGGGCGTGACAATGGTGGTGCTGGAAGCCGATCCGGAGTTGAACCACTCAGAATACCCGGTGCCTCTCGATGGATATCTCTGGTACAGAATGCGAGTGCCGGGCGTGTTGGATGAAGATGGAAATCCACTCGTAGGGTGGAGCGCCTCTGAGTTCTTTGTCGTGGACGTCCCATGACGATTACTGCTCAAAGCGAATCAACCGCTGTTGATCTTCCTGGCAAGAAGATTGAGGGACTGAGAGAACGAATTGCACATCATCAGTACCGCTACTACGTCCACGACGACCCGGAGATCACCGATGCTGAGTTCGACTCCCTCTTTCGCGAACTCCTAGCGCTTGAAGAACAGAACCCCGAACTGAGTGACCCCAACAGCCCAACTGTCCGCGTCGGCGGCGGAGTCGCTGACCGTTTTGAAAAGGTTCGGCATCAGGTCCCTGTCCTGAGCCTTGCAAACGCCTTCGGCGAGGAAGACCTTCACCGCTGGCGCGAACGCCTGCTGCGTTTGCTGCCTGAGGAGGAGCACGCACGCCTTGCCTATGTGGTGGAGCCGAAGTTTGACGGCTTGACCGTCGTCCTACAGTTTGACGAAGGTCAGTTCACGCTCGGCGCGACGCGGGGGGACGGTGAAGTTGGCGAAAACATCACCCCAAATTTGCGTACTGTCAATCACCTACCCCTCCAGATTCCCGTGAAGGGTGCCAACGGCCATCGCGGGTTGCACCCACCCCGTCGCCTGATCCTCCGCGGCGAGGTCTACGTTGAGGAAAGTGATTTTCAGTCGTTCAATCAGGAGCAGGAAGAAAGAGGTGAGCGCACTTATGCCAATCCTCGCAATTTCGCTGCCGGCTCACTGCGCCTTCTCGACAGCGGTATCACCTCTGAACGCCCGCTAAAACTCTGGACCTATCAGATATTCCTTGAAGAAGGACTCGAGCAGCCTCCTGATTCTCACTGGGAATCGTTGGAGCACTTGCGTGCTTACGGCTTCCCGGTCTGTGATGAATCGAGACGGTTCGGCGACGCAGAGTGGGATGATCTGATCGAGTTCGTCGGAAAGTGGCATGAACTGAGAGCGAGATTGCCATACGATTTGGACGGCATGGTCGTGAAGGTTGACCTGCTTGCGCAGCAGGAGTATTTGGGTTTTACCGGCAAGGACCCTCGCTGGGCTGTCGCCTTCAAGACGGGAGGCGAGGAGGCAACGACTAAGCTGTTGGATATTGGCGTCAAGGTTGGACGAACGGGCGCAGTTACGCCAAACGCAGTCCTGGAGCCGGTCCCCATTGGCGGTGTTACTGTCCAGGCCGCCACGCTCCATAACGCCGATTACATTGAGGAGCTCGACATACGCATCGGCGACACCGTCCTGGTAAAGCGTGCAGGCGACGTGATTCCCAAAGTACTGCGGCCGATAAAGGAACTCCGAGATGGCTCTGAACAGCTCTGGAAGACGCCGACCGAGTGCCCGTCCTGTGCGGAGCTCCTGGAGCGCCCGCCGGAAGAATCAGCAACGTACTGTGTCAATAATGCCTGTCCGGACCAGCTGGTGCGAAAAGTCGAGTATTTCGTGTCCAGAGGGGCGATGGACATCGTTGGCATGGGTTCCAAACAGGCGGAACTATTTGTCAGTGAAGGCTATGTGAACACCCTTGCCGATATCTACCGGCTGCCCTGGGAAGAGATTGAAGAGATTGAGGGCTACGGGGAGAAGAGGATTGAAAACCTGCACCACGCCGTCGAAGAGAGCAAGTCCCGGGGGGCAACGCGTTTGCTCACGGCCTTGGGAATTCGATTTGTCGGTAACGTCGTTGCCGAACTGGTGATGGCCCATTTTGACACGCTTGATGATCTTATGGCGGCAGACTTGGAATCGCTTAGCGAGATCGAAGGCATAGGCCCCAAAATCGCTGAAGCGCTGGTCTCGTACTTCAAACTGGAACCAAACCGGGCCCTCGTGCAGTCGCTTTCCGAGTTGGGCGTAAGTCTCGAAAGCCCTCGCCAGGAAAGTGAGGACGGGGAGCAGGCGCTGCCTTTTGAGGGCAAGACTTTCGTGGTGACAGGGACGCTTCCAACGATGAGCCGGGCGGAAGCCAAGGCCCGCATCGAGGCCGGCGGGGGGAGGGTGACTGGCAGTGTCAGCGCAAAGACAGATTTTCTGCTTGCCGGCGAAAAGGCAGGCAGCAAGTTGACCAAGGCCAAGCAGCTGGGCGTTCCAATCCTGGCGGAACAGGACCTACTGCAAAGCGCTGAATTCGAGAAGTGATGGAGAGCCACTGCGGAGCCAGGAAGTCTCGACGCGCGCGATGAACCAAAATAGGCCAAACGGGCCTGATTCGTTAGAATTCTAAGGGTTGACTATCAATTCTCAGCCTGTCATACAACCTACGTCGCCGAATACCGGCGAACGTCTATCCCTACGACCCTCAGACGCCGTGTCTCTCATGCTGGAGAGGGGCGCTGCATGCCTTGAGGAGGGTGAGTTGGACCAGGCCGCCTCTTGCTTTGAAAGCGCGGCCGAGTGTGCCAGGAAGGGAGAAGACGCCGCGGGTTACGGGCGGGCGCTGGCCCAGTTGGCGGCCCTGGAAGAGTCCCGCGGCGAGGTGGAGGAGGCTTTCGGCCACAATCGACTGGCCCAAGAGAGCTTTCTGTCGATTGGTGACGGCCCCGGGCTGGTACAATCCTTTCGTGTGGAAGGGTTCCTTCACATCCGTCGAAGAGAACACACGGCTGCCGCGCATAGTTTCGCCAAGGCGTTGGGCTTGTCAATACAGCTCGATGGCAGGTTGGTATTGACGACACTTGACCAGGTCATGCCCGCGGTAAAACACCTGGTCGAAGCCGACCAACTTGCCGCTCTGCTGCCTCTTGGCGCGGCATTGTCCCAGGCAGTGGAGAGCACCGTTCATGACCAGATTCCTGAATCGGGCGAATTCGCCGAACTGGCGGCGACAGTGGCAGGCGTTCTGGCCCCCCTTGGCGTGATGGCCGCCGAACCGGACCTGTCCGAGACGAAGCGGCGCAGGCTGGCGGCGCGGTCAACACACCAGGCATGGGTCGTTGACGCGCTGACAAAGCGGCGCTGGGGATTGGCTGCTCTAGTAAAAGATACGCTACAGACAAAGCTGAGTTTTCATGAGGAATTGGACTGAAAATCATGACTGAAATCTGGACTCCGGGCAGCCCGCCTCCCTCCGAATCATCAGGTGGAATCGAACTTCCAAAGGGATTTTCTACCCCCAGACGGGAAGAGCAAAGTCAGCCTGAAGCGGACGCCGAAACATCAGCGACTGACGATCAAACGACAAGCCAGGAAGGCGAAGAAACGTCGGCCCAGCCAGAAGGAACGGCCCCGGACGAACAGGGTCAGGAGCCAGAAATCGATCTGCTCTTTCCACCGACAGGCGCACAGGTTACCTGTCCAAGCTGCGGGGCGTCCTACACGGCTGCCGTCTTTACGATTGTTGACCTGGGGGCAAATCCCGAACTAAAAGGTCTGCTCCTGGGCGGGCAGATCAATACAGCTGTTTGCAACGCCTGTGGTGCAGGCGGCCCTCTCAGCGTGCCCCTAATGGTCCATGAGCCGGAACACGAGTTCCTTGGCGTTGTCGTCCCCGGCCAGGCCAGACTCGACGACATGCAGACGCAGAAGATGATCGGCGAAATGAGCCAGACGCTCATGGCGCGGCTCCCGTCCGACCAGCGCAAAGGGTATATGTTCCAGGCGCAGCAGTACTTCGAGTGGGACTCTTTGATTGAGAAGCTGTGGGGGTTTGAAGGTGTCACCCCGGAGATGCTCCGCCGCCGCCGCGAACAGTCGGAGCTGATCAGCAGTCTCGTTCGCCTGGGCAGCGACGAAAACGCCATGAAAATGGTTGTAGACAGAAACAAAGGACTGATAGATTCGAGTTTCTTTGTACTTCTAGGTCAGGTCATCAATGCCGTTGCTGCAGAAGGCCAGCCTGATCAACACGAGGCGCTCATAGGCCTGCGAACCTCTTTATTGGATTCCACAGAGGCTGGACAGGAGCTCAAGGCACTGGAAGAACGGGTCCAGGAGGGCCTGTCAAAGATAGGTCCGAGTACGACACGTGAAGAGCTTCTTTCCCAGCTGCTGGACTATTGGAACGAGGGTGAGAATGGCGAAGCAATCGCAACCGCAGTTCTAAACGCGGCGGCTGGCCTCACCGATTACCAGTTCCTTCTCGGACTTGCCGACCGTTTGGAAAACAGTTCCGATCCTGAGGAACGTTCAGCACTCATCGCCATCCGAGAACGGGTGGTCGAGATCGGGGAACAGCGGAGCCAGAGCCAGCAGATGGCGGCGCAGCAGGTGCAGGCCGTGCTGCAGGAGGTGTTACAGGCGCCGGACACCGACGCTGCCCTCAAGGATAACATCGAACAGATAAACGAGATGTTTCTCGCGGTACTGGCTTCGAATATCAGGCAGGCTGAACAGAACAACGCTGCCTTCGCCGCGCAGAGGCTGCGAACCATCTACGAGAAGGCGGTCACTATTCTGGAAGAGCAGATGCCGCCGGAGATGAGGCTCCTCAATCGACTGCTCTCGGCCCCGGATGAGGGCGCGATGCGGCGCCTGCTTCAGGACAATCGGTCCGATCTTTCGCAGGAATTCGTAGACGCCATGAAAACGCTGGAAGAACGCTTCAGCCGCGAAGGGAACAGCGCGCTGGCAGGCCGTGTCAGGAGTATCCGTGGACAGGCCGCTCTCTTGCTCTAGCTGAACTGAATGCTCTCGCTGCACAAAAGCACAATTTGACTGAGTTTGAACCAGAGGATAGGTTCGGCTCGGACAGAATCAAGTACGGAAAACAACCATGACAGACGCAAAAACCGTTTCGTGTGAGCTGGTAACTTCCGGTACGGAGATTCTTCTGGGCGACATCGTTGACACAAACGCCGCCTGGATCGCTCAGCAACTCAGAGAGATCGGTGTAAATCTCTACTACAAGACTACAGTAGGCGACAACGAGCCGCGTCTGCGCGGCGTTCTGGAGTTGGCTCTGTCTCGCAGCGATGTCGTTCTTGTAACAGGGGGCCTGGGACCAACGGCAGATGACATCACGCGCGACGCGATTGCCAATGCCACGGGCTGTCCTCTGGAACGCCATCCCGACATTGAAGAAAATCTGAAGGAGCGATTCGCGCGCTGGGGTTACCAGCGAATGAGCGACAACAACCTGCGTCAGGCTCAGATACCAGAAACGGCGACAGTGCTGGAGAACCCGGTTGGCACCGCGCCAGGGTTCATCAGTTTTGACCGGCGGCACGGGCGGGGCGGGAAGGTCATCGCCATGCCAGGCGTTCCTCGGGAAATGAAACGAATGATGGCCGATCTTGTACTGCCATTTCTGCAGGAACTGACGGGAGGCGTAGGCGTCATTCGCCGGCGTATATTGCGAACTGTCGGTATCGGCGAAAGCAGCCTGGATGCCGAGTTGGGACACCTGATGGACAGTAACAACCCGACAATGGGACTGGCCGCGCATCTTGGGCAAGCCGATGTTCGCATCGCAGCGAGGGCCGCCAGCGCCGATGAGGCTGAAGGACTTCTCGACCAGATGGAAGAGAAAGTGCGCACTGTTATCGGCAGTTACATTTACAGTACTACACCGGACGAGACCGTTGAATCTGTCCTGGCGGGACTGCTGCTCGAGGCTGACGCGAGCGTCGCGATGTTGGAGACGGTTTCAGGTGGGGCGATCGCTGAAAGAATGAAGGGCGGTTTCAGCTCGGACGATTCGGTCCGGATCCTGGAAGCCGACCAGAAAACAGCCCCGTTTCGGCAGCTACTCGACAGACCGCCTGCAAGCGAAGTTGCCCGCGATCTTGCCCTGCAGCTGCGGCAGGAATGCAATGTGTCGCACGGTCTGGCAGTGATTACCTCCGGCCGGCCGGAGGAGACCTTTCATTCCAGCCAGGGCGGCGAAACGTGGATTGGCTGCGCCGGACCAGAACGCACGGAAGTGGCCCGCTTTCCATTTGGTGGGGCGGACCGCCTGACAAATGCCTGGGTAGGAAATCGGGCCATGGACATACTTCGTCGTATTCTACTCGACTTGGAAGTATAGTTTAGTGGCTGTGCCAAGATAGTGGCGTGAGAAAGGGGGAGTTAGGCCTGGTCTAACTCCTGCATCCTCACTTCTCTTCGATTCTTTGCCCCTTACGTATTTATCAGGAATAGGGTGGCTCTTTGATGCCATCACGTTCCTGTGACGAATTTTCCACCTATGAGACTGCGGCGTAACCTGCCAGCTCCCCTGAAAAAGACGCGAGCAAGTGTCAGACGGACCCTGCCCGCCTTTGTACGGCCTTACTTGCTGCTCATTCTTGGCAGCGCCATTTTGCTCAGCTTCTTCATCGTCAACTTCGAGAGCAGTTCGGTAGACGCCGAACAGGTTGAGAACTCCCAATCTGGTGAAGCCCGTTCGGACGGTCCCCCCGCTGGCAGCAATTCTCAGGAGCCTGAAAGTACTGTACCCACTCCCCAGCATCAGGGGATACAGTCATCCCAGCAAGAACCCCCAACTGCAACGCCTACGGCAACTGTCGTGCCAACGGCTACACCCACCGCCACGCCTACTCTGCAACCGACCCCGGCGGTATCCGACCTGGACAGAACAACCAACGTGTTGATCCTGGGCAGCGATCAGCGGCCGGATCAGCCCAACTGGCGAACAGATGTAATCATTCTGCTCATGATGAATCCTGACTTGGGCGAAGCGGCTATCGTCTCATTTCCACGGGATATGTACATCGACCCTATTCCCGGGCATCTTTCCAACCGTATAAACGTGATTGACTACTTAGGGGAGATGGACGCACCTGGTGGCGGCGGCCCCAAGCTTCTCATCGATATTTTGGAAGACCGCCTTGGCATTACCATCGACAACTACATTCGATTCCGCTTTGAAGGCTTCGAAAACCTGATTGACGCCTTGGGCGGCCTCAGAATTCATGTGGACTGCTACCTCTATGAGGTATATCCTGAAGAGGGTATCTACTTGAACCTGCCGCCAGGGGAGCATCTGTTGACCGGAGAACAGGCACTCAGCTATGTGCGCAGCCGCCGTTCTGGCGGTGGTGACCTGGAGCGTGCCCGGCGTCAACAGCGTGTGGTTTGGGCGTTAAGAAAACAGCTGGTAGAGCAGAATCTGCTGCCGCGATCCTTGGCTCTGTATGACGCGCTTCGATATTCTGTCGACACAGACATTAGCAAGTGGGACACGCTCAAGTACGGCCGCTTTGGACTGTCACTTGGCGAGGCCGACATAAAGGGATTGGTGTTGGGTCCCCCTGATGCAATGAGACCTGGCTGGCGGCAGGAAATGTCCGTATTTATCGTGGATTGGGACTATATCTACGAAGAACTTAGCCGCATTTTCGACCGGCCCCCTCTTATCGAGACAAACACGTCCATCAGTCCGGAAAACCCACAGCCGGACGACGGGGGCGGGTCTGCCCCGGTTGAGAGGGCCGAATGTCCCTGAGTGAGGATTTTGGGGAATTGTGACGGCGAAGCAAAAGCCTGCTCTGGCTTTCTCTTGTGTTTAGGAAGCCCTGAAGGCCTTCCGGAGAAGAAACCAGCGCGAAGGGCGAGAGGCCGCGTTGGATGAGACACCTATCTCCTCCGACATGATCTCCAGCTTATCGTCGAAAAGCCTTGCTACCTCGCCTTCACGCATTCCCCTGGCTCCGGGACCGTCCGAATCGCTCCTGTCAAAAACGTACAGATGGAAGTGACCACCGCCCTTCAATGCGCGGTGGACGCCCTCGGCGTACGCGGGGCGAAGCTCGTCAGGTAGGCTGTGAAGGCAACCGATGTCCAGGGCGTATACCGCACCCAGCCCGTCGACAGGCAACCTGCTGACATCCGCCTGCACGAAAACGGAATTTCCCTTCGAACCGATGCGTTCCTGCCGGCTGATGGATTGTCTCCTCTGCAGTGCCAAACGCAGCGCCTGACCCGAGAGATCGAACCCGATGGCGCACAGTCCTTGCCTCGCCAGGAACAGCGTATTCAATCCTGTCCCGCAGCCGATATCGAGAGCGTACGTTCTTGCAGCGGGTTCAGGCTGCTCCTCCCAGAACGCCTGAACTTCCGGTGGCGTGATACCTGTATCCCACGGCGTCTGTCCACTGCGATAACGCCCATCCCAGTGGGCTCGCCGTTCCTGCAGACTTTCAGAGCTCATGATTCTCTCCGGTCACTGGACGCATCGCATTCGATCGCCCTTGTGAGGACCGTTTCATTCGGGCTTCCTCGTTTCACCAGCGGATGACGGGTGATCTTGCGCATAGTCCCTGGCTTCTTCAAAGCTCTCGAAGTCCTCGGTAATAAAGTCGATAATCCTTTCAGCAAGGACTACCGGTGACTCGATCATCGGACTGTGGCCGACCCCTCTCAATATCTCGAGGTTTGCCGCCCCTGGTATGGCGAGGAGAGAACGGGTTGCGGCGTCTCGTTCAACGATAATATCTTCCGTTCCCAGCAGTAAGAGCGTCGGCAAAGTCAGCCTGTGCGCATCCTCAGCGCGATTCCAGCGTCCCAACGCCTCGGCCACCGCGGTGAACGCTGCGGGCGCCATGGCAGCAGCGTCGTCTACCAGTTGCTCAAAGAAGGATTCGAACTCCTTGCCGGTCATGGTGGGCGGAGGCGCTGTAGGAATCAACGCCGAAAGGCCTTGTTTCAGCAGTGAGCGGTCCTCTTGCATTTGAGCGAGTAACTGCAGCCCTTGTAAAGGTGTGAATGCGCCTTCAATGGGCACGCTGTCAATAAGAATCAGGCTGCGCAACTGTTGGGGGTGGCCCAACGCAAATTCGATGGCAATTGCTCCACCGCTGCCGTGCCCTGCAATGTCAAAGTCCGAAAGAGAGAGTTCCTGCACCAATTCGGCAATATCTTCGGCCTGTTCTTCGATTTCATAGCCGTCCTGCGAGTGCGTGCTCTGGCCGCAGCCCCGAAGATCAGGAGCCACAGCTCGGATGGAGTCTGGCAGGATTGAGAAAAAGGGCTCCCACCAGCGACTGGTCGCGTGCGAGCCATGGAGTAACAGGAGGGGAACACCGTCGCTGCTACCTGAGATACGGATATTGAATTTTAGGCGGGTTGTCTGAACTGTTTTCATCATATCTTTCGCATAGTCATACAAAGCTCTTCTTCACAACGACCAATAATTCATAACACTCAACCACGCCTTTCCACTTCCCGATTCCCTTCATCCTCCTCAGGCACAAAGATCAGCAACAAAGCTGCCGCTGCGACCTGCAACTGAGGACCTTCAACGCGACCGACTTCCTCTTCGGCAAATATCAGCCCGCCCAGCATCACCGTCCCGTCCGGTTCCAGCCAGCCCAGCCTGCCTCCCTGGAAGAGGCCATGGCTGTGTATGATGCCTTCATCCGTAATTCGGCCCAGTTCCTTCTCGTCAAATCGCGTCGCACGGAAAATCCTCCAGCCAGAATCATCGCGTTCACATCGCCCTACGCTGACTCCCTCTCCCCAGTGCAGACGGAAAATCTCTTCGCCACTGACATATCCGACGGCGTCGTCGCCGCTGCTGCGGTTGCGATAGATGGTCGTTCGTTTCAAGTCGGCTGCTTGTTTAGAGTCCATGCGCAGATTCTATCACCTTGGTCAAACGATTACAATGAATTGGGCTTACGCAGAAGGAGAAGCGTGAGATCTGGATGGAGAATTCGCGGCCTTCACCATCCTGGAAAGAGGCGCTTACGGCTCAGATCATGTAGGAGAACTGCGGCCGCGTTTCTGCCGGCTGCGCCCATTATGCCCCCGCCCGGGTGGGTACTTGCTCCTGTCAAATAGAGGCCCTTAGCGGGACCTCGATAGTTGCTCATGCGCAGCGAGGGTCTTAGCGTGAACATCTGGTTGACCGACATTTCGAGATGCATCACGTTCCCACGCAGCAGTCCCAACTCTCTTTCCAGCCACAGCGGCGTCTGCACAAGCCTGCCAACGACTGAAGAAGCCACATTCGGGGCGTACTGTTCTAGCTTGGCCAGCATCCGGTCCGCAACCCTATCGCCGATGTCGTCCCAGCTCTCGCCCGATGCCAGTTCATAGGGGTAGTACTGGCCCCACAGGAAAAGGATGTGTTTGCCAGGCGGTGCAAGCGTGTCGTCGACAGCAGAAAAGGTCATGGCGATCAGGCCCGGATCCGAGGATGGACGGCCTTCAAGATAGTCGCCGTAGGCGCGTTCCAGATAGTCCAAATCAGGACAGACAAACTGCAGGGCCCGGTGTTCGGGACCGGGCAAGTCGTTTTCCGTGCTTTCGGGGCCGCCATAGTTGGGTAGACCATTCATGGCAAACCGCACCATCATGCCGAAACCATTTCCAATCTTTGATCTCCGGGCCGAATCCACTCGTGAAGACGGAATCTGACCCGCCAGTAGCTTGAGGGTCGTGTGGATATGCGCACCCGATACGACGGCTCGACTGGCAGTATAGGTCTCACCCTCAACCGTGCGAACGCCGACCGCCCTTCCGCCTTCGACGACTATCTGGTCTACTGAGGCAGAGGTAGCAATCGTACCGCCATGCGAGGTGATCATTTGCGCCAGCGACTGCGTCAGCATGCCCGATCCGCCGCGCGGCCTCTTGACGCCGGAGTGGTGATACATTGGGTGCCAAAGTGCGAAGGGGGCGCTTATTCGTTCGGAAGGAGGCGGCCCGGACTGTGCCGCCATCCAGCCGATGATAGCCTGAACGCGGGGAGACACGAAAGTCTGGCGGAGAAGTTGACCGTAACTGCCTAGAATCGAGGGCAGGCGCCGACGGATGTCCTTGTGCGCTTGGCTTCGGAAAATAAGGTTCTTGGCGACATTGAGAGGGGTTGGGGCCTCCAGGAAGGACGCCACCATGGCCTCCGCCATCGGTCTCCAGTCATTAACGAAACTGAAGTACCTGTCGGCGTCCTCGGAGGATACTGTGGCAATGCTGTCGCAGGTACGCACAATGTCCTTCCAGACGAAAATTTGCTCGCCGTCAGGAAAGGGCGCGAAAAAGAGGGGATCCAGGTCGATGTAGCTGAGGCCGTGCTGTTCCAGATCAAGGTCGCGAACTATCGGCGTGTGGTGGATAAGAATGTGGGCGCTGCCGCCAAGATCAAACTGAAAACCGGGAATGATCTCTTGCGTGACCACTGCGCCTCCGACTACAGAACGCCGCTCCAACATCCCGATACGGTAGCCGGCCTTGGCCAGATACCCTGCGCAAACAAGTGAGTTGTGGCCCGTACCTACAAAGACTACGTCGAAGTCGGGCATCTTCAGAGGAGTATTCCGAGCGAAAGCAGCAAACTGAACTGCAGTGAAAGCTGTGCGGTTGCCGCCAATACAGAATTGAGCTCCTTCCCCTTGGCCGAGAAGACGGAGGAGGCCCTGCGAGCGGCCAGCGGAAGGCTTAGGAAAGGCAACAGGACGGAACCGCCCAGACCGAAAACCAGCCATAGGGGGAGGGTGACCAAATAGGCCAGGATGAGTAGGGCAAGATACTGGCGCCTCGTATTTTTTGCGCCGATAAGAACTGCCAGCGTGCGCTTGCCCGCGCGGGCGTCCGTCTCGATATCTCGCAAATTGTTGACGACCAGGATAGCGGTGATCAGAAAGCCGACCGGCACAGCAGAAACGAGGACGGCCAACGAGAGCGTCCCGGCCTGCACGTAGTACGTGCCACAGACGGCGGCGAGTCCGAAAAAGATGAAAACAAACAGGTCCCCAAGTCCACGATAGCCAAAGGGAAGAGGACCGCCCGTGTAAAGCAGGGCGGCCAGTATCGACGCCGCGCCTACAACCAGGATAGGCCAGCCGCCCACTAGGATCAGATAGATGCCGTCCACTATCGCCAGGCCGAGCACTAAGGCCATGCCTAGCCGCAGCTCGCGAGCGGAAAGGAGACCGGCCGCCATGACGCGAGTGGGCCCTACCCGCTCTCGCGTATCTACGCCTTTGGCAAAATCAAAGTAGTCATTAGCGAAATTAGAGAGAATCTGCAGTAGGAGGGCGCCGGCGGCCGCCGCCAGCGCTGGCATAAGGGAAAACTGTCCGTCTGCCCAGGCGAGCGAACTCCCAACAAGAACAGGTCCGATGGCCGCGAGAAGGGTCCTGGGACGGGAAGCCATCAGCCAGATCTGCGGCTTGCTTGGCTCTGCCTCCAGTCTTGGGGAAGGCTTCGGTTCGTCGAGGGAGTCTTCCCCGGCTGACGGGTCGGCCTGACGTTCGCTCATGTTCAGGACTGCAACGGGGCGATGCCCGGTTCCATCACGCGTGCCTCAAACGCCTGACCGACTTCGCAATCCGCAGTCCGAGCCAGAACAGACCTGCCAGGACGAACACGGAGCCATATTCGATGAAAGGAATGCGAATGATTTCGTTGAGTCTGTACCAGCCCATATTGCCGTATACAAAGAGGGCCGAGCCGGCAAATGCGCCCAGGATCAGAAGACGCACCGGCAGTGACAGGCCTAAGCCATGCATCTGGGTTACGACCAGGATGCCCGCAAATCCGAAGAAAAACATCGGCCAGAGGCCGTTGCCCTGCATTACAGCAACGAGCGTACCGTGGATCAGTACGGTCAATTCCAGTGTGAAAGTCCACCATCGATTGACGTGAATGCGCGTGAAGAAAAGACTGCCTTGCAGCAGAAGCAGAAACATGTAGAAGAATCCGATCAGATGACCGGATGTAGATACCATGGGGTGAAACCAGAAGGTGTAAATGATCGCCCAGGCGAAAAAGTAACCGTGATAGGTGCGGGCAAAGCGGACGACCTCTTTGGAGAAGGGAACCGGTTTGCCGAAGAACTGGCCCCGGCGGTTGTTTTCCATCAACAAGACCCAAACAAGCAAGACGATTACGGCGCCCTGGCTGCTGAAGATTGGCGTATCCTGGGCGAGCCCGTCATACCATATGTGAGTCTGAACCAAATGCAGGAAGATGAAAAAGGCGTTGGCTGCCAGCGCCCAGATGTTGGCCTTATGCAGTCCTTTCGTATAGCGATGTTTGCGGTAGGTCTGAGCATAGTAGATGATAGCCCAAATTGCGAGTTGATGGGCGAGGTAAAAACCCCACGAGGTGGCCCGAGTCCAGAATGTCGGGAAAGGGAGTTTCCAATAGTACCAGGTGGCTCCGCTGTCCGGTAGAAGCTCAATACCTGCCAGACGATGATCCAGCGCCCAGATGAGGAGGGTGAAGAGTGCGCTGAATGCAATACCAGCCCAGAGAGTAAGTGAGGAGGAGGGCCCGGAGGCGTCCTTGACCCTCGATTTCCTCGCGGTGTTTCTCGGTGCGCCCTGCATTTGTCCTGTGTCTTCAGCCAAAGGTTTCAGCATGCCGGTTCAACTCGCAAAGCGCCTGCAATCAAATTGACGAAGCATTTAGAGGTTTGCATAGCAAGCCCTATGTAACATATTGACCTAAGCTTACAGCAGATCGTGCAGTGCGGCAACGGGTTCAGGGAAAGTGAACTCGTAGCCGGCTTCCTGCAACCTGGACGGACCCGCCCGCTGCCCATCCAGCAGCACGGTCGACATCTCGCCAAATAGGGCTTTCAGGGCAATTGACGGTGTCGGCATCAAGGAGGGCCTTCCCATTACCCGTCCGAGGTGGCGCACAAATTCTTTGTTTCTGGGCGGGTTGGGTGCTGCCAGATTGTATGCATCGGACGCCTCCCCGTTTTCCAAAAGAAAACGAATAGCGCCCACTTCGTCGTCAATGTGAATCCAGGGAAAGTACTGTTTGCCGCTGCCCAGAGGTCCGCCGGCAAAGAGACGGAAGGGCAAGGCCATTTTGGGCAAGGCGCCGCCCTGCGGGCTGAGTACGACGCCTGTTCGTATGACAACACGCCGAACACCCATTGACTCGACAGCCGCGGTGGAAGCCTCCCAATCTACGCACACTTGCGCCAGAAAGTCGGTCCCGGGCGCGGATTGCTCGGTCATGACTTGGTCTGCGCCCGGCCCATAGTAGCCTACAGCCGATGACTGAATCAGTACCTTGGGGGCCGATTCAGCGCTGCGAATGGCGGACACAATCGCCTGGCCGGCTCCTATTCGACTTTCTCTTATCTGCTCTTTTCGTGAGGAACTCCAGCGACCGTCGGCGATACCTGCGCCTGCAAGATTGACGATTGCATCCACTTCGGAGACCAGGCGGCCCCAGCCGGTCTCTGTCTTCCCGTCCCACTTCTCAAGGTGCACGCCCTCAGGTATAAAGGGCTGGTGGCGGTCAGGTGACCTCGTCAGAACGGTAACATCACATTGGCTATCGACCAGGCTCTTTGCCAGGGCCGATCCGATCAGACCTGTACCTCCGGTAATCAGAATTCGCATCTGAGCCTCCTTGCTCTACATGACTTCACTGATCACTCAATTGCGCCTTCAACCGCGATTCCCCGGCTGCCGCCTAAGCCCAGGCACTCAGTCCCAACTCAAGCGGATGAATGAGGGCGGGGTGATGGGGTCGCGCTCGCACGCCGAAGCTGTATTTTCCTGTTTCTTCCGGTACAAAGATTCCCTTGTAGCGGAGACTGTTATCATGCGGATCGTGACCGGGCTCATGGGGCGCGTGGTTCACCATCTGCAAGGTGATCGATTGCAGAGCGACCGGCAGCTGTTGCTCGGCATTCGGCTTCATGGCCTCCTCTCCGTCGACAGCAGCGAATGTCACCAATTCGACGGCAATGTCATGCGCAGACAGCCTCCCCGGCCAGACCTGGGCCTCAATCTCTATTGGATCTCCGGTCTTTGCCTGCTGGGGAGGAAGTTCCGGCACCGCCACAAAAACGGTCTGCCACTCATTGCGTACATGGTGCTTCCAGTGAGATAGCTGGCGCGCCGGTTCCCCGTAGTTTTCGCGGTAGGCATGGCTGCTGTCCATCGCGGGAACATAGAGTGAGCGCGTGTACTCAACAACCATGCGCCGCATGCTGAACTGCGGTCCGCAGGACTTTACTGCCTTTCGCATCCGCCCGGCCCAGACTGACGGATGATCGTAGAACTCAGGCACTATCTCTTCTTCCAAAATCGTGTAGAGGCTCAGGGCGTCGGCCTCGTCCTGTGTCTCCTCGTCTTTGTATGCCCGCTCTTCGCCGATAGCCCAGCCATTCTCGGCATTGTGGCCTTCATCCCACCAGCCGTCCAGAATGCTGAAGTTGGGGGCCCCGTTTATCGCCGCCTTCTGACCGCTTGTACCACTGGCTTCGAGGGGACGGCGGGGCGTATTCAGCCAGACATCGACACCGCTGACGAGATGACGGGCGACATTGATGTCATAGTTCTCAATGAAGGCAATCTTGCCGAAAAACTCCCGCTCCTGGCTTAACCGATAGATGCGTTCGATCAGCGCTTTGCCGTAGTCATCGGCAGGGTGAGCCTTGCCTGCGAATACGATCTGGACCGGTCGATGAGGATCATTCAGAATGCGGAGAAGCCGTTTCTTGTCATGGAATATGAGCGTTGCGCGCTTATAAGTGGCGAAGCGGCGGGCGAAACCAAGCGTCAGTGCCTTTGGGTCAAAGACGCTGTCTATGCTTGCGAGTTTCCAGTGTCCCTCCCCATGGCGCAACTGCTGCCTCTTCAGTCGCGTGCGCAGGAAGCTGACCAGCCTTTCTTTGCAGGCTTGATGGGCGGAACGGAGCTCCTCGTCGGGAACCTGTTCAATTCCCTGCCAGGCTTCCGGGCAGTCCACTTCGTCGAGCCAGCTGGCCCCGAAGTAACGCCCGTACAACCCCCGCTTCTCCGGTGCCAGCCATGTTTCCGTATGCACACCATTGGTAATGTGGCTGATCGGTACCTGCTCTTCGGGCGTTCCCGGCCACAGATGCCCCCACATCCGCCTGGAAACCTTGCCGTGAAGCGCGCTCACACCGTTGTGATAGGCGCTCAAGCGAAAGGCCAGGACAGTCATGCTGAATTCCGCTCCCCACCCGTGCTCATTGCGGGCCAGAGCCATGAAGCGTTCACGGTCGATGCCCATCTGGCCCCAATATTGCCAGAAAAACTTATCGACCAGCTCTAGGGGAAACGCGTCATGGCCGGCGGCCACTGGGGTATGTGTTGAGAAGACGTTGCCCGCGCGCACTATCTCTGCCGCTGCGTCGAATTCCATGCCCTCCTGCACCAATTCACGGATTCGTTCAAGGCTGAGAAAGGCGCTGTGGCCTTCGTTCATGTGCCAGACAGTCGGCTGGTAGCCGAGGGCTCTCAGCGTACGAACGCCGGCAATGCCCAACACATATTCCTGGCTGATACGCATTTCACTGTCGCCGCCGTACAGCCTGGCGCTGAGCTCTCTGTCCTGTATGGCATTCTGCTCAACGTCCGTATCCATCAGATAGAGAATCACCCGCCCTACCTGTATCTTCCATACTTTGGCGTAGACGGTTCGGCCAGGGAGATCGACGTGGACGACAACCGCATTGCCCTCCTCATCCATCGCCTGTGTAGCCGGCACTTCAGAGAAGTCGATTTTCTCGTAGATCGCTTCCTGGCCCCCCTTGGCGTTGATCTGTTGGGTGAAGTAACCCTGAGGATAAAGGAAACCGACACCGACAAAAGGCAAACCCATGTCGCTCGCCTCTTTGCAGTGATCGCCACTGAGAATTCCCAGACCACCGCTGTAGATGGGCAGGGCTTCATGAAGTCCGAACTCGGCACTGAAGTAGGCGATCAGCTCGTCCTGCCGGCCAGGAAAGTTGCGCTTGAACCAGGTGTCGGCGTCATTGTATATGTAGGCGTCGAACCGTTGAAGCACAGAATTATATTTCTGCTGGTAGTCGTGATCCAGCGAAGCGTCCTGCAGGCGCTGCAGCGAAACGGTACGTAAAAACTTTACCGGATTCTCGCTGACCTGCTCCCACAAGCTATTGTCGATAGATTCGTAGAGGTCCTGTGCATCCGGATTCCAAGTCCACCAGAGATTATATGCCAACTCCTGCAACCGACAGATGGCCTGCGGAAGAGGAGGGTGTACAGAAATGTTACCAACGATTTTCACAACGAGGTGCTCCTGAGGGGAAGGGGCTGGGATCTATGGATGAATACTCTGGGCAGCGTCAGCATCGACGAGCCATCTGAACTGCCCGGTGGTTGGCTGCACGCCCTGTACGGGGAGTGCGCTCGGTTGACGGGGGCCCGTCAGTACTGCGCTTAATGTGGCCGCCTTAGAGGCCCCACTGACTAGAACAAGGACGTGTCGACCAGCATTGATAAGTGGATATGTGAAGGTCAGGCGGTACGCATCGAACTTGCCGACGTAGTCTGCCGCCACCAGCCGGTCGTTCATTTTCATTGCCTGAGAACCTGGAAACAGGCTGGCAGTATGGCCATCGTCTCCCATACCCAGCAGGATTAAGTCGAAACGAGGTATGCCCCTCCCGTCTGAAGATACATTTTTTCGGATGGTCTCTTCGTAACTGCTTGCTGCCTGTTCGGGCGGAAGTTCGCCTGGCATACGCGCCACGAGGCCCGGCGCCAGCGGCAGGCGATCCAGCAAAGTCTCGCGGACCATTCGGTAGTTGCTGTCGGCATGTACCGGCGAAACACAGCGCTCGTCACTCCAGAAGATGCGCCAGCGCTTCCAATCGATTTCAGATACTGTAGCCAAGCGTTCATAGACTGGCCCAGGTGTGGAACCGCCTGCGAGAGCGACATTGAAAGCCCCTCGCTGCTCGATACTGATCAGAGAAGCGGCCGCTACCATCCCTGCAGCGGTTTCGGCCAGTTCAGCGCTGCTGGGCTGCACGATGACCTTGTCTCCCCGAGGAAAGGCTTCGCCGACATCCAGGGTCTGCTGCCCGGCGAATTCGTCTCTTCCGGCTTTCGAGTCTCCTCGGCTTTCTGATCGTGTACCAGGTACTGTTTCGGTCATTCCATTCCTTTCGTGAAGAGGAGGCCCCTTGGGAACCATCTTACTCTGTCTGAAAGTCGTCTACTGGTATCTGACTTCCAAATGCACATCAAGATCGTCCTGGCGACGTTTTATCGTGTCTTTCAACACAGGGTTGCGGCCCGTGTCAGATTCCACCACAGGACCTACCAAGCCGCGCCCTCTCGGTGAAATTCTCATAGGGAAAGCTTCCAGTGGCCGGTCCCGGCCACTCGATTGAATGGCATCCTCCTGGTCTGGCTACTGCTGCCAGCCTATAGAATTGGCGCTGGGTGTGGCAAATACGAAGGTGGAGAGCAGCTACCACGCCAAGCCGATAGTGGCTGGCTACTGCCTTCGAAGAAGTTTAGCCCGCATTCCCTATCACTGTTCTTGCCGCGGACAAGCACTGCCATTTCGCTTGGGAACTGTGGCAAAGATTGCGAAAGTGCCGAGGCTTCTGCGGTCATCAGCTGTCTCATCTATTCGGTAAACCAGTGTTGACCTTCCTTTTCCAGCAGCGTATCGGCTTCTTTGGGGCCCCAAGTGCCTGCCGGGTAGTGGGGAAGACGAAATGGCTTACTCCCATTTGCACTGAGTTCTTCCTGCATCCGCCAACCATCCAGCACCTGTGTAATACGCTGCCACGCCAGTTCCACTTCATCGCGCCTGGTAAAGAGAGTGGAGTCACCCAGAACTACATCCAGAAGCAGGCGCTGGTACGCGTCCGGCGGTTCGCCGAAGCTGTGGCCGTAAGTGAACTCCAGATTGACAGGCGTAAGATTTACCGACGGGCCCGGACGCTTCGCCAGCGTCTTGAGTGTGATTCCTTCATCCGGCTGGATGCGCATGGTCAGGACATTGCGACTCAGACTGTCGCCGTTCAGCTGCAGCCCCTGAGGCGCTGCGAGAATACCCTCGTCAGTCTGACTTGAGGTGTTCTCGAATCCTTCGGCGGAATCAAATAGAAGATGCGGGGCCCGGCGGAAAGTAACCGAAATTTCCGAAGCCTTTCGCGGCAGTGCCTTGCCGGTGCGCAGATAGAACGGGACGCCCTGCCAGCGCCAATTGTCGATTTCCAGGCGCCAGGCCACATAGGTCTCTGTTGTGGAATCGGTAGCGACTCCATTCTCGTCGAGATAGGATGGAACCGGACGGGTGGCGGCCGTGCCCGCCCCGTACTGGGCACGGACTACGAATTCGGGCACCTCTTCCGGCTGCAATGGACGGATCGCCCTAAGCAGGTTGACCTTTTGATCGCGTACTGCCTTGGCGTCGAAGGCGATCGGCGGCTCCATCGCCGTCAGGGAGACAAGCTGCAGGAGATGGTTCTGCATCATATCGCGCAACGCACCGGATTTCTCGTAGTACCCGCCGCGACCTTCTACGCCGATGCTCTCCGCCACAGTAATCTGCACGTTGTCAACGTAGTTGCGGTTCCAGATCGGTTCAAAAATCCCGTTGGCAAACCGAAACACGAGAACATTCTGAACCGTCTCTTTGCCCAGGTAATGATCGATGCGATAGACCTGCTCTTCACTGAATACGGAGAGAACATGGTCGTTGAGCTTGTGGGCGCTCTGCAAATCGCTTCCGAATGGTTTTTCGATTACGACGCGGGTCCAACTTTGCGGGCCGGCAGTTTCAACGAGCCCGGCAGCGCCAAGACATGTGATGATTGGTTCGTAGACAGACGGAGGGGTAGACAGGTAGAAGAGACGATTACTGCCGATGTTCCACTGCTCTTCCAACATCGAAATACGATCGCGAAGTTTCTGGAAACCTTCGGCGTCGTCATATTCGCCTGAAATGTAGAAGAGTCGCGCGGCAAAGGCATCCCAATCCGCACTTTGGAACTCGACTTCGGGATTGGCCAACATGCTGGTGCGAGCGCGCTGGCGCATTTCGTCATCGTTCAATGGTGAACGCGCGTACCCAAGAATCACGAAATTGGGAGGCAGGAGCCTCTGCTGAGAAAGCCTGTAGACAGCTGGCAGAAGCTTGCGGTTTGCCAGGTCACCGGAAGCCCCAAAAATGACCATAATTGCCGGTGTCGTAACCTGAAACTGCTCATGGATGTCCGGGGCTTCTTCCAGAATGATTCCTTCGCTCATTGTCAGTCGCCTCTCGACTTGGTGCCCGCTGCGTGATCCTGAGTGCCGGCCTGAGTGCAGTGATCAATTAGTACCAACGTGGATATGCGATAACGGGTGAGCGTACAGCCACCCGCAGAGGCAGATCCGGTTCGTAAGCATCGGATGGACCCAACCGCGCGGTAAGATATGTACCTGTTGGGAGTTGTACGGTAATCAACTGGTCGTGGCCGAAAAAGAGTGAGTGCCTTACCCGGGCCGCGGGCCGTCCGGGCTGTGCAGCAAGGAGCTCGATATTCTCAGGTCGAAGTAATATGTCCACCTGCCCATGAATCTGCTTGCGCGTAGCTAAGATCCCTAATTCACATTCAATGGTATCACCGTGACCAACGCCCGGAAGGAAGTTCGCGTCGCCGATGAATTCAGCGACTGACCGCGTTGCAGGGTTGGTGTACAGCTCATGGGGTGAGGCCACCTGCTCTACGCTGCCATTCAGCATGACCGCGACTCGATCCACCAGACTAAGCGCTTCCTCCTGATCATGCGTGACGAAGATCGCAGTCGTTTCAGCTGCGTGTAGGATGTTACCCAACTCTGCGCGCACGCGAGCGCGCAGACCGGCGTCCAAATTGCTGAAAGGTTCGTCCAACAGGATTAAGGCTGGGTTGGGAGCCAATGCCCTCGCGAGAGCGACTCTTTGCTGTTGGCCCCCGCTCAGTTCATGCGGCATCCGCCCTTCCAGGCCTGCTAAACCAGTCAGTTCCAGGATCTCGCCTGTGCGCGCCCTCTTCTCCGTTGCCGCCATGCGGCGCAGACCGAACTCAATATTGGCCAAAACACTGACATGGGGGAAAAGGGCGTATTCCTGGAAAACCATGCCGACGCGGCGCCTCTCGGGCGGTAAGTGAACCGAGCTGTTGGCCACTAGCGTTCCGTTAATATCGATGGCGCCGGCATCCACGCGTTCAAACCCGGCAATGAGCCGCAAGGTCGTCGTTTTCCCGCATCCTGAAGGGCCCAGGAGAGCGATAAACTCTCCGTGGTCTACCGTCAATGCAACGTCGTTGACGGCCCGTACGGGGGCCTCACCGCTGTCGAACTGTTTGGAAACGCCTTCCAGTTGAAGTCCTGGTGGCGCCAGTTCTTGTTGAGTCACAGCTCGCGTCGAAGGGGTTCAGAGGCCGGAAACCTACCCTAGCCGCTAACCACTTCCCTTTCCTCCTGCATGAGCACAAGAAAAATACTGATCGCTGACATCGCCAAGAGAACGAGTGCGGGCGCCGCGGCACGAGTAAAGAAAGCTTCGTCCGTAGCTGACCAGATCTGGGTCGCCAGAGTCGAGAAACCTGTCGGACTCAAGAGCAAAGTCGCAGGCAACTCCTTCACGGTCGTCAGGAAAACGAGAGCCATGCCCGCCAGTACCCCTGGCCGCACTATGGGGGCGGTAATCCTTCTGAAAACGGCGCGGTTGCCCAAACCCAAGCTTCGTCCTGCTTCTTCAAGGCGGGGATTCATCTGCAGCAGGCTGATCTGCATCGCTCCCATGGCCTGGGGCAAAAATCGGACGACATAGGCGAACACCAGGATCCACAGCGTCTGATATAGCCACGGCGCAAAATTCGCCCCGAAAAACACCAGACTGAGCGCGATGACGATGCCCGGCAGTCCGTATCCCAGATACACAGCCCTCGCCGCAAGGGACATGAGCCTTCCACCCATCCTGACCGCGGCATAGGCGACCGGCAGCCCCAATATAGCTGCGGCAACTGCCGCCAACGCGCCGGCACGGAAACTGTTGAGCGTCGCCGCCCAGACCGGCGCCAGCGACTCGCCCGACGCCAGGCCACGCACCAGCCAGTAGAGAATTACGCCCGTCGGCAGGACCAGAGCCGCCATGACAACGGCGGTACAGAATGCGAGCGCGGGCCACTTACGGCGGGCGAGCTCGATGCGCTTGCGGGGGCCGGATACGCCCACACTACTGCGATAGTAGCGAGGACGCCCGCGTCCTCTACTGTTTCTCTCCAGCAGCAGTAGTATAATCGTAAAGACTATCAGCGCCAATGAAAGTAGCGAAGCGACATTTCGATCGAAGCTGCTCAGATACTGAACGTATATCGCCCGCGTAAAGCTATTGAAGCGCAATAGCGAGACCGCCCCGAAATCGCTGAGCGTATACAGCGCCACCAGTAGACCACCGGTGGTGATCGCCGGCCGCAGATTCGGTAAAGTCACTTTCAGAAACGTCTGCAGCCCGTTGTACCCGAGCGATCGAGCTGCTTCCTCAAGCGAGGGATCAAACCGGTGCAGGCCAGCGCGAATACTCATGAATATGTAGGGATAGGTAAAGAGCGTCAAGACCCAAAGCGCGCCAGTGAAACCGTAAATTGAAGGCAGCCGTTCCACACCAAAGGGCGACAGGAGTTCCTGAAGGACACCGCGGGGACCGAACATGGCTATCAACGTGAATCCACCCACGTAGCTTGGTATCACCAGCGGCATCATCGCCAGCACTGTCCAGATCTTCCTGCCGGGAAGATCGGTCCTTTCTGTCAGCCATGCGAAGGGCAGTGCAAGCGCGAGCGAAAGTGTGGTAACGCCGCAGATCAATAGGAGACTGTTCCACATGATGGGCAGCATGCGGGTGCGGCCCATCAAGCCCAGAAGCTCCGTCCATCCTACTCCGCCAGCCCTGAATAGCAGATAGGCCAACGGCAAAAGCATAGCAAGGGAGATCAGCAGAACCAGCCCTCTGAACAGGATTCCGAAGTAGCTGTGAACCTTCAGGCGCGTCACCTCACGCTCACTGCCGGGTGATCCTGACAAATAGGCCTTTCGCAGGACCTGAAATGCAATGCTCCTCCTGGAAGGCGCCGGCGACCCGTTCTCACCCCGCATCTAACCAGTGACCTCGAAATTGGCGGTGTCAGCGTTGCGTTCCACCGTGTACACGCCTTGCTTCAGGCCATACTGCCGCATGATCGATGGCCAGAACAGCCAGGCAAGGCCAATGGCCGGTTGAAAGAGGGGAAAGTAGCCATAGTCTGCGCCGAAATGGCGCCAGACCGTCCGACCTATCGTTTCGGGAATGATCAGGCTGAGGGTACCCACGACCAAAGTGAGGATTGTTTCAAACAGGAGAACGCCGACCGAGAGTCGCCACGCCCACCGCCTGCGGTAGGCAAACCCTATCGTCGCGGTCAAGTAGCAGACCGCTGCGACTAGAGTCAGAGACGGCGCCAGATAGTTGACAACACCATCTTTCAAGAGGAGTTGAAATAGTGCCCGTACGCCGGTGGAAAGCGCCAGCAGGGGATAGGAAACCGTTAGAATGTAGCCAAGAACGGTGACCAACTCCGTCGAGCTGGACTTCGGCGCCGCTTGGCTTGACCCCTCCCGAGTTCTGGCCATATAACCAGTCTTTGTAGCGCTGCGATTTGCACACGTCTTGACTACTATGCTCAGTCCAGCAGCCAGTCCTCGATCTTCGCCTGAGCCTCTTCGTAATTGCGGACGACGGGCAGATCGGGATGGTCGTCTATTACGTTGGACGGCGGGTCGTAAAGGATCCCTATGTCAGCCCGCTTCAGCATCGCAATGTCGTTATAGGAATCGCCCATCGCCATGGTCTGAAACTTAAGATCATGGAAAGCCGTAATCGCCTTGCGCTTGGACTGGTCGAGGCGGAGACGGTAGCCGGTGATCGATCCCTCCGCATCGACTTCAAGAGAGTGACAGAAGATCGTCGGATAGCCGAGTTGAGCCATCAGAGGCTTGGCAAATTCGTAGAACGTATCAGACAGGATAACGAACTGTGAGCGCTCGCGGACCCAGTCTACGAACTGCTCGGCGCCGGGCAGAGGGGAGATGGTCGCGATGACTTCCTGAATATCCTGCAGGCGGAGATTCCGTTCCTTCAGGACTTTCAGCCTCATCTGCATCAACTGATCATAGTCGGAAACGTCCCGAGTAGTAAGGCGTAACTGCTCGATCCCGGTCTTCTCGGCAAATGCAATCCAGATTTCGGGAACGAGTACACCTTCCAAATCGCTCGCAAGTAAGCGAGGGCGTGTATCAGCCAATTATGACTCCTCTCAGTAGGTCAACTGGTCGTCTATCAGATGGTCGGTCCGGTTCGTATAGCGAACATTTACTGTTAGATTCCCTTCGATTCGGGAAGGAAAAAAGTCGACCCGTGTGACCCCGGTGTTATTGTGATTGAAATAGAGCCCCTTGCCCGGCAAGCGGCCAATGAGCGCCTTCAGTAGACTGTCCATAAAAGTGCCGTGACTGACGGCGGCGATTGCCTCGTTCTCCCCTGCCTCTCCGGCCATCCGATGTAGCTCATCGGTCACCCGCACAGCCCGAGCGTGGCAAGATGCCAGATCTTCTTCGCCACCCTGCCACCAGCCGTTCTCACCAATACCGTCCAGACGATAGCCAGGAAACCGCTGGCTCATTTCAGGACGGCTTAGGCCGGGATAGCCGACAGCTTTCACGTCGGCCCCTGGACGAAGGAAAACGCCGCCGTGTTCGTGCAAGTCGATCCAAACAGTCGGATCGCAGCCCAGGGATTCGGAAAGGGGCTTAATCGTCTGCATCGTGCGCAACATCGGGCTGCAGTAGAGACGCGAAATCGCCATTTGTGGGCCATACGCTCCCAGCTGTTTCGCCTGCCTCTCCCCCAACTCGGTTAACGGCGGTTCTGCTACCCGTTGACTCATGTATGTTTCAAACGTGTACGTGCCTGACCGTTCCTTGAGCTGTTCGGCAAGTAGGTTGTTAGCGGACTGTCCGTGACGAATCAGATACAGAATCATTTAGGGGACCTTTTCCTACTGAGCTACTCGGGACAAGAACAAAGGAAGAACCTTGACCGCGCGTTCGGAGTGAGGTTACATGAACAGAGGCAAAATGGCAAGAAATGAGGCAAATGGAGAGGGGACCCTTCTTCATATTTTTATTCCGGATAATGTAGAGTAAAACGGAAAGGGCGCTTGCGCCCGGTGCAGCTCTGCTGCATTCCGTATTACGGAAATTATACGGCCAGTGTGCCGGCGGCGCCCCGCGCCCACGGAGTGCGTCCTGGGAAAATGAAGAGCGCCCGGGCCGGCAATGCCATTGATGTTCGCCGGCGACGTTGTGCGGAGTGCGTGGACGCTCTGCCACGGCGATGGGATGTTGACGTTGGCGCGGGGAGCCGTCTGCGGCCTTCTGTGCGCCCTGATCGGTCCTGGCGTGCTCTCCGTTCCTGGAAGTTGCGTTCGACTACCGCGGATGTCGGCCAGCGCAGGCCTGGAGGCCGGTCCGAACACATGCACAAAACCGGGACCGAACCTGGGTACATGGCCGGTACCAGTGCCGGCGCCGTCCGGGGTGTGCAAAGCCGGCTATATCCTGTGCTCCAGGGCGTCAAGGACAGACTGATCCCGGCTGCATGCAGCCGGCACCCATCGTCATTTGGACGGTCTTTTCCAAACGCCAACGGAACCTAACCGTCGTCAGAGAAGTCGGGCTGGAGTTGGAGGGCCTGGTTATAGCCGGAGAAGATGTTCCGGGGTTTGTCTATATTGAGTTTGGCAAGGACCCGGCCGTGGTAGGCGCGAGCATTGCCGGGTTGGAGTTGGGTGGCCTGGTCATAGTCGACGATGGCCTCCTGGTATTGACCTAGCTCAGCCTTGGCATTGCCCCGCCTGACGTAGGCGTGGGCTTTGTCGGGTTGGAGTTGGGTGGCCTGGTCATAGTCGACGATGGCCTCCTGGTATTGACCTAGCTCAGCCTTGGCATTGCCCCGCAAGAAGTAGGCACTGGCTTTGTCCGGTTGGCGTTGAATGGCCTTGTCATAGTCGGCGATGGCCTCCTGGTATTGACCAAAGTGGGCCTTGGCATGGCCCCGAAAGAAGTAGACACCGGCATAGTCAGGCTGCAGTTGGAACGCCTGGCTATAGCCGGCGATGGCCTCCTGGTATTGACCTCGGCGAAACTTGGCATGGCCCCGAACGATGTAGGCCTCGGCATAGTCAGGCTGCAATTGGAGAGCATAGTCCAAGTCGGCGAAGGCGTCCTGATATTGGTTAAGCCCGGACTTGGCATTGGCCCGCCCGGCGTAGGCGTAGACATTGTCGGGTTGGAGTCGGAGTGCCTGGTTGTAGTCGGCGATGGCCTCCTGGTTTTGACCTAGACAGACCTTTGCATGGCCCCGAACGACGTAGGCGTGGGCATTGTCGGGTTGGAGTTGGAGTGCCTGGTCCAAGTCGGCAACGGCGTCCTGATATTGATCAAGATAAAGCTTGGCATTTCCCCGAACGGCGTAGGCGTCAGCGAAGTCAGGCCGCAACTGGAGTACTTGGTCCTGGTCGGCAATGGCTTCCTGGTATTGACCAAGCTTAAACTTGGCAACGCCCCGGTAGAAGGTGGCGTCGGCGAAGTCAGGCCGCAACTGGAGTGCTTGGTCATAGTCGGCAAGGGCTTCCTGGTATTGACCAAGCATAAACTTGGCAAAACCTCGATGGTCGTAGGCGTGGGCATTGTCGGGTTGGAGTTGGAGTGCCTGGTCATAGTCGGCGACGGCCTCCTGGTATTGACCACGATCGCCCTTGGCATTGCCTCGGCTGATGTAGGTGTCGGCATTGTTCGCCCAGGCATAAGGGGCGAGCGTGATAAACGCCGCGGCAACCGCTAGGAGCCCACCCCATTTCTTGAGAGCGCGCATCATATTCGGCGTCCCGTGTCATTGCTGTGTGGACAGCGTTTTTCCGCCATGTGTCCACGCAACTGTTCCCACCCGGTCGTGGGGAGATTGCGCGAAGTATCATACATATACCTGTTGGCGGTGTCAATCTCGCTGGCGAGCAGGGCAGTTGCGCCCAGCCGGCCGTCATAGCGCTATCAATTGGGGTAGCCCGCGGCGCTGTCGGCAGCAAGCAAAGCGCAGCCTCGCCGGCCACATCTCGCGTTCTCTACTGTTCTGACTCGAGAGATTGTGCCTGGCTGCCGGCTGAACTCGCAGCCGTCGGGATGCCGTCTGCGGCAGTCTGTGCGCCCTGGTCGGTCCTGGCGTGCGCTTCGTTCCTGGAAGCTGCGGCCGACGGGCGTATAGCAGGCGCCGGCCCAGGCACCGATCCGGGCACCTGCACAAAACTGAGACTGAACCTGGGCAGATGGCCGGCACCAATGCCGGCGCCATCCGGGGGGCGCACTGCTGGCCGCAAGCGTGTTAGTGTTTCGCAGCTGTGCGGTGGTCGAGCTCGTGCCGGCTCTGTGCGATTGGCGGCTGCTCTCGCTGATGGCGGCGCGTGTGGTGTTGCGGCGGTCTGACGCCGCCTGGACTCGTCCGGAATGGCACTCTTGTATGTGAACCCTCAATCTTTCGTTCCTTCATCGTTCACAAGCAGATCAGGTCTGCCTGCCGTAATGCACAGAAGACAGACCGGGCCAGAACGGGAAGGCCTCAACCAGGTTGGCATGCGATGCCGTCCTGTCCAGCCAATGTGTCATAGGCCCAGAACAGAAGGGTTGATTCGCTTGTAATACCAGGAATCTGGCCGGAGAGGGTGAGAGTGTTGTCTTCGTAGGAAACGAGAAGACGGGAGTTCCCGTTCAGATGCTTGTGTGAAAGGTTGTCGTTTTCCGTGTCAAGCACGAATTCCAGCAGCAGCGGATTCATTGCGTCTTCGAAGGGGCCGGTTTTGGGCAGGGGATCCGAGGGGGACTTTGGTGTGCTGTTTTCGGCGCGGAGGGTGTAATCGAAGAGTGAGTAGTCAGCAGATATGTCTCTGACTGCGCCATGTATGTCGATGTCAACATTCCAGCCATAGTCTTGGTGCATGTGATGAACACCTTCTCGATTGACTGTCAATTCTTGTGGAATGTTTCTCAGGTGGAAAACAGCCGTCAGCGTTTCATCTTCCAGTCTGGATGCTACGCTGAGAATGTCGACGTGCCCTGGCAACTCGTCTGACGTTGGATCGCCGCTGCTCTGTCCGACCTGCAACGTCATGTGGTCAGGGGCACAGCTGTAAGATCGTTCGGTCATTTGTGGGGACGCGGCCGGCGGTTCTGCCGGGATAGGCACACAGGCGGCGGTGAGAAGTGCGAGTGCGACAATCAGCGATCTCTTGAGCATGGCTTTTTCTCCTGGAACGACTTGAGTGGGAGGCGGGTGCCAACAGATCAAGCCTCCCTCAGTTCCAAATATGTTTCATGAATGGGCTTCTTGCAGAAACCTCCTACTGTCCTATACGCTGCTGCGGCATCGAGTCGATGAACCGCATGCGGCAGGCGTCAACGCGGCTGCACAGCGGTTGCCGACGCGTACTGCAGCTGCCAGCCGCTTGATTCGCCCGCCGCGTTCACCGCGCGGATGGTGTAGTAGTACTTCGTCCCGGCCGTAACGCCGGTATGCCTGTAGGAGGTGCCGGTCCGGTTGGCTCCCCCGATCGACTGCCAGCCCGTCCCTGCGTCCCACCAGGCCATGAGATCGTAGCGCACCGCGCCCTGCACAGTTCCCCAACGCAGCGCCACGCCGCCCTCTGTCGCCGTCGCCGTCAGCGCCGGTGTCGAAAGTCTGGCTGCCGTTGCGGTCGGCGTCGGTGTAGCCGTTGACGTCCCGCCAGTCGGTACCTCTTGAGATGCGGTCACAGACGGATACGCGTTCGTCCCCGCACCCAGCCAGCCGCTTGTCTCGCCGTCCCCGTTCACCGCACGGATGGTGTAGTAGTACTTCGTCCCGGCCGTAACGCCGGTGTGCGTGTAGGAGGTGCTGGTCAGGTTGGCTCCACCGAGCGACTGCCAGCCTGTGCCGGCGTCCCACCACACCATCAGCTCATAGCGCACCGCGCCCGATACGGCGTTCCAACGCAACTCGACCGCGTTCGCGCCCGCCTGCGCGGTCAGCCTTGCCGCAGATGTCGCCGATCGCGATTCGTCCGCGCCCGCCTGCCCGGATTCCGCAGTAGCTGTCGGCGTAGACGTAGACGAAGAGGAGCATTCTCCCAGCGTGCCTGAGGGATAGCTGACGCTGCTTACGTCGTTATGAGAAGAAGGATTGGACGGGACGAATGCATGCAGCTGCGGCGGTATCGGTCCGCATAAGGCGTTGTCGGTAGCGAGCCACACCGCCGACAAGCTACCGCCCGGGGGAACCAGACTATCCAGCGAGGAGGGAATACTACCGGACAGCTGATTGTCATGGAGGAGCAGTTTCTGCAGCGCCGTCAGACTGCCCAACGAGGAGGGAATACTACCCGTTAGTTGATTTTTTTCGAGGATCAGAATCTGCAGCGCCGTCAGATTGCCTAGCGAGGAGGGAATACTCCCCGTCAACCCGTTGGAGGACAGGTCCAACACCGCCAGCGCCGCCAGGCTGCCCAGCGAAGACGGTACGCCTCCCGTCAGCCCACTGTTGGCGAGGGACAATGCGGCTACACGCCCACTCTCGACTGAGATGCCGTCCCAGTTCTCTATGAGACGATCCACACGCCAGTTCAGCGCAGCAGAGCCGGCCAACTCCTCCTTGAGACCCAAAAGCGTCTCACAATCCGCCACCAGCCCGGCTGCTTCCGGGTCCGAAATCGCGGCACTGTTGGCGCATGAGAACGTCGGCGTCGAAGTTGCTGTTGGTGTCGCTGTTGGAAAGCCTGGCAGGGTATTCGTGGGCGTCGGTGTTGGTGTCGTTGTTGGCGCAGGCAGCGAGGAGCAGTCTCCCAGCGTGCCTGAGGGATAGACGGCACGTTTAACGTCGCTATGTTCAAAGGCATGCAGTTTCGGCGGTATCGGACCACACAAGTCGTTGCCGGCGGCGAGGTGCACAACGACCAACGGGCCACCCGGGCGAACCAAATTGTCCAACGAGGACGGAATCGTACCCGTCAGTCGGTTGTGGTTGAGCAACAACTTTTCCAAGTTGGTCAGCCTGCCCAACGAGGAGGGAATACTACCGGTCAGCTGATTGTCATGGAGGGACAACACTTCCAGTTTGGTCAGCCTGCCCAACGAGGACGGAATCGTACCCGTCAATTGGTTGCGGCCGAGGGACAACACCTTCAACCCCGCCAAGTTGCCCAACGAGGACGGAAGTGTACCCGTCATACCGGAACTCAGGGTCAAGTGCGTCACACGACCATTGCTGACGCCAACACCTGACCAGAAAAAGATACCAGTATTCACACTCCAATTCCGTGTGGTGTCGCCGAGCAATTGGTCCTTAAGAGCGAGGAGCGTCTCGCAATCGGCGACCAGACCGTCCGAAGCCGGTGCCGGGACCGCCGTGCTGTTGGCGCAGGAGGGCGCGGACGCCGGTGTCGCTGTTGGAAGGCCGGGCGGGGTACTCGTAGGCCTTGCTGTAGGTGTCGGTGTTGCTGTAGGTGTCGGTGTTGGAAAGCCGGGCGGGTAATTCGTGGGCGTAGCTGTCAGCGTTGCCGTAGGTGTCGGTGTACCGGTCGGTGTAGCCGTCGACGGAACAGGCGTGTCGGTTGCGGTGGGGATTGCGCTCGCCGGCACGACGACAGTCAAGGTGCTCCAGCCCCCAGTCAGCTCGCCGCGGAATGCCCGTATTCTGTACTTGTAATTGCCAGCGACGACGACGTCGCTATCGGTATAACTCGTAGAGCTGCCGGAAACGAGATAGAGGCGGTTGGGGCCATACGTGCTGTGGTACGGCCACGTGCGATGAATATCATAGCCGGTCGCCCCGCCCGCGGGCGCAGACCAACTCAAGGCGATGCCGCCGGCCGTCACCCTGCCGGAGAAATTACCCGGGACTGCCGGCGGCGCCGGCGTCGCTGTGGGCGTCGCTGTTGGAAAGGCGAGCGGAGTACTCGTTGCCGTGGGCGTCGCTGTCAGCGCTTGCTGTGCCTGGACATGTCCGCCCGGCAGGAGCGGCGCGAAGAGGGTGGCGAAGAGCGCCAAGAGCAGGAAAGGCACTATACGGCTAATGGACTGCGGCTTCATGATCGGTCCTCGCAAGTGATGGGGTCAAGGAAAACATCTCACGGATCTGCACACCGCGCAGACCGCCCGGATTCACCGCGACGCCAAACCATCCGCCCTGGAAGACGTCAACGCGGCTGCACAGCGGTTGCCGACGCGTACTGCAGCTGCCAGCCGCTTGATTCGCCCGCCGCGTTCACCGCGCGGATGGTGTAGTAGTACTTCGTCCCGGCCGTAACGCCGGTATGCCTGTAGGAGGTGCCGGTCCGGTTGGCTCCCCCGATCGACTGCCAGCCCGTCCCTGCGTCCCACCAGGCCATGAGATCGTAGCGCACCGCGCCCTGCACAGTTCCCCAACGCAGCGCCACGCCGCCCTCTGTCGCCGTCGCCGTCAGCGCCGGTGTCGAAAGCCTGGCTGCCGTTGCGGTCGGCGTCGGTGTAGCCGTTGACGTCCCGCCAGCCGGTACCTCTTGAGATGCGGTCACAGACGGATACGCGTTCGTCTCCGCACCCAGCCAGCCGCTAGTCTCGCCGTCCGCGTTCACCGCGCGGATGGTGTAGTAGTACGTCGTCCCGGCCGTAACGCCGGTGTGCCTGTAGGAGGTGCCGGTCAGGTTGGCTCCCCCGAGCGACTGCCAGCCTGTGCCGGCGTCCCACCACACCATCAGTTCGTAGCGCACCGCGCCCGACACGGCGTTCCAACGCAACTCGACCGCGTTCGCGCCCGCCTGCGCGGTCAGCCTTGCCGCAGATGTCGCCGATCGCGATTCGTCCGCGCCCGCCTGCCCGGATTCCGCAGTAGCTGTCGGCGTCGGCGTAGCGGTTGCGGTGGGGAGTCCGCTCTCCGGCACGACGACAGTCAAGAGGTCCGACCAGGCGCTAATCAGCCCGCCGCGGAATGCCCGTATGCTGTATCTGTAATGGCCACCAGGGACGGCGACGTCGCTATCGGTATAACTTGTAGAGCTGCCGGAAACGCTATAGCTGACGATGGTGCCATCCTTGCTGCTGCGTGGCCACGAGCGATAAATAGTATAGTTGTCCGCCCCGCCCTCGGGCGCAGTCCAACTCAAATCGATGCCGTTGGCCGTCACCTTGCCGGCGAATTTACCCGGGATTTCCGGCGGCGCCGGCGTTGCCGTAAGCGTCGCTGTTGGACGGCCGATCGGGGTACTCGTGGGCGTCGCTGTCAGCGTTGCCGTTGCCGTAGGTGTCGGTGTTGGAAAGCCGGGTGGGACACTCGTGGGCGTAGCTGTCAGCGTTGCCGTAGGTGTCGGTGTACTGGTCGGTGTAGCCGTCGACGGAACAGGCGTGCCGGTCGCGGTGGGGACTACGCTCTCCGGCACGACTACAGTCAAGGCGCCCCAGCCGCTAGTCAGCGAGCCGCGGGCTGCCTGTATTTTGTATCTGTAACTGCCAGCGACGGCGACGTCGCTATCGGTATAACTTGTAGAGCTGCCGAGAACATAGACGACGGAGGTGCCATACTTGCTGTGGCGCGGCCACGTGCGATGAATAGTATAGCCGGTCGCCCCGCCCGCGGGCGCAGACCAACTCAAGGCGACGCCGTTGGCCTTCACCCTGCCGGAGAAGTTACCCGGGACTGCCGGCGGCGCCGGCGTTGCCGTAGGCGTCGCCGTCAGCGCTTGCTGTGCCTGGGCATGTCCGCCCGGCAGGAGCGATGCGATGAGGGCGGCGAAGAGCGCCAAGAGCGGGAAATGCGTCACACGGCTAATGGACTGTGGCTGCATGATCGGTCCTCTCGATTGATGGGGTCAGGGAAAGCATTTTCCGGCTCTGCACGCCGCGCAGGCCGCCCGGATTCACCGAGACGCCAAATCATCCGCTCTGACAGGCTGAAATGCACTGACAGGGTACATTGACCATGCGTCTACGAAATGTCTTTCCAATATACGCTATTGTCATATCACTCATATGTCATTTCCACTTTTTTTGTACCAGTATCGTGTCAATTTAGGTTCGGTCGGCGTCAAGGATGCCCGGCAGAGCCGTTCCCCTTGCATCAGCTCCCCTATCCAGCCGGTCACAAAGAGAGTCGATTTCGCCGGAAGGGGAAGTCGAGGCGGTATCCGTCAGGGGATGTCTTGCTGGAGGCTATCCAAAGAGGAGAGCGCCGCGCCGGCACCGGTCAGCGGCGAAACGCCGCCGTTGTGGGGGGGCAGCCCCCTGCGATGGGGAGAGTTTGATTGGGGGACCCTTCTCGGGTCGCCGACGCCGGCCGCAAGCTTGTCAGTCTTTCACAGCAGTGTGATAGTCGAGCACGTACCGGCTCGGTATGATTGCCGGCTTCCACTGGATGCCTGGACCGGTACCAGACGCCGCCGCGTGCAAACGCTGCGCTTCTTCAGTGTCTGTTCGTGTGGATGGACCTGTGTGTGAACGATGAAACCTACTCTGACTTTACTCATACCGCACTGCTTCTGCCGGATAAATGCGCGACGCCTGCCACGCCGGCAGAATGATCGTCAGCAGCGAGAACAGCAGACCGCCAGCAACACTCCGGCGCAGGATTCGGAGTCTTCGTTCAACTCGGAGCCGCAGGTGTCCGGGTTCGGTTTACTTCGCAAGAGAGCTCTGACAGCCAGGCGTTTGCTGAATTTCTGGGCGTATCCGGGGCGAATATCCGCACGGCGGAGCCGCGTACGAAAGCAGGGGAACCCTCAAGGGGTGCCCCCGCTGCTGCGCTGCTGCGGCATCGAGTCGATGAACCGCATGCGGCAGGCGTCAACGCGGCTGCGCAGCGGTTGCCGACGCGTACTGCAGCAGCCAGCCGCTTGTCTCGCCGGCCGCGTTCACCGCACGGATGGTGTAGTAGTACTTCGTCCCGGCCGTAACGCCGGTGTGCGTGTAGGAGGTGCCGGTCAGGTTGGCTCCCCCGATCGACTGCCAGCCCGTCCCTGCGTCCCACCAGGCCATGAGACCGTAGCGCACCGCACCCTGCACAGTTCCCCAACGCAGCGCCACGCCGCCCTCTGTCGCCGTCGCCGTCAGCGCCGGTGTCGAAAGCCTGGCTGCAGCTGCGGTCGGCGTCGGTGTAGCCGTTGACGTCCCGCCAGCCGGTACCTCTTGAGATGCGGTCACAGACGGATACGCGTTCGTCTCCGCACCCAGCCAGCCGCTTGTCTCGCCGGCCGCGTTCACTGCACGGATGGTGTAGTAGTACGTCGTCCCGGCCGTAACGCCGGTATGCGTGTAGGAGGTACCGGTCAGGTTGGCTCCCCCGAGCGGCTGCCAGCCTGTGCCGACGTCCCACCACACCATCAGCTCGTAGCGCACCGCACCCACCACAGTTCCCCAACTCAACGCCACGCCGCCCTCTGTCGCCTGCGCGGTCAGCGCCGGTGTCGAAAACCCGGCTGCGGTTGCGGTCACAGACGGAAACGCGTTCGTCCCCGCACCCAGCCAGCCGCTTGTCTCGCCGGCCGCGTTGACCGCACGGATGGTGTAGTAGTATTTTCTTCCGGGGGTCAGGCCGGTGTGCCTGTACGACGTGCCTGTCAGGTTGGCTCCCCCGAGCGGCTGCCAGCCTGTGCCGGCGTCCCACCACACCATCAGTTCGTAGCGCACCGCACCCGCCACAGTTCCCCAACTCAACGCCGCGCCGCCTTCGGTCGCCTGCGCGGTCAACGTTGGAACAGACAGCCCGGAGGCCGCAGTGGCAGCCGGCGTCTCAGTAGCAGTCGGCGTGGCAGTTGGAATAAACTGCTGGCGTGCTGCCTCACACGCAGCCAGCGTGTTGAACGGACCACGGGCATTGCCTTCACCACTTACGGTGAAAAGCCACATCCCACTGTTGTCCTGGTAACAGGACCCGACAGGCCCGTCAGGCGGTCTCGGCGTGGAATCCAGACCAGGTGTCGCAGTGGCAGGCGGCGTCGCAGTCGGCGTGATAGTCGGCGTAGCAGTCGCAGTGGCAGTCGGCGTCGGCGTCTCAGTAGCAGTCGGCGTGGCAGTTGGAATAAGCTGCTGGCGTGCTGCCTCACACGGAGCCAGCGTGTTGAACGGACCACGGGCATTGCCTTCACCACTTACGTTGAAAAGCCACATCCCACTGTTGTCCTGGTAACAGGACCCGACAGGCCCGTCAGGCGGTCTCGGCGTGGAATCCAGACCAGGTGTCGCAGTGGCAGTCGGCGTGATAGTCGGCGTCGCAGTCAGAGTCGGAGTGGCAGTCGGCGTCGGAGTCGGCGTGGCAGTTGGAAGACCAAGAAGCTGGTTGCGTGCTGCCTCACACGCACCCTTCGTGTTGAACGGACCACGGGCATTCAATTCACTACTTACGTTGAAATACCACGTCCCATTTGGGTCTAGGTAACAGGACCCGGCATTCGGAGTCGGCGTAGCAGTCGGCGTGATAGTCGGAGTCGGAGTCGGCGTGAAAGTTGAAATAAGCGGCTGGCGTGCTGCCTCACACGCAGCCAGCGTGTTGAACGGACCACGTTCATTTAATTCACCACTTACGTAGAAATACCAATTCGCTCCTGAGAGGTGACAGGCCCCGACAGGCCCGACAGCCGGTCTCGGAGGGGCAGTCGCTGTGGCAGTCGGCGTGCTAGTCGGAGTCGGAGTCGGCGTGCTAGTCGGCGTGGCAGTCGGCGTGGCAGTTGGAAGAAGCGGCTGGCGTGCTGCCTCACACGCAACCAGCGTTTTGAACGGACCACGTTCATTTAATTCACCACTTACGTAGAAATACCAATTCGCTCCTGAGAGGTGACAGGCCCCGACAGGCCCGACAGCCGGTCTCGGAGGGGCAGTCGCTGTGGCAGTCGGCGTCGGCGTCGCAGTCAGAGTCGGAGTGGCGTTTGGAATAAGCTGCAGGCGTGCTGCCTCACACGCAGCCTGCGTGTTGAACGGACCACGGTCACCGCCACCACTTACGGGGAAATACCAACTCCCTCCTGAGAGGTAACAGGACCCGATAGTCACCGTCGGCGTGGGAGTCACCGTGGCAGTCGGCGTGGCAGTTGGAATAAGCTTCTGGCGTGCTGCATCACACGCAGCCAGCGTGTTGAACGGACCACGGGCATTCAATTCACTACTTACGTTGAAATACCACTTCTTTACTACTGGGTCCTGGTAACAGGACCCGACAGTCGGTCTCGGAGTGGCAGTTGCTGTGGCAGTCGCTGTGGCAGTCGGCGTGATTGTCGGCGTGGCAGTTGTAATAACCAGCTGGCGTGCTGCCTCACACTCAGCCTTCGTGTCGAACGGACCATGGATAATGATACTTACATTGAACCACCACTTCCCGTTTACGTAGTCACAGGCCCCGGGAGTTGTTTGTCGAGCCGCAGCGGGTTGTTGTTGAGCCGCAGCGGGCGCGCTGGTGAGTGTGGCGGTAATCACGCAGAAAGCCAGAATGACCATGAAAATTGCAACTGTCTTTATCCGTTTCATACGCGGTTACCTCCTTGGTGCAAGCGTACACGGACTTCATCCTGCTTCTGCCTCTCTTCGGGTGCGGCCGGGGACGAAGAAACGGCATGGGGCAGAGTCCTCCACAGTTATCAATTATAAAACATTGATGTAAAGCTGAGGTGAGAAAATTGGCCAATTCGGACCAATTGTTGTGAATATTATGTAAAGATGGTAAGATCGTCCCCAAAACGGTCCAATTCAGACCTGTTGGCCGAGGACGCTGAAGCGACAACGCCGCGGCTCCTGCGGCCAGATGAGGAGGAAAGATGGAGCGAGATAACGAGAAGGGAGAGAACGAGAGGCTGCGAGAGCGCCTGTCCATCCTGTCGGAGGCCTGTCTCCGCATCAACGAGACCCTGGACCTGGAGACGGTGCTACAGGATGTCGTCGATAGCGCCCGCATCATCACCGGGTCTCGCTACGCAGGCATCAGCACCTTCGACAGCTGGGGGCAGGGCCTGGAGTTCCTGACCTCCGGCATGAGTCTGGAGGCGAAGACATGGCTGGCGGACATGCCGGAGGGCCCGGCCTTCTTCGAGTATCTCCTGTCGCTGACCGAGCCGTTACGGATAGGAGACTTCCAGAGTCATATCAGAGAGCTGGGTATGCCCTATTTCAACCCGCCTGTGCCGGTGACCTCCGTCCTGGCGACGTCGCTGCGCGCGCGGGGCGAGACGGTCGGCGTCATCTACCTTTCCAAGGGTGAAGGCGGCCAGGAGTTCACCCCCGAGGACGAAGAAACACTGGTCATGTTCGCCTCCCAGGCCGCGCTGGTCATCGCCAACGCCCGCAGGCACCGGGAGGAACAGCGGGTCAGGGCCGACCTGGAGACGCTGGTAAACACCGTTCCTGTGGGCGTGGCGGTGTTCGACGCGACGACCGGGGGCGTGGTGTCCACCAACCGGGAAATGAGAAGAATCGCCAGCGGCCTGCACGGGCCGGAGGGCTCCATGGAGGAGCTCCTCCATGGAGTGACCTTCCGGCGGGGCGACGGCAGGGAGATTTCACTGAAAGAGTCCTCGCTCCCGGAGTTGCTGCGCATCGGGGAGACGGTGCGGGCCGAGGAGATCATCCTGCGGGCCCCCGACGGACGGTCCATCACCACGCTTATGAACTCCACCCCCATAAGGTCGGAAGAGGGAGAAGTGGAGTCGGTGGTGGTCACCCTGCAGGACATGACGCCGCTGGAAGATCTGGAGCGGCTGCGAGCCGAGTTCCTGGCCATGGTGAGCCACGAGCTCCGTACCCCGCTGACCGCTATCAGGGGCTCCGCCACCGCCCTGATGGACGACTCTTCCGGGCTGCATCCCGTCGAGATGCGCCAGTTCTTCCAGATCATCCTGGACCAGACCGACCGGATGCGAGGACTGATCGCCGACCTTCTGGATGTGGCGCGCATCGAGACGGGCACGCTGTCGGTATCCCCCGAACCTACCGACTTGACGGCCCTGATGGATGACGTCAGGACCACGTTCCTGAGCGGCGGACACAAGCACAGTCTGCAGGTCGACCTCGTGTCGGGTCTGCCCTGGGTCATGGCGGACCGTTTTCGCATTGTCCAGGTTCTGGGAAATCTGCTCACCAATGCGGCCAAGCGCTCGCCGGAATCCTCGTCCATCAGGGTGACCGCGGCGTTGGGGGAATTTCAGGTCGCGGTTTCCGTATCCGATGACGGCCAGGGAATCCCGGCGGAAAGTCTGCCGAACCTGTTCCGGAAATTCTTCCGCATCGCCACCGAGGAACAGGGTGGCGACACCGGCCTGGGCCTTGCCGTCTGCAAGGGCATCGTCGAGGCGCACGGGGGGCGCATCTGGGCCGAGAGCGACGGTCCAGGGCTTGGCGCACGCTTCACCTTCACGCTTCCGCTTGTCGAGGACTCCGGTTTCGTGTCTCCCTTCGTGTCTCCACGGCCACGGGCCGCCACCGGCATCACCCACCAGAATACGGGGGAACAGGTGCGGATCCTGGCGGTGGACGATGAACCCCAGGCGCTCAGATACATCAAAGACGTCCTTGTCAAGGCGGGCTACGTCGCCATTGCCACAAGCGACCCCAAGGAGGTCCCTTGGCTCCTGCAGGAACACAAGCCACATCTCGTCCTGTTGGACTTGATGCTGCCGGGGGTCAACGGCATCGATCTGATGGGTGACATCGTGGAGAAGAGAGACGTGCCGGTGATCTTCGTTTCGGCCTACGGCCAGGACCAGTTGATCGCACGGGCCTTCGACATGGGGGCGGCGGACTACGTCGTCAAACCCTTCTCAATAACCGAACTCGTGGCCAGGATCAAGGCAGCCCTCCGCAGGAGGGAGACCGCTGAGCCGACAGTGCCCTATGCCGTCGGCGACCTCGTCATCGATTATGCAGAACGCCTCGTGACCCTGGCAGGTAAGCCGGTGGCGGTGACCGCCATCCAGTACAATTTGCTGCTGGCGCTTTCGACGAACGCGGGGCGTGTGCAAACCTACGCGCAACTGCTGCAGCAGGTCTGGGACGATGACGCAGACGGGGACGTGAGGCCGATGCGTACCGCAATAAGCGCCCTCCGGCGCATGCTGGGGGACGACGCCACTAACCCTAACTACATCTTCACCGAGCCCCGTGTCGGCTACAAGATGCCCGGACCTGAAGGGTTGGACCCGGGATTGACCGGGAGCCGCTGAGCCTTCACAGGGTGTGGCGGTTCTTGTTGTTTTGCGGTTGTTCGGAGGTGCCGGGTTGCACCGGTCTGTTTATGAGCGCGTTGTGGGCCCTGTACGCTGCGGTGCTGATTGTCCTGGGTATAGTGCGCCGCAGTCGCTGGCCGCGACTGGCCGGAATTGGGGTTGCTGGCAGTGCCAGTCGCCAAGCATTTCTCTACGACGCCTTCAGCCTGGGACAGGTATACCGGGTGACCGCGTTTATCGCCCTGGGCGTGCTGCTTGTCATCGGCGGGTTTCTGTACCAGCGCCACGGCAGAGTAATTCGAGGATTTTTGTTGGAGTGAGACCCAATCGAGTCATGCCGCCCGGCCTACGCTCGACAGAATTCGCCAGTCACAAAACCACCCAGACCATTCAGCACCAGCGTGCCGGGACAGGTCGACAGAGGAAAGTCGTCACGGACTCGCTCCAGGTCCATGTCCAGCTGACCTCCATAGGGCCGGGAGCAAGCCAGTGGCGCAGCCATGCCGGCCGCGTCCTGTACCCCAAGGCGTCCCTGAAAGTTCACAGGGTACGCTGCGACCGGCTTCGCGGGCTTGTGGCAGCATCGTCTCTTATCGCTCATTTTGATAGACCTCTTTTTGTCCTTCTTGTCCCCAGTTCCGGAGGATGCCGTGCAAGCAGCTCTCGATGATGCTGCGGGCGGCGTGCTGGTGGCGTTGCAACACGCGCCGGCCGGTGTGCTCGTTCCCGGCGATGCGGAGTACGCGGAGGGGCGAGGAGACCACAAAGGCGTATCGAATTTTCCTTGGGCATCTGGGCGACCCTGCGCTGATAGGCAGTTTGCTTCCGCAAAATCGCTGTTCAGACCCACGTCAACAAGCCTGGTAAATTGATCAAGGGACTTTGTCATCCATCCTCACAATGGAACAATGCAAACGTGGCGCCCCAGATGGGGCGCCACGCCTGATCTTAGCTGCCTGACAGTGCAACGACCGCTCGTTTCCAACTAGAGGGCGTCACAAGGGCTTGCGGTGTTTACCCGCCACCGCCTTCACTGCCACCTTCGCCGCTGCTGCCATGCTCGCCGCCGCCTTCACTGGCGCCGACCTCGGCATGGGGCGTCCAGCCGTCGAAAGGCTGCGCCGATGCGGGCAGAATCACATTCATCGCCGCGCCGGCCGCCAGATCGACCGGCGTTGTCGGGCCGAGTTCGATACCGTTGGACAGGTGGACCTCGATGCGTACTCTCGTCAAGTCCGCGCTGGTGGTGTTCACAACGGTGCCGAAAAAGGCGTTGCTGTGCGCATCGTAGCTCATGATGAGACGAGCGCCGGCACGGACCATGTCGAAGGTCTGGTCGAGGGCCAGGCCGCTGCCGCCTTCTTCACTGCCGGATTCGCCACTGCCAGCTGTGCCGCCTTCACCACCACCTTCACTGCCTTCACCACCGCTCTCCCCACCGCTCTCACTGCCGCCTTCAGCGCCATGCTGCTCGCCACCGGCTTCACTGCCACCCTCGCCGCTGCCTTCGCCACTGCCTTCAGTGTTGACAGGACCGGGGCCGCCGCAGGCGAACATCTCCGGGTGAATCTCCCAAGCATCGTAGGCTACGCCGACAGCGCTTGGCTCATCGTCGACACGCAGCTCGACCGTGGTCTGGGCGCCGGGGGCCAGGTCGCCTACCGGCTGCGGTCCAAGCTCGACTACGGTCGTCGTTCCCTGCTTGAGGTTCAGCTCGATCTGCACGAAGCAGAGCGTCTGGTTGGTCGTGTTCTCCACGATCCCCGAGAATGCCTTCGCTGTGGGATCGTAGGACATAGCGGTTCTCACACCGTTGACAACGCCGTCCCAGCTTTCGTCGAGGGCCAGGATCGGGCTGGAGGGGTCTCCGCTCTCGCCACTGCCCTCACCACTTCCGGATTCACCACTGCCCTCACCGCCACTGCCGTGTTCGCCGCTGCCTTCACCGCCGCCGCCTTCACTTGCGCCGACCTCGGCATGGGGCGTCCAGCTGTCGAAGGACTGCGTTGACGCCGGCAGAACGACATCCAGGATCTCACCGGGCGCCAGATCGACCGGCGTTGTCGGGCCGAGCTCGATACCGTTTGAGAGATGGACTTCGATGCGTACCCTTGTCAGGGTCGCGTCGGTCGTGTTTGCAACGGTTCCCACAAAGGAGTTGCTGGCGGCATCGTAGCTCATGATGAGACGAGCGCCGGCCCGGACCATGTCGAAGGTCTCGTCGAGGGCGAGGCCGCTGCCGCCTTCTTCGCTGCCGGCTGCGCCGCCTTCACTGCCTTCGCTACCTCCCTCACTACCTTCGCCGCCGCTTCCGTGTTCGCCGCTGCCTTCGCCACCTCCCTCACTGCCTTCGCCGCCGCTTCCGTGTTCACCGCGGCTCTCCGTAACGTTGCCTGCACTCTGGTCGGCGCCGCTCTGTCCCCTCCGTGAACAGCCAGCGGCCACCATCATCGTGAGAATCAGAACCAGTATCGCCAACGTCTGCGCCATTCTCAACTTCGTTCCCTTGCCTCTCATTTTTTCACCTCGTTTCACTATGGTCAGTTGAGGGTCTGCCCCTCATACACTGCCCATGATAGAGGTGAAATGTGTCACAAATATGTCAGAGCGGGACAAGATTTCAAATTGTCAGAGAGGTTGCGCGATCTGGTCATGGACTTGCTTGCCTTCCTTGTAGATATGCGATGTCGCTGCCGGTGATGCCATCTCCGGGGTGAAGACGATGCCGACGCACAGGAACCCAGCAGGAGTGCTGGTGGAAGAATGCCCGGAGTACAGAGAATCGAGTCGTCCTCCTGTGTGTGCAACTGTGAATCCCCTTCTAAGAATCGGTTTTTCCCGCTGAAGGAATTGGTCGGATCATGGCCATTCTCCCGATACCGGTTCATGTGTCGGCGAAAACATATATTTCTTGAAGTGCTTTTTTTCAGGCTGCGGTGCTCTCGGCGATGTGCTGGCGGCCGCGTCCTGCGCCCCAAGGCGCCCTCGCTTCGGACACTGTTACATCCTCTGCCGTTTTGATGCGATACACACTCTGCGACCGGCTGCGCCAAGTGGAATTCGGAGCGCTCTGGTGCGCCGTTTTGTAATGCCGCCCCGGTGCTCGTGGCACTCGTTTACCAGGTCGGACACATCTTCGGCGGCGCCCAGATTCATGTAACTCTGCCCCAATCCGCTCCGGCAAACGCCGCGGCCCTCCAGGGTTCCGTTTCCCGGTTTGTCGGGCAACGCATGGAGCGCAACAGACGCGCCTTGCCCCTGCCGGCGCAGCGACCGTATGCGGTCCCTGGTTGGCGACGCGTAGGGACCAAACACTCTTCATTCTATCGTTTACTGGGCAATAGTCATGATATTGCCACAATATTGCCATAAGAAAAGTGTTGAATCACATGAAAACTATATTTCCAGGTTGTATAATTCAAGCAGATGAATCAGGAAACCGACGTGGAGCGCAATGCAGTCTGCCCGGCATCGTCATCAACAATAGCAGTAAAACCATCGTTGTAGTGGGAGACCTTCCCGGCGCACCGCGCGACTGGCACTATTACTGGTTAGGGCCCGGAACGGTTTCCAACAGAGACACCGACCCCAAAATATGCGACGCTGATTGGATGACCTTTCAGCACGCAAAATTTCTGATGGTGGGCCCATCAAGAACAAGAACCATGAAGGCGAATCATTGGGCCCCTTACATGTTCAATAGAACATACGAATGCAAAGACTATCAGGCAACCTGGGGGCCTACGGTAAAATGCACCTTATTGCGTCAGAACTGGGGCCCGCAGGATCAGTTGGGAGGTTGAAGCAGCCAAGGAAATCCTTGACTGCTTCTTCGTTGTTTCCATTCGGAGGATGATTGTTGAAACAAAATCGACGGAAACGTTTACTCAAAAATATTGCTTTGACGCTAATGAGCGCCGCGGTTTTATTTATCCTTTATTTTGGGATATTTGCTCCTCCTGGGGCGTTTGTCGCTTTCATTGTTGAACCGTTAGAACCAGTCTGTTTCTTTGGACTGATCCCCTTGGCAGTTATGCTTCTGGTAGGGGGCTTCGGTTATTCAATCTATTGTGCAATCACAAACAGAAAGGGTTGATTGGAAGATAGCCACCGCCGACGCACGGCTTACAGCGCGCTGTAAGCCGTTGCGCGGTATACCCGCCCTATAGTGTCCTGCGAACAGGATACGTTGGTTCCCAAACACTTTACAATAACGGGCCAGGGATAGGGCAGGCATACCGGGGCTTCGACCAAAACAACGCGCTGCTTTATGTGTCGCATTGCTTTGGCCGTAGCCCCGCTTGCATACAACAGCACGTAGCTGGCTGATGACGGCCAATGGACAGACGTTACGTGCCTGCCATTCGCAGCAAGGGGACAAACCATCGTACCCGAAACTAAGGGTCCGATATGACCGTTGACCTGCCCCCGAGTTCGGTAGGCAAAGGGGCGAGTTATCTTGCGACACTTTGACCTGCCCCCGCAACCCCCGGACGAAGGGACTGGAGCACGAACACCCCGATGCGACCTCCCCGGCGAAGTAATGGATAAGAGGCTACGAAATCACGAATCGGGCGGAGGAGGTTCGTCCGCCGGAACCATTCGCAGCCCGTATGTCGGTTGTCCTGCAATTTCTGTTCTAGTTCTCAGTACTTACACCTGCTTACCCATCCAAAGGTCGCCGTAAACCTCCCTAAGAGACCTTCTGCTAATGGGATTGCAAACTACGCGTTCTGGGATTTCCGTGAAACTTATTTCTCGCCAACCACCCGTTATGAGTGCGCCCGGATAGTGAACTCCCGCAATGGTCAGTTTGACCACTTGGTGCTCGCGAAAGTCAGACGCGCACAAGTAGCCAGGAACTCTCATGGCGTGAACTCGGTTCGCGGGGACTTGTTGTTCGGCTGCTGCAGTATCTCGTTTCCTAAGCAATTTCGCGAGCCGCCTTTTTCCATCTTCCCTTATTTTGTTAGGGAGGGCGGATCGCATTCGTGGATCAGCTGGTGTGTTCGCGCGAAGGGTTGTGTCGATTGTTTTTTCTTGGTTTTCCAGGATTTTTTTGAGATTCATCGATTTTTTTGGGCAACGTTGTTGCTCATGGTGGTCGCCTGGAGGGTTGTGGTTGGTTGGGGTATACCATGGTCCGGGACGTGCTGTCCCTCCGCAGGCGTGGTGTATTACTTCATTATACACCTTAGCTCGTGCCCCAGTTTTTGGGGCCCGCTTCACCTCAGGCGCGGGCGGGCAGTAGCCCAGGGAGCTGTGCGGGCGCGCGGCGATCGGGCAGACGCCGGCGCCGAGCTCGACCGCAAAAGGGGGGCAGGTTCCGTCCCGCACCACGCCGGGGCAGGACCTGACAGGACAAGGTCGATTCATTACGTTTCGACAGAGGAAAGCGCTCGATCTGCGCACGCAGCGGCCAGGACAGCCAGCGCCATCGCATCGGCGACGAGAATGGAGGTGGCATTGTTTATGATTTGTCTACCCCTCCCCCCTTTTTTGGGAACTCACATACCTCAATACCACGAACAACAGGCGCGCCGGCAAAGAGTTTGGGCGCCCGGCTCATACAATGAAGGAACCTCACAATGTTTCCCGCTGTGCGTCAAAGAATGAGTCACGATGCTCGGGTTCAGTACATACGGGCAAGAAGTGCAATCGTCTTCGTCATGCTGGTGTTCTTCTTCCTGCTGGTGTTCTTCTTCCTGAGCTCTTCTGCGATGACTGTCCTAGTCAGCTATCCAACGCCTTTCGTCTGGATCCTCAATCACATCGTCATTGTTTTCTACCCTGAAGCACCGAAGTACGCTGCACTCGGCATGGCCTTTCTCTCAATTTGTAGAAAAGCTGCCCTGATTATTGTAGAAGCGCGACAGTAACGCTGCGGCTGGCGGCCTCAGCCACTGTGCCGCCCTCGGCTATCGCCACCTCAGCCTCTCTCAGCTTGTTGATCACCTGCTCCGGCGTATGTCTCTTCCTCGCCATTTTACCCCCTTTCTACGGCCCAATACTAGCATTATACCTGGACCAGTTTTTAGGGGCAGGGCAGTTTGAGCGGGAACAAATCTTCTCCCTCACTGAGAACCCGCCGATTTACGAACACGACACCATGATCGTGCCACACGAGAAGAAGAAACTCATTCTTGAGGAGTTTGGTCTGTTGAACTTCACACGTGAAACTCTCTATCCTAGTCTTGATAAAGTCGCTGACCGAATCACTCAACACAATTTGTGACCTGGAAGAGCACTTCCCAAATCTAAATCACCCTATAACAACGCAAGAACAAGACAGGAGTGCTGAACTCATTAGGCAGCCAATGATTTCGGCATGCTGCACTGCTCTAGCGCCTCTTCGACGCGCTGCTCGCAGCGCACATGCCCGGCCATCACGCTGTCCAGCCACATCCTCACCCACTTCACAGAAAGACACGCAGACGGCGCCCTCGGCAAGAAAAACTGGCTAATGCATAGGGACAAAGCCGCCCGGGGGTGGGCGGGGCGCCGAGCGTGCGAGGAACGAGCCGGGAGGCTCTCCGCCGGCGTACGCGTCGGTGTTTGGTCTGTCGTCGGGCGGCATCGCGGCCCGGGCTGGTCGGTACAAGTTAAGTTTGGAGGACGGCTTGCCTGCGAGCTGGGCGCCGCGTTCTGGCAGTCTCCTGGCGGTGCTGGGGGTGGATTGGGTACCTGAGCGGGTCTGTGCGTGGCTCTGAGAGGCTCTGTGTGCGATTTTGCGTTCGGCGGCGTCGGTCTGTGCACGGCACCGGTGGCGTCTGGTCGTCCTTGAATACAGGTAGGCCCGGCCCTCTGAGGCTCGATTCCTCGCACGCGCCGGGCCGGGCCGGATTTCCTGGGAGCCAAGGTTGTCTGGCTGTAGTAGGCTGGGGCGCCGAGCGTGTGAGGAACGAGCCGTAAAGGCGCCCCAGCCGGTGTCCCTCGAAAGCTCGCCGGCGTCGCGGAGTGTGTTGGTCTGGTTGGCGATGTCTGCGAGCTGGTCTTGTGGATGCCGGCGTGGTGTATCAACGGGTCCAACGGCGGGCGCTGGTCGTGGTGCAGCGGCGAAACGCTGATGGGGTGTGTGGGAGGCTGGCCCCCTGCGAAGGGGAGAGTTTGAGAGGGGAATACCCCTCTCATGCTGCCGACAAGGAGATGCGCTTTTTATTCCGTATAATAGTTTTTATACCAAGTTAATTTTCAGGAGAAGAGGGCAGCGTCCCGGCCATCGCCGCCCGGGTGAATGGCGGCTGCCCGCACGGGCGTGGATTGTCCCTCCAAGGAATCTCGCGTCCTACGCGCGCCCAGGGCAGTTGCCGCCAGGCCCCGCGGGGCGCCTATGACAAGCAGAAGCGCGTGCTGCCTCCCCCATTTTGGACGGGAACTTGCTCGCGTGTAAATTACCATTTGCGTATGTCGATGCGCGACTTCCGTCTGGGCTCCAACCAGATCTGCGATGCCAACAGCCGGCCGGCACTAGTAATGAACCATCGTTCCGAACAATCGAGTAGCCAAGAGCCTCCAACTTCTGCCGACGAGGATTCCGAAGGGATCCTGCTGAAGCTCGGAGCAGATCAGAAGGAAAGTTCTGACCAGCCTGGGCTGGCCCGCGGTGCCGACCGTTCAGGGGAGGCCGCAGACCATCGACTGTCCCGGGCGCAGGCGCCCCGCCTGCTGATACTTGGCTTCGCCGGCATTATCCTCTTGGGAACGCTCCTCCTCAAGATTCCTGCTGCAACGACGCCGGGCGTGTCGATTTCCTGGATGGAGGCCGTATTCACCTCCACCAGCGCCGTGACGGTGACGGGCCTGGGCGTGCTCACGACGGCTACTGATTTCAGCCGGTTCGGCCAGTTGATTATACTGGTCCTTCTACAGGTGGGCGGCGTCGGCTTCATCGCCTTCAGCGTGTTGCTCTTTCGCCTTGTGGGCCGGCGCGTAACCTTGAATGAGCGATTCCTGATCCAGCAATCTCTGGGAGCCGAAAGGCAGTTCAATCTGACCCGCAATTGGGGGCGGCTGGGTAGCGTCGCCAATCTTGCGCTCTATATCTTAGTCGTAACAGTTTCGATCGAGGCGGTGGGCACACTTCTGCTCTGGCTGCGCTGGCGGACCGAGCTTCCCGACGGTGAGGCGCTCTGGCTGGCGCTCTTCCACGCCGTCAGCAGCTACTGCAACGCCGGTTTCGACCTATTCGCAGGCAGCGGCCGCGCTCCGGTGTTCGGATTTGGAGCCGACTACTACACGCTCGCGGTGATGTCCGCCCTGATTATTCTGGGTGGCGTCGGAGTGGCCGTGTTGTACGATGTGGTCAGTTTTTTCAGAAATCGCATGCTGGCCCTCAACACGCGAATAACACTGGGCTTGACTGCCGTCCTCCTCGTCTTGGGCTTGGCCGTCATGTTGCTGGACCGACATCTATACGAAGTTACACTGGCTGCCCACTCTCTGGGTGAACAGATTGCGATCAGCGTCTTCACCGTCATCTCCGCCCGTACCGCGGGACTTACTATTCTGTCCCTTGAGGAGCTCAGCCAGAGTACCCAGCTTATGCTTCTGTTTTGGATGTTCGTCGGAGGCGCACCAGCCAGCATGGCCGGCGGTGTGACGACCAGCACCTTTGGCGTGTTGCTAATCTCGGCCCTGGCCACCGCCAAGGGCGGAAACAACCAGGCGGTGGCGTTCGGCCGCTCCGTACCCAGAGAAACACTGAATAAGGCGGTCGCGATCATGACGGTCAGCACGCTTCTGGTCGCGGCCGTCACGATCGTCCTGTCTCTGTTTGCTCAGGGCGATATATTCGCGCTTGGCTTCGAGGTAGTTAGCGCCTTTGCAAACGCAGGCTACTCTCTGGGCTTCACCCACAAGCTCGACGCTTGGGGGCAGGCCGTTATCGCGTTTACCATGTTTTGGGGCCGCCTGGGCCCGCTGACCATAGTCATTGCTCTGGCCCAGCGTGAGCGCCCCTCGCTGCTTCAATACCCTGAAGAGCCGGTTATTCTGGGGTAGCCATGGAGCTGCCCATCGCGGCGACTCCGGTGCACACACAGGTGCCGTTTCTGCTTAAATCACAGTCCGGGAGGACCGTTAATCCATGACCGACAGAGCAGTTTACACACTCGAAGACATGCGAGCTGGCGCTGAAGTCGCAGTGCGCATCTGCATGGCTGTACAGCCAGGCGAACGCGTCCTAATTCTGGGCGACGAAGGCTCTTCGCTGATCAGCCAGGCACTATCCGACGCCGCGAGTCCAATCGCCGAGGCCGTAAAGACGCACACATTGGAAGAGCTGGGCACCCGCCCCATAACCGAAATGCCGGAAGGGCTCCAGAACACTTTGGAACAGTTTCAACCTCACGTCAGTTTCTATACCGCCAGCAGCCGGCCTGGCGAGCTCAAGTTTCGCATGGCCTACATGCCGGCTGTGATGCAAGCGAATCCTGCCGGGGCCCGCCACGGCCATATGATCAATATCACGCCCCCCCTGATGATGCAGGGGATGCGAGTTGATTACCAGCAGATCTACGACGTTACGATGCGAGTACACGAGATTGCAAGTAAGGCTAAGGAGATCCACGTCACTAATCCGAAGGGAACCGACTTTACCGCCACCTTGAATCCCGACTTCAACTGGATACCCTGCCATGGGCTCTACCACGAGCCCGGCAAATGGGGCAACCTGCCGGAAGGGGAGACCTTTACTTCACCTGGAAACGCAAATGGCGTGCTGGTGGTAGACGAGCTCGGCGACTACTTTAGCGAACGATACGGAATCCTTGAAACGCCTGTCAGATTTGAGGTGGAAGACGGACGCGTAAGATCGGTGCAGAGTGAGGACAGATCTCTGGAAAAGGATGTTCAGTCCTATATCTACGGCGCTGAAAACGCCGATCGGGTTGGCGAATTCGCGATTGGTACCAACATCGCTTTGACGGGGCTTGTTGGAAATCTGTTACAGGATGAGAAGTTTCCAGGCGTGCACGTTGCTTTCGGCGACCCCTACGGTAACCAGACAGGCGCAGACTGGAAGTCCGAACACCATGTCGATGTCATTCCAACGCAATGCACAATCGACGTGGACGGCAGACGTATCATGTCGGACGGAGAGTTTGCGGCTGAAATACTTGGGGATCAACGACCGAATGATTGACACACTTCAGCTTCTCTTGGCACAAAAAATCGCCCATCCGGTTCAGCACTGGCTGAAACGGAATGGGCGGAGAAATCAAGATATTCTTGTTGGATACAGCGAGATTCGTGCGCTGTCTCCTGCGGCGCTAGTTGGCGGCGCCGAAAGTTGAGATTCGCGGGCGAAATGCTCGGTCAAAAGCCTCCAGCTTTTCCCTGAACCAATTATGCTGCTCCTGCCACTGTGAACGGTTGGTCGGGTCGGCATTGTACTTGCGCAACATCACCTGACCTTGCTTGTGTTCTGGCAGTTCGCGCCACTCCAGTGCGTCGCCAATCTCTGCCCCAATCTCGCCGCGCTGCTGGTAAAGTGTGTTGTAGGAAACCTCGGCATCACCCTCACGAATAACCAACTGAACGCCGATGCCGCCTTCGCGCATATTGTTGAAGGCGGTCATACGCAGTCGCCAGTGTCCTACGTCAAAGTTCATCCAGTTCTGTGAACGAGGCGTGCCCGGACGGATGAAACTTCCGCCGTCTTCCAAATGCTTCCGCAAAGCTTGCCAATACTCCATCTGTAGTTCGTTTTCTACGAGCTGATATTCCAGTTGCAGTTCATTCTCGACCTGTTGCAGCTGATCCTCTAATGATGTTTCGTCTGTATCGGTCGCAGGGGTTGGGGCAGGCGTCGGGATCGGGCTAGGAGTCGGAATCGGGCTCGGAGCGCTACCAGGGCTGCTCCCTTCCGACGCGACCGCACTTGCCTCCCAACCGGATGGCTTGCTAACCAGATAAAACTTAGGAGCAAGCGGCGATTCGCCGATACGCCACAGCTCTACTTCCAGGCCAAAAAACTGTATGTTATTGTTTGTAATTTCGTTCAACCAGTCGAGTGTATTTCGATCCTCCTGCGTAAACTCAGCCGCCACCCACACCATCGTAACTGCCTTCAACTCGGCGGCGTAGGTAAGGAGTTGTCCCAAGTGGCTCTGGTCGGTATGTTCCAGTTGATTTTCGATTACAACGTAGCCGCCGCCGCTGCCGCGTGAACGGCAGACCACGCCTCGAGGGTAAGGTGAGACCCAGCCCTCGGTGTCTTCCAACTCAAGGTCCATGTTTATCGCTTCACCAAGTAGGGCCAAACTGTCGCCCCGCGCCAGCCAAGTAGCAAAGTCGCTGTCTTCACTAACCCATACTGTTCGCAGTTCCACTTGTTCCAGGCGGCCAAAGTCAAACTGAATCATTCTTACGTCTCCTCCTATTACGAAACGCTCGTCATCTTGTGTCTAGTGTAAGCCATACCCGGAACGATATTTCCGAAGGGGGCGCTGCCCGACTATTGATGTTTCAAAGGGGGCTTTCCTAATCCGAAAGCGTAGGACTCCACATCATAGTATTACACGAATTAAATGTATAGCGCAAGCGACGAATTTGCTAATTTGACAGTGCGCGAACGCTCCCGTAATATAGTGGGAACGTTTCGCCTGCTTCATTTCCATGCGTGACGTAACGCACATTACGATCATTTTGCGGGCGTAGTTCAGTGGTAGAACGTCAGCTTCCCAAGCTGAATGTCGACGGTTCGAGTCCGTTCGCCCGCTCTCTTCTCATTGCTCTCCTGGTCTCTTCGACTGTGGGATTGACCTCGGACGCCCTTCACCCTTCCTGGTTACTAAGACCCTGCCGAAGACCTCTATGTGCCGGTCTCAACTGTCAAATAGGTCTAGTTCGGCTACGCGCAACCGGAGGTCGCCCTGGCCTGTCAGCATCCAGAGTCGGCCGGGGGCATGTTCAAACACGTATGGGTAGGAAATCCAGGCATCCTTCTCGCGAGCTATCACGCGTGGTGCCGACCAGCTGACACCCTCGTCTTCAGACGACGAAATGGAAAGTTCCTCTCGATGCCAACTTGCCTCGTCTTCCGACTGTTGGCCGCTGCGGCGGGGAAAGCTGTCAGTTCCCTCAGGATGGAGGCGGTTCCAGGCAAGTAGGATACGCCCGCTACGCAGTCGAGTCAGATAACCTGGCGATGAACTTGCTTTGATGGCACTGGGGCGAATCGTGCGCCACGACAGGCCTTCATCGTAAGAAATTGCTTCCCAGAAACGGTCCCAATTCGTGCGAATAAGCATCCAGAGAGTGCCGTCCCGCCTCTCGATAAACGTCGGCTCGAACGCGCCGTCATGGTGACCATGTCCGCCCAGGTCGATGATGTTGCTGCCTCGCCAGCTCTTCCCGCCATCCCCTGAAGAGTAGACGCGAAGGGCATTCCGTCCCGGGCGGCGCAAATAGAACTGGTTCGTAACGACGATTCTGCCGTTGGCAGTTTCAATCATATTGATGGGCGGGTGACCGCACACCCCGCGAAATAAACGCTGACGGTCAAGCCAGGTGGCCCCACCATCCAGACTGCGAATAGCCCAAAGGTCACCGCGGGCTTCAGCGCCTGGTTCGCGGCTGTCATCGTCCCAATTCAGGACCCGTTCATCCATCCAGACGAGGACCAGTTTGCCGTCCCTTGTGGACATCAATTGACCCGAATTCCTTGGAATCCCCGGACCTGGAGGAGGCAGGCTGTCCCCTTCGCCGCGGTAAATGGGGCGCGGCGCCTGCCAGGTCGTTCCATCATCGGCGCTGACAACGGTGGCGTTTCCAGCCACCGCCATCAGTCCCCCATCCGGCAACCTGACAAAAGGCCGTCTCGCTTCCACCGACAGAGGCTGGCAGACTGGGTCGATCCAGCGTTCAGTTGAGCCGCCCTCTCCAGTTGGGTCACTCATCCTTCGGACCTCCAGAAGCATTACCGCTAACAGTCAGGTTTGGGCCTGCAGAGAGCTGGTCGTACCCTCAAATGATTACACGAACCATAGCACGATGGACTTTCAGCGTCAACCCGAATTCCTGCATCCAGGCCAATTGAAATCGATAGCTAGACACACCCTCACAGCGCACTTCCGGGCTTGACTCAGTATGGGCAAGACAGTATCCTGATATTCGTCCCCGTATAAGAATCTCAGTCCCTCTTTATCGATTCTATTCTTCACTATGCGAAGATTGGTGAACGTAGTGAGCAGACTAGTGAAGTCTTTACGCCAATGCCTTGTAGCCATGAATTCCCCGAATCTGCAGGCATCTTGGCCTAGACCAGTATGGAAAAGTTACGATTCTGTGGCCTCATGAAATAATCTGATATGACCGCTGACATGATCATTCTTGTCGCCATTCTCGTGGTGGCATCCTATCTCTATCTGACGGACTGGCTGGCAACAGAGACGACTTCGGCTCTTGCCATCGCGTCCCTTGCTCTGTCCGGAATTCTGGACTCTCGCGAGGCCTTGTCCGGATTCGCCAGCACCGCCACGCTAACTGTGGGCGCAATGTTCGTGATCAGTGGCGGGCTTCTTCGTACAGGCGCGCTGGAGCTCGTGACAATAGGCCTGGCGCGATTCTCAGGCGGCAGTCCACGCCGGCTGCTGATCCTGTTAGGCGGAGTCATTCCGTTGGCCAGTGCCATCATGAACAACACGCCCGTCGTCGTCATGATGGCGCCAGTCGTCCTTTCACTAAGCCAGCGCTTCCGGATTCAGCCGTCCAAGCTGCTCATTCCCCTGAGCTATTTCGCCGTGTTGGGCGGCACGATCACCCTGCTTGGCACAAGTACGAACATCCTTGTCGATGACCTCTACCGGGCCACGGGTGGCCCGGGTTTCAATCTGCTGACCTTCACTCCGCTCGGCCTGATCTTTACAGTGGCAGGCGGCATCTTTATCGTCTTAACCAGCCAGAAGCTACTGCCTGACAGGTCCCCGGCCGGTAGCCTCGGGGAAGGCCGCCACCAGAGCACGCCCTTCGTCGCCGAACTGATCGTTGAGGAATCTAGCCCGTTACTCGGCCAGAACGTCGGAGAACTGTTCAGCGAGGCCGCCAGCGTCAGATTCACCCGGCGCAGGTCCGAGCGTCACCACCGACGCCTGACCCACCTGCGAGGCGCGCTTCACGGCAGCGGCGAAACGGCCCAGGACCGGATCGAACTGCTCGAACTCCTGCGCGACGGGAGGCCCCACCGCGCCCGGCGTCCCCAGCCAGCACGCTTCGGGCTGGTCAGACGCACCGACCCAGATGACGCAGAGTCACTGCGAATCCAGGCCGGCGACGTATTGGTCATCTGTGGCGCTCCCCCTGTAATTGCCCGTTTTATCGAAACGTACTCAGGGTACGCGTCAGAGCCGGGGCAGTTTGCACCGCCGCCATCCCAGAGGTCGTCCGGCGCATCGCCTGCCCTGCGCATTGTCGAGGCTGTCATACTACCGGACTCTATAGCAATAGGCCGTCAACTTGCACAACTGGAATTTGAGGATAGCCATCAAGTTCATGTGCTGGGCCTGCAGCGTAGGGGCGGTCAACGCCGGGTCGGCCCGCGACACGCCCGTCTCAATAGCGGGGATGTCCTGCTCCTGCAAGGCACCCGGGCCGGCCTGCATGCCGTGAGCGAGATATTCAAACTGCTCCTCGTCGAGGGCGTGGAGTCCGCCATTGTCAGGCGCGCCAAGAATCGTCCGGCCCTCATTATCATGGGCGCGGTGATTCTTCTGGCCAGCCTGACCGACATCCCGATCGTTATGCTGGCGCTGGGCGGTGCGGGACTGATGGTCGCCACACGCTGTCTGCGCGCGGATGAGGCGATGTCGTCACTCGACGGGGCAACACTGTTACTGCTCGCCGGCACCATCCCCATGGGAATAGCCATGCAGAAGACCGGCCTTGCTCAACTGCTCGTGGATCAGCTGATTGCGGTCTCCGGCCAGGTCAGCCCAGTCGTTATGATCTCCCTTTTCTATCTCTTCACCAGCCTCCTGACTCAACTGATCAGCAACAACGCCGTTGCCGTGCTCCTCACTCCGATCGCGCTGTCCATGGCCGCTACATTGCAGGTGAATCCGCAGCCGCTGCTGATGACAATCGCCTTCGGGGCGTCGGCCAGCTTTATGACGCCGATGGGATACCAGACAAACGCCATTGTAAGAGGCGCTGGCGGGTATACATTTGGCGACTATCTGCGTATTGGGATTCCGCTGACTATCATCATGTGGGCGCTGGCAACTGTTTTGATTCCATTTTTCTGGCCGCTGTAGTTCTGGTTGCCGTAGTTCTGGGCTGCCGGGCGGCTGGTCTGCGATAATGTCGGGCAGAAGCAGGACACTCACTCACCGTCTTTCAGGAAGGAGATACCTACATGTCCACGCCATCATTGGCAGAGAGGGATTGGAGCGGAGGCGTCGTTCGTTACCCTGACCCAGCCGTCGAGGTGCTTGATGACCGCTTCAGCAGTTACCGGATCGGCAACGCGGTCGTTGAACGACTCTTCACGGGTTGCCGTTGGGCTGAAGGTCCCGTTTGGTTCGGAGACGCCCGCAGTCTGATCTGGAGCGACATTCCCAACAACCGCATGTTGTGTTGGCACGAAGAGAGCCAGACGGTAAGCGTATATCGCAGTCCCTGTCACCACACCAATGGCAATACGCGTGACCGGCAGGGCAGGCTCATATCCTGCGAACACACCGGCCGCCGCGTAACCCGTACCGAGCCCGACGGTTCGATCACCGTCTTGATGGGCAGTTTTGAAGGCAAGCGGCTCAGCTCTCCCAACGACGTTGTGGTTCATTCGGACGGAAGCGTCTGGTTCACCGACCCTGGCTATGGCATCATGCTCAACTACGAAGGCGCGGTGGCCGAACCGGAACTGCCGACGCGCGTTTATCGCCTGGACCCGGAAACAGGTGAAGCCACCATCGTAGCCGACGACTTTCTGCGTCCCAACGGACTCTGTTTTTCACCCGATGAGGACCTGCTCTACATTGTGGATACGGGACGTTCGCACGATCCGAACGGTCCTTCCCACATACGCGTCTTCGACGTAACTGCAGACAACCGCCTGGAGAATGGCCGCCTCTTTGTCGACATGAACCCGGGCATGGCCGACGGGATACGTTGTGACGTAGATGGCAACCTTTGGGCCGCTGCCGGATGGGCCGGGCCCGGTTTCGACGGCGTGCATTGCCACGCACCCGACGGGACCCGAATCGGCCAGATTCATCTGCCTGAAATCTGCGCCAATCTCTGTTTCGGGGGCGCGGGCAAGAACAGGCTGTTTATGGCAGGCAGCCAGTCGCTCTACGCCGTATACGTGGAAACGACCGGCGCACAGCATCCCTGAATTCACTTGTGAACGAAAGAGAGTTTCTGATGTCCCACAGCATACACTCAACGTTGCAGAGCATACTTAGTGACGAGCAGGCAAAGGCCGTCCTGGAGAAGCACATGCCCGGCGCTTCCTCCCATCCGGACCTGCCCATGGCCATGCACATGACCTTGCAGCAGATCTCCTACTACCCGGAGGCGGCCGAGGCTGGCCTCTCACAGGAAAAACTGCAGGCGATCGACGCCGATTTGAAGGCCCTCGGCTAAAGTGAATCCGGAGGGCGGCCTCTCCCGGCTTGGTTACAGATTGCCGCGGCCCCGCGCCATGTCAAAGGCGTCGTCCTGGGGTGAATAGTTGAGGATTTCCTTGGTGTCGGTCATGTCAAGGCGTTTGTAGCGGTTGTCCGAAATGCCGTGGAAGTTGCCAAACATGACATCGGCGCCCGCCTCGACCGCAGCCGCTATCAGGCTCGCGTTGTCCTCCAGCGTCTGAATGATTTCAACGTACTCGTGATCCCAATGGATCCATTCCGAGTCGCGCTCTTGGACAGCGCCGAAACGAAGGCAAAGCGAGGAAAGGCCGTGCGCGGCAGAATAGTATCGGCCCAGAGCTTCGCCCCAGCACTTTGTCGCGCCATACAGGTTGATCGGATAGACGGGCTGGCTGGTGTGGACCTGCTGATCGCGTGGATAGCCTAACACGGCATTGATGCTGCTGGCGTAAACGACTCGCCGGCAGCCGGCTTGACACGCAGCCTCAAAGACATTGTAGGTAGCGATGACATTGTTGGGCAGCAGGCTCTCCCAGGTGGCATCCATGCTCGGATCCGCTCCCAAGTGGACCACGGTGTCAACGCCGTCGAAGAGCGGTCGAATCGCGTCGAAATCGCTCAGATCCGCCTGAGTAAAGGGGGCTCCCTGCGTATCTTCCGGCTCGGCAATATCCGTGAGCACGAATTCATAGTCGTCAGCATAGGTATTGCGGAAGAAACTACCGATTTTACCGGCGGCACCGGTAAGAAGGACTTTCCGAGTCATATCAGGACCTCATTCGTCGTGTAGGAGGCAGGCGGTCGACCTCGCTCCGCCCTATCAACCCTCTTTTTCTATCACACCAACATACTGTCCACCGGTTGCGCCGATGAACTCAGCTACGCGCCAGCCGGTCCCCTGAACGATCTCCTGCATCTCCCGTTGAGAGACCATCAGATAGTCGAACCATTCTCCGATCAGATCACGGTAACGCACCCGCAGCCGAATCTCACCGGCCATACGCCCGCGCCGCCGGTTCCGGTCATGGTAGCCAAGATGCTCTGGCTTGTCAGTTCCATAGATGTCGAGCGACTCTGCCACGATGCGGGCGTTCCGGCTGGTGAGCTTCTTGAGTCTCCGAAGCATCCACCTCGCCCGTCGCGGGTTCGCAAACAGCCCGAAATTATTACCCATCATCAGGATTGTATCAAATGTGCCAAGTGATGCGTCAGCTCTATGGAAGGGCAGCTGCCGCACACTCTTCACGCCCCGCCTGCGGCAGATCTCGATCGCGCCGGGCGACACATCGATGCCAACCACCTCATGACCTCTTTCCTGCAGATACAGCGCAAAGCGGCCGGCTCCCACGCCCACATCCAGAACGCGGCCGTGCACGAATTCCATCGCCTGCTGCATGCGGGGAGGCCATTCACTGTAGGGCGCAAAGTAGGCGGGCAGATTGTCGGTTGCCATGAGATAACCGTCATCACGCTCAATGAACTCATCACAGGCTTCTCCGGCAAAGTGGTGGTTCAACAGGAGGCCGAAGGCATCCTGGCCCTGTTCACTCTTCATCCGCGATTCCCCGGTTGACTATAAGAAAGAGGTCCGTTCGGCGGTTGTCCATCTTACTCGCCCGTGCTATAAAGAGCAAGCAGAAGACCCCGGAAATCCAGACAACATCAGGAACTTTTCTCCGCAAAGGGAGCGATAATGGCAGCCAACAGTTCAAGCCGAATACCGGTAGACAACGACGATAGTAGCCTCTTCGATGTCCAAACCAATGCCCAGGGCCCCACCGGCTCGCTACCACTGGACGAAGAGTACCTGCGCGACGCCCCAAGCGGTGACATCTTCGGGCTCACTCAGGACGCCGGCATGGGCTGGAGCCCCCGGCGCCTGCGCAATCCTGAGTTCCTGATCCTCAGCACACAAGGCGGCATTCGCGCCCCCGACGGTACGCCTGTCGCCCTGGGTTACCATACCGGTCACTGGGAGGTTGGACTGCTGATGGAGGCGGCGGCCGAGCGGCTCAAGGAGCTCGGCATGGTGCCCTTCGCTGGCTTCGTCACCGACCCTTGTGACGGCCGCACACAGGGCACGACCGGAATGATGGACTCACTCCCCTATCGCAACGACGCTGCCATCGTCCTGCGCCGGCTGATCCGTTCGTTGCCTACACGAAAGGGCGTCATGGGCGTCGCCACGTGTGACAAGGGCTTGCCCGCGATGATGATCGCCCTGGCAGCGCAGCGGGAGCTGCCGGTGGTGATTGTGCCCGGCGGCGTGACCCTTCCCCCCAGTGACGGCGAGGACGCGGGAAAGGTACAGACTATCGGCGCCCGCTTCTCCCACGGTGAGATCACGATGGAAGAAGCCGCAGAACTGGGCTGCCGCGCCTGTGCATCGCCCGGCGGCGGCTGCCAGTTTCTCGGCACGGCCGCGACCGCCCAGGTTGTCGCCGAAGCACTGGGCATGACGCTCATGCATGCCGCGCTGGCGCCCTCGGGTCAACCGCTCTGGCGAGAGGCGGCCGACCGCTCGGCACGCGCCTTGGTGTCACTACACGAAAATGAGATCGCCTGCGCCGACATCCTCACCGAAAAAGCCCTCCACAACGCCATGGTCGTGCACGCCGCTTTCGGCGGGTCGACCAATCTGATACTTCACATACCTGCCGTGGCCCACGCCGCCGGACTGACCCGCCCCACCGTCGACGACTGGCAGCGCGTCAATGCCGAAGTGCCCAGGCTGGTGGACGTCCTGCCCAACGGGCCCACTGGCCATCCCACGGTTCAGGCCTTTCTCGCTGGAGGCGTGCCCGAAGTGATGCTGCACTTGCGCGACCTGGACCTCCTGCATTTGGACGCCATCACCGTCCACGGGCGCCCGCTTGGTGAACTGCTCGACGAATGGCGGAGCAGCGAACGCCGCAAGCGCCTGCGCGAGCGGCTCTTCGTGGCAGACGGCATCGACCCAGACGACGTCATCATGGACCCGAAGACTGCCGCAGAACGAGGGCTGACCAGCACGGTCACGTTCCCCACCGGCAACCTCGCGCCGGAAGGCTCTGTGATCAAGAGCACGGCCATCGATCCTTCGGTCGTGGACGCGGACGGCGTCTACCGCAAGACCGGCCAGGCGCGTGTCTTTATCAGCGAGCGCGAGGCCATCGCCGCCATAAAGGGCAACCACGACAAACCGGTCCAGGCCGGCGACATCATCGTGCTGATCGGCCGCGGTCCCATGGGCAGTGGCATGGAGGAGACTTACCAGCTGACGTCTGCCTTGCGCTATCTGCCATTTGGCAAGCAGGTGGCGCTCATCACCGATGCGCGCTTCTCCGGCGTCAGCACGGGAGCCTGCATCGGCCACATTGGCCCGGAGGCTCTGGCCGGCGGGGCTATCGGACGCGTGCGCGAAGGGGACACGATCCAGATTGAAGTTGACACAGTCAACCTGCGGGGCACTCTCGACCTGATAGGGCAGCCAAGCAGTAACGGCAGTGGGGGTAATGGCAATGGGTCGGGGCTGGCGGCGCAACGCCAGGCCGGTTCAGAACTCCTGGCCGACCGTTCTCTGCATCCGGACCTGTCCCCCGATCCGCGGCTTCCTGGCGATACTCGCCTGTGGGCAGCATTGCAGGCGGTCAGTGGAGGCACCTGGGGCGGCTGCGTCTATGATACCGACACCATCCTGGAAGTGCTCGCAGCAGGCGAGAAAGCGCTCGCACAGCAGTAGAAGATGTTAGAAGAAGGGTCTCAAGCCACGGCAGTGGGCAGTTCTTTGAAACCGTGGTCAGGGAAGAAGTCAGATTTCGGCCGTCGCTTCTAGGGATCGCTGCAGTCGCGGGTAAATCCGCACTGTGTGCAGATGATTTTGCAGTGCCTCTTGCTCACGGCGGCGCCGCACAGCCAGCAGAAGGTGTCGTCCACCGGCTCGTAGTTCGGCACGAATGCCGCCTTTTCAGCTTCGGCTCGGTGTTCGTAACTCTCTCGTTCGATGCGTCCGTCTTGGCCGTAGAAGGTCGCCTCATATCCCTCAAAGTCGCCATCCTTGTAGAGGAATTTCGCCGAAAAATAGCGGTCCTCGAATAGCCACGGAATAAACAGTCGATCACCCGGCCACAGGTTCAGGTCCAACAGCCGGTCGTTGTCGATCCAGGCAAGCCTTCCCTCCTGGGAGTCGCGCAGCTGCCCTGTCCAGTGCCTTGCGAGGAAGAGCCACACATACCAGTCGGCCTCTCCGTCAAAATTGGGAAAAGTGATCTGGCCTCGCAGCGCCGGGTCAATGCATGAGAGACCGCTTTCTTCGTAAACCTCTCGAACCACGCACTCTTCGGGCGACTCCCCTTGCTCGAACTTGCCGCCAAGACCGTTCCATTTGCCCTCGTGGTAGTCGTTGGCCCGCTTGACCCTGTGCAGCATGAGCGTCTGCCCGGGCCGCTGCACATAACATAGAGTTGCCAGCTTCAGGCTGCTAGTGGCCATGTTCAGAACGCCGCCAATTCTTGCGCAAGTGCGTAGATCTTCTGCGCGCTTGGCCGGTAGGCGTCTTCCAATGTCGGGCTGAAGGGAACCGGCACATCCAATCCCGTCAGCCGCTGAATCGGCGCGTCAAGCCACTGAAACGCCTCTTGGGCGATCAGCGCCGCCACTTCCGCGCCCACACCGGTATTGCCCGTGGCGCTGTGAACGATCAGTACCTTACCGGTCTTGCGGGAGGTTTCCAGGATCGCCTCAGTGTCCAGCGGCTTGAGGGTGCGCAGGTCCAGAATCTCGGCTTCAGTGCCCTCTTCCTCCAGACGCTCTGCCGCCTCCTGGGCTTCCCGCACCTGCGCGCCATAGGTGATTATCGACAGGTCTGCCCCCTCGCGCGCTGTGTGAGCCGTGCCAATGGGGACCGAGTACTCGCCCTCCGGCACCGGACCGCGCTCGGACCGGTAGAGGATCTTGCTCTCCATGTAAATGACGGGGTTGTTGTCGCGGATGGATGCGATCAGGAGACCCTTGGCGTCGGCAGGCGTGGCGGGGGCTACGACTTTGAGGCCCGGGGAGTGTGTGAACCACGCCTCCGGGTTCTGGCTGTGGAAGGGACCGGAGCGAAGCCCGCCGTCGCAGGGCGCGCGAATCACCCACGGCACGGGTGCGCCCCAGCGGTAGTGGTTGGTGGCGGCGAACTGGACAATGCTGTCGAAACCGCTCGAAATGAAATCGGCAAACTGCATCTCGATAACAGGCCGCATTCCCATCAGCGCCATGCCGGTGCCCATGCTGATGAAGGCGTTCTCGCACATAGGCGTGTTGAAGATGCGTTCGGGCGGATATTTCTCGGTCAGCGGCTTGGTAACCTTAAAGGCGCCGCCGAATGGGCCGGCCACGTCCTCGCCGAATATGATCACTTCCGGATCGCGTGCCATCTCCACATCCAGTGCGTCGGTGATGGCGGCGATGTAGGTCAATTCCTGTGTGCTGGTCATCTCTGCGGTCCTTAGGGCTTTCGAACCTGCGCCTATTCGCAGACTGCGCCTTGACTGTTTGGGGGTATTCTACCATAGACATATTGTGAACGCGCCGTTTGCGAAACTGTGTTATACTTGGCTCATCAGAACAAAAGTGCTCAGTTGGAAGGAAAGCTTTCCTCAAAGGAACTCTGTAAGAATGGACACGTCTAACGTCCTGAGACGGCGGCGAAATGGAGAGAGCGAAGGGCGGCGGGAACCGAAAGAAATTGCCGGAAACATGGAGGAAAAGAGACTCGTCTTTAAGGCATTGTCGAAGAGATTGCTCGACCAGCAGACTTGCCGTCGGCCTGCGACGCCTTCACTCTTCCTTATTCGAGAAGACCGCGAACGCGATTGAAGGGCCGAGCGATGGAACTAGGCCCAAACCCCACTGATGGCGTATGAAAGTAAACTCGTACAAGAGTGTGAGGTCGTAAATTGAATCCAATAGAGGTTATTTTTGAAGTAACTGAAGCCGCCGAAGGTGGATACGACGCAAGGGCAATGGAATACAGTATTTTCACTCAAGGAAATGACTGGGCTGACTTGAAGGAAATGGTTAGAGACGCGGTACTCTGCCACTTTGACGATAGCTTTGTGCCCAGTAAGTTAGAGTTGCGCCCTTAGGTAGCGATGCGCATATGCGAACGCATCGACCAGGTGTTCAACGGGCGTTGAGTAAGCCCCGGCCAAGTTAAGAACTGTGCCCGCCCTTCGCAAAGAAGGTGAGCGAATGGGGAAGAACTGGTGATACTGTGAGCCAAGAGCGTTAATTGCCTGCGAGACAGCCGTCGAATTCTACAGGGCTACACCTATGACAATTTCCAAGATTAGAATCGCAAACTTCAAGAGTTTCGCCGACCAGACAGTTGAATTGAACGACTTCAACCTGCTGGTGGGCACGAATTCTTCGGGCAAATCCAACTTCGTCCAGGCCTTCAAGTTTCTGAGCGACATCGCTACGCATGGTCTAGAAGACGCAATCTCTCTGCAAGGGGGAGGGGAGTACCTGCGCAACGCAAAAGTTGGAAACGCACAGCCACTCAGTATTAACGTGATTGGTCATACCGACTCCCTGCCGAACAGTGACCTTAGCTGGCCACTCAGAATTCACTCCTTCGACTATGCGTTTTCCTTGCAATTTGATGTTGTAGGCATGGGATTTAGCATAGAACGCGACAGATTGACTCTTTGCTGTTCGCGCGAGGAAATCGCCAACGCGGAAGAGCACGAGCCACAGATGGCCCTGGCTGAGGAAAACGCAAACTATGCGGCCCAGTCGACGGTCGTAATCTCAGGTTCCGGCGGCGAAGTGAGGGTGAAAGCAGCATCCTCCCAGTCTGGTCCACTGCTCTCCCCCACAGAAGTTGAAGTATTGAATTCATTTAATATTTCGCCGTTCTCTGACAAGAGACTGCTATTGGAGTCTCCTATTGTTCGTCTCTTCGCCGAACCGGTTTGCAACTGGTTTCGAGCAATCGGACACTATAACTTTGAACCGGAAAAGGCAAGGGGCGCAGTTCCGGTCGCCGGTCGGGCAGAGTTGGAGACGGACGGCAGCAATCTGCCCGTTGTACTCAAGAAACTGCTTAGCGACGAAGACACCAGCCGGAGCATCCGCAATCTTTGCCAGTACAACCTTCCCTTTCTCAAAGACTTGAGTGTTGAACATCTGGCAGACAGGTTCATAGCCATTAAAGTGAAGGAAGATTTCGCTGAAGGCAAGGAATTGACAGCATTCCTCCCTTCTGACGGAACGGCTAACATAATCGCGTTAATCGTCGCGCTCTTTTTTCAGAAACAGAAATGTTTTGCCGTTTTCGAAGATCCGGACAGGCATCTGCATCCCAAGGTGCTTTCGGGGCTCATGGGACTGTTCAAGGAGGCGTCGGAAAAAAGACAGATCCTTGTGACCACGCACAACCAACAGTGTGTTAGACACGCTGGACTTGAAAACATTTTGGTCATTGGGAGAGACCGCGACGGATGCTCGCAGATCACCAAGCCGACTGACAAAGAGCATGTAAGAGTCTTGTTGGAGCATGAAGTTCTCAGCATTGACGAACTTTTCGTGCGCGATTTCTAGGGTGACGGACATTGGCATTTCGAATAGTTCTGATACTCGTTGAGGGGGAGGACGACGAGAGGTTCTTCAATTCTGTAGTCAGGCCTAAGTTGGCGCCGACGTATGATTACGTTCAGATTGAGCAATAAAGCGAGGCCACCAAAAGGGCCGTAAACAACATTCTGTACGACTACTATGCCTTGAATGCGGCAGGGGAGGTACAGGCCGATACCATTCTGGTGGCGGACTTGAACGCGTCTCCTTGCGTGACCGACAGAAAGGAACGTTTACGAAGAGGATATCGAAGTTTATCTGGAGATACTGGTACTCCTGTTGGCCCACACCTCTCAACTCGAATTTTTGTCGTATGTAGGGAGATTGAAAGTTGGTACCTAGCCGGCCTGAGTGACACTGAGTGCCAGAGGATGGGAATCGCCTCTGGATCCAAAGACACCGACCATCTCACAAAAGAACAGTTTCTCGGCTTGATGCCACACAGATTCAGTTCAAGAGCAGAGTTCATGCTTGAAATCTTGCGAGTGTTCGACCACGAGACGGCCCTGTCTAAGAATTCGTCTTTCAGATATCTTATGCAGAATTTTGGCACTGAGATTGGTTAGATACGATAGTCCCTTCATCACTACCAAATCAGTACTCCCGGAGGACACACAGTGAACGTAGAAATTCACGACGATAGGTTCCACTCTGTCGTCGGCGACAACGTCGAAATCGAAGAGGTCGGCAGCGGCTTCGAATTCACCGAAGGTCCTATCTGGAACCACGTCGAGAAACACCTAATCTTCAGCGACATTCCAGGCAACATCCTGCGGCGCTGGCTCCCTGACGGCAGCATCGAGACCTGGCGCCAGCCCAGCAATATGGCCAACGGCAATGCCTACGACGCGGCCGGCCGCGTCGTCACCTGCGAACACGCCACCAGTCGCGTCACCCGTACCGAAAGCGACGGCTCCGTCACCGTGCTAGCGACGCACTACGGCGACAAAGAGCTCAACAGCCCTAACGACATAGTCATCAAGAGCGACGGTGCAATCTACTTCACCGATCCCGGCTTTGGCCGCGGCGAGTACTACGGTCTTCCGCGTGAACAGCAGCTCGACTTCCAGGGCGTCTACCGCCTCGACCCCGACAACCGCGAACTGACCCTGCTCGTCGACGATTTTGACCAGCCCAATGGGCTCTGCTTCTCACAGGACGAGTCGCAGCTCTTCGTCAATGACACGATGCGGGCGCACATTCGCGTATTCGACGTGAGGCCAAGTGGCACATTGGAGAACGCCCGCGTCTGGGCCGAGGTCACAGGCGAAAGAGACGGTGCTCCCGACGGCATGAAAGTCGACAGCGCAGGCAACCTCTTCGTAACCGGGCCGGGCGGCATCCACATCTTCACGCCCGACGCCACTTGCCTCGGAGTCATTTACACGCCTCAGGGCTGTGCCAACTTTTGTTGGGGCGACGACGATTTGAAAAGCCTCTTCCTCACCGCCAGCACTTCTCTTTATCGAGTGCGCGTCAAAGTTGCCGGAAACCGCCCTTTCTAGCACCATAAAGCGGCTGTCATTCCCTGATGGCAGTGGCGGCGCACTTTTCGCTGAAGAAGCACTTGTGATTGAGCGCCAATCGCAGGGAAGGACGCACTTTGGCCTTCAAGGCCTTGCTAGCCGAGTCCGATCAAAACGAGAATCGACAATACCAGGAGAAGGAATGAGATGATTTCCCTTGACGTCTATTTCAACGCAAAGGACGGCAATGACGCCGAGCTTGAAAGAGTGATCGTAGATGTATGGATGGAGGCGATGCGCCAGCAGCAGGGCTTTATCAGCGCCAGCCTGATGACGCCTCTTCCTCAGGAGGAGCTTGACGCCATGGGCGCGGTCAGACCCCCGTTTTCGCACGAGGTGATCTCGTACTGGGAGAGCGAAGAATTGCGCCAGGAGTGGGTAGGCCGCGATATCCACCAGGAGGTCTGGCCTCAGGTGGAAGCCGCGGCCGAAGTTGCCATGTATACTGTGTCCAACTGCGATCAGAACTGGAACATATAGAAATCAGGAGTGGGAATCGAAACGCGTGAATCCTTTTCCTCAGTTCCCACTCCTGTCCCCTTCTTCCTGAAACTGGGCGTCTACGACAGCCAAAATAGCCACGTTGACGATGTCCACCACCTCAGCGCCCGTCTCCAATACGTGGATCGGCTTGGCCATACCTACCAGAATCGGGCCAATTGCCTCGGCCCCGCCCAGGCGGTGCAACAGCTTGTAGGCCGTATTGGCTGATGCCAGTTCAGGGAAGACCAGCACGTTGGCATCCTCTATCGCACTGAACGGATAGTGCCGGCGCATCAGGTCCGGCACGACCGCCACATCAGCCTGCATTTCGCCGTCGATCTGCAGGCCCGGCTGCTGCGCCTTGACCAGCTCGGTGGCCTGCTGAACCTTATCGACCTGCGGATGGCGCGTACTGCCAAAATTGGAGAAACTCAGCATCGCCACCCTCGGTTCGACGTCAAACTGTCTTGCTACCTCGGCGGCGTTGATCGCGATCGCTGCCAGCGTCTCAGCATCGGGATTGATGTTTACCGTGGCGTCGCTGAAAAAGTAGATTCGATCGCGCACGATCATCAGGTAGACGCCACTGAGAACGCCGCGCTCGGGCGCCGTGCCGACAATCTGCAGGGCGGGCCGCAGCACATCCGGGTAGTTATAGGTCAGCCCTGAGATGAACGCGCCGGCGTCGCCGTTCTGCACCATCGCCGGCCCGAAAAAGTTGGCCTGGCGCATCAACTCGTTGGCTCTTGCCAGTGTTACGCCTTTGCGCTGGCGTTCATTGTAGAACGAGGCCGCGTAGTCGCGATACTTGGGATCCTGGTGCGGATTGACCACGGTTGGCCGGTAGTCCAGGCCCAGCTCCTCACAGCGAACGCGGATCACTTCAGAGTTGCCCAACAGGACAGGCGTGCCGATGCCCTCCGACTCGACCGCATAGGCCGCGCGGATAATCTTCGGGTTCTCGCCTTCGCCGAAGACTACCCGCTTCGGATTCTGTCGGGCTTTGCTCTGCTGGGTGCGCATCACCTGCACGCCTTTTCCGATGCGTAGCGCCAGCTCATCCAGATACTGGTCGAGATCGATGGTCCGGCGGGCCGCGCCCGTCTCCATCGCCGCCTTCGCCACCGCAGGCGCCACCCACATCAGCACGCGGCTGTCCAGCGGTTTGGGGATAATGTATTCGGGCCCAAACTGCAGCGTGTCGAGACCGTACGCTTTCATGACGCTATCGGGCACGTCCTCTTTGGCCAGGTCGGCCAGTGCCCGCGCCGCGGCCAGCTTCATCTCCATATTGATAGCCTTCGCCCGCACGTCCAACGCGCCGCGAAAGATGAAGGGAAAGCCAAGAACATTGTTGACCTGGTTAGGAAAGTCGCTTCGCCCCGTCCCCATGATGACCGTGTCGCTACGCGAGGCAACGGCGTCAGGATAGGGAATCTCCGGATCGGGATTGGCCATGGCGAAAACGATCGGATTCTCGGCCATCGAGCGAACCATCCCGGACGATACCGCCCCCGCTACCGAAAGGCCGATAAGGACGTCGGCGCCCGCCATGGCTTCACCCAACGTCCTCGCCTCCGTGTCGCTGGCGTACTCCTCTTTCCACTCGTTCATGTTCTCCATGCGGCCCTCGTAAATGACGCCGCGGCTGTCGCACATGACGATGTTGCTTTTCTCCGCCCCCAGCGCCACATAGATGTCCGCGCAGGCGATGGCCGATGCCCCCGCGCCATTGATAACGATGCGAGCCTCGTCCAGCGGCTTGCCAGCGATCTCCAGCGCATTCAGCAGCCCGGCACCCGAAATGATGGCCGTTCCGTGCTGGTCATCGTGGAAGACGGGAATATCAAGACGATCCTGTAATGTTTGCTCGATCAGAAAACACTCCGGCGCTTTTATGTCTTCGAGATTGATGCCGCCAAAAGTGGGCGCGATCAACTCGCAGAAACGCACCATCTCCGCCGCGTCCTCGGTGTCCACCTCAATATCGAAAACGTCTACGTCAGCGAAGCGCTTGAAGAGAACCGCCTTCCCCTCCATCACCGGCTTCGAAGCCAACGCGCCCCGATTGCCCAGCCCGAGGATCGCCGTACCATTGCTAATGACCGCGACCAGGTTGCCCCTCGCCGTATACTCGAAAGCGTCCTCCGGCCTCATTGCGATTTCCAACACCGGGTGCGCCACGCCGGGAGAGTAGGCCAGCGAAAGGTCCAGCTGTGTCTCCATCGGCTTAGTCGGCGTAATCTTCAGCTTGCCGGGGCGGCCATCGGCGTGATAGTCGAGTGCATCCTGTTTTGTCAGCGTCATTGGGCTTCTCCGCACATTAATATTCGTTTCGGCTGCGTTCATTGTATGCGATGTAGGTTGGATACGCACACCGCAGAGGCTGACGGTACCAGTTCCTCACTTGGCATTAGCTACTCAGCCATCGCCGAGTCGCGGCCATGCAGCCCAGCCTCACCCTGCCATGCAGAGCATCTCAGGCCACTTTCCGTTTACACCAAACTCTAGCAGTTCGCTGGCAGTCGCCCCAGTACATTGAACACTAAGCAGGCGCCGCCAGGGGCTCTCTCCCAATATGTAGCTGTCCCTTTTGTGTTGATGGGCGGTCGGCCGCAAGCGGCCTCCCTTGTGCAGGGGCTGCGCCCCCGCAACGCCCCCCTCCAAAACCATGCCTCGCCCACCGTGTGCCCCCATCCCGTTGTGACGGCTGGCGAGCATTGTGGCGGCTGTCCCCTAGTTGCGTCGCCAGAAGCCAAAGTGGTTCCAGGGATGGCTGGTTGGTCAAGTACTTTTGCTTAGCAGCTACACTTGTCATTTGAAATGACGCCGCGACATTGCCATTGAGCACTATAAGATCCCGGCCATTCTTCGTCGCCTTTCGAACTGCACAGACACTCCACATATATTTGCATCGCCCATTGCCTATGCTATACTCACGCCCGAAGCGGACCGCCGCATCCTTCAACCTTGGAGGCTGGCCCAGGAGCCACCATTGCGTCTTGCGGGCTTGCTGCTCCATTCCGGCCGGTCGCTTTCCCGATCTTGGTGCCAATCTCAAAGACTGGAATATACTATGGCGACAGCGGCTGACGTAGCAAGCGTCAGTACAAGGCGCACCACCAGCTTTCATTCCATCGTCAGCGCAATTTGGGGCTCCTACTTCTTCCGCAAGTTTCTGCGCGCACTGGCAACTATTTTCATTGTTACAACGATTATCTTCTTCCTGGTACGCCTCCTGCCCGGCAACCCCATAGAAATCTACGTAAATCAACTGGTCGTCACCTACGGAATGCCGGTTCACGAGGCAAAAGATCAGGCTGCCGCTCTCTTCGCAATCGATCTGGAGCAGCCAGTGATGCTCCAGTATTTCTCCTATCTGCAGAATCTCGCGCGGGGCAACTTCGGCCAGTCGGTTCTCTCCCCTGGAACAACCGTAACCGAAGTAATCCTGCGTTTCCTGCCATGGACCCTTTTCAGCGTCGGTACCGGGCTCTTGATCAGCTTTTCGGTAGGCGTCCTGTTGGGCGTCATCATGGCCTACCGCCGCGACAGCTTTCTCGATCACGGCTTTACTGTCGTGAGTTCCATAGTCAGTTCCGTTCCAGATTTTCTCATCGGACTTCTCATCGTCGTTTGGCTGGGCGTACAATGGAAGATCCTGCCGATCGCGGCCATGCGCGGCGCCTATTCCTCCGGCATGGTGCCAGGGCTGAATTTCGAATTCTTTCTCGATGCCTTCTTCCACGGAGCTCTGCCAATCTCCACCTATGTGTTAACCAGCATAGGTTTCTGGATGCTGAGCATGAAGAGCAACACAATCAGCACTCTGGGCGAAGATTATGTAACGATTGCCAAAGCGCGTGGGTTAAAAGAATGGAGAATCACAACCGCCTATGTGGGCCGCAACGCAATCCTGCCCCTCTTTACGATTCTGACCATCCGCATCGGCTTCGTCGTCGGCGGCTCGTTGCTGGTAGAACAGATCTTCGAGTACGGCGGCATCGGCCGCATGCTGGGCCAGGCCATTAACCAGCGCGACTACACCATAATGCAGGGAATCTTTTTGATAATCACCTTTTCGGTGATCTTCGCCAACTTCTTTGCAGACGTACTCTACGGTTGGCTAGACCCCCGCATCAAGCTGCAAGATAACGAAGGCTGACCGCAGAATGACCGACTACACGATACGCATTTCAGAAAAAGCAAGCCCAAAGAAGCCCGGGAGCAGATAAATGGCAGCGCAGGTGATGGAAGGCGAACAGACCGACAGCATCCTGGTCAGCGCATGGAAGGGATTTCGTACCGGCGTGCGCCTACTTGCCTACAATCGGGTCGGTTTTATCGGGTTCCTTGTCGTAATTTTCATGGTCCTGCTCTCTTACGTTGGGCCGCTGTTCATTGAACTGGATACAAAAACGAAAATCGACAAGATCTATATAACCCCGACGGTCGAACATCCTCTGGGGACCGATCATCAGGGCCGGGACATTTGGTCCCAGATTGTCAACGGCGGCAGAGACGTAATCTATGTGGCGTTTCTGGCAGCGCTGATATCGACGGTGATCGCAGTCGTTTTTGGAACGATGAGCGGCTTCATCGGCGGATGGATCGACAGCGCCATCATGTCGGTCACCGATATCATCCTCACGATCCCTCAATTCCCACTTTTGGCCGTGCTGGCTGCCTTCATTTCGCTAAACAGTCTGACATTCTTGGGCATTCTCATGGGGTTGCTGAATTGGCCAACCCTCCTGCGCGCCTTGCGCGCTCAGGCCCTTTCACTGAAACAACGCGACTTTATCGAAGCAGCCAGGGCGCTCGACCTGGGCGTATGGCATATCGTCATGCGGGAGATGGTGCCCAACATGATGCCCTATATCGTGGTCAGTTTCGCGTTAGGAATGACCTTCGCCGTTTACCAGCAGGCCGGCCTCGTCTTCCTGGGCCTCGTGCCCATCAGCGCCGGCAACTGGAGTGTTATGATCCAGCTGGCATGGGTACGAGGGGCAATCTTCTATAAGGACAGCGTCTGGTACATCATGGCGCCAATTGTTGCAATCGCCATTCTCCAACTGTCGATCATTTCCATGACCCGCTCGCTGGAGTTAGTGTTCAATCCGCGACTGCGAGCCAGCGAGTAAAGGACGCGTTCCAAGTCAACAATGAGCCAATCAACCGACCTTTCCTGGCACCAGAACGTTGAAGAAAACGGCAGGCAGCCACCTTTGAGCCTGCAAGACGTTCATGTCAGCTATCGCACCCGCAAAGGCAGCGTCCAGGCCGTTCGCGGTGTCACGCTCGACTTGCAGGCCGGCGAAAGCCTGGCCCTTATCGGCGAAAGCGGCTCCGGTAAGACGACATTGGGGCTGGGAATCGTGCGCCTCCTGGTCGACACGGCAGAGGTCAGCCCCGGCAAGATCATTTATCGCCGCGACGGCCGCGAAGTGGATGTGCTATCCCTGGCTGATGGTCCCATGCGCGAGTTCCGCTGGCGCGACTGTGCCATGGTTTTCCAGTCGGCCCTCAACGCCTTCAATCCTGTGCTCAAAGTGTGGGATCAGGTGTGGGATACCGCCAAAGCCCACCGCTGGAACAACCGTGAGGAGGTCCGCGAGCGCTTCCTCGACCTTCTCCGCTTCGTCCAATTGGATCCGAGTCGGGTAATCGACGCCTATGCCCACGAATTGAGCGGGGGCATGCGCCAGCGCACTCTACTGGCGATCTCACTACTGCTCGACCCCCAAATTCTGATCCTCGACGAACCAACGACGGCCCTGGATATCCTCACCCAGCGCACCATTATCGATCTGTTGCGAAAGTTGAAGGAAGACCTGCACTTTACCATGCTCTTCATCTCGCACGACCTTGCCATCGCGGCTGAGTTGGCGGACAGAGTGGCGACCATGTACGCCGGGCAGGTCGTGGAGCTCGGTCCTGTCGAAGACATTTTCTATCGCCCGCGCCATCCCTACTCTTTGGGGCTGATTCGGGCGGTGCCGACGGTGACCGGCGGCTTCGAGGAACTTTCTTCTATCCCCGGCTCTCCGCCTGATCTGATCAATCTGCCAACAGGCTGCAAGTTTCATCCCCGCTGCCCGTATGCGAGTGAACGCTGCAGCAGTGAGGAGCCTAAATTGGAACGCGTCGGCGATAACCACTTCGCCGCCTGCTGGCATACCGATGCCGTGCAGGACGACATCGAGCGCAACGGGCTGCGCGGCAAGAAGAGATCATGACCGAAACCACGAATTGGGCGGATGTAACGCACAGACACAGCGCGGCCGCTGGAGGCCGCATTAGATGACACCGATTCTCCAACTACGAAATGTAACCAGATACTTTGGCAGCGGCCGCGATCGGGTTACTGCCGTCGACTCGATTTCGCTTGACATAGAACCAGGAGAAATCGTCTGCCTGGTAGGCGAGAGCGGCTGCGGCAAGAGCACCACCGGCCGCATGATCGTTGGTCTGCTGCCGCCCTCGGACGGGCAGATTCTCTACCAGGGCCAGGACATCTCGGCGATGGACAAGCCCGACTATCAACAATACCGCCGCGCTGTCCAAATCATCCATCAGGACCCATACGCCTCACTTAATCCCACCCAGACCGTGCGCCAGATGATCATGACCCCGCTGCTGCGCCACCAGTCACAGAGGTCGGCGCAGAATGGTAGCGGCGGCGGCAGAAGATCACGGCGCCGCGATGTGGAACGTCGGGCAGCCGAACTGCTGGAAATCGTCGATCTTACACCGGTAGCGGAGTTTCTCGATAAGTATCCTCACCAGTTGAGTGGAGGACAGCGCCAGCGAGTATCGGTAGCCAGGGCGCTAACTGTGGAGCCGAAATTTATCGTCGCTGACGAAGCCGTTTCGATGGTAGATGTTTCGATTCGGGTAAGCCTGCTGAACATGCTCTCCCGGCTGAAGGAAGAGTTCGACGTCACCTTCCTCTTCATCACGCACGACTTGGCGCTGGCGAAGTACTTCGCCTGGGAGGGGCGCATTACTGTCATGTACCTGGGAAGAATCGTGGAAGAGGGGCCGACGCCCCGCCTGATAACCGACTCTCGTCACCCGTACACACAGGCGCTATTGGGAGCTGTCCCCGAAGCCGACCCTGAACTGGCAAAGAAAAAGACGCACATTGAACTGCGGAGCGCCGAAATTCCTAGCCTCCTCAATCTGCCGGCAGGCTGTACCTTTCATCCGCGCTGCCCTTACATCGCCGAGGGCGAGTGCGACACTGTGGTGCCACCGTTGGAACGAATCTCCGAAGGGGGCAGCGTAGCCTGTCCTGTCCGCATGTCGGAGCCAACCCAAATAATTTGAAGCTATTGGACGCAGACCGCTTTCCCTCTTCGGATGCGGTATGGGTCCCGATATAGTGAGTCCGAATTCAGATGGACCCCTTTCTTGGTAGAGCGGCTTTTCACCTTGGGTTCTACATTGCGTTTGTCGCCGGCGCCCTCCTGCTTTTTCTGGACAAAGGGACCGCCGAATATGTGATAACCCAGTTTACTCTCGGTATTGGGCTAATCTATCTACTCTTGGTTGTGATTCTTGTACAGTGGGGGAAGCGAAGGGAACGGTGATCCAAGCACGCTGGCGCGCCATGCGCGTTACCGTGCGCGGCCCCGCCCCTTATCCCCCTAATTCCGCACTTTCTCAGATATCCTAAGGAGGATTACGAATGAACCGAAAAATCTTACTTGCACTTGCCTTGATCGCGGCGCTTATCATCAGCGCATGCGGCGCGCCCGCGGCCGACACCGGCGGCGGCGAGGCGGCTCCGGCAGCGCAGGAAGAGGCTGCGCCGGCCGATGCAGAGGGTAGCGGCGTCGCCGAGTTCCATCCGGCCTGGCCCTACGCGCCGCCTCCCACCGGCCACTTCAACACCTGGGTCACCAATGGAATGACCCTCGGCATCTATCGCGCCCTCATGGAACCGCCGTTGTTTATGTTCCTTTGGGCCGACGGCAGCTGGATGCCGGTAGCCGGTGAGGCCTGGGAATGGGTCGATGACGTCACCCTGCGCGTCAGCCTGATTCAGGGCGCGAACTGGAGCGACGGCAGCGCCTTCACCTCGCAGGACGTGGTCGATACCTTCTCGATCTCGCGTCTGCTGAGCCAGACCGTCTGGCGCTTCCTCGACGACGTGCAGGCTGTGGACGATCACACGGTTGACTTCATCCTGAGTGGTCCGTCGACTACTGTGCCCCGCCGCGTGCTGCGCGAGATACACATCACCGCCTCCTCTGTCTATGGCGACTTCGCCCAGCGCACACGCGACCTGGTCGAGGCCGGCATGACAAACGAGGACGACGATTGGAAGCAGCTGCTGCAGGAGTTCAATGAGCTGCGCCCTGATGAAATGGTTGTACTGGGTCCCTACGCGATCGACCCAGCCAGCATCACCGAATCCCAGATGATTCTCAACAAGGTTGAGACCTCCTACTGGGCCGACACGGTGCGCTTCGACCGCATGGTCAACTACAACGGTGAGACGCCGGTCGTGACGCCTCTCGTCCTTTCCGGCGATGTCGACTATGCCACGCACGGCTTCCCGCCAGCCACAGAGCGCGAGTTCATGTCTCTGGGCTATCGCATTATCCGAGCCCCGATTTACAGTGGCCCGGCTCTCTACTTCAACCACACGATTCATCCCTTCAACGTGAAAGAGGTGCGGCAAGCCCTCGCCTACGCCATCAACTTTGAAGAGAACGCCTTCATCTCACTGGCCGAATCGGGAATTGCGCAAGAATGCATGTGTGGATTCTCTGATAACATCACGCCCCTGTGGCTGAGCGATGACGCGCGAGCCGGTCTGGATCCCTATACGCAGGATCTGGAGAAGGCCGAGCAGATGTTACTCGACATCGGCTTCAGCCGTGATGACGACGGTGTCTGGATCGACGACACTGGCGCACGCATGGAATGGAACCTGACCGCGCCGGCCGAATACGCCGACTGGTCTGCCGCAGCTGAGAACGTGGCGGAGCAGCTGACTGCCTTCGGCTTCCAGACAAGCTTCCGCGGCGTGAACTTCCAGCAGCATCCGATCGACATTAATGAGGGCAAGTTCGAGTTGGCGATTCGCGGTTGGGGCGCAGGCAACCCCCACCCGTCCTTCTCCTACGAGAATGACTTCAGCACCCACAACGCGGCCGCGACCGGCGTGGGCGCATCGGGCGCCGGCAGCATCGAGCTTCCCGGCATGTCCTTCGACCTGAACGTCAGCACCGACAGCGTTGGCGACGTCGACCTGTGGGCTCTGACAAAAGATGCCGGTTCCGGCGGTGACGCCGACATGCAGATCGCTGCCCTGGACAAGATCGCCATGGCCTATAACGAACTGCTGCCGCAGATTCCTCTGTGGGAACGCTACGGCAACAACCCGGTACCCAGTCGCTTTGCCAGCGGATGGCTGCCGGACGGCGATCCGATCTACGTTAACAGCCCGTATGCCGATTCCTTCGTTGTAATCCAGATTCTGACCGGACAGCTAGGCCCGGCGGAATAGGCGATACGGCAGAGCAAAACCTGTGGTAAAATGAAGGAAGTTAGGGCCGACACCGCGGTGTCGGCCCTACGCTTTCAGCCCGGGCGGACAGACAGGCCCGCCCGAACAGATAGCCAGGTACAACGCCTGCGCCATTACAGAGGGCAGCATGAACACTCACTTGACCCAGGAGCAGATAGACTCATACCAGCAGAACGGGTTCGTGGTCCTTCACGACTTCCTCAGCCCGGACGAACTGGAAAACTGGCGGCAAGCGGTGGATGGGGCCGTGCGCCAGCGTGGAAAGCAAAGGATGTTCAACCAGGAAGTGGACGAGGACCGCGAAGAGACCTACTACGACTATGTATTCGTCCAGCGAGTCAATCTCTGGCAGGACAGTCCGGACATACGGAGGCATATTCTGGACCCGCGCCTGGGCAAGCTGGCTTCGGATCTGGCCGGCGTGGATGGGGTGCGCCTCTGGCATGACCAGGCACTGATCAAACAGCCCTGGGCCAACCCTACCGGCTGGCATCTCGACAACCCGTTCTGGTCATACTCGTCACGTGAGACACTCAGCCTCTGGGTCGCTTTGGATGATGCCACGCTACAGAACGGCTGTCTCTACTTCCTGCCCGGCAGCCACAAAACGGCCACGTTCGATAATGTCAGTATCGGCGAAAACATCGGCGACATCTTTCGCGTCTACCCACAGTGGAAAGACATAATGGCGGCCCCTGCCGAGATGAAAGCCGGTTCCGCCTCCTTTCACAATGGACTTATTGCCCACGGCGCCGGCGCCAATATGACCCCGGGCTGGCGGCGTGCGATGACCTGCGGCTTCATGCCCGACGGCTGCACCTTTAACGGCATACAGAACATCCTGAACGACGAGCAGTTCGCCAGCTACGAGATCGGCGACCTGCTCGAAGACGACCGGCAGAACCCGCTCATCTACCATCGGTCCAAGCCTTACAAGGAAAAACTGGCCGAGCGATTCACTTGACAGGTGCAGACAAGGAGATTCCGGCAGTGGCTTCGGCCCAGATTTCATCCGCCTGATTCTCGCTCGCACTTCCCTTTGCAACACAGCCATATTGAGACTTCTGGGACTGCAGGGCGCCCGAAATCGTCGAAGCAGAGCTGAGAGGGTATCAACGTGATTAGACCTTCGATATCGCTAAGAGAATACCGGAATGCGAAGGAGGTCAGTTGAAAATCTGTGAATTGCCAGCTACTCATCTGCCCTTTAGCCGCAAAGGACCGTAAGACATCGTTGGCGAAGCTGGACAAAATCGTTCAACAAGAAATTTCCGTTTTCGCGCGACATGCGTATACATGGCGCGACATTTGTAGACTTGGCGCGACACGGCGCGACCCGACCTCGGGCAAATGCATCGGTTTTGTACAGAACACTGCGGTGTTGACTGAACGATGTAGGACCCCCTCCTATCGCGCGCTTTTCGATGGCTGATTTGGTGTCCGATCTGAGGCGCGATGGCGCCGGTCAGAAGAAGCCGTCTTTCTCGCCAGCCAATTTTCTGAACAGGAAGGTGAGCATCCGACAGCCGGTGACTTGCCTCCATTCGATCCGACCATAAGCCACCAAGAAGAGCGACGTAACACTTCCAAAGTCAAGCAAGAGCAGGGAAACGCACCCCTGGTCCGCCCAAGTCCGCCTCAACTGCCCGGTTCCGAATAAATCCCGGGCAACTGCAATGAATCGCGAAAGAATCTCGCCAGGCAGTCTGAACTGTTTGGAGGGCAACCCTTGCAGGCAGTTTTAGGGTCCGATTCTTGGTACGATTGGCGTGGGTACATTCAGAGTGCCGATTGACAGTTTTTCCCTGCTATGCTAGCATTGCCACCAATCTTGAATTCCCACCAGCAGCCCTTAGACTATACGAATCCGCTCCACTTTGAGGAGGATGCTTCGTGCTGAACGTAGCGATTATTGGATTGGGCAACATCGGCAGAACGCACGCCGGTGTCTACCAGGCCAGCGAACGCGCCAACCTGGTCGCCGTCTGTGACATGGACAAGAGCATTGCCGACGCGGCCGCGTCGCGCTTTGGCGTTCCCGCCTATTACAGCGTATCGGAACTGCTCGACGCGGTTGATTTGGATGCAGTCAGTGTCACCACCGCCGGCCCCGAAAACGGCGGTCATCACTACGAACCAGTGATGGAATGCTTCGATGCAGGGCTGCATGTATTATGCGAAAAGCCGATTTCCAACAACATCGAACATGCCCGCGCAATGGCGGCCAAGGCCGACGAGACCGGTCTCTATTTCGGCATCAACCTCAACCACCGCTTCGTGCCGCCGGCTGCCAAAGCCAAGCAGTGGGTGGATGAGGGCAAGCTGGGCGATCTGCTGCTCATGAACATGACGATGTGGATCGGCAACCCTAACGACACGTCGCCCTGGTTCCATATTCGCGCCCTCCACCCCCACAGCCTCGACATCATGCGCTACTTCTGTGGCGACGTGAAGCGCGTTCACGCCTTCTTCAACCAGGCGCCGGGACGTGTCTGCTACTCCAATGCCCAAGTTAACCTGGAATTTGCCAATGGGGTCGTGGGTCATTTGACAGGCAGCTATGACACCAACCCCCGGCACAACCTGGAACGCTGCGAAGTGATGGGGACTGGCGGCCGCTTCGTGCTCGACAACCTGTACCAGGAGTTGACACTCTACCCCCGCCAGAGCGACGAACTGACCGTCGTGCGCAACAGCATAATGGGCGGCCTCAGCGGCTTCGACGCCACCTTCACCAACCGCATCAATCGCTGGATTGAGCAGGTGGACGAAGGCGCGCCTCGTGATGAAATCGAGGCCTCCGGTCGCGAAGGGCTGGCCGTGCAGGAGATTATCGAGGCCGCCATCCGCTCTCACCATAGCGGAAAAGCAGAAGATGTGCCTGCCGTCTGACCACTCGTTGCGGGGATGAACAATGGACCAGCACTCTCCAGAAATCCAGGTGCAACTCGATCAGTTGAACCGCGATGGTTTCATCTTAATTCCCAACGCGCTGCCCTCTGAGCGGGTGGAACAGTGGAAGACCGTGCTGTACGCTCTCTACGATCGCGGCGCCTATGAAATCAGCAACGGCGTAGGCAATGTTGCGTTCGAGAAGCTGCTCGCCCTCGAGCCCGAGTTGTCAGGGGAACTGATTGGACACGAGAGCGTGGCCCCCTACCTGCAAGCCGTTATGGGAAAGCAGTGCCAGCTGCGCAGTCTGCGCGCCCACGTCAACCCGGCGGACTACCTGCAGGAATGGCACATGGATTTCTCCGACTATTACTACCAGTTGGAGAAATCCGAATCGCTGAATCCAACCCGTGGCCTTTGTCTGAACTCCACTTTCTATTTGACCGACAACACACCCGACCGAGCGCGACTGACCTTCGTCAAGAACTACTTCGACCGGCCCGTACCTGAGGACCTGATCCCATTCCTGCGCTATACCGAGGATCGAAATGACCCCTTCCAAAGCTGGTGTGACCATCAGGAGTTAGCACATCTGTACCCGATGGCCGGAGATGCAGTCGTCTTTTATAGCCACATTCCCCACCAGGGCGCAAAAATGGGACCGGATCCCCAAGGCGAGATTCGCGCCAACATCGTCCTTCACTACCAGCAGAATCCAATGTTTCCCGGCATCAAGTTTGTCAGCAACCCGCAGTTCACATTGGACACGCTCGGTTACGAAGGTACCTTTCCGTTTGCGGAAAATTGATCACAAACATTCCTTAGGCCTGCTTCGGCCCCTTGCGACATAGAGCGAAAAGCACGAAATCGTAATCATTGCAGCCACAACGAAAGGAAAAAGTCTATGAAACTTTACCGAACCGGTCTCGGCCTGCTCCTGCTGTTGGCGCTGGTCATACTGGCCGCTTGCGGCGCGCCCGCAGACGGCGGCATGGCTGGAGAAGCGCCCGCCGCCGAAGAAGCGGCGCCCGCTGATGACGAGGTCGTCGAGATCGAGGAATCCGAAGAAGAAGCAATGGAGATGAGCGGCGAAGTCGTCATCAGCATCGCTTCGAACGACGTGCAGACGTACCAGGCGATTGCAGATGCCTACATGGAGATGCACCCGGATGTCGACGTCCTGGTCGAGCTTAAGCCGCCGGGCGTGGACGCCTATCTCCAGTGGATTCGCTCCCAATTCACCTCGGAAGTGCCGCGCGTTTCGCTGATCGAGTCGCCCCACTTGCGTGAATTCGCCCAGGAGGGCCGCCTGGTCGACTGGGGACAGTACCTCAACAAAGTGAATCCTTACACGGGCGAGAAATGGGTGGAAAGCTTCGAAGAGTGGGGCTTGAACCTGGTGCGCGACCCGAATACCGGCCAGATGTTCACCATGCCTTACCAGTCGGTCCAGACCTTCTGGATCTACAACAAGGATCACTTTGAACAGGCCGGCATCACCGATGTCCCGCCGCGCCCCACCTGGGATCAGTTTGTCGAATGGAACGAGAAGCTGCGCGACGCCGGCCTCATCCCCATCGCCATTGAAGGTACTACTGAGCAGATTTGGGGCGGCGGCCGCATGCCCTGGCTGATGCGCTCGGCAATGGACCAGTACCACCGCGACGACCTGCAGATCATCCAGTGCCAGGAAGGCGACTGGTGCTTCCGCGAGGGGATCGACGACACGTGGTCATACGATCCAACCGACGTGCGCAACGACGATCCCGACCGAGTCTCCGTCAATATCGCCCGTCACCTCCAGGCATTGCGCGAAGGCGATATCAACTTCAACAACGAGTGCACCGTCGAAATGATGACACAGGTCGGGCGCATCTTCAAGACGGCGAACGGCTTCGTGCCCGAAGGCTGGACCGGCATGACCGATGCTTACCCACTCTTCCTGACCCAGAGAGCTGCCATGCGCATGGTGCACGGCGGTATCTACACCAGCCTGCCCAAGGACATCCGTTCACTGGCACAGGGTGAGTACGGTGGTCAGGCTGAAGTAACTGAAGAGGATTCGGCCGCAGCCGTCGAGTTTGAATACGGGCGCTTTGCCTTCCCGACAATCGAAGGACCCTGCGTACAGGGCACCGCCCGCGCCAACGAGTTGACCTCAGGCTATCTGGCCTTGCCGCTCAAGGACCGCGCCCAGAACGATCTCGAAGTCGACTTTGTCATGTTCTGGACAAGTCCGCAGGGGATGCAGATCTTCCTCGAGAACAAACTGGATACCGAGAACCTCCAGGGTGGCATCGCTGGTCCGCCTCTGATCAAGAACGTTTCCCTGCCGGGGAAATGGGAGGAGATTTTCGCCCAGAGCGTCTTCATCGGCAACTATGAAAAGCCCGGCGCGCCAGGCGACGCTGTCGCCCGCGGCTTCTTCAAATATGAAGAAACCAAACGCGAATGGTCGATCATGGTTCAGGAATTCTTTGAAGGCAAGCTGACGGCCGAAGAGTTCGCCGCCGGCTATCAGTCTCTGCTCGAAGACAACTTTGACGGACTGCTGGAATTCCTCAACCTGACGCACGAAGACCTGGACAGCCCTGAAAAACGCCCGCCGGGTTGGGTCGCTGCTGGACCGTACTAACAGACAGAGTCCGCCGTCCTTCTCGGACGACGGATAGATGTCCAGCTTACGCTAACGACTAACTATGGCGTCTTCCTTGTATCGCGTACGGGCGAAAGCTCGTTCACAATATGGTTCACCAGACATGCCGCTCCTGCACAGGAGCGGCATGTCGTGTTGGCGTTCAGCCAGTAGCGCCATCCGCCTCAGACCGGCAATATGCAGCATAGCCCTCGCCGTTGCCCTCTTGTTGGGCCTGGCTCTGCCTCTTGCCGCACAGTCCCCTGATGGTCAGCTATGGGGTCAAGACACTGCAAACCGCATACAGGCGCTTGCTCTCACGGCAGACGGCGGCCGTGTGGTTATTGGCAGCCGTGATAATACACTGCGAGTGCTCGACAGTTCAGGAGAATTAATCTGGCAATTCGAAGCCGAAAATAGTATTTCCGGGGTGGACATCTCACCAGACGGGCAGTGGCTGGCGGTGGCGTCAGAGGATCGGTTTGTTTACTTGCTCGACGGCGAAGGCAACATGCTGTGGCAATTCAAGGCTACCCGGCCAATGAACAATGCAGCAGTCGCAAGTGACGGCTCACTCGTCGCTGCAACATCCGATGATCTGACAGTCTATGTCCTTGACGGCGAGGGAAACCTGGTCTGGCAAGAGGTCTTGGGCATTGGCGTGCAGGCAGTTGACATTTACGGCAGTGGCGATAAGGCCCGCGTCGTAGTTGGCTCCAGTGACGGGCTGATAACCATCTATAGCCGCACAGGCAGCGCGCTGTTGCAGGCCGGCCTTGACTACAGTGTGCAGTCCGTTTCTGTAACGCCAAACGGCGCCCGCATTCTGGCGGGCACGGAAGACGGTTCTGCAACGCTCCTGAACGGCGCCAATGGAAATGAAATCTGGCGCTTTGAGGCCGAGGATACAATAGTCGGCGTAGCGCTTGCCGCCGACGGCTCCACCGCCCTCGTCGGTTCGGAGGACGGCAGCGCCTATCTGCTTGCCGGCGATGGCACACTCACGCACCGCTTCAGACAAGATGATGATGTGTTGAGCGTCGCTCTGGCTGGAGATGGCAGCCGCTTGGCCATTGGAACCATCGCCGGCGCCGCCCGATATTACGACCGGTCCGCGGCCGTGTCTGGTGCCGCCCAGTCGACAGCCCAACGCCAAAGACTCATTTTCGTTCTGGTAGGCGTATTCGCGCTGTTGATCCTGTTGGCCACGTGGGCAGCCCGCAACACCGCCTCAGGCCAGGTGATCTACCAACGCAGCGCCGCTGGACCCATCGGCCTCCTGCAATCCATGTGGAGGGCGCGCCTTTCCTACCTGCTGATCCTGCCGACCTTACTCTTGCTGCTGACCTTCAACTACTATCCCGCCTTTTCGGGCCTCTACCATGCATTTACCAAATGGAGTCCCGGCGTCAGCACCGAATGGGTTGGACTTGAAAACTTCCGCTTCCTGATGGGAGATCGTTTCTTCCTCTCCGGCTTCCGCAACGCCGGCATCCTGGTCGTTGTCTCGATCATTAAGACAATGACTTTTCCGCTGTTGGTAGCCGAATTAATCTTCAATGTGCGCAACAGGTTCTCCCAGTATTGGTTCCGTACGCTCTTTGTCATTCCGATTGTTCTGCCGGCAGTGGTCGAGATCCTGGTATGGAACAACATCTACGATCCCGCCATCGGCCTCCTCAACGAGAGCCTCAAACTTTTCGGCTTGGAACACTTGACTCGCGTATGGTACGGAGACGCCAGCGTGTCTCTGGGCGCCATCATCTTTATCGGTGTGCCCTGGGTCAACGCCTTCGCCCTGCTCATATTCTACGGCGGCCTCATTTCGATTTCCAACGAAATCATCGACGCCAGCCTTGTCGACGGAGCCAGCACCTGGCGACGCTTCTGGACTATCGACCTGCCCCTGCTCATGGGCCAGATCAAGCTGCTCCTGATACTCAATTTCATCAATGCGGTGCAGACATTCGAGCTTGTCTTCCTGACAACCGGCGGCGGCCCTGGCGCCGCCACCTACACGCCTGCCCTGGAACTTTACTACCTGGCAATGCGCATGGATCGAATGGGCGTGGCCTCGGCCATCGGCATGATTCTCTTCTTAATTATTCTGGCTGGCACAATCATCAATATGCGATACGTCCGTTCCTCCACCGAATATGAGGCCTGAAATGGTATCGGCACGAGGACAAAAAGGGGCGGAACAGCCTCTTCCGGTTACAGGGGACACCCAAAGCGGCGAAACCGAAGGCGGGAGCATGTACGCGTTGACTTCCCTCTTCAATGCCTCGAAGTTTAGCCTTGGGCAAATGATCCTGTATGCCGTCTTGCTCATACTGCTCTTCATTACTTTTATCCCTATCCTCTATCTGATTGTGCTTGCTCTCAAAGACAACGGCCAGATATACGGTCGGTTCTGGTCTCTGCCCAATCCATATCGCTGGGTGAACTTCACTCTTGGCTCACTCGCGATCTGGCGGTCAATCCTCAATTCCATTCTGACTTCCGGCACTTCCACCGCGGCAACCGTTTTGCTCGCCAGTCTGAGCGGCTACGTTTTTGCGCGCCACCGCTTTCCGGGCAAGGAGGTTCTCTATACGGGAATCCTCGCCCTGCTGATGATCCCGCCGATTCTGACGCTCATCCCCGCTTATGTGCTTATCCTCAATATGGGGCTGGAGAATACCTACTGGGCACTGATTCTGCCGTGGACATCGGGCGGTCAGGTGTTCGCCCTGCTGCTCTGCCGTAGCTTTTTCGCTACCCTGCCGGAGGAGTTTTTCGACGCAGCACGCATCGACGGTGCGAGCGAAATGCAAAGTTTCGTCCGGATCGCTGTGCCCCTGTCCGCGCCAATTCTCGTGACAGTCGCAGTCGTCAGGCTCGTGACCACATACAACCAGTTCATGTGGCCCTTGGTCGTCATCTCAAGCCCGAAACGCCAGGTCGTGGCAGTGGCCTTGACCCAATTTACCTCCGAAATCGGCGTGACCGACCTCGGTCCGCAGATGGCTGGCTACATCCTGGCCTCGGTGCCCCTGATCGTTCTGTTTTCCTTCGGTATGCGACACTATGTGCGCGGCCTGACCGCCGGTGGCCTGAAGGCCTGACCCCACTACCTTCCCACATTACATTTCCGAGGTATTCACATGGATAAAGTACGCATCGGCGTCCTGAGCCACGCCCACGGTCACAGCAACGCCTACTGCCGCGTGATGCAGGACTTCGATGATGTCGAATTGGTTGCCTGCTGGGACGACAACGAGCAGCGAGGACGTGAAGCTGCCGCTGCCTTCGGCATGGAGTTCCGCGCCGACGCCGAGGCCGTCTCCGACGACCCCAATATCGACGCCGTCATCGTTGCAACCGAGACTAATCGTCATGCCCAGTATGTCGAATTGGCCGCTGCGGCCGGCAAGGCGATCCTCTGCCAGAAACCGCTGGCAACAACGCTCGACGACTGCGATCGTATCATCGACACTATTCGCCGCACCGGCGTAAAGTTCAGCGTCGCTTTCCAGATGCGGCAGGACCCAGTCAACCGCATGATAAAAGAGCTGGTTGACGCGAAAGCAGTGGGCGAAATTGCTGTTGTGCGGCGCCGGCACTGTATCAACGTACTCAACAACGAGGCCTTTTTCACCGGACCCTCCCGTTGGCACGTCGATCCCGTTTCCAACGTCGGGATGTTCTTCGACGATGCCATTCACGCGGCCGACTGGTTCTACTGGACGTTCGGCCCAGCCAAGCGGGTCATGGCTGAAATCGACAACATCGTTTCGAATGTTGCTCCTGACGACAACGGGATCGCTCTGTTCCGTTTCGAGAGCGGCGCTTTAGGCACCTTGTTCAATGGCTCCACCACGGTCGCCGGGGTCAACACGACCGAGATCTTCGGCGCCGAAGGCACTATCATTCAGGACTACGGCGACGCCGTGTCCACCTTACCACCTCGCCCGCCAGGAGTCGCCCCCTTGCGCATGATCCGACAAGGCGACACCGATTGGCAGGAGTTTGACCTGCCGATACCGGAAAGCCAGGGGGAACGCATCGCGGGCGTACCGCGGCCTTTTGTCGACTACGTTAGAGGCTTGAGCGATGAGCACGTCAGCGCCGAGGAGGGACGCAAGTCGGTCGAGATGATCTTGGGGGCTTATCGCTCGGCGCGAGAGGGCAGGAGGATTTCGCTATAGAAACGCTTTTTCTTTGTAACGCAATGAAATGGTCAGAAACATCGACAGCGTCTTTGTACCCTTTACCAATTTCTAGTGCACTCTCAATTTAAGTGCGACCAGAAATGGTTTAAGCAGGCCGATTGAGTAGAACTGAAGTGTTAAATAACCTGATTGATTCGTGTCCCAGTTTCCTCCAGTGACATACGGACCTTCTCAGGTAACATTTCTGTCTGGTTGAGCCATGGAAGTTGTTTGGGGAGAATATGCTTGAAGGGATTGCCACACCGAGTGACAGCTTGTTCTACTCCTGGTTGAACTCTTCGATATTTGGTTAAGAAGAACCTCACTCTACCTGCATATGATTCCAGTTAGGAATTCTGACCAGAGGAGAACTCCCTCTGGTGTTCGCTTTCGATCTCCAACCACTCGTCTACTATTCTACGCAACTGCCGATATACCTCTGCTTCGTCATCACCATGACAACAGGGACCAATTATACCTGGCCAATACCCAATGAAACATTGGTCTTCTTCCGACCATTCGACAACGCCGCGATTGTTTGCGTTACCGGTCATCTTTCAGCCTCCTCAATGTTTCTTCGGACTTCCCTCTCTTGGTAAGGCTTGGCATCATCATTGGGATTCCCAGAAACCGTTACCCTCATCCCCTTTGGATGCCAGAAATTCCTGTGGCTGCCTTTTCCTCCCCTGTTTGTAAACCCAGCCCTCTCCAGTTCTCTGATCAACGCTCGGATCTTTCGGGGCATGTCTTTCCAGTCATTACCTCAATGTACGGCTCTTGGACTGAATTAAACACTAAACTATCGCTCTACTGCAAAGGCTCACGCCTGCCCTTGCACCAGCTATTACGCCAACAGGCTGAGCCACCAGTCTTCAATTTGGGCGATAGCCATTGTGCATGAGACGATGAAGGTTGGACGAACTAACGCCTCAGAGCAGGGGCAGCAGTGTTTTCGCCGTCTCTTCAACGAGCCAACTGTAGAATTCTTCCGAAAGAACGCCGCTGCCGTGGTCCTGGATGAACTGTAGCTGTTCCGCGGTCAGCTCTTCTTCGGCTGCAGCCACCGCGTTCTGGTAGGGGTTGGCCGGCGTTCTGTCCAAAGGCGCCACAAACTCAACTGTCACCGCGCCGTCGTAACCAATCTCCTTCAGCGTATTCACAATCAGTGGCCAGTCCAGCGCGCCCATGCCGCAGGCCATGCGGTTGTTGTCGGCCACATGAAAATCAACCAGGCGCTCCTTCGAACTTCTGATCGCCTCGATCATGTCGGCTTCTTCAATGTTCAGGTGGAACGTGTCGATGCAGACGCCGCAGTCCGGCCCGACGTCCTCGGCCAGCAGCATCGCCTGGTCGGCGCGATTGAGGAAGTTGGTCTCGAAACGATTGAGCGGTTCCAGCGCCATGCGTATTCCTTCCTTCTGTGCATGGACATAGACCTCCTTCAAGCTCTCTACAGCCCAGGCCCACTCCTGCTCCGGAGTGTCCATCGCCGCCACCTTGCCCACCTGCGACGGCACGATAGTCATTTCGTAGCCGTCCAACTCCTTGACCATCGTGATGCAGTCTTTAAGATAGCCGATAGAGGTGGCGCGCACGGACTCGTCGGCGTGGATCAGGTCCCGCCCCTCAAACATCAGTGAGACTGCCCCCCAGCAGGCGATTCCGTTTTCGGCCAGCAACTTTCTCAGCTCTCTTGTATCGAAGACATCCGGCTCACCGCTGATCTCGATGCTTTTGTAACCGTAGCGGGCCAGCCTGCGGATGGTTACTTCGATCGGTTCTGCGCGCATCCAATTGTGCATGGAAAGGTGCATGAGTTTCCCCCGCTTCACTGTGTCAGGTCGGTCCCGGTCTTCTGCTGATGAGGCAGATTCAGCCTACTCGGGCAGACGGCCTGAACCCGTGCCAACCCAGTGTGTTTCCAGGTTCGCCCGCATCATCAGAATTGTACCCAGATCTCCTACGTGCTGCTGCAGATGGCGGATGTTGTAGATCTGCAGTTCCATCTTGTCAAACGGCAGCCAGTGAAAGCCGGACGGTGAGCTCAGGTCAGTCGTAGGCACCATCCTGTCTACCGCGTCGCGGCAGAATTCAAGGAATTCCAGGATCTCTTCTGGGGTGTAGGGTTGATCTGCCTTGGGCTGCTCGTGCGGAGGAAAGGGCGCCGGGCCCAGGAACTGATAGCCTTCGCGCGCGCCCTCCCAAAGAGCATGATCGTGCTCCGTCGTTTGCAGGTAAAAGTTCACGTAGAAGAGCCCATGGTAAGCGACGCGCCAGAACGGGGTTGACTGGTCCGGCTCGTTCCACAACTCCTCGGGACAGGTACGAACTATCTCCTCCATCATCGACAAAGCGGCGTGGAATTGAGAGGCGATTGTTTTGGAAACATCCATACTTCGATTTCCTTTCTGTAGCAAGTAGCTGAAGGGCTAGAAATCACCCATTCGAGTCAGTTTGGACGACAAGCGCGGGCAGGAAACAGTGATTCAATCAGATTGTGACTGCCCACCTATACATTGTCAGTGGCTCCAGCCTATTGGAGCCCGATTCACATTCAGCAGATTCTCGAATGCCTCCGGCTCTATTGGCAAGTTCAGAGCCCAGGACTGAAGCATAGTCACAAATGGAAGCGCTTCAGCAGGTTGCGAAAAACTCGCACACCCTGTCACTCGCTCTCCTTGTGCTTTACTAAGACCGTGCTTACGACGGTGGAGCTCGGTATCAGGCTAACCTCATTTTCAGAGTCCAGCACAATGTGCATCAGAGTGATGTCGGAAACGATCCCGGAGTTTCTGCCTATGGTCACATTGTCACCAATTCCAATTGGGCGAAACAAGGCCAGAAAGATCCCGGCCACAGTGTGTCCCATGACGGTCTGCGAGGCAAAGCCGGCGACCAAACCCGCGAAGCTGCCCATCGTCAACGCGGCCGCGGCGTTATCAGTTAAGACCGAAACCAGGAACGAGAAAATCAGCCCATATCCGACCAGTCTTGAGATGACTCGTATGGTTCGGGCAACGTCTTCTGTCATTCGCCTTTGAACGACTATGTATACCCATTTGGTCCCGGACTGTACGGCAATATGCCCCAGGAGCACCACCAAGGCGACCGAAATGTAGTTCTCGTACGGCACCAGGAAGCCGAGGACTTCAAACTCCTCCATTTTGGAAGTCAGTGCGAGGAGGGCAAAGAGAACAAAAACGGAAATGACGGTAGTCAGCAAAGGAACTGTTGGCGAAGCGCTCGATTCGGGCTGGCTGGTACTGACAGACATTGTGCGATTACCTCCAGGGGGGAGCTCGTGTTGCCTGATGCTGCAGACGCTGTCCCGAAGCGCCGCCGCCTTTTGTTGTCCTACCGGATCCAGACACAAGAGTGCCAGCGGCGAACGCCCAAACGATTGTCTTGCAACGAGCCTGTAAACGAACCTCTAGTTGTTGTCAGGTCTGGACCGACTAAGCTCTAACGATAGTAACAAGACGGCATACTGATGTCAAGGATTCCTCTGGATTCCAAGAGGTCAAACATCAGCCCTACGGGTAAGTCCGAGTGTAGAAGCCATTCTTGGCCTTCATGGCCCGCAGCTTTTCCTGTGGATGCTGGTGGGAACCAGGAGACTCGCTAAAGGCATAACAGGACTCTCGAATGTCCCGGCCGCGAAGTTCTTTCCCCGCACTTTTGAGAGCGTCTCTTTGCACAAGAACTCTATTTGAAAAAGTCTGCAAGTATCGGCCAAAGTGAAGGCGGCCAACCTTCCACAGCCACCACCTTATCTGGACAATATCTGGTAAGACTGCTAGGCTATGGTGCATATTGCAGCCGGCATTTTGAACGAGCCAAACAAGAGAAATGGCGGAATCAGTTCCCGGGGCGTTGATTCAGAAGGCGGTCTATCGCTTTGCCCGCACGTCGAACATTCGGTACTTCAGAGCAGAGCGCACGCGGTCCGGAATCGAGTTTCTTTATCCGATCAGTGTCAGCGGCTCGCGCATCGTCGACACAAGCCGAAACGGGCGCGACTACGTAATCCTCTATCTGCTTACAAAGTGGGGCAAGCTGGCGGCCGGCGGCTACTGGTTGAACCCTAAGAAGATCTTCGAGAAGGCTTACGTCACCGATGCCACCCCCGCGGACTTAGTCCTCGTAGCCGAGAGTCTCGAGGACCTGCCTGAAGCCCATCTTCTCCTGGATGACGTTGTCAACCGAGAGGATGTAGAGGTTGATATGGAAGTGTGGGGAAACGCGCTGGAATGAGTTGAAACCTGGTAGACAATTAGTTACATTTGCAGAAGAGAACCACGATGAAAAGTTCCGACAAGAGCACCGAGTCTTTCTCCTCCGAATTGGAGGAGGGGAACGCTTTGAGGCTGGACTTCGGCAAGTTGCAGGCAATCGGCCGCGGTGAGGCCGCTGTCATCCCGGTGGCGGTCCAAGACTTCGACACGAAGGATGTACTTATCGTTGCCTACGTCAACCAGGAAGCGCTGGCTTACACGCTGACACACGGCGTTGCCGCCTTTTGGAGCACTTCGCGCAACGAATTGTGGGTGAAAGGCGCGACATCCGGCGACAAACTCGAACTGGTTGATGTGCGCGTCAATTGCGAACAGAATTCAATTCTCTATCTTGTGCGCCCTATGGGTGCAGGCGCGTGCCACACCAAGGATGATGACGGCAAAGCGCGGGCGAGTTGCTACTATCGCCGTGTTGACCGGTCAGGCAATACAGCCGGGGAACGGGAAGAGAAATCTGAACTATCCTGGCGGTTGGCGCCCGTATGACAGCAAGTCGGAGTACTTAGAATACCCCTGTCAACTACTGTGGGTTCAAAGCCGGAAACAGAAAATAACCTTTCACTTTGATTGAGGACCACAATGAGTCGTTTGACACTAGGAATTCCGAAGGGCAGCCTGCAGGAATCAACAATTGCGCTATTTGCCAAGGCCGGCTATCAGGTGTACGTACGCGGCCGTTCCTACGCGCCTTACATTGACGATCCGGAAGTCGGCTGTCTGATGTTTCGCGCTCAGGAGATTGCTCGCTACGTAGAGAGGGGCGTACTCGACGTCGGCCTCACCGGCAAGGACTGGGTGCAGGAGAACGAGGCCGATGTCCTCGAAGTGGAGGACCTGGTCTACAGCAAGGCCACCAACCAGGCCTATCGCTGGGTGCTGGCCGTTCCGGACGATTCCGAAATTCACAGTCCTAAAGACCTGGAAGGCAAGCGAATCGCCACCGAGCTTGTGCAGGTCACACGCCGTTACCTGGAACGGCACGACGTGCGCGCCGAAGTAGAGTACTCATGGGGCGCGACCGAAGTTAAAGCGCCTTTGCTGGTCGATGCCGTCGTCGAAGGTACGGAGACCGGCTCTTCGCTGCGGGCCAACCGGCTTCGTATCGTCGATACCGTAGCCGAGTCCACGACCAAGCTGATCGCAAATCACGATGCCTGGGCCGACAGTTGGAAGAGGCAGAAGATCGAGAACCTGGCGATGCTCCTGAAAGGTGCCCTGCAAGCCGGCGCGAAGGTCGGCCTCAAGATGAATCTTCCACGAGCCTCTCTTGAAGCGATTACGGCGAAGCTGCCCGCCCTTCACACTCCTTCGATTACCAATCAGACCGACCCGGACTGGGTCGCGCTCGAAGTGATTATCGACGAAAAAGTCGTTCGCGACCTGATCCCCGACCTGAAGCAAGCGGGCGCCACAGGCATAATTGAGTACCCACTTAACAAAGTGATCTACTGATCTACCGACGTGACAGAGTTCGCTCCCTCTCAGGAGAAACGTTTGCATGCCAATCAAACAGTCAGTCTGCGTCCCGATCCTTCCCCAAGGCGCCATGTCGCAAGACCAACTCTTCGCAGAGATTGAAGAGATCGGTTACCCAGCGATCGAAATTTGGGGGCGAGGCGACAATTTCGAAGGCTTCTGCGAGGCCGCCGCCAGCCACGGTCTACGCGTGGTCAGCATTAGTGGTCATGACTCGCTCCCGGACGGTCTTAACAACCCTGCCAACCATGACAGGATCGCGGATGAGCTGCACGAGTCGATTGACGTTGCCGCTGCGAACGGTGTTTCCGGACTGATTTGTTTTAGCGGGAACCACATCCCCGGATTGGGCGATGAGGAAGCCATCTCGAACACGGCTGCCTGTCTACGCCGTGCGGCACCGCATGCCGAGGCCAAAGGCGTCAATCTCAACCTGGAGCTTCTCAATTCCAAAGTGAACCATGCCGGCTACCAGTGTGACCACAGCGCCTGGGGGCTGGCTGTAGTGCAACAGGCAGAAAGTCCCAACGTGAAACTCCTCTATGACATCTACCATATGCAGATCATGGAAGGTGACGTGATCCGCACGATGACGGAAAACCTGGACGCCATCGGCCACATCCATACTGCGGGTAATCCGGGCCGAAACGAGTTGGACGACAACCAGGAACTAAACTACCGCGGCATCTGCCGCGCGCTCAGCAATGCCGGCTACGACGGCTACGTCGGCCACGAATTTCACCCGCGAGGCGATGTCGTCGAAGCGCTGCGGCAGGCCTTTGAACTGTGTAACGTTTGAACACGATGGCCGCGTCCCGTCCAATCTTTGACGGAAGACATATTAAGCAGCCTCCACTCTTCATTTCGCCGCGCGTCAAGGAGTCGAAATGGCCCGTCAACCCCATGTAATTTACATCCTTTCAGACGAACATTTTGGCGGCGCGATGAGCCACATGGGCGACGCCAACGTGCGTACCCCAAATATGGACCGTTTGGCCTCTGAAGGAGTCAGTTTTGACCGCGCCTACGCCAACTGCCCGATCTGCACGCCTTCACGGGGCACGATCTTTTCGGGGCGGCACGCGCATTCCGGCCCAGTGCAATACTTCTTCGACGTGTTCAAGGCAGGCGCGCCGAGCACGGCGACAGCACTGCGGGCGGCCGGGTACCATACGGCATATTTTGGAAAGTGGCACTGTGGTGTCGTTCACGATCAGGAGCCACCGGTCGTGAGGGCGGAAAGGGAGGAGTACACGCGCTGGCCCCACCGTACACCGGAGTACCATCGGGCCGGGTTCCAGGACTGGTACGGATTCGAGATTAATAACGCTCCGTTCAAGGGCTTTTACTATCATGAGGATGAGCCCAATCCACGCAAGATGGACGGCTACCAGACCGACTTCCTCACCGATCTGGCCGTCGACTATTTGCAATCTTACGATCGCGACGAGCCACTCTTTCTCGTGCTCAGCGTTGAACCGCCCCACTTTCCACTCGAGGCGCCAGAGTCATTCGAACGATTCGATCCTGCTGCATTGGAGACCCCGCCCAGCTTTGCCGACTCACCGGAAATGCGGGCGCAGCTGGCCACCTATTACGCTATGGTTGAAAACCTCGACTGGAATATTGGCCGCCTGCGCGAGACGTTGGACAGCCTGCCTGAATTCAAGAGCGACCGGTTGACCGTCTATTTCTCCGACCACGGCGACTATATGGGAACGCAAGGGGCCATCAACCGGAAGGAGAATCCCCACGAAAATTCGGTGCGTATCCCCACAGTATTTCACTGGCCTGAGCAGATTCCGGCACAAGGGAGGAGGGACGGGCTTCTCTTCAGCCTGGTGGACCTGTTCCCTACCACGCTCGGATTACTTGGGCTGGAAATTCCGGTCCACTGTCAGGGGCTTGACTTCAGCGATGCGTTACAAGGGCAGCAGGACTTTAAAGGGCCGGATGCCGTACTGCTCGAAATGTCAGGCAACCCCCGCTGGAATCTGGACTTTCTTGACTGGCGCGGGCTGGTGACCTCTCGCTGGAAGTACGCATTCTATGAGACGGGGCACGAGCGGCTATTTGACCTCGAAAACGACCCCTTCGAGATGAACGATCTGGCCGAGACGGACTCGAAGACCTGTGCTGAGATGCGCACAAAGCTGCTGCAGTTGCTATCAGAAAGCCGTGAACCCTATTTCGATGTGCTTATCGAACATGGGGAAACTGTCGAAGGACCGGCACTGGACGTAGGTGAACGCAATTTCAAGGGTAAGCTGGCGCCCATCTGGCCCGACCTGGTACGCCGCCACGAACCGTGACCTGTACGCCGATGGATCTCCCTCCCGATCTTACTTCCTACTTAGACGCGTGGACAACCCCTCATACCGTAGCCTTTGCCCTCCTGGGCAGCTTCGCCCGCGGCGACGCCGGACCATACAGTGACGTAGATGTCGTACGCTTCGTAAACGACGATAAGCAGGACGCCGAGGCCCAGAGCTTCCTGATTGGCGGCAAAGAGGGCAAGCCCACTGGTTTGGAGCCCCCTCCCCATCTCAGCATTCCCCGTCATCGGTTGGTCGTGCGCAGCACGATCACTCCCAGCCAGGTTGAAAGCTGGTTTACTGAACCGGGCCAGGCCCTCGGTATCATCGATGGTCTGCGTCGCGGCAAGGAACTGTGGGATCCGAACCAGGTTTTCGCATCCATCCAGCAGCGAGCGCATCGATTTGAGTGGACCCCAGAGCATCAGGAGAAAGCCGACCAACTGGCTGGCAAGGAGCTGGTCGGTTGGATCGAAGAAGCACATAAAGGGTTGGAGGGCCTGCGGCGCAATGACTCCGGCCGGCTGCTGAATGCCCGCTTCGGTCTCTCCTGGGGCCTGTCGTGGGTGATGCGCCTACACAGGGGAGTTCTCACGACGAGCGACAATACATTTTACGACGATGTTATCAACGCTGTCGGCCCTGAGAGCAGGTGGGCTTGGCTTCTGCGCCGTGCCTTTGGCACAGTGAACCAGGGTGACGGAGGCTCACTATCACTACGCGCAGAGGTGCAGTCTGGCCTGCTACTCTACTGCGAAACCTTCGAACTCCTTAGAGATTCTCTTCCTCGACAGGACTACGCCCTCGTTTCGGCCACGGTTCGCCTTATTCAAACCGAACTCGAAGGCAATGATTAGGTCGGCCGCGTAGACGCAAAGAGACTGCCTTTCCCTGGATGACTCCAACGACCTCGGTTGCGTTTTTCCCCCTACTTTCGGTACACTGTGCGAGATAAACTGATCCGGACCGGCTAAGCCACCAAAGTACTGTTGAAGGGCACTTTGCTCCAAGCTCTTCGTCGACATGGGCGGCGGCGGTTGATATATCTGCCAAAGCCCAAGCCTCCGACCTCGCGGCTACTGCAGTCACAGACTGTGAATTCCAGTAAGGAATGAACCCCTAGCGCAAACTCACAGGAGATGACCCAATGCTGACTCAGCAACAGATCAACTTCTATCACGAACACGGCTACCTCCGCATTCCCGAGGTGTTTACACCGGAAGAAACGCAGGAACTCTCGAACGAGATGGACCGCCTTGTCGAAGATTGGGCGTTCACCAGCCCTGGCTGGACCGGCCCCTGGCGCTTGGCTTATATGGACCCGGATACGGAAAAGAAAGCTAAACTAACGGCAATGCACGACCTGCACTTCTACTCGGTGGCCTGGATGCGCGCCGCCACCAACCCCAGGCTTGCCGAAGCACTCAGCCAGCTGCTGGACAGCAGCGTGGAGCTGCATCATACAACCTTGCACATCAAGCCGCCGCAGGCCGGACAACCGTTCCCGATGCACCAGGACAACCCCTTCTACGGTCACCAGGACGGCCGCTTCATTGATGTCCTGGTCCACCTGGATGACACCTGCCACGAGAATGGAGAAATCCGATTCCTGGATGGCTCACACAAGATGGGCCACCTGGAGCACATCACAGAGACCGAAGACGGCCCTTGTTCGCCCCATCTGCCCACAGATAAGTTCCACCTGGAGGATACCGTGGCGGTCCCCGCCAAAGCTGGCGATGTCGTGCTGTTCTGTATTGACACGGTCCACGGGTCGTATATTAACCAGACGAAGAAGCCGCGCCGGCTTGTACGTATGGGATACCGTGACCCGCAGAACCGCCAAGAGTACGGCCAGAGTATGGGGAGACCGGGCGTTATCGTCAGCGGATACCGCGAACGTCAAGAGGGCGACGAGCTCCTGCCCATCGCCTGAGACAAGGCAGCATCAGTTTGCGCCTGCCTCAAAGTGGGCGCAACGCGCTGTTGCCTGGAATTGATTCGATTTGAACACGAGGCCGCACTGCGACCGATGACGTAGTAACTCAACACACAAAGGGAGATGACCCAGTGCTTACACAGCAACAGATCAGCTTCTATCACGAACATGGCTTTTTGCGCATCCCTCGCGTGTTTACGCCCGAGCAGACCCAGGAACTTTCCGACGAGTTGGACCGGCTCGTAGAGGACTGGGCCTTCACAAACCCTGGGTGGACAGGACCCTGGCGTCAGGCCTACATGGACCCGGAAACCGAGAGCAAGGCCAAGCTGACGGCGATGCAAGACCTGCACTATTACTCGGTGGCCTGGATGCGGGCCGCGACGAATTCCAAGCTCGCCGAAGCGCTAAGCGACCTACTGGGCCCGAACGTGGAGCTGCACCATACTACACTGCACATCAAGCCGCCGCAGACCGGTCAACCCTTCCCAATGCACCAGGACAACCCCTTTTACCCCCACCAGGACGGACGCTTCATCGACGTGCTTGTACACCTCGACGATACGTTTCACGAGAACGGGGAAATCCGCTTCCTCGACGGTTCTCACAAGATGGGCCACCTGGACCATATCCTTGAGACCGAGGACGGGCCATGCTCACCCCATCTGCCTACCGATAAGTTCCATCTCGAAGACACAGTTGCGGTTCCTGCAAAGGCCGGCGACGTCGTTGTTTTCTGTATTGACACCGTCCATGGCTCCTACATTAACCAGACAAAGAAACCCCGCCGGCTGGTACGCATGGGCTACCGTGACCCGCAGAATCGCGAAGTAGCTGGAAAGAGAACCGAACGGGCAGGCATGATGGTCAGCGGCTATCGCGAACGCAAAGAGGGCGATGACCTGCTGCCGACAAAGCCTGCCAGTGCGTAATCTGCGGGGTCTGTAAGAGGGGAGTAGTTTCTGCTTGATCTATGACACACTGATAGTGGGCGGCGGTTCGGCGGGAAACATCCTCGCCGCCCGCTTGACCGAAGACGAATCTCGTCAGGTGCTCCTGTTGGAAGCGGGCCCCGATTACCCAACCACGGACAGCTTGCCAGCCGACATCCGCCTTGGATTCGGCACGCCCTCCGGCATCATCGCCAAAAGCCATGACTGGGGGTACACCGCGCAGGCGACGCCACAGCGAGACGACTTGGATGTGCCGCGCGGCAGAGTGGTAGGCGGCTCAAGCGCCGTGAACGCGCAGATTTTTTTGCGCGGGATACCTGAAGATTTCGCGGCCTGGGAGGCCATGGGCAACGACAGGTGGACCTGGGAGAAAGTGTTGCCCTACTACTGCAAGCTCGAAAACGATCACGACTACGGCGATGCAGCTTATCATGGCGACGACGGCCCCATCGGCGTGCGCCGCTACCCCGAGGAAGAATGGGGTCCGGACCAGCAGGCCTGGGCTGAGGCCTGCCGGCAGGCCGGCTTCCCCGAATGCCCCGACGCCAACCTGCCTGGGTCAACCGGATTCGGCCCCTACCCCATCAATAATATTGCGGGAGTTCGCCAGAGTACAGCTGTGACCTACCTGGCCCAAGCCCGAAACCGCCCCAATTTTCATATTCAGGCGGAATGCACTACGCGCCGAATCCTGTTGGAAAGTGGGAGCGCCGTCGGTGTTGAAGTGGTACGCAATGGTAAGCCGGAACGGTTCCACGCTGACGAAACAGTCCTCTGCGCCGGTGCGATTGGCACGCCGCAGATCATGATGCTATCCGGAATCGGCCCTGAGTCCCATCTGCGGGAGGTCGGAGTTCGTGTCAGTCACCATCTACCCGGGGTGGGAAGCAACCTGCGCGACCATCCAACCGTAGATTTATTCTGGCACCTGTTATTCAAGCCAACAGGGCGTTTCCACTGGCACCAGGCCGGCCTGCGCTACACAGCCGACGGTTCACAGATGAACAACGACATGATCGTTTACATCGGTGCCGTTCCCGACAACGCGGCCGATACAGAAGCATTCCTTTTCGTGCGCCCGACTCTCAATCTTGCCATTGGACAGGGTGTACTGCTTTTACGCAGCGCCGACATTCAGGACCAACCTTTACTCAATTACCGCTATTTCGAAGAACTGTTCGACCGTGAACGGCAGAGGGAAGGCATCCGGCTTTGTACTGAACTGATAGAAGAGCACCCAGCCTTTCGCACGGTAAAAGGGGAAGTCTTGCAGGGCCCTGGAGACGCGCTGAATGACAATGCAGCCCTAGACCAATGGATTTTGGCCAACGCCGAAACCGGGCATCATTCATCCAGTACTTGCAAGATGGGCCCGCCTTCGGACCCTTTGGCAGTCGCAGACCAGTCCGGCCGCGTCCACGGAATCGACGGGCTGCGCATCGTTGATGCCTCACTGATGCCGGACAGTGTGCGCGCCAACATCAACGCCACAGTTATGATGATGGCAGAAAAAATCGCCGCGGAAATGGCAGGCGAGAATTGAAGCCCATTGCGGAATTCTCCAAGAACCGGAAAAGTAGCCGGTAACAAGGCTGGAACGGGGCGGCATGATTGTCAGCGGCTATCCCGAGCGCAAAGATGGCGATGAGCTGCTGCCGACGAAGCCCGCCAATACGCAATCCGTTGGGCTTGCAATCAGGGGATTGTGTGCCGCGTGATCTATGACACCTTGATCGTGGGCGCCGGCTCGGCAGGAAATATTCTCGCCGCCCGCCTGACCGAAGACGCATCCCGTCAGGTGCTTTTGCTGGAAGCAGGCCCGGACTACCCAACGATGGCTAGCCTGCCCGAAGACATCCGTTTGGGCTACGGTACTTCCTCCGGTATGGTCGCCAGAGGACACGACTGGGGATACACAGCGCAGGCGACTCCGCAGGGCGACAGTGTGCCGGTGCCTCGCGGTAGAGTGGTGGGCGGCTCCAGTGCGGTGAATGCGCAGATCTTTCTGCGCGGTATCCCGGAAGATTTTGCCGCCTGGGTCGCGCTGGGCAACGATGAATGGAGCTTCGAAAGTGTGCTGCCATTCTATTGCAAGCTGGAAAATGACCACGACTTTGGCGACGAAGACTATCATGGAAATGACGGGCCCATAGGCGTGCGCCGCTACTCAGAGGAAGAATGGGGCCCGGATCAACTGGCCTGGGCAGAGGCATGTCGCCAGGCCGGCTTCCCGGACTGTCCGGACGCCAATCTTCCGCTGGCAACCGGCGTAGGCCCTTATCCTCTTAACAATATTGGGGGAATCCGCCAGAGTACGGCAGTGACCTACTTGGCCCAGGCCCGAAATCGCCCCAATCTCCAAATCCTGGCGGAATGCACGACACGCCGGATCCTATTGGAAAACGGAAGCGCAGTCGGTGTTGAAGTGGTACGTAACGGTAAAGTGGAGCAGCATAGTGCCGACGAAACCGTACTCTGCGCCGGCGCGATAGGCACGCCGCAGATCATGATGCTTTCCGGAATCGGCCCGGCGCCGCATCTCCAAGAAATCGGCGTGAACCTAAGCCACCACCTTCCCGGAGTAGGAAGCAACCTGCGCGATCATCCGGCGGTAGACCTGAAGTGGCGGCTGTCGTTCAAGCCATCAAACCGCTTTCACTGGCATCAGGCCTGCCTGCGCTACACAGCCGATGGTTCGGACCTTACCAACGACATGACCATCTACGTCGCGGCAGTACCTGACCATAGCGGCGACACCGGCGATTTCCTGTTCGTGCGTCCGACGCTAAACCTTGCAGTCGGGCAGGGCAGTTTGCGTCTGCGAAGCACCGACATTCAGGACCAACCTCTTATCAATTTCCGCTATTTCGAAGAATCGTTCGATCGTGAGCGGGAAAGGCAAGCAATTCGGCTTTGTACCGTACTGATCGAAGAGCACCCAGCCTTTCGCACGATTAGCGGGGAAGCTTTGCTGGGACCTGGAAAGGCGCTGCATGACAGTGCGGCCCTTGACCAATGGATGCTTGCCAGTGCCGATACGGGGCATCATTCTTCCAGCACTTGCAAGATGGGCCTGCCATCGGACCCGCTCGCTGTCGCCGACCAGTCCGGCCGCGTTCACGGCATCGACAAACTGCGAATTGTCGATGCCTCACTCATGCCGGACAATGTCCGCGCCAACATCAACGCCACTGTGATGATGATGGCAGAAAAAATCGCCGCGGAGATGGCCGTCGAGAGTTGAATGCCGTAACGAATCTCTCGAATAATCGGAAAAAGAAGGCCGCGGTCAAACTTGTGCCGGGCCTAACAACCTTTTCAGGAACCAAATGGAGCCGCAGAAATGACCCGTCGAATTCTAATTACCGATATTGCCTGGCCAGATCTCGAAATCGAAAAGGAGGTGCTGGCGGCAGTTGATGGCGAGGTCATGCTGGCCGGAGACGGTACGCCAGAGGAGATCATTGCCCTGGCCCCCGAGGCGGATGCGATCCTGACCTGTTGGAAGGACGTGCCGGCAGAGGCCCTGGACATTGCACCAAACTGCCAAATGGTCAGCCGCTATGGCATCGGGCTGGATAACATCCCAATCGGCCGCGCCACCGAGCTGGGCATGCTCGTCACCAACGTTCCGGATTTCTGCCTGGAGGAGGTGTCGGACCACGTCATGGCCTTACTGCTGGCAACCGCTCGTCAACTGTTTCCTCTCGCGCGCACGCCAGAGCGCAGCGGCTGGACCAGGGAAACACCCCGCCCGATTCCACGGGTGAGCGGACAGACTCTTGGCCTGATCGGGTTCGGCAACATCGCTCGCGCGCTTGTTCCCAAGGCGCTGGGGTTCGGACTGCGCGTGATCGCTTACACACCGCGACTGCGGCCACAGGACGCGCCGCAAGGTGTTGAGGTAACAAACGACCTCTCTGATTTGCTTGCTGCGTCCGATTACGTATCTATCCACTGCCCGCTAACCGAGGAAACGGCCCATCTCATCGACGATGGCGCGCTCGCACAGATGAAATCCGATGCCTTGTTGATAAACACAAGCCGCGGCGGTGTTATTGACGAAGAGGCGCTGACCAGAGCGCTTCGAGAGGGACGCATCGGAGGGGCAGCCCTCGATGTGACTGATCCGGAGCCACCATCGGGTGACAATCCACTGTTGACGCTGGAAAATGTGATTGTCACGCCACATGCTGCCTTTTATTCTGTTGCGGCCACGGCAGAGTTGGCTCGCAAGGCTGCAGAGAATGTGGTGACAGTGCTGCGCGGGGAGGTTCCCAAGACGCTGATAAATGCGGAGGTGCTGGGCCAGGATAACTGCCGGTTGGTCAGGTAGAGGAACCGTCTAGCAAACTTCTCAAGCGGGGCTGGCTTCGACGCTTTGCTCCAGCCCGAGAGTATCCAGTTCCGGGAACTGCAAAACGGCCAGGAAAGAATCGTTGAAGTCCCCTCGGCCCGAAAGTTCATGGTACTCCACGATCTGGGGCAGCGAGCGGGCCACCATTCGCTCCCGGAATGAGAGCAACGCTATCTTGGCGCCTTCGCCGGCAGCATTTCCCACCGCCTTGATTCGTTCAACCGGCACGGGCGGCACCAGTCCGATTATGCGTGCGCTCTGTGGGTTAATGTAGCTGCCAAAGGAACCGGCCAGGTAAATCTCGACAAGCTCGTCCGCCTCTACGCCCAGCTCCTGCATGACCACATCGATACCGCCTGCTATGGAGCCCTTGGCAAATTGAAGCTCGCGCACGTCGCGTTGGGTCAGTACTATCGCTTTGTCGCTGCCGGATTCTTCGGGCCAGGCCAAGACGAAGGAACGCCGGCCTTGGTCCCCCGTTATGATACGCTGTGCAAGGTCCGGTGTGACGAAATCAGTCGCCTCGTCCGCCTTAACGAACCGCCCAGACGGAAGCAACAGGCCGCTCAATCGCAGTTGGGCCACCGCGTCCAGCAAGCCGGAACCGCAAAGTCCAATCGGTGGAACATCTCCAATCACTTGGAGCTCTATCCCGTCGCGGGTTATGGTCACTGCCTCAATCGCGCCTTCGCTAGCCCGCATACCATCCTGGATCTGCGCGCCTTCAAAAGCAGGCCCTGCAGGCGCGGCCGTAGCCACGGTACGCGCCGCCGACCCCAGGATTATTTCACCGTTCGTGCCGACATCAACCAACAGCCGTACACCCTCGTTTTGCGCCAGGCCGGTGGCCAACAACCCCGCCACCAAGTCGGCTCCGACATAGGCGCCGAGATAGGGAAGACAGTGTATTTGTGCCTGGGGATGAATGTTGAGGCCAACCTCGTGCGCCGAAGCCTGCACCATGTCCTCGACCGCCGGAATGAACGGTTCAAGTCCAATCGGTTCCGGGTCCACGCCCAAGAACAGGTGCTGCATCGTGGCGTTGCCGGCGGTAACAACCTCATACACCTCGTGCGCCGCCACCTGCCCTTCTCCCAAAAGTCGGGCGATAAGCCCGTTTAGTGTGCGGAGAATAACCTCATTCAGTTCGGCCAGCCCGTCCTCATTGAGCATTGTATAGCTGATTCTGGAAATTACGTCGGCACCCTGTACGGCCTGCCCGTTAAGAGCGGATTGGACCGCCACCGGTCCGCCACTGTTGAGATCGATCAACATTCCCACAACTGTAGTTGTGCCAATATCGAAGGCCAGACCAAACGAGCGGCTGCTGGTATCGCCTTCCTCGACGCTGACCAACTCGTGCCCGACAACCACAGCGGTAACCTGCCAATTGCTACGCCGCAGGACACCTGGCAACTGGCGCAACAGGTTCAGCGAGGCTTCAATCGCATACCCTTCGGGTTCCAATGCGTCTCGGATGCGACTGAAATCGCTGCGCTGGTCCTCTAAAGAGGGCGGTGTCAGGGTCAAGGGGATCTTGTAGACGTTGGCGTTCAGGATAACGTGGCGGTCGAATCCCATCAGCGCGGCTTTGGGGTTTCCCATCAGCCGGGGAACGTGGCAGACGACGTCGGAGTTGGCTTCGCTGCGGCAGGAGAGCCGCCAGCCGTCGGCCAATTCTTCTTCGGTGAAAATTCTGCGGTCGGCTGCGGTAGCGCCGTTGTGGCCGAGGAGGATACGGACCTTGCATTTGCCGCAGGTTCCTTTTGCGCCACAGGTGCTGTCGATGGGCAGGCCGATCCAGTTGGCGGCGTTGAAGATCGTCATGCCTGGGGGCACGCGGGTCATTTTGTCGTGGGGACGAAACTCTATAGAGACTTTTTTCGTGCCCGAGGGCGCAGTTGTTGTCATTGCAGCGAACGCAGATGCGTGTCCGTTTGGGACGGATCGAAGGCTAACCCGATGCTTGCTGGCGCTTTCGTTCCGATCGAAATGCCTGAATCAGGTTGCCTGCATATGCGTCGTGCCCCATAAGCAGGTCGGCGGCGTAAATTGTGTGGCGGATTTCGGCTTCGAGAGGATTTGTGATGGCTGAAGTCAGTCCAGCCGCGATGGCCATTGAAAGAAACGCAGCGTTCACGGTCGGCCGCCAGGGAAGGCCGAACGAGATGTTGCTGGCCCCGCAAGTCATATTGACACCGAGGTTCTCGCGTATCAGGCGAATCGTCTCCAGCGTTATCAGGGCGGCGTTGTCATCAGCGCTGACGGTCAGAGCAAGGGGATCGATTACTACGTCTTCCGGCGGTATGCCGTGGTCTGCGGCTCGCTCCACTATTCGGGTGGCTATACGAAGACGCTCCTGCGGGTCGTTGGAAATACCTGTATCGTCATTGGCTACGCCGACGACGGCCGCGTCGTACTTCTTGACCAGGGGCAGCACTGTATCCAGCCTCTCATCCTCGTAGGTAACCGAATTGACGAGCGCCTTGCCTTCGTAGACTGAGAGGCCTGCTTCCAGCGCTTCCACAACCGATGAGTCGATGGAGATCGGCACGTCCACTGTCTGCTGAACTGCCTGAATCGCTTGACTCAGGATCTCCGGTTCAACGCCGTCCACAGGTACGCCGGCGTTCACATCGAGCACATGTGCGTGCGCATCTACCTGCCGGCGGGCGTCGCGACAGACCATTGTCATGTCGCGATCGATCATTTGCTTGGTGAGGATTTTGCGGCCGGTGGGGTTGATGCGTTCGCCGATAATAACAAAGGGGTGTTCGGGCCCTATAAAGACGGTTTGCTGCGCGGAGGAAATTACCGTGTTCATGTCGGGCTACTCTTCGTGCTGTCCGGACTTGACCATGAGCTCCTCAACGGCCTGGACGGCGCTTGCCAGGGCTGTTGCGCCTTCACCGTCGTCGCTGCCTCCCATGCTGACGTCGTAACCCATGTCGACCATGAGTTGCTTCGCCAGGCGCACTGCGGCGCTGGCATCGGGCGCGAAACCGTCGGCGCCTACGCTGTCGGCGTACTCCTGGGTAACCGGAGCACCGCCGACCATAACTCTGACAGAATCTCGCAGTCCGGCATCTGAAAGCGCGGACAGATTGGACTTGAAGAAGGGCATCGTTGTAGTCAGGAACGCGGAAAATCCCAGGAGTTGGGGCTCGTGCTCTTGTACCGCGCTGACCACGTCCTCCGGCTTCACGTTGACGCCCAGGTCAACGATTTCGAAGCCTTCGCCCTCTAACATGATATTGCACAGGTTCTTGCCGATGTCGTGAACGTCGCCTTTGACAGTCAACATCACAACCTTGCCAATTGGCTCGGCTCCTTTGTCGACCAACAAGGGTCGAAGCAGGGCCATGGCACCCTGCATGGCGCGGGCGGCCACCAGCATTTCGGGTACGAAGTATTCGCCAATTTCAAAAAGCCGGCCAACTTCCTGCAAAGAAGGAATCAGCGCGCCGAAAAGAATATCGAGCGGGTCCATTCCCAGGTCAATACCTTCCTGGGTCAGCTCGACCACTTCTGCCGCCTCACCGACTAGCGTGTGCTCGTACAACCCTTCCTTGATTTCTTGTTCGCGGCTCATGGTAAAGGGCTCCTATTGATATCGATTGTCTTTGCAGGTTTCCACGATCGACTGGAGGTTGGCCACCGGCGCCTGAAGGGGAACGGCGCATTCGGGTGCAATGATGTCGACGCCAGCGTCAATTGCGGCCTGGGCTTCGGCGCGAGCTTCCTCAGGGCCGCGGGCGTACAGGGTGATGGGATTGTTGACGTTGCCCGTCAAAGTCATCTTGCCGGCGGCCTTTTCTACCATTTCGTCCGGTGCATTGGCCGACTCGAAATGGTAACAGGCAAAGCCGGCCTCGTTGAAGTATTCCACCCGGTCCAGGGTCTTGCCGCAACAGTGTAGAATGACTGGCGCCTCAACCTGGGGCACCAGTTCCTGGTGATGGGGCAGGAGATAGTCCCGGTACATTGTGTTACGAACGAGGTCGCCGGTAGCGTGGTCCGCCCAAACGATGGCGTCGGCGCCGGCCTCTAGTTGGGCATTCGCATATAACAGCGGTACGGGCGCCAGCGTTTCCAACGACTTGCGAACACGATCCGGGTCCATGATGGTATCGAAGAGGAACTCCTGCGTGTTGTAACAGTGGTAGGAGAGGGTCCACGGCCCCATGACTTTACCCAGGATCATGACCTCGTCGCCGAAGTGCTGTTTCAGCAGTCGGATGGCATCGATGGAGCACTTGACGTATTTGTCTTCGAGGAATGAATCGGGAAAGCCGTCGGGCAGCTTGATTTCGACATCACGGTCGGCCCAAGGCGAGTCTGTGGGGTTGGGCATCATGTCGGTATCGGACCAGTCCACCTCGCAGCCTAGAGCCATCGCCTCCTGGGCGATGCTAAAGATTGGCATCACGCTGTCGAACCCCATTACTTCATGTGCGCCGGCGGCGAGGGTCGCCATAGGCTCGGGCTCAGTGTTGGCATGCGGGAAGTGGGCGCCGGTAATGTCCATCAATTCGTAGGTGATGACGGACACAATGCTGGCCGCGGGGGGCCTGTCCAGGTGATCGCCGTTCAGCCCGGCCAAAAACCGCTGTTTCGAGGTCACTTGTTCCATGGCTTGCTCCCTTCAGGGTAGCTTTCGGATCCGTTCAAGCGTGAATGGTAGGACGGCAGTAAATGTGTGTTCTCTACCAGCTGTCCGTGTTGAGACCCAGAATCCGACCTTCCTGGCAGATGTGACCCCAGGTCGTTTCGTCGATCTCGATACCTTCCTTCTCTTTTCGCTCTGCGTTGCGAAACTCGGGCTCGCCCGGCGCCAATATCTCCTCAAAACCCGGAGCGAGGCGACTTGACTTGACATGGCGTAGCAGGCCCTCTACTTCCTCATAGTAGGTAGAGAGCTCGGTAAAGTGCTCGATGTTGTATACGGTAAAGAGGACGCCATTGCTACTCATGGTCCGGGAGCCGTCTGCACAGCCCTCGCCGCTTAGCGCGCCACCCAGCAATTCTACCACAAGACCGAGGGCAAAGCCTTTGTGGGCAACGACCCCGCCCAATGGCAAGATGGCGCCGGGCGGGTCTGCTCTGAAGTCGTTGGGTTCAGTCGTTGGGTTGCCTTCGGAATCGATCAGCCAGCCCTCCGGGACTTGATTGCCCTGATTGATGGCGACGCGGACTTTGCCTTCGGCGACGACAGAAGTGGTCATGTCGACCAGGATCGGTTCGGTGTCAGGGCGAGGCGCGGAAAAAGCGATCGGATTGGTACTGAGACGGCCTTCCAGCCCGCCGAAGGGGGCAATCTGGTAGCCAAGCCGCCCGGCGTTGACAAACGCCAAGGCGATCATGTTTCCCTGGCGAGCCGCCATCAGCGGATAGGCGCCTGCCCGACCCACGTGGCTGGTGTTGCGCAAGGTAACCGTGGCAAGACCGTGCTGGCGTGCTTTCTCGACTGCCAAATTTATGGCGAAGGTTGCGCCGACCTGGCCCAGTGCGCCGCCGGCGTCGACGACGGCCGTACTTGGATAGTCGCGAACTATGGTTGGGGCTGCCTGCGGTTGAAAGCGTCCCTCACGAATCGCGCGGGTGTATTCGTAGTAGCGAATCGCGCCGTGGGAATCATGCCCGAATAGGTTGGACTCAACCAGATGGTCGACCACGGCCCTGGCATCCTCGGCCGTGCAGCCTGAAGCTTCGAACAGTTGATAGCCGATATTGCGCAGATCAGAAGGCTGAATATTGGGCATAGTTCTCCTATTTTACTCTATAAATCGACTGCTGAACGAATCCTGATATGAGGGAATCGAATTGCTATTTCTGGGTGGTCTATGGAGCTGACCTCATGGACCTAGCCGGCGGCCTCCGCATTGTCCGTGGCCACGGTCTCCCTGTGGTCCTGGGACATGTGCGCCCCCAAATGGGACCTTGCAGCGACCAGATCGGCACTCTCCAGGTAGTCTTGTACCTCACTGAGCGTGTAGCTCTGCACCTCTTCAGGGATGGGGAGGGCAGGTTGCAATGGGTCTGGAATTACGGGCACCATGCGCGTTACAGGGGGTTGCTGGTCGGTGCCCTCTAGATCGGCTCCAGTCGCCAGATGTGCGAAGAGTACATGGGACAGGATGTCGGGTTGACTGATGAAGACAGGTGAATGCGAGTTACAGATCACTTGACGCAGAGGCGCCCCTTCATGGGGCGACGCCGAGAAATCGGTGGTCAAGTCTTTCAGAATCTGCGTCAAATCCTTGAGTCGGGAGGGATGGACGCTGTTCTCCGGGTCCTCAAAGCACAGGAGGCCGCGGTGCTCAGGATCGTTTTTAAGTGTAACCAAGGCGAGCGCGCGCAGCGCACCGTCGGAAAGAACTCGTGATGAGAATCTCCGACCGTCTTCCGCCTGCGCCCAGATAACATACTGACCTGAATCGTAATCTTCAGCCACGTCGATCTGTATGGCCCCAGGTACGTGATTGGCCAGATCCTTGGAAACGTCGGAAAGAAGATCGGAATCGGCGGCCTTCATACGTGCGAGGACGTTTGGCAGGTTTCTTCCTCCGTCACCGAGCCTGGCGGGAGCCCTGGCATGGCTGGGCTGGCGAAGGAGGTCGGGATCCAGGCGAAGAAACTGCCATGCGCGCATTTCCTCGGCGGCGGCGAATGCATGAGGAAACTCCGTGTTTCTTGCTCCACTCAACAGTGTTCGTTCTGCGTGCAGGGCCTCGACGTCACGTCTGCCGCTGGTGCCGTCCTGGTGCAGGACCAAGGTCGTTCCCTTTTTACTGTCACGTGTTGAAATGAAAGGAGAGGAGCGTCCACCAGTCATTGGCGGAATCCAAGGGCCGCCGGTCCTCAGCCTATTGGACTTGGTCCACCGGTCCTTTTGACGCGGGATGGGAGCCAGGACTTCATTTTGGACCGTGAGCCGTTCCTGGCCTTGAGAGTCCGTGAGGCGAACAATCTCCAATTCATAGCGCATGCGGGGGAATTTCAGAGACTGGACGGCGCCCCAGTCGTCGCGCACCTGTTGATTTACAAGCACTTCGACGGCCAAACGGATGCGGTCTGTCGATCCGCCTTTCGGTCGGAGAGAAAAGAGCTCGCCGACATCGCCGCGCATGTCGTTAAACGTGGCACTGACCTTGGCGTCGGCCATGCGACCGAGCAGGTGGAGGGCGTCGAAAAGATTGCTCTTACCCACTCCGTTGGCACCGACGATGACCTGAAAAGGGGACAGATCCAGAGTAAAATCCTGAAAGGTTTTGAATCCATCCAGTTCGATACGGGTAATCACTGGTCTTCCCACACCAATGGTTGGCCTCTTTGGCAGGGCACTTTCGCTTCCTGCCAGCCGGGCCCCATCCGGCCCAATTGCAGTCCTGCGGATATTGGCAATTATACCACAGGAATTTCTCGCCTCGCTCCGGGTAAGGGTGAATCGGGGCCTTAGGTCACCAGGAGCCAGTTAGGGCAGAAACGTTGTTTCGTTTATGCCAGGAGACTTGTTCCGAATTAGAGTGGAATTCGGCAGATGGAGCTTGCAGGCGCCTCATTCTTGGAGGGTAAAGTTTAAAAACCGAGAAGGGAGTGACGTGAGCTTGTCACTCCCTTCCTTGACGCCGAATTGCCCAGGCTTATATCAGCTACTCGGCTTCGACCAGGACACTTCGCCTATTTTCAGACCTCGACATTTCTATATCTGACGATCGTTCTAATCGGAGGAAGATACATGCAGTTTGCGGCCGACGTAAGTTAGGCCAGGGTCCTGGATGTCGAAGTCAATTACTGCCTGCTGGCAGCTGCCTTCATGAGCATCTTCGTCCGTTTGGACATGCGCCATGTCTGAAATGCGGTGGCCGTCATCGTTCTGGATCCAGAACCACCAGTTCCCTTCACGGGGGCCGGAGGCTCCAAGGATGTGGGTGTAAGTTCCGCCCTCTGATGAGCCTTTGGTGGCCACCACTTCCCCGTCCGGCTGCCAGCTGAAGGCAACCTTGTAGCCGTCGGCCGGGTGGCCGTTTAGCCGCACTGTGCCAACCGCCCGCGTGCTGCCGGCATTGGGTTGGCAGTGGACCAGCATTGCCCGATTCACGAGGTTATTGGATGCTTTGAGTTCCTGGACTGAAGATCCGTAGATCTCGGCAATGGTGGAAATGGTTTCGCCAGACCGGACGACATGGCCATAAACGACTTCGGCAGCAGGCTGCTTCACCAGCGGGGGCTTTGCCGCAATTGGTTGCCCCGATGCGGGAATTTGCAGTTTGCGCCCAACATAGGTGATATCGGGATTCTGTATGTCGAATTCGACTACCGCCCGCTGGCATTTGCCTTCATGAGGGTCTCTGTCAGTCTGTACGTGGGCCATCTCCGAAATGCGTATACCGGCGCTGTTTTCGATCCAGAACCACCAATTCCCTTCCCGGGCTCCCCCACCGAGAATGTGACTGAACTGGCCTCCCTCCTGGCCGCCCCCGCCGGAAATGGCCCGGGCAACGATGGTCTCGTCGGGATGCCAGCTGAATACGACGCGGAATCCACTTGTTGGCTGGCCGTTCAGATGTACGGTGCCGCGCACTTGCGTGCTGTCGGCATTGGGAGAGCAACTCACCAATTGGGCGCGGTTAACGAGATTGTTGGCGGCGCGCAGGTCGTCGACCGAAATGCCGTATAGGGCTGCAATGTTGATAAGGGATTCGCCGGGGCGGACGATGTGGAAGAATACGCTGGAGTCGTTGGGGCGCTCCGTGGGGGCTGCAAGCACGGGCTGGGGAACCATTGACAGCGACACTAATAACAACAGCACAGTAACAATTGAGGCTCGCTGAGGCCGCCAAGTCGATCTGGCAGGCGAAATATCTACAGGGATCACGATATTCCTCCTTTGTGGTTCAGATTGGATCCTTTTGGATCAGTTTTCGGTTTTTCTGGTTCTGACTTTCCTTTCTGTTAAGATAGCCGCGTATTTCAGTTCAAAACGGGGAAGCTTAACCGGGATATACCTGATTTTTCCGCTTTTGTCAAGGAGCAGTAATGAGGCACCGCTCTTTTGACAGTGTACCCGACTTGAGCGATGTTTTCTGGATATTATATTCCTATTTCCGTTTATCGACCTCCCGATTCCGGTAGGATTCTGTGATTTCTCTCTTGTATTGTGATGGGCTCAAGGTTTGCAGATATCTTTGGCTATCGCCTTCTGCGGTTATGTTGCCTTCGTGGAGACTGTAGTAGAATCTATCGCAATAGCGAAGATGCGACACACAGCAGGACTTCTATCACTATGAAAACACCTAGATTTGCCGCGCCTCGCCAAGGTTTGACCGGCGCTATATTCATGATCGGGCTGGCGATTTTATTCGCTACCGATTGGATCTGGCCGGGAATTCTCGTCCTGGTCGGTGTAACCAGTTTGGTCGGCGCTTACCTTGGACGGTCGGAGCCGGACCCGGACGACATTCCATTACGGGTTGACCAGCCATTGGAGGACGAACAACCGTCGATGGTGCGTTATGCGTCTCAGTGCGCGTCTTGTGGCGCCGCAACTCCAGAGAATCTTCAAGAAGGCACCTCCGCTGAACCCAACGCGGTCTGCAGTTTTTGCGGTTCCCCACTGGCACAGGAAGAATGAATCGGACGCGTTTGTTCATTGTAGCCGTACTGTCGGCGTCGGCTCTTTTTGTGGTCGGGGTGCTGGTGTGGCGTACTATCGGCGTAGGCGCCGGCGGCCCTGACGCGGCAGCCACCAGCCCAGGGGTTGTCCGAATTCAGGTCATCGCGGCCCTTCCTGTTGAACAGTGGGTGCGGGCGGCGGCGGAAGAGTTTGGTGCAACCGGCATCGGACCGGACAACGCAATCATTGAGGTCGAAGTCCTCCCGCTGGATGGCCTTGTCGCGCTAGGTAAGTGGGAGCGCAACGAATTCTCAGCCTTGAAGGCAGGCACACTCCCTGAAGACCGAACCCTTGGTGCGTCGGAATCCCTCAGCTCCTTCCCAGCCGCGTGGATTGCAGATAGCCGCGATCTCGTGGATATGGCCAACGAGTCGAGTAGGGAGCATTTTGGGCAGGACCGGTTCCTGAGCGACGGCCAATATCGTATGAGATCGCTGGCAAAGACGCTTCTCGTTTGGGGTTTATTTCGCAGCAGGCAGGCACCCTTGCTTGAGAATCTCGGGCCGCTTTCCTGGGACACTGTTCACAAAGCGGCTGTCGCGCCAACCGGATGGAAAGAGTTGGGCGGCGATCCGGCCTGGGGAAATTTCAAGTTGGCGGTTGCAGATTCTGGCCAAAGTGTGAGCGGCCCAGCGGCCATTCTCACAGCAGCTGGAGAGTTCTTTGACAGAACGGAGGTTACGGTTGAAGACCTTTCAGACCCCGGGTTTGGCAGCTGGCTGGCCGAGCTGATGGAGGCGACCTCCGGATTCGGTGGCGGAGGGACGAGTGCTGCAGAGAGCGTGGCCGTGTTCGGCTACACGGCGGGAGATGGCGGCCAGTTCCTGGAAAGCGATCTGCTACAGAGTATGGAGGGTATCCAGACCCGCTGGCGTGAGCCGGTAGTTCTTCATTATCCGAGAGTTACGACGTGGTTCGACTTTCCCTACGCGATTTGGGTCGGCCCGGAGACAACGGCGCTAGAGAAGAATGCTGCGCAGGCGTTCCAAGAGTTCCTGCTCAGTGAAGAGCAACAGCGCAGGGCGCTTGAATTTGGGCTGCGGCCAGCGGACCCCAATGTACAGCTCGACGCGGTGGCGGGCAGTCTTTTCGGGCGCTGGCAGCGGTTAGGTGTCCATGGGGAAGGCCTGCATGTCGAGGAGATGAATCCAACAACACGAGACCTCCTGACTGCGCTAACCCGCTGGCGGGAGCTGAATGAAGGGCGATGAACGAGAATCGGGAGGGAACGGAGCAAGGGCATACCGTGCCAACCGGGAAGGGGCGACTGCGAATCCCGCCACGCCGACAGCTTGTTGCCTTGGCAGCGGCGGGCTTTTTTCTGCTCTGCGCATGCAGTGTGACGACCATACGGGCTGGGAACTGGGTCGCCGGCATCCTGGCGGGCAGTGGTTCCGGGACCTCCGGAAGCGGCAGTGCGGAAGCTGCAGAGTGGCCTGCCAACAGCGCAGAATTGACGGTAGCCGTGTCTCCGTTGATGGCGGCAACGCTGAGGGACCGGGCAGACAGCTTCAACAGCCAAGGAGTGCGTACGTCAGACGGCGAGTTGATGCAGATTGAACTGGTTACGCGTTCCTCACGCGATATGGTTGAGGAATCGCTGAGCCAGCCGGTCTATCAGGCAGTCACGCCGGACAGCTCGCTTTGGCTATGGCTGATTGATCAGCGATGGGCTCAGCTGTTTCCGGAGGAGGGCGGCAGTCTGCAGGCGAGCCGGGTGGGACGGTCCACGCTGTTTGCTGTCAGCCCTGTTGTCATTGCGGTACAGTTGGATGCGGCTCAGCAGATGGGCTGGCCACAGCAGTCGATTGGATGGGAAGAGGTGCAGGTCCGGGCAGCTTCTGCATCGGGGGCGTTCAGGTGGGGACATCCCGGTCCAAGTAGCATGCCCGGCATTGCCGCGACACTGTCCAAGTTTTATGTGGGCGCCGGCATTACGCGCGGTTTGACGGTGGAGACCGCAACGCTGCCCGACGTAATGGAGTACGTACGACTGGCAGAAAGTGCCGCGTATGTTTCCAGTGCAGGTCGGGGCGGACGTTCACCGGCGGGAGGCGGGGAGAACAGAGCTGTGGGTGCAGACGGCGGATTTCTCGACGCCTTCGTCACGCAAGAGCAGGCAGTTATCGCCTGGAACCAGGGCTCAGATCGCGATCTCTCGCCACTTTCAGGGTTGGACGGCATCGGACAGCTCCTGCCAGACGGTCAGTTGGTGGCTATCTACCCGCGTGAGGGGACGGTTTGGGTTGATCATCCGCTGGCTCTGCTGGAATTGGATGGGCGGGCGGGGCCTGCTGTGACGCCGAACCAGCGCAGCACGTATCGCGCGTTTACCGAGTTTCTTCTGAGTGAAGAGAGCCAGTCGGCTTTGTTAGAGGCCGGGTTCAGGCCGGTCGACGCGACTATTGATCTAATGGAGGCGCCCAGCCCGTTTGCGGAGACGGGAGCAGTGAATCCCCTCCTTCCTTTGACGCTGATGCAGCTGCCGTCTCAGCCGGTCCTGGAGATTGTGATGGAGGCCTGGCGCCTGTCAGCGCCTCCAGCAAACATATTGCTGGTTGTGGATACAAGCGAGTCGATGGAAGGGGGCAAGCTTGCCAGAACGAAAGCTGCTTTGCACGGATTCGTGGACCAGATACAGGGAGACCGCAGTAGGGTGGGGCTAGTGGAGTTTGGCTCCGGTGTTAAGCGGTTCGAGGCTCTGCGGCTGTTGGATGCTGAAGGCCGCAAACAGATATCCCTCTTGATCGAAGGTCTGGAGGCCGGCGGCTCCACAAGCCTGCTCGATGCGGTGTGGGCGGCGCACGGTGAACTCGGGGACCTGGCTGAAGTTGATGCCTCTTATGCGATTGTCGTGTTGACCGACGGCAGGGACAACGACAGCGAACACCGACTACGCAGTTTGCAGCGGGCAATGACAGGGGCGGCGAACCCGGTATCAGTTCACACTGTGGCATTTGGCCGCGATGCTGATGAAGGACTGCTGGAGGAGCTGGCGCGCATGGGCGGGGGCAGGTTCTATCGGGCGGATGAAACGACGATAGAAGAGGTGTACCGCCAGATCGCGGCTTCCCTGCAGTTGGGGTCTGACGGGTAGCCAGATCTATTTTCCTCCGGGCATACATCGTTCCGGGCAACCCGTAATCCATCTGAAATCAGTAGAGGCTCCCCGAACCGCCTCGCCGGGAGACGGAGATTTTGCAGCATCTTACCAAGAGTTCCTTGGCACTGTTCGTCGTTCTGTTGATCATCACATTTGCCTCGGCTTGCCAGAGTGCAGGCGGCAGCCCCGCTGCTGGCGAGGCTGTCGTCTACGTGGCGGCGCCATTGAGCGGCGTGCGGGCGGAGGCAGGACAGTCGGCGCTGGGCGGGGCTCGGCTGGCGGCTGCGGAGATCAATCGCGACGGGGGGTTGCTGGGGCACCGGCTGGTCGTCAAGGCGATGGATGACCGCTCGGATAGCGGCACCGCTCTGACTGTCGTGCACAGAATCAGGGAGGCCGTCGAGCAGGGGGAACGGATCGCAGGTGTCATCGGCCACATGGAGGGAGACACGACTTCGTCGGCTCTGCCACACTATGACGAGATGGGGCTTGTGCTGATCAGTCCTGGGGCCGGAATGCGAGCACTCACGCACCGCGGGCACAGTACATTCTTTCGCGTAAACGCCAACGACGGCGTTCAGGCCGAACTGAGTGCACGTTTTTTGGTGGAGGAGTTGAACGCAGACCGCATTGCTGTAGTTAATGTGGCTACAGCGTACGGCAACGGCCTGGCGGAGTCGCTGGCGGGCAGCCTGAGGGCGCTGGGGGCGACGACAGCGATCGTGGTGGAGGTCGCGGAGGTGCAGGAGGTCTTTTCGGACGTGGCGCTGCAGATCGTTGAGGCCAGGGCAGACGCAGTCTACTTCGCCGGCACCGGGAGTGGAGCCTCTTTTCTGTATGCCAGCCTGAAGGCAGCGGAGCTAGATCTGCCAGTTCTGGCCAGCGACGGCGCGTTTGTGGCATCGGTCATTGATAGTGAAGCTGGCACGTCCGAAGGCCTTTATATGAGTGCGCTTGCACCCAGCCCAGAAGAGACGGCCGAAGCCGGGTGGATTGAGGCTTACCGGGAGGTCGTGCACCGGGACCCGGGTCCATTCTCGATCAACGGTTACCTGGCGATGCAGGTGCTTGCGGCAGGCGTCCGAGCGGCCAACTCATTCGAGGGGCAAGCGATCGGACAGGCAGTTCGAGAGAGTGGGGCGGAGACGCGTTTCGGGCCGATTCGATTCAGCGCAAACGGCGACAGGGTGAACGCTCGAATCTGGATATACAGGGTGGAAGAAGGCAGATTTCGACAGTTAGAGTAGGATGTGTCCTGAAGTAGGCGCCTCGCTCAACCTCCCCTTCCGAGAACGAATCCTGTCATCTCCTTCAAGCAGAACGGCGTCAGAACGCATCAGTGCGACGCGGCGGGCGGCCCTGTCTTAGCAGATGCCATTTCCCTGTTCGATTATGAAGATCCCAACCGTATAGGTTAGGTAGAGGGACAACATGATTGCTCCTTTCCAACGATTTACCTGGTGAGGCGATCGCAGCACGAGGAGGAAGGGAAGCGTTGCCACCAGGAGCATGGCGGGAAAGTCCACGCAATGCATGCTGAGGGGGGCGGGCAAGGGGCGAACGGCAGCGGTAATGCCGACGATTGCCAACATATTGAAGAGGTTACTGCCGACGAGATTGCCCAAGGCGATGTCGCCGCGGCGGTACAGGATTGCCACTACGGAGGCTGCCAGCTCGGGCAGGCTTGTCCCCAAGGCGACCAGACTCAGGCCGATCACAAGCTCACTTACGCCAAAGTACCTAGCGATGAAGGTGGCAGAGTCGACGAGCAGGTCCGCGCCATAGACAAGGACGGCGATGCCGATCACGACCATGCCGATGTCGCGCAGGAGGAGTGAACGGAAGAGCCCGGAGATGGCTGCTGGCAGAAGTGGATTTCTGGTTGCGCGGGCGATTCTTTCCTGCGACTGTTTCAGATCGGCCTGGGCGTCTTCCGCCTGGCTGGCGGCGGTTTCATCCTCATCGTTCGAAGAGGAACTATCCTCGGCCTCCCCGCCGATGTACTCGAGCGCCTCGCTTTCTTTTTCCTCGGCGAGCGTGCGGCTGCCGACGTAACTCCAATAGATAAAACCGAGCAGACCCAGGAAGAGAAGGACTCCTTCCCAGCGGACGATCTGCCCGTCCCACGCCATTGCGGTGAACAGCAAGGAGACCCCGATCATGAGGGGGTATTCGCGTTGAATCAGCTGGCGGTCGACTGCCATTGGGCGCAGCAGAGCGACAACCCCGAGGATCAGGGCCAGGTTGGCGATGTTGCTGCCGACGACGTTGCCGATGGCCAAGTTGGCCCTGGTGCCGCCCTGGAGATTCGCAATCATGCTGACGACCAGTTCGGGCAGGCTGGTGCCGAAGGCGACGACTGTCAACCCGATCACGACCAGCGGAATATTGAGACGGACAGCAAGGCGACTGGCGCCGCGCACAAGAAAATCGGCTCCGCCGGTAAGGAATGCGAAGCCGACAAGGAAGAGTAGTATGTTGAAAACCAGGGCGTTCATATTGGCGAGAACCGACCAGGCCGCGGCCCGATTGTTGGATTCGTCTCAGCGTTTGCTAGCGGAGCAAACGCCGGCATGCCTTCACGCTTCGACCGGTGACACATCTCGGACAAAGCGTCCCTGCATGCTCCAAGGGCCGGTCCACGTGATCTGCGCTTCGACAAGGCGCCCACGCAGATCACCAGAGCGGTCGTCAACAGTGACGAATACGAGCTTATTTTGGCGCGTGCGGCCGCGCCACTTGCCTTTGTGCTGTTCTTCGATTAGCAGTTCGACCGTCTCGCCAAGCAGCCGGGCATTGATCTCTGTGCAGACCTGCTCCTGGAGTTGTTCGAGCGCCTTGTGGCGGCGGACTTTTTCTTCTTCGGGCACGTCATCGGCCATGCGGCGTTCGCTTACGGTGCCTGGCCGAGGACTGTAGCGCGCAAGGTGGGCTTTGTCGAGCTTGAGGTCGGCCAGGACCTGGTAGGTATCGTCGAATTGCGCGGGGCTCTCGCCACAGAAGCCGACGATTATGTCTGTGTTGATGGCAGCATGCGGCATTGTCGCGCGGATGTGGTCAACCAGGCTGCGATACTGGGCCTGTGTGTAGCCGCGTTTCATGCGAGCCAGGACTTCGTCATTGCCAGCCTGGATCGGTACTTCGATATGCTCGCACACTTTGGGCAGGTCGCGCACCGCTTCGAGAATTCTGTCCGACATGTAGTTGGGGTGGCTGGTAAGGAAGCGGATGCGCCAGAGCCCCTCTATTTCTTGGACAGCGTGGAGCAGGTCGGCCAGATCGGGTCTGCCAGGCGCGGCATTCTCTGCAGAGGCGCCGTTGCCCCATTCATGGCCGTAGCGGTCGACGATCTGACCGAGAAGGGTGACCTCGCGGACGCCTTGGGCGACCAGCCCCTTTACTTCGGTGACAACTTCATGAACGGGCCGGCTGCGTTCGATGCCGCGGCGGAATGGGATGATGCAGAAAGTACAGGCATGGCTGCACCCGTAGACTACCGGAACGTGGGCGGTCACGGCGGCCTCGCCTTTCATCCTGAGGCGGCGGATGGACTGACCGGAGACGGGCGGCTGGACTTCGTCCTGCAGTGCGTGGCGTTGGGCGAGTTGCTCTTCCTCGAAGTGGGAGGATTCGAGCGCGATCTCGTCCCGCTGCAGGAAGGTGATCAGGGGCGCAGGCTCGCTGGGCGGCATGAATACGTCGACGTGCGGAAAACTGTCCTGCATTTGCGGGCTGGGTTTGACGCCTACCATGCAACCCATCAGAGCCAGGGTCCGATTTGAACGGGCTTTTTTCCACGGTTTGAGGTTGCTGGCCTTGCCTATGCCCTTGTCTTCTGCGCTTTGGCGTACAACGCAGGTGTTGAGTACGACGATATCGGCCTCATCGATCGTCTCGGTGGGACGGTAGCCGATCCGTTCCAGCTCCGCGGCCACATGATTGGAGTCGGCGACGTTCATCTGGCAGCCGATGGTCCAGATGTGGTATGAGCCTCTGCTGTCTCTGGCCTGCACTGCCTGAGGCGCGGGGGGGCTTTGCGACAGCGGCCTCTGATCGAGATGAATAGCGGGCGGCAAGCCTTCCGGGCCGCGGGTTGTTGCAATCTCAAAGATTTCTGGGTCTGGGTTGGGATTGCGCTTTGTCATGTCTTTACCTTCAGCGGACAGTGTTAGAGGCTGTCCCCCGGCAGTTCGTGCGGCGGCGCGTTTTTCGGATGTCCTAGCCGCGCCAATCAGAGGACATTTTAGCGAGGAAGGGCCGGTTGGTCAAAAAGCCGGGTCTACTCTGCCTTTCGAGAGTGAGCGCAGAAGATGCTCTTGCAGGGCCCAGAGCTTCTCGCTAACAGAAACGTGATAGAAGTGGGGATTGATCAGGCGTCGAACGCCCTCATCAAGATTGGCCACATCGGTGCGGCGGATTGCCCGGATCTGCTCGGTCGTGGGCCTCTCGCACACCAGCCTGCCGTCTACCAACACGTCCAGCAGCAAGGGCTCGACCCGGGAGATATCCTCTGCTGGCAGAGCCCTGCGTTTGGATCGTTCGTGATAGTGGCGCAGCCGCAGGGAAGGAGCAGGCGCCCGATCATTGAGGAACTGTTGGCGGTCCGATTTCCAGTCTCTTGCGGGGTCTTCATCGTCCAGCGTCAAAAGGTCGGCGGTGGCGCGGCCACGTGCGTCGTAGATGCGCCACACCTTCTTGCTGCCTGGAATCCCCGTTTTGCCTGAATCTTCCGAAACTTTTATGGCGGGTTGCCAGCCCTGTTCGCCCTGGAGGCCGACCAGCTTGAAGACTCCGCCTAGAGAACTGTCCCCAGCAGATGTGATCAGCCGCGTGCCGACACCGTAAACAAGGCGGCGAATGATATTGTCTGCGTCCAATCCGGCGCGCGCGGCCTCTTGCGCGATCTGCAGCTTTATTTCGCGGATGATCAGCTCATCGAGCTCATTTGACAGGACGATCGAAGCGTCGGGGAAGCCGGCATCGTCCAGCATCTGGGCCACACGCATGCTGAGGTGGGCAAGATCGCCGGAATCGAGGCGGACGCCGACGGGGGCGTACCCTTTCTGCCGCAGCCTCTCGAAAACGCGTATTGCGTTGGGCACGCCGCTGGCCAGCGTATCGATGGTATCGACCAGGAGCAGGCACTCGTCGGGATAGATGTCGGCATAGGCCTGGAACGCGTCGAGCTCGGTCATGCCCTGGGCGAGAAAGGCCTGGACCAGTGAGTGGGCGTGCGTGCCTTTTGGCGGGTAACCGAGGGCGTGGGAGATGCCGGCATTGGAGGAAAAATCGGCGCCGCCGATGAGGGCAGCGCGGGTGCCGGCGTTGCCGCCGCGGTCGTGTGCGCGGCGCACGCCGAATTCGAGTACGAGGGCGTCACCGGCGCTTTCGCGCACGCGGGCCGCCTTGGTGGCGATGAGCGTCTGGTAGTTAAGGATGTTGAGCAGGGGGGTCTCCAGGATCTGTGCAAGGGCGAGGGGGCCGCGCACTACGGTCATGGGCGCGTTGGTGTGGACGACCCTTCCTTCGGGTATGGCCTGAAGAGAAATGCCGCTGAAGTCGCCATAGGAGCCCAGCCATGACAGGAAGTCTTCGCCGAAGAGCCGGCGTCCTGTGCTCGAGGTCATTCCCCGCATCAGGGCGAGTTCCTCTTTACCGAACTTGGCGGCGCCCATCCAGTCGATCAGCCAGTCCAACCCGGCGTTGACACAGAATCCGGCCTGGTGCGAGCCATAATCGGGATAGTTGCGGAAGAAATGGTCGAACTGCGCGGGCATTTCGTGCATCCCGAGGCGGAAGTAGAGTTGCGCCATCGTCAGTTGATACTGATCGGTGAAGAGGATGCCTTCGGCTGTGGAACGGTAGTTCATGCGCTCAGTTTAACCGGCCAACTGGTCGGCGGTGGGCTCCGCTCAGCAGAACCAGTGCTCTGTAAGGCGGGGGGGCCGGGGAAAGTAGGAGGAGAAGGCCGGCAGAATGGGAGGTTGGCGGCCGGCGGCATCGTATGCCGCGCACTCGACGGCGTGGAATGCGGCGAAGGGACTGGTCTCGTTTCCGAAAAGAGTGGACGAATTTTCGCTAGCGGCGCCGGGCGGGTCCTCGGCATCGCTTTGGGAAGCCATTTCGGCGATTTGGGCTACTCGCTGCTGGAGCGCGTCCATGCGGGGATCAGGGTGCTGCCAGCGGTAGGTGAAGTTGGGCGCGTCGAGCGTGGCCCGCCATTGATCTGCGTCTTCGCCAGAGAGCAGGGCGCTCGCGGGAGGTACGAGCATTCGAATCGACAGCTGGACCGCGGGCACGTGCGGAATCAGACCCTGTTCGCGGATCCAGCGCAGCATGAAGATATAGTCTTCGAGGCTGGTCCAGGGCGTAAATGGCATCCAGGTCGGCTGGATGGAGAGGCCTGCCTCGTCCACGACGGTCAATGCCTCTTCCATATGCTGGCGCGTGTGGCCTTTTTCGAGGCGGGAGAGAACATGATCGCTGGTCGATTCGAAGGCGGAGACGACGAATGATGCGCCATGCTCAGCCAGCTCCGGCAGGAGGCGACGGTGCTTGAGCAGGTGTTCCACTTTGGCCGTGAAGTCGAAACTGACGTGGGGGAAGGCGTCGTGGAGGGAGCGGGCTACTTTTCTGGCGTGGCCGGGGCCGTTGAGAAAGTCGGGGTCGCCGAATGTGATGTGGCGTGCGCCGTTCTCGACCTGTTGGGCGACATCGGCGAGGACGGTCTCGATCGGGACTACGAAGAAGCGGCCGTTGTAGACCGGTACGACAGGGCAGTGGCGGCAGGTGTGGAGGCAGCCGCGGCTGGCCTCGGTATAACCGGCAGGGTAGGCGACGGGATCTGCGGCCTTTTCGCCGTTACCCGTTGCCATGGTGTCTACGGGGGACCCTGGGACGTAATGGGCGTAGTTGTCGATTGGGGGCAGTGACGCTCGATCCGGGAGAGGCAGGGCGTATCGGGCCAGATGTGGTGATGCCTCTTGGTCGGTGGTGGTTAGTCCTGGCACATCTCCAGGGGGTTGGCCTGTGCTGAGGGCCTGCGCCAGCGCGACCAGGACTGGTTCCGCTTCGCCGGCGACAACCGAGTCGGCGACCGCTCTGCGGCTGTCGTCCCGTTGGAGGAGGTAACGGCGGTTGAGCCAGGCGTAGAGGCCGAAGAAGCAGATGTGGGCGCCGGGATTGGCGGCACGGGCTTTCAGGGCAGCGTCGAGGCCGATGCGCAGGGCTGTGTGCATGGGCACGGCAATGGCGATCAGATCGGCGGCTGCCGCTGTGTCTGCAGGGAAATCGTCGACGGCCAGGTCTACTGTTGCAGCGTCAAGGCCGACGGCGCGCAGGGCGGCCAGCGGCCATGCCAGGCTGAGAGGCTGGTGGCCGAGTTCGTAGCAGGAGATCAGCAGGATTGAGCGGTGCATCGTTGGCTCTTTGAGGGCGACCAGATGGGCCGCGCTCGATTCAAGGGATTCAGGAATGGAATGCGGTTCGACCGCGCATGGATTATATACTATCATCGCCGATTCGCTGTAGCGGCCTATATTTCGACGGGCGTGGTCACCTGAGTTCACGGGAGTCTATGAGCGTTTGCGAGAGGTCTTTCAAGTAACAGCCGGGTCTCACAGTTGTCTTTGAGAGGCATTTAGTTGACCTGCCCCCGACGTTTGTACTACTTGTTATGTTAGTCCTTCAAGCACGGGGACAGGGTCGGCATGAGGCTGATTGTCTTCGATATTGGACCCTTACCACGCTGGCCGGTGTGGAGTTCATCGTTCCCTCAATTCAGCCGCCCCCCGCCGACTAACGAACAGCCTTCACTTCGAGCTGCACACCCTCATGCTGCTGGATGCAGCTGATAACCTCGAACAGGTTGCGGGCGTGGGGATTGCCGGACGGTCCGAACATGCGCATCAGACTCTTGGGCGGCTTGTTGGTGAGGGAACCCAGTTCCTCGAAACCGATGGTGGCGTTGATGTAATCACGCAGCACGATCTTGCCCGTATCCACATCGCCTGCAAGCAGGCAGTCGACGCCTTCCTTCAGCAATCCTTCTCGAAATGCGGGGTCGCGTTCGGCGCGGGCCTGCACGGTCTCTTTGAAGTCACGGGTGAGCGGCATCTTTCACACCTCCTGCTGCTTATGACGCCTGTACTCCTACCAGAGTTCACGAGCGCCTTCAATGTCCCTCTGCTGGCGGGCTTTTGTGCCACCACCGAGCAGGATTATCAATGAGTCCCCATCTCTGCCGAAATAGACTCAGTAGCCTGGATCAACGTTTATGCGGCACTCTGACACCCCGCTGCCAACGCCTCTGACGTTGGACAGGTTGCCAGCCTCCAGGCGGGCGAGGGATGTCCTGACTCTGGCCGCTGCCCCGGCGTCGAGACCGTCGAACCAACGACCGAATGGACTGCGGCCGCGGTTGTCTAAGTATTCTCTGATCTCGATCATGCCGGATATGGTAACGTTATAGTTACCAAAATGCAATAGTTCGTCCGGATAAGCTGTAGATGGATTGAAATGGTAAGGCGGGAAGGCAGAAGAACTGCACTGACGGACCCTGGATTGCAACCACCGTCGGCAGCGTAACGGCCCCGGTTTGAGTTGAAGTTCGGGTGAAGACAGTTCATGTCGAATGGCTCCGAGTCCATGCCGCGCATGATGCACAGGTTGTGGCCATGTCCGCATCTTCCGGTTCGTCTGGTTGGGAGCATGGGGAGGTCCTGAGGCCCCACTTTATATTTAATGGGTCTTGTGCAGGAGGCGCATGGGCCGACGCGGGAGAAATTCCCCCAAATGGGGAATTCGCGCTATGTAGGCTGAGAGTCGCGCAAAGGAGTTTTTGCTGATTTTTTGAAGCTGCGGACATGACAGGCCTTCGGCCTGGCCGCCATACTCGCCATCTTTCCCCCTTTCTACGGCCCATTACTAACATTATACTTGGTCCAGTTCTTGGGGGGCAGGTCAAGTTCACGGGAGTCTATGAGCGTTTACTAGCGTTTGCGTGCGTTGCATAAGGTGGACCTGCCCCCGATGTTTGTACCCTCTGTTATATTAGTCCGACAAGCACGGGGGCAGGGTCGGCAGGCAAGAGTGCCTCAGGCGCGGGCGGGCGGTAGCCCAGGGAGCTGTGCGGGCGCGCGGCAATCGGGCAGACGCTGGCGCCGAGCTCGACCGCAGTGGGGGCAGGTGCCGTCCCGCACCACGCCGGGGCAGGACCTGTCAGGACAAGGTCGATTCATTGCGTTTCGACAGAGGAAAGCGCTCGAGCTGCGCCCGGAGCGGCCAGGACAGCCAGCGCCATCGCATCGGCGACGAGAATGGAGGTGGAATTGTTTATGAATTGTCTACCCCCTCCCCCCTTTTTTGGGAACTCATATACCTCAACACCACGAACAACAGGCGCGCCGGCAAAGAGTTTGGGCGTCCGGCTCATACAATGAAGGAACCTCACAATGTTTCCCGCTGTGCGTCAAAAAATGAGTCACGATGCTCGGGTTCAGTACATACGGGCAAGAAGTGCAATCGTCTTCGTCATGCTGGTGTTCTTCTTACTGAGCTCTTTTGCGATGACTGTCTTAGTCAGTTATCCAACCCCTTTCCACTGGATCTTCTTTCACATCGACATTCTTTTCTACCCTGAAGCACCGAAGTACGCTGCATTCGGCATAGCCTTTCTCTCAATTTGTAGAAAATCTGCCCTGATTATTGTAAGAGCGCGACAGTAACGCTGCGGCGGGCGGCCTCAGCCACTGTGCTGCCCTCGGCTATCGCAACCTCAGCCTCTCTCAGCTTGTTGATCACCTGCTCCGGCGTATGTCTCTTCCTCGCCATCTTTCCCCCTTTCTACGGCCCAATACTAACATTATACCTGGACCAGTTTTGGGGGGCAGGTCAAGGTAACATGCTGGTCGCACTGTTGTCTTTGAGAGGCTATTCGTGTCTATGAGAGTCCATGAGCGTTTACGAGCGTTTGCGTGCGTTGCATCGGGTAACATGCTGGTCGCACTGTTATCTTTGAGAGGCAATAAGTGTCTATGAGAGTCCATGAGCGTTTACGAGCGTTTGCGTGTGTTGCATCAGGTAACTTGCTGGTCGAACTGTTGTCTTTGAGAGGCAATTCGTGACTATGAGAGTTCATGAGAGTCCATGAGCGTTTACGAGCGTTTGCGTGCGTTTGCCTGCGTTTGCATGCGTTGCATCAGGTAACAAGCTGGTCGCACTGTCGTCTTTGAGAGGCTATTCGTGTCTATGAGAGTTCACGAGAGTCCATGAGCGTTTACGAGCGTTTGCGTGCGTTTGCGTGCGTTGCATCAGGTAACAAGCTGGTCTCACTGTTGTCTTTGAGAGGCTATTCGTGTCTATGAGAGTTCACGAGAGTCTATGAGCGTTTACGAGCGTTTTCGTGCGTTGCATCAGGTAACTTGCCGGTCGCACTGTTGTCTTTGAGAGGCGATTCGTGTCAATGAGAGTTCACGAGAGTCTATGAGCGTTTACGAGCGTTTTCGTGCGTTGCATCAGGTAACATGCTGGTCGCACTGTTGTCTTTGAGAGGCTATTCGTGTCAATGAGAGTTTACGAGAGTCTATGAGCGTTTACGAGCGTTTGCGTGCGTTGCATCAGGTAACTTTCTGGTCTCACTGTTGTCATTGAGAGGCGATTAGTGTCAATGAGCGTTCACGAGAGTCTATGAGCGTTTACGAGCGTTTGCGTGCGTTGCATCAGGTAACTTGCTGGTCGCACTGTTGTCTTTGAGAGGCGATTCGTGTCTATGAGAGTTCACGAGAGTCCATGAGCGTTTGCGTGCGTTGCATCAGGTAACTTGCTGGTCGCACTGTTGTCTTTGAGAGGCGAATAGTGTCAATGAGAGTTCACGAGAGTCTATGAGCGTTTACGAGCGTTTGCGTGCGTTGCATCAGGAAACTGCTGGTCTCGCTAGTGTCAATGAGAGCCTACGAGAGTACATGAGAGTTTACGAGCGTTTGCGTGCATTGCACAAGAGGCCACGACAGTTTGTGAGGGACCATTAGCCTAGCACGAGAGATTACGAGTGCTGCATGAGAGTCTGCGAGAGTCCATGAGAGTTTTCGAGCGTTGGCGAGCATTTTTCGAGAGAATGTGAATGTCGGTAGTCACTTGACCATTGATTGAAATAACCTGCTGTCCCGAAGAGAAGGGAGCTACTTTTTGTGATCGAGATACTGCTGCTCCAACTGGTAACTTTCGCGGATGTCGAATGTAGTTCGTGAAATCTGTTAACAACTAAGCCATATACTGTGCCATGTAGGGGGCCATATACAGTTCCTTTCTTGACCAGTACTTTTTTCCTGATGCCATTCGGGCTATGTGATGGCGTAATCGATTGGCGACCGCCAGGTTGGTTGGCGCACACTGTCTGCATGCCACGATGGTGGCGAAGAACCAGTTCGGTGGCTAGCAAGGGCGGGGCGTTGCGGGGGCGCAGCCCCCGCACAAGGGAGGGCCGAAGGCCCGGACGCCCAAATGCAAGGAGAGAGTGACGAGGAGAGAGGAGAGAGAAAACTTCGGTCGCCTCATTCAGGGTTGCGGGTCAGTTACGGCTGAGTCGTTACAGATTTGGCAGGTGTTCTCCGAGCGGCGCGAACGCATGGCCTAATGTATATGTTATATCTTCGATATTCCCTTGGTATATCTAGTGACGTTACGATTCGGGCAATTAGGGCTGGCCGGACTGGATTTCTCATTGCTTCGACGCGATTCTTCAGGGACATTTTACGACATAGGTGAACTTTCTGATATGCTAGGGCCGATGTCCGAATGACTATTATACCACGATAATTTCTCCTTTTCGGGACAGATTTGCTCAGCGACGCACGTCTTTCTGTACGCTGCGTCGACCTACACATTTAGCGAAGAAAGGAACTAAGCATGGCAGACTCGAAGGCAACGAGTGCTCAAGAGACGGGAACGTCGGACGAGCCTTTGCGGATTGGAATCAGCGGGTTGGGGCGGAGTGGATGGGGCATCCATGCCAACGTCCTGGCCCAGATTGGCGAGAATTTCAGGGTCACGGCGGTATGTGATCCGGACCCAGATCGCCAAGAGGAGGCAGTTGACAGGTTCGACTGTCTGGCCTATTCGAACATTGAGGAGATTATCGCTGACAATGCGGTGGAGCTGCTGGTGGTGGCGACGCCGAGCCAGCTGCACGTGAGCGACGCTTCGGCGGCGATGCGGGCGGGGAAGCATGTCATCGTGGAGAAGCCGATGGCGCCAACGCTGGCCGGTGTGGACGAGATGATCGCTGTCTCCGAGGAGACGGGGATGCTGCTGACGGTGAACCAGAACTACCGCTACCACGCGGACTTTCTGAAGGTCAAGGAGGTCGTTGATTCGGGTGTGCTGGGGCGTATCGTGCAGATGCGGATCACGGGGAACGGTTTTCGGCGGCGCTGGGACTGGCAGACGCTGAAGCAATACGGCGGCGGCGACCTGAACAACAAGGGGGCGCATTCGATCGACTGGGCGATCCACTTTTTCGACGATCCCAACCCGGAGCTCTTCTGCCAGATGGAGACGACGCCCCTGTTTGCCGGAGACGCGGAGAGTCACGTCAAGCTGGTGATCAAGCCGAACGACGGGCCTGTCATCGACGTGGAGATGAGCAACTGCTGCGCCTATCCGCAGGACGCGTGGTTGGTCATGGGAACGCAGGGGACGCTTGTGAGCGCGGACCGGAGAGAGGTAAGTTGGAAGTACTTCGACCCGGAGGAGGCGCCGCCGCTGGTGCTGGACACGGAGCCTACGCCTGATCGCAGCTACAACAGCGAAACGCTGCCTTGGAAAGAGGAGACGTTCACACCGGAGTTCAACTTCTTCACGGGCATGTTCACTCTTTACGAAGACATTTTTCAGACAATTCGCACCGGGGAACAGAAGGCTATTTCGGCGGCGAGTGTTCGGCGCCAGGTGGAGCTTCTGGAACGCTGCCGGGAGATGAGTCCTGTTTGAGGCAGGTCGGATCAGCTGCCAAAGGCGGCCATGTAGAGTTTGGTCCGCTGGTTGAGGACGCCGTAGAAGGCGCGCGTTTCGGCGTCCGGGTGATCCCGCCAGAGCGTGGCGGGAATGCCGGAGTCGTTGGCGAGGGGCGCGCGGTCGCGATGCCCGTAGTAGATCTGAACGGTCTTGCGTTCTGACGTGGTAGGGCGGGTCGTCGCGGTATGCAAGGCAGCCACATTGAATAGGGCACAGGTCCCAGCCGGTCCGTGGAGGTCGTAGATGCCGCCGCGGTCGAGCTGGGACTGTTGATCCTTGAGGACGGGCTGGTCGATCGACTCGGGTGAGAATGAGATGCAGTGGGTGCTCTCGTCGACATCGGTCAGGTAGACCATCAGCTGAATGTAGTCCATACGCAGCGGGTGGTCGGGCCGGTGGGGTTTGTCGCGATGCCAGCCGCGGTGGAGCTGCCCGTCGTAGGGGGGCATGTAGCGCAGACCGATCTCGCCGAAGCAGACGGGACCGCCCATGAGGTCTTCGATGACGGGCAGGATGCGCGGATGGCGGATCAGCTCGTCGAATTGCGGGGTGGTGATCAGCGCGTCGTAGTTGGCGTTTTGGTGATGGCCGTAATGGCGCCAGAAGTAGGGGAACTGTTTGCGGTCGGCGTCGAAAATATCGCGCCAAGCGGTCAGCTCCTCGTTTTGAAGGATTTGGCCCAGGTTTGCGATGCCTGTTTGGGCTAACTGGTCCCGCCATTGATTGTTCATTGTTGTTTCCCGCTGGCTAGGTGTTGGACACCCATTTGAGGATGTGTTGGGCAACGGCGACTAGATTTCCGGTTTGATTGGTGACGCGGATGTCGGCTACGGAGCGTCTGCGCTCTTCGTCGATAGCGGCAATTTCGTAGTGGACAGTGATGGTATCACCCATGAAGACCGCCGCCAAGAAGCGGATGCGATCATAGCCGAGGGAGACCGGAGTCTCATTGCCGTCGGTGCGCGAACTGGCGATGGCCATGGATGAGGCGGTGGACATGTAGCCGATCAGGAGGGCGCCGTGGGCGATGCGGCTGCCGTAGCTGGAACGCTTCATGTACTCTTCGTCGACATGGTTGGGCGCGAGGTCGCCGGTGATGCCGGCGAACAGGTAGACGTCGCTCTCGCCGACGGTTTTGCTGAAGGATACGCTGTCGCCTATTTCCACGTGGAAACTGCTCATCTGTTTGTTTCTCCCCTGTTTGACCTCGTTGGATCAGTTCGAATCTTCGCCGGATCTTCTCATACGTCAGCGCTGTGCAGTGGGGACGGACTCCAGGGCTCGTTGGCATTTTGGGAAGGCTGCTCAGATTTCAACTATGACGGTATGCCTGCTGGTCTGTTAGCGTTATTTCTCGCTTGAATGTTGAAAGATACAAAATACATTGATCCGCGAAGTCACGCGAAGGGTCGCGGAGAACACCTTTTTAACCACGGAGGGCCACAGAGGACCACGGAGAACACCTTTTTGTCCGCGGAGGCCGCGGAAGGTCGCGGAGAACACCTTTTTAGCCACGGAGGGCCACGGAGGAACACGGAGAACACCTCTTGCATAAAGCCGGCTTTGCTGATTTCAATACCTGTTTTAGAGAGAGGCTCCGACGACCCATGGCCGAGAGAGTCTGCTCAGGCTGGCGGGAGCTCGACCGGCCGGCCTTCGGCGCCTGAGGTAAGGACGGCCTGGGTGGCTTCCAGCGTTCGGACGCCTTCTTCGGCGCTGACGAGAGGTGGTTCTTGTCTGCGAATTACGCGGCAGAAATGTGCCAGTTGGGCTGCCAGCGGGTCGGAATCGGCGGGCTTGTGCTGATCCTTTTCGAGCGGCTGCTCCCAGCCGGCGTTGGCGTTGGGGGGATAGCGCCACAGCTCCATCCTGGGGAAGGCGAGAGAGCCTTCGGTGCCAAAGAAGAAGGCGCAGTTTTCGGCGACGTGACTGTAGGTCGGATTCTCGAACATGGTCAGTTCATAGGACCAGGGGGACGGGGCGGCGTCGGAAAGCAGGATTGAACCGACCACTCCGGCGGCGAATGTGAGTGTAATTGCGGCGGCGTCCTCGACCTCGAAGCCGCGGGTGGCGGAGCTGGTGGCGGCATAGACGCTGGTAATCTCGCCGCAGATATAGCGGAGCGTGTCGATCTCGTGGATGAGGTTGATCAGGACGGGTCCGCCGCCGGCGCGGGTTCGCCACAGGACGTTAAAGTAGGCATCGGGCTTCTTGACGGCCCAGAGAAGTGAGACGCCGATCAAGGAACCGATTGCCCCGCCCTTTACCAGTTTCCAAAGACGCCTGATGCGAGGATGGTAGCGTCTGTGATGTCCCACGAGAACGGGCACACCGGCTGCTGCAGCTTCGTGTACCAGAATTCGCCCTTCGGCGGGTGTGGCGGTGACCGGTTTTTCGACAAGGGGGACTATGCCGCGGCGGATGCAGGCCAGTGCGAGCTCTTCGTGCAGTTGGGTGGGCGCGGCGATGATTGCGCCATCGGGGGCTGCCAGGTCCAGGGTTTCGAGTTCGTCGTGGAAGTGCGGGACGTCATTGTGCGCGGCCAGTTGGGCCGTCCTGGCATCCGGATCGCCGATGGCTACAAGATGGCAGTCGTCGCTTGCGTTGACGTATTCTATGTGGCGGCGGCCCATCGTGCCTGCGCCCAGTATGGCTATACGCAAATTGCTCACGGTTTCGCTCCGGCGGGGCGGCGTCTTTCCTCAGAAACTCATTGGAACTGCCCCTGTACTATTGTACTGGAATTCTACAGCAGAACGAGGGCCTAGTCGACCTCCTCTGTAGCACTTTCCAACGACTTGGGGTATAAGAGAACTGCAGGGGTCAGAACTGCAGTGGTCAGTGGTCGGTGGTCAGTGGTCAGTAAAAAGATGAGTCCGGCGAGAGTAGGTCGGTGAGGGAAGGTGCAGATGATTGAATATGATTTTGGGGGACGGACGGCGGTTGTTACCGGGGGGGCGAAGGGTATTGGGCTGGGGATTGCGCAGCGGCTGGCTGGCGCGGGTGCGGGTGTGGCGGTTTGGGACTTAGACCCGGGGCCTGTGCGCGGCACGGCGGCCGGGCAGGCGTTTGAGGCCGCTTTTTCGGTTGACGTGACGGAACCTGCGAGCGTAGAGCAGGCGGTGCAGGATACGCTGGCGCAGTTGGGTGTGATTGATATTCTGGTCAACAATGCCGGCGTCTCGGGACCGACGCTGCCCACGTGGGAGTACCCGCTGGAGGCGTGGGACCGGGTTGTCGCGGCGGACCTCACTTCGGTCTTTTTGTGCAGCCGGGCCGTTATCCCGTTCATGTTGGGACAGGGGGGAGGCCGGATCGTCAACGTGGCGTCGGTTGCCGGCAAGGAGGGCAACGCGAACGCATGCGCGTATTCGGCCGCCAAGGCGGGCGTGATCGCTCTGACCAAGTCATTGGGTAAGGAGCTGGCCCAGAGCGGCATCATCGTCAACTGTGTGGCCCCGGCGATGGTGCAGACCGATCTGCTCGGCGAGATGACGCCGGAGTACATCGAGACCGTGACCGCAAAGATCCCGATGGGACGGTTCGGAACGGTTGAGGAGAACGCGGAGATGGTGGCCTGGCTGTGCAGCGACGCGTGCAGCTTCGCTACGGGCGCGGTGTTCGACGTGTCCGGAGGGCGGGCGACCTATTGATTGCAGCATCGAGGCAATCTGAAGTACAGCAGACCTGTCGGGATAAGCGCAGATGAGCGACTTCAGCAGACTGGCCATCAACCAGTATACGACTCTGCACCAGTGGTCTCTGCCGCAGGCTATCGAAGGGTATGCTCGGAACGGCGTCCACGCGATAGGCATTGTGCGGGACAAGCTGCAGGAGGTTGGCGTCGCGGAGGCGAAGAGGTTGCTGCGGGCTCACGATATGACGGTCACCTGCGTTTGTATCGGCGGCCTGTTGACGGCCTCGGACGACTACCGGTTTCGGGCTAACCTTGAATCGACCAGGCGGGTCATTGATGAGGCGGCCGAGTTGGATGCCGAGTGTGTCGTGTTCGTGGCAGGCGGGCTGCCTGAGGAGTCCCGAGACCTGCCGGCGGCGCGAGCGCGCTGCCTGGAGGGCCTCGCGGAGATTCTTCCCTATGCGAAGTCGACCGGTGTGACGCTGGGGCTGGAGCCGTTGCACCCGATGATCTGCGCGTTCCGCTCGTGTCTGTCGACTTTGGGCCAAGCCAATGACTGGATCGAGGTGCTGGGGGCGGGTCCGGAGCTGGGCATCGTCGTCGATGTGTATCATGTGTGGTGGGACCCGGACATGGAGAGGGAGATCGAGCGGGCAGCGGGGCGCATCGTCTCTTTTCATGTTTGCGACTGGCTTCTGGATACGACCGATTTGCGGTTGGATAGGGGCATGATGGGTGACGGGGTAATCGATATTCGCCGCATACGCGACCTGGTGGAGGCGACGGGCTACGACGGCTATCGAGAGGTGGAGATCTTTTCGGAACGGGACTGGTGGCAGCGCGATCCGGATGAGGTGGTTGCGATCGCCAAGGCGCGTTATTTGTCGGACGTTATTTGATTGTCGGTGGCCACAACGAGATACTGATTTGAAGGGGGACGAGAGATTGTCCCCTTTGTTGAATATGGACTTCTCAGCTCTCTCATAGCGCCAACTGTAGGAGATAAATTACCTTGTTTGACAATGACTACCTTCCCCCCAAAGGAGAGAGACTAGCAGGAAAGGCGGCAATCGTCACGGGCGCGGGTTCGCGGGGTCGTTCTGCTCCGGGAATCGGCTATGCCATGGCGGTTCTTTTCGCACGGCAGGGCGCCCATGTGGTGGTGGCGGACCTGGACGAAGAGAGGGCCGAGGCGACGCTGGAGGTCATTGGTGAGGGGGGCGGAGAGGCTTCCTTCATTAGCGCGGATATCACGAAGGAAGAGGACTGCAGAAAGCTGGCCGAGGGGTGCGTCGATCGGTACGGCAGTTTGGACATTCTGGTCAACAATGCGGGCATAGCGGGCTCGGGTAAGGTCACGGATTATGACGAGGAGACCTGGGATGTCGCTTTGGACGTCAATCTGAAGGGGCCGGTGATGGCGTGTAAGTACGCGGTGCCGTGCATGGCCGCGGGCGGCGGCGGCTCAATCATCAATATCTCGTCGATTGACGGGCTGCTGGCGGGGGCGTATCTGAATGTGCCCTATTCGGTGGCGAAGGGCGGGCTGGCTACGCTGACAAGGCTGATGGCCGTTCATCACGGGCGGGAGAACATTCGCGTTAATTGCCTGGCGCCAGGGCACGTGCATGCTTCTTTCACAGCAGGGTTCGCGGAGGGGGAGAGGGAAAGGCGGCGCAAGATCGGGCCGCTGGGGACGGAGGGTACGGCGTGGGATGTGGCGTTCGCGGCGCTTTACTTCGCGAGTGATGAGGCGCGGTGGATTTCGGGTATTGTGATGCCGGTGGATGGGGGGCTGCTGGCGGCTACGCCGCTGGCGGTGATGGGGAATTTGGGGGGGTGAGGGGGGAAACAAGCCCTTTGCCGGATAGGTTTGTGATGGCGTCTGCTCATTATGCGGAGGACTCCGCCGCGTGCGTATTCCAGTTAAACGTCTGCCTAAGCACAAGCGTGGATACGACAAGCAATGGTGCCGTATTCGCTATGCTGGCCAGGCATCAGAGCCGCTGTGTCGGCACTGTGCGGAGCAGGGCTATCTCACTCCCGCCTTGTTTGGTGACACTATCATCCTTCTCCCCATGGGAAGCCACAGCTTCGACATTCTTCTACCGTTGTGCTCTGCCTGTTACGCTCTCAAGACCGCGGCAGAGCGCTCCTCGAAGAAAAATCCCCCGTCTCAATAGCCGGGAGTTGGCGGTCCGGAACCGGCGGGGGCGTTCCCCGCGAGCAAGCAAGCTTCAAGAAATCTGGATTCTGATGCGAAAGCCAGGTGGGGCTGAGGGCGTAAAGCGGGGTGTCAGTTCCCTATTTTTTTAGGGGGTAGGAACAGGCTCTCTTAAAATCAAATCCTTGTACTTCAATTGGGTCTTAGTGCTGTAGTGAACGACTATTCCCTCATGGAATCTAGACTTGAAATGCTCTCTGGTCTTTCGTTTTCTAAACCACTGATTTGGGTACTTTGCTACCAGAAAGTAAGACACATCCACTCTTTTCTCTGTATATTCCGCAGGTCTATCGACCTCAAAAACGGAGATAAGATACTTGAGGCTTGGCAAAGACCAGCGCAGCTGTTCTTCACCTCGTTCTTCATGTTGTCGATCAGATTCTTCGTCATCAAAGCTTCTTTTTAGTTCAATGAAAGTCGCCCTGTAATGTTGTCCAAATTCCTCCAATATCAAGAAGTCACAACGTGTTAGAAAATTGCTGCCTGTCCCAAGTTCAAATAGGTCCCTCCTCTTGCCTTTGTCAAATCGCATTACCGTTGCCGCACTAGGTACATTGTCAACACGCAGCGTCATCTTTACTCCGGCTGTGTATTCCCTTAACTTGAATGTCCGTTTATTGTTCTTCTCCCCTGATTTCAACATGTGAGACTTTATGTGCTCCCTGAGCCACTCGGCAAATGACACCCTATTCCTCACTTTCATTCATAATGATGTGAGAAGCCAGTTCCTCAGATCTCTCGTTTAATTCATCAATAGTCTTATCAAAAACCCGCATCTCAATACCAAATCTGTCCTTGCTGCACTCATTCAACGTTCCGTTTTCAGCGACATAAGCCTGCACTTGGTCTGGCCTCAATTCATCTTCCTTCTCGTATCCCATTTTCCTCTTGATACCATCGCCACCGTCTAGGGGGGCGGACAGCATAATTAGATTATTTATTTCTCTTACGATATAGTCGCTGTGTGTAGTGATCAGAACCTTCGCACCAGAGTTGACCAGTCGCGCCAGTATGCGAGTCAGCCTGATCTGGTTCGCAGTGTCGAGATGGCTCTCGGGTTCGTCAATTATAAGAAAATGATTTCGAGCATCTCTCATGTGATACCCTAAGTAAAAGTAAAGACTAGACATCTCCCAAGCAGAGGACGACGCGAGAAACAAGGGAATATCAAATGAAAGTTCGTCCTCGTCACTTGCAGTGAATCGAAGCTCACCATCCGCACTCGCAAAACGAGCACGCATCATCTTTTCAACTTCAGCAGAGAAGGGGTCTTGTGGACTATTGTCGCTCCTCTCCGCGCGCGCAGGAAACCCCCTGAACAAATCAATGTTGAAATGAATCGGTAATGCGTAGTTGGCAATGCCTCTCGTCAGTTCCCGACCCCTAGGATTCTCAACACTCTTGCCTGGCCGCCGCTCTCGTATTCGCGCTTGAAACCACTGGCTTCTTGCATAATCTAGTTCGTTTACAAACAACGGGATAGAGTGACGCGCTGAAGAGAAAATGGTTGGAATGAAATGTGACTCAAAAACACCCCGGAATAGGAGGTAGGAATACAGCCTCTTGATATCGTCATCTATTCCCATCAACCATTCATCGAGATCGACTTCACCTTTTTCTTCACTCTCAAGACCGCTGTCCCTCAACTCGAAGCCAACGACATTCCCGTCAAACCTGAGAAGCAACTCCTTGCTTTCACCAGCCTCAAGTGAAATGAACACATCGGAAAGTAGCTCTACGCCAAATTCGGCCTCCAACGATACATCTTCAAAATGACCTTCCGGCGCAGCAAAAACCCCATGTAATTCGTTACTGGAGTACGCTTGTGACACTCTCTGAATCAACTCCTTCTGCTGCGCTGCCAATGCATTCGAATCAGTTTTCCACTCCACGTATTCGTTATCATACAAGTGGATCTCTATATCATCAGTGGACTTCGCAACCTTTTCTAAGAAAATTGAATCGAAAGTTTCAGACACAGGGGGTCTAAGCAAGACACTATCGAACTTTCTCATGAAGCCATATAAGGCATATGCCATGTAGGTCTTCCCAGTATTGTTTAGACCTGAGATAACCGTCAATTCGCCAAGTTCCAGCGTCGCCTCACTAATTGGACCTAGATTCTTGACTGCAAACTTCATTGGACCAGAAAGCATGTCGTCTCTCTTAACTGACTAAAGGAACGGTGCGAATAAGCTGGATTGACATTCTATCACCTCATTCAGGCTTGCCTAAACTTGATTTCAATTCTGCGGAGAAGGAAATCAACTGATAATCAGGAGCGAAAAGACTTTCAGCAGTAACCGCGCCAGTAGCGATTTCCCGTCCGGCTTAAGACTGGATGCTGCTTGAACTCCCGCCACGTGATCCAGAGATTGGAGCCACATATGGCACCGGTCCTTAAAGAATCAGTCGTTCAAGAAACTCCGCAACCAGCGCTCCAGTTTATTGCAGTCTCGTATTCGTGTCCTGAACCGAGTCCGGCTAGCCAGAGGTCCTAGAATGGGAAAGAGGCATGGCCAGCTAAGCCTTCGCCGGCAGATCGTCCTTCGTCGCCTTGCTCACATCAGCGACTCGCTGTTCCTCGGCACCCCAGTTCGCGGAATAGCTTGCGGATTTCTTGTGATCAATGTCGTTCGCATACAGGCAGCGCCAGCCATTGGCCAGCCCTGCTCGGGCCATACCGCCACCCACAAAAATTCGTAAAATGGGTTTTCAATTTTGTCCATTGAGCACTTACGCATTTTGTGCACCTTAAGCCTTCACTTAGATATGCGCGAACATCCCGAGGACACTTATGGCAGCCCACCGAGTCCAGGCTCCGCCTTCCTGCTCACGCCTTCATGTTACACAGACTCTGGGGAAGCATCTAGACTGACGTTTTTCGGGTTTCCGTCTCCACCTTCAACCATACGGAGGCCCCTTTGCTGAAAGTAACGAGCTAATTCTTGGGAATAATTGTCTACAGGCTCAACTTTCACTATCTTGGACAACTCTCTTCCTGACATAGTAAGAGCGACGCCATACATTTTTATCACTTTGCCGAAGCTTGCTCTGGATGTCTGTTCCAAAGTAAAGTGTCTTCCTCGGAAAATCAAAGGCATGCAAATTCCCTGTTTCTCAGCGCCGTTGACGCGGACTTCGATACAAGGCAGAAACTTCTTCCAAGAATTGTAGTCGGATATTACGAGGCCATGTTCGTTTAGCAGATTCAGTGTCGCAAATGACAGCCCGTATTCTTGAAGCGTGTTTTCTGCAGCACTGCCCTCAAGGGATACCACTCTGACATCTTCAGGGCTTGTTGAAATGCACATCGAGCACAAACGAGCAAAGTGGCCGGCTGTTTCCTGATCAAGGCTCGCCAAAATCCTGACGGTCCTTGTAGAAAATGAGCCTGGTCTTATGATTTCGCCGGAAAGGACCCTTCCGAAATATGCCTGCATTTCTGCAGTGCTTTTCAGTCTGGCTTCCACTTCAAAAGCATTTAGCCAATCATCGTCGATTAAATTTGGTGGCTCCTCCTGCGCTGACTGACCGACAGAGTGACTTGTATCTCGAATGTCATTTGCAGCTTCCTTGCATATCAAATCTAGATTGACTTGCTCACGAAGTATTCGCTTGCCGTACTTCTGAACTGCGACGCGGGCATACTCCGGGTCCGTCTGCATTTGGTTGGCAATCTGCACTGCCGCTGTGTCTATCAGCTTTACACGCGCTTCTGATTCCGCGCGGCGTTCGTTCGCCATTCCGCTAAGCAGTGCAAAGGGAATCTCGATTGCCGCTGAACACAATTGCCCGAACGCCTTGAATAAGTTTCGCTTCACCGGTGCCGGTATGACGGGAGCGACTGCATCGCCTACCAAATCAGTTATTAACTGGGAAACAGGATTGAATTCTTCGAAGATATCGCTCTCTTTTGCGATATTGGATTCGTCACCCATCTAAGGTCTGAACCTCCTGTTCTTGGTCTCTGAGTCCGAAAGGGGGCACTAAAGCCAGATCACCTTTGTCGTGCGTGACCTAGCATATGCGTAACAGACTTCCTGCGATGTTAATTCCCAAATATTCTAGCAAGGCTCTTAATACTGTCTATTATATCACGCAGGCTCAGCTACTATAGCTGCCCAATTCCGTGCCATTCAGATAAGTCGATCACGAATCCTACAGTCTTCTGACGCCCGAAGGTCCCGCGATAGGATACTCTGATTTCAAAGAGTTTTTCAGCTTCAGCCCTTCTATCTTCTTCCAATCTCGTCAAGAAGAAACGTCGCTCGTCACCAGGTCCTAGGTACTTCAGACCGGTCCTGAAGAGATGGAGTTCAGAAAGCGGTTTGCCCTGAAGGTATTCGAATTCTGGCTCAATTTCGAAGGTTATATCCAAGGCCGGACCAGCCCCAACATTCTTGATCCGGAGATCTATATAGGGCCCCCCTTTCTCGTTAGGATGGTGAGTCACAGATACCATCGGTTCAGTTTGAGCTAGACGCACTTTCTTAGTTTCGCCAACTAAACGCCAAGTCAGAAACGCGTAAACCACTGTGGATAAGGCAACTATACCGGAGAATATCATCAGCAGTACATCACTGGCACCCATACTACTTTGCTCAGCTATTGAAATTGCACTATGGGCCAATGGTAAGGAACATACGTTTATCACTATTACTCCATTCTGACTAGAGGGACGATATGCTTGGCCTCAGTGTCTATACCCAGACGCTGAGAAACTGAGTACATCCAAATTCCAAGTAGGGTCTACATTGTAGCGCCCAGACCCGCAACCTGTGTGAGTGCCGAATTGTGGCATCTGCACTCATGAGGAAATCAGTGATAAAGTCCAGAATCTAACATGAGGACACTGCATCCAGAGGGGCCCGCATGGCTAGGAAAGTCACGCAGATTCAGTTCACGCAGCAGCACGTCGAGCAGATTGAAAACCTAGAGCGGCTGACAGGCCTATACAGAGCTTAGCTTGGACGGCGAGCGGCCGACTACTTCATTCTTCACACTAGGAAGCACGGTTATAAATCAACTGAGATCCCTTTACTGACAGTAGACACGAGGAGGGCCTGCTATGGTCAAAGTGCCTAACCGTCTATGTCTTCCCCGTACGCCTAAAATGCAACCGGTTGAGTCCCCTCTCCGATAAGGACAGAAGACTCAACCGGACAATTGGGGCGCCTAACGGGGCTCGAACCCGTAACCTTCTGATCCACAATCAGACGCTCTGCCTTTGAGCTATAGGCGCCATATTTGGTTGGTTTACTGCAGTGCCGCATCCCGACGGCGTTCAGGACGGGGCGGGGATGGCCCACACCGGACGAGGCTGGGGGACAGGGATTCGAACCCCGATTGACGGTTCCAAAGACCGTAGTCCTGCCATTAGACGATCCCCCATCGCCAGCCGGATCGGGACCTGAGAGTTCGCTTCCAGGCTATTGTGTACGGAACTCAGCCAGGTCGTTTTGTTTGAGAGGCGACCTTGGAAGCGGGAACTCTCTTAGGTGCCGAGGCCCAGACTTGAACTGGGGACACATGGATTTTCAGTCCATTGCTCTACCAACTGAGCTACCTCGGCAAAAGGACCGACGCGTAAGGCGACTGAGCCGCAGCAACCTGAACTCCGGCCGGCGACGGCTCCACCCCCTTAAGGGCCGGTCCTGTAAGAGCGGGCGATGAGATTCGAACTCACGACCTTCTCCTTGGCAAGGAGACGTTCTACCACTGAACTACGCCCGCAGATGAGATGTTAAGGCAACTCGTGTATCTGTGAATCCGGCAGGACGTTAGGTGGACCCGGTCGGATTCGAACCGACGATCTCCTGCTTGCAAAGCAGGCGCCTTCCCGCTTGGCCACGGGCCCGGACGCTGATTCCCAGTGCCGACGAGAGGACTCGAACCTCCACACCCTTGCGGGCAATAGATCCTAAGTCTATCGCGTCTGCCAATTCCGCCACGTCGGCTTTTATGCCGGCAAGCTGTCCGGCGCCGATGGAGCAGAGCAGCCTCGCAAGCCTCTGAGGTTGTTGGACGCTTCGTGTGTGAAGCAGTCCTGCGGAAGGCGGGTGTACCCCCGATTCTGTCATCAGAGCGCCCGAGGGCGAACTCTGACCGTCATCATCTGTCTCGGGCAGTATCTGCCCGGCGGATTGTGACTTGCCGGGTGTTATCCGGCATTATCCGCACCGCTGCGACGAGATCTTACACCATCTTCGCAGAGTGTGCAAAACCCACTCGCCTTGCTCTCAGTTGCACGCTCGCCCAGCCGGTTTCGTCACCGAAACCGCTGGTGGGCTCTTACCCCACCGTTTCACCCCTGACCGTTCGGTCGCCCGAGCGGCGGGTATGCTTTCTGTTGCGGTTGTAGTCGCATGGCCGTTACCGGACATACGCCCCCACTTACGGTTTCGTGGGGCAACGTCCCAACGATGCTGCGATGCAGGCATCGCGGGTGAGAGTCGGGAAGTTCCTCTGCCGGCAGGTTGCCGGCAGCGATGACTGCACCTACCTCCGAATTGTTAATCTGCAAACCTCTGTGCGATTGGCCTTTTCTACACGATCCTGGCCGGATTCACAGCGGTCTATCTTAGCATGGCATGGGGCAGGCGCCAAATTTCTCCGGTCGAAAGTTAACCGCAGAATTCTCCTGGAACCACGGCGATGGAGGCCGGACAGTTGGCAGTTGGTGGAGGCGTCTGGATGCTATTTCGACAGAGTTTCCGGCGTACTGACGTCGAGCTCGGGCTGGCGGGGGCCTTCGACCCAGACTTCGCCGTCGCGCCAGTTCTCCTGCTTCCAGATGGGTACGATGGCTTTGAGGCGCTCGATGGCGTAGCGGCAGGCTTCGAAGCAGCCGTCGTCGCGGTGGGGCGTGGCGACTGCGATGAGTACGGTGGGCTCTTCGATGTCGCAGCGACCGATGCGATGGAGGATGCTGACGCCCTTGACGAGAGGCCAGCGTTCCTGGATCTCGTCGCCGATGCGGGCCATCATCTTTTCGGCCATGGGGAGGTAGGCCTCATAGACGAGGAAGTCGGTCTCGCGGGCGCCGTCGTCGGTGGCTGTGGCGCCGCGGACGGTTCCGGCGAAGGTGACGACGCCGCCGCAGTCGAAGCGGCTGACGCGGCGCAGAATGTCGTCCTGCGAGAGAGGCTTTTCGGTTATTTCGAAGAGTTTGGCGGACATGGCGTTGACTCGACTGGTGGGCGTGATGGGAAGTTGCCGCCGGATACGGGCGGCAGGAGGGCGACTTCATCGCCGTCCTGCAATATTGTATCGCGTTGGGCGAATTCCTCGTTTACTGCGACGTAGAAGGTGCGATCACGGAGCGCGGGGACGCGGCTGTCGAGCAGGTCAGCTACGGTGGCGGATTCGGGTAGGGAGACGGTATCTCTCTTGAAGCCGGCGGCCTGACGTAGGCCTGCGAAAAGGACCAGGCGAACGTTCACTTGGCGGTGTCTCCCTGGCCCGAGGCGGCGCCGGACCGCTGCCAATCGCCTGACTTGCCACCGCGTTTCTGCAGAAGCTGGACGTCGCCGATAGTCATGGTTTTTTCGAGGGCCTTGGCCATGTCGTAGATCGTCAGTGCGGCGACGCTGACGGCGGTGAGGGCCTCCATTTCGACCCCGGTGCGGCCTTTGCAGCGCACTGCGGCAGTGATTATGACGCGATTCTCGGGTTCGTCGATTTCGAAATCGATGGAGATTTTTGTCAGGGGAAGGGGGTGGCAGAGCGGGATCAGGTCGGGCGTGCGTTTGGCGGCCATGATGCCGGCGATGCGGGCGGAGGCGAGTACGTCTCCTTTGGGCACTGCGCCATCACGGATTGCGGACAATGTGGCCGGGGCCATATAGACGCTGCCCTCGGCGACGGCTTCGCGGGAGGTTGTTTCCTTGTTGCCGACATCGACCATGGAGGCGCGGCCGTCTTTGTCGAGGTGGGTGAGCTCTGCCATCGTATCGACCGTTTTTCCCTTAGAGTTCGCCGATCAGGAGGGCGTCGACAGGCTCGCCTGCGGCCAGGGTGCCCTCTCTTTGGGGCAGGGCCAGGAGCGCGTTGGCGGTGCGCATGCTGAGGAGGCGGCTGCTGGCCTGGATTCCTGTGCTGGCGGCGACGAAGCAGGCTTGATCGGCGTCCCAGCTGAGCGTGGCGCGGTGATATTCAGGGCGGTAGGCGTCCAGCGGGAGGGGCTGCGCCAGCCGGGCTTTGACTCGGCGAAGGCGGGGATCCTGCCAACCGGCCATTTTGCGCAGGGCGGGCACTACAAAGAGGTAGAAGGTTACCAGGCTGCTGACGGGATTGCCGGGGAGCCCGAAGACGAGGCGGCGGCCCTGTTCGACGTCGGCGGTGGCGAAGGTGACCGGTTTGCCGGGTTTCATGCGGACACGGCCGTAGTGGACGGTGCCGGCGTGTTCCAGGAGCGGCTTGACCAGGTCCAGGTCACCCATGGATACGCCGCCGGATGTCAGCAGAATATCGGCCTGATCGAGGCCCTGTTGCACGCGGGATTCGAGGGCTTCCTGCGTGTCACCTGAGATGCCCAGGTCGACAGGTTCTGCGCCTACGGCGGTGATGGCGGCCAGCAGCATGGCGCGGTTGCTGTCGCGGATTTGACCGGGGCCAAGGGGTTCGCCTGGTTCGATCAGTTCGTCGCCGGTGGAGAGGACGGCCACTTTGGGCCGAGGATAGACAGGGACGTGTACGTAGCCGGCGGTGGCGAGCAGGCCGATTTCGGCTGGGTCGAGGCGCTCTCCGGCATCCAGAACGGTCTGGCCCTCCTTCACGTCGACGCCAACAGGGCGCACATCGTCACCTGCGTGGACTTTTTGTTTGATGCGAATTTGGGGCGCATTCGGGTCCGCTTCGAGCCGTTCCGTATCCTCGATCATGACGACGGCGTCGGCCCCGTTGGGAAGCGGCGCGCCGGTTGTGATATAGGCGACGGTGCCTCTTTCGACTGAGAATTCGGCCAGGGCTCCGGCGCTGACTTCACCGATGAGCGGATAGTCGCCGGGTCCGTCGGCGGCTACGACGGCGTAACCGTCTTTGGTCGAGGCGGGAAAGGGTGGGAGGGGCTCCTCTGCGGCGATGTAGGCGGCCAGAATCGCGCCCCGTGCGTGGGAAAGGGGGAGGAGTACGGGCGCCAGCGTGTGCGCTTGCTCCAGGGTTACATCGAGGGCATCCTCGACCGAAAGCATGGCATAGGGCGATCTTGTGGTCATGTGTCGTTGGGTCCCTCTGTGGCGTGCGTCCTTCTAGAGCTGGCAGATCAGCTCGACCTCGTTTCCGTCCGGGTCGTCTATATATATGGTACGGCTGGCGAGTACGGGGTGGGTGCCGCCGCGCGGTTCGTAGCCGGCGGTGCGGAGCGCCTGTTCCTGGACGTCGAAGAGGTCGGCGGGCAACTCGAAGGCCAGATGGTGGAGCTGATGGCCGGGGGGCTGGCTGACGATCTCGGGCGGCATGGGGACGATTACGATCATCTGGGGGATCCCGGCGGCGCCTTCGCCGGCCTTGAGAAAGACGTTGGGTAGCTCGGGCGGCGAGATCACTTGGAGGCCGAGCAGGTCTTTGTAGAATGCTACTGCTTGCTGTTTGTCTCGGGTCCAGAGGACGATTTCGGCGATTCCGGAAATCATTGACATTCTATTTTCTCTCGCAAAAGTGCATTGTGTGACTGCGGCTTGTTGCTGTCCGCACATCGAACTCATTCGCGTGCAGTATACCGAAATCGAGGTCATTGCGCCAGAGCAGGGGAAGGGCGGGGGGACTGCGGGGGACTGCGGGGGAAGGGCGGGGGAACTGAAGGGGAACTGCAAGGGGACCGGCAGGGCAACTGCAGGGGGCGGGGGCTGAGACAGCGGGGGGGTAGACACTGTTGGCTAGACATTGTGCTGGGGAAGAACACACACGGTGGCTAGTAAGGGCGGGGCGTTGCGGGGGCGCAGCCCCTGCACAAGGGAGGGCCGAAGGCCGGAACTGCAGGGGTCAGGGGTCGGGGATCAGGGATCAGGGGCCAGTGAATGGGCGATTTTCAGGGGATGGATGTGACGACTGGATACGGGCTAGTCGGTACCAGAGGTACACAGGAGTTCACCCCCATAATGGGATGCCCCTTGCGTGCGTAGGACATATGGTGATCGGGTGGGCAACTGTTACAATGGGGCCGAAATGGACGTGGCAGCCTCGTTTACAGTGGTCGGGCTGCGCGAAGAAGGTAGGGCGACAGACTGGAGAGTGAATCGTGCAAGAGTGGATCCAAAGAGAAGCCGACGAGCTGCTTCCCCAGCTTGTTGAGTGGCGGCGGGACTTTCACCGGCATCCGGAGTTGGGATTTGAGGAGGTGCGTACGGCCGGGGTGGTGGCGGCGCATCTGCAGGAGCTGGGGCTTGAGGTGAGCACAGGCGTGGGCAAGACGGGCGTCATTGCGATGGTGGAGCCGGACGGTCTGCCGGAGGACAGCGAGACTGTTCTGCTGCGCTTTGATATGGACGCGCTGCCGATCCACGAGGAGACGGGGCTGCCCTTTGCTTCGGAGAATTCGGGGGTGATGCACGCCTGCGGGCACGACGGCCACACTGCGATCGGCATGGGTGTGGCGCAGCTGCTGACGCGGCATCGTGATGAGCTGAATGGGCGGGTGAAGCTGGTTTTTCAGCCGGCCGAGGAGGGGCTGGGCGGCGCGATGGCCATGATCGAGGACGGTGCGCTGGATGCGCCGCAGCCGGCGGCGGCTTACGGGCTGCATCTGTGGAGCCGGCTTCCTTACAACCAGGTTGTGGTGCAGCCTGGTCCGCTTTGGGCGGCGGCGGACATATTTACGTTGACTGTTCACGGGAAAGGCGGCCATGGCGCCACGCCGCACGACACCATTGACGCCACGATGGTGGCCTGCCAGCTGGTTGTTGCGCTGCAGACGATCGTGTCGCGGAACGCCAATCCGTCGGATACTGCGGTGGTCACTGTGGGCTCGTTTCAGAGCGGGAGCGCCGGCAATGTGATTTCGGAACGCGCGGTCTTGCAGGGCACGATCCGCAGTTTTGAGCCGGAGGTACGCGACCTGCTGCTGCGACGCATGGACGAGATCTGCACAGGTATCTGCGATGCGTTTGGGGCCAGCTACGAGATTGATCTGCAGAGCTGCGTGCCGGCGACCGTCAATTCGGAGTCGGGGGCTCAGGTGATGGAGGGCATCGCGAAGGCGGTCGTGGGCGAGGAGAATGTGGCGCAGATCGCGCCGATGATGGTGGGCGAGGACATGGCGGAGTTTCTGAACCGGGCTCCGGGGTGTTTTGTTCTGGTTGGGGCGGCGAACCCGGAGGAGGGTTTCTACAGTCCCCACCACAGCCCTACGTTTGACTTTGAGGAAAGCGTGATGCCGACGGGCGTGGCGTTGCTGGCTGAGGCGGCCTATTCGCAGTTGGCGGTTGGTATTGGTGCTGGAAACGAAGAGTAGGGATAGGCTCCGGGCCTGTCTTTGCGGCGCAGTGCATTCTTGGTCCGCAGATTACGAGTTTCGCGATGGATGCATCTCAGAATTGGGACGGGAACTTGCTGGCGGGAAATCTGTGCCGGATTGGGTGGAAATGTTTTCTGTTATAGGACAGTCACAGGGTGGGCGGCAGGCGTGGCTTTACCCGGGGGGCCCGTTGAATGAGGGGACCCCAGGGCAGGCACAAGGCCTGCCCCTACTGGACCGTTTGAGGGGGATAGCGACCTCACTGTGGGAAGCCCCCCAGGGCAGGCACAAGGCCTGCCCCTACAGGACCGTTTGAGGGGGATTGCGACCACACGGTGGGACGCGCTCAATGGCAGGCACAAGGCCTGTCCCCACTGGACCGTTTGAGGGGGATAGCGACCTCACTGTGGGAAGCCCCCCAGGGCAGGCACAAGGCCTGCCCCTACAGGAGCGTTTGCGGCGAATTCCGCTGGCTAAACACTTTTCTCCAGACACGTTGCTGGGGAAGAATGAACACGGTGGTCCAGTAAGGGCGGGGCGTTGCGGGGGCGCAGCCCCCGCACAAGTGAGGGCCGAAGGCACGAACGCCCAAGGGCAAGGAGAGAGTGAAGAGGAGAGAGGAGAGAGAGGCTTCTTTTCTCGCTTCATTCGGGGCCGCGACGTTAGGATCGCTGACTAAGCATAATTGACAATTTTGCGCGGATCATATACGATTAAACCGTTTGATAGTATTGATACGATTAATCGGATGATTGGGTCAGTTTTGGCCGACTTTGTAGGGTGGTCAGGGCGAACATGATCAAGCAACTGCACAGCGACTCGGAGCTGCTGGACTATATTGTGAACAACGGGTATGTGCCCGGCGCCAGGCTGCCTTCGCTGAACGATTTGAGCGCCGAATTGGGTGTCAGTATCGGCAAGTTGCGGGAGCAGCTGGAGGCGGCGCGTGTTCTGGGGCTGGTGGCGGCGCGTCCACGGCGGGGGATTGAGTGCAATCGCTACAGCTTCACGCCGGCGGCGCGGGCCAGTCTGATGTTTGGGCTGGCGACAAATGAGCGGCTTTTCCGGGAGTACAGTGAGCTGCGCAACGGTATTGAGAGCGCGTTCTGGCGGCCGGCGGTGCTGGCGCTGACGGATGAGGACAAGCAGGAGCTGAAGCAGTACGTTGCGCTGGCCTGGCACAAGCTACAGCAGAGCAGGGTGCAGATTCCTCATCAGGAGCACCGGGCCTTTCACATGACGATCTTCCGGCGGCTTGACAATCTGTTTGCCACGGGGTTGTTGGAGGCCTACTGGGACGCGTACGAGGCGGTCGAATTGAATATGTACGCTGATTACGGCTACTTGACCGAGGTCTGGGGCTATCACGAGGGGATTGCAGAGGCCATTGACAGGGACGAGGTCGACAGAGCGCTGGCGTTGCATGAGGAGCACCTTCTGTTGCTGCGGACAAGAGACGTTTCGCGAAACAGTGCACGCCAGGCAACATTCGCAGATGGGAACCGTTAGGTAAGGAGTCAAGCATGAGTGTAGCAGTTCGGGAAGCACCAATTGTCAAGCCGGACGCGCCGGCGGCGGTCAATGACTTTGCCATTAATGTGGCGACGGCAAACGGCTCCGGCAGCCAGACGAGCAATGGTGTCTTGCTGCGCGCCCTGTTCAAGATGGGGATTCCGATTAACGGGAAGAACCTGTTTCCCAGTAACATCCAGGGACTGCCCACCTGGTACATTATTCGGCTGAGCAAGGACGGGTTTCTGGCGCGCCGGGAGATGACGGACGTTCAGGTCTGTATGAACGGGCGTACGGTGGCGGAGGATATGGAGAGGGTGGCGCCGGGCGGCATCGTGCTCTACGACGATTCGCTGCCGGTTGCCAACAGGCGCAAGGACGTTACGTATTACCCCATGCCGGTGAAAGATCTGGTTAAGGATGCGAAGGTACCGCGTGCGCTGCGGGACTATGTTGCCAACATGGTCTATGTGGGTGTGCTGGCGGAACTGTTGGGCATCGAACCGGCTGAGATTGAGGCGGCGCTGCTGCACCATTTTGAGGGCAAGGAGAAGGCGGCCGGGCTCAATATGGAGATGGTCCAACATGCGATTGACTGGGCCAGCCAAAACGTTGTGCAGCATGAGGGCTACCGGATCGAGAGGATGACAGGTTTCAACGAAGGCAAGATCCTGGTAGACGGCAATACGGCCGGGGCGCTGGGCGCTCTGGCGGGCGGTCTGTCGCTGGCGTCCTGGTATCCGATCACGCCTTCGTCGAGCATGGCTGAGGCGGTGGAAAAGTACGCGCCGGCATTGCGCACGGACCCGGATACGGGCAAGGCGACGGTTGCGGTCATTCAGGCTGAGGATGAGCTGGCGGCGATCGGTATGGTTGTGGGCGCGGGCTGGACGGGGGCGCGGGCGATGACCTGTACGAGCGGACCGGGGATCAGCCTGATGTCCGAGTTTGCCGGGCTGGCCTATTTCGCGGAGGTGCCGGCGGTGATCTGGGACATCCAGAGGATGGGGCCGAGCACGGGGCTGCCGACGCGCACTTCACAAGGTGACATTCTGGCGGCCTATTATTGTGGGCACGGGGACACGAAACATGTGGTGCTTTTCCCCGCGGATCCGGCCGAGTGCTTTGAATTTGGGCGCACCGCCTTTGATCTAGCCGAGGCGTTGCAGACGCTTGTTTTTGTTTTGAGCGATCTCGACCTGGGAATGAACTCGCATATTTCGGAACCGTTCGAGTATACGGATGCCCCTTTCAAGCGCGGCAAGGTACTGAGCGCTGAGGATTTGGAGGAGAGGCAAGGTTCGTGGGGGCGGTATATGGATGTTGACGGCGACGGCGTTGCTTACCGGACGCTGCCGGGCACTCGACATAATATGGCTGCCTATTTCACGCGCGGCACTGGTCATAATGAGTACGGCTATTACAGCGAGCGGCCCGAAGACTGGGAACAGAACCTGGAGCGTTTGAAGAGGAAGTTCGAGACAGCGCGGCAGCTGGCGCCCAGACCTGTGCTGGACGAGGTGGAGGGTGCCCAGATCGGGATCATCAGTTTGGGCAGCAATCACGACGGTGTCGAGGAGGCGCGGGCGCGTCTCGAGGCCACTATGGTGTCCACCAACTACCTGCGCTTGCGGGCACTGCCGATTGACGACAGCGTTCGCACATTCATCGATCAGAATACGACAGTCTTTGTGGTTGAGGCGAACAGTGACGGCCAGCTGCATACGGTATTAACGACTGAAGAGCCGGCACAGGCTTTGAAGCTGGTTTCGCTGGCGAAGTGCGACGGACTTCCCTTGAGCGCTCGCTATATCGTCGAGGAGATTCAACTGGCAATGGAGGAGGAACTGATATGAGTACCAGGACCAGGACAGAAGGGGCGGCGAAACGGGCTGCTCGGCCCGCAAAGACCAATCGCATCGGCCTGGAAAAGACCTCCTATCGTGGACGACCTTCGACTCTGTGCAAGGGCTGCGGGCACGACAGCATCAGCCAGCGCATTGTCAACGCGGCGTGGGAGATGGGCCTGGACCAGACGCAGGTCGTGAAACTGAGTGGGATTGGGTGCAGCAGCAAGACGCCGGCCTACTATTTGGGCTGGAGCCACGGTTTCAACAGCTTGCACGGGCGCATGCCGTCGGTGGCGACCGGGGCGATTGTCGCCAACTCCTCTTTGGAGGTAATCGGAGTGAGTGGGGACGGCGACACGGCTTCAATCGGCATCGGCCAGTTCAAGCATGCGGTGAGACGCAACCTGCCATTGATTTATATCGTCGAGAACAATGGTGTGTACGGCCTAACCAAGGGGCAGTTCAGCGCGACCGCGGACGAGGGGCAGTTTCTCAAGTATCAGGGTGTAAACGATCTGCCGCCGCTGGACATCTGCATGGAAGCGTTGACCGCGAATGCGACGTTCATCGCGCGCAGTTTTGCCGGGGACATGAAGCAGCTGGAGGCGTTGTTGAAGGCTGCGATAAACCACCGCGGCATCGCGGTCCTGGATATCGTCAGCCCTTGCGTCACCTTCAACAACCACGACACGTCTACGAAGAGTTACGGGTTCGGGCGAGCGAATGAGATTCGATTACACGATCTGAATTTTGTGCCTGAATTTGAAGAGATTGAAATCGAGGACTACGAGGATGAGGTCGAGGTCGAGTTGCATGACGGCGGCAGCATCGTTCTGAAGAAGATCGATCCGGACCATGATCCGAAGGATCGCACGGCCGCTTACAACGTGATTCAGCAGTCGTTAGACGAGAAGAAGCTGATCACTGGGTTACTCTATATCAACGAAGAGGAACCCACGCTCACCGAACTTCTGAACCTGACCGACACACCACTTACGCATTTGCCGGACGAAAAACTGCGGCCTAGCCGGGAAGCGCTGGAAGGCGTGATGGCGACGCTGGCATAGGGATTGGTACCGCGCTTGCGGTCGTGCCGGGCAGCCGGAGAGACGGAGAGCGGGTTTCGGTCAGCCGGTTGGGATGTTTTTGGCGACTTTGCTGGCGGACTCAGGCATTCGGGTGCCGGGCGGGGTTGGATCCTGGGACGAGGCCGGGGGTTCTGCATAGTGTCCGCGCAGGTCCGGCGGCAACATGCGCGCTATCTCCACCATCACTGCAGTCGTGTTTTCCTGCACGTCGTCCATCGTTCCCGGAGGGAGCCACATTGGCTGCCCGAATTGAACTGACAGCTTAGTGCGCTTGAATGGATTGAACAAGTATTTGTGCAGGTGCGGGATCCCCTGGATTGCCACGGGCACGACGGGCGCTCCAGCGTCCATAGCGATTCGTACGGCGCCGGTCTTTCCCCGCCGCAAGGGCTTGCCGCGGTTGCGGGTCCCTTCCGGAAACATGCCTAAGACGAGTCCTTGTTTCAAGAGCTTTACGCTATGCTCGATAGCGCCTGCGTCACGGGCTCCCCGGTTGATTGGAAAAGCGCCTATCCTGTGCAGGAGGTAGGTCAAGAAGGGATGGATGTTGAAGAGTTCCCTTTTTGCCATATAGAAGACTTGGCGCGGGCAACAGAGGCCGAGTACAAAGCTATCCAGGCCGCCGGGATGGTTAGATGCCAGGACGACCCCGCCCTGTGGGGGCAGGTTTTCGACGCCTTCCACCTTCAGAGACCCGCACAGAGGGCGCAAGAGAGAAAGCGACACGAAACAGAATTTCCATAAGGGGTAGGCGTCTCTAGGAATCCTCATTTTTTGCTCTAGTTCAGTCTTCTGATTTCATCCCGGATCTGTCTCAGCACGAAAAGTACGCGCTGGTCCTCCTGGGTGGGTTTTTGTTCCGCCCCCGGCATCAAGCCTTCGAAAGCCACGCCGCTGAAAACCAGCTCGGTTTCTCCGGTGAAGAGGTGCAGGCGGTTTCGCAGGAGGAAGTAGCGCCGCAGATCGTTTTCAGCGGAAAGCATGTTTTCCAGGCTGTAGTGAAGCATTCCCCGGTCTCGCCAAAGGCTTGCCTCTTCCGGCTCCACGACCACCATGTAATTCAATACTGACAAAGCATCATTCAGACGGTGCTGCGAGATGTAGACTGAGCGCAGGTTGTTCAGTATGCGCAGCATCCAAGCGTTGGTGTCTGTCCGGTATTGTTCCAGAGAGACTGAAATTCGAATCGGTTGCTGGAAGATCTGGGTGAGGTAGTAGGAGAGTTCCTCGCTGGCTACAACCTTGCCGTGGAATGTATCGAGGATCCACACCCCGTTCATATCGCCGTATTCCAACATGAAGTGGCCGGGCAGTCCGAGGCCGCGCATGTTCATGCCGATGCGGCGCCCGACCGCGGTATAGAGGAGGCACAGTGTAATGGGGAGGCCCAGATGTGTGTCCAGCACACGGTGAAGAAAGCTGTTGGACGCCTCGTAGTAGTTTTCGACGTTGCCGAAGAAGTCGAATTTGTCGTGCATGACGGCGATTAGGGCTTCGGCGCGGGCACGGCCAAGAGCGCCGACGGGCATGCTCTGTTCGACCTGGTCGGCCAGCTCATCCAGGCGTCTGATGTAGTTGTCGACATTTATCCCAGGGTCGGTGAGTTTGCCGACCAGCAGGGCCAGTTTCTCGGGACGATCGCTGTCGGTCCGCAAGGCGGTTGAAAATTCTGTCAGAAGGTCCACCGGAGCTCCTTTCCCGTCCAGAGGATTCCCCGGAGCGGGATAACTTCACTCCTTTGCTCACGCAAATGACCGTCGGAAAGACACGCGATCAAGTTACCAAAATCCAGCGATTCTGGCAAGTAATCGAAGGCCCCTCCCTGCATGGCTACTCTACCGAGAGCACAATGCGTGCCATGAGGGAAGTGGACAAGAGGGGTTCAGGTGGGCCGACGGAGGCTGGCGGGATTGGCTTTGGTTCTGATCGATCAGGTGACGATGGCCAGAATGATGGCGTTCAGCAGGGCCAGTGCGATGGGCCCGATCAGTGCGCTGAAGCAGCCGCGACGCAGTTCAAAGCCGCTTACCAGGCGCGAGGTAAGCCAGAATACAGCGGCGTTGATGAAGACACTGAAGAGGCCGAAGGAGAGTATGAGCAGGGGGAAGGAGAGAAAACTGAGGATGGGGCGCAGAATTGCGTTGAGCAGACCCAATACGACAGCAACGACCAGCGCGGTTCCGATGTCTTCGATGTCGATGCCGAAGATCCCGATGCGGGAGATGACCAGGATACTTATAGATGTAACAATCCAAATTGTCAGCAGTGCCATTGTCCGGCTCCAAACGGTGGTTGAATTGTGCCGTCGATAATCTCTACGGTTGGTGCGTTCTGAAGTTTCTTAGTCAGGCACGGGCGTCGGAGGAGCAGATGGAGAGGCGGTCCTGGCGGTAACGGTTCACCGACACGGGCTTGGTGGATTGCTGTAGGGCAACAGGACAGGGGGCGGTTCTGCTTGCGGACCGGTACTCCTTCCTTTGGAAAGGGCTGGCGCCGGCCTAGTTTCTCATCGTTGTCAGTCGGCCCATCGGCTTATTCAGCTGGACAGGGACCGCTTGGCAATCAGATCGCCGCCATCGACACGCAGTACTTCGCCGGTGGTATAGTTGGACTCGACCAGAAATCTGACTGCGTGGGCGACGTCTTCGGCCTTGCCCCAGCGCTTGAGGAGTGTGCGATCGCCGCTGCGGCGGATCTTTTCTTCGGTGTAGTGGGTTGGAGGCAGAACGGAGCCCGGCGCGACGGCGTTCACGCGCACGGAGGGGGCCAGTTCCAGCGCCATCTGCCGGGTCAGGGCGAGGAGGGCTGACTTTGCGACGGCGTGGGCGGTGAAGTTGGGCCAGGCTTGCCAGGCTGAGAGGTCTATGATATTGACGATAGCCGCTTCGGGTTGCTCGAGAAGGAGGGGGGCCAGTTCGTTGCTTACGTAGAAACTCCCGTGAACTGAGACGTCGAGGGTTCGGTGCCAGGTGTCGTAGGACTCTGTCGGGACAGGGTGCTGGGCGAACCAATCGGCGGAGTTTACGAGTATGCTCAGTTTGCCGAAGCGGGTGCGCACGTCCTGTGCCATCTTCTGAACCGCTTGCAGATCGGCGACATCACATTGCGCTGTTTTGGCTGTGACCCCCAGAGACTCGGCCTCTTTTGCGGTCTCTGCGGCTTCTTTGCCGGACTGGTTGTAGAGAATGACGACATCGGCGCCGACGCGTGCAAGTTCGAGGGTTATTGCTTTGCCCACGCGATGTGCGCCGCCTGTTACCAGCGCGACAGCGCCGCGAATGTCCATCTGGTCTTCTGTGTCCTCAGATCAAATGTGGCGAAGGCGGCAGCAGATTCGGCGTTTAGCTTGGCGAAACTTTCAGCCTCTTCTTCGCGGCGCCGCATCCCATGCGCGATGGCGCCAATCAAAAAGCGACGGAAGGTAGATTCTTCCGCCGCCTGACTCTCGTTAGATTTGCGTTGTCATTCTACTCGCGCATTGTATTCAAGGTGCGCTGAATGATATCGGCCTGTTCGGTGCGTGCGCTGTGCTGACGACGACGTCGGCGGCGGGATTTGGGCAGGACGACTTCCTCTCCGCCGGCTTCCATGGCACGTTTAAAGGCCAATTCCATCGGTGAAAGGACCTCGACGTTCTCGAACTTGTCAACGACCTGTCCTTCTCCGTCTTCACCCTGAGCGGATTCGGCGCCCGCCGAATCCGAATCTTCTCCATCGGGCTCTTCCCGCAACCCCTTAATGCTGACATCGATGTGGCGACGGCGGCGATTGAGGGTGATTATGCGCACTTCCAGCTTCTCGTCGATTTCCACTACATCTTCGGGCTTTTCGACGTAGTTGTTGCCCATTTCACGCACGTGGAGCAGTGCGTCGGTGCCAACGCCGATATCTATAAAGGCACCATATGGAACCATTCTGGAAACAACGCCTTCGACAACCTCTCCCTCTTGCAGGTCACGAATCGTCCTGGTGTCAGGCGAGATCATGGTCAAGCTGATGCGGTTTCGTTCACGGTTGAGGCGCTTGATCCAAACGGTAACGTTCTGGCCTTCTTCCACAATGTCCTTGACGTTGGTCACACGTCCAACTGTCAGTTCGGAGATATGAACTAAACCATCACGGCCGGCGCCTATGTCGACGAAGGCGCCAAAATCAGTAACTTGCTTGATTTTGCCGGTAATTTCCTGGCCTACGCTGAGGCGAACGACCTTTTTGGCGGCGTCGGCCTCGTTTGTGGCTTCGGTTTCTATCTGAGTCTCGTCGGTACGGGTTTCATCGGTCATATTCCGCTCCTCATTGACAACGGTGCTGTCCCTGCGCAACACCGTTACGCAGTATAACTTTTTTTGAATCTCAGGACAAAAGTTAAGGGGTACGAAATTACTTTAGGATTCTCATCAGACATTGAATCGAATTGTGAGGATATCACCGTCCTGCACAGGGTATTCCTTGCCTTCGAGGCGCAAGAGTCCCTGATTGCGGGCAGAGGCCATGCTGCCAGCTTCCTTGAGGCTGTCGAAGTGCACAGTTTCGGCGCGAATGAAGCCCTTCTGCATATCGGTGTGGACGACACCAGCGGCTTCGGGCGCTTTTGAACCGGCGCCGACAGCCCAGGCTCGCACCTCGTTGTCGCCAATTGTAAAGAAGGTGATCAGCCCCAGTAGTTGGTAGCAGCGACGGATGGCCTGGTTCAGGCCTGGTTCGGCGATGCCGAATTCAACCAGGAATTCGGCGGCTTCTTCCGGGGTCATTTGCGCGATTTCGGCTTCCAGTCGTCCTCGCAGAATGAAGGTCTCGTCGTTCAGGAGGTGCGAATAGGTTTCCTCTTCGTCGTCATCACCAGCGTTGACGACCCGCAAGAGCGGTTTCAGGCTCAGGAAGCCGAAACCGCCCAGCAGCTTCATTTCGTCGGCGGACAGCGGTGCTTCCCTCAAGGGCTTACCGTCTTCCAGCAGGGGATAGAGCCGTTGGAGTAGCGCTTCCTCGTGCGCCAGGCGCTGACGTTCTTCGACCGGGCCCCGTGACCGCTGGGAGGCGATGCGATCCAGGCGGCCTTCAATCGTAACCATGTCGATGAGAAGGAATTCCGTTTCCAAGTCCGCCAGGTCGGCGCCCGGGTCCACTTTATTCTTGGGATGAGGTATATTAGGATCGTGGAAGGCGCGGCCGACGAGAAGCAGGGCATCGTTGGCGGCGATTGCGTTCAGGAGGGGGCCGCGAATCTGGCCCGCGCTGCCGGCGGCGCTCGTCAATCCGGCGATGTCGTTGTAGGTCACCTGGGCGTAGACGGCTTTGCGGGGCGCGAACATTTCGGCCAGGAAACCGAGCCGCGAGTCCGGCACGTCTACGACGGCGGTGTGAATTTCCAACTGTCCGCTGGAGTAGGCTGTGGCGTCGGTTGCGCTGCGGGTCAAGGCGTTAAAGATTGTCGTCTTGCCGCTATTTGGTGCGCCTACGATTCCGATTCTCATTTGTCCAGACTCGTTCTCATGGTTCTCCTATGTATATTCGAGGCGAGACCAGGCGGTGTGCGAAGGGTTGCGAAGCGATGGCTAAAGGCATCGGAGGCAGTTGCGGCCCGCAGCTGGGACTCGGGTCTTCCATTGGACAGCTTTCTGTTGGCGTCACGCCTGAACCGGGAATGTGTTCAACCGGTTCTGAAGAGTGGCGACAGTGGGGCGGGTGAATTAGGAAGTTGGGCGGGAATACCGCCTGCCAAGACCACCTGTGGCTGCGTTTCGTGCGTCTTCATGCAGAAGAGGGGGTCTTGATCATTTCACAGCGCCCGGTTGGTTGCGGATGAGGTTCCGCCTGTCGCGTCATCGGTCCCATCTTACCGCAGAATCATATTCGGCGCACGGAGTTGACGCGCGCAAAACTGCGCTTGTGGCCTAAAATGGGTAGGGTGTACAATTATGTTTCGACTGTCTCCAGCTGGCGCCGCGGGAATAACCCCATATGGACGCCCCGGGAGTCCAACAGGCCAAATCCAGTCGCCCAAAGCGACTTGGATCCTCGCCGCAAGACTAAAATAATATGGCAAATACAGCTTCTTCGGTACAATCACGCGTCCATTCGACCCCGTTGATGGATCACCGCAATCCGCGGGCCACTCACATGGAAGTAATCGAACCGGGTTGGGGGGACGAACGATCGGCCAGGGGGAATCTGTATATTCTCGTTGAGCTGATTGGCAACAGTCCGGTCAGCAGCCACGCCGTGCACGAGATGCAGGCGACTATTGAACTCACGTACTATTCGGCGGGCGGACCGGTCAGCCAGGTACTGAAGCAGGCGATCGCCGACGCCCACGAGATATTGCGCAATATGAACCGGAATAGCCCGGACATAGGCTTGCAGGCTGGGATCATTTGCGCTGCCGTCGTCCAAGGGCACCTGGTCATCGCGTCGGCGGGCCCGACGGTAGCGTTCGTCTCCACGAGTCAACGCCTAGACCAGTTTCCCCAGGATGAAGAACGCTATTCGGGCACCATCGGCGGGGAAACCGAGCCGAATGTACATACTTACAGGCACATTCTCGATAGCGGCGATGCCCTTTTCCTAGGTGAAAGCGAGTGGACTCTGCAGTCTGACGTCAGAACTATTGGCGGCGCCGTGGTCAGCACTTCTGTCGACAACATGCAGGATGTCGTGATGCATCTTCGGGAGCAGGGCGACAACGTGCCTCTTCTCGGCCTGCTGCTGGTTTACGCTGAGGAGGAACCGGGCGCGGAGGAGGAGGCGGGTTCATCTCTGCCAACAGCTGTTGGGGCGGCGCCTCCGGTTCACAATGTGCCAGGGGAAGAGAGCTCGAGAAACGTTGTTCCGCTCCGAGATCGATTGGGCGGGTCGACGCCGGAACTGCCCAGCGCCACAACAATGCAGCACCAGTTGACAGTCCCTGCACGCAAGCCACAGAAAGAGGGAGGCCAATGGCGCATTCGCGCGTTTCGCCTGATGGACAGACCGTCCAAATGGTTCTCCGGCTTGCTCCAAGGGCTCTTGCCTGAGCGTGGGGCGCGGCGAAGCGGGCCGGCGCAACAACCGAAAATGGAGAGGCCGACCCTGGAACCATCGCCAGCGCCACCGGAGCCATCGCCCGCGTCTCCGGAGCCAGTTGCCACGGCGCCGGGACCATTGCCAACGCCACCGGAACTGTTTGAGCCAAACTCGGAGGCCGGGCCACTGCCGACTTTGGATGTCACGGAACAGGATCAAGTCGAGGAACGAATTCAGCTGCCGGCGTTGCCGGGCTACGCGCCGCCGGCGCCCTCGCAGGGGAACAAGCGCAGGTTGATCATCGCCATTGCGATTTTGATCCCGTTGCTCACTTCGGCTGTGGTAGGCGCGGCCTTCTTACGCGAGGGGAGTATCAATCAGGAAGAGGGCCTGCAACTCGTCGAGCTGGCCGACAGCAAACTCCTTGAGGTCCAGCAGGCGTTAGAGGTAGAGGACAGGGCGACAGCACGTGCATCACTGAGTGAGGCGCAGCGATATCTTGACGAAGCCATCGTCCTGGTCGGGGTGACCGATCAGATTCAGGAGTTGTCGGAGGTGATTGCGACCGAACTGCAGGATTTGCTTCAGGTGCGGGCGCTCTATTCGCTTGACGTACCGCTGCTGGCGTATGCAGCGGATGCGGAGCCTCAACGAATCGTTGTATCGAACCAAGACATTTATGTGTTTGACAGCGGCAGTCAGGCAATCTCTCACTACCGCACGAATTCTGAACGCACGTTGCTGGAAGAAGACAACGGGGCAATTCTGGGAGAAGGGGACACCGTCTCGGGCGTAACTGTGGGCAGGTTGGTGGACATTGCCTGGCAGCCGCGCATTTCGGGCTTTGCTGACAAAGCAAGCCTGCTGGTTCTGGACACCAATAATAATGTCTTCCGGTACAATCGCCTGGATGGCGCGACGCACCTGGTCTTGAGAGAGCAGAACTCACTGGGAAGCATTGGACAGCTGGGCATATATAACGGTCGCCTGTATTTGGCAGACGAACGTTCGGACCAGATTTTCCGCTATGCGCCGGCTGGTCTGGCCTATGACGACCCGCCGACGGCATGGTTTGACGAGCAGGTCCAGGGCGATCTGGCCGGCTTGATCGCGATGGGAATTGACGGGGATATCTGGCTGCTCAGCGAGGATGGCACGTTGTTGCGTTTCCGCGAGGGGCAGCAGCTGCCCTTCAGCCTGGAGAGGATACCTGGTCTGGGCGGCTTGCTAGTCGATTTTGCGATGGCGGAGCATGCTGACGGTATGCTTTATTTGGCCGATGCGACGGACGAGCGAATCCTGGTTTTCGACAAAGAGGGGCGTTACATTCAGCAGTTTGTTGACGCCGAGGACATAGCGCTGGCTGGACTACGAGGTCTGTTTCTGGATGAAGTGACCGACATTCTGTACATATTGACCAAGTCAGGGCTGTATGCTCATCCGCTGCCCCGCTGACCTAGGGAGTAGAGACGCTTCATACGCGTTGTAAGCTCCATCCCCATATCTGCTATTTGATCGATTTTGCTTCCCGGGAAGCACAAGTTAGTCCCGCGTTTCCCCTTCAAAGATTCGTATGCACGCATAAAATCGTGCTATAATTGATGCATTATGTCTAAGTTCGGTTTCAATCCTGCCAGCTCAGTGGGGACTGGTGTAAAGAAGTGGATCGGCGCCCTTCTCGGGGGCAGGTCTGCTTCTCTTGCATTGGCAGGCCTGTTTGCGGCTATCGTCCTGATCGTTGCCTTTGTCATTGGCAGCGTCCTCGGCGATCTGGCGCGGGACAATGCACTGCGAAGAAGCGTTCCTGACGTTACGACCGGTCTGCCTGCTTTTTCTAACACAAGGCAAAACTCTGGAAGTCCGGCCGCGAAGGGGGCCGTTGCTTCGCAGAATGTCGATGTGCAGAGTGTAGCGCCTGAGGCCGAGGCTGAAGTAAGCCAGATCAACATTCTCCTCCTGGGATCTGATGAGAGAATCGACGGTGAGGAGCCTCCACGCACGGATACGCTGCTGCTGCTGACTCTTGACTTGCGCAGACAGACGGCGGGTATGATTTCTCTGCCCAGGGACCTGTGGTTGCCGATCCCCGGCTACAATCTGACCTCGAAGATCAACACGGCCTACGCCGTTGGGGAGCAACGGGGTTATCCTTTTGGCGGCGCGCAGCTTGTGAAGGATACGGTGAGCGGCTTTATCGGTCAGCCTGTGCAGTATTATGTGCAGGCCGACTTTAACGGGTTCGTGCGGTTCATCGACGAGATCGGCGGCATCACGGTCAATGTACCCCAGACAATTCATGACCCGGAGTACCCGACTACTGATTACGGCTACCAGACATTCTATCTGGAGGCAGGTACCCGGATTCTGGACGGCCAGACTGCGCTGAAGTACGCTCGTACTCGCAACATGGACAGTGACTACGGGCGCGCCGCGCGGCAACAGCAGTTGATACGCGCAATTGCGGACAAGGTCATTGCGGCCGACATGATACCGACGCTGATTGCCAGGGCCCCGCAGCTGCTGAGCTCCACCTGGGGAAGCGTGCGGACCGATATGCCATTGCAGACGGCGGCGGAGATCGCCTACTATGTGCGGTCCAACCCGTTGGAAGTGAGCACGTTGGTCCTGGATGACCGTTACGGTGATGAAGGCTACAGTGAGAATGGGGCCTGGATATTGCTGCCGGACCGTGATCTGATCCGCCCTGAACTCAAGAGGTTCTTTGATCCGGCGGCCGGGCCCGACATTATAGCAAACACACCAGCCGAGCCGGTTCCTCAGATTCAGCTGAGTACGCGGGCAAGCGCAGAAGTCGGCTCGAGAGAGTTACTGGCCGCTGACGTGAATCGCGATGTACGCGTCATGGCGGCAAGGGAGGTCCGGCTGGAGATCCTGAATGGTACGGGGGAAGTCGGGATGGCTGCCCTGGCGCGGCGGCAGCTTGAGGCCAGCGGCTGGAAGGTGGTATCGATAGGCGATGCTGATCGCAGCGACTACCAGCACACTCTTCTCGTCAATTACAACACGGACGACACGCTCGTGCGGGAGTTGGGTCGCCAGCTCGACTTGACTGCCTCGCTGTATTCGCTTCCCGGTCTGCTCATTCCCGAGTCGACTGATTTGCGCATCGTCATCGGTGAGGATTTTCTCACTACGGTTAGCGGCTACACGCAGTAGCCGTTGTTTCGCGTCTGACCTGCGTATCCCCTCCTGAAAGTCTGCACCCTCCCATGGGCACAATCTACTTTGGCGAACAGTGTTTCGACGCCTCGCTAGTCGTCTTTGACAAGGACGGCACGCTCTTTGATTTTCATGCCAGCTGGCGCCCCAGATTTCTTGAGGCGGCGGACCGGCTCCTCACTCAGTTTTCGAACCGGACCGAGATACAGGCTGAGTTGTTTCGCACGCTGGGATACAACGCGGCCGACGGCAGGTTTGGCGAGGACGGCCCGTTTGCAGTGGCCACAAGCGAGGCGACGGTGCATGCGGCGGCAACCGTTCTGCACCAGTGTACTCGGCCCACTTTGCCCTGGTACCGCTGCGAGCAGCTGGTAAGGGGGAAGTTTGCGCCGATACTCGCCGCCTCAGGTGATCTGTCGCCGGTGACGGAGCTGGTTCCGCTCTTTGCTTCACTACGCGAAAGCGGAGTGCGGGTTGCGGTTATCACCAGTGACGACAGCGGACCAACCGAGGCCACACTGGCGCAGTTCGGACTTTCCAGTTTTGTCGACTATATTGGGTGCGGGGATAGTCCTGGCCGTCACAAGCCGGCGCCGGACCCGCTGCTTGCGGCGGCGACGCGGTTGGATGTTTCGCTGGCGCAGACTGTGGTGGTAGGGGATTCGGCGGCGGATCTTCTCATGGCGCGCTCGGCAGGCGCCGGCCTGGCTGTGGGCGTGCTAACGGGGGTGGGCAGCAGAGAGACGCTCGGGCCCCTGGCCGACCTGGTCCTGAATTCGATTGGTGAGATTCAGGCGGGGGCTAGATCGCAGGGTTAACGGAAACGTGAGCCTGACCGTTCGTCAGATCGGCCATGCGAACTTGGAACGTTTCCACGTATTTCGCCGGCATTTTCAGGCGGTATGAGACCACGTCTGTAAAACCGGAATCGACGACTTCGGCGGAAAACTCAGGCAACATGCGCAGAAACAGGGTCACTTCGCGGTGGCCGAAGACGGCTTCTACTTCGGCCATCGGCATCTTTTCGATTGTGGGAATGGTGTCCAGAGCGGCCTTGACGCCGCCGCTGTAGGCTCTAACCAGTCCTCCTTTGCCGAGCTTAACGCCACCGAAATAACGGGTAACCACGGCGACAATGTCGCCGATTTCGCTGTGCAGAAGGACGGTGAGCATTGGCCGCCCGGCCGTGCCGTGCGGTTCGCCGTCATCGCTCATTCCGGCATGGCCGGTAGATCCCGGTGGGCCGACGACGTAGGCCCAACAGTTGTGGCTGGCGGTATCGAACTCGGCCCGCATTTCTTTGATGAAAGCCCGGGCGTCCTCGACTGTGTCAGCCGGCCCAACTGTCGTGATGAAATGGCTGCGACGGATCTTCTCGTCTACACGATGGTGGGCGGCAGGTATCGTGTATTCATGGTTCATTATTGGAACCTGTCGGGCGTCAATGTTGGCCGGGCCAGGACCGGGGCGTATGAAATAGTAGGGGGCATATAGATGGCGGTGTCAACTTTATTTGGTAGCGACTCTTCTGGACAGCAGCTGATATGGATAGGTTTTCGGGCTGTGGCCGAGCGAGGTTCTACTACCCTTTTTGGCATGCTGCGGGGGCGAAGGAACCGCTCTGCGTGCAACTTCTCGGTCGGGATCCGGCCTGCTCAGTCTGCCCATTCGGGCAGAATCATTGCGTGACGACGGGCTCCGGTTGAGGGAAGGTCGGCGTATTTTCGTTCGCCTGGTCGGACCACTCTCTTACGGACCGTCTGAACCGTTTCCAGAGAATTACTGCCATGATGGGGGAAGTGATTAGGAAGACCCCCCATATTTGGGCGATGCCGCCGTTGAAGTAGGTCACGGCAAACCAGGCGATGACCATCGTTGACCAGATTCCGCCTGCATTGGCCCGCAGGGGAAAGCTTGTATTGCCCATGCCGCGAAGGGCCCCCGACTGAACGAAGAGAATTGCCCAGAAGGGTTGGGCCAGAGCGACCACTTGGATGGCGGCGACGCCGTCGTGAATGACAGCAGCTTCCTGGCTGAAGAGACGCATTATGGGCTCAGCCAGCAGGAAAGAGACTACACCCATGGCCGCCATCCAGATAGCTGCCCAGCGCGTGGCGATGGCGGTGGCTTCCGCTGCCTCCTCCGGATCCTGGGCGCCAACAGACTGTCCGACCAGGGCCGTGGCAGCGATGGCGAAGCCGAAGCCGGGCAAGAATGACAGAGAGAGGACGTTGAACGCGATGCGGTGGGAGGCCAGTGCCGCTGTTCCCAGCGTAGCGACGATCGCGGTCATTGATGTGAAGGCGGCGGAAGTGAGAACCTGCTCCAACGCGGCGGGTACGCCAATTCGCAGGATTGAGGAGGCCACGCTGAATTCAGGCAGCCAGTTTCTGCGGCCTGAGATGGAGACGCCTTTGCGGCCTCGCCACATGACGATCAGGAGCAGGACTGCGGCCAGCAGGCGGGAGAGAAATGTACCCCATGCGCTGCCCACTGCACCGAGCCCGGGCAGGCCGGCCACACCGAAGATCAGGCCGTACGTCAGGAAGACATTGACGAAATTGGCTAGCGCAGTGACCCGCATCGGGGTCTGCGAGTCGCCCAGACCGCGCAGGGCGCCGCCGCCGATCATCAGGACAATCAGCACGACGACGGTTGCCATGGTGACTTGCAGGTATTCCTTGCCAATGAGGGCAACGTCGGCTTCCGTACCGAACAGTCCGATTACCGGTCCTGCAAGGAAAGAGCCTGTCACGGCAAGTGGGAGCGAGAGAATCACGCTCCAGACAATTGACTGACGCGCCAGGCGCGCCGCGTCCGCGAGCTTGCCGGCTCCGAATGCTTGGGCAACAAGGACACTGCTGCCGACGCTGAGTGCCATGAGGGCCGCGATTATGAAGAAGAGGACCTGCACGGAGGCGCCGACGCCGGCGACAGCGGCAGTGCTTAATTGGGCAACCATCCAGGTGTCGACGACCATCAGCAACGTCTCAAGAAAGCTTTCGCCGATTACAGGCCAAGCCAGATTGAAGACGCGCTTTTGCGAGGACGGGCGCGGATTTTCGGCGGCGCTTGCAGACACAGCGCCGTCAGGCGATTCATTCATCCACTTGCTCCCCTAGATTCCCACGGGCTTGGGGCTATAAGTCAATGGGGTACAGTGTATCAGACAGCGGACTTGTCCGCATTTCTGGGTGACTCTGTTTGTCGTTAGGCGTCTTCATCTCCTGCCGCCCAGAAGAACTCCTCTTCCTGGAAACCGGTTTCAAAACCCAAACCTTGGTAGAACTGTTCTGCGTCGCCTGTCTGCAGACCGGCATGGGAGTACCCTTGGTTGCGGGCTTGGGCCAGCAGTTCGTTCACAAGCGCGCTGGCGAAGCCGTTTCCCCTGAAGTTGGGAGGCGTAGACAGGTCATAGATCCCTGCGATGCCGCCGGCGAGGATAAGTGTGGCGGTCGTCACCACCGTCTGATCGACCTGTCCAATGTAGTTGGTGACATGGGCTTGCGGGCCGAAACCATGGCGACGGAAGGCGTCGTACCAAGGCTGTGCGGCGCGCTGGGTTGAGCCAAATCCGTGGGCGGAGGCGGTCCACCAGGCCCGCAGACCTGGGCCGTCCTGAACGGGTCTGATGCTGAGAGAGGAGTGGGGCCCGCTTGATGGAAGATTCTGCAACGGCCGGAACATCCAGAGGTCGCCTTGTCCTGTAGTCAGATCTCTTTGCTTCAGCCTGGCGCGTAGGTCCCTGGGTCGGTCATGGGGGAAGAGCAGCCAGCGGATGCCTCCCGTCAGACTGCTGATCTTGGAAATGAGGGCATCGATCTTCTTTTCCACGACTTCGGCAGGAAGATTGGTGCGCAAGATGTGGTTTCCCGGGGGCCCGTTTGCGACGATCCATGCGGACTCCTGGTCGACATGGACTCGGATTCCATGCTGGTGGTGAAAGAGGCGGAAATACTCGATGTAATTGAGCCGCAAGGCTTCGACAAGGTCGGCGTTATTCATCAATCTGGCCTGGTGCGCACTGATTCTGATTCCGCGATCGTCGATCGCGACGACGGCCAACGGGCCCTTAGTCCCTAAATTGGGCCACTTTGCGCCGCGTAGGATCCGTGATATAGTCTGGCAGTGCGAGAGTTTCTCCTTCGAGGCTACGCTCAGCGGGCAGACTTGTGTGCGCATTATCCCAGAATTGCGTGTGCAGGCATACTTTGACCGGCCTCACGTTACCTGACCCACAACAATAGAGACGGCGATAGGAATTCTTGCACAGCGAGTGGGTAAGGGTTTTGTTCAAGTCCCCGATAGGATGGAGGGACTTTTGGAACTGCGACGGTCTCTTTCGGCGTTGGAGGGTACACAACAGTTTAGGAGCAAGATGTTGGCGCCAGCGCCACGGCGGTAGGCTGGTTGTCAACTTGCAATGGGCTTGTAGACGAATCGTCCAGATTGACAAGGCAAGCGTGCTCTGGTCGATTGCAATTGGGACCGCGACCGGTCCACCAATCTCGAATATACTTCGGCATCCATTTGGCTGTTAGAAGGAGTATACAATGCCACTACCCCCCCTGCGGCGCGTATTCTCTTTAACACTTTTGCTGACCATTTTTCTCAGTGGCTGCGCGCAGCCCGCCATGTGGCCTGCTTCAGCAACGCCCACGGCATCAGTTCGGGCTGATGAGGCGGCCGATCAGGCGGAACTGGCGAGCCAACTTGCTACTGAGTACGGCTTAGTTGAGGAGCTGGGCCCGCTGGTTTCCGTGCAGACGGTAGAGGAAACCGGCGGCGAAAGAACGCTCTTTGTAGCCCACACGCACGGCTTTCCTCCAGACGATCCATCTTTCAGACAGAAGGTTTCGATCCATGCGGCCATGCCGGATGGCTGGGAGACATTGGGCCGCGTGGAGCTGGAGTGCGCCGAATACTTGAACGAATTTTCGGTCGAACAGGTAATGATAGACCCTGTCGACATCTGGCTGGCGGTTACGGGCGGCGTAGGCGCGCATAGCGGTTGTCTCGAAGTGTTGCGGTGGGACGGCGAAGAACTGAGGGTCGTCATCAGCGGCTTCAGTAGCAGCCCGGATGCCGGCTCGCTTGTTGATTTGAACGAAGACGGCCAGTTGGACCTGCTGTTGAACAACAGCGATCCATACATCTTCTGCTATGCATGCGGTGTTCGACAGTATTGGGCGCAACTCTACTATTGGGACGGACAGAGGCTGATGGAGGTTACACCTACTCCACTGGCCGAAGATGAGCCGCAAGAGTTGCGCGCCTTTAACGATCGCGCGGCGGAGTTGGTCGCGGCCAGCCTGTTTGCCGACGCCCTGGCGCAGATCGAACAGGCTGAGGCCATTGCGCCCGAAAACACGATAGTTGCCTGGAATGCGATTTGGATCCGCCATCATCTTGAGGCCAGCCGGGAAGAGGCTTCCTTCAGCTCTTATCCCTTACTCAATCACGTCTTTGCGGGCGACTGGGAAGCGGCATTTGAAACATTGTGGGCGGTTGGCTTGCCGACGCTGGTCAGCGAAGAGCCGATACCTGGAGACTCGGCGGCCGCGGGGTTCGAGCACGTCGTAGGCGTGCTCCTGGCCCAACATGCCGATACCGCCATAGCGCTTAGACCTGAACGGGCGGCTGTCCACGCTTTGGGGGCGTGGGGACGCTTTCTGATCAATCCGGATGATCCGGCAGTGCAGTTTGGCTTGCAACGGGCTGCTGCACTGGAGACATCTGACGAGCGCTACGTAGAACTGGCGAAGGCCTTCGAGGGTCGAACCGGCACAGTCGCGGAGTCGGCCACTGCTCCTCCACGGCCCAGTACGCAGGTGCTAAAGAGCCAGCTTGCCAACGAATATGGTTCGGCGCAGGATGCGTCGCGCGGCGTGGCCGTCCAGGAGTTGAGTAACGAGGGAGAGGAGAGCTTGTTCGCCGCTTACACCTTTGGGCTCCCGCCGCTGAGTCAATCGGCTTTGCACGAGGTGTCGATCCACGAGGCACGGCAAGGCGGCTGGCTGGAGTTGGGCCGTGTTGAGCTAGCCTGCGTCAACTATCTTGACGAAAATTCGCTGGAACAGGTTGAGATTGAACCTACCGGCACTTGGCTGGCCGTGCAGGGTGGGGCGGGCGCGCACGGTGGCTGTCTTGAGATTCTGCGCTGGAACGGCCAGTCATTGACGCTCGCGATCAGCAGCTTCAACAGTATCCCCGATGCGGGATCGGTCTCTGACCTGAATGGCGACGGCCAACTGGACCTGTTGCTGAACAACAGCGATCCGTACATTTTCTGCTATGCCTGCGGATTACAACTCTACTTGGCGCGGTTTTTCCACTGGGATGGAGAGAAGCTGGCGGAGGCCGCCCCTAGATTGCTTGCGGAGGACCGACCGCTCCACTTGCGCGCGATAAACAGCTATGCGCTGGCGCTGGCCGAGGCAGGCCTGTACGCGGATGCGCTCGACGAGATAGAACGTGCGGAGATCGCGGCACCGACTGACCCGACGGTCCAGTGGAACGCCCTCTGGATTCGCCACCACCTGGAAGTTAGCCGCCAGCTGGCGCTTGTCAGTCCGTTTCCGCTTCTCAGCCACGTTTTCGCCGGTGATTGGGACTTTGCTTTCGAGGTCCTGTGGTCGCTGGGCCCAGCGACTTTGTTCAGCGATACGCCGATCCCCGCCGGCTCAGCAGCTTTTGGATTCGAACAGACGGTTGGCCACTTGCTTGTCCAATACGGGAATAACGCGCTGATCGTTCAGCCTGAGAGGGCGGACATTCATGCATTGAGCGCTTGGGGACGGTTCCTGTTGGATCGCGACGATTCGGCCATCCTCTCAGGCTTGGAGAACGCGGCGGAGCTGGCCCAAGGCAGTTCCCGCTTTGCCGAATTGGCAGCAGCATTTCAGGAATGGACGGGAAGTGGGAACTGAAGGATGGGGAAGTCAGAAGAGCCAGCAGTTTAGTTCTCGACGCAGCGGACACTCAGACGTTTATGCGAGAAGAAGGGGGAAGTCGCTTTGCGAACAATCGATGTCCGTGATGTGAGGCAGGCGGTTGGTGACCTCCTGCGCCATTCTGCGCACAGCTTGCCTGAGGACTATCTGGCGGCGATGCGCACGGCACGCGTTGAGGAGCATTCGCCGACCGGCCAAGAGGTCATAGAACTTCTGCTCGAGAATGCCGCCTACGCGGAAACTGAGATGATCCCTACCTGCCAGGATACGGGTATGGCGATTCTGTTTGTCGAAGTCGGCCAGGACGTGCATTTCAGCGGGGGAGAGATTGATGCGGCGTTGCAGGATGCGACGCGCGATGCCTATTCCGATCTGCGGAAGTCGGTTGTGAGCGATCCTTTGCTACGAGTTAACTCCGGCGACAACACGCCTGCACTGATTCATTGGGAGATCGTAGCGGGAGACGGTCTGCGCATCAGCACGCTTCAGAAGGGTTTCGGGGCGGAACTGATGAGCCGGGTCCAGATGTTTCCACCGGCCATAGGGGAAGAGGGCGTACGGCAGTTCGTTCTCGATACTGTTGAGAAGGCTGGTCCCAATGCCTGCCCGCCGCTGATCGTCGGTGTCGGCATTGGGGGCACTCTTGACACTGTGGGGTTGGCGGCAAAGAAAGCTTTGCTGCGGCCGATCGGCAGCGTGAGTCCGGAACCGCACGTGGCAGAACTTGAGGCCGAACTGGTCGAAGCCATCAACAGACTTGGCATCGGACCGCAAGGGCTGGGCGGCGTCGTTACGGCGCTGGCGGTGCATGTCGAAGTTGTGGCGACGCACATCGCGGCACTGCCGCTTGCCGTGAACCTCAACTGCTCTGCGCCACGGCGCGCGTCATTGGAGTTGTAATGGCCAGGACGGTGCAGGCGCCGCTGGATGAGGCCACCGTGAAGTCGTTACGGGCGGGTGAACGTGTGGTGATGACGGGTACGATTTACGCGGCGAGGGACGCGGCCCACAAGCGGCTGGTGGCGGCGATGCAAGCGGGCGAGAAGCTGCCACTGCCTCTGGCGGGCCAGGTCATCTACTACGTGGGGCCGGCGCCGGCCAAACCGGGCGCAGTCATCGGGCCTGCGGGCCCCACTACGAGCGGTCGCATGGACTCTTACACGCTGCCTCTATTGGAGCGAGGCGTTGCCGGGCTCATCGGAAAGGGGAGTCGTTCCGAGGAGGTAAAGCAGGCGCTTGTGCAACACGGGGCAGTCTATCTTGGGGCCGTCGGGGGTGCTTCGGCGCTGCTTGCCCGCCAGATCCGCAGTAGCCGGCTTCTTGCCTATCCCGATTTGCTGAGTGAGGCGGTACGTGAGCTGGAGGTGGAAGAGTTCCCGTTAATCGTGATCAACGATTGCCACGGCGGGGACGCGTACCAGGCGGCTAGAGAGGTATATCGCAGCGACGGCGGAGGTTCTCAACGGTCCAGGTAGTGCGTATCGCTCTGCATTCTCAGGCGTTGCGCGGCCTGTTCGGCGGTGAGGTCGCGTTGGGGGGTCGCCAGCATTTCGTAACCGACCATGAATTTCCTGATGGTAGCCGAGCGCAACAGGGGCGGGAAGAAGTGAGCGTGAAGCTGCCAATGGACGTGATCGCCTGCAGTGGCCGGCTTGCCGTGCCAGCCCATGGAGTAGGGGAAGCTGGTCTCGAAGAGATTATCATAGCGGATCAGCAGGCGCTTGAGGAGGTCTGCGAGGGAGTTCCTCTCTTCAGGCAGGAGTTCTGCCAGGTGCCGGCGGTGGCGCCGAGGCAGTAGAAGCGTTTCGAAGGGCCAGACGGCCCAGAAGGGTACAACCGCGACCCAGTCACTATTCTCCACTACAGTTCTCTCCCCTGCCGCCAACTCGGCGTTCAAATAATCCACCAGCAGGGGAGCGCCTTCCTCTTCAAAATAGGCCCTTTGTTCCCGATCTTCTTTGGCTGGCTCTGTCGGAATGCGGCGGGTCGCCCATATTTGGCCATGCGGATGGGGATTCGAACTGCCCATCATGGCGCCCCGATTCTCGAAGAGTTGGACGTAACCTATCTGCTCGTCCTGGCTCAGCTCGTCCAGTTGTTGCGCCCACAGATCCACGGTGCGGCGAATGTCGGGCAGATGCATGCGCGCCAGTGTCAGATCGTGTCGGGGGCTGAAGCAGACGACGCGGCAGATTCCCGTTTCGGCATGGGCCTGAAAGAAGCGGTTGTTCTGATTCGTCCCGTCCGGTGTATCGGCGCGCAACGCGGCGAAATCGTTCTCGAAGACAAAGGTGTGCGTGTAGGCCGGGTTGACCTGTCCGCCGGCCCGTTCGTTGCCGGGGCAGAGGTAGCAGGTGGGGTCGTATTTTGGTAGCAGTTGGGGCGGCGGCGTTTCGGTCTGGCCCTGCCAAGGCCGTTTCATTCGATGGGGCGAGACGAGCACCCACTCTCCGGTAAGCAGGTTGCGGCGGCGGTGGGGATGCTCGGTGGGGTCGAATAGGTCGGTCATACGGGGCAGCGCGAAGGGCGTGGTGGTCGCTGGGATGTCATGGCGGTTCAGGCGTCCTGAAGGGTGCGTTGGCCCAGGGCGATTGCTCCCAGCACGCCGGAGCGCCCTCCCAGGGCTGGCGGGACGATGTAGCTGTCAATCCCTTCCAATATTGTCGGACTCTGGATGTAGCCGTTGAGCAGGGACTTCACTTCCTGGTGGATGAGTGGGAATATGTGCTCCTGCTCCATGACACCACCCCCCAAGACGACGAGCTGTGGAGACATGATCATCATAATGCTGGTAACGCCGAGGGCGATATAGTGCGCCTCCAGCGGCCAGGCTTCGTGATCGGGAGGAAGTTGTTGGCCTGGCTGGCCCCAGCGTGCTTCGAGAGCGGGGCCGTTGGCAAGGCCTTCCCAGCAGTCACCGTGAAATGGGCAGGTGCCGGCATAGGGATCACGTTCCCAGTCGTGGGGAATTGAAATGTGGCCCATTTCCGGGTGGATCAGGCCGTGCATCAACTTGCCGTCAATCATGCCTCCTCCGCCGATGCCGGTCCCGATCGTAAGATACACGAAGGTATCCACGTCTCGCGCCGCGCCCCAGCTGTGCTCTCCCAGGGCGGCGACGTTCACGTCGGTGTCGAAGCCGATGGGAATGCCGAATGCATCCTTGAGTATTGGGGCAACCGGCGTGTTGGCCCAGCCCGGTTTGGGCGTATTGGTAATGTGCCCGAAGGTTGGCGAGCCGGGGTCGGGGTCAACGGGCCCAAAGGAGGCCACGCCGATGGCGGCCATCTCTTGCTGCTTCTGCTGTTCGCGAAAGAAGTCGATGACCTTGCCCAGGGTCGTCTCTGGAGTCTCGGTTGGCAGGCGGATCTCTGCCCTGATATCGTCGGGCCCGGTTCCGACTGCGCAGACGAACTTCGTTCCTCCAGCCTCAATTCCTCCGAATGCAGCTTCCATTTGGTTGACCTCACAGCCTTGGGTTTGCTGTCAGCGGACCTCGCCTGTCACGCTGCGGGCTTGCCGCGTGAATCCTTCCTTTGACCACGCCGCCCGGTTTCCGATGCGTTTACACAACCAGTCGTACAGGGCCAGAGCAGCCTCCTGTGAACGCCAGTCTTCCCAACCAGATCGGGCATACAGGCCCGGAATTTCGGTGCGGGCTGTTCGCTTGCCACCACCACCGTCGCCAGAAACGTAACTGTCCACAACCACTCGGTCGCAGACTTCGAGGAGTTGCTTTCCAAAAGCCTCGACGGAGGAGTAGGGAAGACAAGGGCTGACGGTGACTTGGGTAGCTATGCCGCGTTTTCTGGCTTGGCGCACAGTATTCAGGCGTTGCTGAATCGAGGGACAGTGGGGGGTCAGGTTTCTACGTACGTCTTCTCGATCTGTTTCGATTGTGAAGTTGAGCAGGAGTCGTTGCCCCAAAGCAGCCATGATGTCGAAATCCCTTGACGCGAGCGGGGCGCGGGTCTGGACCACAAGGAGGCCGGGGGGCATTTCTTGAAACACGGAGAGACAGCGTCGGGTCAGACGGTAGGTTCGTTCTGCGCTTTGATACGGATCCGTTGACGACGACATGAAAATGGCTGCGCTATCAAGGGCATCACGGCGATGCAGTCTTTCCAGCTCCTGCTCCAGTTTTTCGGCGATTCCTACTTTGGGATAGACGTAGTTTCCCCATTCCAACCCACCGTTGTAGAAGCGATGGACGTTGGACTGACTCACATAACAGTAGGTGCAGCCAAACCGGCAGCCGATGTAGGGCTGAAGCGTATGGCTGAAGCCCTTCAGGAACCCGCCGGTTTTGGTCAGGGCGCTGCGTGCAGAACGTTCATGCAGCAGTGTTTCTGGCTTAGTCATGGGAGTCGTTTCACCAGCGTTGAATGTTGGTCAAGTATACCACTTCCACAGAGCAGGTGCTATACTAGTCGAAATGAACAGGACGTTCCAATTCTGCCCTTATTGCGCCAGCCCGGTCGTGGAAGAGGTGCGATTCAACGCCTTGCGGCCGGTCTGCTCGGCGTGTGAATTCGTCCAATTCCTCGATCCCAAGGTTGCTGTCATCGCCCTCGTTTTGCACGGGGACAAAGTCCTCTTGATTCAGAGGGCCGTGGACCCAGGGAAGGGGGAGTGGTCCTTGCCAGGCGGCTACATGGATGCCGGGGAGATGCCGAGGGAGGCGCTGCAGCGTGAGATGATGGAGGAGGTCGGCCTGCCCACGAAGGTTGGCGAGCTGCTCGATATCTTTCCGATGGTCAATGACGGAGGCGACCGGATAGGGATAGTTTTGGCGTTTCAAGGAGAGCCAATGGATTCGCCGGAGATTCCCTTTGTAGCAGACGACGCGCAGGACGCAGGGTGGTTCAAGGCAGATGGGATTCCTGCAGAGTTGGCCTTTGAATCGACTGAAACGCTGCTGGAGAATTGGAAGGCTTCGACTCGGTATACCCGCGGAGAATGGGGCCAAGAGACCGAAACTCACACTCATGACCGGCCTAACCGAGCTTGCTGATGAATCGAACCCCTCGCGCTGAAGGGACCAGTTCTGGTTCTGCCCCGCCCATTCAACCTGATCATAAACCTGAGACGAAAGATGCTGACGGCCGGAGGGAAGTTGGCACCTGTCTAGTAACCGGCGGCGCCGGTTTCCTGGGCATCAATCTTGTCCGCTTCCTGAGTGAGAGGGGGATCCAGGTCGTTTCGCTCGACGTTGCCCCATTCGATTATCCTGAGAGGGACTCGGTCAAGGTTCTTGACGGGGACATTCGCGATATAGGTGCAGTCCGTGAAGCGATGGAGGGCGTGGACCTGGTCGTTCACGCGGCGGCGGCTTTGCCTCTGTACAGCGCGGAGGAGATTTTTTCGACGGACGTTGACGGAATACGCAATGTTCTGGAGGCGGCTTACGAGTCAGGGATAAACCGGTTGATCCACATCTCGTCCACGGCGGTCTACGGCATCCCGGATCACCATCCCCTGAAGGAGGAGGACCGTCTGCACGGTGTTGGCCCATACGGGGAAGCCAAGATCGAGGCGGAAGAGATTTGCCAGCAATTCAGGGAAAAGGGAATGTGTGTTCCCATTATCCGTCCCAAATCGTTTGTCGGCCCTGAGCGGCTTGGGGTCTTCGCCCTGTTCTACGATTGGGCGAAGGACGGTAAGAACTTTCCCATGTTGGGAAGTGGGAAGAATCGGTATCAGTTGCTGGACGTAGAGGATCTGTGCGCTGCAATTTACCTGGCTGCCACATTGCCAGACTCACTTGTCAACAGTACATTCAATATCGGTGCGACCGAGTTTGATACGATGAAAGAGGACTATCAGGCTGTCCTCGACTACGCCGGTCACGGTAAACGCATCATCCCGCTGCCAGCCGCGCCGGCCATCTGGACCTTACGGTTACTGGAAAAGCTGGGGATTTCGCCTCTTTACAAGTGGGTTTACGAGACGGCGGCGACCGACTCTTTTGTGGATGTGGCAAAGGCGCAGCGTCTTCTCGGTTGGAATCCGGAATTCAGCAACCAGGAGGCGTTGGTACGGAACTACGTTTGGTATATCGAAAACCTGGCCAGCTTTGAGGGAAGAAGCGGCGTCTCCCATCGTGTGCCGTGGAGTCAAGGCATCTTAAAACTGGCGAAGGTGTTCTTCTCTTTTCCCTGAGGGAGGGACCAACCTCCGAGCAGGTCTACCCCTTTTCCTTTATTTATCCTCCTCGTCGCTCTCATCGTTTTCGAATTCCACGGGAATGTCTTGCGGGGGAGGAGGCTGTTCCTGTTCTTCTTCAAAGTTGTCGGCGAACTTCCTGACTTCGGCCGCGGCAGACCTCAGGCCGACTGTTAGCCCTTCCTTAAGTTCGCCGGCGAGTTCGCTTTCGCGAATGTGGCTGGCCACCCGGGCCGCCTGTTCCTGCACTTCCTGGCCCTGTTCGCTGCGGCTGAATCGCTCGAGGGCCTCTTCGAGGCTGCCGACCAGCGAACCAAGCCCGCGACGCAGTTCGTTTTCCAACTGAAGACGCTGCTCACTGCTCCAGACGGTGCGCGCAGCGCGTGCCATGGCTTCGACAAGTTGGTGAATCTCTTCGGTGAGGTCGTCGCTCTTGTTGAAGTTCCCTGGTTCTTCGCCGGGGTCCTGCTGATCGCTTTCTTGTGTGCACTCTTCTTCCATTGTTGCCTCCCTGATTGCGAGCTTACACTTACTTTACGTCTGACGGGCGCCGCGGTTTCAAACCGGCGTCGAGTGCGTTTTGCCAGCCATCAAACTCCTGTTCCAACGCCGTAGCCAGCGCCAGAACAATGTCCTCGCGCCATGGGTGGGAGATGATCTGAACAGCGACCGGGAGACCTTCGTCATCGACGGCAACCGGAACGACAGCTGCGGGATAGCCGGTCAGGTTGAAGGGAACGGTGTAGTCGAAACGCTGGTTGTCGCGGGTGCCGATTGCAGGGGCGGTGTGGTGGACAGCAGGACAGAGTATGGCGTCGTAGTAACGGATAAACTGGAGTAGATTGGTGCGGAACTGGTCCCAGGCGTGGAGCAGCTCAACAACGTCCTGACCGCGTGTCCCTGCCATTTGGCGCCAGCCGCGGTCGAGGTCGCGTGCGCCTCCTACCAGGTCGAGAGGGCGGTTCTCAACCACCTGGATGCCGGCGCGTGCCAGCGCTTGCCCCGACGCCCCGACGGCATTTGCCACCGCGGATGTCACAAGGGAGGAAGGGTCGTAGGGAAAGGAGGCAATTGTCAAGTCGCGTAGCGGCAGCTGTTCGGGATCGTAAATTGGTTTGGCAACGACGCCGGCATCGTGATAGTCGGGCCCTGAAATCGTCCTCAAGGCGAGTAGAAGATCTTCGGTGCGGCGGGCGGCAGGCCCGATCTGGGTGCGTTGATCGGTAAACCCGCCAGGCTGGTTGTATACGCCTGAATTGGGGACGCGGCCCTGCGTCGGCTTGATAGCGGTAATGCCGCAGAAGGCAGCGGGTATACGGAGTCCGCCGCCGGTATCGCTGCCCAGTCCTAAGGGAGAGGCGCCGGCTGCAATGAGGGCAGCTTCGCCACCGCTGCTGCCGCCTGGGGAGTGGCTGGCGTTGTGCGGATTGTATGTTTGGCCAATTATCGCGTTTTCGGTATCTGGGCCGGTACCCGACGGCGGGCAGTTGGTTTTGGCCAGAAGAATCGCTCCGGCCTGCTTCATCCTGGTAACGACAGTCGCGTCTGTACGCGGGGTGAGTCTGTCGCGAATTCGAGTTTCCAACCGGCTCTGGAGGCCGGAGGTTTTGAATGTGTCCTTGACGGTGAAGGGCAGACCGTGAAGGGGACCGAGCTCCTCGCCCTGGGCCTGTTTCTGGTCAGCCAAGTTGGCCTGTTCGAGCGCGTCGTCGGCTGCCACTGTTACGGCGTTCAGCCGGGCATTGACAGTCTCAAGGCGCGCTTGAAAGGCCGTGACGACCTCCTGAGCGGAGAGTTCACGCGCGTGGATTGCGCGGATCAGTTGGGTGGCTGTAGAGAAACAGATTTCCTCCATCGCCCATATCCTACCGCAGTAGAGGTTCCGCATCAACCGGACGCGTTCCGGCGGTTGCATTACAGCATTGGGGGCGAAGGACGGGATGGATGCGGTCCAGATTTGGGGAAGGAATTGCTTGGCTGGGGGGCATGCCCGAGTGGCTGAAATCGCAAACCGGTTTTGGGAGAGGCAGAGGGCACGCACAAGGCCTGCCCCTACAGGACCTTTGAGGGGGAAGGCGGGGGAACAGCGAACTGAAGGGGTCAGTGAGTTCAGACAGTATTTGGGGATAGACACTGTTGGCTAGACACCTTGCTCTAGACAGCTTGCCGGCGAAGAATAGACACGTTGGTCTAGTAAGGGCGGGGCGTTGCGGGGGCGCAGCCCCTGCACAAGAGAGGGCCGAAGGCCCGAACGCACAACTGCAGGGGTCAGTGGTCAGGGGTCAGAGAGGGGGCGATTCTTCGGGGATGGATGTGAGGACTGGACACGGTCTGTTCGATACTACGGGGGCGCGAAATGATTACTTGCACACAACGGCGCGTAGTCGTATTCTTTAGGTAGCCTTGTTATGCGAATTCATACTGGGAATTCAACGATGACGCGTCCGAACGTTTTGTTTCTTTTTTCCGACGAGCACAGCTATCGCGGCCTGAGCTTGCTTGAGGGACAGGTCGGCGAACCAGTTCATACACCTACTTTGGACGGATTGGCGGGGCAGGGCGCCTACTTCAGCAGCGCCTACTGCCAGTCGCCGCTGTGCACTCCTTCGCGGATCTGCCTGCTGACGGGGCGGTCTCCGATGACCAGCGGGGGCTGGTCGAATGGGTCCTACCTGAGACCGGAGATTCCGACGATACCGTCGGTTTTTGGCAACGCCGGTTACACGACCTGCCTAGTTGGCAAGATGCACCTTGGAGGCACAAACCAGCTGGCTGGATTTGGGCACAGACCTTACGGCGATCTGACTGGGGGGGCCGGGCACCAGCGGGACCCGCTGTCGGAGCGGGAGGGCGGCTTTGCGATGCGCAGCCGGACCGCGGATGCCGGTGTAACTGAAATTCCGGAGAGCGCATTGCAGGAGCAGGTGATCGTGCGTGAGACGATCTCTTTTCTGCGAGAACAGGTAGCCGCCCAGCCTGAAAAGCCCTGGTTTCTGTGCGCGTCCTTCAGCCGACCCCACTTTCCGCTGACCGCGCCGGGGCGGTTCTTCAACAGGTACTGGCCGGAACAGGTGACGCCTCCCAAGGTGGGGCGAACAGGCGACACTGCAAATCACCCAATGACGGTGGGCATGGCAAAGGGATTCCGTACTGAGGAGGTTTCGGAGCAGGAGATGATGAAGGCGAGGGCGGCCTACTTCGCTTGCATTGACTATTTGGACGAAATCCTTGGCGATCTTCTCCATCTGATGGAACGGAGCGGTCTACTTGACAACACGATCATCGTGTACACCTCGGACCATGGAGAAATGGCCGGGGAGCACGGGATGTGGTGGAAGAATTCGTGGCACGAGGCCGCGGCGCGAGTGCCGCTGATTATACAAACTCCTTCTCAGCGGCGTGGAGACAGGCCCAGCACGCGTGTGGACACGCCTGTCGGCCTGGCGGACCTTTTCCCGACATTGTGCGGGCTGGCGGACATCGAGGCACCGGAGGGACTGGAGGGGCGCGATCTCTCAGACGCCGTGTCGACCGGGACCGAGCCGGGGACAGAGCCTGTTTTTGTGGACAATCCGCTGCCGCGCTGGGGAGAGGGGAGCGAGAATCGAATTGTGCGCCTGGGACAGTATAAGCTAGTCCGATTTCGGGGAATGCGACCGCACCTGCTGTTTGATCTGGAAGCGGATCCCCTGGAACAGCGCAATTTGCTGGAGCGGGGCACAGAGGCGGAGATGGCGGTAGGGCGAGAATTGAAAGCACTGGTCGACGGTTCGTGGGACTTCGACGCTGCCGCGGCGCAGAGACGAAAGGATGAGGAAGAGCTTGGTCGGAACTCAATGGGTGAGGGGGTTGGCAGACACGGAAACTGCTATCACATGCCGGACGGCCGGGTTGTTGCCGCTGACACGCCGCTCTATGAACCTACGGTTATCGAGGTATAGTAATCAATAAGAGTAGCGTTCAAACTGCTGCTTCAGAGTGGGGAATTATACCTTTGAACTGGATTGTTCGGGGACCGGCGCAGAATCAGGGAGCGAAAGTCTGGACGTATCTGAAGGGCGGCTGAAAACTCCGACTACCGCGTGGAGTCCGAGGGCAAATGCGGTGTCAGGTTTGCCTTGACCTGTTTCCCGATATTGCGACGTGGGGAAGCATTGGGGGCATTGGTGCAGGTCACCTCTACAAAGGAGGCAAGTATGTCGGTCGTTACGATTTCCCGTGAACTGGGCTCGCGAGGCACACGCATTGCAGAGGCTGTAGGCCACGAGTTGAACGCGACTTGTATCGATAAGGAGGTACTTGCGGAGATGGCCCGCCAGGCCGGTGTGGAGGTCGAAGTCATCGTTGAGGCCGAAGAGAAGCTGATGTCACGGGCGGGAATGGTAAGTCAGGAGATGCGTTCGCTTTTCTCTGCAGATCCGAATCGGCGTAACAGGCCCATGGATCAGGCAACGTATGTGGAGGGGATGGCAAGCGCGATACTGGCGCTGGCAGAGAAGGGAGATGTTGTACTCATTGGGCGGGGTTCTCAGTTGATTCTCGAAGATCACCCGACGGCTCTACACGTCCATCTCTATGCGGCGCCGGAGATCAGGGCTCGCCGCGTACAACGCCGCCGGGGTATGGCCGAAGCCAAGACTGCCGAGCGTATAATAGGCTTGGCGGATGAGCAGCGCCGCAACTGGTACCAGAGATTCTATACCAGTGCAGATTGGAAAAACAGCCGGCACTATCACTTGATGTTGGACACGGGCCGCATCCCTGAGGCCACAGCGGTGGCATTGATCGTACACGCGGCGCGAACGGCAAGGCCTGACTGAGAGGAGTACACATGGATGACAAGCGACCACGCAGCCAGTTTACGACTGCGTCTCAATTGAAGGAGGGGTCTAGAGGAGTTGGCAGGCTATTCGCGGGCCCGCGCGCGTTGATTCTGGGTGCTCTCTTGTTTGGCATGGCTCTTTTTGGTGCGTGCGGTCAGGGCGATGACGAGGGACCTGCCCCTGCACCAGGACTGACGAGTACGGCCACTGCTCTGCCCGCGGTCGTAACATACACTCCAGTGCCGCCGACGGCGACCAATCCTCCACTTCCCGTACCCACAGAAACATCACCTGCCACACCGACTCCGACAGTCGCGGCTACCGACGAGGCGCCGGCTGAAGGTGAGACAGATTCAGGTTCGACAGATGCGATGGCGCCGCCGGCAAGCGATGCGCAGGTTACAGTCCTTGGGGAGATGAACATTCGAGGCGGGCCAGATACAGATTATGAAGTCATTGGCGACGCGGTTGCAGGAGAGACGTTTGCCATCACTGGCAAGAATGAAGAGGGCGACTGGTGGCAGATAGATTTCCGAGGCGAACCTGGGTGGATCTTTGCGCCCTATGTGGTGGCTGCCGACGAGGAGGACGTGCCAGTCGTTGGTATGGCGATGGACGAGACCCCGGTCGCGGAGGAGGAGACGACAGAGACTTCGCCGCCGACTGAGGACGCGATCGTTACTGTCGATGGCGACCTGAACGTACGCAGTGGCCCGGGAGAGGAATACGACAGGATCGGGGGGGCCGCGGCCGGAGAGGCGTTTGTCATCACCGGCAAGAGCGAGGACGGAGAGTGGTGGCAGATCGACTTTGATGATCAGACCGGGTGGATCTACGCGCCATTTGCGACGGCTGCCAACGCGGAGAACGTGCCCATCGTCGGGGACTCGATGACGGAAACGCCGGCGCCAGCGGACACGACGGAGCCGGTTGCACCGGGGGCCGGGAGCGCATTGGTGACGATGATCGGCGATATGAATGTCCGTGAAGGACCAGGCACCGACTACGCCAGGTTTGGCGGGGCCAATGAGGGAGAGACGTTCGCCATTACCGGAAAGAGCGCGGACGGTGAGTGGTGGCAGATAGACTTTGACGGTGAGCCCGGGTGGGTCTATGCGCCGTTTGTGACGGCTACGAATACTGAGAATGTGCCGACAGTCGGGGAATCTACAGCACAGACTCCGGTAGAGGCTGTGGCGACTGTTGGCGGGGACCTGAATGTACGGGATGGTCCGGGCACCGACTACACCAGGATTGGCGGGGCCACCACAGGCGAGGCGTTTTCCATCACCGGAAAGAGCGCGGACGGCGAGTGGTGGCAGATTGACTTTGACGGTGAGTCCGGGTGGATATATGCCCCGTTTGTAAATGCGACAGACGCAGAAAACGTGCCAATCGTTGCGCCGCCCTCGACACAAGAAGCGCAGGGCTCCGCTTCACCTGAATCTGACCGGCGCACGGCGATTGGCGGCAGGGCTGGTGGTGATGCGCTGGTCGTACAGTTTGAGGAAGAGTAACTTACTTCCTGAAGCGTAGGGCTCGACCCGGCAAAGTCGGCCCCAAGTCATTCACCGGTGCGCCGCGGCGAATGATGGGCACACCGTTGACAAGTACCTCGCTGACGCCGCTGGACAGATGATGCGGTTCAGCATACGTGGCGTGATCCTGGATTGATTCGGGATCAAATAGGACCAGGTCGGCGTAGGCGCCTTCCTCCACCCTGCCCCTGTCTTTGAGACCGAATCGCGTCGCCGGGGCACCGCTCAGCTTCCACACGGCTTCTTCCAGAGAAAACAGTCCCTTGCTTACGCATGGCCCCAAGAGCCGCGCGGCTGATCCATACTGTCGGGGATGGATGACGCTATCTTCGTGGTAGACGCCGTCGGTGCCCATCATATATTTTTCGTGGGCGAGGAATGGCTCGACGAAACTGTCGTCGCCCTGGAAGAATACGAGCAACACGGCCAGGTTCTCCTCGATGAGGAGATCACACAGTGCGTCTACCGGAGACTTGCCCACTGCGTCAACATACTCGGCCAAAGTCTTGCCCAGGTACTGGCTGTTCTCCTTGCCAGGCAGCCAGGCTATTCTGATGGTGTCGAGATTAGATGCATAGATTTCAAGGCCGAGGCCGACCAGCTCGCGCATCGCGGGTTGACGCAGTTTGGGTAACGCGGCCAGGGGGCCTTCGTGCCAGATTTCATAGGGCAAGAGGTAGTTGAGCAGAGTTGACCCTGGCAGATATGGGTAGACGTCGAAGGAGAAGTCGACTTCGTGGACGGCGACCTGGTCGACGTACGAAAGTATGGCCTCGGTATCGGCTTCGCTGGCGGCCTTAAGATGGGAGATATGGACGGGGACGCCTGCACGCCGCCCGATCTCGACGGCTTCCTTCAGCGCGGCCAAGGTCCCCATTTTGTAGCGCATATGGGTGACGTACGGGGCCTGAGCCCCGGCCATGGGCAGGCAGGCCGCTGCCAGCTCGGCAGTCGAGGCGAAGCATTGGGCAGCGTAGTCAAGGCCGGTTGAAAGACCGCAAGCACCTTCCTCCATTCCCTGTTCAACCTGCAACTGAATCAGTTTCAACTGCAGATCATCGGCCGGCGCCGGTCCCCAGCCGCAGATGAGCGTGCGCACGTTGGCGTATGGTATCTGGGTGATCACGTTCTGGACGTTGCGACGGTCGAGGAGAGCCATGTAATCGGCCAGTGACTCCCAGCCGGTGTAGTCTTCCATGCGGAGAGCGTTGAGGCCGCGCATGTAGTAGAGCCACTCATGGGCGGTGTGGCGGTTGACCGGCGCGTAGGATATGCCGTCGGCCATGATGACCTCGGAAGTGAAGCCCTGGGTGGTCTTGCTTACCTGGTGTTCCTTTCTGAGCATCCAGCCGTCGGAGTGATTGTGCACGTCCACGAATCCGGGGGCAACGATCTTGCCGGCGGCGTCGATGACGTGGGCGGCGTTGGCCTGGCTGAGGTCGCCGACTGCAACGATGCGTTCGTCGCGGATCCCCAAGTCAGCTTGCCGGCGCCGTGCGCGGGTCCCGTCTATGATGGTTCCACCACTGACTATTATGTCGTACATTTAGTCACCCTCCGATCAAGGACCTGCTCGAGATTCAGACCTACAAATTCAGCTACCAACCTGTTCAGCTACTCTTTCCAGAGTTCTTTGGTAGCGGCGTTCCATCTCCGGGGTTTGTGCAGCGAGGTAGGCCTGTTCGGCCTTGCGTGCGGCCTGGGTGCCGGGGGCGACCGGAATGTCGACGACGCCGTGCGTGATCTGATCATTGCCCCACTGGTAGGCGACGATTTCGCCCTTGCTGATGATCAGATTCATGCCGACGTTGGCCTCGACGATGGGAACGCCGTTCTCCCTGGCCCTGGCCAGAACGGCCTGATTCTGCTCTTTGGTCTTGCTGCCGTAGGAGGGGATGAGGATAATGCGGGCGCCGTCGAGGACGAGGGCGCGAACGATGTCAGGATTCCAGCGGTCGTTGCAGATGACGAAGCCGGCGCGTCCGATGGGCGTGTCGAAGGCGCGCAGCTTCTGGCCGATGCGATTGAAGTTCCAGGAGGAATGCGTGCCCTCGGCGAGTTGGACCTTGTGGTAGCGGCCGCAGATTTCGCCATCCTGGTCGAGGAAAAGCGCGCAGTTGAATGCTTCATCGCCGATACGCTCGGCGAATCCGAAGGCGAGGCAGGTGTTCAGGGTGCGGGCGAGTTTCTGGAAGCGACGGATATAGGGGCCGTCGATCGGCTCGGCCACTTCAATCAGGTCTGCGGCGCTGGCGCGGCCTTCGACTACATCCATGACTACATAGCCTTCGAGCGCGCCCTCAGTAATCAGAATCATGCGCGGATTTTCGCGGGCGGCTTCGACAAACAGCTCTTCCATTCTGTCGGCGTTGGCTGCTCTGTCCCACTTGACGGGTTGATACGAGATGGCGGCTACTTTCACGCTTTCGTACATGGCTCTTTCCCTTCAAACCTAGACACTCGCTTGTATTCTTGGGGAATAAATCACGACACTAACAATCCGACTTTACTCCCCTTTAGACCCTGACCCCTCCATGCGAGCCTGCCTCCCACTCCCGTACTCCGAACTGGCTGGCAGGCAGAATGGCAACCGTGAATTGCTATACAGTTATGAATATGAAAACTGAACTGGAAGCTTTTTCCTTGTTCTGGATTGAGGATATTCATATAGGGCGATAACTGCGTGTTCCGATTTGTTTCCGGTTGTGGCATGAGGAGCCCACATAGCATAGCATCTTCCGTCAATAAAGAATGGGTTTTGCAACAACTGTGATTCTATGAAGTTTTTTCCTCTCTTATCTCCAGCCTCATGTAGAGAAATAATTCTTGCATCATATTCTCCTTTCATGCACTCCTTCTCTCTCCACACATACGCAACTCTGTAATCTTTCGAGTCATCCAATTGCAGATATTCCACAACTCTCACTTCTCCATTTTCTCTTATAAGAGTAATTACTCTGACAGGAAAGAACTTGGCCGACAAAATCTTGTCAAAATGCGGCTTTCCATCCTCAACATTCTTCTTTGCCTTTTCAGAATTCCAATCTAACCTTTTGTCAAGTATTGCATTTCTGAGAGATGAACGGGGCCATCCGTGGATCTTATCCCAATGGTCATAACACCTCTTGAAATTATTCAAATGGAATACCTCAAACAGAATGTTGTCTCTATGAAAAATTCTTGATGTGTATGGGGATAGACTTACAGTCCCCAACTTTTTTGCCTGATTTCTTGACAGCTTCTCGTATTTGGATCCAGAAAATAGTTTTTCTCTGAGAGCATCTGGCAATGCCAGATTGTCGCTTGCTGAATTCACACTCATTTACTCCGTCCTAATCTGACTGCCAGCATAAGTAATTGCGTCCTTATGAAGCAGAACTGAGGATCTGCTAGTTGGTCGCCAACCAACTAAAAGCCGAAGCGGTCGCTGCACGAACAGCGACCGCCCCTAAAATTAGAGATATCCATGGGTTTCTACAATGTAGATCCTACCATTTGGTCACCCGAAAGTCAAGTTTCACCCGCAGATTTGGGATCCTATCACGCTGACCTGTACCGCTCCTATCGCAATGCTGAATTGGTTGGAAAAATTCACCCCAATTAGCGGATCGATTCAAGCATAGGTGCCTAATCTATGCGGCCATTCCGGTCCGGACCTTAGGCTATGATTAATGTCCACGAGGTTATTGTGCCGGCTGCCTTTGTACTCGACCAGACCGAGATTGGGCTTGTGCCAGTTGTAGCCGTCGATGCTGGTGGCGAAGCAGACGCGCTCGAACCAGCCGGCGTCCTGGCCCTGGCCGAGATACCACATCCAGAGCTCGTCGCCGACGCGGTGGACGGTGCCGTAGTAGACGACGCGTTCACTGTCGGGCGCGTCGCCGTCGCCGAGACCTACGGCGATGCGGGTGCGGCCGCAGGGTGTCATGTGGCCGTTGAGGTGGAGTTCCACGCCGCATTGGAGCGGCAGGCTGTGGTCGTCGAAGGGGAAGAGGACGATCTCCTCCAACTGCTGTTGGGGACCGCCGTTGTAAATGTGCATCCAGGGCTCCTGAACAGGCTCTTACGCAGTCGACAGACAAGGAGGGGAAGCAAGAGCCTCTCCCCTAAACATACATTCCAAGCGTATCGACAGGCAGGCCAAGGGTCAACAGGCCTTCGACACTGTTGGTTGTTCAGACCAGTTCCGGTTGCAGCGCGCCTTCGCCAAAGATGACTGTGAAGGTCTCCCCGTTGTCCGCCTGAGTCACGGCGTCCATGTAGCAGGCGCTGAAGGCCCGCCTGGGAATGTCGGTGTTGTTTATCTCGGAGCTGTGGGGCAGATGGTTGTGCAGGAGGACGCTTTCGCCCGCCTCCAACTCCAGGAAAACGGTTTCGGCGTCGCGCGTCAGTTCTTCGGCCTGCTCCGGGGTGAGAAAGCCCGAGCCGCTGGACGGATTTATCAGCGTATGGTGGGCACCGGGTACGATTTGAACGCAGCCGTTGGCGATGGTAGCGGGGTCGAGGGCCGTCCAGATGGTGATCAAGGGGTCGCGATCGAGGTATCGCCAGCGATCCTGATGCCAGATCAGGGGCGTGCCCTCGCGGGCCGGTTTGTTCATGAACATGGCGCGGTAACAGGCAACGGTGGTCTCCTCGCCGTATACGCGGGCGCAGATGTGGCGGAACAGGGGCTTCTGCATGTAGGCGAGGAACCGCGGGTCGTATTCGAGGTCTTGTATCTTGCGGTAGCTGAGCGTTGCGCCTTTGTGGCCTTTTGTCTGAGGGCCTGGTTTGCCGGTGCCGGGTTCGCGGTCAAGCTGCATTGCCATGCGGTCATAGTCGAGCGGGGCAGTACCCAACATGATTTCGTCCATGCGCTGCTGGAGGGCGTCCAATTCGGCGTCGGGCATTACTTTGCCCAATCGCAAGAATCCTTGGGTCTGGTACTGGCGCCACTGTTCGTTCGTGAGTGAATCGGACATGCTGTTCTCCTAATTGGGTCTGTCATCCTTTTGCAAAGTGCCCGTGTTTTTCTTCTTTGTTTCGGGTTCTCGGGCCAGCCCGGCGAGCCGTCGTTTCGCGTTTCGTCGTATCAGGAAGTCCAGATTGACTGGCTAGTCTATGCGTGTTCTGAGTCTGACTTGCCACTCTGTCACTTCGGGCGGGTCGATGGTGAGGGAGTAGAGTTTGGTTCCGGGCGAGACGTAGAAGCGCAGCTTGACGTAGAATTCGGCGTGGTTCAGCTGAGGATAGCGTGCTGTTCGGTCGTCGCCGACGCCGGGCCAGCCGGGTTTGCCGTTCCAGGAAAGCGGACTGTCGAGGGTGTTTTCGCGAATCGGATCGCAGTCGTGGACTGAGTATCCCGGAATAGGATGGCCGGTATCTTCGAGGAGCTCGTAGCGGAGCTCGCCGGCGCCGGCGTCGACATTTACCCTGATCTGGCCGCCCTGCTCCTGGCGAAAGCGGTGGGTTGTGAGGATGCCGGGGGCGTAGGACTCTGCCTCGACGCTGACGTAGCCGTCGGGCCGTAGTACGGCAACGCCTTTGCCTCGGCGGTTGGGTGTTGAGTAGGGGCCTTGCCAGGGCTGGGCGCTGTAGCCGTTATGGGTGAGGTTGCCGGCCATGTAGAAGAACCAGAGCTGGTCGTCGTGGAGGATGGGGCCGTCGGCGTAGACCATGCCGTAGTCCCATGCTCCCGGTTCGCCGCGGGCGATGAAGGGCTCGCGCCAGCGGGTCCAGGCGACGGTGTCACGGCTGACCGCGAGTTGTGACTCTACGAAGCCGTCGACTCGGGCGGGCAAGACGTTCCCACCCCTTTCCTCGCCCCAATAGCTGGCGGCGTCGGCGATTTCGTAGGGTTCGGCCAGGTCGGTCTGGAAGGCCTGGAGCATGATAGTGTGCAGGCCGCCGTCTGTGCGGGCGACTGGGTCGAAGCCGGCGGAATAGAATTCGGTTCCAGGCGGGTCCTGGAGGTCCTGCTCGATCACGGTTCGGAGGCCGGACCAGTTCAGAAAGTCCTGGCTGTCGCGGCGGCCAAGGACGCGGGTGCGGCGGTTCGAGCCGCGCTGGGAGTAGTAGACGTAGGGCGCGTCCGGGTTGATCACGCCGCCGAAGGTCTCATGGGGGGAGCCGAAGTTGAACAGCATCTTCTGCTGGCTGTGCCGGTCTTCCGGGTAGAGATGCCAGTCGTAGCCGTCCGCCGAGTAGCGGGCCAGCCAGCGGGGATCTCCCGATTCGCTAATGCCGCTGGGTTTGTTGTCGATTTGCTTCCAGCGGCGGGTTTCGTCCGGTTCGTGCGGGTCCAGAATGGTTATGAGGTGATCGGCGCTGGCGGTGGTGATGTTGTTGCGGGTCGAGCCGTCGAATTCGACGAGCCCCAGAACGGGCCGCTCCCAGTTCAGTCCGTCGTCAGATTCGAGGGCGCAGAAAAAGGTCTGATCTCCGTTCCAGGCGCGGTAGTACATGCGAAAGCGGCCTGTGCTTTCGTCGTAGATTACGCGGCCGGGCTGTGCGTAGTTTGCGTCCCAGGGTTGGTCGAAGGGGATGGAGAGTGGCTCGTCCAGGGTGAGTTTGCGGGGGCGGTTGAGGACTCGGCGGGCGCCGGACAGGGACTCGATGAAGTAGTCGTCGATGAAGAGTTGCTTGCCGGGTGAGCGTTCCATGTTGCATTTCCTCAAGGGCTGGTGACCCGAAAACGTTGGAGCAGGTATGCCGGCGTCAAAAGGGTCTACAGGCGCGCTGGACGGACCCGGCCGCCTTCTGCGGTTTAAGCCTTAATCCCAGTCAATGCAATACCTTGGATGAAATGCTTCTGCGCCAGGAAGAAGACGATCAGAATCGGCGCGATCATCATCGTTGACGCCGCCATCAGCGGTCCCCACATCGTTCGTCGTTCGAACATGAAGGCCTGGAGCCCTAGGGAAAGGGTGAACTTTTCGCGGGTATTGAGGAAGATCAGTGGGGCGGTAAAGTCATTCCAGGCGAACATGAAGCTGAAGATGGCGACTGTGGCCAAGGCCGGCTTGGCCAGTGGCATAACTATGCTCCACCAGATTCTCAAGCGGCCGGCGCCGTCGATGATGGCGGCCTCTTCCAGCTCCATGGGGATGGTCAGAAAGAACTGGCGCAGCATGAAGATGTAGAATGGCGTGCCGAGGAAGGCGGGAACGGTCAGTGGATAGAAAGTGTCGACCCAATTGATCTTGGCGAATAGCAGATAGAGGGGCACCAGTGTGACGATGTAAGGGACCATCATCTGGCTGATCATGACCATGAAGATAATATCGCGCCCGGGCGCGCGCAGCCGCGAGAAGGCGTAAGCCGCCAGCGAGCACGTGAAAACTGCGCCAAAGACGTGAGCGAGCGCAATCGTCAGCGTGTTGAAGAAGTAGAGGTGCATCGGGGCATAGATAAAGACGGCGGGAAAATTGCCCCAGATGAAGGGATCGGGCACCCAGATTGGTGGAAAAGCAAAGATCTGGCGGTCGGCCTTTAACGAGGTGCTGACCATCCAGACGAATGGAAGCGCGAAAACCAGTGACCCCAGCACAAGCGTGAGTTGGACACTCCCGCGTCCGAGCAGGCGGCGAAGAGGCCGCCCCCTGGCGCTGGGATGGATTTCGCGGCTGGGTAGGGCTTCAATCGCCGGTTCGCGTATCATGGCGTTAACTCTGCTCCGCTTCGTAGTAGACCCAACGGCTTGCCAGCTTGAAATTGACCAGGGTGAGCGCGAGAACGGCTACAAAAAGGATCCAGGCCATGCTGGCGGCGTATCCCATATCCAGCAGGACGAAGGCCCGGCGGTAAAGATACAGCATGTAGAACAGGGTCGACTCAGCCGGGCCGCCGCCGGTCATGACGTAGGCGGTGGTGAAGACCTGGAAGGAGGCGATGACACTGAGAACGAGAATGAAGAATAAGGTCGGGCTGAGCATGGGGATAGTCACGTGCTGGAAGCGCTGCCAGCGGTTGGCGCCGTCGATCTCTGCGGCCTCGTAGAGATGCTGGGGCACGCCCTGCAGGCCGGCGAGGACGATGATCATGGCGGCGCCTGAGCCCCAGAGCGCCATCAGGATGAGGGCGGGTTTGGACCAGGTGAGCGACGCGAGCCAAAGCGGGCCTTCGATGCCGACACTTCGAAGCGTCGAGTTAATCAGGCCCCATTCCGGCTGCAGAATCCATACCCACAGGATGGCGCCTGCCACTATCGGCACGATCGACGGCACGTAAAAAAGCGTTCGGTAGACGGCGATGCCGCGGGCCTTTTGATTGAGAAGGAGAGCCAGCAGCAAGGCGACGATGATATGGAGCGGCACGAAAACGAGAACATAGTAGAGCGTGTTACCCATTGACATACCGAAGCGCTGATCGTCGGTAAAGAGCTCGATGTAGTTCGCCAGACCGACCCAGCGGGCGGGCGTTACGATCTCATAGTCCATGAAGCCCAACACGAAGGAGGCGGCGACCGGGCCGATGACAAAGGCGAGGAAACCGATCCCCCAGGGGAGGAGGAAGAGATAGCAGGTCAGGGCCTCTCTGGCGGCGTTTGTGAGCCTGGGCTTGGGTTGGGCGTTGGTCATTGCGACTGTCCTGATATTTGGCGCGGAAAGGGGAGTCGTCAGAACCGGAACGACCGGATGCCGTCCGGTTCTGACTTTTCTCTAATACGCCTATTAGGCTTCGAGATTCTCCCAAGCGGCGTCGAGCGCCTTCTGGACGTCGGCATGGGAGGCTTCAAGCGCCTCTCGCGGCGTCAGCTTCTTGGTGAGAGCGGATTCCCAGGCGTTCTTGAAACCGATCCACAGTTCTGCGGCGGCGAGGCCGGCAATCTGGCCGCAGCCCACCGAGAAGGTCTCGGATTCGAGGTATCGCTCCATCATGATCTTCTGTCGTTCGGGCAGGACGGAGTAGTACTCGTCCAGCATGAACTGCATGGCCGGCTGGTAGACTGGCGGGGTGGGGGCGAAGATCGGCTCGCCGGGCAGTTGCTGGCGCGCCCACTCTTCCTTCTCCAATGCGAGGCCGACGGTGCCGGCGGCGCGAACATACTTCTCGCTGATCACCCATTTCAAGAATTCCCAACCCTCTTCGACAAGTTCGGTATTGGGGTCGATGACGAAGGTCCAGCCGCAGGACCAATTGACCTGTGCGCCTTCCTGCGAGGCCGAGACCGGCATGAGGCCGGTGCCGTCATAGTCGAGGTCGGGGAATTTGGCATAGCGACCGATCATCCAGTTGCCGTATGAGCACATGGAGACCTGGCCCTGGGCAAAGGGATCGACGGGCTGGCCGGCGAAGCCTTCCATGAAGGAGGAGGCCGCAGCGTTGCCGCCGCCGAACTCGTCGATCATGTTGACGCACCATTCGAGGGCTTCGACCCAGGGTTCGGTGTTTAACATGTTGGTGCGGCCATCTTCCGACTGGCTGACACCACCGTTCTCCATCGCGTAGATGAGCAACTGATCAGAGAGGCCGGGCGGGAAGTGGGGCAGGAAGCCGTAGCGTACGATCCGATCTCCCTCAGTCTTATTCAACTGCGGCGCCATTTCCATGATGTCGTCCCAGGTTTCGGGGCCAACGTCCGGATCGAGGCCTGCTTCTTCGAAATGGGTACGATTCCAGAAGAAGTAGCGGGTGCCAGCGGTATGGGGCAGTCCGTAGAGGGTGCCCTGCCAGGTAAGGTCGGCGATGGGGCCGGCCATGAAGTTGCCCTTCTCGAGGTTGTCCCGCTCGAGGAGGTCTTCGATCGGCCGGTAGAGGTTGCGCGAGGCGAACTGGCGGAAGGTGTGGCGATTCTGGTAGGAGACGTCGGGACCCTTGCCTGCGGCCACGGCCGTGACGTATTTGGGTGTTCCGTAGACGGCTTCACCGAGGTCGCCGAGCGAAACGGTGATGTCGGGGTGCTGCTCCTGGAAAACCTGAATGACGCCTTCGGTGGTGGGGTTGATGCGCCACCAGATCTGAATGTCCACAGGCTCGTCTGACGGTGCCGCCATGTCGCTGGCTGCTTCGGGACCGGCAGGGACGCAGGCGCTGGCAGCGAGGGCGAGTCCAGTAACTGCGGCTGTGCTCTTCAGGAAACTGCGCCGGCTGACGCCTTGGTGGACGACCGTCTTTTCGTCGGAAGTGAATCTAGCCATTTTTAGCTTACTCTCCTTTTCGATGCAGATGGTTGGGTACTGCTGATCTCATGGGAATCGTTTCATTTCCGATCAAGCCATAGATCCTCCTGTGGCTGGTGGAGACGCTCAGTTAGGATTTCGCAAGGTATCAGGCGGATTCTTCACGCCTGGCGTGGTGGCAGTTGCGGATCATGACCAAACAAGAATGGCCCTGTCGGTGGAGACAGCGGCCGCGGATCGTCTACCAAACGGTCGGATGTAGAACTATCATTTGGACAGGCACGGTGGTGGAAGCGTTCAGGGTGATCGTATTTGGTGCGCTTGGAAACCTTTGGGAAATGGCTCCCGGCGTCGCGTACCCTCAGCGTGTGTAATTCTATCGGATGCGGCAGGGAAAGGCAACCTTCTTGGTAGAGCAGACGGATCTTGTCTGCGTTCAATTTGGATGGGCTAGTTTTGCGTACTGCGTATTGCGTAGTTGCGCGGCCCTTTGCCGAATAGCATTGCGCTGCGGCAGTTCGCCTTGGTGACAGACTTCAACGAGCCCTTGTTATTGCCTGAACCATTAACCCAGGTTCAGGTAGCGTTTTGTCTACAAATGTCGCGTTATGTATACAAATGTATACGTATGTCGCGCCAAATTCCGTTTTTTTGGGACGCTATTTTGCGAATTGGTTGATAGTTCTGCGCAGTCTTTTACGGATACCGAGAGGGCGATTTTCTTATTTCGGACTTTTTTTTGGCAGTGCGCTCAATTGCATGGGTCGACTCTTTTTTGGGTTCAATTGTCGGGTCCGGCGACTTCTCTACGATTACTGTTGACGTCAAGCAGAGACATCGCCACCTTCCGGGGCAAACCGTCGGTATTCGAGTCGAGTTTGGGTGGGCGGCCTGTGGCTTGTTGCAGGTGTGGTTTCAGCGGCTTGCTTGTGTCTTCCCGGAATCTGACGGTTCTCGCGATGAATTCATTCTTGTGCAGTTCACTTCATTGACATTATACCACAGGAATTTTCCTTTTTTGGGACAGTTTCCTACCGATTTTTCGTATTGAGTCTAGAGTCTATTGGGGAGGCTCTGAGGTTTGTCCCGACTGAGACTGACAGGTTCATAATGTGGTGCATTGAAGTTGTAACGCCACAGGTGGGTAGACAATCATTTCCGGGTGCAGCACGGTTCGAGATACATCCCAGTTTTGGGGTGGCAACAGTCTGGCGGGAAGATTATGACAGGGTGGTTGGAATTGTTTGCCTGCTCTTGGAGAAGCCCAGGGCAGGCACAAGGCCTGCCCCTACAGGTCTTTTGCGGGGGAAGCCGGGGGTGGGCGCAGCGAACTGCAGTGGATAGCGGAGGGTGGGACGAGACAGCATGTGGGGGGTAGACACTGTTGGATAGACGCATTGCTGGGGAAGAATGAGCACGGTGGCTAACAAGGGCGGGGCGTTGCGGGGGCGCAGCCCCTGCACAAGGGAGGGCCGAAGGCCCGAACGCCCAACTGCAGTGGTCAGTGGTCAGTGGTTAGTGGTCAGAGGCAGCACTTCCCTTGCCTCAGATCTGATCGGGGACTGGCTTTGATTGGATCGGTGCCAGAGGGATACGGGGGTTCGCACCTATTTTGGGGTGTATGGCGTGGTTGCGTGCCTGTCTACTTTTGTGTCCTGGAGTGATATAATGAGCGTGCTGACCGTTGGTTTTTGGTCGAGTATCCAGCCATTTCAGCTGCTGCGGCTGTTCGCCGAAAAATTTGCCACCCCTACCTAACAGAAGAGGAAAATACGATGCCGCTGGACAAGACTCTTGAAGAGCAACTCCTGCGTCTGAAGCTGGACGGCTGGTGCGTGGTCGATAGCGTGATTCCTGCCGATGAGGTCACGGGGGTGCGGGAGAGTGTGGCGGCGGCGACGCTGCGGCACCAGCGGCCGGACGCGCCGGCGAATATCGGCCATCGTACGGGGCTGATCAACTATGACCAGTCGTTTGCGCCTTATCTGGTGACGCCCCATTTCATCGGCCTGATCAGGGCAGCGCTTGGCCGGAACGTGCGCGTTTCGTTCACGTCGGCGATGATCAACTATCCGGATAATGCGCGCGGAACTATGCACGCGGACTGGCCGTTCAACCAGCACAATGCGGGGCATATCCCGGCTCCGTATCCCGATATGGTCGCCCATTTTACGACGCTGTGGATGCTGTCTCCTTTTAGCGTTGAGAACGGCGGAACGATCATCGTTCCCGGCAGTCACCGCATGGAAACGAACCCCAGCGCAGAATCCTGCAGCCACGACGAAAACAGGCCCTATCCGACGGAGATTCAGGCGACCGGCGACGCTGGCAGCGTGCTGGTGATGGACAGCCGCATGTGGCACGCGGCCGGCGCTAACCGCTCCGATAGCGCACGGGTGGCGATAGCGATTCGCTTTGCGCCGTGGTGGCTGAATCTGAACGGACTGAGGCCGGGATCCGGTGAGCGGGCAAGGCAGATGGAGGCAACGGGCTTGAAGGAGAATGAGGTCGATGCAGTGAAAAACGAGGTGTTTGAAGGATTACCGCCCGCGGTCCAGCCACTGTTCGAACACTGGGTGGAGAACTAAATGAACACAGAACGCCTTGCGGCGAGCCTTGCCGAGCAGGTTGATCCGCAGCGGATTACGCAACTTACTCTGGACATGGTGCGCATTCCCAGTCCGCCAGGGGAGGAACGCGCGGTTTCCGAGTTTTACGCGGAAATCTTGCGTGGGGCGGATCTAGATGTGGAGATGGACGACGAGTTTCCCAGCAGCCCCAGCGTCGTGGCATGGCTGCGGGGCAGGGGGGGCGGGCCTACGCTTCAACTCGACGGCCATACGGATACGGTTGATTTGCCCGGGCCGGAGCCCCGGTTTGAGGGAGGGTACATCCACGGGCGGGGCTCCGAGGATATGAAGGCGTCTTTGGCGGCGATGGCGGAAGCTGCGCGCATCATTGGCGGGGCGGGTATCCAGCTGGATGGGGACCTGCTTTTGACGGCGCACGGCCGGCACGAAAGCGCCACGAATGAGACGTTGATCTCGCTAATCGGAAAGGGCGTTCACGGCGACGCGGTGATTGTTACAGAGCTGGGCGGAAAGGATTTGCCGATCACAGGCATGGGGCTTGTCTTCTGGGAACTCAGGATAGAGGGGGACGACGAGGGCATACACGAAACAGTGGCCGAGCCGGGGGCTCCCCATGCGGTGATGGCCGGGTACAGGGCTGTGCAGCTATTGCAGGAGAAGGCGGAAGAACTGGCGGCGATACGGCACCCCTATTTGGGAGCGGAATCGATCTTCATCGGGCGGTTTCAAGGCGGTGACTACTTTAACCGCATGCCGGCCGGGTGCGTTATTGGCGGCACGCGACGGTTTGGCCCGGGTTGTAGCCTGGACGAGATCCGCGGGGAGTTTGCAAGTCTGGCGGCACGGGTACAGGAGGAGAGTGGTGCAGAGGTTGAGGTCTGGCTGGATGGGATCGAGGGCTACAGTGTCGACGAGAACGAGCGCCTGGCAGAGGTGTTGCTGCGCGGCCATCAGCAGGTGACCGGCGAGGCGCTGCCGCTGGCGGGGACCAGAGCCGCGGCGAACGTACCGCACTTTGTTCATCTGGCGCATGTCCCGGCGCTGTATTACGGCGCGAGCTATCTGACGGCACACTCGGAACTCGAGCGGGTTGAGCTGGCACAGGTGGTGCGCGCCACGAAAGTATACATTCATGCCATCCTCGCCTATTTGGGCGTTGCGGAGTAATGCAAATGAGCGAAACGCGAACGGTTGTGATCACTGCCAACATGTTTCCCGGTTTGGAGACTGAGCGGGAGGCGCTGGCTCCGCACAACGTTGAGCTTGTCAAGCGTCCGTGCCGGAATGGGGCGGAGATTGCCGAGGCGGGAAAGGATGCGGTTGCGTTGCTGGTGGGCAACGTGCGGATCGATGCCGAGGTGCTGTCGCATCTGCCGCGTTGCCTGGCCATCGTCAAGCCCGCGGTGGGTGTAGACAACATCGACCTGGAGGCGGCGACGGCGGCTGGCGTCTGCGTTGCCAACGTGCCCGACTACGGAACGGACGAGGTGGCTACGCACGCGATGGCGCTGCTATTGAACGCGATTCGCTATGTTGACGCTGAAGCAGCCGCGGTGCGCGGGGGCCGGTGGCAGCCCAAGCCCCCATACCCGATTCAGCGGAGCGCGGGGCGTACGCTGGGCATCATTGGATTCGGCCGTATCGGCCAGTCGGTTGCGAGAAAGGCGGCCGGTTTTGACTGGCGATTGCTGGCTTGGGACCCTTATCTGGATGACGATGAGATTCGGCGGGGAAACGCCGAACCTGCTGACTTTGACACGATCCTGGCGCAGTCGGACTTTGTCACTTTGCACCTACCGCTGTCGGAAGAGACGCAGGGGATGATCGATGGGAATGCACTGGGGAAGATGAAGCGGACCGCTTTCCTGGTGAATACGGCCCGCGGCCCTATTGTCGATTCCGGCGCATTGCTTGCGGCGGTCGAGACGGGTCAGATCGCGGGCGCGGCGGTGGATGTGGTTGAAGAGGAGCCGCCGCCGCCGGACCACCCATTGTATCGTACGGACCGGATTCTGGTGACGGCGCACGTGGCGTGGTATTCGGAGCAGGCTTTCCGTGATGTGCGAGTGAAGGCGGTACAGGAGGTGGCGCGGGTGCTGGGCGGCCAGCTGCCGCTTAACCTGGTCAATTCGGGCGTGAAGCCGCGCTTTGATGTGGGCGGCGTGTAGTGGCGTTCTGCTCTGGAGCCGGTTGAGATGGCGGGAGTTCGCGGTCAGGAGGGAGACGTTTCAAGGCACAGAGGCTTACTGACTTTGACTACACGAAAGTACTGTTCGTTTGTTATTTGTTTCGCTTCGTGTTCCTCCAGGAAAATCCTATTCTGATAACGGTCTTTTTCGTTCTGACAAACTGTGTTAAGTTACCCCGGATGCCGGTCCGGCTCAGGACCAGCCTACGAAGACAGTTGCAAGAAGAAGAGCAGGGTTCCTCCATCCAAGACCGAGTTGTTTCCGCCAGCCGCCGACCCCGCGGGGACAAGGGCAGGAGTTAACAGTCATGGCACGCCAAATCGAGATTTTTTTCACCAAGCGGAACGTCCGAGGGGTAGTGACCTTACTGAACGAGGAGGCGCCCCTCACTTGCGATGCAGTTTGGAACGCGCTGCCGCTGGAGGGGGACGCGTATCACGCGCGCTGGGCAGGGCGCGAGGTATACACGCTGGTCCCGCCTCTTGGGGCGGATCCGGGCAAAGAGAACGCGACAATCATGCCGATTGGCGGGGACCTCCTCTATTTCGAGGTCGACGCTGCCTCGATCGACATTCCGCCGGAAAGGCGCACCGGGCAACCGTTTATTGATATCGCGTTGTTCTATGGCCGCAACAACTTTCTGCTCGGTCCAGCCGGCTACATGCCGGGCAACCTGTTTGGCAAAGTCACCGAAAACCTGGAAGGCCTGGCCGAAGCTTGTGAGAGCATCTGGCGGGAGGGCTTTGTGGGCGAACGCATGGTGATCAGCCGGATCGACAGGGCCAACGACCAGTAACGTTTGACTTGCGGGCAGCTTGTGTCCAAAGGGTCCGGAGACGACTAGCCACTGGATCCGTGAAACCAGCCACTGCCGCACAGGAGAATCAGAATGCAACGCTATTCGTCGAAGCCACAGCTGCAGGCCCTGGAGGATGGAACGGCCCTGCCCTTGATCGTGGCAACGCCGCCCGGACCGGAGTCTCTGCAGTTGACCGAGCGCTTGGGCAAGGTCGAACCACCAACCAGCTCGGTCATTCCACGAGGCCAGACGCCGGTTTTCTGGGAACGCACACGCGGCGCCAACATCGTCGATGTCGACGGCAACGTATACGTCGATCTTACGGCCGCTTTCTGTGTGGCGACGGCGGGCCATAGCAACCCACGCATTGTTCAGGCGATAGCCAAGCAGTCCGGGACCATGATGCATAGCCAGGGCGGGCTCAACCCCAACCGGCACCGGGTCGAACTAGCTGAAAAGCTTTCGGAGCGCGCGCCTGGCGACCTGTCAGTTTCGCACATCGCCAACACCGGCGCCGAAGCGGTCGAAACCGCGCTCAAGACCGCCCGCATTTTTACGGGCCGCCACAAGATCATCGCCTTCCAGGGCGGCTTCCATGGCAAGACGACCGGTGCTTTGTCGGTCTCATCACAGAATTACTACCGAAGTCCTTTCCAGAACATGCTGGCGGATACGACACACGTTCCCTACGCGTATCCCTATCGTTGCCCGACGCATTCCGAAGAGGGAGACTGTTACTTCTGCGATGGCGGTTATCTGGAGCATGTGCTGACCATGCCGGATTCCGGCGTGGCCGACGTGGCCGCCATTATCATGGAGCCGATCCAGGGACACGGGGGCTGGATTGTGCCGCCGCGGAAGTTCGTGCAGAAGGTGCGGCAACTTTGTGACGAGCACGGCATCCTGCTGATCGCCGATGAGATCATCACCGGCTTTGGCCGCACCGGCAACTGGTTTGGGATGGACTATTTCGATGTTGTGCCCGATATCATGGTCGTTGGCAAGGGATTGGCCAGCGGTTTCCCAATTTCGGCCACGATTATGTCGGATGAGGTCGCGAGCGCGTGGGGGCCGATGATGCATACCAGTACTTTCCTGGGCAATCCGGTTGGCTGCGCGGCAGCCCTGGCATCGCTGGCGGAGATTGAGGAGAAGGGACTGGTGCAACGCGGCGCGGAACTGGGCGACTATTTCAAATCCAGGTTGCTGGAACTCCAGCAGGAGCACCACCTGATCGGTGAAGTGCGGGGCGTGGGTATGATGGTCGGCGTAGAATTCGTCAAAGATCGAGCGACCCGCGAACCGGCAACCGATGAAGGCGCACGCGTGGTTGAAGGCCTCTTGCAGCGGGGCGTCATCGCCACCAATTACGGCGGCTCCTATCACAACGTTCTTAAGATGTCGCCTCCTCTTGTCATCACCAAGGAACAGCTCGACTGCGCCATCGAAGCGCTCAACGAAAGTCTCTCCTCGGTCGAAGCTGCCCTGTAAGATAGCGGCCCGCGGCTGACCGGCGGCCATGCCCGCTGGCGCAAGCAACTGGAGACTGCGATGCTACGTATCGGCATTCTCTATCCGTTGCATTCGGCTGAAGACGATTACCCTAACATGGCTGCGAGGCTGGAGCCGCCGGTGGAGGTTGCCGTCGCGCACACTGAAGCGGTCGACCTGCACACGGTTGAGGACTGCCGGCGCACGGGGGACTGGGACCATCTGGAGCCCGGCGCGGCGGAGCTGCGGACGCTCGGTGTAGATGTGTGCATGTGGGCTTGCACCAGCGGCAGCTTTGTTTACGGGCTGGCCGGGGCTGAAAAACAGGCGCGGAAGATTGGCAGCTATCTGGGGGTCCCTGCCTCCAGCACTTCACTTTCCTTTGTAAGAGCTATACAGGCCTTAGGCATCTCGCGGGTAGCGGTCGCCGCCACTTATCCAGAGGATCTGGCGGCTGAATTCGTCGGTTTTCTGGGCGAGGCCGGGATCCAGGTGGTGCATCTGGACAGCCTGGGCATTTGGACTGCGGTCGAGGTCGGCATTGTTGGGCGGGAGCAGGTAATCGAATTCGTTCAGGCCAACAATCACGCCGATGCTGAAGCCATCCTGATACCCGATACAGCCTTGCATACGACTGCGTTCCTGTCCGAGTTGGACAGTGCAGTTGGCAAGCCGGTACTGACAGCCAACCAGGTCACAATGTGGGAAGCCCTGCGGCTGGGTGGACGAGTCCAGAAGCAAAGAGGTTTCGGCCAACTGTTTGCATTTGCCGGGGACGCGGTAGGAGAAGGAAAGTGAATGGCCGCTTTCGGGAGTACGGCGACTCCGACCTGCCGGCCCTGGGCGGCCTGTTCGCCCGAGCCGACTCCTGTGACGGCGTGGCGCGCGCGCTGGCCCCTGAAGCGGCAGACGAACTGCCGCTGTTTGCTTTCGCGCCGCGTTACCCTCTCGGACTTGAGCGCGGCCTGACCCGCGATGAGGTGCGCAGTCGACTCGGGAGCCGCCTGGCAGAGATCGAGCGGCTGGTCCTTGTTGCTGCGAAGGGCGCTGCCGTGGATGCCTGCGTGACGGTCTACCCGGCCGGCTCCGAAACTTCGTGGATGCTCGACTGGGTGGTGGACCTTGGAAAACGGGAGACGGTGGCACTTGACGGGATAATACAGACGGGCCTGGACCGCATCCAACATCTGGCGTCGAAGGGGATGCGTGGGGTAGTCGATGACGGCTCCGAGTCAGGGACGGGTGGTGCGCCCGCAGTGTGCAGTGTCGAGGCGCGGGGGTTGCGTGAGGACGGGGACATCAAGGCTGGGCTGAGCAGAGCCGGTTTCCAGGCGGTGCGGACGTTTGTGATCATGGGCTCCGATCTGGGAACAGCGCCTGCGGGATTCGGGTCGAATGAGCGCGTTCCTGAGGGGATATCGCTGCGGACCTACCGGTCGGGGGATGCGCCGGCTTGGATTGCGGCTTTCAACGCTTCATTTTCCGACCATTGGGGCGGGTTTTCGTATTCGGACGAGAGCTGGGCAAGACATGCCACTTCGCCCCGTTTTCGAGAGGAGATCAGCGTTGTGGCCGAGGCGGGAGGAGTTTTCGCCGGCGTCTGCCATTGCGCTCCCAGTCTCAGTCCCAGGGAAGAGGGCCTCGCGCATCTCCACATTCTTGGCGTCCATCCTGAGTTCAGACGCAGAGGCCTGGGGCATTGTCTGATGCTTGAGGCAATGGGCCGGCTGCGGGCAAACGGGTTCAGGCGCGTCGAACTGGATATGGATAGTTTGAATTCCAGGGCGCTGCCGCTCTACGAGCGACTGGGCTTTCGCGAGCAGGAGGCGATCACAATTTATCGGAGACAGATTGCTCTGTAACGTGAGGCTGGCAGTGCATCGGGAGTGCCTTCTCGGAAAAAGGGCAGCTACTGAGCCATGTCCGATGTGAGCTTGTGGTAGCAGAAACTGCAGTGGTCACAACTGCATCGGTCAATGGCCAACGGTTTGGCGAGCGAGGGGGGGGTAGACACTGTTAGGTAGACACTAAGTCAGGGAAGAGTACGCACGGTCTCTAGCAAGGGCGGGGCGTTGCGGGGGCGCAGCCCCTGCACAAGGGAGGGCCGAAGGCCCGACCGCACAACTGCAGGGGTCAGTGATCAGTGGTCAGTCTTGCGGCGATTGGTTGAGGATGGGTGTGTCGAGGAGAGAGAGGATTGGCCGATTACAGGGCAGGGATCGTCGGTTGCGGCCACATTGCGCGCGTTCACGCCGGCGGCTACCGGGCCACGGGTGGGGTAAACCTGGTGGCGGCGGCCGACATTGTGCCGGAGGCGTTGGAGACGTTCGGGGAAGAGTGGGGCGTGGAGGGGCGATACACCGACTACGCCGAGATGCTCGCCCAGGAGAAGCTGGACATCCTCAGCGTCTGCACGCGCAACCATCAGCACGTTGCACCGACACTGGCCGGAGCGGAGGCGGGCGTGCGCGCCATCTTCTGCGAAAAGCCGATGGCGATGAATCTGGGCGAGGCCGACAGCATGGTCGGGGCCTGTGAACGGGCAGGCGTCAAGCTGACCGTGGACCACACGATGCGGTTCGAAGCGAACTACATGCATATCAAGGAGCGGATCGAACAAGGCGCGATTGGAGAGTTGCTCAGCGTAGAGGTGGGGGCTATCGGCGATCTGGGCGAGCTGACGCACAACGTAACACACAGCTTTGACACGCTTTGCATGTTCGGCGGCGAACCTGCGTGGATGTTCGCTCATCTGGAGCGCGATATCGAGCGCAACCCGGAGAGAGAGGACCTGTTCGCCCTGGTGGGTTTTGCCAACGGCGTGCGGGGCAAGCTGACTTATGGCGGCTATACGAATTACCGGTATGAAGGCTTTGTCTGGGAGGGAACGGAGGGACGGATCGAGGCGAGGGCCGCTAACGGCTGGCTACCACAGGTACGTTGCTGGACACACGATCAGCCCGGCGAAACCGGGTTCCGTGACGGCACACCGATTCCGACATTGGAGAATGACCCGTGGGAGGCCGCGATAGGCGAAGTGGTGGCCAGCCTTGACGAAAACCGTGCATCAGTCTCCGACGGACGCGCGGGCCGGCTGGCGCTGTCAATGACGATGGCGGCGTATGAGTCGCGGCGGCAAGGAGGCGTAAAGATTCAATTTCCTTTTGACATACAGGAGTCGCCCCTGGACATGATGCTGGAGAGCGGGAAATTGCCCAAGATCTGGGGACGCGGCATCAAGGCATGGACCTAGTAAAGGAGATTGGCAATGGCTTTTCTACGCCATGTGGCATTGAGAACAAAGGACCTGGAACGGTCGCGGGCATTTTACGAGAAGATACTGGGGCTCAGTTTTTTGCGCTACGTGTATGATGAGAACTACCCGCCGGGATGCTATCTCTCGGACGGCTCGGTCAATATGACGCTCATCCAATACGTAGGTGAGGAGAGGCCGCCCATTGCGCATGAAGGCGAATATATTCACCTGGGTTTTATCGTCGACAATCTGGAGGAAACCTATCACCTGTTGCGCGCCGAGGGGGCGGAGATTCTGGTCGAGGACGTGAAGGTGGAGAGGGAGTTCAACTATGACCATGTGCCGGAAGGGTCGCTGAAGACGACGGACCCCGACGGCAACATCCTGGACATCACCGAACGCAAAGATGAGTGGGACGGCGTCCAGCTGTAGCTGGATGGACGCGGATTCCCGGGTCAGGAAGCAAATCTATCTGACAGGCAGCGACGGCGCTGCCTGGAGTCGAATGATTATATATATTGACAGTACAGAGGACAGTTCACCACAGGATTCCGGAGGCTTGAATCGATGAGAATCGCCCTGTTTGCTCATGAGGACCACAACCACATTGGCATTGTAACCGACTTCGGGATGCTGGATTTTTCGCGCGCGTATCAGGCGCAGCAGCTGATCCAGCACGGCGACGAGAGCCCGCGACTGATCACTGACATGGTTGCACTGATGAAGGCGGGCCTGTTTAACGCAGAGACATTTCATTCGACGATGATGTTTGTCTTTGAGCATCATCTGAATGGCGCCTTCACTGTCGCCGATCCTGCGCTGCGCACACCGATTCCTCAGCCGGGCAAGCTGATCGCGCTGGGGGGAAATTTTTCGCATCCCGGTGAGGAAGACCCGGATGAGCCGCCGCTCTTCTTCAAGCCGACCTCTTCCATTATCGGGCCCGGCGAGCCAATCGTGTTCCGGCGGGGTCTGAATGTGGTGGAGCCGGAGATCGAGTTGACGGTCGTCATTGGTAAGGAGGGCAGCCACATTTCGCGTGCGGATGCGGACGAATACGTGGCCGGCTACACGCTGCTCAATGACGTGACGGCGCGTGATCTGCAGAATGTTGCCTTCGAGGTGCAGCGTCCGTGGTCGTACACGAAGGGGGTCGACACGTTTACCCCGATCGGGCCGCATGTCGTGCTGCCGGGCGCGGTCAGCGACCCACACAATCTGGCGATGACAATGCGTGTCAATGGCGAGGAGATCGAGCACGCCAATACGAATACGATGCTGTTTCAGGTTCCGGTATTGATCGAGTATATCAGCCAGTACATGAGGCTGGAGCCGGGCGACATGATCGCCACGGGGACACCGGTGCATCCGCCGGGCCTCAAGCCGGGAGACACGGTTGAGCTGGAGATCGAGGAGATCGGTGTCTTAAGCAATCCTGTCGTGGCGGACAACTGAGATGGGAACACGGCGCCTGCTGAGCCTTGACGTGGCGGCTACGGCTGGCGTGGAGCCAACGGAAGAGGCTCTGCTGAGCGCGGCGATCGATCTTGAAATGTTGGGGGTCGAGCCGGCGCATATCGAGCAGCGCCAGGTCGGGTTCTGGATGCAGGAGAGGTTGCCGGACGGCCAGACTGTCAGCGTACCGGCCCAGGCCGAGATTTTGCCTGACCCGCAGGGTCGAATCAAGCTGACCTGGTTGGCGCCGCGCTCAGCAAGTGCGGCGCGGCGCGTCAACCTCGAACTGGCGGATCGCGTCAACGGGAAAGCCCTGCCTTTTCCGGGGGTCCAGGTCTTGCCGGACGCCAATGAGCGTGTCTGGGTGAGTCACGACAATCGCAACCTGTTGGGGTACTGCTACAGCGGACAGTATCGCAAGCCGTTCTTCTACCCTGTTAGGGGTCCAAGCGGGCGATCGGTGACGCGACTTGGGCATCCGCGTGACTTCGGCGGCGGCCACGACCATCACCGTTCATTGTGGATCGAGCACGAAAATGTGAACGATGTCAGCTTTGAGACAGAGCATTTGCACTTCTATGCCGGAACAGACTCCCCGCTGGTGGGCATTGGCCGCATCGCGCACGACAGATTTCTGCGGCAAGAGGATGGACCGGTGTACGCGCGGTTGGAGATGGCGCTAGACTGGGTCAGCCATGAGGGGGACGTGTTGCTCAACGAGATCCGACGCGTGCGCGTCTATCCTCTGGCCGGAGGGGAGCAGCTGATCGACTTCGACTTGACTTTCCAGCCTCAGGTTGAACAGGTCACGTTTGGGCAGTCCACGTTTGGCATCCTAGCAGCGCGCGTGGCCCATCCTCTGGAAGTGCTGCGGGGGGGCGGGCGCATCCTCAACGCGCGCGGCGCCCTGAATGAGGAGGGGGTCCATCGTCAGACGGCGGAGTGGTGCGACTACGCCGGGCCGATCAGCCCTGACGAAACGAACGGGATTGCAGTTCTTGGCCATCCGGAGAACATCCACCATCCCCACAGATGGCACGTGCGCGACGATGGCTGGATGTGTGCGGCACCTTTTGCGCGCCATGCCAAGACCATACACGGCGGCGAAACACTGAGCATTCGATTTCGGGTCTTTGTTCACGACGGTGACCACGCGTCCCGCATCGCGGTCCGCTATGCCGAGTTCGCGCAGCCTGCGACGGTGTCGGTGTCAGAAGGAGAGGGAGGCTGACAAGGTATTGACGGGAATCTGGCGACAAATCAAGTTGACGGCGTTAAGCATGCCGTATTGTGTGAGGATGGTTCGTCGACCTGGAAGAAATGTGCTAACAGGGCTGAGCGCGGTAAAGGAGGAAAGGTAGATGGCGCAAAATCATCAGACGCTGGGGGCGATCTATCCAGACGATATGTGGTTGGATCACGACATCAACCGGATGCTCGATGAGATCCGCAAGTATCTGCCGGAGCAGGTGCCGATGGTGTCGGCAAGGACGCATGTGCCGATGTTTCAGGTGGGGGCGGATGAGCCGGCCGATGGCAGCAGCGTGGAACTGGGCATCTGGCTGGCGGAAAATGGAGACATAGAAGCGGCCGCCGCCAGGTTGATGCGGCTTAAGCCGAGCGTTTTCGCCTACTACTGCACGACGGCCAGCTTTGTGCAGGGCGTTGCCGGCGACGAGGCGCTGAAGAAACGGGTTGAGGACGCCACCGGGCTGCCGTGCACAACTTCCAGCAGCGCTATCGTCAGTGCGCTCCACTGCCTGGAAGTGCGGCGGGTCGCGACTGCCTCGCCGTACATGGAAGACGTGAACCAGGCGCTCATCGGTTTTCTGGGCGAGTGCGACATTGAGGTGGTGAACAGCAATCCCCTGCACTATCTGCAGGACCACGGGATTGTGCCGCCGGAAACGATTCGCGAGGCGGCGCAAGCTGCCGACGTGCCTGAGGCGGACGCAATTCTAATCAGTTGTACCGGCCAGAAGACGGCCGACTTCATCACTGACTTGGAACAGGAACTCGGCAAGCCGGTGGTTACGTCGAATCAGGCGACGGGCTGGCAAGCGTTGAAGATGATGGGGGTCGAGCCGCGTTTGCCGGGTCGGGGCGTGTTGTTCGGGAACTGACAGGAAAATCGAGAGAAAGGGGACAATAACATATGGCCCGCAAAATCAGGATCTCATTCGAGAAACATAACGTTTCTGCGGTGGCAGAACTGCTGGATGACGCCGCACCGTTGACCGCCGAGGCCTTCTGGAACGCGTTACCGCTATCGGGCGACGCATACCATGCGAAATGGGCTAACAACGAGGTTTATATCCTCACGCCCCCGTTTGCCGAGAAGGATCCTGATAGAGAGAACGCCACGGTCTTCCCTATCCCCGGCGATATTCTCTACTTGCCGGTGCCTCCCGGTACCAAAGTCCCGACCGAAATGGCGGCGCAGTGTCGCGAGACGGGGTTGATCGACCTTGCGATTTTCTACGGGAGGGACAACTACCTGCTGGGTCCGGACGGACATATGCCCGGGAATCTGTTCGCCACCATTACAGAGGGGCTTAGTGAGCTGGCGGAAGCTTGCCAGGACCTGTGGCGCAACGGCGCAGGGGACGAACGCATGACTTTCAGTCGTCTCGATGAATGAGCTTTACCCGAGAGGGCGGCGTGCGGCCTTCTCAGTCTTCGTATTTCTCCTTGGACATGCGATGGCGCGATGTGAATGACTCGCCATCGGACAGCGGCATCAGCCCCCCAATCATCTCGCTGCGGCGGCCCATGTGCACTGACTGCGGCTCGGTGATTCGTTCCAACTCGGCATCGGTGATCGGGAGTGTATAGCGGACTTGCGGCTGGAAGCGCTGGAATTGCTCGGCGTAGGCGACCAACGCACTGTTTCCGTCGGCTCCGTCAGAGGTTTCGGCGCGCTTACGGGCGTAAGGACCGCCATAGTACTGGCTGGCAATCTGATCCAGAGCGCGGACCTTTTTCTCGATTACGTCGGTGATGTCGATGTAGAGGTCGGCGCGGGCGGTGCCGGCGTATTCGAGGCTGTTGTTGCCGATGTAGGCGGTTGGGTTCATGAAGTAGATGCAGGGGACGGGATGGCGCTCCTGGCGTCCGCGGCCCGATCCGCTCGCCAACTGCCAGGCGTAGAGCGTACACTGGCCCACGGTTCCGTGCATCTTGAAGCCGCCGCTCTCGTATGGGTGATGCGTAATCAGCAGGTCCGGTTTCACCGCACGAATCACATCGGCAATCGCCTCGATCTTGTCCTGCGTCACCAGGATATCGTCATCCTCAAAGCCCAGGTCGCGCACGTCGTCAAAGCCCAGGATGCGGCAGGCGCGGCGTACCTCTTCCAGCTTCTCTTCTACTGCTTGAGCCACAAATTGTTCCACATCCAACTCCGCTCCAGCTTGGCGCCGCTGCTCGCCAAGCTCCCAGTGGTGGGAGCGTACGCCGGTGGTGAGGATTGCCGCGGTCACCTTATCTCCTTGGTCTACGTGGTGGGCGAGCGTACCGCCGGCCATGTCGAAACTGTCGGCGGGATGGGCGGCGACGAGCAGGATTTGAATCGGTCTACTTGCCATGATCAGCTTCCTTTTGTCTGGAATCCTGTTGTCGTATCAGGGTGGTTGTCCGGCACAATAGTTAGCCCTGCCTTCACTCGTCCAGCGCCGGGAAGAATGTGAGCTCGGCGCCGAAGTTGGACATGGCGGCAACCGAATCGCCCCGAAGCTTCACCTTGATCTCACGAGTGCGGTGGTTGAGGACGATGTCCCGATTGGCCAATTCGAATTGGATGGTAATCCAGCGGTTGATCGGCGGACGGCTAACGACCAGGTAGCCGATGTCCCAGCTAAGGGATTCATTTGAATCGTCCACACTGACTGCGTCCGCCGCAACCCAACTGGGAAGGCGTACAAAGAGGGGACCCGGCCGCTTGGCGCGGACTCGCAGGTGGCGATGCGTATAGGGCGACTTGACGGCAACGGCATCGGTTTCGTGGTCGAAGTGCAGATTCACATAGTTGCCCGCGGGGGTTGTCTCCACGGCCTGCCTGTAGACTTCACATAGCGAACCAACCGAGCCGCCGACAATGTCCATGTTGAAGCTGATGCTCTGCGCGTCCAGAGTTTTGTGGCCGTATGGCGCGGGGAATCCGAACGCGCCCAAGTGCCGGTTGGCTACATTGCGCTTTCCGTCCTCGTTGTCGGGGTTGTCCGGCTCGCGAATGAAGGAAATGTCTCGCAGCTGCGAGGGAAGCATGTGGCAGCGCAGGATGCGCTCGGCGTCTTCAAAGTACTGTGGATATCCCCATTTCCCCAGCAGAAGCGCGGTTTCGACGATGTCGCCGGTGTTGTTGACCTCGCCGCGATCCGGGTCCACACTGTCGCCGCTGCTTTCAATGACCCAGCCCAAAGGGTCGCGAATGTCTTTGAGGCCGTTGTCATAGAAGGCGCGCACCCGCGCCATCAGGTCCGCGTTGCGGGTCAGGTCGGCGAGCTGGGCGAGCGAAGACATGACGCAGGTGGTGGAGTGCGTGTGCCCGCCGAATGTCTCTCGGTCGTAGGCGCCGGAGGGAAGGAAGAACTCGGCGGTGGCCTTGTCGGCGAGCGCCAGCGCCAGTTCGAGCGCGCCGGCGCAGCCGGTATGGCGGTGCAGCTTGACGAGTGGACCGATGGCCCGCGCCAGGCCCATGATGAAGGGGGTGCGGTGGAAATTCACTTTGTCGCCGAGGAGGTCGGTATCCCAGCTCTTGCGGGGGTCCCATAACGCCTGAATCGCAGATATGCTACGCTCCGCCAGCTCGATTGCCGGCACGCTGTTGCGGAACCGGGCCAGGGCGTAGAGGGCGTGGAATCCCTCGCGGACGTTATGGGGGTAGAAATTGACCAGGGGGCCGCCGATGCGATCCCTGTTTAGCGGTAGAGGAAATTCGCCGGCGTAGGAGAAGAAGGCGGCGCGGGCGTGGCGTTCGATGCAAGCATCATCCACTTTGAAGCCCAAGACGTCTTCGGCGTTGAGGAGGGCGTTCAGATGGCGGCCGGGTACATGCGATTCGGAGGCCGACGTACTGAAGCTGAGGTATGCCTCCGGCCACACGCGGGAGCCGAAGAAGGGTATGTCATCGTCATCGGCGTTGAAGACCGAACACATTGTGCGGCACCCCAGCCGAATGGCGGATGCAATGTCGGTGGTGTTGACGTCTGCAAGCATAGTCTTAGCGTTCCTCGTTACTGATATCAGACCGGTAGTGAAACTGGAAGCCGTAGAGGCTGGACTCGAGCAGAGAGAAGCAGATACGCACGGGCTTGTTCCAGAGCCGGCGCATATCCGGACTGTCCTTCCATTCAACCTGGTGCCATATCTGGTCGGAGGGCGCGTGAAGCGGAACCGAGTCCTCCAGGCTGAAGCCTGGGAAAGGCTTGAGTTCTGAATCGAGGAGGGCGACCCGGATCAGGCCGTAGGCGCAGTCGGCGTTGACGCGCAAAGCGTTGCCCTCGAACACAAACTGCTTGGTGATGACCTGTCCGGCTTCGTATTTGGGACAGAGCGCGGCCCAACCGTCTTCCCGCAGGACGATGGCGCCGATTCCCCGCTGCAGGGGCAGGTCGGGTCGCACGTGATCCATCATGGGGCTGCCGATGCCGTGGCGGGTCAGCTCGTCGATGTGCCGGCGGGAGGCTGCGGCGGAAGACGGCGGCGCGTGATTGGAAACGCCGGCGGGTCTTGTGTCGCGCTGTTTGTGGGGGAAGGCTGAACAGGGGATGACCATCTGTCCCTGGTGAAGGAGGTAGCCAGCGACTGTGTGACAGAAGTAGCCGTAGTACTGGCTGCCGGGCGGGCCGTTGTCGGCCCAGGGGCGGTAGCCGTCGGCGCGGAAGAAGCGGTGGCCGTCGCGGCTGGCGTAGAGGGCGGCTTTTGTGTGGAACTGATCGCGCTGGTTGCTGCCATTGCGGTTGACGAGCCACTGGTGCTCTCCGTGCGCCTCTTCGACGATGCCGATGTAGAGGCCGCCCTCTTTGCGCACGGACATGGTGTGGAATTCGACATTGGGGCCGACGTTTGGGTCCCAGTCGCTGGAGAGGATGATCTGTTTGGGCGACCAGTTGATGAAGTCGGTGCTCTCCTGGCGCCCTATTGTGCGGACGTGGAGATGGCTGGCGAAGGCGTGGGAGGCCTGGGAGTAGCCCACCCATTTGCGGTAGGCTTCGTCCCAGATGACGCGCATCTGGTGGTGGTGGCGAAACGGGGAATTGTCGCTGATCACTTGCCAGCTGATACCGTCCGGGGAGGCGGCGACGCGTGACATGACGCGTTCGCCGCGACTGGTGGCATCCATTGATGGATTGTAGACGGCCAGAAACTTTCTTTGCGGGTCAGAGCGATCGGGATTGAGGACGATGGTGCCGTTGTCGAAGTCGCGCACGACGATATTGGTCTTCTTGCTGTCTTCGAAGGGCTGGCAGTCATCCCGCAGCGGTTTGCGCCAGTAGAGGGCGTCGTCGGACTCGGCGTAGCAGAGAACGACCTCGGTGCCTTGCGACGTGTTTGTGTTTCCGCTCACCAGCGTCTTGTACCACATTTTGAAGAGCTGGTCGTCAGGATCGTAGAGCGCGGCTGCGGGAACACTGGTGAAGTGGTAGCGTTCCCAGGGGAGGTTATCGAACTCGATCAGGGGCGGCTCGGCCTTTTGGGGAGGCGGGACTGTACGTTCGGCGTCGATCAGCTCGTCGAGGATGTAGTTGTCGAGGAAGAGCTGCTTCTGCAGGCCGATGTGTTTGAATGGCAGGCGGTAGTCCGGGTTGAAATAGGGATAGGTGCGGGGGTCGACCGGTCTTTCGCCAGCCCAGGTTTCGTCCATCCTGCGCTGTACGTCGACCATTTCGGCGTCGAATCTTGCTTCCGGGGTTTCAAACTGAGTTTGTTCAGTCATAGTTTCCTGAAATCGATTGTGACTATGGGCAAGTGGAGTCTTCTTTGCCGCGCCTGATGCGGTCGGACTCCTGGCGGATGTTCAGCTGTTCGAGCGGGTCCGTTTTCTCAGGGGCTGGGTCATGGGTTGGCCCGAACGGGTTCGTGAATCAGTGTAGGTTAGAATGAACGTTGGGGATAGGCCCGCGTCACGAATACCTTGCCGGTCCGCATCGAAAGGTCCGACCTTCTCTGCGGGAGATTGCAGGTCCACGGGGGCTCTCAGACTTTCATTTTCCTCGTCCAGGTTTTTTTGTACCGTTGATTTGGAACCTCTGCAGCCGTGAGGCCGTTTTACGGGCGGGTCTATCCCATCGGGGCCCCGCCGATGTGCATCGTTCAGGGACACTAAGATGAGGATTTCACTTGATTTCAGGCAAGTCGTTTCGCACCTTTTTGTAAGGAGCCGGCGTTTCAAGCAGGTTAGCCTGGTTTTTGCAGTCTTACTGTTCGTCCTGTTGTTGTCCGCGATTTTCTTTGTCTCCCGGGCCTACCTTGAGGGCCAGGAGATCCGGGAGTACGTTGGCGGCCCCTTCAGTTCACAGTTGCTCTACATGCAAGGGTGCGCGACGGGTACTGCAGACGATGGAGGACAGATTAGCAGTGCGGCAACTTTGGAGGCGCAGTTTGACGCATGCCGGCGGTCGTTTGGCGGGCGTCCAGGGTACTACATTTACGACTTCAACATCAAGAGGTCGGTGGCTCTTACAAAGGGAGACATGGAGAGCTTGAGGGAATACGAGATCTTTCGTTTCCCAGACTCTAGTCTGGGCAAAGTGGAGAAGAGTCAGACCAACCCGTTTAACACCATTATTCCTCTCGAGGATTTTTCGGGATTCAACTACGATTGTGCTTTAGGAGAGGATGGGGACGAAGCCAGCTGCAGTCTCGCTCCTCTAAAGTGTGATGTGAGTCGTGACGCGATTCAGTGCAACGTGTTCAACCCTAACACGGGCAGATTCGACAACCACGCCATCAAGAGGGACCAAGCTCTCGATATTCTCGTTCCCCAGGGTTTTATCAGCGGACCTGACCTTTATAAGCTGCTGAAACCGCGCTTCTTCCGATCACTCGATTGAATGTAGTTTGGCGGAGTCTCGAACATTCGCCGGGATGTACAAGTCTACATATAGTGCTGCTGAAACGGTTCTCCTATCAGGAGCGGCTCGTTCTTGACCCGCCGGTGTTCGTAGAGCTCCTGCACGCATTCCGGAAAGGCATCAAAAATGTGGGCGGGCACGAAGGCGCAGTTGCGTTTGCCATAGTCGACGCTGAGCCACCAGGGCGAGTACCGAGCCACGACTGAGGTCCTGATCTCGTCGGTCGAATTGGCGCCGGCGGAGTGCCAGATGCGGCTGTCGATGAGGATAACGTCGCCGGCGTCGCCGCAGACCTGCTGCTCATGGGGAATCGAACTCATGCCGTCGATCCCGTCGCCTTCGCCGCGTGGATTGCGGGGGTCGCGGTGGGTGCGGGGGACGACCCACGTAGCGCCATTCTCGGGCGTAAACGGGTAGAGCATCCAGATCGAGGTGATACTCATTATGGCATCGGGGAAGGGTTGATTGACGAGGCCGCAGTAGGACCTGTCTGTCAGGTCGTGGGGCCAGTCGGTGTGGAAGTTGCGCCATTCAGGCGGGTTTCTGAAAGGAGGCACGCTCTTGAATTCGGTCTGGGAGATACGCACTTTGGCATGGTTGAACGCGGTACGTGCTACTTTGAGGAGACGTTTGTCGGCGAAATAGGGAGCCAGGGACAACATGTGGGTGACGGCAGACCAGTCGTGCTTGTCGTATGCTTCGAGGCCTGCCTTCATTTCATTGTCAATGTCCTGACGAACCTGGCCCACTTTATCGGCGGGGATGACGCCTTTCAACAGGCAGTAGCCTTCCAGTCGAAGTTGCGTAATCTCTTCCATCTTGTCTCCTCCTTCAGGGCGGCTTCGCGGCGACATGGATTGCGGCCTGGTGGTGGGGACCTTTCACGTCGTTCAGAGTTGGGACTGACGAAAGACCAAGGGGCAGGACAGGTGGATTGAGGGGCTGCACCACTTGCCCTGCCCGCTTTTTGTTCAGGTTGACCTCGCTATGCGCCGTTTGATGCCCTTCCTTCGGTCCTGAGGACCTGGACTTCTACTTTACGACGCGTGTATTCACTCAGCGCCAGTCGTCGACTGAGGCCGTGCCTGCGTAGTTGCAGCCCATGATGCGCCAGTAGCCGTTGGTCTCGCCTCCGACGACGACGACATGGATTTCGTCTTCCTTGTAGATTGGAATCAGCTCGTCGCTGGCGGCCTTGAGCTTGGTGGCGTAGGGTTCGACACCGTTGAGTGCATGGGGATAGACGTAGTTCTCGATCAACTGGTAGTCCCAGTAGACGCCGGCGGGCATGGTGGCGTTCTCATGCACCCAGTTGATCAGCTTCTCTTTGGTATCGAAGCCACCGCGGTCGATGAACTGCTGAGCGGTGATGGGGTCGAGCACAAAGGTCGGCGGGCAGTGCGGATTGAGGCCGCGTAGCATGTTGCGAACGTGGTCCTGCCAGTGGTTTGCGCGCAGTCCCAGGTTGAAGGCTGTGGAACGGCAGCCGCCAAAGACGCTAACCGCGCTCTGGTCGGCCTCGAATCCATGCTGCACGTGGAAGGGGACCCACGGGCTGCGCTCCTCGTTCTCGGCGAAGGTGACACTGTTGTAGGCGTAGTTGTTGCCCTGTGAGCCGAGGTAGGTCTCTGTGGGGACAGAGCCGCCCTGCAGGTTTTGCGAGAGCAGGCCGAAGGCGCGGCCGATGGTGGCATTGGCGTGGTTGTAGGGGCCCATTGCGCCGATGCCGCTGTTCATCTCGATTTCGTCTCGGACGGGACCGTTGACAACTGCCATAGACGCGGCTGAGCTGGTCGTGCTGGCGCGTGCGGAGGCGCCGGTCGCTGCCAGTGCGAGGATGACGGGGAAGTATTCCGGCCTGGCTCCGGCCATTACGGCGTTGACCGCGACCTTTTCGACAGTATATTCCCACGCTTCACGCGTGGCCGTCGGGCGCATTGTGCCCACGACCGTATCCGGGCTGCGGCTGGTGCCCTCGAGCATTGCTGCGACGCGTTCCTCGGTGGGCAGGATGATGGGCAGCATGTCGGTCCAGAGGTTTTCGACGAAGAACTGGTTGAGATTCTCCTCGGTGTCTTCCTGGACGAAGCGGGGCGTGGAGCGGTCGAAATCGTGGGTGCGGGTCTCATCATCTGAGCGCGGCCGGGTGAGCGCGGCGATCACTTCGGTCATGAAGGGACGGCCGGTGACGTCGTCAGGGCCGTCGACGTAGGCCCGCAGCTGGTCGGGTGAGCGGCCCATGACGGGCTGGGGCACATAGGCGTGGCGCAGGTAGGGAATCCCCTGCTGGAGTGTGGAGGCCTTTACCAGAGGTTCAAAGATTCCGGTCTGGATGGAGGCCGTAGGGACGTTGTACTCAGTTTCCAGGATGATGCATTGGTCGGCGACCGCCGGTGCGCAAGTACTTCAATGCCCGACGGCCATGACGGCCCCTGCTCCTTTCTGCTGAATCTCATTATAGAGAGTTTCGTCCCGCTCGGTATAGACACCCGACTTGCGCCGCACTTCTACCTTGATGTCGGGCCGGTTGTCGCTAAACCAGTTGGCCATCTGCTCGACCAGAATATCCCCGTCGTCGAACCGGCAGTCCACGAGATAGACCGTCTTGCCGGCCAGATCGTTGACGCGCGGGGCTAGTTGCTTCTGGTCAATCTGGGGCGGGTAGCCCATTGGGTTGTGCACTTTCAAATGTTTGCCCATGGTTGGCTCCTTTCCTTGGGAAGGGGACAGAGTGCTTGTACGCGGTTATTTTGTCATGGATTCGAAAAACTGAAAAGCGTAGATGCCGGCTTCGTGCAGGGTAAAGCGGATGCGCACCGGCTTATTCCACAGCGCGCGCAGGTCGCTCTTTCCTTGCCAGTGGATGGTGTGCCAGATTTGGCCAGGCGCGCCGATGACAGGGTCGCATAGCTCAGCCGAAAATCCTTCGTATGGTGTGAACGTTGGGTCGAGGAGTTCGACCTGCAGGTACCCATAGTGGCAGTCGGTGTTCACGCGCAGAGCATCGCCTTCAAATACGAATTGCTTCGTGTACACCTGGCCGGTTTCGTACTCGGGCAGGAGCCGGGCCCAGCCGTCCTCGCGCAGAATCAGGCCGCCCAAGGCCCTCTTTATTTTGGGATCGCCTTGCAGCGCCTGGCGGGCGCGCCACGCTTTCTGGCGCCGCTCGAACTCATCCTGCGGATACATTGGGCGGGGGGGCGTCCCACCCAGCCAGCTCTGCTTCTGGGGATTGGCGCAGTAGGGGACCACCAGCTTCCCGTTATGGACCAACTCGCCTGCCGGGGTAAAGCAGGCGAAGCCATAGTCTTGATCGCCCGGCGAACCGGTATCGACCCAGGATTCGGGGCCGCCGACCCGGTGCCAGCGCTTGCCGTCGCGGCTCGTGTACAGTCCAAGGCGGCAGAAGGCCTGATCGCGCCAGTTGTGGCCTTCGCGCTCCTGCCAGATGGGTTCGGCCAGGAACTCGCCGGCAATGCCGATGTAGAGTCCACCAACTTTGCGCACGGACATGTCGTGCATCTCAAGATCGGGCGGCAGGTTCGCGTCCCAGTCGGCGGTCAGGACTACCTCTTTGGGCGACCAATTAATGAAATCGGGGCTCTCCTGGCGGCCTATTTGGCGCTTGCGATAGAGGAAGTCCTGGTGATGGGAGTACTGGCTGTAGCCTATATAGCGCTGGATGCTTTCGTCCCAGATTATTTTCTGCTCGTGGTGATGGGGAAAACGACTGGATTCGCTGATCGTGTGCCAGTGGATGCCGTCGGGCGAGGCGTCGACGCTGGAGAGGCGGGGGCTGCCGGGCGGCCTCTTGGCGGCGGTCTCGGGGGGCCAGTTTACGAGCAGGTATTTCCGCTCACTGTCTGCGCGGTCATGGTTCAGGGCTAACCCTGACTGTGAGACATCGGGGTGGACGATGTTGGTGGCGGTGTGGCCCTGGAAGGGTAGGCAGTCGTCGCGCAGCGGTTTCTCCCAGTGGAGGGCGTCCTTCGACTCGGCGTAGCAGAGGACCTGACCCGTGTTGAAGGGGTCGTTGGCTAACCCTTGCCAGTACCACATTTTGAATAAACCGTCGTCGGGGTCGTGAATGACGCCGGCCGTGCCCGGGTTGAACTGTACCTGCTCCCAAGGGAGGTCCGACCAGGACAGCAGCGGCTCGGGGCTCTTGGTTGGGGTGCATATCTCGCGGCGAACGCCGTCGAGGTGGTCGAGAATGTAGTTGTCGAGGAAGAGCTGTCTGTCTGTGCCGATGTGAGGGAAGGGGACCTTGTAGTCGGGAGGAATATAGGGATAATTCCGGTCGACTGGGCGGCTGCCACTTAAGAGGGCCTCGGTCTTCTTTTGAATGTCGAGTGGTTCGGTGGGGCTCTTCAGCTCAGGATGCGTCATAGCAGGTTGGGGTCCCCAGTTGTGTGCGTTGCTGTTGCTGGTGCCGGCGGGCTCAGATTCCCCACTTTTCCCGCATTTCGGCCATGGTCTTGCGATTTTCGGCTTTGGGAATCTGGTCGGGGTGCGGGCCCATATGGCGTTGGTCGACCGGTTCGGAGGCGAGCTGGTAGCGGTTATCGGTGCTGAGGCGGTAGCGGTTGGAAACGTTGTCGAGCGAGCCGTGCAGAAAGTACATGCCGAAAATCATTGCATCGCCGGCTCGGAACGGTGTGGATGACCACTTGACGTCCAAAATGTCGATCAGTTCAAGCGGGTTGCGGCTAAGATGGCCCTCGGTCATATCATTATGCGCGTCAGCCGCCCCGTAGGTGCGCCGCAGCGCGTCCAGCTTGTTCGAGCCGGGGCAAAAGGCCAGCGTGCCCATCTCCAGCGACAGGTCGTCAAGCGGCGTCCAGACTGTGTAGAGTTCCTTTGTTCCGGCGCCCATAAAGACGACGTCGTAGTGCGCGCCCGTACTCTGCCCGCGCCGGACCGCACGCGGCCATTTGTGGTCCAGTGTCAGGACCGGGCCACCCAGAAACTGTTCGAAGAAGGCCATAATGCGCTCGGAGTTGACTACGCGCAAGTAGGCGTGCATGTTGACCACGACTTCGTTGAGGAGGACCGCGCCTTCGTTTTCGGGGCCAATCACACCCTCTTCAGGCGGGGCGTTGGGATCCAGCAAGCCCTGTTCGGACAGGTAGGAAAGAATGTCGGCACGGGCGGCCATGATGGCATCGCGATCGTAGAAATCGCGAATCAACAGGTAGCCATCCTCTTCGATTCTGGCATGGAGGGCGGGCATGTCGTCGACAATGTCGTTGGCGTCACGGGGCGTGAATATGTTCTGGCCAAAGACAAGCTCGTGACCGGCCATGGTGACTCTGGTTCCGTCTGCTACGGTCATGGATTGCATGGTTGTTCATTCCCTTACTTTTTCGCAAAAGCGCAAATTGGAAGGCGTCAATCGGTGTGAATCTTACCTGAGAAGACCGTTCCGAAAGTGTTGCTGCGAACCTTGTCGCGCGTCTCGTTGCCGACGAGAAAAACTTGATCTTTCCAGACGGCAACCCGGTGGGACGCGATACCGTACGGCAGGGGATCGAGAGCCTGCCAGCTTCCTTCCAGTGTGTCAAAGGCAAAGACCTCGTGCGAGAGGCAGACCAGGTCCAGGTCCGGCACGTGCCCCATGATGAGGACTGATGTGCCGTCAGGATTGACAACCCAGCTCTGGCCGCCGGTCAGCACGATCCAGCGGTCCGCCACTGTGAAGGCGTCGGCGACGAATGCGCGCGGCGGACGGGGCAACTCTTGCCAATCGCCGGTGGCCAGGTCACATTCCCAGACTTCGCGAAAGGTGACGTGGCTGATCTTGCCGCCATGCGCTGCAGGGTCGGCAAACAGGCGGAAGGCGTTGTGGGGCTTGGGCTCAACGACACCGCCGACGGGGATATCGTGGCCGCCGACGATGTAGAGTTTGTTACCGCAGATGCCCATACCGCACATCCAGCGCGGTTCGCCGGGAAAGCGGGCGACGATCTCCCAGCCGCTCTTGGCGCGTACATCGAGCCGGTAGATGTTGGGGTCGCCGGTGGCGTGTTCGTGCGGGTGCCAGTCGGTGCCGAAGGCGGTGTAGAGCTGGTCGTCGTGGGCAAAGGTGGTGGCAACCATGGCAGTAGTGGGGCGGTCCGGCAGCCGACTCCATGCAGTTGCGCCAGCCTGAACGTCGAGGAACCAGACATCGGCGGTTGCGCGATTGCCGACGGCGCGGCGCCTTCCGCCTACGACTGCGAGGCCACCGGCGACGGCGGCTCCGGATGTCCAGCCCGGGCCAATTGGGATGGGAGGCAGGGGATACCACTCGCCGAGCGGAGGTGCTGTGTCCTGTGCGTCGTCGGCGTCATCAAGGATCGGCGCGCCGAAACCGTACTCTGCTTCACGCCAGGGGTAGGCCATGCCGCCGGCGACAAGTAGGTGGCCGGCGACAATGCCGACAGAGGGGCCTTTGATTAGTGCGGGATAGACGGGGGCTTCACGCCATGTTATTTGCAGTGACATTGAGGAAAGTATAGTTCAGTTCGATCGGGCAACGAAAGCTATATTTCTTACGAGTTTTTCGCAGGCACAGAATTCAAATCGGACGAAGCGAAAGAGGCGAAGCTGGAAGAGACAGACAACCTCGACACAACTCAAACTGCTTGGTGCAGTGACCTACTGGGGAAATAAGTTATTGATACCTCGGCTTCGTACGCCTCTTCCGAACCGGCACACATTTAAGGAACTCTAGAATCAGTACTCTTGGGAGTGCTGATCGTTCGGCGCCGTGACATGCTCTTATTGGTTGATACATTTCCACGCAGCCTCGGAGAATTTCGGTGAGGGTGACGGGGAAAACTCGACGCCTGCCAACTGCCTAGACGAAGGGAAGCTTCTTCTGTCGCTACGTTCGGTTCCAGGGCTGTCAGCTGTCATCGTTTTTTTCTTGGCTTTCTACGTGTTGACGTAGAGTGCGATTGATGTCAGTCTGGTAACCTCGGCCGTTCTTGGCGCGGGCTTTGAACCATTCGATGACGTCCGCGTCGAGACGCAGAGTAATCTGCTTCTTGACAGGGCGGTAAAAAAGACCGCGGCGAGCGTTGGACCAGTCGAGCAGTTCGGGGATGTCGGACGTGTCGATCTGGTCATCGGGAAGTTCTTTAAGGGCCTGTAGCTCGGCGCGTTGCTCGGTGGTCAGTTCAGAACTCTCCCTATTCATAAGCCCTCCTCTCCTGCTTGGTAGCTTTGCGGGCGCTGATTATGCGTCCCACAACTTCCCCTGTTTCCGGCTCGATTTCGGGAGCTGTGTGGATGACAACAATTATATTGACAATTCTGCCAATCGTTCGCAGTCGCTCCTCGCCAGCGTAAGGATCTTGGACCGTCAAGGCAAGCGGATCATTGAAGATAAGTAGAGCCGTTTCGAAACTTATACCGTGCTTCTGTGAGTTGCCCTTGGCCTTGGCCGGGTCCCATAGCCAATCCACCACATGACGCCCTTTGTAGTTACAATATTGTAGTTACTATTCATGTTGGCGTCAAGTCTGTCGCAGATCCTTGACTAATGGAGCGTTTGGCCGGCACCGATAGGACAATTAGACACGACGAGTATGCTTTCGGCCGGCGATTGCTGCCGCCTCGTCTCCGGCGGGGAAGGTGATGCCTTCGTCGATTTTGGCGGCGACGTTGTCGGCGTCGACGCCGTCGAGGAAGCCGATGTTGGCCGCGTTGCAGGCGGCGAAGATGCGGTCGCGGGCGGCTTTGAGGTCGCCTTCTTCGGTGTTTTCGGGGGTGCGCACGGTGTCGTAGCCGAAGGTCATGCGCATGTCGGAAGGACCCCATTCGGCAAAGGCTATCCCCGGCACGCTCGTGCTGGCTTCGGCGTTGGCGAGGGCGCGGATGTTTTCGATCTTGATGCCCAGGATCAGTTCACCGTCCGGGTTGAGCGGCCAGACGTCTGCCTTGCGCAGGTATTCCTGCGTGGAGACGCCCCAGACGTGGGCGGCATTGTCCTGTCCGCCGGAGCCGCGGCGGCCCATATCGAGGCCTTCGCCGACGCCGTGCGTGTGGAAGGGGAAGCGAACCCATTCGACGAACTCCTTAACTGCGCCGGGGGACTCGACATGGCAGAGTAGGATACCGTGAATGCCGGTTGCGAGGACCTGTTTGATCATCCAAGCGTTATTGCGCACGACATACTCGTCGACCCCGTCGAATGGCAGCGTGACCAGCACAGGCGGTGTGCGATGGCCGGTTCGGGTTGGTCCGCCGGCGACCAGGCCGCGCATGAATGCATTCAGTCCGGCGACGTCGAATGGTTGATGTTCGATGCCGATGACCAGCCAGTCGGCGTGGGTCTGGGCGGACTGGACGCCGCCTTCAAAGGTCAGTGTGCGGCCGCCGTCCCAGTAGACCGGCTGGCCGGCTTCCCGTAGCTCGATAATCTGATTGATTCGTTTCATTGTGTCTTTTCCGTTGAAGTGGGACTCGTCGGATTGTGTCTACCAGTATTTGAACGGCAATACGCGATAGGGTCGAACGGGGCGAGACGCGCAGGCTGTGCGACTCAGACCCAGTCTCGCAGGGGGTGTTCGCGATCTGCTAGCGGCAACGGCGTGCGGCCATGACGGTGGGCGGTGTAGACGCCCAGGATCATCTCCAGGGCCCAGCGGGCGTCGCGTCCGCTTGAGATGGGCTCGCGGTCTTCTTCGAAGGCGGCGATCAGATCGCGTACCATGTAGGCGTTTAGTGTGTCAAAGCCGGGGTTGGCTGGTTTCAGCACGACCTTCCAGGCCGGCTCGACCATGGCAGGGTTGAAGTTGGGATGCGGGCAGTGCAACAGGTAACCGTCCCAGTTGAGCAGAATGCCCTCAGTTCCGTGGATCGCCAGTCCGCCGGGACGGGGGCCGGGACGGACTTCACGGCGGTGCGAGTGGAAGGTGGCCATGATGCCATTGTCGAAAGCGTAGGTGGCTTCAAGGTGATTGCCGAGGATGGGGCCGATCTCTTCATCGCCCTGCCGTGCGTGTTCCGGTCCGGCGTCCTTTCCGTCCTGGAGGACATAGGCCTGCACCCAGCGAGGATGGCCGAAAAGAAAACAGAGCATGTCGAGTGAGTGTGTGCCGAGGACCATCAGGTCCTGACCGCCGCCGCGATGGTCCTGTTTGCCGGCGCTGTGGACTTCCTTGACTTCGCCTATGGCTCCGGCGGCGATCATTTCCTTAATTTTGTGCGAATACTGACTGACGCGGCCCTGGTGGGAGACCGCGATCTTCGTTCCGGCGCGGTCGCAGGCTTCGATCATGGCGTCGGCCTCGGCCAAGGTTGGCGCAAAGGGCTTTTCGCAGAAGATTCCGCGCACATTGGCCTTGGCTGCGGCGATGACCATGTCATGTTTCTGGGCCATCCAGCGAGGGGCGACACTGACGATGTCCAGGTCTTCCTGTTCCAACATCTGCCGGTAGTCGGCATATTGGCGGTCCCGGTCCACGCTGAGGCGTTCACACGCGGCGGCCAGGCCTTCGGGGTCGGCGTCGGCGACGGCGACCAGTTCGATCTCTTCCATTCCCAGGTAAACGGTGTCCAGATTGTGGCCGTAGTTGCCGCGGCCGGTATGGCCGATTACACCGGCTCGGTATGATGTCATGTCAACTCCTCTTCGGTGACGATGTAGGCCTTGATTATCGGTTGAGCGGCCGACGTCCAAGTGGCGTCTCTGAATTCGTTGTTGGTGTAGTCGGCAATGACGATAGTACCATCCTCCAGCTGATCCCAGTTGCTATAGCCGGAGTCGGCGGTGGCGTCGAGGCGTACCATGCGGTCGCGGCGGAATTGGTCGGGGTAAGTCCCGGAGTCAGAGTGCCAGGACCAGTTGATGCTATGGCCGTGCGGGTTCTCAACGGAAGCGCTCACTGCCCGCCAGTGTGAGACGCCTTTCAGATTGCTGCCGAAGCGGACGAGCGGGGCGCCGGATATGTTTGCCGACTCTTGCAGTAGGAGGCGACCGTCGACGTAGACGGCAATCTCGCCTTTCGAGCGCACGATTTTGTAGCGGTGCCATTGCGTCGCGTCCGACGGAATGTGGTAGGCCGGCAGCGAGGGTGACTCGTTGTCATTCCCCGGCGAGCCCGTTGTACTGTGGATTGCGGCTTCTTCCTGGCTGCTTTGGGTTACGCAGATTCCCTGAGGGGTAATGCGAACGCGACAGCCTGCATAGAGATCGCAGCCCCCACTGGATTGATCGGCTAGACGGAGCTCTGCATCCAATTCTACGCGTGCGACGCTCGAAAGCGCTGGATATAACGAAAAGAAAACCTGATCCTCCGGACGGCAGTCGGTTTTCAGCGTAAGGTGACCGCTGTCGAGAAAACAGCGAGATTCGTCCCAGACGAACGATGCCGGCTCGTAGCCAAGCTTTTCAGCCGGATCCCAGATGAAGGCATAGCTGGCAAAGGTTCCCCAGCGATTGCGGTAGGTGACCAACAGTTTGCCGGACCGCAGTTTGTGTACAGCCGTACGCTGGCCGTAGAAGGGGGCGAGTTGGGGCTCCTCCCAGGTTCTGCCGTTGTCATAGCTGTGAATGAAGCGGCTGGGCTGGCCAAAGCTACCGTTGGCGAAACCGATGCGGGTGACGGCGAGCAGATGGCCCGGTTCCAACTCGACAATGCCAACTTCCGAGTCGCTGTGGTAGGGGTCGTCCGAGACCGTGGCAGTGCGATGCCAGGACTTGCCTCGATCGTCAGAAAACACAGCCGTGTTGCGGTGGTAAAGGTTGTAGCCTGGAGGGGGCGCACTCTCGAAGACATTAGTTTCAACCGGCTCAGTTCGGGTATACACAAGCGTCCCGTCGGAAAGATCGACGACATACCCCGGTTCACCACCTACGTCGTCGCACTGAACAGGCTCGCTCCAAGTGCGGCCATGGTCGTCGCTCCAGAACAGGTAGTTGGCCATGCCTCTGGGAGGCTGCTGCCAGACCGCCAGGCGCGGCCAGTCGTCTCCAGAGGTTCGATGGCCCCGATCACAGATTATGACGAGCCGGCCATCGCGAAGGCGGCTCAGTTGGGGCGCGATCCAGACACTGTGGTGTTCCCAGACATTTCTGCTTGAGATGGCGCGATGACCATGCCAGCTGTGTCCGCGGTCGCCGGAGTAGGCGACCATGATGTGGGTGCTGACGGCGGCGTGCGAGTCGGAGAGGCGGTAGACGGCGACGAGTCCTTCGGGCGTGGCGACTACGTTGGCGACGGAGTGGTACCAGCCGCGGGGGTTGGGACAGACCAGATCTGCTGTGTAGCAGTTCTGGTCTGCGATGACAAACTTCCTGTCTTCGGGAACGGCTCGCATCGACCTCAATGTCCCGGAGGCAGCGGCAGGTCGACGCGAACGTTGCCGCGTGCGTGGGATTGGAGGAAGCCGACAAGGATTTCTACTGTCTTTTTGGCTTCTCTTGCCGGGCTGAGCAGGTCGCTGCCGTTTTCGATGGCATCGATCAGATCGGCAACGCAGGCTGGAATCCTGGTATACAGGTGGGCTTCGAAGGGAAGGAATTCGGAGTTATTTCTGTCGCGGCGGATGACGCGACTGTTGTGGACGTCGAGCATGGCTGATTCGCCGTAGACCTGGAAGGTAAAGCTGGCTGCAAACTGCGACTTGTTGACGTTGACAAAGGCGCGCACGCCGTTGTGGAAGTGGACGTAGCCGGAGACTGCCGGGTCGGTTGCCGGGTCTCTGCCGCCGTCACCGAGATACCTGTCATAGTGATCGTAGCCGGGTTCCAGTTCGCCGAAGACCCATTGCGGCTCTGAATCGGCAAAAAAGCAGACGCCATCGACAAGGTGTGTGCCGTTGCGGAACATCATGGCACGGGGTCCGCCCAACGTGGCGACAATGCGCTGCACTTTGCCTATGGAACCGCTGCGGATGGCTTCTCTTGCGACATCGTAGTGGGGTCCCCAGCGATTGGTGTGGTCGACGGAGAGGAGGGTTCCGCTGGCCTCGCAGGCTTCGATCATGCGCGTGCATTCGTCGACGGTTGTCGCGAACGGTTTTTCGCAGATGATTCCCTTGACGCCGGCGTTGGCAGCTGCCACGACGATATCGGCGTGGCGGTGGTCTGAGGTGACGACGCTGACGATGTCGAGATTCTCGCGTTCGATCATGGCGCGGTAGTCGGTGTAGGTTTCCAGTTCTCCGAATTCCTGGCCCCACGTGTCAGCCACCTTTTCGAACAGCTCCGTCTTCAGTTCACAGACTGCAGCGACGTCGGTTTGGGGGTTAAGGTGGTAGGCCCCCAGATGGGAGCTAGGGCTGGGGGTCTTCAAGATATTGTTCGGATCGGCGACGGTACGGTTGGCCGCGATTCCCGACAGACCGACAACGCCTACGCGATAGTTCTGAGGCATCTGACTGTTCCTCCTAGTCTTCTTCGGCTAGTGATACGTTTAGTTTGTCGGCCCAAGATTCGATCTTCGCAAAAGTGTCCGCCGGGACGTCGATACCCTCTGCCAAGCGCTGCACGCGTGAACGGTGCTCAAAGTCGCCGGGGACCAAGACCTCTTCGAAACCGGGGGCCGGCGGGACCGCCTTCATGGCATTCAAAACTGAACGCACATTGCTTTGGTAGCCCTCGAGCGGAGTGAATGCAGCGACATCGTAGACTTGCATGAATAGGCCCGCCATGGATGTCAACTCGGCGTTGAATTCACCTGCCAGCCCGCCCATGAGGCTGAAGAACAGTGAAAGCGCGTAGCCTTTGTGGCCTCCAAAAGGCAGGAGGAAGCCTCCCTGTCTGAAATCGTCAGGACTCGTGGTGGGGTTGCCCTGGCTGTCGACCATCACGCCTTCTGGCACATCAAGGCCCTTACTCTGGGCGACGAGGATCTTTCCGCCAGCGATGACGCTGGTGGCAAAGTCGATCACGAATGGGGCGTCATCGCCAGTTGGAATACCGACGGCGATGGGGTTGGTGCCCAAGGCGCCGCGTGCGCCGCCAAAGGGTACGACCTGGGAACCGGCCGCGGAGGCACCGCCCAATGTAATTAGTGTGATGCAGCCGGCTCTTGCGGCCTGTTCGGCGTATTCGCCGACACGGCCGATATGCGTTGTATTCTGAAAGGTCACGCAGCAGACGGCGGAACGTCTTGCCCTCTCAATGGCCCACTCCATTGCCCTGCGACTCATAGAGTGGCCGAACCCGCCCTTTCCGTCTACGTGCAGGGTATTCGCGCTTTCGCGGACGATTTCAGGGTAGGCTTTGTTGTCAATGTGGCCGTCTTCGATGCGGTCGAGGTACATGGGTGCGAACTGTACCCCGTGTGAGTCATGGCCGGCGAGGTTGGCGTTGACGAGTATCTCTGCGACGGTCGAGGCGATGTCATCGGGCGCGCCCGATGCCGCGAACAGTTTGCGGGTGATCTGTTGCAGGTAGCTGGCTGAATGGCGGATGGAATTTGTCATCGGGCTCCTCTGAGGTTGAAGCGGACTCGCTGTTGTTTCTGTCTCAAACGCGTCTGGAAAGCAGTTGGGGCGGAGATCAGGCCGCGGGACTCTATGTGTGGTCGTCGTCGCGCGGCAGCGGCAGATTGATTACACGTCCATCGGCGGCGGATTTATAGCCTGCGAGCAGGATTTCTGTAAGCATGGCAGCCTGGCGGGCATTCATTTCGCTCTCTCGCTCCTCGACGATGCAGTCGACGAAGTAGCTGGCATCGGTGCGACTATCCAGTGTTGAGGAAAGGGATGCGATCGTGCGTTTTGGCCGCGCGTTGACCTCTTCCTGGGTTGTACGCCAGAAGCCCATGGGATCGCGGGGATTGATTTCCGGTGGGGTCCACGGTTGGTCATTTGCGAAGACCTCCAGGCGCGGTCGATTGGCATCGAGAAATATTGAGCCTTCGGTGCCGATCAGGTGAATTTGGTTGGCCCCCCCGGCCGGATGGCTGGCCCAGCCGATGCGCCCGCCGGTGATCGTGGCGGTCACGCCGCCTTCCAAGGTCAATGAGAGGAAGCCGAAGTCTTCCATATTGCGGTTCTGGTGCTCGGCGAAGAAGTAGTTGGCTGTACTGCCGAAGACGGTCTCGACGGCGCGGCCGGACAGCATGCAGACAAATCCCAGCGCATAGACGCCGATGGCGTACAGTTCGGCTTTGGCGTCTACAAAGTTGGAGATAACCGGAGGGTAGATTGCCTGTCGCGGCGCGCCCAAACTGGCGGTACCGTTCGGCCCTTTTGAGAAGAGGTTATCGACGTGGATAGCGGTCAGTTCACCCAGTGTACCAGATTCGATGATCTGGCGCGCCTGCTGCACCCAGGCCTGATGGTTGGAACTGAACATCTGGCTGCGCACGCCGGCGCGCTCGACCGCGGCAACGGCCGCATCGGCATGCGACAGGTAGGGCGTCATTGGTTTGTCGACATAGACGTGCTTGCCGGCTTCGGCGCAGCGGGCAGCGATGCGCCCGCGGCGTTCTGGGTCGGCGCAGACGGAGACGAGGTGCACGTCATCGCGGGCCAGGGCTTCCTCCAGATCGGGCCAGTAGGGGATGTCCAGGTCCTCTGCAAATTGTTTGTTCAGTTGGGCGCGTTCGGGGGGAACGTCGACTTCGTCGCTCAGGCCAACCAGTCTGCAGCGGGGATCGGCGGCCAGGTTCAGTGCGTAGTTTTCCTGGTGTGTCAGTCTGCCCGATATCAGTAGGACGCCCAGCTGTTGGGTGCTCATTGCTGGTCTCCTTCGGGGGACAGTGTTACCGGTTGTTTGGAGAAGAGCGACTTATCGATTGCGGCCACCAATTGCGAAGTGGACAGTAGCGTGGAAGGTTGCATTCTTTCTTCCTTGCCAGTGGCAGGACTCTCCGCACGCGCTGTTACTTGGGAATCGGTGTGAAAGATTGAGCCGCGAGCGCCGAGGATGGCCAGGTTCATCGAGGGGTGATCGTGGGCCAGTGTAATGGCCAGAACAGCCGATTCGCCAGTCTCAAATTCCAGCGCGAGCGAGAGATGGCCACTGTCAGCTGAGCCTGCCGCATAGATTCGACGCGGTTTGGCCGACAGCCAGGTTTCGGCGTAGGCGCTCATCTCGGCAAGCAGCGGTTTGAGTTCGGCAGTGTTTTGCGCTGCGGCCGCGGTCCAGCGGACAAAGAGGGGGGCGCCAGCACGGCCGCCGGCGAGCGTCCCGCTTACGGTTTGATTCAACACAGTCCAATCGTACATGGAAGACTCCTGAGTTCCTGATGAAACGGGCAGCGTTGGACTGTGGGTGAATGTTCTGACTTACGCATTGTTTGGGAGGACGTTACGAATCGGCCTGCCGGGGGTTCAGGGCGTCGTTCAGCCCGTCGCCCAGGAAATTGATCCCGAGGGAGACAATGGCAATGGTCAGGCCGGGCACGGCGACAAGCCAGGGACGGTAGCGCCAACTCAGCGCGTTGTCCTGGATCATGGCGCCCCAACTGGCCTGGGGAGGCTGAACGCCCACGCCGAGAAAACTCAAGCCGGACTCGGCGACGATCGCCGCGGCGAAACCGAAGGTGACCTGAACAATCAGGGGGCCGAGGGCGTTCGGTATCAGGTGTTTCAGCAATATCTTGAACTGGGTCACGCCGATTGCACGCGCAGCCTCGACATATTCGTTTTCGCGCAGCGAAAGGATTTGGCCACGGATCAGACGTGCGTAGCCTGGCCACTGAATCACCGAGAGCGCTCCGAATACTACGATCAGGTCGACGTAAGTAGGCGTAGCGAAGAAATCCAGGCCGGTCGCGGCATGCATCGAATCGACCCAGTCGGCGACCGGTTTTCGGAAGGTAGCAGCGATCAGAGAGGCGAAAAGGAGCTGAGGAATCGACATCGTGACGTCGATTCCCCGGCCGATCAACCAGTCGACCCAGCTACCGGAATAAGCGGCCAGGCCTCCCAGGATAATTCCCAAAATGAGGCTGAACGTCGTGGAGATAATGGCGACGATGCCGGCCGTGCGCGCGCCCCACATGATGCGGCTCAGCATGTCTCGGCCCAGGTCATCGGTTCCCAAGAGATAGTCCACGCTTGGGCCTTCGGCGATCCGGTCCAGGTTTTGGAGCATGTAGGGGTAGGGCGCCAGATATGGGCCAAGAACTGCAGTAATAAAGAGGAGCAGAAAGATGAACAGTCCGGCCATCGACAGCCTGTTTCTCACCAAGCGCCGAAAGGCGTCGCTCCAGAGACCCCGGGTATTCAGTTCCTGGACTTCGAGTTGGAGCGACAGGTCCGCGGTATCGGCGGCTTCCGTCTGAGCCATCCTTTTCCTCTCTACTTTGCCCGATTACATTTGCTGGACATTGCTCAGGACAATCTTCGTCTTCCAGGTAGCACCAGGGTCTACCTCTCCTAGTCGTAGACGACACGGGGATCCAAGACAGGATAAACCAGGTCCACGATAAGGTTTATGGCCATAGTCATACCGGCGGTGAAGAGGACTACACCGTTGATCATGTTGAAATCACGGCCCGACAGCCCTTGCTGGAAGAGACGGCCCAAACCGGGCAGGTTAAAGGCAAGATCGACAAACACAGCTCCCCACATGAAGTCGTCAACCAGGAGCCCCAGCGAGGTCACCACAGGGATGAGTGCGTTGCGGGCCACGTGGCGGGCCATTACCATGAATTCGGCCAATCCCTTGGCGCGTGCGGTTCGGACATAGTCATTCTGCAATACTTCCAGGATTCCGCCGCGAGTCTGACGGATTATGCCTGCCATTGATCGCGTCGAGATGATCGCAGCAGCGACAAAATAGGACGGATGCATGATGCCCTTCCATCCACGGGGTACGTTCATCAGGTCCATCCACAGAACCACGACAATCAGAATTACCGGCACAAGGACATAAGGAGGTATTGACCAGAAGAACAGGCTACTGCTGACTATTGAATAGTCCAGCCAGGTGTTGTGGTACCGGGCAGCTAATACGCCTAAGGGGATTCCAACAACCGCCATAATTACCAGCACGCCAAGCGCCAACGCACCTGAAACTGGCAAGGCGCGCTTGATACGCGGCCAGATGGGGGCGGCGTCCAAGAACGAGTAACCAAATTTGCCTTGGAGCAGATTGCCTATATAAGTGCCGAACTGTTCGTGGAAGGGGCGATCCAGGCCGTACTGGCTGCGCAGCTCCGCAACCTCTTCTTCGTTAAGGTAGACTCCTTGGGCCGCCCATTGCGAACGCAGAATCGTAACGGGATCGATTGGCCCCAGGTAACCCAGAAGGAAGACGATCATCAGCGTCGCGAATAGCGAGGGGACTATGATCAACACGCGCATCGAGAGGTAGCGGGTCACGTCTCTGTCCTCAGTGGCGGGCGGTTGGTGTGGCTATCGGATATCGGCCAGCGGCCGGCGGCCAACCGGCCGCCGACCGCCAGGTACTTCACATTACTGCTTATCGCGCTTTGCGATAGGTCTCCGTCATCGTGTGCCAGAAGCTGATGCGGCTCTGGCCATAGCCACCGACCCACGGCTGAATCTGATACCAGCCGCGGATGTAGCCCGTGGGAATCACGAGCGCGGCATCGGTGAACTTCTTCAGCATAGCCTGTGAGCGCTCGCAGTATTCTGCGCTGTTGGGATCCATGGAGAGAAGCGCATCGATTTCCTCGTCCCACCCATCTTCGGTGTAGTTGGTCCAAGACTGGTAGGAGCCGCCACGCGTGTGGGCGATTGCCTCAAGCAGATAGCCCGGACGCGGCAGGAAGGAGCCGCCACTTGTTACCTGCATGGAGACTAGACCTTCACCGTCGACGAACTCGGACTCGGCATTCTTGATTTCAACATCTTCGACGCCCAGGTTCACGCGCCACATTTCCTGGATAATCTGGGCAGCGCGAATACGGGGCGGATCGCTGCCGCCGGTCAGGATGCGAATCTTGGGCACTGTCTCCCCTGTGGGGCCGTACTTAGACTCCGCCAGGAATTCCTTGGCCCTGTCAGGATCGAAAGGATAGGGCTGGAAGTTGGGGTCAAAGCACTGGTAGGCCGGCGCCATCGGGCTGCCGGAATTGCTAGGGGCCTGCTCGCCTTCCCAGGCGATATTGGCGACTTTGTCCCACTCGATCGCCGACATAAGCGCACGGCGCAGATTCACGTCGTCAACCGGTTCCTGCTCGGTTAGGAAGTACATAGCCCAGAATGCAGAAATCGGTACTTCACGGAAAGCGTCCGGCTGATTCTGGCGCAGGAGCACGGCTGACGGGCCGGCGAGATTCAGAGCAATGTCGATCTCCTGATTCTCAAACATGAGGAGCATTGTCTGGAAGTCACGAATGGTTGTTGCTTCGATGCCGTCCAGCAGAGTCGGTTCACCCCACCAGTTCGGATTGCGTTCGAAGCGGTAGATAGCGTCGGGCTCCGGCGACAGATGCACCGGCTTGAAAGGACCGCTGACAATCAGGTCGGCCGCATTTTCACCCTGGAAGAAGCGTTCCGCCATCGCGCCGCGCCATTCTGTTGCGTCATTGAATTCGTCAGCTCTTTCCAACAGATCGGCGTACTGGTCAAAACGGGCCGGGGCCGCCTCACGGAAACCCCACAACTGAGGCAGCGAGCCTTCGGACCGCCAGAGCTCGACCTTCAGTGTTTTGTCGTCCAGGGCCGTAAGACCGGCAATCGTCTCAGTTTCGCCGTCGGCGAACTCATCGATGCCCACTACCGCGCCCATCACGAAGTTGCGGGGCCAAGAGTTGCGGTCGGAGTGGAAGATGTAGTTCCACCAGTCGATCGCATCCTGGGCGGTGATCGACTTGCCGTCGGACCAAACCGCCTCTTCCTGGATGTGGAAGATGTACTCGGTGAGGTCTTCGTTCACTTCCCAGTCGGTGGTGAAGAGGCCGGGCATTACAGTGCCGTCGATGTCCACCAGGAAGGGAGGCATGAACATGTGCCCGAAGTTACAGGGGCTGCCGTAGTCGATTCCGGGGAAGGGACCGGAGCCGCAACCGCCTTCATGCACGACGTTGAGTATCTGGTCTTCGGCCGCATCGTCGGGCAGCATTACTTCCGGCATCATGGCATCCGAGTCGCCTGAATCCGCCATGCCGTCTCCGGCCGGTGCGGCCGGCGCGACACAGGCGGTCAGGGAGATACCAAGGACCAAGATGAGGCCTACTAAAATGTGCCATCGAATTCTCGACATGCTTTTCACTCCTTGCTGAATTGTTGCGCCACAGTGTAGCGCGCAGTGAAATCTTGCCTGGAACTGATGAATTGGCGGCATCAGGTTAGAAGCCGCCATAACAAGACCGATTCTCGACTTTCTCTTTTTGCGCCTCCTTTCTCTGTGAAGAAACGTGACTGCGAAAAGGTAGCCGGAGAGTCCAGGACTGAAAGGGCGACTCCGGTAGGAAGCTGGCTTCAGGGACCTTGAATCGGCAAATCAGGTTTTGCGCTAATCCTGCGATTGGTCCTGATAGCAGCGTGCTCTTATACCAAGATTTGGGCACAGCACCTTAGTTTCGAAAGGCAGCTCCGGCAAAATGGAGTAAGACGATGGCCAGTACTTGATTTCTATTGTCTTGGAAACTGGGAGCTGCAGTTTTTGGACCGACGAAAAGAAGAGCGGGACGAGTCTTGTGTGAAGCGCAGCGATTCGGCTCCTCGAACCCAATCGGGGCCTTGACGCCGGTCGGCGCATAAGCTTGCCGGTGCTTACGAAGACGCATGTTACTGTAATCTTGTGGTTGTGTCAATGGACTGAAATTTGGGGGTGTATCCCAGTTTTTGGGGAGGGAACAGTTTGGCAGAGAGATTATGCCGGGGGTGGCTGAAGCTGTCTACCTGCACTTGTATAGAGGCAGGGCAGGCGCCGGGTCCGGGCATTTACCGGGGGGGGGGGCGTTGATTAGGGGGGCGCAGGGCAGGCACAAGGCCTGCCCCTACCGGAACGGTTGGGGGTAGACACTGTTGGCTAGACACGTTGCTGGGGAAGAATGAGCACGGTGGCTAGCAAGGGCGGGGCGTTGCGGACTGCAGGGGAACTGCAGGGGTTAGGGGGCACTGGCTGGGGACAGCAGATGGGGGAGGAGACACTGTGGGGGAGGAGACACTGTTGGCTAGACGCAATGACGGGGAAGAATCAGCACGGTGGCTAGTAAGGGCGGGGCGTTGCGGGGGCGCAGCCCCTGCACAAGAGAGGGCCGAAGGCCCGAACGCCCGGAACTACAGGGGTCAGTGGTCAGGGATCAGTGGTCAGGGAGAGGGCGATTTTTTGGGGATGGATGTGAGAACTGGACATGGCCAAGTTGATTTCAGAGGTGCTGGAGAGGTCAATTCCGTTTGGGGATGCACCCAGTTTTGCCCCAGATGGTCCTGGGTTGGGAAATCAGTTCTTAGCCATTTGTTCCGACCAAAGTTGCTGAGCGAAGCCGGTAGACCGGACAACTTTTGACACAAAAATACCTGTCAGGGTATAGGAAAGCAGGGTGGCGGCGCATTGGGAACTGAATTTGGCGATGTCCGTACGTTAGTCAGTTTCTGGGGCAACGTGATCGGGCAAAGACGGTTCAGTTGTGGCATAATTGTCGGCATCTGGGCGGATTCCCTTCATTTCTCGCTTACATAATTCTGGGGAGGTCTCTATGCAACCGGAAACGTACCGTCACTATTGGGATAAGGGTTGGGCGGTCGAAGAGGGCGTCTTCAGTCGAGACGAGGCCGACAGGATTGCGCAGATTGCGCTTGACCTGAGTCGGGAGGAGTTGAGCAGGGAGGGAGACGATTATGTTGTCGATAAGTCGGCGGAAGGTGAGATTGCGCCGCGCAAGATCGACAGGCCGTTTCTAAAGCGGAGCGAATTTCAGGCGTTCGTTCTGGACAAGCGGTTGACCAAGATGCTGGCGGAACTGCTCGGGGCGCCTCCGTTGCTTTCGGGCGATCAGATCTTCATGAAGCCACCCCATTTCGGGTCGGCGAAACCCTACCACCAGGACAACTTCTATTTCCAGTGCGACCCCGGCGACCACGTGATCACGGCGTGGATTGCGCTTGATGACGTAGAGAAAGAAAACGGCTGCTTGCGCTACATCGACGGTTCGCACAAAGGGCCGATATTGCCGCATGAGCCGGTGCCGGGAGAGCCGTACAACCTGGTGCCTCCGCCCGAACTGGTCGATCTGGAGAAGGAGTCACTGGCCCTGGTCAGGAAGGGGGGCGTCGTTTTTCACCACAGCGAGGCGCTGCATACGTCGCATCGCAACGAGTCGGACCGTTGGCGCCGGGGGTATGCTACTCACTGGGTTACCGCCGACGTCACTTCAACGAAAGCCACACTCGACAACGCATATTTCCAGCGCGAAGACTATCCCGCATAGATCCAACGCATGAGGGATTGAACGCATGGGGCGTCGACTTTCCCCGCGTCTACGCCAAATGCGAAAGAGTGGCCCTCATTCATACGTGTGATCGACTCATTCATTTCCATTCCAAGGAGACGTCATTCATGAATCGCTCAACTGTTTCACTCGTTTTGCTTGCCATTCTGGCGCTTATGCTGAGCGCCTGTGTTGCGCAGGCCCCCGCGGCGCCTGCGGCCGAAGAAGAGCCGATGGCGGCTGAGGAAGAACCGATGGCGGAAGAGGCCGAAGCCGGCAGCGAGGCCGAGTTTGAACAGATATTGGCTTGCGTCGAAGAGAACTTCCCGGCGGAGAGCTATTTCACCAATGAGCTTCTGCCGGCGGTTGATGCGGCATGGGAGCCGATGGAGTGCGACAGCGTTGACAGCATCAAGGTGGGGATGCCTTGGGTACTGAACGACGAAGAGGCTCCCTGGTACAACGCCATCGAGCTGGGTTTCTTCGCGGATGTATGCCTGGAGGTTGAGCTGGTGGCCGGTGGGCCGGGCGTAGACCATCTGCAGACGCTGGCGGGCGGCGCGGTGGATATCGCCGTTGTTGCCGGCGGCAGTCGCGTGCCGTCGATCGTTTCGAGCCCCACGCCGGCGGACGTTGTTGCGGTTGGTACCTTCCTTAAGCACAGTCCTTACATCTGGTTGGGCCTCGACCCGGACACGCCCCAGGACCAGCGTTCTGACAAGGTATTGACGCCGCAGGACTTCATCGGCAAGAAGGTGGGGATCCAGGGGAATGACGACTATCTGTTCAATTTCATGTCCAACAAGCATGGCATCCCGGCCGACGAGGTTCAACTGATGGAAGCCGGTTTCACACCTGACCCGGTGTTGGTTGGCGCGATGGACTATATTGGCGCCTGGATCGTCAACCAGCCGCGTCTCCTGGAAGAAAAAGGCTTCATGAATTGGGTCGCCTTCCGCTTCAGCGACTGGGGTTGGGACGGCTACGGGGACGTAACCGTGGTACGCAGGGAGACTTTCGAGGAGAATCCCGATCTTGTGCGCCGCTTCCTGGCCGCGCAAACGCAGGGATTGAATTATCTACTCGAGAATCCGGAGGAGTCGGCAGATATCGCGGTCGTGTACGGCGTTGATGCCCAGCTGACGAGGGAGCAGGCACTCCGACGCTTCGAGTTGCAGGAAGCCCTGGTGCTCGGCAGCGACGACCTGCCCGTTTCTCATATGTCGGCCGGTAGATGGAACACCCAGGTGGCCTCGATGATCCAGTACGACCAACTGGAACTGGATGCCTGCAAGTAGTCTGGGTGCGAGGCGGATAGAACTGCGGCAGCCCAGGCGTGGCAGTTCCCACGTCTTTCACGCCGCAGGGAACTCCGCCAAAGGCCTTGGTGAACATGAGGCAGCCAAGGGCAGGGGCTTTGCTCTTGTCCTTGGCCTGCTTTCGCGTTTCGGGCAAGACTGGTTCGTACTGGTATTCCCCGACCTCCATCAAAGATAATCGCTCCAAAGCCTCATCACTATAGTTGATGTCAATTCAGGAGGAGCTGGACAATGACCCGTCCTATACTTCCCGTTTGGGTGCTGGCCGGCCTGACACTTCTGTTAAGCGCTTGCGTAGCGCCCGTCGCCATTCCCCCGGTTGACAGCGGGAATGGCGCGGCTATGGAAGAAGGCGCGGATAGTGATACCGAATTTCAGCGCATTCTGGCTTGTGTTGAGGAAAATTTTCCTGCTGAAAGCTATTTCACCAATGATCTCTTGCCTGATCTCGATGCCGCCTGGGAATCGATGGAATGCGAAAGCATGGACCAGGTCCGGGTTGGGATGTCGTGGATTCTGAATGATGGCGGGGCGCCCTGGTACAACGCGGTGGAGCTGGGATTCTTCAGGGATCTCTGTCTGGAGGTCGAACTGGTCCGGGGTATGACCGGTTTCGGGCATTTGCCAACACTGGCAGACGGCGGCGTGGATTTCGCGGTCAGCGCCGGGGGCGGCCTTGTGCCCGTGTTCATTTCGGGCTCTGAGAGGGCCGACCTCGTGGCGGTAGGTTCCTTGATCAATCACAGCCCCTATATTTGGCTGGGGCTGGATCATGACACGCCGACTGATCAGCGCTCCGACAAGGAGCTGACGCCACAGGACTTCATCGGCAAGACGGTTGGCATACATGCAGGTGAAGACCACTACTTTGACTTTTTGTCGCACAAATACGGGATCTCTTCCGACGACGTGGCGCTAGTCGAGACCGGCTTCACGCCTGACCCAGTTCTGGCCGGCGAGATGGATTACACGGGGGCCTGGCTGATCAACGAGACGCGCCTGATGGAAGAGCAAGGCTACATGAACTGGGTCGCGTTTCAGTTCAGCGAATGGGGCTGGGATGACTATTCGGAAGTTATCACCGTGCGACGGGGCACTCTGGAGGAAAACCCCGATCTGATTCGCCGTTATCTGGCGGCGGTAATTCGAGGGCTTGTTCATGTGCAGAACAGCCCGGAAGAGTCTGCCGAGATCGCGGTGACGTATGCGGTAGATGCCGAACTGACCAAGGAGCAGGCTGTGCGCCGGTTCCAGCTTCAGGAAGATCTGGTGATGGGGGATGGCGGACTTCCAATGGGCCACATGGCGGCTGACCGTTGGAATGCGCAGGTGGCTTCCATGATCCAGTATGACCAGATGGAACTGCCCGCGTGCGAATAGACGCGTAACAGGGATGGCAATCATTTGATGATCGAATTCTCGCAGGTCAGCAAACAGTTTGGGGACGTTGAGGCGTTAGAGGAAGTCAGCCTGACGATTCAGGACGGCGAGTTCGTCACGCTTATCGGTCCGTCGGGCTGTGGCAAGACGACGATGCTGCGGATTGCGGCGGGGCTTGAGGCACCGAGCGGGGGACGTGTCCTGGTGAACGGCGACACGCCGGAAAACGCCTGCAGCCAGCATCAGATCGGTGTAGCGTTTCAACGGCCGGCGCTGCTGGCGTCGCGCACTGCCTTGAAAAATGTGCGAATGACGTTGGAGATTACGGGGCGTGAAGGCGCATTGTCGCCGGACGAGCTGTTAACCGACTTTGGCCTGGGCGATTTTCACCATCATTACCCGCACCAGCTTTCGGGCGGGATGCAGCAGCGGGTCAACATTGCCGCCGCTCTCGTCCACAATCCCGCCATTCTGCTGCTGGACGAACCGTTCGGCGCTTTGGACGAGTTGACGCGCGAATCGATGGGTGAATGGCTGGGCGGCGTCTTGAACCGTTCGTCCAAAACGGTGATATTTGTTACACACAGTGTGGAGGAAGCTACAATACTATCCGACCGGGTGGTGGTACTCTCGGCCCGGCCTGGTCGAATTGCCGAGGTGATCGAGATCGGGTTGCCGCGGCCGCGTTCCAAGGCCTTCCGCACCGATGAAAACTTTCTGCGCGAAGTGGCACGCGTACGTTCTTCTCTTTACCAGGCAGTCGAACTGAGCGCTTAAAGATTAAGGTAATGTTTGCGGGCGGGATCCTCACTAGCCTGCTCGGTCGATTCGCGACGCAAAGTCTGCTCGCCGCACACGGCAGGGATATCAAAATGAACGAACGGCTTGCCTACCTCATAATGGTTGTCTCAGTGCCCATTATCTGGGTGCTGACAATTGAGATCTCGGGAGCGCCTTCCTTCCTAATACCGCCGCCCGGCATGGTGGCGGATATACTGTGGTCCGAACAGGGGAATCTACTTTTTCATACCCGAATCACAATCGTAACGGCTCTGACCGGCTACGCAGTCGCGAACGTTATTGCCATTGCCCTGTCGGTTTCTTTTCTCTACCTGCCCTGGCTGGAGGCGCTGGCCATCCCCTGGACAGTAGTCATCAAGAACGTACCGTTTGTCACCATCGCGACAATCATGATTATCATCTTGGGTGATACGCCATTGCCCAAAATCATAATTGTCGTGCTGGTGACATTCTTTCCGATTCTGGCAAATGTCACGAAGGGACTGAAGTCGGCAGACTCTGTCCTGCTGGACAGGATGCAAACTTTGGATTCCAGCCAGTGGGGAATTTTCACGAAAGTCCGCTGGCCCAGCGCCCTTCCATACTATATTGCAGCCCACGAAATTGCATTCACAGGTAGCATTATTGGCGCCGTTGTAGCCGAATGGCTTTTTGCCCGCGAGGGCTTGGGCGCTCTGATCGTACGGGGAATGTCGCAGTACCGGGCCGACAGGGTGTGGGCCGTAACGATGTTGGCGAGTGCGCTCGCTGTGGGCGCCTATCTCCTGGTCAAAGTTATTGAAAGGTATTTGTTCAGGTGGCAGGTAGAGGACCTGACCTGACCTGTTCTCGGCGTCCCGCCATTACTGAACCAATTAACGAAATGACCCTCAACATCGATACCTCAGTCACATACGATGGCCCCAAGGCCGAATTTGCCTCGTTCACCGGCAGCCCTCTCTGGGGCTACGGCGTCGACGGCGTCATAGAACGGGCGCAAGACCAGGGCTGGCAGGTTGCCCGCCGAGAACGTCTGAACACACCATACGGTCTCTCGCCGCTGGTAGTCCACTTCGTCACCGCCACCGGACGCGACGTACTCTGGATCCCCTCCTACGGCGAAGTCGTAGGCGAGGACTCGCTCTATCACCTGAACTTCGAAAAGAGCTTCTGGGTCCTCTGGCAAGCAGGCGTCAAGGTCATGCTGGTAGGAGGCACCTCCGGCATTGCCGACTGGCGGCCCGGCGAAGAAGCCATCCGCCCGGGCGACGTCGTCCTGCCCTGGAGCTTCTTTACCCGCCCGGTCCACCGCGGCCTGCCCGGCACCCAGTTCGAGAGCATGTGGTCAAAGTCCCACTTCCTGCTGGGGCAGCCCTTCTGCCCGCATTTGCAGGGCATCATGGAATCCAAGCTCGCGCCCTTCGTCGAGAGCGGCCAGATTCGCGGCGTACGCCCCCCTGCCGACACACGCGTTGCCCTGGTCGTGCCCGAATCGATCACCTTCGAAACCGACTTTGATATTCTGCACTGGCTCGCCGTCTCCAAGAACGCTTCCGAACTGCAGCCGGACCGTCCGACCATCGCCACGCTGCACGGCGACTGCCTCAACCCGCTTCTGGCCCGCTATCTGGGCATCCATGTGCTCTACTACCACATGGTCAGCAACTACGCCCAGGGATTGGAGCCGGAGCACAACATCCGCGGCACGATCCACCACCTCTATACCAAGATTTTCCCGGAGATCTCCTTGACGCTGGAACTGGACCTGCTGTCGACGCTGGACATTCCTGACGGCGGAAACTGTGTCTGCACATCCAGCCTTACCGAAGCGCCTCCCGTTTTCAGTCAGTCCCTGACCCAGCCTGAATGACCGCCCAAAACCGCCGGCGCTCTGCAAGAGCCTGGCGCAAAACGGCGCAGGGCCTGGCCATCCCAATCCCTTCACAGGAAAGGACCTATGACGACAATCCCATCCGCACGCTATGCACTCATTGGCGGCTCCGGCACCTGGGGGGCGCGGTTCCCCGAAGACCTGGACTTGCCAAACGTAGAACTAACCGACTACTTTGAGGGCTTCGACACCCCCTATGGCCGCACCGCCCCATTCAAGCTCCTGCGCATTGCCGGCCAACCCGTCTGGCGTACTGCCATGCACGGCATGTGGGACCACGGCGGTGGCCAGGGCTCCCGGCCGCGCACGCCCTGGCTGGCCGCCAAACAGGTGGGCTGGGTACTGGAGCAGGCCGGCGTCCAGTGGGCTATGGTTGAGGCATCGGTAGGCGGCATCCAGAGGCCGGACAAGCCCGGCGAGCCGCTGCCCCCCTGGAGCGTCACCATCAACTCCGACTACATGATGTTCTTCCGGCCAGAGGAAGACCAACCCTTTTTCGGCGGGCGCAAGCGCTCTGCCCGCTTAAAGGATCCCTTCTGCCCCATAATGAGCAGACTCCTCTCTGATGCAGCCAGAAAGGAGCCAAAGTTCGTCGGCGTATACGACAACGCCATCTATGTCTGCACAGCATGGGGCCGCTTCGAAACTGCCAAGGAGATCCAGGTTTACGCTTACATGGGCGCCCACGTTGTGGGTCACACGCTCGCACATGAATTGCCCGTGTTCCGCAAGGCCGGCGTACGCCTTGCTTCGGTTGGCATCATCTCCAACCATGCCGAGGGCAGAGAGGAATGGGTAGGAGACAATCCCGATGCCATGGCCGACTTCTACTTCAGTTGCCCCCACTATTTGGGGCCGGTAATGGCCAACGCCATGCAGGAACTGATCGAGAGCGGCGCGACGCCGCCCGAAGAAGACGACACTATCTTACAAGGGTTGGGGCAATTCCCTGTTGAAGGGGCCTAACCAGACTAAGAAGACACGACGCTCCGTGGTTTGTGATGTGCCGGTCTACTCTTGGACAGACGACTCAGTCGTAACAACCACAGGCGAGCCGACTATCCAGAGTGACCGCGCCGTGTCGACCTGGTCGCAGGCCTCCATGGTCAGCCCTCGCCGCAGATGGCTGGGGCCTCCTGTCGGTTCGCCGGCAGCTGACGCCACGGTCAAACACAGTTCTTCAACCGAACCGTGCGCCAGCCGAATCTGGCCAATGTCAAGATACCGAAACTGCTGCAGGCGTGATGACGAACATCCGGCCAGATGGAGCGTACTTCCCGCCTCTGGCCCATCTGCTTCCATACACAGATCGTAGGCGGGCATGAAAAGTTGCCCTGATGAGGGCGAATCCACGCGAAACATCTCATCTTCGGCACCGGGCTTGCAGGTGTGCGCGGTGAGAGCCCCCTGCAGATTCAGGGAAGCGCCGACTCCAGGCACATCAACACAGTAGAACTCCGGCTCATCCAGCGGGTCCCGCAATTGGATCAGGCCAGTCAGAAATAATTCGTGTTCCTCTACCTCTTCCGAAGTCGGCTCTTCTGACTCTGTTGCCTCGGCTTCTTCCGCGCCTGGGACTGGCTGTGGAGTTACAGGCGGCGAGGTTGCAACCTGGCAGGCGCCAAGCAGGATAGCGACAGCACACAGAGTGATGCCCGTTGCAGAGTAAAAAATCCTTGCATTGGGTCGCAAAAGGCGGATGCTCGACATCAGTACAATTTCCTCAGAGCCAGGCCTGCCAAACGGGAGGCAAGCGAATACAGCTGCATCGTGTCGGTCGAATTATACATCGTTTCGGCCCGACGCTGAACTCGAATCGGCACTCTTGACAAACCGGACTGTAGTCTCCTCCATACGATGACGCAACGACCCAACATCCTGCTCTTCCTCACCGACGACCACGGTCAGTGGGCGTGCGGCCCTTACGGCAATCGTGAGGTGAGCACGCCCAACCTGGACCGTCTGGCCGCCTCCGGTGTCGTCATGGAGAACGCCTTCACGCCGACGCCGGTCTGCTCTGCGGCCCGCGCTTCGCTGCTGACAGGGCTGACACCCTCGCAACACGGAATCCATGACTACATCGGCATGGCTTTCGACCGTGAACCATGGCTGGCCGATGAGCGGACCCTACCCCAACTCCTGCAGAAGGCCGGCTACCGCACTGGCCTCGCCGGCAAGTGGCACATGGGCAACGAAGACACACCCGCGCCTGGTTTCGACTTCTGGTTCAGTGTCGGCAATGCATATCCTCTTTTCCACGAAGGGACGCGCGATTTCTGCAACCAGGGCCGAATGGAGACCTTTAACGGTTACACCGACGACATAATTGCTGAACAGGCCGCCAAATTCATACGCGCAGACGACAGGCGGCCCTTCTTCCTCGTTGTCGGCCTGTTCGCCGCCCACAGCCCGTGGCGCGGGCACCCGGAAAGACTGGCCAGTCTATATCGTAGCGCGACATTTGCCGATATCCCTGCGCAGGAAACCTGGCCGTCCGATGAACAGGGAGCGGAATCCTTGAGCGTGGACAGGCAACACCAGCGCGAAGCCCAGATACAGTACTACGCCGCTGTCAGCCACATCGACGAAAATGTCGGACGGCTGCTCGAAGCCGTCAATGACGCCGACAGGCACATAAATACACTGGTCGTCTACACGTCAGACCACGGCCTGAACTGCGGCCACCACGGCCTCTGGGGCAAAGGTAACGCAACCCTCCCCCTCAACATGCTGGAAGAATCGATTCGCGTTCCGCTGCTGCTAAGTTGGCCGGGAGTACTAGAGGAGAAAACGCGCCGCGACGAAGTGGTAGATCACCTGGATCTGTTTCAGACGCTAACTGAAGCCGGGCATGCAGAATTGCCGGTTGAAACCAGTTACCCTGGGACCAGTATGTTGCCTCTACTCGCTGGGACCGAGGAGATGGGGGCTTGGCGCGACGTACAGTTTGGGGAGTATGGGCCGGTTCGCATGGCCCGGTCTTCGGAGTACAAGCTGGTGCACCGACAACCTAACGGGCCCCATGAACTCTTTGACCTGAAAGCTGACCCGCGCGAGAGCCGGAATCTCATCGACAGCCCCGCGCACGCGACGGTGGCCCAACGTCTCTCCGGCCTGATGGGCAGCTACTTCCACCGCTATTCCAGACCGGGGAAGAGCGGCACGCTCGGGCCCAACCTACCCCAGCACAACATGACCGAGGCCTGGCGGTCGTAACCTTCAGGCCGGCTGTTTCTGCCTGGTTTTCAGAGACCAGAGCAGGGTCGCGCCGATCACTACCGTGACAATCAGGAATTGCAGACGAAATGCCTGGCTGATCGCCAGAGGCGGCGCTTGGGTAACGTCTACCGGCATGCCGGCGTAGCGGGCCACATTGCTGGCAAACACGGCGCCCAGCAGGGCGATACCTGCTGTCTGGCCCATCATTCTGGTCAGTCCTATCATGCCCGAGGCGACGCCCAGACGCGCCCGAGGGGCGACAGCCATGATTACTGTACTATTGGGGCTCATGAACAGGCCGATGCCAACGCCCATGGGCAACATGCGTACAAGAAAGCCCATTTGGCCGATGTCCTGATAGGACGTACTTGCTGTGAGGAATCCGATCACGAGAGCGGCGAGGCCCAGAAGAGTGACGCGATGGGCACCGATCCGATCGGCGAGATAGCCGGCCGCCGGGGCAACCAGCGCGATTTCGATCGAGACGATCGCCATCACGAACCCCACTTGAAGAATGGTCAGGCCAAGCGCGAATTGCATGAAAAACGGCATCAGGAATGTCACGCCTGAGGTAGCGATCGCGGCGAGTCCTGCCAGGGCAATGTGGAGACTGAATGGGCGGTTGCGAAAGAGCGCAAAGTCAAGAACAGGATGCGCGACGCGCCGTTCCACCCAGAAAAATGCAGCGACCCCGATGGCGCTGGCAATAAAGAGAAGCAGCACATAGGTGTGAACGAATCCCACCTGTTGGCCGTAGGTCAGACCGAGCGAGAAGGCGAACATGGTCGCGCCGATTAGCGCGGCTCCCCAGAGATCAAACTGTTGGGTTGTACCTGTGGGAAGCAGGGCGGGAATGTAGCGGGCCGCTAGCAGAGCGGCCAGGAGACCACACGGTACAAGCAGGAAGAAGCCGACCCGCCAGCCAAACTCTCCGATCAGATAGCCACCGAGGGTTGGGCCTACGAAGTGACCAAAAGAGTTGGCGCCGGCGGAGATGCCGAGTACGCGGCCCTTCTCTTCGTCGGGGAAGACCTCGGAGACTATCGCCAAGGAAAGGACAGTGACGACCGCTGCCCCGGTGGATTGAAGGACGCGGAAACCGATCAGGAAGTAGACGTTTGGGGAAAGCGCGCAGAGCAGAGAAGAGAGCGCAAAGCAGAGCAGTCCGGCAATATAGATGCGTCTCTTACCGAACATGTCGGCCAGGCGGCCAACGCTCAGAATCACTACGGTCAGTGTGATCTGGAAGCTGAGAAGAACCCACTGAATTGTGGCGAAGTCGGTCTGCAGTTCCTGTGACAGGGTCGGCAGGGCTGCCTGGATGATGCTGTGATTCAGAGCGTGAACCAGAAGCCCTGCAATGACAGCCAGCAGGGCTGCCCACTTGCGGACAGACCCTCCGGATGAATCATCCTTATACATTGAGCGCCCAGGCCTGGCCCGAAGCAGGCATTCCAGCTTTGCTCGCACACGGTTATATGGGAGGAGTTATTCAGTTCGAAGTCTACTCTTGCCAGCTTTACAGGCTGCCTATCGCGTTAATCAGGTGGCCTGTGTAGAGAATGGAACGCATGTAATCTTCGACGTAAATGTTCTCGTTGGGTGCGTGCAGGTTTGAATTGGGGTTTCCTACGCCGCCGCCCGAGATGCCGGGAATGCCGAACGTTCCGCACAGCTGGTACATTGGCCCGCCGCCAGCCGACGACGGGTAGACAACCGGTTCGGCGCCGAAGATGTCACGGGCCACTGAGATGCTCGCCTTTACCCAGGGGTGTTCAACCGGCGACCGATACGGCCACAGTTGGGCCAGCAGCTCTACATTGACGTCTGTGAATCCTCGCCGGTCCAGGTGCTCCCGCACGAGTCGCAGAACGAGTTCTGGATTCAGGTCCGGGACCAAGCGGAAATCTACTTTGGCAGACGCCTGGTTGGGAAGGACGGTCTTCAGACCGGGGCCTGTGTAACCGGTCAGAAAGCCGCAGATTGTGCAGGTTGGATCAAACAGGAGTTGCTTGACAACATCGGGCCCGGTTGCGTCCTTCAGGAAGGAATTGATGCCGAAGTCCTGTTTGGACTCTTCTTCATCAAATGGGATACCGCGGAGGTATTCCCACTCCTCTTCAGTTGGCTTGACAACGTGGTCCATCAGCCCGTCGACGGTAATATTTTCGTTCTCGTCTTTGAGGCTGGCGAGGGCCCAGATGAGGCGCCAGGCGGGATTGCCGACGATGGGGGCGTTCATGGAGTGGAGGTCGCTGCTTGCGCCACTGACTGAGAGGCCGAGGTAGGCGATTCCCTTCATTCCAAGTGAGATGACCGGTCTGCCGGCGCCGTCCCTCCGTCCCCCCTCCCAAAGGCAGGCGTCTGCACCGGCCAAGAGCTCCTTGTTTTCCTCGACGAAGCGGCCCAGGTTGGGGCTGCCAATCTCTTCCTCGCCTTCAACGATCCACTTGATTCGAAACGGAAGCTCACCAATCTCCTTCTGGTAGGCTTCGATGGCCTGGACGCGGGCCATCCACGGACCCTTGTTGTCGGACACGCCGCGTGCCCAGACGCGGCCGTCGCGGATTTCGGCGTCGAAGGGACCGGAGTCCCACAGATCGAGCGGCTCGGGCGGCTGCACGTCGTAGTGGTTGTAGATCATGAGCGTTTTGTCGCCGGATCCCATTTCGCCGTAGACGACTGGCGCTCCTCCTTCGACCTGGATTACCTGGGAATCGAACCCAACGCCTTGCAAGCGGTCCCTGACCCAATCGGCGGTCTCTTCTATTCCTATTCCCTGCGCGATGATGCTCGGCTTGCGGCAAAACTCCTGTAGCTCGGCAAGAAAGCGTTCCTGGTTGGCTTGGACGTTGGCCTCGAATCGGTCCATGGGGTTCTCCTCAGTTGACGTGCAGGGATACCTCGGGGCAGGACGGTGCGCCTGCCCCAGATCATGTTTATTTGGAACTCATCTCGTCCGAAAGACGGCCTACCAATCCCACTTTCGCGGCATGGTACTGCCGCCAATGTACGGCGGCCCCGCAATTAGTTCAGTGAGGGGACGGCTTCAGGCGATACCGGGAAACGAGAACGTCTGGCGAACGAGAGTTGGAGCTGATACTCCCGGTAGTAGCGGCGGGTGGCGGCAACCATTTCGATATACTTGAGAGCGGTTACCATCGGGTCGAGCACGGTGACAGGCACGGCGCGCGCGACGGGTTCAAGCAGTCCGGACCAGAGGGTGCATGCAAAGAAGACTGCGTCGGCGCCATCTTCCTCCAGCGCGAGCCTGGCCTGTTCGACGCCCTCTTCGCGGGCTGCCCGGTCCATTTCGGCCACTACGAGGCGGCGCAGTTCCGACTCATCCTGCTCGAATAGCCGCATTGACATTTCAGGATCGGGATGGGCGAAGTGTGCCTCGCGCACGGAAGCCAGCCAGGGAGCCATATTGTATCTGTGGACCAGGTGGTTCCAGGAGCCGCTATTCTTGTTCCCGGCAATGATCGTAACCCGGCCTAGAGCGGGGGCAGTGTGTGCCAGCGCTTCGAAGGGGCCGGAGACGGGGATATTGACGAGTTTCTTAGCGTCTTCTACACCTGGGTCTGCACAGCAGCCTATCGATATTCCATCGAAACCTTCTTGCTCGCCTTCGACGACCGCTTGAAGGAGCTGGTTTGTGAAGTAAGACGCGGGCGGCAGATAGGGGGTCTTGGGCACGTTGCGCAGGCTGCGCACTATGAGCTCGGTATCCGGGCAGGCGGCGGGCTTGAGAATATTGTAGGTGTACTCGTCGTACATGTCTGTCCCAAGCGGATTGATGTACAGGATTCGGGTTGTCATGAAACTTCTCCTTGCTGAAAATGGGTCTTCACATGCGGCGGAACCGCCGCTTTGACCGGTTGGACAAAAGTCTAGTTCATATTGGCGAATGCACTCAAGTAGAAGGGCGTTGAATGACCTTGCGAAGCCGGGCTCCAAATTTTTGTCTGAACTCCGGCAGGAAAAACGAGCCCAAGCCGGTCAGCAAGGCCAGCCCGGCAAGGGCGTACATGCTGGCGTTCAGTCCGAAAACATCGCCTAACATCCCGATTGGGGTTACAAACAGCGCACCGATCCCCCACACCATGCCCATCATCACGCCGGAGGCCATTGCCATCTGGCCTGGCGCGAGTTCCTGAGCTAGTACGGTGGCAACAGGCTGGCTTGCGAACAGAGACATACCGGCCACGATTAACATCAGCAGGCTCAGTATGCCGTCTGTTCTGACAAAGGCAAAGATTGATACGGCGGAAATCAGGAGGGAAAGCGCGATGACCCACGAGCCGGAATAGCGGTCAGACATATGACCGCCAAGCAGTCCCCCCAGAGCGCCGAAAAGGGAAAGCGCGGAAAGGCCGAGGCCGCCGATGACAAGGGTGACGGCGCGATTGTCGACCAGGAAGATAGGCAGAAAGGTTCTGAAGCCGCCCCAGATTGCGGCGCGGAAGGTCATCAGTACGGCAAGGAGAATCAACGGGCCGATGAAAGCCTGGGCTGCTGAAGTCAGCCGACTTCCATCTTTGGCTTTGGTTTCGGGCGGCCTCGGCTCTTTAGGAACGTCCACGCCGATGAAATAGTAGATGGCAGCGGCCGCCAGCAGCCCGAAGGGAATCATCAGGTAGGTGGACTCAAGACCGAACAGTGTGACAATGCCGACGCTGAGCAGAGGGCCGACGGCTATGCCGATGTTGCCGGCGAACGCGAAGATGGACATTGCGGTTGCGTGCCTGCCGCCGGAGGTGGCACGTACCATCATCGCCGCGTGCGGATGGAAGATGGCGTTGCTGAAGCGTCCAAAGACGACACAGACCATAAGCAGCGTATAGGTCGGCGCGAGGCCGATAAAGCTCATGCCTATCGCCGCGCCTATCAGTCCCAGAACCATGAACCAGGCGCGGGGGAAGCGGTCGACCAGCCAGCCGATGAAGGGTTGGACGGGCATCAGCATGAAACTGGAGAGGGAGGTAAAGAACCCCACGTCGGTCAGGGTCAGCGACATTCGGTCGATGAGCAGAGGCCACAGGGGGATGAGGGTGGCGTAGTACATATCGCCCACGAGGTGACCGAAAGAGAGGACGCCGAGTTTGAACTTATCAAGTTTGACGGGCTGGGCGGGGGCCGCCTGCGGCAGCGTTCCCACGTTGACGTCGGAACTCAAGTTGCGTTATCCCTTCCGATGCAGGTCACCTAAATGAACGAAGTGATCTTTAACTCTGTCGATGTAGAGCCAGCCACTCATTCTCAGCGTTCGCGGAAGGTAAAGGCGATCTGGGTGCCTTCGGGAACTACCTGTGTGTACCCGACGCCACCGGTAAAGGACCAGCAGTAACCGTCGTAGGGCATTTTGACTTCCTCGATGAGGTCTCCCCAGACGTCCATCATGTCGACGGCGACGTCTCCTTCGCGCAGAAAGGTTCCTGGGGGATGCTTGATCCACATCAGGCCGCCCTTGTGGGAGGTGAGGCGATCGGCCATATAGAAGTCGCCCTGCATCGGCGTTGTTGCCTGGGCAACGATGTCGCCCTCCAGCATGCCGATGGCCTTCATGACATTGGTGATTCCAATCTGGCCGGAGTTGATATTGTCTTCCCAGAGGAAGAAGTCGGCAATCAGCTCGGGCGTCATGGAGGGTATGCCATGCGCCAACGAACTGCCGACGACGCCGGTCGCGGAACGGCCGGGTGAATCGATCACGGTAAATCCCCAGGCCTCGGCCATTTTTTCCATTTCGGCCAGCACAGTTTCGTCGGGGCAGGCGTCGCGTCGAATCAAGGTGAAGGGGATGGCATCGGGTGGATTCGAATGGACGTCGATGGAGTGGGTCGCGACTTTGATCGCCTCTCCGATGACGCCGGCGAGGCGCAAGGTCACTGTGCCGCCTGAGTCGGCCGGCCACATTGGGGCGGAGGACATGTTGATGCCGTCACCTGTGGGTGCGATGACGGGAGAGAAGTAGGAGCCGACCTGAAATGCGAAGGGGTTGCCGACGGTGATGGCAACCAGACGACCCTTTAGTTGCGTGGGGTCAGTGGCATTCACGGTCTTGAGGAGGGCACCGGTTCCGTTGATTTCGGTTCCGTGGATGGAGGCGGTGACGACGAGCGTGGGCCCATCCTCGACGCCGTTGACGATCACGACTGGCACACCAACTTTGTTGCCGTCGGCCAAGGTGACATGGCCGAGGTGTCCTTTCACGACTTCACCCGGTGCGGCGCTCAGGCCTGCTAGTTCAAAGTTTGCCATTAGAAAAGCTCCTTAATAGCTATTTACGCGTGGAGGACCGATTAAAGTTTTCGGCTCGACCCTCGGGCGGGGCGCGCCGTGAATGTATTTGTACATCGAATCGAGCGGTGTCGACTTTTGCCGCTAGTGAGCGTGGGTCGGCTGGATGTCCGATAAGGTGTCGGGAGGCCTGTTTGCGGCGTTCAACACGACGACCTCCACGGCATGGGCGAGTACGACCGACGCCGCGCCGACTACGACGCCCGAAGCCAGCCCAACTGACACACCGATAGTCAGCGCGAGTAACATGCTGACCAGGTTGACGACCATTCCATACTGAATGAAGCGTGTTTCGTGCCGCTTCATGAGCCTTCCACGGTACAGGTTTTGCCAAGCCAGCAAGAAGGTAAAGGGAACCATGAACTGAGCGCCCAGTCTTGCCAACGGCTTGATTTCGGCGGGCACGCCAAGGAGAAAAGTGAAGTAGAAATGATCCAATGGGGTGAAAACCAGCAGGCCCATTGCGAGGCTCAGCAGAGCCCCCGATATCACCACAAACCGCCGCAAGGCCCGGTAGGAGCGCTCGTCCTGGAAGAGGGCGATGACGACCTCATGGCATGCGCGCATCGGGCTGGAGAAGAAGAAGCCCAGGCCAAAGGCGACCGGGAAGGCGGACAGTGAGGCAGCCGACATCGCGGAGCGTGCTATCCCGGCGACAACAAGTGGTCGGGAGATGACTCGCATGACGTCGGTGGCGGCCAGCGGCAGGTAAAACCGCCACAGGCCGGAATAGGTCATGTCAGCCTCGTTCTGATCAGGAACTTCCTCTTTGGCGAGTATGTGTTCACGAACGATTGGGCGAGCCCACCAGGCGATTACGATGGCTTCGACTATCACGCTCAGAACCATGGCGAGGCCACCCAGAACCGCGCCAGGAATGCCACCAAACCATACACCGACGGCCATCGTTGCGGACAGAGTGGTCAGCCGGCATACCGTTCCCATGGTGATGTGACGGGTGTAGCCATGTCTGATGAGAACGCCTTGCAGGAAGCGGCGCAGACCTATTGCTGCGGGCCACAGTAGAAGCAGCTGCATGGCGGGCCGGGCAGCGACTGCTACGTCCTCGGTCAGTCCGAGGAGAAGGCGAGTCATTACATGGTAGGCCGGCGTGAAGAATAGCACTGCGCTCACCACGGTCATCAGAATTGAAAGATGGAGCATGAAGCGCCACACCAGGTGGTACATGGCGCGATTGCGAACAAGGGCCACCCCAGTGCCCAGCATGTAGATGATGGGGCTTTCCATGAGGATGGCAATTGGTTGGGCCACGCCGAAGGCGGCCAGCTCAAGCTCCGGTTGGGGCAGACGGGTGATTCCTGCACTTACCACAGGGTCGGCGATGCTCATCATCATCCAACTGAGAGCCAGCGGGTACCAGAAGGCGAAGATGTAACGCTGGCTCAGCTTTTTCGGAACCACAGGCTTGGCAGCCCTCTATGGAACATCTTGTTGGACGCTGAACAGGACAGTGCCGGAGACGCTTTCAACTTCGTCACAGGACGGTGAGTCTTGTACATGGTGTCCCCGGCACTGTCATTTGACTATTTGCTCCTGCATCTCACATCCAAGGCAACCGGCTATGATAGCGAGTGGCCTCAAAGCAGTGCAGGGTCGATCAGAGTACGACCTTGTCCAGCATTACTTTCCGAAGGGTCGCATTGCCATTCTCGACTTGCCGCATGGCCCTGGGTTACTCCTCAAGATCTCGGTAGAGGTGCCAGTAGCGTGTGCGGGTGTCGGGGAACGAGATATAGCCTTCGATCTCGGAACTGATGGCCAGATTGAAGTAGCGGGCGCCAAGCCAGATCCATGAGGCGTTGTCGATGTGCATGCGCTGCGCCTCGCTGTACAGTGCGAAACGGGCTTCTTCGTCTACGGTTGTGCCGGCTTCCCGGATCACGGCATCAGCTTCTTCCAGGCAGACACCGCTGTAGCGGTTGCCATAGGATGCGCAACCCAACAGGATATCCATGAAGTAGCCGGGTTCGGCCGTCCAGGGGAAGAGTGTATCGAGCGCCGATGTGTGCGTGCCCTGGTTTTTGCCTTCCTGATAGGCTGCACGCGGCATTGGATTGACGTTGACGGTTATGTTGGCTGCCGACAGCGCGCTCTGGATGATCTTGGCCATGCTTGCCTGTTCGGGCGTGCCCAGATCGATATTCAGATCAAACTCCAGGCCGTCAGCGTAGCCTGCCTCTGCCAGAAGCTCCTTCGCCTTGGCGAGTGCCTCCTCTTCGGGCAGATCGTATGGCCAGTAGCTGTGGTCATAACCGTGTACCATTGCGGGCACCGGCCCAAGACTTCGCTCTGCGCTGCCAAACCATACCTTGTCGATGATGTCGTCATAGGGAATCAGGTATGATACGGCCTGGCGCACGCGCTTGTCGTTGAATGGTTCCATGTTGTGGTTGATCGGCATCACGATCATGTCGCCGATCCGCACCTGCTTAATGCTGACAGTGTCGTCGCTGCGCAGATCGTTGATCTCCTTGGCCGACAGGTCCTGGGCCATGTCTACTTCTCCGGCCTTGAGCAGAAGCACGCGGTCGGCGGACTCGGGCACGACGGTAAAGAGGATGCGGTTGAAGAACGGCTCCTTACCCTGCCAGTTCGGATTGGTGCGAAACTCCATCAACTCGTTCGGAATGCGGTCATGGATATAGTATGGGCCGCTGCTCGGCATGTTTGTCTGGGCGAAATCCTGGCCCCACTTGTCGCCATCGGCTTCACCGGCATCCATGTAGGCCTTGCTGTCGATAATGTAGCCAAACTGACAGCAGCTCATAAAGGGCCGCAGGATGGGGGTCCAATCGGAAGCGTTGAATCGGAAGGTGTAGTCATCCAGCACCTCGAAGCCTTTCAGCGGTTCTTCTTCAGTGGCCAGACGGACCAGCCGGTCGAGCGAAGGGGGGACGCGCATGTTGCCGCGGCGATCTTTGTAGTAGAGGTAGTCATTGGCGGTAATCTCGTTGCCTGAGGGATAGTGCTTCATACCTTCCGGCAATTTGAATGTCCACTGGGTGCCATCCATCGAGATCACCATCGTATCGGCGAGCATGGGCTCGAAGTTCAAGGCATCACCAACCAGGCTGCCGTCCTCAAGCTCGACAACGGCAGGCTGCGCCCAGCTTCCCAGGACATTGACCTGCGTTTCGGTCATGCGGGGGAATGCGCCGGAAACGTCCCAGTCGAGGGTAGAGAGATCCTGACTGACGGCGACGATAAGGGTACGCTCCTCATCTGAAGCAGTAGCGATGGCCTTTTCGCGGCCTGTCATTTCGGACGTGTCCACGGCGGCGGTGTCGGCCTGTTGCGCGGTGTCAGCGGGGGCAGCCGCGGGTGCGCAGGCCGCCAACAGGGCCATACAAAGAAGGCTGACAACAGTCACCAACGTGAATCGGTGCGACATCTTTTTGCTTTGCATGTCTGCAAACTCCTTTTGGCAGGAAAGCTGTGGGAGGCGCCAGCTCGCGGTCCACAGTGTCTGTCGGATTCCGGATTCAGTTCCTGATAGCTGGCTCAGGATGCCGCGGTTGGGCGGCTCTACGATGCCAAAGGCCTTTGCGGAAACTCGGAGTATGGAACACGGTGCTGGACATTGCGCCTGGGCGTCTAGGCAGGTTGCGAGTAGGCGGAGACGCCACGCTTTTCACTACCGGCGTCGCTGCTTTCGACAAGGATACAGGCGGCGCTGTGCGTGTTGGCAATGTGGATGAGCGGCGGTCCAGGCTGTAAACATTCCTCGCGGCGATACGGGCAACGTGAGTACAAGCGGCACCCGGGCGGCAGGTCGATAGGGCTAGGCACTTCGCCGGGCAGCTTCAGGCGCTCCTTGCCGCGTTGCGTCGGGTCGGGAATGGGAACAGCCGAAAGGAGAGCCTGGGTGTAAGGATGGGCTGGCGAGTCGAAGATTTCCTCTGTGCTTCCAGTCTCTACGATACGTCCCAGGTACATCACTGCGACCTGGCTGCAGGTATGCTTGATTACGCTCAGGTCGTGTGAAATAAACAGGTAGGTCAGCCCGAGCTCTTCCTGCAGTCGGGTAAGCAGGCGCAAAATCTGGCCGCGAACGGATACATCGAGCGCGGAAGTTGGTTCGTCAAGAACGATAAAGTCTGGGTGGGTGGCGATGGCGCGGGCGACACCGATGCGTTGCTGCTGACCACCGCTGAACTGATGAGGGTAACGTGAGAGGTGATCGGGCTGCAGACCGACCTGGGAAAGCAGCTCCCGAACGCGCAGGTCCTTCTCGTGTGCGTTCAGGTTTGTGTGGAGATCCAAAGGTTCGCGCAGTATTGCGCCGACGGTCATGCGGGGCGTGAGGGATCCGCCGGGATCCTGGAAAACCATCTGCATACGGCCGCGCATTTTCGCGACCTGTTCGCTTTTCATGTCGGTGAGGTCTTGGTCCCCCATCCAAACTTCGCCTGAAGACGGTTCTATCAGGCGCAGGAGACAGCGGCCGGCGGTCGTCTTACCACAACCGCTCTCGCCGACCAGTCCCATGGTAGAGCCTTTGGGAATATCGAATGATATGTCGTCGACTGCGCGCAGCTGCACATGGGAAAACATGCCGACGCGGATCGGGAAATCTTTACGAAGATTGCGTATTCGTATAAATGAGTCGTGGTTGGCGAGTGCCATTACCGTCCTCTGGGTTTGTAACTGCGCCACGGACCTGATTCAGTACAGAGTCGGTTCAGCCTGGTTAAGCCGGTTCCAATTCCCAGGCCTCTTCGAGCATTTCCTTCTTGATTCTTCCGGAAACGATGTGGCAACGCGTCGTATGGTCATGCCCTGCTTCGACCATCGGTGGCTCTTCGAGCTGGCAGAGATCTTCGGCAAAGGGGCACCTGGGATGGAAAGTACAACCGCTGGGCAGATGGACTGCATCCGGCACTGTGCCTGGAATGGTTGAAATCGGTTTGTCGATGTCGACGCGCAGCGTTGATGCGATCAATCCCTGCGTGTACGGGTGGCGCGGGTTGGTGAAGATTTCGGATACGGGTCCCTGTTCGACGACGCGGCCGGCGTACATGACGATCACGCGTTCGCACAGCTCGGCGACGACGCCGAGGTCGTGGGTAATGAACAGGCAGGCGGAGCCGGCCGATTGGACGCGGGTGCTAATCAGGTCCAGCACTTGCGCCTGTACGGTAACATCGAGGCCGGTAGTGGGTTCATCTGCGATCAGCAGTAGTGGATTGGCGCTGAGCGCCATGGCGACCATAACCCGCTGGCACATGCCTCCGGAAAGCTCATGGGGGTAGGCGCTGGCGCGGCGGTCGGGGTCAGCGATTTCGACGGCGCGCATCATTTCGACGGCTTGGCTTTCGGCGATGCTGCGGGAGCAGCCCTCTCGCAGCTGAATGACGCGGCTTATCTGGTCGCCGACAGTAAACAAGGGATTGAGGGCGGCGCGAGGCTCCTGGAATATCATGGAGATCTTGCGTCCGCGCACAGCTTGCATCTCGGCCTGGCTGAGAGACATCAGGTCCTCTCCGTCCAGCCAGACCTCGCCGCTTACGATCTTGCCTGGGGCTTTTACCAGCTGGATAATCGACTGTGCCGTCACGGATTTTCCCGAACCGCTTTCACCGACCAGTCCGGTTATCTCGCCGCGTTTCAGCCCGTAGGAGACGCTGTTGACAGCTTTAACGATGCCCTCATAGGTGTAGAAGTAGGTATGCAGGCCTCTCACGTCGAGGAGAGTGTCCGGCTTGCGTGCGTCGAGCATTTGTCAGGATTCCATCCGTTTGGGATCAAAGATGTCTCGCAATCCCTCCGAAAGCAGATTAAAGCCGAGGACGGCGAGCATGGCGGCCAGCCCCGGGAAAAATGAGATCCACCATTCGCCGCTGACGATGCCTCCGACGCCGTCGTTGATCATTGAACCCCACTCGGGCGTTGGAATGGGCACTCCCAGGCCGATGAAGCTGAGGCTGGCGGCGACCAAAATGGCCCAGCCGGCGTTGAGAGGGGCCTGGGCAAGGACGGGATCGAGGCAGTTTGGGATCAGATGTCGAAATATGAGCCGGTGGGACGGGTTGCCCACCGACCGGGCGGCCTCTGCATAGAAGCTTTCCTTCTTGCTTTTCATTTCGGCGCGGACGACGCGCAGGTAGGAAGGAAAGTTTATGAACGCTATCACAGCAATGACAAGCCAGATGCTCCTTCCCAGAGCGGCGACAACGGCCATGGCCAGAATGAGAGGTGGAAACGCCTGGAAGGCATCGAGGATGCGCATCAGGATATCGTCGAAGCGGCCGCTGAAGTAGCCGGTCAGACCACCCAAGGGTACGCCGATCGCGATCGCCATCAGCACAGATGCGATGGCGATGAAGAAGTCGACGCGGGTGGCATAGATAACGCGGGAATAGATGTCCCATCCGACCTCGTCGGTGCCGAAGAAGTGCCTGGTGCTGGGAGCTTCGAACTGCTCGTCCAGATTCGTGATTACCGGGTCGTGGGTCGCTATCAGGGGCGCGAAGATAGCAATGAGGACGAAGAAAAGAATTATGCCTATACCGACCAGCGTCGACCAGTTGCGGCGCAGCTGGAATAGAAATCGCTGGAGGCCCGGCGGCATCTCAGTTTTCAGCCCCAGTTGCAGCGGGTTTCCCTGTGCCTTCATTTCTCAATCTCTTCCTTTAAGGTCAATACGACATGCAAGAACTGCTGCGAACCAGCGTTGATCTGCCTGGAAGATGGTCACAAGGCAGAAAGGTCAGGCGGTAATTCTTGGATCGATGACAAAGTAAAGGATATCCACGATGAGGAAGACCAGGACGTAGAGAACTGCCGCCATAAGAACAAAGCCCTGGACCGCGTTGTAGTCCTTGACGACGATCGATTCCAGCGCGTAGCGTCCAACGCCCGGCCAGGAGAATATGCGCTCGATAACGACACTGCCTCCGAGCAGGTTTCCGTAGACCAGGGCGACGAAGGTCAGGGGCGCAAGGAGGGCGTTGCGCAGGGCGTCGCGGAAGTAGATCTGGCGATCGGGAACGCCGTTGGCGCGGGCGGCCTGAATGTACTCCGATCCCAGAACTTCCAGCATTGACGAACGCATCAGGCGGGTGATTGGCGCCAGAGTTATAAGCGCCTGGGTCATGACTGGCAGGGCCAGGTGCTGGGCGCTGGAACTGAAGGCCTTCCAGTTGCCTGTCAACAAACTGTCGATGAGATAGAGGCCGGTTATTCGATCGGGCGGCGAGATGAGCAGGCCGATGCGGCCGCTCGGCGGCGGGAAGATTCGCAGCAGGTAAAACAGGACGTATATCAGCAGCAGTCCCAACCAGAATGAAGGCACAGAGACGCCCAGAAGCGTGATGCTGCGGCTGATATTGTCGATCCAGCTGTTCCTGTACACGGCAGACAGGACGCCGAGGGGAACGCCCAATGCAATCGCCACCAGCAGTGCCACTGTCGTCATCTCGAAGGTGGCGGGAAAACGCCTTATCAGGTCCTGGGCGACAGATTCTGAGGTAAACCAGGAGTCGCCGAGGTCGCCCTGCAAGACGTTCCCCAGCCAGATGAAATACTGTTCGTGCAGAGGCTTGTCCAGGCCCAGACGCTTCGTGATCGCTTCGATCTCTTCCGGAGTCGTGTCGATACCGACAAACAGATAGACCGGATTGCCGGGAAGGACGTGTGAGATTGTGAAAATGATGACTGAGACCCCGAGCAGTACGGGGACCAGTTGGAGCAGCCTCTTTGCCACATATTGCAGCAATCTCATTACTTGAGGTTCTCCGGAACGATTGTGCCGTTCTCGACGATTACCTGATCGTCGACGTAGATATCGTGATTGAGGCAGCAGAAGTCCCAGTGCGACGCGACGTCATTGTCGCCGCCGACGGGCCAGAAAATGTTGCGGCCAAAGGCTACGAGGAAGTTGGCGTAAAAGGCCTCAGAGTCCATGCCGATGACGTTCCAGTCGGCGCGGTGCTCGGTGCCCCATCCGACGTGCGCCAGCTCGTAGGAACGCGGGTCGTTCCACTGCGAGAACCAATCTTCAAGCAGTCGGGCCTCGGTGCCGCCTTCAAACTTTACTATGCTGCCTTCGCGTACGGTGAGCTTTACCGGTTCGGTCGAGTGCCGGCGGAATTTCAGATAAACAGTGCCGGGGTCGACCACGATTGTGCCGTTGCCCTGGCCGGGGGCGGCGAAGAAGGTCACCAATCCCTGCGGCCAGTGATCCCACTTGCCGGGCTCGTCTGCGAGGCTGTAGAGCGTGTAGGCCTCGCGGCCCTCCTTGTTGACGGTAAAGTCGGTGCCGTTTTTGGACGTGATGCGCATCTCCTTGCCAGCAGTCAACAGAGGTACACCTGCCCGACCGCGTTTGCGTACGTCTACGTTGGGGGAGAGGCGGCGCAGCACGTCGATGGGTTCGATCACCATGAGTGCGCGTGTCCCGGACTGACGCGCTTCATCGTGGGCGCGTGAGTAGAGCCACTGCACTTGTGACATACCGATTACCAGATCGGCCGCCTTCCAGGCGTCGCGAATGTAGTTTGACGAGATCTCAGGAAGGGTCGATGGCACGGTCATCTGAATGACTTCTGCGCCGATCTCCTGCCCTGCGGCCATGAATGCGGCGGGATAATGGGGGTAGAATTGGGTATCTGTGAAGAGTAGCAGTGTCTCGTCGGCCGTCAGCTTACACCCTTCCAATACCTGGCGGAACAGACCAACGTTTTCTGTGGCGGCGTGATAGGATACCGAGAAATCCTGCATACGCATGGTATGTCTCCTCTGGTTAGATGCCTGGCGAATGGCCGCTCGCGACCATTCGGCTGGCACGGACTGGTTTACTTCAGGCCGTCCGGAACGATTGCCCCGGCGTTCAAGATCTTTTCGCCATCGAGATAGAGGTCATGCCGCAGCAGACAGCCGCCGGCATGTGACGGCATCGGCCATGCAATCGACGGACGGCTGGTCCCATGCAGACCATTGTAGGGGGCCAGCGTGGAAAAGATGTTCATGCCAAGGTGCAGCATGATACAGCCGTAGTAGCTTTCCCATTCTGCCGTGTTCCAGCCCGGGCCGCCCCAGGCGGCGCTTTCATGCGTCCCCCAGCCGATATGGGCGATGCGATAGAATTCTGGACGGTTGAGGCCGGCCAGGTACTCTTCGAAACGGCGGGCGACCCAACCGCCCTCGATACTGACGATTTTTCCGTCCTCGAAATGGGTCACGACCTGCTCGGGCAGCAGTGCGCTGTAGGAGCCGAGCAGTTCGCCGAGGGAGTCGCCGCCGTCCCAAACCACCTTGCCGTTTGCGGAGTCCTCGACGGGCGCGGTGGCGACCAGGCCGAAGCCGAAGTTGTCCCAACGGCCCGGCTCGTCGACGATGCCGACCTGGCAGTGGCCGATTCGTCCTTCGACGCTAAGTGTCAGGTCGGTGCCGGCCTCGGAGGTGATGCGCAGTGTTTTTGCGTCCTGCATGCTGACGGCGCCGGCGCGGGTGCGGTCGATCATCGCTTGGGTCGGGAAAAGCTTGCGCAGTAGTGTTTCAGAGCCGCCGACGGAGCAGTCCCACCAGCGGGTTCCGCTCATGATGATTTCTTCGAAGACCGGCGTGTACATGCCGATGTCGGCTACAGCGCCCTTGGCTGTGGTCGGCCTGACTACCACGTCGGCCGATTTGAGAATGTCGGTGACAAAGGAGCCCTCCTGCACCGGATTGGCGAAGCTGGTCCCCTGGGTACGGGGGGCCATGATCACGCGGACCCAATCTGCCCCGAGGATATCGAGGGCATCGCTGTAGGCACGCATGGCGCGTTCGTCGTACACATGTGAACTCAAGAGGGCGGCGCGCGTGCCCTCACCGATCTTGCTGAGCGCCAACGCTTCGGCGACTAACTGCGCAAAGCTATTTGTCTGTCCTGATGTTGTCATGCTTTCGCTCCTCCGTTCGAGCGCTGGCCGAACTACCGGTTTTGGGAGTGCATGTCAATTCTACCGGAGGTATTCCGGTACGATCTCCTCATCCTCATTGACGATTAGCTCTCCGTCCAGGTAGAGGTTTTTGTGGCGGCAGCAGAGGTCGATATGTGCCTTGGTGTAGTTCGTGCCGCCAAGTCCGGAGTGTTCGTGGGCGGCGTTAAAGATGTTGCGACCGGGCGAGACCATAACCGTGCCGTACAGGCTTTCGGAATCCATGCCAACGACGTTCCAAAGGGACCTGTGCTCGGTGCCCCAACCGGCGTGGGCAAAGCGGAATGCGTCGGGGTCGTCGAAGGAGCTGAGGTAGTCTCGCAAGAGCTGCGCGTCGAGACCGCCTTCAATGCTGGTGATGAGGCCTTTATCAAGGGTCATGCGGATTTCGGAGACGGTATGCCTGCGCTGCTGCAGGATGACGTCACCGGCGCGCACGATGTAGGTGCCCTGGGCGGTGTCTTCGAGCGGTCCAGTTGCGACAAGCCCTGCAGGCCAGTGGTCCCAGCGGCCGGGCTGGTCGGCGAGGCCAACCTGCGCATGGCCCTTGCGGCCGTCCTTGCGAAGGGTGAAGTCGGAGCCGGCTGAGTCGGTGACGTGGATTTCGCTGGCTTCGGCCATTCGTTTGGCGCCGGCATAGGTGCGCCGAACTACATCCTCGTTAGGGAACATTCGTTTCAGGTTGGCGACCGGCTCGTGAACCATGAGCGTGCGCGTGCCTGAGGCGAGGGCTTCGTTGTGGGCGTCGGTATAGAGCCAGGGGATGGTGGTCATGGCAACGACCATGTCGGCTGATTTCCAGGCGTCGAGGACAAGCTGGGCAGAGATTTCGGCGTCGGACGGGGCAGTAATTGCGAAGGCCTCGGCTCCTAAAGAACGGGCCGCGGCAAGCATCGCACCGGGATATTCGGGAAAGGCGAACTGCGCGTCGGTGAAGGCGAGAATCACTTCGCCTTTCTTTACGTTACAAAGACGAAGATGCTCGGTAAACAGGCCAACAAGATCGGTGCCTTTCATTCCAGTCACCTCAACTCCTTTCGGGGCGCTAGTGAACGCCCTGGTCCAGCTCGAATGGTAATACATCTGAGGCCGCGATGGCTACGACACGGCCAAGTGCGTCCAAGACTCCGCTCCTTACCAAAACTGCCTAGAGTGAACTGTCGGCTTCCGCATATGCAAACCGCTCTTGCTCTTTGGGCTCATTTGCCCTGAAGTCTGCTGCGGTCGACGATTTCAATTTTGGGACGAGAATGTCAACGATGTTTCGGAGGTGTTCCTGCGCAAGCTTTTCGCCTAGCTCAGCTTGACCTTGTCGGCAGGCCTCGAATATGCGACGGTGTTCGCTAAGCGTTGCGCTTGCTCTGCCTTCGGCCGATGTGTAGATGCGGGAATACGCCTCGACGATGTTGCGCAGATTGGTTACCAAGGCAACGAGACGGGGCCGTTTGGCGGCCTCGTATATTGTCCCGTGGAACTCACGGTTCAATTCGAGGCGTGCGTCGATGTTTTCGCCGTATTCCTGCTGCCTTTGGAGGTTCTCGGCGATGCGGGCGAGTCGTTGCGCCGTCATATTGGGGATGGCGAGCCGGGTGGCCAGTCCTTCTAACATGATGCGGATGGAGAAGATATCTTCGACCTCCTCCACCGAGAGTTCTGCGACTGCGAACCCTTTGTGCGGAATGGAAACGACCAGTTCCTCGCCTTGCAGCTTCAAGAGAGCTTCGCGAACGGGCATCCGGCTCACACCATAGAATGAAGCGAGTTCTTCCTGATTGAGCCGTTCTCCTGGAAGATGGTGGCCGGCCATGATGGTCAGCCGCAGGCTATCAGCTATTAGTTCATGGACAGGGCGACGGTTGGGAAGAGTCGACATTCCTGCCTTTGCCAAGTGGCCAAAGCCAGGCGTCTGCTTGGTCTGCGCACGGCTGTCGTGAATTGACATCGCCTGTGTCGAGAGGTTTATTTTGGATATTGGATACGATTCTAGCCATAAAACTCTTTCTGTCAAGTGCGTTTTTTTCTTCCCGCAAGGCTTTGGCGCCAGTGCCGGTGGAAAACTAGGGTCAGGTTCCCGAAGTTCACCGGAGTGGATGCGGTTTTGCCATGGTTGTCACAGCTTGCCGGCGCCGAATTGGCGGCGTTCACTGTCTTAGCGTCTGTCGGGTAAGATTCTTCAGACTGGCGACTTTGCCACTAGGACCGGATGGGGTTCTGGCAGAGTGCGCTGGAGGTATCGAATAGAAAACGCTCAATTCAGTTTTCGATAATGGAGTGGAACATGTCAGAAAAACCAGCTGTCCTGGTGGATCCCTTCTTTCGCAGTATGGACGAGATTTTCTCTGAATCGGACCAGTGCCGTCTGCCTGATATCGTTGATATCATATGGGGACGTTCAGAGTCGATGCCTCTGGAAGATGCGGAAGAGGCGCTGAAGGTAGTGGACGCCGTCGTTTGTTCCAGCTGGCGATACGGTGATGTGCTGTACGAGGCGGCCAATCTGCGGAACATCATGACAGTTTCCGGCGCGTTTCCCCTGGATCTGGACTATGACTACTGTTTCGCTAACGGGATCCGGGTGCTTTCGGCAGCGCCAGCCTTTGGCAGGCAGGTCGCGGAGATGGCGCTGGGCATGGCTATCGCCTGCGTTCGGGGCATCGTGGCGGGGCATCTGGCGATGCAGAAGGGTGAGGAGAAGTATTTGCATGCGGGCAATGCCGGCGCCTTCAATCTTTATGGGAAGCAGGTCGGCATGATTGGTTACGGCGGGCTGGCACGCAGTCTGCATCCTTTGCTGAAGCCATTCGGCTGCGAGGTAGGCGTTTACGACCCCTGGCTGGGGGAGCGATACCTCCGGGGGCAGTGTGTTACGCCGCTTGCCCTGGATGAATTGATGGCGACATCACAGATTATTTTTGTGCTGGCGGTGCCGTCCGGGGAGAACCGGATGTTACTTGACCGGGCGCTGCTGGAACTGGTGCGGCCGGACGCGGCGCTGATTCTGGTCAGTCGGGCCCATCTTGTTGACTTCGATGCATTGACAGAGATGTTACACGCGGGTCGCTTTCGGGCAGCGATCGATGTCTTTCCGCAGGAGCCGCTTGACCCTGCGCATCCGATCCGCAGCGCGCCGAATGTCGTCCTGTCTGCGCACCGGGCGGGCAGTGTCCGGGAGGCTCTTTGGGAGATTGGTGAGATGGTACTGGACGATTTGGAGGCCATCGCCAAGGGCGTGCCGCCCCAGCGTATGCAGAGGGCGGAGCCGGAACTGGCGCCGAGGTACGCCACCACGCGCGTGAAGGGGCACAGGTCGAGTTAGCGCAGGTCATCTACTGTTTTCCTAAGGCGAGTACATACATAGCTCAAAGAGTCCGTCTCAGAGCGTCGATCAGTCCTGGCTGGAGCTCGCTGGCAAGTGTTTCCTCGCGACGGTTGAGCCCGCTCATGTAGGTCTTCAGCAGGATGTGAAAGTCGAGCAGGGCGGCGTCGAGGTTTAGGGCGTGAATGCGGCTGTCGTCTTCCAGCCAGTCGAAGGCGGCTTCGGTCATGGCGGCCTGGCCGAGGATGTCTTCGTCGGGGTAGTTGTGGTTGCCGCGGGCGTGCTTGCCGCCTATTGAGGTCTCCCAGCCCCACATATTCCAGTGGACGAAGCCGCCTGTGCCGTAGACGGTTACCTGTTTGTGCACGTTGACTCGTTCATCTCCGGCCAGGACGTAGGGACCGTTTGTGCCACAGCGCAGCAGGGCGCTGGACCCGTCAGCGTAGCGAATTGATGCCATGGTTGCGTCGGGCGCGAAGTGTTGCTTGCGGCCTTGCTGGAGGCCGTTTGCGCCTGAAATCTGTGCGAAGACGCTTTCCGGCTCGCCCCGAGGATGGAATGCGGCGATAGATTGCAGCGCGTGGGTGCCCTGGTATGCCATGTTCATACGAGCGCTGGCGTCGATCAGGCGGACGTCGCCGATGGCGCCGTCGACTACCAGCTTTTGCAGCCGGCTGCGGCGGGGATGGAAATGGAGCTGGTGATTTATGGCGACCTTTATTTTGGCGGTCTTGGCAAACTGGCTGATGGCCAGATAGTCTTCGGCCTGGATGGCGAGCGGTTTCTCGATGATTAACGCGCCGACGCCGGCGGCATCGGCGGCTTGCATTACTTCGAGGCGGACGTCGGGCGGGGTGTTGACGTGCACGAGGTCGGGTTTTTCGCGTTCGAACAGCTCGCGGTAGTCGGTGTAGCGGGTGTCAACGTTCCAGCGGTCGCCGAATGTGTCCAGGTTGGCGCGGGTGCGGGTGGCGATGCAGGCGAGTTGGCCGCGGGGGATGTGGGCGTAGGCGTCGGCGTGGCCGTTGGCGCGTCCGCCGCTTACGCCGATGATGGCGCATTTGTAGGTCATGGGTCAGTGGTTCTCCGATATTGCTTGAAGGGCGGCATGCGGCTTCAGGACGTTTCTTGCCGGCTGTTCTCCTGTTCGAGATAGAGCCACACGAGTCGGATTTCGTCGTATGAGTAGTCGTCGCCGAGGATTTCTTTGACGGGGGATAGAACTGTGTCCCCTGTTTCAGTGAAGGCCGCCCTAATGTTATCAAACCGTTCTCCTGGTGGCATGGAAGGGCCAAGGTCTACCTGTTCCCCCGCTTCTAACATTCGCTTCAGATGGCCGACGACCGTCCGGTTGGAAATACCGATCTCTTTCGCCACTTGCTGAATGGTCATACCTCGCCGCAACAATCGCCTTGTCTCGTTGATTGAATTGGACTTCTTCGCCGAGTAGCTGGCATTCTTACGTTCACCGGATGAGCCCTTACGTCTCTCTAAGGAAATTCGTGCCCTCAGACCTTTTACGGCTCTAACCTGAATCTGACGGACGCGTTCGCGGCTTACTCCGAATTTCCTCCCTACCTCTGCCAAAGTGTAATTGTGGCCGTCCTTTATTCCGAAACGCAATTCAAGAACCTCGGCATCGCGTTCTTTCAGTTCTTCGCTCCTCACCAGTTGGAGAATTTCTCGGAGAGATGCATCGTTTTCGGGGAGATCTTCGAATCTAGGAGAGTCGTTTAGGACTTGCAATAGACGCCTTACCCCTTGGGGGATTTCCGAGCCTTCTTTGCATTTCCCCAGATCCTTGTCGTGATTCCTAATCGTAGCGCCTTCGCTTTGTCGGGCCTGCGGACCGAGACCAAGCTTCTCTAGGCGTAACCTTATCGCGTTTGGTTTGCGCCCAAAATGCTTGGCCAAATCTGCTGCACTTCGTCCCTCGCGGTGCATTTCTTTCAGTTGCAGTTCTTCTTCAGAAGTCCACGGTTCATAGGCCCTTTGATGGGACCGACGAATTTCCTCCACACTGTAGTTGGGACCATTGTCCCTTTCTTCTGCTCCAACGGTGTTGCCGGGCCTATTTGGACTAGTGCGCTCAGTCAGACCGCGTGCATTAGCATATGCGCGAATCACTGAGATAAAGTCGTCAGCCCACTGTTCTAGTTTCACCTTTCCAACGCCTGATATGCGAGAGAATCCTTCCCGGCTCTGTGGCAAAGAGGATGCCATCTCCTTTAGTGAGCTGTCGTGAAAAACTACGTAGGCGGGGATTCGTCGCTCGGTAGCTAGTCGGTTCCGCAGTGCACGCAATTCCTCAAAGAGCGGCTCTTCGTAGTCAAGCGACTCCTGGTTCCTTGCTGAATCGCTTCGCCCACTTAGAATGTCTCGCTCCTCCAAATCGCGTAACCGTGTGTGTGAGACAATAGGCGACAAGAATATCTCGCCTAATTCTTCCAACTTACTTGCTCCTACACCTGAGATACGAGAAAGGCTTTCGCGGCTTTGGGGCAGATAGTACGCCATCTGCTGCAACGTGGCGTCGCCGAAAATCGCGTAAGGCGGGACATTCCTTTCCGCGGCCAGTTGGCTTCTCAGAGTCCGAAGCGTTTCAAAGAGCGTGGAGTCGTAGTCCAGAGTCTTCTGACTGTCAGAGGATTGATTTTCCACGTCGCGCTTGGGCATGGCAAGGGTTAATGCTTCGCGGTCCTTGAGAAAACTTCGTCCGGTATCGGACACTTTGAATGTAACGTAATCCCCGCTATTCCTGGCAAGAAGTCCTTCGGCGACGAGGAGGCCAGCGATCTCCTTGAGCTTGACGGTGGAGAACTCCTTCGCGATTCCATACACGCTCAGCTTGTTGTGATTCCACTGACGGATGCTCTTAGTGTTCCCCCCTCGGAGTACGCTGCAGACGTGGTTAATGCCGAAGCATTCGCCGGTACGGATAACCGCGGAGAGGATTTTCTGGGCGATGATGGTGGCGTCGAACTCCTCTCTGGGCACGAGGCAGAAGTCGCAGCCGCCGCAATTTTCCTTCTCCCACGACTCGCCAAAATAGTGCAGGATGTGTTTACGCCGGCATGACTGGATCTGGCAAAATTCGACAACCTGAGCCAGTTTGTCGCGGGCGTTGCGGCGCTCCGACTGGTCCTCGATCTTTTCGATAAAGAATTCCTGTTTGGCGGCGTCGCCGTAGTTGTAGAGGAGGACGCAGTCACCGGGCAGGCCGTCACGGCCGGCGCGACCTGTTTCCTGATAGTAGTTCTCGAGTGACTTTGGTAGGTCGTAGTGGACGAGAAGGCGAATGTTAGGCTTGTCGATGCCCATGCCGAAGGCGATGGTGGCCACAATGATGGGTACATGATCGTGGACGAACGACTCCTGGGTACGGGCGCGGACATTATTCTCTAAACCGGCGTGGTAGGGCTGGGCATTGAATCCCTTACCGCGCAGCTGGGCGGACAGGTTTTCTGTGTCTTTGCGGGAGGTGCAATAGACGATTGCGGATTCTCCCTTGTGCTTCTGCAGCAGGGAGACGAGGGTGTCGAAGCTGTCGCTCCTCTTGGGCAGTACGCTGTAGCTGAGATTGGCGCGGTTGAAGCTGGCGATGAACTGCCGCGGTTGGGACAGATGGAGCTGGTCAACGATGTCGATGCGTACACGCTCGGTGGCGGTGGCCGTCAGCGCCAGGAAAGGCACGCCCGGCAAGGTTTTGCGCAGTTCGCCAAGTCTACGGTAGTCGGGGCGGAAGTCGTGGCCCCAGACTGAGATGCAGTGGGCCTCGTCGACAGCGACAAGACTTACCTTGAGACTTGCGAGAAATTCCTGAAATTCCGGCATCGCGAGTCTTTCCGGGGCAACATATAGGATTTTGAGAAGGCCCTGGCGGGCTTGCTCATGGACGCGGCGCATCTCGGAGAAAGGAAGCGTGCTGTTGATCGCGCCTGCGGGGATACCGTTTGACTTGAGCGCATCCACCTGGTCTTTCATCAAAGCTATCAGGGGGGACACTACCAGCGTTAGGCCGTCGAGCCGGAGCGCGGGCAGTTGGTAGCAGAGTGATTTTCCTCCTCCGGTCGGCATGAGGACCAGCGCGTCTTCGCCATTCAACACGCTGGCAATAATCTCTTCTTGAAGCGGCAGAAAGTCGTCGTAGCCGAAATACTGTTTTAGAAGGTCTTGCATGGGGGATTGCTCGTCCTTTGATGGGTGGAAAACTTCAGGGAAGCAGCTATTCTTTCGGTTATGTCAGGTTTGCGGGGATGATGGACCGGCGCTTTCTGAACATGTCCGGCATTCCCCACAATACTGTCAGGCAAGGGGCTGTCACTTTACTCCCAAGGCTTGAGCAGCACTTTGGCGCACTGTCCGGTGGCTTGCAGGTCCCAGGCTTCGGTAACGCGATCCAGTGGGAAGCTATGCGAGATGAGCGTGTCGAGTTTGTCGGGATTGGCGGCGATGACGCGCAGGATCTGTGGTGTGTCGGCCATGTTGTAGTGCCAGGAGCCGTGCAGGCTGAGCCCTTTGCGCAGCATGTCGGTGCTGACGTGGACTGGCGTGGCGTCTGTGCCGCTTTCGCCGACGAAGCTGACTGTGCCTTTGCGGCGGGTGGCGTCAATGCAGAGGCGGTGGGCCGCGACCACGCCGGAACAGTCTATGCTGTGATCGACGCCGCGGCCGTCGCGCGTGAGTGCCAGGACACTCTCCAGCGCGTCGGGAGCGGTTGGGTCGATGACGGCGACGGCGCCTAACTCGAGGGCTTTGGCGGCCCGGTACTTATTGACGTCGACGCCGATGACTGTTGCCCCGCGGTGCGTTCCATTGATGACGCCGCCGAGGCCGACGGGGCCGAGGCCGGTGATCATCAGGGTGTCGTCGGGGCTTAGTTTGGCACGTTGGACTGCGCCGAAGGTTGGACCGAGGCCGCAGCAGGCCATGGAGGCGTGGTCGTAGGAGATTTCATCGGGGATCGGGACCAGCATCCAGTCCTGCTTGAGCATGAACTGTGACATGGTCGCTCTGCCCTCCCCGCCGTCCGGTTGGGGTGGCGGCTCTTCTGAGTCGAGGCAGTGGATGTACTCGCCTTCGAGGCAGAGCTCGCACTGGCCGCAAGGGGTTTGCGGCATGACGACGACGCGATCTCCCACTTTGACGCGAGAGGGCTGCGCCACTTCGACGACTTCTCCGGCGGCTTCGTGACCCAGGTAGGGGGACTCTCTGCCGGAGACGTAGACCTTGAATTCGGTACACATGGGGGCGGTGTGGATTTTTACGACGACCCAGTTTTCGCCAGGGGTCGGGTTGGGCGCGTCGACGACGCCTCCCTGGTTTGGACCGAATACAGCAGCTGTCTTCATGGTTTCTTTCCCTTTACGAATGTCCTCAAATGCGGCCTATCTGCGGAAAGTCTGCTCTCGCAACCGGCGATTGCATTGTTTGCTCGTCACTTACCAATTGGTGAACGATCCATCGAGGCGGCGCAACTGCGGCATCTCGCGCTTTTGTGAGGGCTGGCGGGCGGCCGCCTCTCTGTCGAATTCGATGCCGAGTCCGGGCAGGTCTGTCGGAAACAGATAGCCATCGTCCCAGTGGTGCTGGACGGGCACGATGTCGGGCAGAATCTCCGCGGGTTTGCGGGGTTGTTCCTGCACGCCAAAGTTGGATGTCGCGAGGTTCATCTGCAGGCAGGCTGCGGAGGAGACGGGGCCGAGCGGGTTGTGGACAACCAACTTGATGTAGTGCGTCTCACACCAACCTGCGATTTTGCGGGTTTCGGTGAAGCCGCCGCCAATGCACATATCAACGCGGGCGTAGTCGATCCACTCTTCCTCGATCAGCTGGCGGAATTCCCATTTTGACGAGAACTGTTCGCCGGCGGCTAAGGGGACGTGGGTGCGCGGCCTCAAGGTCTTGAAAGAGTCGGGGTTTTCGCAACGCAGGGGATCTTCGATGAAGAAGGGCGCGTACTGCTCGACTTCACGGCAGAGCCAGATGACATCAGGAAGATCGAGGCGCGTGTGGACATCGAAGCAGATGTCGATCTCGTCGCCAACCGCCGACCGCACGGCCTCGAATTGGCGAATGGCTGTACGGACGGCGTCGCGGGGTTCCAGGACGTTGCCGTCCTGGGGCAGCCCCCAGCGTACGAACTTCCAACCCTGCTCCTTTGTTTCCAGACAGCTTTCGACCAGCGGCTCTACTTCCATGGCATGGCCGTGGTTGTGGGGGTAACAGACCACTTTATCGCGGACGCGTCCACCCAGCAGCTCGTAGATTGGCACGCCGAGGGCCTTGCCTTTGATGTCCCAGAGGGCAATGTCAATGGCAGAGATTGCGGAGCTCAGCACGCGCTGTGCTGGGAAGAAACCGCCGCGGAAGAGAAGCTGCCAGATGTGCTCGATGCGAAACGGATCCTGGCCTACGAGTACGTCTTTGAAATCCTGGAATGCGCCCATCACCGCCTGTTCGCGGCTAGTGAGCCCTGCTTCACCCACGCCGTAAATGCCTTCGTCGGTATCGACGACGACAAAGAGAAAGTTGCGTTGGCCGGCCCAGACAGGATAGGCGGTTATGTCAGTGATTTTCATTGGTGGCTCCTCAGAGACGTTTTGTGGAGTCGGTTGCGCGTGCTGATGCAGGGATGCTTATGGGGTCGATGCGGAATCTGGTCCGACTGGAGATTGCTCTTTGACTTCAGGGCCCTCGATCGCAGCGATCAGATTCGGGCTGTTAATCCAGGATTTTCGTGCTGTTGCAGTGTTCAGGAAAGCCTACACGCGACGGAAGATCTTCGCAAGCCGATAGGGCCTGCGGCGGGCCAAAAGCCCGCAGGTGCGCCCGTACTGGTCCAGTTCATGACCAATTGCCGTGCCTAATTGCAGATCGGGCGAGGTTTCCGTATGATGGGGCCATACTCGAACTTTGAACAGCCATGGAGGATATAGATGCGAGCGCTCGTCTGGACCGCGCCGGAGGTGATGGAGATACAGGAGCAGCCCGAACCAACGCCGGCTGCGGATGAGGTGGTGATACGCGTGGCCTACGCCGGCATTTGCGGCTCGGAGCTGAGCGGGTTTCTGGGCCACAATGCACTGCGAACGCCGCCGCTGGTAATGGGGCATGAGTTTGCGGGCGAAGTCGTTGAGGTGGGGCGCGAGGTGACTGGACTCGGGGTCGGCGACGCAGTGACGGTCAACCCGCTCTCTTACTGCGGCCAGTGCCGCACGTGCCATATGGGTCTGACGCAGCTGTGCCCGGAACGGCGGCTGGTGGGGGCCCACAGGCCGGGCGCATTTGCGGAATATGTCAGTACGCCTGCCTTTGTGACGCACAAGTTGCCGGAGGGGATGTCGATGCGCAGCGGCTCGCTGACGGAACCGGTTGGCGTTGGCGTGCGCATCGGCCGGTTGGCGGGAGATGTGGCAGGCGAGTCGGCGCTGATTATCGGGGCAGGGCCGATTGGACTGCTATCCTTGCAGGCGCTCAAGCTTGCCGGGGCTGAGCAGGTCTTCATAGCCGACCTCGACCCGGAGCGTCTGGCGATGGGCGGCGCGCTCGGCGGCGTCACAATCTCGCCGCCTGGAAGCGGCATGGATGGGGCCGGCCAGGGCGCGGACGTGGTTGAGACGGTCATGGAGGCCACGGGCGGCGAGGGCGTTGCGGTCTCGGTGGACGCGGTGGGGACGGGGGGAACGCGCAGCCAGTGCGTGGCGGCTACCCGGAATGCTGGAATCCTGATTCTTTCGGGGCTGCACGAGGAGACGAGCCCGATGCCGGCGGCAGCGATCATTCGCCAGGAGTTGACAGTGCGGGGCAGTTTTGCTTACGGCGCAGCCGACTTCGAGGACGGTCTGGAGGCGTTGCATGCCGGCCATTACCGCCTTGACCCGTGGATTGTTGAAGCTCCGCTCGCTGAGGGAGGGGACTGGTTCAAGCGCCTCATTCACAGTCCGGGGAATGTTTCCAAGGTGTTGCTGGTTCCGGAGAGATGATGTAATCGAAGAGGAGCAGTCACTATGGCACGACCGGAAACGAGAACTTCCGAAGAAAGCGCGGAGATCACATTAAACGACCAAGGCGTCCCAATCATTGCCGGTGCGAATTTCAAGGTCCGGCAGATCGCCATCGACTATATCGAGATGGGTAATGATGTAGCTGGAATCCAAAGTCAGCATCCGTTTCTTACCAGGGCCCAGATTCAGAAGGCGATTTCCTACTATCTGGATCACAGAGCGTTGATCGACGCCGAAATAGAAGAGAGCGCCGAGGAATATGATGAGCTTCACCTCAAGTCAGCAGACTCTCCTGTTCGCCAGACAGTTCGTGAGCGACGGGAAGCACCTTGAGCCTGGCCCTCTACATGGATCATCATGTTCCTCACGCGATAACTAACGGACTTCGCATCCGAGGCGTAGATGTATTATCTGCAGTTGAAGATGGCTCCTCCCAATTGGATGACGAAAAGCTCCTGCGACGCGCGACGGAACTAGGTCGAGTTCTCTTCAGCCAGGACACAGATCTGCTCAGGTTGGCAAGCAGGTTTCAAAGACAAGGCATTGTTTTTGCTGGCCTCTTCTATGTGCATCAGTTGCGATTGACCGTCGGCCGGGTGATTGAGGACCATGAGATCGCAGCAAAGTCGTTGGACCCGGAAGAAATCGCGAACAGAATTGAATTCCTGCCTTTGTAGACAACCAATTGCCGGTGGCAATTGGATACCCCTCTGCCCAAGCTAGCACATTTCCGTTCCTCACCTTATTCCAGGAGAAATCCAATGTCCATACCTCGCCCCGAGTACCCGCGGCCGCAGTTTGTGCGCAAGGAGTGGCTCTGCCTCAACGGCAGGTGGGAGTTTGAGATTGACCAGGGTGACAGCGGCCTGGAAAGAGGGCTGCTGACACGCCCGCTCGCGGGCCAAATTACCGTTCCCTTCTGTCCGGAGTCGAAGCTGTCGGGGGTGGAGAACCATGACTTTCTGGAGGCGGTCTGGTACCGGCGCGAGGTGGAGATCCCGAGGAGTTGGGGCGGGCGACGTGTGTTGCTCCACTTTCAGGCGGTCGACTATGACGCGACGGTGTGGGTCAACGGAGAGGAGGTTGGGCGACATCGAGGGGGATTCAGCCCATTTACGTGCGATGTGAGTGAGGCGGCGCGGCCGGGGGAGCTCGTGACGGTTGTGTTGCGGGCGCGGGACAACCACCGGGATCCGCAGCCGCGGGGCAAGCAGGCGCAGACGTATGGGCCGAGAGGCGCCATTTACGTGCGAACGACCGGGATCTGGCAGAGTGTGTGGATGGAACCGGTAGCGGAGATACATTTAGGACGGCCGCGGCTGACGCCAGATGTGGCGAACGGTGTCATTCGGCTTGAGCAGCATGTCGTTCATCGAACGACGGCAGCTGGGAGTCCGAGTGGGGGAAAGCGGTCGGGGCTGCGTTTGCAGGCAGAGCTATTGGACAGCAACGGGGTGGTGGCCGAAGCGGGATGTTCGGCGGAACTTGACCTTTGTCCGCAACTGGAACTGCGGATCCCGGAGGAGCGGCGGCGGCTGTGGTCGATCGAGGAGCCGCATCTGTATGATGTGGTGTTGCGGCTGGTGGATGGGGAAGGGGCGGTGGTGGACGAGGCGCGCAGCTACGCCGGGCTGCGCAGTGTTGCCATTGACGGGAAGGCGATTACGTTGAATGGCCAGGTGGTCTTTCAGCGGCTGGTGCTGGACCAGGGCTACTATCCGGACGGTATTATGACGGCGCCCAGCGACCAGGCCTTGCGGCGGGATATCGAGTTGAGTATGGCGGCCGGCTTTAACGGAGCGCGCCTGCACCAGAAGGTCTTTGAGGAGCGGTTTCTCTATCACGCGGACCGGCTTGGGTATCTGATATGGGGCGAATTCGGAGATTGGGGTTGCCGGGGGTACGGCTCTGTGGAGGCGCACCAACAACCGACAGCTTCCTACATCACTGAATGGCTGGAGGTCCTGGAGCGGGACTATTCCCATCCCTCAATCGTGGGCTGGTGTCCTCTTAACGAGACGTGGCAGCCGCTGCATGACCGCATTACGACTTTGGATGCGGTGACGCGCGGTCTGTATCTGGCGACGAAGGCGATGGACAGGACGCGGCCGGTGCTGGACACGAGCGGCTACTCGCACAGGGTGTCGGAAGCGGACGTTTACGACTGCCATGACTATACGCAGGATCCTGAACCGTTTGCCGGTCACCATGCGCGGGTGGCTGACGGGAAGCCGTATTATAACGGAAGGGACGAGCAGATTTGGTCGATCGCTTACCGGGGGCAGCCGTTCTTCGTGAGCGAGTTCGGCGGCATCTGGTGGAACCCGGATGTCGAGGAGGGGGAGGACTCCTGGGGCTATGGAGATAGGCCGAAATCGATCGAGGAGTTCTACGAGCGGTTTACACGTCTGTGTGGGATCCTCCTGGACGACCCGGCTCACTTTGGCTATTGCTACACGCAATTGACCGATATTCTGCAGGAGCAGAACGGGATTTACGGTTTCGACCGTTCGCTGAAGTTCGATATGGCGAGGATACGGGCGGCGCAGGAGAGACCGGCGGCGATTGAATCGGACCACGGCCAGGCTGGCGGTCGATAGCTGCGAAAGACCGGCCTGCGGTCGGTTGCGAACCGCCTTCCCAGCGCGTCTGGCTTCAGACGCGTACTAAGACTGCCTTATTCGTCGATGGCAGAGGGAGGAAGGGAAGGTCGCGCTCAACCGCGGCCGGAGATGGCGGTGACGATGTTGTCGCCTTCGGTTGGACGTTCGGGTTGTTCGGCTTGCCCGGCTTTGGCTGCCAGCAGCGGGTAGGCGTCAAGAGGGGGCAGAGCGCCCACTTCGGGAATATCGGGAACTCGTTGCATGGCCCTTTCGATGGCGGGCGCGAGCCGCTCGGCCTTGCGCCGCTGGTGTTGGTCGTGGCGATCTTTGAAGGCGGGCATTACCTGATCGGCGAACAGCTCAAGGGATTCGCAGATGTGCTCGTGGCGGTTGTTGCCGGCCTGTTGCACGAAGACGACCTGATCTACGCCTGCGTTCTCGAGCGCTTCCAGGTCGCGGGCGACCTGGGAGGGCGTGCCGATTCCGGCCGACGGCTCGTATTTTTCGGGCATGTTGCGCTGGAAGTCCTGCCAGATGTCGAATTCGCCGGGGACGTGGCTGCCGGTGATGTAGAAGTGGCTGAGGGCGTAGCCGAAGAACTGGAAGTTGCGCGCGCCGCGGCGCTCGGCCTCGGCGGCGTCCTCATGGAGCATGAAACCGGCTACGATTGCGACATTGGGATTGACGGTGCGGCCGATTGGGTTGCACTCCCGCTCGAAGGTCTCGTAGTACTCCTCGACCCAGTGTGAGGCGCTGTCGGGATCGATGAAGGCAAAGGTCAGCGCGCCCATGCCGTAGCGGGCTGCGATCTTGATCGTCTCCCGGCTCGAGCAAGCCAGCCACAGGGGCGGGTGCGGCTTCTGCAGCGGCTTGGGGACGACGTTGCGGGGCGGCATGGAGAAGCTCGCGCCTTCGAAGCCGGCGTACGGTTCCATTACCATCATTTTGGCCGCCTCGCGCACCGACTCTTCCCACATCAGATGCTTTTGTTCCGGGTCGATACCGAACCCTTCCAGTTCGGCGCGACTGCTTGAGGATCCGGTGCCCCATTCGACGCGGCCGTCGCTGATCAGGTCGAGGGTAGCGATGCGCTCGGCTGTGCGGGCGGGGTGGTTGAAGCTGCTGGGCATGAGCACGATCCCGTGACCGAGGCGGATCTGGCGCGTGCGCTGACTGCACGCGGCCAGAAACACTTCGGGCGCGGAGGAGTGGGAGTACTCCTCCAGAAAGTGATGCTCAACTTCCCAAGCGTAGTCGATGCCGAGCCGGTCGGCGAGCTCGACTTGATCGAGGGCCTCTTTGAGGAGGCGGTGTTCGCTGTCCTCCGCCCAGGGGCGGGGGAGTTGGTGTTCGTAGAATATTCCGAATTGCAAGAAGCTTTCCTCTGGGTGTGACTAGGGACCGAAGAGCAGGCAGACGGCCATCGGCGCCCAGACCATGTCGCCGACAGGGCTGAGCTGTCCGGTATCGGCGTCGCGGCTGAATACGCCAATGTCGTCGGAGTCCTGATTGGCGGCCAGCACCCAGGCGCCGGATGGGTCAATCGTGAAGTTGCGGGGCGTGTTTCCCCGGGTCGAGGCATGGCCGGCGGCGGTGAGGCGGCCGCTGTCCTGGTCGACGGAGAAGATGGCGAGGGTGTCGTGGCCGCGGTTGGAGCCGTAGACGAAGCGGCCGTCCTGGGAAACGTGAATGTCAGCGCAGCTGAAGCCGGTCTTGTCGGTGACGCCGTCGGGCAGCGTCGAGATGGTCTGGATGGGGGTTAGCGCACCGGTGCCGGCATCGAAGGCGCATACGGTGACCGTCAGATCCAGTTCATTGATGATGTAGGCGACGCGTCCGTTGGGATGGAAGTCAAAGTGGCGAGGGCCGCCGCCGGCATGCACGGTAACGTGGTCGGGATCGTTGGCGACCAGCCGTCCGTTGGCGAGGCGATAGATCTTCACTTGGTCGATACCCAGGTCGGCCACGTAGACACGGCTGCCGTCGGGGCTCATGGTGGCGGAGTGCGCGTGGGCGGCTTCCTGTCGTTCCTGATTGGGGCCGCTGCCGCGGTGCTGAATGTTCTGAATCGGATTGCCGATGGAGCCGTCAGCTTTCAAGGGGTAAACGGCGACATTGCCGCTATAGTAGTTTGCCACGACGAGGGTGCCGCCGCCCGGTTCGACGACAAGATGGCAGGGCGCGGTGCCGTGGGTCGGCTGTGTGTTGAGAAAGGTAAGGCCGCCCGTTGCGGCATCTATGGCGAAGCTGCTGACCTGCCCCGCCTCGACATCCTCGTTGACCGCGTAGAGGATGTTGCCTTGCGGATGCAGAGTTAGGAAGGAAGGGTTGTCGAATCCGGCGACGACGGAGTCCTGACGAAGGGCGCCGGTCTCGGTATTGAAGCGATAGATGTAGATGCCTTCGCTATCTTTCTGTGTGTAGGTACCTACATAGAGTGTGCGTTCCGACATTGCGTGTCTCCTGGTCGTTTCGAGTTTTGCAGATGGATGTTCGTGCTATCCGAGCATGGGTACTGGCTTTATTGATTTAAGGCGAGTCGGTTTTGCAAGGACTGGTGTCTGTCCTGGCGCTTGTTCCCCTCAAATTGGGGCAGTAGTGGGCAGGTCGGGCACGTGCTGGTAGGCCGGATCGTTTTTCTGTCTGCGCATAATGGCGATTATCTCGATCCAGGCAGGCAACAGGCCCTTTTTGCATTCCGGCATCTCGTGTTGGATTAGCCGGTGCAGTTTGGGCAGATTGTAACAGGGCACGCCGGCATACATGTGATGTTCGGTGTGATAGTTCATCTGCCAGTACAGGAAGCTGGTGAAGGGGTTGAGGTAGACAGTTCGGCAGCAGAGGCGGAAGTCGGGGACGTTGTCCTTGAGGCCGGCATGCTGCAGATTGTTGCACAGGTAGCGCAATCCGCCACCGTAGAAGGGAGCAAAGGTCGTGAGGACTGGGATGAGCCACCAGCCAAAGTAGAGAGATACAGCCAGTATCAGGCCGTGGCCCACCAAAAGGAAGCGCGACCACATGAAGAGTTGGCGGCGCTTGCGGGTCGCCTCCGGCGGAAAGAGCGAGTGCTCCCAGTCGCCTTCAAGGCGGCCAAAGCTAAGTCGAATAGTCGACTTAAGCGTGTCGTAGAGAACCCAGGGGTTCACGACGGCGTTTTTGAGAAAGCCAGCCAGCGTCAACTCCATGGGGAGTTCAACTTCCAGATCGTCGGGTGGATGAAGGGTGTATTTGTGGTGCTCGACATGGCTGGTGGAAAACATGTGGTGGTTGCGCCAGACGAGGAAGCTGAAGATGCGGGTGAACAGAACGTTCAGCGTCTTTGTCTTGAAAACTGTATTGTGGATGAGCTCGTGGGAGCCGTTGTAGAGAAAGACGTAGAAGGTGCCGTGCAGAAATAGAATAAGGAGCAGGGCAATCAGAGGAAGGTTGGCGGCTGCGTACCAGGCCGCAAGGCCTGTTAGCACAATGAGCCCCAGGTGGCCGACCACCTGCCAAGTTCCCTGCCAGTCGTCGCGCTGATTGAGGGCGTTGAGTTCAGCACGTGGGATTGGAACGCGGTACCAGCTGATCTTTACACCATTTCGATCGTTCTGCGTCAGTTCGTCGGCAGGCATTTGGTCCCCCTTTTGACGGCTACGGACGGAGATCACTCATCGGCCACATCGGTCTGGCGATCGGGTGTGGAGAACATTATTGTCATGATTGCAACTTCGTCGCCGTCGTTTCTGGCGTTATGCACAATATTGGCTGGGATCGAGATGGTGTCCCCAGGCCCCATGGGGAATAGCTCGTCGCCCAGGGAGTGAACTATGCGGCCGCTGAGGACATGCAGAATTTCCTCACAGTTGGGGTGAGAATGGCGGAAGTTTTCGTATCCGGCTTTAAGGACAGCGCGGCCGAAGGTCATCGTGGCGCTGTTGCCCATTTCGCCATTGGCATACCAGACTAACTCGCCCCAGTCGAATTCCTGGACGGTTGCGTCGGCGGCTTGAAGGACAGTTTGTTCGCTCATTGTCTTTTCTCCCTTTGCAGATGGTCGTTCCGGTCAGGAGGCGATGTTGAATGGGAGCCGGTTCAGGCTATTTGGGTTGCCACGCGCAATCTTACCATAGACGTTGCCAGGTGTCATGGATTTGGCAGCGGGTTTAGCGTCCGAGGTTCTAGTGGATGCCGGAGCAGCGAGAATTGGCAGACATGTCACGAGGTTGGGGGTGTTGGAGTCCGTTTGCTGGAATGTCTGAATCAGGATTTGCAGGACTTTGTTTGATTGTCGTGATGGAATAGGCGACGGGAATGGAAACGTTGCACGAGTGCTTACGAGAGGCGACGAGAGTTTGCGGGGGACATTCCATAGCAATGATTAGTGGTCAGTGGCTGGAGACAGGAGGTGGGGGAGGGGACACTGTTGGCTACACACCTTGCTCTAGACACCTTGCCAGGGAAAAACAGACACGGTGGTCTAGTAAGGGCGGGGCGTTGCGGGGGCGCAGCCCCCGCACAAGGGAGGGCCGAAGGCCCGAACGCCCAAATTAACACTCGCTCTGTTTGGATCAGGGGTTGAGTAACTCGATCAGTTCGTCGTGGATGCTGCCGCCGCTGGCTATGACGCCACTGCCGTAGAGTGGGTCGCCGCCTTGCCAGTCGGTGATGCGGCCGCCGGCGCCTTCGACTATGGGGACCAGGGCGGCGCGGTCCCAGAAGTTCATGACGGGGTCGGTCATGACGTCGGCGCCGCCGACAGCGACGAGGTAGTAGCCGTGGCAGTCGCCCCAGGTGCGGTATTGGGCGGCGCGCTGGGCGACCTGTTCGAAGGCGGGGCCGTTGTGGAAGTTGGCGACGTTGTAGTGGTCGGTAGTCAGGAAGACGGCGTCTTCGATGCTGGCACAGGCGCGCACGCGGACGGGTTCGCGGTTGAGCCAGGTTGTGCCGCCGTCGCCGATGAGCAGATCCTGCAGGATGGGCTGGTGGATGGCACCGAGGAGGGCCTTTTGTTCGTGGACGAGAGCGATGAGTGTGCCGAAGAGATAGCCGTGACTGATGAAGTTCTTGGTGCCGTCGATGGGGTCCAGCACCCATTGGAACGGGGCGCCGGGCTGGTGGTGACCGTACTCCTCTCCCAGAATGCCGTGCGTGGGATAGCGCTGGCAGATCAGCTCTCGCATGCGCTCCTCGGCCTGGCGGTCGGCGATTGTGACGGGCGTCTCGTCGGACTTGCTGTCTACGGTGTAGCCGCTGCGGAAGTAACGGCGGATGATGGCCCCGCTCTCGTCGGCCAGAAGACTGATGAATTCGATGAGAGAGTCGTGTTCAGAGGGGGAGAGGACTGAATTGGGCATGGTAGATCACCTGCTGTTACAGTATAGTTACCGTTGGATAGTTACCGTGGGTAAGTTTGGGTCTGACTGCCTGGACCTCTGGTAGTCAGGATTTCAGGATATGATAGCTTCTTTCGGGCGGATGGCGAAAAGTCGAAGGGCGGGTCATCGGGCCGTTTCAAGAGCGGAGGAAATGAATGTCGATTCTCGACAAGTTCAGACTTGATGGGCGGGTCGCTCTCGTCACCGGGGGCAACCGTGGGCTGGGTAGGGAGATGGCCTTGGCGCTGGCAGAGGCGGGCGCCGCGGTCGCGCTCACGAGCAGAGATCAGGAGCGGGCCGACGAGGCTGCAAGGGAAATTTCCGAGTCGGCCACGGTCAGCACAATGGTGCGGGGCTACGCCTGCGAAGTCAGTGACTATGCGCAGACTGCACTGGTGGTCGAACAGGTGATAAGTGACTTTGGCGGTCTGCACATAGTGGTGAATAACGCCGGGATCAACATTCGGGGCCCGATCGATGAGCTGGCGCCGGAGGAGTTCAAGCAGGTCATCGATACGAATCTGACCGGTGTGTGGAACATGTGCAGGGCGGCGGCCGGACACCTGAAGGCGCAGCGGTACGGACGGGTGATCAACGTGGGGTCGACGCTGTCGATCATCGCGTTGCCGGAGCGGACGCCTTACGCGGCCAGCAAGGGGGCGGTGTGGCAGTTGACGAAGGTGCTGGCGCTGGAGTGGGCGCCGTTGGGCATCACGGTCAACGCGATGCTGCCGGGCCCGTTTTCGACGGAGATGAACGTGGCGTTGGAGCAGGATCCTGAGAAGTACCGGGAGTTTATCGCCAGGATCCCGTTGGGACGCTGGGGGGACCTGGATGAGATCGGCGGGTTGGCGGTTTTTCTGGCCAGCGACGCGTCGAGCTTTGTGACCGGGGCCGGTATGACGGTGGACGGGGGATGGACGGCGCACTAGGTCCGGGTTGGCAGAGTGGAAGACCGGGAAAAAGGCGTCTTTGACAGGGATTCGGAACGAGCCAACTCTAAAGGCTGGCCACCAGTTTGGATAAACAGAACAAAAGGAAGCGCGAGCCGTGAAGATCGTTTCTATTGCCACTTTGATCGTACACGTCAATCACAGGGGCGACTGGCTGCATGTGGTTGTGGAGACCGACGCGGGGATTACCGGTGTGGGCGAGGCGAGTCACAACAGTAACGACGCGCTGTGCGCGGCGGCGGTCAGGCAGTTTGACGAAGCCCTTAGGGGGGATGACCCGAGAGGAATCGCCCGTATTCGTCAGATGTTGCGGCGCAAGGATGGCGGGCGCGCTTTCAACACGGCGCTCAGCGGACTGGAGCAGGCGCTATGGGACGTGCTGGCGCAGTCGCTGGAGGTGCCGTTGCACGTCCTGTTCGGCGGGGCGGTTCGCGACCGTCTGCGGCTGTACGCCAACATAAACCGGCATGTGAGGGACCGCTCCCCCGACGGGTTTGCGCGGGCGGCACAGCAGGCAGCGGATGAAGGCTTTACGGCCATCAAGATGGCCCCTTTCGACGAGATGCGCCATCCCTACCGGTATCGAACGGGGCCCAAAGCGGACTGGCGTCCCGGAGTAGAGCGGGTCCGGGCAGTGCGCAAGGCGATCGGCGATGGGGTGGAGCTGGCGGTGGACTGTCACAGCCGGATGGAGGTGTCGGAAGCGGTTGTGGTGGGCCAGGAGCTGGCGGACGTCAACCTGTTCTGGTATGAGGAGCCGGTGTCGTATACCGACCCGAAGGGTCTGGCCGCGGTAGCCAGGAGAGTTCCGCAGCCGATCGCGTCGGCGGAGAGCGTTTTCGGCATTGAAAGCTTTTTGCCCTTTACGGCGGGGCGCTGCGTGGACGTCATCATGCCGGATGTGAAGCATTGCGGCGGCATTCTGGAGCTGAACGAGATCGCGGCGGCGGCGCGTATGCGGCAGGTGCTGGTGGCTCCCCATAACCCGGCGGGGCCGCTCTCGACAGCGGCAACGGCGCAGGCGGCATCCACCTGGTCCAACTTCTATATTCTGGAATATGCCTGGGGTGAGGTGGACTGGCGCTCGGAGCTCCTGCTACCGGCTGAGCGAATTGAAGAGGGGCATTTGGTTTTGTCACAGGAGCCGGGGACGGGTCACCGGCTGAACCAGCAGACGGTGGAGACGCACCGGGTGACGGCTGCGAGCAGAGCGGACTCGTCGAAAGTTCGTTTTGGTTAGATGGAAAGTTCCTGGCGGGCGGTGAAGAGCCCCATTTTGCTGTCCGCTTGATTTACGCCCCCGGCATCGACCCGGATGCCCTTTCGACGGCGAGCCAGTCAATTTCCAGCCACTGGTTTTCCTCCTTGGCTACCAGTCCCCAGTGGAAGTGTCCCCAAGGCGCAAACTGCAGATACTGATTATCTAGCCAGATGACCAGCCCCAGCGGCCCTGCGGGCGCGTGGTCTGATTCCATGAGCAGTTTCCCATTCAGATAGAAACGTACGCGGTCGCGCTGCCAGTCGATCGTGTAGATTTGCCAGTCTACCATGGGCGCATGGAGGGGCATCTCGGCGATCCCTGCCGCTTCCTGCAAGGACGGCCAGAGGCTTCGATAGAAGGGCTGCGCGCGGAGCAGGGGCGCGGCGAGCGCGAAGAGGGGCGCTTTCGAGAGGAAACGGCGGGTTCGGGTGTCGATTACGGCGGCCTTCCAGCCCCAGCCGGGTTGGTCGAGTGCCAGCCGCATGTCGGCATCCGGGCCGGCGTAGAAGAACCAGAGGGCCTGGGGCAGGGCGAGTCTGCGCAGGCCGGTCATGCGCAGAGGGTCGTTCCAGAAGCCGAAGCCGGCCGTGCCGGTCAGCTGTCCGCTGTTATGGGAGAAACGCGCGCGCAGTGTCAGTCGCAAGGGGGGACGCCAGGGAAAGTCGGGACGGGGGCGCGTTCGGTAGTCGTCAATCTGCGCGTTTGTGTAGAGACGGGTCGTTGCCCGATGGTTCCCGAGGAGAAGGCCGGAGTCGTGTGTTTGCAGATACGCGGCGCCGCTGGTTGTCTTGCGCCAATATTGAGACAGGCCGCTCTGAAATTGGGCGTAGACGTTGGGCCGGGTCACTTGTCTGCCTTCTTTTCGGCGACGATGATAAGCGGCCGGACCCTTCCTTCACCCACAACATGCTCCTCCCGGTCTAGCCCAGCATCGCGAACCCCATCGTTGACCCGTTGGTGGGTGTCGGGCGTTGATGGGAAGACAAGGTGGTACAGCAGAGTGAGCAGTTGAGAGGGCTCGGCGAGGGTCACTTCGACGGTTACTGTTCGACCGCCAGGACGGAGACAACGTGCGAATTCTCGGTGGGTGCGGGGGTCGAGGACATAGGATGCGGGGAAGGTGCTGACGATTGTGTCGAAGGTTGCGTCGGCGAAGGGCAGCCTCTGCACGGTTCCCTGGACGAGTGGGAGTCGAATTCCGTGGCTGTTGAGCTTTGCAAAGGTCAGGCGGTGCATGGCGGCGGAGGGTTCGATGCCGACGATGCGGCGCTGCCCGCCCTGCAGGTGGGGCAGCAGCGCGCCGGTGCCGAAGCCCACTTCGAGGATACGGTTGCCGCGGACAAATGGCAGAGCGGCGCGGCGCCAGGCATCCCAGCGGCCCAGGCTCACGACCCAGCTGACGGCGTCGTAGGCCCAGGCCAGCTCATTGTAGAGTAGCCGGTAGAGAAGCAGGTAGATTTGCCGCATCAGGCCTCAGGTTCAATGGGTGAGAGCAGGGCGGCAGCGTCCTGGTCAGGCGAACAGCGGGGTCATGCTCTGTTCGGCCACCATGGCGGCCATCTCTTCGTCGCTGGGGCCGTGGCCGTCGAAGCGGCTGGCGGCGTCGAGGACCTTGGGCAGCAGGTTGATATCGCCAGGGGTGTTGAGGAACAGGTCGCCGTGGGCGAGGATCCAGTGGACGGCGCGGTCGATGTCGGGCTGATTCTCCAATGGCTGGTACCAGGTTGACCGGTTCTTGGGCGTGGTTGCCCAGGGCCCGCGTGCGAGCGACTTGATGGTCTGCACGGCAATGCCCCGTTCGCGAGCGAGACCGACGACGCGATCAAAGTCGGCGGCGTACTGGGGGTTCTGCTTCAGCTGGATGTTCCATGGGAGCAGGATTGATTCGAAATCGAATGCTTGCAGGCTTCTGTTGTGGAAGGCTGCAATTTTGAGGCCGTGGCCGGTGACGCCGATGTACTTAACAAGCCCCTGGTCACGGGCCTCTTTGGCGGCTTCCAGGGCGCCGTTTTCGCCCATTGCGGTGTCCCACTCGTCGGGATGGCCCAGGTTGTGGAATTGGATCAGGTCGATGTGGTCGACTCGCATCCGCTCCAGGGAGAGTTGGATCTGAGCCTTGGCGGCATCGTACTCGCGTTCGCCGGTCTTGGTGGCCAGAAAGAAGCGGTCGCGGTGTTTTTCGAGCCAGGGACCGAGACGTATCTCGGCATCGCCATAGCTGGCGGCGGTGTCGATGTGATTGACGCCGTAGTCGAGCAGCAGCTCCATGGTGCGGTCGGCATCGGCCTGAGTGACGCGGCCGATGGCGGCGGCGCCGAAGAGGGTTACGGTGCTGTTGTGGCCTGTGCGGCCGAAGGGTCGTTGCTGGATCATGAAATGATCTCCTTGAAATGGTTTAACGTGTAGATTACAGGTGTTCTTCTTCCTGCAGCCGGCGGCGGAGGTAGGTCAAGGCGCGTCGAAAGTCGGCGTGCCAACCGCGGCCGGGCGGCTCCTTCAGTTCATGCCAGAAGAAGTCGAACAGGTGCCCGCCACCGTCCTGGGTAAAGAAGGTCCAGTTGTCGGGCAGATTAGCAGGAACATGGCACAGATAGAAGTGCCAGTGCTGTCTGATGCCCCGGAACGGCAGATGGCCAAGCGCTTTGATGACGGTGGCGTTTTCGATGCCGGATTCCTCGGCCAGTTCTCGCAGAGAGGCGGCCTCTGCGCTTTCGCCTTCCTCCCAAGTCCCTTTGACCAGCTGCGTGCCGGCGCGGGGATGGCGGAAGGACAGGATTTCCAACTCTTCCCTACGCCTGAGGACGATGGGAGCGACCTTCTGAACAAACTTCTCCATGCTAGGCGACTTCGCTTCCTTCCTCTTGCCCTTGCGGATTGGACGACGAGTCGACCAGAGGCGCGGCGGCTGCCAGCGCGGCGGCGTATACGGACGGCAGGGGCGTACCGGTGGCCTCGGCCAGGGCTTGACAGTCGTCGAACTCCGGTTTGGCGCCGACGGCGTTACCATCGACTCGCTTTACCTTTACTCGCACGGGACCGAAAGGTGTAGCGACCTTCTTTTCGTCGCGCTCGGCTATATGGCGGCGGACCGGAAAGACGCGTACGCCGAGGGTGGTCGTTTCGCGCAGGAGGAGGGTAGAGAGGGCAGATTCGTCGGCGGGCGCGGCGAGGACACTAAGCAGTGTGCCGGGACGGGCCTTTTTCATCCCGATCGCTGTTGTCCAGACGTCGAGCGCGCCGGCATCGAAGAGACTGCGCTGGACGGGCTCGTACATTTCGGGATTCATGTCATCGATGTTGGTCTCGAGGACCAGGAGAGATTCGGTCGGTCCCGGGGGATGTTGATTCGGCGCTTCAGCCAGTTCTTCTCCCAGCCAAAGCCGGGCGACGTTGGGCCAGTCGAACTGCTTTTGACCGGCTCCGTAGCCGATGGTGCGCAGACGCAGTTTGGGTTGACGGAAGTGGGCCAGTTCGGCGAGGAGCGCGGCGCCGGTTGGCGTGACCAGCTCGCCGGGGCCGGGCGCGGGCACGGTAGGCGCGTCGACTGCGGCCAGCAGCTCGAGGGTGGCTGGCGCGGGCAGAGGGATGCGGCCGTGCATAGAGCTCCCCCACCCGGGACCGAGCGGGAGCGGAGAGGCGTAAAGGTCATTGACAGCAAGTTCGTGCAGGCCGGCGCAGACGCCGACGATGTCGACAATGGCATCAAGGGCACCAACCTCGTGAAAGTGGACTGCGTCAGTTGTTGTGCCGTGGATATGCGCTTCGGCCTCCGCCAGACGAGTAAAGACGGCGGCGGCGCGCCGCGCGACCTCCGTTGGCAATGTGGCCGACTCGATAATTTTCAGGACATCGGCCAGATGCCGCTCCGCAGTTTCGTCCCTTATCTCCACTTCAATGCGGGTGGCTCTAATGCCCCCTTGCATCAACGGCCGGGCGCTGACCTTCCAGCTGCCTTGCGGAAGGTTGAGGTCGTCTACGGTGTTCTGTAGGGACGCGAGCGGCCAGCCAGCGTCGACAAGACAGCCGAGAAAGATATCGCCTGAGATTCCGGATGGGGTGTCTAGGTAGGCAACTGGCATAGGAGGGGCGACAGGCTGACAGCGGCCGGTCGCTGGTGCAGGCTACCGGCGTTTCACCAGTTACTGGTGAAAGGACATCAGCTCGTCGACGGATATGAGTGCGTTCTCGGCGTTGCCGTTGGCGGTGGCATTGAGGCCGCCGCTGCGGAATCCGGCCAGGTCGAGGGTGACGTAACGATAGCCGGCGGCTTTGATGCCGGCGACGATCTCTTCGTAGTTTGCGAGGATCTTTGGGAAGTCGTCGGGCGGCAGCTCGAGGCGGGCGATCTCGTCGTGGTGGCGCACGCGAAACTGGCGCAGTCCGAGGGCGACGAGGACGTCTTCAGCGGCTTCGATCTGGCGGAGCAGTTGCGAGTCTATCGGTGTGCCGTGGGGCACACGGGAGGAGAGACAGGCCATGGCGGGTTTGTCCCAGACGGGCAGGCCCAGGTGGCGGGCGATGTCGCGAACTTCCGCCTTGGTGATGCCGGCCTCGAGTAAGGGTGAGCGCACGCCCCGTTCACGCGCTGCGACCATGCCAGGGCGGTCATCGCCGACGTCACTGGCGTTGGCGCCGTCGCAGACGATGCCCCAGTCCTCCTGCTGCAGTATTTCGTGGAGCCGGTTGTGGAGCTCCGACTTGCAGAAGTAGCAGCGGTTGTTGGGGTTGGCGGCGTAGTTGGGATCGAGATACTCTTCGGTCTCAACAAGTCGATAGGGCACACCGATGTCATCGGCAAGCGCAACGGCATCCCGCATCTCGCGGGCCGGGTAGCTGGGGGAGACGCCGATGCAGGCAAGCGCTCCGCTGCCGTCGCCGGCGGCGGTGGACCTTCCGCCCAACTCCCGGTAGGCGACAGCCATCACGACTGCGCTGTCGACGCCGCCGGAGTAAGCGACAATGACCGAACGGTAGGAGCGCAGTGCTGCGCACATGGCTTCCAGTTTTGCGGTTGTTTCCGCACTGAGGGTTGTTGCGGCGGTTTGGCTCGCGGATTGAGTCATAGTGTCACCCTGGCCCTGTTTTCGGGCCGACTGCTGATCTGGCGTCGTAACTGGCTGGCGTGTATCCGTTGGTGGATGAGGGAGAAGTGTTCTCAATTTTTTCGTTGATCAGGGCGGCCATGTGTGCTGCGCCGTAGCCGTTGTCGATGTTTACCACGGCCATTCCGGATGCGCAACCGTTGAGCATGGCGAGAAGGGCGGCGACGCCGCCAAAGTTGACGCCATAGCCGACGCTGGTTGGTACGGCGATGACCGGCGCCTGTGTCAGCCCGGCCACGACTGAGGCAAGGGCGCCTTCCATGCCGGCGATGACGATGACGACGTTGGCCTGCTGCAAGACAGGGATATGGGGGAAGATGCGGTGGAGGCCGGCGACGCCGACATCGGTGACTTTGAGGGGGTCATGGCCCATCAGCCGCAGAGTTAGAGTAGCTTCTTCGAGAATGGGCAGATCGCTCGTGCCCGCGCACAGAACCATGACGCCGGGCGCCAGGTCGGACGCCGGTTCACGATCCAGCCAGAGGCAGCGCGCCTGCTCATGCCACTCCAGATCGGGCAGCTGTTGCGAGGCTGCTATAAAGTGGTCCTCAGTTGCCCTTGTTCCCAGGAGGCGGGGAGACTGTGCCGCCAGGCGTTCCGCGATCAGCGCCACTTGGTCAGCGGTCTTGCCTTCGCAGTAGATCACTTCGGGGAAGCCGGTGCGCAACGGCCGGTGATGGTCCAAAGTGGCGACGCCTTCGAGAGTCTCGAATGGCAATGAACGCAGCCGGTTGACAGCGTCTTCGACGGGCAGCGTTCCGCCGGCTACTTCGGACAATAGGGCTTCCAACTGAGATTCATTCATTTGGTGATACGCGAGTCAGAGTTTGGCAACTGAATTCGGACCGGTTCGGAGATTCATCGGAGGCTGTGCATGCCTTTCGGTCTGGCTGGACGATGAAGGTCCATTGTGCCGTGCGAAACGATGCACTGAGCCGGACACGGCAAGACTGACGCAAGGATATCAGACAAGAGAGCGATACTGACTGGGACCGAAGTCGGCCTCATAGAAGGGGCTGACCATGCGGCCCGGCGGGACCAGTTCGTCGATGCGCTGGCGGTCCTCGTCGGTAACGGTAACGTCGAGTGCGCCGAGGTTGTCTTCCAACTGTTCCATCGTGCGGGGACCAAGGATGGGACTGGTGATTCCCGGCTGTTGGGCGCACCAGGCGAGTGCCAGCTGAGATATCGTACAGCCTTTAGCGTCTGCCAGAGGCTGCAGGCCCTCGTTCACGCGATAGACGTCGTCAGTCAGGCGACGGAGCTGGGGCGGCCCTTCCTCTGCGCTGGCGTAGCGCGACCCTTGCGGCGCGGCGCCTCCGCGAGTGTATTTGCCTGTGAGCAGGCCGCCTGCCAGCGGGCTCCAAGGGATCAGGCCGACGCCGTACGTCAAGGCCACCGGGACCAGTCCTCTTTCGATGCGGCGGTCGAGGATATGGTAGGGCGGCTGTTCGGAGACGAAGCGGTTCAGGCCCAACTCCTTTGCGACCCAGAGCGACTCGACAAACTGCCACGCTTCGAATGTACTGCTGCCGAGGTAGCGAACTTTGCCGGCGCGCACGAGGTCATCGAGCGCTCGCAGGGTTTCGTCGACCGCGGTATCCGGGCGGGGTCTGTGCGTCTGATAGATGTCGATGTAGTCGGTCTGCAGTCGTTTGAGGCTGGCTTCGCACTGTTCGATGATATGGCGGCGGCTGCTCCCGGCGGCGTTAGGGTCGTCGTCGTTCATTCTGCCGTGAAACTTGGTGGCCAGCACGATGCGGCTGCGACTGCCGTTGCGCTTGAGGGCTTCGCCGGTGATCTCCTCGCTGCGGCCCCAGCCGTAGACGTTGGCGGTATCGAGGAAGTTGAGGCCGGCGTCCAGCGCCCGGTCCACGATGGCGTAGGAGTCTTCCGGGCTCGTACGCTCGCCAAAGTTCCAACAGCCCAAGCAGAGAGGGCTTACTTTCATTCCGGTGCGGCCGAAGTTTCGGAACTCCATCTACAAATCCTTTACGGGTAGGAGAGCTTGTGTGCGTCTAATTTGAAAACTGCCAAAGTGCCTGGTTCGAATTGCGTAATTCGTATTGCGTAATTCGTAGAAGCAGGCGAGATGGTCGCGATTCCATTGCTTGACACGTGAGGGACGTCTTGACGCCAAACGGGATGTACACTTGGAGACCTTTTCGCCTGGCAGCTGGCGGAATCGGAATCAGCTTACAGTGTACAAGCGATCTGGGTCGTTGTTAAGTCCAATTACCGCGCTTCAGATCGAGGTTAAGCAACGATTCGATGTTGATTGGGTCCAAAATCTGCCTCGTAGAACGGGCTGACCATGCGGCCCGGCGGGACCAGTTCGTCGATCCGTTGGCGGTCCTCCGCGGTGATTTCGACTTCGAGAGCGCCGAGGTTGTCTTCAAACTGCTCCATGGTGCGAGGGCCAATTATTGGACTGGTGATTCCCGGTTGCTCGACACACCAGGCCAGCGCGAGCTGGGATAGAGTGCAGTCTTTGGATTCGGCCAGAGGCATCAGGCCTTCAGTCACGTCAAAGATACCTTCGTTATAGCGGCGGGCCAGGCGCGCTTCACTTGCCGCGTTGGCGTACCGCGCCCCTTCGGGGGCGGCACCGTCACGGGTATACTTGCCTGTCAGCAGGCCGCCTGCCAGCGGGCTCCAGGGGATCAGGCCGATGCCGTAGGTCTGAGCCATCGGAATCAACTCGCGCTCTATGCGACGGTCCATAATGTGATATGGCGGCTGCTCAGAGACGAAGCGGTTCAGGCCGAGCTCCTTTGCGGCCCAGAGCGACTCCACGACCTGCCAGGCGGCGAAGGTGCTGGTGCCGAGATAGCGGACTTTGCCGGAACGCACGAGGTCATCGAGGGCGCGCAGGGTCTCGTCGATTGCGATTTCCGGGCGGGGCCTGTGAATCTGATAGATGTCGATGTAGTCGGTCTGCAGTCGTTTGAGGCTGGCTTCGCACTGTTCGATGATATGGCGGCGACTGGTGCCGGCGGCGTTTGGATCGTCGTCGTCCATTCTGCCATGTACCTTGGTCGCCAGGACGATGCGGCTGCGGCTGCCGTTGCGCTTCAGGGCCTCGCCGGTAATCTCTTCGCTGCGGCCGCGACTGTAGACGTTTGCGGTATCCAGGAAGTTAAGACCGGCATCCAACGCCCGGTCGATTATGTCGTATGAATCTTCAGGGGTGGTTCTTCTGCCGAAGTTCATGCAGCCCAGGCAAAGGGGGCTGACTTTCATGCCTGTTCGACCGAAATCTCGGTACTCCATGGGGCTCCTCTGTTGTGAATTTTTGGGAAAACGAAGGGTCCGGTCTGTTACTTTCGGCCGGACGCGCTGCGCCCACAGTGTACAAGTGAATTGAAGCGATGTAAAATTTTCGCTGGGAGCCATTTGTGCTGGCTGCCAGTTGGCAACCCATGAATTCCCTTTAGCGCCTGGTTCGTCGAGGAAAGTCGGCGCAGACGCTGCGGGAAACGCGTAGGGAAGGACTTCAAGGGCAAGAACGGGACATGTCGGAAACGGCCACGTCAGAAGGATTGCGCCAGATTCTGTACCGCATCGACGGCAGAGGATACAAGGCGTACAAGGATATAGCGGGCACCTACCGGTTTGCCGACTTCACGCTCACCGTCGACTCGGTGCAGGGGGACCCCTTCGCGGCGCCCAGCCGGTTGCGGGCGCTGATCCCGCGTGGGGTGGCGGCGTTGCCCGAGCGGCTTTATGCTACGAGAAGCCGGGCATTGGGGTTGAGCTGCTTTCTGGCGAGGGCGTTTGCGGCCGAGACTTCCAAGAGGTCGACCCGCCGCGGCAGCGGGAAGAGCGGTGAGATTCGAATCGAGGCGCCGGGACAGCAGGTACTGGCGAATACGGCGGTGCAGGTCCATGACGACGGGGCGGTCGAGGCGCGATTTACAGTCGGTCTGCCGTCACAGGGGAGAAGGGTACTGGGAAGGCAGGCAAGCGAGCTCTTGCTAGAGGCGTTGCCGCGCATTGTTGAAGACAGCCTTTTTGCTGGCAGCCATGCGGATGACGAGCTGTGGCTCCATGCTGCCGCGAACGAGGATGCGGACGCCTTACGGTCGATGCTGGCGGAGCGGGGTCTGATCGCTTTTATCGCGGACGGCTCGATTCTGCCCCGGTCGAGCGGGGTTGACGACCGGCCCTTGGGAGGCGAAGCTGTTGTTGCTTTCAAATCGCCGGAAAGCCTGCGGGTTGAGTTTTCTCTTCCCCATGCGGGAAGGGTGACCGGCATGGGCGTCGCGGCGGGCGTGACGCTTATCGTCGGGGGCGGTTACCATGGCAAGTCGACATTGCTCAGGGCGATTGAACGGGGCGTATACAATCACCGCCCGGGGGATGGCCGCGAGCTTGTAGTCAGCACGGCCGACCTTGTCAAGATACGGGCGGAAGACGGCCGAGCCGTAAGCGGGGTCGATATTTCGGCTTTCATCGGGGACCTGCCGCTGGGGAAGTCCACGCGCAGTTTTTCGAGCGACAATGCCAGCGGCTCGACCAGTCAGGCTGCAGCGATCGTGGAGGCGATGGAGTCTGGGGCCGGTGGGCTCCTTATTGACGAAGACACGGCCGCCACGAACTTTCTTATCCGGGATGCACGGATGCAGGCTTTGGTGCCAAAGGAAAGTGAGCCGATAACACCATTCATCGATCGCGTGAACCAGCTGTATTGGGAGTACGAAATCAGCACGGTGCTGGTGGTTGGCGGCAGCGGCGATTACCTGGATGTGGCCGACACGGTGATCGCGATGGAGACGTTTCGCCCGCACGATGTGTCCGCGCGCGCAGGCGCAGTTGCCGCGGCCCATCCCACAGGCCGGGTGAATGAAGTCGGCACACCTTTCGATGTCAGAATTCAACGCAGACCCCGGCCTGGGAGCGTTGACCCGAGGAAGGGGCGAAGAGAATCGAGCATCAGGACTCGGGGCATACAGACGATCCAGTTCGGAAGGGAAACGCTGGACCTATTTGCCGTGGAGCAGATTGTTCACTGGGCCCAGACGCGGGCTATCGGGGCTGCGCTGGACTACGCCAGTCGCCGCTATATCGATGGGCAGCGTTCCCTGTCAGAGATTTTGGACCTGGTCATGGTCGATATTGAAACAGAAGGGTTGGATGTGCTGGAACGGCGTCGGAGTGGGGAGTTTGCCCTGTTCCGCCGGCACGAACTGGCCGCGGCCTTTAACAGACTGCGCTCTTTAAGAACGTAAGGAAAGGCAATCATGACGCTAATTCAACCGATTCCGGCCGGGGAGCTGGGGGCCGAATACGCTGAAAAACTCCGCAGAAGCTATCTCAATTACCGATGGCCGCTTTTTCTGCTCGAACCGGACGAGTATACACGGCCCTGTCTGGAAAACGGGTGGACACCTCTGGCGTCGGCGGCGCACATCGCATACTGGGACAGTTTCCAGCTGCGGCGCATGCGGATGGCGATCGACCCCGATGGGATAGAACCGATGCCGGTGTCTGTGGAGACGAATGACGAAAGGGCCGCAAGTGAGAGTCGGAGTTGGGATGAAGTTCTGACCGAGGCGGACAATGCGCGGCAGGCACTGATAACGTTCGCGCTTACACTCACTGACGAACAGATAGAGGCCGAGTACGAGGACCGAGGCGAACGAAGGCCGATCGTGAAACGGATACTTGAACACATGCCTAAGCATGTGGCGGAGCACGCTGAGGAGGTACATCGCTACTGTTTTTCGACCGAGCGTTGGGGCCGTGATCGTCTGTTCACCTTTTACCGTCGCCACTTCAACAGCCTTTTGGACGCCATTACCGGCCTCACGGAGGAAGACTGCACCTCGGTCAACGTCGGCGGGAATTGGACGGTACGGGACATTCTCGCCCACATCCTTGCTTGGGACGAGTATGTCCTGGAACTCGTGAAGCGGTGGCCTGACATACCGCTGCCCGGTCAACACGCAGACGGCGCGGAGGACAGAAGCGCAGACGACCTTTCTGATTGGGCGAGCGGGGACGCTGACACGGTTAACGCGCGACTTCAAGAGGCCCGCGCCGGTTTGACGATGATCGAGGTGTTGGACGGGCTAGCCACTTGCCACCGGCGCATTGTCAGCCGCTGCCGGAGGCTAAGCGACAAAGCGCTGCAGACGGAGGTGGAGTACGACGAGGGGGAGAGGGGCAACGTCGTCAACTTGCTGGTGTCGACGTCGGCGCATACGGCAGACCACGCGGCGGAGATCTATGCGGCGCGAGCGAATGGAAGGCTGGTCCCGTTAAGGTTTGGGAATCAGCCGGAGTGAGCGAAGCGTTTGCTGGATTCCTGGTTGCTGAGGTGAGAGGTTTCGGAGAGCTGTTTAACGTCCCAGCCGCTGCCATTGCGCTGCAGGGTGAAGATGCAGCAGAGCGGGACGGTGATGCGGTCCTTGTGGCCGGTCAGGCCGCGGACGATACCGACGACGGGTGCGCCGTGGGTGACCATGACGAGGTTTTTGTCAGGGAAGCGGTCGGTCAGCGTGCGAGCCGCGAGCGCGGCCCGTTTGTGGCCTTCTTCCGAGGTCTCCGGGTAAGGAAAACCATCGACTGCAATGTATCCCTCGTCGATGCGGGGGAACCGCTGCCTGCGTTCATCAACAGTGAGAAGATCCGGCGTGGATTGGACGTTGGGCAGAATTTCGCCTATGCCCGGTTCGAGGGAGACGGCGAGGTCGAGGGCATCGGCGATGTGTGAGGCGGTCTGAATTGTGCGCAAGAAGGGCGAGGCGATTACGCTGTCGATATGTTCGCCCTGCAGGCTGAGGCCTACTTCTTTGGCCTGCGTCTCCCCGTCGGCCGACAGTGCAGGGTCGAAGGGCCGCGGCGCGGATTTGGCCCAACCGGGGTTTTGAAAGTCCTCTCGATTGCCGTGCCGGACTACCCAGATTCGTTGGCTCACTGGTCGGCTCCTCTTCTTACCCGTTATACCGGCTGCCCGAAGTAGTTGGCGACGCTTCCAGAGGCTGACCAGTCCCGATACGGGGTGGTAAGCCCGGAGCGACGCGCTGCAGGCAGTGTATCACAGTGGCGTGTTCGGCGCCGAAATTGAAGGAGAGAGGTCGGCTGGGGACTCGTGCATTTGTGCCGCGCCGCGCGGTGCGCCGTTGGGCTGACAGGCTTGGCAACGTTTACTATAGTGTCCGTGTTGTGCAATCACCCACGGCCTTTCGAGCTCTGATTTTCGATCGTACGCTTGGAGAGACGCTTGCCTGAAGGGTTTCCTTATAAAATATGGCATATACTTTTACCGATCACTACCGTCCAGCGCGTTATTGCCTGCGGCTAAACGCTGTCCTGATTGGCCTGGGACTGGGGCTGTTGCTGCTGGTGTATCCGCGCGATCTGTTTATGGCGGCCGGGGTCACGCTGGGGTCGGCCTGGACTGCCCGCATTGGTGGCGGCGCGTTGATTGGATTGGGGATTGGGCTGTTGTCGGCTTCGATGGAAAGGGACTTGGCCCCGGCCTGGCTGCTGGCCGCGATCGTGGGCAACGGCGCGATCGCGATCAGTCTGATGATTGCCTATTTTGAGGGGGAGATGGCGGCCCTGCATCCTGTTGGCGCGGGCGTTCTTTTGGTCATTTTCGTGGTCTGCCTGCTGACGGTGGCGTTATCGGCGCCGCACATTCGCAGCAGGGCGGGTCAGACGTAGTGGGCGGCCAAGCCGGCGAACTGACTTCTCGCTCGCTTCAAAGGGAGGGAGGATGGCGTTGGCTGCGCCCACCTTTATATGGATTCACAAGTTGGGAACTGAAACTCGGATTGTCTTTTGGGATTGGACCGAAATCAGTTTGGCCAAGTTGGGAAGATGGGAGGGGCACGTTGGTCGTCGTGTGCGAGCAATTCTCACTCCCATCCTTCAGGCTGGGCTCAGTTTGCGTTGAAAGGCAAATCTCCCCTCTCCCTCCTTTTGCCGCGGGGCCGACGCCTTGCCGTGCGAACGCCAATATAGCCCACGAAGGGCGTCCCTTGTAGGCAACCCTATCGATAGTCTTGCTTTGGCAGAAAGTCCGGTCGTCATTTGCAGGCGACCTGTACATTCGTGACTGAGGTATCTAATTGGTGGGCAGTTCGCGGCGCCTTGCGGTGTGAAAGACGACCACGGGGGGTGCTACGACGGGTAGAGGCTACCCGATGACGCATATCCCAATTGGAAGCAATTGTACTTAGATTTGCCTACTGAATTCTTGGTATGGGCTGGTTTCTGTGCTAGGATGGAGTGTCACGTTTGTCTTAGGCAGGCCAGGTTACTACAGCAGCGTAGAGGCTTTGTCGAGCGCTGCCGACGCGGACGCGGGGAGGAGCCAGCGGTATGAGTTACGACGGACGAACCTACCGAGTGACGATCGGAGAGTGCGAGCGCGAACTCCCCATTTTTGAGGTCGCTCCCGGCGTCAAGATCGCCATCTTCAACATGCTCGGCGATACCGAAGTCGTGGAGACGGCCGCGCAGATGCTGTCTGCGAGTGTGCCGGAGGGGGCTGGCGTGATTTTGGCGCCGGAAGTGAAGGCGGTGCCTCTCGGCCATGCCTTGTCGGTGGGAACCGGACTCCCGCTGGTGATCGTTCGTAAGATTCGGAAACCGTACATGGTGGACTGCTTGGAAACTGAGGTCGTCAGCATCACGACGGGCGAACCGCAGACCTTGTACATTGATGGGAAAGACCTTGCTCTGATCAGGGGCAAGCAGGCGCTCCTGGTGGACGACGTCGTCAGTACGGGAAGCACATTGAACGGGCTGCGTTCGCTGGTAGAAAACGGAGGGGGCCAGGTTGCCGGTGTGATGGCCGTTTTTACGGAGGGGGATCCCGGTTCCTGGGACCAGATAACGGCATTGGGGAATCTGCCCATTTTCACTGACTGAGTCAGGAATGCAGACCGGTAGCTTGGAATCAGGCGCACAGAAATGGAACTGACTGAGCAGCTGTTAAGAGTCGTAGAGAGATATGAGGAGCTGGACCGGCTGATGGCCGATCCGGACGTGCTGGCTGACTATGTGCGCGTGCAGGAGCTGGCGCGGGAGCGCAGCGGCCTGGAGAGGCTGGTCGAAGCATTTCGCCGGTACCAGGATCTGCAGCAGCAACTGGCGGATAGCAGGGAGCTGCTGGAGGAAAGCGATGATCCGGAGCTGGCCGAACTGGCCGAGTTGGAGATTGGCGAGCTCGAGGGAGAGGCGAGCGGGCTGGAGGAAGACCTGCGCCGTATGCTGCTGCCCCAGGACCGCAATGACGACAAGAATGTGATCGTAGAGATCCGTGCGGGCGCGGGAGGAGATGAGGCCGGGATTTTCGCGGCTGACCTGCTGCGCATGTACACGCGCTGGTCCGACGACCACAAGTTCAAGTCCGAGATTATGAGCGTCAGCGAGACGGGGGTAGGCGGCATCAAGGAGGCGATCCTTGAAGTTCGGGGCAAGGGCGCTTACAGCCGGCTGAAGTACGAGTCGGGCGTTCACAGGGTGCAGCGGGTGCCCACGACTGAGAGCCAAGGAAGGATACATACGAGTACGGCAACGGTGGCGGTATTGCCGGAGGCCGAGGATGTTGAGATCGAAATTGCGACTAATGAGATGAAGGTGGACGTTTTCCGCAGCAGCGGTCCCGGCGGGCAGAGCGTGAACACGACTGATTCAGCGGTGCGGCTTACGCATTTGCCGACGGGAATCGTCATCAGCTGTCAGGACGAGAAGAGCCAGCTTCAGAACCGGCTGAAGGCTGTGCGCATTCTGAAGACCAAGCTCTACGACATTGAGATGCAGAAGCAGATGGAGGACTTGGGCGCATCGAGGCGCAGCCAGATCGGCTCGGGCGATCGCAGCGAGAAGATCCGCACGTACAACTTCCCGCAGGGCCGCGTGACCGACCACAGGATCAACAAGACGCTCTTTCAGTTGGAGCAGATTCTGAACGGGGAGCTTGACGAGTTTATCGAGGATTTGGCGGCGTTTGACCAGGCGCAGCAGTTGCAAGCCATGGGCGAAGAAGAATGAGGCATGTTTGAACACAGAGAGAGTCCCGCTGATCGGGACAGATTGGCACCTTACTTGACCACGGGTAACTCGGACGGCAACTTTGAAGGGGGCTCGCGTCAGAACGAGGGCGGCAGGCCGAACGGAAGGGTTGAAGTCGGGGGAGGCGAACCGTCGTCACAGAACAGTTCGCAGGAGGACCCGTTTCACTGGAGTTTGACGCAGGGAACGACAGTTGGGCGCGCACTGATTTCGGCGGCGCAAAGACTGAGCGTGACGAGCAGCGAGACGGCACGATTGGATTCACAGGTGCTGCTGGCCCACGTATTGAGTCAGAGTCGCAGCTGGTTGTTCGCCCACCACGAGCATGAGTTGAGCGAGGTTGATTGCCGCCGGTATGCGGATCTGATCACGCGGCGCAGGCGGCGGGAGCCAGTGGCGTATTTGCTGGGACGGAAAGAGTTTTACGGCCTGGATTTTGCGGTAGACCCGCGGGTTTTAATTCCGCGGCCGGAGACGGAGCTTCTGGTCGACCTGGTTCTGGCGCAGATCAGCGACCGGAGTGGCAGGCCCGTTGTGGTGGCGGATGTCGGCACGGGCAGCGGTGCGATCGCGATTACCGTTGCCGTACACGCGCCGGAGGCGAAGGTGTACGGTACTGACATCAGCCAGGATGCGCTCGAGGTGGCTGAGGAGAACCGGAAGAGGCTGACACCGGAGGCGGGCCCTCTGTTTTTGGAGGGGGACCTTTTGAGCCCATTGCCGGAGCCGGCTGACGTGATCGTGGCAAACCTTCCCTATATCGCGGATGAGGAGTATTCCGGCCTGCAGTCGGATGTACGGGACTATGAGCCGGGCGTTGCCTTGAAGGCGGGGGTAGAAGGGCTGGATCTCATTGAGCGCCTTCTGGAGCAACTGCCTACCAAGGTTCAGCCAAGAGGGGCGGTACTGCTGGAGATTTCGCCGCGGCAGGGTGAGGTGGTCCAGAGGATGGCGCAGGATCTGCGGCCAAAGCCGTCCTACGTTGGGCTGCGGCGGGATTACAGCGGGCTGGTGCGCATGGTTACGCTGGAATTCTAGTGCCGCGGTCCTTCTTTGACCACGGCAGTGACTCTGGCCAGGGAAAGGCGGACGTTTGGCTTCCGGTCCTGGCCCCTTTTTCTACTATCACCCGCGGTGCTCTTTCCGCCTACGCGGGTCTACTGGGATAGGACGGCTGTCCCTGGCCGGATCCCTAAACTTCCCTGGACATTATAGTGATGCAGAGTCGGATTGAATTAGTTGTGCTGGACATGGACGGCACCATATACGGCAGGCAGTTTGCCGGCGGAATCTCGCCGCGAGTGCGGCGTGCGATTGCGGCTGTTCAGGAGGCGGGGACGCCGGTGACCATTGCGACGGGGCGGATATTTGACTTTGTGCGTTCGGTTGCGCCGGAGTTGGGCATTACGTTGCCGGTGATTACGGCGCAGGGCGCGGCGATCGGCGACCCGGTCAGCGGTGAGGTGCTGTACGAGGCGTTGATACAGCCGGAGGACGCGCGCAAGGTGGCGGACTGGGCTGACGGCGAGGAACGCACGACAGTCTTCTATCTGAACGGTTCCGGCGGGCGCACGCGGATGGTGCAGAGAGCGTCAGAGTCGGAAAACCGACGGAACGGATGGGAGGGGTGGGAAGGGTGGGACGCTTCCACCTATGACCACTGGTTCGGCAGTCCCAGAGAGATGCACGGGAGCCTATTGGACGTTGTGTCCGCAACGGGGGCGCGACCGCTGAAGTTCATTACCGTTAACGACCATTTGCAGGAGCCTGATCAGACGGCGGCCCTGCAGAGGCGGTTCGGAGACGGCGTACACATGAGTCGTTCTCACCAGTACCTGGTGGAGGGGACGGCGCCAAAGGCCAACAAGGGGCACGGGCTTCTGTGGCTGACGGAGCGGCTTGGTATCGACCCTGAACGTGTTCTGGCCATCGGGGATAACGAAAACGATATCCCAATGCTGCGGGTAGCGGGTCAGGCGATTTGCATGGGCCAGGCCACTGAGGTCGTGCGGGCGGAGGCCGACTGGATCGCGCCGACGTTGGATGAGGACGGCGCGGCGGTGGCATTGGAACGGTATTTGTTTTCTTAGACGGTTGGTCAGACTCTTCCTCCTGCTTGCGGTCAGTTGCAGGGATCCCCGGCGCGAACCATCCATATTCAAAGTTTGGGCTATTACTGGGTTCTTTGCTATACTCTTGGCGAATTTGCATCGAGAAGGCAGGCCAAGTGATTTCCCCCTCGCGAGTACAGCGGCTGCCGTCGAGTAAATTGGGCGGGTCCCCCCGCCGGTGACACCCTTTCAGGCACGAGCAGCGTGAGTGCGCTCGACCAATTTTAGTCAGAGACCCTGCGGCCAGCGGGCGGTTTTCGTTACCGGAAATCGGCCGCCGCGGTTGAATTTATCTATCGTTGTAGACACCATTCACTCAAGATGCACAAGGAGAATGCACACCATGCAGAAGAAGCAAAGTGTAAACCGACGCCAATTCCTGCGGATGGGTTCTGCTGTAGGGGCGACTGCGTTCCTGGCTGCCTGTGCGGCGCCGGCGGCACCAGCCGCTGACAGTGGCGGAGATGGCGAGGCGATGGCTGAAACGGTCTCGCTGCGCTACCAGTCGCGTGAGCCGGAGCGGGCAGCTGGCATTGCTGAGTTGTGGAAAGAGTTTTATCCCCAGTTCCAGGAAGCCAATCCGAATGTTGAGGTTGAATTCCTGCCTGATCCGGGCGGCGCCAACCGTCGCGAGGGGGCATTGAGCGCGATGGTTGCGGGCAACGCTCCGGACCTGACCGAGTGGTGCTGCTCCAGTTCCACGTTCTTCATGCAGAAGGGCGAGACGCTGAGTTTGCAGCCGTATATTGACAGGGATGCTGAGGAAGTCAACCTGGCCGACTACTACGAGGCCCAGTTTGATCCGTGGACTCTGGACGGTGACATTCACTTGATGCCCCGATTCACCGGCACGCAGGTGATCTACTTCAACAAGGACATGTTCGACGAGAAGGGCATTGAGTACCCTTCGCAGGAGTGGGGCGCCTGGAACTGGGAGGATTACACCAACCTTCTGCGCCAGTTTGCCGATGCCGATGCCCAGCCGCAACTCTGGGGAACCTCCAACTATGGCTTGAATGCCAACTGGCTGTCCCAGTACTGGATTCGCGGCTTCGGCGCCAACATGGTCAATCCTGAAGACAACACGCATTGCGGTTTGGATTCACCCGAGGCCTATGATGCCCTGGAGTGGATGCGCAGCATCATCCACGATGAGCCTCTGTTTGCCTACGGCGCGGACATTGGCATGGGTGTCGTTGAGCTCTTCCTGGGCCAGCGAGTCGCCCTGATGGAGATCGGCCCCTGGAACCTGGGTGTTCAGGCCGACGGCGCCACGTTCCGCTGGGACGTCGCCCCCATGCCTGACGGTCCTGCCGGCCCCACAACCCATCAGTCAGTGGATGGCACGATGGTCTGGGACGGAACTGCGTACCCGGACGAGTCCTGGGAGTTGATGAAGTGGCTGACCAGCCCTCTGTACGGTCGCCTCTACATCACATGGGCGCAGAAGCAGCCTTCACGCAAGAGCTTGCTGCCTGAGTATGCCTCCATTATGAGGGCGGCAAATGAGAAGTTCGAGGACATCAATCTGGATGTGTTCACTGACTCTGTTGGTCAGGATATTGGCGGACCCGAAGAGATGTTCGCCGAGGACCTGGTTTGTAAGAACCAGATCCTAACGCCGGCCTTCGACCAGGTCATGTTGCTCGGAGAAAAACCGGTTGACCTGATCGTTGATCACGCTGATGTGGCGACCCGCTTCAATCGCGGCGAGATCAACATTGAAGATCTTGGTGCAGAACTGGATAAACTCAGCTAATTCTTTGAAGAGAACGGCGTGGGAGGGTCTCCTCCCACGCCTTCGTCGCTCCGAGTAACAAAGAAAACTGCATTCGTAACTGATCGCGTCGGCGAGTGGCCGGAGTACGTTCGGACCAGTATGCCGCCAGCGACGCTTAGCGGGGGTACAGATGGCCAGCATAACCGAAAGCCAGGCACAACGGGGTCTTTTCTCTTGGCTAAGGCGCGACGGCAAACCACTGAGACCATCCACACGCGAGGCGTGGTACGGCTATCTGCTGGCGTCCCCGTGGATCATCGGATTCATCGTCTTTACTGTTGGACCGATGCTGGCTTCTCTTATCATCGGCTTGTACCGCACCGACTTTCTGACCGAGACCACATTCGTCGGCCTGAGATGGTACCAGAATACTCTGAGCGACAGTCTCGTCCGCAAGGCGCTGATCAACACTGCCATCTTCAGTTTTACGGTGGTGCCGATTAACACCGTGCTCGCGCTACTTATCGCCGTGATGCTCAATCAGGGCATCCGTCTGCAGAGCTTCTGGCGCACCGTCTACTACCTCCCCTCGGTCGTGTCCGGCGTGGCAGTATCGCTGTTGTGGAAATGGCTCTACCAGCCTGATATCGGCTTGCTGAATTCGATCCTCGGCCCTCTTCTGCGTCCTTTCGACATCGACCCACCGCGCTGGATTTTCAGCACCGAGTGGGCGCTGCCGTCACTCATCATCATGGCATTCTGGGGGGCAGGCGGCGCAATGCTGATCTATCTGGCCGGTCTGCGAGGGATCCCGACTTCCCTCTATGAAGCCGCCGAAATCGATGGCGCCACTTCTTTCCGCCGCTTCTTCGCGGTCACGCTGCCGTTGCTCACGCCGACGATCTTCTTCAACGTTGTTCTCAATATCATCGGCTCCTGGCAGGTCTTTACGCAGGCCATGGTCATGACCCGCGGCGGCCCCAACAACGCCACTCTCACTATGGTCTTGCACATTTACAATACCGGCTTTCAGAACTTCTATTTCGGCTACGCCTCTGCCCAGGCCTGGTTCCTATTTATCATTGTTCTTGGTTTCGTCGTTCTCGCCTTGCGGAGCGCGTCTTCCTGGGTGCATTACGAGCGGGTCTAGGCAGCGAATTCGGTTTCTAAGAGGCAGGAGCAACTTGTATGGCAACCACGGTCCAAACGGGAACAGCTGTTCACCAAGCCGAGCAGTATGGCAACAGCAAAGTCGCCGAAACGCTCTATCGCCTTCTCCTCTACGGCGCAGTCGTTCTGGGTGGCATAGTCTTCGCTATCCCTTTCTACTGGATGTTACGCACCTCGGTAATGCCGACAACGCAGGTCTATCTCTTCCCGCCTGAGTGGTGGCCTGAGAGATTTGAATGGCACCATTTCAAGACGCCGTTTGCCGTCTTTCCTTTCGCCAAGTTCTTCTTAAATAGCACATTTATTGCTGCTGGCAGCGCGATAGGCGCAGCCCTCTCTTCCTCGGTGGTCGGTTTCAGCTTCGCCCGTCTACGATTTCCTCTTCGAGATGTGATGTTTGTCGTGGTGCTTGCGACCATGATCTTGCCCGAGCACGTGCGGCTGGTGCCCACCTACCTGCTCTTTGTCGAGCTAGACTGGATCGGCACATACCGTCCCCTCATCATTCCGAATTGGTTTGCGCCCGCCTTCTATGTGTTTCTGATGCGCCAGTTCTTTATGACGATTCCGAGAGAGTTGGATGATTCAGCCATGATCGACGGCTGCAATCCTATCGGACTATTCTGGCGCATCCACCTGCCTTTGAGTTTGCCTGCGTTGGGCGTTGTCCTTATCTTCATGGTCACTGCCCAGTGGAACGACTTCCTCTATCCGCTCATTTACATTCAGGGTGTGCCCAACTACACGGTTGCTCTAGGCCTGCGCCTGTTTGAGGGCCATATGACGAACAATATGCAGGCGCTGATGGCGGCTTCGATTCTCGGTGTTCTGCCGACGATCATTCTCTTCTTCTTTGCCCAGCGCTACTTTGTCCAGGGGATCGTCGTCTCAGGCGTTAAGGGGTAATTCTCAGTCTTTGCTCCCGGCCGCCGATGCCTTATCCGGCCACCCATATCTGGCCCCCGCCAGAACGAGAGGTATAGCACATTGCGTTCCAAAGAAGAGCTAAAGCAACTCGATTACCTTTTCGACCTGCAAGGCTATCTCGTCCTCAAAGACGCTATCTCCAAAGATGACCTTGCGGAAATGAACAGCTGGGTGGACGACAACTGGGCCCACGTTGAAGACCCGCCGATCCTGGGCGAAGCGCAGCTCAGTGTCAATCCGGATCCGGAATACTGGATTGGGAATGTCGAGATCCACAGCTACGGCCAGGACGACGGCGTGAACTTTCAGAATATCGTCGAGGGCGGGGCCGTCTTCGAGAGTCTTATCGACCACCCCTCCTGGTACCCACTTGCGGCGCGCTATATCAATGAAGTCAATGGCGTCTCGATTCACGAGAATCTGCTCAATATTCGCGGGCCGGGAGGCTTCCTCTATATTCACTGCGGAGGCCATACACCCCTCTTCTACCTGACATTCCGCCAGCACAACACGGGGGAGTGGATGGTAGGACAGATCAACGTCCTGATGGCCCTCGAAGACATCGGCCCCGGTGACGGCCCTACGGTCCTGGTGCCCGGCAGCCACAAATCGACCGAAGTTCATCCGCGGTTGGAGTTGGATGGCAAAGGCATTGTTGCCGCCCACTTTGAGCGAGAGGCGGCCGGCACCGCCCTCGGCATGAAGGAAATCTACCTGGAGGCTGGCGACGTGGTCTTCTTCACCGACGCCATCACCCACGGCTCAGCCGAGCGCACCAATCCGGGATTCCGGCGCTCGGTTATTTTCCGCTATTCGCCCCGCTACTTGCGCACGCGTTTCAACTACCAGTTGTCGGCAGAACTCGCCGCTCGTCTGACCCCAGAGCGGCGTGAGATACTCGAGCCAGTTGCGCCGCGCGGCAGGATGCTTGCGCCGGTGGGCAGTGTCTAACTGCCATGGCGCTGCCAGCCGCAGCGCCCGGCGGTTTGCGCTATGGATATCCTCTACGTTCACCCGGCCAAACAGGAAGTCGATGCTCGGTACGACAAATTCCGTTCCAGCCCGCCTTACCCCTTCATTCCGGTGGGGGTCGTCGGCTTCGTCAACATGCTTCGGGCGGAAGGCTATCAGGTCCGCGGCCTGAACCTGCCGGTTGAGCTGCTGCAACGTCCCACTTTCAGCCTGAGCCAGTGGCTGCGCAGCCAGCGCATTCAACCGAAACTCGTGCTGATCGATCTTCACTGGTACGAGCACTCATTCGGCGCCCTCTCAGTTGCCCAAGCAGTCAAAGAGACCCTTTCCGACGCGGTTGTGGTGATCGGCGGCCTGACCACTTCCTACTACGGCGAGGAGATTCTGGCCGACTTTCCTTATGTTGACTACGCGGTACGCGGCGACGCGGAGGAGCCGTTGCGACAGCTGGCGGCGCAGGTGGTGGGAAAAGGGTCCTCGCAGGTCGGCGACATACCGAATCTGATTCGCCGCCCTGGCAGCGGCCCGAAAGCCGAGCAGAATCTTGGCTTCTATTTTGCTGACTCCGCAATGTTGGACAGCCTCGACTTTGTGTCGATGGACTGGCTCTCCAATCAGCGGGCGTACGCCGGGCTCCAATACTCGGGCGCCGGGCTGGTGACACTGGAGAAACCGAAGTTTTTCAGCCACTGGCTCACGGTTGGGCGGGGCTGCGTATTTGATTGCATCTACTGCGGGGGCGGAAAGGAGTCGCACAGCGAACTTGCCGGCCGCAATGGCTATGTGATGCGGTCGCCGGAGGGCGTGGTGGAGGATGTGGCGCGCCTGGCGAAGGAGGGATTTCAGCAGGTCAATCTTTCGTTGGATATCGCCACCTACCCGGCCAAATGGTGGCGGGCCTTTTTCAAGCAGCTGCGGGACAGAGAAATACGTATCGGCATCTACAATGAGTTCTTCCAGCTTCCTTCGAATGACTTTATCGACGAGATGTGCAGAACGGCCGACCTTGCGCACACTGAAGTGGCGATTTCGCCCCTGTCGGGTGACGAGGAGGTTCGGCGGACTAATGGGAAGTACTATACGAATGAACGCTTCCTGAGGATGCTGGAAACGCTCAAGAAGTATGAAGTGCCAATCTTTATCTATTTCAGCTTGAATTTGCCGGGCGAGACGCCACAGACGTTTAAGAAGACGCTGCAGCTGGCCGACCAGATAGGCAAGACCTACCCGCATGATCTGTTGCGCATGCTTAACCCGTGTCACACGCTGGACCCGATGTCACCGATGAGCCGTCGGCCTGACAGTTTCGGCATGAACGTGCAGTTTAATACTTTCCGAGACTACTATGACTACTGTAAGGGGACCGGATGGGAGCCGCGGCGGGTGGTGAGAGGCCAGCACCGGGGATTCGAGATGGCGAGCAGGCCGACGCGTATTATCGAACAGATGGCGCAGATCTGGGATGTTTTCGCGCAGGCGCAGCAGTTTCGGTGCTTTCCCGTGCCGCGGGGATGGTGAGAATGTGTTCCGGCAGCTATGTGTTCCGGCAGCTATGTGTTCAGGCGGCTATTCGCTCGGCGGGCCTTCGGCCGGTGACAACCTGGTGGCGCGCAAAGTTTATCGGCATTTCCTGAGAGTCAATATCGAATTCGGCAAGAGTAACATGGCAACTTCGACTCGGGGAAAATGACCTCGTATTTTTTTCGCCGTTGAATCGACTGACCGGTCAGTTTACCAGAACAGTCACGTGGTGAATGTGATGAGTGAAAAGACAGTCCGAAGTCCTGAATCGACCAAAGAGCGCATACTGGACGCGGCTTTGAGCGTCTTCAGCCACAAGGGATATCATGATACGCGCCTGGACGAGATTGTGGCCGAGTCCGACACGTCGAAGGGCTCGATCTATTTCCACTTTCCCAACAAGGAGCGGCTGTTTCTGGCGCTGGTGGAGAAGTTCGCCGACCTGGTCGAACGGCGGGTTACGGAGGCGATCGAGGAGCAGACGAGCCCGATGGCCAAAGTCGAGGCGGCGCTGGAGGCATGCCTGGAGGCATTTGGCCGTTACCGGCGTCCGGCGAAGGTGATGCTGGTACAGGCCACGGGTCTGGGGACGGTATTTGAGGAGAAAAGGCTTGAGATTAATGAGCGGTTCGCGCGGCTGATCCGCATTTATTTGGATGAGGCCGTCGCGGCCGGTGAGATCGAGGCGGTGGACACCGATGTGATCGCGTATGCTTGGTTGGGCAGCATCTATCATTTGACGATACGCTGGGTATACAGCGGTGAACCGGAGCCTGCTCGGATTGTCAACACGTTGGTGCCGATGCTGCTGCGGAGCGTGAATTACGATAGCGTGAACTACAGTAGCGTGAACCACAACAAGGACTGAACGGTCCGAAATGCGCGTCTGGATTGGCGTGATCTGGCTGCAGAGCGAGGGCAAATAGGCGGGTTGAGATAGGATGACATTTCGAAGCGGCGTAGAGAGCGCCACTGGCGAAAACTTTTCTGATTCTGCCGAAGACGCCCGCTGGCTGGAGGGGGCGGAAGGCGGGAGCGGAGACGAGTTCCGCGCGGCGCGCCACGGCCGCCTGGTGAGCGCCAGTCGTCCTGTGTCAGACCTGCCTTTTGAGCGCTTTCTGCGGGCGGCCAGGGGGCAGGAGCGCTTCTTCTGGCGCGATGGGAAGCAGGACATCACCTTTGCGGGGACTGGGGTGGCCGCTCATCTCATCGGTTACGGCCGTAGCCGGATTGCCGCCATACAGCGGCAGGCGAGAGAGATATTCTCTGCTGCCGAGACTCGTCTGGCAACCCGGCACCGACAGGCGCTCAAGTCGGAGCTGGCTCTACCCCGACTGTTTGGGGGATTCGCATTTCGGGAGGACTTCGCGCCGGACCTGACCTGGACGGGGTTCCATCCGGGCCACTTTATCCTGCCCCATTACCAGCTTGTGACGCAGGACAGCCACAGTTGGCTCACGATCAACGCATTGTTGGCCCCCGAAGAAGACGCGGCTGATGTTTTTCCTCTGTTGGAGGAGGCCTTGGATGCCCAGGCTGATTTTCTGACAAGGGAGCAGAATCGCCTCGAAAGACAGGTGGCTGAAGCCCGTTTTCAGGACGGGGAAATGGAACAGGCAGGGGTGGAGATTGACTACCCGCTGCCGTATGAGGAATGGGCGCAGCTGATCGAGAGTGCACGGCGGACCTTCGATTCGACGCCGCTGCAGAAGGTTGTGCTTGCGCGGATAGCGCAGTTGCGGGCTCGACATCCATTTCGAATCGGTCAGATGTTGACGCGTCTGTGCGCCGAGTATCCGGACTGCTTCAGCTTTTTATTTGAACCGCAGCCGGGACACGCCTTCCTCGGGGCCACGCCTGAACTCCTGGTGCGTGTTCAGGGAGAACGGCTGGAAACGATGGCGCTGGCGGGATCGATTCAGCGGGGCGGGTCAGCTGGGGAGGATGCAGAACTGGCCGCGGCGCTGCTGGCTTCAACCAAGGACCGCTACGAGCACGGGCTGGTGGTGAACGCGCTGCGTGACATCCTGCAGCCGATGAGCGGTGAGCTAACAGTTGCTGCAGAGCCGACGGTGCTTTCATTCAGCAACATTCAGCATCTGTACACGCCGGTCGAGGCCAGACTGAAGAGCGGGGCGGGCGTGTTGCCGCTGGTGGAGGCGCTGCATCCGACGCCGGCGATGGGGGGAACGCCGCGGGAACTCGGGATGGCATTCATCCAGGCGAATGAGCCGACGCTGCGGGGCTGGTACGCGGCCCCTGTAGGATGGATTGACAGCAATATGGAGGGCGCGTTTGCGGTGGCCATTCGGTCAGCCGTAGTGCAGAAGGAGCGGGCCTGGGCCTATGCGGGGGCCGGCATCGTTCCCGACTCGGTTGCGCAGGCGGAGTGGGAAGAGACGAAGTGGAAGTTTCAGCCGATCATCCGGTCGGTGGCAGGCAGGCGGAGGGAATGAGCGCTGTCACGGGCGGTGCAAACCCGAATATGCAGTTCGCAGAGATAGTGGTCGCCGGGCTGGCCGACGCCGGGCTTGAGGCGGTTTGCATTGCGCCGGGCTCTCGCTCGACACCGCTGGCGCTCGCCTTTGATGCCCATCCCTGTATCGAGACATTCATACATCTGGACGAACGCTGCGCCAGTTTTTTTGCGCTGGGCATGGCCCAGACCAGCGGGCGGCCGGTGGGGCTGGTGTGCACGTCGGGGACTGCGGCGCTGGAGTTTCACGCGGCGGTGGTAGAGGCGAAGATGGCGGGTGTGCCGTTGCTAGTGCTGACTGCAGACAGGCCGCCGGAACTTCGTCATAGTGGGGCCAACCAGACGATCGACCAGGTGAAGATGTACGGAGACCATGTTCTGTGGGCGGTTGATGCCGCGCTGCCGGAGGCGGATGCGCCGGAGGTTGCGCTGAGGAATCTGCGCACGCTGGCGGCCCGATCATATGCCGTCGCGGACGGGCTGCGCAAAGGGCCTGTGCACGTCAACTTCCCATTCCGTAAGCCGTTGGAGCCAGAGGCACCCTACAGTCCCCGTTTTGACCTGGGACAACGAAGCTCCATCGGGAGGGGCCTGTTAAATCCAACAACCGAGCAGGTCGAGGGAATTGTCGGCCTCGTCTCTGCTCACGAGCGGGGTTGGATCGTTTGCGGGCCGTGGGCAGGCCGGCCGCCATGTGGTCTGGTCGATGCGGTGGCGGAACTGGGCCGCAGCTCAGGGTATCCCATATTTGCAGACCCATTGTCCGGGTTGCGATTTGGGCCGCATACGGAGTCATCGCCTATCATTGGCGGCTATGAGAGCTTTCTTCAGCATACGTCGTCGTTTGACGCGCCCGAGGTGGTTTTACGATTTGGTGCGGCGCCGACGTCGAAGTACTTGAACGAGTATCTGGAGCGCACCGCGCCAGCCCATCAGGTACATGTGCGCAGCAGCGGCGTTTGGGCGGACGACAGCCACCGCGTAAACTCCTATTTGCAGGTGGACGAGGCGGCATTTTGCAGGCGAGTGGCGGAAGGATTTCAGAGGGCGCCTGGCGGCTGGGGGGAATCGGTCGTCGAGGCCGACGAACAGTGCCAGCGCCGGCAGGAGCAGTTTCTGCGTGGGAACTGGTTCGACGTTGCTGCCGTGGGTGCCGCAGTAGCCGCGCTTCCGGACGGCAGCAGTCTCTTTGTCGGCAACAGTCTGCCTGTAAGGCATGTGGACCAGTTCGTCCCGCCCTGTGTGAAGCGAATCGAGGTCTACGGGAACAGGGGGGCGAGCGGCATAGACGGTATTGTTTCGAGTGCGCTGGGCGTAGCCGCCGCCGATCGGGCCAGACCGATGCTGTTGATTGTCGGCGATGTCAGCTTTTACCATGACATGAATGGACTGCTGGCGGCCAACAGGCATGGCCTGGCCAACGTAACTATCCTATTGCTGAACAACGGAGGGGGCGGTGTCTTTCGCCGTCTGCCTATTGCTGAGGACAGTGCCAGGTTTGAGGAACTGTTTCTCACGCCGCCGGGCCTGGATTTCGCTCCGGCGGCGGCGATGTACGGATTTGAATACAGGTACATACACGACCAGGACAGAGTAGCCCTGGACGAGGCGCTTTGCGCTTCGTTTGGCGGCGACAGGCCGACGATCATCGAAGTGCGCACAGATGGCGCGAGAGATGAACGATTGCGGCGAGAATTGATCCATTCAATGAAAGACAGTCAGGAGGATTTTTCGTGACGTTCCCTCAGAGTGCAGACTGGCAGGAGGTCGCGGCGTACAGCGACATCACCTATCACAAGGCGGACGGCATGGCGCGCATCGCCTTCGACCGGCCGGAGAAGCGCAACGCTTTCCGCCCTGAGACCATTGAGCAGATGACGGAGGCTTTCAGAGATGTCTGGGCCGACGACCAGATTGGCGTGATCCTCCTGACGGGAAACGGTCCTTCGCCGAAGGACGGGGTGCATGCGTTTTGCGCGGGGGGCGATCAGGGTGTGCGAGGGCATGCCGGATATATGAATGAACAAGGTGAGGCACAGCTGAATGTGCTCGAAATGCAACGGATCATGCGCAACATGCCCAAGCCGGTTATTGCGCTTGTAAACGGATTCGCCATCGGGGGCGGACACGTGCTGCACGTGATTTGCGACCTTTCGCTGGCTTCGGAGAACGCTGTATTTGGGCAGACGGGGCCGATTGTGGGCAGTTTCGACGGCGGGCTCGGGGCATCGTACCTGGCTTCGGTCGTCGGCCAGAAGAAGGCGCGAGAGATCTGGTACCTGTGCCGGCAGTATTCGGCGCAGGAGGCGCTGGAGATGGGGTTGGTGAACAAGGTTTTGCCGACGGTGGAGGCGCTGGAAGAGGAGGGGGTGGACTGGGCGCAGGAGATTCTCAGGAAGTCGCCGATCGCGATTCGCTTTCTCAAGGCTGGATTCAACGCCGACCTGGATGGACAGACCGGTCTGCAGGTGCTGGCGGGAGACGCCACGATGCTCTTCTATATGACGGAAGAGGGCAAGGAAGGCAGGGATGCTTTCAATGAGAAACGCAGACCAAATTTCCGACAGTTCCCTTGGCGGCCGTGAGGGGAGCGAAAACGGCCGACCGCATCCAGGTGATGTCGAGTATTGGGTGACGCCAATGATCTTAAAGAGGAACGACTGGTTGCGCTGGCGCTCCTTGTCTACCCCTGGGAAATTGGCCGTCCTGAATGAGGGGCGATCGGTCAGTTACGCCGAGTTGGACAAGTTGGCCGGTGGTTTGGCAGCCGGGCTGGGGGCGCGCGGCCTGAAGCATGGCGACAAGATTGCGATGCACATGGGCAATAGCGTGGAGGCGATTGCTCTCATCCATGCGGTTGCACGCGCAGGAGCGGTACTTGTGCCTTTGAACATGCGGCTGGCACCTGCCGAACGAGAGCGTCAGTTAAGCCTTGTTGAACCTGAGTTGCTTGTGTATGAAGACGTTGCATCGAAGGACGGGGGTAGCGCAAGCGAAGCGTCGCGGCCAGAGTTTCCGGCTTCTTCTGGGTACGGGGCCACGCTTCCTGAGGTCGTTACAGTTTCCGAGCTGGCGCGCGACGGGCTGTACATGTGCCAAGACGAAGAGGAAGTGGGACCGGCGCCAGCTCATTGGCCTGATCCTCAGTTGCAGTCCATCGTATTCACATCGGGCACTACTGGGATCCCAAAAGGAGTGGAGCTCAGCTTTGATAACCATTTTTGGAGCGCTACGGCCTCGTCCTACCGTCTTGGGATAGACACTGAGGACCGCTGGCTCAGTTGCCTGCCGCTCTATCATGTGGGCGGTTTGGCGGTCGTGTTTCGTTCCTGCCTCTACGGCACGGCTATTGTTCTCCAGCGCAGCTTTGACCAGGGGAGGTTTCAACGCTGTCTGCGGGAGGATGGGGTGACGCAGACTTCGCTTGTGCCAACGATGCTCCACCGGTTGCTTAACAGTTCGCCTGCCACTGAATGGCCGGAGAGTTTGCGCCTGGTCCTGTTGGGCGGCGCCGCGGCCTCGCCGGAGCTTCTGCGGGCCGCGAGCGATGTTGGCGTGCCAGTAGCAGCAACGTATGGACTGACAGAAACAGCTTCTCAGGTGGCAACCGCCCTGCCGGCGGATATTAGTCGGAAACCGGAGAGCGTGGGCCGGCCGCTGATGTATACTGAGTTGCGGATTGCAGGCCCTGACGGGAGGGCTCTTCGACCGGGTGGGATAGGCGAAATTTTGGTGCGCGGGCCGCAGGTTATGGCAGGTTACCACGCTAACGAATCGGCTACCGGGCAAGCAGTGCGGCGAGGCTGGCTCCATACCGGGGACATGGGATTCGTCGATGACGACGGCGACCTCTTTGTCGTGCAGCGGCGTTCGGATATGATCGTCAGCGGCGGCGAAAACATCTACCCAGTCGAAGTGGAAGCCACCTTGCGGGAACATCCCGCCGTGGCGGAGGTCTGCGTAGTAGGGCTGCCTGATGAGGAATGGGGACAGCGTTGTGCGGCTGCGGTGCAGCTTCATGCAGGTGAGACCGTTACACAGGACGCACTTCTGGCCTTCAGCCGGGACCGTCTGGCCGGATATAAGCAGCCTTCAGCAAAACATATTCGCTTCGTCGATGCTCTGCCAGAGACGGCTTCCGGCAAAGTTGCACGGCGAGACGTTGTAACATTGTTTGAGGATTTCAATTAGACGCGAAAGGAATGCCAACAGTGATTACCCAGCAACAGATTGACTCTTTCAACGAGAACGGCTACCTGCGGTACGGCCGGGTGGTGGACATGGCCGAGGTCGAGGCACTGCGCGCGGGACTCGACAATGTGATCGAGATCGAAACATCGGGTGGCGACGACTCGGAGGTGGAGTTCAAATTTGGGCACCGGCGGGGGGCGTCGATGGAGGCTGTCGCGGAGGAGGAGCGGCCGCGCGCAATCGTTCAATATGTCAATATGTTTAAGAGGGAGCCCTTGTATGAGCGCCTACTCCACCACCCCGTGATTTCTGGTGTGGCCTGCGCTCTTCTGAACACGCCGCGGGTGCGGCTGTGGCACGATCAGATCATCTCCAAGCCGCCGGAGGAGAACGGCCATTTTCGCTTTCACCAGGACTTTTATCTGTGGCCGTTAAGGGATCCGCGAATCCTGACTTGCTGGCTTGCTCTCGACGATGCGACGGCTGAGAACGGCTGTATGCACGTTGTGCCGGGGAGCCATAAGGACCCGAGGTTTGGCCTTGAGTCTTACGCGGCCGAGCTGGCCGCACGGGCTGAGGCCGAGGCAGAAGGACGGGAAATCGAGGAGACCGACCGGCAGAAGATGGCCTACGAACCTGCCGAGATTGGGAAACCGGTCGAGCTGAAAGCAGGCGAGTGCATGTTCCACCATTGCCTTAACTTTCACGCCACGCCGGCCAACGTGACAACCCGCCAGCGCCGCGCCCATGTCATGATCTTCATGGCGGAGGGCGTTAGAGTGAAGCTGGACCAGGCGTCGGGCCACCCGCTGATACCAAACTTCTCGGTGGGGGATGGCGAAGCACTGATGGGCGAAGGGTTTCCCCTTTCGAATCCGGAAAGCGGGAAGTGGGGGTGAGATCCGACTGGGCTGTCCGGCCCGTTCGGATTCGCCGCCGATGGCGCGGTGTCTTCTCACCAGGTTTCAGGACTAACTGCGTGTCTCCACCCAGGTCCACAGTTCACCGCTATTACGTGCACAGTTGGGGCATAGACAGGGATCCGCCTGTCCTGCTCCTGCACGGATTCACTGGGCACGGGGGGAGTTGGGCCGAGGCGGGCGGGCGGTTTGCGGAGCAGGGATATCATGTCCTGGCGCCGGACCTACTTGGCCATGGCCGCTCTTCTCATCCCAGCGAATCAGATCGCTACGAGATGGCCCACGCCGGCGCCGATCTGGAGGGGCTGCTGGAGGAATCAGGCGAAACGGAGGTCCATCTACTGGGCTATTCGATGGGTGGGCGGCTTGCCCTCTTCTTTGCCCTCAACTACCCGAAGCAAGTGCGGACGCTGACGCTGGTGGGGGCATCGCCGGGCATCGCGTCGGCTGTCGGGCGGGCCGAACGCAGGGAGAGGGATGACGGGCTGGCGGTCCGGATCGAACGTGAGGGTATTGGCGCTTTCGTGGACTACTGGGAGTCGCTGCCGCTTTGGAACAGCCAGCGGAGTAATCTGTCGACGGCGCAACGGCGTCGGTTGAGGGAACAGCGGTTACAGAACCGGCCCCGCGGCCTGGCCAACAGTTTGCGGGGGATGGGCACGGGAGCTCAGCCTAGCCTGCATAGCGCTTTGCCCACTTTGCCGGCACCCACTCTACTTCTGGTTGGCGCGGAAGACGAGCGGTTTGTCGCAGTCAATCGACTGATGGCGCAGAGCATCCCAAGGGCGAGCCTGGCGGTCATCCCGGAGACGGGACATGCCGTCCACCTGGAGAGGCCGCAAGAATTTGCGGGCATCGTGCTCGACTTCTGGCGTTCGACCGAGAGTTCAGGCACGTTGACGTCGCAGATGTAGCAGGACCACGTTCAATGGCATTCCTCTCGGCCCTCTGGATTGAGTGTTCCCGAAGGGCGGGGCTATAATTGGCGCACACAGCGGGCAGATTCGCGGAACTTCGGATGCCTGGCACACTTAGATGGATGGGATATGGATCGAAAACGGCTGGGCGTTCAGTTTCTCTGGTCCCTGTTGCTGGCCCTGCTAGTCTACATAGGGTTGATCATATACGGCGACTGGCGACAGCTGTCCGAGCTGCTGGCCGACTTCCCGTGGCGGTGGCTGCCGCCAACGCTGGGTTTGACGCTTGTGAATTTCGGCGTCAGGTTGCTGAAGTGGCACTGGTATCTGCGGTTGATTCGGGCGCCTATTGGGTTCGGTCAGAGCGCCCGCATATACGGTATCAGCTTCCTGATGATGATGACGCCGGGGAAGGTGGGCGAATTTGTGCGGGCGTTCATGGTCCGAAATGTCAGCGGGACGCCTTTCTCGGTCGTTGCTCCGGTCGTGCTGGCAGAGCGGTTGACCGATGGGTTGGCGATGATTCTGCTGGCCGGACTGGGACTGCTGGCAATCGGCGAAGGGACGATGAGGCTAGCGGCGGCGACTGCCATGCTGGTCATTGCGGGAATCATCGTGGCGATACAGATAAGGCCGCTGGCGCTCTGGGGGCTAGGGTTGGGCCACCGTTTGCCGTTGGTGAATCGTTTCGCAGACAAGCTGGCGGCGTTTTACGAGAGCAGCTATTTTCTTCTGCAACCAAAGTACCTGTTCACGTCGGTCCTGATCGGCGTGGTCAGTTGGGCAAGCCAGGGGATTGGCTTCTACCTTATTTTGCTCGGCTTTGGGGCGGAGGCAGGAGTCAGTTCCATGTTGACGGCAGTTTCTGCCTTTAACTTGAGCATGGTCGTTGGGGCGGTTGTTGCGACCCCGGGGGGTCTGGGAGGCGTGGAGAGTTCGCTGGCGGCGCTGAGTATTCAGCTGTTGGACCTGTCGCGACCGGCGGCGGCGGCGGCGGCATTAGTTATCCGCTTTGCCACGCTATGGTTTGGTGTAGCCATCGGCCTCGTCAGTCTGGCCCTGTGGCCGCATCTGCTGACGTTTCAGAAGGACACAGCAGTGGAAGAGCAGGAGGCCCAAGCTTAGACGTGCTGCTACACTTTCTGTTCATTAGCAGTGACAGGAAAGATAAAGCCGATGTGGAAAGTCGATCTACATTCTCACACCATATTCAGTAAGGATTGTCTCACACGGACCGAGGACGCGATTGCCCGCGCGCGCGAAATCGGCCTGGACAAGCTGGCGATCACTGAACACGACAACCTGGCCGGCGCTTTGCGAGCAAAAGAACTTGCCCCCGATCTGATCATCGTCGGTGAGGAGATAATGACGACGCACGGTGAGCTGATCGCCTATTTCGTCAAGGAGGAGGTGCCGCGCGGCCTCTCCCCGCAGGAGACAGTTCGCCGGCTGCGCGAACAGGGCGCGGTGGTGGCCATTCCGCATCCGCTGGACTCGTTGCGAAATTCGGCGATGGGGATGGAAAGTGTGCTGGAGGTGATCGGCCTGGTGGACGCGCTTGAGGTGCGCAACGCCCGCTGCGTGCGTCCGCACGACAATGTCGCCGCGCTATCACTGGCTCAGGAGCATGGCCTTCTGGTTACGGCAGGCAGCGACGCGCACATTCCATTCGAATTGGGACACTGCTATATGGAGATGCCGGCGTTTGAGGACGAGCCGGAGTCGTTTGTGGATGCGTTGCAGCGTGGGAAGCCGATGGGAGAGGAGAGTCCCTTTTGGCCGCATTTCTTCAGTACCTATGCGAAATGGCGCAAGCGAATCAAGCCGGTCCCTTACGGGGGCGTGCTGCACAGGTACGGTAAGGGGAAAAACAGTCGCTGAGCAGCGGCAGGTCTTTTGGCGACGGAGGAATTGGACGTATTGGTCGAGGCCGCCGTCCCCTATGCTTCGGTTGGCTCCTCTTCGAAGGTCCTCGGTGCGTGGAAGTAGCTCTCGAACTCGGCGAAGAGCTCTGGCGGGAGCAGATCTCTGAAAAAATACCAGTTGAAGACGGAGAGCTTACTGTCCTGAAGTGAGGCGCGCAGGAGCTCCACCGCATGGCGAAGGTTGCGTTGCAGGTGTTCCTTGCGACCGCTTATGCCCCATCCAAGAGCCGCCAACCCCAAGACGAGCGGGTCGCGCCGTGTTTCCTGCTGCCCAAGCAGATTCAAGGCTACTTGCAGTCCCTGGCGAACTTGGTCCGACATATCGTTGCTGTCCTGTTTGTCTTCCTCATCTACTTCGCCTTTGTCCGGCTGCTCCGCGCTGTCTTCGTCAGACGGTTGGGGGGCCTGAACTGCGTCCAGATAGTAGTGGGCCAGAATCCAGTCTCCGACCGCTGAAAGCGTCACCTCTTCGAGCGGGACCCGGGTCACGCGCCGCCATTCGGTGGCCGCGCCCTGGCGGTCACCGGTATAGTAGCCGGAGAGGCCGCGCCAGAATCCCTGGGAGACTGGCGAGTTTTCGCGATTAAGCGCACGCTGGGCCAGTTGGCCTTGGCTGTTCAAGACCAGGGGGCGATAGAGAAGGTGCCAGCGGTCGCTGTAGGCGTCTGACACTCTGGCGGCCATACCGAAAGCATTGGCAGCTTCCTGCCAGCGCTGTCTTTCCAGCTCCACGCAGCTGCGCAGAAAGTGAACGAGCCCAAACTGGACCGAAACCTGGTTTGTTTCAGTCTCGCTGGTCAGCCGCTCTTTGACCTGAATCTGCACATCTACATCTTCGACGAGGGCGTCCGACAGGCCCTGTGCACGGAACAGGCCCTGCAACTCGGTCAACAGTGACTGCCGGACGTCATCGGCGTCGTCGAGCTTTCCGTCGTCGATCAGGATTGAGAAGAGTAGCCAACGCAGGTCGACGTCAAAGGGAAGATCTTCGGCCTCGGCGCGTACAATTTCAACGGCTTCGTCAGGTCGGCCAAGCCACCAGTAAGCGCGTGCCTGGTTCTCCCGCCACAAGGACTTGGCGTCCTCGCTCAGTATTTCAAAGACTTCGTCATCAAGCGCGGCCATCTCGTCCAGGCGGTTGCGCCTGGCGTAGTAGGACTGCTGGCCCAGCACACTCTGGTCCAGAATGCGTTGCAACCTTTCGTCCTGGGCTGCTCGTCGCGCCTGCGGCAGGCCGGCGAGTCGCTTGATCAGAAAGCCGTACTTGGACAGGGCTTCGTCATTGCCCTGCCGTGAGAGGGCCACGGCCTCAGTGTGGAGGGCCTCCCATGAGCCCTTCAGGGCGGCGGCGCTACTAGATCTGCTCGTGTCGGTAGTCATCGAGAGATGCTCGCTATGCGAAAGAGGTGTTTGTCGGGAAAGTTTCCGGCGTTTGCGGCGTTGGCCGGCCGGGAGTGGCGGACTGCATCACCCGCCGATCTCCCGCTTTACTGTATTGAGGAGGGTGTCGGCCCGCAGGTCGGGCAGGTTGTAGCAGACGCCGCCCATCTGGTCGGCCAGGGCCTGTGCAAGGCCGCGATCGAAGGCCATGTGCTCCATGTTGATGACGATGGTACGGACTTCCTCATTGTCAAAGAGGGAGGCCATTCTCATGGCCTCTTCCTGCGCGGGCATGCCGGTCATACTTACGTTGCCGGCGCCGTCGGTCAGGAGCATCACCAGGGGGCGGAGCTCGGGATCGCGTCGCTGGGCGTTTTCGACCACCTGCCAGGTGGCCAAGAGGCCGCTACTGAGGGGAGTCTTGCCACCAACAGGGAGGTCTTGCAGGGCCCTTTCGGCGAGTTCGACGCTGTTGGTCGGCGGCAGGACGACACGGGCCTTGTCGCGCTGAAAGACGACGAGCCCAACTTGGTCGCGGCGTTGATAGGCTTCGACCAACAGGCTGAAGATGGCGCCCTTTGTGGCCTCCATGCGTTCGCTGGCCGCCATCGACCAGCTGGCGTCGACGACGAAGAGGATGAGATTGCCTGTGCGGCGGACGCGGATTTTGCGTTGCAGATCGGACATACGCAGCTGCAACGCAAGGTCGCTCTCACCGCTGGCGTGCCGTTCCTTCTGGTAGGGGGCAGCATTGCGCAGAGTGGCGTCGAAGGCGACGTCGTCGTATTTTTCGTTGGCTGGGCGCGCCTTGATGTAGCGGCCGCGCTTGCGGTCCGTCCGGCTGTAGGAGCGCTTGCCGGACTTTTCGCGCGTCATTTTGTCGAGAGGCGTATCCAGTTTACGGGCTTCGAAGACCTCTCCGACGTCGACCGGTTTGCGGGCTCCCTTTTCGTCTCCGGGTGATGAACTCTGTTGGGGAGCTGCGTCCGGCTGTGCTACGCCGCCTTCGCCGCTCTCCGGCGAGGAGTCTAGCTCCTCTGAGTCATCACCCTCTTCACTTTTTTTTCCGTTGTCGCCGCGTCCCCGTCCGCCTCTTCCATTGCTTCTTCGTTTTCCTCGGCTTCGGCTCGGGCCTGGCGCATATTGGCCTCGAGCTGTTCGGGCTGCAGGGCGGTATCCTGGAAGGGTTGTTTCTTCATGCGGTGGGGAAGCGCCAGTTCCGCCGACATGAGGATATCCCTGTCTGTAATGGCGTCCCTTCCTTCGAAAGCGGCCTGGGCGCGGGCGGTATTGAGGATTACGAGGTCCGCCCGGTGTCCATCGACGCTGAAGCTGCTGGTGAGGGCGGCAATCGTGTAGAGATCTTTGTCAGTATAGCTAACGCGGTCGTAGCCGCGGCGGGCCTGGATGATGCGTTCTCCCAAGCTCTTGGCTTCATCGGCAAAGTCTTCCGAGAAGCGGTCTGCGTCCTGCTCGAAGCGGGTGCGACGGCGCAGGATTTCCACGCGGGACCGGGGTTCGTCGATGCCGACTACGTCTACGGCATGGGCAAATCGGTCCAGAAGTTGTGGTCGCAGGTCGCCTTCTTCGGGATTCATGGAGCCGACGAGAACGAAGCGGGCGGGATGCTGGACGCTGATGCCTTCGCGTTCGACGACATTGACACCCATGGCCGCGCTATCCAGAAGCAGATCAACGACGTGGTCATCGAGGAGGTTGACCTCGTCCACGTAGAGGATTCCGCGGTTTGCGGCGGCGAGAATGCCCGGTTCGAAGTGGCGCTCACCCTGGCGGATGGCTTTTTCGATATCCAGCGTGCCGACGACCCGATCTTCGGTTGCGCTGACTGGGAGATCGATGAACGGCGTATTGCGCTGTCCGACCTTTAGCTCCCCGTTGCGGGCGCCTCCTTCGCAAACATGGCAGAGGCCGAGTGTCGTGTCCCCGTTACAAGCGAAGGGGCATCCATCTACCGCTTCTATTGCCGGCAGCAGGGCTGCCAGGCCCCTGGCGGCGGTCGATTTGGCCGTGCCGCGTTCGCCCCTGATCAGCACACCGCCGATCAGCGGATGGACTGCATTCAGGATCAGCGCTCTTTTCATGCGCTCTTGGCCGACAATCGCGGTGAATGGATAGATGACTTGCATCGTGGTCCGTTCCTTTCAAGGGTTCAGACGGAAGACGGGATGTCACGGTGATTGGAATCTGCGGACATCGAGCTCACGACCTGATTTGCCTGTCGCGTCGCGCGGCGGCCCAAGCTTGTTCCAACCGATGGGCCGCGCCTTCGCCGCGAGGTCTGATCCGGTGGGCGGAGGTATGTCAGCTTTCAGTCAGGGCAATGGCAGGACAGCGCACGCCTAATCCGATTTATTATATAACGAGGACAATTGGCAGGACAAACCAAAGCCCCTCGAAACTTTCCCTTCGAAGGTGCGTAGTAGACAATAAGCGTCCAAAGGTATAGATGAATGAATGAACATGAACAAGACTGGCTAGACCGAGCCAGGGCAGGTGAGCAAGAGGCGTTTGGCCGACTGGTAGAGACCTATCAGAGGCCGGTCTTTGCTTTGACCTATCGCATGCTCGGCGATTATTCCGAAGCCGAAGACGCCGCCCAGGAGACTTTCCTGCGGGCCTATTCGCGTCTGGATCAGTATGATCCAGGCCGGAAGTTCAGCACCTGGCTCTTTTCAATTGCCAACTATCACTGCATAGACCGGTTGCGGAAACGGCGTGTGCAGTTTGTGGGGCTGGACGAATCGCCGGTTGTTTTCAGTCTGGAAGGCGATTCAGCCAAGCCTGAGGCCGAAGCGTTGGCGGGTGAACAGGCGGAGGAGATGCAGGCCCTTGTCAATCAGTTGGAACCGGAATACCGAACTCCTCTGGTGTTGCGTTATTGGAACGATTGCAGCTACCAGGAGATCGCGGACGTGATGGACATTTCGGTGGCGGCTGTCAAGAGCCGGCTCTTCCGGGCTCGGAAGAAGCTGGCTGAGCTATACGAAGCGGCGCAGCAGCCGCATCGAGCGGAGAGTCCCCGTGCTGCGGGTAACCTGTCCGGGCAGATGAACGCGGTACAGAATGCAGAACCGGACCAACCGGCCGCTCGAGGCAGTTCGGCAGGACAGTCCGGGAGGCCGGAGGAGGGTTGGACAGCACAGACTGTTCTTTTGCACAGGGCCCTCATCAGCGGCGCAAGCCTTTAGGCGTTCAGGAGGCCAAGATGGCGAAAAGGCTTAACGTAGAGAGCGTGTCACCCAGCAAAGCCGTGGACCACAGCGAGTATTTGATGTTAATTTCGCTGGCATTGGACGGCATGCTTGAGGGGGACGAGAAAAGGCGACTTGACGGGCATCTTGAACGGTGCAGCGGGTGCCGTGCACAGTGGCTTTTGTGGCAAGCAATCGATGACAAGCTGCGGACGGCGCCAGTGCCTGTGCCGGCGTTCGATTTTTCCCGTTCGGTGGCGCAGCGACTGGCTCAACAGGAACGGGTGCGCAATCTGCGTGTTGGGGTGATGCTGACCGTGTTTACCTTAGTTGTCTGGTCACTGGGGCTGGTCGGCGTCTGTGCCCTGGCAGGTACGCTCGTTTATACCAACCTGGACCGCCTGGCGGAAACGGGCCTGTTCCTGAATGAGTTGTGGGCGGTGGCGGGGGTCGTAGGGTATTCGTTGTGGGAGGTCGTTGTGGAGATCACGGGGACGCCGACCGCCTTAGGCGTTGCTTCGGCCTATCTGGTCATCGCAGTCGCGGCGATTGCGCTATGGTGCATCCTCATCCAGCGCACGACGCAGCCTCTACGTTCGCGGGCTTAAGAGGGATTAAGGAAGATAGCGTTGTGAGGCTCATCCAGATCAGACGTTGCAGAAACAGAAGCAGTTTGCCTGTCCGCGCCGGCCTGCACAGTTCCGGTATAGGTGAACAAGCGTGTGCGGCAGGAAGAAATAGGGTGGTCCCGTTTGTTTTGACGAAGAGGATTGCCGAATGAAGTCGTTACGCAGGATTGGATGCTGGACAACGTTCATTCTTATCTTCGCGTTTGGGACGTTCGTCTTTCTGTTTACACAGTCCAGACAGGGGCGAAACGAATTCAATGTCAGTTTCGAGCAGCGCAACGTAACCCTTTTTGGCGGCGATGTGCAGATCGGTGAACACGAGCACATCATTGGGAACCTGCTGATCGTAGGCGACGACCTGACTTTGGAAGGGCGGGTCGGCGGCAATCTTGTTGTAATAGGCGGTGACGTTGACCTGACAGGGCACGCTCAGGTCGGCGGCAATGTCAGTGTGGTGGGAGGCGATGCGGAGGTAGAGGATTCCTCGGTAGTTGGCGGCAATGTCGCTGTTGTCGGCGGCGACGTCGAACTGGCTGGGCACTCACGCGTCGGCGGCAATGTCAGAGTAGTTGGTGGGCGGATAGAGCAAGAACCGGACGCGCACGTGGCCGGCGGCACCAGCTGGCGCATCTACGCAAATGGCGCGGCGCAGCCTAATCTCCCTTCAGCGGCGACGGCACCACTCGCCCTCGTGGACCCACCCAAGCAGCCTGATCCTCCGAATGCGCCGGTCGTTGAAGTGGGCGGGTCAGGAGAGGATGTTCGGGCCCGGTCCAGACGGCTTCAAAGGGCAGTGGAAGAGCTGGAGGAAGCCGCGGAAGAGGCGGCAGAAGCTGCGGAGGAGGCAGCAGAGGAGGCGGCGGAAGCAGCTGAGGAGGCAGCAGAGGAGCTGGCAGAAGCGGCCGAGGATGCGGCAGAAGCGGCGGCAGAAGCAGCTGAGGATGCGGCAGAAGCCGTGCGCGAGCAGGCTGAACTGCAACGTGAAGTGGCGCTGGAAGCAGCCGCCACAGCGCGCGCCAACGCGACTTCCAGTCAGGCGTCCTGGTTCCTTATATTTCTCGGAAAGCTGGTACGCGCCTTTTTGTGGACGTTGCTGATCACCGGTCTTGTTCTTCTGTTTGCCTGGTTGCTTCCCAAGCAGGTGAAGGCTATTTCCGGGACCGCGGAGAAAGAGACCGCGCTTAGTTTTGCCACTGGCGCGATCGGGATCATGGGGGCAGGTCTTCTGGCCGCTATCCTGACGATCACAATCTGTTTCGCTCTGCTTGCGTTGCCCCTCTTAGCTCTTCTTGCGCTCGTTCTCCTATGCGGCTGGACGGTAACTTGCTACTGGTTGGGCCGCAGGCTAGACGAGCTTGTTGCCGGTCCTGGCAGTTCCTCCTGGAATCCGCTGATTTCCGTTGGGATCAGCTCGCTGGTCGTCACGGGTGTAACAGCCTTTGCCTGGGTGATCTTTCCTTGCCTGGGATTCATTGTGGCGCTGCTGGTTGGATCGACCGGAACAGGGGCGGTGATTGTGCATGTGGCGCGCGGCTCGGGACGACTTCCGAATGGTGTATTGGGGGGTCGCCAGGACGATCCCGGCCCTGACGGTGAGCAGGCATTTCAGAGCGGAATCAGTGCATCTGAGTCGACGGCGGAAACTGCGGAGGCACCCGTGACGGAACCGCCTGTTTTGCTGTCGGACGAGAGCGGTTCCCCCGATCGGGAGGTCGTCGAAAGCAGTCCGGCGCCAAGTTCTCCAGCAGGCGGAAGGGAGGAGCACACCGATCTTACACTTGAGGCTCCCCCGGAGGATAAGGAATCTGACGATTTGACCCGGATTATGGGCATCGGTCCGACGTATGCTGAGCGGCTCCGGGATGCGGGGATATCCACATTTTCGCAGTTGGCTGCTCTGGACGGGGAGGAGATTGCGGCAGTTCTCGGATGCCCTGCTGCGCGTGTGGAGAGAGAGCGCCTGCGCGAGCAGGCCGGGGAGCTGGCGGGCATGTATTAGAACCTGCGGCAGGCGAGGATCTCAGGCGCGACTCAGCTTTCGGTAGGTGATACGGTGGGGGCGAGTGGACGCCGCGCCGAGCCGGTTGAGTCTGTCCTCTTCGTACTCGCTGTAGTTGCCGGGAAACCACAGCACGTTGCTTTCCCCTTCGAAGGCAAGAATGTGCGTGGCGATACGGTCCAGGAACCAGCGGTCGTGGGAGATGACCATCGCGGTGCCGGCAAAGGTCTCAAGTGCATCTTCGAGAGCACGGAGCGTATTGACATCGAGGTCGTTACTCGGCTCGTCCAGCAGGATGACATTGGCGCCACTTTTGAGCAGTTTTGCCAGATGGACACGGTTGCGCTCGCCGCCTGATAGTGAACCGACCTTTTTCTGCTGGTCCTGCCCGCTGAAGGTGAAACGGGCTACGTAGGCGCGGCTGTTCACCTGGCGGCTCCCCAGTAGCAGTTGCTCATTCCCTCCGCTGATTTCCTCCCAGACACTGTTTTCGGATTCGAGGCTATCACGGCTCTGGTCGACGTAGGCCAGTGAAACGGTCTCGCCACGCTGGACGCGGCCACTGTCGGGCGTTTCTGCGCCGGTCAGAATTCGAAATAGAGTCGTTTTGCCGGCGCCATTGGCGCCGATGATGCCGACGATGGCGCCTGGCGGAATGTCGAGAGAGAGATCCTCGAAGAGCAGGTTTTCGCCGAAACCCTTGGTGAGCGACTCGGTTCTAATCACAACGTCCCCCAGGCGAGGGCCTGGGGGAATGTAGATCTCCCTGTCCTCACGCGCCTTCTCGAACTCCTGGCTGAGGAGCTCGTTATAGGCGTTGACGCGCGATTTGCGTTTGGTCTGCTGGGCTCTGGGTGACATATTCAGCCACTCCAGCTCTCTCTGCAAGGTCTTCTGACGGGCGCCTTCCTGCTTTTCCTCCTGAGCAAGGCGCTGTTGTTTCTGCTCCAGCCAGCCTGAGTAGTTGCCCCGCCATGGAATGCCATGGCCGCGATCCAGCTCAAGTATCCAACCTGCTACGTTGTCGAGAAAGTAGCGATCGTGGGTGACTGCGATGACCGTGCCGGCGTATTCCTGCAGGTGGCGCTCGAGCCAAGAAACGGATTGGGCGTCGAGGTGGTTGGTCGGTTCGTCCAGGAGGAGGATGTCCGGCTTTTTCAGGAGCAGCCTGGTGAGCGCGACACGCCGTAGTTCACCGCCGGAAAGGATTGACACGGAGGTATCACCGGGAGGGCAGCGCAGCGCGTCCATTGCCAGTTCCAGGCGGCTGTCGAGGTCCCAGGCGTCCAGTGCATCCAGCCGGTCCTGGACGACGCCCTGCCTTTCGATGAGCTGGTCCATCTCTTCGGCGGTGAGGTCCTCGTTGAAACGGGCGTTGATGGCGTCGAACTCTGCAAGCGCGTCTACTGCTTCCTGCGCGCCCTCCTCCACGATCTGACGCACAGTCCTGGACGGGTCGAGAACCGGCTCCTGGGGCAGAAAGCCGCGAGTGTAGCCCTCGGCCAGGATCGTTTCGCCGTCGAACTGGCTCTCCTCACCGGCCATAATTCGCAGTAGCGTGGACTTACCTGCCCCGTTAAGGCCCAGAACGCCGATCTTTGCTCCCAGAAAGAAACCCAGGCTAATGTCGCGAAGTACGCGCTGGTTGGGGCCATAGCTTCTTCCGACTTCTACCATCGAATAGATTATTTTGTCGCTCATATCGAAATTCTTTCCCAGTTTTTGGCAACTACCTAGCCCTACACAGCGCCTGTTTTGACCAGACCTTCAGCCAGGCCGCATTTCGGACTGTCTCGTCGTGTACTCGTTGGCCGCCGCCACCTTGGATAAGACACACCACTGGAACTACGGCGTATGGTGGATGAGGCATGTTTTTGGAGGGGGGCGTTGCGGGGGCGCAGCCCCTGCACAAGGGAGGGCCGAAGGCCCGACCGCCCAAAAAACAGAGAATGAGGAGAGAGTAAACGCCTGCGCTGCCCTCATTCAGTTCGCAAATCAGTTGTAGCCGCGTCGTTGCGTTTTTCCGTTTGTTCAGCAACCGTTAGGCGTATACTATTGGACCCTATATGCTGGCTACGGTCTGAATCGCCGAATTTGGATAGTATTCATTCAATATATAGCCCCAGACTGGAAGGCGCAACTACTATGACCGACTTAACTTTCGTACATCTGACAGACCTGCACATACTGGCGGGTGACGAGGAGCTGCTCTATGGACGGCGGCCAGCCGACAAGGTGCGGGGCGTCATGGCGCAAATCCGAAACATGGACGTCAGCCCAGACTTCTTCATTCTGAGCGGGGATTTGGTTAACGATGGCAAGGAGGCCGAGTACAGAAGGCTGAACCAGGTTCTGGATGAGTTGCGGGCGTTCGGCGCGCCGCTAATCCTTGGCCTCGGGAATCACGATGGCCGGGTTCATTTTCGCCGCGTTGTATTGGGTGAGGCGTCCACGGACGAATCGTGTCGCTATTACCACAGCACGATGTTCGGCGGACTGCGGGTCATCATGTTGGACAGCAAGTTGCCGGAGGGAGTGAGTGGCGAAATTGACGAGCCTCAACTGGCGTGGCTTGCAGAAGAGTTGCAGAAACCAGCTCCTCTTGGCAATCTGATTGCCCTTCACCACCCACCGGTCTATTGCACAGTTGAGCCGTTGAATGAAATGTGCCTGAACAACCCAGAAGGTCTGGCGAAGGTAATATCCGGCCACCATGTGCACGCTATTCTGAGCGGGCACATTCACTACTCTCATTTCACTTCATTTCAGGATACTCTCTCGATCACGACGCCTGCTACCGCTTACATACTTGATCCGGGTTCACAGAGAGATACTCGCCAGACCGACGGGTGGGGATTCACGCTCGGCTCGCTGCGCGGCGGGCAGCTTTATGCGGCTCCGATTTCTGAGAATGGCCAGATAGTAGTGGGCTGACTTCCATGAAATCGCGTTAGATTGCTGAGGAGGGTGTTGGAAGTGAAGACTGGACACGGTCTGGTCGATATCAGAGGTAGACGAGAGTTCACCCCTATTCTTGGATGCACCCTGCCACATGGCCGCCTTTTGCGCTCCGTCGTTGGCGATTGTATACTGCCCCCGACCTTTTCGGACCTTTTCCATCAATCTTTGAGAGCCTGAAAGAAAACGATCGATGTTGGCGAAGTACGTTCGACCAATGCTTTCGTCCGGGGTAGGCGCTATCGTCCGCTGGCTGCATGGCATGGGCGTGACCCCGAACATGGTCTCTTTTGCCGGCTTTGCGCTGACAATTTGCGCGGCGGGGATATTAGCTTCGGGGAGCCTGCGCATTGGCGGCGGCGTGTTGTGGGCGGCGGCGATGTTGGACATGGTCGACGGCGCCTTGGCGCGCGTAAGCCAGTTGGAAAGCAAGTTTGGCGCCTTTCTGGACAGCACACTGGACCGGTATTCCGAGAGCATCACTTTTCTAGGGCTGGCGTTCTACTACGCCAACGAGGGCGACGCTCAGACGCACCTCCTTCTGATCTTCCTGACCCTGGTGGGCTCCTGGGCAGTCAGCTATACACGGGCAAGGGCTGAAGGGCTGGATATTGAGTGTAATGTAGGAATTCTGCAGAGGCCTGAACGTCTTGTTCTGCTCATCGCCAGTCTGATACTGGGCCTTGTGCTGCCGGCATTGTGGGTGCTGGCCGTATTGACGAACATTACGGCGGTCCAGCGCATTTACGAAGTGTATGTGCGTACTTCGCAATCCGGAAGTTAGCAGCGTGACGGCAATTCGTTTGCGTTAGATTTGAGAGCCCGACCTTTGGGTACTGTGTATTGCTTATTGCGTATTTCGTATTGCGTAAAGGCAGACATGATCCTCGCGATGCCGTTGCATGATCTGCGGGAAAGGTCCTGGTGTCAAACGGGATCTACATAAGGTTGGGTAGATTCCCTTCCACGAACTCAATTCCTGACGCTGTCGCTGCCCTTTCCTTGAAGCCCCAGCAGGCGTCCCCATTAGCAGAAATTCTCAAATCGGTATAGACTTTGGGGGAATGGTGTCGCCGCGCGCGGTGCTCCGGGGCGGCAAGGAATTTGGCTGGCACACCCGTTCTAGCTTATAATACTTCTTCTGTGTCTGCTTAGAGTACCGGTACAGGGAAGCAAACGGGAAAGAGTCCGTGTTCGAGAGTTTGTCTGACAAATTGCAAGACGTTTTTGACAACCTGGCCACTCGGGGCAGGCTCTCTGAACGCGATGTCAATGCGGCTCTGCGTGAAGTGAGATTGGCGCTACTTGAGGCCGACGTCAACTATAAGGTGGTCAGAGAGTTCGTCGGCCGGATCAAGGAGCGGGCGATAGGTATCGAGGTGATGGAAAGCCTCACGCCGGCGCAGCAGGTCGTCAAGATTGTCAATGAAGAGTTGGTGAAGCTTTTGGGGGAACCGGCGCCGCTCGACCTGTCCGGCCCGCCGCCCAACGTGCTCATGCTGGTGGGATTGCAGGGCGCGGGCAAGACGACGATGGCCGCCAAGCTGGCCTTGCGTCTGCGCAAGCAAGGGCAACGCCCTTTATTGGTTGCAGCAGACATTTACCGCCCGGCGGCGATCCTGCAGTTGGAGACACTTGGCCGCCAGATCGATATCCCTGTCCACAACGAGGGAACGGAGGTCGCGCCCAGCAGTATCGTCAAGAACGCGTTGCGCCTTGCAAGAGAGAAGGCCTACACGGCCCTGATCCTGGACACGGCCGGCCGATTGCAGATCGACGAAGCGATGATGCAGGAGTTGGAGCAGATCCGCCTGGTGGCGAGACCGGCGGATGTACTGCTGGTCGTCGATGCGATGACGGGGCAGGAGGCGGTGACGGTCGCTCAGGGTTTCCATGAACGCGTGCCGGTGACCGGGCTGGTGATGACAAAGATAGACGGGGACGCCAGAGGTGGGGCTGCGCTAAGCATTCGCGAGGTAACGGGCGTCCCGATCAAGTTTCTGGGCACGAGTGAAAAGATGGACGGGCTGGAGCCGTTTCATTCGGACCGGCTGGCGGGACGAATCCTCGGCATGGGCGACGTCCTCACACTGATTGAGAAGGCCTCGGACGGCATCAGTGAAGAGGACGCCCTGGCGATGGAGGAAAGGCTGGCCGGCGGCCAGTTCGACTTTGAGGACTTCCGCGATCAGCTTGAGAAGCTGCAGCGGCTTGGCTCCATCCAGGACATTTTGAAGATGGTTCCGGGCATGGGGCAGATGGCAAAACAGATTGATGCCCAGGATCTCAATTCCGACCTAAAACAGATTGAAGCAATCATCAATAGCATGACGACGCAGGAGCGACGCCTGCCTAATGTGCTCAATGCAAGCCGCCGGCGGCGCATTGCGAGAGGCAGCGGCACATCAGTTGAGGACGTCAACCAGCTCATCAAGCGCTTTCGAGATATGCAGAAGATGATGAAGCAGACGGGCATGTTAGGGGATCAGGGAAGCAAGAAGAAGAAGCGGCGCAGGCGCCGTCAACGCGAGCCGAATTCCGATGGAATTCTGGCGTCGTTGCGTCAGGGCCGTCTTTCGTAGAAGCACCATGTATGGAAGCTTCGGCGCCTTTGAGCGCGGGGCTCGTAACCGACGAGAAATCAAGCTAAGAGATTGGCAGACATTAACCAAGGAGTGGAAATCAGTGGTCCGCATTCGTCTGCGCCGCATGGGCGCAAAAAAGAAGCCGTTTTATCGCATCGTGGTGGCCGACCAGCGCAGCCCGCGCGACGGCCGTTTCATTGAAAACATCGGCACGTACGATCCGATGACAGATCCGCCAACGATTGAAATCAAGACCGAACGCGCCGGTCACTGGGTAAGTGTCGGGGCTCAGCCCAGTGAAGCCGTGGCCCGGTTGTTGACGAAAACCGGAATCACAGATGAAGAGGGAAAGCTGAGAGAGATTGAAGCCGGCGCTACTGAGGCGGAGGCCGAAGTGGAGGCCGAGCCTGAAGCTGCCTGATAAAGCGAGAACCTTATGAAAGAACTGGTCGAATTCATGGCAAGAGCTCTCGTGGAGTCACCGGATGACGTGCACGTTTCCGAACGCGTTTACCGGGAAAGGGTAGTTTTGCGCCTGCAGGTAGCGCCGGAGGATGCCGGCAGGGTGATCGGCAAGAACGGCAGAGTGGCCAACGCAATGCGGTCAGTCCTGAAAGTGGCATCAGTTCGCCAGTCACGCGACGTGATACTGAAGATTATGTAGCCGCTCCAACGGGTCATAGTCTCCTCTACAGGCAGGCTCTTTGCAGCTGCCCGTTTCCGCGACCGCAAAATGGTCCGTCTGGTCCCTCGTGCCCACGGGATGGCGGACCTAGGGTCGTTTCTTGAAGTGGCGGGCGGTCCCTAGGCAATGCAGCCTGCACAGAAGATCCGGAGAGACGTGTTTCGCAGTATGGCTATTCTTCTTTGAGAAGTCGTCTGCGGGCACAGAGACAATCAAGATGGAAACTCGATCGAAGCGGAATCGTCGGCCTAAGAAGGGCGGCCGTTCACGTAGGAACCGCTTTCACCAGAGATCAACCTCGGTACCTGACGGGCACCTGGCCGTCGGTCGGATCCTTGGCGCGCATGGGATGCGGGGTGAGGTGAGGGTTGAGTCCCATACCGACTTTGACTCCCGCTTCGCCGCGGGTCAACAGCTCCTTATCGGGGAAGAGCTCTTGCTGGCGGAGATCGCGTCCTCGCGGCCACACCAAGGCATTTTTCTCGTCCATTTTGATGAGGTAACCAGCAGATTCGACGCTGAGGAACTTCTCAATGAATGGCTGTACATTCCGGAAGGGGCGGCGATGGAGTTGGATGCGGATTCCTTCTGGGTCCATGACATTGTGGGCTTGAAAGTGCAGACAGAATCCGAGAGCCAGTTGGGTGAGGTGGCGGATGTTCTGTTCACCGGGGCCAACGAGGTGTACATTGTCCGACCGGAACCGGGAGTCAACCGCGATCGCGACCTACTCATCCCCGCACTTGCGGAGGTTGTGCGTGCGGTGGACACTGAGGCCGGGACATTGACTGTTCGCTTACAGCCTGGGATGCTCGAAGATGGTGGAGAGTAACCTCGGATTTACTGCCGCTGGCATTTGAAAACTTCCCCCAACTATGGACGATCGTGCTTTTTGGATAGCCTTTAACCGTGTGCCAGGCATTGGGCCGACACGGCTAACAGCCCTTTTGGAACAGTGCGGAGACATCGCAACGGCCTGGAAAGCGCCACTTCGGACACTACAGGCGGCAGGGCTCGACCGGCGCAGCATCGAAAACCTGCTGACAGCCCGGAAGCAACTGGACCCCGCGGTCGAGTTGGCCCAAGTGAATCGCCGCGGATACGGTGTCTTTTGCTGGGATGATCGTGGATATCCGACCAGTCTTCGCAAGATTCCGCAGCCCCCGCCTGTCTTGTACGTGCGCGGCCGGCTTGAGGAGCAGGACGAGCTTGCGGTGGCGATCGTCGGCACGCGGCAAGTTTCCGCGTACGGGCGGGAGGTGGCACGGGAACTGGGCAGTGAACTGGCGAGGCACGGCGTAACCGTAGTCAGCGGACTGGCGTTGGGTGTCGACGCGGTTGCCCATCAGGCGGCAGTAGAGGCCGGCGGCCGCACGATTGCGGTATTGGGGAGCAGTGTCGACCAGATATACCCGGCGCGAAACCGTAGACTCGCGTTGCAGATCATCGAACAGGGGGCGTTGGTCAGCGAGTACCCGCTGGGCACAAAGCCTGAAGCCAGTAACTTTCCGCCCCGCAACCGAATCATCAGCGGTTTGAGTCTGGCGGTCGTGGTTGTCGAAGCAGGAAGGCGGAGCGGCGCCCTGATTACGGCCAGTTTTGCCGCTGAGCAAGCTCGGGATGTCTTCGCGGTCCCCGGATCGATACTCAGCCCGGGCAGCGAGGGTTGCAACCGGCTGATTCAGGACGGCGCTTTCCCTGTAACTTCGATCGGTGATCTTCTGGAGAGTCTGCAGCTGGCGAACGTTGCCGCGCACCAGGAGGCTCGCGTCGCGGTACCGGCATCCCCTGAAGAAGAGTTAGTCTTACAACACATTTCGACTGAGCCGCAGCACATGAACGAAATTATGCGTGCAGCCCCGCTTGGACATTCTGAAGTCAGTAGTTTGCTGGCTATGATGGAGCTCAAGGGCCTGGTTCGTCAGGTTGGGCTGATGCAGTATGTGCGCGCCAAATGATACTCTGCCAAGCGATACTATATTGACATGTATGCAGTAATCCTGGCCGGTGGCGTTGGCACTCGTCTGTGGCCCCGCAGCCGGCAGAGCACACCCAAACAGTTTGCCGACATCACCGGCAGCGGTCGAACCATGATCCAGGCGACGGTCGCCAGGCTCGAGGGGTTGGTCAGCGCCGAGGACACTTTTGTGATTACGGGCAGGCGTTATTCAGGCCTGTGTTCGATGCAGTTGGGCGACCTGCCAGAAGCGAATGTCCTGGTGGAGCCGACGGGACGCAATACAGCGCCGGCAATTGCGCTCGCCTGCGCGCATTTGCGGCGTCGCGATCCGGAGGAAGTGGTGGCAGTGCTTCCCGCCGACCATCTGATCCAGGACAGCGCCGGCTTTCAGAGAGCGTTACGGCAGGCGGAGCGATGCGCCCGCGAGGGCTTTCTCGCTGTGTTAGGGATTGAGCCGACCAAAGCCCACACCGGCTACGGCTACATTCAGCGGGAAGACGGGCATTTGCCACTGGCCGGGGATCTGCCAACATTCGCTGTAAGCCGCTTCCTGGAAAAGCCCGACCAGGCAACGGCAGAGCAGTTCCTGGCGGACGGAAGATACTATTGGAACGGCGGCATTTTTGTGAGTCGAGTGGCGAGGCTGCTGGCCGAGTATGAGAGGCAGATGCCCGAACTGTATAATGGAATGAACCGCATCGCGGCTGCGCTGGGCACGAATGAACAGGAAAGCGTGTTGGCTGAGGTCTGGCCGGCCATGCCCGACATATCGATTGACTATGGGCTCATGGAAGGCGCGAAGAAGGTGGCGGTGGTGCCGATGCAGGTTGGATGGAATGACCTGGGGAGTTGGGATGCGCTTGAAACGGTGGTTGCCCAGGATGAGGCAGGGAATTACCCTGTAGATGGGGAGATCCTGCAGATGAACAGCAAGGGCAACATTGTCGCGGCCGACAAGCGGCTGGTGGCACTGATCGATGTCCACGACTTAGTCGTGATCGACGCTGGGGACGCTTTGTTAATCGGAAAGAAGGAAAGCATTCAGCAGGTGAAGCAGGTCGTCGCCGCGTTGCAGGCCGCTGACCGCAGCGAACTCCTTTAGCGGAGCGTAGGTCACGGCGAAAGTTACAGGCAGAAAAATGATCGACCGTAACAGGTCACTCATTCACACGCTGATGGCTGGGTTGGTCGGGTTGACCTTCGGCCTGTTTATCGGTTGGTGGGTGTGGCCTGTTCAGTGGGTTGAGCCGCCGGGCGTAGCGGCGCCGGGGACAGCGCCCGCTGCGTCGGCATCGGCGCCGGCGCAGGCGGTGGAGAGCCCGGCGGTAGAGAACGAAGGGTCGAACTCAAACCCTTCGGACGTTCTGGACTGGGTAAATCAAGGCCTGCTGTACGTCGCAGCGGTACTCCTGCTGGCCGGGGGCGTTGTGATTGGCTACCAACTGTTGCGCCAGTCTCAGGGCAAGGAACCTCCGGCGCAACCTTTTCCACTTCCATTCAAGAGAAGCCGCTCCAATCAGGCGACCCCCCCGCGCGAGCCGCGGCCTCAAACTCCCCCCCTTGCAGGCAGACCGGCCGGGCAACGCCAACCCGGCCTAAACTGGCTGCGTAGAGAGAGCGAACCGGCAGGACCGGCAACTTCGGAAGAGCCCGTCTTCAGAGAGCAGGCGGTCGCCGTGCCGCGTCCAATTGAACCGGCCTCGCATTCCCCGGCTGCGGACAGTGAGCCCTCCCAGCATGGCGTTGCGCACGTGGATGCAGATCTCTCTTCGACCCAACAGGATGATGTTCTGTCGCCCGAGGGAACGACCGAACTAATGGACGGGGACTCTGCCGCGCCACCAGAGCAACTGGTCGAGGATGAACCCGGTATTGAGAGCCCTGTTTCGTTTGACGCCGCTGAAATTGCGATGGAGGACACTCAGGGGGGTGAATTTGCCCTGGATGAGGAGCAGTTCACTGGAGGGACAGGTGGAGACTCGTCCGCGTTGGCGTGGGCCGCAGACGAGGACAGTGACGAAGGGGCAGGCGCGCTACCGGCCGGCGCGGCGACGGCAGATTCCTCGAGCGAGGGATTGGACAGTTTTCGGGGCAGCGAGGAGCAGGAGCTCTGGCAAGAAGACCAGCCCATATTGCCATCGGGGGCGTCCTCTGCCGAGGTCTCGAGTGAACAGGAACAGAGGGCGGCTGCCAGCGCGGTAGAGCATGAGCCTTTCACGGCTTCTGCCGGCCATTTCGGACCTGTTGCGGTGGAGGATGAGAGGACAGAGTCCTCCCCGGGCGTGGGGCCAGATACTGAAATTGTCGAGTCAGAGATAGCCCAGGTAGAAACGGGGCAGGTTGACCATGCTACAGGACAGCTTGTGGGACGGTTCGAGGCGAACTACGCCTTCGGCATTCAGACGTATGACGAGAGCTTTACAATCACTGCGGCGGACGGTGAATTACTGGGCGCATGCGGGATGGGCATCAACGAGTCGGTGGACCGCGCTGCCGCAGATTCAGACCAGGTCCGCCTGCTTGACATCTGGCTCTATGATCGTTCGGCGGTAACCAGCGTCAGCCAGCCGCTTATCGCGCCCGGATTTGATGTTTCAGGCCTGGATGACTACACGGAGGGCGAAGGCTCGGAATCGTCCTCGCCTCTCGAAGTACGGCCTGGACTGACTTGCACGCTGCAGTCCGACAGCATTGTATTGGAGTGTACGCTCAAGAGCGCTTCGTATCTCGACGGTGCGCAGGCGCCGATGCCGTTCCGTTCGGTCAGCGTAAGTCTGGCGGTTTACGTTCAGTCCTGAGGGGAATCGGAGGCGTCGAGGGCTTGAAGGTCAGACCCCTTCTTCGGGATCAAACAGTCGACGGTGTTCGGCGATGGCGTAGCGGTCGGTCATGCCGGCAATGTAATCGCAGACGGCGCGGTGGAGGTCAATACCCAGTTCGGCACGGTCGGCCTGTGTTTCAGGAGGCAGTTGCGCCGGCTCCTCGACAAATGCCAAGAAGAGGGCACGAATCGTCCTATCTGCCTTGGCCGCCATGCGGGCTACGCGGTAGTGCCGGTAGAATCGATCGAAGAGAAACCGTTTCAGCTCCTTATTTTCCTCGCCAATTTCATTTGAATAGGCAGCCACATTTGTTCCCTGCGCCCTCAGGTCGACGAGACTCTGCACGCTGGCCGCGTGCAGGTTAGCCGCCGTCGCCTGGATGGCGTCACTGACTTCGATCCCTACGAGCCGCCGGATGAATCGGTACCGGTCAAGCGGTTGTGTGAGGTCAATGGATGTGGGGGTTGCGCCAAGTGAGTCCAGGACTCGCCGGCTAATGGCCAACTCCAGGAATTCCTTTGGGTGCAGAATGCCGGCCCGCAAGCCGTCGTCGGAGTCACTGGTATTGTAGGCGATCTCGTCTGCCAGGTTGCTCAGCTGACATTCCAAGGTACCCATCTCGTCGGGATTGTAGTTTCTGGCGTCGACGATGTCATAGTCGGTGTCATGTTTGACGACACCTTCACGTACCTCGTAGGTCAAGTTGAGGCCGAGATGATCGGGGTAGCGCCGCGCCAATTGGGTAACTATGCGATAGGTCTGCTTCTGGTGATCGTAGCCGCCGTGCCCTTGCATCAGATCATTGAGCGTTGTTTCACCAGTATGACCGAATGGCGGGTGCCCCAAGTCATGAGCGAGGCAGATGGCCTCGGTGAGATCTTCATTGCAGGACAGGGCTCGGGCCAGCGTGCGGCCAATTTGGGCGACTTCGATGGTGTGGGTCAGGCGGTTACGGTAGTGATCGCCTTCGTTATAGACAAAAACCTGGGTCTTGTACTGTAGCCGGCGAAATGCTGTGGTGTGGATGATGCGGTCGCGGTCGCGCTGGTAAGCAGTACGGTAGGGGTGCTCGCCGGCCGGATAGGCTCGCCCGCGGCTGCGACCACTGGGCATGGCATAGGCGGCCAACTCCCTTTCTTCCCTTTGCTCCAACTCTTCCCTGGTTACAATCATTTTTGCCTAAGGGGGACCGGGATTGGGGCAGTCGTAGAGGTTCCAAAGCGCGTTTGGAGACCGTGATCCCTCCTTAGAATCCAGTATACAGGTTGGCGACCCAATCCTACTAACAGGCCATTTTCGTACTCCAGCCACGCTGCCCGCCCTTCGCGGGCTGATTCGGACTCGGACGCGATTAGGGGTAGATGTTCTTTCTATCGTTCCAGCCCGTGCTATAATTGCCACGTAAACTGCCCCCAGGGCCCATCCCAGGAGACTCAAACGTGCTCAGGCGCCTGTTTGGCCGCAAAGAAGAGAAGACGGCCGACGACGTACGAATTGAAGAAAGCCTGCAGAAGACCAGGTCGGGAATCTTCAGTCAGATCGGGTCGATCTTTCAGGATAACGAGGTAAGCGACGAACTGTGGGAGGAACTGGAGGAGGCGCTGATCGTTGCCGATGTCGGGATGGACACTACCATGGAACTCGTCGAATCCACGCGCGACCGGGTGCAGCAGGAGGGCGTCAGACGCAGCGAAGACGCCTATCTGATCCTGAAACAGGAGATGGTCAAGCTGCTGCAGGCTGACGAAGAGTTACAGATTGAGGAGCCGCGCATTCTTACAGTGGTGCTGGTGGTGGGCGTGAACGGGTCGGGCAAGACCACTACGATTGGCAAACTGGCACTGCGATACAAAGAGAAGGGCAGAAAAGTGGTCCTGGCCGCAGGGGACACGTTCCGGGCCGCGGCGATCGATCAGCTTCAGATCTGGGGAGAACGAGCAGGCGTAGATGTAATCGCGCAGGCGCCCGGTTCCGATCCGGCGGCGGTGCTGTTTGACGCCATACGGGCGAGCCAGGAGAGCCGAAATGCGGACCTGCTAATCACCGACACAGCGGGCAGACTGCAGAATAAGTTCAATCTCATGCAGGAATTGGAGAAGATGAGCCGTGTGGCTGCCAAACAGGTTCACCGGGCGCCGCACGAGACTTTGCTGGTGCTGGACGCCTCCACGGGCCAGAATGCCATTTTGCAGGCCAAAGGCTTTATGGAGGCGTCAGGGGTAACCGGAATCATATTGACCAAGTTGGACAGCAGTGCCAAGGGCGGCGCCGTTCTCAATATCAAGAAGCAGCTGGGGATTCCGGTGCGTTTCGTTGGCACGGGGGAAAAGCTGGGTGACCTGGCGGAGTTTGAGCCGGTAACATTTGTAGAAGGCCTTTTGGGAGAGTAGTGGGACCGGTGCCTCGTTGTTGGCGGACCACGAGAGTCCTAAAGCCTGGGGCCGGCGGAGGCTTCAGAATGCCATCTAATTTCATCAAAGGAGATAGGGACGCATGGGCGATCTAACTGACCGTCTTCATCTATTAGCCGAGCGGGTCGACTCAATACGGGGGCGGCTTTGACCTGCCAGACAAAGTCGCACAGGCAAAAGCATTGGAAGAGGCGTCGATAGCGCCGGATTTTTGGGACGATCAGAGGACTGCCCAACAGAAGATGCAGCAGTTGAACGCTCTGCAGGAGCAGATTGGCGTCTGGGACAGCCTAAAGCAGCGCACGCAGGACGCGCTGGACCTGGCGGAGATGGCTGAAGGCGATGCGGAGTTGCTAGCGGAGTTGGACAGTGAGGCCAACTCTTTGGACGAGGAGTTGGAAAGACGGGAATTCACGCTGGCGCTCAATGGGAAATACGACTCAGGCGGAGCGATTATCAGCATTCATGCCGGGGCTGGCGGTACCGAGGCGCAAGATTGGGCGGCGATGTTGCAGCGCATGTATTTGCGCTGGTCGGAAAAGAAGGACTACGCGACCGAAATCACAGACATGACCCAGGGTGAAGAGGCGGGCATCAAGAGCGTCACGATCACTGTGGATGGATCCTACGCTTACGGCTACCTTCAGGCGGAGGCGGGCACACACCGACTTGTGCGGCTCAGCCCGTTTGACGCGGGCAACCGGCGTCATACCTCCTTCGCCAAGCTGGAGGTCATGCCGATCATTGACGAAGACATCGAAATAGAGATCGCGCCGAATGATATTCGGATGGACGTCTTCCTTTCGAGCGGGGCGGGAGGTCAGAGCGTACAGAAGAACGCGACAGCAGTTCGCCTCCATCACATACCGACCGGCATCGTCGTATCATGCCAGAATGAGCGCAGCCAGACACAGAATAGGGAAATTGCTCTCAGGATTCTGCGGGGTAAGTTATACGCCATCGAGCAGGAGAAGATCGCCGCGGAAAAGGCCCGCCTGAAGGGGGAGAATGTCCAGGCCGACTTTGGCAGTCAGATTCGCTCTTATGTGTTGCACCCGTATCAGATGGTGAAGGACCTGCGTACAAACGTGGAGACCGCCTCGCCGCAGACGGTCCTGGACGGTGATCTGGACCAGTTCATCGAGGCCTGGTTGAAGGGGCAGGTGGGAACGTAAGCGTATTTCTTCCAGGGAGGCATCAATGATTCAACTCGCGCCGGTACGGCAGTCGGTCTCTGAACAGCAGGTAGAGAATGTGTCTGCCGACGTATGGAACGGTCTTAACGCGGTTGCCTTGTCTGAGCGGGTGCGACCCGGTATGCGGGTGGCGGTGGCTGTTGGCAGCCGGGGGATATCCCGATACGGGGAAGTGGTTAAGGCGGTTGTGGAGTCTTTGCAAGCCCTGGGGGCGGAACCGTTTCTCGTCCCGGCGATGGGAAGCCACGGCGGCGGCTCGGCCGAAGGTCAGCACGCAGTCCTTGTCGGATATGGGATGGCTGATCTGGGCGTTCCCATTCACAGCAGCCTGGAGGTCAAGCAGATCGGCGAAGCGGGAGGAATGCCGATCTATTGGGACCGACACGCGGCCGAGGCCGATGCGGTTATTCCCGTCAACCGAGTCAAGGCACACACTGCATTTCGGGCTGATCACGAAAGCGGGCTGTGCAAGATCATGACGATTGGTTTGGGGAAGAAGAAGGGGGCGGCGACGCTGCATTCCCACGACGCGGCCACGGCGATCCCGAAGGCCGCGAAGGTCATATTAGAGAAGATGCCGGTCGTGGCCGGCGTCGCGATCGTCGAGAACGGCCGTCACGAACCGGCGGAGATCGCGGTCCTGGCGGGTGAAAGGATTTTCGATGAGGAGCCGGCGCTACTGCGAAAAGCGAAGGTGCTGCAGCCGTCGATTCCCTTTGACGACCTGGACCTTCTGATCGTGCAGGAGATGGGCAAGAACATCAGCGGGACCGGCATGGATACGAATATAATCGGGATGTGGCGACGGAATGGCGGTCCAAGAGAGCCGGATTTTCGCGTGCTGGCAGTCCTGGATTTGACAGCCGGCAGCCACGGAAATGCCTCGGGGGTCGGTCTGGCTGATCTCATCCCGGAAAGGCTGCGGGCCAAGATTGACTGGCACGCCACCTATACGAACTGCTTGACCGCCGGCAATTTCGCGGCAGCAAAGCAGCCGGTCACGCTGTCTACAGACCGGGAGGTTATCGAGACCGGGCTATTGGGCAAGGATGCCGAGTCGGCGCGGGTCGTCTGGATCCAGAACACACTCGAACTGGATACATTGTGGCTTTCGCCGGCCCTGTTGAAAGAGGCCGGTGACATAAAGTCTCTAAGCCAAGCCGGCACAGCGCAGAGCGTTCAGTTCACCGGGAACGGCGCGCTGATCCCTCCGGTTACCGAAATGATGGCCTCTTAAGATCGTAAAGGAGAATCCATGGACTCGACCGCCTCGGCACTGACATTCGACCTCTTCGGCACGATCCTGGACCTGGGTGGGAGCCTGAGGCCTGCTATCGTCGAACTCCTGGAACGGGAGGCGCCTGACAGGTCGCCGGATTCTTTCTGGGACCAGTGGCGGACGCGTCAGCGGCTGGAGCAGTACCAGGACACGATCATGATGGTGGGCCACGCCGGTTATCTTGAAACGGTGCGGCGAGCGCTGCATTACGTGTTTCGGCTGAACGAGATGGAGCCGACGACGCAGCGCATACAGGAGTTGATGTCAGCGTGGCAGGGTCTTTCACCTTTTCCGGAGGTGGTTGCCGCGCTGGATCGGCTTCACGAACGTTACCGGCTTGTTGTTCTCTCCAACGGTGACCCGCATTTCCTGGATCATCTGGTCGAGAACCAGGTGCGTTTCCCATTTGACGATGTCATTTCCGCGACCGGCAATGGCGCGTTCAAGCCCCATCCCGGCGTATATCGGCGGGCCGCCCACCTGCTCGATCTGGAGGTCCACCAGTGTCTGATGGTCTCGGCGAATGCGTTTGATTGCGTTGGCGCGCGGGCATGCGGATTTCAGGCGGCGTACGTGGACCGCTACAGGATGCCTGTCGAAGACTCGCCGTTTCAGCCTGCGCTGACAGTGGCCGACTTCACTCAGCTGGCTGATGCTCTGCTTTGAGAGCGGGCAAGAGTAAATAGGGAGGCTGGGGCGAAGTCGAGGCTGTCGGTGTAGTGACCTTTGGCTGATAAATCGTCGAAGAATTGTACAGAGACTTCCGAATGTGCTAGGATTTCGGGTGCCGGGCGTGCCCGGCACGAGCACTATTTGGAGAGGTCGCATAGTCTGGCCGAGTGCGCGCGTCTCGAAAACGCGTAGGGTTTACGCCCTCGAGGGTTCGAATCCCTCCCTCTCCGCCTCGTTTCCCGGGCATTGTGTGTCCGGGAATTTTTTTTGAGGAACACGTTGCAGGCGTCGGGCTTTCTTTCTGTTTGCCAGCGGGAAGCGCTGACTGGAATTCGAGAAGGGGGTTTGCAGGTATGGGATGGGGACGGACAGTCCGGCTGCCTCTGAACGGCGGTTTGTTGGGTCCACTGACTGGGCTGCCCTTCGCCTCCGGCCGACCGGTTCGCGCTGCCGGCGCGGTTTTCGGGCTGGTGTTACTAGCCTGGCTGCTGGCCGAGCTACCGTTGCTCTTGGCAGCCGCGGTAGTCGCAGCGGGCGGCGGGGGCCTCCTGCTGCTGCGTTTCCCACATTTGATCTGGCCGGGGCTTGCAGTCGCGCTCCCCTTTGCCAGCGCGCTCAAACGGGGTCCCCTCAGCCTGGCCGACTTGATGTTAGGGGCTGCGGTGCTTCTGTGGTTCGCAGATGGCGTGCGGAAGGGCCGGCTGCGCCTCAATTCGGGTCTGCTACCGCTCCTGTTTATCGGGTATCTCTTGGCGCTTCTGCTCTCCCTTCCCATTGCGATTGACCTGCAGGAGGCTGTCGAGAGTGTAATCAAGTGGCTGCAGATGCTGGTGGCAATTCTTCTGATCCAAGAGGCACTTTCACAGCGACAGGTACGCTGGTTGGTCTGGGGGCTTTTGGCCGGCGGCGTGCTGCAGGCCACATTAGGCATATACCAGTTTGTCTTCCGTATAGGTCCGCCCAACTTCCTCTTGTTGGACCGATTCATGCGAGCGGCAGGAACGTTCGGCCAGCCAAATCCCTTTGCCGGTTACCTGGGATTGACTTTGCCAGTGGCGGCTGCCCTGTTTCTGCTGTATTTCACGTCAGTCTTGAGACCGGCAGGTGGGAGGTTGCGGCAGGTTCTGATGGGCGCGGCGGCCTATGGCGGAGCTGCCACCATAATTGGCATTGGGCTCTTGGCGAGTTGGAGTCGAGGCGGCTGGTTGGGCGCAGCGGCAGGACTGGCTGTTGTATTCTTTATTCAAGGGGGACGGATAGTGAAAGGGGCTGCGCTCGCCGGGGCGGGCGCGGTGATGCTGCTCGGACCAATCGGTTACCGCTACATACCCAGCTCCTTGACCGACCGTATGGCGGATCTGCCAGCTTATTTTGGGACGGGCATGTGGGAAATCGTTCAGCAACCGGTTGACGACAATAATTTTTCTGTCATCGAACGCCTGGCCCATTGGATCGCTGCCCTGCGCATGTGGGAGATGTCGCCCTGGCTTGGCGTGGGGCCGGGCAATTACGCGGCTGTTTACCCGCAGGTACGTTTAGATCGATGGGAAGACCCACTAGGGCATGCCCACAATACATATTTGAATGTGCTGGCCGAGAACGGCCTGATCGGGATTGTTGCCTATCTGGCTTTGTGGGCCGGCGTGGTCATTTGGCTTGTCAATAAGCGCCGGCGAATCTTGCGCCAGAGTTGGGAGCAGGTCAGGAGCATAAGTCATTCACAGTTGTTGCGCGTTGCGCCTGCGCCATCGTTGGCATGGAACGCAGCCCTTCTCTCAGGCGTCTTAGGTGTGATCGTCCATTTGTCCGTCCATCACCTGTTCGACAATCTTTTTGTTCAGGGGATGTATCTGCATATCGCGCTCTGGCTTGGCGCCGCGGTGGCGCTGGTGGACGGGAAAGCGGTGGACAGCGCCGCAGCCTGATACAACGAAACAAACAGCCTGACTTCGATGGACGGCCCCTGAGCGCTAACGGCGTAAGTCGGAACGTGAAGAGCCGCGGAATAGCTGGGCCGGCAACACCGTCGAGTAAAGTGATGGAGTTCCCTATTGAGTGGTGTTAGACCTCTGGACGCGGGTATCAGCAGACGAAAAGAGACGCTGAGGTTTGTCAAATTCGCTGTTGTCGGCGCGCTTGGCGCGCTGACAGATTTTACGATCCTGATCCTCCTGGTGGAAGTTGCGGGCATTGTGCCGGTAGTTGCCAGCGGCTTCGGCTTCAGCGCGGCCGTGCTCCAGAACTTTATTCTGAACCGGTGGTGGACCTTTCCCGAAAGTCGTCTTCAAAGTAAGAGACGCCAGATTCTGAAGTTTGCCCTTGTCAGTCTCGTCGGACTAGGTATTAATCTGGTCATATTCGAGTACGTCGATCAGTCGTTACGCTCATTCTGGATCGACATTCTTGTCAGCTCGGATTTGGGATTCCGTGCGAGCTATATCTTTGCAAAGCTCTTCTCTATCGGGGTGGTCCTCTTCTGGAACTTCGCCGCCAACCGTCTGTGGACCTTCAAAGGGCTGTGAAGCTTGTAATCGACTACACGCCGGCCGTGAGGCAGACGGCCGGCATTGGCCGCATCATACGCGGCCAGATCGACGCGCTGGTGCAGAAGAATCCCGGCTTTGACATTACACTCTTTGTTGCCGGGAAGGTGACCCCTGAACAGCGCGCGGCCGCCCCTCTTCCTCTACACACTTTTCCCGCCATATCCGAGCGTAACCTGACGCGCGTCTGGCATCGCTTGAATGTTCCTGTGCCCCGCGTAGACTGGCTGACAGGAGGGTCTGTCGATCTCTTTCACGCTACTGACTTCGTAATGGCGCCGGCGAAAGCCAGAAAGAAGCTGTTGACTGTACACGATCTGGCCTTCATGCGCTATCCACAGGCGGCCCTGCCCTCTCTGCATCACTATCTGAATGTGGTGGTGCCCCGTAGCATTAACCGCGCCGACCACCTCATCGCCGATAGTCGAAACACGGCCATGGACCTGGAATCGACCTGGCCACACCTTGAAGGCAGGATTAGTGTGGTTCAGGGCGCGGTCGACCACGGCGTTTTCCGGAGGGTGTCAAATTCGGACGTGACAGATGCTGTGCGCCGGAAGTACGCCATTGGGGACAGTCCTTACGTCTTTGCTTTGAGTACTCTCGAGCCCCGAAAGAATTATCCCCGGCTGATTCGCGCTTTTCACGCTGCGCGACGGGATTCGGGACTGCCTCACAGACTGGTTATCGGCGGGAAGAAGGGCTGGCTCTATGACGAGATATTCGCCACTGTGCGGGAACTGGGCATGGATCGTGAAGTTCACCTACCAGGTTTCGTCGATGATGCCGATTTGCCTGCCCTTTATTCCGGAGCAGAGTTCTTTGCCTACCCTTCACTATACGAAGGATTTGGGCTTCCGGTACTGGAGGCGCTGGCTTGCGGGACGCCGGTGCTCACGTCAGACAACTCCTGTCTGCCGGAGGCCGGGGGTGAGGGCGCACTCTACATCGACGCCGAGTCTGTCGAAAGTATCGCGGAGGGGATTACACGCTTAGCCACTCTGCCCGACTTGCGGGCGCGGTTGTCTGCAGCCGGCGTGGTCCATGCCCGTTCCTTCAGCTGGGAGCGTAGCCTGGACCAGCTACTTGGGGCCTATGAACGGGCGCTGGCCTGAGATTGTGGTACAATGCACTGCACTCAGCCAGGACGCCAGATATGGATGCCAAGAGCAAGACAGTCGCCGACTCGATGACGCGAATCAGCCAGATAATGAATCCTGAGCACGCCAACGTGCTGGGCAACGTGCATGGCGGCGTGCTCCTGAAGTTGTGCGATGAATGCGGTGGGATCACGGCCGCACGCCATGCGAGGCGAGTCGCGGTGACCGTCGCCGTTGACAGCATGGCCTTTCATGAGCCGGTGCAGGTCGGCCAGCTGCTGCGGTTGCGAGGGAGAATTACCTACGTCGGCCGCAGTTCGATGGAAGTGGAGGTAATCGTCCAGGCGGAGGATTTGCTGAGCGGCGAGATTTCACATACCAATAGCGCCTACTACATTTTCGTTGCCCTGGATGAACGAGGCCTGCCGACCGAAGTGCCGCGGCTCGAACTGACGAACGAAGCAGAACGGCGGCGATTCGAGGAGGGCGAAGAGCGGCAACGCCAGAGGCTCAACAGGGCCGGGAAGAAACTGTAGTAGCAGGGCAAAGGCCGACTCAATTCGCGGATGCAACCCTTTCGACGCTATTACACCCAATTCTTGAAGCCCTTACATAGATGGCTACTGCCCGTCTCAGCGCTGATTGCGTTAACTGGCTACTTCCGGCCTTGGATTGCCCACGAGGCGGCGGGGCTGGCGGTCCTGGGACTGGATTTGGGTGAGCTGGTAAAGTTCCTGCATCCGGTGCAGCAGGGCGAGATCCGTCTTTGGCGCGAAGGGTTCTATCTGCCACTGGTGGCGGTGAGTATCAGCCTCAGTCTGAACGCATTTCGGCAGGATTCGAGTGCTTCGGCCACTGCGGGGGCGGGGGGCCGCGGCACAGAGGTCGAAGGCGGCAATCCGCTCTATGCCTGGCCTATTCGGATCGCGTTCCTTCTGGTCGCAGTGGTGGCTGCCCTCAATATGTTGCCCCCGGCTTGGACTCCTCAACAGCTGCTCTCACCTGAATTTCGCTTGCAGGTAGCCGCAATGCTTCTTTGTCTAGCGCTGGCCGCGGTCAGTCCCTTGGCCGCGCTTTTTCAGTCGCCTCGAACACTGCTCGAGTCGCTGGGTAAAACAGTAGGGGTCCACGGCCGCCGCGGTGGTCTGTGGCGGGCGGCGTGGTCGATTACCTTTGTACGGGGCCTGGTCCCGGTTTTACTGGCCGGGGCCGCGATCTACTTTCCCGTGGTCCAGTTTCGCCAGGTATTTCCCACACTGGCCGACCTCTACGGGAGAACGCCTGATATTGGTTGGGGCCCAGCAATCATGATAGCAGGGCTGGCTGGTCTACTTTGGCATAGTCTTAGTGACATTTCCTATCTGATAAGAGAATGACTTCAGAGAATCGAGCGAACGTGCGCGCATTTGAGCTTCCTTTCCAAACCGTCTGGGTCCGCCGCAGGGACATGATTGACTTGCGGATTGAGAGAAGGGCGCCGGAGACGGACAGTTGGACGAGCGCCGATCTCGTGGCCCACATCAGCGCTTACCGGCTGATTGGTGTGAGTGTTCAAGACCATAAGAGGCTGGGTCTAGGCCGCTGGCTACGCGCGACTGGTGACGAATTCCCTTTCAGGGCCGATGAACCGTTGCCGTCAGGCACGGTGAGCTACGATGAAGCGGGCCAGGTCGCCTATTTTTCGATCTGGCCCCAGATTTTCGAGGATGCCGATGCGCATCACTACGAGCGCAAGGCCAAAGTGTTCCTGATGGGTGACGGCGGAGTTGCCCGCATTCGCTTTCCTGTTCTCAACAATCGCGGACGAGCTGGTGTACTGGGCGCGGCGGCGGGTCTCCTGGCGACGAGGTGAGCGTCCCAGAAGTTAATGAGCGTGCCCGGTAGAAGCAGGCCTGGCGATGAAGGTTGTCGATTCCACTCTTTGGGGCAGAGCCAGGATCATCTTTCACTGTAGATGGAGTTATCTTGATGACAGAACCTATTCGCTTCGGCGTGATCGGCGGGAGCGGCGTTTACCAGATGAAGACGTTGTCCGATGTCGAGGAAGTTGAACTTGATACACCCTTTGGCAAACCGTCGGACGCTTACATTGTGGGGACGCTGCACGGCCAGCGGGTTGCGTTTCTTGCCCGGCACGGACGGGGCCATCGAATCAGCCCAACGCGGTTGAACCAGCGCGCCAACATCTACGGTTTCAAGATGTTGGGCGTCGAGTACCTGATCGCGGTCAGTGCTTGCGGCAGCTTGCAAGAGCGGATCCGGCCAGGCGATATTGTTATTCCGGACCAGCTCTATGATCGCACCAGGTTGCGAGCGCTCAGTTTCTTCGATGACCCGGAGGTGGGAACTGATGGCCTGGTTGCGCATGTGAGCGTTGCCACCCCGTTTTGCGATTTTCTCAGTGACATTTGCTTTCGGGCAGTGGAAATGACTGAGGCGACGGCGCATCAGGGAGGCGGCTTCGTTACGATTGAAGGGCCGCGCTTCAGCACCCGCGCAGAGAGCAATGGATTTCGACAGCTCGGCCTGGACATTATCGGCATGACGACGACTCCGGAGGCGTTTCTCGCCCGGGAGGCGGAGATGAGCTATGCCTGCATGGCCCACGTAACCGACTACGACGTCTGGCACGAGACCGAAGAGGCGGTGACGGTCGAAGCCGTGATCAGAGTGCTGATGCGAAATGCAGAGGTGGCGGTCGAAGCCGTCGCCAACGCAATCGGGCTGCTGGCGGGGAGCGGGCCTTCTCCCTATGCGAGCGCGTTGCAGGATGCCCTGATAACCGATAAGAGCACGGTTCCGCCGGCTGTCGTCGACCGCCTGGACCTGATCGTCGGCAAGTACTTCGACCGGTAGGGAAGGATACGCTTTTAGTATGGCCACTGTTGCAGAAACGATCGCCTTTGCACTTCATGAAGCCGGCGTCCGCCTTGTCTTCGGCATGCCCGGCGGCGAGGTTGTGTCGGTTCTGGAGGCTTTGCAGCGTGCTGGCATCGGCTTTGAGCTGATGCACCATGAGGAAAGCGCCGTCTTTGCCGCAGACGCCTATGCCCGGGCGACGGGTAAGCCGGGCTGTGTTCTCACCACGCTGGGTCCGGGCGCGCTGAACGCGGTACCGGGAATCGGGCATGCGTGGTTGGACCGGGCGCCAGTAGTGCTGATTACGGCCCAGAAGCCGGACTCGCTGCTGCCAGACTACACACACCAGGTGGTGGACTTGCAGGCGGTCTTCGCTCCGATCACCAAGCGGACGCTCAAGGTTACGCCTCAGAACGCCGCCACGGAGGTAGGCCCCACAGTTGCGCTGACAATGCAAGGCCGGCCTGGTCCGGTGCATTTGCAGGTGAGCAATGAGGAGGCGGAACTGCCGGTCATGGGCGCCGGCGGGGGGCCGGTGCGAAGAGGGTCGATTGACCGGAGCGGCAAGAATGGAAGGGAAGCCCTGGTCAGCCCTGAACTGATTTCACGGGCGCGAGAGCTTGTTGCGCAGGCGTCCCGTCCCGTCATTTTGGCGGGGCTTGGACTGGTGCCGGAGGGCCCTTACGACGCACTGAGAGCGCTGGCGGAAGCGTCAAACGCACCGGTAATCGTGTCGCCGAAGGGAAAGGGCGCGTTGCCGGATGACCACCCGCTGAGCGCCGGGGTGATCGGCTTGACCCGCAGTGATCCGGTATACGAAATCCTGGAGGAAGCGGACTGTGTTGTCGCGGTAGGTTTCGACGTGGTCGAGTTGGTGAAGGCGTTTTCGCTGCCGCAAGCAGGTGCAAGCGGGTCAGCAGAAGGAACTGAAGAGGTCCCACTTGTCTGGATCGCAAATTGGGCCAACCTCGACCCGGTACTGCCGGCGGCCGTAGAGATAGTGGGGCCGATGGCAGAGGCGCTATTGCAGCTTGCGGACAGCGAGTTCTCGACTGATGCGCAGTGGGGCGAGAGCAGGGTGCGCAGTTTCCGCGCACAGCAGGCTGCAGTTCCACTACCTAAGCCGCGGCCAGGTCATCTGCTGCCGCAGGATTTATTGGCGAGTATGCGACGCCATCTACCGGCTGACGCTATGCTGGCGGTTGACGTGGGCAGCCATAAGATATTTGGAAGTTTGGAATGGCCGACCTTGTCCCCGAACAGTTTTGCTCTGTCCAATGGCCTATCCTGCATGGGATTTGGATTGCCGGCTGCCATTGGAACGGCCCTGGCCCGGCCAGACGGAACGGCTGCCTGCCTGATCGGCGATGGCGGCATGCTGATGTGCCTGGGGGAGTTAAGCGTTCTGGCCAGGCTGAATTTGCCGGTGACAGTCGTCGTGGCGGTTGACAACGCCATCGACTTGATCCGTTCTCACCAGCTCAGGCAGGGCAAGAGGCCGTACGGTACTGAGTTTCCTGCACCGGACTTCTGCAAGATCGCGGCTGGGCACGGGATTCCAGCCACCCGGGTCACGACGCCGGATGGCTGTGAAGAGGCGATGGCCCGCGCCGTGGGCGCCAGGGGGCCCTACCTTATCGAAGCCTTTATAGATCCGATAGGCTATCCCACAACGCCCCGGTAGCCACCCCTTTCCGGTTTAGAAGGTCACTACTTCTCGTTGCTGAATTCTCGCCTCGTCGAGCGCCATTCCGATCCCCGGTGTGGTGGGCACACTGACATTTCCGTTTATTGGCTTGAGCGGGTTCTCGAGGAAGAACTGGTGGATGTCGTTCCACTTGACCAGGTATTCCAACATGGGCGTGGTCGGTTCCGGCCAGGCGGCGATGACATGGATGCTGGCAGGCGTCGAGTGGCCATGGGGAATGACGGGCACGTCGTAGGCGGAGGCCAGGGCCAGGATCTTCTGCGTCTCTGAGATGCCACCGCACCAGTAGATGTCGGGCTGGTAGACATCGCAGGCGCCTGCGTCCATCAGCTGCTTTAGACCCCAGCGCGTGTATTCGTGTTCGCCGCCGCTGATTGGGATGTTAACGGAGCGGCGGATCTGGGCGTACTGTTCGATCTTGTCTGGCAGTACAGGCTCTTCGAGCCAGCGGGGCGCGTATTCTTCGAGCCGGCGGGCCATCTGCACGGCGTACGGGACATCCCAGCTCATCCAACAGTCCAACATGATGTCAACGTCCGGGCCGACGCTCTCGCGCAGCGTGCGCGCCAAGCGAAGATTGCGCTCCATCCCCATCTTGCCGTCGGTCGGGCCGTCGCGGAAGAACCACTTGGTTGCCCTGTAGCCTTCGGCCACGAACTGCCTGGCTCGCTCCTGGACAAGCTCCGGATCAATAGAATAGCCCAAGGCGCTGGCGTAGGCCGGAACTTCGGTCCGGGTGGGGCCGCCGAGCAGCTGGCAGACTGGCGCTTCGAACCAGTTCCCCTTCAGGTCCCACAGCGCGCAGTCGACCGCGCTAAGTGCCATCATCTCTGTTCCCTTGCGGCCGTGTACCTGGGCGCGGTACATACGGTCCCAGAGTCGTTCAGAGGCCAGTGGATCGTGACCGATCAGGAGCGGGGCCAGCTGGGTCTGAATCACGAAGGCCTGATCGAAGGGCAGAGGGCCGCCGCGGCCGGATACGCCTTCGTCGGTTGAGATTTCGACAAAATAGGCGGTGATGTTGTAACGGCCTTCGCCGACCAAAAACATTTCGTGCGGGCCTTCCGCTCTGTGCTCGGGATAGATGTCGAGCGGACGCACCAGCCGCTCTTCCCAAAACTCTCCATCGAACTCCATTTCGCCCTGCAATCGAACTACCGACACATCTGTGATTTTCATGTTAAACTCGCTCGCTTGTAAATTGGGTGGCTACTCAATTGTAGTATACTGATCCGAAATAGCCGGGCAACCTCAGAGCGCATCAGGGTAGTCCAGTCCCGGCGCCGAACTCAAAGGCCTGTGCGCTAGAGTCGATAATCCTCGAACTGCCGAAAGTTCGCAAATTGCGCCGGGGCTCTAACTGACTGAAGGAGCGCTGACCGGTCGGCGTCGAGGCCAACTGCTGTACGAACAATTCGCCTTTGGTGGAGCTAGACTGATGAACGAGAATTGGCGAGGCATCTTTGCTATTGTGGTTACTCCGTTTAATGACGATCTTGTGCTGGATGAGGGGGCTCTTCGACGCCAGGTGGAGTTTTGCATCCAGGCGGGTGCTACCGGTCTTGTGGGACCGGCTAACGCGGGTGAGTTTGCGACGATGTCAGACGAAGAACGGCAGCGGTGGATCCGAATTGTCGTCGAGGAGGCTGACGGGCGGGTGCCGGTCGTTGCGGCGACCACGCACGGCCACAGGGTGCCGGCTGCGGCGCTGAGCCGATTCGCGCAGGACGTGGGCGCTGACGGCATTATGGCTATGCCGCCCCATATCCTTCATCCTGACGCGGACGGCTGTCTAGAATATTTCCGGACATTGAACGACGCTTTGAACATTCCCATCTGCATTCAGAATTTCATGGGACCGATTGGTACGCCGATGTCGTCGGATTTGCTGGCGCGCATGTGCCGGGAATTGGAGTGGGTGCAGTATCTGAAGGAGGAGACGCTGCCGGAGCCGCGTGCGATTTCGCGTACTCTGGCCGCTGCGGGGGATGCCTGTCGGGGTGTCTTCGGTGGGCAGGGGGGAATCTACATGATTGATGAGTGGCGGCGGGGCGCGTGCGGAAATATGCCCGCCAGCCAATCGGTAGACGTGCACACAAAGATCTGGGGCCTGCTGGAGGGGCATGAAGAGACCGCAGCCCGGGCACTCTTCAACCGTCTGCTACCGCTGATAAATTTTGAGCGGATGCACGGTGTGGCCGTTTACAAGCAGGTTTTCTTACGTCGCGGTATCTTCACGTCTGCTGCCAGCCGGATTCCTGGGGCCTACCTTGACAGTCAGGACTTGCAGGAGTTTGAAGCCATCTGGCACGAGATTGTTCCGTTGCTGGAAGCATGACGGTGCCCATCGGAGCGACTAACAGAGCAATGAAGGTTGTGTCTCATTCCCAAAGACTGTGAGCGGCTATTCGGATACGAACAGGGCGCGACAGCAGGAAGCAGGTAGGCTGATGTTCCTCTTCAGACCTGATTTGGATCCTAGTATTCTTTCTTACTTCATGGCCAGGACAGGCCTCCAAACCATACACATTCTTGCCGTTCAATGAATTCCACCATCGCCTCGATTGAGCTGTTCCCATTGCGGATTCCGCGCGACGTGCCCTACCTTGGACCGCTGGAGGAGGACAATCGGCCTAATGCAATGGGCTACATTGTACGACCGGGTAACCGTACTGTTTACCCGGTATTTGACCAGACGCTGTTGGTCAAGGCGGTAGCGAGTGACGGCACTGTCGGCTGGGGCGAATGTTTCGGCGTGGTGGCGCCGCAGATTGCACAGACAGTTCTGGAAGAGCTGCTGGTCCCATTTGTTATTGGCCGCAGCCCACATGACGTTGAACGCATCTACGAGGACTTATACGACCTGCAGCGAGTACGGGGCCATTTCGGTGGTTACGCGTTGGATGCGATTGCCGGACTGGACATGGCCCTGTGGGACCTGCGGGGTAAGCTTTTGGGTCAGCCGGTGTGGCAGCTTTTGGGGGGACGGCGACACGAGAGGCTGGCGGTCTACGTCTCCGGGCTGCCAGGCGCGACCAGAGAGGAGCGGGCTGCGCTGGGGAAACAGTGGGTCGACCGCGGTTTCTCGGCGTTGAAGTTTGCTGCCGTTGTCGCCGATGAAGGGGAGATCGGCGAAATCGAAGCGATCCGCGGTGAGGTCGGGCCCGCGCCGAAGATCCTCGCTGATCTTCACTGGCGCTATACCGCGCTGGAAGCAATACGGGTCATCGAGAGACTATGCGAATATGATCTGTACCTCGCCGAGGCGCCGGTTGCGCCGGAGGACCTGGAAGGCCAGGCTCAGGTGGCGCGGTCGGTAAGCACGCGAATCGGTCTGGGTGAGGAGTGGCGTACTGTCCACGAGTACCTTCCCCGACTGAAGGCCGGATGTATGGACGTTATTCAGCCGGAGATGGCCCACACCGGCATCACCGGGTTCCGCCGCATTTGTGAGCTGTCTCAGGCTTTCCACTGCCAGGTGATGCCGCACGCGACGATCAACATAGGAATCGCCCAGGCGGCCAGCCTGCATGTGGCAGCTACCCTGACCAACTTCATCATGCAGGAGTACCAGCACACCATTTTCGACCGCAACAAGCAGTTCATCAACAGTACGATGGACTGCCAGGCGGGCTACTTTACGCTTCCTGACGGGCCCGGCCTTGGCGCCGAGCCAACTGAGGAGGCGCTCAGCTTCACTATCAGCCGTGGATGAGTCCAGAAGGAGTCTTGGGTATGAGTGAGAGAGAGTTTGCGGTTGTTGATACGCACTGTCACATCGGCTTGCACAAATATGAGCCGGTGGAGGTACTGCTTTTTCACATGGCGCGCGCCGGCGTTGACCAGGCTGTGCTGATTCAGTACATGGGCAACAGCGACAACCGGTACATCGTGGAAGCGATGGAGGCGAACCCGGGCCGACTCGCCGCGGCCATGATCGTTGATGACGATGATGATGGCAGTGCCATCCGCACCTGGGCCGAACAGGGCATCGGCGGGATTCGGTTGCTGGCTGACTTTCGTGGCCGAGGCGCCGATCCTCTGGCCCACTGGCGCGTCGCCGACGAGTTGGGGCTGGTCGTGAGCGTCTTCAGCCGGCCGGACATTCTGCAGAGCGCGGAGTTCAATGAGGTGCTGAGCCTCTTCCCGAATCTTTCGATGGTTATTGAGCATCTTGGTGGTGTCAAGCCGGGCGTAGACGTGGAGGCGTTCGCGGCGATCACAGCACTGGCCCGCCACGAGAATTTGACTATCAAGCTGCCTGGCTTTGGCGAATTCTGCGACCTGCCTTGCCCTTTTGAGGCGGTTCCACCGCTTGCAGAGCTGACGTTGGAGGCTTTCGGCGCGCGTCGCGTGATGTGGGGCAGTGACTGGCCGCCGGTCAGCAGCCGCGAAGGCTTCGACAACTCTCTGACATTTCCGCTGTCCTATCTCGCGTCGCTGAGCGTAGACGAGCGCGCCTGGATATTTGGTAAGACGGCTAAGCAGGTCTGGAATCTGGAAAGTTGAAACGCAATTGGCGCCAACGTCTGCGCCGCTCCCAAGCCGTATGCGGCTAAAACTGACTGAACCCTTAACCTTAGGAACATCCCGATGCCCAAAGTTATTTTCTTCACAGATCTTGCCGATGAGTTGGCCCAGCAGGTGGTTGCCCCTGCCCCCCAAGAGTGGGATGTATCGGTCCTGCCACATGATCTGCCGGAGTCGGAAAAAGCCAACCAGGCCGCCGACGCCGATTTTCTGATACTTTTTCCAGGCCATCTCGAAGAGGCTGTATTGCGGTCGGCAACGGGGCTGAAGCTTGTCCAGCTTGTCAGCGCGGGTTTCGATCGCATGCCATTAGCCCTGTTGGAAGAGCTGGGGGTTCCGCTTGCCAACAACGGCGGCACGAACTCGATCGACGTAGCGGAGCACACTTTTGCCCTGATCTTGAGCGTCTACCGGCGTCTGACCGAGATGGACCACAATGTGCGGAACGATGGTTGGAAGGATATCGATAGCGGCATGACGACCTTCACAATTCACGGAAAGACGGTTGGTATCGTCGGTCTCGGCCACATCGGCAAAGAGGTCGCCAAACGACTGGTCCCCTTCCAGGCGAATGTTCTTTACTATGACCCGTTTCCTGTCGCGGCCGAAGTGGAGCGCAGTCTGCATGTAGAGCGGGTCTCATTGCCGGAGCTGCTGGAGCGATCGGATATTGTCAGTTTGCATGTACCGTTGAATGACCAGACCCGGCATCTGATCGGTCAGGCGGAGTTGGAGAGCATGAAGTCCAGCGCCATACTTGTCAACACGTGCCGCGGCCCGGTCGTAGACGAAGTCGCTCTTACGGACGCTTTGCGTTTTGGAGCCATTCGGGCGGCAGGGCTGGACGTACTCAAAGACGAACCGACCGACCCGAGCAATCCGATACTGCAGTTGGAAAACGCAGTTTTCTCCCCGCACATCGCAGGCGTCACCTACGATACGTGGCAGCGTCGAGGGCAGTTCATCTTCAACAACCTGCAGCGAGTCTGGGCGGGGCAGGAGCCGCAATCCCAGGTAGGTCGTTAGGCGTTGACCGCGACTCTGTAAACTGCTGTCGTTCCCTCCTGTCGCGGCCTGCGCAGCTGCCTCAACTGAACCCCGTTTTCTTTGCCGTTAAGTGGGGCGGCTGTTATACTCCCACAGACGCGGGCCCAACAGCCCGCTTTGCGCGGCCTCTAGTCTTCGTCTTCTCTGACAGGTTGAATCGACCAGTCCAGCCAGTATAGAATCTGGACGGTCGGTGTCAGAAGGGCAACAGCTTTTCCTCGATTACTGGAGACATACCAGATCTGTTGTCGTGCAATCGATTAAGGAGAATTCATGCCAGACATCGCCTTTGTACAGGACCTTGCTCAGCGGCTGCGGGACAACGTTGCCCAGGTCATAGTTGGCAAGGACGAGACCGTTGACCAGCTATTGGTGGCTCTCTTCTGCGAAGGTCACGTTCTGCTGGAAGATGTACCCGGGATCGGCAAGACGATGCTGGCGAAGACACTCGCCGCTTCATTGGGCATCAGCTTTCAACGTATTCAGTTCACGCCCGACCTGCTTCCGTCTGACATCGTGGGCGTCAGTGTATACAACCGCAAGGCGGACGACTTTGAGTACCGTCCGGGGCCAATTCTGGCTGGCATCGTTCTGGCTGACGAAATTAACCGCGCCGGCCCGCGAACACAGAGTGCACTATTGGAGGCCATGGAAGAGCGGCATGTCACCGTCGACGGCGTAAGCCACGCGTTGCCCTACCCTTTTTTCCTGATGGCGACGCAAAATCCGGTTGAGCTGGCAGGCACGTTTCCTCTGCCTGAGGCCCAGATGGATCGCTTTCTGATTCAGCTGGCGCTGGGCTATCCGGAACGGGAGGAAGAGCGCCTGATTTTGCACCGTTTTCGCGCCGACAATCCACTGACCCGCGTCAAGGCAATCGTTGAGGCTGACGAGATCCGCCAGGCGGTTACAATCTGCCGTGAAGTTTTCGTTCATCCAGTCCTGGAGGACTATCTTCTTGACCTGGTCCAGGCTACGCGAGAGGAAAGCGCCCTCGATCTTGGTGTGAGCCCGCGGGGAAGTCTCGCATTCTATCGCACTGTTCAGGCCCTGGCTGCGATACAGGGCCGGACTTATGTGACGCCGGACGATGTCCAGCAGCTTGCGCCTCCCGTTCTTCGCCACCGGTTGATTCCCGGCCCTGACACGCGTCTGCATGGGACATCGGTCGCCAAAGTTCTGGACGGCATAATTCGCTCTGTGCCGGTTCCCGTTGAGGAGAACTGGGATGAAGGCCCAGCACAGACAGAATCACCGGAACCCGCTGGCGCGTTCGGCACTGACCTGGAGCAGGAGCTGGAGGCAGCCGTTTCCCCGGAAGCCACGGTTAACGGGCCGGCCGCTGACGAGAGAAGCTCTCTTTCCAGCTGATGGGGCGCACTGGCTGGTTTGCCGCGGCTATCATACTGATTTTGGCGCTTACCACGCGCAACAGCCTCATCTTCACGATGGCGCTGATCCTCGCCCTGCTTGGGCTGGTTGTCTGGCTTTGGAGCCGCTACAGTCTTTCCGAGGTTACGTACAGGCGTCGATTCAGTGTGGACCACCTCTTTTTCGGTGAGAAGACTGACCTGCATTTGGAGGTGACGAACGCCAAACCGTTGCCGCTGGCGTGGTTGCGCTGCGAGGACGATATCCCCGTTGCCCTTGACCTGGAGCCGGAAGAACGAGCGCGGCACTATCTGCCTACGCGCCAGGTCCTTGTGAACCTCTTTTCGCTTGGTATCTACCAACGTGTAATTCGTCGCTATACGGTCACGGGCACACAGCGAGGCGCGTGGCGTTTCGGGCCGGTTCAGCTTATCTGCGGAGACATTTTCGGATTCCGGAGCCAGTCGTTGGCGTTTACGGATACGTCGCTGCTTCTGGTCTATCCGCGGATGTATACACTGCCCGAACTGGGACTTGAAGCACGCCACCCGTTTGGGGACCACCAGAGCCAGAACAGGTTGATCGAAGATCCGTTGCGGGTCAGCGGGGTACGCGAGTATCTCCCTGGGGACAACTTTCGCCACATTCATTGGAAGGCGACAGCCCGCCGCCAGGAGCTTCAGACTAAGCTGTTCGAACCTTCCGCTTCCCGCCCACTGGCAATTTTTGTTAATATTCGGACCTTTCAACATCGCTTCGAAGGGGTCGATCCGGAGCTACGTGAATTCGCCATAAGCGTCGGCGCTTCGATTGCGCGCTGGGCGCAGATGCAAGGTGAGGAGTTCGGCGTCTTCGCGAACAGCATGATGTATGCGGGCAGGCGTGTACGCGTTCTGCCGGGCGCGCACCCACGGCAGCTTACCAGCGTCCTGGAGGCACTGGCCTACTGTGTAGGTATACCCCACACGACGATAGAGAGAGTCCTGCAACAAGAGGCGGACCATTTGCGCATCGGCACATCGATCGTGCTGGTGAGCGCGACTTTGTCGGAGAATCTTAGGCGAGTGCTGATTGATTTGCAGCGTCGCGGGTTCGCGGTCACGCTATTGGGCATCGGCGGGTTGACTCTGGACAGAGCTATTCCTGGCGTGGCCTTTCAGAAGCTCTCGCACAAGGATTTAGATGCGTTGCCGGTCGGAGACGAGCCGGAGATGCCTGAATTGGAGGAACCGGTTGCGGCGGGCTAGTGTTCATGGGGTTGCAGCAGTGATGTCAGGAAGCAGACACCAAATTATTCAGCTCCTTCTGTGCTTCCCCTCTACCGTTTACTGTAGAAGAAACTGACAAATGAGTTCGCAGATTGCAGTGCCCTGGAGGCATGCCGAGTGGAATAACGTAGACGGACTGCTGCTGCCGGCGCTTGTCGGGGTCATGCGTTTCTGTTGGATCTGGCCTTGGATGCTGCTGCTACAGGGCTTTCTGTCGCCCTCCCTAACTGTGCCCTTGATGGCGCCGTGGATGGTTATCGTCCTGCCGATGTTCAGCTTTACCTTCGCACGCTGGACCATGCCGACCCTGTCAGAGCGCAGGAGTTTTCGAAGAACGAATCAGATCCGGCAGCATATTGCCACCTTTGGATTTGCAGCGATCCTGTTTCTGCTATGGCTGCGCTTTCTGCGACCTGACTTCTGGTTGGTTGACCCGCGCTGGTTGATCGCTGCCGGGTACGACCTGATTTACTGGGACGCCGTTCCCATAGAGGTTCCCGGAACGCTGCTCTTTCTTCTTCTGGGCGTCTTTCTGTGGTTGCGGGGGGCGCTGGACGGGCACGGCCAGTACCGTCACGATGAGATCTGGCGGGCGTTTCTCTCCGGAGGCGCCGCATTGGCATTGTTTGCCTGGATCCTGCCTCCAGAACCTGCTGTAGGGCAGTCGGTGGCTGCTGGGAGCCCCTATGTGGCAGCCGGCGGACAGCTTTCAAATTCTGTCTGGCTGTTGCTGCTGTTTGCCGGCTCGGGGTTGGCGGGGCTGGGCGTCGCCAATTTGGGGAAATCGGGAGGATGGCGGCGCCGGGCTCGCGTGTCAAAGCTGATACCCAACCGGGGTTGGATGGTGGGCATTGGCGTGACGATCTGCGTCATGCTGGGTATGGCCTTGCTGGTCGGGTTGATCATTCAGCCGGAAGATGCTGCAGTTCTGTGGAAGGCGTTGGGGTGGGTCTGGCAGGGCGTAAGCACTGTTCTGTTATGGATCGTTACGGTCGTCGCCTACCCGTTCTTCATCTTGCTTGAGTATTTGATACGCTTGCTGCGCAGCCTGTTCGGCGAACGTGAACAGGAGGCCCCCCTCACTGAGTTTGCCCAGGCCCCCACTCCGGAACCGCTTCCTGAGCCGCCTGAGAGAGCCGTGGAGGCGATGCCGGAGCCATTCCGCTGGGTTGCGCTGCTTGTGTTAGCGGCGGGCGTATTCATTATTTTCATGCTTGTCCTGCGTCGGCTGACAAGCCGGCCCGAAGAGGAAAGCGACGAAGTTCGGGAATCTGTCCTGACGGCCAACCTGCTGCAGTCCCAGCTCGCCGAGTTGTGGGCGCGTCTGCGTTCGCGTTTCGGGCCTCCGCCGGAGGAACCGGACCCGTTTCTGTCGTTGGAAGGTGAGAGCGACACGAGGCAATTGATACGTCTGATCTTTCAGCGTCTGTTGGAAGCTGCAGATTGGCGAAACGCCGCCAGGTTACAGGGTGAGACACCCAGGCGCTTCGGAGGCCGCCTCGCCGAGGAGCCCGATTTTGACAGAGGACTGGTGCAGACCATCACCGGCGCTTACGACGAGGCGCGTTATGGTGATGAGCCGCCTTCCGAGCAGACCGCGTCTGCGGCGGCAGAAGCGTGGCAGAAAATGGCGTCCGACCTGACCCCTGACGACCCCGACGAAAAGTCGTAGCGCGACGTGCAAAAGTCGTTTTGACGTTTCGCATTAAGCCCTTTCCGGAGTACTTGCTATGAACGGCGCCCAGGCACTAATTCGCACTCTTTTTGACAGCGGCGTAGATACCTGCTTTATGAATCCGGGCACGTCGGAGATGCACTTTGTGGCCGCACTGGATTCAGTGCCACAGATGCATTCGGTGCTGTGCCTGTTTGAGGGCGTGGCGACGGGCTGCGCGGACGGTTACGCGCGCATGACGGGCAAACCGGCGGCGACGCTGTTGCATCTGGGACCGGGACTGGGCAATGGAATTTCCAATCTGCACAACGGGCGCAAGGCCCACTCACCGATCGTCAACATTGTGGGCGATCACGCAACCTATCACCTCAAGTTTGACGCGCCGCTGACTGCTGATATCGAAGGACTGGCGCGGCCGGTTTCAGGGTGGGTGCGCACGTCGCCCAGTTCGCGCGTGGTTGCCGACGACGGGGCAGCGGCTGTCGCAGCCGCACGCACGCCTCCGGGCCAGGTCGCGACTCTGATACTGCCGGCGGACACGGCTTGGGGCGAGGCGGAGGGACCGGCAGCACCGCAGGACCCGCCGCCAGTGGCTGCCGTTCCCGAGGAGCGCGTCTCGACCATTGCCAATTTGCTGCGACAGGGTGAGGAGACTGTTTTTCTGGTAGGCGACCAGGTGATGCGCAGTGCGGGGGTCAGCGAGCTTGCCTGCCGGATCGCGGCGGGAACGAATGCACGGGTCGTGGGGAATCGAGCGGGGGCGCGGGTTTCGCGGGGCGCGGGACGTCCAGTTCTGGCCCGCCTTCCCTATCCTGTCGATCAGGCTGTGTCACTCTTGGCGGGGGCGCGCCATGTGGTGCTGGTGGGGGCGAAGGATCCGGTGGGTTTCTTTGCCTACCCGGACAGCCCCAGCCGACTGGCTCCGCCGGACGCTAAGATTCATCTGCTCGCCGCCGAGGATGAGGATGTACCTTCCGCGCTCGACGCGCTGAGCGAAGAGTTGGGAACGCCTGCGAGTCCAATCGAGGTCGCCCGGTATGAAAGGCCGTCCCTGCCGACAGGCGAACTCACGCCGGAGGCGGTTTGGACCGCCCTGTGCGCGCTGATGCCGGAAAACGCAATCGTGGCGGATGAGTCGGTTACGTGCGGCCGGCAGGCGTATCCACATACTGAGACGGCGCCGCCGCATGACTGGCTTCACGTGACCGGAGGCTCGATCGGTCAGGGTTTGCCGGCGGGCACGGGGGCGGCGGTGGCCTGCCGCGACCGGCAGGTCTTCGCCATGGAGGGAGACGGCTCCGGCATGTATACGCTGCAGGCGCTTTGGACGCAGGCGCGCGAGTCGTTGAACGTCGTGAATGTCATTTTCGCCAACCGCAGTTACCGCATTTTGCAGGGCGAGTTGCTGAATGTGGGAGGCGATGCTGAACCAGGCCCGCATGCCCAAGCGATGATGCGCCTTGACTCGCCGGAGTTGAACTGGGTCTCCATGTCGGAGGGCTTGGGTGTTCCAGCGGTCCGCGTCGAGAGCGCCGAGGCATTCAACGCGGCGTTACGCCGGGGTATTGAAGAGCCTGGGCCGATGCTGATTGAGGCGATGGTCTGACGATTGCAGACAGCAGAGGGTGCTTACGACCCTCGGTTTCAGGAACTCTCCCTTTCGGCCATGCGCGAACCCGCTTCGAAACAGTCTGCAGGAGACACAGTGACGCGGGTCCTCGATGCCTTCATGGCGGAGCGAGCATCGGTCTATATCGTGGGCGGCGCGGTTCGGGATCATCTGCTGGGCATCTCCAAGATTCCGGGCTGGGGGCGCGCGAATGTAGACGAACATTCCGGCGACGGCGCCTCCTTACCTCACACTGTAAGACCGGCCTCGACAATAGATCTTGACCTGGTCCTGGATGGGCCAGTCTTACCGCTGGCGCGACGCGTGGCGGACAGGCTCGGTTGGGCTTACTATCCCCTTGACGAAAAGAGAGATGTCGCGCGGCTGATCGGAAAGGGTGCGGACGGGCGTCGGATTGAATGTGATGCCGCCGCATTGCGAGGCGACCTGCGGTCGGATCTGCTGGCACGCGACTTCGGTGCCAATGCGCTGGCGTTGAAACTGTCGGCCGATAATTCACCTCAACTGATTGACGAATGCGGCGGCATGGCGGACGTTTCATCGCGCAGGTTGCGGCGGATTTCTGACGAGAGTCTGCGCAGCGACCCGATCAGACTGTTGCGGGCGGTGCGCCTGGCTGCTCAACTGAATTTTTCAGTAGAGGAAGATACGCGGAAGCAGATAACGGCGTTGGCGGGGACCGTTGTTTCGGTGAGCGCGGAGCGTGTACGGCAGGAGATGTGGAAGCTCCTGGACTGCTCGGACCCGGAGCGTGGAATCAGGGAACTGGATGCGCTGGGACTGTTGGCGCATCTGCTACCCGAGGTCAAGGCATTGCAGGGCGTGGAGCAGTCGTCGCGACACCATCTTGATGCCTACGACCACAGCCTGTTGGCGGGGCAATTCGCGGCTGAGCTACGGGTCTGGCTGCGAGGCGGGCGTCTGCCAGAGGACAGTACACTTGCCCAGGCTCTCGAACCGTGGACGGGGGCGTTGCGAGCGCATTTTTGCGCCGAGATTGCGGCCGGGCACGACCGGGCGGGCTGGCTGGTATGGCATGCGCTGCTGCACGATACGGGCAAGGCCGAAGGAGCCGCTGTGGACTGCGGGCGCGACGCCGAGGGAGGGTCTCGAGTAGGGCACCAGGCGTTGAGCGCAGAGATTGCGAGCCGTCGCGTCGGGCTATTGCGTTTCAGCAGGCGGGAGGTTCGCCTTGCGGAGCTGGTTGCGAGGATGCACAGCATTCCCCGCGGTCTGGTCAAGGCACTTGCTATTGGTGAAGAGCGGATTGGGCCGCGGGAGGCCTATGGCTTCTTTCGGGACGCGGGCAGCGTTGTGGCAGGCCATCAGTTCGTGCACGGGCTGGGCACAGGCGACTCACAGCAACCACTCGACGGGCTGGATGTGACGCTGCAGGCGATCTCTGATTTGCAGGCGACCGGGCAGGAGCGAGGCGCCGGGTGGGGCCAGTTCCTCAGGGCCGTTGACGGTCTTTTTGGCTATGCATTTTCAAGGCCGGCGGAACATCTGGCCGCACCGCTTGTGGACGGCCACAGATTGATGGAACATTTGGGGTTGGGCCCGGGGCCGGTACTCGGGAGGCTAATGCGGGCGCTGGCGGAGGCCCAGGCCTCGGGGTCTGTCGCTGACGTGGACGGGGCCCTGGCGCTGGCGGAAGACCTTCTGGCGAGAGATAAGGATCAGGCGGGGACGGGGAATTGAGTCGGATGCTGCTTGGGGGGACTATGACGTCGCTGAATGAATTACTGCAAGCGGCTCAGGCCCGGCTGGCGGCGGCTACTCGTTCCAGCCGGGTCTGCGCGGCGCCGCTATTGAGGACACTCTTGGCGCGGGCTATCCCGTCGGGAACATTACGGGCCAGATCGAAGAGATGGAGGATGACACCTGTGGTCAGGCAGACCTGATCGGAGGCGTCGCAATCTGCGGCTGAGAGTACGGCAGCGTTGAGGGCTGCATGGCCGGCAGCGTCTGCGGGTCCGGGCACGCGGACGCGTTCCTTGTGGCCGAGGGCGTGGGGGTCGAGGATCAGGTCATCTGCCGCATCTTCTGCAAAAACGTGTGACTTGCGCCCGACGGCCATTTCGACGGAACCTTCCTCACCCTGGACTATGAAGCTGCATTCTGACCCGGTCTGGACGGCGCGCAGGCGTTCGATGTAGTTCCCGTGGAAGAACCCACTGACCTGGTAGGGCGCGTTGGCCGGATTGAGGAGTTTCTCTACGCTGTTGAGAACGGTTCGAAGGCCGAACTGGCGCCGCAGGGGCAGTAGGGCGTGCCATTGCGGCGCGAAACGCGCCGCAGACAGGTAGCCAAACCCAACGGCTTCAATCATCAGTTGCACAGCATCAGGCTCCAGGTCGTCGGCAATACCCATTTCGCGCATGACCGGCCCCGGCCCGATGCCCTCCTTGGTAGGTACCCCTTCGTCACCATGCAGGACGACCGGCAACCCGGCCTCGGCGAGAATGATCGCGATGGCGGGCGCCAGCTGCGCGCTCCTTGCCTTGCCGTCGTAGGGCACTGCAAGATCGAGGAGCCCTTCGACCCGGGGGTGAATTTGCGTAATGGTTTCGGCGCGTAAGTACGCGGTGAAGCCGCGAATCTCGTCGACAGCCTCCCCTTTCACCCTCTGGGCTATCAGGAAGGCGCCGGCTTGCGCCGGAGAGCAGGTTTGCTCGACGATCTGGCGCAAGGCTTCGACTGACTCTTCGTAGGTGAGATCGCGCTTGAGCTTTTCGCCGCGGCCGACGGCCTGAACGAAGGGGATGAAAGGGGCCGGATCCCGGTCCGATTCATAGAGTGAGCGGACTTCTGGGGTCGCGGCCAGCATCTGGTTCAGTCCTTAGCTGCAGGAGGGAATACGGGAAGGGAGGACGTCGATCAGACGGCACTCCCCAACTGGCTGAGAATGGTGTCAACGTCCGGGGCGGAAGGCGCGCTCAACTTGAAGGTCAGAGGCTCGCGGGCGTCGTTGGCGACGCGGGTGACGGTGGCGTCTTCCCCGAAGATGGCGGCGAGGTTATCTGAGAGCTGGGCCTGGACTGCGGCGGCGGCATCGGCGCCGTCACCATTTGCGGCGTTGGGGTAGTTGAGCCGGTCGAGCAAAACGATAGCGGCAGCATCGGTGCGCAGCTTCAGTTTGCCCTTCAACTCCACGTCATCCTCTGTCAACTTTACGCCGTGCAGCGCCTGGGACATGGTCGTGTCCAGAGCATCTGCGAGGTCGGTTCCGGCGTCGCGTTTGCGTACATACATCAGGCCTGGCTTGGCGTCGGTAAAATCGACTACGTAGTCGGCTTCGTGGCCGATCAGAAAGATCGCCGGCCCGTCCAGGACGTGTTTATAGTCGGCCACATCGAGCAGCAACTCGTTGGGCACAACGTTTTCCCGAATCCAGCGGTGGAAAACAGGGATAAAAGACTCGGCATCAATTGAAAGATCTTCAAAGAAGAACTTAACGCTCAGGCGATGGGGTGCAATCATCGTTTACTCCAGGGGCGGTGAAAGGTGGTACGTCGACTGTAGTCGTCATGCCGAGTACAGTCGACGTACTGCTATCAGATTTCTACCAGGACATTGCCTCCGACCCTGGATTCGCAAGCGTGAGTGGCTTCGATGAACAGGAGAGCCTCCTCGATCAGGCGATGGGCGGAATCGTTGTCGGGATTGGGATTGGGGTTTCTGTGCCGAATGAGCAGGTACTGGCCGAATTTCCCCTTGGCGTACTGATCGAAGAAGAGTTCGGTATCGAAGAAGCGGCTCTTGAACTCCTCAACAATGCGATCAGGGCTGTCGCCGACATCGAGGAACTGGGTCCGTACCAGAGCTCTGGCGGCTTTGAGCATCGACGAATAGGCCAAGGCGTCGGCCCGAGCCGGGTCGTCTTCATCGAGAGCGATTTGGGCTTCGAAGGCTTCAGATTCGGCCGGAGAAATTTCCATGGAGAAGAGGGAGACTACTTCACCGGCACACTCACCGATACCGATATCGCCCAGGCTGAAGACGCGTGGGTCGCCCCAGTCGGAGAAGAATTCGGGCTGCTGCTCGAAGGCTGGCAGCTTCATGAAGGGCTGAATTATACTGCGTGCTTCCTTTTTGCCGATACGTCCGATCCATTCCTGGAAAGTTTCGCCTTTTGTGCGTTCTTCGACGTAGCGGGACGTGATCGTGTCGACGACTTCGGGAACGGTCTTGGAGGGAACTGCGCCAACGGCCAGGCCGTAGCTGCCGGCATTGTCGCGCCACTTGCCTCCCAGGATTACCTGGAAGTGGGGCATCTTGAAGTTGCCTGAGCGGCGGCTGTTGCCGAAGAAGCCGATGTCGGAGACATGGTGCTGGCCACAGGAGTTGAAGCAGCCGCTGATCTTGATTTTCAGGTCCTTGATTGCGTCGGGCAGGGATGCGCTCTTGGCGGTGAGGCGCGTGCGCAGTTCGCCGGCGAGCCCGCGTGAGGAGGCGATGCCCAGTTTGCAGGTGTCGGTACCGGGGCAGGCGGTGATGTCAACGATGGTGCCGGCGCCGGGGTCTCCCAGACCGATCGCTCTGAGTTCTTCGTACACGCTGGGCAGGTCGGAATCGGATACCCAGCGGAGGACGATGTTCTGCTCAACCGTCGTGCGGACGTTGTCGCCGACATATTTGCGGGCGATATCGGACAGCTCCCAGGTCTGCTGGGAGGTCAGATCGCCCAAGGGCAGATTCACGGTAACAACGCTGTAGCCTTCCTGGCGCTGGCCGTATACATTGGTTTCGAGCCACTGATTGAATTCGGAGTTTTGCACCTGGCCGTTGAGGAATGTCGGCGGCCTGGTTGGCTTCTCTTCGTAGTGCGGAAGGGTATCCAGGTAGGCGGTCCAGCGGTCGTCGTGGGGCAGCGTTTTGCGCTCCTCTTCGACGAGGCGGCGGAACTCTTCGATTCCGAGCTTGGCCACGAGGAATTTGATGCGGGCGCGGTTGCGGTTGCGCTTTTCGCCAAGGCGGGCAAATACGCGGGAGACTGCCTGGATTTCGGGAAGCATCTCCTCTTCGGGGGTAAATTCGCTCAGGACCTTGGCCTGGTGGGGCACGGTGCCGAGGCCACCGCCCACAAATACTTTAAAGCCGCGCTTGGGCTTACCGTCCACTTCTTTGATCTGGGCAAGGTAGCCGATGTCATGCATCATCACCAGACCACAGGCTTCGGCTTCGCAACCGGAGAAGGCTGGCTTGAACTTGCGGCCGAAGTCCTGGATATCGTCATGGCCGAGCAGAAACTGGGCAAAGGCATCGGCGTACGGGGTAGCGTCAAAGGCCTCAGTTTGGCAGACTCCGGCCAGATGACAGCAGGTGACGTTGCGGACGGAGTTGCCGCAGGCTTCGCGAGTCGTAATGCCGACGGAGGCCAGACGCCGCATCAGGTCCGGCGTGTCCTCGATGTGCACGAAGTGCAACTGGAAGTCCTGGCGCGTCGTGACATGCAAGATGCCGTCGGAGTATTCGTCGGCAACCTGGGCCAACACGTCCATTTGTTCCGAAGTCAGTCCTCCGCCCGGCACTTTAATGCGCATCATACCGGGTGCGTGCCAGAGGGTATCGGGTCCTTTGATCCGGTCCAGCTCTTCGAATTCGAGCTCGCGGCTTTCAAAGCCGTCGTGCCGCTGGCCGTTATCGTAGCGCTGGCCGTAGACGCCTCGACGCAGACGCGTTTCAGCGAAGACCTTTTCGTCCAGCTTGCCTTGGCCCATCAGCTCCATCTGGCCTTCGAAGATATCGATTTCGTGGGCCAGATCATCGGGCATTTCATCCGCCAGGACGTCTTTCCAACCGATGTTCGACACAGTTGACTCCTTGCCTGTTGTCTGCTTCGCCGCCAGTATGCCGGCTTGGATGAAGCGGGTAGCCCTGCGTAGCGCTAGGCGCCATTCTTGTCGTGTCCAGCCGGCGGTAGTTTGTGTTGGCCGGTGAACCAGAAGGGCAGAGCTTGCGGGCTATCTCGACTTATTCTGGTACTGGGTCGCTCTTTGAGACAATTGTAGGGCAGTCGCGCTTGATTTGTCAAGCATGTTACGTTGACGGTTGCGGACGGAATTGGGGGGCGATTCTCGGTTGCTTTCGGGGGCAGTAGACCAAGGTGCGAAGTCGGTCAGTCCGGGTGAGCAAGGGATTGGACTGCTTGCGAGCACGGGTATTCCAAGCAGGCGCGGGTTCAAAATTACACAGTCGTTGTGTAATTTCACTGGTGTGTGTGTTCCCACTGGGGAAGAAATCGTTTGCATTTGGGGGCAGTAGACCAAGGTGCGAAGTCGGTCAGTCCGGGGGAGCCGGGGATTGGACTGCTTTCGAGCACGGGTATTCTAAGCAGGCGCGGGTTCAAAATTACACAGTCGATGTGTAATTTCACTGGTGTGTGTTCCCACGGGGGAGGAAATTGTACAGTCGATGTTCAATTTTTGCGGCTTTTGTCAGTGAGGGGTGACTGCGATGGTGGATTGGTTGCCGTAGAGGTGTGAATGCGAAGGCAGAAGTGGTGTTCGAGCTTTTTGGGGCGTTCGGTTTGTCGAAGCAATGACCGGCGAACTGCAGGGTGGCGGATGAACATAAAATAATATTTATATTAGATTCCTGGTCTCTGAGGGGGCTCAAACGTGTCTGAAGCTGATGGATGTCGAAGGGGGAGGCGTTGCCAGAGTGGCTCCTGGCACACTCACAGGCAAGTAGGCCAGATAAGGATGATGTGGGATGTTTGCGGTTTCAGGGTGCTATGTCTCGACATATTCACCGGGTTCGCTGAATAACCGGTTTTTCTCATGGAGACGGGAAGGGGCAGGCGGCGGTCTTGCCAGATTTTTTTGGGTTGTTCTGTAGATCACTTATACTTTTTGTCACCTTCAGTTGGTGCCGGTGTGGCCGAGGGCAGTCCTATTTTGGCGACTCACGGCGGCACCGGCTTGTGAAGAGAATCAGTCGAGACGGCGCTCACATGTGATTTCCCTGCGCATTGGGAAACACAGTTTTCTTTTTGGGGACAATAATACCTGGGCGCCGAAATCGCGTCCGCATTTTTCAACCCAGGCAAGCAGAACTCCTTTTGTGTCGCGGCCGGCACTTTGCGCGCTCTGCCGAGGAACATCGGGGTTTATTCCGAGTTTCGCTATCACGTTGGGAAAACTTTATGGAAAGGCAACCGGAAGTTCACATTCGTCGCTTACAGTGGTAGGGGTGGATGGGAACTTCGTACAATTTAGAAAGGCAAAGGAGTCAGTAATGAAGATCGGAGAGACAGACCGGCCCGTGGGGTCCATGCGCAAGAAAGGGCGCAGGACGACAGGCGGGCGGGGAATGAGGAAGCTGAAGCTGTCGGTCGTATTCCTGGTGTTGATGGCACTGCTGGTCAGTGCGTGCGAGGGGATGGAGCCTCCGCCGGCCAGTTCAGCGGAGACGACGGATTCAGGTGCTGAGCAGGCGGCGGCCGCCGCAGAGGAAGGTGAAGAGGCGCAGGCGTTTTTGGACCTGGACAGCGAAACGCTGGACATGAACGCGCCTATTCCACTGGACCCGAGCATACGCAAGGCGCAGCTGGACAACGGGCTGACCTACTACATCCGCCACAATACGGAGCCGGCGAACCGGGCTACTCTGATGCTGGCGATAAACGCGGGCTCTATCCAGGAGGACGAGGACCAACTGGGGCTGGCCCATTTTCTTGAGCATATGATGTTCAACGGCACGGAGCGTTTTCCAAAGCAGGCACTCATCGACTACTTCGAATCGGTGGGGATGTCGTTCGGGCCGGACGTGAATGCCTATACTTCGTTCGATGAGACGGTGTATTTCCTGGAGTTTCCCACTGATGACGAGGATATTATCAGTACGACGTTCCAGGTGGCGGAAGATTGGGCAAGCCGGGCGACGATTTCGGAAGACGAGGTGGAGAGCGAACGCGGTGTCATTCTGGAAGAGGAACGTTTGCGGGACCAGAATGCGAGCGGCAGGCTGAACAAGCAGCTTTTCCCGCTTTTGCTGGGGGAGTCGCGCTACACTGACCGGATGCCGATTGGCGACATGGCGATCGTGCAGACAACGCCGGCGGAGACATTGCGAAGGTATTACCAGGACTGGTACCGGCCGGATCTGATGGCGGTCATTGTCGTGGGCGACATCGACGTAGACAGTGTCGAAGCGAAGATTGTTGCGCATTTCGGTGGTCTGGCAGCGCCGGAGGAGGCCCGGCCGAGGGTATCCTACTCCCTGCCGGACTATGAAGACACTGGATATCTGATTCTGACCGATCCTGAGTTCCCTGTAACGATAGCCCAGATCATCTACCGGCAGGCGGCAGCGGACCTGAATTCGGCGGGCGTCTTTCGGGACCGGCTGATCGGCAATCTGTTCTACAAGATGCTGAATTTCCGGCTTGACGACCTCACCAGGGAAGCGGACTCACCCTTCCTTGGGGCGTTCGTCAGCGAGGGGCAGCTGGTGCGCGGCAACAACTACCAGGTGGTGGGCGTACAGGTACGCCAGGGGGAGGCCCTCTCCAGTTTGGATGCGGCGCTGACTGAGGTTGAGCGCGTGCGCCGGCACGGCTTCACGGCTGCTGAAGTGGAGCGCGCCAAGTCGGAGATTCTGAATAACTACGAACGGCTATACAACGATCGCGACAATCTGCGCAATCATTCTCTGGCCAGCGAATATAGCCGCAACTACCTCGAAAACGAGGCTGTTCCCGGCATCGAGGTGGAGTACAGACTGGTTGAGCGGTTGCTGGAAGGGATCAGCCGGGACGATGTCAATCAGCGGGCGGAACTCTACGTGGGTGGCAGCAACCGCTCGGTATTTGTCGTCGGGCCGGAGCGGGATGCGGAGAGTCTGCCCAACCAGGACGAGCTCGCGGCCGTTTTCGCGGATGTCAGTACGAAGCAGGTAGACGCGTACCAGGACATTGAAGCGGTTACGACGCTTTTGACCGAAATCCCGGAGCCGGCAGGGATCCTCTCGCGTGAGACGGACGAGACATATGGAATTACCGACCTGACCTTGGCAAACGGCGCGAGGGTATTGCTCAAGCCGACTACGTTCAAGGAGGAGGAGATTCTGTTCAGCGCGAGCAGCCCAGGCGGCTCCTCGCTTGTCAGCGATGAGGATTATCCGGAAGCGGATTTCATCGACAGCATCGTCAGCCAGAGCGCGGTCGGTGAAGTGAGCTATGCGGCGCTGCAGCGGCTACTGGCCGACAAGTCGGTGACGGTCTCACCTTATATCGGCGAGTTGGACGAGGGGTTCCACGGCTACTCGGGCCAGGAATATATTGAGACGCTGTTTCAGCTTGTCTATCTGTACGGCACGCAGGCTAATGCAGATGACGATGCGTTCGCGACGCTGAAGGACCAGTACACTGAGTCGCTGCGCAATCGGGAGCTGGACCCGCGCAGCGCGCTGACGGACGCCTTCATCGAGGCCCGTTACGGCGATACTGTCCGGCGCAACGTCCCGACTCTGGAGATCATCAGTTCACTCGATCTGGAGCGGGCGTTCGCCATCTACCAGGAGCGTTTCGCGGATTTCAGCGACTTTACATTCGTGTTTGTGGGCAACTTCGACCTAGAGCAGATGGTCGACTGGTCGCAGCGGTACCTGGGCAATCTGCCTTCGCAGGGCCGTTCGGAGAGCTGGCAGGACGTGGCGCCGGACCCGCCGGCGGGCGTTGTGGAAGTTCCGGTATACCGCGGGCAGGACGAGCAAAGCTTGACGACCATCCTGTTTACGGGGCCCGGTGAGGACACGCTGGAGAACCGGCTTCACCTGCGCATGTTGGAGACTATTGTAGACATCCTGATGCGTGAGGAGCTGCGTGAGGCGCTGGGAGGCGTGTATGCTTACGGGGCGTCAGCCACTGTGATTCCGGATCCGGACAGCCTGTATGAGATATCGCTCTACTTTGGCAGCGACCCTGCCCGGGTACAGGAGCTGGTGGATGCGCTGTTTGGACTGATCGCCGACGTGCAGGCGAACGGGCCCAGAGAGGACCTGTTGGAAAAGGCCAGAGCGCAGATCGTGCACCAGCGTGAGGAACAGTTGGAACAGAACAACTACTGGTTGCGCATCCTGGAATACTGGGCTACGGAGGACGGCGTAGATCTGGCAAACTTTGTCGACCTGGCGGTTGTGGAGAGCCGGACCAACGCGGTGACGACCAGTGAGGTCCAGGCCGCGGCCGCGACATTCCTGCCGCTGGACCGGTATATTCTGGTGTCGCTGTATCCTGAGGACTTTGAAGAGTAACTGTTGCAGAGGGGCTCAAGAAAGCGGGCAGTTGTTTGTCAACTGCCCGCTTTTTTTGTGAGGTCAGGACGGGGCCGGTTATCAGTGGCCGTAGAAGTGTTCGGTGGGATCGATAACTGAGTCCTGCCAGTCCATGTAGCGTGCGGCCGCTTCGAGCGTATCGGCCCTGCCTTCGTCTACCAGCTGCTGAAGGGTATCGAGCTGCTTTTCGGTCAGCACGCCGGCCTGTAAGGCCAGCAACCAGCTGCTGAACTCCTGTTGTTCGTCGATGCGCGCCATTGTTGGTTCTCCTTACAGATCGGTGCGGGCGCCGCTTCAAGTCGTAAATTCGACGTCGCTGCCATCTTCAAAATAGAGCTGCAGGTGGAGGGCGTTGAGCCTGAAATGGCTCATGCCCATGCAGGCGCGATCTGCCTGCGTGCGCTCTGCGGAGGCCTTGGCCCAGCGGCTTTCGCGGCCTTTGTGTTCGAATTGCAGGAAACTCCCGTCTTCAAAGAAGAGAACAGCCTGGTTGAACTCGGCGTTGGCTACGTAGCGGACGGCGTGTGCGGCCGCGCTCTGCGCCTGGGAAAACGAATTCAGATCGATATGAAAGGAGTCATCCGCGCCGGTTGTTCGTTTTTGCATACGGTGATCTTGTCACCTGCTGCTACAGGACTTTTCTGCAAAGGAAGGCGTGAAAGTCTGGTTCCTGCGTTTTGGCTTTGGGGAAGACTATACAGTAGCGGTTGTGATCACGCAAGGCATTGACAGTGAAGTGTGCATCCCAGAATTGGGTGGGAACTGTCTGGCGGGGAGTTTATGTCAGTGGTGGTTGGCGTGGTGTGCGATTCTTGGAGAGAGGCAGGACGGGAGCCAGTCACAGGTTGTTGGGGTAGGCCGTTGATTGGGGGCGCAGGGCAGGCACAAGGCCTGCCCCTACGGGTGTGGTGAGATAGTAAGGACCCGGCGTTTGCGGGGTGACAGGGCAGGCAATAGGCCTGCCCCTACTGGACTTTTGAGCGGGGAAGGGGAGCGTGATGCAGGTGGGGGTCTGGGCAGGCACAAGGCCTGCCCCTACAGGTGCGTTTTGGGGGAAGGCGGGATGGGCGCTGGGCGCAGCGAACTGCATTGGTAAGTTGGTGGTGGCAAGAGACAGCAAGCTGGGGAGGAGACACTGTTGGCTAGACACCTTTCTCTCGACATGGTGCTGGGGAAGAATGAACACGGTGGTCTAGTAAGGGCGGGGCGTTGCGGGGGCGCGGAACTGCAGGGGAACTGCTGGGGGTCGGCGGATTGGAACAGCATGTGGGGGAGGTGACACTGTTGGCTAGACGCACTGCTGGGGAAGAACACACACGGTGGTCTAGTAAGGGCGGGGCGTTGCGGGGGCGCAGCCCCCGCACAAGGGAGGGCCGAAGGCCCGAACGCACAACTGCAGTGGTCGGTGGTCGGTGGTCGGTGGTCAGTGGTCAGTGAGTGGGCGATTCTTCGGGAATAGATGCGAGGACTGGATTACGTCTAGTCGATACCAGAGGTACAGGGGAGGCCACTCCCATTTGGGGATGTATTTGTGGTTGGCGGTGGATTTTCTTGCGGGGGACGGGTGTGCTACGATTGCAGCATTACTGAAGGTGCGGTTTAGAGTTCAGAAATGGAGTTGTGCGATGAAAAAGCTGCTTAAGTTCCTCTTCTTTGTCGGATTTGCCGCGGGGGTGGTGTATGTCCTGAAGCAGGCTTTGGGGGGTCCGCAGCCGGAAGGGGCAGGAAGCGGCGTGTTGCCTGAAACGCCGGTGACGCCGCTGGAAGATATGCCGTTGGGCGGGGAGGTAAGTCCGCAGCTCCTGGATATCCTGGTGGACCCTGAAGATAAGGGAAAGCTTTTGCTGATGGACGACAGCAAGTTCCTGCTTAACCCTCGCAATGGGTATCGCTATCCGATTCGCAATGGGATACCGGTGATGCTGATTGAGGAGGGGAAGAAGTATCAGGACACAAGTCTGATTCAGAACGGTCAGGAGAAGGCGGAGGCATCGTCGAGCTGAGGATGAATTCGCCTGCCGGTTGCAGGGGAGCGACGAGGCCAGGTGCGTAGCGGAGGAGGCTACAGGCCAAATGGAAGGGCAGTCCCGGTAAGGGTGCTGTGCAAATCGTAGAGGAGCCTGGCGGCTGTTTAAGCGCCGGGTTTTTTATTGTTCCGCTTGCTTGAGCCTCTTTGGGGAATTCGCGAGTCAGGCGGGGGGCGCCGGCGCCGATTCGTCGTGATCTTGCTCAAACGGGCCGGTTGGAAGTTCAATCGTAAAGGTTGCCCCGTCGCGGTTTTCCACGCTGACAGTTCCTCCATGCGCTTCAACAGCGCTCTTGACGATGGCAAGGCCCAATCCTGCACCTGGAAGCGGTTCGCCCATTTCGCCGCGATAGAAGCGCTCAAAGATATGCTCCTGGTCTGCCGACTGGATTCCCGGCCCGTTGTCTGAGACGGAAAGGAGAGTGGCATCCGCTTGTGTGGCCGCGGCAAGTTCCACGACGCCGCCTGACGGCGTAAATTTGAGGGCGTTGTCGAGGAGGTTGGCCAGAGCAATCTGCAGGCTTGCCCGGTCACACCAAATGGTGTCGAGCCCGTCGGACAGAGACAGGCGGAGGTCGATCTGTTTGGCGGCGGCAGTCGACCGGTAGGGGGCGAGCGCTTCTTCGAGGAGGTCTGGGAGGTCATGTTGGGTGATATCGAGCGCGGCGACGCCACCTTCAAGGCGGGAAAGGTCGAGCAGGTGTCCCGTGATCCATTGGAGTCTTTCCAGCTGGCGTTGGCTTTCGCTCAGGAACTCGGTACGCGTTTCGGATTCGCGCCCGGCCTGGCCCTGCAGGATTTCGATGAACTGGCGCAGGGCGGTCAGTGGAGTACGCAGTTCGTGTGAAGCGTCGGCGATGAAACGGCGCAGGGCATCTCGCTCGGCGGCAAGGTCGGCGAAGGTCGTTTGAAGCCGTGCTGCCATGCGGTTGAAGCGGCGGGAGAGATCACCGATTTCGCCGACTGTTTCGGGGGCGCGAACGGCAAGGTCACCCTCTTCCATCTGCTGGGTTGCGCTTTCGAGGGCCATCAAGGGGGCAGTCAGCGTCCGGCTCATCAGGAAGCCGAGCAGGACGGCCACGAGGATAGCGCCCAGGCCTGCCACGAACAGAGCTCGACGAATTGCGAGCAGCGGCTCGGCAACGAAAGTGTACCTGTTGGTCATCTGGACGTAACCGAGGACCTGATCGTCCTGATAAACGGGTACGGTAACTTGAGGCCCTTCTGCAGGCGGGGGTAGCGATTCGGGGGCATATCCGAAAACGATACGCCAGATTCGCGGCGACGGGCGAATCCTGGGAGGCCCGGATTGACTGGGCGTTGTGCCCGCGTTGTCAGACGAAGCATCATCCGGGTCTACGATGACCAGCCTGTCACCTAAGAAGCCAGGACGTCTTTCGAGTGACAAGGCGGTTGACTCCTCGTTGCGGGCGCCGTCTTCGTCGAAGTTCATCGTAAACATCCCACGCGTTGAGCCGGAGCCCGATACGACGATAACGGGGCTGACCATCATCTTCTGCCAATTTTCCCTTTCTCGGCGGGCGAGTTCGCTGAGAAAATTCAGCAGGTCAGGCCTCGAGTCCAGAGAGGTCAGGCGCATCTGTGAATGGGCCAGCGCGCGCTTGTCTTTGTCGAGAATCGTCAGTTCGGTATTGGTAAGGAAACCGGAAGTTATGGCCAGTTGTTGAAGGCGGGATCCCTGGCCTGACCGCACAAGTAGCGGCCTAGCTATGCGGGCAACGGCCTCGGCGTTGAGAATGAGCGTCTCGTGTTCGCGGGCGGCCATGTAGCGGGTGAGGAGGCCGAGAGCAACGACTGCGATCAACAGGATCGTCAGCAGAGTCAAGGCGGCGTAGCTAAGGATCAGGCGCCAGCGAATCGAGTTCAGCATTTGCGTTTCTTTTCCCCGTGAAGGGATGCGTCAAGAGGTCTCGACGCATCCCTTGCTGGGCAGTTCCGGTTCAGAAGTGCCCGCTCTGCGGTCCAGTTGCCGAACGCAGAGCGGGGTTCGTTGCAAAAGTACCAGCGTCTGGGGCGAGGTTCACCGTGCGGTCCCGCCTCTGGTGACGCTGGCTGTCGTCAAGATTGAGACGGTCTAGGAACTGCTCTGCTCCTCCTGGGCGTTCTTCTGCTCTCCGTGGTCCTGTTTCTCCAGCTCCTTCATCTGCATGCGGAGACGTTCGAGCGGCATGATTGAGACACCCAGAAAGGCCATGTCCTCGTCGTCGGGGTGTGCCCCAAGCGTTACTGTTGCTGTAACGGACTCACCGTCGCGCGTCAGCGTGATTTCCACTTCATCACCTGGGCTGTGACTCGCCAGTGCCTCGACCAGGTCGTCATAGTTGGCGATTTCGGCATCGCCAACGGCGGTGATGGCGTCGCCTTGCTGCAGTTCGGCGAGGGCTGCGGGTCCCTGGTCCTGGACGCCCATTACCAGTGCGCCGTCCGGAAGTTCATGGAAGCGGAAGCGGTTGCCGAACGGCATCGCGAAGCCGAAGCGGTTGCCTTGCTGCGGGCGGCGATTCATATCGGCCCGGTTCGTGTCGACGCGGAAGCGTCCGGTCGGAGCGATGCGCAGGCCGATGAAGGCTTTATCTTCGTCGTCGGGATGTGCGCCGAGAGTCAGGCTCAGAACCGTGCTGTCTCCTTCGCGGTCAACTGTCAACTCTACCTCGTCCCCGGGGCTGAATCCGGCAATCGCCTCAGCCAGGTCGTTCATGCCTGTAATCTCGTTTCCGGCAAAGGCGGTGATCAGGTCGCCAGCCATCAGGCCTGATGCGGCGGCCGGGCTTTCTTCCAACACCTCCATGACCTGCGCGCCATCGCCGGCATGGATTGGGGATCGTTCCATCCCTCTGAAGCGCTCGAAGTTGGGATAATGTCCGAAGCCCCGCGTAGCCGGGAACCGCCCGCGCTGCGCCCTCATGCCCTGGACTCGAGGAACATCGGGCGCTACGCCCAGCAACGGATAGCCATCGTTGTCGGCCAAGGTGACCGTTAGCGTCAGTTCTTCGTCGCCGCGTTTCACTGTCAGTTCGAGGGTGTCACCTGGGTCTTGCATCAAGATGACGTGTTGCAGCTCGGCGGCGGTATTGACCCTGTCTCCGTCGATTGCGAGAAGGATGTCGCCGCGGGCGAGGCCTACTTCGGAGGCTGGCGTCTCTTCGCCGACAGCCACGATCAGAACGCCGGGTTCCGGCTTAATCCGTTCCGACAATGTAGCAGCCGAAGCGGTCCCTCCCAGCACCAGCGAGGCAAGCAGGGCCACAGAAATCAGGAGCCAGAGCTTCTGTTTGTCTATGCGTGGCGAAGGTATCGCTCTTGCCATTTGTGTACGTTGATTCATCTTTTTCTCCTTATGCTATGCTACACAGTGCGGTTTTTGACTGCCTACCGATTCAGTGTAGCCTCCCAAATTGAAAGGCCGGTTGCCTTTACATTAAGGTTTCGCAATAAAGGAAAATCCGTCGGGGCGATTGCAGAACGGACGAAAACACCTTTTTGGGCAGGAGGTCAGGAAAGATGGGCAAGTTTTGCTCAGCGTTGACAGTTATTGCACAAGAAGTGGCAGCGAAGGACATTGTGGCATCAGAATATAGTGGCATCAGAATATAGTGGCATCAGAATATAGTGGCATCAGAATGCGGTGCGCGTCTTCTTTCAGCCCTGGAGCTTGTAGCCGAAGCCGCGCACGGTCACGAGTCTGTTAGGGTTGGCTGGGTCGCGTTCGATCTTTTGGCGCAAGTGCCGAATATGTACGTCGACAGTGCGGTCGCTGTTGACATCGCTTTCGTAGCCCCACACGGCCTCGACGAGGCCGCTGCGGCTGACGGGCACATTGGGCCGTGCGGCAAGGTAGCGGAGGAGTCGGAACTCGGTGGGCGTGAGGTCGACGACCTCTCCTTCCAGGCGCACTTCCAGATGGGTCAGGTCGATTTCAAGTCCCTCGAAACGTTGGACCTGGTTTTCGGCTTGGGGGGCCAGTTCGCCGTAAGCGCGGCGCAAGAGGGCCCGGATCCGGGAGACGAGTTCGCGCAGGCCGTAGGGCTTGACCATGTAATCGTCGGCTCCCAGCTCGAGGCCGAGCACCTTGTCGAGCTCCTCATCTCGGGCGGTCAACATAAGGATCGGTTGGCGGTGGCTTTGGGAACGAAGGGCGCGGCAGACGTCGTAGCCGCTCATGTCGGGGAGACGCAGGTCCAGGGTAATCAGATCGGGCTGTTCCCGGCTGGTCAATTCAAGTGCTTTTGCCCCGGTATTGGCCCAGAAGACTTCGAACCCTTCCTGTTTCAGCGCGTACTCCAATCCCCTGGCGACGGCTGGTTCGTCCTCGACGATAAGTACCCGTTCCCGTTTCATGTGCTGACCTCCTGAGTTCGCCGGCAGTTCAGCACAATACGTCGCTGGGGCGATATGAAGCCGGGTTTTGCCCGTGGCGCTTTCATGAAAAAGAGATAGGGCATTCTGGACTTCCTCCATGCGATGAAGCCGCACATTGCACGGCCCCATTTTTTTGGCGCCAACCCTGCATCAGGTGTACAATACGTGTTTGTAGTAGTGCGCCGTGTCACGGCGAAGTTCCAAGCCTAGTTACTAGGCCGAGACGAGCAGGATAATCGCAGGGGTCGTCTGCCTTACCTAGAGTCGAAAGACAAAGGGGACAACAGCATGGCAGAGAAGCCGGAGGGTGAAAGAGTCCTCACGGAAACCAGACCGGCAAAACCCGCGACCTATGATTACGAACGGAACCCTGTTTCCATTTGGCATAATCATGGCCTAAAGGAAAAGAGGCTGACACCTTTACTCCAGCGAAACGTTGATAGCGTGTTGCAACGTTCACCAAGCCTAACGTTTTATACTACGACGTTAGGACACCTGCCGACGGAGAAAGTTTGTCGATCAGACGAATCAAGGAAACATAAAGGGAATCTAAGGGTCGCTATTACAGGAACTTTGTACGGAACACGGGATGCTCTAAGTGCCGAGAGGCATATGAGTACAGCGTCGCCATAGTAGTCGATGGAGTAACGACCATCCAGGGCGAGTGGGAAAGCCACTCACAGGGCAAAGGGCGACAGGCCGAACCACGACTAAGAGTACCGGGATGATATGCGAAATGCAAATAACTGAAAACGTACTCAAGGTCTTGAGCGAAAAGTTGCTATATTCGCACAATCGTAATATGGTGGGGCTGGCTGAGAACGCCGGATGAGTTGGAAACTCTCATGTCCGGTGTGTCGGGGGGGCAAGAGAAAAGTGTCTTTATAAAAGATAACTCACTCGTGAAAGGGAGAGAGGAAAACTTCTCTCCTCCCTACCCAATTACATATCAAATGCAGGCTTTGCTACAGGGGAACTGAACGGAACGCGCTTGTGGAAGCGGAGGCAGGTCACGTCTCGATAGGGTTGGGACTGAGGACGACTGCGTTTCGTTTCGAGCAGGAAGGCAGGCCGGTTCAGCCTGAGCAGTCGCCGGAGATGGGAAGGAAGTCTAAACGATGGCTCGTATGAAAGTATTGCTAACAGAAGATATTCCCAGTCTGGGCCTGGCCGGCGAAGTGCACTCGGTGGCCAGAGGCTATGCGCGTAACTATTTGCTCCCGCGCAGGGAGGCGATTCTGGCGACTAAGGGCGCCTTGAAGCAGGCGGAGGACATTCGCCAGGCGGCGATACGCAAGCGAGCGCAGGAGCGGTCGAACGCCGATGCCCAGGCAGAGGTCATCAGCAGCCAGCAGTTGCTGTTTAACGTGAGGGCGGGAGAAAACGACCGGTTATACGGCTCGATCACCACGTCGGATATCGCGGAACGACTAGAGGAAGCGGCGGAATTCGAGGTGGACCGCAGGCGCATTGTATTGGGCCAGCCAATTCGGGAATTGGGTCTGTACGACGTGACGATCCGGTTGATGGCTGAAGTAGATGCTACCTTTGCTGTCGCAGTTGTGCGGGAAGGCGAAGGCTGGGCAGACGCCGAACAGCGGGAACAGGACCGTGAGGCGGCCGCGCAAGCGGCGGCCGAGGCGGAGGCGGCGGCTGAGCTGATGGACGATGAGTCCGACGCCGACTCTGAGGAGGACTCGGAGACTGAGTGAGCGTAGTGGTCAGTGGTCGGTGGTCAGTGGTTAGAGACGAAGGGGCTGACCCAGGGTGGCCGCGAGTTGACTCTGGTTGAGTAGTTACAATTTTCTTGATGATCGCAAGCGGACCGGGGGCAGACCCTGTCCGCTTCTTTTTTTACCTGGGCCTGTGCCCCGGCAGGCTTTTTGAGAAGTTTTCCGCCGGCCGGAAACGGCATTTTTTACTCCCAGGACCGCTTTGGAGCACGGTCGTTTCAGCGAGTTGTTTCCCCTATCTGATCTCTTGAGCGGACGGATGCTGGGATGGGCGTGGAACCGTGTCCGGGCCGATTTCGCTAGCCAATTTCGGGGAAATCGGGTATACTAAATGGTGGCAAAAAGCCCGACTGTCAGGGTCCTGGGCCGCCGCTGATTTGGCCGAATGTGAGGTGGGCGGCAGGCGCGAAGGGGCATTAGGACGGGCGTTGCCTTCGACCTGTACAGCAAGGGCGGGGCCTCCGAGGCGTGTGACGGCGGAGGCCAAGACGCAGAACGATTTAGTGGTGGGAGAACGTGAATGAGTGAGCCAAACGGCACAGACGGCGCGGGCCCTGGCGAGGATGGATTGGGCGGTATACCGCACGATCCGACCTCTCAAAATGGGGCCAACGGCAATAGGATGTTTGCCCAAAGCGTCGAGGAAGTCTCTATCGAAGATGAGATGCGGACCGCTTTTCTTGACTATGCGGTCAGCGTTATCGTGGCGCGGGCGCTACCTGACGCGCGTGACGGACTGAAACCTGTTCACCGGCGCATCCTGTATGCCATGCACGACATGGGGCTGCGGGCGAACTCTTCCTACAAGAAGTCGGCGCGTATCGTAGGCGAGGTGCTGGGCAAGTATCATCCCCACAACGATCAGGCGGTGTACGATGCGCTGGCGCGCATGGCGCAGGAGTTCAGTCTGCGCTACCCGCTTGTGAACGGCCAGGGCAATTTCGGCTCGATTGACGGCGACAGCCCGGCGGCGATGCGGTATACGGAGGCGAAGCTGGCGCAGCTGACGGAGATGCTGCTGCAGGATATCGAAATGGATACGGTCGATTGGGGACCGAATTTCGATGACAGCCTTGAAGAGCCGCTGGTGTTGCCTGGAAAGCTGCCCAACATGCTGGTCAACGGTTCGAGCGGCATTGCCGTGGGCATGGCCACGAATATCCCTCCTCACAACCTGAGTGAGATCTGCGACGCGGTAGCGCATGTGATCGACAACTGGGAGCGGCGTGAGGAGATCGGCCTTGAAGAGCTGATGGAGAAGGTGCAGGGACCGGACTTTCCGACCGGCGGCGAGATATTGGGAACGGAGGGGATTCGGCAAGCGTTCGCTACGGGCCGCGGGCGGATACTTGTGCGCGCACGGACACAGATTGAGGAGACGGAGAGCGGCCGCTTCCGCATCATCGTCACTGAGATCCCATATCAGATCAACAAGACGACTTTGCTGGAGCGGATTGCCGAGCTGGCCCGGTCCGGGCGACTGGACAGTATCAGCGATCTGCGTGATGAGAGTGACCGAACCGGCATGCGCATCGTAATCGAGTTGAAGCGGGGCGCGTCGCCAAAGAAGGAGGAGAATCGACTCTTCAAGTTTACGCCTTTGCAGTCGACATTCAGTGTCAATGCTTTGTCGCTGCTGGACGGCAGGCCGGTGACGCTGGGCTTGCGGCGAGCCCTGCTGATTTATATCGATCACCGCTTTGAGGTGATTACGCGGCGCACTCAGTTTGATCTTTCCAAGCAGCGCGAGCGGGCGCACGTCCTGGAAGGGTTGCGGATCGCACTCCAGTTCCTTGACGAGGTGATTGCAACAATTCGAAATGCGGCCAGCGCCGAGGAAGCCCGCACGCATCTTGTGGAGAGGTTCAGCCTGAGTCTTGTTCAGGCGCAGGCGATCCTGGATCTACAGCTGAGACGCCTGGCGGCGTTGGAACGGCAGAAGATTGAGGATGAGTACCAGGAGGTGATGGAGCGGATCGCCTACCTTGAGGACCTGCTGGCAAATCCACCGAAGATCCGCGGGCTGATTCGAGAAGACATCGAGGAGATTAGAGAGAAGTTCGGCGATGAACGGCGCACGGGTATTATACATCATATCAGCGGCGATTTCAGCGATGAGGACCTGATACCGCAGGAGAACGTGCTGATCAGTTTCAGCGCCAATTCTTACATCAAGCGAATGGAGGCGGACAGCTTCCGGGAGCAAGGTCGCGGGGGACGCGGGGTCAGAGGGATGTCGACGCGCGGCCAGGATGAGGTCATGGACCTGCGCTTCGCGCGCACTCTGGACCACATTCTCTTCTTCACGAATAAGGGAAGGGCTTACAGCAGCCGCGTTTACGAGCTGCCGGAGGGCAGCCGCACTTCCAAAGGTGCGCACATCGCCAATATCCTCACTCTTCAACCAGATGAAGAGGTCACGACGATGTTGACTTTGGGGGATTTCGGGCAGGCCTCTTACATTACGCTCCTTACTCGCAAGGCTCGCATCAAACGGGTGAAGGTATCGGCGTTCGCGAATGTTCGTCAGAGCGGCGTCATCGCGATGAATCTGGATCAAGAGGACTCGCTCGAATGGGCACAGCTGACGAACGGCGGCCAGGAGTTCATGATCGTAAGTCGCGGCGGCAAGGCGCTGCGGATGCGTGAGGACCAGGTTCGGGCCATGGGCCGTACTGCGGCCGGCGTGTGGGCGATGCGTCTGCTTGGCGACGATTTGGTCACTGGTTTCGATGTGGTGCAGCCGGGCGCCGATCTGTTTATTTTGCACGAACTGGGATGCGGCAAGCGGGTGCCACTGGAAGAGTACGTAACGAAGGGTCGATACATTCAAGGCGTGGGGACGACAGATCGGACCAAACTAGGTGAAGTCGGCCCTATCATTGCGGCGCGGGTCGTCAGTGAATTGGATCAGATCACTGTAATCACCGGCAATGGCATTGTGTTGCGGACTGCTGTATCCGGCGTCAGCCGGATAGGGCGCCTTGCCCGAGGCGTGCGCATCGTCAACCTGGATGAGGGCGATACGGTTGCGGCGCTGGCCGTGCTCAGGCACGAGGACTTGATTCGGGAGGTAGAGGGGGCGGAGGCAGAGGGAGCGGAGGCAGATGGATCCGGCGAATCCCTGAACGGTACCCCGCCTGTTGCAGTGGCCGAGTAGACGAATAGACAAGGGAGCTCTTATCAATGTCCGACCTTCGCTCGCTGGTACAGCGCGAGCCTGGGCCTCGACACGCCTTTTTGCCCAGACTCAATCCCGATTCACTCGCAGAGACGCTCGTCGCCTTCGCCAATGGTGAAGGCGGTACTGTCATATTGGGGGTTGACTCCAATGGCGGTCAAGGCGATCAACTGGTGGGGGATGAAGTGGAGGGTGCGTTGCGGGCGGCGCTGGCCCTTTGCCGCCCGCCGATGCGCACTGAATGGCAGGAGGAGGAGACGCAGAACGGGCCTGTGGTGATGTTGCGGGTGGATCGCAGCAGCGAGTTGCACATTCTTTCCGATGGGCGTGCGCTGGTTCGGCGCGGCAGTGAGAACCGGCCGCTCAGTCCGACGGAGTTGGAGACGCTGGTGGGGAGCCGCTCGATGGGGGAATTTGAGACCGATGTCGTACCGGGCTCGGCGAGGGAGGACCTGGACGAGGACGTTATCGACGAGTATCTCGAACGGAGGCAGCAGCGGAACCCTCGCGGCACTCTTTTGCCCAAGAACAGACTGCTGCAGCAGATAGGCGCCACGGACAGTGAGGGGACGCCTACGGTGAGCGGCATGCTCCTTTTTGGCAAGGAGCCCCAGTTGTTTCTGCCGCATAGCCGGGCGGTATTTGTGAAGTTTGACGACAGTCCGGCAGCATTCAGAAAGGACGAGAGGACCCGGCAGGGGACGTCAGCCGGTGTTGAGGCATCGCATTACCTGGAGAGCGAAGCAGGTACTTTCGGCTATGGCCGCAGGGAGGAGATCACGGGCCCACTAGCCCGAATCGTCGAACGCGGCTGGCGGGTAATCTGGGAAGAGATGGGCAAGAAGGCCGTGGTTAAGGGGCTGCAGCGGGAGGACCAGACGGAGTATCCCCCTTTTGCGGTGCGTGAAGCGCTGGTCAACGCCGTCTGCCACCGGGACTACCGGCTTCGAGGGAGCAGTGTTGAGATCCATATGCGCCCGGACAGCCTGGAGATCATCAGCCCCGGGGGCCTGCCGGCGTACATAACGATCGAGAACATTGTTGAAGAGCATTACAGCCGCAACCCCCGGCTCGTCAACGGTCTTTACCAATGGGGTTATATCGAGGAGTTGGGTCTGGGCGTTGACCGCATGATCGAGGACATGGTGGCGGCTGGGCATCCGCCCCCGCTGTTCGATGCGAAGAGCCATCGATTCTCCGTCACTTTGCAGAATCGCAAAGATTTGGAAAAGATCATCCCCGAGTGGGAACAGCACATGAACGAGCGCCAGCTCAAGGCGATGCAGTTTGTGCAGGCGAACGGGAGCATAAGCAACCGGGATTACCGACAGCTGTGCACCCACGTTGGGGCAGAAACGTTGCGTTTGGACCTGGTAGACCTGGTAAACAAGAAGCTTCTGCTGAAGATCGGCGACAAACGGGGGACCCGATATATTCTCCGATGACGGCTCAATTTGGGATAATTGGGTTATTCATTTGGGATAAGGGGCGGTTTCAAGAGGATAGGTTGTTTATATCGGTCGCAGAAGAGGGCGAACTTTGGGATATGGGAGTTGAAGAGTTTGGCAAATAAAGGTTCTGGACTCCTGTGAAACAAGAGAAGGGCTGTGCAACTTACCAAAATTGGTTCAGATCTGACTGGAAAGACTATGGCGCTCTTCATGGCGCTCTTCATGCCCCGATTGTCTGCCTTTCGAGTCGAGTGATATAATTTTAGAATTCACTTGCCCCTGAAGAGGGGCGTATACGCTACGAAACCGGACCCAAGCCATTGCGCAACGATAAGATAACCCCCGACGGGCAGGAGACCGATTCAAGAATTTCGGTCCAGAACGGCTCAGTCGCGGCCCCATCGTCTGAGGGCGACCCACCTTCAACGGAACAGATGCTGTCGCGGCCTTCGATCGAACGAGGCGCTGAGACTCCATTAGGCGGCCCGAAGGCCATGGCGACCGCGGTCCCAACCGGGGGGGTCATGGCAGTGGGTGACGGGCAGGCGGCCGTTGCTGACGACCAGAGCGAGGAGGATGATCCGAGTCTGAAGTCTTTGCTGCGCGAGACTTTAGAGACTGTCGTTCTTGCGATTCTGATTTTTCTGGTGATCCGCAGCCTAGTACAGAACTATCGTATCGAGGGACAGTCGATGGAGCCGAATTTTCAGCACGGCCAGTATCTGCTGGTAAACAAATTGGCCTATCGATTGGGGGAGTACAGGCGGGGAGACGTGATTGTCTTCCATTACCCCAACAACCCATCGCAGGACTACATTAAGAGAGTGATCGGGTTGCCGGGTGACACGGTTGAATTTCAGGACGGGGTCTTGATTGTAAACGGCCTGTCAGTTGAAGAGCCGTATGAGCAGGTACCGATTGCGCGTAATATCGAGGTGCAGACGGTTGCACCTGGATTCCTGTACGTGTTGGGAGACAATCGCCCGGCGTCGTCTGATACGCGCACGTGGGGCCAGCTGTCGCAGGAGTTTGTGATTGGCAAGGCGTGGTTGGCCATTTGGCCAGTTGACAGAGCAGGATTGGTAGAGCACCCGGCTATTGAAGTAGTGCCGGCATTGGAACTAGCACCATAGTTCTTTCGGTCCTTAGCCGAAGAGCGTAGATCAGCTTCGTTATGCGCGGCGATGCCCGGTTGGTCAGGTGGAGTGACGTTACTGCTAGGGCAGCAGAAAACAGGATGGTATGGGGACGAACCGGGAGAAATCGCATGACAAACGTCAGGGTCAGAGATTTCCTTATTCTTATCGGGCATACGTGGATGTGCATGGATTGCCGGAGCAAGCTTCTCGAGAATCCGGAGGCGACGCTGATCGGCCACAAGTTGAGTGAATTTGAACGAGAGAGGATTTTGGAGCTGACCGACAGCTCCTTTCGCACGATGATGGATCTTGAGGCGGCGACCGGACTTACGGCCGATGAGGTAGCGCTCGCTGTCGATCATCCTCGCTCCCGTTTGCGTCATTTGGGGACCCGCGTGCGAGGTTAGAGGCGAAGCAGTTCGAGGGGCACGGCCGCCGGTGAGTTAGCAACCCGTGGACATTCCAGCGCTGTTTGACCGATATGAGTGGGGGTTTGAGACGGTCGAGGCCGGGATCTGGCGCAGCACGTTTGCGGACGAACAGGACGAAGAGTTTGACCTTTACGTGGCCGAGGGCGAGGAATGGCTGCACTTTGCGGTTACGCCTCTCACTCCTTTTCCTGAGCCGGCGTGCAGAGGCAAGCTTACGTCTCTGTTGCTAAGCCTGAACCAGTCGGTACGCCTGGTCCGGTTGGCCACAGACAGCGATGGCGACGTTTCTCTTCTAGCGGATTTGCCGCTAGCAGGCCTATCCTTCAGCCTCTTTGCGGCGACGATGGATGCTCTCGTCCACTATACACGGGAGCTGGCCGCCCCTTTGGCCAGGACCGCGACCGACCCTCGCTTTGAGATATCGTTCCCCTAAACAGAATCCAATTCCATGAAGGAGTTCGCAATGGCCGGTGCGCTGGCAGCCCGGTGGCTGCCGATATTGGAGGCGCTGGGCGTAGGGCGCCCGGGAGATGTTGGCTGGGTTCACGGAGCCAACAGCTCGCAGGCGCTGTCGGGCGCGTTGTCCGACCCGGAGGTCCAGTTCATCGAGGGGGATATATGCGTGGTCGGCGGAGAGATCATCATGGCGCATCCCCCGGTAACGGAGAGCGACCTTCGTTTTGAGAGGTGGTTGGACATGACTGTTGAGGCGGGGAAGGGGGCGAAGCTAGACTTCAAGTCGCCGGAAGCGGTTGCGCTCTGTCTTGCCTACGCCGAAAGGAATGCGGCGGGCAAGATCCCGCTGTGTGCCAACGCCGATGTCCTGACCGGCCCGGGAGGAGAGAAGCCACCCTTTGAACCTGGGGAATTTACGGGCCTGTGCAAGCGACTTTTGCCAGAGGCGTTTCTCTCGCTGGGTTGGAGCGTTGAGGCAGGGGCGTCGGGCTATACGGGGGCGATGATGGAAGAGATGCTCGGACCGCTGGCGGAGGTTGATGCGGCGGTCACCCTATGTTTTTTTGCCGGATATCTACGGGAAGCCTGGCCGCGGCTTGAGAAGATACTGGTGGAGACGGATTTCACGTTTACCATCTGGGGCAAGATTGATGACCCGTCTCTGGTAACGTGGATCCGGGACAACACGCCTCCTGAACGCTGCTTCTACGACGTGCAGCGGCGGGACGGGACACAGATACACATCGTTTCCCGCTGAACCGCAGAATCCCGTTGAGCGCGGAAAGGTCATCTTCCTCAACTCTTAAGAGGCCAAGGCAGCACGCCAACACGTTCGGCCCAGCTATGATAGAGGCCGGCGAACTCCTCAACCTTGGGCCGATTCTTCGCGCTCAGATCGTTCAGTTCGGTCCGATCCTCCTGCATATCGTAGAGCTCCCAACGGCCGCCGTGCTGGCTAACGAGCTTCCATTGCCCTAAGCGGACGGCGCGATTCCCTTCGTGTTCCCAGAAAATATGGTTCTGCCGACTCCACTGGCCGCCATTCAGCAGGGGTAGAAAGCTTTCTCCTTCCAGAGGCTGTATTGGCTGGTCGTTGTACTCAGTAGGATGGTTGATACCGGCGGCGTCGAGGAAGGTCGGCAGGATGTCGATGATGTGGCAGGCCTCGTGCACGATCTGATTGGGTGGAATTGAAGATGGCCAATGGGCGATCAGGGGCGTGGAGATACCGCCTTCGTGAACCCAATGTTTGTATAAGCGGAAGGGCGCGTTGGAGGCGTTCGCCCAGGGGAGATCATAGCTCATAAAGGTGTGGGGTCCGCCGGGACGAATGCTCGGGTGGTTGCCGACCTGCATGGGCCCGCCATCGGGCGTCCAATCGCTGTAGCGGTCAACCCAGCCGTTTTCGGAAAGGAATTCAGCGCAACCGCCGTTATCGGACAGGAAGAGGATGAGGGTGTTGTCGTCGAGCTGCGATTCCTTTAACGCGGCCAGGATTCGACCGATACCCTGATCCATGCGGTCAATCTGCGCGGCGTAGACGGCCATGCGCAAGTCTTCCCAGTCGTGGTTGCGGGCGTCCTCCCAGGGCGGGGCGGTCTCGTCGCGCGGCGAGATAGACCAGCGGCTGTCCAGCACCCCCATACCATTCAGTTCCTCATGGCGGGCTGTACGCAGCGCGTCCCAACCTCCCTTGCTATAGGTCCCTTCGTACTTGGCGATATCCTGCGGCAAGGCGTGGAGCGGCCAGTGGGGGGCGGTATAGGCCACGTAGAGGAAGAATGGATCGTCGGTTTGGGAGGCCTCTTCGATCATCCTGGCGGCCTGGTCGCTGATGGCGTCGGTGTAGTAGTAGCCGTCCTCTGCGCCAGACTCGCCTGACTTCTCCTCGCCCTGGGTCCCAGGGTCCGCTTCGGTTCGAATGATGGAATCGTCTTTCATCAGCGAGTAGGGGGCGAAGAAGCTGCCGGCGCCGTCCAGGGTACCGTAGTAGCGGTCAAAGCCGCGCTGACGCGGGGTAGGATGGCCCTTTTCGCCGGGCCGCCAGGTCTGCGGTCGAGTTGGGTCGTAGGCGCCGCCGACGTGCCACTTGCCGGACATGAATGTGCGATAGCCGCCACTTTTGAGCGCCTCTGCGATGGTTACAACGTCGTCACGCAGGAACCCCTGATATGCGGGGGAGCCGGTATTCTCCATCATGTGGCCGATTCCGGCTTGATGGGGATAGGCGCCGGTGAGCATGCAGGCGCGGGTCGGGCAACAGCGCGCGTAGTTGTACATCTGGGAAAACCGCATTCCGCCTTGGGCCAAACTGTCGAGGTTGGGTGTACGGATCTCCGAACCGTAGCAGCCGATATCGGAATATCCCATGTCGTCCACGAGGATGAGGATGAAATTGGGGCGCGTGGCTGTGGAATCTGTCATCTGGACCTCCGTGGAGCGGGATTAATGTGCGTGAGAAGTTTTGTCAGCGGGCGACGTAACGGTCCTGGAATACGCGTTCGTCACGGGCGGTTTCTTTTGGGGCAGATTATGCTCAGTCCAGAGCCAGGTGGGGCGTCTGCTCGCGCACGTAGGGCATGACGACATCCAGGCTCTGGCCCATCACGTCGACGGCTATGTCAATTTCCTTTTCGGACATGGGCGTGGAGATGGCATACTGGCACCTAGGTGCGCTGAAGATGCCGCGGTTCATCAACTCCAGATGTAGCAGTCTGGGCAGGTCGAGCGCTTGCTCCTGCGCGGCGACGGCGGCGCGGGCATTGGTAATCTTTTCACAGCTCCAGAGGACGCGGATGATGGAGCCTGAGCCGACGGCGCGGATTCCCACGCCGGCTGTTTGAAATGCGGCGTTCAGTCCATTTCGCAGCCGCTGACCCAATTGGTTGATTCTTTCAACCTGACCCCCGCCGAAGTCCTTCATGGTTGCCAGGCCGGCTGCCATCGTAATGTTGTTGCCGTTGAAGGTGCCGTTGTGCGGGATTGTCATGGGGTGAGTCGGGTCGAAGGGCGCCATAATTTCCTGGCGCCCGCCAAAGGCGGCAAGAGGCAGGCCGCCGCCGATGAACTTTGCGATCGAGGTCAGGTCAGGCGTCACGCCGATCGCGGCCTGGAATCCACCGAGATCCTGGCGGAAGGTCATGATTTCGTCAAAGATCAGGAGCACGTCGAATTCGTCGGCGAGCTGTCTGAGACCCTGCAGGTAACCAGGTTCGGGTTCTATGCCGCCGCCAGCGCCGAGAGCAGGTTCGAGGATGATGGCGGCGATTTCGCCGCTGCGGGCGCGCAGAAGGTCGCGTAATGCATCGAGATCATTAAAGGGCGCCACCAACATACCCTCCAGCGTCGAAGCAGGCACACCTCTGCTGGAGAGTTTGGGGCTGGGGCGCCCTTCTTCTTGTGTGTCCGGTTGCATGTTCAGCTGCACATAGTCGTGGGATCCGTGATAGCCGCCGTCCATCTTTATGATGATGTCCTTGCCGGTGAAGGCCCGGGCCGCCCGCATTGCGAGAAGTGTCGCTTCTGTGCCGGAGTTACAGTAGCGCACGCTATCAAAGCTGGGGACGCGGTTGCAGAGCATCTCTGCGTGTTCGACGGTCGCTTCGGCGCCGGAACCGAGAACGGTGCCGCGGGCTGCCTGTTCCTGGATAGCGCTGACGGTGGCTGGATGGGCGTGACCGTGAATGAGGGAGGTGTAGTTGTTGAGAAAGTCCAAGTACTGATTTTCGTCGTAGTCGTAGAGAAAACAGCCTTCGCCACGGGTCATATAGGCGGGATAGGGGGTGTAAAAGGAGGCCGCTCTGGTGTCTCCACCGGGCATCGACTCTTTGGCGCGGGTGTTCCACTCGCCGGATCCAGAGGTGCGCTGGAGAAAGGTCTCAGTGATCAGATTGGCGGCGTCCTGGCTTGATTTGGCGCTCACGGCAGACCTCCATGGTGACACTTCACGGGCACTGTTCATCGACTTCGGCGGAACTGGCCGGTTGGTTAAAGCTGCCGCTCCATTCGAGAGGGGAAGAAAGGGAGTTCAGGAAGAAGGATGGGGCAGACAGCTGGCTCGGATTTGAAGAGTCAATCTTTCAACTGTGGGATTGTAGCATACAGTTTCGGCGGTAACAACGGACTTGTCGGACGTGTTCATCATGGATATGGGGTGGGAACGGTCTGGCGGGGAGGTTGTGCCGGCAGTGGCTGGACTTGTTCAGCGGCTCTTGGGGAGACGGAGGGCAGGCGCGAGGCCCTGGCTTCAGCGGGGGTGGGGTTTCATTGGGGGGCACAGGGACGGTTGGGGATGGCGATTGCACTGTGGGTGGCGGGGGAGGGCAGGCACAAGGCCTGCCCCTACAAGGACGGTTGGGGATGGCGAATTCACTGTGGGCGGCGGGGAAGGGCAGGCACAAGGCCTGCCCCTACAGGTACGGTTGGGGGGATGGCGATCGCACTGTGGGTGGTGGGCGAGGGCAGGCACAAGGCCTGCCCCTACAGGAGCGTGTGGGGGAATACTGTTGGCTTTGCACGATGATGGCAAATAGCCAGCCCGGTGGTCGTATAAGGGCGGGGCGTTGCGGGGGCGCAGCCGCTGCACAAGGGAGGGCCGAAGGCACAACTGCAGGGGTCAGGGGTCAGGGGTTAGTGGTTAGTGGTTAGTGTTTAGTTGCGAGAGGCCTTGTTTAGCATGCTTCAAAGTTGGCCGCGGGCTGGATATGGCTTAGTCGTTGCAAAAGGCAAGCTAGGTTTCGCCCCTATGGTGGGTTGCGCCTTATCGGGCCGGCAATCGGCTCGCATCGCAGGCAGAGCTATATCAGGCTTTAATTGATCTTTCTGCGAGAGGTTCGACCAGCTTAGGACACCGGGAGGGAACAGAACAAGCAAGGCTGCCGTCTTAGTTTGTGGTTGGAAAGCTCAGCGGCTTGGGTCAGTTGTCAGACACAGGCCACGAAGCAACAAAGGTTTTCACGCAAACAATCACAGCAAGTGAGGTGGGGAATGAGACGGCTAATAAAACCCTTAGTGCGAGGGACACTGGCTCTCATGTTTGCCGGTTCCGCGGCCATTACAAGCGTCAGCAATGCCGCCGCCTATGAGGTGCATATCGTCCAACCGGGCGAGACTCTGAGCGAAATCGCCAAGCGGTACGGGACGACAGTGACAACACTGAGGCAGCTCAACAGCCTACAGGACGCGAATTTTGTCTGGTATGGTCAGCGTCTTGTGGTCGATGGCGGCGGGTCGGTTTTCGTTGAACCGGGGCGTGCCGAGGGATACCAGTTGTATAAGGTGCAGTCGGGCGACTCGCTTACCAAACTCGCGAGCCGGTACGGTCTCAGCGTGACTCAGATTGCGCAGATAAACGGCATTTCGCCCCTGCGCTGGTTGTACAACGGCCAGCAGTTGCGGTTGCCGGTTTCGCCAGGACTTGTGCAGGCTTCTCAGCCGGCGGCCGCTGTTTCTCAGGTCGGCTCCGAAGAGTTTCAGCGCTACACGGTACGGCCCGGCGACACTCTAACCCGACTTGCGAAGCAGCACGGCGTCAGTCTTTCGGACCTCATGTCGATAAATGGTCTATCGCTGGCTACTTGGCTCTACGCGGGCCAGGTCCTGCTCGTGCCCGGGGAACTCCAGGAGGCCGAATTGGAGCCGGCCCAGTTGGCCGCACCCCCCGCGCCTGCTCTGCAGCCTGAACCACAGGCTCCTGCTTTGCAGCCAGCGCCGCCTGTGTCAGCGTTGCAGCCCGGCCTGACTCATGCTGCAGTTCATACGGTGCAGAACGGCGAAATGCTCAAGGACATTGCTGCGCAGTACGGAATCAACCACGCCGCCATTGCGAAGTTGAATAACTTGGCAAATAACAGTATTCTAGAGGCGGGTCAGGCCTTGCGCATTCCATCAGAGAATTCTCTTGAACTTTTGGAAGGGATGGAGCACAGACTTGACCAGTCGCGGTATCCTACGTCCAGTGAGCGTTGGATCGAGGTTGACCTGAGTGAGCAGATGGTTGTGGCCTATGAAGGTGTAACGCCGGTGAGAGCGTTTGTCGTCTCGACTGGCGTGGGAAATACGCCCACGGTCCAAGGAACGTTCCGCATTTGGGCCAAGATCGCGATGCAGGATATGCGAGGTGGAAGCCGTGCGGCGGGCACATACTATCATCTGAAAGACGTTCAGAATGTGCAGTACTTCCACAGGGGTTACGGCTTTCATGGGACGTACTGGCATGATAATTACGGTACACCGATGAGCCACGGTTGCGTCAATTTGACTAATGAGGATGCCGATTGGCTGTTCAGCTGGACGTCACCGACTGTCCCGGGTGACGACTGGTTGTTCAGCAATAACGCCAACCCTGGCACATTGGTGATGGTCCATGAATAGAATCCGGTTCGGCCAACTAGATTGCCACAGGAGCCTGGTCAAGATGGCCACCAGGAAGGGAGTGTCCCTGGCGTTGGCACTGGTATGCGGAGTGTTGCTCAGCGGAGTGGGCAGTTCAGGTGAAGTCTTCGCCGCCGAGCAGCAGGTACCGAATTCTCAGACGCCGATGACCGAAGGCACGCAGGTTGGCCTTGACTTTCCGCCATTGCCCGCCATCGGGCCGACGCTGGACCTTCCCGAGGTCCGGGAGGAAAGGGAAGCTTTGCTGGCTGAAGTTGAGCAGACCGAGTTGCTGGCCAACGCTGGGCAGACCGAGTTGATTGATGAAACCGAATACGCGGTCACCTGGACCGGGGTCACTGAGCTCCATCTGGATGTCAGTCGGGCCCGTCTCGAAGGCGAGAAGTGGATTGAAGTAAATCTGAGCGACCAGATGCTGTACGCCTGGGACGGCGACCAGTTGGTGAACGAGTTCTTGATCTCTTCGGGAATCTCGATCTATCCCACGGTAACAGGCGTGTTTCGCATGTGGGCGCGTACGCCTTCACAGACGATGTCGGGCGGTGACATAGATTCCGGCACTTACTACAGTCTGCCGAATGTGCAGTGGGTGCAGTACTTTTACGCTGAGTACGCATTTCACGGGACGTATTGGCACGATAATTTTGGCACACCGATGAGCCATGGTTGTGTAAATCTGACAATAGAGGATGCCGAATGGCTATTCAATTGGACTCTCCCGGAATGGGACGGCTCAGGGGGATGGCTACGTACCACGGAGAATGACGCCACCTTGGTGTGGGTGCACTGATAATGGCGACAAGGTCGAAGTCCAGAAAGAGATCAAGGCCAAAGGGCGGCCGTCACTCCCAGCGGGAGGTTGGCGGCCGCCTGGCGAGGCCTTCGCGGCAGGAGCTGAGAGAGATAGCCGCCAAGAGGAGACTCAGGCAGAATCTCTATCTCTATGGAGGCGGCGCAGTACTCGTTGCGATTGTTGCGCTGGTCATTTTCTTAAACATTCGCAATAGTGCGCCGGTTGGCGACGAGGAGTCGTTGGCCTCGCAGGGAAACACGCACATACAGCAGGGGAGTGCCTCTCCGATTGCGTATAACTCCACGCCGCCGACATCCGGACCTCACTATCCGGGCCTGGCGCCCTGGGACATATATGATGAGCCGATCCGCTATGAGCAGGTGGTGCACAACATGGAGGACGGGGGCGTCATTGTTTACTATCAGTGTGAAGATGGCTGCCCAGAGTTGAGGAAGCAGCTGGCGGAGGTGGTCCAATCTTACCTCAACAGTGGACGTCACGTGCTGATGATGCCAAACGATCCGAATTGGACAGGGTTTGGGTCGCAGGCGGCGCATAAGGATATGGGGGCGCGCATCGCGTTGACGGCGTGGCAGAGGCTGGACAAGTTTGACGAATTTGATGCAGCCAGGGTCCGTGCATTCATAGAGAGGTATGAGGGAATCGACCACCACGCGGGATAGTCAGCGCTCTTGACAGGTCAGCCACCGTTCAGGTAAGAAAAGGCCCACAGCTTGCGCTGTGGGCCTGGTTTTTTGTGTGAACTGTGGCAGGGCAATCACCCCTGCTGAATTGCCTCTCCCACCGGCACCAACTCCACTTCGCCGTCCTCCAGCTCGACGACTTTGTAGACCTGCTCTGCCCTATCGGTCATCAGGACGCCGGCGAGGTGGTCGATTTCATGCTGGAATATGCGCGCGAGCCAGTCGTAGGCCTTGATTCGTTGTGACTTGCCGTACCGGTCCTGGGCCTTAATGAGAACGTAGGTAGCCCGGTCTACGTCGGCGGCGAGTCCGGGCAGACTCAAGCAGCCTTCCTGGCCGATCTCGGCGCCTTTTGCCTTGACGATTTCGGGATTGATCATTTCATAGCGCTGCATTGTCTCTTCGGGGCGCTCGGGATCCTCCGGATATTCGATAACGAAGATTCGCTGGTCGAGCCCAACCTGGGGCGCGGCCAGGCCGACGCCTTTGCCATCCCGCATCGTTTCCACCATATTTTCCAAGAGCTGATGGAGACGGTTGTCGAAGGTTCGCACGCGTTGCGCGGGCCGTCGAAGTATCTCGACGTCGTCCTCCCATATCGTCAGAATCCTAAGTGTGGTCATGTCGGGACAGTGGTCTGTTCTTGAAAAGGTTGTGTCAACCGGGCGGGTCTTGGGCCAGCCGCGGGTTGGTTTTCAGATACGACGGTCAGAAGTCTGCAGTCAGGGTGGAATCGCAGGCTCGCCTATTGCGCCACGCCCGGCGTCGACTGATCCGGCAGCTAGGGCCGCTGGATGATCATCATTGTCAGACGGCTGATATTTACCAGGCGGCCGCGCTCGTCCTCAATGCGGATTTCCCATACGTGAGTGCGCCGTCCGATGTGAATCGGGCGGACAGTACCGATGACGTAGCCTTCGGTAGCGGCGCGCAGGTGATTGCCGTTGATGTCGATGCCGACGGCGGCCTGGGCGCCGAGGTCAATCATTGCGGTTGAGGCCACGCTGCCCATGGTCTCGGCGAGCGCGATGGAGGCGCCGCCGTGGAGCAGGCCGAAAGGCTGGACGGTGCGGCTGTCCACGGGCATTCGGGCACACATAAAGTCAGCGCCAACCTCGGTGAACTCGATACCGAGGTTGGCGGCTAACGTTCGCTCGCTCATCTGGTTGATGGCAGCGACGGTCATTTCGGGATTGAACATCGTTTTAAGCCGGCTGCCCCTAACTACTTGGCCATGTTTCGGAGGGCATGGAAGATCGGTAATGGACTCCAGTCGTTGCGCACGATACCCCACTGGGCCTTTTCGGTTCCGTCGGCGACTACGCGGAAGTTCAGGTTCCACAGGAAGGCGGGACCAGCCCAGCCCCAGTTGCGCATCATCTGGAAGGCCTCGACCGTCCAGCGGGCCTGCTCGTCGAAGTCGTTGTCATTGGCGTAGCCGTAGCGGGGGTCGAAGGCGCCGCCGGCGGCCCAACCGAACTCGGTCGGCCAGATTGGGATGTTGCCGGCTCCGTAGCGCAAGGCGAGGTTGCGGTAGCCTTCCATGGTGCTGCGGAAACTCCACGAGTGATGGGGGTTGTCGCAAGCGCCGTTGAAGTGCTGGTTGCCGGTCTGTTGGATGGCTTCGCATGCGCTCTGCCAGACCGCATTGGGCGGCACGTTATAGCCGCTGGGGTGGGCGCCGAAGCCGTCGACGTAGTTGGCCAGTCCCTGCTGCAGCATGGCTTCGAAGTAGCGGAAGTCATCCATGGCCAGAGAGCCGTTGTCGCCGGCAGGTGTCAGGGCGCCGCTGATTACATACATTGACGGGCAAGCGGCCTTGATCGCGCCGTATGAGGGGCGCAGCAGGGCCATGTATTCGCTGGGATTGATGGGACGGTTGCCCCATTCGTAGTGCAGATTCTGCTCGTTCCAGACTTCGATGGCTTTCACGGACGAGCCGCAGTATTCGCCTGCGAGCCGGCCGAGGAAGCTGGCGAAGGTCTGGGGGTCGGCGGGCGGGCCGCCAACGGTGCCGTCGTAGCCTGATTCGCGAGACCAGTTGGGCGCATTGACTACGCTGAACAGGAGATTGAGTCCGCGCGAATTGGCGGCGTTCACGAGCGGCCAGATGTCACCAAAGCCGTATTGCCCCTGATTGGATTCAAAGACCTTCCATTCGATCTGCTGCTTCACCCAACCGAAGCCCAGCTCGCGGGTCTTGTCCATGGCAATGCCTTCCTGGCCATTGTGAATCATGTGGGCCTGGACGCCGTAGCCGAAGCCGATGCCCGGGAGCCTGGTTGCGGGCGCTGAGGGGGCTGGGGCTGGGGCGGGAGCGGCAGCCGGTGGCGCGGCTTCGGGCCGGGCCGGGATTTCGGACTCGGCGAATTTCTTGACGCCGGTGAGGGAGCCGACCAACTCGGTCAGGTCGCGATAGATCCAGGCAGGTTCGCTGACGCCGGACACTTCGACCTGGAACCATTCTTCACTGGGGCCGAGACCGGTAATCTTCACCTGTGTGCCGGCTGTGAGGACGCTCAGGATTGGGTATTCGGTGCCGGGTCCGCCGCGGACATTGAGATGGGTCGGCTGGCTGACTGCGAAGGGACCTCCGGTCGCGGGCGGTTGCGGCGCGGGCTGCGGTTGGGGCTGGGTTGCGGTGCCACCTCCGGAGGGAGGCGCACTCGAACCGCCCTGAGGGATCCATATTCTCGTACCCCAGAACACAGTGTTGGCATCGGCGAGGCTATTGGCCCGCATGATGGAAGTGACTGTGGTTCCGTTATTGAATGCGATGCGGCTGAGGGTATCGCCAAGTTGCACTTCGTACCAGAAGCCGCCTGTGCCGCTGGTAGGCGTGCCCCCGGTTGTGCCGCTGCCGCCGCCGCCGCCGGTCGTCCCGGAACCAGGAATGCACAGGCTCTGGCCGATATAGACGTAGGAGGTTACGGAGACCCCGTTGGCCTGGGCCAGGCTCTGAATGGTTACGGCGTAGTTGACGGCAATGCCGGAAAGCGTTTCGCCGGCAATGACGTTATGGGATTGGGCACATGTCGCTGGCTGCGAAGGCGCGGCCTGCTGTCCTGTCGTTGGGATCCGGAGGCTCTGGCCGACAAAAATATGATTGGGATCGGCTATGTTGTTGGCGGTAACAAGTGCCTGGAGGGTAACGCCGTAGTTGGCGGCGATACGGGAAAGGCTCTCGCCGGCCTGCACGGTGTGCGTTGTGTAGCTTGTAGTCTGGGGGCTCACGTTGCGCTGCAGCGAAGCTGCCATAACGGACTGCGGCAACAGTGAGAAAAGCAAAAACGTCGCGATCGATATCAGCCAGATGCGACGGGACGCTCTTAGCTGTGTTGTACCTGCACGCATATGTAACTCCTTATTCAGATCCAACTTTAGTCTAAGAAGGAAAGATCTTATACACCGGAATAATCATTCTGCACCGTTTCCGCATTGAAGTCAAGACGAAATCAGTTCTTGCATCAACGCAATGCCAACGCGAATGCCACGATAGAAGTTCGGTAGGTGTAGTTTTTCGTTTGGGGCGTGAAGATTATCGTCCGGGAGACCGAAGCCCATGAAAAGGATAGGAATTCCGAGCGATTCCTGGACAACGGTTGCAATCGGGATTGAGCCTCCTTCGCGGCTGAAGACCGGTTCAACGCCGAAGACAGTCTTGTATGCTCGGGCCGCGGCCTGCATTTCGGGCACATCGAGAGGCACAACAGTGGCAGGCGCGTGCTGGAGCGTATTGACGGATACTTCAACAGTCGGGGGCGCAATCTGCTTAAGAAATTGCTCGAGCATGGGCCCGATGGCAGAGGAGTGCTGGTCGGGAACCAGTCGACAGCTGACTTTGGCGTGGGCTTCGGCAGGGATAACGGTCTTGAATCCGTCGTCGATGAATCCGCCCCACATGCCGTTGATCTCGAGGGTGGGCCGCGCGCCAATCCGTTCGGTTACGGTGTAGCCCTCTTCGCCCCAGACCGCGGGCGCGCCCGACTCCTGCAGAAGCTCGACGTCGCCGTAGGGTACCTTCGCCAGGGCGATCCGCTCACTTTCGGTCAATTCCTGAACTTCGTCGTAGAAGCCGGGAACAGCGACGCGGCCAGAGCTGTCATGTAGCTGCGCCAGCAGTGCGGCGAGGGCTTGATTTGGGTTATGGACTGCGCCGCCAAACATGCCGCTGTGGAGATCCTGGGAGGGACCATTTACGGTAATCTCGCCGGCCCACACGCCGCGCAGGCCGTAGATGATCATTGGCTGATCGGGCGACAGGATGTGGGTGTCGGAGATGAGGCAGACATCGGCTGAGAGCTTTTTGGTCTGCGCGGGCAGGTAGGCGTACAAGGCTGGGCTGCCAACTTCCTCCTCGCCTTCGACAAGGAATTTGACGTTGACGGGCAGCGATCCTGAGGTTGCCAGGAGAGCTTCGACGGCGGCGACGTGGGCGAACAGTTGTCCCTTGTCGTCAGATGCCCCGCGGGCAAAGAGATTGTCGCCGCGTAAGGTTGGCTCGAAGGGCGGCGAATTCCACAGCTCTTCGGGATCGACCGGCTGAACGTCGTAATGGCCGTAAATCAGGACTGTCGGGGCGCCGTCGCCGGCGTGCAGCCAGTCGCTGTAGACGATTGGATGGCCGTCGGTGGGGACAGTTTCCACATTTTGCAGGCCGGCGGCCTCCATTTTGCGGGCGAGCCAGGCGGCGGCCCGCTCTACATCGGCCGTGTGCCGGGAGAGCGTACTGACGCTGGGTATGCGCAGCCAGTCGCTCAGGTCTTCAAGCTGGCTCGATTGGGCGGATTGCAGGTAGGCCTCGAGATTGGTGTCGGGCGTTGGTACTTGGGAAGGATTCACGGGGAGGGACCTCCAGCGGCTCGCGGGGAGCCAAATTGACGCTCGATTGAATTTCGTTCGCTGTAAGAGACGCGTGGTCGGAAAGTAGGGCCGGGGCTCTCGTCAGCCAGGCAGATCGACGACAACGAACTGCTGGTCGACTGAGACTTCGAAGGTTTCTGCGGTGTAGGGGCCCGGCTGATAGGTTGAAGGAATATCGTCTGCGGGTGCGACTTCTACATCGTAGCGGCGGGTGCGTACCGTGGCGGGGTCGACCCAGGACTGGCCGGTCTTTACATCGTATTCCCAGCCGTGCCAGGGGCAGCGAAGAATCTCGCCGCGCCTCTCGTACCTATATTCGCCGCCAGGCTTGTCGGCCATCACGAAACCGGTGAGCCTGCCTTCGCAGAGGGGACCGCCCTGGTGCGGGCAGGTATTTCGAAGGGCGTAGAACTCGCCTTTAATGTTGAATACGCCAATGGAGCGTCCGCCGACATCGATGATTTTGCGTTCTCCCGGCGGAATCTCATCTACGGTTGCGACAACGTGTTTTGCCATTGCAGTTCTCTACAGCTTGTACAGCTCGCGGGCGTTATCGGCCATGAATTTGCGCCGCCGCTCTTTGTCCAGCGGGACGGGAAAGGCTCGATCAGGGGCGTCGAAGTCCCAGTGTGGGTAGTCGGTAGCGAAGAGGAGACGGTCGTCCAAATCCAGGTGGCCAAGCAACTGGCGGAACTGATTGGGCTGGAACGGCTCCTCCATGGGTTGCGTGCTGACCCAGAAGTGTCGTCGGAAGATCTCTGAGGGTGGTTCGGTTACGTGCGGCACCTCGCTGCCCAGTTTGCGCCATGAACTGTCCATCCGCCAAAGGAGCGGGGCAATCCATGCGAAACCGCCTTCGATGAGCACGAACTTGAGCGTCGGGAATTCGTGGAAGACGCCTTCGAATATCAGGCTGATGACCTGCGCCTGGAAGGTCTGGGGCATACCGCCGTGGTCTTCGATGTAGTGGTTTGGGTAGCCTGAGCCGGTAATGGGTCCGCCGCCGGCGCCGCCGAAATGGATTGCAATCGGCACGTCGTGGCGGCTGGCAGCCTCATACATGGGCCAGTATTTTCGCCGTCCAAGGGGTTCCTTTGTGCGGGCGATGACGAGTGCGTGGACGAACCCCGGATGGCTGCCCCACCTGTCGATCTCTGCGGCGGACAGTTGGCCGTCTTCCCAGGGGACGATGATGGAGGCGCGCAGGCGGGGCTCCGGTTCGAGCCATTCGGCCAATTGCCATTCATTGGTGGCGCGGGCGAAAGCGGCTCCGAAGGCCAGATTGCGCTGTTCGCCAGCGCCGACCAGCGGATTGAGGACGCCTACTTCGATATTCCACTCGTCCAGTAGCTGTTTCTGGAGAAGAGGCAGGTTTGAGCCGGGGGGTGTTCCGTCGCCGGGCCAAGCGTCGTGGCGGGCTGCATTGGGCATCGCGCGGGGATAGTGTGAGCCGTCAAAACCACGCTGTCCGAAAGTCCGGTGATAGTCCTGCCAGGGCTCGTCGAGATAGTCGCGCAGCACGTCCTGCGTGGGGAAATAGATATGGATGTCGGTATCGATTATGGCCGTGTCCAAGGGCGCGCGATAGCGGGCACTCTGTTGAACGGAGGCAGAGGGATTTTTTGGGTCATGACCATTCGTCCGGTCTTTGGTTGCCGGGCCGCTCTCCACTGTTGCGGTCGAATCGAATCGGGTCGACATGGTTGTCCTCCTATTTTGTCGATAGGCGACGTGAAGTCAGGTATGGGATTGGGTCACTGTCTCGACGCCATGATCGTCATTTCACAGCCGGTAGAATTGGCGCGCGTTGGCGCTGCAGATCTTGTTTCGCTGGTCGGCGGTCAACAGGTCCAGCAGGATGTCCTGGTCGTCGTGAGGATGGGGATAGTCACTGGCGTAGAGGAGCAGGTCTTCGGCGCCGCACTGGTCGAGAATTTGCGCCAGATGCAGGGGATTGGGCGGCGCGTCCAAGGGTTGGATGGTGAAACGCAGGTGCTCGCGCATGTATTCGGAGGGGGGTCGGCGGACGTAGGGGGTGTTGTGGCGCAGCCCCTTCCACTCCTTGTCGATGCGCCACATCAGTGACGGCAGCCAGGTGAATCCACCTTCGATAAGCGCGACGCGCAACTGTGGAAAGCGTTCAAAGGCGCCTTCGCATACCAGGTTGATCACCTGTGATTGAAAAATCTGCGCCATGTTGGCGTAGTCTTCGATGTAGTAGGAGGGCCAGCCGGTGGGCGTTGGGGGATGGCCGGGCGCGCCGCCGTAATGGATGCCGATAGCGAGGTCGTGCTTGACGGCGGCTGCGTAAATCGGGTCGTAGCGGCGATTGCCGTAGGGCGCCTCGGCGCGCACGGGCAGGATTACCTGAACGAAGCCGGGGTGATCGGCCCATCTTTCGATTTCCTGTGCTGCGAGGCGCGGGTTGTGGCTGGGCACGACGATGGATGCTCTCAGGCGGGGCTCTTTTTCGAGCCAGTGGTCCACCTGCCACTGGTTTACGGCGGTGGCCAGAGAGGCGGCCAGGTCTTCGTTGCGAACACTCTGGACGCGGTAGGCGCAGTTGAGGATGCCGATGTCGGCGACGTCAAGGGCGCGTGCCTGCACTTCAGCCAGGTCTGGTTTGGGGCTGCTGTCGGCGCGAGCTGAGTTTGGAACGGTTTCGGGGTAGTCGGCCGCGTCGGGACCGTTGAAAGCCGACTCGCGACAGTAGTCGAGCCAGTGGTCCGGCAAGTAAGGATACAAGGCCTCAAGCGCCGGGACCTCGTTATGGATGTCGCAGTCGATGCGGTTCGGTTCGGACATCGGATTAGCGGGACTGTGGCCGGTTCAGGAAAGTGCCAGGGTCATCGTACTCGAATTTGAGGGCGCGAGCAATTCGGTAAACTGTTCCTGCGGTTCATTCGACCGGCAACCCCCAGTCAGCGCGGGCTTTTTCGATTGGGATGAGATCTTTGATGCCATGGACGGTGTGACCCTCGCCGCCCGCCACCCAGCGATGGTCTGCGGGTTCGCTGGCCGGTTGATAGCGCACATCGCAGCTCAGGCGGAAGCGATTGGTCAGATTTGTGGTCGAGGCGTGCATGGTGTGCATGCCAAATATGATAGCGTCACCCATGAAGAATTCACCGGTAAGCCACTCGCCGCCAAACTTTTCGACGATCTCCATTGGGTCCTTTGTGAACCAACCGTCGATGCCATCGCGGTCGACGTCCATGCGCCCGTATGTATCGCGGATGCGGGAAAAGCTGGACAGGCCGTGGGATCCCCGGCACACTGCCAAGGTGCCATGGTGGACAGGAATGTCGCCGAATGGAATCCAGACGGTGTGGAGATTACCGGATCCACGGCCCATGTAGACGAAGTCATAGTGGGCGCCGGTGTACTGCTCGTTGCCGACGGCGCGCAGCCATTTGTAGTCGAAGGTGAGCGCGGGCTCGCCGAAGTAGGCGGCAAAGAATTCGAAGAGCTCGGTGGCCTGGAGGACGGCGAGGACGTCTTCGTGGTAAGCGATGCGCCTCATCTTGGCGCCGCGGCCGCCCTTGGGCATCACGCCTTCGAGCACAGGGGCTTCCGGGGTCAGGACATTCTGTTCGGCCATGTAGTGAAGGATCGTGGAACGCGCCTGCTGCACTTTTTGGCGTTCGATCAGCCCGCGCAGGAGGAGATAGCCATCCTCGGCCATTTGGGCGTGCAGGGCTTGCATATCGGGCAAGAGGTCCTGGCTGTCCCTGAGTGTGCCCAAGGTTCCGCCTGGGTAGGTTGTGTCTCGATAGCCAAAGCGAATGTTCATCGTCATTCTCTTTCGGGTGACTGAGGCTGTAGTGCAGCGTAAGCGGGAATGGCCGCTCGTCGCAGCGTCAGCTATCGGGAGCGTCTGCTATTGGGAGCGTCTGCGCAGTTGCAGCATGGCTGGCCCGCGCAGTAGTCCCCAGACGCTCATCACCAGGGCCAGCGCAACGATTGCCATCGTCGTGAAAGAGACATCCCGCAATGCGGTGGTCTGCGCCACGGCGGCGGCCTCGGTCACGTCGCCAGCGAAATCCGACCCGGCGTAGACAAAGACGCGGCTGGCCCACAGCGCGCCCAAGGCGGCGACACCAGCGGTATTTCCCAGGGTTCGGCAGATAACGTTGATGCCGCTTACGACGCCCAATCTTTCCCTGGGTACCGAACCCATCACCGCGCTGTTGTTGGGCGACTGAAATGTGCCCATTCCGAGCCCCAGCGGCAAGACCCGAAGAATGTAGCCGAGGATTGACGTTTCGGCGGTGAGTGTGCTGACAGTGTAGCAGCCGAATGCCAGCATTACCAATCCGGCGGTGGCGATCAGCCGGTACCCGAAACGGTCCGAGAATATCCCCGAAATCGGTGAGGCCAGGCCGAAGAAGACCATCGTGGTCGTCAGCAGCAGTCCGACGACAGTAGGTTCCAATTTGAGGAGATTGCTCAGATAGAAGGGGAGGAGGAGGGTAATGCCGCCGGTCACGATGAAACTGATCAGCCGCATCGACAGGTTCAGGCTGAAGAGTGTGTTGGCAAAGAGCGACAGGTCGAGGAGGGGATCCTTTACGCGGAACTCGGTGCGAATGAAGAGCGCGAGGGCAAGCAGAGAGAATGCCAATAGGGCGAGCATGGCGGGGGACCGAAAGCCATTGCGCTGTCCGATGGTAAGAAAGAGCATGAGGGCCAAAAGAAAGGAGAAGAAGGTCGAAAAACCGATCCAGTCAAAGCTTTGTCGGGCTCCGGGGGTGGTGTTTGGCAGGTAGCGCCAGGCCAGAAAAAAGCTGACGAAACCCATTGGAGGGCCAACGAAGAAGATCCAGCGCCACGAGAGGAATTCGAGGAGAGCGCCGCCAAGAATCGGGCCGGCGATGCCACCGACAGAAACGGTGGCGCTGAAGAGGCCGAGAGCTTTGCCGCGCTCGGAACCGGGGAAGGTTTCGGTCACGATACCCATGCTGAGAGCAGTTGCAAACGCGCCGCCGATGGCCTGGAGGACGCGGAAGAAGAGGAGGAACTCAATGTTCGGGGCAAACCCGGCGAGGACAGACGCGATGGCGAAAGCGATGGTGCCGCTGAGGAAGATGGGCTTTTTGCCCACGATGTCTCCCAGCCTGCCTACGCCCAGCATGATGGCTGTTTGCGTGAGAGAGAAGGAGAGTACGACCCACTGGATGAGGGCGAAGTCGACGTCAAATTCGGTGACCAGCGCGGGCAACACTACTCTGACGACGCCGCCGTCGAAGGAGGCGAGAAAGATGCCTGAGCCGAGCGCAGCGAAGACATGCCACTTGCGCTCGACGAAAAGTTGATCGGTGGGCTTAGCCATGGCGGTTGATGAATTGCACCTTTTCGCTAGGATGAAAAGAACTGACTGGGGAGCCAGTTACGCGGCTCGGACGATCAGTGGGAACGCACGGACCTTGCTTTAGTGTTCAAATGCTGATGTCGGCCGGCATTCACCTACACGAAACGGCCGGACAGGCGGAATTCCTTGGGCGTGGTTTCTGACCTTGACAGGGAGACCGAAGAGTCGGCGCGCGCAAGAGCCGATCATTGTCCACTCTAAACCCTATGTAGCGGTGCCCGTGCCTCCAGGATTCCCCATACGCTCAGAATTAATGCGACTGCGACGATTGCGAGCGCGGTATAGGAGACGTCGCGCAGTGCGGCCATCTGGGCCGCGGCAGCAGCTTCGGTGACGCTGCCGATGTAGTCCGGTCCGGCATGGGCGGCGACGCGGGTTGCCCAGAGTGCGCCCAAGGCGGCGATGCCAGAGGTACGCCCAAGTGTGCGGCCGATGACGTTGATGCCGCTAACGACACCAAGGCGTTCGGGGGGAACAGAGCCCATCACTGCACTGTTGTTGGGGGATTGAAATAGCCCCATGCCGAGGCCCAAGGTGGCCACTCGCAGCACGTAGCCAGGAATCGAGGTGTCGAGGCTGAGGGTGCTCACGGTGTAACAGCCGACCGCCATCAGAATGAGGCCGGCGCCGGCGATGCGGCGGTAACCAAAACGGTCGGACAGTGTGCCTGCGAAGGGGGATGCTACCCCAAAGGAGATCCAGGTTGTCGTCAATAGCAGGCCCACTACGACGGGCTCCAGCTGGAGCAGGTTCGTCAGGTAGAAGGGGAGAAGAAGGTAGACGCCCCCGATTACTATGAAGCTGACGAAGCGCATCGAGAGGTTGAGGCTGAACTGTGCGTTTCTGAAAATCGACAGATCGAGGAGCGGATCCTTCACACGACGTTCGGTGTTGATGAACAGAGCCAAGGCGAGCAGTGAGACGCCAAACAGGCCCAACATGACGGTTGAGCGATATCCGAAACGGGGACCGAATGTCAGGAAAAGTATGAAAGTCAGAAGGAAAGAAGCCAGGAGTAGCGATCCGGTCCAGTCGAAGCGTTGTCTGCCGGCGGGGCTGGCGCCTGGCATGTAGCGCCAAGCAAGAATGAAACTGACAATACTGAAGGGAAAGCCGACAAAGAAGATCCAGCGCCAGGACAGGAATTCCAGCAACATCCCGCCAAGAAAGGGGCCGGCGATGCCGCCCAGTGAGACGGCGGCGCTGAAGAGGCCGAGGGCCTTGCCGCGTTCGGAAGCGGGAAAGATTTCGGTCACGATGCCCATGCTGAGGGCTGTGGCGAAGGCGCCGCCGATCGCCTGGACTACGCGAAAGAGAAGGAGAAGCTCGATATTTGGCGCAAGTCCGGAGAGGACTGAACCGATTAAGAAGGCTACGGTGCCGGCGAGAAAGACGGGCCTCTTGCCAATCATATCGCCCAGTCTGCCTACGCTCAGGATAATGGCTGTTTTTGTAAGCGTAAAGGAAAGAACGACCCACTGAACAAGCGTGAAGTCGACCTGAAGCTCGTTTACGAGGGCGGGCAGTATGACAACAACGATGCTGCCCTCTTGCGAGTCCAGGAAGATTCCGCTGCAGATGGCGGCGAAGATGAGCCATCTTTGCCTTGTTGACAGGGAGTCAGAAAGGTGGGTCATGGATCAGGAAAACGATATTGGAGCGGCACAAGACGGACGGGGCAGATTGGCCTCAAGAGAGCCAAGGATCATTGTCGGGACCTCAAGTTATGGTCACCAATAGTCCGGTAGGACACAATTGCCATCGATGACAGAATGTGACCTGTCCGGCCGGCAGGTTCCCGGAGCGGGGATTCTGCTTTGCTCAGGTAGGCCGAAATGTTGACCCCCGCTGCGGTGGGAAACAGTGCCGGCTATGAAGAAACCTGTACCGGCCGTAAGGCCCTACGAGAGTGGTGAGTTTCCCAGGCAATCAATGCCAGGGTGAAGGCGACCAGGGCCATGGCCGCGTAGGCAACATCTTGCAGTGCCGCGATCTGGGGCGAGGCTGCTGCCTCCGTCACTGCGCCGCTGAGTTCGGGGCCGGCATAGGCGTTGACGCGACTGGCCCACACGGCGCCGAGTGCGGCCACGCCGGCGGTGCGCCCTAAGAAGCGGCCGATCGTGTTGGTCCCGCTAGCGATGCCCAGTCTTTCGCGGGGGACAGAACTCATGACAGCGCTGTTGGTAGGTGAATGTGAGATCCCAAAGCCGAGGGCAACCGGCGCGACCCGTAGAACGAAGTCAGCAGCTGTAGTGGCGGCGCTGAGTGTGCTGACGGTGTAGCAGCCGAAGGCCAGGATTGCCAAGCCCACGCCGGTTATCAGTCGAACGCCGAACCGATCGGACAGGGTACCAGAAACCAGCACGGCCACACCGAACCAGATCCAGAAAGTTGTCAGGAGCATGCCGGCAAGCAAAGGCTCAATCTGCAAGATATTGCTCAGATAGAATGGAAACAAGAACCACAGACCACCCATTGCAACATTTGTTATTATCCGGATTGCCAAGTTGACGCTGAACTGAGCGTTCTGAAACAGCGAAAGGTCGACAAGCGGATGCTGCACGCGTGCCTCATTGCGCACAAACTGCCAAATAGAGAGTATAGAGAGGGCGAACAGTCCCAGCATGACGGGAGAACGGAATCCAATTCGGTCGCCAAAAGTCAGGTACAGCATAAGTGCCAGGAGCCCCGCAAAAAGGAAGAAGGAGCCGGTCCAGTCGAAACTCTCCCGGCCGGTGGGGCGAGTCTTAGGCAGATAGCGCCAGGCCAAAACCAGGCTGATCGCGCTGAGAGGCTGGCCTACAAAGAATATCCAGCGCCACGATAGGGTTTCCAAGAGGGCTCCGGCGAGCATAGGTCCGACGATGCTTCCGGCCGCAAAGATCGCGCCGAAGGCGCCCAGTGCTTTGCCGCGCTCGGAAGAGGGAAAGTTTTCGATCACAATGCCGTAATTCAGAGTGATGGCGAACGCCGCGCTCACGGCCTGAAGCACGCGAAATAAGAGCAGAAGCTCGATGGTGGGCGCGAGTCCGGGGAGGATCGACGTGATCATGAAGGCGCTTGTGCCACCCAGGAAAACGGGTCGCTTGCCTATCATGTCTCCCAGACGTCCCACCATGGGCATGATCGAAGTCTGGGCAAGGGTGTATGAGAGGAGCACCCACTGACCGACGTCAAAGTCAATATTGAATTCGCGCACAATGGCAGGCAGGACGACGGCGGCAGAACTGAAGACCAGAGATGCCATTAGGATGACGCCGGCCAAGGCAGCCAGAATCTGCCATCTGTGCTCGTATGAAGGATTGTTCAGGGAGTGGTCCATTACGTAGGGGAAAGGTGAAGGTCGTTGGCTGGTCAGGGCGGACCGGCGTCGCTTGGGGTGGCCTGCTCGGTTCCAGAAGAGCCTCGGGTGACTGTCAGTAAGCTATTCGGCTGAAGCAGTCGCACGTCGATCAGCGTGACGACTCGGTCCGGCCAGCGCACTTCCAGGGCGATGATGCTACTGTCAGGGGGCATTCCAAAGTGCTGGCGGGCACTGCGGCCGGACAGGTAGCCGCCTGTTGCTTGCACGGTGCGACGGAGGATGCCACTTGAGGTGTGGAGAAGCAGCTCGGCGCCCAGGGCGCGTGTGTTGCCGCTTTCGGGATGGCGCAAATCGACTAGCAGGGACTGGCCGCTGCACAACTGGTTCTCGAACAGTTGGGACGGGGAACGCAGGTTGTTGATCAGCACATCGAGGTCGCCGTCGCCGTCAAAGTCGGCCATGCTCATGCCGCGGCCGCCTGCGGTGCTGTTCAGCTTCCATTCGGGTGCGGGCGTGAAGCGATTGCCTCCGTCGTTGCGGTAGGCCTGGTTCTCCTCAACCAGTTCGTCGCCGGGCAGATGACGGAAAATCTCCATGGCGGTCATGCCGTTGACGACGTACAGGTCGAGTAGGCCGTCCTGGTCGATGTCGCCGAATTGGGCGGACCAGCTCCAGCCGCTGAAGGGGATGCGCCAGGCTTCGGCCCGGTCTGACCATGCGTCGCCTTGCTGTTGCTGGAGGACGTTGGCCATCACCTGGGGACCGTCTTCGGGGCTGGGGGGAGGCATGGTCTGCATGACGGGCAGCCACTGGCTCAAGATCTCGGGCTCTTCTGAGTACGGGTGCATATCGGCGGCGAACAGCTCCCAGCGGCCGTCGTTGTCGATGTCGCCGCTAGCGAAGCTCATGGTGCTGAATGTGGTTGCGGCGAAGGGTTCGGTGGCGAGCCAGCTGCCGTTGCGCTGGCCGAGGTAGGCAACGTCGCGTACGTCGAAGTCGTTGCCAACGAGAATGTCGGGGCGGCGGTCGCCGTTCAGATCCTGGAGGTGAAGCGCAAGCCCCTGTGCCCGTGACGCGAGGCGGGTGGGCGAGAAGCTCCCGTTGTTGTTCTTGTAGACAAATACACCGTTCTGGTCGGTGGCATCCAGGGCGCGACGGCCAATCTGCTTCTCGAGTGAGGCGTCATAGGATGCGGTGACAAGGTCGAGGTCGCCGTCGGCGTCCAAGTCGCCCCACTGCAGCGAGTAGGCGAAGCCGTCGACTCCCTGTAGACGGGCAGGTTCCTGTTCAGTTGTGAAGGGCGGTGCACTGTCCTCGCCGCCTCTGTTGCGCCAGTAAAGGAAGATGCCTGAGCGGCTGGTGGCGGTAATGTCGAGCCAGCCGTCGCCGTCTACGTCGACGAGCGCGACGCCGCGCAGGCTGCCGTCGAGCAGGAGCTGCGGGCGGAACTGCCAGTTGCCCTCGTTCCAAAAGATCTGGTTGGGGCCGAGCAGGTTGGCGAGGACGAAGTCTTCGTCGCCGTCGTTGTCGAGGTCACCGATGGCAAGGCCGGCGCCGTTGCTGGTGAAGTAGGTGACGCGTTCGAAGGCCGTGCCGGTTAAGTGAGGGAGCTGGTGTTCGACGAAGCTGCCGGTACATGGGCGCGATTGTACGTCGCCCTGAGCGGCCCCTTCGGAGCGGGGCGTCAAGGGAAGGGGGTTGATTTGGAGCCTGACTGATGGCTGAAGTGAAGAAGGCGCGTGGGACAGGCTCTCGTAGGTGAGGCCCGCTGAGCAGCCGGAAAGGAGGAGTGCCGCGACGAAGAGGGTGAGGAAGAAAGTGCGCATTATCGGCCGCTCTTGCTTCCTAACCCTTCAGCCCTGTTACTGAGATACCTTCGATAAAGGTACGCTGGGCGAAAAAGAACGTTACGATGATTGGGAGTGCGACGAGCGTGCTGACGGCCATCAGGTAGGGGAGGCCATTGCTGAAGTTGCCGATGTCGTTGGCCCGGTTCGAAAGCTGTTCGATTCCCAGGGCGAGCGGGTAGCGATTTTGGTCTCGGAGGTAGATCAGGGGACCGAGATAGTCGTTCCAGGCCCAAAGAAAACGGAAGAGCGCGACCACGGCCAGGGCAGGCTTGGTCAACGGCAGGATGATGCGGAAGAGGATGCCGAACTCGGTGGCTCCGTCGATTCGGGCAGCGTCGGAAAGCTCCTCGGGAAGGGTCATGAAGAACTGACGGAGCAGGAATACGATGTAGGGATGGCTGAAGAGCGCGGGCACGACGAGGGGGCGGTAGGTGTCGAGCCATCCGAGCCATTTGAAGGTGATGAAGAGCGGCACCATGGTAACGGCCCAGGGCAGCATCATTGTCATCACGACCAGCCAAAACATGGTATCTCGTCCCGGCCAGCGAAGGCGGGAGAATCCGTAGGCAACGACTGTCGAGGATAGGACCGTAAACACGACTGCAGGGACCGTATAGAATACAACCGAGTTGACGGCGTAGCGCGTAAAAGGCAGGACTTGCCAGCCTTCAATGAAGTTCTCGGGGTGAATTGGGTAGGGCAGCAGGATGGGCGGCACGGTAAAGACTTGGGAGTCCACCTTGAGCGCGGAACTGATCATCCAGTAGAGAGGGAAGGCGAAGCTAATTGTAAGTGGAATGAGAATAGCGTACTTGGCGAATTCGAGCAGAAAGGTCTGCCACCTTCTGCCGGAGTCATAGTGATATTTGGGCGCGGGTGCGGTTCTGCTTTCAGAGGCGATTGAGGTCATTTGTCGCCTCCGTAGTAGACCCACCTGGCTGAGGACCTAAATATGACGATTGTAAAAGAAACGATGATCAGGAAAAGAATCCAGGCGAGTGCCGAAGCCTTTCCCATCCTCAGGTATTCAAAGGCATTGCGATAGAGGTGGACAAGGTAGAACTCGGTAGAGTTCATGGGGCCGCCTTCGGTGAGCAGCCAGGGAACGGTGAATTCCTGAAAGGCGACGATCAGGCCCATTATGAGATTGAAAAGAATGATTGGGGACGTCAGGGGAACGGTGACGTTGCGGAATCTATGCCACAGATTTGCGCCGTCGACTGTTGCGGCCTCGTATAGAGAGCGAGGGACATCCTGCAGCGCGGCAAGGAATATAACTACGGCGGCCCCCTGTGCCCAAATGGCGACCAGAATCAACGAGGGTTTGGCCCAGCCCGGATTAGAGAGAAAGGGGATGATGGGCAGGCCGAAGTGGCGAAGTATACCGTTGATGGCACCATACTGAACATTCATCAGGAACTGCCACACCATGGCCGATGCCACAGCGGGAACGATTGACGGGATGTAGATCACGCCGCGGAAAAAGGAACGGCCCACGACATCGGAGTTCAGAAGATTGGCAATCAGGAAGGCCACGGCGACGCCGAATGGGACACTCACGCCAACATAGTAGAGCGTGTTATACATCACGTTCCAGAAATGGGGATCATCGAAGAAGAGGGTGGCGTAGTTCTTTACGCCCAAGAAGACCGGCGGGCGCAGCAGGTCGTAACGGGTCAGACTGTAGTAGAGCGAAGACAAGAGGGGATAGATAGTAAAGATGAGAAAGCCCAGGACCCAGGGCGAGACGAAGACCAGTCCGAGGCGCAGATTGCGCCATTCCTGAGGCGTGTAACGGCTGACCTTCTGTGTGCTGGCGGCCATAGGAGATCCTTCTCTGTACAGAATGTCCAGCGGCCAGGCCGTAAGGCGCTGGCCGCTGGATTGTAGTCTTTAGAGGCCTTGGGCTTCCCACTCGTCTTCAGCACGCTTCTGGAGTTCGGCGACGGCCTCGTCAGGCGTGATCAGGTCGCGGTAGACCTGTTCGCGCAGGTCCCAGAGTTGCGTATTGACGAACCAGTGAATCGGGGAGCGGCGGCCAACGATCCAGTCGGTGACCTGGTCGATGCTGTCGATGTAGAAGCGAAGGCCTGGGAATGTATCGGGATCGATGGTGGGCAGCCAGGTCTCGATACCCATAATCCAGCCGACTTCATTGAAGATGATGTCGAGGGGCTCATTGGTGTGCAGGAATTCGGCGACTTGGAACATGCCGTCGGGGTTCTTGCCGTCCCTGTAAATCTGGACCATATGGGGGCCGGTGGCCATGACTTTGGCGCCCTCGCGGAATGCGGGGACCGGAGCCCAGGTGGCGCGATTGTGGACGGCCACTTCGGGCTTCTGGATGGTGGTTTCGCCAGCGTGCCAGTAGCCTTCGATGATCATGGACTGAACCTCGGCGTTAAAGGCTGCGCCCCAGGTGCCCTGTCCTTCAACCGAACGCAGGCCGGCGAAGTTGTCCGGACCGATGAAGCGGAAGAACTCGGACTGCATCTGGATGCCCTGGGCCATGAGCTCGTGGTTCAGGTCGAAGGTCTGCTCTTCGTCGTTCCACCAGGTGTGGCCGTAGGAGGTGGCGATGAAGTCGGGTTCGCCGGCCATGGCATCGATCGGGTCCAGGCCGATGCGAAGGACATTGCCGCCGTCGTCGAATTGGGAGAGTTCCTTGTGCCATTCGAGGACGCCTTCCCAGGTCAAAGGCGGGTTGTCGGGGTCGAGGCCGGCCTCTTCGACATGCTGGGCATTGTAGTTGAGTCCATACCATAGGAAGGACTCTATCGAGGGAACACCGATCAGATCGGCGCCGTAGAAAGCTCCCTGCCAGACTGCATCGACCACATTGTTGGAATCGATGATATCGCTGGAGTCGACCATGTCATTGACGGGCAGGCAGACGCCGCGTGCCCAAAGGCCGGGGTAGTCCATATTGGAACCACCGTCGGGCGGGTCGCCGGCTGCCAGTGCGGTAAGAACGGCCTCGTTATTGGTGCTGCCGCGATACTCCAGAGTCGTGTTTTCGCCGACATGCGCCTTGAAGCTATCGAGTTCCCTAATGGACTCAACGGCGGGGTCCAGTTGGCCCCAGGCATACCACCAGGAGATGGTTTGGGGTTCGGCGGCCATGGAGTCATCGCCTTCCGAGGCTGGGGCCGCGGCGGGCGCCGCGCAAGCGGCCAGCGCTACTGAGCCGGCAGCTATTCCCGTCGTCTGTAGAAAGTCACGTCGGCTGAGAGTTCGTCTTGTCATGCAGTTTTTCTCCTTTTCGTGAGAAGATTGGTTCTCGATGTTGACTCGATGTATTGGGACAAGCCGGATCTGCGAACCAGGTCGAACCGACTTGATGCAGAGGCTGGAGGTTCAATTTCTGTCTGAGAATTCCAAAGCGGCAGGCACTGTACTTTCACGGGGTATAATGACAGAGCAAGGAATTTACCCTGGTGAAATCCAACCGATCGGAGCGGGGGTTCGCAGGTTGCAGTCGGAAAGGTTACTGCCGGGCCTGAAATGGCGGCGGCCCAGGGCAGGCCAATTCAGTGTGAGTGTCTCGGCAAGGACTTTCTAGCGCAGCCAACGCGGCGGCTGCTAGCACTGCATTATATTCGTGACGCGCTTCACTGGCAAAAAAATGAGGTGGTTGAAAAGGTGAGCGGCCCTCTTACTTTGAGATCAGTGAAGGGTGCTGATCTTGGTAACAGCGCGGCAGTGTGGGACTTGGCATTCGATAGGGGATAAGGAGGAAGGGAGGCTTTGTGATCCGACTGTTCGTTTTCTGACAGCCTGTTTCGCTATTACAATGGAAATGAAGTGAGTTGGAAAAGAAGTGAGTTGTTCACTAAGAACCCCAAGACGCATTGGAGTGTCTGGGACAAGAGTCTCTGTAGAGTGGTGAGTCAACCGCCAACCAGGCCCAGAAAGCGAAACGCAAATGTTTATCGTAATCGGCACAGCGACGGTTGACCTCTTCGTTGCGAACCTGGTTGAAATGCCCCATTCTGAAGGGGACGAATTTACTGTAGACAGTCTCGTCTTTCATAGTGAGCCTCTGAAAACCTCGCTCGGCGGCAATGGCGCTAATTCGGCCCATGCGCTGGCGAGCTTGGGCGCCGAGGTTGCGCTAGTTGGGGGGCTGGGCGAGGACCACTTAGGCGACTGGATGGCGGGGCAACTCGCGGACGCAGGTGTCGAGATGGGGAGCGTTGGGAGGTATCCGGGACAGGGAACTGCCACGACGCTTATTCTCAGCGACTTGCAGCAGAACCGGCTGGCCTTTCACCACGAAGGCGCAAACAGATGCGTGGACGACAGTTCGATCGAAAGGCCTCTCGTTCGCCGTTCGGACATGTTGCTGTTGACAAGCTACTCAATTATGCCGGGTCTGCGCCCTCACGGCGCGGTCGAGCTGTTCCGATGGGCCAGGGATTGCGACACTCGCACTGCGGTAGACATCGGCCCGGCGATCGGTGAACCGGCCCGCCTGAACGAGCTACGCCCACTGCTGGCATACACAGATTATTTCATTTGCAACGAGCACGAGTTAACAGTTTGTACCGGTGGGGCGGCGTTGGGCGCGGGGATGGCTGCGATCCTGGAGGGCGGCGCGGGTTGTGTGGTCATCAAGCGGGGGGAGGCAGGCGCGGTGGTCCTGGAACGGAATGGCGCTTCTGCGGACACGACGGGCGGGCCGAATTATGTGCCCGGGTTCTCCGTTGACGTTCAGACAACTGTAGGCGCGGGTGATTCGTTTAATGCAGGGTTCCTGCTGGCGGTACAGGAGGGGGCAACGCCTGAGGCGGCGGCGCGTTTTGGCAACGCGGTTGCGGCCACAGTTGTCTCAACACCTGACAGACCGCTGGCGGCTTTGTCACGAGAGGCTGTCAATCGTTTGATCGAACCGTCATAACGCCGGCGGCCGACTTTTCGACGGTGCAACGCTCCCCGGCCCGGAGCACGCGCACAGGCTGCTCCAGCGCAGTGGCTGCGGCGATGAAGGTGTCTGGCGGGGCGGTGTTGAAGGTAAACATTTCGTAGTGGCAGGGGATCGCGAGCTTGGCGTTGATGGCGCAGGCGAGTGTGGCGGCTTCGCTGCCGTTGAGATTGCCCGCCACCTTCCTCTCCGGCTTGCTGCCGTTTATCGGCAGGATGGCCACGTCGACGTTGAAATGGGTCAGCCGCTCCACCAACCCGCTGTATAGAACGGTGTCGCCGCTGTGATAGACGGTCCAAGGGCCGAAGCGGGCTACGTAGCCGAGGAATCTGCAGCGATCCTCTTCATCCTTCTCCAACTCTTCATGGGCGGCGGCGATTCCGTGAAAGCGGAAGTCGCCCACTTCTTTGTAGTCTCCGTCGTCCAGACCCACCGGCCAGGACGGGTCGCAGCCCAAACGCTCGGCAACGAATGCACGATTGGCTTCGGGTATGATGAACTGCAAGTCCGGAATCGCTTTCCTTAGTGGGACGAGCGTTTCGCCGTCGAGATGGTCGGTGTGGTTGTGGCTTGAGGTGACCACGTCGACGAAGTCGAGGCGTTCGGGGGCGATGACCCGCTCGGTCATGCGAATGTGGGGTTTGTCGGTGGCAGCGTATTTTTCGGTAAGGGAATCGGAGAGATAGGGATCGAAGAGGAGGAAGCGGCCGCGCCATTTTAGCAGAAAGCCGCTCTGGCCCAACCACCAGATGTGCAGGGCGCGTTCGCCGCCGGGTGCATCCTGCACATCGTGGAGGAAGGCCTCTTCCTGGAGGAAGGGTCTGATCAGTGACATGGGAAGGGGCTATGCGTTCTCGATGATTTCCTGGCTGAGCTCACCTGTCTCTTCATTCTTCATGATGACTTTGACCTGGCCGCCCGCCATCCGTTCTGTTTTCAGGATTGTCAGACCGGCAGCGGCGGCGAGGGCTTCGGCCGGGTCGGGTTCAGTTGCGGCGGCTGCCTCCTGCCCGCGGCTGTCGCGGATGAGAGGCACATTTTCGCGTCCACGCCAGACTTCCAGCTCCACCGGTTCCCACTGGCGCGAGGATGCGGAACGGTAGCAGGCATCGATGACGGCATTTACGACATAGCCATCGTAGAAGTTTTCTCTGGGTTGGGTGCCCTGATCGATTGCGTTGAACATGTCGTCAAACATGTCGCTATAGCCCAATTCGACCACTTCGTCGCCTACTGGGAACAGCCAGCCGCTCTCCGATTCGGCCTTTTCGGCGACGTAGCCGGCGCCGGCGCCGCTGGTGTACATCTCGTAGCCTGTGCGCAGGAAGTGATTGAGCCAGATGGTGCCCTCGGTGCCGGCGACTTCGTCGCGCAGGTCCATACCGCCGCGGAAGGTCCAACTGACTTCGAATTGGCCGATTGCGCCGTTTTCAAAGCGGATGAGGGCAATGCCATTGTCTTCGGCGTCGATGGGGTGGACGAGGGTGTCGGCCCAGCACATTACCTCGACGGGCCGGATGTCCTTGCCGATGAAGCTGCGGACGATTTCGATGCAGTGGCAGCCGAGGTCGACGATGGCGCCGCCGCCGGCCTGTTCGAGGTCCCAGAACCAGTCGCTGTGGGGGCCGGGGTGTGTTTCGCGGGAGCAGGCCCAGGTTACTTCGCCGAGGGCGCCGTTTTCGACGGAGGCGATGGCCTTCAGGGTTTTGGGCGTGTAGCAGAGGTCTTCGAGATAGCCGCCGAAGACACCGGTTGATTCGACTTTTTCCATCATGCGCTTGGCCTCTGCCGCGGTGCGGCCGAGGGGCTTGGTGCAGAGGATGGCTTTGCCTGCGTCGGCGGCCAGGTTTACGCACTCCTCGTGAATGTGGTTAGGGAGACCGATGACGACGGTATCGATATCGTCGGAGGTACAGGCTTCGGTCAGATCGGTGGTCCAGGCGGGAATGTCCCATTCTTCTGCAAATGCCTTGGCTCTTTCTTCAGAACGGGAGTAGACGAGCTGCACTCGGTCTTTGCCCCTGCCGCCGTTAAGGGCCATTGTGTAGAACATGCCGATGAGGCCGGTGCCCAGCATTGAGATTTTGTGTTCCTGCACGTTAATTGCTCCTTCGGAGGTGGTTGAAAGGTGGTAAGTTTTTCGAATTATGATAGTCAGTCTACATTTCCGCGTCAATCCAGGGAATGTTCAAGAAGGCGATTATCCCAGAAGCGCTTCATGAAAGTTCAGCTGCCCTCTGCCACTTCCAGGGCGGCCTGGGCCGCGGCGGGGATGCGCGGGCCGAAGGCGGCGAAGCGTTCGTCCTGCGTCTGGCCGCGCACATAGCGGACGTAGATCTGGGCGATGATTACGGTCACGCGGAACAGGCTGAGCGCGTGGTAGAAGTGGATGGCGGACAGGTCGCGGCCGCTATGTTGTGCATAGTGGGCGATGAGTTCGGCGCGACTCAGAAAGCGGTCGTCGAGCGGCATCATCGCCATCGCCCGGAAGTGGGGGGGATCGTCGGGCAGACACCACCAGGCCAGCAACGCGCCGACGTCGGAGAGGGGGTCGCCGAGCGTGCACATGTCCCAGTCAAAGACGGCGACGATTCGTCCAGGGTCGGAGGCGTCGAGCATGACGTTGTCCAGCTTGTAGTCGTTGTGGACGAGCGAAGGAGGGCCTTCCGGTGGTTGGTTTGCCTGCAACCAGCTGTAGACGGCGTCCATGGCCGGCAGGTCCTCCAGTTTTGCGGCTTGCCAGCGCCGCCACCAACCTTCGATCTGGCGTTTGACGAAACCGGCGGGCATCCCCAGATCTCCCAGGCCGATGGCTTCATAGTCAACCGCGTGGAGATCGGCCAATGCTTCGACAAGCGCGATGCTCATTCGGGCTGGGGCGTCGCTGCAGGCGTCGTAGGGCGGCGGAATCGAATTGCGGACGACGATGCCGTGCCGCCGCTCCATCACGAAGAAGGGTGCGCCGACGATGGATTCGTCGTCAGAGAACAGGAATGCACGGGGCGCGAGTGGAAATGCTTCCCAGAGCCTGAGCAAGACCTTGGACTCTCTCGCCATGTCGTGAGCGGAGGGCGCGACTGGGCCCAGCGGGGGGCGGCGGAGTACGTACTCGCGGCTGCCATAGTCGAGGTGGTAGGTTAGATTGGCCGCGCCGCCGCCAAATTGGCGGACAGTCAGGGGGTTGTCGGTTCCTGGTAGCTTGCCGCGCAGGAATTCGGCGATTATTTGTTCGTCGAGTTGCTCATCGGGGCGAACTTTGATGGTGTCGGACTGGCTTTTAGAAGACATGATGTGTGAACGGTTTGGTCCGGCAAGCTGGTGTGCGCGAGAAAGTTCATGCGCCGGTCAACTGCGGGCGATTATATCGCAGATTGGCGAATCTGTCCCGACGGTGGGCGTGGGATGGGTGCGTCTTTATGTTGGGGCGAAAAAGGCGACGTGTGTTGCCCAAATTTGGCGCAGAAAAGTGTGGGGGGAAATTATGCTTGGGTTGCTCAAATCTTTTGCCGGTTTGGGGGATGCACAGGGCAGGCACGAGGCCTGCCTCTACAGGACCGTTTAGGGGTGGGCGGAGACGGTGTGGGGGCCGCGCGAGGGCAGGCACAAGGCCTGCCCCTACGGGAAAGTCGGGAGATGGCGGAGTCTCTGTGGGGGCCGCGCGAGGGCAGGCACAAGGCCTGCCCCTACGGGACCGTTTGGGGGATGGCGGAGTCTCTGTGGGAGCCGCGCGAGGGCAGGCACAAGGCCTGCCCCTACGGGACCGTTTGGGGGATGGCGGAGTCTCTGTGGGGGCCGCGCGAGGGCAGGCACAAGGCCTGCCCCTACGGGACCGTTTGGGGGATGGCGGAGTCTCTGTGGGAGGCGGACGTGGGCAGGCACAAGGCCTGCCCCTACGGGAAAGTCGGGAGATGGCGGAGTCTCTGTGGGGGCCGCGCGAGGGCAGGCACAAGGCCTGCCCCTACTGGACCGTTTGGGGGATGGCGGAGTCTCTGTGGGGGCCGCGCGAGGGCAGGCACAAGGCCTGCCCCTACTGGAGCGTTTGGGGGATGGGGGAGTCTCTGTGGGAGGCGGACGTGGGCAGGCACAAGGCCTGCCCCTACGGGAAAGTCGGGAGATGGCGGAGTCTCTGTGGGGGCCGCGCGAGGGCAGGCACAAGGCCTGCCCCTACTGGAGCGTTTGAGGTAAATATTGTTGGATAGACTCGTTGCTGGCGACGAATGAACAATGTGGTCTAGTAAGGGCGGGGCGTTGCGGGGGCGCAGCCCAGCACAAGGGAGGGCCGAAGGCCCGGAGGCACAGAAGGCAGTGGTCAGTGATCAGTGGTTAGTGGTCAGAGGTTGGCTTCAAAAAAAATGCGTAGGAGAGTTCACCCCCTATTCTGGGATGCACCGGAAGCGCTATTTCGCTTTGACATCCTGCACGAAATCAAGTACCGTTTGAGCGCGGACAGGCGCCGCGTTGGATTGCGCGGTTGAGAGGCGGGCGGAGAGGCAGACGGAGCCTGACTCCGGCTTGCTGATGACTGTGATTTGGCGCGGGCAGCCGCGAAATTGATAGACGGTTCGAGCCATTCATCCCCCGAACATGGCAACTACGACAGCGCGCGTGCAGTACCACCGTCTACTCGGTACAGGCATGCAGCTAAATTTGGCTGCGGTCAAGGTAACGGTTGCGACGGAGTCGAGCATCCTCAGCGAGTCCCCCAGAGTAGACATTTTGCTCCTGCGGCGAGAAGGGGCGGGTTGGAACGAAGCGCAACGGGCGCGATTGCCGGACGGTATCCGTGAGAGTACGGCGGCTCACATCCTGGTTGAGTTCAAGTACACTGAATCTGTGACCGAGGACGGGATACTGCAAGCTGCCGCTTACGATCTCTTCTATCGTCAAGTGCAGAAACTGCCAAAGGAACAGACGCTGCCGGTCGTACTGAGCGCGAAAACGCCTCAGCAGAGCCGGTTGGCCAGGTGGGGATATGAAGAGTCGCAGAGAGGTGTCTTTCGAACCAAGCTGCCCTTTGTTGGTCGTGTGACGCTTCTGGCATTAAATCGCTTACCACCGACTGGAAATAACGCCTTTGTGAAGCTGTTTGCCAGCCGCGAGCAGGAAAGAGAATCAGGTCTGGCTGCGCTGGCCAGATCAGGTATCGCAGAGTCGACGGATTTTCACGCCTACATTCTCGGTTTGACCCAAACCCTCGATGTGAAAGGAGATACGGGCATGGCGGAAGTGTTGACCCCGGAGAAGGTGCTGGCTTACGGAAAGAGGATGCGAGAACTCGTTTTTGAAACGGGAACGCCCGAAGAGAGGCTTGCAGGCCTAAGCCCGGACGAAATACTGGCAGGTCTCAGCTTGGAGGAGCGGAGAAAGCTGCTTCAACTTTTGCAAAAGGAGATTGACGCGGGTGCCGACGGCGGGACCGACAGGTCTGGAACTGATGGTGGCGAGAACTGATAAGGCCCTGCTTTTTCAGTGGCGCGCCTCCATTCAGGATCATCCAATGGATAGACGGTTAGAAAGAAGCATAATGCCAGGAAGTTCCATCTTCATGGAGAGGGCTTGACATGAGAATTACAGACATTCAGGCTGTTCGCGTTAACTTTCCCGAGCCTGAGCAGAGAACTGAACCGCGGCGCAAGGGTTGGGCCGAGACCGCAGAGGTCGCTAATCCCATGTCCTGGTATCCCAAGGTAAAGCGGCACCGGAGCCTTTGGACGCCGAGTCGTTGGGGGCCGGTGTGGTGCAAGGTGACACTTGAGGACGGGACGTGGGGTCTTGGTCTGACGGACAATGGGCGGGTGGCTGCTGCCATCATCGACGACCACATTGCCCCGAATCTTATCGGCGAGGACGGTCTGGCGATTCAACGGCTGGCCGACATGATGTTCCGCATGACAAAACCGTATGGGTCGGTGGGACTCGCCGCCTACGCGGTTAGCGCGGTGGATTTGGCTCTATGGGACGCGAAGGGCAAGGTGCTGGACCGGCCGGTTTACAGTCTGATTGGGGGCCCGCAGAAGGACAAGCAGTTCTGTTATTCGACGGGCAATGATCTGGACTGGTACAAGGAACTCGGCTTCCGTGCGTTCAAACTGGCCTGCCCCTATGGGCCGGCGGACGGTTTGGACGGGCTGCGCAAGAACGAGCAGATGGTGGCCGAGGCCAGGGAACTGGTGGGCGACGAAGCAGAACTGATGCTGGACTGCTGGATGGCGTTCGACATCGAGTACACGGTGCGCCTGGCAGAAACGCTGCGCCCTTACCGGCTCAAGTGGATGGAGGAGTGTCTGCTTTCGGAGGACCTGGACGGCCATGTCGAGGTGCGAGAGCGCATACCGTGGCAGACGCTGAGCACAGGAGAACATTGGTATACGCACATGCCCTTCCAGTGGGCGTTGCGGCACAATGTCGTTGATATATTGCAGCCGGACATCAATTGGGTTGGGGGTCTGAGCACCTGTCTGAAGATTGCGTCAGCCGCGGATGCCGCGGGCAAGAAGGTTATTCTGCACGGAGGCGGGCGCAATCCATTTGGGCAACATTTCACACATGCCGTTGCCTGTGTCCCGTGGTTGGAGTACTTCATCGGCTCGGCGCCAGGCGTGCCCTTGCAGGAGTCGGCGGGCATTCCTGGTCAGGCTGTGGCGGAAGACGGCTGGCTGGTGCCTTCCGAAGCACCGGGCTTCGGACTTGAAATCTCGGAAGAGTGGATCGAACCGTATTTTTGAGGCACATCTTTGCGACTGAAGAAATCATAGCGCGGCACGCCCTATCTATCCACAAGGAGCATCCAGATGCTTAGCAAGAAACAGATTGACTTCTATCACGAGAACGGCTACCTGGGCGTGGAAGGCGTCCTTTCGGCTGACGAGGTAGCGGAACTGCGCAGGGTGACTGACGGATTCGTCCAGCTCAGCGCCAGCGTTACCGAGCATACCGATGTTTTTGACCTTGAGCCAGGTCATACATCGGAGTCGCCGAAATTGCGGAGGCTTAAGGACCCGGTATTGCAGCATGAGGTATACAAGAAGTTTCTCGAGCACCCTCGCATCGTGGATATTGCCGAGCAGCTGGTGGGGCCGGGTGTGCGCACGAATGGCAACAAGCTCAATATGAAGTCACCGGAGTACGGCAGCCCGGTAGAGTGGCATCAGGACTGGGCGTTCTATCCGCATACCAATGACGATTTGCTGGCGGTCGGCGTCAGTATGGACGACATGAGATATGAGAACGGCTGCCTGCTGGTCATTCCCGGCTCCCACAAGGGCCCGATTTATTCGCATCACCAGGACGGGCACTTTGCCGGCGCGGTCACGGTTGAGGTGCCGGACGCGGACAAGGCAGTGCCAATCGAGCTCGAAGCCGGCGGCATTTCGATCCACCATGTGCGGACGCTGCATGCTTCGGCCAAAAACGTCTCCTCCCGTCCCCGCAGGTTGCTTCTCTATCAGTACTGCGCGATAGACTCCTGGCATTTACAGGGATACCCGAATTGGGAGGCCTATGCGGAGTCGGTGTTGCGCGGTGAACCTTGCAACCGCCCGCGGTTGGCCGATGTACCAGTTTTGATGCCATTGCCGGAGTCACTGCGCGGGGGATCGATTTACGAGACGCAGACGATTCTCGAGAAGCCGGTCTTCGCAGTCGCGGAGTAGTGCGCTCATGATAATCGACAGCCACTGCCACGCCTGGGAGCGCTGGCCGTACGACCCGCCGGTGCCGGATTTTCACGGCAAGGGCCGTTTCGAGCAGCTATTGAACGAGATGGACGTGAACGGCGTGGACCAGGCATTCCTGGTCTGTGCCGGGATCGAACACAATCCGCATAACAATGACTACATCGCCCGGATGAGCCGACTATATTCCGGGCGTATCCGCCAGGTGGCGGACGTGGATTGCAGCTGGTCGGAAACTTATCACACGCCGGGCGCGGCGGAGCGGCTGCGGCAGGCTGCGGAGCGCTGGTCGCTGCAGGCTTTCACCCACTATATGAAGCCCGAGGATGATGGCAGCTGGCTTTTTGGGGAGGATGGACTGGCGTTTTTCGGGACGGCGGTTGAGATGGGCCTGATCGCCAGCATCGCCTGTTCGCCGCATCATCACGCCGCGCTGCATCGGGTCGCGGAGCATTACCCGCAACTGCCCATTTTTACCCACCACATGGGACATCCCGTGGTCGGTGAAAAAGAGAGGCTGGAACAGGTACTTGCCTCGGCGTGCTATGCAAACATCGGCGTCAAGGTTTCGGGGTTTTACTACTCGACACAACAGGGCTTCTGGGACTTCCCTTACGCGGATTCGATTCGGGAGATCGTAAGGCCGCTCTACGACACGTTTGGTCCGCGGCGGCTTTACTGGGGCTCCGATTATCCTGTCTGCTTGCGTAACATGACATACCGCCAGGCAATCGAATGCTTCCGCAGCCACTGTGACTTTGTCAACGAGGCGGATCAGGCATTGATTATGGGCGAGAATCTGCGTCGACTGCTCGATTCAGGCGGTGACGGGTAGGGGGCGGTCTGAGGAGTTCCACTCCAACTGCTGCTCGACGGCCGGCTCCAGTTCCTCGGCATTGAGGCTGGCTTGAACGAGATTGAGATGGCGGTAGATGCCGTCAATAGCCATCAGTTCGTCATGGTTGCCCTGTTCGGCGATGCCCTCGTCCTGAAGCACGACGATTTGGTCGGCGTTACGGATAGTAGAAAGCCTGTGGGCGATCATAAGCGTTGTGCGGCCGGCCATCAGGCGTTCCAGCGCCTGCTGAATCAGCTGCTCCGTCTCCGTATCCACTGAAGAGGTCGCCTCGTCGAGGATTAAGATTGGGGCGTCCTTGAGTACAGCGCGCGCGATGGCAAGGCGTTGCTTCTGGCCGCCGGAAAGCTTCACGCCGCGTTCGCCGATTAGGGTGTCGTAACCATCCGGCAGCTGGTCGATGAATTCGATAGCGTTGGCGACTCGCGCCGCTTCCTCCATGTCCGCTTCGTCTGCACCAGGCCTCCCAAACAGAATATTTTCCCTTACCGTGCCGTGAAACAGGAAGACGTCCTGCAGGACGATACTGATCTGACTGCGCAGACTCTCCATCGTCAAGTCGCGGATGTCGTGGCCGTCGAGTGTAATTCTCCCTTTGTTCACATCGTAGAAGCGGGGAACCAGGCTAGCCAGCGTGCTCTTGCCGACACCGGTCGGTCCAACCAGAGCGACGACGGAGGCGGCGGGGATTTCCAGATCGATGTTGCGAAGAATCGGTCGATCGGTCAGGTAGGAAAAGCTAACGTTGTCGAAGAGGATATTGCCTTTGGCGCGTCCGCGGTATTCCAGAGCGTCCGGGCTATCTACGATATCGGGCTCTTCGAGCAGCAGTTCACTGACGCGCTCGGCACCGGCCAAAGCCTCCTGGATCGCCTCCCAGGCGTGGCTCAGATGGCGCACGGGCTGATAGAAGAGCTCCAGGTAGAGGAAAAAGGCCACGAGATCCTCAATCTGCAGGTTGCCGCCCAGCGCTAATCTGCCTCCGAAATAGATTACGACAACGATACCCAAGGACGATGCGAATTGGACGAAGGGCTCGAAGGTTGCCAGCAGCCTGAGCGCGTGCAGGAGGGAGCGTTTGTAGTTATCGATGCGGACGCCGATTCGGTCCGACTCCATTCTTTCGCGGGTGAAGGTCTTAATTTCGCGGATACCCGAAAGGTTGTCCTGTAGAATGGCGTTGAGTTCACCCAATTCGGCCTGTCGCTCGCGAAAGGCCGGACGGACATACTTGGCAAATCCGCGCATGGCGATGATGATGAGCGGAATGGGAACTAGTGTCAGCAGTGTCAACTGCGCGTTCATTATCAGCAGCATGGTGCTGACGCCAACCAATGTCAGGACGTTCACCAGCACATCAGGGACAGCGTGGGCTATCAGCTTTTCCAGCAGATCGGAGTCGTTGACCATACGCGACATCAGCTGGCCGGTCTGTTTGTCTTCATAGTAATGCAAAGACAGCCGCTGTAGATGCCGGTAGATTGCGACCCTTACATCGGCCACTACGCCCCAGCCGGCTACGTGTGCCATGTAGCTGCGCAGGAACTCCAGCCCGGCCCTGGCAGCATAGATGGCCAAGGCGAGGAGGGCGAGACGGGTTATAAGACTGTAGGAGAGGGCATCGGCATTACCGGTACGTACGGTTGCGATCAGTTGACGGATGAACCAGGGAGCAAAGAGTTGCACGCCCACCAGCAGGACCATGCTCGCAACGGTTACCAGCAACGGCTTTCGATAGGGAAGGGTGAATCTGAAGAGGGTCTTGGCAAATTCCATGAGAGATTCAAATTGAGGATGAAGTTTGGAAAAAGACGTTGCGACTTATTTTTTCTGCGGCGCCAGGATTGGGAATACTAGTAATCGGGATCCAGCCATTAATGCTGACTGTTGGTGAGGCTTCGGCCGAAATCAGGATAGCTTGTCGGCGGTCGGGACGAAGACCTGGCACCGAAGGCCGCGACACCTTCCTACACACCAGAGCCGATTCTACTGCTGGGTGCGCAGTTCAACAAAGGTCGTTTCACCGTCGCGTACGGTGATCTCCTGCCTGACCTCCTCGCCATTTACGGAGCCCGTCAAAAGATAGGTACCGACAGGGATATGGCTAAGGGCGCCGTTCTCTCCCCAGGACGGGTCGGGGCCGATGCTTTCCAGTTCCGGATAGGTTTCGACAACACGATACCACCTTACCCCGGTCTCCTCATACCTGTATAGGGAGAGTTGAACGGCAGGCCAGGTGCGGCCGGTGTTGGACAGCAGCCGGACTGCGACCGTCCCGGTGTAGGCTGAGGGACGCATCCACAAGGCAGGATTGACCGTGTGCAGGTAGCTGTTTTGCCCGATTCGAACTTCCATGTGGAGGTGGGGCCCAATTGCAATGCCGGTCATGCCTACGCCGCCCAGGTAGTCTCCGGTCCCTACCCATTGACCTTCCTGGACCTCCACGCTTACGAGGTGGCCGTAGAGGATAAAGACGTCCTGTTCGCCGCGTGAGGTGTTGAGCTTTCGGTCGAGGCGAATGACAACAGAGTTTCCGTAGAAATCGTTATAGGGACCGAGGAGATTGGGATTGTCCGGACCTGCATGGACAACCTCACCGGAAGCCGTGGCGAGTACAGGTGTGCCGACCGGATTACCGATGTCGACGCCGTGATGGATTCTGTAGCGTCCGCCGCCGGTGCTGCCAAATTGGTAGCCGGGGCTGTACAGTTGGTTGAATCCCCCTGGAAACGGGGGCTCAAGCCAGAAGTGTTCACCGCTAATGGGACTTGGCGGTTCAAAAGTAGGCCAGAGGCTACCGGGTCCGCTTGCTGTCCGGGGGGCAAGGCCGGCATCGGCGCCAACATCGACTTGGAACGACAGCGAGGTTCGCGCTTTGTCGATCTCTTCTCTGAGGAGATTCATTCCACCCATTGGTGGGCGGGAGGCAAAACGCTGGGCCACGTTTTGTGACGGCACAGGCGTACTCAGAGCAGTTGGTGGCATCAGGTTCAACCCGGCCATCGGCGGTCGCGAAACGAACTCGTCTCGAATCGTGGGGTTGAGCTCGTCTCTGTAGGGCCCCTGGAGCAGAACGCTTTCGACATCAAGCTGGTTCAGGGCCTCCGGATCATAGCGGTAGATGGGGTCGATGTTGGCAGGCCCATCCGATGAGGCGGTCGAGTTTGCAGCTGGCGCCCTCTGGGTCGATTCGTCAGAGGCGGTCTCGTCAGCGCCTGTTTCCTGACTTTGGGCGACAACAGGCGCGAGCGGAGCAAGTTCTGCGGTTGGGCGATCAGGGGCTTGTGCAAGGGAGGCCGGTACCAGTTGGGCGACGCGAGTGGAGCCGGCTGTGGATAGGGAGTGCGTGTCTTGTAACTGCGCAGTTGTGGCGGAGAGCGCGATGATGGAGGTTGGCGCCGGCACTGGCACGGGAACCGGCCTGAGCGTTTGGGAAGCGACCGGTGCGACGAGTCGACGCGGCAAATAGAGGCAACCGACGAGAACTACCGTCAAGGCGATTGCAAATTGGGAGCGAAGTGGGGAACGCCGACGCCGCAAGCGCCCCAGCCAAGTGGGGGCGTCCGAGGCCTCGGCTGTCTGTGGGTCGCGCGGTTGTGCTACAATTGACGTGCGAATTCGTCGCAGAAACTGCTTCCACCGGTTCGGTTTGGGGCGATGGAAACTGCTCTCCACGACTGAATCAGCCAGCCGCCGGAAGTAGGCCAGGCCCAGTGCGGTTAAGAGGAAATCATGGCCCAGCGTGACATTCTGGAGAAAGGAGCGGATGAGGAGACCGATAAAGCCTGTAATCAAGAGGAGGCTCCTCGCGCCATCCACTTCGACGTATTTACTTTATTTCCCCCGATGTTTGCGGGGGCCCTCTCAGAGAGCATTCTGGCACGAGCGAAGAAAAAAGGCATTCTTCAAGTAACGCTCCACAATATACGAGACTACGCAACAGATCGACATCACACTTGTGACGGCTATCCCTACGGCGGCGGCGGCGGAATGGTAATGCGTCCTGAGCCGGTGGTGCGTGCGGTCGAGTCTGTTCTGAGCCGGCCATCGGGCTGGCAGTTGCCCGAAGCGGCAGCCCACGTTGATCTACCGGCCTGGAATCCGAACGAACCGCCAGATTTGCGACAGCCGACGCCGATCATTCTCTTAACACCCCAGGGCCGCCAGTTCAATCAGGACGTTGCCGTTCAGCTGAGTAAGCATAGACGTCTGGCTCTGGTGTGCGGGCGCTATGAAGGCGTTGACGAACGGATTCGTACCCAATTGGTTACAGAAGAACTCAGCATTGGCGACTTCGTGCTCAGCGGAGGCGAAATCGCAGCACTGGCGATCATTGATGCTGTGACGAGAACGCTGCCTGGCGTTTTAGGGCATGAATCAGGCGCACAGAATGACAGTTTCTCGGGCGGAATGTCCGGCCTCCTCGAAGGGCCCCAGTATACGCGACCCACTGAATTTCGGGGAGAGTCGATACCAGAGGTTCTGGCCAGCGGACATCACGCCAATGTCGAGCGGTGGCGCCGTGAGCAGTCACTTTTGCGCACGCTCGAAAGGCGCCCGGAACTGTTGGCGCAAGCGAGTGAAGCCGAGCAACTGTCCGTGGAAGACCGCCAGTTTCTGTTCAGCCAGGGTTGGCAAAATTCGACAGATAAATAAGGTCTCCTCCCTGCGTGTCAGACGACGTAAAGCCGCTGTTTCCCCTCTTGTATTTTTGCACAGCGAAACTGGACAGACGCCAGTTTCTGCCCTGTCGTCAGACTTCTGCCATCGAACAAAGTCTGTGAGCAGGGCCATTCTACCACTGCGGATCGGCCAAATCCAAATGTAATTCAGACCCTTCTTGGCGACAGAATGGCTACGAACTCAACTCAAGCAGTACGGAACGCGGGCGAAGTCGCGACTGGGTGAAACTGGGGTGAATTTGGAGTGGTAGACAGAACTGGACAAAAGGTGCATACTAGGGGCCATCGGAAACGGGACACCACTGAAAAGCGCCACTGCCGTAGATCGAAAACGAATGTTTGAATTCGTGGAGAGGACCAGTTCGTGAACTAAGCCATTTCGCCACCAAAATTCTCCAGACTTCATATTAGACCGGGACGGTTACGCGGTACGCATTTGGGTGGAGCACGGGTTGAGGAGCCAATCAAATGACCAAGCGCATTTATGTGGGCAACTTGCCCTACTCGGCGACTGAGGATGAGGTCCGGGATCTGTTTTCCCCACACGGAGAGATCATCAGCGTCGCCATGATCACCGATAGGGAAACCGGTCGATTTCGTGGGTTTTGTTTTGTGGAGATGGAGGATGACGCGGCTGATGCGGCGATCGAGGCCCTGAATGACCAGGAGATGGGAGGACGCACGCTCAGGGTAAATGAAGCACGTCCGCGGGAAGACCGCGGTGGTCAGGGCGGGGGATATCGGGACCGCGGCGACGGCGGCAGGTGGTAGGCCCCAGCTCGTAGCCATTCTGCCATCAATACCGGAAGTGCCGCTTCTTGCTGCCACCTGGGGCGGCTTTCTGTTTCAATTGGACTTTGGTGACTCGGATTAACCGCGCAGTGAAAGACGATTACATGGATCCACACCTTCGTTTGGCAACCCCGCAGGACTCGGCAGGAATACGGGCAATCTATGCACCTGTCGTGCGCGATACGCCGATTTCTTTTGAAACTATACCGCCTTCAGAAGAGGAGCTGGCAACCCGCGTAGAGAAGACCTTGACCCGGTATCCCTGGCTCGTTTGCTTGGCTCGGGGCAGGCTGCTGGGCTATGCGTACGCCGGCGAGCACAGTGCGCGAGCCGCCTATCAGTGGTCGGTCAATGTATCGGCGTACGTACATGCCAGGGCCAGGCGCCTGGGCGTAGGGAAGGCGCTGTACGATACGCTTTTTGCCGTTCTGCGACTGCAGGGTTTCATGCGCGCTTACGCCGGTATCACCCTGCCGAACGAGGCAAGCGTCGGCCTTCACGAGTCGTTTGGCTTCACGAAGGCAGGGACTTTCGGGCAAGTTGGCTATAAGTTCGGGGCATGGCACGACGTGGGCTACTGGCAGATGGCGATTCAGTCCAGCAGTGGTCCTCCGGCTCCGCCTCGACCACTGCCCGACCTGTTAAATGACAAGAGTCTACGGGAGGTCTTGACCGCCGGATCGACGGGCGTTGGGCGGGATGTCGAGAACGTTGTCAAAGCGGTTGATGCCGAAAACCTTGTCCAGACAGAGAGAGAAGCGGAACAGACGGGAATCTCGGCGTGAGACCCCGGCTGTCTTTGGCCTAACCCTCGTTTGACTGGTAGAATGGCCCCGGAATCCTCTCGTCGCCGAAACGATAGGCCCCAGTTCCTAGGAAGAGACATCATAGCGGCCGCCCCAGTGCATTGGAGTGCAACTGTGGATGATCCTTCGGTCCCGAACGACATGGCCGTCGTCAGCCCCACCGTTAATTTGGCGGAAATCCGAGCCGGATCTTACTACGATTCGGTCGTGCTGATGCTGCTTCAGCGCGCTCTATCAGACCTGCCGGGCGTACTGGACGCAGGTGTGGTCATGGGCACTCCGGCCAACAAGGCATTGCTTGCCCAGAGCGCCCTCTTGACCGACGACCTCGAGGATGCCGCCCCAGAGGACCTCATCCTGGTTGTCAAGGCGGACTCGGAAGCGGCCGGCCGGTCGGCACTGGCGCACGTGGACGAACTTCTGGCTGCGCGCAGATCGCACCAGAGCGACGGATACCGCCCCAAGAGCCTGTCTTCGGCTAAACGTATGGTTCCGGAGGCGGAGTGGGTATTGATCTCAGTTCCAGGTCGCTACGCGGCTGACGCCGCGCGCGAGGCTCTCAAACTGGGCAAGAACGTTTTTCTATACAGCGACAATGTCAGCCTTGCGGACGAGATTTCGCTTAAGGAGACTGCTGCGGGTAAAGGTCTGCTGGTGATGGGGCCTGACTGCGGCACTGCACGCGTTGACGGCATGGGACTCGGTTTCGCAAACAGAGTCCGAACAGGCAGGATTGGAATTGTTGCTGCCTCCGGTACTGGGCTGCAGACGGTGATGGTAGGCATACACCTACTTGGCTGCGGCGTGTCACAGGCATACGGGACGGGCGGACGCGACCTGTCAGCTGAGGTACAGGCGAGGTCGGCGAAAGATGCGCTGGCCAAGCTGAAGGACGACGCGGAGACCGATGCTATCGTTATCGTGTCCAAGCCACCCGAGGCGTCGGTCGCTGAGGATCTCCTGAGAGACGCGGCATCCTGCGGTAAGCCGGTAATTATCAATTTCATCGGATATCGTTCAACACAAGGCCAGGAAGGCGTCGCGCCAAACATCTGCTTTGCCGAGACCTTGGACGGGACGGCCGAAACTGCGGTTCGTCAGACGACATCTACAGACTCGCAGAGCAGTTCTGAAGAAGGCCCTCTGACCTCTCAGGCAACTGAGCCGCCGTGCCAGCTTATGCCTTGCCCGCAGCAGGGAACATATTTGCGCGGGCTTTATTCCGGTGGAACTCTGGCCTACGAGGCGCTTTTCCTACTGCGGGACTGCCTGCCTTCGGTTCGTTCCAACGGGCCGTTGCCGGGAGGCCTGCATTTGGACAACCCGCACCGCAGCGATGGGCACACGATCGTCGATTTGGGCGGCGACGCATTTACCGAAGGGCGGTTGCATCCCATGCTCGACAACGAGCTGCGAATCCGCCGGCTGCTGCAGGAGGCGCGGGACCCCGAGACTGGACTGATCGTTCTGGACGTCGTGCTTGGGGATGGCGCGCATGAGGACCCTGCCAGTGAACTGGGCCCGGCTGTCGCAGAGGCAATTGCGTCAGCTGCCCGGGAAGGAAGGACCCTGCCGATCGTCGCTGTTGTCATTGGCACCGACGCCGACCCGCAGGGTTTGGACAGACAGGTCGAGCAGCTGAAGGGGGCCGGCGCTTACGTCTTTACCCGGCATGACGACGCTGTGCGTGCTGTGACAAACGCCTTTGCAGGCGAGGGGGCCGACCGCCCGCACAGGTCGTCGAGGCAGGCACCTGACGTCCCGAAGACGGCGGAACCCGCGGAAAATTTGCCAACTTTCGCAGCCATTAACGTGGGTCTTGAATCTTTTAGCGACAGCCTGCGAAGCCAGGGCGCTGAGGTCGTGCACGTGGACTGGCGCCCTCCTGCGGGAGGAGACGAGAGGTTGGCCAGTCTGCTTACCCGACTCAGGTAAGGATTGAAGGTCCTGGTCCGTCTTTGCCGGTGACGTACCCAAATTGGACTTAGTGCAAGATAACGGTTAGCGAACGAACAGCGCGGCCCGGAGGGGCTACATGGCAAACAGTATAGACAGCGCCAATGCAGAGGCCGTGGAACGAATAATTGAAGCTCGGCCAGTTTTGACAGGGCTGGGCAAGGCGCTGGACTTGATCCCAGGAATGCACGAGAACCTGCTGCTTCATGCCGGGCCGCCGATTGGCTGGGATAAGGCCTCCGGTCCGCTTCGGGGGGCTCTGATCGGCGCCCTAATTTTCGAGGGGAGAGCCAGGGACGAGGAGGAGGCGGAGCGGCTGATCGTGAGCGGTGAAGTCGGACTCGCGCCGTGCCATCACCACAGCGCTGTCGGTCCGATGGCGGGCGTCATCTCGCCCTCGATGGCAGTTTACGAGGTAGAGAACAGGACGCACGGGAACCGGGCTTTCTCGAATCTTAACGAAGGATACGGCAAGGTCCTGCGCTACGGCGCCTACAGTGAAGAGGTGCAGGAGAGATTACGTTGGATGCACGAGGTGATGGCGCCGGTGTTGGGGGCAGCGATTGAGTCTTGTTCTGGTGTCGACATCAGGGCGCTGCTGGCCGAGGCGTTGCACATGGGTGACGAGGGCCACAACCGTAACAAGGCGGGCTCGATCCTCTACACAAAGCTGCTGGCGCCGCACATTGCCAAGGCGGCGCCGGACCCGGCCACGGCTGCCGATGTGATTGAGGCCCTGGGCGACAACGCGCTCAGCGTTCTCAACCCGGTCATGGCGGCCTGCAAAGCGATGGCGGACGCGGGGAGCGAAATCGAGCAGAGTACTATCGTCACGACGATGGCGAGAAATGGGACTGAGTTCGGCATTCGAGTCAGCGGGCTGGGTGGGCGCTGGTTCACATCTCCGTGTCCGCAGCCGGTCGGTCTCTATTTTCCGGGCTTCACAGCGGAGGACGGGAACCCGGATATCGGGGACAGCACGATTACGGAGACGGCTGGAATCGGCGCGTTTGCGATGGCTGCCGCGCCGGCGATTGTGACGTTTGTAAGCGGAACGCCCCAGGACGCGTTGAACGCCACATTAGAGATGTACGAAATAACGGCAGCCGAGCACAACTCCTTCACGATCCCGCAGCTTGATTTCCGGGGCACGCCGGTGGGTATCGACCTGCGAGCCGTGGTGGAGACCGGCATCACGCCGAGGGTCAACACGGGCATTGCGCACAAGGAGGCCGGGGTCGGCCAGATCGGCGCGGGGCTGGTTCGGCCACCGCTGGCGCTTTTCACGGAAGCACTGGTGACATTCGCGGAAGAGTATGGATTTTAGTGGCAAGAAATGAGTTGATAGCGGACATAGTGACAGTTTTCAGGAGAAAAACGCAATGATCCCTTACGATCTTTCCCAGCCCTTGAACGCAGACTGCTCGTTCTGGCCATTTTACCCACCGTTTGAAGTGAAGTACTTCAAACGGAAATCCGAGCACGGCGTGAATGCGCAGTACATTCAGACATCGAATCACATGGGCACGCATTTGGATGCGCCACGCCATTTTGTGACGAACGGGAGGACGATCGACCAGGTGCCACTGGACTGGCTATACGGTGACGGTGTAATCGTCGACCTGAGCGATATGCTGGGTGAGTTGGACATTTTCGGCCCGGAGGACATTGAGGAGCGGGTTGAGGTGCGAAAGGGGGACATTCTTTTCATCAACACAGGCTGGCATCGCTACTCCTTCCTGGCTGAAGAGGGTGACGAGGAGAAGTACATTCTCCGCCATCCGGGACCCCATCACAGTATTTGCCAGTGGCTGCTGGACAAGGAGATTCACATCTGGGGCGTGGATATGATCTCGACAGATCATCCAATGAATTTGCCGATCGGGCGCTTCCTGGGCAGAGGCGCGCTGGACCAGTGGGAGCGCGTGCGCAAACAGTGTGAAGATAAGTTTGGTGGTTCCGACGCTGTTGACGAGTTGTTTCCGGAGGAGGCCTACCAGCTTACACACAACGCACTTTTCCCACATGACTGCATGCATGTGGAGAATATGGGCGGCCAGATCGGCGCGCCGGAGTTACAGAACAGGCGGTTGACAGTGGGTGTCTTCCCCTGGTTATTCAAGGGCGGAGAGGCGGCCTTCTGTCGGGCGGTAGCGTTCTTGGACGAGTAAAGTTTAGTGATTCTCGAACTACGCATTCCATCTTATGATGACATTTCCGGCATTTGTCGAGAGTGGGCAGGATGAAACCGGCGGCTTTTGAGTATCACGCACCTCGTACAGTAGAAGAAACGTTGGCCCTGCTTTGGAACTATGGCGAAGACGGCAAGCTCCTGGCCGGTGGGCAGAGCCTGGTGCCGACGATGAATTTCCGTTTGACCCAGCCTACTGCGCTGATAGATCTTAACGGTATTGACGAGTTGTTCTTTCTTCGAGAAGAAGACGACGAGCTGCGATGTGGAGCGATGACACGCCAGCGTGCAGTCGAACGCAGCGATCTGGTGAAACGGATTGTACCGTTGCTCCACGAAACCATGCCCCACATCGCGCACACTCAGATTCGCAATCGAGGAACTATCGGCGGAAGCCTGGCACACGCCGACCCTACGGCAGAACTGCCAGCCCTGGCAATTGCTCTGGATGCGAGCATGTATGTACGCAGCTTTACAGATGCGCGCTGGATCGCGGCGCGAGACTACTATGTAGGGCTGTTCACCACTTCGATGGAGCCAGAGGAGATGCTGCTGGAGGTGGCTATTCCTGGTTTGCCGGCCGGCAGTGGCTGGGCATTCGAGGAGGTTGCCCGCCAAAAGGGCAATTACGCGATGTGCGGCGCAGCGGCTGTTGTTGATCTGGCGGAGGGAGGCTCAATAGGGCACGTGTCGCTCGTATTTCTTGGGGTAGGGGAAGCTCCGGTGGAGGCGGAACGGGCGGCAACCTTGCTGGTCGGTGAAAAACCGACTGCAGCGGCTATTCGGGCTGCGTCCGACGCCGCTGCAAAACTGGATATTGACCCTGTCGGAGACATTCATGCCGGTCCGGCGTTCCGCCGTCATTTGGCGGGAGTCCTTGCAGAACGCGTACTGACCAAGGCCTGCGCGAGGGCAGCCGGGTACGAAGGGTAGTAAAGGAAGAAGACCGAGTTTTGGAACAGACGATTTCCGTTTCGGTGAATGGCCGCCAGTATGAACGTTCGGTCGAGCCGCGGTTGTTGCTGAGCGATTTCCTGCGACATGAAATTGGATTGTCGGGCACGCACGTAGGATGCGAACACGGCGTCTGCGGGGCATGCACTGTGCTCATGGACAGCGCGGCGGTCCGCTCGTGTTTACTGTTCGCGGTGCAGGCGAATGGACGCGACGTTACCACAGTTGAAGGTTTGGACGGCGGCCACGAGGAATTACATCCGATACAACATGGCTTTTGGGAGAAACATGGGCTCCAGTGCGGATTCTGCACGCCTGGCATCCTGATGACGCTGGTCCCATTCCTGGAAGAGAATCCCGATCCGACAGAGGATGAAATTCGCGAGGTACTTTCGGGCAACATCTGCCGGTGCACGGGTTACCAGAAGATCGTGGAGGCCGTGCAGCTTAGCGCTAGGTTGATAAAGGAGAAACCCGCGTGAATACACTATTTCTGCAGGGCCTCGTTTTTTCTGGCGTAACAATAGGGGTCTTGGTGTTTCTGGCATGGTGGCTGTATCTCTCGCCGATGAAGCAGTCGGGGCGTAGGGGCCGATCGGACTCCCAGCAAGGAAAGCGTGCCATCGCAATTTCTGCCCGCTTTTCGAGTTCTTTGGCCATTATTGTAGGCATTGGCGCTGTATTGATCAGCTTCGGGGCGTACTGGGACCTCAGTGAGCACATCGTAACGGGCATCGTGCCGGGCGGGGAGGACTTTTTGTGGCCTCCGCACTTGATGGTATACGCCGGCTTTTTGCTTACATTTCTGGTGGCGGTGAGCGGACTGCTATCGCTCGCCATTCCGAACATCAAATCAGGAGTCAACGATCCTCGCAGCTGGGTCAGAGGAAACCCCTACGTTGGCGCCCTCGTGCTCGTGGCGGGATACGGTCTTCTCTCCATTCCAGGAGACGCAATCTGGCACGAACTTTATGGGATTGATCTGACCGCCTGGAGCCCACCCCACGTCTTTTTGGCCGTTTCGGCTGCAAGTCTCCTCATTTTCGCGTCGAGTCTTCTGGGCGAAGGCGGCAAGGAAGCAACTGCCGTCAATAGGGTTGGCGGGCGCGCCGGTGAGAAGGATGCCGGCACCGCGCGACTTGGGGAAACAAGGGGCTTAGGGAACTGGCGTTTGACCAGAGGGTCTGTTGCTGCACGGGACTGGCGCAGTCTGATCAGACTGCTGTTCCTCGCCTTGGCACTGAGCGAATTTCTCATTATCGGAGCGGTAGAATGGGAAATCCGTATTGTTGACGGCCTTGTAGCTCAGCGCCCAGTCTGGCTCTATCCAACAATAATCGGCTTTGCCGCGTTCTTCCTGTCGGTCGTTGCGAGGCGACTTGTCCCCGGCCCCTGGACTGCGACAACCTTTGCACTCTTCTACTTCGGGATTCGATTCGCGTCGTCTGCATTTGCCGACGTCTTGAGTGGCGAGCCGCCGCGGCTTACATTGGTTTTCCTGCTTGGGGCGGTTCTGCTGGACCTGACTTACCAGTGGATGACGCGGTTTGGCTTCAGGCCGGGAGACTGGCAGTTCAGACTGGCTGCGGCGGGGGGCTTTATGGTTGGCTTCTCGATCGTCGCGCAACCGACGATCGCGTTCTATCTGCTCAAGTTCTTACCTTCGTTTACAGTACCGGACCACCTGATTACCGCCCTGTTCATTTTCGTGCTAAACGCTGCTTTCTTCCCGGTCGCACTGTGGCTGGGGAACTGGTTGGGGAGCTCCGGAAGCGAGAATGAAGGTGCTTTGCAGGAGCCGATGGATGCCGTTGCGGTTCCCGTCAAGGGCTGAGACGTCAAATTGGTAGGCAACACCGCGCGCGTACCAGGGAAGACGCGTAGGCCGATGTTGCTGTTGATGGAAGCGAAGGCTGACTGGCAAGATTGACAACGGTTCTTCTTCCTGCGTACAGGCCATCTCAATTTCACCGATTCTGAAAACCTATGTCCACACGTCAGTTCGGCCAGCCGATCAAACGCAATGAAGATCCGCGCTTGCTTACGGGCCGGGCGCTATTCACTGATGATGTGCAGTTGGCCGGTATGCTGCACGTGGCATTTCTGCGCGGTGATCTGGCGCACGCGCGCATCCGGTCAATTGATGTGGACGGCGCCCGTCAGAGCCCTGGCGTGGCCGCGGTCTACACCGCCGATGATCTGGGAGATTACTGGCAGCCTGGTCCTCTATTGGTGCCGCCACCTCCGGTAGAGCAGATCGAATTTTACCAGCGTACGCAAGTTCCCCTGGCGAAAGAAAAAGTCTGCCACGCGGGCGAAGCGGTCGCGATGGTCGTTGCGGAGAGCCGCTACCTGGCTGAGGATGCGCTCGACGGGATCTTTGTTGACTATGAGCCCTTGGACGCGGTCGTCGATCTGGAGTCAGCACTGGCCGAGGATGCACCCCTGGTCCACGATGATCTGGGACACAACGTCAATGCGCGAGTGACTCAGGCGAAGGGAAACTGGTTGCAGGCAGAGGCGGAGGCCGACCTGATCATCCGGCGGCGTTTCAGTTACGATCGGGGCACGGCGGCGGCAATGGAAAACCGGGGCATCGTCGCCAACTGGGACGCGAAGAGTCAGCATATGACGATTTGGGACACGACCCAGGCGCCCATCGCCATCCGCAATGGGCTGGCGGCGATGCTGGGGCTGTCGGAGCACCAAGTGCGGGTAATTGCCCCGTTCATTGGCGGCGGCTTCGGTCCCAAGATAATGATGTTCTACCCGGAGGAGGTCCTGCTGGCCTGGGCCACGATGCAGTTGGGCCGCCCGCTGAAGTGGATCGAGGACCGGGAAGAGAATTTCTACGCCACGACGCAGGAACGGGGGCAGGTGCACGATGCCACGATGGCGCTCAAGGCGGATGGCACGATTTTGGGCGTGAAGGATGTGTTTCTGCATGACGCCGGCGCCTACGCGCCTTATGGGCTCACCGTTCCGGTGAGCAGCCAGTGTACCCTTCTGGGCCCCTATGTCGTGAAGAACTACCATTCCGAGTTCACCAGCGTGTTTACCAACAAGCCGATCGTAACGCCCTACAGGGGGGCGGGTCGTCAACATGGCGTCTTCGTGATGGAGCGGCTACTGGACATTGCCGCCAAAGAGCTGGCGACTGACCCGATCGCGATTCGTCGCAAGAATTACATCCAGCCCGAGCAGTTTCCCTACGCGAACGATATCGTATTTCAGGATTTTACGCAGCTGGTTTACGACAGCGGCAACTACGGGCCGGCGCTGGACCGTGCCCTGGACCTGGTCGGGTACGAGGCGTTCGTACGGGAGGAACAGCCGAAGCGGCAGGCGGAGGGCGAGCGGGTCGGCATAGGCGTCGTCAGCTACGTTGAGGGCACGGGAATCGGCCCGTACGAGGGCGCAAGGGTGACGGTCGAATCGAGCGGCAAAGTCAGTGTGGCGACGGGCATTGGGACGCAGGGACAGGGCCATTACACCAGCTTTGCCCAGGTTATTGCCGACCAGATCGGCGTGAAAGTCTCCGACATTCACATTGTAACCGGCGACACGGACCTCTTTTACTGGGGGGCAGGCACGTTCGCCAGCCGCGGCGCGGTGGTAGCCGGCAACGCAATGCACGCGGCCGCGACCAAAGTTCGAGAGAAGATTTTGAAGTTGGCGGGTGAAAAGCTGGAGGTCGCAGAAGAGGACCTTGAATTGGTTGAAGGGCGCGTGCAGGTCAAAGGCGTGCCGCAGACTTCGATCTCACTCGGTCAACTGGCAGTTGAGGCAAACCCCATGCGCGGCGGGGTCAAGCCCGGGACGGAGCCTGGGCTGGAGGCCACCGAGTATTTTGGACCTGAACGGGGCGCGACTGCTTCCGGTGTCCACGCAGTGATCCTGAGAGTGGACCCGGAAACCTTCAATCTTGAAATCGAGAAATATGTAGTCGTGCATGATTGCGGCAAGGTGATAAACCCTCTTATTCTGGACGGGCAGATCCAGGGAGGCGTTGCGCAGGGGATCGGCAATGCTTACTATGAGCAGTTGCATTTTGACGAAAACGGCGCGCTGCTCAACGCGTCTCTGATGGATTACCTGCTTCCCACCGCACCTGATGTACCGAACATCGTGAGCGATCACATTGTGACGCCGTCGCCGTTAAATCCTCTGGGTGTGAAGGGGGCAGGCGAGGCCGGCGCGATTCCGGTAGGCGCGCTATTTGCCCAAGCGCTCGACAGTGCGTTCAGCGATATCGGACTGGAAGTGCGCGAGATTCCGCTCAGCCCCAACCGGCTGTTCGAGTTGGTTGGGGCGGCTTCAGCCGGGGCCAATGTATGAAGACTGCGCAGACGCGCTTCATCGACGCTCTCACGGTCAAGGTCGAAGCCGAAGCGGGCATTCGAGCCGCCTGGTTGACCGGCAGTTTTGGAAAAGAGAGGGCAGACCGCTGGAGTGACGTTGACGCTCACCTGCTGATCAGCGCCGAAAGGTTCGACGATTTTCACAAAGGCGTGGAGAGATGGCTAGGCGAGATTCGTCCCTTGGTCTTTGTGCGTCTGATGTTCGACGGCCGGATGGTCAACGCAATGACCGACGAGGGGATGCGCCTGGATGTCTGGCTACACGAAGGCATATCAGCCGAGGTGACCAAGGGTGAGACGCGGGTTCTTTACGAGGAGGAAGGGGTACTTGCCTGGCAGCCGCGGCCCGACGATGAACTTAGTCAGGAAGAGGCCGCGGCGCTGCTGCGTCGAGAGATCCCTGAATTCTGGCGGTGTGTTTCCATGATGCCGGTGGTCGTAGGCCGGGAGGAAGAGCTGGTGGGCGCGGCAGGTAACTCGATTATCCTGTTTGCACTCACAAATGTACTTTGTGCGGCGAGCGGATATCGACGGGACCGCGGTGTCAAAGCTTTGAACGGTTTTCTGCTCCCTCATCACCGGCAGTGTGTGGAGGAGGCCGTGCAGTTGAACGGTAAAGCGCCAAACGGGACGGTGCGGTTTCCCTTACGCCTGGCGCGGATCATGCGCGAACACGGTCCTGCCATTTGCGAAAATTGGAAGGTGGATTATCCTCATGCCATGGAGGAGACGGTTCTGCGGTACGTAACTCAGGAGCTGCGTTCGCTGGGGTATGGGTCTGCGCTTGCGGAGCTGGAATGACCGCCTTGTGATTCGGGTTCTACGCCCCGAGAAACGTCCACTTTTCGTCCCGGCAACTGGATCTGGAACTTACCCAACCTTTGCCAATTTCTATCCCCTCTGAATGACAGGAGGACCTCGAATGTCACGCATCGTCCGCGGCGCGTTGCTCCAGGCATCCTGGAGCGGCGACCAGGAGTCAATGATCCAAAAGCATGAGAAGTTCGCCCGCGAGGCGGCCGAACAGGGCGTGCAGGTGTTCTGTTTCCAGGAGCTGTTCCACGGGCCCTATTTCTGCCAGGTGCAGGACCCGCAGTGGTACGGCATTGCCGAGCGCATCCCCGACGGGCCGACCACTGAGCGGATGCAGAAACTGGCTGCCGAAACCAAGATGGTTCTGGTTGTCCCACTGTATGAGGAGGACCAGCCCGGTCTTTATTACAACACAGCCGCGGTAATCGATGCTGACGGCAGCTACCTGGGCAAGTATCGAAAGACTCACCTGCCCCACTTGCCCGGCTTCTGGGAGAAGTTCTATTTCCGTCCGGGGAATCTTGGGTACCCAGTCTTTGATACGGCCGTGGGAAAGGTGGGCGTCTATATCTGTTACGACCGCCACTTTCCGGAGGGCGCGCGCATGTTGGGATTGAACGGCGCCGAGATCGTATTCATTCCGTCCGCCACTTCGCGCGGGCTGTCGCAGCATCTGTGGCGGATCGAACAGACCGGCCATGCGATCGCCAACGGTTACTTTGTGGGCACGATCAACCGTGTTGGGGTCGAAGCGGAACTGGGCGACAACGATTTCTACGGGCAGAGCTATTTCTGTACGCCGAGGGGCGAGTTTGTGACGACGCTGGGCGAGCGCGACGATCTTCCCGGCCAGGGCGACCCTTTCGAGGAGGAGTTGATCATCCGCGACCTAGACCTGGACCTGATCAAGGAGGTTCGGGATACGTGGCAGTTCCTCCGCGATCGCCGGCCTGATATGTACGACAAGATCGTGGCGGCCTGAGATTCAAGCCTTGATGGTCACTTTCACCTGTTTGCTGGCGAGCCCAGTTTGCGCCGGGCGGCCAAAGAGGAGCACGAAATGCCAACTCTCATAAAGAACGGAACAGTTGTCACCGCGGCCGACAGCGTGAAAGCCGATCTCCTGATAGAGGACGAACGGGTGGCTTTGATTGGGCTCGATCTGCCTACTGCGGGTATGGAAGTGATCGATGCAACCGGCAAGCTGCTCCTGCCGGGAGGCATCGACGTCCATACTCATCTTGAGTTGCCTTTTGGCGGTACAGTCTCCTCGGACGATTTCTTCACCGGCCATCGGGCGGCGGCGTTCGGCGCTACGACAACGCACATCGATTTCGTTATTCAGCCGGTGGGCGGCACGCTCAAGGAGGGGATAGAAACCTGGCACGCCAAGGCGGAAGGGAAAGCTGCGATCGATTACGGTTTTCACGTTGCGATCACTGACCTGCGCGACGACGTGATGGCGGAAATCCCATCTGTTGTCGATGAGGGAATCACCAGTCTAAAGTTGTTCATGGCGTATAAGGGGCTGTTCCAGGTCGACGACACGACTCTGTTTCGCGCGATGCAGGTTGCGGCTGAGCATGGGCTGCTGGTTATGGTGCACGCGGAGAACGGAGATGTGATCGCTGACTTGACAACGCGGCTTCTGGACGAAGGCAAGACGGCGCCGAAGTACCATGCTACTGCCCATCCTGCCATGGCTGAAGCCGAGGCGACTGGACGGGCGGTTGCTTTAGCTGGCATCAGCGGCGCTTCTCTATATGTCGTCCACGTAACCTGTGAAGAAGCGGTTGAGCAGCTTGCGCTGGGCCGGGCCAAAGGCTTCAACGTGATGGGTGAAACCTGTACGCAGTATCTGTTTGTCTTTGAGGAGGACCTTGCCAAGCCCGGCTACGAGGGCGCCAAATACGTCTGCTCGCCGCCGGTGCGGCAGCCCAAGGACGCGGTTATTTTGTGGAAGGCTTTGTCGGACGGGGGCTTGCAGGCGATCTCCACCGACCACTGCCCGTTCTGGTATGAGGGCGGGGTAGAAGGACGCATCGCGGGCAAGGAGCTGGGTAAAGAGGGCTTTCACCAGATACCCAACGGCATGCCGGGCATAGAGGACCGCATGCCGGTAATGTGGCATGCAGGGGTTGGCGGAGGCCATTACAATGCCAACCATTTTGTTGAGATAACGAGTACTAATCCCGCCAAGATTTTTGGCCTCTATCCGCGCAAGGGCACGATTGCGGTGGGTTCCGACGCGGACATTGTCATCTGGGATGCGAATAAGGAACATACGATTTCCGCGGCCACGCATCATATGAACACGGACTACAATGTTTACGAGGGCATGCAGGTACGGGGCTGGGCAGATAAGGTACTACTGCGCGGGAAGGTCATTGTAGACGGGGACAGCTGGTTGGGCAGTGCGGGGGCGGGGCGCTTCCTGCGGCGAAGGCCTTTTGCGGAGGTTCTGTGAGTTTCGCCAGGTTATCATCGCTGAAGACAACAGCGTATTTTGTTCTCATCCTGCTGCTACTGGCGATCTTCTGGGAAGCGTATAAGCTGCTGGGTGCAACAGGGGGCGCTTACCTGCGGGGAACCGTGCCGGTCGAGGCCGATGGCGGGAGCCCCGTTGGGATTCTGTGCGGCTCAGTCGGTCTTTGTGAAGTGGAGCTGCCGGTTCGGGCAGACGACCGGGCGATGCCGCACGTATGGGAGATCGTGCGGACGATTTTTGAGCCGCCACGGCGAGGCAGCGATACGATTCTTCTGACAATTCTGTTGCGAGCATCCCTTTTTACGTTGCAGGAGGCCTTGTTCGGCTTCCTCTTCGGTGGGTGTCTGGGCTTTGTGCTTGGGGTCGTTTTCGCGCACTCCGGGCTGCTGGAAAGGGGCTTGCTGCCCTATGTTGTTGCGTCGCAGACGGTTCCTCTGCTGGCTATTGCGCCGATGGTGGTCATCTGGTTGGGGGGGAGCTGGTTTTCGGTCGCCGTGATTGCAGCGTACCTGACTTTCTTTCCCGTAACGATCAATACTTTGCAGGGTCTGCGCTCGCCGGAGCCGACCGCAATCGAGTTGATGCACTCGTACGCGGCCACACCATGGGACATTCTGTGGAAATTGCGGGTCCCGGCTGCTCTTCCGTACATCTTCACTGCTCTTAAAGTTTCGGCCACGGCCAGCGTGGTGGGCGCAATTATCGGCGAACTGCCCAGCGGGATCGCCGACGGCCTAGGCCGCGTCATCCTCAACTTCAACCAGTACTACGCCACCGGGCCGGAGAAGCTGTGGGCTTCGATCATCTTCGCCTCGCTTACCGGAATGACTTTTTTCCTCGTCATTTCGCTCCTGGAGCACTTGATCGTGCAGAAGCAGGTCTCGGATTCGTAGCAGTCAGCCGCTACGCGTCCGGATCAGCTGCGCACATCGGTTTCGTGAGGCACGACATCACTGGTCTCCATATACCACTGCAACATACGCTCTTTGAGTGACGCGAGCACGTCACCGTAGGCGGGGTCGGCGATAAGGTTGCGCGTCTCCCGCGGGTCGGCATGCAGGTCGTAGAGCTCGTCCTGCTCGTAGAAGCGTCTGACATACTTGTGATCGGCGGTCCGGCACATGGCGGCTTTGGTGTGTTCGGGACCTTCGCGCGTCTGCAGGCGAAGACGCGGCCAGTAGAGGAAACCTGGGCGGGCGTTGCTTTCCAGCTCCATGCACTGACTCTCGCCGCGGCGGCGACCACCTTCGCAGAAGACGGCATCGCGGTGGCTGTCAGTGTCGCCGGCGAGCAGAGGGAGCAGGGAGCGGCCGAAATGGTCATACCCGGCTTCGATACCGGTCAGCGCGTAGACAGTTGCCGGGAAGTCGATCAGCTCCACTAGCGCGTTGGATACGCGCGGGGCCACAGGGGTTCCGGCGGGCGGTTTCACCAGCATGGGGACGCGGGTCAGGCAGTCCTGAAAGGTGTTCTGGGTCTTCTCGACGAGGCCGTAATCTCCGGTAAAGTCTCCATGGTCGGAGAAGAAGAAGACGAGGGTGTCGTCGTAGATGCCGGCTTCCTTCAGGGCTTCCAAGACCATGCCGAACTGGTGATCGACGCGTGCGCACATTGCATAGTAGGTACGCCGCAACTCGCGCAGGCGCTCTTCCGACCAGTCCTGCATCTGCTGCCCTTCGAATATGCCTTTCATCAGGCTGGGGTATTGGTCCCAACCGCCGCGGGCGCTGTCTGGCGTGGGTGTGCGGTCGGGGATGCGGGCGGGGTCGATCTGGCTGTACCATGGTTCCTCGACTGCGTAGGGCGGGTGGGGATATGACAGGGGCAGATATATGCAGAGGGGCTGGTCCGGCGGGGCATTCCTGATCTGCTCGACGGCTCCTTCGACCATTGCCCAGTCCGAGTCGTAGGCCACTGTTTCGCCGGGGGGGATGTCGGTGCGGCCAACGTAGAAAGAGTAGTAGTTGTCGCCATCGGGGTCGCCGCGCCACGCGGCGGTCTGGTGCGGGTTCTTCAGGAGCCGGTCCGGGCGGGGCGGGGCATACTTCACATCACAGTAGTCGGCGTAACCGTTCTGGGCCGGTACGACATCGTTCTTACCGCCCCACCAGACAAAGTAGCCGTTTTGGCGCAGCTTACGCAGAAGCATGGGCTCGTCGGGGCGAAGCATGTGGAACATGGTGCGATGGCCGCGCACGTGGGGGTACCAGCCGGTCATAAAGGAGCAGCGGCTGGGCGTACAGACTGGATTCTGGCAGAAGGCATTGGCGAAAGAAACGCCCTCGGTACGCGCGAACCGGTCGAGAACTGGCGTCACGGCGGCTGGGTTGCCCATATGGCCCAAGACGTCGCCCCGCCACTGGTCCGGGTTGAAGATGAGAATGTGCGGCAGTTTTTCAGGCATGGCAGGGTTTCCTTCCTAGCGAGGTGAAAAGGGCGTGCAAACGGGCCGGGCAGCACGGTAGGATCGCAGAGGGGGGGCTGCATGCGGTCGAGTAAACACGCGTCTGGCCAACTTGATTATTCACGGATGGGAATCTTCTTGTTATTTCGTGCTCTCAGGTGAAAGAATACAACAGCCGGCGGAACCCCACATAATTCACTTTTGCGGCTTGCCGATTCTCCTGTTTGCCTCCCCTCGGAGGGAATTCGCACTGGACCCATGATACTTAGATGATTTCAGGCTACTGCGCCCTCGAATGGGAGTCTGTTTTACCCGGTGGTTTCGGGTCCTGGTTTTACATGGGGCCATTGATTGCGCGGGAACAGGGCAGGCACAAGGCCTGCCCCTACGGGAGCGGTTGGTGGAAGGTGAGGACCTTGTGGGGGGCGCGAGGGCAGGCACAAGGCCTGCCCCTTCGGGATCGGCCGGTGGATGGCGATGTCCATGTGGGGGGCGCGAGGGCAGGCACAAGGCCTGCCCCTTCGGGACCGGCCGGTGGATGGCGATGTCCATGTGGGGGGCGCGAGGGCAGGCACAAGGCCTGCCCCTATGGGAGCGGTTGAGGGAGACATACTATTGGCTAGACACAATGTTGGGGAAAAATACACACGGTGGCTAACAAGGGCGGGGCGTTGCGGGGGCGCAGCCCCTGCACAAGAGAGGGCCGAAGGCCCGAACGCCCAAATGCAAGGAGAGAGGGAAGAGGAGTGAGGAGAGAGTAACAGCGACTGGGCTGACGGGCATTGGAACTGGAATTGAATATGGTCTGGCTGCTACAGGAGGAATAAGGGAGTTCACGCCCATTTTGGGATGTCCCAGGATCAATTCCCTGATTGGCTTCACAACTAGCGTGTGCTACAATCGACACCACCTCTGGGCCGGAATACGCAGACGTGTTCCAGCCGCCTCTCCCGTGTAGAGATCACTAATGACCGAACCTGTTGTCGTTCTTGAAAACGTCGATATGATCTTTGGAGAAGGCGCAGCAGACCAGGTCCATGCGCTAAAAGAAATCAACCTGCAAATCGAGCAAAACGACTTCATATCGCTGATCGGTCCGTCCGGTTGCGGTAAGTCTACGTTGCTGCGCGTTGTGGGTGATCTGATTCAGCCTTCTTCCGGCGTGGCGACCATAAACGGAAAGAGCGCGCGCCAGGCCCGGCTCGATCAGGACTACGGCATCGTCTTCCAGGCGGCCACGCTGTATGACTGGCGAACGGTGGCCAAGAATGTTCAGTTGCCGCTGGAGTTGATGCAGTTCAGCCGATCGGAGAAGGACCGGCGCACGCAGGCGATGTTGGAGCTGGTGGAACTGTCCGATTTTGCCTCACATTATCCGTGGCAGCTGTCCGGCGGGATGCAGCAGAGAGTAGCCATTGCGCGTGCGCTCTCGTTCGAACCTTCGATTCTGCTGATGGACGAGCCGTTCGGTGCGCTCGATGAGATGACCCGCGAGCGGCTGAATCTGGAGCTGCTGGATATTTGGCGCAAGACCGACACAACGGTGCTTTTCGTTACGCACAGCATTACGGAAGCGGTATTCCTTTCAACGAGAGTCATTGTTATGTCGGCCCGCCCCGGACGCATCACTGCCGACATCAGCATCGACTTACCGCAGCCGCGCAATGCGGAAACACGCAGCAACGTGCGCTTCTTTGAGTTGGAGACTGAGGTACGTGAGGCGCTGCGCCTCAGCGAAGGAAGTCAGGATCCAGAAGGCACACCGGCATGAGCGAGAGCAGGCAACGTATCTGGGCGCCGGTCTTCATTCTCATCGCCATTGTTGTTTTGTGGGAGGCGCTGGTGATGGCCTTCAACATTCAGCAGTTTCTGTTGCCAAAGCCTTCGGCCATCGTTGGCAATCTTGTACAGATCGTTGTACTCGACAGTTCGGCGTCAACAGGGGATTCAGGAGATAAGGTCTCCTTGGACAAAGGGTTTTTCACAGTCCTGCCCTCAGGTCTGTCATCTGAAGACCAGGCGGCTCTTGAGGAAGCTCGCTGGTTCACGTTTTCCTTTGGGGGCAGCAGGGTTTCGGTCATGAGGGGAAGCAACCTGACGCCAATCCTGGCGGCCAGCTGGTTCACGTTGAAGGAGGCGCTGGGCGGAATGGCGATGGGTACGCTGGCAGGGGTTGCGGTTGCGATTGCCACTACGCGTTGGACTGCCACGCGTGAGGCGCTGCTTCCCTTCGCGATCGCGGCCAATTCGATGCCGATTATCGCTTTCGCGCCGATCATGAATAACTGGTTTGGGCTCGACAACCCGTTTTCCAAAATGGCGATTGTAACGATCATGATATTTTTCCCGATCATGATCAACACGGTGCGGGGCCTGTTTTCGGTGGACAGCCGTTCGCTGGAATTGATGCGTTCGTATGCCGCCAGCGACACCGAAATTCTCATCAAGCTGCGGATTCCAAACGCGCTGCCTTCGCTCTTCAGCGGCTTGAAAGTGGCGGGGGCGCTGGCCATGATCGGCGCCATCGTGGGCGAGTACTTTGGCGGGCCCCGTATTGCCCTGGGCGTGTTTATCACGCAGGAGGCAGCGCTATTCCGTTTCGCTTCGGCTTGGGCCGCGATTCTGATTGCCTGTCTGATAGGCATAACCATCTATCTCGTCATCCTGGTAGCGGAACGGTTGGCTCTGCCCTGGCATCCGACCTTCCGCGCATAGCGAGAGTTGATTTACGCAGTCACATTTCATCAGGAGGATCTAATGAAGAGTCGAACATCACTGTTATTGACCGGATTCGCACTGTTGATTCTGGTTCTGGGGGCTTGCGTGCCTGCAGCACCGGCTACAGATTCCGGCGGCGACATGGCGGCTTCCGACGGGGGATGCGCTGAAATGACTCCGGTCAAGTTGCAGCTTCAGTGGGTGACGCAGTCTCAATTCGCCGGCTACTTTGCCGCTGTTGACCAGGGCTTTTACGCCGAGCAGTGCCTGGACGTGACCATCCTGGAAGGCGCAGTCGATATCGTGCCCCAGCAGGTGGTGGCTTCCGGACAGGCCGAGTTCGGTCTGGCCTGGGTGCCCAAGGTGCTGGCGTCACGGGCTGAAGGCGCTGATCTGGTCAATATCGCCCAGGTATTCCAGCGCAGCGGTACACTGGAGGTCTCATGGGCCGATGCGCCGGTGGAGACTATCGCCGACATGGCCGGCAAGAAGGTCGGAACGTGGGGATTCGGCAACGAGCATGAGTTGTTCGTGGCGATGCGGGCAGAGGGAATCGACCCGAATAACCCGGACGATGTGACCATCATTCAGCAGAGCTTCGACATGCTGGCACTGCTCAACCGGGAGCTCGACGCGGCCCAGGCGATGACTTACAACGAGTACGCCCAGGTTTTGGAAGCCATCAACCCGGAGACCGGCGAACTCTATCAGCCGTCCGACCTGGTTGTCATCGACTTCAATGACGTCGGCACTGCCATGCTGCAGGACCATGTCTTCGCACGCGAGGCCTGGCTGGCTGAGGAGGGCAATGAGGACATCGCGGTACGCTTCCTGGCCGGCAGCTTCAAGGGCTGGCAGTTCTGCCGCGACAACTTCGATGCGTGTGTGCAGGTGGTGCTGGACAACGGTCCTACTCTCGGACAGAGCCATATGAGCTGGCAGCTGAACGAGATCAACAAGCTGATCTGGCCTTCACCGGCTGGCATTGGCGTGATGGACCAGGCGCTGTGGGACCAGACAGTGCAGGTGTCGGTTGACGGCGGCGTTATCCCCGAGGCCCCAAGCGACGGCGCACACCGTACCGATCTGGCCGAGGCGGCTCTTGAGCTTGTAGACGGTGACACGATGGGAGATAGCTACATGCCCATCGAGGTCGAGCTGGTCGAGGGCGGCGAATAGACCATCCTATCGCGACAATTTTGCGCGCGTACAGTGGCCGGCATTCGGTTGGTTTGCCAGCCACTGTACGCCTGCGCCCGCTTGGGGGAAAGGAGGAGGCGAATTGCGGCGAGTTCTGGAATCGGTGACAGCCACATACGGGGCAAAAACACCGATTGACGTAATCCTTCCAGAGAAACTGGGTGACCCGTTCCCGCCGGATGTCACTTTCATCGGACGAAAAAGACTCCAGATTGTGGAGGACCTCAACATCCAAGGCGCGCCGGAGCTGGTCGGACAGTGGATTCAAGATGAAGGCGCAGGCTCAAAGCCGCTTTACGGCTATGCCGTGTCAGTCGACGGGATCATTCCGGCATGATTCTGGTGACGGGCGCGGCTGGCAAGACCGGCAGAGCGGTCCTTCAGGCTCTGGCCCGGAGAGGACAGCCGGCGCGCGCTTGGCTACGGCGTGCCGAACAGGCCGAGGACCGGCTGTCGGCAGATACAGTTGTCGGCGACCTGGAAGATGCGCGCCTGTGGGTGGAGGCGTGCCGGGGGATCGACGCGATTTATCTCATCTGTCCCAATATGTACGCCCGCGAACTGGAGGTCAGCAGGTTGGCCATGCGGGCGGCGCAGGAGGTCGGCGTCAAGCGCATCGTTTATCACTCTGTGCTTCATCCTCAGACTGAGGAGATGCCGCATCACTGGCAGAAGCTGCGGGTGGAGGAGGAGATTTTCCGCAGCGGCCTGCCATTCACCATTGTGCAACCGTGCGCCTATATGCAGAACGTGCTAGCCTACAGAGATGAGATAGAGGCGACAGGACGGTACACTGTTCCCTATGATGTCGAGGCCCGCTTCGCGCTGGTTGATCTTGTTGATGTAGCTCAAGCCGCCGCACGCGTTCTGACCGAATCGGGCCATGAAGGGGCGGTATACGAGTTGGGCGGGCCTGCGAATCTGTCGTCTTTAGAGATCGCCCAGGGCCTGGCGGAACGACTGGGGCGACCAGTTGAGGCCGTTGAAACACCCTTGGAGGCGTGGAAGCGCTCTGCCCGTGCCGGTGGAATGCCTTCCGAAACGGTAGGTTGGCTGGCCGCGATGTTTGGCTACTATGACAGCTACGGACTGATTGGCAACGGCAACGTCCTGGGCTGGCTGCTGGAACGCGCTCCGACATCGCTGGCCCAATTCATGGCGCGAACGTTTACTGACTAACGCGAGGCGCCGTTCCCGGCGTACTGGCCCTTTCGATGGGGTCAGCTGAAAAACAAGGTTCTCCAGAGAAATAGTTATGCGGTTCATCCTTTCCACGGGTTCGCTCTACAGCTACAGCATCGACCGGGTCTTTGCCCTTGCGGCCGAGGCAGGTTTTGACGGCATCGAAGTCCTAATCGATCACCGTTGGGACACGCGCCAGACTGACCATCTGCGGCACTTGGTGGACAGCCACCAGCTGCCCATCCCGGCTTTGCACAGTCCTTTCAGCCGCAACTGCAATGGTTGGGGCGAGAGCGAGCACGGGGCCGTCGCGCGCACGGCTGAGCTGGCGGTCGAATTAGGCGCCGAGGTGGTTATACATCACCTCCCCACTCGCTTCGGGTACGCATTTCTTCAGACCGCTGGGCGGAGTCTCTTGCTGCCAAACCCGTTCAGTTCGGACCATCGGAACTATGCGACCTGGCTTACTGAGAGCTATGCCGCGCTTCAGGCATCGATGGACGTGCTGCTTTGTATTGAGAACCTGCCGGCGCACCGCTTTATGGGCAAGCGAGTCAACCCGGCCCGTTGGAACGCGCACAGCCGGGAAACGCTTGACGACATCGCTCGATTCCCGCATATCACCCTGGATACGACCCATCTGGGCACGTGGGGGCTTGAACCTGTCGAGGCTTACGAACGCTGGGGGGAGCGGGTCAAGCACGTTCATCTCAGCAACTTTGACGGCAGCGAGCACCGCCGCCCGGAAGATGGCTTGTTGCGGCTAGATGCGCTGCTGGCGCGCATGGCTGCGGACGGATACGGTTACTCGATTTCGTTGGAGTTGCAGCCGGATGCCCTGGATGCGGGCGCGCCGGACAGCAGAATCGTTGAACTGTTGCGGGGTAGCTTGCACTACTGCCGGGAGGCGGTCGGGTAGGGAAGCAAAAGAGCAGCCTCTGAAGGATGCTCTTCCACAGATTGCGGTCTTGGGTTGTTGTCCTGCTTCCCAGTGCTTATTCCATCGGGTAGCGGAGTCCCCATTCCTCACGCAGGCCATCCATCAGACGCATAATGGCCAATGACTCGTCCAGGGGCATCAGTTCGTGTTCCGTCCGGCCGTCTCGCAGGCAGTGGCCGCATTCGACGGCCTGATAGTTCCAGCCATTGCCGATGATATCGGGATGCACGGTCTCCGGTTCGCGGCCGTCGCGCGTGATGGTGAAGCCGGAGGGGGTCCACCAGCGGTCGCGGGCGCGAATTTCGCCTTGTGTCCCACTGATCAGCAGGGAATCGGGCGAGTTGGCGCGGACGGCGGTGGACATGACAGCCAATGCGCCGTCCTCGTACTGGAATAGCATCCCTGCCAACTCGTCCACGCCGGTCTCGCCCAAGTGCGCCAGCGATTTGACTCGGGCCGGGCCCCCAAGCAGGTGGTGGATGAGCGAAATGGGGTAAACGCCGACGTCGAGCAAGGCGCCTCCGCCCAGATTGGGATTGAAGGTGCGGCGTTCCGGATTCAGTGGGGCGCGATAGCAGAAATCTGCCTGATAGAGGCGGATGTCGCCGATCTGCCCTTCCTCTATGCGTTGAACCATATCACGGATGTGAGGCAGGAAACGCGTCCACATCGCCTCCATCAGGAAGACGCCGTGTTCGCGGGCGCAGTCGATCATCTCCTGTGCTTCGGCGCTGTTGATGGCGAAGGGCTTTTCGCAGAGTACCGCTTTGCCGGCGCGCAAGCAGGTGATTGTGTTGTCTTTGTGCAGAGGGTGAGGGGTGGCGATGTAGATTATATCGACATCGGGGTCGGCAGCCAGCTCTTCGTAGGTGGGGTGCCGGTTCGGGATTCCGAACCTGTCGGCGAAGTTGTCGGCCGTCTGCTGCGATCGAGAACCGACGGCGACGATTTCGGCGTCCTGCTCTGCAGCTAGTCCGGTTGCAAAGTCGCCAGCGATACGACCAGTGCCCAATACACCCCAGCGAATCTTATCCATGTTTTCGACTCCAGAAGTTTTTGCCTTAATTCGGTACAGTTGGGAAAGTTAAACACGACTGCTGCAGACTGTCAACAGTATGGTGCTATGTTATACTGGTCGCGGTTCCAGGGGCCCGCGCGTGTGTAAACTTTGGGTACCGTTTGGCTGCTTTATGGGACAGAATTTCGCCGGTTTGGGGTCGGAATAGGAGGAGAGTGTATGACAGGGAACGCCTCATCACGGCTCGCACTAGAAGGCGGGACGCCAGCCCGCAGCCGGAAGGATTCGCAACTGGCGCCCGGCGGCCAAGCCATCGATGAAGCGGAGGAGCAGGCGGTTCTCGAGGTGCTGCGGGCCAAACGGCTGTTCCGTTTTACCGGCTCAGAGGAAGGGGAATCGAAGGCGGACCAGTTTGAGCGCGCTTTTGCCTCATCGGTTGGCACTGCCTACGCCCTGGCGGTTACCTCCGGGACGGCGGCGCTGGTCACGGGGTTGCAAGGCATCGGCATCGGGCCGGGAGACGAGGTGATCGTTCCGGCGTACACGTGGATGGCCTCTGCCACGGCAGTTATGACGGTGGGAGGCATTCCGATCGTTGCCGAGATCGATGAATCGCTGACGCTCGACGCGGCGGACGTGGAGCGCAAGATCAGCCCGCACACCAAGGCGATCATGCCGGTGCATATGCGGGGGGCGCCGGCGCGGATGGATGCCATTCTTGACGTGGCCAATCGTCACGGGTTGCGGGTGATCGAGGACTGCGCGCAGGGTAACGGGGCGAGCTTTCAGGGCCGCCGTTTGGGCTCTATCGGCGACGTTGGCTGCTTCAGCCTGCAGTTCAGCAAGATCATCACGACCGGCGAAGGCGGGATGGTGACGACCGGTGACCGGGAGATTTGGCAGAGGGCTTTCATGTTTCACGACGTGGCCGCCTGGAACCGGCTGGATATAAAGGACGTTGACGTGTTGTGGGGCGCCAACTTTCGGATGGCGGAAATGCCGGCTGCCATCGGACTGGTGCAGCTGGAACGGTTGCAGGGTATCGTTGCCGCGGCCCGCCCGAGGAAGGCGATGCTGATGGACGGTATCGGTCCGACTGCCGCGGGCAAGGGTGTCACTTTTCGAGATGTTCCCGATCCTGAGGGCGACAGCGCCATCACACTGGCTATGTTCGTGGAAACGCCTGCCAAGGCCCAATCGGTCGCACATGCATTGAACGCCGAGAACATCTCCGCCGGTGTGCTGTACCGGCCGGACCGGCAGGATATCCACATTTACGCCCACTGGTTGCCGGTTCTTTCGAAGCGCACGTGGACGGACAGCGGCGGTCCCTGGCGCTGGGCGAAAAGGGATATAGCTTATTCGCAGGACATGTGTCCGCGTTCGCTCGATATACTGGCCAGATCGGTCGTGTTGAATGTGGACCCGTCGATGAGTAATTCGGATGTGGAGGAGACGATCGACGGCGTAACGAAGGTGCTTGATGCTCTTGCGTAATTCGCGGTTCTGAACTCCCAGCCAATTTAACCATGCAAAAGAATTCCCTCTGTATTGTCGTTCTCTCCCTGCTGCTGGCCAGTTGCGGCCGGCTGAATATGGGGTTTGGTCCGCTGCTGCGTGACGTAACGGTGGCGCCCGATCAGATATCTCCTAACGCGGACGGCGACACGGATGTCACGGAGATTCGCTATACGCTCAGCCGCTCTGCTTATATCAGCATTTATTTCGAGAACGAAGACGGTGACCGGTTCTTCTTTCGCCAGAACCGCCGACGCTCCCCTGGCAGCTATAGTGTGCTGTGGGGGGGCGTGATGGATGAACCTGACATCACCCAGGTCGAAGGCGGAACAGAAGAGATTCTCAGCCGAGTCTTGCCGGACGGGAAGTACCGGTGGTTTGTAAAGGCATCGGACGACGATGCCAACACGGAAACTGCGGACGGTACGATTATGTTGGAGAACGGAGACACTGAGGTACCGAAATTGGAGAGCTTTGCCGTCATGCCCACGGTTTTCCGGCCTAACCTGGACGGCTTGCGGGACGACTGGGTCAGTATCTCCTACAACCTGACCAAAGACGTACAGAACATTCAGGTTTTTCTTGAGGATCCCGACAGGCCGGGTGTGAAGGTACATATCGCGGAAGGGCCAAACACAATTGAACCTGAGGAGGCTGGAAACCATACCTATAAGTATTTCGGCGGCGTCGACTTGAACGCGGAACCGCCACCGGACGGGGAGTACGTAGTGGTTGGCGAGGCACACGATCTTGCCGGCAATCGTGTGCGGGTTACTCGTAAACTGAGTATCGAAATGGGAGGCAGGCCGCGAGCCGACGTCGTTCAGGGCGAGATCGAATGGGCAAACGAAGTCAACCGCGTTGTCAGCGTACCGATCGGGCAGAAGCTCTGTTTCACAACCATCGTCAAGAATGAGGGCGACGTGCCTGTCCGCACCAATGGCCCCTGGCCGGGCCAGGAATACACTTTCGCTAAGGACTTTATTCCCGAAACCTTTAACAATATCGCTTCCAGGCCGGAAAACCTCGGCAAGTACTGGTTTGAGTTACCTGGCGTGTTTCGCTTCGGTCTTAACTTCAGTACCACTGGGTATCCATATCCTTTCCGATGGGCCATCGGCCGTGAGGAAGATTTGGAATACATTGAAATTGATGGAGAGAGTGCGTGGTATCTGATGCCGGGCAATTCCGGTAGGGTCAGCGGCTGCATTCTTTTTGAGGGACGCCCCCCTGGGGGCAACGTCCTTTGGTGGGGAGGGCTGATCCACGAGGCATACGGCCACCCTAACGATTTCATCGACCGCATCACTGTCAACGTAGGAACCGAATAAGCTGTGTAGGGGAACCCTTAGGGCCCTCCAGTCATCGAGTCGTGTCATGCGCTTGGCCGTCATCATAGTTTCATTTAACGTGTGCGACCTGTTGCGACGTTGCCTGCAGAGCGTCTACGACTCCGCAGAACTGAGCAGCAGCTGGCTGTTCGTTGATGTAACAGTCGTCGATAACGCCAGCCACGATGGCAGCGCGCAGATGGTGGCCGATGAGTTCCCACACGTGAATCTCATCGCCATGACAGACAATCTTGGCTTCACGCGCGCCAATAATTTTGCTTTACGGGGGTTGGGATTCGGTGTGGACAGTGGGGAACGAGCAGATTCTGCGCCCGAACTCGTTCTTCTTCTAAATCCGGACACGGAGGTAGTGGGCAGTGCACTGGGCGAACTGGCCTCGTTCATGCGGGACAACCCGTCGACAGGCGCGTGCGGTCCGCGACTGCACTATGGCGACGGCAGTCTGCAGCATGGCGGCTTCTGCTTCCCCGGGCTGGCGCAGATCGCCCTCGACCTTTTCCCGTTGGGCGAGTTGCCAGGTATGAGCCGACTCTTCAGCAGACTTGTGCATAGCCGCCTGAACGGGCGTTACGGGCGGCGTCAGTGGCTCGGTGTCATGCCATTTGCGGTCGACTTTGTGCTGGGCGCGGCGCTGATGGCGCGGGGAAAAAGCATCCGCGGGGTCGGTCTGCTGGATGAAGGCTACTTCATGTACTGCGAGGAGATGGACTGGTGCTTGCGCATGCGTGAGGCGGGCATGCCGACTTACGCGGTGCCCACTGCGCAGATAGTCCATTACGAAGGGCGCAGCAGCCGCCAGGTCCGATGGCAGTCGTTTGAACGGCTGTGGGCGAGCCGCTTCCGCTTTTTCAGGTTGCATGCGCACCTTTATACGCGAGGATTTCATGTGTTCTTGCGTCCGCTCGTGCGCCTGGGGTTGGCCCTGAACGGGATGATCGCCCGGCAACAGTTCGCCCGCGGCCGGCTCAGCGGCGACCGGTTGGAGGAGCAGCTCGATACCTATGCCAAAGTACTTGACTTCGGCAGATAGGTACTTTTGGCACAATTGCGTACAGCCAGGTCAATGCCTATTTCTCACCGTTGAGGATCTAGCAGATGCCGGTGCGCCTTGCAGCAGTAATTCTCACCAGGGATGAATCTGAAAACATTGCGGCCTGCATCGCCGCGCTGAAGGGCTGGACTGACGAAGTCGTGGTGTGGGACTCGTGCAGCCGGGACGGTACGCGGCGCATTGCACAGGAGGCAGGCGCGCGTGTGGTCGCGCGCCCTTTCGATGATTACGGCCGGCAACGGCAGGCCGCGCTGGACAGCATCGACAGCAGGTGGATTCTCTTCATTGACGCGGATGAACGGGTCACGCCTGCGCTGGCGCGTGAGGTATTGGATGCGTGCCGGGACACGCGCCGCGCCGGGTTTTGGATCCCGCGGCGCAATTTCATTGTCGGTCATGAGATGCAAGGGGGAGGATTTTTTCCCGATTACCAATTGCGGCTTTTGCGGCGGGACTCGGCCCGGTACGACCTGCGCAGGGAGGTCCACGAAGTGGTCATTCTGGAGGGGGAGGACGGGGTTCTGGCGGAGCCTTTACTGCATTACAACTACGCCGACTGGCGGCAGTTTCACAGCAAGCAGCGGACATACGCCCGCTACGAAGCCAGGATCCTGGAGGAACAGGGCGTTCGAGCGCGACCGCACAATTTGATTCTGCAGCCGGTGCGGGAGCTGCGGCGCCGCTATATCAGTTTGAAGGGCTGGCGCGACGGCTTGCATGGGCTGCGCATGGCCCTGTTGCTCGCCTGGTACTACGGGTTTATCCCTTACTGGCTACTGATGGAAGGTCAGTACAGTGGAGATGTCAGGGGGGATAACGGGGATAGTCGCGAGTAGAGCTCCTGGCGGTTTGCCGCCGGACGCCAATCCCCACTCACTTCGATTCAAACGCCTCGCGATGCGCGTCGCGAACGGCATTGTCCTCCAGTTTGGCATATATGCGGGTAGTGTTGGGACTGGCGTGTCCGAGCGCGGTCTGGGTGACGGCCAGATCGTGGGTGGTCTGGTAGATTCGGGTGGCGAAATAGTGGCGTAGCGCGTGGGGCGTGATGCCCTTTGCGCCAAGGCCAGCACTTTCGGCCAGGCGGCGAATCGTGTTCTGGATGGACTGCGTGGACAGTGGCAGTATTTTCGGGCCGGATTTTCTGTCATGCCGGGCGAAGACCGGCAGTTCGGACAGCGGCCGGCCGGTGGCCCCGTCGAACCGCTGCCTGGCCTGCAAGTAGTAGTGAATGGCATCCCAGGAGCGTTCGTCGAAGTAGACGCGGCGGATTTTGTTGCCCTTGCCAACGACCCACACGGCCCGGTCCTGATCTTCCAACTGTTTGCGTGTGATGCTGACTAGCTCGCCGACGCGCAGTCCTGTACAGCGGAGCGTCTCTACGATGGCGATGTCCCGCAGCCTGGCAAGCTGTTCGCGGGGATCGTTGGGGCGGCGCAGGACGGTCTCGCGGGCCGCGGTGACCAGCAGCTCCATCTCCTCAGGCCGAGGAGGATGTGGTATCAGTTCAGGAGGACGTTGAGTCCTGCGAACGTGCTTGATCCCCTGCTGCAGACGCGCCAGCTCTTGCGGCGTGAACGGCAGCCATCCCCGAACCTGCAGGTAGTTGACCCAGGCCATCATGGCAGCCAGATAGGTGGTCAAGGAGCGCTGGCCGATGCCGGCCTCTTCCAGGAGCCAGGTTGAGAACGCCAGCAGCCGGTCAACATCCAGGTCTTCAAGGTCCTTGACTTCCGGGGGGATCCCCTTTTCCTCAAGATATTGCTGGAAGAGGTTCATCGCCGTTCGGTAGGTTCGGCGCGTGTAAGACGTACCGGTGTCTGCGGCTTCCAGATAGCTTTCGATAGTGATGGTAATGGACATTAGTCAGGTAGCCCTCGGGCCCATGGGAGCTGGCCGTGGAATCCAAGGGGGCGTAGGCAACGGTTATGCCTGGCGCCCTGGGCCGGATACGATCCGGCCCGGCGTTGCCCCGGTGTGGGCGCCGTCTTTGTAGACTCGTTCGCCGTTGACCCAGACATCGCTTACGCCGACGGAGAGTTGGTGGGGGTCGGTGAATGTAGCCCGGTCGCCGACCGTCTCCGGGTCGAAGATCACCACGTCGGCGTAGAAGCCTTCGCGCAGCTGGCCGCGGTCACGCAGTCCGAGCCGGTCGCAGAGCGCGGATGACATTTTTCGCACTGCGTCCTCCAGCGGTATGACCTTTTCTTCGCGCACGTACTTCCCCAGGACCCGGCTGTAGGTGCCGTAGGCGCGCGGGTGGTAGGGGCCGGTGGGGGCTGCCCAGGACGGGTCCATGCCGCCGGCGTCGGTGGAGATCATGATCCAGGGCTGCTGCAGCTGGCGGCGCAGGTTTTCTTCGCTCATTACGAAATAGAAGGTGCTGATGCGCTGCTCTTCTGATGCCAGCAGGTCCATGGCCGCGTCCGGCCAGTCCACGCCCATTTCTGCCGCGATGTCTGAGAGCGTCTTGCCGACATACTGCTGGTTTTCCTGCTTCAGAAAGCCAACAGGCATTACGCCCTGCGGACCGACGAGGTCGGCCATTGCTTCCCAGTCGCCGGTTGGGTTCAGGGCCGCTTCCTTGATCTTGGCGCGCATGGCGCTGTCGCGAATGTTTTCGTACAGCTTATCGCCGGCTGCAGCCCATGGCGGCAGGACGGAGGTGAGCCCGGTGCCCGCGGCTGGGTAGGTGTACATGTCGGCGGTGACATCAGTGCCCTGTGAGCGGGCTTCAGCGATGCGCTCCATGGCTGAGGCCAGTTTGTGCCAGTTGCGGGTGCCGGCGGCCTTCAGGTGATATATCTCGACCGGGACATCGGCATTGCGGCCGATTGTCAGCGCTTCTTCGAGCCCTTCAAGAAAGGCATCGGCCTCGGAACGCAGGTGGGTGATGTAGATGCCGTTGTAAGGGCGGAAGGACCTGGCGATTTCAACGACTTCGTCCGTCGTAGCATAGCTGGAGGGAGGGTAGATCAACGCGAATGAGACACCGAAAGCACCGTCCTCCATTGCCTCGGCGGTTACCCGTTTCATCGTCGCCATCTCGTCGTCGGTTGGGGGGCGCATGTCCATTCCCATGGCGTATTTGCGAAGTGTGCCCCCGCCGAGAAAGGAACCGATATTGGGTGAAACTCCGTGAACGGTCATGGCCTCCAACCAGTCTCGAAAACGGCCCCAGGAGGCCATTCGGTCGGCCCAGGCGGGATCCAGCAGTTGCGTGAACTGATGGATGGGCAGTTCGGCGTTGATTCTGCCGCCTAAGGGGGCGGGCGTCCAGCCCTCGCCCATTACTTCGGTGGTGACGCCCTGGGCGATCTTGGATACGCTGCGGCCGTCCACCATGAGCGACAGGATGGAGTGGCTGAGAATGTCGACGAATCCGGGACAGACAACGTGTCCGCCGGCGTCGACGACTTGGGCGCAGTTCTCGGTTGGTATGGAGCCTGGCGGCGCGACGGCCGAGATGCGATCATCTGCCAGGGCGATGTCCCCGTAGCGCCAGGGTGAGCCGGAGCCGTCGACGATGCGTGCATTGCGAATGAGCGTGGTTTGATCAGGCATGTGAGTTAGCTTTGATTTGCGAAGTAAGGGGTTGCTTGTCTATGGAAATGGTACTCGACGCCAGTAGATGCGTCAAGACGCCAGGCGTAGTGGGGGCGTCCCAGGTTGGAGGCGGGGACAGTCTGGCGGGAAGATATTGCAGGCTCCTGGAGAGATGCAGGGCAGGCGCCAAGCCGGATTTGCCGGGGGGTTTGTTGATGTAGGGGATTCGGGCAGGCACAAGGCCTGCCCCTACTGGACCGGTTGGGGGGTGTACAGTTGGCTAGACGTGTTGCTGGGGAAGATCGAGCTCGGTGGCTAGTAAAGGCGGGGCGCCCAAATGCAAGGAGAGAGTGAAGAGGAGAGAGGAGAGAGTGACACCGATTCGGCTGACGGAGATTGGGACCGGAACTGGTCGAGACTTGGCTGCAACGGGAGGTATACGAGAGGTCGGCCCCCCTATTGGGATGCACCCTGTTGAGAAACGTAGTAGACTCGAAATCACGATATGATATAATCGTTGGGGCCTGCGGAACAGCGCTGAAGCGTTCATCAGCTTGTCAGAGGCATGAGCCCAGAGCTAGCATATTTAAACATTCGGACTTGCGGAGATATTCGGCACTTCTTTGCTGCTTTTCTATGGTTACAACCTCTTTCAATCGTGCAGTTCTCATTTCCCTCTGCCTCATTTTCCTACTCGCTTTACTTTCTTCTTGTTCGGGCAGATTGCGGTCCCCAAGACTGATAGGAAGAAAGGAAACCTACGCGACAGGGCGCATTCTCATCAAGTTTAATGCTGGCTCTTCGTCCGTTTCGATGACGGAGACGGCCAGAAAGTTTGATCTGCGGCCCTCCTCAGTTTCCTGTGGCTCGGTTCATATACACAGTGTGCGGCCGGGGACGGAGGTGGAGGCGGCGGAGGTCTTCATGCTGGATCCAGCGGTGGAATACGCTGAACCGGACTACTTAATTTTCGCTGCCTCAGCTGAAGAGATTGCCGACGTAAAGAGACGGGGTTTAGGCGACCGCGGCGGTCTGTCTGGCGTCAAGCAGTCGTCGATGGAGGTAGAGGACGAAGCGGGAACGCCCAACGATCCTTTCTACGACAGACAGTGGGGGCTGGCCACGATCGAAGCTGAAGCGGCCTGGAAGTTTTCCACAGGGAGCAATGTAACTATCGCGGTGATCGATTCAGGTGTGGACCTGGACCATCCGGAGCTGGCAGGGCGGATCGTGGAGGGATACGATTTTGTCAACGAAGACACCGTAGCGGACGATGACTACGGACACGGAACTCTGGTGGCCGGCGTCGCGGCGGCCGCTGCCCATAACGATCAGGGAATCGCGGGCGTGGCTTGGAACGCCAAGATCCTGCCGGTGAAAGTTCTGGACAGCCAGGGGCAGGGCGTGAGCAGCAACCTTACCTGTGCCCTCTATTGGGTTGCGGATAAAGGCGCAGACGTCATCAACATCAGTATCATCAGTTTTGGCCCGTCATTTGGAATGCAGAGCGCGGTTAACCACGTCGCGAATGAGGGGGCTCTGGTTTTCTCGGCGTCCGGGAACCTGTTTGAACAGGGTAATCCCGTCACTTATCCGGCCGCGCTGGATAACGTAATTGCTGTGGGCGCGACTGACGAAGACGATGCCCACGCCTGGTTCTCAAGCGCGGGCACCTTTGTCGATGTCACGGCGCCTGGGGTAGGCGTCTACAGCCCATTTCCCCCGTCGCATACCGAGTATCGATCGGTGAATGGAACGAGCCTGGCGACGCCTCACGTCGTGGGACTGGCTGCTCTGGTCCTGTCTGCCGCTCCGGGCTTGTCCTCTGAAGAGGTGGAAACGGTGATTGAGCAGAGTGCGGTCGACCTGGGTGAAACAGGCAGGGACGACAAATTCGGCCACGGGAGAATCGACGCTACGGCGGCGATGTCGCTTACCATATCTTCTTTGCCCGTGCACCTGATGCTGCCGAGTGTGAATTCGCCGGTACCGACGGTTACACCGACAGCGACCCCGTCGCCCACGCCAGATGGAACACCGAATCCCACTCCGACCCCGAGCCCAACTCCAACTCAGACTTCAACTCCAACTCCAAGCCAGTAGCTGTTTCCTACATTGCCAGCAGTGTAGGAAACAGAGTGGCTAACATTGTGGCCAATAGTGTGAATCGCAGCGGGCACGGGGACAGCTCGAGTCGCTCGAGTTCAATTGCTGCTATACGCCATGGCGCCGCAGGAACCGATACATTCGCTCCAAGGCCATTTCGAGTTTTGGCATTTCGACGGGGTAGGCGCAGCGCACGTGGCCCTCGCCGCCGGCGCCGAATCCGCTGCCGGGAATCACGGCAACCCGCTCTTCGTGCAGGAGCTTGTCGGCAAACTCAAACTCGTCCATGCCGGTGCGCTGAACGCTGGGGAATGCGTAAAAGGCGCCTTTTGGCTCAAAGCAGTCCAGGCCGATCTCGTTGAGGCCGTCGACGAGGAAACGGCGGCGTTCGCCGTAGCTGGCTACCATTTCCTGCACGGCGGCCTCTGCGGAGGGGTCGGTCAAGGCCCGCAACGCGGCGGCCTGGCCACCTGAGGGGGCCGACATGATCAGGTATTGGTGGATACGGCGCATGGCGGCCAGCAGTTCCGCCGGACCTGCGGCATAGCCAATGCGCCAGCCCGTCATGGCGTAGTCTTTGCTCATGCCGCCGAGATGGATGGTCCGTTCGGCCATTCCAGGCAGGGCGGCGAACATGACGTGCTGGTGGTCATCGTAGACGAGGCGATCGTAGATTTCGTCGGAGATGACGATCAGGTCGTGCTTTTCGGCTACCTGCGCGATGGCGGAGAGTTCTTCGCGATTCATAACGGCGCCGGTTGGATTGCAGGGATATCCGATGAGGAGAATCTTGGTGCGCGGGGTTATCGCTTCCTCGAGTTGCCCTGGCGTCAGGACAAAGTTGTTGGCGGCGTAGGTGGGAACGTCGACGACGGTGCCTCCGGCCAGGATCACATCTGCGGTGTAAGAGACGAAGCAGGGCTGCGGAACCAGCACTTCGTCGCCTGGGTCGAGCAACGCCTGCATTGCCAAGTACATCGCCTCGCTGACGCCGACGGTGATAAGTACTTCGGTACTGGCATCATATAGGGGCGCGGCGTAGAGGTTCGTCAGCATTTCTGCAACGGCTTGGCGCAGCTCCAGCGTTCCTGCGTTGGAGGTATAGGAGGTGTTGCCCTGTTGGAGGCTGTCCGACCCGGCATTGAGAACCGGCTTGGGCGTTACGTAGTCGGGCTCGCCGATTCCCAGGCTGATCACGTCATCCATGGTGGTAGCGAGGTCGAAATAGCGCCGAATCGGGGAGGGCGGTACGAGCTGGACGCGGCTGCTCAGTCTGCTCTCCAGTGATCGCCGCAGGCCGGTGGATTGGTTGCTTTTGTCGTCGCCCGTGTTGGGCTTTAGCGCGGTCGGCGCTTCAGGAGAATTCATAATCATTGTATTCATTTCTAGTTGATCTCATCCGGTCGGAACCGATAAATGTATTGCCTGGACTGTATCTTTGGGAAGTTGGACGTTCAGGATTTGAGATAGAAGCCTTTGCAGCCGATTCCACAACGGTCAGCGACTTAACTGAGCCGTTGCCGGCCAGGTGCACCGGCTGCGCCCAGAGCAGACGCCCATGCGGTTGACCTTCGGTAGCATCTGTTGGTCAACACAGAATATCTATTTTCATTGCCAAATAGGAAGATTTCGGTCACAGTTCCGGTCTCCGCAGACGCCAATTGGTACTCTGTTCATAAGCGTAGGCTGTCCGCAATATTTTTTCTTCGCCCAGCGAAGGCCCCAGGAGCTGGAGGCCGATCGGGAGTCCGTCAGAATCGAATCCACAGGGGATACTGATCCCACACAGACCGGCCAGGTTGGCGCTGGTCGTGAAAATATCGGTCAAGATCATCGCGAGCGGGTCGTCCACTTTTTCGCCGATGCGAAATGCGGTGGTCGGCGAGGTTGGTGACAGTACGACATCAACGTCGGCAAAGGCGCGGTCGAAGTCCTGCTTGATCAGCGTGCGGACTTGCTGGGCTTTGAGATAGTAGGCGTCATAGTAGCCGGCGCTGAGGGCATAGGTTCCCAGCATGATGCGGCGTTTCACCTCGGGGCCGAAGCCGGCGCCACGCGTCTGGCGGAAGTGGTCAAATATGGTATCGCCGTCGATGCTTAGGCCATAGCGGATGCCGTCAAAGCGGGCAAGGTTGGCGCTGGCCTCGGCGGTAACGACCAGATAGTAGACGGGCAGGGCCAGCTCGGTGTTGGGCAGGTTGATGGGGACGATTTCTGCTCCGAGGGATGCGATTTGCTCAATGGCAGTACGAACCGCTGCCTCCACCTCGGGCTGGATGCCTTCGACGAAATACTCTTTGGGAATGCCGATCCGCATCCCAGTAATCTCGCCGGTCAAGGCGGCAGAAAGGTCCGGCACGTCCACCGGCATGGTTGTGCTGTCTTGCGGGTCCACGCCAGCGATAATTTCAAGCAGCAGCGCGGCATCAGCGACTGTCTTGGTGATAGGCCCGATCTGGTCGAGGCTGCTGCCGTAGGCGATAAGGCCATAGCGGCTGACGCGGCCGTAGGAGGGTTTCAGTCCAACGATACCGCAGAAGGCGGCGGGCTGTCGAACGCTACCGCCGGTGTCAGTACCGAGGGCAGCCGGCGCCTCATCTGCGGCCACCGCGGCGGCGGAACCGCCGCTGCTGCCGCCTGGCACGCGTTCAAGGTCCCATGGATTGCGGGTGGGGCCATAGCCGCTGTTCTCCGTGCTGGATCCCATTGCGAACTCGTCGGTGTTGGTTTTGCCCAGTATTATCGCCCCGGCCGCTTTCAGCTTCTGCACGGCGGTGGCGGAATAGGGCGGAACAAAGCCTTCCAGAATGCGGCTGCCGGCGGTCGTTTCGATCCCATTGGTCATGAGCACGTCTTTGATGGCCAGCGGGATGCCCAAGAGTGGGCGGGCGTCGCCGTCGGCGCGGGCGCGGTCAGCCATTGCAGCTGCTTCGAGCGCGTCAGTCGGACTTGTACGCAGAAAGGCATGCAGGGCACCGTCTACCCGCTCGATCTGATCCAGGCATGCTCTCGTCAGGTCGACCGAGGTAAATTGTCCAGCCGCCAAACCAGCATGGGCTTCAGCAACGCCAACCGAGGTCAAGGGCTTTTTCGAATTCTGACCGCCCATCATTCTTGCCATCCTGCTGGTTGGAAGCGGGCATAGTTCTGCTCTGCAACCATGAAGCTATCCTATTTATTTTCTTTGCTACGCCCCAGGGTCGTCGAAGACGGCGATGACTCTGAAGTAGCCGTCATCGGCATCGGGGGCATTGTTGACCGCCTGCGAGTTTGACAGGCATTCGTGCGACTCGTCATCCGCGAGCACATTGGTGAGCGGAAGGACCCGAGGCGTCGGGGGCACTGCGCTTGTATCGACTGACTGGACCTGCTGAGCGTAGGTCAGAATCTGCCCGAGCTGACCGGCAAATTCGTCCAGTTCGGCGTCACTCAGCTGTAGTTTGGCGAGTTCAGCGACGTGTTGGACCTCTTCTCTTGTCAGTTTCACATCGTCCTCTTCATGGGAAAGTGAAGATAGTTTTGTCCACAAAAAAGCACCGTGGTCTTGGCCCACGGCGCATCCCCTCATTTCCTCAGCGCCGTGACTCCTTGTCGGTGCCTACGGCGCAGTGTAAACAGCGTTACCCGCTACCGCAGCACGCGCGGTGCTGCGCCTGCTGCTGCATTATTGGTGACTGTGTGAGAATGGTCCATCTGGCTGGGAAACTCAGATTGCATAGCTTAAGGATAGTCGGTGCGGCTGAATTTGTCAAATATTGGTATTACAGGCTCTTTGAGGCAATTGACAGAGAGGAACCGGCGGGGTACAACAGACGGACGCGGGGAAGCTGAGGCTGGCGGTTAGCGGCTGGCGGTTAGCGGCTGACAGTTAGCGGCTGACAGTTAGCGGCTGACTATTGGAGGACTACTCATGACAGTTTCGCAGACGCGGGAGCAGATTAGTGAGGCATTGCAGGCGCTCGGTCTGCCTGGCGGCGCCGTCGTTTTCGTGCATAGCTCGATGAGCAGTATTGGATACGTAGGGGGAGGCGCCAAGGCCTTGGTCGATGCGTTCCTGCAAGTACTCGACCCGGCGGGTACGTTGGTCGTGCCAACGTTCACCTTTTCGCATTCACAAGGAGGGAAAGCCGTATTCGACCCGACCAACGATCCTTCAGAGATGGGCCGCTTCACTGAGGAGACCAGGACACGACCGGGCGCACGCAGGAGTAGCCATTTGCTCCACTCCGTGGCTGCTCTGGGGGGGCGGGCAGAAGAGATTGCCCTCAATCACGGGCCCTCGGCATGGGCAGCCGATGGTCCGTTCTGGAAGCTGTATGAGGCCGACGCTCACATTCTCCTGCTGGGGGTGCCGTACCTGCGATGTACGTTCTTCCACCTGTTGGAACAGCTCGTGCAGGTCCCGTACCGACAGTGGCGGGAAGTAGAGGCACTTGTTCAGGGCGCTGAGGGTTCGCCGCGGCCGCTGCCTACTATGGTCTATGGCCCTAAGCCAGGCTTTGCGGGCAACGACTTGAACAAGCTTGGTCTATTGCTCGAAGAAAGAGGCCTTGTCCAGATTGGGCAGGTGGGCAACGCAGTAGCGCGGCTGTTTCGCGCACGGGATGCACTTGAAGTTGGCTTGGCGCAGTACCGGGTGGATCCTTTACTCTTCTTAATGACCGGAGAGCGCTGCACGCCGCTTCCCGACGGCGTTCTGACGGATGAGCTGAACAACGAGAAGTCGGTGCTAGACCCGGCGCACATTTACCGAAGGCGGTGAAGTGAGAGGGAAGTGGTCTCCGTTGTAAATCTGCGTGGGTTCGCGGGAGGCGCTGCACCGCGGCCGGTTACGGGGGATCCGCCGTTTAAGGGGACACAGGGCAGGCACAAGGCCTGCCCCTACAGGAGCGGTTGGGGGGCATACAGTTGGCTAGACACGTTGCTGGGGAAGAATGAACACGGTGGCTAACAAGGGCGGGGCGTTGCGGGGGCGCAGCCCCCGCACAAGAGAGGGCCGAAGGCCCGAACGCCCAAAGGGCAGTGGGCAGTGGTCAGTGGTCAGTGGATGGTTGCCAGAGATTGGAACTGGAGCTGAAGCGGCTTGGTTGCAAAGAGAGGTTTACGAGTGTTCACTTGCATTTTGGGAAGCACTTGTTTGCCCCTTTCAGATTGTATGGCGCGGTGCGCGGTGCTATACTGAGAACAGTTTTTTCTTCCCATCCAGCGGAAATCTGAGCAGCGGGCCGCGACTGGAGAAAGCAGTTGGCAGATCTGCCTGACTTCGATCTTGAGGGTAAGGTGGCGGTGATTACCGGCGCTTCAAGGGGCATCGGCGAGGCGATCGGCCGGTGCTTTGCGGCGCGGGGGGCTTCGGTCGTCCTGAGCAGCCGCAAGCAGGCGCCTTTGGACGAAGTGGCAAAGTCGATACGGGCGGATGGCGGTCGCGCCCTGGCCGCGGCGGCGCATACAGGAGACATGGAGGCCGCATCGGCTCTGGCGGAAAAGGCGGTGCGTGAGTTCGGCGGAATCGATATCCTGGTCAACAATGCGGCGACCAACCCTCATTTCGGGCCGGTTCTCAGCGCTGAAGAGAGCCACTGGCACAAGATCCTCGATGTAAACGTGGTCGGCTACTTTCGTATGGCGAAGGTATGCAGCGCGGAGATGGCGAAACGGGGGGGCGGCAAGATCATCAACGTCGCATCAGTTGCCGGAAAACGGCCGCAGCCGGGAATGGGCGTCTATTGTGTCAGTAAGGCCGGCGTGTTAATGCTTACGGAGGTGCTGGCTGCGGAGCTGGCGGCTGAGGGAATCCAGGTGAATGCGATCGCGCCGGGCTACGTCAAGACCGCCTTCAGCCGGGCCGTGTGGGAGGACCCCGAACTCAACCGGACGGTCCTTGGGGCTATTCCACAGAAGAGGATTGCAGAGACGACGGAGTTAACCGGCATTGCCCTCTATCTGGCGTCGAGTGCGAGTAGTTTTACCACCGGCGGCACGTTTCTTGTCGACGGCGGCCAGTGGGTGGATGCGGGTCTGGGTGTTTGAGCGGCCGACCCGAGAGTTCAGGTAGGTTGCAAGGGGAAAGGCTATCGGTAACATGATCAAGAACACGATATTGACTGCGAAATGACTTCCGACATTCTTCCCGAACTTCTTCAAAGTGTACGCCAGTTCATCGACGATGAGGTGGTTCAGACCGAGAAACTGCTGATCAGTCTTCCCTGGGATGAGGTTGAGCCTTTGCTCAATCAGAAGCGGGAGGTTGTGAAGGAGGCCGGTCTCTGGGGGCTGGCCCTTCCGGTTGCATACGGCGGGCAGGGTTTAACCTTGGCCGAGTTCGGACGCGTTAGCGAGGTATTGGGACGCACGCCCGGCGGGCATTATGTCTTTGGTTGTCAGGCGCCGGATATGGGCAATATGGAGTTGCTGATCCATGCCGGCACACCAGAACAGCGGGACCGCTACCTGCTGCCGCTCGCCCGCGGGGAGATACGCTCGTGCTTCGCGATGACCGAACCGGAACACGCCGGCTCCAATCCAACGTGGATGAGCACATCCGCGGTGCGGGACGGCAACGAGTACGTGATCAACGGGCACAAGTGGTTCACGACGGCGGCTGACGGGGCGTCTTTTGCTGTGCTGATGGCGGTGACCAACCCGGAGGCGGAGAGCCGTCACCGGCGAGCGAGCCAGATTATCGTGCCGCTGGACAGTCCGGGGTTTCACTTAGCGCGCAACATTTCGGTGATGGGCGAGGCCCACGGCGGCTGGAACAGCCACGCGGAGGTCTGGTTTGAGAATGTGCGTGTCCCGGTTGATAACCTTATTGGGGAGGAAGGCAGGGGCTTTGCACTGGCCCAGTACCGGTTGGGGCCGGGGCGCATTCACCATGGTATGCGCTGGATCGGGATCTGTGAGCGCGCCTTCGATATCATGTGCAGCCGGGCGGCGAACAGGGAGGTTGCCCCTGGGCGGCTTTTGGGTTCGCAAGGAATGGTACAGGCGTGGGTTGCCGAGAGCAGGGCGGAGATAGACGCGGCACGGCTGATGGTGTTGGAAACGGCGCGCAAGATCGACACGGAAGGCGTGTTCGCGGCCAGAGACGAGATTTCGATAATCAAGTTTTACGTGGCCGGTGTGCTGATGCGAGTGCTGGACCGTGCGCTGCAGGCGCTGGGGGGGTTGGGCATGAGTGACGATACACCGGTTGCCTATTGGTACCGCCACGAGAGGGCTTCCCGCATTTACGACGGTCCCGACGAAGTTCACAAGATGAGCGTCGCCCGGCGGATCCTTCAGAGGTATAGGGCGTAAGGTCAGGGTGGCGACCGATGGGCTGGCAGTCAGGTGCTGGTCTGTGGCGAATGCTTCGCGGCGGATTCCTCTTCGGGCGAGTTGATCAGTTTCTTGCGACCGATCGGCCTGTAGTAGAGCAGACCTGCGGCATCCCTGGCCTCGCAGCCGTATACGCCGAACCTGTAGTCAGGATTAAGGAAGAGAACGAATCGTGCGCAGAGTGCGATCGCGGCTGCGACAGTTGCGCCTGTGTTCCCAAACGGGCTGACGAAGGGACGCTCCATTGATAGAAAACGACTTCGCAAGCGGACAAAGGCGATCATCTGCATTATGTAAGCGATGACCCCGCTAAAGAGCCTCATTTGAGCAGTACCGCTCCGACGCCAAGCGCCCACAGTGACCAGACCCCGGCCTAGCGTCATTACGCACCTTTGCGAAAGTATGCGCGACCGACAGTACGATACTCCACAGGGATAGCCTCCCGCCCGGTTACGACGCGATTTCCTCCCCAGCCGCGGCGGAAACGTGCTCCTGGATCAACCCGCAACGAATTATCTGCCGACCTGGTCTGCACCGACGCAGCGGAACTGGACCTCGCGGTTCTGACTTTCACAGCGCCGAATTGAAAAGACTGGGGCAGATCACCACGCGAAAGCGTCGCGGCCGAGCACTTCGGTGCTTCCGCAGGTGCACAGCATCCCGGCTCTTGGCCCATAAGCCAAGATTTGTCCAGGATTCGCTCCCTTGGCCCCGCGGATTTCTCCGGCGATGTCTGAAGAGCGGTCTGTCTAGTACAGTTCGGCGACTTCCTGTCCTGCCGGCTAGCTGAACTGTTCCGATTCACCCCGCACGTGTAGAACAGCGGTCCAAAACGCCAACGGTCGCTGGACCCTCTCCGATCGTCTCCCATTGCCCGATTTATACAAAGTGCACAAAAAATCAGTCCTTCGCGTTGAAATCTGGTTTCCTCGCGCGAATTTTCTGTCGCGTATGCCTTGTAAATTGTGCGAACCGCATAACAATCGGAGTCTGTTTTCGGCCAAATTAGCCGTTCAAACTCGTTGGGCGCTGAAATATGCTTTACCAGTGTTGCAAATCGCTTCAAGGAAATGGGAGATAGAGGTGACGAATTCACTGGTTTCAAAAGGAAGGGTGCCTTCACCGGCTTTGTCGCGACAGTCGAACGGCAGTGGCAAGTCGAACGGCAGTGGCAGGTCGAGCGGCGGTGGCAAGGCCAAGTTGAACAAGGTCGAGTTGCTGAAACTCAAGAAGGGTCCGCTGAGCCTGATCCATGACATTTACCGCTGGGCTGAGGAAGGGTTCGAATCAATTCCGCCGGAATACTACGATCTCTTCAAGTGGCACGGGTTCTTTTACCGCAAACAGACGCCCGGCTACTTCATGTTGCGCATGCGCATCTCGAATGGGATCCTCAACTCGACGCAGCTGCGGGCTGTCGCCGAGCTTTCGCGCGATTTCGGACGCGGGGCAGGCGACTTTACGACGCGGCAGAACATCCAACTGCGCTGGATCACCATCGAAAACATGCCCGCCATCATTGAGAAGCTGCAATCTGTGGGGCTCGGCTCTGAGCAGACCGGGATGGACAATTTTCGCAATGTGACCGGTTGCCCGCTTACCGGTCTGGCGCAACATGAGTTGGTTGAGACCCGGCAACTTACTTCGGCGACAGCTTTATCTCTCTTAGGGCCGGAATTCGAGAATCTCCCGCGAAAATTCAACATCTCGATCAACGGCTGCCGCCTGGACTGCACTCACGCGCAGAGCAACGACATTGGCCTGACGCCTGCGGTTGGGCGGATGGGAAACCGCTCCGTGCCGGGATTCAACGTCGTGGTTGGCGGACATATGGGAAGCAGGAACCCACATCTTGCCGTACCGCTTGACATGTTTGCTCGTCCTTCACAGGTGACGGCACTCTGTCGGGCCATATTGACAGTATTTCGCGATAACGGAAACCGTGCAGTGCGGGGCAAGGCCCGCCTGTGGTATCTGATTGACGAGTGGGGCATTGACAGATTCCGAGACGAAGTGACGAAGGTCCTGGGCGAGCCGATGCCATCGGCCGGGTCGTGCAAGCTTTACCGGCATCCGGACCCCCTTGAGCAGGACCATGTGGGAGTCCATCCACAGATCCAGGACGGACTGAACTATGTGGGCATGGTGGTGCCCACCGGTCGCGTCACGGCTGACCGACTTTTTGCTCTTGCCGACCTGGCGGACAGGTACGGCAGCCACGAAATACGTTTGACAAACGATCAGAATGTCATCATCCCCAATGTCCCCGATCAGAGAGTCGACGGCCTGCTGGCAGAGCCGCTGCTGGAAGCGTGGAGCCCCTCTCCCTCGGGTGTCATGCGCGGGTTGGTTACGTGCACGGGCATTGATCATTGCCACTTTGCGCTCAACGACACAAAGGGAATCTCGCTGGAAATTGCCCGCAAGCTGGAGGAGCGTCTGCCCGATCGTGACAAGGTCGTGCGCGTGAACGTATCTGGGTGCGTTCACGCGTGTGGTCGTCACCGGCTGTCCGAAATAGGGCTGGAGGCAACCCGGCTTCGGCAGGACGGCAGGGTGATCGACGGATTCAATGTATTTGAAGGCGGGCGCCAGGGTGAAGACGCCAGGCTTGGCGACGAGATTCACCGAAAGGCCACGATAGAGGCGACTACCGAACTGCTGGCGGAGGCCATTGCTTCCCGCTACCGGTCGGACCAGACGCCGGACAAGGTGCCGACCGCCGCTCCAGCCTAAATCTAGAATCCATTCCTACGTTAAAGGAGATTTCCCCAGTGGACTTCAAGAATAAAGCCACCAAGATCGATCTGTTCAGCTTCGGCACACCGCAGATGCGTGCGTTCCACGTAACCTGGTTTGCTTTCTTCCTCTGTTTCTTCGGATGGTTCGGCATTGTGCCGCTGATGAAAGGCGAGAACGGTGTCATTGCGACGCTAGGTCTCAACCCAGCACAGGTCGGAAACTCTGTCATCGCGGCCGTTTCCCTGACAATCATCGCACGGCTGCTTATCGGCCCAATGTGCACGCGTTACGGCTCGCGTAAGGTTTATACTGGGCTGTTACTGCTGGGGGCGTTGCCAGTCATGGGGATTGGTCTGGCGCAGACGCCGACCCAGTTCATCGTAGCACGGGTCTTGATCGGCACAATTGGCGCTTCGTTTGTCATAACCCAGTACCACACAAGCGTGATGTTTGCTCCGAATGTTGTGGGCGCGGCCAACGCGACGACGGCGGGCTGGGGCAATTTGGGCGGCGGCGTCACCCAGGCAGTGATGCCGCTTCTGCTTGCTGCGGTCCTGACTTTTGTGCCGGCGGCGCTGGGCTGGCGCTTGGCGATGGTCGCGCCTGGGATTGCCATGCTCTTGACGGCGGCGGCCTACTGGTTCCTGACCCAGGATGCGCCTGACGGCAACTATACGGAATTGCGGGCGCGCGGCGAAATGCCGGCGGCGGCCAAAGCAGGAGGCACGTTTGTGGAGGCGATCAAGGATTCACGGGTGATCGCACTGTTCTTCATCTATGCAGCCTGTTTTGGGATTGAGCTCACCATTAACGGTACGGCGGCCCTCTACTTCTTTACTCGGTTCGAACTGAACCTTGCGACTGCCGGGCTTATTGCCGGTCTATTTGGCATGATGAACATCTTTGCCCGATCAATGGGTGGCGTTTTCAGCGATTTCATCAACCGCAACGGGGGTCTGAAGGGGCGGACTCAGTTTCTGTTTCTATGCCTCATCCTGGAGGGGATCGCTTTGATATTGTTTGCAAACATGGGGAAGCTGGCGCTGGCCGTTCCCGCTCTGATTGTCTTCAGCTTGTTTGTGCAGATGTCGGAGGGGGCGACCTTCGCGATCGTGCCTTACATCAATAAGCGCGCCATGGGCGCGATTGCAGGCATCGTCGGCGCAGGCGGGAACTTCGGCGCGATGCTGGCAGGGTTTCTGTTCCGGCGAGAAGCGGAAATGTATGGGCAGTCCTACCTGATCCTGGGCATTTTGGTGGCGGTATGCGCCTTCATGGCATTGATGGTGCGCTTTTCCGAGAAAGAGGAGAAGGATGCCGCCGAAGAGACGGCCGCCCGGCTGGCCGCAGCCGGTGATTCGGTCCTGAGCGGCGCCAACTGATCGCTTTCTACGGGTTCGCTGCGCCGAACGCGGGCAGTCAGCAAGACGCGTCACTTCACAAGAGGGGGCGCATTCATAACGAAACGGAATATGATGAAATCCAGAGACGGTTCTCGCGGCAAAAGAAAAGACAGCGAGCCGATTGACCGCTGGCACGACACTTATTGCCCTTATTGCGGCGTTGGGTGCGGCCTGAGAGTCGGGATTCGCGACGGGAAGGTTGCCAAAGTGCGGGGCAATCCCGATCATCCCTCCTCCCTGGGCGATCTCTGCCTCAAGCCGATCCATTTGCCAGGCGCGCTGGATACGCCGGACCGCATTCGCGAGCCGCTCATGCGGATGAACGGAACAGGGAGCAATGCACACTCTGCGAAGGGCTCCTTTCGAAGTGTGACGTGGGAAAAAGCGACGACGTACATCGCCGCCAGCCTCAAGGGAATCGTCCAGCAACACGGCCCTGATGCGGTGGCCTTTTACGGGTCCGGCCAGTTCACGACCGAAGATTACTATGTGGCCAACAAGCTGCTGAAGGGGTACATCGGCACTAACAACTTCGATGCCAACTCGCGGCTCTGCATGGCCTCAGCGGTGGCCGGATATGTCTCGGCGCTCGGCTCGGACGGGCCGCCGCCCGCTTATGAGGATATCGACCACGCAGATTGTTTCTTTCTGATTGGCGCCAACATGGCCGATTGCCATCCGGTCCTGTTCAATCGCATCAAGCGCAGAAAGAAGCGGGATCCGGAAAACGTGAAAGTAATTGTGGTTGATCCCAGAGAAACGCGTACAGCCGCGATCGCCGATCTCTTTCTGCCGATTCGACCCGGAACGGATGTTGTGCTTCTCAACGGGATGATGAAGCTTCTATATTCCACAGGGAAGATAGATCGCACATTCGTAGACGAAAACACAAACGGCTTCGAAGCGTTGATGGAGGCAAGCAGTGATGTCTCGACCGCCGCAGCTGCCAAGGTATGCGGCATCTCCGAGAACGACTTGATCCAAGCGGCGCGCTTTTTTGGTGACGCGCAGGGCGTACTCTCTTTCTGGAGTATGGGTCTGAATCAGAGTGTGAACGGCGTTGCCAAGAACCAGGCAGTCATCAACTTGCATCTGGCGACCGGTCAGATTGGAAAGCCGGGCAGCGGTCCCTTTTCTCTGACCGGGCAGCCCAATGCGATGGGTGGCCGCGAAGTCGGTGGGTTGTCACACCTGCTGCCGGGTTACCGCGCAGTGGCGAACGCAGAACATCGACAGGAGGTTGAGGGATTTTGGGGATTGCCGGACGATTCCATTAGCGATAAGCCCGGGCTGGCGGCGGTCGACATGTTTGATGCGGCGGCCAGAGGGGAGATTAAGGCGATGTGGGTCATGTGTACGAATCCGGTCGTCTCGATGCCCAACATTGACGTCGTCGAAAAGGCGATGGAGAAACTCGAACTGCTTATCGTAACCGATGCCTATCACCCGACCGACACGACAAAGTACGCACATGTCCTTTTGCCTGCGGCTCAGTGGTCAGAACGTGAAGGTGTGATGACCAATTCAGAGCGGCGCATCACCCATCTCCCGCGCATGGTGGACCCTGTCGGTCAGTCCAGGCCGGACTGGCGAATCGTCGCCGACGTGGGCGCGGCCATGGGTTTCTCGCATGCGTTTTCCTATGAATCGTCGGATGAAGTTTTTGACGAGTTTACCCAACTGACCAAAGGTCGAGTATGCGATTACAGCGGCGTCAGCGCAGAGAGACTGCGGGCAGAAGGTCCACTCCAGTGGCCCGTGCCGGACGACGAACACCAGGGCAGCGTGAGACTCTACTCTGCTGTGCACAGCAGACGGTCCACGAAGCGCGGCGACGGGAAGGGCCGGGACAGTGAAGTACTCATGGCGGAGGGGGCGAGCACCGACACGGAGGAAGTCGCGAGAGCCTTCGCCACTCCTGACGGCAGAGCAACATTCCAAATCCCGGCGTTTGTTCCTCCCGCCGAGCTGCCAAACAGGAAGTTTCCTCTGCTTTTGACCACGGGTCGCCTGCGCAATCAGTGGCATACGATGACCCGGACCGGCAAGTCAGAAAGCCTGCTTAAAGGCGCACGGGAGCCGTTTCTGGAGATTCACCCCGTCGATGCGGTGCGGAGACAGATCGAGAATGGGGACGTCGTCGAGATTCGCTCGCGCAGAGGCAAGGCGTGGGCTACAGCGCGCGTAACGGAGAGCATCAGGGAGGGGGCCTGCTTTATGCCATTTCACTGGGGACGCATGGCGGGGCCGTTCAGCGCCGCCAACAATGTGACTGTTGGCGCAGTGGATCCGGTTTCAAAGGAGCCGGAACTCAAAGCATGTGCGGTCGAGGTGCGGTTGCGGCCAGGATATGAGGCCATTCAGGCTTCAAAGCTCTTTCAGCGCCTGGCCAAAGTGGTGAAACGATAGTTTTACATGGTGGGAGAGAAACGCGCCTGAATAGGTTATCCTCGTGCTGGTATCGTTCATGAGCGTAGCAGAACGGCGACTTCAGATCGGTAATTGCGCCTCGATCATATAGTTGCCCGCTTCGAATGTAAGCTCGCCCTGTGTCTCAAGCGTTCTCTGCAATGCCAGCAGGTGGTCTGTGTGCGATGCAACGGAGAAGCCGGGGACGTGCCAAGGAACGGCTTTCAGATAGTAGACGACCGCGCCCACATCGGTAAAGACCAGTCTGCCCGACCAATCCTTCAAATCCAGAACATTGAATCCTGAGTTCTGTAGCCAGGGCACGTATTTCTGCGGGGTTGCGTCGGGCCATTGGGGCGTAGCATCGAAGGCGGCGATCAGGTCGTGCGCCCACAGGCCGTGTACTTGGCGAGTAAGAAGCCGGCCCCCTGGCTCAAGGATACGGGCGATCTCGTCGACGAAGAGGGCACCATGCCGGTTCAGGACGAGGGCAAACTCGCTATCCTCTAAGGGCATCGGGGTATATTCGTCATTGTCCAGTTCGACGACGCGCACGCCCAGCGGTTCAAGGCGGCGGCGGGCCAACTGGAGGTTAGGAGGATAGCCTTCGGTTACTGCAACTTTCTCCGGCCAGGCGTCCCTCATCAGGAGAAGACGCTCGCCGCCGCCGGTTGCGATGTCCAGACAGGACGAGGACAGCCGCATCAGTTCGCGTGCTCGGGTGGAATAGGACCACGGCGGATCTTCCAGGAGCATGCGGCCATCAAGGTAGGAAAAGTCCCAGCCTACAAACGGCTGTTCCTCCTCTGCCTTCCAACCTTCGATCAGTTCTGCATGGGTTTGTGTCATATCCAATCCAGTAGTTAGCGGTTCAGGAGATTCATCAGCAGTGTTAAGACGAGGCTGACGAGAATCATGGATGTGATGGGAATGAAAACGTTGAGGGACTCGGTCCTAATCCTGATGTCGCCCGGCAGTTTTCCAAACCAACCCAACAGCCAAGGCGCAAACTGAAGCGCAACACCTAGCAGAAGAAGGCTTGCTCCCAGAACAATAAACCACTTTGCCATAGTCTTGTCACGTCAGGAGAGTAGGGATTGGGAGTTGACCGGAGTCCAGCCTGGTCATTATAGCAGAAGGGGCGGAGACGAATCATTCTGAGGACCAGACGGACCGCCGACCGGGAAGGCGGCGTCTTCTCGTCTGCAGATTGTGTCCCGAATGCGTTGGTTTTGGCGGCCTTTGGAGCGTGCAGAAGGGGGGAAACCGTTTCGTAGCAGGATCGTAGGTATATTACCCAGGTCGTTATATTTGGCAGTAATGTGGCGGTTTCTGCACACGGAACACTGACCTCCAGTGTAAATGCCCGGATTGAGGCAGGCAGTTCGCCAGGATTTCTTACCGTCGGTTCAGGTGTAATCTCTTGACTTCAGCCCTGAATCAGTGCAGAATTTTAATGTCAAGCAGGCAAATTGTTGATGGATTACTCCAGCCCATATTCATATAGGACTGACTCATGTATTCAGTTTTACTTCGCTTCCACTGGATTCGACGCTGGCCGGGCGCGTTCGTCGTTGCGGCTTTGCTCTTGTCTTTGCTTTCTCAAATTGCCTTCGCAGACACGTTTGATGCCATTGAGCATGGGACGGACGGTACGGACTGCGCGAGCACACACATTGTCACCTCGGGAGAAACGCTTTCCGGCATTGCCGTGAGCACAGGCGTATCGTTATCGGCTCTGGCAGAGCACAACCATCTTTCCATAACAGACCAAGTATTAATCGGTCAGGAGCTGTGTATCCCGCACGTCATTGGCGCGGCTTCGCCCATAGCGCCTGCAGCGCCGGCCGTCCCAGCAGCGCCTGCGGCAGCGGCGCCCATTCAACGGTCCGGTACCACTGCCAGTTGGACAGGCAAATACTACAACACTCAAGATCTCAGCGGGGACCCGGTCCTAACCCGCCAGGATGGGTCGATTGATTTTGACTGGCAATCCGGCAGTCCTGACACAAGCATAAACGTCGACAGTTTCAGCGTGTCCTGGACGGCAAGCGTAACTTTCGAGACGGGCACTTACCGTTTCACCGCTGTCGCCGACGACGGTGTGCGCGTTTACGTGGACGATACGCTCGTGCTGGAGGACTGGAACGTTCACCCGGCAACCACCACGGTTCAAGACACCGAGGTGACGGAAGGAAGCCACACGGTGAAGGTGGAGTACTTCGAGGGCAGCGGAATGGCTTCGATTTCGGTTTCATGGGTGAAGCAGGTCGAGGAAACGCCCTCCTGCGACACTCAGCCACACGATAGCCTGAGTTCGCATTGGACCCATTCTTCGCTGGGATGTGCGAGTGGCGAGGCATCAACAGTTTGGGCCGCCTGGCAGCCGTTCGAGAGCGGCAACATGATCTGGCGCCAGAATGAAGATGCGGTGTATGTTTATGCGGGCGACGGGGACTGGACCCGTTACGAGGACAACTGGAACGAGGAGGCGCTCAGCAACAATCGGGGTACGGCGCCGACCGGTCGGCAGTCACCTGTACGCGGATTCGGCTATCTGTGGGAAACGAATGACGATGTATATAACGATTTAGGTTGGGCCAAGGGCGATGAGAAGGGATTCTGCGCCCGAATTCAACAGTTCGAGAAAGGCATACTGCTGATAGGCGATACAGTGCAGACATGCCACGACAACTCGCATAACTTTGCTTCAGAGACGGTTTTTGCCAAGAATGCTCTGCAGGCGCTGACAGGGGGGTCGTGGAAGTTCGCCTGCGAAACGCAGACTCACGGGCAATTGGAACCCTACTGGAATCAAAATGAGCTTGGGTGTCCGACCTCTGCGGGCGAAACATTGTGGACTGCCTGGCAGTCGTTCGAGAAGGGAAATATGCTCTGGCGGCAGGATGAAGACGCTGTGTTTGTGTTCACAGACGAGGAGGCTTGGACGCGATTCTCGGATGACTGGGACAGCCAGGTTTATACACCTACCCGGGGCACTACGCCTGACGGCATGCAAATACCTGTGCGGGGATTCGGCTATCTGTGGGCAACGGATGACGAGGTCTTTGCGGACCTGGGCTGGGCGACTGACGCAGAGAAGGGCGCGTGTACTCTGACGCAAGCGTTCGACCACGGCACTCTGTTTGCCGGCGATACCGTCGAATCCTGCTTTGAGAATTCAACCAACCTGGTGTCGGAGACTGTCTTGGGCTCAAACACCATACAGGCACTGGATGGAGGCACGTGGGAATTTGTGTGTGAAGTCCAAGTACATGACCGACTGGACCATCTTTGGGACTACGACAGTTATGGCTGTCCTGAAGCTGCGGGCGGAACGCTGTGGGCGTCATGGCAGCCTTTCCAGACCGGCCATATGATCTGGCGAGAAAACGATGATGCCGTGTTTGTATTTGTCAACGGCGATTCGTGGGATCGATTAGCCGATGACTGGGATGATCAGACCTATACGTCGGTCCGGGGCACAGCGCCTGAAGGCTTCGAGGCTCCTGTGCGAGGATTCGGTTACCTGTGGGAAAACAGTGACGACGTTTATGGTGACCTGGGCTGGGCGACTGCCGGGGAGAGAGGGTTCTGCGCGGTGTTCCAAGCGTATGCGAATGGGTTCCTCCTCTTGAGTGATCCCGTTGATTCCTGTCGCGAGGGACATGATAATTCGGCGAAGGAGATTGACTTTGCTCTCCATTCGCTGAGCGGTTTGAGCGATGGGACCTGGACGCTCCGGTAAGAAAAAGTGATTCGGCGGGAGGGGGTCGGATTGAGCGATCCCCTCCCGTTATTCGGTTGTCCTTACGCTGCAAGACGGCGGTCAGATCAAACTCTCGATGTCCCGCACGCCGCATCTGGTCCGCTCCTCCTTCCTCGTTTTTTTCATCTTCGGGCTGGACAAAATAACGGGCTTTGTCAAGCTGTTTCTGACAACCAGGCTGTTCGGTACAGGCCCGGAGATTGACGCTTTTGCCACGGCCAATCAGCTGCCAGAGCTCTTGCTGGCGCTTCTCGCGGCCGGCGCCCTCTCTGCCGCATTCATCCCTGTCTACTCCGGATACCTGACCCAGTCGCGGCGCCGCGAGGCTGAATCGCTGGCGGGGACGGTGCTGGCGCTGACTTTGATCGTCATGGGCGCAGCCTGTTTTGCGGCGATTCTGGCGGCGCCCTGGCTCGTGCGCGTTGTACTGGCTCCCCATTTTCCCGCCGAGACGCAGCAACTCACGATACAGATGATGCGGATCTTCCTTGTGGCCGCGGGGTTGATCAGTGTTTCCGGCGTATTTGGCAGTGTGCTGCATTCACACCAGCACTTTCTGACTCCAGCCCTGGGAAGAGTGCTGATCGATTTGGGACAGATTGCGGGGATGGTTTTTCTGGTGCCTATTTGGGGCGTCTATGGCATGGCCTGGGGCAGTGTGCTGGGCGCGGCGCTGACGGTCCTTGTGCAGGTCCCGGCCCTGGCGCGCCAGAGAGTGCGCTTGCGGCTGCAGATCGATCTGCGGCTGAAGGGTGTACGGGAGGTCGTGCGGCTGATGGGCCCGCGCATCGTGACGCTGGGCGCGTTTCAGGCTGTGGACCTGGTCTTCATCCGCCTGGCCTCTGCTTTGCCGGCGGGCAGCATCGCGGCTTTCCACTACGCGATGCTGGTTATGCTGTCGATGCCCAAGTCTCTGTTTGGCGCGGCCGTTTCGACGGTGATTTTTCCGACGATGGCGGAGCAGTACAATACGGGGGCAGGTCAGCGGCTGCGTCAGACGGTCACGAATGGGTTGCGGGCGACTTGGCTGCTCCTGCTGCCGGCCGCGGTGGGCCTGCTGGTCCTGGGAAGGCCGGCGGTGGCGTTTCTGTTTGAGCGGGGCGCGTTTGGCGCGGAGTCGAGCGCTCTGGTCTATCTGCTGATGGCGATATTTTCGGTGCGCCTGCTGGGTGAAGCGTCGTACGACGTGCTCACGCTGACCTTTTTCGCTCAGCACAACACGCACGTACCGATGTGGGCGACGCTGGGCTGGATGGTCCTGAATGCGGGGCTGAGTATCGTCCTGGTCGAGCCGTTCGGAATCGCCGGGCTGGCCTGGGCGACCTCGGTCGCGGGCGCGGCGCTGGCGGCGGCGATGTTTGGGCTCAATCTGCGGGTGGGGGGCGTGGAGGTGTCGATGCTGCGGGCGACGTTGGGGCGCGCAGTCGCGAGCAGCCTGGGGATGTGCGGCGTTGTGCTGCTGCTACACCAGCTGCGGATGCCGCCTGCGCTGTTCATTCTGGCCGGGGCAAGCGGAGGCGGGTTTGCGTTTTTCGGCATTTATTTGCTGCTGGGGGGCAGGGAGATCCTGACGGTATTGGGGCATTTGCGGCGCGGGCTGCAGAGCGGAATCAGACTAGATGGTCAATCAAACTGACGGCCCGGTAATTCGCATTTGTGCGGCATGTCTCAGACTCCCAGCACGACGCGCTGTGCTTCGCTGATGCGGGCGGCGGTCGCGGGTCGGAACAGGGCGCGCTGGTCGGTCTGTGGTTTGAGGTCGCGGCGGCAGTAGTAGCAGTGGAGGGCACGGCGCGGGCTGTCTGAACGATTTACGGTTCCCCCGTGCCAGGTGAAGGCGTTGAAGACGAAGACCGTACCCGCACTGCCCTGCACGAGGATTTCGTCAGGGTGGGGCGATTTTGGATCCGACATACCGTCGCGAGGGTCCTGACCGAACAGATGTGAACCGGGAACCAGGCGGGTGGCGCCGTTTTGCGGGGTAAAGTCGCTCAGCAGCCAGATGGAATTGCAGACGTTGTAGCGCCGGCGGCCGTCCTTCAACGCAGGGGCAAAGTCCGTACTGTTATGGGAGCCATCGCAGTGGAGGGCCTGCAAGCCATGGCCCGGAAGAGCGGCACGGGCGTTGAGCGAGGACAGCTTCAGATCGCCGTCAAGTACATAGGCCATGGCAGCCAGCACTTTGGGGTTGGCCCAGACGAGATCGAAGAGCGGGTCCTTGTTGGCCAGATTGGCGAGCCGGTCGGTGCCCTCCTCCTGGTGGACCTCTTTGCCGGCGTCCTTGCCTTCTTCGTCTTCCAGCTCCTGCAGGCGCTTTCGAAACGCCTGAACTTGCGCGGGCGTCAAGAGGCCCGGCAGAGGAAGGAAACCGTCTTCATCGAGCGATCGTTTCTCGTCAGGAGACAAGGAATCGTCGCGTACGCCGAGCGTGTACAGAGCGGTCTGAATGTCCATTACCGGCCTCCCTTTTTCGCGACCCTAGCCGAGCCGCCACGCGTCTGTATCGACCTGTTCAAGCTGGCCGCTGGCGGCGGAGCGCACGCCTGCGTCCAGTATCGCCATTACTTCCAGATTGAAGTCGAGGTCCAAGGTCTGGTGCAGTTTGTCGCCTGTCTGCAGCCGGTGGATGAACTCCTGAGCGATGTCAGAGCGGTCGGCCGGCAGCGGATCGCAGTCATGTAACTCGGTTCGACCTGCGCCCCTTTCTATGCGTACTTTGGGGGTCTCGCCGGGTTTCTCCTTATCGATCACCAGGGTGCCTTCGGTCCCATAGACGATAGGCCCGGGGGAAACACCGTGGTCAAGGGTCGTCCACGAGGCTTCACAAAGTGCCATTGCCTGGGGAAAGCGGACGATCATGGCGGCATTGTCTTCGGCGTCGCCCCATTTGCTGTTCAAGTTGGCCCGCATTCCGATGACGGCAGTTGCGGGCTCGCCCACCAGCCAGCGGGCTACCAGTGAGCCGTAGCAGCAGTAGTCGAGCATGACTCCACCGCCGGCGGCGCTCTGGTGCCACCAGGTAGCGCCGCGTTCGACGCCTGTCAGTTTGCGCGGGCGTTCTTGGCCATCCTCATCGCCACCTGGATGGGAGACGCCCGCTCCCAGCGGACCCAGGTGGCCGCCCCGGAACTTGACTGTCAACACCTGCCCGATTGCGCCGCCGTCGATCAACTCCTTGGCTTTGTGGGAGGCAGGTTGCCACGTTGTCGGCCAGTTGACGATCAGTTCGATACCGGCGGCGCGGGCGGCGCGGGCCATACGGAGGCCGTCAGCCAAAGAGGAGGCCATCGGCTTTTCGACCAAGAGATGTACTTCTCTTTGTGCGCAGGCTTCGACCACTGCCGGATGCTGCGCGTTTTCGGAGCAGCAGATTACGATATCGAGTTTCTCCTGGTCCAACATCGCGTTGTAATCGTCGTATGCCTTGGGAAAACCCAGGTCTTCCAGGGCATGGCGCAGGTTCCAGCCTCGTGTATAGTGGGCCGTGCGCAGTTCCGGAACAAGAGGCGGGGTGTCGGCGCAGGCAGCCAGTTCAGCCTGGGGGTGGGCGGCGAAGCGCTCGACCAGATGGTTGATGTGCATATGGGCAAAGCCGATGACGCCGATACGAAAATTGTTCGCCATGGATAGTTCTCCAATTCGGGGTTTGCTGATTCTTCCTCAGTTGTCCTTGACGGGCACGCGTGATTGGCGCGTGGTCTCCAAGTCGCCTTCCCATTGCAGTTGACCGCGCAGGTTGCGCACTTCCTCCTGCGACTTCAACCTTACAAGCAGACGCAGCGCCTTTTCGATCACTTCACGCTCGGTGGTCGCTCCTGAACAACGCATCGCGTCTTTGATCAACTCTTCGTCAAGTTCTATGTTGATACGCATTCGTATTCCCGGCTGAATGAAGTCAGCTCACGCTATGCGGGACAGTACTCGCGCTGACTGAGCTGTTGCGGCTCACGCTGAAAGCGGCGTCGATGGCCGCGCCGGCGAAACCGCTAGAAAGTGGTCCGCAAGGCCTGGGCCGTCCCCGTTTGCGCCGATCGGTAGGCGCCGTCGAAAATTTCGATGACGTGGCGGGCGTGCTCCGGGGTCGAAGTGGTCGGGGTGTCATCCCGGATCCAATCTACGAGCTGCATCACGTCCTCGTAGACGTGCGACTCCTCAAGGCCGCGGTGGTCGCCCACCACGTGCGGCAAGGATGCGCTCAGGTCGAACTCCTCCTCGAGCTCGCGGCCCGGATAGTCGAACGGTTCGCCGTTCAGCATGCCGCCGTTGATGACACCTTCAGTGCCGAAAATCAGCGGCCGACCCATATTGGGGAGGCCGCCGGCGGCCACACCGTAGACGAAGGCGAACAGACTGTCGCCAAAGTCGAGGACCATTAGGGTATTGTCATCCATGTCGGTCGGCAGCATCTCGCCGTAAAACTCCCGCTCTTTGACGCGTACGCCTGAAAAGGCGGTCACGCCTTTGGCAGGTCCAAGGATTCCCGTCATGGCGTGGAGGCCGTAGACCGTCATGTCGTAGAGCGGCCCGCCGCCGGGCTTGCGGAAGTACCAGGCGGGGTTGACGTTGGTCAGTGGATCGTCGCCGCCGCGTACTCGCTCATTTTCGTGGTAGCGGCCGAAGGCAGCTCCCGTGACCGCCCAGGTCAGTTGTCCCAGCGCTCCCTCGTCGATCAACTCCTTGACACGTTGATGGGACGGCCGCAGCATTTCGCCGGGACAGGAAACGACCTTGACTCCTTTGGCCGCGGCGGCGGCGATCACCTGATCGGCTTCGTCCACGGTGGTGGTCATCGATTTGTTGAAGTGGATGTGGAGGCCGGCATCTACGCACTGCATGCCCTGTTCAAAGTGGAGGCCGATGGGCGTGGCGATGGAAACGGCGTCTACAGTGCCGGAGTCCAGCAGTTCTTCGGCGCTGGCATAGAAATTTGGCACGCCAAACCTGTTCGCGGCGGCCTCGGCTCTGTCCACGACAGGGTCGCACACAGCGGTTACGTTTACTCGATCCTGCACGTCTTCCATGGTCAGGTGGGGCAACAGCCCGCGAATGGAGATGCTGCCGGTACCGATGATTCCCAAACGAACGATGTCTGTCATTTTGTTCTACTCGTTTTGTGTGAAGGAAGGGACGGAATTGTGTGAGATAGGACAGTAGAAATCGGGAATGTGCTACAGTTTTCGCCAAGAGGTGCGGTGCCGCCAACCGACCGCCTGCTTGAGTTTTTGGTTGGACAGCAGTGATTGATGTCCCTCGAGCCCGGCAGCCAGGGGGGCAAGGGGCGGGTTGAAACGTTCCACAAGCTCTCTTGAGGGTTCGAGCGCGGTGGTGTCGTCGGCGTTGAGGAAGTAGACATCGTGAACGGGCAGGTCCGGCGCCGCCTCCATCAGCAGGCGGTGGGCGTCGGCGACATCCTCGCTTCCGACCCAGCAGTAGAGCCAGGGATTCCACGCGCTGGCCGGTTTTGCTTCGGTGGCCATCTGGCGGCGGCGCTCCTGGGGGCAGACGCCGGCGATGCGGGTGACGTAGGTGCGAATGCCGTAGGAACGGCTGAAAGAGGCGAGCAGGTCTTCTCCCGCACGCTTGGTGTAGCTGTAGGAGTCTTCGGGAAAGGTTGGATGCGTCTCGTCGATGGGTAGGAAGTCGATGGGGAAGGGACTGTCGCTGATGCGGAAGCCATGCCCCAGGGCACAGTTGCTGCCTGCCATCACGACTGTTTTGACGCCGGCTTCCACTGCAGCCTGCATGAGGTAGTAGGTGCCCAGCATGTTGCTGCGGAAGGTGGCGTCAAATGGCAGGCCTTCTTCCTCAACCCGCGATTGCATCTGCGGATGGTCGGTGGGCCAAGGCTGGGCGCCGATGTGCTGGATGGCGTCGACACCGGCTACGGCTCGCCGGCAGTCCTCCCAGTTGGCAAGGTCACCGCTGATCCAGGGAAGTTGCGAGAACTCGGGTTCAGGGCGGCTGCGAGACATCAGGACCAGTTCGTATTTGTGCGCGAGTGCGCGGATTACGTAGGCGCCCAGTTTACCGCTGGCGCCGGTGATCAGTACTTTCATGTTGCATGTTCGATGCGGAGTGCGGTTTCGAGGATTGTATCATGGCTCCAGGGGGCAATCAAGGATTCGCGACATCGGAGTGTATCTTGGATTCTGGGGGGAGCACTATGGAGACCAAATTACACCTGCAATGGCTGGAGATGTTTACCGGCTCATGGCGAGACGCAGGGCAGGTGCCAGGCCTGGCTCAACGGGGAGGTCTGTTGATTGGGTGGCACAGGGCACCCACAAGGGGTGCCCCTACCAGAACAGGAGCGGGGGTCACCGTGCTGGTAGGTGAGCTTTTGGCAGGTCAAGCGGCCGGGGGGAGTACGGTGAGTTCGGCCGCCGGCGGCCGAGACTGAGGGCTGTTTCGGCCACCGGCTTGTCGGTCGGACTGCGTCAGGACAGGCCCATTTTCACGAGGTTGCGATAGCTGGTGGCAAGGCTCTCGAAGGGGTCGCCCGGACAGATGTCCTGTTCCACGGCATACCACTCAACGTTGGCCTGGCGGCAGGCGTCGAGGATGCCGGGCCAGTTCAAGTTTCCTTCACCGACTTCTTTCATCACCTGTTCGCGCCAGCTGATCGTAGCCATATCTTTGAGGTGGACTACCGGCATCCGGTCCTTGACGCGCAGGATCCAGTCGCATACGTCACCGCCGCCAAATTGGATCCAGTAGGTGTCCAGCTCGGCCTGAACGTAGCGGGGATCGGTTTCATCGAAGAGAATCTCGAGCCCGCACTTGTCACCGTAGCGCATGAATTCGAAGCTGTGGTTGTGATAGCTGAAAGTCAGCCCGGCCTCGTGGAGAGTACGGCCGACCTCGTTCGCTTCCACGATAAATTGACGCAGACCCTCTTCGCCCGCTTCGATAAAGTGAAAAGGCATACTGCCTACCGCCACGTGCCGGCAGTCCCAGAGGTTATGCTCTTCGATCACGGCGGAGATATCATCTTTGAGACGCGGCCAGGCGATGTGCGTGTTCACGATGGTAATGCCGTTATCATCGCAGACCTTCTTTACTTCATCGGGGGAGATGGGGCCAATTGCGGATACCTGCGCCGCCGTGTAGCCGATTGCGCTGATCTTGGCCATTGTGTCTGTGAAATCTTCGAGGGTCTTTGTGAAATCCCGTACTGTGAAAAGCTGCGCTGCAAGGACGTTTTGACTCATGGATTTTCTCCTGAGATGAATGGATGACTTGGTCGTTGGCTTGTTCCAAGCCTAAAGTAAACAATGGATGGCCTCTGGGGCGCAAGTTGGGGGGGTCTTGTGTTATCGGAACATTGTCTGGCGCGCGAACGGCCCTGTGGTACAATTTTTGAACATTTCGTTACTTCTTAGCCATTTCCGTTGTACAGTTCGCCTGACTCAGGGTATGCGAGATAGGAGGGACTGTAGGGACGGAAGTGAAGAGCCCTTCGGGAAGTTGGTGTCAGGTGGTCTGCCTCTGCGGACCCCCTGTTGCCATGCCTGGCATTCCTTCGAGGGCTGCCATGTGAAGTTCTCAGGCAAGGCTGTTGTTAGTTGATAGTGTCCAGTGGCAGTAGGCTTGAGAGATGGCTGGGCTCGCCGAAATCGGGGCGGCGAAGGGCATGGCGCTGAGGAGGCGCTCCATCTCTCGAGATTGGCCTGCACATTTGGATGCATAGGAGAGTTCGGAAAGTCAGATGCGTGAGGAGCAGTTTGAAGAGCCAGTTGACGCAGTGCTCTCGGCGATCGGCCATAGGCGGATGGTCTTGCCTGCGATTCTTTTGCTGGCTGGACACCGTCCACTGGCGTTCACTTTCGGCCAGTTGCTGCTGATTCTGCAGCCGGTGGCTGCGCTTTTAGGCACCAACGGGCTGGACTCCTGGGCCCGCTTGCTCACCCATCCGAGCGGTCCCGCGGCGCTGTCAGATCGGCTGGCGGCGTTGTTGGAAGAGGACCGCCTTGCATCTCAAGAATTGAAATCTGAATCGTGAACCATTATACAGACCCGGCACATCTGTCACATTCCTGGCGGCAGCTGGCCGACAGTGCAAATGAATCCGGAGAGACGTCGGTGTTCGCCCTGGGCCTCGATTCGCTTTACCGGAACGGCGTGTTGAGGCTACTTGCACTGAGCCGCCTCTCCCGCCAGAACCTGGGGCCGCAACATCCGACGATCGTCACGGGCGGTGACGGATGGCTGTGGCTGCTGGCTATGCTTCTCTGGCGGCCTGCAGTTGGCGGTTATCGACGCCATGCGGCGGCAGTTGACAGTGCGACCTCTGGGGAGGAGGCGGCGGGCCTGTCGGAACGAACGGACGATGCGGGTCGGACGGTCCTCTATGCGGGTGCAGACAGCGCCCTGTACGCGGCCACGCTTAATCTCGCGGGGCAGCAGGGGGACCGGGCCGGTACGCCACCTGGGTTGGACTGGTCTGTGCCGACGTCAACGTCAGCCGGCGTCGAAGGCGCGGACGTCGAGTTGCTGCCAGCCATCGTCAGCCAGGTGTCTTTGCCTGATGCAGCAGAGCCCTCGGATGACGCCTGGTTGCGAAAAGGAGAACGCTGGGCAGGCGGTCTACTGGCGTTCGCACTTCTTATCGCCTCATTCTTCGGATAGACGCCGGTGTTCTCTTCCCGATCAAGCTGGTTGAATCGCATTGTCCTCCTGGTTGTTTTGGCAAACGCAGGGGTGATCATATCCACTCGATTGGGATTGCCCCTGGCGCCGCCTGCCGCGGCGACTACTCTTTACGGTTGGGCATTGGTGTTGGGCGGGTTCGCAGTGCTGCTGGGGATTGCGAACGCTGTCAGATTCCACCTGGTCAGGGTCCAACGCGGGCAGAGAGAGTGGCTTCTCAGTCTCTTACTCCTGATCGTTTTTGCCTTGGTTCTGGGCGCCGGCGTCTCGTCGCCGGAGGGAACGACCGGCCTACTTTCTGAGTGGGTATTCGACGCGGTGCTGGCGCCGGGACAGGCCACGCTTTTTGCGCTGACCGGAATCTTCCTGTTGAGTGCGGCGTACCACTTTCTGCGCGTTGACCGGCCGGGCGGACTTTGGATTCTGGCCGGCGTCCTGTTGATGCTACTGGTGCAGACGCCGTTCTTGTATCAGATGGTGCCCGAGTCGGTCGTGGAACTGGTCGACTGGCTGCTTTCGTGGCCTGTGATGGCCGCGATGCGCGGTGTACTGCTCGGCGGCGCGCTGGCAGTCCTTTTTATCAGCCTGCGCCTGATCGTGAATAGCGCGAAATAGGCTCAGGTAACCGGGAGCGGCCGCTTTTGCATGCGGCTGCTTTCACTTTTTGCTCAAACAGTTCTGACTTGGAGACCGCCTAGCCGATGGCGACCTCGGAATGTCCACATTGCGGGTATGGTAACCCGGTAGAATCCCAGTTTTGTGTCCATTGCGGCACGGTTCTGGCGGGCCAGAAAGCGCCGCCCGCCTCTGACGGCGAATCCGCTGAAGAGGCGGAGGAACAGTCCGGCGACGAGGAGGCGGCTCCTTCGGAACCCAGCGAGGAGGAGGAAGAGCAAGAGGACGCGACCGGTAGCTCCGGCGCAGGTGTCTCCGGAACGCGGCCCCATTTGGCTGGTGAGGAAGAGGAGGCAGGCGAGGAAGCTGGCGTCGGGGGTTCGGGCAGCGGCGCTGGCGGGCCGGGTCCTCTGCTGAGGGGCCTTGGGGGCCTGCTCGAACCGGCGGACCCACTTTCGTATATTTCGTCTGGGTCCGGTGGGCTCGATCCGACGGTCGACCGCCCAACTGCGCTGATGGTGGAACTGCGCGCAGACGAAGAGGAACGCGGGCACCTGCGCCGACTCTATGCCGAAAATCTGCCGACGGCGGTCGGCGCCAGTCCGGACGCGGCCGCAAATTTTGTAGAGCCATCCCGGAGCGGAAACGGGCTGCAGAGAAGGGTCTGGCTTGAACTGATCCTATTGCTGGGTATGGCTGGCGCACTGCTTTGGGGAGGGCAAAGCTCGCCGGGAGGGGCTGGCCCGCATGCTTTGCCCGGCCTGGAAGAGGCTCACTGGCAGATCGATGGTTTGCAGCCGAACAGCCTTGTACTGGTGAATTGGGCGTACGATCCGGCAACCGCGGGGGAGATGGACCTGGTCGCGCAGCCGCTGATCGAACATTTGCTGCAGAAGCAGGCGAAACTGATTGTATTCAGCCAGTTGCCAGGCGGCCCGGCCAGCGCGCGGCGGGTTATCGCCAGAGCCGAGGAATCGTTGCAACGGCCATCCCGCTCGCAGATTACAGCCAACCTGGTCATCGAGGGCGGTTATCTCCCCGGCGGGGGCGCTTCCCTTCCCCTCCTGGGCGTCGCGCCGGCGCGGGCCTTGCCGGTGGACCCCTCCTGGGTCGACCTCAGAGAGCGGTTCAGCATCGCGGGGTTAGGCGACGCGGGGCCGGCGCTGACGCTGGTGATCGCCGCGCACGCAGAGGATGTGCGGCGGTGGCTGGAGCAGGTGCAGCCACTCAACGGCGGCACGGTCATTGCGGCCACCAGTGCCGTGGTTGGCCCGTCGGTTCGCCCCTATTTGCACAGCGGACAGCTGGCCGGGCTCGTGAGCGGCTGGGACGGGGGCAGCGCTTATGGTCGCCGCCTGGATCGGGCCCGCGGCGCCGTGGAGCAGGCCCGTTCGCTCAGGCGGGTCAGCGGGCTGAATTGGGGCGTGGGCATTCTGATCGTTTCAGTGTTGCTTGGCAACGCAGCCGGGCTCACGGAGCGGAGAAGGCCGTGAGCCCATTCAGCAGCGGTCTGCCCGGTATCATGGAAGACGCAGGGCTGATTCTAGGTCTCGTTATTTCCCTGATGATTGGAAGCTATATCGTCCGGGACAGTTTTCTGGCGCGGCTGGGCCAATACGTTCTCGTCGGCGCGGGCCTGGGTTACACGGCCGTTCTTGTTTGGCGCAACGTCCTGTGGCCGCGGCTCTTTGCCCCTTTGATGGCAGAACCGATTTCGTGGCAGGCAGCGGCGGAGATGGGCCTGTTGAATTTTTGGGCGCCGCTTGTGCTGGGTGTGCTGATGTGGGCAGGCGGGTTGGAGCTTCTGCGACGGCCGCCCGAAAGGCTGGGAGGGAGGAGCCTCCTGCGCTTGCTGGCGGCTGTACCTGCAGCCATTTTGGGAGGGGTTGTCCTGGGAGTCGCTGTGAGCGGGGCGGTGCAGGGGACGTTGTTGCCCCAACTTGGCGCGGCCGTGGCTGTGAGCGAAGGACAGGCGGGTGCTGGTCAGGCGACGCGGCTGGTCAGGTTCCTGACCCTGTTAATCACTGGAGGCGTGCTGATTCATCTGCAGCTTGGCCCCAACGCCGGCGCGATGGAAAATGGTGGCACATCTCCGGAGTCTGCATTATCGGAGGGTGCGGAAGCCGAAGACGAAGGGCGACCCAGGCTTTACCGCGTGCTATTGTTGACGTTGCTGCGGGTGTGGGAGGGCATTGGCCGCAGGGCGCTGTGGCTGGCTGCCGGCATTGTTTTCGCGCGGCTTGTCGCGGCCCGTTTCTCACTTGTGCTGTCGCGCCTGGAGTATTTTCTGTATGAGGTCCCGGGCAGTGATCTCTGGCAGCTACTTTGGGCTTCTCTACGTGGAGCCGGTTCATGAGTTTTTCGCGTGTTCTGCCTGGGTCGATCTTGGATCAGGGCGGATCGTCTAGTTCTCTGGCTGATTTCGCTCCCCAGAGCATTCTGGCCCTGGCGGCGGAGCCGCGGCGCGCAGTCGCTGTCTTGATTGAACCTGTCGAAGAGATTCACAGGTTGGTTGGATGGCAAACAGTTGATCTGTCGGAGCGGGCCAGCCCCGACGAATGTAAGTCCGCCCTTATGCAGGCTGTCAGACGCCTGGAGAACCAGTTCAACATTTCTCTGTGGGATGGGGAGAGGGGACGGCCCCATCTACATAGTCCTGGTCAGGCAGTGGCGGAGGGCGTAGGCCAGGCGTTCGCGGTAGCGGACCTGCAGGCGCCTCTGCGGGTATGGATGGGGGGACTTTCGGGCGGCGGCAGCCTGGCTGCGGGCGAAGCAGCACTTGCCGGCGCGCTGTGCAACGCGGTTGCGACCTATCTGCCGGGCCCCCATCAGAGCGCAGGGGCATTGACGAGAGAGTTCGAGGCACTGCTTCCGGATGTAATCCTGATTGTGGGTGGACACGAACAGATTGGGCCTCGAAGCCAGGAGCAGGTCCTTACATTGAGCGGTCTCGTGATCGAAGCCGCGGCCCGGCTGCCGGCTGAGGAGAGACCGCTTTTCTGTTTTGCCGGCAACAGCCAGTCGGCGGACGCTGCGCTGGCAAGCTGGCGTCAACGGACCGGCGGGGGGGATGCCACGAGGGCGGATAACGTTTTCAACGGCACAGGTGTGAGCAGCGCCACCGCGGTTCACAACGTGCTTGAGCGTCTTCACTGGCAGAGGTCGCTGGCCATTCCTGCTATGCAAGAGATTGCGGGCTGGCTTGATCACTCGGTGGAGCTGTCGAGCACGCAGTGGGCGTTTGCACAGGCGGTCCGCCTGTGGAGGCGGCGTCAGCAGCTGCCGACACTGCATGGTCTGTACGCGGCAGCGGACAGGTGGCTGCATGTGTGGGTTTGGGAGATGCCCGATCAGGAGAGCGACGGCCTGCGGATCAACTGTGTGCGACCAGGGGAACGGCCTGAGATTCTGGCTGACTGGCCGCCGGTGCGGCTGGTCAGCGGCGATTGGCCGGGGACATGGCCGAAACCGTCGCAGCCGCCGCCGGTCCTGGGCCCCCAGCGGCCGACCGCTTTACCGGCATTCTGGTGGGATCCTCTGGGTCTTGTCCCGGTGGTGGCCGGTGTCGGCCAGACCACGCCTGAGGCGGTACTTCAGGTCCTGACAGCAGACATACTCCTGGAGGGCGGAACCGAATTTGCCGGCGCTTGACGAGCCGGTACCAACTGTCGAGAATGGTAACTGGCAAGCCATATGCAGCGCGTGTGTGGACCAGACCTCCAGTCACTCCGCCATTGGGGCTATCTGATCGTGCACTCGTTGGCCGCGGAACTGCTGGGGGAACGGCTGGGGAACTGCGGGGGAACGGCTGGGGGAACTGCGGGGGAACGGCTGGGGAACTGCGGGGGAACGGCTGGGGAACTGCGGGGATTTGGGGGCTGAGAAAGCGCGTGGGAAGGAAGACGCTGTTGGCTAGACATGATGCTGGGGAAGAACCAGTACGGTGGCTAGCAAGGGCGGGGCGTTGCGGGGGCGCAGCCCCTGCACAAGGGAGGGCCGAAGGCCCGGACGCCCAAAGATGCGAGGAGAGAGGGAAGAAGAGAGAGGAGAGAGTTAACGCCTTTACTCGCCTCATTCAGGTTCGCAGATCAGTTGTGGCTGAGTAGATTCCGAGAATGTAAGAAATTCCGCCCAAGTCAGGGGATCGAGAGTTGAGGGGTTGTAGAATGGGGGGCCTATGACGACGACGCTGCGCCAAACGGATGGAAGCAATATGCGGCAGAACGACGTTGGGCCCATTATTCAGTTGCTCAACAGCTCGCATTGCGTAGAGATAACGGGTTTCAGCAATGTGGGCAAGTCCTCTCTGATGCGGGTGCTGGCGCACGCCGATGTCTGGCTGCAAAAGCTGGGCGAAGAGGGCAGCACGTTTCTGCCGGTCTATATCGATTGCAACCGCATGCTGGAGATGACGGAGCAAGGGTTTTATGAGCTGGTGCTTCGATGTCTGCGGGAGAGCAGTGCAGCGCTGGCGGAGAACCAGGAACTGCAGGACGCGTATGAGTCTCTGGTGGCACCGGCCAACGTATTTCAGGTACCGTTGAGTTTCAGTAACGGTCTGAACGCCGCGCTCCACAGTTCCGAGTTCAAATTGATTCTGCTGTTCGACGAGTTTGACGAGCCGTTTCAGCAGATTGACAGCCGTGTTTTCCTCAACCTTCGGGCCAAGAAGGACCGTTACGGCAGCCGGCTAGTCTTTGTTACGGCAACGGTACTGCCGCTGGCGGCTCTGCGGCCAGGCGACCACAGCGGCGAATTTGGTGAACTGTTCTCGCATCATCCCTGGCATCTTGCTCCCCTCGCCCGCCATGACGTGGAACAGTACCTGCGCCATTTTGCCGCGCAGAATGGCGTTGTCGCGTTCAACGAGGATCTCGACTTTGTCTACCAGTGGACCGGCGGGCATCCGGGCTATCTGGCCGGGGTGAGCAGGATTCTCGGGCTTGCGGAGGCGACGTTGGATGGGGACAGCGAGGGAGGGCAGAGTCGCTTCGTTTTTCTGCGGGGCCTGATCGATCGGCTACGCGGCGATCTGACCCTGTTGACTGAGAGCGAGAAGATATGGAACAGCTGCACGACGGAGCAGCAAGAGGCGCTGCGCCTGCTGTTCTCGGGGCTGGAGCCTGACGACAGCACATTGTCGCAGCTGATGAAGCAGCATGTTCTGGTCCGGGAACGGGAGGAACCGCGCGCATTCTGCCGTCTCTTCGCGGAGTATGTCCTGGCGCACCAGACTGCTGCTACTTTCGGGGAAGGGCTGCGAGTGGATGAGGGGAGCGGGGAAGTGACGGTAGGCGGAAGGGCAATTGACCTGACACAGCTCGAATTTCGGTTGATCAGACTGCTCTACCGAATGAGCAACAGCATCGTAGACAAATACGAGATTGTCGAAGGGGTGTGGGGAGACGAACACATGCTGGATGTGGACGACGCCCGCATCGAGAAGCTAGTCAGCCGGCTGCGCCAGAAGGTGGAGCCAGACCCGTCGGCTCCTGTTTACATTACTACGGTTCGAGGAAGGGGATACCGCCTGGTTATCGACTGAGCGTAGGGAGGTCAGTTGCCGGTGGGAAGATAGCGGGTTGGCGACAGTTAGGAGAACGTAGCTGGCCGCCAGATTTTGTTGGCTTGCCCCTTCGGTCTATACTATTCTCTGTCCATGAATTGCAGCGCGGCGCAGGGCAGTAAAGGCTGGGCTGCTGTGTTGTGGAAGCGTTATCAAATCATTTTTGCGAGGCAGATTGGCTCTATGGCTGAATCCCTTCAGGCAGAAGAAATCGGTGAAGCGGTGACCTTCAAAGGGAAACCGAAATCGATGGTATCCGCGGCCGCCCTGCTGATTGCGGGAACGTTGACGTTTACGATGGGAATCGACCGGCTTTACTTTGTCGAGGCGATCGCCTGGACATTCCTGATCTGGGGCGCGCTACTCCTATACGGGCACTTGATCGATATCGGAACTGTGTACGAAGTTTCGGATGAAGGGCTGGTGATCAAGAGTCCGTTGCGCTTCTGGGCGCTCTCGCGCAAGTGGGAGTGGGAGAACATGACACGCCTGGACGTGGTCGTACGCAGGCGGGAAGCAAGCACGGAAGACGTGGACCTGCAGGTCCATTACACGCCGGAAGACTCGACTGTCCTGTTTCGCGAGGACCTGCCCTTTATTGCTGAGTTGGCCGAGGAAATTGCCAACCGCGCCGGTCTGACGCCGGAGAGACGGCAGGCGATGCAAAGCTTCGACTCGATACCCCAGGACGAAAAGGGTTCTTACACCTGGAATTAGTTTCCCCTCGCCCTATCGCGCGCCCTGACTCGAGGGCGCGCTTTTCCTTACACTTCTAAATGCTTTGGTGTGAAGAGATGTCCATCAGGTATATCTGACGGCCATCGCCCCCATGCACTGAATCGACTGTGATCAAGTTCCCGTCAGGGCTGGAGCGGGGGTGCAGATCGCAGCGCCACTCACCGGTATATTCCGGATACGAGGCGTATTCTCCCAGTTCGGTCCTCTCGCCACTTTCCACGTTATATAGATAGAGCTCCTGGACCCGGCCGTCACCCCTGGGCACGGGATAGGTGTCGTTGAGAATCCAGTTGGTGTCGGCAAGATAGGTGCAGTGGCCGTTCAGAATCATCACGCCTTTGCCGATAACTTCCACGTCCTGCGTGCGGTCGCGGTAGAGGTAGAAGGCGTCGTGGTGGGATGGATGGCGGGCCCAGGCGAGGATGGTTTGGGGGTCGCGCCAGATGAAGTGGGAGGTGTGTCCGTATTGGTCGACGGGGTAGATTTCGGAGCCGTCGGTTGCGGCTGTCATCATCCGGGTATGGAAACCGGCGTCGCCGAATCGCCAGCGGTGCAGAAAGATGAAGCGGGAGCCGTCGGTGTTGAAGAGCAGGTGATTGAAGTAGTGCTTGGCCCCGCTGATGTCCATGTGGGGATAGGGGATGGCGGCCACCTGTGCAATGGAGATTATTGGGGATGCCTGGCCGGTCTCGAGGTCAACAGTGTAGATCCCGGCGTCTTCGGGAGCCAGTGTATCGAAGTTCGGGTCGGGGATGCCGGCGTAGCCGTAGCCGGGGCGCATGTGGTTGATACGGCGGAAGTCGGCGCCGATGGCGGTGCGCCCGTCTGGAGATAAGGTGTAGATAGGGTAATCGATCGTGTGCTTCTCTCCTGAGTGCACGTCCAGTACGCGGCAGACGAAGCGGTCGTGTTCCCGATCGTTCCAGACGACCTTCCTGTCGGAGCCGGGGATCCACTGGAGCATACAGCTCTGCTGCCAGCACCAAGCGCTAGTCTCCCCCAGTTCGATCCAACGGTCGCCGTCGGCCAGGTCGATCATCCCTATCCCGATTCGATCATCCGGGCCCGGGGAGCGATGCTCGAAGTCGACTTCCATGCCGAGCACGTAGCGGCTGGCGGGATCGAACTGCAGCTTGTCGTAGTAGCCGAACCAGTGATGCTTTGGCCCGGATGTGATGGGGCGCATGGTCATCAGCGCTTTCTCCTCGCTTGTGTTTGGTGGGGTCTAGGTTGTGCCGGCGCCGGCCAGATCCAACTCCTCGGCAAAGTGGCAGGCGACGTACCGGTCCTTGGCGACGTTCTGGAGTTCGGGTGTCTCCTGGTGGCAGCGGTCCTGGGCGTAGCGGCAGCGGGGATGGAAGTAACAGCCGGATGGCGGGTTGGAGGGGTCGGCTACTTCACCCTCGAGGACGATGCGCTCGCCCTGGCTATGGGCCGGGCCGGCGACGTGGACCGCGGAGAGCAAGGCCTCGGTATAGGGATGCAGAGGTTTGCGGTAGAGATCGTCGGCTTCGGCCAACTCTACGAGCTTACCCACGTACATCACTGCTACGCGGTCGCTGATGTGCTTGACGACGCCGAGGTCGTGGGCGATGAACAGGTAGGTCAGGTCCAGTTCGCGCTGGAGGAATTTGAGCAGGTTGAGAATCTGCGCCTGCACTGAGACATCGAGGGCGGAGACCGGCTCGTCGGCGATGACCAGGGTTGGGTTGAGAATGAGGGCGCGGGCGATGCCGATGCGCTGGCGCTGTCCGCCGCTGAATGCGTGGGGATAGCGGGTGATGTACTCCGGGCGCAGTCCGACGAGGCGAAGCATCTCTACCACCCGATCTTCCAATTCGGACCCCCTGCTCATGCCATTGAGCCGCAGAGGCTCGCCAATGATGTCCAGAATGGTTTTGCGCGGGTTCAACGACGTATACGGGTCTTGAAAGATCATCTGCAAGTGCGTCCGCACGGGCCGCAATGCCTTGTTGTCGAGGGCTCCCAGGTCATATTGTGCGCCTTCCTCCCCGTGGGGACGGAAATTGATGTCGCCCGCGGTAGGCGCGTACAGACGCATGATCAGGCGGCCAACGGTCGTTTTGCCGCAGCCGCTCTCGCCGACGAGGCCCAGGGTCTCGCCCTTTTGCAGGGTAAAGTCTACGCCATCCACGGCTTTGATGTGGCTGACGACCTTTGAGAATAGCCCGGAAGTGAGTGGAAAGTGCTTTTTCAGCCCATTGACTTCCAGCAATGGATAGCTGTCTGCGTTGCTATTGATGGCTGGCTTCCTCGGCTGGTGGAGGGGTTTCGCGGGTGGCGTGTTCGGTATACAGGAGGCAGCGCACCTCGCGCTCATCTTCGAGAGTGATGGGCTGGGGCACGATTTCGTCGCAGACACCGGGCATGAAGTCGGCACAACGTGGATGGAAGGGGCAGCCACTGAGCGTGCTGTAGGGGTCGGGCACAACGCCGCGGATGGTCTGCAGCCACTCCCGTTTCTGGTCCATGCGCGGCAGGGACTCGAGCAGGGCGATGGTATAGGGGTGCTTGGGGTCGCGGAAGATGTCGGCGGCAGCGCCGCGTTCGACGATTTTGCCGAGGTACATCACGGCCACTTCGTCGGCCATGTCGGCGACGACGCCCAGGTCGTGGGTGATGAACATGATTGCCATGTTCAGGTCGGCCTGCAGCCCTTGCATCAGTTCGAGGATCTGGGCTTCGGTGGTGACGTCCAGGGCGGTGGTCGGTTCGTCGGCGATGAGCAGGTTGGGGTGGCAGGAAAGCGCCATGGCGATCATGACCCGCTGGCACATGCCGCCGCTCAGTTGATGGGCAAAGGCGCCCATCCTTTGTTCGGGCAAGGGAATATGCACCTGTTGCAGCATATCGGTTGCGATGTCTTCCGCTTCGGCCGGGGATACGGGTTGGTGCAGGAGAATATTCTCTGTGATCTGGTCGCCGATGCGATGGACCGGGCTGAGCGAGGCGCGCGGCTCCTGGAAGATCATCGAGATCTCTCCGCCGCGGATCGAGCGCATCTCTGCGCCGGTGGCGGGAAGTTGCAGCAGATCGACGGAGGTAGTCGGGCCAGTTTCGGCCGCCCTGGCGTAGAGGATTTCTCCGTCGACGGTGTGACCGGGTGGCCGCACCATGCGCATGATGGAGCGGGCAGTGACGCTTTTGCCGCAGCCGCTTTCGCCGACCACGCCCAAGACCTTCCCGCGGCCGATTGAAAAAGTGGTGCTGTCGACCGCCTTTGCGACCCCCTCGGCCATAAAGAAGTGTGTTTGCAGGTCTTTTACTTCGAGCAGCGTATCGTTCGGTTGCACTGTCATTTGATTGCGGTAGCTATGAACTGCTGTGGTGGCCGGATTGGGAGCGAATCCTCTTACAGGTCGGCATACGGGTCGGCGGCGTCGCGCAGGCCATCGCCAATGAAGTTCAGGGCCAGCACAGTGACGACAACGAACATCGCCGGCCACAGAATCCATGGATGGATGGCAATTTCGACAATTTGCTGCGCGTCCTTAAGCATTACGCCCCAGCTAACCGTGGGCGATACCAGCCCCAACCCCAGGAAGCTGAGCGCGGTCTCGCCAATGATCATGCCGGGAACGGCGAGCGTAGCGTCCACCAGCACATAACTCATGAAGGAGGGGACCAGATGCTGCCAGATCAGGTACCATTGATTGGCGCCGGCCGACTGGGCGGCCAGAACGAAATCTTCGTCTCGCAGGGAGAGAAATTTGCCTCGCACGACCCGTGCCAGCGAAGTCCAACTGATAAACGAGAGGATAATCGTAATTCCAAAGTAGATGCGGATCTGCGGCCAGTCGCCTGGAAGGGCGGCGGCCAGCCCCATCCAAAGCGGAATCGTTGGGATGGAGCGGATAAACTCGATCAGGCGCTGGATGAGGTTGTCGATGACGCCACCGTACAGGCCGGAAAGGCCTCCAAGAAGGAGACCGATAAAAAGGCTGATCGAGACGCCAACCAGGCCTATGGTCAACGAGATTCGACCGCCAAAAAGCACACGCCCGAAGATATCGCGGCCAAACTTGTCGCCGCCCAAGAGATATATCGGTCCAATTTCCTCGGCGTTTTCGACTCCGTACAGATGCCAGTCCATTTCCCAGAGGCCCCAGAGCTTGTATGGGTCTCCTTTGACGAAGAATTGGATCGGAGCCTGTTGCGTGCGATCTTCGACGAAGTCGCGCGTGAAAGTCTCCCTGTTGGTCTCGATCGTTACGGCGTAGACGAACGGACGCTGCCAAGTTCCGTCATCGCCGCGGATGTGAATATCCCTGGGCGGGAGATAGAGATGCTTGGTAAAGCGATGCGCTCTGTCGTAGGGGGCGATCATCGGCGCAAAGAGCACGGCAAAGTAGAGTAGGGCGAGAGCCCACATAGAGACAACCGCCATCCGATTGCGGCGGAAGCGGATCAACATCAGTTGGCGCGGCGTGAGAAACTGGGTTCTGGCTTCGCCGACCGTTCCTTCGGCCTCGAGAAGATCTGACAGGTTTCCGCTTTCGTAGGCGCTGGCTACCGCATCGGACCCGGCCCCCGTGCCTGGGTTGATTGCGCCGGTCATGTCGTTCCCCGTTCCCCGTACCGAATTCGCGGATCCACCCATGCCAGAAGAATATCTGAAATCAAAGTCCCGATCAGCGTGAGTGAGCTCAAGATCAAGATCATGCTGGCGGCAAGGTAGAGGTCCTGGGACATCAGCGCGCGCCACAGGAGCGGCCCGGTGGTGGGCAGGTTCAGCACCAGCGCCACGAGGACGGTCCCGGAGACGATCTGGGGAAGTTGCCAGCCAATTGTGCTCAAGATTGGGTTGAGCGCCACGCGGACGGGATATTTCATCGTCATCGGGCCTTCGCGGAGACCCTTGGCGCGGGCCGTCTCCACATAGGGGCGCCCCAGTTCATCCAGTGTCGTTGCCCGCATCACCCGTATCGTGCCAGCCGTGCCCGACGTGCCCACGATTACAACCGGCAGCCACATGTGTTTCAACATATCCCAGATCTTGGCCACGCTCCAGGGTGCGTCAAGATACTCTATGGAGAACAGGCCGCCGGCATCGGCATCGAAAAACGCGATGCCGATGTACATGAATATCAGAGCAAGCAGAAAATTAGGGGTCGCCAACCCGATGAAGCCTATGAAGGTAAAGGTGTAGTCAGCGGGGCTATACTGTCGGACGGCAGAATAGATGCCAATGGGTATGGCCATGGCATAGACAAAGAGCAGCGTGAAGAAGGACATGATCATCGTCAGCATCAGCCGCTCGCCAATCAGCCTGTTGACGGGCCGGTCCCAGTAGAAGGACAGCCCCATATCCCCCTGGAGAAAGTTTGTGATCCACTTTATGTATTGAATGTAACCGGGCTGGTTCAGCCCATAGTGCTCCTCCAACGCCGCGATTTCCGCCTCGCTCACTTCCTCGCCGGCCGCGGCCAGGTTTGCCACGTAGGTGGTCACGTAGTCACCCGGCGGGAGCTGGATGATGGTAAAGCTGACTATGGAAATGAGGAAGAGCGTTGGGATCAACTGCAGGACGCGCTGCAGGACGTATTCTCGCATGACATTGGTAAGTAGGTGGGCAGCGGGCGGGAGCTGGTGACCGGCGACAGTACCGGCCACCAGCCCTGCGACGCTTGCTATTGCTAACTCTGCTTGTAGAAGAACTGCTCCGGATGGACCGGCACTGCGCGAATTACGGAGTAGCCCCATACGCCGTCGTCGGGGAAGTTGGTCAGGTTCTTCTTCATTACGACCGGCTTGGGGATGCCAACCGTGCCGAAGCCGGGCAGATAGTCGTAGAACCAGTCCCACAACTCGCGGGCGATGGCGATGTGCTCCTCTTCGGTTACGGCGTCGATCATATCCTGCCAGCGGTGGAAGACCCAGGCGACTTCATCGGGCGGCTCCACTGCGATCTCGTTTTCGGTATCGCCCTTCAGCCAGACGTCATAGCCTTTGCCCCATGGCGTGTTACATTGTCCGGGGTGGTTCAGTCGTCCGCACCAGACCCAGGTAATGTCGGAGATGTCGCCTTCCCAGCCGGACATTCCGAAATCGTTCGCCGCTACCAGTTCGTTCAGATGGGAACGATTTATGGGCCGGATCGACGGATCCAGACCGACGCTGCGCCATTGCTCGACGACCAGTTCAAAGACGTCAAGGACATCGGCTTGCTCGGTGTCGAGCTGGATGATCCAACTCACGCGCGAGCCGTCAGGGAAGAGGCGGAAGCCGTCGGAGTCTTTCTCCGAATAGCCAGCTTGATCAAGCATCTCCATGGCCATGTCGGGATCGAACTGCGCCCAGTGGTCTCCGTCGCCCTCCTCATAGTACTTGGATTCCGGCCAAGCCGCCCATTGGCGCGGCTCGCCCAAACCGAAATAGACGACATCGTTGATTTCTTCGCGGTCGATTGCCACCGACATGGCGTGGCGCACGTCCTTGTTCGTAAAGAAGTCCCGAACCTGCGGGTCCTTGTGGGTATGGTTGGGGACGATGACAGTGCGGCCGGGGAAGGTCGATTTCCACAGTTTGATCTTCAGGTCGGCCGACTCCAGGTTGGCCGTGTACAGTTCCATATTGGCCAGGTCGGCCTGGCGGCCCGAGAATTCCAACTCACCGGCGATCAGCTTGGCGTTGGCAACTTCACGGTTGTCGATAACGAATACGATTGTGTTGTCGATGTAGGGAAGCTGGTTGCCGGCGGTGTCGACTTTCCAGTAGTAGGGGTTGCGCTCGTAGGTATGATGATCGGGGGCGTCGTCGACACGAATGAAGGCCGTCATGCCTGGCAAGCCGATCTGGGCCGGGATTGTCGATCCCACGCGTCCCTTATCACGCAGAAGCTGGTGCCAATCTTCGAAGCCTGCGTCTTCGGTCATCGCGGCTATTTCGTCGGCATCGCCGTAGTCGGGATGGAACTGTTTCAGATAGTGAGCAGGCTGCCACAGGCCGCCCTGTGATCCGGCATAGAACGTCTCGTGCAGAACGATCAAGGGGTATGGCTTTGAGAAGGTGAGTTTGATGGTGTAATCGTCGATTTTCTCCATCGTCAAGGGGTCGCCTGCAGACGATGCGCCTGCCTTCCACTGGCTTGGCGGACCGCCGGGGGCGTACTCCTCGTTGAGCCAGAGGTCGTGCCAGGCGAAGATGAAATCGTCTGCGCTAAAGGGCGCGCCGTCCGACCACTTCAGGCCTTCGCGCAGATGCAGGACCTGCTCGGTGGCGTCGTCGTTGAATTCCCAGCTCTCGGCCAAGCCGCTGGTGATTGAGGAGAAGTCGGACGCGATGCGCAGGATCAGCTCGGTGCCCATCACAGCCTGCGGATCGCCGAACAGTGCGTTGGGGTTGCCGATGGCGACGCGGGTGGTGCCGCCGTACTGGCCGATCTCTTCCAGTGGCTCGATGACCACCGGATTGGCGGGCAGGCGTTCGTCAACTGGGGGTAAAGTGCCGGCTGCGACGCGCTCTGCCAGGAGCGGAGATTCGTTGTACTTGGACGGCGGTCCGGCGTCAGCGGCCGGCGCTTCCTCCGCGGGCGCCTCGTCGGCTGCTTGTGGTGCCTCGTCTGCATCAGGCGCGCCACAGGCTGCGACTACTGCGGCTGCGGCTGAGAGACCGCTCATCCGGAGGAAAGTTCTACGATCCATTCCGTTCTTCATTGTGGTCGGTTCCTTTCACTTGCGTTGGATAAGGTGGAAGCATTTCAGATGGAAAATTGGGGTGGCGCTGCCGGAACTGCGCAAACACCAATCAGTCTGTCGTGACCAAAACCCGATTCGAAATTCAGGGCAGTCGGTAGACATAGGGACAGTCCGCGAGCGGCTATTTACTCCCCTATTTCGACTGCCGTATTGAGAACGGTGAGCATGACCCACTCCATCATGCCTTTCCAGTACTCATAACGCTCGTTGGTCGCTCCCTGGACGACGACCGAATAGAGTAGATCTCCCGCACAGAAGAGTCGGGCTCTGCGGCGGCGGGTCGTCCCATCCTGCACGAAGGTGCAGACCCACTCCTGGCCCCAGTCGCCTACGTCGACCAATTCTTCGAGTTTCTCGACGACACACTTGTCGAGTTGCTTCAGCCCTTCTTCGATACCCTCGGCCAGCAGGGAACTCTCCTCTTTGGCCAGGGGTTGGCCCATGTCCTGGACAGTAACCGAGATGAAGGTGGCCGCGTCGGACGGATCCGGGTAGAGGCTCGCGGCAGGATGGGGGGTATCGGTCTCTTGCAGTTGCCACTCGGGCGGATACCAGAAGGTGGGATGGCCCGCTGCGTGTTTGTAGGATTTGACTGCAGTGAATCGCGGTCTGTCCGGCTGCTTTGTCGAAGACATAGAGTTCGCTGTTCTCGGGTGGTGGGGCGTTTGAATTTTACTTGTTGAGCAGTTATTGATGTCGGAGGAAGCGCTACAGTTCCCGCCCCATCAGGATTTTGTTGCGCCGCGCCGGGTTCTTTTTAACATGCCGGGCAGGCTCTTGCAGAGGCGCTTCATGCTTCGCCCTTGCAAGAGGCCTACCTGGCAGTATGGTCTACATGTGATTCTCAGGATCTTCCCAGAAGAGCAGCTGCGGGTTGAGGAAGTGCTCGTCTTCCAGGCCATCGTTGACAGGCTGGCCGGAGATGTAGTTGTGCATCTGGTTCTTCATGATGATCAGGGCAGGTGACTGTCCCAGATAGCCGACGATCGGGATTTCCTCGGCCCAGATGTCGAGGATCTGGTAGAACAGTTCGTCGCGTACGGCGGGGTCCGGTTCGGCGCTGACCTGGTCCCAGATTTCCCAGATCTTCCAGAGGAAGTGGTCGTCGGGGGGCGGCTCGCCGTTGGCGTCGTTTTCGTCGACCTTCCAGCGGCCGAAGGCGCCGGCCCAGGGCCGGTCCAGCTCGGTGCCGATCCAAGGAGACGGGGTGAGAATTGGCAAGAGATCGCGGTACCCGCCCCAGTAGACGGCGTCCTGGGTATTTGCAGACCAGTGCTCGGTGTAGAGCGAGCGTTCCATTCCTTTGTAGGTCGCCTTGAGGCCGATTTCGGCGTAGTACTTGATGATGGTGAGGACCGAGTCTTCTTCGGGCGTGCCCGGCTGGGATGTGCCCTCGATGATGAAGCTCAGTGTCTCGCCGCTGCCGTCCTTCCACAGCCTGAAGCCGTCGTCGTCGCGCTCGGCGTAACCGGCGTCGTCGAGGAGCTGATTGGCACGATCCGGGTCGTATCCGGCGTATGCATCGGTCAGTTTCTGATAGAACTGCGGCGATTGCTCCAAGGGGCTGTACTGACGCTCGGTCAGCAGGCCGTCCCACACCAGCTCGTTGAGCGCTTCGCGATCCACGGCCAAGGACATGGCGATGCGCACGTCCCGGTTCTGGAACAGCTCGCGTACGCGCGGATCCTGCGCGCCCTGGTTGGGGGTCACCACTTCGTGGCGGGTGGAGGTGCCGATAATGACACGGTATTCGCCGGCCTCTTCATTCTCCTTGTAGAGCGTGAAGTTGCCCGTCTGGATATGCCTTGCCTGGAAGTCGACCTCGCCGTTGATGACGCGCAGGTTGAAGACGTCGTTGGTGTCGAAGAGGCGGTGGGTTACCTTGTCGATATAGGGGAGCTGCTTGCCCTCCTCGTCGACCTGCCAGAAGTAGGGGTTGCGCTCCATCAGGAACAGTTCGGAGGAGAGCTCGTTCTTCGACAGCCACGGGCCGATATTGGGCCTGTCGGGGTTCAGGTACCACCAATTGCGGTCGACATAGTACTGATCCCAGGAGTCCACGCCTGCCTCTTCGATCTGTGCCTCCAGCCCCTCTTGATCATCGGTCAGTTCCATGTGGAACTGCTGCATATAATGACCAGGCGAGAAACAGTGCGAGCGGGCCACGTCAAAGGAGAAGAGCGGCTTGGGATGTTCGAACGTCATCATCACCGTGTTGTTGTCGGGAGCCGATACGACCATGGGGATGCGCGGCGTGCCCGTACCCCAGCGAATCGACACGGCCGGGGTCAGGTCCTCGTTGGAGAAATGGTTCTCGTACCACCATGTGAAGCTTTCGCTGTCGAAGGGAGAACCGTCCGACCATTTCATTCCTTCGCGCAGGTGGAAGGTCCACTCGGTGGCATCGGCGTTGGTCTCCCAGGACTCGACCATATTGGGGCGCAGGGTCAGGTCCATGTTGTACCAGGTGAGGGACTCGTTCTGCATCTTGGTGGGGCCCCAGCGGTCTGAGACTCCCTTGAAGCCGCGGCGGATGGTGCCGCCGTACTGGCCAACCTGTTCGACGGCTTGCAAGACTGCGGGACTTGCGGGCAACCGTTCGTCTACGGGAGGAAGGTCTCCTGCGGCCACCATTTCGGCCAGCATGGGGGCTTCGCTATACATGCTGGCGGGCGTCGCCGGCGCAGCTTCCTCAGCGGGGGCCTCGTCGGCGGCCGGTTCGGCGGCCATTTCTTCCTCTGGTTCGCCGCCGGCGCCGCATGCGACCGCCACCAATCCGGCGGTCGTGACGCCGGAGATGCGCATGAATTCGCGCCTTGAAATCCAGTTGCTTCTGTTTTTCAGGCTCTTCATTCGTTTTCTCCTTGATTGTGCGTACTTGCAGTGGTTACAAGTGCTGACAGTCGGATACGAGATATAAGGCCTTCAACACGTGTCTGCTAATCCTGCACCCAATGCCACAGGCGCGTTCGGTTGTAACCCAGTAGCTCCAGTTTGCCGTCGCCGTTGGTATCGGCGATCTCGAAAAGTGCGCGCACGCCGGTGTCCCCGTCGTCGAAGCGGTCTTCGGCATAGGTGCGCAGGGGCATATCCAATTCCTGAATGATATTGCCGTGCCCGTCGATGAGTTGGGGTTTTTTGCCCTGGCACTCGGCGAAGATCAGATCGGCGTCGGCGCCCGCTAGTCTGATGGTCCTGCCGTAGCCGGCCTTTTCCATGCGCCAGATTTCGTTGCCCTTGCAGTCCACGAGATAGCCGCGAAACCCGATGTGGGCTTGATCGCCGTGAAGACGGCGCTCGGTGACAAACAGCTGCTGTCCTTCCATGTCGGGCAGGAATTTGCCCACGGCGCAGGTCTGGATGTGGGTGCCTTCGAAGATGAATCTGTCTCCGCCGGTGGCGGCGTCGAGGACGACCAGATCTTTGCCGGCGACCATGAGCAGTTCGGGCCTGCCGTCGTCGTCGATGTCGTGGACGTGCAGGTGATCGACATGGGGGGCGCGTGTCATTTCCTCAAGGTGGGGCTCCAGATCGGGGCGCCACCAGACTTTGAGTCCGTCGGCGCGCACGCAGCAGTAGCCGATGAAGGCCTCCTCCTTGCCGTCGCCATCGATGTCGTAGAAGTCGTGTGAATGTCCGGCGCCGCCGTAGAAGTGGCAGTTCCAGAGGCAGGTGAGGTCGTCGGCATAGATGTAGATGGGGTTGACGAAGGTGGAAACGAGAATGTCGCGCCGGGCGCCGAGGCCGCGGATGTCGCAGAGTTGGAGGACGCAGTTGGGGCCGGTTTCCACCTCTTTGCGGTAGTAGCCACGGTCGCCTTCGAGGATGCGCAGATAGCTGCGGCCTTCGCGTTCGGTGACATAGACGATCTCTTGCTTGCCGTCGCCGTCGATATCGCTGACTGCGGCGGCGACTTCGTGCATGGCCCAGTGGCCGGTGCCGAGAGGGGCGCCCTCCTGCCACATGACGTCGCCGTCGAGCTTCATGGCGGTGACGCAGTGGACCTGCTTCTCGTGGCGGTAGCCGCCAGCGGACATGCGGGGAATGTGGCTGTCGCGGGCCTGGAAGAAGACGGCTTCCAGTTCCCCGTCGCCATCCAGATCGCCAAGGCGCATGCCTGTGTCGCCAAAACCGGTGGTATCAACTTCATTGGCAAGACGAAATGGACCTTTCACGGTTAACTCTTTCTTATGTGCCAGTGGGACTTGTCGCCATTGCCTTCATGAGACTGGAAATCAAACGCAACCGGAGAAGAGTCAATCCCGATTTCAGTGGGAACTGAAGGGATGGTTGCCTGGGTAGCTTGCGTCATTTTAATGGAATAAAACAGGGTCGTCAATGTCGAAAAAAATGCCCCGGGAGAGGGGCACCGCCTTGTCATTGTGTGCTTGTATGAGCGACATACGAGAGTTTACGAGAGATTGCGAGCGATTATGGGCGTTACGTGCGTTGTCTGAATCAGGATTTGCGGGATTTTTTTGGATTTATGGGATGGCTGGCTCAGGTTCGCTCGTGTGAGCGTTGAATGAGAGTTTACGAGAGATTGCGAGCGTTTATGGGCGTTACGTTCATTGTCTGAATCAGGATTTGCGAGATTTTCTTGGATTTTCGGGATGGCTGGGCCTGGCCGATACGGGTGCGCTCGTGTGAGCGTTGGATGAGAGATTACGAGAGATTGCGAGCGTTTATGGGCGTTACGTGCATTGTCTGAATCTGGATTTGCGGGATTTATTTGGATTTTCGGGATGGCTGGGCCTGGCTGGTATGGGAGCGCTATTTCGGGCGTTGACATCTGTTAGCGCTGTCACGGCCAGTGGCTGAGCGCCTCTTTGACGTCCTCGTCTGTTACCGTTCGGGCATCAGGGGCGACGCGGAAGAGGGGAATACCATCTTCGAATTCCAGATTTTCAATCTCCTTGTATCCTCGGCGTGCCAGCTCTGAAATTGCGCTGCCCACGGTGGTTCCTTTGCGTTTGGCCAAGGCTCGGGCGACGGCGAGAACGTCGTCGTCTATGGTAAGTGTTTTTCGCATAATGGCTTTATCTCATCGCTCAGTCAGGGTTTGCGGCTATTGACTGCGGAGCCGACGAATCCAGGGTTGGGCGCCAGGGCAGCCTTCGAATAGGGTCGCTACGCAGATAAGGCAGCCTAGTGATGCTCGGTCCCCTTGTGCGGAAATGTACAGGTCTGTGTCGCGCAATGTCGCGTCATGTCGCGCCAAGTGACACTATGTCGCGCCAAAACAAGAATCTTTGGGCCGACAGTACTGATTTTGTGAAGGTTTTTTCGCCGTCTTTTGCCGGTTACGGGCGGTCGACCTTTGGGCGATGCACCGAGTCCTGGGATCCCTCTCTCACCTTCACGTTACCCTCCGGAATCCGTAAGGGTCTTTCGGGCCAAGGCATATGCCACTCTTTTTTGGCGCTATTGTGGCACTTTTTTGGCACGGGGCGGGCGCCCTCAGGGTGCTCCTCTACGTGACTCAGGCAGGAAGACGAAGTCCTATCATCACGCGATGCCTTTGGATCAGTTTAGGTGTTTCAAGTCGATCCAAGTCGATCCAGGTCGATCTAAGTCGACGCAGGTCGATGGAATTTCTTTTTTTTGGGGAAAATGTGCTTGGCCTCGCAGAGATTTCCTTTCCGGCGCTGATGTCATTTGGCAAGATGAATGACGGGTATTGCACGGGTCCAGAGAGCCCTCTTTCACCGTTAGAATTCGTTTGGCGAGAGTAAGGCCACTCAGAACCAGAACAGTCGGGCTTATTCCGGACGCTATTATAGCACACGAATGACGCCATTTTGGGCCGGTTTTTGCCTGATCCAGCCAGCATTCGACGTATTTGGCTCGATTCGATGGCGTCTTACTACGCCTGGCCAGTCGTTTACGCGCTGACCAGGTCACCCACTTCGAAGAGATACATTTGGCGGCCGTTGCCGGCGTGGGCCGAGTCGATGACGATTTTGGTGCCGTCGGGGCTGGAGCGGGGGTGGAGATCGCAGCGCAGGGTATCGGTGTAGGGGAGCGGCGAGTGGAACTGTCCCAGGTCGGCGCGGCGGTCTGTTGGGACGTGGTAGAGGTAGAGGTCCTGCAGGCGTTTGTCCCCTTGCGGGTAGGTGTCGTTGAGGATCCAGCTGTTGTCGGAGAGGTAGGTGCAGTGGCCGTTGAGCGGCATATTCGTTTTCCCCACTATCTGGTCGGGGCCGCACGAACCGTCCTCGGCGTTGGGGAAGATGTAGTAGGCGCCGCCGTGCGAAGGGCGTTTCGACCAGGCGAGGATTTGGGCGTCGTCGCGCCAGATCAGGTGGGAGGTGTGGCCGGAGTGGTCGACGACCTTGAGGTCGGAGCCGTCGGCTTTTGCGGTAAGCATGCGGGTGTGGAAAGGCCCATCGCCGAGGCGCCAGCGGTGGAGGAAGAGGAAGTGGGCGCCGCCGGGACTGTAGATGAGGACGTTGAAGTAGTGCTTGGCTGCGCTAATGTCTCCGTGGGGATAGGGGATGGCGGCGACCTCAGCCAGGCTGACGATCAGCTTGCTTTCGCCGGTTTGCAGGTCGACAGTGTGAATGCCGGTCTCCTGCGGCGCCATTACATTGAACCAGGGGTCGGGGATGCCCATGTAGCCGTAGCCGGGGCGCATGTCTTCGAGGCGGTGGAAGTCGATGGAGAGAGCGGTGCGGCCATTGGGGCTGAGGGTGAAGATTGGGTGGGGAAGCGTGCGCTGTTGGCCGGTGTCGATTTTGAGGATGCGGCTGACGAACTGGCCATCCTCTCTGTCGTTCCAAATGATCTCGTGCGCGGACTTGGGCAGCCATTGGAGCATACAGCCCGCCTGCCAGCCCCAGGCGCGGCTTTCGCCCAAGTCGATCCAGCGGTCGTCGTCCGAAAGATCGACCATGCCGACCTTGATCACATCGTCCGGGGTTGGCGGGCGGTGTTCGAAGTTTACTTCCATGCCAAGCGCGAAGCGGGCGGCGGGATCGAATTGGAGCTTATCGTAGTAGCCGAACCAGTGGTGCTTGGGTGCTGCGGTGATGGCGCGAGATGTTACCATTGGTTTCTCTTCAGGGTTGGGGTTAAGCAGACTGATTATTGGATCAGACTTTGGCTGGAAGACAGTTCTGTGAAGGTGACTCCTCCGTTAGCCTCTATGCCCCGACGACCTCTGAGACGTCCATAATGTAGACTTGGCGGCTGCCTTCATGGATTGAGTCGAAGCTGACCATGCGCTCGTCGCGGCTCCAGCGGGGGTGCAGATCACAGCGGATCTCGCCGCGGAACGGGAGAGGCGAATGGTAGCTGCCGAGATGCACGAGGCGTTCCTCTTCCATATGCCACAGGAGGAGAGGCTGGTGGCTGTTTTCGTCGGGGTACTCATCGGTCAGCATCCAGGTTCCGTCCTGCGTAAAGCTGCAGTGACCGTTTTTGGTCAGGATATCGGGCCGCACTACTTCATATTCGCAGGTTGTGTCGTTCATCAGGTAGTAGTTTGGCCCTTCTTTCATGGTAACCCAGCCGAAAATCAGCTCCTCGGTCAGCCAGTCACAGTGGGAGGCGCCGAGGTCGGTCATGGCGCGCAGTTCGCCGCCCTGCATGCTGGCGGACAGCATGGTGGTCTGGCCGATCTCCTTTGTCTTGTCGAAGACGCGGACGACGAAGGAGACGCGGGTGTCGTCGCGGTTGATAAAGGGATGGTTGAACCAGATTTTGCCTGCCTGGAGCTCTTCATTGTGGCTGAGGAAATCGCGAATCTCTGCGTAGGAAACGAGTACGCTGGACTCCCCTGTCTCGGTGTCCATGATGTAGAGGCCGTCCTCGGTGGGATGGTTCTGGTCGGCGTAGGGGTCGGGCAGGCCGGCGTAACCGACGACAGGCCGCATGGACTTGAGGCGGGCGTAGTTGAGTCCGAGCGCTCTGCGTCCGTCGCGGGTGATGGCGGCGATCGGGTGGGGCAGGACTCGTTTCTTCCCGGTGTGGATGTCCTGGATTATGGCGACGAAACGGTCGTCCTGGCGGGCGTTGTAGGTGATCAGGCGGTCGGGGGCGGTTGCCAGCCAGTGCAGCATACTGCCTTGCTGCAGGTTCCAGGCCTGGGTTTCGGCGACGCCTTCAAAGTTTCCGGTCGTCATGTCCACAAGGCCGACGACGGCGGTGTCGCCGGCGGCGGGCGGGCGGTCGTGGAAGTCGGACTGCAGGCAGAGATGGTAGCGGGAGGTCGCGTCCCAGGGGCAGATGGCGTAGTAGCCGAAGAAGTGGTGCTTTGGTCCCTGCGTAATTGCATTTGCGACCAAGTTGGCCTTTGCAGCGCTCATGATCTCTCCCATCTGGTTGGGCCTTGTTGAATAGCCCAGGTTTCCGCTTTCCTCATCACGGGGTCTTCGCACTGTGAGCGAGACTCAACGTCCTGTGATTTCGGCGACGTCGGCAACGTAGATTTGGCGGGTGCCTTCGTGGATGGAGTCAAAGCTGACCTTGCGTTCGTCGCGGCTCCAGCGGGGGTGCATGTCGCAGCGGATCTCGCCGCGGAACGGAAGCGGCGAGTGGAATCGCCCGAGAACGACCAGCCGCTCTTCGGCCATGTGCCAGAGCAGGAGGGCCTGGAGGCTGTTCTCGTCCGGGTATTCGTCGGTCAGCAGCCAAGTGCCGTCACGAGTGAAGCTGCAGTGGCCGTTCTTGGTCAGGATATCGGGCCGCACGGCCTCATATGCGCCGGTCCTGTCGTTGATCAGGTAGTACTTCTGGCCCTCCTTCATGGTCACCCAGCCGAAGATCAGCTCCTCGGTCAGCCAGTCAAAATGGGACGCGCCCAGGTCTGTCACTACGCGCAAGTCGCCCCCATCCATGCTGGCAGAGAGGAGGATCGTGTGCCTGATTTCTCTGGTCTCATCTCGGTAGCGCACAACGAACGCGACACGTGTGTCGTCGCGGTTGATGATCGTGTGGTTGAACCAGATTTTGCGGGCTTGCACCTCTTCATAGTCGCTGAGAAAGTCGCGAGCTTCTTCGTAGGAGACGAGGACGCTGGCTTCGCCGGTCTCTGTGTCCATCGTATACACGCCGTCATCGGCGGGATGATTCTGATCGGCGAAGGGGTCAGGCAGTCCGGCGTAGCCGACCACCGGCCGCAACGACTTGAGCCGTGCATAGTTCAGGCCCAAAGCCTGGCGGCCGTTACGGCTCATGGCGCTGATCGGGTAGGGCAGTATCCGCTTTTGTCCGCTGTGAATGTCCTGCACCACGCCGACGAAGCGGTCCTCCTCGCGTGCGTTGTAGGTGATCAGCCGGTCGGGCGCAGTGGGCAACCAGTGCAGCATTGATCCTTGCTGCAGGTTCCATGCCTGCGTTTCAGCTACGCCTTCGAATTTGGCCGTCTCCATATCCACGAGGCCGACCACGGCGGTATCTCCTGCGGCGGGCGGACGGTCGTGGAAATCCGACTGCAGGCAGAGGTGGTACTGGCCGGTGGCATTCCAGGGACAGATGCCGTAGTAGCCGAAGAAATGGTGCTTCGGCCCGTGCGTGATGGCTTTGGCAACAGAGTTTTCTTGTGACGTGCTCATAGTCTCACCTTGTTTGACTTTTGTGGGCGTACTCTAAACTACACTCTGCCATGTGCCTCTACTGTTCCGATTCCGATTCACCGCGCCGCTCGCGCTGCTGTGCGGGCGGATAACAAGAAGGCCCCGAGTCAAGCGCTGCCTTCCTGGGCAGACGCGTTGCCGCGGGCACCGCCGTCTCCGGCAGACCCGCGGCCACCATTCGCGCAGTTTCTCAGGGAAACGGTCCAGCCTGCTTGTGTACTTCTCCCTGCAAGATCGAGACAGGAGAAACGGTTGTCGCTATAGTGCCCTGGATGCGTGCCCTGGATGCGTGTCCGGCGCGCCATCAGACTTCCTCTAACGAGCCGCGCAAGCGCGTTTCGACATGGACTAACAGTGCTGCAGACGCCCCTATCGGCGACTACGACAGGGTTTTGCAGGAACGCTTCCTTGTCGCGTGGTCGGCTTATGTGTCCTCCCCTGCACGGATGAAGTACTGTTCCATGGCCGTATTGGAAGGCGAGCGCGGCTGATCGTCGTACATGCCGTCCTCGGGCACGTTGCGGAAGTAGTTCTTGACGATGACGGGTTGCGGCGGCGAGGTGGCGATGCCAATCTGCCACAGGTTCTCCTTGTTCAGTTCCAGGATCTGGCGGAACAATGTGCGCTGTTTCTCCTCATCAACCGTTATCTTTATCTCCTCCCAGAGCTCCAACGCCCTCAGTATGTCACCCGTAGGCTCCACGCCCTCCTTGCCGTCGCTTTCCCACCAGTAGGCGTACTGTCGCAAGGCTATATTGGGCACCAAGGGCACGAATGAACGCGGTTCGATAAAGGGGTTAAACTCGCCACTCCCTGTCCACACGGCGAGATCCAACTCATTGGCGCTGGTGCGTTGGCCTAACAGACTGCGGTCAATTTCGGTACTGATCAGTTCAATGCCGAGCTCACTCCAGTGAGCCGTCAAGAGTTCGGCAATGTCGCCCCAGGCGCCAAAGACTGCCGCGTACTCAAATACTATGCTGAGCCGCTCGCCGTCAGGGCGCAGCCGGTAACCATCCTCATCCCGATCGGTTAAACCCATTTCATCGAGGTAGGCATTGGCCCGATCCGGATCGTGTTCAATCAGGTTTTTGGCCTGAGGCTCCCAATAGAGCGGCGACGTCTTTGTCGGGGAGACCTGATTGGGCTCTGCCTGGCCCAGGTAGACCGCTTCGATTATGTCTGCACGATTGATTCCCAGCGATAGGGCGTAGCGGAAACGCTTGTCCTGAACGATCTCGCGCAGCACCGGATCTTTATTGGTATGGTTTGGATGCAGGACCGTGTCGGTGACCTGACCCCTTTGCCAAAGCATTACCCGGTAGTTGCCTCTTTCCTGGTTCTCCATGAATAGAGGCACGTTGTCAAAGGTGATATGCCTTAACTGCATGTCGACTTCGCCCTGGATTGCGCGTAAATTGAGCTGGTCTTTGCCGTCCACCAGGCTCCAATGGATGCTGTCGATGTAGGGTAGCTGATTGCCTTCCGGATCGACCTTCCAATAGAATGGATTGCGATCGGCGATCAACGGATCATTGTGTGACGGCGTGCTCAGATTCCAGGGAAGATAGGAGGGGTTGTCGGGATTGCGCCTGGGATCCGGCTTCGTGCCGAACACCTGGTACCAGTGCTCCACGCCCGCATCCTTGATCATCGCATCCATCTCGTCCTTTTCGACATACTTGACGTGAAATTGCTTCAGGTAGTGGGCGCAGTAACTCGCGAAGCGGTCTCCCCGCAGAGAGCCAAGAACATTGATAAACAGGGCATAGGGGGCGGCAAACTTGAATTGGAGGGTATAGTCATCCAGTTTTTCAATCACCACCGGCTCTCCGGAGAGCCTGAGCCAGGACGGGAAGGTCGGGGTCAGCTCCTCATTGAGGAGCACGTCCTCATAGTAGAAGAGGATGTCACTGGCTGTGTACGGCTCGCCGTCCGACCATCTCATTCCCTCGCGCAGGTGGAAGGTGTAGGTCGCGCCGTCGGACGAAACCTCCCAACTTTCGAAGACGTTCGGGTTGATCTGTGAACCGTCTTTGTTGTAGCGCACGAGATGTTCACCGCCGACTTTGCCCCCCAACTGATTGTCGCCGGCGGAGGTCGCCAGTCGATTCCAAATACCACCGTAATCCCCGATCTCCTCTTCGGGTGTGATGACTAGCGGATTGAGAGGCAGCCGTTCATCCACAGGCGGCAACTCTCCGTTCGCCACTAACTCCGCTAACATTGGCGCCTCATTATACTGGGAAGCTGAGGCCTCCGGCGCGGCCACTTCTTCAGCCGCCGGAGCCTCGTCCGCCGCGGCAGGGCCGCCGTCTGCGCCGCAGGCTACGACCGCTACGCCAGCAGCGGTCAGCGCCGATACGCGCATGAACTCACGTCGCGAAATCCTCTTGAAAACTTTCTGTCGCATGACTTGCCTCCTTTTATAGTGTCATGGCATCCAGCCATGACTCTTCAGGGTAAGTTTCCGGGTGGCGGGCAGGAGGCCCGCTTGCCGGGGCTAAGAGTGCGGACAGGTGGAAAGCGGTGTATCAGGTTGCCGCCGCCTCCCGATTGAGGCCTTAAGCCAGGTAGCGTTTGGAGTTCGAATTATGCAATACAGGTGGTGCTCATCGTTCCAACACCTCTGAAACATCGATCACATAGACCTGCCGGCTGCCTTCGTGGATGGAGTCAAAGCTGACCTGGCGTTCGTCGCGGCTCAAGCGGGGGTGCAGGTCGCAGCGGATCTGGTCCTGGAAGAAGGGGGGAGACAGGAAACGCCCCAGGACGACCATGCGCTCTTCGGCCATGTTCCACAGGAACAAGGTGCGGTGGTTAGTCTCATCCGGGTAATCATCGTTCAGCAGCCAGGCTCCGTCGCGGGTGAAGCTGCAGTGGCCGTCGCGGGAGAGGACGTCGGGACGCACGGATTGGTATTCGCCGGTGTCGTCGTTGACCAAGAAAAAGTTTATCCCTTCTTTTGTCGTGAACCAGCCGAAGATGACGTCTTTGGTGCGCCAGTCGCAATGCGAGGTGCCGAGGTCGTTCAGAATGCGAATTTCCCCCCCTTCCAGGTTCATGGTCAGGCATACGGTTTTCCTGGCCCCGGCGTCATCCCAGTAGACTACGACGAAGGCAACGCGGGAGTCGTCGCGGTTGATAAACGGGTGGTTGAACCAGATCTTGTGTTTCTGGACCTCCGGATAGCCGCTGAGGTAGTCGCGGGCGTCTGCATATGAGAAGAGCAGTTTGCCCTCGCCGGAGTCGGTATCCATGATATAGAGGCCGTCGTCGGCAGGATGTTTACGGTCTGCGTTGGGGTCGGTGAGCCCGGGGTAGCCGACCACGGGGCGCATATCCCAGAGCCGGGCGTAGTTCAGCCCCAGCGCTTTGCGCCCGTCGCGGGTGATGGCGGCGATCGGGTATGGCAGGAGGCGTTTGTGGCCGCTGTGGATGTCGTGGATCACGCTGACAAAGCGGTCGTCATCGCGGGCGTTGTAGGTGATGAGGCGGTCGGGCGCGGTGGGGAGCCAGTGCATCATGGACCCTTGCTGCAGGTTCCAAGCCTGGGTTTCGGCCACGCCTTCGAAGTTGCCGGAATCAGTATCGATGAGGCCGACTACCGCGGTGTCGCCGTCGGCGGGCGGGCGATCATGGAAGTCCGACTGCAGGCAGAGGTGGTATTTGCCGGTTGAATCCCAGGGATAGATGGCGTAGTAGCCGAAGAAGTGGTGTTTTGGGCCTTGCGTGATGGGTTTGGCGACAATGTTTTCTTGTGACATGCTCATGATTTCACCTGGTCTATGTCCTGTGGGCACATTGCCGCCACGTCTCTTGCCTGTGGCTCTGTCATGTCCCCCTTTAATGTGCCTCTACGGTCTGATTTCCAAATCGCCGCCGTCGGCGCTGCGGAGGGAGAGATGAGACTTCAGCTACCGTGTCATATACCGTCACCCCTGGCAAACGCGTCGCCGCGGGCGTTGCCGTTTTCGGCAGGCCCGCGGCGTCCATCAGCGTATATTCTCCCCGATACTGTACAGCTTGATTGTGTCCGTCTCCCTGCCAGATCGAAACAGATGTGACAGTGGCAGGCACAGTGTCCTAGATGCGTGGCCTGGATGCGTCTCCGGCACACTGTCAGGCTTCCTTTCACAAGCCGCGAAAGCGCGTTTCGGCATGGATTGACAGTGCAGCAGTCGCCCCTACAGGCAACTGAAGCTGTGACTTGCGGGCATGCCGCCCGTCCGGCCAGTCAGCCTATGTATCCTGTCCAGCGCGGATGAAGTACTGTTCCATGCCGGTGTTCGATGGCGAGCGCGGCTGGTCGTCGAACATGCCGTCTTCGGGCACGTTGCGGAAGTAGTTCTTGACGATTACCGGCTGCGGCGGCGCGGTGGTGACGCCGATCTGCCACAGGTTCTCCATGTTGAGCTCGAGAATCTGGCGGAACAGTGCGTGCTGAGTCTCCACATCCACGGTGGTCTTGATCTCTTCCCAGATCTCTATCGCCTTCAGAATGTCACCGGTGGGCTCGAATCCCTCTTTGCCGCCGCTATTGTAGTAGAAGGCGTACTGCCGCAAGGCATAGTTGTTCACAATCGGCACGAAGGAGCGCGGTTCGATGAAGGGGTTCCACTCGCCGCTGCTATGCCATACGCCAAGGTCCAGCTCATTGGCGCTGAGACGCTGCCCGAAGAGACTGCGGTCGATTTCCGTGCTGATCAACTCCAGCCCGATATCCTTCCATTGGGCGGTCAAGAGCTCGGCAATGTCGCCCCAGGCGGCGAAGATTGCCACATACTCAAAGACAAGGCTGAGCCGTTCTCCGTCAGGGCGCAACCTGTAGCCCTCGTCGTCGCGCTCGGTGAGACCCATTTCGTCGAGGTAGGCATTGGCCTGTTCGGGGTCGTGCTCGGTCATGCTTATGGCTTGGGGTTCCCAATAGACGGGAGAGTTCCTGGTGGGAGAGACCTGGGTGGGTTCGGTCTGACCGAGATAGACAGCTTCGTTGATGTCGGCGCGATTCATGCCCAGTGAGAGGGCGTAGCGGAAGCGCTTGTCCTGGACGATCTCTCGCAGCACGGGATCTTTGTTGGTGTGATTGAGATGCAGGACGGTATCGGTGACCTGGCCTCTCTGCCAAAGCATGACGCGGTAGTCGCCTCTCTCCATGTTCTCCATGAACAGGGGTACGTTGTCAAAGGTGATGTGGCGCAGCTGCATGTCGACTTCGCCCTGGATGGCGCGCAGGTTGAGCTGGTCTTTGCCGTCGACAAGACTCCAGTGGATGGCGTCGATGTAGGGCAGCTGGTTGCCATCCGGATCGACCTTCCAATAGAAGGCATTGCGGTCGGCGATCAAGGGATCATTGTGGGAGGGCGTGCTGAGGTTCCAGGGGAGATAGCTGGGCGTATCGGGATTGCGCCTGGTGTCGGGTTTGGTACCGAAGAGCTGGTACCAATGCTCCACACCAGCATCCGCCATCATGGCTTCCAGCTCGTCCTTGTCGGCATAGTCGATGTGGAATTGTTTGAGGTAGTGGGAACAGTATCTGGCGAATGCGTCTCCCCACAGTGAGCCGAGCACGTTGATGAACAGTGCATAGGGAGACGTGAATGTGAACTGGAGCGTGTAGTCATCGATTTTTTCGATCACCGCCGGATCGCCGTCAACGATGAGCCAGTTGGGGAAGGATGGGGTCAGATCCTCATTGAGGAGGACATCCTCGTAGTAGAAGAGAAGGTCATTGGCGGTGTAGGGCTCGCCATCGGACCATTTCATCCCCGGGCGCAGGTTGAATGTGAAGGTTGTGCCGTCGTCCGACACTTCCCAGCTTTCAAAGACGTTGGGGTTGATCTGTGTGCCGTCTTTGTTGTAGCGCACAAGGTGCTCGCCGCCGACCTTGCCGCCCAACTGGTTGTCGCTGGCTGAGGTGGCCAGGCGGTTCCAGATGCCACCGTAGTCGCCGATTTCCTCTTCGGGCGTGATGACCAGCGGTTCCAGCGGCAGCCGGTCATCCACTGGCGGCAGTTCGCCGTTAGCAACCATTTCCGCCAGCATGGGCGCTTCATTGTACTTTGAAGGCGCGGCCGGTTCGGCTGCGGCTTCCTCTGCGGGCGCCTCGTCGGCGGCTGCCGCTTCTTCTGCAGGCGGTCCGCCATCGGCGCCACAAGCCACGACCACAACGCCGGCAGCAGTGAACGCGGAGACGCGCATGAACTCACGCCGGGAAATCCTCTTTGGTGCTCTTCTCTGCATGGTTTTGCCTCCTTGAGCAGTTAAAGGGACCAGTTATTCGACTTTCCGTGGAGTAGGTCAAGTATGCAAGCGTCGGGCTTGATTTTTTTTGGAAAAAAGAGGGCGGCAGTAAGAAGAAGGCTGATCTGACCGCCGCAATCTCCCGAAATCGGAAGATTTACGGCAGCCAAATTGCCATCCACTCAAGTGAGCTTTGCGCGCTGAGAGCGCTCAGCGCAATTGGGTGGATCCCAATCTCTCAATAAAGATCATATCATAGCCCTTCAGGTAGCACAACCGCTGAAAAAGAGCCTTTGGGCGCCGTCTATCTCTCCCAGCTACGGCCTGAAGGATCGGAGCAGTGTACGACCAGAGCCGGCCCCAACTGGTCGATCTGCAGCTTAATTGTGTCGCCGTCCTGGATTGGTTCGAGACCGAAGTGATGGGTGCCGGTGGCGACGACGTCGCCGGGCTGCAGGGGTAGCACGTTGGTAACCTCGGCCAGCAGTTCGGGAATGTGGCGGTCCATGTCGGCGGTGGTGATGTCGTGCTTCTTTTCGTCATTGACCCACAGGCGCACGTTGAGGTCGTTGGCGTTGGGAATTTCGTCGCGGGTTACGAGCATGGGGCCCAAGGGGGCGAAGGTATGCCACGATTTGCCGAGGAAGAAGCCGCCTGGCAGCCCCCTGGCGGAGACATCCATGAACTGCGTGTACCCGAATACGTGGTCCATGGCGTCTTCGGCGGCGAGGTAGCTGGCCGGCTTGCCGATGACGATGGCCAGCTCCGGTTCGAAATGAAAGACGCTGGCTTCGGCGCTGGGGAGGACGACTGTGCCGCCGTGGCCGAGGGCGGCGTTGGGCGATTTGAGGAAGGCGTTGAAGAGACCGCGTTCGGGCTTGGCAGGCTCGAGATAGTTGCCGGCCAGGCAGACCAGCTGTCCGGGTCTGGGAAGAGGTGGGCGGCAGGTAACGTCGTCCAGCGAGACGCCTGTCGCGGAGGCGGCCGCTTCCTTGATGCGGGGTTTGACGTTTTCCCAGTCGCAGATCAGCATCTGCATCATCTCCTGGGGGGAGTGATGGTCGCTGTCGGCGACGGCGGCGGAGACGTCCAGGACATGGTCGCCGTTCCATACACCCAGCTTGTAGTCATCGAATAGCAAGAGTCGCATTGTGTCTTCCTTTTGTGATTTAGGATGGAATTTGTGTTGCGAACCGATTTGGGGACGAGAACTGCGTTGCAACGTTAGAACAGGTGAAGTGGGTAGGCGATTAGCCCAGAGAAGCTGTGGCGACTGAATATGGCGTGCCATGCAGAGCAGGGCCTATTGTACCAGAATGGGGTTGTGAGGAGAATTGCCGGGTACAGAGGCAGTGGTTAGTCGTTGGCGGGGGTCAACTAGGCTCGTAGCCGGGAATGGCGCCCGGAAAAGGAGGATGCAACGGCCTGAGTTTCCGCGTTGAGCGTTCTCTGTCACGGGCGGTGCGGGCCAAGTCCTGGCAGGGCGGACCCAGGCAGCGGATTCGAGACTACCAGTGCGCCATTCGAGGGAGGACGGCGCACACAAGAATCAGTGCCGGGGCCCGCCCGCCGCTGTCCGGCAGGAGAAGGAACTGCCGCTGGACGGTGACTTGCAAAGGAGGCTGAGGTGGACAGTTTTCAATCGGCTGTTCGGATCTCTTCTGTTCGGTCAGCTTCGCGGACCTGCCAGTAGAGAGTATAGCAGATCATTTGTTCTATTGGCAAATGGGAAAATTGCCTGGTGCGGTCCAAATGTGAGGTTGGGGATGGGCTGGCGGGGGTTTATATTGGCGTTGGGTGAGATTGGTTGCCGGCTTTTGGAGGGGCGCTGGGCAGGCACAAGGCCTGCCCCTACGCGTTATTTGAGGGGGGAGGTGGCAGCGGCGTGGCCGCGCCGGCCTGGGCAGGCACAAGGCCTGCCCCTACGCGTTATTTGAGCGGGAGGCGGAAGCGGCCTGTTTCGCCGGGCCTGGGCAGGCACAAGGCCTGCCCCTACGGGTTACTTGAGCGGGGGGAGGTGGCGGCGTGGCCGCGCCGGCCTGGGCAGGCACAAGGCCTGCCCCTACGCGTTATTTTAGGGGGGAGGTGGCGGCGTGGCTGCGCCGGCCTGGGCAGGCACAAGGCCTGCCCCTACGGGTTACTTGAGCGGGAGGCGGAAGCGGGGCCGCGCGTGCTTGGGCAGGCACAAGGCCTGCCCCTACGGGACCGGTGGGGGGGTAGACACTGTTAGGTAGGCACGTTACTAGGGAAGAATGAGCACGGTGGCTAGCATGGGCGGGGCGTTGCGGGGGCGCAGCCCCTGCACAAGAGAGGGCCGAAGGCCCGAACGCACAACTGCAGTGGTCAGTGGTCAGTGGTTAGTGGTTAGTGGTTAGTGGTTAGTGGTTAGTGGTTAGTGGTCGATGAATGGGCGATTTTTTGGGGATGGATGTGAGGTGTGGACATGGGCTAGTCGATAACAGAGGTTCTAGTGAGGTGACGTCTATTTGGGGATGCGCTTCGGGGGCCCGGGTAGTGGCATTCATCGGGAAAACGCAGTACAATTTGGTGTGTCTGGGTACCGCCCATCAGCCGGTTGCAGCGACGGGCGTAGCAGTTAGTTTCTGGGTCTCGGGCAACCTGAATTATGGTCGGAGCACATTCAGGGTGTAGCTGGGGATATAAAGCTTAAATTCCAAGGAACGTTCTCGTTAGTGGAGAATTTTCATGCAGATCACCGATCTCAAGTGCGCAGTTTTAGGCGGCAGTCCTGTGGTTCGGATTACGACGGATGCCGGCATTGAGGGCTACGGGCAGGCGGAACATTTCAAGGCCTATCTCAAGCCGCATGTGCTCTTCTACCGCGATTACATTTTGGGGCAGGATCCTACGGACGTGGAGCGGGTGATGCTGCGCATCCGGCGATTGGGCAGCTTCAAGCCCTGGGGCAGCGCTGTCAGCGCGATCGAGATGGCGCTGTGGGATATCGCGGGGAAGGCGGCGAATCTGCCGGTTTACAAGCTGCTGGGTGGGAAGGTGCGCGACAAAGTGCTCGTTTACAACGGCGCGCTTCGGTTTCCGCTGGCGGGCCAGGAGCCGGAACATTATGCCGAAAATATGGCGCGGATGGCAGAAGCCCGTGAAGGGTTCACCATCATCAAGCAGGGAATCGGCTACCACAGTCAGATGCCGGATCAGCTGGAGGGGTTCTCATACGGCGAGCGCCTGGGGGTAGGTCACCAGACCGAGCGGGGGCTGCTGACGGAGAGGGGATTTAAGCATGTCGTGGCGTGCATCGAGGCGATGAAGGAGGTAACCGGCGACAGGATCGGCCTGGCCCTTGACTGCGGGCCTGGGTGGACGGTTCCGGACGCCATCCGGCTGGCCAAGGCGGTGGAGGGGATGCATATCATGTGGCTGGAGGATACGATTACCGGCGACTACACTCCCTATGTGCTGGCCGAACTGTACCGCGAGCTGACTCGCAGCAGCTCGACGCCAATTCACACCGGCGAGCAGATTTATCTGCGGCAGAATTTCAAGGAGCTGTTCGAGAAGCAGGCGGTCAACATTGTTGGGCCGGACCCGGCCGACATCGGCGGCATTGCCGAGCTGAAGTGGGTGGCGGAGTACGCTGACTTGCACGGGATACTGATGGCGCCGCACGGGACGGGGGACGGACTGATCGGCCTGGCTGCGCTTGTGCAGATGGCGGCGGCGCTGCCTCGCAACTATATCGCTTTTGAGTATCCGGTCGCGCGGCAGGAATGGTGGTATGATATTGTTGAAGGGCTGCCGGACCCGATCGTCGAGAACAGCTACATAACAGTCTGGGACCGGCCCGGCCTGGGTGTCACGTTTAACAAGAACGCAGCCAGGAAGCATCTGGCGCAGGAAGACAAGGATTTCTTCAATTGAACCAAGGAGCGCTGAACAATGTCCAGTCCTGACATCTATGAGACCCTGGGAATCCGGCCCATCATCAACGCCGGGGGCCACATGACGATCCTGGGAGGCTCGGTGCTTTCGCCTGAGGTGCGTGAAGCGATGGAGTCGGCCAACACGGCGTATACGTTGATGGACGACGTATTCGACGGTGCGGGCAAGGCCATCGCCGACATGCTGGGAACGGGCGGCGGGTTGGTGACGTCCGGGTGCTATGCGGCACTGGTGCAGGGCGCGGCCGGCATCCTGGCGGGAACGGATCCGGAGCGGATCCGCCAGCTGCCGGACACGACGGGCATGAAGGACGAGTTCCTGATCCAGAAGGCGACGCGCTACCGGTATGATCGCAGCGTCACGGTGCCGGGCGGAAAGCTGGTCGAGGTCGGCGAGGAAGACGGCTGCACGCCGCAGCAGTTGCGCGATGCGATCGGTGCGCAGACGGCTGGCATTCTCTACTTCGCGGCCGGCGAACGCTCCCCCAATACGGTCTCGCTGCCCGATGCGATAGAGATCGCGCACGCAGCCGGCATCCCAATACTGGTTGACGCGGCTGCGGAGATTTACCCGCTGGAGCGGATGCGGCGGGTGGCTACAAGCGGGGCGGACCTGGTCTGCTTTGGCGGCAAGTACCTTGGTTCCGGCAATTCGACCGGTATCCTGTGCGGGGATGGTGAGTACGTCAGCAAGGCGCGGCTCAACGGCTTTACCGGCTTCGAGACCGGCAACAACAGCATCGGCCGCGGCTACAAGGTGGACCGGCAGGAGGTGGTCGGGACGACGATGGCTCTGCGCCACTGGCTGGACACCGATCACGAGCAGCGGCTGCAAGACCAGGCCGACCGCATCGCCCGGATTTCTGCCGGTCTGGCCGGAGTCTCTGGTGTAAGCGCGGAAAATATGTGGCAGGAGGACGGGGAGGGCCCGTGGATGCGCCTGGACGTCAGCTGGGATGAGCAAGAAAAGGGACGAACGGCTGAAGAGGTCTCGCAAGCGCTCCAGAGTGGCTCACCGGCAATCTTCTGCCGAACGGATACCGGCAGCCTTCACATTGCCGTCCATACGCTCCGAGAAGGGGAGACTGAAATCGTAATGCGTCGTCTTCAGGAAGAGTTGTCCTGACGACGCTGTTCATTGGGAAATCAACCATGTCCAATTCCGGCCCTGGCCGCCACTTTCTGCAGATACCCGGCCCGACCAATTTGCCCGAGCGCGTGAAGCGGGCGCTCTCCCGCCCTACGATAGACCATCGGGGTCCTGACTGGGCACGGCTTACGCTCCGAATTCTGGAGCAGCTGAAGCAGGTCTTCCAGACGAGCGGGCCTGTCATTGTCTACCCATCCTCGGGCAGCGGGGCATGGGAGGCGGCGATGGTGAACACGCTTTCTGCGGGTGACCGCGTGCTGTTCGGCTCGAACGGCCAGTTTTCCTCAAACTGGCAGAAGGTGGCGGCGGGGGTGGGCCTGACTGTAGAGGAGCTGCAGGGCGACTGGCGTTGCCCGATCGATATGGCGGCACTCGAGAACCGCCTGGCGGAGGACCGGGGGCGGGAGATTCGAGCGCTGGCGCTGGTTCACAATGAGACATCCACCGGCGTGGTCAACGACGTAGCCGGCGCGCGGGCTGCGCTGGACCGCACCGGCCACGATGCCCTGCTGATGGTGGACGTTGTCTCTTCTCTGGGCGCGATGGCGTACAAACATGAAGAGTGGGGCGTTGATGTTACCATCGCCGGTTCGCAGAAGGGGCTGATGACGCCGCCGGGTCTCGGCTTCAATGCGCCGAGCCCCAAGGCGCTGGCGGCCTCCAGCTCGGCAGGGATGCCGCGCTCCTATTGGAACTGGGAGCCGGTCATGGCGTTTAACCGGGACGGCTTCTACCCGTATACGCCTGCCACGAATCTACTCTACGGTTTGGACGTAGCGCTGTCGCTGCTTCTTGAGGAAGGGTTGCCGCAGGTTTTCGCGCGGCACGCCCGGTTGGCGGAAGCGACGCGGCGGGCGGTGCGCGGCTGGGGTCTGGATGTCTTCTGCCGGGACGCGAAAGCCTATTCTTCGGCACTGACGGCGGTGACTATGCCGGCGGGTTATAACCCCGACGTTCTGCGCCAGGTCATATTGGAACGATTCGACATGTCGCTGGGCACCGGGCTCGGCCAGGTGAAGGGCAAGGTCTTCCGCATCGGCCATCTTGGCGATATGAACGACCTGATGCTGGCTGGGACGCTTTGCGGTGTGGAGATGGGACTGGCGGCCTGCGACGTGCCTCATGTCAGCGGAGGCGTCAGCGAGGCGCTGGCATTCCTTGCGAAGGACCCGTAACGCATTATCCCTCTTACAATGCCCCACGAAGATACCTCCGAGGCGAGCCAAGTTGAGGTCGAGAGACTTGCGCATCGTTTGCGCGCAGCGGTAGCAGGCGACGTCCATTTTGACGGCGCCAGCCGGGCGATGCACGCGACGGACGCGAGCGTCTACCAGATCCTGCCCTTGGGGGTTGTGACACCCCGGAGCCGGGAGGATGTGGTCGCGGTGGTCCGGCTCTGCAGGGAGCACGGCGTCTCGATCACGGCGCGCGGGGGCGGGACCTCCCAGGCCGGACAGGCGATAGGGGCGGGTCTATCGCTGGATTTCTCGCGTTACATGAACCGTGTGCTCGACCTGGATACTGCGGCGGCGACGGTTACGGTCGAGCCGGGGATCGTCCTCGATGAACTGAATGCTCTGCTTAAGCCGCATGGACTGCACCTTCCCCTGGACCTATCAACGTCAAACCGGGCCACGATCGGCGGGATGATCGCCAACAATTCGGCGGGCACGCGTTCGATCATTTACGGCAAGACGATCGATTACGTTGAATCGGTCGACGTCGTGTTTGCGGACGGCAGTGGGGCAACCCTTGGGCCGATGGCGGAGGAAGGTCTGCGTTCCAAGCTGGTGCAAGGGGATTTAGAGGGCGAAGCCTACCGGACGGTGCAGCGGCTGGGCAGCGAGATGGAAGCGGAGATCCGTCAGAGATATCCGCGGATTTTGCGGCGCGTTGGCGGGTACAACCTGGACGAGTTCCTTCCCGACGGCGGGGCTGCGGGGGACCGGGAACCGTTCAACTTGGCTCGCATTGTGGTCGGATCCGAAGGTACGCTGGCGCTGACGGTTGCGGCCAAAATGCGACTGGCGCCGCTGCCTCCGCGCCGCGTCCTGTGCAGCGTGCAGTTTGACGACCTGCTGGAGGCGATGCGGGCTACACCGGTAATCCTGGAACACGGTCCGTCGGCGGTCGAGCTGATTGACCGATTTATGCTGGACAAGACGCGGGGCCGGATCGAATACGCGCCGTTGAGGGAGTTCATCCAGGGCGACCCGGGCGCGGTGCTGCTGGTGGAGTTTTTCGGCCAGTCTGGGGAAGAACTGGGGGACAAGATCGAGCGGCTGGAGGCCGACCTGACGGCGCAGGGGCTGGGTAACTATGTGTACCGGGCGGTCGGGGCTGAGGAGCAGGCCCGCATCTGGGAACTGCGCCGCGCCGCGCTGGGACTTACGATGTCGCAGACCGGGGACGCCAAGGCGATCTCGTTTGTTGAAGATACGGCGGTGCCGCCTGAACGACTGCACGACTATATCGAGAACTTTCAGAGAATTCTGGCGAAATACGACACGCAGGCCGGGTTCTATGCGCATGCGTCGGTCGGGCTGCTGCACGTTCGTCCTGTGGTCAACATGAAGAGCACACTGGGTGTACAGCGCTTCGAGGCGATCGCAGGGGAAGTGGCTGATCTGGTGCTGGAGTACGGGGGCGCGCTTTCGGGCGAGCACGGCGACGGACTGGTGCGGGCACCGTTTCAGGAGAAGATGTTCGGCCCGGCGCTCTACGAAGCGTTTTGCGAGGTGAAATCGGCGTTTGACCCGAGCAACATGCTCAATCCGGGCAAGATTGTGCACGCGCCGGCCCTGACATCGAACCTCCGTTTTGAAGCAGTGGACGGGCAGGCCGACGGTTCAACGCAGCAGCCCCCAGGAGCCGGTGGACCTGACGCGGTCAGCGTGGGATCCGGAGGAGAGGGCGGGGAGGAACAGGCCACCAAGTTCGATTTTTCTGATTTCGGCGGACTGTTGCGGGCGACGGAACAGTGCAGTGGGGTGGGTGCTTGCCGGAAGACGCTGACGGGCACCATGTGTCCTTCCTATATGGCTACGCGCAATGAGATTGACAGCACGCGCGGCCGGGCGAACGCGCTGCGTGTGGCCCTTTCCGGCGGTCTGGAGGCGACTGGTTTCGGCGACGAGGAGCTGCTGCCGGTGTTGGACCTGTGCCTGGAGTGCAAGGCGTGCAAGAGAGAGTGTCCCACGGGCGTGGACATGGCGCGGCTTAAGAGTGAGTTTCTGCACCAGTATCATACGCGTCAGGGGGCGGCTTTCAAGGACCGGGTGTTGTCGAGGGCCGATGTCATTGCGCGCTGGGGGAGCCGGCTGGCGCCGTTTTCGAACTGGCTGGCCGCGGCCGGGCCGGTTCGACGGTTGAATGAGGCGGTGTTTGGATTGGATCGACGGCGGCCTTTGCCGGCGTTCAGCGGACGACCGTTCACGCAGAGCTGGCGCAGAGGAAGGGTCGATGACGCGTCTGCAAAGACGGACGTGGCGCTGTTTGCGGACACGTTCAACAATTACTATGAGCCGGAGCAGCTGGCAGACGCGGTGAAGGTGCTGGAAAGGTGCGGGGCGGAGGTGACGGTGGCGCCGCAGGTCTGTTGTGGGCGGCCGCTGATTTCAAAGGGCTTTCTGGATGCGGCTGCGAGGCAGGCGGCGGCGACTACGGCCGCGCTGCTGCCGCTGGCCGAGGCGGGGACTCCGATACTGTTCTGTGAGCCAAGCTGTTACTCGGCTGTGCAGGACGACCATCCCCGGTTGCTGCGCGGGGCGGCACAGGAGGAGGCTCGCAAGGTGGCGGCGGCGTGCCAGCTGGTTGAAGAGTGGGCCGGGCCGCGCATGGCGCCGACGAAGGCGGGCCCTTCCAGGGTGCTGGTTCACGGGCACTGCCATCAGAAGGCCCTGGTGGGCATGCAGCCGCTGCAACGGCTTCTAGGGACCATTCCTGATTGCGACGTGACCGTTCTGGACAGCGGCTGTTGCGGGCTGGCAGGGATGTTCGGTTATGAGCATTACGATGTCTCGAAGCTGATTGGGGAACGCCGGTTGCTGCCGGCCGCTCGCGATCTGGAGGAGAACGAGGCGCTAGTCAGCCCCGGATTCTCTTGCCGCCAGCAGATCAAGCATTTTACTGGCGTACAGTCGCAGTCGCCCGTATCGTTGCTGGCGGATTTGCTGTGACGGGTGACGGGACGAGGATGAGGGCAATTTACATCTCGGGCAGCTGCCTGCATGCCAACGGCAGGTCTGAAGGTGGGGAGTGGACCGGCCAATATGGGGGGCTGATCTGAAAGAACATTGCGGTTAGGTAACTGTCGTATACAGCGCCTGTGTGGACCGGACCTTAAGTCACGTTGCCAATCGGGCTATCTCTTTGTGTACTCGCTGGCCGCCGTCACCGTGCCAGAGACGCACCGCTGGAAACACGGCGTATGGTGGATAAGGCATGTTTTTGGAGGGGGGCGTTGCGGGGGCGCAGCCCCCGCACAAGGGAGGGCCGAAGGCACGACCGCCCAAAAAAGCGAGGAAAGTGGAAAGGAGTGAGGAGAGAGTCGACAGCTTTGCTCGCCTCATTCGGTTGGCAAATCAGTTGTGGCTGAGTCATTGCGCGGTATGAAAGTAGTGGATCTGTACGTGTGTAGTATACTAGCGACAGTTGATGCAGCCACTTTTCATCGTGCAATTCGCGGCCCCCAACACACTGCCCAGAACTGAAGGAAACCATTGAAACTCAGGTCAGATGTCACTCTGAAGAATCGGCGCGGCAGTCGCCATTTGGAAACGGTTGCGGCCGGGAGACCGGACTCTTTGAACCCACAAACCCCCTTGGTAACAAGCATGAAATCGAATGCTGTCGTATTGATCCTGATGCTCCTGTTTTCGCTGTCGGCTTGCGCCGGGGGCGAAGAGGGCGGCGCGACGTCAACGCCCACAAAGACGCCGGAATCGGCAGGTATTGGGCAAGCGGCCGACACCGCAACCCCTGAACCAGCCGGTGCTACGGAGGGCACAAGCGCCGGTTCGGAGAGCGTGCAGGCTACCGCTACGCCGGTACCGGGGGGCGTGGCGCGTTACACCGGATTGCCACTGGCCGATCCCACGTTGCTGCAAGAGACTCCAATTCTCGTCTGCCTCAACAATGACGTCGACAGCCGTGCGGCCCATTACGGGTTGAACGAGGCGGACGTGACCTACGAATACATCGTGGACGGCTTTCATCTGACCCGGCTCACGAGCATGTACCAGAGCATTCCTGCCAAGGAGATCGGGCCGGTTCGCAGCGCGCGGTGGCCCAATATCCATACCACTTACATGTTCGACGGCATTCTGGCTTGCTCGGGCGGCAGTGACGGCATCCGCTATCTGCTGAAGAATGAGGTTGGGTTCCCGTATCTGGACGCCGATTCGGAAGATCCTGAAAGCCTAACGTATTTTTACAGTGTGGGCAGCAACTATCGCACGCGCTTGCGGACGAGTGTTGACAGAGTGCGCCGGTGGATGATCGATATGGCGAAAACGTGCGACGTGTCGCCGCTGCTGCCTTACTGCCTGGAGATTTTCAGTCCGTGGCTGGAAGGGCAGAAGAACAGTCCCCGGCCACCGGAGAGGGCGAGCTTTTCTTTCAGCGGCGCGCCGCAGGAGTTCTGGGCCTCTGAGGCGACAGTCGTTCGGATTCCCTACCCTGAGAATAACGGTGTCGAGTGGCGGTACGATCCGTCAAGCGGCCGGTATCTGCGTTATCAGAGCGGCGCGGTCCATATGGACCAGGCGACGGGGCAGCAGATCAGCAGCGACAATGTGATCGTCGTCTTTGCCGAACATGAGCTGACCAACATTGTCGAGGACAGCCTGGGTACGCTCAGCGTTAAGATCAATCTGTACGGGTTCGGGGATCTGCGCGTATTTCGGGACGGCAAGGTCTATGAAGGCACCTGGCGCGCCAACGACCAGAGCCCGCCGCGCTGGCTCGGTCCTGGCGAGCAGCCGATTCCGCTGAAGCCGGGGCGTACGTGGATCCAGGTCGTACGCACGAGCGACAGAATCAGTTACCAGTAGTGAAGCGGGATTTCGCCGAGCTGCCGGCGGGGTGGTTTCCCTCACTGGCCGTTGCGGCGGAACATAGCATCGAAGGGTCCCCCAGGTTTACAGGTCGTCAATAACCGGCCGCCAGCCACTGGAGTGCGCGAATGTTGCGGGTCAAAATTGTGTGTACAATTGGACCGTCAAGCACCGATCCTGAGATTCTCGCTCAGCTGATCGACGCGGGCATGAATGTTGCGCGCATCAACATGAGCCATGGCGACCACGATTTTCACGCCCGCAATATCCACACGATTCGTGAGATCGCGCAGGAGCGCAACCGGCCGGTTGCGATTCTGGTGGATCTGCAGGGGCCGAAACTGCGTGTGGGGGAGATGCAGCCCGGTGGGGTTCCTCTGGCGGCTGGTGAAGAGCTTATTCTGACCACAGACGAGATTATCGGCGAACCTGGCCGCGTGCCGATCCAGAATCAGGAGGTCCCCGCCAGCATTGTGAGAGACCGACTCGAGACGGCCGAGCGCGGGGTGGACAGTGCGCATGAGCGAATCCTGTTGGATGACGGTCTGCTGGAATTGGAGGTGATCGACGCGACCGAGACGACGGTGCGGACGCGCGTGATCGTCGGCGGCATTCTGGAAGATCGCAAGGGGATGAACCTCCCCCAGACAAAGCTGACGGTTCCATCGATGACCGAGAAGGACGGCGTTGACGTGGACTTCGCCCTGGAACATCAGGCCGACTGGATCGCGCTGAGCTTTGTTCGTACCGGGGCTGATGTGCAGGCGCTGAGAAAGGTAGTGCAGAGCCGGGCTCCTCTGGGCCGAGTCACGCCGATTATCTCCAAGATAGAGAAGCCCGAAGCGGTCGAGAATATCGAGGAGATCATCGAGGCGTCGGACGGCCTGATGGTGGCGCGGGGGGACCTGGGCATTGAGACGAGCCCGGAGGCGGTGCCGATGATTCAGAAGATGATCATCGCGCGGTGCATCGACACGGATAAGCCTGTGATCACGGCGACGCAGATGCTGGATTCAATGATACGCAACCCGCGGCCGACGCGGGCGGAGGCCAGTGACGTGGCGAACGCGGTCCTGGACGGCAGCGACGCGATCATGCTTTCGGGCGAGACGGCCGCCGGCAGCTATCCGGTTCAGTCGGTCCAGACAATGGCGAATATCGCCCTGGAAGCGGAACGGGTGCGGAGTGTTACCCAACCGCATTACCGGCCGTCGCAACGGGCGGTTGACGGCTTCTTTGGCACGTCGAACGATGATCCGGACGGGGAACAGCTTCCAGGCGGCGAGACGCCGTCGGTCGCAGAAGCGGTCAGCCAGGCGACGGTGGCTACGGCGCAGAACGTGGGTGCGGCGGCGATCATCGCGCCCACGGCGCGAGGCGCAACTGCCAAGAAACTGGCCCGCTACCGCCCTTCGGTTCCGATTATCGCGGTGACGCCCAGCCACCTGGTTTACCGGCAGCTTGCGCTCTACTGGGGTGTATTTCCGTTGATGGGGCAGCGAATGAACACCATCGACGAGATGTTGGAGGACGCGGTCCGTATCGCGCTGAGCGCCGGATTTGTGCAGCAAGGGGACGTCACGGTGGTGACCGGCGGCGTGGTTGGGGGCGTGCCGGGAGAAACAAATTTGATGACGGTGCGGCGCATCGCCAGAGTGCTGATGCATGGGCAGGGCGTGGGCAACCGGCGCATGAGCGGCCGGATTGTGCGTTTGAAGCCGGGACAGGACCCGCTTGACCAGGCGCTACAGAACCGGATGATGACGACGCAGGACATCCTGGTGGCCGAGGAGTTGAACCATGTCAGTATGGAGCTGGTCTATCATGCCGGGGGGCTGATTACGGCGGAGTCGGCGCCTGACAGTATTGCGGCGCTGGCGGCGGTAGAGTTGGGTATCCCGGCGATCCTGCAGGCGAAGGGAGACTGGACCGAACTCGAGGACGGGCAGACAGTTGTAATAGATGCCAGGACCGGCAATGTTTACGAGTGGGATCTGTAAGAGATTGAGAGAAAGACAGCTCAGAGAACTGCCGGCGGCTTGTTGCCGGATTCAGCGATAGCGCGACGCACGTCCACGCGTAGAAGCAGAATCATCCCTACGACAAAAAATAGAATGATGGAAACAATCGCCGGGCGCAGGCTGCCGGTGAACTGGTTGACAAGGCCGAACGCCATCGGGCCGAGCCAGGAGGTCCCGCGCTCGCTGACTTCGTAAATGGAGAAGAATTCAGACTCCTTGCCCGGCGGAATCATGTTTGCGAAGAGGCCGCGGCTGACCGCCTGCGTGCCACCCATCACGACGGCAATACATCCTCCCAGAATCCAGAATTCCAGGAAGCGGCTTTCCCCTCGCAGGCCCAGATAAGAGTAGATTACGGCCAGGGTCCAGACAACCAGGCCGGTGATAAGCGCCCTTTTGGCCCCGATTCGCATTGCAATTTTGCCAAAAAGGAGCGCGCCTCCAAAGGCAACGAATTGGATCATCAGAATCACCTGCGTGAGCGTGCCCTGGTCGATCTCCAGGCCGCCTCGGAGGAGCGGCGCGGTGGCGAAGATTGACGCGGCTGCAAACACAGTTTGGATGCCATCGTTATAGAGCAGGTAGGCGATTAGAAAACGGATGGTATGGGGGTAGCGCGCGGCTTCGCTGAACGTTTCGATCAGCTGCTTGATTCCGGCCGACAGGTAGGACTCGCCGGGAGGCAGCGCGCGGGCGATTTCTTGCGAACGCAGCAGTTTCCAGGTTACGAATGACCAGGCAAACCACCACAGCCCGCCGGAGAACAGATTGATTCGCACGGCCAGGTTGGCGTCTATGCCGATGGTGTCGCGCATCAGATAGAGTGCCAGATTGAGCGTCAAGAGAATGCCGCCCCCGAGGTAGCCCAGCGCATAGCCCACCGAGGAGACGCGGTCGCGGTCGTCCGGGTCGGCAATGTCGGGTAGAAAGGCGTTGTAAAAAACGACGGCGGCGCCAAAACATACATTGGCGACGATGAAGAGTAGCGCGCCCAGCCACCAGGTCGGGGCAGTGATGAAGAACATCATCATGGTGGCGACGGAGCCGGCGACGGCGAAAACCTGCATCAGCTTTTTGCGCAGGTTGGAGTAATCGGCGATGGCGCCAAGAATCGGCAAAAGCAGCACCTGCAAGATGACCGAAATCGTGATGCAGTATGCGAACAGTGAATAAGGTGCGACAGGAATACCAAGGAAGCGGGCCAGCCCATCCGGGCCGGCTGCCAGTACTGTCAGGTTCGAAACATAAGGGCCGAGAAAGACGGCGCCAACTGTTACTGAAAAGGCGGAATTTGCCCAGTCGTAGAAGTACCAGCCGACTTGCTCGCGGCTGTTGTTCTGCACTATTGCGCGCGCGGTAGTCTGAATCTTGCCGGGTGACGACTCTGCGGGCATCAGACGCTCCTAAGTGGCTGCCGCGGCCAAGATTGCGCGCACGGATGGAGATGCGCTTGCAGAGAGACCGGCCCGCTTGGGCAGGTCCTATGTACTATTCGCGGTAACGCCGAGCCACCCAAATTTCGGCAGTTCGCCTTTATTTGGGGCGTCCGTCCATTAGAGGGCCAGGGGATGAACAGGACTGACGAAATGTTTGAAGGGGTAGTGTGCATCGCGTTGGGCGCCATGTTCGACGAGAAAGGAAAAGTCATGTGTTTCATCGGCAAGGTGGGCGGTGAGGTGAATGGAGAAACAGATCAGATAGGTGTCTGCCACTGCGCCAGGGCATTGGTATGCGGACAAGGCGTGGGCAACCGCCACAAATGCGGGCGGGAGGTGCTCCCGAAATCAGGGCAGGATGCCTTGACCGGCAGTTGCAGACCTCGGTGATTGCTGCGCAGCCCTTCTGACGGCGGAGAAGCTGCCCCCGGTCAGCACAGAGCTGGTTTTCGGTGCTGGGGAGCTGATCACGGCAGGGTCGACGCTCGACAGCATTGCGCTTGCGGCAAGCAGTGGAATCGGGTAAACCCGAAATCATACAAGCCATTAGGAACCGGATCGTAATGGCCGGGGGATAGTCACCATCAGTGCCAGAACCAGCAATGTCTACGAGTGGGCGCTGCAGGTAGGTCGCCGGTCGGTTCGGCTCAGACAACTGCAGGTGGTTTGTTGCCCGATTCGGCAATTGCGCGACGCACGTCAACACGCAACAGCAGTGCCATACCGGCGATAAAGAAGAGAATGATCGAGACCATGGCCGGGCGCAGGCTGCCGGTGATCTGGTTGACCAGGCCGAAAGCCAGCGGCCCGAGCCAGGAAGTCCCGCGCTCGCTTACCTCGTAGATGGAGAAGAATTCCGCCTCTTTGCCGGGTGGGATCATGTTGGCGAAGAGGCCGCGGCTGACGGCCTGCGTGCCCCCCATGACGAGGGCAATAAACCCGCCCAGTATCCAGAACTCGAGGATGCGGCTCTCGCCTCGCAGACCCAGGTAGGCGTAGATTACGACGATAGTCCAGACGATCAGACCGTAGAACAGCGCCTTTTTGGCACCGTAGCGGACTGCCAACCTACCGAAAAGTAGTGCGCCGCCAAAGGCGACGAACTGGATCATGAGAATGACCATGGTGAGCATGCCCTGCTCAATCTCCAGCCCTCCCTGGAGGAGTGGGGCAGCGGCAAAGACGGCAGCCACTGAAAACACGGTCTGGATGCCGTCGTTATAGAGCAGGTAGGCGATCAGAAAGCGGATCGTATGGGGATACTTGGCCGTCTCCTGGAAGGTATCCCAGAGCTGTTTGAGACCGGTTGACAGATATGTCTCGCCGGGAGGAAGCGCTTTGGCCTTGTCGCGTGAACGCAACAGTCGCCAGGTTACGAACGACCAGCTGAACCACCACAGGCCACCGGAAAACAGGTTGATGCGGACGGCCAGGCCGGCGTCGATGCCGAGGGTGTCGCGCAGCAGGAACAAGGCAAGATTGAGTGTCAGGAGGAGGCCGCCGCCCAGGTAGCCGAGGGCCCAGCCCACGGAGGAGACGCGGTCGCGTTCCTCGGGTTCGGCGATGTCCGGCAGGTAGGCATTGTAGAAGACGATGGCTGCGCCGAAGCAGAGATTGGCGATGATGAACAGGAGGCCACCCAGCCACCATGTCTGGTCGGTGACAAAGAACATAAACATGGTGGCCCAAGAGCCAGCGACGGCGAAGATCTGCATCAGCCGCTTGCGCAGGCTGGAGTAGTCGGCGATGGCGCCCAGAATAGGCAGGAACAAGACCTGCAAGACAACAGAAATAGAGACGCAGTAGGAGACGAATGAGTAGGGCGCCATGGGAACGCCCAGGAGGCGGACCAGCCCGTCGGCGCCGGCTGCCTGCTCGGCCAGATCCGAGACGTAGGGGCCGAGGAAGACGGCGCCAATCGTTGTCGAAAAGGCGGAATTGGCCCAGTCGTAGAAGTACCAGCCGATTTGCTCGCGGCGGTTGCCAGGTTTGAGTTCGGGCACCGGAGCCTGATTCGGGTCAGGTGACGTTTCTGTGGGCATCAGATGCTCCTTGATGGCTGACGCGGCCAAAGGGACTTTTTCGAGAAGGGTCCCTAGATGCCCGCAGGTCGAGGCTTTGGAAGGTGGGGTTCGCCAAACAGGGTTTCGCCGTGGAGTTCCTCCAGGCGGACGGGGGTGATGTGGTTGCCGAGGTCAAGGCCGGCAGGAGCCTGGGCGGTCACGCGCAGGTAGTTGTCGGTCAGGCCGCTCCAGAGAAGGGCGCCGGCCTGATCGGTCAGCTGTTGTCCGCTGCCCTCCCACAGGACAGGGCGTGTTGCGCCGACATATCGCGAGCGTTCACTATGGCCGGTGCGCGCAACAACTTCGTGCATTCGCCGGGAACGCTCCCGCTTTACGGCCTTCGGCACCTGGCCATCGAATTCGGCGGCGGCAGTGCCGGCGCGGGGGCTGAAGGGGAAGATGTGGGCGTGGGCGAAGCGCATCTCTTCGACGAAGCGCAGACTTTCTTCAAAGTCGGCATCGGTTTCGCCGGGAAAACCGACGATGAGGTCGGTCGTGATGATGAGGTCCGGGATGGCGGCGCGGGCGTCCGCGACCAGTTTGCGGAAGCTGGCGACTGTGCAGCGCCGGGCCATGCGGCGCAATTGGGCGTCGGCGCCTGCTTGCAGAGGCAGGTGCAGATGGGGGCACAACCGTCCGGGCCAGCGTTGCCAGAGGTCTAAGAAGCCTTCGGCCAGCTCCCAGGGTTCCAGGCTGCTGAGGCGCAGGCGGGCGACGTCGGTATCGGTGAGGATGGCCGCGGTCAACTCTTTGAGATCGGTCTGCTGGCGGCCCGGGAGGTCGCGGCCGAAAGCCCCCAGGTGGACACCGGTGAGGACGGCTTCGCGGTAGCCGGTCTCGACGAGTGACTGAACTTCCCGAACCACGTCAGCTGTGGTGCGGCTGCGGCTGTCGCCGCGCAGGGCGGTGACGATGCAGAATGTGCAGCGGTTCTGGCAGCCGTCCTGGACCTTGACGAAGGCGCGCGTGCGGCCACTCTCTTCGTCAGGGGAGGCGGGTGCAAAGGGTGTACCGTGCGGCTGAATGCGGGCCAGATCTTCGGGATTGGAGAACTCTGCGCTCCAGGGCTCGAGGAGCGTGTGCAGCATCTCTTTGGACTGGTTGTCGGCTACCAGTTCGACGCCGGGAAGGATGGCGCTCTGCTGGGGGGCGAGAGTGGCGTAACAGCCGGTGAGGGCGATACGGGCATCGGGGTTGCGCTTGTTGAGCTGGCGGGCGGTCTGGCGGCTCTTGCGGGCGGCCTGGGCGGTGACGGCACAGGTGTTGAGCACGATCACGTGCGCGTCCTGGGGACGGCCGACGATGTGATGACCGGCAGCGCTGAGACGGCCTGCGAGTGTACTGTTTTCGCTGAAGTTAAGCCGGCAACCCAGCTGGTCGAGAAATACGCGCATGGTATAAAGCTTGTGGCTGGTTGCCAGCGGCTGCCTTTCGTCTGTCGCAGCTGGCCTATTGTGAGGACAGGATAACACAGAAACTTTCTTATCAATTAATCATTGATCAGGTATACTCGAAGCTATGAAACTCTCACTTTCGGTGCGTGTGGCGGAAAGCTTCAGCAACAAGCGGGAGAGCGTTATTCCGCTGGGGGAGCTGGCGGGTATCGCGGGCGAAGCCGGGTACGACGCGCTGTGTATGCGTGCGTCGGTTGTCGGTGTGCACAGCCCTGAGGGCGCGGCTGCGCGTGTTAAGCGTACGGTAAACCGGCACGGTCTGACAGTCTCGATGGTGACCGCCGATTTTCCTGTCCCGGAGAACAGCGAGGAAGGGCCGAACAGCTTGCGGCGCATCACGCCTTCGCTGGATCTGGCTGAAGCGCTGGGCGCTGATCTTATCCGGATCTGCATGAAGAAGGATGAGGACATCGTTCATGCGCGCCGGGCGGCTGACGAGGCGCGCGAGCGGGACATTCGCCTGGCCCATCAGAGCCACACGCGCAGCCTCTTTGAGACGGTGGACGGCTCGGTGGCGGTGCTCAAGGAAGTCGGCAGGCCCAATTTCGGGATAATCTACGAGCCTGCCAACCTGGCACTGTGCGGCCAAGCGTACGGTGAGTCGACGCTACGGGCGTTTGAGCCGTGGCTATTTAACGTTTACATGCAGAACCACACGCCGGAGCCGGACGGCCTGCAACCGATGGAGACGTGGACGCGGGGAATGGTCAGTTCCACGCTGCGTCCGTTGGACGCGCCGGGCGGCATTGACTTCGCGTCCATCTTCGACGGTCTGCGAGCGATCGGCTATGACGGCTATGTCACGATGCACCAGGCTTTTGGCGGCGACATGACGCCGGCAGAAGCGACAAGACGCACGGCATCTTTTCTGGGAGGGCTGATGGGGTAAAGGCGGCTCACACCTCCCAGTGTGCGAGCCCTGCGCAAGAAATTCTGGTTTTGAGATTGAGCGACGTGTCAGACGCATTTGTCTGAGCCTAAAACAGAATAGGAGTTTTTCAATGACGAAAAAACAGTCCAACGCGAATCCTTCAGCGCAGGAAGCGAATGGTTCAAGCAAACAGTCGCATTCCCGCTCCACAGCAGACGAGTCTATTGCAAACTCTCCTTCACTTGCAGCCGTCGACTCTGTCTCTCCACCCATAGCTCAAACCGCTGAGCAGCATCTTCCTTCGAATTCCCAAGACACAGAAATAGAATCAGAACCGGCGCAGCCACATGTTGTGCAGCGCGCCAGCGCATTCTCCGTGGCCCAGGAACAACTAAGTCGTGTCGCCAAGATCATGCATCTTGACGACGATATGCTCGAATACCTGTGCGTGCCCCGGCGGGAATTGATCGTTCACTTTCCGGTGGTGATGGATGACGACACGATTCGCATGTTCACGGGGTTCCGCGTGCATCACAACACGGCGTTGGGGCCGACAAAAGGCGGTATCCGTTACCATCCTGATGTGTCCCTGGACGAATCGCGAGCGCTGGCGATGTGGATGACGTGGAAATGCGCGTTGATGAATCTGCCCTATGGCGGCGCCAAAGGCGGTGTCGTCGTCAACCCCAAGGAGCTCTCGGAGAAGGAACTGCAGGCGATGACCCGGCGCTACACCACCGAAATCAGTCTCTTCATCGGGCCGGAGATGGACATACCGGCGCCGGACGTGGGTACGGATGCGAAAGTGATGGCCTGGATCATGGACACGTATTCGATGAATCGGGGCTATTCGGTCCCTGCAGTGACGACCGGCAAGCCCATGGCTGTGGGCGGCTCAGCCGGCCGGGAATACGCTACCGGCCTGGGAATCACATACGTAACCAGGGCCATGCTGCGCCGCCGGTTGGGACTTCATTTGGAAGATACAACTGTTGCCATACAGGGGTTCGGCAATGTCGGCAGTTGGACGGCGCGTGCAATGCATGAACGGGGCGCGAAGGTCATAGCCGTCAGTGATGTCAGCGGCGCGGTATATGACGAGCGGGGTTTAGACCCACGCCATTTGAAACATTACGCTGAAGAGACAGGCACGGTCGTCGGCTATCCGCGGGCGGACTCATTGACACACAAAGAGTTGCTGGAGCTGAATGTAGATGTGCTGGTCCCGGCAGCATTGGAGGGGCAGATTAACAAAGAGAACGCGGACAAGATCAGAGCCCGGGTCATCGCCGAGGGCGCGAATGGGCCGACCACGCCGGAAGCTGACCGCATTCTGGAGGATAAAGGGGTCCTGATCATCCCGGATATTTTGTGCAATGCCGGTGGTGTGGTGGTCAGTTATTTCGAGTGGGTGCAGGATCTGCAGGCTTTTTCGTGGGATGAGAGCGAGATCCGGCACCAGATGAAACGGAAGCTGTTGGAGAATCTGGACGACGTGCTGGCGATCACTGTTCAGACTGACCAGGACCTGAGGACGGCGGCCTACACGATTGCTATCCAGCGCATTGTGGATGCGGTGAAGTACCGGGGTATTTATCCGTAAGCTGCGGGGCGTTGAGGAGCCGAAGATTTTCCTGTGGTTGAGGGAGGGCGGCGGCAAGGTGACGGCGGCAGCGGCGCATGGCAAAGTTTACGTGGAGATCAGCGGTGCGGGCCGGCTCCAACTCTGCCGGCTCCAACTCTACTGTGGGCGACGAGCAGGGACAGGTTTTCGTCTGAATCCTGACAGAAATCCACTTCATAGCTCGTCCCAGCTCAATAGGGCCACGGTTGGGATCAGTAGACTTTCCCCAGTTCCTGCGTTCTGGTTTGGCCGTCATGTCGGACCAACCAGCACAACATAGTCGCGCGCAATTTCGCGATGAAAGCTGGCGGGCAGACGCGCCCAGTCGCGGGCTTCGATAAGAAAGGGGATCGTTGACTCGCGCAGGGCCTCTTCCAAGTCTGCCAGTCTGCTGACCGGTATTTGTGTCAATTCGGGGCTGCGCAGAACCAAGTCCAGGTCGCTGCCGTCATGACTCTGCCCGCTGAGACGGCTGCCGTAGGCCCAAACCTCGACTTCCGGCATGTGGGCGCGCAGAATGTCCTCGAGCATCCGGCGATGCCTCAGTTTCAGGTGCAGCCGATCAGCCATCTCGGCCGTCCTCGATGGCATTGACCAGCTCTTCTGCATCGGCGATAAATTGGGGCAGCAGTACTAAGGTTCTTTCGGCGAAATGCTCCCCGTATTCGTGCGTCGTTTCGTTGCGAACTGCGCGATATTCGAGCCAGCGTTCGCATGAGTCGCCGCTGATCAGGCAGTGCTTTGCTGCATAGCGAAATATATCATTGAAAGTGAGTTGATCTGCCTGCCGGTTGCTGGCAAAGTAGGGCCGAAGCCTCCTTTTGAGCAGTCGCCCGCTCTGCTCCAGTACGAGTTCAAACTCCTTTACGCAAGCCGCTCGGTAAATCTCATATTGCACATCACCGGCCTTGAACTGCTGCAGACCGTCCCATGCGGTTCTAAGCGTCAATAAGCAGCGCCTGATGTGCTCAGTGCTGATGGTCATGTGTATCTCCCGCGCTCAGATGAACTTTTCGGAAGCCATAGAGTCTCACACAGAACTGCCTCAGATTACCACTTGCTTCAAGCCTCAACAATCAAACGAGACCCACGAGACACGTGATGAAGAGCTAACTTTGGGTCCTCTGATCATCTAAAAAGCTGCGCAAAATCACAGCCGCGGCGACTGCGTCCTGGCCGGCGGCGTGCGACCCTTCTTCGGCGATCCACTGGTCGGCGGCAAAGCTGCTGAGGCGTTCATCCCAGAAGTCGAGGGGGACATCCTTGCCGCGGATGTTGCGCAGGGCCCGCGTGAAGCGTGCGGCCCAGTTGCGGATCTTTTTCGCTTGGGGACCTTCGGTGCCGTCCATGTTGTAGGGCAGCCCGCAGACTATCAGTACGGCCTCTTCTTCTGCGTAGATTTTAGCGAGGGCGTCAAAGTCGGCGCGGCGGGTGCGGCGTTGCAGGGTTCGGATTGGACGCACGGTCAGGCGCAATGGATCGCAGGTGGCAACGCCGATGCGGGCGTCGCCCACGTCCAAGGCGATGATCTTGCCTGGCGGCATTGACTGTTTTGAGGTGGTAGGTTGGGTCATCAGCAAGTGGAGACTACTGCACGCTGCGGGCAGCTTCGGTTAGCTCGACGCGGACCTGAATGCGACTGGCGATCTGGGGGAGCGTGGCAAACCAGGCGGGATCCTGGTAAAACTCCGGCTCTCTGGCCAGCAGCCACTCCTCCTGCAGTCTGCGGGCCGCGTCCTCGGTGTTGAGACCGGTTACGGTGCGGCTGACGGCTCTCACATCGATGGGGATGACGTAGTTTCCGCTAGCGGTCATGGAGTAACGGAGTGTGCGCCCGGTTACGACAGTATTGGGCTCGACGGTGAATCTGATCGATTCGGCCACGAGCTGGCCGCGTTCGGGCACTCCGCTGCGCAGAGAGATCATGGCGGCTTCTTCGGACTGGCTGCGATTGATTGCGCTTCCCTGGATTAGAACGCGGAGGGTGAGGTTGATCTCTTCGGCGGGCTCGTCGTTGAACTGGTCGAAGAACTGGGCGGTTATGTAGGTGAGGATCGTATCCTCCGGCATCCACTCATCGTCACCTAGCTCCACGGACAGCCTCTCATTGGCCACTGCGCGGATACTGGTGTAGACCTGGTCCAGGAGGCGGTCCCGGTCCTCTTGCGTGACCAGACGCACACGGGCATTGGCGCCGCCGGCGGTGGGCTCCGGATTGGTCACGCGGACGCGTGCGCGCAGACCTCCGGCGACGGTGGTGATCCTGTTGCTGGGTACGTTGCCGAGGATGCCCGGTTCGGTTGCTTCAATTTCGACTTCGGCCTGCGTGCCTAGCGGGCCCGCGATCTCAAGATCCTCCAGGATTCGGAAATCGACATCTTCACCGGTGCTGGTGGAGACTATCGTACCGGCCGGGACTCGCACCGTACCGTTGGTCTGGTTGGTTATGACCACTTTGCCGGTGGCGAGGTCCACTTCGGACCACCCAGTACCGGTCGTGGCTACGTTCCCTGTTGCTTCAATAGTCGTCTCGATCAGGCGCGCCGATAGCAGTCCTTGCTCGAGGTCGGAAACTTCGAGCTGGGGGTCGGCGGTCAGAAGTACTGTCGTTTCCAGGGTCCGTTGACCGGGAACCAGTGTGACGGTGGCTGCGGGGAGAACGTAATAGACGAATCCGCCCAGAAACGTTGCCAGGAAGAGGCCGACAAACAGGTAGCCGATGAGCTGCAGCCAGGGTGGGGTCCCCCCTTGGTAGCGCCTGGTGGCGCGGATGCGGCGGCTGCGAACTCGGTCAAAACTGGGACGGGCGCGCAGTTTTGGATCGATCGAGCCATTGCCTTTGCGCCAGTGAGGAGGCTCCGGGAGCGATACCCCGGACAGTTGGGACTGGTTGTGTGGCGGGGGGGTTGTGCCCCAGCGGCGCCAGCGCGCGGCCGCTTCGCTGCCGAAAACGGGGATGCCCAGCCGTTTGGCGTTGCGGCGCACGGTGGGATCCTGGGTAACCAACGCCAACGCCTGTCCCTGGAGTTGGGACTGACGTTGCAGAAGGCGGAGCCGCGGCAGGCTTTCCAACTGCGCGCAGCCTTCGGGCAGGACTACGGCCACTGCCCCGCGCCCAATGCGAGCGAGCTGCTGGCGCAAGACTTCGATGCGAATGTCAGGTTCAACGGTCAGGATTTCTGCCACTGGAATGACCCGGCCTTGGAATCAGGATTGACTCAGATGACAGGCGTAGCCTGCGCGCCTGCTAGCCAAGATTGGCCTCAACCCAACGGGCCACCTGACCTAACGCCTCAGGCAGTTTTTCGGCGTGGCGCCCGCCGGCCTGGGCCATGTTGGGGCGTCCGCCGCCGCCGCCGCCAACGATTTTGGCGGCGTCGCGCACCAGGTTGCCGGCGTGGATGCCTTTCTCGATGGCGTCGTCGGTGGCCGCGGCCACCAGCATCGGCTTCTCGTTTATGACGGAGCCGAGTACGACGACGCTGCTGCCCAGTTTGTCGCGGAACCAGTCGGTCATTTGGCGCAGGGCGTCCACGTCATTCGCTTCGACCTGCTGGGCAAGGACGGCGAGGCCGTTCAGCCGCACGGCGTGATCGAGTAGCGTCTCGCTCTGCTGGCGGCTGAGCTGCGCGCGCGTCTGATCCAGTTCGCGTTCGAGCTGCCGGTTCTGTTCCTGGAGGCGCTGGACCGCTTCCGCGGTCTGCTCCGGCTGTACGCGCAGGCCGGTCGCGACGGTGTCGAGCGCGGCGAGGCGACTCGCCAGGACCGCGTGGGCGGCGCGTCCTGTCAGCGCCTCGATGCGGCGCACGCCGGCGGCGCTGCTGCCTTCGCTTGTAATGAGAAACGGGCCGATCTCGCCGGTGGTTCCCACGTGCGTGCCGCCGCACAGCTCCTGTGAGACGTCTTCGCTTCCGTCGCCGATTGAAATTACGCGTACCGTGTCTTCGTATTTCTCTTCGAAGAAGGCGAGCGCGCCTTCGGCGACGGCGCGGTCAAAGCCTGTCAAACGATCTTTGACAGGATAGTTGGCGAGCACGGCCTGATTGGCCGCCTGCTCGATGGCGCGCAGCTGGTCTGCGTTGACAGGTTGCGGGTGGGAAAAGTCGAAGCGCAGCCGGTCCGGGGCTACAAGCGAGCCTCGCTGGCGCACGTGCTCGCCCAGCTGGCCGCGCAGCTCGGCGTGGAGCAGGTGGGTGGCGGTGTGGTTGCGCATGATGTCCCAGCGGCGTGAGGTGTCGATGAGGGCGTAGGCGGGATCGTCGACCTTTACCGTGCCGCTGGTGACCTCGCCCATATGGACGATTAGGCCGGGAATCGGACGCCGCATTGCATGGACGCGTAACGACCAGACCGGCTTCTGCATGTCCTCGGGGAAGTATTCGATTTCGCCGGAGTCGCTGACCTGACCGCCGCTCTCGACGTAGAAGGGCGTCTCGGGGAGGATGAGTTCGACCTCGTCGCCGGCGTGGGCCTGTTCGACTGCGTGGCCGTCCTTGATCAGGCCGATGACGGTTGTTGCGGCATCCTCGGCGTCTTCGTAGATCAGTTGGCGTACGCCGTCGGCGCCGAGAAGGTCGCGGCTTCGCAAATCCTCTATCATGGAGACGTAGACGGATAGGTCGGCGGCCGCGCCCTGCTGGTCGCTGCCGGACTGGCGGCGCTGTTGCTCAAGCGCCACCTGGTAGCCGTCCTCGTCAACGTCGAAGCCGTTTTCCTGGGCGATGTCGCGTGTTATGTCCAGTGGGAAGCCGTAGGTGTCCCAGAGGCGGAAGGCGTCCTCTCCGGGGATGGTGCGGGTTTGACCGGCTCGCAAACGGTCCATGAGGCCGTCCAGGAGAGAGAGCCCGGTGGTCAGGGCGCGTTGGAAGCGCTCCTCCTCGGCGGTCACGGTCTGCACGATGAAGTCTTCGTCTGCCTGTAACGCGCTGTAGTGAGCGCCGAATTCGGCGATGACGACGCGGCAAATTTCGGCCAGGAATGGCTCCTCGAAGCCGATCATTTTGCCAAAGCGGGCGGCGCGGCGGAGGATCATGCGGACGACATAGTCGCGGCCCTCGTTGCCTGGCATGACGCCGTCGCTGATGAGGAAGGTGATGGCGCGGCCGTGGTCGGCGATGACACGGTAGCTGACCAGGTGCTCCTGGCGCTGGGCTTCGGTGTGACCCAACAGTTCCTGAATACGGTCCATGATCGGCGTGAAACCATCGGTATCGTAGTTGTTGTCCTTGCCCTGCAGAATCGAGGCGAGACGCTCCAGGCCGGCGCCGGTGTCGACGCTGGGTTTGGGCAGCGGGATGAGCTCGCCGCCGGGCTCGCGCTGCTCGAATTGCATGAAGACCAGATTCCAGATCTCCAGGTATTCGTCATCCACGTTGACGCCGTCGGCGACCTGGTCTTCAAGATCGCCCCAGTAGTAGTGGATTTCGGTGCAGGGCCCGCAGGGGCCCACTTCGCCCATGTCCCACCAATTGTCTTTTTTGCCGAAACGCAGGATGCGTTCGGGGGGCGCACCCACGTTTTTCCACAGCTCGACGGCCTCGTCGTCATCGGTGTATACGGAGAACCAGAGGCGGTCGAGCGATAGCCCCAGCTCGTTGACGAGCAGATCCCAGGCGAACTGGATCGCGTCGCGCTTGAAGTAGTCGCCGAAAGAGAAGTTGCCCAGCATCTCGAAAAAGGTATGGTGGCGAGGGCTGGGGCCAACGTTTTCGAGATCGTTGTGTTTTCCGCTTACGCGCAGGCACTTCTGGGAGGTTGTGGCGCGGATATAGTCCCGCTTCTCCAGGCCGAGTAAGAGGTCCTTGAACTGCACCATGCCGGCGTTGACGAAAAGCAGCGTCGGATCGTCTGCGGGCACGAGATTGCCGCTATCGACGATCTGGTGGTTCCGTTCCTGGAAATACTCGAGGAACCGTTTGCGAATTTCGAAGGTTGAAAGACTTTTCATCGGACGCCTCGCTTGGGTCGGACAGACGTAAACGTAGTTTCCAGGGTAAGGTTCATTCCCATGCCTCTTAACGTACGGACTGCTGCCGATTGTAGCAAATTCGGGGCTGTTTAGGGAAACTTCACGGCCTTCCGCTTTCGGTTCACTTTGCCTGAATCTTGGTGTTGATCCTGATTCGCGTTGATAATGGCACCACTGCTATCCGAACCCGTGTTCTCGATCGTTCACAGAGCGGTCTGCGTCCTCTGCGATTTGCGCCTTTCTCTAGACTCGGACACCTGACAATGCCTGCTATCTCAGTTCGCGATCTACGCAAGACTTTTCAGATGAAGCGCAAGGCCGCGGGTCTGCGTGGAAGCTTGCGCGCGCTGTGGCGGCCGGATTATCAGTCGGTCGAGGCGGTGCGCGGACTCTCTTTCGAGATGGAGGATGGGGAGTTGCTGGGCTTTATCGGCCCCAATGGCGCGGGCAAGTCGACTACCATTAAGATTTTGACCGGCATTTTGCACCCCAGCAGCGGCGAGGCCGCGGTGCTCGGCCATGTGCCCTGGGAGCAACGGCAGGCGCTTGCTTTTCAGATCGGCTCCGTTTTCGGTCAACGTCCTCAGCTCTGGTATCACCTGCCGGCGGTGGATACATTCTACCTGTTCGGCAAGATCTACGAACTGGACGATAGCTCGCTGAAGCGGCGAATCTCCTTCCTGGCAGAGGCCTTTGAGATAGAGGAGTTGTTGGAGACACCGGTGCGCAAGCTGTCGCTCGGCCAACGCATGCGGTGTGAAGTGGCCGCTTCGCTGCTGCATAAGCCGCGCGTTCTGTTGTTGGACGAGCCGTCGATCGGTCTCGACGTGGTGGCCAAGCAGCGCCTGCGCATGACGATTCAGCGCATGAACGAGCTGGAGGGGGTGGGCGTGCTGCTGACGAGCCACGATGCCGGCGACATTGAGACGCTGTGCAGGCGCGTGATCATCATCAACCACGGAGAGATCGTCTATCGCGATAAGGTATCGGCGCTGAAGCGGCGCTATTTGACGGTCAAGACTGTGGACGTACGCTACAACGAGCAGCTGGCCCCGGACTTCAGCTTGCCGGGCGTGGAGATGGTAAAGGTGGGGCGATACGGGGCGAAGATGCGCTTTGACACGCGGGTTACGCCGGTGGAGCCGGTGATCAGCGGCCTGGCGGCTGCGGGCAGCCTGGCCGACGTAACGGTTTCAGAGCCCTCGCTCGAGGAAGTGATCAGCGCGATTTACGAGCGCACGGAGGCTTGAGGATGCGTAGCAGAGAGGCAGACGTCCTCTCACCGGAGAGTCGCGTACGCGGTCCTGCGGCGGCGGCGGTGGTCGGCAAGTATTGGGCTATTTTTCGGACGCAGCTGGTGAACAGCCTTGCGTATCCGATCGATCTGCTGGGGCGTAGCCTGGCGATTGTCCTGTTCATGTGGATCTTCATGAACCTGTGGCGGGTTACATACGGGGCGACGGGCGCGAGCTCGATTGCGGGGCTGACGCTAGCCGACACGATGTGGTACCTGATGATGGCTGAAGCGGTCATGCTGAGCAAGAGAGACTTGTCTGAGACCATCTCGGAGCAGGTGAAGGACGGCAGCGTGGCCTATCTGCTGAACAAGCCGTTCAATTTCATCCTCTACCATTTCGCGGCCGGTCTGGGTCACAGCCTTCTGTCGTTTGGCGGCAATCTCCTGATCGGCAGCGGGATCGTCTGGCTGATGGTAGGCCCTCCGCCGGGAATCATGGGGTGGCTTTTCGCCGGGGTCGCGGTGGCACTCTCGTGGCTGTTGGACTTCTGTTTTTCGACGCTGATCGGTCTGAGCGCGTTTGTTGTCGAAGAGACGAATGCCTTTCGCTGGATCTACCAGAAGTTTCTGCTGCTGCTGGGGGGCGTGCTGATTCCGCTTGACTTCTTTCCGGCCTGGTTGCAGACCATCTCGCTCAATCTGCCGTTCGCCTGGATCATTTACGGGCCGGCCCGCCTGTTTGTCGACCCCAGCCTGGCTCGGCTGGGGCAGGTCTTGCTGCAACAGGGAATCTGGCTGGCGGTATTCGGCGGCATCGTGTGGGTGACTTACCGGCGGGCGGTGGCGCGTCTGGTGATAAACGGGGGCTGAGCGATGGGCCGTCAACTTTCTTTTTTGCTGGCGTTGTGGAAGACGAATCTTCTCAGCGCGATGGAGTACCGGGTCTCCTTCCTGACGCAGGTGGTGGGGATGATGCTCAACAATGCCCTCTATTTTGTTTTCTGGATCATATTCTTCGCCCGCTTTGAGGAGATCAATGGCTGGGACCTGGTGGACATGCTCTTTTTGTTCGGCGTTGTCGCGACCGGTTTTGGGGCGGGCACCTATCTTTTCGGCAATGCCATCCGCCTGTCGTCGCTGATCGCCGAAGGTCTGATGGACTACTATCTGTCGCTGCCGCGTCCGGTCTTGCTGCATGCGCTGGCGAGCCGCAGCAATGCGTCTTCTGCGGGGGACTTTACGTACGGGCTGTTCAGTTTTGGTGCGGCGATCTACTTCTCCGGGTCGTTTAACGGTCTGATGTTGCTGCGCTTTGCCCTAGGCTGCCTGGCTGCCATGGCCGTACTCGTCTCATTTCTCGTGCTGGTGCAGAGCCTTACCTTTTGGATTGGAAATACGAGCCTGCTGACAGCCAGTGCTTTCAACGCCATTGTCACTTTTTCTCTATACCCGATCACTCTCTTCGACGGGACGGCGAAGCTTGTTCTGTTTACGCTGATCCCGGCGGCTTTTATCGGGGCACTGCCGGCCGAGTTTGTGCGCAAGTTTGATCTGTTGCAGCTGGTACAGATCTGCGCGGGCGGTGCGATTTTCCTTTTGCTGGCCGTCTTTGTCTTTTACCGCGGACTGTGCCGGTACGAGAGCGGCAGCGCGATTCAGGTACGCATGTAGGCGGGGAACTGCAGGGGAACTGCAGGGGAACTGCGGGGGTGAGGGGCTGGGGGTTAGTGGCACGAGACTTGGTGTGGAGGGGTAGACACTGTTGGCTAGACATGCTGCTGGGGAAGAATGAACACGGTGGCTGGCCAGGGCGGGGCGCTGCGGGGGCGCAGCCCCTGCACAAGAGAGGGCCGAAGGCCCGAACGCACAACTGCAGGGGTCAGGGGTGAGTGGTCAGTGAATGAGCGATCTTTCGGAGATGGGTGTGATGACTGGACTCCGCCAATTCGATAGCAAAGGAATACCAGAGGATACACCATTTTGGGCTGCACTCATTTTGGGCAACTGTTTGCTCACGCCCCCCAGTTGTGATAGCATGAATCAGGCCATTTTCGACCAGATTTTAGACGGGGAAGCCGTATGTCCGACTGCACTGAATGCGGAACCTGGAATCCCGATGATAAGGATGTTTGCTGGCGCTGCCAGACTGTTTTGCCGCGGCCGGTGGAAAAGAAGCCCAAGCGCCGCCTGGTAATACTCGGCATGCCGGTTTGGGTCTGGATTGTGGTCGGGTTGATCTTTGTTGTTCCTCTTTTTAGCCAGTGCGCGCAGCTTGGAGTCCCCGGCGGATAGTGAACAGCGACGGCAAGTCCTCGGATTCTGACAGCTTCTCTCTGTTGAAGACGTTAAGCGAGACCCCTGGCGTAAGCGGTCAAGAAGACCGGATTCGCGCGCGTGTCAGCGACTATCTGGCTCCTCTCGTTGATGAACTGCACACCGACACCCTCGGCAATCTGACAGGTATTAAGCGCGGCCGCGATTCATCCGGTAAGCGGGTGATGCTGGCGGCGCACATGGATGAGATCGGCCTGATCGTTACGCGGTTGGAGAAGGGCTTCCTGCGCTTCGCGCCGGTTGGTGGGGTCGACTTGGGAGCATTGCCGGCGCAGGAGGTAACGGTTCATGGCCGCTCCGATCTGCCGGGGTTGATCGCGAGCCGGCCGCCCCACGTGCTCTCCATGCAAGAGCGGGAGAAACCCTTTGCCCAGGCTGACCTTTTCATTGACGTCGGCCTGGCCGCGGACAGGCTGGCAGAGCTCGTATCGGTAGGGGACTTTATTTCCGTCCGGCGCAGCGCTGACAGGTTGGGGAACGGGCAGGCTACCGGCAAGGCGCTGGACAACCGCGTGTCGATTGTCGTCTTGTTGCAGGCACTGCGTATCCTGCAGGGCCGCAGCCATGCGTGGGACATTTTCGCGGTGGTCACGGTCCAGGAGGAGATCGGATTGCGCGGGGCCAAGACGGCCGCGTTTCGGGTGGCGCCGGATGTGGGTATCGCTCTCGACGTAGCGTACGCGGAGCAGCCGGGGGCGTCGGCCGAAGAGTCGGTTCCGATGGGAACCGGACCGGCGATTGGGCTGGGGCCGAACATGCATCCGAAATTGAGAAAACTGCTCGTCGACACGGCTGAGCGCGATGAGATGCCCTATACAATTGAGGTCCTGCCCGGGAACTCCGGTACCGATGCGTGGGCGATGCAGGTCTCGCAGGCGGGCATTCCGACCGCGCTTATTTCGGTACCGATCCGCAACATGCACACGCCGGCGGAAACGGTCGTCCTCAAGGACATTGATCGAAGCGCACGGCTGCTGGCTGAAGCGATCTGCGAACTGCCAGACGACCTGTCCGCTCTGGCGCTGGATGACGAGGCTTAGCCACCGATGGCATTGGACGCGCGCGCGTATCGTGGCATTCAAGAACTGTTACCATGAATGAACTGCTCGAGAAACTGTCCAGGGCCCGCGGGGTTGCGGGGCATGAGGGCGAGGTGCGAGCCATCCTGCGGGAAGAACTTGCCCCGCACGTGGAGGATCTCACGGTCGATTCGATCGGCAACCTGATCGTTCGCAAGGGAGGATCGGACAGCTCGGTGCGGCATCGGGTGATGCTGGCGGCGCATATGGACGAAGTGGGCGGGATGGTGATACGCGTCAATGGGGACGGCACGGTGAAGTTTAGCAGCGTCGGAGGCTTGGACCCACGAATTCTGCCGGGCAAACGGGTAACAATTGGCGCTCAGGCGGTGCCCGGTGTGATCATGCGGGCGCCGCATGCGGCCCGAACGGGAAAACGCGTTACGCCGATCTCGGATCTGATGATCGACACCGGGGGCGCTGGGGGTTTCGAGCCGGGCGACATGGTTACCTTCGAGAGCGACTATGAAGAGTACGGGCGATTGCTGAAGGGCAAGGCTTTTGACGACCGGGTAGGTTGCTACGTTCTGGCTGAACTGATGAAAGGCAGTTACCCGTGCGAGCTTGTCGGGGCCTTTACGGTCCAGGAGGAGATTGGGCTGCGCGGCGCGGGCGTGGCGGCTTACGCGGTCGAGCCGGATGTGGCGGTGGCGCTCGAAGGCACGGTTGCCGACGATTTGCCTAAAGAACATGACGTCAGTCCGACGACCGAGCTGGGACGGGGTCCGTCAATCTCGGTGATGGACCGGAGCGCCCATGCCGACAGGCGGCTTGTTCGCATCCTGACGGAGACGGCGTCAGCTCACGACATTCCCTGGCAGTTCAAGCAGCCGGGCGTCGGGGGGACAGACGTGGGCACCATCCACCTGGCGCGCGAAGGCGTGCCGGCGGTGGCGGTCGCGGTGCCTTGCCGCTACATACACACACCGGCGGCGCTGATGGACCCGACAGACGTAGGGCATACTCTTGAACTGATGAGCAAGGCACTTTCGGGACCGTTGGGGCGGCCTCTTGGGGGCCGAGTGGAGTGAAGCATGAGAGCTTTGATTGAGGAACTGTGCAGTGTCTTTGGCCCCAGCGGGCAAGAGGAGCGGATCCGCGAAGTGATAACCGGCCATCTGGACGGGCTGGTGGACGAGGTGCGGACGGACAGGCTCGGCAATCTGATCGCGGTGAAACGTGCGACCGTCAAGAGTGAACGCGGCAAGCGGATCATGCTGGCTGCGCACATGGATGAGATCGGTGTGATGGTGACCCACGTTGACGCGCAGGGTTTCTGCCGCTTCACCACCATCGGCGGCGTTCTGACCAACACCCTCATCGGCAGCCGCGTCCATTTTGCTAACGGCGTAGAAGGCGCGTTCGGGATGGAGGGCTCTCCGCTGGCGCGGGAACGGCCGACACCGCAGAAGCTATTCCTGGACGTAGGGGCCGACTCGAAGGAGGATGCGCGGGTTCAGGTTGGCGATACGGCCGTTTTTCGCAGCAGTTTTGGCGCGGTTGGGGACAGGCTGTTTGCTGCCAATCTGGATGACCGGATTGGGTGCGCGGTATTGATCGAGACGCTGCGTGAGCTCGAAAGCTCTCCGCACGAAATCCTGGCAGTCTTTACGGTGCAGGAGGAGGTAGGTGTGCGCGGGGCCACCACGGCAGGCTACGGACTGGAGCCGGAGATCATCCTGGCCATCGATGTTACGGCCACCGGCGACTTTCCACAGGCGACTCCGATGGAGGTAGGGCTGGGGAAAGGCGCGGCGATCAAGGTGATGGACCGGCGCATGATTGCCCATCCCAAGGTACGCAGCTGGCTGGAAGAGACGGCGCAGGCCTACGACATCCCCTACCAGTTGGAGGTGCTGGAATTCGGCTCGACCGACGCCGCCGCGGTACAGGTCAGCCGCGCGGGCGTCCCAGCGGGCACAGTCTCGATTCCGTGCCGCTATGTCCACTCACCTTCGCAAGTGGCTGACTACAACGACGCCCTGGGCGCGGTTCGCCTGCTGGTGAACGCGCTCGGCTCAGAGTATCCCTCGTAGTCGACTTCTGAACGTCTCCGGATAAAAAACGCAATACGAGCCAGGAATCTGGGCAGACATGCATCAACAGATTGCAGAACGTCTGACTGCCTGGCAGGCTGAAGCGCTGCGGGATCTGCCCTGGCGCGGGCGACCGGCCGGCGCGCGCGATCCGTACGCGGTCTGGGTGAGCGAGGTCATGGCCCAGCAGACGCGGCTGTCGGTTGTGGTGGACTATTTCAACCGCTGGATGGCGCGGTTTCCGACGCTGGAGGCACTGGCCGGTGCAGACCAGCAGGAGGTCCTGAAGCTGTGGGAGGGGTTGGGTTACTACAGCCGCGCGAGGAATCTACACGTGGCAGCGCAGATTGTCGCGGCCGAGTTCGGCGGCGAGTTGCCTCGCACACGGGCCGAGCTACTGACGCTGCCTGGCATAGGCGAATATACGGCGGGCGCGATACTCAGCCTGGCGTTTGGGCTGCCTGAACCGATTCTTGACGGCAACGCAAAGCGGGTCATCAGCCGCTTGTGGGATGTTGACGGGCGACTTGATCTCAGTTCCACGACCCGGCAGCTTTGGGATCTGTCGGGGCAGATGGTCGAGGCGGCGTCGCGGCCTGGCGCGATGAACGAAGGCCTGATGGAGTTGGGGGCACTCGTTTGCAGGCGGCGCAGTCCGCTGTGCGAGGCGTGTCCGGTGCGGCGTTACTGTTTGGCCCACCGGCGCGGGGTGCAGGACGAGCGGCCGGTTCGGGCGCCGGGCCAGCGTGTTCCTCATGTAGAGTTCGCGGCCGCGATAATCTGGGAAGATGTGCCTGGACAGTCACAGTTCTTGATCAGTCAGCGCCCTGAAAAGGGTCTACTCGGCGGGCTCTGGTCCTTTCCCAACGGGGCGAGGGAGGCGGACGACGAGGACTTGCGGGCGTGTTTGAGGCGTGTTGTCCGCCAGGATCTGGACGTGGCGTTAGAGGTCGGTGAAAGGGCGGCGACGGTGGCGCACGCGTTTACCCATTTCAGTATGACTCTTACGGCGTTCCACGCGCGAATCAGTGCGGGGAGGCCCCAGGCTGTTGGCGTTGCCGACTGGCGCTGGACGTCGCTGGACGAAATCGAGACGTTCCCCTGCCCCGTTCCCGATCGCAAGATTATCGCTGTTTTGCGCGACCGCGGAGGGGAGGCCTAGATGCCCGAGCAGGCGCGGGAAGACCTCTGTCTGCCGTTTCCCGAAGAGGCACTGTTTGGTCTTCAGCGGACTGATACACTGTAGGCGGCTGGGCCTCATTGGCTTTTGCGCTCTTTCCCATTCAGGCTACATTCATTGTCTACACAACAAGAGGACAGGGGCCATTTGGCCCGCCTCACAGAAGACAGAAGACGCGTAGTGGTTGGACTTCGTAAGAAGGGGTCTGGTGGACTCGCGGTGGCTTGAGGCTGGCGTGGAGGCGGTCTTTACGGCGCTTGTGCAGCGCCGCGGCCTATTTTGCGACCTGGTTTCCGGCGAAGGTCTGGCTGACTGCCGAAATTTCGGAGAATTGTTCAGGCGGCTGCGTCCAGCTCCTGATCGCCGGCGAGAGAAACTTGCTGGCCCTGTGCACCGTAAAGCCGGGGCAAATTGCCGTCTTCGAAGACGCGGCTGTCGACAACGCAGCGGGCGACCTCTTCGCGGCCGGGTATCTCGTACATGACCTCCAGCAGGGCTTCCTCGACGATCGAACGCAGTCCCCTGGCCCCGGTGCGGCGCATATAGGCTTGCGTGGCGGCCGCCAACAGTGATTCCGGTTCGAACTCCAACTGCACTTCATCCATCGCGAAGAGCTGCTGGAACTGACGGACGATGCTGTTCTTTGGCCGCGTGAGAATCTCGACAAGGACGTCACGGTCGAGCGCATCCAGGCTGACTACGACAGGGACGCGACCGACAAATTCCGGGATCAGGCCGTAATATAGCAGGTCGTCTGGCATCGCCTGCTGGAGCAGGCGGCTCTCGTCGCGACCTTCTTTTTCGAGGCGGCGGATCTTCAGTTCGCGCTGGCGCTCGGTGAGACCTTCGGGAAGCGGCAGGTCGTCGATGTCATCCTCTTCGGGCGGCCGGCTAATCGGGTCAAGCTCCGATTCATCGTTCACGAAGCCAAGGCCGGCGCGGCGGCGCATTCTTCTGCGCACCATTTCTGACAGGCCAACGAAGGCGCCTCCCAGTATGAAGAGGATATTGCGCGTGTCGAGCGGGATGAACTCCTGCTGGGGATGTTTGCGACCGGTGCTGGGGGGCACGTTGACAGTTGTGCCCTCTACGATCTTCAGAAGGGCCTGCTGGACGCCCTCGCCGCTGACGTCGCGGGTGATGCTGGGATTGTCGCCGGCTTTGCGGGCGATCTTGTCGATCTCGTCGACGTAGACGATGCCGCTTGCGGCCCGGTCCGGATCCCAGTCGGCAGCCTGGAGCAGGCCGACGAGAAGGCTTTCGACGTCCTCGCCAACGTAACCGGCTTCGGTCAGGCTGGTGGCGTCTGCGATGGTAAATGGGACGTCGAGGAGTTTTGCGAGTATCTGCGCCATCAGGGTTTTGCCGCTGCCGGTGGGGCCGATAAGAAGCACATTGCTTTTGGCAAGCTCGACAAGCTCTTCGTCGCTGTCCTGGACGTCTCGGCCAAGGCGGGACTCCTCTTCCGGAACGGGAAGGGAGTCACTGCCCTCCTGCTCCTGTGCAGGTTGACCTTCGCGCCAGCTTTGGCCTGTCGCACGGCTGCTGCCGAAGATTCGTTTGTAGTGATTGTAGACGGCGACCGACAGCACCTTCTTCGCCCGGTCCTGACCTATGACATATTGGTCCAGGCTGTGGACGATCTCGCGCGGGCTGGGCACTCGCTTTGGCGCACGTCGGGGTGACTTGCCTGGGACGCCGTCCTCGCCTACGCCTTCCTCCTCGAGGATTTCGGCACTGAGGCGGATACATTCGTCGCAGATGTGGACACCATCGTCTCCGGCTATCAGTCGATGGACTTCCGATTCTTCTCTCCCACAGAAGGAGCAGATGGTCATTGCGTTACCAAGTACATTTCCTGTGCCTCATCGGGGCACAGACGCGGCCGCGGGCGAAGAGACTTGCAGCCATTCAGTGCTGGCTGTTTAGGGATAATCAGTTGGGAAACCGGTCTAAGACCCGGTTCCTGCTATTCGCTTTCTTTGCCGGCGTCTTCTTCGGGGGCGGGATCGGTGCCGTTTTCGTTAGGCACGTTGACGTGCCCGTTTACGACGGAGACGATGTCGCTGCTGTCGCCAAGAACCTCGTCCACAAGTCCAAAGTCGCGGGCTTCGATCGCGTTCATCCAGCGGTCGCGCTGGAAGATTTCTTCGATCTCCTGCCAGTCGTGGCCTGTCTGTTGACCCACGATGTGGAAGAGCTGGGTCTGAAGGCGTTCCTGCTCCCGCAAGGCGATACGCACGTCCTCGGTGTAGCCCTGGGCGCCTCCGCCGGCGGGATGCATGTGGATGGTCGCGTGGGGCAGAGCGTAGCGCTTGCCCTTTGTGCCGGAGCAGAGCAGGACGGTACCCATGCTGGCGGTAACGCCGACAGCAAAGGTATGAATCGGCGTGTTTATCATCTTCATCGTGTCGTAGATTGCCAGGCCGGCGTAGATGAGGCCGCCGGGGCTGTGAATGAACATCTGAATCGGTTGATTCGGGTCTTCAGAATTCAGATAGAGCAGCTGGGCTACGATCAGATTGGCGACCTGATCGGAAAGGGGCATACCGAGAAAGATGATGCGCTCCTTCAGCAGGAGGCTGTAGATGTCGTATGCCCGCTCGCCGCGGCCCGTACTCTCGATGACCATGGGAACGATATTCGACGGTGACAGGCTGCCGTTCGGAAACTGACTGCCGGAGAGACCCGTCCAATCGGTCGATTCAGATTCATTGTGTGTCTGCTGCGGCTGGGCCGAGAACTTTCCTTCAGAAGGAATAAACATCGGGAACTCCCCTTTTAGGCTGATAATTTCTACGTGGACCGGTGCCGGATTCAGCCCGTGGTGCGGCCGACCGGTTGATTGGAACAGTGCACATTGTATGCAAGGCACCTTCCGAGAAATGTAGGGTCCGCTCTATTCTGCATTAGACTTTCGTTAGCGTGCTCCTCAGGAGTCTGCGGGCTCTTCGGATTCCGGCTCGTCTGCGGTCGCCTCTTCGTCTTGATCGGATTCAGCTGCGTCGTCGGCCTGGTCGGTTGTTTCGGCAGTGGCTTGGTCATCCTCTTCGGACTCGCTCTCGGCGGGTTCGGGGATGTCTTCGCCGCGGGCGATCGCGAGGAGCAGATTAACCGATTTCTCTCTGAGAATTTCGCTTTCGATGAGCGGGCGGCTATGTTCTGCTCGCATCATTTCGAGCATGTCTTCGCGTGCTTTTTCAGTTTCATCATCGGCATCTTCGGGCAGAGGGGCGGCCGCGTCGCCGATGTGTGCTTCGAACTCTTCCTCGCTGACGGTCAGCTTCTCACACGTTGAGAGCTCCTCCAGCGCCAGTTCCACTTGCAGTGACTTTTCGGCGTCCTCGCGCAACGATTCGCGATAGTCCTCAATCTTCTGGCCGGACATCTCCAGATACTGCTCCAGCCCCTGCATCCCCATCTGACGTATTCGCATATCGAAATTGCGCACGAGGCGGTCGATTTCGAGATCGACGGCAACAGGTGGATAGGCGAGCTCGCTCATGTCGATCAGGCCCTGAAGTACTTTCTGGGCATGTTCGGCTTCGGCTTGTTGGGTGGCTTCCTGGAGCGCATTTTCGCGAATGTTGTCGAGCAGATCTGAGGCGTTCTCAAAATCGGGGCCGAAGTTCTGCGCGATCTCATCGGTCAGTTCAGCCGGCGTCTGGAAGGCCTGTGTTTTGTGGACTTTCACCGAGAAGCGGACAGTGCTGCCGGCGTACATGCTGGGACTGTCTTCGGGCCATGCGATCTCGAAGCTCTTTTCTTCGCCTGAGGTAAGTCCCACCAGCTCCTCATCCAGACCGGCCGGTTCCATCGGGTTTTCCTGGTCGGGGGTTACGTCCCAATCTTCTTCATCGAAGACGATGGTTTCGGTCTCGCTGCCATCGTCATCCAGGGCAACGCCTTTCAGATCGATCGTCATCAGATCGCCGTACTGGCTGGGGCGGTCGGCCTCAACGTAGTCGGCATTCTGCTCGAGGATGGCCTGGACACGCTCCTGGACCTGCTCTTCGTCAGCCTCGACTTCCTCTTCATCGACGCGCAGGCCGCGGTAGTCGCCCAGGCTCACCTCTGGGGGAAGCGGTATGGTGAGGTGGAATCGGACCTCCTGCTCCATGTCGACATTATCGAGACTTCCGATGTAGTAGGGTTCCAGGCCTTCCTGCTCAAGGGCTTCCTTGTAGACTTCCTGCCCCAGTTCGTCGACAAACTCATTGACAATCGCCTCGCGACCCACAAATTGAAGCAGGATATGAAAGGGCACGCGTCCCTTGCGAAAGCCGGGAATGCGCACCTGTTGGGCGATTTTGCGGGCCGCCTTGCGCATTTCCTGATCGATGCGTTCCTCAGCAACTTCGATCGTCATTGCGAGCTGGCGGCTATCCATTGGTTCTGTGGAAACGGTCAATGTCATCGTACCTTGCCTCTCATTGTTTCTTGTTAGCAAACGCTTAGAGGGCGTCGCCGCCCAGTGTAAGGATGGTCATCAGGGGGCCGGCGGCGAAATGTTCCTTCTTCGCCAGTATGCCGCGAAGATAAAGGGCTGCGAGTGTGGCGGTGTAGGCGAGCACGCCGGCTGGCCCGTGTTCGGGGAAGATGGATACTGCTATGATCACGCACAGGAAGAGATTGGAAAACAGCAGGATGGTGGAGACTGACCTGGTACAGCGTCCCCATTTGGGTACGTCTATCAGCGCGAAGCCGCGCCACTTGCCGGGAAAGAGATCGAAGGCCAGATGGAGCGCCACGCCGGCGGCAAAACCGGTGACGAGCCAGTCGGCCCATGCGGCTGATATAAGGGCTCGCCCGACCCAAAGCAGGGCGGGCAGCAGGAAGCTGTGGGTGACGAGTGACCTGTGGCGAAGGCGGAAAATCCCGAACCTGTCGATGTCGGGGAAAAGGGTACCCAGCCATGCTCCGATAGCGAAGCAGGCGAAGCCAATCGCAACTGTGAGTACCTCCGGGCCGGCAATTTCGAGCACTTGGTGCGTCCCGCGTCATCAATGGGCGTCCGATATCCAACTGCGCGGGGCAACATTCGGAACCCGCGTGGGAAGTAACTGAATTTTGGAGCGCCACCTTTCAGTATAGCACACGAGAGAGTCCAGGACACAAAACGAACAGGTTTTTTGTGTGTTTACATCGGTGAAATTCGCGTGGGCCTGGCAACGGAGAGAGGCCGAACTGGCTATGTCCGTTTGAAGGCTCGTTCCAGTTCACCGGCGCTCAGTCTCAGCATTGTGGGCCGTCCGTGCGGACATGTGCGGGGGGCACGGCATTTTTCCAACTGGCGCACCAACTCTTTCATCTCGATGTCGCTCAGGACCTGGCCGGCCTTGATGGACGCTCGCTTACACACCATTTTGACCAGACGGGCCTCCAACTCCTCGCCCACCAGGTCCCGGCTTTCGGCGAGGCCCTGCACTATCTCGTCGAGGGTGCGTTCGGCATCCTGATTCGAAAGAACAGTGGGAACGGCGCGCACGAGGAAAGTATCGCCGCCAAAGTGCTCAACGCCAAAGCCGAGGGCGTTCAGGGCGGTCAGGTGCTGCGCGACGAGACCGGCGCGGGCATCGCCCACATGGAGAGAGATAGGAGTCAACAGGCCCTGGCGGGCCACGCCGCCCCCTGTGCCGCCACTTTCGCGCTGGGCCATGTATTTCTCGTACAGGATCCGTTCATGGGCGGCGTGCTGATCGATCAGGTAGAGACCCTCCGGCCCTTCGGCGACAACATACATTGCGCCGGCCTGACCTACTACGCGAAGGGGAGGCAGAGCCTGGTCATCGGGACGGGGGGACGCTTCCGGCTCACCGGCAGGGGAAGGCGGTGAATCGCCGGGTACCTTTTGCGGTGCGTCCACCAGTGGATCTACGTCAGGCGGATCGGCTTGGGGGAGCTCGAAAGGCATCGCGGGCTGATTGCCTACGCCGGCGTTGAGAATCGCGTGGCGGCGGGCAGACCAGCCGGTCTGATGGGGAAGGTCAGGGGCTTGTCGGCCCGGGTCGTGGTAGGGCCCGCTTGTGTGGGACGCTGACGTTCGGGTGCTTTCGTCGCCCAGCTCCACTGAAGGTACACCGGTGCTGTCGATGACGGCCTGGCGCACGCTACGCTGGACGGCGCTGAAGACTTTGTTGGCATCGACGAAACGCACCTCTGTCTTGCGCGGGTGCACGTTTACGTCGACCTCAGCTGGATCGAGGTCGACAAAGAGTACAGCCAGGGGGAAGCGGCCGACCGGAAGCAGGGTGTGATAGGCCTGCACGACGGCGTGGGTGAGGCTACGGTCTTCGACGTAGCGCCTATTGATGAAGAGGTTGATCTGGGCGCGAGTGGGGCGGGTCAGAGATAGGGAACTGATGTACCCGCTTACGTGTACGGCCCGGCGATGGGCAGATGATGCGGGGCCCGCTGAGCGAGGTTGTGAATGGCCGGCGGCCGGTGGGGAGGCCGGAGCAGGGATTTCGGCCGATGCGGGCATGAAATCGATCTCGTCCTCTTCGGGCTGTTGTTCCGACTGGGAAAGCGTGTCAGGCTGATCAGCGTCGACAGGCGCGGCATCGCGGGCCGCGGCTTCCTGTCGCAGACGGCCTACGCCTATCATCTGCTGGGCGTTCTCGCTCTCGTAGATTTTGGCCAGCACCTCGTCAACGCGACCAGTGCCTTCGGTGAAGAAGGAGAGTTTGCCATCGGTGACGAATTTGAAGCGGCAGTCCGGGTAGGCCAAGGCATAGCGCTGGACGATGGCGGCGATGTGGCCTGCCTCTGTTGACGGGCGGCGCAGGAATTTGCGGCGAGCGGGTGTGTTGAAAAAGATATTCTCGACGGAGACGACTGTGCCGACAGGCAGTCCGGCGGGCTGGTCGCGGGTGACCTTTCCGCCTTCGATGCGCAGCTCCGCGCCGGAGTTAGCGCCGGCGCGGCGGCTTTTGAGCGTCAACTGGCTGACTGCGGCGATGCTATAGAGGGCTTCGCCGCGAAAGCCGAAAGAGGTGATACGATCGAGGTCGGCGGCGCTGTTCAGCTTGCTGGTGGCGTGCCGCTGGGCGGCTATCGGCAGTTCGGAGGCGGGGATCCCATGGCCGTCGTCGGTCACCTGGAGGAGGCGCTGCCCGCCTTCTCTGATCTCGACCTGCACCTCGGTCGCGCCGGCATCCAGGCTGTTCTCGATCAGCTCTTTGGCGACATTGGCGGGTCGTTCCACCACTTCGCCGGCGGCGATTTTGGCGGCTACATCCTGGGAAAGAAGCTGAATGGGCATAGTGGGGTAAGTATACCATTTTTGGGCGTGATCGTTGCCGCGCAGGGCTTGGTGATGGCGCTGCTGGGAGTTTGCGTCTTGAGGGAAGTACCTGGGGTGGTGAGGAAGCTGTGCCTGCCGAGAGAAGGACGAGACCAGGCAGCTTCGGCTCCAGACCTGCCTGCTATTCCTCCGATTAGGGACGGCTACGCGACGTTGTGCGTCCGAACGGACGTCAAATTGAATCAGGTCTCTTCGGGGTCGTGATCAGCCTGTGAGATGTCCTGAAAGGCTGCTTTCCCATGCCGAGTCCACGAAGAGGTGCTCGTGGCCTGCTACGTCGACGATGAGTATGGCGACGGCGCGATCGGGCGGGGGATCATCGCCTATACTTCTGGATTTTTCGGACTGATCAAAGGAATAGTCGCCTGTGACGAGGGAATTCTTACCCGCGGGGGTGTCGACCAGCGCTGCGCGCAAGGAGGCGCCGTCATAATCGGGATCGACCAGTACTGCTCGCACCTGCGCACGCCAGTCGCGAGGCAGCGGGACCTTTGCTTCGGTAGCCAAGCGTTCAACTTGCGGGCTGTGAAACGCTTCAATCCGAACCGTGAGGCGGTCGTCTGCCTGCTCGAGCAGGATGCTGGCGGTGGGTCTGTAAGTCGCTTTGACCCTGAGGCGGCCGCTGTTCGCGGGGTCCGTAAGGCCGATATGAAGTATCTGATACCCGATATTGCTCCGGGCGCTATCATCGCTGATTCCAGGCCCCGATTTGGCGTTATCGGCATCGACTGGCAGGTTGGAAGATGTGGACTTGGGGGGCCTGCTCAGGCGGCAGGCGGTTGTACGCACCGCCCGCCAGGCGCTGTCGCAGCCGATCCAGTTACGGCCCAGTTTGTGGGCGACTGACAGGGTTGTACCGGAGCCGGCGAAGGGGTCGAGTACAAGGTCCCCGGGATGGGAGGCGGTTTCGATGATGCGCTGCAGCAGACGTTCTGTTTTCTGCGTGGGGTAGTTCTCGTCTTCCCCGGGGACGGTGCCGAGTCCGGCGATGTCGTCCCAGAGATTATCGACCGGCCTCGTGAGCAGGTAGCGGTTGCGCCCGCGTTTTTCCAGGTAGTATTTCACGCCGATGTTGCCGCCGTTGGAGGCGTACACTCTCTGCGCGTCCTGATCGACGATGACGTCGCCGGCGTATGGGGCGTAGAGGCGACCCTCTTCATGGAGGGACTTCAGACGCTCGAAGCTATAGGTTCCGGGGTCGGATGTGCGGAAGAAGCCCTGCTCGTCGCGCATGTACTGGGCGGCGGCGGCTTCTTCGGTGAGAGCGAGCTCGCGTTTGGGGGGATGCCATGGCGGCTGTCCTTGGGGTGTGCTGCGAAAAATGTGAATCGCCTGGGCACTGCGGGGGAAGTAGCGGGCGTGGACTTTTGCCCCGCGCATGGTCTGACTGCGCCAAAAAACTGTGTTGAGATGCAGTTCAGCGCCGAATAGCTCTTCGAGCAGGAGGAGAATGTGCGCGTGCATGCGGTGATCGCAGTGGAGCCAGAGGGTGCCGTCGGCGTGTAACAGCTGGCGCAGGAGGAGCAGACGGTCGGCCAGGAACTGGAGGTAGTCGCTGGGCTGCCAGACGTCTTGATAGGCGGCGACTTCGCCCAGCGTGGGCTGCCGCTTGCCGCGCAGGCGGATACGGCTGGTATAGGTGCGGTTCGAGTTGTAAGGCGGGTCCAAGTAGACCAGACCGACCTTGCCGCGATAGCCATTGGCCAGCAGCCAGGAGAGCGAATCGAAGTTGTCTCCAAACAGTAGGAGGCCCCCTTTGCCCTTGCCGCTTATGCGCGGCGGGTAGCTTTCCAGCTGACTGGCATAGGGACTGGTGGGTTCGACCGTCAACCGTTTGCCAGGCCATGTGAGGCTTACCTGATCCCTATTGCGATCTGGCGGCGCGTCCCCGGTTGTCATGGCGCGGGTACGCTCCATGTTTGGTTGCACCAGTCGGGAATATGGTTTGTCATTGCCCAGTTTGGTTGGGTCCGTCACCTGTTCTGGCCGACACAGGCTCGGAGTCCAATCGAAAGACCCGGCAGCAAGAAACAGGGCTGCCGGGTCTCTGTTTTGAAATCACTTTCCCGCGCGGGCGGGTCAGTTTTGGTACGAATTGCCGCCGGTCATGGCTGGAACGAAGTGCACTTCGCTGTCCGGCCCCACGGCCGCGCGCAGGCCGCGATTCTGCACGGCCCCGTCAACGGCTACAGTCCAGCCGGGCCGGATGCGTCCTTCATCGATGATGCGTTCGGCGATCCCTGGGAAGCGTTCCTCCAGGTCGGCGACCACCTCGCGTACGGATTCGCCCTCTGCTTCAACGATCTGCTGGCCATCGGTAAGCGGGCGCATCAGCGGCGGAATCCAGACTTTGGCCACGCTCAGTCGTCTCCTGGCACCAGTTCAGCCTCGGCCTCCTGGGCCCACATCGCTTCGAGAAGGTTGGCCGGGGAGATCGGGAGCTTGTCCATGCGCACGCCGGTGGCCTGGTAGACTGCGTTGGCGACTGCGCCGGCAGGCGGCACGATATTGACTTCACCCACGCCGCGTACACCGTAGGGGTGGGCGGGATGGGGGACCTCGACCATAATCGTTTCGATCATTGGCAGGTCGAGAGCCGTCGGCATACGGTAGTCGAGAAGACTGGCGTTGAGAAGATGGCCCTCGTCGTCGTAGATGTACTCTTCGTTGATTGCCCAGCCGATGCCCTGTGCGACACCTCCCTGCATCTGACCTTCCACATAGGAGGGATGAATGGCCTTGCCAACGTCCTGGGCGATCGTGTAGCGGAGAACCGTGATCTTGCCCGTGTCCGGGTCGACCTCAATGTCTATGCATTGGGTGGAGAACCCTGGGCCGAAGTCCTGCGGATGGACGGTGGAACTGGCCATCAGGGGCTCTTCGCGCTGCACGAGACCGGCGGCCTTGACGAAGGGAAGGCTCTCGCCACCTGCGCTGAACGTGCCGTCTTCGTAGCTTACGTCACCGGCTTCAACTTCCCACTGATCGGCGAGGCGATTCTTCATTTCTTGCAGGAGCTGCTGGCCAAGGTTGTATGCGGCGAGACCGGTTGCGAAGGTGGTGCGGCTGCCGCCGGTCACGTCGTTGTAGGAAACCGTGTCTGTGTCCACGACGCGGGCCATAACCTGCTCGTATTCGATATCCATCGCCTCGGCCAACTGCATGGCGATCGAGGCCCGCGTACCGCCGATGTCGGTGGACGCTTCGTTAAGGTTAACGGTGCCATCGGGGTTGAGAACAGCGGTTGCGCTGGACTGGCCGCCCCAATTGTTCCAATAGCCGGAAGCGATGCCGCGGCCTCGATACTTGCCTTCCAGCGGCGTCTGATAGTGTTCGGAGTCGCGAATGGCCTCCACGGTCTCTATGTGTCCGATGCGAGCGTACTGGAGGCCGTCCGGCCGGCGGTCGTTCTCCTTGGCCCCGTTAAGGATGCGGAATTCGGCGGGATCCATGCTGAGCTTTTCGGCCAGCTCATCGACGACGCTCTCCACTGCGAAGGCGACGTTCGTTCCTCCTGGCGCGCGGTAGGCTGCGCTGCGGGGCCGGTTCACGACGATGTCGTAGCCGTCGACCTGAAGATTGTCGATGGCGTAAGGGGCCAGACTCACGTTGGCGGCGGCGCCGACGGGCGAGCCGGGATAGGCGCCGGCCTCGTAGTAGAGTTCGGCGAGGGCAGCGGAGATCTTGCCGTCTGTGTCGACGCCGATCTTCACACGGATATTGGAGCCGGAAGTGGGCCCTGTTGCGGCGAGGACGTCGGCACGGCTCATCACGACCTTGACGGGTTCGTGGCCGGCCTTCTCGGAAAGTATTACTGCGACAGGCTCGACATAGACGTTGATTTTGCCGCCGAAGCCGCCGCCGATCTCGGTGGGAACCACTTTGAGTCGCGAGACCGGTACTTTCAGGATCTCACAGACCTGGCCGCGTACTGCGAAGGAGCCCTGGGTGCTGGTCCAGATGGTGATCTGGCCGTCGGCGCTGTGCAGGGCGGTGGCGGCGTGGGGTTCGATGTAACCCTGGTGGACGGTTTCGGTGCGGAATGTGCGATCGACGACCAGGTGGGCGCCGGCAAAACCGGCGTCGAGGTCGCCGCGCTGGTGGCTGAAGACCGAGGCAAGGTTGGACGGCTCAGTTCCGACTTCACCCATTGAATCGGTGCGCAAGGTCCCCAGTAGAATAGGCGCATCATCAGCCAGGGCGTCGTCAACGGTCATCACCGGAGGCAGCAGCTCGTAGTCGACTTCGATCAGCCCGGCGGCCTCCTCAGCGATATGGGGGTTGACGGCGGCCACAGCTGCGACTGCATGGCCATGATACAGGACTTTCTCACTGGCCAGGACGTTGTCACTCAGATACTTCAGGTTGATGGCGCCTTCGCCCAGGTCTTCGACCTTGTCCTCGGCTTCAGGCAGATCGTCGGCGGTGACGACTGCACGCACGCCGGGCAGGGCTTCGGCCTTGCTGGTGTCGATGGAACGAATGTGGGCATGGGCGTGAGGGCTACGCAGGACGAAGCCGTGAAGCAGCCCGGTCATCTGGACATCGGCGGCATAGACGGCGCGGCCCGTAACTTTGTCAACGCCGTCCGGCCTTACAGGGCGTGTGCCGATGACCTTATAGCCATTCTGACCGTTAGCGGCCAGTTTAGCAGTTCCATTCTGTTTTGTACCGGCCATTTGGTATCCTCCTCGGACCTACGCGTCGTTTTCGGCCACGTCCAACACGGCTCGCACGATCTTGTCATAGCCTGTGCAGCGGCAGAGATTGCCGGCCAGCCAGAGGCGCACATCGTGCTCGCTGGGCGCGGAATTGTCATCGAGGAGTGCCTTGGCAGAGACGATGAATCCCGGCGTGCAGATACCGCACTGCAACGAGGCATGCTCGAGGAATTTCTGCTGCAGCGGATGCAGTGCGCCACCTTCGGCAATGCCTTCGATGGTGACTATGGAGCGGCCTTCAATCTCGGGCGCGAGCACGAGACAGGAGTTTACGAGAACGCCGTCCAGGATAACGTTACAGGCGCCGCAGTTGCCGTTACCGCAGCCTTCTTTGCTGCCGATCATGCCGAGATTGTCCCTAAGCGCCTCCAGCAGCGTTTGCCGGGGTTCGCAAAGGAAGACAGTTTCTTCGCCATTAATTGTAGTTTCTACCGCGATCTTTTTAGCCATGTCCGTTCAGTCTCCCAAGTTCGTCAACAGTTTGTGTGCCTCTTGCCCGGTCGATTGCGATGCGGAGCGCGCGCTGGGTTAGCACTCCAGACAGGTGTGTGCGCTGAGCAATCGTTCCCCGCATGTCACTGATCGGTCGGGCCGCGGCCTTGGCCAGGTCGGCGGCCTTTGCCAGAGTCTCTTCGGAGACCGGTTGACCGGCCAGTGCGTCGCCTGCTTCCTGCACAAAGAGCGGCGTTGGGGCGACAGCGCCTATTGAGACGCGGCCAGACTGGATGGTGCTCTTGTCATCGCTGAGGACTACAGAGGCGCCGGCGCCGACGACGGCAATGTCCATTTCGTTGCGGGGGATGAAGCGCAGGTAGGCTGCGCCGAAGTTGGCGGGCGGCGTTGGAAATTCAAGTGCGACCAGGAATTCGCCGTTTTCCAGAACGTTGCGGCCAGGCGCGGTACAGAAGTCTTCGACTGCGACGGAGCGGCGCCCGTTGGGGCCGGCGATATGGCAGGTGACGCTGTGGGCGATGAGGTTAGGAATTGAATCTGCGGCGGGAGAGGAGTTACAGAGGTTGCCGCCGAGGCTGGCGCGCCCCTGAATCTGCGTGCCGCCGATCAGGTGCGTCGAATCGATCAGTGCCGGATAGGCGTCGCGAATGGCCTGATAGTTGTTGATCGAATGGCACGATGCCGATGCACCCAGGGTCATGCCATCGCCGCTGACAGAAATCGCCATCAGTTCGGGGATTCGCTTCAAGTCGACGACAGTGTCCAGTGCAAGGCGCCCTTCCTGAAGCTGAGCAATCAGGTCCGTACCTCCGCTCAGCGGTCGGGCCGTTGCGCCCCCGGCAGCGAGTGCCGAGATCGCCTCGTCCACACTAGTTGGTGCTACAAAATCAAAAGCTTGCAAAGAACTACCTCCTCGATGGGTTCGGGTGTTGGAAACTCTGTGCGCAGAGTACTAATCGAAGTCCGCTAAGGGCTACGAGGAAATCGGAATATCACTAGAATATCATAAGGAGCCTACTTGGGTTCAGTTATACCATAAGATCAAACGAGAGGAAAAACGGCCAGACCGAATTTCACGCTGGACGCCGGATCGGCTTTAAAGCATTGAATGGGGTATGATATCGCCGTCCAGTTTTCTGGCAACCATTACATTTTGCGCATAAAAAAGTTTGACTGGATGAAACTGCTCTATCTTGCCATAGTCTATCTCCTGGGCATAGCGGCCGGACAGATTCTCTGGAAGCATGGATGGTTTGGTTGCGGTATCGGCGACCATTATTGGATCGCTGGCCTGGCTCTTGTTTGCGGCTTTCTGTGGATGGACGCCAGCGACTTCCGTCGCGCCGGCGAACCGATGCGCTGGCCGGCCGCGGCAGGTTTTTCTCCTCCTCGCAGGACCCCCTCAACCTGGCTTATCGGCGGGCTCGTCTTTGCAGGCATTTGCGGATTCCTGCGCCTTGGTTCGCACCCGCCTCAGCCCTGCCACGGGCCATCGGACCTGGCCTACTACAATCTGGCGTACAACAACCTAGACAGTGGTGAAAATATCAGCCGATTGACAACGGCAGAAGGTTATGTGGCGAGCTATCCTATCGTAAGGGACGGGCGGCAACGGCTCGATATCGAGGTTGAGTCTGTGGTGGTCGAAGGCGTTCGGAGAGAGGTGGATGGGCGTTTGCGACTTCAGACGGGCACCGTATACCGCTTTCGCTTTGGAGAAAATGTGCGGGTGCGCGGCCAGTTGACGGAGCCGTCGATCCTGGACGATTTCGATTACAGGGCTTACCTGGCGCGCAAGCAGATTTACAGCATGATGCTAAGGCCGCAGGTGGAACCCCAGCCGGGGAAGCTGCGCGGGGGCGCCCTGCTTCAGTTCGTCTATGGGATGCGCGATCGCGGGGAGAGGTTACTGGCCCGGCTGCTGCCGGAGCCGTATGCGGCACTGGCCAGCGGTATGCTCCTGGGTATTGAGGCCGGCATACCTGACGATTTGTATGAGAAGTTCAACCTCACAGGCACCAGCCACGTGATCGTAATCAGCGGCAGCAATGTGGCGCTGGTCACGGGTGTGCTGATGGCGCTGGGCATCTGGCTGTTCGGGAAACGCGGCGCAATTTGGCCGACCCTGTGCGGGCTTGCCGTTTACACGATTCTTGTTGGCGGCGACGCCGCGGTAATGCGGGCGGCTCTGATGGGGGCTATGTTTGTGATCGCAACCGTGCTTGGTCGTCAGAGCACCGCTTTGGTCAGCCTGGCTGGGGCATGTTTGCTGATGACATTGTGGAATCCTCTTATGCTCTGGGACGTAGGCTTTCAGCTCAGCGGTGCGGCCACTCTTGGGCTGATACTGATGGGCCCTTCTCTTACGGAAGGCTTTACGTCATTCGGGGACAAGGTGTGGGGCGTTCTGCGGCGCTGGCGGCCACTGCCTGATCGTCCCAAGTCGGACTTTCTCAAGCCCAACTCGGTGGGTGATCTGTTACGTGATGGACTGCTGATGACGGTTGCGGCCAGCATTACGACATATCCGCTGGTCGTGTTCTACTTTGGTCGTTTCAGTCTGATCAGTTTGCTCTCGAATCTTCTGATCACGCCGGTACAGCCGGGGATTCTTCTATTCGGCGGCTTCTCACTGATCGTTGGACTCTTCGGGTTGGAGCAGCTGGCACAGTATTTGCTATTTGTGCCCTACGCGGGTCTATGGTGGACGACGATGATCGTTAATTGGAGTGCGGGTTTCCAGAGTGCGAGTGTGGAGGTCAACTGGTTTGGAGGCGGCGCGGCGGCAGTTACTTACGCGGTCATTTTCGGACTGTCCTGGCGAAAGCCGATATTGAGCTACGTTCGCCTGTTCTGGCACGGGACGGTCAGGTCTTTCTCTCTGCATCGGGACAAGGTATCGGCAACGAGGAAGCTGGCCGACGCAATCGTGGCGGCGCCGACGTGGACCTTTGGCGCCCTGTCCGTGGTGGCTGGCATGTTGTGGTGGATCGCCCTGACACAGCCGGACGGGCAGCTGCATGTGCATTTTCTTGACGTAGGGCAGGGAGACGGGATCTTCATCCAGACGCCGAGCGGGCGGCAGCTGTTGATCGATGGTGGGGATGACGGCCAGCAGCTCTTTGCCGAACTGGGCGCGATAATGCCTTTCTGGGACCGGGAGATCGATTACGCGATCGTGACCCACCCTGACTGGGACCATATGGGAGGCCAGGCCGAACTGCCTGAACGATTCAGAATCGGCCAGGCGGTTATCAGCGAGAATACGCGCGGGCACGAGGATTCACAGATCTGGCTGGCGGCCCTGGATGCTGGGAATGTGCCGGTTGACGGGCTTCAACAGGGCGGGTGGCTGGACCTGGGTGATGGGGTATCGCTGTGGGCGCTGTGGCCGCCGCGGGAAGAGGAGCTGGAGGGCCTGGACGACAGTGACAAGAATGAGCGGTCGTTGATTTTGAAGCTGGTCTACGGAGAGTTCACGGTCTTGCTGACAGGGGATGCGGGGCGGCCAAGTGAGGAGCGACTGCTGCTTGGCGAACAGCCGCTGGCCGCGCACGTGCTCAAGGTAGGACATCATGGCAGCGAGCACAGCAGCAGCAGAGGCTTTGTTGAGACGGTCAACCCCGGTGTAGCGGTGATCCAGGTGGGTGCTGAAAACCGTTACGGTCATCCTGACCGCGAGGTACTGGAGATATTGGACGGGCGAATGATCCTCCGCAACGACCGGGAGGGCAGGATCCACATCTGGAGCGACGGGAAGCAGATGTGGGTGGAGACGGAAGCCGGCATCGACACCGACCTGTTAGAATTGGCCGGAGCAGCGACGACTCTTGAACCAGTTTTGAAATGAATTAGATCGGGCGCGGCAGGATCTGTCTCGTTGATTCAGTCGAGCGACGAAGGCTGTCCCGGTGCATGGTCAGGCATCTTGGGCGGTGTCAGGCCGGACGAGGTAGAGAAGCGTGATCCCGAGGACAACGATCAGGCGAAAAGCGGCCTGACTTCCGTTCCAGACATCGGATTGCCACATCAGGAACCACTCCCCGCCGACGGTGATAAACCCAGTAAACCAGAGGATAATCCCCAATGTCAGGCCTGCGATTGCGATGCCTTTGGCCTGATTGAACTTGAGGGCGTCATCTTTGGCGCGAAAGAGCCGGGCACCTCCCCACCAGCAGAGAACTGCGATCATAATCTCGACGAGAATGATTGCCCAATAGAGCAGGTGGTGCAGCGACGACGCGTTGATCGCCCGCCACATTCCCTGATTGTCGGGGAAGGTCGTGTCCATTTTGAGTACATGGACCACGAACCAGTAGTTTGATTCATAATCTGTAAGATTATTAAACGCGACGAGCGAGGCATTTAGCGCGATGGCCCAGACGATGGAGATTTTCGAATACCTTGTGAACATATCTTCTCCAGACCAATAGACTCTAACAAGTATTGGAGATAGAGACCGAGAACAGAGTGGGAATTCAGGTTTTCGAAGGAGAAAGTCCTAACGCGGTTGTTTGCCCAGGTTAAAACCTGCACGATACCGTGAGCAAATGGCCTAGCTAATGGGGGGGCCTGTCAGAGAACAGACGGGCGCGAACAGATCTGAACTGTCCTGCACTGATGTCACGGGGAAATTCCGCTCAAGTAAGGAGCCGATCCGAAGCATTTGCGGAAGCCGGCCGTTCTGAATTCGACGGACGGAGCTTGGAATCAAACGTATTTGTTGCTAAGGCTCTCAAACTACTGCCCGGTCCGGGCGCGTTCACTCGATAGTTCACCTGGTCTCACGACCAGAGCTTTTCCACGACCTGCGGGCGATTCAGGTAGCCGATGAGGTCTGTCGGCTCTTCCAGGATCAGGTCTGCGTTACTGAAGTTCTGCGTCGCCCCCATGCCGCAGAGGAGCCCAACCTGCACGGCGCCGACCGCTTCGCCGACACGCAGTTGCAGCTCGGTATCACCGACAACCAGACAAGCGTCGGCGGGCAGGTTCAGCATTTCCAAGACGTTTAAGAGTCCCTCGCTGTTAGGAGAGGGCTTGCGCAGATCGTCTCTGGAGACGATGGCGTCGAAGAGGTCGTCGGGCAGTTCGGCGTTTTGGAGGAAGGCTTCCAGCTCCGTTCGCGAGCGGGTCGTTATCAGGGCGACTTTGTACTGTTGGCGGAGTTCCATCAGCAACTCGGGCACCCCGTCGCGCAGCGTCTGGCTTTCGCTGGGGGCAAAGGCCCGCACGCGTTGCATCCGTTGTGTTAGCCGGCTGGCGTCGTCGTGCAGTCTGAGCCAGGTGAGCAGGCTGATGATGGCAAGAGAGGGCCCTTCCATCCAGGCCATAAAGCGGCGGAAGAACTGTTCGCGCTTTTCGCTGGGCCAGATTCGCTCTAACCGGTCAAAGCGCTGGGCCAGCTCGGTGGCCAGGGACCAGTCGAGGTGGGTCAAGGTGCCGTCGAGATCAAATACGATGCCTTCGATCCAATGTCCCCCGATCAGGCCCGGAATCTGGATTTCGTTCTGCCGCTGTAGAGATTCGAAGGGCTCCAGATCGCGCAGCTTACGGAAGACATACAAGAGGAGGGCGCGGACGCTGGCGATGGTTGGCGTGATCAGGAGAACGCCCAGGACACCGAAGACAAGCGCGGCGCTGATGATTCCGGTAAAAGTGACGGCGGGATGGAGGCGCACACGGCGCCCGACCAGCCGGGGGATGAGATAGACGCTTTCGACCTGGGTGATAATGACGTACAGGATCAGGACGATGATGGCGAAAGGGACATTTCCAATCGGGAGCCAGGTCGGCCCTTGCAGGAGGGCGACGAGCGTGCCGATGGTGCCGCTGATTCCGGGACCCACTGTAGGTAAGAATTCAAGAATGCCGGCAAGCAGAGCCAGGGCTGCCGCATTGGGCAGGCCGACAATGGACATGATGATCCAGGTCATGGTTCCGACCACAAGGCCGAGGACAAGCTGCCCGCGCAGAAAGGCCATCCAGATCGCGCCAAGTTCCTGCGACATGCGCTGGACGTCATCCCGGTATTCTGGGGGTAGCGCGTTCATCACCATGCGTTGCAACTTGATGATGTCTTTGAGCAACCAGAAGCCGAGGACAAGCACGTAGATCGTGGTAAGGACGCCGGTTGTAAAGGAGGCGGCCAAGCCGAGGACACCGGTACCTGCCTGCGACAGAACGTTTTGAATGACGGCGCCCAACTGTTGCAGAAGGTCGTTGATGTTCAGGTTAAGCCCGATGATGGGCAGGAGGGGGCCTGAGGGGGCCGACTGCAGGTCGGTGACCAACGTCTCGAGCAGAATTAGGAGAGACTCGACTGAAGAGACCACGCGGGGCACGAAGATGATTGGTCCGATGATCAGCAGGAGGATGACCAGAAGGTAGACCGCAACGATCGAGGTTGCCCGGCTCCAGCCAGTGCGCTGCTGCACCCAACTCACGGGCTGATAGAGGACGAAGGTCAGCAGTAAAGCGATGATCGTTGGCTGGATCATCACACGGAAGGCGTAGAGGAGTAGCACGGCCAGAAGACCGAGAAGCGCCGATACCACTATTTTCGTGGTTGTACTCCACCGTTTCGTATTCATATTGCCAGGTGATGCAGATGGGCGGGACTTACTTGCCGCTCAGTTCGCCATTGCTGGCGGCGCGAATTACAGTTCACTGTTCAGACTATCTGAAAACGGTAAATCTCGTCAAAGGCCAGTAACGCACCCAGATGCGGCCTTTGATGTAATCTCGGTGTACGGGGCCAAATGAGCGGCTGTCGTTGCTATTGTCGCGGTTATCGCCAAGGACGAAGAAGGCGTCCTCTGCCAGGGTAACGGGGCCGAAATCGGAGTGCAGAGCCCCAAGCCCTAAAGCCGGCCGAAGGTCTTCGCCTGCCGCCAGGGCTTCCAAATCGGACTGAAGAGCCTGCGGAAGGGCTACTTCATGACCGTCGACAAGCAGGCGGCCCTGTTGAATCTCGACGGTCTGGCCCGGCAGGCCCACGACGCGCTTGATTATCAGCGCCGGAGACTCGGGCATATCCAGGACGATGATTTCGTTGTGGCGTGGGGCATGGAAATAGTAACTGAACTTTTCCATGATCAGCCGCTCTTCGGGCCGAAGGTTGGGCTGCATACTCTGGCCACGCACAATGGTTGCTTGGGCGAGGAAGAGATGAATCAATGCTGCCAGGAAGATGGCAGGGAGGACGACCTGTACGATTTCTTTGAGCGAGGAGACGATGGCTGCGGCCGCGGACATGCTTTGCGGCTCTGGGCGTATCTGCGCGGCCGTCGGATTGTCGGAGGCGGTAGACGCCAGGCGCCGGGCAGCGCCGACATGCTGCGGATGATCCGCAGGAGGAGCGGCTGCCTGCTGTTCTTCGGCAGGCAGCGCGCTTCGAGGGCTGGCTTGCTCCTCCTGGTTTCGAGTCGACATCTTCATCGATCGAATGAGCCTACTCGGTGACTCATTGGCGGGCCGCCACCTCTCATCTACGGGGTCGGCCCCCGTTTCTCATGCTGCGGTCGCGCTCGCGATTTCCACCGCGGTCACGGTCGCGTCCGCCGCGGTCACGGTCGCGTCCGCCACCGCCGCCGCCACGGCGCCCGCCTCGGTCTTTTTCACGGGCTTCCTCGGCACTCCAACCTTCCAGGACAGCCTGCCGGCTCAGCCGGATTTTGCCTGCGGGATCGATGTCGATCACCATTGTTGTGAGTTCATCGCCGACGTTTGCGATTTCTTCGACGTTATTGACCCGGTAGTCGGCCAACTGACTGATATGCACTAATCCATCGACGCCGGGCAGCAGGTTGACGAATGCGCCATAGGCTTCGACTCTGACGACCTGGCCGGTGTAGATTTTGCCTATTTCGACTTCTTCGGTCAGAGATTCGATTTCGCGGCGAGCCTCTTCGGCGGCGGGGCCGTTGAGGCCGGAGATAAAGACAGAACCGTCGTCGTCGATATCGATTTTGACTTCGTATCGTTCCTGTAAGGCGCGCACTGTCTTGCCGCCCGGACCGATAATCTTGCCGATCTTCTCCGGATCGACGCTGACGGTGAGGATGCGGGGCGCGTTGGGGCTGAGCTCCTCACGGGATTCGGGGAGTACCTCCAACATTTTTTCCATGATATGCAGGCGGCCCAAGCGTGCCTGCTCCAGGGCGATGCGCAGGATATCAAAGTCCAGCCCTTTGATTTTGAGATCCATCTGCAAGGCGGTTACGCCATGGTTGCTGCCGGCGACTTTGAAATCCATATCGCCAAGATGGTCTTCGACACCTTGGATGTCGGTCAGCACCACGTAGTCACCGGTGTCCTGATCCTGCACCAGGCCCATCGCAATGCCGGAAACAGGGGCATCGATTGGTACACCGGCGTCCATGAGCGCGAGGGTGCTGCCGCAGACTGAGCCCATGCTGGTCGAGCCGTTGCTGCTGACAGCTTCGCTCACCAGGCGCAACGTATAGGGAAAGTCTTCAGGGATTACCGGTTGCAATGCCCGTTCGGCCAGGGCACCGTGACCGATTTCGCGGCGTTTTGGCCCCCTCATCGGGTAGGCTTCGCCGGTCGAATAGGGTGGGAAGTTGTAGTGATGTATATAGCGCTTTTCGTCCTCGGGCATCAGGGTGTAGAGGCGCTGGGCGTCGCCGGGGGTGCCAAGGGTTGCAATTGTCAGGACATGTGTCTCGCCGCGCATGAACAGTCCGCTGCCGTGGACCTGGGGAAGGTTGCCCACCTGAACCTGGATCGGACGTACGGTCTGCGGGTCGCGGCCATCGGGTCGGACGCTCTCGTCAAGGATACGCCTGCGTACGGCATCCTTGTAGAGGCTGTCCAGCGTATCGTCGACGTCGCCGGCTTCGATTTCGCCTGCACCGATGGGTTCGGCCAGAGCTTCCATCGTTGCGTCGCGGATCTCGGCGAGGCTGGACTTGCGTTCGTCACGGGCAGTCGTCCCGTTCACAGCGGTGAAAACCTTGTCGCGAGCCAGTTCGGTCACATGCTCGACAGTGTGATCGGCCGCCTTGAATACAGGAAAGTCGGTGTGTTTTTCTTTACCGTGGTCGGCCTGCATTTGTGATATTGTCTGGATCGCAGGCTGCATTGATTCATAGGCCAATTTGAGCCCGTCGAGCATGATATCTTCGGGCAGCTCGTCGGCGCCGGCTTCAACCATCAGGATATTGTCCGCGGTGCCGGCGACCTGCAGGCCGAGGGTGCTCAACTCCATCTCTGAGGCGGTCGGGTTGACGACCATCTCGCCGTCCACATAGCCGACTGAGGCTGCGCCGACCGGCCCGTCCCAAGGGATGTCACTGATCGATAGGGCAGCTGAGGCTGCGATAATCGCCAGAGGGTCGATCAGGTGCTCGTTGTCGGAACTGAGGGCAGTGAGGACGACCTGCACTTCGTTGCGCATACCCTTTGGGAAGAGTGGGCGCAACGGCCTGTCCACCAGGCGACAGAGGAGAATTCCCTGTTCACTGGGCCGTCCTTCGCGGCGGAAAAGGTTTCCGGGGATACGGCCGGCGGCGTAGAGTTTTTCTTCGAAATCGACGGTCAGGGGGAAAAAGTTGATTCCCGGCCTTACGCCCCTATCCATCGTGGCAGTGGCGAAGATAACCGTGTCGCCACATCTGACCGTGACGGCGCCGCCTGCCTGTTGGGCAAGGATACCGGTCTCGATACTGAGTTCTTTGTCGCCCAAAGTCGTTGTGTAACAGTGGGCGCCTTCAAACAATCTGTTTTGGTCCATCTTAATTCACCTCGAAATGAATTTCGCGCTGCATTCCCAGAAGGTAAAGCAGGCAGGTGGGGCCACCGGTTCGAGCTTATTCCGGAACCGGCAACGCATCCGACGTTGCCGCCACCCGCAGACGAAGTCTCTGGTCTGAATGGCCGACGATGCTACTCGGTGTCCATTATCCCAATGATATCTCTGCGCATTGCTTCGAGGTGCGGAACTGGAGAACGGATCGAAGCGGTCGGTGTCGAGCGCAAACGGCTCAATCAGCGAAGGCTTCGGTCCATTCTCCAATGCCGGACCCCGGAGGCAGAGTCTGCCTGGTGCAATGCACTAAGCACGAAGTGCATCTGCGAGCGGCTGGTGGCGGTATTTTACTGTCAATCTGTCGCGCGATCAGGCGCGAACTCCGTATTGATCTGCCGGGAGCAGACTGTAGAGGCTAAGGAGCCATGGCTACAGCAGCTACCCGGCGAGAGCAAACAAGACTGATTGGTGAGAGTTCCTGCTTTCCCCCCAAGCAGTGCGGGTTAACGACGTAGACCCAGCCTCTGAATGAGCTGGCGGTAGCGGTTCACATCCTTTCTTGCCAGGTATGCCAAGTGGCGGCGGCGTTGACCGACCAACTTCAATAGACCTCGACGCGACCCTTCATCGTGTTTGTGCGCTTTCAAGTGGTCGGTGAGGGCATTGATACGCGTTGTAAGAAGGGCGACCTGCACCTCCGGGGACCCTGTGTCCTGCTCGAAAGTCCGGTACTCCTCAATGATCTTCGTCTTTTCTTCCGTCGAAATACTCATGTGGTACTCCTGGACTCCTTTCCACTTGGACCAGAGAACCTCGGAAGCGTTGTAAGCATGTGACCATTCTCTGGTGGGCCGCAATTTGCGTTTAGAGAGCCAAATCATCGCTGGAATACCACGGCGCATGATCCAGCCGGTACTGAATCAGTTTAGCACAGGAACGGACTTCACCCAAACTTTGGCGGTCACGTCACTATACGTAGAACATCGGGGCGGGGTCGCGTGGGGACACGGGGAAGGCGATGGGGCGGAACGGCAGTTTTTAGTAGTCAGTTTTTAGTTTTTAGTGAACTGCGGACGGCAGTGGTCAGGAGTCAGGGGTTAGGGGTCAGTGAATGGGCGATTCTTCGGTGATGGATGTGGGGACTGGGCACGGGCTAGATGATACCAGAGGTAGCAAGAGAGTTCACCGGTGTTGTGGGCTGCGCATCGGGCCGTCGACCTCTTGATTACCTGATCGGCTGCCATTATAATGGGCCAGACTTGCTGAACTGTGACTTCGCACATTTCACGGGTGCAGGCGGAGGCGCCTTCTCCGGAGGATGCGCCGGCGCCGGTTTGTATGTCTCCAGTCCCCAGTCAGATCGAGATGCATTGGGGGGAGTGATGCCGGGCCTGCCAAGCAGTTCGATGGCGTGAAGAGTGCTGGGGTTGGATGACTGTCCCCGCAAAGGTGTCGCGCGTGCCTGACCGCAAATTAACCGCTTCGCTGAAGACAGAGGCGCGGCGCCTGGGTTTCGACTTCTGCCGCATCGTCGAGGTGGGCGAGGCGGCGCATGCGGCGTTTTTCTGCGGCTGGCTGGGCCTGGGGCGGGCCGGGGAGATGGAATACCTAGGGCGCAATCTGGAGAAGAGGCGCAATCCGGGCCTGCTGGCCGAGAATGGCCCCGCGTTCCGCTCGCTGATCGTATTGGGCGTCGACCATCATCGGTTCGATCTGGCGCCGGAGATTCTGAATGACCCGGCGCGCGGCATCATTGCCCGCTATGCGTGGGGCGAGGACTATCACGAGATCATGCGTCCTCTGCTCCATGAGCTTGACGGCTGGCTGCGCGGCCGGACCGGCCGCTCGACTTTGGGAAAGGGTCTGGTTGATACGGGCCCTGTGCTGGAGCGGGACTGGGCCCAGAAGGCTGGCATCGGCTTTACCGGCAAGAACTGCTGTACGATTCACCCGCAGCGAGGCAGCTGGATATTTCTGGCAACGCTCCTGGTGCCGGAGGCACTGGCGTGTGACCCGCCTGTGGCGGCGGTTCGTGCGGCAGATCATGGGGTGGAGGAGACGCTGGCGGGCCTGCCGGCAGGGGGCGATTACGGGGCCTGGCAGCTTCAGGAAGAGGAAAGGCTGCCACAGAAGAGTCGTCAACGCAGCAAGGTGGAATTCGAGGAGGATTCAGGCGAATCCGCGCAGGCCACGTGCGGACAGTGTACGCGCTGCCTTGACGCGTGTCCGACCGATGCTTTTGTCGGTCCGTTTCATCTCGACCCCCAGCGCTGTATATCCTATTGGACGATCGAGTCGCGCCAGCCGATTCCGCGATCGTTGCGGCGCATGTTCGGCAACCGGATATTCGGGTGCGATATCTGCCAAGAGGTCTGCCCCTGGAATCAGCGGCTGGCAGAGAGGACGCCGCGGCTGAGAGGGCTGACGGCTCAGGAAGAGCGCGTGGCGCCTCCGCTGTTGGAGGGATTCGACCGGCGTCTCCCTTACTGGCTTGAGCCGGGGGCTTTCGCCGAGCGCTGGCGGCGGTCGCCGTTGAAGCGGGCGAAGCGGGCCGGAATGTTGCGCAATGTGTGTGTTGCCCTGGGGAATTGGGGCGACGAGGCGGCCTTTGCGGGTTTGGAGGCAGCTGCAGCCGACGAATTGGCGCTTGCGCGAGGGCACGCGGCCTGGGGGCTGGGTGAACTGCGGCGGCGGCACAATGACGGCCGGGCTGCTGCCTGTCTGGAATCTCTGCTTGCCGATGAGACAGACGCGTGGGTGCGAGAGGAGATTGGTGTTGCGCTCGGGCGGGGCAACGAAACTTTCGCCGCAAGCAGTCGTAGAGACTAATATAGCGGCATTGACGGACACTGGGTTAGGTTGTATCGCTGTGTCTTCGACAAAGGAGAGCACCTATGGATATCGGACGAGCGCTAACATACTTTTCAGAAGACGAACGCTGGGTCGAGAAGACGGCCATCGGCACGGGGTTGCTTCTGATCAGTTCATTGCTCCTGGTGGCGCTGATTGGCGTTCTTGGCTACTTTATCCTGTTCGGTTACCTGGTGCGTCTGCTCCAGAACGTCCGCGACGACGTCCATCCTGTACTGCCGGAATGGGATCAGTGGGGTGATGATCTTGTTCGCGGGGTAAAGGTGGCCTGTGTATATCTGGTGTGGGCGTTGCCGATGATTCTTATTTCGGTTCCGCTCTTCATCATCGGAATTGTCATACCTGAGAACGCACGAGGTCCGGCAAGCGATGTAGGGGCGATATTTGGAGTGTGTGCGCTCTGTCTGCAATTTCTAATTGGTATCGCTTACCTCGTCGTTCAGCCTGGATTCACCATCGCCTTTGCCAGGAACGAAACCATCAGCGACGGCCTCCAGGTTTCGGAAATCTGGGACTGGACTCGTGACAATATCGGCAATGTCGTGATCGTGGCGATTCTCACAGCGATCGCCGATCTGATCATCACGACGGTCGGCGGCATCGTAGGATTGATTCTTTGCGTAATCGGAGCGGTTGTAACTGTACCTTTGTCGCAGCTGATTATCTTCTACTTCCAGAGCCACCTGTACGGCCAGCTGGCGAGAACGGCTGGAGAGGGCCCGGCAGAGGGCGTTTCGGGGCCTGCGCCAGCTCCCGATCCAGAGTTCGAATGGACTGCTGAAACTGTCGAAGAAACTGAGATTTCAGGCGAGGTGGTCCCGCCGGCTGTGTTCGACCCGCAGACCGAGCCGGAGCCGCCGGCGGATCTTGAAGCAGCAGTCGAGGGGGACATGCCGGAAGAGGCGGAGTCTCAGGTGGTTTCTGACGAGCCCGAGGAGGATGGGGAGTCAGAGGAAGGTGTTGAATCGGAAGAAGGTGCTGAGTCGGAAGAAGGTGCTGAGTCGGAAAAAGGTGCTGAGTCGGACATAAGTGCTGAGCCGGACGTAGGTGCTGAGCCGGACGTAGGTGCTGAGCCGGAGGAGGATGAACCTCCCTCAGAGCCGAAGAGCCAGTAGGGGAAAAGTCCCAGGGCGAATCAGAGGGTTATCGATCGTTAAGCCCGTGCGAGATAATCAAATCTCGCACGGGCTTTATCATTCGGCATACATTTGCGAGCGCCGGAAGGAAAAACTGCGACGGTTTCGAGGCACCGCAGTTGACTTTCCGGCTACTGGGTGTCTGACGCTGGCGAATCTGTTCTCGCGGTTAGCCAGAGCAGGACTTGAACTCGTTTACAATCTGAATGAAGTAGCGGTGCCAGCGCAGGTCGTCAGTTAGTTCGGGGTGAAAGGCCGTGGCCAGAATCGGTCCGTTGCGTACGGCAGCGATTACCGACTCGGTTTCATCTCCAGGGGAGGCAACGGTCGCAAGGGGAACCACGTCTTCGGCGACTGCGGTGATGGCGGGAGCGCGTATGAAGACTGCGTGGAAAGGTGTGTCTCCCAGTGTGGGAACATCGAGATCGGCCTCAAAGCTGTCGACCTGGCGGCCAAAATAGTTGCGATTGACGGTTACGTCCAAGCCGCCGATCAGCGCCTGGCCGCCCAGTTTCTGTCCGGTCGCGTGCTCGGCCAGCAGAATCATTCCAGCGCATGTTCCCCAAGTGGGCTTGCCGCCGTGGACCCACTGGCGCAGCGGCTCAACCAGTCCCCAGCGCTCGGCGACGAGCCCCATGCTCGTGCTTTCGCCGCCTGGGATGATCAGCCCGTCCAGGTCGTCGAGCTCAGCAGCCAGTCTGACCTCGACGGCATCGACATTGAGGCGCTTCAGCATGGCGATGTGTTCGCGGAAGGCGCCCTGGAGCGCGAGGATCCCCAAACGAACCTGGCTCACGGAATATCCTCTTGCTTAGCGAGGAATTCGACCGGCGTCAGGACAGGCAAGGAAGTGCGATTGGCGAAGTCCTTTGGATTCCAGGTTACAAGCGTTTCGACCTGAAATTCCTCAGCAGTTTGCAGAACAAACACGTCGCCAAGAGTCATTCGCTTTTCTATTCCTTCGAAAAGAGAGGAGAGGCAAGAGGAGAGCCAGAACTCTGCGGAATCTTCATCGGCCACAAGCGGATGCAAAATCGCCACCGGGTAGGTTTCTTCAAAGCTATACATCCACCGCCGTAATTCTTGGGTAGAAAGGTTGAATGAGGAAATCCCGCAGAGTTCCAAGAGCGAAAAAATGGAGAATCCAACACTCAGTTTGGGGAAGATTTCAATCAGCCTGCGGTTCTGTTCATAGCGAACGTCACGATGGAAGAAGCGGTCAATGACGAAGCGGTCAATGACAATGACATTTCTATCAATCAGGATCAAGACTCTCTCTCCGCATCGCATTCACCAATTCTTCAGGAGTCCGGTAGGGCAGACTATCGGCAACTTTCGCCGATATCCTTTCGAATTCAATTTGGCGCTCTATCCTAGTCATTTCCAAGAACTTCGGGTCAGCCATCGCAATCATTTTCCATAGGTGGTCCCGATACGACTCTTCGTCCTGGGCAGGCAACAGGTCCGGAAAGATAACGACGACGTTTTGGCCGTTGGATGCTTCTACGTTTTCAGATAGTTCGACCACCCCATCGCGGTAGACACCTTTGACTGAAACGTCCGACATCTTTTCTCCTGTCAGGAAAGGCCTTCAGAACGGTGGCAGAAGGCATAGCCTTTTCTGCCACCGCCAGAACGAAAGAGGTGGAAGGTAGGGGCCGCGCTGGCTACCACCCGCGCTCTGCCATCTTTTCTTCGTCCGAAAGGTCGGTTACGTTGATGCCGACCATGGGGGCGCCGAGATTTTCGCTGACTTCGGCCAGAATGTGAGGGTCGTTAAAGTGCGTGACAGCCTGGACGATGGCATGGGCGCGCTTGGCGGGGTCGTCGCTCTTGAAAATGCCGGAGCCGACGAAGACGCCGTCAACGCCGAGCTGCATCATCAGGGCGGCATCGGCAGGGGTCGCCACGCCACCGGCGGCGAAGTTCACGACCGGCAGTCGGTTGAGCTCGGCGGTCTCCTTGACCAGGTCGTAGGGCGCCTGAATGTCCTTTGCATAGGTGAAGAGTTCGTCGGCGTCCATTCTGCTGATGCGGCGGATGGCGCCGTATACGCTGCGGGCGTGCCGTACCGCTTCAACGACATCTCCTGTGCCTGCCTCGCCCTTGGTGCGGATCATGGCGGCGCCTTCGGCAATGCGGCGCAGGGCCTCACCGAGGTTTCGGCAGCCACAGACGAAGGGAATGGTAAAGCTGTGCTTGTTGATGTGATGGCTCTCGTCGGCGGGTGTCAGGACTTCGCTTTCGTCGATATAATCTACGCCAAGGGCCTCCAGGATCTGCGCTTCGACAAAGTGGCCTATGCGTACTTTTGCCATCACGGGGATCGTGACGGACTCCATGATCTCTTTGATCAGGCGCGGGTCGCTCATGCGGGCCACGCCCCCGTCCTGGCGAATGTCGGCGGGTACGCGTTCTAGGGCCATAACAGCGCAGGCGCCGGCTTCTTCGGCGATGCGTGCCTGCTCTGCCGTCACTACGTCCATAATTACGCCGCCCTTAAGCATCTGTGCCAGACCGGCCTTAACAGCGAAAGTTCCTCGCTCCACCTGACCATCTTTCTGCTGACCGTTCTTCGTACTCATGGGTGGTGCCTCCTTGGATGCCACAACGGGTCAGTAACTTCACGTGCTGCGCTCTGAGGGCGAACGACGAACGCGGGTTCTGTTCAATCCCTTGCGCCTGATATTGAATTCTGTTATTGTAGTCAAAAGCCCCCTTATTTTCCAACTTCACAAAAGCAGCGATCCCAGTCCCCGCGACTGCTCTGACGATCGAAGGAACGTCCCGGGCTTGGACGGGGACAGTTGGGCAACGTTTACAACTGAAGTCGGCGTACTATTGTGCAGAATAGCCATATGATTTCCGGCTCTGGTTCGGCGATCATTAGTTGGTAGCTTAAGGGGTTCCCGCGCGGGGGCCTCTTAGTCAGTACAACCCCACAATAGCTTTTCGGACAGCAGGGATTGCCTGCAACAGGAGGAAACAGGCATATGGATGGAATCAACTCTGGAGATACTGCCTGGATCATCGTCGCCACCGCATTGGTGCTGATGATGACACCGGCACTGGGTTTCTTTTACGGCGGTATGGTCCGCCGAAAGAACATCCTCTCCACTCTTAACCTCAGTTTCATCACGATTGGTCTCATCAGCATTCAGTGGGTCGTCATTGGGTATACGCTGGCCTTTGGCACGAGTGTGGCCGGGCTGGTCGGCGGTCTTGACTACATTGGACTGTCAAATGTCGGTACGGAGGCGCTGGAAGGGCTGTCCATACCCCACCTGCTTTTTGCCGCGTTCCAGATGACATTTGCCATCATTACGCCCGCGCTGATTTCGGGGACGTTCGTGGAACGAATTCGTTTCAAGGTGTACCTGGTCTTCGCGGTACTGTGGGCAACGCTGGTCTATGACCCGGTCTGCCACTGGGCCTGGGGCGGCGGCATCTTTGCCCGATGGGGCGCGCTGGACTTTGCCGGCGGGACTGTGGTGCATATTACGGCCGGTTTCTCGGCGCTGGCGTTTGCGACGGCAATCCGCAAGCGCAAGGGTTTCGGACAGGTGGCTATCGAGCCGCATAATATCGCATTCACAGTCTTGGGTGCAGGCCTGCTGTGGGTAGGCTGGTTTGGCTTCAACGGCGGCAGCGCACTTGCGGCCGACGGTCTGGCGGTGCAGGCCATAGTGAACACGAATACGGCTGCTGCTGCCGCAGCGGTAGTTTGGATGTTCCTGTCCTGGCGTGACAATAAGCCCAGCGTTCTGGGTATTGTGACGGGCGCCATTGTTGGCCTGGTTGCGATCACGCCGGCGGCCGGCTTCGTCACGCCGATGGCAGCGCTCCTAATTGGCGCGATAGCGGCGCCTGTAAGCTACTACAGCATCGATTTCCGAGAGAAGAAGGGCCTTGACGAAAGCCTGGATGTGTGGGCCTGTCATGGCATGGCGGGAACTTGGGGTGCGCTGGCAACCGGCCTGTTTGCGACGGCGGCAGTTGGCGGGACTGACGGTCTCTTCTACGGCAACCCCACGCAGTTTGGAATTCAGATCATGACGGTCATCGTGACAATTGTGTACTCGTACGCAATCACGTTCATACTGACTAAGATTCTGGATGCGGTTTGGGGCCTGGCCGTCACCGAGCAGGAAGAGGAGATTGGGCTGGACATCAGCGAGCACGGCGAACGCGCGTATGCGTGACTAGCGAGGCACGGTGGCGAAGGTACGTACTTTGAAGAAGCCGCTGATGCTGAAGAAGCTGAAGCGGTTGTAGATAGCGAAGTCAGCGAGTACAGCGAGCAAGTGGAGGTCAGCGATAGTAGTGAACAAGAGGACGCCTAGACCCTTCTTGTCTTGAACGGGGTCGTGCGGTTAGCCGCACGACCCAACCCGAACTGCGGTAGACTCCTCTTTAAATGTAGAGGAGAGGAGCGATGCTCAAGAAGGTTGAAGCCTACATCCGGCTCGAAAAACTGACCGACGTAAGGTCAGGGTTGGTGAAGGTCGGGGTCCCGGCAATCGATACGGTTGAAGTGCAGGGACTTGGAAGGCAGACCGGCATCAGGCTGGCCGGACGGCAGAGCAGCTACACCGTCGACACATTGCCTCGTCTTCGCTTGACTGTGGTTGTGGACGAGGAGGATGTCGCCCAAATTGTAGAGACGATCAGGGAGGCAGCTGCTACAGGAACACAGGGCGACGGTGCAATACATATCTGCCCAGTAGAGAATCTGGTCCGAATCAGCACAGGGGAGGAAGGCGAAGACGTGCTGGTCTATGAAGGAGATATCGACATTCAGGGAATTCTTTCGCCTCCTCCCGATCTCAGCGATCTATTTGCATTCTATCTGGAAAGGAAGTACAGAATAGAGGAATGAAAGGTCTCTCGGTTCGCCCTCCGGTCACGAGAGAGTCTTTCGACAATCAGGAGAAATAGCGGTGTTCAAAAAGATCGAAGCGTACATCCGACAGGAGAAACTGGACGGTGTCCGGCTGGCTCTGATTGAAATTGGCGTCCCCGCTGTCGATACTGTCGAAGTGCAGGGTCACGGTCGTCAGAGTGGAATCAAGCTTGCCGGGCGGCACAGCACCTATGTGGTGGATACGTTGCCCCGAATTCAGCTGAATCTGGTTGTAAGCGAGGATGATGTTGCTCAGGTGGTTGAAACCATCCAGAGGACGGCGGCCACCGGCACCCAAGGCGACGGTGCGATCTTCATCTGTCCCGTGGAAAACATCATTCGAATCAGCACGGGGGAGCAAGGAGACGATGCGCTCGTCTTCGAAGGCGAGATAGATATCTCCGAACACAAAGTCGATGGAGATGACTAGATTCCGCTCTCGTTAGCGGACCTGCCTGACCCTGTCGACAAGGGACACGCCGTCCCGCCCAGTTTAGAGTTCATACTTCCCATAAACGCGTCCAGGGGGGACTTGCGTCTGTCGCTAGCCCTCGTTGAGCGCGTTTCGCTTTTCCCAGTAACGTACAAACAGTGAAAGTCCTATCGTCATTACCAGATAGAGAAAGGCGACGACGTTGTACGTTTCGAAGAAGCGGAACGTGCTGGTTGCATAAAGCCTGCCCAGTTGGGTAATGTCCTGAACGCCCAGGACTGACACCAGCGCCGAGTCTTTGAGCATAGCGATAAAATCGTTGCCCAGCGGCGGCAGTACGCGCCGGACCGCCTGTGGCAGGATCACAAAGCGCATGGCCTGGCTCCGGCTCATGCCGAGGCTGAGCGCCGCTTCCAACTGTCCCCTTTCCACACTCTCGATACCCGCGCGAAAAATTTCAGCGATGAAGGCGCTGTAGCCGATTACAAGCGCCAGGATTGCGCGGCTGGTAAAGGAGAGCTGGCGGATGCTGAACTCGGCCAGGGGCTTTGCGACCAGGCCAAGTCCCAGCGCCTGGAGGGCGGATCCCGCCCAGTTGAACAGGTCCACAAGCCCTGGGGCGCCCACGAACGCAATGTAGAAGAGAATCACCAACATCGGCACGCCGCGGATGATCTCCACGTAGAAGGAAGCCACTTCGTAGACCGGTCGAAAGCGGGAGACGCGGGCCAAACCGAGGGCCAGACCGACCATGAGAGCCAGACCAAAAGAGATCAGGCAGACGTACAGGGTCAGGCCCACGCCTTTTGATACGGCGTTTAAGATCAGGTTGTAGTCGGCGTCGGCCAGCAGGCTCCAGAGGAGGAGCACGCCCAGGAGCAGTGCTACCAGGAGCCAGTAGGGAAGGCGCGCGAAATAGTCGGCGGGTGAACGCCCGGGACGGCCTTGAGGAGAGTCGGCTGCTGCCACTTGTGATGCGAGTTGTAAGAGTTCGAGCGCAAAGAGCGGGGGAGATCGCTATAATGTCTCTTTGCGCTCGAAGTCATGTCAGTTTGGATCGTACAGGAAGAACCACTTCACATTCAGGTAAGCGTCGTAGCCGTCGGCTTTCATGGTCTGGATGGCAGCGTTGAATGGCGCGGTCCATGTGCTGCCGGGTGTGAAGATGAAGCCGAACTCCTCAGTCGCCAAGGCCTCACCCACGATTTTGAGCTTCTCCGGGTTGGCGCCGATGTAGCCGCGGCCAGAGGCGGCATCGACCAGCACCATGTCTACGTCGCCAGCGATCAGTGCCTGCACCGATGCCCCGAAGTTGTCGAGCAACTGGATGCGCGGGTTGGCCTCGTCGCCGTCCAGAATGTCGTACACGGCTGTGTAGAAGCCGGTGGTGCCAGCCTGCGCACCGATCAGCAGTGCGGAATCGGCGGCGAAGGCGTCGGCCGTTTCAAAGCGCTCCTCGTCGGCGCGCACAAGCATGAACTGCTGGCTGGTCATGTAGGCATCAGAGAAATCGACCACTTCGGCACGTTCAGCCGTGATGGTGATGCCGTCCATGCCTACGTCGAACTGACCTTCGGCCACGGCCTGGATCATGGCCTCCCACGAGGTAACCTGCCAGTTGACGACACAGTTGAGACGACGGCAGATCTCGTTGACGGCGTCATATTCCCAGCCGACAGCCTCGCCGCTGGCCGGGTCGATGAAGTTGAGCGGAATGAAGTCGTTGCCCGTTACGGCAACAACCTCCGCTCCGTCCATGTCGGGCAGACTGTTATAGATGTCGGCGGCGTTGGGATCTGTGAGGAAGAACCAGCGGGTATTGAGATAGGCCAGGTAGCCGTCCTCTTTCATCGTCTGGATGGCAGCGTTGAAGGGCGCGGTCCATGTGCTGCCGGGCGTGAATATGAAGCCGAACTCCTCGGTCGCCAAGGCCTCACCCACGATCTTGAGCTTCTCCGGGTTGGCGCCGATATAGCCGCGACCAGAGGCGGCATCGACCAGCACCATGTCCACGTCGCCGGCGATCAGTGCCTGCACTGATGCTCCGAAGTTGTCGAGCAGCTGGATGCGCGGGTTGGCCTCGTCGCCATCCAGAATGTCGTACACGGCGGTGTAGAAGCCGGTGGTGCCAGCCTGTGCGCCGATCAGCAGTGAGGCATCGGCGGCGAACGCGTCGGCGGTGTCAAAGCGCTCCTCTTCGGCGCGCACAAGCATGAATTGCTGGCTGGTCATGTAGGCGTCGGAGAAATCGACCACATCGGCGCGTTCAGCGGTGATGGTGATACCGTCCATGCCGACGTCGAACTGACCTTCGGCCACGGCCTGGATCATGGCTTCCCATGAGGTGACCTGCCAGTTGACGACACAGTTGAGGCGGCGGCAGATCTCGTTGACGGCGTCATATTCCCAGCCGACAGCCTCGCCGCTGGCCGGGTCGATAAAGTTGAGAGGCGTGTAGTCGTTGCCCGTTACGGCAACGATTTCGGCGCCGCCCATGTCCGGCAGACTGTCATAGACTACGTTTTTCATGCCGGTGGGCATGCGTGAATCTGAGGCCGGGGACTGCGCACCGGTCTCACCCGATGCCGTGGAGGGCGCGGCAGGTACACAGGCGCTCAGGGCCAGCGCAAGCAGGAGGAGGGTTACCACAGGGCGTTGGATCAGTGCTAGATTCTTTGTCATAGTTTCTCCGTTCCGGCTACTTCACCTTTTGGACTGGTATGCGGATCTCGGTCTTCCGATGCTCAATTAATTGTTTCAAACAGGCATCTGTCGTTTGGTGTAGGCGCGGCCGATTTTTGCCGTTTCCGGGATGTGGCCGCCGATAACACGCACGCCGGCATCGATTCTTTGTACTATATTATCTGCGCTGGCCGGCTGCAAGAAGGCGACGCCATTTGCCTCGCACGCAGCGTGCACGCGATCGCTTGCTTCCTGCATTTCGGGCGGAAAGGTCGGTGGGCGTTTGCGATAGCCCAGGGAGATGCTCAGATCGCCAGGCCCCATTTCTGCGAATCCGATTCCGGGGACGGCCAGGATCTCTTCGATGTGGGGCAGTGCTGCGGCCGACTCGATCTTTAGACCCAGCAGCAGCTCGCCCTCTGGGTTGAGGGGCCAGGGATCGGCCTTGTCGATATAGGCTGCGTTGTCGATGCCCCAGATCGCGGCGGCAGTCGGCTCGGAGCCGACGCCGCGGCGCCCCTGCTGCAGCCCGTCGCCAACGCCGATACGATTGATAGGGTAGCGGCAGCCTTCGACGAAAGCGGCGACGGCTTCAGGTGTCTCGGCTTGACAGAGCAGGATACCGTGAACGCCGCGTGCCAGAATCTGGCGGAACTGCCAGGCATTGTATCGCACGATGTCGGCCGACGTGCCTTCGACCGGCGCTTCGACGATCACGGTGGGCGTGCGGTGGCCGCTGGGGGCCGGACCACCTTCCACCAGGCCCTGCATGTAACTCTCCAGACCACTCATGTTGAACGCGCCGTGCTCCATGCCTACGTTTATGTAGTCAGACCAGATGGCGGCATCAGTGAGGCCTTGTTCGCGGGTGAGCACGTGACCGGTGTGCCCGCCGCTGTAGTAGATGGGCTGACCCTGGTCCAGCAGTTCGATTGCACGGTTAATGCGCTTGGTCATTGGATGTCTCCTGTGAGGGGTAGAATGTCAAGGTATTCCTGCAGGATGCAATCCGCATCCAATGCCGGCGTTCTGCTCGCGCCAGGTCAGTGCCAAGCACCTCTTGTGTCTTTTACTCAGAGCAATCCAGCGGAAGCTCGCTTTTTGGTGCGACCGGTGGTTAGCCACTCCCGTTTTCCCGGCACTCCACATTGAGCCATCCCGAGCGGAAGGGTTGCGCGGAGTCGGATTCCGGGTCGAAGCGGTGGCGCCATATGCAGCCGTTGTCGTTGCCCAGAAGGTGGAGCGAGACTGAGGTATCCGGGCTGGTGGTGCGCACGCGGTGGATGTCATTTTCGGGCAGCAACTCATAGAGGTCGCCGGGCCGCAGCATCTGGCGAACGGAAAGGGCCAGGTCGGCGTAGGACTCGTCATGGCCGTCGTCCTGACGTGTATAGACCTCTTCCTCCTGCTCGCCCTTGTACAGGCCGACAAGACCCCACGCCAGATGATCGTGCACGGGGGTCTGTGCGCCAGGGGGGACGACCAGGGCCGAAAAGGCCAGGCCGCCATCGCCGGCCCGATAGAGCAGCCACATGCCGATACCGCCTCCCATGCCGCTCTCCTGGGAGGGCTGCTGAAATTTGGGGGGCAGCCAATCCGGGTCGGCCAAGAGATCGACGAAATCCGGGCGGATGGCAGCCACGATTGCGCGTGGATCAGATTCGTGGGCGCGGGCGGCGTTTACTGCTGCGATGAATTGGCGCATCCGGGGGTTGTCCAGGAGCCATTCGTCGGTGTGGTGGGATGAGGGGGTTTTCATTGCCGTCATGAAGCGTCTTCCTCTTTCGGCGGCTCAAGCGAAAACTGGGCAAAATGGAAAAACTCTGTGGGTTCCAAGTCGGTGCGGTCACCCAGGTAGCGCTTCCTTTGCTCCTCGGGCGGTATCATCTCCACTTCTGTGTAGCCGTGTCTGGCCATCAAGTCACGCAACGATTGGGGGGTAAAGTCGGTCAGCATTGGTTCTCCCCGGCGCGCAACAAAACCCTCCATTTTTTCACAGAGCGTTCGCCATTCGTCGGAGATAATATGCTTGGCTACTTTGAAGTCAAAGACGAGCCGGCTTCCCGGGGCAGATATTTCCGCAACCCGGTCCAGGGTATCGCGAATTGCCTCTGGCGTGAGGTAGTAGGTTACACCGAGCCAGGAGTAGAAGGCCGGTTTTTGGGAGTCGAAGCCCGCTTTTGCCAGCTCCTCATCCATCTTGTCGATCTCGAAGTTCACGGGTACAAATGTGAGGTTCGGGGGGATGCTCCCTATTGCTTTCTGAACGCGCTGCCGCTTTACATCCTGTGTAGCCGGGTGATCCACTTCGAAAACGCGAACTTTGTCAGCCAGGTCCTGCCGTCGCAGGGCGAACGTATCATGCCCGGCGCCGAGTATCACATACTGGCTGGTGCCTGACTCGACGGCCTGTTCGAGCTGGTCCTCGGTATAGCGGGACCGCAGAACAACTGCCGGGTAAACGGGCCGGTAGACGCCAAGAATCACGTCCCCGACGAGCCATTTCATCAGCCTGTACTTTGCGACCGCGTGCCAGAATGGGGTCAGCATTTGCAATGCATAGGTGTCTTCAAATACATGGGGAGGATTGTGCCAGCGCAAGTGTACGGCGCGGATAGTGGCAACCAAGACTGCAGTCTTGCTTGTGTCTTTTTTCTGTTGGCGGGGTAAATTCTGAGAGGTTGTCATGTTTCAGTATCTCCGTGGCTGAGCGGACTCCGCGGCGAAGCTATTATTTTTCTGTTGGAGGGGCAGTTCAGTTTTCCATCCCGTTGCCTGGAATGGTCTCAGGAGATAGTTTCATAGTAACATACAGGCTACTCAGATTTCAAACCATTGCCGGGTTCAATGTGCGGCCTCCTGGACGGTCGGGAGGGGTCCACGTGGTGGTGGAAAGGGTCTGGCTGTGTGGGTTTTCTCATGGGAAATGGTGCTTCACAATGAAGGCACTTTCGCCGGGAGAGCGATCAATGAACAACATACCACAGAGGGAGATTGGCGGCACAGGGACCCATGTTTCCGAGTTCGGTCTGGGAACGGCACCGCTGGGGGACCTGTTCGACGTGCTCGATGAAGACGCGGCGCAGGGCATTTTGCAGGCGGCTTGGGATGTGGGGGTGCGATACTACGATACGTCTCCATTCTACGGAAATGGCAAGAGCGAGCACCGCGTAGGCCACTTTCTGCGGCAGAAGCCGCGTGATGAGTTCGCAATCTCTACCAAAGTCGGGCGGGTGTTCCGACCTTCACGGAACCCGGCCACGTTTGATCCTGGTCCGTTCGTGGGCGCGCTGCCGTTTGAGTTCAGCGTCGATTACAGCTACGACGGTATCATGCGGTCCTACGAGGACAGCCTGCAGCGGCTCAGCTTACCTTCGGTGGATCTGCTGGTCATTCATGACCTGGACCTCTACTTCTACGAGACGGAGGCTCGCGTAAACGCCTATCTCAATCAACTGTTTACGAGCGGTTGGCGCGCTCTTGACGAGTTGCGCAGCCATGGTCTGATAAAAGGGGTAGGCGCGGGCATAAACGAGCTGGGGATGATCCCCCGCTTTCTGGATCTTGTCGAGCTTGATTTCTTTCTGGTCGCTTACGGCTATAACTTGCTGACGCAAGAGATGTTGGAGAAGGAGTTTCGCCTATGCGAGCAGCAGGGAATCAGCATTATAATTGGTGCGGTCTTCGCGTCGGGGATTCTGGCCACCGGCGCGGTGCCCGGGGCACGGTACTTCTATGCACCCGCCTCGGAGGAGATGATGGAGAGGGCGGACCGGATCGAGAAGATTTGCCAGCGTCACCAGACGCCCTTGCCTTGCGCGGCGCTGCAGTTTTTGCTGGCCAACCCGATCGTATCTGCCATCATCCCCGGCGCGATCGAAGCCGCCCATGTAGAGGGCAATTACGGCCTGCTAGAAAGGCCTATCCCGACGGATTTGTGGAATGAGCTCAAGTCTGAGGGGCTGCTCAGGGAGGATGCGCCTACTCCCTGAGCGTCTAAGGAACAACGGAAAGCAGCTGGCCAGAGGCGTTGCTCACCCATTCGAGTACCGCGCTAGGATAGACACCGATCCAGAGGGTGGCGATTGTGCAGATCAGGAGACTGGTCTGTAACGCCATCGGCACATCGAGGGCCTCGCCTTCACCTTCCTGGGTGAAGAACATTTCCCGCACCACGCGCAAATAGTAGAAAGCGGCGATGCCGGCGTTGATCGCGCCAATCCCGGCCAGCCAGAAGTACTGACGTTGGATGGCTGCGCCGAAGACGTAGAACTTGCCGAAGAAGCCCCCCGTGAGGGGAATGCCGGTCAGGCTGAGCAGGAAGATCGTAAACATGACGGCAAGCCAGGGCGCCCGCTTGATCAGACCGCGGTAGGCGCTGATATGCGTGCTGTCGACCGTTTCCTCCAGTGCCATGACGACGAGGAAGGCGCCGACGTTGGTGAACAGGTAGGCGAAGAGATAGAGCAGTACGCCGTTGAGACCATCCATCGCGCTCGGCGAGGAAGAGGTTACGGCAACCAACCCCATCAGGATGTAACCGGCCTGGGCCACGGAGCTGTAGGCGATCATGCGCTTGACGCTGTTCTGCCGCAGCGCCGCGAGATTGCCCATGGTCATGGTGATGATGCTGAAAGCGGCCAGCACGGGGACCCAGTTTACTTCGAAGGAGGCCATGGCCACGACGAAGAAACGGGCCAGCACTGCGAAGGCGGCGGCCTTGGAGGCGGTGGAAAGATAGGTGGCGACCGGTGTTGGCGAGCCGTCGTAGGTGTCCGGGGCCCATTGATAGAAGGGCGCGAGGCTTGCCTTGAATCCAAGGCCCGCCAGAATCAGCAGCATCGCGGGCAGGGCGGCAAAAGCCAAGCCGCTAACTTCGGTCGATTCACCAAGCATCTCGGAGAAGGCGGCGGCAATGTCGTGCAGGTACAGGGAACCGGTAGCGCCGTAGAGCAGGCTGATGCCATAGAGCATGACTGCCGAGGCGATCGACCCGTAGAGGAAGTACTTCAGACCGGCCTCGTTGCTGCGCCGGTTGTCCCTCAGGAATCCGGCCAGCATATAGCTCGTTATCGAAAGGAATTCGATGGCGAGATAGACGAGAACCAGGTTATTGGCGCTGACGGCAATGCTCATGGCCAGGCTGACCATCAGGAAGAAGGTCCAGAACTCGCCCTGATTGCCGGAACGGCGGTTCATGTAGCGGCCGCCGGCGATGGTGGTCAGGACCATACCGGAGAAGATGGTGACCTTGATGAAGCTGCCGAAGTTGTCGATGGTCATCATCGAGAAGGCCACCTTCGGCCCGGCTTCCGGATCGGAGATGTTCAGCTGCAGTACGGCGGCAACCAGGGCAGCGGTCAGAAAGAGGGCTGACAACGCCATGTAGCTCAGCCCCGACTTCTTGCCCACGCCGGGATCGTAGGCCAGATCCAGGCAGAAGATAAACAGGCCGCCGATGAGAAGTATGATTTCGGGTGCGATATATCCTAAGTCGCCCACAAATTGTTCTCCATATGACAGTGCCGGATGTCGGTTGAACGCCGCCGGTGCGTCAAGCCGAAGCTGGCAGCAGACAGCCGGTCACTGCAGTGTTCAGATTAGATTCTGGACAAAGGCCAGGAGTTCCCGCGCCGATTTATTGAAATAGTTCACCAAAGGCGTCGGGTAGATTCCGATCACGAACATCGCCACGATAAGCGGCCACATTGTCACTTTTTCAAACCCGACCATGTCGGTTGGGCCGTCGGCATGTTCACCTTGTACTGTTGTCCAGTGCGTATGTTTGCTGGGATCATAGTCCCCCAGGAAGACATTCTGAATTATGCGGTAGAGAATGTAGACGGCGGTGATGACGATGCCGATGGTACCGAAGGCAGCCCAGTAGGGCATGATGGCAAAGGCGCCGCGGAAGGTGAACAGCTCGGCCCAGAAGCCGGCCAGACCGGGAAGTCCCAGACTGGCGAAGGCGGCTGTCAACATGAGGGCGTAGAAGTGGGGTGTCTTGGTCGCCAGCCCGCCGAACTTCGACAGGTCGCGCGTGTGGGCGCGTTCGTAGATTATGCCGACCAGGAAGAACAGCGCACCTGTGATTATGCCATGGTTGAACATTTGCAGTGCGGCGCCGTTGAGCGCCATCGCTGCGCTGTCCTGAATGGCGGCCGCGCTGAGGCCGAAGCGGTTTACCGCGCTTGCCAGGGCTTCGGGCGTCATCACAGCTGCGGCCGCGCCGATCCCCAGCATCACGTAACCCATGTGACTGACCGAACTATATGCGATCAGGCGCTTGAGGTCGGTCTGGGCAACGCATACGAAGGCGCCGTAGACGATGGCGAATGCTCCCAGGCCCACTATCCAGGTAGCCCAATAGACGGACGCCTCGGGGAAGCTAGGCAACATGATGCGTAACATACCGTAGGCGCCCAGCTTCAGCAGAACACCGGCCAGAATGACGGAGCCGGCGGTTGGCGCCTCGGTATGGGCGTCGGGCAGCCAGGTGTGGAAGGGGAAGCTGGGTACTTTGAAGGCGAACCCGAAGAAGAAGCCCCAGAACGCCAGGCTGGCGAGCGTCAAGTTGCCGGCGAAGGGCTGAGCCGCAGCCGCTTCGACGATGTCGAAAGTCCCTGTTGCGAAGTAGACTCCCAGAATCGCGAGCAGCATCGCCACCGAGCCCACCAGGGTATAGATGAAGAACTTGGTGGCCGCGTAGCCGCGGTTTTCGCCGCCCCAGATTCCGATGAGAAAGTACATCGGCACCAGGCTGATCTCCCAGAAGACGTAGAAGAGAACGTAGTCGAGGGCCAGGAAGACGCCGATCATGCTGAATTCCAGCAGGTGCATCAGGAAGAAGTATTCCTTGACACGCTCGTTGATGACACCGGCGCTGTAGTACAGGCTGAGTGTGCTGAGCAATGCAGTCAGGAAGATCAGAGGAACGCTCAGCCCGTCGACGCCTAGATGGTAGCCGGCGTTGAGCTGCGGAATCCACTCGGCGAACTGCTCAAACTGCATACCACCTGTTCCGGAGTCGTACTCAAACAGCAGATAGATGCTGAGGCCTAGGGGGAGCAGGCTGGCCACGATCGAGCCCTTTTTGATCAGGCTGTCGCTGCGGCCAAGCAATATGACCAGGAGTGCTGACACCAGCGGCCAAAAGAGCAGTATTGTCAGGACAATTGAATCAGGTGAATCCATGAAGCCGTCTCCAAGCAGAGTTTAGGTTTAGGCGAAATAAGCCATGCGAGTCCGTTGCCGTTCGAAAGGATGCTCTCGAAGCGGCGCCGCCCCTTATACCAAGGTAAGAATCATGGGAAGCACGTTCAGGAATAGCCAAACGGCCAGGATCAACATACCGAAAAGCAGATAGGTCTGTACGCGGCCATCCTGCAACATCCGAGCAATGTGGCCGGCCTGATCGGAGATCCAGCCGACACCGTCTACGAATCCGTCAACGACGAACCTGTCAAAGGCAGCCGAGAAGTCGCCTATACGGAGGGCAATCCGGCCGACGCCGTTGACGACCCAGTCGATAATCCATTCACGGTCAAACAGGGCGAGGAAGCGGCTCAGCCACAAGGTGAAGATAACGATCGTGACGTTATACAGTTCGTCAATCCAGTACTTACGATGCCACATCCACCAGATCGGGCCGAGAATCCGTGCGACGGGGTCCGTCTGGCCTTCCTTCAGCCCCTGACCGTAGACCAGGTATCCTGCGCCAAGGCCGCCGAGCGCGACGACAATCGAGACTGCCAGCGGCACGAAATTGAAATCGGGATGATGCGGGTACAGGTGCATGTACTTCATATAGGGTTCGAGGTAGTGCCCGATCCAGTTGGGAACGATGCTACCGAGAACCGGGAAGGCATCTGGAATTCCGAACCATCCGCCGGCGATGGCGAATATGCTTATCAGAATCAGTGGTGTCGTCATGCTGGCGACGCTTTCTGGTGCGTGCGAAGCGCCCTCGGTGCGGGCTTTGCCCAGGAAGGTCAGCCCGATCTGGCGCATTGTGTAGAAGGCGGTGAGGAAGGCCGACAGCGCCAGCGTCCAGAAGACCCACTGATGGCTGCCGTCCCAGGCAAAGGCCAGAATCTCATCCTTGGACCAGAAGCCTGCGGTGACCAGAGGGAAGCCTGAAAGGGCCAGCCCGCCGATGATGAAGGTCCATCCGGTGCGGGGCATCCTGTTCAGGAGGCCGCCCATGTTGCGCATATCCTGCGCGTCCTCGGTGTCGAGAACGCCATCGGGACGGCGGACGATGTTTTCACCATGGCCATCACTGTGGTCCTCACCGTGGTCGTCGTCGTGGGCGTGTTCGTGTGCGTGATGATAGCCGTGTTCCACACCGTGAATCACGCTGCCGGAACCGAGGAACAGGAGAGCCTTGAAGAAGGCGTGTGTCAGCAGGTGGAAGAGTGCGGCCACATAGGCACCCATGCCAATGGCGGCCACCATGTATCCCAGCTGGGAGATGGTGGAGTAGGCCAGCACCCGTTTGATGTCCCACTGGGCCACTGCGATTGTGGCGGCAAACAGAGCGGTAAAGGCGCCGATGAATGCGATGAACTGCAGCGTTCCGCCGGAGACCGCGCCGGAAAACTCGTAGATGGGGAACATCCTGACCAGCAGGAAGACACCGGCCGAGACCATCGTCGCCGCATGGATCATGGCGCTGACGGGTGTGGGCCCTTCCATGGCGTCCGGCAACCAGATATGCAGCGGGAACTGGGCGCTCTTGCCAATTGCGCCGCAGAATATAAGCACGCCGATGAGCGAGATCCAGTGGACTTCGCCGAAGACGGGAATATTGACCAGGGAATTGGTAAGCTGATCCAGGTTTGACTGGGTGAAAAGCTCACTGAAGCGCAGGCTGCTCGGCTCGCTGCGCACGTAGAGGAGGATAAGGCCGATCATGAGCAGGGCATCACCGATGCGGGTGGTGATGAACGCTTTGACCGCGGCTGCCCGCGCGGACGCCTTCTCGTACCAGAACCCGATCAGGAGGTAGCTGCACAGCCCCATCACTTCCCAGAAAATGAAGAACTGGAGCAGATTGTTGGCGACGACCAGACCGAGCATGCCGGTCGCGAAGAGGCAGATATAGGCCATGAAGCGGCTGTAGCGGGGGTCTTTACCCTGTGCGTATGCCGTCGGGTACTGTGACGCCTGCAGATGGTGGGGGAAACTCATGTAGCCGCTGGAGTAGATGAAGATCATCAACACCAGAAAGGGCACCATGAACAGCATCAAGGCGTTGGCCGGATCCACCGCGTAGCCGATGACAAATTCTGTAGCGCCGGTGGGAATCGAGTAGATTGCCTCGTCAACCGGATGTTCACCGAAGTGATCGCGGAAGAATGAGGCAAAGGCGATCCCCCAACCCAGGATACAACTCAGCAGAGCGGCGCCGATTGCGGTCAAAGCGCTGCCCCGCTTGTTCTTATTCAGAAAGAGCAGGATCGCCAGGAATGCCAGGAAGGGAGGAATCGGCACAACCCAGGTGACGCTGAATAGTCCTTCCATAGAAAAGCCTCAAGAAAAATGGAAACCGGACGGTCTTCCGTAGTCAGTTCAAAATAAAGATGCCTGATCTAAGACGTAGCCTGACCTCGAACCAGATTGGCAAACAGATACCCGACAAGCAGACCGGCAAATGCCAAGACGAACAGCCACAGATCGTTGTGCAGCCCGGCGGTCGAGCCGATGCCTACGAAGAGGCCAGCCCCGACAAGAGAGATTACGAGCCGAAATGATTGGGCTTTCTTGTGCCGACGGGCTTTCTCCAAGAGCTGTGCTGCGTCACCATAGTCTGGCTTGTGCTTTACGATCTCTTTCAGTGCATAGACGGCGCCTGTATAGTTGCCGCCCTCCATCTTCTCCTGTGCGAGTTGGTAGAGAAAACCGCACTGTTCTTCAAGTGTACCCGTCAGCTGCTTCTTGGCCACCTTTTCTTCTTATCTCCGCAGGCGGCGCCGAGAGCGGCCCCATCCTACACATTTACTGCGACTTAGCCGGCAAGAATGTCCAACTCGTCAACGTCAATGGTGCGCCGCTCGCGGTAGACGGCGATGATCAGCGCCAGGCCCACGGCAGCCTCGGCTGCGGCGAGGCCGATAATCAGCACGGCGAATGCCTGTCCTGTGAGGTCCTCCATGGGACCGACTCCGTGCCGCCAGAAAGCCACCAGGTTGATATTGGCGGCGTTGAGCATGAGCTCGATGCCCATGAGCATGGCGATGGCGTTGCGCCGTGCGAGCGCGCCGTAAAGGCCGCATGAAAACAGGAAGGCGGCGAGCATCAGATACCAACTTAGCGGAACCATAGATCAACCCCAAACAGATGCGATGGCAAGAAATCGGCGCTCTGTCATTGCGGCAACCCCGATTTCGTTGAGCAGGAGCCCTAGCGGTCGCGTGCCAACATGACGGCACCGACCAGAGCCAGAAGCAGCAGCAGCCCCAGAACTTCAAAAGCTATAACGTAAGTGGTTACAAACTCTCTTCCCAGTGCAGCTATCAAAGCCTCGTCAGCCACGACTTCTTCACCCGCGGCCGGCCACGGCGTTGCCCGCGCAAAGGCAAGCAGAGCGGCGAAAAAGAAGACCGCAAACAGAGAGGCTTTGCCCCACTGATTGTTGAGCGGCGAGGTGCGACCGTACATCATGCTGCGCGTGAGCATGATGGCAAAGGCGATCAACATGGCTATCGCACCGACGTAGACCAGTATCTGGCTGACCGCCAGGAATTCGGCTTCCAGAAAGACGTAGATACCGGCGACGCCGAAAAAGGTCAGCGTCAAGGCCAGAGCACTGTGAAAGAGGTTTCGGCTCGTCACGACAGCCAGACCGGCTATGGCCGTGAGTAAGGCAACCTGAATGAACACGAACTGTTCAAATGTCGGTATTGGTACCTCAACGCCCAACGGTAACTGCATGGAAATCCCTGCCTTGTTGGTGGGGCTCAACTTTACAGATGCCAGTTTACAGATGCCAGCGCCCCGAACTGTGATGCAGCCTCGTACTGTCAATTCCTGTCCGGAAAAGTCTAATACATCGTGCCCTTTTCGGAGACCTGCATGCCGCCGATCAATGAAGTCGGTTCGAAGGACCGCTTCGTTCGCATCTGCTCTTCACGGAAGTATTTCTGCAAGATGTAAGTTACGACGGCCATGACGCCGACATTGGCGATGAAAATCAAGACATATTGAATGGCGACCGGGGTCGGAAGCTTCTGGATGATGGCCTGGGCGACGATGAGCCCGATCATCAGCGGCACCAGGACCTTCCAGGCAAAGTACATCATCTGATCGATGCGGATGCGGGGAAAGGTGCCGCGAATCCACTGTTGGAGGACGTAGACGCCGAAGGTCTTTAACATAAAGTAGCCGAGACCCAATATTGGACCTATGACCGGCAGGCCGACGCCGGGCCCTTGCCATCCTCCCAGGAAAAGCGTGACGGCAACGGCAGCCAGAATCCAGGCGTTCAGGAATTGGGCCAGGAAGAACATGGCGAACTTCATGCCGGAATACTCGATGTGGAAACCGGCGATCAGTTCAGATTCCGCTTCCAACAGGTCGAAGGGGGTAAGTTCAGCCTCTGCGAGCGAGCTGACGAAGAAGACGATCAGCGCGCCCGGCATGACTATTCCGAGCCAACCCAAGCCGAGGTTAAAGCCGAAAATATGCAGTGACTGGAGTTCTACGATGTGGCCGAATCGCATCGAACCGGTGAGCAGAACGACCGTAAGGATTGCCAGCACCAGGGGGATCTCGTAGCTCAGGAGCTGTGCCACCACGCGAAAACCGGCGAGCAGGGCGTACTTGTTGTTGCTGCCCCAGCCCGCCATCAGTGCTGCCATGATGCCAATCGAGCCGAGCCCAACAATATAGAGCGCGGCGACGTTGAGGTCCACGCCGGTCAGGCCGGGCGCAAATGGAATGACCGCAAGCAGCATAAGCACACCGGTCACCGCCAGAACGGGGGACAGATTGTAGGCGATCTTGTCTGCTTCGTAGGGGGTTATGTCCTCTTTGGAGAGCAACTTGGCGGCGTCAGCGACGGTCTGGAGAAGGCCGAATTTGCCGACGCGATTTGGGCCAATTCTGTCCTGTATGCGGCTGATTGCCTTGCGGGTAATCCAGATCAACAGGAGAACCGACAGCATGCCGTAGTTGATGAGGATAAAGGACCCGACGGCGTACACCAGGAATATGGCCGCCCAGCCGGGAAGTCCCAGCCCCATGAGCCAGCTGGAGAGGGCTTCGCTCCATTGGGTTACCTGCATAGCTTTGCCTCCCAACAGGTAGTTGAGAAATTTAGGCCTTTCGGGACCGTGAACTGAATCGAGATGGGCAGCATCAGGACGAGATCTACTGCCAATCCAGGGCGCCTTTGCGCCAGTCGTACATAAGACCGATCACGAGCAGGAGAATAAAGAAAATGGTCGCGAGCACTGCAAACATTTCCAGTTGTTGGTATGCCACGGCAATTGGAAAAAGGAACAATGCTTCGACATCGAACACGACGAATACCAGGCCGATCAGGTAGTATTGGGCTCGGAACTGCACCCAAGTCTCGCCGATGGTTTCGACGCCACTCTCGTAGATGTCGTTCTTGATCTCATCGGGCCGGCGGGGGCCAAGGAAATGGCCCATCACGATGGCGGCGAGAGGCAACACGACCGCCAAACCGGACATAATAAGAATGAAGAAATATTGAGTGAGCATTGCCGAGAATCCGTTTGTGTGGAATTTAACAAACTCCCGCGAAAGTATAGCATAGCGATTTCTGATAGGAAAAGTTTGCACCCTTTGTAAACGCGTTCAACGCGGCGGGGGCGGCGGCTTGTTGGCGGCATTGCATCGGATCGGGGCAGGACTGGTGAAATGATCTCGTACTGCGGGCTGGGGGTCCGTATTCCAGGGACATTCGACACGCAGGGTGCATCCCAGATTTTGGGGTGGGAGCAGTCTGCCAGTGAATTCATGCCGGAGGTGCATGGAATTGTTTTACGGCACTGGGAGAGACGCAGGGCAAGGGCCAGGCCGGCCCTTTACCGAGGGGGCGCGGAACTGCAGGGGGAACAGCGGGGGAAATGCAGGGAAACTGCGGGGGCGGGGAACTGCAGTGGTCAGTGGTCGGTAGTCAGTGGTCAGAGTCTGGAGACAGCAGGTGGGGGGTGGAGACACTGTTGGCTAGACACTTTGCTTTAGACACCTTGCCGGGGAAGAATAAACACGGTGGTCTAGCAAGGGCGGGACGTTGCGGGGCGGGGAACTGCAGTGGTCGGTGGTCAGTGGTCAGTGGTCAGAGTCTGGAGACAGCAGGGGGGGGTGGAGACGCTGTCGACTAGACACTTTGCTCTAGACACCTTGCTGGAGAAGAATAGACACGGTGGCTAGCAAGAGCGGGGCGTTGCGGGGGCGCAGCCCCCGCACAAGTGAGGGCCGAAGGCACGAACGCCCAAATGCAAGAAAAGAGTGAAGAGAAGAGAGGAGAGAGTGACACTGAACAGGCTGGTGGAGATTGGGAATGGAACCGACGGCGGCTTGGTTGCAGCTAGAGATATACGAGAATTCACCCTCGTTTTGGGATGTACCCATCGACACGCACGGGCTTTGACAGTCAATTTCAGTTCGTGCTAGAATAGTTGCGTTCGTGGAAAATTGCACGAACATCTCCCCAAGCCTTTCAGTTACGCTGAAAAGGAATAATCGAGATGGCAAGCGACTATCTGCCACTTCTCATACTTATCGTGTTGGCGGCCGGATTTGGCGGTATTGCCATAGGTCTGCCCTCACTTTTAGGTCCACGCGAGCGCAACGATCAGAAGTTGGAGCCATACGAATCGGGGATCATTCCCTTTGCCGACGCCCGTCGACGATTCCCGGTGAAATACTATCTGGTTGCGATGCTCTTTCTGATTTTTGACATCGAAGTAATCTTCCTCTTCCCGTGGGCGGCCGTCTTGAGAGACCTTCGCCTGTTTGCCCTATTGGCGATGATTCCTTTTTTCATTGTACTCGTGGTGGGTTTCCTCTATGAATGGAAGAAGGGCGCTCTCGACTGGGACTAGAGACTGAGGAGTCTGGCCGTCGCTCACAGCTTTTCACAGGGTACTGTAAATTCATTGCTGCAGGCGAAAGCTGGGAGGCCCAGCGAGCCGGAAGCCAGTCGCTGCGTTCGAGAGTTGCCGCGTCTAGCCAGGCTGCCAGAGATGTAGGTGCAAAGGAACGGACATGGGTATAGAAGAGAAGGTCCCCGAAGGCATTTTAACAACATCGCTGGACAGCGTGATCAATTGGGGAAGGGCCAATAGCACGTGGCCGCTGCTGTTCGGGTTGGCGTGTTGTGCGATGGAAATGATTGCCACGGGCACGGCCCGCCACGACATTGCCAGGTACGGGTCGGAGCTCTTTCGGGCCAGCCCCAGGCAGGCCGATTTGATGATTGTGTCAGGCCGCGTCAGCAACAAGATGGCGCCGGTGATCAAGCGCATTTACGATCAGATGCTGGCGCCCAAGTGGGTCATCGCGATGGGAATCTGCGCGAGCGCTGGAGGGCCTTTTAATAACTACGCCATAATCCAGGGGGTGGACAAGATAATCCCCGTCGATGTGTATGTTCCCGGCTGCCCGCCCCGGCCCGAGTCACTGCTCTATGCGATGGACCTGTTGCGTGCAAAACAGCGGGGCGAATCGGTTGGGGCATGGCGCAATGTGGAGGAACCGGTAGCCGCTGACGAGATCATGCCATTAGGTGTTTGACCTTAAGTAATGGTTCCTTGTAAGCGGAGCACCTGTTTGAGCCACCAGTTCGACAGAGTTAACACCTTCCTTTTTTCAGGTCGACGCGCAGAAATGAGAGCGAGTTGAGAGATGCCTCTTGATGTAGCCCCGGTTTTTCGCACGTACGAGACGCAACGAACGCTGAATCCACCAGGTATCCCCGCGTTGGCGCCAATGCCAACCGGAGAGACCGACGATACACGGCGCATCTGCGAACGGTTTGGCGAGGATATCGTTGCGGCGGGCCTGCACAACGGCAACCAGGTGGTGATGGTTGAGCCGTCACAACTGAAGGCGCTCGCCACTTTTCTGCGTGATGATCCCGGACTGAAATACGAGACGCTGATAGACGTTACCGGTTTGGACCGGTCGCATTTGCCACTGAACGGCGATGCACGCTTTCAGGCGGTCTACCAGTTTCGCTCCTACTCGCGCAACCAGCACCTCACGGTCGTGGCCGACTGCGAAGATGAACAGGGCGGCGACGGCAACCAGGCGCAGATCGACAGCCTGACCGGCGTGTACCGGGGGGCAGAATGGCCGGAGCGGGAGGCGTACGATTTAATGGGAATCCGCTTCGCCGGTCATCCTGACCTGCGGCGGATCCTTATGCCTAAGAATTGGCCCAACCACCCGCTGCAGAAGCAGGCGCCCCTGGGCGGGGAAGAGGTGCCTTTTACATTCACCTGGGACGATCCGGAGTTCGACACGCTTGGCACCCAGATACTGCCGGCGGAAAGCAAGGCCCCCGACCTGCCACCGGGGATGAGCCGGCAGAACATGGTCATCAATATGGGGCCGCACCATCCGAGCACGCACGGCGTCCTGCGCCTGGTCGTGGAGATGGACGGTGAGCGCATCGTGAGCATCGACCCGGACCTGGGCTTCCTCCATTCCGGCTTCGAAAAGACTGGTGAAAACAAGCGCTATAAGGATTTCGTCTATTACACCGACCGGATGGACTATCTGTCGGCGATGTCGAACAATCTGGGCTACTGCCTGACCATCGAGCACATGCTGGGCCTGGAGATTCCGGAACGGGCGCAGGTGATCAGGGTGATCATGGCAGAGATGCAGCGAATCGCGTCTCATCTGTTCTGGCTGGCGACGCACGTTCTGGATGTCTCGGGCACGGGAATGAGCCTCCTCATGTATGCGACGCGCGAAAGGGAGCGGATACTGGATCTGTTCGAGATGGCATGTGGGGCCAGGCTTACGGTCAGTTATATTCGCATCGGCGGCGTCTGGCAGGATTTGCCGGACGCTTTTATCGATGAGTTGAAGGGTTTCCTGCGATTGATGCCGCAGAAGATCAGGGAGTACGAGGCGATGGTAACCGAGGCGCCGCTGTGGCAGGAGCGCCTGACAGGCATCGGTTATATCAGCGCCGAAGACGCTCTGGGCATGGGTCTGACGGGGCCGATGCTGCGAGGCAGCGGCATCGACTGGGATCTGCGGCGCGATAGACCCTACAGCGGCTACGAGGCATATGAGTTCGAGGTGCCGACCAGCGATAGCGGCGACTGCTACGGGCGCTTCATAATCCGTCTGGAAGAGATGCGTCAGAGTGTGCGCATTCTGGAGCAGGCGGTGGACAACCTACCAAGTGGCCTGTATAAGTCGAACAATCGCAAGGTAGCGCTGCCGCCGCGCGCCGAGTTGGACGTGAGTATGGAAGCATTGATTCACCACTTCAAGCTGATGACCGAAGGCTTCCATGTGGCGCCCGGCTACTATTATAACGGCATCGAGAACAGCAAGGGCGAGTTGGGGTTTTACGTCTACAGTGACGGTTCGGCCAAGCCGTACCGGTTACACGTTCACGGGCCCAGCTTCAATAACCTTTACGCAATCGACCATATCAGTCGGGGTGAGATGCTATCCGACGTTGTAACCAACATCGGATCGATCGATATTGTACTTGGTGAGGTAGACCGATAGCTGTGCGGCTTTTGGATAGAGTCAGCGCCGGTCACCGAATACTGCTCACCGGCAACCGGGGTATGCAATGATAACGGAACAGATGCGGCAGGAGATCGACGAGATACTGGCACGCTATCCCGCGGGCCGGCAGCGTTCGGGGATATTGCCGGCGCTCTACGTGATCCAGAGGGAGTACGGTTACTGCCCGGTGGATGCGCAGGACGAACTGGCAGAAATCCTGGGGATCGCGCCGGCGGAGGTTGGCGGGGTCGTCGGTTTCTATAACATGCTGCATGAGGCGCCCAAAGGCGAATATCACATCGAAGTCTGTACGAACGTGCCGTGCATGTTGCGGGGCGGGAACCAGTGCCTTCACAACTTCGAGAACGCGCTTGGCATTCATCATGGTGAGAAGACTGAGGACGGCAAGTTCGCGCTTGATCATATGGAGTGTCTGGGATCCTGCGTCACGGCGCCGATGGCGATTGTAACGGATCAGAAGACAGGCGAGATCCGTTATTTTGAGAATCTCGACTCGTCTGAGGATGTGGAGAAGGCGATCGATCTGCTCAAAGCGGGAAACGGCTTTCACACGTTGGAACGCTGGACGCCGGAGGCCGACCCGGACAACGAAGGCGCGTCCGACGGCCCTTACCGCCTCGGCGGGATGGAGCCGCGTTACCTGATGGACCGGCTCAATAAACCGGACAGCCACAGGATTGAGACCTATGAGGCAGACGGCGGCTATGCCACGGCCCAACGTGTCCTGAACGGGATTGAACCTGCCGATATGATCGATCAGATCAAGGACAGCGGTATCCGCGGCCGCGGCGGCGCCGGTTTCCCCACAGGTATGAAGTGGGGTTTTCTGCCGCCGGGCGTGCAACCTCGTTACATGGTCGTTAACGCTGACGAGTCGGAGCCCGGCACGTTCAAAGATCGCATCGTGATGGAGTACGATCCGCATCAGCTGATCGAAGGCATCATTCTGAGCTGCCACGCGATTGAGTCGGAGAAGGCCTTCATCTATATACGCGGCGAATATTACTTTGCCTATGTGCGTTTGCAGGAGGCCCTGGCAGAGGCCACTGCCAAGGGCTATCTGGGTGAGAAGATTTTCGGCACCGACAAGAACCTGGACATTGTGCTGCACCGCGGGGCAGGCGCCTACGAGTGCGGTGAAGAGACCGCCCAGCTGACGAGCCTCGAAGGTTATCGGGGGCAGCCGCGCCTGAAGCCGCCCTTCCCCGCCGTGGAAGGCCTGTATGCCAAGCCGACGATTGTTAACAACGTCGAGTCGATCTGCAATGTGACGCATGTCATGCGTTACGGCGTCGAATGGTACAAGGAGTACGGCACTGAACGCAGCCCGGGCATGAGGATCTTTTGCCTGAGCGGCAACGTTAAGCGGCCAGGGCTCTACGAGCTTCCGCACGCCACGCCGTTGAGTGTACTGGTTAACGAATACGGGGGCGGCCCGGAGGACGAGAACCATCCGATCAAGGCAATCGTTCCGGGCGGGCTTTCGATGAAGCTGCTGACGCCGGACCAGTTCGACACGCCGCTGGACTACGAGAGCATAGCCGAGGCCGGATCGCTGTTGGGCTCGGCGGGCGTGATCGCAATCGACGACCGCACATCCATGGTCGAGGTCGCGCGGCGGACGCTCAGCTTCTATCGCGAAGAGAGCTGCGGCAAGTGTACGCCTTGCCGGGAAGGCACGGCCTGGCTGGAGAAGATCCTGCTGCGCATCGAGGAAGGGCAGGGATTGGGCAAAGACCTGGAACTGATGGAGTTCATCGCCGACAATATCGCAGGCAAGAGCTTCTGCCCCTTTGGTGAGGCGTCGGTATGGGGACTGCAGAGCAATCTGCTCAAATTCCGACCGGAGTTTTCCTCGCAGATCGAGAGCACCAATCCGGACGAGATCGGCCCGGTACTGCCGATTCGCCCTGATTACCGCCCGAATACGCACGAGGAAAGCGGGCTGCGCGACAGCACGTTTGCCCCGGCTGGGGGGAACATCGTGCTGCATGATGACCTGGTGCCTGGGGACGACTGAGGAGTATTGTGATGGTCGCTGTAGCGCCGCCAGTCTCGCCGGACCCAAGCGGGGAGGTCGAGAGTGCGAGAAGAAGAATACAGGAAACAGTTCTACCAATTGGACCGGTAGAAGGTCTGCCCTTGCGACGGTTCACGTTGGATGAGTATCATTCACTGATTGAGACGGGCTTCTTCGATGAGGACGAACGGGTCGAACTGCTCGAAGGAGTCTTGGTGTCGATGAGCCCGATATATCCGCCGCATGCAAATGCGGTCGATCTCCTTTTGCTTGTATTTTCGTCGCTTCTCACGCGGGGGGGAATTAGACTTCGAGTTCAGGCTCCTATTTCGATTTTGGATTCAGAGTCCGAACCGGAAACGGACTTGACTCTTTTGAAGGACATGGGTGCAGCATTTGCGGAACGTCACCCCGGTCCGTCTGAAGTTTTCTTGTTGGTAGAGGTGGCCGAATCAAGCTTGAAAATAGATCGCTCCAAGAAGAGAGCCTTATATGCCCAAGCAGGGATAGCAGAGTACTGGATTTGGAATCTTGTCGATAATGTACTTGAGGTCTATCGCGATCCGAGCAGCTCGTCCTCGGGCGAGGCACTTTACCAGACCAAACTAACGTTAAGTCAAGGCATGTCAATTGCGCCACTTGCATTCCCTGATTTCCATGTCGCGGTAGACGATTTAATGTCGCCAGCCGCTGGCGAAGCCTGACTCTGACGAACTTGAAGAGTTTCTCCTCTTACTCGGAGACGTAATCGTCAATGACAGATAACGTAACGCTCACAATCAATGAAAAGGAAGTATCGGTCCCTGCCAGGACGCTTCTGGTGGACGCGGCGCGGATGGCGGGCGTCGAGATTCCGGTCTTCTGCTCGCATCCCAAGCTGGACCCGGTCGGGTGCTGCCGCATGTGTTTGGTCGAGGTGGACGGCCCGCGCGGCACGGCGATGATGGCCTCCTGTACGATGCCGGTGGGCGACGGCATGGTTGTGCGTACGGATACCGAACAGGTGCAGACGGTGCAGGAAGCAAACCTCGCCTTCATCCTGCTCAATCATCCGCTGGACTGCCCAATCTGCGACAAGGGCGGCGAGTGCCCGTTGCAGGACCAGACGATGCGTTTCGGACCGGGGATCAGCCAGCTGATCGAACCGAAGCGGCTGGCAAAGAAGCACTATGACATTTCCGACACGATCGTGCTGGACCAGGAGCGGTGCGTCCTCTGCTGGCGCTGCATCCGCTATCTGGAGGAGTGGGAGGACAAGCCGCAACTTGGTCTTTTCGAGCGGGGCAGCGATACGATCGTCGACATCCAGGATGGGCGCCCCGTCGACGCCAAGACCAGCGGCAATATCATTGACCTTTGCCCGGTCGGGGCGCTGACAAACCGCGTTTCGCGTTTTGCCTATCGTCCCTGGGAGATCGAGCGGACGCCGAGCGTCTGTTTGCACTGTTCGGTGGGCTGCAATGTGCGGTTGGACAGCCGTACGCACCAGTTGCGGCGCATCGTCGGCCGCGAAAACATGCAGGTCAACGACCAGTGGATTTGCGATAAGGGCCGCTTCGCCCACGCGTGGGTAAACGACGAGAAGCGACTGGCTGCACCGCAGTTGCGCAAGGACGGCAAGCTGACCCCTGTACAGTGGGGCGAGGCACTGGCCTTCATCGCGGAAAAGCTGAACGGCATCAAGGAGAAGTACGGCGCAGATAGCGTGGGCGCAATCGGCAGCGGCAAGATAAGCAACGAGAGCAATTATGCGCTGCAACGATTCATGCGTGCGGTGATCGGGACGAACAACATCGATCACCGCGACGGCGGCGAGGTCGCTGCCCTGCCCACCGGGCTGCCGGCACTGGCAGAACTGATGAAACCGCAGTACGGGCCAGACCCACAGGTCGATACGGTACTGCTATTTGGTGTGGACCCGAGCGAGGAGTTGCCTGTTCTGGACCTGCACCTGAAGAGGGCGGTCCTTCGAGGCGGGGTCAAACTGATCATCGCCCACGCCCGCCAGATCGAGTTGACGCGATACAACGGCCCCTACCTGTCTTACGTGCCGGGAGAAGAGTCTTCGCTGATAAGCCGCCTTACTCAGGCTGTGCAGGGTTCGGACCAGTCCGAAGACGAGGCAGCGATATCGGCAGCGGCCAAACTGTTGAAGGAGAGCGAGAGCTCGCTGATTGTTTACGGGCCGATGGCAGCGCGGGGCGAGAATGGACCTGGTGTCCGCAGCGGGCTGGAACAGCTCGTCCTGGCGGCCGGCGAGGGGGCACGACTGGCCTATGCCGGCTTGGACGGCAATGCGCAGGGCTGCCGCGATATGGGTGTTCTTCCTGACAGGTTGCCCGGCCATTTCCCGCTTGATGACGCCGACGCCAGAGCGCGGCTGGAAGCGCTTTGGGGCTGCAATCTTCCCACTTTCTCTGGCTACACATACAAGCAGATGCTGGACAGCCAGGAAATGAAGGCCCTCTTCGTGAACGGGGCCGACCCGGCGACCGAATCGCCGGACTGGTCGGCCAGTTTGGAGGACTTGGAGCTGCTGGTTGTCACCGATCTGCTGCCGACGGCGACTGCTCAGAAGGCTGACGTTGTGCTGCCGGCCCTGGGGTGGTCGGAGAGCGACGGCACCTACACCAATCTGGAGCGTCGCGTGCAGCGGGCGCCAAAGGCGGTCACCGATCCGAAGTCACGAGCGGCGGCGGACTGGATGATATTTGCGCACCTGGCCAAGCAGATGGGTGCGGACTGGTCATTTTCCGACGCTCACAGTGTGACTGCTGCTATCACTCAAGCTATCCCCGCGTATGGGGAACTGACGTGGGAGGCACTGGGCGATCAGGGCCGCCAGTGGGACGCCAGTTGCGCGCCGACGGAGGACGCTTCCGCAGGGCGCACGTCAGAGGAAGTCCCAGCATCCGCGGCTGAAGATGCCGAATATCCACTCAGCCTTGTCACCGGTACTGTCCTGTACGACGGCGGCACGCTCTTCGGCCTGACCGAGGAGATGCACGGCATGGCACATGGGGCGACAGTCACTCTGAACCCTGCCGATGCGGCAAAGTATGGTCTCGACGCGGGCAGTGCGGTTACGGTGCGGAGCGAGCAAGGAAACCTGGATCTGACTGTGGCGGTCGACGCGCAGGTGCAGACGGGCTGCGCCTGGATTCCGGAGAGTTTGCCCGGTGCGCCGGTGGGCGCGCTGCTCAACGGCAGCTTTACGCAGCGGGTCAAAGTGGAAAGGCGTTAAATGGACTGGCTACAGGTATTGGTCTTCCCGGCCATCCGCGCACTGATACTGATATTCGTCCTGCTGACCGGTTTCGCGTACCTCACCTGGTTTGAGCGCAAACTGCTGGCCCGCTTCCAGGTGCGATACGGTCCAAACAGGGCGGGCAAGTTCGGTCTCCTGCAGCCGGCCGCGGACGCGGTCAAGGCGTTTTTCAAAGAAGAGATCATCCCCAATCACGTCGACAAGCCGGTCTATCTGTTGGCGCCGGCGCTGGCCCTCGTGCCGGCGCTGATCATCTGGGCGGTAATCCCGATCGCCAAGGGAACGCCTGTCATCGCTGACGTGAATATCGGTTTTCTGTGGATTCTGGCGGTGGCGGGAATCGAGAGCTACGGCATCATTCTGGCGGGTTGGAGCAGCAACAACAACTATTCGCTGCTCGGCGCGCTGCGCTCGTCGGCGCAGATGGTGTCTTACGAACTGCCACTGGGCCTCTTTCTGGTCAGCATTCTGATTTTGGCGGGCAGCTTCAGCCTTGTCGACCTGGTCGAGGGCGTCCGTCCATGGTGGGAGTGGATCTGGCTTTGGCTGGCCTTTCCGTTCTTCTTCATCTGTATACTGGCTGAAACGAACCGCAGCCCATTCGACTTGCCAGAAACGGAAAACGAATTGGTGGCTGGATTTCAGACAGAGTACGGCGGCATGAAGTTCGCGCTGTTCTTCATCGCCGAGTACGTCAACATGATCTCCACCAGCGCGATTATGGCGACCCTTTTCTTTGGCGGTTGGAAGGGCCCATTCGCTGAGCAGTACATCTGGCTGGGACCGATATATCTCTTGATCAAGGTCGTCGTTCTGCTCTTCCTTTTTGTCTGGGTACGGGCCAGTATCGGCCGGCCCCGCTATGACCAGTTGATGAAGTTCTGCTGGAAGTTCCTGTTGCCTCTGAGTCTGGTCTATGTGAGTATTTCGGCAGTCCTGGCAGTTTTTCTGAAGTAAGAACCGCAGAGGAAAGAGGTTTTCAATGGAGTTGGGTAATTTCTTTAAGGGCGCTTCCGAGATCGGCAGAGCGATGGGTGTGACGCTAAAACACCTGCGCCAGAGGCCGGTTACGGTGGAGTTTCCTCACGAGGATATTCCGATCTATCCCCGCTTCCGCGGTCGTCATGAGCTGCGGCGCTATTCCAACGGACTGGAGCGATGCATTGGCTGCTGTCTGTGCGAAGCCGCCTGCCCCACTGAAGCGATCCACGTAGAGGCGGCAGAGAACGACCCGGATGCGCCGCTCTCGCCGGGCGAGCGTCACGCCAAGGTTTACGAACTGAATCTGCTGCGATGCGTGTTTTGCGGTGACTGCGAAGAGGCCTGCCCTACGGAAGCCATCGTTCTCGGTCACGACTTTGCCATGGCCAACTACGAGCGGAAGGACTTCGTGCTGACCAAAGAGGAGCTTCTTAATCCAGGCATGCCCAAAGTGATCATTCGACCGGAGTAACTTTTCATGAGTTGGTCGCTTCTGTTTTTCCTGCTTGTTGGCGCCGTCAGCCTGGCGGCAGCTTTGGGCGTGGTGACAAGCCGTCAGCCGGTGCACAGCGCGCTGTTTCTGCTCACCAATTTCGCCACCCTGGCAGTTCTCTATATTACTCTGGATGCGCAGTTCCTGGCGGCAGCGCAGGTGATCGTGTATGCGGGGGGAATTGTCATTTTGATACTGTTTGTGATTATGCTCATCGGTGGCGATACGAACGACTTCAGCGCGGCACAGCGGGCATGGAGTCGCACCGTGGGCATTGCGCTGGGGGTCATCTTACTCCTGACGGTCTCCTACAGCGTGCTTTCGCGCATGATGGGCCCCTCTGAAGAAAGTGTGGCGCTCCTGCAGGGCGGAACGCCGAAGGCCGTCGGTATCGCCCTGTTTACGAATTATGTACTTCCCTTTGAGTTGATCGCTCTCCTGTTGCTTGTCGCGCTGATCGGCGCTCTTGTGCTGGGCCGCCAGCCGGAGGGCGCAGGCGATGGCATCCCGTCCGTCAAGGCGAACGAATGATGGTAGAGACTAGCTTATACCTGGTGCTGGCCGCCATGATCTTTACTGTCGGCGCCACTGGTGTCCTGCTGCGCCGCAACGCACTCATCATCTTCATGTGCATTGAAATGATGCTCAACAGCGTGAACCTGACGTTGATCGCGCTCGCGCGCCAGTGGGGCAATCTCGAGGGGCAGATTTTCGTCTTCATGATCATGGCAGTGGCCGCGGCCGAGGTAGCGGTCGGGCTGGCAATCCTGATCGCCAATGTCCGGCATCGTGAGAGCATCAACATTGATGAGATCAATCTGTTGAAGTGGTGACTTCCAGATTCTGTCTTTGGTAGTTCCCTGCTCAAGCGGCAGCACACAAGAGCCGATAACGACCGACCGAGAGCTGTAATGAGGAATCTATGTTGGACTTAGCCTGGCTTATTCTGGTATTTCCCTCAGTGGGCGCGCTGATAAACCTGTTTGTCGGTGACAAACTGAGGGAGCGGGGTATTCATATCGTCGCCTCTGGCGCGGTGGTCCTCTCCTTCGTTGTCAGTCTTGGGCTCTTCTTTGGTCTGTCGGGCCTGGATGAGCATCACCGTACGGCAACCGTTCATCTGTGGGACTGGATAACCATAGGAAGCTTTACGGCTCCGGCAGCACTGTTGATTGACCCGCTCAGCGTGACGATGGCCCTGGTCGTAACCGGGGTTGGCGCGCTGATCCACATTTACGCCGGCGGCTACATGCACGGCGAGCAGAACTTTCAGCGCTTTTTTGTCTATTTGAATTTTTTCATCCTGGCGATGTTGGTGCTGATACTCAGCAACAACTTTGTGGGCATGTTTGTTGGCTGGGAGGGCGTTGGGCTGGCGTCGTATCTGCTCATTGGGTTCTATTTCGACCGCCATGACGAATCCTATGGCCACTACGCAGATGCCGGCAAGAAGGCGTTTCTGGTCAACCGGATCGGCGACTTCGGCATGATGCTGGCTGTTTTCCTGATCTGGACCAGTGTCGGGACAGTTGTTTTTGAGGAAGTTTCTCTGGGGGCCGGCGCGTTGACCACCGGCGCGGCGACGGCGGTTTGCCTGCTGCTCCTGCTGGCCGCGACCGGCAAGAGCGCCCAGTTGCCGCTGTTCGTCTGGCTGCCGGACGCAATGGCCGGGCCGACGCCTGTATCGGCGCTCATCCATGCGGCGACGATGGTGACTGCTGGGATCTACATGGTGGCGCGAACACACTTCCTGTGGGAGCTTGCGCCGATGGCGGGCAGTCTCGCGGCCTGGGTTGGAGGATTGACGGCGCTGCTGGCGGCGTCGATCGCGCTGACGCAGGTTGACCTGAAGAAGATCCTCGCCTACTCAACGATATCCCAGTTGGGTTTCATGATGCTTGGTGTTGGGGTCGGGGCCTATGCATTTGCCATCTTTCACCTGGTAACGCACGCATTTTTCAAGGCGCTGCTGTTTCTGGCAGCCGGCAATGTGATGCACGGTCTGCCCGACGGCGAGCTGGACATTCGCAAGATGGGAAATCTGCGGGCGAAGATGCCGACGACTTACAAGCTGTTCCTGATCGGCGCAGCGGCTCTGGCGGGCCTGCCTCTGCTTTCAGGTTTTTTCTCGAAAGACGGGATCCTGCTGCATGTCGCCAATTTCAACATACTTCTCTATCTGATCGGTCTATTCACAGCTCTGTTGACGGCATTCTACAGTTTCCGGGCCGTCTTCATGGCCTTCTGGGGTGAGGCGCGCGACCAGCACGTCCATGAGCACGCGCACGAAAGCCCGACTGTGATGACTGCGCCGCTGTGGGTTTTGGCTGTTCTGGCCGTGATAGGCGGAGCTCTGAACCTGCCTTTCCTTCTCACCTTGGAACACTATCTGGAGGCGGCCGTTGGCGTGCCCGCCTTCCATCCTAACTGGACGATGGAGGTGGTGCTATTGGTGGTCAGTGCAGTTGTGGCTGTGGCAGGTGTCGGCCTGGCTTACGGGCGCTATATCAAGGGTTCTTCGACCGCTGCCGGGAGGTTTTCGGCGGGCGTTGCGAGGCTGGTCGGCCCGTTTGAACCGTTGGCCCGCAACAAGTGGTATGTGGATGAGATTTACGCTGCATGGATCGTCGGACCGCTTCTTGCTCTATCCGATTGGTTCAACGAGGTAGTCGACCAGGGCGTGGTTGACGGCGCGGTAAATCTCGTCGGCCAGGCGAATCTGGCCTTGGGGGGTGCCCTGCGCAAGGTCCACAACGGATTGGTACCAACTTACGCGTTGAGTGTTTTCTGCGGTGTCGTGGCCTTACTACTGTGGTTCGTGATTGGAGGCTAGCGGTGCAAGACGCTTCAGGCCAGGCACAGACCACATACAGCTAACGACCATTCATTGGTATTTCTATGCTCTCGATTCTCACGTTTTTGCCCATAGTCGGCGCAATCGTTGTTCTGCTGGCGCCGAGCGATAGCCTCAAAAAGTGGTTGGCATTCGGCGCGACCGTTGCCACCTTTGTGGTGAGCCTCTTGCTGCTGCCCGGCTGGCAGGAGATCCCGGACATGCAGTTCGTTGAGCGCTATGCGTGGATGCCGGACCTGAACATCTACTATCACCTTGGTGTGGATGGAATCAGCCTGTGGCTGGTCCTGTTGACGACACTGCTGATGCCGATTGCGGTGGCGTTCAGCAACCAGCACATCAAGCAGAATCTCGGCGGGTATCTGGCCTTGATGTTGCTGATGGAGACGGCAGTGCTGGGGGTCTTTCTCGCCCTGGATCTTGTGCTGTTCTATGTTTTCTGGGAGTTCAGCCTGATCCCGATGGCTTTCCTGATTGGCAAGTGGGGCAGCCAGAACCGGATATATGCCGCAGTCAAGTTTTTCCTGTACACGCTGGCAGGTTCGGCGCTGATGCTGGTGGCAATTCTGGCGCTCTATTTCAATGCAGGCACATTTGACCTGCTTGAATTACAGCGGGCAGGTCTGCCTCCGGGATTGCAGCAGCTGGCCTTTCTGGCGTTTGCGCTGGCGTTCGCGATTAAGGTGCCACTGTTTCCATTTCACACATGGCTGCCCGATGCACACGTTGAGGCGCCCACGGCGGGTTCGGTCATTCTGGCCGGTGTGCTCCTGAAACTGGGTACTTACGGGTTTCTGCGATTTGCCTTACCGTTATTCCCTGTAGCCGTCGCCAATTACGCAACGCTCATATCGATTCTGGCGGTGGTCGGCATCCTTTATGGCGCACTGGTGGCGCTGGCGCAGCGGGATCTGAAGTCGCTGGTGGCGTATTCCTCTGTCGCGCACATGGGGTTCGTTGTGTTGGGGATTTTTGCGCTGAATGAGCAGGCTGTCAGCGGGGCGGTTCTGCAGATGGTCAATCATGGTCTCAGCACCGGTGCGCTCTTCCTGATGGTAGGGATGCTTTACGAGCGGCGGCATACGCGGCTGATGAAGGACTATGGCGGACTCTGGGCCAGTGTCCCGATCTTTTCGTTCTTCTTCCTGGTTGTGGCGATGAGCAGCGCGGGTCTCCCCGGTCTGAACGGTTTTATCGGTGAGTTTGCCATCTTGCTCGGCACATTCAAGAGCTCTCCGATTCTTGCGGTCCTCGGCACCGCCGGCGTCATCCTGGCCGCCTGGTATCTGCTGCATGCATTCAGACAGGTGGTGCAGGGCGCGCTGACAAATCCGGCCAATTTGAAGGAAAACTTACCTGACCTGAACTGGAAGGAGATCGGTCAACTGGTACCGCTCGTGCTGCTGTTCTTCGCTATCGGGTTGGCGCCCAACTTCTTCCTGGACAAGATCAATCCCTCTGTGGCGGCGCTGGAGGTTGTTCAGACGCCAGCAGTTGGACACGAGTTGCTGGTGGATAGCAGTGACCAGTCGAAGCAGGATTCCGATATCAATCCACTGACCACAATCTACTAACCTCTATGGACACCGCCCTACTCTTTGACAATGCCATCGTTCTTCTGCCGGAGATTGCTCTGGCGGTAGGCGTGATGGTCCTGATGATGGTCGACATCGGCCGCCGCGGACAAGATGACTCTGCGTTACTGGCCAGTCTTTCGGTTGCAATCCTGTTGTTGGGAATCGGCGCGTCAGTTCTCATCTGGGGCAGGCCGCCGGTCGAGTATCTGGACGGGGCGGTATCTGACGGATTTGCACTGAGCGTGCGGTTGGTCATCCTGATTGCCGGCGTCCTGGGCGTATTCCTGAGCCGCAATCGGTTCCCGGCAATTGAACGTCAAGGGGGCGCCTTCTACTCTCTGTACCTGTTGGCGATCATCGGCATGATGTTGATGGGGACCGCTACGAACTTAATCGTCCTCTTCATTGCCCTGGAGATCTTTTCGCTTGCCCTTTACATTTTGAGCGGCTTCTACCGGGACAGCCCACGCAGCATCGAAGCTGCCATGAAGTACTTTCTCCTGGGGGCATTCGCCAGCACCTTTTTCGTTTACGGCTCTGCGCTTCTTTACGGCGCGGGCGGCAGCGCTCATTACGCTCGCATCCACGAGACGCTCGCGACCGGGGGCGGCAACCCCTCGCTGGTCTTTCCCGGTATCGCGCTTCTGCTGGTCGGATTCGGTTTCAAGGTGAGCCTTGTCCCGTTCCACATGTGGACACCGGACGTATACCAGGGCGCGCCAACGCCGGTGACGGCGTTTATGAGCGTGGGCACAAAGGCGGCGGCCTTTGCCGGTTTCTTCCGGCTGATGATGACTGCCCTTCCCTCTTTTCATGACCAGTGGGCCACGCCCCTGGCGATTCTCGCGGTCCTGACCATGACGGTTGGGAACCTGACGGCGCTGCGCCAGAGCAGCGTGAAACGGATGCTGGCTTACTCGGGCATTGCCCACGCCGGCAACATCCTCATCGCGCTCGTGGCAGGGACAGGCGCGGCTTCTTCGGCGGCCGCCTTTTATCTCTTTGCGTATGCCTTCATGAATATCGGCGCGTTTGCGGTGATCATTGCCTTCGAGAAGCATGCCGGGGACGACAATGATTTGGAGCAGAGCAGCTTGGCCGGCGCGTCTGAGAGATTCCCTGCGCTGGCGGCGGCGATGGCGATATTCATGCTGAGTCTGAGCGGGATTCCACCGCTGGCCGGATTCTTCGGTAAGTTTCTGGTCTTTAAGGCGGCCGTGGAGGCGGGTTGGGCCTGGTTGGTGGTGATTGGCGTGCTCAACAGCGCCATCAGCGCCTACTACTATCTGCGAGTGGTTGTGGCGATGTATTTCCAGCAACCGGAAGAGACCGGAGAAGAGGAAGTGCCTCTCGCAGCGACTGCTACGCGATCCTCACTTTTTGTCGTCACCGTTTCGGCTGTGGCGGTTGTCGTCATCGGCCTGCAGCCGGGGTTGTGGGCAGACCTGCTGAGAGGGCTGGGGCAGTAATCAGCTATCAAAGGCCGGCTCCTCTACTTCGGCCGGCCGGCATCGAGCAACGCAGCTACGCGAAATCCATCTTGCGATGGCGCATGACGACGCTCTGCGCCAACCCCACCGCCACCATCATCGAAACCAGACTGCTGCCGCCGTAGCTCAGGAACGGCAGAGTCATGCCTGTGACAGGCAGGATGGCCAGATTCATCCCCACGTTTACGAAGGTCTGAAAGAAGATCAACGCGGCCACGCCCAAGGTGATCAGGCGGCCGAATTGATCCTGCGCCAGGTCAGCGATTCGCACCAGGCGCCAGATCACGAAGAACAGTAGCAGCAAAACCATGACTGTGCCGATAAAGCCCAGCTCTTCGGCCATGACGCTGAAGATGAAATCTGTATGCCGAACGCGCAGGAAATGCAGTTGATTCTGTGAACCCTCGGCCCAACCCATTCCGATCCATCCGCCGTTTCCGATGCTGATGAGCGCCTGCTGCACGTTAAACGCGGCGTCGGGGTTCGAGCCGGGGTCGAGGAAGATCTCGATTCGTTCGACCATGTAGTCCTGAAGCGTTCCTCGGAGAATCGGCCACGCTGCCGCGCCTGCGGCAAGGCCAAGCAAGATGTGGAGCAGTCGAACGCCGCTAATGAGTATCAGCGTTCCACTGATGAAGGCCAGAGTGACCGTCATCCCCAGATCAGGCTGGACATATACCAGACCCAGGGGAAGAAGAAGCAGGACGATGACGCCTAACAGATAGGGAAGCCTGCGAATTCGGTCCTGAAAGCGGCTCAGATACCATGCCAAGAAGACGATGAGCAGGAACTTGCCCGCCTCGGTGGGTTGCACGTCGGTGACGCCCAGATTCAGCCAGCGCTGAGCGCCGCTCTTGACCTCGCCGACGAGATAGACTGCCAGCAGCGAGGCCATGAGCAGGATGTAGCTGGGTTGAGCCAACAGCTCCAGGTGTCTGTAGTCGAAGAGGGCGGCCGTAACGAGGGCAATCGCGCCCAGGATAGTGAAGACCAGCTGTCTTTGCCAGTAGTCGGCCAGCGCGATGGTGGAGAAAGTGGCGCTGTAGGTCATGGCGATGCCGATTCCGCAGAGGAGCAGCACACAAAAGAACAGTGGTCGGTCGAAGTGTCTGATCATCGGATGTTCGGATGTTTGCCCGTTACAGACCGATGAGACGCCGGAGGCGCTCGGGCCAGCTGACCTCTGGGAAATGCATCAGCGGGACATTGTATCCCAGCAGTCGTTGGGCGATGTTATGGTAGGCACGGCTGACATATTTTTTGCGTTCGAGGGCAACGGGCCAGCCTTTGTTCGACGAAACGGTGATCTGGTCGTCATCGGGCACGATACCCAGGAGATCGATGCTCAGAATGCTAAGAATGTCATGCCTGCTCATCATCTCCTTCCGCCTCACCAGACGAGGATTGTAGCGATTGATGACGAGCCGCGCCTGTGTGTTCAGATCGCGCTCCAGGAGGTAGATGACTTTGTCAGCATCGCGCAGCGCACTGACTTCGGGTGTCGTGACGATGATCACTTCCGAAGCGGCGGCGATCGCGTTCTGGAAGCCCAGTTCGATGCCGGCGGGAGAGTCCACCAGGACGAAATCGGCGATTGTTCGCAGCTCCTGGCAGAGCGTCATCATCTGGTCGGGTGCGACTGCGGTTTTGTCGCGTGTCTGGGAGCTCGGCAAGAGGTACAGTTCGTCAACGCGCTTGTCGGGCACGAGGGATTCATGCAATGAACAGCGCCCCTCTATCACGTCGACAAGATTGTAGACGACCCGGCTCTCCAACCCCATGACGATGTCGAGGTTTCTGAGGCCGATGTCAGCATCAACTACAATCACGCGTTGACCTGCCATTGCCAAGGCGGTACCCAGGTTGGCAGTGGTTGTTGTCTTGCCCACGCCTCCTTTGCCAGACGTCAGAGTCAGGACGAGGCCCCCGTCCGCACGGGCGTCACTATTGCCTGGGGTTGCATGGGCGTCGGGCGAGAGTTCGCCCCTCACTGTTTCACCTGTTTGCATCCCAGGGGTCCACGATTATTTGATTGTCTATGACTCTAGCCACCTCGGGCTTACCGCTGCTCTCTCTCTTCCAGAACCAGTAGCCTGGATTGCTGGATGCCCCTTTGGGCGTCATGGCAATGTGCCGGGCGATCCGCATTTGCACGGGTTCAAAATCCAGTGCGGCGACGACGGCACTGGCGTCTCCCATGGCGCCGGCGTGCACGGTTCCTCGCAGGCGCCCCCATATCAGCACGTCGCCCCCGCTAATAACCTGCGCACCCGGGTTGACATCGCCCAGAATGACTACTGAGCCGGCGTGACGAATCGACTGGCCGGAGCGCAGATTTCCCCGGTAGATGTAGGGCGGGGGCGCGGATTCTACGTTGGGCTCGTCTGCCCAGGGCGTGACGGCAGCTTGTTCACCGTCTCTCTCTGTCACGCCCGGCTCCTGAGTCAGCGGCGCGAATGGCGACGCGTGAAAGTCGCTGCCGGGCGGTGGGCCGCCATCGTCGCGAAGGGAAGCCGGGTAAAGCCTGCGCGCAGCCTGGGAAAGAAAACTTTCTCCGTTTCTCTCTGGCCTGCGTTCCAGTCTGACTACAGGCGGGGGCGTGTCTCCTTCCCAGATGACGTCCAGTCCCAACTGCTTTGCGACCTGAAAGGAATCTCTATTGCCTGTGTGCAGAGAGACCAGGACGATATTCTGTTCTTCCAGCACTTCGTTAACTTCCTGAAGGTGGTCTGCAGTGACCGTTCGGTCGCCAATTGCCAGCGACATTCGCTCGTCCCGGAAGAAGCCGTCTGCCTGCGAGATATGACTGGCGAGAAAGTCCAAGACCTGCGGCCAGGCACCTTTGTCGTCTGCGACTTCGACGACAGTATAACCGCCCCGGCCTTTGATGCGGACGTCAGGCCTGACGGGCGGCCCGGCTCTTGTCGAGGAAACGCTGTTTGTACTCATTCGGTCCTTGTAGACATTAGAAAATAGTTCGCCGCGGGCAGCACTATAAGCCAAGAGGCGGAGACTGAGAACTGAAACCGGAAGACAAGGGGCGCAGCGGCAGTGTCAGAGCAGACGGGTTAGCTAAGGGCGCAGATCGTGAAACCATGCGTGAAGCGTCTCCTGCGCGACAGGGATGGCCACGGTTGAACCTTCCCCTCCTGAATAGACAAAGACTGTGACAACGATTTCGGGATCTTCATAGGGAGCATAGGCGGTGTACCAGGCGTGGAATGGAAGATTCCCTTCGTGGTCGCGATCGGTGCAGTCCTGGATTTCCGGATCATAGGCACAGAACTCTGCTGTGCCGGTCTTGCCGGCGACAGTGATGCCATCGACGCGACTATCAATTGAGGTCCCATAGGGGCCGTTTACCGCATGCCACATGCCTTTCTGGACGAAGGCAAGCAGGCCAGGGTCTACCGGCAGCCGTTCGCCAATTTCGGGTTCGTATTGCCACTGCAGGCGATTTTGTGTGTCGACCGTTTCCTGCACAAACTGCGGTTTGACCACATAACCGCCATTGGCGACTACGGCGGTACTGACCAGAACCTGCATCGGCGTCCCCAAGACATCGCCCTGGCCGATGGACATATTGTAGCTGTCGCCGGTGGTCCATGATTCGGCTTTGGTCAGCCTCTTCCACTGTTCGTCCGGGACAAATGCCTGGACTTCTCCGGGCAGATCGACGCCTGTAAGCTCACCGTAGCCAAAAAGCCGCATCCACTTGGCGAGGCGTTCGCTCCCCAGTCCCACCATGAAGTCCGGATAACCGCCGCCCAGATAGTAGAAGAAAATGTCATTTGAGAGGCCGAGCCCCTCGACGATGGTCATAGAGCCGTGAAGAATATTGAGCTTGTGATTCCAGCTCACGAATTGCTGGGCTTGGGTGGGATCGTCGGGGAAGAAGAAGTTAGGCAGGAAGATCGGTCCTCGATCCACAAGCGTCGTATAGGGGGTGATGACATTTTCAGCGAGAGCGCCTGTGGCTGAGACGAGTTTGAAGGTTGAACCGGGCGGGTAAAGGCCGCCGATGGCATAGTTGTAGAGCGGGCGGCGTGTGTCATCTTCCACTTCCAGGGCCTGATACTCCTCGCCCAGCCCCTCTGAGAAGATGTTGTTGTCGTAACTGGGCAGACTGACCAGGCCCAGCATCGCACCATTGCGGGGGTCCATTGCCAGCGCGACCCCGTGCGGTGCGCCTGTCTCTTCGAGTTGGCGCGCGAGGGCATTGTGCATTACTTCCTGGAGGCGGATATCCAGGCTCAGATTCAGATTCAGACCCGGTTCAGGTTCCCGAACGATGTTGACGGTCCGACTTTCCCGGCCCAGAATATCCACTTCGACAAGCCTTTTGCCCGGCAGGCCGCGCAGGGAGTCCTGGTAGGTATATTCAAGTCCATTCAGGCCGACCGGTTCGTTGGGGTCTTCGTATCCTCTGTCCGTGTAATTGTCTGCAGCCAATTTGGGGATGGGACCCAAGAAGCCCAACACGTGGCCTGCAAGTTCCCGGTAAGGGTATTCGCGTACGGGCTTCTGCAGTACCTGGACGCCGCGCAACTGGTAGGTCTCTTCTGCCACCTGAAACGCTCGCTCGCGGTCCACAAGTTCCAGGACCGAGATGGGCTTGTAGGAGCTGCCCTGTGTCCCGATGGCCACCGCCCGCTCCAGTAGCGCCAGCAGCCCACCGATTGGGAGGGGTTCGGAGAGGTCTGGAATCAGCGTTGGTACTTCTTCAAGGATTTCGCGTCCTTCATCGTCCTGTTTCAGGACTTCCAGATCAACGAGACGGAAGGAAAGACTGAGCCCGGCGGATTCGACGGTATTCCTGAAGTCTTCTCGTCCCAGGTGCAGAAACATGACTTCGGCTATGCGTATCGCCATCTCGGGATCGGTATTTGCCTCCAGGACTGCGAGCAGCCTTTCCAGCGCGACTCGCTGTTCGTCGATATCCGTATTGAGGTCGTCCGGGGGCAGGTCGGCCGGGGTAACGGCAATGACAAAGCTGGGACGATTGCGCGCCAAGATTTCGCCATTTCGATCATAGATGACGCCGCGCGGCGCGTAGGTGTCGATCTCCCGTAATCTGTTGACGGCCGCCTGCTCCTGATAGGTTGCGCCGCTAACGATTTGCAGCGAATACAGGCGGAAGCAGAATACGAAAAAGGTCGCCGCCAGCGTGAGGCGAACGACTATAGAGGTCGTCGTCGCTGTGTGCGCTGTGCGTTCGTCCATAGTTGGCCTTTTCAGCAAGTGCTGAAGTCAGAGTTTACGTTTCGTTGGCCTTGCGGCCGCGGACATCCGGAACTTAAGGATAGTTCGTTTGCTCGGGCAAACGATTCAGAATTGGTGTTGCCAGGAACATGACGGCGCCATTGTACAGCGTGGCCGGGACGATCAGGTTGACTACAAGTGGGGCGGGCGGGAACCTGTAGCCGACGCCGACCAGGATAGCCAGGTAGATCATTGAAAAGACAAGCGTGCCCGACAAGGCCGCGATAGATGGCACAAAGGAATTACGCCGAAAGATCGCGTTGTGGCCGATTCCGGTCAGGAATGAGGTTGCCATCAGGGCCAAACTGGATGCGCCGATGGCTCCTCCGCTGAGGACATCCATCCACAGCCCGCCGACGAACCCCCAGAAGACTGCGCCGCGCCCGCCGGCAATCAGTGACCTGGCAATCACAAGCAGCAGGATCAGGTCCGGGTAGACGCCCCGTACCGCCAATTTCGGGACGACGACGACCTGAAAGACGGCTGCTGCGCCAAGAACGGGGACGATCAGCCATGAGCTCCCCAGGTTGGATGAAGAGAATGCAGAGGAGAATGTTCTCCTTGCACTAACCTGTTGAACACCGTCCTGGCGTGCGCCGCCAGACCCGAAGAATGAGCCTCCGTTTCTTCTTTCCTGGGAGATTCCCCTCGGCCCGAGACGTTGCCAATCACTCGTCACTCGTTTCTCCTGGCTGATCCGGCAATGTATCCAGCAGCGGTACAAACTCGGATGGGTCGAAGTTGGTGACGACCATCACCTCTTCGAGCTGGCCGAAATTCACAGTCGGTCTTACAACAGCCTCCTGAAAGACATTAACATCTCTTTGCCGCACTTCGACAACCTGGCCGATATGGATTCCTTTGGGGAAGGAGCCGCCCATGCCCGAGGTAAGAACCACCTCCCCTACCCCGATTTCCGTGCCCTGGGGAAGGAATCCGATAACCGGATGGGAGCCGGGCGTTCCACTGATGACCCCGGTCAACCGGCTCGCCTGCAGGATGGCGTTGACGGTACTGGACGGATCAGTGATAAGCAATATTTTGGAGGTGGTTGCCGTGACCTCGCTGATGCGGCCGACGAGGCCCTGCTCATTCACCACCGGCATGCCAACTTTGATGCCGTGGCGGGATCCGAGATCGATCATTGCCACGTTGAGGAAGTTGGTGGCGTTCTGTCCGATCACGCGGGCGATGATCTGTCCGCCCTGCAGTTCGAAGCTGGGCCTGGTTTCGGCAAATTCCAGGAGTTCGCGCAAGCGTTGATTTTCGCGCTCCACCTCCTGCAAACGCAGATTTTCGACGCTCAGGCTTTCGACGATACGTTCTAGTTCGGTTAACCGCCGCTGGAGAGAGCGATAGTTGCGCAGATTTGTCAGGGACCTGGAAAGGCGGTTGGTCAAAGTCGCCAAACCGGACTGGCCCGGTGCGGTAACCATGGTGACCAGTCCTTCCACTGTCCCCAGGCGGCCGGTCTGTTGTAGGGCCAGGAGCAGGACGGCCGTCAGAGTGAGGATAACAATTTTGAGCCCAAAGTTGACACTGCCCCAGCCGCGTTGATCGCTGTTACGCATAGGCTTTACGATGCTATTTCAGATAGGGGCACACTGGACTTGCCTACTCGAGTCTTGAGCTATCGAATCGTACTCTTACGTTGCATTGTTGTCAGCGTTTCGGCGTAGTGCTCCGGCTTCTCCAGGATCATGCCTGTCCCCAACACGACCGAGGAAAGCGGATTGTCGGCCACATAGACGTGCATGCGGTTTTCGTCCTGAATGCGCTGGGCCAATCCCTGCAATAGAGCGCCACCGCCTGCCAGCACGATCCCATGCTCCATCAAGTCTGCTACGAGCTCCGGGGGCGTGTCATCCAGTGTATCCTTGACCGCGTCGACGATGACTTCAACAGAGCCGGTCAGTGCCTCTCTGATTTCAACAGAGCTGATCTCGATGGCTTCGGGCAGCCCCGTAATCAGATTTCGGCCTCTGATGATCATGGTCCGCTCATGTTCGAGCGGATAGGCGGAGCCTATTTCAATCTTGACACGCTCGGCCATACGCTCGCCGATCAGGAGATTGTACTTCTGGCGGCTGTAGTTGACTATGTCTTCGTTCATCTCATCTCCGGCAACGCGGATTGAGCGTGAAACGACGATCCCACCCATGGAGATCACCGCCACCTCGGTGGTTCCGCCACCGATGTCGACGATCATGGAGCCTACGGATTCGGTAACCGGCAGTCCTGCGCCGATGGCGGCGGCCATTGGCTCTTCGACCAAGCCGGCTTCTCTGGCGCCGGCGCTGACGGTTGCGTCCCGGACAGCGCGTTTCTCCACTTCGGTTACGCCGGAAGGGATGCCGATGACAACGCGCGGGCGGGCGGTACCGAAGGCCCGGTTGCCGTGAACCTTGCCGATAAAGGCATGGATCATCTCTTCCGTCATCTTGAAGTCGGAGATGACGCCGTCCTGCAGAGGGCGAACGGCCACGATGTGTGAGGGCGTGCGGCCGACCATCTCCTTGGCCTCCTGCCCGATTGCTTTGACCGAATTGCGGCGTTTCGACGATTTGTCGATAGCAACCACCGACGGTTCGTCAATGATGACCCCTCGGCCTTTCACATGAACCAGGGTATTTGCGGTGCCCAGGTCAATGCCGATATCGAGTGAAAAAAGCCCCAAGAGCCAATCTAACGGGTTCGCCACTCCGGTGACATCTCCATTTCTTGCAGGGACGGATCAACAGCAGGCGGCTTGACCGCCCACTGCATTTTTGAAGTACCTTTAACGATACAAGTATACCATAGGGACAATTGACACAAAATACAAATGACATAACTATAGCATCCTTTTCGTCGATCCGTTTTGCTAAAGACCGACGCCCTCCGCTATTCTATTGGGGTGAACCTGGAGGTAGCGGCAGGCATGAAGCCCCGAACTGCGCCAGCCATTTGCAAAGGATTTCGTGCTGGACCATGTCGAACAGGAAAGTTAAAATTCCGACTGAGAGCAAGGCATTTTCCCTGTCCCAGAAGGCCGACGCGCGTTCCGGAGCCGGCCAGACGGGGCCGGTTCGGGGCACTCCGTCAGACAGGGACAAGGGACTGGTCGAATTGGTCGGGCAGACGCGGGCGAGAGAAGACTTTTTTCCTTCGCCGTCTCAGGATGACGGCCGCTCTGCAAAGGTCGTCGCGGCGGTCAGTGGGGGCGCGGACAGTATGGCCCTATTGCACCTGCTCACATGCATGCGCACCGCCTGGAACCTTGACCTGGTCGTCGCCCATCTGGATCACAATATCCGACCTGAGTCGGCTGATGACGCTTCGTTTGTATGCGAGATGGCCAGGAGCTGGGACTTACCTTTCGAGACGACCAGATTGCCCTCGGATGCGCTGACTACAAAGGGGAACCTGGAGGCGACCGCCCGCAATTTGCGCTACCAGTTTCTGGCCCAGGTGGCCGTCGACCAGCGGGTGGAAGGTTGCACTGTGGATGTTGCGGTGGCCCACACGGCCAACGACCAGGCTGAAACGGTGCTGATGAACCTGATTCGAGGCAGCGGCCTGCACGGGCTGGCAGGAATGCAGGTGGTGAGGCCGCTGCTACTTGACGGGCAGCCAGTAACAGGTGTTCGAGTCGTTCGACCGCTCCTGGAGGCCACCCGTTCGGAGATCGTGCAATATCTCAGGGAACACGACATCCCCTGGCGGGAAGACGCATCCAACCAGGACAGGAGATTCGTGCGCAATCGAGTAAGACACGAGGTATTGCCGCTCCTGAAAGAACTCAATCCAAGAATCGTCGAGTCTCTGTGCAGAACGGCAACGGTGATGCGGGGTGAGGCGAAGCGAGCGGAGCGCCACACACGGCATGCTCTAGAGGCGACGAGACTAAGGAGCCAGAATAGGGAATCGCTCAGCGAGTCAGGGCGGCAGGTCTTCGACCTGTATTCCTTTCGCGGTCTGAACGCGGGCGAGCAGCGGGAGGCGTTGCGAGCGTCCGCGCGCGAGCTGGGGGCAGTCTTAACCGGCCTTGGATTCGACACTGTTGAGCGGATTCGCCGTAAAGTCTGTGAAGAAGAAAGCTCTGGCGGACCCTACAGCTGGTTCGCCGACCTCATGCTGACACGTACGCAAGACGCATTCAGCCTGCACCACAGGGACATTACGCCGTTTGCGCCAGGGCATCCTTATCTCGATGGCAGTTGGCAGGCGAGCGGTCCTGCCAATGTGTTGTCGGCGGGCGGAGAGATCATTGTCGACCGCTGGACTTTGCACTGCGAGGAGGTGGACAGACGGGACCTGCCTTACGATTGGGGGGAGAAGTCGACCGGTTCGTCAAGGCCGGGAACGGCATTGAGCAAGGGCAACCTCAGTAGATGGGAGGCATACATCGACGCTGACGCAGTTCAGCAGCTCCGTCTCAGTAGGCCGCGTACGGGTCTGCGCTTTGAACCGCTGGGGCTGGGCGGGCACGGCAAAGCGCTGGCCGACTATTTCACCGATCGCAAAGTCCCGCGCTTCCTGCGTCCCGGCTGGCCCATTCTGGTGGACGGGGAGCGGGTGGTCTGGGTAGGAGGACACCAGATCGCCCACAGGGTACGCGTCACGTCCGGCAGCCGCAGAGTCCTCCATCTATTCTGGGAGCCAACCGGTCGATGAGTGTACGTCCGCTGGTCCTATGGGTGGCTCGCCAGGAGGAGACTGTGATGCGCTTCACGCGGCGCGATCGGGAATTGGCCACGGGCGTACTGACAGATGCGCACGGCACGGTCCCATTCTCCTTCGACCGCCTGGCGAGACGTCTGAGCCTGCCTGATCGCGACATCCTTCTTGACGATTATGGTTGGGAATTGGACGAGAAGGGTCGGATTATTTTCCAGTCTCGTCGTTCCGATCAGGAATAGCCCAGTATGCAATCCACAGGGAACCGGACAGTTGTGACCGCCTCATTCGATAGTTTTTTTGACTGTTTGCAGCGTAATCTGGCCGCGTCGCTCCCGGGGCGTCCGGCCCAGGCTAAGATGGCGCCGCTGCCGCGACCGGGCTGGGATCCCGACGACAGGTCGGATGAGCCGGCCCGCAAGAGCGGCGTTCTGGTGCTGCTTTATAGCCTGCAGGGCCAGCTGCATGTGCCACTGATCCTGCGACCTACTTATGACGGCACGCACAGTGGACAGGTCGCGTTTCCCGGAGGAGGTAGTGAGACACGGGATAGGGACGTGACCGAGACGGCGTTGCGGGAGACTCATGAGGAGCTGGGCATCGATCCCAGGGACGTACAGGTTCTCGGCACGCTCACCGATCTATATATTCGGCCCAGCAACTACGACGTATACCCTACGGTAGGACGACTCAACGCAGCGCCGGTCTTTCGACCCGATCCCAGTGAGGTTGCCCAGCTACTTGAAGTACCACTGGCAGCTCTGTTTGATCCGGCGCACCGGCGGCGGGAGGCGTGGCAACTTGCCGATCGACCTGCGCAGGTGCCTTTTTTCGCTATTCAGGATCAGACCATCTGGGGGGCGACAGCGATGATACTGAGCGAGTTACTCGCGGTGGTGCGAAGATGCCTGCCGGATGGCGCCAAATTTGGTAGGCTCTGCAGCGAATGATACGATCCCGAGCCATCTTGGGGGGCTTGATTGGTCTCTCGAGTTTGCGCCGGATGCCCCCGAGTTTATTTTCGTCCATTGCATGGACCACAAAAACAGGAGAAAAGGTGTATGGCAGAGCGCTCACCAGGAGTCGCTGTGGTGAATGAGGAGAAATCCGAAGTGTGCGTGCAGAAGTCAATGTGTCAAGACATCGAGCGCGTATTGATCTCTGCGGAGGAGATTCAGGACCGTGTTCGCGATTTGGGCCGCCAGATCGATGAGCGCTATGCGGGGGAGGACTTGTTGTTAATTGCTGTTCTAAAGGGCAGTATCGTGTTTATCGCCGACCTGATGAGAGCGATCTCGATCCCGCACGAAGTGGACTTTCTGGCTACAAGCAGCTACGGCGCCTCCTCTACGAGCTCGGGTGTGGTTCGGATTCTGAAGGATCTGAATGAACCGATTGGAGGCCGCCATGCCCTTTTGGTCGAGGACATCATTGACAGCGGACATACGCTCGCCTACCTTACCCGGCTCTTCAGTGCCCGAAATCCTGCAAGCCTGGAGATTGTGACGTTGCTGGACAAACCTTCCCGGCGGGAAGTAGACATTGATCTCTTCTGGACAGGGTTTTCCATCCCAAACGAGTTTGTCATCGGCTACGGACTGGATTTCAATCAGAAATACCGCAACCTCCCCTACATCGGCGTTCTCAAGCCTGAGGTATATCAGCCCGATTTAGAATAGTTACGCTGCGGGCAGGTGAGCAGCCGGTGGGCCAAATACGGTTGCTCGCCCAGGGACGGACATTTGCATATTCCAGAGACAGCCAAATTGGACAGTTACCGTTCGTTGCAGCGGAACAGCGTCTCTTCGCATTTTCTGCTGGTGTCTTTCTTGCTATTGGCGCTGGTGGCGGTCTTGCAGCCAGATCAGGCATCCGCGCAATCACCGGGTGACACGTATGTGGTCAAACAGGGTGACACCTTGGCATCAATCGCGGCTGACCTGGGGATCCCGTTGGAGGTGTTGGCAGCCACGAACCAACTCACTGACGTAAATGCGCTGAGCGTAGGACAGGTGCTTCTGCTCCCGCCGGGCGCGGGCCGCCGGACTGTCATTGCAAGGCCTGGCGACACAATACGGTCAATTGCAGAAAGGGAAGGCCAGTCGGATCTTCGGTTGGCAATTCTCAATAGCACGACACCAACCGCTCGCCTGTTTCCGGGTCAACCAGTTCGGCTTCTGCGAAACAGTGCTCCCATGCCGACGCCATTTGGCTCGGTGCAGTTAGTCGAAGTCCCTTCGGCGATCGTCCAGGGTCAAGCCGGTTGGCTTGAGGCAGAAGTTGACAGACCTCTTTCGCTTGAAGCGACATGGGATGGTGAGCCTTTGGGAATGCGGCCACTCGCGATCAGAGGGAAAGAGGAGGCGGGAGGAGAGGTCACAGTTTGGGGCGGATATGTCCCGATTGCAGCCTCACTGGAGCCCGGTGTTTACTCCCTTCGTCTAAGCTATCAGGCCACGAGCGGCGTTATGGTCTCGCGTTCCTTCCCGGTGTTCGTGCAGGGACGGACTTTTCCTGTTCAGGATATCAGGTTGCCGCCGGACAAGAACGCGTTGGTGGAACAGGAGATTTCGCAGGCGGAATTGACTTATCTCGCACCGATCTGGTCGCGCACTGCTACGCCGATCCAGTGGCGCGACCCGTTCCTTTTGCCACTGCAATCGACTTTTCCCACGACGAGCCCGTACGGCGTCAGCCGCAACTACAATTCCGGTCAGTACTTTGCCTATCATACGGGCCAGGATTTTGCGGCGCCTGGAGGCAGTCCCGTACTTGCGCCGGCGGATGGCGTGGTCACGCTGGCAGAACCGCTGACTGTGCGCGGCATCAGTGTTATTCTCGACCATGGGGCCGGACTGTTCACCGGGTACTGGCATTTGCAGGAGGCGCTGGTCGCTCCTGGCGAGGCGGTACAGGCCGGGGACCCGATCGGGCTGGTCGGCACGACGGGACGCAGCACAGGGGAACATCTTCACTGGGAGCTACGCATTTACGGGGTGGCCGTAGATCCGATGCCCTTTCTGAAGCGTCCTCTACTGGCGGTCGCGCCCACAGTTGACCCTGCAGTCAAGGAGGAGAGAGAGGGGGAAGAGTGATCTGGCCTGGAAAATAGCAGCAACAGACCCCTTGGCCCGCTGTAGGGAGTGGGAGCACATAGATCAACCAGATCTCGAACAGTTCATCGTATAGCTAACAGGAGACGCGAAAAAGCGCCGGCTATGGAGCCGGCGCTTTCGATTACTCGGCGGGAAAAACCTACTCTTCTTCTTCGTCGTCGTCTCGACCTCGACCGATGACCTCCGGCTCGACATCGGCATCCAGCAGCTCTTCTTCCTCTTCCATCTCCTCCTCGCTGATCGCGGCGCGGGAGATAATCAGGCTGCAGATCGGCTCATCCGCTTCGGAAATGTAGATTACGCCGGGGATAGTTGGCAGGTCAGCGACAGTTATCGAGGGACTTTCCGGTGTTTCCAAGCGAGAGACATCGACTTCGATGAGTGCGGGGATGTCGGCGGGCAAGGCTTCGATCTCCACACTATCCATCGACTGCACCATCACAAAGTCGGCGTCAATAATTCTGGCGCCCACAGTAATCAGAGGTACGCTTACCTGCTGAGTCTCGGTCATGTTGACGGTGTAGAAGTCAGCATGCAGCAGGTTGTGACGCACTGGGTGGCGCTGGACTTCTCTTACGAGCACATTGTAGTCTTCGCCTTCCAAGTCGAGCTGCACGAGCTGAGAGTTGCCTCCTTCTCGCAGGACTCGCTCAAACTCGGCGCCTTCCACTTGGGCGTTTCGGGGCGGGTCGCCGCCGCCGTAGATGACGACAGGCACGATCCCTTCGGGGCGAAGGCGACGCACTTTGCGGCCTGTAAGGCTGCGGAGATTTGCGTTCAAGGTAAGTACTGACATCTTTCTTCGACTCTCTTTTTTTCTAGATTGCGCAGGTCCGGTTATCTGCGAAGATTTGACTTATTCAATTCCATGGCCGCGACGGTGGCGACGGCATTGCTGCCGACTAAGAGCCGGGGTCGCTTTTCAATTCTCAGTACTGGCAGGACTTTCCAACTGGCTTGCTCGATTGCGTTTGAATATAGTCCGGAAGATCATCACTGCGAGGCCAAACCCTGCACCCATAGCCAGCGCGGATAGCGGCGAAAACGTTGTCTTGACGTTGCCCTCCACTTTGCCGGCGACCACCAGCCAGGTGCACAGCTCCTCTGCCTTCAAACGGCCAGTGGCCAGGAAACCAATATTGCCACTCTGAACAGTGGTTTCCTCGCTGGCAGCAAATCCAATCGCTGCATCATGCATGTCGAGCGACTTCGTTCGTACAAATCCTGCCGCAGAGTCGGACATGTTCAGGGCCTGCGCTCGAACCGAGCGGGCCGCGGAATCCGACATGGAGACGTGTCCGCCAAGAACTCCACCAACGCTGGAGCCCTTCACTTCTACCCGCTCGCCTCCCAGATCCGCACTCAAATTGGCCGCCGCTTCTTCCAAAGGGTTAGCGCTCGAATTCTCTTCAGCCATGTCCTTCTCCTTTGTTGGCAACCGTCAGGCGGTATATGCACAGATTCTTCATTATAGTCAGCGCTGCCGCGACTGTCAAAAAATGGGCCGTGCCAAGAATGCCGGCCCTAGGTGTAAACGCGCCTCCTAAACTGTAGGTTTCCGGGGTCGAGTCCAGGGCGACATCGGGACGCGCGAACTTCAAGCGGCGGCTATCGCGAAGCGTTTGAGGAAATGAGAATGCGGGCCCCGGAGGCGCTGAGCCCATCTTGGCGAGGGGGACAGCGCTGCATCGGGCCCGCAGTATGTTCTCGTTGGCGGCAAGCCAGTAGACATTCGCCGTAGGTGCTATCGGAGTTCGTAAGTGATTTGCAGCTGCATTGTCAGATTCAGTTCGCCGGGACTGATGGGACCGGCGCCGCCACCCATCTCGGCCGCTGCCATCCTCGAGAAGTTCCCGCCGAAGAAGCCGCCGCCCTGGCCAATTATTTCGCTGATTCCCATTACTTCGCCGACGCCCACGCCGATGAGCTCTGCCAACTCTTCGGCTTTACCGAAGGCGTCCGCGACCGCCTTGGCACGAGCCTCCGACTCGACCGAGGCCGGATCCGCCAGACTGAAGTCGACACCATAGATGTTATTCGCGCCGGCGTCGATCGCCGCGTCCAGCACATCGCCGATGCTCTCCAGATCCTGAATCGTGATGAAGACTGTATTGCTCACACGGTAGCGAACATCGTTCTCATCCAGCAGGCCGCCCGGTCCAAAGCGTTCGGCGAAGATGCTGAAGTGCATGGTCTGAATGTCCGTCTCATCAATATTTTGCGAAAGTAAGGCAGACTGAACCTCTTCCATAATGGCCTCGGCAGCCACGCTGGCTTCCCTCACTGTGGGCCGAACAACTTCCACACCGATCGATGCTGTGGCAATGTCTGGTTGGATGCTGACGGTGCCTTCACCGACCACCGTTACCGAATGGGAGTTGGGTACGGTGAGCATTTCCTCGCGGGCCATGGCCGCGGGCGCAGGAGACGCGGTATTTGCAACGAAAACTGCTAAGAGTAGTAAGGACATCGTTGCGACCAGGCCCATTGCGGTATTTGCCGTGAATTTCCCCTTCATTTTGTCGTTCTCCCTTGAAACGAAAGTCATCAAGTGCCACGACTGGCGCTTACTGTACGGCCTTAAGACGACGCTTCAGCAAGAATAGTTTCATTTTCCCTGTATCTGACTTCTCTCGACTCGGGTTCTTACGATTCCTATGCGTGTGATAGGATCGAATTTAACATGCCTTCTCGACTCTCGATATCTCCAAGCCACCTTCTGATCCTGGCACTTCTCTTTATAATTGCAGCTGCTGGATGGCAGGTTACCGCAGGTGAGGAGGGCGACAGCCCGACCGCGGCCGCGTCTGTGGACCAGCTCCTGAGTGGCGTAGTCGCATCGATGGACAGCCCTGTCTTTGCTTTCGAACCGGGGTGGCGGGTCTCTGCTCAAGGGGCGGACACGACCGAGCCGGACCAGCCATGGGGGCAGCCGTCGGGGCGGATGGCCTTCGAATACAGTGGCCGTGAACTGGCGCTGCAGTTGGCCCTGGGCGACTATTGGGGCTACGTGTTCGTGACAGTAGACGGACGTCCGGCCAACCGCTTGCCCGCTTTATGGGGCAATGTCGACAGCCTCGGCCAGCCCAGCGGCTATCTACCTCTCTTTTCCCCGGAAAAGCAGACTGCAGCGGGCCCGGCTAGTGAGTGGGTAGTCGTACACCAGGCTGCCAGCGACGGACCTCATCAGGTTACGGTGGAGGTGTGGCGGGGTTGGGGCCAGACTGTCCTGCGGGCGGTGGCAGTGGACGCGATGCCGACTGTCCCCCGGCCATTGTGGCCCGCTGTTCTGCTGGCCCTGATCGGAGGTTGGCTTGCTTTTGCCTTTGGCGGCCCGATTCTGGGCAGCATGTTGGCGGCCAGGCGACTGTCGGGGGACGACCCTGTTCCTGCCGGACTCTCGCCACAGGGCAGACAGCCTCGTGGGATGGCGCAGGCGTGGAAAGGCAGTTTGTCCGGGGTCATCTCCTTTCTGCCCTGGAAATACGCTCTCGGCATGGCCATTGCCGGCGTCGCAATGACAGGAGTCGGGACGGTCGCCCAAAACTGGCTGCTCACCGATGCAGGGTTGGTCTTGCTCGGCGTCGCAGGATTGCAGCGACCGGTCCTGTGGACGGGGGCCCTCCTTTTCGGGCTGCCCTTCTATCTGCACCCCCTGCCCATTTTGCCTGGGCGGGCGCTCAATCTTATCGAAATCGGCGTCTACGGCGGTTTGGTACTGACAGTGGCGAGGCACATCATTCTGCGAGGTCACCAGCGGACCTCGGAACAGAGGTCCGCTACCCTTGATTCTCGCCATCGGCTCTTCTTCCTGCTCGTCTCTTTCGCGCTTGTAGCCACATTTGCGGCTGAGCAGGGGGGTGTCGCGTTGCGCGAATGGCGCACAGTTTTCCTCAGCGCCGGGCTTTTTGCTCTGCTGTTGCACGAGACGTTGCGCAGTGCCGCCGACCGGAGTGCCCCCGGCCCTGGTGCCGCCAGGACCTTCCTCGCCCTCTGCTGGCTGGCGGGCGGGGCCTTTGTGGCTTGTGCCGGCCTGTGGCAGTACGTCACGGAGCAGAACATCATCCAGGCCGAAGGCGTCAACCGGATACGGGCATTTTACGGATCGCCGAATAACCTCGGTTTGTACCTGGAGCGGACAGCGGCGATGGGTCTGGCTATGGCAATATTCGGGGTTTGGACGGGCGGGGCGAAGGGAGACGGGGAAGCCGCGGCCCGGCCAGAGAGGCCCCCGCTCTTGGAATTCTGGAAGGGCGCCCCTTTTTCGGCGCGCAGCGCGCTGCTGCTGACGGTTCCGCAGCTGTTGGCGCTGCTCTTGACTTTCAGCAAGGGCGCGATTTTTCTCGGCATGCCGGCGATGTTGCTGGTCCTGGCCGTCGCGGGGCGGCGCTTGCTGGCCGCGCCAGGCGGACTGCTATCGAAGCGATGGGGTTGGGGCTTGATCGCTGTGGCAGCGGTCATGGTTCTGGGGTTGATCCCATTTCTGGGGACGGAACGGTTCCGCAGCCTGCTGGACTTCCGGCCAGAGGGCACAGCAGGAATACGTCTCAGTCTTTGGCGCAGCAGCGTGCAGATGGCCTTGGATCATCTGTGGTTGGGGGTAGGGCCGGATAACTTCCTTTACAGCTATCGCAGCGGCTATATACTTCCTGCCGCCTGGCGCGATCCCAGCCTTAACCACCCCCATAACGTCGTACTTGACTGGTGGACGCGACTTGGTCTGCCGGGTCTCGCGCTGGCCACGGCCTGGCTGGCGCTGGGGGTCCGCTCTCTGTGGAGGGCGGCGAAAGTAGATGTCATCGCTGTCGGCGCGTTGGGTGCAGTCGCGGCCGCGTTGGGACACGGCCTGATCGACGCATCATATGCGCTGCCCGATCTGCTGATTGTGTGGGTGTTCTTACTGCATCTCTTCATGCCGCGGACCGAAGCGGAGTCTGAGGGCGGTCCGGACAGGTCGCCTTCCGCTACGCGATAGCAGTTGCTGCCATCGGCTGCGCGCGGCAGGCTGTTTGCCTGTCGTTACAGCGTCTTCAGACGGCGAAGGCACCAGCGGTAGGTGTGGTTGTCGGAGACTTTGCAGTCGCTGAAACGAAAGGCGTAGAAGGTATAGTAGAGGTCGATTCGTTGCCAGGAGTGGGTACCGTATCGCTCGGTTATCTGGCTGCGCAGGAATTCGAAGTCGGCCTCGGTTACAAAGTCGTAGATGCGGCAGAAGTAGTATGCGCCGGCCAGGTCGATCAACGGGTCGCCGATCAGGGTCAGCGGGCTGAAATCTACGACTGCGGTCAGGGTTCCTCGCTCGTCACACAAGACATTGCCTGGGAAGTAGTCGCCATGGACGAGGCATTTCTGCGGCCGCGGTGGCAGACTGCTGAGTTCGCGGAAGAACTCTTCCACGATCCGATCCACTTCGGGCAGATCCTCTTTCAAATCGGCATAGGAATGCGTCAGAGTCGCCTCGATGCGCGCCTGCAGATAGCCGGGCCAGGTCTGCGCGGAAATTTCCTCGTGTGGGTTCAGGGGTTCGCCAAATGGCAGTTGGGGCATATGGACGGCGTGCAAAGGAGGGAGGCCGTCCAGGAAGGATGCTATTGCGCTGCGCCGTTCGATGGAGGTCAGGCGGGGAAAGAGCTCCGCAAAGTCCTGGCCGGGAAGCCGCTTTTCGACATGAAAGTGAATCTCGGCGACTTCGCCATATTCGTATATGAGAGGTACGGCGAAAGGGAAGGAGAAACTTTGAAGCTGCTCGGCAAAGCGCTGCAGCCGCGGGAGATAATTTTGAACCTGCGGGCCGTTGTGGACTTTGAGGACGCGCCCGCCGCCTATGTCGTACAGGGAGGAGGTCATGCCTCGCCCCAATAGCGGGGCGTTATCGATTTTCAAATGGCGCAAGACCTCGGCTAGCCTCTCGCGCTCGTTCATCATGGCAGAATTTCAGCAATCCGTTCTGCCAGGATTACGCTGTTCATTTCGCCCGACCATATCCCGCGGATGATCCCTTCTGCGTCGATAAAGTAGGTGAGGGGCAGGCCCTGTACGTTGTAGCGCAGTCCTATTTCCAGAGAGGGGTCCATGATAATCTCCAGCTCTGGCGTGCCGTCGGACTCCACTGCCGACGAACTCCCATTCCGTGTAGCCGGGCTGCCTACTTCATTGAGGAAGCGGGCGACGGTGTCTGCGCTCTCCCCTTGATTCACGCCGATGACAAGGACGCAGTCCGAATCGGGGCCGGGGTCACCACTGTTCCCCTGGTTCTCGCCATTCGCGGCCCCCGCTGCCGAACAGCCCCCGTGGCGCGCGGCTGCGGCCTGCAGGGCGGGGAACTCTCGACGGCAAGGCCCGCACCAGGTCGCCCAGAAATTCAGGACGACCGGCCTTCCTTTCTCCTCTGAAAGGATGAACAGATCGTTTGCTGCCCCGCGTGTATTGAAGCGGGGCAGCGTGAAGTCGGGGGCCGGGTGGTACAGGGCCGGCCGCGGGGTATCGAATGTCGATTCGACGATGGACGGGCGGCTTATCCAGATCCAGGCTGCGCCGAGCAGGAGTATAAAGGGGATCGCCACGTGCCAGCGGTTAACCAACGGTCGTCTCACTCCCACTCGCTGTGAAAGATGCCCTCTCGATCGGTGCGCTCGTAGGTATGGGCGCCGAAAAAGTCCCGTTGCGCCTGGATCAGATTGGCCGGAAGCCGCTCGCTGCGGTAGCTGTCATAGTAGGCGAGGCTGGCGCTGAAGGCCGGTGTGGGGATGCCCCTCGCGACTGCGAGCTGGATAACCTTGCGCCACGCGGGCAGCGTCTGGGTGACCGCTGCGCGAAATCCGTCGTCCAGCAGCAGGTTGGTCAACCCGGGATTGCGGTTGTAGGCGTCGGTTATGCGATTGAGGAAGCGGGCCCGAATGATGCAGCCGGCCCGCCAGATCGCCGCGATCTCACCCAGGTTCAGTCCGTAATCGTACTCCTCGCTAGCCTGGCGCAACAACGCCATACCCTGTGCATAGGCGCTGATCTTGCTCGCGTACAGCGCGTCACGGGTTGCGTCGATCAACTCCTGGCGATTGCCTTCATAGGATTTGATTTCAGGGCCCGGCAGCTGCGAGGATGCAGCGACGCGCTCGTCCTTGAGCGAGGAGATGATGCGGCCGGTTACCGCGCTGTTGATGGTTGGAATCGGCGCGCCTACGTCCATGGCGTTCTGGCTGGTCCATTTTCCGGTGCCCTTCTGTTGCGCCTTGTCAAGCACCACGTCGACCAGCGCACTGCCGCTCTCGTCGTCAATCCTGCGGAAGATCTTGCTCGTGATCTCGATCAGGAAGCTGTCCAGCTCGCCTTCGTTCCACTCGTCGAATACGTCGGCCAGCTCACCTGGGCTCAGCCCCAGGACTTGCTGAAGAATGTCATAGGCTTCTGCTATGAGCTGCATGTCACCGTATTCGATGCCATTGTGGACCATCTTGACATAGTGGCCGGCGCCGCCGCGTCCTATGTAACTAACACAGGGCTCGCCGTCTTCTTCCGCCTTGGCGGAGATGGACCGCAGCATGGGGCCGACCGCCTCCCAACCGTCTGCGGCGCCGCCGGGCATGATCGACGGGCCCCAGAGTGCCCCTTCCTCTCCGCCACTGACGCCGACACCCATGTAAACCAGGCCCTTGGCCGTCAGCTCGTGACTGCGTCGTTCAGTGTCCGGGAAGTAGCTGTTGCCGCCGTCCATGACGATATCGCCCTCGTCCAGCAGGGGCACAAGAGCGTCCAGCACTGCGTCGACAGGCCCGCCGGCCTGCACCATCAGCAACACGCGCCGCGGCCGTACGAGATTCGCCACCATCTCCTCCAGCGTTACCGCGGGGATCAGTTTTTTGCCTTCGTGCTCAGCCGCGAAATCGGTCATTTTGGAAGTGGTGCGGTTGTGGACAACGACATTGTAGCCGTTGCGCTCGAGGTTAAGCACCAGATTCTGTCCCATCACGGCCAGGCCGGATACGGCAATATCTCCGCGCGGGGCTGTGGCATCATGCATTGGTTTTCTCCTTATGTCAGTGCACATATCTCTTTGGCAAATTCCTGCACAGTATAGCAGACAGGCGTTGGATCAGGGCATTTTTTTGTCACTTCGGATTGGAGGGAGATGGCTACATGCCGGGTGCCACAGCCGCCCAGAAACTCAGGCCAGTTGACGATATAGTTTCGGCATAGTTTCGGCTTTGAGGGGGGCCGACCTTTTGCCCGGGTGCTGCGCCTGTGATACCATGCAGATCGATCAAGGATGAGCTCCTCGACTGGCGAATTGAAGGGTTCAAGGGCCGGTTAACCGGTTACAGTTGGGTCCCTTCAAAATGGTGGAGAGACACCACAGGGGAGAGGGGCGGGGAATCTTTTCCCTTTGTGCACAGTCGATCGCCTGGGCTGGGGCAGTTGGATTTTTTCCGACTGCCTCTTTTGTTTTCCAGAACCTTTAAGTCCATACTGGAGTGTCTCCATGCCAAACCAACGCGCACTGATCTCCGTGTCCGACAAGACCGGCCTCACCTCTATTGCGAAGAAGCTTCACGAAGCCGGCGTAGAGCTGGTGGCCAGCGGCGGTACGGCCGGCCAACTTGCAGACGCCGGGATGCCGGTCACGCCCACCGAGGCCCTAACCGGATTTCCTGAGCTTCTCGACGGTCGGGTGAAAACATTGCATCCGGCCATTCACGGCGGCATACTCGCCCGCCGCACGCAGGAGCATCTTGCCGAACTGGACCAGCAAGGTCTACTGCCGATCGATCTGGTCATTGTCAACCTCTATCCCTTTGAGCGGACGGTTGCCGTCGAGGATGTTACCCTGGCCGAAGCGGTGGAGCAGATCGACATTGGCGGCGTGGCCCTTCTGCGCGCTGCGGCCAAGAATTTCGAATCGGTGACGGTCGTTTGCGATCCGTCCGACTATGAACGGGTGGCGCTGGCCGTTGCAGACGGCGGGCTGGACGCCGAAGCCAGGCAGGCACTGGCGCTGAAGGCTTTCCGCCATACGGCAGATTATGATACGGCCATCTCCGGCTTTCTTGCCCAGCAGCAGCCGCAGGATCAGTCGCAGTCCGACGGGATGGACGAGATGCCCGCGCAGATTGCGTTGAATCTGGAACGCGTACAGGCGATGCGCTACGGCGAAAACCCCCATCAGCAAGGCGCTCTCTACCGGCACAGCAACGCCTCACCTGCGTTTGAGCAGCTGCACGGGCGGGAGATGAGCTACAACAACTGGCTGGATCTGGACGGCAGCTGGCAATCAGCCCAGGATTTCGATGAGCCGACCGTGGCAATTATCAAGCACAGCAATCCGTGCGGGCTTGCAAGCGCCGATTCCCTGGCGAACGCCTATGACAAAGCTCTCGCCTCCGACCCGGTGAGCGCATTCGGCAGCATCATTTCAGTCAACCGGACGCTCGACAGGGAGACCGCAGAAAGGATGGCAAAGCTGTTCGTCGAGATCGTGGCCGCGCCCGCATTTGATGAGGACGCGCTCGCACTACTTCAGAACAAGAAGAACCTGCGCATATTGCGCGCCGGCGGTACCGCCCCCCAGTCGCTCAACATCCGCACCGTCTACGGCGGCGCCCTGGTCCAAGAGGCTGACATCAGCAAAGCGGACCTCGACCCGGCCAACTGGCACATCGTCACCCAGAAGCGCCCCGACGCATCGCAGCTGGCCGACCTTGCCTTTGCGTGGCGCGTGTGCCGCCATGTCAAGAGCAATGCCATCGTATATGTCAAGAATCGGGCGACTGTTGGCGTGGGCGCCGGTCAGATGAGCCGGGTTGATTCGGTCATGCTCGCCGGCCACAAGGCGGGAGCCAGTGCACGCGGCGCGGTCATGGCGTCAGACGCCTTTTTTCCTTTTGCCGACGGCATTGAAGCTGCGGCCGACCACGGGGTTGCCGCTGTCGTACAGCCGGGCGGCTCTATACGCGATGACGAGGTGATCGAGAGCTGCGACCGCTTGGGCCTGGTGATGGCGTTGACCGGTACGCGGCATTTTCGGCACTAGGTCAAGAAAAGAAGCTCTGGTTACGGGTCTGGCGGCTAGTGAGTTGCTTTCGCTGGCCGCCGCCCAAATTGCGGGAGCCATCGCATTTGCGGGAGGCCTATGCACGTCCTGATTACCGGTGGCGCCGGATTCATCGGCAGCCACCTCGCTGACGCCTTACTCCGGCGCGGCGACTCAGTATCAATTCTTGACAACCTCAGTACGGGTTCGGCCGAAAACGTCCGAGGTCTGGAGGGGCATCCTCGCTACTCTTTTGCCCAAGCCGACCTTGACGACGGTGCTGCGCTGGACAGGCTCGCCGGTCGCGCCGACGCCATTGTGCATTTGGCGGCCACGGTGGGCGTGCAGCTCGTCCTGGAACGCCCGACGCAGACGATCGAGACCAACGTTCTTGGCACGCACGCTTTGCTGGACGCTGCCCGGCGCTACGGCTGCCAGACTCTGATTGCCAGCACCAGCGAGGTCTACGGCAAAAGCGAATCACTGCCGTTTTCCGAGAACGACGACCTGGTACTCGGTCCACCCAGTCGGACGCGGTGGGTCTATGCCGCCACCAAGCTGCTTGACGAGTTTCTTGCCCTCGCCGCTCATCAGGAGTTCGGACTTCCGCTTACTATCATGCGGCTGTTCAATGTGGTTGGGCCGAGGCAGACCGGTCGTTTTGGTATGGTCCTGCCCAGGTTTGTCAGGCAAGCACTGCGGGGCCAGCCTCTGACCGTCTACGGTGACGGCATGCAGACCCGGTGCTTCTGCCATGTAAGCGATGTGGTGCAGGCGATAGTTGGACTGTTGGGCAGGAATACGGCAAGTGGACAGATATACAACATCGGCAGCAGCCAGGAGGTGACGATCCGGGAGCTGGCCGAACAGATCGTTGACCGCGCCGATTCCAGTTCGCCGATCCACTTTCTTCCCTACGACCAGGCGTATGCGGCTGGATTTGAGGATTTGCGCAGGAGGGTACCGGATATTTCGAAAATCGAGGCCGAAATCGGATGGAAGCCTACCCATTTGTTGCCGAATATACTGGATGATATGATGGAATTTGAGAGGGATCGGTTGACCTAAACTGGTTACTTTGGCATGGCGTCAGCCGGTTTACCCCTTTGCCAGGACACAGAAAATACGAAAAGGAGAAGGGAATGAAAGCACGTTTAGCTGGAGGGATCTGCGTACTTCTTGCTGCAGCGCTGATTTTGGGCTCGTTTTTCGCTTCTGATACTCTCGCTCAGGAAAACAGCGAGTCGCCCCCAGCGGCCGCAATTGTAAATGACGAAGGCGGGGCAGTCAGGATTACAGGAAGTGTTACCTATACCGCACCCTATTTCACAATTGGCGTAGCACAACCGCTGGTGATTCTTGAGGACCAGGCCGGATTCGTTGATCGCAATGAGCACTTTCTGATGCCGGTCGAATCTCAGACTATCGGCCAGATAACCTCGGATTTCTTTACGTCTCCATTCGAGTATTCGCTTGCCCTGCCCATCGAACCGCAGGGCAGTTACCGAGACGTCGACAACGATGATTCAGAGGACCAGGGCGTGCAGGTTTTCGCCATCGCCTACTGGGACAACACCTTTGGCGATCCCTTCCTCGAGGAGAGAGACCTCTATGGCGGAGGTTGGTCGACAGCCTACGCTTCGACCCGCATCAGCGACGAGATCGAAACTGAGCGGGAAATCGTCGGTGGAATCTTCCTTGTATTCGCACCTGATGATCAGCAGGGCTTCCCCTCCAATTTTGGCGAGGACGGGCTGCTTTTTACCGACGATGATCCGATTGTGACGCTGCCGCAAGGTTACACGATCGTGAATCTGGACTCCGAGCCGTTCAGCTTCGACCGCTCGCGTAACCCGGTCGTGGATCTGATCGAACCGGAAGGCATTGCGCTGGTCGACTACTCCGAGCAGTCTTATCCAGACGCCTTCAACTCGCTGATCGATCTGCTGACTAAGGAGTACGCGTTTACCGAGTATAAGGGAATAGACTGGGAGGCGAAGAGGACCGAGTTCCTGCCCCGTTTTGAGGCTGCCGCCGCTGACGAAGATGTTCGAGACTACCAGCGGGCGCTGCGAGATTTCGGTTGGTCGATTCCCGACGGGCACGTGAGCGGGCCCTTCGTACGCGAAGATTTCCAGCAGGACATTGCCGGCGGCCTGGGCATAGCGATTCGGGAGACCGAGGAAGGCCCAGTGATCGTCAACTTCGTCACTGAAGGCAGCCCGGCTGAGGCGGCTGGGATCGTACTGGGAACCGAGATCGTCTCCATTGACGGGGTCCCCATCGCCGACGTCATCAGCAGCGCGGTTGCCCACTCGGCGCCGTTCAGCACGGACCACTTCAAGCGCTTACAGCAGATGCGCTACGCTGTCCGCTTCCCGATTGAGACGGAAGTCGAGCTGACCTGGAAGGACGCGGAAGGCGCGGAAGTTACGGAGACGATGAAGGTTGTCAGCGAATTCGAAAGCTTCAGCTTTTCCTCGTTTGCGAGGGGAACGACCGGATTCGAGATCCCTGTGGCCTATGAGCTGCTTGAAGCGGGCGAATACGGCGAGAACGACATCGGCTATGTTAAGATCGACAGTTTCTCCGACAACAGTGTGTTGACCGTACAGCTGTGGGAACGAATGATTCGTACCCTGAACCGGTACGGTGTCAACGGTCTCATCATCGATATGCGCCAGAATGGCGGCGGCAGCGGCTTCCTCGCCGACCAGATGGCCGCCTATTTCTTCGATGAACCGCATGTGCTTGGCAACGCCGGGTACTACGATGAGGATCGCGGTGGATTCTACTTCAACCCGGACGGAGAGGACCGCTACTATCTGCCGGCCGAAGACCTGCGATACGATGGCGAAGTTGTTGTCATCGTCGGCCCGTTCTGCCTCAGCGCCTGTGAGTTTTTCTCTTATGATATGACCATCGATGGCCGCGCCGACATTCTCGGCCACTACCCCACCGGTGGGCTGGGCGGCAGCATCAAGAGCATCATGATGCCCGACGATGAGTATTTCACGTTTACCATCGGCAGGGCCGTGGATTCCGACGGCGAAATCCACATCGAGGGCATAGGCGTAGTACCCACGGTGCAGGTGCCGGTTACGATTGAGACTCTGCTGGCGGATGAGGATGATGACGTTTTGAAGGATGCCGCGGTTGCGCACCTCGACTCGTTGCTGAGCGTCGAAACAATTGACGGCGGCGAGATCGCGATCGGCGATGTCGTTGAGGGTACGCTTGCGGCCCAGACGGTTGTACAGTATACGCTCCCGCTCTCCGCAGGCGATGTCATCAGTATCTTTGCCCGCAGCGAGGAGATTGATACCTACCTGGCCCTCTATCTCGACGGCGATTCCCCGATTATGACCGATGACGATTCATATGAAACGGACGCCGCACTTGAGGAGTTGGAGGTTCCCAGCGATCTTCAGCTCATCGTCGAAGTCAGCTCTGCGCTGGGCGATGAAGAGGGAACCTACACGCTGGAAATCGTTGATGCTACGGAGGAGGAGGCCGACTCCGACGACGGATAGCGCTACGAGGCGTGAGAAAAGAGGATTTGCGAGTGAGAGGGGCAGTGCCCCTCTCACTTTTTTTTGCCCTTACTTCTTTAGCCCGTCATCGGAATGACCAAGTCGTAAGGATACTCGGTGAGCCAGATCAGCTCTCCGGCCTCATTGTAGGCGACCGCGTCCTCGACCCGCACGCCGAATCCGCGACTGGGATAATACAGTCCCGGCTCGATCGTCACCACGTGGCCGGGTAACAGGACCTTATCCTCGCCGGCGGCGTGGCTGAAGTTTGGCCCTTCGTGAATCTCCAGGCCGATGCCGTGGCCCAGGCCGTGGACGTAACCTTCTTCCGTCCCCGGATGGCTGCGCACCGTCTTGTGACCCTTGCTCTCGTAGTAGTCACAGGTCATGAGCTGATACTCCCGCAGCGGCCGGCCCAACTCCAACTCAGCCATGACACGGTCGAAGATCTCCTTTGTCTGGTCGTATGCCTCCTGGACCTCGTCGGTTGCATAACCCAGACTCCAGGTGCGGGTCAAGTCGTGGAAGTAGCCCTCTTCGGTGGTCGGAAAGATGTCGAAGATGATGGAGCGGCCCAGTTGCAGCGGCATGTCGGGATCCCCGGCGTTATGGGGGACACCGGCATCCCGGCCCTGCGAAAAGATCGTGCCGTGGTCTTCCTGCAGACCGTTGGCGTGCAGCCGGCCGCGCATGTAAGACTTGACGTCGCCGATTGTCAGCGGCTCCCCGTCCGGCTTCTGCAGAATCTCGTCCCGGCCCACTTTGTGCCCCTGGATGAAGGACTGCACGTCGCCCACGACCGAACAGGTAAGCTTTCCGGCGCGCTTCAGGATTTCGAGCTCGGCGTCGTCCTTGGTGACGAAAGCCTGGCTGAAGAGTGTCTCTCCGTATTCACCGACGATTTCTATGCCCTCGATCTGCTCTTTCACCTTGGCCAGCAGGGCCAGCGACGCCCCGGCGTCCTGCGTGCCGTAAACGCCAACGCGACCGCGGAGCCCGACCATCTCCATTGCGCGGGAAATGTAGGCGGCGCTAGCAGCCACCCTATCGCCCTTGAACTCCTTGAGCAGTTCATAACCGTTGAAATGCTCTTCCCGGTTGACTGTGCGCAGTCCCGTGGCTGCCGCGGTGTCCCGTTCCATCATGCCGTGGACGAGAGTCACCTCTTCACCGCGTGGTTTCAGCAACAATGCCCCTTCAAAAAACCCGCCGCTGGTCAGGTATCTCATAACAGGGCCATGCCCTTCTCCCAGCACGAGAAAACCGTCCAGGTTACGTTCCTCCATCAATCGATCCAGGTCTCTCTTCATTGCATTCCTCTCCGTCTTGCTTGGGGACCGATAACATCGCAAAAAGCCCGGTAATCAATTATCACCAGAGAAGGCTAACACCGGGCAGTTGAGATTCCAAACAGTTGGTGCTGGAGCACACTGGTCATGCCTGCGTGTAAGAGCAGTTGCCATTTCTGGTATCTTCGTCACAGCCACTTTCTGCGCCTCTACTCTACACTGATAGAATGAGATCTACGGTGATTTCGACGGTGACAGTCTTAGTCCACATGTGATCTGGCGATGAAAAAGAAGGCGAGAGGTGATAGGGAGGTGTCTGACACACCGCCGCTGCTCGTGCGTCTGGACGCACTGAGCAAGTCTTACTACGAGGCAGGGCAGGAGAAGTGTGTGCTGGAAGCGGTTGACTGCTCCATTGGGGCAGGCCAGTTCATCTGCCTCTTGGGGAAATCCGGCAGCGGTAAGAGCACGCTGCTCAATCTCATTTCCGGAATCGACCGTCCTTCTGGGGGAGGGGTGCATATACGCGAGGGCGGCAGCGAAGTCGAGTTGACAGCCCTGAACGAACACCAGCGTACGCTTTTCCGCCGCCGCAACATCGGCATCATCTTCCAGTTCTTCAATTTGATCCCTACGCTTACCGTTCTCGAGAACGTCGCCCTGCCGGTCGAGCTGGCGGACGGGGACCGTAAAGGCCACCGCCGCGCCGAAGACCTGCTTGATCGTGTCGGCCTGGGAGACCGCCTCGACTCCTTTCCTGACCGGCTCAGCGGAGGCGAACAGCAGCGGGTCGCCATTGCGCGCGCCCTCATTCATGACCCTGTCCTGCTGCTGGCGGACGAGCCTACCGGCAATCTCGATGAGGGGACAGGCGACGCAGTTCTGGACATGCTGCTGGAGTTGAGCCGCGACGCGGGAAAGACTCTGATCATGGCGACCCACGAAGAGGACATCGCCAGCCTGGCTGACGCGGTCTACTTTCTCGAGCGGGGGCAGCTGGTCTCACACTATGCTCCGGCCGCGAACGAGGTAAACGAAGCGGACGTTGTGCAGGCGCAGGGCCGCGCCGAGAATAGCGCAGCCGTGCAGCGATGAGACTTGCTCTTCCGCGACGCGCACTGCTGCGACTGGCCTGGCGGCACAGCTGGCGCCGTCCTCTGCAGTCGCTATTCCTTGTGGTGGGGGTTGCCATTGGCGTCGCCATGATCGTCGCCATCGATCTGGCCAACGGTTCGGCTAACCGGGCCTTTGCGCTCGGGACCGAGCAGATCACCGGCCGGGCCACGCACCAGGTGGTCGGCGGTTCGGACGGCGTCAGTTCCGCTTTCTACGCGCGCCTGCGCCGTGAACTGGGGTTTCGACTCAGCGCCCCTGTCGTAGAAAGCTATGTGAGCGTTCCGCAGCTGGACGCGCAGCCGATGCGTCTTCTGGGCATTGATCCATTCGCTGAACCGCCTTTTCGCAGTTATTTGGGCGGTGACGAGCAGACAGTCAACGCCGCAGAGGTTGACGGCTTCGTCAGCTACATCACGCCTTTTCTGTTGGAGCCCAAAACGGCACTGATCGGGCAGTCGGTGGCCGACCGTTACGATCTGCAGCCGGGCCAGTCGCTCCTGATTCGCCTCGGCGCGCGGATGGAAAGTTTGAAAATCGTCGGTCTGTTGGTCCCATCGAACGAGTTGAGTAGGCGGGCTTTGGATGGCTTGCTCATCGTCGACATCAGTACGGCACAGGAGCTATTGGGGAGAGTCGGCCGCCTGGACCGCATCGATCTGATTCTGCCGCCCGGGGCAGAAGGAGAAGCCCGGCTGGAAGAGGTCAGGGGCCTTCTGCCCGCGGGGGCCCGCGTCGTGCTCCCCGCCGCCCGGTCCGCTACGGTAGAGGAGATGACCGCCGCGTTCCGGCTCAATCTGACCGCTCTCAGCCTGCTGGCGCTGGTTGTCGGGATGTTTCTCATCTACAACACGGTTTCCTTCAGCGTCGTCCAGCGTCGACCCGTACTGGGGATCCTGCGAGCGCTAGGCATGACCCGGCGCGAGATTTTCGCAATGATACTGGTCGAGGCGGCCAGCCTCGGTCTCATTGGCACTGCCCTGGGGTTGGGGCTGGGCGTCCTCCTGGGCCGGGGAGCTGTGCAGGCGGTCACCCAGACGATCAATGATCTCTTCTTTGTTGTAGCCGTACGTAACGCAGACATTCCGATTTGGACACTGGCCAAAGGCGCTTTGAGCGGCGTTGGCGCGGCGTTACTGGCGGCACTTCTGCCGGCAATTGAGGCGACGAGCGTGCCCCCGGCCGGAGCGATTCTGCGCTCCGGCATCGAGCAGAAGGCTCGCCGCGCCCTGCCGCGGCTGACCGCGGCTGGGCTTCTCCTTGGCCTTCTTGGCGCCGCGCTGCTCATTCCTGAATGGAATCTCGTGGTTGCTTTCGTCGGCCTGTTCACGGTCATCCTGGGGGCGGCGTTGGTCACGCCTGCGCTGACTCATTTGCTGATGGACGGCGTGCGCCGCGTACTCAGCCGCCGCTTCGGCATCCTTACGCGCATGGCGCCTCGCAACATCATGCGCTCGCTCTCGCGTACGTCGGCGGCAATCGCGGCTCTCATGGTCGCAGTCAGCGTGATCATTGGCGTGGGGGTGATGATCGTCTCCTTCCGGCTGACGGTTGAGCAGTGGCTGGATGAAATTCTGCAGGCCGATATCTTCGTATCGGCGCCGACATTGGGTCCCAATCGCAATAACGCCACCCTGGAGCCTGCGCTTCTGGAGCGGCTAAGGGAATTCTCGGACATTGCCGATTTCTCTACGAATCGCGAGGTGGAGGCGGCCGCCACTCTGCCGGACGGAAAGCGGGTCACTGTGCAGCTGGCAGCATTGCTGCGCGACCTCGCCGGAGAAGATCGCCGTTACCATGAGTCGGTTGGAGACAACGCCGCTACCTGGGATGCCGTCGAAGCCGGGGGCGTTGTCATCAACGAGACGATGGCCAACCGCTTCAAGCTTCAGGTCGGGCAAGGCCTGCAACTGCTGACCGGTAGCGGAGAGCAGCGTTTCCCCATCGTCGGAATTACCTACGACTTCGACGTAAATCCCACTTTGCTGATGGCGGACCGGGTCTACCGGAGTTACTGGAACGATGACGCGATCTCAACCATTGCGCTGTTTGTGGAGCCCGGCGTTGACGTGGACGAAACTGTCAACGCGCTGCGCCGTGCGTTCGCGGGCGAGGCGGAACTGTTGATCAGCTCGAATCGGGGCGTGCGCCGAAATGCTTTGGAGGTGTTCGATCGTACTTTTGCCATCACGGTCGCGCTGCGGCTGCTGGCGACCTTTGTTGCATTCGTCGGCATTCTCAGCACGCTGATGAGCCTGCAGCTGGAGCGCGCCAGGGAGATCGGTGTGCTGAGGGCAAACGGCATGACCCGGCGGCAACTGTGGGGGCTTACCCTTCTGGAGACCGGTCTGCTGGGGACTAGTGCCGGGCTGATCGCAATACCGACCGGTTTCGTTCTGGCGCTGATCCTCATCTACATAATCAATCTGCGCTCGTTCGGTTGGACCCTGTCGATGCGTCTACAAGCCGGTGAGTTTGGGCAAGCATTTGTGGTTGCGCTGGCCGCCGCGCTGCTTGCCGGTCTGTATCCGGCCTGGCGCATGAGCAGGACGGACCCGGCGGAGGCTCTACGCATGGAGTGAGGGAGTACACCGGCCGGTGTTGTCCACCGGTGGCCTGAGGGAGGGTGGGCTGGATTCAGTCGAACAGGCCCAGGCTTACGTATTTGCTGCCGTCGTCTGGTAGGAGTGTGACGACGACACCGTCTGCGGTGTGGGGAAGTTCCTTTGCCACCTGGACTGCGGCGGCAACGGCTGCGCCGCTGCTGAAGCCGACAAACAGCCCGGCCGTCCGCGCGAGGGCCTGCGTCACATCCCAGGCAGTCTCTGCGGAAACCGCCATGTGACGGTCTACCATAGACGGCGCATAGATCCCCGGTGTGATGGCTGTCGGCAGGTATTTCAGTCCTTCGATAACGGAGAGTTCGTCTTCCGGCTGCACGGCAACCAGCTGTGCGGCCGGGTTCTGTTCGCGCAGGAACCGACCTGCACCTACGAAGGTCCCGGTGGTGCCCAGCCCGGCAACAAAGTGCGTTACGCGGCCCTGTGTCTGCCGCCAGATCTCCGGGCCGGTGCCCTCGTAATGGGCGCGCCAGTTGGCATCGTTGTTGTACTGGTCTGCGTAGAAGTAGCGTCCCGGATCGGCCGCGACGATCTCCCGCACCAGGCGAATCGCCCCGTCTGAACCCTCCAGCGGGTCCGATTCGATCAGGGTGGCGCCGTAGGCCTTCACCAGGGCTTTGCGCTCCCGGCTTACGTTCTTTGGCATCACCAGATGGACGGGGAACCCTCGGACGGCGCCCACCAAGGCGTAGGCGATGGCGGTGTTGCCGCTGCTGCTGTCGATCAGGGTCTGTCCAGCGCCCAACCTGCCGTCGGCTTCGGCCTCTTCTACGATCTTGAAGGCTGCGCGGGCCTTCACTGAGCCGCCAGGGTTGGCCCACTCTGCCTTGGCGTACAGCTGTACATGCTCGGAAGCGCCGCAGCTGCGGGCGAACGGGGTCAGGTCCAGCAGCGGCGTATTGCCTATGTCGTCCAGCACAGAGATCGCGCTGTCTGCAGCGCGGCTCTCCGTCATTGTGGGTGTCAATGTCTGGGCAATCATTGGCGGGTTGAAGGGCAGTGGATAGTGCAGAACACTATCCACTGTTTTGTTATCACGCTATGCCTTGACCAGGTCGGGCTGGCCGGCGCCATTGGTCGCGACCGTTTCGGCAAAGGACTCGGCTACGTTGTCGGTGGCATGCTCGTCGAAGCTGGGCATGCCGCAGAACTGTTCGTAATCGATCAACTCGATTACGGAAGGGTCGTCGCCGCAGACAGGGCAGTCTACGTCACGATTCACTGTCAGCGTACGGAAGGTCATGTCGAGCGTGTCGATCATGAGCAGCTTGCCGGAAAGAGCCTCACCTATGCCAACGATCAGCTTGATTGCTTCGATCGCCTGGATCGAGCCTACGATACCGGGCAGGACGCCCAGCACGCCGGCTTCGGCGCAGCTTGGCACCTCGCCTGGCGGGGGCGGGTCCGGGTAGAGGCAGCGGTAGCAAGGGCTGTCGGCGTCTGCCTGTTCCGGCTGATAGACGGTAACCTGCCCCTCGAACATGAAGATACTGGCGTCCACGAGAGGGATGCCGAGCATCTGGCAGGCGTCGTTCACCAGATAGCGGGTCGGGAAGTTGTCGGAGCCGTTGATGACGACGTCGTAGCCCTGCATGATCTCGAAGGCGTTGTGGCTCGTGATCGGTTCGCGATAGCCCACCACGTTGACGTCGGGATTAATCTCGGCGATGCGGTCGCGGGCCGATTCAACTTTGGGGCGGCCCACGTCGCTTTCGCCGTGGAGCACCTGGCGTTGCAGGTTGGACACGTCGACCACGTCAAAGTCGATGATGCCGAGCTGGCCAACACCGGCCGCGGCCAGGTAAATAGCTGCCGGACTGCCCAGCCCGCCGGCGCCAATCATGAGCACCTTGCTGTCGAGGAGCTTGATCTGTCCCTCTTCGCCGATTTCGTCCAGAATCGTGTGACGGCTATAGCGTATGCCCTGCTCGTCGGAGAGCACCGTGGGCACCTTAAATGGCAGTCCCGCGTTTTTCCAGCCGCCGAATCCACCGTTAAGCGAGTAGACGTCGGTGTAGCCCATTTCCTTCACATTTCGAGCGGCCAGCAACGAGCGCACGCCGCCGGCACAGTAGATCACCACGGGCTGGGTTCGGTCGGGCTGATGCTGCTCGATCTGCAGCTCCAGGTGACCGCGCGGCAAGAATGACGCGTCGGGAATATGTCCCTGAACCCATTCATCGCGCTCACGAATGTCGATGAGCGTCATTGCGTCACCGCTGTCGACACGGTTCTTCATCTCGTTGACCGTGATCTCCTGGACCTCGCTTCTTGCCAACTGCAGCAGTTGATCTCGGTTGAGTTGCGCCATAGTTCACCTGCTCCCCCCGGCCATCGCCGGCACAATTGAAATCTTATCGCTCTCGCCGACGGTCGTCGCCAGCCCGTCCAGGGTGCGAATCTCGTCGTCGTTGCGGAAGACGTTAATGAACCGTTTTACGTTACCGTTTTCGTCCAAAAGCCTCTCACCGATGCCGGGGTAGCTGCCTTCCAGTTGACCAATCACTTCGCCAACCGTTGATCCGGTCGCTTCCACCTTCGACTGACCGGCGGTGAAGCGGCGCAGTGCGGTCGGCACAAACACAGTTGCCATTCTTCGGCTCTCCTTTTTCTGATCGAATTCGTACAGAGTGATCGCGGCCCGAAGCGACCCCACAAAAAAGCCGGAACCATCATAGCGATGAGTCCGGCGTCTGATATCCACCTTGGCACGGTATCCCGATTCCAAGCGCTTGTCGAAGTGTTCCTGCGCCAACTGATATGGACTGGCGTCACTGCGACCGTGGAAACTTCCGTCGAGTGCGGGCCAAATGACAAGCGAACGCCCTCATCGCTCCTGCTCCGGACAGCGGGAAACCTCCAGCGTCGTGCTGGCGGCGCCCGCTAGGGACACGAGCAAGTTTTCAGGTAAGTTGCCTGCATTAGAGCATGCATCAGGATTAGAATGCCTGAGTATTGTTTTCCTGGCCGACACTATAGTTCTTGTAGCGACAAAAGTCAAACTGTCGGAAGGGGAAAGTAGGCGCCAGTTGGCGGACCGACTTGCTGTCGCCTCAGAGAGGCTACACGCCCTCGACCACTTGCACCGGGAATTCTGTAACGCCGACGACCCGAAAGTCTTCAACTGTGCCCGTTTCGTCAACGGCAAATACAATGTAGAGGGGAGGCGCCGTCGCGTTGAGGAAATCCCCGAGTTCCTGCGGCAGGGTGGCGCCGGCGGCGTGATAGTAACCGAACAGACCGGGCCTGACTTCATCGAAAGGGATGGCGTTTCGAGCTGCGTCCAGATCGGCGTCGGGCCAGTGCGGCTCCATGCGAAAGGCCCTAATGGCCGGTGCGTCGTGGAATTCCAGCGAGCAGATGAGGTAGTAGGTTTCAGGGTAGTGGGCGTTCCAGGCATCGGTGGCCGATGGGTAGGCGACCGAAACGGGATGTGAGTGGTAGATCGCCACCATTTCGTCGCCCGCCTCTTCAAACTCGAACTGTTTCAGGAGCGTCTGCGGGTCAACGTCGTAGTTGTCTATTCTGTCCTCGGCCAGGTTGCGGGCTCGGTAGAGCTGTGTCGCGCGTCCGTTCCTTCCTCGCAGGATTCCGCAAATCTCTTCAGGTTTCCCTTCGCGGGCGTGGTCGACTATGCCGTCGTAGACTGTCCGGGCCAGGTGGACAATGCTCATGGGAAGCTCCTGAGAGAAATTGCTATGGTCGCCGTTCATTGCCATTTGGGAGTCTTGGAAATTGTACATTCAGTTCCGGCAAAATTGCTAAAGCAGTGTGGCCCGGCTTGGACTCTGACGAGGCCCGGTGAAGACGGTAGAGCCGGCGGGGGGGCATGCGAAATCAGGGAAAGGAATTGAAAAACCTTGGCCGCTATGATACGATCCTGCCCACCGCTTCAAACAGTTTTGGCCCGCAACCCGGTACAGGTTCATTGGACTCCCGGTAAGGAAGGGGAAGCATGGCAGGGATAGAAGGCAGACGACAGGAGTTTTCCTCGCGAAACTGGGATGATCGCCAGCTCCTGAACATCGTGGATTCGGTTCTGCGCCGGTTTTTCCGCGGCTATTGGAATCTCGACCCGTTGACGCGCAGCCAGGTGGACAGTCTGCGGACGGCGGCGGCGGCGGCGGCAGGTGAGACTGAAATCAGCGCGTTGGAAAGACGCGCCGTCTTGACCAGCTTTCTGGACGATGTCGCATCGATCGATGCGGTGCTTCCGCTCATAGAAGAAGCGTTGCGCGGCGGCACAGCAGGTGATACGCCCGGCTTTGGGAGGGCCAAAGGCATCAACTACCTGCAGTCGGTCAACCTGCTGCGGACAATGCGTGATGACCCCGCCAATTATGTGCCGCGCTCCTTTCAGGTGCCGCCCGCGCCGGCGCTGCGGGGCGTCGCCCCTCCGCCTTCCGGTTCAAGCGAAAGGCCGCAGGCAGGTGGTCCGGCGCGGCGCGGGGCAACGGCTGGACGCCCTGGCCCAGCAGGCCCTGTACCAGGTGACGTCCGAGGGGACGCGTTCGTCCAGTTTCATACCTATGTCGATTTTCCGCCGACAATCTCCAACCGGAACGACGTCAAATACCCGCTGATCGTGCAGCTGGTTCGCGACCGTCCCCGCGAAAGCCGGGGCCAGGCTGAGGTCGGCATCGCGTTTCAGGACGAAATCGAATATGTGGACGTTGTTGTGAGGGCGCCCGGATTTGAGGAGGTAAGCGGTTATGGCGCCGGCGCGCGCGAAGGTCCCGCCTTGCGGCGCACAGTCGCGGTGCCCCAGGACGGCGACTCGCAGCCGGCCGTGTTTCTCTTCCAACTGGTTGACGACCGCACCGGGGCCCACTGGGTAACCGTTGATTTCTACCACCGTGGCAGGAACGCAGGTTCACTGACGTTGGAGGTCGCCGTACGGAGCTTCCCGTTCCTGCGCTCCGGCACACGGCGGTTGGCGGATATAGGCGGAGAGGAGGACGAAGAGCCGCCTGCGTTCGGCACGGCTTCAGTTGTCCGCGCTGTTGACGGCGTGACCATACCGCAGGGCACGCCGATTCCGGCGGCAGACATTGAGTTGCGTATTACACGGGACGCCGACGGCCGTACACTTCATTTCCATCTCCATTCGCAGAAGCTGTCCGACCTGGATGGCCGCGGCGCCGGCTCGATCGTCTTCAACGACCTCTCCCGACCCGACCTCTTTTTCGACCGGCTGGCCGAGAGGTTGAGCACCTTTGCGGCGCGGGCCGGCACCGATTTGCCGGGCGATGAGGCTATGCGCGTGGAAGACGAGGTCGCCGACCTCGGTATCGAGCTCTATGAGCAGCTTTTCCCCGCCCCCCTGCGAACGCTTTACTGGGAGATCAAGGCGCGGCGGGATGCCGGTGAGCTGGAGAACCTGCTGATTGTCAGCGATGAACCGTGGATTCCATGGGAACTGGTGAAGCCCTACGACGTCGTGGACGGCCAGGATGTTGAGGACGACCATCTGGCCGGCGCCTGGCGCATGAGCCGCTGGCTGGCTGGCGCGGCGGTGCCATCCGACCTGAACATCAGGGCCGCCCGCCTTGTCGCACCGATGATTTCGCTGGAATTTGTATCGCAAGAGATTCAGTATTTCGACAGCCTTGCGGCGCGACGGATCGAGACCGGGGCGCCGATCACTACACGCGACCAGTTTCTAGAGCTGGCCGAGCAGGGCGGGGCCCAGCTTTTCCACTTCGCCACCCACGGCAACTACAACCAGGCCTTTGTGGACGAGTCTCCTATAGTATTAGAAGGTGACCCGCTCTTCCCCAGCGACCTGACACGGCGCCGAGCCAAGGGGCTGCGCCGCGAGAAGCCCCTTATTTTTCTCAATACATGCCACGGCGCTCGCGTCGGCTACAACCTGACCGGCCTGGGGGGTTGGGCGCAGCGGCTGGTGGACCACCTGGGCGTCACCGCGTTCGTCGGCGCGCTGTGGGAAGTGCACGACGAGCTGGCCTCGAAGTTTGCACGGATCTTCTATGAGGAGCTCTGGGCGGGGAAGACGCTGGGCGAGGCTTTCTATGCGGCGCGACAGCAGATCCGCGCCGTGCAGAGCGCCAACCCCACCTGGCTCGCCTATACCCTTTACGGCGATCCCAATAGCAGAGTCTTCTGGCGATCAGAAGGCCGCTGAACGCAGCCGGAACCTATTCAGCCATGACAACCCCGATGCGCCGTCAATTCCTCATGTTGAAAAGCCAGCACCCGGACTGCATTCTGCTGTTCCGCCTGGGGGACTTTTACGAAGCCTTCGATAGCGACGCCGAAATCGTGGCCGAGGTCTGCGATGTTGCGCTAACAAGCCGGCCCGTGGGCAACAGCCAGCGCGCACCGCTGGCGGGCGTTCCCTATCACAGCGTTGAAGGCTACCTGGCGAAACTGGTGGAGGCCGGTCACAAAGTTGCGATCGCTGAGCAGGTCAGCGAGCCGGGATCGGGACTGGTGGATAGGGAGATCCAGCAGGTAGTCACCAAGGGCACGATCGCTGAACCCTCGATGCTGGACGACGACCGCAACAACTACCTGGTTGCGGTTCTGTTCAACGCGCGCGGCGATGAGGCCGGCATCGCCTTTTGTGACATCACCACCGGCGAGTTCGCGGCGACACAGGTCGGCAGCAGTGGATCGGCTGAAACCGAGCAGCGTTTGGGGGAGGAGCTGGCACGTCTGCAACCCAGCGAGTTGATCACGGCCGAGTGGGATTTCGAAGAGAGCCGACTTGCTCCCTTGATCGCCAGTTTGCAAGCAGTCGTTTCCCCAATTGAAGCCTGGCAAGTGGAGCTTGACACGGCCCGCAGTGCGCTGCAACGGCATCTCGGCGTTCGCAGCCTGGACGGATTCGGCTTGCAGGAAAGGCCGCAGGCTGTGCGGGCCGCTGCCGCAATTCTTGCCTATTTGCAGGAGATGCAGCCCGGCGCGCTCACGCAGCTGGTCAGACTGCATAGCTATTCGGTAAGCGAGTTCATGGTGTTGGACGACTCCACGCGGCGCAACCTTGAGTTGACGGAAACGATTCGCGGCGGCGACGTACGCGGCAGCCTGCTTGGCGTGTTGGACGAGACGCTGACACCCATGGGGGGACGCCTGTTGCGGAACTGGCTGGGGCGACCACTGCTCGACATCGCCCTCATCAGTGAGAGGTTGGAGGCTGTCCAAGCACTGGTGGGCGATTCCAGCTTGCGGGGGCAGATACGGGACAGGTTACGGGGAATGGGGGACCTGGAGCGCTGGATTAACCGCATCTCCCAGGCCAAGGCGCTGCCGCGCGATCTGCTCGGTGTGCGGGAAATACTCGGTGACGCCCCGGGACTGCGCGAGTTGATCATGGCTTCCAGCGCGGACTCAGAATGGGGGCAGATGGACGGGCCGTCACCTGGTACCTCAGCCGACTCTTTTTTCGAGAAGATGATGGACAGACTGCCGGACTGCTCGCACGCCTTCGAGCTTCTGCAGCGGGCGATTGACGATGAGCCTTCAGCCACGCTGGCGAATCCGGGCATTATCCGGCCCGGCTACAGCGAAGAACTGGATGCAATTGTAGAAGGCAGCCGGCACGCAAAGGAGTGGGTCGCCGCGCTTGAAAATGTAGAACGCGCCCGCCTCAATATTCCAAGTCTGAAGGTCAGCTACAACAAGGTCTTCGGCTACTACATCGAAGTGACAAACACGCATGCGGGCAAGGTGCCGGAAGACTATATCCGCAAGCAAACGCTGACCAACGCTGAACGCTACATAACGCCCGAGCTCAAGGAATATGAATCACAGATCCTCAACGCTGACGAGCGCCGTCTGGCGCTGGAGCAGGCGCTTTTCCGCCAAGTCTGCACCGAACTGAGCGCGCACGCCGACGGGATCCGCTGCCTCGCCGAAGGGCTGGCCCTGCTTGACGTGTACGCGTCGATGGCGGAGGTCGCGGTCAAGCGTCGTTACTGCCGCCCTGAGATCGACGACGGCGCCGCTATCACGATCACGGGAGGGCGGCACCCGGTTGTGGAACTGACGAGCGACGAGCCCTTTGTTCCCAACGACGTGCATCTCTCGCCCGGGGAGCTCATTCATATCCTGACGGGACCGAACATGTCGGGCAAGTCCACTTATCTGCGGCAGACGGCCCTGATCTCGCTGCTGGCGCAGATAGGCTCTTTTGTGCCCGCGACTTCGGCTCAGATCGGCGTTGTCGATCGCATCTTCACACGCATTGGCGCAAGCGACGAGCTCCACCGCGGGCAGTCCACCTTCATGGTCGAGATGATTGAGACGGCCAACATCCTCAACCACGCCAGCGAACGCAGTCTGCTGATACTGGACGAGATCGGTCGCGGCACCAGTACATACGACGGGCTGGCCATTGCCTGGGCGGTGGTGGAGCATATACACAACAGCCCGTCGCTGCGAGCCAAGACGCAATTCGCAACCCACTACCACGAACTGACCGACCTGGCCGACCGGCTGCCACAGATTGTCAACTACAATGTGGCCGTTGACGACAGCGGCGACGACGTTGTCTTCCTGCGCAGGATCCTGCCTGGCCGGGCCGACAGGTCCTATGGCGTGCACGTGGCGCAGATGGCTGGGTTGCCGAGAGGGGTAGTGCGGAGGGCGGGTGAAATTCTTCTTGAGCTGGAGGCCTCCGGCGCGGCCGGCCCGTCGACACTGCTGGACCAGACGCCCGGCCGCAAACAGAAGGAGGCCATGCAGGTTGGTCTCTTCGCCACCGACCACCCGGTCGTGGAGTCGCTGCGGTCGCTGGAGGTTGACGCGCTGTCACCTCTCGAGGCGCTCAACCGGCTCTATGAACTGCGTCAGATGGCTGAGAAGAGCTGACGCGGGTGGGATCCCTTTTCAAGACCTTAAGTCATAGCAACAGCAAAGCCATCTCCGGTGTGAGCTCACCGAATCATTAACTGAAGTGGTGAGTGGCTTTTGACTGGGGGCTCGCGACAAGAGGCGGGGAGAAGACAAGTGGTGGGGCGAAGACTTTTTTGGCTAGACGCGTTGCCGGGGAAGAGTACACACGGTGGCTAGCAAGGGCGGGGCGTTGCGGGGGCGCAGCCCCTGCACAAGGGAGGGCCGAAGGCACGAACGCCCAAATGCAAGGAGAGAGTGAAGAGAAGAGAGGAGAGAGAAGACTGCTTTCTCCTCGTTCAGCGTCGCGAACTGACTGTGGCTGAGTAGTCACGAGTCAGAAACAAAGATGAATACCTGACGAGAGCAGGTGGTCTCGAGGGTGAGCGTGATCCTAGAAGGAGGGTTAATCTGAGGCGGACTCCTGCTTAAATCAGGCCCCAGTTGCCTCTTCATGGATTGTTGCCGGAAAGCCGATGAGTGCGGAGAAGCAGTGGTTTCTCCGCACTCTCAATGCCTGTTCGGTGGGCCTGCCCTGTGGGCCTGCCAGGCTGTCTCAACCTGGCCGTGCGTAAGACTAACCCTCGGGCTGCGCGGCCTGACTGGGATGAATCGTCGTGCCCGGCCACATCGTCGTGACCTCACTCACGTCGACCGTGATGCCGTCGGGATCTTCGACTTTGAAGGCAGGTTGCTCCAGGTTTTCGGGATCCAGCGGCGTCTTGCCCCCAAGGCCGTCGGAGAAGATCGTGTATCCCATGTCGCGCAGTCGGATTGCGGCGGCCTTCACGTCTGGGACACCGACGCCGACATGCAGGTAGTCCAGCATTCCGCCAATGTGCTCAGGACGGTCATCGCCCTGATGCTGGAAAACGGCGAAATTGTGATAGCCGTCGGTCAGGTCGTAGCGGATTCCTCTTTCGCCGGCGACACGCAGCCCCAGACCGTCGCGCCAGAAGCGGATCGACTTGGAGAGGTCGGACGCTCGTACACCTACATGAACTAATACACTCATTCGATATTCTCCTTACATTTACAGAGAAGAGCTGAATTGGGCTCTTGATTTCTCCGGTGTCCTTCAGCGGTCCCAGCGCGAGCGACGGGCTTCAAGGTTGGAATGCACGTCGATCAGGACCGTCTGCCCTTCGGCATTGAGCCGCTGGGCCTTTTGCAGTGCCGGCACCATTTCGGCCGTCTTCTTTACAGTAATCCCGACAGCACCCATACCTTCGGCAATTTTAGCGTAGTCACCGATCATATAGCTGACGCCATATTGTGCGCGTGCGGTCTCAAAGTTGCCAGGTGGGTAGGTTGCCATACCGCCGTTGTTGAGCAGCACTGTGGTGATCGCCGCTCCTGATCGCGCCGCGGTTTCCAAGTCCATCCCCGACATCCCGAAGGCTCCGTCGCCCATCAGATTGAGACAGAATTTGTCCGGGTGGGCCAGTTTGGCGCCGATCGTGAGCGGGAGGCCGAAGCCGAGGTGCGTCGTTTTGCCCCAGCCGATGTAGCTGCTGGGTACCGTGGCGGTGTAGAAGGGGACGATTGAGTCGCGCGGCGCGCCGGCGTCGTGGGTAACGATACTGTTTTCCCAGTCGAGCGTGCGGTCGATATCGTGGATCACTCGGTACGTGTTGAGGGGCTCTTCGTCCGAGGTCAGCAGAGGCATCCACTCGTCCAGCCACGGTTTTCTGCAGGTGGCGATCTCGGCGGCGGTTTGGCGGCTGCGGTCGGCGCGGGCTCCGCCAGCCTGGCCCTTGGCCGAACTAAGCATCGCTTGAAGAGTCAGCTTGGCGTCGCCGACCAGGCCGATGTCAACCGATTCGTCCTTGTTGATGTCTTCCGGGTCGACGGTATTGTGAATGATGAACTTGCCCGGAAGAATAATCTGGCAGTAGGGGCCGCGTGTAAGGCTGGTGCCGATTGCGAGCAGGAGATCGCACTCCTGCAGCCAGCGGTGCGCGGGCAGGGTCGTTGCACGGCTGCCGGCGCCAAGGAAGAGAGGGTGGCGCTCGTCGAAGGCTGATTTGCCCGGCATGGTGCAGAAAACGGGGACGCCAGTATACTCGGCCAACTCGCGCAGCGCGTCAGCGGCGTTCGAGAGCAAGACACCTCCGCCCGCCCAGATTACCGGTTTCTCTGCCTGCAGCAGCATCTTCACTGCCTCGTCAATGTCGGCCTGGGCGGGAACCTGCCGCATCAACGGCGGCGGCCGGTAGTCGAGCGCGCTTTCGGGAACTTCCTGATCGCAGACGTCTGTGAGCATTTCGACTACGACCGGGCCCGGCGGCCCATTGCGCAACGCATGGAACGCTCGACGCATTACGGCCGCGACCTGGTCGGGCCGGTAGATTGCCTCTACACGTTTGACCAGTCCTTGGTAGTTGTTCACCGCGGAGAAGTTGGGTCGCACTGACAGTTGATCGAGCTGGACTCCGCCCGGCAGGACCAGGATCGGGATGTTGTCGGCGTAGGCCTGGGCGATTCCGCCCATTGCGTTTTCGGCCCCGGCCTGGGATTGGACGGCGACGACGCCAAAGCGCTGACGGCCGCTGGTACGGCTGAACCCGTCGGCGGCCATCACTGCGCCGCGTTCGTGGCGAAAATTGATTGGCCGGATTCCGACCTGAGCGGCTGCCTCAATCAGCGGGTTGGACGGAAAGCAGGCCAACCACTCGACCCCTTCGGCTTTCAATATTGCTGCGATCGCTTGGATGCCGTTCATCGACGGTTCTCCGGGTAGAGTGCTGGCGTATGGTTGCTACTGTGGGGGGAGGCCCTCTTCAAGGCGTCTTTCATTTCTGGATTGGTGTGGGAAGAACGGACAGATCTACCTTCTGCGGCTGGCCGGAATGGATTGAGGCGGTGATCGTCTCGACCATCTGTGTGGACAGGATGCCCGCGCAAGCGGTTGAGGTCGGCGGGGCTCATCATACACTGGCTGTGGCTTACCTTGGGCGCGGCGGGATGCTTGCGCAGGGCACGTGCGGCGCCTGAAAAACGGATGGGGAAATTGAGCCTGCGCTTCGTTCCAGCCGCCTGCATGGCTTTGTGGTTGGGCAAGCAGTCGGCCGTGGTCATGGCCAACGGCTTTTCGAGGAAGAGATTGTTGCCCGCCTGCCAGGCGGCGACCGCCAGATCGGCGTGGGAGCTGTGCGAGGTGGCGATTGAAACGACGTCAACTGCTGGATCGGCGAAGACGCGTTCCGGGTCGGTGGTGGCGTATTCGGCGCTGTGTTGGGCTTGCAGCTGTTGCGCCGCGCGTTCGTGGATATCGCAGAATCCGCGCACGGCTACGCCCTCGGTGTCTGCGGCCCAGCCAGCGTGTGCCCGGCCGGCGCCGCCGCGGCCGATGAGAGCATAACCCAGAGTTTGGGCTGTGTTCGCGTTTTCTCGCTTCATGAATTCCCTTCGCAGTCTTTCAACACTTCTCTGTCCTGTATTTCCAGTCCGCGGGACTCAGCCAGAGGGAATTCACTTTCCAGACTACATGTGTAAATCGCTACCCACCTGGACAAGGGCGGGTAATTTTCTGTGTGTAATTTGCAATTTGGGGACGAATGCAAGGCGTCAAGAGTAGAGCAGTCGGTTTGGGCAGGGCTCTACTCCCTGGGAACACACACGGTGCCTCAAGAGCATCTTCAAAATGCACTGTCCCTCACGTGCTCCCCATGGACATATTCTGGCGACAGCAAAGAGTAGGCAACCTCTGGTAAATTACCATAGTGGTGACTTGATTGTCCAGTTGAATCCTGAGCAAGTGTGTGTGTCTCGAAAAGCGTTCGCATTGGCCTCCCTTTGACTTACTGCCCCAGGTGCGTCCCAGTCTCCCGCGACCTTATTGCCGTTACCAGGTCTGACCTACAAACATTCTCCCCTACCGCCATGCTCTACGAACTGCATGGCAATCTCCTCCAGTATTCTTTTCACCAATTCCTTTGATTGACGAAAACTATCATTGAATCTGAAATAGTCTTTGGACTTTTAGTATCCGGTCCATGTAAAATATATGTGGTTGAGCTAAATTTTTGGGCTCACGACAGAGGCGAAGGGTGCTGCCCCTATGAATGGCGCGACCCGTATTCTGACCGTACATGCACGGAACATCCTCCTACTCGTTGCGGCTATGGTGGCGCTAGTTCCCCTCTCCCTCCGCACCGATAACGCAGTCAACGCGCAGTCCGATCCCACATTCTTGTCATCAGTCTCTGACGCGCCGACGATTTCCGTGGTCTCGGCCAGCGCAACCGCGGTCGAACTGAGTTGGACCGCGGTCTCGGAGGCGGCTAGCTACGACCTGCGGGCGTGGTGGGCCGGGGCCGACGGCTGGCAGCGCATTGACGGCGACAGGCTGACTACCGTCTCTTTTGCTCACAGAGACGTAGCAGCCGGAACGAAGTACTTCTACATTGTCGCCGGGGTCGACAGTGGAGGCAGGCGCGGCCCATGGTCTGCTCAGGTTGAAGTGGCCGTTCCCACAACCGACGTGCCGACCTCTACGCCGACTTCGACACAGACGCCAACAGTGACAGCAACCGCGACGCCGGGGGCGGGGACTCCGACGCCCACGCCCTCGTGGACCGCAACCGCGTCCGCGCCGTCTACGCCGACACTGACTGCAAAGGCGAGCGCGCACGGCATCATTCTTATCTGGCAAGCCGTGCCAAATGCAGTCCGCTACGAACTCCTGACCTGGTGGGCCAAAGACCCCGGCTGGCAGCCCGTCGGCGGCGGTAGTCTCACCAGTACTTCCTATACTCACACAACCGTCACTGGCGGCACCACCTACCACTACTCCATCCGCGCTGTGAACGCTGCCGGGGAAGCGAGCGGATGGCTGCTGGCGGATCTTCCGTCTGCGGTCGCACTCTCGACACAGGGCGCCGGGACCTTAACGCCTACGCCCACGCGCACCACAACTCCAGTTGAAGCGCAAACCATCACACCAACGCAGACTGCAACCCCAACAGCGCTCGCTGTGCCATACCTGACCGTTCGAGCGACCGAGCGCGGTGTAGAGCTACGTTGGCACGCTGTGCTGCATGCGACCCGCTACGAGCTCCTGACCTGGTGGGCCAAATACCCCAGCTGGCAGCCCATCGGCGGCGACAACCTCACCTCCACCTCCTATACACACACTACCGTCACAGCCGGCACCACCTACCACTACTCCATCCGCGCCGTGAACGCTGCCGGCGACTCCAGCCCCTGGCTGACCGGCGACTTTCCCTCCGCAACCGCGCTCGCCACCTTCACCGGGACATCAACGCCCACACCATCTTCCACTGCCACTGCAGTCGCAACGCCCACCGTCACTCCTACGCCGGCAACCACAGAAAGGGGCGCGCTCATCGCACTCTACCAGGCAACCGACGGTGACAACTGGCAAGTCAACGACAACTGGTTGAGCGACGAACCACTCGCCACTTGGTACGGCGTCTCCACCGACAGTAGTGGACGCGTGACCGACCTGAACCTAGGTGAAAACCGGTTGCGCGGCTCGCTCCCCGACCTTAGCGCCCTTTCCAACTTGATAACTCTTTCGCTCTACGGAAACGAATTGAGCGGCCCGATCCCAGACCTCAGCACTTTTTCCAACCTTGACAGGTTGGACCTCCTCAACAACGAATTGAGCGGCCCGATCCCAGACCTCAGCGCTCTTTCCAACCTGAGAACACTGTCCTTCTCCGACAACCAATTAAGCGGCCCAATTCCTGACCTCAGCGCACTCTCCAAGCTTGATTGGCTGAACCTCTCCTACAACAAGCTCAGCGGACTGATCCCTGACCTCGGCGCTTTGTCCCAACTGAGACTGCTGAAACTCTCCTACAATGAGTTAAGCGGGCCGATCCCGGACCTCAGCGCGCTCTCCAAACTGGAGTCTCTGATACTCGATTCCAACGAACTGAGCGGCCCAGTCCCGGACCTTTCTGCTATCCCCGAGCTGAGAACGCTTTTCCTTTCGAAAAACGAGTTGAGCGGCCCGATCCCAGACCTTAACGCTCTCTCCAAACTGGTCCGGCTGGACCTTAGCGAAAACAGATTATCAGGCTCGATTCCTGTCCTGTCGGCTCTCTCGGAGCTACGAGTACTATACCTCCAGTTAAACCAGTTGAGCGGATTGATCCCTGACCTCAACGCCCTCACCGAACTGGACTGGCTGGACCTCCAATTAAACCGGTTGAGCGGCCCTATCCCTGACCTCAGCGCTCTTACCGAGTTGAAAAAGCTGACTCTCAACGAGAACGAGTTGAGCGGTCCTATCCCTGACCTGAGCGTCCACCCCAGACTGGAAGTGGTGGAACTCCGCCACAACCAGCTGACCGGGCCCGTCCCCGACGTGAGCGGCCTCTCCAACCTGTATTTGATGGACCTCACAGGCAACCGCCTCTGCGTAATCGCAGGCGTGACCCTGTCACATCCGCACCATTCCGTGGCCGATTATCTCAGTCGCCTGAATCTGCCCACCTGCACAAGCGCCGAACTTTCACTTGTTCCGCCCGCAATCAAGAACCTTACGGCAACCGTCGACGCCGGCCACGTCACTCTCAGGTGGGATGCGGCTGCTGATGCCGCCGACTACGACCTCTGGTCCTGGAACAGCCTCGACCGCCGCTGGGGTCCTGTCGGCGGCGCCCTCGCCGCCACAACCTACAAACACCCTGTCCTGACCGACGGCCGCAACTTCTACTTTCAGGTCCGCGCCCGCAGCGCCGACGGCGTGCGCGGTGCGTGGTCGCAGCGCACGCAGGCAATCATCGTCCCACAACGGTTTCCGCCGCCACCACCGTCCCTCGGCCTCGACATCTTTTATCAGAAATACCTGCAGGTTGCCGGCGTCGTCGTCGTTGCCCCCACTGAGGTCTCTGACGAAAAGATGGCGCAGGCGCGCGCGATCGTTGCCGCCATGCTCTCCGGCAAACCCGACCTGCTTGATAACGCTGCCCCCAAGTATATTCGGATCGCCATTTACCATAGAAAAGACGAGGACATACTCGTCGCCCAGTTGCCAGAATACAGAAATCGTTCAGGTGGTTCAGGTGGCGAAGGGTTGGCCGATTGGACTGCCAGCGGATGGATAGCAGCCGTACCGGATAAGGACCGGGAGTACTGTTACGCCTTCATCCACGAATTCGCACATACGATACACTTGGCACTTGAGTACTCGCCAGGCGGCGAGGCGTTCAGGTCACGCCTAGAGGCCCTGTACAATGCGGCTTTGAATGCCGATCTTTGGCAGAACACCTACGCCTCAACGAATGTCTTCGAATACTGGGCCGAATCGGTTACATTCTGGTTCCATGAGTTCATGCGAGAACCTCATGAATTGAGAGGTTCGAAGCTGGAGGACTACGACCCCGAAATCGCCAAAATGATCTCTGAAACCTTCGGTGAGGAGGCTTATGTACCCGAATACTGCAAACCGTAGACTGAGGGAGGTAGAGGTCAGGATACAGGAATCGAGGATAAAGAAACGGCGAACGTAAATCCCTGTTTTCGTTTCCAGTTCTTGGTGAATTTCCGTTCAGACTAACGACTGAGAACCGGTGTTCACTCGCCCCTGACGGTTGGAATTTGCCGTTCCGAGCGGCGGCGCGAACTCTTTCATCCGTTTTTTTTTACGGCCGGCAGAACGGCCACATGACAGTGGCTGCAGGCGTGAAGTTCATTTGTGAACAGTTTCGCGTCACCTCCGCGCTGTACGCCCGGCCAAACTACACGGCGTTGTCAGACTGTCCATTGCTGAACAGACAGTTCTACCTACTCCCGACTTGCTATCCGCCATAACCGTCTCAGAAGTCGTATAGCAGTCGGAACGGTTTTGAAGATTTACCGCGTCCGCCTCGCAGAATCTGAATTCTCCGTTCGTGCAGCTCACAATGTATCCTCGGTAGAAGAGGGCAGTCGTTGAGAAAGTCTCACCGCCGAGCCCCCCTTAAGGCAGTTAGGGATTGCGGGCTCGCCGTTGCCGATTCTTGCTCAATACAGCCAAGGCTGAGTTGTACTTCTTGCGTTGGAAGGCCGCACCGCGACCGGTGGGCGGAACGAGGCGGCTAGGATGGCAGGGCCTGCTCCACTGACCAAAGGCAAACCTGCAGGTTTTTCAGGCCAGAGCCGGGCAAGACCTGGAGAGTAGCGCCGCCCGTTGATCTAGAATATACTGTTTCCAGGCATACATCACGCATCAGTTGCGAGCTTGCGAATCACTGGAGGACGGCATGGCAGGCAAAATCACAGCCAGTGAACAGCAGCATGGCAGCAGTGCGCCGCGGGCCGGAGGGCTGACATCGGAGCAGATTCGCGAGTTCAAGGAGGAGGGCTATCTGATCGCGCGCCAGATGCTGCCTCTTGACGCGCTGCAGCCCCTGATCGATGAGCTTACGCAGAAGGTGGAGGGGGCGAGAGGGATTGCCGACGCGGACCTGCCTGACAGCAGTATTGTCACGTGTGAGGTGGATGCGGGGGATGTGTTGCTAACCATGGAGCGGCTCGTGCATCGCTCGATCCCTAACCGGTCGCAGACTGTGCGCTGGAGTGTTGACACGGGTTACAACCGCATCGGCCTGCCAACGGGGCGGTCCAAAGTGCCGGGTTTTGTCGCCCGCAGCCGGGAACATCCTGAAAAGGTCGCGCGCTCGCACCATGACTGGATTCAGAATCTGGCGGAGGCGGGCCTGGACCGCTGGTTACAGCCGCTGTAGAACTGAAAGCATACGAGGCCGAGAGATGACCGAGCATAGATTCAAATTGGGGATGTATCTTCCGGAGCTGGGTCTGCCCTTTGACGACTCTTTGGCAAAGGCAAGGGAGATCGGGGCGGACTATGTCTGGTTCAACACGCTTGGCGCTGACGGCCCGTCATTGCGGGAGCTGGATGACGCGGCAGTGGACCGCATTGGGGAGCAGGTTGCTGGGCATGGGTTGGAGATCTTTCTGATCAATGTCGGCAACCCGTTCAAGCAGATCCACCTGACCGATCTCGACGTGAACGGGATGGAGGAACATCCTGAGTTTCGGCAGGACATGGCGGACATGGTGCGCTCGATGCAGATTGCGGCGCGGCTGGGGGTCGGCGCGGTGGGCGTGTTCACGTTTGCATGGCCGGGGGAGTATTCGGCTGCCAAGCCGACGTGGCCGATGCGCTGGTTGACGCGAGGGGGCTACATTGCAGACGCCGAGATGGAGAAGCTGGTGCGGGCCTTTTCGCTGGCGTTGGAGGAGGCCGAGAAGTATGACGTGGACCTGGCGCTCTCGATGATGCCCTGGAACTATACGAATACGACAGGCAACTTCCGTCGACTGGCGGAGGCACTCAATTCGCCGCGTATCAAGGTGATGTGGGGGCCGGCTGACAACCTGAATAGCGGCGAAGCGGATGTGGCGACGGCCGGCTTCCTGAACATCCATCCCTATCTACACGGGTTGCACCTGAAGGACCTGACGGTTCAGGACGGCCTGCAACTGGACTTTTCCTACTGCCCGCTGGGCGAGGGCGACGTGGACTATCCCGTCATCCTGCGCAACCTGCGAGAACGCGGCAGCGACGCGGTGTTGTCGGTGGCGACGCACTTTTTGCCGCCGAGCGATTCGCGAGAAGAGGCGATGCGCATTAACTACGCGAACCTGAAGCGGATGATCGCAGAGAGTTGACCTCTTTGCACTCAGTTTTTCTCTCCTGTCGACCAGTTGCCGTTATCCACGCCTGATGTCTAGAGATTTTGCGCTGCTTGCACACTTGAAGTTTTTGGGCCGCCCAGAAGTTTTTCCATGCGCGTTCGCGTTTCGCTGTTGTTTCACAAGCCGGTCTTCCGAATACGTGCGATTTCGTTTCGGTTGGGCCAGGAGACCTTTCCCGACAGCGGTTTGCGCCCACAGCATTTCGCTGCTTTGCAATTGCCGCGCAATTATGTAAGATTGCCCACAAGCTTCCCTTCCTCCTGAAGCTGTAACGTCAGGCCCAGTCCTCTGCAATAGACTTCTAAAGAACTCTTACGTGACCAGAAATCTCGCTCGCACGCGTCAGCCTACAAACCTATTCAACAGTTGGCGCGGCATGAGCCCACGGGCCCGTCGCGAGGCGGTTGAGGGTTATATCTGCATCTCCCCTTGGCTAGTCGGATTCGTGATGTTCGTCGCCGGCCCGATTCTGGCGTCGCTCCTTCTCAGTCTGACGTACTGGGATATTGGCAGTCCCCCGCGCTGGGTGGGATTGCAGAACTATGTTGAGATTTTCACCGATGACAAGGACTTTGTTCAGGCACTCAAGGTTACTCTGACCTATGCGGTGGTTACGCTGCCATTGCATCTGGTGCTGGGGCTGGCGCTCTCGCTGCTGCTGAACTTGCGCCTGCGCGGCATGAACTTCTATCGTACACTCTTTTACATTCCAGCGGTGCTGCCGATAGTGGCTGTGACAATGCTCTGGATCTGGATATTCAATCCCGAATTCGGCGTCATCAACCATATTCTTTCGCTGGTCGGGATTGAGGGGCCGACCTGGTTTCACAGTCCACGCTGGGCCTTACCTGCTCTGATGCTGCTTGGTCTGTGGGGGGTAGGCGGGGGAGCAGTCATCTACCTTGCCGGTCTGCAGAACATTCCGCCCCACCTTTATGAGGCGGCGGAGATCGACGGCGCGAATGTCTGGCGCCGTTTCTGGCGAATCACACTGCCACTGTTGACGCCGACACTTTTCTTCCAGTTGGTTCTCAATTTGATCGCGACATTTCAGGTCTTTACCCAGTCTTACATTGCGACTGAGGGCGGGCCACTCCAGGCAACGTTTTTCTATATGCTGTACATATACAGCAAAGCATTTGGCACCTTGCGGATGGGCTATGGTTCGGCTTTGGCGTGGATACTCACGCTGATAATCCTGGGCGTTACGCTGCTGGTTTTCCGCAGTTCACCGCATTGGGTCTACTACGAAGCCGAACGACGCAAGGAAGATGCATGATGCCAGGAGCAATGGACGTCCCATGAATGTACCTTCGTCCACGACATACAGGGGGGGCTGGCTCGGCCAGTTGCGTTGGAATCGCCGTGTGCGCGGCCGGCTTGTCAGTGTCGCGGCCCATTTCTTCATGGTACTGTTTTCGCTCGTCTTCTTGATCCCGATGTTGTGGATGGTCTCGACTTCGTTCAAGAGCCGTGCCCAGACATGGCTGTTTCCCCCTGAGTGGATTCCGAATCCTGTTGTCTGGGAACACTTTCCCCGCATTTTTGAAATAGCGCCAGTGCTGCTCTTTTTCCAGAACACAATGATTATCGTCTTCTGGAATGTATTAGGGCAGGTGTTATCGACCTGTCTGGTTGCCTTCGGCTTTGCGCGCCTGCGCTTTCCGGGACGTGATGTGCTGTTCATCCTGTTGATCGCCACGCTCATGATCCCCTACCAGGTGACCCTGATTCCCACCTTTATTCTGTTCAAGCTCTTTGGTTGGATAAACACGTTTCTGCCGCTCACAGTGCCGGCCTTCACCGGCAGCGCATTCTTCATCTTCCTAATGCGGCAGTACCTGATGTCGATCCCGTTTGACCTGGACGACGCCGCGCGAATGGATGGCTGCAATACATTTCAAGTCCTGTTTTTCATTCTTCTGCCTCTGTGTATTCCGCCCTTGGTGATCGTTCTCGTTTTCACCTTCATTGGGGTTTGGAACGACTTCCTGGGGCCGTTGATCTATCTGAACGAGAACTCGAAGTATACAATCGCGCTGGGTTTGAACCTGCTGCGCGGGCGAAATCGCACAGATTATAACGTGCTGATGGCGGCTTCGCTGCTGGCGGTCCTACCCACTCTCATCGTCTATTTCCTTGCCCAGAATAAGCTGATCGGCGGCATCGCCTCGGTTGGCTTGAAGGGTTGAATCTTTCCGAAACGTTGGGTCATTACTCACACTTTTCACACAGGGGGGGGAAGTATGAAGGCATACGCACAACAGAGTCGTCGAGATTTTCTGCGATTGGGAGCGCTGGCTGGGGCAGGCAGTCTGCTGGCAGCCTGTGCGACAGTTGCACCAGGCGCGGCAGGAGACGAGGAAGCTCCGGATGCTGCCGCCACGACCATCTCGTGGTGGAACCCGGACGTTCTCGACTGGCAGCCGGCCTACAACGATATGGCGGACGCGTTCATGGATCAGAATCCTGACATCCAGGTCGATGTACAGGATGTTCCGGAGGGGGGCTTCCGTGAAAAGATTTTGTCCATGATCGCCGGTGACACGGGGCCGGACGTCTGGGTCTTCTATTACGCCACCGACTTTGCCCGCCGCGGATTCATTGAAGACGTGACGCCGCTGCTCGAAGGCGACGCAATCGAACCGGAGGCGTTGTGGTTCCCGATCTGCATTGAGCGGGCCACTTATGAGGGACGCATGTACAGTACGCCGCGTGACGGCGTTTGGGGAATGGTTGGCTACAATGCCAGTCTTTTCGAGGAGAACGGGGTGCCGCTGCCTGAGGAGGGTTGGACGATAGACGACTATCTGGCCGCATGTATCGCCCTCACCGATGAGGATTTAGGTACGTGGGGTACGGTCATTTCGGGGCCGGGTGCCTTGCTATGGGACCAGGCCTTCTGCTGGAATCTGGGATTTGAGCTTGTTAGCCCAAATGGCCGACAAGTGCAGGGATTGCTGGACACGCCTACGTCGATCGAGGCCATCCAGTGGGCTCTCGATTTGCAGGTCGAGCATAATGTTGCACCATCCGGGGCCCAGTCAGAAGCGCTTGGTCAATTTGCCTTTGGTTCAGGCAAGGTAGGCATGGCCCACGCCTCAGGTTGGAATCTGGCGAACTTGAGGGAGGTCCCATTCGAGTGGAATTTGGTCTCCGCTCCTGTTCGCGAAGGCGGCGAGTCTTTCGCGTGGGGGGACTCAGTACAGTACTACATGTGGACCGGTTCGGAGGAGAAAGAGGCCAGTTGGAAGTTGATGAAATACATCAGCGGCGTGGAAGGCAGCCAGATCGCCGCCGAATTGGGGGCCTGGACGGCGCCAACTCCGGAGGCGTGGCAAAACCTGGGCTATGATCAGGACCCTGTCCTGAGCAAGTTCTGGGAACAGGCCCAGCTGCCCACCGCTGTGCCCAACTACCTGCGCACGGAATTCCACTGGGACTGCGTCCACCCACAGTTTGAAGGCATCTGGACCCGTTACATCGAGAACGAAGAGCGCCCTCTAGAGGCTCTGGTTCAGGAGGCGGCGGCCGAGGCGCAGGCCTGTCTGGACAAGTCGTACGCAGCCAGCTAGACGCCCGACGCACTTCAGTCAATTCTAAAGCAGACCGAAGGTGCGGCTTATTGCCGCACCTTCCCTTATCCCATTCTGTCCGACCCCCTTTGCGAAAGGAGAACCGTCGTGGCCAGCCGCATCAGCTTTGGGGGCTATACGTTTTTGTTCCAGGTCCTGACGACCAGCAACGCCTACACTGCCGAGTTCTCCGACCCTGTGCAGGAGGGAGAGCGCCTCATCTTCCGTGCGCACGAGGTAAGTTACGGAGATGACAGCGGTCGCGTCCCTGCGCTGTTTGAGGTCTCATTCTCGGGCAGTTCGCAGAGCGTCAGCTGGCAGGCTCATGCCAAACACTCGGAATTGATAAAGGGAATAAAGGTGTTTGTCGAGTCTCTACCTTTCGGTAAGGTCGTCACGCCCCCTGGCTTGCGATGGGAGATCGGCGAATCTGCGGGGCAGTGCTTCGTATTTCCGCACGGCGCCTACCCGGTGCGGGGACGCGGCGGAGAAACCGGCATCGTCTTTCCGGCCGGCCCCCTTTCTGGCATGGCCGCGCAGTTCATTCTGATTGAGGGCGACGAAAGCACCGTCTGTATACGATCGAATGAACATCCTCCCCGCTTCAAGCGGTTCTGGGCATACCGCTTCGAAGACAACCTCGAAGTCCATCTCATGTCGGAAGAGAACGCCTTCGAACTCAGTAACGAGCACAGCTCGCCAACCTGGCACATCGATCGCGTTGAGTCTTGGGAGGATGCCGTCGATCCTTACATCGAGTGGATGGAGAAGGCCTACGACTTGACGCCTTTCGACCGAAGGCGCGATGTGCCCGAATGGCTACGCCGGGTTGCCTTCATGGCCATCCTGCACGGCGTTACTTCAGACGGCAAAATGTGCCATAACTTTGCTGAGATGGAGGCGCGGCTGCATGAACTGGCAAAGATATTCCCGCCGGAACGCACCCTGATCAAAATACTCGGCCATGAAGGACGCGTCGACTACCATGTGCCCGACAACCTGCCTGGCGAGGAGCTGGGGGGAGCGGAGGGATTCGCCCGTTTCATGAAGGCGGCCCACGACCTCGGATTCAAGGTGCTGGCGCACATGAACGTTTGGGGCATGGCGTTGGACCACCCTCTCTATCCTCAATTTAGGCAGCACCAGATCCATGATCTTTTCGGGCGGCCGGTTTCCTGGGAGGTTGACTACGATAAGGATGAAAACATCGAGCCGACCTTTGCTTATATTTCTCCCGATGCGCCGGAGTTCAGACAGCTGATGATCGACTGTATTGGCCGTCTTGTAAATGACTATGCGATAGACGCCTTCCATTTGGACCAGTCGGCTTTCCCCATCAACGATCTGCACCACGATCACATGCGAGGCGTCGGCCTCCTGTTTGAAGAGCTGCAGGCTGCGTTTCCCGGTGTACTCTTCACCGGAGAGGGAACATCTGAATGGGTAGCCGGGATGTACGCGCTCTCGTCAGGACAGGGCGAAATACTGTGGATCGACCTGGATTTGGGACACGACGGCAGCAAACTGGACGAACTGGTCAACGCCAAAATGTACCGCCGACTCCTCGGAAATTACATGCTCAGTTACGGGGCATCCGGCTCGATCCCTCCCGAGCCCAGGCGCGGGGTCTGGACGTTCCCCGACCAGCGGCTCTGGTGGTCGGAAAGTAAGTTTCGCGCCTGGCAGGACTTCTTTGAGAGGCTCGATGTCATCCCTACACTTGTGCTCACCGACAAGCATGTCAGGACCGACAGCGCCCTCGCGCAGATTGTTCTTGACAGAGCCGAACAGTGGCTAGAAAGAAGCTCCTGACTTTCAGCCTTTCCCATTTTTCTTTGTGGGTACACGATTCCGGCTCGACTGAAAGTCCTCTTCTGGTCCGCTCACCTGAAGCTTCCGGGGCCACCCCTTGGCACGAATTTGTGTTGGAGGCGTCCACCGGAGGGGATCTTGTTCCCATTTTGCTGAGGCCAGATCCGGCTTTGCTGCTCAATCGAGGATGGAAATACGCCTTCGATTCGGGAAGATATGGCACTATTTTGCAGTTTTTCGTGCGGGGTCCGTTATGATAGGATGGGCTCATCCTGGCCGGAATGCCTGAGTCCACCAACCATGCCTCTAGACTCGTTGATGCATTCCAGCAAGAATGGGCCCTTTCCTTTCCAGGGCAGGCCTTCCTAGCGTTTCAATCACTTCATATAGCCGGTTCCGCTAACCCAATCGCATCGAAGGAAAACAGATTCAACGGTGTTGAAACACGCAACGCAACCGGGCAGACGCGCCTTTCTGAAAAGTGTGCCGGTGGCAGCCCGCAAGGAATTACTTCCCTATTGTGCCGCGCCCGGCGTGAAAGGGGGAAGGGAGTAGTCGATAGCTATAGACTCTGCTACGCTGGCGGGCCCAACCCTGTGACTCTTAGCCTGGGTTGAAATATTGGGAGAAGGTCTCATTTTGTACAAGGACTCGCAAGCGATCCATTTGGGAATGCCGTCTGCCACTTTGCGCCAGATCGAACGAAGAGGCCACCGAAATTGTGGTGGAGAAAAACGACACCATTTTGGCCGATGTCACAGATCTTTCAGCAGCGGATTGGTCCGTTAACTCCGGGGCGGCTCTCTGCAACCCTTCTCCCAGGCATAGACATTTACTCAATTACCATTGAGGCTGGGCAGCTTGAGAAAGCGCCCTATCCGCGAAGGTGGCAAAAAATGAGCAGAATTACGATCGATCATGTAGCCATTATGGTCAGTGACCTGGAAAGATCATTGCATTTCTACCGGGATATTCTGGGCATGGAGGTCGTCTCGCCGGAGGAGCACGACGGCGGCCCGATCGATGAGATGACGGCAATGTCGAATGTACATATGCGCGAATATCGATTGCGGCCGCCCGGCGGCATAAACGGCCACACGCGCAGTTCGGAACAGGGGTTTACCTTCGACCTGATCCAATGGATCAATCCCGAAAGCCCGACCGGCCGGCAGCCGCTACACCATGTGCCCAGCGCGCATTTCTGTTTTGGCGTCGAGGATGTGCCGGCCACTTATGAACGGCTGAAGGCGGCCGGGGTAGAGATGGTTTCACCACCGGTACGATTCGCGGGCGAAGGTGACTGGCATGTCCTTTTCTTCTACGACCCGGATGGCAATCTCCTCGAACTGAACGAAATTGGCACCGGCGAACAGGTACCGCACGACTTTAATTGGAGCGCTGCCTGAACAGAGGTGAAACTTCGCCGATAGGGGCAGGCGTTCGAGACAGCCTTGCGTAGTTGAACTGTCTGTCGCCGCGCGGCGCAATCAGCACAAGGAGTGACTATGCGAGACGTAGCCTACTGGCCCAAGACATTTCTGGACGAGATTGAGGGCAAAACGGTCGACAACGGCATCCTGTTCTGGGCACTTGGGGGGCCGAGTTTCGTCTACAGGACGCCGGAAACGATGATCTGGATCGATCCCTACTCCTACGGGACGCCCGACGACGCGGTGCCGGACGCCTACCGGGCGACGGCGATCCCGGTCAAGCCTGACGAAGTGCGGGTAGCCGACATTCTCATCTCTACCCACGACCATGTAGATCACTGCCATGACGGCACGCTGGTGCCTATCGTAAACAACACGGACGCTTTCTGTGTAGCGCCCAGCTCCTCTTCAAATCTGATGCGCGAGTTCGGCATCGCCGATGAACGCATTCGCGAGGTGGCCCCAGGCGACTCGATCCAGTTCCGCGACGTAGAGATCCAGGTCTATCCTTCTTACGATCCGAACGAGCCGAACGCGGTGACTTTCGTCTTTTCATCGGGGGGGACGAAGCTCTTTGTATCGGGCGACACCTGGGATGGTGAGGCCATCGCCGAGATTGGGGCGGCGCACGACCTGGATCTGGCCCTGCTGGCGTTTGGCCGCACATGGTACATGGAAGTGGATGAGCTGATGGAAGTGGCGAAGAAGCTCGGCCCCAAGACGCTCCTACCCTTTCACTGGGAGTTTTGGCGCAACCACACCGGCGATATCGGCGAGTTGTTCGCGCTCTACCACCAGCAGCAACCGGAGTTTGACATTCGCATAATGCTGGTCGGCGACTCACTGCATGTGCCCGCCGGGAATGGAAGGTAAGGTCTGCCGGCAACGGTGGACGCTTAGTGGAATGCAGGTGTCGATTTTTACTCGGGATCGGTTAACTTTGAATTGACGGAGGGCTCGGTCAGCGTCTGCTTCTGCTATGACCCGGACGGCACTCTGGTTGAGCTGATGGAGGAGTACGAGCACTGAGAGGAGGGTTGTGTACGAGCCGGAGAGAAGGGGGACTCAGGAGTGGTGCACACGCGAGTATTCTTTACAGGGGACTAGAGCCGGGCTGCGGTGCTGTCGAATTCGAAGGCAGAGTGCGAAATAATGCTTGACGCGGCGCGAAGCGGAATGCTATACTCCGGCCTGCCGAGGCAGCCGGTCCCATTTTCACGAAAGTTCAATTCTTGATCGCTCAAAGCGCCCAATTCGCTTCTGGCAGGGACGACTCCGCCCCCCTTTTTGCGCACGTTCTCAATAGAGTGGATCCGACCACATCCTTACCAAAAGAGTGGATATGAAACTGTCAAAAGAGCAACTCAAACTGTTTCACGATTTCGGGTTTCTGGTCTTCCGCCAGCTGCTGTCTGCGGAGGAGATGGCACAATACAGCCGCGAGTTCAACGCAGGTCTGGACGCCTGGATTGAAGGCGGCAAGCATGACGGCAAGAGCCGCCATTACGCCTCGTTGATGGAGGAGCAGTCGCCATTCATCGCCGGGCTGGCCCACGATTCTCGTTTTGCCCCTGTGGCCGAACAGTTGCTGGGCAAGGATGTGCTGGCAATTGCGGTGGACGGAAACTACCACGTCGATGACACCCGCTGGCACCCCGATACCGGGTCTCTGGACTACACGGCCGTCAAGTTCTGCATCTATCCGGATCCACTGAACGGGGACAACGGCGCCTTGCGGGTCATACCCGGCTCGCACCGCGATCCGTTTCACAGCCAGATCAGCCGCGACCCTGAGAAAGCATACAACATTGCCCAGGTCGACGTGCCTGCCTATACATTTGTATCGCAGCCTGGCGATGTCCTGGTATTCAATGTCGCCCTCTGGCACGCTGCATTCGGTGGGAACAATCACCGGCGACAGGGTGTGGTTGTCTACTATGAAGATCCGGATACACCCGAGGCGACGGTGGCCATACAGGAACAGATGCAGGGTAACCATAGGGCCTTCGCGCAGGCAGGCCGTCCCATGTACGGTCCACACTGGCGTTCGATTGGCGACGCCCGCCACCAACGCTGGATTCGGCGGTTGGATGAGCTGGATGCTCTGGAAACACACTGAACAGGGAGGAAGCGCACTGTGATCAGCTCAATCAATGTAATGGACCATATTTCGGTTACTGTGAGCGACATGGAACGCTCGCTGGCGTTTTACCGTGACCTGCTGGGTATGGAGCAGATCGAAACGCACCGGCTAGAAGGCGAAACGATCTCGAAGATGGCAGGCAAAGATGATGTGATCATGGAGGTGGTGCGCCTCCAGGCGCCAGAGACTCCGGGAATGCTGCTCGACTTGCAGGAGTACGTGAAGCCGGAGGGAAAGGTCTCGAACGGAAAGCTGGGCGATGTGGGCCATTCCCATATCTGTTTTGGCGTTCCGGACATGGCGCAGGCCTACCAGGAACTGAAAGCGGAAGGTGTCAAGTTCGTGTCTGAGCCAGTCAGTTTCGATCTCGGATGGGCCGTTGTCCACGTGGTCTTCTTTGAGGACCCGGACGGCTACATTCTGGAACTGATGCAGGTGCCTTACGAGACAAAGGATGGCGAGCATTGAGGCGAATGGTGTCGGGGAAGCTCTGCAGGAGGTAGCCTATGCCGCGTTATAATCTTGACGGGCAGGTTGCGATTGTCACCGGGGCCGGGCGGGGCATCGGACGGGCCATAGCCCTGCGTTTGGCTCGGGAGGGTTGCCGGGTGACGGTTGCCGACTTGGATGGCGCGACGGCCGCGCAGGTGGCTGCAGAAGTACGGGAGCTGGGCGGCCAGGCGCTGGCGCACCAGGTGGACGTGACCTGCAAAGAAGAGGTGGAGCGCATGGTGGGCGAAACCTGCGAGCAGTTGGGGGGTCTGCATATCCTCGTTAACAACGCCGGCATCGGTGCGGTTGCGCCTTTGCTGGAGACCGACGAGAAGACGTGGGATGCCCTGATGAACGTAAACGCCAAGAGCGTGTTGTTGTGTTCGCAAGCAGGTGCGCGCCAGATGATAGAGCAAGGGGGCGGCGGGCGTATCATCAACAACGCATCGGGAGCGGGTAAAATTGCCCCGGGGAAAGGCATTCCTTTGGGAGCCTACGCTGCCAGCAAACATGCGGTGGTTGCGCTGACCAAGCAGATGGGGCTGGAGCTTTCCGAGCACGGGATCCTGGTAAACTGCGTATGCGCCGGTATTGTCGATACGCCAATGTGGGACCTGATTGACCGCGAAACCGCGGCGCGCCGCGGTGTTGAGGTGGGTTCAGTCAAAGCGGAAGCGGTCGCCGGCATACCTGTGGGCCGCATCCAGCAGCCGGAAGATGTCGCCAACGTGGTCGCTTTTCTGGCCTCTGATGACGCCAGCTACATGACCGGACAGACTTACAATGTGAGCGGCGGCCTTCTACCGTATTGACAAAGGTGCATTCGGAATGGCACAACGTCTGCATGGCAAGGTAGCGGCGATCACGGGTGCGGGCATGGGCCTGGGAAAGGCAGTAGCCTTGTTATTCGCGACCGAGGGCGCCCGGGTCGTGGTGGGGGAGATCAACGAAGAAAAAGGCCAGGAAACTGTCGACGCGATCCAGGCGCAGGGCGGGAAGGCCGCTCTTGTTCAGATAGATGTGCGGCTGCGGCAGGATGCTGAGCGCCTGACGCGCGACGCGGTTGAGGCATTCGGCCGGCTGGATGTGCTGGTCAACAACGTGGGCGTACAGATAAACAAAGATGTGGTCGATACCAGTGAGGACGAATGGGATTTCGTCGTCGATACCAACCTGAAGAGTATGTTTCTGTGCTCGAAATACGCGGTTGCACAGATGCGCCAGCAGGGCGGCGGCAACATCATTTGCATTTCATCGTTATCGGGCCTGGTAGGCAATGGGTTGCAGGCCTCGTACAACGCCAGCAAGCATGGCGTGATCGGGCTTGTCCGCTCGATGGCGGTCGACCACGCAGCCGACAACATCCGCGTCAATGCCGTCTGTCCCGGCTCGATGAATACGCCGCTGACAGAGACGATACCGGAAGAGAAGCTGGCGCCGTACCGGGAAGCCAATCTTTTGAAACGGTTCGCCGCACCCAGCGAAATCGCGCCGGCTGCGCTATTTCTGGCAAGCGATGAAGCCTCTTTTGTAACTGGCTCGGTACTTGTGGCCGACGGCGGCTATACCACTCTTTGATATTCAGAACCAGGTAGCATCCAGCCAAGGCGGGCAACACAGCCTGCCACCAAACTCAGGTGACTCTATGACGAAGCAGTTGAACGTCCTCTTTCTGCCCCATCCCGTCAAAGTTTCGATGTTCAATCCATGGGGGATGGACGTGGTAAAGGCTGTCAGGCGTAACCACAACATACATGTGTTGGACTACGACAAACCACTGGCGCCCCAGTTCGAGGGAATGGACGCCGTCATTGACCACGGCGGGTCGGCCGGCACGCGCGAGATGGTGGACGCTGCCACTGACGCGCGCCTGTGGCAGATCCTGGGGACAGGCTTCGATCACTTCGACCTGGATTATTGGAAGACCAAGGGCATTCCGGTAGCCAACTGCCCAGGCGCGTTCAGCGCGGTGGCGCTGGCCGAGACTGCGATGATGTTCATTCTGATGTTGACCCGCCGCTATCCGGAGGCGCGTGCGCTTTTGGACGAGGGTGAACTATACGAACCGATGGGCCTGGAATTGGAAGAGCTGCAGCTGGGCATCATCGGCTTTGGGGCCAGCGGCATTGAGCTGGCGCGCCGCGCCGCGCCATTCGGAATGAAAATCGCGGCCATCGACATACGCGAGGTCAGCGAGGGGGAGCGGCAGGAGTTCGGACTCTCGTTTGTGGGCACGCCGGATGACCTCGAAAAAGTCGTTGCCGAATCGGACATTCTTTCGCTGCACCTGCATCTGAACAGTGAAACGCACCATATTATCGACGCCCGCATGTTGGGTCTGATGAAGCCGACCGCCTACATCATCAACGTTGCCCGCGGCGCACTAATCGATGAGCAGGCGCTGACGCAGGCCTTGCTCGATGGTAAATTGGGCGGCGCCGGCATCGATGCCTATAGCCAGGAACCCCCTGACATCAGTTCGCCTTTTTTCAAGTTGCCGAACGTCATCGCGACGCCCCATACGGCCGGCGTAACCGACGGCACTTCTCGAAAGCGCGCCCAGTGCGCGGCAGACAACGTGGACCGCATTGCCGCCGGTCTCGAGCCCCTCTACCGCATCGATCTTGAGTAGACGAGCTAAACTTCGCATCCCGGGAAACGGGTTTCACACATCTTCAGCAAGACGCCGCGCCTGCCCAGCGTGAGACAAGCTCGGCTGTTTGGTAGTCTTTCAGATACCCCCCCACCTCAGTGTCGAAATTCATGTTAACAAGACGCCGGTTCCTGCAAGCGGTGGGGTCGGCGGCATTGGCTGGCGCCGCAGGCCTCGGCTACGGGGGTCTGTTAGAACGATCCTGGGTCGATGTCGAGCATAGAACCGTCAGTCTCCCGGGCCTGGCTGAGGGACTGTCCGGCTTTCGCATCGCTCAGATCTCCGACATTCATCTCAGCCGCTTCACGTCGGAGGAGCATTTGATGGCTGCAGTCACGCGAATCAACGCGTTACAGCCCGACCTCGTGGTATTGACTGGAGACTATGTCGGGAACGAAGCACGCTTTGCGACAGGTTTGATCGAACCCCTGCGGATGCTGGAGCCCCCTGCCTATGCGGTGTACGGCAACCACGATCTTTGGACCGATCGCCAGGCGGTGGGCGCGGCGCTAGCGGAGACACCGGTGACGCTTCTGGTCAATGGGAACGCCGAGGCGGCGCCGGGCCTCACAGTTGCCGGGTTGGACGACGCCTGGTCCGGCCATCCGCGTCCGCAACTCGCCCTGGCCGGGACTCCATTTGACTACACGAATCTTCTCCTCTGTCACGAACCTGATTACATCGATGCCATTCGTAGGGAAGAGTTGCCGGTTGCCCTGCAGCTAAGCGGGCACAGCCATGGCGGGCAGGTCCGATTGCCCACGAAGCGGCCCGACGGCAACGGGGTGGGGACGCGGGCGCCTCTCCTGCCGCATATGGCAACCAGATATCCCATTGGCCACTATCGGGTGGAAAATTACCAACTCTATACCAACCGGGGTCTGGGCGTCTGGCCGCTCCCTTTCCGCTTCAACTGCCGACCGGAGATCACCCTTCTCACTCTGCGGCCGGCCTGAAAGGTGGATGCAGCCTTACTGCATATGAGGGGCAACGGCGGCACAATATATAGGCATTTCGGTCGCGCGTTTGCCATAAAAAAGAGGTCGCAGCCCGTATCTGAACTATTTGACGCTGCGTTTTCCCTATGCTAGACTTCCCGCGGGTAGTGGAGGGTCCAAAACGAACGTAACGGCCCAGGAAATCGCTTTGGCTGACCGTTCTGATCCCGCGGACCTTAAGAGGAGCTATGGATTCCAAACGAGTTCGCAACGGCATGATCTACTTCCTCCTGGTTGTAGCTCTCGGCGCGTTTCTCTATATTGTCCTGAGCAACCAGGGCAGCAACATTTCGGCGAACGTTTCGATCGCTGAGATCGCGTCCCTGGTACGCGGCGGCAACGTTCAGGAAATTCACGTAGACGGGGATGAAGTATTCGCCTACTCCGGCGGCAAGCTGATTGGTTCACGCAAGGAGACCGGTATTGGGCTGGTCGAGACGCTCGAGAATCTGGGCGTAACCGAAGACCAGCTTTCTGCAGTCAATGTGCAGATCGAAGCGCCCAGCGGGTGGGAGGTGTACGGCAGCATTCTGCTCGCCCTGTTGCCGATCCTGCTGATCGCAGTCTTTTTCATCTTTATACTGCGGCAGGCCCAGGGCGCGGGCAATCAGGCCTTCAGCTTCAGCAAGAGCAAGGCGCGCATGTTCACCGGCGACCAACCGGCCGTTAACTTCGGTGACGTGGCCGGCAATGAGGAAGCCCGGCAGGATCTGGAGGAGGTGGTTGAGTTCCTCAAAGAGCCGCAGAAGTTCGCGTCTCTTGGCGCCCGCATCCCCAAGGGCGTTCTTCTGGTTGGGCCGCCCGGCACCGGCAAGACGCTGATGGCGAAGGCGGTCTCCGGAGAAGCGGGTGTCCCGTTCTTCAACATAAGCGGCTCCGAGTTCGTGGAAATGTTTGTTGGTGTCGGGGCCAGCCGCGTGCGGGACCTGTTCGAACAGGCCAAGAAAAACTCTCCCTGCATCATTTTCATCGACGAAATCGACGCTGTTGGCCGGCACCGCGGCGCAGGATTGGGCGGCTCGCACGATGAGCGCGAGCAGACTCTGAACCAGATTCTGGTCGAGATGGACGGCTTTGACACGGATGTCAATATCATTATCATTGCCGCAACCAACAGGCCGGACATCCTGGACCCGGCGCTGTTGCGGCCCGGTCGCTTCGACCGGCGGGTGATGATGGATTCGCCGGATGTTAAGGGCCGGCGGCAGATCCTCGATGTACACGTGAAGGGCAAGCCGCTGGCAACCGACATCGACCTGGAGGTCGTTGCCAAGCAGACGCCCGGTTTCGTCGGCGCCGACATCGAGAATCTGGTGAATGAAGCCGCGATTCTGGCTGCGCGCCGCAATCGACGCTCGATAGGCCTGGCTGAATTCCAGGAAGCGATTGAGCGGGTCATTGCCGGCCCGGAACGGCGCAGCCGGGTCATGTCTCCTAAGGAAAAGGAGATCATCGCCTACCATGAGGCCGGACACGCCGTGGCGATGCACGTACTTCCCAAACATGACCCCGTACATAAAGTAACCATCGTACCCAGGGGCATGGCAGGCGGCTATACGATGCCCTTGCCGGAGGAAGAGTCCAACCTGAGCACGAGAGACAAGTTCCGCGATGAACTGGCAGCGCTCCTGGGCGGACGGGTCGCGGAGGAGATCCGCTTCGAAGACGTTACAACCGGGGCCAGCAACGACCTGGAACGCGTGACGAACATGGCCCGTCTGATGATCACCCAATGGGGCATGAGCGACGTGCTTGGCCCTGTCCAATACGGTGAACGGGAAGAGATGGTATTTCTGGGCCGGGGCATCGCCGAAACCCGCAATTACAGCGACAAAGTTGCGCAGGAGATCGATGAAGAGGTTCGCAACCTGGTAGACGAGGCCCACCGACGCTGCCACGAGATTCTGACCTCCTATGAGGACCGCCTTGATGCCGTGGCCGGGGCTCTGCTCGAGCAGGAGACTCTACATGCTTCGGAGTTCCAGGCGATCATGCGCGGCGAAGACCCATTCCAATCGATTGACGACGTCGAAGCAGGCCAGACCAGCGGCACACCAACCTCGGAAAGGGACGGAAACGAACGGTCCCAAGAGGAGGATAGCCATGATCAAGGCCTGGACTTGAGCGGTGGGACATTGCCGGCTCCTGCCTGATCGGGGGGTGTCTTGCCCGCAACTGAACAGGCATGCCCCTGATGTTGCTTGGCCTCGTCCTGCGGGACGGGGTCTTCTCCCATAATCCGGTCACCTTTTCCATTTTACAGCAGGCACAGACTACATCGTGTCCCGTCTGATCTATCACCTCGACCGCATGCTGCTGGCCGGTGCGCCGACCGTCCGCTGGATAGACGGCCTGCTTCTTCTTCTTGGCGTGCTGGGCGGTTTCGGGTTCGTACCCGGTCACTTTCTCACGACAGGGGTATGTCTCGTTCTGCTCATTTCCTTCATCTGGCTGCGGCGCCACTGGCGCACTCGGGACTACGTACAGTTTCGTGAGTCGGCGACGCCTTCGGTCACGCCTCAACCTCTGGCTCCTTCGGACAGTGTGCCGATTCACGCCAGCGGCTACTTCACGGTCGAGGAAAAGAGCGAACGATTTACGTGGTTACAGGGGTATTACCGCACGTTTGCAACGCGTGAACATGCTGTTATCTGTCTCGTACAACCGAAACGCTTTTTGTTGGCGGAGTGGCCCGAAAAGGATGTGGGGATGTGGTACGTCTTCTTCTTCCCCAAGTCGGTGCGCAAAATCCGCTATGGCGAGGTCAGCTACGGAGGCATGACACAGACTTGCCTCGCGATCGAACACGAGATTGTCATCCCCAAGCGCGGCCGCTTCAGCAGAGAACGTACGGTCCAGGAGACTGTTCTGCTGGCGTCACCCACAGATGAGGATACACGCCGAATCCTGGCGGACCTCCTGCATGACACAGTTGCCAAGCGTGAAGAGGCTACGCCGCGCAAACAGTCCAATCCTCAGCCCGATCCGGCACCCAACGGACAGGTGAAAATCCCCATGGGAGAAACCCGCCGCCTGGACTGATGCAGTGCAAGGCAAGAGAGTTCAACGCTGAGCATGACCTCGCCGCAAGCCGACCGCCCAACATGGGATGAGTACTTCCTCCACATCGCTTTCACAGTGGCCGCGCGCAGCACCTGCGATCGCGCCCATGTAGGCGCTGTGATTGTCCGCGACAGGCGCATTCTGACGACGGGCTACAACGGTGCGCCAACCGGACTGCCCCACTGCGATGATGTCGGGCATCTGATCATCGACGGCCACTGCGTACGTCCTCTCCATGCTGAACAGAACGCCATCATCCAGGCCGCGCTTCATGGCGTGGGCACCGCGGGCAGTATGATCTATGTGACCCACCAGCCGTGCATCACCTGTGCCAAGATGATCATAAACGCCGGTATCGAAAGGGTTGTCTACGCCGGCGCCTACCCGGACGCGAACAGCCCTCGCTTCCTGCAGGAGGCGGGCGTTACTCTTGTTCAGATGTCTAGCCCTGGAAGTCAGAATGCGAGAGAGTAGAGGCTGATCGGTTGCGCAACCCTTCACCACTGCCGCCTGGCCCGGTAAGTCCCAGCCCCCAGTCCAGACTTGACCAGTTAACTGCTTTCCTGCTGCCCGAATCTGAGCCTTGAGCGGACCAGCCCGCCTTTCGAAGTGGGTTAGATTACATGGGTTGGATTACGACTGCCCCTGAGAATTGACAGTTAGAATCTGTTGGGATATATTCAGTGCCAACATCTGAACAGTACAGACTGTGAACCGGAATAGTAGCGCTCAGAGCGGGCTCCAGAGAGTCCCGGACTGGTGGGAGCGGGATAGCAGCGCCGAGCGTGAATGGACCGGGGAGTCGAACGGCGAACAGTAGGCAGCAACTGATCTTGGGCCCTTTGGGCTTTCCAGAGAGACAGCGTGCCACCCATTAGCCGGTTCCGGAGACGCCACCGTTATCAGGGCGCCGTAGCTCAGACAACTGCGCTTTCACGCAAATTCGTCTGACTGCGATGAGTGAGACTGGTGCGAGCATCCCTTGCGTTTCATGCAAGGGATTTTTTGTTGCTTACTGTTCACCAGTCTAAGCAGGGTGGCACCGCGGGCGTCTTAACTGACCTCGTCCCTTTTGGCAGTCGTTTATTGACTGCCATTGGAGACGAGGTTTTTTGTTTGGCAGGCAATCGGGACAGGAATCAGGGGAGAGGGAGAGGGAACATGGCAACATATAGTCCTTCACTGGACGAAGTAGGGGAGTTTGCGGCGAAAGGCAATACGATCCCGGTGTTCCGAGAACTGCCGGCTGACCTGGAGACACCGGTCTCGGTCTACCTGAAGCTGCGGAACGGCGGACCTTCCTTTCTGCTGGAATCGGTGGAGAAAGGGGAGCAGGTTGGCCGGTACAGCTTCCTGGGCGTGCGTCCGCCGCTGACACTGTGCGCGCAAGGGGAGCAGATGGTTATCGGTGGGCCGGACGGCGCCGTGTTGGAACGCCGGCAAGGCGACCCCTTCGAGGCGGTGCGCAGCCTTTTGGCGGAACGCTGCCCTGTGGAGGTCCCAGGTCTGCCACGTTTTTCAGGCGGCGCGGTCGGCTATTTCGGTTACGATACGGTGCGCTTCGTTGAACGTCTGCCTGACACCGCAGAGAGGAAGCTGGCCATCCCGGACATGCTGTTGCTCTTCAGCGACAACCTCGTGGTCTTCGACCATGTGCAGCACAAATTGCTTGTCATCGCCAACATGCAGACGCCTGGGCCAGGTCGGTCATCGGAGGAGGAGATTGAGGCGGCCTACACCGATGCTGTGGCCCGAATCGATGCGATCGTCAGCGATCTGCGAAAGCCTCTCGTGCCGCCAAGTGGGCAGGGGGCAGGCGGCGACGCGGTGTGGCGCAGCAATTTCGCCCAGGGAGAGTACGAAGAGGTCGTGCGTAGAGCGAAAGAGTATATCGCTGCGGGCGACATTTTCCAGGTCGTGCCGAGCCAGCGCCTGAGCCGGTCAACTGACGCGGAGCCGTTCGCGATCTATCGCGCACTGCGCATGTTGAACCCATCGCCTTACATGTACTTCCTGGATTTCAAGGGAGTGGCGGGACTGGAAGAAATCTCTGGTAGCGGGGAGCCGCTCTGGATCATTGGGTCCAGCCCGGAGATGCACGTCAGGCTCGAAGACGACCGCGCCTACCTGCACCCGATCGCCGGCACGCGCTGGCGGGGCGATAACGCTGCCGAAGACGACGCCCTGGCGGAAGGACTGTTGAACGATCCGAAGGAACGTGCCGAGCACGTCATGCTGGTCGATCTGGGACGCAATGATCTTGGGCGTGTGTGCGAGTATGGCACCGTCCGGGTTCCGGAGATGATGGTCATTGAACGGTACAGCCATGTCATGCACATCGTCAGCGACGTGCAGGGAAAGCTGGCGCCAGGACACGACGCCATCAGCCTGCTGAAAGCCACCTTTCCGGCGGGTACCGTCAGCGGGGCGCCGAAGGTCCGGGCCATGGAGATCATTGAGGAGCTTGAAGGGCTGCGCCGGGGGCTGTATGCCGGCGCGGTCGGTTACATAGACTACGACGGCACTATGGACACCTGCATTGCGATTCGCACGATCGTTATGCAAGGCAAGACCTGCCACCTGCAGGCAGGGGGCGGGGTCGTGGCGGACAGCGATCCCACCTATGAGTGGGAAGAAACTTTGAACAAGGCCAAGGCCCTTTCGGCCGCGGTGCAGCGCGCCGAAGAGGGATTGGACGACTGAAACTTACGATAGTCAGTTGTCCAGTTTCATTTAATGCGCGTTCAATTTTAAAACCGGACTCTTGCGAACTGCCTATTTCGTATTCCGTAAAGGCAGACATGACAGCCGCGATGCCATTACGTGATCCGCGGGAAAAGTCTTAGCGTCAAACAGGATTTACATTAGATACAGAACCGGGAGGGAGAAATGACAGAGAAGAGAAGAATTCTCACCGGCGACCGTCCAACCGGCAAACTACACTTGGGACACTTCGTGGGCAGCTTACAGTACCGCCTGGCTTTCCAGGAGGAGTACGAATGCTTCTTCATCATCGCTGACCTGCATATGCTGACAACGAAGCCATCCAAGGAGGACATTGCGCAGATCGGAGAGAATGCCCGCGAGATCGTTCTCGACCATCTGGCCATCGGCATCGATCCGACCAAGACTTCGTTCTACCTGCAGTCAGCCGTACATGAAATCTACGAGATGCACCTGATCCTCAGTGGTATGGTGACGGTCGAGCGCTTGCAGCAGCTGCCTACGATCAAGGACATGGCCGCGGCGGCAGAACTGGAGCAGATGCCCTATAACCTGCTCGGCTACCCGGTTCTGCAGGCGGCCGACATCCTGATGCCGCGCGCCCATCTGGTGCCGGTGGGCAAGGACAACGAGTCGCACATTGAAATCAGCCGCCAGATTGCCCGCCGGTTCAACAATGCCTACAGCGAAGTGTTTCCGTTGCCGGACGCCTATATCGTTGGCGGCACTCTTGTCGGCACCGATGGCCAGGCGAAGATGAGCAAGAGCCTGGGCAATGCGATTCTCCTCAGCGACGATTCGGCGTCGGTCAGGAAACGGGTGATGAGCATGTACACCGACCCAAACCGAATCCGAGCAGACATCCCCGGAACTGTCGAAGGCAACCCAGTATTCAACTATCATGACACCTTCAACCCCAACAAAGAGGAGGTGGAAGACCTGAAGTCCCGGTATCGGCAAGGCGCGGTGGGCGATGTGGAGGTGAAGACGAAGCTTTACAACGCGCTGGAGAATTTCCTTGAGCCGATCCGTGAACGGCGGGCATACTACGCCGAACAGACGGGTTACACGGACCAGCTGATATACGAAGGCACGCAGCGGGCGCAGGCTGAGGCACGGCAGACGCTCATGGAGATGAAAAAAGCGATGGGACTGACGGGCGTGTGGAACCGCATTCGCCGGTCGAACGAGCGCCGCCAAAAGAGGCTGGCGAAAGCCTAAGTGGCAGGTCAGAAAAAGGAGCGGGGTTATGATTGCCGTCATCGACAATTACGACAGCTTCACGTACAATCTGGTACAGTTTTTGGGCGAAATCGTGTTAGAGACCCCATTGCCCGGTGGGGAGGAGGCCAGCCGCATCCAGGTCTGGCGTAATGACGCCATCGACGTCGAGGAGCTGATCGAGAAGAAGCCCAGCCATGTCATTATCAGCCCCGGTCCCGGTACGCCGAAGCAGGACAGCGGCGTCAGCAACGATGTCATCCGGCACTTGGGCGACAGCACGCCCATTCTGGGTGTCTGTCTAGGTCAACAATGCATCGGGCACGTTCATGGCGGCAATGTTGAGCGGGCCCCGCGGCTGATGCACGGCAAGGTCAGTCCGATACATCACAAGGGAACGACTCTCTTTCAGGGAATCCCGAGCCCTTTTACCGCCACCCGTTACCATAGTCTGATTGTGGAGGAGCCCCTGCCGGAAGACCTGGTCGCCACGGCCCACACGGTCGAGGACGAGTTGATGGGCGTGCAGCATAGGTCCAAGCCCATCTTCGGCGTGCAGTTTCATCCGGAGAGCATTCTGACGGAGTACGGGCACGACCTGCTGCGAAACTTCCTGAATGTATGACCGGCGCTGACAGAATGAGCGGATGGACACAGGCGGTTCTCGACTATCTTACCGGCTCCGCCGGCAGCCGTTTTCGCAATCAGGAAGTGACGATCACGGATCACTGGCAAGGGCGAGACAATCTGCTATGGCGGGTCAAATGCGGGGATGGCGCCGATGCGGTCGTCAAGATGTTCACGGACGCCGGCCAAGCTCGCAGCCGCCGGCAGTTTGACGGCCAGACACAGTTTGCGGCCGCCGGCCTGGCGCCGGAGCCGCTCTGGTATGACCGCTATCCCCACGGGTTGCCGCGCCAGATCCTGGTCTACCGCTGGATTGACGGTGAGGCCGTGACACTTGCAGACCGCTTCCATCGTCTCGCCCACGCCGATGCAGTGGCCCGTGTGCACAGTTCTGATAGGGACGAAGTGCAGCGATTCAGCCCGCACCCGTTCAATCTGCTCACATTCTGGCAGATATGGCAGGCGGGGGAGGGTCCGCTGCGCGAGTGGGTATCTGCTGCGCCGGCGCCTCTGTTGACCGAGCAGCTCTCTATGCTGTGGTCGGCCGCGCACCGGCTGATGGGCGCGGCGCTGCCTTTGCTTGGCGAGACGCCGCCTTCGCCGGTCCACGGTGACTTGTCGGCTGAGAATGCTCTCTTCCACAGAGGGCAGGTCCTGCTGGTGGACTGGGAGTTCTTCGGGCTGGGCGACCCGGCCCAGGAGATCGCCCGCTTTCTGTTTTACGAGGGAGAAGACTGGTCCGATGGAGGCAAAAACGAGTGGCGGGACAGCCATCGTGCCGGCACTTCCGATCCCAGTTTGCCAGAGCGAATCGACCTGTATTTGCGGCTGCTCAACTTTCAGGCTGTAACCTTTTTGCTGGAGGGCATTCGACAGGGAACCGTGCCGGCTCTCGCCGACACAGATGCAGACGGAGCTCTGTTCCATTCTTTTCTCATCGGCGCTCTGACCGCTGCCTTGCGCCGCTCGCTTGCCATGTGGGAACTATCCCCACTGGGAGAGGGAGATTTTCAACTGCTATCAGACGAGATCAGCTGCTTGTCAAAGACTGAGTTGCCGGAAAGGTAGCCGTCGGCATGTCCCGCCGACTGATTGGTACCGTTCGAATCGACAGGAGAAATCGTAATGGCGTCACCCATACATGAAGCAATGGAACTGATTTTCGCCGAAAAGGACCTCAGCGCCGACGCGGCCGACGCGGCGATGACGCAGATCATGAGCGGTCAGGCGACCGATGCCCAAATCGGCGCGTTTCTGGCGGGGCTGCGCATGAAGGGAGAGACCGTATCCGAAATCACAGGCTGCGCCCGGGCGATGAAGCGCGTCGCCGTGCCGGTGCGGCCGACGCTCAACGGCCAGCGTCTGCTGGACACCTGCGGTACGGGCGGTGATCAGACAGGCACATTCAATATAAGTACGACTGTGGCCTTCGTCGTCGCCGGGGCCGGCGAAAAGGTGGCAAAGCACGGCAACCGCTCCGCCAGCAGTCAGTGCGGCAGCGCCGATGTACTGGAGGAGTTAGGCGTCCAATTGGACTTGGGCCCTGAACAGGTCGCGGAGTGCATCGAAGAGGTCGGCATCGGCTTTCTGTTCGCGCCGATGTACCACCCCGCCATGAAGTACGCCATCGGCCCGCGCCGGGAGCTGGCTACGCGCACTATTTTCAACATCCTCGGGCCGCTGACAAACCCGGCCAACGCCACCCACCAGGTGATCGGCGTACCCAACATCGATTTAACATCACAGATGGCGGAGGTGCTGGGGGAGATGGGAAGCACTGCAGCAATTGTCGTCCACGGGATCACCGATGACGGGCGCGGTGTTGACGAACTCGTCACGTTCGGAGTCAATCAAATCAGCTATCTGCAAAAGGGTGAAGTCTGGATAGGTGAACTGTCGGCAACCGACCTCGGTCTTGCGCCCGCGTCGCTCGACGACCTGGTTGGAGGCGATGCTGGCACAAACGCCGCTATCACGCGGGGGATCCTCAGTGGGGAACTGCACGGCCCTAAGCGGGATGTGGTACTATTGAACGCGGCGGCGGCTCTGGCAACCGAGAATACAGATTGGGAGGCTGGTCTGACCGCGGCCGCAGAGTCGATCGACAGCGGCGCGGCACAGGACTCGCTGACCAGGTTTATCGAGAAGACGCAGAGCTTCAGTGGAAACCAATAAAAAAATGGCCAGGTTTACTCAGTTGGAGATCAGTAAACACAAGGGGCAGGTCCTCGACAGGATCATGTCCTGGAAGCGCCAAGAGGTTGCCCGGCAGATGGAGGATGTACCTCTGGCCCAGATCAAGGCCTTGGCGCTGTTGACCGACCCGCCTCTGAGTTTTTCGGCAGCACTCACCGCTGAGAGCGGGGCCAGTCTGATCGCCGAAGTCAAGCGTGCAAGCCCCTCCAAGGGCCTGATCGCGCAGGACTGGTCGCCGACTGCCATTGCCGAGACATACGCCGCCAGTGGCGCGGCCGCGATTTCCTGCCTGACCGACGCACGATTCTTCCAGGGGCAGTTGGTTTTTCTGGCCGAAATCGTCGAACACCTGCGCGCCAGAAACCTGTCGACGCCGCTGTTGCGCAAGGAGTTTATCTTTCATCCCTATCAAGTGTACGAGGCGCGGGCGGCCGGGGCTGATGCATTGCTTCTGATCGTGGGCGTGCTGGGCGACACCGACTTGCGGGAACTGATAGACTTGACGAACCGGTTGGGAATGGACGCGCTGGTGGAAGTCCATGACGGGGAGGAGGTCGCGCGAGCGCTGGCGGCGGAGGCCCAGGTCATCGGCGTTAATAATCGTAACCTGAAGACGTTTGATGTGGACATCGAGACCACCGGCCGGTTACGCGAACTGATTCCTGACGACATTGTTCTGATCGGCGAGAGCGGCATCCGCAATGCGGCCGATGTGAGGCGCATGGCTGAGATGGGGTGCGATGCCATTCTGGTGGGCGAGAGTTTCTGCAAATTGCCCCAGGCCGAGCGAGGCCCCAGTGTGCGCGAATTCGTGCTCGCGGGGCAATCGTGATCCAGTGAAAGCTGGTAGCAAGTTTTCAATGCCCGGACCGCATCCCCTATGACCGGCACAGTTCTCAATGTGATTGCCGTCTTAATCGGCGGTACAGTTGGAACGGTCTTGGGAAATCGGTTGCCGGCCAGGGTTCAGGAGACGGTCCTGCACGGGTTGGGGTTGGTGGTCCTGGCCATCGGCGTGATCATGGCGAGCGAAACGGGAAACGTCCTGATTCCCCTTGTCAGCGTCGTAACTGGAGGCATCTTAGGCGAGTTAGTCCGCATTGACGACGGTCTGAACTGGCTGGGCGAGAAAGCAGAAGCTCGCTGGGGAGGACCTCTGGGCCGGGGTAAAGTGCCCGGTTGGAGCGTCACGCGAGCTTTTGTCACAACCAGCCTGATCTTCTGTGTTGGGCCGATGACAATTCTCGGCAGCATACAGGATGGACTGTTAGGGGATTACGAGCTACTGGCGATTAAGAGCGCTTTGGACGGCTTTGCGGCCATACCATTTGCCGCCAGCCTGGGTCCGGGCGTTTTGCTGAGTGTGGGCACGGTCGCGCTGGTTCAGGGAGGGCTGTCGGCACTGGCGATGGGAGTGGGCAGCGGACTTGGGGAAGTCAGCCGGGAGACCCCGTGGGTTGTCGAACTGACGGCCACAGGTGGGGTTCTCATCCTTGGCATCGGTCTGACTTTACTGGATTTGAAGAAGATTCGGATCGCGAATCTCTTGCCCAGTATCGCCATCGCGCCCTTGCTCGTTTGGCTCCTGGGCATTGCGAAGTTTGGTTTTTGACGGGGAACGATAACGGCCATGGGCCCGCGACTCCACTTTTTTGAGTACTTCGAACAATGACGCGCGTGAAGATCTGTGGTATCACCAGCCTTGAAGACGGCCTGTGCGCGGCCAACGCCGGCGCAGACTTTCTGGGTTTCATCTTTTTCAGAAAGTCTCCCCGCTACATCGCGCCTGAGGCTGCGGGAGAGATCACTTCAAGGTTGACAAGGCACTTTTCTGAATCCACGAACAGCACTGCTAGCGGCACTGGTTCCGAACAGAGACCCCGCTACATTGGTGTCTTCGTCAATGCGTCTCTGGCTGTGGTGGAAGAGACGATCGGTCGCGCCAACCTGGACTATGCCCAGCTGCACGGCGAGGAGACCCCTGCGATGCTTGAAGCCCTGCAGGGGCGCGGCTTCAAGGCTCTGCGACCAACCAGCGCCGCCGAAGCCGAGATAGAGGCCGAATGGTTCGCGGAGTTGGGTCCAGGCGGCGGTCCGCAACTGCTGATCGATGCCTACGACCCCGATGAATATGGCGGAACGGGAAAGAGGGCTGACTGGAAGGCGGCTGCCGGGCTGCGGCGCAGCTACCCGCGTCTTGTCCTGGCGGGCGGCCTAACCCCGGAAAATGTCGCCGCGGCCGTGGAGGCAGTGCGGCCGTGGGCAGTAGATGTAAGCAGCGGCGTCGAGTTCGAACCCGGCCGCAAAGACCCGGACAAGGTACGAGGGTTTGTTTCTTCGGCCAAGGGCGGGGCAAGGCAGGCATCGGATTCGGACGCCGGATGAGAGATTGAAGCATGGAGATTTTAGGGGGTCCTCTGTTCGCGGTTGCGGGGGCCGGTGAATCGCATGGGCCGGGTGTAACGACGATTGTTTTCGGTTGTCCGGGAGGGCTTCGCATTCGTCGTGAAGAGGTCCAGCGGTATCTGGACCGGCGCCGCCCTGGCAGTAACCGCCATGGCACGCCCCGGCAAGAAGCCGACAGGGTAGTATTGCTATCCGGCCTGTACGCTGAAGGCGAGATAGACTGCTTGCTGTCGGGACCGGCGGTATCGATAGGCGGCGGGGCTGATTCGGCAACCGAGAGCTATGAAGAGGGCTTCTCGACCGGTGAGCCGATCGCGGCGCTGGTACTCTCAACGTCCCAGCGGTCGCGGCATTATGATCAGTTCGCCGGCCCCAAGGGCCAGGTGCGGCCGGGTCACACCGACCTTGTCAAGTATCACAAATCGAAAGGCTTTGTTGACATACGCGGCGGCGGCCGCTCCAGTTACCGGTCCACTATCTCGGATGTGATCGGCGGGTCAATCGCCCGTATCTTCCTCAATGAACAGTTCGGGACGGTGATCCTGTCATCGATTTCACAGGTCGGCCCACTACGGACCGAACTGAGCCTGGCGCAGCACTTTGCCAGCGTCGCGCAGCAACAGCGTTCGCAGACTATCACACCAGAACAGATCGCGGCGGTAGAGGAGAAGCTGGACTCAGCCGAGATTCGCTCGCTGGATGCCGAGTTTGCGCAGGAGGCGGGCGAATTGATCAAGCGCACGCGTATAGACGGCGACTCGCTGGGCGCGGCGGTAGAGGTTGTGGCGGTCAACCCGCCGTCGCTCGTAGGAGAGCCCCTTTATCAGAGTCTCAAGGTGCGGCTGATGGGCGTGCTGGGCGGGCTGAATGCCGTGCAGTCATGTGAAGTGGGCGACGGTGTACAGGTGATCGCCCGCAAGGGCAGCGAGAACAACGACCCCATCCGCCAGAGCGGTTACCAGGCCAACAGCCACGGTGGACTGATTGGCGGCGTGACGACAGGATCTCCCCTGGTGTGTCGGGTCGGTTTCAAGCCGACTTCTACGATTCTCAAGACACAGCATTCGGTTCGAAAGAACCTGGAGGAGATCGATTTTGCCCTGGATAGAGGGCGCCATGACCCTTGCGTTGGCGTGCGCGCCGGCGTAACGCTGGAATCCCGCTTGGCAATAGAGTTAATGAACGCCGCGTTGATGCACCAATCCGGACGCGTGGACGCGAGCAACTTCAAGCTTTTCTGATTCGGAGTCAAAAGAGTGGAAAACTCCCGAGATTTGTCAGCCGAACGGGCAATGGAAAACCCGGTGGCTGACGGCTGCAACCTGACGATTACCGGCTTCATGGGTACGGGCAAGACGACCGTAGGCGGCATTCTGGCGGAGCGCATGGGCCGCCGGCTCGTCGATATGGATGAGCAGATCGAGGCCGAATTCGGGAAACCGATATCCCAGATATTTGCCGACGATGGCGAGGAGGTGTTCCGTCAGGCGGAGGCGCGTCTTTGTCAGACGCTAGCCGGCGAGTCTGACCTGGTCATTGCGACCGGCGGCGGCGCCCTGGTCAGCGATGACAACCTGCAGACTATGGCGGCAAGCGGTCCGGTGGTCTGCCTGACAGCGGGTGTGGATACCGTCCTGGAGCGGGTCGAGACCTTCGAAGATCGCCCATTGCTACCTGGAGACCGGGAAGAAAAACGGCGCAACATCGAGACGCTGCTCCTGAACCGCCGCGGCGCGTACGGGCGGATACCCTTGTGCGTGCCGACCGACGACATCGACCCGGAAGCTGTTGCAGAGCGAGTTCTCGACACCTTGGCGGGCAACAGCGAGATCGCTGAAATGACCCGCATCACCGTGCCCACGCCGGAAGGGCAGTACCACATCTGCATTGGCGAAGGCATCCTGGCCAACGCGGGCCGGCTGCTTGCCAATCGTGCGGTGGCAAAGGGGAAGGCGGCGATCGTTACAAACGAAGATATCGCCGCACATTACGCCGAAGTCCTGAGTGAGAGTCTGCAGGAGGAGGGGTATTCGCCGGTCATGTGCCTGGTTCCCGAAGGGGAGGCTCACAAGACGCTGGCGACAGTAAATAGTTTGTACGACCAGTTTGTGGCCGCGGAACTGGACAGAAGAAGCCCGATTATCGGGCTGGGCGGGGGCGTAATCGGCGATATGGCCGGGTTTGCGGCCGCCACCTATTTGCGGGGGGCTCCCTTTGTCCAGATCCCGACTTCGCTGCTGGCAATGGTAGACGCCTCGGTCGGCGGCAAGACGGCGGTAGATTTGCCACAGGGCAAAAACCTTGTGGGCGCGTTCAAGCAGCCTGTTGTTGTAATAATCGATCCGGAAGTACTCGCAGAACTTCCGGCAGCCGAGTTTCGTTCGGGGCTGGCCGAGACGGTCAAACACGGAATCCTGGGGTCGCCGGAACTTTTTCACCAGTTTGAAGGAAAGGGGCCGGCGAATCTGACTCAGATGATCGCCGATGCGGTGCGGGTGAAGGTGGACGTGGTGATCGAGGACCCGTTTGAGAGGGGACGGCGTGCGACGCTCAATCTGGGACACACTTTTGGCCATGCTATCGAACAGGTAAGCGGTTATTCTCTGCGGCACGGGGAGGCGGTCGCCATCGGGACCGTAGCCGCCGCTCGCATGGCGGTGGCGCTGAACCGCTGCGACACACAGACTGCGAGCCGCATCGAGGACTGCCTGGAAAGGTTGGCGCTGCCCACGAAGGCAAGCGGGCTCAACCTGGACGAAGTATACGCAATGATGTTCAAAGACAAGAAGCGGAGCGGGAGGATGTTGCGGTTTATCATTCCCCAGGCCATTGGAGATGTGGTTATTATTGACGATCCGGGCGAGCAGATTGTGCTCGATGCACTGGCTTCCGTTTTGACGTAAGGGTCCTATCCTGAAGAGGCTTCGGCTTGGCATCGAGAAGAATGCGACAACTCGAAATTTACACTGTAACAGGATAACAACCGATGGCTAGAATCCTGGTGCTGCATGGCCCAAATTTGAATCTATTGGGGACGCGTGAACGGTCGATCTACGGCAATGTAACCCTTGAAACGATCGACCGGGAGCTTGTTGCCGCCGCTGGCACCGACAGTGAGATTCGCACTTTTCAGAGCAATCACGAGGGTCTGCTGATCGATGAGATTCACTCTGCGCGATCCTGGGCCGATGGACTGTTGATGAATCCCGGCGCGTTCACCCACTACTCCTACGCCATCCGCGATGCAGTGGCCGGCGTAGCCTTGCCTACAGTTGAAGTCCACTTGAGCAACGTACACAGCCGCGAGGCGTTCCGTCATCGTTCCGTTATTGCTCCTGTCTGCGTTGGACAGATCAGCGGTTTCGGCTGGCGCAGCTACTTGCTGGGCTTGCAGGGGCTCCTGTCATTCATTTCTGAGAATCGGGCCGAGTGAATCGGCGGGCGAATCCCGCCTGTCCAGGACTAATACCGCTTTGGGGAAGGTCAGGCCCGGCCTGATCTGATGTTCGCGAGGTTCACGCAGTCTACTTACTATTGTTGCAGATGACCCAGTTCCGTTGGCGCCTATTCTGGACGCTCTCAATACTCATGGTGCTGATGCTGATGGCCGTGATGGCCATGGCTTCGGGGCAGACAGGAGCCTCGAGCGCGCCGCTTCCCTCCACCATCCGCGCAGACCTTGATCCACTGGTTGAGACGCTGCCAGCAGCGGCGCCGACCGCGGTAGCTTTTGCGGACACACCAGTAAATTCGCAGTCTTCGTCAGCAGCTCTCGTTGGTACGGTCACGCTTTGGCACAGCTGGGCCGGCAAGGACGGTGATGCCCTGGCAGCCATCGTGGAGCGTTTCCACCAGACAAGGCCGAATGTACGGGTTGAGACTGTGTTTGTTGATTACGGCGACCTGGCCCGAGCCTATACGGAAGCTGTCAAGAACGGAGACGGCCCGGACGTGATGCTGGGGCCCAACTGGTGGATTCGTGAACTGGCAGCTTCGAGAGTGCTTCTGCCGATCGAGAATCAGATATCAGCGCAGGAACGAGCGCAATTCATCCCTGCATCCATAGACAATCTTGTGTGGAAAGGGATGTTGTACGGACTGCCGACAGACTACGAAACTGTGGCGCTCTATTTCAACCGGCGGTTGCTGGACGGTAGTAGTCCGCCAGGCACAGTGGAGGATTTAATCCGACTGGCCGAGGCGTCGCCCTCGCAAGGGGCTGGAATCTACGCGAGTTTCTATCATCTGACATGGGGCATCGCCGCCTATGGCGGGGTGCTCTTCGATGAAGATGGCCGCGTAGTTCTCGAACAGTTTCCGGGAACGGCTGAGTTTCTGACTTGGCTGCAAAGGGCCGACGGCACAGAGGGAATCTTTGTCACTCTCGACTATGGTATGTTGATGGACCGCTTCAAAAAGGAGGAGTACGCCCTGTTCATTGACGGCCCATGGAGCATTGGCGAACTGCGCCAACGGTTTGGCGAAGACCTGGGCGTGACTACATTGCCAGCCGGTCCTTCAGGGCCCGCCCGCCCCTGGCTGAGCGCGGACGGCGTATTTCTGAACCCGACAACGACCATCGAACAACAGGAGCTCGCCCTTACTTTCGCCCGTCACTTGACAAACGCGGAGAGCGCTTCAAAACTTGCCCGCATTGCCGGCCGCCTGCCCGCGCATAGAGACGCGGACTTAAGTAATGATCCGTTGCTGAAAGGCTTCGCAGAGCAGGCTGGCAATGCAGTTTCTCAGCCCCACTACCCGGAGTTGGATGAAGTCTGGGGCTATGCCAACGACATGGTCACGCAGGTTCTGCGCGGCTCTGCAACGCCGGCGGAGGCTGTGCTTGAGGCATCGACTCTCATCAATGAAGCAAACGGAAAGTAGATTGGTATGTCAGTGCAGCAGAAATCTAGCTGATACCAATGAACGGGAGAACGATTGCTGGGAACGACGTCGGCGGGTATGTGTATAGGACTGCGACAGTGACCTGGATCGCCGCAGATTGCCTCCCTCAGACCAACAGATAGTCGGCCCGTGCGGCAAGGCCCAAGGCGGTCTGGTTTTCGAATAAGTACCATTGCATAACCCCAAGGATCTTATATGGGCCGACTCTCTTTGGAGACCCGCCCCCAAAGTATTGTTGCAGGACTATACGACAAGCTCCCCTTCCCCAACATTGGACCCTTACAGGAAATCGCGTTTGACCTGGGCATCACAGCTCAAGATGACGATGTTCAACTGCAAGGGCTGGTCTTTCAGGGCTATAGCGGACACCAGTTGCTGTTTGAGCAGCGATGGTCTGCGGGCGTAATCGGTCAACGCACGGGCGAAGAGGACCTGACGATCTCTGCAAACACCGGTCTTGCCGTTCGCAGCATTCAATTTCTTCTGCATGCGTATGAAAGGCTCACCTATGTCGAAGTAACTGCTGTCGGCAGGACGCAGGCGACGGATGCAGCAGCTGACGCCGGACAGCGGATTCAGGCACACTGCCAGTCGCCTGTGACCTATCATGAGCAGCAGACTGATTTCTACTTTCCGCTGGCAGGCACGTGGTGGGCGGTTCAGGCCGGTGATTGGAGCGACTTTCACAAGACCGAGGTCTACAGTCAGCCTTTCGCAGTGGATTTCGTGAAGCTGGGCGCTGAGGGGCGCACGCACCAGAGCAGCGGCCGCGTTCTAACCGACCATCACAGCTGGCATCAGCCGGTCTATGCGGCGGCAGGGGGTAAGGTGGCTTACGTCTGCTTCGATATGCCGGACATGGCCCCCGGCGCGATCCCCGACCAGGCTATCATGCGGGGCGATATGCGGAGGCTGTTGGGTAACGCGGTCGCGGTCAGCCACGCCAACGGGGAGTTCAGCTACTATGCGCATCTGCAGCAGGCCAGCTTGCAGGTCAACGAGGGGGAGATGATCCGGCGGGGTACCCTCTTAGGAAGAGTGGGCAACAGCGGAAATTCGCCGGGACCGCACTTGCACTTTCATGTGATGAACGGACCCAACCTGTTCATCGATCAGGGGTTGCCGTTCCGGTTCAGCCACTTTGAGGCAGGCGGCCAGTATTTTCCCGAGCCGATGACGATTCCGACTCGAATGATCGTTGTCGGGCCGGAAAGGACATGAAGGAACTGACAACGAACAATAGGGCTCTCTCCAGCCGATCACGCAGTGAACACAATGGTGCACATGTGAAATGAATGACATTTCAACGAACGGCAAAGGGCCTGGTGAGGCCCCGCTCCACTACACCCTGGACGACGAACAGTACGACGAGCTGGTTGACACAGTTGTCGGCGAGAGGGTGATGGGTTTGGCTCTGTGGGAGGAGTCGGTCAGCGATGAGGGCGGCGGGCGGCCGTCGCCGGAACAGCGTGTTCTGTTCGACCTCGACCTCTATTTGGAGAACAATCGGCTGCTGGCACTTTACGGTACGGCATTATATACTGATCCCGAAAGCAATCCTTTGCGCGGCTGGCAACAGGCTGGTAAAATAGTGCAAACTTTGATCAACAGCGGAATCTGGCTGGATGAGATCGCGGCGACAGAAGAGGACGAGTTAGTTTTGATTCTGAGCCGCCAGCATGTACCGCGGTTGTATCTGAACGTGAGTGGCTGGACTGTCGAGGCGTGGGAGAACCTGCCCGGCGAGCAGTAAACGTCGTGTCGGAGTAGACGGACAGTAACGTCACCAGTTTCAACTCCGCTCTAGGCGGCATGGGTGTTTGGCACAGAGTTCAACGCCCATCCTCCCTAACAAGTGGAGACGTTGTAGAGAATCAGTTGTTACGACCCGACCGGGGAGGATTCACGATGACAATTCTTACTGCCACAAGCGTCGCCCAGACGAGCACGGAGCGCTGGAAGGCGTCGCTTTACGCTGCGCTGGCCGCGGCGGTAATTTCGCTCTTGATGGTCTTGCTCAAGGGCGTACCCGTCCTTGGGGCGCTGCTGGGGATCGTGATCGGAGCGGCTCCCATTCTCGGTTACGATTTTGCCCGGGGCGCGCTGGGCGACAACTGGCGACCTGTAATTGGCGGACTTATCGGCAGCATAGCCTTCGTTATCGGCGTCGCGCTCCCGGCGGTATTTACAGACGACTTTGGCTTTGTCGTCGTCGGTTTGCCTATCAGTCTCCTCACTGTAATCATCTGGCCAATAGTCGTTGGCGCAATGAGCCCCAATCAGTCGATCGGGAAGCTTCTCCTTGCCAGTATTATTGGCTTGATTCTTGGCTGGATCATTGCCTTTTTCGCCGCCGGACAAGATCCCACTAGTTGGCCTGCCCTCGCGTCTATTTTGTTCTGGGCCGTATGGGGCGGTACGGTAGGGGCAGCGTTGAGCGCTTGGAGCAAGTAAAGAGCGAAGCAAGGCATAGAACGTGCCGTACGTCATATGAAATCAAAGAACGGGCTCAGCGGGCGGAACTCAGCGCCCGCTGATTCAATTCTGGACTCTTTGACGTAGAAGACATATATCCGCTACGGCGCTGAACACGGCAACAGAGGTTCAGACTGGCTCAGCTTATGTATCGCGACGCGACTACGCTTGAAGATATCTATCGGCTGGCCCTGCCGCAAGGATCGCGGATACTTTTTGGGGAGGCGTTGCTGAACCGGCCCGTAAGCTGGGCTTGCAGCCTGCGTCCCAGCCCCCCGGCCTTCCCCAACCTCGAAGGGGAAGAGTTGGCGTTGATCGACGTCAACGACCTGCGTCAGTTCAACCCGCAGATGCGCTTGGACCGAGTGGTGAACAGCTTGCACCAGGCAAGTATCTCCGCAATTGGCGTGATGGGTGACGTACCGCAAGAAGCTGTTGCTATCGCCGAACAGAATCAGACGCCTCTAATTGCCCTACCGGACTCGGAATCCCTGCATTCAGTCGAAAGGACCGTAATCCGCCTCATCGTAGACCGCGGCGGCTACCTTGCCGCGAAGGCCGCCGACCTGCAGCGGGAGTTGACGCAGATTGAACTGGATGGCGGCGGCATGGAGATGATGGCGGAGCTTTTGGCGAACTTCTCTGAACAGCCGGTACTTTTCCTTAGAGATGAGGGAGCGCCAATTGCGGTCGCTGGACTTGAGGAGCTGACCGAACAGCACAAACGGCGCGTGTTAGCGTCGCTGCCCAGTCGCACGACATTGCGAAGTTGGCTGGCCGCCGAGTTCGGGACAGAGCCGTCCGAAAACACAGAGTTGACCGGCGTCCTCCCAATCGAAAGCAAGAACCATTACCGCGAGACGGTGGTCAGCCCCGTGATCGTCGCCGAACGTGTCGAGGGGTACTGCCTTCTGCTGCGGGCGAATACCGGAAATTCGAAGGACATCTCGACTGTAGAGAGACTCGCTGTAATACAGGGAGCCGGCGCAGCCGCCCTGGCTTGGAGCCGGGAGCAGGCCGTCGGGGCGGTCGAAGAGAAGATGCGGGCCGTCTTTTTGGACGAGTTGCTGGCAACCGAAATTGCCGACGAGGAGGCGTGGATTCAGCGCGGGCACTCGCTTGGTTTCGACCTGGCCCGGCCCCACACAGCCTGGCTGATCCAGGCAGAAGGCATCCAGGATTGGCCGAATGCGCTGCGCCAATATCTTGTGGCGAGACAGGATCCGGTCCTGTTATCAGTCCGTGCTGAAGCGGCGCTGTTATTCTGGCCGAGCGAAAATCCCAAGAGCGGGCGGGAATTCAAATCGACTGCTTACAGCCTGGTAGAGCACTTTACGACGACTTTCCAGAGGGCTTCACTTGTTATCGGGATCGGCCGCCCGGCGGCCTCCGTGCGGGAGTGGCTGCGAAGCCTGGAGCAGGCGCGTGAAAGCTGGCGAATGGGTAGTTCCTGGCAGGCCTCGCCGGTGACCTACTTCGGAGACCTGGGGCTATATCAGCTGCTGACTGGGCTGGGCGGCAGCGGGGAGGCGAACCGATTCTTCCGCAAAACTGTGGAGCCGCTGATCTCGCATGATGAAGAACACAACGCAGAACTGGTTGAGACGCTCGAGGCCTTTTTTGCCTGCCACGGCAATCTCAGCCAGACCGCAGCCTCGCTGCATATCCATCGCAATACACTAACCTACCGCCTGCAGCGCATTGCCGGCATCACCAGGATGGACCTGAATGATGCCGACGCGCGTTTTTCACTCCAACTCGGGCTCAAGCTGCGTCCTGTGATGCATAACCGAATGCACTAGGCGGCGGGCGGAACCGCTCGTTTTTCCTACTCAGGCAACGCTTTGTGGCTGCCGGCGGCCAGCTGCTCGGCCAGTGTACGCACGGCGTCAACCCCTGCTTCAGAGCCGGCAGCTTTCACCAACGCCGAACCGACGATAACGCCCTCCACCATTTCGGACACCTTTGCAGCCTGGGGGCCGGTACTGATACCGAAGCCGACCGCCAGGGGCAGATCGGTGTGGCGGCGCACGCGTTCAACAAAAGCGGGCAGACCGGGCGGCAGCTCATCGCGAGCGCCGGTGATTCCGGTTACGCTAACGAGATAGATGAATCCGGTGGAATGCCGGGCTACCGACTTGATGCGCTCCTCAGTGCTGGTCGGGGCCAGCATGTAGACTGTGGCCAGCCCGACCGCGCGGCAGGCGGGTTCCAGGAGTTCCGACTCTCCCGGCGGCAGATCGGGGACGATCAGCCCGTCGATGCCCGCTTCGGCGGCTGTCTTCGCGAAGCGTTCTTCGCCGAAAGCAAGAATTGGATTGTAGTAACTCATGGCGCAGAATGGCGTGTCCACGCCCTGATCACGCAGCTCGCGAGCCATCTGAAGGCAGTCGGCCACAGTTGTGCCGCCAACGAGCGCCGCGTACGTGGCGGTTTGAACTGTCGGCCCGTCGGCCAGTGGATCGCTGTGGGGTATGCCGAATTCGACGAGGTCCGCGCCGGCCTCCGCCAGGGCAGCGATTACGTCCATGGATTGCTGCCGGGTGGGATAGCCCATGGCGTGGTATGGCATAAAGGCTGCGGCGCCAGTCTTGTTCAGTTGGCGAAAAACCTGCTCAATGCGTTCAACTCCCCTCATCTTTCACCTCTCGCCCGAAGCTTGCCCATCTATCTGTCTCCTCCGATTGTCTGCATGACTGTATCCAAATCCTTGTCGCCGCGTCCGCTGAGATTGACGAGAATCACCTGATCTTGCGCCATCTGCGGAGCCAGCTCCAACACATAGCCGATGGCATGCGCACTTTCCAATGCGGGGATGATCCCTTCCAGTTCGCACAGGGCGCTGAACCCTTTGAGAGTCTGCGTATCGGTGCAATAGGTATATTCGGAGCGTCCGACATCCCGCAGCCAGGAGTGTTCCGGGCCCACACTGGCGTAATCCAAGCCCGCGGAGATCGAATGGGTCAAGGCAATTTGCCCGTCACCGTCCTGAAGTACGTAGCTCTTGGTGCCCTGCAGGACGCCGAGCCGGCCCCGTTCGGGGTCGGCGAAACGAGCGGCATGGGCGCCGTCTTCGATGCCGTGGCCACCGGCTTCGACGCCAATGAGCCGCACACTTTCCTCCTCGAGGAAGGGATGGAAGATGCCGATGGCGTTGCTGCCGCCGCCAACGCAGGCCACGATTGCGTCGGGCAGTCGGCCCGGGCCGCCTTCAGCGGGATCCTGCATCTGGCTGTAGGCCTCTTTGCCGATGACGGATTGGAAGTCCCGAACCATGGCAGGATAGGGATGGGGGCCAAGTGCGCTGCCTAGGAGGTAGTGGGTGGTTTCTACATTTGTGACCCAGTCACGGATGGCCTCGTTGATGGCGTCCTTCAGCGTCTGCGAGCCGCTGTCGACCGATCGCACTTCGGTACCGAGAAGCTGCATGCGAAATACATTCGGCTTCTGCCGCTCCATATCTACCGTGCCCATATAGACGATGCAGTCGATGCCCAGCAGCGCGGCAGCCGTGGCGGTGGCGACCCCGTGCTGGCCGGCGCCCGTTTCGGCTACCATGCGCGTCTTGCCCATCTTGCGTTTCATCAGCAGGGCCTGACCGAGGGCATTGTTAATCTTATGGGCGCCGGAGTGCGCGAGGTCTTCACGCTTAAGATAGATCTGGGCGCCGCCCAACTCTTCACTCAGTCGGCGGGCATAGGTGAGGGGAGTCGGACGGCCAACGTAAGTGTGCTGAAGATGGGCCAGTTCAGCCATGAATTCTTTGTCAACGCGGGCATTCAGGTAAGCTTCTTCCAGTTCGTCCAGCGCCGGCATTAGCGTCTCCGGCACATACTTGCCGCCGTAGGGACCGAAACGCCCCGTCTCGTCTGGAACAGCGCCGAAGTTAACATTTGTTGATGTGGTGGAAAGTGTCATCAGTTCCTCGCATTCTTTCTGGCGACGGGTGCCCAGCAGTCCGTCATCTGCGCTCGAAGATGATATTTGTTGCCTGCTGCATTACAGCCACAGGCGCGGCTTCGCCGGTCCACTTTTCCCAGGCAATTGCGCCCTGATATACGAGCATTCCCAGGCCGCCGATGGCTGTAGCCCCGTCGGTGGAAGCCAGCTGTAACAGTCGCGTCATGGCCGGATTGTAGACCAGGTCATAGACGATCTGATCCTCGCGGAATTCGACATTTTCTTCCCAGGGCAGCCCTTCGATGCGCGGTTCCATACCCAACGAGGTACAGTTGACGATCAGGTCTGCATCCTGGGCGCTGCCGGTAACATCATCAGGGAAGGCGGCGCTGCCGATTTTGATCTCCGGAAAGTATGACTGCATTGTTGACGCCAGATCGACGGCCTTTGTAACGGTGCGGTTCAGGATCGTTATGCTCTTCACACCGGCCTCGGCCAGCCCATAAACGACTGCTCTTGAAGAGCCGCCTGCACCGATCACCAACGCCCGTTTGCCGGCAGGGTCCACGTTGTGGGCTTGCAGATCGGCGATAAACCCCGCGCCGTCGGTATTGTCTCCGGTGAGCTGGCCATCTTCCTCAACGACGATTGTATTGACTGCGCCGATGGCTTCGGCCGCGGGTGTCCAGTGTTGCAGGTGTGGCATGACCGCCTGCTTGTGCGGCACGGTCACGTTTACCCCTCTCAGTCCGAGAGCGGGTAAAGCCCCGACTGCCTCGGGCACGCGATTCGGGGGCACAGCGAAAGCCAGGTAGCGCCAATTCATCTGGCGCGCTACGAACGCGGCATTGTGCATCTGGGGACTGATCGAGTGACTCACCGGCCAGCCGAACAGCCCAACCAGCGTTGTTGCGGCATTAATGTCAGTCGGAAATATTTCTGAGTCAGCCTCGCTCGAAGGGACAGAGGCTGACTCATTTTGCAGCGACTCACTCATCTTCGCTTGCCCGATCCAGCTCTTGCACATTTACGTTGAGCGCGCGCAGAGTCGATTCGAAACCGGGAAAACTGTCGGCGGTAACTTGCGCGTTATGGATGGTCGTCTCCCCATCGGCAATCACGGCCGCCACGGCCAAAGCCATCGCCAGCCGGTGATCGCCATGGCTGTCTACAGTGGCGCCCTTGAGCGGTGTCGGCCCGTCCACGATGAAGCCGTCTGGGGTCTCCTGAATCCGTGCCCCCATTTTTTTGAGCTCTGATACGGTGGTGGCGATTCGATCAGTCTCTTTTACCCGTAATTCCTGGGCATCCCGCACAACGGTGCGGCCCTCGGCCTGTGTGGCTGCAACAGCAAGGACCGGCAACTCGTCGATCATGGTGACGATCTGCGCGCCGCCGAATTCCAAGCCGCGCAGGCCGCCACCGTTGACGATCAGATCGGCCACCGGCTCGCCCCCTTGGAGAGGCCGTTCTCTGCGCCGAATTCTGGCCCCCATCTCAGAGAGCGCATCGACGATTCCTGTCCGGGTCTCATTAACGCCCACATCGACGATAGTCAGGTTACTGTCCGGTGACGCGGAAGCCCCAACCAGCAGGAAAGCAGCCGAGGAGATATCGCCGGGAATCAGGATGTTCAAAGGGTTAAGAGGGGACTGAGGCCGCTCGCTGTGCGTTGTATTGCCCAGCGCGGTGACCGGTGCGCCCATTGATTTCAGCATGCGTTCGGTATGATCGCGTGCAGGTCCGGGCTGGTGAACGACGGTCAGTCCGTGGGCGTACAGGCCCGCCAACAGAATACAGCTCTTTACCTGGGCGCTGGCGACCGGCATCTGGTACTCGATTGCGGAGAGACGGGAGGGAATGATTGTGAGGGGCGCGTAGCGGCCAACCTGGCGTCCGAATATCTGCGCGCCCATCGTTCGCAGGGGATCGACAATCCGGGCCATAGGACGGCCGCGAATCTGGGCCGTCCCGCTGAGTACGCTTACGAACTCTTGTCCAGCCAGCAGCCCCGATAGCAGACGCATCGTCGTGCCGCTGTTGTCGCAGTCGAGAACGTCGTCCGGTTCTTGCAGGCCATCAAGGCCGACGCCATGGACCTCAAGGCGCGTGCTGCTGATTTCATCGATGCGTACGCCCATCGCACGCATGATGTTCATGGTGGCGCGGCAGTCGTGGCCATCAAGAAAGTTGCGAATGTGCGAGGAACCTTCGGCAATTGAAGCGAAAATCACCGCCCGATGGCTGATGGACTTATCGCCGGGAACGCTGCACCGGCCAGTAACTGGACCACTACTGCTTATTCTGAGAATGTCTGCCATAGGAGATCCGAGTAATGTATGTATGAGTTGGCGAAAGAGTTGAAACTAATAGAATCCGCGCTGTTCCTCGCGTGCTTCGTTTTTAATTGACTCTCAGTCAAGGCACGAGAAGCTCAATGTCAGTCATTCGTCTGCGACGCGAACGCGCCTCTGTTCGGTTGCCAGGCGGCTCGCCTAGCTTGGGAGCAGGAAAGCTTGGTCCGCAATGCGTCTTCGTTCTTGTCGGCAAGCAGGGTTTTTAGTTCCGTGAGATGCCCTTCAAGTGTATCCAACTGAGCCAGGACCGCGTCGCGATTGGTCATCAGGATATCCAGGAACATCTGCGTATCGCTTGCCGCCACTCTACTGGTGTCGCGAAAGCCGCCCGCCGCCAAGTCCCAGACTGCGGCATCGCTGGCGCCGCTGTCATTGACTGTGTGAACAAGCCCGCTCGCCAGGAGATAAGGCAGATGGCTGATGGCGGCCACCAGTCGGTCATGGCGGACCGGCTCCATGGTGATGGGGAAGGCCCCAATAGCCTGCGCCAGTTCGGAGGCCAGCTCGACAGTCTCAGTCGAGGTGCGCGGCAGGGGCGTGAGAACCCACGGCGCGCCCTCGTACAGCCCACACTCGGCGGAAGCATAGCCGGCGGTCTCTTTGCCGGTCATGGGATGGCCCCCGATTGGTTGTACTCTGGGCGGGAGCCGATCCATGGCTTCGCAGATTTCTGCCTTAGTGCTTCCCATATCCATAACAATGGTCCCTGGCCACAGGATCGATTCCAGCGTTCCCAGCATTGTGACGACCGCCCGCACTGGCGTGGAGAGGATGACGACATCGGCGCCGGCAACACCGGAGCTGAGGTCAGTTGTCGCCAGGTCGACTGCATCTTCGTGAAATGCGCGCAGTATCGTGCTGAAGTTGCGCGTGACACCGCGCACTTCGCGACAGAGGTTGCGCCGTTTCAGATCCATGCACAGGCTTGCACCCATCAGGCCCAGCCCGATGACGGCAACTCTGCATTCAGAGAGAGGTTTCATGAATCGTATTCGTTACCGGATACCCGCGCCTGACCTGGCCAGGCGCGGCAGTCACGCAGAACTTAGATTTCGAGCCCGGAACTGAGAATCAGATTTGGCGTCCGACCGCGCTGGCAATCGTCCGCAACTCATCCATCAGCGCGCCGAAGCGCTTGAAAGTCAGACTTTGGGCGCCGTCGCTCCAGGCCTTAGACGGATTCGGGTGTACTTCGATCATCAGGGCGTCGGCCCCCGCGGCAACCGAGGCCTTCGCGATCGGACCTACAAATTCCCACTGGCCCGTTCCGTGCGCCGGATCAGCCACAACCGGCAAGTGGGTCAGTTGCTTCAGTACAGGGATGGCATTTATGTCGAATGTATTGCGGGTGGCGGTCTCATAGGTTCGGATCCCGCGCTCGCATACCATGACCTGCATGTTGCCGTTGCTCAAAATGTATTCGGCTCCCATGAGCAACTCTTGAATGGTGCCGCTGATACCGCGCTTGAGGAAGACAGGTTTGCTCGTCTTGCCGACCGCCTTCAGCAGTGGGTAGTTCTGGTTATTACGCGCGCCAATCTGAAAAATGTCGGTGTAGTCGCCAACAAGCTCGATATCCTCCGAGCTCATTACCTCAGTAATGATCGGCAGGCCTGTCTGCTCCCTGGCTTCGGCAAGAAACTTGAGACCGTCTTCGCCCAATCCCTGGAAACTGTATGGGCTGCTGCGGGGTTTGAAGGCGCCGCCCCGGAGCACGGAGCCACCGGCCTCTTTAACCGCATGAGCCGTCTCCAGGATCTGCTCACGGCTTTCGACGCTGCATGGCCCGGCCATGACCACAATTTTTTCGCCGCCGACGCTTATGCCATTGACGGGAATCGAGGTCGACGACTGGGTGAAGTCGCGGCTGGCGTACTTGTACGGCTGCATGATGCGGACCGTCTTTTCGACACCATCGAGTACTTCGAAGGTGTCCTGTTGGATCAGGTAGTCGTCGGCGCCGATGATGCCGATGATCGTACGCGCTTCTCCGCGGCTCAGATGCACCTTGTATCCGAGCTCTTCGACGCGCTTTACGACAGCCTCTACCTGCTCCGCTGACGAGTGTTGTTTCATTACGACAATCATTGATAGATCCTTTCATGTTTCAGATGCATTTCTGAAATATCAATGCCCGATGAGTTCCATGTTAAGGCCGGTGCGGGTGCGTTGACCCTGTTCCTGCGCACCTATCAGACCGGCACTGCTTCCTGCTCCATTTCATTGGCAAACTGGTGGTCATTGCTGCCAGACACAACTGGGCCACTTGGGTCGGCGGGGGTTGCTATTGAACGGCCAACGGCCTCGGCGACTTTGTGCAGACTGCCCATCAGATCCGCGAACCGTGCCGGCTTGAGACTCTGGTCGCCGTCACTCATGGCCGCCTCCGGATCCGGGTGGACCTCCAGAATGAGGGCGTCGGCGCCGGCAGCGACCGCAGCCAGAGACATCGGGGGCACAAGTTCCCAGTCGCCGGTGCCATGGGCGGGGTCGGCTACCACAGGGAGATGGGAGGCCCGCTTCAGTACCGGAATCGCGTTGAGATCGAAGGTGTTGCGGGTGGCAGTCTCATAGGTGCGGATGCCGCGCTCGCACAGCATCACCTGCATGTTGCCGTTACTCAGGATGTACTCGGCGCACATCAGCAGCTCCTGGATTTCGCCACTGATACCCCGCTTGAGCATCACCGGCCGATTGGTCTTGCCGACCGCCTGAAGCAGGCCATAGTTCTGCATATTGCGTGCGCCGATCTGCAGGATGTCGACGTACTCCGCCACCAGGTCGATGGCCTCGATGGTCATCACCTCCGAGATGACCGGCAGTCCGGTGATCTCTCTGGCCTCTGCCAGATATTTCAGCCCCTCTTCGCCAAGCCCCTGGAAGCTGTAGGGGCTGGTACGCGGCTTGAAGGCGCCGCCGCGTAGTACGCTGGCGCCCGCCTCTTTGACAGCGATGGCGGTCTCAATAATCTGATCCCGGCTTTCGACACTGCACGGCCCGGCCATGACCACAACCTCATCGCCTCCGAAGCGGACACCGCCGACATCGATGACGGTCCCTTCGGGGTGGGTGGTTCGACTGGCCAACTTATACGGGTCCTGAATGCGGACTGTTTTCTGCACGCCCGCCATCGCATCGAACGTATTTCGCTGGACTTGGGTCAGGTCGCCGACGAGAGCGATGACGGTGTGGTTATCGCCGCAGATCGGTTGGGTCTGGGCACCCATGGACTCCGCGCGCTGGATGACGTTTTCGATCTCGGCTGGGGTTGCTTGTTCTTTCATTACGACGACCATATGTGTCTCCTGTATCTAGATTTGCAACATAGTTTTCTGCGTGTATCGATCTTCGCCGGGCTGAATTGCGGCGGGATAACTGCCCAACATCTTGACAAACGCCGCGCGGTTGACCAGCCCCAGAATGGCAGCGCCGCAGGCTGGTTCGCGCCAGTCGCCCTCGAAGTCCACATAAAATACATACTGCCACGGGTAGTTACGGCGTGGGCGACTCACCAGCCTGATCAGTTTGATATTTCGGTCGGCCAATTCCGCTAAGCAGGAGGACAACCCGTCCGGGCTATGCGGCGTGGCAAAGACAATGGAGGTTTTGGCGTTCTGCGTCTGTTCCGATTCGCCCTTGCCGATGATAAGGAAGCGAGTATAGTTGAAGCTCTCGTCTTCGATGTTCTTTTGGACGATTTCCAGGCCATAGGTCTTGGCGGCCAGCGCACTTGCGATTACGGCCACGTCCGGCTCCGGCGACTCTGCCAGATCCTTGGCGCTGCCGGCTGTGTTATACCATGGAACGGCCTCGTAACCGTTGTTGTTGAGGAATTGCTCGCACTGTGCCAGAGCCTGCGTATGGCTTCGCACCTCTTTGATTACGTCGCCATTGTCTGGCAACTTCAGCAGGTTGTGTCGCACGCGCAAGATTATCTCACCTTGAATTCTCAAATCGTGATGCAACAGCAGATCACTGGCTTTATTGATGCTGCCGGCGGCAGAGTTCTCTACCGGTACGACCCCCACGGTGGCACGATCATCGTCCAAGCTTGCGAAAAGGTCCTCTATTGTGTGGCACGAGACTGTATTGACCTCGGCCCCGTAATGCTGATGGCAAGCTTCTTCGGAAAAAGCGCCGTGCTCCCCCTGAAAGGCAACAATTGTCACCGGACACATCCTTTCTAACCAAATGGCACCCCAGACATTCCTCTACACGCCAGCAATTGCCCCAACACATCCGCTTTAAGTGTGGATCTTGGCTTCGGTATAGACTGTGCCCGTTCGTCAGATGCTATTCAAGCCCCAAATCTAGCGCATACCACTATTTATATCTGGAGCAATGCTTCCTGCGCGTGGCGCTCGTTGCCAGGTTGCTCTGCCGCCGGATAGCTGCCCAACATCTTGACGAACGCAGCGCGGTTGAGCAGCCCGAGAACAGCGGCGCTGCAGTCCGGCTCCTGCCAGTGCCCCTCAAAATCCAAGTAAAACACGTATTGCCAGGGCCGGTTGCGGCGCGGGCGGCTCTCCAACTTGAGGAGATTGATGTTGCGCTCGGCGAACTCGCCCAGGCATGAGTACAGAGCGCCGGGACTGTGCGGCGTAGCAAAGACGAGTGAGGTTTTGGCACCAGGCGTCTGTTGCGCGTCGTCTTTGCCGATAACAAAGAATCGCGTAAAGTTGTGGTCCAGGTCTTCAATTCCCTGTTGGACCACTTCCAGGTTATAGATCTCTGCCGCCAACGCACTGGCTATCACGCCAACATTCGGCTCCGGGTGCTCGGCCAGTTCTTTGGCGCTGCCGGCCGTGTCATACCAGGGAATGGCCGTGTAACCATTGCGATTGAGAAAGCCTTCGCACTGGGCCAGAGCCTGAGGATGGCTGCGTACCTGTTCAATCTTGTCGCCATTGCCCGGCATTGTCAGCAGGTTGTGCTGCACACGCAACAGGACCTCCCCCTGCACCCTCAAGTCATGGTCCAATAGAAGATCGTAGGCCTTGTTTATGCTGCCGGCAAGGGAGTTTTCTACCGGCACAGCGCCTGCCGTGGCGCGTCCTTCGTCCAGCGAGTCGAAGATTTCTTCAAAGGTCCGGCATGGAAGTGTTTCGACCTCGGCCCCAAACCGTCCGCGAATGGCTTCTTCAGAGTACGCGCCCGGCTCCCCTTGAAATGCGACAACTGTCATCGGATTGCTCCATAAATGCATACAGCTGGTTACGAATCTTCGTCCCAGCGCCAGGTTTCCAGACCGAGTTCAGTCCGAGAGATTTTCTAACTGCTCATCTATCCAGCGGTTGAGCTCGTCCACATCAATTTCGGATGCCAAGCTCTGGTCGGGACGCAGGACTTGGGCACCATTCAGGTAAACATGTTGAATGTCCGCCTGCGGCGTGTCGGTATTCCAGTGAATCAGCACCCGAATGCAGCGAGGAAGACCGCCCGGCAAGTCCATTTCATGCCCGCAGAGCAACGGCACATCCATCCATCCCAACTGACGGGCGGCCAGCGCCGGGTATTGGCTGACAACATCGAATGTAGTCGTAAAGATTGCGCTGCCCACGTCAACGGAATCTATATTATTGAGACGAATCATAAAGGCCAGTAGTTCACGGGTCGCCCGCAAAATCGCATCGGGCGTGTCCTCTTCGATAGTTGTTGCACCGCGTATGCCTCGACAGATCACGTCATTCTCCCGTTTATGTCGCCGGAGGTTGCCCCAGGTGGAAGTTGCAGTCCCTGGCGAAGTCGTCTCTTTTTTGTCCTGGTTTCGCCCGGCTAGACAAGCCTCAGGGGCTGGAGGAACCTTTCTGACGCCAACAAAAAAGGCGTGGAGTTTGTCTCCACGCCTTGAGAGTCTTTACGTTGACTGTCCTTACACAGCCCAACGCTCCTCAACTAGCGGAGACGGTTGGTTCACGCCAAAATAATAACCAAACCAAAAGTTGCCAAAAGAAAACCCACGCCACTCGTGGCGCAGGTTGCTGGACAACAGGATCTCCGCGGCAGACGGACCATCCAACAGGTTGATTGGAAGAAGGGAATCGTCCTCGTTACGAATCAGATCAGCGATTGTTACGGGTGCTTCACTTCGTTCGGTAGTCACTCTGTCGAACCGTCCTTGTTGCGGGGCCGATGAGAGTTAGAACTGGACATTGAGGGAGAGAGTACCATAGCATAATTCGCTTGTCAATTCTTTGACGACGAAAGTTAGCACAAGGTGAAAGCACTAGCCCGATTCTTTGCCAGCTAGGTCAATCAAGAACCAATCGATGCATCACAATGAGATCGAAGGGTCCATAGAAACTATCTTGAATGACGGCAGCTCTGCTTCTGCCGTCCGGCGACAACGAGGTCTCAGCGACCCACGTTGCCCAGATTCCGTCTTTGCCGCTCGGACGGGTATTCCCTGTAGCCGTAACCGGTGTAAGGAATTCAGAGTTCAGTGGTAGGCTTTGGATTCGTCTTGGCTTTTCACCGGTTTGAGGATCGTACATCCACAAGGCGTTTCCGCAATCGGATCCATAGTAGAGCCGATTGTCAGGGCCCCAGCCGTGCAAGAGATATTCGCAACCGCTAACATCGTGCTCGCGCTGGGCAGTCTTGAACGCGCTATCAAAGCGGCCCTGCGGCTGCGTCAGCCAGATCAATTCGTACCCACTCGAAACCCTGACAGTTCTGAGACTGTACGGAGCGTACATAAATACAACTGCAAATGGAGCGGCCATTATTGCAGCCAGAATTGCGGCAGAAACGACCCGAATTCTCCATCCACCCCGACCCAGCACCCAGAACAGGACACACACAGCCAGCCCACAGATACAGAAGACAAAAAACCAGAACCGATCAATGAACACCGGACTCAGGAAGTCGGTCAGCACGATGAAAGGGCCGAATATCCACCAGGCGGGAAGCAAGGTCTTAGGCGTTGCGTCAACAAGCCATCTGCCGTAAACCGAAAGCAGAAGGAGGGCCAGGAAAACCCAGAGGGCGCCGCAATACAGCCTGCCGCCAGTGAAAAGTTTCTTGCTCATCAGTATCGCGCAGATCATGATCACTATTCTCCTGAAAGTGGATATTGGCACGCGGGTCTTTCGCCACTAACCACCGACTGACGTCTTTCGGGTGCGTATCGAAACTAGAGTGTGTTGCCGCAAGATGCTCCAGTAGCCGCTGTTCCTATTGCGCTAGACGGAACCTCTACGCCGTCTGCGTACACTGCCACTGAACCTCATGGGAACACAGAATTACTGGTGGTCAGACCCCGTCTCGGTCTTGCATATCCTTTTCTGTTCCCCGACAATAGTAGCTTGAGCAATACATAGGGTGCCAGACAGATAAGCAGGTATGCGAATGGCCGCGCGGCACGCGCGCCATGACGGTTTGCAGGTCAACAACACTTCCAGGGGGTTTGCATGCAGAATTCATTTTCACTTCAGGATAAGGTGGCGCTGGTCACCGGCGCAAATGGCGGCATTGGCCGCTCGATCGCATTGGGATACAAGGAAATGGGCGCGACGGTCATTGCCAGCGGACGCAATCCACAGAAAAACGCGGCCATAGCGGAGGAATTGGGAGACGGCCACGAGGTCATTTCGCTTGATGTGCGGGATGAAGAGGCCGTTAATCAGGCGGTGGCAGGGGTCGTCGAGAAGCACGGCAGAATTGACATATTGGTCAACAATGCCGGAATCGCCCGGCGCATAAATATTCTGGACATGGATACCGTTGACTGGCATGACGTGATTGACACGCACCTGAACGGCGGCTTCTACTGTGCCAAGGCGGCGGCTAAGGCGATGGTAAAGGCTGGACACGGGGGCAAAATAATCAACATCGGGTCAATGTACTCGCTGCTTGGTCCGCCAAATGTCACCAACTATGCTGCGGCCAAGACCGGCATTCTGGGTCTGACGCGCGGGCTGGCAGTCGAGCTGGCAGTCCACAACATCCAGGTGAACGCGCTGGTGCCCGGCTGGCACAAGACCGACCTCAATCGGGAACTGTTAGACGGGCCGCTGGGCGAGGAGATCCGACACAAGACGCCGGCGCGGCGGCTTGGCACGGCCGATGACCTGGCTGGATCTGCCATTTTCCTGGCTTCTGACGCGGCCGAGTTCGTTACGGGCACCACCCTGGTTGTGGATGGCGGCTACTCGATCATGGACCGCCAGTGGGCGGATTGAATCCGGCTATTTGGATCGGGTATAATGCGGACAACCCGAAGCTCTGGTGAATAGGAACGGAGGACTGCAATGGCTGTATCGACAGTCGAGCGCTCGACGACGGCTCCTGCGACCAAAAACGGGATGCCTGTTCCGCCATTGAACAATGGCGACCGGCTCACGCGCGCTGAGTTCGAACGCATTTACGCGGCCCATCCTGAGATTAAGAAGGCGGAACTCATTGAAGGAGTCGTCTATATGCCATCCCCGGCACGCCATCGCGAACATGGAAAACCACATTTCCACACAATTGGCTGGCTAAGTACTTATAGCGCGGCTACGCCCGGCGTTGAAGGCAGTGACAACGCGACGCTGCGCCTTGACTTCGAGAACGAACCCCAGCCTGACGCCCTTCTATTTCTGCCGCCGGAATACGGTGGAACAGCCTGGGTGGGGGAGGATGGCTATTTGGAAGGGACACCGGAACTGATTCTTGAAGTATCGGCCAGTAGCGCAAGTTATGATTTGAACCAGAAGAAACGGGCCTATGCCCGCAACGGCGTGCCGGAGTACGTCGTGTACCTGGCCTATGAGCAACGCGTTATCTGGCATATTCTCCGTGACGGCGTCTATGAGGAGCAGCCGCCAGACGAAGACGGCGTTCTTAAGAGCGAACAGTTCCCAGGTTTGTGGTTGCTGCCGGATGCGCTTCTGTCCGGCGATCTTCCCAGCGTCCTGGAAACGCTGCAGAAAGGATTAGCAACATCTGAACACAAGACATTTTGCGCCTCGCTCACGCGGCGGCGCGAGGAGGCCAAATGAATCTAACTACCCCGGAAAACCTGGCTGTAGTCGACCACCTGCTGACAACCACGCGCTCGGTGCGGAAGCGGCTGGACCTAAATCGTCCTGTTGAGCGCGAAGTCATCGAAGAATGTCTGGAGATCGCGGCCCAGGCTCCCAGCGGCAGCAACCGCCAGGGCTGGCACTTCGTGGTGGTAACCGATGCGGAGAAGAAACAGTTCATCGCCGAACGTTATAGGAAGGCTTGGTACGGATACAACGCCACGCGCAATGTGGGCGGGGGGCCGGACCTCACCGCAGAGGAAAAACAGATGTTGCGCGTGATCAGCTCCGCCCAGTATCTGGCCGACAACATGCAGGATGTGCCTACGCTGGTAATTCCCTGCATTGAAGGCCGCCCGGAGGAAGCCGCGCCGTCGTCTCAGGCAGGTGTATACGGCTCGATTCTACCGGCCGCGTGGTCGTTGATGCTGGCGCTGCGCGCGAGGGGCCTGGGTTCTGCCTGGACCACGCTTCACCTGCAGAGTGAGGGCGAGATCGCCGAGGTGCTGGGCATTCCCGACGGAATATCGCAGGCCGCGCTGCTGCCGGTCGCCTACTTCAAGGGCGACGATTTCCGCCCGGCCAGGCGGAAGCCGATGCGCGACAGGACCTATTGGGACAGCTGGCAGACAGAATGAAACTTGTCGCCGATATTCATCTGCACTCCCACTATTCACGGGCCACGAGCAAGAACCTGACCCTTGAGCACCTGTGGAAGTGGGCACAGCTCAAGGGCGTACAGGTCGTTGCCACGGGCGATATCGCCCATCCTGGCTGGCTGGCAGAGATGCAGACGCGGCTGGAGCCGGCAGAGGAAGGGTTGTTCAAGCTCAAGCCGGAGTACCAGGCAACCGTCGCCGACGAAGTGCCTCCGGCCTGCAGAGGTCCTGTTCGCTTTCTAATCGGCGGCGAGATTAGCAACATCTACAAGAAGTACGACCGCACGCGCAAAGTCCACAACATCGTCTTTGCGCCCTCCTTCGAGGCGACCACAATCCTGCAGGCTGAATTGGAAAAGATCGGCAACATTCGCTCGGATGGACGTCCGATCCTGGGTCTGGACAGTCGCGACCTGCTGGAAATTGTCCTGGAAGTGGACGATCGCGCCCATTTGATTCCCGCCCACATCTGGACACCGTGGTTTTCGATTCTCGGTTCGAAGTCCGGTTTCGATACGCTTGAGGCGTGCTTCACCGATCTGACTCCCCACATTTTCGCTGTCGAAACGGGTCTCTCATCTGATCCACCGATGAACTGGCGCGTTTCCTGGCTGGACGACTACACGCTCATCTCCAATTCCGACGCGCACTCGCCGCCAAAGCTGGCCCGGGAAGCCACGCTGTTTGATACCGAACTGAGCTATGACGCGCTGTTCAGTGCCTTGCGGAGCGGGGACCCCGCGCAGTTCAGGGGCACCATTGAGTTCTTCCCCGAAGAGGGCAAGTATCATCTGGACGGCCATCGCAAGTGCGGGGTCTGCTGGGAGCCGGGTACAACGATCGCCAACGAGGGGCTCTGTACGAACTGCGGCAAGCCGGTGACTGTCGGCGTCTACCATAGGGTCGAAGAGTTGGCCGACCGCGAACCAGGCGCGCGTGCCCCGTCTGCGGCGCCTTTCACCAGTCTCATTCCACTGCCTGAGGCGTTGAGTGAAGTCCTTGGTGTTGGGCCTAACTCCAAACGTGTGCAAACCGAGTACCTGCGACTCTTGGGGAGATTGGGGCCGGAGTTGGCGATCCTGCAGTCTGTTCCGCTTGAGGATATCGCGGCGGCGGGCGGCCCCGTTTTGGCCGAGGGGATTCGCCGAATGCGAAAAGGCGAGGTGGTAGCACAGAGCGGGTACGACGGCGAATACGGTGTAATCCGCATGTTCGAAGGGGAGGCCGACCAGCTCTCCGCGTTCCAGCTTGGGATGTTCGCGGTGGAGCCTGCGGCTTCGAACCAGGAAAGCGTCCCGACAGCGGAAGAGTTGGATCCTCCCAGGGAAAACGGGCCTGGTCCACCGTCGGACAGGGCCGAGGCGACCGATGAGAACGCGCTGGCGGAAGAGGAAGTCCAGTACAGTTTGCCGCTGGAAGAAGCCCCAGAGGAACCTTTGCCCTCGCCTCCTCCGGTACGACACGATGACGCCGGCCCAAAGGAGGCCGACTGGTTCGGTCAACTGAATGCGGAGCAGCAGGCAGCCGTGTCGCATACCGGTACGCCGCTGGCGATCGTGGCCGGACCGGGCACCGGCAAGACTCGAACGTTGACGGTGCGCATTGCGCATCTGATCGAGGAAGAAGGTGTAACGCCGTCCTCGATTTTAGCGGTTACGTTTACGAACAGGGCTGCAGAGGAGCTGCGGGAGCGGCTGGACGACCTGTTGGGCGCGGACAGGTCGGCCCATGTCACAGTCGGGACGTTTCATCAGTTGGGCGCGAGCTTGCTCCGGGAGTTCGGGGCTGCGATCGGGGTTCCCGAGAACTTTACGATTCTCGCAGATGCTGACCGGCAGACTGTACTGCGACGGGCCTGCCCGGAACTGGGAGCCAGGGAGCTGCGGGCGGCGCTGGCGGAGATTTCGACTCGTAAGAACGGCGCAATCGCTGGGACCGCAGGCGGCACAAGCCAGGCAACCAACCAAGAGTTTTGGAATAGCTATCAGGCCGCCCTCAAGGAGGCCAACGCGCTCGATTTTGACGATCTGATTCTGCGCGCCGTCCAGCTGCTGGAGGCGGACGCTGCCGTCTTGGGTACAGTCCAGGCCCGTTTTCGCTGGATCTCGGTGGATGAATATCAGGATGTGAATGCGGCGCAGCACAGTCTGTTGACTTTACTGGCAGCGGGGGGCGCGAATCTGTGCGTGATTGGAGACCCGGACCAGGCGATATACGGCTTCCGGGGGGCGGACCACCGCTACTTTCTCTCCTTTGAGGACGACTTTCCTGGTGGCAAGCGACTGCATCTGGAGAGAAACTACCGCTCGGCCCAGACCATTCTGGATGCAGCAATGCAGGTGATATCCCGTAATCCCGACCACCAGGCAACCGCCCTGATCGCCGACTTTGCCGAGCAGGTAAAGCTGGACGTCTACCGCGCGCCCACCGACAGGGCTGAGGCAGAGTATGTCGTCCACCAGGTGGAACAGATGGTGGGTGGGGTCAGCCACTTCTCCTTGGATTCAGGACGCGTAGACGAAGACGGTCTGCCCGAGGACTATACATTTGGCGAATTCGCCGTGCTCTACCGTCTCAACGCGCAGGCCAGGCTGATTGAGGAGGCATTCGACCGTTCGGGCATCCCCTATTCGACGCTTGGGGGCTCCGCCCTGTCGGAACAGAAGCCCGTGCGGGAGATTCTGGCACTTCTGTGGCTGAGTCAGTCGCCAGAGTGCCACGTCCACTGGGGCCGGATTCTGGCGGAAGGGAAGCGGAGTTTGACCGACGATTCAATCGCAGAGCTGCTGGGGAGCCAAGGCACTGATTCTCAGGGTCCCGGCAGACCATGGGCATGGCGCGAAGCGATATCAGCGGCGTCCAGAACTGGTGCCCAGCGGCAGCCTCAGCGGGAAAGGCTGGCAGAGACGGTCGAGCTTGTGGAGAAACTGGCCGGCAGTACCACCGCGCCCTTGTCATCGCAAATTCAGGCCGCGGCCGCGGGCTGGGCCGGGTTGCGCGGGGCCGAATTCAGCGAAGCCGAAGCAGAGCGAATTGATCGCTTACAGCGCAGAGCAGCGCCGTTTCGAAACCGGCTGCAGGATTTCCTGACAGCGATGGCACTGCAGAGCGAAGCGGACCAGTATGACAGGCGGGCGGACCGCGTGACCCTGATGAGCCTGCACGCAGCAAAGGGACTGGAGTTCCCAGTCGTGTTCATAGCAGGTTGTGAAGAGGGAGTACTGCCCTATACGCCCGCCAACCGCGACGTAGATTTGGACGAGGAGCGGCGGCTATTCTATGTGGGCATGACACGTGCGCAGCGGCGGCTGATTCTGACGCATGCCGGCCAGCGTTTTCTGTTTGGGCAGACGATGGAGAACGCGCTCTCAGGCTTTGTGACAGACATCGCAGCGGCCCTACAGGAGGTGCGCCAAGCACAACCGCGGCGAACGCGCCAGAGGACCGAAGATCGACAGCTGCGGTTGCTATAGCTCCGTTCGACGGGCTCGCGGCAGTCCCCCCTGTTATCTGGCCCGGTCCTCACCTCTACCCACGCGGGTGAACCCAGGCAGAAGCGCTATCCAGCTTTTCCAATTGCTCGGCAGTCAGGTCCACATCGAGCGCGGCCAGGCTTCCTTCCAACTGCTCAACTGAATTGGCGCCTATTATTGGCGCGGTGATCCCCGGCTTGGCCAGGACCCAGGCAAGTGAGACTGCCAGTGGGGTGGCGCCTATTTCGCCGGCTATGTCCTTGACCGCGTCTAGGACTCTCCAACCGGCGTCATTGAAGTAGCTTGCGCGGACACGATCCGCGCGGACGCTGCTCGTATCGCGCTCCCGACTGTATTTTCCGGTCAGGAAGCCGCCGGCAAGCGGGCTGTAGGGGATGATGCCGAGGCCGTAGTTCAGGCAGGCTTCCGCCAGTTCCTGCTCGAACTCGCCCCTGTGCACGAGGTTGTAATGGGGCTGAATGGAATCGTAGCGGGCAAGACCGTACTTGTCGCTCGTCCAGAGTGCCTGCATGAGGCGCCAGGCCGGGTAGTTGCTGCAGCCGAGGTAGCGCACTTTGCCCTGCTGCACGAGGCGATCAAATGCCTCCAGCGTCTCATCGATGGGTACTTCGGCGTCGAAGTAGTGGGCCTGATAGAGATCGATCGTATCGGTTTGCAGGCGGCGCAGAGAGGCTTCGCAGGCTTCCAGGATGTGCTTGCGGCTGAGGCCCTCGTCATTTGGCCCGGGCCCCATCTGCCCGCGCACCTTGGTGGCGATAATCATCTGACGGCGGTTGCCGCGTGCCTGCAGCCAGCTTCCGATCACTTCCTCGCTTACCCCACCGTTGTTTCCTTCCACCCAGTGGCTGTAGATGTCGGCGGTGTCGATGAAATTGCCGCCGGCCTCGGCGAAGGCGTCCATCACTGCGAAACTCGTCTTCTCGTCGGCAGTCCAGCCGAACTGCATCGAACCCAGGCAGAGTGGTGAGACCTTGAGCCCAGTTCGGCCCAGACGGCGATATTGAATGCCGCTCATTTTTCGACTCCTGTCAGCGTTCTTTCGTCGCCCACGCGGCGGGTGACGCGGCGGGCGTCGAGTTCCTCCAGGAGCGCCTGCGCGTATTTGCGACTGGTGTCAAGCAGATCGCGAACGTCTGCCAGCGTTATTGCCCCTTTATTCTGGGCCAGTGCGACGGTCTTCTGGACGGCTTCGGCGAAATCCTCCTGGCGAAAATAGACTGACCCGGGTAGCCTCACGATAACTTCCCGCTCTACCAATGACTCCAACAGCTCCTCATCGCCGTTCAATAGACTGAGTGTGTCGATTGCATTGGGTGGGCTGAAAGGCGCGTCGGCATAGGCGTGAAGCGCTCGGTCAACTGCCTGCTGTTGTTCAGCCGAATAGCGGACAGTGTGGGAAAACAGGCGGACTGTGTTTTCATCGTTTGCAACCAGTCCGTCTTCATTGGCTTGCAGTGTCAAGTCGTTGAAGGCGCGTTGGGTCAGCTCCTTACGTACGCCGCCTGCGCCGACAACCCGCAGCCGGCTACGCACTTCGCTGCGGGGCATTCCCTGTCGCAGAGGAAAACGGAGGTGGAATTCGCCAAGGAGTAGCTGCATGTCGGCGACGATCTGCTGGTAAGCCGATTGGCTGATCAGGAGCCGCCGGTCGTCCAGTCCTCGCATTGGGCCGTCGTCGAGAAGTTGCCGAATGGCCGTGGCCGCAACCTCTTTATCGAGTCCGGAAGCGGCGATCAGTTCTTGCTCCGAAAGCAACGGCTCCCGCTCCAGGCTTTGCAGAACGATCTCATCGGGGCTCCCTTGGGCCAGCGTTTCCAGTCTGGCAGTGGCCGTCGCATCGTTTCGTCGATAGCGACGGCGAGGGTGAGGATCCAGGATTTCGCCGCCGCCCAAGGTGAGACTGGGAGAGGGTTGGCGTAGAATGAACCGGTCGCCGGCAGCCACAAGAATCGGGCGTTCCAGGCGCAGTTGCAGCCAGCCTTCGCGCCCGGGAAGCAGCTCCTCAGCAGCGAGGAGACGGACGTGGGCGGGGGTCTCTGACGCGCCGCTGAACAGGTCTACCGCCGTGTTGTGTTGCAATGGTTTGGGCGCGTCGGGCAGAAGACGAAAGGAGACGTCCAGCAGTCGCGTCGCGCGCAGCGTGTCCGGGGAAACAGCAACCTGTCCGCGGCTGATTTCATCGGTAGCGATACCGCTTAGGTTGACGGCGACCCGGCTGCCCGGCAGCGCGCGGTCGATTTCCTGCTGGTGCGTCTGCAGGGCGCGTACGCGTCCTGAAGGCCCGTCGGGAAGGATTTCTACCGGCTCCCCTACGGCTAGATGTCCGTCGCTCAGGGTGCCGGTAACGATTGTGCCGAAACCGGGCAAGCTGAAAATACGGTCGATGGGCAGTCGCGGACGGCCGCGATCGCGGCGGGGGGGCAGGGCTGTCAGAGCGGTTGCCAAGGCCGAAAGCAGATGGTCCAGACCTTCGCCATTCTGCGCGCTCACAGGGACGATGGGCGCCCCTTCCAGACGTGTTCCGATCAGAATCTCATGAATGTCGAGCTCGATCAGCTCCAGCCACTCGGGGTCGTCAATCAGGTCTGTCTTTGTAAGGGCGACCAAGCCTTGGGGAAGGGCGAGCAGGTCCAAAATGGCGAGGTGTTCGCGGGTCTGGGGCATGACCCCTTCGTCTGCGGCGATAACGAGGACTGCGGCGTCGATGCTTCCGACACCGGCAAGCATGTTCTTGATGAAATCGATATGGCCGGGGACGTCTACAATGCTGACAGGCTCTTGCGTACCGTCGGGCATTGCCAAGTCCATCCAGGCGAAGCCGAGCACGATGGTGAGCCCGCGACGCTGTTCTTCTTCGAGACGGTCGGGGTTACTTCCTGAAAGCGCCTGGACCAGCGTGGACTTGCCGTGGTCCACATGTCCTGCCGTGGCGATGACCCGCATCAGGTGCGATTCTGTGACGGCTCACCTGAGGCGATACCGGCCGTGCGGGGCGTGTTATTGTTCTGGCGGGCATAAAGTTCGGCGGTGCGGCGCTGCTTCTGCCATTCCTCTTCCAGGTCTTTCATCGTATCGTCCTTCTCTTCAAGGGCCGTCTGCAGACCGTCGAGCCAGAGCTGGGCCGCACTGATGTATCTGCCGCCATATTGCTCCTGCAGCTTCCAGAGAAGGCGCAGCATCTCTTCGTGCACCCGCAGGTCGTGCAGAACTGGAGGGAGATGATCCAGCAACTCTTTGTTGTTCTTCTCCTGTTCCCTCCATAGGTGCTCCTGACGGAGACCGTCGCGACGGCTTCTTTTCTCGTACTCCTCCTGGAATTCCTCCATTTCGCGCCGCATGCGCTCTTCGGCCAGCCGCTGTAGTTCCTGCACCTGGGTCTGGTCGCGACGAATGTTTTCCTGAAATTCCGGGATCGTATTGGCAGCCCGGCGGGCGGTTTCAACGGTCTGGGAGAAGGATTGCAGCCGCTCTTCATTCTTGTTGACGACCGACTGTTGGTCGTCGATAATTTCCTGCCAGCGGGTGAGAACCTGCAGGCGTTCGACGACCTCGACACGCAGCCGTTCCATGAACTGCTGTTGCTCTTCACGGATCTCGCCAAAGACTGGCCGCCAGCGCTCAATTTCTGCGCTCATGCGGCGGTCGGCGTCCTCGAGAATGGAAAAGCGCCCGGTGAAGGCCTCGGTGCGCTTGAACAGTTCGACTGTTTCCTGCTGCAACTGGGCGATACGTTTTGCGTCACCAGAGCGTTGGTCGGTGAGAAACGGAATCTGGCGTGTACGTTCTTCAATTTCCTTGACAAGCAGATTTACCTGGTTGCGGCTCTCCATTATCATATCGACCATGCGCTCTTCCTCGCCCTTGCGCAACTCGACTGCCTCTTCGATACGGCCGATGCGAGGCAGTTCACGTCGAACCTCACTGATCTCCCTGGTCAGGGCTTCCCTGTCCGCCAGCCTGGCCCGCTCATATTCGCGAGATGATTGGGCTTGCCCTTCGTCGCTGCGGTCGATCATCAGGCCAAGCTCCTGCTTGACACTTTCAATCTGCTGTTCCACCTGGGTGAATCTGCCCAATTGCGCGATCGTCGACGCCAAACGTCCCTCAAGCTCCTGGATTCGACGCGCTTGTTCGACGATGTCTCCACTCTGGCTCTCCAGCTGTTGCTGCAGACGGGCGATTTCAGCCCGGTCGCGCCGGTGTTCTTCGTCGAGCCATGTTACGATTTGGGCGAGTTGGGCGTTGTCCATTTTATGTTTCTTTCAGCGCACTTTTGGGATGGGCGCGCTCAGATGGGCTTGACCGGCAAGCGGGTCGACCTCATTTATGTTCTGGCCCCTTTCAATCACGCACGAGGGAAGGAATACTAGACCTTTAGCAGCTTGGCCGCAGGGGCATTGTGGAGCCTGAATTATACCACTTGCCAAAGTTTGCAGACAACCGTGGCTCAGTCAAGGTATGGTCTGGCCTAGGTAGGGCTCTCCCCAGCGCGACCCAGATCTAGAGCTGCGCAGACCGTGAGATGGGGCCCGTACTCAGCCCTACAATTGCATTGCAAAGTTGATTACGCGACCGCTTTCTGGCTTTTCCCCAAAGAATCGGGTTGTCCACTCAGGTTTTCGGGCAGCCGCCAGCGATGCACGCTGATCAGACCTTGGATGCTGTACTGCAATCGAGTGCTGCTCACTCTACGGCATAGTGTTTGAGCGCGACCGGGTCGAGTTCCAGGCCCAGACCGTGTCTATCCGGATCGGGGGACCACTGGCCGTTTTGGGGCTCATCGAAGGAAGTGTAGAAAATGCGGTCTGCTGCCTCCACTGTGCCCAGATATTCGACGACTTTCAGATTTGGCGTTGCACAGGCCATGTGAAGATGAATAAGCTGGTAGGCATGGGGAGCAACCGGCAGATTGAAAGCGTGGGCAAGATGGGCGACCTTCATCCATTCGGTGATTCCGCCTACCCGGCCAACGTCCGGTTGTACGATGTCGGCGCCGCCGCGGGCGATGAGGTCCTTGAAACCATACTTGGTGTACTCGTGTTCACCGGTTGCTACGGGGATGTCGATGGCTCTGGCGACGACCGCCAGCCCATCAATATCGTCGGCCAGGACCGGTTCTTCAAACCAGCCTACGTTGTACTGCTCGAATGTTCGCGCCATGCGGATTGCCTGTTTGGCGTAGTAGCCGTTATTGGCGTCGATGTAGATCTCCACATCAGGGCCAACGGCCTCTCGTACCGCCGCGAGGCGAGCCACGTCCTCCTGCTCACTCTGGCCGAAATCCTTGCCCACTTTCATCTTCACGGCTTTCATGCCGCGCCCCACGTAGCCGCACTGTTCCTCTACCAGCTCATCTTGACTGAAGTGGGTCCAGCCGCCGCTGCCGTAAACCGGTACCGACTCCGTGTAGGGTCCCAGCAGTTGATAGAGGGGCGTCTCGTAGTACTTCGCCTTAAGATCCCAGAGTGCGATGTCCACAGCGGAAAGGGCGCTGAAGGCAAGGCCCTTGCGACCGACGCCCCGAATCGCCCAGAACATATCGTCCCACAGCTGCTCGATGTGCAGGGCATTCTGCCCGATTAGAATGGGCTTGAGCGTACGTTCGATCACCTCGCGCGCGGCGGTTGATCCGCCACCGAGTCCTAATCCTATCAGGCCCTGATCGGAGTGAATATGGACGAAACACTGACTGCGCCCGCGCGCGATATGGCGGATTGTGGCGTCCTTAAATCCCGGCAGATGAGGGAGAGACAGCACGGTTGTCTTGATATCCTGAATTAACATGGAAACTCTCCTACGGGAATGTTTGGCTTTCACGCTGGCAGTTGATATTATCCCACAGATTCAGCAAAAGAAGGTTGCGGCTCGAACCTGCTTGGGATCTCCTGGTAGAAAGGAGGTCGGGATCGCGCTGGTCGTTGCGCTCGAGGCTGCAAAACTGCGGCCAAAACATAAATGCGAACCCCCAGCGGTGGTCAAGGCCGCTGACAGATAGTCATTGGGTGATAGGACCCGGGAGCAGGAGCCACTTATGAACAAAATAGAATTGGGATCGATCGTACAAGTGGGCATCGTAGTGCGAGATGCCAGTGCCGCGGCCAATGCTTGGACAGAACGTTTTGCGTTGGAGCCGGTGCAAGTCGTGGACTGGCCGCCCGAGGGCAGCGACCTGGATGCGCAATCAACATTTCGGGGGAGGCGGGGAAACTTTCGTATGAGGCTGGCCTTCATTGAGGCCGGCGCCGTGCAGATCGAATTTATCGAGCCGCTTGAGGGAGAAAACATCTACTCCGAGTTCCTCGAGGAGAAGGGAGAGGGTCTGCACCACCTGCTCTTCCGTGTGCCCGATCCCGAGGGCGTCGCACAAGAGCTGGAAGTGGACATTCTCCAGAGCGGCGGGTCGACTCTTGACCCTGGCGCGGTGTGGGCTTACCTGGATACCCAAGAGCTGCTGGGATCAATTATCGAACTGAAGACAAAAAGTTAAGGGAGGCATTACAGTTTCTCTTGACCAATAAATCAAGTACTGTTAATATAATAGTTGTATGTTTGCCCTAATGCAGGTGCCCCCAGCCTGTCGGGATCGCAATTTAGAGTCTGTAGAATTTCCTTGACGATGCAACGAGGAGAGACACAGGCCGGACTTTCCCCTGTAAAGATTCGTTGAGACAATGCGAGTTGGAATTGACGCCCGGTTGAGCTACCATCAACCGGCAGGAATCAGTCGCTATACGAAGCATCTCATTGAAGAGCTTGCGCACCTGGATCGGGAATCGGCGTACACGGTTTTCCAGCACCGCAAACAGCGGGATCCACTTGCAGACGCGCCAAACTTTCAACGGCGCACGTTGTTCGCGCCCGTGCATTCACGCGTTGAACAGTCGATGCTCGCTGCAGAACTGTCTTTCCATTCCCTGGACCTTCTTCACAGCACAGACTTTATCCCTCCCCTGCACAGCAACATCCCTTCTGTCATCACCGTCCACGATCTGGCCTTCCTGCGCTGGCCCCATTTTCTGACTGAAAACCATGCGTCCTATTACAGTCAGATCGACAAGGCTGTAGAGCATGCCCGCCACATCATCGTGCCCAGCGAAAGTACGAAGAACGATGTAGTCGGGCAACTCGGCGCCTCTCCCAAGAAGATAAGCATCATTTACGAGGCCGCAGCGCCACATTACTGCCCCCTGTCGCAAGAGCAGTGCCGCGCGGCCATGCAGGCAAAATACGGAATCCCGGAAAAGTATATCTTTTTTGTCAGCACGATCGAACCTCGCAAGAATATCGAAGGTTTGCTGGACGCCTTCCACCACCTTCGAAAATATTACGGCGTTGAGGACACTGGCCTTGTCCTGGCCGGAAAGCCCGGCTGGTTGTATGAGGAGATCTATCGTAGAGTCGAACAGTTGGATTTGGGCAGGAGCACATATTTTATCGGCCGGGTGCCTGACGAGGATTTGCATCAGCTATTTGTGGGCGCACGTTGCCATGTTCACCCTGCCTTTTATGAAGGATTCGGGTTGTCGCCGCTGGAGGCGATGGCCTGCGGCACACCCACAATTGTGAGCAATACGAGCAGTATGCCGGAAGTTGTCGGCGACGCGGGGCTGATCGTCGACCCCGCCAACCGGGAAGAGATAGCAGTCGCTATGCACCGACTCCTGACTGAGGAGCCGTTGCATCAGGAGCTTAGCCAGAAAGGGTTACAGCGCGCCTCTGTCTTTAGCTGGAGCCGCGCAGCCTTGGAAACACTTGACGTCTATAGGATGGTATGCGACAGTACGGCGGTTCCGGCCGCGCCTGCGCATCACTCGTCTGTCTGACGTCCGTAGATGAAAATCCTCTTCCTCACACCTCAGTCGCCTTTCCCTCCTCGGCAGGGAGCAGCGCTTCGCAACTACCACCTGCTGCGCCACTGCGCTACAAAGCATGAGGTTCATCTCCTCACCTGCCTTTCGCCCCAGAACCAGCAATGGCCCGAACCGGAACTGCTGAAGATCTGTTCTCGGGTCGAAGGTTTCCGTCAACCTGAGCGGCCCCCGCGCGACCGATTGCTTGATACCTTCAGGGAAACCAGACCGGATATGGCCTTGCGCCTGGAACAGGGCGGGGCTCACTCTGTATTGCAGCGAATGCTGGACGAGGAGAGGTACGATCTGGTCCAGGTGGAGGGGTTGGAGATGGCGCCATACGGTTTCCAGGTCCTGGGCAATTCCGGAGACAGGCCAAGGGTTGTTTTCGACGCTCATAATGTAGAGTTTCTGCTGCAGAAACGAGCCGCACAGATGGACGCCCGAAGCCTGAACCGCTGGCACGCTGCCGGGTACAGCATGCTGCAGTGGAGAAAGCTGTATAATTATGAAAGGGCCTTCTGCCAAGCCGTTGATGGTATCGTTTCCGTCAGTGACCCGGACCGGCAGGCGCTGACTTCGTTGGCGCCGCAGACCGCAAGCGTCACTGTGCCCAATGGGATAGAAATCTCTCGTTACGTGCCTGAACCGCTGCCTGCAACCAGCCCTCCCCTGCTGGTCTTCACAGGGAAAATGGACTATCGCCCGAATGTGGATGCCATGCTCTGGTTCGGGTTGTATGTGCTTCCCCGCATCCACCGCCAGTTGGATGTGAAATTGCAGATCGTCGGCTTGGATCCCCATCCCAGGCTAAACAGTTTGCGAGCGATTCCAGACGTGGAGTTGACGGGAGCTGTCGACGATGTCGTTCCTTATATTCATGGTGCATCTGTCTACTTGACGCCGATGCGTGTAGGCGGAGGCACGCGCTTTAAGATCCTGGAGGCACTGGCCTGCGCAAAGCCAGTGGTCAGCACCTCCATGGGCGTAGAAGGGATTCCGCTTCGGGACGGCGAACACCTCTGTATCGCTGATGACGCCAGATCCTTTGCCGACGCAGTCCTTTCACTGCTTCGCGACCAGGCCGCCGGCGGCGAGCGCAGTCGCGCGCTCGGTAGGGCAGGTCGGTCGTTTGTCGAGGAGCATTTCGCCTGGGACAGAATCCTCCCACAGTTGGATGCCTTTCACGAGAAATTAGCATAATCGCAGTCGATGACGGATGCATTCCAAATCGCAGAAAGTCCACTTACCACAGTCCTTCGGCTGAACGCCAGTCAATCCTCTTCGCAGAGATTTTCATCTCCGTCCCTAGCATACTGTCCCTTTCCAGGCCGACTATACTTTGGATGATTCAGTAAGCTGGCTTGCCTCTTCTTTTTGTAGAAACATGCTACCGTCGGTACCGGTTTCTATTGTAGCGGCCTTTAGTCGTATGTCTTTGCGGCTGAACGAAAGTCTGTGGCGTAACAACCACAGTTGTTGTACAATTCCTGCGGCGCTTCAGGAATCTTCATAAGGTCAGGGAAGCGAGACAGCGCGCATGATTCGTGTCAGTCTCTTGGAAAGTTGGTAGCGCTCAGGCGTACGTGCAAGAGCATTAGGCGTTGGTCCGCCGGCACCCGACTCAGCCCACAGGATGATGTAAACGGTCTTGACAACTGCGCGTGCGATCATGAGTAGAGAGTCGCCGCAAAACGGAGAAACGTGATGACAGCGAACCCCATCCAGAGCGCCCAGGTCGGCAATACCGAACTCCAGGTTACGCGTTTGGGCATGGGCACCGCCCCGATCGGCAATCTATACGATCCCTTAGATGATGAGGAGGCCCATGAGACCGTACGGCGGTCCTATGAAAACGGTATTCGCTTCTTCGACACCGCGCCTCTTTACGGTACGGGTGAGGCGGAGCAGCGGCTCGGCGCGGCGCTGCGGGGCGTTCCACGCGATGAGTTAGTCATCCAGACCAAAATTGGCCGCATCATTCGTCCTGATGGCTCGATATATTTTGACTATTCACGAGACGGCGTCATGAAGAGTCTGGAGGACAGCCTCGAACGGTTGGGGATGGACCGCGTTGACATCCTGCTCGTGCATGACCCCGACGTTGAGAACGAAGAAGTTCACTACCGGCAGGCGTTGGAGGAGGCGTTCCCTGCGCTTGTGGACCTGCGTGAGCAGGGGGTGATCGGCGCGGTGGGAGCCGGCATGAACCAGTGGGAGATGGAGTGGGAGTTTGCCAAGAACATCGACGTCAACTGCTTCTTGCTGGCAGGCCGCTATACGCTCCTGGAGCAAACCTCGCTGGATTTCCTGGACTGGTGTACTGAAAATGATGTAAGCATCTTTCTTGGCGGTGTTTACAACAGCGGTATTCTGGCCACAGGGCCGGTTTCAGGCGCAAAATACAATTATGAAGATGCGCCGGAGGAGATTCTGACAAAGGCGGGGCGTCTCCAGGAGATTACGACCAGACATGGGGTGCCATTGCACGTTGCTGCCCTGCATTTCGCGGGAGGTCACCCTGCCATCGCCTCACTCGTCATTGGTTCGGCGACGGCGGCGGAGGCTGACGACAACCGGGCTATCTGGGATGTGGAGGTGCCCGCAGCGATGTGGCAGGAACTTCAGGACAGCGGGTTGATCGCAGCGACGGCGCCGCTGCCGGCCTGACTTAGAGGAGAATGGTGCCATGTACGCCTCTCTACAGGGAATCCTCCAGTCAATACTTGTGTTCCTGGGCCGGTTGATTAGCAGCCTTTTTGTTTCTGTCTCAGTAACGGGCCTGGAGAACTTCCCGCGCAACGAGGCCTTGATACTCGTTTCCAATCACTTCAGCTGGTTCGACGGCCCTTTGCTCATGATCTTCCTGCCGGTCCGCATCGTTTTCCTGCTTGCCATTGAGACAGAACGCGTCTGCTTTTTCCGTTTTCTCAGCCGGTCGTTCAATTTGATTCCGATCTGGCGGGGGCAGGTGGATCGCAAGGCAATGCGTGCGGCGCTGGCCGCGCTGAAGGACGGCCGAACCATCGGCGTTTTTCCTGAGGGGGGAATCGATCCCTCCATGGCTGGGGCGCGGGAGCGGGGCGAGCGGATCGAACGGATTGCCGGTCACACGGCGCGCCACAGCGCAAAACTCATTCATGCCCAATCAGGCGTTGGCATGCTGGCTTCACAGGCGCAGTCTCGCCTCCTGCCCGTAGCCGTGCTGGGGACAGAAAAGATTCTGGTCAACCTGCGTAAGTTTCGCAGGACCCATGTGAGAATACGTGTTGGCAGACCGTTTGGGCCACTGACAATCCCCGAAGACCTTCCTCGGAGCGAGAGACGGAGACACTTTGACGCCCTCGCCAAAAATGCCATGACCCAAGTCGCCGCCCTGATGCCTCCCGGAAACCGAGGTCCGTATCAGGATGTAGCCTGATATTGGTTGGTGGTCAAAGGATCCTGTGGCCAGAAAGATCTGCCGATGGGGCGGTACACCTTACCCGCCTCTTCCCTCCTGCAAGCACCCATCAGTTCAAGCAGAGGAATACAGATTTTCCAAGTTAGCATATGTTAGGCTTGCTTCTTTTCGGGTTCGCTGCGGCGCACGAATTCGTAGGCGAAAGCCCCGACTGCCGCGCCGAATATAGGACCGAGCCAGTAGATCCAGTGAGCCGTCCATTCACCGGAGACAAGGACCGGGCCGAAGGAACGGGCAGGGTTCATTGACCCGCCGCTGATCGGGCCTGCCCAGAGTATGTTCAACGCCACCGCCCCACCAATTGCAAGCGCAGCAGGCAGGCCCTGCGCACGTTGGTCCGTAGCTACCGCTGCAATGACAAACATCAGGATGGCGGTTATCAAGACCTCCATGACCAGAGATTGCAGAGTCGGTCCGGCCGGAAGATGGGCGCCCAGTGCGAAAACGTTTCCAAACATAAGCCGGAGTACGGCAGCTCCCAGTGCAGCTGCGGTAAGTTGGCCGACGATGTAGACCGGCACCTCGCGCCACGGGAAGTGACCCGAAAGAGCAAAAGCCAGCGTCACTGCCGGGTTCAGGTGGGCCATTGACAGGTGGCCGGTCGCGGCTACCATGACCATTACGACAAGCCCTGACGAGAAGGCCATGCCCATGTGTCCGTACGCGCCCGTCAGCCCGCCAATCATGACGGACCCGCAGGCAGCCAGAACAAGAAAGAATACGCCGATGCATTCGGCGCCCGTCCGCCGCAACAGAAACGAATCCATAAGAGGTTCCCTTCGCTGGAATCCTACTGGCGCATTGAAAGTTATATAGAGAGACGAAACAGGGCCCGCCCCCGAAAACGGGCCAAGACCCGCCAGCCCTTGTTTTCCTCGAATGCCATTTGCACCGGGCCGCAAGACAGTTTGCAACTTTCTCAGCCAGTAGGGATGGATTTAGAACTTAAGGATGTCTGCATTGACAGGCAATCCTACAGGTTCAAATATAAGTGCAAATTATGAAGAGGTTAGTAGTTGGTTAATGAATGCGACCACTTCGCTGTTCTCCTACATGCAACCGCCCAATTGTGACGAATTCTGCCAATTGATGTATCCTATGCCGAGTGGCCCCACAGGGCTGGCTTCACGATCCTCAGCGAGTCGCCGCCACGCCGCGGGCCGTCCATAGGTTCACGATCCGAATACTGGTCCGAAGTTGACCCACCTAAGGAGGGAACAATGACAGACGCCCAACGGAGCAGGAAACGCCAAGTTTCCCGACGCTCGTTTCTGCAAGGAATCGGCATCGGCTCCACTACATTGTTGCTGGCGGCGTGTCCGGCGCCGGCGCCCGCGGACAGCGGCGGAGAAGGCGGCTCAGCCCCTGCCGCCGAGGATATCGAACTGGACTTTTTCGCCTGGGGCGACGCCTCTGACATCCCCGCGTGGGAAGCGTTGGGGAATGCATATACCGAGCAGAATCCGAACGTGACGATAAAGCCTTCGATAAGCGGCACAGGTGTGGACTATTACACCAAGTTGCAGACCACATTTGCGGGTGGCGTTGTGCCTGAAATTGCCTCGTTCCAAGGCTGGGAGTGGCAACCGTTCAGCGATGCCGGTCTGCTTGCCCCGATCGACGCTTACGTTGAACGGGACAACTTCACCGGCCCGTATCCGGAAGGCGTTGACAGTATCGAGTTCAGCACGCGTCGCGACGGGAGCCGCTATCTGATTCCGCTTCAGTCCGGTGTGATGGTGATGTTCTACGCGAAGAATGCCTTCGACGAAGCCGGCGTCGCTTATCCGACCGACGACTGGACGTTCGAGGACTTTGTCAGTATCGCCGAGCAGCTGACCAGCACCGACGGCGATTCCAAGATGTACGGATATCAGGCCAACGGCAGCTATGCTCGCGACATTCACTGGATCCGCGCCACCGGCGTACAGGAATTTGACGAGTTGGTTGACCCCCGCACGGCCATGTACGACCAGCCGGAAATCATTGAGATTCTGCAGTTTGTCGCGCAGGACTTCATGTACGGCCTAGGCATTTCGCCGACACCGGCCGATTTGGAAGGCGGCACCAACACGATCGACACCGGCAACGCGGCCATGAAATATGAAGGTCCCTGGTTCTTCCCGCGGTTGAACAGCCCTGAACTACGCGAAGAGGGGAAGGAGATCGAATTCGACGTGGTGTTGATGCCGCAGATGGCGGACGAGAGCCGGCCTCACCGCGGCTGGGCCGAGGGCGTGTGCGTACCTAAGAGCGATCTGGTGGATGCCGCCTGGGACTTCGTTCATTACATGGGCGGCGAAGATGGCCAGAAGATCTATTCGACCATCACTGGGCGTATCCCCAACACCGCGGACCTTGTCGAGAACTTCTGGGGCCCGACGATTGAGGAGCGCTTCGGTGTCTCCAACGCAGCCGCCTTCAGCAACGCATTCTTGCGTTCTGAGGTGGACGTAATCGGCGGCGTCTCTCGCGGGCAGATCTGGAGCGAGGTGGCAAAGCCAGTTGCATGGGATCCGATGCTGGCCAACAGCGCAACGGCTGCTGAGGTCGCTCCCGCGCTCAATGAAGGCGTGCAGGGCCTGCTCGATGCCCACTGGGCCAGGCAGGGATAAGAAAGCTACGCTATACAAAGGGGGCGGCGAACTGTATCGCCGCCCCCTCGAGGATCATTCATGGCGGCTACCACTGCCTTAAGCGGCAAACGTCGCATCTCAAAACGCCAACTGCGGGATTGGATCGCCGGCTATCTGTTTGCTTCGCCGTTTATCATCGGGTTCTCGGTCTTCATAGCCTTCCCGATGTTCTATTCGGTCTATCTGATCTTTGTTGAATGGGACCTTCTGCGCCCGCCTGTATTTGTCGGTTTCGCCAATCTGGCGCAGATGTTCAAAGACCCAAAGGTCAATCTCAGCCTCTATAACAGCGCCTTTTACACGATTTTCGCAGTTCCGATCCAGCTGACAATTTCATTCACATTAGCCCTGGCACTAACGCAGAGAATTCGCTTCCGCGACTTCTACCGCGCCGGCTTTTACATGCCGATCATCGTGCCTCTGGTTGCCAGCGCAGTGGTTTGGCAGCGGGTGCTGCACCCGGAATTCGGAATTCTCAACGAAGCGCTGGGCTGGTTCGGCATCGAACCGCGTATGTGGCTCTTTGAACCGCGCCTCACCAAACCGGCATTTATCTTCATGTCCTTCTGGATGATTGGCCGCCAGATGGTAATTTTTATCGCCGGATTGGGCAGTATCCCGGAGTCGCTGAAAGAGGCCGCCAGCCTGGATGGGGCCGGCACGTTTGGACGTCTGCGCTACGTCATTCTGCCGCTGATGACGCCCTTGATCTTCTACAACATGGTGATCGCGATCATCAACTCCTTCCAGACGTTTGTGCCGGCGATGATCATGACCGAAGGCGGACCACAGGACGCTACTCTATTTGTGGTCCTGAACATCTATCGCAATGCATTCCAGTACTTCAACATGGGCTATGCTTCGGCTCTGGCCTGGGAGCTCTTCGTCATTGTTGTAGGCTTTACTCTGTTCCAGTTCTACTTGTCTAGACGCTGGGTCTACTACGAGGAAGGGGAATGACGATGCGGTCAGACAGGCAGGCGCAGGGGGCTTTGGCGACCGACTGGCAGTCAACCTCTGCCGATCTGCAAGCGAACAGCGCCCTACAACGCAGAAAAAGTGAGGCATCTCGCTCCGCCTGGGAGACGATCCGGCTGGTGGTGCTTCAACTCTTTATGACCCTTTTGGTGGTCACCTTCCTGGTGCCTACGTTCTGGATGATCTCCTCCTCTCTGAAAGTCTCGACCGAGGTGTTCGCGCACCCGATCGTCTGGCTGCCCCAGGATCCCCATTGGAACAATTACGTCAAGGCGTTTCAACTATTGCCGCTAACGAGATTCCTCTACAACACGCTGATCATTGTTCTGTTTGCTGTTGTGGGAACTGTCGTTTCGTCGGCGCTGGTGGCCTACTCGTTTGCCCGTATCAGTTGGCCGGGGCGCAATTTCTGGTTTGCATTGCTCCTGGCGACGATGATGCTGCCCGATGTGGTGACCCTGGTACCCCGCTTCCTGATATTCAAAAACCTGAAATGGATCGATACATGGCTGCCACTGATCGTGCCCTACTGGGCGGGCATCGGTGCAATCTACGTCTTTCTCATGCGCCAGTTCTTTCGCGGCATCCCGATGGAGCTGGAAGACGCGGCCGAGATCGACGGCGCCAGCCGCATCCGCGTCCTTATCCAGATTCTCCTCCCTCTCTCCAAACCGGTGATCGCGACTGTTGCGGTGTTTGCGCTATTGCAGCACTACAACGATTTCATGAACCCGCTAATCTACATCAACTCAATGGACAAGTGGCCGCTGGCCCTGGGCATCCGCGCTTACAACGACTCCTATACCCAGAACTGGGAGGTCGTCTTTGCGGCGAGCACGGTGATGCTGACGCCGATGGTGGCGATTTTCATTGTGGCCCAGCGTTACTTTGTCCAGGGGATCGCCATGACGGGATTTGGGGGGCGGTAGAGACCTTTTCCCGTTCGTCAGTAGTTGCTTTACACGAAGTGCCTTTCAGTGTTCGCCTGACGAAACCGCCGGCCGCGCAGGTTCATAGTTCCACACCTCTTCTCACCCCATAGACTCCTTCAACCGGACAGCGCGCCCTTGCCTGCTTCCTGCCAGGCGGAGAAGAACTCCGAAATGGACGCAAAGCGTTGATCGCGCGACGCACAGCAGGCCCGGCGGAGTATGCTGTAATGCCCGTCGCCGCCTCGGAATGCCGATCGCGCCAGAGAGCCGTCTGAGAGCAGATTGGCCACGGTGCGGCCCATCGTAAAGACGGTAGTTTTCTCATCTATAATCGCCCCGCGTTCAAATTCCTCGGGGGCCATGTAGCGGGATGAGCCGAACATTCGACCCATCCCGTTGACGAATGGGCCTTCTCGATACATATCCAGGTCTATGACCTGCATTTTTCGAATAGCGAAGTCATAGATAAGACAACCGTCGTAGAAATCGACCGCTATCCATCCTGCCTGCGCGAGCTCAAGGTGCAGTTCGAAGACATGGTGCAACGCGCTGAGAATCTCAGGTACGGGCAGCCTGCGGAAACGCTGCAGGGCTGACTGAGGTTGCTGTCGCGTTGCGCTGTCGGCGCGTAGGAGTTCTCCTTCGATCCAGTCATAAACGAGCATTGGTCCGTGCAATGACTCGATCACGTTGTGTAGCTGCGGCAGGGCGCAATGGGCGCAGCTGCGCCGCAAGCGGACGGCGTTGTGGAGCAGAGAAACTCTCTCTTTGTGAGACAGGAAGGAGCGTAGATCTGAAGGATCGCCGGCGGTCTTGACGAAGAAGCGCCGCCGGTCAACCTGCACGCCATACGATATGTTGCCTGAGTCCTGTGAATGTTCGTCAAAGACGGCAAAGAGAGAGCCTATCTCTCTCAGATAAGATTCCGGCTTTTGATCGGTAGACTCAATTTTGAGCAGCTGATGGTTCAACCAAGCATCCTCCCCAGTTCGCGTGATTTCTGCGGGCTAGCACAGCCAGTTGCTCGCTTTTTGACAAGCCAAGGGACTGATCAAGAACTTCATTCTGGTTAGACTGTTACCTTCGGGTAAATTCGGGAAAGTCCCTGAAGTTACTCGCTATCGCCCTACGCCGCGAACCACGGAGTTGGCGACGGCAAACGAATAGGGTGGATCGTCTGCCTGGGCGTCGCGATAAGTGGGAATCCAGGTCCAGCGTTCGCGGCGCTGCGTATTGGGGTGGCTGGCGTGCATGGTCAGGTCGTGGAAGAAGACTGCCCCCCCAGCCTCCAGTGGGGCGGTGACGGCCGCGCTCTCATCGACCGTTTCGGGCCGGACTCGGTGGCCAAAGCCTATGCCGTCGCTGCTGTCGCCGTCATGGACTATACTGCCTCTGTGGGATCCTGGCATCAACTTGAGGCATCCATTCTCCGGCGTGGCGTCATCGAGCGCGACCCAGATGGAAACCTTGTGCGTCCCCTCCCAATAGGGCCAGTCCTGATGCCACGGGCTTGCGGTGTGAGTATCCGTGTCCTTATAGACGACTTTATCGCTTAGGAATTCAACGTTTGGGCCAATAATGGCCTCCAGGATGTTGACCAGGCGTTCGTCGCGCGCAGCTTGGCGGAAAATGCCGCTGCGCCCTGCCATACCAACATACACGCCGGTGGCATCCAGCATTTCCCTGGCGCTATTGCTGCCTCCAGACACTTGCCTTACCTCATCCAGAATCCTCCGCGCTTCCTTCTTTAGGGCTTCAACCTCCTGCCGAAGAAACAGGTTCGGTACGACTGCGAAACCGTATTCAGAAAAGGACTGGGCGATATCAGTAGTGGCTGCGTCCATGGAAAACCGTTTCCTTTCTTGTCTCGAATAACTGCTATTTCTGCTCTGGACGAGGTCAGTATGACTTTACAATGCTGGCTGACTTCGTGTCAATGTCGTTAGTCCTGGCAGATGAGCCGTTTCTTTCCTCCTTCCCAGTGTAATGTTCAAGTTCAGTTAAGATAGCGGGCAGCGACGCGGCGAAAAGTTTCTGCTCTCTCGGCGACAACATCCAGATCGTCGTTTATGGTAACGCCAAAGGCTGAGCCAAGGCCGGCGTCGGACACGCCGATACTGATGTTGATCGAGCGTGCCAGCAGGTCGTCGGTGCGCGGTAGCATCCCTTTGCGGTACTGCATTGCACCGCCACTTTCGGCGTAGTGGGGGCAACTGAACGAACAGGACAGAGGGGTAGGCATGCGCTGTTCGAGAAGATGTTCCATGTTGTTGTAGACGTGCCAGCCTGCCTCGGCCACCACTTTGCTCTTCAGGTCCTCGGCAACTTTCCGCGCTATATCCGCAGTCGGCAGGATAACCGTCAGAATTGTGGCGACCTCTTCCTCGGCATCGAGCACTTCGCGAAAGGCAAGGCCCGGCAGATCTGCTAGGGCCGCCTTCAAATGGCGCTTCTTGGTCTGCAGAAGGTCAATCAGGCCTGGCAGTTTACGCAGTTGCGCCAGCAGCACGGCCGCCTGCAGCTCGGTATAGCGAAAATCCAGGCCGAGAAATGGGCGCCTACCGATCTCGACGCCGGTCCGCAACGGGGAATGACCTTGGTCATGAAAAGCGAACGCCCGCCTGTACAACTCTTCATCGTCGGTGATAACCATGCCTCCATCACCCGATGTGATCGTCTTGTAAATGTTGAAGCTGAACGCGCCGACATGGCCGATGGAGCCGATAGGACTTCCCCGGTAGGCCGCGCCGAATGCCTGGCAACAGTCCTCTATGAGATACAAACTGTTTTCGTCCGCGACAGCCTTGAGTTCCTGCAAGCGGGCCGGGTTGCCCATCATGTGGACGGCCATGATCGCCTTGGTACGGGGGCTAATTTTCGCCTTCACGTCCTCCGGATCCAGATTGAAAGTGCGATCGATCTCTGCCAGGACCGGCACGGCGCCGGTGTAGACGATGGCGGAGATGCTTGCTACAAAGGTAAAGCCGGGAACGATCACCTCATCGCCGGGGCCGATACCCAGCCCCACCATCGCCGCCAACAGGGCCGACGTGCCGGAGTTGACCGCCACCGCGTAGCGCACCTGCGACATGGCTGCAATTTCCTGCTCCAACTGGTAAACTTTGCCCTGAAAGCGCGGGTCGTCGCCATCTGCGGTCGAAATGCCGTAACGATAGAGGTAGCCGGCTCGCAACACCTGCAGGACTTCCTCTATCTCCTCTTCACCGACCAATTCCATGCCGGGTCCGGCCATGTTTTCTTCTCCTGAGTTTCGGCGAACCTAAATCATCGCAGACGGTTCACAAGATTCTATTGTATGTGGGCACAGAACCTGGGGCTGGGCTTGGGCGCTGTCAGCCGCCGTATCCAGCTACGTTTGTAATAACGGGGGACCAGGCGAACTCCTCGTCCAAGGGAAAGATCGGGCGTGTTATATATCTGTAAGGTAACCGGGTGAAATCCAAGTCAGAATAGCCTGGGGTCAGTGCCAGGATCTCGCGTGGTGCGGCGTCGCGTAGCTCCGGCATGAGATAGCCCAGCTTCACAACCACGATTTTGTGCTCCAGCGGCTCGATTCCGGCCATGCGAAAGTTGTTCAAGGTTGAGAAATACATGCGCCTGTCGGCAACCAATACACGCACGCCGCCCACGCGTACAGTGGCGATGGCTGCCTCCTTGGTGTCAGGCCCGGCCTGGCAGAGATGTTCCACAGTGCCCGTGACTTCCAAGGGAGCGCCATACTGCGTGTCCATCTTGCCACCCAGACTGAGCGATACGGTAGCGCCAACGCCGGCTTCGAAACAGATGCGGGCAGCCGCGCTGTCGGGAATACCGGCCACAATCGCGTCAGGGACGTTTTTGGCTATCAGACGCGAAAGAAAGTGAGGCGCGTCGCCGGGTGTGCCCGCGGTGGGATTGTCCCCGGAATCTGCGATGAAGACGCAGCTTTCCTCAGCTTCCAGGGCGAGATCGATGGCTTCGTCAGCGGACGCGGCGGCTTCCGAATCAAAAGTGAAGTTGTGGCGCTGGTCCCACATGGCCTGCGCCAGCCGTTTGGCCTGCCGCCGTGCATGGGGCAGGTGCCTCTCGTCCTCGGCAATAACCGCGACGCTGCTGGAGGAATACGGCGCGTCCGCCCAGCCGAAGCCGACCAGTATTTCGGCGGTGAGGATGCCCGGCTGTTGCCCAATCTCGACAGCCAGCGCCAGCAGCGACTTCATCGGCTCAACGTCAGTGGTCGCCCTTTCCCCGGGCAATATCATTGGCACGCGCACAAAGACTGGTCGGGGGCGATGACCGCCGCGAATACAGTGGACGAGCAGCGTCATCGCCCTTTCCAGCGTTTGGGGGGCGTCACGGTGGGGAGCGGTGCGGTAAACCGTCCAGATGTCAGTCTTGTTGGCAAACTCTTCGGTGAGGTTGCCATGCAGGTCAAACCTGGCTGAGATTAGGACTTCGTTTCCAACAACGGCCCTGATTGAGCGCACCAGATCGGTCTCGCCGCTCCAGATATTTTCGACCAGAAGCGCGCCATGCAGGACCAGGCAGATGCCGTCGAGTTGACCCGCCTGCTCAATACCTTCGACGATCTCGTCTCGCAACTGGAGGTAGGCGGTCTGTTCCACAGTGCCGGATGGGGCCAAGGCACCTGCGTACAATACAGGTACCAGTTCAACGCCCAGGTCGTCCTCCATTTCGGCAAGCGTGGCGTATTTCGGTCCCGCCGATGACCCCGTCGCCGCCCCCGCTGCGTAGGGCGAAAACGGGCCTGCCCCCTGCAGTAGCTCTTGGCCGCGCCAGACACGGAAATGCTCTAATCTGGTAGTTATAGGAGATGTGTTAAGGGCTTCGTGACTTATTCCGCCGATTGCAATACGCATTGTGTCTGTTCCCGTTAGCGAAACTCTTGGATTGACCGTCGCTTGAAGCGACACTATGTCGATGAACGGAATTCAATGAAAAATTGCCGAGTCCAAAACTTCTGGCGACTCATCACTGAAGGTAGCTGTCACATTGGATCTCAAGAGTCGGCAGGCGGCACCATGCCTAGAGATTTTGTGGCCCAGTTTCAGTAGGGATAATATATTCTTATCCAGATTGATCCAGATGGCAACGCCATAGCTGGCGTCTTCCTCTCCTGCCAACAGTTAGAAGGTGTCAGTTGGAAAGTCAGAACGTCCCAGAAATTCGGTTCCGCCCAGTAACCGTGGAGCGGCTTACCGATCTGGCAGATTTCTCGCTGTGTCACGGCAAGTTCCGGTACTGCTCTTGTATGCGGTGGCGCATGACTAGCACCGCATTTCGCCGCTCAACTAAAGAAGACCGTGTGGCCGCTCTGGAAGAGCTGGTGCGGGCGGGCACACCCGTCGGCATCCTCGCCTACAGCGGGACGGAGCCGGTTGGCTGGTGTTCAATCGCGCCGCGAGAGACCTACGCAGCGTTGGAGCGCTCCCGCGTGCTGCCTCGAATTGACGACACGCCGGTCTGGTCGGTGGTGTGCCTTTTCGTTGACCGCCATTTCCGGCGTCAAGGGTTGACGTGCCGGCTGTTGAAAGCTGCGATAGCCTATGCCCGCGATCAGGGCGCATCTGCTGTCGAAGGTTACCCGGTTGCGCCGGATGCCCCTTCGTACACTTACATGGGGTCGCCGGAGACTTTTCGACGCGCCGGCTTCGTGGATGTGACACCTGCAGGTCAAAATAGAGTGGTGATGCGCTACGACTCAAGTTGCGGGAAACGGCCGAAATCTTGACATAGTTGCGCGCACACTCTATCCTTCCAGGACAATTTTGCCTCCCCGATTCAACCAGTCGACAAGCCGGAGCAGATTTCATGAATCCTTCTGAATTGACGCACATCTGGAGCGAGGCGCCCCAGCTTTCGGACGCTCTTACCAAGTTTCCCCAATCGATCACACGCCTGATCGCAGACCCTGCTGACCCTGTGGGCAGCGCCAGGCCGGCCCAGGCGATTCTGGCCGCCGCGGCAATCCGCTACAACGACGAAGTCTTTGATCGGTTGCCCAATCTGCGCATCCTCGTGCGCACCGGTATCGGCATCGACAACGTAGACATAGACGCCGCCACCCGCCATCACGTTGTATTCTGCAACACGCCAGACGGCCCCACCGAATCAACCGCCGAACACACGGTCGCTCTGATGCTGGCAGTGGCCAAGCAGGCCAAACCGGGGATGGAGCAGCTGGCTGCCGGTGACTTCGCGCCTAGAGGGTTGCCGATGGGCACGGAACTGATGGGGAAGACGCTCGGGCTGGTGGGACTGGGCCGCATCGGCGGGCGCGTAGCCCATATTTGCGGGCGCGGATTCGACATGCGAGTGCTGGCCTTCGATCCCTACATCACCGCGGAGCGGGCCGCCGAGCTTGGCGTAGAACTCGCTGATCTGGACACCGTCATCACCAGCGCCGACTTTCTCAGCATGCACGCGCCATCAACGCCGGAAACCCACCATCTGATGAATGCCGACCGCTTCGCCCAGATGAAGACCGAGGCCGTCCTCCTAAATCTGGCCCGCGGCCCGCTTGTGGACCCAGAGGCGCTCTTGGAGGCGCTAGATAACGGGCAGATCCTCGGCGCGGGGCTGGATGTGTTTGACCCGGAGCCGCCCCCGGTCTCTTCGCGACTGCGCACCCATCCCAAGATCGTGGCGACCCCTCACTCGTCGACGACAACGATCGAAGGCCGCGGGCGCATCGAACACATGGCTGTGGACGCGGTGCTCGACTTTTTCAACGGCAGGCAGCCGAAAGACATCTGCAACCCGGGGGTTCTGGAACACGTCCAGTTTAGCAGTAGCTGATTGGCAGTCAGCCGCTCTTGGCCGCTGCGCGGTGGAGGGAATTCAGACGTTCATTGGTCATTTATACTGCACTTCCACAGTAGTCACGCGTGGGGTGCCGCACGCATTCCACGCGCCCAGGGCCAGTCTGTACTGAACCCATTGGCCGGCACTTGCTTCTGCCTGCAACGCCTGCGGCCCTTCAATCCACTCCGCGCCATCGCCAGACCCTTGCCACGCCGCTCTTTCCAACGCAGCGACCGTGTCCCCAAATCGTAACTGGGCCTTGACCCAGGTGCGCGGCGGCGTCTCCGCCCGCCAGGAAATCTCCGTCACGCGGGCGCCCGCCGGCAGTTTGAACGGCGCCGACAGATAGTACTCCTCCGCGCCGCGGTCGGCGATGCTGTGCGGGCTGACAGCGGTCATGCCATGCGGGCCTGACGTCGGCAGCCGCGTCACGCGCTCGGCGCTGAAGCCATTAGGGCCATTCCACCAGACAGCCGAAAAGCCGATATGGTCGCCCTCCACCTTGTGGTTGGCGATCGCCAAGTCGGTCCAGCCGTTACCATTGAAGTCGGCGGCAACACAGCCGGACGCGGAGTGTGTGAACAGGCGCGTGCGATCTGCCGCGGCAAAGCCGCGCCCGGCGCGGTTCCAGTAGAGGAAGGAGTCGATGTCCCGTTCGCGGCCATTGTGATAGGAGCAGATGAAGAGGTCCAGCATGCCGTCGTTGTTGAAGTCGGCCACGGCCATCGAGTTGACCGCGCTGGCGGGCAGGAGAGTGCGCCGGTCCTCGCGCAGGCCATCAGGCCCGTTCCAGTAGATGTAGACGAATGAGTCGTGCGGGCCGTCCTGCGAGGTCATGTGGCCGCCGATGATGAGGTCCAGATAGCCGTTGCCAGTCAGGTCGGCGGCGCGGGCGCAGGCGCCGCGCACGACTGAAAGGGGCTGGCAGCGGTCCATGCTGAAGCCTTCCGGCCCGCCCCAGAGGATGAAACTGCGGTCGTACGCAATCTGGGGCACGACCAGGTCCAGCCAGCCGTTATTGTTGAGATCGGCTAGATAGATCCAGCGCGGCTCGTTGTAAATCACGCCCTCGTGTTCCAGGCGGATGCGTTGGGGGTTGGCAGTGTCGAAACAGAGCCCGTGTGCGTCTCCGGGGTCAGGTTGGACGCCGAAGAAGACGAGCAGATCGGGGTTGTCGAAACCGCAGAAGATCAGATCAAGGTAGCCGTCGCGGTTGATGTCGGCGGCGCAAACGCCGTGCGCCCGGTCTGTGGGGAGAATCGATGAGGGTTCGTCCGCAAAGCCCTGCGGCCCGTTCAGGAGCAGATAGGAGCCCGGGTCGCGGTCTACCGAGTTTTCCGACGCGTTGGCGAGAACGATGTCGACTAAGCCGTCGTCATTGAAATCACAGCAGAGGGCTTCGACCGCGCCCCAGCCGGGCAGCTCCTTCCGCCTTTCCGGGGAAAACCCGTCGGCCTCACCAAAGTAAATGTAGGGGCTGATGTTGCCGAGGCGGTTACGGCCGAAGTGGTTGACAAAGATTACATGAGGCAAGGCTTCCGGGCCAGCCTTGGCAACCAGGACGCGGCGGGCGTCCTGGCAAGGCAGCCTGACCGGCTCGGGGTCGACACCTGTGCGCGTGCCGCGGTAGATGAGTGAGTCGGCGCTGTAGGATTCAGCGGTATAGCTCTGGCAGAGGATCACCTCAGCGCAGCCGTCTCCGTTCAGGTCTGCAGCGGCGATGTCGCAAGCGTGATGGCTGCTTAGCGGTGTGCGCCGGGTTTCGTCAAAACCCTGCCCGCTCCCCCAATAGATCCACGAGCGCTCTCCCTCTTCACAAGGTTCGCGGCAGGCCAGCACCAGGTCGTCGAAACCATTGCCGTTGACGTCTCCCACCGTCACCGCCATGGCGTTAGAGCAGTACAGCCTCAGAGGCGAGCCAAGGCGCCTGCCGGCTTCGACAGGCACAAGAAGAACGCTCTGTGACCGGGGTAGGAACAGGTGGGGAACGCCGTCCAGGTGGACGATACCAGCCAGCGGCTTTGCTTCCTCGACGTGCTCGGCGTACTGAACCGCCGACTCGGTTGCGGGGGCGTGCGCCACTTCGGGGTCGCTGCAGACAGACGCACGCTCAGCGTTGATGCCATCGGCGCCGCCCCAATAAATGGTTACGCCGCCGTTGTCTGAACGGACGACCAGGTCGGCATAGCCGTCGCCGTCGAGGTCGCAGGCGGCCAGTTGATCGGCAACGATGTCGAGATCGACGAACCTGTGCGGTTCGAATCCCAATTCGGTCTGATAGAAGAGGCGCAGCTTACCCTGGCTGACGAAAGCCAGGTCAGGGCGGCCGTCGCCGTCGAAGTCGGCGGCTGCCACCGACTCGCATTGCGGGACGGGCAACTGCTGCTGGCGCCGTTCGCTCATGCCATCGGGGGCGCCGTAGTAGATGATGGCGTTGAGGTCGGGGCGAATGCCGTTGTTGCGCATCCCCAGAATGAGATCATCGTAGCCGTCCCCGTTGAGATCGGCGATCGCGCCTGTCCAGGCTCCCTCTGACGGCAGCTCGGTACGGCTCGCGTCCCCAAGCGGGTCATCATAAACATAGGCCGGTGGACGCTCCTGGTGGTTCTGGCTGTTGCAGAATAACAGGTCCAGGTGGCCGTTGCCGTTGAGGTCGTATTGGTGAATGCGTTGCAGCACGCCGGCGCGGGAAACATACAGGTTCTGGCCGGCGTTGCCGAATTGGCCCACGCGGAAGTCATTGAAGCCGCGGGTAGTCCAGGTGAAGGTCATGGGTTGAGACTGTAAACTGTAAGAAAGGCATTGTCAATCCGCGATTTGTCGACTTGGGCCCGCTGAATTGCATTCTGACTCAATCCGCAGGCACTCTGCACAGTTCATTGAGAACGAATGTAGGGTAGACGAAGATGCCAATCTTCACTATACTCTCTAACAGATTTCCGCAGTCCACAGTATAGATAAATCCTCTTGCCTTGGATACGTAGTCAGGAGCGATCAGATGGCAGTTAAGCAGGTTCTCTTGCTGGGACATCCGAAACTGTACGAAGTCTGCGAGCCGGTGCGGCCCGATGAAGTTGAAGGCCTGGAACCGGTGGTCCAGGATCTGCATGACACCCTGTTTGATTTTCGGGCCAAATATGGCGTCGGCCGTGCTATTGCAGCCCCCCAGATCGGGGTTATGAAACGCCTCGTCTACATGTATATTTCCTCACCTACGGTCTTCTTCAATCCCGTCCTCGACCAGCAGAGCCAAGAGATGATCACGATGTGGGACGACTGCATGTGCTTTCCCGATCTGGTCGTTAAGGTCCAGCGTCACAAGGAATGCCGGATAACTTTCCGTGACCAGGACTGGCAGGAGCAGACAATGTTTCTCGAAAAAGATCTGTCGGAGCTGTTGCAGCACGAATGCGATCATCTGGACGGCGTGCTGGCCGTATCAAGGGCGATTGACGCGCAGTCCTTTGCCTTGCGCAGTCAAGTGGAGTTCCTGGACTGAATTCGTAGTCCTCTTCTTAGGGATCCACCTATTCTAAGACGGAAGGCCAATCTACTGCCCCGATCTCTTTTTGCCTACGAATCTTAGTTATCCAGCCTGATTCCGCTCGGGAAGTTCCTGCACCAACTGCCCGCTGGCCGGAACCGTCCCTGTCAAATCTAGAGTAAGTGGCTCTCGCGTCCCGGAGAAATCGGCGCGCGCCAGGCTGCGCTGAAGGCGCGATGATGTTAGACTGTCATTGTGTCCACGCCAGTAACTTTGCCAACTGTAGGAAGAGCCTCTTTACACTCAGCCAATCCATTGAAGCGGGAACTCTTGATGTTCAAATTGGGCCGTCTATCAGACCTGGGCGGTACGACAAGGCACTTAGTAATTGAACCAGAAGTCGGTAGCCTATGACGGGGATGAACACTTGATGGAAACGATTGGCTTACTGTCTCGTTGTGATCAGAATCCAACAGGTAGTTGTGCATGGGACATGAACCGTCTTCATTTGCAGTCATTTATCGTTGAAATGAAACTTGACCATAGGTTGTAACCATTCGCAGGAGGAAGTGATGTCAGACGGCGCGTCTCTGAAGGAACGCATTCGCAGGGGAGACATCGTGATCGGTGTGTCCGCCCCATTTGACGCCGATAAGGACCAATTGGAAGAGATACTGAGCAAGGACAGCTACGACTTCCTGTCGGTGGACAGCCAGCATTCGCCCTACAACGAAGAGCGGGTCGTGGAGATCTGCGGGCTGGCAGCGGAGTTGGGTATCCCGGTCCAGTTTCGCATCAAGCACACGCGGCACGCTTATCTGATCGGCAATATCCTCGATCTGGGCCCGCTCGGCATCGAGATTCCCATTGTTGAGGAGGAGGCGACTGTGGATGAGGCGTTGGAAGCCTTCTACTACCCCCAGGTCGGCAGGAGGAGTTGGGGTGGCGCGGCGCGTTATGGCATCGAAGAGCGCGGCGATCGGCTGGCGTACGCGGACTGGTGGAACCGCACGGGAATTCTGTGTCTTCAGATGGAGTCGGTTCGGGCCGTAACCAATGTACGCAAACTGGCCAAGCCAGGGGTCGACTGTTTGACCTGGGGACCGAACGACCTGCTCTATGACCTGGAAGCGCATCCGGAGCATCCATTCAAGAGCGTTGACGACTGTGTGCGCCACGCGCTCAAGCAGCTGCAGGGCGCGGACGCCAAAATCAGTTTCAGGAGCTATTTGCCCGAGCATCGAAACAAGTATATCGACATGGGCGTCACAGTGTTGATGGAAAGCCCGATAGCTTGAACCCATTTTTCGCCAAGATAGCTGCCGTCAGCCTGACCTGAGACACATTGAGGGCGGCAGGAATTCTTCCACATAAGGAAGCGGAAAAAATTCTCTTGTGATTGGGGAGGAGTGAGATGGCAGCGACTGGTGGCGGTTTCGAATTTGAGGTAGTCGAGGGGTGGGGACAGGGTCCGGAAGGAAGAGTTTTCGGCGGGGTGACGCCATCGGTGGCAACCGACTCGAGCGACCGCGTGTACATCGCCCGGCGCGATCCGCCGGCCATTCTGGTCTATGATCGTGAGGGCAATTATCTGACCGAATGGGGCGGCAACCTCTTCAAGAACCCGCACAGTGTCTGGTTCAACGAACAGGACCAGTTGTACGTGGCCGACGTCGATGACCATACGGTTCGCAAGCTCAACACTGACGGACAGGTGTTGCAGACGCTGGGCACAGCCGACATAGTTGGCGAGCCCGGCCAGCCGTTCAACCGACCGACCTGGGCGGTGGAGGCGCCGGGGGGCGACATCTATGTGTCGGATGGATACGGCCAGTTTCGTGTGCACCGCTTCTCCGCGGACGGGACGCTGCTGCGGTCGTGGGGAGAGGAGGGCACGGGTCCTGGACAGTTCGCTTTGCCCCACTGCCTGCGCGTGGACAGCCGCGGGCGCGTGCTGGTCCTGGACCGCGAGAACAGACGCATGCAGATCTTCGATGCGGAGGGCACGTACGAGGGCGAGTGGCCGGACCTGGACGGCCCCAACGATCTCTACATCGACCATGAAGACAACGTCTTTATCGCCGAGGGCAGGTACCGTATCAGTGTCTTCGACCTGGATGGCGAGTTGCTGGCGCGCTGGGGCGAGCAAGGCGATGCGCCGGGTCAGTTTGCCAATGGCCCGCATGGGCTGTGGCTGGACTCGCACGGGGACCTGTATGTGGCGGAGGTGCCATTTCTCGACAACCGGCTTCAGAAATTTACGCGGGTATGAAACAAGGGGCGGACCATGCTCAGCGACCAACAGATCCTACACTTTGAAACCTTCGGCTTTCTTCTGCTGCATGGGCTTCTCTCGGCGGCCGAAATCGGCGAAATTCGTCACGCCGCCGACGAACTGTGGCGGGAAGAGCGAGGCGGGAGTCCAGACAAGGGCGAGTACCAGCATATTGCGCCCTTCATCGAGGCCAGCCGAGAGCTCGCCGGGCTGGTGGAAGACGACCGCATCTACCTGACTATTGAAAAGCTTCTGGGCGCCGACTTCGTGTGGGGCGGCTCCGAGGGCAACAAGGGCAGCTTCAACGAAACGCAGAGCCATGGGTGGCATTGCGACCGGCCTGGGGAAGAGGAGCCGGACTATGTGCGGATAAAGGTGATGCTGTATCTGACGCCTACGAAGAAAGACGCGGGGGCGTTGCGCGTTATGCCGGGTTCGCACCGTCCTCCGTTCTATTATCAGCTGGAAAGGCTCAATCCCATTCAGGCCAAGCCGGAACTGATGCCCTTCGGCGTGCCCGGCCCTGAATTGCCCGGCTGCGCGCTGGAGGTGGAGCCGGGCGACGCGGTCTTTTTCAATCAGTACCTGTATCACGCCGTCTTCGGCAAGCAGGTGGACAGGCGATACATCGCGCTGAAGTTTGCAGCGAAGCCGACGGTGGCGCGTCACTACGAGGGCCTGAAAAAGCACGGGGCCTTCTCCTTTCACCGGTCATTTGTGGACCGGTCGCGACCGCGCATTCGACAGATGACTGAACTCTTGCCGGCCGAGGACTGGCCTTAATGATTGTAGGGGAACCGACGCTAGCCTCGGAGATGACACCATGACAACAGTTGTGAACTGGAGAGAGGCGCAGCCGGTGGTCAGCCATGAGAGCGCCATCGTCTGGAGCTGTCTGCAGCCCAAGCCCAGTGACAAGGTGGCAGCGAGGCAGCCGGCTGCTGGCGAGACGCTGGAGAAGCTGGGCGTATTCACGGTGCACGCCGTGCAGGGGCGCAATCAGTCGGATTATCATAGACACGCGAACCGGGAGCAGCTCTACTACATCCTCGACGGCGCCGGGCAGATATTGTGCGGCGATATACTGGCCCCGATTGAGGAGGGGGACATCATATATCTGCCGTCCGGGCAGTACCACCAGGTGTTCAACACAGGGGACGGTTGGCTGCATCACCACGTGATCAACATGCCAGTTGACGGCGACGGCGGCCGGTTCGTGAGTCGCAACTGGCGCGACGTAGCGCCGGTGAGCGACGGGTCGGGTGCGGTACGCTGGCATCTGCTCGCCACCGATACAGAAGAGGACGGCGGCTGTCTGCGTGGCCTGGCCTTCATCGATCGGGAGATGGTGCAGCCGCGGCGGCGGTCCGCCGAACGGAACTCGCAGGACGTGGAGCAGATCTACTATGTGATCGCCGGCGCGGGCACGATGGTTGCAGACGGCCAGGTGACTTCGATGCGAGAAGGCGATGCCATTCACCTGTTACCGGGAACGACATACCATATAAATAACAGTGACGAGACGTGGCTGACCTACTTGATTGTCGCCACACGCTAGGGAGTAGCTGATGAGAGTTCTGATTACGGGCGCTTCGGGCGCGGTCGGCGTAGTTCTGGTGAACGGTCTGCGCGACCGCTACAGTTTGCGGGGTTTCGACCGCGTGCCCATGGATGAACTGGACGACATGTTTGTGGGTGAATTGACCGATTTCGGGGCGGTGGCCAGGGCGACTCAGGACATGGAAGCGGTTGTCCATCTGGCCGGGAACCCGCTGGGTTCCGCCCCGTGGGAGGAGATCCTGAACAGCAATATCATTGGGACCTATAACCTCTTCGAGGCGGCGCGTCAAAGCGGCGTGCGCCGTGTCGTCTTCGCCAGTCGCGCAGGTCTGCTGGCCCCCTACCCCGAGGAGATTACGCGCACGATCGATATGCTGCCGCGACCGGAAAGCTATTATTCAATTAGCAAAGTTTTCGGCGAGAATCTGGGCTACATGTATGCGAGCCAGTTTGGCCTCGAGTGCGTTTCGGTTCGCATTGGCAACGTGCGCGCCGACCGGCCGCAGGCCGAGCATCCGCACCACCTCAGCCACGTCGATATTGTGCGGGTATTCGAACGGGCGGTGATTCAGCCGGAGATAGAGTACGAGGTGGTATTCGGCGTTTCCGGGGGCGAGTGGCCGCTCTATGACATGGAACACGGGCGCAGGGCGATCGGATATGAACCGGAAAATCCAAGCGCGAGTCGATAATAGCGACTCGCGAATCGTGGATCACAGACATCGGCAATGTGTTATAATCCCTAAGAAGAGTTCTTTGGCCAAAGGCGTTCGGAAACCATGATTGTGCACGGCTGGGTTCTCGTTCTGATATCTCGATGAGACCGGTTGGCAATCCCGCATCACCAATGAAGCTGACACAAGAGTACCTGGAAACGCTCGATCGGATTCAGGAACGCATATTGTGGCTCTCCATGCGCATCGTGCACGAGGCCAACCGCGTTCGTCCGCAGCGGGACGGTGTCAAGGTTGGCGGGCACCAGGCCTCCTCGGCCAGCATGGTGACCATCATGACTGCGCTCTACTTTCACCTGCTCAAGCATGGGGACAGAGTGTCAGTCAAGCCCCACGCTTCCCCGGTCTTTCACGCCATTCAATATCTCCTCGGGCAGCTGCCTCGGGACTATCTGACCACGCTGCGCGCCTTTGGCGGGCTGCAGGCCTATCCCAGCCGCACCAAAGACCCGGACCCGGTCGATTTCTCTACGGGTTCGGTGGGACTGGGCGCGGTGGCGCCGGCCTTTGGCGCGTTGACCCACCACTATGCCAAGAATCACTTTGGCGAAGTGACGTCCAATCGCTTCATTGCCATCATCGGCGACGCGGAGCTGGACGAGGGCAATGTCTGGGAAGCGGTCTTCGATGAATGGATGGCCGAACTGGCCAACACGATATGGATCGTGGACCTGAACCGCCAGAGCCTGGACCGGGTGGTTCCCGGTATCCGCGCGGGGACACTGAAGTCGATGTTCGACAGCTGGGGCTGGCGGGTGTTGGAGGCGAAGTACGGGCGCAAGCTGCAGAGCCTCTTTGCCAAGAAAAACGGTGAACTGGTCCGAAAACGCATTGACGACATGAGCAACGAGGAATACCAGTTGCTAGTGCGCCTTCCCGGCGATGAACTGCGCCGGAGATTCGTCACGGTCAACGGGCACAAGGACCCGCGCCTTGAGGAACTGCTGGCCCCGATTGGCAACGGGGAACTTCCCAGCGTCATCGGAAATCTGGGCGGACATGACCTTTCAGAGATGATCGGCGTACTCGAAGAGGCCGACGCCACCACAGATCGCCCATCCGTCATTTTCGCCTATACGATCAAAGGCTGGCGGCTGCCGATTGCGGGCGACCCCCATAACCACTCGAAACTGCTGAGCGTAGAGGAGATGTCGGCGCTGGCTGAGGAGCTGGCAGTTCCGAGCGAAGATGAGTGGGCAGCGTTTGATACAGAGACGGAGGAGGACGCGCTCTGCAAGACGATCGCCCACCAGCTGTATCCTGATTCTGACACGCAAGACGCCTCAAACCCGCTCCAGCCAAACGGAGCGGCCGGGCTACCAGCTGGACTCTCGGCCAATGACGTCCCCGAAAGCGTGCCGGCCCGTATGCATGGCATGCTCAGCACGCAGCAGTCGTTCGGCCAGATTCTGGTGAGCATGAGCCGCAATCCGAAGCTGGCGCCGCGGCTGGTCACAACTTCTCCCGACGTCTCTACCTCCACAAACCTCTCCGGCTGGATCGCCAAGCAGGGCGTCTTTTCCCTAACAGAAGGGGAGATTTACGAACTGGAAGAGAATCGCGGCCTGAGCTGGCACTACGGCCCCGATGGGCAGCACATAGAGCTGGGCATCTCGGAGATGAATCTCTTCATGATGCTGGGGATGCTTGGCCTGTCCGCCGAGTTGAACGGCCAGCAGCTGATCCCGATAGGCACGGTTTACGATCCGTTCGTGCTGCGGGGGCTGGACTCGTTTATCTACGGCCTGTACGCCGACTCCCGCTTTATCATCGTGGGCACGCCGTCCGGCGTCAGCCTGGCCCCGGAAGGCGGCGCGCACCAGTCGACGGTGACCCCTTCGCTGGGCGCAGAACTACCTAATCTAAACAGCTATGAGCCCTGTTTTGCACAGGAGCTGGTCTGGATCATGCTGGAGGCGGTGCGTCAGTGCTGCCGCGATGTGGATGGAAGAGCGACCTATCTGCGCCTCTCCACGAAGCCGACCGATCAGTCGCTGCTGGAGCCGGCAATGGAGCGGCTCGGGGCAGTCGAACTGCGCCGCCAGGTGCTCGAAGGCGGGTACCGGCTGCTGGACTGGAAGACGGCCACGCCCGATGCGGATCCCCGCTCGCTGGTCCATATCGCATCGACCGGCATCATGTTGGCGGAGGCGATGGAGGCGGCGGCGATGTTGCAGGGAGAGGGCATAGCAGTAAACGTACTCAACATTACCAGCCCTCGCCGCCTGTTTGAGAACTGGCGCGCCGCCCAATGGGGACGCAGGCCGGGCCGTGAGCCAAGCCGGCTGCTCTCGTGGTTGATTCCTCCGAATGAACGCCGGGCCCCGATCGTCACCGTGCAGGACGGGGCGTCCCACAATCTCGCCTGGCTGGGGAGCCTCTTTGGCAGCTACCTGATACCCTTGGGCGTGGACGATTTCGGTCAGTCGGGAACGACGGCCGATCTGTACCGCCACTTTGAGATTGACAGCCAGGCGATCTTTGAGGCGGCGCTGGTGGGTCTGAATCGAACGGAGTTTGGGTAGGACAGACGCGCCATCAGGTGCGCAGCTGTGCCGGAGAGACGTTCAGCAGCCGGCAGTCGTTGCCGCAAATGGGAGGGATTCGTGGCCGAGATTATCCCCATGCCCGACCTGGGTTTTGAAGCCGGTGAAGGTGAACTTTCAGTCTGGTTGAAGGGCGTGGGCGACGAAGTACAGGCGGGCGAACCGATCGCCGAATTTGAGTCGGACAAGGTCACCCTTGAAGTAGAGGCGCCCGCAGCGGGTGTTCTGCTGGAGCATCTGATCGAACCCGGGGAAAGCGCTCCGGCGGGCGCGCCGATTGCCCGGATAGGGGAAGCGGACGAATTGTCGAGTCCGCCGCCGTCGGCTCCTGCCGAAAGGCCATCCCCCCCACCTGCGCATAGACCGACTCCTCCTCCCCCCGAACCGCCTGAAGAAAGACCGCCACCCCGTCCCATGCCGGCCGCGCAGCAAGAGAGTCAGCCTGCGAATCACGTTTCGACAGAACCAGTGGGAAATGGCGTCCTGGCAACACCGATCGCGCTGCGTATGGCCCGTGAGCACAAACTGGACTTGCGGCGGGTGGCCGGCAGCGGTCCCGGCGGCCGGATTTTGCGCGGCGATGTAGAGAGTCACCTGGCCGAGGCGCGGCCCGGCGCAATCGAGGAGATTGCCCAAAGCCAGCCCGCCGTAATTGACAGGCCCCGGAGCGTTAGCCCTGCCGCTTCGCCGCTACGGCGAACGATTGCGCGGCGCATGAGTCAGAGCAAGCAGACTATCCCCCACTTTTACATCACCAGTTCGGTCATGATGGACGATGCCCTGGCCTTGAGAAATCAGTTCAACCAGGCATTTCCTTCGGAGGCGCAGGTTACCGTCAACGACATCGTGGTGAAAGCCACTGCCCTGGCGCTGCGCGATTTCCCCAACCTGAACGCGTCCTTTGTCGACGACCGCATCGACGTTCATCCCGACATCAATATCGGCGCGGCCGTGGCGGTGGAAGGGGGGGTGCTGACCGTAGTCAGCCGGCAGACGGACCGCAGCCCGATAGCGGACATCGCCCGCGAGAATCGAACAATGATTGAGAGAGCGCGTGTGGGGAGGGCCAGGCCCGAGGATGTGTCGGGCAGCACCTTCACGATCAGCAATCTGGGCGGCTATGACACCGATCACTTTGCCGCGATCATCAACCCGCCGCAGGCAGCAATTCTCGCAGTGGCAACCGCCAGGGAGACGGCGGTCGTTGAGGAAGGGCAGGTGGTGGTACGCACGGTCATGCAGATGACGATCTCCGCCGACCACCGCGTTACTGACGGCGCCGAGTGCGCTCTTTTTCTAAAGAGGGTGAAAGAGCTGTTGGAAGCGCCGATAAAACTATTCATACCTTGATCTAGTCTGGCGCGGTTTGCTCCCGACGCCATTCCTAAGACTGCGATAGCTCAGCACTGGTCTGCCGGAAATCCGGACTGTAGCAAACCGAACAGAGAGACGCGATGCAATTGCGTTTCGAGTTTCTCTTAATCGCCCCTACAGCTGACAGCCCGCCCTGACAGCGATCTTCTCATCAGCAGACTGAATTTAAGATCTGAAAGCAACGGATTTTGCCTTCGTCGAAATCCGTTTATCTGTCCCTTGATTGGCAAGCCGGAGATCAGATTGTTGGCCTGGCCGGGGGTATCTGGTTTTGGAGGGCAGTATAGTATTGGGAGCGGACATGTCCTTTTCCGAGTCATCGAGCAAGCCATGAGAACGAAATGGAGACACAATCGTGCCCACATTTTCTCCTGACAGATTGACCGCCATCACCGAGGGGATTTTCGCAGCCGCCGGTCTGGAAAAGGACGAGGCGGGCATCGTGTCGGAACACCTGGTTCAGGCCAACCTTGTCGGCCACGACTCGCACGGCGTGCTGCGGATCCCTGAATACCTGGAATGGATGGAGGCGGGCGACGTCGTCCCCGGCCAGCACGCCACTATCATGCACGAAACCGAGACATTGGCGGTGATCGAGGGCGGCTGGGGCTTTGGCCAGGTCATCGGTCTGGAAGCGATGGATGTGGCGATGGAAAAGGCACGTAAGATGGGTGTTGGCATCATCGCGGTCAGCCAGTGCGGGCACATCGGCCGCGTCGGGCATTATCCCTACCTGGCGGCAGAGCAGGGGCTGGTGACCGTGATGTTTGTCAACACACACGGTGGCGGAAAGCTGGCCGCTCCCTGGGGCGGGCGCGGGCGGCGGCTTTCGGCCAATCCGATTGCCGTGGGGATACCGCGCCAGGATGGGGAGCCACTTGTGCTGGATATGGCGACATCGGCCATCGCAGACGGCAAGCTGAAGGATATGCACAATCGAGGCGTGCAGGCGCCGACCGGCTGCATCGTAGACGCTGAAGGCAACCCGACGACGGATCCTGCCGCTTATATCGGGCCTCCTGAGGGCGCTTTACTGCCATTTGGCGGACACAAGGGTTTTGGTCTGTCCTTTGTCATCGACATTTTGGCCGGCGCCCTGTCAGGCGCTGGTTGCAGTCGCGAGGGGGTAGACCGAATCGGCAATGGATTCCTCGCCATCGCAGTTCAGCCTGAGCAGATGAGACAGGACGACGGCTTCTATGCTGATGTCGCGGGGCTGGTTCAGCACGTCAAGGGCTCAGAGCTGGCAGCCGGATTCGACGAGATCCTTGCGCCGGGCGAGCCGGAGATCCGTACGCGTCAACAGCGGACGCGGGAAGGAATCGCGATTGACGATACGGCGTGGGGCAAGATACGCGCCGCGGCTGAGCGCTACGGTGTCAGGATGCCCGCATCAGAATAGGGCGCCATAGGCACTGAAGTAGCCTTCGCTGGTCATTATGCCCCGTCCAGGCATTTCGAACTCCCGCAGAGGAAAGGGCAGCGAAAAGAAGGAAAAGGTGAATCGTTCGGCTGCGCTATTGTTGCTCAGCCGCACACGATGATTCATTGCTTTGATCTCGCCCTGGGTCCACATCTCCATCAAGTAGCCTGGATAGAGCAGGATCGAGTTTGTAGCGTCAACTGAACGCCACACAGATTCCCCGCTCTCGCAGGTCACCTGCAGCTCCAACTCCTGGTCGATACCGAATGGGAAAACGGTGAACAGAGAGGCATCGGGATGCGCGGAAAGCCGCGTGTTGCCGGCAGCCGCGGTGTCGAACTTCTGTTGCGGCGGATAGTAGTTATTGGAGACCATATGGCCGGCGTTTTGGCGGTAGAAGTCCAGCAGGCCGGTTATGGCAAGCTGTGTCAGCAGTTCGGACTCCAACGCACGCACCGTCTGTACGACCTCTTTCCAACTGCCTTTCAGAAAGGTTTGAAACTCGACAGGGTAGCGTTCTACCGGGTAAAACTCGGAGAGGACAAAGGTGCTGATGAGGTCGTCTTCAGCCTGATGGCTGCTATCACTCTGGCCATAGTAGGAAAAGCCGTCGTACGCGTACCCGTACCGCTTCTGAAGAAAGCGGAGTTGATAGTCCCGCACTCTGCGAATGAAAGTTCGGAAGGCCTCCAGCAGGTCAGAACTGTCCAGGGCTGCGCCGGAAATTACGAGATATCCATTGGACTTCAGGCGTTCTGCACTTTGATTGTTGAGCAAGAATGGGATACTCCATTTTCAGAGTCTCAGTTGCGCAAGCACATTTCGTTTCAGGGCGAGAAAGCTCTCTTCCAGGATTGTATTCTCGTTTCGCGCGTGTGGCAAGTTGATCGAGAGATCGGCGGTAATGCGGCCGGGACGGGGACTGAAGACGAGGATGCGATCGCCCAGCAGCAGCGCTTCGTCGATGTCATGTGTAATGAAGAGGACCGTCTTTGAAAAACGCGTCCGCACGCCCAGCAGCCATTGCTGCAGCATGCGGCGGGTGAGGGCATCGAGCGCGCCGAACGGCTCATCGAGCAGAAGAATGTCGTAGCCGGCCAGGAAGGTGCGCAGCAGCGCGGCCCGCTGCCTCATTCCGCCCGAGAGCGTGCTGGGCCAGTTGCTTTCGAAGCCGTCCAGCCCGAAGAGCGGGAGGAGCCGACGCGCCTCTTCACGGGCCGTATCCAGGCTGCCGCCGGCCAGTTCCACGCCCAGGATCACGTTTTCGAGCACTGTGCGCCATGGCAGCAGCGTATCCCGCTGGGGCATGTAGCCAAAGCGCCCCTGCCGATCGGACGCGTTTGGCAGGGGCTGCCCTTGCAGGATTACCTGGCCGCTGTCCGGCTGTACGAGGCCGGCCAGCAGGCGCAGCAACGTAGACTTGCCACAGCCGCTGGGGCCGATGATGGTCAGGAACTCGCCCTCTTCAACCTTGAAGGTCAGGTCGACGACGGCCTCGACTTCGCCGCGCGCGCCCCGGCGGGAGCCGCCGCTGAAGGTCTTGGAGAGCGAGTCGACCGCCAGTAGTGTCATTCCCGTTCCGGCAGGAACTCGTTCGTATATGCGCCCTCGCCGTCAAACGACTCGATGATACCGCCGTCGATCAGGAAGTCGGCATAGGCCTGCCAGACTTCGCCGGTCTGAGTGCCCCATTGCGCGGCTTCGGCCTGATATTCGTTGGCCAGCCATTCCTGGCTGGCGTGGACCAGGGCAGCGTCCAGGTCCGGGTTGGCCGAGAGCAGGATGTCGGCCGCCTCGGCAGGGCTCTCGATGGCGAATTCAAAACCCCTGGCCGTCGCCGCGACGAATGCCTTCGCCGTCTCCGGATCGTTCGCAATCATGGCCTCGCTGGTAATCAGGATCGGCGTATAGTAGTCGGGGATGCAGTCCAGGTAGTCCTTGAGCATGATAATGTTCAGATCGATGCCCTGGAGCTCCGCGTTGATGCCGGTCCAGGCGTAGTATATCCAGGCGAAGTCGACCTGGTCGGCTTCGGTAATGGAGAGGAAGTCGGCCCAGCCGACGTCGATGAATTCCACATCCTCGGCCGAACCGCCGGCGCACTGCATCAGCAGGTCGATGGTGGGATATTCGATCGGGGAGCCGAAGCTGCCGTAGCGCTTGCCCGCGAGGTCGGTGGGCTGCTCGATGCCTGCCCTGCCGCGCGAGGCGAAACCCGAGGTATTGTGCTGGATGACCGCGGCGATCGAGACGATTGGCACGCCCTCAACACGGGCAAAGGTTGTGCCTTCCTGGTAGCTCACGCCAAAGTCGGCCGAACCGGTGGCCACGACCTGGTGTACGTCGGACTCGCCCGGTATGACGATATCCACGTTCAGGCCCGCCTCCTCATACCAACCCTTATCCTGGGCGACATAGATGCCGGTGTGATTGGTATTCGGCGTCCAGTCCAGGAGCAGCGTGACGTCCTTCAGAGCGGCGGAGTCAGCACCGCTTTGCCCGGCCGGCGCAACCGGCACGCAGGCAGCCGCCAGTGCTACCGTCATCAGCAAAGCTATCATCAGAGTCGTTCGTGACAGTCGAATTCGCATCATCTCCTCCTTGGAGAAATAAATTGCGTCCGGAAGCCGCCTGGTGGCAGCTGCCGTCACCGTTCGTCAAAGTGCCAGGGCATCGTGCCGCGTTCGAGGGCAAACACGGCCAGAAACAGCAGGATGCTGAGGAGTGAGGTGATGACGATGGCCGAGAAGACCTGCGCGGTCTTGAACGCTGCCGACGAGCGCAGCATGTAGATTCCCAGCCCTTGTTTGGCGCCAACCCACTCCCCAACGATTGCGCCGGTTACGCTGTAAGTGGCCGCGATCTTCAGGCCCGAAAAAAAGTAAGGCAGGGCGGCGGGCAGCCTCACCTTGCGCCATATCTGCAGCCACGTCGCTCCCATCGACCGGAAAAGATCGATCAGCTCTGGTTCGGTTGAGGTCAACCCATCACTTGTGTTGACGGCGATGGGGAAGAAACAGAACAGCGTCACGACGATTACTTTTGGCGCGATGCCAAAGCCAAACCAGATGATCAGCAACGGCGCCAGCGCCAGAATGGGCACGGTCTGGGAAATGACCAGGAGCGGATAGATGGCGCGTTGCAGCAGTGGCGAAAAGTTGATGGCGGCCGCCACCGAAACGCCCGAGGCTACGGCGATCCCAATGCCGACTGCGACCTCCAGCATGGTCTGGGCCACATGAACGCCCAGCAGAGCGCGCATTTCCCAGAATGCCTGCCAGATGGCCGAAGGCGAAGGCACAATCCACTTGGGCACTTCCAGGCCCCATACGACGACCTCCCAGAGGACCGCCAGCGTCAGGAGAACGCCCGCTGGCAGGAAGAGCCGTGCTAACCGCATCAGCCTTCTTCCCGGTATTTGGCAACCTTCTCCTCGATGGAGGAGCCGCCGACCGCCTCGCCGATCTTGATGACAGTGACCACCCCTGATACACCGTCGACAAAGCAGGCGCGATGCGCGGCTTTGGCCACGTCCAGACAGCTGTCCAGATCGCCCTCCACGGTCGTTCCCAGTGCGCCGACCTCGTATTTCAGGCCTGATGCCTGGATAACCCCGATAGCGCGATCGACAATCGAATAGACATCGCCGCCGGTCGAGGGGAGCACTTGAATATCGACATTTACCTGGTTGGACATGGTGTCTCCTTTTGAAAACAAAAAAACCGCCCTGTCAGGCGGTTGGCGTTTGGTGCTATATGCAGTTCGTCTACGTGTCGCTATGGTTCCTACGCCAGCATTACCTGGATCAGGTCTGTCGGTCATCTCCACGGAGCGCCATTCGGACGCGGTAGGAGATCTCTCAGCCCAGTTCTTCCGAGCTCCCGATTGCGATTCAGTTGTTCAGGTGCAGGTGCGCTCAACGCCAGCGCAACTGGTCACAGTATATTTGAGATACCTGTGCACGTCAAGTCTGCTTGATGTTAGGGTTTTCAAGGCTTGCACACCATGCTGGAAGGGCGCCGGATCCTGTCGAGACCCGGCGCCTTTCGATGAATTTCCGGGGCAACTCAGGCCGCAACCGGCTTTCCTTGCCGTAGGAGCGGCTGCGCTGACCCGATGCGTTCATCTCTGAACTGCTTTGTATACAGGTCATAGTAGTGACCCCGCTGGCGAATCAGCTGGGCGTGCGTGCCCTGTTCTGCGATGCGCCCATCCTCAATCACCAGAATGCGGTCCGCCTTTCTGATGGTCGAGAGGCGGTGGGCGATGATGAAGCTGGTGCGGTCCGCCAGGATTGCATCCATCGCTTCCTGTACCAGCGCCTCGGTCAGCGTGTCGACCGAACTCGTAGCCTCGTCCATGACGAAAATCTCAGGGACGGCGAGGATGGCCCGCGCCAGGCTCAGAAGCTGGGTTTGCCCGACCGACAGCAGTACTCCGCCTTCGCCCACCTGGCTGTCATACCCTTCGTCCAGGTCCTCAATAAAAGCATGCGCGCCTGCTACCTTGGCCGCGTTCACGACCTCCTCGTCGGTGGCGTCGAGCCGCCCATAGCGGAGATTATCCCAGATCGAACCGGAAAATAGGTAGGGAGTCTGCAACACGATGCCGATGCGGCTGTGAATGCCATGCAGCGTCCACTCCGTATAGTCCCTGCCGTTGATCAGAATGCGGCCGTTTGAGGGCTCGTAGAAGCGGCAGACCAGGTTGACGATTGTTGACTTGCCCGCGCCTGTCGGGCCGACCAGCGCGATTGTCTCCCCCTGTTTCACATGCAGGCTGAAGTCGCGCAGAACCGGATTTTCCTCCTCGTAGCGGAAGTCCACATTCTCGAAGACAATGTCTCCCCGCAGGCTTTCCGGCGCCTGCGCTCCATCTCGGTCCTGAATCTCCGGCACAGCGTCTACGAGACTGAAAATACGTTCGCCCGACGCGATTGCCTGCTGCATCTCGGCATAGATGCGCGCCATCTCCTGAATCGGAAACAGCATGAATGTAATGTAGAAGACGAAGGCTTGGATGCCGCCAATTGTCATTTCTCCCAGTTGGAACTGCCAGCCGCCGTACAAGACAATGCCTGAAACCGCCACCGCGCTGATCAGTTGAACCGCCGGCAGAAACAGAGCCGACAGCCACGCGGCTCGATATCCGGCACGGTACATAGTCCGAGTGAGATCGGTGAACTCTTCCAGGTTGCCTTCTTCGCGACGCAGGGATTTGACTACGCGCACACCGGTAATGTTCTCATTATAGGCCCCGGTGATCTTCGAATTCGTCTTGCGCACGTCGCGATATTCCACCAGTATCTTCTTCTTGAACCGGAGCGCCACCACCACCAGCACCGGCATGACCGCAGCGACGATCAGCATCATCCGAACGTTTATCACCGCCATGAAAGAAAGGGAGATGATTATGCTGACCCCACCCCAGGCAAGATCCACTAGACCCCATGAAACCAGATCCCCAACGCGGCTGGCGTCGGACGTCAGCCTGCTCATGAGCCAGCCGACGGGCGTGCGGTCGAAGTACGAGAGCGACAGCTCCTGCAGCCGGCCAAACATCTTTTTGCGCAGATCATACTGAACGCGCTCGCCTAGACGACCCGCCGAAAAAATGAAGCCCATCACACCCAGCGACACCAGCAGGAGTCCCAAGCCGAACTGGACAATCAGCCGCACAAGTTGTTCTGTGTTACCAGCCAGAATGCCCTCATCTATGATCCGCTTCGTGAGAAAGGTCAAGTACCCGTCCATAAAAGCGGTCACTAACATCGAAAACAGATAGCCAAACATTAACGGCCAGTGCTTCAGACCCTGACGTAGAATGCGAGCAACGGTCTGGCCGTTGAACTCGGTATCAAATTCTTCTTCTTCGAACTGTTCGTGTTCTGACATCGGTCAACCCTTTGAAACAGTATGGGGAATTTCAGATTCAGGCGGCGCGCCACTCTCGTCCGGCGTGCGCGACCCTTCTTCAAGTCCATTCAGCTTCACCTCAGCCGATTCGACTACTTCGGCGATTTCTCTTTCAAGATCGGCCTCGACCTGAACTTGTAGTTCATATACCTGGCGGTAGACACCCGGCTGAGAGACCAGCTCCTTGTGGCTGCCCCGCTGAATGATCCGCCCAGCTTCCATCACCATGATCTGGTCGGCCTCCATGACGCTTTGCACACGGTGGGCAATTATGAATGTTGTCCGCCCTTGCATCAACCGGCTCAATGCCGCACGGATGGTTGCATCGGTTTCCGTGTCTACACTGGAGGTTGCGTCATCCAGCAACAGGATCGCCGGATCCTTCAGCAACGTACGTGCGATAGTTACCCGCTGCTTCTGCCCGCCGGAAAGGGTCACGCCGCGCTCGCCTACCAGCGTGTCGTATCCTTTGGGGAAAGTCTGAACCACGTCATGGATTGCCGCCGCCCTGGCCGCGGCCTCCATCTCTTCATCGGAGACATCTCTTACCAGGCCATAGGTGATATTGTTGCGGATCGTCGTCGAAAACAGGAACGGCTCCTGCTGCACAATGCCGATCTGACTCCGTAGAAAACCGCGCGCATAGTTCCGCAGTTCTTCGCCGTCCAAAATGATGTTGCCGCCGCTGTAGTCATAGAAACGAGGTAACAGGTTGACCAGAGATGACTTGCCCGACCCGGTCGCGCCGAGCAGGCCGATCACCTGCCCCGGCTCGACGTCGAAGTTGATGTCGCGCAATACATATCCTCGTTCTGCAAACGCCCTCCTCCGCGTTTCCTGCAGGACCTTGTTTGCCGTTTTGCCATCTTTTGCTCCACCGCTTTCCTCGGCAGCCGGCGTCTCATAAGCGAACTGTACGTTTTTGAACTGCAACGCGCCGTGCAGACCCTGCTCGGTCGGTACACTACCATCTTCCAACTCTTCCCGATCCTGGCGAATTATCTCCTGCACCCGGTTCAGCGAGACCAGGCCGGTCGAGACATGCGCCACCAGCCGCCCAATCCCTTGCACATTCCAGACCGTAGTGGTGAGCAGACCGAAGAAAGCGATATATGTGCCGATGCTTATCCCACCGTCCAAAACCATCATGGAGGCCATATACATGGCAAACAGAACTTGGCCGCCGGTAAGGATTTCTACAGTTGGCCAGAACATTGCATGAAGGTTGGCAATTTTCACGCCGCGGCGGTACTTCTCCCAATTCTCCTCTTCAAAGCGCTCAATCTCATAGGATTGGCGCGCAAATGCTTTCACCACGCGTACGCCGGTCAGCCTCTCCTGCAGGCGATTGGAAAGCGCCGCGTCCTGACTTTGATAGGACTCGAAAACGGTCTCCATCCGCTTGAAAAAGAAATAGGAAGCCACGGAAGCCACGGGCAACACAGGAATTGACAGCAGGGCTAGCCAGCCGTGTAACAGTGCCAGCGCGCTCACGTTCACCAGAAACAGCAGGCCGGTCCGACCGATCCCGATCAACTGATCCTGGAATAGCCGGCGCAGCGTCTCCACATCGGAGGTGGCGCGCTGAATAAGCTCACCTGTCTGCATCGTGTCGTGATAGGTAAATGTCAGCCGTTGAATTTGATCGTATAGATAGTTGCGCAGCCGGCGGGCGACCCCTTCAGCCGTTTGCGCTGCCAGCCGGCCCATCCCATACGAGAACAGCCCTTGCAGCAGCGTCAGAACGATAACCCCGGCCGCCACCCACGGTATTTGCCACTGAAGGTCGGCGTTCGCCAATACATCGTCCACGAAGTAGCGCAGCAGGTAGAACACTGCAGAGCGGCTGAGCGCGGCCAGTCCTGCAGCGAAAACAGCAAGGATATAGATCTTACGAAAGCCGGTTGCCATACGCCACAGACCGACAAAGCGATTGTCAGTTAGCGTGTCCTTCAAGTCATAGGTAAGCCGTATTCCCGGGTCGCCCTTCTCCTCTTCGTCTTCCTCATTGGGCCGGCCGCCGATGGCAGGCCAAACTCTCAGCAACGGCCGCAGCCAGGCGGGTACCTCCCGGCGCGGCCCGGATTGAGCCCTCTTCCCTGTTTCAGATGCCTTGTCTTCCATCAACCTACACTCCTTACAACCTTTGATCTGCGCCCCGAAATCGGGCGCGACGGGGGATTGTTGCTTCGGTAACGGCAGCCCCAGTCCGTCGGGGGAGAGCAAACTGAAACTGCTCGCTACCTTTTGCAGGCGTCTGCCTGCCCAAAACAAAAGAGCCACGGGCCAGGCCCATGACTCTGTATCGGTTTGCACCAATTAAAAAAGTCACGGGCATAAGCACCGTGACCATTTTGCCGATTCGGGAGGGGGTCGGAATTCAGTCCGAACCGCCATCCACAGTAAGGTTCACCGGTGCTCTGCTCCTGGGACGAAGCTCGCAGTGCAAATGACTGCGACCATATCTCTAATCCGTGCCATCTTTACCGGTTCTCCTTACATCCAGTCGGTGGGAGATATCGAGTCCCACCCGCTTCATATCAACTACTGTGCGCCACTATAGCAGGACAGTTTCGGGCAGTCAAATCTTAAACAGTGTGAAGATCGGCGAGAGTCAGATGCAAACTGCGAGATTTGGTTTAGGTAATGAACAGGATTATGATTCCAGTGCATCAGAAAAGCGGCCGGAGGAAGCACGACAGTAATGGACCAGGAGATCACTCTCTTTCCCTCATCCCTTGGTCTAGCCTCGACTTCCCCACATGCAAGAGCAGGCGATCCCAGTTCTGGGAGGGCGCTTCGAGCCCTCCACAATGGATGCTTCCGCAGCGTCGCAACCGATTGGCCTTCCGGCCCGTCTCCCAAAGTCTGACCTGCCCGGGGGACGGAAAATCCAAAGCTAGTCGCCTCGGCCACTTCCCGTATAGGAATCAACAACAATTACGTGTCGGCAAGGAAAACGAATGCTTCCGAAGAGGATGAGTAGCCGCGTAAGAATCAGGTCGTTCCTTTTGGCAGCTGCCATTCTCGCGTTGACGCTTTCATTCTTGCTGCCGGAGTGGATCCAGGCGGCCACAGTCTGGGTTGGGAAGGCAGTTTTCGCCCCCGTAGATTCTGTTCTGATTGAGACTCACTTACATGAAATCCAGTTGGACCTAGTTGAGCTTAAGGCATTTGCTGGCAGGGGCGGCGCGATCGAGCCTCTGGGTGACAGCCTTCTGGTGGCGACGCCGAGAGGACGCCTAAGGATAATAGACAGAGACGGACAGGTTGAGAATTTGCAGCAGAGAGTACCGATGAACGAGTCCGCTTCGGAGTCACCGATCCTCTGGGAGGGATTCCGAGTCGCCGACATCCTGCTTCTGGAACGGGAGCCCAACGAATACACGCTATTTGCATCTCATCACTACTTCAAGGGTGACTGTGTAGAATTTCGAATTTCCTCCACCACCTTGCGCTCGAACGGCGCCAACACCACACTGTCGGACAGTTGGAAGACTGAATTCATAGCCAATCCCTGCATCGACCTTGAACCCTTCGACTATGGGCGTAGAGGGGGAATTACTTCGGGCGGGCGTATGTTGATGGATGGTCCTGAGCACCTCCTGGTTGTAACGGGTGACCACTCGTTCTACGAGTGGTATCTTGAAGAGAATCCAGAGGAACCCCCCTTTGTACCGGGAGAAGACTTCCATTTTGGTAAGCTACTGCGTATTGAACTGGCCAGCGGGGAAGTTGAGATCGTTGCCGAAGGTTTCCGCAATCCGCAGGGGCTCGCCCGTGATGCGGACGGCAACTTGTGGCAAACCGAACATGGGCCTCAGGCAGGGGACGAACTCAACCTGGTGAAACCCGGGCTTAACTATGGCTGGCCCCATGTTACCCATGGCATCCAGTATGGCAATAAGGTATGGCCGTACAGCGAAGTCCAGGGCCGGCATGATGGATTTGAGAAACCGGTCTATTCCTGGATTCCAAGAATAGGGATTTCCAACCTGATCGTCAGCGACGGCAGGCATTTCCCCCTTTGGAAAGACGACCTGCTCATCGCATCGCTGATCACGCATTCGCTGTACCGAGTCCGCCTTCATCAGGGGCATGTGATGTATGTCGAGAAGATAGAAACCGGCGTACGTATTCGCGACATCGCGCAGATGCCGGACGGCCGCATTGCCCTCTTGACCGACAGCGCCAATGTCCTGTTCCTGCACCGCGCGCCGCTCTATTGCCAGAGTGAGAACGATGTCGACTCTATCTTTTCATATGACGCCGAAGACGTCTGTGTCGATCTCTCCGATATCTTCTCAGCGGCAGACGATCCGTTGATTCGCTCTCTGGATGACACCGAATATGACAAACCGTTAGTTCGGTCGCTCTTCAGCATATATTTGCACGGCAACCGGATTACATATGTGAAGAGTCCTTGCATTAGCAGCGACATTGATCGCCGCTTCTTCTTGCACACTACACCGACCGATGCCAGTTTCCTCGCCGAAGGGAATGAGCAACTCGGCTTCGACGTACTTGACTTCAACATTGGCGAAGACAACATCGGTGCAACAATACACGAAGAAGGGTGTATCGTAACCCTTGCCCTGCCTGAATATGACCTAAAGCACATATTTACCGGACAGGTCATTCGCGTGGAGGAACCCAGCGGCGAGATCAGTTGGAAAGGCCCTGTCTGGGAAGCCAGTTTTACTTTCCGCGAAGCCCCTGACCTTGCGACTGAGACAGCGGAATCGCCCTACCCGCAGGGGAATGCAGGGATCCCGTCGCCAGGCGCCGAGCTATTCGCAGCGCGCTGCGGCAGTTGCCACAAACTGACTGCTGAACACCACATCGGTCCGCATTTGGATGGCGTGATAGGCAGGCGGGCTGGCGTAATTGCCGGATTCAACGCCACGGCTGCCCTGACTGGGCTGGAGATCGTCTGGACGCGGGAGAATCTGGCCGAATTCATCGCCAGTCCTGAACAGGTTGCACCAGGAACGACCATGGCAGGGGTGGGCGTGGCCGAAGAAGAGGCCCAGCTCATTGTCGAGTTTCTTGCGGCAATTCAGTGACAGGAAAAGCTGCCCGCCGGCTGATCTGACGCAGACTACACAGGTTGTCGGAGGCAGTGGACACGGTAGTAAATGCGGAATAAGCAGGGAATTCAATGCCCCACCTGAAGGTCAGGAATCTAATGGCTGCAACCAGACGACAAAGGTTGTTTTCATTGGTGCTGGCGCTGGTCGCGACCGTGACCATACCGCTCATTCCGGGTAATCTCCTGTCGATCGAGGCGTCCTCCCGTTTTGCCGGTGGAAGCAGGGTCTTCGGCCCGAGCCCTCCCACCAAGAGAACACACCTATATGAGATTCAGCTTGTCACAGTTGAACTTGAGAGATTCCGGGGGGATGGCGGCGCCATCGAGCCGCTCGGTGACCATCTTCTCCTGGTGACACCAAGAGGGCGGATTGGACTGATTCAGGCTGACGGCAAAGTGGACTACTTGCCCGACCGGGTCCCGATGTTCGAATTGCCGCCGGAAAAGCCCATCACCTGGGTCGGATTTCGCGTCGCCGACATTCTTCTGAAAGAGTTGTCTGCGGATGAATTCACACTCTTTGTTTCCCATCACTATCTTGTCGGCGAATGCGTCGAGTTTCGGATATCGTCAACGAGACTGAACATGGGGGAGGGAAGAGTTGAAGTCTCGGGCGATTGGAAGACGGAATTCACGGCGAATCCTTGTATAGAGAACGCAATCTTCGGTTATTGGGAAGGTGATGTGCCCAAGACCGGCGGCGGTATCCAGGCGGGCGGGCGCATGTTGATGGAAGGCGACCAGCATCTTCTGATTGCAGTGGGCGACCACGCCTGGTACGAGTGGCATCTGCGAAATGAGGGCGGTGACCCGGAGAAACCCCCGGTCGTTGACCCTGAACTGCACCTGGGCAAACTGGTCCGCATCGAACTTGAAAGCGGCGACGCAGAAATCGTAGCAACAGGCTTTCGCAATCCACAAGGTCTGGCACGCGACGGGGAGGGGAACCTGTGGCTCACCGAACACGGCCCGCAGGGGGGCGATGAACTCAACCTTGTTTGGCCGGGACTGGACTATGGTTGGCCGTTCGCTACCTATGGAATTCTCTACGGAAACAGGGTATGGCCGTACAACGACGAACAGGGCCGGCATGATGGCTCGGAAGAGCCGTTCTACGCCTGGATTCCGGCAATCGCCGTTTCCAGTGTGATCGTCAGCAGCAGTCAACAGTTTCCCCTTTGGAGAGACGATCTGTTGATCGGCTCTCTCAGAAGCGGCTCGCTCTTTCGCGTGCGCATTCGGCAGGAGCGGGTCACGAATATCGAACGAATCGGATTTGGCGAGCGCATCCGCGACCTGGCGCAGATGCCGGATGGCCGCGTTGCACTTCTGACAGACAGTTCGAAGGTGATTTTCTTGCAGCGAGCCCCACTCTACTGCCAGTTGGAAAACAGTTCGAGATCGATCTATTCGTTTGACGCAGAAGTCGTGTGTATAGACGTCTTCAGTCTTGTACAGAACGACGCTGATCCTTTGATTCGTAGACTCAGCGGGGAGGACGTCGGGCCGCCGGCAATGCGTTCTCTATTCGAAATATTCGTCCACGAAGACCTTCTGATATATCTGGGGATCCCTTGTAGCTCTGGCGACTTCCGCAATCGGTTTTTTTTTACACATTACACCGGTTCATTCGGAAGACATTTCTGAAGAGTTCCGGCAGTACGGATTCAACGTATATGACTTCAATTCCTTCGAGCAAGGCATAGGCGCTGCTGGTTTCGAGGGCGGCTGTCTCGTGGTGCGCACTCTGCCCGAATATGAGATCAAACACATCTATACAGGCCAGGTGATTCGCGAGGAGAGCCCTGACGGCGAAGTCTTCTGGAGAGGGCCCGTTTGGGAGGGCAGCTACACTTTCGGCACGCCCTACCTCGCAGCGCCTCCCGCGGGCGAGGACAATCCCCCATCACGACCAGACGGGGAGGTCGGCCATCCGGGGGCCGCGCTCTTCACTGCGCATTGTGCTGGCTGCCACAATCTGACGCCTGAACATAGTGCCGGGCCCCATCTGCACGGATTGATCGGCAGGCGGGCAGGAAACGTGGCCGAATTCAACGCTTCGGCCGCTCTTAGTGGGTTGGATGTCGTCTGGACGCCGGAAAACCTGGCCAGTTACATCGTTGATCCCAACCAATTCGCGCCGGGAACGACGATGGCCGCAGCAGGCGTCACACCAGAGGAAGCGCAGACGATTGCGGAATTCCTGGCATTAAAACGATAATTGGGAGCACAACTCATCGAGATTCAACGCAAAAAACAATGGGAGAACCTACTATGAGCGATTTCAATGGCAAGACCGTCATTGTGACGGGCGGCGCGAAGGGCATTGGCGAAGCCGTTACGAGAGAATTCGCCCGTGCTGGCGCAAATGTATTCTGTGCTGACGTCGACGCGGACGCGGGCGCGCGGATCGGGGCCGAGAGCGCTTCACTGGCGGGATCGATCACCTTCGTCAACACCGATGTATCACAGGCGTCAACCTGCGAGGCACTGGTGAGCCAGGCGGCCGCGACCGGCAGTGTTGACGTTCTCGTCAACAACGTAGGCATTCAGCCGGTGGATAGCTACATGCCCGCCCATGAATTTCCCGAGGAGACCTGGGATCGTATCCTGGAGGTCAATCTGAAGAGCGGTTTCCTGATGTCCAAATATGCGATTCCCGTGATGCTTAAACAGGGCGGGGGCGTCATTGTCAATATCGCCAGTGTTCAGGGCCGCCAGTCAATGAAAGGCGTGCCGGCCTATGCTGCCAGCAAAGGGGGCATGATCTCTCTCACGCAGCAACTGGCGATGGATTATTCGGAACAAAACATTCGCGTACTGGCGGTCAATCCCGGCACGATTGAGACGAGCCTGGCCCTGGAGAGCGTGAACCACGACGTCGAGGCGCTCAGGTCTGCCGCAGCAGCCGACCACCCGATAGGGCGTATCGGACAACCTGAGGAAATCGCAGCCGTCGTGCTTTTCCTCAGCAGCGACGCAGCCTCGTTCATGACCGGTGAATATGTAAATGTAGACGGCGGCATGATGGCCAAAGGGTCTTGGGCTGAGTAACGGCTGAGAAGGGCAGAGTTGCCTGGGGCCGTCCCTGCATGCGGATACTCGAATTCGGGAACCGGATTCGCAACGTTTTCAGACAGACAGACTACACCGGGGCACTCCGGCTCTTTTTCCTGACCTATGCAGGCGGCCGAATTAGTGTCCCGGTTTTTCTTGCGACCCGGAAAGTTAATGCGCGCGCGCACCTTGAAAGATTTGTAATCATGGGCACACTGGCTTAGACTATCGGGCGAGATTGTCGCATGTATCCCTCGCATCCACTTCAAATTGTGTGAGCCGGCAACGCCGCGTTCTATCAATGCTGTGATAGGGTCCCCATGCCCTTACTTCTTTCTTGTTTTCACCATTGCCAAAGGAGAGTTTGATGACGACACAAGCTGTTCGGAGATCGCGTATGTTCACATATGGACTGCCACTCATTCTTCTGCTGGGGTTGCTCCTCCAGGCCTGCGTACCTGCGGCCGCGCCGGCGGCTCAGGAGTCGGCTTCCGAGGAAGCGATGGAAGAGACCGCGGGCAACGTTACCGTTTACGGTACGGAATTGCCTGCAGACGCCAAGCCCTATGACGAGCAGGTCTACAGGGTGGCGGCCGACATAAATCAGAGTTCTTCCACCTTCGACTTCCCGGTGGCTGTCTACAACCGGTACTGCCTGGCCGATCATTTCCAGGACACACTGGTCTCACTTGACAAGGACTTCAATGTTATCCCCGGTGCTGCCGAGAGTTGGGAAGTCTCCGAAAACGGCAAGGTTTGGTCCTTCCACCTGCGGCCCGGCCAGGTCTGGAGCGACGGCACACCGCTGACCGCCTACGATTACGAAGCCACCTTCCGACTCACGGCCACCCCGGAACACGGCTGGGACTTCTCCTGGTTCTACAGCTTCCTGGCTGATGGCGGTATCAAGAACTGGAGCAAAATCATCGCCGGCGAGCTGCCGCCCGAGGAGTTGGGCGTTCGCGCCGTGGATGACCTGACGCTCGAGGTAGAGACCGAGGATGTCTTCCCGCCGCTGCCTGGTGTGATGAAGTTCGCGTTCACGCTGCAGAAGAAGGCCCTGGAAGAGCACGGCCCTTACTACAACAGTAGCCTGGAAACTTCGGTTTCGTCCGGCCCCTTCGTTCTGGCTGAATTCGATCCTGGCAACAAGATCGCCATCGAAGCCAACCCGACTTACAAGGGATTCCGCCCTCCGCTGCTTAAGCGCATCGAGTGCATCTTCATGGATCCCAGCACCTTCTTCGCCGCCTACCAGAACGGCGACATCGATAAGGTACCGTACGGTGCACTGACACCGGCCGACTTTGAACTGATCCTGGCCGATCAGGAAATGGCCAGCAACTACCTGCGCCATTTCGGTGATTTCCGCACCGACTATCTGCTGTTCGACACCTTCACCGAACCGTTCAGCAACCTGGACGTTCGCAAGGCCTTCGCCCATGCCGTTGACCGCGAGAACATTGTTGCCAGCGTTTACGGCGAGATCAAGGCAATGCCCGCCTACTCGATGCTGATGCCCGGCTACCCCTCTTCTGACACCGAGGGCAATCTGCGCGAGTATCAGAACTTCGACTGCGACTTGGCCAACGAGCACCTGGCCGCGGCCGGCTATGCCGGTGGTGAGGGATTCCCCGATCAGGTTATGATGCTGCGCGGCGAGGCGCCGGCGATGTCTGCGGTCTACCAAGCGGTTGCCGCTTCCATTTCCGAGTGTCTTAACATCAACATCGAAATCTCGAACGTGGACCGCAAGGTCTACATGGATGCACTGAATGCCAAGCCCACTCAGCTGACATTCGGCGCCGTCGACTACGGCATGGACTTCCTTGATCCGGCCAATCTGCTGGGCAACGTCTGGAAGTCTGGCGGCCGGCACTCCTGGATTAACGATGAATTCGATACCCTGGTTACCGAGGCGGCCGGCATGGTTGGCAATCCGGAACTGCGCGACCAGATGTTCCGCGACGCCGAACGCGTTCTGGTGGACGACGTTGGCGGTATCTTCATCGCCCACCGGTGGGCTGGAGACCTGATGCAGACGTGGGTACAGGGCACAGTCCGCGACCCCGACTCCCAGGGAATCACCGGCTGGCATTGGGGCAACGACCAGGACATCTCGCTTATCTACATTACCGAGTAACGTTCTGAAGCAACGCCCTCGACAAACAAGATGCGATTGAGCGAAGCGGGAGGCCACTTTGGTGGCCTCCCGCCACCGTATCACGAACTCAGGCAACGCCATGGCAAGATACATATTGGGACGGATATTCTCGCTGATCCTTGTCCTTTTTGTCGTTTCCGTTGTCACCTTCTTCCTCATGCACCAGGTGCCGGGCGGCCCCTTTGACGAAACCAAAGCACCCCTGCCTCCCGCTGCCAAAGAAAACATTCTGCGCAAATACGGCCTCGATAAACCGATCCACATTCAGTACCTGAACTACATGAAGAATGTGATCCTGCACTTCGACTTTGGCATCCCCTACCAGCAGCCGACCACCACCGTGACTGCACTGATAGCCAAGAGCTGGAAGGTAACTGTGCAGGTCGGCGTTATGACAGTTTTGCTCGCATTCGGCGCGGGGATCACACTGGGCATTTACGCTGCCTATAACCAGAACTCCTGGATCGATAACGTCACGACCTTCATCGCCATGTTGGGGATCACGGTGCCGAGCTTTGTGGTGGCGATGTGGTTGATACTGTTTTTCGCCGTGCGTCTTAAATGGCTGCCGATGGGCGGGTGGAATGCATCCGGATCCTGTCTGCTGGGGAGCGCTTTCATGTGTACCGACTGGATCATGCCGGTCATCGCCTATGCCATCGGCCCGCTGGCGATCATCGCCCGCTACACGCGCTCCAGCGTTGTGGATGTAATGCGCCAGGACTTTGCGCGGACAGCCAGGGCAAAAGGGCTGGACACGAGGGCGATTATGCTCCGCCATATTCTGCGCAACGCGCTGATTCCGATGGTGACCGCCCTTGGCGTAATCATTCCCAATCTTTTGACGGGCAGCATCTTCATCGAGGCGGTGTTCCGCATCAACGGCCTCGGCAAGTTCTTCGTTACCAGCATCTTCAATCGCGATTATCCCATGATCATGGCCCTCTTCCTGCTCATCGCCTTTCTGTGGAGTCTCACCTACCTGTTCACCGATATCCTTTATACCTGGATCGATCCGCGGGTGCGGCTGGGCGCAGAGGGAGGGGCTTAGTGACGACCAGGGTGGCAGCCCCATTGGACGTAGCGCCGCCAGGCGAGGAACGTCACCGAACGCTCTGGCATGACGCGGCCCGAAGGTTCATGCGAAACCGGCTGGCCGTTGTCGGCCTGGCAATCGTTGTGTTATTTCTTTTTTTGGCTGTATTCGCCGACCTGGTCGCGCCATTTCCTTACGACAAGGTGTATTTTGACCGTGTGCTGAGATTTCCCTTCGAACTGCCGGGGCACCCGCTCGGCACAGACGAAGTGGGTCGCGACTACCTGAGTCGTCTCATCTACGGCGCGCGGACGTCGATGACCGTCGGTATCTCAGTTCAGTTGGTTGCCCTACTGATCGGCGTACCCCTTGGCAGTCTGGCGGGATATGCTGGCGGACGCACCGATTTCGTCATCTCCCGTTTCATCGACACCATGACCGCCTTCCCTGGTCTGATGTTTTCGATTCTGATCATCTCGGTCTGGGGAGGGGGTCTCGCGAAGGTCATCTTTGCCCTCAGCATCACCAGCTGGATCGGTATCGCCCGGCTGACGCGGGGACAGATTCTCTCGCTGCGGGAGAAGGAATACGTCGAAGCGGCGCGCTGCACGGGAGTAAACCAGAATCGAATTATTCTGCGCCATCTGCTCCCTAACGCCTTGACGCCGATCCTGGTTTCGATTAGTTTTGGTATCCCGGCGGCGATATTCGGGGAGGCTGGACTGAGCTTCCTTGGGATCGGGATCAACGATCCATTACCCAGCTGGGGGAAGATGGTCGGCGTAAGCAATGCCTATGTACGGGTGTATTGGCATCTGGCTCTCTTCCCAACCATTGCCGTTGCGCTGGCCATGCTCGGTTTCTCGTTTGTCGGCGACGGACTGCGGGACGCGCTTGACCCAAAGATGATCGAGTAAGAAAATTACAGTACGGTCAGAATTATTTTTGCCCTTCTGCGCCAAGGACGACCGCAACCGCTGAACAGCAAGGGAAGAAAGAGGGAGAGAGCCGGCAAAATGGTACCGTTGAACATGAACATTACACGATTCGCAAGCCGATGGGTACCGGTTTTGACAGTCCTTCTACTGCTTTTCGCTGTGGCGGCAGGCTGCGGGCCGGGTGACGAGGAGACAGGTGCCGGCGGGGAAACGACCGGTGAGCAAGCGCCGGCAGACGACGAAAGCAGCGCGGTGCCGACGATGCCGGCGGCCCGTTTCGACCAGCCGACACCGGTCACCGATATGGAAGAGGCCAGCGAGGCGGACAGAAAGGAAGACGAAGAGGAGGCCGCGGAGGAGCCGGACATCGCGAGTGGGGCGTTTGTCTACGGCAACCGCTGCGCCGAGTGCCACGGCGAAGGGGCTGCCGGCTCCGATCAGGCTTCATCGCTCGTGGGTCTAACTTTGAGCGAAGATGATTTTGAGAATCTGCTCCGCACGGGTGGCGAACTCGGACCTGATCACCTGTTTGGTTCAACCAAGATCAGTCCGGACGGACTCAAAGCGGTCTACGCCTATCTGACATCGCTTGAGTAGACATTGTCTTCCAGTCGATGGTAGACCGCTTCCTCCAAAGGTCTACCGTTACGGAGATGCTCCTCGACAATCCTGTCCAGTAAGGCTTCATCGACTTGGCAGTACCAAATGCCTTCAGGGTAGACGACCAGGACGGGCCCGCTGTGGCAAACGCCCAGACAAGGTGATGTACCTCGTTTTACGCGCACAGGGTTGTCGTATTGCCCCAGATCGCCCAGTTTATGGGCCAGCAGGGCATAGAGTCGGTTCGCCTTGCCTTCCGGGTCACAGAACGGCCCGGAACATATGAATACGTGACGCGCGTAAGGCGCCATCTCCGGCAGGTCCACAGAAAACTCCTCCTTCCAGATCACCATTTGAGCCAGTCAGTGCTAAGGCATTGGATGCACCAAGCTTGGGAGTATCTCGCCAGGCCGACGCGTTCACTCACGCCGCCGGGTCCCACAGTGGCTCGGCAACCCCCTGACGTAGATTCTCGAGACGCGACATCACGAAGAGCGCGTCTGACAGCCGGTTCAGATAGCGCAATGCCTGCGGACTGATCTCTTCCTCTTTGGCCAGTGAAGTCGCTTCCCGTTCGGCGCGCCGGCACACTGTTCGTGCGACATGCAGGAAGGATGCGCCCGTCGAGCCCCCTGGCAGGATAAAGTTTTCCAGGGCGCCGACAACCGGCGTCAGCTCGTCGATCAGGGCCTCCAGGCGGTCCACGTGGCGCTGCTCGATCTGCGGCGGCTTGTAGCGTACCTTATCCTCTTCCAAAAAGCACAGATCCGACCCCAGGTGGAACAGTTCATTCTGGATCTCAGGCAGCGTCCTTTGCAGACGATCACATAGGCCATTAGCCAGCGCAACGCCGATGTGCGCGTTCAGTTCATCGACCGTCCCGTAAACCTGGACGCGCAGAGAATCCTTGGGGACGCGCTGCCCGCCGCCCAAGGCGGTTGTCCCATCGTCACCGCCGCGCGTATAGATCTTCGTCAACCTTGGCATCAGTATCTCCTCCGGCGCCGCCGCGGCGCAGGTATGTAGTCAGTTCATTCAATGACGTAAACGAATCTTCTCGCCCTCCGCTATCAAGTCTATATAGAAGGCGGCCGTCCTCCATTCGCACGGAAACGGCGCCGGATACCGACTGCCGGGGATGGAGATTCGAGGCATAGGAAGCGGAATTGCCGTTCTCTCCTTCCTTCTCCACCGCATAGCCGATCCGTTCCAGCGCGCGCCGCGTCCAGAAAGCCGCCACACCGTCTCCTTCCAGCCGCAACCGCCCGCAGGCTTCCTGGCGCGTGTGAAAGGAGCCTCGCTCGCGGTCGAAGGTCACCCCTTCGGCGGAGAAAACGCGCTCAAATGCGCCATTAAGTATCAGGTCCTCAGGTGCGCCGTCAAATAGTTCGCCATCGGCCGACAGCAGCCACAGACGGTCGGCGTTGCGCAGCGCCAGATCCAGGTCATGCGTGGAGAGCAGGATTGCCTGGCTGTTCTCACTGGCGAGCTGCCGCAATAGGTCCATGACTTCTACCCGCCGGGGAAGGTCAAGGAAAGCGGTTGGCTCGTCCAACAGCATCACCCGTGGCTGCTGTGCCAGGGCGCGGGCAATCAGGACCTTCTGGCGTTCGCCGTCGCTCATCTCGACGGTGAGCCTGTCGGACATATCTTTGGCACGTACTGCCTGCAGCGCCCACTGCACGATCCGTTCGTCCTGTTCGTTCAGCGTCCCCGTCCAGCCGGTGTATGGATGGCGGCCCAGGCTTACCAGTCCGTACCCGGACATTGCACCCACGTCCACTCGGTCAGTCAGCACGATGCTCAGTCTACGCGCCAGTTGGCCGGGCCGCAGGTCGTCGAGTCGACGTTCATCCAACCAGATCTGCCCGGACAGCGGGGGTTGCAGGCGGGCCAGCGTGCGCATAAGAGTTGATTTACCGGCGCCGTTTGGACCCAGCAAGCAGACTAGTTCGCCCGGTTGCAAGGAAAAATTCAGATCGCTGGCGACCACAACCGGTGCATTGCGGACGCGGCGATAGCCTATCGAAAGATCTTCTGTTCGCAGGACAGTCGCGTCCGTCATACCAGTACTCCCATCATCCAGCGAAGGCCTGCCGCAGATTGCGCTGGCGCAGGATCACCCAGATCACAACCGGCGCGCCCAGCAGCGCGGTTACGGCATTCAGGGGGAGAGTAAGTTGACTGCCGGGCAGCCCGGCGACGATATCGGCGCCCACGGCCAGCGTCGCGCCCATGAAAGTGACGGCAGGCAGCAGCAAGCGGTGGTCCGACGTGTGCAGCAGACTGCGGCAGAGATGAGGCACCGCGATTCCCAGAAAGCCAATCGGCCCGCAGAAAGCGGTGACGACGCCGGCTAAAATCGCCGACGAGCCGATGATCCCCAGGCGCACGCGGCGTACGTTGAGCCCAAGTGACAGGGCGTAGGTCTCGCCGAGAAGCAGCGCATTCAGCGGTTTCATCAACAGATGGCCGCCGGCCAGCCCCAACAGAATCGCCGGCGCCATGACCTGGAGCTGGCGCCAGGTGACCCCGCCGAAAGAACCGAAAGTCCAGGAAATGTAGGCTTGAATGCGCTCAACAACGCTGAAATAGATCAGCACGCTCACCAGGGCGCTGGTCGTGTACCCGAACATGAGACCCAGGATGAGAAGTGTCATGCCGCTCTGCACTTTACGCGCCACCGACATTACAAGCAGAAGCACCAGGCCGGAGCCGACGATAGCTGACAGGGCCAGGCTGGTATCTCCGGCAAGACTGATCCCCGCCAGAAGGGTTGTGCTTCCCCCCAGGCCAACCGCCACCCCGGCCAGCAGCACGGTCAGAGCGACGCCCAGACTGGCGCCAGAGGAGATCCCCAGCACGAACGGGCCCGCGAGCGGATTGCGAAACAGGGTCTGCATCTGCAGTCCGCTGACTGAAAGCGCGGCGCCGGCCAGCATCGCGGTCAAGGCTTTGGGCAGGCGAAATTTGAGAACAATCGTCGCCCAGGCCGGCTTGGAGGCATCCCCGCCCAACAGTACCGCCACGATTTCGTCGAGAGGGATGCGTACGGAGCCGACCGCCAGGCTCAACATGAAAGCCGCCAGAGCCAGGAGCGCCAGCCCAGCCAGCAGCAGTCCGGGGCCCGCGGCAATGCGCCGCGTCAGCGACGCCTGGACCCGGACGTCGGATGCTGCAAAAGGAACGTTCTCTCTACTCATCTCTCAAAGCGCCCCGCGTCTGTCGCTAAATTCAAGGGGGTAGAGACGTGGCCCTGGGACCCCTCATTCTTCAGGACCAGCGGAAGTCCAGCTACCATGAGGACCGCCCTGTCAGAGGCTGCGGCCAGCGTCTGGTTCGCCTGACCCACCAGGTCTCGGAAGGCTCTCCCCAAGGGGGAGAGGGGCGCCATGCCGGTACCCACCTCGTTAGAGACGACGACCATGCGGCTCGCGTCCGGCATCTCTCTGGCCGCATTCACTATCGCTGTTATCTCCTTCTCTACGCTGACTCGTACTTCTTCGGCATAGGGGTCCTTCTTGTCGACAAGCAGGTTCGACACCAGCAAGGTGATGCAGTCCACGATAATGGTTGAAAACGCTTGGGACTGTCGACCGATCGCTTGTCCGACATGGTGCGGCGCTTCCAACGTGTGCCAGTGCTGGGGACGCTCCGCCCTGTGTTTGGCTATGCGAAACTCCATCTCGTCGTCGCCGGGCTCGGCCGTCGCCACAAAAAGCACCTGTCCATCTGTGCGCTCGCCGGCGATTCGGACGGCTTCCGCGCTTTTTCCACTGCGGGCGCCGCCAAGAATCAGTATCAGTTCTCCCACGAAAACCTGTCCTTTGTCCAGTGCGGAGTCCAAAGAGCCGGGGTTTGGCCTTCCTTTGTCCGCCTGTCAGGCCATCTAGCAGCCGGCATTTCCTTTTGCGCATGGTCCTCCAAGAGAAGGTCCCAGCCGCCTACGCGGACCAGTTTGCCGCAAGCGTCACGATGCAGACAATCTCTCCGACTTCACACAAGGCGCCGTAAATGTCGCCGGTCAGCCCTGGAATGCGCGCCAGTGCGAAGCGGACCAGCAGCCAGGAACTGAAACTGACAGCGATTAGGGCCGCGCCGATGGCCGCTACGCCCACAACCGTTGCCAGTAAAGCCAGAGCGATCACTGCAATTGCCGAAGCCCCGGCAGCCTGGGCCCAGTTGGCATTGTCCTTCATCCCCCGTCCCAGTCCCTCGGAACGTGCGTAGGGAAACAGGATGACCGCCATGCTGACTACCCAGCGCCCCAAGAGCGGCGCAACGACCAGGGGCCACGGGGACTCAAGGGTTCGGATAGCCGCGAACTTCAGCAGCAGGACAGTGCCACCGGCAGCGACGGCAAACGCACCCACGCGCGCGTCGCGCAGGATACGCATTCGATCTTCTGGCGTCCGGCCGCCCAGCAGGCCGTCCACTGTATCCAGCAGCCCGTCAAAGTGCAGGGCGCCGCTGCAGACAATCCAGACCCCCAGCAGAACTGCCGCCAGCAGCGGGCTTGGGAAAATAGCGGACAGAATTCGATTCAACCCGAACAGCAAGAACCCGATAAAGATACCGACGAGGGGGAAGTACGTGACCGCCCTTCCCAACTCGTCTGGCGTAATGTTTCGGCGCAGAATGGGCGGAACAGTTGTCAGGAACTGGAACGCGACAACCACACTGGTCAGTATCGCTTTCACGCGGCGCCGGCGCCTCGCAAAGCGCGCTTGCCCAATCGAATCCCTGTCTGCCCAGGAATCATCCCTTTCACTCTACCTTCTTGTAGAATCTGAGCTCGTGTTCCGGCAACAGATGCGGGTGCAGAATCTTGACCAGGTCCTTCAACACCTTCTCGGGATGGGCTGCCCCTTCTTCATAGTAGGCGTTGCCCCCATTCTCGTTCACTCTGGCATTGTTGTTGAACAACTGACCGCGTTCGAGCGGAGCAAAATCGCCGTAGCGGGGGTCGCTTTCGAGCACATCTTCGACGGTGAACCAGAAGGAGTTGTCCGGGTTGAACCAGAATTCCACGTCGGCGGCAACCGCATAGACTGACTCAAAGTCCAGTGGCAGCGCACCTACACTCCCTTCATCCGACCAGAGGTAATCTGCGCCGGCGTCTGCCAGCATCTTTGCCATATAGCTCTCAGCGCCTGCCACGTACCAGGTCCCGTTGTAGACGCTCCCCAGGAGCACGGAAGGCCGCGCTTCGAGTCCTGCCGTCAACGCCGCAACGGCAAGATATTCGGAGGCGACGGCGTCAAACTGCGCCGCAGCATCCGCCTCTCTGTTGAAGAACATCGCAATGAACTTCATCCACTCCGCGCGGCCCAACGGGTTCTGTTCAACAAAGTCACCGTTAAGCGCGACCGGAATCCCGGCCTCCAGCAGAACCGGATGGGTATCGAAGTCTGAAAAGCCGGTCCCGTATGTCATGACCAGCGCCGGGTCCAAGTCGAGAGTCAACTCGACATTGACTGCCGCTCCGCCGCCAATTTCGGCGATTTCGCCGGACCCGATGCGCGCACGAACCGCGGGGTTCGTCGTCCACATGTAGCTGTCCAACCCTATCAGCTTGTCTACCAGCCCCAAGTCATCGAGGGTGGGAAGATAGGTGGTCGACATGGCGATGATGTTGTTAACCGGCACTTCTATCACTACGCCCTCAACGTCTTGCGGGGCCGGCGTGCCGCACTGGAGAAGCACATAGCGAAAGCTCTCCTGTGCCCCCTGCCACGGATTGGTTACAGAAACGACCTTATAGTTGTTGTGATATTCGACATCGAATCCGGAGGCGTAGGCAACCGACAGCTTCTGCGGAAAGTAGTCGATCGCCGGGTCGTAAGATCCGACACAGCCGTCCTGCAGGTTCTCAGCCAGAGGCGCGGCCGCCGCGGCAGTGTCTGCGGCAGTGTCTGCGGCGCTGTCTTCCGGCGGCGAGGAAACCGAAGCCGGCTGCGTAACACAGGCGCTAAGTACCAGAAGAGCTGTGACAAGAAGGTGGATTGGCAGGCGTCGCATCAGTTTCTCCTCAAATCTTTACGGTTGTTGATGCCTCTGCCGCGTCACTCGAAACAGCCGCAAATACAGAAACGTCCGATCTCTGACGAGATCGGACGCTAGCGGTCATGCTTGCCCCCAAAATGCAGAGGCTTCACTCCGTCACCCAATCCACGAGATGTTTCAAGAGCACGACAGAGGCGGTCGACCTGGCTTGGGAAATCCCTCCCTGAGTCTCTTTCGAGACTCCCTTCGAGTTCGAAGGCTGGGTAGATGGTCTTCCCTTACAGTTGCGGGACAGCGCCGGACTCTAACCGGCTTCGCATTTTCAGCCCTGGCATCCGGACCAAGGGCACCCCTGACGTTCAATATTCAGTTGCCGACAGTATACAGGATGGACGCGGCCCGGCAAAATGCAGCTGAAGCGGCAGGTCATCCAATTGGCGTCCCCCTTCGCGCTCCCTAGCTGTCCGACGGACGCCTACCTTTGAGCAATCGTTCTTCCTTTGGCATACTGTGGGCAGTCGAAGCAAAGAGAGCGCCGGATGGCGCCGGTAGCTGACTCGGAACGGAGATCTGCATGCCAATCTACGAGTATATTTGCCTGGATTGTGATCATCGGTTCGACCGACTCTGGCCGACAGTGGCATCAGCGCAGGAGCAGCCGGCCTGTCCGGACTGTGCCGGCAGCGCCACGAAGCGAACGATTTCGCAAGTTTCCGTTCTTGGGGGACTGGGCGGACTTACGCCGCAGGAGGAGAGCGCGTCCAGCGCCGAGTCAGCCAAAGCGGCTTCGTACACGCCGAAGGAACAGATCGATACCTTTCAGGCCAACAGGCAACGCAAGCGCGAGCAGGGCAGATGAACGGGCACGTCCCTTTCGGAGTCGCCGACTATTTCTGGGATGAGGCCAGCAGCCGGCAGGATCTTCTCGATCAACTGATGGAGACCTTTCGCGGCTCGGGTTACGGCGACGTCATTCCGCCGATGTTTGAGTTCGATTCGACCCTGAGCGCCCAGTATGACGACCGGCTGCGCAGCGGCATGTACCGCTTTCTCGACCGTGACGGCAGCACGCTTTCCCTCAGACCCGAATTCACCACACCGGTCGCCCGCCTGGTCGGGGCGCGGCTGCACGACTGGCCAATGCCGCAGCGATTCTGTTACGGCGGCAGCGTCTTCCGCTACCTCGAACCACAGGCCGGCCGCCAGCGGGAATTCTGGCAGGTTGGGGGGGAACTGTTCGGCGCCCCCAAACCTGCGGCCGACGCTGAAATTCTGGCTCTCACGGCCACCGCCATGAAAGGCGCCGGCCTGTCTGCATTTCGACTGATTGTGGGGCATATCCGCTACTATCGCAGTCTCCTCGACGCGCTGAAGCTTGATCCCCAGCAGATGCAGCAGTTGCAGTGGGCGTTGGAGCGCAAAAGCGAACCGCTACTGGACGACTTTCTGCGGGACACGCCCCTGCGCACAGGGCAGCGCCAGGCGGTTGAGACGCTGCCGCAGCTTGTGGGCGAGAATGTTGACGGCATCCTTTCCCTGGCGGAACGCCACATTCAGAACAGAGGGATGCACGAAGCTCTGCAGAACTTGCGCGGAATCGTCGACGCGCTGGGCGGATATGACATTCACGACAGCGTCATTATCGATCTGACCGAGATTCGCAATTTGGGCTACTACACCGGCGTCTCATTCGAAGCGGTGACGCCGGGATTGGGCACAGCCGTCGCCAGCGGCGGGAGATACGACGACCTGGTCGGCCGCTTTGGACCGCCGCAGCCGGCGGTAGGCGTTGCCCTGGGGGTGGACAGGCTAATGGTTGCGCGGCAGCGGCAGGACGGGGATGACGCGCAGACCGGCCAACACCGGCTTCAGCCCGCGCTGGCACTACCCCAGGGTAGCCCGGATGCGCTGGCCCAGGTACAGAGGCTGCGCCAGGCTGGGTTGCACATTCAGGTCGACGTCAACGGCTGGCCGCTGGATGCTGCCTTCGCCTATGCAGCAGAGACAGACTTACGCGACGTCCTGCTTTGGGAAGATGGCTTTCAACATCACCGGCGCGACGAGCGAGGGGACTTTGTGCTACTCGGTCCACTCGAAGAAAGCCGTCTGGCGGGCAACACGGTTTTGCGTCGAGAAGAGCTGTCTACATGAATCCAACGATGACGGCGGCGCATCGCGGCCAGACGGACAAGGTCGAACAGTCACTTGGAGCCACGACAGACGGGCAGAGTGAACAGTCGCTTCTCTTTGCGCTTCCAAAAGGGAGACTGGCACAGGATAGCCTGTCCTTCCTGGAACGGGCCGGACTGTCGATACCCACCGACACGGAAAGCCGCAAGCTGATTCTGCCAGCGGCCGACGGCTCGGTCGGCTTTGTGATGGCCAAACCGCGCGATGTACCCACCTATGTTGAGCACGGCGCCGCCGATATCGGTATCTGCGGGCTCGACGTTGTGCGGGAGACGGAACGGGCAATCTACGAGCCGTTGCTGCTTCCCTTCGGTCACTGCCGCCTGAGCGTCGCCGGTCCCGCGGAGGACGCAGGAGTTCCTCCTTCAGCCTGTCTCGATGTTGCTGACCTTGTCGACAGACCAACCAAATCTGCCCACCTGCCGGGCAGGCCGCTGCGCTACATGAGCCAGCCCCGCATCGCGACAGAGTATCCGCGCCTTACCCGCCAATTCTTTGCCGAGAGAGGCGTAAACGCAGAGATCATCACGTTGGGCGGCTCGGTCGAGCTGGGGCCGATTCTGGGTCTCGCCGACCTGATCGTTGACGTCGTCCAGACTGGGACTACCCTGCGCATGAACGGGCTGGTGGAGGTCCGAACGATCCTGGAGAGCCAGGCGGTGCTCGTTGTCAATCGCGCCTCGTACCAGCTCAAGGCTGCCGAGATCAACAGGATCATCGAGCGGATGCGATTGCTGACGACATAGCCTGGTTTGACCGGCTGGGCTGCTGACCAGAGAGATCAAGACACCCGTTGCGTCCAACCCGCCTCCGCGGAGTCGGAGCTGCCAGAGGTATTACTGTGCCGGAGATTACCGATTCACAACTGATTGAAGGCGTTCAAATCGTTGCCCTGGGCGCTTTCGGAGATGACCGCGGGCGGTTCTTGGAGACATTCCGCAAAGAGTGGTTCCCGCAGCGCAGTTGGACGCGCGTTCAGTCGAACGTCAGCTATTCTAAGGCCGGGGTACTGCGCGGGTTACACTACCACTTTCATCAAGTGGACTACTGGTTCTGCGTAGATGGGACAGTTCAGGTTGCGCTGGCCGATCTGCGGCCGGACAGCCGCACGTTTCGACAGACTGAGACCCTGGAAATCGGTGAAAACAACGACAAGGGCGTCTTCATCCCGGTAGGCGTTGCGCACGGATTTCTCGCGTTGTCGGACGCTGTTCTCACCTACAACGTTGACAACTATTACGACAACTCCGATGAACACGGCGTAGCCTGGAACGACCCGGAGCTGGCCGTGGAATGGATGCAGGACGCGCCGCAGCTGTCCGAACGCGACCGCGACAATCCCCTGTTGGCTGACCTGCCGGTCGATCGTTTGCCGCGCCTGGGTTCGGCATAGTTCCGGGGCAGTTGGACGGCGACTAAGCAGGTTCGCGCCCTCACTTTGGGCATCACTCGGCGACGCGATAACGGAATCATGAAAGAACCCGGTCCCAACCGAACCTCTGCCGCCTCCGATGAAAAGAAGCAGGGGCGGGAATTTAAGGAGCTTCGAAAACTGCCGGCGGTCGACAAGCTCCTGTCTGTTCCAGAGATCGCCGCGCTGGCTGCGAATTACGGAGGAGGTCCTGTTGCCGAGGCCACCAGGGCTGAACTCGACGCGGCGCGCATGGCCATCCACAGCGGAATGCCGGCACCCACGCAAGGGGAATGGAAAGAACGCATCACCAGCAGAGTGCTCGCGGCCTCCGCCTCCTCCCTGCGGCCCGTCATTAATGCCACCGGCGTACTCATTCACACCAATCTGGGCCGCACTCCCCTAAGCACTGCCGCCCAGGAGGCGGTCGTCCGCCTTGCGAAAGGGTACAGCAACCTCGAATTTGATCTGGAGGCAGGTCTGCGCGGCAGCCGCCACGCCCACCCCGCCCGGCTCTTGTGCGAGTTGACCGGCGCCGAAGACGCGCTCGTCGTAAACAACAACGCAGCCGCCGTATTCCTCGTGCTGACGGCCCTTTGCGTTGGTCGCGAGGTGATCGTCAGCCGCGGGGAACTGGTCGAAATCGGAGGCGGTTTTCGGATACCCGATGTGTTGCGCCAGAGCGGGGCAACCCTGGTGGAAGTCGGCACCACCAATCGCACGCATGCGCACGATTTCTCGGGGGCAATCGGCCCAAGAACTGCTGCCCTCATGCGGATTCACGCCAGCAACTTCAAGCAGGTTGGCTTTGTGACGAAGCCGGAACTCACAGAACTGGTTGAGATTGCCCACACGCAAGGTTCCGCCAGCGTAGGCGGTTCTACTGGAACTGTAGACGCCGAACTCGAAGGAGATCCCCACGGCGCCGGTCAGAGCAGCGAACCCGGCGACCGCCCGTTGGTCATAGACGACCTTGGCTCCGGCACACTGCTGGATACGGCCCAATTCGGTCTGGCCTCGGAGCCGATGGTGCAGAGCAGCGTACGGGCCGGCGCGGACGTCATCACCTTTAGCGGCGACAAGCTGTTGGGGGGTCCTCAAGCCGGGCTGATCGTGGGCAAGGCCGAGGCTATCGCGAGACTGCGCTCGCATCCGCTGGCGCGCGCTCTGCGCGTGGACAAGATGACCCTGGCTGCTCTGGATGCTACACTGAGGGCCTATCGACAAGGGCGGGCCGGTGACGAAATCCCGGTGTGGCGCATGATCGCGCAGACAGCGGAGACGATACAAGAGCGCGCACGCCAGTTCCGGCGCCTCCTGGCGGCCGCCAATTTCGAAACCGAGTTGATCCCAGGGCAGAGCACAGTTGGCGGTGGCAGCTTACCGGGCGAAACTTTGCCCACCGTCCTGCTTGCGCTCGCCTTGCCGCGGCCTGACAGCGCGGCCGCCGCACTGCGCAGGGGGGATCCGCCCGTAATCTGCCGTATCCAGAACGAACGGCTGCTGGTCGACATGCGGACCGTTCTGCCGGAACAGGAGCAGGCACTGTTGCAGAATATCAGCAGCTGTCTGTCCGATCTCAACGGTGGATCTGGCAGCGCCGACCTATAAGCGGATAGCGGTAACGACTGTGCCCCTCATTTATCTGAAGCTCGGCGGCTCGCTGATCACCCAGAAAGACAAACCGGAAACGGCCAGGCTGGACGTATTGGAGCGTCTGACATTGGAAATCGCCCGGGCCAGAAAGACGCGCCCGGAGCTTCAACTGGTCCTGGGGCACGGCAGCGGCAGCTTCGGCCATGTAAGCGCGCAGCGGCACGGCACGCGCGGTGGCGTCAACAGCGAGGCCGGATGGTTTGGCTTCGCGGCCACGGCGGACGCGGCCGCGCGCCTGAATCGTATCGTCGCCGCGCAGCTGTTGCAGGCAGGGCTGCCCGCCTGGACCGTGCAGCCCAGCGCGACGCTGCGCTGTGACGACGGCAGGGTGGTAAGCGGGCCTGGGGAGACGGTTCGTCTGGCGCTGGAGCGGGGTCTCCTGCCCCTGATTCACGGAGACGTGGCGCTCGACAGCGTGCGCGGTGGCACAATTGCCAGCACGGAGGAGATCTTTGAACAGATGGCCGCGCGGCTACCGCCGGTTCGGATTGTGCTTGCAGGCGAAGTAGACGGTGTGTATTCCAGCGATCCCCGCCGGGATCCGGCCGCGGTCTTGGTGAGAGAGATCACGCCCCGCTCCTTCAAGTCGCTGCAAGCAACGCTCGGCGCCAGCCATGCCACCGATGTAACAGGCGGCATGGCCGCAAAAGTCGAACAGTCTTTGCGTATGGTTCGCGCCCAGGCGAACCTGGAAGTGATCATCTGCGGCGGTCTCGTTCCGGACGTCGTCTTTCGCGCGTTGACCTACCTCTCCGAACCGCCCGGTACCCTGATCCACGCCGGAACACTGCGGGACCTTTCCTGAGAATCCTTCGTCAACTGGTAGCGACCTGGACGTCTCCAACCTGCAGTCTCGGGAGAGAGCGTTCGCGCCGCTGGATCGTCGCGGTCAGCGGTCTTCAGTTTGCTATGCTTCAGCTAACCCTCTCCTCAGGAGAAGGGTGAGCGCCGGCATGTTTGCTGGTCCCACTGGCGGCCTCATTTGAGTGTAGTGAAAATGTTGTACATTTGGCGGGCGGCATTCTTGGTGAGTTGACAAATAGCTGGCGGCGCGGCGTGAAGAGAGAGGGCGTTGCGGGGGACCCCCTCCGCACTAGGGAGAGCCGAATGCCTGACCGCCCTATGACAGGAGAGAATAGAAACGTTGGACGTGAAATAACGCTGTGCCTGGAACACGTAGGACAGAGGGCGAGGTGCAGCTGAGACGGCCTGGCAGTGACTGGGAGAACTGGATTGGATAAAGGGAGGCGGCGGCAGGCTTGAACTATTTGCCCGCTATTTTGGCGTCCTAGTATAATGAAACTGGGAGAAAGTGTATTGAAAGACCTTTTGGCTGCTTTCCCCATTTGACGAGGCGCTCAGCGGAGGCTTGTACCCAGTGCATATTGCGCCACCGCCTGCGATACAAAATGTCGAGAGAGGGCTCGGTTAGCGCCTTTTTTCGGACGCCGGAGTAAGGACTCGGATGTTCTTAACAATCGTTTCATTCTTTCTTCTGTTGGGCCTGCTGATTTTCTTCCATGAGTTGGGTCACTACCTGGTTGCGCGACGCAATGGGATCGAAGTTGAAGAGTTCGGTGTCTTTGGATTCCCGCCGCGTCTGATCAAGCTTTTCACCTACGACGGCACGGTATTTACCATAAACGCCATTCCCTTCGGCGCGTTTGTGCGCATGAAGGGAGAGGACATGGCCGACTCCGGCCCCGGTTCCTTTAACGCGGCGCGCAAGCGCGGCCGCGTACTGACCCTGCTGGCCGGACCGGCTATGAATTTTCTGCTTGCGATCATCTTCTCCATCGCCAGTGTCTTCTCCGGCTTCCCCGCCGGCGCCGCGCATCCCCTGCTGGGCGATGTCCCGCCAGGCACCGAGTTGATGGGTGCCGCGCTCGAACCAAATGACACGCTCCTACGATTCAATGGGCAGCCTGTCTTTATCGACGCGAGAACCGGTGAACTGCTGCGGCCGAAACAGCGTACCCCCTCTATCTCCACCGAAGCCGGCACCATCGTCATTCTTCGCGATGATACCGTGCACACGCTGCAAGTTCCCTTTGCTACCCGTAGCGACCTGGAGCGTTTGCTGGACGACGTATCGCCCCTTCCCGCTCTGCATACCCAGGTCACCCAGGTGGCTCCGGGCAGCCCCGCGGAGAAAGCCGGGCTGATGCCGGGCGATATCTTTTTTGCCGTCAATGGAGAGGTCGTGACGGTTGATCGTAGTCTGGGCGAGATCGTGCATTTGCATCTGGGGGAAACGATTTCGGTGACCATGCTACGCGGTGATGAACTGTATACCCGCGAAGTGCTGGCCCGTCAGGATCCTCCGCCCGGCCAGGGCGCAATGGGCGTTGGGATCAGCGGCAATCTGATGTTGGTTACGTTGCCCTTTTTCCGCAGTATCTGGCAGGGGGTCGTGGGAATCGTCGACTATGTGCAGGCGGTGATCGCGCTGCCGGTTCTGCTGATCTCCGGTCAGCTGGCGCCCCAGGATGCCGCCCTCTCTGGTCCGGTTGGGATCGCCCAGCTTGTGGGCGGGGCCGTCAACGCCACCGCGAACACCGGCCTCTGGTTCCCGGTGTGGCAACTGGCTGCCATCATAAGCGCCGGTCTGGCAATAGCCAATCTGTTGCCGATTCCGGCACTGGACGGCGGGCGGCTGCTGTTCATATTCATAGAGAAGCTGCGCGGGCGTCGAATTGCCCCAGAAAAGGAAGGCGTCATACACCTTGTCGGTTTTGTCTTGTTGTTGGGGCTCATGGTCGTGATTACTATCAATGACATCCGCTCCGGACCGCAAGGCATCGACTGGTCCCAGCTATTGGGGCCGTGAGAGCGCAAAGGTAACCTGAAAGTTCCGGGATAGGCGAGTTTCATGCCCCGACAATGACTCAAGATGATACAAACTTTTCGGATGGCGAATCCGATCAGTTTATTCCACCGCAATCCGAAGGCCGCCCGGAGGCGCAAGTCCCCTCTTGGGGCGCGAAGCGCTGCCCTTCCTGCTATACAGTAGTCCTACATAATCAGACCGTCTGCGCAGAGTGCGGCACACGCCTAGTCCCGCGTGTCACCAGAATTCGCTGCCTTCACTGCGGAAAGCACGCCACGTCCGACCATGTAATCTGCCCTAGTTGTGGGCGTAACCTGCGCGCTGCGCCGTCACGGTTGCTCACCTTTGGCGTACCGGCGCTTCTGGTCGGGGTACTGGCCGTCGTCCTGGTCGCGCGAGGAATGCCGACTTTCCTGCAAGGGAATGAGAGCTTGCCTCTACTTCCGAACTTCGTTATCACACCTGCGGTATCCGACAGTGAACCGAATGTGCGGCTCGCACGCGAGAGCCTGGCGCCTGCGGTCGTCCAAAGCGGGGCCGGCCAGTCGGACGAGTCGACCAGCTCCAATACCGAACCGGCAATTGTGATCGACTCGACGCCGACGCCAACTGAGGAACCAGGCACGGCAGTTGTCGGGGCCGAGAACACCGCGGCGGTGGCCACCTCTGTTTCGCCAACTGAGACGCCGGCTGCAACAGCTGCACCGGTCGAAGAGGAGCCAACGGCTACCATTGCCGCGCTCGCAGACACAGCGACGCCGCCGCCCACGCCTTCGCCGCTGCCGACCGTAACCGAAACGACGACTATAACGCCGACGCCGATACCGACTGCCACGCCAACGCCCGCGTGGCTGAGCTACACTATCAGGGCGGGCGACACAATTGGTGCAATCGCCAGACGATTCGGGATTTCCGAAGAGGAGTTGCTCAGGGCAAATGATCTCTCTCCCCAGGATGTCACGAGCCTGCAGATAGGCGACGTAATCGTGTTACCTGGATTGCTCCAGGCCACGCCGACGCCGACCCCGACGTCGGTTTTCACCGAAACACCAAGCGCGACGCCTGCCGGGTAGCGCTTCCCGGCATTGTGCGAGAACGCGCTCCTCATCTGGCAACTGCGCAGATGTCGTTTATAATTCAGCCGACCCATGCAAGTGATGAGTCTCCATTTTCGGGCAAGTTGCACTCTTTCTATGTGAGGCGGCACGTGACAGACACCGTCACAGCCAACAGCGACGCACAAACGCAACCCAGACCGGCACAGTCCGTCCAAGCCCTATTAGCCCAGCTGCGGGACGACGAGGCGCTGCCAAGTGCCCAAGAATTGGTCGTCCTTTCGGACTTGAGTCTGGCCGACATGAGGCGCGTGCAAAAGGCGTGGGGTACGATCAGCGGCCCTAGTAGGCTGCATGTCATTCAGTCACTCGTAGATGAAAGCACTGCCAATTTGCAGGTGCAGCTGGGCCGGTTGCTGCGACTTGCACTGAAGGACGACCTGCCCGACGTGCGCATTCTCGCCGTACGCGGTCTTTGGGAAGACCGAGAGGCTGATCTTGTCGGTCCACTGATCCACATCCTCAACAACGACCCCTACGATACCGTGCGCGCGGCCGCCGCCGAGGCGCTCGGCGCGTTTGTGCTGGCCGGTGAGTTGGATGAGCTCTCGCCGGCCCTGGCCATACGCGCTGAGGACGCGCTGTTAGCGGTATTGCACGCCGAATTGGAACCGCTGGAGGTTCAGGCCCGCGCGTTGGAGAGTATCGCCTTCTCAGGGGAGACCGGCATACGGGAGTTGATCGAAGATTGCTACTACTCCCACGATGAGGAGATGCGGTTGGCTGCGCTACGCGCTATGGGGCGTAGTGCAGACGTGCGCTGGCGTTCGACCGTACAGGCGGAGCTCGGCAGCCCAGAAGACGAATTACGCGCGGCCGCGGCGCGAGCCTGCGGCGAATTGGAGGCGCGAGACGCACTTGAAGACCTGGTCGAACTGCTGTCCGACGAAAGCAATGCGGTGCGGCTGGCTGCGATTTTCTCTTTGGGCCGGCTAGGAGGCCGGCGTGCCAAGGAGATGCTGAACGCAATGAGCGCCAGTGAAGACCCGGACGAAGTGAAAGCGGCCGAGGACGCACTGGAAGAAACTCTTTTCTACGGAGATGCACAGACGGTCTCCCTGTTTGATGAGTCCTCTGAAGACTGGGACGATGACGCGGATGACTGGGAGGCGTGGTGAATCTGAAGCTCAAGCGCCTGGTGCGCACGCACAGTTCTGAACAGTACGCACTCTTTGACTTGACCCAGACAGATGAAGACGATCAGCCCCTTACGATCGGCAAACTCGATCTTCACTACACGGGTGAGGGTACCTATGGCACCCTCCTCTTGTGGGATTTGGCTTCTCAGCAGTTGGAAGCTGATCGGAGGCGCATGTTCGTGCAGGCCCTACTCAGTGAACTGGTTCTGCCGATGGGGATGCCCAACGAATTCGTGGTCGAGTTCTTCGCGCCTACGTTAGACGAATACGAAGTGTTCCACAATCTTGACGACGGGGCGAACAGCCCTGCCGAGGCGAACGGGTCGGTTGATTGAACCTGATTGGCCTGTGACTGCCTTTTTTCTGGGCCGACATTTCCTTGCGAGTGAGAGTACGCGAATAGCGATGACAGACAGCGACCAGAGCAACTCTACATCTGAGAATAACGGCACTTCCGCCGATTACCGCAGGATACTTAATGAGAGCGCGCGACTATTGCGCGCCAACCGGCCCGGTGAGGCGATCGCCGTGCTTGGGCCGCTGCAGGCAGACATGCCCGACGACCCCGACATCGCCATCAATATGGGCGGTGCACTGATTTTGCAGCGAAAGTGGTCGAAGGCGGTCGAAACATTGAAAAAGGCCGTGACCGCTTCACCCGACAATGTCCTCCTGTGGACGAACCTGGCAGCCGCGTATCTGGGCCGGTTGGAAACATCTGGCCCAAAGCACCAGGCGAGAGCGATTGCTGCCTACGAACGAGCTCTCTGGATCGATCCCTCTACACCGAACGTTCACTACCATCTGGGACTGATATACAAGCAGCAGGGAAACCTGAGCCGTTCTTCCGCCATGTTTCAGCGGGCCCTGGAGATCAATCCCAATGACCGCGACGCGCGTTACTGGATGGAAAAACTCAGTGACCAGCTCGTGGAAAGAGAACGCGAAAAGAGGGAAAGCCGCTCCCAGCAAGCGCGCGGGGACGCGAAGCGCGGCGCTAACGGGCGCCTACCGGACCAGGGCGGAGAGGAATCGTAACAATGACGGCGGAACCATCGGTATCGCCGAGCGCCACAGTAGACGAGACGTCGTCCGTCAGTTCACAGCCGATGCCCCGCTGGCGTCAACGACCGGAACGCGCCGCCTGGACTGTCCTTCTTCTCTCCTTTGCCCTCTTTCTTGTCCTGGTCACAGGCATCCCCCTGGCGGTTCGTAACCTCTACCATACGGCCGCCGCCAAACAGTCTCTCCAATTTGAGACCACGCTAGGTACAGTTCTCCTCTTTTTGCCAAATTCCGACCAACCGATTGCCCTTACGGAATGGCGCGAAGGCATTAGCGAAGGCAGCCGGCTGGAGACGGGCCCGGGCGCCCAGGGCGTATTGGGCCTCCCAGTCGGCGGCCAGAGCGATGAACTGATGGGAACGATCCTCCTCTATCCCAACTCAACTCTTGAAGTCGTGATGAGTCGGCGTCCCTACTTTGCGGGCAGCAATGAACCCTATACGCTGCGCATTCGTGTTCAAGAGGGACAGGTGCGCCTGTTTACGAGGAGTGCATTTGACCGGCCGGTCGAAGTCCAGATCGAGACACCTCAAGGCGAGGCCCAGCTGGAGGAAGGCAACTACGCTTTCTTTGTCAACGAGGAGAGCAGCGAGATCGTAGTGAAACAGGGTGTTGCCTGGATATTCCGGCCGGGACAGGAGCCGGTCGGAATCGAACCGGGTCTGCGTTCATGGATTCAGGCTGACGGGACGATACTGCCGGCGGTTGCGGCTGTCCATAACCTGCTTCAGGATAGCGCTTTCACCAGACCGTTGGGAGAGGCGTGGGAAAGCTACACGCCGCCATACGTTACGCCGGGAACGGTTGACTTTTTCGAAAAGGACGGACGCCACGCGGCCCGATTCTTATATAGGGGTCCGGACCAGATGCATACCGAGATTGGAATACGCCAGGTTGTCGACGAAGACGTACATAACTACGACTCTCTGGTTGTCAAGCTGGACGTCAATCTGGACTGGCAGACCCTGCCCGGCGCGGGGGAGCAGAGCTCTGAATTCCCCTTGCGCGTGGAGATAACCTTTACCGACATCTTTGGCGAGGAACGAAGGTGGGGCCATGGCTTCTATAACATGGACCCACTGCCGGAATACCCCCTGTTTGGTGGCGAACAGGTCCCACTCTTCAACTGGCACAGCTTTGAGTCGGAAAACCTGATGGAAGTATTGGACACGACACCGCCGGCCCACATCGATAGCATCAGGCTATACGCCAGCGGCTGGAACTACCTGTCCTTCGCCAGCGACCTGGAACTGATTGTCGAATGACGCGCCGGCAGAGCAACCTACGGTTTGGCTGGCTGGTTGCTTCAGTCAGCCTCTTTCTTTTTCTGGCCTCTATTCAACTGGGATTGCCCGGTCTCCACTACGACGAAGCCAAAGAGGCGGGCGTTAACGCCATGGAGCTGCTCCATGGCACGCCGGTGACCGCGTTCCGCGGCGCGACCTTAACCGTTTTCGGGCTCGACCTTCCCTTGATGGTGCAGGACTACATCGGCGCGCTGAACGTCTATCTGGCCATGCCGTTTCTGGCAGTAACCGGCATCGGCGTTCCCAATCTGCGCCTCTTGCCGTTGTCCCTGGCGGTTCTGGGGCTGCTCGCGTTGGAACGAACCGTATCGGAATGGCTGGCCCTCAATGAACGCAGCGCCGCACCCGTTGCAACTGTTTCCCCGGCCGCACTCGCTTGCCTGACCCTCCTGGCCGCCGCACCCAGTTTTGTGTTCTGGCAGCGACAGGGGATCTTCGTCACAAACGCCACGTTTCCCTTTACTTTCGCCTGTATCTGGCTGGCGCTGCGCTGGCTGAGGCTCGGGCAGGCCCGCGCGCTGATACTTTCGGCTCTATGCGGAGGAATGGCGGTCTACGCAAAGCTGCTGGCGGCGTGGATAATCCTGCCTTTCGGCATGATGTGCGCCGGATGGTGGCTGTGGAGGCAGGGGAAGCACGCAATTGGTACAGTTGCAGGGGAGAGCTCCCAGTTTATGATTGCAGGGTCGCCTGAAGGGGGGCCTGCGCTCTTGCGTCTGGTGCGTCCTCTTGCCCTTCCCTTCGCAACTGCTCTCGCTTTCGCGTTGCCCCTTGCGCCCCTGATTCTTTTCAATCTGAAGACGGGCGGCACACTGTCGACGGTCACCCAGAATCTTGGCAGCAGCTACTATGGCGTGGACAATGCCGCCATCTGGACAAACGCGGCGGCGCGCTGGCAGCAGCTGCTCCAGACCTTACGCGGCGACCATCTCTGGTATCTCGGCGCGGTCCAGCAGAACGCGTTGGCCCCCTGGCTGGCGCTGGTCTTGCCGCTGGCCGCGCTGGCCCGCCCCGCCGGCCGCCTTGTGGTCGGTCCACCTCTTCTGTTGCTGGCCGCTGCGTTCACTGCCAGTCTGTTCACTGTCAGCGACCTGTTCGTCACCCATTATGCGCTGCTTCACCCGCTCGTGATCGCCGTAACGGCCGCAGGTCTGCACGTACTCTGGCGAACTTCCCCTCCAGGTGGGGGAACACAGACACACAGAGCCCGGCAGAATGACGTCACAGCCGGCAAACGACGCGAGAAAGCCAGGATTTGGGCGTTGGAGGCGCCGCGCGTCCTGGCCTCGCGCCCCCTGATCAGAATGCCCTTCGGACGGATGTCTGTACTCCAGGTCATACTCGCCGCCCTTGTCAGCGCCGTTGTGCTGTCAGATTTGAGGGCAACGGCCGCCTACCACGCCGCACTGACGCGCAGCGGAGGACTGGTGGACCATTCAGACGCTTCCTACCATCTCGCCTTTGACCTGCGCTTCGGAAGCATGGGCGCCCCCATCGTTCTCGACTGGGGAATGGAGGCGCCTGCCCGGTTTCTGAGCGAGGGGAGCGTAAGGCCGATTGAGGTATTTGGTTACGGTTCCCTGTCCGAACCGGACGAGGCGTTCAGCCAACGAATCGAGCCGTTTCTTGAGAACGTTGACAATGTCTACCTCTTGCGCGCGCAGGGGAATGAGCTCTTCCGGGGAAGACGTGAAGTTTTGGCGCGCATGGTCGGTGAGAGAGGTGGCCGCCTGGAGCGCGAAAAGGTGTATTCCCAACAGGACGGCACACCCCTTTACGAACGCTGGCGGGTCCGCTATTGAGGCCTGTCGCTGATTCTCACTTCGTTTCAGGGCCAGTTGGATTGTTTCTGCGACAGCTTTCACGTGTAGGGCGGTCGCAGAGGAAAGCCGGCTGTGGGCCGAATGCTCATCTTCTCCTTCTCGGTTGAGCATATCTGATATAGCTGATAGAATGTGGACGCGCCAAGAAGCAGTTGTTCACAGACGAAAAATGTTCAGTCGAGTTCCGTCCGATGTACACCATAGCAACGCCGACGCTACCCCAGCCCAACACGCTCGGGTCCGTCCCAAAGGTGTCGGTTATTTTCGCGTGATCGCCCAGATGGGGCGGATGCGCGCAATCCCTGCGCTGCTAACGCCTGTCCTATGGGCGGCGGCCACGGCCCGCTGGCAATTTGGGACTATCAGCATCTGGTGGGCAGCCGTTCTGTTGTTGACCTACGGCGCACTGGCTCTGGCCTGCAACTACCTTGGCGCCTATGTGGACTACAGGCGCCAAGTGCGACGCGAAGGGCGGCATGCTACAGCGGCAAACGTTCGCAATGCGACGCGGCAGGCGCACGGTGGGCCCTTTGATGGCTTTGACTGGATGAAACAGGGCCTGTTGCGGCCCGAAACATTCTTCAGCCTTGGCCTCATGTCAGCGACGATCTATGTGCTTGCGGCACTCTGGCTCGGAATCTTCGTAGGCTGGCCGGTCTGGTTTTTTGCGCTGATCAGCGCGCTGATGTGCAGTGTGCCGCTATGGCCGGTCGTCCGCTTCGCCCGCAGATTCTGGTGGCTGGGCGACCTCGCCTACTGGTTGGGATTGGGCGTCATCCCTTTGCTGGGAACCTACTATGTTCTGACCGGTACCATCACACGCCTCGTACTGCTGGTCGCTTTCGCTCCGGCGACGTTCGTCTGGCTGGCATATCAATCCTACGGTTTCTATAGTTGGCACCGGGACTGGCGTCTGCGCAGACGCACGCTGGCCGTTGTGTTCGGGCCCGAACGAGGCCTTGACATCGCCGCGATTATCTCCATTGCCGGGTTTATCGCTCTGATCCTGTTGATGGCATCGGGAGCAGTGCCCGTGTGGACAATTCTCGTTCTTGGCGCATTCCCCCTCTTCCTGCGGGCATTCGCCAGGGCCCGAGTATGGCCCTTCTCCCGGCAGGCCGGCATTGGTACAGTGGAAAACGCCATCAACGCTGTGATACTGGCTGGGTTGCTGTGGCTTGTGCCTATGTGGCTCATCTGATCCAGATTTCGCAGCGCACACCATAGGCCCGAAGTTCAGCCTGGGGAAAACTGGCAAAGCTAAAGCCACCCGCTCAGCGCTATCGCCAGGGCTGAAAAGTGAATGACCGGCTGCGGCGAGACGGCGCCAGACGACAGATGCATTCCGAATAGCGCGAAGATTCAATCCATGGCAGAGCTAACCCGCAAAGAGTTTTATGACTTGGCCGACCAGTGCAAGGAACGTGCGCTGGAATTGGCTCTATTTGATCAGAACAGGGTCAACCGCAAGCAGTGCCAGCGTTTCAACATGTGGCTGGCGCGTCTGAAGACGTACGATCAGTTGGCCCCGGGCGTGCAGGAAATCAGCGCGGCTCGCCCTATCACCCGCTATGATCTGATGGCCGCGGCGGTGGTGCTCTGGCTTGTGTCGATGTTTTTGCTACGCGAACAGCTCAGTGTCGGCGGAAACAGGTTTCTGGCGTTCGGTGTTTGGGGCTTGGTAATACTTCTCTACTTTTTGCCGGAATCACTCTATGCGACGACCGTTGAACTGCTGGAAGCCAAGGTTCTGCGCGTGGTGGAAGCGCTGGAGGAACTCTTGATTTCGCAGGAGATGGAGGTGACGGAGGCAGTTTTCTTCAAAATCAAGGAGAATCTCAACACCGCACGTCGCGAGCTGCGCCAGCAGATTCACCTCGCCCACCGCCGTTGAGCGCTCCACAAATCCCCAGACGCTATCAATTGCCTCGCCTCTTCCAACATCGTGCGCCCCAGCCGATGACGGCAAAGTGTACCCTCACAACCGATCCAGGATATCGATTGCCTGCCTGACTCCTACACTTCGTCCCGCCTGGAAAAATAGAACGACCACACCGGCATGCCGTTCTCCAGGCACCAGTGTTCGCGGTGCGTGGGCCGATAGGGCCCGACGCGGTCGGCCAGCTCCGGATTGTGGTCGCAGAATACCGGATGGCCGGACAGCAGATGGCGCACCAGTTCTCCGTACTGTTCCACGTCGGTCTTCAAGTGCAAATATCCCCCGGGCTGCACTTTGGACGCTAGCAAATCGACAAACGGGGGCGAGAACAGGCGCCTGACCTTGTGCTGCGCCTTCCACCAGGGGTCGGGAAAGAGCACGTGCACCGCGTCGACGCGCCGTTCGGGGATGGCCAGCTGCAGGCCCACTCTGGCGTCGTCATCACTCAGCCACAGATTCTCCAGCCCCTGATTCTCCAGGCGCCGAAGCGCCAGGCGCACCGCCTTTGTTCTTACTTCAAAGCCAACGAACAGTCGCTCAGGGATGCGGGTCGAACGGTCCTGTAGAAAGTCGCCGCGACCGAAACCGATCTCAATTTCGAGCGGGCGTGCGCTGGCGATCCCCTTGCGGAAACGCTCGCCATTTACAACGCGGGGATCGTCGAGGGCCAGGGCGCGCACAAAGCGACGGTCCATCGCCCAAGAAGGTAGGATTTCGGAATTGGGACGCCGCCGGGGATCGCCGCCGATGAGACCTTTGCCAGCGTGCCAGTCGGCGTAGTGCCGGGCCCGTTGCGCGGGCGTCAACTCCTCCCAGTCAAAGTCCATCCGGCCCTGGGAAAAGGAGGTGGGACTGTAATCAAGAGGAGCTCGGTCTTGTTCGGTCACTGCGTTCGAGAGATGTTCGAGAGGCCGGTCCAAAGTCGTTTCGCCCACCCATGGTCCCGCAAGGAGGAAGCGAGTTAACAGCCCGCTCCTATCATGCGAGTTTTCGCTGGATTGTATCCCGCACAATTTCGGCGTCAGCGGGCAGATAGACCGGCGGATTAGCCATATCGCTCTCCACCTCCGTCAGCGTGCCCTCGTGGTAGCCGACCTTAAAGGGCGTGAATTTCAGTCCGTGCGCGGTGCTGACAACGACTACTCGCTGATGGCTTTGTACGACCTCCCGTTGCAGAAGCTTGAACAGCGCGGCCAGAGCGGTTCCTGTATGCGGACAGGTGTACATGCCGGTGGCGTCGGCCATGGCGGAGGCCGCGGCCATCTCGTGTTCGTCTACCTGCTCGACGATACCGTCGGTCTCCTGGATGGCTTGCACGGCCTTCTCGTAGCTGACGGGGTCCCCGATCTGGATGGCGCTTGCAAGGGTCGACTGGGCGTCCACTCTCACTTTCTCCCGGAAACCGTTCATAAAACTGAGATAGAATGGGTTGGCCTTTGCGGCCTGGGCCGCGACCAGGCGAGGCAGACGGTTGACGATGCCCAGATCCCGCATCAGCTTCAGCCCCTTATAGATGGCGCTGATATTGCCCAGATTGCCAACCGGAATGATGATCCAGTCTGGAACCTCCCAGTCGAACTGCTGCACGATCTCGATGCCGACCGTTTTCTGGCCTTCGATGCGCAGGGAGTTCATCGAGTTGGCCAGATAGATGGAGGAGTCGGGACTGTCGCCGTCATGGGTTATCTCGCGAATGACGCGCATACAGCCGTCGAAATCCGTGTCGAGGGCCAGTACGTAAGCGCCGTTGGCAATGGGTTGGATCAACTGCGCGGGGCTGACCTTGCCTTCGGGCAGGAAGATGACAGCGGGGATGCCGGCCGCGGCGGCATAGGCGGCCAGCGCGGCGCTGGTATCACCGGTGCTGGCGCAGGCCACCGCCCGGACCGGGACCCCCTCTTCCCGCATCTGTTTGACAGCACTCACCAGCACTGTCATGCCCAGGTCCTTGAAGCTGCCCGTGTGGCTGTTCCCGCACAGCTTTACCCACAGTTCGGAAAGGCCAATCTGCTGGCCCAGCCGCTCGGCCCAGAAGAGGTTGGAGTTGCCTTCGTACATGCTGACCACGTTGTCGTCAGCGATGGTCGGCATGATCCACTCTTTCTTACCCCATACACCGCTGCCATAGGGCCATTCGGTGGATCCGACGCGGCCGTCAAAGAGCCGCTTCCAGTCTTCCGCGGTGCGCTCTCTTAGGGCGTCTATGTCTTGCTCCACCTCCAGCAGACCGCCGCAATTTGGACAGGTATAGATTACTTCAAAGATCGAATATGTACCTGCGCAGCCCCGGAAACAGCGAAAATGGGCATTGTACTCGGTCATTACTCTTCACCACAGCGCCGGCGCGCCTTCGCGCGCGCTCGGCAGCGAACACAGCCCTTCCCGCCGCTTACGGGGGAAGAGGGACGAATGTTTACTGGCTGGTAAAAGATTGCGTTCCTTGCCCTACCTTGTTGTTCACCTGCTATCTGCAGAGCGAGAATTGACCCGTTGATAAGACGACTCACCGCCGTCACGCAACAAGCGCAGCCATTATTCTTATTTAGCACAGATGAACAGTGCAATCAACAGTCGCGGGCCGCGCGATCGGCCCCGGACCTGGCCTGCCGGGTCGAGACATCCACATCACAACCGTTTTCTGAATTCGGCCGTCAGCGCAGGGACGGCACTGAACAGATCGTCGACGATTCCATATTTGGCGCGCTGAAAGATTGGCGCGTCAGCATCCTTGTTGATGGCGACGATGATCTTGCTGTTCCCCATTCCGGCCAGGTGTTGGATGGCGCCGGAGATACCGCAGGCAATATAAAGGTCCGGCCTGACCGTCTTACCGGTCTGCCCCACCTGGTGCTTATAGGGGATGTAGCCGGCGTCGACCGCGGCCCGGCTAGCCCCGAGGGCTGCGCCGAGAGCGCTTGCCAGTTCGCCGACGAGCTCAAAGCCCTTCTGCGGGTCCTCGGCCACACCGCGCCCGCCCGAAACAATGATGTGGGCATCGGTCAGGCTGACTTCGCCCGCGTCGGCTGCGCGAAAATCGCTGATTTTCTGGCGTATATCGTCTTCTTGAGTCCTGACATCCAAATTATCCACCGAACCGGACCCGTCGGTCGGCGCCGGCATCGGAAAGGAGCGCGGGCGCACGCTCGCGACTGCCAGGCTGCTCTCGAACTGAATCCTTGCTTGGATATTGCCCGAATAGATGGTGCGGGCGGCGACCAATCTGCCGTCCTCCACCCACAGGTCGCTTGCATTGGCAGCGATTCCGGCATTCCGACGGCAGGCCACCGTCGCAGCTAGCACGCCCCCGCGAATTGAGGCGTTCGTAAGGAATGCGACCGCGTCAGTACGCGCCACAGCCTGTTCGGCGATGGCGGCATAGGGCTGCAGCCGGAAGTGCGCCAGGTGGGGAGCGGCCGCGGCGTAGACGTGATCTGCTCCGTAGGCGACCGCCTGCTGTGCCGAGTCGTCGACGTCGCTACCGATCAGAAGGGCCGCGACCTCTGCGCCCAGCTCCTGACCCAGCACCTTCGCCTTGTCCAGGAGCTCCCAACAGTTGGATACGGCCTGTCCGTCATTCTGTTCAATCCAGACAAGAATCGCCATCTTGTTCCCTTTCTCCGGGAGAAACCTCGAAGAGCGGCTGGGCGGTTTTCTCCCCGCGCCTCCCTCCTACATCATTTTATATGACTCTTTCAGCCATCAGCGCATCGGCAAGTTGGGCAGCCTTTTCCTCGACACTGGCGCCCTCGAAGATGCGCACCTGTACCTCCTCCGTCTCCGGCTTGTTCAGATCGGTCCAGCGGGTCGTCCTTGACAGTGGAAACTCCAAATCCTCGCGCCCCAGGGTGGGTATGGCGGCGCGGCTGGCCTTGCGGATTCCCATAAAGCTGGGATAGCGCGGTTCGTTGATCTCTTTTGCCACGCTGATCACAACAGGCAGGGGCACCTCGACCGTCTCCTGCCCGCCTTCAAAGGCCTGTTCCGCAATAAGTGTGCCGTCGACGATATCGACGATCCTGGTTACGTTGACCAGCAGATCCCATCCCAACTTGCAGGCGACGCCGGCGTAGATGACGCCGCTGTTGCCGTCCACGCTCATCTTTCCGGCCAGCACGATCTCCACATCTTCTCCGCCGTCGACCTTCCTGACGGCTGCGGCCAGTGCCTCGGCGGTTGCCCATTCGTCACCGCCCTCAACAACGCTCTCATCTACATGCAGGGCGCTGTCCACCCCCATCGCCAGCGCGTGCTTCAGGGCGTCGGTTTCGCCTTCGCGTCCAAGTGAGATAGCGGTCGTGTCGCAGCTGAACCTGTCAGACAGGTCGATAGCCTCCTCAACCGCAAATTCATCCCAGGGGTTGATGACCATTGTCGCCTGCAGTTCGCCGGACTGCGCCTCGGCGACCGTAACTTTGGGCAGCTCGGCCGTATCCGGTGTCTGTTTGATTAGCACAGCTACATTCACGCAGCGCTCCTTTCCGTAACCTTGTTTCGACCAGACCGACGCCGTAGAAAGCAGATTCTGATCGACAGAGCCTTGTCAGCCGGGGCCGCCTTACTGCCAGGCGTCCGGGTCGTAAGCTGGCATCGGGCAGCGCAGCGGACGGTCCTCGCGCATGCCCAACGTGTACGCGGCCTGCATCAGCGTGTGAATCTGGCTGGTGCCCTCGTAGATCACGGCACTCTTTGTATTGCGCAGATGACGTTCCACGTTGTACTCATCGGAATACCCATAGGCACCATGGACCTGAACGGCGTTGTCTGCCGCCCGGCGGGCTGCTTCCGTGCAGAACCACTTGGCCATGCTGGTCTCCCGGGTATTGCGCACGCCCTGGTTCTTGAGCGTACCGGCTTTCCAGACCAGCAGCTCGCCGATATCCAGGTCCTGCTGCATCTGGGCGATCATCTGCTGGACAAGCTGGTGTTCAGCGATCGGCTTGCCGAAGGTCCTGCGCTGCAGGGCATATTTGACCGACTCGTCGATGCAGGCGCGAATGATGCCTACCGCCCCGGCTGCGACGCCGAAGCGGGCGTTATCCAGGCAACTCATCGCGATCTTGAAGCCTTCCCCTTCTTCCCCCAGTCTGTGACTGGCCGGCACACGCACGTCCTGCATATTTATCCAGCCGGTATTGCTGGCCCGGACGCCCATTTTGCCTTCGAGCGAGCCGGTAGTAAGTCCCTCCCAGCCGCGCTCCAGAACAAAGGCGGAGATGCCGCGCGCGCCTTTTTCCGGCTGCGTCTTGGCGAAAACGAGGAACCGGTCGGCCACGTCTGCCAGCGTTATCCACATCTTTTCGCCGGTGAGGATGTATTCTTCCCCTTGTCGAACTGCGCGACTCTGGAGGGCAGCAACGTCCGACCCCGCGCCCGGCTCCGTCAGGCCAAAGCAGGCGATCTGGTCGCCGCCGGCAAGGCCTGGCAGAAAGGTCTCCTTCTGCTCTTCGGTTCCCCACTGAAATATTGGCAGCGCGTGCAGCGCGAGATGGACCGCGACCGTCTCACGCACAGACGAATCGCCGTACTCGAGCGCTTCGGATACGATGCCCAAGGAGAGAAAGTCCATCCCGGCGCCGCCATAGCGCGCCGGGAGACAGATGCCAAGAAAGCCCAATTGCGCCATTTTGGGCAGCAGTTCGAAAGGAAAGGTGTGCTTGCGGTCATGTTCGGCAATGATGGGCATGACCTCATTGCGGGTGAAGTCATAAGCCATCTTGCGGACCAGATTGTGCTCTTCCGTGTACAGAAATTCCGTTGTAGAAGCCATCATTAGGCCCTTTCACGACTGCCGGGAGGCGCCTGAACGGCGGTCTGCGGAGGCAGCCTAAGATAACGCGTCGAAGAAAAAGGCGGAGACGCCTTTGTCTCCGCCGAAGAAGAGGAACGCTCCTCTTCGGCGCGCCCAACAGCGGCGCGCCAATGAAAAATAATGAGGAGCCTAGTATAGCAATAAATCGGAATCTTTCAAAAGCGGCAGGCGCATTTTGAGGGAATGGCGAGACGCGCGCGCCAGCAGCCGCGATCCAAAGGCAATACTGCCTTTTGGGCTGCAGTCCATGGCGGGCCGCAAAGGATTCCTGGAGCACGAACTCCCTGCAGGCAAAGACAGGCTGGCAAGACAGGATACGCCTGTATTTGAAGTCAGCGCCAACATTAACCTACACTAAGACAATGGACTGGCGCTATGCACTGTTTGCAGGACTAACTCTTCTCATCACCGCGATCGTCGGCTACGGCTCGTACACAACTGCCCGCCTGCTGCGCAACTGGAAGCCCCAAGAGAACCTGCTGTTGCTCCCGGCCGAGAACGTCCTCCGGGGTATAATACTTATGATCTGCCTGCTTCTGGGCAGTGGTAGCGGCCTTCCGCCGGAGACGCTGGGGTGGCAGATTCCCGATGCCGGATCCCAGATACTGACGGGCGCGCTGGCAGGCCTGGGGCTGGCTGCGCTGTTCGCGGGCATGGGACGGGTCGTCACACGCTACACCGATACCAGGTTCTACACGTCGATTCTGGATCTGGTTATCCCTCGCAATCGGAGGGAGGCGAGTCTGCTGCCCTTCGCCCTGCTATTGAGCGTTCTGTTCGAGGAGGTCCTGTTGCGCAGCCTGTTGATCGGCGGGCTTTCGCCTCTGCTGCCGACGGCATGGCTGATCATAGGCTTCAGCGTGGTATTCGGCCTTCTGCACAGTCCGCAGGGTACATGGGGCATCGTCGGCGCAGGGACGGCCGGCTCGCTTTTTAGTCTCATGTTCGTCTGGCATCAGAGCCTGCTCACCCCGCTGGTCGCCCATTTCGTTGCGAACGGTGTGCAGATATGGCTGGCAAGTAAGGAGTTTGACCCGTCGTCGACTTCCTGACAGCGTGTCCAAACAGTGAAGGCAAAAGAAAGCGAGGCGGATACAGACGGACGGGGGGGGGCCAATATGGAGACGCGGGGAGGCGGAGCTACTCCGTCGTCTTGGGGACCTGTTCATAGATCCCGCGCAGCCCATTCAGACGGATTCGTAAGACTTCGCGCACCATATTGAACGTATCGAAAAGCGGATTTATACGACTCTCTGCCATGTAATACCAGTTGATCGGCACTTCGACAAGGTGCAGGCCGCGGATGCGGCTGATGTATAGGATTTCGGGGTCAAATCCCCAGCCGTCGATCGTCTGATGGGGAAAGACCTTGGCGGCCGCCTCACGCGTAAACATCTTAAAGCCGCACTGCGTGTCTTCAATCCCCGGCATGATTAGCTTCTGAACAACGTGGTTAAACACCCGCCCCATCAGATGGCGATAGAACGGTTCGTTGTAGCGAACCGCACCCGCCATTTCGCGGCTGGCGATGGCGACGTCAAATCCATCCGGCTCCTGATTCGGCGGCAGGAATTTCGCGACCTCTTCGATCGGCATCGAAAGGTCGGCGTCGCAGATGAACAGATAGTCCCCTTTGCCTACCAGCATCCCCGTCTTCACGGCTGCGCCTTTCCCTGGCGCACTGTGGAGCAGTTCCAGTGTGAACGGATCTGAAGAGGAGACCTGTGTCGCAAAGTCGCGCACGACATCGCTGGTCTCGTCGGTCGAACGATTCTCTACCACCAGAATCTCCGTTGCATATGACTGATTCCGCAGATATTCGGCGATCTTTGTAAGTGAATCGGGAAGACGCTGGGCTTCGTTATAGGCGGGAATAATGATGGTCAGGAATGGGCGCGACACAGAGTACTCCTCGGCCGATTGGGTCGCAGCGGAAACCGTTGGGCCGTGGTCGGTGAAGTTTCCGTGTGACGGGTCAAGCGATTCGGGAATTTCTATCTGTAGTTCACCTGCAGAAGTTTCGCCTGGCACAGGGATTCAATTCGGATCAAGCTGTCAGGCTCAAGAGAGCCAGAAGCGATAGGGCCTGCACAAGAAGCGACCCGGCCCAGAATAGGTAGGCGCCGGAGAGCTGGCCTTGCAACCTCATCCACAGGCCGGCTATCGTATTGGTTACGTATGTCAGGACGCCGATGACAGGAAGCAAAAAAAGTGCGTTCTTGGGCCTAATGCTATCCGGCACACCTTGCCGATTGTAATGAAACACCAGCGCTTCCGGCAAATCCGGGAAGCGGATCATGAGATAGCCAAAGAGGGTGAGGCAGCCGATTAGCCCGGCCAGGAGCAGCCAGCGGCCTGCAGACGACTCGGTCGCCAGCCCATAGTAGTTGGTAGGCTGCTCGCGCGCCATAGGAAGCGTGCGTGACAAACCAAGACGGTTGAGGGCTTGCAACTCTTCCAGAAAACCGACAGGGTCATCGGGGGAGATCGCAAAGATGCCGCCGTCAGTCTCGATGAGCAGACATTGGTCCAGGGGAACGCTTGCCAGGCGCACCAGTTTGCGCCCTTCTCCCCCTTCTACGATGCGTACGAAAGGGGAAGGCCAGTCCAGCAAAGAGGGCCGCGCGGACATTTCGCCAACGCCTTCGACGATGCGGTGTATGCTGTGAAGTGGGATGACCTGGCGGGTACCTGACCAGCGCACCCTCAAGGCGTTGCGGTCAAGCCAGTACTCCAGGTTGAACGCGCCCCAGGTACGCGCCATCAGATGGACGATGACGGGCAACGTGATGAGAAAGACCAGCAGGAGCAGAAAGCTTCCCCAGCCAACCGGCTTCAGCGCCATCCAGGCAAGCAGGACTACATCGATCAGGAGAACCCAGCAAAGCGCCGCCAGGCCCTGCCACCGTGACCCATCTGAAGGCGGTGTGTACACCATTCGTGACAAATTGATAACCCCTGCGCCGCCCACGACAACGACGCGCCAAATGCAGACCGCGGCCGAAACGTCACGGGCTAGTGGTAGCCGGATGCGCTTCGGTAGGCCACATGCCAAAACAGTCGCCCTTGCAATTTCCTTCGATTGAAAGAGCCAGTTGGCCGCTCCTGTGAGGTCACTGCCGCGTTCAAATGGGCAGCGGCCAGGCGCCCTCAGTCAGATCGGCCAGGACTTCATGCCTGGTCAGGTCGATACCCAGTGGCGAGACGCTGACATAGCCGCTTTCGATTGCGCCAAAGTCACTGCCCGCGTCGGCGATTCCGGTTGGGACTTCGCCCCCGAACCAGTAGTACGGCTTGCCCCACGGGTCGTCGCGGGCGACCAGTACATCCCCGTAGATGCGCCTGCCCAGGAACGTGTAGCGCAGGCCGTGGATCTGGTCGGCCGGACGCCGCGGCACGTTGACGTTGAGCATGGTCTGCGGGGGGAGCGGCCGGTCGAGCGCGGCGGCGGCCAGTGTGCGGGCATAGCCGGCAGCGTTCTGCCAGGCGTCGCTATCGGCAATCTCAAATCCATCCACGAGCCCGGTGCTGAATGCAAGAGACGGTACGCCCATGACCAGGGACTCCAGCGCCGCGGCCACAGTGCCGCTATAGAGAACGTCGCAACCGAGGTTGAAGCTATCGTTGACACCGCTGACGACCAGGTCGTAACCGTCTCTCGGTTCACCTGCCGCCAGCTGCGTAGAGGAGCTGTCCGGCGCGTGCGGCGCACCGAGAATCGCCAGGGATACACAGTCGGAGGGCGCGCCGCTGCAGGCATAGACGCGGCGGCCGTCCGGCCAGTCGATCGGCGCGATCCGCAATGGCTTGTGTAATGTCTTTGGATGTCCGGCCGCGCTCCAATTTCGCTCCGGAGCAATGACCGTTACACGCCCCAGATCATCGAGAGCCGACGCCAGGACGCGAATGCTCTCCGCGTGAATGCTGTCGTCATTGGTAATGAGAATTTTCGGCATTGCTACACTTGTCCGCAATTTTCGAGGGCGCGCACGCAGTCGGCGCCCCGGTCACCGGTCAGGCCGCGGCTGCCGGACGTAGACCTGCACTTCCTCGCTCTCCGTCTCATTGCCGGCGCGGTCGAAAGCGCGTACTTTGATAATATGTCGCTCCAGATAGATGCCGCTGCCCGAATAAATCGCGGCGAATCCGTCTTCGAATTCCCGCATCCGGCCGGGGCGAATGTCTTCATCATCGGACTGAAATGCGGGCCAGTTGCGGGTTTCGGGCGACTCTATCGCCTCATAGCGAAGTTCGAGAGGCCAGCGCTCGTTGTAAGGGGCAACAGTACGTGTAATGAACCAGGTTCCGTCAATGGCAAACTCGACGCGGTCCATCGCCCATTCATCGTTGACAAGCGCGTTTATGTTTATCTGTTCATCTTCGTTCATCACATAGAGGGCGTCCGGTTCGGGATCGCTGATCTCTACGGTCGGCGGCGTATTGTCGATGGTAATGGGTGCGTCCCAGGTACGCACGTTTCCGTCATGATACCGGACCGTCAGCCGCAGCGTATACTGCCCCTCTTCCAGTCCCTCAGTGTTGAAAACCTCCAATAGGCCGTTTTCGTGCTGCTGCCCGTGTTCCGGGCCGATCTGTGTCCACTGCGTAGGCGCCTGGCCAGTTCCGTATTCGAGGCGGTAGTTGGCGAAGTTTCCCCCACGGGCGTTGCCGAGAATTTCGACCTGGCCGCCAATGTAGCCGCCGGGCGGAGGGAAGGTGATGGCGACGTTGGGGTCGAAATCGATGAATTCTTCAGGACTCTGACCCTGGGGCGGCTGTTCTATACCGCTGCTGAGTACCCAGTCTTCAGCTTCAGGCGGCAGGATGAGATAGACCTTGCTTTCCCGTTCCTCTTCCGGGGTGGACGTTCTGGCGAGAAGTCCATTGCGCTTGTCGATTTCGAAAGGTTGCCACAGATTATCGACGACCTTGGGCTCGGTTCCGGCAATAAACAGCTCTGCCCTCTGACGCTGGCAGTCCGGCGAAGGCTGCAGACCGCTCGGCTGACAGACCGCCTTGGTAACGACGTTGGGTGGGCGCTCGTACCAACGGTAGGGAAGCCCGTCGTGGTAGCGCTCCATCACACTCTTCCAGATGGGCGCCGCCCCCGATGCGCCGGTTACATTGTTCATCGACTCGTTGTCAGTGTTTCCTATCCAGACGCCGACAGTCAGCTGTGGCGTAAAACCGACTGTCCAGGCATCCTTCCAGCCGTTGGTCGTACCCGTCTTGGCGCTGACCCGGCGGTCCGGCAGCACGAGATTATTATTGATGCCGAACATGGGGGAGCGGGCCACATTGTCGCTCATGATGTCGGCGAGAATAAACTGGGCATCGGCGCTGATGATGCGCTCCTGGTCCGGGCTGTCATACCTGCTCAGCACTTCCCCTTCGGTATTGTGGACCTGCAGGACTGCAACTGGGTCCAGGTTGCGAAATCCGCTGCGCCTGGACTCCGGGGGGACGGGCTTGCCGGCCATGACACCACCGTTCGCCAACACGCTATACGCGTAGGTGTGGTCCAGGAGTGTGACCTCACCGCCCCCCAACACCAGATTGAGTCCATAGTAGTTTAGTCCGCGGTCGAGGCCGTTGATGCCCATCTGATGGGCTGTGCGCAAGGCGTTGGCGACGCCCACCTGATCCATAACCCGAATGGCGGGGATGTTCAGCGACTGCGAAAGGGCGTCGCGCAGGCCAACAGGTCCGTGATAGAGACGGTCATAGTTTTCAGGGACGTACACGGAGCCGTCGTTCTGCTGAAACGCGGTACGAACGTCCAGGATCATCGAGGCGGCGTTCATGCCCTGCAGAAGACCGGTCAGATAGACATAGGGCTTGAAACTGGAACCGGGTTGCCGTTCCGAAATAGCGACGTTGACCTGGCCGTCGATCTCTTCATTGTTGTAGTCCAGTGAACCGACCATCGCCAGAATCTCGCCGGATTCCGGTTTGATGACGACGACAGAGGCGTTGTTTACGTTTCTGTTCTGCTCATTGAGCCTGGCGATATGGTCGCGGGCCACCTGTTCGGCGTATTTCTGCAGCTCGACGTCCAGGGTTGTATAGACCGTAATCCCCTCTTTCCAGATGCGATAGGGGTCGTCGGCTGTGTTGAATTCGTCTTTGATACGCTCAAGCGCGTAGAGAGCGAAGTGGGGGGCGGTGATGATATCGAAGCGCTCAGCGACCGAGCCACGCAGATCCAGCTCCTGGGCAAAGGCCGCGTCAGCCTCGGCCTGGGTGAGATAGCCGGCATCGACCATGACCTGCAGCGTCACACCCTGCCGGTTTTTGGCGTCGTCAGGGTTGTCGAAGGGGTTTAACGCCGGAAACTGGGGAATGGGCGCAAGCATGGCGGCTTCGGCCACGTTGAGATCCGAGACGCTCTTGCCAAAATAGACCTGACTGGCCGCCTCGATTCCGTAGGCCAGGTTGCCGTAGAAGTTGTAGTTGAGGTACCACTCCAGGATCTTGCCCTTGTCATAGCGGCGCGTCACCTCCATCGCCAGTATGACCTCTTTGAGCTTGCGCGCGTAGGACTGCTGGGTCCGCTCCTCCACCGGAATCACCACATTTTTGATCAACTGCTGGGTGATCGAAGAACCGCCCTGAACGGTGCCCCCTTGCAAATTGGAGGCAAAGGCTCGCATCAGACCGCGCACGTTAATGCCTGGGTTGTCCCAGTAATTGTGGTCTTCAAGCGCGACAGCGGCCTGAAGGACGGCAGGCGACATTTCGCGCAAAGGCATGTAGGTGCGGTCACCGCGGAAGGGGCGGGGATCCACACTTTCGTAGAGAAGATGCTTGCCGGTGCGGTCGTAGAAGCGGATGGTCTCGAACGTTTCCTGCTGTCGTTCGATGATGCCGGCATCGGGCAGTTGCGCGGCATAAAAGGTATAAATGCCGAAGACGCTGGCAACTGCCACACCGACTGCGCCTCCCACGGTCAGAAGGATGGCGAGGAGCAACGCTGCCGTTCCCTGGAACAACCACAGCCACGGGCGCGCGCGGTTGGTCTTCGCCCGATGTCGCCGCCGCCTCTGTGCCAGAATGCGGGCGGTTCTGCTGTGCCCATTCGGGCCCAACGGGGGTTGTGATCCGCGATTTATCTCAGCCACGCAATTCAGCCTTTCCCGAGTCGCGGGAGGCGGTGTCTACTGAATCTACAGGCGCTGGTATCCCTCGTCAAAAGCGTCCAGTCCTTTCCTTCGATACCGCAAAGTTTTTTTGCTGCCAATTCCAGCATTCTAGCATCTGCCAAATGCCGACCCAAATCGTGCCGGGAAGCATCCGACCGGCGTATAGGCCTGAAGAACTCTGCGCCGGGCGGCGGGAAGCGACGAGCGCCATGGGAGAATCTACACCTCTCCTGCCCGGTTTGACGTGCCCACGGGAACCACAACCTAGTCGACCCTCTCTATCACGAGAAAGTGACTGATGCCGAATGCGGCAAAAGGCGTCTGTTCCAGGGAGTATGTAAACTCGCGCAAGAACTGCCCCACGGCCGGGCGGCGGGCATTGATGCCGTCGTAACCGGGAAAAACCTGGGTTAGCCTCTTGACGATGACTGGCAGCCCGATGAACAGATCCAGCAGGCCGCGGCGGGTATAGGCGCGCACATGGGGCGCAAGCTGATTGCGCAGTGGGTCTGGCAGGTAGTTGATCAGCGGTGTATTTCCGAAATGGTACTCGCCTTGCCAGTAATGGCCGTGCGTCTCGAAAGGAAAGAGGCGGTTGGGCACGAAAATGGCTGCACGGCCGCCGACGCGCAGGACGCGCACGATCTCGGCCGCCGCCAAGCCGTCATCCTGTACATGCTCCAGCACTTCATGCGACAGGACCAAGTCAAAGGTTGCGTCCGCATAGGGGAGCCGCTCACACTGGCTGAGGTTCAGTGGCGCGCCGGGCGCGTTTGACGCTGCCATCCGCAGATGCTCGCCTTCGATATCGATCCCGTGTACTTCAGGGACCGAATCACGCAGCGCCCGCAGATAGACGCCTGCGCCGCAGCCGTTAATCAGGGCGCGTTGCAGCGGCCGCGGCGCCAGGTCCTGAATCATCTGCAGGCGCCTTTCCTGGCCGGCGCGCCAGACAAAGGACGGATTGCCGCGCAGAGCTGTGCGGTCGGGCTGGTCGGTCACGGGCGAACCTCTTCGGAGGCGGTTTGTGCTCTGGTAGCTGCGATGCTCATACGGTGCCCACGTGGATGGCGACAGTCCCCATCATTTTTCGCACATAGGAAACGTGTCGAAATCCTGCCCGTTCAAATTGGCGCGCCATTTCGTCGGGCTGCAGAAAGGCTACGGTGCTTTGCGGCAGATACCGATACGCCGAGTCTCTCGGGCGTAATACGTTTCCCTGGGTCCCGATTCCAGTCGAAAACAGCTGGCCCAGTACGGGAATGACGCTGAGCATATAAAAACGCAGCAACGGCTCCAGGAGCGTGGGCGGAGGCGGCGACGTTTCCAGGCAGACGATGCGCCCGCCAGGTTTGATTACCCGCCGCTGTTCGGCCAGACAGGTATCGACGTCAGTTACATTGCGTAGAAGGAATCCACTGGTTACGGCGTCAAAGTAGCCATCATCAAAGGGCAGGCGCAGCCCGTCGCCCTGGACAAATTCGACATGACCCGTTGATCCGGAGTTGGAATGGCGGGTGGCGTACTGGCCTCTTTTGCTGCGCCCAACGTCCATCATCTCGAAGGTGAAGTCACAGCCGATAACCTCCGCGTCACCATGCGTGCGCTTGACTTCGTAAGCGATATCACCGGTACCGGTACCCACGTCGAGGAGCCGGCCAGCCTCGGGCAGCCTGCACAGCGCGACGACTTCGCGGCGCCAGCTAACGTCCTGCCCACCGGTCATGAGCCTGTTCATCAGATCGTAACGGTGGGCGATCCCGGCGAACATCTGGTTGACGTACGCGGCTTTTTCGGTTGCGGAGGATGGTACGGCAGAGTTCATGGATTCCGACTATTCGGCCAGATTGCGCAGCTGCCCGCTGGCTCTCTCCAGCTCCCTGCGCAATGCCTGGATTTCCTGCAAGACCTCCGGCGGCGCCTGTTCGACATGTCCGTGGTAGGCGGCCAGCAGAGACTCCAGCCGCTCTTGCAGCCCCGGGATCTCGTGCTGCAGGTAATCGAACTCCACTTTGCGCCCCATCTCAAGCAGAGTTTCAACACCGTAATCGCTCACGTCTGAGTACAGAGTCTGGGCCAGCTCTTGGTAGTTTTCCAACATCCAGCGGCGAAGAAACTCATTTCCGATAGTCCAGCGCGGGAATTCATCTTGGGAACGCGCTGCGCCAGCACTGTCCGACCGATTATATGCACGCTGCAGGTAGCCGAGATTGTTCATGCCATGCACATACATCGAAATCTGATCGATCGATTCGTTGTCGTTCCTGGCCACCAGCTCCTCTTCGCTGATGACACCCTGGCGGGCAACTGTCAATAGAATCTGCCTCTCGGTCGGGGCGAGACATCTGAAGTCTACCTCGAAAAAGCCGGACAGCAGGTGGTCGGCGCGCAGGTCTTCCTCCTGGATCTCCCGCAAAACGCCTCTGCCATGCCTTTCTTCGAACAGCCGGTAACAGAGAGTCTGTACCAGGTAAGGATGACGATGCGAGTGCCGCAGAATCTCGTCTATGCGCCCCCGCTCGACGTTGACGGGCGTCTGGCTCTGCTCCTGCATTACAAGACTAACGCTTGCCTCAGGCTCAAGGCTCCACAAATGTACGAGGGTGAAACCGAAGAGGAACGGGCTCGTGAGCCAGTTTCGGGTCAGGTCGTTGAGCTGCATCAGCAACTTGGTCGACGTCATTATCGTGCGCATGCCGCCGTTCTGGAATGCCTTGCGAAGTCGCGCCAGGGCCTGGTAGTCGTTCTTGGCCAGACTGATCCAGGCTTCTGCCTCGTCGATGAGAAGAAGCAGATGTTTGCCGTGGGCTCTCAGGGCTCGTTGCAACGTGCGCAGGATGTGAATCGCATCCCGATTGTAGAGAGCGCTTACATCGACGCCATAGGCCTCGAACCTGGGCATCTCGTCTTCGACGGCCAGGAATAGCTCGTAGTCGAAATCGTCCTTAGTTTCACTCCCCTGCAGGTCCCAGAACAGGGGAACCGCGCCTGCGCCTTCCTGCTGGGTCAACAGCCATTCCAACTGCCGCAGCAGGGAGGTCTTGCCCATGCGGCGCGTGCCGACCACCCAGATAGCTGGGTCCTCGGCAGATATCAGGTAGTCCAGCAGCTGCTGCCGGCCGTAGTGGTCGGCTCCTCGCAGCCAGCGGCCAACAGAGTAAGGATTACGCATTGAACTCCGGGCATTCCTCTTCTCGATAGCTACATCCGGATTCGTGCCGGGGCAGGCGAACGGCTGGCCTTCCGGACGTGGAGACTAAGAATCGTCGTTTCCGCCCAACCCGATATTGATGGTATCACCCATCTGCTGAATATGCTCATGCGCGAACAGGGCATCGGCCATCGTGATATTTCGCCGGCCATCGGCAAGCATACGCCCAACCGCCTCAAGGCCGTACTGTTGAATGCGAAACGGGCGCCCGGCGCAGTTGTCGATAATGAACTCCACGACAGACGGTTCGTAGCGGTAAAAGCCTCGTACCGGCTCGATGAGCAGCTCCGTCGCCTGCTCGCGTGTGAAAGGCGCAACTTCGATCTCATTAAAAAGATTGTACCAAGGGCTCTCGATTCGACCCCATTCTTTGCTGATACGGATGCCGGCGATGACCGCCCCGAGAGTCGCCGCGAAGTCACGCATGAAGATGCGCCTCAGGCGCTGCTGCATCAAGTGATCATAGGCGTTGAACACGTCCATTTCGTCCATGAGCAGGATCAGGCGCAACTGCTTGCCGGGATGGCTGACTTCTCCGAAATGTTGCAGCGCCTTGATCACGTCGCGCAAATCTCTGATGAACTCTCTATCAGTGTACTGTTCGTGGCCGGGCCGGTAGTAGAGGAGGTCCTGGAGCGCCTCTTTCGTCTCCGGCGTAAGCCCGGACAGCGCGGAAGCAGTGTGCAGGATCTCCTCCATCAGGAAATGGAAGAAAGTTTCCTCCTCAGTTCCTTCCAGGTCTACATACAACGGCACAAACCAGTACTCCTCATCTTCCAGGCCCCAAAGATGGTTGTTCAACTGATAGAGCAGAGTCGTTTTGCCGATCCGGCGCTCACCGTGAATCATGATGCTGTTATTGTGCAGCGTATCCACGATCTTCTGCAGCATCTCCCTTCTGCCAAAGAACATGTCCTCTCGACGCACAGGCTCACCGCTGATAAAGGGATTGAAGGAGCGGACGACGGCGTCCAGAGCCCGGCGCCGGGTCTGAATGACCTCAATACCCATATACCCAAAGCCGATGAGCGCCAGCAGGCCGGTCACGATCAGCGTGATGAGATAGTCTCTACGTATCGCCCCCAGAATGGGCAGACGGATCTGCGCCGGCAGCGACTCTGCCTCAAAGGAAACGCTGCTAATTTCGGAATATGTGAAAGCGAAATCCCGCACCTGAAACTCGAGCGTGTACTGGCCCTTCTCAGTGAACCCGGACATCTCCAGGAAGGGTCGATCCAACAGCTGCCATGCGCCAAGTTGCCCGGGCGGACTGAGACGGTAGAGGACAACGAGCTCCGACTGGGGCGTGTAAAGATCGCCGGCCTCGTAGCCGACTAAAATATCGCCGTTCGATTCCACCTGCCAACTGTTTGCAGATATGAGCTCGGCCGCACCGGAGATTGTCTCGATCCTGATCCAAGGGGGTATCAAATCCGGGCGGTGAAATGTCAGTCCATCTCTGCTTCCGAACCAATAGACGCCGTAGGGCGAGCGAACAATCGAAGAGATTGAAGTGGCCGGTAGGACCGATTCGACGATTAGCGTCTCCCATGTGCGTCCGTCGAAGCGGGTGACGCCGCCTTCGCTGCCGATCCACAGGGAGCCGTCGACCGGGTCAACATAGAGATCGTAGAAAAGCTTGCTGGGGAGACGGGCGCTGGCCGTCCGATCCTGCCAGGCCTGGCCGTCGAAATAGATCAGGCCGTGCCGGTTGACGGCGGCCCACATGGCGCCGGGGACCTTCGGGTCCGACGCCAGCGCGGCGACGTCGTCCGCGAAGATCGACTGACCCGCTTCTGAGCCGGCCTGATAGCGGGTCCAGCTGCCATCGGGTTCGCCAACGAATATTCCGCCGCTCCCGGTGGCAGCCCACAGGCGATCTGCGGAGTCCAGCGCCAGGTCCTGTACATCCTGTTGGGTCAAGGCCTCCACGATCGACAGCACGCCTGTTGCGATGTCGTAACGCGCCAGGCCGTTGTCAGTGCCGATCCAGAGCAAACGCTCCTGCGCCAGAACGGTTGTGACCAGTGCCGAAGGCAGAGATTCAGGGGGAACAGGCTGTGTCCACAGTTCCGCGCCGGGAGCCAGCGACGCCAGGCCCCACCAAGTGCCGGCCCAGATACGCCCGTCCGCGTCGAGTGCGAGATCGGTGACGAATAGGCTGGGGAGACCGCTATCAACATCAAAAAAGGCTTCATCGGCCAGGCCGTTTCCGGCCTCTTTGCGGCGAATGCCCTCACCCCTTGTGCCGATCCAGAGACGGCCCTGCTCGTCTGCGAGTATCGTCTGAATCTCGTTGGCGGGGCTTGAAGCAGGCGGATGAATCTCGCGTCCCCAGATCTCCCTGTCCGAGCGGAAGACGCCGGAAACGGTACCCAGCCAGAGAGAGCCGGCCTGGTCTACCGCGACCGCGTGGATAAAGGAAGTTTCACCGCTGTTGATTGTCTGTGGTATCAGGCTGTATTGTGGCGTTATCGAAGGTATGGCCTCACCTTCAACCAGGCGGAAAAAGCCGCCGCCCTCGGTGCCAATCCAGACGCCGCCGGAACCGTCACCGGCCAGAGATGTAATACGCACGCGTTCACGCGCGTGCAGAGGGTCGGTCTCTACCTGCTCCCAAGCGCCGGTGGCCGGATCCCGCCAGGCGATGTTGCCGTCGGCGGCCACCCATACGGGGCCGGAGGCGTCGGCCCACAGCGCGGTGATATCTCTTGCAGACAGACCTTCGGCTTCGCCTATCGCACTCCAGCGGCCTTCCTGCCTGAGCCAGAGCCCTTCTGAGGTGCCGACCCAGATGCTGTCCCCGCCGTTCGAACTGCCCATCACGCTGATATATGCGCCGTCCAACCCAGTCACGGGGGCCGGTGCCTCACCGCTCCAGAGGTAGAGGCCGGCCGTCGTGCCGATCCAAAGCTGGCCGCGCGTGTAGTACAGCGCCTGCACAGGCGAACCCATCCTTGCCAGAAGGTCCCAGGCACTTCCATTCCAGGCAAGGACGGCGCCGGTTGCCGTGCCAGCCCACAGTTCCGAACTCGACTCCCCGAACGTCAAGCTGTGGATGGCGCCCTGCAGATCGGCGCCTTCCGTCCACGAGTGCCAGGCGCCGTTGTAGCGGCTGATGCCGTGGTCGGTCCCGAACCAGACTTCGCCAGCGCCCACTGCCACGGCTAGAACATTGTTGGACGCCAGGCCGTCCTCCTGGGTGTAGTCGGACCAGGGAGGGATCAGCGTTCCATGGGCATGGAGACCGGCGGGCCACAGTAGAAGGACGGCTGCGGCAGCCAGCAGTAGCCCGGCGCGCCTGTGAAATCGGCCTGTTGGTGTTGGACGTTTGAACATTACTCTCCGCGCGAAAGACCAGCGGGGTGCGGCCAAAGGCCGGCTATACCAGTCGCAGCGAGGGTTTTCTGACGACAATTTACAGATCACCGAAGTTTCAGAATATAACGAATGGACATTGCTTGTCAACGCGCACGCTTTTTCGGCTTCGGGAAGTCATTGAAGAAGACAGTCATTTTCAGTTTTCGTCCCGGTTCCGTAACGACAGCGAATCCTGCAAGTATTTGCCAATTCCCTGCCGTTTTGTTGTATGATCAATACTGTTTGTGCTGAGTGATTCCGGGGCGACCCGGCGCGGTATTGGAGACAAGGAAGTGATGAAACAAACCCGACTTTATGACCGACATGTAGATCTCGGCGGACGCATGGTTCCCTTCGCCGACTATGAGCTGCCTGTACAGTATACAGCCGGCCCCAACGCGGAACATCGGAGCGTGCGCACAGCCGCCGGCGTATTCGATATCGACCATATGGGCCAGTTTGCGCTCAGCGGCGAGGACGCGCTGGCGTATCTCCAGTATATTCAGGTGGCCGACGTTTCTACTCTGGCCGAGTGGGAAGCGCGCTACAGCCTGCTCTGCTACGAAGACGGCACCATCGTTGATGACATTTTCATCTATCGATTGCCTGAAAAGTGGCTTATCGTCGTCAACGCCGCAAACCGCGAAAAAGATTTCACCTGGTTACAGAGCTTCACCCACGGGTATCGCGTTGAATTGACCGACATATCGGACCAGACCTACATGCTGGCCGTTCAAGGCCCCAGGACAGCCGCAATCCTGAACAGGATGAGCGCCGCCAACCTGGCTGCCATTCCGCAACGCTCTGCATTGCAAGCAGAGGTCGGCGGCGTCGATATGCTTCTGGGCCGCACGGGTTACACGGGAGAGGACGGCTTTGAACTCTACCTGCCGCCGGACAAGGCGGTATCTTTCTGGGATTCCCTGCTGGCGGAGGGAAGACGCGATGGGCTGCTGCCATGCGGCCTTGCCGCCCGCGATAGTCTGCGGTTCGAGGCCTGCATGTCACTGTACGGCCATGAAATCGACGCCAAGACCAATCCCTATGAAGCCCGACTGGGCTGGGTCGTCGCCCTGGATAAACCATCCTTCCTGGGGCGCAACGCGCTCCTGAAGGTGAAGTTGGAGGGTACCGAGCGCCTACTCGTAGCGTTTGAAATGATAGAAAAGGCCGTACCCAGGGAGGACCACGGAATCATCGGTCTTGAAGGCCAGGTGGCCGGGCATGTCACCACCGGCATGAAGAGCCCGACCCTGGGCAAGTTCATAGGCTTGGGGTACCTGCCGCGCGGTATGCACCGCCTCGGTTCGGAGATCCACATTATTATTCGCGGCCGGCCGCGCCGGGCACGCGTCTGCAAACGACCATTCTATAGATCGTCTCGTTAACAGGGAAGGGCATCTGAGCGCGAGGATTTCGGCAGAGATACTTTATGCCACGCAGATTCGAACACTGTCCACGTAAGATAGCGTACCTGACAGTGACAATGGTTAAGTGCTAGAATCATGCACATGGAGTTGCGAAAAGAGAGGATCGCAAGGCGCTTGGAGCGGGAAGGCTGGTACTTGCAAAGACACAGGTCGAGCCATGACATCTATAGGCATCCCCGCATTTCAGGAATAATTACATTGCCACGCCACCGAACTCTCTCTCCAGGCGTGGCTCGATCCATTGCCAAGAAGGCTGGCTGGGAGGTCTAGATGAGGTATCCAGCGCTAATTGACGGTGAACTGGGCGCATACGGTATCGTGTTCCCAGACATAGAAGGCATTGCGGCTATGGGGGAGACCTTAGATGAAGTTATCTTGAACGGAGCCGCAGTATTACAGGACTATGCCATTGAAGTGGAGCGAGATGGGCTTGCTCTTGCTTCGCCCAGCGCTTTAGAGGATGTTGAGGTGCCTGCAGGCTGTATCTTGACCTCCATCGTCCTGGTCCCTGCCGCGCCCGACAAGCCAAGTGTGAGGCTGAATGTCACGTTGGACGCGGGGATTGCCGAGTATATTGCCTCCGAATCCAAGCGGCGTGGCATGACGCGGAAGAAATACCTGGAACGGATAGTACGTCACACGGCTCAAGTAGGAGGATAACCCACGAACCCGATGTCAAAATTGCCGACGCCCGCGACTGTGGCAGGCTGTGTCCCTTAGCAGGAGTCGAACAACGCTTAGCCGTCGGCCACAGGTGCATAAATGAGAGGACAGACAGAATGGCTCACGAGCATGCAGAACCAGGTAAGGTGATGGACCTTAACTCGTTTGGCGGGACGGCTTCAACCGCGGTCGTCAAAGAGAAAGAGTTCGAAGCGATTCGAGTCTACCTCAGCCCGGGCAAGAAGATCCCGCCGCACAAAGTCGATGGGCCGATTACGGTCCACTGTCTCAGTGGAAGCTGCACGTTCTTCGTTGGAGATGAACCGCGGGAGCTCGTTCAAGGTTCCTGGCTCTACTTGGAGGGAGGGGCGATGCACGCACTGGAGGCGGAGGAGGAGTGCGCCGTGTTGGTGACGATTCTCTTCGCCAATTGATGGCGATTCTCAACAATATTGGCGCAAGGTGCATTTTGGCGGCCACACAAATTTGTTTCGGTTGGAAGACAACCGCCAAGCTTAAAGGACCATGCATTGGTTGGTCAGTGTCGCTTTCTGTCCACTGTGTGTCTTCCGCCAATGTCAGAAGTACTACAGGCGCCTGAGGAGTTGACTATACTCGTGGTGTGGGCCAATCCAGAACCACACGATATCATTCTCCTCCTGTACCCCGAGAGCGCGGTCGTCTCTTCTCACGCGTACCGAATATGCCGGACGCTTCTGGCTCACGCGCTTGAAATCCAGGCTGCGGTGACGAGGATCTGAAGCGAAGAAAATGTAGGATTGACGCGCTTGCCGTTGCACGTGTTCCGGAAGGCGCCGATACGCCCTCCAAAAACTCGGCGATGTAAACGAACGCACTTCTACATTTCTTCGACTTTGAGAGGTTTTGTCCGCCCGGCTCGGTGTGCTGCCAGGGCCTCATCAGCCATCTTCTCCAACAGTTCCTCCGACTCGGGGCGGCTGAATAGCTCGGCCCAGCGCTCCTCAGACTCCAGTTCCGCCAGGAGAAAACGGGCAAACCTATCTTGATCCTCTTGCGGCAGCGCCGCGGCTCTTTCAAAAGCCTGTTGAAGAAGCTGGGTCATTTTTCCAACACCCCCTACCCGACGAAACTTTCAAATGTCCGTCACTACTGTTCTCAGTTTACGCCCATAGTATACACCATCCCACCAAGTTGCCCGGGCGAAGTCCAAGATGAGTTCGCTTGTGTGACTCCTTCACTGGCAGAGTCCTTCAAATTGGCGAACTGCCACTTTGAGATGAGCCTCACAACCGCAACTCCTGCGTCTTGCCGCTACGAATGGCCTCAAACGCCTTGAGCACCATCGCCGTCGCCCGCGTCCCGTCACGAGGACCGGTAGGCGGCTCTGTATCGTCCAGCAGGCACCTGGCCCAGGCTTCCAGTTCACCTCGCGTACCCTCCGGATCGGAGGAGGCTGGGGGCGGCAACTCTTCCACAGACAACGAATCAATTTCGCAGCCGCCAAAGGTTACCTTGTGGCAGCGGTCGTGAAGCGTCGCCGTGCGCTGCCCGTCCAACACCTCAAAGAAAAACTTGGACGTATAACGTGCATCACCGCTGTCGCCGGCGATGATCGACGCGATGCTGCCGTTTTCAAACTGCACCGAGACCGCGGCATTGTCGACCAGTCCTATCTCCGGGTGGGTCAACGCGCCGCCGGCCGCGCTGATGAGAACCGGCTCCGATTCATTGAGCCAGTAGACCAGGTCAAAGGCATGGCAGCCGTTTGAAAGCACAGGTCCGCCGCCGCGCTCCGGCGTAATCGCCCAACCTTTCATGTTGGGATGCAGGCTCTGGCCCACCGTAACCAAGGGCTTCTGAATGACCTCCTTCACCTTGGCGACCAGCGGAGCAAAGCGAAACTTGAAACCCATCATCAGTTTGACGCCCGCTTTGGCGACCGCCTCTTCGATCTCCAGGCACTCTTCGATCGTAAGCGCCATCGGTTTTTCGAGAAAGATATGCTTGCCAGCTGCGGCCGCCTGGGTCGCAAAGGGCGTGTGCGAATCATGATGCGTGGCGATCAGTACGGCGTCTATTTCATCGTCGTCCCACACTGTTTCGACGTCAGTCGTGTGGTAGCGGCCGCCGAACTCCTCGCAAGCGCCCGCGGCAGCCTCTTCAAGGACATCGACATAAGCCGTAAAGTTCAACTCCGGCAGGTCGCGGGCTCTGCCCATGTGGCTGCGCCCCATCCCTCCGCAACCAATCAGCGCCATATTGATCGAGTCAGTCATTAGTCCTTGCCTCCGAATTCAATGGCCGTTAAGAACGCCCCCATATGGTGGGCTGAACTGGACGATCCTTCATCTGCGTGACCGCCCTATTTGAGAACAGAAGTGGATCCGGCAATGTAACGCGTGCCGCTAAACCCCGTTGCCGTCGTCCATGGTGAAGGAGTAGGCGGTGAAGATACGGCCCGGCTCCACCTCCGTCGCTACAGGATTTCCCAAATCCCTGATCGGACTGTCGTCGCGGGGTAACTGCTCGTCGCTCCATGTCCCGCCCTTGTTATTGCTGACGACTAGACCGATCCCATGTGGAGGTTTGCGGCGGCCGATAAGAACGAGAATGCGGCCATAGACCAGCTGCATCGGACATGGCGAACGATAGGGCTAGCCGGCCTCCCACAGGCAGCCTCTTCTCTCCCGCGCGCGCCTGGCCCAAGGGGACCGTCCTCAACGAACAATCGGTTTCGGCCGCGACCAGGTGTAGCCGCAGCGACAGTGCCATCGTTGCGAATCACCGGTTGTTAGCGATCGCGTCTTGTGCGGTTGGCGACCGCTTCTCATTGGCCAATAACTACGGGCTGCCGCCTACTCTGTTCAATGAGGGGCCGACTCCCCTGCGCCGTCACCACGTACGACTCCTCAATGTGCAGTGAGCCGACACCCGGCATGAAAAGCGGAGCTTCCAGATTGAGAACCATGTCTTCCTCCAGAATCAGGTCAGAAGGCAGGTCCACACAATCATCTTTGACGCGCAGCCCGTTGTCGGGGACGATTATCGGGTAGTCGCGCACCTCCAGGCCCACGCCGTGCCCGTGCGGGAAGGAGGCGGTGATGCCGCGGTCGTGCAGTGTCTCGACCATAGCATCCGCTGCTGCCGACGCCTTCGCGCCCGGCCGCAGCGCTTCCCCGCCCGCGTCCATGCAGGCGCGCAAAGCGGCATGCCGCTCGCTCAACGCCGCCGACAGTTCTCGCATCGCCAAAGTCGTGCCGCTGTCAGAGAAGCACTGCCGGTAGATGCAGCCGAAATCGACGTAGAGAACGTCATCCTCTGCCAGTGCGTAGTTGGTCTCTGTCGTCATGCCCAAGCCGCGCACGCCGAAGGCAAAGTGATCGAAATCGGCGCCCTGTTCCGCCGCTTTAGTCCGGTAGTGCGCCGCCATCTCGGAAACGGACAGGCCGGGTCGGGCCATCGCCAGCGACTCCATCGCCGCCTGTTCGTTGATCTCTGCCGAACGGGTCAGTCTCTGGATCTCCTCTGCGCTCTTCACCATGCGAATGATGCGGATCAGATCGGCACAGTTTCTGAGCGCTGCGCCCGGCAGCGCTCGGTTAATTTGATCGTTCGTTTCTTGCGGAAGTCCCTCCATCTCCAGGCCGATACGCGCGCCCGTCAGCCCGCGTTGCTTCAGGATGCTCAGCAGCGCGTCGGTCGCGGTAGCATTGCCATGTTGGGCCTGGAGCAGATCCTGGAAGCGGAGCAACTGTTGCGGGATGTCACCTGCCGGCAAGGAGTCGTCAAGGCCGGCGCTGCCGAAGATGTGCAGGTCCTTCACCCACAGCTCCTCGGCATTGACGGCAAAGAGTGGGTTGACCACCAGGGCAGGCTCGCCCTCCAATGGGAAGACGGCATAGGCCTGGGCCAGATTGGAAGAGGCCCCGGGCACCATCATGTACTCCTTGAACAGCGGGTCGATCCAACAGAAGTAGTCAGTGAAATAGGTTATGTTGACGGGAGACGTCGCGATCAGGACATCCAGCCCATATTCCCGCATATAGTTGATAGCGCGTTCGCGATGGAAAAGCATGTTCTCTCCTCCTCCTGTAGGTCGCGATCACCATTTCTCAGAGGCCGGCCACGTATCCCTGCCCCCACTGTTCCTGGCGTTCGTCGCGGAAATCGCCTGAAAGGGGCATGATCGCCAGCATGCCGCCGTCGATTACGAGCGTCTGGCCGACAATGTAACGGCTCTCCTCGGATGCGAGAAAGAGAGCCAGTTTGCCAATGTCATGGGGCGCGCCGATAACGCCGGCCGGAATCGTGGACCCGGCTTCCTGCTGATCAAATTCGCCCAGCACTTTGAGATGATTTTCGACCAGAATCCAGCCGGGCGCAATAGCGTTGACGCGCACACCCTTGGTCGCCAGTTCGAGAGCGAGGACGCGTGTGAATCCGACTATTGCGGCCTTAGTGCCGGCGTAGATGGTATGCTCGGTCATCCCGGCAAAGGCATGAACCGAGGTCAGGTTGATGACGGCGCCGCCGCCCTGCTCGATCATGGTGGGGACGGCGGCCTGGGTCAGAAAATACATGCCGCGGATGTTCACGTTGTAGAGCGTATCGAACTGTTCGGGCGTAACGTCCAGAAACGGCCTGTTCATGGTGATGCCGGCGTTGTTTACAAGTACGTCAAGCCCGCCCAGAAAACTGATCGCCTGTGCTGCCAGTTCCTTTACCTGCGCGATATCGGCCAGATCCGCCTGGAAAACCTCAGCGGTTCCCCCGGCGCCTCGGATTTCGTCAACGGCGCTGGCGGCCCCGTCCGCGCTATGGGCATAGTGCAACACGACGGCGGCGCCTTCACGGGCAAACTCCAGCGCAACGCCGCGGCCGATGCCGGTCCCGGAGCCGGTTACGAGTACGCGCTTGCCCTCCATCTTCCGCGTTTGCGTCATCTTCTGATCTCCCTGGTGCGCGGATTCTGACTAGTCTCAGTGGAATGTGATGTGTGGATTTGGGCATAGTATACACGAGGTACGACATTGCGTTAACCGCCGACTGCAGGCGGATATTGGAGATTGACCAACGGCGCGGACTCTTCTATGATGGCCCTGCAGTAACGAGATTTTCCCCGCGAGCATCCGCGCGTCAGCCAGACACGCGTCATCTGGTCGCTCTCTACTGACTGCCCGAACGGTTCTCAGCCCCGAGCTCACTACCGATATGCGCTGGCAGTTCCCAGGTCGAAACCCGTCTCCATCCGAAAGGCAGCTGACATGAAACTCGGCATGAACACCTTCTTTATCAGCATGTTGGATTTCGAAGAGGGTCTGCAATTCTGCCAGGAGCAGGGCGTTCAGGCCGTCGAGGTGGCAGCAATCGGTCCTGCTGCAAAGCAATACTGCGACATCGACAGGCTGCTAGTGAATCAGGGCGAATTAGAGCGCTGGCTGAATATCTACGCCGCGCACGGCCTCGAGATCTACTCGTTCGCCGGCCACGGCACCCCCCTGGTACCCGACCGCCGCATTGCCAAGGAATATTCGCGCCAGTTTCGCCAAACCTGCGAGCTCATGGAGCGGATCGGCTGCACCCGTTTGGCCCTGGTGGCCGGTCTGCCCGAAGGGGCCGAGGGAGATAGTCTGCCGGCCTGGATCGTAAACACCGACCTGCCCTTCCTGCGCGACGCCCTCGAGTGGCAGTGGGAGCGGCGGCTTCTACCCTACTGGAAAGAGCATGGCAAGATCGCGGCCGACCACGGGGTGACGCTGTGCTTCGAAATGCAGATCAACGACATGATCCACAGCCCGGTCAAACTCCGCCGCTTGCGCGACGAACTGGGCCCAGTGGTGGCCTGCAACTATGACATCTCGCATCGACCCGCTGGCAGCCGTCCACGAGTTGGGAGACCTCATCCAGGCCGTCCATCTCAAGGATACACTGATCCACGAACCGAATGTGCGGCTGCGCGGCTACTTCGACTCGACCGACCTCAAGAACTACCAGAACCGTTCTTGGACCTTCACGATTCCTGGCTGGGGACACGACGACCGCACCTGGCGCGAGGTCATTTCGACGTTGCGCTTTGTCGGCTATGACGGCATCCTGACTCTGGAAATGGAGAGCGAGTACATTGAGATCAAAGAGGGGCTGGAAAAGGCGGCCGCCTTCATCAGGCCAATGCTGCTGGAAAAGCCTGTCGGACAGGCCTGGTGGCAGATCGCCCCTGTGCATGAGCTTTGGAAGGAGACGAAGGAGGAGAGAAAGTGACCGCGAAAGGACAGGCGCGAAGGTGGGCGCATAACGATAATGGATGTCTACCATGCTCGACTGCTTCGCGCCCTGGTTGGCGTCCTCCCCAACCGCCTGCAAGCACCTGAATTTCCCCCTCACCGTGTAACCCGCGGGGCCAGCCATGAGTCTTCCCAGAACCAGGTTTGTAGTTGCTGCAAGGAAAATCCAGAGTCAAACGACGCCAAACCGTAGTTTCCTGATGCCTTGCGATCTGTGAATCGCTTGAAAGGTCTACGTTCATGAAAATCCTCGTAACCGGTGGCAGCGGAACAATCGGCGGATATGTCCTGAGGGAGCTGCTACAGGCGGGCCATTCCGTGACCAGCTTCAGCCGCACGCTGCCACGAGTGGAAGGGGCAGGTTTCGTCCACGGCGACATCATGGAGCCGGACCAGCTTGCCCAAGCGTGCAAAGAGCTGGACGCCGTGATCCATCTGGCCGCCGTGCCCGGCCCGGGACGCGCAACACCTGCGAAACTGCTTGAAGTAAACGTGATCGGCACCGTCAATGTCCTGGAAGCGGCCGTCCAGGCCGGTGTCGGCAAGCTTATATTGGCCTCTTCCGGCGCAGCCACCGGCTTCTCCTTCCAGAAGCAGGAATTCCTACCGCGATACTTACCGATCGACGAAGAGCATCCAAGCGAGCCGCAGGACGAGTACGGGCTGAGCAAGCTACTGGCAGAGCTGACCTGCAAGCGGTACACCGACGCTTTCGGCATCCAGACAATCTGCTTGCGCATCAATAACAACTGGTATCTCGAACGCGCCAGCGCCGAAATAGCCGTGGGCTCCGGCTGGGCACAGCAGTTCACGGTCGAAGAGCTCTGGTCCAAGCGCTATCTTAAAACAATTGAGGACGCCGAAGGCGAATGGCCGACGCCCGGTCCGCCGGCGCCGCGCAAACTGCTGTGGGCCTTTACTGACGCCCGCGATGCCGCGCTGGCCTTCCGCCTGGCTCTGGAGAATGACACGATAGAGCACGAAGTGTTTCTCATCAACGGTGAGGACACATGCTCCCAAGAGTCAACGCCAGTGCTGATTGACCACTTATGGAATTCATTGGCTGAAAAGAGTGCGAATCCATCTGTGCAGGACATACCACTGAAGGCTTGCCTAGAAGGCCATGCCTCTCTTTGGTCGCACGCCAAGGCGACCAAATTGTTGGGCTATCAGCCCAGATACACCTGGCGTCAGAGTGATTTTCATTCCTGGATGGAGACGAGATGACGACGGAAAAAAAGCTGGAGTTCTTCGGTGGTGGCTGGCGGCAAGTCGACTCTGAAGAAGAGGAGAAATCCCTCGTCATCGACGCCCACTCCCACATCTTCCGCCGCTTTGCCACTGGTTCGGGCGCGGCCAGCGCCGCGCTCACACGCAAACTGTGGCAGTACCACCTGCGCGACTTCACCGACTTCTGGCGTAAGAGCGACGGCGCACGCGTCAAAGAGCCGCTGCTCGACTTCCCCTCCGACGACATCAACGCCATGCCCGACGTCAACTTCCGCTTCGGCAGATACGGCCAGGCCGAGCTCACAGTGGACGGCGTAGATTACGTCATGCAGTTCTATCCCCCTGCCCTGGAGAACCTAGAAGCAACCCCCGAAAGGATGATCGCCGAAATGGAGGTCGCCGGCGTCGACCGGGGCGTGCTCCAAAGCGACCACGTCTACGGCGCCAACATCAACCAATACTACGCCGAGGCATTGCGCCGCTACCCCGACCGCTTCATCGCCCTGGCGCAGATACACGAGACAGACGCGCATCAGGCCGACGAACTGGCACGACTCGAACATGCGGTTACGGAGCTGGGATGCATGGGACTCTACTTCAGCGTGGAGCTATTTGCCTTGCGGGGCTATGTGGATCACATCGACGACACCAAGTTCGAACCGTTGTGGCAGCTGGTGCGCCGGCTGGGGATTCCAACCTTCTGGTATATCGACGCTCGCAAGCAGGACCGGGTCGCAGGATTCATGGAGCGCGTCGGCGAACTGAGTCGCTGGGCGCATGCGCACCCTGACATCCCGTCAGTGATCACGCACGGCCTGGTGCCCGCCGCCATCATCCACGAAATCGGCATCCCCGACGAGGTGATGAACCTTCTGAAGAGCCCCACCATGAGCGCCGAGATTCTTATGCCGGCAAAGTGGCCCGAATATCCCTACGCCGAAGGCCAGGAAATGCTCAGCTGGCTATGCGACCAGGTCGGCGTCGAAAAGCTGATGTGGGGCTCGGACATGCCCTACAGCGGCGGCTTCTGGTGCACATATAAAGAGGCCGTGGACTACATCCGCCTGCACTGCGACTTTCTATCGACAGCCGAAAAGAACCTTATCCTCGGCGGCAACGCGGCCCGCATGTTTGACATCGGCGGTTAGCGGTACCGGAAGCCTGTGAGCGCTGGTCACCCATCGTACAATTGTGGAATTCCGATACATAGCAGAACATATAGATTTAGATTGACGGAAATTGCTTCTCGACATCTAGCGATGTACAGACGAAAATGCGACCATGAATGGTCGCATAGCTGTACTCTAATGTATTCACCTATTGCTGTCGTGTCACTTGAAAAGAGCATCAGGCAATTCGGACTGTCTGATTATGCTCTTAAGTGTCCCAACCGGGATTTCACTTTGGTTGGGAACGACAACATCTAACTCACTTGTTTCTCCTGCCTCATTTCGTTGTCGTTTACTAAAGATAACATGGCTTCCACGCTGTCTTTTCTCTTCAAATCCATTATCCAGCAGTACCCGGCGGACCTTCCTGAATGACCTAGGGGGCAGCCTAGGCATATTCAAGTTCTAATTCGTACAACGCTTGATTGTCTTCTTTGCCGACTAGAGTGCTACTAATCTTTGGTTTTTCATGCCCCTCAGCAAACAGTTCTGGATTGAAACGAGCAACTCGCTTCACGAAATCTTCCATGGAGTAAGTCTCGAGAAGTAAATGTAGTGCTTCATGCAGGTTGTCGAACGCTTCCTCCATGGTTCTTCCCTGACTTGCTACCTCCAGTTCCTCGCAGCGCGACACATACCAGTCACCCTCTTTCCATGCCGAGCAACTAAGTGTCCATTTCATCTGTGCTCTGATTCCTTTCACTCGCCCCTCGATTTTTCTTTCGCAACTCTATCACACAATTGCAAGAATTGTTAAGTGAAAACGAGGAGCATGGCATTCGTTTCGTATTCCTTACAGTGAGTATGGTCTCGTCATCAGTCAGGAAGCACCGTGTGTCGTTCTAAGTGCTCGGTTCCCTGATCTGTTGCAGCGCAGCCTCTGCCCCGACCGAAACAAAGCCCAAATCCCCGCCTATCGTCAGCAACCGCAAATTCGGCGCATACTCCTTTACCCAGGCGATACCCGCCTCCGCCCCGCCCAGAACGTCCACCGGGAAACCGGCCGGAATGCCGTTGGCGTCCCCGGCCCGGGCAATCCGCTGAATCGTACTGATGAACTCTTCGCTTTCCCACGCGCCAAAAATGTCCATCGAAAGCGTCAGGTCGTTGGGCCCGATAATGAAGCCGTCAATGCCCTCCAGCGCCGCGATCTCTTCAATGACGTCAACCGCACGGTAATGTTCGACTTGAACAAAGACCAGGGTCTCCTCGTTGGCCGTGCTCTGGTAAACCCGGTCGTTCCCCCCAAATGATGGCATGAAAGGCCCGTAACCTCGCACGCCGTCCGGCGGATACTTGCAGCCGGCCACCGCACGACGGGCATCGTCCACCGACTCGATCAGCGGGACCACGACCCCGTCCGCGCCCCCATCGAGCGCCTGTTTTATCTCATCGGGCCGGTTGTCCTTCACCCTGACCATCGCCACCGTCGGCGTCTCCCGAATCATCCACAGAACGTAGCGCAACGACTCCACATTGCGCGGCGAATGTTCCATGTCAACGCTCACCCAGTCGAAACCGGCGCGCGCCACCGTCGCCGCCACCAGCGGATCAGTCGAAACCGACCAGGTCCCGTACACGGACTCTCCACTATGCAGGCGCTTCTTCAGGTCCGAACCTTTCATGCCTTCATCTCCTTTGCAGCCGCCAGCGCGGTTTCACATTGGGGTTGACGTAAGAACGGGGCCAGCGCCCTTTGGCCAGATCCAGGACCGTCTCGACCGACAGCCGCCAGCTGTTATCCAGTGATTCATCGGAGTAGCCGGCTATGTGCGGCGTGATGACAACGTTTTCCAGTCCGAACAAGGGATTGTCCGCGTCCGGCGGCTCCTGCTCCAGAACATCAAGGCCCGCGGCCGCGATCCAGCCCTCGGTCAGCGCCCGCAACAGCGCCGCTTCATCCACGACCGGACCGCGAGAGGTGTTGATCAGGATTGCCCTGGGATTCATCATCCGCAGTTCACGCTCTCCGATCAGATTGTGGGTCTCGTCCAACAGCGGGCAGTGGAGCGACACAAAGTCGGATCCGGACAGAACCTGCTCCATTGACGCCGCTTGCACGCCGTGTTCGGCCATCACATCCGCGCCCACAAACGGGTCATGCGCCAGCACAGTCATCTCATACCCGCTCAGCTTGCGCGTCACCAGGCGGGCGATATGCCCGAAACCGATCAGTCCCAGCGTCTGCCCTTGCAGATGCCAGTCTGGGAAGCCTGCGTACCGGTCCCAGATTCCGGCACGCACTTTCCGGTCCTGAAGGCCAATTTGACGAACGACGGCCAGCAGCAGCCCAATCGTATGGTCCGACACGCCGTCGTTGAAGGCCTCCGGTGTGTTGGCGACGATAACGCCGTGCGCGGTCGCGGCGTCGATCGGTATGTTGTCAGTGCCGCTGCCGGTGCGAATCAACGCACCGCATTGGGGAATATCGGACAGGCTCTCGGCGGTCACGATGTGACTGCCGCCGAAGATCCACACGACATCGGCATCGCCGGCGCAGCCCGCCAGCTGCGCACGCGTCTCGCATTCCTGGAAAACAAACTCTATGTCGTGGCTCGCCATCGTCTCGGGCACCCACGCGGGCAACTCCTCCGGGTCCATATGGACCATGGCTACTTTGAATTTCGCCATCTTTCCTCCAATTATCTGAGTTGTCGGTTTACGAAAAAGGATGCCGCGCATCCCGGAACGCCACCGTCAGCGCACTAATGTTGTAACCAGGTCGCCCGGTGGCAGCCCGTTGGCGATGCGTTCCACATTCGCAACTGCAGCCTCCATCCGTCTGCGCGGCGTATCCGGCGTTAAACCCGATGAATGGGGCGTGAGAATAACATTGTCCAGCTGCAGCAGCGGGTGGTCAGCCGGCAACGGTTCCTGCTCGAACACGTCCAGCCCTACACCCTTTATCCAGTCTTGCTGAAGCGCTTCCAATAGGGCCTCCTCATCGATCAACTCCCCGCGCGCCACATTGAGCAGGACCGCCGTCGGCTTCATCAGCCTCAAGACGCGGCGGTCGATCATGTGCCGCGTCGTCGCGTTAAGATGGACATGCAGCGAAAGGTAGTCCACTTCCGGCAAAATATGATCCAGCTGCTCCGGTCCGCCCAAATACTCCACGTGAAACTCGTCCAACTCGGCCTGCGGGAACTCCATCACGTCGACCGCCATGATACGCATTCCGAGCGGCCACGCCCGCCGCGCCACCTCGCGCGCGCTGGCGCCAAACCCGATAAGCCCCAGCACCTTGCCTGCCAACTCTTCTCCAAGCATGCGTTGCCACCCGACCACTCGATTGTGGTCGAGATTCTTGGCAAAGTGGAGGATCAGCAACACCACGTGTTCGGCCAGCGGCACCGCGCTCAACCTTCCCGGCGAGTTCGCCAGCAGCAGCCCCTGCTCCAGAATATAGGCCACGTCCACATGATCGGTACCATTGGTGGTGACCTGCCACAGCTTCACACCGGCTGCCAGACCCGCATCGATTAGGGGCCTCGTGCCCACTGCCCCTCCCGGGTCAATGACAACCTCTACACCCTCGAACTGCTCTTCCGGCGGCCTGTCAGGGTCGTAAACCTCAAAAGGAAACCGCCCTTCGATCGCCTTGACGAAATCAGGATAGGCGTCATCCAGTCCACTTGGCGCGCGCAGATAGAGAACTTTCATCGGTCACATTTCCCCTGTTGTTTAGCGTGTGATAAGGACTGAGGCTGGCGAGAATAGAGGGCGCCTGGCTTCTCGTCGCCGCTCACGCCGGCTCCACTTCCACCTGCTTAGCGGACTTCGTTAGATGCCCGGATTCTCGCTGTAGAGAAAACAGTCAGTTTAGATCCACTGCGGCCAGCTGTACTGATAGCCCTCTATCGCCTCAGAGACGACAGGATGATTCTGCACCAGCATATCAGTATCGGCAGCCTTCTGCGGTTTCGGGACAAAATTCACGGCCAGACGGCGGCGGCCGCTCCTGCGGGCTAAAGCTTGCTGCAGCACCAGGATATTAAAGGCTTGGAAGAAGACGATCTCTTCTTCCGCCATCAACGAAGAATTCTGTGGACAGTTGATAGTGCAGTTTCAGCAGCTACAGTTGCTCGAGCAGTCGACGCAAATGGGCGATATTGCGCGGCAGGGACACACGCGGATCCTCTTCCCCCTGGTACTCAAGCAACACAAAACCATCATAGCCGAGATGACCCAGTTCAGCCAGAATGGGCGGCAAATCGATCACGCCGCCATCGAGGTCGGTCCCTGTATAGCGTTGACCGCCGTCTCCATCCAGATAGCGCGCCCGCTGCTCACCGGGCGCGAGAGGGCGGCTGTTCTTGACATGCACATGGGCGACATGGGGCGCCATCATGTGGAGTGTCTCCAGCGGGTCCTCGTCAACGAACAGCGATGCCGCGCAGTCGTAAATCAGCCGGAAGCCAGGCGAATCGACCTGCGCGCAGATGTCGCGGCAGTCTGCCCCCCGTCCCATCAGTGGACGGCTGGGCGGGTAGTCGACGTTCTCCGAAATCAACGTTACGCCGACCGACTGCGCGCGCTCGGCGCAGACGCGCAGTCCCTCAACCATCCAGGCGCGCTGCTGTTCCAGAGGCCGCGCCTTTTTGGCGATCCCCGGCACGATCATACCAAACGCGCCGCCCATCTCGGCGATACGGTCGAGCTGCGCGTACACTTCGTCAATCGCGACGCCGCGCTCGTCCGGCGGCAACGCCAAATCAGAGAAGAAGATATAGGAGACTATCGGCAGACCGGCATCCTCCGCCAGCCCCCGAACATACGCCGGTGGGCAGCCCTCCCAGTACTGGTGCATCAATTCCAGGCCGTCGATATCCAGAGTGCCGCAAAGCGCGATCACATCCTCGCGACTGAGGGAGCCAGCGTGGGGCCTGGGGTGGACATAGCCTTCGCGCAAGGCCCAATCTGCGTTGTAATCGGTCATCGATATCCGGCCTGCCATAGTTCGGCCCGCTTCCCTTCCGATCGACACTTTCTAGAGAAAGTGTAACGATTCAGCCGCAACTGTTTCGCAAACCTGAATGAGGCGAGCAAAGGTGTTCACACTCTCCTCATGACTGTAATATAGGCGGTCGGCCGCAGGGGGCCTCAACCCACCGGCCTCCAACCGCTGAAGTAACTGACCACTGACCACTAACTACTGACCACTGCAGTTCCGGGCGGTCGGACCTTCGGCCCTCCCTTGTGCAGGGGCTGCGCCCCCGCAACGCCCCGCCCTGGCTAGCCACAGTGTTCATTCTTCCCCAGCAACGTGTCTAGCCAACAGCGGCTTCCTTCCCACGCGCCATCTCAGCCCCCTATCCTCCGCAGTTCTCCTCACCTCTAGCCGCGTTCACGATCCTGAGAAAAATCATAGTCGGACATATCCGGCGTGAAACCGCGCAGCGTCCAGCCGCCGTCCACGTAAATGATCTGGCCGGTGACCATCGCGGCGTCTTCGCTTGCCAGAAAGACGCAGACCCCTACGTAGTCCTCCACAGTGGCGACGCGGCCTGCGGGCGTGATCGCCCTCCACTTCTGTTCGTAGTCGGGATCATAGCCGCGGTTGCGCTCGGTGCTGGTGGCCGTCGGCGCGATGGCGTTGACGCGCACCTCAGGCGCCAGTTCGAGCGCCAGTTGCCGGGTGAGCGCCTCCAGCCCGCCCTTGGCCATCGTGTAGCTCGAGTGCGCCGGGATCATCAGCTTGGCCGCGATGGAGCTGATATTGATGATCGAGCCGCTGCCCTGCGCCTGCATCTTGCGGGCAGCCGCGACCGAGCCGAAAAAAGGGCCGCGCAGATTGGTATCGACCACGTCGTTGAAGTCCTCCTCAGTAATCTCGAAGGCGTGACCGAAACGGGTGCGGGCCGCGTTGTTGACCAACACATCCAGCCGTCCAAAACGCGCGCAGACGGCGTCCACCAGCTGCTCGAACGCCGTTTTCGAACCGATATCGGCCTGAAATGGCTCGGCCTCCCCGGCCGCCTCCCGTATGCGGGTGCACGTGCTTTGTGCGCCGTCGGAATCCGTCTTGTAGTTGACGGCGACCCGCGCCCCGGCCGCGGCCAGGCCGACCGCCAGCCCCTGGCCGATCCCTTTGCTCGCCCCTGTGACCAGCGCCACCTTTCCCGAAAGTTTACCTTGCATAGCGTTACCTTTGTTGCCAGCGGCTGATTCCGTTCCTATCCCCTATCCGCTCTTATATCGTTGCGCCGACCTCGTTGGCGATGCCGCGAATGAAGTCGCCCACCTCTTTGTACTCCGGCTCGGTCGCCAGATGCTCGATGATCAGCGGCATATCCGGCGACAGCCGCTCGATCCGAGAAACGTAAGTGCGATAGTCCAATACCCCCCGGCCCGGCAGCACCTCCTCGATGGCAACGGTGCGCGCGTCGAGCGCAAAGTGGATGTCCTTGGCATGACAGGAGCGGATCCAAGGGCCCAGAATGTCGAAGCACCTGTTCAGCAGATCGGTCGTCGCATAATAGATGCGCGGCTCGCGCACCGCGTTGGCCGGGTCGAGATGGACGCCCAGCCCGGGATGATCGATCGCTTCGAGCAGTGTAAGATAGATCTCAGGCCCGTCCAGCAGAGTCCAGGGCGACATTTCCAGGGTCAGCTTGGTGCGCCGCGGTTCGACCTCGGTCAGAACCTGCCGCACCCACTCGACAACCGCCTCGAAGCCTTCCTCGCTGAAGTTTTGCGGATGGTGCCCTACATGAGAGTCCCAGTTGTCGCTGCCGTCATAGGAGCCGACAACTGTCGCGCAACAGACGGCCTCCAGCTCATCAGCCAGGGCAAGCCTCTCCGCGATCGTGTTCCGATTGGCGCGCCGTTTGTCCACGTCCGGGTGGAGCGGATTGACCCAGGCGGCCACCTCCCCTATCACGATATCGGCCTCGCCGAACGCTCGCTTGATGTCGCGAATCCGGTCTCGGTCGCCTACTGCCACCTCCGGGCAGGGCGCGGCCCGATAGCCCTGCCGCCTGCACTCCCCCACATGCGCATCAGGGTCCTCAGTCCCCAGATAATCGCCAATCGTCGCCCCAAGCCTCATTGGAAAACTCCATCACATGTCGCGTAAGACTCATTGCACAAAGAAATACGCAATCAAGGTACGCCATGCAGTTTGTCAGCCTCTGATGCCGCTCATCACCTCCACTTGGGTGAAGTAGCGTTGGGCAAAGAAAAACACGAGCTTGGGCGGCATTGTCATCAGTAGCGAGACTGCCATGATGTGGCTCCGCGCCGCCAGGGCCGACAACAACGCCAACGGCCTCGAACTGCTCTTCTGTCGGCCTGCCAGGGTCTTTGACCTCGACAGGACATCGCCCATCGACCACCTGGACAAAGTCCGGGTAGGCGTCGGCCAGTCCACCTGGCGCGCTCAGATAGAGAACTTTCGTCGCACACATATCCTGGATGTTGAAGAGAGCGAAAAAGACAGAGGCCTGCAAGAAGAGAGAATACCCCGCTTCTCATTACCGTACACATTGTTTCCATCTCACCCGCATGACGGAAAACCGTCGGAACTGCGGATGGATTTCCAGTATAGGAGGTCAGCCGACCCTAGTCAACCGCGTCCCGCGGGGCAGGCATCTTGCAGCCAGGGGTGGATTTTCGCCCTTTGACCTCGATTCAGAAATATGCTATAAACCTACTCATGAGCAGGCTGTGTACCTAACAGGGTGCGACCCAAGGTCGGGGTGAGTTACTTGACAAACCGCCGAGCGGCATTACTGAAAACGACAACTTGCTGGCTCTGAGCCTCGCCCCATTCTCAATTTACGCCACATTACAACTGAAAAAAGCCCTGCCAAGCCGGTCGCCTCCAAGTTGAGAGAACTGCCTGTTCGGCAAAATGAGTCGGTCTGCCTGACATCGGTCATGGTTTCACGGCTCAGCCGGCCCGAAACGGAGTCGCTCAGAGTATTTCGAAAAGCCCCATCCAAAGAAGGCGGCAGACATGAGCAATGTACCAATGACCCGGCCGGAGGAGATGCTGGCCTTCCACGACGGACAGTTCCCCGGAAACGCCTTCGTCGGCCTCGAAGGCGGCCGCATCCTCTTCAGCAATGGCACACACTTCTCCGTCAGCGGCGACGGCGGCATCACCTGGAGCGAGCCTTACGCCGGCCTGGACGAAAACGGCGACCCGCTCACACTCAGGAACTGTTCACTCGTGCCACTCTCCAACGGCGCCATCGGCATGGCGACCAAGCGCACCAGGCCAGGCACGACCCGCCTGTACGAGTCACAGATGGTCTTCAGGCGCTCCGAAGACGAAGGCAAAACGTGGTCCGCCCTCACCCTCATGAACCACTGGATGCTGGCCGCCCACGCCCTCAACGACACCATGATCCGCACCCAGTCCGGCCGCATCCTCCTTCCCGTCTACTTCGGCATCGGCCAGGGTGGCTTTCACCAGGAGGGGGCGCCATTTCCAGGCGGCTACGTCAAGGGCAAATTCGTCTCGACAAGCGCGCACTTCTACGATCCCCACTTCACCGCCAGCTATGTCATTTACAGCGATGACGAGGGCGAGACATGGCAGAAGAACAGCGACGGAGAGCTGCTCATCATCATGGAGTACGGCGGACGATGGGAACTGACCAACGAGCCGACCCTTGTGGAGTATGCCCCCGGCAAACTGCTCATGATCCTGCGCACACGGCTGGGACGCATGTACCAGGCCTGGTCTGAGGACGACGGCGACACCTGGACCCGCCCCGAACCAACGCAACTGGCCGGCACGCAGGCCCCGGCCCAGATCCGCAAGTTCCCGGGAACGGGGCACCTCCTCGTCGTCTGGACCCAGCAGAGCGAGCAGGAGATCAAGCGGGGCCTGATTCGCACACGCCTGTCGACCGCTATCAGCCGCAATCAGGGCCGCATCTGGGAACACTTCCAGAACCTGGAATCCATTCACGAAGAGACCCATGTCGAGCCCGGCCCTCTCTATACCGTCCGTCCGGAGGGAGCATACGGCGCGCCGGGGGGCGCAGTCGTTTGCGACGTCGACTCCGTACAACCGCTGCCGGAGGGATACGGAATGTGGTCCTATCCGGCCGTTATCGTCGCTGAAGACCGGGTCCTGATCCAGTACAACTACTTTGATGACGACATTGCAGGCGAGCGGTCGCGCGGCCACCGGGTGAAAGTGCTCCCCTTGTCCTGGTTCTACGGAGGCCAGGACCCGACCGGCGAGAATGCGACGCTGTCTCGGATTGAAGGGCACGTTCGGGGGGAATTGTAAGGCCTGAGCGGAGCACTTCCGACAGCTACACTGGCAGTTGGCTAATCGAAGTATCCACGGGAGGCATATCGTCATGGCACAGCAATTAGATTTGGGAGGCCTGCGATTCACCGCTGGGACGCCGCGCATCGTAGCCGAAGGCCTCGGATTCTGCTGGTATCCCAGCATACGCCGGTTCTCCACAGGCCAGCTGATAGTCTCGTACAGCAAGAACCCCGATTCAGGCGAAAACCTGACAAACGTCAACGGGATATCGCTTTCGAAAGACGAAGGGGCGACATGGACGCGCCATGCCGATGTATCCGGCCTTAACGGGCGGTTGAACATCAGCCTGCCCGACGGCTCGCTGGTCGGCCCCAACCAGCCGTACAAGCCGGAGCCGCTGGGCCAGTGGCGCACTTTCGTGGGACATTACGGACGCATCGAAAAGGGTGGACAGCAGTATGCCGTCGAATTGTGGGGCGCGCGCATTGAAGGTCTGCCGCGTGACGTGAAGGCCCGCACCGTGCAAAGCCCCACCCGCTGGGCCGAGCTTTCCCCCTTTCTCGACATCATCGAACTGGAGCCGGGCCGCTATCTCTCCACCACCTATATGACCTTCGCTGGCGACGAGCGCTACACGACCGTGGTCCTGGTCTCAGAGGATGAAGGCCGCAACTGGCGTTACCTCTCCACCGTCTGCGGCGCTGAGGCCGGCGCTGACTCCTGGGAAGGCTTTTGTGAAGCCTCCCTCGTGCGCCTTGAGGACGGAGACCTGATGTGTGTGGGCCGCATGGGCGGCGGGCGCGATCAACTGCTGGCGCGCGCCTACTCCAGCGATGAAGGCAAGACCTGGTCCCCCATCGACCGCCTGCCGGCCTGGGGTGTGCTGCCCGATGTAAAGCGCCTGAGCAACGGCGCTCTGGTGATCTCGACCGGCCGCCCGGGACTTTTCATCTGGTTCTCGACCGACCCGCGCGGCGAACATTGGGAGCCGTTCGACATCATGGCCCACCACAACGCCGAGATGGACGAAGCCCATCAAATCAGCTCCGGCAAGTACGGGCTGGAGCCGGTCACCAGGGACAAGTACTACACCGTCCATCACCATTTCGACCAGCCGGACCAGACTACTTCCTACACTTCCATGCTGGAGGTAGAACCAGGCCGGCTGTTTGTGGTTTACGACCGCATGCCCTATGGCTGGATGCCGGTGCCAACAGACGCCGAAGTCCGCAGCCGCATCCTTGCGCGCTATCCCACCTCCACACTGCCGCCGGACAGCATGACGCCGGACGAACGGGAACGCATCTATCTACTGGAGTTGAATCTGTAACGGCATTGTCAACGTAGGATCCCATATCCAGCGCTGTTTGGAGGTCGAACACCGGTCAGGAGGAGCCAATGCACTCTAACGAAGTTAACTCGCCTGATTCAAGCAATGTGGATGATTCACTACGTGTATCACAGTATCTGCGACGGTCACAGTAGAACTCAGGAGGAAAAACATGCAACGCTTTGAGTCCAACGATTTCTCCCGCCGTAACTTCCTCAAAGGATCCGTCATCGCCGCTGCCGGCGGCCTTCTGGCGGCCTGCGCACCGGCTGCCGCACCTGCAGGAGAAGCGCCTGCCGCAGACGAAGGTGACGCCATGGCATCGGATCGCATGGGCGGCACGCTAGTCTTCGGCTATCCCCAGAAGACCAGCTACCAGGACCTGCTGGCGATGGAACACAATGCCGGCAACAGGCGATACTACCTCGTCGGTCTGACGCACAACTGCCTGGTCAACATCAGTACCGACTACACGACGTGGTTGCCCGAACTGGCCGAAAACTGGGAGTTCGACGGCAATGACGCGACCTTCAATCTGCGCCAGGGCGTCAAGTGGCACGACGGCGAGCCGTTCACGTCGGCCGACGTGGAGTTTACGATCGGACGCCTTGTCGGCCACCCGAACGTCAACCAGTGGAACGGCGTGCGCCACTTCAAGGGCATCATCGAAGGCATGACAGAGTTCTCCGAAGGTGAGGCCGACGCGGTGACCGGGATTTCGGCGCCTGACGACCATACAATCGTCTTCCACATGACCAACCCCTATCGCGCCGCATTCCTGGAGAAGCTCCTCAACTTCCCCATCATGCCCAAACATCTCCTGAGCCAGTATCCGGAGGAACAGTGGGGCATCGACGAGCAGGGGCAGCAGGGGTTGAAGAACACGCCGTACGCCAAGGAGCAGGGCATCGGCACCGGCCCCTTCAAAGTCAGCAACTACATCCCCGATCAGATCGTCGAGTACGAACCGTTCGACGACTACTGGGGCGGGAAGCCGCAGCTGGATAAACTGGCCTTCGTCCCCTATACCGACCAGTTGGCAATGGCCGCCGCGGTGGAGAAGGGCGAATGCCACATCGCCATCCGTACGCCGCAGTCGGAGTACGAACGCTTCCAGGGGATGGACCACGTCGACATCGTGCTCAACCACGGCCCCAGCGCCTTTGCCTGGTACCACAACCTGCGCTACGTCCTCAACGACAAACGCGTCCGCCAGGGCCTGAGCCTGGCGCTGGACCGCGAGCAGATCGCCAAAGACTTCTTCTTCGGCACCGTCGAGGGCGCCAAGGCGCCGCTCTGGTATGGCGACTACGGCATCAGCCCCGATTCGGCCCAGTGGTACGAGTACAACCCGGAAAGGGCCCGCCAACTGCTGGAGGAAGGCGGTTGGGATTTCGATTACACGTTCCGCCTGGGGATGTCTTCGCTCTCGCCAACCTATGAACCTCTCTATGCGATATTGCGGGAAATGTGGGATGCAGTCGGTGTCAAGACCGAATTCCACGTCATGGCCGCCGAGTACACCAACATCCTCAACAATCCTCCTCACGACTTCGATACGCTCTTCAGCGGTTATGGTTGGGGCCTGACACCTGGCGGCTTCATCCACAACTTCACCGACCCCCGTTGGGGAGACGTCGATGAAGAGGGCGTGGCAATGGTCGATGAGCTGATCCTCATTGAAGACCCGGAAGAGCTGCGCGAAGGCGCGTTGCGGCTGCAAGAGTATGCCGCCGACCTCCAGCGCCACTGTGTAATCGCCCAGGTTCCCGGCATTCATGTGGTAAGCAAGCAGGTGCAGAACGGCACCGTCGTTCCCGTTTACGGACCGCGCACCAGCTGGATCGACTGGGTAAACGTCTACGTGTCGGCGTAGCGTCGCCGGCCGCTGACCACTGAAAGTTCGACCAACTACAGGTCCTCCGAGGTCGTGAAGGCCTCGGAGGACCGGCACTCAAGAAACAGACATGTCAACTTACGTTCTGCGCCGTATACTTCTTGTCTTCCCTCTCCTTCTCGGCGCTACAATTATCAACTATACAATTTTCGCTTTGTCTCCGGGGGATCCGGTTTCCGCCATGATCGACCCCTTTGAGTTGAGCGCCATGACGGAAGAGGACCTGCAAGAAGCGCGCGAGGCCTTGGGCCTGAATAGACCGATTCCGGTCCGCTACCTGCTCTGGCTTGGAGAGGCGATTCGGGGCAACCTGGGCTACTCTATCTGGTTCAACACGCCAGTGTTCGAGGTGATGTTGCGCGCGCTGGGCAACAGTATGCCGGTGATGATCTTCGCAATCCTGGTGTCTACCATTGCGGGGATCACCTTGGGCATCATCTCCGCGCTGAAGCCCTATTCGTTTCTCGACAGCATACTGACCACGTTCGCCTTTGCGGGTGTGGCTGTCCCAGGTTTTTTCTTCGCGTTGCTTCTGATCTATGCGGTGGCAATCCGTTTGGATCTCCTGCCGACTGGCGGCGTTACCACTCCGGGCCTGGATCCCTCCTTTAAGGACCGCTTTGCGCACATCATCCTACCCGGTTTTGCCTTGGCCTATGAGTCGACCGGCAGCCTGCTGCGCTATACAAGGTCGAGCCTGCTGGAAGTTCTCAGCCTGGATTACATGACTACGGCACGCGCAAAGGGCCTGGTCGAGCGCGTCGTAATCCTGCGTCATGGCCTGCGCAACGCGCTGTTACCGATCATAACCATTCTTGGACTGCGTCTTCCGAGCATGTTTGGCGGGGCTGTGCTTATCGAAACTGTGTTCAACTACCCCGGTGTCGGCCTGACCTTAGTGCAGGCCGTCAACATGCGAGACTATCCCCTGATGATGGGCGGCGTCCTGATAACGGCGATCCTGGTCCTGTTGAGCAACTTGCTGGCCGACCTGCTCTACACCGTGGCCGACCCGCGCATCCGCTATGAAGAAAGCTGAGTCTGATGACCGAAAAGCAAGCGGCGATGGCGTCCGAGCAAATCTTTGATGAGCCGCGGAGCTCCTCCTCGGCCAGACTCCGCGCCCGCTTCTGGCTCCGTTTTCGCCGTCACAGAATGGCGATGGCAAGCCTGGTCTTTCTGGTCGTAATTGTCCTGCTTGCGCTGGCCGCACCCTGGGTGACACAACATCCTCCGACCGACATTCACTCGGGTCAGGCCCGCGCCGCGCCCAGCGCCCAACACATATTAGGGGGCGACATTGCCGGGCGCGATGTCTGGGCCCGTGTCGTCTACGGTGGACGCGTCTCACTCTCTGTTGGGCTCGTAGCTGTCTCAATCTCGATCCTGATCGCAGTGGCCTTGGGGACGCTGGCGGGCTACTATGGCGGTTCGGTCGATATGATCATCATGCGTGTCACCGACATTGTGATGCTCTTCCCCGTTCTGATCATGATCATGACCGTGGTTTCCATTTTGGGACCCAACATCTTCAATGTCATGGCGGTCATAGGTCTCTTTGGGTGGCCAAGCTCCGCCCGCCTGGTGCGCGGCCAGATCCTGACTGTGCGTGAGTGGGACTTTGTCATGGCGGCGCGCTGTCTGGGCGTGCTCGACCGTAACATTATGTTCAAGCACATCCTGCCGCACGTGCTAGCGCCTTTGCTGGTGGCGGCAACTTTCGGCGTCGCCTCCGCCATCCTGAGCGAGGCCGGTCTCTCCTTCCTGGGTTTGGGCGTGCTGCCGCCTACACCCTCCTGGGGAAACATGCTCAACGGCGCTCAATCCATCTTCATCCTCGAGCGCCACTGGTGGATCTGGCTGCCGCCCGGTATGGCGATCCTGCTCACCGTGCTTGCAATCAACTTCGTCGGCGACGGCTTGCGCGACGCCTTCGACCCCCGCATGAGTCTCGACTGACAGGCGCCCATTACTCCTCCACCCGCAAGGAACCAACATGAAAGAGCGTCCATTTCTGCTCTCAGCCCTCGTGGACTTCCCCGACGACTGCCAGCGGATCGAGTTCACCGAAGACCTGGTGGCCCAGCTGATCGACCGTCTGCACTGGATGGGCGTGCGCCGCGTCTATTGGAACTACTATCACGCTGGTCACTGGGAGTGGTTCCTTGCCTATGGGCCGCTGGGCGGCGTGGCCAAAACCCTCGAAAACCTGGGCGATCCGATGCGGGTAGGACGGCGCCTTGCCCACGAGCGCGGCATGGAATTCTACGCCGTCATAAAGCCCTATGAGAACGGCGTCAGCCACTCGCATCCCAAGTCGGTTCTGGCGAAAGACGGCATTATCGGGTTGCCCGGCATTGGCGGCTACTACCACGTCGACCCCTGGGTACTGGCCCGCCCCGAGCTGCGGGTGAAAGCCCGCCAGGCCGACCTGCCCCGCGGGATGGACAAGACGCCGGTTACACGCATCCAGCTGCGCCAAAAGGACAACACACCGCTTCGAATCCGACCGGAAAGCCTGGAGATCTGGACCAGCGACGACAACGACGGATACCACAAGCGCGACCTGGAATTCAGCGTATCCGAAGGCGTAGAGACCTGCCCGCGCGACGTCGTCGATATCGACGGCAATCCGGTCAGCAGCCAGGGCGAAGAAATACGCGTCCTCAATATCTCCGGCCTCAATCTGCTGGACCCCTTCATCGCCGTCACGACGAATTTCGAAGACAACGAGGGCACATTCTCAAACACGGCGCTGGAGATAGTGCGCGCCTTTGGTCCTGACGACCAACCCCTGCCCATTCTCGTCGCCAGCCACAAGGCCATCTGGCGGCCCCAGCGCGACCTGCGCAACGGAGACCTCGAATTCGACACCGGCCTTGGCGGGGCAATGGTCCGCCTCGACGTGTCCAACTCCGCCTCCGCCTTCGACAATGTACTTACCCACGCCGCCGACGCCCCGGACGGCGTGATCGCCTTTGCCAAGGGGCGAAATACCTACGTCTCCGGCTCATTGAGCGAGGCCGAGCCGGAGGTCCAGGCGCACTGGATGGAGTGGGTCAGCGACTGCATCGCCGCCGGCGTTGACGGTCTCGACGTGCGCATCTCCTGCCACAGCTCATGGACCGATTCTCCCGACATCTACGGCTTCAACCCGCCGGTCGCGGCCGAGTACGAGCGGCGCTACGGCGTCAACCCCGATGTCGAACCCTATGATCCGGTCCTTCTGGGCGACGTACGCGGCGACCTGTACGACCGCTTCCTGCGCGCAGCCAGGGCGCGGCTCGCGGCCGCCGAGCTGCCGCTGCATCACCATATAGAGATCGAATCCTTCCGCCCCGATGCCTCGCCGTCGCGCACGCGTTCCCGTCCTGGCAACATCAACTTCCACTGGCGCCGCTGGCTGCAGACCGGTCTGACCGACGAGACTACCCTCTTCGGCCGCGCCTGGCCGCCCGAACGCCTTCTCAGCGATGCCTTCGTGCAAAATGTGTTGGATGAAGTTTCAGCGAACAGCGTGCCCGCGCACCTGAGCCTGCCTGTAAGAGTTTCGGGCACCGACGGCAACCGGCTGGCAGATCAGATCGAGTACACCTATCGTTCCGGACGGCTCGACGGTTACACCATATATGAGACCGCTGCCCTGTACGACAGGCACCAGAAAGGGGTCGACGGCCGCCTCAATTTCCTTCCCGGCCTGACCGAAGCAGTGCGCGAACGCGCGCAAAAATTGGGCTTGCACTGACCCTTTACTTATCCAGCACAGTATCTCGCCAAAAACCACGACAGAACGGAGGAGACCTTGCCACAGATCACCCTGGGCGAACCGGTCCTGGTACACCAGGCCCCGGCTGGATTGAAAGAATGGGGCCCATGGCAGTTCCCCAACCTTCAGCGCCTGGCCGACGGCCGCATCCACATCGAATTCCACGTCGAAGCCGATTCCGTCACCGCCTACGGGCTGCCCACCAGAAATGCGCTCTCTGCCGACGAAGGCGGAACGTGGGATCCCGTTGAAGGCCGCGACGCCCGCGGCGGTCTCCTGCTGCCAAACGGAGACCGACTCCTGCCGGTGCAGTTGCCGTCCCGCCCCCGTGCCGAGGTGACCTTGCCCAAACCGGTGCTGGTCCAGGAGGACGCGCCCACCCGCATAACCCACATATATCGAGCCGCCGACCTGGCCGACGAACTCTCGGGCTGGCGCTTCTTGCGTCAGCGCAGCGGAGAGAAGGACTGGATCGAAGAGACCGCCTCCGTGCGCATGCCCGGCGAAATCCGTATCGTCCGCGAAGGCATGTACGCCTTCTGGCCCTCGTTTCGCCATGGCCGCTCGCTGCTGGCGCCCGATGGCTCCATTTGGGAAGCGATCCATACGAAACGGATCGTCGATGGCAAGGTACAGCCGGCGAACAATATTCTCTATCTGCGGTCGGTCGACGCAGGGTATACCTGGGATGTTTTGAGCGAAATCCTCTACCAGCCGGACAGGGAGGCCGATCCGCACGCGGACCAGCGCGACGGCTTCACCGAGCCGGAGTTTAACTTCATGCCGGACGGTTCGGTGCTGTGCCTGTTGCGCACCCACGATCTGCTTGGGGTCGGCCCGTCGTACTGGTGCCACTCTCTGGACAGCGGGCAGTCGTGGAGCCATCCGCGTATATTTGACGACCGCGGCGTATGGCCGCGCATGTTGACTCTCGAAAATGGGGTTACGCTGGCCTCATACGGCCGGCCCGGACTGTTCGTCCGCGCCACCGCGGACCCGGCTGGACTTCAGTGGGAGCCGAGAGTGGAGGTTGTCGAGCCAGCTGAACGGCGCCAGGATACCTGCTCCTACTCCGCCCTGCTGGCGCTGGACGAAAACACGGCGTTGCTGGCCTATTCCGATTTCAACTACCCTGATGCGCAAGGGCAGAGGCGTAAGAGCATCATGGTGCGTACAGTGACAGCGAGCCGCTAAACACCAGGCTGAATTTTCCTCTAGCCGCCGCCCTGCTGATCGACTGTAGCCCGCGTCGCCAATCCAGGAATCACACCGAGTGCCTTGCAGGCGAGCGCGCCGCAGCGGTTGGCAAACGAGACCGCCTCCTCAAGGCCCTTCCCTTCAGCCAGCGCCACCGCCAAACCAGCGTTAAATGCATCCCCTGCGCCGGTCGTATCGACAACGTCCACCGAAACGCCCGGCACCTCTTCCTGCCCGTCTTCGGTCAGAATCAGAGCGCCCTTCTCACCCATCGTGACGATCAAATTGCCAACCCCGCGAGCGCGCAGTTGCGCGGCCAGGTCGACAGTATCTGAAGGGTCATCCGGCGCAAGCCCCAAAAGTATACGCAACTCGGTCTCGTTGGGCGACAGGTAGTCGACATTCTGCAGAACGCTCTCGTCGAGCGCAGTGGCCGGCGCCGGATTCAGAATCGTGCGCACGCCATGTTTCTTGCCCAGTTCCATCGCCCGCGCCGCCGCCGCCACCGGAATCTCCAGCACCGACATCACCACGTCACTACGCGCAATCTGCTCTTCAACCTGGTCGACATACGCGCTGTCCATCAACTCGTTCGCGCCCAAGTCGAGAATAATGCCATTCTCGCCCTCGGCGTTCAGAATGATGAAGCCGACGCCCGTCGCCATCTCCTCCGTCCGCTGCAGGTAGGTTGTGTCGACGCCTTCCTCGGCGTAAAGGTCGGTCGCAATCTCCCCCAGCCTGTCCGCGCCGATAATGCCGGCGAAGTGTGCCTGCGCGCCCAGCCGGGCCACGCCGACAGCCTGATTCGAGCCCTTCCCGCCTGGCCCCATGTCGAAGTCTGAACCGACCAGCGTCTCGCCAAAAACAGGTATGCGCTGCGTCCGCAGGGTCATACCTACCGCGAAACTGCCGACAACGGTAATTACGGGATTGGTCAACGGAGGGCCTCTCTTTCGCTGTTCCGCGGCGTAGCGTGGGCAAACGCCGAGACCTTAGCGGCTTGGCGAGGATCACAGTGCCTGACCTGGGCTGAAAACGCGACCTCGATATCTAGCGCAACATAGTTCAGAAAGTGAGTATATGGGGCCAGATTGGGTGTGTCAACCAGTAGGCGCGATAGGAGGGCAGAAATCGACTGGACACCTTTCCATTTAGCATTTATCATGCCAACTGAAAGCAAATCCCAAACCCGCCGCATGCGAGCACACCCGAAAAGAAAGTCATATGAGATCAGTAATCTGCGTCCACGAGCGCTTTGACGCTGACTGGCCTTTCGCTGCCGACCACTGGCACGAACGCTGGCAGAGCGACGGCTGCGAACTCTACCGCACCGAAGAGCCGGACGCATGCGCGCCGCAGCTCGTGCCCAATCCAGCCACGGTGCAGCGCCTGGTTCTGCTCGGCCTCCCCGCCGCCAGCGAGGACCTTGCGCCCTTCACAGCGCTTGAAGAGTGCTTCCACAGCGCCTACCGAGTCGTGCCAAAATCCGGACTCGATGAGGCGGCCGCCCGCGGCGTACATATCGTGCCGAACCGCGACGAACTGTTCTGGGGCCAATCGGTATCCGAGTACGGCCTGGCTCTTACGCTTAGCGGGCTGCGTCGCATCCCACAGCTCTACGACGCCATGAAACAGAGCCATGAAACCTGGAAATACAGACCGGACGTAGGCGGACCGGGGCAAAGAGGCGGCCAGTTTGGCGACGATTCGCGCTTTAGCAGCGGCACGCTAGGAGGCAAACGTGTACGCATCGTCGGCGCCGGCAATATCGGCGCCCGCTACGCCTCCTTTTGTGTAGCCATCGGAGCCGATGTCGCTATCTGGGATCCCTTTGCACCCGATGCCACCTTCGCTGCGGCTGGCGCAAAACGCTGCTTTCATCTGTCGGAACTGGTGAAAGATGCCGAAGTCTTCGTCCCGATGGTGCCCCTGAAGGAGGATACGCGCGGGTTGATCGCAAGGGAACATATCGAAGCCCTGCCGCACGGCTGCCTCGTCGTACAGGTCACGCGGGCCCTCATCTGCGATACCGAAGCGCTCTATCGCCGCGTCCTGAACGATGAGCTGGCCCTGGCCGCCGACGTCTTTGACATCGAGCCGGTCCCGCTGGACTCCCCCCTGCTCGGGCGTCACAACGTCGTCCACACGCCGCACAACGCCGGCCGCACAATCGACGCCAACCGCGCCTGGGTGGACGACAAGATCGCCCGTTTCACACCACGCACTAAGTAATTTATGGCCTGTTGCGGCCGCGGACGGAAGGTGAGATGAAACCACTGGCTTCTGAACGCCTCGCCTCATTTGCAGCCAACTTGAAGAACGACTTCTCGGCCCACATCGGCCGCGACGAAGAAGAGGCCGCCGAGCTGGACAGGATGCGCGATGCGCTGCGCGACGCCCTCAACTTGGAAATCCATTCCCGCGCGGGCATCGAGTGGTACCGAAGCACCTACACTGAAGCCTTTCTTTTCATGTACGATCTGTCCTTCTACGACCGCGAGGCCGGGTGCTACCGTATCGACGAAGTCCTCGACGACGGCGAGCGCGAGTTCGGCGGCTACGATATCATCCTCCTCTGGCAGTCCTACCCCCGTCTCGGCATCGATGACCGCAACCAGATCGACTACTACCGCGACATGCCGGGCGGCCTGCAGGGCCTGCGCGAGGTCGTTGACCGCGCCCACGCGCGCGGCGTGCGCGTCTTCGTCAACTACAACCCCTGGGACATCGGCACGCGCCGCGAGCCGGGCGCGCCGCCCTATACCGATGCCAGGGGATATCGCGGCAGGTTCCCAGACACCAACGCGCCCGCGGTAGCCGACGCCGAAGCGCTCGGCGCCGTTATCAAAGAAATCGGCGCCGACGGCGTCTTCCTGGATACGATGGCCTCGGATGATCCGGGATTCCTGGCGCCAATGGAGCGGGCCAACGCCAACATTGTGTTCAACCCGGAGGCGGTGCCCCCCACAAAGGCCCTCTCCTCAATTGCGGGCAGCTGGCTGCAGCGCAATACAGTTGTCCCGCCTGACCTATTGACCATCCGCTGGCTGGAGCCGCGCTTTTCCTTTCGCGCCATCGACCGCAACGCCGACGAACACAGCGACATCATCCAAAAGGCCTTCTTCCACGGCTGCGGCCAGGTCGTGTGGGAGAACATCTTCGGCTGGTGGAACCCCTGGAATGAAGAAGATCGAGCACTGCTGCGCCGCTGTGTCCGGCTATTGCGCCGGTTCTCCACCGCCTTCCAGGACCTTGACTGGCAACCCTATGTAGCCACGGAAGCGGATGGCGTTTACGCGCACCTCTGGCACAGCGGCGATCAGGTTCTGCACACGCTGATAAACGATACAGGCGGTCCGGTCGACGGACCAGTATTGCAAGCGCCCGCAACCGCGCCCGACGGCCGCCCGATGCGCCATTACGACTTTTGGAACGGTTCCGAAATCGAGCCGGCACCGCATGGTGATGCGCATCTTCTTTCGCTTTCCATGGCCAGCGGCGCGGCGGGATGTATCGTTTCGGCTCCTGAGGGCATGGACATAGACCTGCGATCCGGGTTGCAGGAACCGGATAAGGAAGGACCCAACGGTATTGACCGCAGGCGCGTCGGTCTTGCCGACCTGACTCTACGTCCGGTCGGGCCATCACGCCCGGTCGCCGCTGGTGAGGAACCCGACGAGATGTGCCAGGTTCCAGCGGGCCCCTTTATATTCGGCGTGCGTCACAACAATCGCACCGCGATGGAAGGCGCCTGCTACGGTAAAATGGACCAACTCTGGGACAAGTACCACCCCAGGAAGTTCATCGACCTGCAAGAATACTGGATCGATCGAACCGAGGTCACGAACGCCTCCTACCACGCATTTCTCGAACAGACCCGCTACCGGCCCCGCGACCTCACCAACCTCCTGCGCCACTGGCACAAGCCGGCCGGAAGCGAACTAGAGCCCTGGACCTGGAACCCGCCCGTCGGCAAAGAACGGCATCCCGTCATCTGGGTGGACCTGGACGATGCCCGCGCCTACGCCAACTGGGCCGGCAAGCGGCTGCCCCTCGAAGAAGAGTGGCAAAAGGCCGCAGGATTTGCCGTCTGGCCTTGGGGTGACGGCTTCGACTCAACCCTTTGCAATAGCGGCAGCGACGATACGACCCCGGTCGACCAGTTCCCCGGCAGCGCCAGTCACGTCGGCTGCCTCGACATGGCCGGCAACGTCTGGGAATGGACCGAGAGTGAGCGCGACGACGGCCACACACGCTACGCCATCATCCGCGGCGGCAGCTACCTGAAGGTAGAAGGCAGTATCTGGTACAACGCCAGCGGCGCGCAGCCCAACGACTGCCACGAAAAGATTCTGCTGATGTATCCCGGATTGGACCGCTGCGGCACAGTCGGTTTCCGCTGCGGAAAAGACGCCGCCCCTTCCGAATAGAATAAGAAGCGAAGACAGAACGCAAGGCGCCTAACCGTTCCCAAACCAGTCAAGGAGCGAAAATGACGACCGACCTGACACCCGAAGCGCGCATGGCTCAGCTCAAGCAAAATGGCTTCTGTGTCATCGAAAACGTGGCCGACGAGTGGCTCATGGACAGGACGCGGGCCTGCGTTGACAAGGCCCTGGCCGAAGTCGACCCCGAACGGCTGGCCAAGACCAAGTCTCCCGGCAGTCTGATCGACTCCAACAACTACCCTGAGCTCGCCGATCTGATAGGCAACCCCAAAGCGCTCGCCGAGCTCGACCGCATGGGCGTGAAGGAAATAAAGTTCTGGAAGGCGGTAATCATCAGCAAGCCCCCGGGCGGACCCCGGCTCTACTGGCACCAGGACTGCCTCATGTGGCAGGACCCGCGCGCCTACAGCGACAGACCGCCCATGATCTTCCTCATGTACTACATGGAGGACACCACACGCCATAACGGCTGCCTGCGCCTGCTCCCCGGCACCCACCGCCGCCGCCACATCCTCCACGACATGGGCGAGGCGCACACCAGAGAGATCAACCGCATCGACGACCCCGATGATCCCCGTTTCCGCGACTACCCAGGCGAGGTTGACGTGCCCGTCAAAGCGGGCGATGTTGTAGTCGGCGACGCGCGCATGTTCCACTCCGCGCACACCAACCATTCACACGATAAACGGACGGTAATCACCATCTGGTTTCACCCTTTCTTCTCCGACCTGCTGGAGCCGACACAGAGCTGGATCCACGACTACATGCACAGGCAGCACGCCAATTGGCCGCCGGAAGCCCTCGCCAAGATCCAGCCGCTCATCCCTGACTATCGCGGCAGGGTCGCGCCGATGGAGCAGAATCGGACGCCTGACGAGCGTTTGCGCTGGCCCGAAGCAGTGGCCGCTGGCTAGTCGAATTTTGGCGGAATCGGGGGAACGGACCAACGCTACTCACCGTTGACATCGCGCTGATTGCAAGAAGGTGAATTTCCAAACTCCCCACCAGGAGACAGAGATGAAGATCCTTATAACAGGCATCACCGGCAAGATTGGCCGCTATCTGGCGCCAATTCTGGCCCGCGACCACGAGGTCCATGGCATCGACATTCTCCCCTCGGATTGGCCCAACGCCACCCAGGGTGACCTCTGTGACGCCGACGCGCTGCCACCCGTCTTCGAAGGCGTGGACGTCGTCATCCATATGGCTGCCGACCCCCGCCATGAAGTCGAAATCGGCTGGGATGAACTGACCAACCCCAACCTGATCGCCACCGCCAGAATGTACGACGCCGCGCACGATGCCGGTGTGCGCCGCGTCATCTTCGCCAGCTCCATGCACGTCATGGGCGCCTACGAGTGGGATGAGCCGTACGTCTCCATCCTTTCCGGCCGCCACGACGGCCTCGACCCGGCCTCCATCCCCCTCGTCAAAGGCGAAGATCCCGGCAGGCCCGACAGCCGTTACGGCGCCACCAAGATCTTCGGCGAATCGTTGGGCCGCTACTACACCGAGGGCGGCAACATCGACCGCCCCGACCAGCGTCCGATGGAGGTCATCTGCGTCCGTCTGGGCACGCTGCCCGCCTACGATCGCCCCGGTCGCGACTATCGCTCCCTGGTAAGCTGGTTCAGTTATCGCGATGCCGGCGGCTTTTTTCAGGCCTGCGTTGAACGCCCCAACATAAAATACGAAATCATCTACGGCGCGTCCAACAATAAGTGGAAGATTTACGACACGCCCTTCGCCTGGAAGCTGCTGGATTTCATGCCCGTCGACAGGGCCGAAGACCACTGGCGCAAAGACTAACCTTCAGCGCTCCGCCTTGACCGCGGCGCAACACCGGAGGACATCCGATCATGACAGTTGGATATGGCGATTTTCGCTACGAACTGGACGATTCCTGGCCGACGCTTCCCGAAGGGTGGTCGCTCGGCTCGGTGCCCGATCTGGCAATTGATTCGCGCGACCGCGTCTTTGTCTTCTGCCGCCATAAACATCCCGTCGTCGCCTTTGAAGCCGAGACCGGAAAATTCATCACCTCCTGGGGCGAAAACGAGTTCACCGAGCCGCACGGAATCTTCATCGACGCCGACGACTACGTGTGGGTCACCGACCGCCAGGAGCACGTCGTTACCAAACACACGCAGCACGGTGAAAAACTGCTCGAGCTGGGCCGCCGCGGCTGGGCTATGATGACCGTAACGCCCTACGGCACCACCCTGGACCCGCCCTTCAATATGCCCGCCGGCGTGGCCACCGCCCAGGACGGCAGCATCTTCGCCGCCGACGGCTACGGCAACCGCCAGGTCCACCGCTTCTCCCCGGAAGGCGAGCTGGAAGTCTCCTGGGGCACGTCCGGCCTTGAGCCCGGCCAGTTCGCGCTGGTTCATAACATCGGCATCGACACCCAAGGCCGCGTTCTGATCTGCGACCGCGAGGCGAACCGCATTCAGCTCTTCGATCGCGACGGCAACTTCATGACCATGTTTGAAGATGTACACAGGCCGGGCGACGTATATTGCAGCCCCGACCAGTACGTTTACGTCGCCGAGCAGGGCAGCGCCATGGGCAAGGGCCCTCTCCCCTGCGGCATCTCCATCTTCCATGAATCAGGCGAGCTGGTCTGCCGCTTCCGCGGCCCCGAAACCGGCCTGCGCATGCCGCACGGCATCTGGTGTGACTCGAAAGGAAACATCTTTGTGGCCGAGCTGGGCGAAGGAGGCAACCGTGCCCGCAAGTTTGTCAAAGTGTGAGAACGTGCCGGGGCGTGACTGATTTCCGTTGGGCCCAACCATCGCCAGCAGAACCAACATGACATCGAAAAAAACAGACAGACCCATGAAATGAAACGCACAGGAGACATTCAATGAAAATTCTACTCACAGGCATCAGCGGTACAATCGGCACCCTGCTGGCGCCCGAACTTGGCCGCGACCACGTAGTGTCCGGTGTGGACCTGCGTCCCTCCGACTGGCCGAACTTCACCCAGGCCGATCTCTGCGACCCCGACGCCTTGCCCCCCATCTTCGAAGGCATCGACGTGGTCGTCCACCTCGCCGCCGACCCGCGCCACGAGGTCGAAATCGGCTGGGAAGAGCTCACCAACCCCAATCTGATCGCCACCGCCCGCATGTACGACGCTGCCCATGACGCCGGCGTGCGCCGAGTCATCTTCGTCAGCTCGATGCACACAATGGGCGGCTACGAATTTGACGAACCCTACCTGTCGATCGTCTCCGGCCGCCTCGATGGCCTCGACCCGGCCTCCATTCCCCTGGTCACAGGGGACGCCCCGGCCAGGCCGGACAGCCGTTACGGCGCCACCAAGATATTCGGCGAATCCCTGGGCCGTTACTATACCGAGGGCGGCAACATCGACCGCCCTGACGAACGCCCGATGGAGGTCATCTGTGTCCGTTTTGGCACGTTGCCCCGCTCCAACCGGCCCGAAAAGGACTACCGCTCGCTGGTGAGCTGGATCAGCAAGCGCGACGCGGTCGGCTTCTTCCGGGCCTGCATTGAGAAACCCGGCATCGGCTATGAGATCGTCTACGGCGCTTCCAATAATACGTGGAAAATCTATGACACACCCTACGCCTACGAACTGCTGAATTTCGTTCCTGCAGACAACGCTTCAGAACACTGGGGCAAGGAATAAAAGGAGGTCAACCAATGTTGACAGTTGGACATGGCGATTTTCGCTACCAGCAGGACGATTCCTGGCCCACCTTGCCTGAAGGGTGGATTATGGATCATCCTTCCGGTGTTGCGGTTGATTCGCACGATCGGGTCTATGTATTCAATCGCAACAAGCACCCAATGATCGTCTTCGAGGCCGACACAGGCGAGTTTGTGACGTCCTGGGGCGAAGGCGAATTCAAGGAGCCGCACGGCATCTTTATCGACGACGAAGACCATGTGTGGACCACTGACCGCAATGACCACACCGTCGTCAAGTACACGCGCTACGGCGAGAATCTGCTCGAACTGGGAACACGCGGCTGGGCAAATATGACGGTAACGCCCCAGGGCACGACGCTGGATCCGCCGTTCAACATGCCCGCCGGCGTAGCAATCGCCGAGGACGGCTGCATCTTTGTTGCCGACGGTTACGGCAACCGCCAGGTTCATCGTTTCTCACCTGATGGCGAGTTGGAGCTCTCTTGGGGAACGTCGGGGACGGAGCCGGGTCAGTTCGCGCTGGTACATAACATCGGCATCGACACACAGGGACGGGTACTGGTATGTGACAGGGCAAACGATCGCATTCAGTTTTTCGACCACGAAGGGCAGTTCATTCAGATCTGGGACGATGTCAAGGCGCCAGGCGGTGTCTACTGCAATCCTGAGGGCGTGATCTACGTCGCCGAACAGGGCGGTGGCGGTTCCGTTTCGATCTTCAGTGAAGACGGCGAACTGATCTGCCGCTTTACCGGCGAGAAAGCCGGCCTGCGCGGCGTACACAGCATTTGGATCGATTCTCGCAAAAACCTCTTCATATCGGAGTTGAGCCACCACGGCCATTGCGTGCAAAGGTATGCCAAAATCTAGCTCCGGCTAGTGCCGACGCAAACTGACGGCATACCGAGATCGCTGCCTCCCGCCAGTTGAGGAAAATCCTGGAACCCCATGGCGGGAGGCCTGTTCCGTCTGACAGATTGAGTGCAAGACAGAGTGGCCGCAGGGTGCAGCGGCCACTCTGTCCATCTATACCTCGAAGTCGATTCGAAGTCGCGAAAGTTTCGAAATCCCCAATATCCTGGTTCGGACAGCGGCCGCACTTTGGAACCGCCGAAACTCTCTGAGTCGTATCTCTACAGCCCTTCGCGCAGCGCAACAGGCCTTGGCAGTCTGAATCTCACTCCTCTATAGCGGCACATATGTTATTTTTTGGCGCTTGACATCACCTGCCTGCCTATGGATAATTCACTCAAAACCCCCTGCGGGAGACAGTCATGAAAATCCTCATCACTGGCATTACCGGTACCATCGGCAGTTTCCTGGCGCCTGAACTTGCGCGCGACCACGATGTATACGGCATCGACCTTCTCCCTTCGGACTGGCCCAACTCGACGCAGGCCGACCTCTGTGACCCCGACGCGCTGCCGCCCGTCTTCGAAGGCATGGACGTGGTAATCCATCTGGCTGCCGACCCCCGCCACGAGGTCGAAATCGGCTGGGATGAGCTGACCAACCCCAACCTCATCGCCACCGCCCGCATGTACGACGCCGCACACGACGCCGGCGTGCGCCGCGTAATCTTCGCCAGTTCGATGCACACCATGGGCGGCTACGAGTTCGACGAACCCTACCTCTCCATCGTTTCCGGCCGCCTTGACGGCCTCGATCCGGCCTCCATCCCTCTTGTCAAAGGCGACGATCCCGGCAGGCCGGACAGCCGCTACGGCGCCACCAAGATCTTCGGCGAATCATTGGGCCGCTACTACACGGAAGGCGGTAACATCGACCGTCCCGACGAACGCCCGATGGAGGTCATCTGTGTCCGCCTTGGCACTTCGCCGCCATGGAACCGCCCCGGCAGTGGATACCGCTCGCTGGTGAGTTGGTTCAGCCACCGCGACGCAGCCGGCTTCTTTCGCGCCTGCGTTGAATGCCCCAACATAAGCTACGAAATCATCTATGGGGCCTCCAACAACACGTGGAAGATCTACGACACGCCTTACGCCTGGGAACTGCTCGACTTCATGCCCGTCGACAGCGCCGACGACCACTGGCGTAAAGAGTAACCTTTACCCCACCGCGCCGCGATTGCGCGCCACATCGGAGGACAACCGATTATGACAGTTGGATATGGCGACTTCCGCTATGAACTGGACGATTCCTGGCCTTCAGTGCCCGAAGGATGGTTGCTCGGTTCGGTGCCCGACGTGGCAATCGATTCGCGCGACCGCGTCTTTGTCTTCTGCCGCCAGAAACACCCCGTGGTGGCATTTGAGGCGGATTCCGGGAAATTCATTACCTCGTGGGGTGAAGGTGAGTTCACCGAGCCGCACGGCATCTTCATCGACGCCGACGACTATGTATGGGTCACCGACCGCCAGGAGCACGTCGTCACAAAACACACCCAGCACGGCGAAAAACTGCTCGAACTGGGCCGCCGCGGCTGGGCCATGATGACGGTGACGCCCTACGGCACCACCCTGGACCCGCCCTTCAACATGCCCGCCGGCGTGGCCATCGCCAGCGACGGCAGCATCTTCACCGCCGACGGCTACGGCAACCGCCAGGTCCATCGATTCTCCGCCGAGGGCGAACTTGAGTTGTCCTGGGGAACCTCCGGAATAGAACCGGGCCAGTTCGCGCTCGTACACCAGATCGGCATCGACTCGCAGGACCGCGTTCTGATCTGTGACCGCGAGTCCAGCCGCATCCAGTTCTTCGACCACGAGGGTGAATTCATCACCATGTGGGAAGATGTGAACGGCCCCGGCGACGTCTACTGCAGCCCCGACCAACTGATCTACGTCGCCGAGCAGGGCGGCTCGCTCGGCAAAGGCCCCGCGCCCATCGGCGTCTCGATCTTCCACGAATCCGGAGAGTTGGTCGGCCGCTTCCGCGGCGAGGAAACCGGCCTCTCCATGCCGCACGGCATCTGGTGCGATTCGAAGGGAAACATTTTTGTAGCGGAGCTTGGCACCGAGGGAAACAAAGCCCGCAAGTTCGTCAAAATCTGACAAGACACGAGCAGAATCGCTTCCCGTCCTCAATCTGAAGAAAAGCAGGATGTGGGGCTGATCCCTTACCCAGGTGCGTGTTTACCTGGTCTGACGAGGTAGAAGTAAACCAATGAACGCGACTGCACCGCCGATAGCCGGTCTCTGTAACTATGGGGAGGGCGGCAAGCTGGGCTACAGTGTTGAACGCACTGTACAGTTGCTGCGGCGCTATCTGTTTATCGAGAGCCAGACGATGCGCTGCCTGGTCGCCCATCTGAACGCCGTGCCCGAGTGGGAGGTGAAATGCGCCCTCGCGCTCCATCTGTGGCAGGACGCAGAACATTGCACCTGGCTGCGAGACCGAGTCAAGGAGATGCGTACGCCGCCCCTCCACCTGGATCGTATCCCGGACCCGGCCCTGGACGCCTTCTTCCAGGAGCTGATCCGCTCCCGCTCCACGCTTGAATTGCTGACCGGCGTATACCGCGTGCTCAAACCGGCCTCCATCGCGGCCATGCAGCGCCATCTCGCCGAAGCCAACCCGCTGGCCGACCAACCTACGCGGCGCTTGCTCAGGTTCATTCTGCTTGAGGAAGAAGAGCAACTCGCTTGGGGCGATCGCGCGCTGCGCAGTCTGGTCGAAGAAGAAGAAAACAGTGCTACGGCCGAAGCCAGCGAACAGTGGTTCGCGCATCTGCAGGCATACCTGGAAGCCGCCGGCGGAATCGCCGCCGATAGTGAACGTGCAGCGGAGAACGAGCTGCCACCGGCCCGAGCTGAAGAGCCATTCAGCCCGATCCGGACCCCGCAAAGAGATGAACGCTTTACCAGAGTGTGGCAGTCTCGCGGGCGCCTCCCCAATGGCGACATCTCCGCCACCGAGCGAAACTGGTTTCAGCTCTACATGCGGCTGACTGAAATGCACGTCCCCGAACTTATGGCGCTGATCATCTATGACTGGGACGACCCACCCTGGGAGTTCTACCACGACATGGCCCGCCAGCTCTGGGATGAGGCGCGCCACGCCATGATGGGCGAGATCGCCTTCGAGTTGAGCGGCTTGAATTGGGCCGCGGTTCCGCACGAAATCAGCTTCGGCGAATTTCCCAACACCCAGCTCGAGCCCGCCGACCGGCACTGCCTTCTGTGGGGGATCGAACAGGGGCTGATGAAACCGGACGGGAAGCAACTTGAGTACAAGGTCGCCAGCGAATCGGGCGACCCGCTGTCGACTACATTTCAGGATTTTGATTGGGCTGACGAAGTACTGCATGCCCAGATAGGACGCAGATGGCTGCTGCCAGCCTTTGAATCGATGGATGCCATGCAGCAACGCTACCAAGAGGTTCTGGCGCGCTTCCAGGCTATCCTCGACCAGGACCAGGCGTTGCCAAGATCGGAATGGTGGGATGCCTTCTATGAGCAGGTACCTCGCCAGAAAAAACAAGAGGAACCCGTTTGACAGCTTGTTCGGTACTTTGCCTGGCGCTGACGCCTGGCCGGGAATTCGAACGCAAAGAACCGGACCATTAACCAGAGGTGAATCCATCCAGTTGACCCAAGTAAGTTTTCTCATTTCCACAAAGGAGGGAAAGAGATGAAGCAGACCAAGTATTCATGGCTGTTGGGGATCGTGATGGTAGTAGCTCTTGTACTTTCGGGGTGTGTGGGCGCAGACGAGCCTGCCGAACAGGCCGAGGAGATGGCTGAACCCGCCGCCGAGGAGGCGGAAGAGTCTTCCGAGTTACCTCAGATCGTCCCGATTGAAGGGCCGGACATCATCCTCGATGAGGCAATGTGGCCCACAGAATTCAGTGAAGCGCCGATACTGGCGGAGATGGTCGCAGCTGGCGATCTGCCCCCGGTCGAGGAACGCCTGCCGTCAGATCCAATGGTCATCAAGCCATTGAATGAAATCGGCCAGTACGGCGGCACCTGGCGCCGCGGCTTCACCGGCCCCGCCGACGGCGAGAACATGATGCGCATCAACAACTCGTCGCGGCTTCTCGCCTGGGACTACTCCGGTTCCTACATCGTACCCAGCCTGCTTGCCAGTTGGGACATCCAGGATGACGGTCGCAAGTACATCCTCCATCTCCGTGAAGGCGCCAAGTGGTCCGATGGCATGCCTTTCACCGCCGACGACTTCCTCTTCTGGTACGAGGACGTCGCCCTGAACGAGGACATCTTCCCCAGCCCGCCGCCCGAAATGGTTATCGCCGGCGAACCGGGCCTGATGGAAAAGATTGACGACTATACGATCTCCTACACGTTCAAGGAGCCGTATCCTCTCTTCCTCGACATCCTCGCCGGCCATAACATGGTCGCGGCAGCCCCCGAAGGCAGCCTGGGAACAGGCGGCGGCGGCTACGCAGCCAAGCATTACATGAGCCAGTTCCTGCCCAAGTACTCCTCTGAAGAAGAGGTGACCGCGATGGCCGAGGAGTTGGGATTCGAAAGCTGGCTGGATATGTATCTCTTCCATTCCTATCCCGCCCGCAACCCGGACCTGCCGGTGATGAGCCCCTGGGTCACGGATCGCCCCGTCATCGATCCCATCTGGTCGATGAAGCGCAACCCCTACTACTGGGCGGTCGACACCGAAGGCAATCAACTCCCTTACATTGACGAAATCGTGATCAATCTTGCCGAGGATAGAGAAGTCCTCCTCCTGCGCGCCCTCGCCGGAGAAATCGACTTCCAGGGTCGCCACATCAGCATCTCGAGGCTGCCCGTCCTCATCGAGAACATGGATACAGGCGACTACCGGGTCGATATCGGGCGTGGATTCTGTCACTCGGCCGGTTTCCACTTCAACCATAGCTACGACGGAGACGCCGAGATTCAGCAGTGGATCCGAAACGTTGAATTCCGTCGAGCCCTTTCCATTGGGATCGATCGCGACCAGATCAACGAAGCCTATTTCCTTGGCTTGGGCGTGGGCGGCTCTGTGATGTGCTCACCCGACCTGCCCTCGACCGCAGGTGAAGAGTTCGTAACCAGGTGGGCGACCCACGAGCCTGATCAGGCCAATGAGATGCTGGACGCCATCGGCCTGACCGAGAAGGACGACGAAGGATACCGCCTGCGCACGGACGGTTCCGGAGAACGTCTGCGCATCGAGATTGGGATGGTTGCAGGCGGCAACGAGCCGATTGCCGAAATGGTGAAAGACCACTGGAAGGACATCGGTATCTGGGCAGACCTAAAGGCCCAGGAGCGCAGCCTGTTCGAGACCGAAGCTCGCGCCAACAAGCACCAGATCGGCATCTGGGGCAACGGCGGCGCTTCGCAGCTCTGGCTCTACCCGCGCCATGTCCTACCTGTGAATACGAACGAGGCGTACATGGGGCCGGAGATCGCCAGATGGTTCGTCAGCGGTGGCGAGGATGGCATGGCGCCACCCTATCCCGAGATGGAAAGAGCGCTTGAACTGTTCAGGCAGGGCGCCTCCGTGTCCGCCGAAGAGCGCAACAAGATCGGCCAGGAGATCTGGAGCCTAGTGGTTGACCAGGTGTGGACCATAGGTACCGTCGGCCAGTCCGCCGGTGTCTCCGTCACCAAGAACAACATGGGCAATGTTCCCAGACGAGGCTGCCCGGCGCAGCACTGCCGGACGCCTGCCAGCGGCCATCCGCCGACCTGGTTCTTCACCGATCAGTAGAAGCTGAAACGCATCGCCCCCTGTGTGACGGGGGCGATGCCTCGTACCTTGCCGGTTTGAGGCCGGTCCACTGCTTCAGCCCTGATTCAAGCAGTGGAACTGTCGACATAGGACCGGTATGAACTCTCCCGGGCGCCCAATCGGGGTCTGCCCGGGAGTTACTTGCCCCCCAACGTAACGAGTCGCGTAGTTTAGCTGCCTGTCGCGGAGGCTGTCGGATGCTCGCATACTTTGCTCGTCGCGCCGTCTTGGCCATCTTCACCCTGTGGGCCGTTTCGGTGCTCTCCTTCATCATCATCCAACTCCCTCCCGGAGACTTTGTCGACGCCTACATGGCCCAGCTGGCTGTCATGGAGACTGATGTTTCGGAGCAGCAGATGGAGGCCATGCGCCGCCAGTACGCTCTGGACAGGCCAATCCACGAACAGTACCTGAGGTGGGTTGGCAATATGCTCCAAGGCCACTTCGGAGTCTCCATGTTGTGGAAGCAGTCGGTCCGAGATGTGATCGGAGACAGGCTGGCCATGACCATGGCAGTCTCACTGGGGGCGGTCCTGCTTACTTGGGCGATTGCCGTACCCATCGGAATCTATTCGGCAGTGCGTCAGTATTCGCTCGGCGACTATGTTTTCACCTTTGTCGGTTTCATCGGTCTGGGCGTACCCAATTTCCTCCTGGCTCTGGTGCTGATGTACCTGGGCTTCTACCTTTTCGGGGCGAATGTCGGCGGCCTGTTCTCTCCGGAATACCAGCTGGAACCTTGGAGTTGGGGCAAAGTTAGGGACCTCCTCTATCATCTTCCTCTGCCTGCCTTTGTTGTCGCCCTCAGCGGTACCGCAGAGTTAATCCGCGTACTGCGCGCGAATCTGCTTGACGAGCTACGCAAGCCTTATGTGATAACGGCGCGGGCGATGGGGCTGGCCGAGCACCGCCTGATTCTCAAATTTCCGGTGCGCGTCGCTCTCAACCCCTTTGTCAGCACGATTGGCTATCTGTTGCCCTACATCCTGTCCGGCAGTGTTATCGTCTCGGTCGTTTTGAGCCTGCCGACGGTTGGGCCGATTCTCCTCGGATCGCTCATCGCCCAGGACATGTTCCTGGCCGGAACGATTGTCCTGATGCTCGGCTCGATGACCGTCATTGGCACCTTCTTGTCCGATATGCTGTTGATGTGGATCGATCCGCGCATACGTCTTGGCATGATTTAGTAAGAGAAATTTAGTAAGAGAAATCTAGTAAGAGAAATCTAGTAAGAGAACAATTGTAGCTGGCATCCGACGACCGTTTCCTCAACAGTCCTCTTGGCAATGACCACTGAGCAAAGCGTTGCAATAGGTGAAGAACAGATAGCTGTCGACAGCGAAGAGCGAATCTTCGTTGCCGGCCAGATGCAACTGATGTGGTGGCGGTTTCGCAAGCACCGCGTCGCCGTGGTAGCGACCGTAATTGTCGCTGCCTTCTACATCGTCGTGGTGGGCGCTGATTTCTTTGCCTACACCGACCCCGAATCTACCGAAGCCTACCGCTCCCTGATGCCGCCTCAACCCGTACGCTTCTTTGACGACGGCAGATTCAGCCCCCATGTTTACCAGGTCGATGGAAAGCGCGATCTGAGAACATTCCAACGCGTCTACGAGGCAGATCCTGACCGCAAGATTCGGGTTCGCCTCTTTGCGCGCGGCTACAAATACGATTTCCTGGGCTTCATTCCCTCCGACCTCCATCTCTTCGGCGTTGAAGGCGCCAGTGTGGAGGAGTCACTGTTCGTCCTTGGAACGGACTCGTTGGGACGCGACGTCTGGTCCCGGCTCATATATGCCACGCGCACATCCCTGACGATTGGGCTGGTCGCCGTTGCTCTCAGCCTCGTGCTCGGGGTAATACTGGGAGGGATATCGGGCTTTTACGGCGGCGTCGCGGACACCATCATCCAACGCCTCATCGAGATACTGCGCTCAATCCCTACCATCCCTTTGTGGATGGGTCTGGCTGCAGCAGTCCCCAGACAGTGGAGCGTTGAGCAGGTCTACTTTGCCATTACCATCGTTATCGCTTTACGGGGCTGGACCGGTCTGGCGCGGGAAGTGCGCGGCCGCTTCCTGTCACTGCGCGAAGAGGACTTTGTAACAGCCGCCGAACTGGCCGGATGCAGCCGCAAACGCATCATCTTCCGCCATATGGTGCCCTCTTTCCAGAGCCACATCATCGCCACCGTTACCTTGTCTGTGCCGGCCATGATCCTGGCGGAGACGGCACTGAGTTTTCTCGGTCTGGGTCTGCGCCCGCCTGCCATCAGTTGGGGCGTCATGCTCCAGCAGGCACAGAATGTCGAGACAGTCGCCCTGTCGCCCTGGCTGCTCTTGCCGGCGATTCCCGTCGTTGTCGTGATCCTGGCCTTCAACTTCATGGGCGACGGATTGCGCGATGCAGCCGATCCCTATGGCATATAATCTTCTGACTCGCGACGCCAAGTGTTGGCCGGCCGCTGACAACCTGCCTATTATCTAATGCAAAACGAACACCAACCGGTCCTGTCGGTACGCAATCTCAAAACAAACTTTTTCACGGACGAAGGAGTCGTCCGCGCCGTCGACGGCGCCAGCTTCGACGTTCACCTTGGCCGGACACTCGGCATCGTCGGTGAGAGCGGCTGTGGCAAAAGCGTAACCGCCCTTTCCATTCTGCGCATCGTCCCTCGACCCGGCCGCATCGTCGAAGGGGAGATCCTGCTGCGCCAGGAGACTGAAAGTGGTCAGTCGCAGGAGGTGGCCCTGAATTCGCTGGGCGAAAACAGTAGGGAGATGCGTTCAATTCGCGGTGCCGAGATCGCGCTCGTCTTCCAGGAGCCGATGACCTCGCTCAGCCCCGTTCACACGATCGGCAATCAGATTATCGGCGCCGCCCGTCTGCACCGCCAGCTCTCGAAACAGGAAGCCCGCGAGTTGGTGGTCGAACTGCTTGGCCTCGTAGGAATCCCTCGCGCCGAAACGGCCGTGGACTCCTATCCCATGCAACTCAGTGGCGGCATGCGCCAGCGCGCCCTGATCGCGCTCGCCCTTTCCTGCGACCCCAGAATCCTCATCGCCGACGAACCGACGACCGCCCTGGACGTGACCACCCAGGCCCAGATCCTCGATCTCCTGCGCTCCCTCCAGGAACAGAAGGGAATGGCCATCATGCTGATCACCCACGATATGGGCGTGATCGCGGAGATGGCCGATCAAGTGGTGGTGATGTACCTGGGCCGCGTGGTGGAGGAAGGCCCCGTAGACACCGTATTTGGCGAATCGAAGCACCCTTATACACAGTCCCTGTTGCGCTCGATCCCTAGCATCCACTCGACGCCCAAAGTACAGCTACCCACCATCACTGGAACCATCCCCCACCCATACAACCGCCCGGCCGGATGCCCATTCCATCCTCGCTGCCCGGACGTAATTCCGGGCGTCTGCGACAAGCACGAGCCTGAGTTACATTCGGTGGGCGATGAGCACCAGGTGAGCTGTTTCCTCTATCATCCGGTACCGGAAACCAGCCCGTAGAGCCCTATTTCGACAACTGGTCGAAAGGTTCCGCTTTAACACAGTTGGCAAAATGGAAAACGAACAAGTGCTGCTGGAGGTCAAAGGACTACAGAAATTCTTCCCGATACGGAAGGGCTTCTGGCAGCGCGTAGTAGGTCAGGTCCGCGCGGTCGACGGTATCGACTTCCACGTTTACAAAGGAGAGACCTTCGGCATCGTCGGAGAGAGCGGCTGCGGCAAAACGACCGCCTCCCGCTGTATCGTGCGCGCGCTCCAACCGACCGCAGGCGAAATCCGATTCCGAACCGATGACGGCGCAATGATTGACATCGCCAACCTGTCAAGGGACGAGCTACAGCCCCTGCGCCGACAGATGCAGATGATCTTCCAGGACCCCTTCTCGTCGCTGAATCCGCGCATGACCTTGTTCGACATTATCGGCGAGCCCCTGCTGGTCAATGGGATGGCGAACCGCGGGCAACGTATCGAGCGCGTCGAAGAGTTGCTCGGCCTCGTCGGACTTCGGCCCGAGTTCCTGCAACGCTTTCCTCACGCCTTCAGCGGCGGCCAGCGCCAGCGCATCGGCATCGCCCGCGCCCTCGCCCTCAACCCGAGCCTGATTGTAGCCGACGAGCCGGTTTCAGCGCTCGACGTATCGGTGCAGGCGCAGATCCTGAACCTGCTGTTGGAGTTGCAGGGGCGCCTCGGCCTCACCTATCTGTTCGTGGCGCACGACCTCAGCGTCGTCAAACATATCTGCGACCGCGTCGCCGTCATGTATGTCGGCCGCGTAGTCGAGACCGCGGCAACGCAGCAGCTCTTTGAATCACCCCAACACCCCTACACCGAAGCCCTGCTTTCCGCCGTACCCCAGCCGGACCCGAGCCTTCGTTCGCAGCGAATTATCCTCGAAGGCGAAGTGGCCGACCCCGCCGACCCGCCGTCCGGCTGCTACTTCCACCCCCGCTGCCGCTACGCCGTCGACCTCTGCCGCGAGCAGACCCCCGAACTGGAAGAAGTCGCCCCCGGCCACGCAGTGAGCTGCCACCGCGCCCTCGAACTCGACCTATCAGGAACCCTGGACGCGCCCGTTCCGCAGGCAATGCACTCGTAGCCTGTCCGGATACCCCTTTCGCGATTTGTCGCCTGGCGATTCTTGTCAGTGCGGATCAGCACTATGAGAAAGTAGTTGCAAGAGTTGCTTTCGTTCCTTACGGTGTCTTCCCCGCAGACCTCAGCGCCCATCCTTCATCGACCATCTGAAATACGTCTCTGGTCGGATTGTACCCTAGCATGGCCCGCGCCTTGGCGATGCCCAGAACCCAGTTGGCAACCTTGGAGACTGTCACCTCGAAGTAGGGCCAGCCGGACGATTTCTTTATGATTTTGCCTAATTGATCGCACGCGATTGATTTCGCCGTCAAATGAATGAACTTGCCCACCGCGGCCCCGCTTAACCCCCATCCTGGAGCACCCGATTTGACAGAAGCGACTAACGCAATCCAGTACATTCGCCCCGATGCGCCCCTCCCACCGGAGAGCCGCCGACGGGGTGTCCGCACCGAGGCATGGATCCCGGCGACCCTCGACCTGGCCGACCGGGCCCGTCTCGCCGTCAACGGCATGGTCGAACCGACCGACCCCGAAGCCGACTACCGCGTCTGCTGGAAAGCCTCGTTCTGCTTCAACCCGCCCGTCATGTATCACGATGGTTCCGACACCGGCATCACGTTCATATTCCTGGAAGCAGCGCCGCGCATGCGCCTCATGAGCCGCTCCGAGCAGGGCCTGCACGTCGAGCAGCACTGGCGGGAGGTTCTGATGCGCATGATCGGTGAGGACGGGCAGGTTGCCTCACCGCTGGTAGGTCCCGGGCTGGTACGGCCACCTGTGCTGGGCAGGCTGGAGGGCGTTCAGATGATCGATCAGCAGGTCAACGGCATCGCCTTAGGGGTCGCCGCCACCAGCGCAGCGCTGGAAGACAGCGCTTTCTGGGAGCCAATTGGCCGCGGCATCGTAGACGGGTTGGAGCGCCTGGTCGTTCAGCACGAAGATATGGCCTATCTGACCCAGTGGGTCTTCGCCCCCGGGCAGCAGGGCGACCCTGCGCAGCCTCGCCCTCTGGGCACCTTCGCCGCCTACGCAATGTGGCCGGCCCGCCGCCTCGTCGACTTCTACCGTGTGACCGGTTACGAGCCTGCGCTGAAACTGGCAGGTCAGCTATGCCGCTACGTCGTCCGAAAAGGCCAGTACTTTGACGCCAACTACCGCTTCCTGCCCGACAACCCGGATCCCGGCGGCCCCCGCCACGATGTTGTGCACTTCCACCATCACGCCATGACCATTCTTACGTGCCTGGAGTACGGCCTGGCCAGCGGCGATCAGGAGATGCTCGACTTCGCGGCGCAAGCGTTCCCCGTGGCCATTACGCACGGAGAGCGGCTGACCGGCTTCTTCCCCGAGTCGGTCATTGATCACCACCAGACGTGCGAACTGTGCGAAGTCGGAGACATGGTACGGATCGCGGTGCGTCAAGCCGAGGCCGGCCTGGGCGACCACTACTGGGACGACGCCGACCGCTGGACCCGCAATCAGCTGGCCGAGGGGCAACTAACGCGCGCCGACTGGATCGAGCGCCTCCATCTGGGCGACCCGCCATCGCGGCACGATACTGGGGAACGCTGGCCGATGACGACCGAGCGCGTGGGTGAACGCAATATCGGTGCCTTTGCCGGATGGCAGAGCCCCAACGACTGGGTCGAGTTCATGCTCACCCGCTGGCCGGAGGGCACACCCTTCGGCAGCCAGCTGGGCCATGTGCAGGGCATCATGCACTGCTGTACGGCCAACGCCGCCCGCGGCCTCTACGATGTCTGGCGCAATATCGTGCACACCCAAGGCAACCATGTCAAAGTGAACCTCCTCCTCAACCGCACCCACCAAGCCGTAGACGTCGACAGCCATCTCCCCTACACCGGGCAGGTGGATCTACACGTCAAGCGTGACTGCCGGTTAGCCGTCCGGATGCCGACCTGGATCGATCTGAGCCAGGTGACCTGCCATGTGGACGAAAGCACGCGCGCGGTCGAATTCGACGGACGCTACGCGCAGGTCGGGGACCTGCTCGCCCGACAAAGCGTCCAACTCAATTTCCCCATCGACGAACGCACGGACCGCGTCTCGATCAACAACCGGTGGTATCTGCTGGTGCGCAAAGGGCATGACATTGTATACATCGATCCGCCGGGCAAGCTGTGCCCCTTGTACCAGAGGGATCACTACCGCGACAATGTAACCTTGTGGAAGAGGACCACTCGCTACCTGGATGAACAGCTGTTGGACTGGTAATTTTGACAGCGAGGATGTAGGGACTGATAGAGGCGGAGAAACGCAGGCCGGCGACGGCAGGTCAGCATACAGAATTGGTTAGCGCCCAGAACGCCTATGCACGATAGGCATTGATCATATCGATCAACAGCGCGATCTGTGCACGCCCCCCAGTAGCCGGCGTGCGCGGTGGCCTCCCATTCACAATGCAGTCATGGAAGTGAACCAGCTCCAGCTTGAACGCCTCCTCGTACGAGGCCGTCGTCGTCGACTCGCGGAAGTGGCTGCCATCCATCCGCCACTCCTCCACCACCGTAGCCGCGTTCTTCAGAAACGGACTGGGAAATTTTATCGACACGATGCTGTCCGGCGCGTAAACGGTCATCGTCTCGTCGAAGACGCGTAGCCCCAGCACCGGGGCGGTGTCCAGTATACAACGCAGATTGTTCGGATAAGCCAGGACCGAGACGAAAGCCCCGCCTCCATTCCAGATTTCGGTCGACACGACACGCTCCGGCAGGCCGAAGGCGCCGTCCAGTATGTAGATGTCGTGAATTGACAGTCCCAACATCTTGCCGTAGGCGCGCATGACCGCTTCTGGTTGGGCGCCAATCGCCCGTTGTAGACTCTCCTGGCGGAGCCGCGCCATCCTGTCCTTCTCAGCCGCGTCGATATCATCGACGCGCACGATGTCATAGTGTTCCAGAAAGAGGTCGTTCGGGCCGTTGATATCGTACAGGCGGATCAGACTCGGGTCCTGCATCTGCTGGATGCGCTCGCGACCGGCAATATAACCGGGGTCGTAACGCTTGTGATGGCCGAGCATCGCAACGCAGCCGCACTGCGCCTGTGCGTCAAGAAGCTCATCGGCCTCATCCAGGTTGTGGCACATCGGCTTTTCAATGAAGACGTGCTTTCCCGCCCGCAGCGCATCCGTCGCCGGCTGGGCATGGTCCTGCGTCAGCACCATCACCCCATCCAGGTCCGCGCGCGCCAGCATCTCGCGATAGTCGGAATAAGTGTGCCGAATTCCGTACTTCGCACCGACAGCCTGAACGGTACCGGGGGACAGGTCGCACAGGGCCGCAATCTCGAAAAGCTCCGGCAGTTCGGACAGATGCGGCAAGTGCATCACCTGCGCAACCATGCCGGTACCGATCAGCCCAATTTTGACTGGCTTGCTACCCACAGTTGGACTCCTTTGCCTGGCAAGACGGCAGGAGTTCCAGCCTGCCTCAAAGGGTGGCTACAAAAGCCTCTACACTGAGTTCAGCCGGAACCTGATCAAAATAGTAGCGGGTCTCGTCACCCTGGAAGCCCGGCACCCACTGATCTTCCTCGTCCTGCAACAGATCGTCGACAAACTTGAAACGCGTCCACAGTATTTCGGCTTCCTGGTCGCTGAAGCGGTCGGCCAGGGGCTTTCCCCACTGTAGAGTCATGGGATGAATATTCGTCGCCCACCCTTGTTCCTGCGCGGGTAGGCTGTCGAAGTCCGGACTCTTAAGATGATGAATGCGCTTAGCGCTCTTGCTCAAAAAAATCGTCGAGAGCAACTCTCCCTTTTCGCCGCGGCCTCGGTGCAGACGCTCCAGAGCGGCCTTGTATGCAGTGCCGTCGCCGTCAACAACCGCCCGCAGCGCCTCTTCGATATGCTCGAACGTTTGGGAACTGCGTTCGTTCCAACGCTTGAATGCCGCCTGCGACGCAGGAGCCAGATGCTTAAGATAAGGAAGGTCCTTGTGCGTGGTGAACTCCGAAAAGCCGCCATGAATGGTACGCCGCATATTGGCGTTGTAGCGGCTGCCCCAGTGGAGCAATGGCAGGATATAGGCCACGCCGTCACCGGCCGCCAGATGAGTTTGGACCGCGCCGGGCACAGGCGTACGTGCATCGGAATTGAGCGCCGCGTTTTCCTCCGCCGTGTTAAGACGCGCGTGGCTGCCGGGCACAACCCACAGAACGCTGTCGTCGTAAAGCGGCAGATTCCACTGCACATAGCGCGGCCCGTTCTCCAGGATGTCGTCTGCATAGCCTTGCAGCGGCGCCGTGTGCGGCGGATAGAAGTCGCGGTGCCAGCCGCGATGACCGGCCGTCTCGTGGTCGCGTACCGGATTGCACATGACCATCATATCGGTGACAGCCGCGTCCTCCACACCCAGCAAACGGCTGCTGACGCCCTGCGTGTTCTCGTGCAGCCAGATCTCGACTGCGCTGACCGTCTGCGCATCGATCTGGCTGGCCAGGGCCGGCGTTCCCAGATTCAGGCGCGGCTGAGCGTGGGTCTCCCAGACGCCGCCGGGCGGGTCGTCCGGCCCCCGCTCCCGCGCCCAGATCTCTTTCTGCCGCTCCACGAGCGCCTCATGGGATCGCCGCAGGCCACCCAGATCCTGCGGCGGAATCACGCCCCGCAAGATCACATATCCATCTTCCAGAAACTGATCGCGGCTGAATTCCATGGCTGTTCCCTCTTCACTTTCGTCCCAGGAAGCCGTTTCCCTCACTGAGCCTCATTCGAACGCGAATTCGATTTCCGACGCGACGGGCTAACCGATGACCCGGCAGGTGGCGTGCAGTCTACGTCCTCTCTCCGAAATATTGTCGAACTCCGCCCGTGTCATTTCAATTGGCACGCGCTGGCCGAACCAGGGCAGCGAGTAACAGATAACCAGTTCCGGCCGCACGTGATCCGAGCGGTTGGGCGTGCCGCGGTGCAGCGTACGCGGGTCCTGGATCCAGAGCGTACCTTTCTTCAGATTGAGACGACGCCGGGTGGGAAAATCCCCTGCCTCCAGGATCTCATCGTAGCGACTCTCCATCTCCGGATCGGCAAGATACTGCGTACATGGCAGAATCTCGAAACTGCCATTTTCTTTGTAAGTGTCGACCAGAGGGAACTTTACCCCGAAATGGGGGCAGACTTCCAGGCCGACGTGCGGCACCAATTTGGATATGCCCGCGTCACGGTGCCACCGCTGGAATTCGCTGCCCGGATAAGGGTTGTTGGAGTGATAGCAGGTGATTCGATAGTCCTCAGTTCCCCAATAGCGGTCCAGAAAGTCCAGCAAGACTGGGTTCTCGTAGATCGCCGGGTCGGCAAAGGGCTGCTCCCAGGGGACGTAGACTGTGTAGCGGTTGACCACCTGCAGACGGCCTTCGAAGACAAGCCGATCATCGCTGCGTCCATGCAGTTCCACGCCGTTAGCCGGATCGCTGTGCGTACGCACCTCTTCCAGATAGGGCAGGAACGCCTCCCGAATGCGGTCGATCTTTTCGACCGGAATCAGCTCTTCAAAGAGTACATAGCCGTTGATACGCAGCTCTGCCAGCTTAAGATCGAGGTCATATTGGTTGGGCGAGGCCAAGATCATGTCCTCCATTGGCGCGGAGATACAGTTAACAGTGGGGCTGCCAGGCCTGCATTCTGAACTGGCACCGTTTGCCCCGGATCTAGGGGACTTCAGTCGACCGGCACCCTGTAGGATGTTTCTTCGATCTTCTCGTGGTCTGACGTCCGTGCGATCGCCAATGCACGCTCGGTGACCGGGAGATAGTAGTGCGTTTCCGCGTTCATCGAGATAAAACCCTCCGCATAGGCAACCCCGCCCGACATCCCGAATGCGCCGTCGCTGGTCTCAATGCGCTTACGCGCGTAGGCGCCGCCGTAGCCCTGGCTGACCAGACAGTCCAAAGCAGCCAGCTTCTTTTCCACAACATCGGTGATGTCGATAAAAACATCGTTATAGTACCCGCCCTCGGATTGCCAGACCTGTCGCGGAATCGCGGCCGCGCCAGTGCCGAAGAAGAAGACCTGGGCCGACTTGTGCGGTGGATTGGTGTCGCCGGGATCCACGCCGGATGCGAGAGACAGGGCATGCAGAACGATCTGCCCGGCGACGGCATGGGCGTTGGTCAGGCCGTCGCCCTCCTTGGGGAAGTGGGTCAGAACCAAGTCCGGCTTAAGCTGGCGCAAGAGCCGGGCCAGACGCCTAACCGCCTCGTCCGTGACGAGCAGAACCGCATCATCGGCGCCGAAAAAGTAGACGTCATCAACGCCCAACAGCTTGCAGGCCTCGCGCGCCTCTTCCGCCTTGACATCGGATCGCTCGGCCATCAACGACTGCAACTCATCGGCCTCCGGCACCTCACTGCGATGATGCATCTCATCGCTGATGACCTTATCATGAACACGCGCCCCGTGCGTGAGGACGACACAGCCAACATAGTCCCCGCGCGCGGCGTGATGCGCCATCGTACCGCCGGACTGATCGAAAATGTCGGCAGGATGCGCGCCGACGGACAGAATGCGTAGCGGCTCGGACATGGTTCATGCCTCCTGATTGTTGAAAGAACTCAGTTCACCCCTAAGTATAGCCTACCATCCCCATGAAAAGTTAGGCCCAAAAAAGCAGCGAGTACATCCCAAAATGGGCGTAAAATTCCTTTATCTCTTGGTAGCAACCTTACCCCGATCAGTTCCAGTTCCAATCTCCGCCAGACCCATCGGATTCTCTCTTTCCTCTCTCCTCTTCACTCTCTCCTTGCCTTTGAGCGTTCGGGCCTTCGGCCCTCCCTCTTGCAGGGGCTGCGCCCCCGCAACGCCCCGCCCTTACTAGCCACCGTGTGTATTCTTCCCCAGCCATGTGTCTAGAGCAAGGTGTCTAGCCAACAGTGTCTAGCCAACAGTGTCTAGCCAACAGTGTCTAGCCAACAGTGTCTAGCCAACAGTGTCTACGCCCCAGATACTGTCTCGTGCCACGACCCGCTAGCCACTGCAGTTTGCTGCGCCCCCGCCAGACGCCCACCCCCGTCTTCCGCGTCAAAGGTCCTGTAGGGGCAGGCCTTGTGCCTGCCCTATGCCCTTCCAACAGCCGGAACACAATATCACCCACCGTCGCCGCATTTCCACGCCTGACCCATTCGCGCCGAAACTACGATGCACCCAAAGCGGCGGACTCGCCGGTTAAGCCTTCGCCGCCCCAAGTGTGACGGTACCGCTGGCGCCATACACAGGAGACCACTTTCACGATAAACGGGGTACAGGCTCAGCGACTGTCGTTGGTCACGCCGAATTGAGGCAGGGAATATTGTGGAGGTCCGCCGGTGGCAGGAGGGTATCGCCGTCCCCTATGTGGGACGAGGGGCAACACTGACCAACGGTTTCAGATTGGCCAGACCGCGTCCATCTCCCAAGCCTCCAGCGAGTGAAGGGTTGCACTGCCGCCCAGCGCAAAGACCTGCACGCCCACGCTGTCTGGCCGCGCCGGATAAATGCGCTTTCCCAGGTAATGACCGTCCCCGGCAAAGACCTCGACCACGCTGCGGTCGACGAAAACGCGCAGCTCGATTGACTGGCCGTAAGTGTGCCTTACGGTACAGCGTTGCGATTCCCGGTTCTTGACCCCCTGACTGACACTCGAGCGTGTAACGTCCAGGACCAGCAACCGGTCGGGGCTCAATCTTTCCTGTGGCTGCGTTGAGTCATTGGGATTGACATTGAAGCGGACCATCGTCTGCTCAGCGCCGTCCGGCGAACAGCATACGCTCAGACCGAACTCCTCGGCGCTTTCCCAACTGAATACCGCCCGAATCTCCAACCGGTTGCCTCGCACGCTGTCAAGCGTGACCGTCGAATCGCCCGCCAGGCGAATATCGGAAAATTTCACAGGGTTGCGGCGCAACGCCTCCAACTCCTCTACCGGGTTCAGGAGTAATTCGCCCTTCTCACCCATCGAGAGCGCCATCGGCAGAGCCATGATCCCCGACCAGCCCGATGCCCGCTGGATGTAGCCGTAACGACCTTCGGACAGCCGTCCAAACATAACGCGGCGGCCATTACCGTCCAGCAGCGTCTGGCACTCGTTCAGAATACCTGTCCTGTTGGAGAAATTCGTCTCGCCGTAGGCCTGTCTCCCGTGCCGCGTGGGGGTGAATCTCTGGTTCGCATAAGTCCCGGTATAGTATTGAGCCCCCCGATTGTGGCTGGCGAACAGCAGAACATGCCTGTCGCCCAACGGGAAAAAGTCCGGAACAGCGCAGTCCTCGCCGATTTCAGTGTGATCGCCGCCTTCATAAAGGGTGTGCAGGTACTCCCACCGCGTCAGATCTTTCGAACTGAACAGGAAGGCCCGGTCCGGCTCAAGACCGTCGAATGCCTCCTGGCTGCTGTTCCCGGTCAACGCAAAATAGGTATCGCCCTCGATCCACGCGCACGGGGCCCCGTCCACCTTGTATGCGTCTTCAGGGCCCGGCGACGGGATGACAGGGTTCGCTGGATGCTTTTCCCATTCGACCAGCAGCTCATCTTGGCTGGTCGCGATACAGATCCCGCCCGGCACGCCATGGTAGATGATGGTCGGCACGCCGTCCATGTTGACGAAGGCGGTACCACTGTAGCAGCCATCCTGGTCGAAGGGGTCTTCCGGCGCCAGCGCGATCGGCAGGTCCTGCCAGTGCACGAGGTCCTCGCTGACCGCATGGCCCCAGTGGATCGTTCCCGTCGCCCCGCCATGGTAGGCGCCATAGGGGTTGTGCTGGTAGAACAGGTGATACCTGCCCTGCCAGAAGATCGTCCCATTCGGGTCATTCAGCCAGCGGTGCGGGGCCAGGAAGTGGTAGGCGGGGCGATACGGATCGGACGCCAGTCCCAGACGGTTCAATTCTGCGGAAGTCGCGCCGGTTTCGGTCAAGAGTACAGCTCCTTTCGCGGCTGAAATCGCTGTTGATCCCAGCGCTTGCGACAGTGAGCCGGGCGAGCAGAGGGCCGCGAGGCTTGCGAGCTCACCCATCGGAATGCTCCCAACACGCCGTCCCATTAAACCAAACCCCATCGGGACGAAATGGATCATCGGCTCCTGATTCAGCACTGGCGGGGCCGCCGCGATCGCAGATCAGGCCTCAGAGGCCGTGTCGAACCGCCCCAACCGGAACTGCTCGATGGGGTATTGGGTCGCCCCGTCCGCGGCCAGGTCGGCCAGGATCTTCCCCATCAGAGGCGAGAACTTGAATCCATGGCCGGAGAATCCGGCCGCGACAATGACATTTGGGTTCTGGGGGTGTGGGCCGATCAGAAAATCTTTATCGGGCGTTACGGTATACATGCAGGTCGCGCCCTGGAGGTAGGAGAAGCCAATGTCAGGCAGAATGGATTCGACCCATTGGTGCAGCTGGTCACGCTTGCCCAGGTCCAGAGTTCGATCGACTTCGGTGGCGGATGTTTCCGGGCCGAGCCCATCATCTGCGGTTTTCAGGCCCGGACCAAAGTCGGGAAAGCCGTAGAACTCGGTGTCGACGTCGCCAAAGACCGGCAACTCTCCAGGCCTGTAGGAAGCGCGTTGTTTCGGCAGGAAGTAGAACTCCTGCTGCCGTGTCACACACAAGGGAAGGGCAAGCTCCTGCAAGACCTGGGGCGCAAAAGGGCCCGGCGAAATGATTAGCCGTTCGCAGCGGATTTCGCCGGCCGAGGTGTGAATGACCGGGGCATCATGGGAAAGATCGATGCGTTGGACACTGGTCTCCTGATGGATGGTTGCGCCATGCCGCTCGGCCTGCTCCAGGTGGGCCAGGACACAGAGGCCGACATTCAACAATCCAGCTTGGGACGTGAAGCAGGCCGCGGTATCCTCGGGAAGGCGAAGTGGGGGAAAGCGGGCAGCCGCTTCCTGTGCTGTCAGCTGTTCGATAGGTCTCTTCAGGGCCTCCATCACGCCAATGGACTTCTGGATGACTTCATTGCCTGGGCGTGCAAAATAAAGCAGACCGGTGAATCGCATGAGCGTCTCACGCGAGAGTGAGTCCAGTTCCTGCCAGAGAGGAATGGCCGCTTCCGCAAGTTCTACGTAAAGGGGATCGTAGTAGATGTCGCGGAAGATTCTGGAGAAACCGTGTGAACTGCCCAGGGCATGGCCGATTTTGAACTGTTCGATGCCAACAGCAGCGACGCCCCGGCGGGCAAGGTGATACAGGGCCGCACTTCCCATAGCGCCTAGTCCAACAACTACAATTTTAGCGTTTTGCATGATGCCTTGAGCTCACAAAAAGTGTGGTATAGAGTGGTATCTTGGGTATTTGGAACTGGATCAACTACGAGAGATTTGGTCTGCATTATAAGCAGTAGGCGGCGCCGTTCCAAGTGGAAATAATTTGATTTCTGGTCGGATTACGACTACCGTCTAACCAGAATCTTCATCGCCTGGCCCGCGCGGTCGTTTCCTGGAGCGGCTCTTCGCCCTTTCTACTTGTCGATACCCAACATCCGGCGCGTCTCTTCAATGGTTGCGACGCCCCGACCCAGATCGTTGGCAATGCGCGCGATCCGCTCCACCATCTGTGCATTGCTCTGCGCCAGCTCCTCGCGCTGGTAGTGGATACAGTCCTCCAACCCTGTGCGCACATGACCCCCTAGCAGCATCGCCATTACATTCACCTGAAGCTCCTCAAGTCCAAGCGCGCACGTCTGGAAGAGGGAGTCCTCCGGCAGGTTGCGCACCATGTACAGAAAACTGTCCATGCTCGTGTTGATGCCGCTCTCCTGCCCAAAGACCAGTTGCAGGAAGTAAGGTTTATCCAGCGCGTCCCGTAGGATAAGATAGTCCAGAATGTCCAGGTGCCCTGGGTGGTAGAGGAACACCTGGGGCTTGATGCCGCGCTCGCGCAGACGATGGGCGGTGCGCTCAGAGTCGTCAAAAGTGGCAACCGCAACCTTGCTCGGCCCACTGTCGCCGCCCGTGTAGGCCGCGCCGCCGCGAAAGGTCATCGGGCCGGGGTTGAAGGCCATGATATCCGGTCCCGCCTCGATCGGCGCAGACTTGTAATGGTGCGCCGTACCCACAAAATCGCTGCCCTCTGTCATCAGATCCGCGAACCCTTGCGAGTTGTCCACCAGGATCTGCGGCGCCTTCGAGCGCATCAGATCATTGATTTCGCGATAACGGTCCGCCTCGTGCGACGACTGCGTCGGGTCCTCAGCCTGACGGGCGTGGATGTGGATGATGGTTGCCCCGGCCGCGAAGACCTCCGCCGCAGCATCGGCCTGCTCTTCAGCCGTTACCGGCACCGCCGGATTCTCGCTCTTCTGGTGCCCGCCCGTCACAACCGCGCTGATGATCACCGGCGGCATGCCCTCGCTGACCCGCCTGACATACTCGCGCTGGTTCGTGTAATCCCAGGTGAAGTCCATGCACACGCTCCTCAGTTCGGAACTATAACGCCCTTGATAAACCCCTCCAATTCGATCTCGCCTCCCGCCGCGCGCACCGCTGTTTCAGCCTCCGCCAACGAGAAACGGTGTGTGACCATCTTCTCGATGGGATACCGTCGCGATTCGACGACCTTGATCGCAGCCTGTACGGCAGGCGTATCGTGCGTATTCACACCCTGCACCCGCAGCTCCTTGATCGGGATCTTGCTGGGAACGATCGCGACCTCCTGCTCCCCCGTGTTCGACCCGACGACAACAACGCCCATCGGCCGCGCCAGGTCCAGCGCCAGCGGAAATGATGCGGTTGCGCCGGTAAGATCCACGACCAGATCGGCCAGCACCCCGTCGGTAAGTGCCAGAACGGCTTTGACCGGGTCTTCACGCTCGAGATTAATGATGTGCGTCGCGCCGAACTGCCTGGACAACTCGAAACGGTGCTCGTCTTGACTCAACCCAAGCACAATAATCTTTGACGCCCCAGCCTCGTTGGCAGCCAGAATCGCAGCCAGACCCTGCCCGCCCGGCCCGATGACGACCACATTATCGCCGATCGCAGCCCCGCCAATCGTCCGCACCCAACGCAAGCCGTTGCCGATGTTGGCACAAGTCATCGCCGCGGCCTCGGCAGGAACGTCCTCGGCAATGCGGTGCACACGCGAATTAGGCGCCAGATACATGTACTGGCTGTATGCCCCCCACAGATATGGCGGCACACTGGAAGGCGTCGTCCCTCCGTAACCCTGGTGCTCACTGCAAAAACGATACTCGCCCAGCAGGCACCAGCGGCAATGCCCGCACCCGAATAGGTGCTCGACGATGACCCGGTCACCGATCTGCACGCCCCAACGCGCCGCGGCCCGGCTCCCGATCTCCCCGATATGCCCGACAAGCTCATGGCCCATGATGAGCGGAAATCGGTGGGATTCAGTCCAGTTGTAAATGCGCGGATCGCTGCCGCAGACACCGCACATCTCGACCTTCAGCAGGCCATCGTCCTCGCTGATGGACGGCTTGTCGAATGCCTGGATCTCCATTGTCCGCGTTGTCACGACAACGGCCGCGTTTACTTTGCCCGACATGCCAGACCCTCCTTGGACCGAAAAGAGCATCCCAGGTGAATGCAAATCGCACTGTGACTTGGGCTGCTTTACTCCGAGGTCAGGTCGAAGATGACCTTCAACATCTCTGCCGCCAATTCGTCGATCAGCTTGTTTGCCTGCGGGGCTTCCTCAAGCGGAATGCGATGCGTGATCAGACCGCTGATGTCCAGTCTGCCGGTGAGCAACAGCTTGATGATAACATTATGAATGCGAATGATGTCCCAGCGGCGAAGGTAAAGTCCGCTTTCGGGATTCTCAGGAGGTAAACGATAACCGTCGCTGCGGGAATGAAGGATCTGCCCTGTATTGCGGCAGAACTCTTCGCCCAAATAGAGGTCGTTGGCGGGACCGTCGCACATGCCCACAGCAACGACCTTGGGGAAAGGCGTGCCGCCTTGCAAGGCCAAGCCAGTGCCGCCTGCCTTGCCCGAGCACTCGAAGCAGACGTCAGCGCTCGATGCCGTGGCAGATCCCGGAGTAAAGATTGGCGACCTTTACGTCCCTCGGCCCAACGGGCGGGTCCACATATTCGCCAATTTCTACCCGTCAGGGACCGACGAACAGGACTTCCTTCGGCATAGGCGGTTAGGGCGCAAAACCGCAGGTCAGGCCGCCGTCGACGAGTAAATTCACGCCGGTAATGTATTTGGCCTCGTCAGATGCCAGAAAAAGAGCGGCATAGGCGACGTCCCAGGCATCCCCCATCTTTTTCATCGGGCACAGGTTATCCCGCTGCCTGATCATCTCCTCCACACCCTCATCCGAATAGGCCTCTTGGAGGCCTTGCGTAATGAAGGGCGTGTTCATCAGACCCGGCAGAACACAGTTTGCCCGTATCCCCTGCTGCGCATATTGCATGGCGACATTCTGCGTCAACTGGTTGATGGCCCCCTTGGAAGCGTTGTAAGAGATGCTCGGATAGCCGGTGTAGCGTATGCCGGCAATGGAAGAGATATTGACGATAGCCCCGCCTCCCTGCCTCTCCATGTGCGGGATACAGAACTTGCAGGTCAGAAACATTCCTTTCACATTGACATCCATCAACCGGTCCCAGTTCTCTTCGCTGATTTCGACCGGCCCGCCCACCTCGATGATACCGACGTTGTTATGAAGGATATCGATCCTGCCGTAGGTCTCGATACACGACGCGGCCATCTGCTCAACAGCCTGCGAATCGGTCACGTCGGCCTGAAAGGCAGTACACTCGCCCCCTTCCTGCTCAATGACGGCCTTGGTCTCGTTCGCAGCCTCCATGTTGTAATCGACGAGAAAGACGCTCGCCCCTTCGCGGGCATAGAGTACCGCCGTGGCCTTCCCGTTTCCCCACCCGGGACCCACCGAACCGGCCCCGGTAACAACGGCAACTTTTCCTTTAACGCGATCTGTCATCTGTACCTCACACTTGATTTGTTCAGGTCTTAACGATTTTGGCTCCGCGAAAGCCGACAATCCAGGAGCAACAAGACGCCGCTTGGATTCTCCTTGGTCAGCGCGCTGATGCGAACTCCTTAGATCGCAAAGTATAGGATCGTCAGGGCCCTGCGAAAACCCCGGATTCTCACTGAGTTTTGCAGAATCTACCACACGTAGTATGACGGGTCAATCCCATCCATTTGACAAGGCCAATCGATTTGGCCCATCTGTAGGCCAAGGGCGAGCCGCCGCAGAGCACAATATTCGGAATTAGACTACACGAAATTGAGTGGCCTAAGCCGGCGGCAATAGAGGGGTTGAGTCGTCCCTAACGTCCAACACCCGAAGTCAACATGGACCCTATCGGAGAACCACCTGTTAGACAGAACTCGCGAATTCAGCCGGTGTCAGATCCGCCCGCTGTTATGGTTACTTTTCTCTCAATCCTCCCCCTTGATTCTGGCCAGCGCCTCCCGCGCCACGCTCGCCCAGGAATCCGGCAAGTTCTCGCTAATCCACTGAATCCTTTTCTCAGCTCTCGGTTCCTTGAATTCACCCAGCTGCCGCACCACGACCTCAGCCAGACCGGGCCGGGCAGGATAGCGGTCTGCCGCGATATGTGTGGGCAGCCTGTTCAGAAGATCTAGCAGGTGTTGCCGTATCTCCTCTGTATCAGGCGACGGTATCCACGCTTCGCGAACATATCCCCTGCTTGCATACTCGCTACTGTCATTTCGCATTATCGGCCCGATCGGAATCGGATCGCGCTGCGGCCTTCGGTGCGGATGATTGGCGCAATAGGTCCAGAAGGGGTCCTCGATCGAGACATGCCTGATTTCGCAGTAGGCTTGCACATCATGATCCTGAGCCCTGTCATAACCCTTCTCGCCGCGATTCCTGCGGTTGAACCAGCAAGTCCCACAGCAGTCTGAGCCTCCATTGGGCATGATGTAAGTCTCCTATTCGATGGGACAAAAAAAGGCGAAAGCGGTTAATTCTCCGCTTTCGCCCGTTTTCCAAGTTAATTGAGCTGACAACAGAAGAGCTACTCCTGGTTCAATTCTGCCGTCACGTCCAGATGGGCGCCAACAATCAGAGGTAGCAACTCCTCTGCGAACAACGCCGAAACGTTCGGGTCCGCCAGTATGTTGGCAACATCCTCCGGCAGGAAAGGCGCCGCCAGCTCCAGTGTGCGTAGGATCGAAGGCGAGTCATAGTGGACCGTGAGCAGGACTTCCTCGTCGGCTACCACATTCAACTGGTTGGCCGAAGAAGTCAATTCCAACTCGGAGACCTGCAGGCCATCGTAAAGAATTGAGGCAATGTTCGCAGGCAGCGAGGGCAGGCTTACCCCGTTCTCTGCAAACGTACTCGCGGGCACACCGCCGACAGACCGAATCTCGGAGCCGTCCAGCATGAGCCTGAGCGCAAGCACCGGCCGGTACTCGGCATCGATATCAGGCGGTTCCATTCGCACCGCGGTTACGTCAAAGGCCGGCGGCACGTCAACCGCCCCAGCCCCATTCGCCGCGGGAATCGAAAGGGCGACACCGATATCTGTCTTCTGCAGGAATCCGATACCTACGTCGAGCACGCCGGGCGGGACAAAGAGCAGTTCAGACACGACCCGCTGAACCGTCGCCATCGACTCATCCGTCCACGAGATGACCGGCAAATGACCGCCATTCGAGGCCAGATAGAGGCTGGCGTCTATGATGTTGAGGTCCAGCCTCTGGATGCCCAGCGCCTGCATGTCGGTAATGAAACGCGGCTGCAGAATCGACTGGTCCCCCAACGGGATACCCATCAAAGCCAGCGAGCCGTCCGCCTTGACTTCGACCGGCAAAGAGTCCAGCTTCGTCTCGGGAGCCTCCTGCCCCGCTAGGGCCAGCTGCAAATCCAGGCCCGATGAAATGACCGGAGGCAGGTGCGGCAGGTATTCGCTGATCGTGCCAATGAACGGGATCGTATCCGACAACGAGGATACAACCACCAGCAGACGGTTAAGAGCTGCCTCGTCGTACTGCAATGTCAGTAAGCTGCCGGAGTCCCCTATCAGATCAATCCCGCCGGCCGACGTAGTCAACTGCAGAGAGTCCGACCCCACGCCCCCGACGATGTCCATAACAAGCGGCGGCAAACCGACCGGCGGCAGTAGACCCGCCAAATCTGCGAGTGAGAGCCCAAGCGCGGATTGAACAAAACCATCTCTGTCGATGGCTGCACCGATCCGCAGTGCCGGTTCCATCCCTTCCGGCGCAGCCGCAAAGTTGGGCGCCGTCACATCGAAATCAGCGCTGAATGCCGCGCCCTCCGCGGCAGGCAGAGCCAGAGACAGACCGATATTCGTCTTCACAAGCAGACTGCGCAGTACCGTGAGACCGCCATCAACTAAGCCGGGTGACACACCAAGGAGGTCAACAGCGACCCCGCCAATCGTGTCCAACGACGTATCCGTCCATAGGATCGAAGGCAGAGGCTCCTGATTCAGCGCCAGATACAGTCCGCCGGCCTGAATGCTCAGATCCAGTTTCTGGACGTTCATGTCGCCAAGCATGCCCAGCAGATCCGCTGGCAGAAGGTCCATCCCCAAGGGAATGCCCCACACGCCTAACGTGCCGTCATCGCCTACGCTGACCGGAATGGTTGGCAACTGCGTATCAGCTGTCGGAGCGCCGGTAAAGGAAACGATCACGTCCAAATCTGCGCCGGGCAGCTTGGGAATAACCTCGCCGATCATGCCGCCCATCGACGGGTCGACGAACGCGCTGACGATCGGCATCAGGTTGTTCAGGCGCTCGGTATCGTAAGCCAAACCCGGCAACGCCGTACTGTCAAGCGCAAGATCGATGCCATTCGGCTGCGTCGCCAACGAGAACTGTTCAACACGCAGTGCTGACAATATCTGCAAAGCCATCGGCGGAAGTTCCACCCCGAGCGATGCGCCCAGGGCCTGCTCTATCTCCGCCAAGGGGATTCCTTCGAACGACGCCTTGCCCTCTGCGTCAAAGGCCAGACTGGCAAACTGCAGCGGCCCGATGGTGGTCTCCTCCGCGCTTTCTGACCTAACCAGCTCTTCGCCCTGCCAGCGGGGAATATCATCGCCGGCCGTGGGAAGTATGATAATTGCGCCCAGGCCTACCCGACGCAACCAGGTTAGCGCGTCAGCGCCTTGCGCGGCGCCGTCCACATTGGCCAGAACACGAGCCACAAGATCCGCCGACTCATCACTCCATTTGAGATAGGGGAGAGGTTCACCATCCGCGTGCAGAAAAACGCCATGATAGCCGATACGGACTTCCAGAACATCGACACCTGCAGCCGCGAACTGATCCAACATCGGTTGCTGCAGGATCTGCCCCGCTGGGAAGCCGAGCGCAGTGCCAAAGCCGTTGCCGTCAACTCTGATCGGAACAGACGGGAGGTTAAACCACGTGGAGCCGCCGTCACCGCCGCCATTACAGGCGCCCAGTGCCAGGATAAAGACCAGAACTACAATAAATTTACGGAGTAAGGCCGGCACGAGCCGCCTCCTTTTGGGTGCGCATCAATAAAGGGCAGATAAGACCTAACCGCGCGCCGCAGACGCGTCAGTCGATCACTGTTTGCACTGATTTGTCACGTTGCAATGTTATATCACGATTAATTCGGAATGACAATGCCGAAAGTTGCACCCTGTCTGAATACAAACAGAGGTTTTCTTGATGGCCTGACGGCCCGCCGTTTGACTCGTCCAGACCGTCGGCTGCCAAACGTGTCGGGCACTGTCCAGGTTACCATACATCTTACAATAGTTCATGTGCAGACACAAAACCAGCATCTCAGACACACTTAGACGCACCGACTCCAGAGCAAGGACGAAAGACTGACTCTTACTGTACTCAATCTCTACTTACCTTCGCCTTCTTCGGCACAAAGTGGAAAAGCCTCTGACCACTAACCACTGCCCATTGCAGTTGTGCGGCCGCGCAGTGCAGACAGCATCGCCTCCTGCTCGTTCCAGGGGAACTCCGTCTCGCCGTAGCACATACTGCGCTCATGTCCCTTGCCAAAAGAGGCTACAACATCGCCCGCGCGCGCCATCTCCACGCCAAAACGAATCGCCTCGGCGCGATCGGGAACCACAGCATAGTAAGGAGTAGAGGCCGCAGTTTCCATCTGAGGCTGCCCCGCCCCTTCAACAACCTCCCTTACACCTGCCGCGATTTCCCGGTTTATCGCCTCCAGATCTTCAGTCCGCGGATCCTCCGCAGTGATCACGGTAAAGTCCGCCAACCGCCCGCTAACCTGACCCATCAGCCGCCGCTTGCCCCGGTCTCGCAGACCCGCGCAGCCAAAGATAGCGATCAATCTGCCTCCGCCGCCACCGCAATCCTTGGCAACCAGCGGACGCAAAGTCTCCAATGCCCGTTCCAGGCTGGCAGGGGAGTGGGCGAAGTCCACCACAGCCAGGAACTCTTGGCCGCAGTCCATTCGCTGCATGCGCCCCAAAACCGAGGAAAGCGAGCCCACACCCTTCCTGATTTGCTCCGGCGCAATCCCCATCCCCAGGGCCGCCGCAGCCGCGCACAGTATATTTGACACATTGAACTCGCCAATCAGCTGAGTCTCCATCGGAACAGTGCCACCCGGCCAGACCAGTTCGAATCGGGTGGCTTCAGGCAGGTACTCGATCTGCCTGGCGTACACGTCGGCACTCGAATCACTTACGCTGTAAGTATAGGATACAACGCCGGCCGAATCGTTGCGCGCGCGCTCTTCCGCCAGCGCCTCACGCAAAGGCTGGCAGCTGCTATCGTCTTGGTTGAATACGGCTATGCGGGGCACGCCCGGCTTGCGTTCGGTATGAAAAAGGCTCCGGAAAAGCAGGAACTTCGCTGCCCTGTACGCCTCGAACGAGCCGTGAATGTCCAGGTGCTCATGCGTGATGTTCGTCAACGCGGCAACATCGTACGCAACCGCCGCCACCCGTTTCTGGTCAAGACCGAAACTGGTGCTCTCGACCACCGCATAGCCGCAGCCCGCCGAACGCATCTGCGCCAGAAATGCCTGCACCGTCGGCGCATCGGGCGTCGTCACATGCAGCCCGGTCTCCTGCTCAATGCCGGCGATTCGTGCGCCGACCGTCGTGATGACCCCGACATCAGCGCTGCGGCTAAGAATCGCCTCCAGCAACGAGCAAGTCGTCGTCTTGCCGTCCGTGCCAGTCACCCCGATAACCGTCTGCGCCCGGCTGGGAAAACCGTAAAGGGCCGCGCTCAGCCACGCCAGCGCTTCCCGGCTATCGGTCACCTGAACGTAGGCAACGCCGGAAGACGGCGGCCACCAGTCCAGTTCCTCCAGCCGCGTCAAGGGGTGGCTGCCAACGACAGCCGCGGCGCCCGCAGCAACGGCCTGCGGAATATAGCGGTGACCGTCCTGCTGCAAGCCTTCTACCGCGACAAACAGCGTATCCGCGCCCACTTCCCGGCTGTCCTCGGTAACGCGGCGCACCGCAACATCCGGCATCGCCTCGTCTCCGCCAACGCGTAAACCTTCCGGCAGTTGCGCAAACAGGCTTGCCAGCTCTTGCCTACTCTGGTTCACTCGTTGTGGAAGTTCGCTGGCGGCGACCGTCTCTGAACTGGCCGATATTGGTCCACTCGCCGTCATAGCTCTTCGTTTCCGGAGCCTCCGTCCCGTGCAACCGATACGCCGGCGACCAGTATCAGGAGGAAGAAGACCGCCGCGCCCCCAATCCAGATCGGGGGTATTTGAGCAAGCCTCTCGTTGACATTGCTCGAACTCACAGTGGTCGGTGTTGCAGTCGCCTGGGGCTCCGCTCCCGCCTCCGATGCCGTCGGCGTGCTGGTGGCGGTGCCTTCAAACGGAGGAAGTGGCGGAGGCGTTTCGGGAACGGCCGTCGACACAACTGGTGTCGAATCCGGCGAATCCGCTGCCGGCTGATCTGGGGTCGCAGCCGGGTCCGGCGTCGGCTCCGGTGTACATTCGACCAGAGGCTGAGCCGTTGGCACATTGGGGTCCGGCGTCGCCGTCACTGTAACGGTGGCTGTCGGTGTCTCCCTCGGCGTATCTTGATTGTGTGCCGCAGTAAGCGTGCCTGTGGCTGTCGGCGTCTCCGTGGGCACATTGGGGTCCGGCGTCGCCGTCACCGTGCCAGTGGCCGTCGGCGTCCCCGTGGGCGCGTTGGGATCAGGCGTCGCGATAGGCGTACACACGGCCGTAGGCGTAGCCGTCGGTGCATTGGGATCAGGTGTCACCGTCGCCGTGTCGGTAGCCGTTGGCGTCTCAGTCGGCTCGTTGGGATCAGGCGTTACCGTCGGCGTACTTGTTGCCGTTGGCGTGTCCGAGGGCGCGCCGGGGTCAGGCGTTAGCGTAATTGTCGGCGTCGGCACTCTGGGCAGCTGGGCCGGATCCAGAGGCGTGATCTGGGCCGACGACAGAAAACTCGCGCCGCTGTCAAGCGTACGCAGAACGCCGTCCTGCTCGGTCCCCGCGTAGGTGACACCAACAAAAGTCGAAGAAGAGGCCAGCCGGAAAACCGGATTGGTATAGGCCGCGCCATTGACCGTCACCCGCGTCCAGTCCGGTACGCTCTGGGTCCAGAGCCCGACATTGGTCCCGACGACGATGGTCTGCCCGCTGGCGGTAACATCGTAGATGACCACACCTGCCGGAAAGGAGGGGTCCTGAATCCAATTGTAACCGTCGTCGCTCAGATAAAGGCCTGAAGCGAACGTACCCACATACAAACGGCCATCCAGCATCGCCATCCCTCGCGCAATGATGCCCGCGGGCAGATCGACCCGCTGCCAGATTGTTGCACCCGGAGTCAGACGCCAGACGCCGTCGTGGGTACCGGCATAGAGCGCGCCCTCTTTATCGGCAAAAGCGCGCACGCGCAGCGCGCTCCCTGTCAGACCGTCCCCGTACCACGCCCAACTCAGGCCGCCGTCCAGGCTGCGCACGACGCCGTCGTAGCGGCTGCCGGCGTAGAAAACGGTCACGCCGTCTTCGACGCGCGTGTAAAGGCGGCCAACTCCACTGTTCGGAGTCAGCACCTGGTTGATCGAAGGCTCCTGCCGCCAGCTCTGGCCGCCGTCCTCACTGATAAACAGATTGCCGACCCCGCCGTCCGCGGCCAAAACACGGTCTCCATCCTGCGGATCGAAACGAATGGAGGCAACAGAGGTATCCGCCGGCAATTCAACATCTGCCCGGCTCCACGTGTGACCACCATCCGTGCTTCGATAAATGCCCGCCGGCACCGGTACGTTCAATGTGCCCGCCACCACCACGCTGGCATCATCCGGCGAAACGTCCAACGCGATAATGCTGTTCGAAAACGGCACAAAGCCAGACTGGGCAAAAATCTGGCCGCCGGCCACAGAAATCAGGACCGCCAAAGCAGCCAGAATCTGCCACAGCCGCCGAAGAGTCACTGGAGTCGGAAATACCCTTTCATTGCGCCTTCTGCCGCGCATGTTTTGCTGGAAACCAGCCTGCATAGATCCTCCAAAAGGGGAACCGGAGAGGAAGTGAAAGAATTATACGTCAGACAAACTGTGATACAAAAGCTGCGGTTTCTTTTCGGCTGTGTCCATATATAGACGAGAATCTAACTGTACCCCCGCCCTGCACAGCCGTCTTTGTGACCTTTATACAGTTGCAGGTTATCATGAGTGTCCCTATCCTTGTGCATTGTCAACCGCTGTCAGACCGCTAAACCGGGAGGACAGCCAATGCGACTGCAAACCGCCAAAGGAGAGAGCGATGCAAAGCCCGGCTCGGCGCGCAATCATGATCGGCATGGACGGCGCCGCAATGGAACTGGTAATCAATATGGTAAACGGGGGCCACATGCCCCACCTCGAAAAACTGATAAATCGAGGCGTCTACCGCCCCATGATCGGCGTATTCCCAACCCTGACACCGCCGGGCTGGACCGCCACCTCGACCGGCGCCTGGCCGGGAAACCACGGCGTCATGGACTTCAACATCCGCAAGCTGGGCGCCCCGCTCGATGAGACCGTCTGGGGGGTCAACACCGACCTTTCACGAGCCGAATACCTCTGGAACACCGTCGAACGCGCCGGCGGCACACCCCTGTTGGTCAAATGGGAAATGTCCTGGCCGCCGACCGTAACCAGCGGCGTACAGGTCGAGGGCACAGGCCCCGGCGTCTCCAACCATAGCCAGATCGCCGGCTATCACCTCTTCGTCGCCGGCAAATGGCAGCGCCGGTCGATCGGCGGCCAGCGCGATCCGGAGACACTGGATCCCAGCGCCCTGCAGACCGGCTCCGACGTCGATCCGGTAACGATCAACGAGGCCCGCGACTGGACCGCGCTGCCGCCTTCTAGCCGCCCGTCCAAAGAAGTGGAGTTGACGATACAGCCCCTGGCGCGCGGTCGCGATTTCATGATACGCGGCGAAAAGGGCACGCCCAAGACCTTTTACGGCCTCATCTACGCATCCGGAGACAGTGGCTACGACCGCGTCCGCATCTGCCGCTCTCGCGACGGTGAAAACGCAATTGCCGACCTGGCCGTGGGTGACTGGACCGACTGGTGGCTGGACGAGTTCGAGATTGACGCCGAGGAGATCAGCGGCTACGTGCGCATGAAACTGGTCAACCTCACCGCCGAAGCCGACGCATTCGAGCTGTTCGTTCCCCAAATCTGGCCGACCACCGGCTACACGAAGCCGGACGGCGTTGCCGACGAGATCGACCAGCATGTCGGAAACTTCCTCCAGAATCCCGCCAGGGACGCCCTCGGGATCATGGACGACGACACCTACTTCGAACTGCTCGACTTCCACCACCAGCGCCTCGCAGACGTGGCCGACTATCTCACCACGAGCCGCGAAGACTGGACAATGCTCTTCATCGAAACCCACGCCTCCGACTATACCAGCCACTTCTTCCTTGGCCAGGCTGAAGAGTTCAGCGGCGCCGACGTAGAGACGCAGCAGCGCTGCCTGGACGGCGTGGTCCGCACCTACAGCTCCATAGACGACATGATCGGCCGTGTCGCCGCCATCGCCGATGAGGAGACGCTGATCTGTCTCGTCTCCGACCACGGCGGAACGCCCAACCAGTTCCAGGCTGTGGATATTGACGAGGTGCTCGAGCAGGCCGGTCTCCTCGTATATAATGAAGACAACGAAGACAAGCGGACGGTGGACTGGTCGCGCACGCGCGCCGCGTCAGTGGGCCTGGTGCACGTGTTCATCAATCTGGAGGGGCGCGAGCCCACCGGCATTGTGTCTCCGGAGGACTACAAGGATACCCAACTGGAGATAATCGCCGCGCTCCACGCCTACACCGACCCCGCCACCGGCCGCCATCCCTTTGCGCTGGCCCTCACGCGCGACGATGCGGAAATGGTCAATCTCTGGGGCGACACAACTGGAGACGTGGTCTACGCCCTGCGGCCGGAGTTCGACGGCGCGCACGGTAAACAGCTGCCTTCTGTCAGCTTTGGCATTGCCGGACAGCACTGCACCTTCGTCCTGTCAGGGCCCGGCGTTAAGGAAGGGCTGGAGTTGCAAGGACAGGTGCGGGTCGTCGATGTAGCCCCAACGCTCTGCTACCTGCTGGGGTTGCCCATGCCGCGCAACGTGGAAGGAGGCGTCGTCTACGAGGCGTTGACCGACGCTGACTGGCACTTGAAGAAGTAATAACCAGGGGAGGAGGGAAAACACGAATCCCTTCTCCCCGCCCTCTGTTTAGTAGTCGTCCTCTTCGATTTCGCCCGCAGGCATCTCGATATCCACGACCTCGCCCTGATCGTCGATGATTACGCGAAAACCCATCATCCCCAGCCACTGCCGCGACTGCTCAGGGATAGCCTGCCCGACAGCCTGATCGATATTGTCGATCGAGGACTCCACCGCCGCCTTGGAAAAAATGTCGTCCTTGCCCATTAGGTCCAACATGCCGCTTACGGCTAGATCGCGGTGCTGGTCCACCTGGCCCTTGAGAAACTCAAGCACCTGCTGGTCCACCAGCGCGGCGTCTATGTGGCGCAGAAAGCCATCCTCGTCGACGACGTAACAGGCGCGCTCACCCACATGATTCACCTGCGCCGCCTTTCGGCGTTCATCGAACACGAGCCCTTCAAACATCGCCGAATTTGCCAAGGTACTCTCCGATTTCAATTCTCAGATTACAATACGCAGAAGCCCGCAGTTGTCCCGGCTCCGGTCCCAGGAAACGACATATCCCGCCAACCGTCTGGCCCTGCGTCGCTGCGGGCAGCAACCGCCCCGGCCGGCCCTTACATTAGGCCCGCCCGACTTTCCAGAAACTCCCGGCTGCGGCGCACACTGGCGACAGGATCCTTGGGCAGATCGTGCTCCACAACGTAACACGTCGCGCCGGCTGCCCGGCAGGCCGGTATGAGCGCATCCCAGTCCAGCCTGCCGTAACCGACGTCGGCCAGGCCCATCTGGTCCTCGTTCTCGCCCGCCCGCGCCAGGTCTTTGGCATGGATGTGCGGGCAGCGGCCCGCGTACTTCTCGATAAGTTCCAGGGGCTGGACGCCGCCATCGGTGATCCAGGCCAGATCCGGCTCCCAGAACAGATTCTCCGGTTCCGCATTCCCAAGCATCAGGTCGATCGCCCGCGCGCCGTCGAACGACTCCATTTCGAAGGCATGGTTGTGATAGCCCAGCCGCATCCCCTCCGCCCGGCAGCGCCGCCCCAACTCATTCAGCGTCTGCCCGAAAGCGCGCCATGTCTCTCCATTCGCCGCCTCCCGCACTTCTGGGTCAGGCATGGGCAGGATAAGACTGTCGTTCCCAATCGCCCGGTGAAATTCGACCGTGCCCGCGAGATCCTCGGCCAGAGCCTGGTAAGGCACGTGTGCCGACACCGCCCGCAGGCCGTGCCGGTCCAATATCGCCTTCGCCTCCTGCCCGCTGTGATCAGGCAAAAAGATCAGCTCGACGTTCTTATATCCGGCCGCAGCCGCCGCGGCCGCGATATCCTCAAAACTGTCCGATAAATGTCGCAGGCTGTACAGTTGCACCGCGATCGTGGGTCTGCTGTTGCTCATCCAATTGTCTCCATTGCTGTCGCACGCCGCAGGCGCTCGGTCAGCCCGCTGTAACGCTGCGCTACCTTGTCGTTGCCCGCGGCCATGCCGATTGCCCTCTGTTGCCCCACCAGCACGACCAGCCGCTTCGCCCGCGTGACGGCCGTGTAATGTAGATTTCTCTGCAATAGCATGTAGTGGCTTGTAAGCAGCGGGATGACGACTGCCGGGAATTCACTGCCCTGGCTCTTGTGTACGCTGATCGCATAGGCATGGATCAGTTCGTCCAACTCCGAAAAATCGTAACCGACCGCCCGCCCGTCGATTTCGACCGTCACCTGCTGTTCAGTCAGGTCGACATCCTCAATATAACCCATATCGCCATTGAACACATCTTTGTCATAGTTGTTACGCACCTGCATCACCCGGTCGCCCGCCCGGTAAATGCTGTCGCCAAAACCGCGCTCGACCCTGTCCGGTCCGGGCGGATTGAGCGCCTCCTGGATCATCCCGTTCAGCGACTTTACCCCGGCCGCGCCGCGATGCATCGGGCTCAGCACCTGAATGTCCTCGGGCGGAATGCCAAACCGGCGCGGAATACGCGCCTGGACGAGCTCCACACACAGTTCGGCGGCCCGTTCAGGCTCCTCCGTGCGGAACAGAAAGAAGTCATCGGCCTCCACCCTCTTCTCCCCTGCAGACCGTGTCAATACCGGCATCTGGCCCTGGTTGATACGATGGGCATTCTCGACGATATAGCTCCCCGCCGCCTGCCGGAATATCCTGTCCAGCCGCACGACCGCAGCCCAGCGCCGTAAAGCTGGCGCAAAGTCATGCCCGTGCACAGTTCCTTCGTCCGCACCCTCAATGGCCGCGATCACGTCCCGCAGCACGTTGCCTGCCCCCACGCTCGGCAGCTGGTCGACGTCGCCCACCAGCAGCAAAGACATCTCCGGTGGGATCGCCTTCCCCAGGTGATTCATCAGAATCAGATCCAGCATCGAGGATTCGTCCACGATCAGCAGGTCGCCCCTGAGCGGGCTCTCCTCATTGCGTTTGAACGCCATCCCGGCCGCCGGCTGCACCTGAAGCAGCCTGTGCACCGTCTTCGCCGGCCGCCCCGTCGCCTCGGCGAGCCTCTTCGCGGCCCGTCCGGTTGGCGCGGCCAGGATCGCCTTCGCCCCTGCATCTTCGCACAGGTCAATAATCGTGCGCACAACAGTCGTCTTGCCCGTGCCGGGCCCCCCTGTCAGCACCGTCAGCCGGTTTGTCAGCGCCGTCTGCACCGCCTCCCTCTGCCGCGCACCCAGGCGCACCGGGCTGTTCTCGTGGCTTGCCCTCTCTTCGAGCCGCGCGAACTTCCGTTCCCAGTCCACTTCCTGAAGAGTAGCAAACGCGCTGAAGTTGAGGCCGGCTCCGCCCTGAGCGACGCGGTGTCCCCGCATCATCCCGCCTAAACGGTTGCTGACACCCACTTCACTGTAGTACATCGGCGTCAGATAGACCGCCTGCCCGCCCTCCAACAGCGCATCCATCCGCTCTGCGGACGGGGTCTCGTCGGCCCTGCGGTCTGCCGGCATCAGTGGCATGGCCTGACTGCTCGAAGGTTCGTAGATTCCAGCCACCGCCCAATGCAGCGCTTCTGCCTCCTCGCCCGGTCCGGAAGCAATCTTGACGCGGTCCCCTCCTCTCAGATGCAGCAGCCCGGCCGCAACCTTCTCCTTCCCCACATTCAACAGCTGATCGGCCTTCCCGAGCAGTTCTCCGCTTGGCAGGTAAACATGGCCCTCGTCAGTGGCCCGGTTGAGCGCATACTCAACGCCCGCGGCGATACGCTGCGGCGCGTCCTCAGCCATCCCTAGCGCCCTGCCGATCCGGTCCGCCGTCAGAAAACCGATGCCATAAATGTCCTCAGAGAGTCGGTAGGGATTCCGCTGCACGATCTCGACCGCGCCGTCACCGTAACGCTTGTAGATCTTCGCCGCCAGCCCGGTGTTGACACCGTGCCCCTGCAGAAAGATCATCACCTCCTTGATCGCCTTCTTCTCCGCCCAGCCCGCGTTGATCATCGTCACCCGCTTCCGCCCAACCCCGCCTACCTCGGACAAACGCTGCGGCTCGTTGTCGATGATCTCCAACGTCTCCGCGCCAAAATGGTCCACTATGCGCTTGGCCGTCACCGGCCCTACGCCTTTGATCAGGCCGCTGCCAAGAAACTTCTCTATGCCGGCAACCGTCGCCGGCAGCGTCGAACGCATATCGTCAACCAGGAACTGTTTTCCGTACTGCGGATGCGTCCCCCACTGCCCGCGCAGCTCCACCGCCTCGCCCTCGACAACGCCGACCATGGCGCCTACGACCGTCGCCTCCTTCTGCCAGTGCGGCAGCTGAGGCGTGAGTTTCTCCGGCGCCAGCTTGGCGACGGTATAGCCGTTTTCGTCGTTGTGGAAGGTGATGCGTTCGATAACGCCGCGCAGGATTTCTTGCGTTTCGTCGCTCATAAGTGTTAGGGTAGCAGAACGGTAAAGACCGATCAACCCGCGCCCGCGCCAGTCGCGGACACCGCTGCATGGCGTCCACGGGTAGTGGGAACGTACGTCAACGGCCCTTTTTACAGTTCAGTCACAAGCGGAACCATAGCGAACTCCAAATGGAAGAGATCGCAGGATCTTTCACGCCCCTCCTTATAGTCATCTCCCTGGCATTCGTAGTGCCGCTGGTGCTCACCCGTTTAAAGCGGTTGCGGCTGCCAATCGTCGTCGGCGAAATTCTGGCAGGAATCGTCATTGGCCGCAGTGGCTTCGGCTGGGTGACTCACGAAGACCAGCTGCTCACGCTCCTGGCCGAGTTTGGATTCGTCTTCTTGATGTTCCTCGCAGGCATGGAGATCGACTTCGCCAATCTGAACATCGAGATGCCCGGGACCACCTCAGGGGCAAACGGACGGACCGCTCCCGCAGACGGCCGCAGCCGTCGCTCTTTCGGTCCCCTTTCCATCGGCCTGGCCAGCTTCCTGCTCACCCTGTCTCTTTCGACCATAGTCGGCTTTGTACTCTTGCGCATGGGACTTGTCAGCAGTCCGTGGATGATGGCGCTGATCATGTCGACAACCTCTCTGGGCGTCGTCATGCCCGTGCTAAAAGAGCAGGAGCTCATCCGCGGCCGCTTTGGGCAGACAATCCTCATCGCCGCGCTTGTGGCCGACTTCGCCACAATGATCCTGATAACCGTAGTCATTGCGACGATTTCCCACGGCTTGACGTTCGATATCCTTCTGATCAGCCTGCTCTTCGTTGCCTTCTTCCTACTCTACCGTCTGGGCATCGTTTCTCTGAACCGGTTTGAGTCCTTACGGCGAACGCTGGAGGACCTCAGCCGTACAACCGCCCGAATCAAGATCCGCGGCGCCTTCACTATCATGTTGCTCTTTGTGGTGATGGCCGAGGTGCTGGGCGCCGAGATCATCCTGGGCGCTTTCATTGCCGGCGCAATGCTCTCTCTGCTCTCAACTCGCGAGGATCTGGAGGCAATGCACCAACTGGAAGCAGTCGGCTTCGGGTTCTTCATCCCCATCTTCTTCATCATGGTGGGGGTGGACTTCAATCTGGGCGCCCTGATCTCGTCAACCGAGGCCCTGTTGCTGCTACCCTTCCTGGTACTGGCCGCATTCCTGGTCAAGCTCTTGCCCGCGTTGCTGTTCCGCCTGCAGTTCACATGGCGCGAGACCATGTCAGCCGGCTTCCTCCTCTCTTCCCGCCTCTCACTCATCGTCGCGGCCTCGGCGATCGGCCTGAACTTGGGGATTATCAGCGAATCGGTCAATACGATGATAATCCTGGTGGCCATCGTCACCGTCACCGTCGCCCCCCTGATCTTCAACCGTATCGCCCCGCGCACCGCCGACGATACCCTCCCACCCATCGTTGTGTTCGGCGCCGAAAGATTGGGGCTCCAGGTCGCTGAACAGCTGCTGGGCCACAATGAAAAAGTGGTACTCGTCGACCCCGACGCAGATCTGATCGCCAGAGCGCGGCAACGCTCCTCCGCAGGCATAGAGGTCATGCACGCCAATATAGACGAAGAGGAAGAAAAACTTGCCGGATACCTCGATTTGGCCGATACGGTCGTTGTCACGCTGAGCGACACCGACCGCAACCGCCACATCTGCCACGTGGCCCGCACCCGCTACGGAGTCGACCACATCGTCACCCTCGTCAGAGAGACAAACCGGCTGGTGGAATTCGAAACCCTCAACGTGACCGTCTTCAACCCGTCATTGGACCAGGCCGCGCTGCTGAGCCTGCTGGCCCGCAATCCCGACATCTACGAGCTGCTGACACGGACAGATGACAATAAAGAGGTATCCGAAGTCTGGTTGCACAATCCCGCCTACGATGACAGGTCCCTGCGCGAACTCGATCTGCCTGGCGACGTACTCATCCTCTCAATTCGACGCGACGGAGAATTCATCGTACCCCGCGGAAACACGCAACTTGAATATGGCGACCATCTCACGCTGGTCGGCACATTTGACCATCTGCACGAGGCGCGCGCGCTCTTTCACTGAGTCTCGCCCGCGGCCGCACGACAGCAACAGCGCACACACGTTTAACGTGACCCACTGCGCCTGAACCCAATCTTCTACGAATAGTACGTAAGGAAAACGTGGAAAAAGCGGAGAAAAGCCCGGCTGCTACCCGGGAGCGGCGCCCTGCCGGCCGTCGGCCTCCTGCCAGCGCGCGTGTGCCTGGCGTACGACCCGCCGCGTCGCCTCCTCCATCGGCAGGTCGCCCAGCCCCGCCACCGGCACCCAGGCGACGTCGTCAACGTCATCGGCCGCCGCGACGTCACCCCCCAGGTAGTGCGCCCAGAAGTCGATCACAACGAAGTGATATCGAATACCCCCATCCGCGTCGCGATGGATCGGCTCGAACAGGTCAACCAGTTCAACGATCTCAATCTCGGCGCCCGTCTCCTCCCGCACCTCACGCGCGACACCCGCGCGCACCGGCTCGCCCAGATCCAGTAGCCCGCCCGGCAGCGCCCACATACCCTGCGACGGCGGCCGCCCCCGTTCAACCATCAGGCTGCGCCCCTCACCGTCAAGAACGACCGCCGCCACCGCAACCAGCGGCGCAGGTGGATACTCCCGACTGATCGTAACGGGAAAGGTTGCTTCCAGCGGGCCTTCACTGCTTCCCATGCTCAACACCACGTCCCGATGAGCGCGGGCAATTCGGACAGCGCCCCGATAACCGCGTCAGGCTCAATGCTGTCCACCAGGCGTTGGTCCTCCGCCAGCGGGATCATAAGGCAGTGAACCGTCAACGCCCCGATCTCCTGGCCGCCTGCCACATCATGCTTGAGGCTGTCGCCGACACAGACCAGCTCATACGGCTCCGCGTCCCAGCGCTTCAACACGGCATCGTAGATCTCACTCTCAGGTTTGCGCCACTCCACCGCCGCGCTGCTCAAACAGACATCCAAATAGCTGCGCAGCCCCGTATAGTCGATAATCCGCTGAAAAATGCGATCGCTGGAGAAATTGGCGATCACCGCCAGCGGAAAGCCCTCGCCGCGCAAACGCTGCAGCAACTCGACCGCGCCCGGCATCGGCTCCCACGCCGTCATCTCCGGCGCGTAAAAGAGGTCGACCGCCCGCCGCAGAACCTCCTCGTTCATGCGTGAAGCCGGATAACCGACGAACTGCAACAGGAAACTCATCGTGTCGTCCGCGGTGTGCTCCTCCTGCTCATCGTCCGATTTCGTTTCCGCGAAGATGCGCGCCTCGACAAGATGCTCCGGAAATTCGTCGGGCAGGTCAGTCATCCCCGTCGAGCGCATGTAATCGAACGCAGTCTGCGCGCCCTGCTTCATCAACTCGTCGTGAGGCCGGTTGAGCCGGGCAAGTGTATTGTCAAAATCGAAGACCAACCCTTGCACAAGTCTGCGCGGCCGAATCTGTGCGGGTTCGCCGGTAAAAAACTGGTTCTGTGCCATGCTGCTCTGCGTTAAGTGAGAACGGGACGACGCTTGGTTGGCGGAGGTACCGCTCCTGGAATCGTAACTACATCACCATCATTCACGCGCATAAGTATGCGGAGGGGCGCCCCCACCTGTCAAATCGAGCCAACCCGCAACCTAAACTTGGATGCCTCCCCAAATGGGATGACCTCACTTGTACCTTCGATTCCGGCTGGACCGAGTTCAGTCTACACATCCATCCCCTAGAAATCGCCCATTCGCCGACCACTGACCACTGATCACTGACCACTGCAGTTGTGCGTTCGGGCCTTCGGCCCTCCCTTGTGCGGGGGCTGCGCCCCCGCAACGCCCCGCCCTGTCTAGCCACTGTACTCATTCGTCCCCAGCAACACGCCTGGCCAACAGTGTCTCCTTTCGTACGCGCTGCCTCCGCCCCCTAACCCCTGCAGTTCCCCCGCAGTTTCCCCGCAGTGTTCCCGCAGTTCCCCTGCCGTTCCCCCCGCAGATGGGCGACTGTGGAGGGCCGTGCTATACTCCGCTCTGACTCTGCAAAAGCAGCGTTCTAACCGGATCGCAATGATTCCGCCATCCACACAATTACTACTGACCATGCCATACTCATTTAATATCGGTTCCATTCCCTGCCACATCGTCAGCGACGGCCGCCAGCTCGTCGACGGCGGCGGCTTCTTCGGCCTCGTCCCGCGTGTCCTCTGGGAGCGCATCATCCGCCCCGACGACAAAAACCGCATCCCCGTACAGATGCGTTCCCTGCTCATCCAATCGTCAGCCGGCCTGATCCTGGTCGACACCGGCCAGGGCGACAAAATCACCGCCAAAGAAAGACGCATATTCGGCATGGACGACGACAACCAGCGTCTCGCCGCCGACCTGCGCCGTGTCGGCTTCGGCCCCGAAGACGTCGACATCGTGCTCATGACCCACATGCACGCCGATCACGCCGGCGGCTGCACCCAGTGGAGCGACCCCAACGACCCCGAGAGCGAAGCCGTCCCCGCTTTCCCCAACGCCCGCTATCTGGTCCAGCGCCTCGAAATGGCCGAAGCCGCCTTCCCCAACGAACGCACCCGCGGCACCTACTTCCCCAACAACTGGGAGCCCCTGCGCCGTTCAGGCCAGCTGGAGCTCGTCGACGGCGACCTGAGCCTGGCAGCCGGTGTCTACACAGTAACCGTTCCGGGTCACACCGAAAGCATCCAGGCCGTCTGGGTCGAAGACGCCGGCGAATCGCTCCTCTTCCTCGGCGACGCCTGCAGCTGGGCCGCGCACCTGGACCGGCTGGCCTGGGTCCCTTCCTTCGATCTCGACCCCATGCGCAGCATCGAGGGCAAACAAAACCTGCGCCGCCAGGCCGAAGAGAAAAACGCCCTGCTCGTCTTCCAGCATGACGGCCAGGTCGTCACCGGCCGGCTGCGCACCGGCGCACGCGGCGCGCAGGTTGAGCCGGAGATTACCGAAGTGGCGTGGCCGCCTGCCTCACCTGCCCAGACCTCATGACAGATCACGAAAATAATACCCCTTGCGTTGGCAGGTCTCTTGCGTCACTTTCCTTATCCTTAAGGAGGCAGGGCCTTCTGCCAGAAGGTCTATCGCCCAGCACCGACAGTGTAGGAAGAGCGTTTTAATATAGCCACATATTGTTGGTCAGACAGATTCTGAGGACACAGCAATGCCATATTCATTTCAGATAGGTTCCATTCCCTGTCACATCGTCAGTGACGGCCAACAGCTGATCGACGGGGGAAGTTTTTTCGGTCTGGTCCCGCGCGTTCTGTGGGAGCGGGTCATCCGCCCAGATGAGAAGCACCGCATACCCGCGCAGATGCGCTGCCTGCTGGTGCAGTCGTCGGCCGGCTTGATCCTCGTGGACACGGGCCAGGGGGACAAAATTACACCCGAGTATCGAACTGAATTTGGTATGGATAACAGCAACCAGCGTCTGGAGTCAGATCTGAACCGTGTCGGTTTCAGCCCGGAAGATATCGATATCGTGCTGTTGACCCATCTGCACGCCGACCATTGCGGCGGAAATACGCGCTTGAGCGATCCCAACGATGCCGAGAGCGAGGTCGTCCCCACCTTTACCAACGCCCGCTACCTGATCCAGCGCCTCGAGATGGCCGAGGCATCCTTCCCCAATGAACGCACACGCACGCACTACTACCCCGAAAACTGGGAGCACCTGCGCCGGTCCGGCCAGCTGGAGATAGTGGACGGCGACCAGGCGCTGGCCGCCGGTGTACGTTCAGTCACCGTGCCAGGACATACCGGCAGCATGCAGGTGCTGTGGGTCGAAGACGGCAGCGAATCGCTCCTGTTTCTGGGGGACGCCTGCAGTTGGGCTGCCCACATGGACCGGCTCGCGTGGGTGCCGGCATTCGATCTGGAACCAATGCGCAGCATCGAAGGCAAACGCAACCTGCGCCGCCAGGCCGAGGAAAAAAACGTACTGCTCGTCTTCCAGCATGACAGCCAGGTCGTCACCGGTCGGCTCCGCCCCGGCCCCCGCGGCGCCACAGTGGTGCCGGAGATTACGGAAGTGGCTTGGCCGGACTCTTGATCGGTGAGAGGAAGGCGGCCACCACGATCTCAATCCGCCGATCCCGCCGCCGGCGCCATCGGCAGCGCCGTCTCTAGTCGCGTCCGCAAAAACACAGCGCACATCGCCGCCAACAGTGGCAAAACCGCCACAACGTGCATGACGCCCGAAAGCGTGTAGACGTCCGCGACCGGACCGGCCAGCCCCATCCCCAACGCGCCCGAAGCAAACGTAAATCCCAGAATGGCGCCGCTCGCCAACCCCTGCCTGTCCGGGAGGAACCGCTGCGCCATCACCACCAGAATACTGTGAGGAATGCCAACGAGGAAACCGGCCGCGAAGGCCAGCGGAAAGAAGACCCATCCATCCACAATGTCCAACATCAGCCAGGAAAAGGGCGTCGCAGCCAGCAGCGACCATAGAAGAATCTTGGGCTGGTCATAGCGATCCCCCATGATGCCCCCGGACATCGAGCCAAGCGCGATCGCCACGCTGGGCACCCCGACCATGAAGCCAAACTGTGTCGGTGAAAAGCCCAAATCCGCGAAATATTTGGGCAGCATCCCATAGAATATCTGGTGGACCGAGGCTCGCAAGGCCACCAACACCGCAAAGGCCGCCAGCGCCACCCAGCGCCTGCCGGGTTGGGCCTCGCGGTTTGACACGGCGCGGGTGCGCGCAATGCGCTGTTGCAGACGCCGCCGCTCCTCGGCTGTCGCCGGCGGCGGTGGCGGCGGCGGTTCTTCCTCGACCCGCTCCAGCGGCTTGCGCAGACCAATAGCCATCCACACTACGAACGGAAGCGTTGCGATAGCCATGATCCGCGGGCCAAGCATCCAGATCTCTTCCAGCAGCACGCCCGCGATCATCGGCCCCAGGGCCAGCCCCATCTGCCCCAGAAGAAAGAATATTGAGGTACCCGTCGTCGCCTTATGACCCCCCGCTGCACCGGCATTCATCGCGCCTTGCGGATGAAAAGCGCCGCTGCCCAGCGAGGCGACCGTCATCAGCGTGATCAGCGTGAAATAGTCCTGCGAGAAGGTCGCCGCATAGTAGAAAGCTGCCGTCCACAGCAGCCCGATCGCGCCCAGCCAGCGTCCCCCAAACTTGTCGGCCAGCACACCGAAAAAGGGCTGACTCAGCGACCCCATCAGCGCATAAGCCATCCCACCCAGCCCGATCTGAGCGTTGGTGATATTGAAAGGCACCGCCAAAACCGCAAGAATCATGGCGATTGAGGCGTTGATAATGTCGATCGCCATGTGCCCAAACGATACCGCGCTGAGCCGTCTGAGATTCATCTGCTTTTTCCTGGCAGAGGAGGTAAACCGGTTTACCCCGCCGCGGGCATTCCCGGATTCGTAGTGCAATTCTATCAGCATCTGCCCCCGATTTCAAAGCCCAACCGGACGGGAATGCTGCCTTCCCCATCCTCCCCACCACCATATCACCACGGCAGGGGCAGGCCCTGTGCCTGCCCCGGTAACCCGCCCCAATTCTGTCGTCGCATATTCGGACGGGCCCCACGTCCTGGACCAGCCCGGTCACACCCCGACATATGAGCGCCAGCCCGGTCCGTGGCAACTGGACCTGGTGCCGCCAGAAAAGGTCTCAAGCGTCTCGTCGACCAGTAAGTTGCCTTTGCGCTCCCAATCGGCGCCGTCGGTTGCCTCTATAGCGCGATCAGCGCGCCTCGTTCGGAGGTTGCCGGCATGGGCGTGTCCATATGCTTGAACGGACTGTTCGGCGTTGACGGCTAATTCCCGCCCGCCTCAAGCGCAGTCGCAGAGGGAACGGCCTTCAGCCAGCCGCTCTTCTCGCCCGCCGCGTTCACCGTACGGATCGTATAGTAGTACTTAGTCTTGGCCTCAACGTCCGTATGCGTGTACGTTGTGCCGGTCAGATCGTCGCCGCCGATCGTCTGCCAGCCGCCCGCCCCGTCCCACATAGTCATAAGCTCGTAGCGCACAGCCCCCGCCACCGCCTCCCAGCTCAACTCCACGCCCCGCACCGTCGCCTCGGCCGTCATTTCGGGAGCAGACAACGCCGGTGCGGTCGCAGTCGGCGTCGGAGTAGGCGTTGACGTTGCCGCCTCCGTCACCGCAATCGCAACTGCACTGGGAAAGTCCTCCAGCCAGCCGCTCGTCTCCCCCGCCGCGTTCACCGCGAGAAACGTATAATAATACCTCGTCCCTGCCGCAACGTCTGTGTGCGTATACGTTGTGCCGGTCAGATCGTCGCCGCCTATCGACTGCCAACTTCCCTCTCCGTCTCTGTACCACCATGTCATGAGCAGGTAGCGCACCGCGCCCGGCTCCGCCTTCCAGTTCAACACCACGCCATGCACCGTCGCCTTGGCCGTCATTCTAGTAGTAAACAGCGCGGTCGCCGTCGGCGTCGGCGCATCCGTTTCGGCCTCCGTAGTGGCAATCGCAACGACAGACGGATAATCCGACAGCCAGCGGCTTGTCTTGCCCGCCGCATTCACCGCACGGATCGAATAGTAGTACTTCGTCCCGGCCGTTACCTCGGAATGCATGTACTTTGTGCCGGTCAGATCGTCGCCGCCGAGAGGCTGCCAGCCGCCCGCGCCGTCCCACCACGTCATGAGCTCGTAACGCACCGCGTCAGTCGAGGCCATCCAGTTTAACTCCACGCCCAGCGCTGTCGCCTCGACTCTCAACCCAGGCGCATTCAGCGCGGACGCAGTTGCGGTCGGTGTCGGCGTCGAGGTGAGCGTAGGCGTGGATGTGGGCGTAGATGTGGGCGTAGATGTGGGCGTAGATGTGGGCGTAGATGTGGGCGTAGATGTGGGCATTATCGCCTCATCCTGTTCATTTGTGGTTGTCAGGTCCCGCGTGTCTTTACCCCCAACCTGTGGCAGAGAGCTCTGGGCTTTCAATTCTCCATCTGTCAGAAAAGTGAGAACAGCAAGAATCGCAAAAAGGGCAGTCAGTAGAAGAACACCCCGCGGAAAATTACACAGTTTTCTCGTACTTTCATTCATGGTGGCACCTCCGTGAATGTATCAAGGCCGACCCCTGTTTGCGGCACGTGCCGCGGGTGATCAGCAGCTGCGAATCTCTATCTGCTAGGCTTCGTTCGAACCGCCGGAGCGGAAGCGCGGCGACGCCATACCAGGTATCGAGCGTCTTGTCGCCAAGTCAGGTAATTTGCGCCCCGATTGGCGCCCTCGGTTGCCTTTAGAGTCCGATGAGCACACCTCTTCATACGAGTGCTGGTATTGGCTGATTCAAGGACATCACGATGACCACCGGACGAACCCGCGCAGAGGGAGACTTCGCCCACCAGCCGCTCGTCTCCCCCGCCGCGTTCACCACACGAATCGTATAGAAATAAGTCGTCCAGTTCCGAATGCTCGTGTGCGTAAACCTTGCACCTGTCACCTAGTCGCCGCCTACCGACTGCCTGCCGGTCTCCTCGTCCCACCAAGCCGTAAGTTCATTGCACACTGCCCCTGCCGCGGCCTCCCAAGGCTGCCCCACGCCCCGCACCGACGCCTCGACCGTCATGTCCGGCGCAAACAGCCCAGACGCGGTTGCCCGTCTGCATCTCCGTTGGCTCTGACCTGGGCGTCAGTCTTGGCGTGGGCGAGTGGGTACGATTGGACGAGAGGGTTCGCGTGGGTGTAGCCGCAAACGTGGGCGAATGCGCGGACGTAAACGCGGACGCGGACGTGGACGCCGCCGGCGCCGGCGCCGGCTAGTTGGACGGAGTCCCAAGCGGCGCCAGCCCAACCCCATCGGATTAAACCCAGGCGGTAACATCGCGACCCCTGACGGGTTAGACCCGCCTTCCGGAAGCGATGACGGTGGGGCCTGGGCTGTCATACTTTCATTGATCAGAAAGGTGAGAACGGCGACAGCGCACAGAAGGGCAGCGAAAAGAAAAACGCGCCGCGGCCCAATTGACTTTCTCCCCGTACTGCATTTCATGGTGGCACCTCCGTGAATGATTCACTGCCGACCCCTCCTTGCGGCACTTGCTGCGTGCGATCGACTGCTGGAAATCCCCATCTGCTGGATTTCGCTGGAACCGCAGAGTCGGGAGCGGGCACATTTCCTGGGCTGACCCTGTAAATCAGCGATTAGCGCGTGTCAGCCCGAACCGTGATCAGAGTCTTTGGGGACGCCATACCAGGTGTCGAGCGGCTTGTCGCACAGTAGTTTAGATTGACGCCCAGATTGGCGCCCGCGGTTGCCTTTAGAGTTCGATGAGCACACCTCTTCATACGAGCGCCGGCCTGGGCTTTCGCGTGGCCATCACGGTGACGACCGGACGAACTCGCGCAGAGGGAAACTTGGCCCACCAGTCGCTAGTCTCACCCGCCGCGTTCACTGCACGAATCGTATAAAAGTAAGTCCGCCAGGTTCGAACGTCCGTGTGCACGTACGTTGTGCCAGTCACGTTGTAACTGTCGATTGACTGCCAGCCGGTCTCCTCGTCCCACCAAGTCATTAGTTCATACCGCGCCGCGCCCGCCACGGCCTTCCAGCTCAACTCCACCCCCCGCTCCGTCGCACGCGCCGTAAGTTTCGGCGCATACAGCGCGGACGCTGCTACATCCGACGACAGCGTTAACCTCCCGGCCTCCTTCCACGGCAGCGACAGCGCCGCAATCTGGAATCTGAATTTTCCATTTGCAAGAAGGTTGAAAAAAGTTAGAAGGGCGAAAACCGCCAGGAGGACAGCCAGAAGAATGACGACCCTCGACCGCGTGTACTGTCTGCCCGTGCTGTATTCCATGGTGGCACCTCCGTGAAATACTCAGCGACGACCTCTGATTGCGAACCCTGGCCGCAGGTGATCAACAGTTTCGAATCCCGATCTGCTAGTGGTCGTCTGGACCGCAGTCTCGGGAATCGCAACGACAAAGGCTGAGAAAAACCCCCGCAGAGCCATACCAATCTGGAGCCAGAACGCAAACAGGGCCATGGCTGGACTGCCATGACCCTGCCCAAAACCCCTGACCCTCTCTGGTAGAACTATCGTCTCCTACTGCCAGGCAAGTTTCAGGACACTTCCCACCGGCGGACTCCTCTCCTCAAAAAAATCCGCACAGCTGACAGAAAATCCTGAACTGTTCCAACCGCCATCGGTATCGCTTGAATTCACAAAATGGCGATATGGTGAGACAGTAAACACCTGCGAGAATCAGGTTCAGTTAACGCTACTCCTGCAAGAAACAGGCAGTAACGAAACAACTGAGGTTGCTACCGGCACCGAAGTAGCAATTTTGTTCTTGTGTTGATCTTAGCCGATTCTTACCGTGTTTGTCTCGCTCAAATGTTCCAGTATCGGGGCCCACCAGTAACCAGGTTCGGGCTCCTTGGTTTGACTGCCCTCCCAACCAGAAATTGCCAGCCACTTGGCACCCCTCAGGCCAACGAGTTAACGGCCAGGTTGCTGCCCGCCAATGATTTACAACCGTCTGTAAGCCGCGATAAGACGCGGCTTTCTTGAGAAACCGCACCAGAAGGGAATGTGACTCGTGGAGTGGTTACTCACCTGAAACGTGGATCACTAGGGGGCAGAAACTTTTTGCCAAATTCACTTTGACAATTGCCAGCCCAGTGCTATACTTCTCCCCGTCCCCTCAGCCCAGACCGGAAAAGTGGTAAAAGGCCACCTGAAACCTGCGAACACCGACTGACCGCCGCCAAGGTCGAATCACAGTTGCGAAGCGCTACGCCTACACTGCCCGAATATAGTCGGCACGCTTGCATCGCTTTCGCAACCCATTTCCACAAGTCATCGATCGCCAATTGCATACACTGCCGTCTCATGCCCTCGGCGGCGACTCGGCATATGGAATAGAGGGATTCTGCAACCCTCTCGGTCCACGCAATAAAACCCGATTCCACTCTTGTAGCAAACATCAAATTCAGCCTTTCAGGAGGAAAAGATGCACAAGACAAGTCGTCGTCAGTTTCTTAAGGTGGGCGCCGGCCTTGGCGCAGTCACAATGTTGGCAGCCTGCGCGCCGGTCGCAAGCGAAATGGACGCCGGCAGCGCCGACGCCATGGATGAACCCCTCGACCTCGTCGTCTGGTACCAGGACTGGGACGGCGCCAACCGCATCATGGGTTGGGTCCAGCCCGAGTTTGAGAAGGACCACGAAAATGTCACCGTCGACCTCCAGGCCATCGGCTACGGCGACCTGCTCAACAAAATGCTGCCTTCAATCGCCTCCGGCACCGAAGGCGACGTCATGATGATGTACACCGACTGGGTCGTCGCCACCGACATCACCCGCGTCTTCCTCGACATCACCGACCACGCCGGTGGCGCTGCCGAGCTCGAAGAAAAAATGTGGCCGGCCGCCTTCCAGGCCGTCGAAGTGCCCGGCAACAAGGTATACTACCTGCCCTGGCTGGCCGGTATCCGCGGCGCCGCTATGACCGTCAACACGGTCCACTGCGACGAAGCAGGCGTCGACTACCTTAACTTCGGCACCTACGAAGACGTAATTGATGCCGGCATCGCCATGACGCAGATGAACGACGAGGGCAAGGTCACTCGCTCAGGTTACTCGATTGCCAGCTCCCAATATCAGTTGCTGTGGACCCTGATCTGGCAGCTGGGCGGGGACTTCTTCGACAGGGAGACCGGCACCTGGTCCCACGACAGCGAAGTGGGCGAAGCCGCCGCACAGATCCTGCACGACGTCTACCATGTCCACAAGACCGTCGACTTCGAGCTGTTTACCAACGAATACGAGGCCTGCGGCCAGCAGCTCGTCTCGATCTGGGGCAACGGTGCCTGGACCATGAGCGTCCTGACCGACGTGGCCGACGTGCCGGCCGACAACATCGTTACGCCGCCCCTCGCAGACGCAGCCGAATATGTCCTCTACCCGCAGCATGTCGCCGGTTACGGACTTTCGAAGCGGTTGGCCGACGACGCCGCCAAGCTGTCTGCCGCCGTCGACTTTGCCCTGCTCATCGTCAGCAACGGCGCGCTCCTGCAGGCGCTCGACTTCTACTCCGGCGTCGTTCCCTCCAAGGGCGTTTACAACGATCCCGGCATCGGCGATGTCAAGTACGGCCTCGTCTCCAAGCGCGTCGCCGAGGGCATGTGGCCCCACGCACGCTATCCCCAGGACCACGTGGCCCAGCAGGGCCCGGCCGCTGCCGAGTTCGACCGCGCCATGCGCCAGGAAATCAGCATCCAGGAGGCGCTGTCCAACATGGACGCCTACCTGCAGGAACAGGAAGATCAGGCCCGAGAACGTCTGGCGGCCTGACCTCAAAAAAGACAGTCTGAACGGGCGCCGCGTACATGGGTACGCGGTGCCCGCCAACCAGCGGAAACAAGAGCATGACTACGTTGCAAGATCACCCCGTCTCCGGTGGTCAATCGTTGCCGCAACTACCCGTCGCCCGCCCTGACAACGTCTGGCGGCGCTTCAGGCGCGCCAGCCCCTTCGCGCTTATCTACTCCGCCGCCATCTTAATCTTCTATACGATCATCTTCATCATCCCCTTCGGCACCGGCATCTGGCTCGCCTTCCAGAACTGGGACTTCATCACCACGCCCAAATTCGTTGGCCTGCGCAACTTTGGCAGAGCCTTTACTGATCAATACTTCTGGTGGGCTCTGCAGAAGACTTTGCTGTTTTCGGTGGTTGAGATCGCCCTCGGCTTGACGCTCGCGCTCCTGTTCGCGCTCGCCTTGAGCCAGATCCTCGGCAAATGGCAGAACATTTATCTCTCGCTCTACTACTTGCCCGTGATCACACCGCTGGTAGTCTCGCTCTATCTGTGGCGCTGGCTGTACCGGCCCACCGGCGGCGCCTTCAACACGCTACTGAGCAGCGTCGGCCTGCCCGAGCAACCATTCCTGGCCAGCCCGCAGCAGGCGCTGTGGGCCATCACCGCCGTGATCATCTGGGCGCATCTGGGCACCGGCATCGTCCTCTTTCTGGCCGGCATCAACGACGTGCCCGAAAGCCTGTTCGAGGCCGCCCGTCTTGACGGCGCCGGTTTCTGGCAGTCCTTCTTCAAAATAACCATGCCTCTGATTCGCCCCGTACTCGTCTATCAGATGGTGGTCAGCGTGATCGGGACCGTGCAGATGTTCGAGGCGTTCTTCCTCATACCGGGACCCGGTTTCAGCACCCGCACCCTGGCGCTCTACACCTACGAATTGGGCTTCCGCGCCCTCAATCTGGGCTACGGCGCCGCCGTCTCACTGATAATATTCGTAATGCTATTGGGCGCGACCGTCTTCCAACTCCGCCGCTGGCAAATCCAATGGGAACACTAAGAACTGATGGCTGGAACCGCTGAAACCACCCGACTGCACACACCCTTATCCCCCTTCCAGCGCTGGATAGTTTCGGGCAAGTGGACCAAGACTGTCGTCTTCCTCATCCTGGCGTTCTTCAGCTTCGCCATGTTCTACCCCTTCATCTGGCTCCTCTTCTCCTCCTTCAAGACCGGCGCCGACATCTTGAGCCTGCCCGTCACCCTCCTGCCCAAACGGTGGACCCTGGACGCCTATCTCATGGTGATGGACCCCACCCGCGCCAACCTGCCCATCGCCTACGTCAACAGCATCATCGTCACCTCCGGCACCGTCATCAGCGTCCTCATCACAGCATCGATGGGCGGCTTCATCTTCGCCCGCCTCGAGTTCCCCGGCCGCGACTACCTCTTCTATTTCGTACTCTCCACCACCATGGTCCCCTTCCTTACCCTGCTGATCCCGCTCTACATCGTCATGCGCGAGCTCAACCTGCTCAACAGCCTCTGGGGTGTATGGGTGCCCAGTATGTTCTCCTCTTTCGGCATTTTTCTCTGCCGCCAATTCGTCTACGGCATCCCCCGCGAACTATATGACGCCGCCAAGATCGACGGCAGCGGCGACTTCGGCATCTATCGCAACATCATCCTGCCCCTGACCAAGCCCATCCTCTCCGCCCTCGCCATCTTCGTCTTCCTCGGCGCCTTCAACGCCTACCTCTGGCCCCTCGTCATCCTCAACGAAGAAAAAAAGCTCACTCTCCCCCTCATCATCGCCCGCATGGCCAACCGCTTCGGCGGCACCGACTACCAGGCCGTCATGGCCGGCTCCGTACTCGTCTCCATCCCGCCCCTCATCGTCTTCCTCATCTTCCAGAAAAACTTCGTCCGCGGCATCGCCCTCACCGGCCTCAAAGGCTGACTGCCGCCCAAGCCCCCAACCTCGCCGCTGACCACTACAGTTCCGCGCCCGATCCACGTCAAAAGGATTCGGCAGAACCAAATATAATCTCAGCGTACTCGCGTTTGATCTGCACCTCCGTGAATTCGTTGCCTTGCCTGTTTCTGAATCCAAACCGATTCAGAAAAAGTGCAATATAGCCATGACCAGCCCCTTCATCCGACAGCTGCTGAATGATTCGTCTCCGTTCCCTTGTTTGCCTTTCATACTGCGCCCTCGCCCGCCTTGCTCCGTAGTTCAGAACTGCAACTGCTGCGGCCAAGGCCAGAATCATGCCTGCAATTCCGTACAACTCCACAATGAAGCTCCTTTATCGGAGTATCACTTCACCCGGTTGCCACTCGTTCCTCGTGTTCTACGCTAGACGTATGCGAGTTGGCTACGGGTTAACGCTCGCGCGCACAAGGGGCGAACCGGGGCGGAGGATCTGTCCAAGGGAAGAGGCAATATGGCCCCCCGAGAAAGGCCTCTCCTGACCTCTGCAAGCCTCTGTTCAGAGGTAGTCAATAATCACGTCCCTGCGATTCGGTTTTGGGAGCCTCCCGCACAGTCCCAAGCGAGCATGCAGCCAGTGACCCTCTCTTGACTGGGCATTGCATACAACACGCCGGACCAGACAGACGTAATAGCGGGGAACTTCAGTCGCGTTTTCGGACCGTCTAGGCACAAGGCAAGGACCAGTACGACCACGAAAAGTCCTGTGCTCCCGGCTTCGTCCTCGAACACAGGTACCCGACTGATTGCCCTAACCTGCGAGCCTCTGCACAGAGACAGACTGTCGAATCTTCCAAAAAGCTTTTGTCACGCCATATGACGTGGCATTTTCAAGCAGTTATGTTGTATAGTCACTGAAATAAGCCTCCCGGTAGAGGCAGGGGATACATCCCTCCAATTGTATAGCAATTTGGGTGACAATTCAGTGACAAGAGGGGATTTTCGATAACAGTTCGATGTCAATAGTCGTACAAGAATAGTTCGAGAGACCAGCGTTACTTGGACAGCATCAGTTCAATTCTTGCTAACCATCGCAACGTGGTCAGTCTTGCCTCCGCGTCCAGATCTTGAGTCAGAAGGAAGATCCTGATTGATGAATCGCCACCACCGCGGGCAGATGGAGGAGACCCGGCAAAGTCGCCTGGCTGTTTTCAACAAATCCGTCCTACGCTTAAAAGAGAACATAGACCTGGAAAGCGTGCTCCAGGAAATGGTAGACGGCGCGCGGGCGCTGACGAACGCCCGCTACGCATTAATCACGGTTCTTACCGATACGCCGCGCGATTTCAGGGTCAGATGGACGCCCGCGCAGGAAAAGTTTCCTAACAGATTCAACGCTTCCCGCAACGCCTTCCCCAAAGCCTCCCCCTACACGATATCTGGCCTTGTTCCGGGCCAACGCTACAAAGTACAGATGCGCGCCCGCTACGAAGGCTATTCCGGCGACTGGACCGAAATTGTTGAGGCTTCGGTCGCATCGGCTGAGGCCGGGGCCACCGCCGCAGACAGAGGGATTTCAACGACCGCGCCGGAAGAAACACCATCCATTAATGTTGTCAACGCGTTAACAGTGGAGAGCAATCAACCGGGCCAACTCACGGTTTCGTGGGACGCGCCGGACGATACGGAGCTGGCACATCTCCTCATCACCAGCGGGATGAGTTCCGCAGAGCATCAGCAGATCGAAGAGAAACCAGAAAAGACGAAGTTCTTCGCAAGCCTGCACAAGCTCTCCGAGCCGCTCATAGTTACAAACTTCCGCAACCGCGATCCGGCTGAAGACCTCTCTGGACTTCGACTTCTACCCGCGAAATCCTTCCTGGCCGCCCCCATTCGCCACCAGGGGGTCGGCATTGGCAGCATCTCCCTCGCCAGGGAGTCAGACGAACCGGAGTTCAATAAAGAAGAAGAAGAGATCCTTAACCTGTTTGCCTCCCTGGCAGCCGTGGCTATCACCAACTCTCGCCGCAACAAGGAGGAACAGCAGGCCAGGGATAGACTAATGGCGGTGATAGACAACTCGCCTGTGGGCGTCGTCGTTTTCAAAACTTTGATGCGAGTCCCGGTTTCGCTCAACCGGGAAGCCGCGAGAATCTTTCAAAGCCTCGACCCGTCGAGTCTTTTGACGTTAAGTAATCTGAATGCCTTGACCGTTCGCGCGACCGACGGAAGTGTAATGCCGCTAAGGGAGTTTGCATTTACAAGAATTCGGAAGGAAAGCGATGCGCTGCTGGCAGAAGAGTTGGTTCTGTCAGTGCCCGGTGGTCGGTCGAAAACCGTCCTGGTAAACGCTTCCCCGATGCACGTGGAGCATGACGAAGATAGGCTCGTAGTCGCTACCATCCAGGACATGACTTCGCACGAAGAGTTGGAAAAACTGCGGGCCGAATTCCTCGGAATGGTTAGCCACGAACTGCGGTCGCCTTTGACCTCCATTAAGGGTTCCGCCGTCACGCTGCGAGAATCTTTGGACTCCCTGGAACCCTCCGAGATGGCCCAGTTTGTCGACATTATCGAAAAACAGGCCAACCGAATGCGCGATCTGATAAGCGAACTCCTCGACGTTGCACGCATCGAGACCGGTACGCTTTCCGTCGCGCCCGAACCGCAGGATATGGTCCTCTTAGTTGAAGAATCCAGAAAAACGCTTCCGAGCCGGGGAGGGCGGGACAATGTTTCCCTTTACCTGGAAACAGACCTGCCCATGGTGATGGCGGACAAACGACGCACTGTCCAGGTCCTGGAAAACCTTCTCTCTAACGCCGCCAATTACTCGCACGAGCTTTCCGTCATCCACGTAAGCGCCGCGCTGCGTGATGGCCATGTCGCGATTACTGTGGCTGACGAGGGTCGCGGCGTGGCGCCGGAACGTATTCCGCACCTGTTTCAAAAGTTCGCCAGGATAGGCGGCAAGGAGGGGGAGCGGGAAATCTACGGCTCAGGCCTCGGCCTTGCCATCTGCAAAGGTATCGTCGAAGCCCACGGCGGCCGGATCTGGGCCGAAAGTGCCGGACTAGGCAAGGGAACACAGTTTACCTTTACGCTGCCCATCGTCAACAAGGCTGTGGGTAACACGGCCCGTAGTCTCTCCTCGCCATCCAAAAAGTCAGGGTCCTCGCTGCGAGAGCCGGTGCGCATTCTCGCCGTGGACGACGATCCGCATTCACTCATGTACCTGCGCAATGTCCTCTCCGGTGCCGGCTACGTCCCTATCACCACAGGCAGCCCCAGAGAAGTACTCAATATTGTCAGGTCAGACAATCCCCATCTGGTGATACTGGACCTCCTGTTGCCCGGTTTCGACGGCATCGAACTGATGAAGCGCATCCTGACGACCGCCGAGCTGCCGGTCATCTTCCTGTCCGCCTACGGCAGTGACGAAGTCATAGCCAGTGCTCTGGAGTCCGGAGCTGCCGACTATATGGTAAAACCCTTCTCCCCCACCGAACTTGTCGCCAGAGTAAGGACAGCCTTACGCAGGCGACTAGCGCCTGCGCACAACGTGCCTTCAGAACCATTCGTACAGGGTGACCTGATATTCGACTACGCCGAACGCAGAGTGAGCGTCTCCGGACGCCCCATCCAGCTGACCCTCACCGAATACAATCTTCTCTATGCGCTTTCGACCAGTGCCGGCCGAGTGCTGACCCACGCTGAACTGCTGCAGCAAGTGTGGAAGATGGATCACTCCAGCGACAGAAGCGTAGTCCGCACCTATGTTGGAAGGCTCCGCCGCAAGTTAGGAGATTCAGCCAACAGCCCCACCTACATCTTCGCCGAGCCCCGTGTCGGCTACCGCATGCCTAAAGAGTGAGACATTGCCTCAGATCGCCTCCGTAGAGACAGGCCCCGCGTCTGCCCCCGCACCCCCTCTGCACCTTACTTGCTCTCGACGTTCCTTCCCAAACCCCAGTCCCAAATCAGGTTGAATTAAATCTCAGCGCACTTAACCGCTCAACAACACAAAAAAGCTGCGCCACTTTGCGGCGCAGCTTCATCTCTAACCTACTCTGGACTGAATCGGTGAGGCGCGTGCAGTTCCCTACAAAGAATCCCACCTGACGGCCACTAGCATGTGCGTCAACTTAACATAGAGGCAAGCGTAAAGAAACTTTCCCTCAAGCCACAGTTCTTTCAACATGAAAGCTTCGCCTCTGGCCTGCTCTGCACTGTAGCGCAGTCAAGCCCCTTTACCAATCAATCTATTCAAAGGGACGACGAACCATCTTGCCAATGCCGTCCTAAGTGAATCAAGAACCTTGAACGACGTCAGAACAGAGATAACAAAGATAACTTCAAAAGGTATCAGGTAGAGCACAGCCAACCATATGAATTTGTTCGAAACGATCCCAAATTCAATAAAGAGGATCAACACGATGAGTGCCGCGATTCTCACCGCAGCCTGAGCCAAAACCCTTCTCTCCCCTGCAGGATAGTTCATCCTCCCCCGCCCTTCCTCTTCGCACAAAAAAGGAGGCAAAGATGTCGTCACTCCTAACAACACCCGTGCCTCCAGATCGTTTCGATCGAAACGCCAGTCCTTTCTTCGGCCGTTTCAGACCAGACAGTACAAAACGGCAACGACCCGCCTGGCGCTAGAATCGGGACTAACTCCAAATGGTAAGCTGTCCCCTCGGCCCCAAATACTAGACCGCGAGCTTTAACACATAACTCAGCAGACCACAAGAGTAGGCACTGTAGTCTCTGCCCTCCGGGCCCTTCCCGATGCCTGAACGAATCTCTTCGTTCGGGCATGCTTTTGTCAGCCGCCAAAATAGTGGGCATAGTACATAAAGCCCACGAACAGAATATACAGTACCGCGGCGGTATAGGTGACGAAATCGTAGAGCGTTCGCTTCCCGTTGTCCGGCTCTCCTCTGTTGAGGTTAATCATGGGCGATTTCTCCTTCCTGTGCTGCACTTACACACAGGTTACGCCACTCTGACAACCGGATCAGTGAGCTTAACCCCAAAACCTGGACCACGAGCTAGGGCGTACAATGGACCAGATCAACGGGCACATGGAGAGCCAGTTCTACATCCTTGAAACAGCATCGACCCGCAGCAGCCAGCGGATTCCGTGTTATTGACCTTGACCTCCTGGTTTTCTTCAAGAGCCAGCGCGCCAAGATACCCACCAATTCTTCGATTCTCACCCCACTATTTCACATTGACCATCGCTAGGGCAACGCATCGGGCGGCCCGCCGGCGCCTGCTTCATCACCGCGTTCGCGCCGGCTTGATCTCCTGGGCCGCCACGCCTCCTCGGTGACCTTCTTTCTCCGATAAAAGTGGGTGCGCTCTTTCGGACCTGAGGGGGCCCTCCACTATCTGGCGGGGAGTACTTGGAATCGTATAATCCACCAGATCGCAATCGCAATAGAATTGAGACGGTAACTATGGCGCCAATGTCGCCCTCGAGGACAAGCTGGAAAAGCTCGATTCCCAATCGAGTTCTCACAGATCCCGACCGTGAACCAGGCTGCCTGAGCTAGTACGCTGGGCGCCGCAGCACAATAGCTCTACCCTAACAGAGGCGGCAGGCGGAGTGCAACGATGAAAAACAAGAGAAGCGCTTTCGATGGTAATTGCGTATGCTGTCATGCCTCCCCCGTCCACACCAGGAACTGCCACGTCTAGGGCCAAGCTTGAACTTTAGTCCTCGCCATACCACCCAAAATAACTCTAATTCACGAAAACACCAGCCCAGACCAACCCGTGATACAATCCAACTCACCAACCCAACCCATCCCGCCACCATGCACTACTTCCTGGAACTCCTGGAATACGCCGAATTCATAGTCCTGGCCCCCCATCCTGATCTTCTGGTGGCTGATCACCAGCAGCACACCATGGAGACGCAGGAAGGAACTGCGAAAAAAGCTTAAGCAACGCCTGTCCCCCAAAGACCAGAACCGACCGTGACGCATAACTCATACCTCATCAAAATGTTCCTCGCGTCCGGTGCTATCGGAACTATCGCCGCATTTGTCTTCAACGCACTGTTCGACAGACCCCAATCACCCGCGGCTTCCGCCCTTGCGATTTGGGCAGCCAGCGCAACCGGTGCCCTAATCCTGGCCCGATTCCCTGGACGCAATTCCTGACTGCCCTAACGCATATCAGAATTACTAAACCCGGCACACTCCTTGAAACCAAGCACCCCCCATGTTCCCCTACAATTTCCAACCCAGTCAGGACAGCTTCGCTGACGTAGCTAATCAATCGCGCAGCGTCATAGCCAAGAACATATCTCTCAACCAGTATGACCCGTCGCACTCATTGCAACCCGACTTGACCCCCTACTTCGACTTCTACAGCCTTGAAAAACTGCATCCACCCAAATACACCTTATTTTTCCTATTTCGTGGTCTAGTGATTGGGACCAACCATATACGTAGGAAAAAATCGCAGTGATATTGCCTCTACTTGCTGCAAGTGCAATTTGAGACTTACGAATTATCCTACCTGACAAAATTGCTGCTCAGAGTAGCTGCATCCCGGTTGACCTCTTCTGGATTATCCCGCTTGCTAATTGTGTTGGTCACCAAGACTCTACAGCTGCCCCCTGCGCCATTTTCATAGTGCATTGATCAAGAATTCTCATTCTGACTTTATTCAAGAGTATCTAGTGCATGTCGCAGGCGCAACAGGACTATTTCCGGCTTCCACGTACCCAGTTCAACCGTTTCCTGCATAGTAATGGCATTGTAGACGGTCAGACGCAATTCATATTCACCGGCCGGAAGTTCGTCTGGAATTTCCAGAGGGATCGTTTGGTTGTATTGTAGGAACTGGGCGGCGTTCTCATAGTCGAAGAGTATCAGTGTACTAAACAATTCGGGATGCCCTCTGCTGCTTGTATCTCCTGTGAATTGATTCCACAGGATCGAATCCTGCTGGTGTACCTTCTCATCTTCAGCGCTATATAGCCGAAAAGACATTGCCAGAACACTTTCATTTTGAAACGTGGTCAGCCATTTCAGAACTACGCCTCCACCGCCGGCAGGATGGGCGAGGATCTCTTGAATTGTGATGCCGACATCGTAGTGAACGGTCAGGGGCTCCAATTTTTCGGAGAGCGTCCAGCGGCTATCCGTACAATCTGTCATCCACGCCGGAGGATCAGAGGAATCTGGCGGGTCGCGCAAGGGGCAGGACAGCGAATAGACAGAGCCACTCGCGGTTTCATGCACGGGTACTAAGGTGGCAGAGTCCAAAGCTGGTTCCGAAGAAAGATACTTTACGAAAACGGGCTGAACGCCAGGGACGTACGCCTCGATGGAACATAGTGATTCTGGGTCATATAAATTGACGTCAGGTAGACAGCGCCAGGAACTGGGTGGACTTGGAGTATAAATGAAGTCATGGAGAGTAGGGTCGCGCATATAGGACATTCGCTGGCCGTGAGTCACCTCCGTCAGAAGTGTCCGGTCATCGAGTTGCCCGAAATCTTGTTCGTAAAAGACGAGAGCATTAGGTGGTACTTTACTGGCTATCCAACGAGATGTTAAGGGAATAGCAATTGGCTCAGTTCTGGCGAAACCATAGTATAGCTCAGTACTAACAGTAATTGCGGCGAGAGCAAACTGAACCGCCAAAAGGGCTGCCAACCAGCGGGGCCATCGTTGTTCCCATTCAGTCAGGACAAAGCAGCCGACTATGGCAGCAGCGAACTGGGCTGGCATTACACCCCGCAGTACAATATCGTTGAACAGTGGGGTACGGACCACAAAGGGAAATAGCAGACCGAGAGTCAGAAAAAGCCAGAAAAGGTGGGGTCGCTTCACTGAATTGTGACGAACGAGTGACCACAACAACAACGGAAGCAAGACGCCGACTTCGAGGAAAAGGTAAGAGAAACCGGATAGCGGAAACCTTAGCCAGGGGATTTCGAGAAACTCCACTGAGCGCAGCCCAAATTGCAAATAGGATCTCTTGCTAAACAGTTCTATCAAGGAAGGAAAGACCAAGCCCCCAGCAATCAGAGCAGAGGCCGATAGATTCAGCAGACGCTGTAACCGTCTCTTGCCCGTCAGCAATTCATATAGATGCCAAAGTGCTATGCCTGGCAATGAACCGACGAAAACGAACGTGCTTGTTTTGAACAGGGCCACCATTAACAGGGATATGGATATCACCTGAGGAATCCCCTTCAGTGGCCTCTTAATGGTGAGATAAACGATCAAGCCTAACACTGCCACGCCCAGCACATGTTGTGGGGCCCAAAGATAGGCGTTGAAGGGTATCGGAATCTGCACGAAGCCATCGAACCATTTTAGGTCGAGCGGCCAGGTGTCAAGATGCGTCTGCTCTTCGATCAGTGGCTGTAAGAAGATATCCAGTCCAACTCCCATGTGAATTGCAAACAGTCCAAAAAGGCGAGCATAGCGTGTATGCACGTATGCATACAGTAAACGCGTGAGAAAAAGAGTGACTACGAATGTTTGGATACCAATATGGACTATCCACGCCTGGGCGATGCCAATCGCCGCTCCAGAGTATCGTACCCAGAACGCGGGAACGATATAGTCTAGATCATAGTAGGCGAAGGCATATAGCGGCTGCCGTGCGTACAGGGAAGGCAGTCCTGTCGCCGCGATTGAAGTCAGTTTGGACATATGAAAATGGTCATCGCCAATTAGGGATTCATGTCCTCGCAATATGCCGACTCGCAGAGATACGACAGCGCCTGCCAAAAATGCAGAGAGCAGCCAGGCCTTCCAGTCAGCTTTGGGCAGCGCACTAAAGTCGGGCATATGGCCCTGAATGCCTCGACGATAGAGAATCACCGCCAACAGAGCGAGCGCCCAGAAAACAACATAACCTGCAAAGAGACGACCGTCATTTCCTGGAAAAGCCCGACCAAATAGTGTCAAAGTAAGTGGTGCCAACACCACCGAGAGCAGAACAACGAGGCTAACATTTTCGAGTCTCTTCACTTTGTCACCGACTGCGGTTGACAAGATTACGCCGCCAGGTAGCAAGTAGAATAGAACAAACAGGGCTAGAACAGTGCTAAATGCCAACAATCTCTACAACTCCCTTGAATCTTCTTCCCTGACGGCGAAAGAAAGTATGTATGCACGCACGTGATTTCCTCATAGGACTCTCATCCACAACTGGGCAATTGGCATGAGAGTCTGAGCCCATCCTAATGTAGATCCCAAATGAGACAAAGAGTATTGGTCAAGGGTACGTATTTTGTGTTAGAACCGTCTGACAGACTCGCTTTATGTAAAGAAGGGAAGCAAAGACTGTTCGACAAAATATGGAAAAATGGGGAAAGACGCTGGCTGACTTGCTGTGTTGGCGGTGGAAGCCAAATATGCCCACAGGCGGGATCGTTTTCTGGCGATGTATATGATCGCAGAGTTGTATATGATCGCAGATAAGTAAACGAGTGCCTGTGCTTGGGCGCGGGAAATCGGACGCACCAGAGAGACCGTCTTGATTTGGGTGCATCGCTACAGTCAGTTTGGGCCCAAGGCCAAGTCCTATCTTCACGCGGGTGGACGTCGCCCTTTTTTGGCCCGGAGCAGGTCAAGCAACTCGGCGGCGTAATCTGTGAGACGGAACCTGTAGAGCATGGACTGCCCGGTCATGGTTGAACGTTGGAAAAGCTGCGGCGCTGGCTCAAGCAAGTCATGGATTGCGAGCGCGCTCCCAGCACGCTGCACCGGCTTGTGCAGGCAGCGCGCTCGCGCTGCAAAAAAGTGCCAAGCTGTGCTCAAAAAAGCGCACCCACCGAAACGTGCGGCCTTTATGGAACGCTTCCACGAATTGTTTGAGCAACTCGGGCGGGCTAAGCGCGTTTTCCGCCAATTCATCCGCCTCCCTCTCCATTCGGCTCGACTCCTTCAGATCCGGGTCATCGAAAAACGCGGCGTTCCCGTTGTCCTCCAGATGAAGACTCACATGCGCCGGCTCTTGAATCAGTGTGAACCAGAAGTTGTCGATGCGGTCGTAGCGCAACGTCAGCCCAATCACAGGCCGACTACTGCCGAGACGCAGCACTTCCCCATCCAGATAGGTATTCTTGAGGTGCTTCTCGACAACGAGAGCCATGCCATGCCATGCCTTGCCAGATGTTCGCGCGCCCTCAGAGTCCCATTCGCGGTGGTACTGCATTGGGCGACTTCGCGCATGAAATCTTCGTCCACGACCCCAGGACCGTATTCACACTGTGGCTCGTTCTCCTTTGCGTTGCCCAGCACCCGCAAACACCAGGCTCAGAGCGCGTAGTAATTCGTCTTGGCGTTCATACGGCGATGGCCACTCTCGCGCAAGAGTGCAGGCGTCATTACGCACTTACCACCTGCCCGACTCTCCAGTTTCCCGTACACCTCCTCTGTATGATCCCGAAGATTGGATCGGTGTCCAAGCCATTTGCGGTTTACCATCTCCCTCCAGGGAAAACGCCGCAATGCATCTCGCGTGGGAGCCAGGCCAAACGTCGTACCCGGCTTCTTCAGCAGCGCATCAGCCGGAACGCCGAGATGCTCATGCAGCGCACGCGCCATCGACACGGAACCAACGGACGCCAGAACACACCAAAAGCAGCGCCCCTAGAAAAAAATCACCCCGAGTTGACCCGAATTTCTCAGACCCCCTTGAAAATCCCGATCATATGTGCTATAATTAACACATGACAAACAATATCCTACTCCAACACTGTCAGCCTCAGTCCAATAGATCGCCCGAATGGCACAACCGTCTCCACACCAACCTCACCTCAGGCCTGTCCCGCACCCACCTATCTGCTCTTGGCTTGCGGGCAAACAGCCAGCGTACCTCCACCGTCAGCAAGCAAGCCGCCCAATGGCGATGGAAAGAACGCGCCATTACCTACGACCGCGCCACCCTCAAACCATCACCACAACCGCGAACTAACCCCCCATAGCTGGGCCATCTCACGCCAAAACGCACAAAACAGCGCCCCAAAAAACCCGAAAAACACGCGACATACGTATACTTGGCGCGACATTTGTAGACATAACGCGACATTTGTAGACTTTTCTCAACCCGCCATACATAGCCTGATCAAATGTGCCCTACGCAAGAAACGACAGACAAAACCGCCCCCGATCCCTGGGAGCAGCAGCCCGACGAACCGCCCAAATGGTACACACGCTTTCGCATCTTCCTCAGGTTAGGCCCTTCCCGCAACCTCACAGCTGCCTACCGCATCTGGGCAAACAGCCAGGCCAGGCCTTCTCAAACCACCCGCAAAAAGTCCAAGGAATGGCGCTGGGAAGAGCGCGCCATAGCCTACGACAAGGCCAAACGCGAAGAAAAAGCCGCTTTCGAGGCTGCCCGTGAAGCCGAATCACGCGAACGCAACCTGCACCTTAATGGCAAGATTTTCGATGCCATAAACGCTGCCTTTGACGTCGCCGACTTGGAAAACCTCACCAAAGAGGAAGCCCGGGCTCTTCTCCCTACCCTTCGCGGCTACCTGAGCACCGTTTCCGAACTCCAGCGCCGCCACAAACAGTCCTCTCTCGCTTCCGACCACCTAACCGCTGCCAGCGGCTGGCCGGAATTGGACCCAGAAACAGAAAAGATCCTCGACCTATTCGCCGATGAAGAACAAGAAACTTATCAATAGAATTGCCCGTCTCGAAAGAGTCGCGCACAATCTAGACTGTCCGCGCCAACAGCTCAGAAACTTCATATCCGCCGGCTACGTCCCTCAACCCAAACAACTCGAGTTCCACGCAGCCGCCCGCCTCTGCGACCGCCCCGACGGCCCCACCCAGATCGGCTTCGGCGGCGCGCGCGGCCCAGGCAAATCCCACGCCTCCTTCGCCCAACTCGCCCTCGACGACTGCCGCCGTGTCCCCCAACTCAAAGCCCTCTACCTCCGCCTCTCCGCCAAGCAGGCCCGCGAACAGTCCGACGACCTCCGCCGCGTAGTCCTCAAAAGAGTCCCGCACCGCTACATCCGCTCCGAAGGCCTCGTCATCTTCCCCAACGGCTCCCGCATCGTCATCGGCCACCTCCGCAACGCAAACGACGTCGACCAGTACCTCGGCCTCGAATACGACGTCATCCTCATCGAAGAAGCAACCACCCTCTCCGATACCAAGTACCGCGCCCTGCGCGACTCCAACCGCACCAGCAAAGACTTCCGCCCCCGCATCTACACCACCGCCAACCCCGGCGGCATCGGCCACGTCTGGTACAAGAACCGCTTCGTCGACCCCTACCGCAACAAGCAGGAAGCCGACACCCGCTTCATCCCCGCCACCATCGAAGACAACATCGTCATCGACCCCGACTACCGTCGTAAACTCGAAGAAAACACCGGCTGGAAACTGCGCGCCCACCGCTTCGGCGACTGGGAAATCGCGGCCGGCCAGTTCCTCGACAACTTCCGCTACGAAGAACACGTCATCGAACCCTTCCCGATACCCCCCGAATGGCACTGCTTCATGGGCATGGACTACGGCTACAAACACCCAACCGTCTTCCTCCTGCTTGCCGTAGACGGCGACGACAACATCTACGTCATTGATGAACATGTCCAGAACGCCTGGTTGCCCCAACAGCACGCCGAAACCGTCAAGGCAATGGTCGAACGAAACGGAGCGCCCCGTGAAGCCTTGTGGTATGTACATGCCGGTCCCGATGTCTTCGCCCAAAAGTCCGAATTCACCATTGCCGACCACTATATCGATTTGGGCATCACTCTCCACAGGGCCGACTCCGACCGCATCCAGGGCGCACACGAACTCCGCAACCGCCTTGGCAACGCCGACATCGGCATCCCCCCTTCCCTCTTCATCTTCAACCGCTGCCGTCGCCTCATCGAATGCCTGCCCAACCTGCAGAACGACCCAAAAAACCCCGAAGACGTCCTCAAAGTGAACGTAAACGAAGAGGGCATCGGCGGCGACGACACCTACGACGCCCTCCGCTACGCCGTCGCGTCGTACCAGTCAAGCAGACTGTATTTCGCGTGACCTATGCACTTCCACCTCATCAAGCATACAGAACCAAAGTGGCCTCTCTCCTCTCTTCTCTCCACTCTCTCCTCTCTTTTTGGGCGGTCGGGCCTTCGGCCCTCCATTGTGCAAGGGCTGCGCCCCCGCAACGCCCCGCCCTTGCTAGCCACCGTGCTCATTCTTGCCCGGCAACGTGTATAGAGCAAAGTGTCTAGCAAACAATGTTCCCCCCATCGGTCCGGTAGGGGCAGGCCATGTGCCTGCCCTGGCACGCCCACGGCGCGCAGACCATTCCTCCACCCCTAACACTACAGTAGGGGCAAGCCTTGTTCCCGCCCAGCACGCCGCCCAATCAGCCGAAAACGGCCAAATCCGGCCACCCCCGCCACTCACCACCGACCACCGACCACTGACCACCGACCACTGACCTCCTGCCATTTTGAACCTGTTTGACATATGCCCTACTATCCTCTATTCTTCCCAGAAACCAAGCCTTGTAGCGTCCGGCCAGTTCGCCACAATGCCCGCCGGCATCGTCTAGGCGGCATTCACCAAAGAACGACTATTAATTGCTGCCAACAACTTCATCGGCTCGCCGTTCTCGGTAGAAATCTCCTCTGCCCCCTTCAGTTTGATTGCAGCCCGCACCACAACTGTGTCGCCCGTTGCAGTCAGAATATTCGCAACGTCATTCAGCAGCCAGGAGCGGCTTTGCGAACCATTTTCGGAACAAAGGCCGCACCCAAAACTGCCGTGCGGCCTCTCCCCGTCAGGAGGCACATAAAATGAGCGATTCTCCCATCCGCCTCGGCATCATCGGCATGGGCCCCGCCAACATGGCCTCTACCATGACCATGCTCCAGGACGAGCCCGACCTGCGATTCACCATCACCGCCGCCTGCGCCCGCCGCCCCGACGTCCTCGAGCAGGCCGCCCGCCAGTTCAACATCCCCTACTGGAGCACCGACTACCGCGACATCGTCGGCCGCGACGACGTCGACGTCGTCTGCGTCTACTCCCCCGACGCCCTCCACGCCGAGTCCTGCATCGGTGCCCTCGAAAACAACAAGCACGTCATCTGCACCAAGCCCATGGTCACCACCCTGGAGGACGCCCGCCGCCTCGTCGACCTCGTCCGAGAAACCGGCGCCAAATTCCTCGTTGGTCAGACCATGCGCTTCGACCGCCAGTTCCTCGATGCCAAGAAGCGCTACGATGACGGCCACCTAGGCCGGCTCATCGCCCTCGAAAGCTTCTATCTGCACGACATGCGCCCCATCTACGACTTCACCCCCTGGCGCTTGACCATGCCCCAGGACTTCATGTTCGGCGGCTGCGTCCACAGCATCGACATCATCCGCGCCTTCGGCGGCGACATCAAGCGGGTCCACGCCATCGCCAACAAAGGCGGCCTTACCCCCGACTACCCCATCCCAGACAACTTCTTTCTCAACGTCGAATTCACCTCCGGCGTCATCGGCCGCGTCTCCGGCCTCTACGGCATCGTCCATCCGCCCCTGCCGATGATGCAATACGGCGTCTACGGCACCAAGGGCAGCCTCCAGGGCGAATACACCGACAACGAACCCGGCGAAATCCGCGTCGTCCTCGACGAAAATATCGAGGAAGTCGAGACGACCCCTTACGACGCCGAGACCGATCTCAGCGCCTACGGCCACGGCGGCACCGTCATCCGCTACATGCGCCACTTCCAGGACTGCCTCGACAACGACAAGGACCCCTCCCCCGGCGTCCTCGACGGCGCCAAATCCGTAGCCGTCGGCGTCGCCGCCTGGGAATCAATCCGCACCGGCAACGCCGTCGACGTATTCAACGACTTCTGATTCAAACAATGACAAGGCACCCTTTGTCAGTTTCCGACCCTTCGTGGACAAAAAGGTGTTCTCCGTGCCCCTCCGTGGCCCTCCGTGGTAAAAAAGGTGTTCTCACTACCTATAGCCAACAGACCCGATCTATCTCAAGCCAATCTCAATACAAGAATCAACGAGCCCAAATTTCTGTCCTGAGTCAGAAATCCGGCGCAACTACAGTTAAGTCGCCCAACATCACTCGGAGGTATAAAACAGGATGCCGCCAGCGAAATTCCTAATCTGCGGCTCAGGAGGAGCGGGCCTGCACTGCGCCCACGTCGCCACAGCCGACGGCCGCGGCGAGATCGTCGGCCTCTTCGACCCCGTAGGCACCCAGCTCGAAGAAGCGCTCGACCTATATCCCAACGCCGCCGCCGGCACCAACTACGAGGAGCTGCTCGACGAGACCAACCCTGACGTCGTTGTCGTCGCCGGGCCCGACCACCTCCACGCCGACCAGACCATCACCGCCCTTGAACGCGGCTGCCACGCCCTCGTCGAAAAACCCTTCGCAACCAGCGTCGCCGACGCCCGCCGCATGATCGAAGTCGAAGAGCGCACCGGCCTGCACGTCATGACCGACCAGACCATGCGCTACGTCTACCCCTGGCGCGAGATGGTTCTGGCCACAAAAGCCGGCGAAATCGGCGAGCCCTTCTTCATCCAGGGCGACTACATCCACGACATGACCGCCTGGTACTGGCCCCACGGCAGGAACCACACGCCCTGGCGCATCGACGCCGAGAATCCCCAGAATATCCTCCTCGGCGGTGGCATCCACCCGATCGACCTCATGCTGTGGGCCGTCGACTCGCCGGTTGAAGAGGTCTCGATGTACAGCAGCGCCAGGTGCGTTCCCGAGTTCCCCAGCGAGGACTGCTACATCCTCATCATGCGCTTCGCCAACGGCACTCTGGGCAAATGTCACGTGACCAGCGGCTGTTCAGGCCCCACCTGGCATGGCTTCTTCGAGAGCTACGGCCTGACCGGGACCTTAAAAGAAGGCAACCTTTACCGCCGCGACGAGGAGCCCGTTGAGTTGGAAGATACATCCACCGGCAATGTCGTCGGAGGTCACGGCTGGGCCGGCTCGGTAGTCGCCTTTCTGGACCTGCTGGAGGGCAAGGCCGAAAATCCGATCACCTCCAAAGCCGGCGCCAACAACGTCGCCGTCTGTGAAGCCGGCCTCACCTCGGCGCGCACTGGCCGGTCGGAAAAAGTGGAGTGGTTCTACTGATACACGGCGCGGCTTGCAATGTTTCAAAGTTGGCCGTATCGCCGTCTATATAAAGCGAAAGGGCCTCAGTTCCAATACAGATGTTGAAATCCAGCGAGCAGTAGCGATTCACCATTCAATGCCCGCAAGGGCGGAAGGAATTCAGACCATGCAGCACGAGAGAATGAGTCGCCGCAGTTTCTTGCAGATCTCGACAGCCGCAACCGCCGGCGCGGTGCTCGCCGCCTGCGCCCCCGTCGCCGGTGACATGGCCGGCAGCGACATGGCCGACGACATGCCCGACCAGCTCGAAGCCGAAATCACCGTCTGGCACCAGGACTGGGACGGCATGAACCGCATCCTCGCCTGGGCCACTGAAGCCTTCGCCGAAGTCGAGCCCGGTGTAACTGTCAACACGCAACCCATCGGCTACGGCGACCTGCTCGCCAAACTCCTCCCCTCCATCGCAGCCGGCAATGAGGGCGACATCAACTATCACTACACCGACTGGGTCGTCGCCACCGACGTATCACAGGTCTTCCTCGAAATCACCGACCTCGCCGGCGGCCGCAACGCCCTCGAAGAACGCTTCTTCCCCGCCGCCTTCACCGCCGTCAACGCGCCCGAAGGCAAGGCCTACTACTACCCCTACATCTCCGGCCTCTCCGACTGCGTCCTCGTCCTCAACACCGACCACTTCGACGAAGCCGGCGGCGACTGGACCCAGTGGAGCGACCTCGGCGTCGTCATCGACGACTGCCTCAAGGTCCGGCAGATCGACGACGACGGCAACATGACCCATGCCGCCTGGACCCTCACCGGCATGTTGGGCCTGTTCCCACAGACTCTCATGTACCAGCTCGGCGGCGGACCCTACGACGTCGAAACCGCCACGTTCACGTACAACAGTGAAGCCGGCATCGCCGCCCTCCAGTTCATGCACGACATCATCCACGAACACCGCCTCTTCGACTGGGACTTCATCGACAACGTCTGGCAGGACATGGCCAACGGCATCCTTTCCATGGAAGGCATGGGCTCCTGGACATACAGCGTCCTCGCCAACCAGTTCCCGCTCAACCTCGAAGCAGTGCCGATGCCCAGCCACCCCGACGCCGTCGAACGCATCCTCTGCCCCAGCCACATCGGTTCCTGGGCCCTCTCACGGCGCCTCGCCGACGACTCCGACAAGCTGAACGCCTCCATCGCGTTCATCGACATGATCATGAGCACCGAAGGGCAGCTGCAGGCCATGGAATTCTACTCCGGCAGCCTCATGTCGCCCGCCGTCTACGCCGACCCCCGCATCGAAGACACCACGTTCGGGGCCGTCTCTAAAAAATGCGCCCTCGGCGTCTGGCCCCACGCCCGCTACGCCGGCCACCACGTCGCCAACCCTGCACCCGCCTGGCGCGAAGCTGAAAGAGCGCTCACCGGCGAGATCTCCGTCCAGGAGGCCGTCGAAAACATCGACATCGAAATGCAGGGCCTCGAAGACACGGCCCTCGAACGACTCAACGCCTGATCTTCAGCGGCAGGCAGGGACGGTCCTTCCGGGCCGTCCCGCCCCGCTGCCTGGCTTGTTGACGCAACGCTGAAAGGGAAGGCTGCCATGGCAGTCACAGCAGGGCCCAGTCCAACAGACGCCGCACCAGTCCGGTCCCCTCGCGCCTGGCTCTCCCAATACAGCTGGCTGGGGATGGGTTTCGCCTTTTCTCTGAGTCTGTTCTACCTGATTATGTTCGTGATCCCGTTTGGGACCGCGATCTGGCTCTCCTTCAACAACTGGGACTACATCCAGAAACCGGTCTTCGTCAACACCCGCAACTTCGAAAAGCTGCTCGGCGACCCCGGCTTCTGGAAAGCGCTAAGGACGACAGTCTCCTTCTCAGTCGTCGAAATTTTCGTCGCCCTCAGCCTCGCCCTCCTGCTCGCCCTTGCGCTCAGCCACCTGCGTCCCGTCTACCAATACACTCTCCTCGCCGTCTACAACCTGCCCGTCATCATGCCCGGCATCGTCAGCGTCCTGCTCTGGAAATGGCTCTACCGCACCAACGGCGGCGCCTTTAACGCCATCCTCGAATCATTCGGCCTGCCGTCCCAGCCCTTCTCAAAAAGCCCCGACCAGGCCCTCTGGTGCATAACCCTCATGGTCGTTTGGATCTTCCTAGGAAACTCATCAATCGTCCTGCTCGCCGCCATCAACGAGGTGCCCGACAGCCTGCTCGAGGCCGCCCAGCTCGACGGCGCCAGCGCCTGGAAACGCTTCACAGCCGTCACTCTGCCCCTGATCCAGCCCGCCATGGCCTACCAGGTCGTAACCAGCATCATCGGCACCATGCAGTTGTTCGAGCCCTTCCAACTCATGCCTGGGCCCGGCCACAGCACTCGCACGCTCTCGCTCTACACCTACCAGCTCGGCTTCGAAGTGCTCAACCTCGGCTATGGCGCCGCCGTCTCAATCGCCATGTTCGTCATCCTGCTCAGCGCCACCCTCTTTGAGCTCCAGCGCCGCCGCAAATCCTGGGACTATTGACGGAGAAGCACCATGACCGCGACCACGACCGCCGCCGTTTCCCGCCTCTCAACGCCCTACTGGCAGCGCACCCGCTGGCAGACCTGGCTGCTCATCGCCGTCCTCATCGGTGGCGGCGTCCTAATGCTCTACCCCTTCGCCTGGCTCGTGCTCTCTGCCTTCAAGCTGCCCGCCGACATCATCCGCATCCCTCCCACGCTCTGGCCCGAAGAGTGGTCGCTCGAGGCCTTCCAGGTCGTCCTCTCCCACAAAATCGGCGGCGGCAGCCTCACCCGCTCCTACCTCAACAGCATCTTCGTCACCGTCACCACCGTCATCGCCGTTCTCATCACCTCCACCCTCGGCGGCTACTGCTTCGCCCGCCTGCGCTTCCCCCTGCGCGAACCTCTCTTCTACTTCGTGCTCTCGACCACCATGGTGCCCTTCCTCACCCTCCTAATACCACTCTACATCGTCATGGACCGGCTCGAGCTCCTCAACACGCTATGGGTCCTGATCGTGCCCTCCGTCTTCTCATCCTTCGGCATCTTCCTCTGTCGCCAGTTCGTCTACGGCATCCCCGTCGAGCTCTACGACGCCGCCAAAATCGACGGCGCCGGCGATTTCACCATCTACACCCGCATCATCGTCGGCATGATGAAACCGGTCATCTCCGTGCTGGCAATCTTCAGCTTCAGGGCCACATTCAACGACTATCTTTGGCCCCTCGTCACAATCACCGACGGCGGCAACTACACGCTCCCGCTGGCCCTGCGCGGCATCGGCAACTCCTTCGGCTGGTTCGACTACTCCAAGGTCATGGCCAGCTCCCTGCTTACCTTGATTCCCCCGCTCATCGTCTTTTTCATCTTTCAGCGAAACCTGGTGAAGGGGATCGCTCTGACCGGCATCAAGGGCTGAAGTAGAGAAAACCGCAAAGCGGCGCGCTTTGTCCGCCGCTCACACTTCGGACGGGTATACTCATGTTTGGTAGAAGAATGGGTAAAGAGATCGGGGTCGGCGTCATCGGCCTGGGAATGGGAGCGAATATGCTTGCCATCAACCAGGATGCGACGTCCAGCATGCAGGTGCGCGCCCTGTGCGACAGCGACACCGAGCGACTGGAGCAGCTGGGCAAAGAGCACGAAATCCCGCACCTGACCACAGACTACCAGGAGCTGGCACTACAGCCCGATGTCGACGTTGTCGGCATCTACTCGCCCGACCACCTGCACATGCGACATATAGAAGCCGCCGTCGCCGCCGGCAAGCATATCATCTGCACAAAGCCAATGGTGGTCTCCTTGGAAGAGGCCAGACGCGTCGTGCAGCTGGTGAAGAGGGCGGGCCTGAAGTTCCTCGTCGGGCAGACCTCCCGCTTCAAGCCCCCGTATATGGCTGCGCACAAGCTGTTTGAAGACGGCGACCTCGGGCGACCGCTCTTCGCCGAGGCCCACTACGTCCACGATATGCGGCCTGTCATGGATCGCACCGGGTGGCGGCACGAGGCGCCGCAGGACTGGCTATACGGTGGCGCCTGCCATCCAATCGATCTGCTTCGCTGGTTCTTCGGCGATGTCGATGAAGTGTTCACCTACGCGTCCTGCAGCCACATGGACGACCGTTACCCTTCCGACAAACACGACAACTTCCTCATCAACCTGCGTTTTCGTTCCGGTGTTATCGCCCGCATCCTGGCCGTATACGGTCTGGTCGAGCCTCCCCTGCCCATGCAGGGGTTGAGCATCTTCGGCGACAAGGGCTCCTTCGTCAACGACCAGCTCGTTCTCGACAAGATCGAGGGCCAGCCCGAGTTCAGCATGGAATTCAGGCGCGAAGCCGGACACGGCCAGGAAGTGCTGCGTTACATGCGCCACTTTGAAGAGTGCCTACGAGAGGACAAGCGTCCCCTCATCGACGAAGTCGCAGGAGCCAAAGTGATTGCCACCGCGTCCGCCTGCTGGGACTCAATCCGCACCGGCCTGCCAGCCAAGGTGGCCGAAGTAACGTAACATGAAGACGGTTTTCTCCACGTCGTGGGAGAATTCTGAAAAAGTCTCGACACCGGGGCTTGTTTCTCTCTTCTCCGTTTCGCCTGCCTTTAGCTGGAAGAGCACTACGTAAACCGGGTTCAAAGGATTAGCCGCATGAGCGAAGAAAGAAGGAAGGAACAGCTGAAAATGATCTGGCCCGAGCAGCTTCTCGGCTCGCCGCCCGCCGTGCATGTCCCCATCGGCTATACCCTGCGCACCTACAGGCCCGGCGACGAAGAGGGCTTTTACGACGTCATGGACCTGGCCGGATTCACGCGCTGGAATGAAGAAATCCTGCGACCCTGGCTCGACCATATCCTGCCCGACGGCTGGTTCCTGATCGAGCACCGCGCCAGCGGCAAAATCGTTTGCACGGCCATGGCCAATCACCGACCCCAGGACATCCACCCCTTCGGCGGCGAGCTTGGCTGGGTCGCCGGACATCCCGAACACACGGGCAAAGGGCTGGGCATGGCAGTGTGCGCAGCCGTTGTGCGCCGTCTGCTCGAAGCCGGCTACAAAAACATCTTCCTCAACACAGACGATTGGCGCCTGCCCGCACTTAGCATATACGTGAGACAGGGGTGGATTCCCTTCCTCTATTTGCCGGACATGGAGGAGCGCTGGAAGGACGTTTGCGCGAATCTCAATTGGCCGTTTACACCGGAGGAATGGCCCTCGAGCCACCCGTAGTCTGTCCCCACTGGCCTTTGCATGGTGGAGCAGTGGACAGAAACGCGTAAAACGGCAAAGATACCGCCGGCAGTCTGCATCAGGTTGCGCTAGCGGAGAGAGAGGGCGACCCGGCTCAGACTTGCCTACGCATCTTTCGACGAGCGTATTCACGAGAATCAGGACAGATCAGAATTGGGCGAAGAACGGGAGAAGGAAGGGCTGAAGATGGTCTGGACTCGCGATATGCTCAATTCGCCCCCCGCCGTCTACGTTCCCGCCGGCTACACGATGCGTACATTCCTGCCCGGTGACGAAGCAGGCTATTACCAACTTATGGGGCTTGCCGGTTTTGGACATTGGGACGAAAAGGTCATGAAGCCCTGGCTCGACATGGTCCTGCCAGACGGGTGGTACCTGATCGTAGAGGGGACCAGCGGCCAGATTGTTGCTACGGCGATCGCCCATCACAGGCCCCATGCGCTCCACCCCTTTGGCGGCTCACTGGGCTGGCTCGCCGGCCACCCCGACCATGCCGGTAAAGGATTGGGCATGGCGATTAGCGCCGCCGTAGTGCGCCGACTGCTTGAGGCCGGCTACAAGAATATCTATCTCAACACCGAAGACTGGCGTTTAGCCGCCCTCAGCATATACCTTAGACTGGGGTGGGTACCCCTCCTCTACATGCCCGACATGGAGGAACGCTGGCGCGACGTCTGCGCCAAACTCGGCTGGCCCTTTACGCCCGAGGCGTGGCCTGCAGGCCATAGTTAGCCTGCCTGGACTGTGCCTTCTTAAATGAACACGTATGATAGCAATTCAACCCGCAACAGTTGACGAAGTGGGCGAGATAAAGCAGGTTCTCAGCAGAACCTGGACCGACACCTATGGCCCGTTCTTACCAGCTGAGGTGATTCAGAAAGTAACCTCGCTCTGGCACAGCCCGGAAACGCTGGCCTCTGAGATTAAGAATGACCGGGTCTTTTTCCACGTCGCCAAAGACGACCAGGGCGCTATCGTTGGGCTACTGACGGCAGGCCAGCCAAACGCCGAAATCATAAGCATTGGACGCCTGTATGTATTGCCCGGCTCCCAGCGCCAGGGCATCGGCGGCAAGCTGCTTGATGCGTGCGTAGCCGCCTACCCCGGAACACAGAAACTCGTCCTTGAGGTAGAGGCGCAGAACGAGAGAGGCCTGGCCTTCTACCGCAAACAAGGATTCAGAGAGGTATCCCGCAAAGAGGAGGAGTTGGAGGGATTTGCGCTAACGGTGGTCGAGATGGAAAAGCAAATGTCATGAATTTCGTTGAGCGACATTCGAAATGGACTGGAGGACATTGCAGCATTTGACGGAGATTACATTCAAATGAGTAAAGAGAATCAAGGAGGCATTGTTTATATACTAGAGAACGTTGCAATGCCGGGGATCGTGAAAATAGGCAGGACCTCGAGGGACTCAATTGAGAAGAGACTAGGCGAACTATACTCTACTGGCGTCCCAGTCCCGTTTGATTGTGTTTATGCAGCGAGGGTTGCAGATGCAAAGAAAGTAGAAGAAGCATTCCACGAGGCGTTCGGGCCTTATCGAATCAATCCTAAACGCGAGTTTTTCGAAATTGAATCCTTCCAGGCGAAAGCCCTACTTAGTTTAGTCGCTACTGACGATGTAACGCCGGAGATTCAGAAAGAAGCTGCGAATGTAGATGTAGAATCGCTCGCGGGGGTCAACAGGCTGAAGTCGAGGGGGCCCAGAATGAATTTTGTCGATATGAAAATAGATGTTGGAGAAATTCTCAAGTTTACTCGGGAAGATATCGAAGTCGAAGTCGTCAGCCACAATAAGGTCAGATATAAGGACAAAGAAGATTACCTTACTCCGATCACGAAGCAGCTCTTGGGCACTTCAGGTGCTCCGGCCACCTCAACACATTGGACTTACCAGGGGAGGTTGCTCCGCGAAATATACAAAGAAACTTACTTTGAGATTCAATAGTAAGTGTATTCCAGGCTCCGAATTTATCTCACATTACAGTCGTTTCGCTCGGTCAATAAACAAAGAAGGAACAAACCATGCTCACACCAGAACAAATCCAAACATACCACGACGACGGCTATCTCATCGTTAGGTCTTTCTTCGACGCCGAGGAGATCGAGTTGCTGCGCCGCACCGCCGTCGCCGACCGCCAGATGGACCAGAAATCCTTCGGCCGCGAGGACGGCGAAGGCGGAACCGTCCGCCTAACCCTGTGGAACCACCCCGGCAACGGCATCTACGGCATGTACGCCCGCTGCACCCGCGTCGTCAACGCAATGGAGCAGCTTCTCGGCGGCGAAGTCTACCACTACCACTCCAAAATGATCCTCAAGGACCCCGAGATCGGCGGCGCCTGGGCCTGGCACCAGGACTACGGCTACTGGTACGACAACTACGTCCTTTACCCACTGATGTCAAGTGTCTCCGTCGCCGTCGACGCCGCCACCCGCGAGAACGGCTGCATGCAGGTCCTCAAGGGCTCCCACCACATGGGCCGCATCACCCATGTCGAAACAGGACAGCAGGCCGGCGCGGACCTTGAGCGCGTAATCGAGGCTGAGAAACGTCTCGAACTGGTCCACTGCGAAGCCGAGCCGGGCGACGCGCTCTTCTTCCACTGCAACATCCTCCATCGCTCCGATCAGAACCGCTCGAACAATCCACGCTGGTCGCTGATCTGCTGCTACAACGCCGCCCGAAATGACCCCTACCGCGAAGCGCATCACCCCAGCTACACGCCGCTCGAAAAGGTGCCCGACAGCGCCATCAAAGAGGTCGGGATGACCCGATTCGAGGATGACGAAAGTGATGTCGCCTTCCTCGATCCTGAAGCCATTCCCGAGTCGGACGCCTAAACCCAAAGGACGAAACTCGCATGAACAAATACAGATTTCTGATCAGCGGTGGCGGCAGCGCCGGACGCAGTGTTGCACAAGTGGCCGCAACCGACGGACGCGGCGAAATCGCCGGCGTCGTAGATCCGCAGCAGTCAATGCTCGACAGAATGAAAAAGCTGTATCCCGAAACCGCCACCGGCGGCGACTACGTCCAGCTCCTGCGCGACACCCAACCCGATGTGGTCGTCGTCGCCGGCCCGGACCACCTGCACGCCGATCAGACGGTCATGGCGCTGGAGCAGGGCTGCCACGCCCTCGTCGAGAAGCCGCTGGCTACCACAGTAGCCGACTGCCAGCGCATTCTCGACGCCGAAGCCCAAAACGGTACCCACGTCATGACCGACCAGACCATGCGCTATATGCACCCCTGGCACGAGATGGCGATGATGGCCAAATCGGGCGGGGTCGGCGACGTCTTTTTCGTCCAGGGCGACTACATCCACGACATGTGGAGCCACTACGCCCCGGAGGGCGCGCACCACACGCCCTGGCGCATCGACAAACAGAACCCGCAGAACATCCTGCTCGGCGGAGGCTGCCATCCCCTCGACCTGATCCTTTGGACCGTCGATTCCCCCGTCACCGAGGTCTACGCCTACAGCAACAAGATGAGCGTCCCCATGTTCCCCGACGACGACTGCTACATCGTCATCCTCCAGTTCGAAAACGGCGCCGCCGGCAAGGTCTACGTGACCAGCGGCTGCTCCGGCCACGGTATGGGCGAAGGCATGGGCGGCGGCTTCCTGGCCGTATACGGCACTGAGGGCACACTGTGGAAGGGAAAGCTCTACCGCCGCGACCACGATCCCGCGGACATCGAAGAGCACGCTGCCGATGAGGTCGTCGGCGGTCACGGCTGGGGCCGCTCGGTGATCGACTACCTCGACCTGCTCGACGGCAAAATCAGCAACCCGATCCCGGCCAGCCGCGGCGCCAACATCGTGTCAGTCTGCGCTGCCGCGCTCGAATCCATCCGCACCAAAAAGCCGCAGTCACCCCATTGGTTCTAAGATGCCTGCCCCAGGAGTCTGAAAGTGTTATCCTACGAACAGCTACACCACTTTGCAGAGCACGGTTGGGTTCTGGAAGAAAATGTTCTCAACCCGGAACAGGTCGAGGCCTACAAGGCTGCGCTGGAACGGCAGTCCAGGTATGTGCGCCCCCTGGCCCACGACGATGACGACGAAATCGTCCATATCGACTGCATGGTCAATGGGGACCCGATCTTCCGCGAGTGGCTGATGATTCCCCAGGTCCTGGAGGCGAATCGCCAGCTGATGGGCGCCGAGGTCAAGTACGAGACCTGCCACGCCATGATCAAACGCCCCCACCCCGAACGCAGCGCCCAGGAGACCGTTTTGCGGGATCCCGACAAGATGGGCTGGCACCGCGGCCTACGCCCCAAGTGGGGCACCTTCCCCCACGATACCGACCCGGACCTGATCAACTGCGTCTTTCTCAACAACATCACCTACCTTACCGATGTCTCCCCCGGCGACGGCGGCACGATGATCCTCGACGGATCTCACAGACTTGAAGGAAACTATGAGGCGCTCAAGGATAAGTGCCCCATCGTCGAGGCCACCGCAACAGCCGGCAGCATCCTCCACTTCACAGAAACGCTCCTCCACGCTGGCGTGCCCATCTTGAGCGAAAACGTGCGCTATACCATGTTCTACGGCTTCACGCCCAACTGGTTCGTTAACTGGCCCGGCACCGAGGTTCCCGACTATGTACTCAAGACCGTCCGCGATGAAGAGCTGAGAGGCATTCTTGGCGGAAATTCGGGCTATTCCGGCCAATTTCCCGTGTTATAATTTCAGGAGAGAAAGCGCGCCCCTAACCGAGCGTGAGGAGAGGACAATGGCGAGACGCAACTTCTCAATGCAGGCATACTGGGAAGATCAGGTCGATAACTTCACGCCCAAGCTCCACTTTGACGGCCAGACGGCGGACTTTGAGAGTTGGCGTCAGACCGCGCACACCAAGTACATGGAGCTCCTGGGCAGTTTCCCCAAACCGGTCCCGCTGGAGGCCGAAGTCGAAAGCAGCGTCGAGGACGACGGCCTGATCCGCGAGCGTGTGGTCTTCAACTCCGAAGAGTTCATGAGCGTGCCCTGCCAGGTCCTGCGCCCCAAAACAATGCCCGCCAACGGTACAAACGCCGCCATCCTCTGCTCGCACGGACACGGACCGTTCGGCAAAGATCCAGTGGCAGGGATCCGCTCCACCGACGAAATGCAAGCCAACATCGATCTGCACAACTACGACTACGGCTTCCAAATGGCCAGGGCCGGCTATCTGACGATTTCACCTGACCTGCGCGGCTTTGGCGAACGCCGCGACGGCCGCAACCCGTACCCCGGACGCGACCCGTGCAATGTCAACTACATTCGCGGCACCATGCTCGACCGCTGGCCCCTGACACTCAACATCTGGGACATGAAATGCTGTATCGACTACCTGGAGACCCGCCCCGAGGTCGATCCCAAACGCATCGGCATGATGGGCCTATCGCAAGGCGGCACGATGACTACATTCGCCGCCGCCGCAGAGCCGCGCATCGCCGCCGCTGATATCATGGGCTACGTCAACCCGTGGAAGGGCTTCGCTTTCGAACGCGTCAACTTCTGCGGCTCGCAAATCGTTCCCGGCATCCACGCCTGGTTCGACACCGACGACATCGCCGGCCTGATCGCGCCCCGTCCCCTCATGCTCGACATGGGCATGTACGACGACTGCTTCTATATCCACGACATGCTAAAGGGGTACGAGGGTGTGAAGCGCATCTACGAAGCCGCCGGCGCGGGCGACCGACTGTGGAAGCTGGTTCACCCCCACGGACACGGATGGGGCGGCGTTGAGGGGACGGCAGAGTTCTTCGGGAAATACCTGTAGGTCCTCCACAGGAAAGAAAATCGAGGAGCGAGTGGAGATAACACCTCGCTCCTACATAAGACCCAGGTGACAACAATGGCAGATGAGATCAAAGTCGCCTTCTCGGGCGCGCGCCGGGCAGGCTCCTTTTTCAAGGCGTTTCAAACCCACCCAGAGACCGAGATCGTTGCCCTCTGCGACCCCTTCGCGCCTACCCTGGCGGCGTCGGGAGAGGCCACTTGCGTTACTCAACTATATAACGTATTTGAGACGATGCTGGATGAGGCCAAGCCGGACGCTGTCGTGGTATCGTCACCGATGCAGTACCACGCGCCGCAAGCGATCGCCGCGCTGCAACGCGGCATCCATGTCCTCAGCGAGGTGACGGCCGCGGTCTCAGTCGACGAGTGCCGCTGGCTAACCCAGGCCTGCAACCAGAGCGACGCCATTTACATGATGGCCGAAAACTACATGTACATGAAGCCCAATGTGCTGGTGCAAGCGCTGGTCGAGGCCGGTCTCTTCGGCGAGACCTACTACGCCGAGGGCGAATATATCCACGAGCTCTCCGTACTACACCACCTGCCCGACGGCACCCCGACCTGGCGCTACTACTGGCAGGTCGGCGTCAACGGCTGCACCTACCCCACCCATAGCCTTGGCCCCTGCCTCATGTGGATCAAGGAGCGGCCTGAACGCATCAGCTGCATCGGCACCGGAATCTGGACCGACCCCGAACACGCCATGGAGGACACCGTGCTCCTGCTATGCAAAACGCGCAGCGAAAAACTGATGCGCGTGCGCGTAGACATGCTCTCCAAGCGACCCCACTCAATGACCAACTACACGCTGCAGGGTACGAAGGGCGCCTACGAGAGCAGGCGCCGCCCTGGCGAAGGCGACTGGATATGGCTGGAGGACTTCTGTCAGGACCCAGATGTCTGGGTTCCGCTGGAAGAGTTTGAAGCCGAGTTCATGCCGGAGATCTGGCGCGACCCGCCGGAAGAGGCGGTCCGCGCCGGCCACGGCGGGGGTGACTACTTCGAAGTGATGGATTTCGTCGACGCGGTGCAGGGACGCAAGCCGCCGCCGATCGACATCCACGCGGCCATGGACATGACACTCCCAGGCCTGGTTAGCCAGGATTCGATCCGCCAAGGCGGCGAGTGGCTGGAAGTGCCCAATTCCAGGGAGTGGTAAACGGCAGTGGACAGCGCATAGTAGATTCTAGCTAGCGCAGCTACCGCCGGCAGTATACTAACAATTCAATTCAGCCGTTCGATGACCCCGGCCGCGCCCATGCCGCCGCCGATGCACATTGTGACGAGACCAATCTGCTTGTCCTGCCGCGCCAGTTCGTGCAGCATCTGCACCGTCAGTTTGGCGCCGGTGCAGCCCAGCGGATGACCCAGAGCGATGGCGCCGCCGTTGACATTGACCGTCTCTTCGTCCAGCTCCAGCTCGCGGATGACGGCCAGCGCCTGCACCGCGAAGGCTTCGTTGAGCTCGACCAGATCGATGTCGTCCAGGCTGACGCCGGCCAGCTTGAGCGCCTTGGGCACCGCCGCCACCGGACCGATTCCCATCACTTCCGGCGCGACGCCACCAACCGCGAATCCGCGGAAGCGGGCCATCGGTTCAAGTCCCAGCTGCTCCGCCTTCTCCTCGCTCATCACCAGAACGGCCGCGGCGCCGTCGCTGGTCTGGCTGCTGTTGCCGGCCGTAACGGTCCCTCGCGCGTGGAAGACCGGCCGCAACTTGGCCAGCGCCTCAACCGACGAATCGCGGCGAATGCCCTCGTCCCGGTCGAAGACGATATTGTAAGTCTTGGTGCCGCCGCCCTCGCCCAGCGTGAGCTCGACCTCCAGTGGCACGACCTCCTCGTCGAACTTGCCGGCGTCCTGCGCGGCGGCCGCGCGCTGGTGGCTGCGCAGGGCAAATGCGTCCTGCTCTTCGCGCGTTACCTCATACTGGCGCGCCAGGTTTTCCGCTGTCAGCCCCATGCCGATGTAAACACCGGGATGTTCTTTGGCCAGGTCAGGGTTGGCCATGAACTTATTGCTGCTCATCGGAACCATGGACATGGTCTCCACGCCGCCGGCGATGACCGCCTCGCCCATTCCGCTCATAACCTGCTGCGCGGCCAGGGCAATCGTCTGCAGGCCGCTCGAGCAGAAGCGATTGACCGTCTGCGCCGGCACCTCGACCGGCAGGCCGGCGCGCAGGCTGGCGATGCGGCTCACGTTCATGCCCTGCTCGGCCTCCGGCATGGCGCAGCCCATGATGACGTCGTCGATCTCCTTGGCATCCACAGCCGGCGCCCGTTCCATCACGGCGCCTATTGCAGCGGCAGCCATCTCCTCAGGTCGGGTAGTCCGTAAAGTCCCCCGCGGTGCCTTGCCTATGGCCGTCCGAGCGGCCGAAACGATAACAGCGTTAGTCATGGTGTTGTGCTCCTGTAGCGAAAGACAGTATATGAATCGCCCACTTTTCCCTTCGAGTTCACGTTGTGAATGCAAGTCTTGAATTACCGACAGTGGTGCTAGTTTCTCAGCGGCTTGCCGGTCTTCAGCATGTGCCAGATGCGTTCCTGGCTCTTTGGGTAGCCGCAAAGGGTCTTGAATGCTTCACGTTCCAAGTTGAGGAAATACTGCTCGTCCATCCAGGCTGGCTGGCTGAGCTCACCACCGCAGAGGACGTAGGCCAGATGGTCGGCGATGATCGTTTCGTGAGCAGTGATATGGCCTGCCTCTCGCATCATGTAGATGCCCACCCTCATATTGGCGAGGTAATCGCGGCCGGCCGCGAAGATGTTGCCGTTGACGGCGGGGGGGGTGTAGCCTTCTTCAGCCATGCGCAGAACTTCGGCTTTAGCTTCAGACAGTAGATGGTTGTAATTCATTACCACGCGGTCACGTTGATCGAGAAATCCCATCTGGCGCGCCTCTGCAGCCGAAGAAGAAACCTTGGCGAGGGCGATGAGCTCGAATACCTGCTCCAGGCTGGACGCAGGGTTGGCGTTCTGCTCCCCCATGTGCGGGTTGACGAGGCGGCGAACCAGCTCCTTGCATCCACCGGCAGCCGGGATCAGGCCGACACCTACTTCGACCTGGCCAATGTAGAGTTCGGCATGAGCAACGATACGGTCGGCGCCCATCGTCACCTCCGCGCCGCCGCCAAGAGCCAGCTGATAGGGCGCTGCCACAACAGGCTTGGGCGCGCAGCGCAACTGCTGCATCATCTGTTGCAGCGCGTTGATCGCCTCGTCCAGCTTGTCCGACTGACCCGACTGGGCCAGAGAACCGATCAGGAAGAGGTTGGCGCCCGCGCTGAAGTTGCCACCCTGATTGCCAATCACAAGCCCGGTAGCATCTCCGTGGAGACGCTCGATGGCCGCGCTGGCGATGGGTCCGATCTCCAGGTCCAAGGCGTTCATTTTGGTATGGAACTCCAGCAGAAGCACGCCGTCGCCCAGGTCCAGCAGGCTGGCAGAACTGTTTTCGGCCAGCGCGCCCCGACCGCGTTTGAGAGAAGGAATGCTGACCGCCCGTTCGCTGTCTTCGCGGTCTTCGTACTCACCGGATTGCGGGTCGTACACTTGCAGGCGCGCCGAGCTCGCCCCGTTGCCGCTACTTTCTTCAAACCGGTAGAAAGTACTGTGGCCTCCATCGAGCATATCCTGCACCCACGGGGCGACCGTCAAGCCTTCCTCCGCCATACGCTGCGTTGTAGCCGCGACACCCAGTGCATCCCAGGTTTCGAACGGTCCCATCTCCCAGCCGAAGCCCCACTTCATGGCGTTGTCGATATCCTCAGGGTTTTCCGCGATCTCGGGCAATCGCTTGGAAGCGTAGGCCAACGTGCGGCTCAGCGTATGCCAGAGCAGGGCGGCAGCCTCGTCGCCCGTTTCTTCGCCGTCCTGGCTGGTAGTCTGGGCCGCGACGAGGCCGCGCAGACGTTCGGGCAGTGGAGCATTTTTTGCAGCGTCCACACTGGGCCAAGAGGTGCGAGCCGGTTGCAGGTAGTCCACTTCGCCTTCGGAGGCCGCTTGCAAGTCCAGTCCCCAAAAGCTTCTCCTGCCTTCGCTGTCGACAACCGTCTTGTAGAAGCCCTGGCCGCTCTTGGAACCGAGGAGACCGTTCTGAATTAGGGTCATGAGCACTTCAGAGCCAAGTGGCCCGCGTAAAGTGTCCCTGTCCTCGTCGTCGGGGATCATGTCGTAAAGATGCTCTCCGACAAGCGCGGCCACGTCGATGCCGACCACGTCGAGCAGACGGAAGGTAGCCGTCTTGGGCCGCCCGATCAACGGGCCGGTCAGCCTGTCCACCTCCTCGACAGTATAGTCGTTGGCGATGGCGAACTCCAGTAGACTGCTCTGGATATAGCTGAACATGCGATTGCCTATGAAGTTGGGCACGTCCTTGGCGATGACAACGCCCTTGCCCAGGCGTCTCTCGGCAAATGCTTTCATATCGGCAACGACAGCCGGATCGGTCTGCGCTCCGGGAATCAGTTCCAGCAGGCGCAGATAGCGGGGCGGATTGAAAAAGTGGGTGCCCAGAAAGCGGCGCTGAAAGGCCTGGCTGCGGCCGGAGCTGATGATGTGAATGGGTATGCCCGACGTATTTGTGCTGATAACTGTGTGGGCCGGCGCAACCGCCTCCAGTCTCGCCATCAACTCCTGTTTGGGGCGGGGCCGCTCCAAAATGGCCTCGATAATCCAGTCGCTCTGCGCGGCCGCGGCCTCCAGGTCATCATCGACATTGCCCAGCGTGATCAACTCAGCCAGTTCGGGGCTGAAAAGACTGGCCGGCCTGGCCTGAGTCATCCTCTCGAATCCGGCTTGCACGATCCGGTTGCGGACGGCGCGGTCTTCCAGTGACAGCCCTTTGGCCTCCTCCTCTGGCGTCAGTTCGGTCGGCGCGACATCCAGCAAATGGGAGGAGATTCCGGCGTTGGCCAGGTGTCCGGCGATGGCCGCGCCCATAGTACCCGCGCCGATGACGGTAACATGGCTGATTTGTCTGTTCATTGGGGCGCTCCTATCACTCACCGTTATATCTCCTATCACTCACCGTTATATATAGTCAGTACTTCTCTAGTGTCGCGGGCGCGGAAAAGTGAAAGTTGAAGGGCTGGGACGTGAGTTTTTCCGCTCGAAATACCGATTTGCCCGGATTGACCATATTACATCAGAAGAATTTACTCAAAGAGACTTCAGAATAGCCCGAAAAACAAGTCCAGCAGTCCAAAGAAGCGCAGAATCGAATATATGACGACCACAATCAGGAGATAGCGTACCCAGCGATTGGCGTCCTTCACCGTCACGGCAAAGCGCACCGCAGCCCAGGCGCCGATACTCTGGCCCACCGCCATCAGCGCGCCGATGCCCCAATTGATCTCCAGGGGCGACAAGATGAAGACGACGAATGCGACAATGTTAAGTGCCAGCACAAAGATTAGCTTGACCGCGTTGGCGTGGACAATCGTGTATCCTACGCCCAGCACAAGAGCGGTCACCAGAAAGACGCCAACCCCGGCCTGAATGAAACCGCCGTAGATGCCGATGGCAAAGAACAGAAGCAGCACAAAGGGTTCTGGTCGCTCCTTGCGCACTTCGGACCTCTCTCGCAACCATTTGGTCGGATTAAAGAAGATCGTTACGAGGACGACTATCAGCATGCCACCGATAGCCAGATTCATGGCGTCCTTGTCCAGAAGCGTGGCCACATAAGCGCCGACGAGCGCGCCCGGCATCCCCGCGGCGCTCAGCCAGAGGCCGAAACGCAGAGAGTCGGGGTCCAATATGTTTTCCGCCTTCTGTCGTTCTGTTGCGCCTCCTCGCAGTTGCATCCGGCCGCTGCGGGCGAAGGTCGTAATGCCTACCACGTTCTGTATGATGACCCCAATCCGGTTGGTGGCGTTGGCGGCGCCGGAGTCGAGACCCAGAAATACCAGCATCGGCAGGGTCACCGCCGAACCGCTGCCGGCCAGCGTGTTGATGATGCCGGCGACGATGCCGGCAAGAATTGCCAGGAAGAATTGCAGGGGAGAAATATCCATAGCGGCTCTCAGAGACCCGGCACGATACGGGCTAGTCGTTCGACAGTTTTTTCCAGATCGCCCATCGCTGTGGCGAAGCTGAAACGGACGTAACCTTCACCCGCTTCGCCAAAGGCGATACCCGGCGTCGTGGCAAGCAGGCCCTCCTCCAGTAGGACCTGAGAAATCTCGAGGCTCTTCTTGTCCGACTGCGTAAACTTGGCGAAGAGGTAGAAGGCGCCCTCAATAGGGCTGCTGCGGATGCCAGGGATCTCGTCCAGCGCGTCCAGCAGGAAGTTGCGGCGCTGAACGTAGGAGTCGACCATCTCGTGAACGCAATCTTGAGGGCCGTTGAGAGCTGCCGCGCCAGCGACCATGGAGAAGCTGGCCGCAGACGTAACGGTCTGGGTCTGGTAGGTACGGGCCAGTTTGGCAACGGTCAGGGGGGCGGCGAGCCAAGCAAGGCGCCACCCGGTCATAGCGTAACTCTTGCTGAAACCGTTGATGATGATGGTTCGTTCCGCCATGCCGGGCATACTGGCAATCGAACGGTGACGGGCGCCGTCGAAGAGGATGTGTTCGTAGATCTCGTCACTGAGGACATACAGGTCGTGCCTCTGCGCGAAGGCGGCAATGTCGTCGAGTTCCTCCTGAGTCAGCACCCGACCGGTCGGGTTGCTGGGTGAACAGATCATGATCAGCTTCGTCTTCTCGCTGACGTGTTCCTCCAGCTGTGCGGCGCGGACGCGAAAGCTGTCGGCTGCCGGCAGAGGTACGTGAACAGGTACGCCGCGGTTCAGCCGCACCATCGGCGCGTAGCTCACCCAAGCCGGGTCTAGGATCATGACTTCATCACCCTCATTGAGCGTCGACGCCAGAGTAGAAAAGAGCGCCCACTTGCCGCCCGGCGTTACAACCAACTGGTCGGGTACAGCCTGCACGTTGTTCTCGCGCTCCAGCTTAGCACATATTGCGTCCAGCAGCTCAGGCTTTCCGAATGACGGAGGATAATGGGTGTCTCCGGCTGCGATGGCGTCGAATGCAGCCTGCTGGATATGTTTGGGCGTGTCAGAGTCCGGCTCGCCCCCAGCCAGATTAATCACGTCGAGACCCTGCGCAGCCAGTTCGCGGCCTTTCTGCATCATCAGTGTCGTCGGGCTGCCCGGCACGGACTCGACAAGTCGAGAGAGGGGTTTCATCAGAAATCACCTGCCTACTGTGTTATGCCTTCAATCGAATGGGATTGGATTTCAATTTGGAAATAGAACAGTATCTTGACTTTATGAGTGAAGACGCCTTCAGAAATGTAGCAGAGCTCCATGCAACGGGATCAAATGCAACATCAGCCCCGATCCTGCGCAGCCTCAATACTGCCTGCCATCACTCCAGAACGTCTACAATGCCCGCACAGAGGTATTCCATATTGGCTTCGGTCATCCCCGCGACGTTGATGCGGCCGGAACCGACAATATAGATGGAATGGCGCTCGCGCAGCGCCTGTACCTGCGTCGGCGTCAGGCCGCTGTAGCTGAACATGCCTCGCTGATGAGCGATGAACGAGAAGTCACGGTCCGCGCCCTGCTCATCGAGCGTTTCGACGAAGTGGTGGCGCATGTCGTTGATGCGGTTGCGCATATCCGCCAACTCCACTTCCCAACGCTGACGCAGGTCGGGATCACCCAGGATTTCCGCCACAATCTGGCCGCCGTGGGCAGGGGGATTGGAGTAGTTTGTGCGCACGCAGATCTTCAAATGGCTGTGGGCGGCCTCCGCCGCCTCCGAACTGGCCGCCACCAGGGTCAGTGCCCCTACCCGTTCATTGTACAGTCCGAAATTCTTGGAATAGGAGGTGGCAACCAGGAATTCGCGGCAGTGGTCTGCGACGATTCTGACTCCGGACGCGTCCTCATCGAGCCCATCGCCGAAGCCTTGATAGGCGAAGTCCAGCAGCGGCAGAATGCCGCGTCCGGCGCAGAGGGAGGCAACCTCCTGCCACTGTTGTGTTGAGAGATCGGCGCCGGTGGGATTGTGGCAACAGCCATGCAGCAGAAGAATATCCCCGGCAGGGATGGTCTCGAGGACGGCCATCATACGGTCGAAGTCGACCCCGTTGCTGTCGGCGTCAAAATAGGGATAGGAAGACGCCTGCAGGGCAGCGCCTCCGAACAGATTGGGATGATTCGGCCAGGTCGGGTCACTCAGCCAGACCGTCGCCTTGGGTGATATGCGCCGCACAAAGTCGGCTGCAACGCGTAGTGCGCCAGTACCCCCGGGCGTTTGTACAGTGGCAGCGCGTTCGTCACTGAGAATGGTGTGCTCGCTGCCAAAGACGATTTGCTGGTTCAACTCTGCATATGAAGCAAGACCGTCGATAGGCAAATAGCTCTTGGTTGCCTCCGAACGCAGTAGACGCGCTTCGGCCTCTTTCACAGTGGACAGTACAGGCGTCTGACCGCTGCCATCTTTGTATACGCCTACCCCCAAATTGATCTTCTTCGGATTCGTGTCTTTCTGAAATTCCACCGTCAGCCCAAGTATAGAGTCTTCCGCGGCAGGATTGATCGTTTCGAACATTTAATTTGCCTTTTTCAAATCGTAAGCCGAAATAAAGAGTGGTTTCCGAGACTGGTGGGTTCGCTGCAGTCAAATCTACTTACTGCTTGGCAAACAGGTCAACGAAGTTGAAAGTCTCAACATCCACAAGACCTTGGTCGGTCAGTTTCAGTTTTGGGATCACTTCCAGGCCCATGAAACTCATCGCCATGAAAGGATCGTAAATGGTTGCGCCCAGTTCATGGGCTGCGTCCAGGAGCGCATCGTAGTCGCTGCGGACTTTTGCCAGCGGTTGTGCGCTCATCAAGCCGGCTACCGGCAGCGGCAGAGTGGTCAAAGATTCCGACCCGTCAGCGATTGCCAGTCCACCTCCCATCTCGGCAACGGTTCTGGCTGCATTCGTCATCGACTCGTCATCGACGCCGATGATAACCAGATTGTGATGGTCGTGTGCGATTGTGCCGGCGATGGCCCCGCGCTGCAGACCGAACCCCTGTATGAATCCCAAACCCATGGATCCGCTGGCGGTGTGCCGGTCGACTACGGCTATCTTCAGAATGTCTCTCGCCGGATCGGACACGGCTTGACCGTCCTCGATCCGCGCCTCTAGAATTCGCTCTTCGGTCAGGACCTGATTCTCCAGCGAACCAATGACGCGAACGTGCGAGCCCGCAGCAGGAATGCGCAGGTCGAAGCTATCCCATGCCACCCTGACTGTGGATGACACCGACGCGGGAACGGATGCCAAAACAAGGCTGCTGTCGTCTAACAGGCGACCATTCTCTGCCCGCAGTTGGCCGTCGGTATAGACGAGCGCGGCGGAGGGGGCTTGCAGGTCGTCAAAGACCATCAGGTCGGCCCGCCTCCCGGGCGCGATGGCCCCCCGATCGTGCAGACCGAACCATTCAGCGCTATTAAGGGTAGCAATGCGGAAAGCTGTGACCGGCTCAATCCCAAAGGAGATTGCCTCCCGCAGAATGTAGTCGATACTCCCGTGCTCGAGCAAGTCACCGGGCATGCGGTCGTCAGTGCAGAAACAGATGCGGCGGTCGTTGCGCGCGTTGATCAACGGCAACAGCGTATGCAGATTGCGGGCGTTGGTCGCCTCCCGAATCAAAATGTAGAATCCCCGCGCCAGCTTCTCGGAAGCTTCCGCCACGGTCGCGCATTCATGATCGCTGCCCGGTCCGGCGGCTGCGTAGGCGTTGAGGGGTTGTCCGCTGAGTGCAGGCGCGTGGCCGTCCCGGGGCCGTCCGTTGAAAGCTGCAATCTTGGCAAGAACTTCCTGGTCGCCTTGAATGGTGCCGGGGAAGTTCATCAGTTCAGCCAATCCGTGGACCGTCCCTTCATCCAGGAGCCCAGCCAGATCCTCGGCGGTGAGAACAGCGCCGCTCGTTTCCATGTGTGTGGCCGGTACGGCCGAGGGGGCCATCAGCACAACCTGAAGGGGTATGTTTCGGCTGCATTCGGCCATAAAGCGAACGCCTGCTACACCTGCCACATTGGCAATTTCGTGGGGATCGGCCGCGACCGTGGTCACCCCGCACGGCACGACTGCTTCAGCGAACTGGGCAGGCAGGCAGAGGCTGCTTTCGATGTGAACATGGGCGTCAATGAGACCAGGCGCGACGAAGGCCCCTTGCAGGTCTACCTCTTCAGTGGCAGCGTAGCTCGCGCCGACACCGGCGATGCGCCCACCGCAGAGAGCCACGTCTGCTTCTTCGATGTCCCCCGACAGGACGTTGACTATGCGTCCGTTGCGCAGCGCCAGGTCGGCAGGCCGGTCGCCGCGAGCGACTGCAAGTAAGTCGAAGTTTTGCAAGGACTACGCCTCCTGGTAAAGGATCCGCCAAGCTCAATAGCAGAGGGAACTCACTGTCCTCAGTTCACAGGCTCGCGGGCATTATAGCACAGTCGGCAGGGATAGATGTCCCTTTTGGCAGCCGAATTCTCAATGTTACAATCCACTGGAAAGTCCCCTCCTTTCAGCTATCTGCGCCATGTCTATTCTCGTATTCGGCTCACTCAACATAGACCACGTCTACCAGGTTGAGCATCTTGTTCGCCCGGGAGAGACGCTGCCCAGCACGGAATATCGTCGCTTTCAAGGCGGAAAGGGGGCGAATCAGTCGGTCGCCCTTGCGCGCGCAGGCGCGGACGTCTATCTCGCGGGTCGAATCGGCCCGGAGGGTCTTTGGTTGAGGGACGCCATCGCCGCCGAAGGCGTAAACGTAACGCACGTCGGTCTCGATGACCAGCCCACCGGTCACGCTATAATTCAGGTAGACGCCGCCGGAGAGAACTCGATCCTTCTCTATGGGGGAGCCAATCTCACTGTTACGTCCGACGATGCCCACTACGTGCTCTCGCGATTCGGCGAAGGCGACTGGCTCCTGCTCCAAAACGAAATCAGCGCCCTGCCTGCAATTCTGAGCGAAACATCCGAACGGGGGTTGACCGTTGCTTTCAACCCCGCGCCGATGACGCCGGAGGTGTTAAGTTACCCACTCGACGTCGTTTCCCTGTTCGTTGTCAACCAGACGGAGGGCGCGGCGCTGGCGGAAATTGAGAACGCTTCCCCTAAAACAATCGTGGAGGCGCTGCAAGCCCGCTTTCCCGATGCCGCGATTCTGCTTACTCTGGGTGGAGACGGTTCTCTCTATGCTCGCGGCGGGGCGTGCATCAGGACGCCGGCGCATTCGGTCGAAGCGGTGGACACGACAGCCGCCGGCGACACTTTCACCGGCTATTTCATTGCTGAGCGTATGGCTGGCGAATCGATTGAGAAGTCGTTAGCCCTGGCTTCGAAGGCGGCCGCTCTCTGTGTCACCAGGCCCGGCGCGGCCGACTCGATACCGCGGCGCAGCGAGCTTGAAGGGACGCCTACTGCCAGTGAGGAGTGACCTGGCGGCTTCTCGCGAGACCATCGGGGTTAAGGCCCACCACAAAACTCGACCGCGGTAAGCGCGTAGAGCTTGGCGACCCGTACCAGTTCCTCCACCGGGACGGCCTCACTAAGAGTATGGGCGCCTGTCGCAGCCGGCCCGTGCGTAATTGCGGGGATGCCTGCTTCCGAGGCGTAGGTATTGCCGTCATCCACGAAGGGCTTGGCCCCAATTGGGAGCGGCGAGCCGATCAGTGCGCTGTGAGCCTTTTGAAACGCGGCAACGAGTGAATTACCGGAATCGATCTGGTAAGCGCCGCCTTGTACGGTGAATTCGAGATCTATTTCCGTGCCAGTTGCAGTTGCGACCTCGGCGAGCACTTGAGAAAACTCCTCTTGGACGGCTTTACCACTGGAAGGAGGGACCCAACGCCGCGTTCCCTGCACGATACATTCTGTAGGCGACTGGTTATAGATTTCCCCTGACTGCAGCTTGCCTACAAATGTGGAGTCGTGGCCGGCCAGGGAATGAGTCTTCTCCTTCAGACTTTCGTTCCATACATGCAGCCGGTTCACCAGTTGTGCGCCTGCGACCAAAACGTTCGGCGTTCCGGGCGGGCGCAACACCTCATGCACGGGCGTACCTTCGCGTCGAATAGTTGCTTGAAAGATTCCCACCCCCCTGCCCGCTACCGGCAGAGGTTCGGCCAGGTACTCCGGCAGTAGGACGGCATCGCCTACCAGACCCTCGCGAATCATGGCGCGGACCTGACGGCCGTCGCCCCATGGCCCCTCGTGGTGGTCATGGGCCGTCAAGAGCACCCTGCCGGCGGGCAGAGCGTCAAGAGTGCGCAACACACGCACCGCTTCCAGAGCCGCCGCGATGCCGCCTTTCATATCGGCGGAGCTGGAGCCGTAAAGCGTGTCATCCTCAACACGCGGCGGCACGAAAGGCAGATGTACAGAATCCAGATGGCCGTCGAACTGTAGGGTGGGTCCAGGTCGGCCGCTGTCAAGCGCGGCCATGACGATGGGGGCTTGGGGCCAGTCGGCATCATGCCGTTGGACGGAAAAGCCGTCAGCGGTCAGGATCTCGGCCAGTCGATCGGCGACTGCGCCCGCACTGCGGGTCGGGCTGGGCACCTCGACCAGAGCTACAGCAGTGTCGATCAGCCGCTGGCGGTCAACGGTCCTGGCAACTTGGTCAAGCAGGGCGTTATTCATCTGTTGTGGCAGGCGCGTCTTAGTCTACTTGTCGTCAACGACTCGCCAATCTCCGGGGATCGTCTTGTCGTCCTCATCCCAAATGTCCCAGACCTCCCGGTCCGGTTCATCCGGGGAAATATGTCCAAGCCGCACAAGCGCGCGGTGAACGGCAGCCTGCGGGGCCATCTGCACAAACAGACGCCCGGCCAGGACGACAGCGGCAATATCGTCAAAGGGCCCCGGCCACAGATCGATCGGCGACAGCCAGTATAGAATCGCCAGCAAAGGGAAACCGACTCTCAGCAGAAGCGACACCTGCCGATCGCCCATCAGTTGCCATACGACAGCAAAATCGCGTAAAATATCTGAAAAGCGCCAACCGCCGCTTCGAGGTACAAAGGATGAATCGCGGGTCATTTCAACATGGCTCCAGTCTCTTTGAGATTGCCGCTTCATCTTCGTTTCTGGGCGCATTGTCTCACAGGTCTGTCCAATTGGGCAAGGTCTGGCAAAACGTCCGACTGGAATGAGGCTGGATTTCATCCAGCAGTTTGTGAAGTTGGGAAGCACAGAAACGCAGGAACGACCGCAACCGGATTGCGCTGTCAGTTTGAGAGCGACACGCGCTCGCTAGTCCCTTTAACGAGATTTGAGCTACGGCAGTTCAGAAAGACGCAGATGCCGCAGACCAGCCAGATGCTTTCCGAATACCCGGAGATCCACCTGCAAGTAATTGCAGAGTTTCGGGGCGCAATTCTGGATGAGGAGAAGAACGTCCGGTCGATGATCGACAGCCTGGGCGGCCAGATCACCGACCCAACCTCGGTCCTGATGGCCTTCCAGGAGATCACTGACACGTATCCTGTTGCAAGGTCGGCGTTGGACCTCCTCCTTGGAGAGGGGGGCGAAATGCGAGAAGCCCAGTTCAGCCGCGAATACGGCAGCATCAGACAGATGGGGCCCTCCAGGTTAGAACGCGAGCAGCCCTGGAACACACCGGAGAGCGTAGCCGAGCTTCTCTATTACTACGGATTGATTGGCCGCACCTACAAAGGTGAAGGCCAGAACGCCCACACGATTATCTTCATCCCCAGTGACATCCTGCCCTGGCTGCCGCAGCCGACGACCGCCGATGGCGAACAGAGACTGGCCGCGATGCCCGTGCCCCCGCCGCCGCCAGCGCGATTGCTGCGGCTGGAGGATGCCTTCCTGGAGGATGCCGGCACGCTGCTGGGCTTCCTGCATACCGAAGGGTTACGCCTGCAGGGCGATGGCACTCCAGACCCGGAAGACATTGACCAACTTATGATACGCCTGAAGTCCGCAGACGGATTTGTTTCTCCATTTGCAGGGCCGGACACATCGGCAAACATTGAGGATGCTCGGGTCGCTCTACTCTTGCACCTTGCAAGACGACTGGGCTGGCTGCGCCGGGCCGACGATGGACGTGTTCGTCTCACGGGGAACAGGGTGTACGCCTTTCTGGAAAAACCCAGACCCGAGCAGCGCTTTGCAGTTTGGGAGGCTTGGCGCACTTCCTCGGAATGGAACGATCTGGAGCGTATTCCCGGCCTCGATTGTTCTGGCGGCGACTGGCAAAACAATCCATTGCAAACACGGGAATCTGTGCTGCAGCTTTTGGGCCGATTGCTGCCGGGGGCCTGGTACAGCCAGTCCGATTTCTTAAGCGCTATCAAGGAATCGAGCCCCGACTTTCAGCGACCCACCGGCGACTACGATAGCTGGTACATTCGGCACGAAAACGGAGAGGGATTCCTGCGCGGTTTCGAGCACTGGGAACTGGTTGAAGGAGTCCTACTGCGTTTCCTGCTAAACGGCCCTCTCTACTGGCTGTCTGCCGTCGACCTGGCGGAGCCATCTGCGGGCGACGATCTGTTGTTTTCGCTGAGCCCTTGGGGCGCACGCTGGTTGGGCCACGACAGCGAGACGCCCAATGAAGCGCGGCGGGGCCCGATCGTTGTCGGGGAAGACTTCACCATTGAGCTGCCTGCAGACACGCCGCTGATGGACCGTTTTCGCGTGGAACGGTTCAGCAACTGGCAGGCCAGTTATCCTAGTTACCTCTACCAGATTAACCAGCGCAGTTTAAACAGAGCATCCGATGAAGGCGTCCATCCGGATCGCATATTGGCCTTTCTCGATTCCAAGGCGAGCAAGGTGCCGCCACGGGTTGCATCTGGACTTAAGAAATTCGGCGAAAGGCTTGCAACCGACTCTTAACTCCGACCTTCTGCTTTCCCGAATCCATTTGGATTGCATAGGTAAAGGATGGTACGATAGCTTTTGTACAGAAGCGCGAGACGAGCCCGCGAAATTGCGGGCCGATTTATTGAAACGTAATGCTAGACGTTACTTCCCCCTTTGGCACCTGTTGGCTCAGAAACGCGCATTGCGCGATAATAGTCTACTCTGCCGATTTAAGGGACCAATTCGGCAGGTGAAGGACGTAGACCATTTTTAGACACCGAAAAGGTGAAAAGGAGATTTTAATGATGGGAAGGCATATTTCATCCTTGCGCGTCATTGCCATCTTGTTGGCGATGGCATTTCTGCTGGCTGCCTGTCCAGCCGCTGCACCGACCGGTGGCGCGGACATGGCGGCCGATGAAGAGATGGCAGAAGAAGAGGCGATGGAAGAAGAGGGCAAGGTTCTGACCATACTCTACTGGCAGGCTGCCTCTCTCCCCGGACCGTACCTGTCCGGTGGCACGAAGGACCAGGACGCTGGCGCAATCACGTTGGAACCCCTGGCCAACTACGACCCGAACGGCACAATCGTGCCCAGACTTGCAGTGGAAATCCCCTCGATCGAGAACGGCGGCGTTTCGGATGATCTGATGTCGATTACCTGGACGTTGAAAGAAGGACTACTGTGGTCGGACGGCAGCGACGTGACCGCCGACGATGTGGTCTTTACCTGGCAGTACTGTTCCGATGAAGCCACTGGCTGCACCGCCAGCGAGGCTTTTCTGGGCATCGAGTCTGTCGAAGCGCTTGACGACAACACCGTCAAGATCACCTTCGATTCTCCGACCCCCTATCCGTATAACGCTTTTGTCGGCGCGAATACGCCGATCATCAGCAGCGTCCAGTTTGCCGACTGCGTCGGTGCGGCTGCCCAGACCTGCAATGAGGAAAATACCGCCCCACTGGGTACAGGCCCCTATCGCATCATCGACTTCAAAGTCAACGATGTGGCCGTATACGAACGGAACCCATACTACCACGGCGAGCCGGCCTACTTTGATACGGTAGTCTTCAAGGGTGGCGGCGATGCCGCGTCGGCGGCCCGCGCTGTGCTGGAGACCGGAGAAGCCGACTACGCCTGGAACTTGCAGGTCGAGCCGGACATTCTGCGCGACATGGAAGCTGCCGGGCTGGGTAAGGTGGTATCCGCCTTCGCCGGCTATGTTGAGCGCGTCCTGATCAACCAGACCAACCCGCATTCTGAATTGGGCGACGATCGTTCCGAGTACATGGATGGCGATAATCCCCATCCTTTCCTGACATTCCCGCCGATCCCGCAGGCGATGTCGATGGCGATCGATCGCACGCTCATATCCGACCAGCTCTACGGCTTTGCCGGCCAGCCGACCTGCAACGTAATCCCGGCCCCGCTCCACTACGTATCAGATTCAAACGACGCCTGCCTGACCCAGGACATCGACGGCGCCAATGCACTGTTGGACGAAAACGACGTCCTCGATACTGATGGCGACGGCATCCGTGAATACAACGGCGTTCCGCTGAAGATCTCCTACCAGACTTCTACGAATTCGGTACGGCAGAAAACGCAGGCCCTTCTGCGCCAGTGGTGGCTCCAGATCGGGATCGAGACCGAACTGATCAACCACGACGCCAGCGTTTTCTTCGGCGGAGATCCCAACAGCCCTGACACCTATCAGAAGTTCTATACGGACTTGCAGATGTACACGACCGGCCCAACGATCGACCCGCAGCAGCATCTGTCAAACTGGATCTGCGAACAGATCCCGATGCGGGAAAACTCCTGGGGCGGCGGCAACATCTCCCGCGGCTGCAACGCCGAATATGATGCATTGTTTGAACAGCTGACGCAGACTCCGGTTGGGCCGGAGCGTGAGGCATTGGTGAAGCAGCTAAACGATATTAACGTTCAGAATAACTACCAGATTCCGCTGGTATACCGCGGCGAAGTCTCCGCACATCTGGACACCCTCCAGGGCGTTTGGATCAACGGTTGGGACAGCCAAATGTGGAATGTAGGCGACTGGCACCGCTAGTTTGAATGGAGGGGGGGAGAGCTTTCTTCCCCTCCTTTATCCTTCCCCCGAAAATCGCCTTGGGCCAATACCTCGTCCGTCGCGTTCTTACAATCATTCCGACCCTCATCGCCATCAGCTTTGTAATCTTTGCGGTGCTCGACCTCGCGCCCGGCGATCCAACCAGCGCCTTACCAGAAACGATCCGCCCCGAAGTCCGCCAGCAGATTCGCAAGGCGATGGGGCTGGATGAACCTTTTCCGGTCAAGTATGGGTTGTGGTTGCGCCAATTCTTTGTCAATGAGCCGCTGTCATTGATCGAAAAAGCGTTCGACATTCAGATCGGGGATGGCGAGAAGCGGCTACGGGTGACCTCCTGGGGCAGTCGCGGCGTTCCGGTCATGGATATGATCGTAGAGCGCATGCCGCAAACGCTTTGGGTTGTGGGGCTGGCATATCTGGTCGCGATTGCGATCGCGGTGCCGGTCGGCGTTGTATCGGCAATCCGCCAGTACTCAATTTTTGATCAGGTCGGAACCTTCCTTTCGCTAATCGGCTACTCGATCCCGACTTTCTTCACAGGCCTGCTGATGATTCTGTTATTCAGTGTGAAACTCAAGTGGTTTCCCATGATCTATGACACGAATCTTCAGATTGTAGATTGGAATAGTTTCGTACAGCAGTTGAGGCAGAGTGCAATGCCGGTGGCGGTTCTGGGATTCTTTCAGGCGGCGACTTTGGCCCGCTTTACGCGCTCGTCAATGCTTGACAACATCCCGATGGACTACGTACGCACGGCGACGGCCAAGGGATTTCGCGAGAGGTATGTCGTCATCCGCCACATATTGCGCAACAGCTTGATTCCTGTTGTCACCCTGATTGCGTTGGGCATCCCTGCCATCTTCAGCGGCGCGATTATTACCGAACAGATTTTCCGGGTAAATGGGTTGGGCGCCCTCCTGATCGGCGCGATTCAACTGAATGACATTCCCCTGGTGCAGACTGTCACATTTATCTTTGCCTTTCTAATCGTCGTTTTCAACCTTGTCGCCGATGTAATCTATGGCATACTCGACCCTCGAATCAGGTACAGTTAGACTGTATTGGCCGGTCGTCTCGAGCGACGGGCCACTGGAATGAATATGGCCGTCCGCACGCAAACGGCATCCGCTGACAATCTGGCAGTAGAAATCCCGGAACGCCGTTACCGAACGTTGTGGGGGGATGTATGGCTGCGATTTCGCCGTCACAAACTGGCGCTCGTTGGGGTATTCGTTCTCGGGCTTCTAGTTCTTGGCGTGCTCGCCGGTCCCCTCGTCTACACGGTGGATCCAGAGTACAGCTTTATCGTTGATGACATCGACTCGATCAACCAGCCGCCGTCGGTGCAATACCGGCTTGGCACCGACGACTTGGGGCGGGACACGCTGGCCCGAAACCTATTCGGAGGGCGCATTTCGCTCGCAGTGGGCGTGTTCGCTATGTTTGTCTCAATCACGTTCGGCACGCTCGTCGGCGTTCTCTCCGGTTTCTTTCGGCGGCTTGACAACCCTCTGATGCGTTTTACCGATCTGATGCTGGCGTTGCCCAGTCTTCCACTCTTGCTGGTCATAATCATGCTGTTCCGAGACTCGCTCAAAGCGTTGCTCGGCCCCGAACTGGGGATTTTCCTGCTGGTTGTGCTTGTGATCGGTATCCTGGGTTGGATGCCGACTGCCAGAGTTGTGCGCGGCTCGGTGCTGTCGATCAAGGAGAAGGAATTCGTAGAGGCTGCGGTCAGCGTGGGAACGCGCGAGCCTGTGATTCTATGGCAGCACATCCTGCCCAATGTTCTAAGCCCGATCATTGTTTCGGCAACGCTGGGGGTGGCTGCGGCTATACTTACCGAGTCGGCGCTTTCTTTCCTCGGCCTTGGCTTTCCTTCTAACGTGCCTACGTGGGGGCGGCTGCTCTTCGAAAACAAAGATTTCATCACCCAGAACCCGTGGCTCGTCATCTGGCCGGGCATGTTCATTTCCCTCACCATTCTCAGCATAAACTTCATTGGCGACGGCCTGCGCGACGCGCTCGACCCCCGCCAGCGCCGTTAGAACTCAAGGCGGAAATTGAAATAGGGGTGGTTGGCTCTGATCTGGCCAGGCGCTACGGCTGTTAGCGCAGGCGGCTGATGACCTTGCCCAGCACCAGGTCCAGCGCGACTGGCCCGAATACGCGACTGTCGGTACCTTCGGCTGCGTTGTCGCTGGCAAGAATGAGCCGAATGCTGGGAGTGCCATTTTCGGTATGGCTTTCGACTACCGCCGTCACCCGTTTGATGATTTGGAGCTCGTCTTGGTGAGGATGGCGGGCGACCACTATCTCTTCCTCTTGCGGTTTCCGCTGGCGATAGGCACGGGGATTCAGCATCACCACGGCGCCTGCCGGCAGGGTCGGCGTCATCGAATCTCCGGTCACTCGGAAAAGCCGACGGCGGCGGATCAGCCAAAGCGCCATCTCCCGCCAGCCGCTACGGGGCACGTTGGATACCATCTTATTTCCCAAAAAAAGACTGGACCCTGGCAGGGTCCAGTCTTGGAATCGTTTTCAACCTTGTAATCGGTCTGCGGTCACAGACAGGTTCCAGCGCGCCTGGGATCAGGTAGCCACGTAGTAAGCTACATCCCGCCCCTTGGTGGCCCAGTAGACGTTGTGAATATCCTCAATGGCAGCCATCAAATCGTTGGCTGCATCGACATCGACGCCCTGCTTTACGGCCGAGCAAAGCTTGGCAGCATTCCAGAACTTTTCATGCAGATCCGGGTATTCATCCAGATGTTCCGGCTTGAAGTAGTCGGTCCAGAGGATGAGCAACTCCTCTTTGGCCAAGTGCGCCTGCTGTTCCTTGATGGCAACGAAGCGGCCATAGGTGTTGTGGTCGGCAGCGTCTGCCGGGCCGAGGTCGATGATTTTTTTGGTCATCGACAGCGCTGCTTCGGCGGCAATGCGTGCGGAGGCCGGGTCATAGACGCCGCAGGGGCCGTCACAGTGGGCGCTGACGGTTTCAAACGCAGTCTTGGCAATGAGCTTGGCAATGGCTTCCTGAAACATGTGGAATCCTTTCTGTGTTCGTGGAGGTCAGAAGTTGTGACTCACTTAGAGTTCAGACTGCAACTCTTGATCTGCTTGATAGTGATAGTGGACCGCGGTGCGCATGGCACTGTAGCGGCCGTATTTCATGTCGATAACGAGTACAACTCAAATCACGGGTCAGTCTGTTCTGTCTCTTCGCAAGCAAGCGAAGTATACCGAAATCAGAGGAATGAGTCAATAATTTGCTGAAAGTTAGCCTGGCGCCCCGCAGTGAGCTTGTTGTGGTTGCCGGCGGCGCGTTGGGGCTCCAATTCCAGTGTGCCTGGCAGGATCTCAGTCCTGCACCTCGAAAATGTAGTGCCACTCATCTTCAATCAGAGCGCAGCCCGATAGCGCGTAACCGGCGGCCAAGCAACTTTCAGCGCCTTGGCGCACAAAAATGCGCCAGTCGAAGAGCAGGGTTCCTCCCGCGCGGCGCAGAGCGTCGACGTTTTCAGGCAGGGGAAGCGCGTAGGGCCGGCCATCCGGTGTAGGTGGCGGCCCGTGGGGCGCCCGCGGCCAGCTGTTGCCTTGGGAATGGGTAAGGGCACGCTGCAGAGAATCTGTGGGCCATTCCGCGTTCGGGGAATCGGCGCTGAGAGCAGCTCGAACGCGGGGGCTGTCCAGATACCAGTCTACTTGAAATCGGTCGGTCGGCATGCCAGCATTGAGACTGTCCGTCATCTCGCCGTAGACGTTGCGCAGGTAGGTTGTACTGATGCCGCCAAGCCGGCTGACATTGAGGCGTCCGTTCACTCTCTGCAGCGGGTCGAAAGTCCACGTAACCCAGTTGGTCCAACCCTGCCGCAGCAGCTCCTCCCTTTGGGCCATTTTCAGACGCAGCCCGATGCCGCGGCCGTGCCACGTGGGCAGGACACCCATAATATGGCTGCAGAACTTGAGCTTTCGCTCGCCAGAAGAACCATGGCCAAAGGCGGGCCAGCCGAAGGAGAAGCCGACCAACCCGTCCGTTTCCTCAGCGCCGCGTTCGGAAAATGCGCCCTGTAGCAGACCGCCGCTCTTGGACTGCGTGACCAGTACGTGAATTGACATGGTATCGCCATGCCCGCCGCCCCAGACAAGATCCTGGACCACTTGCACTCGGCGGCAGTCTTCAACTGATGTCAGGGTGCGGATCTCAATTGAATCGCTCATCTGTATTTCGCCCGACCTATTGTTGAAGCGGAAGACCGTATCTTGCTCCCGCACAGCGGTTACCTCTGATCACTTTCTGTCAAAACGTGCAACAAGTGTCGCCCCTGGTTGATGGGGCTGAAGATCGACCGGCTGGACGTTCGTTAGGCGATAGCCCTCTTTGTCCAGGTCGGCTAGTGCCCGCGCCAGGCGCGCCGGGTCTTCGGTGATTAGTGCGCAACGGCGAATGCGCATGCGCGTGAGAAGGGAGAACAGTTCTGGATCGATTTGGCCGCCAGGAGGCGTGATTAAGGCGGCGTCAAAACTGTATTGACCGCGGCGCAGCTTGCGTATCGTGGGCAGCATCTCCCCGTGCCAGGCGTCGGCGTTGTCGAACATTTCCAGATTGGTACGCAAGGCGGCTGCGGGCAGTTCGGCCTCTTCGACGGCGACGATGGTGGCAGCCTGTTCGGACATGACGGCGGCGCGGGCGCCGATTCCGGCCCAAAGCTCGAGAATATGTTCGAAGGTCTTCAGTTCCAACAGATCCGCTGCAACCGCAGCCAGAACTTCGTTTGCAAGAAGGTGTGCGTCGAGGGCGCCGCCGCCGAGCTGGGGATAGGCAGCGAGTTGATGCCCGGCCACCTGCAGGGTGTAACTCCAATCACCTACAAGCAACTCCAGGGATGGGTCCTCAGTTTCGTGGAGGAAGAAGACGTTCACCGGCAGGTCCAACTCCAGGTTAGGTGGATTGTCCTTTTCGCTGTGCAGAACAAGAACCCCCTTGGCCGACTCGCTCAGAGAATCGGCTGTACCGTCTACTGCGAGAGTCACGCGGAGGACGGCAGGGGACCCGTGTTGAGGAGAAGGGTCATCATCTTCTGCTCGTGCCTCGCCGCCTCGATCATTACTGAAACCTGCGAACAGTTCCGCCAGCTGCGAGTGATGGAGAAGACAGGTGTCGACGGCCATCGGTTCTTGGTGGCGGTCGGTAAGCGTGAGGCGTTGGGAGCGGGCCAAGTCAAACTTCATTTGCGACCGGAAACCGAATTCGAGCACTACCGGCGTGTCTTTGGACGGTTCGTCGGCGGGTGCGCCAATGGCGATGACGTCAGCCACCAATTGTTCGGCGATTTGCCGGCTTTTCTGGCGGGTTTTGCCAGGGCGTGCCTCGCGGGCGAGGATGTTGACGATGATCTCCCGCTTCAAGGATAGCTGGCGTTCGTAATCGATGTGTTGCCACTGACAGCCGGCGCAACCGGCGCGCCGCCAAGACCGATTGAGGGGTTGACCTTCAGCAGACGTCACAGGGTGCCTGGGACCAAAGTGGGGGCAGGGGGCTTCGACGCGATCAGGGCTGGTTGTCACGACCTTGCGAAGGATGCCGCGTCGCCAGCGTTTTGCTTCTGCCGCGATTTCGACTTCGACTGTTTCTCCTGGGATTGCGTCAGAGACAAGAACGGCCCGGCCTTCTTCGTCACGGCCGACGGCTTCACCTGTGGCAGCTACATGTGTCAGTTCGATAGTCAGGATCGAGTTCATCGCTGAATTCTACCCGCTGACAGATAGTCCCGCCAAGCTGGGGAGAAAGACGGGGGAGAGCATGGGTTCCGCCAATGCGGACTCTGTCTTTGCACCGAATATCATGATGGGGTACAGTGAAAGGTACTTTCCTATGAGATGGTCGCGCTGGTATCCCCTAGTCAGTCGCCTGTTCTCAACTGGCGGAAATTGTCGGGAATTCACGGCCTATCGCTTGTAGACGATTTTGACACAAAGTATACTGATTGGCATGTCCACGAATGTTGACGTGGACTTTTCTGTCGCCGGGATTGTTGATGGAAGCCCGCCACAGCATTTGAGCATGCCGGCTAACAGAGTTGATGGAAGCTTGAGGTCTGTGGTGACAGTCGTACGCGAATTGTTGCTCGTTTGGACAGAGATTTCTGGCGGGAATGGTTGCCTTCTTTTTTTGAAGCGGGGCGGCGCATCAGAGTCAAGGTGCCGCTGGCGTGGGAATTCCCGGTTCGGCTATGATCAACGTTTGCGACCAAGAGGAATTTGCTGCTAGAGGTTGCGGGAGAGTTTGATGAGGCTGGGGTTACGTCTTGGGTTCTTGTTGATTGCTGTGCTCTTACTCTTGCAGATCGTTTCTGTTTCGGCACAAGAGAGCGGCTATACTTACATCGTGCAGCCGGGCGACAGTTGGCCTCTGGTGGCGCAGCGAGTAGGTCTGACAGTAAGCCAACTACAGGAGGCCAACCCGGATTCCGTACGTCCAAACGGGTGGCTGATTGTCGGCGAAAGTCTTTTTGTCCCATGGACTCCGGATGGCGAAGAGGATTATTACATCGTCCAGCGGGGAGAAGGCTGGATTGCTGTGGCCGAGAAGTTTGGCCTGCCCGTAAATCTTTTGCAGGGGGCCAACCCTAATTCAGTACGTCCAAACCAATCGCTTCTGGTAGGGGAGAGGCTGTTGATCCCCACATTCCTGTCGACTCCGACCGATGTGCCGACCCTGGTGCCGACAGTCGCGCCCGTCGAAACCCAGGAAGAGGGGCAAATCGACGCGCCGGCAGAGAGTCCAACTCCTCTTGTTACGCCAACGCCAGTCCTGGATCTCCTGTCCATTCTCTCGACAGACGGTGAGGCCGAACCCTTTTTCATGCCCCGAATCAGCCTGCCTTTGCCCAGACGTGTGACTCTTCCCCCGTGTCCCGACTCACAAGTTGGACTTGGTCAGACATTGACTGACCTCTTTAAGATCCCTGCGTCCAACCGCAGCGCACAACTGTCCTCATTTCTGGCAGATTGCGGGGCCGAGTTGCGCGCACTGGTCAACGCCGATCTCACTTCCGATAGCGTGAATGACGCCGTTCTCGTGTTCACAGGTGCCGAAGTGGGAGGGACTGGCGCAGTTACGAGAGGAGGGAGCGGGACCGGCGGGGACCAGCAGGAACTGGTGATCCTCGACGGCGGAGAAGGACACTCTCTCAGCTACAGGATTTCTGCAACCGGAACTATCGATCTGCTGGCAACCCGAGACATTAACGCCGACGGTCTGACCGACGTCGCGTGGACGGATACGGTATGCGGGTCGAGTTCCTGCTTCGTCACGGTGCATGTTCGCAGCTGGGATGGCGTCGAATGGCGGGATTGGACCAAGGGCACGATTACGATGGCAGGCGCGAACGTATCATTGACTCCCAGCGACAAGCCGGGCAGGCCCAATGAGATTCGTTTGATAGGCGGTCAGTACGCCGGAGCCGATGCCGGTCCACAGCGGGCGCGGCTCGCGGTATGGGCGAGCACGGACGGCGCGCCGTATGCCTTAAGCAGCGAAAGAATGATGCCAAGCCTGTGCCTTTACCACACGGTGATTGATGCCAACCACGCAATGACGAGCGAGCTATATCTGGAAAAGGCACAGTGGCTCTACACCGACGCTGCTGAAAACCAAGACGGGCAGGCATGCGGGGATAGGAGCAACGAGCTTGCCGAATTACGCAGCTTTGCCCTCTTCCGCCTGGCTCTGATTGCGGGCTATGAGTCCAAGCCTGAACTTGCCGCGGAACGGGTGGAGAGACTTGCGTCCACGTTCGAGAGGCAGATCTATGCGGAGGTAGGCGTACGGTGGCTGGCCGCGTACCGGCAGAGCGGGGACGCCAAAACTGCTTGCGAAGCGGCCAATAATTTCGCCGCCGCGAACCCTGAGGTGGTGAACATACTGGCCGACTACGGATACGCCAATCCAACATTTACAGCCGAGGAAGTCTGCCCATTCCTTGAGATCGTGCCGGACGAGGAGCCCGAGACCCACTTGGCTGAGACCGAAGGGTTGCCGGTCTGTCCGGAGAGCGCAGCCGAGTATCTCGCGGTCCTTCCCGAGGTGATCGACGAGCTGACCGGGGGACAGAGTTCGGTCGGAGATTCAGACGGAGAGAGACAGGAGGGCAGAATCCTGAAGCTGAGGATTTTCCTCGACGCGTGGCTGCAGGCCTGTGATGCGATGGGCGACGAGCGGGGCGGGCTGCTGATTTACGATCTGAATCAGGATGGACTGAAGGATGTAATTGCGATGCCGTCAGGTGTCAGCGATGACGGATACGGGCCGGGCGGGGCCGACGGCATAGTTCTGATTCTGCACCAGCAGAATGACGGAAGCTTTCAGACTGTCTACGCACCTGAGATAGAAGGACTACCCAGGTTTCTAGCGATTGGTGATGCTAACGGTGATGGCCGGGCGGAGTTTTTCTGGCAGTTGGAACGTTGCACCACATTCTGTCTGTTGACAGTAGAAGGCATTACCTGGGACAGTGAAGCCGCTGCCTACCAGTCCGTGGTAGGGCCAGGGGCCGTAATCGCGGAAGGCACGGTTGTGGTTGACATGGTCGAGGAAGATTCCGCTGATCTTCCCCGCATTCGGCGCCTCTGGTTCAGCGGAGGTGTCAGCGGCCGGGTGGAGAAGGGGCTGGTTATACCGCATACGGAGATCTGGTACAGCATGGACGGGTCGCCATTGCGTCGACACACGTGGTCATATGACCGTGCAAACGACGCAAGCAACTGCTTGGGGCTGCGCCTGGTCGAGGCGAATGTAGCACTTCAGGCAGCAGGACCTGAAGGGAACCAGGCGAGCTATGCGACTGCGATCGAGATGTACAAGGATACGCTAGAGACGCCGAATTTGCAGCCGTGCAGCGTTCAGGGGAGGGAACCTGAGGAGGAGATGACACTGCTACGTGGATTGGCCAACTTCCGACTGGTACAGGTGCTGACGCTTAACAACCAGAGAGCTGAGGCTGAGTCGCTGTTGGAAACGCTGGTGGAGGAACACCCGGAGAACCGTTACACGGAAGCTGCCGGAGCCTGGCTGGCGGCTTACACTTCGGTCCCCAACCCTGTGGCGGCCTGCGCTTCAGTGATGTCGTTATTCCTGGACAGCCCGGAACTGTGGCAGATCACCGAGGAATTTGGACGCGATCACCCGTCGCTGAATATGCGACAGGTTTGCTACGCACCAAATAGCGGCGAGGAGTTCGAGTTTAGGCTCACTCCGAACTGGTAATTGCCGGCGAGCCGGCGTCCATGGCCTCCAAGAGCATCATGCCGAAACCCTCATACAGGCTGGGAAAGAGAAAGGCGGTTGCGCCTGCAAAGAGCGGCTCCTTATCTTCCTCGTCCACCCAACCGATGAAGCGCACGTATTCTGTCATTTCGAGTCGACGGACGAGCGGCTGTGGATCCGGGAAGAAAGGTGTGTTCGCTCTAGGCGGCTTTCCCGCCACGACCAGCTTGACGGCCGGATCCCCACCTAAGTCGAGGTACCGTCGATAGGCGCGCACGATCCCCAACAGATTTTTGCGCACATCAAAACCGCCCAGATAGAGAAAATAGCGCTCCGGCAAGTCGTACTTGTGCGCTACCCGCCTCTTGCTTGAGAGGTTTGGGTTGGCTTCATGTTGCTCCGCGCTCTCGTCTTCCCTGTTCGGCCCGTGATAGACCGCTTTCACGCGCTCTTCTGGCAGGTTTAGATGGTGGACGATGTCCCGTTTGCTGGCCTCACTGACGGTCAAGACGGCTGCACAGCGCCGGGCCGAAGTGGCGACCAAAGTAGTATAGAACCGGTTCATCCATCCCCCGCGATAGGGCGGTAGAAGAAGGGGGATCAGATCATGGACGGTGACGACCGTTGGCAAAGGTTGCCACAGGGGAGCGGCCCAGTAGGGGACGAGCAAGAGATCGGCGCCCAGATTACGGGCGCGACGGGGCACGGTCACCTGTTCCCAATATAGCTTTGCCAGTTGGCGGGGAAGAGGGGGAGGCGGTGAAACGTCAGCAGTCAAATGAGAAGGGTATGCGGCCAGCACATTGAGATGTTCGCTGTCCACGGGGTAGCGTGGCAATAGCAGCGTATACGTGGTTTGTTTCTGGTTTTTCGCCTTCTGGCCTGGGGCGTGCGTCTGATGGAGGCCCGGCTCGGCGTCAGCATTGGGTTCGCTTGACGGCGCATTCAGGGCCGCCAGATGGGGCAACAGCCGGTGAAGATATTGACCGCTGCCGGTATTGGGTTGACCCCAAAACCAGCCACTGACAACAACGTGCATCGCAACCCCAATTGAAGGTGGAACAAAGGCAGGATACCGTGCGGCAGAACTGCCTTTATGCCGTAACCGCTGCCGTCCTGGCCCACTCTACGGTGCGCCGCAGACCTTCGCGGAGGTCGACCTCGGCTTCCCAGCCTAACTCCTTCCCGGCTTTGGAACAGTCTAACCAGGTGGCACGCACTTCGCCGGAGGGGAGGGGCAGATGGCCGGGCTCGCGGCCGTACTCGGTCAGGTCCGCGAGCAGGCGGTAGAGCGTGTTAATGTCGGTAGGGAGGCCTGTTCCCACATTGTAGGTGCCGGTCAGATCACTGTTCAGAGCGAGAATGTTGGCTCTGGCGACGTCCTCCACGTAGACGAAGTCGCGCTGCTGGCCGCCGTCGCCGGTGATGAAGGTGGCTTGATCAGCCAGCATGGCGCCGGAGAAGATGGCGACGACACCGGCCTCGCCCTTAACATCCTGACTTGGGCCGTAGACATTGGCATAGCGCAGGATCACGTAGGGAATGGCGTAGTTCTGGTTGTACAACTCGATGTAGTGCTCGCAGCTGAGCTTGTTGGCCCCGTAGTTGTCCTTGGGCTGCGGCCGACTCTCCTCAGTGAATGGCAGAGTCGGGTCACCAGGAGCCGGGCGGCCACCCGCATCGACCTCGGCCGTGGACCTCTGAGACGTTTGGCCTTCTCCATAGACCGCGCCGCCGGTGCTGGCAAAGATGAACTTAGAGCAGTTGTATTCTTTCACCAGTTCCAACAGATGCAGTGTACCGATAACATTGACCTCGGCGTAAGTGATGGGGTCTTCCATGCTTTCACGCACGTTCGCCAGGGCGGCCTGGTGCACTACGGCCTGCGGACGTTCTGCAGCGAAGAGATCGGTAAGGCCGGTTCGATCGCGGATGTCCACCTCATAGAGGGGTACATCATCGGGAAGGTTGGTCCGTTTGCCGGTTCGCAGATTGTCGGCGGCAACGACCTCGCCGCCGGCCTTGCGAAGCCAGCGCACGATGTGGCTGCCGATAAAACCTGCTCCACCTGTAACCAGGATTTTCACGAAGCGCTCCTCTGCGGAATGTTCCGTTTCAGAGATTTCAGTATAAGGAGTTCACGCGGTTTGCGAAAATCAAGCTCGTTACGTGGAACTGCTTGCGACTCACTGTGAGCCGTTGTGAGATTGCGTTTTCTCATGGGCATGAGGCACTTCGACAGGTCCGCCCGTTGACTGGAATCGAGGCCGGGCCGTTACCGGCATTTGCGTTTCCAACTGGCAAACGTATACTTCTTACCTTTGGTGGTAATCGATGTGTTGAACCACTGGCTTCAGGTTACCGTTCGATAATTAGTGCAGAAAGAGAAGGGTAGAGGATGCTCATTCACAACGCGACCGTTATCACTTTTGACAGTTCCAACCGAGTCATGGCAGATGGCGGCGTCTGTGTGCAGGGTGGCGAAATTCTTGATGTTGACGAGAGCGCGTCTTTGCTGAGCCGCTATCCTGAGGCTGAGAGGTGGGATGCGCAGGGCAAGCTGCTGATGCCGGGCATGATCTGCTCCCACACGCACTTCTACGGGGCCTTTGCCAGGGGGATGTATATTCCAGGGGAGCCGGCGAAAGATTTCCCGGAGATCCTGCAGAAATTGTGGTGGCCGCTGGACCGGTCGCTGGACATGGGGGGCGTACAGAGTTCGGCGGAGGTCTGCCTGGTCGATGCCATCCGCAACGGTACGACGACTCTGATCGACCACCACGCCAGCCAGAACGCGATCGACGGGAGCCTAGACGCCATCGCCGCGGCGGTAGATGCCAGCGGGTTGCGTTCGGTGCTCTGTTACGAGGTGACGGACCGGGACGGGCCCGAGGCGGCGCGGGCGGGAATTCGCGAGAACGTACGCTTTGCCGGGGCAGTGCGCGGTTCCCAGTTGGCCGAGCGGGTGGCCTCCACATTTGGCTTGCACGCCAGCATGACACTCTCGGACGAGACGCTGGAGGCCTGTCGCGCGGAGAGCGACCGGTTTCATGTTCACGTTGCCGAACACCAGGCGGACGCGTGGGACAGCCTGAGCCGGAGCGGCAAACGCACGGTGGAAAGATTGCACGGGTTCGGCATCACAGGGGTCGAAAGCATCTTTGCCCATTGCGTCCATATCGACAGTTGGGAGATGGGCTTGCTGAGGGAGACGGGGACGTTCGTATCGCACCAGCCTCGCTCGAACATGAACAACGCCGTGGGCGCAGCCAATGTGCCGGCGATGCTGCGGGGAGAGATGCCGGTCGTACTCGGCAACGACGGTTTCAGCAATGACATGTTCGCTGAGATGAAGGTGACCGATCAGCTGCACAAGGTAAACAGCGGTGACCCACGAACGCTGGGCGCGGATAAGGTGCTGGAGATGGCTGTTTACAACAACCGCAGGCTGGTCGGCGCCTTTTTTGAGAAGCCTGTTGGAATGCTGGCCCCGGGCGCTTGCGCGGACATGATTCTGCTCGACTACTATCCCACGACGCCCCTGAACGGCGACAATCTGCCGTGGCATATTTTGTTCGGCATAAGCGGCGGGCACGTGCACAGCACGATCTGTCATGGACGCGTGTTGATGCGCGACCGGGAGTTGCTGACGCTGGATGAGGCAGAGATCAGCGCGCGCAGCCGGGAGCGCGCGCAGGAGACGTGGGAGAGATTCTGGCAGTCGTGATACCTGCCGCCAATTCACCAAGAAAGAGGAGAACGCGATGACCAATCCAACGCTCGCCGTCATTGGGGGTACGGGCGAGGAGGGTTCTGGCCTGGCATTACGTTGGGCTGCGGCTGGATATCCGGTCCTGATTGGAAGCCGCAGCCGTGAGCGAGCAGTTGCCGCGGCAACAGAGCTGAAATCGCTGTTGCCGTCCACGCAGACGGCGCAGATCGGCGGCGATTCTAATGCGGGTGCGGCATCGGCCGCGGATGTGATCGTCCTCAGTGTCCCGTATGAATCGCAGGCTGGAATCCTCGAACAGATCCAGGCAGGCTGCCAGGGAAAGACGGTCGTGAGCGTGGTGGTCCCGTTGAAGCCGCCGCGGGTAAGCCGGGTTTGGCGTCCGCCTGGTGGGTCGGCTGCTGAAGAGGCGCAGGCGCTGCTTGGGGACGGGGCGAGCGTGGTGGCGGCGTTTCAAAACATAAGCGCTACGCATTTGAAGGAGCTGGACCACTCAGTCGACTGCGATATCCTCGTTACGGGTGACGACAACGAGGCAAAGCAGACGGCGATTGACCTGGCGCAGGCTGCGGGAATGCGGGGAATCGACGCCGGCCCGCTGGTAAACAGCAGCGTCAGCGAAGGATTGACCGCGTTGCTCATCGGCATCAACATCCGCAATAAGGTGAAGGGCAGCGGGATCCGGATCACGGGTGTGTAGCAGCGGGGCAACGAGAAGCCCGCCATTTTGAAGTATTCCACTAACCACAATTATGAGCATCGGAGATGTCATCGCCGAACTGGGCCGGGACAGGGGCTTTATGGCCAACGTCACCGCCTGGGAGACACTGCCCGCGCGTGCGGGCCAGTTTGTCGAACTGCCTCAAGAGTTACATCCGGCGCTGAAGGGGGCGCTGCAGCGACGGGGGATTCGGCAGCTCTACAGCCATCAGGCGGAAGCCGTAACCTTTGCACTGGCAGGCCACCCCTCAATTGCGGTCGTGACCCCTACAGCCAGCGGCAAGACGCTTTGTTACATGCTGCCGGTGCTGCAAGCGCTGCTCGACGATGCCGAAGCGACCGCTCTGTTCCTCTTCCCAACAAAAGCACTGGCCCACGATCAGCTGGCCGAGATTGGTGACTGGATCGGCGACGCAACCGATTTTGACGATGCCGGCGCAGTTGGGCTGGATGGTGCGGGCAGCGTTGCGGCCTACGACGGCGACACGCCGTCAGCGGCGCGGCGGCCGATCCGGCAGAATGCTCGAGCCGTACTCTCCAACCCGGATATGCTGCACGCCGGGATACTGCCTTATCACGGCGAATGGGCGCGTTTTTTCGCGGGACTGCGCTACGTCATCATTGACGAGATGCACAGCTATCGCGGTGTTTTCGGCAGCCACGTGGCCAATGTCCTGCGGCGGCTGCGGCGGGTTGCAGGCCACTACGGCAGCCATCCACAGTTTCTACTGACCAGCGCAACGATAGCCAACCCCAAGCAACTGGCAGAAAGCCTCAGCGAACATCCGGTAAGAGTCATTGACGATAACGGCGCGCCACAAGGAAAAAAGCACATTGTGTTGTACGCGCCACCCCTTTACGACCCAATCCAGGGCTTGCGCCGGAGCAGCGTTTTGGAAAGCCAGGAGCTTGCGGTCCGTTTTCTGCAGGGCGGGCTGCAGACGATTGTCTTTGGCCGGGCGCGCCTGACGGTGGAGCTGTTGCTCAGCTACATTCGGGAGGGGCTGCAGGGCGATAGGGAGGGGGAGGGTCCTGTTCAGGTTTCGCCGGGGTCGGTGCGGGGCTATCGAGGGGGCTATCTGCCGCTGGAACGCAGGCAGATCGAGGCTGGTCTGCGGAAGGGAAGCGTGCGGGGCGTGGTGGCTACCAATGCGCTTGAGCTGGGAATCGACATCGGCCAGTTGGAGGCGGCGGTGATTTGCGGTTATCCGGGGACGATAGCGGCGGCGTGGCAGCAGTGGGGCCGGGTCGGACGCACGACAGGAGAGTCGGTGGCTGTGCTGGTGGCGACGGCGGGGGCGCTCGACCAGTATATCGTCAACAATCCGCAGTATCTCCTGCGGCGTTCACCGGAGAGGGCCTTTGCGAATGCGGACAACCTGATGCTGCTGGTGGACCAGATACGCTGCGCGGCTTTTGAACTGCCGTTCGCTGAAGGGGACCGGTTTGGGCAGTCTCCCTTTACAGGAGAGGTGTTAGAGCTGCTGGCTGAAGAGAAGAGCGTGCAACAGTTCGGCAGCAGCTTTTTGTGGCGAGGAGGCGGATATCCTTCGCGGCAGTTCGGACTGCGAAGCGCTGGCGGCGAACCTATTGTTGTCCAGGCAGGGAGTTCGGACAGGGCCTCGGCTTCCGGCAGCGGAGGCAGACAGGGGAGGACGGGCAGTCGGGGCGCGCCTGGCTCCGGAGTGATATCCAATGAGAAAGAGGAGAGGTTTACGGTTGTAGGAGAGGTGGACGCGGCCAGCGCGCCGTTTCAGGTGCATGAGGGGGCGGTCTACATTCACGAGGGACGCAGCTTTCTGGTTGAAAAGCTTGATCTGGAGGAGAGACTGGCGTGGGTGTGGCCAGCCGAGGTCGAGTATTACACGGAGGCCAGTACGGAGACCGATATCGAGGTGATTTCAGTGCACGAGAGCGGGGTGAGCGGCGGCACAGAGCTGGGTTTCGGGGAAGTTTTCGTGACCTCGCAAGTGACGCAGTACCGACGGGTGCGGCGTTTCACACATGAGAATCTTGGGATTCTGCCGCTTGACTATCCGCCGACAACGCTGGATACGGCTGCGTACTGGCTGGAAGTGACGGCAGAAGCCCAGGAGACGTTGATGGAGGCGGGTGATTGGCGAGATTCCCCGAACGACTACGGTCCCGACTGGCAGGAGCAACGGGCTAAGACGCGTGAGAGAGACGACTATCGTTGCGCCGAATGCGGCGAGGCGGAGGGTCGCGGCCGCCAGCACGATGTGCATCACCGGATCCCTTTCCGTGTTTTCAACTATATTCCTGGGCTTAACCGAAACGACCTTGAGGCCAACAGGCTTGAAAACCTGGTGCTGCTGTGCCGGCGCTGTCATCACCGGCTGGAGGCGGGCGTGCGGGCGCGTACCGGGATGGACGGGGTGGCTTATGCGTTGGGCAATCTGGCGCCGCTGCATCTGATGTGTGACCGCCGCGATATCGACGTTGCCATCATTCGGGAGCAGACTGAGGGTGAACTGCTTTCACACAGGCCGCCAACTGGTTCTGCGCCGTCGCAAAAGGCGATGACCGCTCCTCGTATCTACATTTATGAGCGCATTCCTGCGGGAATCGGCTTCAGCGCTCAGCTGTACGAGCGGCACGATGAATTGATGGCAGGGGCGGCTGATCTAATCCGCAGTTGCGCGTGCCGCTACGGGTGCCCGGCTTGTGTGGGGCCGGTGTTGCTGGTGGACAGTGGACAGCTGGCCGGCGGGCAGAGTACCGATAGTCCTTCTGCCAAACAGGCAGCAGGCCAACACGGTGAGGAGGTCCAGTTTTGGGAGGAGGCGCCGGGCCAAGGCGAAGGGCAGGCGGAGCCGCGGCCGCTGCTGGAGACGAAGCGGTTGGCGCTGGCGCTGCTGGCTGCGCTGGCAGACGATTGAGTTCAGACAGGCCGGTCGGTTCAGCGGAACAGGGTTGCGTCTTTGCGCAAGGGCGAAAAGGAGCGGCGGTGGGCCGGGCAGGGGCCGAAGGATTCGATGGCGGCGAGATGGGTGCGGGCGGCGTAGCCTTTGTGGTTGTGAAAACCGTAGGCGGGGAATCGTTCATGCAGCTGGCATAGCAGCTGGTCGCGATGGACTTTGGCCAGGATGGAGGCGGCGGCGATTGAAACGATGCGCAGGTCGCCTTTGGTGAAGCTCAACTGGGGAAGGTTTAGCGATTTGAGCTGTACCCAGTCGAGAAGCAGGTGATCGGGGGAAGGCGAGAGGGCCTGGACGGCGCGTCGCATGGCGAGGCGGGTGGCGGGGGCGATGCCGCGAGCGTCGATTTCGGCGGCGGAGGCTTCGCCCAGTGACCAGGCGGAAGCTTTCTCCCGGATTCGTTGGGCGAGTTCTTCGCGACGCGGGGGCGACAGCAGCTTGCTGTCCTGGACTTCGGCCCAGAGCCCTGCGCGGCGCGTGTTTGGTGGCAGGACGACAGCACCGGCTACAACGGGACCGGCGAGCGCGCCGCGTCCGGCTTCGTCCAGGCCGGCAACGCGGACGAACCCTCCGCGCCACAGTTTTCGCTCCTCATCGAGGGAGGGGTAGAACTTCCTCAGTTCCCGATCCTCTTTGCTCATCTCCGTAAGGTTGTCACGTCGTTTACTGTTCATCAGTCTTCGCCTGCATCGGGGGGAACGGACGCCCCAAAATTACACAGTGGATGTGCAATTTTCACCGGCTGCGCCTGCAGCTGCTGAGGCGCTTCAGACCGCTCTAAGGCGACTCCTGACTTGCTCCGCCACCGGCTGTAGGGAACCCCCAAAATTACACAGTGGATGTGCAATTTTCACCGACTGCGTTTGCAGCTGCTGAGGCGCTTCAGACCGCTCTAAGGCGACTTTTGATTTGCTCCGCCACCGGCTGTAGGGAACCCCCAAAATTACACAGTGGATGTGCATTCTTCACCAACTGCGTCTACAGCTGCTGAGGCGCTTCAGACCGCTCAAGAGCGACTTTTGATGTGCTCCGCCTCCGGCTGTAGGGACGCCCCAAGATTACACAGTGGATGTGCAGTTTTCATCGGCTGCTTCTACAGCTGCTGAGGCGCTTCAGACCGCTCAAGAGCGACTTTTGATGTGCTCCGCCTCCGGCTGTAGGGACGCCCCAAGATTACACAGGGGATGTGCAGTTTTCATCGGCTGCTTCTACTGCTGTTGAGGCGCTTCAGACCGCTCTAAGGCGACTCTTGATTTGCTCCCCTTCCGGCTGTAGGGATGCCCCAAAATTACACAGTGGATGTGCAATTTTCATCGGCTGCGTCTATTGCTGCTGAGGCGCTTCAGACCTCTCTAAGGCGACTCTTGATTTGCTCCCCTTCCGGCTGTAGGGACGCCCCAAAATTACACAGTGGATGTGCAATTTTCATCGGCTGCGTCTACTGCTGCTGAGGCGCCTCAGACTGCTCAAAAGCGACTCTTGATTTGCTCCGCCTGCGGCTGTAGGGACGCCCCAGAATTACACAGTCGATGTGCAATTTTCGGCGGCTGCGTCTGCATCTGCTGAGGCACTCTAGACTGGATCCACAAGCGATTTGTAGTTTCCTCCGGCTGCAAGGGCGCCCCAAAATTACACAGTCGATGTGGAATTTCCAAAGGTTGCGTCTACATCTGGTGAAGCTCTCCAGACTATTCTCGCAAGCGATTTGCAGTTTCCTCCGACTGCAGAGGCACACAAAAATTACACAGTCGATGTGTAATTTTTGCCTACTGCAGCCGATTGGAATTCATTCTACTTCCATAGGTTCTCCACGTCCTGGCGAGGTTTGAAGCCGAGAATACGTTTCGCCTTTTCGTTGCTGAATTTGTCGTGGGGCATGTCGGCGAAGACGTAGAAGACTTCATTGCGGGAGGGCAGTGCGTCGAGATCGATGTCCAGCCCGAGGGTGAATACTTCGGCGGCGTTTTCCCAGGAGATGACGTAGGGCGCGTAGTGTTCGCCGGGTTGGATTGCCGCCGGGTCTTTGAAGTTGTAGAACAGGTAGGATTGCACGCTGATGTCGTGGTGTTCGGTGAAGACGCGGCAGATTTCCAGGCCCATTGCCTTTGTAATGGCATATAGATTTGTTCCCGGTTGGGGCGGGATGTCGGGGCCGATGCCGAAGTCGAGGATTTCGGTGATGTGGCGTCCGGCGACGGTGTAGTGCGGGCCGGTGTTGATGACGCGGGAAATACCGTGGGTAACGGCGGCCTGCATCATGTTGTAGCAGCCGCGGGTGCTGACATCCCAGGCGAGGCGGCGGTGGCGGCGGAGGACGGACAGGTTGACGATGGCGTCCATGCCTGCGGCGGCGTCTACGACACCGTCAAGGTCTGAGGCGTCGAGCAGGAGGAACTCGCCGGGGAGATCTTCCTCCGGCGGCGTTATGTCGGTGATGCGCAGGTTGTGGTTGGGCGCCAGCTCGCGGGCCACGTATGGGCCGAGCATGCCGGCTCCGCCGAGAATGAGTACGTTCATTGTGGTCTCTCCCCTACATGTGTTATAGACCAGGGGTCGCGGGCGCCTTCCTCTTTGGACCTGTGCTGCGGGGCGAGAGAGTCAAGTTGCGAAAGGGCTTGATCGACTGCGACAGCGACTGTCTCGTTGGACGCTTCTCCCAGGCGCAGGACTTCCACGTCGAGGCTGCCTTCGCGGGCGAATTCGCGGATGACCTGTTCGGCCATGTGTTTGGTGAGCGTAGGCGGCTGGGTGCGGGGCAAGGGTCGCCAGGTCTCCTTGACACGGTAGCCGGGGGGATAGGCGGCCATGAGATCGAGCGTGCTGAGGAGGATGACTTTCTGAGCTCCTTCCTCTGCCGCGGCCATGAGCAGATTGTAGGTACAGCGGGTGGCGGCGTCGAGCTGCGAGCTCACATCCTCCTCGGGCAGGGGCTCCGCGACATGGATGATGGCGTCGATGCCGCGTGTGAGCAGGTTTGTGGAGCGGTCGTGCCCCAGGTCTGAGAGCACAAATTCGTGCTCAGTCTCGACATGCACGCGCTCGGTGAGCCGGACCTCGTGGTGATGGGCCAGATGGTCGGCCAGGGCCGCGCTGCGACCATGGCTGGCCGACGTGATTAGTATCCGCATTGCGTTTCCTCCTTGGGTGAAACCGGCGGTGGTCGGTGGTCGGTGGTCAGTGGTCGGTGGTCAGTGGATAGTGGATAGTGGCTCGGGACTGCAAGGGGGGAAGGAGACACTGTTGGCCAGACACGGCGCTGGGGAAGAACAGGCACGCTGGATAAGCCAGAGGGGGGCGTTGCGGGGGCGCAGCCCCTGCACAAGGGAGGCCGCTTGCGGCCGACCGCCCAGAAGATCACTCGCCGCTGGGGACGGAGACGGAGGGGGAGACTGCTTAGTGTGGAGCGGATTCGGGGCAGGCGGATTCGGTCTCATTGGTTTGTCATGCTGAGGCGCCGGAATAGAAGCGGATGCCCACCCGCCAGAACCAGCGGGAGACGAGCAGCATGGCGGCGGCGAGGGCAACCGTGCCGATGAGGGTTGCGCCGGTGATGCGGCCGCTGACGGCGGAGGCGGGCACGGTGGTGGCGAAGGCGACCGGGACCAGAAATGTGAGGACGGCGCGCAGCCAGGTGGGATAGATGTTGACGGGCCAGCGGCCGGCTGGCCACATGCTCATGAAGATTACCTGGATATTTTCGACCTTCACGAACCAGAATGCACAGGTGCTGAGCATAAGCCAGAAGCTGTAGATGATCAAGGCTCCGCTCAGGAGCGTGACGGCGAAGACTGCGGACTCGATGGGGCCGAGACTTGCGCCGAGGCGCAGGAACGCGATGCCGAGCACAGGGAGGGAGATGAGCACGTCAACGAGGCGCCAGATTTCGATGCGCTGGATGCTGACGAGCACCTGCGAATCGGCGGGTTTGGTGAGCTTGAAGTCGAGGGTACCCTGGCGAACGTCTTCCATGAACTGGATCATGGAGGGGCGGATTAGCGTGCGGATGAGACCGCCGATGAGGAAGTAGACGCCGATCAACGCCAGCAGCTCTTCCTGGCGCCAGCCGCCGAGCGTGTCGGTATGGCTGAAGACGACGGCGATCCCGCCGAGGGCGACGCACAGATCGAGGGCGGACTGGATTATATTGATCCAGAAGTTGGCCCGGTATTCGAGTTCACCGAGGATACCGACTCGGACGTAGGTTGCGAAAAGGCGAAAGTAGTACATGGTATTGGTTGCAGGTCAGGCGCCAAAGGCGGCGTAGCGTTTGATGCCGGCCCGGTAGATGAGCTGCATAAAGAGATAGCCGGCGAGCAGCCAGAAGAGTTGTGCGCCGATGCCGATGAGCAGCTCTCTGGGTGTAATACGCCCAAGCAGGAGCTCGACGGGGAAGGAGAGCATCCAGCGGAAGGGCAGGATGTCGGCGGCGCGCTGTACGATTTCCGGGAAGAGGGAGAGAGGAGCCAGCCTGCCGGAGAAGAAGAGCCCGACGACGATATAGGCCTGATTCATGGCGTCGATACGCATGGTCCAAAAGGCGACCATGGCGAGCGACCACTCCCAGTAGAAACGCATGAGGAAGGCGAGAATCAGCACAGGCACGAAGGCGGCCAGGGTCCAAGGTGCGGGCCGCCAGGAGGCATCGAAGAACCAGGCCAGAAGGAGGGTGACCGGCGCCATAACGGTCAGGGTCAGGAACTTGTAGCCGATGTTGTCAGCGATGTCGCTGTGGATGGGGTGGATGGGCTTGAGGAGCATTACTGAAAAGAGGCCCATACGAATACGGTAGATGTACTCCCACATGATCCACGTAAAGGTGGCGTGGCTCACCAACATCACGGCGATAAAGTAGACGACAAAGTCGTTGGTGTCGAATCCGCCAACGGAACCGCCCTGCTGTTCGGAGACGGTACGCCAGACCACGAGGTACATCAGGGGTTCGATAATGCCGCCCAGGAGCCAGATGAGCATCGCGACCCGATACTGGAACTGCACGATCAGTGCAGTGCGGAAGTATCCTTTGTAGATCGTGTAAAAGGCGAACATTGGTTAGCGTGGGCTCATGCTTTGATTGAAAGTCGAACAGTAATCTTCGGAAGTCGGCGGCCAGCGCAGTTCAGACTGGCTGGCGGACGATACTTTGGTCGTCCGGCCAGAGTGGGTACCCAGATCGTTGTCACTGCCGGCCATATTCGTTTGTTGGGTTACGGTAGATCGAATGATAGTGACTGCTGGCGGCGCTGACTGGGCCACGGGACAGGAACTCGATAATCAGATCCGGGCCTTGAATACGGAAGTAGATGGCGCCGGCGCCATCAGTGGGCCCATGCCAGGCGAAATGGGTGTCGTTCAGATTGGACTCGATTTCCTGCATGCGCATTCTGGCGTCCCGGGGCGGGAGCATGCCGACCCAGAGAGACACAAGATCGAGAAGAGCCTGTTGTTGACCGGGACTCCAGCCACCGGCTTGCGACCCCAGTCGTTCGGGGATAACTCCGTCCTGGCCTGCCCCGGTGACCAGGCCGTTCGGACGTCTCGAAAGGAGTGCGTCGTTTCGCGATGCAGCGGACAAGCTATTGACGAGCGCAAGCCCGGCCTCTATTTCATCGGCGAATGGCGCGATGGTCCCTTTTTCTGCGCTTGCTCTTGCGCCGCCAAGGGCTGCGAAAATTCTTTCGACAGCGGCCTCTTCGATAACAGCGGGTTCGACTCCGATGAAGGTGGGGGACATTGTGATGCGGCCGTCAGAGGTCGACATATTCACAGCCAGGTGATGACCGCCAAACTGCCATGACCAAGGCTCGGTCAGCGAAGGGGTACCGAAGAAGGCAAGCCAATAATTTCCCTCATTCAAACCCAGCCGGCCGGAATTTTGGGAGTCGAACAGAACGGCTTCTGCGGCGACGATTGCGGCCACGGCGTCGAGGCCCTCGGGGCTGAGAGCGCTGGAGAGAAAGGCAAGCATAGCGGCGAGTTGAACATCGCTGAGATCGCCGATACGAACACCATTGCGGTCGAAGGGCAGCATGCGGGCGGGCAAGTTGGACCAGTTGGGCCGCGTGTTGATGTCAAAAGGGAGGAGGGCGGCTTCTTGTTGCTTTGATTCCAGGAGCCCGATGAAGTCTATTGCGGCGCTAACTGTTTGGGCCAATTCTTCTTCGCCCATATCGGCAGACACGCGCTCATCCTGTTGCGTTTGCTCACCTACCTCCGGGTTAGCCGCCGCAGGAGCAGATTCGCCGTTCTCGCTCATCGTCGCGGGGGTCGCGGTCGAGGCGGGTGTGGAAATAAGCTCCTGGGTGGAAACGGGGACCGACGCGCTGCATCCCACCAGAGTTAAGGTCGGAATGAGAAGGGTAGCCAGGACAGTTATCAGTATTCGAAGCAGGAAGCGGTTCATTATTCAACCCAATTATTCGCTCTGAATCTTCTGGGGATCGGGCGCATCGAGCGGGCTTGGTGACTGACTGAATACGTGCTCGATCACGTCCTCGATGGGTGGGTCCTGTACTGTGAGGTCGGCGACGTCCAGATCGGCCAGCAGGCGGCCGGTGACGGCGGCGGTATCGACTTTGGGGATGCGCAGGGTGATGCGGCCTTCGCTGTGGGCCATCAGTTCACCGTACTGCGCCAGCGGGCGGCCGTCGAGGCCGTTTTGTAGCTTAACTTCGACTGTTTTGAAGGGTGCGAAGCGGTCGGCGAGGCCTGTGAGCTCGCCGTCGTAGAGCAGTTTGCCGTGATGGATCACGATGACGCGCTTGCACAGGGCTTCAACGTCGGCCATATAGTGGCTGGTCAGTATGACGGTGGCGCCGGTGCGTTGATTGTAGTCGGTAATGAAGCGGCGGATGCGCCGCTGCATGGTCACATCGAGCCCGATGGTGGGTTCGTCGAGAAAGAGCACGGATGGCCGATGAAGGAGCGCGGCTGCGATTTCGCACTTCATGCGCTCGCCGAGAGAGAGATTGCGGGTTGGCTTGCGGAGCAGCGGCTCCAATTCCAAGAGTTCGGTCAGCTCCTCAACGACGGGCCGGTACTGCTCCTCGGGGATACGGTAGACGGCGCGGTTGAGCTCGAAGGTGTCGATGACGGGGATGTCCCACACGAGCTGGTTGCGCTGGCCCATGACCAGCGTCATACGGCGCAGGTAGTCGCGGTTGCGCTCCCAGGGGCGAAAGCCGAGCACAGTGGCGCTGCCGCCGGTTGGATGGAGCAGCCCGGAGAGCATTTTGAGGGTGGTGGTCTTGCCGGCGCCGTTGGGGCCGAGGAAGCCGACGATTTCGCCTTCGCCAACGGAGAAGGAGATAGCGTCCACAGCGTTGACGTCGCGCGTTTTGCGCTTGACGAGACTGCGCATGGCGGCGACCAACCCCGCTTCGCGTTCGTTGACGGTGTATACCTTACTCAGCTCTTCAATTTGGATGACAGGGTTTTGTTCCACAGTTTCTCAACTCTCGTTGGCGTCGGGACCGGCGGTCACCAGCGTATAGGTATCTGTACGCAGGTATTGGGCGGCCACGCGCTGGACATCCTCTTTTGTGACGGCGCTGATACGCTCGCGGTAGGTCTGGAGGTAGTCGAGGCCCAGACCGAACCATTCCATATTGAGCAGTATGGAGGCGACGCCGTCGTTGGTTTCCAGACGCAGGGGGAGCGTGCCGGTCATGTTGGCGATGCTGTCGGAGAGCTCATCATCGCTGACCGGTTCCTGCCCGAGCCTGTCGAATTCGTGGAGGATGCTATCGACGGCCTGGTTGACGTTCTGGGGATTGACGCCGGCGAAGGCGACCCAGGGCCCGACGCCGATGTCGGCGTCGAGGGCGCTGTAGCTGTAGTAGGCGAGGCCCTGGCGTTCGCGCACTGTTTCGCCGAGGCGGCCCATCATGCCAAACTGGCCGAGGATATTGTTGGCGACCTGGACGGCCTGGTAGTCGGGATGTTTTCGGGGAATGGCGAGGCAGCCGATGACGACATCGGACTGGACTTTGCCGGGCATGGGGAATGCTTTGCGCTGGACGCCGTTGGCGCCGGTCACCGGGGGGATGGAGTCGGCGGGCGAGGGCGGCTCAGGTCCTGTGGGCCAGCCACCGAAGTGGGTTTCGAGCAGGGCCACGACCGCGTCCGGGTCGACATCGCCGCTGACGACGACGATGGCCTGGTTGGGATGGTAGTGGTCGCGGTGAAAGCGGACAACGTGGTCGCGGCTGATTGCCTGGATCGTCTCAATGTAACCTGATGTGGGCAGCCCGTAGGGATGGTCGCCGTAGATCATTTCGTTGAAGCGGCGGTAGGAGACGCTGCGTGTGCTCTGTTCACGCTCCTGGAGGCGCACGAGCCACTGTCCGCGCACGCGTTCGATATGGTCGGTCGGAAAGGTTGGCCGCTGCAGGACATCGGCCAGGATTTCGACCATGAGCGGGAAGTCTTCGATGAGGCTCTCGCTGCCAAAACTGGTGACGTGGTCGCCGCCACCGACGCTGACGCTGGCGCCGACGGATTCGACGGCCTCGTTGTAGCTGTCGAAGTCATAGTTGGCGCTGCCGCGGCTTACGAGGGAGGCGGTGAAGGAGGCCAGCCCTGCCAGCGCGGCCGGTTCATCGACGCTGCCGGCGCGCAGGGCTCCCTCCATCATGACGACGGGCGCGGATGGGTTGGGACGGACGAGAACGGTGATGCCGTTAGCGGTTTGGACGCGATGGATCGTTTCGGGGCCGATTGTTGTGCGGCCGCCCTCGCTGGTGGAGACGGGCTGGGCGTCAAAGCGGGGGGAGGTAGTGCGATTAGGAGTCATCAGGTATGGCGTTCCTCTATCGGGATTGGGTCAGTTCTGCTACCAGAATGTCGATTTCGGTGTTGGGGTCGGCGCCGGTCTTCATGGCGAAGTCGGAGGAGAGGAGCCGGTCTAGAATCCCTTCCAGCTGGGGGATGGCATAGTTGCGGCTCTGGGCCATGGCCTTCTTGACAGGGAATGGGCTCTCGCCGACGCGTCCGGCGATGTCGTATTCGTTTCCGGAGGTGCGGGTGGTCTCATCTTTGACTTTGAGCATGATGCGGTACTGGCGGGTGATCATGGTCAGCAGGTAGAAGGGGTTGGCGTCGTTGCGGCGCAGAGCGTACAGGGCCCGCATTGCTTTGCGGCCGTCGCGCTGGCCGATGGCGTCGGTCAGATCCCAGATGAGGGCTTCGCTGGTGTCGCTCACGAGGCGCTGGACGTCGTCCGGCGTGATGGCGCGGTCGGCGGCGTAGGCGCGCAGCTTGTCCAGCTCCAAGGTGAGGCGGCGCAGGTCGGCGCCGACGTAAGTTGCCAACATTTGCACTGCTCTGCCATCGATTTTGATCCCATCCCGGCGGGCGGTATTGGCTATCCAGGCGGGCAGGGCGCGGGCGTCGGGCGTGTTCAGCTCCTCGATTGCGAGGTGACCGTTATTGCTCAGTTGGTCGAGACCGGCGAGGCCGTCGAAGCCCCTCCAGATGGCGCGGCGTTTGTCCAGCTTGTCCTCGATGAAGACGAGATCATTTGAGAGGCCGGTATCGGCCAGGCTTTCCAGTATCTGACGCGCTTCGGCCTGTGCGGTCTTGTTGGGCGACCTGGCGGTACCCAGACGAGACTCGAGACTATTGAGGTAGCCGCGCACGATGATCAGACGCCGATCGGCGAGGAAGGGCATGGCACCGGCATGGTAGAGAATATCGGTCGCGTTGGAACGGCCGCCGTCAATTTCGGCGAGGTTCAGCGAGGCCATTTCCGGGTCGCCGAGGGCCTGCTTCAGTTGGGTCAAACGTTTCGCCAACAGAAACTCATCGGGCGCGAGGAACAGATAGTTTGTCAATGCGCTACCATTCTCGGAGGCGAGGCCCCCGGTCATTGCGGTTCGGCGAAGGTTACGCGATGGGCCTGGCCGCGTTTCACGGGAATGACCTGGGCCAGCTCGCGGTTGCCGATAGACGCTAAGGTTGTCAGACGCTGCAACCGCATCCCCAGCGGCGTTGAAACCAGGAGAGCGAGCGTCATCAGTCCGGCGGTAACCGTCATTCTGTCGAGGATCGAACTGCCGTTGCCCGACTTTTCTCGCATGGGAGACGGTTCGCGGGTGTCGCCACTTCCTTCCTCTCCCAAAGGGAACGACCCTGCGGGCGTTTGAAGATGGCTACTTCGCCAGTCGACACTCCCGAGAAATGCCGCGGCTGTCACCAACAGGATCGTGGCGGTGAGGTTCGTGCCGCAGTTGGGATGGAAGGCGAGGTCCTCTTCGCCATCCTGAAGGCGCTGAATGGCTTCGGCTACGGCCTCTTCGATGGCTTCGCTGGGCAACTGCCCGTAGAGGGTAAAGCCCCAGGGGTCGCTCATGCCAGCGAAGACACGGCGGGGAAAGCGGGCCGCCAGCAGATGGATGGTGGCGTGCTCGATGGCGTGATGCTGCCGGGTCTGCTGGAGGACGGCGGCCAAGGCCCGAAGCATAGGCGGCTACGCCTGCAAGAGTGTCTGCGCGGCGCTGACGACGGCGTCGACGGTGAGGCCGAGATTGGCGTAGACATCCTCCTGGGGCGCGCTGGCGCCGAAGCGGTTAATGCCGATGGCGACGCCGCGGGCGGGATCGTTGCCGACCCAGCGTTCCCAGCCCTGGGTGACGCCGGCTTCGACGGAGAGCCTGCGTGCGTTCGACGGCAGGACTTCCTGCTGGTAGGCAGGTGACTGTGCGGCGAAGAGCTCCCAGCTGGGCAGGCTGACGACGCGTACGGCGGCCCCGTTTTGGGCGAGCTGTTGGGCCGCGTCGTAGGCGAGCTCGAGCTCGCTGCCGGAGGAGATGAGGGCCAGCTCGGAGGCGGCGCCGGCTGCTCCATTGCTCTGGAAGAATACATATCCGCCCCGAGCCGCGCCTTCGGCGGCGGCGACACCTGCGGCGGTGCGATCGTAGACGGGCAGATTCTGGCGGGAGAAGACAAGGGCGGTGGGGCCGCTCTTGTTCTGCAGGGCGGCTTTCCAGGCCTGGGCCACTTCGTTGGCGTCGGCGGGGCGGATGACGGTGAGATTGGGAATGGCACGGAGGGCAGCCACCTGCTCGACAGGCTGATGGGTGGGGCCGTCTTCGCCGACGCCGATGCTGTCGTGGGTGAAGATGAAGATGGCAGGCACACCCATGAGGGCGGCCAGGCGGATGCTGGCGCGCATGTAGTCGCTGAAGACGAGGAAGGTGCCGCCGTAGGGGATGACACCGCCGTGCAGGGCCATACCGTTGAGGACGGCGCCCATGCCGTGTTCGCGTACGCCGAAGCGGAAGTTGCGGCCGCTGTAGGAATCGGGTTGAAAGTCGGGGCTGCCGCTGATAATTGTTTTGTTGCTGGGCGCGAGGTCGGCGCTGCCGCCGATGAGATTGGTGATGACGGGCGCGAGGGCGTTGAGGGTATCGCCGCTGGCGTTACGGGTGGCGGCGCTGCCACCGCTTTCGAAGGCGGGGAGGGCGTCCTCCCAGCCGTCGGGAAGCTCGCCCTGCAGCATCGCGCTGAGCTGGGCGGCCAGGTCGGGGTGAGCGGCGGCGTAGGCATCCCACAGGGTGCTGTCGTCGGATTCGAGCCTTTTTCCGCGTGTGACGGCCTGGAGGCAGAAGTCGCGCACTTCGTCGGGCAGATAGAAGGTCGGCTCCTGCGGCCATTCGAGGTTGGCCTTGGTCTGGGCGACTTCATCGTCGGGGAGCGCGTCGCTGTGCATATCGGGCTCGCCCTGTTTGGGTGCGCCGAAACCGATGACGGTGGTGCAGCCGATGATGCTGGGGCGGGGGTCCTGTTTGGCGGCGGCGATGGCCGCGTCAACGGCGGCGCCGTCCATGCCGTCGACTTTGAGGACGTGCCAGCCGTAGGCTTCGAAGCGCTGGTACTGGTTCTCGGTGAAGGCCAGATCGGTGTAGCCGTCGATGGTGACGCGGTTGTCATCGTAGAGATAGATCAGTTTGCCGAGGCGCAGGTGGCCGGCGAGGCTGGCTGCTTCCTGGGCGACGCCTTCCATGAGGTCGCCGTCGCTGACTATGGCGTAGATGTGGTGCGATACGACGTCTAAGCCGGGCCGGTTGAAGTTGGCGGCGAGCCACTGTTCGGCGATGGCCATGCCGACGCCGTTGGCGAAGCCCTGGCCGAGCGGGCCCGTGGTGGTTTCGACACCGGGCGCGTGGCCGTACTCGGGGTGGCCGGGCGTCATGCTGCCGTACTGGCGGAAGTTCTTGAGCTCCTGGAGGGGGAGATCGAAGCCGGTCAGGTGGAGCATGGAATAGAGAAGCATGGAGCCGTGGCCGGCGCTGAGGATGAAGCGGTCACGGTTGTGCCAGTCGGGGTTGGCCGGGTTGTAGCGCAGGTGTCTGCGCCAGAGTGTCAGGGCGGCGGTGGCCATGCCCATGGGCAGGCCGGCGTGTCCCGAGTTGGCGGCCTGGACGGCGTCCAATGCGAGCATGCGGATGGTGTTGACTGTGTTTTCTTCCAGTTCCGGATCTAGGGTGGGACTTTCGAAAGGCAGGGACGCAGCGCCCTGACCGTTAGTATTGGGTGACATCGTTGGCAGAATCCTTAGCGTGAATGGTAGCTGACGGCCAGCGGCGCGTTAGGAACGCATTGGCCACAGAGATTACTACGGATTATAGCGCGATCGCAGGAAGATCGAAAGATTGTGCGTTGTACAGGTCAGAGAAGAGCCCGCCATGTTTGAGGAGTTCCTTGCGGGTGCCGGTCTCGACGATGCGGCCCTGGTCGATGACGAGGATTCTGTCGGCGTTGCGGATTGTTGAGAGGCGGTGGGCGACGACGATGGCAGTGCGGCCGGCGCGTGCTTCTTCGAAGGCGGTGCGGACTTTCTGCTCTGTGAGGGCGTCGAGGGAGGAGGTGGCTTCGTCGAGCAGTAGGAGCCTGGGTTGCTTGAGGAGGGCGCGGGCGATGGCGAGGCGCTGGCGTTCGCCGCCGGAGAGCGTCAGGCCGCGTTCGCCGATGATAGTGCGGTAGTCGCGGGGCAGGCCGGTGATGAACTCATCGATCTGTACAGAGCGCGCAACTTCGCTGACGGCGCCGGGATCTTCATCGGGGCGGGGATAGGTGATGTTGCGACCAATGGTGTCGTTCCAGAAAAAGAGGTCCTGGGAGACGAGGCCGATTTGATTACGCAGTGAATTCAAGGAGAGGTCGCGCAGGTCGACCCCGTCCAGCGCTATGGTTCCGGACTGGGGCGAGTAAAAGCCCATGATAAGGTCGATGATGGTGGACTTGCCGCCGCCGCTGGGACCGACGATGCCGATGAACTCGCCGGGCACGACGTGGAAGGTGAGTTCGCGTGCGCCGAAGTCGCCGCGGCCGTAGTCGAAGGAGACGTAGCTGAAGGTCAGCGCGGCGCCGACTAGGGGTGACGCGCTGGCGACGCCTGCCTCCTGTGACGCATTTCCGGGCGACAGGACCCTGACGCCGGTTGGTTCGCGGGAGAGGGCAAAGAGGGCATCGATTTTTTCGGCATTGACGCGGGCCTCTTGCAGGTTGACGTGGGTGCCGAGCAGAGACTGCAGGACGGCGTAGGCGCGGGGCAGGTAGGCGGCGAAGGCCACAAGACTGCCAACGGTCAGCCTGCCCTGTATGATCTCGAATGCACCGTAACCGAAGACGAGGCCGGCGGCGACGTAGTTGACGGTCTCCGGCAGTACTATGCGAATCAGCTCGTGGAAGGCCGTTACTCTGGCTTTGATGCTGCGATGCTTCACGAGCCAGTCTTGCCAGCGCGCCTTTTCATAGGGTTCGGCGTTGAAGGCCCGGATTGTGCGCATGCCGGGGAAGAATTCGGTCAGGTAGCTCTGACCGGCTTCCAAAGTACTGGAAAAGTCGCGTTCGAGGTTCTGGGCATGGCTGCGCGTCTTCCTTGTCAGGAGGTAGGAGATGGGGAAGGCGAGCAGGGCCAGAAGGGTGAGGCGCCAGTGCAACGCTGTCATGGCAGCGAGCGTGCCCAAGAGGAGGATGGCGCTCATTGCAAGCGGCAGCAGGTGGTTCCCGACGAAGGCTTCGCCGATTCTGCCGCAGCTGCGGGTGAGTCGATGGAGATGCTCTCCGGTTTTGAACTGCTCGAGGTCGGCGAGGCGGACGTGCAGGAGATGGTTGAACAGATCGCGGCGCAGGCGTTGGGAGACGCTTTCGCCGATGTAGGCGCGCAGGTAGTGGTTGGCGGCGTTGAGGCCGGCACTGAGGACGGGGACGATTACCATGCCGACGAGGAGGAGGCCAATCAGCCGGAGGTCGGCTGCGGGGATGGCGGTGTCGAGGAGGAGTTTGAAGAGGAAAGGCTGGACTAGGCCTACGGCCGTGCCGATGAGCGCGAGAGCGAAAAGGAGGGTTAGGCGGGGGATTTGGTTTCTCAGTTCCTTTTTGAGGAGGGTGAAGGAAGTTTGGGGAAACGGCTTATTTGCGAGCGAGCGCATTGAAGTTTACCCCGGTCAGCCAATGTCGTGGACAGCCAGAGAGTTCAGCCCGCATATCGTAACATGAGTGTCAAGCGAAAGTCATTCGATGGTTGCATCACAGATTTGGCGTGGGAACAGTCTGGCGGGGAGATCTTGCCGTAGGTGGCTGGGATATTTCACTGGCTCTTGGAGACAGGCAGGGCAGAGGCATGGCATGGCCTTTACCGGAGGGTCGGTTGATAAGGGGGGCACAGGGCAGGCACAAGGCCTGCCCCTACCGGACCGGTTTGGGGGAATACTGTTAGCTAGACACTTTGCTTTAGCCACCTTGCTGGGGAAGAATGAGCAAGGTGGCTAGCAAGGGCGGGGCGTTGCGGGGGCGCGGAACTGCAGGGGTCAGGGGTCAGGGGTCAGGGGTCAGGGGTCAGGGGTCAGGGGTCAGGGGTCAGGGATTAGGGATTAGGGGTCAGGGATTAGGGGTTAGTGGTCGTCAGTGGGCGATATTTCGGGGATGGTTGTGAGGACTGGGTTGGGTCCAGTTGATGCCAGAGGTACGGGAGAGGTCGGCCCCATACTGGGACGCGCCCTTCACTACAGGGAAGCCCTTTGCGGGAGGTTCGCTCAAGGCCCTGTTACTAGAACATGGTTTGGTACTTCAGAAATATTGGATAGAATGGAGGAAGAAGCTAGGAATACTTCATCGCGGCCACATCGTTTTGACCCACTCGACAAAGATTGTCATCTCCGTCTTTTTGGTATTCGGGTTGCACAGGTGTTGAATGGTCAGTAGCACAGCAACTTGATGGGTTGGCCGATTGGCAACAGGCAGATGGAGCGCGTTGCGTCCGCCTGTTCTGTGGTTGCTGTGGCGGCCAGCCATTTCGTCCGTGCCATCAGGGGGCACCTCATGGATCAACAAGAGCAGCCAGAGATAAGCGTAGGACAGAAGGCGAATTGGGGGAGAGCGATATTGTTGTCGCTGGGGCTGATTGCACTCCTGTCAATTGGGACTTACATCAACTCTACACAGGTGCTACTCCGCGACGCCTCGGTTGCCGATGCCTCTCCAGCGGATGAGCCTACCCCGACACCTGAGGCAACCCGTACGTTTGCGGAATGGCAGGGTGAGGCCGAGTCAATCGCCTACGACATGCTTTTGGGCAATGCTGATGAGAACGAAGGCAAAACCGTCCAATTTCGGGGACAGATAGGGCACATAGCCTCGGCGACGGAAAATAATGTTGAGATGTGGGTGAATGTCGCGCTCGACGATCGAACCGACAGTTGGGGTGAGGACCGGGTGGTGTTGCATTACCGCGACATGCCTGCGCCTGTTGCTGTGGACGACATAATTTCATTTGTGGCGGTCATGGACGGTGTTGATACAGTTCATCACGTGCCAGAACTCACCGTAAAGGCATTGGAGGTCGAATAGACGGAAACCTGCTGGCCTAGCAGGAAAGGCCAGCGAAACCTCGTTGTAAGCCTCAACCCGCGCCTTGTCGTTGCCTTCCTTTTTCGCCACATTACAGTTGAAAACATAACCGCTCGCTTACTCGCTGTTGACGTCCAGGTCGGCGTGGACGGTCGCGGCCGCAACTACGTGTTCTGCGAACGCCAATGGCGCAGCGTCAGTTTTGAGCACATCTATCTCGACCAGTATGACAGGTGGCGTGCGCTGTAAACCGGCTTAAGAGCTTACTTTGGCTTCTACAACCAGTTGAGACCACATCGAAGTCTCAATTGTCGCACGCCGGCGGAAGAGCACGTCAGGCTCTGATCAGAGCCTGACGCACCCGTCTAGGCGCACCTAATCTTTCCGTTTCGTGGTCCAAGGATTGGGGCTCACCATACTCAGCAGTGCCCCCTGAACTACGATCCTCCAGTACTGAAATACCCGCATATGGCTCCAACAGTACTCATGGGAGCGCTGGCCTTGTGGTGTCTACCGCGGCTGGCAGGATAGAAGATGGGTAGGAAACACCATGCCTGCTCACATGGAAATCTCTGGCGATCAAGAGCAGCTTAGTACGCTGCGCCCGACGCACGTAAACACGAAATTTATTGGCGTCCTACAGAATCAGGTGATTACTTCCTGAGTATTTCATCAAGGAAAGGATCGGACATATACAGCCTTCCTTGCTGACTGGCAAAAATCTTCACTGGAACCATTCCGGCACTGCGGGGGTTGTTACCCCAGTACGGCAATTTGTTACCAAAAGAGGGGAAACAAAATGAAGAAACTTGCCGCAATCTGGATCACGCTTGTGCTTACGCTGTCAGCCTGCGTGCCGATTCCACAGCAAGCACCGCTCGATCCGCCGCCAGAAACGAAAGCCGGTCTGTCCGACCTCGCCAGCGTTTTTGCAAAGTGGGACACGCAAGACGACACGACTGAGTATATGGAACTGCTGACAGAGTTCGAGAAATGCGTACACGACCTTGCAGAGGATTACGGCAACTGGACTTACACCGACAGCGAGATGACCGCCCTGGTCATTTACACTACTACTGGCTTAATGGCAGCGGCTGGTATGGAACGCAGCGAGAAAATCGAGTCGGGGGAACTTGACCAGTCCGACGAAGACTTTTTCAAGAATAGCGACAGGCCCTCCTTCCAGAATCTGACCTGGGCAATAAAATTTTGTGAAGGTGACTAGGGCTCGTTGACAATTCATTCGAGCCAGATGAGTGTAGCGGCGGGATGCAAGAAAGCCATATAGCGACGAGCTAGTTTTTCATAGCGAGTGAAAATGCGTCGATACCACTTGATTTTGTAGATGAAACGTTCGACGATGTTGCGTTCTCGGTAGCGGATTCGGTCATAGTCCCGTGGTTGCTTGCAATCTGCCGGCAGGGCATCGCCGAATACTTCGGCGGGCGCTACGTTCTCACCCAGCGACTCCTGTGGGACGGGGACTGGAAATTCGTCTACAACGGCTTCGACTACGACGAGCTATACAACCTGGCCGCAAACCCCTTCGAGATGAACAATCTGGCACAAGAGCCGGCCCATGCCCGCAGGATTCAGGCCATGACCCGGCACATGTGACGTATCGCCGTTTATGGAGTGTCGCCCCTTGGTTCGCTTGGTGGACAGATGGTGATTGTTGAAAGTGTAGTCCCTAACTGACGGAGGAAGAAAATGGCTAGAGTCAAATTCCCTGCCTTGTTGATTGCTCTCATAATTGGCTGTACTAGCGCCGGCAGTGTCGCCGGCTACCACCTCAATTCATTCTGGTACGCTGTCGCAGAACCGATCCTCTACCCTTGTCCCTACCCAGGCAATGCAGGCGTATGTTCGATAGACAGCAACCAACCCGAGCCCGAAGTAGTCGTGTGGCGCTATGACTGGCCTTCAATCGACCCTACCCATATCCACTTCCAGCCGCAGAGAAGCTGCGTCCTTGACTTCCTCTACCATGACCCGCTGCCCCCGGGAACACTGAGGGGAGGACGGCAATGATTAGATTCAGCATCCTGCTGGCGACTGCTCTGATCTGCTTCACTTTCGGTGGAATACTGGGTGGGAAGTACTTCAGCTATGTCCTCTTCGTCGGCATAGAACCGACGCTTTATCCCTGTCCGTATTCAAACAATCCAGGGAATCAGTTGATATGCGCCTACCGGCCACATGAGCCAGCCCCCGAAATCGCCGTCTGGTGGCATGGGTGGCCAACACAAGACGACCAGCGCCAAGTCTCCCAGCCAAGTGGATACTGCCTGCACGACATCCTTTTCTTTGACCGGTTGCCGCCGCTTCTGCCGCAAGCCGATTGACCTTCCAGGGCGGAGGCTGGTTCGCATCGTACATGATTCCCATTTGCAAAGAGGCTGACATGCAGCAATCCACCCGAACCTGATCAAGGCCGGGACCGTCAGGTATACGGCGGTCTGCGAAGGTGTAGAACCGAGTCCCGACATGACTCTCTTCGATACCTTCCATTTTCGCCGAGCCAACGCACAGTTGGTGCTTTCGTACGACTTTGCCGCCCGTGCCTTCATGGGTACGATGGAAAACACCACAGAGGCCGCGCTGTGCAGGGTCAGGGTTGAAGTCCACCTCTCAAACGGGACGAAGTTAGACCTGACCAACCCGGTTGACCTGGAACCGGGTCAGACTGTGGCCATCGCCCTCCCGGCACGCATTCCAACATTCCTCTTGTGGACCGCATGCCCAACATCGGAAACGGCCGACTTGACCTGGTCGCCGGACGTCTGCGGAAAACGGTGGTCTGAATTGCCCGCAGAGGTGGATGGCCAGGTTCTAACAAGAGCCCAAGTCGCTTTTCTTAGGGGGACTGCCTACTGCGTTTCAGGAGCCGAATTGGTTGCAGGCGGAGTTGAGAAGCGAACAAGCTCTAGATTTACGGAAGCTGCGGTCGAGTTTGAAGAATGCGTACGCCTTACGACAGAAGCGTTGGTTCTTCCAGGTAAGTGAGAGGGGGTAGTGATGTTGAAAGCGCTGCTGATTACCGCGTGTGTGGTCCTGTTGAACGGCTGCCTGCCACCGAATCCCTATATGCGGTCGACTCACGCCGACTATCCGCCAGGTTACATTGCCATAGCGCCAGGGCAGAGCGTGGAAGGGTCGGCTGCAGAGGAGGTGCCTGGATCCGCCGACTTAATCGGCGCAAGTTCTGAATTGAACGGCGAACTCCTGACTGCGACCTTCCGCCTTCGAGAACTTCCCGAAGAGGCGGAATATAGTCACGAGCCAGGACATTTCAGACTTGAGTCGAATTTTTGGCTGGTGCTCGTCAGCATTGAAGGAGATCCTCTGACTCCGATGAGTCATCTTGACTATATGTTTCAAGTCACTTACTACGATCCGAAGAAACCAGAGATGGTCTTTGACAGGCCGTCTGAGCCTATGGTTACAGGAGCCTTGTATAAAGGCAGGCGCGCCATTAGGGAACATAATGGAATCGAACGCGAATACACTTCGCATGAATTTCTGTCGAGCGATATTGAGGTGACGTTTTCGCATGAAGAGGGCACGATTACTCTTGCAGCGGAGATTCCTGGCATCACAAGCCAGTCCACCATGGCGTTCGTATCGCACGGAATGTTTTCTGGCAGTCCCGACTATCTTCCGCGTGACGCGGACTGAAAATCAAGGTGAATCCAATAATCTATGCTTTGAACACTCGCGATGTTTCCGACCATGAACGAAGGGGATCGCCCGTCGCATTAGAGACGGCCAGCATAGCGTCCTCAGACGGGACAAAAGTTGGTTCTTGTTCGTGACATAAAAGTGAGAGAAGGCTACAACTGCATTGACTGCACCACTTACCTGTCGGATCTTGCCGTTGAGGCGTTCATGCCGCTACTGGTTGACAATACAGTGTATTACGGTTTCGGGTGGTGATCGCTTACAGTTCTGGTCTTGTCCGGCCTCATGGGCAGTCCCTTGCGGGTTGGTTTATTAGGGGATTCAGGGTACGAAAGGAGTCATTCAGGACCGGCAAGCAGCTTACACTGTCCTGGGTGGTCGCCGCCGTTGCCGTCCTATTGCTGACCGCCTGCAGTCCCATCGTCGCGGAACCGGAGATGTGGGGCTCAGGGGTAGGGCGGGCGCGTAACTGTTGTGAGAAAATCGCCTTCGTCTCCGACCGTGAAGGAAACAAAGACATCTACGTAGTGGACCCCGACGGTTCAAACGTCGTTCGCATCACCGACAACCCTGCCCCGCCAAAGCCAAGACCCAAACCGATCGGCCGACCCAAACAGTCGCCGCCCAAAAACCTGCTTGACCGTTTGCACAAACATAAGGCTGGCGTCTTAGCCTTCATGTATGACTTCCGCATCCCCTTTGACAACAACCTGGTCGAACGAGATGTACGCATGATCAAGATCCACCAGAAGATATCCGGCTGCTTTCGCACTGAAGACGGGGCACACATCTTCTGTGCACTGCGTTCCTATATCTCTACTGCTCGTAAACATGGCTTCAACGCAATTGATGCCATCCACAACGCCTTTCTTGGCCAACCCCTTATACCTGACAGCAACCAGGCTTAGTAGTTACGTGTCCGGCCAATAGTCTTACTCCGCATAATGTAGCGTAATACTGCCAAGACGCCGGCGGGGTGTTGACGTTGGTGCAGGGAGCCGTCTGCGGCCTTCTGTGCGCCCTGATCGGTCCTGGCGTTCTCTCCGTTCCTGGAAGTTGTGGTCGACTACCGCGGATGTCGGCCAGCGCAGGCCTGGAGGCCGGTCCGAACACATGCACAAAACCGGGACCGAACCTGGGTACATGGCCGGTACCAGTGCCGGCGCCGTCCGGGGTGTGCAAAGCCGGCTATATCCTGTGCTCCAGGGCGTCAAGGACAGACTGATCCCGGCTGCATGCAGCCGGCACCCATCGTCATTTGGACGGTCTTTTCCAAACGCCAACGGAACCTAACCGTCGTCAGAGAAGTCGGGCTGGAGTTGGAGGGCCTGGTTATAGCCGGAGAAGATGTTCCGGGGTTTGTCTATATTGAGTTTGGCAAGGACCCGGCCGTGGTAGGCGCGAGCATTGCCGGGTTGGAGTTGGGTGGCCTGGTCATAGTCGACGATGGCCTCCTGGTATTGACCTAGCTCAGCCTTGGCATTGCCCCGCCTGACGTAGGCGTGGGCTTTGTCGGGTTGGAGTTGGGTGGCCTGGTCATAGTCGACGATGGCCTCCTGGTATTGACCTAGCTCAGCCTTGGCATTGCCCCGCAAGAAGTAGGCACTGGCTTTGTCCGGTTGGCGTTGAATGGCCTTGTCATAGTCGGCGATGGCCTCCTGGTATTGACCAAAGTGGGCCTTGGCATGGCCCCGAAAGAAGTAGACACCGGCATAGTCAGGCTGCAGTTGGAACGCCTGGCTATAGCCGGCGATGGCCTCCTGGTATTGACCTCGGCGAAACTTGGCATGGCCCCGAACGATGTAGGCCTCGGCATAGTCAGGCTGCAATTGGAGAGCATAGTCCAAGTCGGCGAAGGCGTCCTGATATTGGTTAAGCCCGGACTTGGCATTGGCCCGCCCGGCGTAGGCGTAGACATTGTCGGGTTGGAGTCGGAGTGCCTGGTTGTAGTCGGCGATGGCCTCCTGGTTTTGACCTAGACAGACCTTTGCATGGCCCCGAACGACGTAGGCGTGGGCATTGTCGGGTTGGAGTTGGAGTGCCTGGTCCAAGTCGGCAACGGCGTCCTGATATTGATCAAGATAAAGCTTGGCATTTCCCCGAACGGCGTAGGCGTCAGCGAAGTCAGGCCGCAACTGGAGTACTTGGTCCTGGTCGGCAATGGCTTCCTGGTATTGACCAAGCTTAAACTTGGCAACGCCCCGGTAGAAGGTGGCGTCGGCGAAGTCAGGCCGCAACTGGAGTGCTTGGTCATAGTCGGCAAGGGCTTCCTGGTATTGACCAAGCATAAACTTGGCAAAACCTCGATGGTCGTAGGCGTGGGCATTGTCGGGTTGGAGTTGGAGTGCCTGGTCATAGTCGGCGACGGCCTCCTGGTATTGACCACGATCGCCCTTGGCATTGCCTCGGCTGATGTAGGTGTCGGCATTGTTCGCCCAGGCATAAGGGGCGAGCGTGATAAACGCCGCGGCAACCGCTAGGAGCCCACCCCATTTCTTGAGAGCGCGCATCATATTCGGCGTCCCGTGTCATTGCTGTGTGGACAGCGTTTTTCCGCCATGTGTCCACGCAACTGTTCCCACCCGGTCGTGGGGAGATTGCGCGAAGTATCATACGTATACCTGTTGGCGGTGTCAATCTCGCTGGCGAGCAGGGCAGTTGCGCCCAGCCGGCCGTCATAGCGCTATCAATTGGGGTAGCCCGCGGCGCTGTCGGCAGCAAGCAAAGCGCAGCCTCGCCGGCCATATCGTCGCTGTTGCTTCCTGCTCCTCTTGACAGCGCGGCGGCGACAGCTTTGGACTGGGGTGTATAGAGCGGTGGATCCTCTACCAGCGAGGGCTGCAGGCTCAATGGGCAGGCTGAACGGTAGGGCATCGCAAGATCCTATGGGACCTAAGCGGTCGATTCAGGGCCTCAGGACGGCTCCTGTGCGGTTTTGGGGTTGCGGAATCCCGGGAAAGTGGCGATTGGCGTCGAAAACAGGTTTGGACAATAATGGCGCCTGGCTGACGGCTAAACTCGCGGCCGTCGAGGGGCGATGTGCGTTCTGGGTAGTTTGCGGATAGACGGCCCTGGTTGAGCAGGTCGTTGCTGCGCATGGTTTTCGACGTGGATCCACAAGAACTGCTTCAACCCCGCACCTCACGGTGCACGACTCTGAACAATGAGCTTGTCTTCGAAAAACGGGCCTGCAAGCTAAGAGGTATAGACGGAGAGTGGGAGGACAACCGGTCATGGCTTACTCGGTGCGGGAGGAGCGGCAGAGCCTTGCCAACAGTCTGCGGGAGGGGCTCGACGAGGCGGAGCGGTTTATCATCCAGTTGCGGCGGGACAACGTTGAATCGTTCCTGCAACTTCTGGACAGCATCGACGAGCGTTTCACACAGTTGGAGGCCAGCGGGTTGGACCTGCGGCCGGAGCAGACGCGCTGGAGCAGTCTGCATAGCAAGCTGCAGCGCGAGGCTGGCCGCGTGATGCGCGCTGTGGATGCTGCCGGCGGCCTGGAGAAGTTGCGCGAAACGAATTCCCCGGGGCAAGGACTGTGGTGGCATTTGGACGCGGTGGTCGCCGCCGACCGTCGCCGCTTCATTCGCCGCTTGGGTACCAGGCTTGGAACCGTAGTCGCGTGTCTGGCGATCGTTTGGGCCCTGTTTACGTTTGTCATTCCGGCGGACGCCAACTCCGTTATAACATCCGAAGCGATCGCCGCGTTGCGGCAGATGGCCTTCGACGGGCGCTGGGAGGATGCGCTGGCGGTTACTGAAGAGGCCAAGGCGCTGCTCACGGAGCCGGACGCGGAGCTGTTGATCTGGGAGGCGGTGGTTCGCGACAAGCTGGGACAGAGCGGGAGGGTCCGGGAAGCGCTGGCGGAGGCGAAAGCGCTGGTGCCGTCCAACCGGCAAGTGGCTTTTTGGTGGACGCTCGGCATGATCCGGCTGGATATTGGCGATCTTGACGAGGCGCGCGCGGCCGGCAATGAGGCGTTGGCGTTGGATGCATCCGATCCCCAGGGCTACTTTCTGTTGGGCAATGTGGCTGAAGTGGAAGGCGACGTCGCTGCGGCCATCGATCTCTTTGAGAAGACGTATCAACTGGCAATAGAGGGCGATGCCGACCAGCTGGCCGTCATCGCCCGCATACGCATGGGGACATTGCTGCAGCGGCCTGCCAACATGTCCCTATTCGGTGAGGGCCAACCGGACGCTGACGAGAGTGGCGACGGTGGAGACGGCGAGTAGGTTTGCGTCTGTGTCCATGTCGTCTCCCTGTGAACGGGCGGGCCCCATGAAGCCCCTGTGAGAGATCGTTTTGCCCCGCTGAAGAAATTGGATCGGTCTTGGCGTGTTTCCTGATACCGGTTCATGTGTCGGCGAAAATTCAAATTTTTCTTAAAGCGTATTTTTTCAGGCTGCGCCCGATGGAAATCGGAGCGCTTTGTTGCGCTGGTCTGCGGCGTCGCCCCGGCACTCGGTAACCAGGTCGGGCGCCTTTTCGATAGCACGCAGATCCAAGTACCTCTGCCCCAATCCGCTCCGGCAAACGCCGCGGCCCTCCAGGGCCCCGTCTCCCGGTTTGTCGGGCAACCTCTCCGCCTGGCACCGCCGGGCCGGGCCACACTGCCCCGAGCTCCTGGCTGATCAACGACAATACCGCCACGCTTGATCAGTTCACCTCCCTGCCCGGCATCGACACCTCAATTATGCGTCCGGTTTAAGGACTTCTGAGCGAGTTCATCTCAATTTGAGATATTTCTACGACATTTCCCCTCTATTATTGACAGTATGTGAGGGACATCCCCCGCGTAACCCAAACAAATCGACGTGGAAAAGTGCGACGCAAGAAATCAAGGACTAGAATGGTAACCTTGTCGGAGAGAGGGAATCTTTTCTGCATGGGTTCATTGTGAGAATGAACAGTGAGTCACCTGATATTGGTTGTTGAAGACGACACAACCATCGCGAACTGGTTGAGGGTATTCCTGGAGGAGGAGGGCTTTGCGGTCGAAGTCGCCCATGACGGCAGGACGGGTCTCAACCTGGCTCGCAGCCTTACCCCCGACCTGATTGTGCTTGATCTGATGCTTCCCCGCCTCGATGGAATGGAACTCTGTCAAATTCTGCGCCGCGAATCGGATGTTCCGATCATCATGCTCACAGCAAAGGCGGGCCTTGCAGACCGTACCAGGGGCCTGGACACCGGCGCTGACGACTATGTCGTCAAACCCTTCGATCCCGAGGAGGTTGTCGCACGCGCCAAAGCGGTGTTGCGGCGCGTCCAGGACAGGGTTCAGCAGCGTTTGCGTCACGGTCGCATCACGATTGATGAGACGACACGGCGCGTCACAGTTGACGAAAAGCCGATCAATCTGAGCCGGACACTGTACCTGCTGCTGGCTGCATTCATGCGTCATCCGAACCAGGTACTCACACGGGACCAACTGATCGCCCTCGCCTTCGATGACGATTTCGATGCGTACGACCGGTCCATCGACAACCACATTTTTCGTCTGCGCAAGCAGATTGCCGCAGATGGTTTCCAGCCGATACAGACCGTCTACGGATCCGGCTATCGATTTGTAACGAAGGATGAATGATGTCGTTATACTGGCGCTTTCTGGGGGCGTTTGTCCTACTGATTCTGTTCGCCGTTTCGCTCAGCGTCGGCATCGGATACTATGCGACGCTGGACCGATTGCACACATATGGCGGCGAGCTCAGCAGCAAGGCAGCTGAGCTTGTCGCCCAGAAGCTAGGCCAATCCTACACGTACTCAGACGGCTGGGAGACGCTGGTCGTCACAGTGTCCGAAGCAGGCTCAGGCAATCTCATCAGTTCAAGAAGAGAACAAGAGCAACGCCACGAAGACAATATGCAAGAGGAGCACTATGTACTGTTCCACAAAAGGGTAAGCGGAGATGAGATACTTGTATTTGTCGACGTTGGCGATGAATATGCCTTGTACGACGACCTCTCCGATTTGCTGCAAGACCGAGCCGCATCCGAACTGAATGAACAGATCGTTAATGAGCAAGTTGTCAATGTAGCCGACGACAGCGCTCGCCAAGCGGTGGGGTATGCCATCCTGGATTTCTATCAGGAGTTCGGCGCAACCGAATCACGAAGCTTTGTCCGAGGCCTGCTTTACACCACAGTCATCGGCGGACTGCTGACCGTCGCCATTGCGCTCTTGCTCGCCGCCTGGCTCTCCAAACGCATCTCCACCCCTGTTACTGCCTTGACCCAGGCCTTCCGGACCGTTGCCCAACGCGGGGATACCGCTTTGCTCCCGGTTACTTCCTCTGATGAACTGGGGCAGATGAGCAGCGCTTTCAACAAGATGACAACCGCTCTGCAGACGCAACGCGACCTGCGCAACCGTCTGCTCGACGATGTTTCCCACGAGCTGAGCACGCCCCTGAGCATCATCCGTCTCGAGGCCCACGCGCTGCGCAGAGGCCTGCAATCCCCGTCGCAGGCCGCCGACCGGATTGTTCAGGAGGTCAATATGCTGGGCAACCTGGTGCGCGATCTGGGCTGGCTGGCCGAAACCGAGTCGGACGAGTTGCAGCTCACCGTTGAATCCTGCGCCATCGATCAACTTCTCACCGCTGAACTGGCGCGCTGGCAGCAACAGGCAGAGATGAACCGAATCACACTCTCGCTGCAGTTGCCCCCTGACCCGCCGAACTTCAACCTGGACCCGATGCGCATGAGCCAGGCGCTCGGCAATGTGATAGACAACGCCCTCCGGCATACGCAGGCTGATGGACAGGTTGAGGTTGCCGCAACTATGGAAGCGGGGCGGCAGCTCACGATTTCCGTAACCGACGACGGAGCGGGGATCAGTTCCACCGATCTGCCTCACATTGTGGACCGCCTCTACCGCGCCGACCGATCGCGCAGCCGCCGTACAGGGGGCGCAGGCCTGGGGCTGGCCATTACGCGCGCAGTCGTCGAAGCACACGGGGGTACCATTGCCGTGGCGAGTGACGGACCGGGACAGGGCACAACCGTGCGAATCGATCTCCCGCTGCAGGAGTAAGGAGACAAATCATGTTCAAAGGAATTCTGCTCGTCGGGCTCGTTCTTCTTGCCGCGGCCTGCACGGTTACACCGGCTGCATCTTCCGTTGCGACACGATCGGTGCAGGAGCCAAGAGCACTGGCTGTGTTGGCAGCGGAGCAAGGGTCAACACCGCTGCCTGTGTCCGGAGCGGCGCAGGGGCAGGCAGTGCTGACAGTGTCCGAAGAGCCGGCTGATTGTCCCGGCGGCTCTCTCAGGATGCTGCCCGGGCAGACTGCATTCGACCCCATTGCAGATGATATACCGGCTTATATTGACATTGTCGGCGCGGCGTCCAGCCTGGATGGTGAAACGCTGACGGCGGTCTTCTCTCTGAGGGAGGTCCCCGCAGAGATGGCGTTCAACAGGGAAGGTGTCAAGGACCTTCACTCCGAATATATGTGGACGGTTGAAATTTTCGTGGAGAACAGCGAGGAGTCCGAGTCTGAACAGATGGAATACATGCTGGGCGCGGTTTACTCGGCCAGAAGGGTCCTGGCAGACACGCCGGCGGCCACTCGTCCTTTCCAGGAGGCTGTGCGAAGCACCTTGTGGAAGGCCAAGCACGATCATGAACAGGACGTGACTTTTTTGATAAACGTACCCGTTCATGTCCGTATGCTCGTCTCTCACGAAGAGGACACGCTCACGCTTATCAGCGAGGTGCCGGGCATCACGTCGGAGTCGACCCTTTTGTTCTCGACCTATGACATTCTGCTCGGTCAAGACGGCGTCTCTTGTCACCCTGGTTGATTCAGCCCTCCCGGCTCACGTCCATGCAGCACAAAGAGCGGCCGGGTCAGACGTAACCCAAACCCTGCCTCGAGTTCCCTAGGAGAATTCACCGTGTTCAAAAGCTTTGTGATCGTCGGCCTCGCACTTCTCGCTGCTGCCTGCGTGCCAATACCTGCGGAGCCGCCGGCAGCAGCGGAACCACCGCAGACGTCAGATCCCCCCGCAACATCGGAGCCAGCGCATACATCAGAGCCGTCGCGGGGGCCAAGAATGATCCCAGCGTTCGAAAATGTCGCCGACTGCCCCGATGGAGATGTGCCTGGCCCTGCCGTCACCCAGGTTGTCATTGACTATCTTGAAATGCTGCCCGGTCAGAGCGCGAACGATCCCGTCGCAGACAACATACCGGCTTACGTTGATATGACCAGGGCGGAATCCAACCTGGCGGGTGAGACCCTGACGGCTGTTTTCCATCTGAGGGAAGTCCCCGAGGAATTGGAGTTCAACAGGAAAGGTGTCGACCACATGAGCCCGGAGTATATGTGGATGATTCACATTGACGCCGATGGCGAGGACGAAACTGAATCTGAACGATACGAGTACACGTTTGGAGCCTTTTCCAACCTCACTCCGGGGCGGACATACAGACAGACCAAAACCCTCTCATTTGAAGACGGGATTCAGATCATTTTGTGGGAACACCGGCGTGATCACAAAGGGATTGAATCACAATTGATAGACGTGCCCGCTGATGCCCGACTAATCGTCTCTTACGACGACAACACGCTCACGCTAGTCAGCGAGGTTCCGGGCATCACATCCGAATCAGTCCTTATGTTTTTGACCTTGGACACCCTGCTCGGTCTGGATGGGGTCTCTTGCCGTCCTGGTTAATTCGGCCCGCCCGGTTCACGTCCATGCGTCAGACAGGGAGGCCAGGTTCGACGAAGCCCGAATGTCGCTTTCATTTTCCAGGGGGAATCCACCATGTTCAGAAACCTTGTGGTTGTCGGACTCGCGCTTCTCACCGCCGCCTGCGCACCCATACCGGCAGAGCCGCCGGCAGCATCGGAACTGTCGCGTCCGGTGGACGGCTCCGCAGCTGTTTCAGAGCAGGATGAATTCAAAGATCTCTCTCGCGACCTGGTTGCGCACATAGATATTCGCGGCGTCACGACAGCGCTGGACGGGGAGACCTTAACCGTCACCTTTCAACTCAGGGATCTGCCGGAGACGTTGACCTTCAACAGAACGGGGGTGCCGAAGCATGCCCTGGAGTACAACTGGGAGGTGTCGATCGATGTAGACAGCGACCCGGAAACAGGCAGCGCCGGGTTCGATTACATGCTGTCTGCCGGCCATTTCGTGCATCCGCTCGCAAAAAACAGCGATACGGTGGCGGAGATAACCCAACCGGGCTTCGTCAAAGCCAGCCTTTGGGGGTTGAACCGGCAGGGGTACAGGGTTCCGGCAGAGGCAGATATCGCGATCGAGGTATCTGCCGAGGAGAACACGATAACGCTTTCGGGAGAGATTCCCGGGATCACGGAAGCGTCGCGGCTCAAGCTCCGGGCGTATGATTTCTTCGCCGGCTCAGTAGAGATGAGCGGTCATGGGCCGTCGAGCACGGGCCTGGCCGCCAGCCAGTGCATACCTGACCGGCCCATTGTTACGCCCGGTCAGACCGTGCTGGACGCAGCCGCCGACGTGCCGGCCGCGCATATCGACATTATCGAGATCAACAGCTCCCTTTCTGAAGAGATCCTGACCGTCGTGTTTCAACTCAGAGACGTTCCGGAGACGTTAACGTTCGACAGAACGGGCGTGCCGGAGAAGGCCCTGGAGTACAACTGGGAGGTGTCGATCGATGTGGACAACGACCGCACAACAGGCTCCTACGGGTTCGACTACGCTCTGTCCGCCATGCACTTTGTGTTCCCCAGGGCCGGCGGCATCAATACAATCGCAGCTATAGATACGCCGGGGGTTCTGCAAACCAACACCTGGGATCTGGATCAACATGACTCCATGACAATCGAATGGGGCCGCCTCGAAGTATCCGCTGAAAACAACACGATAACGCTTTCCGGGAAAGTCCCGGGCATCACCGCGGAATCCCGGCTTGCGTTCGGGGCTTCCGATTACCTGGGCGGCACGGAGGAGGTTGGATGTTTTCTCTCGAACAGCCTGGGTCATGAGCCGTTCAGACAGTGTACGCCGTATGACGCCCCGGTCAGGGCCGGGAGTGCCGTCGCCGATGACCTGTCCGATGTACCTGCCGCGCATATAGATATCACGGCGGTCGACACCTCCCTTTCAGGGGAGACGCTGACGGCCGTTTTCCATCTCAGAGACGTTCCGGAGACATTGACATTCGACAGGGCAGGCGTGCCGGATGATGAGCTTGAGTACAGCTGGAAGGTGTCTGTCGATGCGGACAATGACCCCGAGACCGGTTGGGGGGGGATCGACTATACCCTTTCCGCCGTGCACAAAGTGTCCGCCACCTCCAGTGGAGGTGGCACAACGGCGCCCATAGAGGCAGGGAGGAATGTACAGGTCAGCACGCGCAAATTGACGCCGGGAGAAGGTTTTGCCTTCTTCGAAGATGCCCGCCTTGAAGTATCTGCCGAGGACAACACGATCACCCTTTCCGGGGAGATTCCCGGCATCACGACCGTGTCGCCGCTCGCGTTCGAGGCTTACGACTATTCAGGAGGTACGGAGATGGTGGGATGTCTGTCTCCCGTGCCTGTCACATATGAAGCCCCCTGCGATTCTGACGACACCATGATTGCGCCTGGGCAGACCGTGAACGACGGCGTCACCGACACGTTGCCCGCGCACATGGACATCACCCAAATCAGCACAACCCTGACCGGCGAGACGCTTGCCGTTGTCTTCCATCTCAGGGATATTCCGGAGACGCTGGCGTTCAACAGGGAGGGCGTCCGGGATGACATGTTGGAGTACCTTTGGTCTGTGTCGATCGACGTGGACAACGACCGCGCAACAGGCGGATATCTGGGAGATGACTACAGTATGTCCGCCAGCCGCTTCAGGCATCCCTCGTTCAGTGACGCGGGTGTTCATCTGCCTATTGAAGAAGCTGTGCAGGTCGACACTTGGAAGATGGACCCGTATGGCGTTTTCGCCGCCTATCTGAGCAGCGCCGGCATTGAGGTGTCGTCTGAAGAGAACACGATTACGCTTGTCGGCGATATTCCCGGCATTACGTCAGAGTCGCGGCTTGTTTTCGAGGCCTATGATTTTCTGCACGGTTCGGAGCAGGTGACTTGCCAGGTTTCTGTTGACAGCAGGTGAAAGCGAGTTCCGGCATGACAATCGTTATTGCGACCGGATTGGAACCGTCGTTCTTTGACTGACCGTTCATATGAGGAAAGGAGAGGTGTTTTAGTTCGTGGTCCACTTTTCGGGACTCACAATACTGCCACCCTTTATGTTTTTTCTGGCACTTAGTCAGATGTATGCCGAAAGCTGAGAGGAGAAACTGATGAACAGAATCCTGATCAACTCGCTCATCGTTCTGGCCTGCTTATTTGCGCCCGTAAATGGCTACGCGGCGCTTGCATCGGACGAGGATGTTGACGGCCTAACACCGGTGGATGGCCGGCCCGGCATAAGCGTCACCGGCTATGGATACGCTTCCGCACCACCTGATGCAGCGCGAGTTTACCTGACTCTGGGTTCCCAACCCGGTTTTCCAGGCGTTGGAAGCGGCATGCTCATGGTCGATGCGGAGAGAGTTGAAAATGTGCGTGACCTGTTGCTGGAAAGAGGGATAAGAGAAGAGACGGTGGAGACCAAACATCTCGTCTACAGCCTCTTCGCCCCTACGAACCCGACGAGTGAAATCGCGTTTATCCATGACGACCCCGGCGGCCTGCAGGAATTCCTGCAGGAGCTGCATAAGGCGTTGCAAGCGCAGCAGGCGCCGGCGCTGCTGTCCACGCAGGTTACGTTCATCGTGGAAGACTGCTACGCTCTTGAGGAGGAAGCGATTCTGGATGCCTTCGCCGATGCCAAGATGCGGGCAGGCCGTCTTTCCCGTTTGTTGGACCTGTCTCTTGGTGAGGAGGTCATCGCTGTTTCCGAGGAGATAAGTGCTCCTCAATGCAGAGCTTCCTCCTGGTCCGACTTCATAAGCCGGGCGGCCTTTCCGCTCGAGAACAATGTTGCCGAGGTGGAGGCAGGAGCGATGCTGAGGGTTTCGTTCGCGATTGAGAGGTAGATCCGGTGGTTGAGCTTGGTGGGTTTACTTTATCAGGAACTGCAAGTATGTGGCCTGGACAGCCCCGGCAGGCAAGCTGTCGGGAAGCAGATTGCGCTGCTTCCTTCTCGCCGCCCTGCCCATGCACCCGGAGCAGATGATTCACCGTCCCCCGGACGGTGCGTCGACAGTCGGTTTGCGGGCTCCAGTTGTCGGGAAACGCATGGAGCGCGACAGACGCGCCTTGCCTCTGCCGGCGCAGCGACCGGGTGCGGTCCCTGATTGGCGACGCGTAGGGACCAAACACTCTTCATTCTGTCGTTTACAGGGCGATAGACTTGATATTGCCACAATACTGCCATATGAAACGTGTTGAATTACACAAAAACTACATTTCCAGGCTGTATAATTCAAGGGCAACCTCCGCCATTCTGACGGTGGCGCATAGGGACCACCGGCCGGAAAACTCAGTTTTGAGTCTGTGCAAAGGTTTGACAGGAGGAATTTCCGCCAGTGCCATGAAAACCAGCGCATGCATCATATCATTGCTGGTCCGGCATGCACCATGGTTCGCGGGCCCACTGTTGAGGCCAGACTCACATATCTTCGGGAACGCTGCCCACATTCTGCTCGTTTGACGCAAAACAGTGCTTACTTGTCCTGCCTGTCATCCAAGTGGAGTGGGGCGAAGGCATATCTGAACCAGCGGACATACAGGCAAGGTCGTGGCTGGCAGGCGTCTGTCCGGCACTCATTCAATGCTGCGCGCGCTTCCCGATTTGGGAGTCCCATGGTGTCTGGAGCGGGCCCCCTTTTATCTCCCAGGAGAAGGAACAATGAAGAGCAAGAACCTTGTCGGTTTTCTGCTTGTTGTTGTCTTGCTGGTCACAGGGACAACTCCTGTTGTTGCGCATGAGGTCAGCCAGTGCGGTTCGGTGGAGCCGATCAGGCCGGGAGATTCCCTGACCGATGCCGTCTCGGACGTGCCGGCCGCGCATATAGACATCACCGAAGTTGAAACTACCCTGTCCGGCGAGAGATTGACGGTTGTGTTTCATCTCAGAGACCTGCCGGAGACCTTGAGGTTCAATCGGACGGAGCATGGGGAGGGCTCGAAGGAGTATGAATGGGAGGTCGCAATCGATGTGGACAACGACCACAGCACCGGCCCCGGCGGGTTCGATATCTTGCTGACCGCCTACCATATCGCGTTTCTGTCACACGAAGGGACTGGTGCCGACACGATCGCGCCAATCGGGGAGATGTTAGTGGCCGCCGTATGGGAAACTCTCGCCGACGGCTCCCACAGCGGTCTCGCCGACGCCGACCTTGCGGTGTCAGCCGAGGAAGAGACGATAACTATAACCGGCTACATTCCCGGCATCACATCCGAATCGCGACTGACATTTTCCGCTTATGATGTCGAGTTCGCCGGCGAGGCCGATCAGATGGACTGCCATGCTTCATACCGCATGAGTTTGGGACCCTGGGGATGCGACTCCGGCGCGGCCCTTACGGGGCCGGGGCAAACGGTAACGGATGAGATCGGGGGCGCTACCGATCCGTATTTGGATATAACCAAGGTCAGCACCTCTTTGTCGGGCGAAACTCTGACAGTTGTCTTCCACCTCAGAGACGTGCCGGAGACGCTGACGTTCAATCGTTCAGGCATGTCGGAAAGCTATTTGGAGTATGCATGGGTGGTGGTCATCGATACAGACAATGACCGGGAGACAGGCTCCGGAGGTTTTGAGTATCAGATGGTGGCAGGTCACTCTGTGCCCCCATCCGAAGAGGGGCGTAACGCGAAAGCGTCTATAGAGAGCGAGGTGGAGGTCAGCGTCCGGAGTTTGGAACCGGGGAGCTCCATGTCGACTGCAGACGCCTCACTTGAGGTGTCTTCGGAAGAGGACACGATAACGCCCTCCGGCAATATTCCCGGCATTACGACAGAATCACGGCTTGCATTCAGGACGTACGATCATTTGGACGGCTTCGATGAGGTCGGATGCTTTACTTCGCAAAATCAGAGCACTCCCTCCAGCCAGTGTGGGACCGTTGCTGCGGTTACGCCTGGTCAGACTTTAGTCGATGAAGTAGCAGATGTGCCGGCCGGGCATATCGACATAACCAAAGTTGAAACTTCCCTGTCCGGAGAGAGATTGACGGTTGTGTTCCATCTCAGGGACCTGCCGGAGACCTTGAGGTTCAATCGCACGGAGCATGGGCAGGGAACGATGGAGTATGAATGGGAGGTCGCAATCGATGTGGACAACGACCGCAGCACCGGCCCCGGCGGGTTCGATACGCTGCTGAGCGCCTACCATATTGCGTTCCTGTCGCACAGAGGGGCGGACGCCAACACGACCGCCCCAATCGGGGAGATGTTGGAGGCCAGCGTGTGGGAGATCGGCTCCGACGGCTCCACCGGTACCTTCGCGGACGCCGACCTAGCGGTGTCTGCCGAGGAAGAGACGATAACGATTTCCGGCTACATTCCCGGCATCACATCCGAATCGCGACTGACATTTTCGGCTCATGATGTTCAGTTCGCCGGAGATGCCGATCAGTTAACCTGTCACGATCCATACAGTAAGAGTGTGGAACCACGGGGATGCGCTTCCGACAAGGCTTTGATTGGGCCGGGGCAGACCGCAACGGATGAGAGCGAGGGAGCCATCGCTTCATTTGTGGATATCACCAAGGTGAGTACAACTTTGGCAGGTGAAACTCTGACAGTTGTTTTCCATCTCAGGGATGTGCCGGAGACGCTGACATTCAATCGTGCAGGCATATCGGAAAACTATGGGGAGTACGGTTGGAATGTGTCGATCGATGTGGACAACGACCGGGAGACCGGCTATGGCGGCACTGAGTACGAGTTGTCTGCCAGCCACTTTGTGCGCTCGTCCGAAAAAGGGAATAACGCGAAGGCGTCCATTGAGAGCAAGGTAGAGGCCAGCGTCTTGAAAGCCCGTTCGGATGGTTTTATGTCTATGTTCGACGCAACCATCGAGGTGTCCCCGGAAGAGGACACGATAACGCTATCCGGGAATATCCCTGGGATCACGGAAAATTCACAGCTTACATTCAGATCGTACGACTATTTTGGCGGTTCCGATGAGCTCGGATGTCCTGCTACGCCTGGGCAGGGCGTACCCCAGAGCACTTTCCCGACCCATTGTACGGATGGCGACGCCACGGTTGCGCCGGGGCAAACCGCAACTGACGATGTCTCAGATGTGTTTGCGGGGTATTTGGACATTGTCGAAGTCAGCACGTCCCTTGCGGGCGAAATGCTGACCGTCGAGTTCCATCTCAGGGATATTCCGGAGACGCTGACGTTCAACAGAACGGGGACCTCGGCAAGCTCGATGGAGTACGGATGGCATGTGTCGATCGATGTGGACAACGACCAGGCGACCGGCGACGGCGGATTTGAGTACCTCCTGTCCGCTTATCACATCGTGTGGCCTGCGAATGCTGGAGACAACACGGAGGCGCCGATAGCGGAGGTGGCGGAGGCCAGAGTCTGGGAAAAGCAGATGGGGGAAGGCATCAGGTCATTTAGGGATGCCACGCTTGAGGTGTCAGAAGAGACGAACACGATGATTCTCAGCGGCCGCATTCCTGGAATTACGCCGGACTCGCGTCTCTCGTTCTGGACGCACGGGAATCTTGCTGAGTACGACGAAGTCGGATGCCAGGCTTCGCCAAGCTCAAACGCACCAGCCAGCCAGTGTACGGATGGCGAGCCCAGGGTTGCGCCGGGACAGACCGCAACTGACGATGTCTCAGATGTGTCTGCCGCGTATATGGACATCACTGAAATCAGCAGCTCTCTGTCCGGCGAAATGCTGACGGTTGTCTTCCATCTCAGGGATCTGCCTGAGACGCTGACATTCAATCGCGCGGGCATATCGGAAAACTATATGGAGTACGGGTGGGAGGTATCGATCGATGTAGATAACGACCGGTCGACGGGCGATGACGGGTCTGAGTACCTGTTGGCGGCCAGCCATTTTGTGTCCCAATTCAATAAGGGGAGCAACACGGAGGCACCAATCGAAAGCAAGGTGAAGGCCGAAATCCTGCAAGTCCAATCAGAGGGTTTCATGATTTGGAGCGACGCGATCCTCGAGGTATCTCCGGAAGAGGATACGCTCACGCTCTCCGGACATATCCCTGGGATCACAGCAGAGTCACAGCTTGCATTCAGTACGTTTGACTATTTTGATGTTTCGGACATGGTTGGATGTCAGGATCCGCCAAGCAACCTCACATCCTCGAGCCAGTGTGATACCGATAAAGCGGTTACACCGGGGGTGAGCGTCAGCGATGATGTCTCGGAATTCCTGGCTGCGCATCTGGATGTAACGGAGATCAGCACCTCCCTTTCCGGGGAGACTCTGAAGGTCGTGTTCCATTTCAGAGACGTTCCGGAGGCACTGACATTCAATAGATCCGGCGTGCCCGGCGATAGATTAGAGTACAGTTGGGAAGTGTCGATCGACGTGGACGCTGACCAGGATACAGGCCTCCACGGGTTCGAATACCTCCTGTCCTCGATGCACGTTTCCCACGGCGGCTCCAGCGGCCGCGACCGGAGTGCGGCTATCACAACGGACATTCTGCAGACCAACACATGGGTTCTGGATCCAAGTGGCAGTGCAAATCGCGAAATCGATTTTCTCGAATGGGCGCGCATCGAGGTGTCGGCTGAAGAGGACACGGTAACGCTTTCGGGAGAAATCCCCGGAATCACGGCGGAGTCACAGCTTGCATTCGGTGTGTATGACTATCTGGGCGGTGCGGAGGAGGTCGGCTGTCTTACCCCGTTTGGTTTGGGCCGGCCGGCCCCCTTTCAGGGTATGTCGGACGGGTCTGAAGTAACGCCGGGTCAGTCTGTATCCGAAGATGTGTCACACGAACTGGTTGGGCACATCGATATCCGAGATGTCACGGCAACGGTTGACGGGGAGACCTTGACCGTCACTCTTGATCTCCGGGATGTTCCGGAGACGTTGAGGTTCGACAGAACGGGGGTGCCGAAAAATGCACTGGAGTACGGTTGGGAGGTGTCGATCGACGTGGACAACGATGCGGAGACAGGCGCCGGCGGGTTCGACTCGATGCTGTCGGCCGGCTATTTCGTGCATCCCCTTGTCAAAGACAGCAATACGGCGGCAAGGATAACGCAACCGGGCTTTGTCACGGCCAGCATTTTGGGGCTGGACCGGGAGGGGAACAGGGTTCTGGCGGAGGCCGATGTCGAGGTGTTTGCCGCGGTAAACACGATAACGCTTTCGGGGGAGATTCCCGGGATCACGGGGGAATCACCACTCCGGTTCAAGGCGTATGACTACTTTGGCGGTTCGGTCGAGATGAGCAGCCACGGTCCGTCGATCACGGGCGTAGCCGCAGACTCGTGTCTGTCTGGCAGTGCGGCAATCAGGCCGGGCCAGCGTGTCGTCGGTGCGGCCTCGGAGACGCTGCCTGCATACATAGATATTACCGAGATCAGCACAGCTCTGACAGACGACGGGAGGCTTGTGGTCGTATTTCATCTCAGGGATGTTCCGGAGACGCTGGAATTCAGTAGGAAGGATGTTCCGAAAGATGCGTTGGAGTACAAGTGGGAGGTGTCAGTAGACGTGGTCGACGACCAGGAGCCGGGGTTGCCAGGGACTGACTACTCGTTGTCCGCCAGTTATTTCGTGTTCTCCCCGTCCAGTGACGCAGGAGTTCACTTGTCTATCGAAGAAGCTGTGCAGGCAGATTCCTGGCAGACTACTGCAGACGGTGGCGGCGCTTATCTTAGCGGCATCAGTCTGGAGGTGTCGCCTGGGGAAGACACGATAATCCTCATCGGTGATGTTCCCGGCATTACGCCGCAGTCGCGGCTTGAGTTTGAGGCCTATGATTTTCTACACGGTTCGAAGCAAGTGGCTTGCCAGGTTTTGTCCAAGTCGGGTGGCGGCGAGTAGGCATGCAGTGAAAACGACGAGGCGTTGAACGCCGAATTCGACGCCAAGTATATCGAGAAATACGGGGTCAGCCCCGATGAAATGGGCGCTTTCCACAGTCAGAGCTACGATTCGGTGATGCTGATCGCGGCTGCAATTGCCTCAGTAGCTTCTGTCGACGACAGCGGCAATCTCATCATCGACCGTGAAGCACTGATCACTGCCATTCGCTCGGTTGATGCATTCGACGGCCTCACCGGCACAATCAGGTGCGACAGCATAGGCGAATGCGGCGCAGGGGGAGTCCAGATTTACCAGGTCACCGACGGCGCTTTCGTTCAGGTTTACGGATTCGGAATGGAGTAAACGTCAGCACTTTCAGGAGGGAGAACGGGGGCGGTCTCTCTCCTCTTTCCCCTTGACCCACCACGGGCAGGCAACGTATACCTTCAGTCTGTCAAGACTTCAACAGTAACACCAGACAACCGGACCGCCCCGACGTCCTTCTCACGGACTTTCGGCATCCCCACCTTTGCGGAGCTCGGTCCCAGACAAAAGACCGCCAGTATCGCCGCCGCCCTGGCGTTGAGCTTTGTTTCCCGTCTTCCTGTCTTCCCGCCCGATCAACTGTAAGGGGAATTCTGTTGGTTAGACACGTTGCTGGGGAAGAATGAACAGGGTGGTCTAGTAAGGGCGGGGCGTTGCGGGGGCGCGGAACTGCAGGGGAACGGCGGGGGAAATGCAGGGAAACTGCAGGGAAATTGCGGGGGGGAGGCAGCAGGTGGGGGTGAAGACACCTTTCTTTAGACAATATGCTGGGGAAGAATGAACAGGGTGGTCTAGTAAGGGCGGGGCGTTGCGGGGGCGCAGCCCCTGCACAAGGGAGGGCCGAAGGCCCGGACGCCCAAATGCGAGGAGAGGGTGAAGAAGAGTGAGGGCTAACCTTTGAGGCCGCTGATGGCTATGCCCTGGATGAAGTAGCGTTGGGCGACGAAGAAGACGAAGATGACGGGTACGATCATCATGGTGGAGGCGGCCATGAGGAGGTCCCAGCGGGTGCGGCCGGCGAAGGCGGTGCGGAACATGGCGAGGCCGAGGGCGACGGTGAATTTGTTGGGGTCCTTGGCGAGGTAGAGGAGGGGGCCCATGAAGTCGTTCCAGGTGCCGATGAAGGTGAAGATGGCGATGGTGGCGAGGGCGGGTTTGGCGAGGGGGAGCATGATGCGCCAGTAGATGGTGATTTCGCTGGCGCCGTCGATGTAGGCGGCGTCGGCGAGCTCGGCGGGAAGGGTGCGGAAGAACTGGCGCAGGAGGAAGATGTTGAAGGCGCCGCCGCCGAAGAAGAAGGGCACGGTGAGGGGGAGGATGGTGTTTACCCAGCCGATGCGGCTGAAAATGACGAACTGGGGGATCATGGTGACGATGCCGGGCAGCATGACGGTGGCGAGCAGGACGGCGAACCAGACGTTGCGGCCGGGAAAGTCGATGCGGGCGAAGCCGTAGGCGCAGAAGGAGGCGGAGACAAGGACTGCGACCTCGTTCAGCAGCAGGATTACGATGGTATTGCGGACATAGAGGGCAAAGGGTCTGGTTGTCCAAGCGTCGACATAGTTGCTGAATTGGATGGGATCGGGAATCCATTCCGGCGGGTAGCGAAAGATGGAGAGCTCAGTCTTGAGGGAGCTGGAAAGCAGCCAGAGAAAGGGGAGGAACATGACGCAGGCACCGGCGAGCAGGACGGTCCAGACGAAGATCCGCCAGAAGCGTTCGTTGTCCAGGAGTTGGGTTGCTGTCGTGCCTGTCGATGCGCTCATCAGAGTTCTGTTGCTGGTTGCGCCGTTTTCGGTTCGGCGTGTGCGCGGCAGGTCCATGCAGACGGCGAACTGGGACGGCTAGGTGCCGACATCTTCGTAGTAGACATAGCGGCCGACATATTTGAAGACGACCAGGGTGAGCCCAAAGATGAGGAAGAAGAGGACCCACGCCAGCAAGGAGGCGTAGCCCATGTCGAAATACTGGAGACCGTTGCGATAGATATAGAGTACGTAGAAGAGGGTGGCGTGCTGCGGGCCGCCGCCGGTGATGAGGAAGCCGGCGGTGAATATTTGAAATGAGCCGATGATGCCAATGATGAGGTTGAAGAAGATCACGGGGGACATGAGCGGGATGGTAACGTTGACGAGGCTGGCCCAGCGGCCGGCGCCGTCGATTTCGGCGGCTTCGTAGAGCGAGCGCGGGATGCCCTGGAGGCCGGCGAGGTAGATCACCATGGTGGCGCCGAGGGCCCAGAGGCTCATGAGGATGATGGCGGGCATGGCCCACTCGGGCTCCTGCAGCCAGGCGATTTTGGGGAGGCCGATGGAGTCCAGGAGGGCGTTGAGGAGGCCGAATTCGGTATTGAGAATGAAGCTCCAGAGGACAGCGTTGGCGACGGCGGGGACGATGCTGGGCAGGTAGTAGATGGTGCGGAAGACGGCGATGCTGCGGGTCTTGAAGTTCATGAGGAGGGCGAGGAAGAAGCTCAGAACCAGGCCGACGGGCACGGAGACGAGGGAGAAGTAGGCGGTCACTTTGAGGGACTGGTAGAAGAGGTCGTCGGCGAACATTTTTTTGAAGTTGCCGAGGCCGATGAAGTATGGGGGGCGGATCATGTTCCAGTCGAACATGGTGAGCCAGGCGGCGACAAGGGCGGGGCCGACAAAGAAGAGGAGGAAACCCAGTATAAATGGGGAGATAAACATGTAGCCGGTGAGGGCACGGCGCGCGCGGCGGGTACGGGGCCAGGGCAATTTTGATGGTTGCGCTTCTACTGCCATGACAGGTCTCCGCGAAGCTGGCTACAGGCGCCCCTAGGGACGTAGCGGTCTGCCTGTAGCCAGCTCTGCTGCGTTAAGTACGGGTCAGGAAGGCGACTGGGAGGCGTGAAGGACGCCTGCGCTGTCCTGTCCAATTCACTCTAATCCTGCAGAGGAAGTGCGCCGACTAGGATGTGGGGCGCGCCTGTTCGGTCTCCATGATCTGGTTGGCTTCGGCAACGGCTGCGGGCAGCACGTCCTCGGCGCGTGCTTCGCCGTTGAAGATCTGGCTGAATACCGGGTTGATGGCGGTCTCGGCGGCCTTTACGTAACCGACCGGCATGGTGAGGTAGTGGCCGTAGTTGGGCGCGTATTCAGTGACGATTTTCTCGTAGCCGGGCGGGTGTTGGGGCAGGACACACCAGTCGGCGATCGATTCATCGGTCATGAGTGCGTTCTGGCTGGGGAGCCATAGGCCGGAGCGGCAGTAGCGTTCCTGGTACCAGGGTGAGGAGAGGAAGCGGATCAGCTCAAAGGCTGCATCGGGGTTTTCGGCGTCCTTGACGACTGTGACGAGGTGGGCCTGCATGTCGGTGCCGGGGCGCTGCATGGCGGGCAGGACGGCGGTGCCGATGCCGCCTTCGATCTCCCAGTTCCAGGAGAGGGCCCAGGAGCCGTCGACCTGGAGGGCGACCTTTTTAGTTTCGAGGAGCTGGGTGCCGCCCATACCGAGGGCCTCGAGCGCCTCGGTGCGAGGCATAACGCCGTGGGCGATGCGGAGGTCGGCGATGTTCTGGAGCGCCTGCATTGCTTCGGGGCTGTCTAGGACGAGTTGTTCGGACTCGGCGTCGATCCAGTCTGAGCCGTTGGATTGGACGGCGGCATGGAGCGGGATCCACCAGGTGGGCCAGTTGACGCCCCAGCGTTCCATGTTGTTGGCGTCGAAGTCGGTGTCGCCGGGGTGATTGCCGTTGACGTCGACGGTCAGATCGGTGGCGATGGCGAGGAAGTCGTCCCAGCCCCAGGCCTCTTCGGGGTCGTTGCTGGGGGGTTCTACGCCGAGCTCCTCGAAGAGGGAGACGTTGTAGTAGAAGTGGGGGGCGACCCAGCAGGAGCCGATGCCGTAGCTTTCGCCCTGGTAGACCTGGCGGTCGTTTTCCTGGGGTTGGATCCAGTAGTCAGGGGCGGAGAATTCGGGATCGGCTTCGATGTAGGAGGTGATGGGGAGGAGGAGCCCCAAGTGGGCGAATGTTCGGTAGACATCGCTTTCGATGCGGGAGGTGTCGGGCGGTGTGCCGGCAACGACCAGGGCCATGAGCTGTTCGAGGCGGGATGTGCCCTGGGCCTGCTGTACCAGAACCCACTCGATGTCCGGGTTTTCGTCGTGGAAGAGCTCCTGCTCCTCGGGGATGAGATCGGGGCTGCCGGGCATGCCGAGGAATTCTATCTGGACGCGTTCGGCGGACGGTTGTTCTTCGCTCATTTCACCGGAGCCCGCGGGCGCGGCCGGCTGACAGGCGGCCAGGACGGCTGTGCCGAGAGCGGCGCCGGAGTAGTGCAGGAATCGTCGTCTGCTGACCTGTTGATTCACGGATCGCCTCCTTGCTGACATTTGTGCTGGATTGATTGTATTGCGCGCTATGTGGGTCAGAAGGGGAATGCGAGGAGATTATACAACAGGCAGGGGACTGCTCACAAGAGGCGCGAAAATCGCCGGCCCCCCTGAAATTGGACTTCACCGGACAGGGAGACCAGAGGTGTCGGTTCATGGAATTCGCGGTCCTGTCACGGCGTAGAAAGCTTGCCAAAGGGCTTCTGCTCCTGTACGATTGGCATTTCGTGCCGTGTGCATGATTGGCGTCACCGGCTGGGAATGTCAGGAGGTCAAACGCGCGAATGTTTGAAGGCGCAGAATGTAACGGAGATGTCAGGAGAACGCTTACGGCCAAGTCTCGCCCGTCTGTCGAGTCCTCCTCCGGCGTTCAAGGTGGGGGGAGTCAGCGCTTACAGGTGTTATTGGCCGGGCTTGGCGCGGTGGCTGGCTTGGGGGCGGCTCTAGGAGGTTACGCGCTGCTCTATGAACCTTTTGACGTGCGAACGGAGCGGCTGGAAGTACGGCTGCTGCGGGACAGGGCTGGCCTGCCGAGCGAAGGGTTGACCATACTGCATCTTTCGGACACCCATTTCCGCGGAGCGGACCGGCGCGAACACGCGAAGATCGAGCAGGTTCGGCGGGCGACCGCGGGCGAGGAAATCGACCTGCTGATCCATACGGGGGATTTTCTGCACAATGACGGTGGTCTGGACAATGTGCTGGCACTGATCGACTGTATTCCCAAGCCACGGTTGGGCGCGTATGCCGTCACAGGCAACCATGACTATGTTTTCTATAACATGAAAAGGGCACCCCAACATTCGTGGCGGCTTTTCCTTGCTCGGGAAGCGGCGAACGGGGCGGGCAACGGAACTCTCTCAAGTTCGGTGAAGAAGGGTAGCGGTAAAGCGGGGATTCGCAATCTCTTACGCTTTGGGCGGTATCTGCTTCGGAACCGCTTTGACGGGGAGCCAGCCGGGGTCAATGACATTGGGCGTTTGCGTCGGGCGCTGGAGGAACGGGGTATGCAGTTCCTGGACAACCGGGCTGTGCGATTGGGGGAGACGGGCGTCCACCTGGTCGGTGTCGAGGACCTGATGGAAGGGCGGCCGGACTTGAAAAAGAGCCTGAAAGGCGTGCCCCACGACGCGCCTACGGTCCTGCTGTCACACAATCCGGACATTATCGAGGCTGTTGAGGCCGGGCGGGCGGACCTGATTCTGTCCGGTCATACGCATGGGGGGCAGATCGTGCTGCCGCTGATCGGCCCCACGTACACGCAGACAGAGCAGTTGTCGCGCAGTGAAGCTTCAGGCTACTCGCGGCGGGGGAGGACCCAGGTCTATGTCCATCGCGGGCTGGGCGAGGGGGTCCCAGTGCGTTTTGGGGCGCCGCCGCATGTCACCTTTATCCGGCTGCTACCGGCGCGACAGAACTCCAGCGCTGGAGCTGGCGGCGACGGAAACAGAGGTTGAGCGGCCGGTCAGTTTTGGACGTTGATCGTGACCTGGCAGGGGGTGGGGTAGTTGCTGCTAGTATCGACGACTGTGAGGCGGATGGTATAGGCGCCGTTAGTTACCCCGGCGCTGTTGAAGTTGCCGAGGGTACCGTTCTCGACAGGCCCTTCTTTGGCGCCGCCGCTGCCTGATCTGTCGCTGCCATCGAACCAGGTGAAGCCCTGGGAGGCGTCGGCGCCGGGGGCGAACTCCAGTTTGTAGAAGTCGAACAGTTCATGCGTGGCCCGGCCCGTGATCGGCACGAGGCCGCTGACGGTCTGATTGATGCCGGGTGAGGAGATTGCCAGCCGGCTGTCGGCGCAGGTTACGGGGACGATAGCGGGCGGCTGCGGTTCCTGTTGGGGGGGAGGGGCTACCTCCTCCGGCTCCTCGGTGGGCGTTGGCGAAGGTGTCGCGGTAGGTGTCGCGGTGGAGGCAGGAGCAGGGACCGGGGTTTGGGTCGGGGGCGGCAGCGGCGTGTTGGTGGCGGTCGGGGTCAAGGTGGGCGTGGCGGTAGAAGTCGGGATGGGCACTGTCGCGACCGGGGCGGCACCAGAACCAGATTCGTCGCCGCCGGAGCCGCCGTCGCCGTCAGTCGTCCCGTTTTGCTGAACACGATTGCCGTCGAGCGTTGAGGAGATTCTGTCCTGTATGGTTGACAGAGCGCTCCCGATCTCGCCGCCCATTGTGCGGACGCTCCAGACGACTATGAGAACGACCAGGACGATGAGAACGGCCGCCAATATGGGCACGAGCCAGTCTCGAATGGATTCGAAGGATTCTGAGAGGCGAGTTGAAAAGGCGGTGTGTTCGAGGTCGACGTCCTGGGGCCGGTAGTCCACCGGGCGTACCGGTGGCAGTCTGACACCTGTACTGGTACTGGCCAGCGTGCGGGAGAGGCTGTTGTCGGCCATGGCACGCCGGCGGTCGATCATCTGATTGGGGTCGAGATTGAGATAGTAGGCGTAGTTGCGGAGGAAGCCTCGTCCAACAACCTCGCCCGGGAGGAGATGCCACTCGTCGGCTTCGATGGCGGCCAGATACTTCTGTCGGATTCGCGTTGCGTGTTCGACCTCGGAGAGCGGGATGCCTGCGCTTTCGCGACGATCTCGCAGTATGGCGCCCAATGATTGCAGGGACGGAAGGCCGGGGACATTGCCGCCGGCTCCGCCTTCTGGGGACGCGGTTGGGGACTCAAAGAAGGAGGCGTTTTCGCTCATAGTCAGGGTGTATTTTACACATGCGATTCTGTTCTCTCAAAATCCAGGCTTTTCACTATCAGACTCTTTTTGTGAGGGAAGGTGGAAAGCGGGAATCTGGCGGTGGATTATCCCTGAATTGGTCCTGTGACCATTGGTATTTGCGGCAAGGTATTGACAACCCGATGGCAGAGGGTACAATTTGGGCAGCATGAACGAGAGTCCATCGACTGGCAGTTTCGGCGGTTGTTGGGGCCATGTCATTTTATGAAGGCCGAAGTAGATTGGGGTGGGCCATTGGGTCAACCTTTTATTCGATAATGCGAATTGTACTGATACGCAGGTTGCAGCGTGTATTCCTCATTGTCAGCGTCATCCTCTTTGCCGGCATCGTCATTCTCGCGGCGACGGGTCTAGATTTTCTGCTGCCGCGCCCGATTGAACGCGTCACACTGATCACACCAACAGCGGAACGGGAACGGGAACCGGAACGGGAATTGGTGGCCGTGATAAGCGGTCACGCGGGATTTGACTCGGGCGCCATTTGCGGTGACAGCAACTCGCCGACATTGGTTGAGGCCGAGGTCGTTGCGCGCATTGCTGAACTGGTGCAGTCAGAGTTGGAAGAGGCTGGCCTTGCCGTGTTGTTGCTGGAGGAATACGACGAACGGTTGGACAGACTAGAGGCAGACCTTCTGCTGAGCCTACATGCGGACAGTTGTATTGCTGCCAGCGGTTTCAAGGCGGCCTATCCGTTGAACAGCGCGATTCCCACAACTGACAAGAGGCTGGTCGAGTGCATCAACACTGAGTACGCGGCGCAGACGGGCTTGCCTCTTCACTTCCACTCGATCACGCACGACATGACCTACTACCACGCGTTTCGCAAAGTATTGCCGACGACACCGACGGCGATCCTGGAGTTGGGCTTTCTGGGCGGCGACGGCAGATTACTTTCGGAGGAGCCGGAGCTGGCGGTGGCGGGCATCAGGGAGAGTATATTCTGTTTTTTGCAGGGCCAGAACGGGGCGGCCGAGCAGTAGAGCCATCGAGGCAGGCGAGGAAGGCCTGGTGCAGCCCGTGATGGGGACAGAGGGACGGCACCATCTACTGGCAGCAGGCGACGGGCGTCGCGATGCGAAGATAGTTCTGCGGCAGGTAATTGTATGTGGATGGCAGGGAGGCAAATAGGCTGCTCCCTGCTCAGGTGGGTCAGGCGGGTCAGGCGGGTCAGGCGGTCACTGAGACCGTCTGGCCTTTTTCGTCCAGGGCCTGGACTTCGTCGTACAGGAAGCAGGCAACGCGGTGCCCATCGCCGACATCGGCAAATGACGGCTCGTACTGACGGCAGATGTCCATCACCTGTGGGCAGCGGGTGTTGAAGTTGCAGCCGGTTGGCGGTTCGGCGGGACTGGGAACATCGCCTTCAAGAATGATGCGCTGCCTCTTCTTTTCGATCTGCGGGTCGGGGATCGGCACTGCGGAGAGGAGGGCCTGGGTGTAGGGATGGAGCGGGTTTTCGTAGAGTACTTCGCGGTCTGCCAGCTCGACGATTTTGCCCAGGTACATAACGGCGATGCGGTCGGAGATATGGCGCACGACGGAGAGATCGTGGGCGATGAAGAGGTAGGTCAACCCCAGTTCGCTCTGCAAGTCTTCGAGAAGATTGATCACCTGTGCCTGAATCGAGACATCCAGCGCTGAGATCGGCTCGTCGCAGACGATAAATGACGGGTTGACTGCGAGAGCGCGGGCTACGCCGATGCGCTGGCGCTGGCCGCCGGAGAACTCGTGGGGGTAGCGGTTGATAAAGTAGGGATTGAGTCCGACGATTTCGAGAAGCTCCTGCACGCGCTGTTGCTGTTCGCGGCGGTTGCCGCCAATCTTATGGACTTCCAGCGGTTCGCCGACGATACTGCCGACAGTCATGCGGGGATTGAGAGAAGCGTAGGGATCCTGAAAGATCATCTGCATGCGGCGGCGCATGCGACGGAGGTCACCGCTATTGATGTCGGTCAGATCCTGGCCTTCAAAGACGACCTCGCCGGCTGTAGGTTCATAGAGCTGGAGAATGGCGCGGCCAGTGGTGGATTTACCACAGCCGGACTCTCCGACCAAGCCGAGTGTTTCGCCGCGGATCAGATCGAAGGTGATTCCGTCCACAGCTTTGATGCTGCCCACCTGCCGCTGCAAGATGATGCCGCGGGTGATGGGGAAATGCATTTTCAGATTTTGAACACTCAGCAGCACGTCGCCCTGGCCATTGTCCTGGGCAGTCGAGACGTCTGCGCTATCGGGGTTCTGTGTGGTCATGCGACGGCCTCCACCTGTTCGTCGGCGCTTGTATCATAGATTTCAACATCGGAGAGGTCCACCCAGCAGGCTGACTTGCGGACGGAGCTGATGGCCATCAGCGGCGGATTTTCCTCCAGGCATTTGTCGACTACGAAGGGGCAACGGGGTGCAAACGGGCAGCTTTGGGGCGGGTCCAGGAGATCAGGGGGAAGGCCTTCGATGGGGATCAGCCTCTTTTGCCTTCCCAGATCCAAGCGCGGAATTGAACGCAGGAGGCCGAGAGTGTATGGGTGCCTAGGCTGGCCGTAGATTACATCGACGGGCCCTTCCTCGACGATAAATCCTGCATACATTACGAGTACTCTGTCGGCCAGGCCGGCCACGACGCCGAGGTCGTGTGTAATCCAGATGATGGCCATGCCGAGCTCGCTTTGCAGGCGGGTGACGAGGTCGACGATCTGGGCTTGAATGGTGACGTCCAGGGCGGTGGTGGGCTCGTCGGCGATGAGGAGCTGTGGGTTGCAGCTCAGGCCCATTGCGATCATGACGCGCTGCCGCATGCCGCCGGAGAACTGATGGGGGTAGTCGTCGAGTCTGGCGCCTGCGTCGGGGATGCCGACCAGTTCCAAGAGTTCGATGGCCCGGGCGCGGCTTTCTTCCCGGTTCATATTGAGATGGAGTTCCAAGGCTTCGGTGATTTGGCGGCCGATAGTCAGGACCGGGTTGAGGGAGGTCATTGGATCCTGGAAAATCATGGCAATGCGATTGCCGCGGATTTGCCGCAACTCTTCTTCGTTGAGTTTCAGTAGATCCTGGCCGTCGAAATCCACCTCACCGTTGACGATTTTCCCCGGTGGTTCGGGAATTAGTCGGATCAGGGACATGACGCCGACGCTTTTTCCGCTACCGGATTCGCCAACGATTGCGACCGTTTCTCCCTCAGCAACTTCATAGGTGATGCCGTTCACCGCGTGGACGATTCCATCCTGGGTGAAGAATTGCGTCTGGAGGTTGCGGACTTCGATCAGGTTGGCCATGTCTCGCTTTTTCCTATTGCATTGTCAGAGCGGTGGATCGGGCGGTATTGGATGAGCCATTCTAACAACAGTTGTGGTCCTTTGTCAACATCAGAAATTTGGGGGCGGCGTGCCCCAACACTGGAGTGAAGGGAGGTGGAACAGTCCTGGCCGCACCTTGAACGGGGGAGGTTGTGTGCGGGATGACGCGAGCGGGCTTTGGGTGAGGACCGGAAGCAATGAAAGGAGTCAACAGACTGGGCTGGATCCTCGGATGCACTATAGCACATGCGGACGATCGCGGACAAATGATTTCGGGGCCTCGCCATCCTGATCGGGGTACAGGGCAGGCTGGATTGCCGAGGGAGAAGGGGTGAGTTCAGGCTAGCGTGACGGCGCGAATTGTGGGGGCGGTTGGAGGTTGAGGTCAGGCCATCGTATTCTTCAGGGGCCCGTGTATGTCATTAGGGGGGAAGGCGCTGACTTTTGCGGGGTTCATCCAGAAAAATGTCCCGAAACCGGTGCTCTCTGTTTCCAATATTGGAGCCCAGAGCCATTGAATTCCAAATTTAGGCTGCTAATATGTTACGAGAGGAATTCAGCTTTGTGCCGATGGACGGAACTGACGTAAATGAACGGAGAAGTCAGTGGAACACGAGACGTTCGGAAAGATCGTAGCCGCCTTGCGAAGAGAGCAGATTGATTTTGCAACGGGTCGTCGTTGGAGCCAGCAGAAATTAGCCGAGGAGACGGGTTTGACCAAAAGGATCGTGAGCAAGATTGAGCGAGGGAGGCAGGCGCGATTGGAGGGGGTAGTGTTGCAGGAAATGGCGCGAGCTTTTGAGCTGACGTCTTTGGAGCGGCGGGAGTTCTTCGCCATGGCCAGTCAGTCTGCGGACAGAGCGGTCGTGCGCGCCGATCTCGACCATAGGGAGGTCTTTGAAAAGGCCTGGGCTTCGCTGGGCGCGATCGGTCTACCCGCGTTCCTGATGGACACATTTGGCAATGTAATCGGCATCAATCGTGCGATGGTTTCGTTTCACGGTTGCAGCATGGTGCAGATCAACGAGGCCAAGGGTACGGTAGAGGGGGTCAACCTGCTGGGGTTGCTGTTTGCTCCTGATTCGACGTTGCGCCGGGTGCTGGGCAATGGCTGGCATTCTAATGCGATGACGGTCATGCGCCAGTGGCGGGCCATGACCCTGCGCTACCGCCACACGGAACGCTTTCGACAGCTTTTCACGGCGCTCTCCGCATTCCCGGACTTCCCGATGTTCTGGTCGGCGAGCCGCGAACGGCGCCAGGACGTCAACAGCCGGCTGCGCAGCCACATCTATACTCACAGGTTGCACGGGCCGGTGGGATACACTGTGTTTACAGACATCAGCTTGAGCGACCACGGCGACCTCTATCTTTCTGCTTACGTTCCCCAAGACCGCAACACGATCGACCTTTTTCAGCGGCTGGCTGGTGGAAGCCAGCAGGCGCTGCCCCTGGCCAACTGGCCATAACGCACCTGTTCCACTTCCAGGTTCACAGCAGATCCAGAGGATGGCGGCTGGCTTGCGGCCGCGACGGCAGCCTGCGGCGCTACTCGGATGCTGGTTGGACGAGCCAGAGGAGGAGCTCGTCAATCTGCTCCTGCACGGCGCGGCGGCTGCTTCCGCCGCGGGCATCGCGTTGCTCCACGCTGCGTTCATAGCTCCAAACTGAGGCGACATCTTCTTCGAAGGCGGGGTGCAGAGAGCGGAGCGCGGCCAGCGACAGTTCGGAGAGCGCAGCGCTCTGGGATTCGGCCAGGGTCACGGCGGCGCCGGCGACGTGGTGCGTATCGCGAAATGGGACGCCTTTGCGGACGAGGTATTCGGCGAGGTCGGTGGCCAGCAGCTCGGGCACGAGGGCACGGGCCATGTTTTGGGCGTTGACGGAGAGGGTGGCGAGTGCGCCGGCGGCGACTGGCAGGGCGCGGTTCAGAGTATCGACGGCATCGAAGAGGGGTTCTTTGTCCTCCTGGAGGTCTTTGTTGTAGGTGCTGGGGAGACCTTTCAGCGTCATCAGCAGGCCACTCATGTTGCCGAAGACTCGGCCAGACTTGCCGCGCAGGAGCTCAAGCGAGTCGGGGTTTTTCTTTTGGGGCATGAGGCTGCTGCCGGTGCTGTAGGCGTCGGCGAGGGTGACGAAGCCGAATTCACGGCTGCTGTAGATGATGAGGTCCTCGGCCCAGCGGCTGATGTGCATCATCGTCAGAGTGGCCCAGAAAAGCGCCTCGGCGACGAAATCGCGGTCGCTGACGCCGTCGAGGCTGTTGGGGGTTGGCGCGGCGAATCCCAGGTCCTGCGCGAGCTGGTCGCGGTCGATGGGGAATGGGTTGCCTGCGAGGGCGCCGTTGCCGAGCGGCATGAGGTTGACGCGTACGAGGAGATCGTGGAGGCGGAGGGCGTCGCGTTGCCAGGCCCAGGCGTGGCTGAGGAGCCAGTGGCTCCAGCGGGTGGGCTGGGCGGGCTGGAGATGGGTATAGCCGGGCATGAGGAGATCGATTTCGTGTGCGGCGCGTTCTACGGCGACGCCGATGAGGGTGCGCAGCTGCTGTTGCGAGGTATTCAGTTCTTCGCGCAGCCACAGGCGGAGGTCGGTCGCGACTTGGTCGTTGCGGCTGCGGCCGGTGTGGAGTTTGCCGGCTACGGGGCCGATCAGTTCGGTGAGGCGACGCTCGTTAGCGGTGTGGATGTCCTCGTCGCCATCTTCAATATCGAACAGACCGGAACGCCACTCGCCGGCAACGCGCTCGAGGCCGGTGACGATCTGTTCGGCTTCCTGCTCTGTCAGGAGTCCTGTGCGGGCCAGGGCGCGTGCATAGGCCTGGCTGCCTTGGATGTCAGCCTGCCAGAGGCGCCGGTCGAAGTCTATCGACGCGTTGAACTCTTCCATCAGCGGATCGAGGGAGCCGCTGAAGCGGCCTCCCCAAAGTTTTGTGCTCACTGTGTGTTTCTCCGAATGACGGTAACTGTCACCCCTTGAACTGTACTGGCATTCATTATTCCACAGGAGGCTTCCCTGTGACACTTTCTTCACTGGGGGACGACTGATATTCCGCCACGGCCAGCACGAAGCCGACTGCACCACGCGTTCGCTTCACCCACCAAACGATCAATAGAAAACCGACTATCAACGCCGCGATACCCAGCAGGCCGGCTTCGGGACCGAATGCGCCACCGGTCCACAGTTCAGGGCCGCCCTGGCGCACGGCGATGAAGGTCGTTTGATTGGCTGACGTCCCGCTTACGGGGAAACCGAAGACGTTGCCCTGGAAGAAGTTCCAGGTGATGTGAATGCCTATCGGCATCGCCAACTGGTCGGTGAGAAGGAAAGGCAGCCCCAAGAAGAGGCCGGCCAGGAAGAGGCTCAGGGTGCTGATAACGGTTGCATTTGGGTTGCCGGCATGCAGTAGCCCGAAGATCCCAGAGGAGATGAGCCATGCAAGCAGCATTGCTCTCCTCCGGCCCAGGGGACTGAAGCTGAGGCCCTCGGCGATGTTTTTCAGTTGATAGCCGCGCGATACCAGCTCTTCGTATATGCCCACGAAAAGGAATTGGGTCAGAGGCCATAGAATGGCCAAGCCAAAGGGAATGGACCGGTTCGTAATGAGGGTCGCTTCGACCGTGATCCAGCCCAAGGCGAGTTCGACAAGGAAAATGAGCAGCATTAGAAATGCGCCTATGAACAGTCCGTAGCCGAGGTCTCGCCACCAGCGGGCTGAGAATTGCAGCCCAAGGTCGGAAATGGGTCTGCGGTCGAGAAACCGGGCTGCGAGCAGCGTGGCAGCCACGACCATCAGTGCGACCAGGGCCATTCCAGCGATGTCGAAGGCGAGGCCCGAGGCCGGGCCCACGTTTACATCAGAAAAGAGCGCCGCGCCCGCAAGTCCTAAGGCAGCGATCAGGAGCCCATGTAGAATTAGCCGCCATAGGGCTCGCATGCGCCTGTCGGCGGGACTCCAGAACAGGAGCAGAATTCGATTCATCTCCCGAGGCCTTTCATGGGTGCTAGAGAACAGCGGCGGATAACGACCAAGCCTGTATTCGACAACTGCACGCCTGCGGACACTTCCTGAAGATCGCTCTCATACCTACGGAGTGAGCAGTGGCCGAGTCAGGTCACCGCACCCGGGAAGTCAGTTTGGTGGAGGCGGCCGGTATTCGGCGAGGGAAATAGACAGATCAAGTGTACCGCGAGTGCGTTTCACCCACCAGATCATGGCCAGGGAGCCGACGATTATGCCAATGAAGCCAAGCAGCCCTGCCTCCGGCCCAAAGCCGCCGCCAGTCCAAAGATCAGGGCCGCCCTGAACGGTATTGAAGATCGTGGTGCGGAAGAAGGACAGGCCGCTGACCGGGAAGCCAAATACGTTGCCTTGGAAAAAGTTCCAGGCGACATGGACGCCTATGGAAAGCGCCAGTTCTCCGGTCAGCAGGAAGGGCAGAGCCAGGAAGATCCCTGCCAGGGTGATCTTGATGGTCGTGCCGACGGTAGCGCCGGGATTGGCGGCGTGAATCAGTCCAAAGAGGATAGAGGTAACGATCCAAGCCAGGAACAGGGCCGTTCTGGTACTAAGCGGGCCGAATTTGAGGCCCTCGGCAATATTTTTCATTTGATAGCCGCGGAAGACGAGCTCCTCATAGGTACCTACCAGTGTCATTTGGAACAGGAAGAGGAGGAAGGCTACGAAGAATGGGAAGGGCAAGAGTGTGACGAACATGCCTTCGATCGTGATCCACCCCATGGCCAGCTCGACGACGAATATACCGCCCATCAGGAGACCGCCAAGAAGCAGACCGAAGAGCAGGTCGCGGCTCCATCGAGTGTTCCAGATCAGACCGTAGTCGCTAAATCTGCGCCGATCCAGATATCTGGCCGCGGCGATTGTAACGACGACATATACAAATCCGGTCAAAATCAGGGCGACCATGCTTGAGATGGGGTCGGGACCGCCGTCACCGCTGCTCTCGCCTCCAGAAAAGAGAGGGCGTATTATTGCCGTAGCGATCTGCAGTCCGACAAAGATCAGCACCAGGTGTAGAATCACGCGCCATAGCGCGCGAATTCTCCTTTCGTTGGGACTCCAAAACGGCTGTAGGATGTTGTTCATTTTGGCTATGGCACCTTTCAATGGGGCGCTCCCAATTTGAGAGTCGCCTACGCGTTGTGATAGGGTTCACATACAGATGGCAGATGGAGGGGTTTGTGAGCGAGCAAGACAAACCGCGAGCAATAAAAAAGGCGTCTTCGCCGAACGTCGAGAACGTCCCTCGCCGACGCGTCCGCCCGCGCGGGCTGAACGAATGGCAAGATCTGATTACTGAGCAGCTTGATGAGGCGGCAGCCAACGGCGCGTTTGAGAACCTGCCTGGCAAAGGCCAGCCGTTGCGTCTGGACCAGTTCCCCAACGAACCAGATGAAATGCGCATGGCCAACAAGCTGCTCAAGGACAACAATCTGACGCCGACGTGGATCGGTGATCGCAAGGCGCTTCTGGCCGAGATTGAATTGTTGCGTACGGAGATGAAGCGTCGATGGGAGTTGACGTGCGCGGGCGTAGAGGCCCCTGAGAGCGAGAGGGATGCTCTGACAAGGTCATGGCGCCGCAGTGTTACTGACTGGGACGCGCGCATCGTCGAGCTGAACAGGCGTATCGTCAGCTTGAACATCTCCCTCCCCATTTGGCGGATGGAGCTGCACAGGTTGCGGCTGGATGAAGAGTTGGCGCGCATTGGCGCTCCGAATGGGGACGGCGAATCCCCCCTGTAGGTCTTCGTTTTTCTGGTACCCTCCTTTTCCCGACTGTAGTTTCTGAAGGGAGAAACCCTAGAAACTCTTATTCTCTTTTGACGAACCGGCCCGGAACGGCGCCGGTGTGCTCTCCTTTGCGCAGTACACGCTCGCCGTTGACCCATACGTCCTGCACGCCGACAGATAGCAGGTGGGAGTCGGCGAAGGTTGCGCGGTCGCCGATGGCTTGCGGATCAAAGAGGACTACGTCTGCGTAGTAGCCTTTGCGCAGGTGGCCCCGCTGGCGCAGGCCGAGGCGGTCTGCTACGGCGCCGGTCATTTTGCGGACCGCGTCTTCGAGAGTGAGGAGCCTCTGTTCGCGGACATAGAGGCCGAGTACGCGGGGGTAGGTGCCGTAAGCGCGCGGATGGGTGGGGCCGAGGTCGGCGGCCCAGGCCGGATCGACGCCGGCGGCGTCTGTGGAGAACTTGACCCATGGAAGCGGCAGCTGGGTGCGCAGGTTGTCTTCGCTGATTGAGAGGAAGATTGTGCCGATGCGCTGGCCTTCTGAGCGGAGGAGGTCGATGGCGCAGTCGAGCCAGTCCTGGCCTCTGTCGGCGGCTATCTGGGCGAGGCTTTTGGCGACGTAGGACTGGTTTTCCTCTTTGTGGAAGCCGACGGGTATGACACCGTTGGCGCCTCCCCGGGTTGACGGCGCGGGTGGGCCGCTGGGGTCGTCGAGCAATTCGGCGCGAATGCGGGCTCGTACGGCGGGGTCTTCCAGGTTCGGGAAGAATTGGCCGTCGGCGGCGGTCCAGGTTGGGAGCAATGAGGAGAGACCGGTGCCGGAGGCGGCGTAGGGGTACATGTCGGCGGTGACGTCGAGGCCATGGGCGCGGGCCTCTTGGATGCGGGCGATTGTGGAGGGCATTTTGTGCCAGTTGGCGGCGCCGGAGGCTTTGAGGTGGTAGATCTCGACGGGCAGGTCGGCGCGGCGGCCGATGGTCAGGGCCTCTTCCAGCCCTTCGAAGAGCTGGGCCCCTTCCGAGCGCATGTGGGTAATGTATACGCCGTTGTAACGGCTGACGACTTTGCAGATGTCGACCAACTCGTCGGTGTCTGTGTAGGAGTCCGGAGGGTAGATGAGGGCATAGGAGACGCCGAAGGCGCCGTCTTCCATGGCCTCGGCCATGGTGCGGCGCATCAAATCAAGCTCATCGGCGGTTGGTGGGCCCATCTCCATGCCCTTGCCGACGTGGCGCAGGGTGCCGCCGCCGAGGAATGAGCCGATGTTGGGGGAAACGCCGGCGTCTTCGACGGCCTGCAGCCAGTCGCCGAAGCGGGTCCAGCCTCGGATCTTCTCAAGCCATTCGTCGCTGACGGGCATGGTCAGGATCGCGTTGGCCATGGGATCGGTGTGGCGGCCGGCGACGGGCGCCGGCGTCCAGGCTTCGCCCATGATCTCGGTGGTTACGCCTTGTGTGATCTTGGAAAGGCAGCGTCCGTCGATCATGAGCGACAGGATGGAGTGGCTCTGGATATCGATGAAGCCTGGGCAGGCGGCGAGGCCGGAGGCATCGATGTCTTCGGCGACGTTGGCGGTGGGAATGGCGCCGGGCGGGGCGATGGCTTCGACGCGGTCCCCGGTGAGGAGCAGGTCGCCGTACTGCCAGGGGTTGCCGGTGCCGTCGACGAGGCGGGCGTTGCGGATGAGGGTAGAGGATTCAGGCATGGATGCGGTCAAGCGTCTCCGAACGTGTCGTAGAGGAGCCGGCCGATGCGGCCGAAGGCGGCGTCGATGGCGATGGGCTGCTCGCTGCTGGCGATGGGGTCGTCGGATACCCTTTCGTCGTCCCAGCGGGAGAAGACGGTGACGGCGACGTGTGCGTTTTCGCTTGCGTAGATTATGCCACTGTCGTTGCGAATGCCGGGCAGGGTGCCGGTCTTATGTGCGCAGGGCGTGCCGGGCGGAAGGTAGCGGGGCAGGCGGTCGTTGAGTTGCTGCTTGAGGAGAATTTCCAACATGGCGTCGCAGGCAGTGCGGCTGACGGCTTCGCCGCGCCAGATGCGGGCTAGGAGCTCTGTCAGGGCGGCGGGCGTGCCGACGTCGTTGTCGGGACCAAGGCTGTAGCAGATGCCGTCGCGATTTCGGGGCCCGGCGGCGAGGGCCAGCATATCCTGGGTCGGGTCGGAGGAAGGGAGCAGGTCGTCGAACATTTCGCGGATGGTGAGGGGCACATGGATGTCGGTGAGACCCATGTTGTGCATGGTGCTGGTGACGCTGCCCTGGCCGAGGCGGTGGATGACCATGTCGGTGGCGGTGTTGTCGCTGATGATGATCATCAGCGTCAGCAGGTCCTTCACGGTGGGCTCGAGGCCGTCGTCGAAGAAGACGAGGATGCCGCTGGGTAGATTCTTTTCGGCGGTGGTCAGCTGCCAGCGGTCGTCGAGCGTGAAGCGTCCCTCTTCGATATGGCGGAAGGCTTCGACGAGGACGGGGATTTTGAGGACGCTGCACATTGGGAAGACACGATCGGCGTCGACGTCGGTGCGTTGTCCGGTCTCGAGGTGGAGTGCGGAGACGGCCATTTCGGCGCCGCTGTCTTGGATGATGCTGCGGATGTCGGTTTCGAGAGACATGGATACTTTCCCAGAGGTGAGGGACTGGCCCAGTGGTGGGGAACTGGTTGCAGGTGCGGTCAGGGCATGAAGTTTTTGAGATAGCGGCCGCTCTGGACGAGCGAGGCTTTGCGGCTTTCGAGTGAGTCTTCGTAGGCGCGGTCCTCGACTTCGATGCAGACGGGGCCGTCGTAGCCGACGTCGCTGAGGACGGAGAAGAACTGACCCCAGTCGATATCGCCGAGGCCTGGCAGTTTGGGCACATGGAACTCGAGGGGGGTGGCCATGATGCCGACTTCGTCGAGACGGTGCTGGTCGAGGCGGACGTCCTTGGCGTGGACGTGGACGAGCTTGTCGGTGAAATCCCGGATCGGCTTGAGATAGTCCATGTGCTGCCAGATCATGTGGGAAGGGTCGTAGTTGAGGCCGAAGTTGTCGCTGGGGATGTCGGCGAACATGCGGCGCCAGATGGCGGGCGTGTGGGCGAGGTTCTTGCCGCCGGGCCATTCGTCGTCGGTAAAGGCCATGGGGCAGTTCTCGATGCCGATTTTGACGTTGTGGTCTTCGGCGAAGCGGATGAGGGGCGTCCAGACTTCGAGGAAGCGGGGCCAGTTGTCGTCGACGGATTTGGTCCAGTCGCGTCCGACGAAGGTGTTCATGATGCCGATGCCGAGAAGGGCGGAGGCCTCGATGACGCGTTTGATGTGGTCGATGGCGACCTGGGCTTCGTCCTGGTCCGGGGCGAGGGGGTTGGGGTAGTAGCCCAGCCCGCTGATGGTGATGCCGACGGAGGCGGCGAGCTCGTTGACGCGGGCTGCGTCGTTTGCGGTGAAGCCGACGACGTCGATGTGGGTGACGCCTGCGTAACGGCGTTCGGCTTTGCCGGCGGGCCAGCACATGAGCTCGACGGTGGAGAAGCCGTTGGCGGCGGTGAATTGGACGACCTCTTCGAGGGAGAGGTCGGGGAGGATGGCGCTGGCGTAGCCTAGTTTCATCATTTGGGTGGTTGCTCCTGTGTCTTTTTTGGACGGTGTGAACACGTCTCCTCACCATTCATGTTCTAGTGTAAGTGGGTAAGGATCACTGAGGTTGCAAAAGTTTCCCTTTGAGGGCTCCAGTGATCCAGTCTTTAGTGCCATCGACGTCAAATGCTTTGGAACCATAGCCTTCATTCAGAAGGCTTTCGGGCAACAGATGGTCGTACTTTTCAATGTGTTTGTTCATGGCCAGTTTGGCCAAATCGGTATCGGATACACTTTCTTCTTCAGTGAAATCGTAAAGGCAATTTGTTACGGCAGAGTGAGAAGCGCCATCGATTTCGATGACTCCTCTAAAATTGTTTGCTTTGTAGCCGGACCTGACCAACAGCATAGCCAATGTATTCGCGATCTTATCTCCCATCCAAGGAATCAAGTGAACGTATTGTCCATGGCTTACAATACGCTTATTTTCTAGCCTCAGTTCGCGAAATGAAGTCAGGCCTTCAGAAAACAGATCTGTTGCCGTCGCATCCAAAAAGTCTACTTTTTTTCCTTCGACCTCAATCCGGTAATCTCCACGTGTATACACTTTCAGCATTTCCTGCCGCACAAGATCATGTGCAGAATTGCCACCGCCAAGGAAGACTGGCGGCTTGCCGCCCTTTGCAGGAGTCACATAGATTGTCTTCTTTGCGACGTCAATGTCTAGGACTTTCCACCGATTTCCCCCAAATACAATATGTTGGTTCGGAGCAACAGGGGATTCAACAGGAAGCATTCCCAATGTCTTCCCCCCTTCCTTTACGATGATCCTGTACTCCTGAGGTGTTTCAAAAACTGCATAAAAGGAAAAATGATTGACCAACCGTTCTCCTTGTTCTGCTAGCACGAGTTCGCCGCTAGTCAGTTGTGAAATCAGGCTATTTTCACCCATTCCAGAAAGCAAGGTCTTGAAATGCTCTACAGTAACCTTGTCAAATGGGCCAGATCTGCAAAGTAGCGACCAGAGCTGATCTGCTCGTACTCCTCCCCACTGCGCAGTGATCGCCAATACCTGATGCAAAAGTGTTGAGAAATGATATAGGTCAGTATCTGCTGGTTCATACCAGTTTCGAAGCAGGAGACGGATTATTGCTATACTCTGAAGAAGTCTCAAACGCAATCTGTCCGAAAGACTTGATTTGGCTGTCAACTCGTCCTCTATAATGAACGTTCGAAGTATAGCTGGGGAGCCCCGCCGCCCGGAGCGACCAAGTCGCTGCCGAAGACTGGCCACTGAATGCGGTGCCGTTACTTGGGCAATCGAGTTTACCTTCCCGATATCTATGCCCAGTTCCAATGTCATCGTACAGACGGCAGTGGTAGGCAGCGTCTCCTTCTGCAGTCGTCTTTCCACATAGCTACGAAGCTCTTTGGAAAGCGAACCGTGGTGGGCAAAGAACTCTTCAGGCACGTGATTATCTAGGCACAGATCATTGAGCATCACTACAAACTTTTCTGTATTGTGCCTGCTGTTTGCAAAGACCAAATGAGAGTCACCTCGCAAGAGCGCATAGAGATCCTCGGCGACCCGAAGCTCAGCAGGGGCTTCCTCTTCATTGGAAGCGTGGTTCAAATAGCCTCTCACCTGCATTTTCAGGGCGCTATTGCTTTCAGAGTCGACTATGAGCTTACTAGGGAATTTACTATCCGTTCTCAGGCAACTCAAGACGCCGTCCATATCTCCCAGGGTGGCACTCAATGCCAGCCTAGGGATAGGGGATTTCTGCCGATCGAGAAGATGCTCCAGTCGGGCCAACAAGGATTGAAGGTGGTGGCCACGTTCGAATCCGATAAAGGCATGGTACTCGTCGATGACAACGTACTTTAGGGACTCAAAAGCCGCCTGAACCCAGCCGGCATCCCGGATGAGCCGAGCTTCCAGAGATTCAGGGGTTATAAGCAAAATACCGTCCGGCGATTGCCTAGCCGCCTTCTTTTTGGACTGGGGACTGTCGCCATGCCAAGGAGTTACCTTCATGTCTAACATGTCGCAGAGGCTCTCTAGCCGGCGATACTGATCATTGATCAGAGCCTTCAACGGGCTGATGTACAGAATACCAAAACCATCGGTCTCGCCCGCTATGGCACTGCAGGCAGGAAGAAAGACGGCCTCTGTCTTCCCGCCGGCTGTTGGTGCACTGATTACGATGTCTGTTTTACCAGAGAGTATCGGCTTGATGGCGCTCTTTTGAATTGCCCGTAGATCCCGCCATCCCTGTTTGTAGACCCATTTTTGAACGGCGGGATGTAGGAGCGAGAATTCGTCGTTCATGGTCACAGGGTGAAGTTGGTTAGACCATCTGTGGAATCCGCAGTCCCTGGCATATCGCTGGTATGATCTTCCGGAATGGCTACGGAATCGATTAGGTCGCTCCATTCCAAGTTTTTGTTCTGTTCTAATACTGAAAGCATATCTGCAAATGCCTTGATAGTATTGCGGGGTGTCCGGAAATAGGCATCGCCGATCGTGTTGCTGCAGTGGTGGAGAAATGCTTCTAAGGCTTCGTCAGGGACAAGAAACAGAGTCTCGTCGCCCGACGCGAAGACGCGCCTGATGTTTTGCAATAGGATGTAGACCTCTTCTGGGGTCAGGTTTGCTAGGTGAAGGGTAGGGGAGGAGTAATCGATCACGCCTGCTCGCTGTGCGAAACTGTTTTCTGCCAATCGCGACTGGAGGGCATCATAGCTGTACAGTCCTCTGCGTGTGTCCAGGAGAAACTCTGGGGTGCCTCCTAGTAGAAACCCCATGTGTTCTGCAGTGCCCTGAAGACAATCATTGAGGATCGACAGGATCTGCTCGTAGTTGGACAGTCTGGCACGTGTATTACTGAGTTTGTAAAGGTTGACCATTTCATCCAGACAAACCAGCAGACCTTTATATCCGGCCTGAGTAACGAGCAGACTCATGATTTTCAGGTTACTGTAGAAGGACGTGTCTGAAATGATGTCCCGGACGCCAAGTGCTTTGCGAGCATCGGTCTTTGTCGAGTATTCCGCTCGCAGCCAGCGGATGGCATTTGACATCAGATTGTCATCGTTGTTTTCATGTCCACGCCAGTACGCCTCGATGACTTTGGCGAAATCATAGCCGCCGACGTGTTCGGTCAAAGACGAAAGGCGCTCATCGATAACGGAAGCGACGGACACACCTGCTGAGACGGCAGCTTGCTGGGCGCTGTTGACGAATCTTTCAATGATGGCCGTCAGAGCGTTGCCCTGCGGTTTGTTCCGGGTCGCCATATTTCGCATGAGTTCTGAGTAGAGATTCCTGGCCTGTCCTGAGGATGCGTGTATCCTCCTGTCAGGTGACAGATCCCCGTTTACCGAAACCAACTGTTTTTCGAGCGCGATTGCCTTGATTACACTCAGGAAAAAGGTCTTGCCTGAGCCGTATTCGCCTATGATCAGACGAAAAGCTGAGCCTCCCTGTGCGATTCGATCTATGTCCTTGTTTATCGCTTCGATCTCATTGACGCGTCCGACCTGTATGTGTTGGATACCGGCACGGGGAGCGACTCCGGCCTTTAGCGACTGGATGATCGAATCACGCTCTCTGGGCCTAATACGCGTTCGAGTTACAGTCATAGCATCTGCTCTTGCGTCTGCATATTGGATATCTCTTCGGCCAAGTCAAGATCGACATACACAGTACTGCCTTCTTCTATCAAGGGCGCGCCTACCCTGTCAAAGGCCCAGTCATTGATCGTTTCGACAGCCCCAACGGTCATCAACTGGAGTTCACTGCAAATCTCTTCCAGTTCTTCGTTAGTCCACTCTGCTTTGGTGATAAGTCTGCCGTAGAGCTCTTGAAAGTTGGTGTCAAGACCCTCAATTTGCCCTTTACTCATTGGAACAACGGTAGGAGTTTCAATTTCGGATTCTTCATCAAGGTCTTCTTCGGCGAATATCGACTCAAGAACGGACTGGGCCTCTTTGGTCTCTTCTTCAAGCAGTCGCACAAGATCACGATTAAGCGCAAATGAAGAAACAGGCTGGGTCGAAGGGGTAGAGGAGGGTTTTGTTGCTTGATCTGGGCGCTGCAATCTGCTGGAGGAAATACTATGAATGTCGCTGGAGACCAACCCTTTGTCAAGCCCCAGTTGCGTGTAGAGTTTTTCAAGCTGTTTGATTTCTGCAGGCTCAATCTTGCCGTCAGCCAACGCTACCCCTACCAAGATATGGCTGATAGCGACTTTCTCGCTTGTGCTTAGGAGGTCCAGCCGCTTCTTCAGTCCGGACATATTGGCAGGTGTGTTCAGTCGCCACAGCATATAGGCGTCGAGCGACTGTTTTTCGGTCTCCGTAAGACGACCATCCTGTGAAATCACATCCTTGAGTGCCTTGACTTCCGTGTCGCTGACATGGTCGTCTGTTGCAGCTACAAGAGTGCCCAGACGCAGTATGGTTCCGACCTTTCTGAACTCACTAGTCGGAGAGAAACTTTCGCCATGCCCGCCGGGAAAGAGCACAATCTTGCCGCCGATTTCGGGCTTAGCATGATGAAAGCGGGAGTCCGGGGCGACGCCATAGCCTGCTTTCTCTACGAGCCTCGACAGCATTTCGGCTTCTTTCTTGTTGATTTTCAAGGGTGCGTCTTCGCCAAAATGGGCGAAAATCAGTTCGACCGAGATTAATGCACTTGAACCATTTGCTTTCGCCTCGATCCATGACTTGAAGTTTTCGAAACGGGGATGGGAAACTGCGACAATCAGGTCGTTGGGCAGGAGAGAAATGGCGCCCAACGAATCATGCGAATTCTCAGGTCTACTGACGAAGCGACTGAATTGATCAAGTTCGTCAGTACAAGTCTCTGCCAATGTAACCAGTTTCTTGATGGGTCCATTCAATCGACTGACGTCAGGTAGATCGAGTCGTAGACTCTGGTAGCCCTTGAGTGACGCGCTGGCGGGGTAATAGTCGAGCTTTAGTCTTGTTTTGTTAGGAGAAATGTCCAGGCCATTGCCAAACTTACTCTTGAATCGCAACTTGAAGAGTGCATTGAATTCGTCTGGACAGCGACGCGAAGGTGTACGCAATGTGAATTCTGGGTGACTTCTCACCCAAGCAAGCGCCAGTTCCGCATCGACACTTTCTCCTTTTTGGACGGTTTGCGCCAGCAGAAATTTGAACGCAGACGTAAAACCTCTCTTATCTACCAGCAGCTCGAAATCACATTCTTCGCCGAGACTCTGGCGATTTAGCACCCAAACATGCGATAGGAGGGCTATCACATAGGAACGAAAGGACCGATGGTCTCCATACACATTCTTCAATCGCTTTAGTTCTTGGATGAGGGCCCTTCGTTCGTCCTCCGAGACCTTCCCATTCGCATCGTCAACCAGTAATCGCCTTTCAATGCCATAGAAATAAAGAAAAACATATCCTATGTAAGTGTCAGGATCAGTGCGGTCGCTGGCAAGCCATTCGAGATATGCAAAGCGGCTTTGAGGAGTAATCCAGCTATAGCCGGGGGAATAGTCCATTTGGTCCCCGGCATAGTCTGGAGACCTTGAGTCAATCGTCAGTGAGGGATCTATCAACGATGCATCGTTGTCGAAATAGTAGTCATCCAACCCATTCAGTTGGCCGCCGACGTAGAAAAATCCACGCCGAATCTCGAATTTGTCTATCGTGACCTTTTCGCTCGGCTGGATCCATCTTCCCAGCTGTCCGTTGGAAGTCTCTCGTTTTTCGGCAAATCCTTGAGTTCTTGAAATCCTATATTCGACCAGTCCTGTTTCACTGCTCTGTGCTTTCTTATTCTTATTCTTGGCTTCTCTTAAGAGTTCGGCGATTTTGCTTGTGCCTACTATTGGCGCCACAGGCTGGGACTCGGATTCTCTCGAAATTGACGCCTTGTTTTTCTTTGCCCCTTGTCTTGATTTCTCCGCCTGCCGATCGGCTTCAGACGGTTCCGTTTCAAGCCGCCAACTTTCTAGCTTTGCACTTTCTGTTTCCATATCGGATCTTCGAGAGTCCAACTTGGTTTGTACTGTCTCCAATTCATCTTTTTCTGCGCTTAATCCTTCATCAGCCATCTTCTCTCTTGCTTTTGCTAAACGCTCGGCAAGCTTTTGCGGGCCAACTCCCTGTGATTTAGTTTGCCTTGCATAGCGCTCCAGTATCGCTATCTCATCAGCTAGACGATTTTCCTTACGATAGATGATGGCTAGTTGCTCGTAATACCAAGGCGCCACTCCAGAGGAGCCACCCGATTCTTTAGATTCAGCTTCGGTCGCGGCAATCAGCTTGAGCATTAGCTCAATTGCTTCGTCGTACCGCTTTTCTTGTTTCAACTCCTTGACTTTATCAATATATTTCGTGAAATGTTTGCCATCCACATGACCTGGGCTGTCTAAGTTGGAGGCTATTTCTTCTTCATTAATTCTGTCCACAATTCTTGGTATTCTCCCCGCCACGCTTCTACGAGAGTCCGTCAGGTCAGCCCCCCTTTCTACTTCTTCGACTCCTTTTGGCTCCTGTCCAACATTCTTCGTGTCAAGACTGACCGCTAACAGTTCCTGTCTTACCTTCATATTATGCCTTCTTACAGTAACTAAGCTGACAACAATTGATAATGGCCATAGTCCTAGTGGCAATTCGCCACTGAGAAAGCCGATTATGGATGTAGCCACCACTAGTACAATCCCTACTTTGACGCTTGAATAGAACAATCCAAATGGACCAAAAGTCAGGGACAGGATAATTCCCTTAAATTGAGATCTTTCCATTCTTACTCTACCCTCATTCGTAACTATTCTTATCGGGAAGGAGTCAGAAAACCGAACAGCCTGTCGTCGAATGGTCAGCACATATACTTGGCTCTCACGTTCCGTTTAGGCCTTCTGCCCGTTAGACCTCAACTGTGAGGACGAAACAGACGCTCAAGAAGAGACCCGATGACCTGCAAGAGAAACCGTATGTGCTAATTCCATTTGCTTGTCGCAAATGGAGAGGTCTTTCTCTGAGACCTAAGTAGGTCTCACGAATTGCTTCGCGAGAGCGACAGGCTGTATCACCGAGGATCGCAATTGGCCACATCTGGAGGACTATCTGTGTCACTCCAACCTTCCTTAAGCATTTACTCCCAATCTGAAGCTAAATCGACCCTATTGACTCTTATAAGGACTACTGGATCGGAAGACCACACAGATCTTCCCATGACTGTACCTACAAATCGAACAATGTCTTCGTCGAGGGGTACAAAATCTATGTCAGATTGCCAAACCAGAAGCGCATCAGCTTCATATTCCCTAACAACTGAGATAGCAACTGAGAACAGATCTTCGTCCTCGTCATACTCTGTGCTTAAGACTTCCCCTTCATAGCTGACCTGAGAGTCAACATATCGGGAAGGACGCCGATAGAGATCCTTGAAAGGGGTTCCGGCTAAACTGTCGATACCTTTTTTCTTCTTCGACATTTCAGTACTCCCAATTGAATAGTGAGCGATTTCGAGAGTGAGATTCGCTCTCTAGTTATCAGATAGCAATTCTTGCACGAGCTACTTTCATTCAGACTGATTTCACTTGGCCACAGGACAACATGTTTTACCATACTGTCTATTCCGAGACTTCCACACACCCGATGCCAGCAGAGCTTTCCGATCGGCCATAGGATTTGAAGTGGTCTAGCGACGCTTCATTCCATTGAATCTGCCGCCTCAATGTCGATCCATTCCCCCAATCCAAAACTCTCCAGGATGGCCTCGCACAGAAGGATCTCCTTATGCCCATCGGCGAAGGTTGGGAAGGGCTCGGGGGCGTTGAAGTCGGCGGCGGCGATGTAGTCGTAGAAGGACTTGAATGAGTGCTTGAAGGAGTCGTCGTAGCCCTCGTTGTGGCCGCCGGGATAGCCGATGTGGGCGAGGGCGGCTTCGGAGACGAGGCCGGGGTCGCGGAGGAGGAGCTGGTTGGGCTGGTTGCGGTGGCCTATCCAGAGTTCGTTGGGCTGCTCGCTGTTCCAGGCTACTGAGGCTTCGCTGCCGGCGATCTCGTAGCGGAGACAGTTTTTGCGGCCGGCGGTTATCTGCGATACCCAGAGCGAGCCGTGGGCGCCGTTGGAGAAACGCAGAAGCGCGGCACCGCTGTCCTCGGTCTCGATGTCGATGGACTCGGTGGCGTCAGGCGCCTGCACTTCGGCGGAAAAGGTCTCGACTTCACCGGTGGGGCGCTGGCGGGTGGTGTGGACGGTCTTGAGGTCGGCCTGGACGGCGGTGACGGAGAGGCCGGTGACGAACTGGACGAGGTCGAGCCAGTGGGTGCCGATGTCGGCGACGGCGCGCAGTTTGCCGCCCTCGCCACTGAGGACGCGCCAGTTGTAGTCGGTGGGATAGAGCAGCCAGTCCTGGACGTAGCTGCCGGTGATGGCGTGGATGCGGCCGAGGGCGCCGCTCTGGATCATGGAGCGGACTTCCCAGTTGAGCGGGTAGAAGCGCATGTTGTAGTTTACGCCGGCGGCGAGCCCGCTCTCGTTTGCCAACTTAACGAGCGCGCCGGATTCGGCTGAGGTCATGGCGAGCGGCTTTTCGCAGTGGACGTGTTTGCCGGCCTGGAGGGTCTGGCTGGCCTGCTGGAAGTGGTGGCGATTGGGGGAGGTGATATGGACGGCCTCTGTTTCGCGGTCGGCCAGCAGCTCGGCAAAGTCATTGTATGCTTTGGGGATGCCGAGGTCGGCGGCGGCGCGCTGAGATTTCTCGGCGGAGGAGCCCAGGATTCCGGCCACGTTGATTCCGAGCCGGCGAAGGCCTTCGGTATGGGCAGGGCCCATGAAACCGGTTCCGACTATGGCTACGTTTGAGACGCTCATTCAATCACCTCATGGTCTAAGTTCGGCAGCCGAATGCAGTTGGAGACTGCCGGTCACTGCGATCAGGCGCGGCGGGTCAGGCCGGCGTAGCCCCACGCCAGGGCCAGGACGATTGTGCCGTAGACGACCTGCTGGATGGCCTGGCCGACGTTGAGGAAGGTGAGCATCGAGTTGAGGACGCTGAGAATGAGCGCGCCCAGGATGGTGCCGGCGTAGCCGCCGACGCCGCCGAAGATGGAGGTGCCGCCGATTACGGCCGCGGCCACGGAGGGCAGGAGAAAGGCGTTGGCGAGCTGAAGATCGACGGCTCCGGTACGGCCGCCGAGCAGGATGCCGCTGATGGAGCCAAGGACACCGGCGACGATGTAGGCGGTGATGCGCACCTGCCAGACGCGCACGCCGGCGAGGCGTACGGCGATTTCGTTGTCGCCGATGGCGTAGATAAGCCGTCCCCAGCCGGTCCGCCTGAGCAGCCAGATCAGGCCGCCGGCGATGAGAGCCCAGACGACTACGCTATAGGGGATGCGATTGCCGAAAAAGGAGCCTCCGCCAATCAGTTTGATGAAGGGACCCATTTGGGTCGAGCCCTGGAGGATGGTCTGCGCCCAGGCGGTAAAGAGGCCGAGAAGGATGCCGGACATGGCCAGCGTCATTATGAGGGGGTTGACGCGAAAGACGGACACGCCGACGCCGTTTGCGCTGCCGACTACCAGGCCGACCACGATGCCCAATAGAATGGCGATGGCGGCGCCCTCGGGTGACTGGTTGGCGGCCACGTAGGCGGAGCCGGTGGCAATCATGGTTACGGACAGGTCGATGCCGCCGGTGAGCATGAGGATTGTCTGGGCGCCGGCCAGGATGCCGAGGGGCGCAGCTTGCAGCAGGGTGTTGCGGGCGCCGCTGACGGAAAGGTAGTTTGGTTCGACGAAGCCGGTGACCAGGACGAGGATGGCGAGAATACCGGTCAGGGCAATAGTGGGATGCTCGGCGATGCGCGCGGCGGCGCGGGCGGCCAGGCCGGCAGGCTCGGCGGCGGCTTGGGCTGGCAAAGGGGAGTGGCTCATGCGGATCTCTCCCGCAAGAGAGTGACAAGGCCACCGACCATCATCACGCCGGCGATCAAGAGGCCCTGGATGATCTGGGCGTTGTTGGGGTCGATGCCCACGGCGCTAAGGATGGGGTTGAGCATGATCAGGATCACCCCGGCGGCGACGGCGCCGAGAACGAGGCCGGTGCCGCCGACGAGGGCGACGCCGCCGAGAACGACGGCGGCCACACTATTGAGGGTAGCATTGGCGCCGACGCTGAAGCGGGGATCGCCTGTGCCGGTAAGGGCGACGGTGGCGAGGCCGGCAAGGGCAGCCATTGCGCCCCCGATGGCGTAGGAGGACACTTTGGCGCGGCGCACGTCGAGGCCGGCGAGGCGGGCGGCGATGCTATCGCTGCCAATAGCGTAGATAGACAGACCGATACGGGTGTGCCTGGAAAGAAGGAAAACGAGAATTGCTGGAGCGGCCATCATCAGTATGGGCATGATGTAGGTGCCGCCGATCCCGGACTGGGCGCCGGTAAAGAGCCAGCGGAATTCGGGCGCGGTGCCACCGCCGGGAGAGGGCAGGATCCAGAGGGCGAAACCGGACCAGATGTAGCCGGTGGCCAGGGTCACGACGATATCGGGCACGCCGGAGACGCTGATTATGTAGCCTACGAGCGCGTTGAGGATACCGAGGCCGGCGATGAGGAAGATGGCGATGAATAGCACCATGGCAAACGGTTGATCATCCATTAAGCGGGCGGCGAGGGCATTGGTCAGCAACAGGAGCGCGCCGAGGGAGAGGTCGATACCGCCGGCAATGACGATGATGGCCTGGCCGATGGCCAGATAGACTAATGGCAGACTGTTCTTGCTGATCGAGGTGATCTGGAACTGGCCGAAGACGGGAATCAGGGTGGCATACCATATGAGCAGTGCACTGAGCAGGAGCCAAACGCCCAGGGTCCAGGTGTTGCGCGTCAACCCCGCGCGCCAGACGGCAGTGCTGGCGGAGCGAACCGCGGTCATCATACGGGGACCTCCAATCCGTGTGCTGCGGTGAGCAGGGAAGCCTCGGTTGCGTGGGCGGCGTTCTGTTCGTCAACGATGCGGCCGTCGTGCATGATGAGAACGCGGTCACAGACGAGCTGGATTTCAGCGAGCTCGCTGGTGTACAGAAGGATGGCCGCGCCGCCGGCTGCCAACTCACGCAGAAGGGTGTAGATTTCCAGCTTGGTCTGGACATCGATGCCGCGGGTGGGGTCGAAGCAGAGCAGCGTGCGAAAGCCTGCTACGAGCCAGCGGCCGATGGCAACCTTCTGCTGGTTTCCGCCGGAGAGGCGCCGTACTTGCGATGCGGCCCTGGTATCGATCGAGAGCCGGTCGATGGCGTTCATTACGCGCTGGCGTTCGTCGGCGGGAATGCGCAGCCACTGGCGGATGCGGCTGAATAGCGGGACGACGAGGTTCTGGCGTACGGACAGATTTGGCAGCAGGGTCAGCAGGCGGTCACCGGGGATGAGGACGACCCCGTCAGCCACGGCGTCGGAGGGTGCGCGCCAGCGGCGCTGGCTGCCGGCGACGAGGATGTTTCCTTCGGACGGTTGCCGGTCGCCTGAGAGGAGGGAGAAGAGACGCTCCTGGCCCTGGCCTTCGAGCGCGACGAGGCCGAGAATCTCACCGCGGCGCAGGTCGAAGGAAATGTCGCGCACAAGGCCACCAGAGTTCAGACCCTGGACCGCAAAAGCGACCTCCTGAGACGAGGTACTGGGGTCCGACTGGGGCTGCGAAGTCGGTTGGGGCTCGTCACTCTCCTCCAGTTCGCTGACATCGGCGCCGAGCATGGCTTCGACCAGTTCATGTTCGTCGATGTCCTGCATGGTCCCTGTGGACGCGCCGCTGGCTGCGGATGCGGCCGAGTTCGGCTCGAAGAGGGCGACGTTGCGGCCATCGCGCAGGATGGTGGCGCGGTCGCAGATGCGCCTCACTTCGGCGAGCCGGTGGGTGATGAGGACGGCGGCTCGGTCCTGTTTGCGCCATTCGTTGAGGAGGGCGAAGACGCGTTCGGCCTGGTCGGCGGTGAGTGCGGCGGTGATCTCGTCGAGAAGAAGGACCTGCGGGTCGCGGGCAAGGGCGCGGGCGAGATCGACTACGCGCAGTGTCTCGAGAGGTAGTTCGCGGACGAGGGCGTCGAGGTCGAGATCTTGCAGGTCGAACCATTCGAGCCAGCTTGTGAAGTCGGATTCTTCGATTTCGCTGAGCTGGAGATTTTGGCCGACGGTGAGATCGGGGATTAGCGCGGGATCCTGGAAGACGGTGCCGATGCCGACTGCCATTGCATCAACGGGGTCATGGAACTGCATGGCTTGACCCTCGACTTGGACAACGCCAGCGTCGGCGGGATGTACGCCTGCCAGGATTTTTACGAGTGTGCTCTTACCGGCGCCGTTTGCGCCAAGGAGGGCATGGACCTCGCCGCGGCGGACTGCGAATTCTACTTCGCGCAGCGCCACGACGGGTCCATACGATTTTGCTACTTTGTCGGTCGCAAGCAGTGGCTGCGACTTACTCATAGCGACTTCGATCCAAAGTCGGGCGCAGCCTATTCGCCCGGCGCCGTGCAGGCGGAGACATCGGCGCTGCCGTTGTAACTGGTGTAGGGTTCAATATCGACGTATGTGCTCCAACCCACCTGCTCGTCGGGCGCGTAGATTGCATTGAGCGCATCGAGATCGGCGGTGGTGAAGACCTGCGGCGTGAGAATGGTCTCGTGGGGCGGGTTGTTGCCTGTCAAGGCGTCAAGCGCGATGGCCATCCCGACTGCGCCGATGGCGGGCGGGTTGGTGACGGCTGCGCCCATCAGACCTGCATCAGCGAGCTGGATCAGCTGCTCCACGAAGCCGTTATTGTCGGCGCCGACGATGGGAACGAAGTCAACATCGGCTACCTGGAACTGTTCGACGACGGAATAGTCGATGCCAGAGGTCCAGATGCCGTCGATCTCCTGGGTCGTGATCAGGTCGAGGGCCTGCTGGGCGCCGGTGGAGGGGTCCCAGCCGGTGAAGGTCGAGGCTACGACTTCGATGTCAGGATAGTTGGCAAGAGCTTCATTGAAGCCGTTGTGGCGGTCGGTGTCGGCGGGGACGCCGTCAATGCCGCGCATCTCCACGACCTTGCCTGAGCCGCCGAGCTGCTCAAAGAGCCATTCGGCGCCGAGGCGGGCGTAGGCGGTCTGATCATTGGTGGCGACATAGGCGCCTTCGGCGGTCACGGCCTGGTCGACGGCGACGACGACGATGCCCTGGGCTATGGCCGACTCGATGACGGCGTTGAGGCCTTCGCGATCGGTCGGGTTGAGGATGATGGCGTCAACACCTTGCGAAATGAGGCCCTCGAGGTCGGCAATCTGCTCGGTGGGGCCGCCGTTGCGGTTGACGACGACGACGCTTTCGACGAGGCCGCTGGCTGTGGCCTCTGCCTTGATGGCGCAGATCATCTGCTCGCGCCAGCCGTTGCCGACGAGCGTGTTGCTGACGCCGACGACGAAGCCGCCTTCCTCTTCCATCATGGCGTCATCGCCGGAAGCCGGTGCGACGGCGACACAGGCGGTGAGCGCCAGTGCGACTGTCAGAAGCAGGGCGAGAATTGTGAAACGTTGTGACTGGTACTTCATGTCAACCTCCTTGTTGAAAAAGTGTCGGTGAAACCTTTCAGTCCCGTTCGCGTGGATCGAGTGCATCGCGCAGGCCGTCGCCCAAGAAGTTGAACGCCAGCACTGTAATCACGATCATGAGACCGGGAAAGAATGCGATATGGGGGAAGCGAAGGATAAAGGCTCTTCCATCGGCCAGGGTGCCGCCCCATGAGGGGTTGGGCGGGCGGATGCCCAGGCCGAGGAATGAGAGCGCTGATTCGAGAATTATAATGCCGCCAATGCCGAGGGTCGCCAAAACGATGATCGGGCCCAGGACGTTGGGGAGGAGGTGGCGCCAAATGATGCGCCAGTCGCGCACGCCAACGGCCCGGGCGGCGGTGACGAAGTCTGTCGCTTTGAGAGACATGATGTCGGCGCGTACGACGCGGGCGAAGCGGGCCCATCCGGTCACACCGATTACGACTACGGTGGTAACGAGGCTAGGCCCAAGAACTGCGGCGAGCACGACCAGAAGGGCGATGATGGGGAAGGCCATCAAGGTATCGATTACTCTGGAGATCAGTGTGTCCTCCCAGCTGCCGAGATAACCGGCGACTGCGCCGATGACTACGCCCAAGACGACTGCGATTCCGGTTGCCAACAGGCCAACGAGCAGGGCGATGCGGCTACCGAAGATTACGCGGCTGAGGAGATCGCGTCCCAAATGGTCGTAGCCAAAAGGATGGGCCAAAGTTGGGCTGCCGCCGCGCATTCCGCGAAAGATTTCGTCGATTGGATCATAGGGTGAGAGCAGGGGCGCGAAAATAGCCATCGTCGCCAAGAGGAGGATCACGACTAAACCACCGACTGCGATCCGATTTGCGCGGAAGCGCCGCCAGGCTTGGCTCCATTCGGAGCGGTGGCCGAAGCCGTCAGTGAGTTGTTGGTTGAGCTCGGTGGGTTCGGAGGTCGTCATAAATTTAGAACGGCAGTTAAGGATATCTAATTGATGCGAATACGCGGATCGATGATTGCGTAGGTCAGGTCGGTGAGCAGGTTGACAGCGACGACGAGAACTGCCAACACGACGACCAGGGACTGAACGACCTGGTAGTCGAGGCGAAAGATTGAGTCGGTGAATAGGCGGCCGATGCCAGGGATGGCGAAGACGGTTTCGACGACGATAGTGCCACTGAGGATAAAGGCGATGCGAAAACCGATTACAGTTACGACCGGGAGCAACGCATTGCGGACTGCGTGGCGGACAAGCACGATCGTGTTCGGCAGCCCTTTGGCGTAGGCTGTGCGCACGTAATCCTGGGTAAGGACTTCAAGAGTAGAGGCACGCATGACCCGTGTCATGACGGCCATCTGTTCGGTCGTCAGCACCAAGACAGGCAGGATGTAGCCCTGCCACGACTTCAGCCCGAAAGGCGGGATGCGGCCGATCAGGGGTAGGTCGCCGAACCAGCGCGGTACGTAGAGGGCGAAGAGGACGATGAGCATGAGGGCCAGCCAGAAGTTGGGCAAGGCCACGCCGAGGGTCGAGCCGACGGCTGTGCCGTAGTCGAATGTGGAGTTGCGACGCACGCCGGCGATGATGCCGGCGGGGATCGCGACCAACAACGCCAGACCAAGCGAAGTGACGTTGAGGATGGCGGTCACAGGGATCGCTTCGAAGATCATCTGCCGCACGGGTATTCCCTTGCGGATCAGAGAGTCGCCGAAATCTCCGCGCAGGAGGTTCCACGCCCAGATAAAGAACTGCTCGTGGTAGGGACGATCCAACCCCCAGCGGGCGCGGATTGCCTCCATCTGTTCCTGGCTAATGCGGATTTCGCCTTCGCCAAGCAGCAGGTAGGTGGGGTCGCCCGGCATCAGGCGTATTACGAAGAAAGTGCCGACGCTGATCAGAACGATGACGACGGCGCCTTGGAGCATGCGGCGGGCGATGTAGGTAAGCATGTAGGGCGATGGTCAGACTTCAGTGGTCAGTGGTCAGTGGTTAGTGGCCGGCGGTCAGTAGAGAGTGGCCGGTGACTCGATAGAAAACGGGTCACCGGCCACTGGCGTTTTATTCTTCGATCCACCATTTGTAGGCTTGCTGGTACATCGAGCTGTTCTTGGGGCCTTCGGGCAGCCCTTTAATGCGGGCGTTGAAGACGTTCATCCACTCGTCGAATTGCAGGTTGAGTACAGGCTGCTCTTCGACGAAGATCTCCTGGATCTCGTGATAGTAGGGCTCGCGCTCTTCGTAGGCAACGACCTGAAGTCCCTCTTCGATGAGTTGGTCGACGCGGGCGTTATTGAACTGGGCAAAGTTGTTGCCGCCGTTGGAGTGCATTGTGCTGAAGGGGTCGGGCTCTACGGCGCTGCCATAGGTCCAATTGTAGAGGGATGCGTCCATAGTGCCTTCGCGCATGCCCTGCAGGATGGTGGCTACCGGCGCCTCTTCCAGCTGAACGTCGACACCGACATCGGCGAACATGAGTTGCGCGAGTTCGGCGATGGGGCGGCGGGCCTGGTCGCCGGTGATGGTGGTGATGGTGAAGGAAAGCTGCTGGTCACCCTTAGCGCGGTTGCCGTCGCCGTCGGCAGCCCAGCCGGCGCCGTCGAGGAGAGCCATGGCCTCTTGTGGATCGAAGTCGTACTGCTTGAGGCCGGTGTGGTGATAAGGGCTGGCGGGCGTCAGATTAGAGTGTGAGACCTGGGCGGCGCCGTTCCAAAGTTCATCGATGATGCGCTGGCGGTCGAGGGCGTGCATGAGGGCCTGGCGCACCTCTTTTTCGGCCAGCTGCGGAATGCTGTTGTTGAGCGGGAAGTGCTTGATCGAGTTGGCGAGGGTGCGGAAGTTGACGTAGCCCGGGTCGGCTTCGAGGAAGATGCTGTCTTCGACGAGGAGCGGCCACACGGCGGAGTCGGCCTCGCCGGTCTGGAGGGCGATCATGCGCACGGAGGGTTCGGGGACGATGTCTTCGCGCAGCACGTCGATATTGGGACGGCCGCGGAAGTGATCGTCGAAGGCTTCCAGTTCGGTAAACTCTGCCGGGCGCCACTCTCGGAGCTTGTAGGGGCCGGTGCCGATAGGCGAGGTGCTGTAGGTATCCTCGCCGAGTTCGGCGTGGGAGGCCGAATGGACGATGGGGACGGTGGCCCAAGAGGTCAGCGAAGCGGCGTTGACGGAGTCCATATTGACCTGGACGGTGTATTTGTCGGGTGCTTCGACAGAGCTGATGCCGGTGAAGCGGCCGACAATCGGCGCGCCGTTGTCGGGGTTGCGGTAGTAGTTGTAGGTGTAGGCGACATCGTCGGCGGTCAATTCGGTGCCGTCGTGGAAGAGGACGCCTTCGTGCAGCTTGAAGGTGTAGCCGAGCCCGTCGGCTGCGACGTCGACTGATTCGGCCAGAACCAGTTCCAGTTCGTTGAACTCGTCAACGGTCACGAGCGGGTTCTGGATGTTGATGATCATCACCCAGTGCACGGTGGGGCCCATGAAGGCAGGGCTGAGGCCGGCGACTTCCTGGTGGCCAACCCAGGTCATGGTACCGCCCTGTTTGGGTCCGCTCATTTCGGCGGCTGGGGCTTCGTCGGCCGCGGCGGCGGGGGCGGCTTCGCCGGTATCGGCGGGGGCCGCGGGGGCGCAGGCTACCAGGAGCGCTGCGGACCCGCTCATGGCGGAATAGCGCAGGAAGTCACGCCTTGTAAATGTCTGCTTTGGCTTCATTGGTGGTTTTCTCCTTGGAGTGAATGAAGATTAGAGTGATGAAAGTCGACCGGCGGCCAGCAATCGTGAAATTGACAGTTGTCAATTCCTGCACTTCGAATGGAAAGCGGCTGTTGGTCGCGGCCAACCAAGAGAACGGGCAAGCGACGAAACAGGAACTACGGAAGGCCCACCCAACCTCTCCGGGCCCGGGCGTTGCAGGGCACGCGGGAATGGTTTGTTCGGCGTGGAGAACAAGCTGAAGGGGATTTTGCACGAACAGCGGGCGGGCGTCATTGCCTCGTCGATTTGTGTGAGTATAAGCAGAGAAGGGAGGGCTGTCAAGAATTGGGGGAATACTGGCTGCTGCACCGAAGAATCATGTGCCAGAATTTGCTCTTGCGAATGGTAGGGATGCGTCTGATAATAGGCGATGATACCGGTGGCGCGGGGAGACTGAAGTGATTTCGGCTGTGATAGAATGACAGGGCGTAACTGACATGAAACTGGCTGTGATAAGGGGCTGCAATGCAGGAAAATAACAGGTTTATCCGGACGCTGCAGTTGCGAAATCTGTTGTCGTTCGGGCCAGACTCTCCGCCGATTGAATTTGGGCAGCTGAATGTGCTGATTGGGCCGAATGGGTCGGGGAAGTCGAATGTCATCGGGGCTATTGACCTGCTGAGGTCTTCGGCTACCGACGTGGTTGCGCCGATTCGTGAGGGAGGAGGAACGGAGGAGTGGTTGTGGAAGGGATCTACCGCTGCTCCGGTGGCAGAAATAAACGCAACGATAGAAAATCCAGGTTTGGACGCTTCTCAATCCAAAGAGGAAGCCATCCCGTTGCGACACAGAATATCCTTTTCGAGGGAAAAGGGGAGCTTTAAGTTAGTTGATGAAGTAATTGAGGACGAACAAAGGGAGTTCGAATACGCTCCGCACGGTCAGTACTATTACCGCTACCGATGGGGAAGCCCTGTGCTAAGTACTCTTGCCTTGCAAGAAAGTGATGGGGCAAACAACATAGATCGAGTACAACTTCAGTTGCGGAGCGAAGATTTTCAGTCCAACCAGTCGATAGTTTCGCAGCGGAAGGATCCGCGTCAGTATCCTGAGATAACTTATCTTGACTTCATGTACAGACGTGTCAGACTCTACGGAGACTGGGATTTGGGCCAAGGCTCAAAGGCACGTTTACCTCAGTCGACTGACCTCCTAAATAATTTCCTGGCGGAAGACGCCAGCAACCTGGGACTCTACCTAAATCACCTTTCACACGGAGAGGATACAAAGTCGGCGCTTATTGCTCAACTCAAGCGCTTCTACGATCAGTTTAGTGACCTTACGTTCTTGGTTCAAGGTGGAACGCTGCAGACTTTTTTCCGCGAGCAGAATCTGCAACATCCAGTCCCAGCTTCTCGCCTCTCAGACGGAACCTTGCGATTTCTTTGCTTGGCTTCAGTGCTCTGTAATCCGTTTGGCACTTCTCTCATATGTATAGAAGAACCTGAGATTGGTCTACATCCCGATATCATTCCGACGGTTGCCGAGATGCTCGTCGAGGCGTCCGAGCGAACACAGATAATCGTCACAACCCATTCCGACATTCTTGTCGATGCACTTTCCCACATACCAGAGGCCGTGTTGGTGTGCGAAAAGGAGAGCAACTCGACAACGGTTGGTCGGTTGGACGAGAACGAGTTGAGAGTTTGGCTCAAGAAATACTCTTTGGGCGAACTATGGCTCAGGGGCGAATTGGGTGGGAATCGTTGGTGAGGATAGAAATCTATGTAGAAGGGGGAGGGCAAGGAAAGCATTTGAAAGCCAAGTGCCGCGAAGGGTTTGGTGAGTTTTTCAAGAAGGCGGGACTTGCGAACCATATGCCGAGAATAAAGGCATGTGGAAGTAGAACCAATGCTTTGGAAGACTTTCGTGAAGCAGTTCGTCTAGCGAAAGATGACAGGATACCGATACTTCTAGTTGATAGCGAGGGCACAGTCCAGCGAAACAACAGACCGTGGCAGCATCTACGCTTGCGCGACGGTTGGGAGCGTCCTGCCGGTGTAACAGAAAGTCAGGCACAACTGATGGTCCAGAATATGGAATCCTGGTTTTTGGCGGATGTCTCTGCACTGGCATCGTTTTTTGGAACCGGTTTCCGGTCCGCTGCGATTCCGCAACGAAATGACATCGAACGCATACCTAAAGACGATGTTTTCGAGCAGCTTGAGTCTGCCAGCAGAGGAAGCAATAAACGCGCATATAGCAAGGGACGCCATTCTTTCGACATCCTGGCAAGGATCGATCCGGAGAAGGTGATCCGGCGCTCGCGGTTCGCGAAACGATTGATTGATACTTTGAAGAGGCACCTCATCCCCGCATAGCTCATTGGGTAGTGCAAAATCCAACAGTTAACTTTGAAGGAAGATGCCATGAACAGCCCGCAGACCGTTACAGTCCCTTCCCACTCGTGGTTTGGGGACACAGACTTCAGGCTCACTTTTCCGGCAGGCTGGGACATTCACGTCTGCGGCTGTGAGGATGCGCCGGCGCTCAGTTCGGCGCAGATCGCGGCGGCGTTCGACAGTCCGATTGGTACGCCGCGCATTCGCGATGCGGCCAGCGGCCGGGCCAGCGCCGCGATCATCGTTGATGACCTGGGCCGGCCGACGCCGGCGGCGGATGTGCTGCCCTATGTGCTGGAGGAGCTGGCTGCAGCGGGGGTGCCCAAGTCCGAGACGGTGATCGTCATTGGCGGGGGCACGCACCGGCCGCTAACCGAGGAGGAGGTAGTCAAGAAGGTAGGCGCGGAAGTTGCAGCGGCCTATGCGACGACCTCGCATGATTTCATGGCAGGGGATCTGGTCGCCTACGGCAGCCTGGAGGACGGTACGCCGATCTATATCAACCGGATTGTGGCCGAAGCCGAGTTCAAAATCTGTGTGGGCGGGATTTATCCCCACCCGTCGGTCGGTTTTGGTGGAGGCGCGAAGCTGATCGTGCCGGGGGTGGCGGGATTCGCCACGATTTTCCACTTTCACAGCTTTTCTGCGCGGCGGGGCCAAGGCAATATCGAGCGGCTAAAGCCGGATGACGGAGAGGAGAGCGGAGCAACGCTGATCGACGGCGGCGTGCGGGACCACCGGGACGTGGCTGAAGAGGTGGCGGGGCTGATCGGACTGGATATGATCGTCAATTGCGTCCTTACCTCCCGCAGGCAGATCGCTGGGCTGTTTGTGGGCGATATGGTCGAGGCTCATCGCGAGGGGGCACGTTTCGCGCAGCGGACATACGGGACGGCGATCCCGCACGGGCTGCGGCAGGAGGCGGATCTGCTGGTGTGCAACGCGTATCCGCTGGACGCGGACCCGATTCAGGGTTCGAAGGCGCTATGGCCGCGTCAGTATTTCGAGCGGGAGCCGTATACGGTCATGCTCAACGCGGCCAGCGACGGTATCTCCTACCATGGGCTGCATCAGCAACTGCCTTGGCCGCAGTATCTGAAGCGCAGGGTTGCGGCCGACGCCACGCCAGAACCTGCTGCCACGATCGGGGGACGGGAAACCCTGCTCGTCGTCTCTGAACATTTCCTGGCGGCGGAATTTGCGATGAAGCATAAGGGCGATCTGCTCTTCCGCAACTGGCAGTCGGTGATCGACCAGCTGGCGGACATTCTGCCTGCAGACGCCACGGTTGCCGTTTTTCCGAATACATCGATCCAGATCCTGAAACGGGAAGAAGCAGTGGCGGTGGGCGCGTAGGCTGAAGGGACAGCGCTGCGGGAGGCACTACGTCTGGCGTTGAACAGAGGAGAGAAAGAAATGGCTTCGATGGAAGAGCTCCGGCAGGGTGTGTGCGAAAACCTGCCGGAGGTCAATGAGATAAGGGACGAGGCGTTGCGCGGGAAGGTGATAGAGGCGTGGGCCTTTGCGCTGTCGCAGACGGAGTTTACGCGCATCGACCAAATCAAGGGATCGGGTGTGCCGGACTCGCCGGCGCTGAAGGACGGAACGCAGGCGGAGCATCTGCGGGGTGTTGCGCGCATGGCGCAGGGGCTTGCCGACGGCCTGGAGGCGGTGCATGGAGAAATCGGGATTGACAGGGACCTACTGTGGGCGTGTGCGCTGTGTCATGACGTTGGCAAGCCGTTTGAGTTCAGCCCGGAGAACCAGGCGCGGTGGCAGAACGATGTGGGCGCGTCGGGTTTTCCGTCGATCCGGCATTCGGTGTACGGCGTGCACGTGGCGCTGACGGTGGGGTTGCCGGAGGCGGTGGCGCATACGGCGGGCGCGCATTCGGCCGAGGGGGAGTTGATCAAACGCAGCCTGGAGAACACGCTTGTTAACAGCGCGGACCACGCCTATTGGGGGGCGATGGAGAGAGCCGGGCAGCTGGAGACGGAGGGGGAGTAGGCTAAGCGGTTGGGACTGATGGAAATATGCTTTGCAGTACTGCGTATACCGTATTCCGTATTTCGTAGTGCGTTACGGCAGACGAGACAGGGGCTATTCCATTTCGCTCTGCGAGAGGAGGCTCGGCATTGGAGGGGACTTACGTATTTTCCCCGTGTTGGGCTACGATTTCGCGCATGCCGTCCCACTCCATCCAGATGTCGGTGAGGGCTTCGTACAGTTGGGCCATGTAGTTGACATGTTGCAGGCGGAAATAGATGGCGTAGCGAGGGTGTGGTGAGACGTTGGGCGAGGCGCAGTGTGCTATCTGGTAGTGTACTAGGATGGCGTCACCGGCCGCGGCGGTAATCATATTCGGTTGCGGCATATGGATGGGCGGCATGCCTTCGGCGCCGCCGCGCATAAGGATGTCGTGCCCATTTTCGCGAAAATACTGCTGGTAGAGATGATGGGTACCGGGCCAGACGGCCAAGTTTCCGGCGTAATCGGTATTCACGTCGCTGAGGGCGATGCCGACGAGCATCGTGAATCGGCGCAGCTCGCCGGCGGGGACGCCGTTGTGGGGCGAGTGACGGCCGTCCAGATGGGGTCGCGGCGCTGGTGGGGGATCGTCCAGCCGCGGAAAGCGGACTGCGATTTGTCCGCGCTGGACCGGGTTGACCTTTCCGGCGCCAATCATGGATTCGGCCAGCAGTTTTACGGGCGACCGGTTGTACAGATCGGTAATTTCTGGCGCTTGCCGCAGTTCCGGGCAGAATGACTGTGCATTAAAGGTCGTCATTTGTGCGGGATCGATGCCGTTGCCGAAGGAGTGGTTGATCGCTTTGACGGCGGCGTCGACCATCACACCTGGGACAACGCCGGGCACCCTCACATATCCCTTATTGTAGAATTCCATCTTTTGCGCGTAGGTCAGATGCATTTTTCCCTCCTCTATCGTCTGGCCCGATGGGATGAAAACATTAGACACCAGCGCGGTGCGAAAATCAAACGGGGCGGATTGAACTGCAGGGGTCAGAACTGCAGTGGTCAGTGATCAGTGGTCAGTGGTTAGTGGTTAGAAATTGGCGGCCTCAGTAATCTGGAAGACTTTTTTGATAAGTGCAAGTCTTTTGGACTTCCATGGATTGGGATGTAACTACTTTAGGTTGATTAGCTGGACTGCTTGGTTTGGTGGGCAATGACTTCGCGCATGCCGTCCCATTCCATCCAGATGTCGGTCAGGGTTTCGAAGCGCTGGTCCTTGTGGTCGACGTGGTTGAGGCGGAAGTAGATGGCGTAGCGGGGATGGGGTGAGACGTTGGGCGCGGCGGTGTGGGCGACCTGGTAGTGTACAAGAAAGGCGTCGCCGGGCCTGGCGGTCATCTGTTGCGCCGGCGGCATGTCAATGGGGGGCATGTCTTCGGCGTCGCCGCAGGTCATGAAGTCATTCCCGTTGTCACGAAAATATTGTTCGAATTGACAATGGGTACCGGGCCAGACGACCAGGTTGCCGGCGTAGTCGGTGGTCACCTCGCTGAGGGCGATGCCGACGAGCATTGTGAAGCTGCGCAACTCGCCGGCAGGGACGCCGTTGTGGGGCGAGTAGCGGCCATCCAGATGGGGACGGGGCGCGGGCGGTGGATCGTCCAGCAGCGGAAAGCGAACTGCGATCTGGCCGCCCGTGACAGGATTCAGATTACCCGCGCCTATCAGCGACTCTGCCAGCGCTTTGACCGGCGTCCGATTGTAGAGATCGGTGATCTCGGGCGCTTCGCGCAATTCAGGGCAGAATGTCCGGGATTGGAAGGTGATCATCTTGGCCGGATCGATGCCGTTGCCGAAGGAATGGTTGATGGCTTTGACAGCGGCGTCGACCATTACTGTGGGAACAGCGCCGGGAATCTGCACATAGCCTTTCTCGTAGAGTTCAAGTTTCTGCGCGTGGTTTAGTTGCATTTTCGTACTCTCTCGTCCCTTTTGGTCTGTTTATGTCATTAGACACCGGCCTACCACGAATTACAAACGGATATGCAAGGTCGAAGGTGTCGGGTAGACGCGACAATGGCCGAGTTGAGCATGGTGAAAACGACTTTATCGCAGGCCTGACACAGAAGTCTTGAGGCGCAGTTAGAAAGGCGAAACTCGTGAAGAAGACAAGAATTCGGACATTGTTTCTGGGAAGCCCGAGAGGCGACTCGTTCCCGGGGGAGGAGAATGAGGCGTGGCCGATCTATCAGGGTTCGTTCAGCCACGAGAGCGTGGCCGCGCGTTACAGGGAGGAGCTGAAGGCGTACGAGCGGGAGGTGGAGTTCACGGGACAGAGGCTGGTGCGGACGCGAGCGGAGTTGGAAGAGGCGGCTGAAAATGTGGGGGACGAGGACGGTGTCCTTGCTATCATTCTGGGCCTGTTTCCGAATGTGATGCAGAAGGAGATTGCGAGCTGGGGCAAGCCGACGGTGATGTTCAATCCGACGGAAACGCCGCTTTCGCCCCTGGGATGGCTGCATAATTTCGTGCCGGTGAAGGGTAAGCGCAATGTGATTCCCGTGCTTTCGTCGGATTTCGCCGACGTGGGGAAGAAGGTCGGCGTGTTGAAGGCCATTCACAAGATGGGGCAGTCGAAGGTGCTGTACCAGCAGTCGCATACGCCGAAGCAGGTGGAGTCGAGCCGCAGGTGGTTCGAGGAAGGGTGGGGCGGGATCCATCTTTTTTCCGACCTGACGCCGTTGAGCGACGGCTTTATCAGGCAGACGAAGGAGAGGCTGGGGCTTGAGATCAAGGAAATCCCTCCTCAGCGGCTGATCGCGGCCTACCAGAACGCCGATGCTGAGGCTGCGGAGGCGCTGGCGCAGGGGAGGATTGCGGGGGCCACGGATGTTGTTGAACCGACGAGGGAGGACGTGGTCGAATCATGCAAGTTGTACCTGGGACTCAAGCAGATCCTGGCGGAGGAGGAGGCGCAGGGTATTGCCGAGCACGGCATCTGTATGGGGAGCGGGCCGTATCCGCTGCCGTGCCTGGCGTTTTCGATGCTGAACGACGAGGGGCTGGCCGGGATCTGCCAGCTGGATCTGTCGAGCACTATCACGCAGCTGTTGATCGGGTATCTCGCGGACCGACCGGGCTTTATTGGCCATATTCATATCGATACGGGGCGGAATCTGATCGGGATGTCGCACGATTTCAGCGCGACGAAGCTGGGGGGATGGGACGGCGAGAAGGCGGACGAATACGCGTTTCGCAATCACCAGGGGTTGTATCGGAGCACGTGTGTGAACGTGCAGATGGAGGTGGGGCAGACGGTGACGATCGCCCAGTATGTGCCGTTCGACCGCATGTATGTCTTTACAGGGGTCATTGACAGCAATGTGAGTCCGCAGCGGGACTGCAGGACATCGGTGGCGATCCAGGTTGCCGATGCGAAGCGGCTGCTGCGGAACTGTATGAAAGCGGAGCACCCGCTGACGCCGGGCGGGCACAGGGTCCTGTTTTACGGGGACTGGGTGGATGAGATTGAGGACCTGGGGCAGTTGTTGGGATTTGAGGTTGTGAACGATATGGCTCAGTGAGCGAGAGGCAGGTAAGACATTGATCAAGATCAAGGCTGCAGAAATTACGGGGCTGCGAGAGGTAAGTCTGGTCGAGGATGAGATCGCGGGCCCGGGCGCGGGAGAAGTGGCGATACGCTCGCTTTATTCGGGTATCAGTCATGGGACGGAGATGAATGTGTATCGCGGCCACGCGCCGATGTGGCAGCGGAAGCAGGACCGCCGCACGCGGCTGTTTGTGGAAAGCGAAGAGCCTGAGTGGGAATACCCTCTGCGTTACGGTTACGCGTGCGTGGGCGTGGTCACGGAGGTGGGGAGCGATGTGAAGGCGTTTGATGAGGGCGATGTTGTCTTCAGCTTTGCCCCGCACCAGTCGGCGCACGTACTGCCAGCGGGTTCGGTGTTCAAACTGCCGGAGGGAATCGATCCAAGGGCAGGTGTGCTCACGGCCGTACTGAACACGACTTTCAACGGCATATTGGACGCGGACCTGCATTTGGGAGAGTGCGTGGTGGTCTTTGGCCAGGGTATCCTGGGGCAGCTGACGGTGCAGTGGGCCAAGCTGTCGGGCGCGGCGCCGGTGATCGCGGTGGACCTGATTGATAAGAGGCTGGAAATCTCCAAAAGGGTGAGCGGCGCGGACCTTGTCTTCAATGCGGGCGAGGTCAGGGACATTGCGATGGCAGTGAGGGAGTTGACTGACAATCGCGGCGCGGACGTGGTGTTCGAGTTTTCGGCCAGTGATCGCGCTCTGAACGAGGCGATCCGCACGGTTTGTTACAACGGCAAGGTGATCGTGATGTCGTGGTATGCAGGCGCGCTGGCCAACGTCTACCCGGGTGGGGAGTTTCACCACAACCGCATCCAGCTGATTTCGTCGCAGATAGCCGGCATCAGCCCTGAGCTGTCGCACCGGTGGACGGCCGCGCGGCGCATGGAGGCGGTGCTGTCGCTGATGTCCAAGTTGAATCTGGATGGGTTGATTACGGATGTGGTCGACCATGGGGACGCGGCCGCGGCCTATGAAATGATCGACAAACACCCACAGGACATCCTGCAGATCGTGCTTGACTACGGCGAGGATTGAGGTGAAATTCGAAGAAGGAAACCCTTCCACTACGTAACTTTTAAGCCGCAAACAGTGTGTGTCTCGACAAACTCTTCATCTTCGCCGCCATTCGGGCTTTGTGATGGTGTATTCGGTTGGCAGCCGCCAGGTTGGTTGGGGCGTACTGTCGGCATGCCGCGAAGGTGGGGAAGAATGAACACGGTGGCTAGCCAGGGCGGGGCGTTGCGGGGGCGCGGAACTGCAGGGGTCAGGAGTCAGGGATCAGGGGCCTGAGATAGGAGTTGGGGTGGAAGACACTGTCGACTAGACGCAATGCTGGGGAAGAGTCAGCACGGTGGTCTAGTTAGGGCGGGGCGTTGCGGGGGCGCAGCCCCTGCACAAGGGAGGGCCGAAGGCCCGAACGCCCAAAAAACCGAGGAGAGAGCGAAGAGGAGTTAGGAGAGAGAACACCTTGAATCGCCTCGTTCAGGGTTGCGAATCAATTGCGGCTGCGTAGCTATTCCACTACCAATTTATGGCTGGTTTCCGGCCGCAACGGATTGCCAAGCAAAGACTGTATTCTTCCATGAAGCAGTGCTGACTTTGGCGGTGGAACCGATTCCGGCTTCTCACACAACAGAAGATACGACATGAACATCGAAGAAATCGCTGGCAGCTTTGATCGGGACGGGTACGTCCTGTTGCCGCAAGCGATTTGCCCTGAAGAGCTGGCGGTCTTGCAGGAGGACTCGGCTCATGTCATTGAAGAGGGCTATGAGGGCAAGGAACCGGAGAGTGACTACTTCTATGATGCGCTGCCGGATACGGGTGAGGTTGTATTCCACCGTGTGCAGTATGTCTTCCCCAAGGCCAAGAACAACTCGTTTATCAAGCTGCTGGCGCATCCGTTGATCCTGCAGGTGGTGCAGCGGCTGCTGGGGGATGACTTCATCTGCGAGGCGGAGGCGTTTGTTTTCAAGACGCCGGGAAACGGCAAGGAGGTCCCGGTCCACTGCGACGGTGATCCCAGCCAACCGGATGTAATGGAGCTGGTGTTCAACGTCGATTACTACCTGGACGACGCGACACCGGAGAACGGCTGCCTGCTGGCCGCGCCGGGCAGTCATAAGCTGAATCTGCCCGTAAAGGAGGTGGTGGCGCAGGGCTTCGACTTTCCCGGCCTGGTTGAACTGCCGGTCAAGGCGGGCGACGTGCTGTTTCACAATGTCAAGCTGGTGCATGGTTCGAGGCGCAACAGCGCCGACAGTTTGCGGCGCACGCTCTACTATGCATTCCATTCGCTGGGCGCGGCTGCGCGCCAGGGTGAACCCAGAGCGGAGGGGTCGTACCTCAGGCCGGGACAGACGGTGCCCCAGAGCTGGATCGATGACCGTCTGCGGCTGATGATGCACGCCATCGATCTGCGAAAGGAGAGCAGTTACGGGCGCGATGAGGTTCCCTTCGCCTATCAGCCGCCGGCGGGCTACGACGTGACGTGGCCGTCAAGGGATGAAACTCTGAATTACCGGCCGGCGCTGGGGTATAGCAAGTTCTATTGAGGTCTGGCCTGCAGGGCAGGTACAAGGCCTGCCCCTACGGGCGCGGGGGATGGCAGGGGCGTGTTCCGGCTTGATGTTGGCCCTCATTCGGGAGAGTTTCGGAAGCGCCAGCGGCGGGCGTAGGAGAGGGCCATGCTGGCGGCGACGGCCATGACGGCGGCGAGGACGTTGAAGAGGAGATCGCGTGGGTCGTAGACGCGATTGGGCAGAAAGGCCTGGATGTTTTCGTCTATAAGGCCGATTAACGAAGTGGCTACAATTGCAAGCAAAGCGGGTACCGGGACGCGTCGGCCGTGACTGGCGCGTTCTTTGAGCGCTTCGTAGATGAAAATGGACAGAACGCCGTATTCGATGAGATGCGTGCGCTCCTCCGGGGTCCCCATGCGCACGAAGATGAGGATGTAAACAGCGGCCACGCCGAGCGCGACCCCGATCTCCAGGCCACCTGGGCGCACCTTCAGCCCGTAAACCAGGATAACAGCCCCAACCAAGACAAAACTGATCAAGAAGAGGGTTTCGAGCAGACCGTTTGTTCGCAGATGCCCGGCGAGAGTACGCGCGAGCCCGAGTGTCGAGTAGATTGCGGTTACAACGGCGAGGGTCCAGAGCCAGAGGCGGCGCTCCCGACTTGAAGTGAAGAATGACATGAAATTGGATACCGAAGGTGAATAAAGTGAAATTCCCGCAGCGTATACAGGAGTGTATACCGAAGGGTGTGCATAGGCAATTTCGCGGAGGCGGGTTATCCCTTGATGCCGCTGAGGGTGAAGCCTTCGGTGAAGTAGCGCTGCCCGTAGTAGGAGAGGACCATCATGGGCAGGGATACGAGGACAGACATGGCCATCATCTGCCCCCACCTGGTGTCGCCGCGTATGCCGATGAAGCCCATCATGGCGAGGGTGAGGGTCTGCATGCTCTTGTCCTTGAGATAGAGGAGAGGGAAGAGCAGGTCGTTCCAGGCCCAAGAGGTGATGAGCACGATCTGGAGGGCAAGGATTGGCTTTGAGAGTGGAAGGATGACACGCCAGTAGATGCCCAGTTCATTGCTACCGTCGAGGCGAGCAGCTTCGGAGAGCTCGTTGGGGATGGCGCGGAAGAATTGACGCAGCACAAAGACCATGGCGGGGTTGATCGCAAGCATTGAAGGGACGACAGCTGGCAGCCAGGTTCCGATCCAGCCCATGCGAGCCATCATTACATAGCGGGGTACCATGGTCACAAAGTCCGGGATCAGCATCAGGCTGATGTTGAGGAGCATGAGAAGTTCGCTGCCAGGGAATCTCATGCGGGCGAAGGCGTAGGCGGCGAGAGTACAGGTAGTTATGGTTGGCACACCTACAAAGACAGCAAGCATGAGCGTGTTGCGCAGGTTAAGCAACCAGTTTCGCTCTTGCCACCCGTCGGCAAAGTTCTGGAGGGTGACGGGATTCGGGATCCACTGGATGGGGAAGGTGATGCGCATCTGTTCCAGCGTTTTGAAGGCGCCGCTGAACATCCAGGCCAGAGGCATCAGTGCGATTGCGAGAAAGACAGCAATCAAAATATAGGCTATCGCGTGCTGGATAATTCTGCTGGCCCGCATTCCGAGAACGAAGCCGCTGCCTGGTGTTCCACTTCGCCGGACTAAGAAAGCTCCCGCCATGCTAGTTGTTTCCTCCCTCATAGTAGACCCAACTTGCAGACGTTCGGAAGACGGTTACAACGATTATCACGCTGATGACGAACAGAATCCATGAAAGCGCGGCTGCGTGGCCCATTTTGAAGAATGTGAAGGCGTTTCGGTAGATGAGTTGGGCATAGAATAATGATCCGCCGGCCGGACCGCCACCGGTCATGAGCATGGGGCCGGCGAAGTACTGAAAGGCGCCAATCAGGCTGGTCAGTAGGTTGAATAGTGTGTAGGGGGTCAACATTGGCAGCGTGACGCTAAAGAGGGTCTGGATTGACTTTGCGCCGTCAATCTTGGATGCGTCATAGAGCTCCTGCGGGACGTTTTGCAGGCCGGCGAGGAAAATGAGCATGCCGATGCCGCCCTGGATCGTCATGAAGATGAAGACCCACTTGACCATTACCGGATCGGAAAGCCAGGCTTGGCCTTTAAGGCCAAAGGCTTTGAGGAAACTATTGATAAGACCAAGGGAAGGGCTCCAGATAAACAGTGACACTGCGGCCGCACCGGCGACAGGGACGGTACCGGGCACGATCGCCAAAGTGCGAAATAGTTGGAGGCCGCGCACTTTTACGTTGAGCAACAGTGCTTGCAGGAGTCCTACCACCAGCCCCCCGGGAACGGAGACGACCACGTAGAGGAAGGTGTTCATTAGCGCTTTGCGGGTGTAGTCGTTTCCTGCCAAATTTACGTAGTTGCGAATCCCTATCCACTTGGCGGGCTGGAAGACATCGTAGATTGTGAAGCTGTGGTAGAAAGAGTCGAGGATTGGGTAGGCTTGAAAAGTGACTACGCCCAAGATCCAGGGGAGGATGAAGAGGTAGGGCAGCATTCGGCGGCGGAAGTGCCGTCGTCTTGCGATCTTTTGGAGAAGCTCGGGGCTCTCGGTGGGGTCCAATTCTGGCTGTTGTGCGCCCAGATCAGTTGTGGTCATACCAATTCCGAAAGTTCGGGATTGACCAGGTACTTTTTGCCTGAAAGGTGCCGTGAAAGAACGGTCACGCCCCAGACGATGTCCCGAGGCGTGACCGGTTGGTCCTACTTTGCGGGAAGATTAACTTTGGGTCTCCCAGTATTCGTCCAGGGACTGTTGGAGCTCGGCGTTGATGTCGAAGAGGGCGTCTTCGGCCGATTTGGCGCCGACCATGGTCTCTTCGATGGCCCGCTGCCACAGGATCTCGCACTGGGACTGAACGGGCGTGAGGAACTCGTTGGGGCTCCAGAGTCTGTCGGCCTCGAGCGGCGCGTCGAAGAACCATTGCAGGCCGGGCACGGTGGAGAGATCGATGGCATCCAGAATCGGCTTGCTCCACATGCAGGCAGCGCGGATCTCAAACTCGATCAGGCCGACTTCGACGCTGGTCATGTGTATCATGAACGTGAGGGCGTCCTCAGCGACCTTGGTGTCGCGAGGCATAAAGAGCGTATGTCCGGTGCCGAAGTCGATGGCTTTGAGGCCCTCGTTAAGATTGGGGTGGAAGCCATAGCCGATCGAGTCCAACTCGACGCCGGTAACGTCGACGACGTTGCGCATAGCGCCGGGCATCCAGTTGCCGTTCATGATCATGCCGCGCTTGGCGTTGTTAAAGCCACTCGAGGAATAGCCTGTCCAATAGGGCCACTGATCAGCGAAGGCCTGCATCTTGTCAACGCCGGGATCAAGCCAGAACTGGGCGACGATGTCGAGGCCTTCGGCCCAAGCATCGGAATCGAAGGTAAAGGTACGCTTATCTTCGGAGATGTAGTTTTCGTCGAAGACGACCGGCCAGGCGATGACGGTGAACCCATAGGCGTCTTTGGGGTCGAATCCGGCCTGGACCAGGTTGCCGTCGTCGTCAAACTTGAGGAGCGCGCGGGACATTTCCAGTAGTTCGGTCCAGGTTCTGGGGCCGACTTCGGGATCGCCGCCGGCTTCCTCAATAAGGTGCTTATGCCAGCAGATGGCGGGCATGGCGCCCCCCTCGAGAACGGGGATACCATAGGTAACGCCGTCCCACTTGCCGTTGTCCCACTGTGAGCCAAGGTAGATATCAGGGTCGAAATCCTTGGCTTCGGCGATAAGGTCGTCGAGGGGAAACATGACGCCGCGCGCCATCAGCTCAGCGAAACCGCCGATGTAGCGATGGTAGACATCGGGAGCGGTGCCGCCGGCCACGGCTGTCATCGTGTCTTCAGGGGACACGTGGAGGCGGATCATCTCGATCGTGATGTGCGTACCTTTTTCATGAAATAGATCGATGCACGGCGTCCAGACGTCGCTGTCACTGCCGGTTTGCCAACCGGACTGGACTACGACGGTCACCGGTTCCATTGCGGCCTCCATTCCGTCGTCATCGGTAGAGGTGGTAACGGGCTGGCAGGCGGCCAGGAGGGCTGCGCCGCCGGTGGCGCCGGCGAGTGAAAGGAATTCTCTGCGGCTGAAACTTTGCTTTTTCATGTTCTGTTTTCCTCCTGGAGTCATTGACTTAGGGTGGGCAGTTCAGATGGGCTAAGTTACAGTGGTGGTTCCTTGATGTGGTGGTTCCTTGATATGGTCTTGCATAGGGTATCACAGCGAAAGTAAAAGACAAATCCAAATTGGAAAATACGAAATATTCCTGAAGTGGGCGTGGGATGTACGCTACTTATTGTAGGTTTCATCGAGGTTGGCTGCTGCTATGGACTGGGGGAGAGCTGAATCTATTTTGTTGGGGAATTGTAACTACTAAGCCATATACAGCGCCTCATTGGACCAGACCTTCAGCCACGCCGCCATTCGGGCTATCTCATCGTGTACACGTTGGCCGCCGCCACCTTGGATGGGACGCACCGCTGGAAATACGGCGTAAGGTGGATGAGGCGTGTTTTTTTGGGCGGGGCGTTGCGGGGGCGCAGCCCCTGCACAAGGGAGGGCCGAAGGCCCGAACGCCCAGAACTGCAGTGATCAGTGGTCAGTGGTCATAGACTGCGGCGATTGATTGAGGATTGGTGTGGAGAGAAATGAGGAGAGAGTCACATTCGCTCGCCTCATTCAGTTCGCAAATCAGTTGTGGCTGAATAGTTACGGGGAATTAATGAAAAGGAAGAGGGGAAGTGGCGCCCGTTCATTTGCTTGGTTTACGAGGAGGGTCGCAAGAGAACGTTTTCATGCTAAACTGTTTCTACACTGTGAACATATGACTTGATTCCATGGAAGGGAGAGAAGCCATGTCCAATCTGAGCCCTGCATCGCTTGAGCACCGCCTGACAGAGGAAGAACGGCAGACCTTCAACGAGACGGGGATTATCTACGTCAGGAATGCCTTGTCGCCTGAGCAGGTGGAACAAGGTGTCGAATTGACGGAACGGATCCACGAGGCGAAGTTGGCGGAGGGGCACGATCCGCGCAAGGCGCTATTCTACCCCAATTTCATTCCGGATGACCCTTACTTCGCTAAACTGGTCGATTATGACAAGGTCCTGCCTAAGGTGTGGGGGATCCTGGGCTGGAATATCTTTTTGTATCACGCGCATCTGATCGTGACGCCGCCGAACGGGGAGGCGCCGAACGACAAGACGTTCCACTGGCACCAGGACAGCGGGCGCGTCAACGTGGAGATGGAGAGCCATCCGCGGCCGCGGCTGTCGCTGAAAGTGGCGTATTTTCTGTCGGACACGAGCGAGCCGGGGTGTGGCAACTTCTGGGTGGTGCCAACGAGCCATGTGCGGGACACGATCGACAGGCCGGAAAACGGGATTGGGCAGCCGAAGGGGGCGACGCCGGTGCTGGCCAAGCCGGGGGACGCGGTCTTCTTTGATCGCCGTCTTTGGCATACGGCCAGCCCCAACTGGTCGGATATTACACGCCGGGTTCTGTTTTACGGCTATGGCTACCGGTGGTTACGCACAAAAGATGACATGACGGTCGAGAGCTTGTGGGAAAGCTGCAGCCCAATCCGCCGCCAGCTGCTTGGCTGGAGCGTGAATGCAAACGGACGTTTTTCGCCGACGGACGAAGACGTGCCGTTGCGTATGTGGTTGAAGGAGCATAGTCCGGCGGAAGCGGAGTGAACTGACTAGTAGTGAGCGAAGAGGAGTGAGGAAAGAGTGTAGCGTTCTCCCTCACATCGACTCCTCTTTCCGCTTCAGTTACTTGTAGGGCCAGGCGATTTCCAGGAAGGGTTGGTCCATGCCTGCTTCTTTGTCCATGGGCCTGGTCACGTATTCCTCGCGCGGGGGGCCGGCGATCTGGTGGTCGTTCTCTTCGATCCAGTTGTAGACGGCGTCGTAACAGCCCAGTATCTCCGGGAAGTGGGCCTGCCTCAGGGTTAGCGACGTGTAGGCGATGGAGCCGCCGGGCAGGGTTCCGCTTTTGATTTCGCCGGTGACGGCGGGAACGGTCTTGACGGGGATGCCGACTTCGACCGGCCCGTTTTTCTCGGCGTTGACTTCGGCATGGTAGATGGCGACCGGCTTGCCATCCTGTTCGATGCCCGACTCGGAAATCAGGGCTGCTACCTGCTCGTAGGACTGGTGCAGGTGGTTGTGCAGCTCGTCGATTTTGACATGGCGGGTGATGCTGAGCATGTGGCGGTCCGGCTGTTGTGTTGTGCTGACTGTGGGGGACATTTGTGTCTCCTTTTTCTGAAGCTCGTATAGCGAGCCTTTGATGGGAATGTAGAAGGCGAGGGATTGGTCCTGGCTTGGGCCAGGGCTGGGCGGGTCGGCGCTTTCTGCATAGGGCGGCGCGTCGCGCAGGCTGAAGTCGGATCGGGGCAACCAGCGTTTGTAGATGGCCTGCCACATGGCATCGCGGCGGCGGCCGTGGTGGTGGAAGACGGCATAGAGGCCACCGGCGTGATGCCGGACGCCGACCGGTTTGCGCGGTTGGATGGATGCGTTCTCGCCGAGAAGGATACCGGCGTCAACACGCGTTTTGTCGCCAGTTGCAGTGCCGGCGTGGGGGCGTTCGCGGTGTACCTGTACGTAGGCTGAAGGTTCAAGGCGGTCGAAAGCGGCAGGCCCGCCTGTTCCGACCAGGCCTGTGTGCTGTTTGAGCGTTGTCCAGACTGCTACGTTATCCACTTCGGCGCCTTCGCAGGTTATGTAGACCAGTTCGTGTCCGGGCCGCTGGCGGAACTCAGGTTGCAGGAGAAGCGGCTCCCAGTTGTTGGCGTAGAGGGTGGGTCGCCGCAGCTTGCGAAAGGTACGAGGACTGAGTTGGAAACGCTTTTTGAAGGCGCGGCTGAATGCGGCAGGCGTCTCGTAGCCTGCGGCCAGCGCGATATGGGTGACCGGCTCCTTGGTGAGGATGAGGCGGCGGGCGGCCCATTCGAGGCGGATGCGGCGCACGTAGTCGCTGGTAGTCTGGCGGAGGTAGGCGGCGAAGATACGGTGGAAATAGTAGGGCGAGAAGCCGGCGACGTCTGCCAGCGTCTCGACTGTGAGGGGCGCGTCGAAGTTCTCCTGGATGTGGTGGAGCACGGCGTTGAGGCGCTCGCGATGATGGAGGATTGTGTCCTCACGCGTCTGTACTGCCTGTTGGATAGTCATGCGGCCAGTATAGCAGAATGATTTTGGGCAAACTATCCCATTCTTGCTGTTTCTGCATACTGGTTGATCGTTGCGAATCGATTTATCACCGAGCGTATGGCCGGTAATCGGTCGCGCGCGACTCAGAGGAGGAATATTTCGATGCAGATTACAACAGTTACGCCCTTTATCGTTGACGCCGGCTGGCGCAATTGGATCCTGGTGAAGGTGGAGACGGACGAAGGCGTCACGGGCTGGGGGGAGTGCAGCGACCAGGCGGTGAACGGTGTGGCGGGCGCGGTACGGGACCTGACGCCGGTGGTGATGGGCCGCGATCCGAGGGCGTTTGAGCAGCGCTGGTGGGATATGTACCGGGCGTTTCAGTCGAGCCCGGGCGGCATTGGCGCAAAGGCGATTGCGGGCATCGAGCTGGCGCTGGTGGATATCGCGGCGCGGGCGCGGGACTGTTCGGTGGTCGAACTTTTTGGCGGGCCGACGAGGGATAGCGTGCGGGTTTACTGGTCACATTGCGGGACGAGCCGTATTCGCGTGCATGAACTGATGGGCACGCCGCCGCTGCGTTCGATGGAGGATGTGGCTGCGCTGGGGCGGGAGGTCGTCTCGAAGGGCTTTACGGCGCTGAAGACGAACATTCTGTTTCCGGGCGATCCCGGTTTCGTCTATTTTCCGGGGCGGAATCCGGGCGGCGCCATCGACCAGGTAGCGTCGAATGAACTGATCGATCATATCGTTACCCTGATAGGCACATTCCGCGACGCGGTGGGGCCGCAGTTCGACCTATTGTTGGATCTGAACTTCAATTTCAAGCCGGAAAGCTGTTTGGAAATCGCGCGGGCGTTGGAATCGCTTCATCTGATGTGGCTGGAGATCGATCTGTATGAGCCGGAAGCGCTGGCAGAGGTACGGCGCAAGACGAGCACGCGTATTTGCACCGGTGAGACACTCTACTACGAGCGCCAGTTTCTGCCATATCTGCAGGCACGGTCGTCAGATTATATGATGGTGGATGTGCCCTGGAACGGTTTTGGGCCGTCAAAGCGGGTGGGAGAACTGGCGCAGACGTTCCAGATGAACATTGCGCCGCACAACTACTACAGCCATCTGTCTTCTTTCATCAGCGCAAGCCTGTGCGCGGTGCTGCCGAACGTAAAGATCATGGAGATCGACATCGACGACGTTCCCTGGAAGGACGAGATGGTGACGAACGTACCGGAGATCATCGAAGGGCAGATGACTACCCCTTCAGGTCCGGGCTGGGGCGTCGATATTGTGGAAGAGGTGCTGCACGCGCATCCGGTTGTGTAAGGGACGGCATCTCAGCGCGAATTCGCGTCGGGCAGGGTGATACGAATGACCTCGCCGACGATGCGTGTTGGCCCGTCGGGGCCGGGGATGGGGCGGCCGGGCGTGCCCTGGCCTGTGGAGACGTAGAGTGACCCGTCGGGCGCGAGGGTGATATTGGTTGGCATGTCGAGGGCGTCGGCGAGAACGGTTGCGTCTGCGTCGGCCTGGTAGGGCGGTGCATCGGCTGCGGCTGGGGGGGGATAGACGGTGACGCGACCGCTGTAGCGGAGATAGCCGCCGTGGACTGGCGTCTGGTCCGGGTCGAAGAGGTCGTGGGCGGGTTCTATCAGGTCGGCGTACCCGCTACACATTTCGACGACATAGATGTTGCCTTTCGCATCGACGGCCACATCGATGGCGGTTGTGAGGCCAAGAACGGCGTCTGCGATTGTACCGGTTTCGGGGTCTACGCGCACAACGGCGCTGTCGCCGGCAATTACGGGGAGCTTTTCGCCTTCGATAACGAGGGCGCCGGAGAAGAGAGCGACCAGGAGGTCGCCGTTACGGGGGTCGACGGCGACGCCGGCGGGTACGGATTGCTGGCCGCTGGCGAGCGCGCCGAACTGTGTGATCTTGCGGTGTTCGGCGTCGGCGATATTGATGACGGAGAGTGCGTTGGCGGTGCTCTCGGCGATATAGATGTGAGAATGGTCGCGCGAGAAGGCGAGGCCATTCATGTTACCGCGCGCGGAGAGATTGCGTCCCATACGCTTGTAGGGGCTGATCTCGTGGAGGCCGATGCGGCCGTGGCCGCCGTCTACGGTAAGGAAGAGGTGGCCGTCGGAATGGCGCAGCAGATCGCCTGGTCCGCCGACTTCATCACGCCAGGTTTCGTATTCCTGGAGCGTGTTATAGGTGGGCAGGTTAGGAAACCAGACTGTAGTTTCGCCGTCATCATCGAAGTCGCCGTCCTGGTTGGCGTCCTGGAAGTGGGAGAGTCTGCCGGTCCATTCCTCGGGGTCGACGGCATTGTAGCCGGTGCCGGCCTCGGCCACCATGAGTGACCCGTCTGGCAGCACTGCGACGCCACGAGGATTAGACAGCCCGGTGAGGACGGTTTGGATGACAGGGCCCTGGGGCTCTGTGGGGCCGTCTCCGTTGCTTTCCTGCTGGGCATCACGGTTGTTGAAGAAGGGGAGGCGGGGCCCGGAGCAGGCGGATAAAAGGAAAGCGGCAGATAGGAATGCGGCGAAGAGCGCACTGAAGGCAGGCTCAGTTGCGAAAAAACGTCGTTGTTTCAGCATACATTTGTCCAGGGGAGCGATGGCTCGCGTTCCTGATCTAGAAGCTGCACACTGTCGCCGAGGAATTAGAGCCATACCGGGTCGTCAATCTGCAACGGTTGAGGGGGGTGGGTCGGAATGAATATCTGCAGATTGTCGAAACGCACATCCTCTAAATTATCGCCCGCCAGAGGCTCAACGACAAAAATTCACCTCAAGCGCCTTCATTCGGGGCGGCGCGGGGATTAGGCACCCTTCGCTGGCTCTAACGGGACCAGCTGTCCGCGACGATGATCTCGTTAGGCGGGGCGTCGAGAACTGCAGTGGTCAGGGGTCAGGGGTCAGGGGTCAGGGGTCAGGGGTCAGGGGTCAGTTCATGCGGCGAGCGCCCAGAACTGCAGTGATCAGTGGTCAGGGGTCGGTGGGATTGGGGTTGGAGGGGTCGCGAGGGGAAATGGGAAAGCCCTGGCGGGCGCCAGGGCTTTTTGGAAGCGGGATTGGGCTCGTTGCGTGATCAGACCATGCGGCAGGTGTTTTCGAGGCGGCCCAGTTTTTCGATTTCGATGACGACGGTGTCGCCGTCCTTCATCCAGACCTGGGGGTCGCGGCCCATGCCGACGCCGTGGGGCGTGCCGGTGAGGATGACGTCTCCGGGCTCGAGGGTGAAGGCGTTGGAGCTGAATTCGATCAGCTCGGCGACGCCGAAGATCATTTCGCGGGTGTTGCTTTCCTGCATGACTTCGCCGTTGAGGAGGCAGCGGATGCTCAGATCCTGCGGATCGGGCACCTCGTCGGCGGTGACGAAGGCGGGGCCGATGGGGCAAAAGGTGTCGAGGCTTTTGCCGCGGATCCACTGGGGGTCGCCGAGCTGGAGATCGCGGGCGCTGACGTCGTTGGAGCAGGTGTAGCCGGCGACGTAGTCGAGGGCGTCGTCGCGGCTGACGTGGCGGGCGGTCTTGCCAATGACGGCACACAGTTCGGCTTCGAAGTCGACTTCGGCGGTGAGTTGCGGGCTCCAGACGATCTCGTCGCCGGGGCCGACGATGCTGGTGGTAAATTTGGTGAAGATGACCGGGCGATCGGGGGGCGGCGTGTTGGTTTCGCGGCAGTGGTCCAGGTAGTTGAGGCCGATGGCGACTACTTTGCCGGGCCGGTCCATGGGACAGAGGAGGTCTACGCTGCCCCGGTCGACGGAGTCGGTGACGGAACCGGTCTTGCCGGCGAGAATGTCGCACCAGGTGGCGTCGGTGACTTCGATGGTGTCGCCGCTGGCGACGCCGTAGACTGTATTTCCGTTGTGCTCAAAACGCAACCATCTCATCTGTTCTGCTCCTCGGCGATTTCTTTGGAAAGGGTCAATATAGGGTAGGTAGATTTCCGGCCCGGTAGGGCAGCGGCTATTGGATTTTACCGGTGACGAGCGCGCGCTTGAAGTGGGTAATGGTGCGGGCGACGCCTTCGTTGAGGGGCGTGTAGGGCACCTCCTGCAGCAGGCTTTGCAGGGGTTGTTCATTCTGGGCTTCTGCGAAGGGGAGGGGGGTGTCCTCGAAGGTGATGCGGCCGGCTGCGTTCGGTTCGGCGGCGACGATGGCTTCTACGATCTCCGACATGTGGGCGACGCTGCCGCGGATATTGAAGACCTCTGCGCCCTCGTAGGGAAGGCGGGCCAGTTCTATGAAGGTACGGGCGACGTCATCCGCATATTGGTAGCCGCAGGTACCGCCGAAGGAGATCTGGTAGTCTTCGTCTTTGGCGGCGGCGAGCATGGCCTGGGTGGGGGTGGAGGTCATGCCCTGGTCGCGTCCGGGCCCGTAGACAGTGTAGGGGCGCAGGGCCAGACTGGCGATGCCGTCGTCCTGCCAGTAGATGCGGGCGGTGCCTTCGTTGGCCTCTTTGTAGACGCCGTAGAGATTGAGGGGATGGAACGGGTCGCCGTCCTTCACTTCGGGCCCGTAGAGGTCGGCGCCGCCGTAGACGGCCATGCTGCTGGCGTAGACGACGGAGGAGATGCCGGCCTGTTTGGCAGCTTCGAAGACGTTGACGGTGCCGACGACGTTGACGGCCGCGCCGAGCGAGGGATTGGCCTTGCAGAAGGGCACCTGCAGGGCGGCGAGATGGATGATACGGTTGGCGCGGCTTTCGGAGACGGCGCGGGCGACGGCGTCGGCGTCGGTGATATCGTCCTTGACGAAGTGGACGCGGGCGATCTCGTCGGGCTCCATCAGGAGCTCGAGCCGATGGGTACTAAGTCCGAGGTCGTAGACGGTAACAGCGATGTTATCGCGGACCAGATTTTGCACGACCCAAGCGCCCAGGCAGCCCAGCGCGCCGGTCACAAAGAAACGTTCGTCAGCCATTGTTCACGCTCGCGGTTTGCGAAGTATTTTTGCGTTGCATCGTGGGAAGGACTTTCCCGACTCAAACTTGCCGTGGGTTTCGTGGTATCCTACCACTGACGGTTCATTTGTCAATTCTGATGGTAGATTTGAGTTTACCTGAGATACCGATTAAGATTTGCGAAATCGATGCGCTGCGCTGGTGGCGGATAATGCCTGGGCGTTGCGCTCACCACGCACAAGGCGCTACGGACCTACCCATGACTGAGAACAGTTCTGCCGCGATTGACACGCGTGAATTACGGAATGCCTGCGGCCTCTTCGCTACGGGGATTACGGTTGTTACCACTGAACTGGACGGCGAGGTACATGGCATGACGGCCAATGCGTTCATGTCGGTCTCGCTGGAACCGCCCCTGCTGGTCATTTCGGTCGGGCACAAGGCGAGACTGCATGCGCTGTTGCAGGAGACGGGCCGCTATGCGATCAGCATCCTGCGCCACGACCAGGAAGACTTCAGCAGCCATTTCGCGGGTTGGCCGGTTGAGGGGCTGGAGGTCGAGTTCGAGCGCCGCAACGGATATGCTGTCCTGCCCAACGCACTGGCCTACTTTTTGTGCAAGGTGGTGGACGCCCATCCGGCGGGCGACCATACGCTGTACATCGGGGAGGTGGAGTACCTGGAGCAGGATACGGGTGAGCCGGTGCTGTTCTACGGCGGGAAGTACCGGCAGATGACGCCCCTGGAAGAGGGTTAGGCTGGATCAGCGGGCGCGGTCGGTCTGCGCCCATTGATCCTTCATGGCCTGCATTTCCTCGTTGACGGGAACAACTCGACCGGGGACCCGGTTGTTGTCGTCGTCGAGCCAGTTGCCCTGATTGTCACGAAGGACCGGCTGCCGTTGCGCCACAGGCGGCGGATCGACTGCCCTGGCCGGCTCGTCCGCATACCAGTAGGCGACGGATGACATTTCGTTGGCGAGATGGTTGCCATGGCCGTGCTCGATCGTGACTTTGACCTCTTTTTGGAAGCGAACGGGGTTCTCGAGATGGAGCACGTAGGAGGACTGGTAGCCGTCGGTGTCTTCTTCGAAAATCGATGAGCCGTTGCGCAGAAATGCGTTTCTCTGCATGCCCCAGGCCTGATTGAGATAGTCCTCGCTGCCCGTGCCGTGGATGTCGGGCGGCCAACTGTATCCGTCCACCCAAATCATTTCGTCGCCTTCGCCCCACCAGGTCCCCTGGAAGTTAGTGACGGACAGGGTGCAGCCGATGTAGTGGCCGCGGCCCTGGGTCTGCAGGATGACGTAGTTGTCCTCCCAAGCCTGCCTTTCCTTATTGACGACATTTGACTCCGGCGTGTTGACGGTGATTTCGTGGCCCCAGCCGCCGAAGGGGTTGGTACGGCGGAACTCGGCGTGGAAGTAGCCGTTCGCGGCGGGCAGTTGGTCGACCTGTTCGTAGTCGAAGTAGAAGTATTGGATGTGGTCTTCAGCGCTCTCGTTGATCAATTCGACGAGGGCGCGTTCGCGGAAGGGCATGGGTGCGTATGCATTGAGGGCGCAGCCGGCTTCGAACTGGTTGTTCCAGCGCGTGGAGGCGGTGAACAGCTGGGACTGGTAGGAGTTGACGATCGCGTTGCCGAGGCCGAAGAAGTCGCCCAGGGGCGCGAGTACGCTGGGGTGATCGGCGTTGTCCCAGGTGATTTTCAGCAGGCAGTCGCGGTAGTGGTTGCGCTGCGTCATCCAGATGTGGGTGAGGAGGCCCGGTCCGCGGATGTCTGCGAGCACGCGGGACTCGCCAGCGGCGATGGTCCAGCGGTCCTGGTTGCGGCCGGTGGTGTCCCAGGAAGAGACGCGGCCGGTGCGAGCGGCGGTGATGGTTGAGATATCTGCCAGCATGGGAGTTGTGCTCCGTGGATTTATGGTCTTGGGTATGGTCGTGAGAAGAGTAATTGGCGTTGGTCAGGTTCTTGTCGGTTGCAGGGCATACTTGTCGCCCGGAGACGTTTTGGATACGCAGAGAATGAACATTTGAATATCTTGACGCTGGTTTTTTCTTACCCTATAATGTACCACGATCTCTGAGCCACTGTGAATCCCGTCGGAAATCTGAATACTTGAAATGCCGTCCTCGCCAGGCTTACGGCCAGTCGCCATCGCGAGGCGGGTAGCGTGTGAGGGTTACAGATTACCGTTGGTAGACACTTGCCGTTCAGATCATCCGGTTATTCACCACGAGAACAGGAGCCTAACCAATGTCAAGTAAGTTGAACACGCCCCCGGAGGCGAACAACGAAGCTCGCAATGTTGGCCGCCGGACATTTCTGAAGATGATGGCAGCCGGCGCGGCTGCATCTGCACTGGCAGCCTGCGCGGCTGGCGCGCCGGCCGAAATGGCCGCCCCAGCGGCCGCGCCGACGGCGGTGCCGACACCTGAGGCTGTCGCGACCGGCGCAGGCATGATGCGGCCCGGTGGCAGTCCGCAACGCGGTGGCACACTGCGGACGGCTTTTGGTGTGACGATGTCACACTTTGACGCCCACCAGGGCGGCGGCACGCACGTGTTGTCCCACATGTACAACAACCTGGTGCGCAACAACCTGGTAGACGGTCTGCGAACGATCATCCCCGACCTGGCCGAGAGCTGGGAAGTAGGCGACGGCGGCCTTTCGTACACGTTTGCGCTGCGCGAGGGTGTTACGTACCATGACGGCGAGCCGTTCTCCGCCCAGGACGTGGTAGCGACCTTCAATCGCATTATTGATCCGCCGGAAGGCATAGTCAGCCCGTTGAAGGCCAACTTCACATTTGTTGACTCGGTCGAGGCTGTGGATGACATGACCGTGCGTTTCAACCTGAATTCGCCGCGTCCATTCTTCCTTAATCTGCTGACGCCCACGAATGCGCTGATTTACTCGAAGAAGTCGCTGGAGGAGCACAACTACGACTTGCGCGAGGTCATCGCCCCCGGGACGGGTGCGTTCCGCTTTGTGGACCATCTGCCGGCGGAAAAGTGGATCATGGAGGCCAACCCGGACTATTGGGATCCGGAGCTTCCGTATGTGGACGGGTTGGAGATGCTGCATGTGCCGGCGTGGTCTGACCGCGGCACGGCTGTGCTCACCGATCAGGCCGACATGTCATGGAACGTCGCCAAAGAGACGTGGGACGAAGGCAAGAATCGGCCTGACTCCGTGCAGGCCAACCAGTTGGCCAACTTCGGCGCGTATTGGGTATTCATCAACAATCGCGAGGCGCCGTTTGATGATCCGCGTGTTCGAAAGGCGATCCATCTGGCGGTCAGCAAGCAGAACCTGGCGGCGGCGTTCGGCACGCAGGAGTTGATCAACATCACGCGCTGGGTACCGCAGGGTGATCCCTACGCAACCACGCCTGAAGAGTTGTCGACGATGCCGGGCTACAGGGCGGAGAAGGATGAGGATGTTGCGACGGCGCAGCAACTGCTGGCCGACGCCGGATACGGTGATGGTCTGGAAGGGATCGAACTGTTGGCGGCGGCCGGGCCGCAGGGTGAACTGCTGGCCCCCGCATTCCAGGACATGCTCAAGCGGCAGCTGAACATCGAGACGGATATCCGCATCGTCGAACGCGCGCTGCTTGGCTCGGAACAGCAGTCGGGCAACTATCAGTTGATGGTTCACACGCGCGGGCATTCAGTCTCTGACATCTCGCCGCGCGGCAACCTGTGGTGGGCCACTGGAGGTTCACAGAATTTTGGCGGTTACAGCAATCCGGACTTCGACACGCTGCTGAGCAGTGTAGACGTGGAGTTGGACGTCGAGACACGGACGGGGCAGATCGCCGATGCCCAGAATCTGCTGGACGAGAACCCGCCGGAGTACCTGGTCGGCTACACCTATCACCTGCCGATGTGGAACAATCGGGTCAAAGGTTTGGCGTTGGACTCCCGGATCTTTGCCGAGTGGGGCCGCATGGAGACGGTTTGGATCGATCCGGATGCGTAGACGCGCGACGGTCGGCTGTAACCGGTGGTCAGTTCAGACATGGGATGCAGTGATAGGAACCTAGTGATAGGAACCCAGTAATCGGATCCCAGTAGTCGGATCCCATGAACCGGATTCTGGCCAAGTTCAGCGTGTTTGGTACGAACAGTTGAAGATCAATTGGGCGGCGCGACCAAGCCCGGTCGCCGGGCTGTTGCGCCGCCCATTCTGTGAAGTTCGCAGACTCCCTCCAATCGCTCATGTCGAAATATCTTCTGAACCGCATCCTAATTGCCATCCCGACTATATTCGGGGTCACCGTATTGATATTTCTGGCGATGCGGGTGATCCCTGGCGATCCGTTGCAGTTGATCGTGTCGGAGTCGGACGGGATATATGTTCTTAGTCAAGAGGAGCTGCAGGCTGTGCGCGCCAGCCTGGGATTGGACCAGCCTTATCACATTCAGTACCTGGATTGGATGAGGCAGGTGATCAGCGGAGACATGGGTTCTTCGTTCTGGAATAAGGAGCCGATCAGCGGCATGATCCTGCGGCGGGGCCCGATTTCGGCGCAGATTGCGGTCATGGCAGTACTGTTATCCTGGCTGATCGGGGTACCGATCGGGATGCTCAGCGCGATGTGGCGGAATACGATGATGGACCATCTTTCGCGCGTTGGTATCACGGTCTTTATTGCAGTGCCGAGCTACTGGCTGGGGCTGCTGATTATTCTTTTTACCGTACTCGTGTTTACCTGGCGGCCTCCGATCACAATTATTCAGCTATGGGAGGACCCGTTAGGCAATCTTTCGATGACAGTGTTGCCGGCGCTGGCGCTGGGATTGGGGCTGTCGGCGTCGACGGCGCGCATGGCGCGGTCGGCGGCGCTTGAAGTGCTGTTTGAAGATTATATTCGCACGGCGCGGGCCAAGGGTCTGCGGGAGGCCATGGTGGTTTGGCGCCATGTCTTCAAGAATGCATTACTTCCGGTCGTAACCACGACCGGGTTGGCGTTGGGCGGGCTGCTGGGCGGCGCGGTTTCGGTCGAGACCGCGTTTGCGGTACCGGGCCTTGGAAAGCTGCTGGTGCAGGGTATGACTGAGCGGGACTGGATGATGATCCAGAACCTCGTTCTCCTGTACGGTTTGATTTACGTCATTATCAATCTTCTTGTTGACCTGAGTTACGCGTTTCTCGATCCCCGCATTCGCTACGAATAGTGGATAGGGCGTTGTGGTCGGCGGCGGAGTTACAATAGCCGCGGCCTTCTGAGTACATGCCGCTATCCACCCATTGAGGAAGCCGAAATGGCTATGACGAGCGCACCGCCTGCCGATTCCGAAGGTATTGTTCTCGATATTGAGGGCCAGCGCCCCAATGTTTTGCTGCGCTTCAGCGGCGCGGTAAGACGCTTTACGAAGTCCTCGCCAGTCGGGATGTTCGCCGTGGGCGTCTGGGTGCTGATGTTCATCCTGGCGGTCTTTGCGCCTTTTCTCTCCCCTTTCGATCCGCTGGAAGCCGACTACAGCGCCATACGCGCCGCGCCGACCGCGGAGCACATTCTGGGCACCGATCAGTTGGGTCGGGATCTTCTGAGTAGAATCATATACGGGACGCGCATTACGCTGATCGTGAGTATCACGTCCGTCGTCATTGGGGACCTGATCGGCTTTGTGTGGGGCGTTGCCAGCGGCTATATGGGCCGGCGATTTGATCTAATCAGCCAGCGCGTTGTGGATGTGCTGATGTCCTTTCCCGGTCTGATATTGGCGCTATTGCTGCTTGTCGTCCTGGGGGCGGGACTGTTTACCGTAATCGTTGCCATTTCGGTAACGAGCATTCCCTCGGCCACGCGCATCACGCGCGCGGTGGTGCTCTCGATCAAGGAGACCTCCTACGTCGAGGCCGCCATGGTAAATGGGGCGTCGAATATCCGGATCATGGTGCGCCATGTTGCGCCGCAGGCGGTTGCGCCGATCCTGGTGGTGGCGACACTGCATCTGGGCGGCGCGATTTTCGCGGAGTCGGCACTGAGTTTTCTGGGGATGGGGATTCCGCCGCCGGCGCCGAGTTGGGGCAATATGCTGGGCGGCGTGCTGGCAGCCGCGTTTCGTCCCCCCTGGTGGCTTGTAATCTTCCCTGGCCTGGCGATCACTTTTGCGATCATGGCCGCCAATCTCTTTGGCGACGCGTTCAGAGATTTCCTCGACCCAAAGCTGCGGCGGCGGATAGATTGAGGAGGCCGTCCAGTTGCTTGCAGCGTCTTCCCGGCAGTTCCCGTTTGCAGCGAATAGTTGAGCCGCTAACTGATAGCGAAAAACGAACAAGGAGAGAGCTGTGCCCTTTCAGGTTCTGGACTTTCATAATGACATACGTAACGTGCTGACAACGCCGGAGATCCGGGCGCGCTTTTTGCAGTTCGAGGTAGGCCATACGGCGCAGATTCATACCCATGATCTGGGCCATGAGATTTTTCTCATATTGCAAGGGCAGGCGGAGTTCACAATCGAGGGTCATGCCGAGGTTTTGGGGCCGGGCCAGCTCTGCATCGCACTTACCGATGAGGACCACCAGGTGCGCAATGTGGGGGACGAGCCTGTCATTATGTACCTGTCGGTGACGCCGCACATTCAGCCTACCCATACCTACTGGAATGAAGACGGTACAAAGAAGCCGCCTCGTTTTGCGTTGAATACCTCATACGACGTAGAGCCGGATCGGACGACCCCGACTGACGAGATTCTTGATCAGCAGTTGGCCGCAGCGGAAGCATGGTTGTCTGCGGTCGAAACGAATACACAGACCCAGCGGGAGCAGATTGCAGCCTTTAAGGCGGCGCGCGCGGCAGGGGATGAGGCCGCGGCCCATGCAGCCCGCGATGCCATGTGGGCATCTCTTTACCCGGCCTTCCGCAGCGGCTTCGCTCTGGCGGATGTCTGGAACAGCTTTACCTCGCGCACTGTGGACACGGATTATACCGGTCCATAATAGTCCCTCACCTACCTACCCACCGTCAGCCATCGACCAGCGACCGGAGAAAAGAAAGTGAGACGAGTGAAGATTGGCGTCATCGGATGCGGGGCCATCGCCCAGGTCCATCATATGCCCAATTTGAAGGAATTGCAGGATGAGTTCGAGGTGACGGCGGTCTGCGACGTGTCGGCCGGCGCGGCCCAGTATGTGGCTAACCGTTTTCACGTGCCCCAGTACTTTACCGATTACCGCGATCTGCTGGCATCGGACGTTGAGGCGGTGATATTGTGCCAGACGGACCCGAAGAAGGGTGTGGCGGTGGACTCTTTTGACGCGGGCAAGCACACCTTTGTGGAGAAACCGGTGTGCTTTTCGCTGCAGGAATGCGATGAGATGATCGAGGCCTGCCAGCGCGCCGGAACGGTGGGGCAGGCGGGCTATATGAAGGTCTATGACCCTGCGTTTGAGCGGGCCAAGCAGGAAGCGGCAGAAATGGATGTGCGCTTTGTGCAAATCAATCATCTGCACCCGAACAACGCGCTGCATCTGCAACAGTTCGACGTTCGCAGCTTCGGTGATCTGCCGGAGGGGGCGTTCGAGAGCGCGATAGAAGGGCGGCAGGCGGCGCGAGAGCAGGCGATCGGCGAGGCGGCTCCGCATGTAGAGCGGGCATTCCATCTGCTGGCGGGAAGCATGATTCACGATTTGTACGGCTTGCGTGAGATTATGGGCATGCCGGTTGAGGTGTCGCATACGGAGATCTGGCAGGAGGGCCGGGCCGTTACGTTTACTCTGGTCTATGAAAATAACGCACGTTGTGTGGGGACCTGGATCGATCTGCCGGATCTGTGGGATTTCAAGGAGACGCTGGAGATTTACGGCGACGACAAGCGGGTGATAGTCAACTATCCAACCGGTTTTTCGCGGGGCATCCTGTCAACGGTGTCGATCCAGGGAATCGACAGCGAGGGCACGACATACCGGACGGAGCCCTACATTGACTGGGACAGTGCATTTGTGCAGGAGTTGCGTCATTTCCACGATTGCATCGTCAACGGCAAGACATCGCGCACGTCGCTGGAGCATGCGCGCAATGATGTGAAGTTGGTCATCGACATCATTGGGGCGTATAAGGCGTAGTTGCTTTTTGGCGCTGCGTATTGCGTATTGCGTACTGCGTCGAAGGCGACCTGCCGTGAAATTTTGGCGCATTGCAGGCGGGACCTTTGAATTGCGACTGTATTGAAGCCGATGTATTGCGGCCGATGTATTGCAGTCGAATCCTTTCCTTTTGACCGGGACGCGTTCGCGTAAGGAGAAACGGTTGCAGACCAGAAGCTGACCTGGTAATCTGGTCGCCTTGCGTAGTCCCTGCCCCCATCTGAAACTCCAACGTGGATTCCTCCACCTGATTCAAGCTTCAAATACCTTTAATGGTATGATGAAACCTGCTGTAAATTGCGTAACGTTGTCTGGATTGCGGCAATCTGTTGCTAAACAGACAGGCATAGGTTCAGAGGAACGACCAGTCCACCGCCGATGAAGACGCTGATCGTCGCGTGTATCCAACAGAAGATGCGGCTGCCCCAGACGCTGGAGGAGTACAGGGAAGACCTGCGCAGGTTCCTGCGGGCTGCGGAGCAAAAACGGGCGCGGCTGGTGGTCTTCCCGGAACTTGCCGGGGTGATGGTGATTCCGCCTCTTCTCGGGGGTTTCCAGGCGAATCTTCTCAAGCGGGCGGACCTGGCGCGGCGGCGGCAGTCAGGCCTGTGGCAAAAGATCAGCGGCGGCTTTTCCGGTGCGCTGGTTGGATGGCTCAACACTGATTTCCGCCAGATGGCGGGTGCTCTGTTGACGACGCAGCCGGATAGGGTATGGGAGGCGTACGACGAGGTATTCGGCGGGCTGGCGCAGGAGTTTGACGTGACGCTGGTTGCGCCGAGCGCGTATTTGCCGGACCCGCTGGACGGGGTGCTGCGGAACCTTACGGTGGTGTACGGGCCGGGCGGCGAACGGCTGGGCTACCAGGCCAAACGGGTACTGCACCCAGAGGACGAGGATTTGGCCCAGCCCGGCCACGAGTGGAACGTCATCCAGACGCCTGTCGGCAGGATCGGGTTGATGCTGGGGGGTGACCTGCTCTACCCGGAGGTGGGGCGGCTGCTGGCCTACCAGGGCGCGGAGCTTTTGATTGGCCAGGGTGCGGCCACGGAGCGGGTGTTGTATGAAAAGTTGCGGGCCGGGATGCTGGCGCGCATGCAGGACAACCAGTTGTTCGCGGCGATCAGCTTTCTGGTCGGCCACAATGAGTTCAGCCGGCGTCAGCGAGATCCGTTTGTGGGTCGGTCGGCGGTGCTGGCGCCGCAGGAGCTTACGCCGCGGGCAAGCGGTATACTGGTGGAGTCGTCCAATTTTCGCAGCGAGAGCGTGCTGTCGGCGGTGTGGGAGTTCGAGGCGCTGGCCGATCTGTGGGAGACTTCGGACACGCCAGTGCGGAGCCAACTTCCGCTGGATGCGGTCGGCCCGGCGCTGGCGCAGCTATACAGGAAGATGAACCAACTGCCCGAAGGGCCGGAAGCACTCCTGGCGGCGCCTGAAAGACAGGAACCTGAGATCAAAGAACGGCCGGTGGTGCTAGAAGAGAGGTTGACAGTGCCAAAGAGAACCAAGTCTATACTCAGTCTGGATGATCTGCCTGTACTTGCGTCGGTGACCTCCTACTGGGGTGATGCGTCAGATACAAAGATCAAAGAGTCCTTGCCTGCCCATGTTCCGGTCAGTTTGACGCCCGAGACATATGACTGGGAATTGGACGAACCGTCAGAATCGGTTGAATCGCAGGCGCTGGCTGGGTCCGAGGCAGAGGGGGGCAGTGCAGTAGGGATGGATGCTCCTAGCGAAGGCGACCAGACAGTTGCCTCCAGTCAAGCCGATGAAGGTCAGGCCGGGGACGGGGAGAGTGAAGAGGAGACGGAGGAGATGGACGCTCTTCTCGAACCAAGGGCTGAAGAGGACCGCGAACAGGCCGGTTGAGATTTCGCGTCGCTGATATAAGGTTTTCAACCAGTGGTGGGATAGCGCTGGGCGCAGAGGCTATGGGAGAACCGGTTCTTCCCTGGCGGACTGAATCAGGCGCAGCATCTCGTCAACATCGGTGATCTTCACGCGTGGTTGCCCGCGCAGTTCTCCCCGCTCGTTCTCGATCTGCTCCAGAATTTGCCAGTCGGCAAAGGAAACGAAGTCCACGCCCTTGTTCTTCAATAGGGGGATAATGTCACCCGGGCGGCCGTGCCCGTCGACGTGCGGGCCGGAGCGGTTGTTCGCGGGCGCGTCGCCGGGACGCAACTCGACGGCGTTATTCACATCTTCCATCATCAGTCTTACAGTTTCGACGGCGTCGGGCTTGTTGGTGCCGATCACGCCGGTGGGTCCGCGTTTGGCCCAGCCGACGGTGTACTCACCGGGCACGACTGCACCGCCGTGGTCGACGGTCACGCGCCCCTTTTCGTTGGGAATGATTCCCCAGCGGTCATAGAAGGGTACGCCTGGAATGGGGACGCCACGGTAGCCAATTGAACGGAACACCAGGCCTACGTCATATTCCGTGAAGGTGCCGATGCCGCGGCAGGCGATGTAGCCTGACTCGGTTTCCTGCAGAGCATTTTTCTCGGTGGTCATGGCGCTGACCGCGCCGGCCTCACCGGTGATTTCGGTTGGTGAGCGCAGGAAGTGGAAGATGATCTGCTTGGGTTTGCCGGTAGGGCCGCGGTCAGCCAGATCCTGCAGCGTTTCGATGTTGCGGCGGGCAGTGCGATCGCCTTCCATCTCGGCCTGGCTGGCTTCGTCGAGAACAAGATCGGCCGGATTGACGATGACGTCGGCTATCTCCAGCTCGCCCAGCTCTTTGATCTCCGGGTTGGTGAATTTGGCCTGTACCGGCCCGCGGCGGGCGAAGATGTGGATGCGCTTGACATTGCTGTCCCGCAGTTCCTCAAGAGCGTAGTCGGTTATGTCGGTTGTTTCCAGTTCCGAAACGGATTTCGCGAGGATGCGGGTTACGTCCATCGCCACGTTGCCGACGCCTATCACGGCGACACTCTCGACGCTCAGGTCGAACTGGAAGTGGCGGAAGTCGGGATGGCCGTTGTACCAGGCCACAAACTCGGTGGCGGAGAAGCTGCCTTCGAGGTCTTCGCCGGGGATGCCGAGCTTCTTGTCGGACTGGGCGCCGACGGCGTAGACGATCTGGTCATAGTGGGATTTGAGCTCGGCGTGCGTGATGTCGAAACCGAGATTGACGTTGCCGAAGTAGCGGACGCGGCTGTCCTTCATGGTGCGTTCGTAGATGCGAGTTACGGACTTGATCTTCTGGTGATCGGGGGCGACGCCGTAGCGGACGAGTCCGTACGGTGTGGGCAGCCGGTCGAAGAGATCGATGGAGACGTGGGCATCCTTTTGTTGCAGCAGGGCGCCGGCGGCGTAGAAGCCGGACGGTCCGGCGCCGATTATGGCGACGCGAACGGGTCTGCTGCTGCTGCCGAGTCTTCCTGAGAAGGTCAACGTACTGTTCCTTTGCATGGCGGTGTAACGCACAACCTACAATACGTCAGCGATTTTCACAATTTTCGCTGGAGCAGAGACTGAAACTGGCGGGCCAGTGTGAGAACGCCGATTCCGAGTTGGAAGTATTCGGCGGGGCCGATGGTTTCGAGAGCTGTCTCGCCGTCTTCCTCGTCGGTACGTGCGCTGGATAGCCAGGCAAACACGCCGCCCAGCAACGCGCCTCCAATCATGCCTGCTAAGATGATTCCTGTCCGGCCGCTATCCTTCATCGTCATTCTCCACTATATCCGGCACCATCATTTTAGCGCGTAAGCGCTTGTACAATTCGCGATTCTGTCCTCAATCCTACCATGCGGCGTGCGGGTCGCTGCAAAAGCTGACCGCGGCGCTGGCGCCAGCGCCGCGGTCTTATTGGTCAATCAGTGTCGCGGCAGTTGCGGCACAATACATTCACCACAAATCACCGGAGATCCGAATCGACTTATTTGAGGGTCATCTCCTTGACGAGGATGCGATGATCGAGCTGCGGCGCCCAGTTGATGCGGCTGCCGACGCCGTATGCGAGATCCAGGTGGCCGATGTAACCGATGGCGACGTCCTCATGCACGATCCGGCTGAGCTCCTGCAGCGTCATTTCACGCTCATCCCCTGTCAACGGATTCGCCTTCATCCAGACGGCATCGGCTTCCTCGTTGCAGTACACGGAAAGAATGCCTTCGCAGGAGTAGTAGAAGCGGTAGGAGGAGTGGAAATCCATGATCTCATTGCCATGCAGATGGATGGCGACGAAGTTGCGCTCTACGGGAACGTCCTTGATGTTGATCAGCATCACCTGTCCGAAGCCTTCGGGATCGTAGAAGGTGGTGGTCACGCTGAAACCGACATCGGTGAGCATGGAGGCAACGGCCTGAATCACCTCGTCAATTCTGGGGAAGACGGCATGGCGGGCGCCAAGCGTGATCTCCATATCGACGGGTACGCCGTCAGCGGCCGCGGCGGCGAGGAGCTCACGCGCCTGATCGGGATCAAATGGATACGGGTCCAGGCTGGGGTCGTGACCGGTGGCGGAAGAGTTTACGATCTGGCTGGCGACAGAGGCCGCGCCGCCGAGGATACTATCGACGATGGCTTCCTTGTCAATCGCCAGTTGCAGTGCGAGGCGCGCGCGGCGGTCCGACAGCAGAGGACTGTTGGTATCCATGCGGATGAAAATCGTCTCCACACTGGGGGCCGAAACGCAACTTGTGTCAGCATTCTCGTCGAGCAATTGGCACTGTTCGGGCGTTACGAACTGGGCCAGATCGACTTCACCTGCCTGCACGGCGGCAGACCGCACCTGATCCTCCTGCAGGAATCGAACGGTGATGTTCTGGAAGGTTTGCGCACCGCGGGCGTCGTCGGAGTTGGAAAGGCCCCACCAATCCGGGTTGGCCTCATAGCTTATCGACTCACCTTTACGCCACTCGACATACTTGTACGGGCCGGTGCCGATAAGCTCGGTATGGTAGGAGTCGGGATCCTCGGCCAGCTGCCTGGCAGAGGAGATGCCAACCCATTCGACTTTGCCGAGGAGTATCGGGTCGGGCTCGGGCGTCGACACGTCCAGCGTGTATTCGTCAACGGCGGCGGCGCTCATCGTGCCCAAAAAGTCGAGGAGGTCGAAGGCGTTGTCGGCGTCGAAGGTGTGGTTGATGCTGGCGGCGGCGGCTTCAGCGTTGAAAGGGGAGCCGTCGTGGAAGGTCACGCCTTCACGGAGTTGGAAGCGAATGGTGGTGTCGTTGATTCGCTCCCAGGAGGTGGCCAGGATCGGGACAAACTCACCGGTGGTGAAATCGCGGTTGATCAGCTGTTCGATCGCGTTGCGGAATCCGGGTCCGCCGGTCCCGGCGAAGGAGCGCCAGGCGTCCAGGCTGACCGGCTCGATGCCGACGGCGATGACCACTTCTTCGCCGGCCATGGCGGCGTCGTCGCCGGAGGCGGCCGGTTGTACTGGTTGACAGCCCGAAAGCACCAAGGCCATCACGAGGACCAGCACCATCCATGTCCAATTCGTTCTACGAACCATGACATCCCCTCCTGAGTGAATTGCGTGTCAGCATTGGGTCGCTTCCAAGGCCCGTGAAGACTTACCGTCGAATATTGGCGCGTTGGAGAACAGTCGACGATTTTGGGGGCCCAGGCAGGGCACCAGGCGGCAACCGAGCTACTTTTTTTGGTGTTGTGAAATTGCTGACGACAGTGCTAAGATAGCGGCGCCACCTTATTGGTGCCGGCAAATTGCATTTTTTTTGCAGTTGTCGACAACCAAGAACGATTGTATAGTAAGACCGCCAGACACGTCAATTCGCAAGTTTTTCTCATTTTTTCTCGTATTTCAGCAAGACGTGACAACCGTCACGTGAGAAAACGAATTCGATCCTGTCAAACCCACGATCACATCGTTTCAGCTTCCTTGTCCTACCTCTCGCAATACCGGGGGAACGACGGTTAAGACATATCAATAGGCGGCGAGCCATGCAAAGGTGCTGGCTCTAGTCCGCATGCACAGTAGCGATATGCTCTCGGTTACCGGATGCAGCGACGCAGACCGGACATACATTGCACCTCACAGGGCTGAAATACTCGAGCGCGATACCCTACGGCGTAACCAGAAGCTCGTTCCAGGTCATTTCGTCAAAATAACGCGCCCGAGGACTTTTCGGCCAATTCACAACGGCATGTTGATTCACCATCATATTTCACAGGAGGACAAGGCATGACTAGGAAGATGTACAGCCGCAGAGAAGTTATGAGGACGACGGCGGGGGCAGTTGGGGTAGGCCTGCTGGCGGCGTGCGCGGCGCCGGCGGCGCCAGGCAGCGAAAGTGCGGCCATTCCCAGTGAGCAGCGGCAAGGTGTGCTGTGGGGCTTGCAGTATGACCCCCATGTGGAGGCGTACCAGCGACTTGCCGACCTGTTCGCTTCACAGGGCGGCGGGACGTTAGAAGTACAGCCGCAGGCCTGGCCGATCCCGCCTAAGGTAATAGCCGCGTTGGCGGCAGGGACACAGCCTGACGTAGCGTGCATCATGGGCGAACAGTTGACGAGCCTCCATTTGCACCAGGCCCTGGTGCCATGCATGGATCAGGTCTACAACCATGTGGGCGTGGACCCAGAAGAGTCCTTTGTCGGCGACGCCATCGGCGCATACACCTGGCAAGGCGAGATCTGGGGCGTGCCGACCGAGGCCAACGGCGTCGGCAACATGGTGAACGTTCCCAGCGAGGACGTGATTGCCCTTGGGTTGGAGGACCAGTATCCGCCGCTGAACGGAGAGGTCTTCTTTGAGAGCTACGCCAGCATGTGGGAGTTGGCGCAGGCGTTACAGGTCGAGGAGGACGGCAAGGTTACCAAGTGGGGCCTGAGCAGCCAGGGCTGGGACGACATGAGTTATCTCGGCATACTGCGGACACTGCTTGACAAGAAAGGCGAGGACTGGTGGGACCTTGAAAACAAGCAGTTCCACATCAACACCGAAGAGGGCATGGAAGCAATGCGGCTCTACGTCGAGACGCCGGTTGAGATGGGCATTGAGACCCAGCTGGACCAGTCGCATGTCGACGCGGCCCTTGCTGGCAAGGTGGCGTTGGCACGGGGCAACGGCACACCGTCGCTGCCGATGTCCTGGGAGCTGGGCTACAGCTACGTAATGTGTGGTGCGCCGATGGTCTTTGAAGGAGAGTTGCCGCTGTTCGCCGGAGAGGGCGGATGGGGATTCATTTCGCTGAAGCAGGCCAAGAATCCCGATATGGCGATTGAATTTCTGCGCATGTTGCTCACGCACGACGGGCAGCTCGAATACGCAAAGATCTACGGAGGCGCGGTCCATACATCCTGGAAGGATTTGGTCGGCGTCTATGATCACTTCACCCACCCGGATCCTGACGGTCCTCAGGTGGGTATGGCAAAGATCCTGCAGGAGCATCTGCAGCCACTGACGACTTTCGAGGGCGTGGGCTTCGGCTCGATCGCCGAAATCGGCTCCGCCATCACAGAAGGTGCCTCTGAAGTGCGGCAGGGGAACATTGGCAGCGAGGAAGCAGTGGAGTTGATCCAGTCGCGCTGCGAGGCTCAGTACGAAGAATGGGTCAGTGACGTCCGCGAGCTGGGTATGGAACCGTAAATTCGAGAAGAGAGCAGTTAGGGGTGAGGAGTGGGAGGACAGCTCTCGCTCTTCACCTCTTTTGTCACACTGTCCTGTGATCTTGCCAATATTATCCAAGGAGACAGACCCATGGAAAGCAAGAATCTGAGTCGCAGAGATGTTCTGAAGATTTCGGCAGGGGCAGCGGGAGCCGGTCTGCTAGCGGCGTGTGTCGCTCCGGGTACAGAGATGGCGGGCGGCGGTGCGGCCGTGCCCAGAGAGCAACGGGTAGGTGTGATGTGGGGACTGCAGTATGACCCCCATGTGGAAGCGTACCAGCGTCTTTCGGACCTGTTCGCGGAGCAAGGCGGCGGGACGTTCGAGGTACAGCCGCAGGCCTGGCCGATCCCGCCCAAGGTAATTGCTGGCTTGGCGGCAGGGACACAGCCTGATGTTGCCTGCATCATGGGCGAACAGTTGACGAGCCTCCATCTGCATCAGGCTCTGGTCCCCTGCACCGAGCAGGTCTACAACCAGATGGATGTGGACCCGGACGAGGACTTTGTGGGCGACGCAATCGGCGCTTACATGTGGCAGGGCGAGATTTGGGGTGTGCCGACCGAGTGTAACGGCGTGGGCAACATGGTCAATGTGCCGAGCGAAGATGTCATTGCGCTGGGGCTGGAGGACCAGTATCCGCCGTTGAACGGTGAGGTCTACTTCGAGAACTATGAGAGCATGTGGGAGCTGGGGAAGGCTTTGCAGGTCGAAGAGGACGGCAAGGTAACCAAGTGGGGCCTGAGCAGCCAGGGCTGGGACGACATGAGCTATCTCGGCATCCTGCGCACGCTGCTGAACCCCAAGGGAATGGACTGGTGGGACCTGGAAAACAAGCAGTTCAACATCAATAACGAAGAGGGTATGGAGGCGATGCGGCTGTTTGTTGAGGGACCGGTGCAAATGGGCATCGAGACGCAGTTGGACCAGAACCACGTTGACGCCGCGCTGGCCGGCAAGGTGGCGCTGGCGCGCGGCAATGGCACGCCTTCTATGCCAATCGCCTGGGACCTGGGCTATACCTATCGTATGGCCGGCGCGCCGATGATCCATGAAGGTGAGGCGCCGATGTTCTGTGGTGAAGGCGGCTGGGGATTTATTTCGCTGAAACAGGCGAAGAATCCCGATATGGCGATCGAGTTCCTGCGCATGTTGGTGACGGACGAAGGACAGACGTCATACGCCATGATCTACGGCGGACAGCCGAACACTGCATGGCAGGGCCTGGTGGGCAGCTATGACCACTTCGTGGACAACGATCCGGATGGTCCGCTGGTGAAACTGACGAAAGTTCTGCAGGAGCATCTGCTGCCGCAGACAACATTCGAAGGTGTGGGTTTCGGCTCTATCGGTGAGATTGGCGCGGCAATAAGCGAAGGGTGCTCGGAAGTGCGTCAGGGTAACATCGGTAGCGAGGAAGCGGTCGCGATGATCCAGTCTCGGTGTGTAGCACAGTACGAGGAATGGGTCAGTGACGTCCGCGAACTGGGTATGGAACCGTAAATTCAAGAAGAGAGTGAAGAGGAGTGAGGCGCGGGAGTTTGGGGGATCGAGCCCTCGGCTTTCGCTACTCTTTCCTCTCCCCCTCGCTCTTCGGTCGTAACGCTCCTCGATTGGAAGTCAGGCCATGATAGAGACTTTCGCCGATATTTTTCTTTCCAATGACCCGGATCCCACGATTTCTTACCGGTCGGGACTTGCAGCTTACCAGGAATCATTGAGCCGCGGGCAGCTGGTGGGGCGGGGTTGGAACGGTTCGGGTTACACGAATCCCGAGCCGGAACGATTTGACGCGGCTTCGCATCCGGCGCCGCAGGCGTTCTGGGTTGAGGTGGACGGGCAGCTTCTACGCTCCCACTGGGAATGGAGTGACTTCTCCCAAACAGAAGAAGAGAATGGGCTGACGGCAGTGTTGGAACTGCGCCATACGGTGCGTCCGGTGGTCGTTCGTGTTCACACAGTGCTTGACGGCACGCCGATCCTGACGCGCTGGCTGGAGATCGAGAATTGCTCCGAACAGCCGGCCGCACTATCGGCGGCTTTCCCATGGAGCGGTGTGCTGCAGACATGCGCATACGATATAGATGACGAGGCGTCGCCTTACTCGGTGGGCTATTTTATCGACACGCACTGGGGCAATGAGGGCGACTTCGACTGGCGGGCGCTGCCGCGAGCAGGGTACCGGATTGACGGCCGTTACCGGCGCGGCCGTCACAGACATCCTTTCTTTGTGCTGCGCAATCACCAGGGCGGCGAACAGTTTGTGGGCACGCTGGCGTGGTCGGGGGGGTATGCTTTCGAGTTTGATGTGGACGATGGGGATAGCCGGGAGGGGTCACGGCTCTGGTTTCGCGCCGGCCCGGACGGACCTGCGCCGCTGCGCGTCATCGCGCCCGGCGAGACGGTTTCCACGCCAGAGATGCATCTGGGCGTCGTCATCGGGGATTTCGACAGTTGTATCCACGCGTTGCACGACCACCTGCGGACAAGCGTCATCCCGCCACAGAATCCCGATCATGCGGGGCTGGTCGTCAGCGGAATCGGGCCGGAGCAGGAGCTGACGCCGGAGCTTATTTTTTCCGAGATCGACGCCTGCGCTGACGCGGGGGCGGAGGTATTTCTGATCGATGCGAGCTGGTACACGCCGCCCCACGGCAGCTGGCATGCGACGGTTGGCGATTGGCATGTCAGCCTAGAACGTTTTCCAGGGGGCTTGAAACCCTTTCGCGACTATGTGCACGGCAAGGGCATGAAGTTCGGTTTGTGGATGGACGGGGAACGCGTCGGACCGGAAAGCAGAATTGCCAGGGAGAAGCCTGAGTGGCTGGCCAGGCCGTACGGTGATAAGGGCGGGCTGGGTGGTATGATCGATCTGACCAGGCCTGACGCGGCCGAGTGGATGGAGAGCGAGATCGACCGTCTGATCGTGGAGCATGAGCTGGATCTTTTCCGGCTGGACTACAACATCGGCAACATCGGTGCGGGGGCCTACAGCGAGCAGGCGGGATTCGTTGAGAATGCGTACTGGCGCTATTACGAGGCGGTCTACGGCATCTACGCGCGGCTTTCTGCGCGCCACAAGGATGTGATATTTCAGAACTGCGCCAGCGGCGGCGCCCGGACCGATGTGGGGATGGTACGCTACTTTGACCATACCTGGGTAACAGACTGGCAGATTGCGCCGCGCGCCTTTACGATCACCAACGGGATGACGATGGCGTTGCCGCCGGAGCGGGTTGACCGGCTGGCCGGCATGGGCCAATCGGGGCAACGCACGGCTGAGCTAGACTTTCAGTTCCGGCTGCAACTGTTTGTGCATCCATCACTGAACTGGTTCCATCTTAAGGACGCCGCTCCCAACGCGGTCCAACAGGCGCGCATCCGCAATGCTGTTCGGATATACAAGGATTTCGTCCGCCCGATCCATCCGACCAGCCGCATCTATCACCATACCCCGGTGGCCAAAGGATTTGAGCCGCATGGTTGGGGTGTGCTGGAGCTGGCATCGCGGGATCGGACAAAGGCAATTGCGGGGCTGTTTCGTCTCAGCGATCCGGCGGAACCGGAGTACTTGCTGCGCTTCAGGGGGATCGATCCGGGCCGGCGCTATCGCGTTACATTTGACAACAGTTCCGAGAGCTGCGAGGTCGACGGAGTGACGCTTACGCGGACAGGCATCGTGTCACGCCTGGAAACTGCTTTGACCTCGGAGTTGCTGATTGTTGAAGCAGTAGATTAGATGGGGCCTGGAAGGCTGCTTAGACGCTCATCCATAACTGATAACGGAACCTGAACATGACTTCAATTGCAGATGGGGGCAGAGCCGCGGGCCGCGCTGAAACAATGGGCGTCTGGTTCGTTGTTAAGAAGACGCTGCGCAAGCCGCAGTTCTGGTTCGGCTTCACGATGATTTTTCCGTTGCTGATCTGGTATTGGATTTTCAGTTTCGGGCCGATCATTCAGGCCTTCCGCATGTCCACGGTCGCCTACAAGCTGCTGGACCCTGGCAACAGTCCATTTGTCGGACTGGGCAACTTCATCAAAATCGCTCAGCATCCCCTATTTTGGGTCTCGGTCAAGAATACGATTCTGTGGGCTGTATATTCGTTCATATTTCATCTGCCTTTGGCCATGCTGATCGCTGTCTGTTTGTCCAAGGTCAAGCGGGGGCGTAACGTCTATCAGGCGTTGATCTTTGTTCCAGTAGTCGTGTCGCTGGTGGCAGTCTCCTTGTTATTCAAAATGTTGATGGATCCGGAGGTTGGGCAGCTGAACAAACTGTTGAGTTCCATTGGGCTGCCTGAACTGCAGTGGCTATCCAGTACCTCATCGGCGCTCCCGACCGCTGTCGTCATTGCCACCTGGAAAGGGCTTGGCTTTTTCGTTGTCATCCTCACGGCAGGCATGTTGAACATTCCATCGGAACTGTACGACGCTGGCCTGGTGGACGGAACCAACCCGTGGCAGCAGTTTTGGCTTATCACCATGCCCCTGATGAGCCATACAATCCTGTTAGTCACCGTTCTGCTTGCCATCGGCTCTTTGCAGGAATTTACGCTTCCCACCGTCTTGTTTGGCTCGGAGGGGGGTCCGGGCAACTCCACCTTCCTGTACAACTTGCTGGTTTACCAGGAAGCCTTTTTGGACATCCGCTTCGGCACAGCCACGGCCGCCTCCCTGTTTCAGTTCGCGTTTATCCTGACAATCAGCATTTTGCAGATCAAACTGCTTCGTCCCTCGTGGACATACTAATGGCCCGAGACCCTTCATAGGCGTCTGAATCGGAACCCAGCAGTGATTATCAGCCACCCAACGTTGAAGGACAGACCGTTATGGCAGTTATAGGCAAGACTGGACCAGCGCGACGCCAGCCGCCCAGACGCATTGAAATCTCACAAAGTATCATACAGATTTTTCTGCTTGGAATGGTTGTGGTAGCCATATTCCCATTCATTTGGATGATCTTTGCTTCACTCAAGCCGTTCAAGGAGTTGGTCGAATCAAGGCAGCTCCTGCCCGAAACGTGGACATTGCGGAACTATGACGAGATATTGGGGCGGGTGAACTTTTATGCTGCATTTCGCAACAGCATCGTTTCGGCTGTTTCAGTAACGGTCGTATCCGTTTACACGTCGTCGGTGATGGGGTATATCTTTTCCAAGTATCGTTTTGCGGGCAAGGAAGTACTCTTCACCATCGTCCTTTCGACAATGATGGTGCCCTTCGCGGTAATCATGGTGCCGCTGTATATCACAATAGCAAACAGCTTCGGCCTGGCCGACAATTTGGGCGGCATAATCGTAACCGGCTTTTATACGGCGTTCGGCATCTTTCTCATGCGCCAATTCATGGAGAGCATCCCATTCGAGTTGATCGATGCGGCCCGGATTGACGGCGCGTCCGAGTGGCGTATCTTCTTCACTTTGGTACTACCGATGTCGATGTCACCGATGTCGGCGCTTGCCGTCTTTGTCTTCCTCGTCAATTGGGACAGTTTCCTGTGGCCCCTGATCGTACTCAGCAGCCAGGACAAGCAGACGCTCCCGCTGGTGCTGGCCGGCCTGCGCAATTTGTGGTGGACACGCTATGAGATGTGGGCGGCAGGCTCGATGTTGACGGTCGCACCTGTCATGTTAATTTACAGCATTGCCTCGCGTTACTTCATCCGCGGCATCGCGATGACGGGCTTGAAAGCTTAACTGCAGTGGTCAGTGGTCGGTGGTCAGTGATTAGTGACTGCGATGAGCGCCTGTTTGTCGCGACGCTGTCCTACAGACATCACTCACTGGTGAGTTCATTCCTCTGTCTACAATCTACGGGAGTTATTGATCGATGCGCATGACCGGTGGTGAAGCCGTTGTGCGTTCCCTTGAGGCGCATGGTGTCGACACGGTGTTCGGCATTCCGGGGACGCATAATTTGGGGATATACGACGCGCTGCGGGAGATGGGCGGCATCCGGCACATTCTTGCGCGGCACGAGCAGGGCGCGGCGTTTATGGCCGATGGTTACGCACGGGCCAGCGGCGAAGTTGGGGTCTGCCTGAGTACGACTGGGCCGGCTGCTCTCAATACACTGGCCTCGCTGGGGACGGCCTATAGCGACTCCTCGCCGGTTCTGTGCATTGCCAGCCAGATCCCGGCCGAGGGCATCGGGCTTGGCAAAGGTTATTTGCATGAGTGCGAGGACCAGTTGGGGAGTTTTGCGCCGGTGACGAAGTGGCGGGCGCGGGCGGATACGGTGGAGGAGATTCCCGGTGTGATGCGGGAGGCGTTCGCGCAGATGCTGAGCGGCCGGCCTAGACCGGTCGCGGTGGAGATTCCGTGCGATACACTGGACGAAAGTGACGATGTGACGATTCCCGCGCCTGCTGCGGTGAATCGGTTAGCACCGAACCCGGAGCAGGTCGAACGGGCGGCGGGGCTGCTGCGAGCGGCGCGACGGCCGGTGATCTGGGCAGGCGGGGGCGTGATCGGCAGCGGTGCCGGCGCCGAGTTGCGTCAGCTGGCCGAGCGGTTGCAGACGCCGATCTTTACGACGGTGCTGGGCAAGGGGGCGATTGCGGACGACCATCCGCTGGTTGCGGGCGCGACCATTTTGCATCCTGCGGCGCGGGCGTTTCTGGCCGAATGTGATGTCATGCTGGCGGTGGGCACGCGATTTACTGAGGAAGAGAGTGATCGTTGGGGGTTGCGCTTGCCGGCGTCGCTCATCCATATCGAAATTGATCCGGAGGAGATCGACCGCAACTATCCGACCACGGTCGGCGTTTTGGGGGATGCGCGTTCAGCGCTACAACTCTTCAACGAGCAGTTACGGGATGTGCGCGGGCAGGAGAGTGGCATCGAAGCAGGGATCGCCGAGCTGCGTCAGAGGGTATGGCGCTACTGTCAGGAACGGGCGCCTGAAGGCGTGGAGCTGGTGCAGACGCTGCGGAAGGCGCTGCCGCGCGAGACGATCATCGTGAGCGATTTGACTGTGGCCGCGTACTGGTGCCGGCGCCTGTTGGACGTTTATGAGCCGCGCACGAACATCTACCCGTGGGGGTTCTGCACGCTGGGCTTCGGGCTGCCGGCCGCTATCGGCGCCAAGGTAGCCAGGCCGGAGCGACCGGTGGTTGTGCTCTGCGGTGACGGTGGATTTTTGTTCAACTGCCAGGAGCTGGCGGCGGCGGTGCAGCTTGGTTTGCCGATTGTAACTTTGGTCTTCAACGACTCGGCTTACGGGGTCCTGCGGCCGCAGCAGGAGGTCCGCTACGGCGCCGCGCACGAGGTGGACCTGGTGAACCCGGACTTCGTCGCGCTGGCGGGGGCGTTCGGCGTTGACAGCTGCCGTGTCGATTCGATCGAGCAGCTTGGGCCTGCGGTCACGAAGGCGATCGAAGCAGACAAGAGTGCATTGATTGAGCTGCCTGGAACCCTCCCGTGGCCGATTATGGAACCGTCGGCGCGCATGTTTGAGGCGGAACAGTGATAGGCGGCGCGAAGAAGCTGCGGGTAGGCTTCATCGGCGCCGGCGCCATCACCGACCTGCACTACCTCGGTTACAAGGACAACCCCAAAGCGGAACTGCACGCCATCTGCGATGTTGACGAGGCGCAGTTGCAGCGGCGCGCCACCGAGTGGCAGATTGGAAAGACGTACACCGATTATCGGGACCTGCTCGCCGACCCCGATGTGGACGTGGTGGAGGTGATAACGCCTCACCATCTGCATGCGGAGATGGGCATCGCCGCGCTGGAAGCAGGCAAGCACGTTTCGGTACAGAAGCCGATGGCGATCAGCGTTGCCGAGTGCGATGCCATGATCGAGGCTGCGGCACGCGCGGGCAAGCTGATGCGCGTGTTCGAAAACTTTCGCTTCTACCCGCCCCTGGTCAAGGCCAAGCAGCTTCTCGACGCGGGCGCGATAGGCGAGCCGCTCTCGATACGCATAAAATGCGTGCAGGGTACAACGGGGGAGGACTGGGAGATACCCTACAGGCGCTGGGTTTGGCGCTTCGACCCGGCCCAGAGCGGCGGGGGCCGGGTGATCCTCGATTATGGATATCATCTTTTTTCGGTCGCGCAGTGGTTCATGGGCGAGCCAGAAAAGGTGTTTGCCTGGATCACGCACCGACCCATCCAACATGGTTGGATGCTTGACAGCCCGGCGGTCGTCATCTGGAAGTATAAGGATGCAGAGAAGTACGGCTCCTACGAAGCGGTAACCTCCGACGACATCCTGGTTCCTACGAAGTACGGCCGCCCTGAGGACGAGTGGGTCGAGTTGACCGGCTCGCGCGGCTTTATATGGGTAAACCGCTGCACGTCGATGTTGCTGGACAGGCCGGCGGTGGAGATGTACCGGGACGGCGAGACCACTGCGTTTCCGGAGGTGGATTCGGATTGGGGGGCCAGTTTCAGGGCCGGGGTGCATGACTTCGTGGACGCAGTTGCGGAAGGTCGGCAGTCAGAGTTGAGCGGGGAGGAAGGGAAGGCGATCCTCCGGTTCTGTCGTGCGGCGCAGCTGTCAGCGCAAGAGGGGCGCGAGGTCAGGCCTGAGGAGACGGCGTGACTGCAGTGGTCAGTGGTTAGTGGTCAGTGGTTAGTGGACGGTCGGGAGGTTGAGAGGGTCTTCACGATGATTCGAGATAGGATTGGCTATGCGAAACAGAAGGCTACGTTGCTGGCTTTTTGTATGCTGCTGGCCGCGCTGCTCGCCGGCTGCGAACAGCTTCCCGGTGATGTCTTAGTTACGCCTACTCCCATCCCTACGCCGGTACCAATCCCAAAAGCGGTCCATCGAATCGAACGCGGTGATATTGTCGACAGCGTGACGCTGCTGGGCTTGATTGATTCGCTGCAGCGGGTGAATCTTTCATTTCGCATCGGCGGCCGTCTGAACGGATTCCTTGTTGAACCGGGCGAGATGGTGGAGGCGGGACAGGTTCTGGCCGAACTGGATGTGGGCTTTTTGCCGCATGAGCTTGCCAAAGCAGAGAAACAGCTGGAGAACGCCCAGCTGCGGGTGCAGGCGGCACAGGGAGCCAAGGCGCTGGGCTTAGCAGAGGCGCAAGCGATCCTGGACAGGGAGAGGCTAGCGCTGGAGCAGGGGCGAAGCGGTTCAGACTCCGACATCGCGCGCATGGAGCTGGCAGTCGCGGGCGCGGAGACTAAACTGGCGCTGCTGGCGGACCAACATGACAGGGAAATTACTCTTTACCAGGCGGAGGCTGAACTCAGAGCGATCGAAGTGACTCTGCTGCGGGACCGCATCGGGCAGGCACTGTTGCTGGCGCCTTTCGACGGGGTGGTGCGGTACACGGACTGGGAGACGGGGCAGCTGGTTCCGGAGTACACGCCGGTGATGGGGCTGGCGGCGCCTGACGCCCTTGAGATCAGGAGCTCCGGTCCCAGCGAGGAGGCGTTGCCGAAGTTGCGAATTGGGCAGGCTGTGACGATCCGCTTGAGCGACTACCCGCAGCGTGAGGTCTCGGGCCAGCTTGTTCAGGTCTCAACGCCGAGCGGCGCCGATGAAGGGCTGCCGGTTCGAGTCGAATTCACAGCACCTGACTTGGCGTTGGATATCGGTGCCCTGGCCGACCTGGTCATCGTTGTGGAGCGAAAAGAGGACATACTGACCATTCCCAATGTTGCAATCCACAGCTACTTTAACAGGCGCTACGCGCTGGTCAAGGAGGGCGAGAGTACAGTCGAGGTCGACATTACCCTGGGCGTGACTGACGGTGAGCGCACTGAAGTGCTGTCCGGCCTGGAAGAAAATGAGCAAGTTTTCGAACGTTAACCTTCGCATAAAGCCGCTGAAAGTGCTGGACCGCCGCGGCAAGCCTACCTACAGTTTGACCAAACCTCAGTTCACATAGCCCCGGTTGCGCCACCCGCGGCGTTGCGCGCTGCTTCAAAGGAGCCAGCGGGTTAGGCTAGAGCAAGAGACTGTTACAGAACAAACCAACCCTTTGCGTTCGACCGGAGATCGGAATGGTGCGATCACCGGTTGCCAACTCTACGGTGTGGACCGCTGACAAAACCCTGCGCGGCGAGAAACCAACGGTAGGGTGAAAAAATCCTCTTTGACAGGCCTCGCCAAAGAAACTATACTTCCAGAAAATCCTCTATATCTTTCGGACTTCTCGCAGAGTTTGCAGCAGAATATCGTTGGCATACTGACAGATTGATGCAGTTCAAGAATCAGTTTGTTTTGGTTGTTCCAAGTATCTTCAGGCGGACAGATCGAAATCAGTAGATCAGGCGTAGTTCCAACCAATCTGGGAAGGAGAACCCTATCATGCGATCACAGATCAGTCGTCGACAGTTATTGCGGTTGCTGGGCGCGGGGACGGCAGGGGCAGCCCTGACCGCGTGCGTGCCGGCGGCCCCTGCGGGCGCGCCCGCTGACGAGGCCATGGCGGAGCCGGAAGGTTTCGACTGGCAGCGCTATGCTGGCACTGAACTGCGGTATGTCGGCGAGACACAGCCGCTGAGCGATCACGTGCTGTCGATTCTGCCCAAGTTTGAAGAGATGACCGGGATCAAGGTGAACACGGAGATTCTGCCGTGGGCCCAGATGGTGCAGAAGATCCGGGTCGAACTGATGGCGGGCAATGAGGATATGGATGTCTACCAGTTGCCCGCAGGCGCCGAGGAACGAAATGTCTGGTTCGACGCAGGCTGGCTCAATGACATCGGTCCGTGGGTAGACGACCCCAGCATGACCCATGAAGACTACGACCTGTGGGAAGACATGGGGCGCGACTATCTGATGAAAGGTTATGCCTCTCGAGGCAGCCTGGTCTCAGTGCCGATGCAGATGAGCGCGATGATCGGCTACTATCGCAAAGACCTGTTTGAGGAGTATGGCATCGACGGGCCGCCAACAACGTTTGAAGAACTCGAAGCTGCCGCCCAAACGGTTCAGGAGATGAGCGGCGGGGATATTTTCGGCATCACGATGCGCGGCAAGCCGCCGGTGCCGACCTCTGTATTCAAAGGGTTCCTTGGTGGGATGGGGATCATGTGGGAGGACGATGAGGGCGTACCGCTGATGGATTCGGAGGAGGCAATCGCAGCCTTTGATTTTTACGGCCGCCTGCTGCGCCTGTACGGCCCGCCTGGGTCTCCCAACATCGACCATGTCGGCGCGGTGAACATCTTCAGCCAGGGCAAGGCCGGCATGATCATCGACGATGCCGTCTTCCGCAAGGACTTCCAGGATCCGAGCAAGTCAGTTGTCGCCGGCAACATCGGTTACTTCCTGATGCCGGCCGGCCCCAACGGCCAGAGAGCATCGGCCGGCGGGTGGAGCATTACCGTCGGTGGCCTCTCGGAAAAGAAAGAGGCGAGCTGGTACCTGCTGCAGTTCATCTCCAACAAAGAGAGTATGCTCAAGTACGTTCTCGACGGGGGCGCCGTCCCGCGCCGCTCACCTTATGAGACCGAAGCGTACAAGGCACAGGCCACTGAGGACGATCTGGCATACGTCCAGGTGCTGCTGGATTCACGTGCCATTGGCGACTTCTCGCCGCCTGCCCCGCCATCGATCATCAACCTGATGCGGGCGAGAGAGTCGATTGCGCAGGTGATCGTCACGTCAATTGAGGGCGGCGATGTGGCGGCTGCGGCTCAGAAGAGCCAGCAGGAGCTGCTGGAGATGCTGGAAGAGCAGGAGGAGTAGGAGGAGTAGGAAAGAATCCGGTGGCCGGCGGCAGGGGCGCCGCCGGCCACTTTCAGATTGAAAGGCGAGTTGCCTATGCAGCAGCAAGCAGGGCCGAATTCAGAGCAGACTGGGCAGGCTTCCGACAGTTCGCCTGAGCATCCTGTCGATAGCGGGGACGTCAGGCAAGAAGATCAGGAGCAGGGGTATGCCCCGCCTACGAGTCTGTTCGGGCGTGCTTTTGCGCTGATCGACCGCAACCTGGCATACGTACTGCCTGCGCCCGCGGCCATCGTAATCCTGCTATTGATGGGCTACCCCTTCTTTTATACGGTTTCGTTGAGTTTGCAGCGGGTCAATGTGACGATGACCCGCTTTACTTTTGTGGGCGCCGAAAACCTGTTGGAGGTCCTCACTGCAGACGCCAGGTTCCTGAGTGCGTTCTGGATTACGCTTTACTTCACGGTGGCCAGCCTCATGCTGGAATTGGTCCTGGCGATGATCATGGCGCTGGTGATGAACAGGACATTCCGGGGGCTGGGCGTTATCCGCACGCTGTTTCTTTTGCCGCTGGTGGCGACGCCGACGGCGACATCGGTGATCTGGTTGATCATGATGGAGCCTTCGATCGGCATCCTCAACTATTTCCTGGAGGCAGTGGGGCTGCCGCGCAGTCTGTGGGTTGCCGGCGATACGTCGGTGGTGCCCAGCCTTGTGTGGATCAATGCGTGGCACGGGGTCCCGTTCGTGATGCTGATCCTGCTGGCGGGGCTGCGCTCGCTGCCGACGGAGCCGTTCGAGGCGGCGCGCATTGACGGGGCGAGCAAGCTGCAGGAGTTTTTCCAGATCACGCTGCCGCTGCTGAAAGGTGCGATCGTCGTCGCCATGCTCTTCAGAGCAATCGATACGCTGAAGGTATTCGATGCCATCTGGATCATGACGGCCGGCGGCCCGGGCAGACGGAGCGAGACGCTGCATATTTACTCCTACCTGACGGCGTTCGAGTTTTATGATTTGGGTTATGGTTCGGCTGTCATCCTCGTTTTCATGGTGATCATCCTGGTCATCAGCGCGGTCCTAATCAGATTGCGGCAGCGGGCATGGCTCTGAACCACCAAGCTAACGAGCAGATCACATGAACAGACTTTCTCTCAGGCCACTGGGAATAAGAAAAACGAGGCGGATACAGGATTCTCTGTTCTGGATCATCCTGGCTATTTTTCTGGTCTTCTTTCTGTTTATCTTCTTCTGGATGTTCGTCTCCTCGTTCAAGCCTAATTTGCTGATTGTCAGTGACCCGCCGGTTTGGTTCTTCACTCCGACGCTAGACCACTATGGCGAGGTCTTTCGGCGCAATCCGTTTGCGAGGTACCTGTTCAACAGCCTGACGATCGCGGTAAGCTCCGTGGGGCTATCGCTCCTGGTGGGGCTGCCTGCTGCCTACAGCATCGCCAAGTTCAAGCAGGACGGGCTGGCTCTGGCGTTGCTGGTGGTGCGCATGCTGCCGGGGATCACATTTCTTGTCCCCCTCTTCATTGTTTACAAGCGGCTGGGGCTTTTGGACACGCACGCAGGAATCGTGATCACTCACATTCTGACGGTGTTGCCACTGATCATGTGGGTCATGATCGGCTTCTTCGAGGACGTGCCAAGCGAGCTTCTGGACGCGGCGCTTATCGACGGTTGCTCGCAGCTGGGCACGATGATCCGCGTCATGATCCCGCTGAGCCTGCCCGGCATTACGGCGGTGGCGATCCTGAGTTTCATCTCCTCGTGGAACAACTTCATTTTTGTGCTGATTCTGGGCGGCTCGAAGACGATGACGCTGCCGCTGGCGGTATACAATTTCCTCACGTACGGCCAGGTGAATTGGGGCGCGCTGTGCGCGGCGGCTACGGTCGTGACGCTGCCGGTTCTGCTGCTGGCTCTGGTCGTACAGCGTTTCCTGGCGGGCGGGCTGACGATGGGCGCGATTAAGGGGTGATGCAGCGTTGACCGGGACCGGGTCAGGGGTAGTGAGGGCGAGCGCTGGGTTTACAGGCCGGGGTGGTCGGCGGCGTACGGAAACGTAACTCTACGCATTCAAGCTTCTATAAGAAGGACGCGGAACTCTACTCTTTCCGGGTGGCGGACGCCGACGGCTAGGCGGAATGCGGTCATCCATCTCTGGCGAGGCCATATAGAGTTGCAGAACAGGAATCGTCAGGTTTGACGAGACAGGTTTGACGCGTCATCATACGCTCGTCAAAACACGTTGGAATTGCCCTCAGACGGCGAAGGCATTCAAGGAAACTGAGAATATGCCAGACCAAGCAAGAGCTATTCTGAACGCGGATCCAGCGCTAAGCCGATTTGATCCGCTGCCGCGCATTATCTACCACGACGACTTCAACCGCGGCCTGCGCGGCTGGGTCGAGTTGATCGGGAACTACGAAGACAGTCTGGACAGTATGCTGCCCCAGTATGCGGATATGCGGCCTCCTATGTTGAGCAGCGGCACGCACTGGGACACGGGGACGCACGGCGCGATGCAGGGCACGTATTCGATGAAACTGGCGACGCGAGCCCGCGCGGGGGATATCAGCGTGTCGATCAAGCGGGTTACGTGGCGGCATAAGGGGCCGGTGAGGCTGGAGGCGTACTTCACTTTCAAGCCGGAGGCGAGCGCTTTGCAGCTTTCGGTGGACGACGTGCGGGCGGTTGGCGTGCTGTTCGACCTGCAGGATGAGGCTTACCGGTGGATGCCGCACTGGCGCTACCTCAACGCGCTGGAGGGCGAGCCGATGCGGAAGTGGCAGTTCAAACGCGAACGGGAACCTTTTCATGATATTGGCGGCAGGGCTGAGACGGTCTCCCACTTTCATCTGGGGCCCAGCGGCTGGGAAGACGTGCCTGGCTCGGACCAGGCGCTGTGCTACAATGAGGTCGCCACCAAATTCAACTGGAATTACCTCCGTATGGACGTTGACCTGGCCGGCCGGCAGGTCACTCACTTGCAATGCAATGACCGTGTCCACGATCTGACCGACGTGGGACCGATGATGATCCCAGCGATGCCCAATCTGGACTGTATGCTCAATGTCGCATTCTGGGTCGAAACGGATGTCGACAAGCGGGCCTTTTTGTACGTTGATTCGGTCCTTCTCTCGGGAGAGTGGTAGAGATGCTGCGGGAGAATTACACAGCCATTGTAGAGCGGAGTGAGGCGCTGCGGGGCAGTTTTGCCACGGAGCCGTACGAGTGCGGCTGGGCGGGCGAGGCCATCTTTTTCGTGCGGATACTGGAGCGGGTGGGGGACGTTGAAGGCGTAACATTACGAGTGCAGATTTCGCCGGACGGGATTAGGTGGTGTGATGAGGGGACGAGTCTGGCTCTGGACGAGGCGGAAGTGGGCTTCTGTCGGGTCAGGCATTTTGGGAACTGGCTGCGATTGACAGGTAGGTTGCCGGAGGGGGCGAGGTTGAGGGCGATTATTGCGCTGAATTTGAAGGGGTAGGGGAGTCCGGCGGTGTCGGGACAAAAGGTAAGAAGGTGCGACTCAGCGACCCGTACGGGTAGAGTGGAGAGTGATCACTCTTAGGGTCTATGGGAGTCAACGGGATGACGGGCCGCGATAGTCTGAACTGTGGTTATTGGATGTTCAAGATATTGTGTCTAAGTTATGTGTCCTGTCATGGTCGATAGAGTTGGTCCAACCTGATCAGTTTCAAGGAATGGCGAAAGATGGTCAGCGAAGCGAATTCAGAAAGTAGCGGAAATTGGGTTGCGTTTTCCAAGAGGGCCAATGAATTCATTAACTCTGGAGAACTGGAAGACCGTGAGAACGGATACAAGCGCAAAGTGGCACTCACACTTAGAAGGGCACGCGAGGCGCTGCCGATGGGTTCTGACGAATTGGCTGACTTGGTGGAAGAAGGACTTGATAGCAATCTTATTGACTTTAGAGTTAGAGATAACATTCGCAAATGGATGGACGACTTCCCAAACGACGCGTCAGAAACTCTAGAGGCAATCTGGACTGAAGACAGTATGCCTCTAGAGCACCGAATCAGAGCCTTCCGCGAGAGATTCCCGAGGGAAGTGATAGGTGGCGCTGAGGGAACACTCTTGAATCTTGCATCTGTTTTATTGATGGGCCTTGACGAGGAGAGATACCCTCCATTCAGGATCAGGTTAGCCAACAGAGTGTATAAGCTCACGGGATACGACTCTCCCGGATTGGGAGCCGACGAAGCCACATTGTATAGGCACTTCCTTGGGTTTCTCGACCGATTCAATGAGGATTGCCAGGTGCATGGGGTAAAGCTGCGCCACCGCCTAGATGCGCAGTCATTAATCTGGCGAACCCAAGAAAAGGAAGATCCGTTCGTTTTGCCTAGAATAGGTTTGACTCAGCCACATTCGGTCGGCCCCCATCAAAACGACTGGAAGGAATTTGTCAATCGCGTAAATGGCTTTATCGAATCTGGGACATTTGAGAAGTGGGTCGAAGATAAGCTTATACTAGGTCGCGAGATGGCGGATGCGAGAGAGGCAGTACTCGAAGGTCACGAGGACTGGATTGACATACTAGGAAAAAAGGGACTAAGTGAACGTGAAGGTCATCCTATACTCTGGAACTTAAGAAAATCTCTAAAGGAATGGATTCATCGGTCGCCTGAGAAAGCGCGAGACGCACTGTTGCAGCTTTGGTCGGAAGACACTCGAAGCGTTTCAGGTAGGATTCGTGCTTTCTGCGCGCGAGTTCCGAATTCGGTAGCTAGTGGGCTTGGAACCCGCGTTCGAATTGCTTCAGCCTTTTTGATGGGCCTTGACCCAGAGAATTACCCACCTTACGCGCCACAAACGTTCGAAGAAGCGTACTCACAGACAGGCTTCGGGCCCCCACCAGAGGAAGCGGATGAGGCTGATGTGTATGCCTATGCTCTTAATTTTATCGATAGTTTTCTGTGGGAAGCACATCAGCATGGCCTGCAATTATTGCACCGCCATGGTATGCGGACAGTAACGTGGTGGTGCCTCAAAGGGGCGGAACCACTGGTTAACCTTCCCAGAATTGGCAGGCGGGAGTCTCATTCTCGACAATGCGACCTGCAGACCCTTAGTAACGAATTACTCCTGCCTTTCGAATTCCTTGGAGAGATTGAAACATTACTGGAAGATAAGCGCCAGATCATTTTTCAGGGGCCGCCCGGGACGGGCAAAACTTACGTCGCGCGGGCTCTTGCAGACTACCTCGCAGGGGGGAAGAATCGAGTAAAACTGGTGCAGTTCCATCCCTCGTATGCCTACGAGGATTTCGTGCGCGGATTCCGTCCGACTAACACAGAAAATGGCATGGTCAGATTTGAGTTGCAGGACGGTCCGCTGCTAAAGGTAGCAGAAGATGCACGGAACGACGAAGACTCAAAGTACATACTCATTGTTGATGAAATCAACCGCGGCAACCTGGCAAAGGTATTTGGAGAGTTATACTTTCTATTAGAATACCGCGAGGCGAAGATCACCTTGCAGTATCATTTGGATGGCGAGGAAGAGTTCTCTTTGCCTAAAAACCTTTATATGATTGGCACGATGAACACGGCTGACCGCTCGATCGCGATGGTGGACTTGGCTCTGCGCCGGCGCTTCGAATTCGTGCCTTTTCGCCCTGACGAGGAACCGGTGAAGAGCGTTCTGCGGAAATGGCTACAAAGGCATTTAGAGAATGGAAAAATGGCCGAGGATATGGAATGGGTGGCTGACGTCGTCGAGGAGGCAAACAAACTCTTGGAGAGGCACAGACACGCTGCAATCGGCCCCAGCTACTTCATGAAGGACGGCCTCAATGAAAAGGTCGTTCGACGCACATGGAAGTACAACGTTTTACCTTACATAGAAGAGTTACTCTTTGGGGATGACGGAAGCCTTGACGGGTTTAACCTGGACAGGCTCATTCAGAAAGTCAGACAGAAGCAGACTGTAGTGAAGGACGGGGAAGGTGCTGAGGGCAAAAGCGACGAAGAAGAGTGAAAACAGAGATTAAACTGCAAGAGTACGTTTCCAGCCGGTACAGTCTCACAGGTAGCCAGCTTGAGGCGTTAATACGTAAATCGAGATCTCTTGACCTCAGCATTGAACATGGCCTGGGTTACGATGGCATGTACAGCCTTAGACCGAGCGCCATTGTCGGGGCACTCGAAATTGATGGCTTGTCAGTGTCAATTGAGCCGAAAATTGGCATTCCGCAGTTGCTCTCGTTGGCCTGCTACACACTTAGCAAACTCAGCCTCAGGAGGGAACAGTTCGACTTCAGGGAGGCTGAGACGTTGCCAGACATCTTGGCATTCGCATTGAACCGGGCTTCCCGCCGAGCATTTTCGCGCGGGCTACTGCACGGGTACCTTTCCGAAGAAGACGCCTTGCACACGGTCCGGGGCCGCATCCTTTTTGGCAAACACGTACAGAGACGCTTTAGCATTCCTTTGCCGGTGGAACTACGCTTCGACGAGTTCACGGAGGACATTCTGGCCAACAGGATGGTGAAGGCGGCGGCGGTCAGGCTGGGTCGCATGACTCGGCTCTCGTCCGAAGCACGTCGAGAGTTAGGTTGGATCACGTCCGTCCTGGAAAACGTGTCGCTTCGGGATTATCGGCGACTGCGCGTTCCAGAAATACATTTTGATCGACTGAACGAACATTATCGGCACGTCGTGGGGCTAGCGCGGCTGATCCTAATGCATAGTGAGTTTGAGTCCGCCCGGGGCGATGTTCGCGCTTCTGGCTTCCTCGTCAACATGAATGACCTGTTCCAAGAGTTTGTCACCCAGGCGTTGCGTGAGACGCTTGGGGTTTCAGACAGAATTCTTCGTGATGACAAAGGCATCGACAAGATTTCGCTCGACAGAGATGGAAGAGTGCCGATTGAGCCAGACCTTTCATGGTGGGACGGCGACAAGCCTACTTTTGTTGGGGATGCCAAGTATAAGGACCTGACAGATAGGCGCGCACGAAATGCCGACCTATTTCAGCTGTTGGCCTATGCCACTGCCTTGAATCTGCCGGGTGGCTTGCTCATCTATGCACAGGGGGGAGCAGGGACAAAGACCTACCAAGTCCGTCACATAGACAGACGGCTCTTGGTTGCCGCGTTGGACCTGTCCGAGCCACTCGATGAGATTCTTCAGCGGGTCAAGAAGATTGGACGCAGTATTGAAGAACTTAGGGACGAAGCCCGAAGGAAACGACTAGAAATGGCAGCGTAGAATCCTTTCTGCACGCACAGTTTTGGACGCTTTAGAATCGTTGAGAACGCCACAATTGGCCAGACACTGGACGCGATGTGGCAACAATAATTTAGTTATCTACCAACGGAAATGAGAGGCGGGCTATGAAGACCAATGGACAGCCGATCAAATCGGGCATTTTCATCATGCCGTTCCATCCGCCGGAGAAGCCGCTGGCGCAGAGCTATGACGAGGATATTGAGCTAGCGGTGCTGGCAGATGAACTGGGGTATGATGAATTCTGGATTGGCGAACACCACACGATGAAGTACGAGACGGTGGTGGTGCCGGAGGTGTTTATCGGGCGGGCGCTGGGGGTGACGAAGCGTATTCGCTTCGGACCGGCTCCTATCTGCGTCAATCTGCATCATCCGGCCTATCTGGCGACGCGGCTTGCTTTTCTCGATCACCTGGCCCATGGGCGGCTCAATCTTTGCTTAGGGCCCAGCGGCACGAGTACGGATTTCGAACTCTACGGCCAGCATCCAAAAGACGGCGGCAGGATGACGGTAGAGGCCATTGACGTCATACTGAAGCTTTGGGCGACTGATCCGCCTTACGAGCACGAAGGCCAGTTCTGGCAGTTCTCGCTCAAGGATAACGTCGACGATGTGAGCCAGATCGGGTATATACACAAGCCGTTGCAGCAGCCCCATCCCCCTATTCTCATGCCGGGTATAACCCGCGACTCTTACAGCCTGAAACTGGCGGGGCAGTACGGATTCGCGCCGTTTTCGGCTGCTCTGGCGGCCGGCAACGTTCTGGCGAACAACTGGGAGACTTACGAGAACAGCGCGATTGAGGCGGGACGACAGCCGGACAGAGCCGACTGGAGGGTGGCGAGGGCCATATTCCTGGCCGATACGACTGAAGAAGCGGTCGAGCGTGCGCGGACGAACTCGGTGGGGCAAAATTTCGAGTACCTCGCCTACCTCATGGATAAGACCCGGGGCCGGGACATTCTCAAGCGGGACCTGGAGATGTCGAACGCGGACTGCAACATGGATTACTGGATGTCGGAGCAGATCATTGCCGGCGACGTGGACCATGTGCTGGAACGGTTGCTTGCGCTGATGGAGGAGAGCGGACCGTTCGGCACTTTGGTGCTGATGGGCTTTGACTGGGACGACAAGGCGAGTTGGGTTCGCAACCTTGAACTGTTTGCGACCGAGCTAATGCCGGCGCTGAACAAGGCTGTTGCGTGAGACGCGCAGGATCGTGGTCCTTCATGGCCCGGTGACGCCGAGTCAGAAGACGCATTGCGCGACGAGCAAAACAGGGCTGACTGATGAACAGTGAAGTCAGACACTCCCCTGCAGCTGTGATTGAAAATACGGATGTTCGCCAACTCGGATAAATGAATTATGATTTATGAAATAGGCGGCACCCAAAAGGTTAGAGCCACGCTTCTCAGGAGACGAACTGATGAAACTCAGCCAACAGCAGCTCCAGTTCTTTGAAACCTTCGGCTATCTCCATTTCCCAGGTCTGATGAAGGAGGAGGTCGGTTGGATTATCGAGGATTTTGAAACGATCTTCGCGAACAGCGGGCAAGTCCATGATGGCACGCAGCGTTCTTGCATTGTGCCCTTTATCGATCAGCAGGAGCGCCTCTGCACTCTGCTGGATCACCCAAGCATTGACGGCCTGATCAGCAGCATCCTGGGCGAAGATTTCAACTACCTCGGCGGCGACGGCAACTATTACACGGGCGATACGCGCTGGCACAGCGACGGCTTCCACACAATCGGCAAATACCTGAAGGTGGCATTCTATCTCGATCCATTGACCGCAAATACAGGGTGTTTGCGCGTGATCCCGGGCTCACATCGGCCGGATCTGGAGGGTTGGCAGGCGCGGCAGGCACGCGAGGCTTCTGAACTGTGGGGGATTTCGCAGCTTGAGGTTCCGCACGCGGCGCTGGAGACGCAACCGGGGGATGTAGTGGCCTTCAATCACAATTTGATGCACTCTTCGTTTGGAGGCGACACGGCCCGGCGTATGTTCACGATCAACTGCTGTGCCCGCTGCGAAACGCCGGTAGAGATTGAGGAGTTGGAGAATTTCGTTGCGGGCGGGGCGCGATTCTGGAAGGACCAGATGCATTCCGAGATCATGCGCAGTACCGCTTCTCCTTCACGGATGCGGCATCTGGAACAGGTGATGGCACACGAAGGCCACCTGCCGGCGCTGTCTGCCAAGGCGCGTCAGGAAATGGCCGAACCGGCCCGCGGATAGCGCTATGGCTGACAAGATCAGGATCGGAGTGGTTGGCTGCCGGGTGGGCCGGGCGTGGGTCGCGGGCGCGCACGCGGGCGATGATACGGTAGCGTGGGCGGTCGCTGATCTGAATCAGGATTTGGCACATCGGGTTGCTCAAGAGAACGAAGTCGCGAGGGTCTACGGAGACTATCGTGAGTTGCTGGCCGATGACGAGGTTGACGCGGTGGGCGTGGCCACTTCGCCCGATGTGCGCAAGCCGATGGTCATTGATGCATTGAACGCCGGTAAGCACGTGCTGGTGCAGAAGCCGCATGGTCTCAACGCCGCGGAGGTCGAGGAGATCAATGCGGTTGGTGCGAACAGTGGAAAAACGCTCGTCTATTCATATTTTATGCGCCACGAGGAAGAGAATAAGAAGAGCCGCCAACTCATCGCAGATGGAAGAATCGGGCGAACTTACCACGCACGCGTCCACTACCATTACCGGGAGCGAGGCGTCGATTACGAACCGCTGCCCGGCCGAGAATGGTTGTACCGCTGGGGCCTGAAGGGCGGCGCATTGGGGCAACACGGCTCCCATTACCTCGACCAGGCCTGGTATCTGATGGGTTGTCCACAGCCGGAGTGGGCCTTCGCGATCAGCCACAGTGCGTTTCCGACGCGGCTGGAGGTAGAGCGGCACTCCGAAGATTACATGAGTTTTCTGGTGGGCTGTGAAGGCGGCATCACGATTCAGATGGACACTTCGGCGGTCATCGCTACCTGGGCGGACCGGACGTGGGACCTGCAGCTACGCGTCCTGGGCACGGCCGGGACCGTCGAAGTCGAGTCGACCCGGCTGGCTTCGGGGCAGACTCGTTCGGGCACGCGACGCCTGTTGGGGGCAATCTACACTGAAGGCGACACCTTTGTCGATGAGAACGCGGAGCACGGTAGCGGGGACTTTGACGGGGAGATTCGCGACTTTGCCGCCGCTATCCGCGGCGAGCAGCCGCCCGACGTCTCGCCGGCAGATGCGTTGCGTTTCATGAAGCTGCTGGATGCGATCTACCTGAGTGCAGAGACGGGAGAAAAGGTTCAGGTTGCCGTATAGACGGAGAAGTTGGTTTCCCCTAGCCGCCCACTCTTGGCCAAGGCGCGGCGGCGACTGACGGAGACGACCCGCATTTAACCGCGTGCCGGCTCGGTCATTGTCTTCTTGAATTCACGCGTCAGTTCTGCCAGGTGGGTATCGTTCTCCCTAACCTGCTCGAGATGCACCATGCGCTCCGGCCCAGCTGTCGCGATCATGGCCTCGCCGTGAATGCGGTCGATCCAGAAGCGGGCTTCACGGCCGAGGACAGTGCGCAGCTCTTCGAGGCGGTGCTCAGGATAGCGGCGTGAGAAGTTCATGGTGTACATGCGCCGGCGTTCAGAGCCACCGAAGGCGGCGTGCTTGAGATTGTGGTTGAATACAACGATGTCGCCGGGCGTGGTCTCCAGGATCAGGGCCGGCACGTCGGGCCCTTCCAGCCCCCAGATCTTTCCACTCTCCTTTATGTCCTTTTCAAGAGCATCAGCGAAGGCGTCACCGGCGCGGTGGCTGCCTGGAATGACGCGCAGCGCGCCGCTGTCGCGCGTGAGCGGGTCGAGGTAGAAGGCGATCTTGATGCTGAGAACACGTTCGGCGTTGAAGCCGTCGGAATGCCAGCGCGTGTCGCCGGCATAGTAGTTGCCGTCGCCGCTGGTGTAGTTGAAGTCGTCGCCACAGATGCTGGCTGCAATGTCGTGGATGCGCGGATCGTCCAGGAGAGCACTTAGAAACACGCTCTGGTCGGGGAAGGGAAGGATGCAGGACCGCTGTTCGCCATCGTGTTCCTGCCCGTGGTGACCGCCGCCGTGCGCGGCCCAGACCGCTTCGAATTCGTCTATGATCCTGTCAGCACAGTCGGCCAGCAGCCCTGGAAAGTAGAGATAGCCGAAGGTGTCGAAGAACGCCATCTTTTGCGGAGTGAGTCGCGTCTGTGCCACTGTGAACTCTCCTGTAAACTGTCGATGCGGTCCTCTGGCCGCTGTCGGTTGCGAAACCACTGTCTGTGACAAAATGGTAAATGCAACGCCAGCGAATCGCAACCCGTTCTGCTGAGGCAGGCGGTCACATTTCTGTTCCGTTTGGTATTGCCAGCAACGCAAGTGCCGTGAGGTTCCATGCTGCCAGTTCGGGCAGCGCCGAGAATGCGTCCACTTGCGCGTGCGCGAATCCGGCTGCAAGGGCCGACAGGATGCCGATCCGGTACCATGCCTGCGGCTCGTGCGATGGACGTCTCAGTGCAGAAATTATCCAGCCGAGCAGTGCGGCGAGCCACGCCAGCCCGGCTACGCCCCAGCCAGTTGCGTATTCCAGCCAGATGGAGTGCGGGTGCAGGAGGTTGGGATCGGCCGCCGAAGAGGGCTGGAGGAAGGCGGGGTAGTTCCAGTAGAATCCAGCCGGCCCTACGCCGAACAGCGGGTACTGCTTCCAGAGTGCCAAGGCGTCTCTCCAGATGGCGAAGCGCGAGTGCAGGGTTTCGAGATTCAGAAGACGCTCCCAGTAGAGCAGAACTATCTCGAGACCGACGACTATGGTCAAGCCAACAGCCAGTGTCAATAGGACCGTAGCGCGTTTACTCATGCTGAGTCGTATCTGTCTGGCCCCGGCAACGGAAAGGACGAGACCAGCGGCTGGCAAGCCGAGCAGGAGAGCGCCGCGGCTGGCTGTCAGAAACAGTGCTGCCGTCACCAGCATACAACCCCCGATTGAGGCAAGATTCCTGCGCTGGCAGGCCACCAATAGCCCCACACCGACGAGAAGTGTGCGCAGCAGATAGAGGGCGGTCTGATTGGGAGAGAAGGTAATCCCCATCAGGCGGCGCACGCCGTCCACGGAAACGCCTCCACCGATCAGCCAGTCAATTACCCCTATGCCCGCGGCGAGGGCGCCGCCGGCGAAGAGGGCTGTGAGTACTGCCCGCTGCTGATTCGGCTCGACTGCACACAGTCTGATGCCGGCATAGAGCAGGGCGGGTACTGCAACAAGCTCCCACATGCCGTCAATATAGGCTGGCCAGTGCCAGACGTTGCGGGCGGCAAGGAGGCTGATCACGATCCAGGCCGCGACGAGCAGATTGGGGACGTGCGCGTTACTCACAGCGGAAATTGATAGGCGAACCGGGTAGGCGGCTCTGAGAGCAGACCCGATGCGCCAGAATTTTGTGTGGATGACGCGCTGTGCGAGGGCGGGAAGTATGGCGAGCAGCGCGGCCTGGGCCGGCGGCACGGCCCAGACGGCGCCGACGAGCCGAAGCTCCTTATGTTGAAAGTGGAAGGGCAAGGCGGCGACGGCGATCATCAGTCCCGCGATCGGTTCGGCGGCGATGAGAAAGGCGGCGGTAAGCCAGCAGAGGAGGATTAGCGGCGGCCAGACGGCGAGGTAGTAGACGGTTAGGAGAAGGGCCCATACTGCGAGCTTGCCGGCCAGCGGCCAGTTCCGGTAGGCGGCCTGCCAGCGGCGCAGTGGCAGGGTATGGGCGGTTAGTGCTGCCCGCCAGAGAAGAAATCCGCCAGCTAGCAACAGCAGTGCGGAGCGGAAAAATAGCCAGCTCCTTTTGTCGGGCGGTTCGGTCTCCGCTGTAGCCTGCGCGGCGTTGGCAAACACGGACAGCAGGGCATGCTCATTCCCATCAGCGGTAGTGAGAGAGAATCCCCACATCGGGTCGGATGGAGGCGTATTGGGCCGGTCAATGGGCCAGCCCATCGCAGCCAGCCAGGGCCAATTCGCCCGCGCGTACCGAATCGCTTCCTCTGTGAAGCGTATCTGATTGGCTGTTGAGACTGTCTTCCAAGTGTCTTGCGTTTGCCGATTCCACCCAAAACGGACGGCCCAGATGGGCGTCTGTTCGTCACCGGCGGCGACCATCACGCGCCGCACCCACGCAGCGCGGCGGAAGTTGAGCGCGTCGACGCGGCTGCGGGCATCATCGGGCGCGGTTCCGAAGCCGAAGGGCTGCACGAGAACGGCATCGAAGTAGGGCGCGGCGCCGGCTGCGTAGAGGCGCTGGAGGAAGAAGCCTTCGTCGATGGCAGTGTGGCCGCGATCCTGAGTGGGCGCGAGCGCGGCGGCCAGAATGACCGCGTCGGGGTCGGCAGCCCGGACAGCAACAGCGGCCGCGCGCAGCAGACGGGCATAGCCGACGGGATCGATCAGCCGGTCTCCCCAGTGGGGCGCGATGTTGGGCTCGTCCCAGATTTGATAGAACTGAACTGTGGCCCGGTAGCGGTGGGCAAATGCGGCGGCAAAGCGGGCAAAGGTCTCTGGCGCGGCGGGAGGCGCCAGTCGCCAGGGCAGGTCGTTTTCCTGGGACCCCGGCGGGGGGCGGTCCCTGCTGTCTCTGGCCCAGGCCGGGCTGCCGTCCAGCACGATGACGGGCACGAGACCTGCGGCGGCGATTTCAGTCAGAACCTGGTCTGTCCACGCCCATTGGAACGCGCCCGGTTGCGGTTCGATCAACCTCCAGTCGATACGCTGGCGGACCCAACCGAAACCGGCGTCGTGAAGACTATGCAGGGCTTGCTGCCGTCGTTGCGGGTCTTCGTATTGTTCAAGCGCGACGGTGACGCCGAGAAAGGGTATCTGACTGGCAGGAGAGTGAAGCGTGTGAGCCTCTGCGGAAGGTTGGGGGTTGCCGGGGTCATGTTCGCGGAGATCTCGAAGCGTTAAGGCGAACTCTACGCCAAGGTAGCAGAGTATGGCGTAGAGAAAGGCGAGATGAATCAGTCGGATGGTGGTCTGCGCCACGGCGCCTGGTCTTAGGAACGATCCAGACAATGGTCGAGGATATTCTGGATGTGACGCCTCTCCTCTTCGAACGTGGTCAAGCGCTTCTGTACGGACCTGACATCGATAGCCCGGCCGTGATCACGCTCCTCTACCGCTTGCTGCAAAATCCGCAGCAGCAGACCGACGATGCGACGGCGACGTTGATATTCGAAGGGCAGATGGGGATCAGAGATCGTTTCCGGCAGGGAGCAGTACCACGCCTCCTTCTCTGCCAGCTTGAATTCGAGCCGCAACGAGGAGCTCCCCATCTGTGTACGGGTGTAGATTGAGGGATGGGTTGTGGAAACATTGGTCTGTTGCGCATCGTCGAAAGGCAGAAGGCGGCCGTCCTCCGAATTGAGCCAGAGGATTGGCGTTGCATAGTCCACATTGTCTGGATCATTGATGTAAAGGCTATTGCGTGCAATGCTTACGGCGGCGTCGATATGGCCGCGGCCCTGGCCCGAGACAAGCGCTTCGTAGACCCCGGCGGCAAAGCGTACGGCGGAGCGATCCAGGATCTCGTAGCGCATGGCGATCACGGCAGGCAGGCCGCTCTGAAGCAACTGGTGGGCGATGCCGGCAAATGGCCGAGTACTGTCGACGCGTCCGGCCAGGCAGGCGTTGAGAAAGACAAGCTTCACCGATTCTGCCTGTTGAAACGCTGTTCGCAGGACGGCGGAGGAAACGAAGGCCGGGGCGTCATCGGACCATAGCAAGAGGCCGTCCTCGTTGCCGTGGCCGACAAAGTGCAGGATGTCGGGCCGGGTCGTCAGCAGCCGTTCCCTGATCTGCTCAATCGTCAGGCGTCCGTCCAAATGATCCAGCTGCACGCGGTCGGAGGGAAGCTTTTCGATCGCAGAGCGGATCTGCCCACTCTCCAAATGAGCGGCCAGTACATGGCCCGATTCACCCTGATCGGGCCCGTGCTGTGTGGCGACGTCAGGCATTCCTGAGTCGACCGTCACAAGCAGAACTTTGAGAGGGAGCGCCGCCTCCAGCGCACGGGGGCGGGCAACATAGCTGACGAGATTCTGGGTGCGAACGAGTGAAATACTTGTGTCGGCCGCGAAGGACTGATTGCGGCGGGGATCGTGGAGCGTTTCCCAAGGCAGGGCTGCGACGGCGGGCGGGTGTAAGATGAGCCTGAGCCGCAGTCGTCCTCCGTCGTCCAGGTCGGCCCGGGCCTGGGCCCAGAGGTCTCGCACTTGATCGCGGACCAGCTCGGAATAGAGCCTGCTGCCGATTTCGGCCAGTAGCTCTTCGCCTTGCGTCTGATACGGGTCGCTCAAGCGGGCCAGGAACCCTTCCCAGACGGATTTGAGGGCATCCTGGCCGAACGTGGAGGCGCCACTCAGCCCGCGATACGACGCCAATACGGCGAAAGGGGCTTCATCGCCGCTTATGGTGATATCGAAATTCGTGTACTCGCTCAACTCCGGTTTCCAGTTGTTCCTTTTTGTTTTATAGTATCATCATCCTTGTCAACAGGAAACTGGAAGTTGAAAATTGGGTACTGAGAACTGGTATTCGCCGTTCGGGGCGGGGGCCCAACAGAATACAGGTCAAGGCGAAGGCGGTAGTCAGTCTTCTGTCGCGGCGGGGATGGAACGAGCTGCGGCTTCTTCACCGGTGTACGGCACGAACCTGCGCTTTGTGCAGCGTGTGAGCGTGCTGGCGTGGACCGTGGCGGCCACGGTAGCCATCAGCCTGTTCTTGCGGCTGCCGACTGTTGTGTTTACGCTGAACGCGCTGGGTTCGCCGATGTCGATCAGAATCAGCGAGACGACCGTCATCGCGGTGTTTATCGCGTTGCTCACGGCCAGCGGAACAGAGCGGGCGATTCGTACCCATCCTCTTTACTCGGGGGACCCAATGGGCGGCGAACCTGAAAGCGGCGGGCACACGTGGCTGTTCTGGGGGCTGCCTGCGGCCGTCTCCATATTGGCGGTGCTGCTGGCGCCGGAGGCCAGGACACCGCTTTTCCAGGCGGGCGCGGCGCTGCTCAGCGGGGGGTTGATCGCCATCATTCTGTTCAACCTGTATGCCAGCGCGGACCAGGAGGCGGCAGGTTACAGGCAAGCCCGCATCCTGCTCAACGTACTTTCCTACACCGCGGCACTGGCCCTGTTCTTGCTGGTATATCAGACGAGAACTCGCAGCCTGCTCTCCGGTTCCCTGATTGCGGCGACGGCCGCGCTGCTGGCGGTTGAGTTGCTGCGGGACATCATGCCCAGAGTGAATGTCGTACTCAGCTATGCGGCGCTGGTTGCGGTCGTACTGGGTGAGGCGGCGTGGGCATTGAATTACTGGCCCCTATCGGGGGCAAGCGGCGGGCTTGTTCTGCTGCTGATCTTCTATCTGTTCGTGGGGTTGGCGCGTCACGCGCTGCATGAGGGCCATCTCAGCCGCAGGCTTGTGCTGGAGTATTCGGCCTTTGCGGTTCTGGCGCTTTTACTGATCGTTCTTATTGGGCCAGGATTATAGCTTCTAAATCCTTTTCTCAACTTTGAGGCTGCCTTAGTTCCGCCACGATCCGCTGCGAACTAAGGGCCAGATTCTCCTCTGGCCGCGGTAGCGAGTCGTTCGAAGTTCCCTCTCCAAGCAACCCTCAACTGCGGTTCGGCTGCCAATTGCTGGACAGTTTCGGTCAGCAAGCGGTTGACCGGCGTCGCTATGCCGACTTCTACGCCCTTGCGTACGATGGCGCCGTTGTACCAGCCGACTTCGCTCCCCCTCTTGCCTGACTCCAGATCCAAGAAGAGGCTGGGCATCTTTCCTCCTCTGGCTCCGCCGACGATTCGGTGCAGGGCGGAGCGCAGGATTGGGCGGGGACCGTAACGCAGTAGGGGAGCGAGCGTTCGAAGCGGGTATTTCTCGACGTTCAGAGGGTGAATGCCGGCCGCAGACATCACTCGCAGGGCTTCGCGCAGGGCGTCGATTTCCAGGTTGGCGATGCGGGGGTCGGCGAAGGTGACGCCGGGCGGCTCGGCCAGGATGGCGCTGGTGGCGTTGCCGATCATGTTCATTAGCAGCTTCGTCCATTTCATGCTATGGGCATCCTGGAACAGTTTTGTTGGGATGCCGGCGGCGGAGAGATGCGAGGAGAGAGAATTGAGGAGAGAGGCGTGAGAGTTGCTTCCCGCCTCTTCATTGCCTCCGCGGTGGTACGCCAGGCCGATGGCAAAGGAGGGCTTTGTCACCTGGACGATGCCCGGCTCTCTGACCTCGACGGGCGCTGTAATCGTTCCAGCAAGAACCCGCTCCGGACCGAAACGGGCAGCGATTTCTTCTTCGTTGCCGACCCCGTTCTGGAGGCTGAGGATTGGTGGGGGAGGCCCGGCTCCCGCTGAGGCCAATTCGTCGAGAACTGTAGCTGTGTCATAGCTTTTGACGGCGAGGACGGCGACGTCATAGGTGTCGGGAAAGGCCTCTCGCACTGAGGCAACCGCGCTGACCGAGGGTATCCGTTCGACTTCGCCATCAGCCGCGTGAAGCTCCAGACCGCGCGCCTGCAGGGCGGCGGTCGTACGGGTGCGTCCGACCAGTGTCACGGCGTGCCCTGCGGAAGCCAGCTTGCCGCCGACAAAGCAGCCGATGGCTCCGGCCCCGATTGTGAGGATGCGAAGGGAATCCATGGCTCAGTTCCCTGCGGCAGGACGGCGCGCCTGAAGGTCGTACAGGCCGTAGGCTGCTGCCAGGAGTTCGATGGGATGGCGGGAGGGGAGGCCGGTACCGTGTTCCAGCTGCCAGCGGCAGGTTTCGGAGTCGCAGGCGGTAAGGGAAACCGATCCGTTGGAACTCAGGTCCGACTCGTCAGCCTGCGCTGCGACATAGTCGAACAGCTCTGCTCCTACATCCATGGCTATCTGGTATTTTTCAGTCTTGTAGCCGTAGGTACCGGCGATTCCGCAGCAGCGGGCGTGACTTTCGCGCAGGTCAAGGCCCGGGATCTGGGCCAACAGGTCCAGCGCGGGCTTGCCGATGCGATGGGCCCGTAGCTGGCAGGGGGCGTGATAGGGAAGAATGAAGGGTTGATCGGTTTGGTTAACTGGTCGCAGGTCGGAGGGCAGTTGGCCTTGATCGAGACGTTCGCGCAGCCATTCAAAGATATCCCAAGTGGCTAGCTTGAGGGCCCGTGTGCCTGGATCGCGCTCCAGGTCGAGCAGCTCCGGCGCCTCTTCCTTCAGGGTCAATGTGCAACTGGTGCTGGTGCCTATGACGGGGTAACCGGCGTCGACGTATTCGGCCAAGCGGTCAACGTTACGGCGATGGTGGTCCTCGGCCGCGCCGAACTCGCCGTTGGAAAGCATGGGCAGTCCGCAGCAGTTTTGCGGGGGCACTACGACTTCGTAGCCGAGATGCTCCAACACCAGAATCGCGGCCATGCCTACGTAGGGTTCATAGTACTGGGTTGCGCAGCCGTGGAAGTAGACGACTTTGCGTTCGCTGCGCAGCCGCTGGGCTCGGGTACGCGCCAGCCAGCGGTTTAGCGTTTCATGGTGCCAGCGGGGCAGGGGCGCCTTCTCAGCCACACCGAACAGGGCGGCCGCGAGCTTTCGGCTGACCGGGTTATGCAGGATGAAGTTTGCGATGGCGGGCGCGATGCTGCCCACCCGTCCCAACAGTTCGTTGCGGCCCAGGAGCCGGTTGCGCAGGGAGAGGCCGTGCGCCGCCACGATGCGGGCGCGGGCGCGGGCGTTGATTTCGGCGATGCGGACGCCTGTTGGGCAGACTTCATTGCAGACTCGGCAGCCGGAGCAGTAGTCGACAGAGGCGTCAGGCATCTGTCCAACGGCAAGCGGGCGGGAGATGGGGCCGTAGGCGTCCTCGTAATGTGGGTGCCCGAAGTCGCGGAAGCGTTCCGACTGGGGGGCAGCGTACTTCGGGCCCGGGAAACTGTCGGTCACTTCGGAGACCGGGCAGTAGCTGGTGCAGATGTTGCACTTGATACAGGCGTTCAGGCTCGTTCCGACAGAGTGCATAGGTGCGGTTTGCATTGCGCAAGTAACTCAAATGTAGTTGGCGCTCGGCAAGCGGAATAGAATTCCGGTTCTGTTACTGGCCAGAGGCGACTGCGTTTGCGGCGGCGTAGCCAGTAGTGATGGCGATTCCCTCGCGGCTGCGCTCGCGGATCGGGTCGGTGTGGGCGAGGATCGCGCCGGCAGCCCACAGGTTATCATAGACGGGCGCGCCAGCCTGATCCAATGGACGAAGGAAGTTGTCGACGGGGACACCGCCTTGAAAAATGGGGTGGCCACGCCTGTCCAGAAAAAGGGGTCGCAACCACTGGGAACGCGTCTGCGGCGCGGTCAGCGGCAGGTCAAAGACTGTCTCTTTTACACGACCGCGGCGGTCGGCCCAGATGCCGCCGCCAAGGATGCCGCCGGTGGCCAGCAGGTAGTTGCGGGCGGTGTGGCGCAGGGGGCGGCTTCCGGTCTCGGTCTCGACCCAATGGATGCGCCCACCGGATGCGTGGAATGCGCAGACTTCCATGCCGATTTCAACGCGGACGCCGAGGCGTTGCAACTGGGTGCGCAGGGCAGCGTCAAGACGCAAGCCTGGCACACTGGGCGGAAGTGTCGGGATTTCGAAGACTGCGAGGCGCGCCTCGCGGCCGCCGTCTGGTTGGGAGGTCCTGGGGTCTCGACTGGCGATCGCTTCGTGAAGCTTCGTCAGGAAGCGCAGGTGGGCGTTTAGTCCCAGTACTGCGGGAAGACCCACACGTTCGCCGGCTGCGGTTACATCTACAACCATTTCCGCAAACTGTGCCTGCGCGGCTGGCTGATCGAGCAGGCGGGCCAATTGCAGCGGGCTGTGGTCCCGACGATCGGTGAGTTGGCGGAGGGGCAGGGATGCGCTGCGAGCAGGGCGGCCCTGCTTTTGCAGATTCTCGGCGATCAGTTCCGGGTAGAAGTCGGGCATGCCGGCCAGGCCGGCGATTGCCACGGGCCGGTCATCGTGCAAGGTGCCTGCCTGTTGGGCCGTGGGCGCCAGATAGACCGGGCGGGCGGCGCCGACCGGTGAAATGAGCTGGCCGTTTCGTCCGAGTTTGACTTGATCGACCTGTTGGCCAGGACCCTCCTTCTGCGAAGTCCGCTTCTCCGACGCGCTGGAAGCGAGGATATCCTTGTCAGGGTCTAGACGTTCATAGGGCAGCCCTGCCGCGGCAGTAAGCCGTTGAAACTCGCCCAGCGCTGTTGCAATTGTCTCCACGCCGAGAAGACGGTAAGGATGTGCAGGCGGCAGTTCGGGGAGCGCTTGTGCCCAGTTCGCGACCGCCTCTTCACCATTTTGCACATATCCCAGAAGATCGATTGTTCCGGCATGCCAGTGTGTTGCACCTGCGCCGTGGGCGATCACGCGCACGCGCAGACCGGCACGGGCAGCGGTATATGCGGCAAACAGGCCGGTCAGGCCGGCGCCGATGACCAGGAGATCGAGCATGCGGGCCTAAGAGTTTTCGCCGGTGGTTGCCGGCTTGCTGAAACAGGAAGTCAGCACACTCGGCGCTGACTCGGAGGGGAATCCCCGTGCGGACGCCATGGCTAGAGACCTGAACCGGAAAGGGAGGAATCGGAACGATAGAAGGAGGAAAGCGGGCTTTCCCTGTCATCGACCGGAAGATGATCGGCGTTCAGGATACTCAGATAGATCAGTTCGTCGAGACGTTCCTGGCGCAGCTGCTGTCCCCACAGGATCGGCGCGACGCCTTTCCAGCGTTCCTGCAGGAAGTCGCGCAGGAGCAGGTTCGGCTGCGAGACGGCTGAAAGGGGATCGACGGCAGCGGAGCGCTGGGGGGAGTCGTCATCTGGTGCGGGATCGGAGGCCAGTTCTGCGCCTGCGGCGTGTACTTCTGTCTCGGACCTGTCGCGGTGATGATGGGCTGGGGACTGCATATGGGCTACGTTCCACTCTGCGGCGACGGGAGAGGAATCGCCGGCGCGCAGTTCGTGCAGGATCCCGACGGCGCGGTAGGTGCAGAAGCCGCCTTGACACGGTCCCATGCCGAGGCGGACATCGCGGCGCAGATCGTCGAGAGTTACGGTCGGATTGCGCTGCGCTGCGCCTTCCAACATGGAGCGGGTTACCAGTTCACATTCGCAGATCAGCTCCGATTGCAGCTCCTCGTCTTCGACTTCGTTGAGCCTATGGCCGAGCCAGTAGTGTCCTTGTTCGACACCGGGCACGGCTGTTTCGGCGGTGCGGCAGGGGCGGGAAACACCCAGCTGCTCGCAGGCTGCGTCGACCGCTGACTCGGCCATCAGGCGGAAGGTCGTCCATTTGCCGCCGGTGATGGTGATGAGACCGCGCACACCATCGCGCTGCTGGTGGTTGAGCAGGGCCAAAGCGCGGGTCGCGTCACGACTGTCCAGGGGCGACGCCTGCTCTGGCAGTTCTTGTGGCTGGGAATCGCCACTGTCGTGAGTAGGCTCGCCTGACTGTTGGGTTTCCTGGTAGAGGGGGCGTACGCCGGCCCAGGCGCGCAGGATCCGGCTGCTGCTGAGGCCGGGCACCAGTTTGTCGCCTTCGGTGAGCATCAGGTCAATTTCCCACTGTTCGATGGGCAGGTCCTCGGGAGCGGCCACTCGTTCGTCGGTCGTGCCGATGACGCTGACGGTGTGAATCGGCACGAGAATGTCGCCGTCACCGGGCATTTTGCAGCGGTTGATAACGGTGTTGGTCAGGCGGGCGTTGGTGGCCAGCATCACGCCTTTGCCAAGGATCATCTTTACTTCCACACCTGCCAGGGCCGCGACCTGACCGGACCAGGCGCCGGCGGCGTTGATGACGAGATCGGCGTCTATACGCAGGTCTTCTCCTGAGACTGTGTCGAGAACGGTGGCGCCGGTAACGGTGCGGTTGCCGTCGCCGCCGGAGAGGTGAAGACGAGTGAGCTCGTGGTAGGGCAGTAGCTTTGCGCCGGCCTGGCGCGCGGCCTGCGCGGTGGCGTGGGTGGCGAGGAAGCTGTCGGCGGCGGCATCGGGCAGTTCGAAGACGCGACTGATGCGGGGGTTCAGCAGCGGTTCCCGGCGCAGGGCGGCCTGCGCCGGGATTTCAGTGCAGGGGATGTTGAGGCGGCGGCAGGCGGCGACGAAGCGATCGGGGTAGTCGTCCTCGTCTTCGGGCGTAGCGACGAAGAATCCGCTTGTGTCTTCGATGCAGTGGGTGTGGGTACGGCGCAGGATGCGGTTCTCGCTGATACACTCGACTGCGCTGTCGGCGTCTTTCAGTACGTATCTTGCCCCGCTGTGCAGGAGGCCATGATATCGCCCGGTGGTGCCATGTGTCAGATCACGTTTTTCGACGAGGATGGTGCGAAAGCCCCTCAAGGCGGCATCCCAAGCAACACCTGTGCCGGTTGCGCCGCCGCCGATCACGAGGATTTCGGTCTGCATCCTCTTCATTGGGCGCTATCCAATGTCATGGAGAAGCTGATGGATCTCCTGGGCGCGGCTGCATTTGAGCGCTGTGGCAGCGAGCTCTCTGGCCGCGTCCATGTCCACGCGCCGAATTGCGGATTTGACCAGGGGAACTGCCGGACCGGCAACGCTGATTTCGTTTAAGCCCAGACCCAGGAGCAGGGGTTGGACGGACGGGTCGCCGGCGACTTCGCCGCAGATGGCGACGGGGATGCCGGCGGCGCGGCCTGCCTCGCAGGTCAGGCTGATCAGTTGCAGCACGGAGGGGTCGAGCGGGGTTGCCAATGTTGCGACAGCGCTGTTTACGCGGTCTGCGGCGAGGGTATATTGGGCCAGATCGTTGGTGCCGATGCTGAGGAAGTCGACCTGGCAGGCGAAGTGGTGCGCGAGGAGAGCGGCCGACGGCACTTCGATCAGGACGCCTACTTCAAGCGTGCCGAGTTTGTGGCGGCAGTGCTTATAGCCGGGAACCTCTTCAAGCAGTTCCAGAGTCTGGTGGACTTCACTCACCTTCGAAATCATGGGGATGAGGATGCGAATGCGGTCCACGGGCGAAACGTTTTGCGCCAGTTCTATCAACGCCTGGGCCTGGTCGATGAGCATTTGGGGGTGGCGGAGCAGGAGGCGGATGCCGCGCACGCCGAGGAAGGGGTTGGCTTCGGCGGGAGGCTGCAGATAGGGAACCGGTTTGTCGCCGCCGATGTCGAGCAGGCGCACGGTGAGGGAGTGGGTGTTGGTGTAGGAATGCACATCCTGGTAGGCAGCCAACTGCTCGGAAACGGACGGCGGGCTGGTGCGGTGCTGGAAGAGGTTTTCGGTGCGGAGAAGACCGATACCTTCGGCGCCGTTGGCGTGGATGTGCAGGAGATCTTCACGGCTGTTGACGTTCACGCGTACGGGGATGCGTTCGCCATCCGGGGTCAGAGCGGGTTCATGGGAGTGCGAGAGCGCCTCGGCCTGGAAGCGTCTGAGGCGAGAGCGGGTCAACTCGTACTGTTCGAGCGTCTCCTCATCAGGGTCGACGAGGAGGCGGCCGCGGATTCCGTCGACCACGGCGAACATGCCGCTGTGGAGCTGCAGGATTTCAGCACCGGCGCTGCAGACGAGGGGAATGCCCAAGCTGCGAGCCAGAATGGCGGTGTGGGCTGTGGGCGTGCTGGCGGCGAGGGCGATGCCGACGACGTGGGCCTGGTCGAGGTGCGTGGTATCGAAAGCGGTTAAGTCTTCGGCGAGCAGGATTGTATTGTCGGGCAACGGGGTCAGCTGGCGGGCGGAGGTGATTCCACCTAAGCGGAAGACGAGACGTTGACCTACGTCACGGATATCGGTGGCGCGGCTGGCGAAATACTGGTCGCTGAGATCCTGGAAGATTCGGACTAGTTCGCCGGTGGCCTGGCGGGTGGCGCGGGTGGCGTCTGCGCCGGAATCGATGGCGGCGCGCACAGCGTCGGTTAAGGTGCTGTCATGGAGGATTTCGCGGTGAACGAGAAATATCTCTGCGGTCGCTGTCTGCCCGATCTGGGCCAAGCGTGCCAGTTCCTCATCGACCAAGAGACGGGCTGCGAGAAAACGCTCCCATTCGTCTTCGGGATTGCCGGCAGCGTGCGTGGTCGTCGCGCCGGGATCGTCGGCGGCGACTGGGGCATACTTGTATATATTGCCGATACCGACCCCAGGTGCGGCTGAGAGGCCGTGAAAAAGCTGTTGCACAGGTATTATCCGTTGGTGTTTAGAAGAGGGAGCAGAGCGCCTCGATGGCTGCGTCAGCGTCGGGTCCATTTGCCGCCAGTTGCAGGTCGTGCCCCTGACGGGCCTGAAGCTGCATCAGCTGAATAATACTTTTCAGATCGACGGCGTTGCTGTTGCGGCTGAGGTTGGCGGCTGTGATCCGGGCCTGGAACAGGCTGGCGGTGCGGACCACGTCTCTGCCGGAGCGGAGGTGGAGGCCGCGAGGATCAGTGACAGTGACCACGGCGCTCTTATGCTGCTGAGCCGGCGACTCGGGTATCGCGGGGTGATCGTCAAGCAGAGGGGAGTGGGTGTTGTTGCTCAACCCACTCTCCTGGTGCTGTTCTTTGCCCTCAATCCTTCCATCTGGAGGGCCTGCCTGTGAAGATCGATTCTCCATCTCAGAGTTCCACGACTTTGTTTGTCCGTTCTGCTCAGCCCGCATTTGCCAATTTTGGCGTTGACAGCGCGGCCTCTGCGACTTTATTCACCGCCTGTAAAGGCTCGCCCAGGCTGGCATGAAGCGCCGCAACGATGGCGCCCTCTACCAAGGGCGCGTTGCTGAGGAGACAGTTCTGCCGTTGCTGCTCGGGCAGCATTTCGAGAGCCATTTCAGCCGACATGACAGAACTACCTAAATCCATCAACAACAGGACTCCGTCTTCACACCAGACTTCCTCGATGGCCGATAAAATCTTGAATGCGTCCGTTCCGAGCGTCTCACCGTCATCGGAGAGTCCTCCGGCCTGACTTATGCCAACCTGTTCTCCCGCCATCTGCGCCGCCAATTCCTGGACGCCTTCGGCAAGTTTGGCGCTATGGGAGACGATGACCAGACCGATCACGACTGACTCTCCACTGGACCAGAGCGGAGTCTGGCAGACACGGCGGCGTTCAATCCGCCCACGCGAGCGTGCGTTCGACGGCCTTCTGCCAACCGGCATAACCGTGGTCCCGTTCGGTTTCGTCGATCTGCGGCTGCCAGACCTTGTCCTCGCGCCATTGCGCACGAAGTGCATCCAATTCCGGCCAGAAACCGACAGCCAGGCCAGCTGCATAGGCGGCGCCGAGGCTGGTCGTCTCGGCGATACGGGGCCGGATCACGGTCGTTCCCAGAATATCGGCCTGCATCTGCATCAGCTTGTTGTTGACTGTTGCGCCGCCGTCCACCTTGAGCTGGCGCAGGGGCACGCCACTGTCGGCGTTCATCGCGTCCAGCACTTCCCGCGTCTGGTAGCAGATGGATTCGAGGGCGGCGCGCACGATGTGCGCCCGGTTGACGTAGCGGGTGAGACCGACGATGACCCCGCGGGCGTCGCTACGCCAATGGGGCGCGAAGAGCCCGCTGAAGGCGGGTACCAGATAGCAGCCGCCGGTGTCGTTGACGCTTTGGGCGATCTCTTCAGTCTCGGCGGCCGAACTGATCAGTTGCAGTTCGTCGCGCAGCCATTGCACTGTAGCACCGGCCATGGCAATTGAACCTTCGAGTGCGTAGACCGGCGCCGATTCGCCCATCTGGTAGCAGACGGTGGTCAGAAGCCCGTTGCGGCTATAGACGATCTCTTCACCGGTGTTCAGGATCATAAAGCAACCGGTGCCGTAGGTGTTCTTTGCCTCGCCAGGGCTGAAACAGGTCTGGCCGACGGTCGCTGCCTGCTGGTCTCCCAGATTGCCGCAGATTGGAATAGCGGCGCCGAATGGGCCATCTGCGGCGGTCTTGCCGTAGTAGGAAGGTTCGCTGCTGGGCCGGATTTCCGGCAGCATCGAGGACGGAATCGTCAGAATATCGAGCAGCTCTTCATCCCAGGCCAAGGATTCCAGGTCCATCAGCATGGTACGGCTGGCGTTTGTGGGATCGGTGACATGCACGCGGTCGCTGCCGGTGAGCTGCCAGATGAGCCAGCTGTCAACTGTGCCGCAGATCAGTTCACCGGATTCGGCTTTGTTTTGGGCGCCTTCAACGTTTTCCAGGATCCAGCGGAATTTGGGGCCGGCGAAGTAGGTTGCCAGAGGCAGACCGGCTTTGCGCTGGAAAGTAGGGGCGTGACCGGCTTCCTCCAGGCGGCGGCAGATACGGTCGGTGCGGGTGTCCTGCCAGACGATGGCGTTGCAGACCGGCTGACCGGTGCGGCGGTCCCACACGACCGCTGTTTCGCGTTGATTGGTAATGCCGATGGCGGCGATCTGTTCGGGCTGTAGGTTACATTTAGAGAGGGTCGCCCGAATCACGGCCTGGGTCCGCTGCCAGATTTCGAGCGGATCGTGCTCGACCCAACCGCTGCGGGGGAAGATCTGTTCGTGTTCCTGCTGTTCAAATCCGACGACGGCGCCCGTCTGATCAAAGAGCATGAAGCGGGTGCTGGTGGTCCCGGAATCGATGGCACCGATCAGATGGGGCATCAGTCAGCACCGGTTATTGTGAGGACCTCGGCGGCGGTCTCGAACAGGAAGTAGGCGCTGGTGGCACCGGGATCCTGATGACCGATGGAGTGGGGGCCAAGGTAACTGGCGCGTCCTTTTCGGGCCTCAATTTCGATCGTATGCTTCATACCGAGATGGGCGGCCTGGCGGGCGGCAGCCAAGGCGACTGCGGCGCTCTGTTGGGCTGCAACCGCTGCCTCCAATGCTTCGACGGCGGGCTGAATTGTATCGATCATGGTCTTGTCGTCGGCCTGGGCTTTGCCCCGCTGCTGGAGTCCATCCAGGCCGTAGCGAAACATCTGGGTCAACTGTGCCAGATCGATCGAGCTGCCGTTGGTGGGGCTGGTGGCGGCGCGCAGGAAGAAGGTCCCGTACAGGGGGCCGGCAGCCCCGCCAACGCCGCTGATGAGGGTCATGGCGACGGAACGGAGGAATGCGCTGATCTCTTCAGCTTGCTCCTTTTCCTGCAGGCGTTTCTGTAGTATGTCCATACCGCGACGCATATTTACACCGTGGTCGGCGTCACCGATGGCGGTATCCAACTCGGTGAGCTGGGCTTCGTTCTCGATGATGCGAGTAGCGTAAGCCAATAGCCATTTGCGAAGTTGCTTTGTTGTGATCTCCTGGGCCATTTGCGTAATCCGTTTCGTTACCAGTGCAGGACGGGCGTATGCACGGGGGCGTCCCACAGTTGCATAAGCTCGTCGTCCAATCGCATCAGCGTCATCGTATACCCGCCGCGGCCGAGGCAGGTAAGGTAGTTTCCGATCAGTTGGCGTTCTACGCGAAGCTGATGGGCCCCGAGCAACTCATGAATCGCCTCGGAGAAAAGGTACAACTCCAGAGGCGGCGTACCGCCCATCCCGCTAATCAGGAGCAGGACGCGATCGCCGGAAGCAAAGGGCAGGTCATGGAGAATAGGGTGTACTATCAGGTCGACGATCTCCGGCATTCCCTTACTGACCGAACGCACTTTGCCGGGTTCGCCGTGTATGCCTATTCCCACTTCGATTGAATCATCGGCTAGATTGTCGCCGGGCCCGTTGCGAGGGAGCGTGTTGACGTTGGTTCCTATTCCCATGCTTCGGGAGGCGGAGACGGCCCGCCGCGTCACTTCCTCGGCCTCTTCGAGCGTATAGCCGGATTCGGCGGCGGCGCCGGCGATCTTGCAGGCCAGAGTCGCTGCGCCGAGCCCGCGGCGATTGGCGACATTCGGGATCGCGACGTCGTCATTGACGAGCACATAGCGGGCGTCTATTCCCTCCTGCAAGGCTATTTCGATGGTCAGCTCGGTGTTGAGGACGCCTCCGGCATAGTTCTTTACGACGAAGAGGACACCTCCGCCGTGGTCGACCGAATGGACGGCCGCCAGCAACTGTACCGGGGAGGGGCTGGTAAAGATGGGGCCGGGACAGGCGGCATCGAGCATGCCAAGACCGACGTAACCGATGGGCAGGGGTTCGTGTCCGCTGCCGCTGCCGCTGATCACGGCGACCTTCCCGGAAGGGGAGGGGGCCAGTCGCTCGACATAGTCCGGGTCGAAATGTACTTTGATTGTGTCCGGGTGACTCAGCGCCATGCCACGCAGGCTTTGCGTGATGGCACTGCCCGGCTTATTTGTTAGGCTTTGCATCGTTCATTTTGGGTAATGCTCGGCACTCCAGGGCCATTGTAGCCTGAAGTGCGGCTTTTTCCAACGCTGCGGGCAATTCGCGGTACACGGCGAGTGCGTTTTTGGTCACTGGCCGCCGGTATCAGAAGAAAAGTCCTCGTCGACGCCAAGTTCGCCGGCCAAGTCGGCAAGACTCTGCCAGGTCCTCTCTTCAACGTAGATGCCATCAACGCGGCCTGTCTGGGTCCGCAGGAATTCCAGCTCGCCGGGGTAGTAGACGCGTTCGATACCCTCGGCAGGCGGTGTCGCTGTAAGGTAGCGGGCGAATTCGGTGACTTCCTGCTTAAAGCCCTCCAGGGGGCGGAAGGCATCGACCTGGAAGACAGCCATGAAGCAGCCGTCGTTGTGGCGGCCCGACGGTTCGATGCCGAATCCAAGGCCGGTCAACAGTCCTGACAGAATTTCGACCATGGCAGACAGACCGTAGCCTTTGTGGCCTTCGGATCCGCCAAGGGGCAGCATGGCCCCGCCGTTGCGGGCGGCGGTAGGGTCTGTGGAGGCGCGGCCTTCGCTGTCGATCACCCAGCCGGTAGGTATTGACTGCCCGCGCTGGATGGCAACCCCCAATTTGCCACCGGCGACGGCTGAGGTCGCGATGTCGATGTAGAAGGGGCCGTCCAGATTGGAGGGGACGGCAATGCAGATTGGGTTGGTACCAAGGCGCGGTTCCCGGCCGCCGAAAGGGGCGACGCTCTTGGGCCCGCGACCGGAATCGGCGGTCATCAGCCCGATCATGCCGGCTTCGGCGGCCATGAGCGGGTAGTCGGTCAGCCGGCCGACATGGCCCTGACGCACGACGGTGGCGGCGGCGACGTTTTCGCGGCGCGCCTTGTCGATGGTCAGCTGCATGGCCCGTTCGGAGACGGTGAAACCGAAGCCCCAGTTGCCGTCTATGACGGTTGTGGCGCGGCTCTCCTGGGTGATAGTGAAGGGAGCGCCGGGCTGCAGATGGCCCTTTCGGATTGAGGCGATGTAGCCGGGAACGTGAATGACACCGTGGGAGTCGTGGCCGGCGAGGTTGGCGGTGATCAGGTGGCGCGAGATGGTAGCGGCTTCGGCAGAGGAGGCGCCGGCGGCCTGCATGAGCCGGCCTGCGATCCGTTCGAGTCGGTCGGCGGCAATCTTTGGCATCAGGCTAACTCCAGTTGCTTGCGGACGGTTGGCGGGGCAGCCAGAGAGCACCGACCCCAGGTGACTCGCATTTTACCTGCTGGAAAACTCCGGACGTCCGAGAGCGTCGGTGGAGTCGTGACGCTCGTAGTAGTTGAGATGACCGCCGGCGTCGGCGAGGATTCGTTGGCGTGCCAAGGCGACACGCTCAGGGTTATGATCGGCGATGTTCACCTGGCAGTCGGGGTCGGTTGCGAGGTCGAACAGCCGCGTGATCGTTTGGCGCCCATTGGACGAGGTCTGGTTCGGGGGCGTCTGCCAGTCCACGGAGTCGAAGAACCAGTTGCGGTCATCCCGATACCAGACAGAGTTGCCATAGCGGCAGGTCAGATAATCACGACGAGCGAATCCGCCGCCATCTTCGAGCAGAGGCAGTAGACTCTGACCTTCGACCGGGTCGGCCGACTGTTGGCGGGTGGCGGCAAGAATTGTGGCGGGCACGTCCAAGGTGTAGACCAGTTCGTCGCGTACCTGACCTGCTCCCGTGCCGGCGGGATGGCGCATAAGCAGGGGTATGTCCATGGTGCCGGGGTACATGTAGTCGGCGGGTTTCCCCATGATCCTGTCCGGATTATCGCCGAAGTTGGTACCGTGATCGCTGGCGAAGAAGATCAGGGTGTTTTCTCGCAGTCCCAGCCGGTCGACGGTGTCGAGGAGACGGCCGAACCAGGTGTCGACCATGGTGACGAGGCCGGCGTAGTTGGCGCGGATGCTGGGGATGCGGTCGTCGTACTGGTCGGCGAAGGGCCCGTAGGCGGCGGACAGGCAGATTGGTTCGCGTTGGGCGCGGCTGCCGTAGAGGTCATAGTAGTGCAGGGGCGCTTCCCATGTTTCATGGGGGGTAAAGCTGTCTACATAGAGATAGAAAGGGGAGGTGTCCTGGCTGCGACCGGGCGGGTGGTTGGCGCGCAGAAAATCGATGGCCCATTGGAAGGTGCGGGCGGTGGGCCAATCTTCCTCGGGGCGTTGGGGCCGCACATTTACCAGGTGCGCGGCGATGCGTTCGGCGGCGCTGGCGCGATAGCGGTCAAAAATTGCCGGGTCTGCGTCGGCGACAGCATGCCAGCGGTCTTCGGCCTGTCCGCGGACGAACTCCCACTGGCGGAAGCCGCGGGTGAAGTTCATACCGGGCACGAAGTAGTGGGGCACATCGGCGACGAAACCTGTGTGGTAGCCGGCCTGCTGTAAGGTTTCGGCGATAGTGCTTTCCTCAGCGTTCATCGGTTGCCAGCCGGGCAGGTAGACGTTATCCCACGGGACCGGTCGGTAGTCGTTGAAGGGAAATGCACGGCGGCCGCTATGCAAGGTGCGCCTGGTGGGAATTGTGGGCAGACATTCGGGATGGGCGCGAGTAAAGCGGACGCTCTGCTGGGCAAAGCGGTCGATCGAGGGCGTGGAGATCCAGTCGTTTCCGTAGCAGCCGAGAAACGCAGTACGCAGGGTATCGGCGACGACTACGATCACGTTGGGTTGGGTTTGCTCGTCTTTGGTCATTTTCGGCGTGGCCAGACTTGTAGGGCTTATTGGGAGAAAGGTTCCAAGAGAGTCAGTTCACTTGTATTGGCCGGCACCCAGCCTTCTGCACCGTTATCAACGCGCACATACCACCAGACGATGGTATCGCTGTTGCCTTCCAGCCATACCGGGCCGTTGAGAATTGTCATGGGATCGGCGTCTTGCAGGTGGGTAACGATGACACCGGCCTGCGCGCCGGCTTCGGAGCGCAGTGAGATTTTGTACTCGGGCAGCAGCCGGATACGATCGCCCACGTTCATTGGGATTGCATTTCGGCTGGGAGTCAGACCGTTGGTTTCGACGATGAGAACATCCGGTCCGGCGGCCCCTGACGAGGCGCCGGCGGAAATCGAGGCGGGCGTACCGGACCGGGTCAGGTCGCCTGTAAGCCATTCGTTGAGGAACCAGCCGCTGAAGAGGGCGGAGATCGCGAGGAGCAGTGCGCCGACCAGAAGCAGGGGGTTGCCGGAGGCCGGGGCCGGCGCGATGCCGGCAGTTGGGGCGCTGCCCCTGGGTTGAACCGAGAGCGGGTCGCTATTCAATTGCATCCGGAGCGGGTAAAGACGAACGGGACGGTCGCTTTTGTAACGGTCTTCGATGAGGCGGAGGCTCTGGCGCAAGGCAATTTCGTAGAGCGCGTCAGCGGTGTTGTTGTTCATATGGATTTCGGCGCGCACGGGCCGTCCGCGCCGGTCCATCAGCACAAGGAGTCCGGCCAAGGGCTGGCCCTGGAGGTCGGTAAGGTTGTAATAGTCGGCGCGAATTCCCTGGAGGTCGGCGTGTGGTCTGAACCTTCGAATCACACTCAACATACCTGGGTTGGTCACAGCCTCAACCATCGTATTTTCTCCAACACTTCTGAACTCTTCTACGCTTTCCACCCTCTGTTCTTTGCTTCACTGCAGGGTCTCAGGTCAAGCATTCCTGTGTGAAGACATCCTCTCTTGGTGAAATTGGCTGTGCAGCCATGTAGTTGACTACCAAGAGGATCTAATCGGGCAAGAGGATCTAATCGGGAAGTTGCAGAGAGACGATCCCTGCCACCTGGACTGAACTCTCGCCGTAATTGATGATGCGCAGGTCAAACTGGCTGGGCAGATCCGGACGCAGCATGCCCTGCCATCGCAGACTATCACCGGTCTTACGAAAGGGAAAATCGCCGGCAGGGATTCCACTGATTTCGGCGCCTCGTTCTCCGTGCCCGATGTAACCGAACGTGGTTCCTTTGAGCTGATCGCCGGGGCCGACCGAACCTGTGTAGGGAATCTTGAGTGTGTTTTCCTGCAGGGCCATTGCCGGCTGATGTATAGGTTGGATGCCCTCGATCACCATGCGATGGACACCGGCCGCCCGAACGTACTCTTCGGTCACTTGATAGACGCGGAGTCGCAGCAGGTAGTCGACGCCGCCGATATTTGGCCACGGGCCGTCAAAGTCGAGCGAATCACCGGCGATGCGCTCTGCGCGCAGGCCGGAGAAGAGGAATTCGGCACGGCCGTCGACGACCTCGGTCAGTTGAATATCGGTGCCGCGAATGAATTCGCCGATTTCAATGCGCATTTCGGTCGGGCCGGTGAATGCGATGGCGTTTTCTGCGACATCGACGATGGGGAGGTCGACGAGCTGCGGCAGGTCGGCGATATCGCTCAGGTCGGGGAGGTCCAGTTCGTCCAGCAGATCCAGGTCGAAGCCGGGAAGTTGGTCCAGCAGTTCGTCGACGCCGGGTAGGTTACGCGGCGAGGGCAGTTTGGGCATTTGGGGCGCGCCGGGCAGGTCCGGGCCGAAGCAGGCGGACAGGAGCGGGAGGGCTATGAGCAAGGAAAGGCTCATGCGGAGCAGTTTCACAGGCAGTACTCTAGGATTGACCGTTCGCACTATTTCTCGGTTCCTCATCTATATATTGTCTTCGCCGGCAAGACAACGTACCTATTGTTCGTATCGCGCTGGCACATTAGGCTATGCAGGGCGATCGACGTCGTAAATTCGATAGCCGTTGACCAACATGCCGCCATCGACGGCTATGCGTTCCCCGGTGATGAAACTGGACTCATCCGACGCCAAAAAGACGGCTGCTGCTGCGATTTCGTGCGGCAGGCCGTTGCGACGAAGCAGGGTATCTTCGGTCTTGCGCGGTGTTTCCAGATGCGGCGGGCGGGTCTCGATGGGACCTGGAGCGATGGTGTTTACGCGGATATTGTAAGGGGCCAATTCGTTGGCCGCAATGCGGGTCAAGGACTCGACCGCGCTCTTGGCAGTGACATAGGCTGCGCAGCGGGGCAGAGGGACGGCGCCATTTATGGAGGAGATGTTGATGATATTTCCCCTGCCGGCCTTCGCCATAACGCGGCCCGCCAGTTGTGAACAGACAAAAACCGCCGTCTGATTGACGCTGACCACGTGATCCCAGACTGACTGGGATATTTCGAGGAAATGGCCGTTTTCGCCGAGGACAGCGGCATTGTTGACCAGGATGTCGATACGGCCAAAACGCCGCACCGTCTTGTCAACCAACCGTTCTACGTCAGGACGGCTGGAGACATCGGTCGTGACAAAGACGGCTGTGCCGCCGACACTTTGCAACTCGGCATGGACACGGCGTCCGGATTCGATGTCCTGCTCGGCGATGACAACGGTTGCCCCTTCTTCAACAAAACGTCTGGCGATCGTACGGCCTAGCCCGCGGCCGGCACCGGTAACGATGGCGACTTTCTCTTTCAGCCGCATATTTCTTCCTTCCACTCCGAACTTTCAGTTTACAGTAATCACCCCCGCTTGGCAACTGAAGGAGAAAATTCTCATCTGATTTGCGTTCGATTTGAAGACGCGGTTATTGGGTACGGCGTATTGCGTATTGCGTAGGAGCGGGCAGGACAGACGCGACTCCTTTCGGTAACCCGTGCGGGAGGTCCTGGTGTCAACCGGGACTCACATTAGATGCAAGGGCCCTGGGACTTATGCCCGGGGCAATCGCACTCAGTTTCGAAGATTAGCGTAGCCATCAGAGGGCGTCCACTTATGTTAAACCTTCCCTATGCGAGGAACGAACTGAGGCTGAGGTTCAGTTGCCCGTTGGCAAGGCGGCGCAGCGATGAGCGGAAACGGAAAGCCGGCAGAACTGCCGGGGATTTTCTCGCTTGCGTTTTGCAGTAGGCAGAGCCAGTCAATCGGCGAAGGGCGGCGAAGAACACCGGAGGCGTAACGGATTCTCAATGGGCGGCTGTGCGGCCCTTGGCGGAAGAGCATTTTCTCCCGCGAATTGCTATTGTGGCAAAGGTCAACGGGCACTCGTTATTGCTGGATTCATTTGCTTGTGTTCAGGCCGTGAAATGTATACAAATGTCGCGAAATGTATACGTATGTATACGTATGTCGCGCCATTTTCAGTTTTTTTGGACGCTATTTTGCGTCTTATCGAATAGATCCTCGCCGCCCCTGATGGATACCGAGAGGACGTTTTGGGGGCATTTCACAGCGTTTCAGCTGACGGCTTTCGCCTTCAGGTTTTCTTTGGGCGAGAGCGGTAGCTATTCAACTTCGTGCGCCTCGATTGTCCATAGAGCGGGCCCGCCAAGGGTACCTTTTCGACTCAGGTAGCCTTTCGAGGCCTTGTCCGAATTCGATGCAATTGTCTTAGGTTAGGTCGATCCAGGTCGACGCGAGTCGACCTAAGTCGACGGGAATACTTTTTTTTGGACTTTTCTCTTGATTTCGCAGGCGGTTCCTCGCCGTCTTCAATAGGTATCGGAAGATGAAGAGTCGGCGACTCACAGACTTACAGCGGCCCTCCTTCGGCTTCATATATTCTTTTGGCGAGAGTCATGGCTTCTCAGGGTCAGAGGAAACGCAACTCATTTCGGACACTATTATAGCACACGATTTGGGCTCGCGAGGGGCAACTTTACCCGAATCTGCAGGGCATATGCATCTTATTGGGTAAGGACTTTCAGGAGGTAGTCAGTTTTTCAACCCAATTTAGATGGGGAACTGCAGGGGATAGTGGATAGTGGATAGTGAGAGGGCGATTTTTCGGGGATGGAAGTGGGGACTGGACACGGGCTAGTCGATACCAGAGGTATATGAGAGTTCACTCCCGCTTTGGGATGCACCCTCAGAGTCAGCATCAGAAGATACCGGGCAGGTCCAGGCGTTTGGCTAAGCGGTCGGCAAGGAGGACGAGCACCATACCCACCAGACCGTTGAAGAGGCCGGCGGCGGTCGTAAAGTCGAAGCGGGCCTGGCGGATGCCGACACGGTAGATGAACGTTTCTATCACGTCAGCGGTCATTAGCACCATATTGTTCTGCAGGATAAATATCTGTTCGAAACCGACGTTAAGGAAGAATCCAATCTGCAGGATGAAGAGAGTAACGATGGTCATGGCGAGGCCGGGCAGAGTCACGTATCGCATGAGCTGCCAGCGGTTGGCGCCGTCGATGATGGCGGCCTCGTACAGAGTAAGGTCGATTGTTGCGATGGTGGCAAGATAGATGATGGCGGCCCAACCGGTCTCTTTGAGCAATGATGAGATTATGACAATAGGTTGGAAGTAACCCGGCTTTTGGAAGAAAGCGACTTTTTCCAAGCCGAATGCGGCGACGACGTTGTTTACGATGCCGTTTGCCGGCGACAACACGATATAGAGGATTGCGCCGTAGATTACCCAGGAAAGAAAATGGGGCACGTAGACGACGGTTTGAACAAACCGCTTATAGGCCATGTGGCGGACTTCGTTGATGAACAGCGCCAGAAGAATCGGGGCAGGGAAGGTAAAGACCAGTTTGAATACGGCAATGGAGACGGTGTTGCGCAGAACGCGCATGAAGGCGGGATCGTCGAATAGTGTGTTGAAGTGCTTGAATCCAACCCACTCGCTGCCCCAAATCCCGTGCATCAACTGGTACTTTTTGAAGGCGATGATGTTGCCCCACATGGGGTAGAAGCGGAAGATGATGAAGAAGACGAAGGGGAAGACCAGCATCAGGTAGAGATAGCGGTATGTCCAGGCGTTGAAGAGAAACTGCGCCCAGAAGGTCCTGCGGCGGCCCGAGGTCGCGGTGGAATTGGATACGGCTGATGTTGCCACTTTGTCAACCTCATCTGGCTTTGGTCGGAGGCCAGTTTCTATCCCGGCCTCCGACCACTGATGTCTGACTGCTAGATCTCGTTGACCTGCTCGGTGAGTAGAGGGCCACCGTTCTTTTCGAAGAAGTCGAGCCACTCTGACCAGCCCTGGTCGATATCGATGGTGCCGGCTACTGCCTGCGAGATGAACTCGCCGAAACGGGTCTGCAGGCCGGGCCAGAACTCTTTGTCGGCCTGGACGGGGCGAGGCTTCTCAGTAATCTTGAGATATTCCTGCGAGATTACCTGGGCGGCAAGCGCTTCGTCGGAGTATTTGGCTGCGAGCATGTCATCGAAGTGTTTCTTCATATCGGGCGGGAAGGTGGGGAAGGCCTGCACACCGCCCAACGTCCCGATCGTCAGCCAGAGACCCCAGAAGACGCTGATGTCCTGGACCTCGTTTTGTTTCTGCGACCATTCTTCGCCCATGGCCTTTTTCTCTTCGGGGGTGAATTCGACACACCATCCGTTCTCGTTGAGGCCTTTGTTGGTTACGCCGAGGACGCCTTCGCAGATGATCTGGGCGGCGATGTCGGGCGTGAAGAACCAGTCGATTACGCGCACACAGTCTTCGGGATGCTCGGCAGTGATCGGAATGACGAAGCACCAGGGCCAGCCTTCGCCGGTATAGCCGCGGCCGCCAGGTCCTTCGGGGGCCGGGCCGGCCACGACGGTGGCTTCGGGGGCAACTGTTCTGATCTGTTCCTGGGCGAAGTCGACTGCGCTCCAGGCAGTATAGACGTTGCCGGCGATTCCGGCACGGAAGGCGTTGTCTTTCTGGCCGAGAGGAATGCTGATCGAATCGGGATGGTATCCGCCGTCGGCCCAGACGGAGCTCATCCAGGCAAGCGCGTCCTTCATTCCCGGCTGGACCCAGTCCAGTTCCAGGCGGCCGTCGCGCTGACGCCAGAAGCCATTGAGGTGGTGACCGACGGCGACGCCAAAGGCATGGAAGAAGTCGTCGTCGAAGCGGACGGAGTTGTAGAGCAGGCGGCCATAGGTGTCGTCCTGGCCGTTGCCGTCGGGGTCGCTGTTGGTGAAGGCGCGCAGTACCTCGCCATACTCATCGATCGTTTCGGGGATGCCCATGCCGAGCGACTCAAGCCAGTCGCCGCGATACTGGCTGCACCAGATATTGAGGTCGTAGATATTGTGGGTGACGGCGACCTGTCTGCCGTCGTAGACGGTGGAGGCCCAAGCCGCCTCAGGCGTGACGGCGAGGATGTTCTGGCCGAACTGCTCCAGGAGCGGCCCGGTTTCGATGATGACCTCGTTCTCCATCATCAGGGGAATGTCGTTGAAGGCGTTACAGAACTGAAGGTCGGCGAGGTCACCGCTGGCGATCTGGACGGGTATTTTGTCCAGGTAGGCTGCGTAGCTGACCCAGCGGTTCTCAAACTCGATGTCGGGGAAGCCGGCGCGCAGGAGCTTCATACGGTTTGACTTCTCCGAGGCCTCCACGCTGCCGCCGCCGATGTGAGAGATAGAGATCTTCTTCTTTTCGCCGGCGGGCATCTCAGAGTCGTCCATTTCGGACGTGCCAGCGGGCGCGGCGCAGGCTGCCAGATAGGCGCTGAATGTGCCGACTCCCATCAGTTTAAGGGCTTGTCGGCGGGTGAGTTTTGATTGTGCAGACATGCTTGATTCCCTCCTGTGGAAACTGGACGTTGAATCACACTAGAGACGAAAATCGCTTCACGTCAACTACAACGGTTGAATACTTCAAACACGGTTGAAGGACGGCCAAGGGGAAACCGGCTCTCGCGACATCTACCCCTTGATCGCGCCGAGAAGGATGCCTTTAATGAAGAAACGTTGGAAGAACGGGTAAGCGACCAGCATTGGGATTGCGGCAATTATGACGCTGGAGGCTTTGAGGGCTTCCATGCCGGCCAGCCTTTCGAAATCGTCGGCGCTGGCGGTTTGGGTGGCGAGTTGCATGGACCAGATCATGTCGCGCAGGATCACCTGGAGCGGCTGCTTATTGCCGTCGTTGATAAAGAAGATGGCCGGCAGGAACAGGTTCCAGTTGGCGACAACGTAGAACAAGGTCAGAGTCAGGAGCACTGGGACGGAAAGGGGCAGCATGATGTAGATGAGCACTTTGAAATCGTTAGCGCCGTCGATGATGGCCGATTCCTCCAGTTCTCTTGGCAACGCCTGAAAGTAGCTTTTCAGCACAATCATATTGAAGGTGTTGATGGCGTAGGGCCAGATGAGAGAGCCCCAGCTGTCGATAAGGCCGACCTCGCGCACGGTCAGATAGAAAGGTATCAGGCTGGGGGGGAAGATCATCTGGAAGACGATCAGGGTCATGAGAATATTGCGGCCGGGCAGATAGGTGCGCGACAGAGGATAAGCGCAGAGTATGGTCATGATCATCTGCACCAGTGTTGCGGAGGTGGTAATGAGGAAGGAGTTGCGGTAGGCCAGCCAGAAGGTGCCGCCGATGATCAGGCGCTCGTAGGCATCGAAGGAAAAACCCACCGGCCAGATATAGACTTCACCGCGAAGGATTGGGGCTTCGGCGCTGAAGGAGCGGGCGATAGTGTGGAGGAAGGGCGTTACGGCGATGAACGCGAAGATGCCAAGGCCCAGGTAAATCAGAACTGACTCGAGCCGGAACCGGAAATTGCTGGAAGCGACCATTTAACACCTAGACAGCAGAGGCTGGCGGTCGGCGTGCTCCCTGAAGCCACAGACCAAGTTAGGCAGGGCGCCCGGCGTGTACAGTGTTGGTGCGGCCCTTACTCGGCAGGTCGCCCGACGCAGGAATGGGGTTCTTGCCGTTCTGGGCTCGACGAGGGTCGGGAAGGGGCGCCCGTTTGGGTTGGCGGGGAACCGTGACGCGTTATGAATGCGTTTGCACACGAGAGGTGTGCTGGCAATGACATCGCAAACTATGCAGGAACATCACGATATATGCAGGAACATCACAATATATGCAGGGCATCTTAGCATAGGCGGCAGGGGTTGCCAATGCACCCGAAAATATGGGGGACGCGACCTGAAACTGGGTCAGCTCTAGTCTAAGAGAGTTGCAGTGAAGGCAACGAGGAGGGTGCCGCTTGCAGGAGACGCTTGCAGGAACTCGCAAGAGGACGACGAGCGCTTCACGAGCGTCACATGAGAGATCTCGAGAGATCCACAGTTGAAACTTAAATCAGAAGTGAAATGAAAACAGTGGGCGGCGGTTGAATGGAGACGGTACGCACGGCTGCCAACTGAGGCGACGCTTCAGTCTACGGTTACTACAGATTGGACTTGTTTCGCGGTGTCAGTAGGCGCCGATTTCGACGAGGCGATCGTCGTCGATGCCGAAGTGGTGGGCGATTTCGTGGCGGACTACTCTTTGCACGAGTTCGCGGACTTCGGGCTCGGTGCGGCAGCGCATGAGAATGGGACGGCGGTAGATGCTGATCTTGTCGGGCATGACCAGATTGTAGCCGTGCGTTCGATCGGTCTGGGGAATGCCCTGGTAGAGGCCCAGGAGATTGCTGCGCTGGCGCACGCCGACGGACTGGAGGGTGGCACGATCGGGCCATTCCTCGACGACGATGGCGACATTCTCCAGGCAGTCAAGAAAGATTTCGGGCAGGTCTTCTATGGCGCTGAGGACCAGCTCATCGAACTGATCCTGATTTCTGATCGATTTCATTGGCGTGACCGACCGAGCTATTCTTCGCTGTCGGCCTCAAGGTTACACTGTACCAGCGGTCCTTCAGGGTCGGTCCCGGTGTGGTATTTGTAGGTTTCGCCGCCGGTTTCCAGGACGATCAGGTAGCCCGGTGTGATCATCTGGGCGTACATCGTGTCCGGCTCGGGACAGCCGAGGCTGGAGTCGCTCCACTCCATCTCTTCGGTGCTGACAGTTGTGATCTCATCGGACGCGGCGCTGGTCGCCTGCATAAGGTCCTCGGTGGCGCGTTCGACCAGGCGGGACAAGGGGTCGTCCATGACCATTTGCGGCGCGACTTCGACCATCGAAGAAGCGGCGGGTGTGCCGTCTTCTGTGCATTGCACCAGTGGTCCATCGGGGTTGATCGTGGTGTGAAAGTACAATGTGTTGCCTTCGGATTCCAGGACGATCAGGAAGCCCGGTGTGATGACCTGGGCGTACATCGCGTCCGGATCCGGGCAGCCGAGGCTGGAATCGCTCCATTCAACCTCTTCGGTGCTGACAACGGTGATCGCGTCGGACTCGGCGCCGGTTGCCTGGACCAGGTCATCTTTGGCCCGTTCGATCAGGAGGGTCAGCGCGTCTTCGTCCATTATGATTAATCCTACGGATTCGGTTGGGAGGGCGGGAGCCGCGCTTGCGGGCGTCCCTTCTTCGGTGCATTGCACCAGCGGCCCTTCGGGGTCGGCGCCGGTGTGGTAGTTAAATGTGTTGCCGTCGGATTCGAGGACGATCAGGAAGCCCGGCGTGATCATCTGCGCGTACATCTTGTTCGGCTCCTGGCAGCCGAGGCCGGTGTCGCTCCACTCCATCTCTTCGGTGCTGACAACTGTGATCTCGTCGGAGTCGGCACCGGTTGCCTGGATGAGGTCCTCTGTTGCCCGTTCGATCAGGCGCGGCAGGGCGTCGTCGGCAACAATCTCGGTCTCTTCTTCGAGCTCCTCCGGGGGGGCGAGCGCTGCGCCTGCGGGCGTCCCGTCTGCGGTGCACTGCACCAGCGGCCCTTCGGGGTCGGCGCCGGTGTGATAGTCGTAGGTTTCGCCGCCAGATTCGAGGACGATGAAGTAGCCCGGCGTGATCATCTGCGCGTACATTTCGTCAGGATGGGGGCAGCCGAGGCTTGTGTCACCCCATTCTACTTCCTCGGTACTGACGAGAACGGTATCGTCTGAATCGGCGCCGGCCGTCTGCACCAAGTCTTCTTTGGCGCGTTCGACCAGCCGGGCCAACGTTTCGTCCGCGGCCGTTGATACAGCGGTCGGCTCTGCCGGCGGCGAAAAGGGGTTTCGGATATTGCAGGCGCTTAGCGCCAATGAAGCGACTGTCAGCGCAGTGGCGACCTTCATTGCAATCGAGAGCCGCGGCTGCCAGCGGTAAGCGACTCTGTCCTCTGAAATCTCAGGCACAGTTTCTCCCCGTGTCGTGATCGTAGGTAGGAAGTGCCTTTTCTCCCATTGTACTGGAGAAAAGACTCTTCATGCTACGGACTGATTCTATCTGGCGAGCTGTACCAATAGATCCTGCAAGATTCCCAAGACGATGAAGACGACAATCGGAGAGATGTCGATCATGCCGATTGAGGGGATGAGCTTGCGGGCCGGTTCCAGTACGGGTTCCGTCACCTGAAAGAGAAGCTGCACAATCGGGTGATGAGGGTCCAGGTTCGGGATCCACGTGATCAGGATTCGAATCAAGAGGATGAAAGTGTAGATCTGAAGTACACGGGCCAAGAGCAAGAAGATCACGGCTACTCCTAACGTTTAACCAACTATACGAACGAATATACGAACGAATCACCTATGTCCAGCAGCCGGCAAATGCGCCAGCGGCTAGGCATTGCTAATGTTGCCACCCAATTCCTTGCTGCGCCGGTAGGCAGCATCCACGGCATCGATCAGGGCAGAGCGCACGCCGGCGCGCTCCAAGAGCAGCGTTCCGGCGGCGGTTGTTCCGGCGGGGCTGGTTACGCGATTGCGCAGGTCAGCGGGATGGAGACCGCTCTGGCGCATCAACTCGACGCTACCCTCTACGGTTTGTAACACCATCTGTTGGGCTTGGTCGCGACTGAAACCGATGTGAACGCCGGCATCGATGAGGGCCTCGAGCAGGAGATAGACGAAGCCGGGCCCGGAGCCGCTCAAGCCGGTGGCCATATCGAGGTAGTGTTCGTCTGCCACGTAGATGGCCTGGCCCATTGCCTCAAGAATGGCCTGGGCAGCGGCGCGATCTGCCTCGGTTACGTCGTCCGTGTCGGTCCAGACGGTCATGCCCTTGCCAACCTGCGCGGGCGTGTTGGGCATGGAGCGAACGATTTTGTTGTGGTCGAGACCGGACTCGAGCGTGTTGATGCGCACACCGGCCATGATACTGACAACGAGGGCATCCTGGGGTAAGTTTCCTTCCAGATCTGCCATAACCAGGCCAAGGACCTGGGGCTTGACGGCCAGAACGACGACAGAAGCGCCGGCCACGGCCTGGGCGTTGTTGGTTTCTGTTTTGACGCCGTACGTGCTGTCAAGGAATTCGCGGCGGGCGGCGACGGGCTCGGAAACACAGATTTGGGCAGGGTCGAGCAGTTGATTGCCGATCAGTGAGCCGATTATGGCCTCACCCATTGCGCCGCCGCCGATAAAGGTCGTTTTGCCGTCTAACTGATTCATTCGTACTCCCTGTGGCCGAAGATCGCGGTGCCGACGCGCACGATTGTGGCCCCCTCTTCGATTGCGACTTCGAAGTCGCTTGTCATGCCCATAGACAGATGCTGCCAGGTTGCCTGTTGAAACTGTGCGGGCGGGAATGTGTGCCGCAACTCCTGAAGCAGGCAGCGCAGTTGGCGGAAAAGCGGCCTAACCTCTTCGGCATCGTCAACAAACGGGGCCATTGTCATCAGCCCGCAGTAACGCAGCGCGGGCAGGTCCAGCAGCGATGGCAGGTCGTCGGCCAGGCCGGCAGGGGAGAAGCCGTGTTTGCTGGCTTCGCCGCTGACGTTGACTTCGAGGAGGACGTCGAGCGGTTGGTTGTTTTCAGCGGCCAGCCGGCTGAGACGCCGGGCGATTTTGGGCCGGTCGACCGCATGGATCAGGCAGATTGCTGCGCTGCCAGACTGGCGCTCGGCGGCTGGCGGCGCCAGGGCCAGTTTCGCCTTACGGCTTTGAATCGTGCCGATCGCATGCCAGCGAATTGGGTTCAAGCCGGCGGCGGCCGCGGCATCGGCTTTGGGCCAGAGTTCTTCCAGCCGGTTTTCGCCGAAATCAACCTGGCCGGCGGCGGCGGTCTCTGCGACCAGCGCCAGCGGTTTTGTCTTGCTCACGGCTACGAGCGTGATTTCGTCCGGGGACCGCTGCGCGCGCCTTGCGGCCTCGGCCATGCGAGCGCGTACTTGGCGCAAGTTGTCAGCAATCGTCATGGCAGATGGTCACAGTCAGCGTACCAGGGCGATGCGGAGGCGCATCGCTGATCATCAGAATACCAAATAGGTGCCCATCGAGAGAGGAGGGCACCTCTAAGACACCCTATTGTCGCTAATTGTTCAGATTTCGTCCAATTCGGTTATTTGGATGCGGCCGGCTGCTCGGCGTCGTGGAGAATGCGGCTCAAGGAAAAGGGACCTTACTTGATAATTGCGGGCAGCAGGGCGTAGAACTCGGTGGATTTGACGACGTCGGCCAGTGGGACGCTGTCGAGCACGGTGTGCGCGGTGACTTCATCTCCGGGGGCGAAACCGATACTGGGGATGCCGGCTTTGCCGCGCCAGTAGATGCCGTTGGTGCTGAAATCCCACTTGCTGGTGGGCGCGTCAGGAAGGCCGATGAGTTTGCGGGTCTCCTGGCCTGCCTGGACGAGGGGCTCATCATCTTCGAGCGCCCAGGCGGGGAAGTATTTTTCGACAGGGAAGACGAAGCCGGTATAGCTGGGCTCGTCGTAGTAGAGCATTTCCAGGGTCACGTCTCCGGCCTGTTGATTTGCCAGTGGGATGAGGCCGCGCACCTGCTCGATGACGGCTTCCAGATCCTCGCCGAAGGTGACGCGGCGGTCGATGTAGACGGTGCACTGGTTGGGGACGGCGTTAAGACTGGGCGTTTCGACTTCGATATCGGTGGCGGTGATCTTGCCGGGCCCGAGGAAGGGATGGTCACCCAGTTGCGGCTCGAGGCGGCTGATGCCTTCGACAAGGGGGAGGGCCTTGTAGATGGCGTTGTCGCCGAGATGATTGCTGGCGGCGTGGGCGCTGCGGCCTTTGGCGACCGCTTTCAGCTCGACGCGGCCTTTGTGACCGCGATAGATCTGCATTTTGGTGGGTTCGCCGATGACGACGAAGTCGGGGCGGATGCCTTCGTGTTCAACGAAAGCGTGGGGCGCGATACCGTCGCACCACTCCTCCATATTGCCGAAGTAGTAGGCGGTCCAACCATCGAGCAGGCCCAGGGTGCGGGCGATGGCGAGACCGTAGATCATGCCGGGTGTGCTGCCTTTTTCGTCGCATGCGCCGCGGGCGTAGAAGACGCCGTCCTCGACTTTGCCCTCGAAGGGGTCCCACTCCCACTCGTCTGCGGCACCGATGCCGACTGTATCGATGTGGCTGTCGTAGACGAGGATGCGTTCACCGTTGCCGATTCTGCCGACGGTGTTGCCCATGGAGTCGAACCAGACTTCGTCGAAGCCGAGTTTGCGCATTTCTTCCTGGACGCGTTCGCCGACGGGGCCGATCTGCGAATCGATGGAGGGGATGGCGCAGATCTGGCGGAGGAAGGTGATGATGTCGTCGCCGTACTCTTGCACGGCGGACTGGATTGCGGGGACGTGAGTTTCGTGCATGGATAGACTCCCAGAACGCAGAAAGGTATCTGCAATCAGCCTTTGAGCGCGCCGGCCATTATGCCTTCGATGAAGTAGCGCTGCATGGCGAAGAAGATAATGATAATTGGGATAACGGCGATAACGGCGCCGCCGAGGACAAGGCCGTACTGGTCATTATAGGGGCCGCGCAGCGTGGGCAGGGCCAGGTTGATCACGTACATGGTCGAATCATTAAGGACGATCAGGGGCCAGAGAAAGTCGTTCCAGGAAGACTGGAAAAAGATAATGCCCATCACGGCCAAGGCCGGACGCAGGTTGGGAATTGCGATGCGGAAGAAGATGCCCAGTTCGCTGGAGCCGTCGATGCGGGCGGCCTCCATCAGTTCGGTGGGCAGGGCCAGCGCGTACTGCCGGGCCAGGAATATTCCGAAGGCGCTGGCGGCGAAGGGAACGATGAGCACCCAGTAGGTGTTGAGCCAGCCCAGTCTGACCATCATGGTATAGAGGGGGATAAGCACCACTTCGAATGGAAGCGTAAAACTGGCCAAGACCATCACGAAGAGGACGCGTCGGAAAGGAAAGTCATATTTGGCGAAGGCGAACCCGGCCAACATGCACAGGAAAAGAGAGAGCGTAGTACGCCCGACAGCGACGATTGCCGTGTTCAAGAACCAGCGAAGGTACAGGGTTTCTCCGAATAAGGTTGTGTAGTTGTCGAAGAACGGCTCTTTGGGAATGATCTGGACCGGAAAGGTGAAGATTTCATTCTGTGGCTTGAATGAGGCCGAAATCATGTATATGAAGGGGATGGCAGCAAGCAGTACGCCAATTAGCAAGAAAAAGTTTGCCAGGCTCACAAGAGCTCCGTTACGAATTTTTATGCCGGAGAATCTCGGCCCAGATGCAGGCGTGGTCTGAACAGTTGTTGTCATGAAGTCCCTCAGGTCTGATCGGTATGAATCAGCTCAGGCAGGCGGGGCGCGCTATGTGAATATGCCCGGAAGTTCATATTGGCCCAGTGTTGGCCCAGCGGTTGTCCTATTGATCCTCGCGAAAAGCGCCAAAGAAGCGCAGGTTGAGAATGGCCAGGATGACGATGATTGTGACCAACGTATATCCAATCGCGGATGCATAGCCCAGATTAAAGTAGGAGAAGCCGGTATTGTAGAGATACTGAACGATACTTAAGGACTGGTCCCGGGGGCCGCCGCCGGTAAGCAGATATGGCTCGGCGAAAATCTGGTAGGAGCCGTTAATTGCGGTTACCGTCACAAAAAGGATTACGGGGCGCATCAAGGGAATGGTAATGCCGGTCAGTACCTGCCACCAATTGGCCCCGTCGATAGAGGCCGCCTCCTCCAACTCTTTGGGGATATTTTGCAGGCCCGCGACAAAATAAAGAGAGTTGATACCGGTAAAACGCCAGACCAGCAGCAGAATGATGGAGACTTTCACCACGCTTGCATTGCGAACCCAGCCCACTTTGGCCTCTTCACCAAACAACCCCACCAGATAGCTGTTTATCAGGCCGGAGTTATAGTCGTAAAGAATGCTGAACATGAGGCTGGCGATGACGGCAGACGTCAGCAGCGGCACAAAGTAGGAGAGGCGATAGAAGCTTTTCGCATTTGCCCAGGGAACGAGCTTGGAGTTGACAACGGCTGCCAGTATGAATGCAAGTGGGATCTGCACGAAAAGGCTTCCCAACGCATAGACTGTCGTATTGAGCAGTGACTGTTTGAATCGAGGGTCGGCAACGAGGTTGAAGTAGTTGTCGAGGCCGATAAACGAAGGCGTGCTGATGCCTTGTTGTTTATGAAAACTCAGGTAGAAGCTGCGAACAACCGGCCAAGCCAGGAAGATAGCAAACAGGATGAAGAAGGGAGCGATGTAGAAATAGGGGATAATCGTCAGGCGGTGACGGTGCCACCACAGTCTGAAACCTGTGGGCGTTCCAGGCGCGTAACGGCGACCGGTTGGGGAAAATTCGCTTGACGATGCCATGCATATCTCCGTGGTTTACGACTCAATTTCCAGAGATGGGCGGCGTAGACGCCCAAAAGGGATCATGCCGATATCTGTACTGTGAAACAGCAATCTGAAATGAAAGGGAGAGGCGCCGGCCCCTCCCTTTTCAATGCAGAAGTACTGCTAAGTTCCCTACTTTCAATGCCTTCAAGTACGAGCAGTACTGGCAGTGTATTGCCGAGTACTACTAGAGCGACTTGATGCGTTCCAGCTCGGGTTCCAGTTCAGAGAAGGCTGCATCGATGTCAGCCGAGTCCTGCAGGACCGGCGTAATCACGAAGTTGTTGATGGCCGTGTGGAATTCGGGCGCCCACGGCGACTGGAAGATGCGAGGCATCTGCAGAGCGAGATCTTTGTACAGCTCACCGATGACCTGGCCTTCGTAGTAGTCGTACGGCTCGTTAAGTACCGGATCGTCCAGCACGGGGATGTAGGAGGGCCAGATACCGCGCTCGATGGAGTCCTGGAGAACGGCGTCTGTCAGGTGTGTGAATTCGATGATCTGCCATGCTTCTTCGGGATGCTGAGCCTGCTTGGGGATGCTGACACTGGTACCGCCATGTGTGGCGGTGGGTCCGCTATCACCGAAGCCGCCGGGGATCCGCTGCAGGCGCCATTCGTTCTCCTGGCCGGGGCCGATCTTGTCCTCGCGGCCCAATTTGCCATTGTGCCAGGGAGCGCCAAGGGTGCAGGCGATCTGGTCCTGGCGGAATGATTCCCAGTAGATGGGCGGCGACCAGGTCGAATCGCCGGTAACCGGCGCGCCGATGGCGATGCCAAGATCGTGGATGGTCATGCGCTGGAACTCGAGGATCTCTTTGCCCAGGTCATTGATGCCGCCGAAGTCGCCGTTTTCGTCGAACATTTCACCACCGGCAGCGAAGAGCATGATCTGGAAGTCGCCGTCATGCAGGTCGTGCCAGGAGATCACAGCCATGTCCTTGGCTTCTTTGAGGACAACGCCGGCTTCCATCAGGTCGTTCCAGGTCTCGAACGGAGTTTCGATGCCGATTTCGTCGAATACGCTCTTGCGGTAGGCGAGGGAACAGGCGTTGACTTCGTTGCCGATGCCATAGACGCTGCCCTTCCAGGACCAGTAGTCGACTGCAGAACCGAGCACGAGGTCGTCCATGCGTTCGCCGATGCGGTCGGTCAGATCGATAAAGCAGATTTCCTCGCCTTTGAAGAAGGCAGCCATGCGGCCCTGCTCGACGCGCATGACGTCGGGGACGCCTACGCCTGAGGCGCATGCGGCCAGCATTTTGTCGTGGATCTCGCCGAAGGGGGCCACGACCGGGTTCCACGTGATATGTGGGTTCTCTTCTGAGAAGCCATAGTTATCCATGGCGTTCTGAATCCAACCGAGGCCCTGTTCCCAGTGCGCCCAGGCTTCGACGACCACTTCCATGTCCTCGGAAGGGGCGGCAGAAGCATCGCCGCCAGCAGGGGCGGCGGGCGGCGCGCAGGCGGCCAAGGTGGCTGCGCCGGCAGCCATGCCACTCCAGCGGACAAAGTCGCGCCGGGAGAGGCTTGCATTTGCTTTTGTCATTGCATTTCCTCCTTAAGGAAAATACGAGATGCGAAAAAGTGGTACTTCAAATACACAGACAAAGGACTGCAAGTGTGCATTGAAAGAAGGGAAGCTCTTGCGAGCATGCGGGCGCCGAGAGGGGGACAGGACAACCCGACCGGGCGCTAAAGATAACCACCTATACCTGATCTGTCAAATTTTGACCCTTGTGCGATTTCGACTTGGAAAATCAGGATGCGGCGCTGGCCAGCATTTCCATGAGCGGCGAGTCATTGATTTCCAAGGGCAGATCTACGCGGCCGCGTATACGGCTGGATTCGTAGGTGGCAAATGTCAGCTCGGCGTTTCGCAGCGCGCGGCGGGCGGACATCTCCGGTTCTCGCTGGTCGCGCAGCGCATCGATCAGATCGATAACGCCCTTGCTTACTGCCTCAAAGTCATGGATGGAGCCGGCCTCTTTGCGGTGTTCCCATCCGGATGTTTGCGGGTTGAAGAGGAGCAGTCCCTGGTCGGGGCGCATGGGCAGGTCGATGATGCCTTCACTGCCTTGTAGGCGAATGCCGAAGGGGGCGTTGAAGATATCCTGGGCGGTGATGAGCAGCCCTTCGACACCGTTTTGGAAGTGGACCTGGCTGATGCCCTGGTTTTCGTGCGGCACGCCGTAGACGTCCTCGACTTCTGAGGTGTCGATTTGGCCCAGCACCCACTCGGCAGGGGATTCGTCATTGCAGAAGTGCATGATGTCGAACCAGTGCGTGCCCCAGTCATTCATATTGGGGCAGTAGCACTCCACGCGTTGTAACGTGCCGATAGCGCCCTCTTGCACCATATCGCGAGCGGCACAGATTGGCGGCGCAAAGCGACGCTGGTGGTTGAAAGTGAGCTGGACGCCATTGCTTTCACAGACTTCGGCCATGCGTTTGGCCTCGCCGAAGGTGGGCGCCATGGGCTTTTCGCAGTGGACGGCCTTGACGCCGGCCTCGGCGGCTGCGATGACCATTTCTGCGTGGAGATGGGGCCAGACGCAGACTGAAACAATGTCGAGGTCCGTTTCTGTGAGCATTTGGCGATAGTCCTCGAATATCATGTCTCCGCCATGGGTTTCCTGAAACGCCAGCGCATTTTCGCGGCTGATGTCGGAGAGAGCAACCAGCTGTGTATACCCCGTGGCCGCATAGCCCATGGCATGGCGATGGGCCATGCCCATACCGGTGGCCTCTTCGGTCCTCCAAGGGCGGCCGCAGCCGATGATGCCGACGCGATAGGCGGCAGATTGGTCCGCACTGGCCTTACTATTGGATGTCATTCTCGTTCCTTTCGACGAAGTCGATGTATTGAATTTGTAGGGGGAGAGTCCCCAAAAGTAAACGAAATTCTGAAACTCATCCTCCGGCGGCGGCCGCGCGCGCTTCAGGAGGCGGGCATGGGTCTAAACTTTGATGTGCGAGCGAAACGGGGGCTTGCCTTTCACGCCCAGACGGACTCGATAGAGCGTTCCGGCCTGCGGGCCGTCGGTCTCCCTGATGTTGCCGCCGGCGGTGGTGACGTAGAGATCGGTGTAGTCAGGGCCGCCGAAGGTGGCGCTGGAGACTTTGGGAACGGGGAAGTTGAGGCGCTGAATTTCGCGGCCGTTGGGCATGTGATGGACGAGAGCGTAGCCGTCCCAGCGGGCCGACCAGAAGCAGTTGGCTGCGTCCATGGTCATACCGTCGGGGCGGCCGTTTGAGGCAGCGCCTTCACGCACGGCGAATTCCGGGTTGCTGATCTGCCCGCTTTCGATGTCGTAGTCGTAGCGGGTGATGCCGCGCCTGGTGTTGGTGTGGTAGAAGGTCTTGAGGTCCTGTGTAAAGCCCATGCCGTTGGAAGTCCCGGCGTCTTCGATGACGATGGTGAGGCTGCCGTCGGTGTCAAGGCGGTAGAGGACGCCGTTGCTGGCGCCGCGGGGCATTGTGCCGCAGAAGACGCGGCCGGCCGGGTCGGCGATGACGTCGTTGAAACGTCCTTCGCGCTCGGCTGGAATTTCGTCTACAAGATTTTCGAGGGGCTGGCCTTCGCGCCAGAGGGCAATGCGGCCGCGGGCCATGAAGAGGAGCAGCGCGCCGTCCTCCTGGATGGTATAGCCGCCGATGGCTTCGCCGGCGTCGAGGACAAGGCCGTGCGCGCCGGTGGCGGGGTCGTAGCGGTAGAGCTTGCCTGGTGGTATGTCGACCCAGTAGAGGCGGCCTTCATCGGGATGCCAAAGCGGGCCTTCGCCAGTCTCGCATGCGTAGTCGGCGATGGGTTCAATAATCATTGGATTTTCCTTTAGACGTCAAAGTCAGTAGCTGGGGTGCATGTAGCCAATGGTAAAGTTGGCGGCCGCCAAAGTTGGACGCGCCAGCCGCGGCAGACATGAACCATTACAGTTCTATAGTTACCTCGCGGCCTTCGGCCTGGCTGCGGTAGATGCCGTCGAGAATGGCGAGCACCTGCAGGGACTGTTCGGCGGGCACCGGTGATGGCGCGCCGGCGGCGATGGCTTTGGCGAATTCGACACATTCGAGCGCGTGGGGTTCCATCTTGTCCTGGGTAAGCTGGAGGGTACGGTTGTTGAACTGACGTGTGGTGTAGTTGGTGTCCAGAAATTGGGCGGAAGGCCAGTGGCAGCCGCCCTGGTCGCCGTAGATCCAGGCCTGCATGTCTTCACCGCTAATGTCGTGATGGAGTAGCCAGCTTACTTCCAACACGAGTGTGGCGCCGTTCTCAAAGCGTACGAATGCGGCTGCGTAGTCCTCGACGTCGAAGCTGCTGGGAATGGCCCCTTCGCGCCAGGTGGCGAATGCGCCGGGAAGGTGGGCGAGGCGGGCGTCGGCGACGCCGGAGACTGTGACCGGGCGGGGATTGCCCATCATCCACAGGGTGAGGTCGAGGATATGGACACCGATGTCGATGCAGGGGCCGCCGCCGCTGTGTTTCTTTTCGATGAAGGTCGCGGTCGGGATCAGACCGTTGCGGCGCAGCATCCAGCCGCGGGCGTGATAGACATCGCCGAGAGTGCCGGTATCGATCTCCGCCTTCATGGCCTGGGATACGCCGGCGAAGCGGAAGTGCTGCGCGGTCATGAGCTGCTTGCCGGATTTGTCGCGTGCGGCGATCATCCGCTGGATGTCCTGGGGCGTGGGCGCGAGAGGTTTCTCGCAGATCACGTGTTTGCCGGCTTCGAGGGCGGCGATGGCGAGGGGTGCGTGGTACATGTTGGGCACACAGAGATCGATGATGTCGATGTCGGGGTCGGAGAAGAGTTCGTCGGCGTTGGTTGTCAGCTTCTTGATATTGTGGAGCGCGCCCCATTCTTCGAGTGCTTCAGGGCTGATGTCGCTGCCGGCCACGACTTCGGCTTCCTCGGAGGCGGTCCAGCCGGGCATATGGGTGCGGGAGATGCCGCCGACGCCGACGAGGCCAACTTTCAGAGAGCTCATTGCAGGTCCTTTCAGGATGGGTGATTGGCGCCGCTTCAGCGGCGGTTTACCTGGTGCAGGTTACAGCAGTTCGGCCATTTGACCGGGGGCTAACAGGCGGTACGGCCAGTCCGCGTCTCGTTTCGAAATTGGCAAACATAATGAGGCCGTCAAGGGGACGAAACCCAGAGATCTGATGTGCATGGCGATACTGATGCGGACTAAATGTATTGGCGTGCACATAGCGGAGAGCAGTTGGGGGCATCCGGCCCCCGGGGGCAGCCCAGATGACTGCCCCGCCCTGCACCGGTCTCCGACCGGAAAACCGAACCGCACCGACAGGCGTTATTTTACCCCAACGGGTGTCCAAATTTGGTGGTAGGACTCGATTTTGCAATAATGGCATACCACTAATTCCAAAGAACCCCAAAATCCCAACCACATACACACATTCGGGAGAGATCAATGTCCAAGCAGAATTTGCAGAGTTTACAGACAGTTACCCGTCGCGGGTTCCTCAAGACGGCGGCGGCGGTCAGCGGCACGGCGGCGCTGGCTGCGTGCGCGCCGGTGGCGGCACCGCAAGGCGGAGAGGGAGCCATGGCTGATGAACCGGTCGAGCTGGAGATTTCCATCCTTGCCGGGGCACCTGTCGAGCCGGTGAATGAGCTGATCAAAGCGTCGTTCAACGAGAAGCACGCGGACGTTACGGTTACGTTCAATATGGTTTCCGGCGACCTGGCGGAGAAGTATTACACGGCGGCGGCCGCGGGCACGCTGTCCGATGTTTTCTTCAGCGCGGATCTGTTCGTGGTTCCGTTTGCCAACAACGGCGTTACGCTGGACTTGACGCCGTACACAGAAGGGGACCCCGACGTCGACATTGACGACGTTTTCCCCAATATGCTCGGGCTTGGCGTTTTTGACGGTAAGATCCAGATGCTGCCTTCGGCGCTGGATGTGGTGACGTTGTATTACAACAAGTCCCTCTTTGATGAGGCGGGCGCCGAGGTTCCGAACGCCGAATGGACCTGGGACGATTTCATCGTCAACTGCCAGAAGATTACGGCTCTCGAGACGGAGGACGACGGTACGCCCAAATATTGGGGCCTCTCCAACGCCACCTGGAATTGGTGGGCCACGGTTTACCCCTGGGTTGTCGGGTACGGCGGCAAGATTCTCGATATTGAGAACAATCAGTCCACCTGGTCGGACCCGAATACGGTTCAGGCCTTGAGTGCCTATGCTTCGCTCTGGAATGAGCACAACATTGCCCAGCCCCTGGGCCTTGATGTGGGCGGAAACGCTTTCATGCTTGGGCGGGCCGCAACCTTCTGCCACATCCAGAGTCTGCGCGGCCCCGTGCGGGAAGCCGCCGCGGATAAGTTTGAGTGGGATGTTCAGGTTATGCCTCTGATGCCGGACGGCCGTCATCGAACCGGTATGGGTACCTGGGGTATGTCGGCCTACGCGGGTGGCAATAACCTGGATACGGCGTACGAGTACATTAAGCAGTTGATCCGGCCGACGGTGCAGCTTGAGGCCGCCAAGGCCGAACTGGGAGTGCCGCTGCTGCGATCGGTGGCCAGCGACCCCAGTTGGATGGAGGGTCTGCCGACGCCGCCAGAAAACCTGATGGCGTTCATCAACGGTGCGGACGATGCGATTCTGCCGGTCATCGAGCATCCGGGCGATTGCGGCAGCTTTTACGCCGGCATGGTGAGTGACAGCTACAAGCAGGCGCTGGAAGCGGTGATTCGCGGAGACGCAGACGCAGCAGATGCGTTTGCCGAGACGGATGCAACGATCCAGTCATGCCTGGACCAGAACGCATAACTGTAGTGGATAGTGATTGGTGGATAGTGGTTGGTGGTCTTCGCGGCCGCCGGCCACTATCCGCCGGCGCGGTAAGCGGCTGCCGGAATGATCTACATGTCGGGCACCCACAAAGTTAGTTTGACCCTCCCATCGCTCAATTGCAATTCGCAGGACAAACCAGGCTCATGAACAGTCGCATGCGGGACACAGTCCAGGGCTATCTCTTTATCAGCCCTGTTGTACTCGGGCTGCTGATTTTCACAATTGGCCCGATGCTGGCCTCCTTTTACATGAGCTTCACCAAGTTTCCCCTCTTGCGCGCGCCGGAATGGATAGGTTTGCGCAACTACGTCGTGATGTTCACATCGGACAGGAATTTCTGGCAGGCCTGCAAGGTTACTCTCATCTACGCCGGAACTTCGGTGCCTCTTGGTCTTGTGGGGGCTTTTGTCCTCGCGATGCTCCTGAACCAGCGCGTCAAGGGCATTGCATTCTTCCGCACCAGTTTCTATATGCCTGCGATCGTTCCGGCCATTGCGAGCCTCATCCTTTGGGGATGGTTGATGAACCGCGATTACGGCCTGATCAATGCCGTTCTTGTGCGCCTGGGCATCCCCAAGTTTTCATTCTTTGCCGAACCGGAGACGGCGCTCGCGTCGATGGTAATGATGAGCCTGTGGGGGGTCGGCGCGGGCATGATCATCTACCTGGCCGGGCTGCAAGGCATCCCCGAATCTCTGTATGAGGCGGGCAAGCTGGACGGCGCGAACGAACTGCAGCTTTTTCGCAACATCACGATCCCGATGATGACCCCCACGATCTTTTTCAACCTGGTCATGGGACTGATCGCCGCTTCGCAGACTTTTGTGAACGCCTTTGTTCTCACATCGGGCGGCCCGTTGAAGGCGACCTATTTCTATAACCTGATGCTGTACGAGCGCGCGTTCAACTGGACGCAGATGGGCATGGCTTCGGCGATGGCCTGGTTCCTGCTGTTTGTCGTATTGATACTGACCCTCCTGGTTTTTCGATCTTCGGGTCTGTGGGTCTTTTATGAGGTAGAGGTCAAATGACAGTCAGCGAGAAGGATGTTCACGTCGGCATACTGGATCTGGACTGGCGGCGACGGCCGAAGCAGGGTTTTCGCATTCTGCTAATCTATTTGATATTGGGCGTTAGCGCAGTCGTATTTCTCTTACCCCTCCTATGGATGGTCACGACGTCGCTGAAGACCCAGGCCGAAATTTACGTCTTTCCTCCCACGTTCTTCCCTGAGACATATCGCTGGCAGAACTTCCCGGAAGGGTGGACCTATGAGAGCATGCAGTGGACGCGCTGGTTGATGAACACACTGGCGATCACGGCGTCGGTCATGGTGGGCACCCTGATATCGGCCACGCTGTGCGGCTATGGATTCGCGCGCATCAGTTTCCCGGGGCGAGACCTGTGGTTCATCCTTGTCCTGGCGTCGATTATGTTGCCCGGAACGGTTACGTTGATTCCGCTTTTCGTTGGTTTTCATCGCGTTGGCTGGCTGGACACCTTACTGCCTCTGACCGTTCCCGCCTTTTTCGGCGGCGGGGCTTTTAACATTTTCCTGATGCGTCAGTTTTTCAAAGGAATACCCGTTGAACTGGAGGAGGCGGCTCTAATAGACGGGGCGGGCCGCTTGCGCATTCTCTGGCAGATATTCGTGCCACTTTCGGGACCGGTCATCGCGGCCACCTCGGTGTTTACTTTTCAGGCCGTGTGGAATGATTACTTCGGGCCGCTGATATTTCTCACCAGCCAGGAGAACTACACGCTCGCGCTGGGCATCACCTTCTTCAAGGGGCTGTACAACACTCAGATCCCCTACATGATGGCCATGTCTTTCCTGATGGTCATCCCGATAATTATTGTTTTCTTCTTCGCCCAAAAGTTGATGATCCGCGGGGTGATTTTATCCGGGATCCAAGCATAACTTCGGCGGTCAGTGGCTAGCAGCCAGTGGCCTGTTCCTCAACGATGCGGCCACTCGCCGCCGGCCAGTGGCTGCTGCAGACAACATCCGGCAGGAGGAAAACCGTGCCAGAAGTCACCATCAACGTCCCCTCGACATTTGTGCAGCGCATTGAGCGTCTGGCCGCTGAAGAGAATGAGTCAGTGAATGACATGGCCCTGCTGCTCTTGAGGCGGGGATACGATTTCGAGGTCACCCGGCCGGAAGTGGAGCCGGACCGGAGCCAGCGGCCGGGGGCGCGCAGCGACGCGCGCCTGGACTGGTGGCGCGAGGCCAGGTTCGGACTTTTCATTCACTGGGGGCTGTACTCGATTCCTGCCGGTGTCTGGAACGGGCGCGACTGGCCCGGCATTGCCGAGTGGCTTATGTACCGGGCGGAAATCCCTGTTCAGGAGTATGAGAAGCTGGCAGCGCAGTTCAACCCTGTCAAGTTTGATGCCCAGGCGTGGGTCTCGCTGGCAAAGCGGGCCGGCCAGAAGTACTTGGTGATCACTTCCAAACACCACGATGGCTTCTGTATATTCGATTCGGCTGTTACGGACTACGATATGGTCGATGCTACTCCGTTTAAGCGAGATGTGCTTAAGGAGTTGGCGGAAGAGTGTGCCGCGCAGGACATTAAATTGGGATTCTACTATTCTCAGACGCAGGACTGGCATCACCCGGACGGGGACGGCAATGATTGGGACTTCGACCCGGCGGAGAAGGATTTCGACGGTTACATCGAAGACTATGTGAAACCGCACGTGCGGGAACTGTTGACCAATTACGGGCCGATCGGCATTATCTGGTTCGACACGCCAAAGGGGATCTCCGAGGCGCAGAGCCGGTCTTTGCTGGCGTTGTGCAACGAACTGCAACCGGACTGTTTGGTTTGCGGGCGGCTGGGGAATGCGCTGGGGGATTATGCTACTGCCGGGGATAACCGTATTCCCGAAACGGTCCTGGATTTAGACTGGGAGACGCCGGCCACGATCAACGACAGCTGGTCGTATAAGCTCAACGATCACAACTGGAAGTCGAGCGTAGATCTGATCCGCAAACTGGTCGACATTGTGAGCAAGGGCGGCAACTACCTGTTGAATGTGGGCCCCACCGGTGAGGGTGACATTCCCCAGCCGAGCGTTGAGCGCCTGGAGGCGATGGGGCGCTGGCTGGAGGTAAACGGCGAGGCGGTCTACAGGACGCAGCCGGGGCCGATCCAGGGACGGGCTGACCTGCGTTCAACCAGTGGAGAAGGCGTTGTTTACCTGCATGTATTCGACTGGCCGGACGACGGGCAGATTCAGGTCGAAGGGTTGACTGCGCGGGAGGCACGGCTGGTTGCGGGAGGCGAAGCGCTGCCCGTTGAGGAGAGCGGCGGCGCGCTTGTCATCAGTGTTCCGGACAGTCCACCGGACGAAGCTGCATCGGTGATCGCGTTGCGCTAGCGAAACAGACCACTCCGCTTTTTACGCCCAATTTGCTATCTTTATCCGAGTACGGGTCTACCTGGTTCCGAACTGACGGTCGCCTGCGTCGCCGAGGCCGGGCCAGATGAAGCCGGGCGGGAATCCGGCGGCGGCGTCACCGGCATCTGTGAGGCGTTCGTCGACGGCGGCGACATGCACGGCGACGTCGGGATGGGAGCCTTGCAGCGCGGCGACCCCTTCGGGCGCGGCCAGCAGACCGACGAACTTTACGCGGGTGACGCCGCGGCGCTTGAGAATGTCGACGGCCATCAGTGCAGAGCCGCCTGTGGCGAGCATGGGGTCGAGCACGAAACAGGTGTGGGTAGAGAGATCTTCGGGGAGTTTATTGTAGTAGATTACCGGTTGCAGCGTCTCCTCGTCGCGGTAGAAGCCCAGGTGCCAGACTTCGGCCTGGGGTATGAGGCTGAGCATGCCGTCAACCATTCCCAGACCGGCGCGCAGGATCGGGACCAAGCCGACGCGTTCGTCGAATTTGCTTCCGGTGGTGGTTGAGAGCGGAGTCTGAACTTCCACCTCCTTTGTGACCAGGTCGGCGGTGGCTTCGTAGGCCAGGATCATTGACAGCTCTGCGACGATGGAACGGAACTGACGGAAGTCGGTTTTGGTGTCCCGAAGTTGTGTTATCTTGTGCTCTACCAGTGGATGGCGGGAAACATACAGTTTGGTTGACATACGGGTTCCTTGCCGGACCGGATTTCCTCAGCTGCCACCCAGGCGGTTTATTGCTACCAGCGGGCCGGCGCGGTGCGCGGTGCGCGGTTGCGGCGGTTGAAAGATTCAACTTCGCGCTGGCAGTCCATACACAGGGTTGCATCGGGCTTAACTTCGAGGCGGGCCGGTGGGATCTTGTCGCCGCAGCGTTCACAGATACCGTACTGCCCCATTTCGAATACGCGCAGGGCGTGTTCAATGTCCTTCTGGCGACGTTCCAGAACTACGATGAGAGCGGCGGTCTTCTCTCGTTCGACAATTTCGGTGTCGCCTTCGTCCAGTTCAACGTCTACTTCGCCTTGCATCAAAATACGTAGATGTTCCAGCTCTTCGTTCACTTGTTCCAAATTTACCAACAGTCGTTTGCGGTCTTTAGTTGCCTTCTTTGGCATGACAGTTTCCTATGAATGGCGGTCAACGCAGAAAATGTGGGGAATGTTATATCAGCTTTTTCGCATTCCGTCAAGAGGATCTGCACACAAGGGTGCAGCCCAGATTTGGGGGCGGGAACAGTGTGGTGGGGAGGCTACGCCGGAGGCGGTTGGAATTGTTTGCGGGCTCTAGGAGAGATGCAGGGCAGTCGCCAGACTTGGCTTGGACGGTGGGCCGTTGATTTGGGGCGAACTGGGCAGGCACAAGGCCTGCCCCTACTGGACTGGTTGGGGGATGGCGACCACGGTGCGTGAGACGCGCGAGGGCAGGCACAAGGCCTGCCCCTACTGGAGCGTTTGGGGGAAATCTGTTGGCTGGACACTTTTCTCTAGACACGTTGCTGGGGAAGAATGAGCACGGTGGTCTAGCAAGGGCGGGGCGTTGCGGGGGCGCAGCCCCCGCACAAGAGAGGGCCGAAGGCCCGAACGCCAAACTGCAGTGGTTAGTGGTCAGTGGTTAGTGGTCAGTGAAGGGGCGTTTCTTCGGGATGGTTGTGAGGACGGGACGAGGCTTAGTCGATACCGGGGGTATACGAGAGTTCACCCCCTCTTTGGGATGTACCCTGCAAAGTATGCGGCAGGGCAATTCCGGCTGTTTTGATCCCATTGGCGCTCTGGTATACTATGTGTAGCACAATCGTTCTTTCATTCACAATGTGTGATGAGCATGGGTGATGAGCATGGGTGATGAGCATGGGTGATGGGCATGGCTGATGAACGCAGTGTGACGCAGAAAAACGTCCAGAGGGCTTCCGGGCCGAACAGAAGGGAGATTTCGGGCGAAAGACAGGCCGAGGACGGCCGCGTCGATTATGCGTTGCGGCCCAAAAGCCTGGACGAAATGGTGGGCCAGGAGAAGCTGCGCGAGAAGATGCGAATTCTGGTTGAGGCGGCGCGTCAGCGGGGCGAGGCTTTGGACCATGTGCTCCTGTATGGGCCGCCGGGGCTGGGCAAGACTACGCTCAGCCACATTCTGGCACATGAGATGCAGGGCAATCTTAAGCCGACATCAGGACCTGCGATCGAAAAGGCGGGGGATCTGGCGGCGATACTCACAAATCTGCGCAAGGGAGACATCCTTTTTATTGATGAAATCCACCGTTTGGGACGTGTGGTTGAGGAGATCCTGTACCCGGCGATGGAGGATTTTGTGCTGGACATCACGGTCGGCAGCGGGCCGAGCGCGCGAAGCATTCGGCTGAAGCTGCCAAGATTTACCGTCATCGGCGCGACGACGCGACTGGCGTTGATGACGGCGCCGCTGCGGGCCCGATTCGGTGTTGTGGAGCGATTTGACTTCTACAGCCGGGAGGCGTTGGAGACGATCATTTTGCGGGCGGCGGGGATGCTGGAGACGGAAATTGCCGGCGACGGCGCCGCAGAGATCGCACGGCGGTCCAGGGGGACGCCGCGGGTGGCGCTGCGGCTGCTGCGGCGCGTGCGGGACTACGCCCAGGTGCGTGGGGATGGGACCATAAGCGTGGCGCTGGCCGGTGATGCGCTGGCTGTAAATGAGATTGACCATCTGGGGCTGGACGATCTGGACCGGCGGGTGCTGGATGCGATTGTCAGCAAGTTCAGCGGGGGTCCGGTCGGGCTGGGGACGCTGGCGGCCAGCATCAGTGAAGAGGACGACACGATTATGGATGTGGTGGAGCCGTATCTTCTCCAGCTGGGTTTTCTGGACCGCACGCCGCGTGGGCGCACGGCGACGAAGGCAGCTTACGAGCACATCGGCGCGACTTATCCGGAGTCTGCTGAGCAGAGGAGTCTGTTCAGCGGCGGGTCGGAGTGATGGGATCCGCTGGGCGGCACAGGATGTAGATTGGTACAGCGATGGTGTGGCGCGGATGGAGAGAATGTCGCCGCCAGGTTGATTGTGCGGGGCAGGGAGATGAGAAGATGGCCCAAGTGTCCGATGCGCTTTTGGATCAGATGGTAGAGAGAATTGTGCAGGAGGTCGATCCCGACCAGATCATCCTGTTTGGCTCGCGCGCCCGCGGTGACGCGCGGGCGGGGTCTGATGTAGACCTGGTGGTCGTGGAATCAGAGCCGTTTGGGCAGGAGAGGAGCCGGCGCCTGGAAACGGCGCGATTGTACCGAACGCTTTCAGGACTCGGGGTTGCCAAAGACATCTTGCTCTATAGCCGCGACGAGGTTGAATATTGGCGCGATGCCATCAACCATGTGCTGGCCCGGGCGCTGCGAGAAGGACGTGTTCTTTATGAGCGAGGGTAGGGGCGCCGGTTTCTTGATAGCGGCATCGTAGCAGGAGGAGTCACGCCAGAATTGCGTTATAGAGGCGCTCGATGTTTTGGCGGTGGGTTGTTACGGCGATGGAAGTGCGGCGATTTTCGGGCAGGAGTATTTCGGTTATCTGTTCTGACTGGCTCCAGAATTCATTTTCGGCAACCGCTAGGGAGATGGTTCGACGCAGTCCGTGGATGTAGCTGACATCTTCAGCCAGCCGTCCCATCACTTCTACATTGTCGGACGAGACGGAACCTGTGCGGGGGATGTATAGCTGCAGGCGACGTCCTTTCACCAGACGCGCCAGAAGGCGCAGGCTCTCGATCTCATCCTCGCCGTCAGAGCCGTCCCCGAGTTCAGGCAATGCCAGATCGCTGCCGAAACATCCCCCACATATTATCCCCATAGCTGGAAAGCAAATCAGATTGGCGTGCTGCTGGGAGTAGATATCCAGCAGATGCTGGCCGACGTTGATGTGGGCGACGCCGCCGGGCTGAGTCTGGACGAGCGGCAGGCCGACGTCGCGTGCGGCGGAGGTAAAGAGTGTGGCTGTATCGTCCGCCACATCGAAGCGCGCGCCGACGTCGTCGGGCGGATCGATGATCAGGAGTCTGTCGGGCGTGCCGAGGAGGCGGGCGAGGACGAAGAGTGCGTGGGAAGGGGGGTCGCCATCGCTATACATTTCCAACTGGTCGTAGAGCTGAGAGATCTTCATTGGCGGGGTTGTCGGGCGGGACGGCTTTCTGCGGAGCCAGGGCCGTCAGCCTGACCGGGGTCAATACGCCCCCCGCAGTTGCAGGGGGTGTTGGGGTCCAGTGAATGGGAGAGTTCGGAAAGCGCCAGGACCACGGCTTCCAGCCCTCTGGAGTCGTCGGCTTGGGCCGTTGGGGTTGAGCGTTCGGCGCTGATATCCTCAACGATTCCCAGTCCGGCAAAGCAGAGTCCCAACTCTCTGGCGAGGGCGATTTCCGGCACGAGATTCTGGCCGATGACGTCGGCGCCCCAGCTGCGGAACATGCGGGCCTCGGCAGCGGTCTCGCGCCTGGGGCCGTCCACGCCCAGGTAGACGCCGCCTGGCGCCATGGGCAGGATGTGCGACAGCGCGTCGGTGAGGCGGGGGCAAACGGCGGGGGTCTGGCTGAGGCCGCCGGTGCCCTCGTTTTCGTAGAATGTCTGGGGCTGATGGCGAGTGAAGTCGATATAGTCGGTGATCAGGAGCGGGTGGCCGGGGCCCAAGACAGGATTGACAGCGACGACGCTATCGCAGGCGACAATCTGGCTGACGTGAAGCTGTTGCGCGGCCTGGAGCGTGGCCCTGGGATCGGTGCGTGAGGGCAGGCCGTAGTAGGGCTGAATCCAGACTGAGGGCGTTTCCGGGAGGCCGCGGCGAGCGAGGGGGCCGACGGGTCCGTAGCGGGTCTCGACCTGGCGTTCTTCGATGAGAGGACCGATGGCCTCCAGCGATTGTGGTGGAAGCGGAACGGCCAGCAGAAGCAGCAGTGAATTCAACTGACTCCCCGGGCGCAGTGTGATATAATGTGGCTAGTTTATCCTCGAAATGCGGTCGTCTTTATCCGCGTCCACGATAGCATCAGTTGCCAGCGTTAGCAAAACGGATGGAGATATCGGAATCGTTAACGTGATCGGAGAGAGTCGATGGGCAGACCAGTTCGAATTGCTCTGATCGGAGCCGGTGTGTTTGTGCGCAAAGCGCATGCGCCGTCTTTGCTGGAGCTAGGCGACGCGGTGCAGATTGCTGCCGTTTGCAGCCGCACGCGACGTTCTGCCGAGACGGTGGCGGAATCGATCCCCTACGACGTTGACATTTATACGGATATTGGCGCGCTGCTGGCTGACGGGAGCATTGAGGCAGTCGACATTGTTCTGCCGATTTCGATGTTGCCAGAGGTCGTGACTCAGGCGCTGGCGGCGGGGAAGCATGTTTTCAGCGAAAAGCCGATTGCGCCCACTGTTGCCGATGCGAAGGCGTTGATCGCGGCCAGCCGGTCCTATGGTGATCGGGTGTGGATGGTGGGCGAGAATTGGCGCTACGAGGAGGCCTTTCAGACGGCGGCGCGGGCGGTGCAGGACGGGCGGATCGGGCAGCCCATGTTCTGCGATCTGTCTCTGCAGTTGCCGATCAAGGCCGACGTAATGGGGTCCACCTGGCGAAATTCGGGCGAGGTGCCGGGAGGCTATCTGCTGGACGGCGGCGTGCATCATGTGGCCGGTCTGCGCGTGGTGCTGGGAGAGATAGATAGTGTGTGCGCGTTGACGACGGCGCACCGGGAGGACCTGCCGCCGGCGGATACAATGGGCGCGGCGCTGCGCTTTGCCAGCGGCGCAGTCGGCACGTATACGATCACGTATGCAGTGGGCAGCAGGCAGGGTACGGATGCGGTCCATATTGGCGGGAGTGAAGGCAGTTTGCGGGTCTCGCGCGGAGAGCTTGTGCTGGAGCGGGACGGGGAGAGCGAGCGCCAGACGTTCAATGTGCTGATCAGCGTGCGGGAGGAGCTGGCTGCGTTTGTGGCGGCGGTACGGGATGGCTCCGCGCATCGCAATTCGCCGCAGGAGGCGTTACAGGACCTGGCGGTTGTGGAGGCGATGTTGGAATCGGCGCGGAGGGGGACTTCGCAGCGAGTAGAGCGATACGTGTGACGCGGCGAAAGAACGGCGTTGCGGATCAGATATACGGCTTATGCAACCTAGCCACTACCGAGTAGGACGAGGACCTGTCAGTTCCCCCGCCCAAGGAGGACCAGATGGACATTTTAGGTATTGATATTGGCGGCAGCGGCATCAAGGGGGCGGTGGTTGACGCGGAGACGGGCGATCTGCTCACCAAGCGGCGACGCATTGCGACGCCGGAGCCGTCAACGCCGGAGGCGGTTGCCGAGGTGGTGTTGGAGATCGTCCAGCACTTCGGATGGGTAGGCCCGATGGGTTGCACGTTCCCGGCTGTGATTCGCAATGGCATTGTGTGTACGGCCGCGAATGTGGACGACTCCTGGATCGGGACGGATGCCCCGGCGCTGTTCGAGCGGGTGACGGGTTGCCCGGCCTCTATAGTAAATGATGCGGACGCGGCCGGTATCGCGGAGATGGTCTTTGGTGCGGGCAGGGACCAGCCCGGCGTCGTCGTGTTGCTCACATTGGGCACAGGGATAGGTTCTGCTCTTTTTGTCGACGGTCATCTGGCCCCGAATACGGAGTTCGGTCATCTGGAGATTGACGGGTACAACGCAGAGAGCCGGGCGGCGAGCAGCGCCAGAGACCGGGAAAACCTGAGTTGGAAGAAGTGGGGGAAACGCCTAAACAGGTATTTTCAGACTGTTGAATTTCTGCTTTCGCCCGATCTGTTTATCATAGGTGGAGGCGTAAGCAAGAGAAGCCAAAAGTATGTCAAATATATAGACGTCCGCGCGCCGATTGTGGCGGCGCAGATGCGCAATCATGCTGGCCTGATCGGGGGTGCGATGGCGGCACTCGCCCTGATTCAGGGGGAAGGGGACGCGGAGCTGGATCTTGCCAACATCTATGTGCCGAAATGAGTCTGCGTGCCCAAGCCATATACCAATGTTTCAGTGGTCGAAATCATCAGCCGGCAAGGGACTGGTTTCTGACGCGGCACAGTTTTGAATTGGCCCCATCAGGGGAGAAATACTGGGCGCGTTCGAATCACATCTTAACGCAGGGACGATCTTCAGGAGAAGAGTAATCATGACAAGAATGAAAGAAGCGGCGGCAGTCGGTCAGTCGATCTGGTTGGACTTCATCAGGCGCTCATTCCTGGATTCCGGGGAGTTGGGCGAAATGGCTGCCCAGGGACTTCGGGGCGTTACATCCAACCCATCGATTTTTCAGAAGGCGATCACGGCCAGTACCGACTATGATGCCGCGGTTGAACGGCTGGTCGGTGAAGGCAGATCGGTCAATGACATATACGAGGCGCTCGCTATCCAGGACATTCGCCGCGCGTGTGACATCATGCAGCCGGTCTATGTGAGCACGGACGGGCTGGACGGCTATGTCAGCCTGGAAGTGAATCCAAAGCTGGCCTATGACACGGAAGGCACGGTAATGGAAGCCCGCCGCCTGTCGTCTCTGGTGGACCGGCCGAATGTGATGATCAAGGTACCGGCGACGCCGGAAGGCATACCGGCGATCGAGACCCTCACGGGCGAGGGCATCAACATCAATGTCACGCTTATCTTCTCTTTGCAGCAGTACGAAGACAGCGCGATGGCCTATATTCACGGCCTGGAGAAGCTGGCTGCAGCGAACGTTGACTTCAGCCGGATGGCGTCGGTCGCGTCTTTCTTCGTGAGCCGGGTGGACGGAATGGTTGACCCCAAGTTGGTTGAACTCGGGAACAGCGAGCTTCAAGGAAAGATCGCTATCGCGAATGCAAAGATGGCCTATCACCGTTTCAGCGAACTGTTCAGCGGCCCGCGCTGGGACAGGCTGGCAGCGCAGGGCGCGCGGGTACAGCGTCCTCTGTGGGGAAGTACGAGTACCAAGAATCCCGACTACCCTGACACGCTCTACGTGGACACTTTGATCGGGCCGCACACGGTCAATACGGTGCCGCCTGAGACCCTGGACGCATTTCTGGACCATGGCACCGCGGCCCGTACGGTGGACGCCGATGTGGAGCAGTCCCGGCAGCATTTGGCGCAGCTGGCTGAAGTTGGCATCGACCTTGACGAGGTCACCACGCAGTTGATGGGCGACGGTGTAGACGCCTTCGCGGACTCATTTGATGAACTGATGTCGGGCATTGCGCAAAAGGTGGCCGACATCGCGGGCGGGGACGACAATCAGACAAGAGAGCGCGCCGATTTTTTTACGGTGCCCTCCGGAGCCAAGTAGAAGGCGCTCTGGAGGCGATCGACAGGGAACGGATCGTTACACGCATCTGGGCCAGGAGCCACAGTGTGTGGAGCGACAGGCCTGACGAGATCGTAAACCGTCTGGGCTGGCTGGATATTGCCGTCAGAATGGAGGATGAGCGGCATTGCATCAGCGCCCTGTTGCAGGACTTGCAGCAGGAGGGCTACACGCAGGCGGTTCTGCTGGGCATGGGGGGATCCAGCCTGGCGCCGGAGGTGTTTGCGCGTACATTCGACAGCGGCCCGATGGCGCTGCGGATATTGGACAGCACGCATCCTGCGGCTGTCCAGAGCCTGGCAGACAGTTTGGATCCGGCGCGAACGCTTTTCATCGTCGCCACCAAGTCGGGTACCACGGCTGAAACGCTGTCCCTCTTCAAGTATTTCTACAATCTTCTTCAGGACACGCTGGGCGAAGCGGAGGCGGGCGCGCACTTTGTCGCGATAACGGATGCTGGCAGCGAGCTTTTCAAACTGGGTACTGCATGCAACTTCCGCTCGGTCTTTGTCAACGATCCCAACATCGGCGGCCGCTACTCGGCGCTGTCCCACTTTGGTTTGCTTCCGGCGGCCCTGGTGGGGGTCAATCTGCGACGTCTGCTGCGGCGGGCGCAAGAGGCGAAAAACGATTGCGGACGGCATATCACCGGTTCTGCCAATCCCGGCGCCCAGATAGGCGTGATGATGGCCGAGATGGCCAAGGCGGGGAGAGACAAACTGACAGTTATCGCGGACGAGGAGGTTGCTTCGTTCGCGGACTGGCTGGAGCAGCTGATTGCCGAGAGCACCGGCAAATCAGGGACGGGAATTGTGCCGGTGGTTGGTGAAGCGGCGGCTTCACCGGAGGCGTACGGATCGGACCGGTTGTTCGTTCACCTGCAGTGGAGCGACACAGGCGCACAGGATGCGAAGATGCAGGCGCTAATAGACGCCGGTCATCCGGTGATCCGCGTGCGCTTCCGCGATAGGTACGACCTCGGGGCACAGTTCTTCCTGTGGGAGTATGCCACGGCGGTTGCGGGGGCGCGGTTAGGCATCCACCCCTTCGATCAGCCGGATGTTGAGTCGGCGAAACAGCAGTCACGGCAGATGATGTCGGCCTATATGGAGAGCGGAAGCCTGCCTGCGCCGAAACCGTCGCTGGAAGCCGCCGGCGTTAAGGTCTATATTGGGGGCGGGGATGGAGACAGGCCGCCCAGCAGTGCGGACGAAGCGCTGGCAGCCTTTGTGGATCAGGCCCAGGCGGGGGATTACATCAGTATACAGGCATACATGCAGCCGTGTTCGTCCGTGGGCGGATTGCTCAAGACCATGCAGGGACGTCTGCGGGACCGGACAAAGCTGGCGGCGACAACGGGCTACGGTCCCCGCTTTCTTCACTCTACGGGCCAACTGCATAAAGGGGATCGCGGAAACGGTCTCTTTATCCAACTTACTGACAGGCCTTCTTCAGAAGCAGACATTCCCGACGAGCCCGGTTCGCCGGAGTCGGCGGTGCCGTTCGGCGTCCTGATCCAGGCCCAGTCGTTGGGGGACCGGCAGGCGCTGTTAGATGCAGGGCGGCGCGTGTTACGGATCGACCTTGGAGAAGCAGCAGAGTCGGAACTGGAGCGGCTGGTCGATTCGCTGGCGACGGCGTGAGGGAGGCTGCGTACGCGTGCGGGGAATGGGCACTATGTCAGTAAGTGCGTGCACTGGCGCCGGCTGCGTTCACAGTGCAAAGCGGTAACGAAGTGCCAAGCGGTAACGAAATGCAAAGCGGTAACGAATCCAGATGCAAAACGTAGATGCTCTGAAGCGGCAGGCCGCCGAAGCCGCGGTGGCGCATGTTGAGTCCGGGATGATCGTGGGGCTGGGCGCCGGGAGTACGGCGCTGAAGGCGCTCGAATGTATTGCGGAGCGCCTGGCAGTGGGCAGGCTCACAGGGATTCTCGGTGTCCCCAGTTCGGAACAGGTGGCCGCGGACGCGCGGCGGCTGGCCATTCCGCTGACGACTCTTGACTGTCATCCACGCATCGACCTGACGATTGACGGCGCTGACGAGGTGGACCCCCAGCTTCGTGTCATCAAAGGCGGGGGCGGCGCGCTGCTGCGGGAGAAGATCGTTGCCCAGGCCAGCGAGCGGGAGATGATCGTCGTCGATGAGCGCAAGCTTTCTGCGCAACTGGGCGCGCAGTGGGCGCTGCCGGTGGAGGTGCTAGCCTTTGGTCTGCGGGCCCATGCGGAGTACATCGAACGGCTAGGCGCGGCAGTGCAGGTGCGAACGAGGCCGGACGGCAGTCATTTTCGGACGGACAGCGGCAATTTAATCCTCGACTGTCAGTTCGGCCCTATAGAAGACCCGGAGTGCATTGCCGGCGCTTTGGAGAGACGGGCCGGAATCGTTGAGCACGGCCTATTTATCGACCTGGTGACGGACTTGATCGTCGCCAGCCCCACTGGCACACAGCATCGATCCCGATAACTGAATACAGTATTGAAACGGGCGGGTGACAGGCCTTGGCGCTCTGTGGCGCTGGGCGCGTTCCGTGTACCTCTTGCTCATTGCAAGCGGGCGCGGCTGCATTCCCGCGATCAGATGGCGGGCGGGAGGCAGCCAGGCGAGAAGGACTCAGGGATCTGTTTGTGGGATGATCAGTTGATCGCCGACGCGGAGCAGGTCGGCGTTAGAGATGTTGTTGGCCGCCATGAGCGCGTCTACAGACACGTCAAACTGTTGGGCGATGCCGAGGAGGGAGTCCCCTTCCTGCACGGTGTAGAGCGTCTGGTTCAAGACGCTGACGTCGGCGGCGGACAGGCCGGGGATGAGAAGAACTGTATCTACTCTCACGACATGTGGATTGGTGATCGTGTTGCTGTTGAAGGCGATCAGTTCGGGGACGGTAACGTTGTATCGGTCGGCGATGGATGCCAGGGTTTCGCCGGGGCGAACGGTGTGGGTGCCCACCCTCCTGGACAGTGCGGGATCGGCGGCGCCCGTCTGTGCGCCCGGCTGTTCGGCGGAAGCGCTGGCACTGGGAATCAATAGCTCCTGGCCAATGGTGATGCTGTGCTCGTCGCGCAGGTTGTTGAGACTGAGGATTTGGTTCAAGGATATGTCGTAGCGAAGCGCGATGGAGAGTAGCGTATCGCCCTCTTGAACCGTGTATTGGAACGGCTCAGGGGTGGGCGTGGGGATGCCTTCCGGCGTTGTCAGGCCGGGCACATAGGGCATACGAAGCACTTGACCCACTTGGAGCGCGTCGGTCGTGAGCAGATTCATCTCGCGAATTCTCTGGATCTCCGTACCGAATTTATCTGCAATTGTGGAGAGCGTATCTCCCGGTCTGACTTCATAGGTGACAGTGGTCGGCACCGGTGTGTCTTCAGGTGTCGGCAGTGGTGTTTCGGTCGCCGCTGGTTGCGGGGTATCCGGTTGCATAACGACCGGTTCTTCTTGCGGCGGCCCCAAGGAGTTGCCAACCTCCTCGGCCACGCGCTCACGGGTACATGCGGAGAGCAGGAGAATTGCTGCCAGCGTCAGAATGACGCCTGAGATCCGCACCGGGTTTATTGATTGCGTTGCTGCTCTGTCATGTGAGCGCGACTGCGTGCCCATCGATTTTCTCCACTCCTGGAAACAAACTGCCCGACTTGTGCGGGCGGAATTCTGGAATCCCGAGCCCAGAGGGCCTCTGCAACTGCCACTGGGCTCTATTTTGTGTTTTCTGCCTACGGGGAACGGACAGAATACTGCATGAAGTCAGACAAAATGCCAGTGCAAGTTAATTGGCATATTGAATGATAGCACACGCAAAAAGGCACGGCAAGCAGTTTTGAGTTTTGGTGCATAGCAGATTGGGGGAGGGCATGGTCAGGTGCGGATTCAATGACAGGCGGTGTCAGAAGCTATTTGCTTTTCTTTGGAGGCGATGAGCAGGTACAGGGCCTGCCAGTCTCGGAAGTTTGGGGAGAGACGAACCCATCGTAAGAGAATGGTCCGAAAACGTTCCGACAGAAGGCCGGAAGACTGTACGGGAACAAAGTACAATCATGGCATCGAAAGTGTGAGACGACGGTTGAGGAGGACGGGCCATGATTTTGAGAATACTTTTGACAGGAACGACGCTGTTGTTGCTGGCCCTGGTGGCTTCAGTTGGCGCGGCAGCGGGTTCTGGACAGAGTAGCGTCTCGATCACAGATTTGGAGAATGTTCGCGCCTATGCGGCGGCTGCGCAGGTGGACGGGCGCAGCTATGCGGTAGATGACGGACGGCTCTATGCCGGGGTCAACGGGGCCTGGGCGCGGCTGTCGACGCCGCGCGGCGTGATCGTCAACGCAGTCGCCGTGGACAAGTTGGACCCGGACACGGTGTTTATCGGCGCGGCCAACGGGCCGAGTGTCTACGTCTCCCGCGACGGCGGTGAGAGGTGGAAGGGTTACACCCTGAATGGGAATTCCATCGGCGGCGTTACGGCTGTGGCCTTTGACGCGTTCAACCGGCTGTTGTATGCGGGCACGGTCTCCGATGGGGTCTACCGGCTGCGGGACATCGGGGCCGGGCCGGGACAGGGCCTGGCAGCGAGCGGGCACCTGTTGTTGGCGGAGCCGGTATTGGAGATCGCAGCTGACAGCACAGGTGCGGGGCTGGCCTTTGTTCGCACGTCGGAGAGGCTGTACCGGGCGGAGGCTTACGGTCTGCGGTGGGTCGTTGTAGACGGTCTGCCAGGTTCGCCGACTGCCGTTGCGGTTAGCGACACGTCGCCGCCGCGGGTCTATGCAGGCACGGCAGGCGGAGGCGTGCTTGTGAGCCGGGACGGCGCGGCATGGCGGCCGGTCAATCAGGGGCTAGGCGGCATGGATGGCGGCCAGCTTGTGATCAGCGACGTGGTGGTGGACCCGGCGCAGCCGGAGGTCCTGTATGCCGCGACGGGGGTCTCTGACATGAACGAACTACAGGGGTTGTCCGGCATGGTAGCAGTGAGCACTGACGGCGGCAGTCATTGGGAGCGGTTGGCGGCGCTGGAGAACGCGCAGGTAGCGGAGCTGTTGCCTGTGACGGGGCGGCGTGGGCAGGTCTACGTACTTACGACTGCCAGCCGGACACCGCTTGCGGTAGGCAAGGCGCCACAGCTGGCGATGCAGGAAGGCGGCAATTTGACAGATAGAGGCCTCAGAAGCCCCGGGGTGCTGGCCTGGATCCTGGCGGGGCATGCCAGCGCTGCGCTCGTAATTCTGGGTGTTAGCGAATTCAGAGCCAGTGGCCGACGGCGAGTCGGAACGGCTTATGGGATGCGCGCCGTTCAGGCCGGGTGAAGGAGATGGACGGCCGGAGTTCAGGTCTGGGGCTTTCGGGCCCTGCGACAGCCGTGCGAAGGCGCCCGCTCCCCCGTGGGCGTCTTCATGATCTGCAATCCTTTGCGGTACGGTGGCCTTGCGCCAGAACATGGTCGTTTCCTGCTTTGGACCAGGTCTGGCAAGAGGAGCTTGTTTATCAATGGCAGAGAGTTCTAATGGCCCCGGTTCAATCCCTGAAATGGGGCCGAGAAGAATCTGCGGACGACTTGGGTTGAAAAAGGGGGGGTTGCCGGGCGTGCGTTAGCGCAACTGGGGGAAAGCTGATGCTATGGTCAGACCGGCAAAGAGGAGCAGCATCAGAAAGGCTCTGCCGCCGGAAAGGAGGAACAGAATTCCCCACGGCGCCACGCCCAGGATGATGCCGGTGATGGCCATGTGGGGCAGCCTGCGGCCGCGGCGATTGCCGACTGCGCTGCGAATGATGCGAGCCACAAGTGTTCCGGCGCCTGAGCCGATAATGAAAGCGATGAAGAATCCGAAAAAGCCGATGCTGCCGAGAAGAAAGCCAACGATCGGGGCGACGATCAGGGTAAGGACAAAGCCAACGGCGAGGGCGACGATATTATCGCGGCCCAGGGCATTGAAGTAGATGTTCTGTTGCTCGCGTACACATTGGTTGCAGCGGTAGCCGACGGGGGTGCGCACGGCGCAGGAGAAGCAGATCGGTTTTCCGCATTTATTGCAGCGCAGGAGCGTTTCCCGATCCGGGTGGTTGGCGCAGGTGAGGGTCTCGGGTTCGCCGTCGGTGCCTACCTGGAGGGGAGCGGGTCTGCCGTCATAGATGGCGCGGCGGGCGGGATCACCGAGGATTTCGTAGGCTTTTTCGACGGCGGCCAGCTTTTGCTCGGCGTAAGCCCGGTCAGCGGCGGATTCCAGCGTTTCGGGCTGGAAAAGCTTTTGCAGCCGGTTGTACTGCTGCGCAATCTCCTCCTGATCGGCATCTTCGCGTAGATCGAGGGTACGGTAGAGCTCCTTGTCGGTTTGGTTGGAATCTTCTAACATCGGAATTCGCTTTCCACTATGTCACGTGCCTTCGGCTATGTCACGGGCCTTCGGCAAGGGGCGCAGAGTGAGCTTCACGCAGATAATTTCAGCTTATCCATCAGCGTCTGGTAGAAGTAGCTGCGCGGACGGAGTCGAATAAAGCGGGCCTGATAGGGGCTGCTGTCGACAACGATTTCGTCCGAGTCGTCTACCTCGACTTCGAACTGGCCGTCCACAGTGAGCATGGCGGAGTGATCGCTGTAGACGCGCAGTCGCACTTCGGTGCCTTCGGAGAGGACGACCGCGCGGTCCATGCTCATGTGGGGGGCGACGGGGATCACGAGGATATTACGCAGTTCGGGCGGCAGGATTGGCCCGCCGGCTGCGAGGGCGTAGGCGGTGCTGCCGGTGGCGGTACTGACGATGAGGCCGTCGCAGGTATAGGTGGTGAGGTAGCCGTCGTCGAGGCTGGCGCTGACGCGGACGATGCGGGCGAGGCTGCCGCGGCTGAGAACGACATCGTTGAGGGCATCGAATGTGCAGCGGACGGTGCGTTCGGCGCCGTTGGAGGCGGCCTTTTCGACTATGGCTCTCACCATGAGGCGCTCTTCGATCCAATAGTCGCCTTCGAGCAGTTTTTCCAGGGGGGATGACCAGTCCTGGGGAAAGATTTCCGCCAGAAAGCCGAGCCTGCCCATCTTTACACCCAGCATGGGAACGTTGGAGGCGGCGCCGAGCCGGGCGGCCCGCAGCATTGTGCCGTCGCCGCCGAGGGTTATCAGCAGGTCGGTGTCGGGGAGTCTGGATTTTATGACTTCGGCATCCCAGGCAGAGTGGCGCCAGGTTTCATTCACGCCGGCGCTGCGCAGGAACTGTTCCATCTGGCTTGCCAGATCGAGCGATTCCGGTTTGCGCGGGTGGTGCAGGATGCCGATACGTTGAAATGGGCAGCTGGCGTCGTCCGTCATGTCAAGTAATCTTTCTCGAGCGAATTGGTGCTGTAATGGCTAACAGTATCGATATGCTTAATATTCAAATAATACATGTGACCGTTTGAGGTCAAATCCGGCCTGTGTTAATATGCGAATATGCGCGTATTGATCATTTCCGACATTCACGCAAACTTTGTCGCCCTGGAAACGGTGATGTCCGATGCTGCGGGCCGTTTCGATGCGATCTGGTGTTTGGGCGACGTGGTCGGCTACGGGCCGGCGCCGAATGAGTGCGTCGACTTTGTCCGGGCCGAGACGGACCTGTGCGTCGTCGGCAACCATGATTGGGCGGTGTTGGGGCGTGCGGGCCTGGATATTCAATATTTCAACCCCTTGGCGCGGGCGGCCGTTGAATGGACGCAAGGCGAGCTAAACGAAACAAGTCGTGAATTTCTTGACAGTTTACCAGCGAAACCTCTTGAACCCGAAGGTGCGGACAGTCTAATCATCACGCACGCGAGTCCACGCGAACCGGTTTCGGAATATGTGCAGTCGCCGGAGATCGCCTTGGAAAACTTTGCTCATTTCGAGACAAAGATGTGTCTGGTGGGTCACACGCACAAACCGGCGATCTACCGCTGGCAGCTGAGAAAGATATTTTCCAGACGTGGCAGTCGGAACGGCATTCCGGTGACTGTCGATTATCTGAGGCCCTATGAAGGGCAAAAAGTGCGCCTGGAATTAACGGACCTGGAGCGCCTAATCCTCAATCCCGGCAGTGTGGGGCAACCAAGGGATAACGATCCCAGAGCCGCCTACGCTTTGCTGGATTTAGAGGAGCTGACGTGGGAACAGCGCCGGGTCGCGTATCCCATCGATTTGACGCAGAGCCAGATGCGTGTTGTCAAGTTGCCGCGCCGATTGATCGACCGCCTGACTTTTGGAAGTTAAGGTACGTTTAGACAGCAATTGGCGTAGGTAGAGTAGACCAAAACGGCTTCCCTCCCTTTGCCGTAGCTTCTCATCGTTCTTCTGTCAGTTCCTCAATCCTCATTTCTGGCTTGTCCCGTTTCCAACCGATTGTACATTTCGAACCAGTCGGGCAGGTCCCTGCTCCGGTCATGGGCTTTGCGCCGTTCATCCTCCCGCCGCCAAGCGATCATCCTGCGGGTGATTTCTTCTTTGACGATTCTGGGATTAGGAACGTGGTCGAAGGTGAACGCGCCTTCACCGGCAGCAGTCTGAACGATGATGTTGCCGAAATTCAGCATAACCTTCAGCGGCGAGTTCATTTCAAGGCGGATGTCCTGGATGTCGCTGAGCTGGGCTTCACGGCGTTGCTCGCTGAGAAAGAGCGGTAGTTTTTCGATGTCGATAATTCTGTCTTCGGTGACCGTGTAGGTGTCATTCCACCAATCGGCCGCGGCCCAGAGGATCCAGCCCAGGGTAGCGAGGGTCACCAGTCCACCGGACAGTAGGAGAGTCTGCGCGTCCAAGCTGGACTGGAGCTGCTGCAAAAGGGCGACTGAAGAGAAGCCACCAGCGAGAAACAGGAGCTCAAACAGAAGCAGCAGCCCGGGAAGAGCAATCTGGGCAAAGAGTATCCACCAGTGCTTGTGCCAGACGATGCGTTCTGTCGACTCCCAATCGAGTGAGCTGTCGATGGAGATCATGCGGCGCAGTTTTTGCCACAGCCCTGGGCCCTCAGCGGTGTCATCGGGGGTGGAGGGCGCCAGGTCGGTGTACACCCGGCTTGGCAGGTCGACGGACAGACCGAGACGATTTTCAAGGGCGTTCTGGATGTCGAGCTTGTTTTCGGCGCTGGACCGTTGCTGGGACAGGCTTCGGTGGTGAAAGATTGCTGTTCGGAGGCTGTCGGGGTGGGCGACGTAGTCGAAGTCGATGGAGCCGGTTGTGCCGGCGGTGTAGACGGAAAGGGTTCCGAAGTTGAAGAGGTTGCCCCAGAATGTTGTGGCCACGTCTACGCGCTGGATCTGTTCGAGCAAGGCTTCCTGGCGATGTTCACTGAAAAAGATGACTTTTTCCTGTTGAATGACCCTGCGGTTGGTAACGATAAAGTAGTCGTTCAGGTAGTTGAGAAAACCCCAGATTAGTGACAGGACGAAGAGGGGCGCGCCGATTCCCAGACCGACCCAGAGGGGGAAACCAAGGAAGGAGAGCAGCCAAATCAGACCGGCGCTGGCGAGGATGGCGATGGCAGCGGCCTTGGCCTGTCCAATGAGCGCCAGCCAGTGACGAAGATGCAGATTGACCAGGAGTTCGTCTTTGCGCAGCCAGGGGTAGTCCTGCCGCTGCTCGTGATCGGTGTCGTCTGTCTGGGCGGGCAGGCGGGCAGTGACTTTATCCACCGTTTCTGGGCCGCAGAATTGGCCGAAACGTTGGTAGTCCTGCCGGTGGAGCCGCAACCAGAGGCTGCCGGGTTCGGATTCTACGGTCAACTCGACGGGCGTTGGGGCCAGGAGCGCGGATTCGTTAAAGGTTACGATGCCGCGCACCGGTGCACGCGGCAAGGCACGGTTTTCTTCGTCAAGCGCGCTGAGGACGGCACGGCTGTTTTCCAGCAGGATCCACATGCTGTCAGCGCTGTCCCCCTGCTGCATAACCGGATGGAATTGGGGGATGCGGTGGAAGCTAAAGAAGCCGGCCAGTTGGATCTGTTCTTGGGGCGTCAGCCCGGCGAAGATGGAGACTGCGCTGATGGTTTTAGCGGGCAGGAGCTGTATTTCCGGGTCCATCGCCTGCGGGAAGCGACGGCCGACCTGCCGGACGGTTTTCCAGGGCAGCTCATACATGGTCGTCTCGGTTTTTGCTTCGGCCCAATGGCCGTATTTGTCCGGGGCGGCGTTGTTAGTCACGCCGACACTGCCTGGAAACCCAAAGGAGCCGCCGGTGCCCAACAGCAGGCGGTTATCGGCCCTGCGAGGATGGTAGAGTTCAATCTGACCCTGGGCGATGAGATAAAGCGTGCTCGGGACCTGGTTCTGCGTATAGAGGACAGTGCCCGCGCTGACTGTCTGGCTGCGGAGTTCGTCGGCCAGGAAGCCGAGAATGACCATATCGACATCGGCCAACAGGGGCATGGTTCGCAGACGATTGACCATGGCCTGGAAGGCCGTCTGCTGGTGGGCGGTCGGATAGCGGTAGAGGAGCCGTTCGACCGTTGCCCGTTCGATACACAGTGCCGAGACGGCGTTCTCGGCGGTGGCAGTGCTTATGTAGGTTAGGCTGAAGGTCAATTCGTAGCGGCCAAGAATATCGCCGGCGATGGCGACGCGGGCGAGCGTGTCTTCTACGCCGGCTTCGGTCGTGTCCCGCCGGGTGACGCGGACGGAGCCGCTAAGGATGAAGAAGAGGTATTCAGCGGCATCATCCTGCCGGGTCAGTTCGTCGCCGGGGGAAAAGTCGATGACGAGGGAGTTGGATTGGAGGAGTTCGGCGATTTCCTCCAAAGGCAGCCCTTTCAGATAGAGAAGAGATTGAAGCAACGCCATGGTAGGAGGCGTGCCGACAAAGCGGGCGAGGCCGGCGTGGCTGCCGCGGGTCATTGCAGGTGCTCCTTCACAGGTGCTCCCTCACAGGTGCTCCTTGACCGTTTGCGCGGCTCTGCGGTTCATGCCCGGCACGGTCCGCAGCTCGTCGAGGGTTGCTTGGCGGATTTTATCGAGGTCGCCGTTGAAGTATTGGAGAAGAGAACGCCGCCTTCTGGGGCCGATGCCGGGCAGGGTGTCGAGCACGGTGGTAGTCTGCCCCTTGCGGCGCAGATTGCGATGGTAGGTAATGGCGAAGCGGTGGGCCTCATCGCGAATACGCTGCACCATATAGAAGGCATGGCTGCCGCGGCGCAGATGGATGGGATTGCGCCGTTGGGGGAGGAAGATTTCCTCTTCCCGTTTTGCGAGGGCGACGACAGGCACTTTTTCGGCGAGATCGAATTCATCCAACACTTCGTTGGCAACGCCGAGCTGTCCCTTGCCGCCGTCAACGATGACGAGGTCCGGCAACAGTTTCCAATGGGCGGCGCCGGCCGGTTTGCGGCCGGGCCGGTCCTGGTCCTCTTCAACGGCGCGGCGGAAGCGGCGACGCAGTACTTCACGCATACTGGCGTAGTCGTCGGGTTCGCCGTGGGCGCCTTTGCCGCGAATCTTGAAGCGTTTGTAGGCGGACTTGAGAGGGGCGCCGCGGGCGAAGACGACCATGGAGCCGACGGTATTGGTACCCTGAAGGGTGCTGATGTCGTAGCATTCGATACGGGTCGGGGGCACCTGCAGGCCGAGGCCATCCTGGAGTTCGGCAAGCGCTTCGGTCTGGCGGTTGGTGTCCTCGGCCCATTGGGCCTTCTGTACGCGCAGGTGCTCCTCGGCATTGGTCTTGGCGAACTCCATGAGTTTGCGCTTTTTGCCCCGCTGCGGCATGCGGATCTCGACCTTGGTACCGCGCAGTTTGCTCAGCCAGGCTGCCAGGAGGTCTTTTGTACGGGGCACAAACTGGACGAGCAGGCGGGGGGGAACGTGGGCGGCGTCGTCGTAGAAGCGCTGGATGAAGATGCCAATCAGGTCGCCCAGGTTTTCGGCGCTTGTCTCGGAGACCTCAACGCCTTGGAGGGCGAAGTTCTCTCTTCCAATCAGTCTACCGCGGCGCACCATGAGGATTTGGACGACTGTGTCGTTAGACTTGGCGTCCTGGGCGATGGCGACAACGTCTTCGTCGTCATTCTGAACGCCGACGACCTTCTGCTGGTGGACGATGCGCTGGGCGGCTTTTATGCGGTCGCGGTAGACGGCGGCGAGCTCGAAGTTGAAGCGGCCGGCGGCGTTGTGCATGCGGGTCTCCAACTCGTTGATGACTTCTTCGGTGTCGCCTTCGAGGAAGTTGACGAGTTGTCGGATGCCTTCGCGATAGTCGGAGCGGCTCTGGGCATCGATACATGGACCGCCGCACAGTTTGAGATGATAGTAGAGGCAGGGGCTTTCGTCGTTGCCGGTGATGGCGCGGTCACAGTCGAGATAGGGGAAGACTTTGCGGACCGATTCGAGCGTGCGGCTCACGGCCCAGCTGCTGGTAAAGGGGCCGAAGTAGCGGGCACCGTCGCCCTTGATCTGGCGCACGCGCTCCACTTTGGGGAAGTCATCCTGCCAGTTGACCTTGATATAGGGGTACCCCTTGTCATCCTTGAGCATGACGTTGTAGTGGGGCTGGTGACGCTTGATCAGGTCGTTTTCGAGGATCAGCGCTTCCATCTCGGTTCCGGTGACCCACCAGGTGATGTCCCGCACCTTGCCGACCATTTCGTCGATGCGGGGAGAGTGTTTGGCGGACCTTTGGAAGTAGCTGCGCACGCGAGGGCGGAGGACGAGCGCTTTGCCCACATAGAGAGGCTTGGCGTGCTCGTCCCACATGAGATAGCAGCCGGGTTTGCTGGGCAGTTTTTCGAGTTTTCGGCGTACCTGTTGCGGAAGTCGCGCTTTCATATATTTGATTGTATCACGACTGTTTGGCCGGTTCAATCGAATGGCATTTGGGGGTGCATCCGGGATTTGGTGTGGGACCAGTCTTGCGGTGAGATTGTGCCGGCGGTGGCTGGGCTTGTTTACCGGCTCTTGGAGAAACGCAGGGGAGACACCAGGCTTCGCGTCACCGGGGGCCCGTTGATACAGGGGGGCCAGGGCAGGCACAAGGCCTGCCCCTACTTAAACGGTTGGGGGGATATTGTTGGCTAGACACCTTGCACTAGACACCTTGCACTAGACACTTTGCTGGGGAAGATTGGACACGGTTGCTAGCCAGGGCGTTGCGGGTGCGCAGCCCCTGCACAAGGGAGGGCGGAAGGCCCGGAACTGCGGTTTTTAGTGGTAGGTTTTTAGTATTTAGTGAACTGCGAACTGCAGTGGTCAGAGACTGCGGAGGTTTGTGGTGAATGTGTAAGGTGGGTGGCGCATCGGGCTGTGGCTGAGCAGTTACAAGCCGAGTTTGAAACTTACATCTGTTGGGCCTGTTGACTCTTGTGGATTCTGGTCTACTCTCGTACAGCGTCTGGGACGTGTTGGGCGAGGGTCCTGAAGTCATTGGGAGAGGAGATCTTTGGTGGTGAAAGAAGGTGAAGAAACGTATAGTGAATTGGAGGTATTCAGATTTGACCAGCACTTTGAATGTGCTATAATCACTCAGGTGTCGTCTGAGCACGCGCCGACGTAGCTCAATCGGCAGAGCAGCTGTTTTGTAAACAGCAGGTTATCGGTTCGAGTCCGATCGTCGGCTCTTCGGTTCAGGCGTATTGACCGTGGCCGACTCGGGAGTTTTTGAACGTTAGCGGCGGCTGGGCAGACGAGGCACATTAATAGAAGCGCTATAAGAATGGGCGGGTGCCCGAGTGGACAAAGGGATCTGACTGTAAATCAGACGGCTGTCGCCTACGGTGGTTCGAATCCGCCCCCGCCCACTTCAGAGGTAGTGCGATTTCGCAGTCGAATGATCTGCCCGCATAGCTCAGTCGGTAGAGCGCATTCTTGGTAAGAATGAGGTCACCGGTTCAAGTCCGGTTGTGGGCTCCAGAGAGGAGAGGTTGGCACGCCGACTTAGGGCGAGCTTGAACCTTCAGGTTTATCGCGTTTTTGACAATTGAGAGTAGGAGCCGCAGGATCAATGCCGCCCACCTAATTGCTGGTGGGCGGTTTGCAGCAGTTACTGATGGTTACGTTCTTTTCGCGCTTCGAAGTTTTCGCTCAGATTGGAGCGAGGCAGCGGATCAGACCATTAAACAAGAGCAGGAGGCAGCAACCAAATGGCGAAGGCAGTATTTGAGAGGACGAAGCCCCATGTGAACGTGGGGACGATTGGGCATGTGGATCACGGCAAGACGACGCTGACGGCGGCGATCACGAAGGTGTTGGCGCTGCGCGGGATGGCTGATTTCAGTGCGTTTGAGGCGATCGACAATGCGCCGGAAGAGAAGGCTCGCGGCATTACCATCGCCATTGCGCATGTAGAGTATGAGACGGAAAACCGCCACTATGCGCACGTGGACTGTCCTGGACATGCCGACTATATCAAGAACATGATTACCGGTGCGGCGCAGATGGACGGTGCGATTCTGGTGGTGGCTGCGCCGGACGGCGCCATGCCGCAGACGCGCGAACACATTCTGCTGGCCAGGCAGGTGGAAGTGCCGGCGATGGTCGTCTTTCTCAACAAGGTCGACATGATGGAGGATGAGGAGTTGCTGGAGCTGGTGGAGATGGAGTTGCGAGAGCTGCTCGACACCTACGAGTTCCCCGGCGATGACATCCCCTTTGTGCGCGGCAGTGCGTTGCATGCCCTGGAGAGCAGTTCGGACGACCCGGATGCGCCGGAGTATGAGCCGATCTGGGAGCTGATGCGTGCGGTGGATGAGTATATTCCCACCCCGGTGCGTGAGATCGACAAGCCCTTCCTGATGCCGATTGAGGATGTCTTTTCGATCAAGGGGCGCGGCACGGTCGTGACCGGTCGCGTCGAGCGCGGTGTCATCCATCCGATGGAAGAGGTGGAGATCGTGGGTGTGAAGCCGACGCACACGACCACCGTGACCGGTGTCGAGATGTTCCGCAAGCTGCTGGATGAGGGACAGGCGGGCGACAACGTCGGTTGTCTGCTGCGCGGTATCGACCGTGAAGAGGTGGACCGCGGGCAGGTGCTGGCCAAGCCCGGCAGCATCTTGCCGCACACGCGCTTCAAGTCCGAGGTCTATGTGCTGCGCAAGGAGGAGGGCGGACGACACACTCCCTTCTTCAAGGGCTACAGGCCGCAGTTCTACATTCGCACCATGGACATCACCGGTTCGATCGACCTGCCCGCAGGCGTGGAGATGGTGATGCCCGGCGACAATGTGACGATGGAGGTCGAGTTGATTTCGCCTGTTGCCATCGAGACCGGCGGCCGTTTTGCCATCCGCGAGGGCGGTCGCACCGTCGCCGCAGGCGCAATTACCGAGATCATCCAATAGTATAGAGTAGTTCGTGGCGAGTGAGTTCACTCGCCACACTTTGTTTCTGGGCCACGACAAGAGAGACGACTACATGGCAAAGCAAAAGATCCGAATCAAGCTCAAGGCATACGATCACCGTGTTCTGGATGCGTCGGCCCAGCAGATCGTCACTGCTGCTGAGCAGACGGGCGCCCAGGTGGTAGGGCCTGTGCCTCTGCCGACGAGGATCGAGAAGTTCACGGTGATGCGATCGCCGTTCATCGACAAGGACAGCCGTGAGCAGTTTGAGATTCGGACTCACAAGCGATTGATCGATGTGGTAGATCCAGGCAACAAGACGATTGAGAATCTCACGCGTCTGAATTTGCCGGCCGGTGTCGATATCGAAATTAAGCTATAGGGCTCAACCTAAGGCCAAGGCGGAGAGAGCCGTGCGGGTTGGTTCTGCGCCGGTCGTTCAGGGGTGGGCTTGGTTTGGCCATGTGACGGCAGGTCGAAGTTTGGTTTGACCGCGCTGTCAGTGCTGGAGGAGCAAGTGAAAGGGATTTTGGGCCGCAAGGTAGGGATGACCCAGCTGTTTGATGACAGCGGCGCGGTTGTGCCTGTCACAGTAATCGAAGCTGGTCCCTGTTATGTCACGCAGGTAAAGGCCGAAGATACGGACGGTTACAACGCCATTCAGGTTGGCTTTGAAGAGGTGGCGGAGCGTAAGTTGACCAAGGGTCAGCTCGGTCATTTGCAGAAGGCCAATGTGCCGAAGCTGCGATTTGTGCGAGAGTTGCGATTGCCGAGCGAGGCGGGGCATGCGCTGGGAGATGTGATCAAGGCGGATGTGTTTGCCGAGGGCGAGATCGTGGATGTCACCGGTACGTCGAAGGGGAAGGGCTTTGCCGGCGCAGTCAAGCGGCACGGATTCCATGGCGGGCCGAAGACCCATGGGCAGTCGGACAGACACCGGGCGCCGGGCGCACGGGGCGCCGGCTCGACACCGGGGCACACGTTCCCGGGGATGAAGGGTCCGGGGCAGATGGGTAATGAGCGCGTAACCGTGCAGAATCTTAAGGTGGCTCTGGTTGATGCTGAGCGCAATTTGATCGCGGTACAGGGCGCGGTACCCGGCCCACGCAATGGGTTGGTCGTCGTACGTACGGCGGTAAAGGCGTAAGACTGGGCCACCGGTTCAACTATTGAGGGACCGGCAGCTACTGGTACGGAGGCGAAACGGTGGAAGTACCAATTCGAAATATGGCCGGTGAAGAGATCGGTCAGATGCAGTTGGAGGAAACGGTATTCGCCGCTCCGATCAATCGGGGGCTGATGCACCAGGCATTGGTGAGGCAGCTGGCGAACGCGCGCACGGGTACGCACAAGACGAAGTCACGCAGCGAGGTTCGCGGTGGCGGGCGCAAGCCCTGGCGCCAGAAGGGCACCGGGCGGGCGCGGCACGGTTCGATCCGGTCGCCTATTTGGGTAGGGGGCGGGACGGCATTTGGCCCCGCACCGCGAAAGTATACCCAGAAGATGCCCAAGAAGATGCGCAGGGCTGCATTGCGGAGCGCGTTGAGCGTTAAGGCAGGGGCTGATGAGATCGTTGTGCTGGAGGCGTTGACGATAGATGCACCGAAGACAAAGGTCTTCAAGCAGACGCTGGCTGATCTGGGTCTAGACAGCGGTAGCGTACTGGTGATATTGCCGGAGCGGGACCTGGCAGTCGAGAAATCGATTAGCAACCTGCCACAGGCGAAAACGCTTCTGAGCGGAAACCTGAACATTCAGGATCTGCTCAGCCATGACAGGGTTCTTTTGCCGCAGGCCTCGGTCGAATATATTCACGACTGGCTTGCTTGACGGCTGCTAATTCCGGAAACGCGAATAGTTGGCAGCGGTTAGGAAGAGCAGGTCAGCGACCGATACGAGGAGAACAAGATGCACGTTTATGAAGTGATAAAGCGCCCTGTAATTACGGAAAAGTCGTACGACGCGGCCGATTTCAACAATCAGTACACTTTTGAGGTCGACACGCGGGCCAATAAGCACCAGATTCGTGATGCAGTGGAGACCGCATTCAGAGTGAATGTGGAGGACGTGCGGGTCATGATGATGCCGGCCAAGACGGGGATGCGCGGGCGGCGCAAAGTTGTGCGGAAGTCGCCCTGGAAGAAGGCCGTCGTTACCCTGAGTGAAGGTGATAGCATCCAGTTCTTTGAGGGTGTATAACGGTCAGGAGTTGGCAGGAGGAGCGGGAGCGGTTCTTTCCCATCTTTCTCTTCTCGAACGGAGATAGATTTTTATGCCTGTAAAGATATATCGTCCCACGTCGCCGGGGCGACGGGACATGAGTGTCTCGACATTCGAAACGATTACGCGCACCAAGCCGGAGCGGTCGTTGACGGTTGCCCTGAATAGGAAGGGCGGGCGCAACAGCCAGGGGCGGATTACGGTTCGTCACCGCGGCGGGGGACACAAGCGGCGCTACCGCATCATTGATTTCAAGCGGGAAAGGTTTGGGGCACCGGCGCGGGTCACTTCGATAGAGTACGACCCGAACCGGAGTGCACGCATTGCGCTGCTCAGCTATGAGGATGGTGAGAAGCGGTATATTGTAGCGCCATTGGGTGTTCAAGTTGGCGACGTCCTGGAGTCGGGCCCGAACGCTGACATTCGACCCGGAAATGCGCTGCCGATTCGCAACATTCCGCCGGGTACGCAGATACATAACATAGAGTTGTATCCGGGGCGGGGCGCGCAGCTGGTGCGCAGCGCGGGAGTTTCGGCGCAGTTGGTGGCCAAAGAGGGGCCGCGGGCGCAGGTGCGTCTTCCCAGCGGCGAGGTCCGCTACATTGAGATGGACTGTCTGGCGACGGTTGGTCAGGTTTCGAATCCGGATCACAGTAATATTTCGTTGGGCAAGGCAGGGCGGCGCCGCTGGCTGGGGATTCGGCCGTCGGTGCGCGGAGTAGCGATGGATCCTTCATCCCATCCTCACGGTGGTGGAGAGGGGCGGTCGCCGATTGGTATGCCTGGCCCGAAGACGCCTTGGGGGCAGCCGGCGTTGGGTAAGCGAACGCGGCGCAACAAGAGAACGGGGAAATATATTGTCCGGCGCGGTGGTAAGCGTCGATAGCAGTGCAGTTGCAGATGTGGAGGGAATTCGATGGGACGCAGCCTGAAGAAGGGACCGTATGTCGAGCCGCGGTTACTGAAGAAGATTGAGAACATGAACCGGGCCGGTGAGCGGAAGGTGCTCAAGACGTGGTCACGGGCGTCGACGATATTTCCGCAGTTTGTCGGACATACGCTGGCGATTCACGACGGCCGCCGCCATGTACCGATTTACATCACGGAAAACATGGTAGGTCACAAGCTGGGTGAGTTTGCGCCCACACGTTTCTTTCGCGGTCATATCAGGTCGGAAAGAAGCACGCGCCGGGTGTAGGGATACAGTCTTTAGTCGAAATTAGTTTTCTTCCTCCATCCTGGAGATTGGGGAGCGCGTACGATGGAAGTTCGAGCAGTAACCAAGTATACAGGGATCAGCCCACAGAAGGCGCGCCTGGTTCTGAATGAAATGCGGGGCAGGCAGGCCGAAGAGGCTTTGACTCTGCTGCAGTTCATGCCTCAGCAGGCGGCCAAGGTGGTTGCGAAGACGTTGAAGAGCGCGATCGCGAACGGTGTCGAGAATTTCGGTTTGGAGGCTGAAGAGCTTTACATCAGCCAGATTTATGCCGATATGGCGCCGAACCGGCGCTGGCGGCGATTTGGCGCGCGCGGCCGATTCAAGCCATGGATTCGACGCTCCTCGCACATCACGGTTGTGTTGGAAGAGCGTTTAGACGAGGTGTAGCGGACGAACAGCGGCGGCTGGTGGTGTATATGCCACCTGCCTGCACAAGGAGGCCCAATGGGACGCAAAGTACATCCGACCGGTTTTCGCCTGGGCATCATCAAGGAACACAAGAGCCGATGGTACGCCACGGGGCCTGAATACGTGGATCAGCTGGCCGAAGATCGGGAGATCCGGGCTATGATTCATCGTGATGCGCCGCGCGCAGGCATCAGCTTCATCGAGATCGAACGTCAGCCCAACCAGGTGCACGTGATTATCAACACCGCCAAGCCCGGTATCATCATTGGGCGTAAGGGCGCGAATGTGAACGTGTTGCGAGTGAATCTGCAGGAACTGACCAATAAAAAGGTCAAGATCGACGTACGTGAGATAGATAAGCCGGAGACGGATGCCCAGCTGGTTTCTGAGAATGTCGCTGAGCAGTTGGAGCGCCGCATCAGCTGGAAGCGGGCGATGAAGCAGGCAGCGGGACGTGCGATGCGGACCGGGGCCGAAGGCGTCATGATCCAGGTGGCGGGGCGTTTGGGCGGCAGCGAGATGGGACGGGTCGATACGATCCGCGACGGTCAGGTTCCGCGCCATACTTTGCGGGCCGAGATCGACTATGGAACGTCCGAGGCGAATACGACGTACGGCGTGATAGGCGTGAAGACGTGGGTTTATCACGGTGAAGTACTGCCGGGTGAAGAGTACCATGCCCGCTATGCGGAGATGGCTCTGACCGAGTAGCGGCTTGCGCCCGACAAGGGTGGAGCCGGACCAAGCGAAGCGGGATGGAGAGTAGAAAATGTTGATGCCAAAGCGGGTAAAATATCGCAAGATGCACCGCGGTCGGATGCGGGGAAATGCAACGCGGGGCAACCGGATCGATTTTGGTACGTACGGGTTGCAGGCGACTGAGCCGTCGTGGGTAACGAGCCGGCAGATTGAAGCGGCCCGTCGAGCGGTTACCCGCTATGTGCGGCGCGGCGGAAAATTGTGGATTCGCATTTTCCCGGACAAGCCGGTCACTGAGCGGGCGGCGGAGACCCGTATGGGTTCGGGCAAGGGGAATGTCGAACACTGGGTGGCGGTAGTAAAGCCGGGCCGAATGGTATTTGAGATTGCCGGTGTAGATGAGGTGCAGGCGCGAGAAGCATTCCGGCTGGCCTCGCATAAGTTACCGATGGGGACACAGTTTGTCGCCCGGGAGGATGTCTGACGTGAAGGCGAGGAGGGAAGCAAGATGAAAGCACATGAATTACGCCCGCTCACGGAGAGTGAACTTTACAGCCGGTTGGACGAGGGTTACCAGGAGCTGTTTAACTTGCGCTTTCAGAAGGCAACGGGACAGTTGACAAATACGGCACGCAATGGTCAGGTCCGCCGTGAGATCGCGCGGCTTAAGACTGTTTTGCGTGAGCGAGAGTTGATGGCCGAAGAGGAAGAGGAGTAAGGGGAAATGCAGGAGCGAAGACGCGAGTTGGTTGGCGTGGTCACCAGCGACAAGATGGACAAGACTGTGGTCGTGGAAGTGGGGCGGACCGCGCGGCATGCCCTGTATGGCAAGGTCGTCAAGTCACATAAGAAGTACAAAGCGCACGATCCGGACAATGCCTGCCAAGTTGGCGATACGGTCCAGATTCGTGAATGCCGGCCGATCAGTAAACACAAGAAGTTTTATGTCTCGAAGATTCTGGACCACGCGGCTGTAGTCTAGTTCAGGTCGCGCGGGAAAGAGAAGAGGTATGGAGTCATGATTCAACAAGAGAGTCGCCTGCGGGTTGCCGACAATACAGGGGCGAAAGAGATACTGACGATTCGTGTCCGTGGTGGGAGTACTCGGCGTTACGGTGGTATTGGTGACGTGATCGTAGGTACGGTCAAGTCCTCCAGTCCGACGGCGTCGGTGAAAAAGGGAGAGATTGTGCGGGCGGTAATCGTGCGCACGCGACGTCCGGTGCGGCGCAAGGACGGGAGCTATATTCGGTTCGATGAGAATGCCGCCGTACTGATTGATGACAACAGGAATCCACGCGGCACTCGAATCTTTGGCCCGGTTGCGCGCGAGTTGCGGGACCACGGGTATATGAAGATCGTGTCCCTGGCTCCGGAGGTTCTTTGAGGCGTACGGGTGGTCAGGCTTCAATTTTGCGGGCCGGCGGCGGGTATCGTTCAGGATTTGAGGAGAAGAGGGGATGGGCGTAAAGATAAGGAAGGGTGACCTCGTTGAAGTAATTGCCGGCAATGACAAGGGCCACCGCGGTGAAGTCCAGAGCGTAATACGCAAGAAGGACAAGAAGGGCCGGCACGATCCGAATCGGGTGTACGTTGTTGTGGCGGGCGCGAATTTTGTTACGAAGCATCAGCGCCGCAGTCCGACTGTGCGTACACAGACCGGGCGCATCGAGTTGGAGGCGCCGGTCCACATCAGCAATGTTGCGCTGGTGGGGACGGATAATGAAGTGACTCGCGCCGGTTACCGGTTTGAGGGCGAAGACAAGATCCGAGTGGATAGGCGTTCTGGTGAGTCATTGCCAACGGGAAGTGAGAGTTAATTTCAGGGTCAGAATGACGGCCTGATGCCGCCAAGGGCGGAAGTTTTGGGCGAGGAGTGAAGAGCGATGGGTGAAGCAGCCGTAATGCCGACGCAGAAGCCCCGGTTGAAGGAACGATTTGACAGTGAGATTGCGCCGGCGCTGATGACGGAATTCGGTTATACCAATATTATGCAGGTGCCGCGGGTCGAGAAGATCAGCGTAAACATCGGCATGGGAGAGGCGATCACGGATGGCAAGACGATTGACCGTGCCAGCCAGGATCTGACGATCATTACGGGTCAGAAGCCGATCGTGACGAAGGCTCGCAAGTCGATTGCCACTTTCAAGTTGCGGGAAGGGATGCCGATCGGTGTGAAGGTGACGATGCGGGGCCGGCGCATGTGGGATTTCCTGGACCGTTTGATCAGCATTGCATTGCCGGCACAGCGCGATTTTCGCGGCATCTCGCCGGACTCTTTCGACGGGCGAGGCAATTACAGCCTGGGCCTGCGCGAGCAGTTGATCTTTCCGGAGATCGACTACGATGAGATCGACAAGGTCCGGGGGATGGAAGTGACGATCGTTACGACAGCGGGCTCTGATGAGGAAGGCCGGCGGCTCCTGGCGATGATGGATATGCCGTTCCAAAGGCGCTAAAGACAGTAATTACTAAAGAGAAGGTAGCGACGAAGATGAAGGAGAGAGCTGTCTGTGGCTAAGAAAAGTATCGTTCTGCGGGAGTCCAAGCGGAAGTATGAAGTGCGTGTGCGTAACCGTTGCTCAAAGTGTGGCCGTCCGCGGGCGTACATGCGCCGATTCGGCCTTTGCCGCATCTGTTTTCGTCGAGAGGCCCTTGAGGGCCATTTGCCGGGCGTAGTCAAGTCCAGCTGGTAGAAGGACCACAATTGAGTGTATCGGGCGCAGCGGTTGCCGACATTTCCGGCACGGGTTGCGCTGCAAGATTTAAGAGGAAGCACTGGTTATGATGACCGATCCAATCGCGGACTTTCTGACGCGAGTCCGCAACTCGTCAAACTCAAGGCATCGTCGTGCGGTGATGCCCAGTTCCAAGGTAAAGGTCGCGATTGCCAAGATCCTGGCGGAGGAAGGCTTCATCAGTGGTTATTCGGTGACGGGTGACAAGAGCCGGCCGAATCTGATCGTTGGGATGAAGTATTCCGACAAAGGGCAACCGGTCATTTCCGGTATAGAGCGCGTGAGCCGCCCAGGGCGGCGGACGTACATGGGCTTTGGGAGTATCCCGCTTGTCCGTAGCGGCCTGGGGATAAACATCGTTTCGACGCCGAAAGGTGTCATGAGCGGAAGGCAGGCGCGTCGCGAGCGGGTTGGCGGCGAGGTCTTGTGCAACGTTTGGTAATGTTGGGAGGATAACATGTCACGAATCGGGAAGATGCCGGTTCCTGTGCCTGCCGGTGTGACGGTTGATATTGTGCCAGGCAACGTGGTAACGGTGAAAGGGCCGAAGGGCGAACTCAGCCAGAAATTCAATCGGGACATGAGGATTTCGAGAGAGAATGGCGAGATCATTGTGACCCGACCTACCGAACAGCGCCAGCATCGCGCCATTCACGGGCTGACGAGATCGTTGCTCAACAATATGGTGGTGGGCGTGACCGACGGTTTCCAGAGAGTTTTGGAGATCCAAGGCGTTGGCTACCGAGCCCAGCTGGAGGGCAATAGCCTGTTATTGCAGGTCGGGAAGAGTCATCCCGTGGAATATACACCTCCCAGCCCGGATATTGCGTTTGAGGTTTCGCGAGACGGGCGGACGGTGACGATTTCGGGAATCAACAAGCAACAGATAGGCGAACTGGCTGCGAAGATTCGCAAGGAGCGGCCGCCGGAGCCTTATAAGGGCAAGGGCATCCGCTATCAGGGCGAATACGTGCGCTCCAAGGCAGGCAAGGCCGGGGCTGCGGCAATAGTATAACCGGGCAGGGATGGAGAATTATGGCTAAAGCTACACGGACAGATGCGCGAAAGCGCAGGCATATGCGGGTGCGGCGCAAGGTTTCAGGGACTGCGGCGCGACCGCGATTGAATGTATATCGCAGCCTGAAGAACGTCAATGTACAGGTAATTGACGACCAGGCCGGCCGTACCCTGGTGTCGGCTTCGACTATGGAGGCCGAACTGCAGGAGGTACTGGCCGACAAGTTGAGGGTGGATCAGGCGAAGGAGATCGGCAAGATCGTTGCGGCACGCGCCAAGGCGGCCGGCATCGAGCAGGTGGTCTTTGATCGTGGCGGGTACCGCTACCACGGCCGCGTGAAGGCGGTGGCCGATGGCAGTCGAGAGGGTGGTCTCGTCTTCTAAACAGAGCAAGGAGAGAAGGATATGGGACGTCGAGACCGTCGACGGGACCGCGAGCAGGAAGAAGACAAGGATGAACTTGATGAGAAGGTCGTTCATATTGCGCGCACGGCGAAGGTGGTGAAGGGCGGACGCAGGTTTGCTTTTCGGGCCGTAGTGGTGGTTGGCGACAACAACGGGCGAGTAGGCGTAGGCGTAGGCAAGGCGCGCGAGGTCCCGGATGCCATCCGCAAGGCGAGTGAAACGGCGCGCAAGACGATGGTAGAGGTGAATTTGCTGGGTACTACGATTCCGCATGCAAGCCAGGCCCGGTTTGGCGCGGGCGAGGTGTTGTTGAGACCGGCCAGCCCAGGTACCGGTGTCATCGCCGGTGGGGGTGTACGTGCAGTGGTTGAGGCTGCGGGCGTGAAGGACATATTGTCCAAGTCTTTGGGGAGCGACAATATCCTGAATGTGGTGCAGGCTACCTTTGCATCGCTGAGGCAGTTGCAGGATTACAGAATTGAGGCGCAGCGAAGGGGAGTCGATCCTGAACAGTTGCGGCCATTCTGGTACCAGGAAGATTAGACTCATGGAAAAGACGATTACCGTGAAGCTGGTCAAGAGCCCGATCGGTTACAACAAGCGCCAGAAGGCGACTGTTGCGGCCTTGGGGCTGCGGAAGATGCATCAGACGGTCGAGAAGACTGACAGTCCTACAGTCCGGGGGATGATCGCCAAGGTCTCTCACCTTGTTGAGGTGGTTGAGGAAGCGCAGGCGTAGGCGGTCAGAACAGGCAGTCCGGCGCTTTACCGGGTTGTTGCGGTCTTTTCCATTTGGCTGGAGTAAACGAAATATGAAACTGCACGATTTGCGTCCCAACGAGGGCGCCACGAGAAACCGAAAACGGATTGGCCGCGGGACCGGATCAGGACGCGGCAAGACGGCTGGACGCGGTACAAAGGGCCAGAATGCCCGTTCAGGAAGCGGGGGTCGTCGGGGCTTTGAAGGCGGTCAGTTTAGTTTTCTGCGCCGGCTGCCCAGGATGCGGGGTTTCAATAACCGCTTCAAGGTCACTTATACGCCGGTGAATCTCGACAAGATGGGCGAGCGCTTTGAAGCCGATGCACAGGTGACACCTGCGACGCTCTTCGACACGGGGCTACTCGGTGGCAGTAAGGAGCCTGTGGTCGTTCTGGCGCGAGGAGAGATTGACAAGCCGCTCCATTTGCAGGTTCATCGGATCAGCAAGAGCGCAAGGGAGAAGGTAGAGGCCGCGGGCGGTACGGTCGACATTCTGCCATTTGAAGTCAACAGGAATCTGCCGCGGTCTTAACTGTAGGGGGGCCGGGATGGCGGCCATACAGGCTGCCGGGCCCGGGCAAATCTCTACCGGAGAAGCTCTATGCTGGAAGCTGTACGCAATGCATTTCGTTTGCCGGACCTGCGTCAGAAGCTGCTGTATACCTTTCTGATTCTGGTCGCCTACCGGCTGGCCGCGCATATCCCTCTTCCTGGCGTCAATCGAGAGGTGTTGGATCAGATATTTCGTTCAACGGACCAGAACATCCTGTTGAGTCTGTTGAACTTTTTCAGCGGCGGCGCGCTGGCTCAGTTCAGCGTGATGGCGATGGGTGTGTATCCCTATATCACCGCCACGATTATTATGCAGTTGCTGACCCCGATCGTGCCCCAGTTGGAGGAGTTGAGCCGCGAGGGGGAGCAGGGACGACAGCAGCTGAACCGCTACACGCATTACATGACAGTTCCGCTGGCGCTTTTGCAGGCATTCGGCCAGGCTACGCTGCTCAGCCGTCCTGTGGGCGGCGCGGCGACGGGTGCGGTGCTTGAGAATTGGGGCTTCACCGGCGAGGCGCTGCTTCCCTCTCTGACGATTCTGATCAGCTTGACAGCCGGCACGATGCTGGCCATGTGGATGGGAGAGTTGCTGACCGAGCAGGGCATTGGCAACGGCGTTTCGTTGATTATATTTGCCGGCATTGTCGCGTCGGCGCCAAATCAGGTGCGTTTGCTGACGCAGCAGGGCATCACACAGTTGTTGATTTTCAGCGTTATTACCGTTCTGACGGTCGCCTTGATTGTATGGGTACAGGAGGGCCAGCGGCGCATCCCGGTACAGTATGGCAAGCGGGTGCGCACTATGCGCGGCAACCGCCTGATGATGGTCGGCGGGCAGAGTACATACGTGCCGATGCGGGTGAATACCGCCGGCATGATTCCGCTGATTTTCGCCCAGAGTCTGCTGATTTTGCCGAACACGATGGCATCCTATTTCATTCTTCGCAATGACTGGCTTGGCTCGATAGCGAACTTTTTCTTCACTTCATTCAGTCCGCAGAACTTTCTGTACTGGCTGTTCTACTTCATGTTGACAGTTGCGTTCACGTATTTTTATACCGATATCATGTTCCGGCAACAGAATCTTCCCGACACGTTGCAGAAGCAGGGCGGGTTCATCCCCGGCATTCGGCCTGGGCCACGAACCGAACAGTATCTGAACGGTGTGTTGGGGCGCATAACGCTGGTGGGTGCTCTTTTTCTCGGCCTGGTCGCGGTGCTGCCATTTCTGGCAGGGTTGGTTTTCGGCGGCGGCGTCGGCAGTTTCAATACACTGATTATCAGCAGCACGGGTCTCCTAATTGTCGTCGGTGTTGTTCTGGACACGATGAAGCAGATCGAGGCGCAGCTGATGATGCGCAACTATGAGGGCTTTATCCGCTAGGCAATCAACTGCGTAACCTGGCAGCATGAGGAAAAGGTGTTGATGAGCGACCGCACTTATCTGGTTCTATTGGGAGCGCCTGGCGCCGGCAAGGGCACGCAGGCTCAGTTGCTAGAGGAAAGATTGGGGATTCCGCAGATATCGACGGGAGAGATCTTCCGATACAACTTGAAGAACCAGACTGAACTGGGGCAGCTGGCACAGAGCTATTACGACAAAGGCGAACTGGTCCCCGACGAGGTAACGATTCGGATGGTGGAAGCGCGTTTGTCCCAGGAGGATGCCGCAAAGGGCGCGATTATGGACGGCTTTCCGCGCAACCTCCTCCAGGCAGAGGCGTTGGACGAGATGACGGCCGGGTACGGGGGCATCAATGTGGTGCCGTTCTTCCAGCTGGAGGACGACGTCGTGACGATGCGAATCACCGGTAGGCGGGTTTGCCGCAACTGCGACAGGGTCTACCACCTGACGTTCAATCCTCCCAGCGGCGAGGGATGCGACAGTTGCGGCGGCGAGTTGTACCAGCGCAATGATGATAAGCCGGAGACGGTCCAGAATCGGCTTTATATATACTACAAGCAGACGTCGCCTCTGATTGGATACTATTTTGCAAAGGGTTTGTTGGAAGAGGTTGATGGGGCGAGGTCGATCCAGGAGATGCAGGAGCAGCTGCTGGAGCGGTTGGCGTCCAGAAATGTCAAAGCGGCGAAGAGCGCTGTGTCCGACTGACGAAAACGGGGATTACATGTCGCTGGCGGCGAGTTCAAGGTGAACGACGAAAGTATGATGACCCGACTCAGGCGCAGACTGCACCGAAATGGGCGCCAGCGTATCAAGACGAGTCAGGCGCAGGAACGTCCTGCCCCGATTTTCAAGAGTCCTCGTGAGATTCAGATCATGCGGGAAGCGGGGCGGATCGTTGCGAGAGTCCATCAGGCGTTTCGAGAGGCGATCAGGCCGGGGATAAGCACTTGGGATTTGGATGAGCTGGCGGCGACGACGATTCACAGCCATAGTGCGAAGTCGAGCTTTCTTGGTTATCGCGGCTATCCGGCCAATATTTGCACGAGCATCAACGAGGAGTTGGTGCATGGCATTCCGAGCCGGGAGCGAGTGCTGCAAGAGGGCGACATTATCAGCATAGATGTAGGCGTTTTCTACCGCGGCTTTGTGGGTGACAGTGGTTGGACGTATCCTGTCGGCGCGATAGAGCCTGCGGCCGAAAGGCTGCTGCAGGTAACGGAGGAAAGCCTGAACGCAGGCATAAAGGCAATCCGATCAGGCGGGCGTGTTCTGGATATCAGCGCGGCGGTGCAGAACAGTGTAGAGCCGAGCGGCTTTCACATTGTGCGGGAGTATACGGGTCACGGTGTGGGTCGTGCGATGCACGAGGGGCCGCAGGTTCTGAACTATGTATCGGACGATACGGATGGGAGGGTTGTCTTGCGCCCTGGTCTGGTCATTGCGATTGAGCCGATGGTTCAGATGGGCACGTGGCGGACTGAGACATTGCAGGACAAGTGGACGGTCATCAGCGAAGATCATAGCCTGAGCGCGCACTTCGAGCATACTGTAGCGGTAACCAACAGAGGCCCAGAAATATTGACGCGCCTCTAACGGTATGATAAACTTGTGGAATTGCGTTACGACTTTGGCGGAGGGGGTTGAAGGATGAAAGTGCGGGCTTCGGTCAAGAAGATGTGTGAAAAATGTTCCGTTGTTCGACGGCGAGGCGTTGTATATGTGATTTGTCAGAACCCGAAACACAAGCAGAGGCAGGGTTAGAAAACCAGGGGGCAGCAAACATGGCACGTATTGCAGGCGTCGACATTCCTCGAGACAAGCGGGTCGTTATTGCACTAACCTATATTTACGGGATTGGTCGATCTGTCAGCCAGGAGATTCTGGAGGCGACCGGGATAGACGAGGACAAGCGTGTCAAGGACCTGGACACGAATGAATTGGTCGCTTTGCGAGATTTCATTGAGCGTCACTGCCGCGTTGAAGGTGATTTGCGGCGCGAAGTAAACATGAACATCAAGCGCCTGATGGAGATTGGCAGCTATCGAGGCCTGCGCCACCGGCGCAATCTTCCGAGCCGGGGCCAGCGTACGCGCACCAATGCGCGCACGCGCCGTGGTATAAAGAAGACGGTAGCTGGGAAGAAGCGGGCACGCAAGTAACAGCAGATAGACGTATTCACCGGTTTTAGCGCAGGAACATCAGGCTAAGGAGAAACGATGGCTCGAACGCAGCGTCGCCGGGGTGGTCGGTCGTCCCGACGGGAGAGGAAGCACGTCCCGAGCGGTCAGATTCACGTCCGCGCAACATTTAACAATACGATCATCACGGTCACGGATCCCGATGGTGCGGTTCTGTGTTGGGCCAGTTCGGGCACGGCTGGATTCAAGGGGAGCCGCAAGAGTACGCCGTTTGCGGCCCAGCTTGCGGCATCTGCGGCGGCACGGCAGGCCGTGAGTGAGTTCAATATGCGTGAGGTCGAGGTATTTATCAAGGGTCCGGGGCCGGGGCGTGAGAGTGCATTGAGGGCATTGAACCCGGCCGGCCTGACGGTTACGTCGATAGCGGACATAACACCGATTCCACATAACGGGGTACGTCCCCCGAGTAAGCGAAGAGTTTAGGAGAACGGACAGCGCGTTGCCTCAGATATAGAGCAAGAAGGGGTTGCGCAACTAAGGGATTGACCTGCCGGAAGAAAGGCATCGTGTTTCGGCGCGATGCCGCTTGTGTTGCATTGCAGTAGAGAATCTCACGAGTGAATTGCAGTGGAACTGTAGGTGCGGTGATCGAAATGTGTAGCGGAAGTCCGCCAGGCAGAGATGTGCGGGTGGGACGTGCACAGGGGACGCGATCACCATTCGGGCAGATAGATTGGCACACCGAGCTACGCCGCGGCCTTGAGTGAAGCAGAAGGTTGCGGGCGTTAGTCGACCTGGAGGAAAGATGGCTCGATATACAGATGCGGTTTGTAAACTCTGTCGACGAGAAGGGCAGAAGTTATTCCTGAAAGGCGAGCGTTGTGTCAGCCCCAAATGTGCGGTTGACAGGCGTCCATTCCCTCCGGGCGAAGCAGGCCGGCGGAATGTCATGCGGCGCAAGGTCTCTGATTTCGGGATCCAGTTGCGCGAGAAGCAGAAGGCGCGTCGCATGTATGGGGTGATGGAACGGCAGTTCCGCCGCTATTTCAAGGAAGCAACTCGGCGCAAGGGGCAGACCGGCGGTATATTGTTGGAGCTGTTGGAGAGCCGGCTGGACAATGTGGTGTACCGGTTCGGTTTTGCCGATAGCCGGGCGCAGGCTCGCCAGCTTGTGCGGCACGGCCATTTTGCCGTTAACGGCCGCAAGACGGACATTCCCTCCTTTTTGGTGTCGCCGGACGACCAGATTTCTGTTCGCGAGAAGAGTCGAACCAAGACCTATTTTCGTGAACGCGCCCAGATTCTCGGCAGTGCGTCCCCCCCTACGTGGCTCAGTCTGGATGCGACTAATCTGAACGGAACGGTGACTTCGGCGCCGGAACGGGAGGAGATAGGCGTACTCCTAAACGAACAGTTGATCGTTGAGTACTACAGTCGTTAGATGACGCGGTACAGTTTCGTTGCTTTGCAGGTCGGTTGTAAGGACGACCGACAGGGCTGAGACGATTGTCTGTCGCCACACGATGTTTGGTTGAGACTGTTATACAGCCGGGAGGGGTAGCCGTTGCTTAATAATTTAGTACTGCCGAAGATAGAAGTTGAAGCCAGTTCAAAGAACTATGGCCATTTTGTGATCAGCCCGCTGGAAAGCGGATATGGGATTACGCTTGGGAACTCGTTGCGCCGGGTATTGCTGTCGAGCCTGCCGGGCGCTGCCGTCACGTCGATCTCGGTCAGTAGCGTACATCACGAGTTTTCTACGATCGATCACGTGCTGGAAGACGCCACCCGATTGATACTGAATGTAAAGCAGATTCGATTCAGGAGCGAAAGCGCAGAGCCAGTTCGAGTTTCGGTTGAGGTATATCACGAAGGTCCGGTAACGGCCGGAGATCTGAACTGCCCTCCAGAGGTCGAGATCGTCAACCCGGACTTGTACCTGCTGTTTGCCGACTCGAATGAGGTGGACCTGGATATTGAGATGGTGGTGGAGCAGGGCCGGGGCTACAGTCCGGCTGAGGAGCGGATGCAGTTGCCGTTGGGCGAGATCCCTGTGGATGCGATTTTCAGTCCGGTAAAGAAGGCTTCTTACCGAGTCGAACGAACCCGTATCGGCCAACAGACCGACTACGACAGGCTGAATCTGGAAGTTTGGACCGATGGCACGATTTCGCCTGAAGATTCGATGCGGCAGGCGGCTGACATACTTGTTCAGCATCTGAGCCTGTTTGTCGGCGAACGTACAGCGATGATCGAGCTGCCTGAGGAGGAGGAAGAGAGTATTCCCAGTCGTGTTGCCGAGGCGCCGATTGAGGAGCTTGAGCTGACCGTAAGGGCGTACAACTGCCTGAAGCGGGCGGGCATCACGAAGGTAGGGGAGATTTTGAAGCGGATGGAAAAGGGCGAAGACGAGATGCTCGCCATCCGCAATTTTGGCAAGAAGTCGCTGGATGAACTGGTAGAGAAGCTGAGCGACAAGGGTTACATGAACGTGGTGGGCGTCGATCTCAGCGGCTATCTGGGTGGAGGCAACGGTACGGAGGTTGAGGAGATTTTAGCCGAGGTAGTTGAAGCTGACGAAGCTGAGGCTGATGAAGCTGAAGAGGCTGAAGCTGAAGAGGCTGAGACCGAAGTGGCTGAAACCGAAGTAGCTGAAACCGAAGCGGCTGAAGCAGTCGAGATCGTTGACGAGGCGAGCTTAACGCCGCTACCGGAGGAATAGCACGATGCGACACCAGATCGCGGGTCAGAAGTTAAGCCGGAACGCGGCGCAACGCAAGGCCCTTTTTCGCAACCAGATTCGAGAACTCTATATCCACGAACGGATAACGACTACTCAGGCCAAGGCGCGGGCGATGCGCGGCGATGCCGAAAAGCTGATTACGAAGGCCAAACACGGCCTGGCAGGGAAGATTGACAGGGTGCATGCGCAGCGTCAGGTTGTGGCCTACCTTAATGACAAGGCGGTCGCGAAGAAGCTCTTTGACGATATCGCTCCCCGCTATGAGGAGCGGAACGGCGGATATACACGTATCGTCAAGCTAGGAAAACGGTTCGGCGACGCGGCCGAAATGGCCGTCATCGAGTTGGTGACGGACGGCAGTAACGAGTAGCAGGATACGTTGCCGTCCTGGTCAAGTGTTTGCAGGGCTGGCGGCGGCAGTCTGAAGGGTAGTTGAATTGTGGCCGCGTGCGCCACGCCGGTGAGGAGCGAATGCCCAGGGTCGCCGGTCTGATCGCTTACGACGGCACAGACTTTTGTGGATTTCAGGTCCAAAGTGAGGTGCCAACAGTCCAGGGCGCGTTGGAAGATGCTCTGAAAGAGCTGACCGGCGCGAACTGCCGAGTAAGCGGCTCAGGAAGGACTGACACGGGCGTTCACGCCAGAGGGCAAGTCATAGCGGTTGAAGCGCCCTGGCGGCATTCACTTGAAGCTCTACGCCAGGCCTGGAACCAGCGGTTGCCTGATTCGATACTAGTTCGTTGTCTAACGGAGGCGCCGCAGGATTTCCACCCTCGATTCAGCGCCTCGGAGCGGACGTACCGCTACACGACGTGGGCGCCGGCGTTCGAGGGAGACGGGGGGAGACGATTTCCGCTTGTCGACCGGTTTGCGCTGGTTTTGCCAAAGCGCCCAGACTTGGAAGCAATGAACGGCGCTGCCCGCCTGTTGATTGGGACCCACGATTTTGCCACGTTTGGGCAGGCGCCTCAAGGAGAGAATACGGTTCGGCGAATCGTGTCGCTCTTTTGGGAACAGGTGGAGGAGTCGCTGCCGGTGCTGGACCAGTATCCGTCTGAACGGCTGGTACTGACGTTTTCGGCCAACGCATTCTTACGTCGGATGGCGCGTAATGTGGCTGGCTCGCTGCTGGCGGTTGGTCTGGGAAGGTGGCAGGCCGATGAACTGGCAGCGGCGTTGAATGCGAAAGACCGCAGCCTTTCGGCGCCGCCGCTCCCGCCCAATGGGCTTGTTCTGGAGCGAGTACAATACGCAGAGTATCCTGATCTGTTTTCTGCACATATATCGTGTTGATACAGTTAGCAGGTGGGTTGCTTGCAGGTGCGAATGAGGAGATTACAGGGTGAAGACACTGAGCCTGAGTTATGAAGAGGCCAAGAGCGGACGTGAATGGTGGGTAGTTGACGCAACCGACAAGACGCTTGGCCGGTTGGCATCGGAGATCGCACAGGTCCTGCGGGGTAAGCACAAGCCGAGTTTCACGCCTAACGTGGACTGCGGCGACTTTATTATTGTGATCAACTGCGACAAGTTTCATGTGACGGGCAACAGGTTGGATGACAAGCGCTATTACCGTCATTCCCGTTATCCAGGCGGCTTGAAGAGTCGAACGATGCGCGAGCAGTTGGAAAGACAACCGCAGAAGATAATCTTTGAAGCGGTCAAAGGTATGGTTCCCAAGACCCGTCTCGGCCGGGCTCAGATGAAGAAGCTGAGAGTCTACGCTGGTCCGGACCACCCGCACAAGGCGCAGAAGCCGAAGGTGCTGGAACTGCAGGAGAGCAGATATGAGTGAGTATATCGAGGCTGTTGGACGACGCAAGAGCGCGACGGCCCGTGTGCGGCTGTATGAGGGAGACGGTGAGATAATCGTAAACAGCCTGCCGATGAACGGTTATTTCGGGCGCGCTTTGGACCAGATGGTGATCCAGCAGCCGCTGTCTCTGACCGGCACGGAGAACAGTTATAATATCAGCATAAAGGTTCATGGCGGGGGCGAGGGGGGCCAGGCGCACGCAGCCCGGCACGGTTTGTCCCGCGCACTTGTGGCAGCCGACCCGAATCTGCGGCCAACTTTGAAGGCTGCGGGATTTCTCACGCGCGATGCACGCGTCAAGGAGCGAATGAAGCCAGGCCTCAAGCGGGCGCGCAAGGCTCCGCAGTACACCAAGCGCTGAGAGAGGCTCGTCAGAAATCGATACAGTGCAAGAGCGGTGGCAAAGCCATCGCTCTTTGTTCTTTAGCTTTTCGGAATGCATGGTGTGAACGGCGTTCGGGTAACGGGGAAGGAGTTTCCGACTTCAATGGTGATCCGATGCGGATTTCTTGTCATTGTCAGTTCGAGTGATTCCGTTGACGGGGATGACATTCTGGCTCATGTACAGAGACTGCCGGCCGGTGTTCTGGATGGATACCTGCCCTTGCTCAGTCGGGTTTACAGAGAGCCTCCTCGCTACCAGTTGGAGGAGACGCTGCGGCAGTGGTGCGATGAAGAGGAGTTGGACCTGATTTTGACGGTGGGCGGCACGTTCCCGGCGCCGGGACCTTCGGCGGATGAGATCGTACCCGAAGCCACAGCCGCGGTACTGGAGCGGTTGATGCCGTCACTGCCGGAGAGGATGCGTGCCAGGGCTGCGGGCACGGATGCGATAGCGCTGTTGGATAGGGGCGTTGCGGGCATCCGCGGACGGACGTTGATCATCAACCTGCCTGGCGGACAGACGCTGACCGCGGCGTTTCTGGAAAGTGTACTCACAGTTATCCCTGCGGTCATGGCACGGATTGGAACGGGAGATGAACAGCCTGCCGCGGGGGACGCGCCGATTGCCCCGGTCCAGGAAGAAATGAAGCCCCGCTCCGGGGCCCTAGATCAGGAGGAGTTTGCCGCTTTTTTACAGAGGCGGCAGAAGAGTTAGTAAGCAGTTACCAGGACACGGCGATCGAAGATAGAACGAGCAGATAGTAGGAATCGGCCAGGCCGGTATTTTGACTTTTGGCTTCTGTTGGGCGTAAACTATTGGTTTGTAGGTTACTCTACAGCCGCGGCAGACATGGATTGATAGGGTAAGTAGAGTCTGGCAAGGTCAAGACGGACCCGTCGGAAAGTTGCAGTTTGTACGCTTGCATACAGGAGTAGGAGACAAGAAAATGGGCGCGAACACAGTTGTTGTCACGGACGCGAATTTTGAGGATGAAGTCATTCAGTCGGAAACACCGGTGCTGGTGGATTTCTGGGCGGAGTGGTGCGGCCCTTGCAAGATGATCGCACCGGTGCTGGATGAGATTGCTACCGAGCTTGACGGCAAGCTGACGATTGGCAAGCTCGATGTGGATGAGAATCAGAGCACAGCGATGGCATTTGGCGTGATGAGTATTCCCACGCTGATGTTGTTCAAGGGCGGCCAGCAGGTGGAGACGATCGTTGGTTTTCAGCAGAAGGCCCAGCTGCTTGGCAAGATTCAGGCGCATTTGAACTGACGACAGATTGAAATGGATTCGTGCAGAGACCTGCCGCGGTTGCGGCAGGTCTTTTCGATCCCTGGGCCGGGTCCTGCTAATGGCGTCGGTGGAGAGACGAAGGCAACTCTGCAACACAATGATACCTCACCGCACATGGAGGAAACACTGAAATGAGCAGACAGAAGAAGGTAATCTTGAGTGAGTCGGAGATGCCGACCCACTGGTATAACATTAACGCCGATTTGCCGGCCGCGGGCGTTGAACTTTCGCCGCCTTTGCATCCCGGCACAGGTCAGCCAATTGGGCCGGAGGACCTGGCGCCCCTATTTCCTATGTCCTTGATCCTGCAGGAGGTCAGCTCGGAGCGCTATATCGAGATCCCTGAGCCGGTGCAGGATGTTTACAGGATATGGAGGCCAACGCCCCTAATCCGGGCGCATGAGTGGGAGAAGGCTCTGGATACCCCGGCCCGCATATATTACAAGTATGAAGGCGTGAGCCCGTCCGGCAGCCATAAGCCAAACACAGCGGTACCGCAGGTCTACTATAACAAGGAGGAGGGGGTATCCCGCCTTGCGACGGAGACAGGCGCGGGACAGTGGGGCAGTGCGCTCAGTTTCGCCTGCCAGGTCTTTGGGCTGGAGTGCAAGGTCTATATGGTACGGGTGAGCTATGAGCAGAAGCCTTACCGGAAGGTCCTGATGGAGACGTGTGGGGCGGAGGTTGTTCCGAGCCCCAGCCCTGACACGAACGCCGGCCGCCAGATTCTTGCGGAGAATCCTGACAGCACGGGCAGTCTGGGGATTGCCATTTCGGAAGCGGTGGAGGATGCAGCGACGCGTGAGGATACGAAGTACTCGCTTGGCTCGGTTCTGAATCATGTGCTTCTGCACCAGACTGTCGTCGGCCAGGAGGTGATCAAGGGGCTGGAGGCGTTCGGGGAGGACTGGCCGGACGTGCTGGTCGGTTGTACGGGGGGCGGCAGCAACTTTGGCGGCTTTGCGTTCCCATTTTTGAAGGAGAATATCAGCGGCGGCAAGAACGCGCGCGTGGTTGCGGTGGAACCGGCGGCTGCGCCGAGCCTGACGCGCGGGGTCTATACTTATGATTTCGGCGACACGGCACAGATGACGCCATTGATCAAGATGCACACGCTAGGGCACGACTTTGTGCCGGCGCCAATTCACGCTGGGGGATTGCGCTATCATGGTATGAGTGCGCAGGTGAGCGCGCTGCATGATGCGGGGTTGATCGAGGCGGTCAACGTTCAGCAGCGGGCGATATTCGAGGCCGCGGTCTCGTTTGCGCGTGCGGAAGGGATCCTGCCGGCGCCCGAACCGGCGCATGCGATCTGGGGGGCGATGCAGGAGGCGCTGGCGTGCAAAGAGGGAGGCGAGAGCAGGGTGATCGTCTTCAATATGTGCGGGCACGGGCACTTCGATCTGGCCGCCTACGAACAGCATCTGGCCGACAACCTAGAGGATTTTGAATACCCGGAAGAGGCAATACGGGCGAGTCTGGAACGGGTGCCTTCGCTGTAGATGCTTTTGGACTGCGGTTTCCCAGGGAAGGGGCGTGCTTAGCCCTGTCGGGCGGTAGAGAGGACGCTCGACAGAGCCCTCATCGCGAGCAGAAGCAGGAAGATGGCGAGATCAATAGCAGCGACGAGGAGGAAGGCGCCGGTCAGCAGCTGAAGCGGACCGAAGAGGACGTTCAGCAGAAGACGTACATTGCGGCCCGACTGATCGACCACCACGAACAGCGCGCCGATGAGAACGATATAGATGCCCAGTGACTTGAGCGGCGCGCGGTCGCTGGCGCTGGGCATCATCGCGTTGGCGATCGCGAAAAGGAGATAGCTCCACCACAGGCTGTCGGGCTTGTGGGCGAGGCCGTCAACGACGAAGGTCAGCCCGTCCAGCAGCCTGCCGGTACGCCAGGCGAAGGCGAGAGTCTGCGTATCGAAAACCCGCTCGCCGATCAGTACAATCAGCGCGGACCCCACCAATAGGGGGGCCAGCCCCACCAGGCTATCCCACACGGCCCCCCCGGACGAGACTGTCACGCTCCCCAAGCCGATGGTATTGCGGGTGTATTTTGGCCATACGCGGAATTTGCTGGTCTTCAGACCTAAGAGCCTGGCTACCAGCCAGTGGGAGGCCTCGTGGATAAGAATGCCGGGCAGGTAGATCAGGAACAGAATCACCATCGCCAAGTCTTCGGAACCGGTGATCAGATAGACGATTTCCTGGATCAGCAGGCCGATTCGCCAGCTCAGCCACCAGAGGCCAGCGAGCAGGATGAAGAAGAGGACGAAGAGAAGATATGGAGAGAATGGAGACATGTGGGAGAGCGAGGAGAGAGTGAAGAGGAGAGAGGAGAGAGAGGCCAATCACTGTCCCAGCTATGTCTCGTTCCTCGCTCCATACACCAGTTTGCCGTAAGGCAAATCGGCGGGGCGCGGGTCAGCCGCCGTATTGTTCGGCCGTGATTTTCACCATTTGGGCGTAACTGGCTGCCTCAAGCGATGCGCCACCGATTAGAGCGCCATCGATATCGGGTTGTTCCATGATTTCGCCGATATTGTCCGGTTTGGTGCTGCCACCGTAGAGGACGCGGGTCGTGTCGGCGACGGAGCCGCCGTGTGACTCGCGCAGGATGTTGCGTACCAAGCCACAGATTTCGCCAGCCGTCTCTGCGGTGGCGGCCCTGCCTGTGCCGATAGCCCAGATGGGTTCGTAGGCGATTACGAGAGATTGAAGTTGCTCAGCGCTTAGACCGGCCAGGGCGGCTTGCACCTGTGCGGTGATAATGGCGGCGGTTTGGCCGCTTTCGTTCTGATCGAGGCTTTCGCCGACGCAGACGATCGGGGCCAGTTGGTGCGTCAACGCGGCATGGGTCTTTTTGTTTACGGTTTCGTCGGTTTCGCCGAAGAGTTGGCGGCGCTCGCTGTGCCCAAGGATGACATAGTCGGCGAGACCCTGGAGCATGGGCGGGCTGATCTCTCCGGTAAAGGCGCCGCTATCTTGCCAGTGGCAGTTTTGGGCGCCGAGAGAAAATGGCATTGCGGACGATATCGCCTTCAGCGGGTGCAGACAGACGGATGGCGGGCACAGCAGCATTTCCACCGCGGTCGTGTCACCGACCAATTGGACTATCTGGCGGGTGAGGGCGAGCGCCTCGGCCACGGTCATGTTCATTTTCCAGTTGCCGGCCATCATTGGTTTACGCATTCCTGGTGTTCTCCGCAGAAGGATGTGTCAGGCGGCGGCGCGAAAAATTGTGAAGAGGATGCATGGGAGGTGGGTCAGACAGATTTTGCCCTGTGATGGGCGGACTGATTCTGCCTGCAGGCATCCAGCTGCTGCCACATTGCGACAAGTCTTTTTCAGACGACAATTGAATCTGGTCTCCAGCTGCCGCTTCAGCTTTCTAGCCGGATTGGGAGTCGTCGGCTTCCGTATTTTCTTCTTCGGGCGGGGCGTTGAAGCGTATCAGCTCTTCTTCGTACTCCTCCTGGGTTAGCCAACGACCGCCACTGACTTCATGGTGAGAGACCTTTTTGCCGCGGTCGAACCAGATTTCGACTTCGACTTGGGTAAAACAGCGGTTCTTGCCGGACCCTTGCAGTACTTTGCGGGTGTAGTACCGGTCGTCCTTTTCGTCATCACGGCTAAGACTGTTGACCAGATCGATTTCGGCCATGATCGGTTCGCGGCAGCGGTTGCTGTAGACATAGATGGGCAGGGAACGATTGCCGCCTCCGCCGCCGCCCGAAAAGAACGATGCCAGTTTCTTAAGAAAACTCATAGGTCACGCCTCCTGATCGTCCAGGGCGGCCACGCCGGGCAAGAGCTTGCCTTCGAGAAACTCCAGGCTGGCGCCGCCGCCGGTACTCACGTGGGAGATTCGCTCAGCCAGTCCGGCTTGCTGTACAGCAGCGGCTGAGTCGCCGCCGCCAACTATTGTGGTGGCTTGGGTCAATCCAGCCAGCATTTCAGCGATGGCAACGGTGCCGCGGGCAAAGGGGGGAAATTCGCAGACACCCATGGGCCCGTTCCAGAGAACGGTGCGAGCGCCGGCGAGACGGTTTGCGAAGTGAGCGACTGTGGCTTCCCCGATGTCAAGGGCCATCCAGCCCGTTGGAATGTCGGTCACGCTGACTGTGTGGAATTCGGCGGCGGCGGAAAAGCTGTCGGCAACGGTAAGGTCGACCGGTAGTTGGATAACGTCGTCACCGTCGCTGTGCAAGGCCCGGGCCGTGTCAAGCGAATCGGATTCGACAAGGCTGGAACCCATTTGGCAACCGGCGGCGGCGAGGAATGTGTTGGCCATGCCGCCGCCGATCAGGATGGCATCCACCTTGTGGATGAGCTTCTCGATGACGGTTATTTTGTCGCTGACCTTGGCGCCGCCGAGAATGGCGATGAAAGGACGTTCGGGGTCTTCGAGCGCACCGCCGAGGTAGTTCAACTCCTTTTCCATCAGCAGACCGGCAACGGAGGGAAGGTGGGCGGCCACGCCGGTCGTGCTTGCATGCGCCCTGTGGGCGCTGCCGAATGCGTCGTTGACGAAGAGATCGCCGAGGTGTGCGAGGGCTGCGCTGAGCCCAGGATCATTGCTGGTTTCACCGGGGTCGAAGCGTGTGTTTTCGAGCAGAAGCAGTTCTTCAGGGCCGAGGCCGGCTGCGACCGCTTCGACGTGGGGACCGGTTACGGCGCCGGTGAAGCGGACGTCGGCGTCGAGCAGCTGGCTCAACCGTTGGGCGACGGGCCGTAGGCTGTAGCGGGGATCCGGTTCGCCATCGGGCCGACCGAGGTGGCTCATCAGGACCAGTGATGCGCCGTGGGTGCGCAGGAACTTTATGGTGGGCAAGGTGGCGCGGATGCGGGTATCATCGCCGACGCACCCGTCGGCATCTATGGGCACATTGAAGTCGACGCGGACGAGTGCGCGCTTGCCCTCCCAGTTGACGTCCCGAATGGTCTTCTTGCGGGTCAAGTCTCCGTGCCTTTGGTGGGTGGCGGTTGAACTAGACGCCCTGGCCAGCAACAAAGGCGGCGAGATCGGTTACGCGGACACTGTACGCCCACTCGTTGTCGTACCAGGTGACGACTTTGACCAGGTCGCCGTAGCAGGCTGTAAACTCGGCATCGATCACGCTGCTATGCGGGTTGCCCTGGAAATCGGAACTGACCAGGGGTTCGTGGCTGACGTCGAGGATTCCATTCATGGGCCCGGACGCGGCTTCGGAGAAGGCGTCCAGCAGGTCGTCTGTATTGCCCGGTGAACTCGTTTTGGCGACAAAATCGACTACGCTGACGGTGGATGTGGGGACGCGCATGGCCATACCGTCAAACTTGCCGTCCAGTTCCGGAACGACGAGGGACACGGCTTTGGCGGCGCCGGTGGTGGTAGGAATGATGTTCATGCCGGCGGCGCGGGCGCGGCGCAGGTCTTCGTGAACGAAGTCGAGGATGCGCTGGTCAGTGGTGTAGGCATGGACGGTTGTCATCAGCCCCTGTTCGATGCCGATGGTGTCGTTGACGACTTTGGCCGCGGGAGCGAGGCAGTTTGTTGTGCAGCTGGCGTTGCTGATGACGTGATGGCTGTTGGGGTTGTATTGATCGTTGTTGACACCCATGCAGATGGTGATGTCTTCGCCTTTGGCCGGAGCGCTGATGATCACTTTTTTGGCGCCGGCGGCAATGTGGAGGGCGGCCGTTTCCCGATCACGGAAGACGCCTGTGCTCTCGACGACGATGTCAACGCCCAGTTCACCCCAGGGCAACTGGCTGGGGTCGCGCTCGCTGAGCACTTTCAGTTGGTCGCCATTGATCGTCAGATCTCCATCGGCGATGTCAACGGTGCCTTCGAAGACGCCGTAGTTGGTATCATATTTGAACAGGTGGGCCATGGTTTCCACATCACCCAGATCGTTTATAGCGACGAGGTCGAAAGTATCATTGTGGTGCTCAAACAGAGCTTTTGTTACCTGACGACCTATACGACCGAAGCCATTAATGGCGATTTTCGTGGTCATTTGAGAGTCTCCTCGGCAAGGTTGGACATTTGCTAATATCCGCAATTTTACCATATCGGGTCTGAATCGCTGACAATTCCGGTGTGTGAACTGTGATTTGCGCTGTGCGGCGTATGGGCGCTGTACGGGGCGTATGCGGGGGCGGCTTTCCGGCAACCGTTTGCGTGGTTTTGGGAACAGAGTTTACAATTATTGTCGGGCAGTGCATTTTCAGATTCAAGGAGTGCCCGTGTCGATCAGGGCAGCGCCAGAGTTGGTTCCTACAAGGCGGCTTACATACGAAGAGGCGATTGGCGTATTATTTCATGATGCCAGGTTTGACGGCCGCGCGCCCCGGTCGAAGGATCCGGAGAGCCGATTGGAACGGATGCGGGCGGTGCTGGCGGCACTGGACAACCCCCAGGAGCGCTTTCGAATCGTCCATGTGACGGGCACAAAGGGCAAGGGCAGCACCAGCGCCTATACGGAGTCGATCCTTCGTCATTTGGGCTATCGCACCGGTCTGTTCACCAGTCCCCACCTGCACACTTTCCGAGAACGCATGCGCGTGGATGGACAGTTGATCTCGCAGGAAAAGTGTGCCGAGTTAATTCAACGAGCACTACCTTTTTTGGAAGCGACCCCCGATCTGACCGTTTTTGGTCGAATCACTGTCATTGCCTTCCTTTACTTTGCAGAGGCAGAGGTCGATTGGGCGGTGGTGGAGGTGGGGATAGGCGGCCGCCTGGACAGCACCAATATTGTGCGCCCGGAGGTGTGCGGCATCACCCATATCAGCAAGGACCACATGCATATTCTCGGCGAAAGCCTGGAGGAGATTGCGGGAGAGAAGGCCGGTATCATCAAACGCAAGAAGCCAGTATTCAGTGCGCCGCAGAAGCAGAGAGCAAAGGAGGTCTTGCGACGGGTAGCCGAGGATATGGAGGCGCCGCTGTCGGAGGTACAGCTCTACCGGCGGGCCACGCTGCCGCTGGTTGGGAAGCACCAGCAGATCAATGCCGGTATCGCCTACGAGATGGTGCGGGCACTGCACCGAGCTGGTCTGGTCCAGTGGGATGATCAGCTTGTAGACAGCGGTCTGGTCCAGACCAAGTGGCCTTGCCGCATAGAGTGGCTGCCGCAGCCGGCTGGTGGGGGCATGCCTCTGGTTGTGGACTGTGCTCACAACAGAGACAGCCTGGAGATACTGCTTTCGACAGTTGCCGCAACTCAGGGGGGGCGGCCGTTTACGTTCGTTTTCGGGGTCAACAGCGACAAGGATATTGCGCCGATGCTGGAGCTGGCGATGGCGGCGTCGCCGCGGATTGTACTGGTGCAGAGTCGTCATCCGAAAGCGTTACCTGTGCGGGAGTTGCGAGCGGTCATCGGATCGTTGCCAGAGGGCGAAGGTCGAAAGGTGGTTGCGGCGCCGTCGATGGACGCAGCGATTGGGACTGCGCAAGAGATTACGCCGACGGACGGCTATATTGTCGGTACCGGTTCCGTATTCGTGGCCGCCGAACTACGGGAGGCATGGAATGGGTTGTACCCTGGCCTCTTGCAGGGGGATGACTGGATTCACGAAGCCAATACTGATCCGCCGCTGGCTCCACTGCCCCCCGCTTACGGCACCGTCTGAACGATGAACCACAAGAACTCACAGTCCTCCAGTAGGCCGATTTCGAGGGGAGGGGGCATTCCTGACCCCCATTCCCAGTTTCTTCGCGGCACCAGAATAAATGGCGACGGCCTCTACCCCCGCTGGCAGTTGAAGGCACGGGCAGGTGCGTTTTGCATGCTCTGCATGCTTATCCTTTTGAGTGCGTGCGAGCCACCGGAGCCGAGCCCCGAGTTGAACATAGACCTGGGGATGATTTTGCCGGAAGAATGGAAGGCCGTCTCCACTTGGGAATCGATCAACATAGACGCTGACGCTGAGGAGGAGTACCTTCTCTTTTACCGTTACGATGCCAGCACAACTGGTGATGGTGAAGAGATCAGCGGTCCAGTCGGCGCGGTGATATACGACTCGCAGACACCGATCGGCATGCCAGAGGAGTCGGAAGATAGTTCAAGGCCGCCGGCTCCGAGGCTTCAACCCTATGCGCTGCTACCCAATTACTGGCAAGGTTCGGGTTTTGGCTTTGTGGCGCCGCCGCGGCAAACGGGTCGTCCCAATTGGTTCGTCGTCAGACGCGACGATCCAAGAGAGACTGAAAATCGGTACTTTGAGGTGCTGGCGGAGCAGATGCCGGCGTCTGTCAGCGGACAGGCGGTGGGGGAGGCGCCGGGTGATTTGCCCGCGCACGATGAGTTGATCGTGTACGGCGGCAATAGCCCAATAGGCGGCCCTACCTATATCAGCGTATTCTGGTGGAGCACTATCAGCGAGGGGTACGGGAGCACACAGATCTCGGCGCCGGGCGGTCTGCACGTCGAAGAGTGGGACGGCGCGGCAGACAGTTCTCCGATGCGGACTGTACGCGCCCGCTATCCCCAGTATGATCGCAGCCTGCTCTGCAAAGAGTCCCGCTTCGAGCGCCAGGTGGACCCGAACTTTACGAGCCCAGGGGCATATCGTGCGGCCATCTATTATGAGGAGGGCCCGCGCAAACTGATCTTCTGTTACGGCATTCCCCAGTCTCCGTTTTACCCGGAAGCGGTGGTTTTGGCTTATCTGCTGCGGCCCGACCGCAATGCGCAACTCGTGATCGAGGAAGCGCGCCAAACTGTCCCACGCGCGTTGGAAGGGTTCGCCTGGGTGGATGCGCTGCAGTATATGGCTACGATCCCTACCTTTGCCGGCCAGGCAAATACCTCTCAAAGGATCACGACGCAGGTCTGGGCATCGCTCTTCTATGAATCCGGCGGCGGACTGGAGAGCAAACTCTTTGCGTTTACACTGGAACACGTCCCCTCGGACTTGAGCAACCGGACGACGGACGAGTGGCGGATCGTAGGTGTGGAACAACAGTAGTAGTGCGGGTCCGCAGTTCGTCGACTGGTTTCTACGCAGCCTCGCCAGGCTGGCTACCGCACTCGGTGGTCTGTAGACGGCGCAACTTCATTCCCTTCATTCCAATCTCACAGTTCAATTCTGACGGATCGCGTTAGTACGCGGTTTAATTTGCGCAGCGGGCGGTCTGTCGGCGTCTGTGCCCTAGACGGTAATCCTGACTGCATGCCGTTATTGGAATGCTGGCGAGGACGCGTGGTGGGCGGCGCGATAGGTTTTGACAGGGCAGAAGTCCGGACCGGTAGCTAATGGTACCGCGATTGGGTCATGATAGTGAGTAGGAAACGATCCAGAAACTGCTGGAAGAGAAACGGTTAGCAGAGCACCTTGCACAATGTGTGCAGATCTTTGGAGGCATTACCGGGAATAAGACTATGCGCAATGTTTCGATAGTTGGAATCGGTCAAATTCCTGTCGGAGAGCATTGGGATCTGTCTGTCCGACATATCGCGTATCATGCGATTGCGGAGGCGTTGGAGGAGGCCGGGACGGACCAGGTGGACGCTCTGTTCGTCGGCAACATGCTTAGCGGCGGTCTGTTGAGCCAGGAACACCTGGCGACCTTGGTTGCAGATTTCTGTGGACTTCGAAACGTGGAGGCGGCGAAGATCGAATCGGCTTGCGCGAGCGGCGCGTCGGCGCTTCGCGTTGGTCACATGGCGGTCGCCAGCGGCATGCACGATGTTGTCGTGGTTTGCGGTGTGGAGAAGATGACGGACACGACAGGAGAGAGCACGACGGCCGGCCTGGCCACGGCGGCGGACGCTGAATATGAGGCGGCGCACGGCGTCACATTTGTGGGGTTGAACGCGCTGATTATGCAGCGGTATATGTACGAGTTCGACGTACCGATCGATGCATTTGCAGGCTTCAGCATCAATGCGCATCGAAATGGCGTAAAGAACGCCAATGCCATGTTCCAGAAGCCGATTTCGCTCGAAGCGTATCTGAATGCTCCGATGATTGCGACACCTATCAACATGATGGACAGCAGTCCGGTCTGCGACGGGGCGGCGGCGGTGGTTCTGGTGGCGTCAGAGCAGGCGGGGGCATACGTGACCGGCCATCATCCCGGCGCGGTGCAGATTCTGGCAAGCGCCAGCGCCAACGATACGATCGCTCTGCATGATCGCAAAGATCCGCTCTTTCTCGAAGCCGCCTATGTCAGCAGCCAGAAGGCGTATATGCAGAGCGGCGTGACGCCAGCCGATATCGGCTTTTTTGAACTCCATGATGCCTTCACAATCATGAGCGCGCTCAGCCTGGAGGCAACGGGCTATTCGAGGCGGGGCGAGGGTTGGCATCTGGCCGCTGACGATGCGATTGGCCCTGAAGGGAAGATACCAATCAGCACGTTGGGCGGGTTGAAGAGCCGGGGGCATCCGGTTGGGGCAACGGGAATGTACCAAATTGTGGAGGCCGTGCAGCAGTTGCGGGGCGAGGCTGGAGAGGGCCAGATCGGGAATGCATCGGTTGGGATGACGCAGAACATCGGCGGAAGCGGTGCGACAATCGTCACCCATATTCTGGGCGGGTGACCTGGCGGTGTGCGGTGTGCGACGGGCGATCCGGTGGGCAAACGGCTGTCAGAAGCTATCAGCACTGTTGCGCGGGTTCGTTCAGGTAGAAATTGATAGGTCGATAGGCATAGGATCGAGGTCCAGAAGCGACATTGATCGGATTCAGTCAGCGAGGAAGCTATGAGTATTGCCAGCCTCTGGCGAACCAAACAGCAGCGATACAGTCTTCAGGGCGAGATTTGTCCTGACTGTCATAAGGCGATATTTCCCCCGCGCGATGTCTGTCCCCATTGCAGTGAGGCAGCGGGCCCGCTGCACACGATGAGCGGGCGGGGCGAGGTATATAGCTATACGAAGATGTTCAATGTGCCGGATGGTTTTCTGGCGCAACGTCCGTATACGATGGCGCTGGTCAAACTGGAGGAAGGCCCGATGGTGACGGCGCAGTTGACCGATATCTCTGATGAGGATGTTGAGATTGGCATGCCGGTGGAGATGGTGACACGCAAGCTGCGCGAGGAGGGCGACAGCGGCGAGATCGTCTACGGGTACAAATTCCGGCCAGTTTTCGCGGCGGCAGATTGAGGCGCGCCACGACGGGGGCAGTCTGACGGCGCTATTTTCGAATCAGAATATCCTTGGCGACGCAAGCGTATATTTTTTTGCTGCGCCGGGGTTTATGGTGGACAATAGGGGCCTCGTATGGGATAATTGCTCCCAGGAGGCATTTTGAATGGCGAAAGATAGGGAATATCCCAGCTATTTCACCTGTGTTGCCGAGGTTCTGAGCAACTCCCCAACCCCCCTCAGCATCGATACCCTGGTTTCCCGGATAGCGAACAAGCGGCCGGTCGGTAGCGGCGCGCGCAGCGCAGTCTATCAAGCTATCGGCAAGCTGTATCAGGCGATCCCGGACGGGACCGGCCGCTTCGGTTGGCTCTCCTGTTTCCTACGGGGTCAGCGTTTTCGGCATCCCCTAACTCGCGGGGAGATTCGGAAGGGAACGCTGTTGCTGGACGAGCTGGAACACGCTGTCTTTTTTCCCCAGTTTTTCCAGGCGCACCGGCCCGATACGCGGCTAATTTCAGTTGAATTGATGGGGGGACCGACTCTGCAGGTGCACGCGGAAATTGAGCGGGGCACCTGGGCATTGCGTCTAGGTAAGGCGTTTGTCGAGTGGATTGACCAGGCCGGGGGAACAACCGAGGACGATCTGCTGATCCTAGTTAAGGATGGGGTTAGCGGTGAGTATGGGATGCGTCTGCAGCCGAAAGAGTCCCGGCAGGAAGACTTGATACGGAAACGCAACGCCGTTCTATCGCAGGCAGCGGAGCAGATCGTGGGCAGGGACAGAAAAGCGCGTGCTGCGATGCCGGTGTGGGAGCTTGCGGGCGCCCTGATCGGGCGGAGCGTGTACAGCGATGACATTCCACCTGACGACATGCACTTCGTCTTGCACGAGCATAGCAGTTTGCGCTTGATTGAAGACGCCGGATATGCGACTACGACCAACGGCCAGGATGGCAGCAGCGGCGAGGGGACACCGGGTGGCCGCGAGAGGCCTTCCAAGACAGACAAGCCGCCCAAGAACCGGAATGGGTTCTCGACTGAGAATTGGGACGGCACAGGAATTGATCAGTTCTTCCAAGGGAATGGACATCCGGAACTCCCTTCAATGGAATGGGGGCGAGGGGAACTCTGGGCGTCGGAGTCTGAAGGAGAATCGTGTGAAGCGTACCAGGCGTATTTGAGCGAACTCAAGGAACAAGCTCCGGACATGACGCCTCTCAACCATACGGAGTTCCACCTTCTGGAGGCGGAACTGGAGATGCTTGTCGGCCTGGAACACGAGTTTGGATTTCTGATGCCGGAACAGGACAGGCGCAAGAATGAACTGGCGGACCGATTATTTATCGATCCCGATTATCTGTTGGGCGGTGACTGGGACCAGGACGACCACGGTGATGTCCCGTTTTGGAACAACTAGGCGCAGTTGGGCGCCGGATGGAAAGCCAAATGAAAGGGCCGCCGATCGTTCTCGGCGGTTCTGTTTTTTCTTCGACTCTTGCGCGCATCTTTTGCCGGCCTTGCAGAGTATGGCGGGAGGGCGACCAGACCCGGTAGAACTCGATGCCACAACCGGTTAACTGTCGGTACTTTTATGGGGATTATCATCGCGGCAGCCAGCTTGAGACATGCCGTTTACTCGAAGAGAGCCCGGGCAACGAACGCTCCTGGCATCGTAAGCTGTGCAATCGGTGTCCTGTGCCGACCTTGCTGCTGACGAGCAATTCCCGAACACTTCTGCTCGAAGCCGAGGTCAAGAAGCGCTTCCTCTCTGAACGTGTTGAAGTCACTTTCTCGGTATGCAGCGAGCATCTTATCGAGTTAGAGGATCCTCTGTTCTGTCCCCAGTGCGCCCAGGAAATAGAAGAGTAAGGGGATGTTCCGGTCCTTTGTGGACTTATCGGAACACCCCCTGTTAAGAACCGCCATCTGGGCGGTCTGTCTTTACTTATTGGCGTCAGTATCAGGCCGGAGATCGTCTCGGTCTCGGTGCGGCCGGGCCGCGCAGTTTGGAGCGCCATCTGGCGATGCGCTTGCGGACGACGGGTATGCGCACGAGCAGGAAGATGCCGAGCAGAATACCCCAGGCAATCGGTTCGCGGTAATCGGCCTTTACGACCCAGATATAGTGAAAGACTGCAAGAACGCCGGCGACGTAAACCCACTGGTGCAGCTTCTTCCACATTTTGCCCAAACGGCGCATCCACCCTTTGGACGAAGTGAGGGCAAGGGGAAGCAGGATCAGCAGGGCGGAAAACCCGACGATGATATAGAGTTTGGTGCCGACGTCCTGCCAAATGTATATCCACTGAAAACCGTAGTCTTCACCGATGAAGATATAGAAGTGGACGGCGGCGTAGGCGAAGGCATAGAGGCCCAGCCATTTGCGGGCCGGGATAATGTTTCGCCAGCCGAGTACGACATTGAGAGGCGTGCAGGAAAGAGAAAGGATGAGCAGAACGAGCGCCGGTTTGCCGGTACGTAAGGTCCAATCCTGGATAGGATTCACGCTAAGTCCACTCGTAAAGTCTTCGTTTAGTAGCGACGCCAGCGGCGTATAGTCTTCGTACAATAGCCACGCCAGCGGAATCAAGGCTCCTATATGCGTCAGCCAAAGTATCTGTCCTTTGGTCAGCAGTTTATCGAGGTTCATACGTCACCTTCTACATTTCAAACAGAGTTGGCCAGCGGTCGGTAGTTGAACTGACCGCCGGCCACTGCAGGTACGACGGTTCTCTAGTAGTTTTCGACCAGGTCCATGCCATCGTAGAGATAGGCGACCTGCTCTTCATACCCGTTGAACATCAGGGTCTCACGCCGTCCTCGTTCGCCGATGCGGCGTTCGGTGGCCTGTGACCAGCGCGGGTGATTGACTTGCGGGTTCACGTTGGCGTAGAAGCCATACTCATTTCCGGCGGCGGCCATCCACAAGGAGGTCGGCTGCTCGGTGACGAGATCGATTTTGACGATCGACTTGACGCTCTTGAAGCCGTACTTCCAGGGGACGACGAGACGAATCGGCGCGCCGTTCTGGGGCAGGAGATCCTTGCCGTAGAGGCCGGTGGCGAGAATCGCGAGCGGATTCATGGCTTCATCGATGCGCAGGCCCTCGACGTAGGGCCACTGGTACCAGCTGCTGCTTCTCTGGCCGGGCATTCCTTCCATGTCGAGAACCGTCTCCATGCGCACATACTGCGCATCGGACGTCGGCTCGACGGCTTCGAGCAGGTCTGAGAGCTGGAAACCCATCCAGGGGATCACCATGGACCAGGCTTCCACGCAGCGCAGCCGGTAGATGCGTTCTTCGATGTCGAACATCTGCTTAAGGTCGTCGACATCGTAGGTGCCGGGATTGTTGACGAGGCCACCGACCTCAACCGTCCAAGGGGAGGTGGGATAGCCTTCGGCGAGGCGGGCCACGGCCTGCTTGTCGGTGGAGAACTCGTAGTAGTTGTTGTAGTTGGTTATCTCCTCAAAGGTGTTGAGCGGATCGCCAAGTTCGTCGGCGGCTCCAAGTTCGGCTGGGGCCTCCTCGGATTGGGCGCTTTCGGTATCACCCCCGCTGGCTACCTCCTCCATTTCGGGCATCGAACAAGCTGCAAGAGCTGCCGAACCCAGGGCCAGTCCTGCACCCTTCATGAATTTTCGCCGATTGAGGAAGACCTCTTCAGGCGTAATCTCTTGCCAAGGGATCTTGGGTATCTGTATGCGTGCCATTTTTCTTTTCCTTTCGCCTTGCGCTTAGGAGCCAAGCTGTTTTCGGACCCATGAATATGCTTACATCATCCAGTATAGGTCTCATTTATTATGTAACTATTGCCCCAAATCTTATCAGATCGTTATAGATAAAAGAAAAGCGTTGTTGAGTCATTCAGACACGTTGTCGTTCCAAGAATAGGCTGAACCCGAATTGCCGAGAGGCCGAGTTGCGGATTACAGTACTGAATACAGAACTTGTGTCTGGATGGTCTTTTTTTGCGGCCCGGCGATCATCGAGAAACAGGAATCACAGCTACTTCAGAGGAATCAGAAGCGATCTAAACTGGCTACAATGAAACCTTCGCTCATTCATGCGGCAATCGTCCATTTTCCCATTGCGCTGCTGATCTGCGGCAGCCTCGCCCTACTGGGAACTCTCCATCGTTGGCCCCGAGTTGAATTGCGTATCATCGGCTGGGGGCTGCTCTTGCCAGGATGGTTTGCATTGCTAGCGGCCATCGTCAGCGGCATTGTATCGCAGGGAGCACTGCCGCCGGATGCGCCTTACCGACCACTTCTCAACTGGCATACGGGCAGTGGACTGGTTCTGGCTGTTCTTTACGGTGACATGGTCTACCGCGGGTGGCTTCTCTGGACGCGGAGGAAAGGGCGGGAGGGGGAAGGCTGGGTTTGGTTGGGGGATTTGCTCACTGGCGGCGGAGGGAAGTGGCGTTTTACGGTGCAACTCCTTGTGGGAATCGGGCTGGTCGTTTTGAGTGGCTGGCTGGGCGGGCAGCTGGTATATGAGTTTGGCGTGGGCGTGCGCTGAACGGTAAAGAACAGGAAGATGCGTTCACGCTTTCCAGGTCGATTTCCTTCTGGGTAGCTTGAATCACTGAAACTGTCTATGGCGACCATACTTGTGGTAGATGACGATCGGCTGATGCGGCGCAGCGTCTCGATAGGCCTGCAGGATGCGGGCTACAGCACAGAGACCGCCGGTAGTGGAGAGGAGGCGCTGGAAAAGGCCCGCGAATTTCAGCCACAGCTGGTGCTGCTGGACATTGGCCTGCCGGGCATGGACGGTATGGAAACGCTGCGGGCCCTGAGGCAGTCATTCGACGCGCCAGTTATTTTTGTAACGGCCCGCAGGCGAGAATTGGACGAAATCGTGGGTCTGGAACTGGGTGCGGATGACTATGTGACGAAACCGTTTGATATGGATGTGTTGCTGGCCAGAGTGAGAGCTGTCTTACGGCGGGCCGCGGCGAGCGGGGAGCCCAGCGTCGAGGGAGACCTGTCCAATCTGGTTGTAGGGGACCTGGAGTTGGACCGAGGGGCTCATCGGGTCACAGTTGGGGGACGAACTGTCGCGCTCACGCCGAAGGAGTTCCAGCTGCTGGCTTATCTTGCGAGCAGAGCGGGTGACGTTGTTCCAATTGACGATATTTTGGAGAATGTATGGGGGACGGATTGGATCGGCGAAACGCAGACGGTGTATGTCCATATTCGCTGGCTGCGCACGAAGATCGAGAAGGACGCGGCCCGGCCGCGGCGTCTGCACACGGTTCGGGGGGTGGGTTACCAGTTGACCCCTGCAGGAAAGGATAGTTCGCATGTGGCGTAGTCTACGCAGCCGGTTGACGATCAGCCATCTTCTGCCTCTTCTGGTCATTGTCCCCTTGCTCAGCTTCCTGCTTTTCTATTTGATTGAGGCCCGTTTTGTGTTGGATGAAGCGACGGCGGAGCTGGCTGGGCAGGGAGAGTTGATCTCGCGGCTTTATCAGGCTGAGCTGGCGGCGCAGGAGGATCCTGAGCAGGCCAGCTCGCTGTTCGCCCGGCTGCGCGTGCGGATACCAACTTTATTCTATCTGGTGGACCAGAACGGGAACATCGTGGTCAGACCGGGTCTGGCGACGGCTTCGACCGAGGTTCCGATACGCCCGCCGGACCCGGAGCTATTGCAGAAGGCTCTGGCTGGCGAGATCGCACGGCAGGTGAGCATGGGTAACGCGGATGTGGCCGTTCCTGTACGTAACGAGAACCAAGAGGTTGTCGGCGCGGTACATCTGTCACAGCGGTTGACTGAAGTGACAAACCGGCTGGCGATTCTGCGGTGGACCGTATGGGGGGCGTTGAGCGCCGGCCTGCTGGTGTCAGTGCTTCTCAGCTTTGTGCTCAGCCGATCACTCAATCAGCCGCTTGAGAGATTGACAGCAGCCAGCCGCGCGGTCAATTTCGATGCTCCGCCGAGCCGCGTGGAGGAGGAAGGGCCGGCCGAAGTTCGGACCCTGGCGCGTACGTTCAACGAGATGTCGGAGCGGCTGTATGAGCTGGAACAGGGGAGAAGGCGGCTGCTGAGCGCGGTGGTGCATGAGTTGGGCCGGCCACTGGGGGCGATCAAGGCGGGTGCCCAGGTAATCGGGCGGAACGGCGAAAATTCGGAGCTGGTGGTCGAACTCTCTTCAGGGATAGACGATCAGGTCGATCAGTTGCGCCGCCTGTTGGACGATCTGGCCTTGCTGGCGCGGAATGATATTCAGAATCTGGCGCTTGAAGTCGTCCCTACCGATGTTGAGGAGCTGGTGTTGGAAGAGTGCCGGCGCTATGACCCGCGCATTGGGGAGAAAGAGATTGAACTGATTACGCAGTTTCCGCCGGAGGCAACGAAGGCGGCTGCGGACCCGATGCGTCTGGGCCAGATTATCGGCAACCTGTTGGACAACGCCATTAAGTACACGCCGAACGGAGGGCAGATCCATATTGCGGGGGGCAGAGAGGGAGACCGGGTCTTACTGACGATTGAGGATTCGGGGCCGGGCATCGATCCTTCTGAAATTGAGCGCATTTTCGACTTTCTCTATCGCTCACCGCGCCAGGAGCGGGTACGGGAAGGGATGGGCATAGGTTTGGCGCTGTCCCGGAGGCTGGCAGAGGCACAGCGCGGCACGCTGAAGGCCGATTATCGCGCTGCCGGCACGGGCGCGAGATTTGTGCTTTCACTTCCAGTGGAGGTTGCCCAAACATCTGTTGTCACCGCCCCGACAGCGTGATTTCCGATATTGGTCACAGCATTTAAGGTCGCCTTAAAGTTGCCATAGGATTCCGATAAGGACTGCTGGCGGGCGTCCTGCTAAGCTATGTGGGCGAGGAAGTATTGACGCAGAACATCTCCTCTATTTTTTGGAGTAGATGTCTTTTGGATAAAGGAAGAATTCAAGTGCAACCGAAGACGGTAAGTCTACGAACGTTTGTGATTGTGGTTGGCATCCTGACGGTGGCGTTCGTAATTGGTTTGGCCGGTATCGGCAGGATAGAGATTTCGCCGGCGACTGTAGAAGCCACGACACCGCAGTACCGACCGCAAGAGTTCACATACATTACGCAGGAAGAGGGACCCGATCATCCCGACCAGGACCTGTTGTCGCGCATATATGAGGGGGCAACCGAATCTGTCGTAAGCATACAGGTGAGGCGATCGGGGTCGCGTTCGCAAGATCCAAATCAAGGGATGTGGGGGCAAGGCAGCGGCTGGGTCTGGGATGAAGAGGGACATATCGTCACCAATAGCCATGTCGTTGAAGACGCGGCCGACATATTCGTCAGCTTTAGCAATGGAAGGTGGGCAGAGGCGGAGCTGGTCGCGCATGATACCCAGTCGGACCTGGCCGTGCTCCAAATCGAGGCGCCTGAGGGCATGGTTCTGCGCCCTCTGGAGCGAGCGCCGGCGTTGCCCAAAGTCGGCCACTACACAATTGCGTTGGGAAGCCCGTTCGGCCTTGAGAATTCAATGACGCTGGGCATCGTCAGCGCTTTGGGACGCAGCTTGCCTGTCGGGGCCCCGGGCCTTGCGGGTCGTTATTCGCTGCCCGAGGTGATTCAGACTGACGCGGCAATCAATCCCGGCAATTCAGGGGGGCCGCTGCTGGACCTGAGCGGCAGGGTAGTCGGTATCAACTTTGCGATTCGGACGGAGGAGCGCTCCCCCTTCGGCACCGGCTCCAACTCGGGCGTTGGGTTCGCGATTCCGATCATGGTGGCGGAGAGGGTGATTCCGGCTCTAATGGACGGGGGGGAGTATGCCTATCCATTTCTCGGCATCGCGGGCAGGACGATATCGGCGCCGGTCGCCAGAGCGATGAACCTGGATTCAGACGTTCTCGGCGTCCAGGTGAACCAGGTGATGCGAGACGGGCCCTCGGGTGAGGCGGGCATGCGTAATGGCGACATTATCGTGAGTATCGACGGGTTCGAGGTGCGTAGTTTCGAGGACGTAATCAGCTATCTGGTCATGCAGAAGTCGCCCGGCGAGATGGTGGAAATCGGGGTCCTTCGCAGAGGCAGAAACCGCACCATTGAGGTGGAGCTAGGGACGCGGCCCGCCGCGGAGAGCAGCGACTCTGCCGTGCAGTTGATTAACAGTGCGGAGGCGATCGAGATCGCGACGGATGAAGTGTCAGATGAAATTGGTAGCCTGGAGGGAAGCTCTGCGCGTAGCGCAGTCCGCGGCAGTTTGAGGGTGTGGATCGTCACGCTTGAGGGAGACGAAAAAACGGCGACAGTTTTTGTCGACGCGTTGAGCGGCGAAGTACTGAGCCTGGAAGTAGAGAGCGGTAATTGAGTGGTTGGGTTGAGCGCGCCCCTGCTTTGCCAGGGGCGCGTGCCGCCATCTCTTTCAGATGACATATGCTTCCTCCAATATATGTAGTTGGGGAGCCGGGTCAATGACGCCCGGCTCTTCGCTATTTCAGGAGGCTCTTCCTGATTTTCAGGTAGGGTTTTAGTTGTCTGAACTGTGATGTATGTGGTTAATTGAACGGGTCGATTGGTGAGGCCGACGCTAAATTTGGCGGTCGGCAATTCATTGTTACGGGATTCAGAGTAGGAAAGGAAGAGCGATGACAGAAGTCGTTGGCGCGACGCATCAGTTCCACGAGGCAGAATACGCCGAGGATTGGGCGCGGCGGTTCACGCCGACGCCGGAGCGGATGCAACTGTTCGAAACAGTTCTTGAGCAGCTGCAGCGCGCGGTCCCCGCCGATGGACATATTGTCGAACTGGGAATCGGTCCTGCTTATCTGGCAGAGTTCCTGCTAGAGCGTATGCCGCACATTTCCTATGAAGGGGTCGACTTTTCTGAACCGATGCTGGCGCTGGCGGCTACGCGTCTGGCGCGGTTTGAAGGGCGCGTACAGTTTCAGCAGGCTGACCTGCTGGGTGACAGTTGGGGCAGCGCCCTGACGCGTCCTCCGGCGGCGATGGTGTCAACCTGGGCGCTGCACGATCTGGGGGGACAGGCTCAGACCGCGCACGTCTATCGGGCCTGCGCGGCGGCGCTTTCTCAGGGTGGGATTCTGCTTAACGGCGATTTAATCAAGCCGGACGGGACGCGCCATCTCTTTGAACCGGGCCGGTTCACAATCGGTCGTCATTTGGAACTGCTGCAAGAGGCCGGCTTCTCCGACAGTCGCTGTCTGCATCTGTGGGAGGAGGAGATCGAGGCGCCGACGTCTGCCGATAACTATGCCTGCCTTTTGGGAATCGTCTAATCGGAGAGCTGAGACGCGCGGCGAGACGGCGAGGACATGACGCGGTTCGCAGCGCATCTGCGGTGAGATACACAGTTTATTCAGCCACCGACTTACCCAGTATTTGATGGGCGGCGGGCGAAAACAGGGGTGCGGGGAAGGAAAGAGCGATGGCAGAAGCGCAGTTTGACGTTGACAAGGCCCACCGTTGGTTTGGCATCGATCTGAACAACAGCACGATGGATGCCCTGGATGCCGGGCTGATAACACCGGAGTCGTGCGAGCCGTACATTCATGCGGTCCACGCCAGTTGCTATCACTGGATGCAGGTGGGGACTGTTGCTAATCATGCCCGGGGGGAATTTGCGGTCGCGAGCGTGTATGCAGCGGCGGGGTTGGGCGAGGCAGCGCTGCGCCACGCGCGTCGCTGTCTGGACCTGATAGAAGGCAATCCCGATGAGGTGGAAACCTGGGACAAGGCCTTCGCGTATGACGCTTTGGCGAGGGCGTACGCGGCGGGCGGAAATACGGAGGCGGCGACTGAGGCCAGACGTCAGGCACAGGCTGCGGGGGATGCGGTTGCCGATGAGGAAGACAGAAATATCTTTTTGAGTTGGTTCAAAGGAGGCAACTGGCACGGCCTGTAGCGATGCCAACGTTGGAGTAGGTCTTTACGAGGAGAGAGAGGGGAAGCGCCCTCTTTCCTCGCCCCGCGCAGTATCCTCCCTCAAGCTTCCTGCCATTTCTCATACACCTGGAGCCCGCGGCGTTCGCGGATGCCGTCGCGCCAGGCCTCGTTGCGGTTGTGGGTGCGCTGATACTTGATGCGCAGGCCGTTGCTCGGCGGTTCCTGATGGCGGCAGTACCACTCTTCCATTTGTTGCTCCAGCCCGTCCTGCAGTGCGGCGAATTCGTCCCAGCCGGCGCGGTTGAGCTGTTCACCGGGGTCTGAGTCCAGTTCGAAGAGATCGTGGGGGCCGTCGGGATAGCGTTTGACGAATTTGTGCTCGCGGGTGCGAATCATGCGCAGGTCGCCGTACTCGCCGTAGCGGGTGTCATCCCAAGTGCTGCGGCCGCTGCCGTCGAGAAGATGGGCGTAGCTGGCGCCGGCGTAGTTTCGGTCCTCTTCGAGGTCGATACCCGCCCAATCGCAGATGGTGCTGAAGGTGTCGTAGTGATCGACGCAGCGCTGGCTTACCTGTCCGGGTTGCACACGGCCGGGGGCGCGGACCATAAGGGGGACGCGGGTGGAGATCTCGTACATGTTCAGTGGGCGTGTGCTGTTGCCTTTGCCCCAGAAGCCGTTTTGGCCTACTGAGCAGCCGTGATCCGATGTGTAGATGACGACGGTGTTGTCGAGGCTGCCGTCCTGCTCCAGCCGGTCCAACAGGCGGCCTACCTCGCGGTCGATTTCGGTTACGGCGGTGTAGTAGCCGATGTAGCGGGTGCGGATCTGCTGGTCGGTCGGTTGGAAGCCGCCGGCCAGGCCTTCGTTGCGCTGCCAGGGATGGGGATGGTAAGGGGGGATGTCTGTGAAGGCGGCGTCTTCGAAGCGGGCGGTCAGTTCGGGGTCGTGGGTTTCGGCCTGGTAGGGTGAGTGGGTTGAGATGTAGCCTACCTTGAGGAAAAAGGGTTGGTCCGAAGGCGCGTCGTCAAGGAACTGGAGGGCGTGATCGGTGATAAGCGTGCTCTTGTTGCCGGTCAGTTCCACGGGCTGGCCATTGAGATGATAGGTGTAGGCGCCGTTGTGAGCGCCCTGCCAACGGGGGAGACCGAAGGCCCAGTCGAAGCCGGGGGGCGTGCGGTGCGAACGGCCCATGTGCCATTTGCCTGAGAGGCCGCAGTGGTAGCCGGCGTCGGACAGGAGTTGGGGCAGCGTCTCTTCGCCAGCCAGCCAGTCATGGTCGCCGATGACGGGTTCGGCCTCCTGAAGCCAGTCGTGGATGCCTACCTGCGAGGGGGTGCGCCCGGTCATGAGGCAGGCGCGCGCGGGGGAGCAGACTGGGCAGGGGGTGAAGGCGTCGGCGAAACGCGCGCCTTCCGTGGCTAGCCGGTCCAGATTGGGCGTTTGTAGTTCGCTGTTGCCATAGCATCCATTTGCCCATTGGCCGTGATCGTCGGTGAGGAAGAGGAGGATATTGGGACGGTCCATTGGATGTTCCTGTCTGATTTGGAGGACGTTGCAAAGCAATGAAGTTTGAGTTCTGGCGACTGAAGTTTCAAGAGTGCAGGTTACTTGGAAGGAAATACTCGTACTACATGCCCTGACTGGATTCCCTCAAGGGCTCGCTGAACTTCAGGAACCAGCTCCACCATATCTTCCAGGTGCGGAAGAGATGGTCGAAGGACCACTATTGCCAGATCTATACGTTGCAATGGCTGCTGCTAGGGAATGCTATCATCTCGGGTTACCAGAACGTCAAAATGATTTTGGGCAACACGCAATAGGGCGCCGTTCTTGAGACCCTTCCAGCCTCTGTACTCTACCGTTTCAACCGTAATTTCATCTGAAAAATAAAGTCTAAGCCGGATAGGGACATCTTCATCAAGTTGAACTCGCATGATCTACTCGCAGGTGATCGAGTCCTGCGGGTGAGAACTCAAGAAACGACTGGACCTGCCATCGCTCGACAGTGGGAAAATCGATTAGAAATTCTTCGATCGAAGAACCGCCTATTAGATAGGCCACCAATGTCTCAACGGGAACCCTCGTGCCGGAGAATACTAGGTCGCCGCTATGGATTTCAGGATCCCGGGAAATGACCTGCGTCAACTTAACCTTGTTTCGCTCCACGGAAGCCACTTTGTAAACTTCCTCTCGAAAATCCCATCCTCAGACCGCACGGACTACACCTTCTGTCGTTTCAGCTAAGTATCAGTTACTTCCAGCAGTTCATCTTCTTCTTGTAAGCATGTTCTACGCAATCGGGTTCTCCAGAGTCATGCCGTCGATGGTTATCCTGGCGATGTCGCCGCTCTGCAGGGTGAACTCGTCGGGGGGGACGATGCCTGTGCCTGTCATGAGCAGGGCCCCGTGCGGGAAGGTCATCTCGCGCATCAGGTATTCGGCCAGGTCGGGGAAGGTGCGCTTCATCTGGCTGGTGGAGGTCTCGCCGGCGAAGGCGACGGCTCCGTCCCGCTCGATCTCGAGGCTGATGGACAGTTCGGTGAGTGCGCTGGCGGCGGCCAGGCGGATTCCGGGGCCGACCGCGGCCGAGCCGTCGTAGGTCTTGGCCTGGGGCAGGTAGAGGGGATTTGCGCCCTCGATGTCACGGCTGGACATGTCGTTGCCTACGGTGTAGCCGACGATTTGGGCGGCGGCGTTGATGACGAGGCAGAGCTCCGGCTCGGGCACGTTCCAGGTGGTGTCGGTGCGGATGCGGACTACCTGGCCGTGGCCGACGGTACGCCAACCTACCTGCTTGAAGAAGATCTCGGGGCGGTCGGCATCGTAGACCTGTTGATAGACGTCGGCTGCGGTCTCGGATTCAGCTTTGCGGGCGTCACGGCTGCGGAGGTAGGTGACGCCGCTGCCCCAGACTTCCTGGTGGTCATCGAGGGGCGCAAGCAATGCGCCGGCGGCCTCTTGGCCGGTCGCCAACTCGGTCAGAAGGGAAGTCAGCTGGCTGTGCGGAAGGGCCAGCAGTGTGCTGAGCGTCACGCCGGCGGGAAGCAGGTTTCCATCGACCGCCCAGCGCGGCCCGGCAGATGAATTGTGTCGAGTGAGATACATTGGCGCTTGCTCCTTCACTGGTGGGCAGGTTGCTTTTGCCGGATTATCCGTTTTGCTTCTTCCACTCCTGGTACTCGGCCCAGCCTTCGTCGTTGAGCGGATAGTATTTGCTGAGTGCGCCGCCTTCGGCCAATTTGATGCGGCTGAAGACCTCCCACTCTTCGTGTTCGAGTGTATGCTCGAGTACGAGGGGGATCATCTGGCGGGGCACGACCACGGCGCCGTCGTCGTCGGCGATGATGGCGTCGCCGGGCAGGACGAGCACGTTGCTGATGTTCACGGGCACGTTGAGGCCCCAGGGGAAGAGCTCGGCCTGGGATGCGTAGTTGGGGGTAAAGCCGACGGTCCAGAGGGGCACGCCGACTTGCTGGATGTTGGGCCAGTCGCGTACGCAGCCGTCGACGACGATACCTGCGCCGCCGCGACCCTTGAAGTAGGTGGCGAGCATTTCGCCGACGCAGCCGGTGTAACGGCTGGCAAAGGCCTGGATGACGAGCACGTCACCGTTTTCGACTGTCTCGAAGACTGCCCAGAGGGCGCCGCGTTTTTCTGCGCCTTCTTGCGCCGCGCCCGAAAATACATCTTCCCGCTGGGGCATGAAGGCCAGTGTGACAGCCGGGCCCACAATTTTGGCGCCGGGTGTGCGGGGCAGCGGTCCCTGGATGAAGGTATGGCGGATGCCAAAGCGGTGCATGACGGCGCTTGCGGTGGCGGTACTCACTCGCCGCAGCTGCTCGATCTGGTCGGGCTGGGGGCGGGTGACGGGGCCGCCGTCGATGGGCAAGGGCACGCCGGCAGACGGGACTTCGATGGCCGCGTAGTCGTGGGTAGGTCTGCTCATTGGGCGGGTTCCTCAGATTGTGAAGCCGGATGGAAGGGTTGTGCACGCCCCGGTCTCCTGGGGCGCGACGGTTTTCTGATGGTACGCGATCAAGTCGATTCCCGCAAACGTGAGGGGCGTCGCTTGCCCTGTGGAGAAGGAGGATTGGTCGTCTGTCAGAACGGTGAATCTTGTGATTTCTTTGATGGGTTTTGATTTGAGTGCGGCGCGTCAGTTCTTGTTTTCGTTTCGTACTTTTGTGCAGTTCTAGAAGTCGGATGACGTTGTAAGGTGCAGGCCATGATGGGCATGCGTGCAAGGGCACCCAAAAAGTGCGCCCTTACGGCATTGGCAGAAGATCAGGCACTTGGGCGCGAAGCATACTTTCCAAGTTGGAAGGCAGCAGCGAAGTATCATACACGGGCAGTTTCGATTTAGGTGGGAGAACCCGTGTGCTACAATGACGGCAGTTGCTAAAGGCCAATCGTCCTTCTGGAAAACTGGAGAGAATAGTTCGCCGTGCCCTTGAAACTTCCCTCGACTTTCGCCTTCAGCCAGTCGAGCCTGCAATCCTACGTCAACTGCCCGCGCCGCTTCTGGCTGGCGTATGTGGAGCAACTCGCCTGGCCGGCGCTGGAGGCTTCGCCCTATGACGAGCAGGAGCAGCAGTTGCGGTTGGGCGGGCAGTTTCATCAGCTGGTCGAACGGGCTGAGGCCTGCATGCCAACCGAACTGCTGGCGGACGGCTTGGATTATCCTCTGGATGAATGGTTCGAGAGCTATCTGCGCCACAGGCCGGACGATCTGCCTACGGAGATGGTCGAGGTCGAACGTGAGTTGAGCGCGCCTTTGGCGGTGGAGGCTGGGCAGTACCGGTTGGCGGCCCGCTATGATCTGATCGCGGTCGGCGGAGAAGGGGCGGACCGACGGGCGGTGGTTCTCGACTGGAAGACGAGCAGGCGGGTGATTAGTCATCCGACCCTGGCGCAGCGGATGCAGACGCGCGTGTATCCGTACGTACTGGTGGAGGCGAGCGCGGGCCTGCCGTGGGGCCCGCTGGCGCCTGAGCAGGTGGAGATGCGTTACTGGTTCACGGCGGCGCCGGCTGATGCGGTCTCCTTTGGCTACAGCAGTGAATTGCATGAGGCGAATCGGGCCAAGTTCGAACAGTTGTTGGGCGAGATACTCAGTGGGGAAAGGGAGAGGGACTTTCCCAAAGTGGCCGATACTGACGAGAATCGGAAGCGATTATGCGGCTACTGTATTTACCGTTCGCGTTGCGATCGCGGCGTCGAGGCGGGTGAATTGGAGGAGTACGACGAGGAGGCGTTTTCGGACGAGGACCTGGAGATGGCGCTGGAGTTTACGCTGGATGAGGTTCAGGAGTTGGCGTTTTAGGTGGAATACATTGAACACCAGCGCCGCGAACGAGATGGACACAAATATTTTCGGGGCACGGATACGCTCTTCATAGGGTTTTCGGACAGGGAAATCGTCGATACTCGAGATGTAGGTGAGGGTTGTCAGATTGAATTGGATGCCAACGGGAAGATTGTCAGCTTGACAGTAGAGCATGCGAGTGAGCATATCGATGTTTTGAGATTTTCCTACGAGCGGATTCCCGCGTGATGAGGAAGGGTTGAGTTCGAGACGTGTGGAGGCCTAATGTTAACGAGACTGCAAGTATCAGGCTTCAAAAACCTAGTCGATGTCGATGTCCGCTTCGGCCCTTTTACGTGCATAGCTGGCGCGAACGGGACTGGCAAGTCTAACTTGTTTGACGCGATACAGTTTCTGGGCAGGCTTGCCAGCGACACCTTTGTGGATGCCGCGGCGTCGATTCGCGCCGAAGAGGATAAGGCGTCGTCTGTTCTCAGTTTGTTCCATCGGATCGGCAGCGAGTACGCAGATAGTATATCGTTTACTGCGGAGATGATTGTCCCGGACAGTGGTGTAGACGACTTGGGTCAGGAAGCAAAGGCCACATTCACATTTCTGCGATATTCTCTGGAGTTGGCCTATCGCGTTGACGAAGGTCCCCCGTTTACCGGTTCCTTAGAGCTTGTCAAGGAGAGCTTGGAACATATAAGACTTGGAGAAGCAGAAAGACATCTCAAATTCGACCACAGCCCACGAGAGTGGCGGGATTCGGTCGTCAAAGGACGCAGGACAGCTCCGTTTATATCTACTGTGGATCACGAGGGGCAGCGGGTTGTTCGCCTACACCAAGACGGTGGTAGCAGCGGACGTCCCCAGTCATTTTCGGCGAGCAATTTACCCCGCACTGTTCTGTCTACCGTGAATGCGACGGAAAGTCCAACTGCTTTGCTGGCCCGGCGGGAAATGCAGTCGTGGCGGCTGCTCCAGCTAGAACCTTCGTCATTGCGTAGGCCCGATGAGTTTATGACGCCTCCAGGGATACGCCCAGATGGATCACACCTTCCTGCTACACTCTACGCGCTCGCGCACTCTGAAAGACAGGCAGATGCCGATGATCATGATACCTGGGTCTATGAACAGATCTCCATCAGGTTGACTGGACTCATCGATGACGTGTATGAAGTGAGCGTTGATAGAGATGAGAAGAGGCAGTTGCTGACCCTGCAGGTAGAGGACAAGAACGGGACAACCCATCCAGCGCGTTCGTTGTCTGACGGCACGCTACGGTTTCTGGCGCTTGCTGTGCTGGCGCTTGACTCCTCTGCTCAGGGCGTCATCTGTTTGGAGGAGCCGGAAAACGGCATTCATCCCGAACGAATTGCGGCGATGTTGGCATTGCTGCAAGACATAGCAGTCGATGTCACCAGGCCTGTTGCCGAGGATAACCCGTTGCGCCAAGTGATTGTCAATACTCATTCTCCAACAGTCGTACATTTGGCTCCGCCTGAAAGTCTCCTTATCGCCGAGACTGAACAGGCTATCCGCAATGACAAGCGCTTTCAGAAGGCAGTATTCAAGTGGATGCCGGACAATTGGCGCTGCCATGCGTCCCCAGATGAGAAGACCGTTATGAAAGGACGTCTGTTGTACTATCTTAATCCGGTCCCGCATAACGGCAGCCAACTCAGTTTACAGATGGAAAATGTGGACCTGTACTGACGATGGAAGAACTCCGTTGTACGCTGGTTGCTGAAGGGAGTAGCGATAGAGCACTTCTTCCTGTGTTGGACTGGCTGCTAATCGAGAATGGAGTACGCTTGCCCATTCAAGCGGCTTGGGCAGACCTTGGCGTTTTGCCACTTCCTGACAGGCCAAAGTTGACAGACAAGATAAAACGCAGCCTAGAGTTTTACCCTTGCGACCTCCTTTTTGTTCACCGAGATGCAGACAGGGAGCCACGAGAAAAACGTGTTCGAGAGGTACGTGAGGCGGTCGCTGCTCTACCAGGTGGCCTTACGCCCGCTTTCGTCTGCGTAATTCCCGTTCGGATGCGAGAGGCTTGGCTCTTGATAGATGGAGCAGCTATCAAAGCAGCAGCAGGTAACAGGCGCTATACAGGACAGTTAGATTTGCCCGCAGTAAGTCGGCTGGAAAGTCTACCCGATCCAAAGGGTGTCCTGAGCCAGCTGCTCATCCAAGCGAGTGACCTCAACAGATGACGGCTGAGAAGCTTCAGGGCGGCCAAACATGCTGAACGCGTCACAGAGTTCATTGTTGATTTTTCGCCATTGAGACAGCTTAACGCGTTTACGGCTCTGGAAGAAGAGGTCAGCAACGCAGTTCAGGAAAACAAGTGGTACCTCTGACCTTGTTCGTCGAACACCTCTACTCACATCGCTTACAATGCCCTCCCAACCTTGGATACTGAGACCACAAGTTGAACCTTCGGCGGCGCTGCGGGCTGCTGTGGGGGGGCATCCTCTGGTGGCGGGGTTGTTGGCGCAGCGGGGGTTCACCACGGCGGAGAAGGCGCTTCCTTTTCTGGACAGCGGGGCATATGCGCCGGCGCCGCCGAGCGCGCTGGTCGGCCTGGACCGGGCGGCGGATACGTTGATCGATGCCGTCCGCCGGGGCAGGAACTTCCTGGTCTGGGGGGATTTTGACGTTGATGGGCAGACGAGCACGACCTTGCTGGTGGCGGCGCTGCAGGAGCTGGCCGGGCCGCAGCAGGTGCGCTATCACGTGCCGAACCGCTTCAGTGAAGGGCACGGCATCCGGCCAGAGAAGCTAAAGGCGCTGCTGGAGGACAGGCACTTCGAGCCGCGCGTGCTGCTGACGTGCGATACGGGCATCGGCGACGGTGAGGCGATCGGCCTTGCGAAAGAGGCCGGGCTGACGGTGGTTGTCACCGATCACCATGACTTGCCGGCGGAATTCGCAGGCGCTGAACCGGGCGAGGAGCCGCCTTGCGGTGAAGCGGCCGACGTCGCCGGCGCGCAGAGCGTGCGGCGGGCGGACGCGATCGTCAACCCCAAATTTTTGCCTGTTGAAGACCCATTGCGCACGCTGCCGGGTGTGGGCGTGGCCTACAAGCTGGTGCAACGGCTCTACGAGCTGAAGGGCGACCCCGAGGGCGCGGCCCAGTTCCTGGACCTGGTGGCGCTGGGCATTGTTGCCGACGTTGCGGAGCAGATGCATGACACACGTTATCTGCTTCAGATCGGATTAGACAGGCTGCGGCGGACGGAACGGATCGGTTTGAAGGCGCTGATGGAGAGCGCGCGTCTTTCCCCGGACAGTGTTGACGCGCAAGCAATCGGATTTCAGATCGGGCCGCGCATGAACGCGCTGGGGCGGCTGGACGATGCGACGGTGGCTGTCGAGCTGCTGACGACGGATGATGCGATGCGCGCGGGGCAGTTGGCGGCGCAGATGGAGCGGCTTAACAATGAAAGGCGGCTGCTGACGAGCCAGATCACGCAAACGGCGTTCGACATGCTAGAGCGGGAGCCTGTTTTGCTGGATTTCAATGCGATTGTTCTGGCGAATCCCAACTGGCATGCGGGGATCATCGGGATCGTTGCGGCGCGGTTGGTTGAGGCGTATCACAAGCCGACGGTCCTGCTGTGCAGCCCGCCGGGCGAGCCGGCGCGGGGCAGCGCGCGCAGCACGGCGGGCGTGGATATTGGCGGGGCGATCGCGGGGTGCGCGGCGCTGCTGATGCACCACGGCGGGCATCCGGGCGCAGCTGGTGTTACGCTGGAGGCAGCCAACATTGATCATTTTCGACGCGAACTGAGCCGGCAGGTCGACCAGCACAGGATCGATGCCGGGCCGGAAGGTCTGCGTGTTGACGCGGAACTGCCTTTCTCGGATCTGAGCCTGACATTGGCGGAAGAGATCGAACGGCTGGCCCCCTTTGGCAACGGTAACCCTCTGCCCACATTTGTAAGCCAGAGTGTGACGGTGGTACAGGACCGGCGGATCGGGCGGGACGGCACACACCGGCGTTTGGTGCTGAAGGATAAGGAGGAGAAGAGACAGACGGCGGTCTGGTGGCGCAGCGCGGATGTGGAGCTGCCGGGCGGTGCGGTTGACGTTGCTTATACGCTTGGCATAAACGAGTATCGCGGCGAGCGGTCAGCGCAGCTGACGCTGGAGGCGGTGCGGGCGGCGCAAGAGAGGGAGGCGACGGGACTCGCCGACGGGCTGGCGGGAGAGTATGCTCTCCGTGATCTGCGACGGGAGCTTGTTTCCGCGGCCGATCTGCCAACTCTTGACAATGCAGTCTGGTTTGCGGAGGGTACGCGTTTGGGCCGTGTTCCGTTTCGGTCGCGGCTGGAGGCCGCCAAGGCGGTGACGGGACGCCCGCTGGTGCTGTGGAGCAGTCCGCCGTCGCCGGAGCTGCTGCACTGGCTGGTGGAAGAGGCGGCCCCGTCCGAGCTGTATCTGATCGGCCGCGACACGGCCGAGGCACACCCGGACGCGGTGCTGAAGCAGGTAGCGGGAATGGCGAAGTGGTCGATGCGACCTGGCGCGAATGGGCGCGAGGGCGGGGGAGCCGAGGACGGCAGGCTTCCCATTGACAGGCTGGCGGCCCGCATCGGCGTCACGGAGGCGATCGTTCGCTGCAGTCTGCTGTGGCTGGAACAGAAGGGGTTGCTGCGATTGCAGGGGTGGGAGGAGGGTGATGTCGCACGCGTGGTGCCGGGAGACGGGAGCGAAGGCGACGGTGATGGGCGTGCACTACTGCAGGAGGAGTTGAAGGAGCTGCTGGCGGAGGTGCGCGCTTACAGAAGATTCTTTAAGCGGGCACCGGTGGGGGCGCTCGGACTGGCGGAACTTCAGTAGTCAGTTTTTAGTTTTTAGTGAACTGCGAACGGCAGTGGTTAGTGGGTTGAGAATGCATGTGTGGGACTGAACACTGTTGGCTAGACATTTTGCTGGGGAAGAATGAACACGGTGGCGAGACAGGGCGGGGCGTTGCGGGGGCGCAGCCCCTGCACAAGAGAGGGCCGAAGGCCCGAACGCACAACTGCAGTGGTCAGTGGCTAGGGAGTGACTGAGCGGACGTTCTTGTGGAGACAGAGGGCTTCTGATCGGGTTGAGCGGTTCATTCGAGTTGGACGCTTCCGCAGGGGACGCCGGGCTGGCCTTCGGCTTCGAACTTGACATTGTAGGCGCCGGGAGGTGCCAAGGGGTTCAGATTTACGTCCAGCTCGACGCGGACGAATTCGTTTGGCTGCCACATGGTGGGCGGGTAGACGGACAACACATCGCCGGCGCGTTGCAGGGAGCGTCCCCAGATTTGGCCGTCATGGGCCTGGACCAGGGCGAAGAGCGGGGGCGCTTCGCTTACTTCTTCGAATTTTCTCAACCACAGCCGCATATGGACCCACCCGCTGGGCGGATGATAGAGGACGTCGCGCGCGGCGACGACGGGGGTGACGATCTCGCAAGCGGCGAGCTCGACGCCGGGGAAGACCTGCGCGTCCGGGTAGAGGGCGGTGTCGGAGAGCGCGGGCAGGGCGGAATATCTGTGGCGGACGGCGTATCCTCGCAGCTCGACACCGGCCGGGTATTGTTCGGTGACCAGAGCGAATCTCCCATCCAACCAAGATTGGACCAGCCGGTGATCATCGACGCCGGCGAGGTGGCTTTGGACCAACCAGAGTGTGTCGGCGCCATTGGCCGCGGCCAGGTCCTGCAGGTGGTCGGCGATGAGGGTTTCGGCCTGCTCGGTGGTCAACGGGGCGTTGAAGTTGCCGTAGACAGGTATCTCTGCTGTGGCGGGTTGCTGGCGCAGGTACCAGTCCAGGGCAGGAAAGAGAAAGTAGGGGTGGACGAGTGCGGCGGTAGCGGCGTGGGGGCTGTGCCGCTGGTAGTCGCTGATATAGTCTGCGGCGGCGCGCCAGTTCTCGCGGAAGAGTGGAGGCGTCCAGAGGACGGGCAGCGAGGCAGCGAGGATGGCGAGGGCGGCCAGGCCGCTGAGAGCGCCGGCAGACGGCCGCCAGCGAGCGATGGCTCCGATGCCCTGCGCTGCGGCCCAGAGGACGAAGGGAGCAAGGAAGAGAAAGTAGCGGTCTTCACGGAAGATGGCGGCGTTGGTGGTGAGCAGCGCGCTGCCGATGAGTAGCGGGGCGCCGATCCAGAGCCAGAGGAATGGACGTGCGTCGCGACGGTTACCACTGGGGAGAAGGAGGCCGGCGAGGACGAGGAGGGCGAAGAAGAGGATGGCTGCGGAGCGGGCGGCGTCGGGCCAGCCTGTATACCAGACGGTGAAGATGCGCAACTGGCGCCAGAGGTTTGGCAAGAATTCGGCAAAGGGGGCGCCGGGTGTGCTGGACGCGCTGTTGACGGCCCAGGCGCTACGAGCAAGAGGCAGGAAGAGGAGTGCGACGACGGCGAAGGCGGCGATGGCCTCGAGTATGTACCGCCTGTCGAAGGATCGGTTACGACGGGCGAGAAGGAAAACGGCCAGTCCGAGGCCGGGCAGGAAGAATGCGGCGTAGAGATAGCTGTATAGGGCGACAGTCAGTGCTGCTACGAGGCCAAACCAGCAGAGTAGGCGGGTCGAGGCGGCGCTTCTGGCGGTTGATGCGCCGTGCGGCGGAAGGTGCTCGCGGGCGGCGACGAGAAAGAAGGCGGCCCAGACGATGGCGGTCGCGGCGGGCTGAAACATGCGCAGCTCCTGGCTGTACCAGACGAGCACGGGCGCGAGCGCGGTGAGGGCGCCGGCGAGCAGGCCGTTGGGGCGACCACTGAGCTTCGTAACAAGACGCAGAATCCCCCAGACCATGAGAATCCCTATGAGGACGCCGAAGATGCGCAGGACGGCGTCGCTTTGGTGGGCGCCGAACCAGCCGAGAAGCGTCTGCCAGTAGTGGAGGGCGAGATAGTAGGCGGGCGGATGTTTGTCCCTGATTAACTGGAAGGTGCCCGACCATATGTGGGCGGGTCCGAGCCCTGCCCAGTCGAGCGATACGGCTTCGTCGAACCAGATGCTGTGGTATTCGAGGCGCCAGAGGCGGGGCAGGGCGGCCAGGAGAAGGACGAGCATTTCGGGCAGCGAGGTGGCCCAGATGCGCTGACGGAAGGAGGTCAGGCGGGCGTAGGCGATGGCGTTGCGGGTCCAGAAGGGAGATTTCAGGCGGCTCACTGTGATCTTTGTCGGGCTATCATGCGGTCGGCTGGGAAGCCGGCTCTGCGGGCGGAGTCCGAATAGAGAAGATGGAGCGGAATGTTACTGCGCCGACAACGATGGCTCCACCCAGCAAGGCCAGTGATGTGGGCATCTCGCCGATCACGAGAAGTACCCAGACGGGGTTGAGAACCGGCTCGAGGGTCTGGATGAGGATGGCTTCGACAGCGGTCAGTTTCTTGATTGCGACGGCGATGAGGATAGAGGGGATACCGATCTGAAAGATACCGAGAAAGAGCATGCCTAGCCAGTCGGCCGCGCTGGGCGCGGCCCCGATCAAAAAGGGAAGCCCCAGCAGCGCTGAGAGGACGTTGCCGAGAAGGACGGTTTCGATGGTGGACGTATCCTTCTGTTTGCGCATGAAGAGGAGAAACCAGGCGAAGGCGAGGCCGGCCAGCAGGCCGAACAGGTTTCCTAACGCGCCGCCGGTGGTCAGGCCATCGCCGTAGAAGCAGAGGAGGCCCACGCCTACTGTGGCGAGGGCGAGCCAGTCCAGTTTGCCCACGGGTTCGCGGAGATAGTGAATGCCGAAAAAGGCGACGAAGATCGGGGCGGTGTATTGTAGGAAGATCGCGTTGGCGGCCGTGGTCTCACGCACTGCGATGATAAAGAAGGCCTGGGCACAGACGAGGGATATAGCCCCGCCGAGCATTGGGAGCGTCAGGCGGAATTTAAGGCGCGGCTTCGGATGACGGGATCGCGGGCTGTCAGATGCGTCGCGGCGCGCGGATTGCAGGAGAGGGCGCGCCATGTAGAGAGCGATTGTGAGGGCGGCGAAGGCGCCGCGCACGCCCAGCAGGGGAAGCGGCTCTACAGTGATGACTTTGATGAGCAGGCCACTTGTGCTGAACAGTATGGCTGCCAGGGCCTGGCAGTAGATTGCCTTGCGGTGGGACATGAGGGCAGTGGTCAGTGGTCAGTGGTTAGTGGTCAGTGAACCCCAGCGACTGAGGGCCTATGATCACCGGCCTCATTGCGCATGTCCCTAGTGGCTGGTGAAGGCGTAGCGCAGGGTGACGCCGAGAATGTAGTAGGCGGCCAGGACGGAGCCGCGGAGGGTCCCGCTGACTTTGGATTGTCCGGCGCGGCGAGGGGCGAAGCTGACGGGCACTTCGAGAATCGACACGCCCAACCGGGCGCATTTTACCATCATTTCGGTGGGCCAGCCGAAGGTCATCTCCTGCATGTTGAGCTCTTGCAGCAGTTGGCGGCGGACGGCACGGTAGGGGCCAAGGTCGGTGACGGCCACGCTGTAGAGGCGGCGCATCAGGGCGGATGTGAGCCAGTTGCCGAAGCGCTGGTGGGGCGGCATGGCGCCGGGCAGGATTTCGCCGAGAACGCGGGAGCCGAGAACCAGGTCGGCCCGGCCTTGCTGAACGGGGAGGAAGAGCCTGGGCATTTCTTCAGGCAGGGAGCTGAAGTCGCCGTCGAGAAAGAGGAGGATGTCGGCGGTTGCGGCGGCGACGCCGGCGGCGCAGGCGTAACCGTAGCCGCGGCGGGGCTCGAAGACCACGTGCGCGCCGGCTTCTGCGGCAAGGGATCCGGTGCCGTCGGTGGAGCCGTTATCGGCGACGATGACGCGGGCGACGGGTTGCGCTGCAGCCTCGCGCACGAGTTGGGCGATGTTGCCGGCCTCGTTCAGGGCTGGGATGATGACGTCTACGTCCATTGGGTGGTCAGGAAACGGCTTGTGGCCGGGGCACGTTCGGGATGGGCCGCCAACTCGGCGGACAGATGATCGAGCTCGTCGGCGTTGTCGACATCGTACCACTCGGGCAGGAGGTCGATGCGGATGCTTTCTTCGGCGGCGATTGCCAGTGTATCACGCAAGACGGTTGGCGTGGACATTTGTACGTCGGTAACGAGGCGTCCGGGCGGCTTTTTGACGCCGATGAGGTAGTAGCCGCCGTCGGCGCAGGGGCCGAAGACTGCGTCCACCCGGGAATCTTCGAGGCGTTGAAAGGCGGAGCAGAGGAACTCGGCCGGCAGTGTGGGGCTGTCGCTGTTGATGGCGGCAACCTGGTGGAGGCCACATTCGAGAGCGGAGGAGAGAACGTATTGGAGGCGGTCGCCGAGGCGTTCAGGTTGGTGGGCGGGCGATTCTTGTTGAGGTCGGGAGGGCAGGGCGCGCGGGGCATCAGCGGGCCGGGGTGTGGAGGTTACCGGCGTCGGGCCTTCCTGAGCGATGAGCCAGAAGTCGGGTGCGAGCTGGCTGAAAAAATCGAGTGCTGCGGCCGGCGTATAGGCGATTACGGGGATGAAGGCCAACTGATCGGCGGCGGCGCGCACGGTTGCCAGGACATCCTGGAGGAAGCAGCGGTAGAGAGAGGCTGCGGAGTCGCTGGTGAGCGGGGGGACGAGGCGGGTCTTGGCGCTGCCGGCGATGGGTTGTTTGGCCATGACAAGCAGTGCACGGCGGGAGGGGGTTTCGGCCTGTGGTGGGTTGGCGGGTCGAAGGAAGGGGCCGCCGTCCAATAGAGACGAGTCACCGGGTAAGGAAGAGCCGCCTCTACTTGTTGGCGCTGAGTCCTCGTTCGGGGCGGTCAATCTCCCACCTCCTGCACGGCAGGCAGACCTTGCCGGAGAGCGCCGCGTCTTTCCCAGGCCTGGCGGATGGAGAGGTAGGAGATATAGGTATAGCCGCAGGCGTAGAGGGAGAGCCAAGGGAAAAGCCACCAGAAGCCATTGAGGAGGCTGTAGACCAGGAGCGCGTTTGCGTAAACGGCCAGAGCGATTTCGGCCCAGACGGTCGGGTCACTGGGCAGGACGTAGGTGCTGGTCTGCCATTCCTTGCTGGCGCGGGTTACGGCGAACTTGGGCGTCCGTTTGAAGGCGCTGCGGATGCCGAGCAGCGCTTCGAAGACGGCGCGGGTGTTGTTGACGGACAGACCTGTTCCCAGCCCTAGCAGCACAATTAGCCGTCGAATTCGCTGGCGGACGGAGACGCCCTGGCTTTGCATGGCGGTCCAGTACATGAGCGGGGGGCCGATGGCGGTGAGGGAGAAGAGGGAGGCGATTCTGAGGGCGGGGCTGAAGGAGGACATCATGGGCAGGAGGAAGAGCAGGTTGATCAGCATCAGCGGGTGGACGGCGTAGCCGGTCAGATGGGCGATGCCGAGGGCCTTGCGCCAGAGAGGCTGGGAGGAGCCGAGGACGGTTGTAAACAGCTTTTTGGCGGTCTGCATGCTGCCCTTGGCCCAGCGGAACTGCTGCCGTTTGAAGGCGTCGACGGAGACGGGAATCTCTGCGGGCACAATCACATGAGGCAGGTAGGCGACGCGCCAGCCGCACAACTGGGCCCGGTAGCTGAGGTCGAGGTCTTCGGTGAGGGTGTCTTCCTGCCAGCCGCCTGCTTCGTCCATGCAGGAGCGCCGCCAGAGGCCGGCGGTGCCGTTGAAGTTGAGCAGTGCGCCGAGATCGTTGCGGGCCCTCTGTTCGACGATGAAGTGGCCGTCGATGCCGAGGGACTGGGCCAGTGTCAGGCGGGAGACGTTCGGGTTGAGATGGCCCCAACGGGCCTGGACACAGCCGACCTCGGGATCGTCGAAGGGGGAGATAGTACGTTGCAGAAAGTCGGGCGGCGGCACGAAATCGGCGTCGAAGATGGCGATGAATTCGCCGCGGGCGTCGGCGAGCCCCTCGCGGAGGGCGCCGGCCTTGTAGCCTGTGCGCACGGTGCGGTGGTGTTGGGTTATGTCGACGCCATTGCGTCGGTGGAAGGCGATGCTGTTGGCTATGATCTGGCTGGTATCGTCGGTCGAGTCGTCGAGGATCTGAATCTGGAGGCGGTCGGCGGGCCAGTCAAATGCGGCGACGGCGTCGATCAGACGCCGCACGACGTGGCGTTCGTTGAAGACCGGGAGCTGAACTGTAACGAAGGGCTGTGCGCGGGTTGTGGAGGGGGGCGGTTTTTGCGCGCCAAACAGGGCTCGCCGGGCGACCAGGGTCAGAAAGAGCGCCTGCAGGCCATAGATGGCGAGAAGAGATGCCGCGACGATGTAGATTAGCTTCAGAACCGTCATTCGAAGGAATCAGCTTTCAGTTTTCTGTCTCCGGTTGCCGGGCCAACTCTTGCTTAGAGCAAGGAGGCGGCAGCAGGAGGTGGTTGCCTACAAAGTCAGTTCCGGATTATTGCCTAACTGCACACTCCGTAGCGAAGAACGTGAGATAGGGCGCCCTCCAGGCAGAGATGCCGGGAGCGTGCAAGAAAGTTATGACATATTCACCAGATGGGACCGCGGGGCGGTTCTCCCAGCCGCTTCAGGAGCAGGCTGTCCAATCCCCATGCGCGGCCGGATTGGGTCAGGCCCGTGACCAGAGCGGAGACTGTGAGGAGCACGTAGGTCCAGATCCATTCCTGGCCGCCGAGGTAGGCGAGGAACAGATTGAAGAAGAACAGTGCTGCACCGACAGCAGCCAGAGGCGTTAAGAGGCCGACCAGCAGCCCCAAGCCCAACAGAAGTTCTCCAACCAATTGGAAGACGGCGAACAGGCCGGGGACCTGGAGGATGGTGCCGTTAATTATTGCCCGGTAAAAGGCGGGGCCGCCGCCGTTGTCGTTGAAGAGGTAGTTGAAGAGGCCGACGATACCATCGCCCGTGTAGATCCCGTCTTGCAGGTTTTTGTACCAGGTGACTAGCAATATCACCCCGAGTGTAATGCGTAGAATGGCGACAGCCTGCCGCATTCTGTTTTCTACCTGACCCATGTCATTACTCCTGTTCAGATCTTAAGACAGATCATCATTGATCAGCCTGGCGAAACAGCGCCGGCGGATGTTCGATTCGGTTGCGGTTGTCGGGCGCTCAGCAGACCCACGGCGCGGTCGGTCAGAAATACGCCGAGCAGCATCGCCAGGGTCGTGGTGACGCTGCCCAGGCTGAGGAGGGGGACGCCTACCAGTGAGTGGCCCAGGTTACAGCCGCCGGAGATGCCGGCGCCGACGCCCATTAGGAGACCGCCGGCGGCCAACTGTGAATAACGGGTGGGCGTTTCTCCCCTGGCCCAGAAGGTGCCGGCGCGGCGCGCGGCGATGAAGGAGCCGGGCAGCAGAGCAATCAGGGCTACGGGAATCCAGAGGTTTCCGGTTTCGGCGCCGCCCAGCAGGGACTCGTAAAGCGCGGTGGGAACGCGTGAAGTGCCGAAGGTGTAGTTGGCCCCGCCGGCGCGGGCGAGGAGCCAGGCCAGGCTGGTAAAGAGCCCGACGGATATGCCGAGGGGCAGCCACGACCAGTAGTCGCCGTGCGTGGGACGGGGGCTGCGCCAGAGAAATAGGGCCGCGGCCGCGAGCAGGAGGACGAGCAGGCCGATCCCCAGTGGGGCGCCCAGCAGATTCAAGAGCGTCGTTGACATCTCGTTCGTGACCACGGGATTCTCATTCAACGCAGTGCGCAAAGGGTTGAGGGGCCCGCGCCAGGCGAGCAGGTCACCGATTGACCACGTTACAAGGCCGACAAGCGTGCCGAGCATGCCGTGGCCGAGTTTGTAGAAGATGCCGGTCACGCAGGTTGCGGCGATGACCATGCCGGCGCCGAAGATAAGGCCGCCGACGAGGTTGGCCTGCCAGGCCCAAGGGGCAATCCAGGGTGTGATCCAGCCGAGGGCGATCATGCCCTGCACGAGCGGGATGGCGATGAGCAGTGTCAGCAGATAGGCGCGGAGGAGGTTCAGTTGCGGCGGACGGCGGAAGAGGCCGCGCAGGGTACTATGGAAGCAGAAGTCGCCCCGTTCGATGAGGTAACCGAGCACTAATCCGGCGGCGAGAGCCAGCAGGATGGTCATTCGACAGCATTCCGGTAGCGGTCTTCAGTTCGCGGCTCTGGACGATGCCAGCCAACTGAAATCCGAAGGCGAATCGAGCTCTTCCGGCAGGACGGATGCCTGGCAGGAAGAGGGCGGCAGATAGATGGCACGCTAAAGAACCTTAGTTCCTTCTTCCCAGCCCATCCAGGCCCCAGACGCGACCGGCGCCGGTGACAAAGAATAGGCCGTGCCACATAGCGAGCATGGCGTAGCTCCATGGCCATTCGCCGGGCACTTCCAGGAGGCCGATACCAAGGTTCAAGGAGAGGCCCAAGCCGAGAAGCGCGCCGAGGCGGGTGAATGCGCCGGTCAGAAGGCTAAGGCCAACGGCTAGCTCCGTGAGGAAGATCAGCCAGGCGAAGAGCGTAAAGTTGGGCAGTACGATCTGCTCGACGAATAGGCCGTAGAGGGGGAAGGCGGCATGGGCTACTTCGAGCTGCAGCCAGTCTATGAGGCCGCGGCCCTCTGCGGGCATGAAATCGGGCGGCAGTTTCCAGCGCAGAGAGAAAAGCCATAGGACACCGATGATGGCGCGGGCTGCGGCGATGGGCCACAGGGGCGCTCTCACGTTCATTGGCCGTTCTCGACGGGCAGTAGATGAATACGTTCGCGAGGCAGATGCAGGATGATTTCTTCGCCGCGACTGAAGCGCTGGTAGGGGGTCACGGTCAACTGCAACTGGGTGTCGCTGATACCGGCGCCGCAGCGGGCGACCAGGCCGTGAAAGCTGTAGGACTCGACCATACCGACCAGGTTATTGTGGCCGTTTTCTCCGACTTCAACGGCTTCGGGGCGGATTGTTACGAGCACGTCGCCGTCGGGTCTTTCGGAGTCGTCCACTTCGAGGGGTCCGAGATCGGTGTCGACGATGCGACCGCGCTTGAAACCGGGCAGAAAGTTGTTGCCTCCGAAGAAGCGAGCCACATCGCTGTCGACGGGGCGTTCGAAGAAGCTGCGGGGTTCGCCGGTCTGGCGCACGGCGCCCTGCATAAGGAGGCAGATGCGGTCGGCGACGGCGACGGCGTCGGCCTGATCGTGGGTGACGAAGATCATGGTGATGCCGGCCTGTTGCTGGAGGGTGCGGATTATACCGCGCAGATCCTCGCGCAGGCTTGGCTCCAGGCTGCTGAGCGGTTCATCCAGCAGGAGCACGCGGGGTTGGATGACGAGCGCCCTGGCGAGGGCGACGCGCTGGCGCTGGCCGCCGGACAGCTCGTCGGGCCGGCGGTCCTCATAGCCGGCCAGTTGCACGGCAGCGAGAGCCTGGGCCACTTTGCGGCGGATCGTACCAGCATCGATCCGCCGCATCCTGAGGCCGAAAGCGACATTTGCGCCCACGTCCATAAAGGGGAATAGGGCATGTTCCTGGAAGACCATGACTGCGCCGCGTTTCTCGGGGGGCACATCGAGCACGGTGCGCTCGTCGAAGCGGATATCTCCTTCAGTGGGACGCAGGAGCCCGGCGATGGCGCGCAGGATGGTGGTCTTTCCGCTGCCTGACGGGCCCAGCAGAACCATCAGCTCGCCCTGCGCGACGGTCAAAGAGACGTCGTGCAGGACGGCTGGGCCTGCATGGAAGGCCAGGGAAAGGTTGTGCAGCGAGACAGTGGTCATTGTTTGACTGCTACTCTTGATCTGCGGTCGCGGGCCCTTCTTGGCACGGGTTCCGGTCGCGGCGACCGCAAGCTGACCAGAACCAGGAACCGGGTATACGGTTTATTCCGGCCAGACCTCCATCTGTCCTCCTAAGGGCAGTTGGATCTGCGCGTCAGGGCCTTCGAACCAACGGGCGTAGATCTCGTGGTACTGGCCAGACTTCCACAGCTCCTGGAGGGCGTAGTTGACCTGATCGCGCCAGGTGGACTGGTTGTTGGGCACGCCGATGCCGAATTGGACGGGATTGTGTCCGCCGGGCAAAAGCTCAAGCGCGGGGTCGCCGGCAGCGAGCGCCAACATGGTGATGTTGTCTTCTGTGTAGCCTTCGACGGCGCCGTCACGGAGGGCCTGCATGGCGGCGAGCTTGTCGCTGAATTCGACGATTTCGGGAGCCGGGCCACCGTGAGCCTCGCTGTAGGCGATCCAAGAGGGGATGGCGGAGCTACCGGCGTTGGCGGCCACTTTCAAGCCCATCAACTCATCGATGGAAGTATATTCGCCGGTACGAACGAGAAAGGACTGATTGTCCCAGAAGTAGGTGATGCTGAAGTCGATGGCGTTGTCGCGTTTGCGGGTGTGGTTCATGCTGGCGATCGATATGTCGACGCGCCCTTCCTGGAGGAAGCTTATGCGGGTCGTGCCGTCGACGACGATCAGTTCCGGTTCCAGGCCGAGTTGGGCGGCCATGGCGTGGGCCAGATCGACGTCGAAGCCAACCCACTCACCGTCTTCGGTGACAAAGCTCAGCGGAGGATTATCGTTGCGCACACCGATGCGCACGGTCCCGCGAGCGGATATTTCATCGGCAAGAGAGAGAGTTTCGCCGGCTGGCATAGCAGGAATCGCCTGGCAGGCGGCCAGCAGCAGGGCGACGAGTAGGACAGCGAGGGAAAGTTGCGTTGCATTCTTCATTGAATGTTTCTCCTTGGTGGAAGTGTATCAGATGGCAGCCAAGTTCGACAAAATCGGCGGGGAATCCTGGATACGCACTGCTTAGCGCCGCAGTCATTACTTTGAACCGGCTGAGCTATCGTAGTTGAATTGGCACCAGCAGCGTATTCGTTAGATCGTAACACAAATGGGAGCAGAATAAATGTAAGCAATGGTACTTAATGGTACTCAATTGTACTGCAATATTTCTGCGGAGAAACGGCATCACAGGTCTTGTTCAAGGGCATTTCCATGCGGACGGTTCGGGTGTAAGCCGCCAAGGTGGGCCTTCTTCAGTAGCTAAAAAATGAATGGGCGAGATCCGATGGCCGGCTGCGCCGTTCCCAACGTTGGGAGAGGCGGGAGAGGGTGAAGGCGAGGACGAAATAGAGTACGCCAACAAAGGTATACATGGTGACCCAGTACGGTGCGTTGGTGACATCGGCGCCAAGCGCCATGCGGGCGACGGTCATCACTTCGGCGACACCGATTACGACGACGACGGAGGTGTCTTTGAAGAGACTTATGGCCTGGCCGGTAAAGGCGGGCAGCATGACGCGGAGGGCGTAACGCAGCTTGACCAGGATGTAGACCTGGCGGGGGCGGCTGCCCATGAGGCGGGCGGACTCCACGAGTTCCGGTGGAACGGCGGCGAGCCCGGCGCGCAGGATTTCGGCCTGATAGGCGCTGGAATAGAGTGCCAGGGCGACAAGTGCAGAAGTGCGGGGACTCCAGTTGAGTCCGAAGCGTACGCCGCCGACGCCCTGATGGACGAGAACCAGCAGCAGGATCAGCGGAATGCCGCGGAAGAACTCGACGTAGGCGACGGCGCACCATCGGAGCGGGCGCAAGCGTGACCGTTCGGCGCTGCTGACGGGGATGGCGAGAGCGAAGCCGACTGCCACGGCCAGGACGGCGAGGATGAGGCTGAGGAAGAGCCCACCGGGCCGCTGGCCAGAGAAACCGAACAGAAGGGCAGGCAGTTTTTCGATGAGGAAAGAAATATGGTCATTCATCAGCGGTCAGGTTCAGTGTGGCAGGTTCAGTGTGGCAGGTTCGGAGGAAAGGCATTGTCAGCCTCCGGCGACGAGCCATTGCTTCTCTACCCAGCGCAGCAGGCCGGAAAAGGCAAAGGCGAGCAGCAGATAAACGACGGCGGCGAGCATCAGGAATTCGAGCGCCAGGAAAGTTCGGGTAATCGCGGTCTGGGCGCTGTGAAAGAATTCGGGCGTGGCGACAAAGGCGGCCAGCGCGGTGTTTTTGAGATGGTGGATGAGGCGGGTCGAGATGGCCGGGAATGCGGTACGGAGGCCCTGGGGCAGCAGGACCTTCCAGAAGAGTTTCAGGCGCGAAGCGCCAAGTGTGCGGGCGGCGTCAACGTGTTGTTGGGGGATGGCGCCGACGCCGGCGCGGAAGAGCTCTGCGAGGTAGGCGCTGGTATTGAGGACCAGGGCCACGCCTGCGGCGAGCGTGTAGTAGGGCAGGGAGAGCCCGCTCCAACTACTGAGCCAGTTGAGAATGGCGTTATCGAAGAAGAGGGAGCGCCGCAGCTCGAGCGGGAAGAGATTGGGCAGGGCAAAGGCCCAGATGATCATTAGGACAAGGGCGGGCAGGTTGCGGTGCGTCTCGACATGGAGAACGGCGAGGCCGGCGGCGAAGCGGTTACCGGAGATGCGCATCGTCCCGGCGGCGACGCCGATGACGAGGGCGAGCGCGGCGGTGACTGCGGTCAGGACGACGGTCAGGAGGAGGCCCTGCAGGAGCAGGTTGAGGAGGTCGGGCGTGAGCCAGTCTGGAGTCATTTGGCGCAGATGAAGAGCATGACGGGGCTGGCACCGGCCAGGTCGTCGAACGTGTAGCCGTCGTAGCTCTCGAGGATCTGCAACCCGGCCGCTGAAAGGAGACCGGTGACATCTTGCCGGGTGAAGAGGCGGTAGCGCAGATGGTAGTTCTGTGCGCCTTCGGGGGAGACGATGTTGAACTGTTCGGTGACGATGCCGGTTTCGGCGTCGTGGCTGCGGTCGATCTGGGCGTAGCTCGTGTCGCTGCCGAAGCGGTCGGATGGTTTGAGCGCGTCGAGAGCGGGTTGTTTTTGCGGGAGTTCGAGAGCGAGGCGGCCGCCGTCTTTCAGGGAGTTGAAAACGGATGTAAGCAGGCCGCGGTTGTCTTCGTTCGAAGCGGGGGGGACCTGTCCGAGTGTTGTGAAGAGGCAGATGGCGGCGTCGAAAGGTTCGACAGGGAAATAGCCTTCGGCGGCGACGTGCTGAAAGTCGACATCGACGGCGGCCTCTTGCGCATTATCGCGGGCGGCCCTGATCATGGCGGCGGCGGGGTCGATGCCGAGGACAGTGTAGTTGCGGCGGGCCAGCTCGACGCTGTGGCGGCCGAAGCCGCAGCCGACGTCGAGGACGCGTGCGGCAGGGGCGAGCGGCAGGGCGTCGACCAGGAAGTCGATCTCTTGCCGAGTTCGTTCGGCAGTCAGCAGGGGATGGCGGAGGAAGGGGGAGCCGTCCGAGAAGAAGTCATTCAACTTTCAGTTCCCGGCAGCTGCGTCATCCGGAGGTGCGTGTAGGGCCCCACTCACGGTGGGGATGTACTTATTGCGCTTTTGTCACAACGTATCGCGCACGTCGAGCATCGGCAGATCCTGGCGTTCGAGGTCGTAGAGCGCTTCGAAGGGGATGGCGGCGTCGGCGGCGTCAGCGGCTTCAGCCCAGCCTTCGACCCATTCGCGCTCGATACCGTCGACATCATCGACGACGCGGAGGCGGTCGATATCGTATGTCTCTTTGAGCTGCTTCATCTCGGCGGCGACGCTTTCCGGTGACCGTTGACGGAAGGACTGGCCGTGAACGGAATCCTGGCACCAGTCGCAGCCGTAGGGGCAGCCGCGTGAGGTGGAGATGGTGAGGGAGGAGTAGCCATTTTCTTCGCGCCAGGTGTCGAGGTAGCGGTCCATGTCGATGAGGTCACGGGCGGGAAGGGGCAGTTCGTCCAGGTTTTCGACGGGGGGCCGCGGCTGGTTTACGACGGATTTGCCGTCGGCGTCGCGGAAGGCGATGCCCGGTTCACGCGCCAGCAGTTCAGGCGCGAGGGGACCTGCGTCGATGAGCCGGAGCAGCGCGTCGAGAGTTTGCTCGCCCTCATGGTGGACGACCATATCTACCTGGGAGAACTGCAGATAGTAGGCGGGATCCTTGGTCGGGTCGGGGCCGCCGAGGATGGTCAGAGTGCCAGCGGCTTTGGTTTCGGCGGCCAAGGCGAGTGCCATGTCGCGCAGGGGCAAGACGGCCGAGATGCCGACCAGGTCGGGCTTTTCGGCGGCCAGCCGTGCGGAGAAGGCGCTAACATCGTCTTCGAATGTGCCGTCGAAAACGGCGACTTCGTGGCCCTGGGCGCGTACGTAGCCGGCCAGGTAGAGAAGGCCGAGCGGGAAGTAGGGGCTTTTGAGGGCCTGTTCTTCCGGATTCAGATAGAGAAAGAGTGGGTGAACGAGAAGTATTTTTGCCATTAGTCTGGCTTTCTGTCTACAGTGGGCTGTTTTTGCGTTGGGCCGTCCACTTAGGGCCGGGGGTGATTATACACTGTGCGGCGTCGCCTGTCTAAGGAAGAAGTGCGGGCCGACTGAACTCATTTCGGACGTTATTGTATTCCCCGCAGGACGCCTACAAGGCGTGTCCTACTCGATTCAGGCAGAAAAGCGAGGCCTTGGCCAGATGCGATACAGTTGTCTTGGGTTGGAACTGTTCATGTCTGCAAATGTCGCGCCATGTCTACAAATGTCGCGCTAAGTATACGTATGTCGCGCCGAAACAAACTTTTTTTGCTGAGATGTTTGACTTTGCGAATTGTTCCTCGCCGTCTTTGGACAGTTGAGGGCAGTCAGATCTTAGCAAATCAGTGACCTACGGCTGCCTTCTTCTGTTTTCGGCATTTCTTCTGGCAGGAGACATGACTTGCCCAAGCCAGTTTCATTTCTGTTTCGTCAGAATGCGGTCAGTATTATAGCACATGAAGGGCGCCCACAGGGGGTACCTATTCGATTCAGGCAGCCTTACGGGGCATTGAAAAAATTCAAGGCAATTGTCCTCGGTCAGGTCGATCCAAGTCGATCTAAGTCGATCTAAGTCGATCCAGGTCAGTGTGATTTCTTTTTTTTCTGGATCTTCTTCAATTTCGCAGACGTTTCCTCGCCGTCTTGGATGGGTCACAGGCAGCAAGCTTATGGGCAAATAACAGACTTACGGGGGTCCTCCCTCGTCTCCAGTAAACCTGCCAGCTGGAGTCATGGGGTCGTCATGACAGTTTGTACTCAGTAATGCCGATTCATGTTTCGACATAGGGCTATTATATCACTGATTTTGAGGTAATTGCCCTGTCTACACGGGTGAATTTTGGATTTTGGGGCGGGAACGGGCCGGCGAGGAGATTACGCGGTAGGTGGCTGGAACTGTTTACCGGCTCTTGGAGAGACGCAAGGCGGGGGCCAGGCCGGACCCGTCGATTAGGGGACGCCAGGGCAGGCACAAGGCCTGCCCCTACAGAACCGTTCGGGGGATGACGGGGTTGGGGGGCACTGGCTGGAGACAGCAGGTGGGGGAGGAGACACTGTTGGCTAGACATTATGCTGGGGAAGAATACATACGGTGGCTAACAAGGGCGGGGCGTTGCGGGGGCGCAGCCCCCGCACAAGGGAGGGCCGAAGGCCCGGACGCCCAAAGGCAAGGAGAGAGGGAAGAGGAGAGAGGAGTGAGAGAACCCGTTGGCCGGCGGTGCGGGGTCGAGGGGGATGAGGTCAGGGTTTGGTAGGCGAAGTGAGTGTATCGGACCAGGGCTGGGCTTGGGAGCGGACGGGTTGGCCGGTTTCGGCGGCTTGGGCGGAGAGGATGTCGAGGTAGCGGTCCTGGCAGGCTTCGGCGAGGGAGTAGGCTTCTTCGCCGCCGTTTATGTATGCGGCCATGCGGAGGAGGAGGTCGGCGACGGCGATTTCGTCGTCGGTGAGTTCGGCGGGTAGGGTGGGGTTGCGGTACCACCAGTGTTCGCCGGCCTGGATGCCCTCGAGGTAGTTGCCTTCGAGATTGCCTTCGGCGCCGGCGCTATGTCGGGTGAAGGTGAGGTGGATGGGGGTGAGGAAGTCCTGGAGGTAGGCGGCTTTGTCGTCGATGATTTCGCCGCGTTCGCCGCGCACGAGGAGGCGCTGGCCGCGGACCCAGGAGAAGTACTGGTCGGAGGTGAAGTCGAGGATGCCGAGGCGGTCGCCGAAGTCGAAGGCGGCTATGAGCTGTACGGAGTCGGCGACTTTTTCTTCGAGGGGTGGACCCTGTCGGGTGGGGCCCTGGAGGAGGGGGGAGGTGAAGCGGCGGGCGGTTACGGTTGCCTGTTCGGCGCCGATTCCGAGGAAACGGCGGATGAGGCTGACGCCGTGGTAGCCATGGGCGGCGGAGAGCTGGACCTGGCTGATACGGCCGAGACGGCCGCTGTGGGCGAAGGCGAGACGGGCGGCGTGGTGGGGCTGGCGATGATACTGCTCGGCGACCTGGATGCGGGCGCCCTGTTGTTGCAGAGCCCACAGATCGGTCATTTCTTCCACTGTGGTGGCGGGGGGTGTTTCGGAAAGGACGGGCATGTCCAGTTCGGCCAACTGGCGGATGACGTGCGGATTGGCCTGCCAGGAGACGCTGGTGACGACGAAATCTGGCGCTTCGGCGGCGATCATTTCGGCGGGTGAGCGGTAGATGTTGACGCCGTGCGCGGCGGCCAGGTCGAAGGCGCGTTGGGGGCGGCGGGCGGCGAGGCCGGCGACCTGCAGCTTGTCTGGGAGGGCGCGGGCGGCGCGCAGGAACCAGTTTACGCGCCATCCGGCGCCGACGATGCCGAAGCGGGCCATTATTCTTCCTCCGTGTGTGCGACTCTGTGAGCTCGGTCATTTTGTGGTGGGCGAGGGGGTAGGCGGCGCCCATTGCGACCGCCGCCGCGGCCGCTGTAGGGGAGGCCGGGCTGCCAGTCGGCGGGCGGTTGGGGCGTAAAGTCATCGAGGGGAATGGAAACGGGAACGCCGCCGTTGCGAATGGAGACGTAGGCGGCTTCGCAGAGCTCGAGGGCGGCTAAGGATCCTTCAGCGATCGAGTAGTCGGGTTGGGCGCGGTCGATCTGCGCGGCGAGGTTTTCGAGGTGGCGCTGGTGGTTGGTGACGTTTCCTTGCTCGAATTCAAACAGTTGTCCCCGTGGATGGTCTGCGTTGAGAAGGCGGAAGCGGGGGTCCCAGCCGTAGAAGTCGATGGCGCCGCGGGTACCGATGAGGCGGAAGAGGGTGTTTGCACCTGGTTCGGAGATGGTGACGTAATCGCCGGTATTCATGACGACGCGGGCGCCGGAGGCGGTCTGGGCGTAGGTGACGGCGAGCGTTTCGACCTGCATGCTGTCGCGGTAGGTGCGGGTGCTGGTGTCGCAGGCGGCCAGAACGTATTCGACGGGGTCGCTTTTGGTCAGCTCGACGAAGAAGTTGAGCCAGTGGATGCCGGCATTGATGATGTCCCAGCCGGTGCATTGGATTTCGACGAGTTTGAGCTGGCCGATCTCGCCGCCGTGAACGCGCTGGAGGATTTGGGTGCTGTGGTCGGCCACAAGGAGACCGTGGGGTACGACCATGGGGAGATTGCGGGCGCGAATGAGCTCCAGGATCCGGCGGCCGCTGGCATGGGTGTCGGCCAGCGGTTTTTCGACGAGAATGCCTTTGAGAGGAAGTTGCAGGGCGGCCTGGGTGACGTCCAGGTGGGAGGGCGGCCAGGTGGAGACGCAGACGATGTCGGTGGGGCAGGCGGCGAAGAGTTCGGCATGGTCTGGGAAGGTGAGGACGCCAGGGTACAACTCCCGGACGGCTGCGCGCGCCTCGGCCTGGATGTCGGCGACGGCGACGAGGTTGAAGCGGTGCGAGGCGGTGAGGGCGGCCATGCTGGCCTTGCCTCCGGCGCCCGCGCCGATGACTGCGGCGGTGTATTGGTGGGACACTTTGCTTGCTCCGTGATACGTATTTCGTATTGCGTGTTGCGTATTTCGTATTGCTTATTGCTTATTGCGTTGTCTGGGGTTAGAGAGTTGGTCGCGAGACTGGGTTCAAGGGGTTACTTTTCTCTCCACGGCATTCTCCAGAGGCCTAGGGACATGGAGACCAGGGCGATAACAGAGAGTATGGCGATTTCCGCCAAGACGTCTGCGCTGCCTGACAGTGACTTCTCGATCGCGTCGGCAGCATAGCGCAGAGGCGAGATGTAGCCAATTAGCTTCATCAGCAGGGGGGCCTGGTCCATTGTGAAGTAGACGGGTGACAGGGCGGCCAAGACGAGTGACAGCAGGCCCGTCGTCAGGTTGCCGACCTGCAGAGACGGGGCAAAGCTGACGAAGAATAGGGTCAGGCCGCTGACCGCGAGCACGGTGAGGATTAGAGAGGGGGCCAATCCCCATCCCAATTTGATGTCGACCCCGGCCACCAGGGCGAAACCGAGCAGAATGACTACGGTTATCGCACCCGAGATTGAGGCGTGGGCAAGCGAGCCGAGGAGGTAGGCGGCCTTGGAGACAGGCATGGTGATGAGCAGACGGAGGGTGCCGGTAAACCGTTGGCCTACGAAGTTCTGCCCTACGAGCATGCCGATTGAGAAGGCGACGCCGAAGACAAGGGTGCCGGCAAGCAGGCGGCGGAGCACCTGGGGGTCGTCGGGGGCGATGGCCCTGGTTACGTAGAACCAAGGCAGTGGGAATCCAGCGGCAAGCAGGACTGTTACGTACCAGTGTTTGAGTGAGGGCAGGAAGTTGAGCTCGAAGACGCTGAGCGTATCGGCAATGAATTTGCGGAAGCCTCCGGTCGGGTAGGGTTGAACGGGGAGGTCGGGGACGGAAGCGTTGCGTTCAGTCATCGGCCACGGACCCTTCCTTGAGGCGTCCTTTGCCATCTGTCAGGCCGAGATAGACGTCTTCCAAGGTTGTTCGGGAGACGGCATACTCGCGAATGCCCAGGGCCTGGACCTGCTTGAGGAGTTCAGTGTCGCTGGCGCCGTAGAGTACCTGGGTGCGGCCTTCGGAGAGGTAGCTGACCTTATAGTCGAAGCCGTGGTCGGCGCGGAGGTTGGCGATGGTGTCGAGGGCCAGCAGCGCGCCGTCGTGGATGATGCCGACTCTGTCTGAGAGAGTTTCGGCTTCTTCCATGGAGTGGGTCGTCAGGAGGATGGTAGCCCCTCGGCGGCGGTAGTTGCGGAGGAGATCCCACAGGTCGCGGCGCGACTCGGGGTCGAGGCCGACACTCGGCTCATCGAGGACGAGCAGTGGGGGATCGGCCAGCACGGCAATTCCGACCAGGAGGCGGCGGCGAAGGCCACCGGATAGTTGCTCTCCAGGTTTGTGCTTGTGCTCCTCGAGGCCGAGGTCTGAGATCAGTTCTGCGGCGCGGCGTGAGGCGACGCGGGGGGGCAGACCGCGCAGTTTGCCGAGGATGCGCAGGTGGTGATGGACGGAGAGGCCCCAGTAGAAGTTGGTCTCTTGGGGGATTACGCCCATGCAGGCCTTGGCTTCGTTGGGACGCGAGAGGGAGTCGAGGCCGAAGACGCGGACTTCGCCGGAGGTTGGCACAAGCTCGGTTGTTATCTGACGGACAAGGGTGGTCTTGCCGGCGCCGTTTGGCCCGAGGATCGCAAGCAGCTCGCCGCGCTCGACGGTCAGGGTGATGTCGCGATTGGCCCAGGTCCCGTTGCGGTAGCGCTTATTGAGGTTGCGTAGTTCGATTGCTGCTGCCAACGTGCACCTCTTGCTGAGGGCAGGGAATGGTTTTTTGCACCGGCCTAAATGTGGTCAAAGCGTCTCTGGGATGAAACTGTGGTTGTATTTCATCTTAACCCAAAAAGGGTGGCGCGATCAAAGCGTCTTTGCGGGCAAGGGATCAGTTTTTCTCCAGCAGATCGTGCGGGTATAGTATGGTTTTGCGGTTCGGTCTTTGAGGAGCAGGTGCGTATTGGGGCTTGCCTGGCGTAGCGATGGCACATGGATGGGCGGGGGGAGCGACATGAGTTTCATTGGTAGAGGCGTGGGCTGGGTATTGCGGGGGATATCTCTTTTTTGGCAGGTGTGCGTATGCGGGCTTGCCAATCTGGTGCGGCGTTTGTCGAAGGGGAGCTGGGCTGATTATGTTCTGTTCGAACTTTCCGGCCCGCTGTTGGAACGGACGCCACAGCGGCCGCGGTTTCTGAACTTTCTTTCGTTTGGTAAGCCGGGCCTTTCGGTTGAGTCTTTGCAGGATGCGCTGCGGCGGATTGCGGGGGATCCTGATGTGCGGGGCGTGGTGGTTCTGGTCAAGGGCGCGCAGCTGAGGCTGGCGCAGGCGCAGACCCTGGCCGACCTATTTGCGCGCTTCCGAGGCTGGAGCGGCGAGCTGAACCCTCGTGCGGCGGTGAAGGAGGTCGTTGTTTATCTGGAGTCGTGCGGCAATGCTGAGTATGTTGTGGCGGCGGCGGCTGACCGGGTTTTCGTTTCGCCGCTTACGGACTGGACTGTGCTGGGATTGCGGGCTGAGCCGCTCTTTTTGGCTGAGACGCTGCGGCGCATTGGGGTCAAGGCGGAGGTGGTAAAGGTGGCGCCCTGGAAGACGGCGCTGGATAACCTGGAGCGGTCCGAGATGAGCGACGCCCACCGAGAGCAGATTGAACGGCTGCTGGGCGGCTTGTACGAGGAGATGGTGGGGGCGATCAGCAGGGGACGCGACATCGATGAAGAGCAGGTGCGGGCGGCGATCGACAGGGCGCCGTTGAACGCGGACGAGGCCGTAGAACTGGGCCTGGTCGACGGCACGATCTACGAGGACGAGCTGGCTGCAACGCTGGCAGCTGGGGGCAAGGATGAGGCGCGGATATTGCCGTATGAGCAGGCGCGCGGCAACCTCTACCGGCGGCCGCGGCGGCGGCACAGGAAGGTGATTGGGGTCGTTTCGCTGGGTGGGATGATCACGACGGGCAAGAGCCGCCGCTTTCCCGGCGGGCTGCCGATCGTTGGCAACAACACGGCGGGCAGCACGACGGTGCAGCAGCTGGTGCGGGCGGCGCTGAAGGACGAGCGACTGGCGGGGGTGCTGCTGCACATTGATTCGCGGGGCGGCTCGGCGCTGGCGAGCGATCTGATGTGGCGAGAGCTAACACTGCTGAACAAGAAAAAGCCGGTTGTGGCGTATATGGGGGATGTGGCGGCCAGCGGAGGGTACTATGTAGCGCTGCCGGCGCAGAAGATCGTATGCCAGCCGGCGACGCTGACGGGGAGCATCGGCGTGGTGATGGCCAAGCTGATCACAAGCGAGGCGGAAGGAAAGATCGGGGCGAGGCGTTTCGCGGTCCAGCGGGGGGAGAATGCGGACATCTACGCGAGCGACGGTCCGTGGCGGCGCGAGCAGCGGGACAAAGTTGAGGAGATGATGGATTACACGTACCGGAATTTCAAGAGACTGGTGGGGGAATCGCGGCAATTGGAGCCAGAATCGCTTGAAACGCTGTGCGGGGGGCGTGTATGGACGGGAAGGCAGGCGCTGGAACGCGGGTTGGTGGATGCGCTTGGGGATTTTGGCACGGCCATAGACCAGCTTTGTAAAATTGCGGACCTGCCGACGGACGGAACGGTCCCGGTGGTACAGGTGAAGGCGGACGAGAAACGGCCGCGGCCGCCGGTATCGGAAGGGAGCCTTGATCTGGTTGTGGGCGGGGACGGCTTTGCGGAGTTGACCGAGGCGCTGCTGGGAGTCCTGCAGGGGGATGTTTCCGCGTTGATGGGGCGGGAGCGGGTATGGATGCTGGCTGACGGGCTGCCGAAGAGCAAATAGGGACTTAAAGTGCATTCATTTTGAAAACCTGACTTTCCGTATTGCGTAAAGGCAGACATGACAGGCGCGATGTCGTTGCGTAATGCGCGGGAAAAGTCGTGGTGTCAAACAGGATTTACATTAGTACGTCGCGGCGCGGCATGTGGGGGGAGAGAAAAATGTTCGATGTAGAAAAGGTCCGAAGCGGGTTTCCGGCGCTGCAGGAGGCGTACAACGGCAGGCAGGCGATCTTTTTCGACAATCCCGGGGGCACGCAGGTGCACGAGAGCGTGGTTGCGGCGATGGTCGACTATTTGACGCGGCGCAATTCGAACACGCACGGGCTGTTCGAGACGAGCGCGCGTACTGACGCGGTGATCGAGGCGGCGCACAGGGCGGCTGCCGATCTGTTGGGGTGCGACGCGGATGAGGTGGTTTTTGGGAATAATATGACAAGCCTGACGTTTCACGTCAGCAGGTCGCTGGCGCGGGAGCTGGGGCCGGGGGACGAGGTCTTGGTGACGCGGCTGGACCACGATGCGAATGTGATGCCTTGGGTGCTGGCCGCGCAGGATCGGGGGGCGCGAGTGCGGTGGGCGGACGTGGACGTGGAGAGCGGGACGCTGGATATGGAGGATGTACGAAGGCAGATTACGACGAGCACTAAGATCGTTGCTGTCGGGTATGCCAGTAACGCGACGGGGACGATCAACGACGTGGGAACGATTATTGGCTGGGCCGGGGAGGTGGGGGCGCTGACGTTTGTGGATGCGGTCCAGTATGCGCCGCACGGGCTGATTGACGTGAAGGAGCTGGGGTGCGATTTTCTGGCGTGTTCGTCGTACAAATTTTTCGGTCCGCACAGCGGGCAGCTTTACGGCAAGCGGGAACATTTGGCGCGGCTGGAGGCGTACCGGGTGCGTCCGGTGGGGGACAGGCCGCCGGACAAGTGGGAGACGGGCACGCAGAATCATGAGGGGATGGCGGGGATGACCGCGGCTATCGATTATCTGGCCGGACTCGGGGTCGAGTACGGCGGCGCCGGGCCGGCGGAAAGCCGGAGGGAGAAGTTGAAGGCGGCCTGGCCGGTGATCGGGGCGTATGAAGGGATGCTGACGGAGAGGTTGGTGAGCGGACTGCAGAGCGTGCCGGGCGTCCGCATCTACGGTTTGACGGAGCGGGCGGATTTGGAGAGGCGGGTGGCGACGGTCTCGTTGCTGAAGGAGGGAACGACGCCGGAACAGCTGGCGCGAGCACTTGCGGAAGAGAACATTTTTGCGTGGAACGGGAGTTTCTATGCGCAGTCGGTTAGCGAGAGGGTGGGTGTCGAGGAGAGCGGCGGCTGGCTGCGGCTGGGACTGGTGCATTACAACACGGTGGACGAGATAGAGCGGTGCATGCGGGTATTGGATGGGGCGTGAACTGCAGTGGTCGGTGGTCAGTGATCAGTGGTCAGTAAAAGCGGGGACAGGCGCCGGGCACGACATTTCCGATTTTCCACACTGGTCCTGTTGACAGGGCGGGGCGTTGCGGGGGCGCAGCCCCTGCACAAGGGAGGGCCGAAGGATGGGAACGGCAGTTTTTAGTGGTTAGTTTTTAGTTTTTAGTGAACGGCTTTGCAGGAACTTAGCAGATGGGGGACCGGGGTTAGGCACGGGAGGCGGCAACGGTGTCAGGTATGGGATAGTGGTCAGAAAAGGCAAGAGGGGGGAGTAGGCGTGGTGGGTTTCGTATTGGACAGGATGCGTAGGATTATCGTGGGCAAATTCAAACGAATTGCTAATGCTGGCCCAATACCATACTTACACAAGTTTTTTATAATAGTAGATGAGTTAATGAAGCGATTAAAGTGACGGACAGTTCATAGAGGAGTCATGGACTGGGCGGCTGTAGCGCGGAACGGACGGGTGCCCAGCATCATCTTGTACAGGAGGCCTAAGACAGATGGCTAAAATTATTGGTATTGATCTGGGTACAACCAACAGCGTCATTGCTGTTATGGAGGCTGGCAACCCCGCGGTGATCGCGAATGCGGAAGGCAACCGGACGACGCCTTCGGTGGTTGCTTTCTCGAAGAGTGGCGAGCGGCTGGTCGGGGTGACCGCGAAGAGGCAGGCGGTCGTCAACCCGGAGAACACGATTTACTCGGTTAAGCGTCTGATGGGGCGTCACATTGACGATCCGGAAACGAAGCGGACGCAGGCGATGGTATCTTATGCCAGCGTCGAAGGGCCGAATCACGACGCGCGGGTGCGGGTTCCGATCAAGGACAAGGTGTATACGCCGCAGGAAATCAGCGCGATGATTCTGAGCAAGCTCAAACGGGACGCGGAGTCCTATTTGGGCGAGGACGTGAAGCAGGCGGTGATTACGGTGCCGGCCTACTTCAACGACAGCCAGCGTCAGGCTACTAAGGACGCCGGTCAGATCGCGGGGTTGGAGGTGCTGCGCATCATCAACGAGCCGACGGCGGCGGCGCTGGCCTACGGTCTGGACAAGAACGAAGACGAGACGATTCTGGTCTTCGACCTGGGCGGCGGCACGTTTGACGTTTCGGTGCTGGAGGTCGGTGAAGGCGTTATCGAGGTGAAGGCCACGAACGGCGACACGCATTTGGGCGGCGACGACTGGGACGAGGCGATCGTGCGCTGGCTGATCGATGAGTTCAAGCGGGAGCAGATGATCGATCTCGGCCAGGACCGGCAGGCGCTTCAGCGTTTGCGGGAGGCGGCGGAGAAGGCGAAGATCGAACTTTCGAGCACGCCGCAGACGGAGATCAATCTGCCGTTTATCACGGCGGACAGCACGGGGCCGAAGCATCTGCAGCTGACGCTGACGCGGAGCCAGTTCGAGCAGCTGACGTCGGTGCTGGTTGAACGGTTGAAGAAACCTTTCCATGCGGCGCTGAAGGACGCGGGGCTGACGCCAGGCGAGCTGAATGAGGTCGTGATGGTTGGCGGCTCGACGCGGATGCCGATGATCCAGGAGCTGGTCAGCAGCCTGACGGGCAAAGAGCCGCATAAGGGCGTCAACCCGGACGAGGTGGTGGCTGTGGGCGCCGCGCTGCAGGCGGGTGTGCTTGGCGGCGAGGTCAAGGACCTGCTGCTGCTGGACGTGACGCCTCTGAGCCTGGGGTTGGAGACGCTGGGCGGCGTGATGACTGCGTTGATCCCGCGCAACACGACGATTCCGACGAAGAAGACGGAGACATACAGCACTGCCGAGGACAACCAGACGGCGGTGGATATTCACATTTTGCAGGGCGAACGGCCGATGGCGCGAGACAACAAGACGCTCGGCAACTTCCGGCTGGACGGGATTCCGCCGGCGATGCGGGGCGTGCCGCAGGTCGAGGTTACGTTTGACATTGACGCCAACGGCATCATGAACGTGTTGGCGAAGGACAAGGCGACGAGCAAAGAGCAGAGCATCCAGATCACGGCGTCCACAAATCTCAGCGACGATGAGGTGGACCGGCTGGTGCGCGAGGCCAAAGATAACGAGACTACGGACCTGCAGCAGCGTCAGCTGGTGGAGAGCCGCAACGCGGCGGACAGCCTGGTCTACGCTACGGAGAAATCTTTGGGTGAGCTGGGTGACAAGGTACCGCTGTCTGATCGGGAGCAGATTGAGGGGACTATCGGCGAACTGCGGGTGGCGATGGAAGGCGAGGACCATGAGCGGATCACCAGTCTGACCGAGCAGTTGCAGCAGGCAAGCTCTGCGCTGGCCCAGCAGGTGTATCAGCAGCAGTCGGAGGATAACGGAACCGAGCCCGGCGCCGAAGGTGGAGCAGACGGCACGGGTTCGGCTGATGAGGACGATGTGGTGGAAGGCGAGTTTCGGCAGGTGTAGGCGGCAATTTAAACCAGGATTGCCGTCCTGGGCGCATTGAAGATAAGATGATGAGAAACCGGGCGCCCTGTGCCCGGTTTCGCGTCCTTGTTGATGATGTCTATAGCCGGATGACGAAGTTCGGTCGAATCGGTTCCAGTAGGGTGTAGGGTAAAGGCAAAGATTAGCGGAGAACGGATCAGTGGACTATAGGGACTACTACGCAGTGCTGGGCGTGCGCCGGAAGGCGAGCGCTGATGATATCAAAAAGGCGTATCGCAAGCTGGCGCGCAAGTATCATCCCGATGTTAACGGCGGCGATGCGGCTGCTGAACAGAGGTTCAAAGAGATCAGTGAGGCCTATGCAGTCCTGTCTGACGATGCGAAGCGGCGGACGTATGACAAGTTCGGCGCCCAGTGGAAGCAGTACGAGCAGAGCGGACAGAGTTTCGATTGGTCTCAGTGGTACAATGCCGGCGGCGCGGAGCGTCAAAAGGGCCGAACGGTGAGTCCTGAAGAGTTTGAGCAGATGTTCGGAGGAATGGCCGGCGGCGGCAGTTCTTTTTCTGATTTCTTTCAGCAGCTTTTTGGCGGCGTGCCGGCGCAGACGCGGCGCGCGGCGCGGCAGACGCCTCATCCCAGTTTCGCCCGCCCCAACAGCGACCAGACTGTCCCGGTGGAGATAGCGCTGGAAGAGGCGTTCATGGGGACGAAGCGGACGGTACAGCAGGGTGATTCCCGGTTCGAGGTGACGATCCCCCCTGGCGTCAGGACGGGGTCGAAGGTGCGGGCCGGCGACCTGATCATGACGGTGTCGGTCCAGCCGCACAAGGAATTTGAGGTGGTCGGGACGGATTTGCGCACGAAGGTTTACGTGGACCTTTTCGTTGCGCTGCTTGGGGGCGAGGCGCGCGTGAATACCATGCAGGGGGCGGTGGCGCTGACGATCCCGCCGGACACGCAGAACGGGAAGGTTTTCCGGCTGAAGGGTCAGGGCATGCCGGACGTGAAGGATAACGAGAATCGGGGAGACTTGCTGGTTGAGGTGGTGGTTGAGCTGCCTGTACCGCTCAGTATGGAAGCCAAGCGACTCGTCGAGAGTTTGCAGCGGGAATCTCCGGATATCGGTTCGACGTCGTAGAGGAATTAGCAGGACTGTGTGAATGGCGGGGCATTGGCTCCGCGGCGGGGGTTTCGTCCCGATTGCGATCTGACGGGGGAAGTTTCCGGGCTGCCATCGCTAGACCGGAGGGCTGCCATCACCGAGACTTGCAGATCGCCAGTTTTGCTTGTCACCAGATCAGGTTGTTGCTAACAGGAACCGGCACTGCGGTCGTGGACAGCAGCCGTCGGAAGGTCTGGAGTCGGGGGCGGGCATTAGGGGACGGGACAGATGGTACCGGCAACCCAAGCACGTAAGCGGTCTGCCTGTGAAAAGAGTTCAGAAGGCGCTGTCCGAAGGCGCCGTAGCCAGAGTCGACTACAACTTCGTTTCGCCGTTCTGTTTACGGTTGCGGCCGTACTGACGGTTGTGCTGGCCGCTTGCGGCAGAGAGGCGAATTCGGCAAGTGAAGAACCGGAAGTCATCGTCCTTTCGCCCACCCCGTCAGTGACCGTTGCCCCTGCGACCCATACACCTGAGCCTACTGCCCGTCCGCCCACGCCCACACCAATTCCAGAACCGGTGGTGGAACCGCCTCCTTTCCCGACGCCGGAAATTGATTTGACTGACTATTCGGTCTACGGCGAGACGCTGTTGGACGCTTTTGCCGAGGATGCGGCCGGGCTGCCTGACGCGCCCCACTATTATATCGAGGTCCGCCTCGTGCCGGGTGAGGTCCCGAGGCTGGAGGGTGTGCAGAGGGTGCGCGTCACGAACCAGGAGGGGACCAGTCTCAGCGAGCTTTATTTCCGGCTGTATCCCAATTTGCCTGCCTTCAATGGCTCAGCCGAGGTCAGCCGGGCGCTGGTTGACGGGAAGGTCGTGGAGGTTACGCATCCTTACGACGGCACGGTGGCGCATATCCCGCTTGAAGGGGGGCTGGATCCGGGGGAGACAGTGGATGTGACGCTCTGGTTTGGGGCCACGCTGCCGACGCAGGTGTACGCGGGAACGGCAGGGGCAGGCCTATATGGGTTTGTGGGAGGCGTCTATGATCTGGCCGGCTTTTACCCTACTCTGGCCGTCTATGACCACAGGGGTTGGGACCTGTTTGCCGGCGCGAGCTTCGGTGACTCGCTTTTTGCGGACGTTGGATTCTACCAGGTGGCGTTGACGGCGCCTCAGGCGCTTGCGGTGGTTGCGAGCGGCTCGACGCTGGCGCAGACGCCCAACAGTGACGGCACGACAACGTGGCGGATTGCGGCGGGCCCGGTGCGCTCCTTCTACGCGGCGGCGACCGACCGTTGGGAGGCGATCAGTGAAGAGGTGGATGGGATAACGGTCAACTCGTACTTTCCGGTTGGGGGGCTGGCATCAGCGCAGACGGCACTGAGCTATACAACGGGTAGTCTGCGTGTTTTTAACCGCCTTTTCGGTCAGTATCCGTATCGCGAGCTGGATGTGGTGCCGCTGCCGACGACTGCGTTTGGGATGGAGCATGCCGGGCTTCTTGGGCTGGCGGCCAATTTTTACGGGGAGGGCGGCGGCGGTTTCGGCATTGCCACGCCGCACGAGGTCGCCCACCAGTGGTTTTTCAACCTGGTAGGCAACGATCAGCCGGATGAGCCGTGGCTGGACGAATCGCTTGCCAACTATGCGGTTTTTCTCTACTACGAGGCGGTGGAGTGGCCACAGATGCAGACAATGATGATGGAAAATGTTTTCCGCTACCGTTACGATGCGGCGCGAAATCTGGGGATAGACAGGCCTGTCAGCGGCGCCGTCATCGGGTTCGACCAGAGCAATTATATCAACATTATCTATAGCAAGGGCCCCCTATTTTTGCACGCGGTACGTGAACGGATCGGTGACGAGGCGTTTTTTGCGGCGATGCTTGACTATGCGCGGACACATCGCTACGGGATCGCCTATGCCGAGGACCTTCTGGACATATTCCGGCGGCACAGCGACAGCCCGATCGACGATCTTATCGCTCTCTGGATCTATGGAGAGTGAGGAAACGCGAGATGAGAAATTTCCCCCTTGCCTCCCTGTGGGGCGGCGGTAAAGAGATAGCCGCTGACATTCTTGCCCAACAGGAACACCGCCCCTGGGCTCTGCCTGTCCGCCCGTGGTACATGTTTCAGTCTTGGCAGGACCTTCTATTTGCACACTGGCCCATACCCGCCTCGGCGATTGAAAAGTTGCTGCCGCCCGGTCTGACGCTGGACAGGTATGCGGGTGAGGCGTGGGTGACGGTGATCCCTTTTCGTATGCGCGGCGTGCGGCAACGGTTTACGCCGGCGGCGCCGTGGGTCTCCGCTTTTCCGGAACTAAATGTGCGAACTTACGTAAAGAGTAGCAGCGGGGAGGAGCCCAAGCCGGGCGTGTTCTTTTTCAGCCTGGATGCGGGCAACCCGCTGGCGGTGGCGATGGCGCGGCGGTTCTATCATCTGCCCTATTTTCGGGCGCAGATGGAGTGCAGGAATAGGGATGACGGCATTCGCTACCAGAGCAAGCGTACACACAGAGGCGCGCCAGAGGCAGATTTCAGCGCTGTCTACCGGCCTACGGGGCCGGTTTATCGGGCGGCGCCCAGTTCGTTGGAGCAGTGGCTGATCGAGAGGTACTGTCTGTACAGTGTGGACAGCAGGGGGCGTATCTATCGGGGTGAGATCCACCATCATCCCTGGCCGCTACAGCCGGCCGAAGCAGAGTTCGAGCGCAATTGGGTGGCGCAGGCGCATGGGATATTCCTTCCGGATACAGAGCCCCTGCTCCATTTCGCCAGGCGGCTGGATGTGTTGACCTGGCGAGTAGAGGAAGTAGGTAGATGAACGTAATTTCCGAGATATTCGAAACGGTTTTCAATCTATTACGCAGCGAGGGCCTGCAGGAATGGGGCATTTGGAGCTATCCGCTCCTGACGGTTCTGGTGATCCTGGAGGGGCGGATCGTGACACTGCTGGCGGCGGTGGCGGCTTCGCTGGGGTATATGCGCTTGCCGCTGGTGATAATCTGCGCGATCGTCGCGGGCATCGTGGCCGACGGCCTATGGTACTTACTCGGCTACAAGTATGGGAAAGAGCCGGTATTGCGCTACGGCCGCTGGCTGGGGCTGCGACGCCATCACCTGGAGCAGGTGGAGGCGGAGATGCAGGAGCACGGGCCCCGACTGCTGTTCGTTGCCAAAGCGTTAGGGGTATTTGTTATCCCGGTGCTGGTTGCGGCCGGTATGGCGCGCGTGCCTTTGCGGCGCTGGTTTCCAATTGTACTACTGGGTGAGCTGCTGTGGGTGCCGGCGCTGGCGGTGATCGGGTACCAGACGACGGAGGTGGTGCGCCGGGTGGAGTTGGGTCTGCATTATCTGCCGCTGGCGGGGGGCGCGGCTCTGCTGGTCCTGATGCTGGTGGCGGCGCGGCGGCTGAAGGGGGGGCGAGCAGGGACAAGGGTCGCTCGAAGTCGGCAAGGCGTTGGATGGAGACTTCCGGTGTTCTGGCCGGATGGGTATATCGCCTATCAGACCGAGGTTGCTCCGATTCTGCACAGTTACGGAAGTATCGCGGCCGGCAGCTTGAGTCGAGTCGTTTCACCGCTGCGACCGGAGATGGTTGCGGTGAGGGCTGCAGGACGCAGGGGCCGCAGGAATGCGCATTTTCACGGTTGGTAGGAGAAACCGACGGGGGCGACGCGAACTGATAGCGGATTGACTACCCCGTCTTGCAGGGTAGGGGGTGCCGGGAGAGAGTAGCTGTTTGCTACTCTCTCCTTTTTTTGAGCTGTCTATTCGGCGCAAAAGGGTAGATTGATGACGTCGAGGTCGTTGTGAAGAACGCGACTCAGACTTACGGGAATACAGCCGCTGAGCAGATTGCCGCCGAGGCTGAACCCTTGCAGAAGCGCGAGGTTGCCCAGCTCCGACGGTATTTCCCCGCTCAGCTGGTTGTCCTGCAGGTAGAGCCATGTCAGGTGAGCAAGACTCGCCAGTTCGGAAGGTATCGGGCCACTTAGCTGATTTTCGCGCAGGAGGAGGATGCGCAACTGGGTGAGGCGGCCGAGTTCGGGCGGGATCGGCCCGCTAAGCTCGTTTTCGTCGAGGTCGAGGACGCGCAATTGGGTCAGATTGCCGAGCTCGGACGGGATCGTGCCACTCAGCTCGTTCTCATCCAGATAGAGGGTGCGGACTTCAGCGAGGTTGCCTAACTCAGGTGGGATCGGGCCACTCAGATCGTTTTCCTCAAGGGAAAACAGGCCCATACTGACCAGATTGCCCAGCTCAGGTGGAATCGGGCCGGACAGCCGGTTCTCTTCGAGGTAAAGTGTACGCAGTTCGACCAGGTTGCCGAGCTGGGGCGGGATGGTCCCGGACAGTCGATTCTCGTCGAGGAAAAGGGTCCGCAGTGCGGCGAGGTTGCCGATTTGGGCCGGAATCGAACCGCTCAACTGGTTTCCAGTGAGGTCCAGCCGTTCCAGATTGGTGAGGTTGCCCAGTTCCGGTGGGATGGGGCCGGACAGCCGGTTTCGGTCGAGGTCGAGAGTCGCCAGGTGGGTCAGATAGCCTATTTCGGGCGGGATGGGACCGGTAAGTTGATTGTCATCGATGACCAGCCTGTTGAGATGTGAAAGGCGGCCGATTACGGCCGGAATCGAACCGCTCAACTGATTTCCGCGCAGATCGAGGCTGGTTACGCGGCCGTTGCGGTCGGTGGTTACGCCGTACCATGTGCTGAGCGGCTCGTCGCTGAGCCAATTCTCACTGTTGACCCAGTCGTCTCCGCCCAGGGCGATGTAGAGTGAGGTGAGCGCGGCGCGGTCGAGGCCCTGCAGGGCCTGATGCGTAAGGGTCCTCAGGGAAACGCGATACAAGGCGAAAAGGAGATCGCCGTTCAGCCCGAAAAGGGTTTCCGTTTCCTGCTCCAGCGACGCTGGTGATGGACAGAAGGGCAGGTCCAATTGATCGCTGTCGATGGAAGCGGCGCTGCGCCAGCTTTCAGGGATGCAGCCGGTGAGCTGATTTCCTGCGATATTCCATTCCCTCAGATGGGGAATGCTGGCCAACTCCGAGGGAATTTCCCCGCTTAAATCGTTTTCAGCCAGGTGGAGAGACTGCAATAGCGTAAGGTTACCCAATTCGGGCGGGATGGTACCGCTCAACGCGTTGTCATCGAGCAGCAAGGTGCGCAGTTGGGAGAGGTTTCCCAGTTGCGGGGGGATTGGCCCGCTGAGACCGCATTCGTCAAGATAGAGCGAACGCAGCTGGGAGAGGTTGCCCAACTCGGCCGGAATCGGTCCGCTCAGATCATTTTCGTCGAGATCGAGCGAGCGCAGTTGGGTGAGGTTTCCCAGCTCGGGAGGAATCGGTCCGCTCAATTTGTTCTCCTCCAAAGACATGGCCCGCAGGTGGGTGAGATTGCCCAATTCAGGAGGGATTTCGCCACTCAGCTGGTTTTCTTCGATGAACATTGTTTGCAGGTTGGCGAGGAAACCGAGCTCAGGCGGGATTGCTCCGATCAGTTGATTCTCATCGAAGTAGAGTGTTCGCAACTCTGTGAGGTTGCCAATCTCCGGGGGGATGGACCCGCTTAGCTGATTGCCGGAGAGGTCCAGCCGTTCCAGCAGTTGGAGGTTTCCCAATGTCGGAGGAATCGAACCGGTGAGCTGGTTTCTGTCGAGGTCGAGCCATTGCAGTTGGGCCAGATTTCCCAGTTCCGGGGGGATCTCACCGCTCAGGAGGTTGTCGTCGATCACCAGTCGTTCCAACTGGATGAGGGAACCCAATTGCGGCGGGATGGCGCCGTTCAGGCGATTGCCGCGAAGGCTGAGTTGCGTGACGCGGCCGTTGTCGTTTGTGGTGACGCCGTACCATGCGCTGAGCGGTTTGTCGGTCAGCCAGTTCTGGTTGTTCACCCAGTTTTCGCCGTCGGTGGCGTGGAAGAGCGCGGTCAGGGCGAAGCGGTCGGCGTCGCCGTCGGACTGTTCATCGCCTTGGGCGTATATGGTGGTGGTCACTGCCACAGATTGGGTGAGCGTGAACAGGAAGGCGATGAGCAGCAGGGCGCCGCGGTAAGAAAACGGGGCGATGAAACGTCTCTGGTCCATGGACGGGCGTCCTCCTCACACAGTGGACTGATTCAAATAGATTCTTTCGGCGGCCTGTTGGCGGCAATGTAAATGGTCCCAGGCCTGTTGCGATCCGGGGCTCACTCTACTCGGAACGAATCGACTATCTGCTCTATCACCGGCTGGTTGGCGGCGGCGGCATCGGGGCGGGCCGCGATTGTAAGCAGGTAGGCGGTATGGTTGGCGCGCAGGACAGTTATTTCAAGATGAGCGGTCAGGAGATGCGATTGATCGCCCAACCTGATGACGGCCGCAGCGCGGATGGCCGGTAGACGGTTGCTTGTACCCATCTCGGCGGTTATCAGCTGCGTATCCCCCCAAGAAGAGATTGATTTTTTGGTGAGGGCAAGCCACTCTTCGTCGGTAAGGTCGTCCGGTAGTGGCGCCGTGGACACGATCAGGAAGGATGGAAAGATCGGGACGGTGTACATGCTTTCCGGGTCTGACTGGACGGCGAAGACGCCAAGTTTCTCTCCTTCAGGCGTGTCCAGAAAGGCTTGAAGCTGCTGCGCTGCCGTTTCATCGCCGAGCAGACCGGTTACCTGGTCCAGGTTTTCTGCTTGCAGGTCGAAAGCGAGCCAGTTGAATGGTACAGCGAGAGAGTAGCCCAGGCGCGCGTCTACGATCGGTATCCAGAACCTGGGAAGGCTGGCAGCAGGAGCTGACGTCGATGACCCGGGCTGGGCTTCGTCTTCGGCCGGGGTTTGCGCTGGCTCTGCGACGGCCGCCTGTTCGGACGGGACCGGGCGGAAGGATTGGACGATCTGGTGGATCACGATTCGTTTGGCCAAGGCGTTGCTCAGGCGGGTCGCAATCACAAGCGTATAGGCGGCCTGGTCAGCACGGACTATGGTTATGTCAAGGTGGGCGGTCAGGCCGGCGCCCTGGGCTCCCAATTGGTAGACGGCGGCGGCTCTGACTACGGGCAGCTCGTTGAGGGTGCCAAGTCTGGCGCTTTCGATCCTGGCTTCGCCCAGGGCCGTGATTGACTCTTCAACGAGGGCAACCCACTGTTCGTCGGTTACGCCGTCGGGAAAGTGGGCGACCGACACGTTGAGAAAGGTCGGGAAGGGCGGGCGGGCGAACAGCTCGCTGGGGTCTGGATCGACGGCCAGGAGTCCGAGGTTTTCGCCGGCAGGGGTGGCCATGTACTGGCGCAGCTGCTGCGACGCGGCGCGGCCGCCAAGCAGTCCGGCAATCCGGTCCAGATCGCCGGACTGCAGGTCGAATGTCAGCCAGTTGGCGGGTACGGCGAGCGAATAGCCGAGGGATTCGTCGACAAGTTCCTTCCAACCGGGCGGAATGGCAGTGGTGGCCGCGGGAGCAGGCCGCGGCGAATAGGAGCGATTCGCCACGGATGCCGGAACACCCGCCAGCCAAGTCGGGGCGGGCGCTGAGGCTGTTGCGGGTTCTGTTTGGGTTGAAGGCGACAGTTCCTGCGCGGACGCTTGCCGTAGCGTCGCGGCCATGGCGATTACTAATGCCATGGTTACAGCCAAGAGGCGTGAACTGTACATATCTATGGCTCCTTGATCACTGGGGGCGGGTGGTCCGGTTCCTCTATGAACGATCAGAGAAGCAGATGGTGTGCGAAACAGATCCGGAACAGGCGCCAGCCCAGGCAGAGTGGATTTCGAACGATTGATCAGTTCTCTGACGGGGGTAATGTTCTTGCGGCGAAGCCAGTTGGACGGACCCAGAGTCTGCGACGCCAATTGGTGGCGCCGAGGGCTATGGTTCTGCCAGAACTCACGGCAAGGTAAACGATTCGACTGCAGATATAGAGTACATAACAAGCGGCGCCGACGTCAACTTGGCGCTTGAAGTGGTGTCTTCGCCTCGTATGCGGGTTTCGGGTGTGTTTCGGGTCTGGGTCACAGCCGGCGGAAGGGACGGTGGCATGCAGGGATGACGGTTGGGTTAAAGGTCATGAAAGCGGAAGATGCCTTCAACCGTGTGGACCTTGTGGAAATTGCAGGGCGGGTCTTTGCTATGATAGGCTGTTTTCGAGCCGCCAGGCATGGATTTTGACGTGCCATGGAGGCGGCGCGGCAGTCTCAGACTTTGTTGCCCCCGAGCGAATTCAGGATGGACTGTTTGTTAAAGAGAATCATTTCCTCTCCTCGCGGTTTTGTGTTCCTCATCAATAGATAGAAGGTCCAACCAACGCATGATGAACGATACGCGCGTCCGGTTGGGGTTTCCTGTTAAGGTGCTGGGAGCGCCAGGGTTGCGCTCGCACGACAGCCGACGCTGGCAGAACCAGCCCCACCTGAGCGTCAGTCTGGCCTATCTGCGCGATATTTTTCTCTATCTGGCACGGAGAGAGATCCGGTTTTATCGGATGGCCGGACAGCTCGCCCCATATCTGACCCACCCGGATCTGCCGGCGTTTCACAATCAGCTGGACGAATGTTCGACGGAGCTGGCCGCGATAGGCGATCAGGCGCGACAGCAGAGTGTGCGCTTGACGCTGCACCCAGGCTTCTACGTGCAGTTGAGCCATCCGGATGCTGCTCTGGTGGGGCGGTCGAGCGTGGAGCTGGCTGCAGCGACTTCGCTGCTGGATGGGATGGGGCTGGATGCGTCGAGCGTGGTTGTCGTTCACGTGGGGGGCGGCCACGCGGACGTACCGGCGGCGCTGGACCGGTTCGCGCGTGCGGCCAATCTGCTGCCGGACGAGGTGCGAAGGCGCGTGGTCCTGGAGAACGGAGACCGGGCGTTCGGTCTGCGCGATGTGCTGTGGGTACACCGGCGAACGGGGATTCCGGTGGTCCTGGACACGCTCCACCACCGTTGCCACAACCCGGATGCGATCCCGCAGCTGGATGCGCTGAAGATCGCACTGGCGACCTGGCCGGAGTCTGTCGTGCCGAAGATCCATGTCAGCAGCCCGCGCACGGCGGTTCGTACCCTTTATCGCGATGGCGAGGCGCGTGTACAGATGCCGCTGGCGCATCAGCACAGTGATTTTCTGCACCCGTTTGAGGTCATCGACCTGCTGCAGGCGGCGGTTACGGCGCGATTGCGGTCGTTTGATGTTATGCTGGAGGCGAAGGGAAAGGATGTTGCGTTGTTGCGCCTGCGGGAGCAGATCCGCAGGTACGCGCCGAATCTGGCGCGGCATGTACAGTGAGGAGAAACGACCGGGAAATGGCAGAGGAATATACGGACCCGTACAGTCTCAAGCGGACTGTTCTGGTCGCGGTAGTGAACAACCGGGCCGACCTGCGCCGGGCGGCGTCGGAGGGCTGGTACCGCATTCCGCAACGGCGGGCGCCGCGACGGGTGGGCGCGGACTATCTGGCGTTTTATCAGACGGGGGCTTTCGAGAGCGAAACGGAGGCGCGGACAGTCAGCTTCTATGCGGCTATCCGGCGCTATCAGCTGCTGTCGCGGGCGGAGCTTCTGCCGGATGAGGCGGACCATGCGCGGGCGGAGGAGTATTATTTTCGCATTGAAATTGGCCCGTTGATGCGTTTGGCGCGGCCGGTGCCGGCAACTACGTTCAGGCGCCTGACCTTTATTCATACGACGTTGGAGCGTCTGTTGAACGCGAAGGATGTAAAGGAACTGAAGCTGGAGGCCGAACCGTTCCAGGCGTTGTGGAGTGCACTGCGGGCCAGCCGGTTGAGGCCGCTACCCAACCGGTTGGCGGGGGACTGGCCGGTGGACATTGCATTGCGGGTGCGAAACGGGCATCTTGGAATCCGGCTTGATGAGTCCAGCGATATGCGAGAGGCGTACGGGCCGGGGGATAACTGGCGGGTTCTGCGAATCCCGGAAAGCCGGATTGAGGTTGACCTGGCGGGCTGCCTGGGGGAGATTGGCGCGGCGCTGGTGGACCTGGGCGGCTCGCTTGACGCGAAGCCGGGACGGGAGATTGTGTTTTAGCGCAGGCGCGATGTGGAGGAGCCGGATATGGAACTGACGATCAATGGAAAGAGCTATACGCTGGATGTTCCCGACGAGGAGAGGCTGCTGTGGGTACTGCGGGACTGGCTGGGGCTGACGGGCACGAAGTTTGGTTGCGGGGTTGGAATCTGCGGCGCGTGCACGGTTCATGTCAACGGGTCGGCGGTTCGGTCGTGTCTGATGCCGCTGGCCGCGGTTGCGGGGGCGGACATCCGCACGATAGAGGGGCTGGCGTCAACGGAAGGCAACGGCACGATCACGCTGCATCCGGTACAGCAGTCGTTTATCGATCACCAGGTACCCCAGTGCGGTTGGTGCATGAGCGGACAGATTATGCAGGCTGCCTCGTTTCTGGCGCAGAATCCGCAGCCATCTGAAGAGGAGACTGTGCGGGCGATGAGCGGAAACTACTGCCGCTGCGGTTGCTACGTGCGCATCCGGCAGGCGGTCCAACAGGCGGCCGGGATGGCGGACGGGGAGGAGGTCGCGACATGAGGCAGGAACGGGATTCCAGCGAAGGGGTCGAGGCGCAGGCCAGGCCGACAGATGCAAACGGTGAAGAAGTGAAAGCGGCCAAGGGAGATCCTGTTCCGCCGCGTAAACGGCGCTGGCGACTCTCGCGGCGGGGTTTTCTGATTGGTGTGGGAGCGGCGGCAGCCGGGGTGGCCGTTGGCGCGTATTTCGGCAGGCCGGTTCTCCACGAAATCATGGCGGAAAGCATGGCAGGGGCTGAACACGGCGCGAGCGGTTTCATGCAGCTGCCCTCCGAACCACCACTGTGGCTGGAGGTAATGGAGGACAGCCGCATACGACTCTCTTTGACAAAGGTGGAGATGGGGCAAGGGGTTCACACGTCGATCGCGCAGATTGCGGCGGAGGAGCTGGGAATCGGTTGGGAAGACCTGGTCGTGGAGCAGGCGGATACATCTTCCGACCTGGTGGACAGTTTCGGCACCGGCGGCAGCTTTTCGGTTGCAACCAGCTACGGCCCGTTGCGACTGGCGGCCGCGGGCATGCGGAGTCTACTGCGGCGGGAGGCGGCGGCGGTACTGAAGGAGCCGGAGGCTGCTTTGCGAGTTGAGGGGCGGGGGTTTGTGGTCGCGGACAGTCCAGAGAAGCGGGCTGACTTCTACAGTCTGGTTGGGGCGATTACGAGCTGGGACCTGCCTGAAGAGGAGGAGCTACGGCTGAAGCATGCCGATGAATTCGATGTGATCGGACAGTCGGTTGCGCGCGTCGACATTCCCGACAAGGTGACGGGGCAGGCAGTCTACGGCTATGACATGCGCGTGCCCAATATGCTTTATGGCGCGGTGGCACGGCCGCCGACGCTGGAAGCGAAACTGGTCAGCGCGTCGGCGGGCGAGGCGGCAGGGATGGAGGGTGTCGAAGAGATCGTGATCGATGTGGATAGCGGTTTTGCCGGGGTGGTGGCGAACTCACGCAGCGCGGCCTGGTCGGCGGTGAAGGCGATGGAGACGGAGTGGGATGAAGGGCATCTGTGGCAGCAGGAGGAGATCGAGGCGTTGATCGAGCCTGATGGAGAAGGCGGTATCACGATCCAGCGCGAGGGAAATGCCGCGGGCGTGTTGGGGAAAGAGACTCCGATCACGGCCACCTACCGGTCGCCGTTTGCCGTGCAAGCTCCGCTGGAGGCGCCAGCAGCACTGGCGGATGTCCAGGACGGCCAGGTAACTGTGTGGGTATCGACGCAGTCTCAAGAAAGGGCGAAGGGGTTGATCGCGGAGGCGTTCGGCGTGGAGGCGGACACAGTTCGGGTTGTCCCGACCTATCTCGGGGGCGGCTTTGGCAGCAAGCTTGATACCGGGGTGGCGATTGAGGCGGCCCGCCTTTCCGAGGCGGTTGGCGCGCCTGTCCATGTGGGATGGGATCGGGTGGAAGCGATGCTTCATGGCTACCTGCGGCCGCCAACGAAAAGCGTACTCTCCGGGGCGCTGGATGGAAATGGACGGATCATCGCGATGGAGCACCGGCAAGGAAGCAGCGACGTGGCTTTCAGTTTCATGCCGGACTTCATGGAGTTGGTAATGGGTGCGGACTTCGGCGCGACAATTGGGGCGCGTATCAGTTATGACGTGCCCAATCGCACTGTGACGGCCTGGCGAAAGACGCTGCCGGTATGGACCGGCTGGTGGCGCGGCTTGGGACTTTTCGCGAATACATTTGCGGTGGAAAGTTTCGTTGATGAGCTGGCGGAGGCGGCGGGCGCGGACCCACTGCAGTTCCGCCTCGATCATCTGCCTGACAGTCCTGCGGGAGGGCGCATGGGAGCCGTCCTGGAGGCGGTCGCGGAGCTGAGCGGTTGGGGGAATGCGCCGCCTGCGGGCCGGGCGCGGGGAATCGCCTGTTTTGCGTCAAACACAGTGGTGGCACAGGTGGCGGAGGTTTCGGTGGACGCAGAATCCGGCGAGATTACCGTCCACGACGTGGCCTGTGCGGTGGACTGCGGGCTTGTCGTGAATCCCGATGGGGCGAAGGCGCAGATAGAGGGGAACGTGATGTGGGGCGTGGGCTCGACGCTGATCGAGCAGGCGTATGTGAAGGATGGACGCCTGGCGTTGAACAACTTCGAGAGCTACCCGCTGCTGACGATGGGTGATGCGCCGAATGTCCGTTCCGTTCTTGTGGACACGGGGATCAAGACGCCGTATGGGATGGGCGAGCCGCCGATCGGGCCGGTGGGCGCGGCAGTTGCGAACGCGTTTACAGCGGCGACGGGAAGGCGCATCCGGACACTGCCGATGACGCCGGCGCGCGTCCTGGATGCGCTGGCTTAGCGCAGGATTAGAGGAACAGTGGGAACGACGACAGCTCGATGGTTTCATGCGCTTATCATTGCTGGTTCGGTCATATTGACGTACGTGATCGGCATCTTCGGGCCCTTTAACGACGGAAACTTTGCGGGCGAGGAGGCGACCGAGCTGTTTGCGCCCGCAGGATACGCCTTCGCAATCTGGGGGGTCATTTACCTTGGCTTGTTTGGGCTGGGCATCTGGCAGGGGTTGCCGGGGCAGGCGAAAAGTTTGCCGGCCCGCCGGGCTGCACCGTGGCTTTCGGCAACGGCGCTTGGCAATCTGGCGTGGATTGTTGCTGCCGGCTCGGAAGCGACGGTACTGTTGACTCTCCCAATTGCCATATACATGATGGTCACTGCCTGGGCCGCATTTTTCAGGTTGGCGGTTGGCAACGCCGGCTTGCCCGCGGTCGAGAGATGGTTGCATGTAGCGCTGCGCATCTATCTCGGCTGGTTAGCGGTGGCGGTCATCGCGAACAGCGCAGTCGTACTCAATGCGTTGGGTTGGGATGGATGGGGCGTAAGTCCTGAAGCGTGGACGGTGATCATGCTGGCGGCCGGCGCGGTGGTGGCATGGGAGGTCGGCCGCCGCGTGAATCATGACAATGTCTACCGGGGCGTCTTTGTCTGGGCGTTTGTGGCAATCTTTGCGGGGCAGCGAGCCTTTCCTGTGGTGGCCTGGTCGGCGCTGGCGGCGGCCGCCGCGGTGTCGGCCATGATACTGGCTACGCTGCCGCGCCGGCGCGGAGGCCGGCTGACGGCTGCGTAGCTGCAGTGGAACATGCAAAACAGGATAGGAGGCCTGTGGTGCCGGACTATTCCTGTTCGCCGGCGAGGCCCAGTGGCGCGGCGACTTCTTTCATGGCGTCTAGGACGCGTTGCACGTGCTCGTCGAAGGGTTCGCCCAACTCTTCTATGAAGTGGAGATTCTCTGCGCGGTCGATGGCGGCGGTGAAGCGCTTGTCCTTCCACTTCTTCTTGACAGATCGGAGTCTTACGCCGCGCAGGTCCTTGTCGGGGCGCACGTAGGCGCAGGCGAGGATGAGGCCTGTCAGCTCGTCGCAGGCCAAGAGCGCTTTGTCGAGCTTTGACTCGCGCGGGACGCCGAGGAAGGTTGCGTGGGCTTCGACGGCGTGGATGAATTCAGGCGGGTAGTCGTTCTGGCGGAAGAGTCTGAGCGCGGTGCGGGGATGGCCGTTCTCCCGGTCGTCCATGTCGGGAAAGCGGTCGTAGTCCAGATCGTGGAGCAGACCTGTCAGTCCCCAGAGGTCTTCATCTTCGCCATAGTGACGGGCGTAGACGCGCATGGCGGCTTCTACGGCCAGCATGTGGCGGCGCAGTCCCTCGTTATCGACCCATTCATGCAGTAGTTGTACAGCTTCATTCCGACTGGGTAGGGGCATAGTGGCTCCTCTAGTCTGAGGTAGGGATTTGGCCGCTTGACGCGCGTTGGCGATGTGCGGTCTCGGATACTTTGCGGACTGGTGTAATTCGGGCGGTACGAGCTTTGTCCGTTGGCGAAGTGACTGTGACGTCGCGCCGGCCGTAGACGATTTGGCGGCTGCCGGCGATGTTCGGGTGTTCGCTGCCATCGGATTGATCCCGCCAAAGGAGTCTGCCGATGGCACTGGCGCGGTGGGCGCTGGAGGTCACGGCTTCACTGAAAGGTGCGCCGTTGAGCCATTTGCGCAGAAAGAGGCTGAGGCTTGGCTCCGGCAGCCAGTTGACGGCGTGCGAACCGTTTACGGCTTGTGCGCCCAGCGCCAGCCAGGTGGAGGCCAAGCTGGCGCCGTAGCAGTTGACCCCGTACACCATGCGCAGGTCGAGGAGTGAGCTATCCTCGACATAGCGGGCCAGCAGTTGGTCGAACGCGGCTGCGTCGACAAGCTCCTGCCCTTTGTAGCCGAGCAGGCAGCGTTCTTGTCCGTGCACGAGCAGGAGTTGATCAACGGTATGGGTGGCGCTGACCTCGACGAGGGCGCCGGTCAGGTTGGGTGCGGTGGCGTCGGCATCTTCGAGGATGAGGACGCGGTGGTAGCGGCGGTAGGCTCCGAGGCGCCGCAGCAGGGTTTTGGCGTATTCTTCGGTCAGCCAATCGATTGCGGTCATCGCCCAGTGGGGCAGATTGACACCGTGGATGTGGCCGATGTTTTCGAGGAAGACGATCAGCGCCGCTGGTTTGCCGGCGGCAGGCGCATGGTTGTCGAGAAGCTGTGTGGATGGATGTGATGCCGTACGCGGGCGTTTGGTTTGGATGGAGTTATTGAGCGTCCGGGCAGGAGTCGAAGGGCGTGTCATGTGACTCGGCGCGGCGACGGGCCGCTCAAAATTGGAAGCGGCCGTTGGCATCGACGACCCGAACTTTGAAGTTTTCGACGAAGGGTTCGAGGCCGGCGATGAGTTCCTGCCACTCGTCTGAGCTCAGGATGCGGGCGGCGTCATCCTTATCCTCCAGGACGCCGCCGCCGAGGATCTGGGGGGCTTCACCCCAGAGCGTGTACCAGGCGTCGGTGATGCGCAGACCCAGTTGCGCGAGGCCGGGGGCCAGCGTCTGCACGACGTAACGCTGGCAGTCTTCTTCGTGCCCTTCCCGCATATCGTAACTCAGAAGTACTTTGACCATGCTACCGTCCTCAAGGGCTGGGAGATAGTCCTGCGGCGTTCTTGCCATCGCCAGCTGTTGGAAGAGCTGGAATCGGCGGCTACATAGCGCGGCGCCAGCATCCGATTCCGTATTTCAGTATAGCACAGACGAACGGCACAGTGCACAGATGCAGAAGACGCGGGCGAGCGTTCAACGGTACTCACGCGCTTGCTCCGATGCAGGCGGCTTGTTACTCGGTGACGAGAGTGAGAACGTTATCCAACCGCACTTCGGCTTGACGGCGGAACTTCTCCACGTTAATGGAGCGGAAGAGCCAGACCGCCAAGAGCAGACCGGCGATTTCGAGAGAGAAGACGGCGGCGTACCCCATCAGCGGGTTGCCCGTCAGCCAGAAGAACAGGTCGTACAGCAGACCACTGATGACATTGCCAACAGCCTGGCCGGCAAAATTTGCTACACTCCAAGCGCCGATGTAGAGTCCGGCGGCCTGGGGCACGGTCATATCCAGCATAAAACTGAGATTGCTGACGGTCATAAGGCCGCCGCCCAGTCCCAGCAGGAAGACTGAGCCAATAAAGAGGTTCGATTGGCCGAGCAGACCGGAGGCGATAATGAAGACGAAGGCAACAGCGGTCACGTAGGCGCCCACATTGGCTCCGGTTCGCTTGCCCCAGCGCTTCACAAAGATGATCCCAGCCAGTAGCGTGATGAAGATGCCGGTTCCCCAGATCGATGTCAAACGGGAGGTGGCCGCGACCGACATTCCCAGAGCCTTGGCACCGAACGGTTCCAACACTACATCCTGTGCGTGGATGCTGATCAGCACGATCATCAGGTAGACAAAGAAGCGGCGGGCTTGGGGGTTCAAAGCCAGCAGGCGCAACACCAGCATGGGATCGTCGGCGCTATTGGCAGGCTGGTCGGTTCTGGTTGATGCGCGGGGCTCGATTCGGTAGCTGCCGACAAGGACAAAGATGACGGATACGAGCCAGATTACACCGAAAGCAGTGGTAAGCGTCTCCTTGGAAAGGGCGGTGGGCGTTGCCAACATGCGGGAGAGGCCCAGACTGGTCGCGATGGTAGAGGCGATCATCGCTGTCCACATGATGCTGACGGCTCGACTACGGCCGTTTTCGTCGGCGAGCTCGGTGACGAGAGAGAGATAGCTGACCGAGGCGGCGTTGATACCGGCGCCCCAGAGGCAGAAGACGATGGCCGCGGCCCCAAGACCCATCAAAAAGTCATAGTCCAGAAGATAGGCTACGTGGACTGTGAAGTAACTGCCGGTTGCGGCGACAAGTCCGCCGAGGAGAATCCAGGGCGTGCGGTGGTAATCTGCTGCCGGATGGCGATCTGACCAGTTGCCTAAGAATATCTGAAGTGGAGAAAGGAGGTAGGGCAACGCAATGAGGACTGCCACCAGCGTTACCGGCATCTGCATGTCGGCGATCATGACGCGATTCAGCGTACTGGTGACCGGAACGACAGTAATGGAGACCCCAACATGTACAAGGGTAAGTTGGATAAGAACGCGGGCATTCATGTTGGAAGCGTACCATAAATTTCCTGTGAATTCCAAGATTCTGACCTTGGTTTTCGGGTCTCGAATCGGGGCGTCCAAGGCGCAGTTTCATGCGCCAGCGAGAGAGGCGTTCGGTTGACGGCGGGTGCGCGCGGGTGATAGACTCTTGCGCGTGATACTGAACTGAAACGTACACGCTCACTCATACGTATACTAGTGCAGGAGGAATTGTGACCGCGGTAGGCGCTGAAGCTGGGCCCCGGCCGGTTCCCGGCGTCGATCTTGCGGGTAGTGTTCCTGTATTCGGCAGCCGACCGGGCAGTCAACTGGTAGACGGCGAATCGTTCGCCGATTTCAGCCGCAAGCGGCTAATATTCGGGGCGTTCACACGGCTTGGTGAGACGCATGTTTACCGCGTGGACTGCAAGGCGGGCGACCGTCTGCGGGCGCAGATGTTCGCGCCTGTTCTCCCGCGCGGGGGTTCGGTGGTGCCGACGTTTGCGATCGTGGCGCGGAGCCTGCCATACAGTGCGGACACAGAGAAGCTGCCGTTGGAACTGCCCCATGGCTACAGCGCAATCGTGGCGCCGCCGCCGAGCGAGCTTTTGCAGCCGGTCAAGGATGTTCTGACCCGTGTACATTATTACCCCGGGCCTCTGATCGACTCGCGTACGCTGGTTGGCGGGCGCTGTTATCTTGTGGTCTGGACGCCCCACAACCGGATGGGGAAGTATGTAGTCTCGATCGGCCATCGCTGGCATCTGCGTTGGAGCTATTGGGCTCAGTTGCCGCTGTACTGGTGGCGGATACGGGGCTGGTTCGGCCTGAGCCGTGCGGCTGCGCTTTATGTGCTGGCGGGGGCGCTGCTGGTTGTGCTGGCGGGCGCGGCGTTATTGCGGCGCGGGGCCGGCCGACGCCGTGCTCAATCTGACGATGCGGGCAGAGCGTTCTAGCCCATTCCATTTTTCCTCAATTGGCGGCGGCCAAGGCAGGTGATTGAACGGACGTATTGGGTCACTGCGGTGGCAGGGAAATAGATGCCCCGCTCCAGTGCAATGACGAGAGGAGTAGTCCGTGCGCATCCTTCTCTATTTGGGCAAAGGAGGCGTAGGCAAGACGACGACGGCGGCGGCGACGGCGCTGCGCTGTGCGCAGATGGGCTACCGTACGCTTGTGGTCAGCACTGACATTGCCCACAGCCTGGCAGACAGTCTGGACAGGCCACTGAAGAGTGAACCGACGGAGATCACGACCAATCTGTTTGCGCAGGAGATCAATGTCCTGGAGGAATTACGGAAGAACTGGGGCGCGCTGCAGGGCTACATGGGGAAGATTCTGCTCAAGCAGGGAATGAGCAAGACGGTTGCCGAAGAGATGGCGATCATACCGGGCATGGAGGAGATTTTCAGCCTGCTGCATATATTCCGCTACGCGACGACGGATGAATTTGACCGGGTGATTGTAGATGCGGCGCCGACGGGCGAGTCGATGCGGTTGCTGGCGATGCCGGAGAGTTTCCAGTGGTACGTTGAGCGCTTCTTCGGTTGGGGGGAGACGGCGATGCGATTGACCGGCGGGCTGTTGCGAAGGTTGATGCCGGAGCAGGACGCACTGGCGGGTCTGCCGAAGCTGGTTGATGATGTTAAGGCGTTGCAAGAGGTCCTGAGCGATCCAGAGACCACCAGCTACCGGGTCGTGATCAATCCTGAGAAGATGGTGATCAAGGAGGGGGCCCGGGCAGTAACCTATCTGTCCCTATTCGGATGTCCGGTGGATGCGGTGGTGGTCAACCGCATTCTGCCGGGTGTAAGGTCGGACGAGGAAACGGGCCGGCGAGCCGGGGAAGCAGCCGTTGCTGCGCCGAGCAACGATCTTTATCTGCGCCAACTTCAGGAGCACCAGGCCCGCTACCTGGTTGAGATCGAGCGGGATTTCTACCCGTTGCCGATTCTGTACAGTAGCTGGCGCAGCGAGGAGGTTGTCGGCTTCGCGCCATTGCGGTCGTTAGCGGATGAGTTGTACGGTGTAAGGGATCCGGGCGATGTGATGTTTGTGGGTCAGGCGCAGGAGATCGAGGAGGAGGGCAACGACTTCATTCTCAAACTGCCTTTACCCCACATAGAATTGGACAAGATCCGTTTGACGAAGCGGGGCGACGAGCTTTTCATTTCGATCGGCAACTTCAAGCGTGAATATCTGCTGCCGGCGGTCCTGGCGCAACGGGATGCCAGCGGCGCGGTATTCGCCGGGGGGATTCTGCGCATCCGTTTTCCCTGTAGCATCCAGTAGTTGGCTGCAGGTTGCCTTTATTCCGGCACAGTTGGCAGCCGCGGGACTTTGACGAATGGGACTGGGAAATCTTCTGATACGATGCGTGGGGATCACGGTTGGTGCGCAGGTGGGCACGCGTATCGCGCACCGCGTCAGACCGCGCCCGTATCCTGCGCCGCTGCGCGACCTGCTGGATCATCCGGTGCGCATGCGTTATCGCGATCCTGTTGCCACGCTGGGCCCTTTCGGCATCGGGCCTGGGGAAACTGTGCTGGACTTGGGATGCGGTACGGGCACGTTTACTGTCGAGATGGCGCGTCAGGTGGGGAGCACGGGGCGCGTGCACGCGGTGGATATACAGGCGTCGATGGTCGAAGCGGCGCGAGAGAGGGTGGAAAGCGCCGGTTTTGCCTCACTCGTAAATTTCCATCATTGCGGCGCGTACCGCCTGCCGCTGGAGAGCGACAGCGTAGACGTTGCGATTGCGATCGCTTCGCTCTCCGAGATGCCGCAGCCTCTTTTCGCCCTGGAAGAGGTGCGACGGGTCCTGAAACCGGGTGGACGGCTGGCCGTAAGTGAAGAGATGCCGCACGCCGGTTATGCCCTGCAGCGAACTGTTCGGCAGTGGCTGCAGGAGGTGGGATTTCGCTACGGCGGGCTGCGGGGCACTCCGTTTTGCTACAGTTTGCTCTATTTCAAAGACGAGTAGCTGCGGCTATACGTCATTGGAACATATCTTCCTATTTGATAGGCGGGGATCTGATATACTCTTCTGAAGCGTAATGAACAGTTGGCCAGATTTGGAGTTTGCGTGGAACTTGACTTGAAGCTGCCATACAGTACAGAGGGACTGCCGGGGCTCGGTGGACAGTTGCGGGCTGCGCCCGACACCTTTATCGTCGAGGAGATTCCGCTATACGAAGCTTCGGGCGCCGGCCAGCATCTTTATGTCAACGTAACGAAGACGGAGTTGACGACCCGTGAGGTGCAGCGTGGGCTGGCCGAGGCGTTCGATCTGCCGTACAGGGCGGTCGGTTTTGCCGGCATGAAGGACAAGTACGCGCGGGCGACGCAGACGTTCAGCTTGCTGGTCGGCCATGTAGACGAGAGTTTTCTGGAGGCGGCGCCGGCACGCATCGGTGCGAAGACACCGGTGACGGTGAATTGGGTGCGCCTGCACCGCAACAAGCTCAAGAAAGGCCATCTGCTGGGAAACCGCTTTACGATTACGGTCACGCGGCCGTCGGTCGATGGCGAGATAGCGATGGCGCGCGCCGAGGCCATTGCGGCGCAGTTGCGAGAAAATGGGCTTCCAAACTTTTACGGCCCGCAGCGCCTGGGACAGAACGGCGGCAATGTGCGGCGGGGATGGGAGCTGCTACGGGGCGAAAAGCGGATGGCTAACAGGTGGCTGCGGAGTCTGCTGATGGCCAGTGTGCAGAGCTACCTGTGCAACCGTTATCTGGCGTTGCGGCAGCAACAGGGGCAGTTCTCTACGCTGCTGACAGGAGACATTGCCAAGAAGCATGACACCGGCGGCCTGTTCGTTGTCGCTGACCAGGCGGCGGAGCAGAGCCGTTACGACCAGAAGGAGATCAGTTTTACAGCGCCCATTTACGGGCCCAAGATGTGGGAGGCGGAGGCCGAATCGGGGGAGATGGAGCAGAAGGTCTTAGCAGAGAGCGGCCTCGACATGGCCTTTTTAGCCAGGGCAAAGATGATGGGTACGCGGCGGCTGGGTCGGATACTGCTCAATGATCTGTCCGTTACACAGAAGGGTACGGACATTGTTGTGGCGTTTTCGTTGCCGAAAGGTGCGTTTGCCACGACGGTGCTGCGAGAGTTCATGAAAGTTTCAGACGACCTGTTGGCTCAAGCGGCGGTGGAAAACAGCGATTCAGACGAGGATGGCGGGAATTGAACGGTGCTCGACGAGAATCCCAAAAGCGAAAACGAATTCTCCCTTAGGCAACGGAGTTCTACCATGGAAATGCCGCTTTTCCCTCTGAATGTTGTGCTTTTCCCGGGTATGGCGCTGCCTCTCCATATCTTTGAACCCCGCTATCGCGAGATGATCAACCGCTGTCTGGACGAGAATCTGGCGTTCGGGGTTGTGTTGATCAAGGAAGGCCAGGAAGTAGGCGGCGATGCGGATCCGCACCTGGTGGGGACGGCTGCACGAATCGTCAAGGTGGACCGCCAAGAGGACGGAAGAATGAATATCCAGGTTGTGGGCACACGCCGATTCCGGATCGAGGCGTTGAACCGCGATCTGCCCTATCTCACGGGACGGGTGCGCCATTTTCCGGTTACCGATGGGGATACGAAGCTGGCCGACGAGCGCGCCCACAAGGTACGCCCCAAGATCACGCGCTATGTCGAATTGTTGACGAAGGCTACGGGCGTACAACTGAAATTGGACCGACTGCCGGAGGATGCCACCAGCCTGGCCTTTCTCACGGCGATCACTTTACAGGTGCGGCCGGCAGACAAGCACCGCATGTTGGCGCTGCAGGGTGTGCCACAGCTCCTGGAGCTGGGCAACTATTATCTGGGACGCGAACTGCAGTTGCTTGACCATATGATCAGTAGTCAGGAAGTTCTGCCGGAGATGACCATTGGCCCCACCGGGCAGTTATTCGCCAATTGAGTATGTGACCGGCTCGGCTGGCTGCTGCCGACGGTCGAGCCGATTTTCCCCGGGCAGTCACAGTAGATCATTCCCAAGAGCAACCAAATCATAGCCGTCTTAGCAGACGGTCGCGAAAGGACAGAGGTATGGCTACTCATCAGTTCGAGCCGGACCATTATTTCAGCACGATCGGTTCGCATCCACCGGTGCTGCGTGTGCAGCCGGGTGACAGCGTCGAGACAACGACGGTCGACGCCAGAGGACACGACAGCAGCGGCCAGGCGGTAACGTCAGGCGGCAATCCGATGACCGGTCCATTTTATGTGGAGGGGGCCGAGCCGGGGGATACGCTGGTGGTGCATTTGGACAAGCTGCTCTGCAACCGCCCTTACGGGTGGACGAGGACGATGGTGGCCCCCAATGTCGTGGACCCGGAGCAGGTGCCCAATATGCCGTGGCCGGCGGAGGGGCAGGAGCTGGCCAACTGGCGGGTGGACAACGAGGCGGGGACGGTTACGCTGGTGGAGCCGCAGACGAGCCTGGGGGCGCTGACTTTGCCGCTGGCGCCGATGCCGGGCTGCTTTGGTGTGGCGCCGGACCGGGGCGAAGCGATCTCGACAGCTACTTCGGGCCCTTTCGGCGGCAACATGGACTATCGCGGGTTTGTCGAAGGGGTGACAGTCTATCTTCCTGTCTTTGTGCCGGGGGCGCTTTTTCACATTGGCGACGGCCACGCGGTGCAGGGGGATGGCGAGATCGTGGGCACCGGCGTGGAGATTTCTTTCGACGTAGGCTTTACGGTGGATGTGCAGAAGGGGCGGCGCATCTACTGGCCCAGGGGCGAGAACGAGACATATATCTTCGCTGCGGGCAACGCGCGTCCCCTGGATCAGGCGACGCAGCATGCCACAACTGAGATGATCCGCTGGCTGGAGAATGATTTGGGGATTGATCCGGTGGGCGCCCACATTCTGATGGGACAGACGGTGGAATACGATCTGGGTAACATCTATGATCCGGCGTATACGATGATCTGCAAGATGCCGAAGGCGGTGCTGCCGTAGGCGGCGGGGCCCCCGAAAGAGGGCCACAGTAATGACAATTCCGCTTCGTGCTTATATTGCCGGAACTGCAAAAGACGAACACTTTCGCCTCCAACTGGTAACAGGAGTGATCCTGTTGGCATTGGGGGCGATTGTCGTGCTGCTGCGCCTTCAGGGGTTGGCCGAAATCCCTCCCAGACTTGATTCTGATGAGGGGATACACGGTTTGGATGCTCTTCAGGTGCTGCAGGGAGAGCATGCTGTCTTTTTCGATGCGAATCACGGTCGCGAAGGGCTTATTGTCTATGTTATCGCTCTGTCCATCTCAATTCTGGGGCGCACTGAGCTGGCGATTCGTTTGCCAACGGCCCTAGTCAGTGCTGGGGCTGTCTTTGTCGTATTTTGGTTGGGACGAACCCTCTTTGGGCGAGACGAGGAAAGTGGACAGGCAACCCCGTGGCGCGGTCTGTTTGTCGGGGGAGTCGGGGCTGGACTGCTGGCGGTATCCCTCAGTCAAACGATGATCGGGCGCATGGCAATGCGGGGCAACTTTCTTCCGTTCCTTATGCCCCTGTGTATGGTCTTACTCTGGGAAGGATACAGGCAACGGAGTTGGAGGCGGATCGCGCTGGCGGGGGCGTGCGCTGGGGTGCTGCCCTACACCTATATAGCGGCGCGTTTTATGGTCCTACTTTTTATTTTTTTTGGTCTGAGTTTTCTGGTGACGAGCGACTCTGTCAACAGGATAAGAGTGCGGGTTGGTCTGCTGAAGCGGTATCTACCGTGGACTGGTATTTTCGTGGGCGTGGCCGGACTGGTGGCTGCGCCCATACTGATTCATTTTGCACTGCATCCCGAGGACTTTTTTTCTCGCGGCAGTGAATTATCGATCATCGATTCTGACTTGAGTCAAGGGATTCCCGTAAGAGAGTTTCTTGTCAACGCTTGGAAGCATCTGTTGCTATTCGGTTTTCACGGTGATCAGGCTTGGGACCGCAATTTCCCTGGCCGCCCGATGCTGAACCAATGGGAAGCCCTTTTTCTTTGGCTTGGCGCGGGTGTAGCTTTCTGGCGTTGGCGGCCCGCCCACCGCCTTTTACTGATCTGGCTGGGAGCGCTCGTATTGCCAGCCTTTCTGGCCAGAGATATTACCGTCCCCAACACACTGCGTATGATAGGCGCTGTGCCGGCAATCTATCTGCTCACAGGTGTCGGCATGTGGGAGGCATTCCGATTCTTGACGGGGCGTTTTCTGACTATGCAATGGGGCGTGGTCAGATTGCGTAAGGAAAGTAAGTCGAGGATTGTATTTGCTGCGGCGGTTTTGGTCGCTGGCTTGGTTCTCTTTCAAGGTGTTACTACCTATCGCATCTATTTCCAGAAGTGGGTGGAACATCGTGAAATAAACAATTCATACGAGACATGGCTGGTAGATTGGGCGTGGACGCTAAACGCGTTGCCGTCCGATGCAGGAACTGTTTACCTGATCCCTGGATACTCGTATACCTACCAGATCGCCAATCATTACACTTTCAATTACTTGTATCACGGCGAAGCTTCAGCCCGTACGATTTATATGGGTGCGTCTAATTTAGCACAGGAAATCGAATCTACACTGGCAGCTAAAGAGAGGGTATCAACGGTAAATGTGGTGGACTGGAACAGCACCAACAGATGGGTAAGGGATGAAACCAGACCTGTTACCTTTTTGCTTAGCAAGTACGGGCGATATCTGGGTAGCGACGAATACCCTGACTTTCAGATCCATAACTACGCGGACATCTCTTTGGCGCGTCCCTGGACCTTCTACGAGGAAATTGAGCCATTGACAGTCCTCTACGATGGCGGGATTACTCTTCACGGAATCGCCTTGGGCCAGAACGAGGTACAACTGTCGTCGCGGCAACCGCTCAACCTGGGGCAGGAGCGCTCGCTGTGGGGCGTCTTGCAATGGCAAGCGGCCCCTGAGTTGACTGTCGACTATGCGATGTCTTTACGACTGTACGATAGGCAAGGAAAGCTTGTCCATCAAGCGGATGATCTCATATGGGAACCTGCGGATCACGTGCCTTCAAGCAAATGGCCGAGGGATGAAAAGGTCGATTCTCTGGTCCAGCTTGAATTCCCTGACGAACTCCCGCCTGATGAGTACGAATTGCGGTTGGTCGTCTACAATTTCGCAACGCAGGTACCGACTGTTGAGATAGGCGTCTGGCAACCAGAGACGACCTTGGCGCGCTTGCGCCTGGGAGGGACCCGGTGATGGAAGACGGCGCCTATACAGACCAACCATCTGCCAGTTGTAGCAACTCTCGTGAGTTTATCTTCCTCTCCTGCCTACCCAGCCAACCTGCCACAGGTACAGGCTGGCCAGCAGCAGGATGCCTACGCCAAACAGCGTCAGCCCACGACGCCAGCTGTCCGGCGCGTACCACAGTCGAATTGTCAGATCTCCCGCGGGCACGGGGAGCGCCCGCAGCGTATAGTTAGCGCGTAATACAGGCGCTGCCGCACCGTTCACCGTTGCCCGCCAGCCCGGATACCAGACTTCACTTAACACCAGATAGCCCGGCCATTCTGCGCTGGCTGCCAGGAGGATCTCATTCTCGTCGTAGGAGAGGATCGAGACAGGCGCGTCCAAGCTCAATGGCGTCGACTCTTCGGGCCCTGGCGAGTGGGCGATGTTCTGCATTAGAACGACAGTATTTGACGGCTCGAAGGTTGGCTCTTGCAGCGCGGCCAGCACAGCGTTTTCGTCAGGGAGGATCTGCGCCGCGGAAACCAGCCAGGCGCGGGGCAGTGGGTCGGGATTCTCGTAGACGGCGAGGGGGCCGGGGGCGTCGTAGGCCAGCGTATATTGCTCCGGCAGGGGTGTGCCATCACGCACAAGAACGTAAAGTACGTTGAGCAGATCATAGATGCGGGTGTGGCGCCCGCCGTTGTTTTCCCAAAGCGTATGCCAGTGGACCAGCTCCAACGGATTGGAAATTCCCCATACATCTTGCAAGCCGGCCAGGGCTGCAGTGCTTGGCTGCCACAGATCGAGGATCCCTGTACGGGTGTCGATGCGGAAATGGCGGCGGGTTGTACCGGCAGCGGCTGGGCAGCGTTCAGTTTGATTGGGGACGCAGTCGGCTTCTTCGCCAGCCTGCTCCCGCAGGAAGGCGACAATCTCTGGATGCACAAACTTGCTTGCCGGATCACTCCTGCCTATGTCGATGTTCGCGCTGGCGGCAAACAGTTCCAGCAGGAGCAGGATAATAAACAGCGCGGCTACGGCGCTAGTCGAAAGGCGTTGGCGCCGGTATAGGGCCAGGAGGAGCCATACAGCCACCCATACAATAGCGGCAAGAAGCAGTGCCATGCCGGCGGTGGAGGCCCGCTGCAGCGCCACGGGATCCCCGCTGAGCAACCGCGTCGTGACAATAAACAGTGGGATGAGGACGAGGAGGAGCGCGGGGCCACTAGTGCGAATCACGGAAAAATACAGTAGAGAATGGGAGGAACGGGGACCGTTGTCTCCCTTCTTTTCTTTTTGCAGAAAGGCATCCAAACCGATAGCCGCCAGCACGGAAACTGCCAGCGCCCACAGGACGATTGTTCGGGCTGGGGCTTGGAAGTTACCATAGACGGGAAGGACCCGAGCCAACCCGCCATGGACAGGTGTGGCGCCTCCGAGCGCTATGGCAAAGCCGAAGAGGCCCAGCGCCAGCCATGGAAACAGTTGCCGCCTTTTCTCCGGTATGGGCAGCAGGAACGCGCCAGCCGCGAGGAGGAGTGTTACAAGTCCAGCGTAGGGGAGTTCGACTCGATCCCACGAGCCCCAGTAAGCAGCAGGTCCTCGTCCGAAGAAGCCTGGCGTCAGTAGACCGATTAAGGCTGGTCCCGGCGCGAGTGAGTAGGAAACAGTGTCCTGATAGCCGAATTCCGCCCTGAGGGTATGGGGCAACATTTCGAAGGATGGAAGAAGGATCGGCGCGGAGAGCAGCGCGGTCAGGATGAAAATCGCTAGCGGGAACTGAAGGCTGACCAGGAAGTGTCGAAGGGCGGATCTGTGCGACTGAGCAGTGAAACTTTGCCAATGCTGGACTACCAATAGGCCCAACGAGTAGATCCCGGCGGACATGCCGAGATAGTAGCTGCTCTGCGCGTGGCCAGCGTAGTTGGCGACCGCGAAGAGGGCGGCGGCTACACCTGCCCAGGTCAGGCTGCGGCGGGTCAGGGCACGATGGCAGGCAGCGAGTATCCAGCCACTCCAAGAAAGGACAGCGATGAGATTGAGGTTGCCGAGATGGATGAAGAGGATGTCGCAGAGGCCGAAGGCGAGTCCGGCCAGGAGTGCGGCGGGCCGGCTGCAGCCGAGGGTGCGAGAGAGGGCGTAGACGCCCAGGCCGGCCCACCAGAGATGGCCGATACTGAAGAACTCCATCCAACGATAGTCAAAGGATGGGTTGAGGAGAAAGAGAAGCAGGTTGGGCGGGTAGAGAAAGCCGGCCTGAATGTCGCCGATGAAGGGCGCGCCGCCGTATAGGTGTGGATTCCAGAGCGGCAGGCTGCCCTGGCTCAGTGTGCGGGCGGCGAATCGATATATTGGGAAGAGGAAGCTGACCAGATCGCCGCCGTCGGCCGGTCGGTAGGCAACGCCGCTAATGGTGCGCCAGAAGAAGGCGGCAAGCATTGCCGCCAGCAGGGTTGCGCACAGGAGATCCCAACGGCGCTCGTGGCGGCGAATTGTCAGCCATGCGCCTACGCCGGCCCACAGGAGAAGGATGAGAAGTCCGACGGTGATGGGTAGGAAATCCGATGGTGTACTCATGAAGTGGGTCGGGGCTGAGAGCCGGCGAAAGGACGTTACAGTGCCGCGATTGATCGCGGGCGAGCACCTCCTGCCGACTCCGCTCTATTTGCAAACTCTATGGTGATGAATCTTTACGGTGAACGACCTTCACAGTGGCGCTCCGGCGGCTGTATGGTATAACAGATGCAGGGCGAATAAAAGGAATCAGCGGCCCGAAAGAGGTAGAAGGGCAGATTTTCGGGCAGCTTAGCGTGGGAGCGGCTTGTGCAGGCGGATCTGGTTTTGTTCAATGGCAATATTCACACAATGGATCCGGAGCGCCCCCGAGTTTCGGCGGTGGCGGTCGCGGGCGACCGTTTTGTAGCCACGGGGAGCGACAGCGAAATGCGGTCGCTGCTGGCGCCGAGGGGGCGGGCGGTTGATTTGCGGGGCGCGACTGTCGTGCCCGGATTCATTGACGCCCACATCCACTTTCTTTCCTACGGTCTAAGTCTGCAGGAGATCGATTTGAGCGGAGTCGGAGCGCTGTCGTCAGCGTTGGAGAAGGTGGGCCAGAGGGCTGCGGCTACGGAACCCGGTCAGTGGCTCATGGGGCGCGGCTGGGACCAGTCGGTGTGGACGGGCGGCGCGTTTCCTTCGGCTGCACAGTTGGACACGGTTGCGGAGGCGCATCCGGTCTACCTGGCGCGCAAGTGCGGCCACGCGGCGTGGGTGAACAGCCTGGCATTGGAACAGGTGGGGATCACAGCGCATACAGAAGACCCGGAGGGCGGCGAGATTGTGCGCGATGGGGAGGGGAAGCCGACGGGTATATTGTTGGAGAAGGCGATGGAATTGGCGTTCCCATGTATGGCTGAACCGGCGGATGGGGAGGCGGTTGCGGCAGTGCGCCACGCGCAGGAAGTCGTCAACCGGATGGGGATCGTGGGTGTACATACAAAGGAGGGGGCGGCATCTTTGCGCGCTTTTCAACAGTTGCGGGCGGAGGGAGATCTTACGCTGCGCACGGTGGCACAGATCCCGGTAGCGGAGCTGGACAGCGCGATCCGGTTGGGGCTGCGCACAGGGCTCGGCGATGAGTTCGTGCGTATTGGCGGGGTGAAGGTGTTCAGTGACGGCGCGCTGGGACCGCGCACGGCGTGGATGCTGGCGCGGTACGATGGCGAACCTGACAATACAGGCATCGTGGTGACCGGCGCGGAGGAGATGGCGGACATCATTGCCAGGGCTACGGATGCGGGGCTGGCGGTGGTCACACATGCGATCGGCGACAGGGCGAATCGCATGGTGCTGGACACGCTGGAAGAGAGCCGCCGGGCAGGCCGTGGGCTGAATTTGCGACACCGCATCGAGCATGCGCAGGTGCTGCATCCGGAGGACATTCACCGCTTTGCGCAGCTGGATATCATCGCGTCGGTGCAGCCGATCCACGCCACGCAGGATATGCTTCTTGCCGACAGGTATTGGGGGGAGCGGAGCCGCTACGCGTACGCTTTTCGCAGCCTGTGGGACAGTGGGGCCAAGCTGGCCTTCGGATCGGACGCGCCGGTGGAGACGCCGGACGTGATCCAGGGGATTCATGCGGCGGTTACGCGGATGCGGGCGGACGGCAGCCCGGGGGGTGACGGCTGGTATCCTGACGAGCGGCTGACAGTGGAGGAGGCGGTGTGGGCCTATACGGGCGGCGCAGCGTACGCGGGCAGTACGGAGAGCAGCCAGGGCAGTATTGAGGCGGGCAAGTTGGCTGATCTGGTGGTGTTGTCACAGGACATTTTCACGATCCATCCGATGGCGATATTGGAAACGGACGTGGAGGCTACGCTGTTTGGCGGCGCGTTTGTGTGGGGGGAGTCGGCCTTTTGAGATTGCATGGAATGGCGGCGACATTTCTTCGACATAACATACGCGTAGGACCTTCATTCGAACCGGCGGTATAGAGAATGACGTTCGTCTCTGGGATGGAGTTGAGCAGACGTTTCTATTGGGAAGCGGTGCGACCGTTGCTGGAGGAGTCGTTCCACGGCCTGCCTCACAGTGCGGCGTTGATCGGTTCCGGTTCGGAGACGCTGGGGTTTGACGACGAGATTTCGACGGACCATGGCTGGGGGCCGCGGCTGCAGCTTTTTCTGCGTCGGGATGACTGGGAGACTCACGCTGAAGATATCGACGCGGCGCTGCGCGATGGATTGCCGCACAGTTTTCTGGGTTACCCGACGAATTTCAGTGAACCGAACCCTGATGACAATGGGGTCCAGCTCCTGGAGGCCACGGAGAGCGGGCCGGTCAATCACAGGGTGGAGACGCAGACGATCGGGGGCTTTTTCAGAGGCTATCTGAACTTTGACATCGACGGTGCGATCGGAGTATCGGACTGGCTGACTTTCCCACAGCAGAAGCTGCGCACGATAACGGCCGGGGGGGTCTTCCACGACGAAATCGGGCTGAACGGCATAAGGACGCGGTTCAGCTGGTATCCGCCGGATGTGTGGCGCTATTTGTTGGGGGCGGGTTGGGCTCGCGTCGGGCAGGAGGAGCATCTGATGGGGCGGGCAGGCCTGGTGGGCGACGAGCTGGGTTCGGCGCTGATCGGGTCGCGGCTGGTCCGGGACCTGATGCGGCTGTGTTTTCTGATGGAGAGGCGGTTTGCGCCGTACGCCAAATGGTTCGGTACGGCTTTTGCGCAGTTGGAGAGCGCGACGGCCTTGAAAGAGAAACTGCTGGCTGTTAAGAGGGCGGAAAGTTGGCAGGAACGGGACCGCTGGTTGAGCGAGGCATATCGCGTTGTGGCTGCTCGCCACAACCAATTGGGGCTCACGGAACCGATGCCGGAGAGGCCGACGAGCTTCTTTGGGCGGCCGTTTCGCGTAATGGCGTTGCACGGCTTTGCGGATGCGCTGCTGCGACCTATCCGCGACCCGGAGGTGGCGCAGCTGGCCAAGCGCCGACCCATAGGGAGCATCGACCAGTTCAGTGACAGTACTGATTTGTTGGAGGCGTCGGAGCTAAGGCCGTCGCTGCTAGGGCTGTACCGACCTTGACAGTAGCTCGCGGCGAAGATTTCGGGACATCCGGGTGCTGTTGTTCTGCATGGTCTTACATGGACCGAAGCCAATTCGATACAGGTTCACATAAACATATTCGATAGAGAAACAGGACACTTTTGGAGACGCTTTGATGCATTCCATACTTACGACTGACCGACTGATTTTGCGTCCCCTTGCGGCGGCGGATGCGGAGGACCTTTTTGACGCGTATCGCAGGCCGGAGGCGATGGTGTATATGGACGATGCGCCACACACTTCCGCGGCCGAGACAAAAAAGATGGTCGATGGAATGCTCGACGGGCCAGGGACGGTCTGGACCGTGCGCACGACCGAGGACGGCCCGGCTTTGGGATATGTCGATTACATCGGCAATACGGGCGTGCCGGGAATGGGCTACTTTCTGCACCCGGACCATTGGGGAAACGGCTATACGAGCGAGGCCGTGCGGGCGGCGCTGGACTACGGCTTTGACGAGATGGGGCTGGACCGGGTGGAGCTGTGGATCAGTGAGGAGAACAGGGCATCCGTGCGCGTGGCTGAGCGGGTCGGGTTCAGGCGGCGGGGGCGTATGCGGCAGAAGTACCACCAGGACGAGACCGGCCATGACAAGGTAGTGTACGGCATCACGGCAGAGCAGTGGCGTACAGACCAGCTGGCGGGCAACCCACAAGCTGCATACCTGCTGGCGCCGATCCTGGCGGTGCCGGATGTGCAGGCCGCGGCGGAGTATTACTGTGACAAGCTGGGCTTTACGATCGGATTTCTGTATGGCGATCCGCCCGCGCACGCCGGCATTCATCGCGGGGAATGGACGTCAGAGGGCGCGCATATTCAGTTCACACTGACAGACCAGCCCTTGCCGCCGAAACCGCCGGTTGGATTTTATATATTCATGGGCGAGGACGTCGACGGTCTGTTTGAGGAATACCAGGAGGCGGGCGTGCACATCGAACGGGAGCCGACTGACGAGCCTTGGGGGATGAGGGAGTTTGCAATTCGGGACTGTAATGGGTATTTGCTGCGCTTTGGCAGGCCGAGTTGAGTGGAAAACCGTTCACCTTCGCTGCGCGCTGACGTTGCCCCCGCCGACATTTGGAACTGCCGGCAGTTGGTTGCAGTCAGGAGCGTGCTGGGATGACAGCAGGGAGCATGGGATCACAGACAGACCCTGAAGGAAAAGTTGAGCTCTGGCAGCTCGCGCGTAAGCGAGGCCTGAGCCGGCGGCGTTTCCTGCAGCTGCTGTCAGCTGGCGGGACTGCTGCTGTGCTGGCGTCTTGTACGGGTCTGCCACTGCCTACGGCTACACGACCGTCAACATTAGAGAGCACGACAGAAGCTCCATTATTTACTAAGGATCCGGCACCGTTCAACGATCTCGGCGGGGGGAATCTGGAAGCCCGCCTGGAAAACATGCAGGGATTGATTACCCCTAGCCGGTTCTTTTTTGTGCGTAACAACTCGGTCAGCCTGAAAGTAGACGCGGCGGATTGGCGGCTCTCGGTCGAGGGCGATGCGGTCGCCAATCCATTGGAACTGTCCTACGACGACATTTTGAGTCTGCCCAGCCGGACGTTCATCTCCTGCCTGGAGTGCGCGGGCAACCATCGGGCCATGTTCGATCTGGTGACGGGGCAGCCGGCGAAAGGGACGCAGTGGAAAACGGGAGCGGTCAGCAACGGCATATGGACCGGCGCAGCGATGCGGGAGGTGCTGGAGCGGGCGGGCATCACGGACAAGGCGGTCAGCGTGCTTCTGGTTGGACTGGACACGGGTTCACCGGAAGAGGGCTTCCGGCGCGTCATGCCGGTTAAAAAGGCGATGGATCCGGATACACTGCTGGCCTATGCATTGAATGGCGAGACCCTGCCGAGGGATCACGGCTTCCCGGTGCGGGCGCTGGCGCCTGGCTGGGTAGGGGCTGCCAGTATAAAGTGGCTAGGTCGAATCGTCGTCTCGTCGAAACAGCTCTGGACGCGTAACAACACGACCTCATACACGTTGATCGGCGATGCTTATCCACCTGAAGGTGAAGCGCTGGGCAGGCCACTGACAACGCAGACGGTCAAGAGCGCTCTGGCGCTGCCGTGGGAGGCTGAATTGGAGGCGGGGGAGCACTGCATATTTGGCTTCGCGCACTCGCCGAACGGGCCGATTGCGGAAGTGGAGTGGAGCGCTGATTCCGGGGAGACATGGAACAGTTCTACCCTGGAGGAGTCGCAGATTCAGCCGGAGTTCGAGCATCTTGCGGAGGCTCCAGGCAGCAAGGCATTTAGATATTCCTGGACGCGGTTCAGATTCACTTGGGATGCTCCGCCGGGAGAGTACACGATCATGACGCGGGCTACGGACGCCGCGGGCAATACGCAACCAGACGAGATTCCTTTCAACGAGAAGGGGTATCTTTTCAACCAGCCGGTACCCCATCCAGTTCGGGTGGCGGGAAGCTGACAGGAATGGCTTATTGAGAGGCACGCTATGAATGAGATCGCCGACCATACTAGAATTGTATCCGTCGCGGAGATGCAGCGACTGGAGAAGGAGACCGATGCGGCCGGTCAGAGCTATGCGGCGATGATGGAGCAGGCGGGTACTGCGCTGGCCGAAGCAGTTCAGGAGAACTTTGCTTTCAGTGCGGACAGGACTGTGCTGGTCCTGGCGGGGCCGGGCAATAACGGGGGCGATGGGCTTGTTTGCGCGCGGCATCTCAACGACGCCGGGTATCAGGTGAGGGTCTATCTTTGGAAGAGGGGCGTACCTCCGGCGAAGGAGGAGAAGGCCGGGGACAAGCGGCGGAAAAGCGGATCGCGCAAGAAGGCAGCGCCGCCGGAGGACTACGAGGGCCATTTGGGCAAACTGCTTGAAAGAAATGTGCCCGTTCACAACGCGGAGGAAGACGTGGACGCGGTGCAGTTGCGGGCGTGGCTGGAGGTAGCTGACGTGGTCGTGGACGCGTTGCTGGGTACGGGCGCCAACCGGCCCATCGAGGGTGAGCTGGCCGGCATCTTGCAACAGGTGGCGGAGGTGCGCAGCAGCCGACAGGTGTCCGAGAGAACGGCAGCCGGGGGAAACGGCTCTGTGGCTGCGACTGAGCCGGACGGCCCGGAAAAACAGTCGCCACTGGCTATCGTCGCGGTCGATGTGCCCAGCGGTCTGAATGCGGACAGCGGTGCGCTCGACCCGGTTACGGTTGCGGCCGATATGACGGTTACTTTTGGTTGCGCGAAAGAGGGACAGTTTCAGTTTCCCGGCGCGGCTGTGCTCGGCGAGCTGGTGGTGGCGGATATTGGTATTCCCTCCGAGCTTGCTGCAGAGGCGCGGACGTTTTTCCTGACACCGGAGCAGGTGGGCGGCCTGCTGCCCACACGCAGCCGCAACAGTCACAAAGGTGTATTTGGCAAGGCGATGGCGGTTGTCGGCAGCGTAAATTACCCGGGGGCCGCTTATCTCAGTTGCGCGGCGATGGGGCGAGTAGGAGCGGGGCTGGTAACTGGCGCGATTCCGCAGCCGGTGTGGGTGCCGGTGTCGTCGGCCCTGCCTGAACCGACGTGGATTCTTCTGAGCCACGATCTGGGGGTGGTGAACGACGCGGCGGCTGCCAACGTCACGGCACGGCTGGGAGAATACGGGGCCCTGCTCATCGGCTGCGGGCTAGGACAGGAAGACGCCACGCGGGGCTTTATGGAAAGGCTGCTGCGCAGGAATCACAGGCGGCGTCCGTCGGCATTGCCGGGCGCGTTTGCCCCATCTGACAGCCAGGCCGGTGATGACGAACAGCAGGCATCTGACCCGGATTCACCAGGCGATTCTCCTTTCGGTAGGATCCGCCGCCGCGACCAGCTGCCGGCGGAGGCGCCAGCCCTGCCGCCTACTGTGATCGACGCGGACGGCCTCAACCTTCTGGCCCAGTTGGAGGACTGGCCGGCGCTTCTGCCGGCCGACTGCGTGCTGACACCTCACCCGAGGGAGATGGCCCGTCTGTGCGGGCTGGCGTCGGCGCAGGAGGTAATCGACAATCGCTGGGAGCTGGCGCGGGAGCGGGCTGCGGCATGGCAAGCGGTCGTCCTGCTCAAAGGGCCGTATACGGTCATTGCCAAGCCGGAGGGGGAGCTGGCGGTGCTGCCAGTGGCCACGGCTGCGCTGGCCACTGCCGGGACGGGGGACATTCTGGCTGGCGCCATCGCTGGTTTTATGGCGCAGGGCTTGTCTTCATTCCACGCCGCGTGTTTGGGGGCCTGGGTCCATGGGCGGGCCGGCGAGCTGTGCGAACAGAGGATAGGAAGCGCCGGGGTCGTCGCCTCGGATCTGCTGACGCTTCTGCCTACGGCTATGAACGAGTTGCGGGATTAGAGGAAATCGCAGGGCGAACTAGGCAGTGGGTTTGCCTGACTCCCAGGCTTGACGTAAGGCGCGTGCCCGCTTGATCAGGTCAGCCATGGTCTGGCCCGGGCCGGTGACGAGGGCGCTGCCAACACCGAGTGCGGCGGCGCCGGCGGCAGCCCAAGCGGCGGCGTTGTCGGGACCGATGCCGCCGGTAGGCACGAACTGGATGTCATCGAGCGGCGCGCGCAGGGCTTTGAGGTAGGCAGGGCCACCGATATTGGCGGGAAAGAGTTTGAGCAGAGGGACGCCTGCTGCGTGGGCTGCCTCGGCTTCGGTGGCGGTATAGACGCCGGGAATGTGCAGAATGTCGGCCTTGCGGGCCTGCGCTACCACGGCTGGGTTCAGCCCAGGGGCGACGGAGAATTGCGCGCCGGCGGCGACGGCCGCGTCGAACTGTTCCACCGTGCGCACGGTGCCGGCCCCGATGTTCATATTTGCGCCGAAGCGGTCGCGCAACATCTGGATAAGCTCGAGCGCGCCGGGCGTGTTCAACGTCACTTCCATCACAAGCACGGGGGCGGCCAGGAGTGCGTCGCCGATTTCGAGGATTTTCCGGGCGGGAAAGTCTCCACGCACGATAGCGACGATGCCGTCGTCCCGCACTCTGCACACCATCTCTTCGGTTGCGTAGATCACGTTCGCGCTCACTGTTGCCAGCGCCAGCACATATGCAGCCCCTCCTTGGGAGTCGAAGCGATTTCGACATCTTTGGCATTTCGGGCGATTTCTCAAATGCTCCGAACCTATAGTAGTATACCATTGATCATAATGCCGATTGGAGGAAGTTTGCATGAATATTGCCCTTGACGTCATGGGCGGAGATAATGCACCGCGCGAAATTGTAACCGGTGCGATATTGGCTGCTCGACAGTACGACGTTACTGTTTCGCTGGTCGGGCGCCCGGACGTCATTGACCGAGAGTTGGCGAGGCATCCGACTCACAGGTTGAATCTGCCGATCGTGCCTGCCTATGAAGTAATCGAGATGTCGGACAAACCGGTGAAGGCAGTACGCACCAAGAAGAACAGTTCGATGGTGGTTGCCTGTCAGCTGGTGAAGGAAGGCAAAGCGGATGCGTTTGTAACGGCGGGCAACACAGGCGGCGCGCTGGCCGCGGGCATTCTGCACTTTGGTCGGATGCAAAGCATTCTGCGTCCGGCGCTGATCGTTCCCTTTCCCACTTTGCGGGGATTCTGCCTGATCCTGGATGTGGGCGCCAACACGGACGTCAAGCCGGAGCAGCTGCAGCAGTTCGGCGTAATGGGGAGCGTCTATTCGCGGCGCATCATGGGCGTGCGCAATCCGAGCGTTCGCATTCTGAGCAATGGTGAAGAGGAAGGCAAGGGCAATCAGCTTGTTCTGGAGGCGACTTCACTGCTGGAGCAGACGCCAGGCATCCGATTCATGGGCAACATTGAGGCGCGGGACGTGACGAGCGGCATGGCTGATGTGGTGGTCACGGACGGCTTTACGGGCAATGTTTTCATGAAGGGCGCGGAGGGCATTGTCAAGTTACTTCAGGGCGTCCTGTTAGATGAGATTACAGCCGGGCCGATCAGCAGCATTGGCGGTTTGCTGGTTCGTTCGGCACTGCGCAGGATGGCGCGCAGGCTGGATGACAGTGAGTTTGGGGGGGCGGTGCTGCTGGGCCTTTCCAATCTGATGGTTGTCGGGCACGGCAGAAGCAACGCCAATGCCATCCGCCACACGATTCGCAATGCGAAGCAGCTGATCGATTCGCGACTGGTTGAGGAGATTCAGTCAGGCGTCAGCGAAGTTATCGACAGCCCCGATGAGGTAGTCGCCCTTCAGCGGTAGCCAGCCCAAACACCGAAGAATACAACTCCATGAAAGTTTACCGCAATCTGCCGGCGATAAAGGCAAGAGAACAGCGTGGGCGTCGAATCGCCCTGGGGGGGTTGGCGATCCTGTTTGTCGGCCTTCTCGCCAGTTTTACGCCAAACTGGTTCCCACCGGACGAACCGGCAGCCAACGCTCTGACCGGCTTTATCCAGCGCTACTGGACGGTGGTCAGTTTTGGCGCGCTGGCTGTGGGTTTTATTGCATCCAATGTGGGTAGCTACTACATTAACCGCTTTGCCCCCCGCCGCTGGCCGGGCAGCAAACGAGTGGCGCGGCCGGACGAGCTTATCGAAAGCGGCTTGAAAGGGTTTGACGACAAGTACTCGCTCTTTCTGTGGGGCCTGGAAGATGTGCCGTACGTATTGGTCGGGCCGTCGGGCGTTCGGGTATTTCTTGTACGCAGCGACAAAGGGACTGTGACCGTAAGCGGAGACAGATGGCGGGAACGGTTCAGCCTGGGCCGATTGCTCACGTTTCTCAACAGGGAGGGACTGGGCAACCCCACACGTGAGATCGAGGACACCGAACGGAAGGTTCTGGAGCTGCTACAAGAGGGAGAGTCCAGCGGCAATTTGGCAGTAAACGCTGCCGACATTCCGATCGAGAGCGCAGCGGTCTTCATTAATCCGGCGATGCAACTGGATCTTGAGAACCCTTCAATGCCTGTGTTGCGGGCGGATCAGTTGAAGAAGTATGTGCGTTCAAAGAAGGACCAACAGCTGACTGCCGGCGATGTGCGTGCGGTGACCGAATACCTTCTCAGTGTCAGCGCGCTGGCGTAGCGGCGGCGCTTCGTATCAGTCGAACCCCAACCTTCTTTCCTTCAGACTTACATATTTGTCGCGGGTGATGATCAGATGATCGAGAACATCGATCTGCAGGAGCTTGCCCGCGGCGACGATCTGCTTTGTCACCTGCACATCTTCGGGGCTGGGCGTCGGGTCGCCGCTCGGATGGTTGTGGACGACGATGAGTGATGCGCTGTTGGCGCGCACGGCCTCGGTGAAGATTTCACCTACACGAATTACGGCGGCGTTCAGGCTGCCGGAATAGACAACGGGGGTACGCTGGACATGGTTTTTCGTGTCCAGTAGCACGACTCGCACCTGTTCCCGCTCCAGCATTCCCATTTCCAACATCAGAAGATTGGCCACATCGGTGGGACTCTGGATCTTGTCGCGCTCCTGGGGCGCGACGAGCAGAAGCCGGCGTCCCAACTCGAGAGCGGCTTTGATCTGCGTGACCTTGGCCTTGCCGACGCCGTGGGCCCTTGTCAGCTCCTCGAAACTGGCGCGGGCCAGACCGGGCAGGCCGTTGAACTCGGTCAGTAGCCGCTCGGACTGGCGGATGACGTTTTCGCCCCGGCCTCCGGTGCGCAGCACGATTGCGAGGAGTTCAGCCGCGCTGAGGGCGCTGGCGCCGGCATACTCCAGCCTTTCTCTGGGACGAAGATCCTCCGGCATTTCTTGGATTGTGTAGTCTGTGCGCGTTTGGGGAGCGAGATCGTCGCGATCGGGAAAGTCGTTTTGAAGCGAATCGATGGCGGGGGGGATTCTGTCCATTCGTTAGCTCTGTCCAGGTATGAATTTGTGTCGATGCGGATGAACCGAAGGCGTTGGTTCACCTGCGGATTCTTTGTTGCAACTTCCAGTTAGGCTAAAACTGAATGCACCCAGGAGCGGGTCGGCGGCGGCGGCCGTATAGCCATTGGGGACGCCTTTGGCTCAGCGAATGATACGAGTTGCCGAAAAGGGGGCCAGATCCCAAGCGATCTCTTGACCTAGTGCTTGCTCCACTACCAGCTTTGCGCTGTATGGACCGAGGGTCAGACCTGTGGGCCCGTGGCCGGTTGCAAGGAATACACCTTTCACTCCCGGAATGGGCCCCAGCAGGGGCAGATGATCGGTGGTATAGGGGCGCAGACCAACGCGAATTTCATGAATGGCGGCGTGGTGCAGGCCGGGGGCGAGTCGCAGGGCCTCACGCAGTACTTCCTGGACGCCGACAACTGTTGCGTGCGGCGCGAAGCCGCTGCCGGTCTCGCGCGTGGCGCCGACGACGACGCGACCGTCAGGCCAAGGCACCTGGTAGTAGCCGCTGCATCCATTCACAATGGACCAGGCGCCACTGTCCTGCCCGGGCAGCTGCAGGTGGATGATCTGTCCGCGCTGGGGGGCAACGGGAATCTGGACGTCGAGCTGGCTGCCGAAGGCATCTGACCATGCGCCGCCGGCGATGAGTACTGCGCCGGCCGTATATTCATCGCCTGCAGCTGTGCGGACGCCGAGTACCTGGCCGTCTTCCAAGAGCAGTGCCGACACGTCGGCGTCGACTGTCTGGACGCCGCGACTGCGGAGGCCGTGCTCGATAGCGGCGGTCATGAGGCGACCGTCGACCCGGCGAGCGAGCGGCTGGAGCAGGACTGCGCTGGCGTCGGCCAGCAGGGGGTAGTAGACGTCACGGGCCTCTGTGGAGGAGATGCGTCGTATGCATTCTGCGGCGGGCGGGCGACGCTCGTCCTGACGGGCGTAGATTTCCTGCTCCATTTCAGTCAGGGCGGCCGCTTCGTCCTCATCAAGCGCGACGGTCAGCTTGGAGCAGCGACTGTATGCTTGGGAAAGTTCTCCGTCAGGCACGCCGACGGCGGCGAGTTCTTCGATCAGGACGGCATAGTAGTCGACTGCATCGAGAGCGAAGTCGTACCAGAGGCGTCCATCGCGGGTACTGCTCTCGGGCGCGAGGATGCCTGCGCCGGCGTCGGTGGCGCGGCCTGGGTCACGTCGGTCGCAGAGCAGCGTCCGGGCGCCCAACTGACCGGCGCGGTAGGCGGCGGCCGCGCCGACGATCCCGCCGCCGATGATAATCAGGTCGAAATCCATGGTAGGTCCTCTAGGTGGTGCTGTGCTGCCAGAAGGCTGATCGGAAGAAGCTCAATCGCGGAGTGCATGCGTTCTCATCTTCAACCCGGTTGCTTCAGTTCTGGCCTGCGGCCTGGATCTGATAGATTTTGCCTCTGTAGTCGACGAGGTAGAGATTGCCGGCCTCGTCTTCCCCGAAGCTGCTCACGCTGTGGGCGCTATCCTGGAGAAGCTCGGACTCCCACACGCCGTCCACTTGCTTGAGGCCCCAGATATTGCCGGTGACATAGTCGGCGAAAAAGTAGATGCCCTGCAAGGCGGGGTGGTCCTGCCCTCGGTAGACATACCCGCCGGTAATGGACAGACCGCTGATGCGGTCGTACTCGGCGACCGGCATGGTCAGTCCGGCTGTGGGACAGCCGGAAGAGGGATTGAAGCAGTGAAGACCTTCCATGATGCGCCAGCCGTAGTTTTCGCCGCCGAGGCTGTCGGCGGGTTGGAAGTTCACTTCCTCCCAGGCATTCTGGCCTACGTCAGCGATGTAGAGGTCACCGGTCGCGCGGTCGAAGGAGAAGCGCCAGGGGTTGCGCAGTCCGTAGGCCCAGATTTCGTCGAGGAAGTCATCGTTGCCGACAAAGGGGTTGTCCTCAGGGATGGCATAGGGCACTTCGGCAGCTGCAGAGACGTCGATGCGCAGGAGTTTGCCGAGGAGGGACTGACCCTTCTGCCCGTTATCCTGGGGGTCGGCTGCGCTGCCGCCATCACCTGTCCCGATCCACAGGTAGCCGTCGGGGCCGAATGCGATCTGGCCGCCGTTGTGATTGCGCCAGGGCTGGTGGAACTCCATTAGGATCTCTTCGGTATCGGGATCGACCTGGTGGGCGTCAGGAAGGAGGCGGAAGCGGGAGACGCGGGTATGCAGTCTACCGGGGTCGGTGGTCGTGTAGTTGACGTACAGGGTTCGGCTGCTGGAAAAGTCGGCGGGGAAGGCGATGCCAAGCAGCCCCATTTCCCCGCAGCAGGTGACCCGGTCGCGAATGTCCATGAAGGGGGACTCGCCTTGGAGGGCATCGGTGAACTCCTGGACCAACCCAATCTGCTCGACAACATAGACGCGGCCGGAGCCATCGCGGGCGTGGGCGAAGTCAACCGGATTTCGCAGTCCGGACAGGGTTTCGACGAGGACAATGTCCGGCCAAACGGGCACCGGTTGGGCGTCGGCCTCGGGGGCTGGTGTGCTGGTTTCTGCGGCGGCGGTTGACGGGGTCTCGGCCGGCGTTGGGTCTGGCGCCGTTGTGGGAGTAGGCGGATCTGCGCCGTTCGCGGCCGGTTGCTGGGAACTGGGAGGAGAGCCCGGGGTACATGCGGCAAATACGACTGCGCAGATCAGTACGCAGATTCTCCAGAAGGCTTTGATCTTCATGTTTGTTTTTCCTTCAGTTCGCGATCGCGGCGGCGGCGCGGTGGCGGCAGGACGGCGACCAGGTGCAGGAGAAACCATCCTACCAGCAGAGTTGTCTGTCAGTCCAGTTTTGAAGGTCATCGGGTGCATCCCAGATTTAGGTGGGAACAGTCTGGCGGGGAGATTATGCCGGCGGTGGCTGGAATTGTCTACCGGCACCTGGAGAGAGGCAGGGTAGGCAGAAGGCCTGGCGTTACCGGGGGCCCATTGATAAGGGGGGATCAGGGCAGGCATAAGGCCTGCCCCTACAGTACCTTTGAGGGGAAGGGGGGGCGCAGCGAACTGCAGTGGTTAGTGGTCAGTGAATGGACGATTCTTCGGGGATGGATGCGAGGACTGGACACGGGCTTTTCAATAACAGAGGTATACGAGAATTCACCTCCAATTTGGGATGCACGCGTTCATCGGGATGGGGGGTCTGTTACAACCGGAAACCGATTGGGATTCTCATCCCCAGCGCTGCTCGGGCGGGTCGAATAGAAATCCGTGGAACAGCTTGCGTCGAGCTGGTGGGAGCCTGTTGTAGAATTCGCCGGGATAGCCCCAGTGCTCCTGCGAAGCGATCATCCAGGGATGCTCGTAGGCGTAATAGAGCATCGTGCGCTGCCCATGCTTACTGGTGAACGGGCCGGCAGAATGCCATAGGGCATTGTGGAACAGAATGGCGGTCCCCGCGGGGGCGCAGATCTCGGTAACCCCGGCAGACCTTCCCCAGCGCTGCAAGTCTTCGCGATCCACTGCAAAGGGGGTCTTGTGGCTGCCGGGCACGACGCAGAGATTGCCCTGGCCGGACTGGGTCATGTCGTTCAGATAGTAGCCGATTTTGAGCTGCAACAGAGGAATCTGGGGACCCAGGTTTCTGAATCCGTCGTCGATACCGTCGATATGCCAGCGCAGGCCCCGCCCGACCAGGTCGCTGCCATGCTCGATGATGGCGTCGGATGCATGATGATGAGGGCGGGCGTTGAGCAGGCCGGTCACGTAAGGCCAAATGGCAGGCCAGTCGATCAACTCGAGAAACAGCGGATCGTCATCCAGAATGTAGAAGAGGCGGGTGCTCTGTTCGCCCATGAGCGTCGTTATACCGGTATGGGGGAACTCTTGTTCCTGCAATTTGCGCCGCCGCTGTGCAGCACGGTAGAGGGCGTCAAGCAGGGCGCTGACGTGGTCTGATTCAAGGAACGATTCGAGGACGAGGTAGCCGTTGTTTTCGAAGAAGAAGCGTTCGGCGCGGGTGGGGACAGCATCAGTGCCTGTGTTTGGGCGTGTTTCTTGAGGCGCTGTAGTTCCATTTCCTACTTTTCTTTGTGTCATGACAGGACCTCGCCAGGTCAACTACTTTAGAAAAGAGATTCAGTACGAAAAGCCCGAGAGGAAGGCCCGGGGCAGGGAGCAGGCTGCTGCCAGCTGAAGCGACGGGGCGGGGCAATCCCTTTCCTTAGTCGGGGACCGATGGGTGGCGTGGAGAGCACTATATTTCCCCGGTAATGGCGATAGCCCGCACAGGGGAACCGTCACGGCCCGTGATTTTGAGGGGCAAGGCCGCAAATTGAAATAGGGACTGCCCGATCTGGTCGAGGTTGGTCAAGTTTTCTACGATCAGAACTTCATGGCCGAGGAGGACAAAGTGGGCATCGTTGGGAGAATAGTCGACCGAAGGGGTGTCGATGCCGATCAGTTCGATGTCGCAGTCTACGAGGAAGCTGGCGGCGGCGCCTGTTAGCGCGGGATAGTGGGTAAAGTAGCTCGCATTGCCCCAGTTCCGGGCCCAGCCGGTGTTGAGGATTACCTTGGGGGTGCGGCTGATGGCCTGACGATGGGGGGCCAGGTCGTCCGCGGTGATTTCTTCCCTGGCCTGTTTGGTGGAGAGGTCAAGCAGGAGGGCGGGACCGATGCACTGTGTCAGCGGGATCTGATCGATGGTGGCGCCGTCGTGATAGAAGTGGAAGAAGGCATCCATGTGCGTGCCGGTGTGGAGGGAGGTGCGTAGATTGCTGGTATTCATGTGTCCGGGTGTGGCGGGCGGGAGCTCGGCGGGGATAGCGGTGCGCACCTCGATCTCGACCGGTGAGTCTCCGGGAAACGGGGGTGTTGAAGGAGCGAGAGGATAGCTCAGATCGACAGTTCCGGGCTGCATTGGGACTCTCCGTGGAAGCAACGGACGAAGGGCAGAGGTGGGGGGGGCAAATTGGCGGCGCGTACCGCTGTATTCGCGCCTCTGGGCGTATACTACAATAGGTGTGAGTAGATAATTTTTGTTAATCCGATTGGGCATTGACAGGGCACAGACAACATACTATAATTTAGCAATTGCTGCGGCTTCTTCTCCTATTCCAGCGGTTGAACTATAGCTATCATGCGCACATTCTGCAACATCATCACCGATGGCATGCTCGACTATCTGGTGGCGATCTACGAGTTGACGGAAACGCACGACAGGATCTCCACCTCGGTTCTTGCGCAGAAGATGGAGGTGTCGTCGGCTGCAGCCAGCAGCATGATGAAGCGTCTGACAGAGACCGGGCATGTGGTTCGCACTGCGCGGACCGGGATTCAGTTGACCGATCAGGGTAGGCTTGCGGCGTTGCAGCTGCTTCGAAGGCACCGGCTGTTGGAGGTGTTTCTGATCGAGGTAATGGGCTTCACCTGGGACCAGGTTAAGTCGGAGGCGATGCGGCTGGAGCACGCAATCAGCGCGGAGTTTGAGAAGCGCATGGAAGTTCTGTGCAACTTCCCGACCCACTGTCCGCATGGGGACCCGGTTCCCAGCGAGGACGGTGAGATACAGAGCGAAGAACTAATCAGCCTGGCAGAGTTGCGGCCAGGGCAGGCGGGTGAGTTGCGGCGGGTAGCCAACCACAGTGCGCCGATGCTGCGGTATCTGACACAGTTGCACCTGGTGCCGGGCTATCGGGTCAAGGTGTTGAATGTAGAGCCCTTTGACGGGCCGAGCACCGTGCAGATTCAGGACGATACTGCGGAGGATGGCCCGGACAGTCTGGTGAAGATAATCGGCCGCTCTCTGGCGAAACGCCTCTTTGTGAGATTGACTGAGCAGCCAGCCGCGTAGCCGCGCCTTGTTTTGCACAGCAAACGAATGTCCTCTCCCCTCTCCTCGCGACCAATCAGCGACAAAGTAGCACATTCAACCACTCTGCGGATTCTCCTTCTGGTTGTCAGTCTGCTGGTCATTTCCACGCTCAGCAGCCCTCCTCTTTTAGCCCAAGATGACGTCACCGGCATTACTGCTGATGAAGTAAACACTGTCGCGCGGGAGTTGTGGTGCCCGTTGTGCGGCGGCAGGTTGCGGTTGGACAGCTGCGAGCTGAAAGCGTGTGAGCAGATGCGGGAGGTGATCGCGATCAAATTGGAGGAAGGTGAGGACACGGCGGCGATCCGGGACTATTTTTTGGAGCAGTACGGGCCGCAGGTGCTGGGCGAGCCGCCCCGACGGGGGTTCAACTGGCTGGCGTGGATTTTACCTGTGGTTGCTTTTGCGGGCGGGGGCGTCTTCCTCTGGCTGCGTTTGCAACAGATGTCGCGTCCGCTGCGACCGTCGGCGGCCAGAGTAGCCGAACCCGAACACGATGAGCGGGAACGGCGGTTGGACGAGGAACTGGCCCGCTATGACTGAACCGACGGAGTCGGAGCGCGGTACAGAAGATCTTCTTGATAGAGACACCCCACTCGAGTCGCATTCTGAAGGAGAAACGGAAGCGCCTTCCAGACGAGCTGTGTATTTCTGGCGCTTTTTGTTCCTTGGCGGCAGCCTGGTGTTTATCGTCCTGCTGGCCGTGCGGTTGTGGCAGACGAATGTGCAGGAACAACGGGCCGCGGGTGAGGCGCCGGAACTGAGCTTCACGACGTTCGATGGCGTGGAGGTGGACCTGGGCGAGTTGCGGGGGAAGGGCGTCGTCATCAATTTTTGGGCCAGCTGGTGTACGCCCTGTCGTGATGAGGCTGATCTGCTGGAGCAGACGTGGCGTCGCGAAAAGGAGAACGGTATCGTCTTTCTCGGACTGGACTATCTGGACCAGGAGCCGGCCGCGCTGGCCTATCTTGCAGAATTTGATGTCACGTATCCCAACGGACCGGACCTGCGCAGCCAGGCAGCTCGGCGTTACCGGATTCAGGGTGTGCCGGAGACTTTCTTTATCAGCCCTGAAGGTAGAATTGTCGAAACGGTTGTGGGGCCGATCGCGAGCCAGCAGGAGTTGGACGCGCTGTTAGATCTTATTCGCCCCTGATTGTATATTGTCCTCGCGTGCGCCACCGTAGTGAACGGCTTAGCCCCGGCGGCTGAATCTAACTTCACGGAAATCTGTGCTAAAATGGCTTGGTTGTGTGAGGGCTCGCCAATTGTGAGCGAGAGGCCCGCACATCTTGTTCAGCTGTAGCGCTACAATTCGCTTCCGCGTCTTGCAAAGCGGCGTCTTGTGGCGCGGATAACATTGAATGGTCTTTCCAGTGAGGACAGTTCAGATAGAAGCGCTTCCCCATAGGTACCAGGAGGATGTCGCCTCTGCCGTCAAGACTTTGCAGCGTTTCGGTGCGGAACGCGTAATCCTTTACGGCTCTTTGGCCCGCGGAGACGCACGCGCGGACTCCGATCTGGATATTTGTGTTGAGGGGTTGCCGGACGAAAACTTCTTCAGAGTTTTAGGCGAGTGCCTCCTTCACTCTGAGCATTCCATCAGTGTTATTGATTTACAGAGTAGCTACGGTCTCCTGAGAAATCGGATTCTGCAAGATGGATTGGTTCTATATGAACGCGAGCGGGTTTGAGCAAGAGCTTGGTAAATGAAAAATAAACAGTCCTACCACTTGGTGACTCTCGGATGTCCGAAGAATGAGGTTGACAGTGACGGCATGGAGATGCTGTTGCGTCAGTCCGACTTTGGCGTCAGCGCCGATGCGAACGAGGCGAGCGTGTTGATTGTGAATACGTGCGGCTTTTTGGAAGCGGCCAAAGAGGAGTCGATCGGCGTATTGCAGGAGCTGGCAGACGGCAAGCGGGGGGATCAGATGCTGATCGCGGCCGGCTGCCTGGCGCAGCGGAACGGCGAGGAGGTGCTGGAGCGGGTACCGCAGGTGGACGGTCTGCTGGGAACGCGGCGCTGGATGGATGTGGTAGAGCTGATCAAGCAGGTGCGGGGTGGGCCGGCGCAGCGCCGTCTGGAGCGGTACACCCTGTTGGGTGAGCCGGACGAAACCTTTGTGCAGGCGGTGCCGAGGCCACCGGTGGCCGGGGGCAGCGCCTATCTCAAGATTTCCGACGGCTGCAACGCGCCGTGTGCATTCTGTACCATCCCCAGTTTTAAGGGCAAGCTGCGCAGCCGCCCTGTAGAGGCCCTGGTCGACGAAGCCAATGCGTTAGTCGAGGCGGGCGCCAAGGAGCTGGTGATCGTTGCGCAGGACACGACAGACTTTGGGCGGGACCAGGGCCATCCTGACAGTCTGCCGCGTCTGTTGAGCGCTCTCTGCAACCGGACAAGCGACGCTCTGAAGTGGGTGCGGCTGATGTATGCGTACCCTGGGCACGTCAGCGAAGGACTGATTGAGGTGATGGCAAGCCAGGAGAAGATCGTGCCCTACCTGGATATGCCGCTACAACACGGAGACCCGCGCACGCTGCGCCGAATGCGCCGTCCGTCGCGGCTGGAGATGGTCTACGACCACGTGGAAAAGCTGCGCGGTGCGATGCCGGATATTGCTCTGCGCACGACTTTTATTGTCGGATACCCTGGCGAGACCGAAGAGGAGTTTCAGGGTTTGCTGAAATTCGCGCAGGCGATTGAATTCGACAAGGTGGGCGCATTTCCATTCAGTCCGGAGCCGGGAACGTCGGCTGCGGCGTTGCCCGATCCGGTTCCGGATGAAGAGAAAGAGGAGCGCTACGGCCGGTTGATGGAAGTGCAACAGCCGATCAGTTTGCGCAAGAATCAGGAGCAGGTTGGGAAGGTACTCGACATCCTCGTCGAGGGCCAGGGCGAAATCGCGGAGAGCGGCGCACCTCTGCTGATGGGACGGAGTTACCGGGACGCGCCGGAGGTGGACGGCCTGGTGCTTGTGCCGGGCATTGCGGACGCGCCGGCCGGAACTGTCCTAGAGGTGCATATCAATGGCGCGCTGGAATACGATCTGGTGGGTGAACCGCTGATCGCGGAGACATTTTCCAGCCGTACAGAACTTCTCGCAGAGCTCAAGTAGACATCCTTTCACCCCACGCGGAGACCGTCATGGCCGATCTGTCGAAGTTGGAGCGAGATCTGGCCGCCTTGGAACGGGACTCCACACTCCATGATGATAACAATATAGCGGCGCGCTTTGAGGCGCTGAAGACGCTCGACTTTCTGGGGGAAGCGTACAAGTTCCAGGCCGGGCAGGGGCTCGCGTCAAGCGGACTGCGGCGGGTGCGCGCGTTGGGGGGCGCCCTGGAGGCAAGTAACCAGGATTATTTTCAGAGGTTGCGTACAGGCATCCGAACCGGGGAGGTCACACCGCGCAAACTGCGAAACCTGTTGGAGAGCAACTGCCGCTACAAGAAGGACGATAGTACGTGGTTGCACTTCAGGGGGGACGCCGCGGACGCGCTGGCCGCGGGGCTGTTTCACAGCGACTGTCCGCCGCAGCCGTGGGAAGGCAGCGACAGCGAAATGATTCACTACGAGTCGACGCCGGTGAGCGCGCTGCTAGAGTTAGTGGACCGCGTGCCGCTGGCGGGCGCCGACAGATTTGTGGACATTGGCGCCGGGCTGGGACAGGTGGCGCTGCTGGTGCACCTGCTGACAGGCGTGGAGGCGATTGGGCTGGAGGTCCTGCCTACTTATGTGGACCATGCCCGCGGCGAAGCGGCGAGGCTGGGAATCGACGGTGTGGCGTTCAGACAGGGGGACGCGCGCTACGCAGACCTGTGCGAGGGCACGGTCTATTTTCTGTTCTCCCCTTTTCAAGGACAGATGCTACAGACGGTACTGAGCCGGCTGCAGCAAGAGGCATGCAGGCGGCGGTTGACGATCTGTTCATTTGGCCCGTGTTCGGGGCGGATCGCTGATGAATCGTGGCTGAACGAGCAGGAATCAGGGATGGACCACGAGTTCCGGCTGGCGGTATTTCACAGCGGCGGCTAGATGGGGAGACGAAAGAAGGCACCGACACGGGAACGCGACCGTGCCGATGCCTTCCGATTCAGATAGCTGTCAGGCCTTTGAGCAGCCTGCCGGGCGTATTTGATCAACCACCCATGTGGAAGACCGCCATCTTCGTTTCGGTCATTTCTTCGACGGCGTACTTGGGCCCTTCTTTGCCCATGCCGCTCTCCTTGAGGCCGCCATAGGGCATCAGGTCGGCGCGCCACTGGGTACCCCAATTGACATGCAGGTTGCCGGACTCGACCTCCTGCACGAATCTCATTGCCCAATCGATATTTTGCGTGAAGATCGCTGCGCTCAGGCCGTAGTTGGTGTCGTTGGCGAGCGCGATGGCCTCGTCGATGTTGCTGACGGGGGTGACGCCGACGACGGGGCCAAAGACCTCATCGCAGGAGATTTTCATTTCCGGGCTGACGTTGGAGACGATGGTCGGCTGGTACATCTGACCTTCGCGCCCCCCGCCGAGGACGAGTTCGGCGCCGCCGCTTACGGCTTCCTCAACCCACTGATCGACGCGTACGGCGTCGTCTTCGCGGATCATCGGGCCCATCTTGGTGGCTTCTGCGAGCGGGTCACCGGTGGTGATGTTTTCGACAGTTGCCTTGAAGGCGTCGAGAAAGTCGCCGTGGATCTTTTCGTGGGTAACGACGCGCTGGGTGGAAATGCAGACCTGGCCGGCGTTGGAGTACCCGGAGGCGGCGGCGGCCTGGGCTACGCGTTCGGGGTCGGCGTCGGGCATGACGATGAGTGGCGCGTTGGAGCCGAGCTCCATGGTTACGCGCTTGAGGCCGGCGGTGCGGCAGATATGCTCGCCGATGTCGCGGCTGCCGGTGAAAGTGATCTTGCGTACGCGTGAATCGGCGCAGAGGGCGTCGCCGATGACACTACCGGAGCCGGTCAGGCACTGGAGCGCTTCGGGCGGCGTGCCGGCTTCGAGGAAAATCTCGACCAGTTTCAGCGCCGAGAGCGGCGTGTCGGTGGCCGGCTTGAGGATGATGGCGTTGCCGGCGGCGAGGGCGGGACCGATCTTGTGGCAGACGAGGTGGAGGGGGAAGTTGAAGGGGCTGATGCCGACGATGACGCCGCAGGGCACGCGCAGTGTGAAGCCGAACTTGCCGGCGGCGCCGGGGGCGCCGTCAAGAGGGACGACTTCGCCGCCGAGGCGCTTGGCCTCTTCGGCGGAGAGGGCGATGATTTCGACGGCGCGCGAGGCTTCGATGCGGCCTTCGGCGATTATTTTGCCCTCTTCGAGGGTAATGGTGCGGGCCAGATCTTCGTTGCGTTCCTCCATCAGGTGGGCGGCCTTGTGCAGGATTTCATAGCGTTCGTAGCCGGTCAAACTGGCCATGACTTTGGCGCCGCGTTCGGCGGTCGCGAGGGCCAGCTCCACGTCGGCCGCATCGCCACGGGGAATGGTGTCGACGACGGAGCCGTCGAATGGGTGCAACACTTCGATCTTTTCGGATTTGTCCACCCATTGCCCGCCAATGTGCATTTTCATCGAATTCTTCTCCTTATTGTCGGAATCTTTTCAGAATGGTTAGCTTGCTGTATGTGTATTCGCGGGGAAGTTTGCGTCAGCGAATCTCACTTCAGTTCAGGTCCCGGCACTCGGTTCCACTCCAGCGGTTCTTCGTCACCCTCATAGGTGGGAACAAGCCTCTGTACGAGTTTCTGAGCCTGCTCCGGCCAGTCGACTACTCGTGACTGGGTACGGCTCAGATTGGATTGGATACGGGGCGAGGAGATGTCGAAGTTGGGATGGTACCAGATTGTGATGACGGTGCGCCGCTCGTCGGTCTGGTTGGCGTAGGAGCCGTGGAGGAGCCTGGAATCGCCGATGACCAGATCGCCGGCGCGCACGGGCACAGCCTGATCTTCCGGCATCTGCTGGTAGGCCGGATGGGTCGGGTCGGTGGCGCGGCGCAGTTCATCGGTATGGGCTGTGTGCACGACGTCATGCATGCGATGGCGCTTGAGATGGGAACCGGAGATTACGCGCAGGCAGCCATTCTCGATGCGCGTATCCACCAGGTAGTACATCAGAAAGAGCTGCATTGGAATGTCGGTGTAGCTGATGGGATCATTCCAGCCCCACCAGTCCTGATGCCAGAAGAGAGGCGGCGAGTGGCCAGGCTTGCTGATAACAAAGCCGGAGGACCAGCGCGGGTTTGGATAGCCCAGGGATGCCAACGCGTCCAGAGCCGGCGGATAGGCGACCAGTTCGGCGAAGAAGGGATCATCGTAGACGCTGATCATGCTGCCGGTGGATTTCTGCTCTTCGAAGTGCTCGGCAGACTGGGCTTCAATGAGGCCGTCGCTGGCGGCGCGCACGCGGGCCAGCATTTCGGGAGACAGCACCTGCTCGAAGACACAGAAGCCATCTTGTATCAGCTGTTTGCTCTTGTCATGGGCGATGGTGGTTGTCGTCATGATGCCTCCTCTGCGTTGTGGAGCACGAAGTACAGGCGAGAATGGGGGTGCGAGGGTTCAGTTGTTCAAACGCTGCTGTGTTTACGAGCAGAGCAGAGAATCGCGACTTCCCTCCTTCGATATTTTCCTATTGTAACAGAGAGATAAGGGTCTTTGCATACTGACGCTGCGATGCGAGTATGCTTGCATACGGGGTTTTGGGATACAATCTCGGTGCGCTCTGCGGGAGAATTCAAAGGGAACTGACTATGATCATCGGACTCGATATTGGCACGACTTCACTGAGCGCGGTGGTGCTGGACCCGGAGAGCGGCAGCCAAGTGGCGCACCGGGCGGTTGCCAATCGCGCTGGTTCGTCTCCCGGGCCTGGGCGGGCTGAGCTGGACCTTTCACGATTGTACGAGTTGGCGGTGCGGTGTCTGGCCGAATTGTTGGCGCAGGCCGAATTGTCCCCGACCGACATCCAAGGGATCGGTGTTACCGGACAGCAGCACGGCGTTGCCCTGATTGGGCCGGATGCTGCGCCGGCCGGACCCGCCATCACGTGGCAGGACTTGCGCGTGCAGGAGCCGCTCCCCGGTTCTGATAGGCCGGTACTGGACAGGTTCATCTCGGCTGCGGGAGGCCGCGAGGCCTTTCGTAATACCGGCTGCTTGCCTGCGGCGGGGTTTCTTGGACCCAGCCTCTACTGGCTCAGATTACGAGATGCTCTGCCCGATCCCCCAGTGACTGCCTGCTTTGTCCCGGATGCGGTGGTCTCTTTCCTGACCGGAGCGACGGTCGTTTGCGAACCGACGCTGGCAGCCAGCTCGGGGATCTTTGACATCCGCGCGAACTGTTGGGATACGACGTTGCTGGAGCGGTTGGCGCTGCCGGAGCGGCTCTTCCCGCGGATCGGGGACGCCGGCGATGTGGTGGGAGGTCTGCGCCCAGAGGTGGCTGATTCCATCGGGCTGGCGGCGGGAACGCCGGTGACGGTGGCGCTGGGGGACAACCAGGCCAGTTTCATCGGCAGTGCGCCGGAGCCGGGGCGAAGTCTGCTCCTGAACGTTGGAACGGGCGGCCAGATTTCTGCCCGCACGGTCAGTTTTCATTTCATTCCTGGGTTGGAAAACCGTCCCTTCCCCAGTGGACAGTATCTGCTGATAGGGGGAGGGCTGTTTGGGGGTCGTTCCTATGCCTACTTGCTGCGCTTCTTCCAACAGGTGGGCGCCGGGTTCCTTGACACTGAAGTGCCGGACGATCTTTACGAACGAATGACGGAACTTGCGGCGACGGTCCCGGCCGGGAGCGATGGGCTGCGCTGTGAACCTTTCTTCACCGGCAGCCGCACCGACCCGGGGTTGCGGGCCTCGTTCAGTGGGCTTTCACCGGACAACTTCACGCCGGCCCACTTTGTGCGCGCGTTGCTGGAGGGGATGGCGGAAGGCTTTTTCACTTTTTTCGAACAGATGGAGCCGGTGGTGGGAGCGCCGCCGTTGCTGGTGGGTGCGGGCAACGGTGTCCGCCAGAACCGGCTGTTGGCCCAGATCCTGGCGCGTCGTTTCGGGAAGACGCTGCTGATTCCAAGCCATGCGGAAGAGGCGGCGGTGGGGGCGGCGGTGGCGGCGTCAGTCGGCCTGGGAATCTTTGGCGATCTGGAGACGGCCGCGGCTGCGCTGCTTGACTACGCGGACACAGTCGAACCGTAACAAGAAAAAACCGGGGCCGCGCGGCCCCGGTCGATTGAATGATCGCCTGAGCGTTACTCTCGTACCTGCATATCGCCGAGCACAATCCACTTGTATGTGGTCAGCTCTTCCAGCCCCATTGGTCCGCGCGCGTGGAGTTTCTGCGTGCTAATTGCGACTTCGGCGCCGAGGCCAAATTCGCCGCCGTCGTTGAAGCGGGTGCTGGCGTTGACGAAAACGGCTGAGGAGTTGACGGCATCGACAAAGCGCTGGGCGTTGTTCCAGTCCTGGGTGAGGATGCCGTCGGAGTGGTCCTGGCTGTGCTCTTGGATGTGCGCGACGGCCTCGTCGAGCGAGTCGACCAGTTTAACGCCGAGGATCAGTGTCATCCACTCGGTGTCCCAGTCGTCGGGCCCGGCGGGGATGACTGTTGCTCCGCGGTCTGTGAGGAATGGCATGGCGTCGGGTGTCGCGCGTATCTCGACACCGCACTCTGCCATGCGTTGCGCCAGTTTGGGCAGAAACTCGGGCGCGATCTGGCGATTGACGAGAAGCGTATCAAGGGCGTTGCAGACGGATGGACGCTGGGTGCGGGCGTTGACGATGACGTCCATTCCCCTTTCCTGATCGGCGGTGATATCGACGTAGTAGTGGCAGATGCCGATGCCGCCGGTGATGACAGGGATGGTGCTCTGTTCGCGGCAGAGGCGGTGGAGACTGTTGCCACCTCTGGGGATGAGCATATCAACGTAGTTGTCCATGCGAAGGAACTGGGAGACCAGGGCTCTGTCGGGGTTGCCGATGTATTGGATGGCCTCGCTGGGAAGTCCCTGGGCTTGCAGCGCGCCGACGATCACGGAGACAAGTGCCAAGTTGCTGCGCAGGGTCTCTTTGCCGCCGCGCAGGATGACGGCGTTGCCGGTCTTGAGGCTGAGGACGGCGATATCGATTGTGGTGTTGGGGCGGGCTTCGTAAATGACCCCCAATACGCCGATGGGAATGCGGCGCCGGCTGAGGCGCAGACCGTTGGGCAGCAGGCGGCTTTCGAGCTCGGCGCCGACCGGGTCTGGGAGGGCAGCTACTTTGCGCGTGTCGTCGGCCAGCCCTCGCATCCGTTCCGGTGTCAGCTGCAGACGGTCCAGCAGGGCGTCGCTGAGACCATTGGCGCGGCCGTCGGCGATGTCGAGTTCGTTTTGCGCCAGGACCTCTGCGCTGCGTTCTTCCAAGGCGTCTGCGATGGCGTGAAGCGCCTCATTTTTGCGCGTTGAGGACAGCCCGGCCAGTTTGCGGCTCGCCTGGCGGGCGGCCTTTCCCATCGCCTCGATGTCTACCGGTTGCCCTGCGGGCTGAGAAGATTTGTTGCGGGAAGGTTGCCCTGTAGTTTCTTCGATCGTGTCTGGTTGCTTGACAACTATAGTCATTAATTTCCTCTCAATCTTACTCCAAGAGTATCAAGTCATTGCGGTGAAGCGCGACCGGCCCGTAGCCATAGCCGAGCCGTTGGCTTATCTCGTGCGACTGGCAGCCGCGAATTCGTTTGAGGTCAGCGCTACTGTAGCGTGTGATGCCGCGTGCCAAGTTCGGTCCGTCTTTCTCCATGACATAGACGGCGTCGCCGCGTTCGAATTCGCCTTCCACCGCTGTGATGCCTACGGGAAGAAGGCTGTTGCCGTGATGGCGCAGGGCTTTGGCCGCGCCGGCATCCACGAAGAGACGACCCGAAGGCGCGGGGCCGGCCAGAATCCAACGTTTACGGTTTTCCAGCGGCGCTGCCTGTGCTGGAAAGCGTGTGCCCACGGGCTGACCGGAGACGACGCGTAAGATCACATCGGGGGCGCTGCCGTCGGCGATGACGACGTCGGTGCCGGCGCGGCAGGCGATTTCGGCGGCCTGCAGCTTGGTGTTCATGCCGCCGATGCCAAGGCTGGAGTGTGTGTTTCCGGCGAGAGCGCGCAGGGAGTCGTCGATCGTTTGGACTTCTGGAATCAGCTTGGCGTCGGGATTGGTGCGAGGGTCGGCGGTAAAGAGGCCGGCCTGGTCGGTCAACATGAGAAGCAGGTCAGCGTCGGTGAGCACGGCCACCAGCGCTGAGAGGTTGTCATTGTCGCCGACCTTTATTTCCTCTACAACCACGGCGTCATTTTCGTTCACGACCGGGACGATACGGTGCTTGAGGAGGGCGCTGAACGTGTCGCGAGCGTTGAGAAATCGCTGGCGGTTTTCGGTGTCGGCCCTGGTCAGCAGGATCTGCCCGACATGGATGCCATAGATTTCGAAGAACCTTTCCCACATGAGCATCAGGCGGCTCTGGCCGACTGCGGCAAGCATCTGGCGGCTGGAGAGTGTATCTGGCAGCTCGGGGAATCGCAGGCGCGCCCGTCCGGCGGCTTGCGCGCCGGAGGAGCAGACGATCAACTCTTTTTCCTGATGATGGAGTGCCGCGATCTGGCGGGTCAATTCCACCATCTGGGGCTGGTTGAGAAAACGGGTACCCTTGGTGAGTACACCGGTGCCCAACTTGACGATGATTTTGCGATACATCCCAAACGCCCTGCTGTAAATGGGGACCCGTTCGGCGGTACGCAGGTTGCCGAATGGCGTTCCCAGTTTCCTGAAAATGCGCTACCAGTATAATGCAGTGGGGAAGGATTGGGCAATGATCTGACTGGAGTGGGTGCATCCCAGACTCGGGGTAGGGACGGTCCGGAGGGGAGATTATGCCAAAGGCGGCTGGGGTTGTTTGCCGGCTTTGGGAGAAGCAAAAGGCAAGCGCCAGGCTTGGATTTAACGGGGGGACCGTTGATCAGGCTGGCGAGGGCAGGCACAAGGCCTGCCCCTACAGGAGCGTTCTTGGGGGCATACTGTTGGCTAGACACCTTGCTGGGGAAGAATGAGCACGTTGGCTAGCAAGGGCGGGGCGTTGCGGGGGCGCAGCCCCCGCACAAGGGAGGGCCGAAGGCCCGGACGCCCAAATGCAAGGAGAGAGTGAAGAGGAGAGAGGAGAGAGTGAGGCAGGTTGGTCTGCCGGAGATTGGAACTGAACGCGGCCTGGTTGCAGCAGAAGGCATTTGCGAGTTCACCCCCGTTTTGGGTTGTACCTGTGAAATGTACCCGTTTTTGTTGAGTTTTTTGCCTGTGCTAAGATAGTTAGTGGACTGCGTGTGCCAAGCAGGAAGGTGCACCCCTTGCCCGGTTGCAGAGTTACTGCATCTGGCGCGATAGCGTTATGGCCGGGTTCGCCTGCTGCCGGTACCGGCAATACTGACGGTTCGCGGCAGCCCGGTGAGGCGGCGACGGGCGATAGAGACAGTTTCCCCGAACTCAACAGCGTGCCGCAAAGAGCAGTAGATTGACAGATGCCTGGTCGCTTGGGCATGTGGTGATGAAGCGACCGCTGCGATAGGGCAGATACCAGAAGACAGGATTCACGTTCAATACGCCGCCGGCCGAGTGCGGCGCAGAATGGAGGAAAACGTAAATGGGAAGGTCATCTTTCGATTATGATGAGCCGCTCCGACCTGAGTCGAGACCGGCCTCCAGGCTGCGAAAGTTTGCCACGGCCATTCTTTCGCTGGTCCTGATTCCCGTGCTGATCGTTGCGGCCTTGCTATTGCCGCCGATCAGTCTGCTTGAGCGGATCCAGGGCCTGGATTCAACGACGATTGACAGGAACGGCGGTTCGCTCATGGACCCGGACGGGACGACGATCATATTTCCTCCGGAAGGTGTAGTTGACTCGTTTCGCGTCAGCCTTGAGAGCATTCCCCGAGCAGAGTTTTTGAACGGGAGTGCGGGAGAGGCGTGGATGACCGCGCTGAATGCGCTGGCCGCCGCGGGTCTGGAAGCCAAGAGCCCGATCTACCAGGTGGATGTGCAGGGAGGAAGCCTGGAGCAGAGCATCGTGCGGATTCCGATTCCCAACGACAGCCAGCCGTACGAAACGCTGGAACTGTACAGCTGGGACGGGGACAGTTGGGAATTTGTGCCCAGTGCCGTTCTGGCAGTGGAAGACAAGATTGAAGCCCGCGTTGGCGGCCCGCCGCCTGCCAATTTTGTGGTGATGCAGACTGGCGCGCCACCGGCACGTGTGGGGACCAACATCGGGATAGGCGAGATGGCTCCAGCCAGTCTGGCAAACGCTGCCATTACAACGCTTGCCGTCGGGGGCTACTACCTGCGTGGAGACGGCGCGCTGGATATATCGCGTACGAATATCCCGGCCGGAAACTATGCGATCGTGCCGGTCCTGCGCAACTGGCAGGGGGGCGAAGCGCCGCGCAGTGACTTGCTTCACAACATGCTGGTGCAACCCGGCCAGATGCAGAATCAGTTGGACGCCGTGGCCAACTTGCTAACCCAGTACAGTTTTCCGGGGGTGATCGTCGATTATCGCGGCATGGAAGCAGTTATGGCGGGGGATGAGGCGTTCACCAGTTTCATTGAACGGCTGGCCGAGCGTTTGCACGCGCCTGACATGAATCGCTGGCTGGCGGTTCGGGTAGAGTCGCCCCAGCAGATGTCGGCGGTGGAGTGGAACACGCGCGGCTACGACTGGAAGGCGCTGGGCAGCGCCGCTGACCGCGTTCTTGTTCCGGCACCGGACGACCCGGCGGCGTATCAGCTGGGGGGGCAGATGAACGCACTGCTGGCCTACGCCACAGACCAGATCGACCGGCGCAAGGTGCAGGTGGAACTGCCGGGCCTATCGGTGGAATGGAGCGGAAACCAGTTGTGGCTCAAGGGTTTTCAGCAGTCTCTGCAACCACTGGTCGCTCAGGTCCGATTGGGGGGAGAAGATGGTGTTGTTCTTCCCGGCGCCGATATTGAGGTGGCGGCGGTCAACCCGCGTATCACCCGCCCTTTGACGTGGGATGATGCGATTGGGGCCTATGTGTATGCGTACACGGACGACCAGCAGTTGGAGCGGATGGTTGCGGTCGGGAACAGCAGCAGTTTTGCGCGCAAGCTCAACCTGCTGGAACGGTTTGATGTGACCCAAGTGATGGTGCGTGATGTGGATTCCGGGGATGTGGATCCGGACTTGTGGGAGGTGGCGCGCCAGTTTCAGACGGGTGGAGGCGTGAATACGGCGCCGGCGATGCTGAAGGTAGCATTCAAAATATTCCACCCTGACGGGGGCGTGTTGGAGGAGGTAACGGTCCCGATTGAGAATCCGGTATATACGTTCATGGCGCCGCCGGGCGATGGGGACATTCAGGTCGAAGCGCAGGTCGTGCAGATAACAAATCTGGGTAGCATGCAGGCGGCCAGCCCGCAGAACACGGTAGCGATGAGCTTGGCAACGCCGACGCCGGTTGCAACGGCTACGCCCGTACCGACGCCGACACCTGAAGTTTCGAGGCTGGTCAGTACGCAGAACACAAACGTGCGCGAGGGGCCGGGCACTAATTATGACATTTTGAGCCAGCTCAGCGCGGGTCAGCCCTATCTCATTTTTGGAAAGAACGAGGCGGGAGATTGGTGGCAGATCGATATTGGCAATGGCGCTAAGGGTTGGGTGTTTGCTGAGCTGACGACCGCCAGCGGTCCTCTGAACACGATCGAGGTGATTACCGATATCCCGGCCCCACCTGCCGCCGCGCCCGCAGCAGCGGCGCCGGCGGCCGCTGGGGGCGGCAACTTCGGTTACGGTGTGCAGGCGCATATGGTGCACAATAATTATGCCGGCCAGGTCATGCAGAAGACGCGCGAGATGGGCTTTGGCTGGGTTAAGCAGCAGATCGAATGGAAAGTTTTCGAGAATAACCAGGGCCAGTATGACTGGGGCTCGATGCAGGGGATCATTGATGCGGCCAACAACGCGGGCATCAGTTTGCTGTTTAGTGTTGTGAACGCTCCGCCCTGGGCGCGCGAAGGAGGATTTGAGCCGAATGTAGGTGGTCCTCCGGCGGACCCGAATACGTTTGCCAGGTTCCTGGGAGCGATGGCGGGCAAGTATTGCGGCACCTCGCTGAAGGCGATTGAGGTCTGGAACGAGCAGAACCTGCATTACGAGTGGGGCAACCTGCCTTTGGATCCGGCCAAGTATGTGGCGCTGCTGAGACCGGCCTACACGGAGATCAAGAGGGCGTGCCCGTCGATGCTGGTGATCAGCGGCGCGCTGACGCCGGCGGCCAGCAACGGCGCACCGCAGAGCAGGGGCGGCATCGCGGCGATGGATGATTTCGAGTACCTGGAGAAGATGTTCCAGGCCGGGCTGAACAGTTATGCGGACGGCATCGGCGCCCATCCCAGCGGCTACAACGTGCCGCCGTCCTACACATGGCAGCAGGGTTGTGAGGCGATCCAGATCCACGGCAATAGCGGTTTCAACGGGGCGTGCGACAGCCCGCACCACTCGTGGAGTTTCCGGAGCACGATGGAGGGCTATCGAAACATCGCGGTCAAGTACGGGGCGGCCAATAAGCTGATTTGGCCGACCGAGTTTGGCTGGGCAGCGGGCGGCGCGTTTGACCCTCGATATGGGTATGCGAACGACAACGACTACAATGAGCAGGCGGCCTGGACTGTCGAGGCCTATCAGATGATGAAGCGATGGGGTTGGGTGGGTCCGGCGATACTTTGGAATCTGAACTTCCGCGTCGTGGCTGACGGTACGGAGAAGGCGCAGTGGGGGATAGTGAGAAATGATTGGAGCAACCTGCCGGTCTTCAATGCGCTGCGTGATATGCCGAAGTAGGGTGCCTAAGATGAATTTCTGCAGGTCGTAGCTCTGTGCTGGTTCGCTTTCAGTCCCATCAAGTTCTCGGCCGACTCTTGCATTTGTCCCTGGCGCCGGTAGAGATAACGGTCCATACAGAGATAGATCTGCTGGGAGAGTCTCCTAAAGCCGACATCCTGCTTCTGCGCCGAGAGGGGGAAGAGTGGAACGCAGCGCAAAGAGCCCGTTTGCCTGATGGCGTACGTGACAGCGCAGCTGGACATGTCTTGTTGGAGTTCAAGTATACGGCGTCGACAAACGAGAACGCGCTTGCTCAAGCCGTCGCTTATGACCACTTCTACCGGCAGGCGCAGAGATTGCCCGAAGAGCATGTGCTCACTGTGGTGCTAAGCGCTAGAACGCCGCGGAAGGCGCGACTGGCAGAATGGGGATATAGGGAACTGCAAGATGGTGTCTATCGCAGCCCTTTGCCGCTGTTGCGGCGAGTCTGGTTGCTGGTCTTGAACGAATTGCCGCCCAGTCCGCATAACGCATATGTTAAACTCTTTGCGAGCCGGGAACAGGAACGGGAGGCTGCATTTGCTGCGCTGGGTCCGCCAATTGCATCCGAATCGCCCCCTCTACAAGACTATGTTGTGGGCCTGCAGCGGACGCTGGAACTGAAGGGAGAGAGCGGTATGGCCGAGATATTGACCCCAGACAAGATAATGGAAATGGGCCACGAGATGCGTCAGCGAATCCTTGAGACTGCTACTCCGGAAGAGAGGCTGGTGGGCTTGACGAAAGCCGAACGGCGGCGACTCCTGAGGTTACTTCAGGAAGAAGAAGGAAATCCATCCGGAGAAGAGGCGAACAGTAGAGGGGAAACTGCATAACTTGCTCAAAGAAATGCACCCGGGAATTGTGGGATGCTCACGACCGACCAGATCGTGTTGTGCGAACTGGCTCATGACAAACTCGGTAAAACCTAGATCTGCGCTTAGTCTAAGGTTGAGTCGCAAAAAGAGGCGGCATTACGGGTGCAGTTCTTCAGCAGGTCACCAAGTTGGCCCTCATTGACGGCTTCCAGGACTAGCTAAGAGACGGCGACCTGGAGGGAAGGACTATGGGGAACGGTCGAGCCACGGATTTCTCCAACTCTCACTTTGAAGATGTGCATGCAGCGCCGATGCCCAGGCGTAGGTTCGGGTACCGGGGGAATGTGGGCGATATTGAGCTGCTCAATGACGGCCGCCTTCTGCTATCTTACTCTGTCAACAGGGAGGACACAGGGGATGGCGCTGAGGCTGGTGACATAGAAGGACGCATTACGCATGATCTGGGCAAGAGCTGGGGTGAGCCATTCCAGCTGATTGAAGGCCCGAAGCCCTTTCGCAAGAGTGAGGAGTACCGGCATCCCGGTTTTCTGCGACTGGCGAGTGGCCAGTTGCTGTTGACTTACATCTACTTTGCCGGTTCACATCCCCGTTTCGCACACACTTATTACAGGCGGTCGATCGACGACGGCGCGACATGGGGCGACCAGTATGTCGTCACGCCTCATGCCGGTACCAATCATGTTTTCAATGACAAGCTGATCCAACTGCCTTCGGGTCGGATTCTTGCGCCGTGCGAGAGGGAGATCAGGGAGGAGGGCGGAGACCACCGGGGGTATGTAAGCGCGGTCTTCTATTCCGATGACGACGGCTATTCCTGGCAGCAGTCGGTGAATGTGGTCGATACGCTGCCGGTGGAGGCGCAGGAGCCACATGTTGTGTCTTTGCGCGACGGCCGGGTGATGATGCTTTGCCGGACGTACAGCGGCTACGTGGTCCGATCCTACTCCGACGATGAGGGGGTTACCTGGTCGCAGGGCGAGGCGGTGCGCAGTTTGACGCTCTCTACCAACTCGTCGGCGCTCAACGTCAAACGGATTCCTGCTACCGGCGACCTGCTATTGCTGCGTTCGACCGGCACTAAGGACAGACTGCGGACGCCGTTCGTTTCTACAGTCTCAAGGGATGAGGGCGTTACGTGGATACACGAACGGGCGATCGGCTCTGATCCTGATGACGACTATGGCTATCCGAGTCTGACTTTCGTCGACAATTTGGCGTTGATCAGCTATCACAAGCGCGATGGCATCTATGTGGCGCGAATCGGACTTGACTGGTTCTATGGAGAGTAGGATCAGTTGCTGGAACGAAAAGGCCGGGTCTTGGTAAAGACCCGGCCTTATTTTTCTCTTGAAAAGAGGCGCTAGCCTTCATCCTCCACAAAGACACCCGGGCGGGTGCGGCGGCGACGGCGGGCGACCTTGAGTCGCAGCTGGCTGCGGCGGTAGGCGATCTCTACGGGTTGGCGCTCTTCGTCCGGCCGGGCGCGCAGGGCTTCTTCGGCGCGTTGCAGGGCTTCTTCGGCGCGGGCGATGTCGATCTCGTCAGCGCGTTCGGCTGAACGGGCCATTACGATCACTTTGTCCGGCAGCACTTCGACTACGCCGCCACTGACGGCGATGAATTCGGGCTCGCCGTTGGCACTGTGCAGGGTAAGCTCACCGATGTTGAGTGTCGTGAGCAGGGGGGCATGCCCAGCCAGTACGCCCATCTCGCCCTCGACGCCGGGCATGGTGATCATCTCGACTTCGCCGCTGTACAGCTGGCGGCTGGGGGTTACGATTTCGACCAGAATCGTCATTCTTCCTGCCTCAGTTGCTCACCCTTTTCGACCGCCTTTTCGATGGAGCCGACCATATAGAAGGCCTGCTCGGGCAGGTCGTCGTGCTTCCCGTCCAAAATTTCGCGGAAGCCGCTCACAGTGTCATCGATTCGCACGTATTCGCCGGGCTGGCCGGTGAAGACTTCGGCCACGTGCATGGGCTGTGTAAGGAAGCGCTGGATCTTGCGGGCGCGGGCGACGATGATCTTATCATCTTCGCTCAGCTCTTCAACGCCGAGAATGGCGATGATATCCTGCAGATCGCGGTAGCGCTGGAGGGTCTGCTGCACCTCGCGGGCGACGTTGTAATGTTCTTCGCCGACGATGAGCGGGTCGAGGATGCGGCTGGTGGAGCCGAGCGGGTCCATGGCCGGGTAAAGCGACTGCTCGGCGAGGGCGCGTTCCAGGGTAATGGTGGCGTCCAGGTGGGCAAACGTCGTTGCCGGCGCGGGATCGGTGTAGTCATCGGCGGGCACGTAGACGGCCTGCATCGATGTAATTGAGCCGGTGTTGGTGGAGGTGATGCGCTCCTGCAGCTGACCCATGTCGGTGCCCAAGGTGGGTGCGTAGCCTACTGCACTGGGAAGACGTCCCAGGAGGGCCGACACTTCCGAGCCAGCCTGCACAAAGCGGAAGATGTTATCGATGAAGAGGAGGACATCGCGGCCTTCATCGCGGAAGTACTCGGCCATGGTCACGCCTGTGAGGCCGACGCGCAGGCGGGCGCCGGGCGGTTCGTTCATCTGCCCGAAGACCATCACGGTCGAATCGATTACGCCGGATTCACGCATTTCGTGCCACAAGTCGTTGCCCTCGCGGCTGCGCTCGCCGACACCGGCGAAGACGGAGTAGCCGCTGTGGTACTCGGCGACGTTGTTGATCAGCTCCTGGATGATGACGGTCTTGCCGACGCCGGCGCCGCCGAAGATACCGGTCTTGCCACCCTTGGTGAAGGGGGCGATCAGGTCGACGACTTTGACGCCGGTCTCGAACAGCTCGGCCTGTGTGCTGCGGTCAGCGAAGCTGGGTGGTTCGCGGTGAATGGAATAGTGGTCGGCGGCGTCGACTTCGTCGTCGCTGTCGATGGTATTGCCGGCCACGTCGAAGATGCGTCCCAGTGTTCCCGGGCCGACGGGCACGGTGATGGGAGAGCCGAAGGAGTAGCCTTCCATACCGCGGCGCATGCCGTCAGTAGAACTCATGGCCACTGCACGAACGGCGCCTTCACCCAGATGCTGCTGCACTTCGCAGACCAGGGTCGATTCATCGTCGAGGTCGACGTAGACGGCATCGTAGATCTCCGGCAGGTTCTCCCCTGTGAAGGAGAAGTCCACAACCGGACCGACAACGCTGGACACGGAGCCGCTGATGCGGCCATTGCTTCCATTTTCTGACATGGTTTGCTCCGTTCTGCTATGGGAAGGGACCTCTCGGCCCGCTCAAATCTATTCGAGTCCGATTGACCCGCCGATAATGTCCATCAACTCGCGGGTGATGCCTTCCTGGCGCGCCTTGTTGTAGGTCAGAGTCAGCTCGTCCACGAGCTCATTGGCGGCTTCGGTGGCGTTGCGCATGGCGACCATGCGGGCCGAGTGTTCGCTGGCGATACTTTCGTACAAAGCCTGCAGGATCTGCACCTCGGTGAAGCCAATCAGCACCTGCTCCAAAACTGCCTCGATGCTTGGCTCAAAAATGTAATCCGGCGGCATCGTTTCGGTTGTTGGGTCCGGAACGACGGGCAGGATCTGTTGCACTGTGGGCCGCTGGTTGAGCGTGTTGACAAAGTCGGTATAGATGAGATAGACCTCGTCGAATCGCTCCGAGCGAAAGTCATCGATAACGGTCCGGGAGATGGGGGCGATGTCGGCCGTGGCGAGGGTATCGGGAATGTTGGTGAATTCGGCCCGGATGACGGGATCGTAACGCAGGAGCCAGTCGCGGCCCTTTCTGCCAACGGCGACGACCTCTACTTCCCTCCCCTGGTCACGTTGCTGCTTGAGGAAGGCCGCTCCTTCCCGCAGCACGTTGGCGTTGAAGCCTCCGGCGAGCCCGCGATCGGCCGTGATCAGGATAATCCCAACCTTTTTGATTTCGGCTCTTGAGGTGATGAGCACATCCATGGTCCCGCCGCTTCCCTGCAGTCGGGCGATGTGGCTGAGCACTTCGTGGGCTTTTTCGGCGTAGGGGCGGGTCGCCATTACCTGCTGCTGGGCGCGGCGCATCTTGGATGCAGCCACGGCTTCCATCGCTCTCGTGACCTGAGCGATGTTTGTGACCGAGCGGATGCGACGGCGAATCTCACGTGTGCTTGCCACCAATGCCTCCTCAGACGCAGTGACCTATGGCGGGGTGCCGTGTTACTGCGCTGTTCACTGACAACTGATTACGGGTCTATTCGGACCCAGTCCAGTTACTGTTGAACGTCTCCAGTGCCAAGCCCAGCGAATCGACCGATTCATCGGGAAGGTCTTGCGCGCGCAGGATAGTCTGGCCAATCTCGGGATGGTTGGCGTCCATGTAGGCGTGCATCTCCAATTCCCAGCGCTTTACATCGGTAACGGCGACGTCGTCAACATAGCCGTTGGTCACGGCATAGAGACTCATGACCTGCTTATCCAACTGTAAAGGTTCGTACTGGGGTTGCTTCAGTGTTTCCTGGATGCGCTGGCCGCGATTGAGCTGGCGCTGGGTTGCCGCGTCGAGGTCGGAGCCGAACTGGGCAAAGGCGGCGAGCTCGCGGAACTGGCTGAACTCCAGCTTGAGGCGGCCGGCGACGCCTTTCATGGCCCTGGTCTGGGCGGAGCTGCCAACGCGGCTGACGGAAAGGCCGACATTCATGGCGGGCCGAATACCGGCGTAGAACAGGTCGCCCTCCAGGAAGATCTGGCCGTCGGTGATGGAAATCACGTTTGTGGGAATGTATGCCGACACGTCGCCGGCCTGGGTCTCGATGACAGGAAGGGCGGTCAGGCTGCCGCCGCCGAACTCCTCGTCGAGACGAGCGGCCCGCTCCAGCAGGCGGCTGTGGAGGTAGAAGACGTCGCCGGGGTAGGCCTCGCGGCCGGGCGGGCGCCGCAGCAGCAAGGAAACCTGACGGTAGGCCTGGGCGTGTTTGGAGAGATCATCGTAAACGATCAGCGCGTCGCGTCCCTGTTCCATGAACTCTTCGCCCATTGCACAACCGGCGTAGGGCGCCAGGAACTGCAGTGCGGCCGGATCTGCGGCAGAGGCGGTCACGACGATCGTGTGCTCCATCGCGCCGTGACTTTCCAAAATACCCACAACCTGCGCCACCGTCGACTGTTTCTGACCGATGGCGACGTAGATGCAGATCAGGTCCTTGCCCTTTTGGTTGATAATCGTATCGATGGCGAGAGCGGTCTTGCCGGTCTGGCGGTCGCCGATGATCAACTCGCGCTGGCCGCGGCCGATGGGAATAAGTGCGTCGACAACGGTGACTCCGGTTTCGACGGGCGTGTCCACGCCTTTGCGCAGCACGACGCCGGGAGCGATGCGCTCTACCGGACGCGTTGCGGTTGCGTCAATAGGGCCCTTGCCGTCGAGCGGTTGACCGACGGCGTTGACCACGCGGCCGATCAGAGAGTCACCAACGGGGACGGAGGCCAGGCGGCCGGTGCTGCTGACCAGGTCTCCTTCTTCGATTTCGGTGTATTCGCCCATGATGATGATACCGACGGAATCATCGTTCAGGTTTTGGGCGATACCGAGCACACCGGTCTTGTTAAACTCGACCAACTCACTGGCCATGACCCCTTGGAGGCCGGAAATGATGGCGATACCGTCACCGACTTCGACGACTTCGCCGACATCGACGCGGCTGGGGGCCGGCTGGAAGTTGAGGATCTGCTGTTTGAGCCGGTCGGTAAATTCCTGGGTCAGCTCTTCAGTCTGAACTGCCATAAGCGCTGTCCTTTATTGTACTTTACAGTTTTGAGGTTCCTGGCGGGCTTCTGCCACTATTCGTCAAGAACCGCAACTGACTACCAAATCCAAGTTTACCGCACCGAGGCTGCGACCATTTCGCGCAGGGACATCAGCCGGTTTGCGACTGTGTTGTCGATCAGCTGATCGCCGACGCGGATGCGTAGGCCGCCCATCAGGGATGGGTCAACATCGAAGCTGAAGACGATGTCTTCGCCGTACTGTGCGGTGATCCGTTGTCGAATCTGCTCTTGCTGGTCGTCACCCAACTCGACGGCGCTTGTGATATCAGCCGCCTGCGGCCCGGTCTCGCCGCGCAGGCTTGCGCCCAGGGCGGCAACGACGCGCGGCAGGAGGGTTGCGTCGCCTTCCTGCACGAGCATTTTGACGAAGTTCTGCAGTTCCGGGGCGGCGTTGTCGGGAATCGCGGCATCGATAGCGTCTACATCGGCGCCGAGCTTCGGGTCCTGCGCGAGGGCATCGGCGACCTCGGTCAGCGTCGATTGCCACTGCTCGACGATAGCCTCGAGAATTGCCTGGGCGTATCGTTCGGCCGTCGCGCGCTCGCTCATGAACCGCTCCCGTTTTGCTGGGCCAGATAATCGGCGACAAAGCGTTCCTGCTCTTCCTGGTTCGCCAGCTCGCGGCCGAGGATCTGCTCGGTGGCGGTGATGGCCAGGTCGGCGATCTGCTTTCTGGCGTCTGCCATAACAGCGGCCGTCTGCGCTTCGGCGTCGGCCTGGGCCTTCATGCGGATATCCTGGGCCTCTTGATCGGCGCGGCTGCGGACATCCTGTGCGATACGTTCGGCATCGCGAGTCGCCTGGGCGCGGACCTCTTGCGCCTCGCGGCGGGCCTCTTCGAGGATCCCCTGTTTCTCGGCTTCGGCTTCGGCGGCCGCGCTGGAAGCCTTATCTGCCTGTTCCAAACCCTCGGCGATGCGCTGTTTGCGCTGTTCGAGCATGTTCAGAACGGGTTTGTAGAGAAGCTGCTGCAAAATAACCATCAACAGACCGAAGTTGACGATCTGTGAGAGCAATAACTGCCAACTGATACCTAACTTATCGAGAGCTTCCAAGGCCAACCTCCTGGATACACTGCAGTGGCTAGTGGTTCGCGGCCTATTGCTTCACCGGCCGTTTGAAGTGACCACTGGTCACTGACGACTGAACTCTGGCCACTGAGAACAGGTTTAGACGAACTTGACCAACAGAGAGATGACGAGCGCGTAAATGGCGACCGATTCACAGAAGGCGAAACCGAGCAGCATGTTCGTCTGCACAGTGTTGGTCACTTCAGGATTGCGGCCCATCGCTTCCATTGCTTTGGCGCCAATCAGACCGATACCTACACCAGGGCCAATTGCGCCCAACCCGACAGCAAGAGCAGAACCCAGTTCCTTTGCGACTTCAACATCCATGAGTGTGAACTCCTTTTTCTAAACTGCAGTGATTATTGGTTCGTAATCAGTCTTACGAGTGGATTCCGGAGCAGTCCGGTCACTGGCAACTGATGTTAATGGTGATCGTCGTGGCTGACGGTGGCCATTGAGAAGAATGCCAAGGTCAGCAACATGAATACAAGCGCCTGGATGAATCCGATGAACAGTTCCAGCCCGTAGAATATACTGGGCAGGAGGAAGGTGACGAGAAAGGCCATCACGAGTAGTACAACTTCGCCGGCAAAGACATTGCCGAAGAGACGAAACGAGAAGCTGATGATCTTGGAGATTTCGGCGATCAGTTCGAAGATGCCAACCACGGCACCCATTCCGTCCTTGAACGGGTTCTTAAAGTACTTGGTGAAGTAGCGCATTCCCAGTGCCTGAACGCCGAAGAATTGGGTCATGAAGACGGAAATGAGGGCAAGCGCCAAGGTCATGTTCAGGTCGGCGGAGGGGCTGCGAAACAGGGGAACCAGAACCGGTTTGCCCTCTTCGGCGGCGGCAGCGACTGCAACTGCTTCGCCCCCAACCATTGCGAGCTGGCTGCCCAGTTCGGCCTGTGCGTGGCTTTCGGCGGGGCTATGGTAAATGCCGATTGAGCCGAAGCCGGGCAGCAGGCCTATATAGTTGCTGACCAGAACGAAGATGAAGATGGTGATCACCCAAGGGAAGAATTTGCGGCTGTTGGCGGAGCCATGGCCGGCGATGCTCTGGGTCAGGTTCCACATGCCTTCGACCATCATCTCGACGATGTTCTGCCAAGCGCCAGGAATCTCCTTCATCCTGGAGACGGCGAATACGGCCAGAAGGATGATGATAAGGTCGACAATGAGAGTCGTCAGCAGGCCGTTGGTGAACCACTTTGGCCCGTGTTCGAGAAGTGCTTCGGCCGCCAATTCGACGTGGGGCGGGGGGGCATTGAAGAACGGCACCATGCTCAAGACGAGCAGCACAATGACGCCGATGGTCCCATTGCGAAGGCGTGCATTCGAGACGAAAGCTTGGAGAAGATTCTTGAACAAAATCTACCCTCCTATTAACGGCAATTCTTAGCTGACGGCTGCAGATACTGCTCCAAGAGTTGGGTAGGGGACGAAGAGATATCCTCTGACCAACTACCATTTTCGCGACCGCCCGCTGTATCGTTCGATCAGGGGGAATGAGAACAGTGGGGTCACTGAAATTCTTGAAAAAGTCAGTATCAGTATAAATTGGCGCGGAAGGATTGCGCAAATTTTCACAGCGTTGATGAAGCAATTGTTTTTTGGCTTGCTCCACAGTTGGACGGGTATTGACTACGCGAATTTTTTCCCGCTTTTGCGGCTGGCGGGCGGCGCCAGCGTTGGTTGCCGGGGTTGGCAGTCAGAAGCTGATATTTTAGAGGATGGTGAATCTGTCAGAAGTCATAGATGCTGATGGCGGAGGCGATGATAAAGAGGAGAGTGGTCGCCGCTATCAGCGTTCTGTTTTTGCGTAGGATTTCATTCCAGGTTGGGGGCGGCAACAGATCTGTGGTGGGATCTTTTCTGGCGTTTTCAGCGCCGAACAGGGCCTGCCGCATGTCGGCGATAGTGGGGGGGCGCTCGTCAGGGTGCATGGCAAGCGCCTGGAAGACGGCCCGTTCCGTGCGCGTGGAGATGGCCGGATTCAGCTGGCGGAGGGGATCGAGCAGGCCAGATTTGAGGAAGCGCTCCTTGGCATCCTGCGGGGGCGTACCGGCCAAGAGGTGATATAGCGTCGCGCCGACGCTGTAGATATCTGAGCGCACATCGGTGTGACCGGTGTCGCCTCCATACTGCTCGAGGGGGGTATAGGCGACGGTGCCCCGCCCCTGAACGACCGTCACGGTGCGAGAGTCATCCGGCTGCAGCACTTTGACCAAGCCAAAATCAACCAGTTTCAGTCTGTTTTCGGGTGTGATCTTGATGTTACCCGGTTTGATGTCGCGGTGGAGCACAGGCGGGTCCTGGCTGTGCAGATATTCCAGGGCGTCCAGGAGTTGTGTGGCCCACAGCAGGACTTGGGCTTCGGAGAGGTGTTTATTCTGTCGCAGGGCTTCATTTACGATCTCTTGCAGATCACGGCCTTCGATGAAGTCCATGACCAGATATTCGCGCCCGTCCACGGAAAAGTAGTCGGAAACTTTGGGGAGGTTGGGATGATCGAGCCGGGCGAGAACGCTGGCTTCCTGGTAGAACTGTTCAATCGTCTGTCCCAGATCCAGATCGGGCCCGCGCTGGTCGACGAGGAGGGCGGGGAGAATCTCTTTGATGGCGCAGACGCGCCCATCCAGGCGCAGGTCGTTGGCTTGGTAGACTGCGCCCATCCCGCCCTGACCCACCAGGCGGACGATCTCATAGCGTCCGCGTAGAATCGAATCTGAATCCAAAACTGTAGCCAAAAGACACCTCTGCGAAATTCCATGACCTCGGGAAACAGTCTGTCTCCAGAGGAAAAAGCTGCCGCCCGCTGCGCGCCAGTTCGTGATGCTTGGCCGCTTTGCATAGCGGCAGTCCGCTGAATTTGGCGCGACGGTGCGTCAAAGAGATCGTATTCTACTTCCGAGCTATGCGGTCATTTCTATAAAGTGGTTGACGTATATCACCCGCTTCGATATAATAAATTTCTCCCTCGGCATCGTTACGCCAAGTTCATGGAAGAATTATTGCCGCAGTCGTTGGGGGCTCGGATACCAGGATTCATACTAAGGATTCATACTATAATAACAGCCGGAGAATTATGCAAGTGACGTTAAAACTTGCCTTGCATGCTATTTTTACGAGGAAAGGAAATGACTCAAGAGGGTCCCAACGCTGAACAGCAGATTGTAGAGTCACGGAGTGTTCGACCCGTCGACAGGCAACGCGAGACGGCAATGCTTATCCTCCGCCACGGCAACCAGACCGGCCAGGGCTGGCCGCTCAGCCGTACCACGCCCCTCATCATTGGGCGTCACGATGAATGCCACGTTACACTGCCGGACCGCCAGGTTAGCCGGAACCACGCCCGCATATTCTGGGACGGTTTCGGTTATTCGATTGAGGACCTGGGCAGCAAGAACGGAACCCACGTCAATGGTGTGGATATTGCCGATGGGTCGCATAGTTTGTCGGATGGTGACGAGGTGCAGATCGCGCTGCGATTCAAACTGTCCTTTGTGGACGACGAGGCGACTACCCCTCTGACGCTGGATTCCAGCGACAGCGAAGCGCAGTCTGAGACTGGGCTGCGCATTGAGGAGGAGACCCGGCAGGTGTGGCTGAACGGCTCGCTGCTGGAACCCCCTTTGAGCCTGCATCAGTACCGGCTGCTGAGTGCCCTCTGGCATGAGGGAGGCGGGGTGATGACGCGTGAACAGATCGTTCAGGCGGTTTGGCCGGAGACCAGTGGGGCGGGTGTCAGCAAGCAGGCCATCGACGCACTAGTGCGCCGGTTGCGGGAACGGCTCTACGAGCACGACGAGAGATCCAACTTCATTGTAACAGTGCGCGGCCACGGGTTCCGGTTGGAGAATCCCTGACCGTAAGGGCGGGACGTGAGAGACGAGGCACCCTTTCTTGTCGTTCCTCCTTCCTTTTTGCGCGCCCAAGGAGCGACGAATCAGGGTTGATGAACGTCTTGGCTGCATTGCGTCCGACATATTCTGAGCGCCGCGGACAGGAAGAGGGGGCGAAGGTCCCTGAAGGCGGCGCGGGCGAACCGAACCCCGGGAACGGACCTGCTTCTGCGGTTGAATTCACCACTTTGGGTTCTGCCCAATCTGGCCATGGGGTAGATTTTCGCCGGTTGCCAGATCCTGCATTTGCGGAAGCCGACGAAGGGCCATTGGGCCTTTACATCCACATTCCATTTTGCGCGCGGAAGTGCCCCTACTGCGATTTCAATACCTACGCCCGGCTTGAACCTCTTTACGAAGCCTATAGTCAGGCTCTTTGCCGGGAATTGGATCGATGGGCGGTTCGCCTCGACGGCCGGGCGGTGCACACCGTCTTCGTGGGAGGAGGGACGCCAACCGTACTCAGTTCAGGCCAGTTGAGGCGGATTCTGGAGCTGGTCCACGACCGGTTCGCGCTGGCAGCCGATGTTGAGTTCAGCTGTGAGGCCAATCCGGGCATCGAGGACCGGGGGCAGTTTGCGCTGCTGCGCAGCTTAGGCGTGAACCGGCTGAGCATGGGGGTGCAGAGCTTTCAGGCGGAGGAGCTGGCCTTTCTGGGCCGCATCCACAGTGCGGAGGATGCGCTACGCGCCTATGACGCGGCTGTGCATGCGGGCTTTGAAAACATCAATCTTGACTTCATGTTCGGGCTGCCGCGTCAGTCGGCGGAGGCTTGGGATGACAGTTTGGACAGAGTCCTGGAACTGGCGCCGCGGCACGTCAGCCTATACAGTTTGATCGTCGAGCCGGATACGCCCCTGGCGCACTGGGTAGAGACGGGGCAGGCGCCGGCGCCGGATGATGACATGGCGGCAGACATGTACGAGAGTGCGATCGGCCGCTTGGGTGAAGCCGGTTACGAACAGTACGAGGTGTCAAACTGGGTACGCGGCACGGGATTTGTGTGCCGGCACAATCTGCTTTACTGGCGCAACCAGGAGTGGGTGGGGGTTGGTCCCGGCGCGCACAGCCATCTGCGCTTCCCCACCGGGTTGCGAGGCGAGTCTATTGGGGATCTGCCTTTCGTGGATAATGGCGCCTGTGCCGAGTCATCTGGGTCAGGTGCGCCGGCGGCAGCCGTCCGCTGGTCCAATCGCAAGGGCGTGCAGGGCTACATCGGACGGGTCGAAGCGGATGAGAGCCCGGTGGATTTTCATGAGGAGATTTCGGCCGAGGTTTCGATGGGCGAAACGATGATGCTGGGACTGCGGCTGGTGCGGGAGGGTGTGTCTTTTGCGCGTTTTGAGGCGATGCACGGACAGCCGTTGGGGGCGGCTTTTGGCCCCAGCCTGGACCGGCTGCAGGAGGAAGGCTTGCTGGAATCGGACGGTGAACGCGTGCGCCTGACACCGAGGGGGTTGCTCGTCGGGAACCGCGTATTCAGCGAGTTTATTGCATGAGCGCCGTGTGCATAACAGCCTTGCGGACCGCTACCCGATCACGGATTGAAGCACGGTGGGCTGCGTAAACCGTAACCAAAACGAAGAAGGAGTTTGCCGGTGCTGGAGGCGATTGTATTTGACTTTGACGGAACGATTCTGGACACAGAGACACCTGATTTCCAGACCTGGCAGGAGATATACCGCGGGCACGGCGTTGAATTGCCGCGAGATGTCTGGCTACAATGTGTAGGGGGCGGCACGGGCGAGTTCGCGCCAGACGACTATTTGGAGGAGTTGCTGGGCAGAGATATCGACCGGCAGCGTCTGCGCACGGAACGGCGAAAGCAGTTCCTGGACAGAGTGCGGGTCGAGCCAATCATGCCGGGCGTACTGGAATTGATCGATGCGGCGGATCGGCGAGGGGTGAGGCTGGCAGTGGCGTCGAGCTCTGACCATAAGTGGGTGGCGACGCATCTGCAGAGGCTGGGACTGCTGGAGCGATTTGCCGCGATCGTCACCGCGGATGATGTCGAGCGGGTTAAACCTGACCCGGCGCTTTACCGGCTGGCGGCACAGAAGCTGGCGGTTAGGCCCGAGCGGGCGATCGCGATTGAAGACTCTTACAACGGGATGCTTGGGGCGCAGCGGGCGGGATTGCGGTGTGTTTCGGTGCCGAATCTCATTACGCGTGACTCGGACTTCTCGGGCGCGGACCTCTGTCTGGACTCCATCGCCAGCATGGCGCCGGATGAACTTATGGCCTGTTTCGATGGCCCTGACGGTGAACGGTCGGCGCCCTGAATGCGGTTGCAACGCCGTCGATACGCCGATTATTTAAGAGACAACGACGCCTTATGACCCGCGCCATCTATCCCGGAAGTTTCGATCCTTTCCACTTCGGACACCTAGACATTACACGGCGGGCGGCTGCTCTCTTTGATGAGCTGCTTGTGACCGTCTTCGACGCGCCTGCGAAAAGGCTCCTTTTTTCGACGGACGAGCGCATAGAGTTGGCGCGGGAAGCCCTCCAAGACGTGCCGAATATCTCGATTGTGTCATATAGCGGACTAACGGTAAAATGGGCGGAGCGACTTGATGCGCGGGTGATCGTACGCGGGTTACGGAATGTGGATGATCTCACTTTTGAATCCCGCATCGACATGGCCAACCGGCAGATGGCGCCGCAGATCGAGACATGTTACCTGCTGTGCAGCCCGAAGTATGTGTATCTCAGTTCAACGATTCTGAAGGAAGTGGCCAGCCTGGATGGCGATGTTTCCCACTGGGTGACGCCGCACACTGAGCGGGCCTTACAGCAGCGGTTTGCGGAGCGCAAGCAGTAGCGGAATCGCTTCCGGTTTACCGTTTCTGGCGGCTGCCGGGATCTGTCAAACGAGAGTTCAAACCGATCATGGAAATTCTACAACTGGTGGATCAACTTGAACAGACCCTGAACAAAGGGTGGCGGGTGCCATTTTCGGCCTCTCTGATCGTGAATTCGGAGGAGTGTCTTCGGCTGATAGATCAGATGCGTATCAGCATTCCGAGCGCCATCAAGGAAAGCGAGCGCATGATAACCGAGCGTGATCGCATTTTGAGTGATGCGCAGGCGCGGGCAGAGCAGATTGTAGCCCACGCGGAGCAGCAGGCGATCCAGATTGTCAGTGAGGATGCCATCACCGACCGCGCACGGGAAGAGGCGGAGCGAATTATCGCGCATGGACACGCCGAGGCGATCCGCCTGGTTGATGAGGCTGAGGTCTACGCGCTGGATGTGCTTTACCGGCTGCGAGATAAATTGAACAACTCGCTGCACCAGGCGGAGAATGGAATCCAGGCTATTGAAGCCAGCCAGGCTCCCCAAGAGCAAGCCCCTCTGGAAGAGGAGGAGGGGGAGTTCGAATTCGCTCCTGCGATACCGTCTGATGAAGACGATGAAGCATTGCAGGAAGAGACATAAACGCCGCATGCCCCACGTTTCCTGCTGATGATTGGCCGCTTCGCCTCATATCTGCGCAGGAAGTCAGACCCCATCAACCGCATACCGCCACTCGCCCTGTGGTCGCCGCGCGCCAGGAAGCTGATTGGGGCGCTGTTTTTGTGCAGTGTTCTCGGGCTGACCTATCGTTCCTATTTTCGTAACTGGGTCCCTTTGGGTCCGCAGCGAACGGTGGCGACGGTCAACCCGAAGATGGGCGTGCATACGCGGCTGACCGATGAGCCGGACGCGGCCAAGATCAAGCGAAGCCTCGAAATGGTGCGCGAGATGGGCGCGCCGTGGATCGTCGAGTATTTTCCCTGGGCCTACTACGAACCGAGACGCGGGCAGTACGAATGGAGCCATCCGGACCTGGTGATCGACCACGCCAACCGCCAGGGGCTCACTGTGATCGCGCGTTTGGGCTATGTGCCGGAGTGGGCGCGGCCGGAGGATTCCCACCATCTTTATCTAGCGGAGGAGGACTACGAGGCGTTCGGGCGCTATGCGGTCGAGTTCGTGCGGCGCTATCGGGACAAAGTGGGTTATCTGATCATATGGAACGAGCCCAATCTTAGCCTGGAATGGGGTTTTCGGCCGGTGGATCCTGCGTCCTACGTGAGGATGCTGAAGGTGGTCTATCCGATGGTGAAAGCGGCCGCCCCGGAGGTGCAGGTGCTGGCGGGGGCCCTGGCACCGACGCTGGACCCGCCGGGCAGTGAATGGAGCATGAACGATCTGGATTATTTGCAGCAGATGTACGACGCGGGCGCGGCCGACTATTTCGACATCCTGGCAATTCACGCGTACGGCCTGGGGTTCGACGCGGACGAGCCGGCGGGTGAATCGGTAGTCAACTTTCGACGCTCCGAACTTCTGCGGGAGATCATGGTCCGAAACGGCGACGGCGACAAGACTGCGATGATCACCGAGGGAGGATGGAACGATCATCCACGCTGGACGCGGGCTGTACGTCCCGCGCAGCGCATCATCAATACTGCGCGTGCGTACGAGATCGCGAGCACGGAATGGCCCTGGCTGGAAAACGTTTGTCTCTGGGTTTTTCGTTTCCCGTGGGACCAGAAGAGCTACCAGGACTATTTCACTTTTGTCGGCGCCGATTTTGAACCCAAGGCGATCTATCTTGAAATGCAGGAGTACGCGAAGGGGCGGTTTGAGGCGCCATGAAGGACCAGGAAAGGAACGGGGAGAGAGACCCTTTGCAGGGGGCACAGGACAGTGACGACCGGCAGTGGTTAGTCGCCGGGAGCCGCGGCGACCGCTGGGCGGGCTCTTTTGTACGACGCAGTTTCGAGCGGGGGCCGCGGCTGTGGATCGCGGTCTTCATTGTGGCGCTGGCGGTTGGCGGGTGGCTCATATTGCGCAGCAGCGGGCCGGCGGTGGACGAGACCTGGCTCACGATGCAGGAGCGAGGGAGCTGGCGGGTGGGCATGGACCCCAGTTTCCCACCGTTTGAGACGCTCGACGGGGAGGGCGCGCCGGTGGGCTATGACGTGGACTTGGCGCGGGAGATCGCGGCAACCTGGGGGCTGGAGGCGGAGATCGTCGCGATCGGGTACGACAGTCTGTTGGATGCGCTGCTGGTTGACCGCGTGGATGCTGTGATCAGCGCGTTTCCGTACAATGCGCGCATGACGAAGGACGTACATTATTCGCCGCCTTATTTCGAGGCGGGTGTGCGGCTTGTGGTCGGCGCGGATGCCGCGTACGGAACGGTAGAGGATCTGGATGGGGCGGGCGTCGCGGTGGAGTGGGGTAGCCGGGGCGATGCAATTGCCCGTCGCCTGCAGAGGGAGGGCGCAGGATTTTCGCGGCTGCCGTTTGAATCTACGGAAAAAGCGATCGAGGCGCTGGTCTCCGGTGATAGCGATGCACTGCTGATTGACGGCGTCACGCTGCGGCTGGCGCAGGGCGAGGGTAAACAGATTCGGGCGGTGGGGGCTGTGCTCGATGAAGACCCCTATGTCATCGCGGTGTCGATAAAGGCGCCGAAGTTGCAGAGCGCGCTTTTGCAGGCCCTGGCAACGTTGGACGAGGAAGGACAGCTGGGGCTGCTGGAGGAGCGCTGGTTCGGGCAGGTTGCAGGGAGCGAATGAAGAGGAAAGAGGCGGGGCGTTGTGAGAGAGGAGCGGGGGTTTCCCGCTCCTCATTTTTTTATGACACTTGTGTCAGCCAGCCCCATTTGTCGGGCATATTGTCTTCGAGGATGCCGAAGAAAACGCCCTGGATTGCCTGGGTGATGGGCCCGCGTTTGCCGTCGCCAACGGGCAGGCGGTCAACTGAGCGCACGGGTGTAATTTCGGCTGCTGTGCCGGTGAAGAAGATTTCGTCGGCCAGGTAGAGCATCTCGCGCGTCATGGCCTGCTCACGCAGGTCGTAGCCCAGATCGCGGGCGATTGTAATCGCGGAATCGCGGGTGACGCCGCCGAGGATGCTGCTGCCCAGGGGGGGTGTATAGATCACGCCCTTGTAGATGACGAAGATGTTTTCGCCGCTGCCTTCGCTAACCTGACCGTTGATGTCGAGGGCGATGCCTTCGGAGAAACCGTTGTCCACGGCCTCCATAACAACGTTCTGGCTGCTGACGTACTGGCCGCCGATCTTGGCCATCGGGCTGAACATGTTCGAGGCCATGCGCCGCCAGCTGCTTACCTGCACATCGACACCCTTTTCGATAGCATCTGCACCGAGATAGCGACCCCAAGGCACGGAAGCCAGGATGGCGTCCACAGGGCAGCCGCGACCATCCACGCCCAAGCTCTCGTAGCCGCGGAAGACGAGGGGCCGGATGTAGGCGCTGTGATGTTTATTCTTGCGCAGGACGGCTTTGGCGACATCCATCCATTCGTCAACGGTAAGGGGCGATGGAATGTGCGCTACTTTGCAGGAGTAGAGCAGCCGTTCAAAGTGCTCCTCGCCGCGGAAAATCGCGGCGGCGTCATCGACTTCGTAGGCGCGAATTCCTTCAAAGGCGCTGCTACCGTAGTGCAGTGCATGGGTGAAGACGTGCACAGTCGCCTGCTCCCACGGGATGATGTCCCCGTTCATCCAGATATAGTCCGCTTGCATCTTCGCCATCGATGAACTCCTTCATACCAGGTGCGCGCCTGATTGGCCTCTGCGAGCCAACCGGCTTCATTTTTATGGGCTGGGAGAGCAGACATCCCGCCTGCCATTCCAAGTCAGTTTGCATTATACAGCGGGAGAATCTGATCGGCTAAGAATTGACAGCAAAGGTCAGTGGTCAGTGGTCAGTGGTCAGTGGTCAGTGGTCAGTGGATAGTGGATAGTGGATAGTGGATAGTGGGTTGGGGCAGGAAGTGGGAGAGGAGACACTGTTGGCTAGAGATTTTGTTGGGGAAGAATGAGCACGGTGGCTAGCATGGGCGGGGCGTTGCGGGGGCGCGGGACTGCAGTTTTTAGTTGTCAGTTTTCAGTTTTTGGTTAACTGCGAAGCGCAGGGGTCGGTGATCGGTGATCAGTATTTGTGGCCATGGAATGAGGATGAGTGGCGGGGAATCGGGTTCTGGCAGTGGCCATTGGAGGTCTAGCGCCAGACGCGGGGGAGGTACTGTTTGTATTGTGGGGGGGTGCGCTCGGTTGCGACGGCGACGACCTCAATGGCGAGGGCGGTGGGGGGGCCCCAGTTGCCGTCGGCGTCCTGGGCTTCGAGGAAGATGGTGTAGGCGCCGGGCTGCCAGCCGGTGGTGTCGAGCGCGCCGGTCAGGGATTCGATGGTGGAATCGTAGTCGCCGTCGAGGGGCTGCAGCGTTTCGAAAGTGGTTGCAAGCCAGGATGGGGCGTCGACGGAAAAGCGGGCGGCGCTGATAGGCTGGGCGGGTTCGGTGTCGGAGCCGCTGCCGGCGCTGCGGGTGTCGTCGGCGGTCGCGGTCAGAGTGACTTCCTTGCCAGGCAGAAGGCGCTGGGGCTCGGCACTGGCGCCGGTCACGTCGGGGCCGGCGGGCAGCTGGTAGGGACGGCGGGCCGCCTTGGCTGCGTAGACGAGGGAGTCGAGAATCGGGTCAGTGATATAGGAATCGAAGTAGGGGCATGACTGGAAGAAGGCGGTGCCGAGCTCATAGGTAAAGGCGGCGACGCCAAGGGCGCCGTAGGCGAAATCGGTGGTACTGCCGTCGAAACGGTACATGCAGAGCTCGGGATTGCAGACTTTGTAGTCGGGGAAGTAGCCCATCTTGCGGCCGAGGCGGCGCAGTTCATCGCGATTGGGAGCCGGCGTTGAGGAGTGTTCCCAGGGGTAGAACAGGAGGCGGCCGTAGGAGTGGAGGGAGATGAAGACGCCGTTGGTATCCTCCGGTGCGGGGTCGTTGTAGCCTTCGCCGCGCTGGTCGCCAAAGACGTCGCGGAGATAGTCTTCGACGGCGCGTGTCTCGGGCTCGGAGGCGGGCTCGTCGCCGCGGTAGAAGTTGGAGCAGACGTCGCCCGATGAGCAGCCGTTACAGTGATTCCAGAGGAAGGTGCCGTTGCGGTTGAGATCGACACCGTGATTGGGGAAGTCACAGCCGTTGGTGGCATTGGTGTTTTTGCGCCAGAGGTGCCCTTTTTCGACCCAGGTCCGCCCGTCGGGATTGGCCAGGGGGATGATGTGGATGCGGTTGTAGTCGAGGAGCCAGGTCAGGTCGGGGTCGGCGCCGTATTGGGAGAGGAGCCGTTCGGCGAAGAGGGTGGCGATTTCGGTGGTTGCCAGTTCGCGGGGATGTTGCGCGCCTATGACGACCAGCTCGCCTTTTTCGATGTCGGTGGTCTGGCTGTTGGTCAGGACGAGCGCCTGAATGTCGGAGCCGGCCAGGCCGAAGGAGCGGATCTTGTACCAGCTGTTGCCAATGTCTTTCAGCTCGGCCAGGTTCGGGTGCTGTTCGGCGAGGGACGCCATATCGGCGTGGGTTGCTTCAACGGTGCGATAGCAGGCGTAGCCGGGAATGCTGCGGCTGTCGGCGAGGGTCTGAAAGGCGCAGGGGTCGGGCAGGGCGGCGGTCTGTTCGGTATCCTCTGCGAAGGGATAGCCTTCCTGGATCAGCCACTGTTGCTGCGCCGGCGACACCAGTGCGACAGCGGTCTGCTGGTCCGCTTCGACGTGCCAGATGTCGACCTGGTCGAACAGGGTATTGAGAGCGTGGGCGTCTGTGTAGTCGATGCGGGCGACGATGTTCCCGGCGGAGTCGTTCTGCAGGCAGGGATCGACGCGGGGGGCGAGGTTGACGCCGGCGGCGTCGAGCAGCAGCTCGCGGGCAGGTTCGACGACATTGTACTGTTGTACTGCGAGAAAGAGCAGCGCCCCCAACAGACAGAGCCCAGCGACCCAGCTTACGACACGTACGAGTGCTCTCATAGCGCTCAAGAATCAGCGGCGGACAAAGTTCAGAAGGAAGTCCGTGCCACAGGCAGCCGCAGCTATGACTTATCGACCAGCAACTGGTCGACTGCTGCCGTCAGTTCGGAGAGCGTACTGACCTGCAGGATTTTGTCGCAGAGGGGCACGTATTCGAGCATGTCGCTGTCGCCGGTGCCCCACAGCATGGGCATCTCGGGATTCAGCCAGAGGGTGCGTCGGCTGCGGCGGGCCATTTTTCTGAAGATGTCGAGGCGGGGATCGTTGTAGTTGTTGCGGCCGTCGCCGACGACGATGAGGGTGGTGCGGTGGTCGATGGTGTCGAGGTAGTCGTCGGAGAAGTTCTGCAGACTGTGGCCCAGATCGGTGCTGTAGTAGCCGGGTGGCATCCTGATCAGGACCTGTTGGATGGCTTCATTGGCGCGGTTGCCCTGGAAGTCGGGCGTGATGTACTCGAGGTGGTCGATGAAGGCGAAGGCGTGGGACTTGCTCACCTGGTCCTGCAGTTCGTAGAGCAGAGAGAGCATGAGTTCGGTGCAGTGGCGCATGGAAGTACTGATGTCGCAGATCACGACCAGTTTGGGCTTGAGGGTGCGGTCGCGGTGCTTGATGTCGAACGGGACGCCGCCATGTTTGAGGTTGGCGCGGATGGTCGCCTTAGCGTCGAGCTGGCCGGTCTTGGCCTTCTTCTGGCGAAGGGCGATGCGGCTGCGCAGGAGGGCGGCGAGGCGGCGCACTTCTTGGCGCAGTTTTTGCATGTCGCTGTCGGAGAGGGCCTGAAACGGTTGGTCCATGAGCCCTTCGATCTGGTCCTCGGGGCGTTGCTCGGCCATGGCTTCGGCGATGCGCTGGCCGGCGTGCTGGCGCAGCTGCTCGCGCAGTGATTCCATGTTTTGGCCGATGAGCTGGCGCATCTGGTCCAGACGTTCCTTGTTCATGCCCATCTGGGCCATGAGCTCCATGATTTCCTGCATGGCTTTGCGCACCTGTTCGAACTGGAGGGCGCGCTGCATTCGACGCGCCATCCATTCGCGATAGCGCAGATCATCGGCGTGATTGAGGCCCACCATTTGGCCGAGGGCATCGAGCTCTTCTTGCGAGAGCTCCTCGCCGCGCAGTAGCCGTTCCAGCATTTCGCGCAGGCGCTGTCCGAACTCCTGGAGGGCCTGGGCCAGCATGTTGGCCTCTTCCTCGGTCAGGTCTTCCATCAGGTTCATGAGCGGGGGCGGTTCGCCGCTGCCGAAGAAGAGCGGGAAGAGCTCTTCGAAGGTCGGGAGGCTCTCGGCATCTTTGACCAGGGTTGCGCGCAGGCTGAGGCGGAAGGAGTCGCGGTCGTGGACGCCGAGGTTATCGACGGCGGAGAAGGCATCGGCGCTTTCGGCGAGGCTGACGCGCACGCCGCCGGACCGTAAGGCTGAAATAAACTTTACAATTCGCTCTTCCATGGGATTCTCCTCTGCAACGGGGAGGTCAGGCGTTCTGCCTTACTATTCCCAAAGTGCCCCTACGCTGCATTATAAAAGTTCCCCTTCGATGCATTGTATCTGAAGAATGATCAGTCGATGCGCCGTCCGCGGGGCAGCTCTTCGTCCCAGTCGGTTTCTTCGTCGTCGCCATCGTGCATGCGAGCCAGCTGGCGCTGTACTTTGCGCAGGTCGGTCTCGTGTTTCAGCAGTACGCTGAGGGTTGTTTCGAGCGTCTTCTGGTCCAGGTTTTCGGCGTTGAGCGTGACGAGCGCCTGTGCCCAGTCCAGGGTTTCGGAGATGCTGGGATGTTTGCGCAGGTCGATCTGGCGCAGGCTTTGCACGAGCTCTACGGCCTGGCTGGCCATCTGCGGCGCCAGGTCGGGCACCTTTAGGCGGACGACGTTTAGCTCCTGCTCGAGGGAGGGGTAGCCGATGAAGAGATAGAGGCAGCGGCGTTTGAGCGCCTCGCTCAATTCGCGGGTGTTGTTGCTGGTGAGGACGACGATAGGTATGTGATTGGCCTCGAGTGTGCCGAGCTCGGGTACGCTGACCTGAAAGTCACTCAACACCTCGAGAAGGAAGGCCTCGAATTCGGCATCGGCGCGGTCGATCTCGTCTATGAGAAGCACGACCGGTTCTTCGCTGAGGATGGCGCGCAGCAGGGGTCGTTGCAGGAGGAAGCGCATGGAGAAGAAGACGTCTTCCTCGTCGGTGAGGCGGTCGGCGGCTTCGGCGAGCGAGCCGGCGCCGGAAAGGGTCTGCTGCAGCTGATCGCGGAGCAGCTGTGTGTAGAGGAGCTGCTTGGCGTACTCCCATTCGTAGAGGGCCTTGGTCTCGTCGAGACCTTCGTAGCACTGGAGACGGATGAGGGTTCGGCCGAGTGAGCCGGCGATGGCTTTGGCGAGTTCGGTTTTGCCGACGCCGGCCGGGCCTTCGGTCAGCAGCGGTTTGCCCAGTTGCTGCGACAGGTAGACGGTGGTGGCGATTTCGTCATTGGCGATGTATTGCTGGCCGCCAAGAGAGTCTGTGGTTTCATCGATCGACTGAAATGCGTTCGTTGTATTCATGTGAGGGGGAGGCTCCTTTGGCCATCCTTGTGCGGCACTTGAACGCTGGCAGTTGGCCGCTGCGTTACGTTGTAGTGTATCTGACAGGCAGGCGCTTTGTAAAGCATCGGAATCGTCCCGGGCTTCGACGCCGCTACTGTTGGCGGTTGCGAGCGGCGCTTCAGGCGCCAAAAAAAAATGGCAGTTGCGCGAATTTCAGTACTTCAGCTATATTTCTGTCGCGTGCGCCCGAAACCGGGACTGACCTGGATTGAGAGGGCATTCATCGCAAAAAAGCACGAAGTGACGAGTACAAGAAGAAGTCATAAGAGGAAGTCACAAGAGTCGTAGTTCGAACGCTTACCCGCAAGGAAACGTGAATGCTCGATACAGAACGCCTGATCTCCTTTACCAGGGACATCGTACGCATCCCGAGCCTGAGCGGCGAGGAGGCGCAGGTCTCTAGCCGCATAGAGGAGGAGATGACTGCGCTCGGGTTTGACAGGGTGTGGACGGACAGCGTGGGCAATGTGGTTGGAGTGCTGGAGGGCCCGCAGCCCGGGCCGACGATCGTGTTCGACGCGCATACGGATACGGTGGGTGTCTCGCCGGGGGTGCCGTGGGAGCTGGACCCGTTCAGCGGGGAGGTGCGGGGCGGTGCGCTGAACGGGCGCGGCGCGGCGGACATGAAGGGCGCGCTGGCGGCGATGGTGCATGGCATCGGCGGGCTGGACAGGGCGGCGTTGAAGGGCAAGGCGGTGGTGAGCGCGTCGGTGATGGAGGAGGTGCTGGAGGGCGTGGCGCTGGAGAAGGTGATCGGGCAGACTGGTGCTGACTTTGTTGTGATTGGCGAGGCGTCGGACTTGCAGATCGTGCGAGGGGGACGCGGCCGGGCCGAGATTCACCTGACGACGACGGGACGGCCTTCGCACTCGTCGGCGCCGCAGATGGGGCGCAACGCGGTGCTGGACATGATGCGTGTGATCGCGGCGGTGGAGGACCTGGCGCTGGACGAGAACCCGCAGATGGGGCCGGCGATCTTTGCGTTGACAGATATTATCAGCGAGCCCTACCCGGGCCATTCGGTCATTCCCAGCATATGCCGGGTGACGTATGACCGGCGGCTGCTGCCCGGGGAGGCGGCGGAGCGTGTGCTGGCGGACATCAGCGAGCGTCCTGAGCTGGCGGACATCCAGCTGGATGCGCGTGTGGGGACGGGGGAGTATACGAGTTATACGGGGCACACTTTTGTGACGGAGAAGTTTTTTCCGGCGTGGTTGGCGGATGACGCCGACCCGTTTGTGACGGGCGCGCTGGCGGCGGTGCATGGGGCGGGGATCAGTGCGGGTTTGAACGCGTATCGATTCTGCACGAATGCGGCTTACAGCGCGGGCGTGGCGGGCATACCGACGATCGGCTTTGGTCCGGCGACGGAAGCCGATGCGCACATCATCAATGAGAGACTGAAGTTGGACGACCTGATCGCGGCGGCGCAGGGGTACCGGGCGATCGGTGAGGCAGTCTTGGGGTGACGATGCCTCAGGTGCTGTGAATCAGTAAGCCGATTCAGATAGCGGAGCGGCAGCGCTGCCGACGATTCTATGAATCACAGTTCAGAACCAGATATAGAATACAGCAGATTGGGCTTCTTTCAGACCCCGAAGCGGCTGGCGCGGCGACTCTTGCATGGGCCGCCGGTTGCCGGCTTCATACCCAGACCAGAGCTTTCTCCTCCTAGCGACGCCGGGAATCTACTCCTCGCGGTCGGCGTGCGAATGATTGGGCCGATGCCCCAATTTTTAGAAAAAGACATTGGCAGCAGTCGCTTGTAGCGCGGCTGCAATTGGCGGCGCGGGGGTGCGGCGCGGCTGTTCCATTCTTGCATCATATTTTGAGATTGCAGCGGACCGAAGAGGGGAAGGCTTGGGGCGTCTGAACATCGTGAATGTGATAAGAGGGCGCCCAGAATGTACTGCATTTCGCCCCCTTTGACCGCAGGGCGAATGAATGCGGCTCGCCGCCAGGGCAGCAGGCTGGGGCCCCAGAAAACCGGGCAAATTGACAGTCGGAAGACAGAGACTGCCAACGCAGGCTACTAACGCAGACTACTAACGCAGACTACTAACGCAATGGAAACGATTACACTTACCGAGACTGAAGCCAGACGCCTTGCCGTTGCGGCGCAGCGGCTGGCAGGGCCGCGCGCCGAGGCCAGTAAAGGGAGCATTGTCGAGCTGCTGAGGCAGATCAACTGTCTGCAGATCGATCCGATCCGGGCGGTGGAGCGGACGCAGCTGCTGGTGTTGTGGAGCCGGATGGGGGCATTTGACCCGTCGTGGCTGGATGAACTCCAGGGGGAGCGCCTCATTTTTGAGGGCGACGCGCACCGGGCCTCCTACGTTCTGACGGAAGACTATGCGCTCCTGCGCCGCTGGATTGGGAGTCTTTCGGAGAGGAAGGGCGAGGGGATGGAGCGGGTACGGGAGTGGATGGAGGAAAACCGATCGCTGCGCGAAGGAATCATCGGGCGGTTGAGGGAAGAGGGCCCTTTGGCTTCAACGGCTTTCGACGACTTGGAGGGCGGGCCGCGGCTCCCTTCGAATTGGGGAAGCGGCAAGCCGGCTTCCAGTATGCTGAGTTTTCTGAGCTGGCAAGGGGTTGTCTTACCGGTTGGCCGGAAGGGAAATCAGAGGTTGTGGCATGTGCGGGATGAATGGCTGCCGGAGTGGGCGGAGAAGGCGCCGCCGGCGGAAGAGGAGGTCGTAGCCCTTACGTGCCAGCGCTCGCTGAAGGCGCTGGGTGTGGCCAACCAGCGGCAGATCAGCCGTCATTTCATTCGCCATAAGTATCCCAATCTAGGACAGAGGCTGGCGGAGCTGATGGGGGAAGGGAGCGTGCTGCCGGCGCAGATCGATGGTGAGGAAGGGGCTTGGGAAGGCGAGTGGTATATCCACCGGGACTCGGTTCCGTTGCTTAATTCGATTCGGGGAGACGGTTGGTCGCCGCGCACGGTGTTCTTGTCGCCGTTTGACAATCTCATCTGCGACCGGGAACGGACGGAGCAATTTTTCAGTTTCTACTTCCGCATCGAGATTTACGTGCCGAGGGCCAAGCGGGAGTACGGCTACTATGTGTTGCCGCTTCTGCACGGCGACCGCTTGATTGGGAGGATGGATTCGCAGATCGATCGTAAGACGGGAATCTATCATATCCACGCTATGTATCAAGAAGAGGGGGCGCGCATCGATGCGCAAACCAGGGCGGCAGCGGCCGAGTCGTTGGTGGAGCTGGCCCGGTTTATCGGCGCGAAGGGCGTCGAACTGGGGGAGCGGATCCCTGCTGCCTGGCGCAACGCACTGGAAAAGGAGGTCACCCAAGGCTTATGACAGCATCTGCACAGGCTGCTTCGGGACAGACGGCGAATGCGTCGGCCCGGTTCGGAACGTTTGGCGGGGTGTTCACGCCGAACGTGCTGACGATTCTGGGGTTGATCCTCTTTTTGCGGGCGGGCTGGGTTGTGGGCCAGGCCGGTATGCTGGGCGCGCTGTTGATTGTGTTGATCGCCAACGCGATCAGTTTTCTGACGGGTCTGTCGCTGTCGGCGATCGCGACGTCGATGAACGTGCGGGCGGGCGGCAAGTACTATCTGATCTCGCGGACGTTGGGCCGGGAAATCGGCGGCGCCATTGGCGTGCCACTCTATCTTTCGCAGGCGATTTCGGTTGCCTTTTACATTATTGGTTTCACCGAGTCGCTGGAGGGCATTGCTTTCTTCAGCCAGATCGACTCCCGGGTGCTTTCGACGTTGATTGCGATTGTGTTTGCGGCCGTGGCGTTCATCGGCGCGGACTTTGCGATCAAGATTCAGTATTTCATTCTGGCAGCGTTGATGGCGGCGCTGCTTTCTTTCTTTGGGGGAGGCTGGTTGTCGATACAGGCTCCGACGCTGACGGCCAACTATGGCGAGGGCATGAATTTCTGGAGTGTGTTCGCGGTCTTTTTCCCGGCTGTGACGGGCATTGCGGTGGGCGCGAGCATGTCGGGCGATCTGAAGGACCCAGGTCGGAGCATTCACAAGGGCACACTCTATTCGGTAATGTTTACGGCGGTCGTTTACTTTCTCTCGGTCATCTGGCTTTCGTTGCATGGCAGCCCGGATGAGCTGAAGAGCAACACGCTGATCATGCGGGACATTGCGCTGTTTCCGCCGTTGATTCTGATTGGGGTGTGGGCGGCTACGCTGTCGTCGGCGTTGGGGAGCATTGTGGCGGCGCCGCGTACGTTGCAGGCGATGGCGAATGACGGGATCGTGCCGCGGGTGCTGGGTTCGCGGCTGGGCAGTCCAACGGAGCCGCGGGTTGGCGTTCTGATCACGGCGTGCATCGCGTTTGCGGTGATCTGGGCCGGTGACCTTAACGTTGTGGCGCCGATCATCACGATGTTTTTCCTGAATACGTACGGGATGACGAACCTGGTGGCGGGGATTGAGAAGCTGGTGGGGAACCCCAGTTTCCGGCCGCGGGCGAAAATCCATTACAGTTTTTCGTTGCTGGGGGCGGCCGGTTGTTACGGGGCGATGTTCGTGATCAATCCCGGGGCGACGGTGGTTGCGATTCTGATAAGCTACGGGATCTATTTCTTCCTGGAGCGCCGCTCGACGATTCGCACGTGGGGTGATGTTCGCAACGGGATCTGGTTTGCGCTGGCGCGGCGGTCGCTGCTAAATCTGGAGCGTTCGAATTTTCATGCCAAGAACTGGCGTCCGAACATTCTGGTGTTCACGGGGCAGCCGCATAACCGGGCGCCGCTGGTGGAGATTGCGAATCTGCTGAGCCGTGGGCAAGGAATCGTTTCGTTTTACCAGCTGCTGGTGGGGGATATCGATCAGCTGGCGAGGAGAAGACTGCGCAGCATTGCGCGGCGGCAGATCCGCACGTTCATCCTTGAACAGAACATGTCGGCTTTTGCGGAGGCGGACATTGTGGAGGATTTCTACGCCGGCGCGGTGACAGTGTGCCAGTCTCATGGTGTGGGCGGGCTGGAGCCGAACGCGGTGCTGATGGGTTGGAGCGACACGGAGAGCGGCCGCACGCTTTTGCTGAGGCTGTTATCGACGTTGTTCGAGCTGGAAAAGTCGGTGTTGTTCCTGCATCACGATGAGAAGCGGGGCTTCGGCAACCGCCGGGTGATCGATGTGTGGTGGGGCGGGCGAAGCGGCAACGGGGATCTGATGCTGCTGCTGGCCCATATTATTTCGCAGAGCCCGGGTTGGGAAGGGGCATCGATCCGGCTGCTGCAGACGCTGCCGCGCAGGGAGGGCCGGGAACAGACGGAGGCCCATCTGCGAGCGCTGTTGGACAGGGTGCGGGTGAATGCGGAGCCGGTGGTGGTTGTGCCGCCGCGAGGCGAGCGATTCCCGGATACTGTACAGACGTGGAGCAGGGAGACTGATCTGACGTTGCTGGGTATGAACCGGCCGGAGGCGGAGGAGCGGGCGAGCTATGGCAACCAGCTCAATGGCTGGTTGAGCGGGGTGGGGACGGTGTTGCTGATTCATAGTGCGCAGACGGAGGATTTATTGGCCCCTAACGATTGAGAGGAATTGCGGAGAACACCTTTACACGTTTTGTCCGCGGAGGACGCGGAGGGGCGCGGAGAACTGCAACGGCAACGGCAACACCAATTGGAACCACGGAGGGCCACGGAGGTGCACGGAGAACTGCAACTGCAACACCTTTTGTCCGCGGAGGACGCGGAGGGGCGCGGAGAACGGCAACTGCAACAGCTTTTGTCCACGGAGGACGCGGAGGGGCGCGGAGAACTGCAACGGCAATTTCCTTTGTCCACGGGGGACGCGGAGAACGGCAGGGGTTAGGGGGTGGAGACACTGTTGGCTAGGCGCAATGTTGGGGAAGATTGAACAAGGTGGCTAGCAAGGGCGGGGCGTTGCGGGGGCGCAGCCCCTGCACAAGGGAGGGCCGAAGGCCCGACCGCCCAACTGCAGTGGATAGTGATTCGTTGCCAGAGGTGACGATTCTGACTGTTACTGCTCTATCTGCTGTGATATACTTTCGACGACGGGCCGGGCGGCCTGTCCTGCCATAGGTAGACTTTTCCAAGGCACAGATTGTTTAACGAAGCGCTTCCACCGCCGCCGGGGGATGTAGAGCGGAGGGGCAGCGCTTTATCTATCATCACATTGGCTGGCTTCTGCGGGAGCGGGAGGTCAGCACGCCATCCCATGCGGAGAATTTAACAATGCGCGCGAATCCGATTCGCAAGTTGCTCGATGAGGGCAAACCGACGCTGGCAACCCACATTCACAGCGTGTGGCCGAACGTGGTCGAGGCGCTGGGCCATACGGGGCTGTACGATTATGTGGAGTTTGTGGCTGAGTATGGAACGTATACGCTGCACGATTTGGACAATATTTGCCGGGCGGCGGAGCTTCACGGCCTGGGCTCGATGATCAAGATCGACTGGGCGAACAACGAGTTTGTTGCGCAGCGGGCGGTCGGGTCGGGGTTCAACAGCGTGCTGTTTTCGGACGTGCGCTCGGCGGCGGGCGCGGCGGACTGTGTGAGCTATGTGCGGGCGGATACGCCGCATGCAGGCGGCACGTTCGGCGTGGCGACGCGGCGATTTTCGTACATGGGGTACGGGGGCAATGAGGCGTATATTCAGGCGCTGGACGATATCGTTGTGGCGCTGATGCTGGAGAAGAAGCCGGCGCTGGATGAGCTGGAAGGGATTCTGGAGGTGGACGGGGTGGAGATGCTGCAGTGGGGGCCTTCCGACTTTTCGATGAGCATCGGCAAGGGTGGACAACGGGGGGATGCTGAGGTGGCGGCGGCAGCACAGAAGGTGATCGATGGCTGCATGGCAGCGGGCGTTCATCCGCGCATCGAGATTGGTACTGCGGATGATGCTAAGCGCTATTTGGATATGGGGGCGCGGCATTTCTGCATTGGGACGGATATCGCGATTCTGCACGGATGGTGGCAGAAGGAAGGTGAAGGAATGCGAAAGGCATTAGATGAATAGTGGACAGTGGCCGGAGCGGAGAAGATCGCTTTGGCCATGCAGAAGTGTGGTGACGGCGTAGCCGAGTCTCGGGCGATTCTGAACCGGATTGCGGGCGAGGCCAGTTCTGCGTGAGCGCGGGTTTGCAGTTCTTCAAGCGCGATTCCAGTTAGTCTCACAGGTTTAATATCAAGGCACTGGTTGAAAGCGGCAGGTGACTGCCGCTTTTTGCGCGCCTGCCAGTTGATGGAGGTGGTTGTTGGGCGACACTTGGTTGCATGGAGTTTGATTTAGGGAGAATGCGGGGATGGGCTTTGTGAGCGGGCGGACACCCAGCGGCTACGGCGGCACCCTGGCGGTAGGGTAATGGAGGGGGCGTTGCGGGGGGGAATACCCCCTGCGCAAGGGGCACAGTGGAGGCCGCTTGCGGCCGACCACCCTGAATTCAGGGAGAGAGAAGACAGCTTTGCTGACGTCGGGATGATGGCTGAGGGGGTCGGGGGGTGACTGGGTTAACACGGCAGGTGCGGGCCCCAGGATGGCGCGCCCTCCTCTGCAGGGTGCTGGGTCAGGCGGAGGGGGTCTGAACCGTCGGCGTTCATTACGTAGACGTCAAGAATCTGATTGCGCCGCGACTCGAAGGCGATTTTGCTGCCGTCGGGCGACCAGGAAGGGTCGGCATCCCAGCCAGGGTAGGTGGTGAGGCGGGTGAGGCCCGAACCGTCGATATTGATTGCGTAGATGTCAGTAGAGCCGGCGCGGCCAGAAGTAAATGCGATGCGGCGGCCGTCGGGCGACCAGTCAGGGTGGGCATCGGATTCAGGATGGTTGGTCAGGCGAGTGAGCCCGGCGCCGTCGACGTCAAGAAGGTAGATATCGAGGTTGTTGTCGCGGAAGGACTCGAATGCAACGCGGTTGCCGTCGGGCGACCAGGCGGGAAACTGATCAGATTCGGCGTTATCGGTGAGACGCACAAGATTGGAACCATCGGCGTTCATCAGGTAGATCTCCCAGTTGCCGTCTCGGAAAGACTGAAACGCAATTCTGCTGCCGTCGTGCGACCAGGTGGCAAGGGTATCGGATGCAGGGTGATTGGTGAGTCGGGTGGGGTCGGAACCGTCGGCGTTCATCAGGTAGATCTCCCAGTTGCCGTCTCGGAAAGACTGAAATGCGATTTTGCTGCCATCGGGCGACCAGGCAGGATAGCGATCGGATGCAAGATGATGTGTAAGCCGGTTCCAGGTTTGACCGTAATCGGTGGTGGCGTAGATTTCATAGTTGCCGTCGCGGTAGGCGTGGAAGGCGATCCGCGACCGCATTTCGGCGGCGGGTGATGTTACGGTGGCAGAGATGCGCTGCGACCAGGGGCCGAAAACGCCGGCAAGGTTAACGGCGCGTACCTGGTAGTGGTAGGTTTGGCCTACAGCCAGATCCTCGTGTTTGAAGCTTGTGTTTGTGAGATAAAAGCCGCCAATCTGCAGCCGGTTTGCGGCTGGGTCCCATGCCCACAGTTCATAGCGTACGGCGCCGGACACCGGCGTCCAGGTCAGTTGAACCGCGCCGCCGGCAGTTTGTGCGTTTAGCTGGGGAGCAGTCGGCGGAGGCGTTTGTGCCAAGGGGCGCGGGGAGCGGCTCCAAGATGGTTCGACATCTCTGGCTGGGTTATCCGTCAGGCGGGTGAGACCGGAGCCGTCGGCGTTGATGGCGTAGATCTCCCAATTGCCTGCTCGATTGGAGGTGAAGGAGATCTGACTGCCGTCTTCCGACCAGGTGGGATACCGATCGTCTGCGAGATTGTAAGTAAGGCGTGTTAAGCCAGTGCCATCTGCGTTCATCACAAAGATGTCGTGGAACCCGTCGAACCCGGATTGGAATGCCAGTTTGTTGCCGTCGGGCGACCAGGAGGCGAACCAATCGTTGAGAGGGGAGTAGGTGAGGCGGGTGAGGCCTGAACCGTCGGTGTTCATCAGGTAGATCTCGTTGTTGCCGTCTCGGTCTGAGTAGAAGGCAATTCTGCGGCCGTCGGGGGACCAGGCGGGGAAGCCATCCCACTGAGGATGATTGGTCAGACGGGTGACACCGGCGCCATCGTCGTTCATGAGGTAGATTTCACCGTTGCCGTCGCGTGTTGACTCAAAGGCGATCAGAGTGCCATCGGGAGACCATGTGGGGAAGTAATTCGCTCGGTAGTGGTCGGTAAGTTGGGTAAGACCGGTGCCATCGGCGTTGATGACGTAGATTTCCCAGTCGACGGCGTGATCTGAGACATATGCAATTCTGGCGCCATCGGGCGACCAGACAGGGAACCAGTCGGTGAATGAACTGTAGGTAAGGCGGGTGAGGCCGGTGCCATCGGCGTTCATGATATAGATGTCGTCGTCTCCGTCACGGTCAGAGGCGAATGCGATCCGGGTCGGGACGTGGGCCTGAGCGGCGTTGAGGGACGCGGAGACGGGCTGCGACCACTCGCCGGCCGCGCCGGCGGCATCGACCCTTCGCACCTGATAGGTGTAGTCGATGCCGGCTTCGGGAGCGATGTGCTTGAACGTGACGGTCCTGAGGTTGTTTCCGCCGATTTGTACCCAGCCGCCGGCACTGGTCCACGATCGGATTTCGTAGCGCACTGCAGCGGTCACGGGCGTCCACCTGAGCTGGATCCCGCCCTGCTTCGCCGCTGCGGTCAGTACGGGTATGGTGGGGACCGGCAAACTCTCAATGGGTGCAGAAGAAGGTCTCCAGGATGGTGAGGTATCGCTGGCAGGGTTGTCGGTCAGTCGGGTGAGCCCTGAACCGTCTGTGTTGATGACGAAGATCTCCATTTCCCTGTCGACAAATTGGGTAAATGCTAACCGATTTCCGTCCGGCGACCAGGAGGGGTTGGAAGTACCATCAACTGCTTCGGTAAAGCGGGTGCTCCCGGAGCCATCGGCGTTCATGATGTGGACGTCGCCTCCGCTCCCACTGTGACGCACATAAGCGATCTTGCTACCGTCGGGAGACCAGGCGGGGCTGTCATCTCCTTCAGGATTGTTGGTGAGGCGGGAGAGGCCCGAACCGTCGGGATTTATGACGAAGATGTCAGGGTTGCCCAGGCGATAGGATACGAACGCAATCTTGCTGCCGTCGGGCGACCAAGCGGGAGAACCGTCCCATTCGGGATGGTCGGTAAGGCGAGTGGCGCCCGTACCGTCGGCGTTCATCACGTAGATCTCAGAATTACCGTCGCGATATGATTTGAAGGTAATCCTCTTGCCATCGGGAGACCAGGATGGGCTCTCATCGCCACTTGGGTGGTTGGTTAGATTGACGGGGCCCGTCCCATCGGCGTTCATGACGTAGATTTCGAAATTTCCGTCGCGAGTGGAATCGAAGGCAATTCGGTTGCCGTCGGGGGACCAGGCGGGATCGTTGTCCCAATCAGGGTGGTCTGTCAGGCGGGTGACATTGGAGCCATCGTCGTTCATCACGTAGATATCGTAGTTGCCGCCGCGGTTGGAGTTAAAGACAATCAGAGAGGGCGCGTCGGGCTGCGCCGCGGTGACGGTGGCGGGGACAAACGGTGACCAGGGGCTGGCGTCGCCGGCGGCGTTGACGGCGCGCACTGTATAGTAGAAGGTTGTGCCGACCGCGAGCCGGTTGTGCTGGAAGGCGGTGACGGTCAGGTTGTTGCCGCCGATGTCCTGCCAGTCGTCGGCTTCGGTCCAAACCCAGAGCTCGTAGCGGACTGCGCCGGCCACGGCGTCCCAACTCAGATCCACGGCGCCGGCGGTTGGTTGTGCGGTCAGGCCGGGCGCGGGCAGCGCGGGCGGCGTTGTGGTAGGCGTAGCAGTGGGCGTAGCGGTAGGCGGTGCGGACGGGTCCGGGGTAAGGGTTGGCGTTGATGTTGACGATTGTGTGTCGGTTACTGTGGCGGGGATTGGTTCGGACCAGGCACTTGCTTCGCCGGAGCCGCTGATGGCGCGTATGGAATAGTAGTATGTTATGCCTGCGGAGAGTCCGGCGTGCGTATAGCTCGTGCCGGTCAGATTGTCAGGGCCGATCGGAACCCACCCTTCTTCCGCGGTCCAAGACCATAGTTCGTAGCGGATTGCGGCGGCAACGACATTCCAGTTCAGAATCACTGCGTTCGCTGCCGGCTGGGCGGTCAGGGCGGGAATTGCCAGTGCCGGTGTCGTAGAAGTCAGTGTAATCGTTGGCGTATTCGTTGGCGCAACTGTCTCTGTCGGCGTCGGCGTGAATGCAGGCGTTGGTGTCGGTGTTGAAGTCGGTGTAGCTGTCGAAGCCGGCGTCCAAGTAAGCGTTGGTGTCGGTGTTGATGTCGGTGCAAATGTCGAAGCCGGCGTCCAAGTAGGCGTTGGTGTCGGTGCAGGGGTCGAGTTTGGCGGTGTTGGGGTTGCTGTTGGCGTGGTCGCTGGCGTTGGCGTCGGGGTCGGTGTTAGCGCATCGAAAGAGGCGGCGGATATCAGTTGCGACCATGGGCTTGTTTCGCCGGAACCGGTGAAGGCACGAGCCTGGTAGAAGAAGGTCGTGTTTGGGAGAGGGAAGACGTGGGTGTAGCTGGTTGCGGTCAAGGCGTCGCCGCCGAGTCTTTGCCAGCCAGGAGTATGGTCCCACCACGTCCATAGCTCGTAGCGTGCGGCGCCGGTTACAGCGTCCCACGACAAGTCCACTGTGCCGTAATCGTTGTACGGAGGCGGTGCATCTACGGGCCGGGGGGGTGCGCCTGGTAACGGGGTGGGTACGGGCCGTACTTGTGCGGACAGTATGGGCGCGGCCAGATTACCGGGAACGGTAACGAGGACGGGCTGGGACCATTCGCTGACGTCGCCGAACGCGCCGACGGCGCGTATCTGGTAGTAGTAGGCGGTGCCAGTCGAGATGCCGGCGTGGGTGTAGCTGGTGTCGGTGAGGTCGTCGCCGCCGAGCTGTATCCAGCCGCCGGCGGAGGTCCAGGACCAGAGTTCGTAACGCAGTGCGCCGGGCACGGCCGGCCAGCGCAGTTCTATGGCGCCGTCTGCCCGTTGCGCGGTCAATTGGGGGGCAGAGAGGGTGGATGCTGGTGAAGGCTGCTGCGCCAAGGCAACGTTGGCGCAGGACAAGAGGGCGACGAAGAGAGTCAGGAGGGACGACGCCAATGTCGCGCGGTGTAGGTGGGGGCTGGTTTTGCGTTGTTCGTGGTTCGTTACGGAATCAGCCTACGCGTTCTAGGAAGCGGACGTCGTTGGTGAAGAAGTAGCGGATGTCGTCGATGCCGTATTTGAGCATGGCGATGCGCTCGGGGCCCATGCCGAAGGCGAAGCCGCTGTAGACAGCGGGATCGTAGCCGCCGTTGTGGAGGACGATGGGGTGGACCATGCCGGCGCCGAGGATTTCGAGCCAGCCGGTGTTTTTGCAGATGCGGCAGCCTTTGGCTTCGCAGAGGACGCAGCCGGAGTCGACTTCGACGCTGGGTTCGGTGAAGGGGAAGTAGCTTTTGCGGAAGCGGAGTGCGCAGCCTTCGCCGAACATCTGATTGGCGAAGTTGACGAGCGTGCCCTTGAGGTCGCTGAAGGTGACGTTGTGGCCGACGACGAGCCCTTCGACCTGGTGGAACATCATGTCGTAACGGGCGCTGACATCCTCGTGGCGGTAGCATTTGCCGGGCAGGATGACGCGGATGGGCTCAGGGCAGTATTCGCGCATGGCGTGGATCTGGCCGGGGCTGGTGTGGGTGCGGAGGATTACGCCGGGGGTGGTGGTGTAGAAGGTATCCCACATGTCGCGGGCGGGGTGGCCCGGGGGGATGTTAAGGAGGCCGAAGTTGTTTTCGTCGGTCTCGACTTCGGGTGAGTCGTAGACCTGGAAGCCCATCTGGCCGAAGATTTGGGCGATTTCGCGCAGGGTCTGGTTGCTGGGATGGATTTTGCCGAGGGTGGGGCGGCGGCCGGGCATGGTGACGTCGACGCCTTCGGCGGCGAGGGAACGCTCCATCTCCTGATTGCGGATGGCCTCCTGACGGGAATGGAGGGCAGCCTCGAGCAGGTTTTTGAGTTCATTGCCGGCGCGGCCGGCGGCGGGGCGTTCTTCGCGCGGCAGGTCGCTGAGGCCGCGCAGGAAGTCGGTGAGGGCGCCGTTGCGGCCGAGGTAGTCGCGGAACCAGGCTTCGGTGGCCTCGACGGTGTCGGCGGCGTTTAGTTCATCTAGTGCGCGGGGTTGAAGTTCTTCAAGCGCCTGCATAGTTCATCTCACTGTTACGGATTCAGGGTATTGGTTGACGGCGGCGGGCGGCTGCCTTATTTTGCGCGTTCGTCAGGTGTCAATCGTAGGGGAAATCGGTTGGCGAGTCAAGATTTGATGGTTCTTGGTGAACGCAGAGGGTCAGTTTTTGGGGGAGGGCGGCGGAGAACTTCAAAAACCCTTATGTCCGCGGAGGACGCGGAGGGGCGCGGAGAACTTCATAACACCTTTTTTGTCCACGGAGGGCACGGAGGGGCACGGAGAACTGCAAAAACCTCTTTGTCCGCGGAAGACTCGGAGGGGCACGGAGAACTTCAAAAACCTCTTTGTCCACGGAGGACACGGAGAACTTCAAGAACCCTTTTGTCCGCGGAGGGGGCGCGGGAGGTCAGTTGAGGGAGAAAGGTTTCACGGTGAGGATATAGCCGCCGGGCGCTTCGGGCTCGAAGGTTGTCACGATCAGATAGTAGCGGGCCGTTATCGGGGCGCGGATGACGAGCCTGGAGTCACGCAGGAGCAGGCCGGCGCCGTCGTCCCTGCTGACGGTCTGAGTGGGGCGGGGACTTCCTCTGAGGCTTAGCGTAAGGAACATGTCGGCCAGGATCGACTGTGCGAGTATTTCGACCGTCTGACCTTGTTGCAGGTCGAGGAAGAAGTAGTCGGAATCTGTCGGAAAATCTATGTTTCCATAGATAGACTGGCCCACCTGGATGGTCTGGCCTGAGTCGGGGTCATTTACCGGAACGAGATTGTGGTTGGCGGCGACGACGAAGTTGCCGGGGGTTGTGGCCTTCTGTCCTACGATGAGGAAGTGGGGCGTCAGCCTGCCGAAGATATAGGCGCCATACTCAAAGCCTGTGGCTTCGAAGGTATCGAAGGTCTCTCCGGTGGTGCCACGGAAGTCGTAGATCGAGACCGTGCTGTCGTTGGTACCGAGCAGGCTGAAGCCGAATTCGGTGAAGGGCGGCGCATAGATTATGTAGGCCTGGTCGTCCCAATAGTTTTCGAGTGTGAGGCTGTGACGGAGAACACCGCCTGGCGGAGCCGGTACGCGGTCGCCGTGGCCGCCGGGGTCCTGGCCGGCGATGAGCTGCTGGATGCGGAGCATGAGATCGGTGGAAGAGATGGCGAGTGCGAATTCCCCGAATACCCCGAAATTGCTGAGTCCGATCACTTCTCCGGTAGCGGAGACAAGGGCTCCTCCACTCTGTCCACCGGCAATTGCAGAGTCGGTCTGGATCAGGGTGATGGCATCAGGCTCCCACTGGCGCAGGCGGGAAAGAATGCCGCCGGTGATGGTGGGTTGGGGAAACAGTTCGTACTCGCCGGGGTAGCCGACAAGATAGAGGCGAGAGCCGATGGGAAGGTCTTCGCCGTCGATCATTGTTACGGGTTCGATGGAGGTATCCAGGGGGCCAAGCACGGCCAGGTCTGCGATCAGGTCCAGATTGTTGACCGCTACCTCCTCGAATACGGTTCCGTCGGGGAAGACGACGCGCGCTGCATTGTGCGGCCAGACTACATGAGCGGCGGTGACGAGATAACCGCCTTCGATCAGAAAGCCGCTACCGGAGTTGATTCCGGCTCTTACGTTGGCGATGGCTGCCGAAACTTTGGCGAAGATTTGGGCGGGGGTCAGAGTCAGCGGGCCGGGGAGGGTGGCGGGCACCCACTTCGACCACGGACCCACGCCGTCGGCGCTGTTCACTGCGCGCAATGTGTATTGGTAGGTTGTGCCTGCGGTCACGCCCCGGTGGGTGAAGGTTGTGGCGGTGAGGGCGCCATTGTCCAGCCTTTGGAGGCCACCGTAGTCGGTATGCGCCCAGAGCACGTAGCGCACGGCGCCGGGAACTGGGTCCCAGCTCAATTCGACGACTACCTCGGTTGCGTGCGCGGTCAGCGCCGGCGCAGAGAGCGGGACGGCTGTCGAGGTTGGCGTGGGCGTGGCGGCAGGGGGGGCGGTTGCTGTCGACGTTGGCGTGGGCGTGGCGGTAAGGGGGTCGGCTGCCGTCGACGTGGGCGTGGGCGTGGAGGCAAGGGAGCCGGCTGTTGTCGACGTTGGCGTGGGCGTGGATGCAGGGGTCGATGCGGTTTGCGGGGTCGGCGTTGGCGTATCCGTTGCTGACGTGTCGGGCGTCGTCGTTGGCGTCGACGTAATGGACGAGTCCGGAGTCGATGTTGGCGTCGCTGTCAAAGCTGGTGTTGGTGTCGACGTCAGTATCAGTTGCGATGTTGAGGATGGCGTTGGCGTCGGCGTTGTCGCTGGCTGTTGCGCTTCGGTGACGGTGGCTGAGGCCTGCTGCGACCACTCGCTCGACTCGCCGGCGGCGTTTTCGGCGCGCATCTGGTAGTAGTAGGTTGTACCTACTGTGAGATTGGTATGGGTGTAGGTGGTGGCGGTGAGGTCGTCGCCGCCGATTTGTTGCCAGCCGGTCTCTTCGTTCCACCAGGACCAGAGCAGGTAGCGTCCGGCGGTGTCCACGGCTGTCCAGGATAGCTCTACGGCGCCGGATGCGGGCTGGGCAGTTAGGGTGGGCGCGTCGAGGGCTGGGGGCGTCGCGGCGGAGACCCGTTCGGACCAGTCACCGGGTTCTTCATCAGCGTCGATGGCGCGTATCTGGTAGAAGTAGGTGAAGCCGGCGACGAGGTCGGAATGTGTATAGGAGGCGCCCGTGAGATTGTCGCCGCCGATCTGTTGCCAGCCTGGCTCTGCGTCCCGCCACGACCAGAGTTGGTAGCGTGCGGCGCCGGCCACCTCTGTCCAGGTCAAATTGACGGCGCGTTCGGCGGCTTCGGCTGTCAGAACCGGAGCAGGGAGCGTGGAAGATTGCTGCGCAAGGGCGGCATTGGCGCCGGTCAGAATGGAGGCGACAGCTATGAAGGAGGCCAGCGCTATGGTGAATGTCTTCTGAAAAACGCGGGTCATAGTTATACCTTAGCTGCAGGGTGGTTGGCCGCCAACAGTCTGTATGGTTGCAGTTTATTCCCTTGTGTAAGGGGAGATTGAGGGCCGGACCTTGCCAAGCCCCGCATAATTGGGGATTGTATCTACTTTATGTGCCAGCCACTAAATATACCTTAGCAACCGATATATTGACCAATCCAAATAGTAGGGAGAAGGCCCAATCGCCGGGTAGGCGCTTTTACTCAAGGTGTTGGCAGTTTGGGGGGAGGGGAGCGGAATGCAGGAAAGGGACAGGCGGAGTGCAGGACGCGCCCGTTGCGCAGGCACGTCGCTCTCATTGATCCTAAATGCATTTGTGGACAGGGGTCCAGTCGAATTCCGGGGGTATGGTAAAGGAAAGGCCGGCGATATTGCTGCCAGTGACTTCGAGCTTTTTCCACTGGTCGGGGTCGGTGGACCTGGTAAAGTTTCCGTCGGTTCCGATGAAGGCGGCGACCGGACAGGCGGCGTTGCCTTTGTTGTTATAGCGGTAGATCCCTAAAACGATATGGGGTTTCCCCCCTGCCGCTTCGAGAAACAGATTTTCTACAATGAGGCGCTCGAAGGCGAAGGTTGCGTCGGACCTGCTGGCGGTGGCGCTGGCGCCCAGGAGTCTCTTGCCGCCTACGGGGGAGCGCATGCTCAGCAGGAGGACATGGGTATCGGATTGGGAAGGCTGGCTGCCTGGCAGGTTTACGGTTCCGCGCAAGTCGAAACGGCGGATTTCGCAGAAGGCCAAGGGGGTGGGACTGCCGAGCACATCGGCGACGAGGGCTGCACCGACCGGATCGTAGTCTTCGAGTTTCTGGTAGCCGGGTCCGAGCCAGCCGGCGAACTGGCTTGGGGTGAGCCAGGCCCTGACGATTTCGGCCCAGTATTCGAGGGCGTTGGTCGACGCGTACCTGTCCTGCCAGAGTCCTCTGAGCATGGCGGCCTGATAGGCGCTGTTGAGCCGGGACATGAACTGCTGGCCGCCGGTGCGGAGTCTGAGCGCGTCTTCGATCTGGTGGGCGAATTCGTGAATCAGGGTGTGATTGCAGTGGCGGGCCACTTCGGGGGAGCCTGAGACCCAGCCGTATGGCGTTTCGCCGGCAAGCCCCTCAGCACGTGAAGCGACATCCAGTCCAGTGAATTCAGGGAGTTCATCAAGGCGTCCCCCCTTTTCGAACCGGTCGGGATAGATGAGAACGCGGAAATTGAATTCGGCCATGGTCGCCAGGATGTCGGGTCGGTCGGACAGCATAGCCAGAATGGTGTCGCGCGTCTGGTAGAGTTCTTCGTCGGTCACTTCGTTGGAAGAGAGTACCGGGACTCCGCCGGCGTCCAGATATTTGCGGTAGTAGGAATGGACGCCGAGTGAATCGGGAGGCGCCGAGACAAAGGCGCTCGCCGCGGGCGTCGACATGGGCGTTGGTGTAAGCGAAGGTGTTGATGTCGGGGCAGGCGAAGGCGTTGGTGTCGGAGAAGGGGACTGCGTGGAATCTGCGGTCAGGGCGGCGGGCACGTGGTCCGACCAGGGACCGGCATCGCCGGCGGCGTTGAGGACGCGCACGCTGTAGTAGTAGGTTATGCCAACGGCAAGATTACTGTGGGTGAATCTGGCGGCGGTCAGGTCTTCGTTGTCGAGCCGTTGCCAGCCGGCAGCGCTAGTCCAGTACCAGAGTTCATAGCGTACGGCAGCGGGGATAGGGTTCCAGCTGAGCTCGACGGCGCTTTGGGTTGGGAAGGCAGCCAGACTGGGAGCAGGCAATTCGGTTGCGGCGGAGGTGGCAGCAGGGGTAGATGTTGCGGTCGCCGGGCCGGTAGGCGCAGGCGCGGCGGTTGACGAAGCCGCTGGCGGCGATGACGTTTGCGTTGGCGTTGGTGTCGCGGTGTGCGCCGCAAGGTCTTCCTGGGTGGGGGAGGGAGTCGGGGTAGGAGGCGGCGTCGTTGCGGGCGTCTGCGTGGTGGTTGACGAAGGCGCTGGCAGCGATGACGTTTGCGTTGGCGTTGGCGTCGCGGTGTGCGCCGCAAGGTTTTCCTGGGTGGGAGAGGGAGTCGGGGTGGGGGAGGGAGTCGTTGCGGGCGTGGTGGTTTGGGTGGGGGTGGGCGACGACGCGGGGGCCGGCGCTGCGTCCAGGGTTGCGGAGACGGGCTCTGACCAAGGGCCGTCGACGCCCAGTTCGTCTACGGCGCACATCTGGTAGTAGTAGGTGACGCCAGCGGTGAGGCCTGCGTGGCTGTAGGTTGTGCCGGTGAGGTTGTGGCCGCCGAGCTGTTGCCAGCCGGTGTCGTCGTGCCACCAGGTCCAGAGCTGGTAGCGGGCGGCGCCGGGGACGGCATCCCACCTGAGGTCGACAGCGCCCGTTGACGCGCTGGCGGTCAGGGCGGGCGCGGCGAGATCGCTGGGAAGGGAGGCGGCGACCTGCTCGGACCAGTCGCTCACTTGTCCTGCGGCGGTGACGGCGCAGATCTGGTAGAAGTAGGTGTTGCCGGCGGTGAGACCGGTATGATGGAAGGTCGTGCCGGTAAGGTTGTCGCCGAGCAGCTGCCAGTCATCGGCACTGTTCCAGGTCCAGAGTTCATAGCGTGCGGCGCCGGTGATGGGGGTCCAGGTGAGGGAGATGGCGCGGTCTGCGGGCTGGGCGGTGAGCTCGGGGGCGGGGATTGCGGCAGGCGGCGAGGTCTCCTGTGCAGGGGACGGGTTGGTGTGCAGGAGAATGGCGAAGACGGCCAGGAGGAGGGCGGCGGCGGTTGTGGCGGGTCGGAGTGGGGTGGGAGCCATTTTCGGGTTTTCGTCAGAGAGTTGCAGGGCTGGCGGCAGCTGCCGGGTCGCGCTCGCGTATAGGGGGATCGCGGCCGCTCGTGGCAGAAGCTGCCTCTGTAGTTGAGACGCTGACGCGCGGGAAAGTGTTCCCAGTGGGGTTGAACTGGGCCGCGGAGGGGCGCGGGGAACTTCAAAACCTTTTTATCCACGGAGGACACGGAGGGGCACGGAGAACTTCAACATCTTTTTTGTCCGCGGAGGGCGCGGAGGGGCGCGGGGAACTTCAAAAACCTCTTGCCCACGGAGGACGCTGGGGGCGGAGAACTGCTCTACATCTTATTTTACAAGGCGCTTGCGCTCCAGTCTGCCGTGGCTGCCGAAGTTGAAGAGGAGGCCGACCTGGAGGCCGGTGGCTTTCAGATAGTTGAGGAGTTGGGCGTCTTCCGTGCCGGAGAGCTGGTTGAGCGCCTTTAGCTCGACGATGATCTGCCCGAAACATATGATGTCGGCGTGGTATCTCTGGGTGAGGGGTTGGCCCTTGTATTGGATGTGGAGTGGTTTATCGGCTTCATTGGGTATGTTGCGGGCGGTCAGTTCGAGCTGCATGGCTTCTTGATACACTTTTTCGAGGAAGCCCGGCCCGAGGGTACGATGCAGTTCGATGGCCGCCCCAGTGACGGCATAGGTTTCTTGCTCCAGAAGCAGATTGGTCATGGCTGGCGGTTGGATCCTTTTCCCTCTGTTTACACGCGGTTCTATTTGTGGAGTTTCGAGAATGGCGTAGCTGCGTTTTCCTCGAGAGATTTGACAAAGTCCATTGGCGTCCTGGGAGGCCGATAATGGTTATACGAACTAATGATCTTGCCAATCTCCGTTCGGTGAGTTGCGGGGGCGTTTTTGTGAGATTTTTTGCAAATATGTCCGCTTTGTCCGCTCGAAAGCGTTTTTCGGGTCGGAAATGGGGGGGATTTCGGGTCATTTGTCCATGTTGTCCATGCGTTTGAGGAGGGCGAGGAGTGTGCGCAGGTCGTTTTGTTCGGCGGCCTGCTGGCGGATTATTTCGATGAGTTCCTGGCGTCCATCGGCGCGGCCGGCGTGGATCGCGGCCAGGATTTGGGCGGCGTTCTTGGGTATGGGACGGCGTTCCTGGTCCTCCACGCCGTCGAAGTAGTCCTCGGGGTATTCCTCTTGTTCTTCGACTTCTTCGCGCCAGCGGCGGAGGGTACGGTCGGAGACGCCGATGATGGCGGCGAGGTCTTTCCAGGTTGCGCCGGCCTTGGCGGCGTCGCGGAGGGATTGGAGGTCTTTTTTGTTCATGGTTTTGGCAGGATTTACCTGCAGTGGCTAGCGGATAGTGGATTGTAGTTGGGGCGGGCATGCTGTTCTTGTGATGGCCTGTCCGTGCATTTCTCGGTGGCAGGCCGGGCACCCCAAAGAGGCCAAGTATCGCACAAATGTTTCCTTGCGGCAAGGATTGTCACCCAATTGGGTGGACAGGGGTCATGTTGGTCGCGTTTGCGGAGACTATTCGGCGGTGACGACGATCTCGCTGCCGGGCCGGGAAGGACTGACGGTGTGAAATCGCTTGCCTCAGATAAGGGAGGACGGCGGCGCATGCGTGACAGGGAGGAAAGCAGATCCCATTTGAGCCGATACAGGTTGAACTGCTGCTTGCGTTCGGCGCGGCGGCGGACCGCAGGTCTTATTCTTGTTCGTCGTCGGCGGTCTCGGTGTTCCCGTAGATCAGCTTCAAGGTACTGTCCTGGTCATACCAGCTATCGGTTGCCTGTTGGAGGGCCCTTTCCTCGATGAGGGCGACAAGGCGTACGTCGCGGCGCTGGCCGAGGGAATTGCGTTCGGCTGCCGCGCCGGTTCGCGAGACTTGCTGCAGGAGGCTGCGTTCACGGCCGGCAAGAAGCGGGAGGAACTTGCGCGCTGTTGCGCGGTCCAGGCGGCCGATTTCGGCCCTTTCGAGGGCCCTATTGGTTTGGAGCAGGCCGTCGAGGTGCAGTTCATAGGCTATGTCCTGCAGGAGCTGAAGTTGAAGATCGCAGCGGGCGAGGGGTTGGTCGACGAGATGGGCTTCGAATGCGGCGGCGCGCTCTTGCCAGGTCCACTTGCGGGCAATTTTGGCGAGCGTGGTCTCGCTGGCGGCGTGTGTCATTCTGGCTACCTGGCGGGTCGATTGCAGGAACATCAGGCTGAGGTAGATGCGGAGCAGGTAGAAGCAGCCGGGAGGCTCGCCGGGCTGCCGCTCCCATGGGAAGATCTCGCCTGGGAGATCCGAGGCGGGATCCTGCTGGTTTTCGTTTTCGATTTCTGCCACAGCCGCTTCAAATCGTTGCCGGTATTCGCTTCCGGTCTCATTTTCGGGATCAAAGGCGCGTGTTCGATATACCGCTTTTATTATTGGATTGACCCATTCCATATCGATTTCACGCGCCCTTTCCACGATCGGCCAGTACAGGTCCTTTTCGTCGATGTCCGACTCTTTGACCTCTTTCATGGGCGCGACAAGGTTGCGAAGGCCGCGCTCGCGCCGGAGGAGGGTGCCCAGATGCTTGCGAAGCACGGCGCGGTCCATTCTTGCGATGGCGGCGTTGGCAAGGGCACGGCGCGAATCGTGGAGGCCGTTGAAGCGGGCTACATAGGCGAGTTCATTGAGCAGCTGGGTGCGCCAGTCTCTCTGCAGGCCGGAGAAGGCGTCCCCCTGTTTGTCGCAGGCGGCGGCGCGCTTCTCCCAGTTCCACTGGCTGCCGGCCCTGGCGACAAGCCGGCTGGCAGGAGGCAGACCTACTGTTTGGGCGATGGCGGTCAGGTTTCGGGGCAGGGGGCGGGTGAGGTAGATCTGGCACCACCTGAAGTGTTCAAGGGGCTCGCCTGGTTGCTGTTCCCAAGGTTCCGGCTTGATCTCGATCTCACAGCGCGGTTCCTCTCCTGGGCGGGGGTACTTCATGTTGTTGCTCCTTTGCTGCGGGCAACAAAAAAGCGCCCGCTTGCTGCGGCGGTGCGGGGCGAGTTGCTGTTGATGACTCGCGCGGCAAGGCCGTGGAAGCGGAGCGCCTGTGTGTGTTGTGGATGCGGGCGGCGGCCTGTGGAGACGGGGCCAGCACTCAGAAAACAGCAGGGGATCCAGAAATTTGATTTGTAGTGGCCGAGTAGAGGTGTTTTGTTGCTCTATGGCCAGTCCGGGTTCCAGTATAAGGGATCTTAAGGCGGATGTCAAGAGCAGACGGGGATTCCTGGACGGGGATTCTTGGATTATTGGATGGGGATAATTGACGGGGATTTATGGATTATTGGATGGGGATGATTTTGGAGAACGGCCCTTGCGGCGCGGAGGGGGTTGTTGTGGTTAGGGGATGGGGATTTCTTGATCTTGAGAGAGGGGGAAGGGTCGGCGAGGTGACGGGGGTGGAGGAATGGGGCATTCGTCGGTCTGGCCACTTTGCGGGGTGGCGTCGTGCGCACGCAGGACCGTCGCTAGCCGGTCGGCTCAGTCTCTTTCGCGGGCGGCGCGTTTGGCGCCTGTGGGTATGAGCTCGCCAGAGGCGTTCTGCCAGGGCGGCCTGGAGGTCGAAGAAAGGTGTCAGGTCACCGATCGCGAGGAGGCCTGAATGCGTTCGACAATCCACCGGGTAATCAGCTGCGCATGGGAGATGCCGCTTGCCCGGGCAAGCGCCCTGACAGTCCGGGATTCATCCGGCGCCAGACTAACCGTGACGGTTGTTTGACGGTCAAAGACCGGCTCGTCCACTTCTTCCAGTTCGGCATCGAAGTCGGTTAAGTCATTTGTATCCCAGAAGTCAGCGAGCTCCCGGATCGAATCGGTCTGCAGGATCTTTTGGGGGGTCACCTGTTCCTCCACTGTCTATATCGCCTTCTTTCCCTGCCGGTCATCGGTCGGGCGGTGACAGGGAGTCCCCGGCCACCAGGAAACCGGATTGCCACACAGAACAGAAATCGGCCCGCATCTGTTTGTCCCAAAATATAATAGACCGGGTTTTTACCCCGGGATTTCGCACGTTGGACCAGTGGGCGACCGAAGCATACCTCTTCGACTTCATCAGTTGTAATGCCGTGTCGCGCAATGTGATCAATCCTGTCCTGAGGCCAAAGCAACTCGCCTATTCTCATGCCCGGTCCCATGTTTGCCCTGTCGTTGTTGCTCTACACTATACCATATGAATACAGTTGATGTCCTATGGCCAGGCTACAGCAGTTCGCCGGACTGGGATTCCTGGACGGGGATTCCTGGATTATTGGATGGGGATGATTATGGAGAACACCTTTTGATCCGCGGAGGACGCGGAGGGGCGCGGAGAACTTCTAAAACCTTTTTGTCCGCGGAGGACGGAGATTCTTGGATTATTGGATGGGGATAATTGACGGGGATTTATGGATTTCTGGATGGGGATGATTTTGGGGAACACCTTGTTTGGCGCCCGGGGGGAGGGGTGCTTTTTGTCGGTGAAAGGAAGGCGGGTCTATTGGGGGGGTGGAGCGCTGGGGGCGCGGCAGAGGGGGGAGGGCGGCGGGGGCGGTTGTGGAGCTGGGAGGGGGGCGGCTGGGGGCGCAGCAGCCGGGGGGAGGGGGGCGGCTGCGGGGTCGTTTGTGGAGCCGGGAGGAGGGCGGCTGCTGCGGGGTCGTTTGTGGAGCCGGGAGGAGGGCGGCAGGGTGCGAGGGGTTACCAGGCGTCGTAGGTGATGTCGTGTTCGGGGCCGAAGTGGAAGATGTACTGTTTGTTTATGTCGTTTTCGCGGTCGGCGTAGAAGGTGTCGACGCGGACTCTTTTTACGGAGGGCAGGTAGTCGATCTTGACGCGTTTGCCGGTGAGGGGGTTGAAGCCGAGGTAGATGGAGGCCTCGGGGCCGTCCGGATGCCTGGCGGCGAGCTCGGCGAAGCCGGGGACCCAGGGGCCGAGGCGCGTTTTGCCGTCTCTGCCGACGTAGTAGACCTGGAGGCCGTCCTCGACTTTGCTGAGCTGGATGGGTGTGGCGGCGTGGAAGATGATGCGATTGGGGGCGAGGGCCTTGATGCGCTCGTACTCGGCAAGGGCCTCTTTCAAGGTGGGCGTTTCGCCGGTGGCCGGGGGGGATGACGGCGTAGCGGTAGGGGGTCTCGGTGGGCCGCTGTCTCCTGACGGGGTTGGCGTCGGGGTCGATGTTGGATCGGGGACGCCGCCCGGGTCGGTGTTGGGCCCGCGTGTCGGGAGATTGGGGCCGGGCGGCCCTGGGGGGGCCTGGGCTACAGCAGCCAACGGCAAGGCAAGGGCCAGAAGGAGGACAAGTATACAGAGGTTTCGTATGCTGCGTGCGTTTCGGGGCGGGGTTGTTCCGGACATGAAAAGGTACTCTCCAATCACTAGACCAGGGTTCGATCTGGCCGCACAATCACTGAAGGGAAAATCTGCCGAACAATTATAAACTTGCATGGCGGGGGTCGTCAATTCGGCGGAACGGCAGTTTTTAGTCGTTGGTTTTTAGTTTTTAGTGAACTGCCAGGTACGCGGAGGACTGGGATTTTTGGATTATTGGATGGGGATGATTTTGGAGATCACCTTTTGGCCGCGGAGGACGGGGACTTTTGGATTATTGGATGGGGATAATTTGGGCGAACTGCTTTTGGCCGCGGAGGGCGCGGAGAATGATGGGCAGTTTTTGGTATTCAGATTCGGGTTTTTGGTGGACTATCGTTTTGCTGGCTTCAGGCGCTTTCGGCGTAACCCGATTGCGGGAGGCCGCGGTATCCCGGCCATTGGGATTGCCCTAGGCGGGCTTGGCAGGCCGTTCCATTTCGGACCTCAGGCAGCGGTCCGGTTTTTTGGGAGTAAGCTCAGATAGTTGCGAACAGGCTGTCTCGTCACAGCCGTTGCGGGGCAGAATGGGAATTCTGGAATCGTGTGAATTACAGGGGGGTTTGTATGTGTTACGGGGTGGGCAGGCGAAGGATAATGTCGCGCCAAGCAGCGAAAAGGGCGGCGAGCAATACTATTCCTGCGCCCACGACGCGCCACGTGATCCAGTTCTTGAGGGATTCGATGTCCTTCCTGAGGTTTCCGATGTCTTCTTTGGTGGCGAAGGACTCAGATTTACCTTGAATGAATCCCAGTTGTTGAGCAAACGCGCGTGACTCATCGTCACCAAGCACACCGCTTTCCAATCTACGCGTTTCGCTTTCCTGTGTAGTCATGCCGACATGATAGCACAACAAGCAGAGGTTGTTAATTCCTTGGCAGGGGGAACTGCAAATGTCAGGGGCCAGGGGAAAGGGGAGAGGGACGATTGAACTGCTGATAGATGGGGTGCGCCAGGGCGTGGGCGGTGTCGGGGGTTTTGTGCGAGAGGGCGTCTGCGGTTGAAGAGACGGGACTGAGCGGGCAAAGGCGGAGCGCCAGGGAGGTCGTATCCCTGGCGCTCCTGTGGTTCAAGTTTCGCGTCTCGTGTGGGAGAGGCACCTTGCTTCCTGGTTACCAGGCTTCGTGGCTGATGGCGTTGCCGGTGTCGACGGTGAAGGTGTACGGCTTGTCGGTGTCGTACTGGGTGTCGGGGTAGTAGGTGCTGATTCGGAGTTTCTGGTCGGAAGGCAGGTAGTGGATGTCGACCTGCTTGCCGGTCAGCGGATTGGTGCCGGCGTAGAGCAAGACGCTTGTTCCGGCAGTGTAAAGCCCGGCCAGTTCAGTGAAGGCGTCCAGCCAGGGTCCCCGGCTGGAGCTGCCGTCGGCGCCGATGAAGTAGTACTGGAGTCCGCCGGCGACGGGGCAGAGCTGGGCGGGTGTGGCGGCGTGGTAGACGATGCAGTCTGCCGGCGGCACGAACGGGGCGCTGGGATGGCTCGTTTCGGTGGCGCCGCCGGGCGGATTGGCTGACGGAGCATTTGGATCCCCGTTGGGACCGCTGGGAGAGTTGCCCGGCCCAGAGTTTCCAGGCGGGTTGTTTGGCTGGAGGTTCGCTGGCGGGTTGTTGTCTGGCTGGTTGTTGCCTGGCGGGTTGTTGTTTGGCTGGTTGTTGCCCGGCTGGTTGTTCCCCGGCGGGCCGCCCGGCGGTTGGGCGAAGGCGGCGGCGGTGAGGGCCAGTGTCAACAGCAACGCGAGTGCGAGCGGGACGGCGATGCGGCGTGAGAGCTTCCGAGGCGACAGTTTCTTCATGGTCGTTTTCTTCCTTTCCTGGGCTTCGGGTCCGGGTGCTGCCTGGACTGTTCAGTGACACGAGATGCGTCTGCTATCCATGACGCCGCGACATCAGGATTTGTTCCATTTTTTGACGGCAGTTTTTAGTTGGCAGTTTCTAGTTTTTTGGTGAACTGCTGAGAACTGGAGGAATATGCTTATGTCCACGGAGGGACACTGAGAACGACTTACACCTTTTTGTCCGCGGAGGACGCGGAGGGGCGCGGAGAACGGCTTACACCTTTTTTCCGCGGAGGACGCGGAGGGGCGCGGAGAACGGCTTACACCTTTTGTCCACGGAGGACACGGAGGGGCGCGGAGAACGGCTTACACCTTTTTTCCGCGGAGGACGCGGAGGGGCGCGGAGAACGGCAACACCTTTTTGTCCGCGGAGGACACGGAGGGGCGCGGAGATCGGCTTACACCTTTTTTCCGCGGAGGACGCGGAGGGGCGCGGAGAACGGCAACACCTTTTTGTCCACGGAGGACACGGAGGGGCGCGGAGAACGGCTAAACTGCTTCTTTTGATCCGCTGAGAAACACGGAGAATACCTTAGACCGTTCCAGTCTGAAAGGGCGGTTATGTTTCTGCTGGTTGGGAGGTACGCCGGGGGCTGGCGGAGGAGGAGGCCGGGGCAGGCAGGCTTTGCGGGGGGAAAGCTGGGTGGCTGGAGAGATTGGGCTGGGCGGGGAAAGGAGGAGCGCCAGGGAGGTGGTTCCCTGGCGCTCTTTTGACTCAGGATTCGCGTCTCGTGTAGAGGGGGATTGGGGGACTGCTGTTACCAAGCTTCGTGCTTGATGGCGTTGCCGGTGTCGACGGTGAAGACGTAGGCCTTGTTAACGTCGTACTGGTTGTCGGGGTAGTAGGTGCTGATTCGCAGTTTGCTCTCGGAGGGCAGGTAATAGATGTTGACCGGCTTGCCGGTAAAGGGATTGGAGCCGGAGTAGAGAGAGACACCTCCTCCGGCGGCGTAGTGCCCGGCCAGTTCGGTGAAGGAGGCGATCCAGGGTCCTCCGCTGGATGTGCCGCCGGGGCCGATGAAGTAGAACTGGAGGCCGCCGCCGACGGGGCAGAGCTGGGCCGGGGTGGCTGCGTGTGCGACGATGCAGTTACCCGGGGGCGTGAACGGTGCGCTGGGATGGCTGGTTTCGGTGGTTCCCGGCGGGTCGGACGGCGGAGCGGCGGGACTGGGGGGACCGCCCGGCGGACCTGGCGGGGGATTTCCAGGCGGGTTGGCGGGCCCGCCTGTATCGGGCTGGTTGGGGTTGCCCGGGGGGGCTTGCGCAAAGGCGGCCGCGGAAAGGGCCAGGGTCAGCAGCAAGGCCAAGGCGAGCGACAGCGCGAGACGGCGGGTGCGCTTGTGAGGTGATGTTCGTTTCATGGCAATTTGATCCTTTGATAGTCTACTGGTCCAAGCGTTACTCGGACGAAACGGTTACACGAGATGCGTACTCTTCAGAAGACGCTCCAAAATGGGGTAGCAGTTCATGTTACCATCAGTTGTGAATTGGGATCAAGTTTGCTTTTGGGGGAGAGCAAGGGGTAGGGGGTAGGGGTTCGTTGAGGTTGATCTGAACCGGGATAGCCACGTGCACGAACTGTTCTATCCATGAAGGGCGATGGAAGACTGGGACTGGGATTTGTGGATTTTCGGATGGCGACAGTTGCGAAAAACGGCAACGCCTTTTTGTCCGCGGAGGACGCGGAGGGGCGCGGAGAACGGCAACACCTTTTTGTCCGCGGAGCGCGCGGAGCAGGGCAACGGCTTTTTGATCCGCGGCGGGGCGCGGAGGACTGGGATTTGTGGATTAGTGGATGGGGACAGTTGAGGGCAGCCTTGGACTGGGATTCCTGGATTTGAGGATGAGGACAGTTGCGGAGAACTCCTGAGGTCTTTTTTTTCGGCGGAGGGGGCGGGGAGAGTGAACGGCGGTTATTGGGTCCGGTTGACTTTTGCGAAGTGTGTTGGGTCGTGCGCAGGGCGAACGCTCGTACGAGCGTTGTACGAGCGTTATACGAGAGTTTACGAGAGATCGGGCAAAAAAAAAATTTCCGGTCCAGTAGGGCAGATGGGGGCATTGCATCTGGAACAGGTAAAGATGTATTATTTATTGGAAATAAGTTCTGCTGGGAGGACTGCATGGGCGTGCGGGAAAAGGGTGAAGGGATCGAGGGACGCGAAGGGCGCCGCCATTTATTCGTCTTCGTCCGGCAGCTCGTACCGAATATCGAAGGGGCGGCCAACCTGCTCTTCGTAGAGGCGTTCAACTTCCCGGTTCAGCTCGTTGGCGTTCAGAAGCAGATCCTGCAGCTCTTTGGCGGCCTGCCGGGACTGGTCGGGGCCGGCGGCCGGGCTCACTCCGTCGGGCAGCCGGGTGAGGGGCTGGCCGGTCAATGGGTCCAGAACCGGATCCGGATCGGGTACGAAGTCGGTGAGGGCCTCTTCGAGGGCTGTGCGGATAAAGTGGAGATGATAGAGCGCGCCGGACAGCGGGTCGTCTTCCAGCGAGGTATCCATGGCAATTTCTCTCCACTTGTCGACGTCGTACTGTGTGTATTCGGTGAGACGCTGGTAGCGGAAGCGCTGTCTGCCGGCGGCGGTCAGGACGGGCACGGGGGCTGCGTCCGTATTTTTCTTATCGACACATTCCAGTGTTATAAGGCCCTGTGCGATGAGGGAGTCTATCCTGTACTGGTTCTGCCAGGCGGCGATGGCGTCGGCCTTGTCGAGGAGGTCGGGGACACCGGAGCCGCCGACGACGCTGGCTGCCGCGTCTGCGGCTTCCTCGCCGCGAATCAGTTCCATCTCTTCATCGGCGAGGCGGTAGAGGTCGACCAGCACCCTGGCGCTGCGGGAGATTGCGGAGAGGGCGGCGGGCTCGATCTTCCCCTCCAGCAGATCGTCCATGCCCTGGCTGACCTTATCGATGGCGCTGCGCAGACGTTCGGGCATGCGCTTGTCTGCGCGGGCGGCGGCTGAGGAGGCTTTGCCGCCGCGTGAGCGCCATTCCGTTACTTTTTCGGGGGCGGCGTGGGCGAAACAGTAGCCGTCGAGGTCCGGCTGGCCGAGACCCTGGCAGGGCTGTCCGTCTCTCCTCAGACTCTTACAGGGGGTTTTGGGCACGTGCTTCTCCTTTCGTTTTGGGGGGCTGGTCCGTCTGACCATGGGGCGGGAAAGCGCGACGGCGGCGGGCTGCGGCGACATCCGTTTTGCGGCAGTTCAGGCGCTGGCTGGTTCAGTGGCAGCCGTGTTTTTCTCAGCGGTTGTGTTTGTGCTTCATTTTCATGCGGGGCTTTGGCGGTATGACTGTGGAAGGGCAGAGGCGGGCTTTGCGGCAAGCGCGCAAGCGGACGGAAAGCGTTCTAGAACTATTGTACTACATTTTTTCTGAGGATGTCAAATCGCGTCGGTCAAGGCAATCGCATCCAAATGCGGACGCCAAAACAGGCCACGAAGGGCACCCACAAGGGGCGCCCCTACCCTATTCAGGCAGGCTCACGAGGTTTTGTCCCAATGAATGTCCGTTCAGGTTGAGAACTCCCTTTTTTGCGTGTTACGAATTGCGTATTTCGTATTGTGTAGAGTCAGACAGATTAGTGGCGATACCGATGCGGAATCCGCACAAAAGTCTTATTGTCAAATGGGAATCAGATTAGATGCAATTGCCCTGGGGTCAATATACTTTACTCGCAATTTCGCTTGATTGCGTGGTAACATTGCGTTAACACAAGAGGAGGAGGGTCAATTATGACACTTGCCGAACACGAACACAAAGAGGAAGATTGGAAGGACGCCCACACGCAGGTCCTAGAAGATTTTTTGAAGAGCAAGAGGGCCGACAAACATTGTCATCGTTGCGGTAACGGTCGTTTTCTCATACCAAAACACAATTATGGGCCACTGTTTGTAACTTATTGCTCCAGATGTGGATTCAAGAATGAACATCTTGTTTCGATCCTTCTTAGTGAAGAATCGGAGGCGTGATGGAAACAGATGATAGAGCAGTACTTGAGCAAGTTGCCTATCTAACAGGTCGTTACGGGAACATGGCAACTGAAGCTGATATAGAACGTGTGAGAACAGAGATAGCTAATGTGAAGACGGAAATAGCCAATATAAGAGGAGAAACAAGAACTGAAATAGAGAAGCTAAGGGGATCATTCTTATGGATAGTCATTAGCGCAGCAGCACTGATCCAAAGCCTCATTGCAGCAGCCATCAAATACCTTCCCGACTAATTCACTCACTCGATCAACTCCTCACAGGTCAGCCGTACTCCCACCGAAGCCCACTGCAGAATGTCCAGACGAACAGGGCCTGCCGCATGGCCCATGTTCCAGCGGCCTGAGAATTCGTACAGACAGCGGTGCAGGCGCTTGTGGCCGAGGTGGCGGCACGCTGCCAGGCAACCCCGTTTCAGCATCGACCAGACGCTCTCAACCCCGTTCGTATGCACACTTCACTTGATGTACTTCCCACCCACTCAGTTGCGGGTTATTCGTTAACAGCTGAGTATAGACAAAACCAATTGATCCGCGAAGTCACGCGAAGGACGGGGATTCTTGGATTATTGGATGGGGATGATTTGGGAGAGCATCTTTTAACCTCGGCGGACGGGGATTCCTGGACGGGGATTAATGGATAGGGACAGTTGCGGAGGAGCGGACAGGGATTCCTGGATTCGTGGATGGCGACAGTTGCGGGGAACGGCAACACCTTTTTATCCACGGAGGGCCACAGAGGAACACGGAGAACGGCAACTGCTTTTGGGTCCGCGGAGGACGGGGATTCTTGGATTATTGGATGGGGATGATTTGGGAGAACATCTTTTGACCTCGGCGGACGGGGATTCCTGGACGGGGATTAATGGATAGGGACAGTTGCGGAGGAGCGGACAGGGATTCCTGGATTCGTGGATGGCGACATTTGCGGGGAACGGCAACACCTTTTTATCCACGGAGGGCCACAGAGGAACACGGAGAACGGCAACTGCTTTTGGGTCCGCGGAGGACGGGGATTCTTGGATTATTGGATGGGGATGATTTGGGAGAACATCTTTTGACCTCGGCGGACGGGGATTCCTGGACGGGGATTAATGGATAGGGACAGTTGCGGAGGAGCGGACAGGGATTCCTGGATTAGTGGATGGCGACATTTGCGGGGAACGGCAACACCTTTTTATCCACGGAGGGCCACAGAGGAACGCGGAGAACGGCAACTGCTTTTTGTCCGCGGAGGACGGGGATTCTTGGATTATTGGATGGGGATGATTTGGGAGAACATCTTTTGACCTCGGCGGACGGGGATTCCTGGACGGGGATTAATGGATAGGGACAGTTGCGGAGGAGCGGACAGGGATTCCTGGATTCGTGGATGGCGACAGTTGCGGGGAACGGCAACACCTTTTTATCCACGGAGGGCCACAGAGGAACACGGAGAATAGCAACTGCTTTTGGGTCCGCGAAGGACGGGGATTCTTGGATTATTGGATGGGGATGATTTGGGAGAACATCTTTTGACCTCGGCGGACGGGGTTTCCTGGACGGGGATTAATGGATAGGGACAGTTGCGGAGGAGCGGACAGGGATTCCTGGATTCGTGGATGGCGACAGTTGCGGGGAACGGCAACACCTTTTTATCCACGGAGGGCCACAGAGGAACACGGAGAACGGCAACTGCTTTTTGTCCGCGGAGGACGGGGATTCTTGGATTATTGGATGGGGATGATTTTGGGAACTGCTTTTTGTCGGCGGAGGGCGCGGAGAAGGGCTTACACCTTTTTATCCGTCGAGGACGGAGAAGGGCGGACCTGGAATTGTGGACTGGGATTTGTGGATTAGTGGATGGGGACAGTTGCGGGGGGCGGCACGGGGTAGGTGGTCGATCTTCCTGAGGTTGGGCGGCGGCGCGAATCAGTTGTTTCGCTTGTCAGGGGCAGGTCGTATTGGATTCTGTGTCAGTGCTCAATCTGCTTGATGGGCAGGGGGAGAAGACTGGCGGACATGACCGTTGACGACGGCATACAAGAAAGCGATGTCTTTTGACACCTTGTCGATCTGCTGGTCCAGTTTCTTTTGCCGTTCAGCGGAATCTTTTCTCCATTGGGAAAACCATCCAGCAATCTTTCTGTTCTCCTCAGCGATAGCTTCCAAATGGCGTTCAATTCGGTCCAAACGGGTCTCGCCTGCGGGCACGTTGTCAGTCATGGCACTATCCTCCCAGGAACGATGCGTTCAAATGTGAAATCGGAGTCGACCACGATCGAGACAGGACAAGCCCTCAGATTGGCTCAATCAGCCTTAGCGGCCAGGTGTTCATACGCACTTCACAGGTGCGTCAGACTCTCTCCGTGTCCTGTAGCGGCAGACATCTCTCACTCTCTTCTCCAGAGATAAGTTCACTCGTACTTCAGTTCACAAAACTCAACCACAAACTCAAGAATTGAAGTTGCAATATAGACTACGAGGCCGCAACGAGGCGATTCGGCTGCCCTGTTCGAACCTCTTTACCGCTTTCTCTGCACTCCTTCATTGCCATCGCGGCACCCAGATCCCCGTCTATCTATTTTACTGACAATCAAACATCTGTACTGCTCTGGTGCAGGGAGTATACCATGTGGACGGGGATTCTTGGATTTTTGGATAGGGACAGTTGTGGAGGGGCGGACGGGGATTAGTGGATTTTTGGATGGGGACTGTTGCGGGGAACGGTAACACCTTTTTGTCCACAGAGGGCGCGGAGGACGCCTTACACCTCTATGTCCACGGAGGACACGGAGAACGGCAACACCTTTTTGTCCACGGAGGGCACGGAGGGACACGGAGAACGGCTACTGCTTTTTGGTCCGCGGAGGACGCGGAGAGGCGCGGAGGACGGCAACTTCTTTTTGTCCGCGGAGGACGCGGAGGAACACGGAGAACGGCAACTGCTTTTTGGTCCGCGGAGGACGCGGAGGGGCGCGGAGAAGGGCTTACACCTTTTTGTCCACGGAGGGCACGGAGGGGCGCGGAGAACGGCAACTGCTTTTTGGTCCGCGGAGGACGCGGAGAGACGCGGAGGACGGCAACTTCTTTTTGTCCGCGGAGGACGCGGAGGAACACGGAGAACGGCAACACCTTTTTGTCCGCGGAGGACGGGGATTCTTGGATTATTGGATGGGGATGATTCTGGGGAACTGCTTTTTTGTCTGCGGAGGGCACGGAGGACGGCTTACACCATTTTGTCTGGGGCGGGACGCCAGGACCACATTTGTGTTTGGGGATGGGCGGCAGCTGGTTGCGGCGGGGGGGGTTGGGACAGGGAGCGGCGGGCGCTGGCAGTGGGCGCTGTGAGGGACTCTATTGGCGGGGATGCGGGCGGGGGCGGGGAGGGGGGAGGCGCAGACCGAGGGACAGGGTGAAGGGGAAAGGCGAGAGGCCGAGGAATCGAAACGACCGCCGCTGTTGCCTGTGAGGGCCGCTGCGGCGGTCGTTCTCTTGCTTATGGGGGATGCGCCCCGGCCGGGGCCGGGACACATCCCTTTCTGTCCTCCGAACTCGGTCAGGCGGAGCTCGGAGGTACGCTGCGACTAATTTTCAGTGGGGACCGCCGGGGTCGCGTGTCTGAACGTCGACCACATGCCGGCACCCTCGCGATTGACAGCACGCACGCGGTAGTAGTACCGCTTACCGTTCATGAGCCCGCTATCTCTGTACCTCGTCGAGGTTGTTCTCCCCTCGTCCGACCATTCGCGGATAGCGCTGTCCCACTTCTGGATTTCGTAGCGGATGATCGCCAAGCCTCCGTTTGGCGTCGCCGGCGAGCCCCAATTGAGTTCGACAGCGTTGGGCAGAGGCGAAGCGATCAACGTCGGCTTGCCAGGCACCGAGACTTCGGTGGTGGCGGAGGCCAACGGAGACCAACCACTCCAGCCCTTCGAGTTCCAGGCACGGATGCGATAGTGCTTCGTTACACCACCGGTCAGACCCATGTCCGTGTGCGACAACATCCTCATACTCATGATGTTGTTATTGATGTCAGCCCAGTTGCGTCCAGCGTCACTCGAGTGCTGGAGGTGGTACTTGGTGATGGCCAAGCCACCATCGTGCCCGGCGGTCCAGGTGAGCTTGAGCATTGTGGCGCCATCGGCCATCGCCATCAGGGTCGGCGGGGCCGGGGCCGCGGTGGCAGTGGTCGCATGGGATATCGTCGACCAGACGCCGGCGCCGGCGGAGTTCATGGCGCGGATACGGTAGTACTTGGTCGTGCCACCGCCAATGTTCCTGTGTGTATGTGAGGTAACGCCAGCTGCAGGAGCGGCCAGATCCATCCAGCCGTTGGAGCCGTCCCAGTATTGCAGTTCGTAACCGGTGATGGCAGAACCGCCGTCCCCTTCAGGCGGGGTCCAGCCGAGATTGATCATGCTGGTCCCGGAGGCGGTCGCGGTCAGTTTAGGCTGACCAGGCCTGCCACCGTCGGTCATGGCGGAGGCCACGTTTGACCACGGGCCGGTTTCTGGGGGTGAGGAACTGTTGACGGCGCGGATGCGGTAATACTTCATCGTCGCCGGATCAATACCCGTGTGGGTATAGTTCATCGTCCCAGCCGTCGAGATCACATGCACCCTATTCCCATCGTCGTCGAAGGTGGTACTCTCTTCGGGCGAGGTCCAGCCGGTTGTGCCATCATTGGACACCTGAAGCTGGTAGCTGGCAATGGAGACAGAATCGTCGCCACCGGTCGCCGGCTCGGTCCAGGTGAGCCTGATCTCCATTGTACCGTTGGCTGCCGCGGTAAGCATCGGCATACCCGGCTTGCCCGCTTCTGTGATTGCGTTGTCCACGTTTGACCAGCCGCTATAGCCGACGGCGTTCATCGCGCGCACGCGGTAGTGCCTCGTCGACGAGCCCGGCAACCCAGTGTGGGTATAGGACATCGAAGTCGCGGTCATCAGGTCCATCCACATGCTCTTGGCGCTGTCCCACACCTCGATCTCGTAACCCGTGATACGCGAGCCACCATCGCTGTTGGCCGCCATGTTCCAGGTGAGATCAATCGTGTCCGACCCGTCCGCGGTCGCGGTCAGCGTCGGCATGCCCGGTTTGCCTGCGGGTGTTCTGGCGGACTTCATTACGGACCAGTCACCCTGGTCGGCTGCGTTTGTGCCGTTGACCGCGCGCACGCGGTAGAACCTCAACTGCATGCCGTTAAGATCCATGTGAGTATAGGTCTGAGCCGGAGCCGGGTCATCGGTCCCTGCTTCCACGGTTGCAAAGACGTCACCAGTTCCTGGATCGTTGTCGTCATCATCCGGGTTGTTCCAGCCGGTTGAGCCGTTATTCGAGACCTGAACGTGGTATGCGGTGATGGCCGTACCACCGTCATCCGGCGCGGTCCAGTTGAGCACGATCTTGGTGGCGCCATCGGGCGCCGCGGTCAGCACTGGCATGCCAGGCGCACTTGCTGCAGTTGTAGCGGACACCACGTCTGACCAGGAGCCCGCGCCGTTGGCGTTGCGAGCGCGGATACTGTAGTAGCCCGTCGTCATGCCCGTCAGACCCATGTGATTGTACGAGCGCGGATCTGGAGACACATTGTTAACAAGGCTGACCCAGTCTCCGTCTTCGTAGACAGCGATGTCGTAGCCTGTAATCGACGATCCGCCGTCGTTTATCGTATGTGTGCCTTCGGCGAACGGAGTGTCAGCGGGGGCATCACTAGGCGGATCCCACGAGAGGTAGAGCGTCGTTGACGACGCGGTACCATCAGCAGTGTTGGTCACTGCCAGGACCGGCTTGCCCGGCTTACCACCGGTGTCTGTGGTGGCAGTCGCTACGTTTGACGGCTGGCTGCTGCCATTGGCGTTAACCGCCACGACTCGGTAGCTCAGTTTCGTTCCGCCATCAAGTTCACTATCTATGACCGTCAGGTCGTCCGGGTCAGTCAGGTCTGTCAAGTCCGTGTCCGTCGCGTCTACATAATCTGTTCCGTCAGCATTGAGTACTTGAATGGTGTAGCCTGTGATGTCTTCGCCGCCGTTGGCCGGCTTGGTCCAACTGAGGGTGATGCTACTCTCTCCGTTGACCGTCGCGGTCAGCTTGGGCGCGGACGGCACTCCGGCACCCGTTGTCCCGGATGCTTCTGCAAAAGGCCCATAGCCGTTGGCATTCCTGGCGCGGACTCGGTAGTACCGGGTCACCATGCCGGCGAGCCCATCCTCTACGTAAGTGAGGTCAGTTTCGTCGTTCTCCTGGACAGATTTCCATTCACCACCATCCAACTGCTGAACGTGGTAGAAGGTGATAGGGGAGCCACCGGTGTCATCCGGGGCCGCCCAGGTGAACGTAAGTGCGGGTGCGGTAGCATCGCCGGTGCTAGCCACTGCACCGTCGGCTACGACCGGCGCAGCCGGCGCACCCGTGCCAGTGGTGGCGGACTTAGAATCTGACCAAGCACTCTTGGCGGCGTTGTCGTCGGTCCCGGTACTGGTCACGACGCTATTCACCGCCCGGACTCGATAATGTCTCGTCGCAGCGGCGCCAAGCCCCATTTCGGTGTATGTCTTCTGAACCGCCTCCAACTCTGTAACTTCAGGATCAGCTTCGGCGGGGTCAGCAAAGTTGGACCAGGCCGTACCATCATCAGATCCCTGAAGTTCGTAGCGGACGATATCGGAGCCGCCGTCGTCCGCAACAGTCCAGCTGACCATGATCTTGTCCCTGCCCATTGCCGTCGCGGTCAGCACTGGCATGGCAGGAGAGACGGCTACTGTTGTCGCGAACTTTTGCTCGGAATACTTGCCCATGCTGTCGTCATCGAAGACGGCAACGACGCGATAGGTGTACTTCGTCGTGCCCATAAGGCCGCTGTCTGTCAACTGCTCATCGGCCGGGGAGGCGGCGTCGTCCGTTACAGGATCCCAAGCTTGCGTGGAGCCGTTCCACACTTCCACCTTGTAACCGTCGTTGAAAGTAGATCCGTCACCGTCGTCCTTAAGAGTCCTGCCGGTCGGCGGCGTCGACGCATCCCACTCGATGAGAATCGAGGCCTCGGTCTCGCCCGAAGTCGCACCTGTGGGCAGGGGTTGCTGCGTCACTCTCACATTCTGTGGCGACGTGCCGTCCGTCGCTGCTCCAGGCGGCGGCTCTGCACCACCGACAGTGGCGGAGGCCACGTCCGACCAGTCGCCGGTACCAGCAGAGTTGGTGGCGTTGATGCGGTAGTACCTGGTCGTCCCGGCCGCAAGCCCGGTGTGGTTGTGCGTGGTATCGGTCCCTGCCTTGGTGGCGAGAGAACCCCAACCGGTTGTGCCGTTGCTGGAGACCTGGATCATGTAGCGGGTGATGTCCGCGCCACCGGTGGCGGCGGGGGCAACCCAGCTGAGCATGACGGTGGTCCCGCTGGCGGTGGCGTACAGGGTGGGCTTGCCGGGGGCGACGGCGGCTACGGTCGCCATTGCGGAGGTCGACCAGTCGCTGTCGCCTTCGGAGTTCATAGCACGGATGCGATAGTACTTCATCGTGCCGGGGTCGAGATCCATGTGCTCGTGCGACGTATCGCCGGCGGCCTTGGTGGCGAGATCGTCCCAATCCGAGCCGTCGTCGGAGACGTCAAGGTCGTAGCCGGTGATGGCGGCGCCGTTGTTGTCGGGCATCGTCCACATCAGCGTGATCTTGTCGGCCGAGGCGGTCGCGCTCAGGTCGGAAACGGCGTCGGGCACCTCGGGACCGGTTGTGGACGCGGTCACCACTGCGGACCAGGGACTGCTGCCGGCGGCGTTAACCGAACGGACTTCATAGTCGTAGGTGGTGGAGGGCGTCAGACCCATGTCGGTGTAGGTGGTGCCGCTGCCGGCGTCCATCGGAGCGCCCCAGGCTCCGCCGTTGGTGCGGCGCTGGAGCTGGTAGCTGACGGCGCCGGTGACTGCATCCCAACTGAGGGCGATCTCGGTCGGTCCGGTGGAGGTCGACCCGAAACTCATGGGCGTGTCGGGCACGGTGGACATGGGCATGGCGCTGTCGGTAGCCGTGTCACCGGGGCCTCTGGCGTTGACGGCCTGCACCTCGAAGTTATAGTTGCTCTCGTTGGTGAGGCTGGTCACGGTGGCGGTGCGGGCCAGGGCAGGGCTCGTAGCCATCCAGCTGGACCAGGCGCCGCCGGCCATCTGGTAGCGGTACTGGTAGCCGGTGATGGCGGAGCCGCCGTTGCTGGCGGGCGCATCCCACGAGAGGGTGACCTGCGCGTCACCCGGGGTGGCGCTGAAGTTCAGCGGCATGCCCGGTGTGGTGGTGGGCACGTTGGCGCTGACGCGATTGGACCATGCGCCGTCGCCATTGGGACCCTTGGCCATGACCTGGTAGTAGTAGGTCTTGCCGATTTCGACGTTGGTGTCGTCGTGGGTCGTGCCGGTGAGCGCGCCGCCAATCTGGGTCCAGCTGTTCTCGTAGCGCCAGAGCTCGTAGCTGGTTGCGCCGGTGACGGCGCTCCAACTGAGGCTGACGGTGGTCGAGGTGGCGGTTGGCGCGGCGAAGACGGAGGCGTCGTAGGCTCCGACGGTCTCGTTGACTCGATTGGACCAGTTATTGCCGCCGTCGGCCGAGACCTGATAGTAGTAGGTCAGGCCGGCGGTGACGCCGGTGTCTGCGTATGTCGTCCCCGAAATCGAGTCGTCCAGTTCAACCCAACCTTCCGTATTTTCCCAGCGCCAGAGCTCGTATTCGTCGGCGTCCGGGACGGCCGTCCACGAGAGGTCGACCTGGTTGGCGGTGTTGGCCGTCGAGGACAACTCCGGCACTGTCACCGCATCCTGCGCGAAGGCGGTGGAGTCGGTGAGGGAAGGTGGATTCAAGGCCGCGATCAGGGCGACCAGGATTAGGAGGCTCAGAGTCCTCACAGCACGTGTCTTGTACGTCATAAGCTCCATAAGTAGGCTCTCCTGATTCTCTGTTTGCAACCGTTCGATCCTTTGGCCCTTTTTGTCGCGGCCAAACGGTTCACTGGCCCGTTTAGGAACGCCATGTTTTCGGACAGTTACTTGGGAATGAATTGGCGTGAAGTCCAGATTTGAACATTGTACAACAGGGTCTGGCCCGCCTGCAACATTCGAATTTGCGTTGCGAAGTGGCGCGAGCGGGTTTTTCCGGCCCACAGCGCGCGGCGACACTGGTCCCGTTTTGTTGGTGGTTATCTCATCCTTGCAGACCCTCCTCCCCGGATGATCGCCCAGGGCAGCCATACTTTCGGGAAGCATCGTAGAGGCTTCCAGCTCCTGTGTACAAGACTTTCTCCAACCGGGACTTGGCGGCGTGCGCGGTTCCGGCTGGAGATTGACTACTGTTGATTGATTTGCAAATGCGCCCGGAAATCGGGACACGATTTTCATAGCGGTTTTACCAGTTTACGTGCTTGACCTTGTATTTGTCGTCGACGGTAAAGTCGTAGGCCTTGTGCGGGTTGTACTCGTCATGGCCGGCCGGATAGAAGGTCTTGACGAAGATCCTGTTTTCGTCCGGCAGGTAGTCTACGGTGACAGGCTGGCCGGTCGAGGGGTTGCTGCCGCTGAAGAGGGAGACGGCGGCGCCGGAGGGATGCATTTCCTCGAGTGCGGCGAAGGAGCTGAAGACGGGACCGGTGTAGGTGCTGCCGTCTGCGCCGATGAAGTAGAGGTGCAGGCCGTCGTCGCCGGTCTTGACCAGCTGTATGGGCGTGGCAGCGTGGTGGACGATGCGGTTGGATTTTGGAATGGGCGCTGCCATTCCGCCGCCCATATCGCCGTCATCGCCGTTGCCGGTGTTCGGGTCTCCGGTGGGCGCATTGGGATCGCCGGGGCCGTCCGGATCGGTGGTGGGTTCGCCCGGATTGGCGATATCGTCGGGCGGCGGGCCTGGGGGGGGAGCGGCATCCTGTGCGGATGCGAAGGCGGGCAAGGCGACGATCATAATAAGCGCCAGGAGCAGCGCCAGAAGGCAGGGGGCCAGCATGCCGCGAAGGTTGGTGGAACGGGTTGTTTGAAGCATGGGATTTCTCTTCCTTTTCAGTAGAGGTATAAGCGAGACCGGTCGTTGAATTCCAGAGGCAGTTGCTGACCGCCATCCTGTATTACGTGGCCGACAGATGGGCCAACAATTATTATGCCATACGGTACTATAGTGACGAAAGCCGTGTCAAGTCTGATTGTCATTAACTATACTCCGAAGGTGGAATCTGTGTCAATCTGTGATCTGCCGGAATTTGGCCGGCAAGCGAAGGGGATCGTCCCTTGATTCTGCCATAGTTTGCGCGGCAGGGAAAGTGACTTTATCGCAGTGGGGTGAGGGTGTCAACTGCAGGGGACGGGGGACGGGGATTCATGGACGGGGATTCTTGGATTAGGGGATGGGGGACGGGGATTCTTGGATTTTTGGATGGGGATGATTAGGGCGGGCACCTTTTGGGGCGGGGGACGGGTGGGGGAGGCGGGGCGGTGGTTATTCGTGTGGTTGGGCGATATATATACGATATGCATACGAAATAAGGAGGGCTGTTTTTGGGAGGGCAGTTATTGGTGAACGGCTGGGTACTGGAAAGGTCGCTTATGTCTGCGGAGGGCGCGGAGAAGGGCTTACACCTTTTTGTCCACGGAGGGCGCGGAGGGACGCGGAGAACGGCAACTGCTTTTTGTCCGCGGAGGACGGGGATTCATGGATTAATGGATGGGGATGATTTGGGCAACTGCTTTTTGGTCCGCGGAGGACGCGGAGGGACCCGGAGAAGGGCAAATGCTTTCTGGTCCGCGGAGGAGCAGGTCTTCGGCGCCGTTGTCCGGGATGGGGGAGATGGAAGGCCTGAGCAGAGATGGGCTTGAGCAGGCATCCGGCTGACGCGGGTTCGGGTCTTTCGGCGTGGTCGGGCGAGGTATAGGGAGGGGGAGCGGGGGGCTCCCCGGGAGAAGAGATTGCCTGGCGGTCTCTTGATGGCATGGGAGGCTCTTATTCGTGGACCCAGACAAGGGTCGCGTCGTCGGGGGTGGAGCGGAGCCAGGCAGTTGAGCCGTTCCACTGGGGGAATGCCCAGTTGAAGAGCCATTCGGCGTCTTCGATGGTGAGGTTGACACAGCCATGGCTCATGGGCGTACCGAAGTTATTGTGCCAGTAGGTACCGTGGAAGGCGTAGCCATGGAAGAAGTATTGGACCCACTGCACGTTGGGGAGGTTGTAGTAGGTACCGGCGGCTCGGTCGCCGCCGTCCATGGTCTGGGCAGCGGTGCGGGCCCAGATGCGAAAGAGGCCGGTGACGGTGGGATTGTCGTCGGTGCCGGAGGAGATCAGAAACCGGTTGACGAGGCGGTCGCCATGCCAGGCGTACAGCGTCTGGCCTTTCAGGCTGACTTCGATCCATTTTTCGCCCTGGGCGCGGGCATGGTCGATGTTCATGTGGAGGAGGGTCAGGCTGTTGTAGGCGACGGGGTACCGGGATTCTGCTTCCAGCAGGCTGCGGTTGGTTATGGCGGCCAGCTTTGTGCGGCGTTCTTGGCGGATGCGGGGCAAGTCCATGGAGGCGCCTGAGAAGGGGAGAGGGGGCAGGAGGGCGAGGCCGGCGGCGGCGGCGCCGGGTGGGAGGGAGTGGCGCCAGGCGAGGGAGGAGAGTGTGTAGAGGAGGATAAGCGCAAGGGTGAGAACTGGTTTTCGGGAATTCATGATGGGACTCCGGCAGCGGATGAGTGAAGTGATGCAATGAATGAAGGTTATGAAAAGATGTATTGACAATGAGATCGAGAATGAGGTCTCGATGGGGTCTTGACAGGAACGGGAGCTGTAGGGACAGGACCTGGTTTTTCCGCGGAGTGGCGCGGAGAACTGCAACACCTTTTTGTCCACGGAGGGCACGGAGGAACACGGAGAACTGCAACGGCTTTTTGGTCCGCGGAGGACGCGGAGGGACGCGGAGAACTGCAACGGCTTTTTGGTCCGCGGTGGGCGGGGAGAATTGTTAGAGAAACGGTCATGATTGTTGGACCATTATGTGGGCGCCCGGACTGGCGGCGGCGTCACGCGCGGCGATTCGGCTGAAGGTTTAGCCGGGCTGGACGATATGCGGTTCGGATGCAGACGCACTGCGGACGTTCGATTCCGGCAGAGCGTGAAAATAAGTGTACGACAAATGTATCGGAAAGACGGGGTGGGGACAATTCGCAGCCTGTATGGGGCAGGGTGTGTAGCGAGTGCGGCGGTCGTATGGAGATTGGATGGGATGGGGCGCGGTGTCGAGGAGGCGTTGGGGCGCGCAGCGGCATTGTCCAGAGTGGTAGAGCGTTTGAAACGCGGTCCCCTTTTCCGGTCCTATGCCGGGTGGAGGGCGGACTTTTTTTGGTTGGGTGGCGGCGGGGCGCCGGGAGGCGAGTATTGAAGTCGGTGGAGGAATGACGTTATTTCATTGGTATGGCGGTTGTCTTAACTGAGATTCCTGGCGTGATGGGGATTGACTGTGAATTTTGCGGGGGCGCCTGGGCGCGGGGAACGGCAACTGCTTTTGGTCCACGGAGGACACGGAGGAACACGGAGAACGGCAACTGCTTTTTGGTCCGCGAAGTCACGCGGTGGGCGCGGGGAACGGCATCTGCTTTTGGTCCGCGGAGGACGCGGAGGGACGCGGAGAACTGCAACTGCTCTTTGTCCGCGGAGGGCGCGGAGAACTTCATTTTATGTTGTCTGAATCCGGAATCACGGGATTGAGAAAGCTTATCAGGGTGAGGAGTTCGTGAGGATGGGGGGCCGATCCGGGTTTCTTTTCCGGGCTATCCGGATTTGCGGATCCCATTCGGATCAGGGGGATTGCTTGCGGAGGCGAGCCAGTTCGGCTTGCATTGCCTGGCGCTAATCTTCGGCCTGACGGCGGGCTGCGGCTGCGGCGCGGTCCACGGCCTGTTCGAGCCTGGTGACGGCGTCACGGAAGCCGGGGATGACATAGGCAGCGTAGGTATCGTCGAGGGCCAGGTTTGTGAGGTCGGGCAGGTCGAGGAGGTCCTGACGGTGAAACTGGAAGCCGGGCAGTACGCGGGAACTGATAATGCCGGCGGCGGGTTGGATATCCTGATAGCGCTGGTCGGGGGTAAGGCGGTAGAAGCGCATGTAGCGGTCTGCGGGGTCGAGGATGAAGTATTCCTTCACGCCAGCCAGGGCATAGCCTCTTTTCTTCTCCCGGGTATCGCGGCGCACTTCCTCAAGCGTGGCATCGGAGATCTCTTCGACGCAGATGTCGCAGACGCCTTCGTAGGCATACTGGTCTAGCGCGCCCCAGGGCGCGGGTTTGTCGTGCCGGATCACGGCAAGGTCGGGTTTGTAGACGACATCCCACTTCCCGGACGGCTGGGCGGCATCGGGAACGGTCATGCTGACGCCGGTGTTCTGATTGATCAGTTCAGCGATTGGATGGGTCTGGACATACAGGGAGATGAGTGTAAAGAACCAGCGATACTGGTTGATTTGTGGGTTGTTGGACGGGGGTTTGGCCTGCAGAATGCCGTTGTTCCATTCGTAGCTGACGTCGAGGTTGGGGTAGGGGTTTTGGTACCATCTGGCCCAGTATTCTTCCTTGGTGACGCGGCGGCCATGGTCGGGGGCGAGGGGGTTGGGCGGGGGTGCAGGCTGTTGCGACGCTTCTGTGGACGCCATGGTTACTCCAGTGGATGGTGGTTCGTTTTCAAGGGCGTTGCCGGCGGAGGCGGGCGATCTCGGCTTGCAGGGCTCGATTCCGTTCCTCGGCCTGGCGGCGGGCGGCGGTTGCGACTGCGGCCTGTTGTTCGGCGTGGCGGCGGGCGGCGGTTTCGGCTGCGGCCTGTTGTTCGGCCTGGCGGCGAGCCTCGGCGTCGGCTGCGGCCTGTTGTTCGGCCTGGCGGCGGGCGGCGGCCTCAGCTTCGGCCCTCTGAACAGAGTCCCGGTGGCCGGGTATGACATAGTTGGCGTAGATTGCGTCCAGTGACAGATCTGTCTGATCCGGCAGTTTGAGCAGGTCGGCGCGGCGGAAGCGGAAGCCGGGCAGTACGCGCGAATGGATTACGCCTGCTGCGTCAGGCTGGATCTCGATGTAGCGACCATCGCTTGTCAGATGAAGAAAATGCATGTGTCGATCGCCGGGGTCGAGAATGAAGTATTCCTTCACGCCGGCGCGGGCGTAGCCGCTTCTCTTCTCCTCGGTGTCCCGTTGCACCTCCGCCTGCGTCGAATCCGAAACCGCTTCCACGATCAGGTCACATATTCCTTCATAGGCGCGTTGTTCAATCGCGCCCCACGAGGCAGGGTTGTCGTTCAGGACGAGGCCAAGGTCCGGTTTGTAGACGACCTCCCATTTCCCTGACGGCTCAGCCGCATCCAAGACCGTCATGCTGACGCCGGTCTCCAGATCGATCACTTTGGCGATGGGATTGACTTCAAGAAAATGGCCAAGGAGATGGCTGAACCAGCGATACAGCATGATTTGGGGGTAGTTGGGCAAGGGTTTGGCCTCCAGGATGCCGTTGTTCCATTCGTAGCTGACGTCGAGGTTGGGGTAGGGGTTTTCGTACCACCTGGCCCAGTACTCTTCCTTGGTGACGCGGCGGCCATGGTCGGGGGCGAGGGGGTTGGGCGGAGGTGGGGCAGGGCGATCTTGAGGCCCGTCTGGCGGGGTCTTGATGGTCTGCATGTTCGCTCCTATTGGAATACGGAGGGCGGCGGGCGGTGCGGCACTGTATGGGGATTGTAGCATGGATAGGGGCTGGGGGCTAGGGGAAGGGCGGGGAGCGGAGGTCAGTTTTTTGGTGAACAGCTGCGTCGTGGAAGGAAGAGCCTTTGTCCGCGGAGGGCGCGGAGAACGGCAACTGCTTTTTGTCCACGGAGGACACGGAGAACGGCAACACCTTTTTGATTCGCAGAGGGCGATCGGGAGTGGTTAGTTGTTTGGGGGTGGGTCGATTTGGGGGAGGTCGGGGATGGGGACCGATGTTTGGACGAGGGAGGCGAAGATCCAGGCGGGGCCGGTGGGGAGGTCTATCTGGAGCCAGTCGGCGGTTTGGTTGCGGCCGAGGAGGGGGGCGGTGTCGTCCTGGTAGAGGACACTGACGACGGGGTAGTCGGTGCCGGGGCCGGCGCGGAGGTTGGCGCCTTCGACGATGACGGTAATGGCGGGGCCGGCTATTGGGGCGGCGGTTGGAGCGGGGTCGGTTTGGGCCGGGTCGGTTGCGGCTGGGTCGGTTGTGGCTGGGTCGGTTGTGGCTGGGTCGGTTGTGGCGGGGGCTGCGGGGGTGGCGATGGTGATGAGGGCCTGGGGCTGGCTGGCCTGGGCGATGAGGGTGGCGACGACGGCGGGGCCGAGTGATTCTTCGACGGTTTCGAGCTCGTTGACATCGCCGAAGACGCGTACCTGGGCGGCGGGGATCCAGCCGGCTGTGCCGTCGGCGAGGTAGGCGGCGAACCAGGCGCCGTCGGCGGAGCGGCCGGTGATGGTGAGGGTTGCGCCGACCTGGAGGTTGGCGCGGGCGGCGCCGCCGGGCGCGGTGTAAAGGATGCCGCCGCCGGCCAGGATGCCGAGGGCGTTGGGACGGCTGAAAACTGCGAGGGAAAGGTCTGGGGAACTGCGGGTTAACTGCGGGTTAACTGCGGGGGTCAGGGGCGAGGGGCTGGGGGTTAGGGGGGCGCCCTGGGTGCGTTGCTGGGCGAGGCGGGTGGCGAGGGATTGGGCTGTGTCCTGGTTGCCGGAGCCGGCCTGGTTGGTGGAACCGGCTTGATTGGTGGAGCCGACCTGGGCGGGGGCGCTGAAGTCGGGGGTGGACTGGACGACGCGGGTGCCGGGGGGGAGGGGCGTGGGTTCGGTGGGGCGGCGGCCGCAGGCGGTGAGGAGGAGGAGGAGGGCGAGCAGCACTGCAGGGATCAGGGGCCAGGGGTTAGGGGGCAGGGGAACGGCAGGGGAACTGCGGGGAGCGGCGGGGGGAGGGGATGGGTTATTCATAGCGGAGGGCGTCGATGGGGTTGAGGCGGCTGGCGCGGTAGGCGGGATAGATGCCGAAGAAGAGGCCGACGGCCATGGAGAAGAGGATGGAGATGGCGATGGCGTCGAGGCCGACGACGGCGGAGAAGTCGGGTATGAAGGAGGTGGCGGCGATGGCTCCGCCGGCGCCGAGGGCGATGCCGAACAGGCCGCCTATAAGGGAGAGGGTGACGGCTTCGATGAGGAACTGGCTGAGGACGTTGCGGCGTTTGGCGCCGACGGCTTTGCGGAGGCCGATTTCGCGGGTGCGTTCGGTGACGCTGACGAGCATGATGTTCATGATGCCGATGCCGCCGACGACGAGGCTGATGAAGGCGATGGCGCTGAGGAAGACGGTCATGGCGCCGAGGATGTCGCCGAAGATGGAGATGAGGTCGGACTGGTTGATGATGACGAAGTCGTCTTCGCCGCGGAAGGAGATGTTGTGGCGTTCGCGCAGGAGCTCGGTGATCTGTTCCTGGGCGGCTTCCATGCGGTCTTCGGAGACGACGGATGCGTAGATGATGTTGACCTGGTATTCGCCGCTGACGGTACGGCGGCGGAAGAGGCGGTCCTGGACGGTGGTGAGGGGGATGAAGATCATTTCGTCGAGGTTTGCGCCGCCGATGCCGGCGCCGCGTTCTTCCATGACGCCGATGACGCGGAAGAGGATATTGTTGACGCGGATGGTCTGGTCGATGGGGTCTTCGGTGGGTTCGAAGAGTTTGCCGAAGACGTCTGAGCCGATGACGACGACGCGGCTGCGTTCTTCGACGTCGGCATCGGTGAGGAAGGAGCCGATGGCGGCGTCGCCGGTGAGGGTGTCGAGGTAGCTGGCGGTTACGCCGCTGACGGAGACGTCTATGTCATTACCGGCGCGGGCGATGAGAGCGTTGCCGCTGACTTCGGGGGAGACGGCGATGACGTCGGGGACGCGCAGGGGGTTGTTGATGGCGTGGCTGTCGTTGAGGGTGAGGACGCCTCGATCGCGGCCGCCCTGGCGGGGGGGTCCTTCGCTGAGCTGGCCGGGGAAGACGTAGAGCAGGTTGGTGCCGAGGCTGGTGAACTGCTGGACGAAGAACTGTTCGACGCCGCGGCCGATGCTCATGAGGGCGATGACTGCGCTGACGCCGATGATTATGCCGAGCATGGTGAGGATGGAGCGCAGTTTGTTGGCGGTGAGGGCGAGCATTGCGACACGGACGGATTCGTAGAAGGACATAAGGGCAGTGGGCAGTGGGCAGTGGTTAGTGGTCGGTGGTCAGTGGAACGGCAGGACCGGTTGAGAGTGGGTCTTGGGTTGGTGCGGGTTGTGGCTGGTTGGATTGGTCGCTTTCGATGCGGCCGTCGCGGAAGTGGATGACTCGGTTGCAGTAGCCGGCGATTTCGGGGTCGTGGGTGACGAATACGATAGTGATGCCCTGGTCGCGGTTTAGCTGCTGGAGCAGGTCCATGATTTCGTCGCTGGTTTTGGTGTCGAGGTTGCCGGTGGGCTCGTCGGCGAGGATGAGTTTGGGGCGGTTTATGAGTGCGCGGGCGATGGCGACGCGCTGTTGCTGGCCGCCGGAGAGCTCGTTGGGTTTGTGGTCGCGGCGGTCGTCGAGGCCGACGAGGTTGAGGGCCTGGGCGGCGCGCTGGTGGCGTTCGGAGCCGCTGATGCCGGCGTAGAGGAGGGGGAGCTCGACGTTGGCCTGGGCGGAGGTGCGGGCGAGGAGGTTGAAGCTCTGGAATACGAAGCCGATTTTGAGGCTGCGGATTTCGGCGAGGTTGTTGTCGTCGAGGATGCCGACGTCGGTGCCGTCGAGGCGGTAGAGGCCGGTGGTGGGGACGTCGAGGCAGCCGATGATGTTCATGAGGGTGGATTTGCCGCTGCCGCTGGGGCCCATGATGGCGACCATTTCGCCGAGCTGGATGTTGAGGTCGACGCCGCGGAGGGCGCGGACTTCCATGTCGCCCATTTTGTATGTTTTGGTGAGTTCGACGGCCTGGATGACGGGTTGGGTGTCGGGGGGCGCGTTGGAGCCGTTGGGGGGTGGGTTGGTGGTGGTGGGTTGGGTGAACATTTTTTTTGGTTCAGTTCTTAGTAGGTAGTTTTTGGTTTTTAGTTACGGCAGTCTTGTGGGCCAGTTTGAACACCTTTTTTAGCCACGGAGGGCCACTGAGGGGCACGGAGAACTGCAACTGCAGTGGTCAGTGGTTAGTGGCGAGTGGTCAGTTGAACTGCAACGGCAACACCTTTTGTCCACGGAGGGCCACTAAGGGCCACGGAAAACTGCACCTGCAGTGGTCAGTGGTTAGTGGCGAGTGGTCAGTTGAACTGCAACGGCAACACCTTTTGTCCACGGAGGGCCACTAAGGGCCACGGAAAACTGCACCTGCAGTGGTCAGTGGTTAGTGGCGAGTGGTCAGTTGAACTGCAACGGCAACACCTTTTGTCCACGGAGGGCCACTAAGGGCCACGGAGAACTGCAACGTCAACATCGACACCTTTTGTTTACTGACGGCCACGGGGGGTTTCTTTACCTTATATATATAGGGGGCGTTTAGGGTTGTTGGTTTGGGTTTATTTTGGATAGGAATTTTTTTTGTGTCAAGGGCGGTTAGTTGCCGCCGAAGATGGCGCTGCGCAGCTGGTCTTCGCTGCTGGCGCGGATTAGGGCGATTTGGTCGGTGTCGGCGAGGCCGGCGAGGACCTGGGTGAAGCGGTCGTTGCGGAGGCCCATTTCGATTTCCTGGAGGGTGGGGACGCCGCCGATTATTTTCTGGACGAAGGCGCGGCCGGATTCGCGGTCGAGCTGGATGTAGCGGTTGGGGACGCGCAGGATGTTGTCGACCTGGGCGGTGGTGATAATGGCGGTGGCGCTCATGCCGGCGCGAAGTTGGGCGTCGGTGGATTCGGGAACGATTTCGACTTCGTAGGCGACGACGCCGCCGACGTCGCGGGCGGTGGGCGAGACTTTGGTTACCTGGCCGTTGATGTCGGCGTCGGGCAGGGCGTCGAGGCTGAGGCGGACGGTCTGGCCGAGCTGGACCTGGCGGACGTCGAGCTCGTCGACGAGGACGGTCATGTGGAAGCTGACGAGGTCGGTGAGGACGATGGCGGGCAGCGCGCCGCCGCCGTAGAGCTCGCCCTGGCGCAGGTTGACCTGGCTGACGACGCCGTTGATGGGGGCGAAGAGCATGGCGTTGTTGAGGGTGTTTTCGGCCTGGCGTTTGCTGAGCTCGGACTGGCGCACCTGGGCGCGGGAGATGTCGAGGTCTTCCTGGGAGGGGCCTTCGATGAGGGAGTCGAGGCCGTCCTGGGCGACGAGGAGGTTGCTGCGGGCCTGGCGGACGCCGAGCTCGGCCTGTGCTATTTGGGCGAGTGCGGAGGCGACCTGGGCTTCGTCGGCGCCCTGTTGGGTAAGGGCAAGCTGGGCCTGGGCGACTTCGTAGGTGATGGTGTTCTGCTCGAGCTGGATTGCCTGAGGCATAGCGCCAGCGTTGGGTCGGCTCTTAATTTCGTCATAGTTGCTCTGGGCCTGGCGGACGTTGACGGCGGCCTGGCGGAGCTGGGCTTCCTGGACGGCGATCTCTTCGGGGGATGCGCCGGCGATGAGCTGGCGGTAGCCGGCCTGGGCGCTGGCGAGGGCGGCTTCGGCGCTGGCGACGCTGGCCTGGGCGACGGTTACGTTGGCCTGGGCGGCGATTATGTCGGATTCGGAGGGCGGTTTTTCGAGTTTATCGAGCTGGGCGCGGCTGATGAGGAGGGAGACTTCGGCCTGTTCGAGGGCGAGGGCGGCGTCGGTGACGTCGAGCTGGGCGAGGAGCTGGCCGGCTTCGACGGGCTGGCCGACGGAGACGAGGACCTGTTCGACGCGGCCGCTGGCGCGGAATGAGAGTGCGACTTCGGCTTCGGGTTCGATGCTGCCGGTGGCGCTGACAGTGCTGCTGATGGAGCCGCGTTCTACGATTACGGTTTCGTAGCTGGGCTCTTCGTCGAGGTTGGCGCGGCTCGCCTGGAAGCGCTGGAAGCCGAACCAGCCGGCGGCGCCGATTACAGCGAGCAGGACGACGGTGATCAGGAGTCTCTTCATTTATTCTCATCCCCGGCGTACGGGCCGGACTGGCTTGCGGGTGGTGAAAGGGCTGGCAGGGCCATTATAGTGCTATTTGGCTTTGGGCGCGAATCGTCCCGTTTTGAAATGGGACAGGGACGCGTATGCGGGCCCTCTTAATGCAGTACGGAATTGAGGGACGGTAGTTTCGCGTCCGCGAGGGCCAGCGTATGTCATTATACAGCGGGTGGAGGGGAAGCTCTGTAAGTTTTTGCCCAATCGGGGGGACTGCAGGGGTCAGGGGTGAGGGGTCAGGGGTCAGGGGGAACTGCAACTTCAACACCTTTAGCCACGGAGGGCCACGGAGAACTGCAGGGGTCAGGGGTCGGGGGTCAGGGGTCAGGGGGAACTGCAACGTCAACACCTTTAGCCACGGAGGGCCACGGAGGGACACGGAGAACTGCAACTGCAACGTCAACACCTTTAGCCACGGAGGGGCACGGAGAACGGCGACTACAACACCTTTAACCACGGTGGGCCGGAGCTGTGGGGTGGCTGAGGTATGCGGTCCTGGGTGACGGGTTGAGGAGGGGAGTTGAGGAGGGGGATGCAGACGCCACCTGTCAGGGGGTGGCGTCTGTGTTTTCGGACCAGGCGCTTTCTTTGCCGTCGTTGGCGTGGGCGCGGAGGCTGTAGTAGTAGGTGGTGCCGGCGGTCAGCCCGGTGTGGGTGTAGGTGGTGGCTGTGAGCGCGCCCCCGCCGAGCTGCACCCAGTCTGTGCCGTCTACCCAGTACCAGAGTTCGTAGGAGTCGGCGCCGGTGACGGCCGGCCAGGTGATGGTGATTTGAGTGCCGGAGGCGGTGACGGTGAGGACCGGTGTGGGCAGCTCACCGGCGGCGATGGCGCCTACGTATTCGGACCATGCGCCTTCTACGCCTTCGTTGGAGAGGGCGCGTACGGCATAGTAGTGCTTGGAGCCGACGGTAAGGGAGGCGTGGGTGAAGGATGTTGCTGAGAGCGAGCCGTCGTCGAGCTGCACCCAATCGCCGCCTTCCTGCCAGGTCCAGAGTTCGTAGGTGTCGGCGCCGGTGATGGCCTGCCAGGAGAGGACGATCTGGCCGTGGCCGGGGGTCAGGGTGAGAGTTGGCGCGGCGAGGGGGGTGAGAACGGTGGCGTGAACGGGCAGCGACCAAGGACCGGCGACGCCGTCTGGGTTCAAGGCGCGGCCCTGATAGTAGTATGTGGTCGCGGCGGTAAGGTCGGAATGGGTGAAGGAGGCGGAACTGCCTGTCAGGGAGCCGTCGTCGGCCTTTTGCCATTCGGTACCGCTTTGGTGTACCCAGATTTCGTAGCCGGCGGCGTCCTGGACGGTCAACCAGGTGAGGGTAATCTGGCCGACGGCGGCGGTTGCGGTAAGTTGGGGCGCGGCCAGGCCGGTGAGTACGGTGGCTTCAACTTGCTCGGACCATGCACTGGCGGCGCCGTCTGAGGTGATGGAACGGATTTGGTAGTAGTAAGAGGTCCCGGCGGCAAGGTTGGAATGGGTGAAGGAGGCGGCGGTCAGTGAGCCGTCGTCGAGTCGCTCCCATTCGGAGTCGCTTTCCCAGGCCCAGAGTTCGTAGGAGGCGGCGCCGGTGACGGCGTTCCAGCTGACGGCGACCTGGTTGGCGCCGGCGGTGGCGGTGAGGACGGGCGCAACGATGGCGGCGTTGACGGTGGCTTCGGCCTGCTGTGACCAAAGGCTCTTGATGCCGGCGGCGTTGACGGCGCGGGCGGTGTAGTAGTAGGTTTCGCCGGCGGTGAGGCCGGTATGGGTAAAGGATGTGTCTGCGGCGGTGAGTGTGGACTCGTTGGCTTGGGTCCAGGGGTCGTCGCCCTGGCGCACCCAGATTTCGTAGTGAGTCGCGCCGGTGACGGTCTGCCAGGAGATGGTGATTTGGCCGTCGCCGGCGGTGGCGGCGAGGGCGGGCGCGTCGGGATGTTCGTGTTCTTCTGACGAGCCTGGGTTGTGGGCAACCGACCCATTTTGCGGGAAGGAGAGGTTGAACCCGCTTGAGGGAAGCGCGAAGAGGAGCACACAGATTGCGGCGACGATGACAAGGGCGCACAGGGACAGGAAGAGGATCAGATTTTTCATTGCGACGGGAGCGGGTGGTGGTTCTTATTGCGTATTTCGTATTGCGTATTTTGTTCTGCGTTAGAAGTCGTTGCTGGCAGGTCTACGACAGTTTCAGGGGATCGGCTGGCGAGATGTTCCGTTGTAGGGCGGTAATGGGACTGCTTTCATTTTGCGCTACGGTTTTTGTCCTGACACTACTATATATGATGTGGGCGTAATGAGGAACGGCTGAGAAGGCTGTTTGGGGGCGTGTGTTTACGATTATTGGCGGATCGGCGGAGAGTCGTTCGGCTGGGGGATGGGGTTCGTATGGGAAGCATGGGCGCCGTTCTTGAGCGGCGGAGGGGCGGGGAGAACGAACGGCAGCTTTTAGGTTCCGTTGACATTTTGGGAAGGCTGGTCAACAAGAACGGAAAGCCTGCAGGCCTGTTCAGGATGTTTCTCGCCTGAATGTTGAAGTAGACAAAACCAATTGATCCGCGAAGTCACGCGAAGGGTCGCGAAGAACTCCTTTTTGTCCGCGGAGGACGGGGATTTTTGGATTCGTGGATGGGGATGATTAGGGCAGACACCTTTTGATCTGCGGAGGACGCGGAGGGACGCGGAGAATATCAAAGGCGTATCGGATTTTCTTTGCGCAGCTGCGCTGCCCTTCGACGATCAGGCGTAATTTGCACACAGAAGTCGTTGTTCAGACAAACGTCATCGGGCCCCAGTAGTCGGTTTTTCATTTTTGGTGAACGGCTGAAAACTGGAGGCGCAGGCTTCTGTCCACAGAGGACGCGGAGGGGCGCGGAGAACCGCAACCCCTGTTTGTCAGCGGAGGGGGAGGAGGACCTTTTGTCTGATCCGCGGGGGCATTCTGATGTGTCCATTCAGGGCTGCGGGCAGATTCATGGGTTGTCTGCGTGATTATAGGGGCCATAGCATGGGAATGCAAGGGTTAGGGTACAGCATCGACTTCTTCGGACCAGGGGCCTTCTGTGCCGTCGATCACGGCTCTGACGCGGTAGTAGTAGGTGTTGCCGGCGGTGAGTCCGGTATGGGAGTAGGAGGTCGTTCCGGAGGACAGGCGATTGCCGATGCGTTCCCAGTCGGTCTGGCCTGGCATCCAGACGATGAGCTGGTAGCCGTCGGCGCCGCTCACTTCACTCCAGCTGAGATCGACGCGGTGGGCGGAGGCGGTGGCGACGAGTCCCGGCATGAAGGAGGCGCCGGGGACGGCACTGGGCGAATTCGACCATGTACTCTCCGTACCGTCGACGACGGCGCTGACCCGGTAGTAGTAGGTTTGACCGGCGGAGAGCCCGGTGTGGGTGTAGGAGGTGGTATCGCCGGAGAGGGGATGGCCGATGCGTACCCAAGCATTGAGGGCGTCGGTCCAGACGATGAGATTGTGGCTGCCGGCGCCGGGTACTGCGGTCCAGCTCAGCTCGACCTGGCCGACAGCGGTGGCGGCGGACAGCACGGGAGCGGACGGCGCGGCAGGGATTTCGCTAACCGATTCTGTCCAGGCGCCTTCGATACCGTGGATCACTGCGGCGACCCGATAGAAGTATGTCTTTCCGGCAGTGAGACCGGTGTGGGTATAGGAGGTGGTATCGCCCTTAAGGGGATCGCCGATGCGCTGCCAAGCGGTCTGGCCGTCGGTCCAGGTGATAAGGCGGTAGCTTTCGGCGTCGGGGACGGCGGTCCATTTCAGCTGGACCTGGCCGGTGGCGGCGGTTGCGGAGAGAGTTGGCGCGGCAGGACGGACAGGGATTTCGCTGACCGACTCGGACCATTCGCCCTCAGTGCCGTCGATCACTGCCCTGACGCGGTAGTGGTAGGTGCTGAGTTCGGTAAGCCCGGTGTGGGTGTATGAGGTGATGGTACCGGTGATGGGATCGCGGATGCGGTCCCAGTCGCTGAGGCCGTCGGTCCAGACAATGAGCTGGTAGCTGCCGGCGCCGGCCACGCTAGTCCAGTCAAGTTCGATGCGGCCGGCGGTGGCGTTCGCGTTCAGGGTAGGGACGAAGGAAACGGTGGCATCGACGGCGCCGGCCCAATCGCTTTTTGCGCCGGCGACGGGCGCGGCGCGGCCGGTGTAGCTGTATGAATCGCCTGAGGTAAGGCCTGAGTGGGCAATGGAGGTCACGTTGTGTGTGAGGGAGCCATCATCGAGCCGCTCCCAGGCGGCTTCGCCCTGCCGAGCCCAGATCTCGTAGGTTGCGGCGCCGACGATGGGCGCCCAACTAATGGTGATGCTGTCGGAAGCGGGCGATGCGACGAGGACGGGCGCGGCGAGACCAACCGATTGATCGGCCCCCTGGGAAAAGGGGGTTTCTGCCCCGGCCCGGGGGAAGGAGATGCTAAGCTGGCTGGAGGGGCGCGCGAAAAAGAGGGCCGCGAACAGGGCGGAGAGGACTAGCGCACCGAGTGATAGTAGACGTATCTTGGATTTCATAGTGTGTACACTTCGTCCTTTTTGTCCTCTAACTGCAATAAGTTGCGTGCGCATTTGGGCAAGGTAAAGGCTAAGGCGGGCTCTTTGTATAAGGAGTCAGGTCGCTGCCGGGCGGACCCGGCGGGCAATTCATCCGCCGTACAGATTAGCGGCTGCGAGGCCGGCCCGGGCAACCCTCCGACCAAGGAGGGAAGCGGGCAGACTGTCAGAGTTCAACTATACACAAAGGGCAGGGGGGGCGCAACGGTTTTTGGCATGCCGGCAGCGGTTCATCGCGCTATCGGACACAGATCGTACCGGTTCAGGCGACTTGTACTCCGCTGAGGTTTTCGAGGGCTTTGACGAGGGCGTGGTTGCCTTCTTCGCCGAGGCCCTTTTGTTGGAGTGTACGGTAGAGGTTGAAGATCTGGCCCGTGAGGAGGACGGGGACGCCAAGGGCGTCGGCTTCCTGCATGATTAGGCGGACGTCTTTTTGCTGGAGGTTGATGGTGAAGCCGGGCCGCCAGTCGCGGTCGATGATTTGGGGGCCGCGGTTGGCGAGCATCCAGCTGCCGGCGGCGCCGCCGGCGACTGCGTTGAGGCACTTTTCGAGGTCGACTCCGCCGGCCTGGGCGAAGACGAGGGCTTCGCTCATGGCGAGGCAGTGGCCGACGACGAGGATCTGGTTGACGAGTTTGACTGTCTGGCCGGCGCCCTGTTTGCCGACGTGGGTGATGGTATTGCCCATGGCTTCGAAGACGCCCTGGGCGCGTTCGACCTGGTCTTCGTCGCCGCCGATCATGATGCTGAGGGTGCCGTTGGCGGCGCCTTCGCTGCCGCCGCTGATGGGGGCGTCGAGCATTTTGACGCCTTTGGCGTTGAGCTGGCCGGCGATCTCGATGGTTGCCTGGGGGCTGATGGTGCTGCAGTCGATGACGAGGGAGCTCTGGTTGGCGCCGGAGAGGATGCCGTTTTCGCCGAGGATGACTGCCTGGACATCGGGTGTGTCGCTGACGCAGACGATGGTTATGTCGCAGTTGGCGGCGACGTCTGCGGGACTGGCACCGGCGGTAGCGCCTGCTTCGACGAGAGGGGCCATGCGGCTCGAGGTACGGTTCCAGACGCGCACGCTGAATCCGGCTTTGAGAAGGTTGCGGGTCATGCCTTGTCCCATGATGCCAAGGCCGACAAACCCGACGCGCTCATTCATTTAGATGTTCCTCCTGTGTTAGTCGATGCGAAGCTATTGTTGGCGGAGTCGTTATGATATGCGCGTCGGGAGGAAATGACAAAGACCAGGATTCCCGGGACTGGGATTCCTGGACTAGGATTCCTGGATTTGAATGATGGTATTGATTTGTGCCTTAACAGTAGTTGCGGCGGGGTGGGGGGCGGAGAACACCCTTCTTGATCCGCGGCGTTACGCGCAGGGGCGCGGAGAACACCTTTTTTTGATCCGCGAAGTTACGCGAAGGGGCGCGAAGAACACCTTTTTGACCACGGAGGGACACGGAGTACACCTTTTTGACCACGGAGGGACACGGAGTACACCTTTTTGTGATCCGCGGGGGAGCGCTTAGGGGACTATTCCTGATCGGCGGAGGGCCGGGACGGGGGTTGCGGAGGCACGGGCAGTGGCACATAGACGGGGCGCCCCTGCAGGTGGTGGCGCGGAGGGGCGAGGGTTAGTCAGGCGGGGATGAGGGTGGATCGGACGGGGGTGTGGGTGGATTGGACTGGCCGGGGGGCCCATCAGGCGTGGGTGGGGCGGGCGGAGGCGTGGGCGTGAATTGTTCAATTTGGGTTTGATCCGAGTCGATTGGAAGCAGGTTCATTCCACTAAAGGTAAGAAATAACAGCGCCAACGCCGCGATAATTATCAGGACCAGCAAGATTGACCATTTGTTTCCAATCTCTTTTGCTTGATTCACTGTTCTCTTCCAAACTTGCTTGTGATTTTGAGGTGTACCTGAGGACCTGGACTACGAGTTATGGTCTGCATTGGAACTGTTTACCTGGCAGGTGGAGGGACGGTTGCCAATGTAAGAGGGTACATGGACAACTGGCTGCCAGCAAATCCTGGGATACGCGGAACCGCAGGGGGCAAGGGTCAGGGGGTAGCAGTTTTTAGTAGTCAGTTTTTAGTTCTTAGTGAACTGCGAACGGCAGAGGTCAGTGGTCAGTGGGTTGAGATAGCAAGTGAGGGAGGAGACACTGTTGGCTAGACGCAATGCCGGGCGAGAATAGACACGGTGGCTAGCAAGGGCGGGGCGTTGCGGGGGCGCAGCCCCTGCACAAGGGAGGGCCGAAGGCCCGACCGCCCAAAAGCGAGGAGAGAGCGGAGAGAAGTGAGGAGAGAGGAAAACCTGCGCTGGGCTGACTCAGGGTTGCGCATCAGTTGTGGCTGAGTCGTTACGTTTTTTGTGAACTGCCAAGTACGCGGAGAACGGCTGTTGATCCGGGCACGGGCGGGAAGCGCATCTTTCTGATTTGCGGACGGTTTGGGAGGTCACCTTTTCTGTCGCGCAAGGCAGCTGCGGGCCTGCACTGGTCACATTATGAACGGTCTTCGCCAGTTGTCAACGAGACCTGGTCAGGAAGGCGTCACAGGACGCGGCGGGACTGCAGATTGCGGGGGGGTGGGGGGGAAGGGCAGAGTTGCGGGATGGTTGTTCGAGAGGGGATGGGAGATTACACAGTATCATTGGGATAGAGAGACAGGAGAGGGAACTTTTTTGGGCAGGCGCGAGGTAACGGGGAACATGTTGCGGTGGCGCGGCGTCTAAGTAGCATGTCACCGCCCAGGAATCCTTTCGCAGGGGCGGGCAAACCATTAAGGAGATTGATAGAATGAAGACCTTCCGCATTGTTTTGGCTCTGGCGCTCACAGTGAGCGCGCTGGCAGTATCGGCCACCGCATACGCGCACCCCAATCAGCCCGGCTATTGCCAGATGCCGGATGGAACGCTCAATTCCGGCCACTGCACCGACGCTGAAAACGCGGCCGGCGGTCATGACGTTCACCTCCCTGCCAATCCTGCGCCAAGCACGCCGAATCCCGGCTCGCCGCCGCCGCCAGGGGGGAACAATCCGGGTGGGCCGGGCGCGCCGCCTTCAGGAAACAACCCGAATGGGCCGGGCGGGCCACCGCCGGTTGGGGCGGGTCCGGATGGCGATCCAGGTTCGGGTTCTACGCCGGTCTACACGGGCATCGACTGTCATATCCAACACGCGGCCAGACCGGCGCAGATCTGCTCAGTCCCGAATGGCCTGCAGTACTGGTACATCGGCGCGGACGGCAGCGCACAGCCGGGCCCGTTCCTGCCGGACTCGCCGAGGATCGAGAGCTTCAGCGGCGTCAACCCTTTGACTGGCAAATCGGTCACGATCGATTACGTCACGGAGGGTGACAAGACGCTGTTGCGGGTAAGTACGTTCTACCCCGACAACGAGTACGACACGAACAAGCCTTACGTCTTTACGCTGGACGCGGGTCACAACGTGAACCACATTCAATGGTGAGAACTGCAGGGGTCGGGGGTCAGGGGTCAGGGGTTGGTGACCTGGACAGGATGATTTGAGCTGAAGTTGGTTGACGAATATTGTGAAAGAGAGAACCCCTGAAAAGGGGTTCTTTTCTTGATCTTGTTGGTTGGGTTGGGGGGAGGGCAGGCACAAGGCCTGCCCCTACGGGGGCGGGTGAGGGGGCGCGGAACTGCAGGGGTCGGGGGTTGGTGACCTGAACTGGAGGGAGTTAGCCGAGGTTGCTTGACGAATTGGGTTGTTAAGACAAAAAAGGAAAGAACCCCTGAAAAGGGGTTCTTTTTTTGATCTTGTTGGTTGGGGTGGGGCGGGCTTTATTGGAGGAGGGCTTCGAGTTCTTCTGTGGCCTCGCTGTCTTCGGGTTCTTCTTCCTGTTGGCGGTGGGCGATGGCGGTGAACTCGTAGGCGCCCTTGGGTCCGACATCGCCGTCTGCGCCGTTGGTTGCGTCGAAGGGGTTGCGCGAGCCGGATGACTGTGCGGGGGCGGTTGGATCTGCGGCCAGGTCTCCAGGTGCGTTGGGTGTGAAGTCGACCTGGATGGTATCGCCGGGAACGAAGCGGCCTTCGAGGAGGGCTTCGCTGAGGGGATCCTGGACTTCGCTCTGGATGACGCGGCGCAAGGGTCGGGCGCCGTAGTCGGGGTTGTAGCCGGCGTCAGCGATGGCGTAGCGGGCGGCGGGGGTGAGCTCCAGCTTCATGTCCTGTTCGTCGAGCTGGGCGCGCAGGGTGCGCAGCTCTAGCTCGACGATTTCGGTAATTTCTTCTTTGGTGAGGCCGCGGAAGACCATGATGCCGTCGAGACGGTTGATGAATTCGGGGCGGAAGGTCTTTTTGAGGGCGTCCATGACCTTTGACTTCATCTGCTCATATTCGGTTTCCATGCGGGTCTGTTCATCGGCGGTGATGGCGAAGCCGATGCCCTTGGAGCCCTGGATGAGGTTTGCGCCGACGTTGCTGGTCATGATGAGCAGGGCGTTGCGGAAGTCGACGCGGCGGCCTTTTGCGTCGGCGAGGGAGCCGTCCTCCATGATCTGGAGGAGCATGTTGAAGGCTTCGGGGTGGGCCTTTTCGATTTCGTCGAGAAGGACGACGGAGTAGGGGCGGCGGCGGACGGCTTCGGTGAGCTGGCCGCCCTCTTCGTAGCCGACGTATCCGGGGGGCGCGCCGACGAGGCGGCTGACGTTGTGGCGCTCCATGAACTCGCTCATGTCGAGCTTGATGAGGGCTTCTTCGCTGCCGAAGAGAAATTCGGCGAGGACTTTGGTCAGCTCGGATTTTCCGATGCCGGTCGGTCCGAGGAAGATGAAGCTGCCGATGGGTCGTTTGGGGTCTTTGAGCCCGGCGCGGGCGCGGCGGACGGCTTTGCTGATGGCTTTGATGGGTTCGTCCTGGCCGACGATGCGTTTGTGGAGCTCGTCTTCCATGCCGAGGAGGCGTTCGCGTTCTTCGCCGCCCATGCGATAGACGGGGACGCCGGTCCACATGGAGACGACTTCGGCGATGTCGTCGGCGGAGACGACGGGCTGGTTGGCGACCTGGCGCCAGCCTTCGCGCAGTTTGTCGAGTTTGGACTGGAGCTCGACTTCGCGATAGCGGAGGTCGATGGCGTCGTCGAAGCGCTGGGTTTCGAGGGCCTCTTCTTTTTCTTTCTGGAGGCGTTTGAGATCGATAAAGGTTTCGCGCAGGCTGACGGCATGGGGTGCTTTGTACATGCGAACGCGGCTGCCGGCCTCGTCGATGAGGTCGATGGCTTTATCGGGCATGAAGCGGTCGGGCACGTAGCGTGCGGCCAGGTGGGCGGCGGAGTCGAGGGCCTCTTCGGAGATGATGAGTTTGTGGTGTTCCTCGTAACGGCTTTTGATGCCTTTGAGGATTTCGATGGTTTCTTCGATGCCGGGTTCTTCGACGAGGATTGGCTGGAAGCGGCGTTCGAGGGCGGCGTCGTTCTCGATGTGTTTGCGGTATTCGTCGAGGGTTGTTGCGCCGATGACCTGGAGCTCGCCGCGGCTGAGGGCGGGCTTGAGGATGTTGGCGGCGTCGACACTGCTGCCGGCTGCGCCGGCGCCGACGAGCATGTGGACTTCGTCGATGAAGAGGATTGCGCCGCTGTTGATGATTTCTTCGATAACTTTTTTGAGGCGTTCTTCGAACTGGCCGCGGTACATGGTGCCGGCGACGAGGCTGCCGACGTCGAGCATGAGGATGCGTTTGTTGAGGAGCGGCTCGGGCACGTCGCCGTCGACGACGCGCTGGGCCAGCCCTTCGACGATGGCGGTTTTGCCGACGCCGGGTTCGCCGATGAGGGCGGGGTTGTTTTTGTTGCGGCGGCTGAGGATCTGGATGACGCGTTCGATTTCCATCTGGCGGCCGATGACTGGGTCAAGGCGCCCCTCTTCAGCGGAGGCTGTGAGGTCGAGGCCGAGCTGGTCCACCAGCGGTGTTTTGGACTCTTTTTTCTGTTTTTCTTTGGATTGTGCGCTATTTTGCAGGAGATCGCGGGCGGTCTGTGTGCGGACGCGGTCGAGGTTGATGCCGAGGTTGCGCAGCACGTTGACGGCAACGCCATCTCCATCGCGCACGAGGCCGAGGAGCAGGTGCTCGGTGCCGATGTAGTGGTTGCCCATCATGCGGGCCTCTTCGACAGCCAGCTCGATAACTCGTTTGGTGCGCGGGGCGAGTGTTGGTTTGCCGAGGGGGGCGCGTTCGCCGCGCCCGACGGTGCGTTCGACGGCGCGCACGACCTGTCCGGGCTCGACGCCCAGTTCTTTGAGTACTTTAACGGCGACGCTGTTCTCCTCCTGGACGAGGCCGAGGAGCAGGTGTTCGGTGCCGATATGGTTGTGATTAAGGCGCAGGGCCTGTTCTTGTGCAAGCGTAAGGACTCGTCGCGCACGTTTCGTGAAGCGTTCGAGTTTATCAGACATGGGTAAGTTCCCTTAATCGACGTTTTCCTGCATGAGAGCGATCAGACAGAAGCTACTATACCATAGAGGCCAACCGGGTGCCGTAATCGCAATTCCGTTTGTGTCCTACGCGTTTATTTGCGTGCGACACGGGCAGAAGCCGTGGCGCAGGGGTTAGGCGGCGGACGGTTCGGAAGCGAATCCGAGCGCATGGTCGCGAATGGTATGGACCTGGCGCGTGTAGGAAGTTTAAGGTGCAGTTGTGCGTTCTGGGGCTGACGAGCCGTTTGACGGTACCGGAATGCCGGGGGCGGGGGCCGGACTGATCGAAATGGCTCGCCATACGTGCATCCGTTGACCGTTTATATTGTAACGAGGGCGTGTTTATTTTGTCAATTCATAAAAAACGTGCCGGACGCAATGTCCGACACGTTTGATGCTAAGCGGTCGTGACCAGAGGGCCGAGCGACCGCAGTTTCGTTTTGGCGCGGCGGGGAATCAGGCGACTACTTTGACGGGCTCCGGTTCTTCAGTCAGCTCGGTCCGGGACTGGATGTCGAGGGCGGGGGCGGCGGCTGGCGCTGCTGAGTTTTCGGCGCTGGCAGTGTTTTCAGCAGTGTTTTCGGCGCCTTCTGCGTTTTCTTCGAGGGGGACGGGTTCCCAGTCGAATTCGACGGATTCTTCTGCGGGCACGACCTGTTTGAGGCTGAGGCCCATGCGGCGTTTGTCGGTATCGATGCGAATGATGCGCAGGTCGATTTCCTGGCCTTCGGTCACGACTTCGCTGGGATGGGCGATGCGGCGTTCGGTGAGTTCGCTGATGTGGACCAGGCCCTCGATGGTGTCGCCTTCGAGGCGAGCAAAGGCGCCGAAGTGGACCAGTTTGGTGATGACGCCGCGCACGATCTGGCCGACTTGATAGCGGTCGGGCACGGTTTCCCAGGGTTCGGGCTGGAGACGGCGCAGGCTGAGGCCGATTCGTTTGCGTTCGCGGTCGACGTTGAGGACCATGACTTGGAGTTTCTGGCCGATAGAGACGACTTCTTTGGGATGGCTGATGCGGCCCCAGCTGAGTTCGCTGAGATGGATGAGGCCGTCAGCGCCGCCGAGGTTGACGAATGCGCCGAAGTCGGCGAGGCTGCTGACGACGCCTTCGCAGACGGAATTTTCTTCCAGTGTTTCGAGCAGTTTTTCTTTTTGCTCGCGGCGCCATTCGCGGATGGCGACCCGTTCAGAGAGGATGAGGCGATTGCGGCGGCGGTCGAGGTCGATGACCTTCATGCGCAGTTCGACGTCCATGAGCTTCATCCAGCGATTATCGGGTTCGCCTTCGGTGAGCTGTTGGGACTGGCTTTCGCTGCTGAGCTGGCTGGCGGGGACGAATCCGCGCACCTGCCCGATTTTGACGATGACGCCACCGCGGTTGAAGCCACTGACGGAGCCGGTGAACATGTCCTGCGATTCCAGCAGCTCTTCGGCGTGTTTCCAGTCACTTTCGGCGCGGGCGCGGGAGACGCTGAGGAGGAGGTTGCCGTCGCGGTCTTCGCGCATGACGTAGACCGGCACTTCGTCGCCGATGGTCATTTCCTTGAAGTCGCCTTCGAGGCGGTCGACCTCGCGGCCGGTGACGATGCCTTCGGACTTGTAGCCGATGTCGATCAGCAGTTCGCCGGCGCGTTTGTCGACAACGACACCATGGCGGATGTCGCCGGTTTGGGGCTGGTTAACATAGGAATCGTCAAATTCCTCAAGGAGCAGGGCCATGGGATGGTCTTCCATGGGGGGACCAGCGTCCATGTCCTCAGTCAAGAATTCTGCTTCGGGATCCATTACTGCTGTTTGCTGGTTTGACATGACGGTCTTACTTCCTCCAATAAAAGTAGACTCCAACGGCAGATACGGTCTGACGTTTGCAATTTGCACCGGTACGAGAAATAGACACAAAACTCCAGGGAAACTGAATATGATAAAGCGCCGTCCTGCCAGCGTCGGGCGCGCTTCTTTCGACATTCTTATCAGTGCTAGCCGGGGAATGCACTACTCTGAACGGTATTCTGGGGGCGAAGACGGCTCTGTCTTCTCTGTGGAAAGGTTCTACTTTTCGCCGGCGGAATTGCTACAGGCGCGTAAGGCGATCGCCTCGATTTCGATCAGTGCGCCGAGTGGCAGGGCGGCTACTTGCACTGTGCTGCGAGCAGGAGGGTCATCCTGGAACGCTTGCGCGTATATCTCGTTGACAGTGGAGAATTCGGCGATGTCGGTCAGGAAAATCGTTGTTTTGACGATTTGTCCCATGCCGGAGCCGGCGGCGTCGAGGACAGCGGCGAGGTTATCGAGCACTTGTTGGGTCTGTTCGACAATGCCTGGTCGTAGTTGACCGGTCAGGGGATGGATACCGATCTGACCCGAAGTGAAGATCAGATGCTCCGTAGCGACGGCCTGAGAATAGGGGCCGACGGCGGCAGGGGCTTTCTCGGTGAGAATTGTTTGTTGAGTCATGCAGGGTTTCAGCGAGGTGTCCGCTGAATCAGTTCCTTTTAGCGTTGGGGTCAGCTGGAAAACGTTGGTAATTCCCAGTTGACAGCAAATTGTCGGCTATTGTATGCGATCATCCAATGTTTGTCAAGAACCGTTTTTCGGTGAAACGGGGAACTGCGGGGGTCGGGGGTCAGGGGTCGGGGGCCTGAGATAGCGCGTGGGAAGGGAGACACTGTTGGCTAGAGACTTTGCTGGGGGAGAATGAACACGGTGGTCTAGTTAGGGCGGGGCGTTGCGGGGGCGCGGAACTGCAGTTTTTAGTGGTCAGTTTTCAGTTTCGAATTTATATCTAAAGTTTGCCAACAGGCTTGATGAAATGGGCCCCAAAAACTGGACCACAAGCTAAGGTGTATAATGGAGCAATTCACCGAGCCTGTGGAGGGGCATCACGATGGTCAAGAAACGGCGGCGACACGCGGCGGCCTTCAAGTTTCGGGTTGCGCTGGAAGCGCTCGAAGGCAGTAAGACGATTAGCCAGTTACCGAGTGAGCACGAGATTCATGCCAATCAGATAAGGGCCTGGAAACGGCAACCGCTGGAAGACGGGCCCAGCGTCTTCGCTACGAACGGCGAGCGCAAGCAACGGGAGCAGGAGGCGCAGGAAGCAGAACTCTATGAACAGATCGGGCGGCTCAAGATGGAACTTGAGTGGTTTAAAAAAAAGGCGACTCTAAGTTGTGGGCTTGGCACCCTAGAAAAAGAACAAAAAGTATTCAGCCCGGTCGTCTTGCTTTCTCCGTCCTTGGTTTTTTGTTTTGTGAATGGACCAAATGGGCGACAAAGTATGATTGGGGGCGCAGTGTGGAACGGGATGTAGTTTTATGTGCCAGTAGCTAAGCGGCTAAGGCTCGCGGCTGCCAACCGCGGATCGGGGGGGCGAGTCCCCTCTGGCACTTTTACTACACCCGGTTCACACTTACTACACCCGGTTCACACTGCGTTACTGCGATAGTAGCAAGAGTCCCGGAAATTATCAACCCATTTTTGCCCTGGCATTGGCACCTAATGTGAGTGTCAGGGCAGGCAGTAATCTGGAACATACGCATCGTCACCAAGCGTATTCTCAATGAATGCTGCCAGCCTCGGATCATAATCTGCGAGTGAAAACTGGCCTACTCCCAACCAGATTGGCACGGTATCTGCCCAGTATTCGTAATGATTTGTGGACGCGTATTGACCTGCCCACAACCCCTTTTCCATCGCTGCTGCGTATAGGGCCTGAAGTTGCCCGTCGAACGCTTGCGTGGGATTCATCCTTTGGTTGCTGGGGGCAGGCTGACTTCCGGGCGGTGACGGTCCCGCAGGCACACAACAACCCTGACTCTCAATGAGAGAATGATGAATTGCATGTGCCATTTCATGGATCGTTGTCTCGCAATTGGGTTTTGGCATCGACGACAAGCCTCCGCTCCTGGCGTTAATGATTACCTTGATTACAGGGTATTCAGCATTCGTGTTTGGTGCATACGACGCATTTCCAGGGTTGCCTCTGTAATTCACGGTGCGTAGAATTACTTTGGTGCGGTACTTTTTCAAGGCAGCCAGCAGATCGGATCGACTTGTCAACATCCCTGATATGATCTCAGCCACTCTTTCGATTGCCAAATTCGATACGCCATTTGTCGCGGCGACAATCACTCCGTTCACCCTTTTCATGGCACGCATGTTTTCCCCCCACCCCTTACTCAGAGTCAACAATGACTCTTGGTCATTGTCGAGTAGTATACTTATCAAATTGGGCAGGTTGGCTACTTCCGAGGGCATTTGACCAGCCAAGTTGTTGTTGTAAAGGCGTAGCTGTTTCAGGTTGGTGAGTTTGCCCAACTCGTTCGGTATTGTGCCACTCAACTCGTTTGTGTCGAGGGACAGACTTATCAGGCTTGTTAGATTGCCCAGTTCTGGCGGTATTGAGCCACGCAACCCATTACCGTAGAGGACCAAGCCTGTTACGTTGCCATCTGTGTTTGTTGAGACACCATACCACCTAGAAAGGGGAGCGTTGGACAGCCAGTTGTTGTTACGTGTCCAGTTGGGACCGTTCGTTGCGTGGTAGAGAGAGATCAGTGCTGCCCGCTCTGGGTTGGGGTCAGGCGTAGGGGTGGCAGTAGCTGTTGGCGTGGCTACAACAGTCGTGGGTGTAGTGGTAGCTGTTGGCGTGGCTACAACAGTCGTGGGTGTAGTGGTAGCTGTTGGCGTGGCTACAACAGTCGTGGGTGTAGTGGTAGCTGTTGGCGTAGCCACACTAGTTGTTGAGGCAGCAACAGGTACGATGATCTTTGCATAGTTTGACCACGGGCCTCTGGTTTCATCAGTACTGAAACCAGCTACCACATAGTAATAAGTGCTCCCTGTTTCGGTGTTATCGTCAACATAGGACAAAGATGATGTGGCATTTAGAAACTCCCACGCGTCAGCAAACCATCTCCAAACCCCGTAATTTTGAGCATGGTCTACCGCGCTCCAACTCAACTGAACCGCACCGTTCATGGTAGCTGTAAGTACGGGTGCGGACGTAACTTCATGCGAAGAAGTGAGAGTGGATGTAGATGTCGGTGTAGGATTAGTCGTTTGAGGCCCAATCGCAACTACGTAATCAGACCATGTGGACGATTCGCCATTTTCCCCTCGTGCCCTGACTGTATACCAATACTTTCTACCAACGATGAAGGTTATGTGGCTGAATTGTGTCTCTGAATGATTATCAACCAGATTCCCCCATTCATCATCCCATGCCCACACTTCATAACTCGTAGCGTTTGGGACTTCGTTCCACGAAAGATGTATCGCTGTGTCTACCTGCACGCTGACGATTGGCTTATCCAATGCCTGCTCTTGTGCCAGAACGGTGGATGGCAGCAACAGAATTACCAACACGAAAATCAGGGTTGCTTGTCTTACAGGACTTGCAATGAGGGTTAAATCCAATTCGCGATGAGCAGTTAAGCGTGTGCTTTTCATGTGGTGCTCCCTCAGTGGACGTGAATGATTGGAATCACGACAACAGCTGGTCAGCCCTGGTGGCCAGAGATTGGGCGCAGTGCGCCCAACCATCCAGCATCACAAGACGCTAGAGAACATATGGCTATTGTCGCACCGAACGTCTAACTCGATCCGTTCAATTGAACCGAACAACAGGTAAAAGGGACGCAACAGGGGTGGAGCGGATTTGCCGCAGTTCAGGACGAAGGTGAAAAGGTTGTGGTTGTGATCATCGCAAAAAGCAGAAGTAAATGCGCGATATGTGAGGAAGAAACACCATGGTGTGTTTTCTATCGCGCAACTAAACTCCAAGGGGTAACAATTTGCGATAACTGGATTTTTGGATCGCATCGCGGTGCCCCCTTGTGCGCGACAGAAAAACAAGTAGCCACCACAGCAACACTTGCTCGCTATGCGACAAGGGGACGCAATGCGTCCTTGTCTTCTGTCGCTTTGATAGCGATTGTGTTGCTGTGGTGAGAGAAGTCTGCCACAACAAACCAAAACAATCAAGCACCGATAAACCACTTATTTCAAGAAAAAATTCAAGGTTGACATCTTGTGAAGTGGGCCCCAAAAACTGGACCACAAGCTAAGGTGTATAATGGAGCAATTCACCGAGCCTGTGAAGGGGCATCACGATGGTCAAAAAGCGGCGGCGACACACGGCGGCCTTCAAGTTTCGGGTGGCGCTGGAGGCGCTTGAAGGCAGTAAGACGATTAGCCAGTTATCGAGTGAACACGAGATTCATGCCAATCAGATAGGAGCCTGGAAACGGCAGCTGCTGGAAGACGGGCCCCGGGTCTTCGCCAGCAATGGCGAGCGCAAGCAACGGGAGCAGGAGGCGCAGGAAGCAGAACTTTATGAACAGATCGGGCGGCTCAAGATGGAACTTGAGTGGCTGAAAAAAAAGTTGCCCACTTCGGTTCGTGAGAGACGGCGCATGGTCGATGTATCAGATCCGACTCTGAGTGTACGGCACCAAGGTAAATTGCTCGGGCTCAGTCGTTCCTCCATCTACTATCAGGCGGTTCCCGAATCAGCGCTGAACCTGCATCTGATGCGCCTGATTAACGAGCAGTACTTGCGCACGCCCTTCTATGGCTGGCTCAAGACGGTTGCTTATCTGCGCCGACTGGGCTATGCGATCAATGGCAAACGGGTGAGACGGTTGATGTGTCTGATGGGCATTCAAGCCATCTACCCCAGGAGAAGCAGTAGTTCTCCGGGCCAGGGGCATAAACGCTATCCCAATCTCTTGCGCAATCTGCCGATTACGCATGTCAACCAGGTTTGGAGCGCTGACATCACCTGTGTGCCGACGCTGCGCGGCTTCATGTACCTGGCCGCTGTCATCGACTGGCACAGCCGCTATGTACTCGCCTGGCAGCTTTCCAACATCCTGGACGGCATCTTCTGTCTCGATGCTCTGCGCCAGGCGCTCAGCAAAGGTCGGCCCAAAATCTTCAATACCGACCAGGGCGCACAATGCACGGCCGATGCCTTCACATCCTGCCTGCTCGCAGCCAACATTCAGGTCAGCATGGATGGCCGCGGCCGCGCCCTCGACAACTTCTTCTGCGAACGTCTATGGCGCAGCGTCAAATATGAGAACATCTATCTCAACCAGTATGATACGGTGCGTGAGCTGCAAACCGGCTTATGCGTATATTTCGACTTCTACAACCATGAGCGACCACATCAAAGTCTCAACTATCGCACGCCGGCGGAAGAGCACTTCGTGCTCTGATGGCGGCAGACCGCATCCGTCCGGATGCACCTTATTGTTCCCGTTTCGTGGTCCAAGGATTGGGGCTCACCATATGATTTCTTGCGTTCGTTTTGGTTTCATTATGCGAGTTTATATCCTGACAACCCCAAATCCCATCAATTTCGAGAGGGCTATGGAGGGTCTACACCCGTCTACTGGGTCAAAGGTACAACATTTGGGATTAGGCAGACTGTAGGGACATGTTTTCTTGTCACTCATGTAATTGGGGAAGATGTTGGGATGTGAATTGACCTGCCCCCGATGTTTGTACCGCCTGTTATGTTAGTCCGACAAGCACGGGGACAGGGTCGGCAGGCAAGAGGGCCTCAGGCGCCGGCGGCCAGTAGCCCAGGGAGCTGTGCGTTCTGACCTGGTTGTAAATCCGTCTGTACTGCTCCGTCAGCACACGCACCTCCAGCAACGTATAGAAGACCTCTCTGTCCAGCAGTTCGTCTCTCAACTGCCCGTTGAAACTCGCACCCGTTCTCCCACGGCGACTCAGGCTCGATGCAGAGCGGCCTGGCTCCCGCCCGCCCAAGCCACTCACGCACAGCCCGGGCCGTAAACGCCGGCCCGTTATCCGAGCGAATATGGTCGGGCACGCCTCTGAGCACCATCAATGCGGCCAGCACCTCTATCACATCGGCAGACCGTATGCTGCGCGCAGCCCGGATCGCCAGACACTCTCTGCTGTATTCGTCGATGACGGTCAGCAACCGCACTCTTGTGCCGTCATGGAGCCTCAAATGCACAAAGTCGTAGGCCCACACATGGTCGTTCCACGCAGGCCGCAGACGCACACACGAGCCGTCATTGAGTCACAGAAGCCCTCTCTTCGGCTGCTTCGCCGGTACCCTAAGCCCTTCACGTCGCCATATCCTCTCCACACGCTTGTAGTTTACATGCCAGCCACGATGCCTCAATAGGGCAGTGTTCCTACGGTAACCGTACCTGCCGAACTGACTGGCCAACGCCACGATCTCCTCGGTCAGCGCCTTCTCGTCCTCCACCGGTCTCGGCTTGTATCGTTGTGTGGCGCGAGGATGACCCAGCACCCTGCAGGCGCATCGCTCCGAAACCCCAAAAAGCGCTTTCACGTGGTCCACACACTGGCGGCGACGTGAAGGACTCAGAAGTCTCCCTCAGACGCCTCCCTCAGTATCTGGTTGTCCAGCGTCAGGTCCGCCACCGCTCTTTTCAGGCGGCTGTTCTCCAACTCCAGACGCTTCAGGCGCCTGGCCTGGTCGATCCTGTGACCCCCGTACTCGCTGCGCCAGCGGTAGAAGGTCTGCTCGGTCACTCCGATCCTGCGGGCTGCCTCAGCCACTGTGCTGCCGTCGGCTATCGCTACCTCGGCCTCTCTCAGCTTGTTGATCACCTGCTCCGGCGAGTGTCTCCTCTTGGCCATCTTTCCCCCTTTCTGCAGCCCAATTCTAACATATTACCTGGACTAGTTCTTGGGGGGCAGGTCAACTGGAGAAAGCTGGTGGGGGTGGAGACATAGTCGACAGGACACCTTACTTTGGACACCTTGCTGGGGAAGTATACACACGGTGGCTAGTAAGGGCGGGGCGTTGCGGGGGCGCGGAACTGCAAGGGGAACTGCGGGGGATAGGGGGGAGACACTGTTGGCTAGACACCTTTCTTTAGACACTTTGCCGGGGGAGAACAGACACGGTGGTCTAGTTAGGGCGGGGCGTTGCGGGGGCGCAGCCCCTGCACAAGGGAGGGCCGAAGGCCCGGACGCCCAGAACTGCAGTGGTCAGTGGTCAGTGATCGGTGGTCAGTTAGTGGTTGAGGGCGGCGGTGATGTCGGCGATGATGTCGTGGGGGTCTTCGGCGCCGACTGCGAGGCGGACGAGGCCGTCCGAGATGCCGACTGCGGCGCGCTGGGCGGGGGAGAGGGCGCGGTGGGAGGCGTGGCTGGGGTAGAGGACGAGTGAGTAGATGTCGCCGACGGTTGTGGCGGGCTGGACCATCTGGAGGGCTTCGAGGAAGCGGAAGACGTCGGGCTGGGCGGCGTTTTTGAGCTCGAGGGCGACGACGGCGCCGTAGCCGTGGCCGCGGAAGAGGTCGCGGGCGATGTGGTGCTGGGGATGGTCGGGCAGGCCGGGGTAGGTGACGCGGGCGAGGGCGGGGTGCGCGCTGAGCTGTTGGGCGACGGCGGCGGCGTTGCGGCACTGGCGCTCGACGCGCAGGGGCATGGTCTTCATGCCGCGGTGGAGGAGCCAGGCTTCGTGGGGGCCGAGGTTGGCGCCGGTCTTTTTGAGGAAATCCCAGAAGGCGGGGCGCATTTGGTTGCGGGCCACGACTACGCCGCCGAGGACGTCGCCATGGCCGCCGATGTACTTGGTGGCGCTGTGGATGACGACGTCGACGCCGTGGGCGAGGGGGCGGAGGAGCATGGGGGTGGCGAAGGTGTTGTCGACGAGCAGGAGGGTGTTGTGGGCGCGGCAGAGCTGGGCGAGGCGGGGGATGTCGACGACTTTGAGGAGCGGGTTGGAGATGGTCTCGACGATGAGGAGGACGGGCGCCTCGCGGGCGAGGAGCTGTTCGACGGCGTCGAGGTCGGTGGCGTCGACGAAGAGGCCCTTGACGCCGTATTGGGGCCAGAGGTTGTCGACGAGGGAGTAGGTGGCGCCGTAGCAGTCCTGGGCGGCGGCGACGGTGGCGCCGGCGCGGAGACCGCAGGCGGACATGGCAAGGTGAATGGCGGCCATGCCGCTGCCGGTGGCGAGGGCGAAGTGGTCGGCGGCGCGGTCGGGCATGTCGTGGCATTCGAGTTCGACGACGGCGTCTTCGAAGGCGGATACGGTGGGGTTGCCGTAGCGACCGTAGACGTAGAGGTCGGGGTCGCCGCCGAGGGCGCTGTCGAGGTGGGTTGTGTCGTCGTAGACGTAGCCGATGCTGGGGATGATGCCGCTGACGACGGGGGCGGAGGAGACGGGGTTGGGGGACGGGGCATAGCGGCGGGTTTCGCCGCTGTGGAGGGCTTTGCTGTTTATTGATTTGGGCGTGAATGGCATGGTATTGGGTGGGTGGTTGATTGGCGGGATTGGGAGCTTGTTTGGCCGCGGAGGGCTATGGAAAACACCTTTTTAACCACGGAGGGCCACTGAGGGTCACGGAGAACTGCGACTTCAACACCTTTAACCACGGAGGGCCACTGAAGGTCACGGAGAACTGCAACTTCAACACCTTTTGTCCACGGAGGGCCACGGAGAACTGCAACTTCAACACCTCTTGTCCACGGAGGGCCACTGAGGGCCATGGAGAACACCTTTCTTTGGCCGGGAAGGGTTGCGGAGGGAGGCCTGGTGAGGGTGGCGCAGGGCATGGCTGTCGGGAGGTGCTGAAGAGCGAGTTGTGGCGCGGTTCGGTGGCGGGATGCTTTTGGGTGTGGGCGCGGGCGGGTTATGAGTAGAGCATGGGCAGGCTGCGGCGCATGATTTCGTAGTTTTCGAGGGCGCGGCCGGCTCCGAGGGCTACGCAGGCCATGGGGTTTTCGGCGACGTAGGCGGGGACGCCGGTCTCGTGTGTGAAGAGTGAGGCAATGAGACGGAGCTGTGCGCCGCCGCCGGTGATGACCATGCCGCGGTCGATGATGTCGGCGGCGAGCTCGGGCGGCGCTTTTTCGAGGGTGGAGCGCACGGTACGCACGATGGCCTGCAGGGGTTCGAGCATGGCCTCGATCACTTCGCTGTTGGTCACTTCGATGGTCTTGGGGAGGCCGTTGATCTGGTCGCGTCCGCGGACTTCGATGGCGCGGTCTTCTTCGGTGGGCAGGGCGGAGCCGATGGCGATTTTGATCTCTTCGGCGGTCTGTTCGCCGATCAGGAGGTTGTACTTCTTGCGGATGTAGGCGACGATGGACTCGTCGAGACGGTTGCCGCCGACGCGAACGCTGCTCCAGACGACGATGTCGTACATGGAGACGATGGCGGCTTCGGTGGTGCCGCCGCCCATATCGACGACCATGTTTCCGGTTGGGGTGCCGATGGGGAGGCCGGCGCCGTAGGCTGCGGCGAGCGGTTCGGGGATGAGATAGGCTGCGCCGGCGCCGGCCTGCATGGCGGCGTCGTGGACGGCGCGCTCTTCGACGGAGGTGACGCCGCGGGGGGTGCTGATCATCACCCTGGGCTTGAAGAGGGGGAAGCGGCCGCAAACGTCCTGAATGAATTTGCGCAGCATGGCCTCGGTGACGACGAAGTCGGCGATGACGCCATCGCGCATGGGGCGTATGACTTCTATGCTCTCCGGGGTGCGGCCGAGGGTGTCGTAGGCTTCGTGGCCGATGAGGACCATCTTGTTGGCATCGCGGCGAATGGCCACGACGGATGGTTCGTGCAGGACGATCCCCCGTCCATGTACGTGTACAAGAACGTTGACTGTGCCGAGGTCGATTCCAATCTGTTTTTCAAACATAGATTTAATTCGTATCTGTTGTAGGTCAGGATGCAGGGGAGACTGGATTTAGTGAGCGAAACGCGACCGAATCGGTGTTGCGTGCGGTCATGTCCAGTTTTTGCCCATAGAACTTGGCATTGTGTAGCTAAGGATTTACGTCCCCACTTCAAATTCCGACTTCAGCCAGCGTAGTTTCACCGCCGAAACTTCTGGCGGCCAGCGCTTCACTGTCCATCGGCGTCGTTCGGGCGTGCCCCGCCCTACAGTAGTTTCTAAGATTGATTGCCGCGTTCATATCTCGATCATGCTGTACACCACACGCGCAAACCCACTGCTTGTCGGATAGTGTCAGGCTCTCATTCTTTAGCCCGCAAACCGAACAGGTCTTTGACGACGGATAGAAACGATCCGCTTCCACAATCTCCGTTCCGTACTGTTCGGCCTTATATCGAACCTGTCTCAGAAGTTCACCCAGTGCAGCATCAGATAGATGCCGAGAAAGACGTCTGTTCTTCAACAGACCCGCTACGTTCAGGTTTTCAACACCCAAACGACTGTACTTGCTCACGACCGACCTGCTCAGGTTATGGTGGCAATCCGCCCTCATGTCGGCGATTCGCTTATGGAGTTTGGCAATTCGGAGTTGCGCTTCCTGATAGCCTCTACTCCCCTGCGTGCGCCGCGATAACCTGCGACCCCATCGCCTCAATTTCCGCAGTTCTTGATTCAGCGCTTTCGGGTTTTCCCAGCGAGTGCCGTCACTTTCGACCGCGAGGGGAGAAATGCCAACGTCCAGTCCCCCGTCCGCTTGGTTTTTGCGGACTGGAACGACCCATGGCATTTCAACAGCGATTGCTGCGTACCACTGACCGGCGGTCTTACTGATTGTGACCCGCAATAACTTGCCCTCTAAACGCAACGTTTGGCGCATTTTGACCCAGCCAAGTTTCGGAACCCACAAGCGCTTATCTCTCACTTTGATTTCTTGTATGCCCACGGCGCACACAAAAGAGAGAGCCGCTTTGCCTTTCTTTTTGAAGCGAGGGTACTTCCCGCGCAGGGAAAAGAAATTCCTGAACGCGATGCCAAGATTCTGAATCGCCATCTGTGCCGCCCATTTGGATACTTCGTACATCCAAGGGAAACATGCCTGCTTCATGGCGTTCAACCGTTTGTCCAATTGCCTGGCGCTTGGCTTCATGCCCGCCTGGTACTGACGCTTCCACTCGGCAAGGCCCCAGTTATAGGCAAACCGTGCCGTACCGCAAGCCTGCATGAAGTGCCGTTCCTGCTGACCTGTTGGGACAAGCCTGATCTTATGCGCCCGCACAATCGTCGTGGTCATGGATAGCCCTTATCTACCTATCGCTTATCTCTTTATTATAGCTTCAATCTTTCAGGTAGGACAAATCAGTTTCTGATTTCCGGCGTCGCGTTTCGTTTCGGGTCGAATTAACGCCTGCTTTTTGCGAAGCTGGCGGCGCCGTACATGCCGATAATCAGGCCGGACAGGGAGGCGCCGTAGGAGATGAAGCTGAGCAGAAAGCCGGCTTCGATGATCTTGATGACCATGGCGAATGCGAGCAGGAAGCCCAGGAGGAGCAGGAGAAAGCCATAGAACATCAAACGCAGCGGTGAGGTAGGCATACTGTTTTCCGTATAGGGTTGCCGCTCACGATTTGGCGGGCGAGTCCTGATAGAGCCAGCAGCGGGAGGCGTGCTGGGGCTCCGGCTCGAAGTCGAGAGGTGTCTTCAGTTCGCAGAGATTCTCCATGAAGTGTGTGCAGCGCGGGTGGAAGCGGCAGCCTGTGGGCGGATTGACGAGGCTGGGCGGCTCGCCGGGCGGCACGTCGCGGAAGACGAGGGCGTTTTCGGGGTCGGGGTCGGCGATGGCGGCGAGGAGGGCGCGGGTGTAGGGATGGAGGGGGTTGCGGAGCAGGTCTTCCATCTGGGATTGTTCGACGATTTCGCCGGCGTACATGACGAAGATGCGTTCGGAGAAGTAACGCACGGTGGAGAGGTCGTGTGTGATGTAGACGACGGCGAGGTTGTGATTTCGCTGCAGGCCTTGGAGGAGGCGGAGGATTTCGACGCGGACGGACATGTCGAGCATGGAGACGGGTTCGTCGGCGACGATCATGCGGGGGCGCAGGAGCATGGCGCGGGCGATGACGACGCGTTGCTGCTGGCCGCCGCTGAGCATGTGGGGGAAGCGGGGGAGGAGGTCATCGACGGGGGTGAGTCTGACCTCTTCCATGACTTCACGAATGCGATCCTGGCGTTGGGACTCGTTCATGTTGCCGTGGATTTTGAGGGGTTCGGAGAGAATGCGGCGGATATCCATGAAGGGCGGCAGTGCGCCGAAGGGGTCCTGCTGGACGTAGCCGACCTGTGAGCGGTACCACTGCAGCTCTTTTGTGTCGAGGGTGCTGAGGTCGCGGCCCTCGAAGATGACGGAGCCGCCGGTGGGCATGTGCAGGCCGAGGATGGTTTTCATGAGGGTGGATTTGCCGCAGCCGCTTTCGCCGACGATGGCGATGGCTTCGCCGGCGTGGAGGTCGAAGCTGACGTCGTCGACGGCGCGGACGGTGCCGGCGCGTCCGAAGCCCCAGCGCCTGAGCTCGAACCAGGTGCGCAGGTTGCGCAGGGAGAGGAGGGGCTCGGCGGGCGAATCGGAGCCATTGGCGGGTTGGGTTTGTGTGGTTTCGGGCGTGGTTGTAGTCATGGTCGGTTTTTCGGCGGGAGCAGCGTTTTGGCGACGCGGGTAACGGCCAGACGGGCGGCTGTGCGCGTCACTGGTTGTCTCCGTTCTGATGGAGCCAGCATTTCACGTGTTGGCGGCGGCCGGCGCGGACCAGTTCGGGGTCGTTTTCGCAGAGCTCGAAGCGGTGGTCGCAGCGGGGCGCGAAGCGACAGCCGGGGGCGATGTCCTGCAGGCTGGGGGGCTGGCCGCTGATGAAGTCGGGTTCCTCGGTCTGGCGGAGCTTGGGAACGCTGGACATGAGTTTCTGTGAGTAGGGGTGGAGCGGCTCGACGAAGAAGTGCTCGGCGTCGTTCACCTCGACGAGCTGGCCGGCGTACATGACGGCGGCGCGGTCGGCGAGTTCGCTGGAGGTGCCGATGTCGTGGGTGATGAGGATGAAGCTGGTGGAGGTCTCCTGTTTGACGCGTTTGAGGACGTTCATGATGTTGGCCTGGGTGAGAACGTCGAGGGCGGAGGTGGGCTCGTCGAGAATGATGAGGTCGGGGTCGGTCACCATGGCCATGGCGATGGCGACGCGCTGGCGCATGCCGCCGCTGAGCTCGAAGGCGTAGCGGTTGATGAAATCGGAGGGGACGCCGACGTGTTGAAAGGCGGTGGCGACGCGTTCGAGGGCTTCGCTGCGGCGGATGCCGTAGTGGGAGAGGAGGGGCTCGGCGACCTGGTCACCGACTTTGAGGACAGGGTTGAGCGAGTTCATGGCGGCCTGGGGCACGAGCGAAACCTGTACCCAACGCACCTGCTGGCGAAACTCTTCGTCGCTGAGCTGCATGACGTCCTGGCCGTTGATTTTGACGCTGCCGGCGTAGGTGTGGACGTTGCGGGGGAGGAGGCGCAGGATGGCCTTGGTAAGAGAGGTCTTGCCGCAGCCGGATTCGCCGAGGATGACCATGGCCTCGTCGCGGCGCAGGTTGAGGCTGACGCTATCGACGGCGTGCAGAACGCCCTGCTGGGTGCGGAAATAGAGGCGCAGGTCCTCGATTTGCAGTAACGGCGGGTCGGAAAAGGCCATTACAGATCTCTCAGTCTGGGATTGAAGACTCGGTCCAATGCGAAGCCGACCATGGCGAAGCCGAGGCCGGAGAGGAGCAGGAGCGCGGCGGGCTCGAGCACCCAGTAGTAGTTGCCCTGGTAGAGGGCGTCGTTGACGCGGGCGTCGCTGAGCACTTTGCCCCAGGTGGGGAGCAGGGGGTCGCCCAGGTTGAGCACGGCCAAGGTCGCCTCGACGAAGACGAATGAGGGGATGGCTACGACAAAACCGGGGACGAGTGTGGGGATGATGCGGGGGATGAGATAGAGGAAGATTATGCGGAAGTTGCCGGCGCCGTAGGCACGGGCGGCCTCGAAGTAGGGCGACTCTTTGATCTGGAGGAAGATGGCGCGGCTGGTTTTTATGCCTGAACTGAAGACGCTGAGCGCGATCAGGACGCCGAGCATCACCCAGATGCTGCGCGAGTAGAAGAGGCCGACCATGATGAGGATGGGCAGTACGGGCAGGATGAGGTTGACCTCGGTAATGCGCTGGATTGTTGCGTCGACTATGCCTCCGAACCAGACGCCGATGGCGGCGACGATGAGTGTACTTACGGAGGTTCCGACGGCGGCGAGGAGGCCGAAGGCGAGAGCGACGGGCATGCCCCACATGAGGGCGAGCGTGAGGTCGCGGCGCAGATGATCGGTGCCGGCGAGGCCGTAGACCTGGCCGTAGACGACGAGGCGGGCGTCGACGTCGGCGTCGTCTTCGAAGACGAGCCCGGCGGCGGTGAGCTGGTAGGTGCCTTTGAGCGGTCTGGGGTCGTCTTCGGGGGAGGCGGGGTCGGCGAAGAGGCCGACTTCGGCGCGTACGCCGTCGAGACGTCTTTCGAGTTCTTCTTCTTGCGAGAATCGGACAGTAACGGGCCCTTCGACGGTGACGTCGGTGATGCGGATTTCGCGTCCGTCGGGGGTCAGCCAGGTTAAAGACACGAGGGGGCGTTTCTGTTCATGTTCAGAGGTGAGGAAGAGGGAGATTTCCTGGGGGAAGTCATCGGCGGTGTAGTCGAAGGTGAAGGTGGTGATGACGTCGGTCATCTCTTCGGAGACTACTTTGCGCTCTTTTTGGACGGAGACCTCATCGGATTCGCCTGCGGGCCCCATGGTAATGGTTTCGGGCAGGTTTACGCCGGGGAAGAGGTTATACCATTTGGGCTTGGCGGTGCGCGGGTTCTCGAGCCATATACCTTCTCCGCCCCGCCACTTGTCGACGGCTTCTGTGTAGGGAATGGCGATCACGGTATAGATAGAGAAGAGGACCATGGCCGCGATGATGGCGAGGCCGGCGATGGCGGAAGGGTATTGGGAGAGAGCGGCCAGGGTCCCTCGGAGTGCTGTCATGCCTGCCCTCCTGAACTGCCGCCCACTTTGACGCGGGGGTCCAAGAGGGCGTAGACGAAATCGAGGAAGAAGACGGTGAAGCCAAGCAGGTAGGCATAGATGACGGTGGAGCCTACGATCACCGACGTTTCAAATATGTTAGCGGCCAGATAGAAGAGCCGCCCCAGGCCCGGCCAGTTGAAGATGGTCTCGAGTACGATTGAACCGAACCAGAGGCCGATGATTGAGAGCGCGAGGCCGGTGACGATGGTGGGCATGGTGGGGCGCATGATGTAGCGGCGCTCGACCACGCGGTCGGACAGGCCTTTGGCGCGGGCCATGTCGACATAGTCTTCATTGGAAAAGATGAGGAAAAAGGTGCGCTGGCCGTAGATGCCCAGGAAGATGGCGCTGAAAAAGATGGCGGTGACCGGCAGTACCATGTGGTTGAGGACGCTCAGGGCGTAGTTGATGATCGAATCAGGCGGGGGCGCGGAGACGAGACCTCCGAATGGGAACCAGCCCAGCAGGGCAGCAAAGAGCAGTATAAAGAAGAGCCCGTAAAACCAGCTGGGGGCAGCGGATGTCGGGGCCAATCCAACGATGACGCGGTCGAGCCTGCTGCCGTAGTTGCGAGAGAGATAGAGGGCGACGAAGATTCCGACGAAGAATAGCAAAAAGAAAGTGGTGGAGAAGAGAAGTAACGTGGCCGGCAAGCGCTCCAGGATGATGTTACGCACCTGGCGTGAGCCGCTGTCGCTGGACATGTTATCGGCCCAGCCCAGGTCGAGAGTCATGGCTCCCAGAAGAAAGCGGAAGCTGCGGAGGAGAAAGGGTTGGTCAAGCCCCATTCGTTTTTCCTGTAGAGCGACCAGTTGATCGATATGTTCGCGGCGCTCGTCGGCGGTCATGTTTTTGAATTCCGGATCAATCCCTACGGAGATGGCCACTGACTCGCGGATATAGCCTTTACGAATCTCATCGACATGGCCGCCCATATTGGCGATCAGAATTGTCAGATAGACGCCGATCAGGACTGTGAAGAAAAGGGCAATCATGCGCAGCCCTGTGTACTGCACGACGCGTGCGAGCGTGCTTTGCGTCTGCGGGCGATCGGCGCTCTCGGCGCCGGGTTGGAGGGGCAGAGCCGCGTCTGTCATAGGTGATCCTCTCAGGTTCAGGAGAGAGTGAAGAGGAGTGAGGTGTGAGATCGATGTCTCACACCTCACTCCTTATGTTTCACTGTTTCAATGTCAGTTCGTGGTCACGAACTCGAGGGACGAGAAGGTGGGGATGCTGACGCGCAAGGGCGCAACGGCCACCTCCAGTTTATTGGCGCCGGACTCGAGGCCGGCGGTGTCTTCGGCGCTGAGGGTGATCTGCCAGAGACCATCCTCGACGGCTTCGGCGGTGCCGGTGAGGGCGAGCTCGCCGAGGGCGTCAAAGACGAGGTATTTGACTTCGTCGATGTCTGCGATGGCGTAGGCGGCGCCGGCAAAGTCGATCGTCACGTCGAAGGTGGCCTCATCGCCGGAGGTGACGCGGGCCGGTCCGTCGACGGCGACTTCGGCGATCATCGGGGTGTCGAAGCCTTCCCACTTACTGGAAGCATCGGGGAAGCTTTCGACACGGATCAACTGGACGGTCTTCTCGGTGGTGAAGGCCTTTTCGAGGTAGAAGGGCCCGTTGCCGACCCAGAAGTGTCCTTTATCTTCGTACCAGGCACTGAGGTTAGCCCAGCGTGCATCAGCTTCATCACCGCTGATGTAGTCGCCGAGGGTGGACGCGTAGGGGATGTGTCCATCGGCGGTGGCGGATTCGAGATGGCCTTCGAGGATCTCGATGCTCGGCCCGGCGATGTAACTCATCCACTCGACTTCGTTGGCGTCGGCCTTGTCGGATGAGAAGGCGAGGTCGCCGGCGGCTTCAGCCAGGAGCCCGACGGCCATGGAGTGCCATGGGGTGCTGGGGAAGAAGTTGGCCACGTTCAGCTCGGCGTCGAGGGTGTACTGGTCACTGTAGTACTCGATGACGAGGGGGCTTGTCTGCGCGATGCGGTAGCCCCTGAAATGGCTCTGGAAGTTGTTGAGACTCGGCACCTGGGCCTCGTCGAAGACGGCGCTATCTTCCTTGGCCAAGTCGAAGGTGGTGATCATGCTCAGAACGACGTCGGCGAGACTGAGCGAGCTGCCGTCGTGCCAAGTCAGGTCGGAAAGATCGTTCGGATAGTAGACGACACTCTTGATGTTGGCGGTGAGGCCATCGGGATGGAGGTCGCCGACGGTGACGAACTGCTGTTCATTGGCGTCCCAGTCGAGCCAGGCATCTTCTGGCACTTCGATCTGTTCGGCGAAGGTCAGTTCAACCCAGTCGTGGGTGCTGCCGACGGGCAGCCCATCCTTGACGGTTACTTCGGCTCTGTCGAAGCGCTGCGGCCACTGGAGACCGGTGAAAGGGTCGGGCATGGCGCCCAAGTCGGCGGTGGCGCGGATCAGCATAGTGTCGTAGATCCAGTTGGTGCCGGCGACGGGGTTCCAAGGCTCGGGCAGCATGCTGGGCATGGCGATGGTGAGGGTGCCGCCCTCTTCGCCGGTGCGTCGCAGTGTGTAGGGCCAGAGGCGGGCGCCGTTGAGGCCGCCGGCCAGGTCTGTGGAAACTGAGACGTCGTTTCTGAAGGCGGTGAAGCCGAGCTGGTTGACGAGCCAGACGCGTACTGAGTCCTGCATGGAGAGGGCGAGTACGTCGCCGAAGAGCTCACGGCGTTCGTCCATGGTGGTGAAGTCGCGCAGGTCCAGTTTTTCAGACATGGCGTCGAATTCTTCGGAGGGCGTGTATGCCTGCCACAGTGGGAAGGGCAGCCCGCGGTTGGTGTAGAAGAAGTCGAAGTTGCCGGCCTGGTCGCGGCTGATGGCTGTGGTAATCCAGCCGCCGGTGTAGATGTGGAACTGGCCTTCGTTGGGGTCGGTGCCGATCCAGATGGGCGATGCTTCGGAGGCTGTCTTGTAGTCGCGGACGACGGCGAAGCCCAGGTCTTCGAGCATTGTGGACACGTAGTCGCCGATTTCCTTACGCTCATCTTCGGTGCGGATCAGGAAGATGACCTCGACCGGTTCGTCCTCGTAGTTCCAGACGCCGTCGACGAGCTCGGCGCCCAACGCTTCCATCTCTTCGTTGATAATCTCGGCAGCCGTGTCGGGGTTATGTGCATACTCCAACTCGAGCTGGCGGACGATATCAACCAGGCGGGCATAGTCGGGGAAGGCGTTGGTAATGGCCATGTAGCGAGGGGAGGCCAGCCCGCCGTAGATTTCCTGGGAGATGAAATCGCGGTCGACGAGGTAGTTCATGGCCTCGCGGATGCGGGGTACGGCGAACGGGTTGAGTTTGCCGGTGGCTTCGAAGACCGGCCCGGCGGGGTTGAAGGTCAGCTCTGCGTAGACGCCGAAGGAGTTGGCGTAGGTCAGGCTGTCGGTGTCCTGGACAGTGGCGTAGACCTCGGCATCGCTGATGGAGAAGGCGTAGGCGTCGATCTCCGCGAGATCCATGCGGGTGACAGCGGCTGCGGCTGAGGGCTCTTCGACGGCGATAACTTCGTCGACCCATGCGCCGGTGCGCTCGCCCATGGCTGCGGCTTCTTCTTCTTCCTCAGCCTCGGCTACTTCTTCGGTCTCCTCCTCTTCTTCGGCGGCCGCTTCTTCGGTATCTTCGGCGGCCTGTTCCTCCTGTGCGGGCGCGGCCGGTTCTTCGGCCATTTCCGAATCACCGCCGCCGCCGCAGGCAGCGAGGAGGAGTGCGGCGATCAGGAGGATCGCCAGGAAGGTAAATCGTTTCTTTGACATTCCCTTATCTCCTTTTTTGAGAGAGTGCAGAATTTATTCGGCAGTTGGTGTGAAGCCGGCGGCTGGCACCGGCCGGAACGACTGCGTGCACCAAACTGTTTACCGTAAGTTTTTCATCATCGGGTCGAGTGCGTCACGCAGACCGTCGCCGATGAGATAGAGTGCCAGGACCGTCAATGTTATCAATATACCGGGAATACTCAGCAAATGCAGAGCCAAGCTTGCCCCGGTTTCAGGATCGCGAAGAAAGATCAGGTTTCTTGCTCTATTGAGCATACTACCCCATGTTGCCGTCGGTGGCTGTACTCCCAATCCCAAAAAACTGAGCGCAGATTCTGCCAGAATCAGCGAACCGATGTCGATGGCGGCATTTACGATGATAATTGGAAGGCTGTTGGGGATTACATGTTGGAACATAATGCGGGCATTACGTGTGCCAACGGAACGGGCGGCGAGCACGAAGTCCAAGGCGCGAACTTTGAATACATTTCCCCGGATCAACCGGGCGGTGCCAATCCAGCCGAGCAGACCCAGAAACAGGGTCAGGGTGATGGGATTAGGCTTGAACATTGCGGTAACGATAATCAGCAGATAGATGCCGGGGATCGAGCTAAGCGTATTGATGAACCACATGATGAGGTCGTCAACAGCGCCTCCGAAGAAGCCGGCAACTGAGCCGATCGTCACGCCCAGTATCAATGTCAGGGCGGCGGCGGCCAAGGCGATACCCAGACTGACCCGGCCTCCATAGAGGAGGCGTACAAACTGATCGCGACCGAGTTGATCTGTTCCGAGCCAGTGGGGGACACCGCCGGATTTGCCAAGCATAAGGGGGGCGCGTATAGGGTCCTGGCCGGTGCGCCACTGGATATATGGGCCCAAGTAGGGTTGTTGGAAGGCATTGTCTGGGTTGGTATCATTCGGGCCAACACCAATGCTTTTTGCTATAACCGGCGCCAGCAGAGAGAGGACGGCCATTATGGCCAGGAACCCAAATGCGATCAGTGTAACCAGATCACGTCGCAGAGACTGAAGCGCCATGCTCCAGTAGGTGCGTGGCTTGCGCTGCAACTGTGGATCGGCTGCCAGTGAGGCCAGCGCCGGACTGTCTGCCTGAGCTACCGTCATGCTAAAGACCCTATCCCCATTACGAGAGCCGTACGCGGGGATCGACAACGCCATACAAGATATCGGAAAGAAGGTTCCCCAGTATTGTTAGCAGTGAGAAGAACATAACCGCGCCGAGAACTGTGGGGTAGTCCCGTTGCACTGCCGCGCTGAAAGTCATGCGCCCCATACCCGGCCAGGAGAAGATGGTCTCGACGATCACTGCGCCGCTAAGGATGCCAAAAATGGCAGGGCCAAGAGTCGTCATCAGCGGGATGAGAGCATTGCCCAGGGCATGGACAAACCAGACGCGTCTTGCCGCCACGCCTTTGGCCCTGGCCATGCGAATGTAATCGGTGCGGATCACTTCCAGTGTTTCTGTACGCATGAACCGACTCAATATAGCGATACCTCCAACCGCCAGTACGAACGTCGGCAGAACCAGATGCCTGATTCGGTCTACCAGGTCGAACTCATTGGTAAGTGAAACCGTGCGCATACTTCCAGTGGGCAGCCAGCCGAGGACGACGCCAAAGAGTAGAATTAGCATCAGGCCTAACCAGAATGAAGGCAGGGCATTGCCGACAACGGCGAGAACGCGCACAGAAGCATCAAATACCGACCTTTGACGGACTGCGCTGAGAACGCCTAACGGGACTCCAACCAGCAGAGAGACCAGCAGAGTGGTGACGCCTAGCTGAAGGGTTGCGGGCATGCGTTCAACGATTCGATCCCAGACGGGCTGATTGGTGGCAATGCTGGTACCCAGATTTCCACGCAGGATGCCTCCGCTGTTATCACAGAAAGTGGTATTCAGCCAGGATAGGTATGTACAACTCGTATCCCCGCGATTGAACTCCTCCGCAACCTCTCCGCTTCGCAGTGTAATCCCTGTCACCCAACTGATGTATTGCAGGGCCCAATGCTGGTCCAGCCCCAGTTGTCGCCGCAAGATTTCACGGCTTTCTTGCGTGATGTTGGGATCGAAGGTGCGGATGAGGATTGGGTCGCCAGGAGAATTATATACGAGAGAAAAAGCGATAACGCTAACCCCTACCAGAGTAGGGATTGCCTGCAGGAGGCGGCGAATTACGTAACGGGCCATGTTGTGATACTGTCCTTCGATTCCCCTATGCGGGCAGGCGGACGCGATGGAGATATAGGTGCGAATCCGCCAGCGCCCGCAGGAGGCGAGCGGTGGCGGATTCGTCAGATCTCGTTCGCGGCCTGTTACTCAGGCGCGGATTCTTTCAGAAAGCGTTGCGCCGTTCTACTGCGCCAGAGACCAGGTCTCGACGTTGTGGTAGAAGCTCCACGGGCCCGGGTTGGTGCCATTGAACTTCTTGGAGTAGCCCGTGTTGCCGACGGAGCCGGTTACGAAGACGTAGGGGATGTCATTGTTGATGATCTGCTGAATTTCATGGTAGAAGGTGGCCCGTTCCTCGGTTGCACAGCCAGGGACGCTGACGGCCTGTTCCAGGAGCTCATCGATGCGCGGATTCTGATAGCTGACAAAGTTGAAGCCGCTGCCGGGCGTGTCGAACTTGGAGTGCCAGAAGGAGTCATCGTTGGGGTCGGTGCCGAGGCCGGTCCAGCCGATGATGACCATGTCGAAGGTCTGGCCCAGGAGCTCGCCCACGAGGGTACCGAACTCGATGGCCTCGAATTGGATGTCGAAACCGATGCCGTTGAGCTGATCCTGTACGAGTGCGCCCAGGTCCTCACGGGTGGTGTTGCCGGCGTTGGTCTGCAGTCTGATCGTGAGGGTGGCGCCTTCTTCGGCTGTGGCGCAGCCGTTGCATTCGCGCACGCCGTCCTCGTCGCTATCGGTCCAGCCGGCGTCGTCGAGAATCTGTGAGGCCAGTTCGGTATCGAAGGCATAGGGTTGGAGGGAAGGATCGTGGGCCCAGCCGACGGCGGGCAGAACGTTGGAGGCGATCTGAAAGCCCTGGCCGAGGTAGACCTTGCTGATGATCGCGTCGTAGTCGAGCGCGTGTGCGATGGCCTGACGTACGGCCAGATCGCTCAGGATGGGATGGGGATCCTGTTCGACGAGGTTGCCATCTTCGTCCTGACCGGCCTGCGGATTGGCGGGGTTGGCCTGGTTGAGGCCGATGTAGCTGTAGCCGTCGTCCTTAAACTTGTGCAGGTTCAAATTGGCATCGAGCTGGACGGTTGTCAGCTGTTCGGGCTGGACGCCGATCAGGTCCAGTTCACCGGTCTGGAGCTGGGCGAGGCGGGCGCCGGGATCGGGGACGATCTTGTAGATCCATCCGTCCATGTTGGGCGCGCCTTTCCAGTAGCCGTCGTTGCGCAGAACGGTTGAGTTATCGTCGCGGGTCCACTCGTTGAAGATGAAGGGACCGGCGCTGACGGTTGGCTCCTCGTTGAGCGGGCTGTCCATGACATCGCTGAAGTCTTCGGCGTAGAGGTGGCTTGGGAGCCAGCCCAGACCGAGGTTGTTGAGGGCGTCGCATTTTACTTCGGCGTAGGTGACCTGGATGGTGAGCGGGTCGAGGACTTCGATGCTTTCGATGTTATCGAGATTTGCCTTGCGCGGGGTCTCGACGAGGTCGCTGCCGATGGCGTCATAGGTGAATTTGAAGTCGTCGGCGTTGACCTGCTCGCCATCGGACCACATGACACCGTCCTGCAGGTGGAAGGTCCAGACGAGACCGTCTTCTGAGACATCCCAGCTTGCGGCCATCTCGGTGGGGACGATGGCGCCGCTGAACGGATCCTGGCCAAGGAGGCTGGGGAAGAACCAGCCGAGCACGTCAAAGCTGGCGCTGTCGGATGCCAGGATTGGGTTCAGAATGGTAGCGTCTGCGCTGGACCCTTCGACCCAGACACCGCCCTGGACGGGAGGCACAGGTGTGGGCGTCACGACCACCTCTTCGGTTTGCGTGACGACCTGTGTGACGACAACGGTCTCCTTGACCGTTTCGACAACGGGCGTGGGTTGGGGGCAGGCTGCCAGGACCATTGCGGCGATCAGGAGCGCTGCCAGGACAGAGAGTCTTCTATTTTTCATTTTGTTGAGTCCCCTATGATGATAGTTGCGGAGTCATACCCCTTTGTATGTTCTCCGGAGCGGATTCGATCTATTGATTTGCTGCTACGTTACGATGCAGTAATGGCGTTTGACGGGTCTACCATACAGTCTTCCACGGACGAAATCGTTGCGACAGCATCCGGTGCAAGAGACGCATTGCGCGCATGTTACAGGATGGGGAATAGCAGAATGGTAGCATTCTCATTGTTTGCTGTCAACACGAAGATGGCAACCTGGCAGGGGTGCCTCCCAGATTTTGGGTGGGAACAGACTGGTGGGGAGATAGTGCCTGGGGCGGCTGGAAGTGTTTGCCACCTCTTGGATAGACGCGGGGCAGGCGCCAGGCCGGGGATCCGGCGATTAGGGAGTACAGGGCAGGCACAAGGCCTGCCCCTACAGGAGCGTTTGGGGGATACTGTTGGCTAGATACTGTTGGCTAGACACTTTTCTCTAGCCACGTTGCTGGGGAAGAATGAACACGGTGGCTAGACAGGGCGGGGCGTTGCGGGGGCGCAGCCCCTGCACAAGGGAGGGCCGAAGGCCCGAACGCCCAACGGCAGTGGTCAGTGGTTAGTGGTTAGTGGTTAGTGAATGGACGATTTTTCGGGGATGGATGTGAGGACTTGACGCGGTCTAGTCGATATCAGAGGTACAAGAGAGTTTACCCCCAACTTGGAATGCGCCCACCTGGCGGGGTGGATTCGGCGCCGCGTTTGCGATTCCGCTATAATGACGGGAACGCCCACCTGCTTGAAATCGGCGCGGTGTCGGGTGCGGTATCCGTTTGCCATTTGGCCATACGCCATCCTGGCGGAGCCGGCACGGGGCAGCTCGCACCGTTTGCGCCGAACCATTTCCCGCCCATCCACGATTTGCGGCGCGGCCGCGCCAAAGGACTCACCATGACCAGTTCAGAAACGCCTACGCATTCCAACCGGCTGGCGGATGAGACGTCGCCCTATCTTTTGCAGCACGCCCACAACCCGGTGGACTGGTACCCGTGGGGGGAGGAGGCGCTGGAGAAGTCGCGGGCGGAGGACAGGCCGATTTTTCTCAGTATTGGCTACAGCGCGTGCCATTGGTGTCATGTGATGGAGCGGGAAAGCTTTGAGGACGAGCAGACGGCGGCGTTGATGAACGCCAATTTCGTGAACGTTAAGGTGGACCGGGAGGAGCGGCCGGACCTGGACTCGATCTACATGGAGGCGGTGCAGGCGATGACGGGCAGCGGCGGCTGGCCGATGAGCGTTTTTCTGACGCCGACGGGTAAGCCCTTTTACGGTGGGACGTATTTTCCGCCGCAGCCGCGTTACGGCATCCCATCGTTTCCGCAGCTGTTGCTGGCGGTGGCGGACGCGTACAAGAACCGGCGGGGGGACCTGGAAGAGCAGGCGCAACGATTGACAGACGCGATCGGGCGCACGGGCAGCCTGTCTGCGAGCGGCGGTGCGCCGGGCGAGGAGGTCCTGAGCGAGGCGAGTGCCAAGTTGCTGCAGTATTTCGATGAACAGTACGGGGGATTCGGGGACCAGCCCAAGTTTCCGCAGCCGATGACGCTGGAGTTTGCGATGAGCCAGTACCGGCGGGGTGGCGACGAGGATGTGATGGGCATTGCCGAACATACTCTGCGACAGATGGCGGCAGGCGGGATCTACGACCATCTGGGCGGGGGTTTTCATCGCTACAGCGTGGACCGCATCTGGCTGGTGCCGCATTTCGAGAAGATGCTGTACGATAATGCGCAGTTGCTGCGGGCCTATTTGCACGCGTGGCAGATCAACGGGCGGGACGAGCACCGGCAGGTGGTCGAGGAGACGGTGGATTATGTGCTGCGGGAGATGACCGCGCCGGAAGGGGGCTTCTACAGCGCGCAGGACGCGGACAGTGAGGGCGAAGAGGGCAAGTTTTTTGTCTGGACGGCGGAAGAGATCGAGGCGGTTCTGGGGAAGGAGGAGGCGGCGCTGTTGGGGCGGTGCTACGGGGTGACGCCGGCGGGAAATTTTGAGGGCAAGACGATTCTGAACATCAGGCAGACGGCTTCCGAGATTGCGCAGCAGACGGGGGCGGAGGTTGAGGCGGTTGCAGAACGGCTGGCCGCGGCGCGGCAGAAGCTGTTTGTTGAGCGGGAGAAGCGGGTGAAGCCGGAGCGGGACGATAAGGTTCTGACGGAATGGAACGGGTTGATGATTCATGCGCTGGCCGAGGTGGGCGTCGTTCTGGGACGGGCGGACGCGCTGGCGGCTGCCCGAGCCGCAGCCAGCTTCATCCTGGCAGAGATGAGCCAGGAGAATGGCTTTCTTTTCCGCAGCTATAAGGATGGACGGGCGCGTTTTAACGCTTATCTGGAAGATTACGCGGCGTTCGCGCGCGGGCTGGTTGCGCTCTACGAGTCTACTTTCGAGCTGCGCTGGCTGGCGGAAGCGGTGCGGCTGACGAAGATCATGCAGGCGCAGTTTGCAGACGAAGGGGGCGGGTTTTTCCAGACGGGCATTGCGCATGAGCAGTTGGTGGTGCGGCGCAAGGACTTCATCGACAACGCGATTCCGAGCGGCAACTCGATGGCGGCCGAACTGCTGTTGCGGCTGGCAAAGTTGACGGGGAACGATGCGTACCGGGGTGAAGCGGCGCGAGTCTTCCAGATTATGGCGGCGGCGATGGCACAGCAGCCGACAGGGTTTGGACGCATGCTGACGGCGCTGGATGATCTGCTGGGCCCCAGCCAGGAGGTGGCGGTGGTGGGCTCTCTGGAAGATGCGCGTACGCAGGCGCTGCTGGAGGAGGTCCGGCGCCATTATTTGCCGCATACGGTGCTGGCGTTGAGGGAGCCGGAGGGCGAGAATCCGTTGCCGTTGCTGGAAAGGCGCGGGCTGGTGGATGGTGAGCCGGCGGCGTATGTTTGTGAGAATTATGCTTGCAGGCTGCCGGTGACGAGTGTGGAGGCGTTGCGGACGGCAGTGGTCGGTGGTTAGTGGTTAGTGGTTAGTAACAGCAGTTGGTAAGTAAACGTTTGGTGGTAGTGGTTTCTTGGTAAATTTAACGTTCTGTCATCGGAATTAGGGCTAAGATGTTATTGGAGAGGGAGAGTGGGAGACGGGTTGGGAGGGTTCAGGAAGAGTATTGCGGCGGTCTGTCCAGAGTTGGGGTTGGAGACGGTCGAATTGTTTCGGGCGGGGCAGAATAATGAGTTGATTCTGGTCAACGGGGAGTTGATTTTTCGCTTCCCGAAGTTTGCGGAGGGTGTCGCGGGGCTGCGAAGGGAGGATGCGATATTGGGGGCGGTGCGGCCGCGGGTTCCGCTGGCGACACCGGATTACGTTTATCGCAACCTGGACGACGAGGTGGGACGGGCTTTTGTCGGCTATCGCAAGTTGCCGGGCAGTCCGCTGTGGCCGGATGTGTTCGCGGGGATCGGTGATGAGGAAACGATCGACCGCCTGGCCGCAGACATTGCGGCGTTTTTGCAGGCGCTGCACGCGATCCCGCCTGACACGGTCAATATTCCCCAGGAGCCGCCTGACTCGCCGGCTGCACTACTGGGGATATTGGGACGGGTCGAGCAGGTCGTGTTCCCGCGGCTGACGGCAGAGGCGCGGGCGTGGACGACGGATCAGTTCGAGGCTTTTGTGGGTGACGACGGGAAGCTCGCCTATGACAACGTGCTGCGCCACGGTGACTTTGGGTCGAGCAATACGCTGTACAGTGCCGAGGAACGACGGGTAGTGGGCATGATCGATTTCGGGCATGCCGGTATTGGCGACCCTGCGATCGACTTTGCGGGACTTTACGTCTGCTTCGGCGAAGCGTTCCTGAAGCGCTGCGCGCGGGTCTATCCGCTAATGGATCAGTGCTGGGAGCGGGTCCGTTTCTATGCCAGTTGCGCTTTTGTGCTGGAGGACGCGCTGTTCTGCGTGGAGAACGGGACCGACGAAGCGGACAAAGTTGTTGCTGAAGTCAATAGGATTGGGGCAGGGCTCGGTGAGGTTTGATTGAAGTGGGATTTGCGGGATTGGGATGTGGTTTAGCCGCGGAGGGTTATGGGGAACACCTTAACACCTTTTTAACCACGGAGGGCCACGGAGGAACACGGAGAACACCTTTACACCTTTTCATCTACAGAGGGCAGCGAAGACCAGGTTTCTTTTTCTAATGTGTTTGGCTTTGGCGCTTTCAGTTTTTGGTAAGGGCTCGGGCTAAGGGGTTACTTGCTATTGGCGTTTTCGTCGGCTCTTGGGCCTAGTTTGTTCCAGAGCAGGTCGAGTTTGAAGAGGTTGGTGTGGAGGCTGCGGACGGCTTGCCACATGGTGTTGCGAGCGGCTACGGCTGCGTCTCCGTCGGCTGCGGCGTCGGCCTGGCGCCAGGTTTCGGCTTGTTGGGCGTGGGTGTCGGCGGCCTGGCGGGCCTGGTTGGCGAGGGCTTCGGCGTCGCGTACGAAGGTGTCGAGAAGGTCTGCGATTGGGCCGGTGTCGTCGACGTCATCGTAGAAGGTGTTGGTGCGAAACTGGGGCGGGTGGACGGTGCCGTCGGGATCGCGGCCGGTGTGGGTGGGCTGGATGTGGGGGGTCACGGACAGGAACATGACGGTGCGGCGGTCGGGCAGCAGGTTGCGCACCTGGTGGATTTCGTCGGCGAGGGCGATGCACAACTGGCCGGCTTCGAGGACTTCGGTGTGGCCGGCGATCATGAATTCGGCCTTTCCTTCAAGGATGAGGAAGATTTCGTGGCCGAGGTCATGGCTGTGGAGTCTGTCGACCTGGCCGGGCTCCATGTGATAGAGGCGGGCGCGGATCTCCGGGGTTGTCAGTACGTTTTTATTCACATCGCGGAAATCGTAGACTTCGAAGGGCATGGGATTGGCTCCTGTGCTGCGTTTGTCGCGCAGATTTCATGCGACCGGCTGGTTTTTGCGCTTTGGGCGTAGAGGTTGGGTCTGGGGCGCCGGGCGGCGGGGGCTGCGGCATGTTGGCGCCTGCTCTGGTATGATTGTCGTAGAAGCAGATATGAAATGCAAGCCGGCGGAGTGGTAATTCTGCCGGCGGCGGACAGTTTACCCGGTCCAACGCGCGCTTGACGCGGCTGCGGTGCAGCGCGTGCCCCAACTCCGAGGAGGCAAGTATGGGCGTCCCAGTGGGCATCAACACGTGGTCCCGCCACGTAACCGAACTCTTTCCCTATCTGGACCAGATCATCCATCCGTTTGATTCGCTGTGGTTTCCGGACCATGTGCAGTACAACGGTCACAATGTGGCCGAGGGCTGGACGATGGCGGTGTATGCGCTGGCGCGTTACCCGGACAAGCTGGTAGGGCACGACGTGCTGTGCAACAGTTTTCGCAACCCGGCGCATCTGGCGAAGATGACGGCGACTGCGCAGGCGTTTTCGGGCGGTCGGGTGGTGATTGGGATCGGCGCGGGCTGGAATGAGGAAGAGTACCTTGGGTACGGCTGGCCGTTCCCGCGGGCGCGGGCGCGGATCGAGCAGCTGGACGAGGCGATCCAGATTATGCGGGCGATGTGGACGGATACGCCGGTCAATTTTGCGGGCAAGCACTACCAGTTGGAGAACGGGTATTGCGAGCCGAAGCCGGATGTGGTGCCGCCGATCATGGTCGGGGGCGGCGGGGAGCGGTATCTGCTGCGGGTGGTGGCGGAGCGGGCGGACTGGTGGAACTGGGTGTGCAGCGACTTGGAGATGTATGCGCACAAGCAGTCGGTGCTGCAGGAGCACTGCCGCGCGGTGGGTCGGGATTACGACGAGATTTTGCAGGTGATGCACGTGAGCGTGCTGATCGCCGATAGCGAGCGGGAGTTGCACAGGTTGAAAGAGGATCCTGAGGTGCGTCCGTCGGGTGAGGGCACGATAGAGGGGACGCCGGAACAGGTGACAGAGGCGCTGCTGCAGATTGTGGAGCAGGGTGCGGGGCGGCTCACGGTCAACATTGCGGATTCGCCGCGGGTTGAGGGATCGTTTTTGTTCGCGGCGACGGTGTTGCCGCATTTGAGTGCGTAGGTTGAATGCGCTGCCACGGCGTTGTGTGCGCTCAGTCGGTAGCCACGGTCAGCGAGCGCACGCGCTCTTCGTCCCAGACGGCGCCCCAGCCGGGGCCGTCGGGGGGCGCGATGTGACCGTCTTCGATCAGGGGGGCGCTGAGGAGACCCCACTCCTCGCCGTCGGTGCGCAGGTCGCGGGGACCGTTTGCGCCGAAGAGTTCGAAAAAGTCGGTGTTGTCGATGCAGCAGCCGGCACTGGCATGCCCTATCCCGAAGAGGTGGCCGGGACCGTGCAGCTCGACGTTGGCGCCGTACAGTTCGGCGAAATGTGCCAGTTTGAGAACCAGGGTGAGGCCATGGCCTACCCTCGCGCGCAGGCGGTCGGTGGCGCCCTGAATGAGCCACTGGGCGGAGAGGTCCATGTCGTGGCAGAGCCGTTCGGTGGCCATGATGGGGATGGTGAGCGTGCGGCAAAGCTCCTGGTATTGGTTCATCTTCTGTTCGTGCATCGGCTCTTCGAGCCAGACGTAGTCCAACTCCTCCATGGCAGTTCCCACTTCGATTGCTTCGCGCAGGTTGTAAGAGCAGACGGGATCGTTGAGCAGGTCGTAGCCGTCGCCGACGGCTTTGCGCACTGCGGTGAGCAGGGGGATGTCGCCCTTGCCGCCCCTGTAGGTGTGCAGTTTGTAGGCGTTGACGCCGAAGGCGCGGCCGCGCTCGACGTGGTCGAGGTAGCCCTGCGGGGTCAGCTCGTGGTCGGTGAGGTAGACGGGCAGGCGGTCGCGCACGCGGCCGATGAGGGCGTGGACGGGCAGGCCGGCGGCTTTGCCGATGATGTCCCAGAGGCAGTTGTCGAAGTCGCCGAACCAGCCGGGATCCTGGTAGACCCAGCGGGTGCCTTTTTGCAGCATCTGGAAGAGCCGTTCGCGGGCGAAGGGGCTTTCGCCGACGGCGTGCGTCTTGAGGATTTCGAGCTGGGCCTTGGTGATGGAGGCGGGGGCGACGCGGCCGGTGATGCCCTGGTCGGTTTCCACGTCCAGGATTTGGATCTGCATGGGGGTGGTGGTGGACAGAGGGGTATGCGTGTACTGAATGCGGCGCAGGCCGGAAGTCTGTTTCAGCCGGTAATCGGGTTGGGTGAAGGTTGGGTGTTGGAGGGTGTGGAGTTTGACGTTGGTGATTTTCATTTTAGGGGCAGTTTTTAGTGGTTAGTTTTTAGTTCTTAGTGAACTGCCGCGTACGTACCCGGCAGTAGTCGACAGGTTGGTGACCACAGCGTCCGTCGAAATCCAGACCTGTGATCTTGGCTTCCTGAATGGCACAGGTAGAATGCGCTTAGAAGCGCTCTTATGCCAGGCGTTCCCTTGTTCAGTCGGTCGCCACTGTGAGCGAGCGGATGCGGTCTTCGTCCCATACTGCGCCCCAGCCAGGGCCGTTGGGGGGTGCGATGTGGCCGTCTTCGATGAGGGGGGCGTTGAGCAGGCCCCACTCTTCGCCTTCGGAACGCAGGCGCTGGGGGGTGGCCGGGCCTTGCAGCTCGTAGAAGTCGGTGTTGTCGATGCAGCAGCCGGCATGAGCGTGGACGAGCCCGTAGCATCCGCCCGGCCCATTGAGCTCGACGTTTGCGCCGTAGAGCTCGGCGAAGTGGGCGAGCTTGAGGACCTGAGTGAGGCCGTAGGAGGCGCGGGCGCGCAGACGGTCGGTGGCGCCCTGGATGAGCCACTGGGCGGTGAGGTCCATGTCGTGCATGAGACGTTCGGTGGCCATGATGGGGATGGTGAGCGTGCGGCAGAGCTCCTGGTACTGGTTCATCTTCTGTTCGTGCATAGGCTCTTCGAGCCAGATGTAGTCGAGCTCTTCCATGACCCGGCCCACTTCGATGGCTTCGCGCAGGTTGTAGGAGCAGACGGGATCGTTGAGCAGGTCGTAGTCATCGCCGACGGCTTTGCGCACGGCGGTGAGCAGGGAGATGTCGGCCTTGCCGCCTTTGTAGGTGTGCAGTTTGTAGGCGTTGACGCCGAAGGCGCGGCCGTCGTCAATGTGGTCGAGGTAGCCCTGCAGCTCCATGTCGCCGGCGGTGAGGTAGACGGGCAGGCGGTCGCGCACGCGGCCGATGAGGGCGTAGACGGGCAGCCCGGCGGCCTTGCCGGCGATGTCCCAGAGGCAGTTGTCGAATTCGCCGAACCAGCCGGGGTTCTGGTAGACCCAGCGGGTGCCTTTGTGCAGCATCTGGAAGAGCCGTTCACGGGCGAAGGGACTTTCGCCGATGGCGTGGGTCTTGAGGATGTCGAGTTGAAATTTGTCGATGGTGGAGGGGGCAATGCGGCCGGTGATGCCTTCGTCGGTTTCGACTTCGAGGATATGCGACTGCATGGTTGTGTCGACGGTGCGGCGGGTATGCGTGTACTGGATGCGGCGCAGGCCGGGCACTTGGATGAGGCGGTGGGCTCTTGGAGGCAGGGTTGGGTGTTGGAGCGTGTGGAGTTTGACGTCGGTGATTTTCATGTTAAGGGCAGTTATTAGTGGTTAGTTTATAGTTTTTAGTGAACTGCGGCGGAGGCACGCGGCGGTTGTGAACAGGTTGGTGAACTTGGCGTTCGCCATCAGTTTGGACTCCGGACTCGGGGGTCGTGTACGACCAAGTCCGGAGCCGCGTAGAGGCGATCTTTTGCCCGGCGTTCACATCTTTCAGTCGGTCGCCACCGTGAGCGAGCGGATGCGATCTTCGTCCCAGACGGCGCCCCAGCCGGGGCCGTCGGGGGGTGCGATGTGGCCGTCTTCGATGAGGGGGGCGTTGAGCAGGCCCCATTCTTCGCCTTCGGCGCGCAGGCGCTGGGGGGTGGCCGGGCCGAGCAGCTCGTAGAAGTCGGTGTTGTCGATGCAGCAGCCGGCATGGGCATGGACGAGCCCGTAATTTCCGCCCGGCCCGTTGAGTTCGATGTTGGCGCCGTACAGTTCGGCAAAGTGGGCCAGTTTCAATGCCTGTGTCAGGCCGAAAGTGGCGCGCACGCGCAGGCGGTCGGTGGCACCCTGGATGAGCCACTGGGCGGTGAGGTCCATGTCGTGCATGAGGCGTTCGGTGGCCATGATGGGGATGGTGAGCGTGCTGCAGAGCTCCTGGTACTGGTTCATCTTCTGTTCGTGCATGGGCTCTTCGAGCCAGATGTAGTCGAGCTCTTCCATTGCCCTGCCCACTTCGATGGCTTCGCGCAGGTTGTATGAGCAGACGGGATCGTTGAGCAGGTCGTAGTCATCGCCGACGGCTTTGCGTACGTCGGTGAGGATGGGGATGTCGGCTTTGCCGCCCTTGTAGGTGTGCAGTTTGTAGGCGTTGACGCCGAAGGCGCGTCCGTCTTCGATGTGATCGAGGTAGCCCTGCAGCTCCATGTCGCCGGCGGTGAGGTAGACGGGCAGGCGGTCGCGCACGCGGCCGATGAGGGCGTAGACGGGGAGGCCGGCGGCTTTGCCGAAGATGTCCCAGAGGCAGTTGTCGAATTCGCCGAACCAGCCGGGTTCCTGGTAGACCCAGCGGGTTCCTTTGTGCAGCATCTGGAAGAGCCGTTCGCGGGCGAAGGGGCTTTCGCCGATGGCGTGGGTCTTGAGGATGTCGAGTTGATATCTGTTGATGGAGGTGGGGGCGACGCGGCCGGTGATGCCTTCGTCGGTTTCGACCTCGAGGATATGCGATTGCATAGGCGCGTCGATGGGGCTGCCGGTGTGGGTGTACTGGATGCGGCGCAGGCCGGGCACTTGGATGAGGCGGTGGCGGCTCTGGGTAAGGGTTGGGTGTTGGAGGGTGTGGAGTTTGACGTCGGTGATTTTCATGGGTGGGCTCCGGGAGGGCAGTTTTTAGTTTTCAGTTTCTAGTTTTTAGTGAACTTCTGCGTACGTAAGGGGTTGTTGAAGACCAGTGGTTTGGCCGATTTCGACGTCTGAAAGGACAGATTGATAGGAGTCGGTGGGTATGGCGAGCCTTGGGGTTACAGTTCCTGCTCTTCCTGCAGGGACTTTGCGGCGAAGATGGTGAGGTGCAGGGTTTCATCGATCTGTTCATAGACGGGGGCTTTGCCGCTAAGAGCTGTGCTTTCGTCCAGAATGATGCCCACACCTTCGCCTCGACGCTCCAGGAAATAACGTCTGGCTACTTGTCTGCCGACGTTGTCTTCAACTGTAATTTCGGACAGCAGGCGGGCCAGCAGTTCGTTGCGGGTTGCCTGACCGTAGCGCAGCCGTTCCACGGTCAGTGTATTGGCCAGCGCCCCCGGCGAACTCAGTTCCAATCTGTCGGCAAACATGAAGAGGCGGATCTTTGAAGCGGCCCTTGAATAGTCTCTGTGTACGACCGCATTGACCAGGGCTTCGAAGACCGCTCTCATGCTGAATTGTGGTTGTTCCGTTCTGCCTATGTTCTTGCGCGCTGATAACTGGTTGTGATTTTTAACAAATTTGTAGGCATCCAGAATTTGCTGATCGAGGGGACCCCTGAAATCCTGGGTATCGAACTGACAATTCGCGTCCATTTTTGTGCCGCGATAATAGACGGCCTGAATGAAACTGTTGTAGAGGTAGTCGTCGGGCCTGTCGTGGCACATCAGTAGTCCGGCGACGGAAGCGCGCAACTCGCTACCCTCTCTGACCAGAATTTCCCTCTTAAGCAACAGGTCTTCAACTTCATACCCAGACGCTTCTTGCGGAATAAATCGCTGACAGAGGTCTTGTCGCAACGTGTTTCCAGTGGATTTGGGCACAGACCGCCTGTCAGGAGGGACAGTTCCCACCCGAGAACGACTCTGTAACAGCCGGGCTAAGTATTCCTTTGGCATTACTTGCTTGCTGCTGCCCTGGCCGGCGAGGTAACCGCCGGGGCTTTTGTGAATGAATAGGCTACGGGGGACATCTACTCTTAGCAGGACTTTTCCGTCAAGTTGCATTCTTTCCGAAAAAGCAGGGACATGGGGTTCGATGCTGTCGCGGCAGATTTCGACTACCGTCTTTTCGGTCCGGTCCAGGTTGTGCTGGTCAAGACCTACAATGTCGCCGTGGTCGTCTACTCCGATGAGTAGCACACCGCCGCGGGCGTTGGCGAAGGCGGCTATTTCGTCGGCAAGGACATTTCTGCGCGGCAACTCTCTTTTGAACTCGATGGTGGAGTCTTCGCCCAGATGGATTTTCTCGGTTAGTTCGGACAGAGTGTCAAACATTTTCAGATTCTTCAGATGAACTAACTCATCTTGCTGTTCGCCTGCATCGAGGCAGTGCTTGCAATTGCCCAGGAGGCGTCAAGAAATGGGAAGGACATTAAGACGGCTGCACACATTGCAGGTGTGACCATGCCGCTTCCTCCTCGGGACGATTCCAGTCTTCAGAAAGTGCGGCTTCACTCAGCAGTGCAGTGTCCGAAATATCGGACTCGCTGGGAAGTATCGTAACAAATGCGCGCCGTGGTTCCGGCAGCTGGATTGGTTCCAGCAGTCGCACTTTACCCTGTTCATCTATTGTAGCTTCAACCGTTTGTAACATGACTCCCTGCACGCTGCATCTTAAGCTCAATGCGAGAACTTTTGGCTCTGGTCCCCATATTTCGCCGGACTGAGTTCCAGTTTACCCGTCTTTGAAACCACGCTCAAACCGTCTCGCGCCTGCTCTTCATGACCCAGAGTGTCCAGAGGACGGTGGGGATGACGCCGAGGGCGGCCATGGTCCAGATGATGTTGGGGATGGTGAGGCTGGTGTCGAGGGCGGCGCCGACGAGGCTGGAGGCGAGGGCGCTGCCGAGGTAGAAGAACATGAAGTCGCTGGCGAAGACGCGGCCGCGGACTTCGTCGGGGGCCATTTGGAGGAGGAGGTGGGTTGAGAAGACCCAGATGATGCCGCTGCCGATAGAGCGCACGAGGGAGCCCAGCAGGACGATGGGGAAGCTCAAGAGGGGGGCGGTGACCATGATGCCGGCGATGGCTAAGACATAGCCGTATGCGATAGCCTCTTTTAACGACCCGGGATCGTCGCCGGTCAGTTTGCGGGCGACGATGGGGCCGAGGCCTGAGCCGACACCGGTGAGGCCGAACATCAGTCCGAGGCTGGTGCCGCCGGCCTGGCCGATGGTGAAGACCTGCTGGGCGATGGCGACCTGGAGGACCTGGAAGGCGGTGGCAAAAAAGAGGGCCATGGTGGCTTTCTGCAGGGCAACGACAAGGACGTCCTTGTGGGCGCGCAGATAGCGCAGGCCGCGGAGGTACTGACCGACGGCGGCGGCGATGGTTCTGTCGGCGGCGGCGGATGCGAGTCTGGCAGGCATGCGGATTTGCGCGAGCAGTGCGGCCGAGAGCAGGAAGGTGAAGAAGTCAAGGATGAAGGCAGGGTACATGCCGAAGGTGCCGGAGAAGAGGCCGCCGAGGGCGGCGCCAAGGGCGAGCATTACGGACCAGGTGGCGGAGCTGAGCGCGTTGACTGCGCCGAGTTCGCGGGGGTCGGCGATGTCGGGCAGGATGGCGGTGTGGGCGGGATCGAAGAATCCGCTCATGGCCATTTGCACGGCGGTGAGGGTGTAGAGGATCCAGACGTCGCCGGGATCGCGCACGAGCAGGAAGGCGAGGACGACAAAAGCGCGGACGATATCGGCGGCGATGAGGACGTGTTTGCGGTTGTAGCGGTCGGCGACGACGCCGGCGATGGGGCTGACGAGGAAGGGCGCGAGCATGCGCACGACAAAGAGTGAGCCGACGGCGAGCCCAGACTGGGTCAGGACGCCGACGAGCGCGGCCGAGGCGACCAGGTTGAACCAGTCACCGAGGAGGCTGACGATCTGGCCGAACCAGAGATAGCGGAAGTTGCGGTTGTTGCGGAGGAGGTCGGTATAGCTGACGGCGGTTTCGGAGGTTGTATTTGCGGTCATGTAGTTTAGTTTCGGTGATGGTTAACTGCAATCTAGTGTGCGTTTAATTTGAGGACTGCGTACTTCGTATTGCGTATTGCGTATTTCGTATTTCGTATTGCGTTAGTGTGTCCAGATCAGTATACGGTAACAGACTCCAACATGGGGGCGCAACTTTATACTGCTTTCTGATTTGCCCGCACTACCGATAGCGTCCACAACGCCATTGGGATGAGGGTCAGCGCTGTCATCGACCAGATGATCGCCGAGATGCTGAGGCTGCTGTCGAGCGCGGTGCCGACGACGCTGGATGCGAGTGCGCTGGCGAGGTAGAAGAACATGAACTCGGTGGCGAATACCCTGCCATGCACGGTTCGGGACACATTTTGCAGCAGGAGCTGGGTGGAGAAGACCCAGACGATGCCGCCGCCGACACCGCGCACGACTGTCGCGAGCAGCACTGCGGGCAGGCTCAGGAGCGGCGCGGTGGCTGCCGACCCCAGGAGGCTGAGCAGGAAGCCAACAATTATCGCCTTTCTCAGTGTGGGGCCGTCGTCGCCTGTCAGTTTACGGGCGAGAATCGGGCCGATGCCGGTTCCGACTCCGACCAGACCAAACATCAGTCCCATGCTGATACCGCCGCCCTGGCCGACGGTGAAGACCCGCTGGGAGATGGCGACCATGACGACCTGGGAGCCAGCGGTAAGGCAAAGGGAGTTCAGCGCTTTCTGGGAAGCGATAAAGAGGATGTTGGGATGTTGGTACAGGTATTTGAGGCCATCGATATACTGGCGCAGGCCAGCAGCGATGGTCTTGTCGGTTGAAAGGGTTGCGGGCGCTGCGGGCATCCGGATCTGCATGAGGAGTGCGGCAGAGAGCAGGAAGGTGAGGGTGTCGAGCAGGAAGGCCGGGTAGATGCCCCAGGCGCCGGCTACGAGCCCGCCGAGCGCGGCGCCGAGGGCAAGCATGGTGGACCAGGTGGCGGCGCTGATGGCATTCATCGCGCCCAGTTCTCCCTCTCTTGCCAGCTCGGGCAGGATGGAATTGCGTGCGGGATAGAAGAATCCGCTCACGCAGAACTGGGCGGCTGTCAGGGCGTAGAGTAGCCAGACGTGGCCGGCGTCGCGTACGAGCAGGAAGGCGAGGACGACAGCCGCGCGGACGAGGTCGGTGGCGATGAGGATGTGTTTGCGGTTATAGCGATCAGCTACGACGCCGGCGACGGGGCTGATGAGAAATGGCGCGAGCATGCGTACGACGAAGAGGGAGCCGACGGCCAGACCGGATTGGGTAAGCATGCCGACGAGCGCGGCCGAGGCGACGAGGTTGAACCAGTCGCCGAGGAGACTTACGATCTGGCCGAACCAGAGGTAGCGGAAGTTGCGGTTGTGGCGGAGCAGATCGGTGTAGCCGACTGGGGACTGGGTGGTGGGATTGGCGGTCATGTGGTTAGGACTCGGCAGATGGCCGTGTGTGATTCAGGCATTATAGAACAAGATAGGCTTTTGTACGCCAACCACCTGCAGGGAATTGGGCGCCTCCCAGATTGGAGGGGGAAGAGTCTGGCGGGGAGATTATGCCGGAGGTGACGGGAATCGTCTACCGGCACTTGGAGAGATGTGGGGCAGACGCCAGGCCTGGCTATACCGGGGGCCCGTTGATTTAGGGTGAACAGGGCAGGCACAAGGCCTGCCCCTACCGGAATGTTGCGGAGAATACCGTTGGCTAAACACCTTGCTCTAGACACATTGCCGGGGAAGAACACACACGGTGGCTAGTAAGGGCGGGGCGTTGCGGGGGCGCAGCCCCCGCACAAGGGAGGGCCGAAGGCCCGAACGCCCAAAAGACAGTTTTTAGTAGGCAGTTCTTAGTTGTTAGTGAGTGGGCGATTTATGGGGGATGGAGGTGAGGACTGGATACGGGCTTATCAATACCAGAGGAATATTCGAGTTCGACCCTATTTTTGGGATGCGCCCAGGGAATTCATGCAAGTTTCCGCGTACCTCGCATCATCGACAGCGTCCATAGCGCCATCGGGATTGCGGTCAATCCTGTCATCGTCCAGATGATCGCCGAAATTGTGAGATTTGTATCGAGCGCGACGCCGTAGGTGCTGGATGCGAAGGCACCGCCGAGGTAGAAGAACATGAATTCGGTGGCGAATACTCTGCCGTGCACGCGCCTGGGTACATTTTGGAGCAGTAACTGGGTGGAGAAGACCCAGATTATGCCCCCGCCGATGGCGCGCACGAGCGTCCCCAGCAGCACCAGGGGCAGGCTGACGAGCGGCGCGGTGACGGCCAAGCCGAGCGCGCTGATGAGATAGGCAACAGAGATCGCCTTTTTCAGCGTTGGGCCGTCGTCGCCTGTCAGTTTGCGGGCCAGTATGGGGCCAAGGCCCGATCCAACGCCGGCCACCCCGAATATCAGTCCCATGCCGATGCCGCCGCCCTCGCCGACGACAAAGACCCGCTGCGAGATGGCGACGACAAGCACCTGGAAGCCGGAGGTAAGCCAGAGGGAGTTGATGGCTTTCTGGACGGCGATAAAGAGGACATCCGGGTGTTCGCGCAGATAGCGCAGGCCATCGAAGTACTGGCGCACTGCGGCGGCGACGGTCGTGTCGGATGCAAGGGTCGCGGGCGCGGCGGGCATGCGAATCTGCAGTAGGAGCACGGCGGAGATCAGAAAGGTGAGGGTGTCGAGCACGAAGGCGGGATACATGCCAAAGGTGCCGGAGAAGAGCCCGCCCAGGGCGGCGCCGAGGGCAAGCATAACGGACCAGGTGGCGGAGCTGAGCGCGTTCATGGCGCCGAGGTCGCCCTCGCGCGCCAGCTCGGGCAGGATGGAGGTGCGGGCGGGGTAGAAGAATCCGCTGATGGCCATCTGTGCGGCTGTGAGGGTGTAGAGGAGCCAGACGTCGCCGGGGTCGCGCACTAGCAGGAAGGCGAGGACGACGGCCGCCCGGACCAGGTCGACCGCGATCAGGATGTGTTTGCGGTTGTACCGGTCGGCTACGACGCCGGCGATAGGGCTGACGAGGAAGGGCGCGAGCATGCGCACGACGAAGAGGGAGCCGACCGCCAGACCCGACTGCGTCAGCAGACCGATGAGCGCGGCTGAAGCAACAAGGTTGAACCAGTCGCCGAGCAGGCTGGCGATCTGACCGAGCCAGAGGAAGCGGTAGTTGCGATTGTTGCGGAGAAGCTCGGCGTAGCTGACGGTGGCTTGGGTGGTGGCATTCGCACTCATGTAGTTGGTGCGCTATTTCCCCATGCCGCGCAGCGCGCCCAGGCAGCGCTCGACCGCCTCGAGGGGCGGATAGGCGTCGCTCTCGTATTCGACGATATACCATTCGGTGCCGCCGACTGTTTCGCAGGCTTCGAATACGGCCGGCCAGTCGGTGTCATCCTCGCCGATGATCGGATCGAAGGCGGCGTGGGGGTAGTTATGATCGGCGCCATCGTGGAGGCGCTTGGTGAATGGCTTGAGATGGACGGTGACGGCGCGGCCGGGGTAGCTGCGGATGACGTTTACGGCGTCGGCACCGCCAAAGATGGCATTGCCGGTATCGAACTGCATGATGACGGATGGGTCGGTGTTGCCGAAGAAGGTATCCCAGGGCGTTTCGCCGTCGAGAAGCAGGAACTCGTGGAAGTGGTTATGGTAGCCGGTGCGCATGCCTTCGGCGGCAAGGCTTTCGGCGAGGCGGTTGGTGAAGCCGGCCAGTTTAAGCCAGTCGTCGCGGCTCTGGCGCAGTTCTTCGGGGATGCCGGGGATGATCAGCTTGTCGTTGCCGAGGGCGTGGTGGAAGGCGATGGTGTCGTCCAGGGCGTCGTCCTGTACGAGGTCGAAGGGCACATGCCAGCCGGCGCAGGCGAGGCCAAGCTCCTCGAGTTTGGCTTTCAGGGCGGCGGCAGCGTGCTGGGGCGCGCCGGCGAACTCGACGCCGGTGTAGCCCATTTGCGCCACTGCGGCGAGGGTGCCGGGCATATCGGCGGCAAACTCGCGGCGTACTGAGTAGAGTTGCAGAGCAATGGGAGGCATGGGAACAGGATCCTTTCAGCAGTCTTAGGCGCGTCTAGATTAGAACGGGATTTTTGACACGATGCGTGTTGTGTACTGCGTAGAGCGTAAATTCGGGCGAGATGCATAGAGACCGAGCGCGCAGGCAGTATGGCGCTATTTGGTTACAGGTGGTATCCACATTGGAAAGTCAACGGCTGGCGACAGGTAGGGTTGAAGGTTTTGGGAAACAGGGCATGGGTTTATTTGCCGGTCTTTTGTGTGTCTACGCTCAATTTGCGCACGGCCGTCTCGTCCATTTCCACGCCCAGGCCGGGCCCGTTGGGCACTTCGAGGAAGCCGCCGGCCTGATCGAAGGGTTCGGCGATGCCCTCGCGGATGGGGCTTGGTGTGCGGTCGAACTCCATGACCGGTTCCTGCTGGTAGGGACGGGGGGTACGCGCGGGCGGACATTCGGGCACGGCGGCGGCGACGTGGAGGCTGGCGGCGATCATTATGGGGGAACCCCATACGTGGGGATTGCAGAGAATGCCAAAGGCGTTGGCCATTGCGGCGACGCGATGCATTTCGGTGATGCCGCCGACGTTTACGACGTCGGGCTGGATGATGTCGACGGCGCGGCGGCCGACATAGTCTTTGAACTCGTAACGTGTGCGCAGGCCTTCTCCGCCGGCGATGGCCATGGGCAGCGCGGCCTTGACCTGCAGGTAGCCCTCTATGTCTTTGGCGTTGACGGGCTCTTCGAACCAGTAGATATCGAGGTCGGCCAGCTCGCGGCCGATGCGAATGGCGGTTGTGGCGTTATAGGCCTGGTTGGCGTCTGCCATGAGGAAGATGTCGGGGCCGATCGCGTCGCGGAGGGCGGCGACGCGGCGCACGTCCTGGGCCAGAGGGAGGCCGCCGACCTTGGTCTTCATGCCGGTGAAGCCGAGCTCGACGTACATGCGGGCCTCGTCGAGGAGCCGCTGCGGAATGACGCGGCCGTCGGAGGCAAGGTTCTCTTCTGTGTAGTAGAGGCCGGTGGCGTAGACGGCGATGCGGTCGCGCACTTTTCCGCCGAGGAGGGCCCAGACGGGCAGGCCGCTGGCTTTGCCGGCGATGTCCCAGAGGGCGGTGTCGACGGCGCTGATGGCGCTGCCGCCGATGCCGCCGGCGACGTTGCCGTTGTAGAAGAGGTGAAACATTTTCTGCCACAGGGCGTTGCGCTGCATTGGGTCGGCGCCGAGGAGGAGAGGGGCGAATTCCTCGTGGACGATGCGGGCGGAGGGGCCGTAGAGGCCCTCGCCCCAGCCGACAGTACCATCTTCGGTGACCAGTTTGACGAGCCCGACGTGGCGTTTGTCGGCCCAGCCCTGGGACCATCCGAAACCGGTTTGGATGGGGGCTTCGAGAAGGAAGGTTTCGATAGAGGCGATACGCATAGAGGGCGCTCCGAAAATTCTGTTGCGTGTCAGCATGCCCGGCGAGACCGCGGTCGTGGCAAGTCGTAGCTGCAGATCGAGGCTGGTGTACCAGGAGAGGGCGACGGGCGGCAACCAGCCATGTTCATCTATTCACTGGCGATCCGGGGCACTATAGTACCATGCGGGGAATCAGATAGGCGATAGCAATGACGGCGAGCTGTGCGCCAGTTACCCAGCCGAAGGCGCGCAAGAACCGGCCGAGACTGACTTTGGAGGCCCGGCGGTAGCCTGCCTCGCTCCAGAAGAAGAAGACGACGGCTGCGACGGCCAATCCCAGGAGCGAGAAGCGATGGACTGCGGGAAGCGTCCACTGGTCTGCGCCGAAAGAGATGGCAATGGCGCGCATTGCTGGGAGGACGGTTACGATGTTGAGGATGAACAGCCCGCAAGAGGCGAACCAGAGCAGGTAGAATATCAGGACCTGAGCGGCGGCGTTGCCGAAAAACTTCACGTTTCTCATGGGGGTATCCAGCTAAAGGGCCAAAGGCCAGGAGCAGATGCCGTTCATGCGGCAACGCCGGTCAGTTCCAACTCATTGGCAAAGTGACACTTGGCAAAGTGGCCTGGCGCGACCTCATCCCAGGCGGGCTCCTGCTCGTGGCAGAGGTCCTGGGCATAGGGGCAGCGCGGGTGGAAATAGCAGCCGGAGGGTGGATCGGCCGGGTTGGCTACTTCGCCTTCCAGGAGGATGCGCGCGGATCCCTTACGCCGGGGATCCGGTTTGGGGATAGCCGACAGGAGCGCTTCGGTGTAGGGATGTTTGGGGTTGGTGTAGAGTTCGAGCGTGGACGCCATCTCGACCAGTTTGCCGACGTACATGACAGCGACGCGGTCGCAGATATGGGCGACGACGCTGAGATCGTGGGCGACAAAGACATAGGTGAGCCCCATCTGCTCCTGCAGCTCCTGCAAGAGGTTGAGGATCTGGGCTTGCACGGAGACGTCGAGGGCGGAGACGGGTTCATCGGCGACGACCAGATTGGGCTGGCTGACGAGGGCGCGGGCAATGCCGATGCGCTGGCGCTGGCCGCCGCTAAAGGCGTGGGGATAACGCCGCATGACCTCGGGCGCGAGGCCGACGAGGCCAAGAGTGTGGGAGACCCGATCCTCCAGCTCCGACCCTTTTGCCAGACCCATGGCGCGCAGGGGGGCGCCGATCAGCTCGAGGATGGTCATGCGCGGATTTAGGGAGGCATGCGGGTCCTGAAAGATCATGCGCATGTTGCGGCGCACCTGAGTGAGCTTCTGATTGTCCAGCTCGGTTACATTGACGCGCCCGAGCTCGGGGTCGCGGAAAAAGACATCGCCTTCGGTGGAAGGGATGGCGCGCAGGATCATGCGCCCGGTGGTTGTTTTGCCGCAGCCGCTTTCTCCCACCAGCCCCAACGTCTCACCTTCCTCAACCTGGAGGCTGACATCGTCGACGGCTTTTACATAGCCGACGGTGCGTTTGAAGAAGCCGCGCTTAATTGGGAAGTACTTCTTGAGATTGTTGATTTCAAGAAGCAGGGATGAAGATGGTGGCGGGGAGGTGTTTCCGTTTTGGCTTGCCATAGGTCTCAGTTCAATTGCGCTGCTGTTCCGCTACGCGTACAGGGTTAGGATCGGGATCTCAGGTTTGGATTGGGATCTCAGGTATAGAGGTGGCAGCGTACGGCGTGCCCTTCCTCGAGCTGGATCAGCTGTGGTTCGGCCTCGTCACAGACACCGGGCATGAAGTCCGGGCAGCGGGGATGAAAGGCGCATCCGCTCAGGCGTTGAAAGGAGCTTGGGACCATGCCTTCGATGGCGTTGAGTTTCTCGCGTTTGTCCTGCAGGACATCTTCGAGGCGCGGGATCGAGTTCAGCAGCCCTTTTGTATAGGGATGCTTGGGGTTGTAGAAGATCGAGTCAACATCGCAGCGTTCGACGACCTTGCCCAGATACATGACGACGACTTCCTCTGCCATTTCGGCGACGACGCCGAGATTGTGGGTGATATAGAGGATGGCCATGTCATATTCGGCCTGCAGCTCGCGCATCAGGTCGAGGATCTGGGCCTCGGTGGTGACATCGAGAGCGGTGGTCGGTTCGTCGGCGATCAGCAGTTGGGGGCGGCAGGCGAGCGCCATGGCGATGACGGCGCGCTGGCGCATACCGCCGCTGAGCTGGAAGGGGTAGTCGTCAAAGCGTTGCTCCGGGTTGGGCATTTTTACGCGCGCAAGTGTTTCTATTGAGATGTCGCGCGCTTCGGCCTTGTTGACGTCCTGGTGCAGGAGGATTGCTTCGGCGATCTGCTTGCCGACGGTACGGACGGGGCTGAGGGCTGTCATCGGCTCCTGGAAGACCATCGAGATTTGATTGCCGCGAATGTCGCGAAGCTGGCGGTCGTTGGACTCGAATTGGGCCAGGTCGACGATGTCCTTGGCGTCGGGGCGCTCGTCGAACGGCCGGTGGAAGCGAATCTCGCCTTCAACGATCTGGCCGGGCGGCGGGATGAGGCGCATGATCGACATGGCGGTCATACTCTTGCCGCAGCCGCTTTCGCCGACGACGCCGACTACCTGCCTGCGGCGGACGTCGAGGTCGACGCCATCGACGGCGCGCACGGTGCCTTCGTCGAGTGCAAAGTGCGTTTTCAGATCCCTGATTTCCAACAGGACGTCCTGCGTCCCCGCTCCGTTTTCATGTGACGCCATAAGGTGTAACCCCGGTGGTAAGCGGCCGGTGGCTGCACCGGCCTGAGAGATGTGCCCGCAGGCTAATGGTACGGGTCGGCCGCGTCGCGCATGCCGTCGCCCAGGAAGTTGAACATGAGCACGGCGATGACGACAAAGATGACCGGCCAGAGGGTCCAGGGTGTTTGGGCGACGGACATGATGTCCTGTGCGTCCTGTAGCATGACGCCCCAGCTGATGGTGGGCGGCTGCAGACCGATTCCAAGGAAGCTCAAGGCCGTTTCGCCCAGAATCATAAACGGGATGGCGATCGTGAGCTCGACGATGATAAAGCTGGCAAAGCTGGGCAGCAGGTAGCGGGTGATAATCGTCCACTGGTTTTCGCCGTCGAGCCGTGCGGCCATGACAAAGTCCTCTTCGCGCAGGCTGAGAATTTTGCCGCGCACGATGCGGGCCAGGCGCGTCCAGTTGAGGATCGAGAGGATAATTGTGATGGCAAAATAGAGGCGCAGATTGGGCCAGTCCTGCGGCAGGGCGGCGGCGAGCGACATCCACAAGGGGATGGCGGGCAGGGCGTAGAGCAGGTCGATGAGGCGCTGAATGACTTCATCGACTGCGCCGCCAAAGTAACCGGAGACGCCGCCGAGGAGCACGCCAAAAATGGCGGTCAAGGCAACGCCGATCAGACCGATTGACAAAGAGATGCGGCCGCCATAGATGATGCGGGAGAAGATATCGCGCCCGATGCGGTCGGTGCCGAAGATGAAGAGCGGCATTGAATCCTGCTCTGTGCCGAAGAGGTGCAGGTCGGATTCGATCAGGCCCCACATTTTATAGGAATCACCGCGCACGAACAGCCTGATGGGGCTTATCTCGCCGGCGTTGGCCTTGTATATCGGGCGTGCGGTCACGGGATCGCGTGAGCGCACGAGGGCGTAGACAAAGGGGCCGCGAAAGCTATCGCTGACAACCTCGAAGAACCGGACCTTGGTGGGCGGCGCGGAGGCGAGATCCTTATAGCGGGTCAAGGGTGCATGGGGCGCGACGAATTCGGCAAAGAGGACGACGACATAGAAGAAAGCGAGCACCCACACGGCGGTCTGGGCGAGGCGATGGCGGCGGAATTTCCACCAGACCAGCTGCCACTGTCCGGCACGATAGAAGTCTTCCGACTCGGTAAAGGTGGTGGCCGGGCTGGGCGGGGCTTCCAGGGCGCGTCGGCGGGGGCTGATTTGCCTCAGAAGATTGTTGACGATTGAAGACATAATCTTTACTAAAACTCCTCCACGCTGCCGAACCGGATGCGCGGGTCCACCGCTGCGAGTGCGATATCGGCCAGAAGGCTCCCGACCAGCGCCAGGGTGCCGACAAGGAGAATGAAGCTGCCGGCCAGGAACATGTCCTGGGAGAGCAGGGACCGATAGAGAACAACGGCGGCGGTGGGCAGGTTAAGCACGATCTCGACTACGGTGCCCCCGGAGATAATCCAGGGCAGGAGAAAGCCGAGGGAGCTGATCAGGGGGTTGATAGCGATGCGTACGGGATAGTTCATGAGGACCTGAAATTCGGACAGGCCCTTGGAGCGGGCGACGGTGACGTACTGTTTACGCAGCTCATCGAGCATGGTGGCGCGCATGACGCGAATGATGTGGGCGGTGCCGCCGATGCCGAGGATGAGAACGGGCACCCAGATGCGGGTGAGCATGTTTTGGAATTTGCCAATGCTCCAGGGTTCGAGCTCGTAGGCCGGGGAGAAGAGTCCCCCCACTTTGAGGCCGAACCAGGCGAAGGAGAAGTACATGACGACCATCGCCAATAGGAAGCCTGGCACTGCCAGGCCGACGAATCCGATCATGGTGAAGAGGTAATCGGTGAAGGTGTATTGCCGGACTGACACATAGATGCCGATCGGGACTGAGACGGCCCAGACAAAGACGGTTGTGAAGATGGCCAACAGGAAGGTGAGCGCCATCTTGTCGCCGATGACCTCGTTGACCGGTCTGCCCCACTGGAAGGACTGACCGAAGGAACCCTTGAGCAGGATGTTCTGGATCCAGGTCAGGTATTGAACGTGCATAGGCCGGTCTAGGGCGTACTGTTTCATGAGGCGCTCGACCTCGGCCTCGTCTACATCGCGGCCCGATGCTCGCAGAGCGTTAATGTGCTCCGTCAGATAGTCGCCTGGCGGAAGCTGAATGATCAGAAAGGCGATCAACGAGAGCAGGAACAGCAGCGGGATCATGCGCATGACGCGCTGAAGGATGTAGACAGTCATTGGGTACCCCTTTTGAGGAGAGAGCGAAGAGGAGAGAGAAAAGAGAGAACTGCCTCCCATCTCCCCACGGTTAGCTCCTCACGAACATGTTTCTTCAGGTCTTGCTTCTTAAGTTACGACGCATGGTGGTCAGAATTCGGCTCACTTCGTCAAGTAATCCGCGAAGTTTATGGGTCTCGCTCTTGGGAAACCAGCCCAGGTCCTCACATAGTGTCAAGAGTGTCTCGGTTTCTGCCAAGGAGCCCTGTGCTATGGCCAAGAAGCGCGCTTTGTCCTTAACCGTCTCTCGTGTCCAGCCCTCAGCTATATTGGCCGGCATCGACACAGCAGCGCGGGTGATTTGAGAACGCATGCCATAGTTTTCTGTACTTGGCAGACGTGGTGTCAGTCGATATGTCTCGCGTGCTGCGTCCATCGCCTTCTGCCATAGAATCGTTTCCCGATAGTACATAGATCAAGTTGAGGAGAGAGTGGAGAGGAGAGAGGAGAGAGTAAGACCTCTCGCTTCTCTCCTCTCTCTTCAATTCTCGCAGATTAGGCGCCGCCGCCTTCGTAGTAGAAGGCTTCGGGATGGTAGGTCGAGATGCCGTAGGTATCCCAGCCGACGGGTTTACCTGCGGCGGGCAGGTTGAGCATCGTCTTGGGGAAGATGAGGGGAGCCGGGCTCTCGGAGATGGAGCCGACTGCCAATGGATTATCGGCCAGCCAGTCGAAGATCTTCTGACCGGCAGCCACGCGATCGGCATCGTCGATCACGGTGTTCATGGTGTTGTAATGATCGAAGAGCGTCTGGATCTCGGCCGGCGGCTCCTCGCCATCCTGGCCGGCGCTCCTGAACCAGCGTCCCCACTCGGGAGCAGGGCCGCCCTGGCCGATGTTGGTGGGGATGAACCAACGCATTTCGACCGGTAGGAGGGTGTCGGTGCAGCGGTCTGCGTGCCAGCAGCCGCAGTGGATCAGGCCCTGGCTCCAGCGCTCGTTGTAGAGAGAGATCTGGATTTCTTTGGTGGAGGCTTCGATACCGACTTCGCGCCAGAAGGTGACGACGATCTCGGTGAACTCGTGGGTGGCGACGCCGACACGGGGTCCGGCGTGCTCTATGTTGAACTTGAGCACTTCGCCGTCGGGGCGCAGGCGGAAGCCGTCGCTGTTGCGCTCGGTGAGCCCCATCTCATCCAGCATCTGGTTGGCCAGGTCCGGATCGAACTGTGACCAGTTCTCGGCATATTTCGGCTTGTAGTACTGGGAGTTGGGCATCGGCGCCAACTGACCCATCGTGGCAAGACCGAAGAAGAGATTCTGGTTGATCTCTTCGCGGTCGATGGCGATGTTCAAGGCCTTGACGAAGTTGGGGTGGCGGACAATGTCCCGCAGCACCGGGTCTTCGGTCAGGGTGTGATTGGGATAGAGCGTGTAGCGGTCGGTCATGCAGCTGGTGTAGTCCATGACCTGGTAGTGCTGGTTCGGCTCGTTTTCCTTGTAGAGCGGGAAACGGGCAATCGAGACATCATGCGGGCCGACGTAGTCGAGCTCGCCCTGGATGGTCTTCTGGGTAGCGATTTCGTGGTTGGCCACGAAGTCGATGCGCAGATCCTCGACGTAGGGCAGCTGCTGGCCGGAGGTATCGACCTTCCAGTAGTAGGGGTTCCGCATCATCAGCACGAGTCCTTGCTGCGGTTCCTGGTCTACGATCCAGGCGGAGAGCATGGGATACTCGGGTGAGTTGGGCCGTGTGCCCCAGACGCTGCGGCCACTGCGAACGTTGCTGAGGAGTTGTACCCAGGTCTCATACTCGGATTCTTCGAGCATGGCGTTGAGGTCGGCCTCGTCGGCGAAGTCGCCGTGGAACTGCTTGAGGTAGTTGCTGGGCAGCAGGAAGTCACCCTGAATACGGCGGGTGAGGTAGGCGGGGAAGTTGCCAAACGGGGCGGCGAAGGTGACGGAGAAGCTGTAGTCGTCGTGAATGTCGACCACCATGTTTTCGCCGCCGTGGCGGTAGACCCACCAGACGCTGGAGGCGACATCGGGATGGGTGGCAACCGAGTTCCACCAGAAGTCGACGTCGCCGGTAGTGACGAGGTCGCCGGAGGACCAGCGCATGCCCTCGTGCAGGTGGAAGGTGTAGTGGGTGGCGTCGTCACTGATCTCCCAACTGGCGAACAGGTTGGGGATGATGGTCTTGAGGTCCTGGTCCGAGTAGGTCAGCATACGTTCGGCGAACCAACCGTACTGGCTGACGAAGCTGGACGGATCGAGGTGAATCTGGCGTACTAGGCCGCCGTATTCGCCGATCGATTCGCGGGGGAGGACCAGCGGTGATACGGGCAGGCGTTCGGTGACGGGGGGCAGGTCACCATTGGCGACCATTTCGGCCAGCCGCGGGGATTCCGAGTACTGGGACGGCGCTTCGGCGTCTTCCATCACGGCCTGTGCGGGCGCCTCTTCCTCGGCGGCCGGCGCGGCGGCTGGCTCCTCGGTGATCACTTCCGGTTCGGGGCCGCCGCAGGCAGCCAGGACGACGGCAGCGGTTGAAGCTCCCGACAGCTGCAGGAAGCGGCGACGATGCATCGTTCGTTGGGTCATACTTTCCTCCTGAGTCTGTGCTCTGAATGTGGTGAAAACAGTGGATCTAGGTATCGGCAAGAACGAGTTGTATGGCCTGATCCCCATGTACGACGACCATCTGGGAAGCCGGCCAGCTGTCTGTCACGCAGTTGGGGCCCTCGTAGTGATTGGCGCATTGCAGCTGTTGCGCTTCTCCGTTGACGACGAGGGCGCTGTTCCAGTCGAAAGTAAGGGTATCACCCTGCAATTGGCGGTATGATACGGAAAGTCCGTCATAGGTAAAGCGGGCTGCGAGGACTCGTTTGCGGAAGTTGGCGAAGGAGTCATAGTCGGCTTTGCGCCCCATCTGGCATAGCCAGGCGACGCTGTGTCCGGCCGCGCGCAGTTCCCTGTTGGCGGCTGGCCCGTCCTGGACCAGCTGGAGCGGGGCGGAACAGGCCAGTGCGATATAGGCGTCGTCTTTGGCGGCAAAGGCCCACTCACTGCCTATCTGGTGCTCGTCGAAGGCAAAGGCGGGGAAATAGGCGCGGGTGAAGCCGGAGGGATCGGACTCGGGCAGGGCGTAGAGCGCGATAAGGAGGTCGCGGTGCTGGGCGACACGGGGCAGGAGCCCGCTGCGCCAGTAGCCGCCGCGGCCGGCTTGTTCGAGGTCGCCGGTGGCGGGATGGTTGACAAAGACAGTTGCATCGGCACCGAGGGTCGCCTGCCAGCTCTGCGCGCCCTGGCTGCGCTGACCTGGTTGGAAGTCCTGTGCGCTGCAGAGCAGGTAGTCGGGCGTCCTGTAGATTGCTTTGTGGAGGGTTTGCGGAGGATGTTCTGCGCTCTGTGCGGCGATGGGGTGGCGTTCGCTTGCCCACATGCCGGCTGGGTCAGGTTCGTTTGCCAGTGCCGCGATGAGGGGGGGTTGTTGATAGCCCTGGCAGCTGCACATGCTGACCGGCGCGGCCAGATGCTGGTTCCAGGCGCCGATGCCCCACATCAGGCGTGCAACTCCGGCCAGAGGCGACACATGTCCGTCGGGGACGTAGGTAGTGTCATTGGTCGCGATTTGGCCGGCGCCGTATACGCCCTGGAATGAGTTCAGAGACAGTGTCACCAGCACTTTATCGATCACGATTGCGGCGAGATCCCAGATCGCATCGGAATCGGCCAGATCGATCAGGTGCGAGAGGGTGGTGAGTATCTGAGCCAGGCTATGGCTTGATGCGTCGGCAAAACCGACGGTTGCAGCTTGCTGGAGCCAGCGCAATACGGTGTCTTCGGCGCGCTGGCGGTGCCAGAGTCCGGTTTGCTGGCTGCATGTGAAGGTGCGGTCGGGATGGAATTGGCCGGCCAGGAGTTCGCAGGCGGCGAGGAGGAGTTTATCCGGGTCGCTGAGCGTTCTGCATGTTCGCTCGGCATATTGCTGTTCGCAGTAGGGAAAAGCGGTGATGCGGTCGGCGAGCGGTTGCCGAATCTCGGTGGGGAACCCGGGGGTATCGTCGTAGCGCTCAGCCATGCCCAGCAGCGCGATCAGGCGGGCAAGGTGATCTTCTTCGAAGTTGGCGACTCCGTCGGCGGCGGCAATTGTCTTCTTTATGTTGATCCGCTCCCACCAGCCCAGAGTCATTTTGGCGATTTCGGAGAAGAGGCCATCATCGATGGTAACGGCATAGCGCAGCAGTTCAATCTGGCGTTCAACGTAGGTGCCGTAAGCTGTTGTGCTATAGTCCGATCCGACAACCGACAGCGGGATTTTCCGTTGGAAGCGAACGCCCTGAACGTAGTATTCGTTCGGGGACGGCATCAGGATCAGTTCGTATTCGCCGTCAGGAATCGAGACGGCAGAGGTCAGGGTGCGGTCGCCGCAGTCACCTTCCTTGCCTTCGGCATCGGCGTAGATGCGCCCGTTAGTCCGTTGCAAGCGGAAGTTATAGTCGGCGGGTGCGTCGAGCTTGCGGGGCCACCGTACGACAATACTGTCTTCGTGGACGAAGACGTCTTTTTCGATATAGAGCTGATCAAAGAAGGATGCGAAAAGCTGGTAGCGGTCACTCAACTCCACTGAGGCGACGGTGGAGTCAGTTACAGGGGGAACGATGTCGGAACTGGACTGATGAGCGCCGTTGCTCCGTGTCTTGGTTGACAAAGAAAGCTTGTCCTCGTGGTTGGCTCGTGGCGCAAAGGAAAGTTCTGGCAGCAGTTCAGACGGTGAAAAGCCTGACAGCGACCGGCAGAAGGACGAAAGCCCATACCGACCTCTCTGTCCCTGTGCACAGAAGGTGAAGGGCAGGAATCCGCTCAAAACGCCACTGTTGGAAGGGCTGATTAATTTCACTGCCGGTGAGGGGGGAGGCTCAACCCAGCCGCCGATGGCGTAGTATAGGCGCGGTGGCAATGTTTGTACAAATTTTAGAGCGTGTAGGGGAGAGAGTGAAGAGGAATGGCAGAGAAGGATGGAGAGGGCGCGACAGGTCCTGGACTCGACATGCCTTTGGATCAGGAATCGATCGCCAATACGGGTTCGCCCAGCGTCTCCCAGCGGGGGGCGATGCCGAGACCGGGGGCGGTGGATGCGGCCATGCGGCCATGGCGGCGCTGGGGGGCTCCTTCGGCGGTGCTGACGGTGACGTAGCTGTTGAAGTCGGTGGCGGTGAAAAGGAATTCGGGGGGCGTGCTGTGCGCGAGATGGGCGATGGCGGCGGTGGTGATGTCGCCGCCCCAGCTGTCTTCGATGGTCATGGCGATTCCGAGGGAGACACAGAGATCGCGCGCCTGCCGTGCCTTTGTCAGGCCGCCGAACTTGCTGATCTTGATGTTGACGGCGTCCATGGCGTCGTCGCGATGCGCGGCCAGCAGAGCGTCGATGCCGTCGATGGTCTCGTCGAGGACGAAGGGGTGCGAGGTGCGACGGCGGATAGAGAGATTTGCGTCGTAACTGAGGCAGGGCTGTTCGATGTAGACGTCGACGTCGTGGACGCCGCGCACGACGCGGGCGGCCTCGTGGACGAGCCAGCCGGTGTTGGCGTCGGCGATGAGCACGTCACCGGGTTCCAGCACGGCGGCCACGGCCTGAATCCGTTGGATGTCGGTGTCGGCATCTGAGCCGACCTTGAGCTGAAAGCGGCGGTAGCCTTCGGCGCGGTAGGCGGCGACGGAGTCTGCCATTTCGGCGGGGGGACGTTGGGAGATGGCGCGGTAGAGGACGAAGTCATCGCCGTAACGACCGCCCAGGAGGACACATGCCGGCTGGCCGGAGGCCTGGCCGAGGATGTCCCAGCAGGCGATGTCGATGCCGGATTTTACGTAGGGATGGCCTTTGAGGGCGCGGTCCATGTGTTCGTTGAGGATTGCCAGCTGGCGGGGGTCGAGGCCGATGAGGTGGGGCGCGAGCTCGGTGAGGCCGGCGCGCACGCCGGCGGCGTAGGCGGGCAGGTAGAAGGGGCCGAGAGGGCAGACTTCGCCGTGGCCGACGAGGCCGGTGTCGGTTTCGACCTGGACGATGGTGCTGTCGAAAACGTCGACCGACTTGCCCCCGGACCAGGCGTAGCGGCCTTCGTGGAGAGGCAGGTCGACTTGATAGGCGGAGATGCGCTTGATTTTCATTGTTCGGGACTCTCTATTCGGTGTTTAGCGGTTTGGCGGGGGCTGAACTGGATATTGGGAGGTGAACGGTGCCTGGTATTGTCCTTGGGACGGTCCGATCTTAACACATGTTCGTTGTTCTGCGGCAGTAGGGCGAGGCGAACTGCAGGGGTCGGGGGTCAGGGGTCGGGGAGTTGTGATAGCACGTGGGGATGAAGACACTGTTGGCTAGACACGTTGCTCGGGAAGAATGAACACGGTGGCTAACAAGGGCGGGGCGTTGCGGGGGCGCAGCCCCTGCACAAGGGAGGGCCGAAGGCCCGGACGCCCAAATGCAGGGGTCAGGGGTTAGTGGTCAGTGGAAGGGCGATTCTGCGGGGATGGACGTGAGGACTGGACACGGTTTAGTCGAAACCAGAGGTTTAAGAGAGTTTACCCCCATATAGGGATGCAGGCTGGCGGCCTTTCCACTTGACCAATTCACCGAGTTCGGTTACAAATGTAAAGAGGAAATTGGTTATGCGCCCCTGCTTTAGCGGGGCGTCACTTCGCCACTCAGCCCCCGGAAAGGAACCGACGGTTGATCGCTTACTGCCCCAGCAGCAACTTTCAGGTTGCTGCTGAAGAAGCGCCCCTGCGTTGCCCCCTCAGCGGCGAACCATTGGAGTATCGGGGCCTGCCTCCCTTTGACCCGGACAAGATTGATGGGACGGAGCCGGGACACTGGCGCTACCTGGCGATGTTGCCGGTGGTGGCCGAGGGGCGCGAGCTGTATTCGCTGGGGGAGGGGTGGACACCGCTGATCAAGGACAGCTGGGGGGACCAGCGGGTTTATTGGAAATTTGAAGGGCTGATGCCTTCGGGCAGCTATAAGGACCGCGGGGTCAGTGTGATCATGAACTGGCTGGTGGGGCAGGGCGTGCGGACGGTCATGGACGACTCCAGTGGGAATGCTGGGGCGAGCCTGGCCTGTTACGCGGCGCGGGCGGGGCTGTTTGCGCGCATTTTTGTGCCGGCCTATGCGCCGCAGCCGAAGAAGGCGCAGATCGCGGTCTATGGGGCGGAGCTGGTTGAGGTCAGTGGGCCGCGCACGGCGGCGACGGAAGCGGCTGAAGCCTCTGAGACGGGCGTTGATGTGGTGTATGCTTCGCATGCGTGGCACCCGGCCTGCCTGTTGGGCTTTATGACGAACGCCTGGGAGATTTGGGAGCAGCTAGGCGGGCGGGTACCGGACTGGTTTGTGAGCCCGGTCGGGTACGGGGGCCTATTTTTGGGGGCGTGGCGGGGATTTCAGCATTTGCACCGCAGCGGTGTGATTGACAGATTGCCGCGGATGGTTGCGGTCCAGGCCGAGCCGATCACGCCGATCTGCGACGCTTTTCACGAAGGGCACAGCGAGATCGTGCCCCGCCGCCAGGTTGCGCCGAGCATTCTGGCGGACGGGATCGCGGTGGAGAGACCTGTGAGGAACCGCTCGATACTGTGGGCGTTGCGGCAGTCGGGCGGGACGGCGATCGTGGTCAACGACGAGGAGATTCTGGAGGCGCAGGAGCGTTTGGCTCAGCGGGGATTATTTGTCGAGCCAACCAGTGCCACTGTGGCGGCCGCGCTCACGAAACTGGCTCCCCAGTTGGATCCTGCGGAATCGGTCGTAGTAAATCTTACCGGTCTGGGCCTTAAACGGCTGCCAGCGGTTTGATGTTTATCTGTGCTGAGGAGGATTTTGGCATGGAGCGCGGGCTCAATAGGTTGAACGAACTGGAGGCGACCGTCGGCGTCTGCTTCACGGATCGCGCCCTGTTACAGCGGGCGTTTGTTCATCGCAGCTATCTGCACGAGGCAGATGAAGACAGGGAATTGCAGGACAATCAGCGTCTTGAGTTTCTGGGCGACGCGGTGCTGGGTTTCGTTGTGAGCGAGCTGCTGTTCAGGCGTTACCCGGAGCGGCGGGAAGGCGAGTTGACCAATCTGCGGTCCGCGCTGGTCAAGCGGGAGACGTTGTCCCGCTTCGCCAAGGAGCTGGGATTGGGCGACTATCTGCTATTGGGGCGAGGCGAAGAGGAAAGCGGGGGCCGCGAGCGTCACACGACGTTGTGCGATACGTATGAGGCCTATATCGGCGCTCTCTATCTTGATCAGGGACTCGATGCGCTGCGCGAGTTTCTTGAACCGCGCTTAGTTGAGGAGATCGGGCGCGTAGCGCAGCATGCGCTGACCAAGGATCCCAAGAGCCGCCTGCAGGAGTGGGTGCAGGCGACGATGGGTCAGACCCCTCGATACAGGACGGTCAACACTGAGGGGCCGGACCATGCCCGTCTGTTTACGCGTCAGGTGACGATCGGTAAACGGCCGGTCGGCGTAGGTCAGGGGCAGAGCAAGCAGGAGGCCGAACAGGCCGCGGCGGCGATGGCGCTGTTTCGTTTGGGGCAGACTATGCCTGGTTACGAAGACAGCGGATTGGCAGAGGAGTACGAACTTGCGTCGGCGGAAATGCAGGAAATGGAGGGCGACGGCTGAGAAGAATGCACGCCCCCGTCAGCGGCCTCGGTTAGTTTAAGCCGCTAGTTTTCGTGCAGAAGCTCCCCAGGCTTTGCTACGACTTCCGCTTGACGCTCTCCCCTTCAGGTAGGGCCATAGACCGGTGTTTCGACAAGCCGGCGCTTGTTGCGGATGCGGGACACGTAGAAGAGGGCGAGGCAGAAAAGGATCGATTGCAGCAGCACGATCGATGCTCCACTCGAAACATCCACGTAGAAACTCAAGTACATACCGATGAGTCCCGTCAGCGCGCCCAAAATGGTCGAGTAGATCATGAGGCGATGGAAGCTGTCGGTCAGCAGCCGTATCGTGATGGGTGGAACGACGAGGGCTGCCCCGATCATGGTCACGCCCATGATTTGGACTGCGGCGATGATAACGGCTGCAAGGATCAGCGCAAACCAGGTCTCGATCCAGAAGGTGGGGACTCCGTAGACCTGTGCGACCTCGGTATTGAAGGTAGTGAAGAGCAGCTGCTTGTAGAAGAAGAAGATCATAAACGTCGCGGCCAGGGTAACGAAGACGATCACGGCTATGTCCATAGGGGTCACGCCGAGAACGTTGCCGAAGAGGGCGGCGTCGAAGGATTGGGAGAAGCGGCGGTAGCGTGAGATCAGGGCGACCCCGAGCGCGAAACTGGCGGTTGTCACGACGCCGATGGCGGCGTCGGCACTAATTGTCGTTTTGCGTACGGTCTGATTGATGAGCAAGGCGGCGACAAAACCCCAAGAGACGGCGCCGACGTAGAAGTTAAACTGGAGAATGAAGGCGACCACCGCGCCGCCGAAGACGGCGTGGGAGAGGCCGTGGCCGATGAAGCTCATACCCCGCAGGACGATGTAGACGCCGATCAGGGCGCAGAGGCCGCCGACTAGGACGGCGGCAATGGTACCGTTGCGGAAGAACTCATATTGAAACGGGGCAAGCAGAACATCCATAGGGGTCAGGCCTCCTTTGAGGCAGAAACAGGCTGAGCATTATTTACCAAGTTGTCATGATTAGGCATTCCCCCTTCCACGGGGTGCGGCAGAACGTCATTAAGTCCGTGGGGATGGGGCCTCTGTTGCACGAAGATCAGGTCGTCTTGGCGGATGACGATAAAGTCGCCTTTGTAGGCATCGCCCAGGATCTCTTCGGTAAAGATGTCTTGCGGCGATCCCTGGGCCACGATGCGGCGGTTGAGGCAGACGACCCAGGGTACATGGGCGGCTGCCATGTTGAGGTCGTGGGTTGTCAGCAGGATCGTCATGCCTTCTTTGTTCAGCACTGTGAGCCAGTGGAAGATATTTTCGGCGCTGCGGACATCGACGCCGGTCGTGGGCTCATCGAGCACGAGGACTTCCGGATCGGCGACGAGCGCGCGGGCCAGGAAAACGCGTTGTTGCTGTCCGCCGGACAGATCGCGAATATGGCGCTCTGCCAGATGGCCGATCTCCAGCCGGTCCAGGATTTCGCGCGCCCGTTTGCGCTCGCGGCGGCGAGGCCAGGGCCAGATATTCTGGCGGTGGTCGAGGCCCATCAACACCACTTCCTCGGCTGTAACGGGGAAACTCCAGTCGACGGTCTCGATCTGCGGTACATAGGTGATACGCAGGTCAGGACGCACTCGCTGGATCTGCCCTTCTCCTGGTGTGAGGAGGGTCAGTATGAGCTTCAACAGTGAAGTCTTGCCGGCGCCGCTCGGCCCCACCAGGCCAACGAACTGGCCGGGATGGAGATGCAGGTCGATATCGTCCAAGACATTGAAGGAGCCATAGCCGAAGGCGACGCCGTTTAGTTCGATGAGTGGATTCATTTGCGCTTCCTCTTGAGGAGAGAGTGAAGAGGAGTGAGGGGTGAGGAAACGCTCACCCCTCACTCCTTTTGCACATTACTCTCCCTCTTTTACTCCCTATTCGCTGTCTGGCACATTGCCTACCTCTACTCCATCCATGAGGGAGGGGTCGCCCCCTAGCAGGCTCGCCAGGGTCTTCAGATTTTCCACCATCATACCGATGTAGGTGTGCTCGGGGTCATCGGGTTCGCCCGGAAGTCCGTCGTCCAGCAGTGTGCTTACAGTAACGCCGGTCTCGGATGCGATCAGGTCGATCACGTCTGCCGGGAAGAGGATAGAGCCAAAGATGGCCGGCACGCCTTCGTCGAGCAGCTGGTCGATCAGCGCGGCCACTTCCTGGGCAGACGGCTGGGATATGTCGTTCGGCTGGATGGCGCCGATAACGGTGTAGCCGTAGCGGATGGCAAAGTAGCCGAATGAGTCGTGATAGGTGAGCAGCCGGCGGTTGGATTCAGGGATGGTTGCCGTGGTGGCCACGATGGCTTCATCGAGAGCTAAGAGGCGTGCGGTGTACTCGTTGAAGTTTGCTTCATAGAAGTCTCTGTTGTCCGGATCGCGTTCCGCCAGGCTGACAAACACGACTTTGGCGTAGCGGATGACGAAGTTCGGATCGAGGAAGAGGTGCGGGTCGGGCTCGCCTTCTTCCTCTGCGAGGCCATGTTCGTCATCGTCGTCGTCGTGGCCTTCCTCTTCGGCGTGGCCATGCTCGTCATCGTCGTCGTCGTGGCCTTCCTCTTCGGCGTGGCCGTGCTCGTCATCGTCGTCGTGGTCGTCCTCTTCGGCGTGGCCATGTTCGTCATCGTCGTCGTCGTGGCCCTCTTCTTCGGCGTGGCCGTGTTCGTCATCGTCGTCGTGGTCGTCCTCGTCGGCGTGGCCGTGTTCGTCTTCTTCGTGGTCGTCCTCTCCTTCGGCGTGACCATGATGGTGTTCCTGGCCGTAGATGAGTTCGTCGGGGCTGGCAACCGCGGCTGCCAACTCGATGATCTCGGCCCCCTCTTTCAGATTGGCTTCGGCCAGCTTCAATGTTGACTCATCGAGGTGCATTCCGTTAAAGAAGATCAGATCGGCCTGCGACAGTTTTACGGCATCGGAGGGCCTGGGCTCGAACGTATGGGGGTCGGCGCCCGGCGGCATGATGGCGTCGAGGTCGATTCGGTCGCCCCCGATGTTGTAGACAATATTTGCGACCGGCAAGATTGAGACTACAACGCGTAGGCGTTCTTCCTCGGCGGGGGTGTCAGTCGTTTCAGGCGCGATCGGGCCGCAAGCGGCAAGGAGGACCAGGATGGCCAGAAGCGAGAGCAGAGTTCGAAGTGAGTAATGCATCTTTGCGGGTACCCTTTCGTCAGATTGACGCGATGTGCTGCCAAGAGCGGCGTCAGGCACCGGCAGAGTCACGACAGTCTGTGCATTGCCCAAAGAATGAGAGATGACTTACGTCGATCTCAAAGTCGTATTGGGACTCCATTGCCCGGCGAAAGGAACGCAAGACGCTGTGCGGCAGCTCAAGCAAGCCGTCACAGGAGCGGCAAACGAGGTGGTGATGCGGTTCTGGGCCGGCCATTTCGTAGGCAAGCCGGCCGTCGGCCATATACACCATCGCCAGAACGCGCTGTTCTGTCAGAAAGTGCAGTACTCGGTAGACAGTGGCCCGGCTCAGCGTAGGAGCGATGCGGTGTACATGATCGTACACTGCTTCGGGCGTAACATGTTCACCCAGTTGGCAGACGGCGTCCAGGATTAGCTGACGCTGGGGCGTCACCCGGAAGCCGGCCTTACGTAACTGTCGATTGATTTCTGCGGTGTTGTGGCTCATGACATTTTTGTTTGTTGCGAAAAGTTGCAACAGGTAATATGCTAGCGCAATCTGAGGGAGGTGTCAACCCTTATTTTCCTACATCAGCAGTGTCGCGTCAAAGTCAGCCTTGCCGACGGCGAGATTTTGCCGGCAAGACTGATAAGCCGCGAAAGCATTACAAGCTGTCCTCATGTAGGCACGGCACCACCTGAACGGTTCTACTGCATGTCGGGCACGTTGCGGGTCTCGATGCCTTCCAGCAGGGAAGGGTCACCGCCAAGCGCTCCGGCAATCAGCGTCATATTTTGCACTCTCATATTGATGTAGGAGTGCTCAAGGTCACCGGGTACACCCGGCAGGTCGTCGTCATTCAGCATGACGATAGGGACGCCTGACTCGCGGCTGATCTGATCCATAACCGATGAAGGGGTAAAGGACGAGCCAAAGATGGCGGGCAGCTCTTTTTCGCGCAACAGGTCAATGATCTCGGCGACATCGTGTGCGGATGGTTCGGAGAAATCGTGCGGCTGAATCGAGCCGAGGATGGTGTAGCCATAGCGACGCGCGAAATAGCCGAATGAGTTGTGATAGCTGAGCAGCTGGCGGTTTTCTTCGGGTATGCTGGCGGTGACGGCGTGAATCGCGGCGTCAAGCTCTTGGATGCGGGCGGTGTACTGTTCGTAGTTGGCTTGATAGTCGGCGGCGTTGTCCGGATCGCGTTCCACCATTGTGTCGCGGATCACTTCGACGAATGCGAGCACAAAGCTTGAGTCGCCTCCCAAGTGTAGATCGATGGCGCCGTGATCGTCGAGGATGTATTCGGCGGGGTCAATCGACTCGGCCAACAGTACGACCTTGTTGACGTCGCCGACGATGGCGCCGATGCGTGCGCGGATCGCCTGAGGTTGGGTTGCGCCGCGAATGAAGACGATATCGGCCTCGGTCAATTTGGTGATGTCACCTGGCGTTGGTTCAAAGTGGTGCGGGTCGGTCCCTTGGGCAACGAGGCGATTGATGGTGACGTGATTGCCGGCAATGTTATAGATATGGTTGGCAATGACGTTTCCCATTGTGAAGACGTTCAGACGCGGCTGCTCTGGTTCGGCGCTGGTTGTCTCCGCAGGGGTAATGGGGACACAGGCGGCCAAGAGGAGCAACAGCGCAAGGAGCGGCAGCAGAGTTCGGGATGTGTTGCGCATGACGGGATCTCCTTTGTCCGGTAGGGGCTTAATATCGGTCTTCATTGACGAATTCAAGGCATCCACTAGAGTCTTCGTTATCTGGCGCTGCAGAAGTTACTGTTTAACAGACGTATCGGGGCCGGGCACGTTGCCAGTCTCCAGACCATCCATCAACGAGGGGTCGCCGCCGAGAGCATCCGCCATTGCTTTCAGATTTTCTACCATCATGCTGATGTAGGAATGTTCCGGATCGCCGGGGTCTCCGGGGAGATCGTCGTCGCTCAAAGTACTGACAAATTGCACGCCCACTTCGCGGCCGATCTGATCGACAACGGGGGAGGGGAAGACCTCCGAGCCAAAGATAGCGGGCACGCCGCCTGCGCGCAATTGGTCTATGAGGGCAGCGACTTCCTGACCTGACGGTTCGGAGAAGTCGGCCGGTTGGATGGCGCCCAAGACTGTGTAGCCGTAGCGGGGCGCGAAGTATGCGAACGAGTCGTGGTAGGTATAGAGTTTGCGATTTTCTGCAGGGATGCTAGCGGTCGTGGCCTGAATGGCGGCATCGAGGGCATGGATACGGACGGCAAATTCATCGTAGTTGGCATTGTAGGCGTCGGCGTTGTCTGGGTCGCGGGCGGTCAGTTTGTCGAGTACGATTTCGGCGTATTCGAGGGCGAAGAGTGGGTCGGTCCAGAGGTGTGGATTGGGGCTGCCGGCCTCTTCGGGGAAGGAGAAGTCGTAGACGTAGTCTTCGGGGTCGATTACCAGTTCACCCAGTAGAATGATTTCGCCCCCGTCCTTCAGGTTGGCCTCGGCCATTCTCATTGCGGACGTTTCCAGGTCGAGCCCGTTGATGAAGATGAGATCGGCCTTGGCGAGGGTTACGGCATCGGAAGGGGCGAGTTCGAAGGTATGCGAGTTGGTGCCGGCGGGCACGAGTCCGGTCAGGTCGACGAGGTCGCCGCTGATGTTGTAGACGATGTTGGTGAGGGGGGAGACGGTGGCGACGACTTGGAGGCGGTTCGACTGAGTTTCAGAGCTATTTCCTCCGCAGGAGGTCAGGAGTAAGAACAGCGCCAGGAGGAGCAGAATCCTGGGGGAAGTACGCATACGGGAGGTGCCTTTCGGTGACATGAGAACGACGGCCTCAGGAGGGTTTTGGGACAGTTCTTGGGTATGGAATATTGGGGGGATCTTTAGTACGAATTGATGGTATTGACCCAATTTTAGCACTTTTTTGGTAAGGTTTCCAATTGTGATTGGGTGTGTTGTGGGGGATGTCGGAGTTGCTTCTGAGGCTGGCACTGAGACCGAATGTGATACTATGCCGGTGTACAGAATTTGCGTAAGTTCCCAGAAGAAAAGTCTGGAGCCGTTTGGGACGCAAAGTAGGGGAGGAAAGAGGGATTTCGGAGAATCGAGGTTTATGCCTGTATTCCAGTCGCCTTGGCGCTGCATGAGGGCGAGTAATTCTGAAGTGGGGTGATGGACGAGGTAGTTGGCTAAACACCTCGCAGCACCTTGTTGGATGCCGGAATAAGTAACGACTGGGGAGGGCATTGAAAAGCGCGAGGTAAGTGGCCTCGGGAGGGAGGTATGGAGTTTCCCAGGGCGCGGGCGGCTTGGGGGGAATGCGGTCGGTTGGGTTCAATCTGGTCAGACCGTCGTAGAAGAGGTTGGCTTAACCGGGGCGATTTCCCCGTGTGGCTGGGCCCGGTGGCGATCCCAAGCGGGTGCATGAATTCCTCTCACATTGCCGACCATATAGTAGGCCATGGACTGTGGGCTATGGGCTGTGCGCCACTTGCGTACAGTCAGAGTCTTGGAGCTGAGGCAAAATGATCGAGAGAAACAGTTCGGAAACAACGCCAAGGTGTCCCTGGTGTGAGGGACCGATGGTCCTCCGAGAAAACAGGAGGGATGGAACCTCTTTCTGGGGATGTCGGGGATATCCCAAATGTAGGGGCACGCGCGATGTCGGTTGGGACTCACGGGAATCCCAGGTCGAAGACGCTGGGGAATCACCTGCTCAAGTCAGGGTGCTTTGGAATGACTCGACTCTTGCTCGGCCAGAGTGGCAGTGCAGATACACGACGGCTGGTGGAAGCGTGCGTTGCTCTCCCACGCTCAAGAAAATCTCGAACGAACTGCGCCAATGCTGGATTGCGCTCACCCGCCCGACGTCCGTCGCTCCCGAGACAGTGCGTAGAGTGACTAGAGCGATCCGGAAACTCATTCAAAGGGGAAGCGACCCCCCAATCCATCCAGAAGCAGAGCGCGAATTCTTGAATTCGTTAGGATTGGATGGTTACATAGTCGCTTCGACGATGCCGGGTGATCTCAGCTTGCGACTGAAACCGGACGTATTTCAAGACTTGGCCAGTGGTGGTCTGAGCCTCCCTCGCTCAGGCTTTGGGCGCGAAAAAGACTTCCCGCTGGAATCGGATCATGAGCGACATTTTGTTGACGATTGGGTTCCTCGGCATCTAGGTCCTGGCGCTTCCAGGTGGTTCGTCCCCCAGGCCCCCTTCGATGCCTTGACTGCTGCGCTCGGCAGTTACGGCCCTTCAGGGCGCAGAGTTGATTTTCTGGTCAGTGCACCGTTTGGGACTCCTTTCGTTGTGGAAATTGACGGGCCCCAGCATCAAGACTCCGCGAGCCCCGACACCGAAAGAGACCACCTGTTGAAGAGAGTCGGCATTGAGGTTGTGAGGGTTCCGACGTCCGAGATTGACCAAGGTCATGGGTCAAATCTGGAACGAGTTAAAGCTCTGTGGGCCAGTCCACAAATGGCGTCGAGAAAGGAGATACCTTACACGTTCATGGTACCGTCGTCGATTCACCGAATCGTAATCGCCCTCCTAGATGCCATTGACGCCGGCTTTTTGCAGGGCCCAAAGTGGGTTGTGGAAGTAGACGGCGATCCTGAAGTAACCCCTTCCATGCTCTGGCCCTATATACGTCTCTTCAAGGCCATGGATAGCTTATGGGGACCCTCCATGATGCCGGAGGAAGTCCTGCTCAAGACCAGGCAAGGTTGGACACGGTTCGATATCCCGTCCGGCCAGCCGCCCGGGTCTTGCAAGCCCAAAGAGGCAAAACCGGGGGTCATCGTCCGACTGCAACCTTTTCGTACAGGCTTCGACAGGCTCGAACGACCCAACGGTGATATTCCAGAGATAGTTGTCAGAAGTGCGCGATTGCCTGTTTTGGTCGGGGATGACCTGTTCGAGCCGGGCATGCGGACCAACCTCAGCAGCGTTGATCCTCAGGAAATCGAACCTGCGCTTACGGAAGTCCTTCAGGCGGTGTTTGCAAAACAGAGTTTTCGAGAGGGTCAGCTTCCGGCTTTATTGGAGATAATGGAGGGCCGAGATTGCACCGTCTTGCTACCTACGGGTGGAGGCAAGAGTCTCATCTATCAGATGGCGGGTATCTGCAAGCCCGGAAGAACCATCGTCGTTGATCCGTTGATCGCTCTGATTGAAGATCAGCAGCGGGGTCTTATAGAGCATGGCATAGACAGAGTTGTAGGATTTTCAAGTTTCCAAGTGGCTCAGGGCCGACTCGATGAATTGCTGCGGCAAGTAGTGTCGGGCGACGCTCTCTTCGTCTTCGTGGCGCCGGAACGCTTTCAGCAGGGACGCTTCAGAGAGTCTGTCAGAGCGCTCACGCAAGCCACTTCGATCAATCTCGCCGTAATTGACGAAGCCCATTGTGTTTCCGAGTGGGGCCACCAGTTTCGTTCTTCATATTTGACACTGGGAAGAGTGCTCAGAGACGTCTGCAAGGACGTTTCCAACTCATCTCCTCCTCTCTTGGCATTAACGGGCACAGCATCGAAAGCGGTTCTGAAAGATGTCTTAGCTCAGTTGGGCATTTCAACAGAATCTGAGCGCTCCATCGTAAGACCCTCGAGTTTCGACCGAGAAGAGTTGGTGATGGCTACTCGCCAGTGCAGCCCTGACGACTCCCGGGCAATTCTGATCGGTTCTCTCAGAGGGTTGCCGTCACGCTTCGGAGTTCCGCCGACGGAATTCTTCAGACCCCAGGATGAACGAACTTTCTCCGGACTAATCTTTTGCCCTCATACCAGTGGACCATACGGAGTCATGGAACTTCAGAGGGCAACGGCAGAAGTGGTTGGGTTCCTGCCGTCGATTTATTCAGGGGGTTCGCCCAAGGTACGCCAGAAGCCCGTTTACCCATCAGGCAAGTGGGAGGTCCTGAAACGAGAGTTCGCCGAGAACTTCAAGAGCAATAACGTCCCCCTAATGGTCAGCACAAAGGCCTTTGGGATGGGGATCGACAAGCCAAACATTCGATATGTTCTCCACTACGGTATGCCAGGTTCCATTGAGGCCTTTTATCAAGAGGTTGGCCGCGCGGGAAGAGATCAGAAAGAGGCCTTCTGCTTGCTCATCTGGAATGAGCTAGACCGCGGGCGGAGTGACAGGCTTACTATTTTGGACGGTAGTCTGGAGGAGATCAGACGTGAGCACGCGTCGATCACCTGGAGAGATAACGACTCTATTACGCAGCAACTCTTCTTCCTATTGGACACATTTAAGGGCGTAGAGGTTGAATTGGCAGAAGTAAAACGAGTGGTAGACGACGAGGCGTTCCTGCCATTTCTGGGTAACAGAAAAAGGATCGAGTTGGCTAAGGGGACGAATGAAGAGGCCAGCAATCGAGAACGCGCCATCTATAGACTTATGCTTTTGGGAGTCGTCGAGGATTACCTGGTGGAATCGTCGAAATTTGTGGTCGACCTGGTCAGCATTTCGTCTCCAGGAATAGCTGATGCGCTGGTCGAATTTGTCAATCGCACTAACCCTGGTTCGCAACGCCCCTCAGTCGAAGCATTTGCGGTTCAAGCCAACAGTATGGAGCTTCGAGAAGCTGTCTTCGGGGCCGCGAGGGAGCTCATTGTCTTCATCTATGACGTTATTGTGGAGTCCAGACGCCGTTCTCTACGCGAAATGTACGTGGCAGTTCGCGACGCTGCACCCGAAGGGGACGAGCTTAGAGACAGAGTGTTGGACTACCTAACCAGAGGGGATATCAGTCCGGTCTTGGAGGAATTGCTTGAGTCTACCGAATTCGACTATGCCAGTTGGGAGCGAGAGCTAGCCAAGCTGGAAGGCGTGGAAGACGCTAGGGAGCTGCGCGGTAACTCTGCCAGGCTGCTGGCGTCCTCGCCGTTCAATCCTGGCCTGCTCTTTGCAAGAGCATATTCAGAAATCATTCATCCGGAGGGTGACCTGCAGGACTTCAGATCAAATCTGGAAGCTTCCGTAAACTCAGCCCGAGAAAGATTCGGAGTCTCTGAGTCCGCATTAGATGAGTTTGCCAACCGCATTTTGACCTCTCTCGAATATGACTCCTTTGATGGGATGGCAGAAGTTCTGGATGCGGTGGAGCAGCTGGGCCTGGCGACGGAAACTACTCAACAGATCGAGGGAAGGGCGATGAAAACACCGGACTATGATTTAGGCGTCCGAGTTCTTGCTCTAGCCAATAGAATACGTCAGCTATCAAACGATCTTGATTCGGCTATAAGGAGCACGACTCATGGCGGATGAAAGCAGAAATCCTCTGGAACTAGATGTTGTAGTTCAGAAATTTGCCGAGTCTGCGGAGGCACTGGCAGATGTAAGGGAGCAATTGCGGGTACTGGCGGAACTTCGCGAGACTGAGGAAAAAGCAAATGTTAGTCTTCAAGAGACAGCAGAACAGGTGGCAGGCTTCGCTTCCAGGGCTGCTGACATCCTCGAAGGGCTAGAAGAGGCACAATCAAGCGTGGCAGAGGTGCTCAAGATCGGAGCGGACGTGCTCACACGCAGCGAGTTGAAGGGGATGGCAGAGACTGTCAAATCGAACTCGCAGTCAATATCTGGCGTTGACAGTCGTGTTGTCGCTCTCGACGAGAAGGTTACTTACCTGGACACTAAGGTTTCTGAGCTGGGCACTTTGGTGCGCGATTTGCAGACTTCGATTCGGCATGAAGTGGATGGCTTGAGTGAGAAACTTGAGAACATTCATTCAGATGTAAGAGAGCCTGTCGTAAGGCGTCTATTCAGACGAATGGACTAAATGTAGTAAGTATTATTGCAACTACTAAGCCATATCCAGTGCCTGTTTTGACCAGACCTTAAGTCACGCCGCTATTCGGGCTATCTCATCGTGTACTCGTTGGCCGCCGCCACCTAGGACGGGACGCACCGCTGGAAATACAACGTACGGTGGAAGAGGCGTGTTTTTGGAGGGGGCCATGCGGGGGCGCAGCCCCTGCACAAGGGAGGGCCGAAGGTCCAACTGCGAGGTGGGAGTGAAGAGGAGAGAGGAGTGAGTGGCAGCGAGTGGTCTGCGGGAGCATTGAACTGTCCGTGACTCTGTGCTAGCAAAAGGTATACGAGCATTCACCCCCGTTTTGGGTACACCCAATCCTATCCCGTTCGTTGACCTGAGGGGGGACGTCGGATATACTGAAGGCATCCTCATTTTGGCTTTTGACGCCCGATGACAAGGAGTATCACAATGGCATCTGTACCGACGGCACCCGTCGCTCAAGAGAGGAGCTCGCCCGGACTTGCGGCGGCCGAATCTGCTGGCAGTGTCAGAGAGTTCTATGCTGAGAACGGGTACTATGTTTTGCCGGAGGGGTTGACGCCGGTGGAGGTGGAGGCGCTGCGGGCGGAGACGACGGCTATCTGCAAGGGCGAGCGGGGCGATGTGGACGGGTTCGAGCCGAGCGTGCCGGGGGAGAATGAGAAGGACGTGCTGGGCCGCTATTTGTGCGTCCATTTTCCGCACAAGATCTCGGAGATGATGTTGGACTATCTCGGCCACCGGCAGATCGCGGATGTGTTGACTCAGGTCATCGGGCCGAACGTGAAGTGTATGCAGTCGATGCTGTTTATCAAGGCGGCGGGCAAGCCGGGCCAGGCGTGGCACCAGGATGAGTTTTCGATCCCGACCCGGGACCGCACGCTTACGGGCGGGTGGATCGCGCTGGATGACGCCACGGTTGAGAACGGCTGCCTGTGGGTGATCCCGGGCTCGCACAAGCGCGGCATTATCTGGCCGCAGCACGACCACGTGGATCCGCAGTTCGACTGTGCGGGCGAGGCGTACGGCTTTCCTTATGGTGATGAAGACTCGATTCCGGTGGAGGTGAAGGCGGGCGCGATCGTCTTTTTCAACGGCTATCTGCTGCACCGATCGTTTCCGAACCAGGCGCAGAGCGGTTACCGGCGGGTGCTGGTGAACCACTATATGAGCGCGGAGTCGCTGCTGCCATGGCGGAGCCCGAAGGAAGGCGAGCACATGGCGGTTGCCGACTACCGGGATATCGTGATGATTGCGGGCGAGGACCCCTACCCGTGGAAGGCGTATGAAGAGCTGGCGGCGCCGCAGGTGCGGCCGACGCTTGAGGGGGGTTGTGAGACCTGGCGGCGGGGACGCAAACGGGAGATTCTGCCGTTCTTCAAGGATGGATTCCGGCCGGGAGACGCGCCGGAAGATGACGACTGATCTTTGCGTTCGCAAAGCGGCCGAGCTGGCTGCGAGCATCGGCACGACCTGCAGCTCACCGATTCACGGGGACAACTTTCAGGCCTGGAGCGGTTAGATCATTCAGCTGTTGCACGCGGCATATTCACAGTTTTTCACGTCTATATATAAGGAGTAGCACGATGGCAACTGTTCCGACGGCACCGGCCTTGAACTCTAACGGCTCGCCCGATTTGGCGCCGGCAGCGAGTGGCCAAGAATTGGGTAACGGCGTGCATGCGGAGGCGGCATCTTCTGAAAGTATCAGGCAGTTCTATGCTGAGAACGGCTACTATGTACTGCCGGATGCGCTGACGCCGATTGAGGTGGAGGAGCTGCGGGCGGAGACGACGGCTATCTGTAAGGGTGAGCGCGGTGATGTGGACGGCTTTGAGCAGGGCATGCCGGGCGAGAACGAGGATGATGTCCTGCGCCGGTATCTGTGCATCCATTTTCCCCACAAGATATCCGAGATCATGTTGGATTATCTTGGCCACCCGCATATTGCCAACGTGCTGACGCAGGTGATCGGGCCTAATGTGAAGTGCATGCAGTCGATGCTGTTCATCAAGGCGACAGGCAAGCCGGGCCAGGCGTGGCACCAGGACGAATTTTTCATTCCTACACGCGACCGCACACTGACGGGCGCGTGGATTGCGCTGGACGATGCCACGATCGAGAACGGCTGCCTGTGGATTGTGCCGGGCTCGCACAAGCGCGGCATTATCTGGCCACAGCATGACCATGACGATCCCCGCTTCGACTGCGCGGGCGAGGCGTACGGTTTCCCCTATACGGACGAGGACTCGATCCCGGTGGAGGTGAAGGCGGGTTCGTTGGTCTTTTTCAACGGCTATCTGCTGCACCGTTCGTTCCCGAACCGGGCGCAGAGCGGATACCGGCGCGTGCTGGTGAACCATTATATGAGCGCGGAGTCACTGCTGCCGTGGCGGAGCCCAAAGGAGGGCCAGCACATGGCGACTGCCGACTACCGGGACATTGTGATGATCGCAGGCGAGGACCCCTATCCCTGGCACGGGTTCGAGGAGCTGGCGGCGCCGAAGGTACGGCCGACCGGCGAGGGGGGCTGCGAACAGTGGCGGCGAGGCGACAAGCGGGAAAAACTACCTTTCTTCAAAGATGGATTCCGCCCCGGAGACGCACCCGAAGATGACGACTGATCTCTGTTTTCGCAACGCAAAGGACCTGGCCGCAGGCATACGCGGCGGCGAATTTTCCAGTGTGGAGGTAACGGAGGCGCACATTGCGCAGATCGAGCGGGTGAACCCGGCGGTCAACGCGGTGGTGACCTTTTTGCCGGAGCAGGCGCTGGAACGGGCGCAGGCTGCTGACGACGCGCTGGCGCGCGGTGATGAGGTAGGGCCACTGCACGGGCTGCCGATGCTGCACAAGGACACGACGGACACGGCGGGCATCCGCACGACGTACGGTTCGCCGATCCACAAGGACAATGTGCCGGAGCAGAGCCAGCTGATCATCGAGCGGCTGCATGCGGCGGGCGCGATCCCGTTGGGGAAGACGAATGTGCCGGAGTTTGGGGCTGGTTCGCAGTCTTTCAACCCTGTGTTCGGGGCGACGGGCAATCCGTACGATCCGAGCAAGACGTGCGGGGGTTCGAGCGGCGGGCAGGCGGTGGCGCTGGCGTGCGGGATGACGCCGATCGCGGACGGGAGCGATATGGGGGGTTCGCTGCGCAACCCGGGGAACTACTGCAACGTGGTCGGCTTCCGGGTGTCGCCGGGACGGGTGCCGGTGTGGCCGAGTATGGCGGGCTGGTCGGGGCTGTCGGTGCAGGGGCCGATGGGGCGCACTGTGGCGGACGTGGCTTTTCTGCTGAGTGTGATCGCGGGGCCGGATGCGCGTTCCCCGATTGCGCAGACGGAGCCGGGCAGTATTTTCGCGCGTCCTTTGGCGCGCGATTTCAGTGGCGTTCGCATCGCGTACAGCGCGGACCTGGGGGGAGAGTTTCCGGTCGACCCGCGGGTGAGGAACGCCATCGAGGCGCAGCTGCCGGCGTTCGGCGGGATCGGGTGCGAGGTGACCGATTTCAGCGGCGCTGGCGCCGGGCGTCAGCGGAGAGACGGTCCGGGCTTGCCGGACTTCGGCGACGCGGACGAGATCTTCAAGATTATGCGGGCGTGGAGTTTCCATCTTTCGCACGGGCCGTTGCTGGCGGAGCACCGCCACCAGATGAAGGACACGATCGTCTGGAACATCGAAGAGGGTGAGAAGCTGAGCGGGGCGGATTTAGGACGGGCGGAAGCGATGCGTACGGAGTTGTATCAGGCGATGCGCGTCTTTATGGAGACTTACGAGTTCCTGCTGCTGCCGGTCAACCAGGTTCCGCCTTTTTCGGTGGACGTACCCTATCCGATGGCTATCGACAGCGGGGACGGGGTCGTCGAGATGGAGACCTATATCGACTGGATGAAGTCCTGCTACTTCATTACTGTGACCGGACATCCGGCGATTTCGGTGCCGTGCGGGTTCACGCCGGAGGGCGTGCCGGTGGGCGTGCAGATTGTGGGCCGGCACAGGGACGATTTCGGTGTGTTGCAACTGGCGCACGCATTTGAGCAGGCGACGCGGGTGGGGGAACGGCGGCCGGGTGTGGTCAGTGGATAGTAAGGTTTGAGTCAGTTAGTCGGTGGGTTTTGCAAGACCCCATATGCGGGCGGCTGTACCCCCTAGTATTTTCTCCTTGTCATCCTCGCGAAGGAAGGGCAGACCCTCTCTGATCAGGCGCAGTTCCTGGGCTAGTGACGGCCAGTTGTGCTTGGCGCGATGGTGGGCGGGGTATCCCGTACCCCAGATCATGCGCTCGGACCCGAAGGCTGAAAATATACGAACGATGAAGGGATGCACGTCGGTGTAGGGGTAGGCCTGGCGGGCGTGGCCGTTGACGTCGGACAGTTTGACGTGGACGTTTTCGTAGCGGGCGAGGTCGACTTTTGGCTGGTAGGCGGCGCTGTCGTCTTCGACCTGGGGGTAGCCGAGGTGGTCGAGGATCAGGGTCAGGTGCGGGTAACGGCGGGCGATGGCCGCGATCTGGTCGGCCTCTGCGGCGCGCAGGTGGAACTGAATGACGGCGCCGGCGGCTGCGATCTCTTCCCACATGGGCCCGTTTTGGGCTGTCAACAGAATTTTCTCATCGGGATAGTACATGGGATGGAAGCGGAATCCTGCGAGGCCGCGTTCGTGGACCCAGTAGCGGACGTGCTCGGCGTTGTTTGGGTCCTGCGGGTCGATGAGGCCGTGGCCGATGAATCGATGGGGGAAGCGGGCGGCGGAGTCGGCGATGTAGCCGTTGTCCCAGGTGGACCAGCTGGTCTGCACGAGTACGGCCCAGTCGACGCCGTGGGCGTTCATCTCGGCCAGCAGTTCGTCGGCGGTGCCGGGTTCGTCAGGGTAGGAGTTCCAGGTCGGGGCGGTGGGGCCGACCGGGTATTTGGGGGGATCGATCTCCCAGACGTGTACGTGGGTGTCTACTATCATTGGGGGTCTCCAAAGGGTTGCATTGCCGCTGGTGACTCGCCGCTGGTGTTTGGCGGGGCGGCTCTTACTTTGGCATAATGCAGGTGTCACCCGCCCATTTTCCGCGTTCCCCTTTGCGCACGGCGACTGGCAGACAGAGGGAGTTCGACGGGCTGCCATGGCAGGGGGACAGGGTGGATGACAGAATCCTGCACCTGCGATGATTTTACTCGTGCGGCGCATCCTGATCAAGTGCATTACGAGCTGAGTATATAAGAGCAGGACATAGGCAACGGGGCCGCTGTCCGAGGAGAAAATATGATGACAGCAGTTCACAGACGGTTAACCCTCGTTGTCGTTGTGCTGGCCCTGGTGCTGGCCGGCTGCAACGCGATCTCCGGAGGTGAAGCGCCTGCCGGCGCGGGAGAAGAGGTCGCGCAGGCTACGGAGGCGCCGGAACCGACGCCAACGGCAGTGGAGGAGCCGACTGCCACGCCGGAGCCGGAACCGACCGCGGTTGCGATCGGGCCGCCGCCGGCCTTCAGAGAGGATTTGCAGGCGACCGACCCGGCGACGGTTGTGCTGGGGGCAGGCAAGCCCCAGGTGGTCGAACTTTTCGCTTTCTGGTGACCGGTCTGCGTACGCTTTGCGCCTGTGGTCCACAGGCTCGAAATTGATTACTGGGGACAGGTTGAGTTCATCTATCTGGATATCGACGACAGTGCTGTAGGGCCCTACAAGCAGCAGTTTAACTTTCGCTACCAGCCGCATCTGATCCTGCTGGACGGGGAGGGGAATGTGGTGCAGGAGTACGTGGGCGCGCAACCGGAAGCGGACTTACGCGCGGCGCTGGACAATCTGATTGCAGTGAGCAGCGGCCAGTGATGGGTTGCAAGCTACTGGAGAGGCTGCCAGCCGCGGGAAGCCGGTCGTGACGACATGACAGCAGAACTCGGCGAAGTGACGATGGCCCAGCTGCAAGAGGATATGGCCGCGGGCGCGCGCACGGCTGCGGGCATTACCGAGGGCTATCTGGCGGCCATTGACGCGGTTGACGACGCGCTGTGCTCGGTGATCGAGACCAACCCGGATGCGGAGGCGATCGCGGCGCAACTGGACACCGAACGGGCGGCGGGCCGTGTGCGCGGGCCGCTGCACGGGATCCCCATTTTATTGAAGGACAACATCGATACGGATGACCGCATGCAGACGACAGCGGGCTCGCTGGCGCTGCTGGGGTCGCGGCCGGCGCGTGATGCGACGGTGGCGGCTGCGCTGCGGGAGGCGGGGGCGGTGATCCTCGGTAAGGCAAACCTGAGCGAATGGGCCAATTTCCGCTCCACCATATCGACCAGCGGCTGGAGCGCGCGCGGGGGGCAGTGCCGGAATCCTTACGATGACAGCCGCAACCCCGGCGGGTCCAGCTCCGGATCGGGCGCGGCGGTGAGCGCGAACCTGGCGGCGGCGGCGCTGGGTTCGGAGACGGACGGCTCGATCGTGAACCCGTCCGGTGCTTGCGGCATTGTAGGCATCAAGCCGACCATCGGGCTGTGCAGCCGGGCGGGCGTCATACCGATTTCGCATACGCAGGATACGGCGGGGCCGATGGCGCGCACCGTTGCCGATGCGGCTACTGTTCTGGGCGCGGTCACGGCCGCGGACGGGCGGGATACGGCGACTGCGGCTGCAGGAAGAAGCGTACATAGCGACTACCGTCCTTTTCTTGACGCGGACGGCTTGCGCGGCGCGCGCATCGGCGTTGCGCGCAAGGTGGTGAGCGGCTATGACGACGCCACGGACAGGGTTTTCGAGGAGGCGATCCGGGCGATTCGCGACGCGGGCGCGGAGGTGATCGATCCGGCCGATATTCCGACGGTGGACGACGACAGGATGGGCGCGAGCGAAATCGTGGTCATGCAGACGGAGTTCAAGCATGGCATTGCCGCCTATCTGGCGACGCGGATCGTGGTGGATGCGGCGCTGCCCCAGCCGCATTCGCTGGCCGACCTGATCCGTTTCAACGAGGCGCATGCGGAGCAGGAGTTGGTCCTTTTTGGCCAGGAGCGTTTCGAACGGGCGCAGGGTAGCGGACCGCTCGATGGGGAGGAGTACCTGAAGGCGCTGGCTACGGGACGGAGGCTGGCGGGCGCGGAGGGGCTGGACGCGGTGCTGGACGAGTACGGATTGGACGCGCTGATTGCGCCGACGGGCGGGCCGGCGTGGCCGCTGGATCCGGAGGCGGGGGATGCCGTTCATGGCGGCAGTTCGCGCTGCGCGGCGGTGGCGGGCTATCCGCTGGTGACTGTTCCGGCCGGTTTTGTGCCGCGGGGGAGCGTACGCGGCGCGGGGAGCGACCTGCCGATCGGTCTCACGTTTATGGGTCGCGCTTGGAGTGAGCCGACTTTGATCCGGCTCGCGTACGCATTTGAGCAGGTCACCCAGATGCGGAGGCCGCCTGAACTGGGGGGATAGTGGTCAGTGGAGCTTGTGATATTGCTGGCTTTTTAGGGGATGGGGTGAGAGGATGAATTTGCAGACTGATCTTAAGTCGGAGCATGTGAGTCATTTGGTTGTGAGCGGCTTTGCGCAGGTGCCGGCGGGGACGCCGGTACGGGATACGCTGGCGCGGATGCGTGCGGACCGCCGGGTCGTCTGCCTGGTGGTTGACGGGGAGGAGCCGGCTGCGGTGCAGCTGGTGGGCATCTTTACGGAGCGGGACGTGATGCGCAAGGTCGTCGATGTTCCGGGGATGCTGGACAGACCAGTGGATGAAGCGATGACCCTGGACCCGATCACAATTGGCCCGGACGCGTCGGCGGCGGATGCATTGCGGCTGATGGACGAACATCATGTCCGCAATCTGCCGGTCGTGGACGGAACCGGTAAACTGCTGGGAATAATGACTCATCAGGCGATCATCCAATTCCTGGCGGACCGCTATCCGGTGGAAGTCTTGAATCGCCCGATCGATCCGGAACAGTTCCCGCGTAAGGCGGAGGGGGGATAGCGGGGACTGCAGTTTTTAGTAGTCAGTTCTTAGTTTTTAGTGAACTGCGAACGGCAGTGATCAGTGGTCAGTGGATGGTTGCAAGGGATGGAGCGGGGTGGGGAAGGAAGCAATTTCGCCTGACCTGGGCAGGATCTTGAATTGAATGTGGTTGGGCGGGTGCGAAGACCTTTATTGTCAGGAATGATTTTATTTTGCCTGCGGGCGGCCTGATTCATGTCGGGTTGCGGACTCTTTTGGGGGATGACGATAGTGCTTTTTGGGTGTAGTTCGACGGAGAACACGTATGACGGATAATTTGAGTGAAGAGGCAGGGGTAGTGGAGGAGCTGGAGTCGGTTGCGATCCGGTTTGCCGGGGATTCGGGCGACGGGATGCAATTGACAGGGACCCAGTTCACGAATACGTCGGCGGTGTTCGGCAATGATATCAGCACGATGCCGGACTTTCCGGCCGAGATCCGGGCGCCCGCGGGTACGCTGGCCGGGGTGAGCGGTTTTCAGGTGCATTTTTCGAGCCAGAATGTGCTGACGCCGGGGGATGCGCCGCAGGTGCTGATAGCGATGAATCCGGCGGCGTTGAAGGCCAGTTTGCCGGAGCTGGAGCGGGCGGGGACGATCATCGTCAATACGGACTCGTTTACAAGACAGAACCTGGCGAAGGCCGGCTACGCGTCGAACCCGCTGGAGGACGACTCGCTGGAAGGGTACCAGGTGCTGGCGGTGCCGATGACATCGCTGAACCGGGAGGCGCTGGCCGAATTTGAAGAGCTGAGCAACAAGGAGCGGGACCGCTGTCAGAACTTCTTTGCCCTGGGCATGGTGTTCTGGATGTTCGACCGCTCGATGGATACGACGCGGGAGTGGCTGTTCAAGAAGTTTGCGCGCAAGCCGGTGATCGCCGAGGCCAACCTGAAGGCGATGGAGACCGGTTATTTTCTGGGCGAGACGACGGAGACGTTCCAGCAGCGCTACCAGGTGCGGCCGGCCGCGCTGCCGCCCGGCACGTATCGCAAGGTAACGGGCAACGAGGCGCTGTCGATGGGCCTGGTGACGGCGGCGCAGAAGATGGGCAAGCCGCTGTTTTACGGTTCGTATCCGATCACGCCGGCGAGTGACATACTGCATTCGCTGGCGTCGCTGCGCCATTTTGACGTGCGCACGTTTCAGGCTGAGGACGAGATCGCGGCGATCTGCGCGGTGATCGGCGCGGCTTTCGGGGGCGCGCTGGCGGTGACAGGTACGAGCGGGCCGGGCATTGCGCTGAAGAGCGAGGCGATGAACCTGGCGCTGATGCTGGAGCTGCCGCTGGTCGTGGTGAATGTGCAGCGGGGGGGACCGAGCACCGGTCTGCCGACGAAGACGGAGCAGGCGGACCTGCTGCAGGCGATGTTCGGTCGCAACGGTGAGAGCCCGATCCCGATCGTGGCGCCGGCGACGCCGTCGGACTGTTTCGAGATTGCGCTGGAGGCGGCGCGGCTGGCGGTGCGGGCGATGACGCCGGTCTTTTTGCTGTCGGAAGGGTTTTTGGCGAACAGCGCGGAGCCGTGGCAGGCGCCCAAGGCGGAAGATATTCCCGCGATCGAGGTGAAGCACCCGGAAGGGCATCGGAACGGCAACGGGCACGGACCGTTTCTGCCGTACGAGCGGGACCCGGAGACGCTGGCGCGGCCGTGGGCACTGCCGGGAACGCCGGGCCTGGAACACAGGCTGGGCGGGCTGAGCAAGGCGCCGGTTACGGGGAACGTTTCGTATGACCCCGAACACAACGAGCAGATGATCCGCGAGCGGGCGGAGAAGGTTGCACGGCTGGCGGACGTCATTCCGGAGCAGAAGGTGTTCGGCGCGGCGGATGCCGAGCTGTTGATGGTCAGCTGGGGGGGAACCTTCGGCGTGGTGCGATCGGCAGTGGTTGCGGCGCAGGGGGCAGGCAGGTCGGTGGCGCATGCCCATGTGCGTTATCTGAATCCGTTCCCGCGCAATTTGGAGGCTGTTCTCAAGCGGCACCGAAAGGTAGTCGTGCCGGAGCTGAACAGCGGTCAGCTGGCGTTTCTGTTGCGGGGAAAATATGGGGTCGATGTGGAGACGTATGCGAACCTTTCGGCCCGCCCGCTCAAGATCGCGGAAGTACGTGACGCAATCGGTTCAGCACTGGGGAGAGCATAGATGAGTACTGTAGCGACAGAGGAAATCAAGCTGACGCGCAAGGATTTCGTGTCGGACCAGACGGTGCGCTGGTGCCCCGGTTGCGGGGACTACTCGATCCTGGCGCAGATGCAGCGGATTCTGCCGGAGACGGGGGTGGCCAAAGAGAAGACGGTCTTTATATCGGGCATCGGCTGTGCGAGCCGCTTCCCCTATTACATGAATACGTACGGTATCCACAGTATACATGGACGGGCGCCGGCGCTGGCCACCGGGCTCGCGATCGCGAATCCGGACTTAACTGTGTGGGTGATCACCGGGGACGGGGACGGTCTTTCGATCGGCGGCAACCATCTGCTGCATGCGATCCGGCGGAATGTCAATCTGAATATCGTGCTCTTCAACAACAGGATTTACGGGCTGACAAAGGGCCAGTACTCGCCGACGTCGCGTCCGGGCACGGTGACGAAGTCTTCGCCGATGGGCTCGACGGAGCAGCCGCTGAATCCGATTGCGGTGGCGCTGGCGGCGGAGGCTACTTTTGTGGCGCGTTCGATCGATTCGCATCCACAGCACCTGGCCGCCACTCTGGAGCGGACTGCCGAACACCAGGGGGCGTCGTTCCTGGAGATATATCAGAACTGTGTGATCTTCAACCCGAATGAATGGACGGATCTGAGCGACCGAAGGAACCGGGACGACTCGATCCTTTACCTGGAACACGGCAAGCACATGATTTTCGGCAAGGACCGGGACAAGGGGATCAGGTTGAACGGATTCACACCGGAGGTTGTGTCGCTGGACGAGGTGGATTTGGATGAGATCCTGGTGCACGACGCCACGTCGAGGCCGCTGGCATCGATTCTGGGCAGCATGGAGTTTCCCGATTACCCGGCGGCGATGGGCGTGATCCGCGACGTGCGCAAGCCAGACTATACGGGCGAACTGATGGCGCAGGTGGAGACGGCCCAGGCGCAACGGGGCAAAGGCGATCTGAATCAGCTCTACCTGGCGGCAGATTTGTGGACGGTGGAGGAGAGAGAGGAGACGGAGGCGAGGGAGATCACGCCGAGCTCTTCCGACTTTGACGAGATGCCGATTACCGGACTGGATGAAGAGTACATCGATGAGATGGAGACGCCGGCGGAGGTCCTGTCAGATTTTCAGGACTTGCTGGTGACCAGTACGCTGGCAGCGCTGGAGCCGAATGTGCCTATCACGATGGGCATGCGCAGCTCGCTGGCGCGTACGATCCGGCAGATGAACCGGCACAATATTGGCTGTGTACTGGTGACGGATGAAGAGGACCGGCTGGTGGGCATCTTCACGGAGTGGGATGTGCTCAACCGGGTTGCCGGACTCGTTGACGACCTGGCGCAGCAGCGGATCAGCGACTATATGACACGGGACCCAATGTCGCTGAAGGATGATCTGCCGATCGCGCATGCGTTGAATCTGATGTCGCTGCATGGCTTCCGTCATCTGCCGCTGGTGGATGACAACGGCCAGCCGACCGGGATTATATCTTTCCGCGATGTGGTCGGGTATTTGAATGAGGCGTTGGAAGAGGAGTAGTTCTTTTAGTTTTTAGTAGTCAGTTTTTAGTTTTTAGTGGCGGCGAGGCGGGGGAGACTGTTGGGATCGCCGCGATTGGTGTGGGAGGTGCGGGGAGAGTCCTGGGATCGGGTTGAGTTTTGGTTTTTCAGTAGAACGCGTTCGCCACCAGCCAGAGTGACTGGCAACCAGAGAGGGAGCTTTATGAAGATTCTTGTCGCCGGCGCTGCCGGTCAGGTGGGTTGCCGGCTTGTGCGGCAGCTGCTGGAGCGCAACCACGAGGTGCGGGGCACGGTGCTGCCGGACGACCCGGCGCTGGGACGTCTGGAGGGGCTGGATATTGAGCTGGCGGCAGGCGATCTGACGGACGAGGCGTTTGTGGAAGGCGCGGTCACCGGTGTTGACGCGGTGATTCACACGGCCAACATTGTCGGGCCCCAGTTCGACAACAATATGCAGATCGACCGGCTGATCGCGCGGGTGTGCGGCAAGCATGCGGACCACCTGGAGCGGCTGGTGTATACGAGCTCTTCGGGCGTTTTTCCCAACAACGGCGAGACGATCGCGTGCGCGTACCATCCGGTGGATGAGCGGCATCCGAAACGGCCGATGGGCGAGTATTCGCTGGGCAAGCTGATCGGCGAGGAGTTCACGAAGATGGCGGCGCGTGAGACAGGGCTGCGCTACTCGATTGTGCGGCCGAGCCATGTGCAGTCGGGCGACGCGATCCTGAGCCGGTTTACGGTGGGCGCGGTGGCTGGGCTGCTGGAACGGGGACAGAATACGCCGCTGGGTGAGCTTTACATGGCCGACGGCACAGAGCTGTGGCACGATGTGCTGGACCGGGCGGAAGACGAGAACCAGCCGTGCAGCGTGCGCGATTTGGATGGACGGCCGTGGGTGTATCAGCCGAACGATGCGCGCGATATCGCGCATTTGCTGGTGTGCGCGGTGGAGGAGCCGGGCGCGGTGGACGAGTCGTTCAACTGCGGGGCGCCGGCGCCGTTCAGTTTCCCGGAGGCGGCGGCGATCCTGGCTGAGAAGAGCAGTGTGGAGCCGCTGGAGGTGCGGGTGCCGGTGCATTACCAGTACGACCATGACAATACGAAGGCCCGCAGCCTGATCAATTTCCGGCCGCAGGGTGACCTGCGGACGATGATCGAGACGGCGCTGCTGGTGCGGGACGAGGGCTACATTGACTACGACTGGGAAGGAGTTTCCTGATGATTCGAACCGCTTTTATCGGCGCGGGCAGGCGCAGCCAAGGCGCGCACTATCCGAACGTGAACCGCTTGGCAGACGTGGAGATGGTGGCCGCGTGCGAACTGGACGAGGAGCTCCTGCACGAGGTGGCAGTGGCCTACGATTTCCAGTACCGCTATGACGACCACCGGCGGATGCTGGAGGAAGTGGACCCGGACATGGTTTACTGCGTTATGCACGAGCGCTGGCTGCTGCAGACGGCGCTGGACTGTTTGAACGCGGGCAAGCATACGTTTATAGAGAAGCCGCCGGGCATGAACATGGACGAGGTGCAGCAGATCCACGATGCCGCGGTGGCGAACGATGTCATCTGCGCGGTGGGTTTCCAGCGGCGGCATGCGGCGGTAACGCGGGAGGCGATGCGGCTGGTGGCGACATACGGGCCGGTCTCGACGGCGGTGGGCACTTTCCATAAACGAATGCTGGGCGAGGATGCGTTCAGTTTCACGACGACGAACTGGGACGATCTGTGCCACGCGGTCGATCTGGTGCGCTATATGGTCGGCGGCGAGCCGGTGGAGGTGACGGCGTACCAGGACAGCTTCGACAGCAGTTACCGCAACTGCTATACGGGGCTGGTGCGATTCGATAACGGTGCGACCGGTTTTATTCACGGGAACCGGGCGTCTGGCGGTCGCGTGCTGCGCGGGGAGCTGCACGGCACGGGCGTGGGCTGCTATTTCAAGCTCCCGCATGAGATTGAGATTACGGAGGACAATGAGGCGCGCACGCTGGGCGGGTGGCAGATCGACGGCGTGGATGAGGCGGACACGAGCCGCTATGACGGTGTGTTGGCGATGCACGAGCATATTGTGGACTGTGTGCGCACGGGTGAGAAGCCGCTGACAGATATTCGGGACGCTATCCATTCGATGGCGTTGGTGGCGCAGCTGGAGGGCGTGGAAGTCAGTGGTTAGTGGTCAGAGGTCGGTGGGAGTAATACGCATGATATTGGGAGTGGGAGATGACTGTTTATAGTTTGGATGAGGTGAAGGAGCGGGGGTTGTTCCCGGGGTTTGTGGGGAAGTTTATTCACAGCGAGAATATGACGTTTGTGTACTGGGATGTTGCGGCGGATTCGCCGCTGCCGGCCCATTCGCATCCGCACGAGCAGGTGATCAATATGTTTGAGGGTCAGTTTGAGATCCGGATCACGGGCGGGGAGACGCAGGTGCTGGGGCCGGGGGATGTGTATGTGATTCCGGGCGGGGCGGAGCATTCGGGGAAAGCGATTACGCGATGCCGGATATTGGATGTGTTTCAGCCGGTGCGGGAGGAGTATGTTTGGGAGGATTAGATGTGGGGAGTAGTGCAGGGCTGAAAAGGATTGTTCGGTTTTCCAGATCCTCTCGTGCCCCCTGAAGATAGCGATCGGTGTGCGGGCGATTTCTTCAATAGTTTCGTTAGTCAGTCGTCCCCCTTGTGGGGGACGTTTCTTATTGTGAGTCCACTGGTTCTCACTGTATCAGTCGACGCCGGACAGCGACTTAGTGTAACAGTTCTGTTGGTTTACCGTCCCGTTAATTCCGGAAAGTAGGTTGCGAAAAAACCACTATCTCGTGTGAGAAAGGTGTCGGCCGCCGTAAGCGCGTGGGCTCCGATCAGGAAGTCTGTCATGATCCTGGTGCGTGGTCCGCCGGCCTGCCTGTATTGAGCCCAACGCACTCCAGCTTCATAGGCAATTCCGGTATCAATAGGAGAGATGGTCGCGCCTATTTCCCGCAGCGCTTCATCCAGCGTGGTGCGATCGGGGAAGGCGGGAACAAGCTCGGCATAAGCTATATCACAGATCAGAATTGCCCCTTGATCGTAGGCATCACGAAGTCTTTCCAGTGATCGCGGGCCAAACTGGTCATCGGGGAGAAATACGTCCAGAACGACGCTCGTATCGACAGCGGTAATCATCTCCCGCGCACTTCGTCGAGATAATCGTCGGTATTTCCTCCGTTCAGGATGCCGTAGACGCGTTCCACGGGATGCTTGCCAGCAGGCCGTTTTCGAATCAGGAGTCCCCGTTCGGTGGGTGTGATATCGACCTCGACATTGGCGGTCATACCGAAACGATCCCGCAGATGCTTGGGAATGGTAACCTGTCCTTTTTCAGTGATACGCATGAACCCTCCAGATATGAGTCTGTTTTGCCGCAATTATACTTTGACAGAGCGCAACGTCTAAATTGAACGCGGTCTTCCCATCTCAGCTGGTGGGGGAGGCGTATGAAGGAACGCGAAGAACTGCAACGGCAACGGCAACACCTTTAACCACGGAGTACACGGAGGGCCGCGGAGAACGGCAACTGCAACTTCCTTTTTTCCGCGAAGGGCCGCGAAGTAACGCGAAGAACTGCAACTTCCTTTTTCCACGAAGTACTCTTCACTTGATCTGATGTAGGCCAAAGAAAAAAATTATTGGGTCGCTGCAGGTTGTGGTCTTAGGGCTCGTGAATTGGGCGGGAAACTGTGCGGTTCTGTTCGCGGGCGCGTGGGGGCGAGGAGAGAGAACGCCTCGGTTTGGCTCACGCAGGGTCGGTTGCTGGGTGGGGGTGGGTGGTTAGATGGGGAATGTGAGTGACAGAGTTCGGTCTGCGACCAGGGTCAAGAATACGAGGGCCAGGTATAGCATGGAGTATTTGTAGAGGGAGAGGGCTTCTTCCCGGTTCACTTCGTGCCCGGCTTCGACGTGACGATAGAGCTTGACCACTTTGTGTATGAGGAAGATGTCCAGCAGGATGACGACACCGGTGTAGAGCCATCCGGCTTCGTTGAGGGCGAGCGGCGCCAGGGACGCAAGTATGGTCAGGACGGCATACAACATCATCTGCTGCAGGGTACGTTTGCTGCCGAGGACTGTCGGCGCCATGGGTATGCCGACGGCCTCGTACTGATCCTTGACGAGGAAGGCGAGCGCCCAGAAGTGGACGGGTGTCCACATGAAGATGAGGACGAAGAGAAGGGCGGCCATCCAGTCCAGTCCATTGGTGACGGCGGCCCACCCCAGCAGGGGCATGACCGAGCCTGCGACGCCGCCGATGACGATGTTTTGCCAAGTAGTCCGTTTGAGCCACGCGGTATAGACAATCACGTAGAAGAGTAAACCGAACCAGGCGAGCAGGGCTGTCAGCAGGTTGGCTGTTTGCCACAGGATCAGAAACGCGCCGACGCTGAGCAGGAGGCCGAAGAGGACAGCGTTGCGGACGCTGATGACGCCTGTGACGAGGGGTCTTTGGGCGGTGCGGCGCATCTTGCCGTCGATGTCGCGGTCGAGCACCATGTTGAATACGCCGGCTCCGCCGGTGGCCATGTATCCGCCAACGAGGACGCCGAGCAGGGGCAGCCAGTGGGGAAGACCGCGGGCAGCCATGAACATGGGGCAGATCGCTGTGAAAAGCAGTAGGGAGATGACTTTGGGCTTGGTCAGGGTCAGGTAGTCGCGCCAGGTGGCGGCGGGCAGCGTTGACGTGGTGTTGATCATGAGGGCTGGACCTCTTTTGTTTGCCAGGGTACGGACGGTATTGCGCTGCCGGTGGGAGAAGCGCTGAGGGTCAGCCAACCGACGACGGACCATAGACCGAAGGCTGCTACGGCCATTGCCAGATGGAGAAGCTGGAGCGGAATCGGGCCCAGCATGGCCAGATTGACTGTCCCGACCAGCAGTTGCACGGCGTAGACTGCCAGGAGCAGGTTGCGGAAACGGCGGGCCTGCGGCGTAGGCTTGAGCCAGCCGGTCAGGGCGTGGCTCATCCAAAGGAAGACGCCGACTGCGATTGCCAGGAATGGGTGCAGGATCCGCAGGCGGATGAGCGGGTGGGCCTGGGCGCTGAAGTCGTCGGTTAGCCCTTCTTGCAGGGATTCCGGTGGGAACATGGTGTTGCCCATGGCGGCGATGCCGCCTGAGAACATTACGATCATCATCCCCAGCAGGCTTACACCAATAAGGATTTTCAGGCCGGTCTGACCTGTCCAGTCCGGCGGCCAGTCGCGCCCAGGATAGGCGTGGAGGGTGGTGAGTGCGAGCGCGCCGATCAGCAGCATGGAGTTGAGCAGGTGGAATGCGACCAGGAGGCCGCGGGCGACAGAGACGTTGTCGCCGGTGAGTCCGGTGAGGACGGTGCCGGCGCCGATGAGGGCTTCGAACAGGAGGAAAACGGCGGAAATTATGGCGAAGGGCAGGAAGCCGGGCAGGTCGTGGCGCAGGCGGATGGCTTTGACGAGCAGCCAGATGCCCATCAGGAGAGCCACGCCCGAAAGGGCGCGATGCGAGAACTCTATCCAGGTGGCGAGGCCGTGGTCGAGAGGGAGGATTTCGCCCTGGCAGCGGGGCCAGTCACGGCCGCAGCCGGCGCCGGAGCCGGTGGCTCTGACGATGGCGCCCTGGAGGATGACGACTGTGTTGATGGATAGGGTGGTCCAGGCGAGGGTGGGGGCTTTCATTGGGGTGGGATTGGCTTGGTTTGCATTGGTTTTGTTTGGGTAAGGCGGAAATTTTTTCCATGATGCCATAGGATTGGAGTTGGGGGGTAATTTGGGGTGGGTTTGGGGGATGGGGGTGCGGAGAATTCGTGGAAGGCGTCTGCAGGAAACTGGAGCGAGGGGGGTTTGGCGGCGGGAGAAGAGTGATGCTGCTGGCTATTTCATCTCGAAGCCGCAGTCGTCGAATTTGAGCGTGCGGATGTTTTCGGTGACCATGCGTAGCCTTAGTCGGGCGCAATGGAGGGGAAGTGGGTATTTCTTGCCTTCAGGGGTCGATTACTCCAGCCGCACCTTTACTTTTAGCCGGTTCAAGCGACTCCTCCATGCAAGCAGCCCTTCGTGCTGGAGTCTGCCGACAACTATACCTGGCGCGATTTCCTGTTCGGCGGCAAAGTTGCGGATGGCGTCCTCGCTGCGGTAGGCGTCGGCGGCGAGGAAGCGCTGCCAAGCAGGCTGGGGAATCAGGAAGTTTGCCGCCCATTTGTTTGCCTCGGCCTCATCTCCTTCGTCACCGTTCGTGTCTCCGTCAACGTAGACACTCTTCTTGCTGTGCAGAAGGATGTGTGCGGCTTCATGGAATAGGCTGAACCAGATCTGGTCGTCTGAACCGTGACGCCCGCTCAGCGCAATCAGCGGCTTTCGGGGTGAGAGCCACCTTGCCGCTCCGCTCAGGCGCGTCTTGGGCAGTGGCTTTACGCACACAAGAGCAACGCCGGCTTCATTGCAAAGTTGGCGCGCTTCGACGAAGGCTTGCGGAAACTTTTCGCGTGTCAATTGGCGGGCTTGCTTTAGAGCTCCCATGAAGGCGGCCCTGTCGAAGTCTTGCAGAGCTTGCCCTTCGGCCTCAATTTCGGCTAGCCGAAGCCAAGCGGCCAGGGCAAAGCTGTTGCTTTCGAAGCTCAGGGAATGCCGGTAAGCCACCGCAACTGTTTCATTCCTTACCGTCCATGCTTCAATAGAGGCCACACCAAAGAAGGTCAACAGCTCGGTAACTTTCTCTCCTGCAGAGGACGCTTTGCGGGTCACGCCTCTTTTGACCAGTTCGTTAAGGGGGAAGCTGCGCGCCCAGTCCTCGGACGCTTCAGCTTCCCTGGCTTCGGCCTCTCTCATCTGGTGTAGGCGATAGCGTTTCTCGATGCCAAGCCAGATATTGGCACTGACGCCCAAGACTTTCTCAAACTGAAGCGCGGTCTTCGCTTCAACGGGCGCCTTTCCGGCAATGATGTCGCTGATGAACTTGGGAGAGCGTCCGCATCGCCGGGCAAACTCGGCCTGCGAGATTCCATTCGCCTCCAGCCGCTCCTCCAGGACCCATCCCGGCGGTACGGCATAATCGGGCTGGAACGGATAGGTTGTTGGAACCATGCCTCTTTCCTCCTTCAGTGATAGGCAATCACTTTGATAACCGGTGTTGCGGCCCTAATCACGGCGTCCTGCTCGATAGCCATTGCCTCTAATGATAGTCAACCACCTCCAGGACAGTGATTACTGTCACCTGTTCAAGGTCAATCCCGCCATCCTCTTTGCGCGGCAGCGGATTATGAGCTGGCACGAAGACAAGCCTGTAGGGGTGGACAAGGTAGACGGCAAACTGCTCGTCGCGATCGCCGGTGAGTTGGTGCATTCGGTCGGGCGGCGTTGCCGGCACTTCAGACAGTGTTTCGGCGTCCAGCAGAACTGCAAGCCGAATCATGATTATGCGGGCTGCACGGGCCCCGTATTCTCTTCTGAGTGTCCTTTCTGAACTGAAGACCGTCGCAAGTTTACGGTTTCTGAAAGAGATCTCCATAGGGTTTCCCGTACGAATATCGCATTTTTCATTACCAAAATGGTAACATAATTGGAAACACTTGTCAAATGGCTTTGCTTTTTCTCGCAAGCCTTGCGACAGTTTGTACCGTCCTGATCGATGCCGATTATCGACGGCACGGTCGCGCCCGGACGATTCCGTTGGAGGTTTCTCTTGGATTCGCACAGAGAATTAGAAAGGATCACCTCGACCAAACTAAGCGCCACCATCTCGGCAGATCAGTACGGTACGCTCGGTACTCAGAAATGGGTCTCGCAGTGGAGGGATCGACTCACATGATGCACGTAGCTGTCCACTGCGGCCAGACATTCGACAGACGTCAGAATATAGGCGTCCAGCTGTTCCAAGGCGATAAGGATAGGAATACTACCCGGAACACGAGAGTAGTTCCATACTGTCCCTTTCCACACTATATTCCGATGCCAGTTCGACACGGCACGCAACCTTTCGACAGGCACCATACCGCCTCTCATGCTTTGGTCGATGTTCCACAGCCATTAAATCTCAAGTAAACTACCAGTCTCTACTGCGTGACTTCATTCACCATCAGGACTTGAATATGCCTTCGACACTTGATACGTTTGCCGACCCGCCGACGGAGTTTTCGGTGCTGCCTTTTTGGTTTTTGAATGACAACCTTGATGCTGATGAGATCCGGCGGCAGATTGGGGATTTTGAAGCGCATGGGGTGCATGGGTTCATTATTCATCCGCGGGTGGGCCTGCCGCGCTCTTTGGGGTGGATGTCGGAGGCGCTGCTGGAATTTTATGATGTTGCGATAGAGGAGGCGGAGCGGCGGGGGATGCAGGTGGTGCTGTACGATGAGGGGATGTATCCTTCGGGGTCTTCGGCAGGGCAGGTGGTAGAGGAGAATCCGGGCTATCAGACGCGCTGCTTGGCGGCGCGGGGGCTGGCGGAGGGGGAGGAGCCGAGGCTGCAGGCGGATGAGACGCCAGTGGCAGTGGTGAGGAGGCAGGGTGGCGAGCGGCTGGCGGTGATCGACCGCAAGATGGACGCTTATATTCGAGGGCTGCACTATATTGACGGCGGTCCGGCGGAGGATGAGCCGCTGGCTGGGGATCTGCTCAATCCGGAGGCGGTGGCTTGTTTTATCCGGCTTGTTTACGATAAGTTCTATGAGCGGTTCGGGGCGCATTTTGGGGGGCTGATTCCGGCGATATTTACGGATGAGCCGAGCCCGGTGGGCAAGCCGCGGGAGCGGGGGGTGTGGCCGGGGACGACGGGGATTCTGGCGCATGTGAACCGGCTGCTGGGCTATGATTTCACGCCGCATTTGGCGGCACTGTGGCATGATGATGAGCCGGAGGCGGAGCGATACCGGGCGGATTACGAGCGGGCGATCGCGCTGCGGATGGAGGAGACGTGGTACGCGCAGTTATATGACTGGTGTACGGAGCATGGAATTGCGCTGACGGGGCATCCGGCGAAGGCGGACGATTTGGGCGCGGAACGCTATTTTCACATGCCCGGCCAGGATATCGTGTGGCGGTGGGTGCTGCCGGACGATCCGACGGCGCTTGAGGGGCCGCAGTCGACGCAGGGAAAATGCGGCAGCTCGGCGATGATCCATACGGGGCGGCGACGCAACGCGAACGAACTGTGCGGCGCCTTCGGACACGAGCTGACGTGGGAGGAGATGAACTGGCTGGCGGACTGGTGCTTTGTGCGGGGCACGAACATGCTGTTCCCACACGCGTTCTACTACAGTGTGCGGGGGATTCGCTGGGATGAGCGGCCGCCGGACGTGGGGCCGAACAGTGCCTGGTGGGGGCGGTATAAGAGCTACGCGGACCGGTGCCGGCGGCTGAGCTGGCTGAATACGGACAGCCATCACTTTTGTTCAGTGGCGATTTTGGGCAAGGTGGACTGGCTACCTTGGGAGCCGGCGAAGGTCCTGTTTCAGCACCAGCGCGATTTCAATTACGTGGAGGAGCGGCATCTGTGGGAGGACGCGGTCGTGGACGAGCGCGGCATTCGTCTGGCGGGGATGCACTACGAGGCGGTGCTGACGATGCACGAGCCGGATGCGCGTACGGGGGAAGCGCTGCTGAGGCTGGAAGAGGCCGGACGACTGCTGCGGTGCGGACCGGAAACGCCGGCAGGAGAGATATTGGGCTTTGTCGATGGATTGGTGGCGGCGGATGTCGTTGTCGAACCAGCGGCGCCGGCGCTGCGCGTGCGGCGTGTGCAGAAGGGCGGCCGGGACTGGTGGATGCTATTTAACGAGGAGGGCGCGTCGCTTGCGGGGCAGGTACAACTGGACGCGGAGGGCCCGTTCCTTCAGCTGGACCCGTGGACGGGGCAGGGTCGACCCTGGGAAAATGGCAGCAGGGTCTCTCTCGACGGATACCAACTGACCGTCGTCTGTACCGATGGGGCCAACGCCCAATAGCCCCTAGATTGTGAAATAAAAAAAAGAGAGCGACTCTGAGTTTTGCCGCCCGCCCCAGATTCTGGGGCTTGGCGACAAATAAGTCACTCCCTGCTATGACAAACGGACCGATACTCAGGCCACGCTCTGACGCCTCACAACGTTGCTGGCGGCAGGGCCCTTCGGGCCGTCCTCAATCACGAATTCAACCTGATCACCTTCCGCAAGACTGCGGAAGCCCTCCGACTGGATGGCGGAGAAATGCACAAACACGTCGGGTCCGTCCTCGCGGGCGATGAAGCCATAGCCCTTCTGATCACTGAACCACTTCACCGTACCGACTACTGTTTCACTCATGGTGAGTAAACTCCTCTGCTAACTGCGACTACCAGATAAGGCGCAAAACAACCCGCGCACTGACTGGCGATACTACATGAAAAATGCCCCCTGCCCCATTGCATGTGGGGAACGTCCCAACGTAGAGCTGTCAGAACACAAACTGGTTTTGCTGCATATAAGCATACTTCAGGCTGGAACGCTTGTCAAATTGGGTAAAAGCTAGATTGATACCACTGCGGGCGGGATGGTCTGCTTGGCCCGGAGGGTGGTCCGGATGGACTGCAAACAGGAGGTAGGGTAGACTTGATGGCCAGGCGCGTTGACAGTTTTCTAGTGATGCGCAATTGGCGCCGTCCGCTGTTGATGATCCACCGATTTCGGGAGATCAACCATAATGTATTCAGTACTGGCCGTCGATTTAGACGACACGCTTCTGGAAGATTCCACGACGATTTCGGCGCGCACGATGGCTGCGTTGGACAGTTGGCAGGCCGCGGGCCGCAGGATCGTGGTTGCGACCGGACGCCCGCCGCGTTCGACGAAATCGATCCACTCTTTTCTGAACGACTTTCCCATGATCTGTTACAACGGCGCCTGGATCGAACTGCAGGGCAACGTTCTGTTTCAGTCGACGATTCCGGTAGACGATGCCCGCCGCATCGTCGGCGCGATCCAAAGTGGGGCCCCCGGCTGCCGGTTGGGGGTCGAAATTGACGATGCGCTTTATGTTAACCGGGAGGTTGAGTGGCCGGGAGCCCATTTTGTCAGCGATGTGCTGGCACATACCGACCGCCCCGCGGCCAAGATCCTGACTTCGTTGGAGGAGCTGGACGCGGCGCAGCCACTGTCGCTCAATGGCCAGGCAGTTGTGGGGAAACCGTCGGAGACATTGCTGCGCGATCTGCCGAGAACGAGCCGCGCCTTGATATCGCCCAAGTATGACCTGGTCCAGGTGATCCCGTGCGGCACATCGAAGGCGGCGGCGCTGCGCTGGCTGCTGGACCGGTGGGGCGTTGGCATGGAGGAAGTGATCTCGTTCGGCGATGACGTTAACGACGTGGAGATGATTGCCGAGGCGGGGCTTGGGGTGGCGATGTCGAACGCGGTGCCAGAGGTGAAGGCGGTGGCGGACCGGATGACGGGCGGTAACAAGGAGGACGGGGTGGCGGTTGTGTTGGAGGAGTTTTTGGGTTGAGTGGTTGAAAGTTTTTGATTTCTGATTGTGACTACCGCAATGCGGGTGCTAGAATTCAATGCATTGAATTCTACAATAAGGGACCTGATTCGGTTTCAATGGCCCTGCCACTGCGGCTCACAGAATGACCCCTGCGGAACTCCCCACAGCAACTGAGAGCATCCTACAGGTCGAGGGCGTAACCCTCTCCTTCGGTGGTACGACTGTACTGGACGAGGTCGACTTCGACGTGCGTCCAGGGGAGATTCGCGCCATTATCGGCCCCAATGGCGCGGGTAAGACTTCGATGCTCAACTGCATCAGTGGATTTTACCGCCCGCAGCAGGGCAGATTGGTCTTCCAGGGCGAACATGACCTGACCGGCGCCAGAAGGGTGGCGCAGCTGGGCATCGCCCGCACTTTCCAGAACATCGGTCTCTATACCTACCTGAGCGCGCTCGACAATATGATGGCGGCGCGGCATATACACATGCGCCAGAATATGCTGGCGAGCGCACTCTTTTGGGGCTTTGCGCGCAAGGAGGAGGCACGGCACCGGGCGGTAGTCGAGGAGTTGATCGACTTCCTGGAGATCGCGCACATTCGCAAGACGATGGTCGGCGCTCTGCCTTACGGGCTGCGCAAGCGGGTCGAGTTGGGTCGGGCGCTGGCGCTGGAGCCGAAGCTGCTGCTGCTGGATGAACCGATGGCGGGCATGAATGCCGAGGAGAAGGAGGATATGGCGCGCTTTATCCTCGACATCCATGAGCGTCGCGGGGTGACGATTATCCTGGTCGAACATGATATGACACTCGTGATGGACATTGCGGACCGGATCGTCGTCCTGGATTTTGGCAATAAGATCGCGGACGGCGGGCCGGACGAGATCGGGCGCGACCCGGAGGTCATACGCGCCTATTTGGGACAGGCGAGTTGAATGACTGAGACGAACGGCCCGGAGACGGTTCCCCAACATTTCTTGAGACAGGTCAGATCCCGCGGCGCCGGGGAGGTCGCGCTGCGCGACAAGGAGTTCGGCATCTGGCGGGAGTTCAGCTGGCAGGAATCCTGCGAGCAGGTGCGGCAGTTTGGCCTGGGTCTGCAGGAGTTGGGCCTGGCGCGCGGTGATCATGTCGCGACGATTGGCGACAATGACCGGCAGTATTTGTGGGCCTATCTGGGGCTGCAGGCGGTGGGCGGCGTGCAGGTGGGGTTGTTCACCGACGCGACCGCTGAGGAGGCCGCTTATATCATCGACCACAGCGACGCCCGCTTTGTCCTGGCGCAGGACCAGGAGCAGGTGGACAAGGTGCTGGCGGTGCGGGACCGCATTCCCAAGGTCGAGCGCGTGGTTTACTGGGACGAGCGGGGGCTGTGGGAGTACGACGATGCCTGGCTCGCCAGTTACGAAGAGGTTTGCCGGCTTGGAGAGGAGGCGGCCGCCCGGGAGCCGTCACGATTTGAAGAGGAGGTGGCGCAGGGGCGCGTCGCTGACCTGGCTATTCTTAGCTATACGTCGGGCACGACGGGCCGCCCCAAAGGCGCGCTGCTCAGCCATGAGAACATACTCCGTTCGACCGAGGCCTTTACGCAGGTGGAACCGCTGTACGATAGCGACAACCATGTGAGCCTGCTGCCGCTGGGCTGGATCGCTGAGCACGCGTGGGGCGTTGCGCCGCATTGTGTGCATGGCTTGATTCTGAATTTTCCGGAAAGCCCGGAGACGGTGCGCGAGAACGTGCGCGAGATTGCGCCGCAGCGGGTACTTTACAATTCGCGGCTTTGGGATGCGCTGCTGGGAACGATCCAGGTGCAGATGGCGGAGTCTTCGTGGATCAACCGCAAGCTGTACGAGATTTTTCTGCCTGTGGGTCGGCGGCTGGCGGACAGGAAGCTGGCGGGCGAGACGGCATCGCCGGGGTTGCGGCTCGCGTATCAGATCGGTGACTGGTGCCTATTCCACCCGTTGCGGGACAAGCTGGGGTTCACCAAGCTGCGGGCCGCGTATACGGCCGGCGGCGCGCTGAGCCCGGATGCGATGCGCTTTTTTCACGCGCTGGGCATCAACCTGAAACAGATATATGGATTAACTGAAGTGACCGGAAGTGGTACAATTCATTGGGACAATGACATCAAGATTGCCAGTGTTGGGCGGCCTGGGGGCGGCGTATCGGTGCGCACGGCTGAGGACGGCGAGATCCAGATTGGCGGTCCAACGGTGTTTCAGGGCTATTACAACAATCCGGAGGCGACGGCGGAGGCGATAATTGAAGAGAACGGCGAGCGCTGGTTTCGCACAGGGGACGCGGGCCACATCGACGAAGACGGCCACCTGATCTATCTGGACCGGATGGCGGATATGATCACGCTGGCCAACGGTGAGCGGTACGCGCCGCAGTTCATCGAAGGGCGGCTCAAGTTCAGCCCCTACATTCTGGACGTGATGGCTGTGGGCGGGCCGGCGCAGGAATACGTTACCGCCTTGATCATCATCAACTTTGAAAATGTGAGCAGCTGGGCGGAAAGGCAGGGCATTGGATTCACCACGTTCGCCGACCTTTCGCAGAAGGACGAGGTCTGCGAACTGATCCGGCAGACGGTGGTGGAGGTGAATGCAGAGATGCCGCCGACGAGCAGGTTGCGGCGGTTTGTGCTGATGCCGAAGGAGTTTGACGCAGACGAGTCGGAGATGACACGCTCGCGCAAGTTGCGCCGCGACGTCCTTTACACGCGCTATGACGAGATGATCGGGGCGATGTATGCGGAGCAGAAAAGGATTCAGGTGCAGACGCCGGTACGCTACCAGGACGGCCGTGAAGGCGTGATTGAGACGGATCTGCGAATTGTGGACTGCAGTGGTCAGTGATCAGTGGTTAGTGGTCAGTGTGCGCCGCCGAAAATCAGGTGGGAGCGGGTGGTTTAGCAGGGGATCAGATGACATCCTTTTGGTCTTATAGAGAATCGATTGTCCGGTGGAAGTCGATCGAATTAGCGATGCGATTGCCCGAGCTTACGGGGCGTTTACTTTTCAATTGTTGCCGGGAAGTACGATGAATTGGTCACTGGTACCGCAACAGTTTGTAACGGGACTTCTCAACGGCGGGACGATCGGCCTGATCGCCCTGGGGATCGTCCTGATCTATAAGTCGTCGGAGGTGTTCAACTTCGCGCACGGGCACCTGGTGATGTTTGGCGCTTTCCTGACGTGGTGGTTCACGGGAGGTGGGGCGGAGCCGGGCGGCGCTTTGATCGACCTGCCGCTGTGGGCGGCGGTGATCGCGGCGTTGATCGCGTCGATGGGAATCGGGCTGCTGATCGAGCGTTTTGCGCTGCGGCCGATGACGGGGCAGCCGCTGCTGGCGATCATGCTGATGACGCTGGGCCTGGCGCAACTGATTGAGGGTGTGACGGCAATTCTTTTCGGCGTGGAGTTGAAGAGCAACTTCCCGGCGCCGTTTTCGCCCAGCGACGTGTTGATCATTCCCTTTCCCGGTGCGTTCGGCGATGCGATCCGTCTGAAATATACGCTGGTTGCGACATTTGCGGTGGCAACCCTGGCTGCGACCCTGTTCATCTGGTTTTTCAACAACACAAGAACTGGTTTGGCGATGCGGGCGACTGCGGAGGACCACGAGGTGGCCCGGTCGGTCGGTATCAAGGTCAGACGGGTTTTCGGTCTTTCTTGGGGCATCGCCGGGGTGATCGCGACGCTGGGCGGCGTCCTGCTGGCCACGGTCAGCGGCGTGAGCTTGAACCTTTCGACGGTGGCGTTGATCGCGTTTCCGGCGATTCTGTTGGGCGGGCTGGAGTCGTTGGGCGGCGCGTTGTTGGGGGGATTCGCGATTGGCTTGGTGCAGGCGCTGGTGCAGGCTTCGCGGTTGATCGAGGTGCGGAATTCTTCTGAAATCGCGCCCTACCTGTTGCTGCTGGTGGTTCTGCTGATACGTCCGGAAGGGTTGTTCGGGCAGAAGAGAATCGAGAGGATATAGCCGGTGGCGATGCTGCGCCCTGCGGGGGACTTTGACCGCTCCTATGAGCAGGATATGGCGTTGTTGCGCCAGCCGTGGCACTACTGGCTGCTGGGGGTCAGTTTGCTGGCGGCATTCACGCTGCCTCTGTGGGGCGACGCCTACCTGATCAGCACTGCCAATCAGATTGCGTATACGGTCATCGCGGTGCAGGGTCTGAACATTCTGACCGGCTACACCGGCCAGATTTCACTGAGCCAGGCTGCCTTTATGCTGGTGGGCGGTTACGCGTCGGCGCTGATCGTTATTCACGCCGGTCTCTCCTTCTTCATTGCGCTGCCGCTGGCGGCGCTTGTGGCCGGCGCGATCGGCCTTATCTTCGGCCTGACGAGTCTGCGGGTGAAGGGCTTCTACCTGGCCTTCGCGACACTGGCGGCCCAGTTCATCATTCCCTGGCTGAGCCGCCATACATTCAAAGCTTATCTTGGCGGCACAGAAGGCGCGATCGAAGTTCCGCTTCCACAGCTGGGCGGGGTGAACTTCGGCGAGGTCAGCAACTTCTACTATATCTCGCTGATCGTTCTGTTAATTACGACTGTTCTGCTGTTCAACATTTCGCGCACGCGGTTGGGGCGGGCGTTCGTGAGCGTACGCGACAACGACCTGGCGGCGGAGTTGCTGGGCGTCAATCTTTTCACGTACAAGCTGCGGGCTTTTTTCATCGCGGCGATGCTGGCGGGCCTGGCGGGCGCGATTAAGGCGCACAGCCAGCGGGGGGTTGGCACCGAGTTCGGTTACAGCCTGAACGAGTCGATTATCTTTCTGGGGATGCTGGTGATTGGCGGCCTCGGCACCAATTTGGGCCCGTTTCTGGGGGTCGCCTTCATCGTATTTTTGGAGGATTTCTCCAACTTGCTTGGTGGAATGCTGGCGGCGGTCTTTCCCGAACTGTCCGGCCAGCTGCTGACGTCGTTCCGCCCGATCTTTTTCGGATTGGCGCTGATGCTGTTCTTAATCTATGAGCCGCGGGGACTGGCGCACCGGTGGCAGCTTTTGAGAGCAGGGTGGCGGCTGCGTCCGTTTGCACGTTGACGCGGGCGATGATGTTGCGAGGGAGTCAAGGCGATTGGGGTAACCGCGGCGTCTTTCCGTTCACTGTGTGTAGTGCAGGAAGCATGTGGAATAGAGATGACTCGGCAATGGTAAGTGCGGTTTCGAAAGCCTGGGTGCGCCCGCTGCTGGTTACACTCTTGCTGCTCTTTGCCCTGCTGACGGCCGCTTGCGCGCCGATAGCGGCCGAGGAGGCGGCAGCGCCGCGCGCGGAGGAGCCGGCAGCCGCGCGAGACATACCGACGACTATCGCCTGTGAAAATAGCTACGATGGCGCCAGCCTGACGATCTATCAGCAGGCGGGGCTGACCGGCCCTCTGTCCACGTTGATGGGGAGCGGCTCGGTCAGCGGTACGAGGGACGCGGTGGAACAGATAAATGCGCAGGGGGGCGTGTGCGGGGTTATGTTGGAGATGCGGGTCGAGGACACGCAGTACGCGCTCGAACAGGAGGTTGGCGTCTATGAGCAGTTCCGCGCGGAGACGCCCAAACCGGTATTCGTGCTGACCTACAGCAGCGCGGCCACGATCGCGCTGAAGGACCGGGTGGTGGAGGACGGTATCGTCAACCTGGCCTCCGGCGTGAATGCGATGGGCCTCTACAACCCGACCGATGGGTTTACGGTGGGCACGGTGCCGATCTACTCCGATCAGTTCGCCGGCTTCCTGCAGTTCGTGCATGACAACTGGGCCGACATCAGACCCGAAAACGCAGGCGATGATATCACTGTGGGTGTCATTGGTTGGGCGAACGCCTTTGGCGCGGGCGCGACCACAGCGGAGGCGCTGGCTTTCGCGGACTCGCTGGGTATCACCGTGCTGCCGCTGGAGGCACAGCCGATCGACCCGGCGGCGGACGTGACCGGTCAGCTGCAGAACTTGTTGGTCAATGGCGCGAATGTCATCTACATGCAGTCGCTCTCGTTCAGCATCACGCAGGTAATCGGTACGCTGCACGCGCTCGGATTCTACGATCGGGTGGTGCTGGGCAGTGTGAACTGGGGCATGAACCGCGACGTGCTGAATATCCTGGGTGAGAATGCCGCGCTGGCCGCGGGCTACTACGGGGTCTTCCCCTATTTGTGGTGGTCCGATACGGATGAGCCGGGCGTACGGCAGGCATTGGAGACATTTACGGCCAAGGAATACCCTGAATCAGACAAGGCATTCACCTATCTGCTCACGTACAGCGCACTATTTGGAATCGCCGACATTCTGACGGTTGCGATGAACAATGTTGGCTTCGACGGGCTGAACGGGGCCGAATTCCTCAAGGCGATGCAGCAGATGGGGACAGTAAGCGCGGCCGGTGTTTTTGAGATGAGTGTTGAGGGCAGTAATCGTGCGCCCAACCGGGCGCAGATCCGCCAGGCGCAGATGATGGCGGATGGGAGTATCGACTTCGTCGTAGTTCAGGATTTTACGGCCCTGCCGGATACAAGACCGGCGGCCGAGTAGAGATTCAATAAACTGTCGGGAAGAGTCAAGTACAGAGGAGCGTCTACAATGAAGAAGACTTTAGTGATCTCATGCATCTTGGTATTTGCCCTGCTTGCGGCTGCCTGCTCACCGGTGCCGGCAGAAGCGCCGATGGCGGCAGAGGAGGAAGCAGCGCCGGCGGCGCAGGCGGAGTCGGCGGCGGCACCAGAGGCGCCGATGGAGATTGTATGCGAAAACAGCTATGAGGGTGAGACCCTCACGATCTACCAGCAGGCGGGGCTGACCGGCCCGCTGGCCACGCTGATGGGAACGGGCTTCATCGGCGGCACGCAGGACGCGATTGAGCAGATAAACTCGGAGGGCGGTGTCTGCGGCGTGATGTTGACACTGCGGCTGGAGGACACGCAGTACGTGCTTGAACAGGAGGTTCAGGTCTACGAGCAGTACCGAACGGAGACACCCAAGCCTCTGTTTATCACGACGAGCAACAGTGCCGCGGCGATTGCGCTGAAGGACCGGGTGGTTGAAGACGAGATCGTCAACATTGCCACCGGGGTCCATACGCAGGCGCTTTACGACCCGCCCAACGGCTACACGGTCGGCATGGTGCCGATCTACTCGGACCAGTTCGCCGGTTTCCTGCAGTTCGTGCATGACAACTGGGCCGACATCAAACCGGAAGGCGCGGGCGATGATATCACGGTGGGGGTGATTGGTTGGGCGAACGCCTTCGGCGCGGGCGCGACCACGCCGGAAGCGCTGGCCTTTGCCGATTCTTTGGGGATCACCGTGCTGCCGCTGGAGCAGCAGCCGATTGACCCGTCGGCGGACGTGACCGGCCAGCTGCAGAATCTGTTGGTCAATGGCGCGAATGTGATCTACATGCAGGCGATTTCGTTCAGCATCACGCAGGTGATTGGCACGCTGCACGCGCTCGGATTCTACGATCAGGTGGTGGTGGGCAGTGTGAATTGGGGGATGAACCGCGACGTATTGAACATCCTGGGTGCGAATGCGCCGCTCGCCGCCGGCTACTACGGGGTCTTTCCTTATCTGTGGTGGACTGACAGCGATGCGCCGGGCGTACAAAGGGCCCTGGCATCGTTTGACGCCAAAGGGTATCCGGACACGGATAAGGCATTCACCTATCTGCTCACGTACAGCGTCATGTTCGGGATTGCAGATATTCTGACCGTGGCCATGAACAATGTTGGTTTCGACGGTCTGAATGGGACCGAGTTCCTGAAGGCGATGCAGCAGATGGGGACGATCAGTGCTGCAGGCGTACTTGAGATGAAAGCTGATGGTAGCAACCGTGCGCCGAACAAGGCGCAGATCCGCCAGGCACAGATGATGGCGGACGGCAGCGTCGACTTCGTCGTTGTGCAGGACTTCGTGACCTTGCCGGATACGCGGCCGGGGTCAGAATAGCTACAGTGGATAGTGGGTAGTGGATAGTGGCCTGGGGAGAGCATTCAGACTGTCCCTCTGGCCACTGTCCGCTGGATTCCAGATGCTGCAGATCAGTAATATCGAAGTTGTCTATAGCGATGTAATCCTGGTGCTGCGGGGCATCTCGCTGGCGGTGCCGGAGAAGCGGATCGTCTCACTGCTAGGGGCGAACGGGGCGGGTAAGTCGACGACGCTCAAGGCGATCTCGGGCTTGCTGCGCACGCAGCAGGGTGAGGTTACGCGCGGCAGCATCGAGTGGAATGGCGAGCGGATCGACAGGAAGACGCCGGACGAGATTGTCCAGATGGGGATCGTGCAGGTGCTGGAGGGGCGGCGGCTTTTCGAGCACTTGACGGTCGAGGAGAATCTGCGGACAGGCGCGATCTTCCGCAAGACCAGCGAGGCGGCTTTACGGCGGGATCTGGACGAGGTTTACGGCTATTTCCCGCGTTTGGCGGAGTTCCGGCGTCGCACGGCAGGCTATCTGTCGGGCGGCGAACAGCAGATGGTGGTGATTGGCCGGGCGCTGATGGCGAAGCCGAAGTTGATGCTGATGGACGAGCCGAGCCTGGGGCTGGCGCCACTGTTGGTGCAGTCGATTTTCGAGGTGATCCAGCGGATCAACGCTGAGTCGGGCGTGTCGATGCTATTGGTCGAGCAGAACGCGAATGTGGCGCTTCGTTCGGCTTCGCATGCCTATGTGATGGAGACGGGCCGCATCGTGCTGGACGGGCCGGCGGAGCAGCTGGCTGAGAACGCGGACATTAAGGAGTTCTACCTCGGCCTGACGCAGGTGGGGGGGCGCAGGAGCTACCGGGATGTAAAGCATTACAAGCGGCGTAAGCGCTGGTTGGGGTAGAACTGCAGAAATCAGTGGTTTGTGTTCAGTGGTTTGTGATCAGTGGTCAGTGGGGTGCCAGCCGAGGGCTGGCGCCACTTCTTTTGCGACCTGTTCGAGCATCTCGAGGATTCTTTCGAGGGGTGGGTGGATGGGGTCGAACTGGACGATAAGGTCGGTGGTGTAGGGCAGGACGCGGTCTTCGGCGAGGCGGGCGGCGACGTCCTCCGGGGTGCCGTAGGCGATATGGACACGCTGGCAGAAGCCCTCGGGGGTCAGATCGGAGGGGATTCCCCCCATGGCGTATTTTTCGATCTGGCTCAGGGCGTCCTGGCGGCTGCTGCCGAGATAGATGCCGCGCGAGAGGCCGATGCGGGGCGGCAGAGGACGCTCGCCCCAGGCCTCGCGAAAGGCGATCGCTACCGGCTCCTGCTCCTGGCCGGCTGCCTGTTCTTCGCTGCCGACAAAGCGGCTGAGGAGCAGGCCGGCATCGTTTTGAGCGGCGTACTGCGCGCCGCGAATGCTGAGCGCGCTGAGCCAGAGGCGGTCGCCCAGGGTGGGTGCGGGGGGCCGCAGGCGCTGGCCGTCCGTTCCCAGGGTTTCGCCGGCCAGGGCCTTTTTGAGGGTGATGAGGGCGTCGGTGGTGCGCTGGTGGCGGCTGTTGATGTCGATGTCGAAGGCTTCGAATTCGTCGGCGTCACTGCCGCTGCCGACACCCAGTTCGAGGCGTCCGCCGCTGATGGTGTCGACGACGGCGGCGTCTTCGGCGACGCGGAGGGGATGTTCAAAGGGCAGCACGATGATCGACGTGCCCAGGCGCAGCCGGCGCGAGCGTGCGGCGACCGCGGCCAGAAATGGGAACGGGGAGGGCAGCATACCGCCCAGATCTTTGAAATGGTGCTGGGCCACCCAGATTGCGTCAAAGCCGAGCCGGTCGGCGGCGTCAAAGATCTCGAGGCTTTCCCGGTAGGCCTGATCAGCGTCGGCGCGGCCGCGCAGGTGGCTTAGGAAGCCGAGTCGGAAGGGGTTCGGCATAGCGTAGCTCCTCGCTTTATCCTCACAATATCTTTTTTACTCACCCAGTTTTCGTTCTTCCAGCACCTGTTGCCAGGTATCTGTATCCACGTTGCCGCCGCAGATGACGACGGCCAGGCGTTGTCCGGCGACGCGGTTTCCCATTTTCAGCAGGCTTGCGACGGCTACGCCGGCGGCGCCTTCGATACAGTCGCCGATTTCATGGTAGATGAGGCGCATGGCGGCGGCGATCTCCTTCTCACAGACGGTCAACCAGTGATCGACATGGTCGCGGCAGAGGTCAAAGGTAAGGGCGTTCGGTTCGATGCCGCCGGCGCTGCCGTCGGAGAGGGTCGGCAGGCTTTCAGTCTCGACGATGCGGCCGGCGCGCACGGAGGCGAGCATGACGGCGGAGTTTTCGGGCTGGCAGCCGACGGTCTGAATACGGCTGCCTGAGCCTTTGAGATAGCTGGCGATGCCGCCCATCAGGCCGCCGCCGCCGACTGTGACGAAGACGGCGTCCAGCTGCGGCTGCTGGTGTAACAGCTCGACGGCGATTGTGCCCTGACCGGCGATGATGTGCGGGTCGTTGTAGGGCGAAATGAAGGGCTGGCCGCTTCGCGCTGCGGCTTCCCGGGCGCTGATCTCGGCGTTGAGGGCGTCGCCGGGGACGCGGCGGAGAGCGACGGGAAAGGTCTTCAGTTTTTCTATTTTGCGGGGGGAGGCATCCTCTGGCAGATAGATTGTGGCGGCGACATCGAGCCGGGCGGCGGCGCGGGCCACGGCGAGGGCGTGGTTGCCGGTGGAAGCGGTGACGACGCCGCGTGCGCGCTCCTGTGTCGAAAGGTTGAGCAGCTTGTTTGTTGCGCCGCGCAGTTTAAAGGAGCCGGTATGCTGGCGATTCTCCAGTTTGAGGAGGACACTGGCGCCGGTGCGTTTGGAGAGGGCGGGGGAAGGGAGCAGCGGCGTTTCAACGATGTGAGGGCGGATGCGGGATGCGGCCCGCCGGATCTGACTGGGAAGGTCGGTGAGAGAGGCGTCCTCTCCGGCACCATGGGGTTCCACACTTTCCGATGCGGCGTTATTCACGGCGCCATTTGTCTGCTGGCGAGGGGGGGACGCGGCCATCACTTGCGGGTTCCTTGCCTTGTCAGGTTAGTGCCCTGCTGATGTGCTAGAATGAAAAGCTGTGTGACTGACGTAATTCTATCATATTCTTTCCCACCGGCCCGTTGAGACCGGTCGCGTTGCCTTCAATTCATCTTGGCGGCGGGCGTACTTCGACTGGACTGCGCCCTGGCTCCGGTCGGAAAAGATTCGCAGGGGACCCTTCTTATATCATGCGTATTGCGATACTTTCAGACATTCACGGCAACTGTGTTGCACTGGATGCGGTGCTAGCCGATATCGGATCTGACGGGCAGGAGGCTGTTGACGGGTATTGGATTTTGGGGGACCTGACGGCGGCGGGCGCGCAGCCATTGGAGGTGATGGAGCGGGTGCTGGGTTTGGCCAACGCGCAGTTCGTGCGGGGCAATTCAGAGCGCTATCTGACTACGGGAGCGAGGCCCCTGGCGACACCGGTGGAGGAGGTGACGGACCTTGCGTTGCTACGGGCCTGTGTAGGGATTCTGGAATCGTTTGCGTGGACGGCGGGGGCGATGGCTGCAGGGGGCCATCTGCCGTTTATGTTGGGTCTGCCGCTGGAGGAGAGGCTTACGCTGCCGAATGGCGATCGCGTTTTGCTGGTGCATGCGTCGCCGGGGCGAGACGACGGCGACGGTTTCGTACCCTGGTACAGCGACGGGGAAATGAGTGAGCGGATGAAGGGTTGCGATGCAGATCTCATGTTTGTTGGCCACACGCACTGGCCGCAGAATTTTCATTTGGACGGCGTGCATGTGGTCAACCCGGGCAGTGTGGGCAACCCGCTAATCCCCAGTTTGCGCGCCACGTACGCGGTGCTGGAGGCGGACGAGAGCGGATACCGGGTTGAGCATAGGGCGGTGGCGTACGACAGGGATCTGGCTGAGCGGAAGGCATGGGAGGTGCAGCATCCGCAGGCGGAGTTTATCAGCAGCTTTCTGCGGGGGGAACGGGTACGAACCTACGGCGAGCCGGAGGTGCTGCGATGAGCGGGCGGCCCGGCCAGTTTGGCTTTGCGTATTCGAGTATTTTTCAGGACGAGAGTGTGGTGCGGGCTTACCGGTACCGGCCGCAGTATCCGGCGGCCACGTTTGAACTGCTGGCTGACCTGGTGCCGGAGAGTTGTGTGCCGAGGGCTGTCCTTGATGCGGGTTGCGGGACTGGTTTTGTGGCGCGTCCGCTGGCGCGGCTGGTGGACAGAGTTGATGCGGTGGACTTTTCGGGAGCGGCTCTGCGGGAGGGCAGGCGGTTGCCGGGCGGCGATCGCCCGAATTTACGTTGGATCGAAGGGCCTATCGAGACGGCGGCTGTTGATCCGCCCTATTGTCTGATCACGGCGGGGGCCAGTCTGCACTGGTTCGATTGGGATGTGGCTTTCCCCCGCTTCGCGCGGCTGCTGACTGCGGACGGGCTGTTTGTCGCCGTGGGGATGGACCATGAGAGACCGGACTGGATGCGAGAGGAGCTGGGTCCGGTGCTGGCGCGCTATTCGATGAACAAGGAGTTTGCGCCGTACAGCGCGGCGGGAATTCTGGCGGAGCTGGAGGAGCGGGGACTTTTCCGTTTGATGGGCAGCGCACAGACCGACGCGATCGAGTGGCGGCAGCCTATCGGCGAGTGGGTGGAGAGCATTCATGCGCGCAACGGCTTTTCGCGGGACCGGATGGACCCGAGGGAGGCGGCGGAGGCTGACGCGCTATTTGCTGAGATCGCGACGCGTCATGCGGATGGTGGGGACGGCATGATCAGGCATCGTTACGCGGGCAGGTTGTTGTGGGGGCGGCCGTTGCTACCGGATGGTTAGACGGGGCGTGGGAGCGTTCAGGCCCACAGGACGCCGTCCTCATCGCGTTCAAGCTCCTTTTCTGCGGGGAGAGCGTTGGCGGCGGCCTGGGCAGGCTGCTCGTGCTCGAACCATTGATGCCACTCGGCAGGCGCGTTGATGTCCTCGCCGCCGTGTTCGGTGCGGCGGGTGCGCACGCGGAGCATGAGGGGCGTGTTGACGCTGGCGCCGCTGACGATGACCTGGCCTTTGCTGAGGGCGGGCAGCTCTTTGAGCATATCGCGGCCGACGCTTTCGACGGACTCGGCGATGCGGTTCTGGTCGATGGGGTTGGTTATGCGCATGATGCACTGGGTCATGCACTGGCTCAGGACATCGCCGTCGAGGCGGCCGGGGCGTTGGGAGATGAGGCCGACGCCTACGCCGAACTTGCGTCCTTCGCTGAGGATGGTCTTGAGAACGTCCGAGCTGACGGCGTCGGCGTTGGCGGGTGCGAAGTTGTGGGCCTCTTCGAGCAGGCAGAAGACTGGGAAGGGCAGGTGGTTGCGGTCTTCGCGCTGGAGTTTGCCTTTCTCGGTGTCGATGCGGGCCTGATAAACGCGGCGCAGGAGGGCGGCGACGATCACCTGTTGCTGGCGTTGTTCGACTTCATTTAGCTGGACCAGCGTACACATCCCCGGCTGGAACAGTTCATCCAGTTCGATGTTTTCAAAATCGTGGAAGATGCCGCTTCCGCCCAATGCTGCGCTCAACCGCCAGATGAGGGCGCCGGTGGTGGGGTCGTCATCATTTGATTCATCCTCTCCTTGCGTACTGTCTCCAACCTCGCGCACAGCCATGTAAAACTGCTCCAAGGTGTATTTGTCTTCGCCCCAGGTACGTTGGGCGTATCTGAAGGCGCGGCCTAGTTGGTAGTGCATCTTTTCGGAAAGGTTTGTCAGCAGATAGCGCAGGTCGGGAAGGGTGAGGCTGCTAATGCGGACGCGCAGATCCTGGGGGCGAAAGATGCGCACTCTCGGGCTGTAGCCACTGTCGCGGAAACTCTCCAGATTCTGAACTTGCTGCAGGGTATCGTACTCGCCGTGGGGGTCGATGACGAGGACTGAGGCACGGTTGTAGGGCATCAACAGCTCTTCGAGGAGGACGCCGGCGAGGTAGCTCTTGCCGCTGCCGGTGCTGGCGATGATGGCGAGGTGGGTGCTGGTGAAGCCGCGCACGTCGAGAGCGACGGGCACGGCGACGGGGTCGCGGCTAAGGAGGTCGCCGATGTGTGCGCTGCCGAGCTGGCCCCGGCGGCCGCGGCTGAGCAGGTCGGTGAGCGTGTCGTTCTCGGCAATGTAGATCGACGCGCCGCCTTGAGGGGGGACGCGCGGGTTGGTGAAGTCCTGGAGGAGGTCGTTGTAGTAGCCGAGGACGGTGACTGTGAGCTCGAAGAGTTCGGTGGCTTCGCTTTCGTAGCCGAGCATGGCGGCGACTGTTTGGGGGGGTACAGCCGGGTTTGCCATGAATGTATCAGGGAAGAGCTTGACGGCGGCGCGGGCGGTGATGCGGCCCAGGATCTGGCGTTGGCTGCCGTCGACGGGGGCGGTGTAGTAGACGAACTCACCGTGCTTAAGCTGGCGCTCTGGATCGGGCGCGATGAAGGTGTATTCGTGGAGTGTTTCACCGGGCCCTTTGACGGTGCCAACGGCAGTTTTTAGTTTTTCGTTTTCAGTTTTTGGTAACACCATTTACTTCTCCCAAACGCGATTGCCGAAAGTGAGAAACTGATTACCAAGAGCTTCTGACAGGGCTCATCCGGCGGGTTGTACGATGGACTTCCAGGCTACGTTGTCGCGCATGACCTGTAGGATGGCCTTTTCGTGGGGGAAGAGGCTGCCCAGGCGGTCGATGATCTCCAGCAGGAGGGCGGGGACCAGCGGGTTGTTGAGGGCGAGGAGCGCGGCTGCGTAGCGCAGGGTCAGGTTGTCGCGCGGGTCGCGGTGGAACTGCCGGACTTCCTCGTCTGTCAGACGGCGTACGGAAGCGTTGACCTCGGCGGCCAGCCGGGGCGTCCCCTGTTGGGGGCCGGCATCGTCTTGCCAGCCCAGGGCCAAGATGCCGACGAGCATTGCGGTCTCGTCGATCAGGTCGGGGCTGAACACGGCCTGTTCCGTTTGGGAGGTGAGGCGGGGGCCCAGGTTGGTAAAGTTCGGATTGACGAGAAGCGTGTTGTAGATGACGCCGATCAGGCATGGAGGATCTTCGGCCAAATCGGCGGCGGGCTGCTGGGGCAGGTCGATGGCGACGAAAGCGCCAAAGGCATAGGCGTCGGGCGCAGGACGCTGCTCGCGTTCGAAGGGGCTGGCGAGCTGGCAGACGTAGTCGATATGTGAATTGGAGTTGACGATGATGCCGATCCGGTCTGTCATGTGTATATTGAATCAGAATATTTGTTCGATGGCAAATCGAGAGGGGGCGGGTGTGCATTCCAGATTTGGGGTGGGAACAGTTTGACGGGGGGATTAAACCAGGGGTGGCTGGAACTGATTGCGGGCTCTTGGAGAGACGCAGGGAATCCAGAAGGCCTGACCATACTGGGAAATCCGTTGATTAGGGGGCTAAGGGCAGGTACAGGGCCTGCCCCTACTGGAGCGTCTGGCGGGAATACTGTTGGCTTGGCAAGATGATGGCGAATAGCCAGCACGGGGGCTAGTAAGGGCGGGGCGTTGCGGGGGCGCAGCCCCTGCACAAGGGAGGGCCGAAGGCCCGGACGCCCGGAACTGCAGTGGTTAGTGGATAGTGGTTAGTGGATAGTGAGAAACGCTTTCGCTCGCCTTTTCCGGGGGCGCGGATTGATTGTGGTTGAATAGTTACCTTTCGCGGATGGTGAAGAGGGTACGGTGGGCAGTGTGTGAAGATAAGGCCGGCCGCAGCGCAGTGGGAACCGGGCGTTAGCGGCCGCCCATGCCGGAGAGGGTGATTCCTTCGACGAAACGTTTCTGGGCGAAGACGTAGACGAGGAGGACGGGCAGCAGGGCGATGACGGAGCCGGCCATGAGCAGGTGCCAGTCGGTGTTGTACTGGCCGCGGAAGGTGGCAAGGCCGACGGGGATGGTGCGGGTAGCGTTGGAGTTGGAGACGACGAGGGGCCAGAGGAAGTCGTTCCACGAGCCGAGAAAGACGAAGATTGTGAGGGCGGCGAGGACGGGCCCGCTCAGGGGCATGATGACCTGCGCCCAGATGCGAAAAGAGGAGGCGCCGTCCATGCGGGCGGCCTCGTCCATCTCGACGGGGATACCGCGGAAATACTGACGAAGCAGAAAGACGGCGAAGACGGAAAAGGCGGTAGGGACGATAAGCGCGTAGAAGGTGTCGAACCAACGCAGGTAGCGGACGAGGATGAAATTGGGGATCATCGTCACGTGGAACGGGATCATGAGCGTCGCCAGGTAGACGAGGAAGAGCGCTTCCCTGCCGCGGAAGCGTAGGCGGGCGAAGGCGAATGCGGCCAGAGAGGAGGTCAGAATCTGGAGCGTGGTCACGCTAACGGCGACGAAGAGGCTGTTCAGATAGAAGCGTCCGAAAGGCATCGCCTGCACTGTGTCCAGGTAGTTCCGCCAGACGACAGGGTTGGGGACGAGGGAGGGGGGGTAGGTGAAAATCTGCGGCGGCGATTTCAGCGAGGTGGCGAGCATCCAGCCGAAGGGCAGCAGCATGCCGACGCTGCCCAGGATCAAGGCGGCGTGAAGCAACAGGTGTCCCTTATTGAATGTCGCGCCTGGTGCGGCTTCGGGGCGCATAGACGCAGGCGTAGTTGTGGTCACGACTCCCCGCCGGCTTCGTAGTGCACCCAGCGTCGTTGCAGGCGCGTTTGCACGAGGGTAAAGATGAAGATAAAGATGAACAGCACCCAGGCGACAGCCGCGCCTCTGCCCATGCGTTGAAATTCGAAGGCCATCTGGTAGATATAGTAGACGATAGTGAGCGTGGCCTGGGCCGGGCCGCCCTGGGTCATCACGAAGGCCTCGCTGAAGAGCTGGAAGGCGCCGATCATCTGGATGACCATGAGGAAGAAGGTAGTAGGACTGACCATGGGAAAGGTTACGAAGCGGAAGCGCTGCCAGGGGCTGGCGCCATCGACTTTGGCGGCATCGTACAGTTCAGTCGGCACGCCCTGCAGTGCGGCCAGGTAGATAACCATTGTAAAGCCGGTGTTCTTCCACAGAGTCAGGATAACGACGGCAGGTTTGGCCCAGTCGGGATCGTTGAGCCAGTCGGGGGGGCGGATTGGGAGGCCGGTCTCAGCTGCCAGTTCCCAGATGGCCGCAGCCAGGATACCGAAATCGCGGTTGAAGAACCACTGGAAGACGAGCGCGGCGGCGACGATTGTGGTCACCACCGGCATGAAATAGATCAGGCGGTAGATTTCAAGCCCGCGCATGCCTTGGTTGAGCGCAACGGCGAGCAGCAGGCCAAAAGCAAGTTGAAGGGGGACGATGGTAACGATGAAGTAGAAGGTGTTGAAGAGGACTTTGCGAAAGACCCGGTCATTGGTGAGGAGCTGCGAGTAGTTCTCGAGGCCCGCGAACTCCGGGGGGGAGAGCAGATTCCAATTATAGAAACTGAGTGCAAGGGAGGCGACGACCGGGATGGCGACGAAGATAAGGAAGCCGGCGAAGCTGGGCAGCAGGAACAGATAGGCTTCCCACTGCTGGTCCGGCCGGTAACGGCGCCAGCGGGACACGGAGGTTTGCGAGGAAGCAGAAGCGGTCATAGGAACAGTGGATAGTGGATAGTGTCCAGTGGCCAGTCCTGGGACTGGCCACTGGTACTAATCACTGCGTTTTACTTGGGGAATCCGTTGTCGGCCAGGAAGGCGTCCACCTGCTCGCAGATGGCAGCCAAGCCGTCCGGGACAGAGACCTCACCGATGAGGATCTGATCGCGGCCGGGGCTGATGAAGGATCCGTTGATCTCGCTCCATTCGACAAAGTAGCCGATGCGGCCCATGCGTGCGTTTTCGCCTTCAGTGATGAAGGCCTGACGGTTGGCAGGCGGCTGGCCACTGTTGAGGAATGCATCGGATTTGGCGGTGGACTGCAGGGCAGGCAGGATTTCGCCGGAGGCGGTGTAGATGCGCTGGCCGCCGTCGGTGCTCTGGAGCCAACTCAGGAATGTCCAGGCCTCGTCCTTGTTGTCACTGAGCGCGCTCATGACCCAAGCTGCGCCGCCGGCGGCGGAGGCGCGCTGGCCGTCAGCGGGAATCGGAATGACCGAGACATCGTAGTTCATGCCGGCGGCGTTGAAGGCAGAGACGCGGCTGGCGTTCTGGATGATCATCGCTACCTGACCGCTCTGGAAGACAGCGGCGTCACCACCGGCCTGGCTCATATTGGCGGGAGGCATGAAGTAGTTGTTGTCGAGCATGTCCTTGAAGAACTGCACGGCCTCCACGGCTCCCTCATCGGCCAAGGCGCAGCGCGAGGGGTTGCGCATGTCATCTAGGGCGGTGCCGCGATTCTGCATAACCCAAATCATCCACTTGCCGCCCTCCATGCCCAACGCGTAGCGGTTAACGCGGCCGCTTTCTTCGACGTCGGTCAGCAGCTCAGAGACGGCTGCCAGATCGTCCCATGTCCAGGTTTCATCGGGGTAGGGGACGCCGACCTCGTCGAAGATGTCGATGTTGTAGTAGAGCACTTCGAGGCCGATGTCGCGCGGGAAGCCATACACGCTGCCCTCGTACATGCCGTACTGGAGCAGAGACGGCCAGTAGTCGTCTGTGTTATAGCCGCTGGCCTCGATCCAGGGGTCCAGGTTTTCCAGCACGCCCTGCGAGGCATAGTTCACGATGGGCGAGAGGAACAGGACGTCGGGGACGACCGAAGAGTCACCGCTGGCCCAGAGGGTCTGGATCTTGGTGAAGTAGTCGCCCCAGGGTTCGGCCAGGATCTCGATCGCGATATCCGAGTTCTCTTCCATGAAGGCATCGGCCACCGATTGGTGGGTGGCTACCTCTGAGGGGCTTCCCCACATGGCCCAGGTGATGGTTACTTTCTCGTCATCCATCGCCGCCATGCCACCATCGTCAGCCGGCGCGATGGGAGCGCAAGCGGAGACAAGCAGGGCGGCGAACGCCAGGACAATCAACGCTTTGAAGCTGAAACGGTTCTGCCATTGTCGAATCTTCATTAGGTTCCTCCCTAAGTACATCTGAAACTGCGAATAAATGGTCGAATGCGCTCCTGCTCTAGAGGAGCGCGGTGGGGTTGCGTCAACTGCTGAATTACCGCGTGTAAGCGCGGTCTGCCTATTGTACAGGATTCGAGATTGCGGTTCAAACGCAACTTTTCTTAGCCCCGCTCTCTGTCGGGCAAACAGCGTGATTTGCCAGGGTCAATTGACTCCTTTCCGGGCAAGATGCTTTCAGGAGGACCGACGGCGCAGTCGGGCCTATTCGGCTTCGATCGCCTGCAGCCTCTCTTCTGCCTGAAGGCGGGCGGCTGTTTCGGCTGCGTCCTCCATGGTGAGGACAAAGCCGGTTTCCATCTTGATCAGCTTGGCGTTGTCATGTGTTTTGACATACTGATGGAGAAGGGCAAGGAACCAGAATCCAAGATCGAGTTGCGGCGCGTTGGACGAGGGCTTTGCCTCCAGTATGCCGTTGTTCCATTCATAGCTGACGTCGATGTCGGGGTAGGGGTTCTCATACCATTTGTCCCAGTATTCTTCCAGGGAGACATGACGTCCTTCGTCCGGCGCGAGTGGATTGACTGGCGCGGCACGACCCTTGGTCTTCTCTTTCTGTTCCTTTTGCAGATCATGCATTGCTTCTGCAGATCTCATGCATTCTCCTCTTGCACTGTCAGGACGAATCTTAACCTTTGGGCAGCTGCCGGCTCTGTGTGGATGCTTACACAGTTTATTTGACCGTTCCCGGCCTGCGGCAGGGCATCCTGTGCAGCCGGCTACTTTTTGCTTGCGGCCAGCGTGCGGCGGAACTGATCAAGGTGGGCTTCGCCGTGTTCGACGTAGAGTTCAAGCTGTCTGGCCAGGGTGACGGCTCCGCTTTCCGGGTGCTGGCCGGTGCGCTGCCAGGCGTCTTCGGGCAGGTTTTGCCAGAATATGACCCAGCGGGCGTGGAGCGCTTTCAGCAGGGCCAAGGAATCGGACAGGTCGGCGCTGCTGCCGTCGGAAAGCAGGGCCCATGCACCCTCGTCGTAGGGCTTGAGGGTTGGATTGTCTTCGGTTGCCATCAGTTTGCAGCGCACATAGCTGTTTATGTGGGAATCGGCGATGTGATGGACGTTCTGGGCCACGGTCCATTCGGTGGGCAATGGTTTTGCGGTCAGTTCTTGCGGTGAAAGTCCGGTTATCAGTTCTTCGACCTGCTGCGGCAGGCGGCGGATTTTCTCGATCGCTTCTTCACGTGCGCTGTTTACCGGCATGTCAGTGCATTCTCACTGTTCATTCTCACTGTGTTTGTCGGTTGATCCACATCGGGTTGGGCAGTGGTCGCGCGGTATGCGACTGCATACGGCAACCTTCTTTTACCAATTAACGGTCGGTTCTGGATATAGTCAACCTTTGCCCCGCTGCCGGCGCTGATACGGTTGACCATTGCCCGTCCGGCCAGCGGATTAGGAGGAGGCTGGGCGGGGTTTCGGCGGGAAAGCCGAAGTGCAGCTGCCCGGGGTCGCTGGACAGGTAGGCACGCGTCACGCGCACGTCGCGGCGCAGGCGGCCTGCGGGCGTCTCGAGTATGGCTGTTGCGCCGATGGCCGCCGGGTTGGCGCTGCCGGGCTGGCGCAGCTCGACCTGCAGTGAGGCGCCGCCGCAGAGGCGATTTTCGAACAGCTGGGCATTGCCGCGCAGATTGTTGACGACGATATCGAGGTCGCCGTCACCGTCGAGGTCGCCCTGGGCTGCGCCGCGTCCGCCGCGCTCGCTGCCGAGGCCCCAGGCCGGCATACGTTCGAATCGGCCGCCGGTGTTGCGCAGGGCTTGATTGCGCTCGACCAACTCATGATCTTCCATGTGGGCAAAGGTTGTGGATTCGGCAAAGCCGTTGACGATATAGAGATCGAGTTGCCCATCCTGGTCGAGGTCGCCGAAGAGGCCGGACCAGGTCCAGCCGGTGGCATCGAGTTGCCGATCGCGCCCGAGATTTTGGAAGGCGCCGCCCTGGTCGGCGACCAGGAGCATATTTTCCATGCGCTGGGGGTCGCCGGCGGGCAAGGGGTGATGTTCTGCTTCCATCAGAGGCGCCCATGCGCGCATGGTATCGGGGTTCATATCGGGCGGCTTCATGTCGCTGGCAAAGAGCGCGGTCCGGCCGGAGTTGTCGACGTCGGCCAGGTCGAAGCTCATTGTGCTGTGGGTCGTTTCGGGGAAGATTGTTGCCAACTGCCAGCCGTCGGCGTCATTGCGCCAAAACTGATCGGGCAGGGCGAAGTCATTGCCGACGAGCAGGTCGGGGCGGCCGTCGCCGTCCTCATCCCAGAGGGCGATAGCGAGAGCCTGGGCCTCATTGGCGAGGCGCTGGGCGCGAAAACCATCGGTCTCGTTCCAGTGGATATAGACGCCAGCCTCGCCCTTGAGCCGATACTCGTTACCGAGCTCGGTCAGCAGCCCGATATCATAGGAGGCAGTGACAGCGTCGAGGTCGCCGTCGCCGTCCAGGTCGGCCCAGTCGATGGCGTAGGCAGGCTTGGCAAGGCCGTTGACAAACTCCTGGACGAAACGGCCGGGAGTGTCCGCGGCCAGATCAGCGCCGCGGTTGCGCCAAAAATTGATCGCGCCGCCGACGCGAGTCAGCGCGAGGTCGGTCCAGCCATCTCCGTCAACGTCGACGGCGGCTACGGCGCGCGTGCGCCCGATCGGCATCTGTTCCTGCCGGAAATTCAGGTTCCCTTCATTCCAGAAGATGGAGTTGGGGTTGTCGTAGTTGCCGAGGACCAGATCAAGGTCGCCGTCGTTATCGAGGTCGTTGATGGCAACCCCGGCGCCATTGGCTTCATACATGCGGATGATGCCGTCTGCGGTTGTTGTGTTGTGGGGGAGGTCGTGGGTGACGAACTGGTCGGAACAGAGATCGGCGTCGGACCCGACCTGCTCGACGTAGACTGAAGCGGGCACGGTCAGGTTGAGGGGATCGTAGTTCGGGGCGCAGCCGCTGAGCGCCAGGCAGAGGAGGGCAAGCAGTACAGCGGCGGCCGGGGCTGCGAAATTGACAGATTGTTTGCTCGAAATAGCGGCAGAAACGTGTTGCCCATTCCCATATTCCTTCACGGATCTGTCTCCCAGTTGTGCTGCAAATAAAGGCGTATTTCGTTGTATCCAGTATATGCCGAAGGAAGGCGGCTGTCAACGAGTAACGAAATCAGGAATTGAACCGATTTGGGTAACATGGGGACCAAAGAGTTTTTTCGAGGACTGTTTTTGGCGGCGTTGGTTTCACCTGTATTGCCTATCCGGGTCATGGCTTGTTCATTCTGGCCATCTCTTGCTTACTTCGGTGGACTTTTGTGCGCAGCTACGATTCGGGCCAAGGCGGTGCACGCGCTGTCGCGGAACTGTATTGGTCGGTGGTAGCAGTTTTGAGTAGTCAGTTTCTAGTTTTTAGTGAACTGCGAACTGCAGTGGTCAATGGACGGTTGTCAGTGGCTTGAGACAGCAGGTGGGGGGAGACACTGTTGGCTAGACATAATGCTGGGGAAGAACACGCACGGTGGCTAGCAAGGGCGGGGCGTTGCGGGGGCGCAGCCCCTGCACAAGGGAGGGCCGAAGGCCCGAACGCCCAAAGACTATGAGGGAGTGGAGAGGAGTGAGGAGAGAGAAAGATCTGTCCCTGGCGCGTTCAGAGGAGTGAGCACTGGAGCGCGCTTACGGGCGCATGACGACACGTGTACGGCCTCTGTACGAGTTGCCGGGGGCGAACGGGAAGCGCGCTTTTGCTTGACATTTCACTTGCCCGGCTCAATGTTCTTGTGTATTCTATCTCGGCTGAAATGCAGGAAATGCCACAATCGGTGGGACGTGGCTGCGTTCGGCCCGTGTACACAAACCTTTAGCGATAAGAAGAAGAATGTCGAAATTAGTCATTGTAGAGTCACCGACGAAGGCGAGAACAATTCGCGGATTTTTGCCTAGCGGATATGAAGTCGTAGCCAGTATGGGCCATGTGCGGGATCTGCCGGCCTCTGCGGCTGAGATTCCGGCGAAGGTGAAGGGGCAGCCATGGGCGCGGCTGGGTGTGAAGGTGGATGAGGCGTTCGAGCCGCTGTATGTCGTTCCTTCGGACAAGAAGAAGGTGGTCTCCGAGCTGAAGTCGGCCCTGAAGGGGGCGGATGAGGTCCTGCTTGCGACGGACGAGGACCGGGAAGGGGAGAGCATCGGCTGGCATCTGTACGAGGTGCTGAAGCCGAAGGTTCCTGTCAGGCGGATGATTTTTCACGAGATTACGAGGGAGGCGATCGAGCAGGCGCTGAATACGACGCGTTCGATCGACAACGACCTGGTGCGGGCGCAGGAGACGCGGCGCATTCTCGACCGGTTGGTGGGGTATACGATTTCGCCGCTGTTGTGGAAGAAGATCGCGCCGAAGCTGTCGGCCGGCCGTGTGCAGAGCGTGGCGGTGCGTCTGCTGGTGCTGCGGGAACGGGAACGCAGGGCATTTGTGAGCGGCTCCTATTGGGATTTGAAGGCGCAGCTGAACAAGCGACCTGACAGAGCGGCCCACCGTTTTGGGGCCACGCTGGTTTCGGTCAACGGGACGCGAGTGGCGAGCGGGCGGGACTTTGATGAATCGACCGGCCGGATCGCGGCGAACAAACGGGTAAAGACCCACTTCAGTGAGGCAAGCGGGGATGTCCTGCTGCTGGACGAAGAGCAGGCGAGGGTGTTGCAACAGCGTTTGCAGGATGGCAGTTGGGCGGTGCAATCGGTTGAGAGCTCGGAGCAGTCGCGTTCGCCATCGCCGCCATTTACGACGAGCACGCTGCAGCAGGAGGCCAACCGCAAGCGCGGCTGGGCGGCACGGCGGACGATGCGGGTAGCCCAGTCTCTATACGAAAATGGCTACATTACTTATATGCGCACCGACTCGGTCCATCTGAGCGACGAGGCTGTCAATGCGGCCCGACGGCGGGTGCAAGAGCGCTACGGAGAACAGTATCTGACGCCGAAGCCGCGCCGCTACAGGACGAATTCAAAGGGCGCGCAGGAGGCGCATGAGGCGATTCGTCCGGCGGGAAGCGCGATGCGTCCGGTGGACACGCTTCCGCTTGGGGGCGATGAGGCCGCGCTCTATGACATGATCTGGAAGCGGACTGTGGCAACGCAGATGGCGAACGCGCGCTTGCGTTCGACGGTGGTGATGATCCGGGCTGCGCGCCAGCAGGAAACGGGCGGGGCCGCGGCGGTGGAGGCGCTCTTCCGGGCGTCGGGACGGGAGATCCTGTTTCCCGGTTTCTTTCGGGCCTACGTTGAAGGCTCGGATGATCCTGATGCTGCGATTGAGGACCAGGAATCGCCGTTGCCGGCACTGGCCAAGGATGAGGCGGTGGACTGCCGGGAGCTGGAGGCGGTCGGGCACGCGACGAAGCCGCCGGCCCGTTACACGGAGGCGGCGCTGGTCAAGGCGCTGGAGACTGAGGGTATTGGCCGCCCGAGTACATACGCCACGATCATCGACACGATCCAGAACCGCGGTTACGTCTTCAAGCAGCGTCGGGAGCTGGTGCCGACCTTTGTTGCGTTTGCGGTCGTCCAGCTGTTGGAGAAAAATTTCGAGGAGCTGGTGGACCTGAAGTTTACGGCGGAGATGGAGCAGACGCTGGATGACATCGCCGAGGGGGATGTCGACTGGCTCGAATATCTGAACCAGTTTTATCTGAGCGAGCAGGGGCTGGAGAACCAGGTCCGAGAGAAGGAGAGCGCGATCGATCCGCGCAACGCGGGCCAGGTCGATTTTCCCGATCTGCCGGTTGAGGTGCGCATCGGTCAGTATGGGCCGTTTCTGGCGCGGGAGGTAAATGGCGACAGGCAGACCGTGAGCCTGCCGGAAGATCTGGCGCCGGGGGACTTGGATGCGGCGGCGGCCGAGGCGATGGTGAGTGCCAAGCAGGAAGGGCCAATCGTCCTGGGGAAGGACCCGGAGAGCGGCCAGCCGATTCTGGTTAAGGATGGTCGTTACGGCGCGTATGTGCAGTTGGGCGAGGACGGAGAGAGGGCGCCGAGAGGAAAACCAGATAAGCCTGCTGGGCCGGTCGATATCAACGGGGCTACGGCCAGGGAACTGGCCACGCTGCCGGGCATCGGCCCGGGATTGGCCAAGGGGATCATGGCAGGCCGTCCTTATGCGTCGGCTGCGGAGTTGGAGCGGGTTCCCCGTCTTAGCGCCAAGGCTGTTGAAACGCTGACGCCCCTGGTTGTGGCGGGTAAAGGCAAGCCCAAGGCGGCGAGCGCGTCTGCAGCGAAGCGGCAGAGCAGGTCGGATGGGAAACCGAAGCGTGTCAGCCTGCTTAAGGGCATGACGATGGAGGGAATGGACCTGCAGACGGCGCTGCAACTTTTGAGCTTGCCGCGGTTGCTGGGCACACATCCTGAAGACGGCGAGGAGGTGCACGCCGGCGTGGGGCGATACGGGCCGTATGTGGTGCACAACCGGAAGTTTGTGAGCCTGAAGGCGCCGGACAGTGTGCTGGAGGTAGATTTGCCGCGGGCGCTGGCGTTGATCAAGGAGGCGCCGGACCGCAGAGGGGGCAGTTCGTCGCGCACGGTTCTGAAGGAGCTGGGCGCGCATCCCAAAGACGGCGATCCCGTACGCGTGCTGGACGGGCGTTATGGTCCATACGTCAACCATCAAAAAACGAACGCCACTCTGCCAAAGGATGCGGATCCGCAGAGTATTACGTTCGAGCAGGCGATGCAGATGTTGGCGGAACGGGAGAAAAGTGGGAAGGGCCGCGGTAGAGGCCGACGCAGGAGGAGGTAGTTCGGTTCGCTGTTGCCGCTTGCGGGGAGGACAGAGTGGGCTGGTCGAAGCAACTTGGGAAAGATAGCCGTGGGAGCAGACCGCGCTGTGTGCAGCTTGTGGACGGCGACAAGGAGTCGGCTGCTGCGCGGCTGACTCAATTGGTGGGCGTTGAGGGTGTCACAGTTACCGGTGACGATTCATGGCAACCCCGCGGGAAACCGGTGCAGAAGGAAGACGGCTCTTGGGATGCTTCGCCGGCGGAGGAAGTGGAGTTGGACAAGCCAACGGATCTCCTGCCGAGTCTTACTCGTTCCGAATTGACGAACTGGTGGCTTGCTGTTTCTGAGAATGACCCCAGGACGCCGAATTGGGACATTGCCAGTACTTGTACGGTTCAGGGCAAGAAGGGGCTTCTCCTGGTCGAGGCGAAGGCGCACTGGAACGAGCTGGCCCGGTCGTCAGAAGGGAAACGGCTAAGGAGACCTGCTTCTGATGGTACGCTGGCCAATCACGAGAAGATCGGGCAGGCGATCGAGGAGGCGGCTGCTGGCCTCCGATCGGCGACGGGCGGAAACTGGCATATTGCGCGGGACAGTCATTATCAGCTGTCGAACCGGTTTGCGTGGTCGTGGAAGCTGGCCTCTCTGGGTGTGCCTGTGGTTCTGGTTTATCTGGGATTCCTCTATGCGACGGATATCGCGAAGGGCGGGAATCTCTTTCATTCCGAGGAGCACTGGGAGCGGGTCGTTAAGGGCTACTGTGAAGGCGTAGTTGATAATACATGCTGGGGCACGCGGCTGGATGTGAATGGCGTGTCTTTGATTCCTCTGATTCGGGCGATGGAACAACCTTTTCAGCCATGTGAGGGTTGAGGCCCGAAGTCCCCTAACTTAAACAAGCAGCGACAACGGCCAACCAAGCAATGCGCCGCCGATGACGACCCAGGCGGAGGTGACGCGCCAGCGGAGGACGGCGGCTGCGGCAATCAGGGCTATGACTGCGGCGGGCCAGGCTGTGATGATGTCTCCGGTGAGGCGCACGAGGACGGCGGCCATGAGGCCAACGGCGCTGACGTTGACGGCGTCGAGGAAGGCGCCCATCCATGCTGAGCGGCGCAGGCGGGGGACGATCGGGTTGAGGATGGCGACGAAAATGAATGATGGCGCGAAGATGGCAGCGGCGCTGACGGCGGCGCCGGGGATGCCGTAAAGCACGTAGCCGATGAAGGCGGCGGTGGAGAGGACAGGGCCGGGCGTGAACTGGCCGATGGCGATGGCGTCGAGCAGCTGCTGCTGGGTGAGCCAGCCGTACTCATGCACCAGGTCGCCTTCGAGAAAGGCGACGAGGACGTAGCCGCTGCCGTAGAGGACGCTGCCGACCTTAAGGAAGAAGAGGCCGAGCGCGCCGAGGGTCAAGGCGGGGGCGGTCGCGGCCACGATCAGCGCCGCCCACTTGAGCGCCGACGCGGGGGACTGGCCTGCCCAAGGGAAATCAATGCGGGTGTCCGGCAATGCCGGCAGTGCCAGCAGGGCGGCGGCGCCGCTGCTCCAGCCGGCGATTGCGCGCAGAGCGAGCATCCCCAGCAGGCCGCCTGCGATCAGCGACCAGATGACCGGCGCGCCGAGGTAGACGGCGGCGGCCACTGCGATACCGACAGTTGCGAGGGCGATACGGGTGTGCACGGCCTCGTTGGGTTTGGAAGCTGTTGTGCCCAGCCGCCAGAGGGCGCCGAGGATGACTGCCAGGACGGCCGGTTTGACGCCGGCGAGGAAGGGTTGCACGGCAGGTAATGTACCGAACTCCATATAGATCCAGGCGATCAGCGTGGAGAGGAGGACGGCAGGCAGCACAAAGGATATGCCGGCGGCAATCAGGCCCGGCCAGCCGGCGCGCTGATAGCCGATGTGGATCATCATCTCGGTTGAATTGGGGCCGGGGATCAGATTGGTGGCGCCGACCAGGTCGAGAAAGTGTTCCCGGCTCAGCCATTTGCGCCGGGCGACAGCCTCGTCTTCGAGCATGGCAATGTGGCTGGCCGGCCCGCCATAGCCGATGATTCCCAGTTTTCCGCACAGTTTTACGACTTCAGCAACGGTTCCGGTAGCCAATTTCACACCTTCTTCACAGTATGGATTGCGGCCTTCGTCCTGGGGGGGGGCCGGGAACTGCCCGCGCATACAACTCGTTGAGACTATATCGTCGAAATGGTGGAATCAGACGGAAATGTACCGAAATGCATGTCGTTTGTCAACGTCCGAGCTACAGGGGCGCTGGAGGAGACGGGACGCGTCGCCGGTGTAGCTCCGGTCAGCCATTTCGGTGACTTCAGCCTCTCAGAGTGGGAGCTGCCAGATCGGGTCAGGCTGCAGAAGGGCGGCGCCGGAGGGCGTGGCGGGGAAACGGGATGTTGACCAATGCCAGTGATGGTCATATACTCTAAAATTGGACTCTATGTCAGGAGAACGCCGCAGTCCGTCTATCGAGAGATGTCAGGCAGTTAAGCGGCACTGTTGAAGCGAGAAATGTTGAATCGACTGGACGCCATCAGAGAACAGATTGAGAATCAGCTGCAACCTGGATTGCAGGTCATTCGAGCGCGCGTGCGAGGGATGTGGGCTGCCAGCAGGGCGGCTGATATCATGGAGGCGGTAACGAACTTGCGGGCTCCTGGCCGGCTGCTGGTGACTGTACTGCTGGGCTTCGCAGGTGTGGCGGCGGCCACGTCGATTGCGAGTTTTGCGAGCGGGACAGAGGGGACTGGAGAGATTGGGACCGTCTCCGAGACGCAACTGCAGCCGGCGGCGGACCAACCGGACAGCCGCAACGGCTGGCTGACGGTCGCTATCGACACGTCTCTGCCTGAGCGCTATTTCGGCCAACTGCTGACAGCCGCCTTCGGTTTGGAGGAGATTGAATCGGAGGGCAGTCGCAAGACTGTATTTTTGCTGGACCAGCCGCGCAACGCAGACGTGCAGATCCGCCTGGTGGCCGGGGCAGAGGCAGAGGGGAGTGTCCTGTACACGCGCTATCTGGCGCCGGTGGCGCCGTTTGCCACGGTTCAGGATGAGGTATCGATGGCAGAGCTGACGCTGCGCTGGCAGGGCAGGGGCAGCGGACCGTTGATCATCGACGCGGATTACGTTTCGGAGCTGGAGGCTGTTTTCGGTGAGGAGGCGGCCGACTCGGTGCAGACTGCCAGCGGCAGCGCCCTGCCTGCGGTGTTGGAGGCGACTGCCGGCGCGCTGGGACTTGTGCCCTTTGAAGGCCTTACGCCGGTCCTGAAGGTGATGGGACTGAACGGCGACAATATTCTCAGCAATACGTTCGATGCGGCGGCTTATCCGCTGACGGCGGTGGTGTCGGCATTTGGTACGGATAGGGAAGCCGTTGCTACGGCGCTGCGGCCGCAGATTACGGAGCCGACCAACCGCAGGGCGGACGAGTTGACGACCCTGATAATGACCGGCGTCACGGCGATGGCGCGCGTCACGGCGGCTCGGATGGAAGCGAATGGTTACGAGTACCCGTCCCAGGTGATCTCGCCGACGCTGCGTGCAGCCGACATCACGCATATCAGCAATGAAGTGCCGTTTCTGGAAGGCTGTGACGTCGACCCGACTTTGAACAACATGATCTTGTGCAGCAGCCCGGCCTATTGGGCGGCGTTGGAGGCGCTGGGTACCGATATTGTGGGACTGAGCGGCAACCATGTCAACGACTTTGGCCAGGAAGGCGCGCGGCAATCGATTGGCTGGTATCGGGAGAACAGAATCCCCATCTATGGGAGCGGCCTGAATGAGGAAGAGGCGTGCGCGCCGCTCTTGTTTGAGCACAACGGCAACCGTTTCGCCTTTTTTGCGGCGCTGGCCCACTATCCCAGTTTTGCCTGGGCGGGGGAGGACAGGCCGGGGGCCTGCGACTATAATGGCAACAAGGCGCGCATATTTGCCAAGATCGCGGCGCTGCGCGACGAAGTCGATGTGATCGCGGTTGAGTTGCAGCATGAGGAGATCTACAACCCGGGGCCGATCGTCCGGCAGGTGCAGGATTTCCGCGAGCTGCGAGCGGCCGGCGCAGATATTGTCACCGGTGTGCAGAGCCACGTGCCGCAGGCGATGGAGCCGTATGGGTATGGGCATGAAGAGCCCGGAATCATCGTTTACGGATTGGGCAATCTGTTCTTCGATCAGATGTGGAGCTGGCAGACGCGCACTTCATTAATTGCGCGCCATACGATCCATGACGGCAAGGTGATCAGCACTGAGATACTGACCACGGTGTTAGAAGATTATGCGCAGCCGCGTTGGACGACGGAGGTTGAACGCGCTGATCTCTTGCGGCAGATTTTCAATGCAGCGCCGTCGCGCTGAGGGTAGTCGCTATAGGGCGACGTGTAAATTGAGAATTGATTTGGGGTTGGATCGAGTCGTGAAGCGTATGCGACTGGCAGCCTATCCCGTTCTGGTAACCCCGCGAACCCCGTAGTCTCCTGCTTTGCGCATAAACTCCTTGTAGGGCTCGCAGATTTTGCTTGCGTCGTTGTGAGCGATTTGGAATAGCGACGCAATTTCCTCGTATGTAAGCGGATTGGTAAGGCGCACACCCAGCGTCAGGATGGCATCGTCTACAGGGTCGGCGAGCCTGTCAGCGCCATTCACGATCTGCTGTTTCTGGAACATTTCCCTCCCACTGTTGCCGAACGCGGGATTTTCCCACATGGCGCGCGGGCGAACTGCCTTGCGGGATGATCGTCCCGTATAGGCGAGGGCAGGGCCATCTTCTCCCGACGTGCGCAGCATCTCCTTATACGGTTCGCAGATATTGCTTACATCGTCGCGAGCGATGCCGAAAGCGGATGCGATTTCCTCGTACGAAAGCGGATCGCGCATGCGCACGCCAAGCGTCAGGATGGCGTCGTCAACATGGTTGGGCAGTCGGACCTCACCGCTGACAACTTGCTTGAGGGACAGGCTTTGCGGGTCCATGGCGGACCTCCATTTGATGGGAGCGGCGAACTGACATTTCCTCTTGCCGGGCTCCTGCCAACATTGTGGTCGAAATGGATACAAGAACCAAATCGCGTTTTTCATGGGTGGGAGGCAACATCCTGGCGGAGTTAACCAACACATCCGGGTGTTCACACTGTGTGTTCACACTGTGCGTTCACTATTATGTTCACTCAGCGAGGGTGACGTGCGGGCTGTGTTGCTCAGCTGGATGATTTGGCGCCGGCATCGCGCTTGAGGGTCTGGAGCAGGACGCGTCCAGGGCCGCGCAGATTGGTCATGAACAGGCCTTCGCCACCGAAGAGCATTCTGCGGCAGCCGCCCACGCCGCGAATGTCATAATCGATGCCGGCGGAAAAGGCGGCCAGATTGCCAGTGCTGACGAGGAGCTCTTCGCCGGCAGCCATGTGACGCTCGGAGAAGTCGCCGCTGCCGTGCACGAGCGCGATGCCGTAACCGGAAATTGTCTGCAGAAAGAGGCCGGCGCCGCCGAATACGGCTGCCCCGGCGCGGCGGGCGACCGTCACGGTGATATCAACGTCTTCCCCCCAGGCGGCGAGAAAGGAGCCGCGCGTTGTCGTCACAGGGCCGTCACGTTCAAGATCCCATATTTCCAGGTGGCCCGGTGCGTTGGCGGCCAGGAGTGCGTACTGGTCCTCGGCTTTCGATTCCAGATAGGTCAGGGCGATGCCTTCGCCTGAGAGGCTGCGCCTGAGAGCGCCGCCAGCGCCGCCCGGCAGGCGCAGACTCCACTGCATCTGGGGGGAATAGGCCATGAGGGCGCCTTTGCTGACCCAGGCGTGTTCACCTGGGGCGAAAACGAGGCGTGCGGACTGGGCTATTTCACCGCTGATGCTATACTGCATGGTGCAACTCCTTTCTATTTTCCGGCCGGAAGAGGAAGTACGAACCATGTCCAAGCGCAAGGCAAAGAAGTCGGATCGCAACAGTTCCGGAAGAGCGGGATCGCGGCTCGTCTACTCGACGGACCCTGTACCTGAGCCCGAGCAGAGTCCGCCGGCGCTGCCCCGCAACCCTGCCGCGCCCTTCGCCGTTCAGGGGACGCAACCGGTGCGTGTACGCCTGGAGCGGAAGGGGCGCAAAGGGAAGACGGTTTCGATCGTTACGGGAATAAAGAGCCCGGATGTGGGCAAACGCGCCTTGTTGAAGCATCTGAAAGGCAAGCTGGGAAGCGGCGGCGCGGTCAAGGGCGCCGAGCTCGAAATCCAGGGGGACCAGAGGGAGAGGCTGGTTGCGCTTCTGAATGAACTTGGGTATCGGGCCAAACAGGGCTAGGGCAAGGCGTTTCACGGCGGTTGCCGCAGTCCGGCTGCGGCGGTTCCGGCTATCGTAGATTGCGGCCGACGCTGGTTCCGCTTTCCACGCCCTTGCCGTTGCTGAAAGCGTCGGCGCCGCTGTAGGGATGGATTACGACATTGCGGCCCAGGCGGCTGGCGGCGGGTACGACGCTGCCTTTGCCGATGAGGGAGAGGCCGGTGTTGAGGCGGGCCGACAGCTCGGGGTTGGGGCTGTTATTATCGGAATGGCCAACGTGCGCGTCCTGGCAGACGCGCACTTCTTTGTCTATCACGCAGCGTTCGACGACTGCGCCGGCTTCGATGATGGTGTCGTTGAGGATGACACTGTCGCGGACGACGGCGCCCTCGCCCACCTGCACGCCCGGCGACAGGACGCTGCGTTCCACTGCGCCTTCGATCTGGCAGCCATTGGATAGGAGCGTCCCATCCACGTCCGCGGCCGGCCCCAGCTTGACCGGCGCGCGCTCCTGGCTGCGAGTATGCACGACCCATTCCGGCGCATAGAGGTTGAGCGCCGGCTCCTCGGCCAGCAGGCTCATATTTGCATCCCAGTAGGCCTGAACGGTGCTGGCATCGGCCCAGTAGCCTGGATAGGTGTAGCTGTTGACATGGCCTTTGGCGACCAGCCCCGGCAGGATATCGCGGCCGATGTCATCGCCGCTGCCGTTGCCGAGGACCTCTACGAGGTAGTCACGGCTGAAGACATAGACGCCCATGCTGGCAAGATTCTGCTGTGTGCGGCGCGGTTTTTCCTGAAATTCGACGACGCGGTTGTCTGCATCCTGCGAGACGATGCCGAAACGGTGGGTTTCGTGGCGACTGACGCGGCGGACGGCGATAGTGACGGGCGCGCCGGCGCGCAGATGGTGTTCAAGGAAGGGCCGGTAGTCCATCAGATAGATATGTTTGCCGGAGAGGATGAGTACGCACTCCTCCTTCTGCTGGATTACGTAGTCCAGGTTGCGCCGGATGGCGTCGGCGGAGCCGCGTTGCCAGTCCCCATAGGGTCCGCCGCGGTAGGGTTGCAGCAGACGGACGCCGCCGCTGGAGCGGTCCAGATCCCAGGGTTTGCCGATGCCGATATGGTCGTTGAGGCTGCGGGGCCGGTATTGGGTGAGAACGGCGACATTGTGGATGCCGCTGTTGACACAGTTGCTGAGGGAGAAGTCGATCAGGCGGAACTTGCCGGCGAAGGGGACGGCCGGTTCGGAGCGGATCTCGGTGAGGACACTGAGGTCGGCGTTGTCGGCGCCGGCCATGATCATAGCGAATGCAGAAGACATAGGGAGCGATCCTCGCGGTCCGTTTGTGTAGGGGCGCAGCGCGAAGGCTAAATGGTTTGCCCATCCTCGACGACGAGGTTCGGTGGAAAGTCCTGCTCGCCGCTGTCGCTGTTGACGATTACGTTGGTGCCAATCTGGGCGCCGTCGGGAATGAATGCGCCTTTGCCGATGACGGTATGGGCGCTGTCCAGTTTGTCGGGAAACTGCTGGTTGGGCGGCGGCGCGTCCGAAGTGGCGCCGCCGACCTTGGCGCCGAACCCGACGATGACCTGCTTGTCGATGATGACCCGTTCCACGTGTGCCCCGGGGCCGATCCAGGAGTCGTTCATGAGGATGCTATCCTGCACGACTGCGCCGGGGCTGACATAGACGCCGGGGCTGAAGATGCTGTTTTTGACAGTTCCATGCACTTCGCAACCGTTCGACACCATGCTCTGCACGACCCGTGATTGGGGTCCGAATTTGGCAGGCGGACGTTCCTCTGAGCGGGTGGAGACGGGCCAGTTGTCGGTATAGAGGTCGAGGGCCGGGTTGGGCTGGAGCAGCTCGAGACTTGTCTTCCAGTAGGCGTCTACGGTGCCGACGTCGACCCAGTATCCGGTGAAGGGGTAGGAAAGGACTCGGTCTCCGGCGGCGAGCATGGCGGGGACGACGTGCTGGCCGAAATCGGTGCGGGGGTCGTCGGCGCCTCTCTCCTGGAGTCGTTGGGCAAGTACGCGGCTGTTAAAGACGTAGATGCCCATTGATGCCAGATTGCTGGTTGGCTTCTCCGGTTTTTCATAGAACTGGACGATTTCATCTTCCGAGTTCGTCTCCATGATACCGAATCGGTGCGCCTCCTCGATCGGCACGGGCATAACGCCGATGGTCACGTCGGCGCCCTTGCGCTGGTGGAAGTCCAGCATTGGGCCGTAGTCCATCTTATAGATGTGGTCGCCGGAGAGAATCAGGGCGGTGTCAGCATTGTATTCGGTGAGGAAGTTCAGATTTTGCAGGATTGCGTCGGCGGTGCCGGCATACCAGTCCTGTTCGCCGCGGCCCTGATAGGGCTGCAGGAGGCGGATGCCGCCGTGCTGGCGGTCGAGATCCCAGGGCTTGCCGATGCCGATGTGTTCGTTGAGACTGTGGGGCCGGTATTGGGTGAGGACGCCTACGGTATAGATGCCGCTATTGACGCAGTTGCTGATCGTGAAGTCGATAATGCGAAACTTGCCGGCGAAGGGAACCGCGGGTTTGGCCCTTTTCTCGGACAGGACGGTGAGACGGGTGCCCTCCCCGCCAGCCAGGATCATAGCAACGGTTCTCATAGGCGACTATCCAAGTGGTACCTGTGTGGCGAGGCATTCCTTCAATCTCGAGATTAGGTTTATGATATCCGAAAGGGCACTAAAGCCCAACTGCGAGGCAGCCCCTGGCAAGCTTCACCAGGGTTAGGGGCTTGGGCTTAAGACCCTGGAGGTAGAGGATACTCAACACAGGTTTTGGAGTCCACGCCCAGTTCAGATTGGCGCGAGCTTGGAGTTCCTTTCCGGGATCCCTGTGCCTGGCAGTTGCATTGAATAGACGCGAACTGGTTCAGTAATCGTGGGCAAGTGGGCCAGCAGGTAAACCCGTCCCCTGTAGCTTGGCCTATCATGAGATTCCTTCAAACTTGGACGGGGCAGAATAGACCAGATACTGTGCATCACGGACGAATGTCCGAATCGATTTCTTCTGCGCAACGTTCGTCAGGCGCGGCTGCATCAGCAAAACAGGGTCGCTACCTCATCCTTTTGGCATCCGGGGCAATTGCGCTTGCAATACTTGCTGCCGCTATGTTGCTGCGCCTCCCTCACCTTGCAGAAATTCCACCGGGGATCACTTTCGATGAAGGGGCACATGGGGTGGATGCAGTCAGGGTCTTACAGGGAAGGCATGGAGTCTTCTTCCCAGACAATAGCGGCCGCGAAGCACTTATCGTCTATGCCATAGCCCTCGCTCACTCCCTTTTGGGGCCGTCAATAGCTGCTCTGCGCCTTCCCACTGCCCTTGCTAGCGCTTCGGCAGTTCTGGCGCTGTTTTGGGCAGGCTACACTCTTTTTAGCATAGAGGAGAACACAGAGATTCGCCGGCCCTGGCGGGGGATATTCATTGGCGGTGTCAGCGCTGCCCTGCTGGCAGTCTCTCTCAACCACGTGGTTTTGGGCCGCGTAGCCTTTAGGGCAAACTTCTTACTACTTCTGTTGCCTCTTTGCCTAGCTTTGCTGTGGCGAGGATGGCGGCAGCATGGTTGGTGGACAATCACACTGGCCGGACTGTGCGCCGGTGTCCTGCAATATACTTACATTCCTGCACGCTTACTCCCTGCTCTCCTTCTATTCTTCGGGCTCACTTTCCTGATTCCTCTAAACGACAAGGCCATTCGCAGAGTACGTGAAGGATGGCCCAGGGCTGCTCTATTTGCCTCCGTGTCCGCTCTCATGGCCACGCCGATTATCATCTACTTTGCCCTCCATCCCGATCACATGGCAGACAGGATTAGCCAAGTTTCCTTGTTCTCACCTACAAGAACAGCTGGAGATCCTCTGGGAACACTCTTGCTAAATGTGTGGGATCATTTCCTCGTCCTCGGTTTTCGCGGCGATCCAAATTGGATTCACAATTATGAGGGCCGTTCCATGCTGAATCCATGGGAAGCCCTCTTTTTCTGGTCGGGATTGGCGTTGTCTCTGTGGCGATGGCGCTCGCACGCTAATTCGCGCCTTCTGCTGATATGGCTTGCCGTTATGCTGCTACCGGCCCTTCTTGCCCGGAATCCCTATCCGTTGGTACCAAACACTTTACGGATGATGGGGGCCACACCCGCCGTCTACCTTCTCATCGGTTTGGCGGCTTGGGAAACGTTTCAATTCTGCAAGAAGCGGTGGCCAGTCGTCACTCCTGTCCTAATTTTTCTTCTGGCCGCGATGATTTTCGTGCAGGGTGTACTCACCTATCGCACCTACTTCAACGACTATGAACCTTTTGCCAGGAGCAGGGAGAGTTTTCATGGCCAGTGGACCGATGCTGCCCTGGAGTTGAGTGCCATGACGCCTACCGATGGAAAGGTCTATCTGATTCTCAGCCAGGACCGCTTTGCGCACTACGGATTCGAATACATTTATGAAGGGGACGTCCCGGTCCACATAATCAACCATCGCGGCCCAGGAATGCCCTATGAGTCGGACGCGAAAACATCGCGTCAGACTTTGTTCAAGGTCGCGGCAGGGGAGAACCTTTCCACTATCGCATTTCTGGACTGGGACGAAGAGCTGGGCTGGAATGACGAAGAAGAACGAGAAATGTTAGATCTGCTTGGGCAATATGGGCGTTTTTCAGGCAGCGAGAAGTTTTCCAGTTTTCAGATTCATACTTTTTCCGATCTGTCCATCGAATTGCCTTGGCGATTCTACGAGCAGTTGGAGCCGCTGTCCGTTCGTTACGACGCAGACATCAGCCTTCTCGGTCTCGCCGTCGGCCAGGAGGCGGAGCAAATGAGCTCGGAGGAGGTGATCGGCGTGGATGGAAACCGACCCCTCTGGGTGGGGCTGTCTTGGCAGACAGACCGCAGCGTAGAGGTCGACTTCAAGGTTGCTCTGCGACTCTACGATGCCGACGGCAGGAACCAGTATAACTATGATGGTTTTCTAAAGAATCTGAACGGGGATACGACAAAAGGTTGGATACCAGGCCACCCTGTTGAGACTCTCTTCTTCCTTGACATTCCGCCGGACATACCGCCTGGCTTATACGACTTGCGGTTGATCGTTTACAATGCCGAGACCCAAATTCCGACAGTGGAGATAGATGTCTGGGAACCGGAGTTGATGTTGGCGCGTGTTCACTTGGCGGAAACGCAGTGACATGGCTGGATGTCCCAACATTGGGACGGTCCTGTCAGACACCCCAGCAGCAGGTGCAGATCCTTGAAGCTGGTAACAGCATCAACGTTGATTGCGCAACTTCGTCCATAATGGAGGAGTAAGCTTCGTGCGCCAAGTTATGCCGGCGACGAGTTAATTGCATGTATTCTTGGGTTTTGCTGGCTGAATCTCTATTCTTGACGTTTGGGTTCAAGCAGATGGAATCAGACTCCGGCCTTCTTTATCAGCGGCCTGCCCGATCCAGATGTAGATTGGCATTTCGGTGAAACTCCATACCAGGTGGGCAGGGACTGAAAACAGGGGCGGAGCGGGAAAGCATGTCTGAAACGTTGTCAGGCGCCTCTCTTGACCAGGGGCGCAACGCATCGGCTGGCGCACAAGGAACTTTCGACGAGGCCGGGGCCGAGGGAGCAGCGCGTCAACGTATCCAATGGGTTACGTTCGCAGTGTTGCTCGCATTGGCGCTGGCCGTCCTGTTGTTGCGACTTCAGCGTATAGATGAACTCCCGTTTGGGCTCCATCATGATGAAGGGGCACATGGCATGGATGCTCTCCGCGTGTTGCAGGGAGAGCATGCTGTTTTCTTTCCTGCAAACAATGGACGCGAAGGGCTGATTGTCTATACGATAGCGCTGGCCGTCTCCTTTTTGGGGCGCACGATGCTGGCTCTTCGTCTGCCCACGGCGCTGGCCAGCGCCGGCACAGTCTTTGTTGTATTCTGGCTAGGGCAGCTGCTCTTTGGCAAAGATGAGGATGGCCGGGCGACACCATGGCGCGGCCTGCTGGTGGGCGGAATCGGGGCCGGTCTACTGGCGATATCTCTCGGTCAGACGATCATTGGGCGTGCGGCGCTCAGAGCCAACTTCCTGCCACTGTTTCTATGCCTGTGTGTGGCCTTGCTCTGGTGTGGGTGGGAGGGTAGGAGCTGGCGGCGGGTTGCGCTGGCGGGAGTGTGCGCAGGGCTGCTGCCATATACTTATCTTGCGGCGCGTTTCACTCCTTTCCTATTTCTCTTTTTTGGTCTGAGTTTTCTGCTGCCCTGGAGCAAGGGTAGAGGTCGCTTGCGGACTGAGCTGCCTTGGGCAGGCGTCTTTCTGGGCGTGGCTGTGCTGGTAGCGGCGCCGATTCTCGTTCATTTCGCTTTACATCCTGATCATTTTGTTATCCGCAGCAACCAGCTATTAGTTCTACAGTCTGATCGGAGTCAGGGTGAACCGCTGGGCGCCTTTCTGGGCAATGTGTGGGCACATTTGTTGGCCTTTGGCTTTCGCGGCGATCCGAACTGGCGGCATAACTTCGCCGGTCAGCCGATGCTGAGTCCATGGGAAGCGATTTTTTTCTGGCTTGGCGCGGGGATAGCCGTGTGGCGCTGGCAAAGGCCCGCTTACCGCCTGCTGCTAATCTGGCTGGTGGTCCTGGCTCTGCCGGCGATGCTGGCCAGGGATATTCTTGTTCCCAACACGCTGCGCATGATCGGCGCGGCGCCGGCAGTCTATCTGCTGGCGGCTGTTGGCGTGTGGGAGACATTCCGTTTCTTGCGGGAGCGATTTTTCGGGAACCATGAAGGCATCGCCACCATCGCATTGGCGTCCGTGGTCAGCGGAACGTTAATTGTTCAGGGTGTTAGCACCTATCGCACCTATTTCCAGGAGTGGGCGGACGAGTCAGGAGTCTATCATGAATACGCGGTGGGTTGGGTAGATTTGATCCAGGTGTTAAGCCTGCAGCCGCCTGATGCGGAGATTGTCTATCTGATCCCCGATGGGCAGCGCCATAAGGCACTGGCAGAGGGCTTTCGCAGTCCAACTTTCGAATACCTGTATCAAGGCGCGGCGCAGGTCCACCTTTTCCATACAGCCATACCGAACCTGGCGCAGCGGATCGAATCCACGCTTGCAGACATGGAGAACATATCTGCTGTAAGAGTTGTGGACTGGGACACGGAGGCTGCCTGGACAGGCGATGAGAGCGATCGCTTTGCCGTTCTTTTTGGAAAGTACGGACGATACCTGGGCAGTGACGCGTACGGCAGCTTTCGGGTGCATAACTACACGGACATTGCGCTGGATCGTCCCTGGACATTCTATAAACATCTGGAGCCGCTGACAGTCTACTATGATGGCGACATCGCTCTTGAGGGACTCGCCCTGGGCCAGGGCATAAAGCAGTGGTCATCGCAGCGGCTACTCAGCCTGGGCCAGGATCGATCCTTGTGGATGGCCCTGCAGTGGCGAACTGAATCCGGGTTAGATGTCGACTATGCGATATCCTTGCGCCTTTACAACGCTGAGGAGGAAAGGTCTTACCAGAGGGATATCGTCCTGTGGAAACCGAATCATACGCTCACCGGGAGCGGAGGGACATCCGAACTGTTCGATACCCTGATCCAATTCGATTTCCCAACAGATCTCCCGCCTGGTGAGTACGAGTTGCGGCTGGTCGTTTACAGCACCGAGACCCAGATACCGACTGTCGAGATTGGGGTGTGGGAGCCGGAGTTGATGCTGGCGCGCCTGCATTTGGACGAAAGCCCGTGATGAGTAAGCGAGAAAGCGGCAATTGGCGCATTCAGTCTGCCCAGGCCGGCGGAGAAATCGGAATGGCCAGCGCGAAGAGGGTCGACGAGAATCAGGCAAGAGTAAGGAAATACGAGCGTGTCTGAGAGTTCAACTTCGGGGCAACGGCGGACCGGCGCTGCCGGGTCAGAGGGAGGCGAGCGTCACCGGTTGAAGCTGGTGACGGGGGCGGTCCTGCTGGCACTGGCGGTGGCGGTGGCGGCGCTGCGTTTGCAGGGCCCGGACGAGTTGCCGCCGGGACTGAATCGGGATGAGGGGATAGACGGGGCGCTGGCGCTGCAGGTTCTGCGGGGTGAGCACGCGATGTTCTTTCCTGTGGACCAGGGTCGCGAGCCGTCGGCGATCTACGCGCTGGCCCTGTCGACGATCCTGTTTGGGCGGACCCTTCTGGCGATGCACCTGCCGACGGCCCTGGGCAGCGCGGGATTGGTCTTTGCCGTATTCTGGTTGGGAAGGGTGCTGTTTGGCAGGGGTGAGGAGGGGCGGCCGACGCCTTGGCGGGGTCTGCTGATCGGCGGCGTTGGCGCTGGGTTGATGGCAGTATCCATCAGTCAGACGATCATCGGGCGCACGTCGTACAACAAGGTCACGCATATGCCCCTGCTTCTTGTCCTGGCATTTGCGCTGCTGTGGCAGGGGTGGAGGGAGAGAAGCTGGTGGCGGATTGTGCTGGCAGGGATCTGCACAGGGCTGTTGCCGTACACCTATATCCCGGCGCGTTTCACCCCGTTCTTGTTTCTGCTCTTTGGTCTGAGCTTTTTCTTTCCTCTCGGCTCTTTTTCCATGACAAGAGTACGGAGGGAACTGCCGTGGGCGGCAGTTTTCATTGGCGTAACCGCGCTGATTGCCGCGCCGATTCTGCTGTATTTTGCTCTACATCCTGAGCACTTTCTGATGCGCAGCAGAGAGGTCTGGCTGCTGCGCGGCGGCCAGGGAAACCCTTTCAGCTCCTTTTTGGGGAACGTTTGGGATTATCTGCTGGTCTTCGGCGTTCGCGGCGACCCGAACTGGCGGCACAACTTTGCCGGTCAATCGATGCTGAGGCCATGGGAAGCGATTTTTTTCTGGCTGGGCGTTGGCATGGCGTTGTGGCGTTGGAAGCGGCCCACCTACCGTTTGCTGCTGCTCTGGCTGGTCGTTCTGCTGCTGCCGGCCATGCTTTCGAGGGACGATATTTTGCCTCACTTCCTGCGCATGATGGGCGCGACGCCTGTCATTTATCTGCTGGCGGCTGCAGGGCTTTGGGAGGCGTTGCGGTTCTTGTGGGAGCGGCGCAACGGCTTGCGACTGCCCGTCGTGCAAGCCATCGGGCAGAATGGGAACCGGGTTGCCGTCGCGTTGGGGCTTGGGTTGTGCGGGCTGATTCTGGTCCAGGGTGCATTTACGCACCGCACCTATTTCCAGACGTGGGCGAATCTGCCCGAGGTCTATGAGGCGAACGAGACGGAGTGGGCAGAGCTGGCACGTACGCTGAACGCGCAGCCGCCGGTTCCGGGGGTTGTCTACCTGCTGCCCTACACAATCAGTGAGCATTACAGTTTTCAGTATCTGTATGAAGGCACAACGCCCGTCGATGTGATCTCAGCGAGTGTTCCCTATTTGCCGCACGAACTCGAGTCTGCGCTCGCCGCATTGGGGGACCCGGCAACGGTGAAGTTTGTAGACTGGGAGAACGACCGTGTCAGCGGGGATAGGCTTGCTGAGCGACACGCGGTGGTTCTTCTTGGCAAATATGGGCGCTATGAGGGCGCGGAAGAGCATGACAGCTTTCAGATTCACAGCTTCTCCGCCATTGCCTCAGACCGCCCTTGGTCCTTCTACGAGTACCTGGAGCCGAGGAGAGTAGACTATGATGGCGGTATCTCCCTGCTCGCGCTTGCTTCGGGCCAGGGCGTAGAGCAGCTGACAACGGAGGAGCCGCTCAGTTTGGGAGAGGACCGTGCCGTGTGGATGGCATTGCAGTGGCAGACGGCCCCGGAGTTGGCGATCGACTATTCGGTTTCGCTGCGTTTGCACAATGCTGAGGGGGGGCGGGTCTTTCAGAAAGATTCCGTTCTGCTGAACGCCCGCCACTGGCGCACGGGCCGTTGGGCAGCTGATGAACTGGTGGATACGGTAATTTACCTCGATATTCCGACAGATCTTGCGCCGGGGGACTATGAGCTGCGGTTGGTTGTCTACGACTCGGCGACGCTGAGCCCGACTGTGGAGCTGGGCGTTTGGGAGCCGGAGGTTGCGCTGGCGCGGGTGCGGCTGGGCGATGGAGACTGAGAAAAGGTGACTCTCAGTTCAGATTGGCGCGTTCTTGAAGTTTAGCGCCTGAACCGCTATACTTCGTTGTTGGGCTGCAAAACCGGCCTTACAGTGGGCGCCAGCGAAACAGTGGGCGCCAGCGAAACAGTGGGTGCCAGCGAAACAGTGGGTGCCAGCGAAGATTTGGATCGAGAGAACCTTCACCCACCCTGCAGCCCGATAGTTTGCATGATCTTTACGGTCTGGAGTGCCGGTTGTTTCTATTTGGCGCGGACCGTGAAAATGGTGTGCCGGCGCTGTGAATTTCCACGAGCAAAAGGGCGCCGAGTCGACTAATTCAGGCGTGACGCCTGCGTTTCCAGGAGGAGGAAGACGTGCTGTTGCGAAGGACCCAGACTGCTTCATTTTGGCGCGATCAGTTCAGAGTTTCCGATGAAGATTTGGATTTCATCCATGAGTTGATCCTGGATGCAGAGTCGCCGATGACGACCAGCCAACTGGCGCTGCGCCTGATCAAGGAATACCAGCGACGCGAGACAGCGCGGATGGAGTCCGAGCTGAAGAAGGGTGCGGTCTACCAGCCCATGAAGCTGTATGATGTCGGGGAGACGCTGATCTTTCCTGCCATGGACTTTCTGGTTGGCGAGGTTCTGGAGACGCGCGACGGCCAGAACCCGGAACACGGCGCCTTCGATGTTATCAGTGTTGGATTCGCCGACACGGGCGAGACCCGGGAATTTGCGGCCAACCTTCAGACGGGCCACCGGCTCAACGCAACCAATGGTCAGACGACAGGCGATGAGGAAGCTCTCCTTTCAGCTGAAGAGATCCATTCTCTGTACCAGGAGGAGATCGAAGAGAGTTTGCTCTTTGTCCTGAGAGATGGGGAACGAAACGAAGATTTCGTGGCTATAGAGGACTACTGGTTGCTGGCCGACATGCTGGCCGAAGTTCATGTGGGGCATCTGAACATCGCCGAGGCGCTGCTCGAGATGCAGAACCGGCCGATGTCGCCTGAGGAGCTGCTGCCGGAGCTCGATTTGCAGTCTGAGGATGTTTCGCTGCCGATGCAGGTTATCAGTGTGAACCACGCGCTTGGAAATGACGAACGTTTCGACCAGATTGGAAGCGGCGGCGGCCCCCTCTGGTTCCTGGCGCGGTTGGAACCAGCGGAGGCGCAGACAATCCCTCCCCTCCTGCGCCCCAAGATAGGCCGCTACAATCGGGCAATCTTGAGTGTGGAACTCCTGCAGATGGAATGGGAGCTGGACGACGAATGGGGCGAGAGCGGCGCGAGCACGCCCGTCTCGTCGGCTGTGCCGAGCATCAGTTTCACGCTGACATTCCCGCACTGGTTGTACGGTACGCTTCCACTCAGCAGTCGCACGCGTGCGCTCTTCCCACACAGTGCGCAGGAGCGTTCGATGGTGACGGTGGTCGACGGCCGTTGGGGCAACCGCTACACGGCTTGGGTGGTTCATAACGGACGCTACGTGTGCGGCTTGAAGGATTGGATGGTTGCGCACAATCTGCCGGTGAGCGCTCAGATCACGTTGGAGCGGGCCGAAGGGCAGGATGAAGTGATCATTGACTTCCGCCCGCGCCGGATGAGACGGGAGTGGAGCCGGATTGCGAAAGTCGATGCGGAACAGCAGAGTTTCGGTCTTGAGATGAACAAGGTCCAGATCTCGTGTGAGTACGATGAGAACCTGATCGTTTCATGCGACGACCGGGAGGGGTTGGAAGCGTTCAACGCCGGTCTGGAAGGCAACGACGATGCGCTGGGCCAGATTGTGGAGAAGCTCGTGCCGGAGATTGCGAAGCTGAACCCACAGGGCACGGCGCATGTCAAGACGATCTACAGTGCGGTCAACATGTTCTGGCGCTGTCCGCCGGGACAGGTATTTTATACATTGATCAGCAATCCCCGTTTCCAGGATGTTGGGGATGGATTCTTCAAGGTAAGATGAGGATGCGAAGCCGGCATTGCGCGCTTTTCACCGGCTCTTGACCATCGAGGAGGGATACGTAGGAGATGACAGCGGCAGCGTCCAAGCAAAAACTCAAGTGGTTCCGACCGGACGTGAACACAAAGTTTCACATCGATTATCACTGGTGGGAGCAGAGCGGACGGAATTTCCGCCTATATCTGCGCGATCAGTTGTGCACGGAGTGCCGGGACAGGTTCCAGGACCATAGAAACACGGAAGATGTGGATTGGATCGACCCGGAGACGGGGGAGGTTCACCGTACTGATGCCCTGTGGGAATGTCTGCGCAGCCGTTGCACGAAAGATCCGGACTATATCAACGAGCATCTTTCGCTCACGGCGGCCTGTTTCCGCGTTTTTCTGGCGAACAACAATACGCCGTTGAGCCCATCTGAGTTGAATCAGCTCCTCCCGTGGAAGCCTGCCCGCACCATATTGCAGACGCTGGGCGGGCGCGTCGTCTATCTTGGTCTACGGCCCGTACGCGACTAGAGAAGGGTCTGGAGAAGAGAGAGCGGATTCCCCTACTCCCAGATCAGTTGCGGCGGTCCTTTTCGGTTCCACTCCCCGCCCGCGTCAACAGATCCTGTGCGGCGCGATACATTGGCATATCCACCATTTTACCGTCGAGTACGCAGACGCCGCGCCCGGCCCGTTGGTGGGCCTCAAAGACGGCGATGAGCCGTCGCGCCGCGGCCACTTCCAATAGGTCTGGCGTGAAGGCGTCGTTGATTATCTCCACCTGGTGAGGATGGATCGCCAGTTTGCCGCGGAAGCCCATTTTCTGAACAGTTTCACATTCATCGGCCAGCCCTGAAAGGTCGACAAGGTCGGTATAGACGGTGTCGATTGCCTGGAGACCGAAGGCGGCCGCCGCGGTGACGACGGCGCTGCGGGCGTAGAAGACTTCCCACCCTTCGCGCGAGCGCTGCGCGCCGATATCGCCGGCAAAGTCTTCGGCGCCGAAGGCGAGCGCCGCGATCCTGGAATCTGCGCGGGCAATTTCGGGCAGATTCACCACCCCTGCAGCACTTTCCACGATCGGCAGCAGCCGCACAGTTCCGACAGGCATTTCCGCCGCACTTTCCAGTTGTGTCAACCGTTCGGCCACGCGTTGCAGGTCGGCGGCGGATTCGACTTTCGGGATCAAGTAGACCTGGGGCGCGGCGGCGAAGGTCTGGAGCAGATCATCGGGCCAGAACGGGCTGTGAACCGGGTTGATACGAATGCAGCGCAGGGGGCCGTCGTGCGGCAGCGCCCGGAAGGACTCGACGAGAAGCGAGCGGGCCTCCGGTTTGCGGCTGTGTGCAACCGCGTCCTCGAGGTCGGCGATGATGGCATCGGCGGGCAACCCGGCGCCCCTGGCGATCTTGCGAGGCGAGTCGGCAGGCATGAAGAGAAGAGAGCGCAGTGGCGGCGTCATGGGCAGGCTCCGAAGAGGCAGGTGAGCGTGGTGGCGTGGTGGTTGCGTACGGGTTGATTGCTGGTTATTTTATTTTACATGGTTTGGGCGCATATGGCAGGTTTGTCGGAATGATGGGGCCGGTGATGGGACGCTGCTGCGATAAACGGGTGCAGACTGATAAGACAGTCACAGCACAGATATTCCAGCGCTGACCAGAATGAATTTCGGACTCCCTCTCTCGAACTTCGATTTCATTATGACAGCGCCGGCGTTCGTGCGGACCGTTCAACGGCTATCTTCCTAACAGCCAGCGCCGCCATTGCGCCGAGCAAGCCGCCCAGCATATCAACGCCGATGTCAAAGAGGTTGTCCGGGTGTAGTACGGTCTGCCTGCTGAGCAGTTGAAAGCCCTCCTGAAGGATGGCGGCGCCGAGCACAAGGGCCAGCGTGAATCCGATACGCCGGGCGAACGTGCCGGACAGACGCTGTATCAGGAGGGCGCCCAGAACGGCGAATAGCAGAGTGTGCATGACAATGTGCATCCAGGCGGGACTGAACAGTGTGTTGAAGAGCCGGTAGGCCATGGGCGAGGGCCGGACAAGCCAGGCCATAGGCATAAGGATGCCAAGAATCCAGAGAATCAGGAATAGATTCCTCTTCATTTTTCTCCTTTCACTTCTTTTCCCCCTGCCGGTACAGCGCAGAAGGCCGATACCAGTAATAACTGGAAGGCATCGAACCTGGTTCCCAGAATAGCGGCCAGGGGGCCATTTTGGAAGGCCGGTTTGGCGGCCTGAAGTTCGTCTTGGGGGCGCTGCCACAGAGGGCATACTCATCCTGAAAAAGGAACAGAGGTTGCCCAGATCCTGTGCCTATGCTAGACTTCGCGCATTGAAATTCGGGCCCACACCACCGCGATCATTTTGCCTGTCAAACAGCAGATGAAGGCGCTTTTGCGCCTCCCGGGGTGAGGTGGGGAAATCCGCCTTTTGGTATGGCTGCAGATGACTGCGGTTGTCGGGACAGTTGGCGGTTTGCAATAGGGGAAAACAGGTGTTTCGACGCAACGAACGGCCGCAGCCGGATGCCATCGAGGTCATCATCGGGCCCAGGGCCACCTACAACGGCGCATTGCGCAGCGACAGCAGCATTCGCATCGACGGTGTGGTAGAGAGCGGCCTGCTGGAGACACTGGCCAACGTCATCCTGACGGAAGCCGCCCGCGTCAACTGCGAAATTCGGGCCCGGAACGTGAGTATTCGGGGTTATTTTGATGGCGTCATACGCGCAGACCGGGTCGAGCTGCTGGCGGGCTGTTACGTGCGAGGCGCGCTTCATGTGAACAGTTTCCTGCTGGATGAGGGGGCTACCCTTGAAGGGGAGCTGCACATGCGGGGCGAGAACGCAGAAGAGCCGCTGGACCTGCCTTCAGATACGGAGATGCCGGTGGTCCTTCCGGGCGCTCAATCGCAGGAAGAGCCGGAGTTCAGTTAGCGTATGCTCGCAACAGGGACCAGACCAGTTTGTCTATCGGATGGAACAGGGCTGGATGAAACAGGGCTGGATGGAACAGGACCTGTAGGCGCGGCGGAAAACAGGGCGCAAAGCTGTGGAAGCCAAGGCTTGACCCCTTGTATTTCAGGTGGATTGTCTGGACCGGAGCCGCGTTCGTCAGAGCGCGGAGGGTGACGGTACCTCTGCTATGGACTGGCTGCTGATTGTCGCCGGCGCGCTGCTGGGTTACCTGCTTGGGTCGGTACCGGTAGGCTTGCTGGCCACGGGCATATACGGTGTGGATATCCGCACAGTGGGCAGCGGGCGCACCGGCGCGACCAACGCATGGCGCGCGGCCGGCCTGAAGGCGGCCATCCCGACGCTGTTGGGCGATGCGCTCAAAGGGGCGGCGGCCGTGCTGCTGGTACGCTATGCGGCGGGGGCGTTTCTGCCGGAAATGGATGCGATCGCGGTTGCTGCGGCGGCGGCGCTGGCGGGGGCGTGTGCGGTGGTCGGTCACAACTGGTCTCTCTATCTGGGCTTCAAGGGAGGAGCGGGCGGCATCACGACTGCGGCCACCATACTGGCGATTTCGCCGCTCATCGGCGGGGTCGTCTGCCTGGTCGGTCTACTGCTGATCTGGTGGAGCCGCATGGCCTCGATCGGGACTTACAGCGTGAGCGTGACTTCGTTGGTGTGCGCGCTCGTTTTTGCGATTGCCGGTCTGACCCCCTGGCCGTATGTACTATTTGGCCTCATTGCCTTCCTGGCAGTCACGACTTCTCTGAGGCGCAATCGCCAGGCCCTCAAAGATGGCGAGGAGCGGGTGATTACGCTGTGGTAATCGTCCGTTTTCAGGGACATCCCCATACTAACCTTTTTTGGACAAGATAGTTCAACCTCGGTATAATTTTTGAATAAAGAAGAGGCTCTTCATACACATGAAAGGCGATAAAGATGGCTGAACGCAAAAAGTTGACAACCGCTCATGGAGCGCCAGTTGGAGACAATCAGAACTCATTGACCGCCGGCCCGCGCGGTCCACTTCTCATGCAGGATTATCAACTCCTGGAGAAGATGGCCACCTTTAACCGCGAACGCGTCCCGGAGCGGGTCGTGCATGCCAAGGGTTCGGGAGCCTTCGGAACCTTCACCGTTACAAATGATGTCTCGCGCTACACCAAAGCCAGGATATTTTCGGAAGTAGGTAAGCAGACCGACTGTCTGCTCCGCTTCTCGACCGTCGCAGGGGAACGCGGCGCCGCAGACGCTGAGCGCGACGTGCGCGGATTTGCCGTCAAGTTCTACACGGAAGACGGAAACTGGGATATGGTCGGCAACAACACCCCGGTGTTCTTCGTTCGCGATCCCTACAAATTCGGCGACTTCATCCATACCCAGAAGCGCGACCCCAAGAAAAACATGCGCTCCAGCACAGCTATGTGGGACTTCTGGTCACTCTCTCCTGAAAGCCTGCACCAGGTCACCATCCTGATGAGTGATCGCGGTCTGCCCCAGGGGTATCGTTTTGTCAACGGCTACAGCAGCCATACCTACAGCTTTATCAATGCAGACAATGAACGCTTCTGGATCAAGTTCCACTTCAAGACGATGCAGGGCATCAAGACATGGACCAATGCCCAAGCGGCCGAGATTGTCGGGCAGGACCGAGAAAGCTCGCAGCGTGATCTCTTCGACGCCATCGAGGAAGGAAACTGTCCGCAATGGCGTGTCTGCGTCCAAGTTATGCCGGAAGAGGATGCTGAGACCTACCGCATCAACCCTTTCGATCTGACCAAGGTCTGGCCCCATGGCGATTACCCGCTGATCGAAGTCGGCATCATGGAACTCAATCGCAATCCTGAAAACTACTTCGCGGACATCGAGCAGGCCGCCTTCGAACCCTCCAACATCGTTCCCGGCATCAGCTTCTCGCCAGACAAAATGCTCCAGGCGCGGATAATGTCCTACGCAGACGCCCACCGCTACCGCATCGGTGTCAACTATTCCGCCCTTCCAGCCAACCAGCCTCAGTGCCCGGTTCACACTTATCACCGCGACGGCAACTTGCGTTTTGACGGCAACGCCGGCGGTGCGGTCAACTATGAGCCTAATAGCATGGGAGGGCCGGTCGAAGATTCCGGCAGCCTCGAGCCGCCGCTGAAGGTGTCCGGCGATGCCGACCGCTATGACCATCGCGTCGGTAACGACGACTATACGCAGCCGGGCAATCTATTCCGCCTGATGAACAGTGACCAAAAAGAGCAGCTGTTCAGCAACATCGCCGCCGCGATGGATGGCGTCCCCGAGCGCATCCAGCTGCGTCAGCTAGTCCACTTCTATAAGGCCGATCCTGACTATGCATGCGGCGTGGCCGGAAAATTGAACCTTTCCCACGCCAGCGAGCAGGTCGCTGCCCTCGCGGACCTGTCTCTGGATGAACTGATAGCGCAGACAAGCGCAGAAGCATATTCGGGACTGGCAACGCCGGAAGCGTCGCTGGCTAAAGCCGCCGACTGACCTCCCAGCAACGTATGCATTGAGGTCATACGCCAGGGGGAGAAGGTACACGTACGAATAGGCCTGAATTTCAATCACCGCCGCGTACAAAGCTGACCGGGAAATCGGTCGGCTTTTTCGCGTCTGGGGCAGCGATACGGGGAACCTGCAGTTGTTGGACATCGTCCTATCTTGTGATCGCCAAAGTTGCCGATTCAGCACACATGATCTATATGTGCTATGGTTAGATCTGTCTGTGTTTTGCAGACGATAGAGTTCCCCATTTTTGTCAGAGAGGAGAGTTTCATGCAGGTAGTAAAGAGTTATCCGGACAACATGTTTTGCTGGGTGGACCTGGCAACAACTGACCCGGCCGCGGCCAAGGAGTTTTTCAGCGGTCTTTTCGGCTGGGAGTACTTTGATATCCCGACGCCGATGGGCACGCACTACTCGCTGTGCCAGATCAACGGGTACAACGTGGCCGGCCTGAGCAACTTGCCGCAAGAGATGATGGATCAGGGCATTCCGCCGATCTGGTCTTCTTACATCAAGCACGACGATGTCGATGCCGTGGCGGAAAAGGCAGTTGCGGCCGGTGGATCGATTGCAATGCCGGCGATGGATGTCATGGATTCAGGACGAATGATAATTATCGCGGATCCGACTGGGGCGATGGTCGGTCTGTGGCAGCCGAAAGGGCATATTGGCGCGCAGCTGGTCAACATGCCCAATGCGCTTGTCTGGAATGAACTGCAGACGAAAGACGTCGACAGCGCGCGCAGTTTCTATGGGACGGTTTTCGGCTGGGGCCACGACCAGGATCCGAACGGGTATCATCTTTTCAAGTTGGGCGAGCGTATGCAGGCCGGCATGTTGAAGCTGGACGCCTCGTGGGGTGAGATGCAGCCCCATTGGGGAGTCTACTTCATGTCGGAGGATATTGAGGCGACTGCGGCCAGAGTGAAGGAACTGGGCGGCGCAGTTCTTGTTCCGCCGACCGATACGGGCACGGTTGGCCGCTTCGCGGTCATCCAGGATCCGCAGGGCGGGGTCTTCACGTCGATGCAGTTTGACGGGCCGGTTGATCCGCCGCCTGGTTACTAGGAAGGCGACTAGGGACGCCGCCAGTGACTGCGTTGTGTATTGCGTAGGCAGGGCGGTGTTCCCTAGTTTTGATGAAGGCTGGTTGTAGGGCGGTCTTTTGCGAGGCCGAGAATTGTGTCAGGGAAGGGGAATTATATACTTGACACCAGTAAAGGCGTTCTTTCTTGAGGTACAGCCTGCATATCATGGTAGGGGTGATGCGAAACTTAGTGCCATGATCCCTCAGGCTGTTGCTCCCAGGCTTGGCTTCCCTGCAATCGAAGTCCAGGGCGATTGAACCCCGCATCAGTTCGCAGATGAAATCAGCCAGGTGAAACGTCTCGTAAGCGTCCGCGTAGATGAAGCGGACGCTTCGCTTGTTGCGCTCACCTTTGACCAACAGAAGCCTCCTCAGTTTCGAACCCGCCGCCGCTATCAAGTTATCGCGGCTCCGAAAAGGCACCGGCCCGTTCCCCTTCAGTGGCCGGACAACCACTTGCCCCGTTGTTGGATCGATTTTTAAGCGGTCAGAACGCCCCGGAAGGTATGTCGGAATTGAGCGCCCCTGGACCCTACTCCTTCGCTGGAATCTGGTTTTGACATGACTGCCCTAGCCTGATACACTCGGCGATGAAAGATATTGACCACTTAGATATAGCAGTCCAAGAGGTTAAAGGGGAGGTCACTATGAGAGCCGTCGTGTACCAGGGTCCGTTCAGCGTTGCCGTAGAGGAAGTTCCCGATCCCGAGATAATGCATCCGAATGACGTAATCGTCAAGATTACTTCGAGTTGCATCTGCGGCTCCGACCTGCACATGTATGAGGGTCGGACTGCGGCCGAACCGGGCATCGTCTTCGGACACGAGAACATGGGTATAGTCGAAGATGTCGGGTCCGCTGTGAAAACCTTGTCCGTAGGCGACAGGGTCGTGATGCCGTTCAACGTCGGCTGCGGCTTCTGCAAGAACTGCCAGCGGGGGTTTACGGGTTTCTGCCTCACTGTCAACCCTGGATTTGCCGGCGGCGCGTATGGATACGTGGCAATGGGACCATGGCGCGGCGGGCAAGCCGAGTACATTCAGGTGCCTTACGCGGACTTCAACTGTCTGCCTCTTCCGTCCGGGGATGCATTCGAGTGGGATTTCTCTCTTCTGGCGGACATATTTCCCACGGGTTATCACGGCACTGAGCTTGCCGACGTGAGTCCCGGCGAGAGCGTCGCCGTGTGGGGCGCGGGGCCGGTCGGTCTGATGGCCACCTATAGCTGCATCATCAGAGGGGCGGCGGAGGTCTATACCATCGATCACGTGCAGGAGCGGCTGGACAAGGCCAGCGAGATTGGCGGTATTCCCATCAATTTCGATGAAGGCAATCCCGTGGAGCAGATCAGGGACATGCGCAATGGCGACGGTGTGGACAAGACGGTCGACGCTGTGGGCTATCAGGCCGCCGCGCAAGGATCGTCCGCCGCCGGAGGCGAGCAGACCGAGATTCCCAACGTGGTCCTGAATCAGATGATCGACCTGATCAATCCCACGGGGATCATGGGCATTCCGGGCCTTTATGTGCCATCGGACCCCGGTGGAGTGGACGAGGGCGCCAAGAGGGGCTCTCTGGCCATCGACTTCGGGAAACTTTTTGAGAAGGGTCTGAAGCTGGGGACGGGTCAATGCAACGTGAAGCAGTACAACGCCTACTTGCGCGACCTTATCATATCCGGCAAGGCCACTCCCAGCTTCGTTGTGTCCCACGAGGTTCCGCTGGACGACGCCGCCGACGCCTATGACAAGTTTGACAAGCGCATCGAAGGGTACACCAAGATCCTCCTGAAACCTTAAACAGAACGCGCCGGTTCGTTCCCGGGCAGCACGTACTTAGGGAAGCAGGGGAAGTGGGTGCGGCATCACACCCACACCATATCCCGGCCCACGTGTGATCACTCGAGCTGCAAAGCTTCTCCCTGCATGTTCGGGAACGGCACGCGCGCTTAAAGCGCAGGCAGACGCTAAAACAGCTGCCCTTGAACTTCAACTACGAGATTGACAGGCGCAGGAGGTAAAGTCATGCGGGTAGGCAGCGAAGGGCATTCATACGACTGGATCGACAATTGGGCCAAGCTTCCCGAAGGTGAAAGCTCACACAAGGGATGGGCGCATCCGGGCATCGTTGTCACGGAATCGGGAAACGTTATGACCAGCCACCCCGGCGATCCGGAAGTGATGACCTACGACGGGGACGGCAACCTGATTTCCTCGTGGCGCGGCGACTTTGCCGAGGCGCATGGGATCACCCTCATCAACGAGGACGGAGTCGAGTATCTGTGGATTGTGGACCACGGCTCCAAGAATCACTATCTTCACGGCTACCAGAACCCTCCGGGCGTGGGCGAAGCGCACGGTCAGGTATTCAAGACGACATTGGACGGTGAAGTGGTCATGAGGCTGGAGACGCCTCCCCTTCCCATATACAAAGACACACGCTACGCCCCCACAACCGTCGCGGTGAACGAGGAGCGTTTTGGTGGCAACGGCGACATCTGGGTGGGCGATGGGTACGGCGCGTACCAAGTCCACAGGTTCACGAAGGATGGCGAGCATGTCAGCAGCATCAACGGCGAGGAAGGGGCCGGGGCCTACAACTGCCCGCACGGCATCTTCTTTGATTATCGCAAGTCCGAGCCGGAGCTCTACGTGGCGGACAGGGCCAACGACCGCGTTCAGGTCTACGACATGGAGGGTGGATTCCGGCGGATGTTTGGTGACGGTTTTCTGAACACGCCCAGTTGTTTCGCGACACATGGCGATCTGATGATCATCGCCGAGCTTCGCGCCCGCCTCGTGGTCACAGATATAAACGATGAACTGGTCACGTACCTCGGCGACAACAAGCAGGTGTGCGATGTTGAGGGCTGGCCCAACAATGTGAACGAATCGGGGCAGTCAGTACGCACGAGCCACCTGGAGACGGGCAAGTTCAACAGCCCTCACGGTTTGGCAGCCGACGCCAGCGGTAACCTGTATGTGGCCGAATGGCTCATTGGGGGCAGGGTAACCAGACTGAATAGGGCCTAAACGCCCTGGGGACGCTTTGCGTCGCCGCCTGACAAACGAGAGTAAGCCACCACACGTCCTGCCGGAATTCCGGCACGGTGGCAAGGGGGACTGCACGGTTGTTGCGGTCCCTTTTCTTTGCTTCTACGGTTACGCGCCAAGTTAGCGCGGCTTTTCCCCTCTTTCCAATCCCTGCTATAGTATCCCGGACAGCGCAGACCGCTTAGCGCGGCCGCGCGACCACCCTGAAAACCCTTTCGAACTATTGCACCAGGAAACAAACGGAATGTCCTCTCACTCGATGCTCGGCGCTTACGGCTCGTGGGCGGCTGCCCTTGCCGGTGAAGGTCCCAGTTTTCTCTCGTTCCGCCACACGCATTGGGCGGACCCGGCGGCGTGGCGGCCGGCCGCGCGCCAGCGATTTCGCGAGCGGGTGGCGATGCCGGACACGGGCGGCGCGGTGGATAGCCGGACTGAACGCCGGTACGAATATGACGGGTTGGAGGTGGAGGAGCTCTCCTGGCAGCTGCCCTACGGCCCGCGTACGGAGGCAGTATTGCTGAAACCGGCGGGTGCGCGCGGTCCGTTGCCGGCCGTGCTGGCCCTACACGATCACGGCGGCCACAAGTTCCACGGCTGGCAGAAGATCACGCGTACGGACAGTGAGCAGAACGCGGTCAACACCGACCACCAGGCGCGTGCGTACGGCGGCGCGCCGTGGGCCAATCGTCTGGCCAAGCGGGGGTATGCGGTCCTGGTGCCAGACGCGTTCGCCTTTGGCAGCCGCCGCGTCCGCATCGCGGACCTGCCGGCGGCAATTCGCGACGGGATGGACGAGCAGGAGACGGACGACCCGGAATACATTGCCGCTTACAACCGCTGGGCCGGCGGTCACGAGTCGATCGTGGCGAAGTCGTTGCTCAGTGCGGGGACGACCTGGGCGGGGGTGTGGCTGGCCGAGGATGTACATGCGTTGGACGTGCTGTGCGCGCGTGACGATGTGGACGCGGAGCGGGTCGGCATTGGTGGGTTGTCAGGCGGGGGGCTGCGCACGGTCTACCTGGGCGGGCTGGATGACCGGGTGCGCTGTGCGGTCTGTGTGGGCATGATGACGACGTGGCGGGACTTTCTGCTCAACAAAAGCCATACGCATACCTGGATGATCTACGTGCCGCATTTGCCGACGGAGATGGACTACCCGGACATTCTGGGGATGCGGGCGCCGTTGCCGACGTTGGTACAGAATAATACGGAAGACCCCCTGTTCACGCTCGCGGAGATGAGGCGGGCTGACGTGATGTTGCGCCAGGTGTACGAGAAGGCGAACGCGGCCGAACAGTACAGCTGCACATTTTATGCCGGCGAGCACAAGTTCGACATCGCAATGCAGGAGGAGGCGTTCGACTGGTTTGACCGCTGGCTGGCGGCGTCCTGACACACCCGGGTTTGGATAGAACAGGCAGAAGAGACAGTTGCATCAACCGCCGCGAGGCGCGGCAGAAACGGAGAGTCCCATGAATCCAGTCTCCCCACACTTCACGCCCGTTGATCTGTCGAATTCCTTCAATGCCGGACGCGCCGAGCTTCCGGAGACTTTGCGCGTGCCCTCTTTGCTCGCAGACAGGGCGGGATCAACTGCATTCAACGGAATCCCCTTTTTGCTTGGGGGATTTGAAGGCCCCGCGGCTATCTTGCTGGACGGGGAAACGGTGACCGTCGAACTGGAAGGAGAATGCGCCACCTACGCAGTATTTCTGCATGCGGTGGCGGACCGCGTCACCAACTATCTGGACGGGTTTGCCGACTTCGCGCAGGACGGGAACGAGTTGGGCGAGCATGTCTCCTCCTACGTCTTTGAATACGAGGACGGCAGCCGCCAGGAAACGGCGGTCCGACGCCGATTTGGTATCCAGCAGAGTCGCGTTGTGTGGGGCGGCAGCCCCTTCGAAACGGTTCCGGCGGCGAAGGCCACTGTCTTCAATTCGGCAACGGAGGAGACTCAGTTGGGGCGGGTCCCAAGCACGGACTACGGCCGCGGCGAAACGCGCACCAGTTCGGGGCGCGATCAGATGGAAGAGAAGATGTGGCTTTACGCTCTGGAGAACCCGCATCCTGACAAGCCGATCCGCCGTCTGATTTTACAGCCGCGCAACGAAGGGTCAACCGTTTACGCTATCAGCCTGACGAACGTGGATGAGCATCCTCTGCGCCCGGGCGTGCGCCGCAAACTGCGGCTGACGCTGCCGGAAGGCGTCGAGTTCAATGCCATCGGCGAGTACGAGGACCTGGCTATCGATCTGGGCTATGTGATCTCCGCCCGCGCCGCGTTCGATTACGACGGCGGCCGCTGGCTGGGTGATGAGGCGAACGTCCAGCCCGCTTTATCGCAGCGGGACCTGATCATCGAGTACAGCGCGCATCCGCAGGCTTGGCTGCACGTCGGCGTGGACAGCGACGAGCCGATAGTCTATGACCTGTCGCAACTTGAAGGGGGCCAAGCTTCGGATACCATCGTCGGGGTGGCGCCGGCCCACCGGCTGGTCGACGTGCGGGTGGTGCAGAAGGGGACCAACAACCTGGTACCGGTGCGCATTCATTTCCACGGTGAGCACGGCGAGTATCTGCCGCCGCGCGGCCGCCATCGCAAGGTCAATCCGCACTGGTTTGAGGACAACTACGGCGAGTTCGTCAACGGCCGCAACCAGTATTGCTACGTCGACGGCCATTGCGAGGTGGATATGCCGCTTGGCGAGGTTTACGTGGAGATCACCAAGGGCTATGAGACGGCGCCGGTGCGCAAACAGGTCACAGTTGCGGAGGACACGGATGAACTGGTCTTCGAGCTGGAACGGGTGCTGCCATGGCGGGAAAAGGGCTGGGTCACCGCGGATACGCATGTTCACTTTCTGAGTCCTTCGACTGCGCTGCTGGAGGGCCAGGCCGAGGACGTGCATGTCGTCAATCTGCTGGCCAGCCAGTGGGGCGAGATGTTCAGCAATGTCAGCGACTTTGACGGCAGGACAACGCTGGGGGCGCGCGAGTTCGGCGGCGACGGCGAATTTCTGGTGCGGGTCGGGACCGAAAACCGGATGCAGATCCTCGGACACATTTCGCTGCTGGGCTACAACGGCAAGATGATCCACCCGCTTTGCAGCGGCGGCCCGTCGGAGTCGGCCCTGGGCGATCCGCAGGAGGTGGTGATGGCCGAGTGGGCGCAGAAGTGCATCGACCAGGGCGGACTGGTGGTGATGCCGCACGCGCCGAACCCGCAACTGGAGCGTGCCGCGGACATCGTCCTCGGCCTGATCCATGCCATCGAGATGATGACCTTCAACCCCTGTGAACGGGAGCTCAACCCCTACGGTATCGCCGACTGGTACCGTTATCTCAATCTCGGCTATCAGCTGCCGATCGTGGGCGGCTCGGACAAGATGGCGGCTTCGTCGCAGCTGGGCGGCGTGCGCACCTACGCGCATCTGGGTGAGCGGGAATTTACGTACGAGAACTGGATGGCGGCGGTGCAGGCGGGCAACACCTTCATGACGATCGGCCCGCTGGCGGAGGTGACGGTTGAGGGCGTGGCGCCGGGTGGGCAGGTTCAGCTGCCGGCCGGAGGCGGGAGTGTGGGCGTCGACTGGCGGGTCGAGTCGGTGCTGATACCGATCGAGCAGGTGGAGGTGATCCAAGGTGGGCTGGTAGTAGACCAGATAGACGTGAAGGGAGAATACAGCGCGGCCGGCAGTGTCCAGGTTGCGGTTACGGGTTCATCGTGGATCGCGCTGCGGGTGCGGGGGAGCTATACCGGCGCGGCGGGCGAGATCGCGGCGCACACGAGCGCGGTGCAGACGTTGGTGGCGGACAGCCCGCTATTCAACGAGGGGGACTCTTCGGCGGTGTTGGAGCAGATCGAGGGCGCGATAGCCTATGTGGACACGATCGCGCCGCGGCCGAATGCGCAGCGTTTTCGGGAGATGCGGGCGGTGCTGGAGGCGGCCCACAACCGGCTGCACCAGCGCATGCACGCGCACGGTATTTTCCACGAGCACACGCCGGTGCACGGGCACGAGGACGACGGTGGTTAGCGGCTAGTGGTTCGTGACGCCTCTTATTGGTGATCTTTGATTGGTGTTGGGCTGTTGACGTCGAGCACGATAGGGGTCGGGATTTTTCAGTTATGGGGCGCGCGTGTTTGGGGTTTGGCGACAGGTTAGCGTTCTGGTGGATATTCTAGATGAGTGATAGGGACGGAGACATGGCAAAGATTCGCTGGGGAATCGTCGGATGCGGGGACGTGTGCGAGGTCAAGAGCGGGCCCGGGCTGTACAAGGCCGAGAACTCGGCGCTGACGGCGGTTATGCGGCGCAATGGGGTGCTGGCGGCGGACTTTGCGCGGCGGCACGGCGTGGCGCGCTGGTACGATGACGGCGACAGGCTGATCAACGACCCGGAGGTGGACGCGGTCTACGTGGCCACGCCGCCGGATACGCACATGGAATATACGTGCAAGGCGGCGGCGGCGGGCAAGCCAGTCTATGTTGAGAAGCCGATGGCGCGCACTTACGAAGAGTGCCAGACGATGATTAACGCCTGTGAGACTGCAGGCGTACCCCTGTGGGTGGGCTATTACCGGCGGCGGCTGCCGAAGTTCCTCAAAGTGCAAGAGTTGCTCGAGCAGGGCGCGATCGGCGATGTGCGCTCGGCGCTGATTCGCTATTACCAGCCACCCAAGCCAAGCGACGCGTTCCCGGACCAGCGCAGTTGGCGCGTCAGTCCGGAGATCGCGGGCGCGGGCCTCTTCCTGGACCTGGGCTCCCACATGCTGGACATTCTCGATTATCTGTTGGGCCCCATCAGCGGCGTGCAGGGGTTCGCGGCGAACCAGGCGGGGCTTTACGACGCCGAGGATGTCGTCTGCGGCAGTTTCACGTTTGAATCGGGCGTGCAGGGGACGGGGACGTGGATGTTCAGCGGGTTCGAACACCTTGACTGGACGGAGATCGAGGGCACGAAGGGGCGCATCGGCTATGTCTGTTTCGATGCCAGCCCGATCGCGCTGACGACGAGCGCAGGCACCGAGGAGATCCCTGTTACGCAGCCGGACCACGTGCATCAGCCGCTGATTCAGACCATCGTGGACGAGCTGAATGGAAGCGGGCAGTGCCCCAGCACGGGCGTCAGCGGCGCGCGCACATCGTGGGTGATGGACCAGATGCTGGCGGAATACCGGCAGAAGAATTATGGATAGTCCTATGGATAGTCGTAAACGGATAGAAACAATGGATGGCGACGAATGAGACTAAGCAGCCAGGCATTCGGCAGGACAAAGAGCGGCCAAGGGGTCAGGCAGTATTCGCTGGCCAACAACACGGGCATCGAGATCGATGTCCTCGATTACGGCGGGTTGATCCGTACGCTATCGACTCCGGACCGGAACGGCGAGGCAGGGGATGTTGTGCTGGGCTTCGATACGCTCGACGAATACCTGGCGGGGCATCCGTACTTCGGCGTACTGGTCGGCCGCTGCGCAAACCGCATCGGCGGCGGGAGTTTCGAGCTTGACGGTGTGCGTTACCAGCTTGCGCGCAACGTCAACGACGACCATCTTCACGGCGGAGAGGGCGGGTTCGACAAGGTCGTGTGGCAGGCGCAGCCTTTCCAGAACGAACGGGAGGTCGGGCTGCTGCTCTCACACGACAGCCCGGACGGGGAAGATCTGTACCCGGGCGCGCTGGAGGCGACGGTGAGGCTCAGCCTGAACGATGACAACGAGGTACGTCTCGACTACCATGCGACCTGCGACGCGCCGACGATCGTGAATCTGACCAATCACAGCTATTTCAACCTGGCCGGTCAGGGCAATATCCACGACCATGTTGCCATGATCGATGCCGACGCGTTCACACCGATGGACGACGCACTGATCGTGACGGGTGAGGTGCGGGACGTGACCGGCACACCCTTCGACTTCCGCCAGCCCACTGCCATCGGCGCGCGCATCAACGCCGACGATGAGCAGATTCGCGCAGGCGGCGGCTACGATCATAACTTCGTTCTCAACGGAGAGCCCGGTACGCTGCGGCTGGCGGCACGCGTGTCGGAGCCGGACAGCGGGCGGGTGTTGGAGGTACTGACAACCGAGCCGGGCGTGCAGTTCTATGCGGGCAACCAGATGGAGACGGCGAGCACGGGAAAAGGCGGCCAGATTTATCCTCACCGCGGCGGGTTCTGCCTGGAGACGCAGCACTTTCCGGACGCGCCGAACCAGCCGCACTTTCCGTCGATTGTTCTGCGGCCCGGCGAAGAGTATACGCAGACCACCGTTTTCCGCTTTTCGACCGAACAGTAGGCCCGGATTTTGGGGCGAAGTGTTCCAGGACAGAATCGGCTTCCTGTGTGCGACTGGTGAAGGGGGTAAAGATGGAAGAGCACGCATCCGAACTGACTGCGGCGGTGACCTTTGACGCGAAACGGGCGATGCTGAGCAAGCGGGATCTGTTCCGGCCGCTGGCTGTGCAGCGCACTGAGGGGCTGGCAGACGCGTTGAGTAGCAAGAAGGTGCGCGCGGATACGCCAGTGCTGGTTCTGGAGCGGGACGGCGCGGCGCTGACTCTGCTCACCAGCCAGATGATCTTTCACCATGTTGCGCAGGGCGAGTGGAACGGGACACCGATTCTCGCCACGTTTTGAGCGCCGTGCAATAGCGGCGTCAGTCTGACGCCGGTCATTGACGGGGAGACTTACACCTTTGCGACGCGGGGTCTGTATAACGGCTTGTCGTTGATGGGTGACCATCAGACCGGCTCTTATTGGGATCATGTAACGGGCGAATGTCTGCACGGTCCGCTGAAGGGGCGGCGTCTTGAACTGGCGCCGCTGCGGCATATGCAGGTGGACCAGGCGCTGGCGCAGTTCCCGGATGCACGTATTGGGTGGTCGCGGCTGCCGCTGCCTTTTGGTTTGGCGGCGGGCCTGATGAAGGTCTTGGCGCGATTGACCAAGGGGCGCTTTTTGCCGCCGCGTTTTGCGGGTTCGATGGGCGCGGAAGACCCGCGGCGGCCGCGCCTGGAGATGGGTTTGGGGGTCTGGACAGACAGTGTCAGCCGGTATTATCCGCTCGGTATTCTCAAGGCGCGGGACGGCGTGTTGTTCGATGTCATCGACAACCGAAACTTGCTGATCTACCTTGACCCGGCATCCGGCACGCCGACGCCGCTTTTCGCCGATGGGCAGGATGCCGAATGGGATGGCAGTGACCTGCGCATGGCCGACGGCGCGATCGTACGCAACGGCAGGCTATACGATCCCTCGGGAGAGGAGTTGCCCACTGAACAGCCCCTGCACCTCTTTGCCCGCTGGTACGGTTTCTCGCTTACTTTTCCGGGTTGCGAAGTTTACGGGGACGCTGACGCAGCAGCCAGATAGGGTCGGCGCCGCCACTATCCGAAGTTTGCAGGCGCAGGCCTTGCGGGACCACACTCTTGAAGGAGAAGCCATACTTTGCAACTCAATCTTACCGGTAAGACAGCTATAGTCACTGGAGGCAGTGCGGGCATCGGACTGGCCTGTGCGCAGGCGCTCTACGCTGAAGGCGTCAGCGTTTTGATCGCGGCGCGCAACGAAGAACGGCTGGCCCAGGGCCTCGCCGCGATCGCAGACCATGCGCCGGAAAGCAGCGCCAGAGCGCTCTCGGTAAGCGCGGACGTGAGCACGGCGGAAGGGGTCGAAGGCGCCGTCAATCGTGCGCTCTCTACTTGGGGTCACGTGGACATCCTCATCAACAACGCCGGATCAGCGCCGAGCGGTGACTTCTACAGCCTGGGCGACGACGCTTATCACGGGGCATGGGACCTGAAGCTGCTGGGATATATGCGGATGGTGCGGGCGCTTGCGCCGCAGATGAAGGCGCGGCGGGAGGGCCGCATCGTCAACATTGTGGGTGCGGCGGCGCACAACCCTACGCCGACATTTCTGGCCGGCGGCACGGCCAACGCCGCCATTATCAACTTTACAAAGGGCATTTCGCAGGATCTTGCCCCCTATGGCGTGCGCATCAACGCGATCTCGCCCGGCCCGGTGAACACGGAACGGGCGCGACAACTCGCCCGCCAGGAGGCGGCCGCGCAAGGTATTTCGGTGGAGGAGGCCAGCGCCCGCCGCATTGCCTCGGTGCCGCTGAGCAGGATGGCGGAAGCGGACGAGATTGCAGACATGGCCTTGTTCCTGGTTTCGGACAGGGCAGCGAGCATCACCGGCGCAGAGGTTCTCATCGATGGCGGGACGACCGCAAGTGTCTGATCCGCGGCGCGTCTCGGCCCCGACGGCCACAGCCTCCGATGCCGCCCAAGGCGCGTACCGGTGGTACATTCTGGTGCTGGCCGCGCTGACCCACACGCTGGTTGTGGGCATGCCGATGATGTCGCTGCCGGTCCTTTTCGACGAGATTGGCACTGAGCTTTCGTTGAACCTGGTGCAGATTGGTTACGTGTGGGGCGCGGCTTCGCTGCTGGGCATTGGCATGAGCCTGACCGGCGGCGTGATTGGCGACCGCATCGGGGCGCGGCGAATGCTGGTGATCGCGTGCCTTCTATCCGGCGTCACCGGGGCGACGCGGGCGTTTGCCAGTGACTACGCCAGCCTGACGGCGACTGTTCTGGTGGCCGGTCTCTTCCCGATGGCGGCGCCGATGAACGTCCACAAGACGTGCGGCGTTTGGTTTTCGGGGAAGCGCCTGGGCATGGCGAACGGCGTGGTGTCGGCGGGCATGGCCCTGGGCTTCCTGCTCGGCTCGCTGATCAGTGCGACCTTGCTTTCGCCGCTGCTTGGGGGCTGGCGGAACGTGCTCCTGTTCTACGCGGTGCTGGCGTTGATCGTCGGAACGTTGTGGGCGTTCACGCGACCTGGGCCGGATGGCGACGGCCGTGGGGCTGTGCCAGAGGACCGGCCTTCGCTACGTGAATCATTACTGCGCGTCGCCCGTTTGCGCAACGTGTGGCTGCTGGCGGTGGCGATGTTTGGCATCGGCGGCGCGATTCAGGGGTCGCTCGGGTACCTACCTCTCTATTTGCGCAATGAGGGTTGGGAGCCAGGCGCGGCGGACAGCGCCCTGGCCAGTTTCCATTTCGCGAGTCTGCTCTTTACAATTCCGTTTACTCTGCTGTCCGACCGGTTGGGGGTGCGCCGCCCGTTGCTGCTGGCGTCGGCATTGATGTTAATCGTTGGCTTCGGCCTCCTTTCGTTCGTACAGGGGCTCATAGTGTGGCTGGCGATCGTTTTCGCGGGCATCACGCGAGACGGCTACATGGCGACGATGATGACTCTGATCATCGAACTGCGGGGGATTGGTCCGGCTTTAGCCGGAACGGCCACTGGTTTTATCATGGCTATCTCTCGCATTGGGTCTGTTGTCGCGCCTCCGCTCGGCAACGGGCTGGAATCGATGGGCCCCGGGGTGCCATTTCTGTTCTGGACTGCGCTGGCGCTAATGGGATTTGCGGCGCTGACAGCGGTGCGAGAGGAGCGGGGGAGTGCCGAGGTCAGTCATTAGTGGCTTGAAACGGCAAGGTGGGCCGTAGGCACTGTTGCGTACACGTTGGTGAGGGGAGACCAAGCACTCTTGGATTGAGATGCCGGTGGGGAAGAAAGACACGGTGGGTGAGACAGGGCGGGGCGTTGCGGGGGCGCAGCCCCTGCACAAGGGAGGGCCGAAGGCCCGACCGCACAACTGCAGTGGTCAGTGATCGGTGGTCAGTGGGTGCGGCGATCAGTTGAGGATGGGTGGGGAGAGAGGCGCTTGTGCAAGTCTTAGTCGGATTCGCGATTTGACTGTGGCTGAATAGGTGCTTTTTTGATGATGGCACTCGATGGTAGGCTGTACGGACTGATGCTTTGTGGAAGGATTGGGAATAGGAGATAGGGAGGCCAAGAATGACAACTACAGTTTCTGCTGGCGCCTTTCAGCGCATTGCAAGCGTCACTGAAGTCAAGAAGACCGGTCTGCATACGGTCCAACTGAACGGTCACGTGATTGTGCTGGTGCATCATGAGGACGAAATCTACGCGCTCGACAACCGCTGTCCGCATATGGGCTTTCCTCTTGACAGGGGCAGCGTGCATGATGGGATCCTGACGTGCCACTGGCATCACGCCCGATTTGATCTCTGCACGGGGGGTTCTTTCGATCTGTGGGCGGACGACACGCCAAACTTCCCGGTGGAGCTGCGGAACGGTGATGTGTTCGTTGATGTCACCCCGCGGCACGATCCGGTGGAGCACCAGCGCAAGCGGCTGGACGTGGGGCTGGAGAGGAATCTTTCGCTGGTTGTGGCCAAGGCGGCGATCACGATGGTGGACGAAGCCGGGGACACGCTGTCTCCCTTTGCGGCCGGCCTGGAGTTCGGGGCTCGTTACCGCATGGAGGGTTGGGGGCAGGGGTTGACGATGCTTACGTGCTTCCAGAATCTCCTGCCGAGCCTGGGACGCGAGGACCGGGCGAGAGCTCTGGCGCACGGGCTGGCGGCGGTTGCGGCTGATTCGGCCGGCAGCTCGCCGCGTTTTCCTGTTACGCCGCTGCCGGACGGCAGCCCGGACCTGGCGACATTGAAGCAGTGGTTCCGCCGCTTTATTCTGGTGCGCGATGCGGAGGGTGCGGAGCGGTGCATCATCACAGCGTTGGAAGCTGGCGCCGGTCCGCAGGAGATGGCAGATATTCTGTTCAGCGCGGCGACTGATTTCCGCTATATCGATGTCGGACATCCGCTGGACTTTACCAACAAGGCATTCGAAGCGCTGGATATCGTAGGATGGGAGCAGGCGGAACGAGTTTTGACCAGTCTGGTGCCCGGTTATGCTTCGGCGCAGCGCATGGAGGAGTCTAACGCGTGGCGCAATCCGATCGATCTGATCGACTTGTTGGGCGATGCGCGGGAGCAGATTCCAGCTGCCCTCGCTGCAGGCCAGGCGCAGCGCGGCACCTGGGCGGGGCGCGCCGAGTTGGTGCAGGTGTTGCTGACCGATGATCCGCACGCCATCGCCGAGGCGTTGTTGGGGGCGCTGCGGAGCGGGGCCAGCGAAGTCGAGCTGGCAGGCGCGGTCACCTATGCGGCGGCGCTGCGCATTGCGCGCTTCCACACGAGCAACGAGTTTGGCGACTGGGACACGGCGATGCATACGTTCACGTTCTCCAACGCGGTCCATCAGGGTCTGCGCCGCCTGGAGGGGTACGGGCCGCCGGACGAGTATCAGCTGCTGCTGCGGGGTGTTTTCGATGCGGCGATGAGCATCTATCTCGACCGTTTTCTGAACATTCCGGCGGCGAGGCTGCCGGCTGCCTCCGGCACGAACGGCACAGCGCCTGTGCTGCCGGCGCTGGCGGATCTGCTAGACCAACAGCAACAGGTGAACCAGGCCGGCAGTGCGGTGGGCGGCTACCTATTCGAAGGCGGCGACGCGGCCGCGCTGCGGGCAGAGCTTGGCGCGCTGCTGCTGCGGGAGGACCGCGACTTCCATACGATTCAGTGTGTGGAGGCGGCTTTCCGTCAGCATGATCTGCTGTCTGCCGACCCGGATTCACAGGAGGAGGCGGTGCTCGTGCTGGTGGCAGCGGCCCGCTACCTGGGCGCACATGCGCCGACGATGCGCGCGCAGGGGCAGACCTTTGGCATCGCCCGCCGGCTGCACCGCAACGAGAAGCTGTTTGAGGGAGAGTAAGGCTCACCGCTCTGCGGTGAGGATATTGGGGAGAGAGGCAAATAGCCTCTCTTCTCTTTTTATAGGGCTGAAGCCGCGGGTTGCGTGCCGCCACCGTTTGGGAGGAACAGGTGACAGAAAAGATCATGACGCTTCATCCGGCTGGAAAGCAGGGCGTCAATATCGATAGGGGCAAGTATGACATGGTCCGAATGGCGATTGAGGAGACCCTGCAGGCACAGCCGGGGATCACGTTCAGCGGACTGACAGACGCAGTGGGCGAGCGGATTGGCGACGTCTTTGATGGCTCGGTCGGTTGGTATGTGGTATCGGTCAAACTCGATCTGGAGGCGCGGGGTGTGTTGGAGCGGATAGATGGCCGCAGTCCGCAGCGGTTGCGGCTGGTGAGTTGACACCGTGATTGGTCTGATTTGTCTGCGTGACGGGATGATTTTCCGATATCGCCTTAAACGCATGCATCAGAGGGGTCATGGTCAAGTATGATGCCGTGGTTGTCGGGGCCGGGCCCAATGGGTTGGCGGCTGCGATTACTTTCGCTCGCGCTGGGCACTCGGTCCTCGTTATCGAGGGCAGGGGCACGATCGGCGGAGGAAACAGGACGGCCGAACTAACGCTGGCTGGCTTCCGGCACGACGTGTGCGCGGCGGTCCATCCTCTGGTAGTGGGCTCGCCCTTTCTGCGCAGTTTGCCGTTGGAGCGTTACGGAGTCGAATGGGTTCAGCCGGAGATTGCGGCGGCGCACCCATTGGATGATGGCACGGCGGTCGGGCTTTATCGTTCATTGGAGGAGACGGCGGCTTCGATTGGCGGGGACGGCCAGAGCTGGACGCGGCTGATTGGGCCGTCGGCGGCCGACTGGGACAAGCTGGCGCCAGTGGTGCTGGGGCCGCATCCTGTGGGCGCGGATCTGCCGGCCCTGATTCGCTTCGGCCTTGCCGCGGCCATGCCCGCTCATCTTCTTGCGCGTTTGTGTTTCCGCGAAGAACGAGCCAGGGCTCTTTTCGCCGGGCTTACGGCCCACTCCTTTCTCAGTTTTCGGCAACCGTTTACCTCGGCTTTTGGGATGCTGCTGGGGATTCTGGCCCACGCGGTTGGGTGGCCCTTCCCGCGCGGCGGGGCGCAGGCCATTACCGATGCGATGGGCGCGTATTTGCGCGCTCTGGGCGGAGACATTGTGGCCGGCTGGCAGGTGGAGTCGCTGGATGAGCTGCCTTCGAGCCGGGCCGTTCTGTTGGATGTGACGCCCAGGCAGGTATTGCGGTTGGCGGGGTCGCGGCTGCCGGACGCCTACCGGCGAAGACTGGAGGGATTTCGATATGGCCCGGGCGTATTCAAGGTGGATTATGCGTTGAGCGAGCCTGTGCCGTGGCGGGCGCAGATATGCCGCCGCGCGGGCACAGTACATCTGGGTGGCACGCTGGCGGAGATCGCGGCCTCGGAAGAGGCGACGAGCGGCGGGCGCATTTCGGAGCGGCCCTATGTGCTGGCGGCGCAGCACAGCCTGTTTGACAGGACACGCGCGCCGGCGGGCAAGCACACGCTGTGGGCCTATTGCCATACGCCCCATGCCTCGAAGGCCGACATGACGGCAGCGATCGAAGCGCAGCTCGAACGCTTCGCCCCCGGTTTTCGGGACACGGTTCTGACGCGGTCGGTGATCAACAACGTCGATTACGAACGCTACAACCCCAACTATGTGGGCGGCGACATCAACAGCGGCGTACAGGACTTTCGCCAGCTCTGGACGCGGCCGCTGCTGCGGTTTCCCCCGTACAGCACCCCTGTGGCCGGCCTGTACCTCTGTTCCGCTTCCACGCCGCCCGGTGGCGGCGTCCACGGCATGTGCGGATTCAACGCAGCCCGCGCCGCGCTAAGACGGCTTTAGGGTGGACGGGGATCTTATTTGTCGACGCGCCGTTCAGACGACGTCGCCTTGCAGTCGGGATTTCAGCTGCTCCCAGGGGCTACTCTGCAACGAATCGAGTGCGTCATCGGCGTGGCCTTCCTGCTTGCGGAACAGGATGTTCAGCCGGTCGCCTTCGTATTTGGCGCCGTCGATCTTGAGCCGGGCCAGGCCGATTGGGAGGGCGATATTGCGCTTCCAGTTACCGATGCGGACGATGAGCTCATCCACGACACTGCGGTGCAGGTTCACCTCGTCCTTAGCCACCAGAGGCAGAGCGATGCTGAGGATGTAGTGACCGTTGCGGGCGAAAATTTTCTGCGGTTCCCCCTGATAGAAGAGGCGGGTGGGGTCGCCTTCGCCCCCGCGTTCCAGATCGTCCCCAAAGAGGGTGGCGGCCATGCGCCGGAGCATATTTTGGCCAAGCACCTCCTCCTCGAAGAAGGGGATGCGGGAGATGGGAAGCGGTTGGAATGCTTCTTCGACGAAGGCAAGATTGCGCCGCTGCGCTTCAATCCAGCCGCTGAAATAGACATCTTGCAGTTCTTGCGGGAAGACGCGATTGCAGACGACGGAATCGACGGCATAGCCATAGAGGTTGAGGTAGGCGTAGGCGCGCTGGGCTTCCTTTATGACCATCCTTTCCGGGTTGATCACCAGGCGCATACTGCTGACCTGGCTGTCGCCGAGAAGGAGGCTGGTACGCTCGAGGACGTTCACCAGATCTTCGACGCTTTCGAATAGGTCGTCGTCCGGCAGTGGGAGGTCGCTCATACGGGACACGATGGGCCGGGCGATCTGGAGTGTGCGGCGTTCAAAGGGCATAATCTTCTCGATATACCAGCGGGCGATATCGGGAAAACTGAGCAGCTGCAGCGTGGAGCCGGTCGGCGCTGCGTCGATAATGATCGTGTCGTAGTCGCCGCTGTCGGCCAGATGTGAGATGTGCATGAGGCTGGCAAGCTCTGCCATGCCGGGCAGCACCGAAGTCTCTTCAGCGACCAGCGAATCCATGCCGCGCCAGGAGAAGAGTACATTCAGGTATTCCTGTACGCGCCCCCAGTACTTGTCCATCTGATGGAGAAGATCGATCTCCTGGCCCCACAGATTTGGCGCAAGCTCTACCAGATCACTGCCGATGCGGGTGTCAAAGCTGTCGCCCAGACTGTGGGCAGAGTCGGTGCTGAGGACGACTGTGCGGTAGCCCAGCTCCGCGCATCGCAGTGCGCAGGCCGCGCTGACACTGGTTTTGCCGACTCCGCCTTTCCCTGTATAGAGAAGAATTCGCATCAGAATCACTCCGTGAATTCGTGTAAGAGCGCGCGTCGCGCACCCAGTTGACCATGTACAAAGGTGGCCATGTACAAAAAAGTACGCCGCAGGGCCGAAATGGTTCCCGACGAAGTCCGAAACCTGGGGCGGCCGGTACGGCGCAATGCTGCTGCAGAGTCAGTTGTGGCAGTTGCGGTGTCTGTACTTCAGATGACTCCAGTCAATACCCTCACGAGATCATGGGCGGGGCTATCCAGACCTGCGGCTATGCCACCCTTCCCGCGGCGTTATTCTCGTCGGTGGTATCAGTCCCGGCATCGTCATCGGCGTCCTCTTCCCCCTCTGCGGGGAGAATGTCCACGAGTGCCGCGAGAATCCAGAAGCCATTGTCGAGCTGTAACCATTCTTCGTCATCGGACCGATCGACGATGGTCAACTGTGTACCAGCGGGGGCGAATTCGACTATCGTTGCATCGAGGCCGGGGCCGTCGCGCAGATTGGAGTCGGTGTTTACGGTTGCGAACAGAACTGGTGTAATCTCTTCCAGTGTATCCTGCTCGTCTTCGTCAGTTTGCTCTTCTTGCTCGTCGCCGTCGGTCTGCGTTTCCTGCTCGGCTTCGTCAGTTTGCTCTTCTTGCTCGTCTTCGCCAGTCTGCGTTTCCTGCTCGGCTTCAGTTGTTTCCGCGGACTCAACGGTCAGGTCTGCGGGGACATTGGCTACAAGAGCGGCGGAGATCCAGGATCCATCATCAAGTTTCAACCACTCACCCGTTTCGTCCTGGCCCTCAATTGTCAGTACCTGGCCGTCGTCGGCGCCGTCCACCCGTTCAAATTCGACGCCGGGGCCGGCGCGCAGGTTGGCGCCGAGGGGGGCAATGACGACGGGTTGCGGTTGCTCAGCGTCCATCTCTGTTTGTTCGGTTTCTGGCGCTGTCTGTTCGTCGACTGCATCAGGCTGCTCTGCATCGGTCTGTTCGGTGTCTTCCTGCGACTGTTCTGTTTCTGCCTGTTGTTCGTCGGTGCCGGTTTGCTCGGTATCCAGTTGCTCTGTGTCGGCGGCAGTCATCTGATCTGACAGGCCGTCCTCATCGACAACAGGTACGTCGACGGCTTCAGCGACGAGGGTGGCAAAGAGCCAGTCGCCGCTTTCGAGCAGATACCATGTGCCATCGATGGAAATACCAACGATGAGAGCTTCTTCGCCGAAATTGATTCCTCCGACGCGGTCGTATTCGACGCCGGGGCCGGCGCGCAGATTGGAGTCGGCATTGACAGCAACGCTGACAGGCAGGAGCTCTGTCGATGGCGTATCTGATTCTATATCAGAAGGCGCCACCGGCTCTTGAGGGTCTTCAGCAGGTTGCTGCGTCTCAACGACTACGATAGAGACCTGGCCAAGCGGGGCTTCGACGAGGTCACCGGCGTTAATCCAAGTTCCATCTTCGAGGCGATACCAGTTCCCGGTGGGATCGCGGCCGTTGACGTCCACCGTTCCGCCTGCCGCTACGAGCCCAATGACGTCAGCATCATCGCTGGGAGCGGAGCGCAAGTCGGCTTGGCCAGCCTCTGAGACTGAGACCGAGATGATGGTTTCGGGAGCGGGGGTCTCTTCATCGTCGTCGGAACTCATTGCCGGCGCGGTAGTCGGTGTCGGTGAAGGCACGGGCGGCGGCGTGGCGGTAGCGGGCTCGGGCGTGGGCGTGGATGTAGGCGCGGTGGACAGCGCAGCGTCAGGTGTAGGCGTTTCTGTAGCTCCAGGTTCAGTGGGAGGCTGCACGCCGATTCCTGTCACCAGTGAATCGGTGAAGGAACGCCATCGTTCACGCAGCACTTGCGGGTCAGTGAATTCTCGTACTGGCGGTGGCAGAAGCTGGTGAAGATCGGGCGCGAAGAAACCGGCCAGCAGTGCGAGAATGAGACTGAGCCATACGATACTTACGAGAACCGCGGCGATTCTCTTCAGAATTCCTGCCATTAAGCTTTTCTCGTCACGTGATTTGAGTGAAATGAATGGAAGAGACCATTCTTCGACCCGACCGATTCGGCCTTCGACTTTACTGGTCCGGGTGCGAAGGAGTTTTGCATGAGAAAAGCTTCAGTACAGTGCTTACGGTATGATGAAAAGAGAGCCACGGATAATGAAGGGTGGCTCTCAGATATCCGGCGGTTTTCTACAGAAATTTAGTGTAGCATAACACGAAATTGTCTACAATTGCGCTATTTTGGTGGGAATTGTCCCCGATTTAGTCCAGTGTTGAGGGAGCGGTTGCCAGGGCGCGCATGTGCACGGGGTCTCCTCGAAGAATTCATTTTGGTCGGAAGCGCTTGCGCCGTCTGTAAAAGCGAAGTCGCTGTCTTCGTCCTACAAAGTTGGACATGTCAGAAGGCAGGGAAGGCATCGCGCCTGGTGCCAGGCGCGGACCTGACCGCGGGGGGAACTCCTCTGTAGAGGCCCAATGCACATGAAATGCTAACTTTATCGCAACATAAACGCAACTTTCCAGTGTTAGACTACTATCGAGAGCAGAGACCCTGATGCCAACTCGATGATACACTGTCGATAAGAATTCTGTAAGGAGAAAAAGTATAGAATTGGTTGACTTAAACTGCTATACTTTAGACAGTGTACAGTTACTGAATCGATTGTCGGGACGAACGGGAGTAGTTCTTGGAAAATGTGCCTTTTGCACCACAGATATTGTACAGGTATGGCGTAAGTAGCGGCTAATGTCCGGCGGAAGTGTCCTTTTACCCGCCCAAGCTGGCGCCCGCGTATGAGCCCGGTTTTGCGGCGCAGCCAGAAAGGATGTGATATATGTTCGATAATTCCTATCGACACACTGTAGCCGACGATGTTCTGGGCCGAAAGCCTGAGCTTTTGCAGACTTTGATGGATCTTCACAACGACGACCCGTCTTTCGGGAAGCATGTGCGCATGCGTTCCTATCGACCGCACGAAGTTGTTGCCGATGCGACTGCTCTGAAGAGAGAGATGTTCGTACTTATGCAGGGCAAGATCAACCTGGTGTGTCCAAATCTAGAGGGGCGCCGGCTGGTGATAGGCAGTTTGGAGCCGGCAGCCATATTTGGCGAGGGCGCATTGAACAGGCCGCAGGAGGCCAACGTTTTCGCGGAGGCGGACACTGATGTGGTGGTCTGGTCGATTCCGGCTGCCGAGGCGCGCAACATGACGCTTCAGTATCCCATTCTGGGATGGGGAATGCTGCAGACGTACGGCAGGCGGCTGCTTCAGGTAGAGGACCGACTGGAAGATGTTGCCTATAAGAAGCTGCCGGAACGGCTGGCGGCTCTGCTGGTTGAACTGTGCAGCGGCACGGAAGAGACAATTCAGGGGGTCAGCCATCAGGTTCTGGCGGACCGGCTCGGAACATATCGCGAGACGGTCAGCGCCATTTTGCGAGATTTCAAGCGGCAGGGTCTGGTGGAATTGGGTTACCGCCGAATTGGGATTCTTGACATTGAGACGTTGAAGGAGATCGCCGGCATCTGGGAGTGGTAAAGGGGATAGGCGGGGCAGCGGCCGCCGGCGTTCGGTGGCAGCCGGGCACGGTGACAGCCGGGCAAGGTGACTACGGTGGCGAGCTGGACGAAAGTTTTTCGCATGTTGCAGGTCCCTCTACAGGGGGCTGAAGTCAAGTCGAGAACATGCGCCCGTGGGGCCCCGGTCCCCAGTTGGTTGCGCCCAGGATTTTGCATCAGAATCTGAAATGGGGTTGATTCCCGTCTGTGCGGTGAAGTTCACCGGCGGCGGAAGGTGCCGCGCGGTGAAATTGAGCTGCAAAAGAGAAAAATCGTAGTTGACGTAATCTGAAAAGGCTGTTATACTGTTTGTCGATACTGCAGGTTTGCCTCCGCCCTACATGTCCGCTTCTGACTATCCAAACAGAACTTAGTAAAGTAGCCGGCTTGCTCTAAACGCAATTGGCGATGATCGATTTCAGAATGGCCGAGCAGAGCGGATGACGGTCGCGGACAGGTGGTAGAAGCGGCTGATGATCCGTCAAGCGCACCTCTTTCGCATTTACCCAACCCTGGCGTAAGTCAATTCACTAAGAAAATCTGTCCGAATTCGGACAATCCCCAAAGATCATTTTGTGAAGACTGATCGTTTTCACAACCTATCGACAGCCCGCGCTTTCAGCACTCTCACTCGTATTCAAATGAAACTGTCCTGTTGCGCAAGCAATGAGTGACTATTTGTTGAGCCTGACAAGGAATGAACAATGGAAACGCTTAGTATGACAATGGCCGAATTGGAGGACTGTACTCTGGATGAGCTCAGAGAGATAGCGCGCTCCTTGGCTATTAGCGGATATACCCGCTTGAAGAAACATGATCTGATCATTCTTTTATTGCGGGCCAACGCCGAAAAACAGGGATATATTTTTGGAGGGGGGATCCTGGAAATCGTACAGGACGGCATCGGTTTCCTCCGAAGCGATCATCTTCTTCCGGGGCCGGAAGACGTATACGTCAGCCAGAGTCAGATTCGTCGCTTTGGTTTGCGAACTGGCGATCTGGTTGTTGGCCAGGTACGGCCGCCAAAGGACACGGAGAAGTATTACGGACTGCTAAAGGTGGAAGCGGTGAATGGCCTTGACCCTGAAGAGGCCAAGCGGCGTCCGGTGTTTGAAAAGCAGACGCCTATATTCCCAGACGATCAGATTTATCTGGAAACCAAGCCGAATTTACTGGCCACCCGGATGATCGACTTGTTGTCGCCAATCGGCCGCGGGCAACGCGGGATGATTGTCAGCCCTCCCAAAGCTGGCAAGACGACCATCTTGAAGCGCATCGCGAACGGCATGTCGAGCAATTATGACGACCTGCATTTGATGGTCGTGCTGATCGGTGAGCGGCCCGAGGAAGTTACGGATATGGACCGTTCTGTGGAAGCGGAGGTCATCAGCAGCACTTTTGACGAACCGGTCCAGAACCATGTGCGGGTAGCGGAAATGGCCTTGGAACGGGCCAAGCGCCTGACTGAGGGCAACCGCGATGTGGTGATATTGCTGGACAGCATTACGCGCCTCACCCGTGCGTATAACTTGACAGTGCCCCCGTCGGGCCGCACGCTATCGGGCGGGATCGATCCGGCGGCGCTCTATCCGCCAAAGCGGTTTTTTGGGGCGGCCCGGAACCTGGAGGAGGGGGGCAGCCTGACAATCGTTGCGACCTGTCTTGTTGAAACGGGCAGCCGGATGGATGATGTCATTTACGAAGAGTTCAAGGGCACGGGCAATATGGAGTTGCATCTCAACCGGCGCACGTCGGAGCGGCGTATCTTCCCGGCCATTGATATTGAGCGGAGCAGCACGCGGGCGGAAGAGAAGATGCTGGAGCCGGAGGTGCTGGCGAAAGTCTACACATTGCGGCGGATGAGCGATGCCATGGGAGGCGGCAATGAAGCGATTCTGCCGATCCTGGAACGCCTCAGCCGGACGCGGGACAACCAGGAATTCCTGGACACGCTGATCAAGTAGACATGTGGGCAGGTGGATCGGCGCCCAGCGCGGAACACCGAGGAAACATTCGAGAGCCGGGCCGGCAGAGGGTCTGACTGGCGGTCCGACACTTGAGGGGCTGGGATGGGCCTTGTAGAACGGACTGTTTGACAGAAAAATGACGCTTAACCTACGTTTTCCCTACGGTATCCGACCTTACTGCATTTGAAGGGGAAAAAACTGAGTTGAGACCTAAGATCTAATTTGTACAGTCTCCAATTTATGCCTATAATGGCATTCTTGAAGGGATTCGGGCCGTTTTGAGTTATTGAATGGCCGACGACTCGCTCCTGACTGTGGAAGAAGTAAGTCCGAAAGCATCCTACCCCCTCCCCGCAGTTTTTTGACGTTTGCGTTTATTGTACATTGTGGTACAGTTTTTTTGTGCTGTACCCCTAGTCTTGGGCAGGTTGTATGCTTAAGAGCAAAGAGCACGTAGAACAACGTAGATTCAGTTACCATACTTTCCGCCGATCGAGCAGTGCCTCCCCATCGGATCAGGAAGTGTATCAGGCCTCCACCTCCAGCAGTACTTCAGATTTTAACCCCAGTCCATCACAGACCCAGATACATCAAAGTTCAGAAGTTGCCGCCGAAGCAGCTCTGGACGAGGGATCGCCCGGACTTGCCGATGCGGCAGGCGGGGCGCTTGAGAACCTGACCTCAGGGATACAGAGCTTCCTGCGCGAGCAGGTCGCGCCGGTCCGGCTTGCCAGCCATCTTGCCGTTCTGGTGGTGGCAGCGATAGTGATTCTTGTGAGACGGGTAGATCCCCCCGATTGGAATTTCCCGCTGCAAACTCTGCCGGTGAATGTACCACTTGTGGAGAGTGCCACTGCGGACACACAGCAAGCCCGCCGCAATCCAATTGTCGAGGTTAGCAATGCGCTGCAGCGTGCGGTGCTTCCTTTCACTCGGGATACTGAGGAGCCTGCCGTTACTTCGGCGGGTGTACAAGCAGCGGAGGGAGAACCGGTTGCGGTTACTGTTTCATCCAGGATATTCAGTATCCAGGTTTATGAAGTGTTGCCGGCTGATAATCTTCAGAAAATCGCTGCCCGATACGATCTCAAGCCGGAGACGATTTTGTGGGCCAATCCCAAACTGGAGTCAAATCCCGATCTGTTGTGGCCCGGCCAGCAGTTGATAATTCCGCCGGTTGACGGCGTAATGCATGTGGTTCGATCCGGCGACACGCTGTCAACACTGGCTGTGAAGTACAAGGTATCTGTCGAAGCGATAGTTGAATTCCCTTTGAATAATCTAGAGTCGGCGAACTCCCCGATCAACAATGGCAGACAGCTGATCATTCCCAATGGTACCAAGCCTTATGTCGCCCGGCAGGTGGCAATGTACCAAGGACCTGTGCCTGCTAATGCAGTCAGAGGTTCCGGCAACTTTGCTTGGCCTGTGAGCGGTCACATTACGCAGCAGTTCTGGCACGGCCATCGAGCGATCGATGTTGGCGCCAGGGCAGGCGCTCCGATCGTTGCGGCGGACAGCGGCTATGTCATTAAGGCATCACACGGCTGGAATGGCGGTTATGGCAGAATGGTCATGGTCGATCACGGCAACGGCTTTGTCTCGCTGTATGCGCATATGAATACGGTATTCGTGCGCCAAGGCGAAAACGTTGCCAAGGGCGAGCAGTTGGGTACGGTAGGCAATACCGGGCGTTCCACGGGGCCGCACCTGCACTTTGAAATCCGGCAGAACGGTGCCGCTCGCAATCCATTCTACTTCCTGCCGTAGACAGAACGGGTTTACAGTGGAAAAACTACAGTAGAAGAATTACATTAGAACAAAAGGTCCGGCACTTGATGCCGGACCTTTTTTGTTTTCCATAGACACTCAGTGACGCAGGCTTCCGAGTAGACAGGGGCAGGTGCTGTTCACCTTCTGTACTACTGTCACGGAGATGACGGTGAGGAAATACCGCTGTCCGGCGTCGGCTTTCAGAGTTGCTGAATGCCGCCTTCGGTCAGTTTGCGGGGGTCGAGCAGCTCATCCAATTCGCCGGCGCTGAGATCGGTCATTTCGAGGGCGACCTCCTTGAGCGTGCGCCCCTGCGCGTAAGCGGTCTTGGCAATCTGTGCGCCCAGTTCGTACCCGATCACCGGGTTCAGGGCGGTTACCAGAATCGGGTTGCTGTCAACGAGTCGGCCGATGCGCTCTGCATTGACAGTAAAGCCGGCTATGGCTCTGTCTGCCAGCAGATGGCTTGCGCCGGCCAGGATCGAGATGCTCTGCAACAGGTTGTAGGCGATGACGGGGAGCATCACGTTCAGCTGAAAACTGCCCGACTGGCCGCCGAGCGTAATCGTTACATCGTTCCCGGTGACCTGGGCGGCAACCATGGTGACGGCTTCGGGGATGACCGGATTGATCTTGCCCGGCATGATGCTGCTGCCCGGCTGCAGGGCAGGCAGCTCGATCTCTCCGATGCCGGCAATCGGCCCGCTGTTCATCCAGCGCAGATCATTTGCCATCTTCATCAGGGAGGTCGCGACGGTTTTGAGTTGACCGCTCAGCTCCACTGCGGCGTCCTGGCTGCTCAGACTTTCGAAGTAGTTTTCGCTTGTCCTGAACGGCTGACCGGTCACTTCGGCCAGTTTGGCGGCGATGCGTTCGCCGAACTCAGGATGGGCGTTGATGCCGGTACCGACGGCGGTGCCGCCCTGGGCGAGTTCTGCCAGCCGCGCCAGCGCGTCGCGCAGCCTGCGCTGGCCTTTGTCGATCTGGTTGCTCCAGCCCCCCAGCCCCTGGCTCAAACGGATTGGCATGGCGTCCATCAGATGGGTGCGCCCGGTGGTGACGATGCCGTCTAGCTCTGCGGCTTTGGCGTCGAGGGCGCCCTGCAGATGCTGCAGAGCCGGGAGGAGTTCCTCGACAACGGCGAGGAAGGCGCTCAGATGGATGGCTGTGGGGATGACATCGTTGCTACTTTGTCCCATATTGACGTGATCATTGGGGTGGACGCTGCGTCCCAGTATGCGGGATGCCAGGGTAGCGATGACCTCATTGGCATTCATGTTTGTGCTGGTGCCGGAGCCGGTCTGGAAGATGTCGAGGGGGAATTGGGCGTCGTGCGCGCCATGCGCGACTTCAGCGCAGGCGCTCTGAATTGCCGCGGCCGTTTCGGCATCCAGCTGGCCCAGGTCGAGGTTGACGGCTGCGGCCGCCCCTTTGATCAGCCCGACTGCGCGGATGAACTGGCGGGGGAAGCGGAGTGGACTGATAGGGAAATTGTCGACGGCCCGCTGAGTTTGGGCAGCGTAGAGAGCGTCTTTGGGCACGCTTACCTCGCCCAGGCTGTCATGCTCAATGCGAAATTCCTGACTACTCATAGGTACTTTCTACTCCAATCGGTTTCTTGATTTGGGAAGCTAACGTTCGCCGCGCATATAGGGTAGGCCGAGCGCGGCCGGCGCGCCGAGGCGGCGGCTAACGTTTTCATAGACGGTGATGAGGGTGAGAACAACGACTGTCAGAAGGTAGGGCATCATGGCCAGCATCGCGGCGGGAATGACCCCGCCGCCAGCGGCCTGCAGCCGAAACTGCATTGCGTTGACGCCGCCAAAGATGAGGGCGCCAAGCAGTGCCCGCGCCGGATCCCAGGTGGCAAAAATGACGAGAGCGATGGCGATCCAGCCGCGCCCGCCAGTGAGGTTTTCAGTCCAACCGGGGGTATAGGCGAGGCTCAGGTGGGCGCCGCCCAGGCCCATGAGCATACCGCCGCCGATGGTGGCCATATAGCGAGTGCGCGTGACGGAAATGCCCATTGCGTCGGCCGTGTCGGGGTCTTCGCCGACTGCGCGCACGTTGAGCCCGATCCGGGTGCGATAGAGCAGGAAGGCGGAGACGGGAACTGTCAGATACATCAGGTAGACGAGCAGGTCCTGGTTGAAGAGTGCCTGGCCAAGCAGCGGAATCTGGCCGAGAGCGGGGATCGTCATTTTGCTGAACTTGGGGCCGACCAGGCCCACGAGCGGGGCGCCTTCCGGGCCGAGACGCTGGCCGAGAAAGCTACTCAGGCCGATGCCAAAGAGGGTGAGAGCCAAGCCGCTGACGACTTGGTCGGCCCGCAGGGTGACGGACAGGAATGCGTGGATGGAGGCCAGCGCGCCGCCGACGACGACGGCGGCCAGTGTGCCCAGCAGGAGACTTTCTGTGTGAAAGCCGACGGCGAAGGCGCTGACAGCGCCCATGATGAGAATGCCTTCCAACCCAAGATTAAGAACACCGGCCCTTTCGGTGTAAATTTCACCGACCGCGGCAAAGACAAGAGATGCGCCGGCCTGGATTGTCACTGTCAGGATGGAGATAAGAAGGGCGAGTTCCATTGTCGTTGCGCTTTCAGATGCGTGTTAAGCGGCAGCGAGCCGCAGTCTGCCTTCGCCAGATTGTGTACAGAGTCTACCGGCATACAACAGGAGATTGGGGATTGCCTGCGCTCTATCTAGTCGGCCGGCGTCGGTCCGCCTGATGCGGGCGCAGGATTCGCAGCAGGCCGGGGCTGCGTACGAATCACCCGCAACCGGTAGTTGATAAAGACGTCGGCGCCGAGTACGAAGAAAAGTATCGAGCCCTGTAGCACACCTGCGACGGCCGCCGGCAGCCCCATGGTGATCTGCAACTGATCGCCGCCGGTGCTGAGTCCGGCCAGGAGCAGGCTGACGAGCAGGATGGCCCAGGGGTTCAGTTTTGCCAACCAGGCAACGATGATCGCGGTAAAGCCGTCGCCGACTGCGATCCCATTTTGCAGCCGGTGGGCGACGCCGGCCACCTGGCTGAATCCGGCCAGACCCGCGATGCCCCCGCTAACAAACATAACCAGCAGCACGTTGCGGGCGATGCTCATTCCCGCGTAGCGGGCGGCGAGCGGGTTCTTGCCAATCACCTTGATCTCCAGGCCCCATTTGGTACGGTCGAGGACGAGCCAGAGCAGAAAGGCCGCCAGAACCGCTATCACAAGGCCGTAGTGGACCCGGCCCAGGTCTATGGGGAGGCGGGGCAGCCAGGCGTGCTCGGGGAACTGGGCGCTGCCGGGGAAGCCGAAGCCCTCAGGGTCTTTCCAGGATCCGGTATAGAGATATTGCATCCACAAGAGGGCAACATAGTTGAACATGAGCGTTGTGATGATCTCGTTGACGCCCAAGGCGGTTTTGAGAAAGGCCGGGATGAGTCCCCAGATGGCGCCGGCGACGAAGGCGGCCACGATCATGGCCGGCAGGAAGGTCCATTGCGGCATCCCACCGATAAGCTCCGGCAAGAAGAGGGCGACCCAGGTTGCAGCGATGATGCCCCACACGAACTGGCCTTCGGCGCCGATGTTCCAGAACAACATGCGAAAGGCGATACCCACGGCCAGCCCGGTAAGCATGAGGGGGATGGCGCGCAGAAGGGTCTCGCTGATATGGTAACGCTGGCCGAAAGCGCCAGTTGCCATGGCCGCGTAGGTCTCGAATGGATTTGCGCCAAATATCCAAAGGAGAATGCCGCTGAAGATGAGCGCGAGACCGAGGGCGATCAAGGGGAAGAGGAACTCTACGTGGCGTGGACGGCTCAGGCGTCTTTCAAGAATGAGTTGCATGGCGGAGTCTCTTTGTACGCGCCTTTCCTGCGCAGAACTGTTTCACATTCGCACGATCACCTAGCGGGCTGCCGGGCTATGTGGTTTCGGTCTCGTCCACGGGCAGGGCCACGAAGACGGTTGTGCCCTTGTTGACGTCGCTGCGCACCCAGATTTCGCCTTGATGGGCCTCGACGATTGCCTTGCTGAGAAAGAGACCGAGACCGACGCCAGCTGTTCCGCGGCGGAGACTGCTATCCACGCGGTAGAAACGTTCGAATATTTTTGGGAGTTCTCTTGCCGGGATGCCGATCCCCTCGTCGGCGACGTAGAGCACAAGCCGGCCGGTTGCGCTCGCTTGCTGGGGCTGGTCGTGCCAACCGCCGATGCGAATGACGCCGCCGTCGGGTGAGTACTTTATGGCGTTGCTGAGCAGGTTGGTGAAGACCAGGCGCAGGCGTTCTTCGTCGCCGTAGATGACGGGCAGGTCTTGCGGCAGGTCGACTGCGATTTCATGGGTGTCGGTCTGTGTGCGGTAGTCCTGCGCCACCCGCTCGAGCAGCCGCCGCACTTGCAGGTGGGAGCGCTCGAGGCGCAGGCCGCCCGCCTGGATGCGGCTGACGTCGAGCAGGCTGTTGATGAGCGCCTCCAGCCGATCCGCCTCTTCCTCTATTACCTCCAGGCTCTGCCGGGCTGTCTCAGCATCCCAGGCGGCGTCGGGTCGGGCCAGCGTTTGCGCATACCCTTTGATCAGTGCGACGGGCGTCTTCAGTTCGTGGCTGATGATCGAAGTAAAGGTGGATTTCATCTCCTCTTCTTCGCGGAAACGAGTGATGTCCAGCACGCTGGCGATGATATTCACGAGCCGCATGCGCTCGTCCTTGACCGGGATGAAGGTTACGGAGACCGAGATCTGGCCCCCTTCGGGCAGAACGATGTCGCCTTCGCATTGGGCGCCACTTTCGGGCAAGGACACCAGGTCGTAATCGGCGCTGAACAGATCTTCTCCCTGCAGATTGAGGAGGGGCAGGACCTTTTCGCAGGGTTGCCCGACCGCCTCGTGGGGCGCAATCCCCGTCATGAGGGAGAGGGGCTGGTTGATGACCTCCACCTGCTTGTTGGGCGCCAGGATCATCATGCCGTTGACGCTGTTTTGGACGATCATCGACAGCCGGCTGCGCTCGGTTGTCAACTGCTGGTAGAGGCGGGCGTTGCGGACGGCAATCGCGGCCTGGTCGGCGAACCCCTGAAGGAACTGCCAGTCCAGTGGAGAAAAGGCGGAGTCGCCGCGGAACAGGTAGATTACGCCGAGCAGGTCCTCTTCAAACAGGAGAGGGAGGCCGATCACCTGGCCCAACTTGCTGCCCAGCGCCGACTCTACTTCGCGAACTCGTTGTTCTATTTCTTGCTGGTAGTTTTCGCCCAGCGAGAATTCGGCCGCGAGGGCGCGCCCGGCGTCCCATTCGCCGACCATTGCGCGCCGGTTTGTTTCCTCCTGCGCGAGTCGATCTTCCGATGGCGGCCAGGACTGCGAGGCGATTTTGAGAAGGGGGCGAAAGGCGGGCAGCAGCTGGCGTGGAATCCCGTAGGATGCGCGGATGCGAAAGGGTTCGTCCTCCTCCACGGTGCTGCGTCCGTCTGCCAGGGGCACGACCGCGGATACGTCATCGAGCACGATCACGCCGGCTGGCGCGGCGAGCATTTCGGCCGCGCTTTCGAGGATCAGCCGCAGCAGACTGGGAAGATCGAGCCGCGAGGTCATCGCCCGCGTTATGCGCAGCAGGTATTCTCGTTGACGCAACTGGTAGGTTGCCATCAGCGCGGGAACGTTCATGGTAAGAAAATAACAGAGCGGGAAAGTAAAGTCAACGATTCGGGGAGAGCGGGCGCGTCGGTGCTGCCTTTTTTTGACGTCGGGCCTGCGGTCGCCGCACCGCCTTAAGGTTTTCAATCAGTATTGCGTGAATACAGGCAGGTGCAGGGACCTGGTAGACGGTTACAGTCACGCCGACGATGGCCCCGTATATATCTCCCATTTCGAAGGCGGCAGAACTGTTTTTTCTATGTTGGGATGCACCACTAGGGATCCTGAAGGTGCGTCCCAGATTTGGGGTGGAGGAAATCTGGCGTTGGTATCATGGCGGCGGTGGCTGAAACTGTTTGCAGGCATTGAGGAAGGCATAGGGCAAGCCTTGTGCCTGCACCCACCGTTGTGTTCGGGAGGGGGGCGGCTTCGCGCCACTACGTAGTCGCGCGACCGGTGGCATAGACACAATACCAGCGCCCCTGCGTCAACGTGGCATGGTGTTTTGGGGGGCGTTGCGGGGGGTCCCCCCCGCACAAGGGAGGGCCGAAGGCCCGACCGTCCAGATGAGCGAAGAGGAGTGAGAGTTACTGTTTCCTCTGCCGCGGATTGGATGGCAGAGTAGTTGTGGTTTTTTTGCCGGCAGCGGCGCAGGAGAACTCGCCCCCAATTTTGAACTGAACCCGATCCTGAAAGTGCGCTTTTGACTTTCAGGCATCTGTAGTAAAATTCGGGTGGCCAACAATTATGTAGTCTATTTTTTTCTGCGCTGTTTTCCGATGGAGCGCAGGCGTCAGCGGGGCAACTGATCTATCCCCCGCCGGCCGCATTGACCGCTGCATAGGAACTTGGCCCCCAGGATCGCCGTGCGCCGGATGAGAGTGTGTAGACGTGCCGGAAGGTGAAGCGCCTTGCTCTTGTTCATTGTCAAACGTCTATTCCTGATGGTCCCTACCCTTGCGGTCATCTCCGTGATCTCCTACATCATCATCGAATTACCCCCTGGAGATTACGTTTCAACCTACATCAACCAGTTGACTGAGACTGGCGATGTTCCCGACCATGTGATCGAGAACTTGCGCCACCAGTACGGGCTGAACCAGCCTTGGTACGTCCGTTATTGGAAGTGGATGACGCGCTTTGTGGGCGGCGACATGGGCTACTCGCTGGCCTGGCACCAGCCGGTCCGGGACTTGATCGGTGCACGGCTGCTCCTGTCCATGATGATTTCGTTTCTGTCCCTGATGTTTACGTGGGTAATGGCGTTCCCGATAGGGATCTATTCGGCGGTCAGACAATACTCTTTTGGCGACTACTTCTTTACCTTCACCGGGTTTTTGGGTTTGGCCATCCCCAATTTTCTGCTGGCGCTCATTCTGATGTACTTGGCCCACAAGTATCTGGACACCGGTATTGGCGGCCTCTTTTCGAAGGAATATGACGGCGCGCCGTGGAGCTTCGGCAAGTTCATCGACCTGTTAGAGCATCTGGCCATTCCCATTATCATCATTGGGACAGCGGGGACGGCGGGTACGATTCGCGTGATGCGCGCGAATCTGCTGGACGAGCTTCAGAAGCCTTATGTCATGACGGCGCGGGCGAAAGGCTTGCAGTACTGGAAGCTGATCCTGCGTTACCCCGTCCGCTTGGCGCTAAACCCATTCATCTCAACCGTGGGCTGGGTGCTGCCATCCCTGATTGCGGGCGAAACGATCGTGTCGGTCGTGCTGTCCTTGCCAACGGCCGGCCCTCTTTTTCTACAGGCGCTGCTGGAAGAGGATATGTACCTGGCCGGTTCATTCGTCATGCTGACGGCCAGCCTGACCGTGGTGGGCACACTGCTTTCGGACATTCTGTTGGCGGTCATTGATCCCCGAATTCGCTACGAAGGAACGGTTTGATGCAGTCGCAGATGTAGAAGTCTCTGACGGACGGTTACTGAATCCCACTCACAGGAGCGCGACAGCAGCTATGGATGCAGTGAAGGCAGGCCCGTCTGAAGCCGAGGAGTTGGCCGATCTGTTGCTGGAAGATGTGGACGACGAAGTCGAGGAGGCCTACTATCTCGCGCCTCCTCTTATCCTGACATGGCGCAAGTTCCGCAAGCATAATTTGGCCGTGATTTCGGCATTTGTACTCCTGATACTCTACCTGCTAGTTCTCTTCGCGGAGTTCTTTTCTCCTCATTCGCCTCACGAACGTTATGTCGAATATGCGCAGGCGCCGCCGCAGCGCCTGCGTTTCATTGACAGCGAGGGAAAGTTCCATTTGCAGCCGTTCGTTTACGGTACTGAACAGCAGATGGATGACAAGTTCATGCGCTCGTACCCGCCGATCACAGACCAGATCTATCCCGTGCGGCTTTTTGTGCGCGGCGCCCCGTATAAGATGTGGAACTTCCTGCGGACAGACGTTCACATGTTCGGCGCGGATCCGGAGGCCCCGCTGTTCCTGCTCGGAACGGATGGCGACGGTCGGGACCTGCTATCCCGGCTGATCTTCGGCACGCGTCTCTCGCTCTCAATTGGACTTTTGGGCGTGGCGCTGAGCTTCCTACTCGGCATCATTATTGGCGGTATATCCGGCTACTTCGGCGGTCTGACGGATACAATCGTCCAGAGGTTTATCGAGATTCTGCGGGCATTCCCCAGCCTTCCACTGTGGATGGCTCTGAGCGCGGCTTTGCCGGCCAACTGGTCAGTCGTGCGCGTCTATTTCTTCATTACATTGATTCTGTCGATTCTGGGCTGGACGGGCATGGCGCGGGTAGTGCGGGGCAAGTTCCTGGCGGTTCGCGAGGAGGCGTTTGTCAAGGCCGCTCGACTGTCCGGGGCCAATACGGCCTGGATCATACGCAGGCATCTCGTGCCCTCATTTATGAGCCACATCATCGCTGTGGCGACTTTGAGCGTTCCGGGCATGATCATTGGCGAAACGACGCTCAGCTTTCTGGGTGTCGGTCTGCGTTCGCCCGCCATCAGTTGGGGCGTGCTGCTCCAGGACGCCCAGCAAGTCCAGGTGATTATTCGGCTGCCTTGGATGTTGCTGCCCGCCGTCATGGTGGTGGTTGCCGTACTCGCTTTCAATTTTGTGGGCGACGGTCTGCGCGATGCGGCTGACCCCTATCTATAGGAGCCATTGCGGGAGAGGGATGCATTGACGGGCAACCTACTCGAAGTCAGAGAACTGAAGACCTACTTCTTCACCGATGAGGGCATCGTCAAAGCTGTCGACGGAGTCAGCCTTGATCTCGCGCGCGGTCAGACGCTGGGCGTGGTGGGCGAAAGCGGCTGCGGCAAAAGCATCACCGCACAATCGATCATGCGAATCGAACCGACCCCTGGCAAGGTGGTTGGCGGCGAGATTCTCTGGCAGCGGCAAGAGAACGGATCCCAGACAGATCTGGTGAAGCTGGAGCAGGACGGCAGCGAGATAAGGGCGATACGCGGTGCCGAGATCGCGATGATCTTCCAGGAGCCGATGAGCTCCTTCAGCATGGTGCATACAGTCGGACAGCAGATCATGGAAGCGGTGCAGCTGCACCAGGATGTGAGCTCGACAGATGCGCGCGACATCGCGGTCGAGATGTTGGGCAACGTCGGCATTCCCGATCCTTTGCAACGGATCGACGAGTATCCCTTCAGGCTCAGCGGCGGGATGTTGCAGCGCGCCATGATCGCGATGGCCCTCTCCTGCAACCCCAACCTGCTCATCGCGGATGAGCCGACGACTGCGCTGGACGTGACGATCCAGGCCCAGATCCTCGATCTGATGAACCGCTCGCAGGAACAACTGGGAATGGCCATCATGATCATCACCCACGATCTGAGTGTGGTGGCGGAGATGGCTGACATCGTGGTGGTGATGTATTGGGGGCGCGTGGTTGAGCAGGCTTCGGTCAGGACCATCTTCCGCGCACCAAAACATCCCTATACAGCTGGGCTGCAACGGTCGATTCCCAAGCTGGGCGATGTCAAGAAGGACCGGCTCAGTTCGATCAGGGGCGTTGTGCCCGACCCTTTCGCCAATTTACAAGGCTGCCCTTACCATCCGCGTTGCCCAGATGCCGTGAAGGGCGTGTGCGACGAGGGTTTGCCGCCGGCGCTGGTCGAGATTGAATTGGAGCACCATGTGGCCTGTTTTCTCTATCACGAAGAGAGGGTAGAGCCTGCGTAGGGCGGAGCCAGACCAGATGAAAGAAGTCCTCGTAGAATTGGTTGATGTCAAGAAGCATTTTCCCGTCACACGCGGCGTGTTCCAGAAGGTGATCGGTCACGTCAAGGCGGTCGACGGGGTCAGTTTTGCGATCAGGGCGGGTGAAACGTTCAGCCTGGTCGGGGAGAGCGGGTGCGGAAAGACGACGATTGGGAATCTGATCGTGAGGGCATTGCCGCCCAGCGGCGGTAAGATCCTGTTCCGGTACAACGGCGACCTGGTGGACCTGGCCGGCCTCTCTGACCAGGAACTTAAGTCGCGGGGTATTCGCCGGGCGATGCAGATGATCTTCCAGGACCCCTTTTCCTCGCTGAACCCGCGAATGCGCGTGCTGGACGTGGTGGGAGAGCCGCTGATCGTCAACGAAATCGCCAAGGGAAAGGAGCTGGAAGATCGCGTCAGACAGCTGCTCGGTCAAGTGGGACTGAAACCCCACTACCTGAAGCGCTATCCCCACGCGTTCAGCGGCGGGCAGCGACAGCGCATCGGTTTGGCCAGAGCATTGGCGCTCAATCCCAGCCTGATCGTCGCCGATGAACCGGTGTCGGCGCTGGACGTGTCGATCCAGGCGCAGATTCTCAACCTTCTACAGGATTTGCAGGAGACGTTTCAGCTGACATATCTCTTCATTTCCCACGATTTGAGCGTCGTCGAGCATATCAGCGACAGGGTGGCGGTCATGTATGTGGGCAAAATTGTGGAACTGGCGGAAACGGAGCCACTCTTCCGTCAGCCCATGCATCCATACACCGAGGCGCTGCTGTCGGCGGTACCACGTTCCGATCCGGAGTCAGAAAAGGAACGAATTCTCCTTTCAGGCGAGGTGGCGGACCCAGCCGATCCTCCGCTGGGCTGTGCCTTCCACCCGCGCTGCCCGTATCAGATCGAACGCTGCGCGAACGAGGAGCCGGTCTTGCAGGAGACCGAACCCGGTCACTTTGTCAGCTGCCATCGCACTGAGGAACTGCAGTTGACAGGGGTAGAGCCAGTCCAGGTGGGCTGAGCACCATAGAAGGAGGTGATGCTTACTGCTCAATCGCGGTCAATATTCAACCCCCAAATAGGAGAGGAGCAGCAAGCATGAAGAAAGAGATTTTTGCCAAGCGTGACATTTCACGGCGTGAGTTCCTGCGCGTTTCCGGTGTGGCCGCAGCTGGCGCGGTGCTTGTCGCCTGTGGAGGAGGAGAGCCGGCGGCGCCGGCCGAAGCGTCGGCAGACACGGCAGCAGAAGAATCCGCGCCTGCTGCGATGGAGAGCGCCAGCGGCTTCAGAGAAGCCCCGATGTTGGCCGAGATGGTTGCCAGTGGCGACCTGCCGCCCATAGATGAGCGTCTTCCCATCAACCCGCTGGTACTACCGGTAATCGACGGAATCGGCAAGTATGGCGGCGACATCAACACCGCAGGGCTGCGTCCGCCTCCGTTCAACGGCTACAACCTGGGCAACTTCTCTGGCCAGACACTGGTCTTCTATGCCTGGGGCCTGCGCGGCGACGTTGGCGAGGTTGTGCCGAATATCGCCGAGTCCTTCGAGATCAACGAAGATTCCTCCTACTTTAAGGTCCACCTTCGAGAGGGCCTGAAGTGGTCGGATGGCGAGCCGTATGACGCTGAAGACGCGGCGTTCTACTGGAACAGCGTGCTGCAAAACCAGGAGTTGCGTCCTGTCAAGCCTCCGGTGTACCTCAACTCGGACGAAAACCTGATGGAGTTCAATGTCGTCGACGATTTCACGATTGAATTTGTCGCGGACACGCCAAAGCCGTGGTTCATGGACCGGCTGGCCTCCTACTGGTCGGGCGGCGATTTCTGCCGGCATCCCGAGCACTACATGAAGCAGTTCCACCCGGACTTTGCGGACGAGGAGGATCTCAACGGCCTGGTGAGCGATGGCGGCTTCAACAGTTGGAATGAGTTGTTCGGCCATAAGGTCGGGCCTCACAATGTTGAGGGGCAGATCATGAAGCCCTACTTGCAGGGCTTCATCCCGACGAAGGTCGCTCCGGATACGCCACCCTGGATCTGGGAACGCAACCCTTATTTCTGGGCCGTAGACGAAGAAGGCCAGCAGCTTCCCTACATCGACCGCATCCTGCACACGCAGGTTAGCAAGGAAGTGCAGGAGCTGCAGGCCCTGACAGGTGACCTGGAGTATGTTTGCTGGCTCGACTTCAAGTTGCTGCCGGACTTTCTGCAGGCGGAGGAAGAAGGGAAGTTGCGGGTGGTCAAGTACTACTTCCCCGGTGACACGATGCTCAACGTCACCTTCAACTTGCATACCGAGGACGAGACTCAGCGAGCGATCTACCAGGATCTTCGCTTCCGCAAGGCGGTCTCACACGCGATCAACCGCGAGGAGATCGACCAGCTGAACTACTTCGGCACGGTCAGCCCGTCGCAGCCAATGCCGCCGCTGGGGACGCCGACACGCGCGGCAACTGAGCATCTGGCAACGCTTTACACCGAGTATGACCCGGATATGGCCAACTCGCTGCTTGACGAGATCGGCCTCGACCAGCGCAACGCCGACGGCTGGCGGCTGCGCCCGGACGGAGAAGAACTGTTCATAAACTTCGTCCACTACGGGTGGACGGACGACACCGAGCTGGTAGTCGATCATCTGCAGCAGGTTGGCATTCACGCCACAAACAATTTCATTGATAGCCGGCTCTTCTGGGAACGGATGCGGGCGATCGACTGGGATGCTCTGACGATAGGTGGAACGCCGACACACCCCTACATTCTAACGGCTCGACGCGGCTTCGTGCCCGAAAAGAACGCAGCTCCTTTCCCGCTCTTCGGCCTCTACCTGGAAACGAACGGCGAAGAGGGCCTAGAGCTCACGGGCGGGCCATTAGAGAATCAGGAAAAGTGGCTAGCGCTTCAGTCAGAGACCGACCCGGAGCAACAGCTCCAGTTGGTGATCGACATCGTAACCACGGCCCGTGAGGAGCTCTGGAATATCGGCACGACGACCATGTCTCCGATTGTCGGCGTCGTGGACCCGTCGATCAAGAACCTGCCGGATGAGATGTTCCTGGGCTGGGACAACACGATGGCCGATGTGTACCGACCGGAGACAATGTTCTTTGATCGGTAGTTCTTTGATCGGTAGTTCTTTGACCGATAGTCGGCGACGGTAAATTCGCAATTGCGCCAATTGCGCCAATTGCAATAGAACGCAGCGGGAGGTCTTTCGGGGCCTCCTGCTCCGTATGAGGGGCTTAATCTGGCTATGTCGGAAACAGCGCAGAACATAGGGGGTATCGGACCTCCTGAAGAGCAGGGGGATGCCGGGCAACTGTTCTACCCGCTCACTAATGGGGCAATCGACAACTGGCTTTTGGCGGGTCCCCATGCCACGCCGCTAACCGGGCCGGCATCGCCCTCGGGAATCGGGTTGAGCACTTATTCGAAAGATGCGCAGGATCGCTTTTATTCGATGCTGCGCGCCGCCCGAAGAGCGCACTCATTTCTTCCTTATCCGCGTTCGGACTCAGAGCGGCCCGGCCCTGCGAACGATCCAGGGACTCTGGCGGGGTGGAGAGAAGACGCTTCAGGCGCGCCGGCGGAAAGGGACAGTTTTCAGCTTGGCGAAGGTACGCTGACCTGGCGAGCCTACCGCTGTCTTGACGACCACTTCATCGACCTAGGGGGTTTCTATCCGACCTGGCATTACGTGCAGGCATGGGCCTGCGCCGAATTGGTTTGTCCAACAGCACAGAAAGCAGAAATCGTGGTAAATGTCTGCGGCGCGGCGGCAATCTGGCTGAACGGCGAGCAACTGCTGCTGCAGGAACGGCCCAGGCATAGCCATCTCTTGACTGTTGAAGCTCAGCTCCTGGTGGGCCACAACCAGATTTTGGCCCGTCTTGACACGGCAGCCAAGGGCGACTCGCCCCAGCGGTTCGGGCTGTCGATTGCCGGTGATCCTGACGAAGGCTGGTCGGTCTGCCTGCCGACCCGGATTGCGGCGCTGGACCGGCGGCAGAAGTTTGAACGGTTCTTCGAAGATGCCTGGCTGGACCGCTATCTCTATACTGCCGAGGACAACGTGCAGGTTTGCTGGCCCGATGAGTTCGACAGGCCGGAAAGCACTTCGGATACTGACATGGAGTTGCGCTTGCAGACCCCCAACGGGCGCATATACATGATGGCTCGATCGCCTTTTCCCAAGAGCGGAGAGGTCGACGCCACGGTGGACATGGGCACGGCAAGGCGTGCGCCGGAGGGGGCTTGTGAACTGCAGTTCATGCCTGGTCCGGAGGAATACGCCATCGGCGGTATGCGGATGCGACGCAGGCTTCAGTTGCACGTCAGTAAGAACCGCTTCTCAGACCAGCCGGCGGAGCTTGACGCCTATCCGCAGCGCAGAGTCGAAGCCCTGCTCGATGCCACCCGGAGGCAGGATAATCTTTACTGCGAGGTTGCCAGGATGGCGCTGGAACGATGGTCACAGGTCCGAGTTGCCTCAGTGCAGCAGACTGTCACCAACCTGATGGAGGACGCGGCGGACGGCGCCTGCACGGTCGTCGGTCTGCTGGGCATGTTGGCGCGATACGGCGAGAACAGTTCATTTCCGGTCGAGCTCAAGAGGGCCTTGGCGGAGCAGGCGTGCCGATTTCCATTTTGGGGGGAAGGAGAACACTGCAGGGAGACAGGAGATTGGGGCGAGAGCGAGCAGATCCTCTACTTCGTGGCGCAGATCCTAGCCGGACAGCTCTTCCCGGAGCGAGAATTCGGCTCCAGCGGGGCGACAGGGCTCCAGTTTCGTGAGGAAGGTGAGCGCAGCGCCGCAGCATGGTGCCAGGAAAGGGGCAGGTTTGGCTTTGCGGAGTGGGACTCATCGAGGATGGTTGAAGCCAACGTGGTTGCCCTGATCCATTTGGTTGACTTAGCGGAGAACGCAGAGGTGCGCGAGCTGGCCGCAGTCGTCCTGGACAAGATCTTCCTCGGCATGGCCCTGAATTCCTTCCGCGGCGCGTACGGTTCCACGCAGGGCAGGGCCGACAGTCTTTCGGTTCGCAGTGCACGCATTGCGCCGTCGTCCGGCATCTCCCGCTTGCTGTGGGGCATGGGCGCCTTCAATGAGCATGTGATGGGCAGTGTCAGCCTCGCCTGCTCGGACATCTATTTTCTGCCGCCGATTATTGGAGCAATCGCGGCCGACCAGCCGGAAGCATTGCTGAATCGGGAGCGACACAGCGCCGCGCCCTCGGCTGAGGGAAAACTGAAACCTGTGTCGTGGGAGGTCAACAAAGTAACCTACAGAACCCCGGATGCGATGCTCTGCTCTGCGCAGGATTACCGACCGGGAGAACCAGGGGGGCAAGAACATATTTGGCAGGCAACCTTGGGGCCGGAATCGGTGGTCTTTGTCAACCAGCCGGCCTGTCTGAGCGAAGTCGAGGCGCATCGACCGAACTGCTGGCGCGGGAACGGGAGGTTGCCGCGCGTCGCGCAGTGGCGGGACGCGCTTGTCGCCGTGTACAACTTTCGCGACGTTGACGGCGTTGCAGACCTCACGCACGCCTACTTTCCGGTTCATGCGTTTGACGAATATCGTTTGCGGGAGGGTTGGGCGTTTGCCCGCAAGGGCGACGGTTACCTGGCATTGACGGCAGCGCAGGGACTGACCCTGACCGAGCGGGGGGAGCAGGCCTACCGGGAGCTGCGCTCTTACGGCCGGGAAAACGTTTGGTTGTGCCAACTTGGGCGGCGGGCTGAGGACGGAGATTTCGCCGACTTTCAGGCAAGGGCTTTGGCGCTTAATGTGGAATTCGCCCAGTTGGCCGTCAAATTCGTAACCATGCGTGATGAAACGCTATCGTTCGGGTGGACGGGGCCGCTGAGCGTTAACGGCAGGGAAGAGGCAATTTGCGGATTCAGACAGTTCGAGAATCCTTACTGTACGGTTGAACCGGGCGCATCGCAGATGGAGCTGATCCATGGGAAGGACGCGCTGCGGCTGCACTTTGTCTGAACCGGTTGCTCGCAACCTCACGTTCCCGCTTGATTGCGGCGCATGATCTCACACGTTTCCTGCTTAGTCGATACCTGGGGGCCGGGTAAGGGTGTGCGCATGGATAGTGTCGATTATCCACGCTCTCTGGGGAAAGAGTGCATCCTCCGACTCCCCCGGGGACGCGGGCGCCCATTGCGTTCCAGTTCTGCGAGTGCTGCGCGACCGAGAGATGGGCCGTACCGCGATGGTCGTAGGCGATGCCCGGGTAGGTGCCTTCGCGCTTGATGCGGCCGAGCATAGTTTCGAATTCAAGGATACAGTCTATGTCCCGATAGATGCGGAGCAGGTTTTCGCGGCCAAAGAAAAACCCCTGTGTCCCACCAAGAAAGTGTCAGGATTCAGGGGTTACTTTTGTTCTGGTGACAGAGTCGACTCGGGCTCCCGCCTATTCTTCTGTAATCATCGAGATGACGCCATTCTGATAGCCGATGACGTAGACGTTGCCGTCCTGGTCTTCGCCGATGGCGCTGACTGGAAAGGCCGCATTGACTAGCAACGGGCTGTGCCACTTATCCTGGGGGCCGCCTCTCAGCCCCCAGATTTGGCCGCGGCAGAAATCGGCGTAAAGGAAGACGCCTTGCAGATCGGGCAGGCCGGGTCCGCGATAGACGGCCCCGCCCACAATTGCGCACCCCAGATCGTGGTTGTATTCGGCCACAGGCGGGGTCTGGCCTTCGGCGCTGCATATCCAGTGTTCGATAGTACAGGGTTCTCCCTTAACACAACCCCATTGCTCGAAACAGATGCTTCCTTCGGTGATACGCCATCCGTAGTTTTCGCCCCCGGTGCTGGCTGCGGGCTGATAGCTCACTTCTTCTATGGTGATATTGCCGACGTCGGGGATGTAGAGATCGCCTGTCTGGCTGTCGAATGCGAATCCCCAGGGATTGCGCAGGCCATAGGCCCAGATTTCGTCGCGATAGCCTTCAATCTGCGTAAAAGGGTTGCTGTCGGGGATGGCGTAGGGTTTAACGCCCGACTCGACATCGATGCGTAGTATCGTGCCCAATAGTATGCTCGGGTCTTGCCCTCGATTGTCAGGATCGTTGAACGCGGGGGCGCCGCCATCGCCGCTGCCGATGTAGAGGTAGCCGTCATTCGGACCGAAGAGGAGGCGCCCGCCATTGTGCGTATTGTGCGGTTGCTCGATCGTGAGCACGATTTCCTCGCTGGTTGGATCGGCTGTGTCCGGATCAGGGGTTGTTTTGTAGCGGCTGATTACGGTATGGCCATCGCCATTTGTATAGCTGACATAGAAGTACTGTTTGGCGCTATAGTCGGGCGGAAAGGCCAGGTCGAGGAGTCCGCGTTCGCCGCAGCAGCTTACCCTCTTCGAGATATCAAGGAAGGGCGTTTCGTCCACAGACCAGGCTGTGCCGCCATTGGACTCAGCGTCCTTTCTCAAGATACGGATGCGTCCCGCCTGTTCAATCACGAAGATCCTTCCGGTGTCATCGCCGGCGTGCGTAAGCTGCACGGGCAGGTCCAGTCCGTCGGCGATCTTGCTGAGTTTGAATGCCGGCGGGGGCGAATCAGCGGCGGGATCGCCGAACACACGCAGTTCGCGCCATGCGACCCAGCTGGGGCTTTGAACCGTGCGAACGTAGACCTCATTTACGCTGCGGGGGGGATCGATTGTTACTTTGAGAGTCTGCCCATCTTCGGTGTGCTCGTTAATGAGCCGCGCGTAGAGGGTGCGCGTGCCTGACCTATCTCCCAGCCAGAGCTCATGCGTGGTTGGACCGGGAGGCGCCTGCGCGATGACCATCTCGACTCTGTTGACCAGGTAATGGCCATCTAGTGCAATCCGAATCCACCCCAGCGGAATGCGTCCTGAATTCCAGAGTGATTCGAGATCGCCATCGGCTGCGAGGTGCGCGGTCTCCTGCCCAGACGAGGGGATGACCTCACCTGAGGCGGCCACGTTATTTGACGGAAGCGGCGTTGGGGTAGGGACCTCCGGCGCTGCGGTTGGCGTGCCTGTTTCAGGAGTAGAGGTTGCGGTGGTGGGCGTAGCAGTGCCGGTGGCTACAGTGGATTGGGCAGGCTCGGGGCTTGGCGCACAGGCGGCAACCGCCAACAGTGCCAAAAGTCCAATTGCCGCTATGCAGCAGTTCTTCATCGGTGTTTCGCTCGCTGGGTGGGGTTGGGATCCTTCATACTGCTACGATCCTAGTCGTTCAGGAGGATTCTGCCAAGAAACACAGAGGTGAACTCGCTTGCTTCGTTCTCAGGTTCAGTGCTTGATTCATAACACCTGACACAGGGTGTCTGAAACATGGTGCTTGAGCGGCGGCCTATCAAGGACGCCGCTAATATGTCTGTATCTTGAAGATGGCAATGGAAAGAGCCGGCGAGGACAGGTTGCGACCGCCGTCAGCCGCCGAAGGCATCGGGCAGCAACGCGCGCGCGGTCGTGCTGCGGAAGTTGCCGGCTGCATCACTGATATAGACATCCATCTCCGCGCCAAGTTCGATCATCACCTGGCGGCAGAAGCCGCAGGGCGAGCCGCCGTCCACTGTCACAACGGCGATCGCACTGTATTCCCGTTTTCCCTGGGCGACCGCGGACGTGAGCGCGACCCGTTCGGCGCAGATCGCTCCTCCGTAGGAGGCGTTTTCGACGTTACATCCCGGGATGATTTCGCCGTCTTGTGTCAATACGGCGGCGCCGACGGCATAGTTACTGTAGGGTGCATAGGCCTGCTTGCGGGCGGACTGTGCCGCTGCAACCAGTTGTTGGGGAGATACCGTCGGGTTCACGATAGTGTCCTTTTTGTGGGCGGCAAATTTGAGCCAGGGGCGAATACCAATTTGTCAGGCGGCCGACTGAAGGTATTCGGAGTCTGTCGAATCCTCGGCCTGTTCCTCTACGCCGGGCTGGTTCAAGGTCTGCGCGCCGTTCTCTGCGCTGTGGAGCGGTTCGACGCGTACCTGTTCGATACGGCGGGAATCTACGGACAGGACCGTGAACCGCCAATCATGGAACTGTATGCTTTCGCCCTGCTCGGGAACGCGTCCAAGTTGGCTGTAGATGAAGCCGCCGAGGGTATCAATATTCTCGGGGCCGGCGGACAGGTCGACGTCGATGAGTTGGGATACTTCATCGATATCGTATCGGGCGTTGAAGATGTAGATTTCGGGCGCCAGTTTTTTCAACTGGGGCTCTTCCGAATCGTACTCGTCCTGGATTTCGCCAACGATCTCTTCGAGCAGGTCTTCGATGGTAACGAGACCGGCTGTACCGCCGTATTCGTCGACAGCCAGGGCCATATGGATGCGGTGGGCCTGCATTTCCTCGAACAACTCGTCAAGTTTTTTGCTCTGGGGCACGAAGTAGGCCTGCCGAAGCAGTTGACGAATGGAGATATCCTGGCTCCCATCGCGCAGGCAGAGCAGGAGGTCTTTGGCGTAGAGTACGCCGAGCAGATGATCTATGCTGTCTTCAAAGACGGGAATGCGGCTGTGTCCGTTGCCGATAATCAGGTCTAGCGCTTCGCTGAGGGGCGAACTCGCTTCTACGGCCACCATATCGAGCCGCGGCACCATGATTTCGCGCACGGTCGTCTCGCCGAATTCAAAGATGCCGGCGATCATCTGCTTCTCGTCTTCTTCGATCACGCCCTCACCTTCGCCCACATGGATGAGGAAGCGGAGGCCGTCCTCGCTCAGGAATACGCTTTCGGCGGTCACTTCGTCCTCGTCACCGCGGGCGTAGGCGGCCAGGCGGCGCAGGAGAAACGATAGGGGGGCGAGAATTGCAGCGACAAGGTCGACGACACGGGCGATGGCGAGCGCGACCGTTTCGGGCTGGCGCAGAGCCCAGCCCCGGCTGATGACCTGCAGGGCGAGAAGGAGGAGCCAGACCAGACCGACTGAGGCGCTGACCCCGACGTTGGACCACTGCAGGAGCATCGCCACGCAGACGGCCATTGAGCTGGCCGCGATGTAGGCAAGGCTTTTGAGTATCAGGAGGGTGGAAAGAAAGCGGGCCGGGTCGGAGAGCATTCGGTCGATCAGCTTTGCCCGCTGATTGCCGCTGGCGAGAAGTTCCCGCATACGGCTTCTGGATGCTGCCGACAGCGATACTTCTGCGGCAGAGACAAAGCTAATCGTCAGTAATGGCAGCAGTTGCGCCGCGATCAGCCATGCAGGTTCCACTTCCACTATAGACTCCTTTTGCTACGTTGCCGTACGCCGCGCCGGGCATTGCGCAGGCAGTTTGACGGAAAAGATTCGTCCGAGGTGCTGGTGTGGCAGCTGATATGTTCGTCAGATTGACCGGTGTTACTCATTCGACTCGGGCTGCGTGGCGTTTTCGGCGGCAGGGGGGCGCTTTGCAGGCACGCCGTAGACGAGCGTGTCCTCCTCTACGTCGCGGGTTACGACGGAGCCGGCGCCGGTGCGTGCGCGTGCGCCGAGGGTAACGGGGGCAACCAGGAGCGTATCGCTGCCCAGGAAGACGTCATCGCCGAGCGTCGTGCGGTTTTTGGAGACGCCATCGAAGTTACAGGTGATGGTGCCGGCGCCGATATTTACATTCTCGCCGACGGTGGCATCGCCAATGTAGCTGAAATGGCCCATTTTGACGCCCCTGCCCAGCCGGCTGTTCTTCACTTCGCCGAAGTTTCCCATGTGAACGTCTTCGCCGAGATGGGCGCCCGGCCGCAGATGGCCGAAGGGGCCGACTTCGCTGCCCCGGTCCATTCTGGACTGTTCGATGACGCTGTACTCAACGCGGCAGGCATCTCCGATAGCGCTGTCGACGATGCGGCTATTGGGCCCGATGCAGCAGCCGGCGCCGACAGTTGTATTGCCCTGCAGGTGGGTCCCCGGAAGGATGGTCGAGTCCTGGCCGATGGTCACATCGGCGTCTATATATGTGGATGCGGGGTCGACGATGGTCACGCCGGCGAGCATGTGGTCGGTGTTGATGCGCTGTCGCAGGGCATGTGCGGCGGCTGCCAGCTGGCTGCGGTCGTTGATGCCGAATGTTTCATCAGATTCGGCTGCCACGGTCTCGACGCCCTTGCCCTGTTCGACGGCGATTGCGAGCATATCGGTCAGAAAGTATTCCCCGGTGGAGCTGGGCGTCAGGAGGGAGATATTTTCCCAGAGCCATTGGGCGTTGAAGCAATAGACACCGGGATTCAGTTCACGAATCGCGCGCTGTTCGGGCGTGCAGTCGACCTCTTCAACGATTGCGCGGACGGCGCCGATCTCGTCGCGGACGATGCGACCGAATCCCTGGGCTTCCTTGCGTTCGACCGTAAGGAGAGACAGCGCGGTGGCGGGGTGCTGCCGATGCGGGCTGCCGGTGCGGCGTTGCGTTAACTGTTTGAGCGTTTCGGGCCGCAGAAGGGGCATATCGGCGTAGAGGACGAGGACCTGGTCGGCGCGTTGATAGAGGCGTTCTTTTGCCTGCATCAGGGCGTGTCCTGTGCCGAGAAGCTGTTCTTGCAGGCTGTATTCGACGCGGTCGCCGAGGTAGTCCTGCACCTGTTTGCGCGCATGGCCGACCACGACGACCGGCCGCAGATCGGAAAGCCCGTCAACCGCCTGCAGAGTCCACTCGATCAGAGGCTGGCCGGCCAAGGGATGGAGGGATTTGGAAAGATTCGATTTCATGCGGGTGCCGTGCCCGGCAGCCAGGATGACGGCAGCGACAGACATTCAGGATGCTCCTATGCTCCAGGGAAAAGAAGAGACGCGCGCAGAATAGGCCTGTGGCAGTCGGCCAAGGCGGTAAGCGCGTCGGTCAGATGGTCAAGCGCGAGAGGGACGGCGAATTCAGGCAGGGATAAGAAAGGTAGTGAACCGGGTTCTGGAGGGTTGTCATCCATGAATTATATCGCAGACGGGGGCAGAGTTGTGTCTGCGCACAGTTTAACACAAATGAGCAGGTTGTCCAGAGAAGCTTTCATCGGTGGAGTGTAAAGAAAAGAGGAGGTTGGCAGCGGTCTACTCTCACACGGGGTCGCCCCCGCACTACCATCGACGCTGGTGGACTTTACTGCCGGGTTCGAGATGGGACCGGGTGTCTCCCCACCGCTCTTGCCACCAACTCCTCTTTACTTACGCAGGTATAAGGTTGCGAGTGGTCATATTGAGCATGCTGTGATGCGCATGCGGGTTAAGCGGCATTGCCGTTGTGCTGCTGCGCTGCTGTTATGAAGCTGCGCTGCGGCAATGCCGGTGTGCGTATGATGATGCCACTCGCGTGGCACACTAAGAACTGAACAGGATAAAGAAGTACTGCTGTCGGCGCAAGATTATACATGATACAGGTTAAGCCCTCGTGCATTAGTACGGGTTCGCTTAAGACCTCTCAGCCCTTACACGTCCCGCCTATCAAACTGGTCGTCTACCAGCGCACTTACCAGACTTTCTCTGTGAGGGAACTTATCTTGAGGCTGGCTTCCCACTTAGATGCTTTCAGTGGTTATCCGTCCCAGACTTAGCTACCCAGCTATGCCGTTGGCACGACAACTGGCACACCAGCGGTCTGTCCATCCCGGTCCTCTCGTACTAGGGACAGATCCTCTCAATTCCCTTGCGCCCACAGCGGATAGAGACCGACCTGTCTCACGACGGTCTGAACCCAGCTCGCGTGCCACTTTAATGGGCGGACAGCCCAACCCTTGGGACTTGCTCCAGCCCCAGGATGTGACGAGCCGACATCGAGGTGCCGCACCTTCCCGTCGATGTGAACTCTTGGGGAAGACTAGCCTGTTATCCCCGGGGTAGCTTTTATCCGTTAAGCCACAGCCTTTCCACTCAGAACCGTGGGTTCACTAACGCCGACTTTCGTCTCTGCTCAACATGTCCGTTTCGCAGTCAAGCTCCCTTATGCGTTTGCACTCTTCAACTGGTTTCCATTCAGCCTGAGGGAACCTTTGCGCGCCTCCGTTACCTTTTGGGAGGCGACCGCCCCAGTCAAACTGCCCACCAGACACTGTCCCCATACCGGGTCACGGTACAGGTTAGAATCAAAACTCAATCAGGGTGGTATTTCACCAGCGACTCCACCGATCCTGGCGAACCAGTTTCACAGTCTCCCACCTATCCTACACAGAGTAAGCCCTAATCCAATATCAAGCTGCAGTAAAGCTCCACGGGGTCTTTTTGTCCTGCTGCGGGTAAGAAGCATCTTTACTCCTACTTCAGTTTCACCGGGCCCTCCGTCGAGACAGCGCCCCACTCGTTACGCCTTTCGTGCGGGTCGGAACTTACCCGACAAGGAATTTCGCTACCTTAGGACCGTTATAGTTACGGCCGCCGTTCACCGGGGCTTCAGTTCAAAGCTCTCACCTCTCCCCTTAACCTTCCGGCACTGGGCAGGCGTCAGCCCGTATACGTCGTCTCTCAACTTCGCACGGACCTGTGTTTTTGGTAAACAGTCGGCAGGGCCTTTTCTCTGCGGCCTCCTCAAGCTCAGGCACGTCTGTACCTTCACTCTACCGAGGCGGTCCTTCTCCCGAAGTTACGGACCATTTTTGCCTAGTTCCTTGACGAAGGTTCTCCCGTCCCCCTTGGTGTTCTCCACCTGTCTACCTGTGTCGGTTTGCGGTACGGTCGCATAGGTCTCACTAGAGGCTTTTCTCGTCAGCTTGGGTTCAATCACTTCCACCTAATAAAGGCTCGCCTTCACCCCTCAGCTCAGACGGTCTTTTAACCCCGTCCTCAGCGCCTACAGGCTTGGCACCAGCTCTTCCAGCCGCTGGCTGACCTACCCTTCTGCGTCACCCCTTCGCTCATACAACCTGATGCGGTACAGGAATATTCACCTGTTATCCATCGGCTACGCCTTTCGGCCTCGCCTTAGGTCCGACTAACCCGACGCGGATTGACCTCCCGTCGGAAACCTTAGACATTCGGGGACTGCGGTTCTCACACAGTTCTCGCTACTCGTGCCAACATTCTCGCTTCCATACCCTCCACGACTCTTCTCAGTATCGCTTCAACGCGCATGGAACGCTCGCCTACCTCTCACAAATACCCGAAAGTATCTGCAAAACCGTAGCTTCGGTGGGTGACTTAAGCCCCGTTATATTTTCGGCGCAGTATCACTTGACCAGTGAGCTGTTACGCACTCTTTCAAGGATGGCTGCTTCCAAGCCAACCTCCTGGCTGTCTCTGTAACACCACTTCCTTTCCCACTTAGTCTCCACTTAAGGACCTTAGCTGACGGTCTGGGCTTTTCCCCTCTTGACCACGAAACTCATCTCCCGTAGTCCAACTGCCGTTCTAAAGCATAGGCATTCGGAGTTTGGTTGAGTTCGGTAAGCATTTCGCCCCCTACCTCATCCAGTGCTCTACCTCCTATCCTCAACAAACGACGCTAGCCCTAAAGCTATTTCGGCGAGAACCAGCTATCTCCAGGTTCGTTTGGCATTTCACCCCTATCCACACCTCATCCGAGCACTTTGCAACGTACACCGGTTCGACCCTCCACGAAATTTTACTCCCGCTTCAGTCTGGACATGGATAGCTCACCTGGTTTCGGGTCTACTGCCAGCAACTCTTTCGCCCTATTCAGACTCGCTTTCGCTTCGGCTCCGGCTATCACACCTTAACCTTGCTACTGACCGTAACTCGTTGGCTCATTCTCCAATAGGCACGCCATCACCCGGCCGGGGTAACCCGGCATCAGGCTCTGACTGCTTGTAAGCATACGGTTTCAGGATCTCTTTCACTCCCCTATCAGGGGTCCTTTTCACCTTTCCCTCACGGTACTTGTCCACTATCGGTCGCCAAAGGTATTTAGTCTTGGAGAGTGGTCTCCCCAGCTTCTCACAGGGTTTGCGTGCCCCGTGATACTCAGGATACCGACCAGTCCTTCCCAGATTTCGCCTACGGGACTCTCACCCTCTCCGGTCCGCCTTTCCAGTGCGGTTCCGCTATCCGGTCCAAACCTTCCGTCGGTCCTGCTACCCCGCACCAGCTTGCACCAGTACGGTTTGGACTGCTCCGCTTTCGCTCGCCACTACTAACGGAATCTTTTCTTTTCCTCCGGGTACTTAGATGTTTCACTTCCCCGAGTTCCCCGCTACGCAGCTATCTTTTCACTGCGCGCTGCCCTGGCATTCCCCAGGGCGGGTTTCCCCATTCGGATATCTGCGGATCTATGCCTTACCACAACTCCCCGCAGCTTTTCGCAGTGGTACACGTCCTTCCTCGGCCTTTGGCGCCAAGGCATCCTCCGTATGCTCTTCGTAGCTTAACCTGCTGTGTATCGAGCAACGACCCGAAAGCCGCCGCTCCCTTCTTATTCCTACAGCAGTTCTTCTCTATCCTATTCAGTTCTTAATGTGCCATCCCTACTTACTTCACAACAGACCGGGGCTGTACAGGCCCCTGGCTTGCTGCTATCGCCGGCTTCAGCATTTCTACCCGCTTCCACCACGCGACTGTGGGCCTGCGTGGACTCGAACCACGGACCCCTGCGTTATCAGCACAGTGCTCTAACCGACTGAGCTACAGGCCCTCTCTCCACTTGCCCTGCCTTCACTTCAGAGGCACTTTAACCCCTGAAAAGTGACAAGATAACCGGCCTTTCACAGACCTTTACTTCTCTAGACGTCTCCGCTTCCCCGACAACGCAGTAACTGCTGTGCAGCCTCTGCTCTGCCTCCACGGTTTCGCCTTTGCTTCCTTAGAAAGGAGGTGATCCAGCCGCACCTTCCGGTACGGCTACCTTGTTACGACTTCGTCCCAGTCATCAGTCCCACCCTAAACAGCTCCCTCCTTGCGGTTGGGTCACCGTCTTCAGGTCTTACCAACTCCCATGACGTGACGGGCGGTGTGTACAAGGCCCGGGAACGTATTCACCGCAGTATTGCTGACCTGCGGTTACTAGCAACTCCGACTTCATGCAGGCGAGTTGCAGCCTGCAATCCGAACTATGACTGGCTTTGATGGGATTCGCTTCAGGTCTCCCTTTCGCTTCCCTTTGTACCAGCCATTGTAGCGTGTGTGTAGCCCTGGACATATAGGCCATGCTGACTTGACATCATCCGCACCTTCCTCCGGCTTGTTACCGGCAGTCTCGCTAGACACTTGTAACTAGCAACACGGGTTGCGCTCGTTGCGGGACTTAACCCAACATCTCACGACACGAGCTGACGACAGCCATGCAGCACCTGTGTACGCTGCCCGAAGGCTCGTTCCGGTTTCCCTTCACTACTACGTACATGTCAAGTCCAGGTAAGGTTCTTCGCGTTGCATCGAATTAAACCACACGCTCCGCTGCTTGTGCGGGCCCCCGTCAATTCCTTTGAGTTTTAGCCTTGCGACCGTACTCCCCAGGCGGTGAACTTATCGCGTTTGCTCCGGCACAGACGGCTTCTACACCGCCCACACCTCGTTCACATCGTTTACAGCGTGGACTACCGGGGTATCTAATCCCGTTCGCTACCCACGCTTTCGTGCCTCAGCGTCAGTAAAATGCCAGGAGGCCGCCTTCGCCTCTGGTGTTCTTCCCGATATCTACGCATTCCACCACTACACCGGGATTTCCGCCTCCCTCTCATTCACTCTAGCCATACAGTTTCTAACGTCCTCTCCCAGTTAAGCCAGAAGCTTTCACGCCAGACTTGTATCGCCGCCTGCGCACCCTTTACGCCCAGTAATTCCGGATAACGCTTGACACCTAGGTATTACCGCGGCTGCTGGCACCTAGTTAGCCGTGTCTTCGTCCTGGGGTACCGTCCTTCCTCTTCCCCCAGATAAGGAGTTTACAATCCGAAAACCTTCGTCCTCCACGCGGCGTTGCTGCGTCAGGGTTTCCCCCATTGCGCAATATTCCTCACTGCTGCCCCCCGTAGGAGTCGGAACCGTGTCTCAGTTCCCGTGTGGCTGGTCTTCCTCTCAGAACAGCTATCGATCATCGCCTTGGTAGGCTTTTACCCCACCAACCAGCTAATCGACCGCAGGCCCCTCCCAAATCGCCTCAGCTTTCCTCACCGAAACCACCGTCTCGGCGAGATTATGCGGTATTAGCCACAGTTTCCCATGGTTATCCCCCATTTCAGGGCAGGTTACCTACGTGTTACGCACCCGTTCGCCACTCTCCACGGCACTATATCACCGAAGCAATTAGCACCGCTTCCCGTTCGACTTGCATGTGTTAAGCACGCCGCCAGCGTTCATCCTGAGCCAGGATCAAACTCTCCGTATTTTCGCTGCCGTCACTCTCGCATACCTCTTAAACCCAGTACACGATGAAACAACAACACTTCTACGCAAAGCTCATTAAAACTCTCCGTCATTTCGCTCCCAAACCACCCCGCACCCCAGCTACCGCCGGAACACAGAACAGTCGAAAACGACTGACAGGTCTGCTGGACTCGCTTATCTTGTCACTCTTCAGCTGTTAATGTGCCGTAACTGCGTACTCTACTACATGTACATAAACCTGACAAATCGATTTCGATTCAGTGCAGGTTTCCTCAATATATCACACGGCGTTAGGCCTGTCAAATCGGATTCGGGTTGAATTCAATGCAAACGCGCGTCCCGATTTGGGCGACCAGGCAGCCCGCGAAGGGGGGCCAGAAGGGAGCACCCACCTGATATAGGCAGACGCAGGCGGTGTTGTCACAAGTGTACGCAGGCCCTGGGTTGAGGGCTTGTCAAGTCAATCCAAGTCGATCCAAGTCGATCCAAGTCGACGCAGGTCGACGTAAGTCGACGCTTTTTCTTTTTTTTGCGGCTTTTGTCTTAACTTTGTAGCCGCTTCCTCACCAGCTTTGAAGGATTGAAGGCGATCCGATTGTGGGTCATACACAGCCTCAGACCGATGCAGTTGACCTGGGGTTGAAATTCAACAGTATTGCATCGCCAACTGTATTGCATCGCCATCAGCAGGCCGACTGTATATGGGTTGGGAATTATCCGATTACGATCAGTACGGCGTCCTGTTCGACGCTCTGGCCGGCGGAGACTTCCACTTTGCGGACTACGCCGGAGCGGACGGCGCGGATTTCGTTCTCCATCTTCATTGCTTCGAGGATCATGAGCGGTTGATCTTCGATGATCTCATCGCCATCCTGAACCAGAATCTTGACAATCATACCCGGGATAGGCGCTCTGACGGAGAGGTCGCCCTGGGGTAGGGCGGGCCCTTGGCGGGCTGCGTTGAGGCGGCGGGTGCGTTCGTCTTCGATCTGCACGCGGAACTGTTCACCGCGGAGGGTCACGTCGTGGCTGTGCGGCATTTCCTCTACTATTATCTCGAAGCTTGCGTCATCGAGGAGCAGGCTGTACAGCTGGGTGACTCCGCTCTGCCGGAGGTCGACAGTGATTGGCTCGCCATCGACCAGGACTTCGTCTTCGTTGATTTCGATTTCAAAGGTAAGGTCGCCGACACTGGCAAAGTATTTCACCACCGTCCTCCCATCGTGCTCACGCGACCGGCCTGCTTCCATGGGCTGGTCGCGTCGCCCTCGCCCCCGCCGATATTGACAGCGCGGCGGCCGGCGTCGTGGGCTACGAGGGCGGCGGCCACGGCGGCGATACGCGCCTGATCGAGGTCGGGTTCGTTCTTGGCCACCAGCCGGCGACGGTCGAGGAAACCGGTATCGAAGGTTCCCCAGATGAACTCGGTGCTGTCCATGATCTCCTGATGGAACGGGATCGACGTTTTGATTCCGCTGATGCGGTATTCGTTGAGTGCGCGGCGCATACGCAGGATGGCTTCGGCCCTGTTTTCGCCCCATACGATCAGTTTGGCGACCATGGGGTCGTAGAAGAGGCTGACTTCGTAGCCCCGGTAGAGTGCGCTTTCGACGCGCACGCCGGGCCCGGTCGGCTCCTTAAGGTAGGTGACGACGCCGCTATTGGGCATGAAGTTGTTGAAGGGATCCTCGGCGGTGAGGCGGCACTCGATCGACCATCCTTTTGGTCGGATATCTTCGGGCCGGTAGCGCATGCGGCGGCCGGCGGCTATGGTCAGCTGCTCTTTGACGATGTCGACACCGGTCACAAATTCGGTAACGGGGTGCTCCACCTGGAGGCGGGTATTCATCTCGAGGAAGTAGAACTTATCCTCATTGGGGTCGAACAGGAATTCGATCGTACCGGCGTTGACATAGTTCACTGACTCGGCGGCGGCGACGGCGACTCGCCCGAGCTCCTGGCGCAGGTTTTCGTCGACGGCCACGCTGGGCGCTTCTTCGATCAGCTTCTGGTGGCGCCGCTGGATGGAGCATTCGCGCTCGCCGAGGTGGATGGTGTGCCCGTAACTGTCGGCCAGGATCTGCACCTCGATATGGCGGGCGCTGGAGATGAATTTTTCGAGGTAGACCTCGCCGTTGCCGAAGGCGCCAACGGCCTCCCGGCGTGCGGCCAGGAGGGCGCTGGTGAACTGATTGGGGTCATGCACGACGCGCATGCCTTTTCCGCCGCCGCCCGCGGTCGCCTTGATCATGAGAGGGAACCCGATCTGGACGGCGGTTGCTTTCAGCTCGTCATCTCGCAGGCCTTTGGGCGATCCCGGGACAAGCGGGACGTTATTTTTGGCGACGGTTTCGCGTGCGGTCTGTTTGTCCCCCATCCTGGCGATGGCATCGGGTGACGGCCCGATGAAGGTGATGCCGGCGTCGGCGCAGGCGGCGGCAAATTCGGCGTTTTCGGCCAGAAAGCCGTAGCCGGGATGGACCGCATCGACCCCGGCTTTGCGGGCCACATCGATGATCTTGTCGATGCGGAGGTAGCTATCGCGGCTTGGGGCCGGGCCGATGTGATAGGCCTCGTCGGCGTAGCGCACGTGAAGGGCAGTCCGGTCTACATCCGAGTAGACGGTGGCGGTGGCGATGCCTCGTTCTTCGCAGGCGCGCAAGACGCGCACGGCGATTTCACCTCGATTCGCAACCAGAACTTTTTTGAACATGAGCAGATCCTTACTTACTTACCACTATATCAAGAGTGCAGGCCCACGGGACGAAGAGAGTTGCCTTGGGTCCCATCTCACTGCTCGTTTCGTTTTCGGGGCAGGTGCTTGGCCAGTTTGAAGAGAGGGCTAGTTCCCAGGCCGTGGTATGAGCCCAGCCCGACGTGGTGCAGCTTGGGCGAGTCTATACTATACGCGCGCATCAGATTCCCTGGCGATGGACTCGGGCCTGAATCAGAAGCCGGTCGCTGGTATAGGGCGTTGGCGGGATTTCGCTGCTCGCATGCCAGGTGCCGAAGGCGCTGTCGTTGGGCGAGAGGAGCAGGCGGCTAAAGCCCCATAAGGTCAGATCGACGGTGCGTCCTACCGGCGAAGAGAAACTTTCCTCCACTATTGCCTGCACTGGCGCATAGCCAGCCGCGTAGCGGGTTTCCCATGTTCCTTCAGGGAGGACGCCGTCGTCATTGGGTGCGCAGGCTACGCGCAGGGTAACGGTCCCGCAGTCGACCGCGACTACGGCCATTTGGGCGCTGCCGTATTCGATATCGGCCTCGACAATCTGGCCGGCAAAGGCGTAGAGGGCGGGGCCGATCTGTGTGAAACGGGGCGTGAGCGGTTCTTTCTGAACAGCGTACCAGGGGTCCGGGCCGGGCTGGGGCAGCAGGACGCCGCCGTCGAGCACGGCTGTCAGAGGGAGACCCTGTTGCAGTCGGGGGAAGCCCATGAGCGCAAACTGTTCGGCGGAGAGCTCAAACTCGATCCGGGGCAATTTTTTCATGCTGCCCGTGAACGGCCCAGGCCCGGCTTGACGCTCTTCCGAAGCAGTGGTCTCGCCGGTCATGCGGTCGGTTATTGTTTCTCCGTTTGATTGCGGCTTTGAATTCACAGGCGTAGGACTCACAGGGGGATATTCCCGTGTTTTTTCGGGGGGAGTCGATCGCGTTTATTCTGCAGCATTTCGAGTGCGTTGATCAGGCGCGGCCGGGATTCGTGCGGTTCGATGACGTCGTCGATGAAGCCGTTGGCGGCGGCGATATAGGGGTTGGCGAAGCGGCTGCGATAGTCTGCGACGAGGTCGTTGCGCTTGGCAACGGGGTCCTCGGCAGCGGCGATTTCGCGCCGGAAGATTACATTAACTGCGCCCTCCGGCCCCATCACGGCGATTTCGGCCGACGGCCAGGCGAGGACGAGGTCGGCGCCGATGTGGCGGGGGTTCATAACACAGTAGGCGCCGCCGTAGGCCTTGCGCACGATGACGGTCAGTTTGGGAACCGTGGCTTCGGAGAAGGCGTAGAGAAGCTTGGCGCCGTGGCGAATGATGCCGCCGTGCTCTTGATTGAGGCCAGGCATGAAGCCGGGAACGTCTTCGAGGACGACGAGCGGGATGTTGAAGCAATCGCAGAAGCGGACGAAGCGGGCCGCTTTCTGGCTGGCGTCGACATCGAGGACGCCGGCGAGGACGGCCGGCTGCTGGGCGACGATGCCGATGGCGCGGCCGCCCAAACGGGCGAAACCGACCATCACGTTGCGGGCCCACTGTTCGTGGACCTCGAGGAACTGGCCGTCGTCGACGATACGCCGGATGATCTCTTTCATGTCGTAGGGCCGGTTGGGGTTATCCGGCACGATCGAGTCAAGCTCTTCGTCCTGGCGCAGCAGATCGTCGGTGGAAGGCACGACGGGCGGATCTTCCATATTGTTGTTGGGCAGATAGCTCATCAGCTGCTGCACGATGAAGAGGGCGTCTTCTTCGTTTTCGGCGGTGAAGTGGGCGACGCCGGATTTGCTGCCGTGGATCGACGCGCCGCCCAACTCTTCAAAGGTGACCTCTTCATGGGTGACCGTTTTGACCACATCGGGTCCGGTGACGAACATGTGGCTTGTGTCTTTGACCATGATGACGAAGTCGGTGATGGCGGGCGAATAGACTGCGCCGCCGGCGCAGGGCCCCATGATCACGCTGACCTGGGGGACAACGCCGGAAGCCATAACGTTACGGAAGAAGATGTCGGCGTATCCGGCCAAGCTGAGCACGCCTTCCTGGATGCGGGCGCCGCCGGAGTCGTTCAGGCCGACGACGGGGGCGCCGTTTTTCATCGACATATCGAGGATTTTGCAGATTTTGGCGGCGTGATGACGGCTGACGCTGCCACCGAAGACCGTAAAATCCTGGGAAAAGACGTAGACGAGGCGGTCATCGATTGTGCCGAAGCCTGTGACGACGCCGTCACCGGGGATGCGCTGCTCGTCGAGGCCGAAGTCGTGGCTGTCATGGGTGACGAGCGCGTCGACTTCACGAAAGCTGCCTTTGTCCAACATCAGCTCGAGCCGTTCGCGGGCGGTGGCCCGGCCCTTGGCGTGCTGCGTTTCGATCCGTTCGAGGCCGCCCCCGAGTTTGGCCTTGTCTTTGCGGTTGCGCAGATCGGTGATACGGGGATCGATTGTCGAGTCAGTCAAGACAAACTCCTCTATCCTATCGTTGTTCGTTTTGCAGATGTGCCTGGCTTCTCAATCGCTGCCCACGGCGGATTATGAAAGCCGGGTGTAAAAGTCGGGCGATTACGGTACCGAGGCATGTGTGACCGGTCATAATCCTGGGGCCTTAAGGAACAGCAGGCAGCAGACCTTGCGTGTGGTCCGGCCAAGGCACTGTTACCAATCTTCATAGCGTGATTGTACCTGTCAGGAGCAGCAGTCCGACCAGAATCGGCTGATGAATTACATAGATTATCAGAGAGTGCCGGCCAAGAAACTGCAGAGCAGTGAATGGGAAAATTTCTCCGAGATTGGGCAGCGGCAGTTTGCGCGCGCCGCCCTCATAGAAAATGGTACCCACGAAGACGCCGATCAGGAAGACGGCAAACCAGTGGGGAAAGGGAAAGTAGTCGGAATAGTAGTAGCCAGGCGGTTCTATGCCGAGCGGAACGAGCCAGGAGACACCGGCGGGCGCCTGCACATTCAGGAACTGCAGAAGATAGCTGAGGGCATAGAGCACGGCAGCCACCGAAAGCGTCAGCCATCGTTTGTTCAGCAAAGGGATCGAGCAGATTATCGATGTCCCGATCAGATGCAGCACGCCGAAATCGATGGGCGGAAGAACGGCCACCCGCATTACCAAGGAAAGTATAAGTCCGATGCCGAGGATTTGCAGCCCGCGGCGCGCGATTTTCCAGGCCAGCCCATCGGTCGACCCGGTTCTGAACTGTGCCCGATTGTAGCTCAGAACAACCGAGACGCCGGCGAGCGAGATGAAGGAGGTGGCGGTAAATCGCTGGAAATAGAACCAGAAGCCCTCGTGCAGTACGAATGGAAAGCCGCCGAAGTTCCGCAGATCGAACACCAGGTGAAAGATGACCATGGTGATGATGGCCACGCCGCGCCAGCTGTCAACCTCCCAGAAGCGGTTGACGACGGGCGTTGTGGGTGCGGGTACTGTCTCGGCGGCGCGGCTCTCGGGTCGATCCCGCTCGTCTATCTGTTTATCCTTTTCGGGCAGTTCGCGCTGGACTGTCGCAGATTCTTGTGTCATTTGGCGCTTTCAGGTCCCGGCAAAGCTGCAGGTGTGCGCAGCGGCCGCGCACTTGAAACAATTCACAGTTCCTGCGAGAATCAAAGGCGGCTACTCGCACTGGCCCTCCCGACGCCGCGTTAACCGGTTTACAGCCGTCAGTACGCAGTGCCGTCAGTACACAGTGCCGTCAGTACACAGTGCCGTCAGTACACCGTACCCATCAGTACATAGTACGTTGACAGCGTGATGGCGTAGCGCACTGTAAATTATCACTGTATATTATATCGCATACGCCAAACCCGGCGCTCCCCAGACCAACGGCAACGCGCGCATACATTATCGTCATTGGTGGGATCGGCACAGGAACAGCGTCTGAGCGTGGTCGGCAGGCGGCGGTTTGTGGGCAAAGAGCGGATACCCACCACTCACCACTTTTGACTGCTACAGTTCGCGAACATTTTACACGATAGGACAGGAGATCACAAGGAAATTGGGCAAAGAGGAAGCGGCTCTTTCCGATGTAAAGTCGGGAAAGAGCAGTGGCCGCCACCCGTTGGGGGCTGCACCGGGCTGGATTGAACGAGCACGAGCAAGGCTTGGCGCCCATGATGGGGCAATGCCGCGCCGCCATATGGGGCACAGTATCGCGTTTCGCCATTCGGCGCCCAGCACGATGACGATCGCGCGCGGGATTTTTGACGGGCGGGGGGACAGTGCCGCGGGCGCAGTGGTCATTGCCGACCATCAGACGGCGGGGCGAGGACGGTTGGATCGCGGTTGGGAAGACGCGGGCGGGCGCGGGCTTTTGGGCAGCTATATCCTGTGCGACGAGCTGTTGCCGGAGCATCCGTCAATGGTGGTGATGGTGGCGGGCCTGGCTGTGCTGCGGGCGATCGGGGAGAGCTGTCCACAGCTGGAGGAGCGTGTTCGTCTGAAGTGGCCGAACGATGTGATCGCGGTGGAAGAGGGCGGCCCGGTCAAGCTGGCGGGCATCCTGGTGGAGAGCATCTTTGCGCAGCAGAAGCTCGGCGGCGTCATTCTTGGTATTGGTGTCAATGTCAATCAGCGTCAGGAGGAGCTGCCGGCTGTTCGCGGCGGCGGGCTACCTCCATCCAGCCTGATGCTTCTGGGCCGCGGCGGCAGTCCTCCTCATGGAGACTTTGCGCCGATCGAGAGAGAGGATTTGCTGGTCGCTCTGTGCCGGGCGCTAGATGATCTGTGCGCGCCGGGCTCGCGTCCTTCTGCGGAGACCGTCCACGCTCGCTGGCAGCGGGCGCTGTACGGTATGGGCGCTGAGGTCACGGTCCATAGCGCTGAGGGGCGGGTCAACGGGCGGGCGGTTGGGACATCTTTACAGGGGGCGCTGCGGGTGCGGCTAGCCGGCGGGGAGACGGTCGAGATCCATTCGGGGGATGTCGTTTTCAATTGGGCCAGCGCTGGCAGCGCGGGGTAGCTGGCATTGGGCAGGCACAAGGCCTGCCCCTACAGGACCGGTTAGGGGATGACGCCAACTCTTTGGTTGGCGGGGGAGGGCAGGCACAAGGCCTGCCCCTACGGGAGTGTTTGGAGGGAACACTGTTGGCTAGACACTTTTCTCTAGACTCATTGCTGGGGAAGAATGAGCACGGTGGCTAGCAAGGGCGGGGCGTTGCGGGGGCGCAGCCCCCGCACAAGAGAGGGCCGAAGGCCCGAACGCCCAAATAATGGGAGAGCGTGAAGAGGAGAGAGTTAAGCCGATTGGTCTGCCGATGAATGGAACGTGAATTGACCAGGGTATGGTTGCGGCGAACAGAGTTCGATAGTTGAGCCCCATTTTGGGATGCACACGATGATTGGTCTTCTCTGGCGGAGAGGGTATCATGAATTGTATTGGCCCTTTTTTTCGCCACTCCGCCAACAACCCGGTTCCTGCTATGAATCTATCCTCTGAATCTCCGGTCCGATTTCAACTCGTGCAGACGCCCGAGCCGCGGTACACGCCGCGCGACCGGCCGCGCGGGGCACCGGAGACGCAGCAACGCTGGATGGCGCTGGTGATCCTGATTGCGTTCGGCTGGCGAATGATCGGCCTGATCGCGCGCAAGCTTGGCCAGGTAGAAAAGGAGACGATCGAGCTGGCGGCCGGGCCGGTGGAGGAAACGGTTGGCGTGCTTGTCGCGCCGGTGCAGAACGGAATGTTGTACTATCTTCTTATCCGGCCGTGGATCCAGTTCTTCGGGACCGATCTGTTCGCGCTGCGTTATTTTTCGGTGCTGACAAGCGCTATCGCCATCGCCCTGATGTGGCAGGTGGCCCGCCGGATGGTGCCGGCAGTTGGCAGCACGCTGCTGAGGAATTTGCCGCTGCTGTCGACACTTTTTCTGGCCTTCAATCCGTTACAGCTCTGGTACAGCCAGGAGGGAGGCCGGTACGGGCTGGTTGTGACGCTGGCGTTGTTCTCGAGCTGGGCCTGGCTGCAGGCGATGTGGTACAGCGGATATTGGCGCTGGTTGGGCTATCTGCTGGTAACGTCGATAGCTATCTACACGCAGACGTTGACTGCACTTATCCTGCCGGTCCATCTTGTCTGGTTCATACTGGCCAACCCGCTCAACCGGCAGCGTTGGCAGGGCTACGGGCTGACGCTGGTCGCCTTTGCGCTACCTATTTTGCCGTTAACGGCGTGGGGCAGGAACATGCTGGCCGGGGTTTTTGGTGGGTTCGAACAACAGGGCGGCAGCGCGCTGCAAGATGTCGCGGCGGACGTACCGGTCACGCCTCTGGCGGAGATGGCGCGCACGCTGCTTCTGGATAATGCGCAGGGTTTGCTGGAGCCGCTTTCGTATCTGTGGCTTATTCCGATCTTCTTTCTTGGCTTGACCGGTCTTCTGGTTGGGTATACGGAGTTCGGAGGGCGGATTGCCAATGTGGGGATGTTGGCGACCTGGCTGGTTCTACCGGTCCTGCTGCTCTATGCCATCAGCCGGTTCGCGCCGGCGATGGTGCAGCCCGCAGCCCAGTTCGGTGAGAGGGCGGCGCGGTTCGAGGGGATTATCTGGATTGCGCCGGCGTTTACGATGTTCGTGGCGCTGGGGACGCAGGTAATGCGCCGCGCCTACGGACGTGTGGGCAACTGGCTGGCGGTCGGGATGATCGTATTTGTCATCGTGTTCTGGGGTTACAGCTGGTGGGAACACGGCCAGCGGCCGATCAATGTTCAGTCGGGCGCGGCTGAGTTCACGCCGGACTCGTTGCGCGATTATTGGGAGCTATAGAATGTATCGAGGTTCTGGCGGCCGGGGTTGGAACGCCCTCTCGCGCGGGCAGCAGATCGGGATTGGTGTGGTAGGGATTCTGGTCTTGTTTGCGCTTCTGACCGGGGGCGGTTCGCTGGGGCGGTTGGGCGACCCGCTGTGGCTCGTCACAGTCGCGGTTATTATCCTGGTTGCCTTACCCGTTCACGAAATGGCGCATGCGGCGATGGCGGTGCAGTTGGGCGACCCTACGCCGCGCCAACAAGGGCGCTACACTTTCAATCCTGTGGCGCATATCGATCCTTTTGGCGCGCTATTGATCGTGTTTACCGGATTCGGTTGGGCCAAGCCGGTACAGTGGAATCCCAACAACATTGATGTGGACGTTCGGGTGGGGACCATTCTTGTGGCCGCTGCCGGCCCTGTAAGCAATCTGCTGCTGGCTGCGGTGGGCGCCTTCCTTGTCCCCTTTGCCGATATTCCCATGCTGGAGCGATTCCTGACCTTTTTTGTCTGGATCAACACGCTGCTGTTTGTATTCAATTTGATACCGATTCCGCCGCTGGACGGCTCGCATATTCTGTTTGCCCTTCTGCCCGGAGATCATTTCGAACTGCAGATGGCCCTGAGCCGTTTCGGCATAATCATCTTGCTGGCCGCGATCTACCTCGGACGCGGGATCATCACCGGCGTGGCCAGCGAGATCGTCAGGTGGCTGTTTCTTGTTTTCGGGAGCTGAAAGGGCAGTGGATAGTGGTGGCGGGGAGCAACTTGCTTCCATTTGGGTGGGCGGCGATGATTGAGTATGATGGGGCCGCAGGAGTTGGCGTGGCGGGACGGATGCAGGGAACGGCCGGCAGGATTTTGCGGCGCATACGGCAGTTTGTGCGGGGCATCACGGCTTCGGTTTCGGCTGAGGAACTGCAGCAGGCAGCCCGAATTCTCCCACCCGCGGGGCTGGCCCGCTTTCGGCAGATGCCGGTGGATGCCCAGCGACACAGTTTGAACGTATTGAACACATTGCGACGCTCGGGCTGGGACGATCGGGACCTGCTGGCTGCTGCGCTGCTCCACGATGCAGGCAAGTTAGCGGCGGCGAAGGCGGGGCTGTCGTTCAACGCGTGGGTGCGGACGGCACTGGTGCTGATGGAGGCGTTTACGCCGGGTCTGGCTGCCCGCGTGTGTGTTGAGGATGCGACGGGCGGCTGGCGCTATCTACTGCATGTCCATTTGACGCATGCGCGGATTGGCGCGCGCTGGGCAGAGGCGGACGGATGCAGCCCGCTTACCTGCTGGTTGATCGCCCATCATCAGGACAAGACGGGGCAGGCGGACGCCGCGTTGCCCTCGCCAGGCGATCCGGAGCCGCAACGGACGGCAGAAGAGCGTAGACGGCTGCTGGCGGCGCTGCAGTGGGCTGACGGCCGGAACTGATTGCGGCCGGCGGCGTTTTCTTTTTGGGGCGGGGCAAGGTTGGCGCTCGGTTCGGGATGGCGGCACGGGCCAGGATGGGACGCGATTTTCATAGCACTCAGGAAAGCAACTTATGGCAGAGACGACAGCAAGAATCACGATCGTTGGGCTGGACTTGATTGGAACCAGCATCGGTCTTTCCTTACGCGAGAATGCGGGCAACTACCAGGTGATCGGCCACGACCGCGAGCCTTCGCAGATGAACGAAGCGAAGCAGTTGGGCGCGATCGACTCGACCACATGGAATCTGCATTCGGCTTGCGACGGCGCGAGCCTGGTCATCGCGACCGAACCTCTATCAGAGCTGCCGGAGTTTTTGCAGCACATTGGTGAGGATGTCGCTGAGGGCGCGGTGATCCTGGGAATCGGGGCGGTGATGCAGCCAGCCCTTCAGATCGCGTCGGACAATCTGCCGGAGGGCATTCATTTTGTGGCGGGGCGGCCGGTTTATGTTGACATCAGCAGCCAGCCGGAGCCGCGCAGCGATCTGTTCAAGGATTGCACTTTTTGCATTGGCGCGGCCACGCAGACGGCGTCGAGCGCGCTGGAACTGGTGAGCAACCTGCTGGCGAGGTTGGGCGCGAAGCCCCTCTACATTGACCCGCTCGAACATGACGGCATTGTGGCTTCGGTGGACCAACTGCCTGAAATCCTGGCGGCTGCTCTTTTTCAGGGCGCGTTTGAGGCGCCCGGTTGGAATGAAAGCCAGAAACTGGCTGGACGCCGTTTCGCTCTCAGTACATCGTTGGACGCAAGCGCGGAGGAACTGGCGGCGGCGCTGTTCGCCAATCGCGATACGGTTTTGCAGCGGATGGACCATCTTGCTGCACTGCTGGAGTCGTGGCGCGGGCATCTGTCCGCCGAGGACGCCAAACCGCTGGAGGAGGCGCTGGATGGTCTGGTGGATGGCCGGGCCAAGTGGGAGAGAGATGCCAAGCTGCGCGATTGGGACCGTCTGACGGAGCCGACGTCACGCGAGGATTACGGCAGTACCATGGGCCAGATGTTTTTCGGCAGTCTCCTGCGCGGGCGTGCGAACCGACGCGATCCTGGACGCAAGGATAGAGATCCGAAGGCGAAGAGGTAGCTACGCGGCCCGCGAGGTCGCTACGCGGTCTCATTGCGGGTTTGCGACGACGTCAGAGCTTCGGAATCAGAAGCAGGCGCCGGTCATGGAAATCCGATCCCCTCCTCACGCTGGCCCGAGACGCTGTGCGCGACGAGGGCTGGCAGCCCGATTATCAGGCAGCAGAATCTACTTTAGGGAGCCCGGTCTGCGGGATAGGCGGCGCGGGCGGTACCCTGTCGTTTACGCGCAGAGTCCTGGATTCGGCGCCGGGAGGCCCAGGCCAGAATGGGGGGAGCGGAAGGGCGCGGAACTGCAGTTTTTAGTAGTCAGTTTTTGGTTTTTAGTGAACTGCGAACGACAGTGGCTAGTGGGTTGAGACAGCAGGTGGGGGGGACGCACTGTTGGCTAGACACAGTGCTGGCTAGACACAGTGCTGGCTAGACACAGTGCTGGGGAGGAATACGCACGGTGGCTAGCAAGGGCGGGGCGTTGCGGGGGCGCGGGACTGCAGTTTTTAGTAGTCAGTTTTTAGTTTTTAGTGAACTGCGAACGGCAGTGGCTAGTGGGTTGAGACAGCATGTGGGGGGGACACACTGTTGGCTAGACACAGTGCTGGGAAAGAATACACACGGTGGCTAGCAAGGGCGGGGCGTTGCGGGGGCGCAGCCCCTGCACAAGGGAGGGCCGAAGGCCCGGACGCCCAAAACTGCAGTGGTCAGTGGTTAGTTGTCAGTGGTCAGTGAAAGGGCAATTCTTCGGGGATGGATGTGAGGACTGGACACGGTCCAGTCGATACCGGAGGTAGAAGAGAGTTCACCTCTGTTTTGGGATGCACCTGCCGGTGGGGGCGTTGTTGACGGTACAGTTTTCTTACACTACACTGAAATATTAGAATGACTTATGGGTCCCCTGATTTTGGGGCGCGGCACGCTACGTATTTTGGAAGGAGCCCTGCAGAGATATGAAACGGAAACAGCGCTTTGCCATTGTCACAGTTACACTGGCACTGGTATTGGCCTTCGTCATAGGCTACTCGCACACTTATGCCCAAGGGCAGTTTCCCGGCTATAAGTCTACGATTCAGTCCTATAACATGAGTGAAACGACCGCCAATATCATCCTGGCCTTCTACCGGCAGGACGGCAGCCTGGAGAAGACTCTGACCGATATCATCGAGCGGGACCGTTCAAAGATCTATTTCACTCTGCCGGTGAATGAGGGATTCAGCGGATCGGTTGTGATCTCATCGGATCAGCCGGTCGCCGCGCTGAGCAACATGATGAACAGCGCGCTGTCAGCGGGAGGGACGTACGTAGGAGAAAGTGAGGGCAGCACAACTGTCTACCTGCCCTTGCTCATGGTGAATAGTGACGGCTTCAACAGCTGGTTTGCTCTGCAGAATCCCAACCCTTCATCTACGAATGTGACGGTGAACTACAGTGACGGCATTACGACGAACTTCACGCTGGCGGCCTATGCATCGCACAATTTCTATCAGAAGCAGGAGCCGCACACGAGCAGTCTCTTCTCGGCCAAGGTGACAAGCGACGAGCCTGTTGTGGTTGTCGCGTTTCTGGAAGATTCGGCCTCGATGTCGGCCTACAACGGCTTTGCCAGCGGGGCGGTCAATCCGGCAATGCCGTTGGTGAATGCCAACAATAACGGCATCAACACCGACATTCAGATACAGAATACGGGCGAATCGGAGACGAGCGTCACGGTGTCCTACCAGCCGTCGGCGGCGGGCAGCGCGTGCACGGAAACGCAGACGATCGCTGCGGGGCAGACGGTCACTTTTGCGAAGGGCGCGTTTGCGAGCGGCGCCAGTTCCACTTGCGCGGGCGGCGAGAGGTTTATCGGATCGGGTTATGTCACCACAAACAGCGCGAGTCAGCCGCTGGCCGCGGTTGTCAGTCAGCGCTCCGGGAGTACTCCGCTTACCCAGTTCGCGTCCTACGCGAGTTTTGACCCGGACGATGCCACGCAGACAGTGCGCATGCCTGCGATCAACGACCGCAACGCCGGTTTTTTCACCAGTATCAATGTGATGAACGTAGGGTCGGCAGAGACCGCGGTGGAGTGCAGTTTCACCGACACGACCTACACGGTGACGGGGACTCTGCAGCCGAATGAGACTTTGACGGATTTGCAGGCGAACAAGATCCAGGACAGCTACGTGGGCAGCGCCACGTGCAAGGCCACAGCTGACGGCGCCAAGATCGTAGCGGTTGTAAACCAGTTGAAGACCGGCGCCACAGACGACCAGTTCCAGGTCTACGAGGCGATCAATCAGTAGCGGAAGAGGGTGAGGGAACGCGTTTCAACGCTGGTTGCGGGAACGGCCTATGAAACGTCAGGCGGTAATACTGGTTTCGGTCCTGCTGCTATTGGGATGCAGGGGAAGCGACGGGGAGAGAAGGGCGGCGCAGAGCCTGCCTCCGGCACCACCCACTGGGGTCAACGCGACGCAGGGTGGACAGCCAGACAGTCTATCGGCAGAGAGCTCGACAACTTCCTCGCCCGGGACCGCGGCTGGCAGCGGCACTCTGACCGGGGTGCTTCTCCTGAGAACGGAGGATGGTCTGCAGCCGGTGGCGGACGTCAAGCTGGCGCTCGGTGAGACGTTGAGCGATGATGAGGGCACGGAGTGGGTGGTCGCCTACGACCCGTCGGCGGCGCCGGTTGCCTATACGGATGCCAGCGGCCGCTTCGTTTTCGAGGCGCTTGAGTCGGGGCGGTACGGTCTTATTCTGGATATCGTGATGAGTTCCTTCCTGTTGTACCAGGACGGTACAAGCAGCGCAATCCTCTTTGACATTGCAGACGGTGAAACGACAGATTTGGGCGACCTGGAATACGCGGAGTTGCCCCTTCCCCAGTGATACAGATGAGGGCTGACAGACGACGGCTGGCCGACTGTTATCGGGAAGAAGAGCCGTCGAAGAGCCAGGTCCCCTTCCAGTAGATCTCATCGACAAAACCCAGACGACGGTAGAACTGAACCGGAGTATCGGCCGGATCCGTGGCGATCAGGAGCGATCGTTTTCCCAGTGCGCAGGTGTCTGCGATCACGCGGGAGAGCAGTTGACGCGCGATGCCCTGATTGCGGTAGGGCGCGCGCGTCGCCAGGTTGAAGATGTAGCGGTCAGGGCCCTCGAACCATCCGATAATGGCGGCGGCTTCAGCGCGGACACGGGCGATGAGGAAGGCGCCGCCGGCATTCAGCTCGGCTTGTCGATTCGCCATTTCGGCCTCGACAGCAGCCGGGGCCGGCTCCTCTTCGCTGCCGGCAAAAGCCTTTAGTTTTGTGACAGCATAGTCAGGAAGGTTGGTGTGGGTAACCGGCTCGATCCGCGCCGGGCCCGATCCAACCTTGGGCGACACTCCGGTATTTACGTGGGCCAGATAGAGCATGGCCGCGCTGCGGATGAAGCCGACCTGTTCGAGGGCGGCGGACAACCGGTTGTCGACGGCCCGGCCGTGGGTGAAGATGTGTACTCGGCACTCGCCATAGAATGCTTTCACATCTTCGAGAAAGGTGTGCGCCTCTGCCGGGTCGAACGGTTCCAGGATGTGGATGTCGCAGTAGTTCGTTTTCGGGTTGAGGCTGTAGTAGCCGAAGCGCCGGCGCGTCACGACTTTGCCGAGGGCCGGGAAGTCCTGAATGTACCAGGAGCGCACCTCCTGGACGAGATCGTCGTGTGCGGGATGACGGCTTGTCATTTGGGGGGGCGAAATGCTAAGTGCGGGGCCGGCAGTGGCTTGCACGGCTGCCGCACGGGTCAGCTGACTGGCGCCGGCGTCTTTTCGGCCGCGGGGAATGGGCCCGGCCATGACACTTCGGTGACGTCCGCTTGCTCCGGTGGGAAGGCCGTGCAAAGTTCGCCGTTGCGGAGGACCCAATAGTATGGCTGAGGGTACTGGCGTCGACGGGTTATCTGCGGCGTGGAGTAGACGCCGGCGATGGCGATGCGCCCGTGCGGGCTGGGGTTGGGCGGGCTGTAGTGGCAGATGGAGCTGTGCCAGCAGACGACGTCACCCGACTCCAGCTCACAGTGTTCCACGCCGCTGTCGGCGATCATCTGCTGCACTTTGTCCCTGGGCAGTTCGCCGTGGATGCTGTCTTCATAGACGATGTGGGGGATGATGCCCAGCTTGTGGCTGCCGGGGATGAACTGCAGGCAGCCGTTTTCGGTCGTCGCGGGGTCCAGAGCCATCCAGAAGTTGAACGGTTCTGTTTCGCCGTCGCGCCAAAGGCCGTTGTCCTGATGCCAGGGTGTGGCGCTGCCGGTGCGGGCGGGCTTGACGAAGCAGCTGTTGAACTTGAGAAAGATGGTGTCGCCCAGGAAGTAGCGGGCGACGGAGGTCATCGCTTCGCTGCCGTAATAGTGGTGCCAGATCAGTGGGAGGCGGGGGCCAAAACCGCTGAGCTTGCGGAAACGGGCAGCTCGCGCCTGCGGCGTGTCACCCATCGGGTCCATGGGATCGGCGTCGGTCTTAAGGCCTGGATCGGGCCGCAGAAGGAAATCCTTAATCACGCCGCGCAGTTCGATGGCGTTGTCTCGGGGGATGGCGCCGCGGATGGTGAAGTATCCTTTTGTCTGCCAGTCTGCCAATTGCTCCTTTGTCGGTTCCCAGTTGTTCACAGGTTCCTCCTACTGTTGGCGGCCCGTTTGCAGCGATCAGCGGCCAGCAGTGTCAAGAGCTACTATGTGATCAGTCCTTTGGCGCGAAACGCGGACGCGAGACGACGGATCCCTTCCTTGATCTCTTCAGGCTGGTTGTAGCCGAAGCAGAGCCGGGCGCAGTTGGCGCCGGAAACGCCGTCGGGGGCAAAGTTAGGGCCCGGAAGATAACCGACGTCGTACTCTTCGAGAATGTCGTCGCGTACGGCGACCAGATCGACGTGTTCGGGGAGTTGGAGCCAGATAAAGAGCCCGCCTTCGGGACGGCTCCAGGTGGCGCCGCTGCCGCTGAAATTTTCGTCGAGCGCGTCCAGAATGGCGTCGCGGCGGTCTTGCTGGATATCGTTGATTTCCTCGATGTGGCTGTAGAGGTGGGTGGTTGAGAAGCGATGCACGGCCCAAGAGGCGAAGGTGTTCACGGAGCCGCCGCTCTTTGCGCCGATCGCGCGTTCGAGGAAGGGCCGGGGGCCGGTCAGATAACCGAGCCGCATACCGGGCGCGATGATCTTGGAAAAGGAAGCGACGTAGAGCACGCGGCCGGTCTCGTCGAGAGAGTGGAGCGAGGGTATGTCGGTGCCTTCGTAGCGCAGGTCCACATAGCAGTCATCTTCGAGGATGGGCACGTCATATTGCTGCGAGAGGGCGACCAGGGCTTTGCGGCGGGCGAGGGTCATGGTCCAGCCCTGTGGATTCTGGAAGGTGGGCACGGTGTAGATCATCTTAGGGCGTTTGCCCTCGGCGCTGGCGGTGCGGATGGCCTCTTCGATGGCGGCGGGGATCATGCCCTCTTCATCGGTGGCGACGCCGCGCAGGTCGGCGTTGAAACGGCGCAGGGTATTGAGGGTGCCGGCGTAGACGAAATCTTCGGTGAGGACGACGTCGCCGGGATCGAGGAGTGTTTCGGCAACCATGTGGATGGGCTGGCTGGAGCCGTCGGCGAGAATGATGTCGTCGGCGGTCACGTTGATCGCTCTGTCGCGTTGCAGCTTGGCGGCCACAAACTCCCGCAGCGGCGTGTAGCCTTGGGGATTGGCATAGAGGGAGAGGTCGCCGCCTTCATCGTCCATCGCCTGTTTCAGGCCATCGAGAAGCCCTGCCAGAGGCAGAGAGCCGGGATCGGGATAGGCGACGGCAAAGTCGTAACGGCCGCGTTTCCCCTGGCCCAAGCCCTTCGGCTCCGCCGCGTTGCGGGCATACATTCCAGCCCAGGTGAACTGCGCTGCGGGTTCGCCGCCTGAGCGCTGACTGTTCGTTGACATGAGCGAATCTCCACTGTCGTGTATTCGGGAGGTTGATGAGGATTGAGGTAAGAAAGAGGGTAACCGTCAACAGACAAAAAAGCAATTATGCGGGCCCGTGCGCAGTTGTGTGGGCAGCCTGAAACTGCGATAATGCAGAACTGCAGTGGTTAGTGGTTAGTGGTTAGTGGTTAGTGGTCAGTGGTTAGTGAGTACAGTGATTGGTTGCGGATGATTGTAAGGCGGGGCGTATTGACTATGGCTGAATCGTTACAACGAGACGAGGAACGGGCCCGATGACGACCTTTGAAGGATCAAGACAACTGATCGCCGAGGCTTCGCAGTCTCTGCCCGGCGGGGTGAACAGCAACTACCGGCTGGGGATTGCGCCGACGCCGCTGGTCTTTGAGCGGGGTGAAGGGCCATACCTGTACGACGCGGACGGCAACCGGCTGATCGACTATTACCTGGGCATGGGCCCGATGATTCTGGGGCACAATCCGGCGCCGGTACTTGAGGCGGTGCAGAAGGAGCTCCAGTCAGGCATCCTGTATGCGGGGCAGAGCCGGGTCGAGCAGGAAGCGGCCAGGCTGGTGTGCGAGATGGTGCCGTGCGCGGAGCGGGTGCGCTTCAGCTGTGCGGGCAGCGAGGTGGTGCAGGCGGTGATACGGCTGGCGCGGGCGGCTACGCAGCGTTCGGTGATCATCAAGTTCGAGGGGCACTACCACGGTTGGATGGACAACATTTTGTGGAGCATCGCGCCTACGCCGGACGAGTACGGCCCCGAGGAGGCGCCGAACGCCATTCCCGCCAGCGCCGGACAGGACCTGCAGGCCGGGTTGCACACCGAGGTGCTGCCGTGGAACAACCTGGAACTGCTGGAGAGGCGGCTCGAACGCGGGGATGTGGCCGGGGTGATTATGGAACCGGCGATGTGCAACACGAGCACCGTTTTTCCGGCTGACGGTTACCTGGAAGGCGTGCGCCGCGCGTGCACCGATACGGGCACAGTGCTGATTTTCGACGAGGTGATCACCGGCTTTCGGGTTACGCCGGGCGGCGCGCAGGCCCATTTTGGGGTGACGCCGGACCTGGCGACCTTTGGCAAGGCGATCGCGAGCGGTTTTCCGGTCTCCTGTTTTGCCGGGCGCGCCGACCTGATGGACCTGTTTGTCAGCGGCGGCGTGATGCACGGCGGCACGTTCAACGGGCATCCGGCATGCATGGCGGCGCTGGTGGCGACGCTGGAGGAACTGGAGAAGCCGGAGACGTTTGCCGCGCTCGACAGGCAGGGAACGCGGCTGATGGCGGGCATCCGGGAGGCGCTGGACGCGGCCGACATCGCGGCGAGGGTTGAAGGTTTTCCGCAGGCCTTCCACGTAGGATTTGGCGTGGAGGGGCAGGTAACAGATTACCGCAGCTCGTTGCAGGCGGATAAGGCGCGCTATGTGCGCTTCACGGAGGCTCTGCACTATAACGGCGTGCGGGCGCTGGAACGGGGGGCCTGGTTCCTGTCGACGGCGCATACGGCGGATGTGATCGACGAGACGGTGGCTGCTGTGGCCGCGGTGGCGAGAGAGATTTGAGGAAGCTTCAGGCGGCTGCCGGGACCTCCCCCGGCCACTAATCGGTGATCACTGGCCGCCATCTTTCCAATAGAGCTCTTTCAGGCGGCGAATGTATGCCCGGTCCCGTTCCTCGACGGCCTCGTCGAAGTCGGCGGGGTCCAGGAACCAGGGCTGCCCCTTCAACATCTGTTCGCGGAGTTTTTCATTTTCGATGGCGTGGGGATTGCGCGCGTCTTCGGGCCATTTCCAGATGCCGGCGAGGTCGTAGTGCAGGAAGGGGCCTTCGTGGGGCATGCGGAAGCCGAAGGTGGAGACGATCCCCAGTTCGATATCCTCTGCGCTGGCCATGCCTTCGGCCCACAGCTGGCTGGCCTCCCTCGCCATTGCGTGCTGAATCCGGTTGATAAGATATCCTGATTTCTCCCCGCGCACACGGATGGGGATTTTACGCGCGCTACTCAACAGTTCGCAGGTGAGCTCGAAGGTCTCGTCGGTGGCGCCGGGCCCTTTGGCGACCTCCAGGCCGGGGACAATATGCGGCGGCGCGAAGTAGTGGGTGAGGACCAGTTTGTCCTGGCGGTCGATGTGGGCGCCGATGTCGCTGAGCACGAGGCGCGAGGTGTTGCTGGCGAGAATCGTATGGGGCGGGCAGAGTTCGTCGAGCCGTTTGAACAGCGCCTGCTTGTCGGGCAGCCGCTCGACGATCGCTTCAGTGATGAAGTCGCACTGCCCGGCCAGTTGCGCCAGGTCGGTGGTGGTGGTGATCCGGGCCAGCGTTTCCTCGGCGCGCGCCTGGCTGATCAGTTCGCCCTCGACGAAGAGCTGCAGCGCGTGGGCGATGTTGGCCCTGGTCCCGGTCAGCGCTTCGTCGTTGAGGTCGCTGATGATGGTGGGGTAGCCCCAGAGCGCGAAGTTGATGGCGATGCCGAAGCCCATGGTGCCGCCGCCGACGACGCCGACGGTTTTTATGTCGGATAGCTGCATGGTTTCGTCTCCGGTCTTCAGCGGCCGTTGACCGGTAAAACTCCCCTGGCCAACGGCGCTTGGATACTCGCTACTACCGTTAGTTACTGCCGTTAGCTACTGCCGTTAGCCAGTGCCAGTTCGCGCAGCGGCTCGAGCTGGCCGGCGTGCATCGCTTCGTGGAAGACCAGATAGAAGTGCAGCCGCTGATCTACGGTGACACCCTTTTCCTCATCCAACAGTTCATCTAAGCGGGATTCCGGCATCTTTTCGAGGGCGGCGACGACCTGGTCAGACAACTCATCGAGACGTGCCAGGATGGTTTCGAGGGGGATGGCTTTGTCGGGATCGGTCAACGGTTCGGAGCCGAAGCCGTAGAGGGCGAATTCGTCTTCGTCGGGCTTGCTGACGCCGTCGATCACGCCGAGGTACTGCGCCCGGTAGACCATAATATGGCCGAGGATCCAGTTCATGCAGTTGGCGGGGAAGGGCAACTGCAGCATGCTGTCGGCATGGGACAGTCCCTCGGTCTTCTGCTTGATAATGTTATTGACGGTCCCGAGCATGCTGACATACAGGGTTGGGCTGTGCACAAGCAACTCCTTTCTTAACTAGATCTGACTGGTTTTTGCGGTGGGTGCAGGTCACTATCCACTGACCACCGGTCATTCATATATGTTTTCCATCTGCCAGGCTTCAAGCGAAACGACGCGGGCGTCCTGGCCCTGCGAGCGCAGTGAGACGCCGATGCTGTCCTCCCGCTCGGGGTAGACGCGCGTGGCCACGCACTGCCTGCCGTTGACGAAGACTTCGACGACGCTTTTGTCGACGAAAACTCTGAGGCGCAGCGGTTCATCCCTATCGAGGAAGACCGGTCCCGTTTCCGGCGCGCGCGAAAGGACGTCGGGCGCGAGGGAGGCGTGGGAGGCGTCGATGGAGATGAGGCTGTAGGTGGCCGCGGCCAACTGTTCCCGTTGCTCAGGGCTGAGGAGACTGCTGCTGAAGAATCCGGGCCCAGCGCCGTCGTTGACGGCGGCCAGCATGTCCCGCATCCAGCTTTCGGACAGCTCCCAGTAGCGGAAGCCGCGCTCGCGATAGAAGGCGATACGGGTGTACTCCTCACTGCCGGGGGAGCGCAGCACATTCAACTCGATTAACGGCGCGTCGTTGTCTTCGATCTCCATCATCAGCTCGATCGTGTTTCCCCTCATGCTCCCCAATACGATCTCTTGATTGGCCGGCAGGGTCAAATCGGTGATCTGCCGGTGCTCCCGGCGCAGCGATTCGACATCGCCAGCGGGTTCGACCAGCAGCGTGTCGCGGCCGATTTTGTCGGTGCCCTGCAGCGTCAGGCGGCGCGGCAGCGTCATGATCTGGTTCCAGCCCTCGGTCGGTTTGGCCGGGTTCATGTTGAAAATGACGTTGACGCCGCCTTTGCCGTCGGGCGTTGCCGAAGGGGCATGGACGCCGCCCGGCTCGGAGGCACCGAAGTTGAAATCATGGTGCGAAGTGACGACGAACTTGTCACGTTCGGTGTCATAGTCGCCCAAGAGGGCCTGACCGCCGCTCATGTGGCCGTAAAAAAGGAGGATGTGGCGGTCGCCGATTGGCCAGAAATAGGGGCAGGCGCCGTCGTCGCCGACGAGCGTGAAGCGGTCATCTTCCACAAACGGGTGCAGATAGTCCCAGTCGACCAGGTTCGACGAGCGGAAGAGGAAGTTGGCGCGGGTGCGCCGGCCGGAGGCTGCGTGGGGCAGGATACTGCCGGAAAGGGCGTAGTAGTGGTCCCCTTTCTTCCAGATGCAGGGATCGAATACCCGATAGGGCAGGGGCGAGCCGTCGGCACTGACCTTGGGAATGACCGGCGCGCCGGTGAGCTTTTCCCAGTTGAGCAGCAGGGAATCATGCGAGACGGCCACCATGTTGCCCACCGTGGTGCCGTGATACATGGCGATAACTCGATCCTCTTCGACCAGCGCCGCGCCCGAATAGCAGCGTTCCTCCGGATTGGGGTAGATGGCATAGGGAAGGTCCTGCCAGTGGATGAGATCATCGCTGATGGCGTGGCCCCAATGTTGGCGCGGGTCTTCGGGCGGGCAGGCCTGGTAGAAGAGGTGCCAGCGGTCCTGCCAGAAACAGAGTCCGTTGGGATCGTTGAGCGTGTTTTCCGGGTTGACGTAGTGGTAGATGGGTCGGTGGGAATCACCCTGGTAGCGTTTACGATAGGCGAGCAGCCGCTGCATCAGGGGATTTGTCTCCAGCGCGGCCTCCTGCTCAGCCAGTGTCCCGGGAAAACTGTAATGGGGCACAAGGGAGGTGTTATCGGTTCTCTCGGCAGCGCTCATGGATGCTTCTTCCTTCCGCGGCTTGCAGTTCGTGAGCAGTAGCCCCTTGCTCGATCCCAGAGGCGGCGACGGATCACTGACCGGAACGGTTCGCCAGTGCCTGTTCGTACAGCGGCTCGAGCTGCCCCACGTGATAGGCTTCGTGGTAGACAAGATTGAAAAGAAGGCGTTGCGCCACGGTGACGCCTTGCTCCTCATCCACGAATTCTTCCAAGCGGGAATCCGGCATCTCTTCGAGCGCGGCGGCGATCTGCTCGGACAGTGTATCGAGACGCGCCAGGAGGGTTTCCAGAGGGATGGCTTTGTCGGCGTCGGTCATCGGTTCTGAGCCGAAGCCGTAGAGAGCGAACTCAGCCTCGTCGGCTTCGCTGACGCCGTCGATGACACCCAGGCATTGCATGCGATAGACCATGAGATGGCCCAGAATCCAGTTCATGCAGTTGCCGGGGAAGGGCAGCTGCAACATGCTGTCGGCATGGGTCAGGCCCTCCGTCTTCTCCTTGATTACGTAGTTGCTCGTCCCCAGGATGTTGTTGTAAAGGGTCGGCAGGTGCATTAATTTCGCCTTTCACAGAACTATGGGACCATCGAAATGTGACGGCCGCAGGTTACGAATAGATATCTGCCATCTGCCACGCCTCGAGCGAAACAACGCGGGCGTCCTGCCCCTGCGAACGCAGCGAGACACCGACGCTGTCTTCCCGGTCGGGGTAAACGCGCATGGCCACGCACTGCTTGCCGTTGACGAACACTTCGACGACGCTTCTGTCGACGAAAACCCTGAGATGCAGCGGCTCATCCCTTTCGAGGAAGACGGGCGCGGTCTCCGGCGCGCGCGAACGGACGTCGGGCGAGAGGCTGGAGTAGGAGGAGTCGATGGAGATGAGGCTGTCGGTGGCGGCGGCCAGTTTGTCGCGCTGCCAGCCGTTGTACCGCTCCCAGTCGCGGAAGCCGCGCTCGCGATAGAAGGCGATGCGGGTGTACTCCTCTTTGCCGGGGGAGCGCAGCACGTTCAGCTCGACCAGCGGCGCATCGTTGGCTTCGATCTCCGCCATCAGCTCGATGGCGTTTCCCCTCATGCTCCCCAGTACGATCTCCTGGTTGGCCGGCAGGACCATGTCGGTGATCTGCCTGTGTTCACTGCGTAGTGACTCGACATCCCCTGTCGGTTCGACCAGCAGGGTGTCGCGGCCGATTTTGTCGGTGCCTTGCAGCGTCAGGCGCCGCGGCAGCGTCATGATCTGGTTCCAGCCCTCGGTCGGTTTGGCGGGGTTCATGTTGAAGATAACGTTGACGCCGCCCTTACCGTCCGGCGTGGCCGACGGGGCATGGACGCCGCCGGGCCCGAAGGCGCCGAAGTTGAAATCATGCTGCGAGGTGACGACAAATTTGTCGCGTTCGGTGTCGTAGTCACCCAGCAGGGCCTGGCCGCCGCTCATGTGGCTGAAGAATAGGAGGATGTGGCGGTCTCCGATCGGCCAGAAGTAGGGGCAGGCGCCGTCGTCGCCGACGAGCGTGAAGATGTCGTCTTCTACGAACGGGTGCAGGTAGTCCCAGTCGACCAGGTTGGGCGAGCGGAAGAGGAAGTTGGCGCGCGTACGTCTGCCGGAGGCTGCGTGCGGAAGTGTGCCCCCGGAAAGGGCGTAGTAGTGGTCGCCTTTCTTCCAGATGCAGGGATCGAAGACGCGGTAGGGCAGCGGGGAGCCGTCCTCGCTGGCGATGGGTATGACGGGCGCGCCGGTGAGCTTCTCCCAGTTGAGCAGCAGGGGATCGTCCGAGACGGCCACCATATTGCCCACTTTGGTGCCGTGATAGATGGCGATCACGCGATCGTCCTCGACCAGCGCCGAGCCCGAAAAACAGCATTCCTCCGGGTTGGGGTAGATGGCGTAGGGCAGGTCGCGCCAGTGGATCAGGTCGTCGCTGACGGCGTGGCCCCAATGTTGACGCGGGTCTTCAGGCGGATAGGCCTGGTAGAAGAGATGCCAGCGGTCTTGCCAGAAGCAGAGCCCGTTGGGATCGTTGAGCGTGTTTTCCGGGTTGACGTAGTGGTAGATGGGCCGGTGGGGATCACCTTCGTAGCGCTGGCGATAGGCGAGCAGCCGCTGCATCAGGGAATTGGTTTGCAGCGCGGCCTCCTGCTCGGCCAGCGTTTCGGGAAAACGGAATTGGGGCACGAGGGAGGTGTTATCGGTTCTTTCGGCGGCGCTCATTGGTGCTGTTTTCCTTTCTTGGCTGGCGGCTCGTAATCCGTGGCTGGTTGCGGGTGAGCGGCCGCTGTTTACTGGCCGCCGCTGTCCGGCAGAGGATGGGGCTGGACCAGAATGCCACCGTTCTCATAGGACTGGATGGCCGCCCACGTGTACTCCAAGGTAGCGAGGGCGTCGCGGCCCGAAGCCCGCAGTTCACTTTTCGGAACGCCGTTGCTCACGTCTTCGAGAAAGGCATGGATACGAAGGGGAAAGGTCTGGTCGAAGTCGGTGATGCCGCTGTTGGTGACCTGAGGCGGCGGGGTGCCTTCGGCGGTGGGAGCGGGCCAGTATGTGATCTTTTCGATGCAGTTTTCAATGCAGAAGGTGCCGCGGGTCCCGCCGACTTCGACGCTCCACCAGCCGCCGTGTCCGAAGGTGGCGTCGCCGCGCTGGCTGAGGAGATAGCCGGCGGCGCCGCTGGCAAACTGCAGGTGGATGCTGTTGACGGAGAGCATGGGGTCGTCGGCCTCTACGCGGAAGGCCGGCCGGCTGAGAAAGGCCTGGACGTGGGTCACGTCGCCGCAGAAATGGCGCATGACGCTGAACGGGTGGGCCAGGAAGGCTTTCACATGGAAGTAGGGGAAGCCGGCGACATTGGGCGCGCTGTTCTTGGCATAGGTATGCTCGCCGCCGTTAAAGCCCATCTTGTGCAGGCAGTAGACCGGTTCGCCTATCTGGCCCTGCTCCATGTATTCTCGGGCCTTGTCCGCCGGGGGCGTAAAGTAGTGGTTGAGATTGCAGCCCAGGTAGAGGTCCTTTTCGGCGGCCTTGTCCACCATCTGGCGCGCCTCTTCGATCTGATTGGAGATCGGTTTTTCGACCAGCACGTGCTTGCCGGCCTCCAGAGCCTCCATGGTCGGCTCGAAATGCCAACTGCCGTTTTCGGCGCCGCCGGTGGAGACATCGACGATGTCCAGCTCTTCGTGCCGCAGCATTTCGGCGAGGCTGGTGTAGCCGCGCACGCCGTGCATCTGCGCGGCCTCGTCGGCCCTCTCTTTGACCAGATCGCAGACGGCGACCAGTTCGGCCAGGGGGTCCTGTAGATAGGCGCGTGCGTGTCTCTCACCGATGCCGCGCGCGCCGACGATCCCGATCTTAAGTGTCATTTTCCTGTCCTGCGATTTCATGTAAAGGCGGCGGCGAGGGTCCAACTGCCACGAACCGATCACGTTTGCCTATTGTGTGGAATGGAGGCGATTCTGCGTCTTCAACCTTACACTGACTGTAAGCATTCTACAAAGGTTGCGTCAGCAAAGCGCTTCGGAATTTCCCATACTCTCTGTTGCCAGATCAGGCGTCAACCGATTCAGTCGGTCTGCCCTTGTCGACGCAGAGAACATCGGGTAACAGACTGAGAAGCCGGTTGGGGAAAATGACTGCCTACGGTTGTGTTGGCTGACGAGGCCTCTGCGATCAGAGCGAAAGAGTGGAACAGGCCAGGGTTGACATCGGCGAGTAGAAAATAGAAGACGGTGCGGCGTTCTGCCGGGCCGATCGGCCTATGGGAGTTGCACTCTTCCCAAGGTGGTTTCTGGTTCCCACACGCCGACTTCGACAGTCGGCGTCGATGTCTCCACGTCGTAGACGACTATCCGCAGTTCGTATTCACCCGCGGCCAACTCATTCGGGATGTCGAGATCGAAGACTGTACCGACCGGTTTGGACGTCCACAGACTCGTGGTAAGCAGATATTCATAGGGTTTCCTCAGGACATGATCCGTTTGAAAGACCCTGTCGTCATCATCGTTGTACAGGCGTAGTGATATAGAGTAATCAACCGCCAGATCCGAAGCGGTTTGCCATAACATGCCAATCAATAGAGAGCGACTTTGCTCTGCGTCGAACCGCTGCCGCCTCGGCAGTTTTACTCGACTCGAACCCAGTGCCAGCCCTTCCAGCGTGATGCCGCCATCATAGATGACTGGACTCGGCAGGTCTTCGAAGAGAACCCAAGGACGATTGAGAGAGATATCCACGTAGGAATCGACATGGATGCCGTCGAAATCTTCTGTGGCGACATATCTTCCGTACTTATCTAATAGAATGGTGAGGAAGTCGGCTTTGAAGTTTGACTTCCACTCAATCGTAGGAGACCAATCAACCCAGTTCACGACTTTCACAGTTGAAACATCTTCCATTTCTGCCAGCGACGCTTCGATGTGATGGTCAAGGTCTGGCACGTCAGGGTAAGTTCTCACAACTAATGATGTCTCTTGATAAAGATAATCAAAAGCATCATACCGCTGGTGGGTGATGAAGTAGACTGTATCTTTCTCCGCGGGCCGCGCGTTCAGGCGCTGGGCGAAGGCTGGCCAGATAATATCGTAGTGGTAGAAACTGTTGGCCGTCCCCTTGTCGAACACAGTTCGATATGTGCTGGCGCCCTGAATCACAATCACGGCGCAGATTGCAATGCCAAAGAGCGACGGCCACGTTTTGGCTCCCACCAGCTTGCGAGACGCTGACCACTGAAACGTCTCCCACACGCCGACGGCCACCAGCAGATAGATAGAAGGCACTGCGCCGACCATGCGCATCGTGTTCTTGGTATCGGCCAGAAACGCGGGCAGGAACAGCAGTCCCACCCAGAGCAACAGGAGACGATAGGCCGGCCTCCGTTTCCACTGCCACACTGCGATCGCCACGCCCAGCCAGAAGAAGAAGGCTTCCCATGAATTCAGCGTCACAGCGTGCTCAAAGGGAGAACAGCAGCCGGCCAGGAGGCGAAAACTGAATTTCGCAAGAACCTCCCACACATGGACTGCCAGGACCTTCGCCAGAGTCAACACGGGGGCGCCCAGATACTCACGGAAGATAAAGAGCATCTGGATGCGTTGATTGAAAAAGAGGTCGGGATTTCGAATGTAGTGGAGGAAAATTGGAGCAGCTACCAGCCCAGCAGTACCTGTGAAAGTGGCTGCCCAAGGAAGTTCGGTCTGGATTCTCTTTAGGGATACTGAGCGAAGTGGCATTAGGAGGCTAGTACCAAAAAAGAGGAAGAGAAAGGGGACAAAACGTGCGGGATAATAGATGTAGGGCAATAGCCCCGCGCACACGCCGGCCAGCATGATTGCCCACCAGCGACGCCGCGTCCATCCCCACCATAGCAGGGCCAAACATAGGGCAAGAAAGAGTGGGAGAAAGCTGCCCCGGTATGAAGTGCGTCCCAGGATCGTCTGGCCAAGCGACACGGCCAGCAAACCGGATGCAACGCCTCCAATTACCAGGCCGCGCCACCGCGTCTCCCGCCCGCGCTCGTCCCATCCGAACAGTAAACGCCCCAGCCAAAAAACCACAAAAACAGTGAATATGCTGGCCAGGGCCGTGGGCAATCGGAGCGTTAGTGGCGTGCGACCCAGGAAATTTGTCGCCAACGCTATCAAATAGATGCCCAGCCCATCCTTGTCTCCAAATGTCAGAGCGTGTTCGCCCTGCAGCACCTGAAGGGCGTATATTCCGTTCCAACCTTCGTCGAACTTAAGACCAGGCGCGATTTTGTGTAAACGGTTTAAGCGTAGAAGCGGGGCGGCTACGGCCAACACCAAGAGAACCGCCCAAAGTGTCAACTCTGATCGATTAAGCCTGAATCGGGGCACACTAGGCTCCCATTGAAAGTCAATATTTGCAGTAGGGAACGGTCTGGCCAGAGCCGGCGCCTATTCTGCATCTGGCGCCTGATTCCGGCCAATGCCACCCGCGGCATTTATGCCACCGCCGCGGCGAAGAGGGCTTTCAGGTAGCCGATCGAGTAGGCCCAGCCGGCATCGCGGGTCTCGTTGTCACCTGGCAGGTCGGGAATGTGATCGGGGTTGATGTAGCCGCTGAAGCCGACGTTGCGCAGTTCGCGCAGGATGCGGGCCATGTTGAGGTCGCCGTCGTCGAGCAGGGTCTCTTCGAAGCCGCTGGCAGTGGCGAGGCTGCCGCGTACATTGCGCATGTGGAGCATGAATATTTTGCCCTTGCGCCCGTAGTTGTTGATCTCGTCGATCACGAGTGAACTGCCGCCGGCCTCGGAACGGGTGCCGATGCAGTATACGTAGCCGACGTTGGGGCTGGGGAAGGCGTCGATGATGCGGTGGAAACCGATGCCGCCGAACGGTGTATCGACGTTGGGCGTATCGGACGGGTGGACGGCCAGCTTGATGTCGTATTCCTCGGCGATCGGTGTCAGGCGTTCGAAGGCATGGCAGAAGCGGTCCCACCAGCGTTCCAGTTCGGCGCGGGAGGGGATATCGTGTGGTCCCTGTACGAGGGTCTCGGCGCGGGCGATGTAGCCGCCGCGATGTTTGGTGCGGTACTGCTCCATCATCTGCGGGAAGACGTCGCCTATCACGCGCTGGCGGGCAATGGGGATACGGACCTTGCCGTAGACTTCGAGTGCTTTAGCGGTGTTGTCCAGCTCATCTTCGGCGCCGACGCGTTCGTCGATGTAGGTCTGCGTAAGCGTGGGGAGGGTTACGCGGTTGATGTCGATGCCGAAGGAGCGCACACGCTTGCGCAGGGCGCGCACTTCATCCAGGTCAGGGTAGCCCTGTTGGGTGACGCCGGGCATGTCTGTGTCGCCTCCGAAGTCGATCGCGTCGGCGCCGAGGGCCACTTTCTGGCGCAGCCATTGGTCGGTCAGCTCTGATTGGTGCTTGAAGATTGAGACGCGCAACATGTTTTTGTCCTTTGCAGCGGTTGGCGCGGCGGATCCAAGGGGTGCTCAGGTTGATTTGGAGTTTCCGCGCAGAGATTGAATGAACGCCAGTCAGCACGCGTTCAGTTAGCGAAATGATAGCGCATTCGATATTCAGGTACGCGTGCTTTCGACTTTGGTAAGCGAAAGCATCTTCGCCTGTATTGACTCCATAACTGAATCCCAGATGAACGCGCTGGTGTTCAGTATTTCGATTCCAATGCGTTCTCCGTCGTTGTTCAGTCCAGCCGTGATATTGAGGCACGGCTCCATTCTTCCCTTTTCTGGCTCATCAGAAATCGCCAGATGTAATATGTCTTCCGGCTCAGATTAGACCATCTTCATCTTTTTCAATGATATATCTCGCTTAGGCGTTTCCTCAACTCAAAAGCGCATGTCACAGAGTTCTTTGATTTCATTGATGGCCAGACCCCGCCAGCCTTCCACTTCAGGTCTATGGCTATCATAAACGTCGCTCAGGTCGATCCGTTTCAGTACGGGTCGCATCCCTACTGCCGCTGCGCCCGTCAACTCCTGGCTGCTGCCGTCGCCGACATAGATACATTCTTGGGGAACGATCTGCAGTCGTTGGCAAGTTCGGTGGTAGATGGGGCTAGAGGGCTTTTTGATCCGTTCTTCACAGGAGAAAACTGGGACATCAATCAAACGTGACAGAGGAGACTTCGGGAATAACATCGGCACTGCCGGAGCGCAATCGCTGATAAGGCCTAGCCGCAGTCCCCTTTTTTTCAGTATGTCCAATGTTTCAAGGACCTCTGGCTCTGGTACGATTGCTTTGGCGATGAATTCGAAATGAAACGCGGTGGCCTGTGCAATCCGGGTCAGATGCGCTTGAACGCCAGCGCGCGCGCAGACGTCAGCGACTAGATCCTCATAGGTATTGTAGCGGCCGAGGCAGCTATCGCGATATGTTTCGCCCATGAGCCGCCAGAATTCGGTGTAGGGAACGCGGACGGCCGCAGCCATTTGTGCGTTGACCTGGTCGTAGTCCTGGCGTGTGAAGCCGTTGACCAGTGTACCGAACAGGTCGAAGATGAAGGCTCGACAGGGCATTCCTTCGCTCAAGGGTAATCTTGCGTTCTATGAGGTGAAGAAATCGAAGACGTTGGCCAGGTTGGAGGTGCTGGACTTGTAGATCTCGGTGTACTGGCAGCGAGTACAGGTGACGGTGGTGAATTTCTTGTTCTGGACGTCGAAGATCTTGGCAAGCGTGCCGCCGGTGGCCTGGAAGATATCGGTCTCGAATTCGAGGTTATCGCATTTGGGGCAGGTCCACTTTTCATGGCGCATGGTCATAGCTTTCTTATTCTCAGTTGCTGCGGGGGCGAGCGATCTGTCTGTGTGTCGTTGCTGAAGGACTCGTCACGAACCGTTTCTACTGTTCCGAATTCAGGAAGGAGATAGGGCACCCATCTCTTACGGGGATGGGAGGGAACAGAGCCTTGCGCAAAAATTTCACAAGCCGGGTCAGCGCATGTAAAGCGACTGGGACGATTGGTCTCCTCCGACACTTTCGCTACAGTACCGACATTTGATGGCCTCCGCTTTGATCAGTTCGGCGCAGTAGGGACAGTACTGCATCTCGCCGTTCTGAACCAATCTTTGCTCGAGCACGGGCTGATTCTTGGGGACTGCAAGCGACATGATGAGGCCCAGCGGGCCCAACAGGAAACCGAGGAGAAACCAGCTGCACCCGCTTCTTCCCTTATTGTTGGCGACCATCGCGCTGACGATGCCGGACAGAAGCCAGATAGCTGCGAATGAGGCACCGGCAGTATACGCTTCGGTTGACTGGAGTATTGCGGGTAGTTCGATTGGTGGTAGTTCCATTGTCGTTTCCTCTCTCCCTGGAAAACTGTTTTCAGGTCATTACGGGTGGGACACAGCTGCCCTATAACCTGCCTTCTCATACAACGTCTTCCCTGTGCTCTCTATCTCCTTGACAAAAGAAGAGCCTTGGTTCTTGAGATATCTATATTCGCCCTTGGTATAGACGATGAGGTCGATGGGAACACGCCTGTTGACTGTTCGGAGGCTCTCCCTCACCATGAGCCTGCTTTGCATTCTTTCCTCAAAGGTCTGTGAGATATTCTCAGAGTCCAGAATGACCAACGGATCGATATCGCTTTCCGATTCTTCCGTCTCCAATGCATGGGAGCCAAATAGCACGATCCGGAAGGGATCGATGGTGCTGAGTTGTGCGATGATTTCGTGTATTGTGCTGCGCTGGGCTTCCATATTAATGCCGTCAAACCGTTGCCAAGGATCGGCAGGCTTCATGTCAAATCAGCATATAACGTTTGACCCATCTCTCATAATCAGATCGTTTCAAGAGCCCCTTCAGTACAGCACCGGACGCCAATTGCCCCCGGTTTGGTTACAAGAAGGCCGACAAGTATACTGAATCCGCCTTCCTATCTACCAACTTGCCTGAGGAACCACAATGACACTGACAGATAAAATCGCCATCGTAACCGGGGGTGCGGTCGGGATTGGCGGCGCCATTGCTCGGCGGCTGGCCGCTGACGGGGCGAAGGTGCTGATCGCCGACTTCGTGCCGGAGAAAGCTGCTGAAAATGTGGCCCGCATCGAGGCGAGCGGCGGCACGGCTTCCGCCTACGAGGTCGACATATCCCAACCGGAACAGATCCGGCCGATGATCGAACACGCGGTTGAACTTTGGGGCGGGCTGCACATTCTGGTGAACAACGCCTGGGGAACCCTGGAGCCGGATGGGACGGCAATCACGCTGACTGAGACGGCCTTCGACCGGGCGCTCACAGCGTCGCAGAAGGCGGTCTTTCTGAGCGCGAAGTTTGGCGTGCCGCACATTCAGGAAAGCGGCGGCGGCAGCATTGTCAACATCTCTTCGGTGCATGGACAACTGGTGGCGCCGTCGAGTCTCGCATACGAGATGACCAAGGCGGCGCTCATCGCGATGAGCCGCCAGATGGCGCTTGATTTCGGGCCGATCGGTGTGCGCGTCAACTGCATCTGCCCCGGCCATATTGTCACCGAGCGCCAGGCCGAACGCTGGGAAGTCAACCCTTCTCTGCTGCGCTTTTTCGACCAGCACTATCCTCTACGTCATACGGGCGTGCCCGACGACATCGCCAACGCGGTGCGCTTCCTCTGCTCGGATGAGGCCGGGTTCATCACCGGCCACACGATGGTCGTCGACGGCGGCATGACGATCCAGTTGCAGGAGAACCTGGTTATCGATACGGCCAGATACTTCCGGGACAACCCGGAGACCGACCTGGAAACCTAGTAGCCGATTCCCCGTAGATAGACCACCATTCCATCGCTTCGTTCGGCCTCGCTCATGGGATCTTCGCGGCCGGGGACTGGCTGGCCGGGGCAGGCAGTTACCCAGCGGTCGTATTCGATTTCGTCGAGCACGTTTTTGATGGCCGGGAAATCGACGTTCCCGTGTTCCCCAACCTGACACCACTGCGGATCGTAGAAGCCGTCGGCGCGGCGGGTGGTGGTGGCCCAATCCTGCAGATGTACATAGTTCAGCTGCCCGCTGAAATCGCGCAGTGACGCAACGGGGTCATAGCCCCAAAGCTGCGCGTGGGAGACGTCGATGCACAGCTTGGCGGTGCGCAGACTGTCCATGTACAGGTTCCAGTGGTCGATGGAATCGACAAGCAGATTGGTGTGGATATGGTAGGTCAGTTCCAGGCCGAACTGGGCGGCGTAGTCGGCCCACTCGTCGGCGCCTTCGGCGGCCGCTTTGACGTCATCGTCTCTCACGGGGCGGTCGTCGGGTTTGCCGCCGTTCATGTACATGAAGCAGTCGCAGCCCATCTCGGCGGCGAACTCCATCCGGCGGCGGTTGACTTCGACGTTTTCGCGATCGCGGCTGTCGGGCGTCCCGTTGGCGGTTAGGACGACGAGCGGCATGCCCGCGTCGTCGCAGACGCGACGCAGCCGCGCCGGCGTCCCCATCCAGTTGAGGGGCAGTCTGCTCTCCCAGCCCTGCCAACCGGCTTGCGCCAGTCTGTTCAGTGCCGGCTCAAGATCAGGATTTTGCCAGCGCAGGGTGCTGTAAGCGAGCTTGTAGCTCATGTTGGATCTCCTTTTGTCAGTTCGCAGACTTTTTCGCCTGCCATTCCAGTAACACTCCTTGCAAGACACTCTTAAACATATCACCCCATGTCAGCCACCCCATGTTTTCGGCGATCGATTCAATAGGGGGCAGGGGAGATTCAATTCCTGCGAGCGCCTCTTTAAGCGGCTTTCTGCTGTTGTTTCGTCCATCCCTGTAGTATTTGAACCACCACGCACTCTTCCACTTATCATGAAAACCACTTGATGGTAAAGAGGCTATTTCTTTCTTCTTCCTTTTCGAAAATTTATCTACCGGCGCTAAATCAAGAAAAATGAAATAGAAATCTCTTGAATCGTGCAGAGGCGAATCAAGACCTACCCTCAATTTTCTGGCAATCTGATCATGAGGCTTATCAGGAAGTCTTGCAGGACTCATCGCGTTATATAATTTGGCTTCCACAAATATCAACATTCCAGGTAATTCGATGCTTGCGTCAACCTCGGTTGACTCTAGTGAAGAACGGCCTGTATATTTTTTGCCAACATGAATGTCTATTTGACTGTCTTTGTATTGTCCTTCATCCAAATGGATTCTTGCCTTATCCTTATACGCATCTTCAAATATCTGATTCAATACGAATATCTTGTTCGTCAGCTGTAAATTGGCGATCACATCAAAGCATGACCAAGTTAACGCATCTTCGCTATGCGAATTGCAACGATGTTTCCACTTATGTTGCATCCCTTCGTAGTCCTGTTTGAGAAACTTCAACAAAGCTTCTTCACGACCGGGCAGAATAACATGGTTTCGCTTGAAGTCATCATAGATCATTGCACTCCTCTTTCGTCAGTGTCTCAGAGTTCAAATCTGCTCTCCCTCTCCGCATCACATCATCCAGAGGTTGATAGCCAAGATGGCTGCGCGTCTCCTCGAGACTCCAGGCCATGCCGGTGTTGTCGGACATACCGTTGACCACGATGGCCGGCGCCGGCCATCCGCTAGAGTCGGCGTTGGCGGCCCGTTCGAACAGGTGCACAAAGTCCCGGTTTGACAGCCACATCAGGCGGAACCAGCGTTCGGCGCGGCGGTATCCCTCCGGGTCGGGGTGGGATTCGGCGGCGCCGCTTTCTGCCTTCGGTTCGCCGGTGGCGTTGAGTGTTTCGGGCCGGTTGGGGCCTGGCTGGCACCAGCCGATGCGCACGCTCACAAAGGTCGTGGAGCCATTTGACTGCGCCCCGAGCGCCTGGCAGATGCGTTCCCCCACCATTTTGGTTGTTGAATAGGCGGTGGCGTCGAGGGGCGGGTCGGTCTCTGCCCAGAAGGTGCCGACGCCGAGGGGTCGGTCGGGGGTCAGCGTGCCTGGGCCCACCGTGGCGGCCAGGGGGTCGTCTTTGTAGCGGCCCATTACGTGATTGGATGTGGCGAAAACGAAGCGCTCGACGGCAGGGCTGCTGGCTGTGGCCAGCGCCACATTGAGGGTCATGTCGATGGAGACGGCCGCTTCGTCCCAGCTGGCGTCGGGGTAGGGATTGTCTGCGGCGAAGTGGACGACTGCTTGCACGCGATCGAATGCATCGCGCCAGCGACTGTCGCGGGGATCGGTGAGGTCACATTCGAGCAGCTCGACTGCCGGCGTCGTGCCTGTCGTATTCTGCGCGGCGGCGTCCTGCAGTGCCTGCAACTGATCAGGAGACGGCGCGCGCACGTCGAGCCCGATCAGTAGCTGGCAGGTGCTTGTACGGGCCAGGTGCAGCAGCAGTTTTGTGCCGAGATTGCCAAGTCCGCCGGTAACGGCGACGGAACGAGAGGAGGACATTGGGCTGTTATCTCCTGTCGTCGGAATGTGCCATTATTAACTCGCAACCTGCGCATCAAATCAAAAGGCGGGCCGGTCAACACATGGTCTCCCGACCCGCCTTTTCGGAAAATTCGGCGGCCAGTTCAGTACTTGGCCGCGAGGTACTGTGAACAGGCTGCTAGGCGCCGTTTTTCTCCCAGATTGCTTCCAGCAACCGGGCCGGCGACATTGGCAGTTCGGTCGGTCGCACGCCGACGGCATCGTAGATCGCGTTGGCGAGTGCTCCGGCGGGTGGGACGATCGGCACTTCGCCCACGCCGCGCACGCCGAACGGATGGTCCGGGTTGGCGACTTCAACCACAACGGTCTCGATCATGGGCAGATCGAGCGCGGTAGGCATACGGTAGTCGAGGAGACTGGCATTGAGCAGGTGGCCCTCGTCGTCGTAGATATACTCTTCGTTCAAAGCCCAGCCGATTCCCTGGACGACACCGCCTTGGATTTGGCCTTCAACATAGCTGGGATGGATGGCCTTGCCAACATCCTGAACAGCGGTGTAGCGCAAGATCTCGACCTTCCCCGTCTCCACGTCGACCTCTACGTCGACAACATGGGTGCCGAAGCAGGGCCCGGCCCCGCCCGTGTTCATGGTGACACTGGCGGTCAGGGCTTCGTAGCCGCTGGACAGCTCCTGTGCGGCCTCTTTGAAGCCGAGGCTGTGTCCGTTGCCGCGGAACTGGCCGTCCTGCCAGGCGATGTCAGATGCGTCCATCTCCCAGAAGTCGGCAAGTTGATCGCTCATCTTCCTGCGCAGCTCCAGGCCCAGCTGATGGGTCGTTACGCCGATCTTGTGGGTGACGCTGCTGCCGCCGGTGCCGCCGGTGTAGCCGATCGAGTCGGTGTCCACGACCTGCGGGTTGATGTCTTCGGCTGCGACGCCGATCGTCTCGGCCAGCATCATGGCGGCGGAGGCGCGCGTGCCGCCGATATCGGCGGAGCCTTCGAGCAGGTTGACGGTGCCATCGGCATTGACGACGGCGGTCACGCTTGAAGGGCCGGCCCCATTGAACCAGAATCCGGATGCCACGCCCCGGCCCCGATTTGTGCCTTCGTTCGGGGTGGCGGTATGGGGATGGTCGATGGCGGCTTCGACGGTCTCTTTATAGCCGATGCGCTTGTATTCGGGCCCGTCCGGTCGGCGGTCACCTTCCTGGGCGGCGTTGATGTGGCGGAATTCCAGCGGGTCGATACCCAGTTGCTCTGCCAACTCGTCGATGACCGTCTCCGAAGCGAAGGCGGCATTGGTGCCGCCGGGCGCGCGGTAGGCGCCGCTCTGGGGGCGGTTGACGACGACGTCATAGCCGTCGATGCGCAGGTTATCGAGCTTATAGGGGGAGAGAATCACGCCGGCGCCGGCGCCAACGGGGGAGCCGGGATAGGCGCCTGCCTCGTAGATAAGGTCAGCTTCGACTGCGGTGATGCGGCCGTCCTTCGAGGCGCCCATCTTCACTTTGATGTAGCTGCCCGAGGTGGGGCCGGTCGCCTGCAGCACTTCGGTGCGGGTCAGCGCCATCTTGACGGGGCGGTTGCCGCTCTTGCGAGAGAGCAGGGCCGACGGAAGGTCGGTGTAGGGCGTAAATTTGCCGCCGAAACCGCCTCCGATCTCCGCCGGCGTCACTTTCACTTGGGAAACGGGCACCTGCAGGAGGGCCGATACTGAATCCCGGATCTGAAACGGTCCCTGGGTGCTGGTCCAGATATGAATCTGGTCGTCGGACCGCCACTGCACAGTCGAGGCCTGCGGTTCCAGATAGCCCTGATGGACCATTGCGGTAGTGAATTCCCGCTCGACGATGGCATCGGCTGCTTCGTACCCGGCTTCGAGGTCGCCGCGTGCGTGCCGGAAATGCTGAGCGACATTGGTCGGTTTGTCGCCGACATCACCCAGGGCGGTGGTGCGCAACTCTTCAAGGAGGATGGGCGCGTCGTCTGCCATTGCCTCGCGCACATCGATCACCGGCTTGAGGACCTCGTATTCGACGTCGATGAGGCCGACGGCCTCTTCGGCGACGTGGATGCTGGTTGCGGCCACGGCAGCGATGGCGTGGCCGTGGTAAAGGACCTTGTCCTGGGCCAGCATATTGGCGCTCAGATACCTCAGATTGACGGCGTCTTCGCCCATTTCCTGAATTTTGTCAGCCGCTTCTGCGAGGTCGGCCGTAGTAACAATTGCAGCGACGCCTGGCAGTGCCTCGGCTTTGCTGGTATCGATATTCAGGATGCGGGCGTGGGCATGGGGACTGCGCAGATACTTACCGTACAACATTCCCGGTACGTTCTGGTCGGCGGCATAACGGGCTGCGCCGACAACCTTATCGGTACCGTCGTGCCGAATGGGCCGGGTCCCCACTACCTGGTAGTTTCCGGACATTACCGAATTGCCGTTTTCAGCCATAAAAATCTCCTTAAGAGTTGGTTACATGAAGAAAGTTGCTTGCGGACCTCTGCAATTTACCATTTGCGAACGGTTCGAAAGTCCGTTGTCACCAGGTTTAGCCGCATGACAGCCGACTTTGCGGACAGTCTGTAGGCGTGCTGCCGGCCGGTCAATCGACACGCAGGACGTTTCAACTGGATTTATCAGCCTCTTTCTGTTCGAATGCCATCAATTACAAAGGTGCGATCTCTGGCATATGAATCGGATTGTACCGATCTTCATCCACTCAGTCAAACGATTTCTGCTGCAATCTCAATAGTTACTGTCGGCACGGGCATCTTTAGAGAGTAGGAAACGTGTGGTGCGAATCCTATTGCAACAGTTCCCGCCTCGATCGATGCTGGACCTACCCAACAGTCGCGTATACCAGTTCGACAGTTTCAATGGGCGGCACGCTGTCAGCCGCTAATGGTGATGGGCGTAGTGGTGCGCCAGGAGATCTCTGCCGAAATCATTGGCCGGATCGCGCCAGACCGAGTGGATGTGATTGGCGTCGTTCTGGGTGTTGTCGTATTCACAGACGAAGCGCGGACCCTGGATGCGGTAGTAGTGCCCCTGCCTCTTTTCCAGGCCGCCTGCCCAAGCAAAGTGGATTCCGTCGAGGCCGCACTCGCCGAGGTGGTGCCACTCTGTTTCGGCCAGTTCGTCCGGCATACGATGGATATACTCGCCGATGAGCGCCAGGAGGATTTCCTGCTGCTGGCCGTTCATGCTATTACGGCAAAGGCCGCGGGGTGTTTCGGAATAGCGCAGGGCCTGGACGTGGGAATCGTCTACGCCGTGGGCGTTTTTCCACAGTTCCAGGTCAGGGGAGTTGCCAGGCATTCGGAAGGCGCCTTCCACTGCCTGAGGAAGATTGTAGAGTACGTTGTCGGGCGGCGCGGCGGGAGAGATTCTGGCGACAGCAAGGGCTTCCTCGTCAAAGGAGCGGACCAGCTCCCGGGCCAGATCTTCGACACCTGCGAGAGGGCGGAGGGTGGCCGCCGGGCTGAAAGGCGCATCGGCCGGGTTCGAACCGAAAAACATCGGCGTGGGCGAGATGATTTTGCCGTCGGCAATCGTGAAATTAAGGGAGATATGGTGGCCTTCGAAACGCCAACCCCACACGCCCTTTTCATCCGGGCTGTTAAAGATTGTCAGAAAGTAGAGCTGTGGATCGCGGCCGGGATGTGTCCGCTCCCAATCTTCCAACATGTCGAGAGCGTTCTCGATCCCCATGACGGTGGAGGCGGTCACGAAGGCGGCGCGGCTGAGGCCGGCATTTACCAGCTGCAGGGCCTTTTGCCGCTGCGGGAATGTCATTTCGGAGAGAGAAAGCCCCTTGCGGAGAATCGGTGTATAGTGCCAGTTTGTGCGCTCTTCCTGGTCGTCGAAGGGAACGACTGCCCTGTGTTTCTGGTCTATGGCGAGGGAGGCCAGAAACGCGGCCGCGGCTTCGCCCATGCGCCGGACGACAGTTTGGGCGCCAGCGCCAGTCAAGGTATCGGTTGTGTTCGTCATGCGAGCATCCTTTGTGCGAATATCTGCGGATATTCCGGTGCCAGCGACCGGATGCCAAGTGCGCCCAATCGTACCTTAAATGTGTGGATTGCTCAACAAGCGGAACTTCAGGATGGGCTTGTCGCAGATTGCAGGAAAAGGCTGAGTGATGCAGAATGTCCAGAATTTCGGCAGCACGCCTTCGTTGCCGTCGAGGTAGCTTGTCGTCCTTCCCGGCCATAGACTCGCCATGCCGCGCTAAGCGGTCGCTTCCGGACACCATGCCGGCTTAGACTAAACTCTTTTGGCGGGTGGCTACCGTACGGCCAAGAGAGAGCCGACCGCCCAAGTGCTAAGAACGGGGAATGAGAAGCGAGGGATGGGAGAGGCCTCTGTGCGCTTCGCCCGGGATCGCGATTGCAGAGAAGGTGGTGACGGCTGTGCCGCCGTTCGGAAAGGGCGCGAAAAAAGTGCTCAAGGTTCGTTAAAAACAGTGCTTCCCCGAAAGGTCTATGTTGGGTATAATACCCCCGCCCTTGTCGATTTCCGTCAATCGCTTTGAGGGGGTATCTGGAAATCGAACTTATGGTTCAGTGGGCCATTGGACGAGATATGGAAGAGTCTCCTACCATGGTGCTCCCCCTGCCGGACGGCTACGGCGCCCGGCGGCGGAATGCTACAGAAAGAAGAGTGCAACAGATCGTTGAGTTGGTGGAGGAGACTCGCCACCTCTTGGTTTTGATGCACAACGATCCGGACCCGGACGCAATTGCGAGCGCGCGCGCGATGGAGGAGATGCTGCGTATTCACGCTCCGAGGACGCGCGTCACGCTGGGACACGGCGGCATCATCGGCCGGGCCGAGAATCGTACGATGGCCGATGAGATCGTACCCCACAAGGTCCGCATTTCGCAGCGGGCGGCGGCGGAGGAGATGAGCGTATATGACGGTGTGATGCTGGTCGATACGCAGCCTGTGGCCGCCAATCATCTGCTGTGGAGCACCGACTACCCCGGTGAAGAGGTGCTGGCCGCGATCGATCATCATCCGCCGCGGCGCAGCCAGCTTCGGGCCAAAGTCCACGACGTGCGTCCGGATGTGGGCGCCTCCTCCACGCTATTGTGCGAATATCTGGCGGTGGCGGAAGTGCCGATCGACACGCGACTGGCGACGGCCCTCTTCTATGGGATCAAGTCGGATACGCTTGGCCTGAGCAGGCACACGTCGGCCCTGGATATCTGGGCGTACTCGACCTTGCGTCATCTAGTCGAGACTGACCTGCTGAACCGTATTGAACACGTGCAGGTTGCGCGCACATATTTTCGCAGCATAAGCGATGCTCTAGCCAACACGACAATCTACACGGTCTCCATGCCCAGCGCGGTCGATGAGGAGGATGAAGAGGAGGCAGAGGAGATCCTGGAAGAGGACGACGCGGACGGTTACAGGTCGGACCTTGAGCGATTCGATCTTGATATCATCGCGCTCTCGCGCATGCTTGCGCCCGGCAGTCCCGGGCCGCCGACAGGCCTGCAGGATGAGGGCGAGGATGCGGACGGGGGAGACGAAGAGTCGGAAGAAGAGTCTGAGAGGGCGGGCGATATTGCCGTCAGCCTGCTTTTTGATATGCCGCGGCCCGATATGGCGGCAGAGGTGGCGGATCTTTTGATGCGCATGGAAAATGTCGCATGGGTCGTTTGCCTGGGTATTTTCCAGGACCAGGGTGTGATGTCGGTGCGGGCGGCAGATTCGAACGCCAGAGCCGGTCGGCTGGTGCGCATCATTGCGGGCAGGAACGGTTCTGCCGGGGGCCATAACACGATGGCCGGCGGTCGCATTCATCTTCCCGATAAGACGCCAGCAGAGCGGATTGCCGAGTTGCATGCGCTGGTGCCCAGATTTCTCAAAGAGTTGGGCGCCGGCGACGACATGGGCGTCGCACTGCTGGAAGCAGAATAGAGTCAGATTATTGGCACGCACAAAAAGGGTTTGAAGGAGTTTCTCGATGCCGATCAGCGCCCCATCTCTGGGGGATGAGGAAGACAGCCGCGATCCCCGCTTTCAGGATGACGACTTGTACGAGTCTGAAAGTCTAGCGTTTCCTGGATTGACGCCCGTCCAGGCTGAGGCCGTTCTCAAACGGCTGGGGGCGGGCGTGGTCGAGAAGTTGGCGCTGGTTGAGGGCATCGGCTGGCAGGCACGCATCGAGTCGGTCCAAGGCGGCGTAGAGATCCATTTCCGCGCGCATGACGAATTGATCGACGATCTTCTGCGCCGTTGCGAACAGCAGGCAGAACGAGAAGCGTGACCGGTCGTCGCGCAACCGGTTCGTTGTCTGAACGCAAGGCCACTTGTCGCGCCGGCAGCAACATCGCCTTCATCAAGTACTGGGGCGTTGCCGACGGCGCCGAAGATTTAAACATCCCACTCAACAACTCAATCAGCATGACCCTGGCGGACGCGCATACAACCACGACGGTCGCCTGGAACGATAGCGCCTGCCTCCCAGGGGACACGGTTGTTATTGACGGCGTGCAGCTTGAAGGCGCGCCTGCAGAGCGAGTTGTGGCCCACCTCGACCGGTTGCGCGCCCTTGCGGGCGTCTCCGACAGGGCCCGCGTTGTCAGTAACAACAATTTTCCGATGGCATCGGGTATTGCGAGCTCGGCCAGCGGGTTTGCCGCGCTGACCGTGGCCGGGGCTGCGGCGCTGGGTCTCCGGTTGGACGCCACGCGTCTGTCCGCGGTGGCCCGTCAGGGGAGCGGTTCGGCCAGCCGCAGCCTGTTTGGCGGTTTTGTCGAGTGGGAGCAGGGGTGGGAAAGAGAAGTGAGTGTAAGCAATTCACTTCTCGATTCTCGGAGTGTAGCGCACCAGATTCACGATGACGAGCACTGGGCGCTGCGGGATGTAATCGCCATCGTCAGCACCGGGGCAAAGCGGGTCAGCAGCAGCGGCGGCCACCGTCTGGCGGCGACGAGCCCTTTTAGCGCGGCGCGCACGGCGAGCGTCGGGGCGTGGCTGGATACCGTGCGACGGGCCATTGCCGCGCGCGATTTCTCGCTGCTTGGGCCGGTCCTGGAGGCGGACGCGCTGGCGATGCACGCGGTGATGATGACGAGCGCGCCGAGCCTGCTCTACTGGCAGCCGGGCACGCTTGAGGTGCTGCAGGCGGTGCGTGCCTGGCGCGAGGAAGAGGGCGTGCCGGTCTATTTTACGATCGATGCGGGGCCGAATGTGCATCTGATGTGCGAGGCGGACGCGGCGGCTGAAGTGGAGCGGCGTGTGGGTGCGCTGCCGGCAGTGCAGCGAGTGTTGACGAGTGGTCCCGGGACTGGTCCACAGTTGCTGGATGGGCATTTGTTTTGAGGGACCTGGGAGAAAGCTGTCTCCAGTTCGATGTGCCACTTCGACGGGCATCAGTCGCTCGACAACCCCGTCCGCGAAGCGCGTGCCCGTTTGCCAGCGACCGATAGCAATGCGGGCTTCTTTGCCGATAGTGCGGCTTTCGAACACAGGGTAAACAGCCTTTACAACAAAATCCAACAGAAAGTCCCCGCTGTAGTATTGAGCTAGTACGGGATTGGCCAGGACCCGCATCAGAGGGCGCCCGTGGCGACGACGCTTCCGATGTTGTCGCCACAGACGTTCACTGACTGAAGTCGGCCAAACTTCGACCTCCCCGATTCTTCCACCCTGTGCCTTTGTAAGAATCCTCATTCTGGGAGTAGACGGGAAGCCGCTGGAGCCTGTCAATGCGTACCGCGCTTTCGGCCGCAAGGCGCGTGCCTACTACTTCGTCGGAGGCTACGGGGGCGTCGCAGCCAACAGACTCTGACATTGACCTAGGCGCCCTACTCGCTTCTTCCTTTTGCGCCGTCTCTACGGCATCTCCATCTCGACTATTTCCCGTCGCAAGCCAGCGACTACGGAAAGAAGCGCCATCATTGCCCCCGCGCCCACAAAGACCCAGCCTAAACTTACATTTATAAGCGCCCCGGAGACGGCGTTTGAAAACGGCGAAAGACCAAATGAGGCAATCATGAGCAGGCTCATTACCCGTCCCAACATTTTTTGGGGCGTCCGCGCCTGCAACCAGGTCGTGAAGATGATGTTGGTGTATCCTCCCATGACGCTTATTGCAACAATCAGGCCGGCGGCCAGCCACGTTGCTCTCATGAAGCCAAAAGGCATGATCAGAAGGCCGCTAAGGAAATAGGTGCTGACGAGAATGTGCCCCAGCAACCTTTTGGGGACGGGCAGTGCCCCCGCTAACACCGCGCCGAGCAGGGCGCCGGCAGCATAGGCGGAGTAGATAATTCCGACTGCCAGAGCCCCCTGCGGGAGTTGGGTATCGGCTAATACCGGAATCCCCACAATTACCGGCCCTTGGAAAAAAAGCTCAATTCCCGCGATAAGGAGAAAAAGCGTAAACATTGCCGCGTCCGACCGCACAAATCGAAGACCATCTGCAATGGAGGCCCAGATGCTTTCACCGCCCTCCTCCTCGGTGGATTGACCCTTGCCGCTTTTGTCCGCTGAGTCTGTCAACTCCGGATTCATCTGTAAGAAGACAAGCAGTAGGAAAGAAATGAGGAAGACGGCAGCCACCACGGCAAATGCGAGCCCCACACCTGACGTACCGGTTCGTGCCGCAGCCGTAATGCTGTCCAATGAGGGGGTCACGTTGTTTGTGCCGCTGAAATAGGCGATCAGCGCGCCAGCCAGCATAGGCCCGACAAATCCACTCGATTCGGTCGTGGTCTGAATGATGGCATTGGCGTGACGAAGCTGCCTATCCTCAACAATACGCGGCAGAATCGCCGCCTGTGCCGGATAGTAAAACGCGTCCGCTATCCCTTTGGCCAAGGCGAAGAGATAAAGCAGGAACAGATTCACCATCCCGGTCAGTACGAACGCCGCCAAAACAGATCCTAGGAAAACACGTGCCACATTACTGATCTGAAGAATCAGACGCGGGGAGGAGCGATCCACAATCGACCCACCGATAAGCATAAAGAGGACGGTGGGAACGCTGCCAACAGCAATTATCGCACCGACGGCCAGCGCGTCACCGGTGAGGAGCAGCACGAGCCAGGGAAATGCGATCAGGTCGAACTGATCACCGATGGCGGAGAGAGTGCCCGCCCCCCAAAGTAGTCGGAAGTCGCGCGTCTTGAGCAGTTCCCATAGTGAGTTGCCCCTGGCCCCTCCACCCGTATCTTTTCGCCCGGTATCCAACCTGATCTCCTACGTTCCGAATTTGAAAGTCTTGATATTCCGTTGGGAAGCCTATCTTCCCAGACCTCTCATGAGCGTGCGCGAGGCAAGGAGCGCAGCATCATTCCGTGCTACTGCGCCGCTGTCCACGGCATACCATGCGCCCCATATCAGCAGGTCTATCGTTTGAACGATCCAAGCCGTGGGTATGTCCGGGGCAAACACGTCGCGCGCCTTCAGATCTTGAATGTACCTGTTCAATCTTTCAAGCTGATGCTCGTAGGCTTTGGCAACCTCCGTGAATTCCATCAAGTCTGGATACGACACCAGGTAGGAAAACCGATCTCCGAGGGGCGCCAGAAGTTCAAACATCATTTGCAGGCTCTCTTCCGGTCTCATGTCCGTCTGCAAGATTGAGTCGAGCGCTTTATCGATCTCTCGCAGAGCATCCAAGGCGATTTCCCTCAGAAGGTCTTGCCGTTTAGGAAAGTAACGTTGCAACGTGGCGCGCCCAACTCCAATCTGTTCAGCGATTTCGCTTAGAGTAGCGCCTTGGTTCGTTGCCAGGACTCGACTAGCGGCTATAATCAGCTTTTGTCTTCTTGAATCATACTTGGACATAATAAGGCAAAATGGCCTTATTTGGTTACATATTTATGTACGCTAGATTCCAATCTATACAGGAAAGCTTGAGAACATTACTTTGAGCAAGTAGTTCTGGCTGTCAGAGCAGAGTGGAGCAACGGGAGAGCCTTCCCCAACGGGCGCGAATCGGCGAAATCGTGTACAATGTTCGAATCTTGCCGGGCCTGGCTTGCCGCGGTTCTGCTCGCCGCCACCTTTGTCAGCAGCGCTCTCCTGGCCAAACAACCTTGTGGACGATGGCTTGTCGGGCCGCCGGCCCGCAGATGGGGACGCAGCAGATGCCCTCCAACGATTGACTTGTGAATGTATTGGGAATTGCCGCCGTTGAAAGCCATTTTTGCCTCGAGGCGGCGATTAGCGATTGGATTTGTTTCTCTGTAGTACGATTAGTTTCTCTGTAGTGCAGCGTTAGCCTATCAGCGGGCACAATGATATCCCCCCTTTTGGATGAACGCTGTGAAAGGCACAGTTTACTGAATGTCAGAAAGTCAACATGAAAACCGTTCAGGCGGCCTTACCGCTGTCGATGACTTTACCGGTACAGGCGAAGGCGGCGTTGGCGCAGTTGTACGGGATGACCAGGGCCTGATACTGACCGACAAGCCGGAGGAAACGGCGGTCCTGGTCGGCGTCAGCCTGGCGGGTCAGCCCGGAATCCTCTCCATGGAGGACTCGCTCAGCGAACTGGCCTTGCTGGCCAGGACCGCGGGACTGGAGGTGGAGGGAGAGCTGTCGCAGCGGCTGCAGCATCCCCACCCAGCGACCTTTATCGGCGCCGGCAAACTGGGCGAATTGAAGACGCTGGTCCTGGAGTTGGGCGCGAATGTTGTGATCTTCGACGAAGAGCTTTCGCCCCGGCAGCAGCGAGAAATTGAGCGAGTGCTGGGCCAGGAGGTCAAGGTGATTGACCGCACCGCCCTGATCCTGGACATCTTCGCCCGTCACGCCAAGACCAAAGAAGGGGCAGTGCAGGTGGAGCTGGCGCAATACGAGTACCGGCTTCCGCGGCTGACCCGGGCTTGGACGCACCTGGCGCGGCAGGCGGGTGGACGGGCCGGCGGCGCGAGCGGGGGGGTCGGTGTACGCGGACCCGGTGAAACCCAGCTGGAGGTAGACCGGCGAGAGATAGGCCGCCGCATTTCCCATCTGAAGCGCGAATTGGAGGAGGTGCGCAACCACCGCGAACGCTACCGGCAGCGCCGCCAGAAGTCAACGACGCCGGTTATCGTCGTGGTTGGCTATACGAACGCGGGGAAGAGCACGCTGCTGAACGCGGTCAGCGGCGCCGGTGTGCTGGCCCAGGACCAACTGTTTGCCACCCTGGACCCGACCACCCGCCGCGTGGAGCTGCCGAGCGCGCGCACTGCCCTGTTCACTGACACGGTCGGTTTCATCCAGAAACTGCCGACGGCGCTGGTGGCCGCGTTCCGGGCGACGCTGGAGGAGATCACTGAGGCGGACCTGTTGCTGCACGTGGTGGATATCTCGCACCCCAATGCGGATGAGCAGGTAACCGCGGTGGAGGAGATGCTGGAGGAGTTGGACGCCGGCGATAAGCCGCTGGTGACGGCTCTGAACAAGATCGACCTGGTCGAATCCCAGGGGCAGAGGGAGCCCGGCCTTGCGGCACAGTTGCGCCAGGCGCTGCAGGAGTACACGTCTCCCGTGCAGATCAGCGCGCAGACGGGGGCAGGCATCCCGGAACTGCTGGCGGAAGTGGACGGGAAGCTGAAGGAAACGATGACGCCGCTGCGGCTGTTGCTGCCTTACAGTAAGGGCGACCTGGTCTCGCTGATGTATGAGCACGGCCGCGTGGAACATGAGGAGTTTACCGAGGAGGGAACACTGATCGAGGGCAGGCTACCCGCCCATCTGGTCAGCCGCGTGCAGTCATGGCGCGTGGCAGGCACGGACAGTGTTCAGGCAGAATCGCAATAGAAGGCCAGTCAGTGCGTTGAAATCCGGCGGACAGCCGGCAGTAATCGAAACAAACAGCAACGGAAAGCCCAGAGGAAATGAGCAAATCTACAGTCGTCGTAACCCGCCAGTTGCCGCAGGCGGCGATCGAGCCAATCCTGGAGCGGTGCAATGCCCGTTACTGGGACAGCGAAGAGCCGATCGTGCGCAGTACGCTGCTGGAGTGGGTGGAGGGGGCGGACGGACTCTACTGTCTGTTGACGGAAACAGTTGACGATGAACTTCTGGACGCGGCGGGGCCCTCGCTGCGGGTTGTGGCCACCATGTCGGTTGGTTACGATCACGTGGACGTGGCTGCGCTGCGCAAACGGGAGATCCTCCTGGGGAATACACCGGGCGTGTTGACCGAGACGACGGCGGAGCTGGCGCTGGCCTTGTTGCTGGCCACGGCGCGGCGGCTGCCGGAGGGTACGCACGCGGTGCAGAGCGGGACGTGGCCGAGTTGGAGACCGATGTGGCTGACGGGCCGCGACATTCACGGAAGCACGGTGGGGCTGGTGGGCCTGGGGCGGATTGGCGCCGCCTTTGCGCGTATGCTCGGCGGCTTCGGCTGCCGCATTCTGTATACCGGGCCAAGAGAAAAGCCGGAGGCGGCGCGGGAGGTGGGCGCGACATTTGCGCCGATAGATACGCTTCTGCAAGAGAGCGATTATGTGGCGGTCCATTGCCCGCTTAACGACCAGACCCGTTCGCTATTCAGCGGCGAGGCTTTCCGCAAAATGAAACCGACGGCTGTCTTCATTAACACCAGCCGGGGCGGGGTCGTGGACCAGGAGGCGCTTTATGACGCACTGGTTCAGGGCGAGATCGCGGCGGCCGGGCTGGACGTCACCGATCCGGAGCCTCTGCCTGCGGACCACCCGCTGGTCTCGCTGGATAACTGTGTCATACTGCCCCACATCGGCAGCGCCACGATCGCCACACGCACGAAGATGGCAGTGATGACAACCGAGAATCTGCTCGCCGGTGTTGAGGGCAGACCGTTGCCGAATTCGGTTGACCTGTCGTAGCCGCATTGCCAGGAGCGATCCGGGACAATCGAGGCAGGTGAAAGAGTATTACAAGTTTTGCCAAAATAGTATACAGTTACTGATACCACCAGAAACGGTTTCGCAACCGAACGGAAAGGGATGTAGCGGCAATGAGTAAGCAGACGCTAACTATCACCGATAATCGCACCGGCCAGACGATCGAACTGCCGATCGAACATGACACAATACCGGCCATCGGCCTGCGCCAACTCAAGGTGCAGGCCGACGACTTTGGCATGATGGTGTACGACCCTGGCTATACGAATACAGCGTCCTGCAAGAGTGGTGTCACCTTTGTCGACGGAGACAGAGGCATACTTCGCTACCGGGGCTATCCCATCGAACAGCTGGCACAGAAAAGCACATTTCTGGAGGTGGCGCATCTGCTGCTCTTTGGCGAACTGCCGACGGCAAGCAAACTGACCGACTGGAATGCGCGCGTGATGGCGCAGTCGCAGATCGACGAGGGCCTGAAGGCGTTGCTAAAGACCTTTCACGCCGACGCCCATCCAATGGGCGTTCTCATCAGCGCAGTCGCAGCGATGTCCACGCTCTACCCGGAGTCCAAGCAGGTCCACGACAGCCAGAAGCGCATGCAGCAGGTGGTGCGAATTCTCGGCCAGCTGCCCACAGCGATCGCCTTCGCCTACCGGAACAGTCTCGGCCGGCCGCCCACTGATCCCGACGGCGCTCTGGGCTACAGCGACAATTTTCTGCATATGATGGGTCTCTCCGGTGACGACGGCGTCGATCCCGTTCTGGCAAGAGCGATGGACGTGCTTTTCATTCTACATGCCGATCATGAGCAGAACTGCTCGACCTCGGCGCTGCGCAACATCGCCTCCAGCGACGCGGATCCGTACTGTGCTATCGCGGGCGCGGCCGGGGCCCTGTACGGCCCGCTGCATGGCGGCGCGAACGAGGCGGTGCTGCGGATGCTTGCCGAAATCGGCAGCACAGAAAACATCCCCGCTTTTCTGGATAGAGTGAAAAGTAGGGAGGTGCGTCTGATGGGGTTTGGCCATCGGGTGTACAAGAACTACGATCCGCGCGCCCAGATCGTCAAGAAGATCGCTTACGAAGTCTTCGAGGTGACGGGAACCAACCCGTTGATCGATATCGCGGTCGAGTTGGAGGGGACTGCCCTGGAAGACGACTATTTCGTCTCACGGCGTCTGTACCCGAACGTGGACTTCTACAGCGGAATCATCTACCAGGCGATGGGGTTTCCAGTCGAGATCTTCCCGGTACTCTTTGCGCTGGGAAGGGCGCCGGGCTGGTTGGCGCAGTGGATGGAGCTGATGGGCGACGAGGAGCAGCGCATCGCCCGGCCGCGACAGATCTACTTGGGTGAGACTGAGCGCCCTTATCTGTCCATGGACGAACGCGGCTAAAGACCGCAAACGGCGGTCAGCAGCTACGACCTCCGGGTCACGAGAGATCGCCGTGGCCGCGCCAGAACCGCTCTACTTTCTCCCGCACATGGGGGTAGTTGCTGAGTTCGGTGTCCTGGCGCAGAAGGTCTTGCGCCGACTCCTGTGCCAGATGCAGTGTAGAGAGATCGCTGAGGCTGGCCAACTTCATTTCCGGCAGGCCGCTCTGCCGCGTACCCAGAAAATCCCCGGGACCTCGCAGCTCCAGATCCTTTTCCGCCAGGATAAAGCCGTCAGTCGTCTCCGCTAAGGCATTGAGACGTTCGGCCTGCGCGTCGCCCTTAACCCGACTTATCAGCGCGCAATAGCTTTCGTGCCCACCCCGGCCCACCCGGCCGCGGAACTGATGCAGCTGTGCCAGACCGAAGCGCTCGGCATCCTCGATCAGCATCACGGTTGCGTTGGGAACGTCCACGCCGACCTCGACAACACTTGTACTGACAAGAATATCGAGATCGCCGCCGGCAAAGGCGCGCATCACCTCATCCTTTTCGGCGCCTTTGAGACGGCCGTGGAGGAGCCCCACGCGCAGATCGGGGAAGACCTCTTTGCTCAGGTGGGCGTGGGCGTCCACGGCCGCGCCAACATCCAGGATTTCACTTTCCTCGACCAGGGGATAGATGACGTAGGCTTGACGGCCGTCTTGCACCTGTTTGCGCACAAAACTGTAGAGGCGTTCCCTGTCGGTGGGCAGAAACCGCTTCGTCTTGATCGGCGTCCGCCCCGGCGGCATCTCGTCGATAACGCTGACATCGAGGTCGCCGTAGACGGTGAGGGCCAGGCTGCGGGGGATGGGTGTGGCGCTCATCACCAGTAGATGGGGCACGGCGGATTCTCCGCCCTTGTCGCGTGCCTTTGCCCGCTGTCCGACGCCAAAGCGGTGCTGTTCGTCCACCACGACAAATCCCAGGCTGGCAAAATCCACTTTCTCCTGGATGATCGCGGTGGTGCCGACCACGACTTGAACGCTTCCGTCTGCAAGTCCGGCGAGGGCCTCTTCGCGCGCCTGCCCGGTGACCCGACCGGTGAGGAGAGTGACCTTCGGTGTAACGCCGCCCGGCAGTTCGACGCCTTGCAGCAGTTCGCTCAGGCCGCGGAAATGCTGCTCGGCCAGAATTTGCGTGGGCGCGAGCAGCGCGGACTGGAAGCCGTTGGCGGCGGCGATCAACATTGCCCCGGCGGCTACCGCGGTTTTGCCGCTGCCGACGTCACCTTGGACCAGCCGGCTCATCGGCATGCGGCGGGCCATATCCTGCCGCAGTTCGTCCAGCGTCCTCTCCTGTGCGCCGGTCAGTGCAAAGGGCAGTGCCGTGCTATAGTCTGCCAGCAGTGCGTCGTCAACGGTCATCGAAGGGGCGTTGAGGTGCTGAATCTCCTGCCGGCGACGCTGCACCCCCAACTGGAGATAGAAGAAGTCGTCAAAGATTATGCGTTTGCGGGCCTCGTCAAGCCGTTGCTGCGTTTCTGGCGAGTGAAGTTGGCGGAGTGCGTCGGTCAGAGGTATGAGACTGTATTGGCGGCGGAGCGGTTCCGGCAGGGGATCGTGCAGGGATCGCAGACCCTGTCTGAGGGCTTGCTGCACCTGCCGGCTGACATCGCTGCTGCGCAGACCCGCGGTCAGTCCGTAGACAGGCATGATCGGTCCGTCTTTGATGACCTTGGGACCGATCTCTTCAAAATAGGGATTCTCCAGGGTCTTGTTGCCCATATACAGGCCGACGACGCCGCTCAGGCGGTAGGTCTTTCCGATCGCGAGGCGGTTCTTCAACCAGGACTGGTTAAACCAAGTGGTACGGACCGTGCCGCTGCCGTCACTGAAGTTGGCCTGCAGAATCTCCTTCTTGTAGGCAAATTTGCGCTGACTGAACCCGCGCAGGTTGGCGATGATGGAGAGGTTTTCCCCTTCCTCGACATCGGCGATGGGGCGCACGCGGCTGTAATCATCGTAGCGATGGGGCAGATGCCAGATGAGGTCCTCCACGGTCTCGATCCCGAGGCGTGCGTACTGCTCTGCTCTCTTTGCGCCAATCCCTTTCAGATCGGTTATCGGTCGGCTCAAGGTGTCGGGCGACGCCGGCGCTTCAGTTTCAGCCGTACCGCTCTCTGGCGATGGCTGACGCGCCGAACTGGTCCCGGCCTGGGTGGGGTTTGTGGCCGAGGCTGCTACAGGTTGACGGGCAGGGCTCTGGCCGACCCTGTCTACATTATCCAGAGCGGGATCCGGCGGCGGCAGTTCATCCAGCAGTTCGAGCAGGGAGTTGAGTAGCCGCTCCCTTTCGTCACTATCGGCATCGGCATACTGTGACAGTCGTTTAACGATTTCCTGCAGCAGGCCCGGCTGGACCGCATCGGCTTCGGCGTCGGCTGCCCAACGTTCGCAGAAGGCCGCAATCCCGCCGGCGAAGGCCCTCTCGCGCCAGCGGGTCTGGATTTCCAGATTCAGTAAATTGCGTAACCGCGTCAGCGCTCGCTCAGCCATCGTCAATCAAGCCCCTCGTATACGATGACTCCCATTACATTGGGTCCGAGATGGGCTGCCAGGCTAGGTGGGTAGCGCCACGCCTTGGCCGAAATACCCGGGAGCCCTTCCTCCAGACGCTCCAGCAGGCGTTCCTGGGTCTGTTCATAGCGATGCTGAATGAGCCCGATGCGTTCGTTCTGGGCGAATTCTGCGGTATAGTCGTACAGTTTTTCGGCGACATCGTCCCGGGTCTGCACCTTTTCGAGCGGGATGAGCTGTCCGTCTTCCATCGTGACCATCGCTTTGATGCCGAGCATCGTTCCCAGCACACTCTGGGCCGCGCCCAGGCGGGCGCTGCGTTCCAGGTAGTAGAGTGTTTCGGCGAAGAAGGTCACGTAGATGTGGGGGATGGCCCCGTTCACGAGGCGGGCGACTTCGTAGAGGTCGGCGCCGTCATCGGCGGCCCTGCCGGCCAGTTCCGCCAACATTCCCAGCCCCATGGAGGTGGTCTGGCTGTCCATTACCCGGATACGATAGCGTCCCATCATCATATCGGCCGCCTTGCGCGACTGACCCCACATGGGACTGAGAGCGCTGCTCATGTGGATGGCAATGATCTCCTCGGCATCCTGGCCCAGCTTCTGATAGACTTCCATGAGGCTGCTGAGCTCCGGGGCTTCGACCTCCGGCAACTGTATGCGACCGCCGGACTGGTTTTCCCGGATCAGTTGAAAGAGCCGGTCGGCGTTGAAGTCTTCTGAATCTTCATAGCGATCCCTTCCTATGCGCAGCACCTGGGGGACCACTTCGATCGAGTATTTTTCCAGGACGTCGGCAGGAATGCTGGCGTCACTATCGGTAACAATACGAACCTTGCTCACGGAAGATGCTCCAACTTTTGACAACCGTACAGCCGTATGATAATCTCTGACAATTCAGTGATACGTGTTCATTGGTTGGACGTTGGTTGGCATTCACTGACCACGGGCCAATGGGGAACCGGAGGGAACAGATCATGGCGAAATGCCAAAAATGCGGTAAGAGTCCTCAGTTTGGAAATAACCGTCCCTGGTCCAGAAAGGCCACACGACATAAGTGGAAGATCAATATTCAGAAGGTTAGAATCATGGAAGACGACAGGCTGGTATCCCGCCGCCTTTGCACCTCTTGCATTCGAACGCTTGCGAAAGCCTGAAATCCCCCATTGTAACATCTTAGTAAGACCGAAATCAGCGTTGAGCCGTTGTGCTCGACGCTTTTTTTGTGGCGCCGGCGACAGTTCCGCGAGGGAGGACACCGGTCTAGGATTCTTCGGCATTGCGTAACTGACCACAGCCGGCATCGATTTCAATGCCGCGGCGGATACGGACGGTTGTCGAGATGCCGCGCGCCTGCAGGATATTGGCGAACTTTTGCGTGTCTTTGCTGCTGGTCGGCTGAAAAGGACTGTCTGGAATCGGATTCAGGGGGATCAGGTTGACATGGCACAGGATCCCTTGCAGCTTGTCAGCAAGGTCCTCGGCAAGAGCGGGGCTGTCATTTGTGCCCCGCATCAGGGCGTACTCAAAGGTCACACGGCGATTGGTCTTGGCAATATAGCGGCGAACTGAGGCCAGCAGGTCATCGACCGGATAGCGCCGGCTGGGAGGAACGAGCTTGCTGCGCAGGGCGTTGTTGGGGGCGTGGAGGCTGACGGCCAGATTCACCTGGAGCCCCTCTTCTGCCATGCGGTCGATCATCGGGATCAGGCCTACGGTACTGAGCGTAATATGACGTGCGCCGAGGGCGAAACCGTCGGCGGCGGTCAGTCGGCGGATGGCCGTCCACACATTCTTGTAGTTGTGCATCGGCTCGCCCATCCCCATAAACACGATGTTTGTCACCGTGGTTGGCCGCTTCACCCGCATCTTTGGCCTCTCGTCGGCATCGAGCAGATAGCGGGCGAAAAACAGGACCTGGGCCACGATTTCACCTGCGGTCAGATTACGACGCAGGCCGCCGCGGGCGGTGGCGCAGAATGTGCAACCCATAGCGCAGCCGGCCTGACTGCTGATGCAGAGCGTACGCCGCCTGTTATACAGCATCAGGACAGCCTCGACCGTCTCCCCACCCGGCATCTGAAACAGAACTTTCTGAGTGTCCCCGTCCTTGGAAACACGCTGCGTAACCGGCTGTAGCGGCATGATCGTTGTCGTCGCAGCCAAGCCTTCGCGCATGGCCTGCGGCAGATTTGTCATCTCGTCAAAGGAGCGTGCGTATTTCTTGTAGATCCACTCCTCGATCTGGCGGATGCGATAGGCAGGTGTCCCTGCAGCCTTGCCATTGGCGCGCCTTTGGTTCGTCGGCAGCGCATCGACGACATCGGTAAGCTCTTGTGTCGAGCAATCCAATAGGGAAGTGCTGTTTGGGGAGATGCCGGGCTGGGTGAGCGGAATGGTTTTCATCTTTGCAATTGTAGCGCAGCTATTCAGTTGCGGTCAAAAAGTGGCCCGATCGCGCCTTCTCGCAGTGGTGACGGGCGACCGGATGCTCGGGCGCGCATGGAAGGCTCAGCTATCGGCCTGCCGGAAAGCGTCGAGAAGTTCGGGCAGCCCGGGAAGAATCAGGTCTGGCCCGGGCACGACTGTGCGGAACTCCTCCTCTGTGGTGATGCCGGTCAGCACGGCGGCGGTGGGCATTCCCAACTCGATGGCGCCGGCGATGTCGGTTTCGAAGCGGTCGCCGACCATCAGTGTAGAGGCGGCGTTCGTGCCGAGTTTGTGCATGGCCTGTTGGAACATGCCGGCGTTTGGTTTGCCGATCACCGTGGGCGTGACGCCGGTGGCCGCCTCCAGCAGGGCCAGCAGTGCGCCGGTACCGGGAATCTGTCCCCGTTCGCTGGGGAAGGAGGTATCGCTGTTGGTGCCAACAAAGCGGGCGCCGGCGCGAATGGCGAGGGTGGCGTCGGCGAGACGCTCGTAGCGCACACTGAAGTCGATGCCGGAAACGATCACATCGGCCTTTTGGGCATCTTCGACCAGGGTGATGCCCGCCTGCTCCAGCGCCCAGCGCAGGCCGTCCTGGCCGATCATGAAGACGCGTACGCCATCGGGGTACTGTTCAGCCAGCCAGCTGGCGGTCGCCAGGGCGCTGCTGAGAATGTGCGTTTCGTCGGAGCCAATGCCCATACGCGCGATCTTCTCGACGAACTGAACCGGCGTGCGCGAGGAGTTGTTGGTAACGAAGAGCCAGTTTCGCCCGGTCGCCTTCAGATAGTCCAGTAGTTCCTGAACGCCGGGCAGGGGCTCCTCCCCAACATAAACAACGCCGTCCATATCCAGCAGAACGGCGCGTACCTTTTTCAGATTTGCTGTTTGTGCCATGAGTGGACTGTACGATCCTTTCAGCTGTTGGTCAGAGGTCGACTCCGACGGGCTATGTGCGGCGGCAGACAACGCCGCTCATTCCCTGCTCAGTTCGCGCTGCTCCGCAGATCCTGCACATTGAGTTGCAGAGAGCGTCTGCCCTGCCATTCATTGACTTCGAGATGAAAAACGATATCGATCAGGCTGCCATTGCGCAGGTCCGGGGCCCGGCCGCCCAGGCCGAAGCCGATCCCGTCCAACACTTGCGAATAGTCGTGGCCGTCGATCACCAACTTCAGATGCTTACCCCCGCCCACGGTGCGAGCGCTGCGGACGCGGCACTGGCGGCATAGAAAGAGACCGGGCTCGTTCATCTGGCCGACCGGCTCCATCCTGGCAAGCTGACCTTGCAGTGCCCAGTCGATCTGATCGACTGTCAGCTCGGTGTCGATATACAGGCTCGGCCGCAGGTCCTGAAGAGGGTCGAGTTCCTGGGCCGCCATCTCTGTGAGCGCTTCCCGCAACGCCGGCAGCTGCGCAGTGCGCACCGTGAAGCCGGCCGCGCGGCTGTGTCCGCCGTGACGCACCAGCAGAGAACTGACGCGGTCGAGAGCGGCGATGATGTTGAATTCGGCGATGCTGCGGGCACTCCCACGGCAGGTTTTCTCTCCCTGTTCGATAACGATTGCCGGGCGGTAGAATTGATCACTCAGCTTGCCCGCGGCCAACCCCACGATTCCGGGCTGAAATTCTTCGCTGGCGACGATCAGAATCGGGGTAGTGGATGGGTCGAGGCCGGCGATCTCTCTTTCGGCGACTGCATGGGCTTCGGTCGTGAGTTCCTGGCGCTGCTGGTTTAGACGTTCCAGGCCGGTTGCCATTTCATAGGCCGCTTCGTATTCTTCGCAGCGCAGGAGGTCATAGGCCATCCTGGCGCTGGCGAGTCGGCCGGCGGCGTTGATGCGGGGGGCGATGCGAAAGCTGATTGCAGTGCTGTCGATCCCAGTCGGAGGAACCGAGGCCATTTCCATCAGCGCGAACAGCCCCGCGCGTTTGCCCTGGCTCAGTTCGGACAGCCCCCGCCGCACCAGCGAACGGTTTTCACCCTGCAGGGGCATCAGGTCGGCCACGGTGCCTATTGCCACCAGGTCGAGAAGGGACTGCTCCTCGGCCGCTGCCTCGTCCTCTGAGAGACGGCTCCAGGGCTGCTTAGAAACGGCCCGTAGGACGCCCTGGGCAAGCCGGTAGGCAACACCAACACCTGCCAGCGGTTGAAACACCCCTGCGGAGGCATCGCGTCGCGGATTGATCACGGCCAGCGCGGGCGGCAGGTCGGGCCCGAGTGTGTGATGGTCGGTGAGAATGACATCCATTCCCAACCCGGCGGCTTCCACCACTTCTGCGACGCTGCGAATGCCGCAGTCTACTGTAACCAGCAGATTGGCCCCCTTGGCGGCGATCGTGTTGAGCGCCTCGACATTCAGACCGTAGCCCTCATCCACCCGGTTGGGGATGTAGGCGCCTACGAGGGCGCCGGCGCGTTGCAGGGCCGTGGTCATCAGGGCCGTGGCTGTGACGCCGTCGGCGTCGAAATCGCCGTAGACGCAGATAACCTCCCGGGCCTCAATGGCCCGTACGATGCGGTCAACGGCAGGCGACATATCGGTCAGGCGGAAAGGATTCTCCTGGACCGCGTCCTCGACCTGCAGGAAGGAGGCTACAGCGCCCCTGTCATGGAGGCCGCGATTGTATAACACCTGCAACAGCGCCCGATGTTCATGGTTGCTCTCCAGGAAGCTCTCTGGCGCAGGCGGATAAAAGTTCCAGTGTTTGTCAGTCGCCGACAAGGTGGATTCTCCACCGGGAGGGGATGGAAAAAGTGCACAGAGTTCAATTATAGTCGAGAGCGCAAAAAATGGGGAATTTCCCACCCTAATCCGGCTGGGCTACAATAGGGATCCGGTCTGAACCAGCTACCCTTCTAACCCTTACCGATGTCCGCCACTTCTGAACGATTGCGCCGCCTGCAGGGTTTACGCAGCGGACGAACAGACACTGAAGCGGCCGAAACGCGCCTGCAGGCGTTGCCCGAGGCGTCAGCGGCCGATCGGGAGACCGACCCTGCCCCGCTCGAGGCGCTGGAGGCGGGTGAGACAGTCGAGAACAGCGCCGGCCAATGTTATCTGGTTACGCGGCATTGCCACCCAATGGGACGGGAAGAGAGTCAAGCGCATCCCCAGCGCGAACCTTCCGCGCTCGGAAACCTCTTGGAACGCGATCCGTCAACGCTGGCTCCGCTTTACCCCGCTTACGGGCTGGAGCGTTGCCCTGATTTTCGCAGATCGGCATTTCTGGACATTGAGAGCACCGGTTTGGGCGGCGGAGCCGGCATCTACGCCTTCATGGTGGGTGTTGGAACATTCGAGCCGCAGGAAGGGAATGCGGACAGTACAGGGGACCGTCTGAACTTTGTGGTGCGCCAGTTATTCATGCGCCACCCCGGTGAAGAAGCGGCCCTGCTCACAGCGCTTGCGGAGCTGTTGCAAGGGTGCGAGAGCCTGGTGACCTTCAACGGGCGCTCCTTCGACGCCCCGTTCCTGCGCGGGCGATACCGGTACGCAAGCCGCTTTCTACCCGCCGACGTCGGCCCGCCGAAAGCGCTGGACGAAGGGACCCCTCATCTCGACCTGCTGCACCCGGCTCGGCGGCTATGGCGCAAACGCCTGGGCAGTTGCGCGCTCACCAATCTGGAACAGAGGGTCCTCGGCTTTTCCCGCGCAGAGGACGACGTGCCCGGCAGCCTGATCCCTCACCTGTACGCCGACTACCTGTACGACGGCGACGGCCGTATGATGCAGCGCGTCTTCTACCACAATCGCGAGGACATAGTCTCGATGGCCGCGCTGGCGGAAGTGGTCTGCGGCGCATTTGACGATCCGAGTACAGCCGGCGCCGATCATTTGCAGCCGCTCGATCTGCTCAGCATGGCACGGTTGCAGGCGGAACTGGAGCGCCTGGACAGCGCGGAAACGTTATTCCGCGCCGCGTTGGACCAGCTCAGCGGCCGCGCGCACCTGGCCGAGTCGTTTGACGGATTGGGCCGCTTGCTCAAACGACAGCATCGCTGGGAAGAGGCGACAGTCGTTTGGCAGCAGTGGCTGACAACCGTGGGGGGCCCGGACAGCCGCCCCTATGTGGAACTGGCAAAGTTCTGTGAATGGCATAGCGGGGACCTGACCCAGGCGGCGATGTGGACCCAGTGGGCACTGCACGAGCAGGAGAAATCCCCACCCCAAAGCCGTTCCCCTGAGACCCAATCCGAGCTGCGCCACAGGCTGGCCCGTATCGAGCGAAAGCTGAACGCCGGGGGTTGAGCCGGCCGGCGCGATACGCACGGATGCCGCAGCGACGGCGGCAACACGCGCCGGGTCTGCGGGTTTGCCAGCGCTATTCGGAGGTATCGCAACGAGCCGCCCAGATGTGGTGAAACGGGCAGGGCTTTTCTTCTGCTATCCAACAGAGGAAAGGGCGTGGCAGTCCGGAGGTAAAGTGAGGTCTACCGGCTTTGCGGAGGCGTGCTGCCAGAACAGCGCCCGATCTTCGTTCCCAAATGCCGGCGGAGCATACGGAAGAGGGCTGTTTCCCCATCCGGAAATTTCTTTAGAGGATACGGGGGCCATCTGCTTTCTGGGCGTCCTGCGCATTGCGGGCAAGCAGAGGCGCCGGGGGCACAGGTTGACGGTCAGTCCCGATTCGGGTACCACCAATTGGGCCGTCAGTTGGAGCTACTTCATATGGCCCGGTGACGACCGCTCCCGGCATCTTCGAGTCCGCTGTCGATCGAACTTGCGCCAGGCCTGTTCGTGCGCCCCTCGGGACGTTTCGCCGACCACTGGGTTGATTCGACTGAGAGTCCAAGCCCTTCTGTAGAGGTCCCGCCGCCGATGGTCGGCCATTCCTCCTGATCGGGGGCGCCCATCTTCATCTCGCCTTCGAAATAGCCCCCTTCTTCGACGATAAAGGATGCGGCATGGGACTGGCCGCGCATTTCGCCGGAGGAGCGCAGGTGCAAACGTTCCTCGATGAAGACGTCACCGGTGACGGACCCGGCGATCTCGATGTTGCGGGCGCGCACGGTGGCTGAGAGTGTTGCATCTTTGGCAACGATAACGGTTCCGCGGCAGTCGATCTCGCCTTCCAGGGTTCCTTCGATACGCAGATCTTTTTCTGAACGGAACGTGCCAGTAAAATAGGATTGGGGGCCCACTATCGTGTCGGCTGTTCCTTCTTCGGGCGGCGACTCCTGCCGCTGCGGGCGGGATTGCGCCGGCTGCTGACCTCGGTTGGCGAACGGCGCGTTTTCTCGGCGGTTCCCACTCATCTGTCTACTTCTCCTCTCATACGATTCGTTCGATTTGGCCGTAACGTCTTCCTGCGTCAGCAGGGATTCCCTGGAAACCGGAGTTGGAACCTCCACAGGCGGAGGTTCGGGCGCCGTCGATTCCGGAGGTGACGGTTCCGGCAGAATAGACGACGGTGTTTCGCCCGAGGCAGGTTTCGGCGTAGTTATTTCATCCATTTTGGGTTCCGGCCCGCCCAATACAGGCTCGGGCGGCGGTGGTTCTGATATTTCAGGTTGATCAGGTGATTCCATTGCAGTCTCCGCACTAACATCATCGCCATCGTTATCGGCAGGCTCTTCGTCTACAGCGTCTTCGTCCGCAGGCTCGTCATCGTCCAATTCCTGGAGATTGCGATAGAGCCACTGTAGATCCTCTTCTTCCTGCTTCCTGCCACGTTTGAAAAGCGGCATACTTTAGCCTCTCCTTTCTCGCCCAACTCCCCTTCCGGTTGGATTCGATGTCGATGTATTCGTGGAAAACACGCAGCGAAATCCCGGTATCATCCTATTATACAACGAAAAGGCAAATGCACACTTTCCGCGTTTTCGCAAGCGGTATAAACGGGTAGTTTCCGACAGGCTGGCAGGCGATCGCACTGCGTTTGTCCTTGACATGCGCTAGACAGCAACCCTATACTACGTTCCACTTTTGCAGTTAATCAAACCAACTTTGATGCCATGCCTGTCTACGCCGATGCCGACCAACTCTATCAAGTCCTGCAGCGCGTTTTCGAGAAGGTGAAGGAACGTCCTGACGCGATCGGGTCTTTCACCAGCAGCAATCTGGTCATCCGCCTGCGGCTGACCGATCCCGATGCGGAGGTGCTGCTGGATGGACGCCAGCCTCCCCTGGAGGTCTTCTTTGGGGCGCGGCCAGGCAAAGCGAACCTGGAACTGACGATGACGGCCGATCTTCTGCATGAAGTCTGGTGCGGCCAGCGCAAACTGAAGGATGCCTTTTTCGGGGGTCAGATCCAGTCTAGCGGCAATATCTTTCTGGCCATGAACCTGACCGATCTGTTCCGCGAAGCAGAACGGGCCTACGCGCTTGTACTGGGAGACGGGAGCGCTTCGCGCGGCGCGCATTCTGAGGAGGACTCGCCCTCCTGAAAGCCGTTTTTGGGCGTTCTTTAGCCGCCTCAGACAGGCGTCGAGAGGGCCAGTCTGGCCTAGACGTAACAGGTTCTTCTTTGACACCCGATTCGGGCACAGCTATAATTGGAAACAGCTTCACCTGACCACCGCATAGTCTGATTGCCGGAGACGGATTACCAACCCCTGCAAATGAGCGTAACGGAAGAAATCAAAGCTCGGATCGATGCCGTAGAGTTCATTTCCCGTTATGTGCCCCTGCAACGCGCCGGCCGATCATTCAAAGCCTGTTGCCCCTTTCATCAGGAACGCACGCCCAGCTTCGTCGTTTTCCCCGAAACCGGCACGTGGCGCTGTTTCGGTGCATGCAGCATCGGCGGCGACGTATTTTCTTTCCTTATGCAGAAGGAAAACCTGGAATTTCGGGAGGCTCTGCAGGCTCTGGCCCAGGAGGCCGGCGTGCAGCTGCCCGAAGAAACAGATAAGGACGATTTCCGCGGACGGGATCTTCTATACGAACTGAACGACAAGGCGGCCCTCTTTTTCAGACACCAGCTTCACCGCAACCAAGGAGCGCAGCCGGCGCGCGACTATCTGCAGCGACGAGGCATCAATGCCGAGGTTGCATCCCAGTTCCAACTCGGTTTTGCCCCGGACAGTTGGGATGCGTTGCGCGACCATCTGGTACAGGCTGGGTACGAGCCCGATGTCCTGCACCGGGCCGATCTGGTCAAGCACAACGTGGAACGCGACTCCTATTACGATTCTTTTCGCAACCGGCTGGTTGTACCCATCCACGATCGCCAGGGCCGGATTATCGGCTTTGGTGGACGGGTTTTGGACGATTCCCTACCCAAATATCTGAACACAGCGGAAACCCCTCTCTTTCACAAATCACACGTTGTATACGGGCTGGACCGGGCCTACAGGGCTATCCGCCAGGCTGACAGCGTCGTTGTTGTCGAAGGGTATATGGATGTGATCGCCGCTCACCAGTTCGGCTTTGACAATGTCGTGGCCTGCCTGGGGACAGCCTTGACGGAGGAACAGCTGCGCCAGCTGCATCGCTATACTGACAACTTTATCCTGGCGTTGGACGCGGACACAGCCGGCCAGCAGGCAACGCTGCGCGGCCTGAACCAGGCGCGGCAGGCCTTGAAGAGGAAGGCCAAGCCGGTCCTTACTGCGACGGGGCGCATGCATGTCGAACACCGGCTCAGCGCCAACCTGCGCATCACCACACTGCCGGAGGGCCGCGATCCCGATGACATTATCCGCCAGAGTACCAGTTCCTGGCAGGAGCTGGTCAGCACGGCAACACCTCTCGTCGACTATTATTTCGGGATTGTATCCAAGCAGTATGACCTGGACAGCGCCAGGGGCAAGGGAGAAGCCGTAGCCGAGTTGACCCCGCTCATTGCGGAGCTGGGCGACGAGGAGGAACAGCAGCACTATATCCAGCGCTTGAGCCGGCTTGTGCGGATTGAGGAACGGACGATTGAGCAGCGTGTGAAGGCCAGCGCCCGCGAGCTACGGCATCCACCGCAGGAGGGCCGCCACCGGCGTCGGTACACACAGCCGCAGCGTGATCAGGCCATGCCGGAGGTGGAATCACCGACGGATTCGGATTTTGTGCCGATGGATGAGGACGTCGACCCAGGCTTTCCTGCAAGCAACCAGGCCAATGGGGAGACGCTGTCCTCGCCGCCGCCAGACCTGGCAGCCATTGTGCCGGAGGCGAAACTGGAGGTCTTTCTGCTGGCCCTGCTGATCGACGAGCCGGACCTGCTGATTTGGCTGGCAGAGAAGTCGCAGGAGTTGGAGATCGCCCCCCTGAGCGGAAATGATTTTCAGCAGATTGAATACCGGGAGATCTTCGGTGCGTTGCGGCGCTTCATCACCAGCGATGATCTCTGGGATATCGGCGCATTTCAAGAAACACTCAGCCCCAACTATCACCCAGTCCTATCGCAGTTGACGACCCATATCTTAGCGATGCCGGAGCGGGAGCAGGGGATTATTCAGAATGCGTTGCTCAAACTGCTGATTCGTCTGCGGTATGCGCGGCTGCGAGAAAGTCTGTCGGCAATGCAATTTCTGTTGCACGATGCACAGGAAAACGAGAACCGTGAAGCGATTATGGAGTTCTCATCGATCATAAACGCCAATCGGCGCGACCGCCATCACCTGGAACACGTAATGGCGCGTAGTATCCAGGTCTCTTACGGAGTAACACGAGCTGAATCAGGCATCGCTATCGCCTGAAATCCCCCAAAACAGGTGGAAAAATGGCACCCAAACGCAGTGCGTCAAAGACGAAGCCTGCCAGCGCCTCGGCCAACTATCCAAGTGCCGGCAGCGAGCTTGATGATCACAACACACAGACCGAAGAATCAGTTGAAGAAACGGACCTGTTGGCGGAAACAAGTGAGAGGGAAGAGAACAGCCCCCTTCCGTCGCTCGCTCGCGATCTGAAACTGGAAGAGGAGATTGAGCAGGAAACGCAGATCCCGGTAGAAAAGATAGTAGAGGATGTAGAGGAGGCCGGCCAGGCCTTGGATCCGATGCGTATGTATCTGAGCGAGATCGGTCGCCACGACCTGCTGACCACCGAACAGCAGAACGCTCTGGCCATACGAATCCGGGCCGGTCTGGAGGCCGAAGAGCAACTCCAACAGGCTACTGCCGACGGCGATGAGCCAATTGCAGAGCTGGCCCCGGAAGAAATCGAAGAGTTGAACGCAACAATCGCGGATGGCAAAGTAGCGCAGGGCCAGCTGGCCCAAAGCAATCTGCGCCTGGTCGTCAGCGTTGCAAAACGCTACATTGGCCGCGGCCTGAACTTTCAGGATCTCATTCAGGAGGGGAATGTCGGCCTGCTGCGTGCGGTAGAGAAGTTCGATCATACGCTGGGTTTCAAATTCAGTACGTACGCCACATGGTGGATTCGCCAGGCTATCAGTCGGGCGATCGCTTACCAGGCGCGCACCATTCGCATTCCCGTGCATATGGTGGAAACGATCAACCGCCAGATGCGCACCGAAAGAGATCTGCAACAGGAGTTGAAGGGCGGGGAAGTTACCCCGGAAAAGATAGCGCTGGAGATGGGCTATCTGGAACCGGATGTAACTGCGGAGGTACGCCAGTTGATGGAGGAGGAGCAGCCGATCACGGGTGATCTCAAGGCCGTTCTCGACCAGGCTGTATCCAAAGTGCAGCGCATCCAGCGGCTCAGCCGGGAGCCGATCAGCCTGGACATGCCGGTTGGGACCGAAGAGAACAGCTTCCTGGGCGATTTCATCGAAGACGAGAGTATTCCAACACCTGTAGATTCCGCCAGCCGCAGTTTGCTGCAGGAGCAGATGAGTGAAATCCTGAATGACCTGCCTGAGCGGGAGCGTAGAGTGCTCACTATGCGCTTCGGCCTTGAGGATGGTACGAGCCAGACACTGGAGGATGTGGGTAAGGAGTTCAATATCACGCGCGAACGTGTGCGCCAGATTGAGGCGAGGGCTCTGCGCAAACTCCGCCATCCTCTGCAGAGTCGAAAGTTGCGGGATTATCTGGGCTGATCGTCTGCAACAGACCCGTCACGGCAAGGTCGGAATTTTGACAGTTGACCGGCCGGATTGGTAAACTGTCTAATCGTTGTCTTGATGGATTCCGCCGTCTGCGGTCCCCAAGCAACCGCAGAAGGAATAGTGTGATCCTCGGTAGCTCAATCGGCAGAGCATCCGGCTGTTAACCGGAGGGTTGTTGGTTCGAATCCAACCCGAGGAGCCTGAACAGACGAGCGCCGTTTCCGGCAACCCGGCAGTGCATGCGAAACCCCGGCAGGAGGTCCCTTCGGGGTTTTGTTGTTTCTGGTGTGCGATCAGGGTTTGGCGCGGCCTCAAAGACGCTTTTCCACTCTCCAGCTGTACATTTGCCCGAAAAGGAGACCAAGATATGGGTTCAGACAAGCTGTATGAAGCCGCATTTCCCTATGCGGAGGATGTCCTGGCGCTGCCGGTGGAAGATATCGATCGAGCTTCCGCGTGGTACCGAGACGCGTTTGGACTCAAGGAGGTCGAACGGAAGGATAGTCCTGTGCCGACGGTCATCCTTGAGCGCGATGGCGTTCGCATCGGGTTCGCCGTCAACGGCGGTGATGCCAGTAATGACGGGGCGGCTATTCTGGTAACCGACATCCACAGAGCACGCCAGGAGGTAGAGGCCAATGGGGTCGAAGTCGGGAACTGGCGGGTGGACGAGATGGATGGAAAGAAATTCCAGGTCTTTTTTGTTATCGCTCCGGATGGGCTCTGCTACTATTTTCACCAGCCAATTGGGGCCGGCGAGAACGGCTAGACGGACAGATAGGGGAGGGGCGAAAAACCTGTTACTGAGGCGACTGTGGCAGGCAAAACAGTTACATTTCGCCACCCATCAGACAAAACAGTTACAATCCCAACAGTCCGGGTGGTCAGTTCAGTTGTCGCCCGACTCTCGGTCCGTCGTGACGCAGCTTAACGCGCACTCCGGTTTCACGTTCGACGCGACTGGCCCAGGGCGTTGCGCCGTAAGAGAGTCGCGGCCAGTAGGCGGGCAGGGCTGTCCGCCTTGGTGCTGCGAGTGCGCCAGACCGGCCTCAGCCGATTACCGGCGCGACTGTACCGGCCATCAGCATGAACCCCAGCGCAGCCAGCACGGCCATCATCAGGATAATCGTGTTGCTGCGGCGCGTCGCGGCCCGTTCGGCAGCCAACTCAGATTCCAACTCGATCCGCGTCATCCTCTTGATGTCCTTCGCCATGATCTCTCCTCCTGGGTTTCCCGCCTGGCCGGCTGGATATCATCTGGTAGCTTCAATATAGCACAACCGTTCTGGTATGTCAAGACCCGGTTTCAATTTGGATCGCGGTTGCCCGGTGCGGCGGCGAATATCGTACGAGCCGTCGCAACAGGTGGCGCCAGCGTAAGCCTCACTACAGCCCAAGGCCTCATTCTGCAGCATAATTGTCGTATGTACGGCAGGTAAATTGCCTGCTGACGAATTGCAGACGCAGATAGTGCAGACGCAGATACATTACATTGGTGCGCAGCGGCGCGACGGATTCGCAGCTCATGGTTGTCCGACGACCGGCCACCAGTGTTTTCAACACGAAGGGGGAATCCCATGTTGAGGAGTAGATGGATCCAGCTAGGCGGCCTGCTCATGATCGCTACGGTCATTCTGCTGGCCTGCGTTCCGATCGCGACGGATGAAGCGCCGGCGCAGCCCGCGGCAGAGGCAGAAAGCGACAGCGGCGAGACTGTTACCGCGGACACGGACAGCGGCGATACAGGCAGTGACGACAGCAGCGCTCAGGTAACGGCCAGCCTCAACACGGGCGTGCCACAGTTGAGCGGCGATCTGATCACGGACGGTGTTCCGCCTCCGTTCCGTACGCGCGGTTTTTCTACCGACTTTTCTCGAAGGACGGTGGAGTGGGATTCGATCCTTTCCGGCGGCCCGCCCAAGGACGGTATCCCAGCGGTCGACAATCCGGAGTTTGAGTCGATAACAGCAGGGGATGAGTGGCTGGAGGCGCTGGATCCGGTTATCCTGCTCAGCCACGGCGATGAGGCCCGCGCCTACCCGCTGAGCATCCTGATCTGGCACGAGATTGTGAACGACGAAATCGACGGCCAGCCAGTTTCGGTCACCTTCTGCCCGCTGTGCAATGCCAGTATCGCGTTTGACCGCAACTTTGACGGTCAGGTCCTCGATTTCGGCACGACCGGGCGGCTGCGCAACAGTGATCTGATCATGTATGACCGGCAAACGGAGACCTGGTGGCAACAGTTCACCGGCGAAGGGATCGTTGGCAAGTATGCCGGCGAGCAGTTGAATTTCCTAACCAGCCAGGTCCTCTCTTGGGAGGATTTCAAAGAGGCTCATCCTGATGGGGACGTGCTGGCACGGCCGAACATGCCCCGCAACTACGGATACAACCCGTATGTGGGCTACGACAGCACATCCCGGCCCTTCCTGTTCCAGGGCACACCGGACTCCCGGCTGGCGCCGGCCGAGCGTGTTCTCGGCCTGACGACCGAGAACGATGCCATCGCCTATCCTTTCACAGCGCTGGAGGAGGCCGGCGTCGTTCAAGACTTGTTCGGCGGGGTTGAAATTGCTATTTTCCACAAAGCCGGGCTGGCCAGCGCGTTAGATTCTTCCGTGATCAGTCAGGGCCGCGACATCGGCGCGGTGTCAGTCTACGATCGCCAGGTTGGGGACCAGCTCCTGACCTTTTCCCCTAACGATGACGGCACGTTCAGCGACGCGGAGACGGGCAGCACCTGGGACATTCTGGGAGAGGCCGTCGACGGCCCCCTGGCGGGAGAGCAGTTGACCCCAATTCTGCATTTCGATCACTTCTGGTTTGCGTGGGCGGCTTTCTTCCCGGCGACGGAGCTTTACGGTTCAAACTAAGTTCAGTAGCCTAAGTTCAGTAGCCTGAGTTCAGTAGCCTGAGTTCAGTAGCCTGAGTTCAGTAGCCTGAGTTCAGTAGCCTGAGTTCAGTAGCCTGAGTTCAGTAGCCGGCGGTCAGCGGATAGGCTGGCCGCCGGCTTTCTGGTTCCTATGGCTGCCAGCAACTACCGGTGAGGGACAGCTCCTGGAAATTCAGGGGGGTTACGCCTGTCTGATCGAGCCTGACCCGATAGCGGCGCCAGGGAAGATAGAAGTAGGTATACCCTCGCATGCAGACCTGTGCCTGTGGCTTGTCGATGTCGCCGAAGGCATCGGGAGCCTCGACTGGGACGTAACGAATGTCCTCCAGAGCGAGGCGATGGACCCACAGGCCAGTTACCCCGTAGGTCGTTTCGGCGGCGCGTCGGGCATTGACCGACAGGCGCAACTGGTCGCCTGATACCTGTGCGGCCGGCGGGCTGAGGTAGCGGGGCAGAAGACCCCAGGACAGGAGGACGAACGTTACAAAAGAGAGCAGCCGGAAACGAAGCCCCCTCTCACTTAGCTGGACAGCCTCGCTCAGAATACGCCAGAGAACCACACCGCCGAACAACAGCAACCACAGCAGCAACAGGTTCAGGAGAAAGTCGCCGATATAGATCTGCGCTGATCCTTCGGTGGAAAGTGTTGCGAAGGGGAGAGGGAAGCCAACGCGACCGGGGCAGAGGTCGATGCATCCGGCGCTGTGAGGGGGGACGACGAACAGATAGTAGGCCGCCACGTTTAACACCATACTGAACAGGAGCGTGCCGGCAAAGATTCCGTACCAGCGGCCCGTCTGCTGGGTCCACCAGATCACGAGCAGGGCGCCCAGAATCAGGCCGCCAATCCCCAGGATCAGATGTGTGATGCCGGCGAAATGTATGAAACCTTCAGGCCAGATTGCAGTTGCCAGCGGCCATTGACCACGCATCACCGTCGAATCCGTACAGGACCGGAATAGCGCTGCCAGCAGAGGAAGATGCGGTCATAGTATCCCGGCAACTGCCCACGCATTTCGGGCCGCCCTGTGCCTGTCCACTCCTCCAGCCGTGGAACCCGATTTCCCGATCTTGCACTGATCAGAACCGAGCCGTCGGCGCAGGCGGCGTAGTCCCCCACCACATCGCCCAGCGGGTAGAGATAGGAAGAACGGGCTGCGGAACCTGTCTTGCGCAGATCCACTTCGGTGATACCGAAAATCTCCAGCGAAAAGACGCCCTGGGGTGAGAAGCGGCTGCGGGCAAGCAGGATCCGGTCATCGTCCCGCCAAGCCACTTGTGGAGCGAAGAACTCGAATTTTGTCTGGGTTTGGGCGCTCAACCGGCCGCGCGCGCCCGCACCGTTGGGAGCCATCTCCCGCACCCACAGCTGGTTGGCGGGGCGCACAAAGCCGACGGTCAAGCTCGGGTGCTGCGGATCATAGGCCAGATGGGCCAGGCGCCGGTTGTCGGGGCTGAGCTGGAACGGCCCGCGATAGATGCCCTCTGGCGCCAGCCGGCTCACGTCGATTTCTCCTTCTGCATTCAGATCGACGCGGTACAGTCCGGTATACTGACGCCCTGCATCCAGATTGGCGGTATCGATGACGAAGGAACGTCCTTTTTCGGCGCGGGCCAGGGCTGCGATGAGCGTGGATTGGGTTGAGATGTTGGCATTTCCTCCCAGCAGGGAGGTATTGGCCTGCACGCGCAGAACGATCTCGCCATCCTGGCTGTTGTAGTGCCACAGCCGCCACTGGGCCAACCCGACCTGCGGCATCTCGATCCACCAGATATCCCCGAGATCGTCGGCTACGATTCCCCGCACGCCGTTGAAGGGATAGGCCTGGAAAGAGAGTCCGATACCGTCGCCGCGCACATACAGGAAGCCGTTTTTGTCGGCGGGTGCGTTGGCATCGGGGACTACGAATCCTTCGGCGCCGTAGAACACTGGCAGCACGCTCTGCCCGGTTTCGCGGACCACGGTCACCACGCCATCCTGGTGCAAGAGGAAGACGCCGGGGTCACCGCGCCTCCCCAGCAGCGCAACCGCTTTGTCGCTCTCTTTTGCGGCGCCGAAGGTCGGCACATCCATACGTCTCACGCGCTCGAATTCAGGAGGAGCGACCACGCGCATACTGGAAACGGTCACACGCCCGCTCTCCTCTTTGCGCCCTGCCACGTAGACCTTTGTCCCCGGCCAGAGGAAGTCGGTACCGGCGTCGAGCCATTCACCCCTGGAGGCCCCAAAGATGCCGCTCCACATCATAATCTGCTCTGCAAGCGGGTCGATGTTCAACAGGAGGACTTCACCGCTATCGGTGCGAACGGATAGTAGTTCGGCAGGATCGGCCGGTTCCGTCTCGTCGAGTACGGTCGCGACGAATTCACCGGCCTGTGGCGGGGGGGCCTGCGCTGGTCGCAGGTCTATGGCGGACAGTTCTGTGGGTATGTAGTCCTCTGTTTGCGTCGAAGCCGACCGTGTGGCAGTCGGTGTGGACGTGGGCTGTGGGGTCGGCGTTGGAGTCGGTGTGTGCGTTGCCGTGGCAGTCGGCGTGTGTGTCAGCGTTGGTGTGGGCGGTGGCGGGGGCGTCAGTGTTGGTGTTGGTGTGAGTGTTGGTGTGAATGTTGGCGTCGGTACCGCTGTCGGGACCTCTGTTTCCGTCGGTGCGGCTGTCGCTGTTGCCGTCGCCGTTGTTGTAGGCGGTGCTGTCGGGGTGGCGGCAAACGCGGCCGACGCCAACTGGGCTGCTGCAGTCGGCAGCGGCGTTATTTTAATCCCAATTCCGGGCGGGCGCGAGCCGAATGGCCGGATGCGGATGCCCTCATCCGTATAGTTCAACAGTGTCGTCAGATCGCCGTCAATCTCCAGCAGCTCGACGGCCATCCAACCTTCTTCGCCGTCCACGTCCGTCCTCGGATCGGTTACTTTCAACAGGACCCAGGTACCGCTGGCAATGATTCCCCCAATGGTGACCTCGACATCCTGGCCGAGGCGAGCCAGTACGTCATCCTCTGTGGTAGGGCCGGCCCGCAGACGGGCGGGAAACAGAACGACGCGCCCCGTCACATTGTCAGGCGCGCCAATTTCGATTTCCGAAGGGAAGACACTGATCGGCACATAGAGTTCAGTCGCAGTCGGCGTCGGCGTGACCGTCGGTGTCCAGGTTGGTGATGGGGTCGCCGCCTCGGTCGATGTCAGTGCCGGGACCGGGCTGCCTGTGGCCGTTGCGATCGAAGCAGAGACGTCCGTAGGTGTAGGGGAAACAGTTGGGACGTCGGCTTGGACGGCCATGGCGGCAGGAGAGGGGGTGGCGGTTGGCGTGTTGGTTGACGGGTCCGATGGCAGCGCCGCAACATCGGTCGATCTGCTGTCGACCGCTGGCAAGGCGGCTGGATTGACGTCGCGCAGCAAAAGCAACAGAAGCACAAGCAGCGAAACGACGATGGCGAAAACTACGCCGGCCGCGAGTGGATTCCCCCATATCAGACTTCGCCCGGCGGCCAGAGCTTTCCCAAAACGCAGCAATCTATTGTTCATGCGCCGCGCCCGAACCGCGAAGCGGCAGCACACATCTCAGGATTCGACTTCATCAGTTCTGTACTGTCACCGTCACGCTACAGGGTTGCGGATAGTTGCCCGTGGTATCCACCACAACGACCCGAATGACATAAGCGCCGTTCGCCATGGCAGAGCTGTTCAGATTGCCAAGAAGCCCGCCGACCACTTGGTTTTCAGCACCGTCAAAGTAGTTGAAATTCTGATTGGCGCCGCTAGGCGCAAACTCCAGCTTATAGAAGGAGAACTGATCGTGCTGGGCTGTACCCACAATTGGGACCTGCCCGCTTACGACCGCCCCGTTTCCCGGCGACAGTATGACTGAACGTCCGTCGGGACACAGGGCCGGAGAGACTGGAAGGGGATTGGGCGCGGGATCAGACTGCTCTGGCTGTGTATCCTCCTCCTGGTTGTCCGGCACAGGTGTGGAGACAACGATGCGAGTTGGCAACGGGGTCGGCGTCGGTGGCTCCGGCGTGAATGTCGGCGTCGGAATCAGGGAAGACAATGATGTATTTGGCGATGTCGAGGAGCCGTCCGGTGATGAAAAACCTGAGGATGACTCCACCGCGAGCATTGCCTCGCGCAGCGTTGTACTGGCGAAATAGGTGAAACCCATTACCACAAGCATCAGCAACGCTGAGAGAAAGATACGATAGAGATCGTCTATCGCCTTGTCCCGCTCCAGGGAAAAGACGGCCTGCCGCCGCTCGGCGCGCACCTGCCACGTGCGATACAGTTGAAATAGAGCCAGCAGACCACACGTTGCATAGATATAAGGTGCAATGTTGGCAATGGCCTCAACAAGGAAACCCATTGGCAGTTACTAGACCGGGACGCCAGAAAGACTAGCTGGTTGCCGCGGACAACAGATCCAGGAGCAAGATGGCAACCAGGAGGAGATGGAATAAACCCTATCCAAACAGTCTACCGTAGCCGCGTAGTTCCGCCAAAAAGATCTGAATTCTTCGGAGGAAGAAGCCTGGACGTGTTGGCTACGTCGCGGATGCGATCATTGACCGCTTTGCCTATTCCCTGTCGGTATACTATCATGAATAGTCTATCCCATTTTCCCCTGTTAAAAGGCTTCGGAAAGACATGTCTATGGATTTTGACTTCGTTTTTCGCTCGCGCCGCAGCAATGTCCTGGCGCGCAATGGAATGGTTGCTACCAGTCAACCGCTTGCTGCACAGGCCGGATTGTCGATCCTGCAGGCGGGCGGCAACGCGGCTGACGCCGCCATCGCCACAGCAGCGGCCCTGAACGTGGTTGAGCCGATCTCCACCGGCATTGGCGGCGACTGTTTCGCTCTCTACTGGGATGCCAAAACGGAAAGTGTGACCGCGCTCAACGGGTCTGGCCGATCGGCAGGCGCGGCATCGATTGAAGATCTGCGCCGTCTCGGTTATGCCCGCATGCCCCAGTTTACGGGCCACAGCGTCAGCATACCCGGGACCGTTGCCGGGTGGAGCGATCTGCTGGAAAAGCACGGTGGCATGACGCTGGCGGATGTACTCAGGCCTGCCATCGATCTGGCCGAAGAGGGCTACCCCGTCACCGAATGGATTGGCCGGGGATGGGCTGGCCAGGCAGCGAAACTCCGGCGTTCACCGGACTGGATCAGCGGTGACCTGGATAATGGACCGGAGCAGCCCAGCGGTCATGAGCTTCTCGTTGACGGCTGCGCGCCGCGGCCCGGGCAGGTAATGCGCATCCCCACATTGGGCCACACGTTGCGGGCTATTGCGGCCGACGGCAAGGGAGCGATCTACGCCGGGGCGTTTGCTGACAAGCTGAGCGAGCACGTACAGCGCTACGGCGGTTGGATAACGCCGCAGGATATGGCGGCCCATACGAGCACCTGGCATGAGCCAATCACGGCTGATTTTGGCGATGTTCGCCTATACGAATGCCCGCCCAACGGGCAGGGGCTGGCGGCCATCGTCGCCGCCAATCTGGCGGATGGCTTCGACCTGGCGGAAATGTCCAGCGTTGACCGTTTGCACACGCTGGTGGAGTGTATGCGCATTGGCTACGCCGAGGCCCAGCAGTGGGTCTGTGACGTCGATGTGGTCCCGATTCCCCTGAGCACGCTCGCCAGCCGGGCCTATGCTGATCAGAGGCGCGAGGAGATCGACCCGCGGCGTGCGGCAGCGTCGGTTGCCACCGGTTATCCAATGGCCGGTTCAGATACCGTCTATCTGTCCACTGCGGACGGCGAGGGGAACGCGTGCAGTTTCATCAACAGCCTCTACCAGGGAATGGGCACCGGGCTGGTTGTGCCCGGGAGCGGGGTCAGCCTGCAGAACCGGGCTGCACTCTTCGTACTCGACCCCGACCATCCCAACAGTCTGGCTCCGAACAAGCGTCCCTATCACACGATCATCCCGGCGATGTCGACCCGTGGCGGCGCGCTGCATGCCAGCTTCGGCGTGATGGGGGGCTATATGCAGCCCCAGGGACATCTGCAGATGCTGGTCAACATGGTGGCCCTGGACATGAGCCCCCAGCAGGCACTGGACGTGCCCCGTTGGTCGTTGAGCGGCCCGCATGCAGGATTGGGTGCGGAGGAAGGCGGAGGCCGGTTGTCGATCGAAGAAGGTTGGGATTACGATGTACTGGCGGAGATGTCCCGTCGCGGGCATCAGGTGGTGCCGGTGAACGGCGCGGGTCGCGGCGGTTTTGGCGGCGGTCAGATAATCGTCCGAGATCCGGAGAGTGGTGTCCTGACCGGGGGGAGCGACCCGCGCAAGGACGGCTGCGCGGTCGGTTGGTAAAGAGAGAATTGCGGCAACGATAAGAAAGCCCCAAGCAACAGGCAAGTCCGAGGTTATTGAATGGGTCAAGTTCCCACGGTGTCACTTGCACCGGTTCGTGAGAAGATGAGACGCGCGGGTCTGGACGACCTGCTGATTCGCAGTTTTGAACATTACTACGACCAACTCTGCGCCGGCGCCACAGGTTATATCCCCGGCGCCAGCGCACGCCCACCATCAGATATAGCGGACAGCTCTACGGCCACTGGTTTCCATGAAGAGGGCCTGGACGCGCTCAGCCGGCTCGTCGTCGTGAAACTTAACGGCGGCCTGGGCGCGACGATGGGTTTGCAGGGGCCGAAATCGCTGTTGATGGTGAAAGACGGGTTGCGCTTCCTCGATGTTATCGTCCGCCATGTCCTGCACCTGCGCCAGAAGATGACGGCCCGGCTGCCGCTCGTCTTCATGAACAGCTACAGTACACAGGAAGCAACCGAAAAGGCACTTAGCGCCTACCCGCAACTCGCCAAAGGCGAAGCTGGCAGCCTGCCTCTCACCTTTCTGCAAAACAAAGTACCCAAGATCTGGCAGGAGACTCTGCAGCCCGTGGAGTGGCCTGAAGACCCGACCAAGGAGTGGTGTCCACCCGGGCACGGTGACATCTACGCCACTTTGCACATGAGCAGCCTGCTCAGACGGATGCTCTCTCGTGGGTACGAATACATGTTCGTCAGCAACGCCGACAACCTTGGCGCAACTGTCGACACCGATATTCTGGGGTATTTCGCGGCCCGCCGCCTACCCTTTCTCATGGAAGTAACCGCTCGCACGGCGGCCGACCGCAAGGGGGGGCACCTCGCCCAGAGCCCTGATGGACGGCTCCTGCTGCGGGAGATCGCCCAGTGCCCACCAGAGGAGATCGAGCAGTTTCAGGACATCGACCGCTACGGGCTGTTCAATACCAACAGTCTGTGGATTCACCTGCCCACTTTGCGAGAGCTGCTGCAGGAACGAGACGGTTTTCTGGATCTGCCGATGATCGTCAACAACAAGCCGGTGGACCCTGCGCGCCCGGACTCCCCACCTGTCTACCAATTGGAAACTGCGGTTGGCCTGGCGATCTCGGCATTCGACGGCGCGCAGGCGATCCAAGTGCCGCGCGACCGCTTTTTGCCGGTCAAGCGATGTAATGATCTGCTTGCGCTGCGCTCCGATGCGTACCGGCTGAGCGAGGAACAGTGCGTGGATCTGGATCCGCGGCGGGGTACCGGTCGCTTCCCTGGGGGCTCCCCCTTAGTGGAACTGGACGACCGATTCTACCAGTTCATCGATCAGATCGAGGAAAGATTCCCGCACGGGTCGCCTTCGCTGCTCCGCTGCCGTAGTTTTTCCGTTGCAGGCCCTTATACCTTTGGCGCCTCTGTCACCGTGGAAGGCGACGTCAGTCTGTCAAACAGTTCGGATACACCGGTCGTCGTCCCTGGCGGCGCTATTCTATCGGGGTAGGCGGGCTGCCTGCGGCCGGTGGATGGCCGGCCATGTTCGGGCGGCCGTTAGCCGTGCCGTTTACGCATCTGTTCCAGCAACAGCGACTTTCCCTTGTGGTAACTGTGCCATAGCAGCGGGCTGGGCGACCAGTCCCACGCCCCCGTATGCACAGCCATGCGGGCGGCAAACCCTTCCTTAAAGCGCCATACCCCTTGGAGAGGATCGTTCGGATCCTCCGGGTTTGTGGGGGCACCCCACCAATCGTAGACCGTGCTTCCCTGGGCCCTGGCCCATTGGAGAGCCCGCCACTGTAACAGGTAGTTGGGCATGTCGCGGCGCCGCCGGGCGCTGCTGGCCCCATTGAAATAAAGAGTTTGGCGACCGTGACGGAGCAGGAACAGCCCGGCAACGGGCTGAGATTCCTCTGGATGCTCGGCCAGCAGCAGCGCGCCGCCGGTCAGGTTTCCCTCGTCCTCCTGCATCTTCAGAAACATACGCCACAAGGAATCGTAGTAGGCGAACGGGCGGATCAGAAAATCATCGCGGGCGCTCGTCTCCTGGTAGAGTCGATAGAAGTCCGGCAGATCGTCAACATCGCCGCAGCGGACGGTCACCCCCCGCCTTTCGGCCAATCGGATGTTATAGCGCCATTTGCTCTTGAACGAGGCCAGCAGTTCTTCATCGGGCTGGGTGATGTCCGTGAAGCCGGTATTCTTGAACTGAATCTGCTCCGGGCTGTAGCGCCAGTTGCGCTGGATCAGCAGTTGCTTCAGGCGGATCCCTTCGCCATCCTCTTCGCCGACATCAGGATCGATTTTCACCTGAAGGCAGCCCCGCCGCCGGCACAGCTCTTCGATCTGCGCCAGTACCAGCGCAGCCGCTTCGTCATCCGACCAATCCAGCAAGGGACCCTTGGGCACGTAGGCAACGCGCAAAGGCACCGCAGGCGTAGGCTGTCGAGACAGCCACTGAAAGGCTCCCAGTGGGCGACCGCCGCGCAGCAGGCGCCAACGCTCGACGCGCCAGCCGGCGCTGGCCTTGACGGCGCCCCACGACCAACTTTGCAGTACGTGGCTCCGGTCGGGCGGCAACTGCGTCAACAGTTCTTCCCAGGCCGCGGCCGTCACCACCGGTTCGACTGCTACCTCAGCAGAGGAAGGGGAGGAGGTCTTCTCTCGCTCTTCCTGCCTATTTGCCCCGTGCCTGCTTTTGGCAGCCCGGTCCTTCGCCAACAGCGCGCCCCGATAGAGATCATAGACCGGTCGCCGTAGGGGAAGATCCCACGCGCCGACTGTGCGCTCAACGGCACCGCCAAAGCCCTGTTTGAAACGGAAAACGCCCCAAAGGTCCCCGGGAGGAAGCGCGTTCAGATCGACCGGCGCCTTCTCGGCGGAAACGGTCTTGCGCCCTTCTTCCCAGAGTCCGGTGGCGATGGTGCCGATCTCGTCGGGAATGCCCCAAAGATCATAGCGTGCGCAGCCGCGTTCTTTGGCCCAGCGCATCGCTTCCCACTGGAGCGCGTGATTGGGCATCAGGTTGCGATGGCGGTTGTTGCTGGCCCCCCACAGGTAACAGGCTGTCGAACCGGCGGCAAACACAGCGATGCTGGCCAGCGGCTCGCCCTCATAGGAGGCCAGCAGGAAGGCGCCCCAGCGGGAGGCCAGAAGTTCGTAGGCGTTCTGGTAGTAGGCGGGGCTGTGGACGGAAAACCCGTCCCGCTTTCCCGTCTCTTCCATCAACTGCTGGAACTGGGGCAGCTCATGCGCCTCGAGCTCACGCACGCTGACGCCTTTGCGTGCGGCCAACCGGATGTTGTAACGCCACTTGCTCTTCATTTGCGCCAGGATCGTATCGGCGTCAGGCTGCAGATCGACGACAACGGTGCTGCGGGGCTGAATCGTTTGGGCGCTGGGATGGAAGCCGGCCGCACCAAGACGCTGCCGGTTTGCTGCTGTGTCCAGCAGATCCGGCTCGATTTTCAACGCGAACGCGCCCTCCTGCCGGGCGGCATCGCACATGCGCGCCACGACGGCTTCCGTCTGCGACGCGTCGGACCAGTCGACAAGCGGGCCTCTGGGGACGTATGCCAGAACCTGGCCCATGACTTTACGAAAGAGGAGCATGGCCCCGGCCTGTATGAGGCCGCCGGCCGCGGATTCCGGCAGGTGAACATGACTGGCCCACCAGCCGGAGCGGCATTTCAGGGCCGCCCATTCGCTCGTCTGCAGGAGATGGCCGGCTGTATGGTTGCTGACGAACTCATTCCACTTCACTGCTTGATCTGTCACCGCTCCCCCTGTCAATGCTCCCCCTGTCTTCCCACTGGCAAATCCGGCCAGGAGACGTTGGCCCTGAATGCGCTCGGCTTGCCGCGGCCCATCATTCTTCGGCATGACCGCGCTGCGTTGCCGGCGCTATCTCTCGATCATACCATACTGATCAGAACAGAATGGAACGCCAGCGTCATTCATTTCTCGCTGCCGCCTCGATCTGCCGAAGGGCAGCGGTGCGCGCACAGCGACAGTCGTACCGCCCCGCCTCCTGGGTGGAAACGGTCTAAATTTGACACGGTTACTGCTGACTGCTATCGTCAAATCCGTGTCATCTTTGTGTCTGCGTTTGACGACAACTGCACTCAGGCTGATTCCTGCTGCGTGCAGGAGATCTTGTTCGCTTACCTTCACCACGGAAGTTCAGTGGAGAAGGAAGTGGGTATTGCAGAGGGATACGCAAACGCAGAACCGGACTTTGCCGCGTGCCCGTTTGCTGAACGCAGCGGTCGCGCTGCTGCTGGGTATTCTACTTCTGACCGGTTGCGGCGGGTCAGTTGCCGGCAGTGCGTCATTATCCGAGACAGCCGTCGTGACGGTCTTCGCGGCCGCGTCCCTAACCGATGTCTTCCAAGAGGCAGCCGGTTCGTTCAGCCGCAGCGGCCATTCTGGTAACGTCGAATTCAACTTTGCCGGTTCCCAGCAGCTGGCAGGTCAGCTGCGGGAAGGGGCGCGCGCCGACATTTTCGCCTCGGCTGACGAGATGCAGATGCAGGCCGCAGTCGAGGCCGGACGAATCGAAGAGATGAGCGTGAAGACATTCGCCTGCAATCGGTTAATAATCGGCTACGGCCGCGGGGTCTCGGGTGATTCGGCCGCGCCTGGGCTCGAATCTTTGCTGAAGCTGGCCCAGCCCGGCCATAAGATTGTGGTCGGGGCAGAAGCCGTGCCGATCGGGCAGTACACGCGGCAGTTCCTGGCCAGTGCCGAGCAGGACGACCGTCTTGGGCCCGGTTTTCGCGCCGGCTTCGAGGACAATATCGTGTCTGAAGAACAGAATGTTCGGGGCATTCTCAGCAAACTACAGTTGGGCGAGGCCGATGCCGGAGTCGTTTACGCCAGCGACATCCTTGGTGAAACTGAGCTGCAACGCATGGAGATTCCAGCCCATCTCAACATCTCGGCAACCTATCCAATCGCTCTGACGCGGGACAGTAGACAGCCTGAGCAGGCCGCAACCTTTGTCACCTTTTTGTTTTCTGAAGAAGGCACCGCTGTGCTGGAATCGCACGGCTTTTCGACCGAATGCCGGGCTGAAGGCTCCAGGGGGGCCTCAGCGACTGCGGCAGCAGAGGCATCGGATCATGCGAACGACTGAGGCCGCTGAAGCGATGCGCCTCCCCGTCGACCGGGCGCGGGACGACCAGCGCTCCTCCAGGCGCCTGTCGCGACCGGGAACTGCTCTCTTCTGGGCAGCGGCGCCCATGATCCTGTTCCTGGCCCTCCCTTTGCTGGCACTGATCTGGCGCACAGAGTTGACCGACATCAGCACCCACCTGGCCCAGCCTGTGGCTCGGCGGGCTATCGTGCTGAGCTTATGGACATCGGCCACAGCAACGCTCCTGACGATCGTTCTGGGCACGCCGCTGGCGGTGCTGATGGCCCGCCGGCATTTTCGGGGACGCCGTGCGCTGGACACGCTGATCGATCTGCCCACCGTCCTGCCCCCTGCTGTTGCCGGGCTGGCCCTGCTGATGGCTTTTGGCCGCCGGGGGATGTTGGGGCAGGGGTTGTCCGTGGCGGGAATCGAGATCGCCTTTACTTCGCTGGCAGTCATTCTCGCACAGCTTTTCGTCGCTTCTCCCTACTACATCCGCGCGGCGATCGGCGGTCTAAGCCGCAGCGTAGTCGAGCTCGAAGAGGCGGCATCATTGGACGGGGCGGACGGCCGGCAGATCTTCCGCTTTGTTACGGTCCCACTCGCCCGCGCCTCATTGCTGGGCGGGCTGGTTATGACTTGGGCGAGGGCTCTCGGTGATTTCGGGGCGACCATCCTTTTCGCCGGCAACTATCCTGGGCGCACACAGACGATGCCCCTGGCCATTTATATCGGCTTCGAATTGGACCTCGATGTGGCATTGGCCTTGTCGCTTGCCCTGATGGCGACCGCGTTCGCCATTCTCTTGCTCGTGAAGTGGCTACTAGGGCGAACCGGTTGATGGCAGCGCGGTTCTTTCCATTTCAGTTTATTTCAGTCCAGTCCTCAGCCTCTCATTTAGTGGTTCAAAGAGACGACCGGGGCAGGAAAGAATGTTGAACGCGCCTAACCCTGCCCGCACCACAGCCGCTGCCCAACACGTCATCAGATGACTCACAGTTCCGACGACATCCAGATCATCGAGGCGGTTCCCAACTTCTCGGAGGGCCGGCGCGCCGATGTCACTGACGATCTGGCGGCGGCAGTTCAGACGTCGGGCGCGCGGCTGCTCGATCGCACCAGCGATGCAGACCACAACCGCACCGTTCTCACAATCGCGGGCCCGCCGGAGCCGGTTCTGCAAGGGCTGTTCAATGCGGTCGGGGTGGCTGTCGCCCGCATTGACCTCAGGCGGCATCGGGGCGTCCATCCCAGGCTGGGGGCGGCCGATGTGGTCCCGCTGGTACCGATTCACAACACTACACTTGCAGACTGCGCGCGCCTGGCCCGGCGGCTAGGTCGTCGTATCGGTGATGAGCTGGATGTGCCGGTCTACCTCTATGGCGAAGCGGCCACGCGGCGGGAACGCCGCAACTTGGCCGACGTCCGGCGCGGGGAATATGAGGCGCTAGCCCGGAATATCCACGACCCGCGGCGCGCGCCTGATTTCGGCCCTGCCAGGGTGGGCCCGGCGGGCGCGGTCGTCGTCGGGGCCAGGCCTATACTCATCGCCTTCAACGTCTTCCTGCGCACAGCCGATGTAGCCGTCGCCCGAGCAATCGCCCGCCAGATCCGCGAGCGCGACGGCGGGCTGCCGGCAGTCAGAGCCCTGGGCCTCCTTGTCGACGGACAGGCACAGGTCAGCATGAATCTGGTCGACTATCGAGCCACATCGCCTTATGCGGCCGTCAATGCCATTCACCAGCAGGCTGCCCGCCATGATGTTGCGCTCGATCGCAGCGAACTGATCGGCCTGATTCCTCAGGGCGCTCTGCCAGGATGCGAAATGGAAGGTACAGGCCATGAGAAAGAGTCTCTTTCTACTGATGCTCTAGCGGCTGCAGCCGATGCGCTCCTGCTGCCGGAACTGAGGCCAGACCGTGTGCTGGAAGTTGCGCTACGCCGATTGTAGGCGGAAGAGAGTGCAACTGTTTTCTGCTCGCTCAGTCATCTTCGGGTGAGGGCACAACCGGCATAGGGTGCACGGATTGTGAACACCTTTGGCGTCATATTCACGTTTTGCCGTCGCCCAGTCAGATCCCAGATGACCTTCGATGGACAGTGAACGGAGAGGGCGGGTTCAGACAATCGCTTTGGCTAAAGCAGCATGCCATGCTAGAATCAGACGCACTTAGAGCAGACGGTTCCGGCTGTGAAATCTGCATGTTGTTGGAATACCTTGATTGCCTGTTCTGCGTTCCGCGACAGCTAATCATCCCAATGCGATCGCATAGTTCACAGTGACTTTTTCGCTCACATTTGCCGCCCGCGGCCTTCTCCAACCGTATGGAGAATTGAGAAGCGGGTGAACAGCAACTCAAAAAATGCAATCTCCTCGCCATGTCGTCTGGTCAGATTGGATTGAGAGCAGCGGCTCATCATTGACGCTGCCTACGAGTGAGTTGCCCTCCGGGTCTGTTCCGTCTGCAGAGGGAATTGACCTCGCGATAGTTATTGTCAATTACAACGCCAGCGCTCTCCTGTCCGGATGCCTGACATCCGTGTTCGCGTCTGCCGGCGACTTTTCCTACACAGTCTGTATAGTTGACAACGGCAGCAGTGACGACAGCGTGTCTATGATGGGCGACCGCTTCCCGCAGGCCGGCCTGATCGTTTCCGAAACCAATCTCGGCTTCAGCGCGGGCAACAACCTGGCTCTTCGCCAACTGGGCCTCTCTGACCGCCCACCACTGCGCAACGAGTCTCTTCCCCGCTACATTCTCCTACTAAACAATGACACTGTTTTACCGGCGAACGCATTGGCCGAAATGATCCAGTTCATGGACGAGCGGCCCGACCTCGGAGTAGCCGGTCCGCGAGTGCGACGCCCGGACGGAACACTCGATCTGGCCTGCCGGCGCAGTTTTCCCACGCCTTGGGTGAGCTTCTGCCGCATGACCCGTCTGAGCCGGCTGTTTCCGAAGAGCGAGCGTTTCAACGCCTACAATCTGAGCTACCTGCCGGAGGATGCGGTGCATCCGGTGGATTCGGTTGTGGGCGCCTATATGCAGGTGCGCACGCAGGCGATACTGGAGGTCGGGCTGTTGGACGAGGCCTACTTCATGTACGGTGAAGACCTGGATTGGGCAAAGCGTATCAAGAGCGCGGGCTGGGAAGTCTGGTACAACGGCCAGGTCGAGATCACACATGTCAAAGAGGCCTCCAGCCGCAAGAGCCGCAAGGCCCGGCGCGCCTTTTATGAAGCGATGTGGATCTTCTATCGTAAACACTACCGGGCCAACAGTTCATGGGTGCTGGACAAACTGATCTGGCTCAGTATTGCTCTGATTGGCGGCCTGGACATTGCGATCCGGCTGTGGAAACTACGACAGGAGCGGATATAGCACGGCTTCGCGTTTTGGGGCAGTATCAAAGACCGGCCCGCCAGAAATTCGCAAAGCTGGTTGTGGACAGTAACTCGCCGCCCACTGCTGATTTCAAGCGATAGACACTATGTGAACGATAGACACTATGTGAACGATAGACACTATGTGAACGATAGACACTATGTGAACGATAGACACTATGTGAACGATAGACACTATGTGAACGATAGACACTATGTGGAAGTCACCTGTTCAGACGACAACAGATCTTGAGGAGCCTCTGACAGAACCGCGGCCGGCCGCGACTGCGGCCGCGGAAGATGCGGATGCGGCCGAGCAAGACACATACTCCAATCCAAACGGAAGCTACTCGGCCCTGCGCGCCCAGCGGCCAGGCGTCCCAAAGCGCGCCCAGCTTGTATTCGCGCTCTCGCTGGCGATTGTGGATTTGGGATGTACGTGGCTGGCTTTCTTTCTGGCCCACTCGCTCACTAAGATGAACCTGACGCCGCGACTGATGGAGTTACAGCCGGATATCATTGTCGGCCCATTTGTGGAGTTCCTGCCACTGCCACTGACCCAGACGCTGGTGCTTCTGTCGCTTTTCTCTTCGCAGCGCATGTACCAGCGCCGCCGGCCGCTCGGTCATCTGGACGAAATCTTTCGCACTGCAAAGCTTACGACACTCTGTACGCTCCTGACCGTCGCATTGGTGAGCCTTTTTCTGCGGGAATTCGTGTACCACCGCACGTTCCTGGGCTATGCCTGGTTGCTGAACATAATCATATTGACGATTGGCCGGACCTTGCATGCGCAAATGCAGTGGAATGCCCAGGCCAGAGGAATCGGCGGGGATCGGGTCCTGCTCATCGGCGGGGGCGACTCCGGCCGCATGATCCTGCAGAGGGTTCAGGCCAATCCAAAGCTGGGCTTTCACGTGATCGGAATCGTAGATAACAGCAGTACACGTTCCGTTCTGAACGTGCCGATTCTGGGCGGCGTCGCCGACATCCCCAGAATTATTGACGAATTTGCGGTTGACGAAGTGATCATCGCCCTGCCGGAAAGTACCCACCAGGAACTGATCGGTATCATAAGCCTATGTGAGCGAGAAAAGGTCGGCATTCGCGTACTGCCGGATGCGTTTGGGATTATGGCCAGTGAAGTGACGATTGGCTATCTCGGCGGGTTGCCCCTGGTCACAGTGCGCGACGTGGCTCTCCAGGGTTGGCGACTGACACTCAAACGCGGGATGGATCTTGTGGGCAGCGCTATCGGATTGGTGATAATAAGCCCCTTCCTGATGTTGGTGGCGCTCTTGATCAAATTGGACAGCCCCGGGCCGGTTTTTTACACACATGAACGAATGGGGTTGGATGCGAAGTCTTTCAAGATTCTGAAGTTTCGCTCGATGCGCGAGGATGCTGAGGAGTCCGGGCCGGGCTGGACCGTCGAGAACGATCCCCGGCGTACCAAACTTGGCGCTTTCCTCCGCAGCTCCAATATCGACGAACTACCCCAACTGATCAATGTACTCTTTGGCGAAATGAGCCTGGTTGGGCCGCGCCCTGAACGACCGGTTTACGTGGAGCAGTTCCGGCAGATGATTCCTCGTTATATGGACAGACACCGCGAAAAGGCCGGCATGACTGGCTGGGCGGCGGTGAACGGGCTGCGAGGGGACACCTCGATCGAAGAGCGCACAAAGTACGATCTCTGGTATATCGAAAACTGGTCACTGGCCCTGGACATTAAAATAATCATTCGTACGCTGGGCCAGTGGCTGCTCGGGACAAACAAAAACGCCTATTGAAACAACCCAAACTCCTTGACAACCCCCTACCCGGTTTGTTACACTTCTTACTTGGTTTGCACTCCCATAACAAGAGTGATAAGAGCATTTTCAACCGTCTGATTGCTGCCAACTGTTCGCAGGTTCGACTTCCCCTCCAGCGCCGCACCATCAGCACGCCAGAGGGAAGGCAGACAGGCGGCAATCGTATTTGCCAGTAGGCCATGACCGAATTGCAGTTGAGCCAGCGCCGTAAACAGGTGCTGCGGATCGTCATCCAGGAATATGTGGAGAATGCCCAACCGGTGGGCAGCCAGTCGATCGCGCAGAAATACGAACTGGGCGTCAGTGCGGCAACCATCCGCAATGACCTGGCTGCGCTGGAGAAGGCCGGGCTGCTGACCCATCCGCACACCAGCGCCGGCCGCATCCCCACCGATGGCGGCTACCGGTACTTTGTGGCCAATCTCATGGCCCCTACCGATCTGCCCCCACATGAGCGGCATATGATTCGCCATCAGTTCCATCAGGCCCGGCAGGAGATCGATCAGTGGTTGCGTCTCAGCACGGCGGTCCTGGCCAAAGCCTCCACGGGTGCGGCGCTGGCGACCTCCCCGCGCTCCACTTCGAGCCGGGTCAAACATCTGGAATTGATCGGCATTCAGGATACGGTAGTCTTGCTGGTCCTCGTGCTGGCCACGGGGACACTGAAACAGCAGTTAATCACGCTGGAACAGCCGATTTTTCAGGAGGATTTGAGCCGGGCGAGCAACCAGCTCAACGGGGAGTTCTCCGGGGCTACAGCTGCCGATCTGCCTTCAAAGCTGGAGGAATTCTCCGGCTTCACGCGCGAAGTGGGCGAGCTGGTGCTGAACACGTTGCTGCAGTCGGAGGAGCAGATCACCGACCGCGTATATCGACACGGGCTGGCCCAGGTACTGGCCGAGCCTGAATTTACCGACGGGCCGCAGGTGAGCCGGATCGTGGAAGTGTTCGAACAGCGCACGCTGCTGCAAGAGATTTACGATGATGTGATGGAGTTGAGCGACGTACAGGTGATGATTGCCGGCGAGGGTCGTTTCGGCGATATGCAGGACATCAGCCTTGTACTGAGCCGCTATGGTGTACCGAATCGGGTGAGCGGCATGCTGGGCGTAGTCGGCCCGATGCGAATGCCCTACGGTCGGACAGTCGGGGCAGTGCGCTACGTCGCCACACTTCTGAACGAACTGATGCACCAACTCTACGGCCAGAGCCGTTAGACAACATATTTGCGTAACAGGATCATCAATGAGCAAACAGGAAAAACGGGAAAACGCAGCGGTAGAACCAGATAACGGTCAGGTGCCTGAAGAGGCAGTTCTGGAGGCGGAGGAGCCTGACACGGGCGATGTGTCCAACAGCGAGGAGGCCGAAGAACGGGACGAGACCCCCGAAGTGACGATCGTGCGGCTTCAATCGGAGTTGGATGAAGCCCAGGCACAGGCCGCCAGCCACCTCGACAAGATGCAGCGCACGGTCGCTGAATATGAGAACGCGGGCAAACGCCGCGAACGGCAGAACGAGGAGCGCATCAAGCGCGCCACGGAAAGCATGATGCGTCAGCTGCTGCCGGTTCTCGATGACCTCGAGCTTGCCTTTCAGAACGTGCCCGACGACGTGCCGGGAGAGGACCAGGCCTGGCTGAAGGGATTCGAGCAGATCCATCAGAAACTCCTGGAAATACTCGCCGGTTCAGAGGTCGCTCCACTGGCCAAGAGTGGTGAATTCGACCCGAATCAACATGAAGCCATCTCCAATGAGCCGAGCGAAGATGTACCCAGTGGGCACATCATCCAGACATTACGCACCGGCTACCGCATTCAGGACCGGATACTGCGCCCTGCGCTTGTCCGCGTTGCGCAGTGAATAGCTGGGCGCTTTCCTTCTTCCTCTAAATGGTTGCCCTAACCCGGTCCGCCGCGACCAGCCGTCTTCGAGATCCCCAGCAGGGCATCCGACCCTTTGACGTTGGGCGCGATCTGCGCGCCGTATCCAGATTGATAACCGAGGCTTTCGCCGAAGAACTGGACGAACAGGGTGAGGCGGCGCTGCGCGAACTGCGGATTCTCGGTTACATGAGCTGGCTGGTGCGCATTCTCTACCGCAGTACCGGCGAGTTTCGAAATGTCTTCAACGGCTTTGTCTGGGTAGAGAACAGGCGGGTTGTGGGGAATGTAACCGTGCAGCGTGCGGCCAGCGGCAGCGGGCGGTGGCAGATCGCAAATGTGGCCGTCTCTCCGGCTTGGCGCGGGCGCGGGATCAGCCGCGCCCTGATGGAGCATGCCCTGGACTATATCCGCGAGATGGGCGGGTCCTGGGCTGTTCTGCAGGTACGCGGGGAAAATGAGATCGCCCACGGCCTCTATGAACGGCTTCGTTTCGAGAACATGGGGGGAACGACGGAACTTTACGCGCCGGCTGTGCCGAAGTCGGTCGCGATGCCAGTTGTTTCGAATCTACTGCCGTTCTCCCCAAATGACAGCAACCTTCTGTATGATTTGGCAACCAGCCGTCCCAGCGCGGAATTCCAGTGGTGGCGGGCCGTAAGGCGAGACGACTTTCAGGTCCCGCTCGAGAAGCGTATTGGTGAGCTGGTGAGCAGGCTCGTTGGCCGCCAGCGGATCTACCGTTACGCCATTCGCGAATACAGAAGCCGCTTTGAAGGCGCAGTCCAGGTGACCGCGCGCTGCTGGCAAGGGGAGCACAATATCCGCCTCTGGCTGCGGCCCGACGCCCAGGAACAGTATGCCCAGCCGTTAGTCTTGAGCGCACTGGCCCTACTGCAGGAGAGTCCGCGCTGGCCGTTGCGGGCGACTGTGAGCACACAGGACGAACTCGCGGCCCAGACGCTGCTGGAGCACGGCTTTACCGTTCGCAGTACCTTGTACACGATGCGCCTGCGCATGTAGGCTCTGATGAAGCTTCTGTTACGGCTGGTCGGGAACGCCATCGCGCTGTATGCGGCGTCAGCGCTGATCGACGGCATTCAGTTCGGCGCAGGCGGCGAGGTAGATCTCGGCAGCCTGCTGATGGTCACCCTGATCTTTGGCGTTGTCAATGCGGTAATCAAGCCGTTTGTGAAAGTTGCGACCTGCCCAGCCTACCTGGTCACCCTCGGCCTGTTCACCTTTGTGATCAACGCCCTGATGCTCCTGCTGACCGGCGTGCTGGCCGGTCTGTTCAATGTCGACTTTCAGATAGACGGCTTTGGACCCGCCTTCCGGGGCGCCATCGTCATCAGCTTGGTCAGCTTTCTCCTTAGTCTTTTCATGTCCACTGAGAAAAACGACAAAGACTAATTGCAGGTCACGCGCGGCGCCGCGCGGTTACCTGCAGCTGGCCTCCTCTTCAAGTCTAAGTTCAACTTACCCCCGAGGCATACCATGCGTGCTACTTTTCTCCACATGGCTGATTGCCATCTCGGCTATCGTCAGTACAACAGCCGGGAGCGTCAGAACGACTTCACCCGCGCCTATCTCAACATCATCGGGGTTGCCATCGACAAGAAGGTCGATTTCGTCCTGCTCGCCGGTGATCTCTTTGAGAAACGCGCCATCGATCCTCTCACCCTCGTCCACGCCATAAACGGACTGGAACGGTTGAAAGAGGCGGGCATACCCTGCCTGGCGGTGGAAGGCAACCATGAACTGGCCTACTTTCGCGACAGTATTGGCTGGGTCCGCTTTTTGGCCGAGCGGGATCTGCTGACGCTGCTCAACCCAAAGATTGACGGTGATCAGGTAGGGCTTCCACCCTGCGACGGACGCGGAGGGGCTTATGTGGAACCTGTTCCGGGCTTGCGGGTCTACGGTATGCGCTATCTCGGTAGCGCGACGGCAGCGGTCGTTCAGCGTTTGGCCGACGCAATGGGTGCAGTCGACAGAAAGGGGATCGAGTACACAATCTTCATGGCGCATGCAGGCGTGGAAGGCGTTATCGATCGCGCCGGCGGCGCTATCAGCCACCGGGAGCTGGCGCCCCTGCGCCCCCATGTGGACTACCTGGCACTGGGACACATCCACAAGTCCTACGAGTTCGACGACTGGATCTACAACCCGGGCAGCCCGGAGACAAACTCACTTATGGAGGCGGACTGGCCGGAGCGGGGATACTATCTTGTGGAGGTGGATACGGAAGCAGAGCCGATGCACCGCCCTGTCCTGCACGCCAATCCCCGACGTGCGTTTGAACGACTTTTCTTCAAGGTCGACGCCTGCGAGACACCGGCCCAACTAGTCGAGGCGTGCCAAGGCTATGTTGCGCGGCAGCGGCGTCAGTTCATGGGTAAGAAACCGGTGGTCGAGCTGCGCCTGAGCGGGGTGCTCCCTTTCGACCGCGGCGCGCTGAGGTTGGACGAGATTGTACGGATGATCGAAGAGCAGTACCAGCCGCTGCTCTGTTTTGTGCGCGACGGGACGAGGGCGACTGCCTTCGCGGTGGAGGATGATCAGCAACTCAGCCGAACAGCTCTGGAGCGGCGCATAATATCCGACCTTCTCGAACGGGACAACCGCTTCCGCGCCCGCAGCAGCGAGTGGACCAAGCTGGCGCTCGCCATTAAACAGTTGGCTGTCAGCGGCGCCTCTGCCGATGCGATATTGGAGGAGCTGGAAAGAGGCAGGGACAGGGTCGTTCAGGGAGAAGAGTTGCCATGTTGATCCGTTCGCTGACCCTGGAAAACGTCAAGAGCTACGAAAAGGCAAGGGTTGAATTCACCGCCGGCACGAATGCAATCGTTGGCCCCAACGGGACGGGAAAGACGACGATCCTCGAGGCCATCGGCTTTGCCCTCTTCGATCATCTGCCCTATAGCCAAGCAGATTTCGTGCGTGCGGGAGAAAGATTGGCGAGCGTGGCGGTGGATTTTCTCAGCGATTACGATGAGCGCGTCTATCAAGTCATGCGAAGCTGTGGCAGCAGTAGCGCTTATACGATCGTGGACCCGGAACTCGCCATACGAATATGCGAGGGCAAAGCTGACGTCATGCAGTTCTTGCGTCTGCATCTAGGCATCGACCCTGACACCGAGCCGGAAGATCTGTTCAGGAACGCGGTGGGCGTTCCCCAGGGCAGCTTCACCGTCTCCTTTCTTGAGACGCCAAGGATCCGCAAGGAAATTTTCGACCCGTTTTTGAAGGTGACTGAGTACCGCCGGGCATGGGAAAGGCTGCGCGAGCCGCTCAGTTTGCTCAACCGGCGCCAAAGAGATCAGGCGGTTGAAATCAGCGGGCTGGAGGGTGAGCTGAAGCGACTGCCAACTATGCAGTCTGAAGCCGAGAAACTGACCAAGCTCATAGACAGCGCGGATTCCGACCTGCACGCTGCGCTGGGAGAGTTATCGGCGGCTGAATCCGCCCGGCAGGCGATGGAAGCGAACCGGGAACGGCTGCAAGAGTTGGAACGCATGGTACAGGTGCAGCAGCAGTTGGTGGCCGAACAAGAGCGAACGCTGGCTGCGTCGCGGCAGCGGTTAACAGAGAGCAAGGAGGCGGCGGCAACTGCGGAAGCCAACCGGGCCGGCCATGAAGCCTACGGCGCGGCGCTGCTGGCACAGCGGGCCGTGAATTCCCGGATAGCGCAGCGCCGGCGGCTGGATGAGGAGCGCGCCGGCGCCCAGACGCAATTGGCCCGGACGGAAACGCAGGAGGATGCCCAGGAACGCGCGCTGGTTGAGATTGCGGAGGCAGAGAAGACGGCCGCGGATCTGGCCGATAGGGCAGCTGAGCAGGAACGGTTGGAAGCTGAGCTGCGGGATGCGCAACGGGAGGCCGACCGGTTGAAAGATGCCGCCGCCCGAGTACAGCGGGAACAGGCCGCCGTCAACGTGGCGCAGGCGCGGCTGGACAGTTTACGCAGGGAGTTGGGCCAGGCCCAGGAGATTGAAGCATCGTTGGAACCACTGCAGGCACGCCTGGAAACTTTGCAGCAGATGAAATCGGCCGAACAGGCCAATGAGGCCCGAATACAGATGGAACAGAAGACGGTCCAGGAGCAGGGCCAGCAGTTGCGGGCGTCGGAAACATCTCCAATCTGTCCCATCTGTGAACAGCCCCTGTCAGCGGCTAATCGTCAACGGCTAATTGACCGCCTCCGCACGCGCTGGGTGGAGTTGAACGAGGCCTCTCAGGCCGCTGCGGAGGCGGTCCGTAAAGCAGAAGCGGAACGGGAGCAGACCAGCGTCACGCTCAATCAGCGGGAACAGACGCTGCGCAATCTGCCGCGACAGAACGCAGTCGAAACAGCCGAAAATGAGTTGGCCGATTTGAAGTCCCAACTGACCGATGCCAGCAGCGCGATTGATGCGCTGAGACAGGCGCCGAAACGGTTGGGACAGCTACAGGATGCATTGAAGGCGCTGGGCGACCCACGGCGACGGCGAGATGCGGCCCTCCAACAGGCACGGGGGCGGAAGCCGATAGAAGAGACGTTGCAGCAGCAGCGGGCGCAGGCTGATGAGCAGCGAAACGCGCTCGCGGCGCTTGACAAGCAGATGGCAGAATTTGCCGACCTGGACGCAGAGACGGCCCGAATCGCCTCCCAATTGGAGAAGCTCCAGACAGCCGACGATCTTTACCGGCACAATCAGGCCGCAGTCGCAGCCCTCCCCCAGCGCCTGCATGAGGTGGCCGCGGGAGAGAAGGCGCTGGAGGCCGCGCAGGAACGCTTCGAGGCCGGACAGGAGCAGCTGGCAGCCAGCGCGCGCGATTTCGACGAGGAACGCTTCCAGGAGGTTGTTGCCAAGGTAGACGAGCTCCGCAGCCGCAGTGTACGGCTGGAGACTGAATTGGGCCAGTGGCGTGAACGCCTTACGCGGGCGGAGGAGGAGATCACCCAACTGCAGGCCTTGGCGAAGCGGCTCGCAGCTGCCCAATCCCGGCACGATCGGCTGGCGGAACAGGAGGAGCTGCTGCAGTTTCTGCGCACCGTCCTGCAGGATGCAGGCCCGTTTGTGACCAAGGCCCTGGTCCAGCAGATCAGTTACGCTGCCAATCAGTTATTCGGCCAGATAATGGAGGACTACACGCGTACGCTACATTGGCAAGAGGACTACGGGATCATCCTGGAGACGGATGGCCGGGAGCGAACCTTTGCGCAGCTGTCCGGGGGCGAGCAGATGAGCGCGGCGCTGGCAGTACGGCTGGCCCTGCTCCAGGAGATGAGCGATATCGGCATAGCATTCTTTGACGAACCGACAACCAATCTGGACGATACCCGCCGCGACGCGCTGGCCCGGCAGATCGTGGGCGTGCGCGGCTTTGAGCAACTCTTTATCATCAGCCACGACGACTCGTTCGAACAGGCTACAGAGAAGCTGATCCGGGTAGAGAAGCGAAACGGGGCGAGCGAGATCCACTATGAGTGAGACAGGTTGACAGGAGATGGAACTAGGCGGCGGCAACCAAGAGCTGTGCTGCTTTGGGAATCCCTCCCAGGGACGCGAACTCTTCCTGAAGGCTGACGGCGTTCAGACGAGCGGGGGCGTCGTCGGGCAGTATCTTCCGCAGGGCTTCGACTGCCAGCGGAACGGTGAACAGATGGGGGGGGATGTGATAACCGACGCCGCTGCGCGTGACCCCGCTGGCCTGGCGGGCCTGGTCGGCGGCCTTGGGCACGACGATCTGTGGAATCCCGTGGGTCACCAAGGCGTGGGTCGTGCCGGCGCCGCCATGATGGACCGCCGCGGTGACGCGGGGCAACACCTCTGCAAACCGGACCCTTTCCACCAGAATGGAAGACTGCGGCAGTCTGTTCCGCAGTGCATCGACCTCACGTTGAGACCAGCCCCCCTCTGTGCCAGCGGCGCCAAAGCCTCTGCCGACCGCCAGGATCGGTACGCCCCCCACCTCTGCCGCGGCGCGGGCCGCGATTAAAAAGAAATCAGTGTCCCTGGTAAATGCCGTACCAAGGGTGATGAAGATCCATGGTCGATCGCTCGGAAGTTGGTCGAGCCAGGTTGATTCGGGTGGCAGGGGCGGAGGCGCGATCCCGCCGACCATTCGTGTCTGCGGCAGCAGCCGCGCGCCTGCATACCAGCGGGGGCTCCAGTAGGTCAGATGCAGGGAGGGCGAACGCAGCGCCGATGGACTGTCCACCGCCCAGTTGACGCCGTTCACGCCAAAATCGGCAAGCAGCGCGCCCACTCGCGCCTGAGCCAGTTCTCCGACTGCGCCGGGCGCGTCTGCTTTGGGGCTTGGTGATTGGGTCTGCATGGCCGGCCAGCCGGCGACCGCGAAAGGCACGCCCAGGCGTTCTGCGGCGATGCCGGCCGCGGCGGTGAACATCTCACTGACGATCAGGTGCGGGCGAAAACGCTTGGCTACTTCGACAAGCTCGAGCGTTGCCGTACGCACGCGCGCCACGTCAAGCCACTGATCCAGAGAGCGGATCATGCGCAGGCGCTGGAACTCCTCGTCTGTAGCCGCGCCTTTCTGAATAGGAGGCGGCGGCGGCCAGCGCCAGCCGGTCTCCTCCAGGACATGTACGGGAACGCCCTGTTCAACGAGCTGGCTTTGCAGTTCATACCCTGTGGCCCACAGGACCTCGTGACCCGCCCGCATCAGCTGGACAGCCGTGGGCAGATAGCCGCCCCAATCCAGGTGGCCTGCCAGTTGGGCGGATACACATAGAAAGCGCAAGCAGCACTCCTCAGCCACCGCAGCCGGGTACAAGGCGGAACAGCCCGCCTGTGCCGGTTCCGATCCAGACGGCGCCGTCCGGTGCAGTTGCGACCGCTTGCACGGGCCAGTTGTGCATGATCCGTTCGGCGATAACCTGACCGCCCGCGTTCGCCATCCGGAACAGTCCGGGGTCGCGCCCGTAGTTGGCGAAGAAGATGGTGTCGTAGGCCCAGGTGATGCCGGTGGGTGCGGCCGAGTTGGGCAGGACCAACACAGGTGCGGTCCACCAATCTTTGTTGACCCCGCCCAACACCAGCGGGAAGCCGTAGAAGGGGGTAGCGTTCACGTCGCCCGCATTGGCGGCAGCGGATAAGGTACGCGGGTCGAGCAGGTCGACTTCGTCTCCGGAGTTGAAATCACCGTGCACGTTGGTGGCGCCATTGTCGGTAAACCAGATGCGCCCGAACGGGTCGACGGCGATGCCATAGGGGTTGCGTACCCCGCGCGCCGCGGTCTGAAAGACGCCGATTGAGCGTTCGGCCAGCAGTCGGTCCAGCCGGGCGCGTACGATGCGGGCACCGAAGGGATTGCCGCCGGCAGCCACATTCGTGGCCAGTGTTTCGGCGGGAAGGTCGCCATCATGAAGAACGATTATGCCATCCGCATAGCCGTCCCGGACACCGCCGGCAGAGATATAGAGCCAGCCATCGCTGATCACGAGACCATTGTTGGCATGGAAATCCTTCCCGGAAACGGCGAAGCCGCCGGCCAGAGGTTCATATCCGCCGCCGTCGACGATGCGCCCCACTTCACCGGCCCGATTCAGGTAGAGCGCGCCCGCATGCCAGGCCATACCTGTGACACGGCTGGATTCGCGCAGGATCTCATAGTAGCTGTCCCGGGAAACGCTGTGCCAGATGACGATCGAGCGGCTGGCATGGTAGGGATCGTACAGGATATTGGGATCGAGGTTGCCGGTGGCCGGGTGGTCCAAAGCGATGAACAGTCTGCCGTCCGGGGCAAAGTTCAGAGCGGTGATACTGTGTTTGTCCTGAAGTTTCTCGGCCAGAAACTGCTCTGCACAGAAGCCACCCAAGGGAACCAGCCAGGGATCTGATTCGGATGGGGGGCTCAGATTGAGAGGAGCGACACGAATGCCAACACTGCCGGCAGCCATTCCTCTCGGAGGGGCGGCGGCGGCACTGTTTTGCGCATTTTCTTCCGGTTTGGCTTCGGCATTACCGCCCGCATTTGTGTCATCACTGGTTTCAACACTGTTGGCGGATTCGCCCGATGACGGAGGCGGCGCGGCACTCGGCGTCTCCACTTGCGGCAGATATGCAGCGATCTGTTCGCCACTGGGAATGAGCGCACAACTTGCCGGTAAAGCGAGTTGTGCGCTGACGTAGGGAACTGTGCCGCCATCCTGAGCACATTCATTCGGCGCACTAGTGAAATCTTCGCCTGACAGACGCAGCCACATTTCGGCAACGGGCGCCGGTTCTGTGCCCTGCCTGTTCGCGCCACCCAGGATCCAATTGTAAATCAGTGCTTTGTCGTCATCACCGAGTTCGCCCACCAGCGGCATTTCCCCGGACCAGACCTGTGTCCAAAGCGTGGATGCATTCGGGGCGCCTGGTTGCACCACCGGTCCGTTCAGTCCGCCGGCCATCAAGGGTTCATAGTCAGTCACCTGCAGTTCCGCCTGCTTCACGGCAGCGCTATGACAGGCGCCGCAGTTTTCTTCAAGAAGCGGCTGAATGTCCTCATCGAATCCCGGCGTTGATATCGGAATCCGGCCGAGGGAGCGGTCGAGGGAGATAAAGGGAAGCTCCTGGTCCTGGCCGAAGACCGCCTCAACGCGTACCAGTGTGCCTGCGGGCACGCGGCCCAGTCGGCAGCCTTCGAAATGGGGTCGATTGCGCACGTTGGCGTTGCGTTGCAACACCGCATAAACGGGCTGGCCTCCGGCAAGACAGGAGATGGCTTCGTCCATACCATGGATAAGGGCAATATCGGCAGTTCCGCCCATCGGATCAGGGTGTGCCGCAGGCGGCGGCGGCCGCTTTTCTTCGGAATTGACAGTTCCAGCGGAGTCGGCGGCGTGGGAGGTGAAAGGCCCGATCGGTTGAAATACACATGCACCGAGAAGCAGAACTACACAGACGAACAGTGGAATGGCAGCAAATGGGGCTGGATGGGGGGGATGACTCATTGAAGGAGAACCTGTACGCAGTGCTGTTTGGGGGGCACCCCCATTCGTGGAAATGCGGCCCCCGAATGCGTTCCTATTTCACGGTGATAGAGTCGGAGACCGCCGATATCTCTGTCAGCGTACGACGCGCGACCGAAATGTCTTTCTGAATCTGGGCGACGAGCTCCTCCAAACTGTCAAAACGTTGCTCGTCACGCAGTCGAGACACGAAGGAGATGGCGAGTTCCTGTCCGTACAGTGCGCCGGACTCACCCACCGCTGGATAGTCGAGAAGATGGGTCTCGATCCGACGCCGGCGTCCGTCTACAGTGGGCCGCACGCCGATGTTGGTTACGCTGGCGCGAGGATGGGGCGAACGACTGTCCGACGAACGACTGTCCTGCGGATATGCCCAAGTCACGTATACCCCATCGGCGGGGATGAGCTTCTGCGGAATGGGCCGGATGTTCGCGGTGGGCACGCCGATTTGACGCCCGCGACGCTCTCCCTCCTCGACGATGCCGGCGATCTGGTAGGGCCGGCCCAGCATCTGCGCGGCATCCTGTACAGCGCCGGCTAGGAGTGACTGACGGATCTGGCGACTGTGGACCTCTCCCTCCCCACATGTGAACGGCTCGATCACCGACAGTTCATAGCCGAGCCGCGTACCCAGCGTCCGCAGAAGGTCGACATTGCCGCTGCGCCCCCGACCAAGCGCGAAATCGGGACCCACGATCAGCCGGGCAAGGCCAAGGCGCCCGACGAGAAGTGTCATGAACTGCTCGGGGGTCAGGCTGGCGAAATCCATGTCAAAGGGCTGAATGATCCCCAGATCAAGACCGAACGGTTCGATCAGGCGCAGACGCTCCTGTGGCGTTGTCAAGAGGGACAAGGTTAGTTCCGGCCGCAGCACGGCCATTGGGTGGGGATCGAACGTGAGCAGGGCTGTCTTGGCGGCGGGAGCATGGTTCGCCGCTTCAGTATGCAGGATGCGCAAGAGAGCCTGGTGGCCCAGATGCACACCGTCAAAATTTCCAATCGTCAGAAAAGTTGGACCGGGAAACCGGAGAGATCGCAGATCGCTGCGCCAGATTCTCATCTCAAATCAATTTCAGGTTCTTGACGTGAATTCCGATTGTCACCCATGCTCTCCGGTGGTTTGCCCGGTAGGAACGAAGGCGTCCTACCTGCCCTTACGCGATACATGTTATAGAAAGTAGCTGTTCTTCAAACTATACGTGCATTCGCCACCAGTGGCGGCCAACTAGGAAAGACTACCTAACTGCTGGGCGAGCCACTTTTCGGCTTTCCATACTGTGCCGTCTCCGTTGCCCTCGACGGCACGGGCGCGTGCGATTCCCAGGAAGCGGCCGCGGTGGTCATAGGTCGCCGCGAGCCCACTCCGGCGCCCACCTTCCGAGCCGCAGGGGCTGGGCGTGGGTGTGTCATGGGCAGGGATTGCGCGACTTTGATAGATTTTCTGCCCGTAACCCAGCCGGAGTTGCTCCTCCTCACTGACGGTCAGGCGGGGCATTCCCAGACCGGCATCGGGCGCCAGCAGTAGTTCGGACAGCCTGCCGGCGGCCGCCGCACTTTCAATGGCGGGCAGGTCTGACGCGTCGGCGACGGAAAACGGACCAGCTTCCAATCGACGCAGGTAGCTCAAGTGGCCCGCGGTGCCCAAGGCTTGGCCCAGCGCGTGGGCCAGGCTGCGCACGTATCCTCCTGCGGAACAGCGAATCCGGAGGGATATCGTCTCGGGCGACACAAAGGAGAGAAGTCTTACCTCGTGAAAGGTAACCTCTCGCGGCGCCACCTTTACGGCCTCGCCGCGCCGGGCTTTACGATGCAGACTCTCACCGCCCTGCTTCAAGGCCGAGTAGACGGGCGGCTTCTGGGAAACCTGGCCGCGGAAGTCAACCAGAGCAGCTTCCACGTCAGCGTCGGTCAGAGACGGAACCGAAACCTGGGTGACTGTGCGGCCGACAGCGTCGTAGGTATCGGTGGCGCGTCCCAGCGTTACCCGGGCCTCGTATGTTTTGTCGTGCCCCTGATAGTACTCCACAAGTCGCGTGGCAACGCCCATGCACAGCACGAGCAGCCCGCTTGCCATAGGGTCCAGCGTACCGGTGTGGCCGATGCGTCTTTGGCGACTCCAGCGCCGGACGCGCTGCACAATGTCGTGGCTGGTTGGCAGCTCCGCGGAGACGGGTTCGACGTTCCTTTGGGAGCCGGGGCGGCCCGGTTTATCGACAAGGAGGATTCCGTGAAGATCGGTCATGGTACTGGTTCGTTGACGGCGCTGCCCCCTGTCCCTTACCCGCTATCGACATCAATACACTGGAAGCGCAGTTCGTGCAGCGCTTCCACAACGCGGGCCGAGACCTCTTGCAGCGTGCCGGCAACCGTGCAGCCGGCTGCCGGTGGATGACCACCGCCGCCAAATGCAAAGGCCACCTGGCTCACATTAAATCCTGGCTTGGCCCGAAAACTACATTCGACCAACTCCTGTCCGTTTTTTGCATATCGTTGGGCGAAAGTAGCGCTAATGTCGGCCTCTCGGACGGTGACAAGGAAGTTGGCCAAGCCGTCGCTCTGGTGGGGTTCGACACCACTGCGCTGCCGGCTCTCGGCGCTGAGAGTCGCCCAGATGATGCCGTCGTCCATGTGCACATTAGCCAGGCCGGCCCCCCACAGCTTTACAAGGCTGAAAGACCTGCTGTCCAGGGTATTGCGAACGACGTGGTCCAGGCTCGCGCCGGCGTTCAACAGTCGCAAGGTCGCCTGCATGACATTCGTATTGGTGTTTGCGGTCCGAAAACAGAGTGTATCGGTCACGAGACCGGTCAGTAGGGAAACGGCAATCTCCTCAGATAGCGGCACATTCAGGGCATCGACCAGGTGAACAAGCATCTGGCATGTGGCGGCGCAGCCTGTATCCACCCAGTTCTCGGTGCCGAAGAGGGTATTGGTAATATGATGGTCGATGACGACAAGGGGAACCTGATTGTGGATATCAGGTCTGTAAACGGTGCCCAACCGGTCGGTGCTGGAGGTGTCCAGGCAGACAATGAGATCGTAACTGTGGGCGATCTCAGCCGGTCCGATGATCATCTCCACGCCGGGCATAAACTGGAACTCCGACACCGCTTCGTCCTGCAGGGCGAGTGTCGGCCGTTTTCCCAGCGAACGCAGAATGCTGCCCAAGCCGAGCAGACTGCCGACCGCGTCTCCGTCCGGGCTTACATGGCTGAGGCAGAGGATGTTGTGGCTGGATTCCAGGAGACTGAGCAGGAGAGGGGGCGGCGGGACGCCCACTGGGCCGCATACAGCACCCTGCTTGAGCAGGGACGCGTTCGGGGTCATGCATCCTCTTTCTGAGCATCGATGGAGGATAAATCCGAGGAAGAGAGAGAAGAAGACGGAGGTGTAAGAGAGCTGCCTGCGTTCTGTTGACGTGTCTCTCGTTCCTCGGCGATGCTCTGCAAAAGTTCATCCACCCGAGCGGCCTGCTCGGGGGAATCGTCATAGTAGAAGAACAGCTCCGGTACGGCGCGGAAAGTAAGGCTCTGGGCCAGTTGGCGTCGCAGGAATGGGGCAGCTTTCTTGAGTCTGGCAAGGACCACACTGCGTTGGATATCGCTATCCTGATGGATGTAGACCTTGGCCACGCGCAGGTCACGGCTGACCACTACGTTGGTCACCTCCAGCAGTTCCAACGCCGGATCATCCAGTTCGGCGCCGATCAAGATAGATAGTTCCTGATAGAGCAGTTCTGCTGCCCGCTCCTGACGAATTGAGGTCGTCATATTTTACATGCCGTCAATCGTTCTGGTTGTCAGACACACGAATCCACTATAAACCATAAAGCGAAAAGCAAAAACTATTATCGTACCTGTCGCCTTTCGAAGACCTCAATGATGTCCCCTTCCTGGAGGTCCGTATTGACACCGGCCAGGTTAATGCCGCACTCATAGCCGGCCCGAACTTCGGTGACATCTTCGGTAAAGCGTTTGAGATTTTCGATGGATGTGGTGATGACAGTTGCGTCGTTACGCATCAGCCGCGCCTGGCTGCTGCGTTTGACGATTCCGTCCAGGACCATGCAGCCGGCAATCAAGCCGCCGCGACGCACGCGGAACATCTCACGCACCTCGGCATGGCCGGTGACTACCTCTTCGAAGATTGGGTCCAACATACCGGTAATCGCCAGGTCCACATCTTCGATCAGATTGTAGATGATCTGATAGTGCCTAATTTCTACGCCGGACTGTTCTGCACGCACCAGAGCGGCCTTGTCAATGTTCACACCAAATCCGATGACGATCGCCTGACTGGTTTCGGCGAGCATGACATCCGATTCGGAAATGTCGCCAACCGCCGATTGCATGATCTTGACTTTGACCTCATCGTTTTCAAGCTGTTCGAGACTGTGAACGATTGGGGCCAGCGACCCTTGCGCATCGGCCCGTACAATTATATTGAGGGTTGTGGCTTCGGCGCCTTCGGCGCGAGCGAACATATCCTCCAATGTCATCGGCAGGGGTGAAGCATCCAGGATATCTTGAGCGGTCTGGTTTTGCCTTTCCTCGGCAAGCTTACGGGCCGCTCTGTCGTTTTTGGTTACGGTAAAGACCTCGCCAGCGTCCGGAACGCCATTAAGGCCGAGAATTACAGTCGGCGTGCTCGGCCCGGCCTTCTTCAGCTGATTGCCCTCGTGGTCGGTCATTGCCTTGACACGTCCCCAGTTTTCTCCGACGACCAGCGAATCCCCGCGTTCCAGGGTCCCGTTCTGCACGAGCAGGGTTGCGGTGATCCCGCGCTGCTTTTCCAATTGGGCTTCGATCACGGTGCCGACACATTGTCCATTGGGATTGGCGCTGTGTTGGTCCAGTTCGGCGACGACCAGGATGTTTTCCAACAGGTCGTCGACACCGACTCCGTTGAGCGCGCTGATGGGAACCGTAATGGTTTCGCCGCCCCATTCCTCCGGTGTCAGGTCTTCGGTTGACAGATCCTCCATGACACGATTTATGTTGGCATTGGGGCGGTCGACTTTGTTGATGGCGACGATAATAGTGACGCCGGCCGCTTTGGCGTGACTGATCGCCTCCCGGGTTTGGGGCATAATGCCATCGTCGGCGGCTACGACGAGGATGACGAGGTCGGTTACCTGTGCGCCGCGGGCACGCATTGCAGTGAATGCCTCGTGGCCGGGCGTGTCCAGGAATGTAATCTTCTTGCCGTCGACTTCGACTTGGTAGGCGCCGGTATGCTGGGTGATGCCACCGGCCTCGGTATCCACCACGTTGGTGCGGCGGATACGATCGAGGAGCGTCGTTTTGCCGTGATCCACGTGGCCGAGGACGGCAACGACAGGCGGCCGGGCCACGAGACTTTTCTCTGCCTCTTCGGCCACGATCTCCTGGATCAATACCCGCTCTTTTGGTCTTCGATCCTCGTCGGACGCCTCTTCCGGCTCTTCGTCCTCCACGACCGGCCAGAGCACCTCGATTCCGAGTTCCTCACCCACGATGGCGGCTGTATCGTGGTCAAGAGTTTGATCGATGGGCGCCATGATACCGAACTGCATAAGCACTTTGATGAGATCGATGGGGCTGCGATCCATACTTTCGGCCAATGCTCGGACGGTAACGTACTCCTCCACGACGATGGAAGAAGGCAGCCCAGCGGCTTCACCATTGGGGGCGTCTTCAGCCGGGCTGCCATTCTGGACCTTCGTCGGATCTTGCGTTGCGGCTGCCATTTTGGCCTTCCTTTCATCTTTCGTTTTCGGTTCCCAGTTCTACATGCCGCCATGCGGTTGAAAACTGACAGCGAAAACGTCCCTCTGTCTTCAGAGAGGAGGAAGCTGAGAGGCGTTCACGCTCCGAATTGCGTGTTCCTTCTCAAACTTTTCACAGGTTTTTGGCTGGGACGGAATACACCAACAGATGATGCGAAGGAGGCCGGAAGCGGGGAGCCAAGAGGTGGTTACGGTGGACACATTAGTCGTTACACGACCACCCCCTCTTCCCTGCAGCCTTCCCCCTCTCCATCCCAAACTGCAATACAGCCAATGTTAGCCCACTATGCCGACACATGTCAGGGAGTGGACAATCGGCTTGCGTTCATTGAAAAATCCCTGTCAATAAGCGAAGTTGCCCTTACTTTGAAATGTTGCATCTGCGTTGGGCAAAAACGCTTGAATCGCCTGCTAAGTAATCACAGCCCTCCCCTCAATCGTACAGTTCGCAGTTCTGACAATCCGCGCGCAAGGTAATGACGTCAGAGAGGGGTTTCAGTAAGTGAGAATTAACTGTTTAGTTGGCTAGACGCTCCTTGCAACGCGGTCTTGTCCGACGCTTGTAACAGAGTTGACATGGACGCAGACAGCGTTAGCAGGTTTTCGGCGCTGATTCTTGTTCGCAGCGCCTTCTGTATCAAAGAACCGGCCAGCGCCTTTTCCCAACAGGTGACCTGCGGGTGGACATAGGCGCCGCGCCCGGCCATTTTGCCGGTTTCATCCAAGAGGACTCCGTCAGCAACGCGCACGAGCCGAATCAGGTCGCGCTTGCCATCAGACGCCCGGCAGGCGATGCACATTCGCTGGGGGGCCTGGAAGGCGCCCCGCCGCTGTTTCGATTTCTTCACCCGTTTTGCCATCAATTATTGGTGTCGCGGGGCGAGTGAAATATTTCAGGCACGAATTACGAACCGGCAGCCACCCTATAGGTCAAACTCAGCGTCTTCAATTTCGTCCAAGTCGACGTCGAGCCCCCGCGCGCGGCGCGTTCTCTGACGTTTTGGCTGCCTCTTCGCCGTTGGTTGGCCGCCGCGACGGGCCTTTGTAGGTCTGCCTTCCTCCTCGTCAGGCTCTTCGCCGGCGTCTTCGTTCGCAGCCAGGGAATCGAGCAGTTCCGGGGGCACCTCAATGTCGTCGGGTGAACCGATGACGGGGCCTGACGAGCTTCCCTGCTGGCGTGCGGCCATACGCTGGCGCAGCATATCAGCGGTAATAACTTGCGGCAGCTCTTCAGGTCTGAGAGGCCGGTCCGGCGCGGGCTCTTCCTCCTCCGCTTGCGAGGGCAGTTCGGAGGGATGGAGGGCGGGCTTTTCGCTCTCTATAGTTGCATCGGTACTTGCATCAGTTGCATCGGTACTTGCATCGGTACTTGCATCGGGACTTGCATCGCTCTCTTCTTCTACGTCATCCTCGCCGTCCAACGTCTCGCCGAAGGTAACCGGCTCCGGCTCATCCACGGCGAAATCTTCAAAGGAAAGGCCAGTGGGCTCTTCACCCTGAACGGCCGCGGCGGCGCGCTCAAAAGCGCTCAGCGCCTCCTCTGGGTCGGCGCCAATGCCGCGTCCTTCTTCTTGCGGGGGGATGGCATCAGGCCACTCGGCAGCTGTGCCCTGGTCGGCCGACCTGCTTGCGGCATCGCGTCTTTGCAGCAGCTCAGCAGCCTGGCGGAAGGTGTCTTCGCTCGCCGTAGACTCTTCTTTATCGCGCAGGATCTTCTCCGCCATACTGAGCAGGTCCTGGTCACCGGCGGCCATCTGGGCCTGCTCGGCTGCCAGGAGATCCAGTCCTTCTGCGTGGGCTTCGGTCTCGCTCTTGATATCGATCCGCCATCCCGTCAGCTTGGCTGCCAGACGGGCGTTCTGCCCTGCCTTGCCGATGGCGAGGCTGAGTTGTCGATCCGGGACGATGACGATAGCCGTTTTGATGTTGCTGTCTTCTTCAAGAATTACACTCTGCACCTTAGCCGGCCCAAGGGCGTTGGAGATGTAGGAACGAAGATTGCCGCTCCACTCGACGACGTCGATTTTCTCACCTGCCAGCTCGGTCACGATATTCTGAATACGCATGCCGCGCATCCCCACACAACTGCCCACCGGGTCCACGCCGGGCAGCGTGGCCATCACGGCCACTTTGCTGCGGGCGCCCGGTTCGCGGGATATGGCTTTGATCTCGACGGTGCCATCCCGCACCTCCGGGATCTCCTGTTCCATCAGGCGGCGCAGGAGGTCGCGATGGGTACGACTCAGCTTGATCATCGGGCCGCGACTGCTGCGGTGCACATCAACCACATATAAGCAGATATAGTCGCCGCGGCGCAGGTTTTCAGACGGTATCTGCTCCTCTCGGGGCAACAGGTTTTCATGCCTGTCGTCGATCAGGATGGTGACAGCGCCAGACACGAGATCGACACTGCGGACCTGGGCAGTGATCGTCTCGCCTACTTTGTGGACAAAATTCTCGTAGACTGTGTCCCGTTCGGCCTCTCTGATGCGTTGCAAGATCACCTGTTTGGCGGTCTGGGCGGCGATACGGCCGAAGTTTCCGGGCGTATTCTGCACCATAACGACATCGCCCAATTCGGAAGCCGGCTCCACCACTTTGGCATCGTCTAACAGAATCTCGGTATTCGGGTTGATGATGTCTTCGACAACCTCTTTTTCCGCGAACACCATCATCTCGCCCGAGGCCCGGTCCACCTGAGCCGTGACGTTGGCAACGGACCCATAATTGCGCTTATAGGCCGAAATAAGCGCGGCCTCGATTGCGTCAAAAATCACCTCATTATCGAGGTCTTTATCCGCTGCAACCTGATTGATCCCAGCGATGAGTTCTTTAGTCATTTTCGTTCAACTACTCCTGAAAACTTGACAATTCGCCTTACTATTCGCTGTCGGACGGCCGGAAGATGAAAGACGCCAGCGGACAAAGGCAAGGCAGGAAGTCAAGTGTTCCCTACAGGTATGGCAGGCAACGATCCCGTAGAACAAGAAAAGTGGGCGGAACCCACTTCAGAGACACAAATCTTTCAAATCATACTAGCTCATGCCGATTGCGAGCAAGTATAGCAGATTGCCGTCCGGAGAGCAACTCCTGTTAGCGGGGGGGTAGCCCAAATTGGGGTGCGTTCTCGTAAATCTCGTGTGCGATAGACATGGGTGCGCAGTCTGTCAGTTCGGGCGGGACTGGCGCCGGACTGCATTCAGGTGGCCCTAAGGGGCGCCCTACTGGATTGGCACATGATAGCGGGCGATGATAGCCTGCCCTTCTTCGCTGAGTACAAAGTCGACGATTTCCTGTATCGACGGGTCTCCGCTTCGCCGGAAGAGCAGATACATGGCCCGCGCCAGCGGATACTGGTGACTGGCCAGGTCGGCGTCAAATGGCACTCGCCCTTCGACAGAGACCGATTTGACCGTTCGCTCTGCAGTACCGGTATCTGAGAGGGTCTCGCCATTCGCCGCTGTGGGCATTCCGGCCTGCAAAAGGTACGCAGACGTAACATAGCCGATTGCGTCACGGTGGGCAGCCACATACTCCACAACATTGCTGCTGGTAGACATGACGACCGCTGTCAGAGCGACCCGGTCTTCGTCCATGACACGTTCTTCGAACAGCTCACGGGTGGCGCTGCCGCCCTCCCGGCTCACCAGAAGGACATCTCCGGCAGCGCCGCCAACTTCCTCCCAATTGAGGGCGCGGCCTCGAAAGAGTTCCCGAACCTGAACGAGGGTCAGTGCCTCCACCGGATTATCATTGTGAACGACGACCGCGACACCATCCAGCCCGACCGGTATGCGGACGAGCCCTGCTGGTGTTTCAGCGTCCGAATAGATTGCTGTGCTGGCGGCGATGTCGACCTGTCCGGACGCCAGCCACTGTTCTCCCATCCGGCTGCCACCGCCGAGCAGAGTAAACTGCACATGTGGATTGCGCTCGCTGTAGGCGGAAGTCAGTTCGAGCAGCAAGGGACGCATTTCGGTTGAACCGGCGACAGTCAAGGTAACCGGTGTCGGGGCGAGGATTGCACCTTCCCCGCGTGGCAGCGTGCAGGCCGAAAGCAGACACGCGGAAAGCAGGCAGGCCATGAGGATCAGCCGTGCAAGCGGCCTGCCAAGAAGGCTGGACCGAAGATTCCCCTGGTGAAAGTTCATTGTAGACGCAGAGTGAAAAGCGTTAGAACGGCAAGGCTGACGAGCAGACAGTAGACGGAAAACAGATAGAGGCTGTTGCGGCGCACATAGGCCAACAAAAACCGGATTGCAACATACCCGCAGAGCGCGCTGGTGACGAAACCGACCAGCAGGGCCGGCAGCTCGGCAAACACAACCGATGGCTCGGTAGCCAGCGTGTCGCCGACCTGCAGCAGGCCGGCGCCCAGGAAGGCTGGCGCGCCCAAGAGAAAGCTGTAGCGAGTTGCTGCTTCGCGGCGCAGGCCCTGGGCCATGGCCGCGGCAATAGTCGTCCCACTACGGCTGATGCCCGGCGCCAGCGCCGCAGCCTGCGCCAGACCGATGAGGAATGACTGGCGCAACGACATTGCCGGCAGAGGCGCACGTGCGGCGACATTGCGGGACATCCATTCGCTGCCGGCCAACAACAGGGCCGTCACCGCCAGAAAGAAGGCAGCCGCCTGCGGCGTATGATAGAGCCGTTCCAGCGCATCCTTAAACAGCAGGCCGGTGATGGCAGCCGGAACCGACCCCAGGACGATAAACCAGCCCAGACGGGCGTTAAAGTCCGCCAACGAGGATGTCAGTCCGCCTCTTTTCAGAATCATGGGGAGACTGCGAAGCGTAGCGCGGACGATGGCGGCAAAGTCCCGCCCAAAGACGGCCAGAATTGAGAGAAGCGTCCCCAGGTGCACGACTGTATCGAAGAGAAGCGATGAAGACGGCCAGCCGAACAGCCAGGGGACGATAACCAGATGGCCGCTGCTGCTGACTGGCAAGAATTCACTGGCGCCCTGCACGAAACCCAGGACAAACGCTTTGAAAAGGTCAAACATATCGTCACAGTTCTTAGCTTGTGTGCGTCAGCGGCGGTGCAGGGGGAGGGTATATCTCTTCGCTCTCCGTCGCTCTGCAGACCAACCTATGTTGACGCGGCCGGCGTCGCCTCTGCTCTCCGCCGGCGCTGTTCATGCCGAACCCGCTGATCGGTTATCCGATAGGCATGCAGAAATCGGTTCCGGAAGGATGCGAACGTCCCTTGCGCGATCTCCGCTCGAATCTGCTCCATCAACTGTAGCATAAAGTGGAGGTTATGGATCGTCGCGAGGCGCAGACCGCTGATTTCGCCGCTGACAGTGAGATGACGCAGGTAAGCGCGGCTGAAGGTACGGCATGTGTAACAGGCGCACGCCGCCTGGATGGGGCGGTCGTCTTCCGCGAATCGGGCATTGCGGATGTTGAGCCGGCCGGTCGGTGTCAGCAGTGTGCCGTTGCGGGCGATGCGGGTCGGCAGCACGCAGTCAAACAGATCAACGCCGCGCGAGACCGCCTCGATGATATCTTCGGGCGCGCCGACACCCATCAGATAGCGGGGCTTGTTCGCAGGCAGACGGGGACAGGTTGCGTCGAGCGTATCGTACATCTGCTCTTTCGTTTCGCCGACAGCCAGCCCGCCGATGGCATAGCCGGAAAAGTCGATTCCAGTCAGAATCCTGGCACTCTCTGCCCGCAGTTCCGGATAGATGCCCCCCTGCACGATGCCGAATAGAGCCTGATCGGGACGAGAATGGGCGGCTTTGCAGCGCTCGGCCCAGGCATGGGTACGCGATAGCGCCTGGGCCAGATAGTCCGGATCGTGGGGATCGGCACACTCGTCCAATACCATTGCGATATCGGCGCCGAGCCGCTCCTCGATTTCGATCACTCGTTCGGGCGTAAAGCGATGGGCCGATCCGTCGATATGGCTGCGAAATGTCACGCCGTCGGCGTCCAGCTGGCGCCGATGGGCCAGACTGAACACCTGATAGCCGCCGGAATCGGTCAGAATCGGGCCGTTCCAGCCCATAAAGTTGTGCAGGCCCCCGAGGCGTTCGATGCGCTCGTGGCCGGGACGCAGATAGAGATGGTAGGTATTGGACAGGAGGATGGAAACGCCCAACTCCGTCAAATCGCGCGGTTCCAGTGTCTTGACGTTGGCAGCGGTACCCACGGGGGCAAATGCCGGCATCTCTACCGGACCGTGGGTCGTGCAGTAGGTGGAGCGGCGCGCTTGGCCGTCTGTCGCGTGAATCTGAAAATTGAACTGTGCGGTCACTTCAGCCTCATATCAGGTCGGAAACAAAAAAGCAGAAAAAACGCTATCGCATTCCTTCTGCTTTGTCAATGCAGTTTCTTCAAAAGGACGTAGCCCAAACCAGAACGAACCGAATTCAGGAACGTCGTTGGCGCAGACGGGCCAGCTCGGCTTTCAGCGTCTGCGCCTCTTCTTCGGCAGCGCGTCGGGCGGCCGCTTCGGCATCTGCGCGCTGCTTCGCGGCGTCGGCGCGTTCTTCCGCCTTTTCAACTCTAGTCTCAGCGTCCCGCAGTTCGGGAATGACATAGCCCGCATACACATCGTCCCGAGCCAGTTCCGCCAGGCGAGGCTCTCGCAGCAGATCTTCACGGCGGAACTGGAGGCCGGGCAACACCTGTGAACGGATCACCCCTGCTTCGTCCGGCTCGATCTCTTCATAGTCCCCCGCGACGCCAAGCCGGTAGAAATGCATGTGCCTGCCGGTGGGGTCAAGGATGTAGTATTCCTTCACCCCGGCGCGGGCATACCCTTCTCGTTTTTCTTCAGTATCCCGCTTGACCTCCGCCGATGTCGAGTCGGACAGCTCCTCCACGATCATATCGCAGACACCCATATAGGAGCGCTGATCATCCGCGCCCCAAGGCGCCGGATTGTCGTCCAGGATAATGCCGATGTCAGGCTTGAATACCACTTCCCACTTCTCCGAAGGCAGACTTTCATCTGGGACCGACATGTAGGCGCCGGTTTCCAAGCATAGTAGCTTTGCAATGGGATTCACTTCGAGATAGCAACTCAGGAGGCGAAAGAACCAGCGATACTGCTCGGTCTGGGCATAGTTGGGCAAAGGCTTGGCCTCCAGGATGCCGTTATTCCATTCGTAACTGACGTCGACGTTCGGGTGAGGGCGTTCATACCACGTCTCCCAGTACTCTTCCAGAGTAACGCGGAGGCCGTGGGCAGGTGCCCAGTTTTCGATACGCTCAAATTGCGAAGGGGCGGCAGTGTCTGCAGGCTTGTCGGACTGCGACGCGCCGTTGGTCTGGGTGGGCTCCGCCTGTTTCCGCTGCACCTTATGGACGATCTCTCTGGGGTCCATGCATTCTCCTCTTCGCCATTGGTGGCTTCAATGTGCGCCGCAGCCTTATACGGAGAGTCTACCACCTCCCACTGGGCTGACGCAACGGCGCCCGGCTTCATGGGCAGGGCAAACGCTTGACAGTTCGGACGCCCCAATAGCCAGCGATAGGCAGCCACTCAGTGCGCCCCTACCCGAGTCAGGCCGCTTGGGCGAAGAGCTCTTCCTTGGAATTATCCCCGGCTTCGCTGTCCTGCGCGGCCTTATCTTTGGCTTCTTCTTTCAGCGCAAGATTGATGGGCAGCCCGGTCTGCTCCCGTATCATGCTGTCGATCTGCGCGGCGATATCGGTTTTGTCGCCGAGAAAGGCTTTGGCGTTTTCCCGGCCCTGTCCCAGGCGAAGATCGCCGAAGCGGTAGAAGGCGCCGCGCTTTTCGATGATGTCGAAGTCGACGCCCAGGTCCAGCAGGTCTCCTTGTGTGCTGACCCCTTCGTTGTACATGATGTCGAACTCCGCCACCTTGAACGGCGCGGCCACCTTGTTTTTGCGCACCGTCACGCGCGTGCGGTTCCCGATCACGTCACTCCCCTGTTTGATCGACTGGATCCGCCGCACGTCCAAGCGCACACTGGCGTAGAACTTCAGCGCCATGCCGCCCGACGTCGTCTCCGGATTGCCAAACATGATCCCGATCTTCTGACGCAGCTGATTGGTGAAGATCAGGCTCGTGTCGGTCGTCTTCACCGCGCCCACCAGCTTGCGCAGGGCCTGGCTCATCAGCCGCGCCTGCAGGCCGACGTGGCTGTCTCCCATCTCACCTTCGATCTCCGCACGCGGCACCAGCGCGGCAACACTGTCCACCACGACGATGTCCATCGCGCCCGAACGCACCAGCGCTTCGGCAATCTCCAGCGCCTGCTCACCTGTATCCGGCTGCGATACGTACAGGTCCTCGACATCCACTCCGATCTTGCGCGCATAGCCAGGGTCCAGCGCATGCTCCACATCGACAAAGCCGCAGACGCCGCCCAACCGCTGCGATTCGGCGATGGCATGCAGACACAGGGTCGTCTTGCCCGAGCTCTCCGGGCCATACACCTCGATGATGCGCCCGCGGGGAATGCCGCCCACACCCAGCGCGATGTCCAGGCTCAGGCTGCCCGTCGGGATCGAGGCCACGTCCAGCCGGGTTGACTCCCCCAGCCGCATGATGATTCCATCGCCATAGCGTTTGTTCAGGTTGGCAATGGTTACTTCCAGCGCTTTAGCCGGCCCACTGTCGGCTGATCGTTTTGTTGTCATCGTTCTCCCCTACGGTCTGTTATCGGCATCCACTGTTTTGATCGCCGCGCCTCTTCTGCGTGGAGGCGCCAGGGTAATTCCCGAAAATACTGACTGAATTCATTATAGAACATACGTTCAGTTTCTGTCAAAACAGCTTCACGGCGGGGTGCATCCCAGATTTGGGGTGTGAACAGTCAGGGCGGGAGATTATGCTGGAGGCAACTGGAACTGTTTCCCAGTTCTTGGAGAAGCGCAGAGCAGGCACAGGGCCTGTCCCTACCGGAGCGGTCGAGGAATACTGTTGGCTAGACACCTTGCTCTAGACACCTTGCTGGGGAAGAATGAGCACGGTGGCTCGCAAGGGCGGGGCGTTGCGGGGGCGCAGCCCCTGCACAAGAGAGGGCCGAAGGCCCGAACGCCCAAAAACCAGGAGAGAGTGAAGAGGAGAGAGAAAAGAGGAGGGCGGAGTGAGAGGCCCCCTCGTTGGGCTCTATGGGGCGCGGCGAACTGGGTAAGGCCAGGTCGACCTGATGCTGGATGATGCGACCTCCTTTCGCGTCAGCGGGGGGCAATGGTTGCGGTGCGCTCTGCGGAGACGCGAAGCGGACCGGAATCCGTCATTGCGGGCGCAATTCGGAATCTTTCGTTATCCAATTCTTGTCTTTTGAAGGCAACAGCGACTATAATCCTCGCGCGATTCAGGTCTCCTCATCCGGACTACAGATCTCATCTACTTCAGACGTGTATAGGAAAACCTCCATTCCCACTTCAGAACTGACCCTGCTACTGTGCCCAACCGCGGCGCGTCATTTGGACCTGGCATGAGTGTAAATCGTCGAAAACTGAACAGAGCCTGGGAGACGCTGCGGTCGCTGCCGATCCCTGCCATCGGCTCCGATCGCCTGGTCGACCTGCATGATGACCTTCTGTATTACGACACGGTGATTGCGCAGGAGATGCGGGAGTATCTGCGGGGGCGTGTCATCAATCGCATCCGCGTGCAGATCGACTGGGAGTTGGAGGAGACGCTGCGGTCGTTCAAGCCGCAGTCATCAGCGGAAATGGAGTGCAGGCGGGAGCTGCTGCGCTACAAACGTCGCATTGATGACGTGGTGCGCCAACTGCTCCTCGGCCAGCCGGACGAACACCCTCTCGAATAAGAAAGCGGCAGCTTTCCCCTTTTCAGTCCTTTAAGCGATATCCCTTAGCAGGAGATCATCGACCGTTTCCCGGCGCTGCGCCAGCTGCGCGGCTCCGTCGCGCAGCATCACTACGGCCGGCCGCAGGGCTCCGTTGTAGTTGCTGGCCATCATCAGCTGGTAGGCGCCGCTGACCGGAACAGCCAGCAGTTCCCCGGGTTTGATTTCGGGCAGAGGCAGGTCCTCTATCAGGAGATCGCCGCTCTCGCAGTATGGACCGGCCAGCCAGGCGTTTTCTGAAATCGGCGGCCTGTTCAACGGGTCGGTGACCGGCAGGGCAGAATAGCGGGCCTGGTAGAGAGCCGGGCGAATGTTGTCCGCCATCCCGCCATCGAGAAGAAGCCAACGCCGACTCCCCGCTTGCTTGACAGTTCCCACACGATAGATGGCAACGCCGGCGCGGGCGACAAGGCTGCGCCCCGGCTCCACCTGCAGACGGGGCAAGGGCGGAGAATAGGACGATAGGTTCTCTGCCAGCGCGGCCGCGACAGTCGCGACGTATGCCTCGATCGACTGATGGGGGAGATCCGCTTCGTGGTAGGCGATGCCCCAGCCGCCGCCGGGACTGAGCGCCTGGGGCCACCAGTTGAGCTCCTGGTGCAGACGGCCTATCAGTTCGCATACCACATCCAGAGCGGGCAGGACCTCTTCGGCCGCGTGGAAATGCGATCCCTGGTGGAAGTGGAGCCCGGTCACGGGCAGTTCATTCCGCTGGCAGAAAGCGACGGCATCGACACATTCACCTGCGTCCATCCCGAATTTGCTGTCGCGCTGACCTGTTTGGCGGAACTGATGTGTGTCGACGGCGTAACCAGGCCGAATCCGCAACCAGAGAGCGGGCGCAGGGCCGCGGTCATGGACCAACTGAGCGATGCCTTCCAACTCAGGCAAGTTGTCGACGACGAGCGTGCCGGCCTGGGCAAGTCCGGCCTGTAGATCCGCCCGACTCTTGTTCACGCCGTGCATCAGAAGCTGGGCGCGCGGGACACCGGCAGTGCGGGCAATGTGCATCTCGCCGATGCCGGTGCAGTCCAGGAGCAGGCCATGCGCCGCCATCAAATGGGCCATGGCCAGATTGAGAGATGCTTTGCCGGCATAGGTGATGCCGGTGGGGCCGGGATAGTGGCGATTGAGGGCATCCTGATAGGCGTGAACGGCGTTGTCGATGGTCTCCTCATCATAAATATACAGGGGTGTACCGAATTCGGCGGCCAGCTCGTTCAGGTCACGGCCGCCAACGTGGAGCGCGGGTGTGCCACGCTTATCAGGGGTCAGCGCTACGGTGCCGGGGAAGAGTGAGAGACGGTCACGATACATCGCAAGAGCCTTTTGGTTCGGGTAGGTTTTGGCGGCGAATACTATTGATGCGGCGAATACTATTGATGCGGCGAATACTATTGATTTGGACTGCAGTATGACAGCCTGACGACAGCGATATGCAGAATCTACAGGAGGACCAAGAGGATTCCGCCGATCGTGATCAGGCCGCCGATGATGCTGTTGAAGGAAGGGATCTCGCGCAACAGAAGCGCGCCCAGCAGCACGCCGCCCAGCACCTCCTGCGTGGCGATAAGATTGACATAGGTGGCGTTCACTCGCCGCAGCGCCGCGTTGTAGAGGGTATGGCCGAAGGCCAGGGGGAAGACGCCCAGGCCGACTATGCTGGCGACGGCGGGCCAGTTGAAGCTGCCCGGGGCATGGGACGCAACCGCGGCTGGGAGCAACCAGAGCGCAGCCAGCACGTAGACTGCGCCGGCATACACCAGCAGAGGAAAGCGTTCTCGCTGGCTGCGGCCGGCTATGCTGTAGACAGCGTATGTGATGGCGCTGCCCAGAGCCAGCAGATCACCAATCAACATGCGGGGGCTGAAGTTGTAGGATTCGCTGCCGCTTTGCCGAACGAGCGCCAGTACCGGCTCGAACCCGGAGAGGACGGCCACGCCCAGGACAGCGACGAGGATGCCCAGCCATTTGCGCTTCGACAGCGGTTCCCGGAGCCAGAAGCGGGACAGCAGCGCCACCCAGATCGGGGCTGTATACATAATCGCGAGGCTATTGGTGATTGACGTAAATTCGAGGGAGTAAGCGTAAAAGAAGAAGTGGAGAGCGGCGACCAGCCCGATGAGGACAAGACGGGGCCAACCGGACGCGAGGAGGCCGCGCCCATTGGGGGCGGGCAATGCCCCACGGCTGCGAATCAAGACCGCGCCTGACACGACGATGCCGGCGACGAGGAGACGACCGGCTGCGATCTCGAAAGAGGACACCGAGCGGGCGGCCCACCGTACCAGCACGGGGCTGGTGCTGAAGAAGATAACGGCGATCGCTACCAGGGCCAGCCCGCGGCGTTCTTCGACTGTCACAGGAGTGGTCCAGACTGTGCGCGGGCGTGTGACCTGCGCTTCCAGGGGTGGAGATCTCTTGGCCGTTCTAAGGAGCGGCGGGCGTAATCGCCACGTAGACCAGGCTCAACACCATGCTGAGCGCAATCAACAGGCTGAGAAAGTAGAAGATCTTTTGGCTGCGGCTCAAGCGGCGGCGTCTGCCCTGTCTACGGCTCATGCGCTGTCCCTTTCCGACAGAAATTCAAGTAATGGGAGTGATAAACACTTTCATCGAGATTTAGAATGAGTCCCATAAACCAGATGAATCATAGTCGAAATTGGTCTGTGAATCAAGGCGCACGGGTAACTGATTCGTTCCGGCGCTCACTCGATGCGGAGAGGACCGAGCAGAAGCCGGTCTTCTTGCGCCGGGTTGATCCTGTCGAGGACGCGTAGCCGTTGAAAATCGGGCCGCGTGTAAAGCCCGATCTCGACCTGATACAGCCCGGGGGGCGCGTCGGGCGGAACGGTGAATGTGTGCACGGTTGCGACAGTCTCACCCGCGGCCCAGGCTTCCGTTGAAGGAGACGGTTGCAGATCGACGCCGCCGAACATCTCGAAGCTGTCGGTCAGCAGGTGCGCGAAGACGGTATACAGTTCAGCCACCGGCCCGGATGCCGTCCAGTACAGGGTGACGGTCATCTCCTCGCCTGGAACCGGGGTACGGCTGCTGAAGCTGTAGCCGGCCAGGGTGACATTGTCGGCAAACTGCACGTGAATTGGGATGGGGATGCTGTGGCCGCCGTTTTGGGGGACGTCGGCCTTCCCGCCGGGTTGGCAGTCCGAAACGGTGAACCCGGCAGGGCAGATGGTCACTTCGCCGAACGTATAGCTTGTGCCGCCGTCGACCTGGGGAAGGCGTTCGCCGCTGCGGTGGTCGTAGAAGCCAATCTGCCAACTGGCCCGATTCGGTGTGTGGGCCGTCTCTGGAATCGCAACGGTATAGCTGTCGAGCAGAAGGCGGCCCGGCGGCCAGCCACTGGTCGGGCGCAGCCCGCCGCCGGGCATCGAATCCAGTTGGGCGACGGTCAGACCGGTGCCGTCCACGAGGTGGATGAACAGCGACCAGTCATCGGCCAGCGGGGCGTTGGTCATGAACGCCAAGTCGACCTGGACCTCCTCACCGGGGAACACGGTTGGCACTTGAGGATTCTGTTCACCGGCCTGCGCTTGCAGTTCGTCATACGATGCGGTCGCATGGTGCAACTGAATCTCGGCGTTTCCGGCGAAAAAGAGGGAGTGGGGCGCCGAAGAAACTGCACTATTCAGATCGCTGTCAGGAATCGACATGGGTGGAGGCAAGTAGGCAGGACGGAGCAGAAGAAAGGGTGTGGCCAGCGTGAGCAGTCCGAGAGCAGAGGTGACACCCCAGCCGGCTCTATAGCCGAATCTGCGGCCGAATCTGCTTCCCCATCCCGTCCAGCCAAGCGCCCACAGCAAGGCCAAAGCGGGCAGCGCGGCGAAGAAGTAACGACCCTGGGCGGCAGGCGCCACTCGCATGAAACGCAGCCAGGAGATTGTGAGAACGAGCAGCCACAGAAGGAGAAAGGCATGAGGGGCGTAGGAGTTTGCGCGGCGGGTAGAGCTGGAACGCGCCCACCGGACCAGATGAAACAGTAGCCCAAACACGACGATAGCGGCGACGACACGCAACGCCAGGTAGACCCAGGCTGGATAAGGCAGGTTGAGCCAGCCGAACAGCCCCCAGAAGGAACCTTCCAGGCCCCCCAACTCACTCAGGATCTGCAACGGGCCAGCGGGAATGACCCGCAACAGGATATTCGCTTCCCACATTTCCCAGGCCAGGGGGTCGCCATAGAGCCGCCAGTTGCGAAGGTACCACCAGCCTGCCAGCAGGACGGCGGGAATGGCCGTCCACAGGGTTGCATCGAAGATGGGGCGAACGTTGCGGCTGCGCCAGGCCAACCACAGTATTGCGGCCGCGGAGACGCCGGCCAGGCCCAGCCCGCTCAGTTTGGAAAGCAGCGCCAGCCCGAGTGCAGCGCCGAGTTTCAGAAGGCTGCTTCTTTGCGGCCGACCTCCTGCCACCAGTATTTCCGTCAGTTGCCAAAGGACAAGCGCGGCGGCCGCGGTGACGCCGTTGTCATTGCTGACGGATGCGCTGATGAAGGCAAATTGCGGTAGTACGGCGGCAAAGGCCGCGCCGAGCAGGGCATCCTGCGGGGAGAGAAACAGGTGAAGCGTTCGGTAGACCGCATAGACGGTCACCGCGCCGAGGAAGACTGAGAAGAGACGGGCGACGTGCAGGGCCAGGACCGACTGACGCCAGGGAAAGCCTTCCGCCTGCCGGTGGTGAATCAGATAGTTACGATTGATGGCCGTATCGGGTTGGCCGATGGCGCGGTGGGGATTGGCGCGCGCGAAAAGTTCAGGGAAGTCGGACTGATCGATCAGCGCGGTGAGTAGGGCCGCGCCGGCGTAGTAGGCGGGCGCCTGTGTCCCTTGCTGCCGCCAGAGCGCGCGCGTATTCGGCTCCGCTACGGGCAGCGTCCGCTGCGTCACCAGATGTTGAACAAAGGCGAAATGCCAGATTTCGTCGGGCGCTTCGAATGGGGGGTTTACAAGACTGTACAGGCTGGCAAGAAGGAGGTAAACGGCCAACAGATGGCGAATCGTGGGGCGAACAACAGGGAGTGCAAAGGTGATTCGGCGCGGCGCCTTCCCCGTTTCACGGGACTGGGACATTTACCTGGAACTGGCTTTCGGTATCTGTTCTCCTGACCCGGACAACTTGTGAGTACCGGGGGAATTCGCTTCCTCCGCGGTGTTGCCGCTCTGCTCCTGTCTCTCTACATTGACGCTCCCTGAAACCCGTTTTGGCGGTCGCCAGAAGAAGAGATAGTAGAGCCAACTCTTGACAAATTGGAACCAGACATCCAGCACCCGAAAGTTGGACTCGCCATTGGAGCGCACATATTCGTGGGTCGCGACTTCGCAGATCCGATACCCGCTACGTACGGACTTGATGACCATTTCCTGCTCGATCGTGGGGATCTCCGATTCCAGTGCCAGGCTGCGCGCCACTTCGGCCCGAATCGCGCGGAATCCATTCTGCGAGTCGGTCAGGCTCAAACCTTGGGTGTAGTTTATGCTGAGCGTGATCACCTGGCTGCCAAAAAGACGGACGAACTGATTGATTGTGGCGTGCAGCTCGTCGCTGCCTCCCAACATGCGGGAGCCGGATACGTGATCGGCGCGGCCGTCGACAATCGGCTGGACGAGCGCCGGAATATCGCGAGGGTCATGGGAGCCGTCAGCGTCGATAAATACGAGGATGTCGCCAACCGCGTGGGCGATGCCGACACGGATGGCATCGCCTTTGCCTTTACCGTTATCCAGCAGCACTGTCGCGCCCAGTTCGGCGGCGATGGCCCGCGTATCGTCGCTGCTGTGTCCGTCGACGACCAGCAGTTCGTCGGCATAAGGCGCGGCCCACTCGAGCACCGGTCGGATGTTGCGGCCCTCGTTTCGGCAGGGTACGATCACCGAAATGCGGACCTCGCGCCCATCCGACGCCTGACGGTCGATGGCGGTGGGCCGGGCGGGCTGGGTATACCAGTTGGGCAGGAAATCGGTCACAGATCGTCTCAGGAAAGCGTAAGAATGGATTGGCCGCCGTTTGGCAGGCCGCTGGGCCCTACTTTATCAGCATTCAATATCGATGCCAAGCCTCAGCGCCGGCATTCCGCTGGAATTGACCGGCAACAGGCGATGCAGTAGAGTGCACAGTTGCCTGTCTCTGAACGCAGATGTCCCTGCGGTCAACGACAGGTTCAGGCGCTCCAATTGACCGGATTGGATGACTATGACCATACGTAATCCTATCGAAACCGCGGCTGCAGCGGCGCAGGTCGTCGGCATTGACCCGCATGAGGGCATGCAGGTCATCGGCGCGGCGCGGCTGGCCGGTCGTCATCATCCGCCTTTCGATCTGGGGCAGCCGGCGCTGGTGCTCGAGTTGACCGATGTGCCGACTGCGCGCGCGGTAGGCGCTGTGCTGGGCAATGCCTACCCGGGCGACCACCCGCTGCAGCTTATCTGCCTGGAGGGGAATGGGACTCGCTCTGCGCGCGCTTTACCGCTGGCAGATCTTGCTACGTCGGCCAGCGTTGGCGAGGGCGCCTGCCTGTACGTGCCCGCCCTGCCCCATAGCAGCTACGCTGACCTGCAGGAGGTAATGGCACACCTGCGGGCCCCGTATGGCTGCCCTTGGGACCGGGAGCAGACTTTTGCGAGCACGCGGTCCTATTTGCTGGACGAGGTGGCGGAGACGCTGGAGGCGATGGATTCCGATGATGAGGCGCATATCGCCGAGGAGTTGGGCGATGTACTCGGAATCATCGCGATGATCGCGCAGATCGCGAATGAAGAGGGCCGGTTCCAGATGGCAGACGCGGTGCGGTTGAGCGTGGAGAAGCTCATCCGCCGCCATCCTCACGTCTTCGGCGAAGATGACATCGACGATATGGAGCATCTGTTTACGCGCTGGGAAGAGATCAAGGCGGAGGAGCGGGCGGCACAGGACAGACCGGCGCGGAGCCCGCTGGAAGCCGTGCCTGCCGCCTTGCCGGCGCTGCGCAAGGCGCGCGAGATGCAGTCCAAGGCCGACAAGGCCGGTCTCCTTGACCGCGTAGCGCTGGCGGAGAGTAGCCCTGAGTTGGAGGGCCTGTTGCCGGAGGGCAGCGACGAACAGGCGCTGGGTCTTCTGTTGTGGCGGCTGGTCGCTCTGGCGAACGTGCGCGGGCTGGACGGGGAGGACGCGCTGCGCGCCTTTATAGGGCGCTGGCGTGCAGAGCATACACCTGAAAATGAGGGCACAGGAAAGTGAGCCTGCCAGCATAGCAATTCACCCAGTACTCACTTCTGATTCGGCGCGTGCATCCCAAAATGGGGGTGAACTTTCTTGTACCCTCGGTATCGACTAGCCCGCGCCCAGTCCTCTCATCCGTCCCAGAAAAATCGCCCCTTCACTGACCACTAGCCACTGACCACTGACCACTGCAGTTGGGCGTCCGGGCCTTCGGCCCTCCCTTGTGCGGGGGCTGCGCCCCCGCGACTGCGCCGCGTCTCCCCAGGAGCCGGTAAACAGTTCCAGCCTCCGCCAGCATGATCCCCCGCCAGACTGTTCTCACCCCAAATCCCTCATGCACACGATTCGGCCCATTCTTTGAAGATTGGAGGCCGAACATGCTATACTTTGGCGTGCTTGTTAGCCCCGGTAGCTCAGTGGATCAGAGCATCTGACTTCGGATCAGAGGGTCGTGGGTTCGAATCCTACCCGGGGTGCTCACGTTTGCGGCCTTTCTGAGGCTGAGTGGATTCACTGCAGTTCAAATGCCGCCCCGTGCGCGCCCAGGTTGGCGTTGCGATGGAGGGGCGGCTTTTCATTGGTCCCGTCGCCTCTACAAAGCCGCCAACCTTTTCTACAGCCATTACCAACGGACGGCTGGTCACCAGCGCAGTCGTACCCAGGGCGAGGAAGAATGTGCCTGGCCCACCCCACTCGAAGGCTGTTCAGCCCAGCGCGTGCGCAGGACAATCTCTTTCAGCACCGGTTGCAATGCTGCGAACTCGTCAACATGAACGCAGAAGGCGATGACGAGAAGCTTCTCACCGTCCGGAGACAGAAGAACAACCTGCCATACTTCACTCGCGGTCGCGTGTTTACGGTAACGGATCGATACGACCTCTTCGCTCAACGGCCTGAGACCCCGCACCAGCTCCACGCTGGCGGGCTCGATGCTGAAGGTGTACTCGGAGGCCGCCTGCGCATAGCGCGCTAACGTCGTCCCTTCAGCCGCAGCAGTGAAGATCAGCATGAAGTTGCTCGACACGCTGTCCGCCGGCCCTGACTGAAGGCCCAACCCGATGACGGCGTCGTCGCGGCGCACGCTCATCGCTGACACCAGTTCCCCCATCTCCGCAACGCCGATTCGCTCGCCTTCCCGGCCTTTGACGGCAGACGAAAAGAGCGACAGGTCGACCTGCGAAGGACGCGCCGGGTCGAAATAGTGCCACCAGGGTGGATAGGAGAGCGACAGGCCGCGGGCAACATCGTCGTACGTCAGCCAGCCCGACGGGTCCCCCTGCAGCGCACGCTCCGCGTCGGCGGACGGCTTCAAGAACCCGCCGTAGACCCACGCCAGTTGCCCCTCGAACTCGATCTGCCACCAGTCGCCGGCTGCATTCGTGCTGACTGCAGGGTACTGTTGCCCCGCCTCGACCGTGCTGATGGTGGCATGGTCGGTGTCCGGGCCACTGCGCACATACATGGTGCGCGTGATCGTCAACGTCGGACTGACCAGTGGTTCGTAGGCGGGATGGCCCAGCCACTGTACACGCCGCACGATGTCGCGCAGAAGCGGCTCCAGCCAGCCGTCGAACTCGGCACCACGTATATCGAAGGTGAACAGAAGGAAGGTCCCACCGTCCGGGGAGAGCAGAACCACCTGCCAGCCAGCCACCACCGTGCCCGGGCGGGCGATGACCTTGCCTTCTTCGACCACGGCGCCGCCGCTGCGGTACCGGACCGATGCGGCGTCCTCGCCCCACGGCCGCAGACCGGGCCCAACCTCGACGCTCTCCAACGTCTCGGTTTCAGACTCTTCCCGCTGCGCGGCCAGCTGCAGCGCATACTGCTCCAGCGTTCGTCCGGCAGCCGGTACGGCGCGGATGGCAAAGCGGTTGATGTAGGTCGAAGGCGTGTCCGGCGCGTACTGGAATCCATATCCAAGGAACTGGCCCTCCTGACCTGCCGCGATCAGGGAGTCGATGTGTGCTGCTTGCCGTGCGAGAACAGCGCCTGCGGCGGCCGTGTCACCCATCTGCTGCTGGAGGGAGGAGAGCTCCTCTTTGGAGGAGGCGTAGAACCACCTTTGCGGATAGAATATCCTGAGGCCGCGCGCCGCGTCCTCGACCGCAGGCCAGTCCTGGAACGGTCCGCCTGAGAGGGCCGGTGTATCTCCGACCGGAACCACCAACGGATTGTGGACCGGCATCATCGGTAGTGCTGGCCGGGTGGTAGAATTGGATTTGATATCGACCCAGCGCGTGCGCTGCACGACTTCACGCAGTACCGGCTGCAATGCTGCGAACTCGTCGACGTGAACGCTGAAGGCGAGGACGAGAAGCCTGTCGCCGGACGGAGACAGTAGAACTACCTGCCATACTTCGCTCGCGGTCGCGTGCTCACGGTAGCGGACCGATACGACCTCTTCGTCAGAGGGTCTGAGTCCCTGCACCAGCTCCACCCTGGCAGATTCGATGCTGTAGGCGTGACGGGCGGCCGCCTGCGCATAGTGTTCGAGCGTCGTCCCTTCCGCGGCTACAAAGTAGGCCAACATGAAGTTTCTCGACGCACTGTCTGCGGACCCTGACTGAAGGCCCAACCCGACAACGGCGTCGTCGCGGCGCACACTCATCGCCGAAACCAACGCCCCCGTCTCCGCTACGTCAAGCTGCACGTCATCGCGACTTCTGACCGCGGCCGAAAGAAGCGACAGGTCGACATGTGAAGGTCGCGCCGGGTCGAAATAGTGCCATCCCGGCGGAAAGGACAACGAGAGACCGCGGGCGCCGTCGTCGTATGTCAGCCAGCCCGATGGGTCCGTCTGTAGTACATTCTCCGCATCGGAGGACGGCTTCGCGAACCCGCCGTAGACCCACGCCAGCTGCCCCTCGAATTCGATCTGCCACCAGTCGCCGGCTGCATTTGCGCTGACCACAGGGTACTGTTGCGCCTCATCGGCCGTGCCGACAATGGGTTGGTCGGCTCCTGGAGCCCCGCGCACATACATGGTGCGCGTGATAGTCACCGTGGGGGTGGTCGGAGGCTCGTAGGCAGGATGGTCCAGCCACTGCACACGCCGCACGATGTCGCGCAAAAACGGCTCCTGCCAGCCGTCAAACTGCTCGCCCCATATATCGAAAGTAAACAGCAGGAAGGTCCCGCCGTCCGGAGAAAGCAGAACGACCTGCCATCCGGCCACCTCGACGCCTGGACGCTTGACAGTCTTGCCTTCTTCGACGCCGGCGCCGCTGCGATACCGGATCGATGCAGCCTCCTCACCCCAGGGCCGCAAGCCCGGCCCAACCTTAACGCTCTCCAACTTCTCGACTTCAGACCCTTCCAGGCGGGCGGCTGCCTGCAGGGCAAACTGCTCCAGCGTGCGTCCCGCAGCCGGTATCGCACGAATGTCAAAGCGGTTGAGGTAGGCCGTCGTTGTGTCCGAGGCGACCTGGAAACCGTGGCCAACGAATTGGTCCTCTTGCCCTGCCGCGGACAGGGAGTCGATGTGCGCAGCCTGCTGGGCGAGCACGGCTTCGGCGGCGGCCGTGTCACCCATCTGCGGCTGGAGGGAGGACAGATCTTCTACGGAGGAGGCGTAGAGCCACCCTGGCGGATGGAATATCCTGAGGCCGCGCGCCGCATCCTCGACCGCGGGCCAGTCCTGGTATGGCCCCCCTGAGAGGGAAGGTGTATCTCCGACCGGTCTAACCAGGAGATTGTGAATTGACAGAATCGGGACCGCAGTCCCAGGATCCGGGGGTGTTGTGGAGGCTTGCTGCGGGGTCCCGATATGGGTTGCGAGCACCGAGCGGGCTTTCGAGACGGCAGCCGATTCGGCGACGGCCACTATCTCTGGTACAGCGGCCGCATCCGGTCGGGGAGACGCGTCGGGCCCATACGCGGCCAGAGCAATAGAGACGCAGGCCGGTACGGTCAGGAGAAGATAGCGAAAAGGGGACATTTCGAACGTACTCTCTGCAGAGAGGTCAGTGAACGGCGGTCACTTCAGTTCAGAAGCGGAGTGTCTGCCTACCGTGCTTCTTCCGGCTGCTCGACTGTGTCCACGAATTGCCCGAAGACCCATCCGGGCTGGCCGTGATTGTCGATCTGCCACCAGTTCCCCACCACATTCCTGCCTGTGATCGGATACTGATAGCCAGGTACGGTCGTGTCGATGACAGGGAAGCGACTGCCAGGACCGCTATACACGTTCATGCGGCGGCTGAAGGTCAACACTGCTTCAGTTGCCGCCAGCAGAGGAGGTAGCGGAAATCGGGCCACGATCTGGACGCTGCCCTCGTTGACCAGCTCAACCAGGTCGTCATATACCCACCCTGGCCGGCCGTTATCGTCGATGCGCCACCAGTCGCCGGCCATATTTCTGCCAGTAATCAGATACTGGCGTCCAGGTACGACTTCGCCGACGATAGGATGGCCGTTGTCCGGCCCCGCGCGCAGGTTCGCTCGCCGGTTGACGGTCATCGCCGCCTCAGTCACCGGCAGTATAGAAGGTGCGGGGAATCTGACGACGGCCACCTGCGCGCCCCCCACGGCAACAGGTGTGACCAACTCGCCGAAAACCCATCCGGTCTGGCCATGTTTGTCGATCTGCCACCAGTCGCCTGCCTGGTTTTTGCCCGTGATCAGATACTGCTGGCCGGCTAACGCCACGCCGATTACGGGGTTACTGGCGCCAGGGCCGCTGCGCACATTGACGCGCCGGTCGATCATCGCGACAGGAACCGATACGGGTGCGTCGGGGATATTGGCAGCCACAAGAGGATCGGAGACCCAGCCGGGCTGACCGTCATAGCTAATCCGCCACCAGTTTCCCGTAAAGTCTCGTTCCAGAATTGAGTACTGCTTTCCGGCAGAAACCTTGCCAATTATGGGACTGAATCGGGCGGGCTCGTTATGGACGAACAGCGTCCGATTGGTAATTGCTATCGGACCGGCCTCAGGTTCTGACCCGCGGTGGTCGCCGGCCCACTGCACACGCCGCACCATCTCTGCTAGCAGCGGTTCCAACTCTTCAAACACCTCGCCTCGGATGGAAAAGGTCAGAACAAGCAGATACTCGCCATCGGGCGAGAGAAGGACAACCTGCCAGCCGGCTGTTCGGGAACCGGTGAGTACAGATTGGGAGGTTGTCGGGACAGGCACAGCGCCTCGGAATCGGACCGAAACTGCCTCCTCCCTGTGGGGCCGTAACCTGGTGACCAGATCGAAGCTGTCGACGTCGGTCCCGATCTGCCGGTCCAATGCGGCGGCAGCGCCTTGCCCAAACTCGTACAGTGCGAGGCCTCTTGCAGGGAAAATCTCCACAATGACGCTGTTGGCATGCAGAAGTTCAGGAGGATCCTGCGGGAAGGCGAAGCCAGAGCCAATCAACGAACTCGGCTGTACAGTCGACTGCAACGCCATCAGCAGATCCACGATTTCCGCTCTGCCCAGCACTGCCATGTCCTGCTGCACGGCAGCTAGCCGCGCACCGTCGAAGAAGAGCCATCCCGGTGGGTAATGTATCGTCAGACCATGCGCTACATCTTCGAACGCCCGCCAGTCTGCCGAGACCTTATGGGATTCCGGAGCCGCCGCCTGCGGGGTGACCTCTGATTCTTGTTCGCCTGGCGCCGGTGTGGACGCAGGTGAGGGAAACTGAGAAGAAGGGAACTGCAAGGAAGAGAGGAATCCGCTTGATATTGCGTCAAGCTTGCCGGAGGTTACGGGCGCGTTGTGGCTGGCAAGCGAGACCCCGCGACGAGCAGTAGTTGAATCAGAAAGCAACTGTGATTCAGGGGCCGCACGAGCGAACCAGCCTAGGCAAAAAAGGCATAGTGGCACAAGGTATAAAATTGCCCGCATACGTGCTTCCAGACCTCAGTTATCCGTGAGTTGTGAAATGTGAACGGAGGATTCCACGAACCACAGTTCACCCGAGCCACTGGACGCGCTGCACCATCTCTGTCAACAGCGGCTCCAACTCCGCAAAATCTTCGCTGCGGATACTAAAGGTAAGGACGACAATCCTCTCTGCATCCGGTGAAAGAACGCCCACCTGCCAGCCAACGATTTCCATATCCGGCTGATTGAAAAGGGCGCCTTCTGAACGGTAACGGACCGATGCTACCTCCGCGCCTGCGGACCGCAGACCGGCAACCACTTCGGCGCTATCCACCTTGAAACCTTCCATGCTGTCCAGTTGCGCAGCGATCATTTGCGCGATCAGTTGCAGTGGCAGTCCTTCGGTGTGGAAGAAGATAGCGTTGATGTTATTGACAAACCTGGTGTCAGAGGAATTACCGACGGCGAATGGGAAGCCCAGACCGACATAATGGTCTTCCTGCTGTATCGCCTGTGCGGATGTTGCCAACAACGCCCTGATTTCGTCGCTGCTGGCCCTCTCGCCCAACTCCTCCAAGAGTTCCGTCAGCTCTTTCCTTGTCGGATCGACGAACAGCCATCCCGGCGGATAGGAAATAGAGAGCCCGCGTGTCTCATCGATATATGTTTGCCAGGCGGTCGCGGTAAACGGTGGAGGGGTAGCGATGGCCGGTGGCGGAGGTGGTTCCGGGTCGGCGGTGGCCGGCACCGTAGGCGGTTCCGTCGCGACGGTGGACGTCGAATCCGGCTTAGCAGCGACAGTCGGCTCCACAGTAGCCTGTGGTTTCCTTTGCGCTGACGAAACCGGCAACTGTTCACTGGCGGGCGGCGACCCGGGTTGGATGGGGACGCAGCCGGCCAGGACAAATGCCATGCAGACCGACGCGAGCAGAAACAGACGGGAAACCCCCTGCATGCGCTTCGTCCCCTTCTCAACCAGACCAGCGGCTGCGGCCATCGCAGAAACTGGTCTGCGGCCGCTAAGCACTAACCATTTCTCGAAGGCAGTTCTGCAGGAACTGACCGGTATAACTCTTCTCGACAGCCGCGACCTGCTCAGGGGTGCCCTCAGCCACTACGAAACCGCCCTTGCCCCCGCCTTCCGGCCCCATGTCGATCACCCAGTCGCAGTTCTTGATCACATCCAGATTGTGCTCGATGACCAGTACGGTGTTGCCCCGGTCCGCCAATTCGTGTATGACGGCGAGTAGCTTGCGCACATCTTCGAAATGGAGCCCTGTCGTCGGCTCATCAAGGATGTAGAAAGTGTTTCCGGTGTCGCGGCGGCTCAACTCTTTGCTCAGTTTGATTCGCTGCGCTTCGCCCCCCGACAGCGTGGTCGCCGGCTGTCCCAGGCGAATGTAGCCCAGCCCGACAGCCATCAGCGTTTGCAAGCGGGAGCGAAGGCGAGGGATGTTCTGGAAGAAGTCCAACGCCTCTTCGACGGTCATGTTCAAAACATCGGAGATCGATTTGCCGCGGAAGCGGATTTCGAGCGTTTCGCGGTTGTAACGGTCGCCGTGACACTCCTCGCAGGAGACGTAGACGTCGGGCAGAAACTGCATTTCGATCCTGATGATGCCGTCGCCGCGGCAGGCCTCACAGCGGCCGCCCTTGACGTTAAAGCTGAAGCGTCCTGCCTTATATCCGCGGGCTTTTGCTTCGGGGATGCTGGCGAACAGTTCGCGCATCGGTGTAAAGAGTCCGACATAGGTTGCCGGATTGCTGCGGGGTGTCCGCCCGATCGGGCTCTGGTCGATCTCGATAACCTTATCCAGATGCTCGATACCCTCAATTCTCTCGCAGCTGCCAGGGCGCGCCTTAGCCCGGTAGAAGCTCTGTGCCAGCCGTTTGTAAAGCACTTCCACCACCAGGCTGGACTTGCCGCTGCCGCTCACTCCGGTCACCGCGATCAGCCGGCCCAACGGGAAGCGTACATCCACCTTTTTCAGGTTGTTCTCGGTGGCGCCGCGTACATGCAGATACTCCCCGTTTCCTTCGCGCCGGTCCATCGGTATCTCAATGCGCCTCTCGCCGCGAATGAACTGTGCGGTCAGACTTTCCTGGTGTTCGACGAAGGCATCCCGCAGCGCAGAAACGACCACCTCGCCGCCGTGTTCACCGGCCCCCGGCCCCATATCCACAACCCAATCGGCCGCGCGGATCGTCTCCTCGTCATGCTCGACCACGAGCACCGTGTTTCCCAGATCCCGCATTCCCTTCAGGGTGTTGATGAGCCGTACATTGTCTCGCTGGTGCAGACCAATACTCGGCTCATCCAAAATGTAGAGGACGCCCATCAACTGGCTGCCAATCTGCGTAGCCAGCCGGATTCGCTGCGACTCGCCGCCGGAAAGAGATACGGCGGTGCGGTTGAGCGTCAGATAGTCCAGCCCTACGTTCACCATGAACTCCAACCGCGCTTCGATCTCTCTCAATACCTGACCGCCGATCGCGAGCTGGCGAGGGGCGAAGAGCGGTTCGGCGCCGTTACGCCCTGCGGCCGCCTTCACCCAGATCAGTGAATCGCTGACGGACATCGCCGTAATGTCATGGATGCTCTTGCCGGCAACCGTTACCGCAAGCGCCATTGGCCGCAGCCGCCGCCCTTCGCATTCGGGGCAGGGGTTGATGCCCATGAAATCTTCCAGCTTGTTACGGATCCAATCGCTGTCGGTTTCCCGGTAGCGCCGCTGCAGGTTGGGGAGCACACCTATATATTGCGTCTCGTAGTTGCGCTCGTAGCCGCGGGCGTTGCGATAATGCACGTGCACCTTCTCCCGCCCCGGCGGTCCGAACAGGATGATATCCCGCTGTTTGCTGCTTAACTCTTTGACCGGCGCGGTGCGGGGAATCGAAAACTGTTGGCAGACCGAGCGCAGTAGCTGCTTGTAGTAGCCCTCGTCACCGTTACCGGGGTTCGCGCCTTGCCAGGGCCGCACGGCTCCTTCGGCGATACTGAGATCATTATCCAGAATCAGGTCGGGGTCGAATTCCTTTTGTACGCCCAGCCCGTCACACGATGGACAGGCCCCGTGCGGGCTGTTGAAGCTGAAGGTGCGCGGCTCGATCTCGGTAAAGCTGAGGCCGCAGCGCATGCAGGCGAAGTGCTCGCTGAAGACCCGGTCGTTGGTGACCTCGCGCAGGCTGCCGTTGCCGTCAACAGGTACGCGCTTCACTTCGGAAACGATCGCTGAGCCCTCGCCCAGTTTGAGCGCCGTCTCCACCGAGTCGGTGAGCCGCGTGCGATCGGTGCCCGGCAGCACGCTCCCGGGGTCGTCCGGGTCGGACCGCTCTGCCCGCACGATGATGCGGTCGATCACGGCTTCGATGGTGTGCATCTTGTACCGATCCAACTCAGGCGCCTCGCCGACCTCGAACAGTTCGCCGTTCACGCGCACTCGCACATAGCCTTGCGACTGTAGGTCGTCGAAGACACCCTTATGCTCGCCTTTACGATCTTTGATGATCGGGGCCAGAATCAGCAGACGGGCGCCCTCCTCCATCTCCAGAATTGAGTTGACGATCTGCTGCGGCGTCTGCTGGGTGATCGGATCGCCGCACTCGGGGCAATGGGGCTGTCCCACGCGTGCGAAAAGGAGACGCAGGTAGTCGTAGACTTCGGTGACGGTGCCTACGGTTGAGCGGGGATTGCGCCCGGCCCCCTTTTGGTCGATAGAAATCGCGGGGCTGAGTCCTTCGATCTGGTCCACATCCGGCTTTTCCATCAAGCCGAGGAACTGTCGCGCATAAGAGGAAAGAGACTCGACGTAGCGGCGCTGCCCTTCGGCGTAGATTGTATCGAAGGCCAGGCTGCTCTTGCCGCTGCCGCTCAGCCCGGTGATCACTGTCAGTTTGTCACGAGGGATCTCCAGATCCACGTTGCGCAGATTGTGCTCGCGTGCGCCGCGTATGATCAGCTTATCAAGCGCCATGCAACCTCCGGGAAGTTTTCAGTTTCTTGTCCTCAGTTGTTGGGCTGCCGATCGCGGCGCCCACCAATCGCGTTACCCATGAACAAATGTTCTTTGATGGGCCAATGGTACCATGATTGGTCACAACTGTCCATTAACCGAAAGCATATCATACCAAAACGTCCCGACTCTTGAGAAAGCGCTGGGGCGTTCCGATTTTTTGCCAAACGTGGGGAGAAACTCGGGCGTTTCGCCAGGGATTTACACTGGAGGGCGGGACGATCGCCTGGTTTACCGGGTTGGAAGCCCAAATAGACCGGCCTGATCGCTGTGCTGTGCAATATGTCTACGATCTGTCTACGAACTGCGAACAGCGTTAAATTCCGGCTTCACTCCTGGTGCGTGCTGTGCTGCCAGGTCGACTGCGGCTGCCAACGCGGCTGATCGTAAAAGGGTCGCAGAGAAGGGTCTTCCTGCCACTCGAAAGCGAAACGGATACGGGTGGGGTGGGCAGCGTGCAGGTCATCCCAAGGGAGATCCTGCGGCGCAAACCAGCCAACGTCCAGCGTCTCGCGAGTGACAATTGGGGTTCCTTCGACGTGGCGGGCGGCGAAGAGCAGGCAGTAGAGATGATGCAGACCGCCGCCGCCGTGATAGTTGTTGTCGAACATGCCCAGGAATCCGCTGAGAGCCACGCGGCAGCCGGTCTCTTCCCATACCTCGCGCACCGCGCCATCCGCCGGTAGTTCGTTTACCTCGCACCACCCGCCCGGCAGCGCCCAAAGTCCGTTGTCCGTCCGTTGGATCAGGAGGATGCGGCCGGCGTCATCGAAGACGGCCGTATCCACCACTGTATACGGAGAAACGTAGCGCCTATCATCGAAGAAGTGGCGCTGGATTTTCGGCAGCGGACGCGCGTCCACCAGGGCTGTCAACTCGGCACACAGAGCCAGCATCTCCTCGAAGGTTTCGGTCTGGTAAGGATTGTCGGCAAATCGCAAGCCGTTGTTGCTCAGCGCACGCAGCTTGCCGGCAACATGCAGGATCGTCTCTTCCGGCGACCCTTCCTCCATAATTCTCCGGTCATTCGTTCCCATCATCACTCCCACTCGTACAGTCAGATAAGCCACTAATTCAGTTGGCCATCAACCACTGCTATCCAGTCCCTTCTCCATCGCCAGAAGACGCACCAGGCGCTTGCCTGAACGGATGCGCTGCGCCTCGCCGGTCAGGGTAAAGCCGAGGGACTGGAAAAACCTGAGCGCACCGGGGTTGAACTGCTCGACGCCCAATTTGGCCTCGCGCACACCACCTTCTGCAGCAAGCCACGGCTCCAGCAGGGCCCAGGCACTGGTGCCTACCCGCTGCCGCTGGAATGGCTCCGCAACCATCAGTATGCCGATATAACCTGTTTCGGGATCCGGCCAGTGCAGACGGAAGTCGATCAGGCCCACCATTTGCGCACCGGCTTCGGGGTTGCCCGGTTCATTCGCGGCGACAATCCCCAGCCCCATACGGCCCGCCTCGGCCTCGATCGCTTGCAGGTCACGCGCCGACTGCCCGGCGGGCGCCTGGGCCAGATGATACATCGCCCAGTAGGCCGGGGACAGTTCGTATACCCGTTGCAGCGCGTCGGCGTGCAACGAGGCATCCAGGGGAATCAGAGAGATGGAGAGCGTCATGACGGCAGGGGCGTGCGGCTCGCGGCCAGCGCCTCCACGCTGCGCCGCAGCCCTTTCCACTCGCCCTCGGCGCGCTGCAGATCGGCCGCGAGCGTCTCCAGCTTCTCCCGCTCCACGCGCACGAAGCGGGTGTAGGGCGCAACCGCCTCGCGGATTCGCTGCACACTGCCTGTCAGCTCCGCATCAAACTGCTGGCTGATGGCGGTGTCAAGCCGCCGGCGTAGGTCGCCGATGCGGGCGCGCAGCTGGGCCTTCACCTTTTGCCGCCGGTAGGGGAGCACGTAGAGGCCGAGCGCGGCGAGGGCGCTGGCGCCGAGGACACCGGTCACATCGAGAAAGGTCGTATTCAGAATTACCACGAGGATCGCGCCGAGGCCGATGGCGCCGGCTTCGACCGCGGCCGTTTGCAGGATGGCCCGCTGCACGTCCTTGGCAAGCTTCAGCGCCTCGGCTTCGCGATCATAGGAGTCGACCACCTCCTGTGCGCTGCGCCCAATGCTCTTGAGCAGATTCTGACGGTTGAAATCGAATTCGCCCCGCACATGGCCGATCATCTGGTCGGTGTGCTGGAGTGAGCGGCGCTCGATGAACTCCATCACCGCCTGCCACTGGCGGTAGTCACGCTCGATCAGCCAGTCGATCAACTCGTCGACATGCCGCTCGACCGCCCGGCTGCTGTCGGCCAGGACGCGGCGTTCGAACTCACCTCGCAGGCGCTCGCTGTTGACCAGTTCGACGATACGGATAATGCGCAGATTCTCGTCGAAGAAACGGTCGCCGCGCTCCGCCATTTCGTAGAGTACGTTATCGACGCGATCGCTCTGGTAGCGGAAATCCCGCTGCATATCGTTTTGGTAGGCCGCCAGCTGCTGGTCGATGGCGTCCAGCGCCTGGAAATCGCCCTTGAGCAGGGACTGTCGCTGCCTGATCACTTCCTGGTAGTTGGCGATCAGCGCGGCCGCGATACCGACCGGGTTGGAGAGTTGCAGCCGCACGCGCTCTCCGGCGTCGAGAAAGTCAAGAATGTACTGCTCCAGTGGGCCGAACTGACTGCGCTGCCAGATCGAGGCGTGGGAGGATCTTCTCGAATCTTCTGTCTCCTCGTTACTCTCTCCCGATTTCTTTGCTTCCAGTGCGAGGCGGGCGCTGACGGCGAAGATAGCCGGCGACACGCCAAGCAGCTCGTGGGCGTTCCGGCGCACGAACTCCAGCACCTCTTGTTGCTCCGTTTCGGTGGTCAGCAACTCGATCTTGTTGACCACGATCACGATCTTTTTGCCCCAGTCGCGGATCTGTTGGAGGAAGGCGCGCTCCGATTCACTGAATGGCCGGTCTGCGCTGGTGACGAAGAGGACAAGGTCGCTGCGAGGCACAAAATGCTCGGTCAGCTCCTGGTGCTGGCGGATGACGGCATTGGTGCCCGGCGTGTCGACCAGATTGACCTCCTGCAGCCAGGGAACGGGCAGACGGCGTACGGCCATGCCCTGGTCAGCGCCCGGCTGCTCGGCGGCATCGCTGTGGCGGATCAGAACCAGTTCGCTGGTGGTGGGTACGACGCCTTCGGGCAGATATTCTTGCCCCAGCAACGCGTTGATCACCGCGCTCTTGCCGGCATTGAACTCACCCACCACCACCATCAGGAAAAGCTCCTCCAGTTGGGCCAGCGCATTGCGGATCAGCCCAAGGTCGGCGTCGGGCGCGTCAAGGCGCGCGAGGGAAACCTGCAGGTCGCCCAGCAGTTGACGCTCTTTCTGTAGAATTCGGCCCTGCTCAGCGGTCAGTACCTGCTGCACGCTCTTTCTCAATATAAGCTGATATCCATGTCAGAAGCGGCACGGGGCATTCTAGCACAGGGGCGCTAGCCTTCATATCACCGGGGAGGTGATGGGGCGGGATTTTCGGAATCGGGGCTGGTTACGGTCGAAAAGGGGGCGCGTTCGAGCTACTGTTCCGCTTGGCGCGCCACATGTATAGCTGGCCCCGATTACTAGACCACGAAATGGAGAAAATGAGCGCCTACATTGAGGTTGGGTATCGGAGCCTCTGCCGGCGGTGCCCCCTTGGATGAACTCACGCTCCAATGTGAAATAGACGCGGCCGAACACGCCGGCTCTGCGTTGTTCTGTCGTCAGATATGATGTAAAGTCAAGTTGAATTTTAGACGTAGACATCCCGTAAACGCTCTTTCCATGACACCTGTACGATATCATTCTGGACAGTTTCCACCACAAGATCTGGACCTTCAGAGGTTGCTGCCGCTAATCGGCCCGGCCCATGCCGAGGTAGCCAGATACGAAGGGATGCTCAAAGGGCTGCCCAATGCCAACGTGCTTCTTTCCCCGCTCGCCTCGCAAGAGGCTGTCCTGTCCAGCCGCATAGAAGGTACGCAGACGACCCTGACCGAACTCCTGACATTCGAGGCGGAAGGGAACCTGTCAGACGAGAGCACACCAGCAAAAGCCGATATTCATGAGGTTCTGAATTATCGGCTAGCTCTATATGCCGCAATCGACATGTTGAAGAAGGTCCCGCTGTCCCAGAGGCTAGTTCGGGATGCACATGAGGTTCTCATGCAGGGCGTACGGGGCTATAACAAAGCGCCTGGCAAATATCGACGCCTGCCCGACTCCTGTTGGATTGGGCCGCCAGGCTCAACGATTGAAACGGCTCGGTATGTCCCATGTCCAGTGGAAGAGTTGAACTCGGCCATGGATGCCCTGGAGTCTTACATGCACGCAGGAGCTCCGGATACCCTTGTGCAACTTGCCATCGTCCACGCAGAGTTCGAAGCGATCCATCCATTCCTGGATGGCAACGGACGGATGGGTCGGTTGATCGTTCCTCTCTTCATGTTTACCAATGAACTCTTATCTACTCCGAGCTCTTACATCAGCGAGTATCTCGAGAGTCATCGTGATGAGTACTACGATCATTTGCTAGCGGTGTCGCGCGACAATGACTGGACCGGATGGTGCGCCTTTTTCCTGACAGCGGTGACAGAGCAGGCGCGTGCATATCAGCAGAAGGTTCACGACTTACTGACGCTCTACGACGAACTCAGAGACTGGGTTGTGGAGGAGACCCCCTCCCAGTTCAGTGGCCGAGCCCTGAATTGGGTCTTCGACAAGCCTATTTTTCGTCTTATCGATTTTGTCAATAATGCTGGAATCCCCGATTCTACAGCGCGACGCTTGGTGAATCTCTTCAAATCGCGGGGGGTACTAAAGGAGTTGATACCGGGCGGAGGTCGTCGCTCAGCAGTTCTTGCCGTGCCAGAATTACTTAACATCGCGGAAGGGCGGAATGTCTTTTGAGTGCAATCTATTGAAAACAAATACTGTTGTGTTCCAAAAATTGCGTTTTATGAAATACAAAACTGCTTGTTGTGCATAGATGAACAACAAGAACGGACTTCTGCAAGGGAATGTTTGGTCCCGCAATGGCCACCCTCTCTGAAGCCCACGTCGAATAGGCGGAACTCCCGCCGGAAGGCAGAGCGACGGCCTGCAGCGCCAGAGGAACACAATTCCCTAAGAATGGCCGCCGCATTGCGACTCACCTACGCATCAGCCCCTCCAGCCGCCCCTTAACATCAGGCCACTCGCTATCGATGACACTGTAATAGACCGTATGCCGGTCCACGCCGTCACGGGCAATGCGGTGGTTGCGCAAAGTGCCCTCCTCCACTGCGCCCAGTCGTAGAATCGCGCGTCGCGACCGTTCATTGCGGCTGTCCGATTTGAGGGAGACCCGGCGCGCCGCCAGGTCCTCGAAGGCGTGCCGCAGCAGCAGATACTTGCACTCGGTGTTCACGCCGGTCCGCTGCCAGGCCGTGCCGTACCATGTGAAGCCTATCTCCAACGTCCGGTGCTCGCGAACGATGTCGATGAACGCGGTCGAACCCACCGCCTTGCCGGTCGCCAGGTGAATCACGGTAAAGGTGACGCGCGTCCCCGCTGCCAATTCCACCAGACACGCCTGGATCCACCCCTCTGCGTCAGTTTCACTGCGCAGAGCGGGACGGGCCGAATATCTCCATATCGAATCCTCCGCGCCAGCCGCATACAGGTCCGCGGCATGCGCCAGCGCGATTGGTTCGAGGCGCACCAGGTTGCCGGTCAGCGTCACCGGTTGTGGATCAAAGATTGTCTTCGTTATACCCATGTCAGATTGGTGTAGAGCAGGTAGAGTTATCCTATCGAATTACGAAATGATAATGGCAACCGGTCCGCCAGTCAACCGACTGGCGATAACCTGATGCATTTCAGAGTAAAGGTAGAATCTGGGCGTGTCTCTGTACAGTTGCACAGGCTGAGAGCGGGAGGCCCGTGCTCCCGGGTGAAAGTCCCCGGTTCTGGGGACATCCTGAGTAGGTTCAATTTTGCGAAATATCCCCCTATCCTGTACAATCCAGCTTGCTCAGGATGCCTGCATCCGTCTCCCCCGACGACATTCTAAAACGCTTCACATTTCTAACCACACTTCAAACGAAAGGGGCGAGAACTCTATGAATCACAATACCACTCTCAGCCGGCGCCGTTTCCTGCAGTGGAGCGCGGTCGGCATCGGCGGGGCGGCCATTGCGGCCTGCGCTGCGCCCGCGGCACCGGCCGCCGCGCCCGAAGAGGCGGAAATGGCAGCCGAAGAGACTGTCACGATTTCCTGGTGGCACCAGTGGGGCGGCACCACCGGCATGGCTGCCATGGAAGGCGTCGCCGCCGCCTTTAACGAGGAGGACCGCAACGTCAAGGTCGAGCGCCTCCACGTAACCGAAATGAACGACAAGCTGCTGGCAGCAATCGCAGGCGGCACGCCGCCCGATGTCGGCGTCTGCTGCGTCCAGTACGCCGAACTCTATTCGCGCGGCGCGGTCATGCCCATCGACGACCAAATCGACAACAGCGACGTCATCGGCCGCGACGACTTTGTGCCCGGCCTGCTCGAATCGATGCAGTGGCAAGGCGAAACATACGGCGTGCCCGGCTTTGAGGCTGGTCCCCGCTACGGGCTCATGTACAACAAGGCGATCGTTGCTGAAGCGGGTCTCGATCCTGAAAACCTGCCCCGCACCTGGGACGAGATGTTTGAGTGGCATGTCGAGCTGACCAATTTCGACGATGCCGGCAACGTTGAGATCGTCGGTTTCGACCCCCGCGACGCCACCGCCGGCAACGGCCCGGCCACCAACATCCCCCAATTCTGGGCGCTCACATACGGCCTCGACATGTGGGACGACGAGACCAACGCCTTCAACTACGACAACGAGCTCTTCGTCAGCGCTCTGAATACGATCAAGCGCTTCACCGACCACGTCGGCGTGCAGCAGATGGAGTCCTTCCGCTCCAGCTTCGGCGGCTGGACCCAAAGCCCGTCCTCCTCCTTCCCCAGCGGCGTTCAGGCCATGATTGTTACCGGCTACTACGCACCCGGTGAACTCTTCCACTCCGCCCCCGACAAGGAGTTCGGCGTCGGTTGGGTACCCGTCTCCGAAGACCGCAGCGACATCACCTTCCAGAACGTCGGCGGCCATCCGATGTACATCCCCAACGGCGTCACCAATGTCGACGCCGCTTTCGAGTTCATCGAGTTCTGCTCTGAGGAAAAGGCTCAGAACGTCATTTTTGACAGTACCGGCTGGCTCGGCGGCCGCAAGGCTCTCTACGACCCCGACCTGCCCAAATACCAGCGTTACGAAAACCTGGACTGGTTCCTGCGCTCGGTCAACGAGGCCGATGAACTGTGGGCCTGCCCGGTCATCCCCATCCAGGGCTTCGTCAACCAGCAGCGTTCCCGCACCTACGAATCCGTCATCTTCGGCGACAAAGATGCCGAACAGGCCGCCGCCGATATGCAGGCTGCCTGCACGGAAGAACTGCTCAAGCAGTTCCCCGAGTTGGTAGGATAGCAAGAGGCGAATTATTCTAGTGGCTGGCGGTTGGAAAAGACCGCCGCCAGCCACTGAACACGGGCAACGAAAATGCCACAGCACTGGACTCCCGCCCAAACGCGCAGCCTTCTCAAGGGGCTGGCCTTCATCTCACCTTGGCTGGTGGGTTTTGCCGGCTTCGTCCTCTACCCGATCGCGGCCTCTGCCTATTTCAGCCTGACGCGCTACGATGTCCTGCGCCCGGCCCGCTTCATCGGCCTGGAAAACTACGTCGAGCTGTTCACCAAGGATGAGACCTTCCGCACCGTGATCGGCAACACCGTCTACCTGGTGGTGATCGGCGTGCCGGCCGGGCTGGTGGCGGCCTTCCTGCTCGCCAGCCTGCTCAACCGCGATATGAAGCTCCGCCCCTTTTTCCGCACCATCTTTTTCTTGCCGGTGCTGGTGCCGGCCGTAGCCTCCGCCGAGGTGTGGCGCTGGGTCTACAACACCAACTATGGCGTGATCAACTCATTCATCAAGAGTTTGGGTTTGGCGGTCATCCCCTTCATCTCTTCCGTGGAGCTGGCCAAACCCTCGCTGATACTCATCCACGTGTGGGCGCAGGGCACTGCCATCATCATCTTTCTGGCCGCACTGCAGGACGTCCCCAGATCGCTGATGGACGCCGCCGAAGTCGACGGCGCAAACCCCCTGCAGCGATTCTGGCACGTTACCATTCCTATCTGTACGCCCGCGATCCTGTTCGTGATGCTCACCGGCATGATCGGCATGTTCCAATACTTCACCCTTGGCTGGCTGCTAACCCAGGGCGGCCCCAACGAATCGACCGAGTTCTTCAGCCTCTATCTCTACCGCAACGCCTTCCAGTTCTTCAAGATGGGGTACGCCTCGGCCCAGGCCTGGATTCTTTTCATCATCATTCTTGCATTCACTCTGCTCATCTTCCGCAGCTCGGCCCGCTGGGTCTACTACGCCGGAGAATCGGATTAACCGCAAGGGCTAAATGCCCGCAAAAATCATGCAACAAGCCGAAGCCATCGCCAGCAGCCCATCACAGCATCCCTCGCTCACACAGAGCACGCCATTTAAGGCTGTACAACGCGCGCTCTTTTACGTGATGATGGTTGCGCTGGCGCTCATTTTTGCCGGGCCCCTGCTGTGGATGCTCTCAACTTCATTGAAGACGGATCCCCAGGTCTACACCGTCCCGCCGATCTGGTTTCCCAATCCCATGCGTCTGGTCAACTATCCGGAGGCGCTCTCGTCCCGCCCCTTCGGCACGTATACGTTTAACACGCTGAAGTATGCGCTGGGCGCGGTGGCCGGCGCGTTGCTCTCCAATACGCTGGTCGCCTACGGCTTCGCCCGCATCCGCTGGCCCGGTCGGGATATTTTCTTCATCATCTGCCTTTCTACAATGATGATCCCGTTCCAGGTGCGCATGATTCCGCTCTACCTCACTTTCAAGAATCTCGGCTGGCTCAACACGTATCTGCCTCTCATCGTACCGACTTTTCTTGGGGTGAACGCCTACTACACATTCCTGTTGCGCCAGTTCTTCCTCACAATACCCAGCGAGCTGTCCGATGCGGCCCGCGTCGACGGCTGCACTGAACTGGGCATCCTTGTTCGTATCATCCTACCCCTGGCCAAACCCGCCCTGGCGGTCATCGGCCTGCTCCAGTTCATGTTCGCCTGGGACAACTATATCGGACCGTTGATCTACCTCAATAACGAGTCCCTGTATCCGATCGCGCTCGGCCTGCAACAGTTCCGCACCATGTTCTCGGAAGAGCTGATGTGGCCCTACATGATGGCGGCCAGCACCGCCGTGGTCGCGCCGGTCATCATCCTCTACTTCTTCGTCCAGCGTACCTTCGTCGAGGGCATCTCCATTACCGGCCTGAAAGGGTAAGAGCAGTAAATAGCGGTTAGTGGCCTGTCCTGACCGGCGGAGTTTGCGCGCAAAAATCTCAAATCCACAGCTCAAGGGGCAAAACTATGCCAGCCGACAGCCAGCCCAACATCCTATTCATCTGCGTAGACCAGTGGCGCGCCGACGCCCTGAGCCTGACCGGCCACCCCGTCGCCGAGACGCCCCACCTGGACAGACTGGCCCGTGAGGGTATCAACTTTACCCAGGCCTATGCGGCCACGCCCACGTGTGTGCCGGCGCGGGCGACAATCTTTACCGGCCTCAACCAGCGCCACACCGGATTTGTCGGCTATAACGACCAGATCGACTGGCACTACGACTGCACGATGCCCGGTCTGCTGGCTGAAGCCGGCTACCATACGCAATGCGTCGGCAAGATGCACACCCACCCCTCGCGCAATCTGATGGGCTTCCACAACGTCGTTCTGCATGATGGCTATCTGCACCGCGAACGATCCAAGCGCGACGACTACGGGCTGGTCGACGACTACACGCCGTGGCTGCGGGAACGGCTCGGGCCGGAAGCGGACTACATCGACACGGGCGTCGGCTGCAACGGCTACGCCGCGCGTCCCTGGGTCTACGACGAGATGCTGCACCCGACCAGTTGGGTCACAACCATGGGCATCGACTTCCTGCGCCGCCGCGACCCGACCAAACCGTTCTTCCTGATGCTCTCCTACCACCGGCCGCACCCGCCGCTGGACCCGCCCGAAACTTTCATGGACCGCTACATGACGAAGCCGCTGCCGGACCCCATCATGGGTGACTGGGCGCCCGATTCTCTACCGGTACGCGGGCTGGACAGCCCGATCCCGACCGATGCGGCCCAACGCGACTACGCGCGGCGGGCCTACTATGCCCAGATCAGCCATATCGACTACAGCCTTAACCGCGTGTTCCAGGCGCTGTTTGAGAACGGCGAGCTTGACAACACCGCCATCGTGTTCACCTCGGACCACGGTGAGATGCTCTACGACCACAACCATGTGGCCAAGGGGTATCCCTATGACAGTTCGGCGCGTTTGCCCTTCATCCTGCGACTGCCGCACGCCGGCAACCCGCACCACCAGGCGAGGAGTTCGGATCAGCCTTTACGGGAGGTGAATCAGGTTGTCGAGCTACGCGATCTGCTGCCGACCTTCTGCGACCTCGCCGGCCGCGACACGCCCGCGCACGTCGACGGCCGCAGTATTCTGCCGCTGGCCCGCGGCGAAACTGGAGGCTGGCGCGAGCATTTGCACGGCGAACATTTCCTGCAAAAGGATTCCAACCAGTGGCTGACCGATGGCCGGGAGAAGTATATCTGGTACAGCCAAAGCGGACGCGAGCTGCTCTTCGACCTGGAGGAAGACCCGACCGAGCTTCACGACCTGGCCGCGGCGCGACCACAGCGCGTGGCCTTCTGGCACGAGCGGCTGATGGCGGAGTTGGATGGCCGCGAGGAGGGGTTTGTTCAGAACGGGAAGCTGGTGAGCGGAATGCCGCAAAGCCCGACGCTGGTCGACGCGGGGCACTATCGGGAACGGTGAGCATGCGGCTGGCGTTTAGCCACGACCGCTAGTACACGGGAATCCCTTCCCGCCTCAAGATCCGATGCACGTTGGCCGCGGCCAGGGGATACTTCTCGTTGGGCAGGTGTTCGAGCATCATGTAACCGTCGGGATGCTCCTCGTGCCACAGGCGCAGCGCGGTCCCCAGGTCCAGCTCTCCCTCGCCAGGGATCTCTTCATCCATATGGATCACGAAACCGTTGCGCACACTGATGTCCTTACAGTGCCCATGCGCGCTGATCGGCCCCATACATTCGAAGATATGGCGTAGACGGGCCCTGCTGTCATAGACCTGGTGCAGCGTCTGGAAGTGGTTCACATAGTCCATCACGACCCGCATCCGCGGGCTGCCCACGTCACGAATGACGGCGCGATTGAACTCCGGCGAGTTCATTATCGTCAGCAGATGCGTTTCAATGGCGACCGTCTGGCCGATCGCTTCGGCCGCCTCGGCCAGCCAGGAGAGGGACTCCAGCAGCACGGCGCGGCGCCACGGCCTGTGATTCTCCGGGTGGGGGCTGTATGAGCCATCGGGGCTGAGGCTGCCGGTACGGATCAGCGCCGCATGGCCGCCCAGCTCGTGCGCAATGCCAAAGCCGCGACGAATATCATCCAGCAGCCGTTTGCGCGCCTCATCGTCCGGGTCGAACAGACATTCGCGAAAGCCGATACCGACCTGCACAATATCCATGCCCTCGTCGGCGAAAAGCCGCCGTACCCGCTGCCAGACCGGCGCCGATGCCGGCGGCGAACCGGTGGCAGAGACGGAGAGACCCACTCCAGTCAGGCCCAACTCCCGAATTGCAACCAGATGCGGGCCGTGAATATCGGCGGGATCTCCGGGCAACATGCCGACAACGCCTAACCTCATAAGACAACTCCATTTCATTGGCGGTGACCAGAGAAGCGGCCGGCCACCAAATGCGCGCCAAGACCTGCTAAGTTGACAATCGCGTTACATACTGTAGAATCGGGGCATTCCCACCCGAACATATCAGCAGATATTCTAGAAAAAAGCAAACGGCAGGCCCGATGCTTGCAGACGGATCCCGCGCCCTGAGGAGGAAACAGTTGGCTGGAAAGGAGAGCTACCCTCCCGACCTCACGCGAGTACTGGCCCATATCGACGCCCACCAACAGGCGTTTATCGACCGCCTGCTGGCTTATGTCGCACGGCCCAGCATCAGCGCCCACGGGGTCGGCATCCGGGAAACGGCCGACTCCCTGTTCGGCTACCTGCAGGGGCTGGGCATGGACGCGCGTTTGCTGGAAGGCGCGGGCTGGCCCTTCGTATACGGCCGCTACGGCGACAGTCCGCACGCGCCAACAGTGCTGCTCTACGGCCATTACGACGTGCAGCCGCCCGATCCCCTCGACGCTTGGCACTCGCCGCCATTTGAACCGGAGATACGCGACGGCCGCATCTGGGGGCGGGGTGTGGGCGATAACAAGGGGCAGCACCTGGCACAGCTTCTGGCGATCGAGTCATGGCTTGCGGTAACCGACGGCCTGCCGTGCAACGTCATCGTCCTGCTGGAAGGCGAGGAGGAAGTCGGCAGCCCGCATATCAGCGACTGCGTGCGCGACCACCGCGCCCTGCTCGCCGACGCCGACCTGGTGATCACCGCGGACGGCCCCGTGCACGAGAGCGGACAGCCCTGCATCAAGTTCGGCCCGCGCGGGATCGCCTCGTTCGAACTGCGCGCAGTACACGCGCAACGGGACTTTCACTCCGGCAACTGGGGCGGCGTCGCCCCCAACCCGATCTGGACGCTGGTCCATCTGCTGGCGACGATGAAAGACAGCCGCGGCACAATCACCATCGACGGATTCTACGACAACGTGGTCCCGCTCAGCCAGCTGGAGCGTGAGGCTTTGGATGCCCTGCCGGTGGATTTAGAGGCGGTGATGGATGGCGCCGGCCTGGCGCGCCTGGATGAACCGCAGGAACGGCCCTTTTTCGACCGCCTGGCGGCCTGGCCGACGTTCACTGTCAACGGTTTTCATGGCGGCTATGGCGGACCTGGGACGAAGACGGTCCTGCCCCACCAGGCGACGGTGAAATGCGACATGCGCCTGGTTGAGAACCAGCGCGTCGACGAGATCCTCGACAAGGTGGAGGCGCACGTCCGCCGCCACGCGCCCGAAGTGGAGGTGATCCGCCAAGGGGGCATGGAGCCGTCGCGCACGCCGCTGGACTCGCCCTACACGCGCCCGCTGCAACAGGCCTTTCGCACGGCCCAGGGCACTGACCCGCTTCTCATCCCGGCGATGGGCGGCAGCCTGCCCGACTACGCCTGGACGAAGATTCTCGGCGTGCACTCCTTCACCACGCCCTACGCCAACCATGACGAATCCAACCATGCCCCCAATGAGAACCTGGAGGTGGCGCGCTTCATCGCCGGCATACGCACCGGCGCCGCGGTGCTGGCCCATCTGGGTGAAGAGGGTTAAGACGTTTGCACCAGAATGTTTCCGAACCGCATCGTTCAGTGACAATCCATAAAAGAATGCGAAATTATCGAAAGGAACCATCATGTTACGTATAGGTATCATCGGCTATGGCCGCCGCATCGCAGGCATGGCCAAAGGGCTGGATATTTTCGACATCCCCTACCGTGTGACGGCCGTCGCCGACCCCGGCAGCGAACGCATCCAGGCCGCCAACGACCCCTTCCTCGCCGATACCCGCTTCTACAACTCGGCAGACGAACTGCTGGCCCAGGCCGACGAGCTGGACGGCATCATGATCGGGACCCGCTGCAATCTGCACACGGAGATGGCACTCAAAGTAGCCCCCACGCAGCTCCCGCTCTTCCTGGAAAAGCCGGTCGCGATCACCTTCGACGAGGTCCGCCGCCTGCACGCCGCCTACAAGGACTACAGTGCGCCCACCGTGGTCTCTTTCCCGCTGCGGCTCAGCCCGGTCGCGCAAAAGGTGCGCGAGATCATCGAATCGGACCAGGTCGGCAGTATCGAGCAGGTGGTCGCCTTCAACGATGTCGGCTACGGCAGCGTCTACTTCAGGAGCTGGTACCGCAACTACGACCTGGATGGCGGGCTGTGGCTGCAGAAGTTCACCCACGATGTCGACTATATCAACTACCTTGTCGACGCCCGCCCGCACTGGATCAGTGCGATGAACTCCCGCCGCGTCTACGGCGGCGACAAACCCTGGGATCTGCAGTGCAAGGATTGCCCGGAGCAGGAGACGTGCCCGGAAAGCCCGTTCGTGCGCTTCCGCACCGGCTTCGAAGGCGGCCGCGTCCGCTTTGCCGAGGAACAGGTCTACCGCGACGATCAGTTCTGTGTCTTTTCCGAGGGGCATCAGCTGCAGGATAATGGCAGCGCCATGTTGGAATACGAAAACGGCGTCCAGGCCAGCTACACGCAGAACTTCTTTACCCGCTATCGCGGGGCCCGCCGCGGCGCCCGCCTCTACGGCTATCGCGGCATCATCGAGTTCAACTGGAACGAGAACTTTATCAAGATCTTCAGTCACACATCGCCGGTGGTGGAGACGATCGACTTCAGTGGCGACATGCCCCACTTCGGCGGCGACCGCGAACTGAGTTTCGACTTTCTGATGGCGATGCGGGACCGGCGGCCGTCGCGCAGTCCGATTGACGCCGGCATACTCAGCGCCCTGACCTGTCTGTGGGCACGCGAATCGGCCAACAACCGCCAGGGCTATGAGGTGGTCATGCCGGAGGCGCAAGCAGTGGCCGCTGGTTAGTGGTCAGTGGGTACAGTGAACCTTTCACAGTAGGTCAGAGTAGCAGTAAGAGCAGTCCGACAAGGCCGATCAGGCCGGAGATGTGGTCGATCTGGAGGATGAACCAGAGCGCGAGGCCGTGCACGGCGATGCGTGCGGCCCACACGCCCCAACGGTGCGGCGCCGCCGCCAGCGCCGTGATCAGCACGAACCACAGGTATGGAGTCAGCAGACCCCACTCCATGCCTGTGCGCAGGAACTCCCATCCCGCCCAGACAAGAGAGAGCGCCCGCAGTCCTGTGGCCGCGCCCGCCCGGGGATAGGCGGCCGCCAGGTGCGCCAGCCAAGTCCACGGCGCAGCGTAGGACGCGCCGATGAACCAGCAGGCGCCGACGGCGATGAGCCATTCCAGCGTACCCGCGACCAGCGGCGCGACCGACATCTGGCACACGAGACCCCAGCCGCGGTCCTGCTGTAACAGCGACCTATAGGTAGCCACGCATCTCCTCCAGGGCCTCGTCGCCCAGCGATTTGGCGGCGCTCGCCATGTAGGCCAGCTGCTCAGACACCAGCGACGAGAAGGCGAAGAAGAGATTGAAGGCCCGCAGCGGCGTGGTCAGATAGAAGCTGGCGTCGGTCGCCATGTCGAAAATCTGGGACGGCCAGTAGAGCGCGATCAGAAAGGACATGCCCGACCACTCTTTGGCCAGCTTGCCGTACTCGATCGTAAAGACCGAGCCGTAGTTGGCGCTGTTAAACTTGAGGCTCTTGCGGCCGACGATGGAGCCGAACAGCCAGATGTAGAAGCCCACGCCGGCCATGTAGGGGTTGGTCTTGGCGCGGTAGGCCATGCCGCTCGACACCATCTGGATGCCGGTGGTGAGCATCCAGATCAGCAGCGTCATCATGACGCCCCAGTTCGAGATCGGATTGTTGAAGAGATAGAAGAGAGTGTCCCCCTGGATGCGCCCCTGCACCCATCCCATGCTTCCCAGCAGGTCGGCCACGAACATGGCGGCCACCAGCGCCAGAATTGGTCTTGAGGAGAGGAGAGCCACACGTCCAATCGAGGTCTTGGCGATATCGTTTTTCACGGGTCGCTCCTTGCTGTTGGGTCGAGCCTTTTTGCCTGCGGCGGAGGCCGGTGTTTCCCGGGCCGCGAGGTCATGTTCCAGACATATTAGCACGTATGTTCTATAATGTCAAGGGGGGATCTAGGCATTTTCGTAGTATTTTGGAGAAATTTTTGATCCGAAGCTGGGAGGGGGAAACCTTCGCCCTTTTGAGGTAGGCAGGTTCAGTGAAAGAATGGCGAAGACGTTGAAAAGAGGTGTCCTGAATCAGTTGGGGGCAGGACTTGGATGTATTTGTAGAGGCGAGAAAGCGACAAGCACTGCTAATGAAGGAGCCCCCTGCCGACGTATGCCATTCTTCATAAGTCTCATAAAGTGGTATACTCCCACTCACTATTAACGTTTGGGGGCTTAAATGTTAATAGTGAGTTCCGTTATGTACATAACGTTAATAGGGGTGTTGGCCACTATGCAGCGCGGCGAAATAGGCAGCTACGAAGTTACGATTACTGGAGACGAACAGGTGCGCGCATTTGTCCCGCTTCCGCTGCCGCCGCAGCCTCCGCTGGAACTAAACGGAAAGCTGCAACAGACGCTTGAAGCAGCGCTGTTGGCCCTGGGTCGTCTCGACGGCGTCACAACCCTCCTGCCGGACCAGACGCTATTTCTCTATACATACGTGCGCAAAGAGGCCGTGCTTTCTTCTCAGATTGAAGGAACGCAGTCATCGCTATCCGACCTCCTGCTCTTTGAGTTGGAGGAAGCGCCCGGGGTTCCGCTGGATGATGTGGTCGAAGTCTCGAACTACGTAGCCTCGCTTGAGCATGGCCTAAGTCGCCTGAGGGATGACTTCCCGCTGTCCAACCGCCTACTGCGCGAGATCCACGGCGTGCTGCTGTCAAGGGGTAGGGGCAGTGACAAGATGCCCGGCGAATTCCGTCGTTCTCAAAACTGGATTGGCGGCTCCCGGCCTGGCAACGCTGACTTTGTACCGCCGCCGCATCGCGACGTGCCCGACTGCATGGCCGAACTGGAACGCTTTTTCCACGCAAGGGAGGACGGACTGCCTTTGCTATTACGCGCCGGCCTTGCTCACGTGCAGTTCGAGACCATTCACCCTTTCCTTGACGGCAACGGCCGCGTCGGCAGACTGCTGGTGACATTGCTGCTGTGTCAGGCTGGCGTGCTGCGTGAGCCGCTCCTATACTTGAGCCTCTATTTGAAGCAACACAGGGAGAGATACTACGATCTGCTCAACTACGTGCGCCAAAGCGGTGACTGGGAGGAATGGCTCGCCTTCTTCCTCGAGGGCGTGCAGGTGACGGCCACAGGCGCCGTTGATGTTGCCCAACAGATCGCCCAAATGTTTCAGGAAAACCACAATCGCCTCCAAACGACTGGACGACGTGCAGGCTCGGCTATTCGCGTGCACGAAGCGCTGAAGGCGCGTCCGATCCTGCCACTGTCCGAGGTTTGCAAGAAGACGACCCTTGCCTTCCCAACCGCCACCAGAGCGATGGAGTTGCTCGTTGAGCAAGGGATTGCACGTGAGATCACAGGCAAGCGCCGTGACCGATTATTTGTGTACGACGAGTATCTCTCCATTCTCGATGAAGGGACAGAGCCAGCGTAGCGACGGGCGCCGACTGACCTAACCCATGTCGACACATCGACGTATGGAATTGACCAAGAGAATTCACAGATTATTGAATTCACTTTTCGAGGATACCGACGACGAGCAACGTACCCCGCGTCAACGCAGCCCCAAGCGCTGCCCCACCCCAGCTCTCAAACACTGATTGACACCATCCCAAACCCGTGTTATCGTCTCCCGCAGTGCCCCATTACTATTTCAAGTAGGTCCTCAAAGCAGGCCGCAGCCGCAATCAGTAGCGCGACACACGTTCTTCGAATAGTCTGCCAGTGATGGTCGATTCTACGTTTCCATATCACCATTCAAAGGAGCAACGCAAAATGACACAACGCGCAATGAGCCGACGTGACTTCATGCACGTGGCAACCGCAACTTCTGTCGGCGCCCTGATCGCCGCCTGCGCACCTGCTGCCGCACCGTCGGCGGGAGATGACGGAGGCGGTTCAGCGGCAATGGAAGAGGTCACCATCGAGTTCTGGGTGAACCAGCCGATGGCCCGCTCCGAAGGGCTGTGGGACACGCTGATGGCCGAGTATGAAGAGCTCAACCCCGGCGTCACCGTCTCCTCGCTGATCATTCCCCACGGTGACTACGAACCCAAGGTGCTCACCGGTCTCGCCGGCGGCACCGTCGGCGACCTGCTGGACGTCCATCCCATGCACAACGCCACAATGGCGATGCGCGGCGCGCTGATGCCGCTGGATGAGCTGATGCCCACGCTCGGAGTCAGCGACGACGAGATGACCAAGGCCTGGGACTACAATGTCTGGCGCGGAAAGCGCTGGGCGATTCCCCGCTCCGACAACCCGACCATCATGCTCTACAACCGCAGCATGGTCGCCGAAGCCGGCATGGACGACCCGGCCGAGCTGTGGGCGGAAGGCAAGTGGGACATCGAAGCCTTCGACAACACAATGGACGCCGTCAGCGGCGGCGAGGGCGAAGATCGCGTGTACGGCTGCGCCCTTCCCGGCGGCGGCACAATCCGCATGCAGTGCGTCTGGATCTGGGGCAACGACGCCACGGTGTGGAATGCCGACGAGACCGCATCTGCCTTCAACAGCCCGGCGGCGCTCGAGGCGTGGGAGTACATGACCGGCGCCGTGGCCAGAGGGTGGGCGCCCACCCCCGCCGAGAGCAACATCCCCGGCGGCTGGGTAGCGATGATGGGACAGCGCCGCCTTTGCATGCAGTGGCCGGGCGCGCAGTTCGTCCTCGGCGGCCAGGCCCAGTTCATTCCCGAAGACGTTATGTCGGAGATGCAGCTGGTGCCGCTCAATACGCTGTGGAACGGCAACCGCGAAGTGCGCAACGCCACAAACTCCCACGGCATCTACCTCCAGACCGATCACGTTGACGAATCGTGGGCCATGTGCCAGTACCTGATCTCGGATGAAGCCCAGTTCCGCATCATCCGCGAGCGCTGGACGTCCCCCATGGTCAAACGCCATGCCGAAAGCGAAGCCTGGCTGGGCAGCCTCGAACCGAACCTTGAGACCGCGGAAATGTGGGAAGACTCCTTCAACAACATCCGCGCCTTCTCGCACCTGCCGCGCCAGCAGGAGATGGACAACCTGATCCAGGCGGCCAAGGATCGCATTATCCTCGGTGATGCCACGGCGCAGGAGGCGATGGACGATGTTGCTGCCGACGTCGACGCCATCATCGCCGAAGTGGAAATAGAGATCCAGGAAGCCGGACTGTAGAAAGTGACCAATGGATAGTGGTCAGTGGTCCGTGAAAGCCACTGACCACTATCTGTCCTTCATCGCGGGGAGTGGCTCATGGCAGACGCCGTGCCGCTTGGGGTGAGCAGCCCTGTACCGACCAAAATACCGAGATGGTCGCGCAAAGTCAAAGCGGACAACATCGCCGGCTATCTGTTCCTGGCGCCTTGGGTAATCGGCTTCCTGGCCTTTATCGTCGGCCCGATGCTGGCCTCCGGCTACCTGTCGCTGACGAAATATTCCGGTTTCGGCGCCGTCAAATGGGTCGGTTTCCAGAATTACGACAAGATCTTCCAGGACGATCTGTTCTACGAATCGCTCTACAATACCACCTACTACGCCTTTCTGGGCGTGCCCATCCAGTTGCTCGTCGCGCTGTGCCTGGCGGTGCTGCTCAACATGAAGGTGCGCTACGTCAACGTCTTCCGCACCGTTTACTACATCCCCACGGTTACGCCGGCGGTCGCTAACGTCTTCCTGTGGGTCTGGATCTTCAACTTCGACTTCGGCCTGATCAACTCGCTGCTGCGCGTGGTCGGGATCTCGCCGGTCAACTGGCTGTGGGATCCGCAGATCGTCAAACCGGCGCTGATCCTGATGAGCCTGTGGTCGGTGGGGCAACAGATGGTGATCTTTCTGGCCGCGCTGCAAGGCGTTTCAGAGGAACTGTTGGAAGCCGCGTCGATTGATGGCGCCACCAACTTCCGCCGCTTTATGAGAATCACGATCCCGCTGATCAGCCCGGTCATCTTTCTCAATCTCCTTATCGGCATTATCACCCTTTTTCAGACGTTCACGGTCGCTCTTATCGCCACCAACGGCGGACCGATCAACTCCTCGCTCTTTTACGTGCTCTACATCTATCGCAAAGGGTTCCAAAGCTTTGAGATGGGCTTCGCCTCCGGGCTGGCATGGATCCTATTCATAATAATCATGGTGATCACCGCGCTCCAATTCTATTTTGCACGAAATTGGGTCTATTATGAGAGCGGCGCGCCCAGCTAATTCATAGTTTTGAGTTTCTAGTTTTTAGTAACTGCCCAAGGCCCGGTCGCCTGCCGTCATTAAGAACCAATAGCCACTGAGGTTTACGCGTGGAACGAGAAGAAAGGTATATCGGGTCGATATCCGGCAGAATCATGGCCTACCTTCTGCTGGCGCTGGGGGCGATTATCTCGCTGATGCCGCTCTACTGGCTGGTCATGACCTCGCTGCGGCCCGCGGGCGCGGAATTCACCTACCCGCCCGAGTGGATTCCCTCCTCCTTCCACCCGGAAAACTATGGAATTGCCTGGAATCGCGCGCCGTTCTGGCTCTTCACTTTCAACAGCATTTTGGTCACCTTTCTGGCCACGCTGGGCACCCTTCTCACCGCCTCGATGGCGGCCTACGCCTTTGCCCGCATCCCCTTCTATGGGCGAAACGTCTGGTTCGCGCTGACGCTTTCGACGATGATGCTGCCGTGGGCCGCTACGCTGATTCCGCGCTTCCTGCTCTTCAAGTTTATGGGCCTGTTCGATTCGCTGTGGCCGCTTTTTCTGCCCTTCTGGTTCGGCGGGGGAGGCTTCTATATCTTTCTTATCCGCCAGTTCATTATGACCCTGCCGGTCGAGATGGAAGAGGCGGCCGTTGTGGACGGCGCTTCACGACTGCGCGTCTATCTTATGATTACGATGCCGCTGACCAAGCCTGCGATCGCGGCGGTGGGCGTTTTTTCCTTTATCCACCACTGGAACGACTTTATATCGCCGCTGATCTTCACCAACCGGGAAGAGACGCGCACGTTGGCGTTGGGTCTGCGCTACTTCGGCGACGAGCAGTTCACCGAGTTCCGGCTCATCATGGCCGTCGCCACGCTGATGCTTGTCCCCGTCCTCGTCGTCTTCTTCGCCGCCAACAAGTATTTCGTCTCCGGCGTCGCCCTCTCCGGCTTGGCCGGACGCTAGAATAACTCCTGGTACGGCGTTTTCGATTCTGAGTGCCGTCTGCGGCAGCGGAACCGCCAATACCGAAATCCGACAACGAAAGTTTTCTGGAGTACACACTATGCAGAGTGCAAACGGAAACGAGGCGCCGACCGACCGCAGGGCGCTCACCGAAGAACAGATCAACCGCTTCTGGATCGACGGCTATCTGACGATTGGCAAGATCCTGGAAGATGACGAGATAGAGCTGTTGCGGCGGGAGTATGATCACGAGTTCGAGCGGGCGCGCAAGGGCCGCAATCCACGGTTCCGCAACCTGTCGATCGGCGATACCGACGACCTCGAGGCCAAGAACCAGGCCGAATCGCAGATGCTCCAGATCATGCAGATGTGCGAATACAACATCCACTTCCGCCGCCTGCTCTACGACGACCGCATTCTGGATATGGTCGAAGACCTGATCGGACCCAACATCCAGCTTTTCCACGACCAGGCCCTCTTCAAGCCTGCCCACCACGGCGGGCCGGTCCACTGGCACCAGGACAACGCCTACTGGAAGTGCAGCCCGCCCAATCTGGTCAGCTGCTGGCTGACGCTGGACGATGTGGACATTCACAACGGCGCCATGCAGTTCCTGCCGGGCACACATTTCCGCTCTGAAAATCACGACGAGGCGACGGACGAAAGCGTTCTGCTGGACATGGGTGACAAGGTCGAGCAGTCGAAAGCCGCGGTCATCGCGCTGCCAGCCGGCGGGGTGACGCTGCACCACTGCCAGACGTTGCACTACACCGCGCCCAACGTGACCGACCGCCAGCGCCGGGCCTTTGCCATCCACTTTATGAACCCTGGCACCAAGTCGCTGCGCGAAATGGAGTATCTGGAGGTGTCGTTCGAGCGGCCGATGCTGCGGATGCGGGTGTGAGGTCAGTTTTTAGTAGTCGGTTTCTGGTTTTTAGTCGTAGCGAGCGGCAGGGCAGGATCGATTTCCGGAGGACAGATAATGCAGACCGCAAATGGGGACAAAACAGCGGTCGAGCGCAAGGCGCTGACCGAAGACCAGGTCAACCGCTTCTGGACCGAGGGGTACCTGGGCATTGGCAAGATCCTGGAGAATGACGAAGTCGAGCTGTTGCGCCGGGAGTATGATCACGAGTTTGAACTGGCCAACAGCGGCCTTCATCCCAGGTTCCGCAGCCATGCCATCGGCGATACCAAGATGCTCCAGATCATGCAGATGTGCGAATACAACATCCATTTTCGCCGCCTGCTCTACGACGACCGCATCCTGGACATGGTCGAAGATCTGATTGGGCCGAACATCCAGCTGTTCCACGACCAGGCGCTTTTCAAACCGGCACGGCACGGCGGCCCCGCCCTCTGGCACCAGGACAACGCCTACTGGCGCTGCTCCCCGCCCAACCTGGTGAGTTGCTGGCTGACCCTGGACGACGTGGACGTGCATAACGGCGCGATGCAGTTCCTGCCGGGGACGCACTTCCACGCCGAGGACCACGAGCGGCTGGCCGACAACAGCGCCCTGCTCGATTTAGGGGACAAGGTCGACGACTCGAACGCGGTCGTTGTCCCCCTGCCGGCCGGTGGGGTGACGCTGCACCACTGCCAGACCCTGCACCACACCGCGCCCAACAAGACCGACCGCCAGCGCCGGGCCTTCGCCATCCACTTCATGAACCCCGGCACCAGATCGCTGCGCGATATGAAGTATCTGGATGTATCCTTCGAGCAACCGATGCTGCGGATGCGAGTGTGAGGTCAATTCTTAGTAACTGGTGACAACAAGCGGCCTCGACGCGGCTCGGCCTGACGGGGCAGACGAATTGGATCAAAGTGTTGACGCTGGGCGCGGCGAAGGGATAGGTCCCGCTGCCGCCTGACAACGTGGAGAGACAAGAGATATGAAGGAGATGACTGCCACTCAGACGCCGACAATCGTCGCCGGCGTCAACATTGATGAGCTGATCACCCCTGACGTACTCGCAGAGTACCGCGAACGCGGCTATTGGGTCAGCCCCAAGCTGTACAACGATGAACAGATCGCCGAAATGCGCGCGGCGCAGCAGCGCATGTGGGACGGCGAACACGATTCCGAGATTCCGTCCCAGTACGGTGCCCGCGCGGTCGAGCCGGGCTCGCCAGACGTACGCCAGCAGTGCAACGCGTTCTGGCTGAGCAATGCGATCCGCAATGTGACCACGAGCCCGCTGCTCGGCGCCATCGGCGCGCGCTTTATGGGCGTCGACACGGTGCGCCTGTGGCATGACCAGGCCGTCTACAAGCCGGGCATCGGCCCCGACGGCAAGGACGAGACGGCCGGCAACATCGGCTGGCACCAGGACTACGGCCACTGGAAGTCGTCGAGCACGTCGAATATGTGTACGGCCTGGATCGCGCTGCAGGACACCGACCTGCAGAACGGCGGCATGCGCACGATCGTCGGTTCGCACAAATGGGGACTGCTGGAGGACAGCGACACGTTCGGCCACAAGGACCTGGACGGCCTGCAGGACCGCTTTGCCAACCAGGACATCAGCGGCGACTGGCTGGACGAACCGTGCATCATGCAGGCGGGCCAGGTGAGCTTCCACCACGCGCTGACGCTGCACGGCTCCGGCCCCAACCTGACCTGGGAGCCGCGCATGTGCCTGATCTCACATATGATGCCGGGCGACACCAGCTATCTGCCCGGGCAGCAGCAGCATCCCAACCTGGTCTTCCTGGGCCCGAACGCGCAGAAGGGAGCGCCCTTCGCGGGGCCGTACTGGCCGCAGATGTGGCCGGTGGGCGAGTAAAGAGAAGTGATGAGAAATTGAACGGCTAGGAAACAGCATAGAGGAGTGAGGAGAGAGTCCCTCACTCCTCCTTTTTTATTCCTTGATTTCGCCGGTGGCGCGCAGGAGAGTCTCTTGCACGAGGAGCTCGTGTGAGTACGGGCGGGCAGCCGGCTGTTTCCCCTGGATGGTTTTCAGAAAATCAATTAGTTCCAGGTCGTACAGCCCCTGGCGCGTCTGGACCTGAATGGGGACCATCGTATCCCCCTCATCGTAGCCGCCCTGCGCTTCGGTCAGGCAGAGCCGGATCTCCGTGGCCGGTTCGAGCGGTTCCATGATGGCGCTGCCGCGGCTGCCGTAGACCTCGAAGCGCCGCGCCGCGGGTCGCGTCTCCATGGCCGAGGTATCGACCAGCGCCATCGCGCTTTCGTATTCGAAGACGCCAAGGGTGTTGTCGGGACATTCTTCGACCAGGCCGGTCTCGTTGCGCAGAAATGCGGTCACCCTTTGCGGCCGGCCCAGCAGCCAGACGACCTGATCGAGCATGTGGCAGCCGAGCTCGTAGAAGACGCCGCCAAGATGACGGCTGACGTCGCGACGCGCCTGTTCGTTCATCGCCGTGCCGATGCGGGTGCGCAGCGCGAAAATATCCCCCAGAAAACCGGACTTCACCCACTCGTCGATCTGCTGGAAGCCGGCGTGATAGCGGAACATATAGCCCATCTGGACGGTCAGCCCCTGCTTCTCAGCCGCGGCGATGGTGCGTTGCCACTGGGCCCAGTCGTCGCCGGCCGGCTTGTCGTACCAGACATGCTTGCCCGCCTGCACGCAGCGCTCGGTCTGGTCGAGGCCGTGATGCGTGGGGCCTTCCGACGCCACCATAACGATGCTGTCGTCGTCGAGCATTTCGCTCTCGCTGCCGAACCAGTTGACGTTCTGGTAGGGGCCGTCGGCCGCGGCCATGACCCGGCGCCGCTCTTCATCGGGCTCGAGAACGCCGGCCAGCTCGACGTTGGGATTGTCGATGATGGCGCGCAGCTTGCCCGCGGCGTGGGCGTGCTTGGTTCCGTATTGGGCTACACGAACTGCTGTCATGTTTGTGGCTCCTGCTTTGATGAATGCGCTACCGCTTCGCTTTTTGAGCGCTGGTGAATGCGCTGCCGTTTCGCCATTTGGGCGCCAGTCTTGAATGCGCTACCGGTTCGCTATCTGGGGCGGCAATTCAACTTTCTGCGGCTTTCCGGTGTGGACCGACTCAATGAGATTTTCGACGACCAGTGTGGCGACGATGCCGGGATAGGCCGGCACGTAGGGTTCCGTATCGTTGCGGATGGCATCGACCAGCAGGGGCATGCGGTCGATAAAAGGCGGAGAGAACGACTCGGTGGTCAGTTCGCCGCTGACGGGATCGGGCGTGGTGATGGTAGCGCGGCTGAAATGTTCGTCGAGAACCGCGCTCTGCTGGCCGTCGTTAAAGGTGAAGAACCACTTGGTGAGCTTCTCGCTGAAGCCGGCGTCGCTCATCAGATAGGTGGCGACCGAACCGTTGGCGAAGCGGATGGTGGCGGCCACGGTATCGATGATCTCGGGCGAGGCGAGCTGGCCGGGATGGGTGACCTGGCCGCCGGTGGCGGAAATCTCGGCCGGCGGCGAGTCGTGCATCCAGCAGACCAGGTCGGCCAGGTGAACGCCGACATCGAAGAGGGGGCCGCCGCCGATGCCCGGCAGCCACTGCCAGCGCGTGAGGTCTTCACGCCCGAGCATGACCTGCGCGTGGCTCACCATGGCCGGTTGGATGCGGCTCTTGATGGCGCGCGCGGCCCCGGAGAAACGGATGGAGAAGTTGATCATCAGCTTCTTGCCTGCCGCCTGCATCGCTTCGTAGATGCGCAGACAGTCTGCCGTGGTCATGGCCATCGGCTTTTCGAGGTAGACGTGTTTGCCGGCCGCCAACGCGGCCAGGGCCAGCTCCGCGTGGGTGCCGTGCGTGGTGGCGATGGTGACGATCTCGATACTGTCGTCGGCCAAGACGCGGTCCACGTCCGTCGTGTAGTAGCGCCCTTCGAACTGTTCGTAGTAGCTGCTGGCGGCCTCTTCATTGATGTCGCAAAAAGCGTGCACGTCGATATCCGATGTCCCGACGGCCCACCGGGAATGACTCCTGCCGACGCTGCCGCAACCGATAAGGGCCCAGCCAAAGGGCTGCTCGTGTGAACTGGTCATGCTGCCTTTCTCCTTCTGCATTTACGCGCGCACGCGGTTGTGTTGGCTGTGTGAACGACCTGGAGAGATGTGTGTACTGGACAGAAATAATTGTGCGGTATTTGATAAGTAAAGACAAGTCGCCTGAAGGACACGAGCGCATCCCAAAACGGGGATAAACTCTCCCATACCACTGATATCGACCAGACCGCATCCAGTCCTCTCATCCATCTTCGAAAAGTCGCCTATCTACTGACCACTGACCACCGACCCCTGACCACTGCAGTTCTGGGCGTTCGGGCCTTCGGCCCTCTCTTGTGCGGGGGCTGCGCCCCCGCAACGCCCCGCCCTTACTAGACCACCGTGCTGGCTATTCACGATCATCGTGTCTAGAGAAAAGTGCTTAGCCAACAGTATTCCCTCCAGACCCTCCCGTAGGGGCAGGCCCCCTGTCAACACTGTGCCTGCCCTCCCCGCCACCCACAATGTCTTCCCCATCCCCTCAACCGGCCCCGTAGGGGCAGGCCTTGTGCCTGCCCTCCCCCGCCTCCCACAGTGTCTTCGCCATCCCTCAACCGGTCCCGTAGGGGCAGGCCTTGTGCCTGCCCTCCCCCGCCACCCACAGAGTCTTCGCCATCCCTCAACCGCTCCCGTAGGGGCAGGCCTTGTGCCTGCCCTCCCCCGCCACCCACAGTGTCTTCGCCATCCCCTCAACCGGTCCTGTAGGGGCAGGCCTTGTGCCTGCCCTCCCCCGCCACTCACAGTGTCTTCGCCATCCCCTCAACCGGTCCCGTAGGGGCAGGCCTTGTGCCTGCCCTCCCCCGCCACCCACAGAGTCTTCGCCATCCCCTCAACCGGTCCCGTAGGGGCAGGCCTTGTGCCTGCCCTGCGCCGCCCCAAGAGCCGGCAAACAGTTCCAGCCCCCGCCGGCACAGTCTCCCCGCCAGACCACTCCAACCCCAAACCTGAGAAGCCCCCGAAGGACAGGATAAATCCCGGCAATAGTAAGCCAAATTGACGGCCTTCTTTCGACCGAAAAGAAAAAAGCCCCCGCTGTCAAAGAGGCAGGGACGTTTCTGCATACAACAGAGAGAACGCCAAGAGACGATTAACCGCCCGCTGTAATGGCAAGCCGGATGTTCAGGGCTTCCAGAATCTTAAACAGCGTGTCAATCCGGGGGTTGCCTTCTTCCGAGAGCGCCCGGTAAAGCGACTGTCGCCCCACACCACTCACTTCGGAAACTGAGGACATCCCTTTGGCGCGTGCTACATTGCCCAGGGCTTTGGCAAAGTACTTTGGGTCGTTTTCCGCCAGCGCCGCGTTCAGGTATTCGACTAACGCCTCATCGCTGTCCAGGAAATCGATTACGTCAAGCTTCTTGAGTGTCATCGCTGAATTGGGCACTTTTCGGGTTCATGGGGAATGTAAATGGTCACCGATGAATGATCATCTGGAACGTCAGTCGTTCCTGATTCATCTGTGTAACAGAAATCCGCGGGCATCCCTGGCAAAAGAAAAGCGACTAGGTTCGGGGGATAGGCCCCGATAAGAGACGCTTGGCGACTCTTCCCAGACGCACCCGAATCATACCACTGGAACCGGTGATGCCAAGAGTTTTCGGGTGGAGGGTCATCCCAAAATGAGGGTGAAGTCTCTTATTCCTATGGTATCGACTAGACCATATCCAGACCTCACATCCATCCCCGATAGATCGCCTACCTACTGACCACCGACCCCTGACCACTGCAGTACTGGGCGTTTGTCTGAACTGTGACTGTTCGGATTTAAGGGTTGGACAGGATTGTAGACAACGGAATGATTCCCACGCGGTAGACCATTTTTCGTCGGACAAAAGGCCATATTGCAAAGGCCCGACATATTGGGATCCACGCGCGCAATCTACTTTTTACTTTTCTGACCCGATCTGTAGGACTCGGTCTCGTCAACAAACTTGTCGAGGGGTGTCAGCGCGGCGACTTCGGCGACCAGGTCGAGCGGCAGGTCTTCGAGCTTACGAAAACGAACGCAGGATTTGCCCATGTTCATCTTCTTGCCGCTGGCGAGATAGCGCTCCTTGAACCAGTCCGACAGCGATTCGTCGGTGTAAACGGAGGTCAGATAGAGGGACATGTACTGCTTCTGTGAAGCGAGGGCGATGTACATCAGCCGCTGGCCGTTATAGGTCTCGGGGACCACGCTGCTTGGCACGACGTAGGAGATCATGCCGTACTGCATGACTTCCTCGTAACCGTCGGGCAGGTTGTCGAGGATAACGCTGCGCACGGCGGAGATGGCCTCGCGCCTGGTGGGGTCTAATTCCGACAGGTATTCGTCCGGGGTTTTGGCGTCGCTCTGCATGATTGGATTTCCTCCAGGAAAGTTTTCAGTCTCTATCCCTCTGGCAACAAAAGAGCCATAACCATTTCGCGGGCCAGTTTGGAACGGCACCGTTGTCCCTAACCACTGACCACTGACCACTGACCACTGACCACTGACCACTGACCTTTGACCATTGCCGTTCCTCCATTTTAACAGGGGGCAGGTGGGGGGCAAGTCGGATGGAGTGCGGATCATATGCTGGGCGTGCAGGGCCGATTTCAATGGTTTGTTGTGGCGGCGGCAAGCGGTTACAGTTGGTCATCCACGAAGGGCACGAAGTCAGATGAAGAAAGCCGAGGGTTGGAGGGAGAGCCATGGACGATCAGAGCCGGCTGGATAATTTCTCGCTTGAAGGCGACCAGGTCGCGCTGCCAAAGGGGGCGTGGGCGCAGTCGCACCGGCTGAACGTGCGCTGGCAGGGCAAGGACCTCACCGCGCTGAGCCAGGGCGCCTTTCGCGCCTACCTGTTCCCGGTCTACACGCCGGCCGGCTTTGCCGTGACCAGCGAGTCGCCGCTCGACCATCCGCACCACAATTCCCTGTGGATCGGCGCCGACCACTTCAACTGCTATCTGCCCTATTCCAGCGGCGCGCTGGAGGAGGCCAACTATAACTTCTACGTCAACGACATCTTCCAGGGCCGGGCGCCGGGACGCATTCTGAACGTGGACGTAGACGCGGAAGAGGTGGCGGCCGACCACCTGCGGCTGGTGCAAACGCTGCACTGGCAGGGTCCGATCGAGTGGGGCGCGCCGCAGCGGCGCACACTGGCTGTCGAGACGAGGACGATCGACATCCGCCCCGGCGAAGTCGCCAACCTGTTCGACGTCCGCTCGCAGCTGCGCGCGGCCGAGTGGGACCTGCACATCGGGCCGACCCGCCACGCCTACTTCGGCCTGCGCATGACAGAGCCCCTGCGCGTGACCAGCGGCGCCACCATGGTCGATTCCGAAGGCCGCACTGGGGCCGCCGCCATCAGCGGCCAGGTGTCCAACTGGGTCGACTGTTCAGGCACAATCGCCGCCGGCAGGCGGGCGGGCGGGGCGCTGTTTCCGTATCCTAGCGCGCAAGGGTTCCCCTGGTTCGTGGCGGACTGGGGAACGTTGACAGTGAATCCGCTGGCAAGCAAGGGATATGCCTTGAAACAGGGGGATGTGCTGGATTTTGCCGTGCGCTTTGTGGTGCATGACGGGGATGCTGAGGAGGCAGATGTTGCGGGTTTGTGGGGGGCGTTTGAGGGGAAAGGACAGTGAGTTGGGATGCACGCAAGCCTTTCACCAACTTGACACAGGTGACAAACTAACTTGGTCTGGTGGCTAGCCAGGTGGCTAGTCAGACAAATAGCAAATGGAGTGAATGATAGGCAGAATATGGCCGGTTCAGGATGCCAAGTCGAAGTTTAGCGAGTTGTTGGATACCACGCTCGCCGAAGGGCCGCAGATCGTGACCAGGCGCGGGGTCGAAACCGCAGTGCTCCTTCCGATCGAGCAGTGGCGCAGGCTGGAGCAGATGACCAAGCCGGACCTGAAGGAGCTGCTCCTCGCTCCTGAGGCACGCACCGAAGACCTTACGCCGCCGCGTCGGCAATCATCATGAACCGGCTGACTTTGGTCACTCGAAATATGAGTGACTTTGGTCAGTTTTGCGTGGAATTGCATAATCCCTTCGAAGCTTAGCGCCAGTGACGACAACGAGCCAGAGACACCACCCGGTTCGATCCGGCGCGCCGGCGCGCTAGCGGTTTACGAGACTGAGTTGCGGCACGCAGGCGAAACCTCTTTGCTGGAGGCAACTGATGAATCTGAATATCAGCGACCCTGAGACCTGCCGGCTGGCCGATGAACTGGCCCGGCTGACGGGAGAAACGACTGCGGGCGCGGTTACAACTGCGTTACGCGAGCAGCTGGAACGCGAGCGGCGCAAACGAGACGCCGCTTTGCTGGCGCAGGAACTACATACCATCGGACAACGCTGCGCAGCTCTCCTCGCGCCGGGGCCGGCTGCAGTCGAGCACAGGGACCTGCTTTACAACGAGCGAGGGTTGCCCGGGTGATCTCTGACGTTCGCCTAGTGCGCAAATACTGGCGGCCTACACTTATCCGGGATGAAAAAGTCCTCGCTGCCAAGACAGCGAGGACTTTATTCTATCAACAGAGAGAGAACTGAAGGAGGCTGTCACCTGTTCACCGCGATTGAAAGCCGGATGTTCAAGGCTTCCAGGACTTTGAACAGTGTATCAATCCGGGGGTTGCCTTCGTCCGAGAGTGCCCGGTAAAGGGATTGCCGCCCTACTCCACTGATATCGGAAATAGAGGACATCCCTTTGGCGCGTGCTACGTTGCCGAGCGCCTTGGCGAAGTACTTCGGGTCGTTTTCCGCTAGCGCAGCGTTCAGGTACTCCACTAGTGCTTCATCGCTGTCTAAGAAATCGACTACGTCGAACTTCGTTAGTTTCATCGCTCCTCCGTGAGAGTCTTTTTCCTACTGTTTATCTATTGAGCCTCCATCAAGTTCACTAACAATCTGCTGCGCTCGATTTATGTCTCTCTGTTGACTCGACTTATCCCCGCCACAGAGCAAGATTATCACTTTGCGACGTCGGATCACGTAGTAGACGCGATACCCCGGCCCGATGTGGATACGGAGTTCGCTAATCCCGCCACCAACCGAATTACTGTCTCCAAAGTTGCCATCTTCGATACGCTCAATGCGGGTCAAAATTGCGGCTTTGGCCTGCAGGTCACGCAGTCTCTTAAGCCACTTCGCGAAGAGTTCGGTCTGAAGGACTTCCATACATCTATTGTCTCATATAAGAGACAGAGGGGCAACCTGGAAGAAAGATGAGGTTTGTCCCAGATTTTAGGTGGACTTCTCAAGCACAATCACGGCGGGCAGACAGGCCGGCGCGGCGCTGTTTCCGTATCCGAGCGCGCAGGGATTCCCCTGGTTCGTGGCAGACTGGGGGACGCTGACGGTGAACCCGATGGCGGGCAAGGGATATGCCTTGAAGCAGGGGGATGTGCTGGATTTTGCGGTGCGCTTTGTGGTGCATGACGGGGATGCGGAGGAGGCTGATGTTGCGGGTTTGTGGGGAGATCTTATTGGGGAGGGTTAGGGGTAGGGGGTGAGCTATGACCCGAAAACTAGAATGCGTTTGATTTGGATTCCCGCTCTTATTGCCCTACGTATTGCGGAGAGACGGACAGGACATCAACTATTCCATTGAGCAACTGGCGCGAAATGTCTTGCGGTCAGACGGGATTTGCATTCCCATTTATCCCGCTTGCGTTCCTAACTATCTCCTCCAGAGTGGTACACCTCGAATCGTAGTCTACGCTCCTGAAGCGTTTCCTCCTCATATTTCCAGTAGAGCGACCCTTGTACGGGGAATTCCAATTTACATGCCCGGCGCGCGGAAACGCTTAGACTTGTCACTTCCCCTTCGTACACTACGTGCGCTGGGTACTGCTGGCAAACCACACAAGTGATGTCCTCATTTTCCGTCAACGAGAGGATGGCACCCAGAGGAACGCCGATCATTTCAAGGTTGATTCTTGGCCTCTTTGTTGTCATTTCTTTCATCCCTAGAATCGTATGCACTTTCACTGAATTACACGGCTTCCCCTAGATCGTCGTATGAGCTTGGCCCCAAAAACTAGACCACAAATTAATGTGGGCAGTGGAGCAGTTCACCGAATAGGTGACGGGATCGATCCAGTGGCCAAGATACGGCGCGCTGCGGCTTTCCGCAAATCTCTACTCTCTGGAATAGTGATTGTCAAGTTCTCTAAGGATATTTGGATTATAGAATTGTTTATTGGCACTCTTGGGATTGTCGGGATCAAGGTAACGAACTCGACAGAACTTCTCGTTCTTGAGGAGCGGTTTTCTAACACCGTGGTACTTTGAGTTTTCTTTAAAGTCTTTGTATCGCTTGCGACACCTATCTGTGAGTTCTCTATAGTCCCATGGGTAGTTTTCCCGAATTTGCACCTCAGTCATACGGACTTCGGTTGCATTAGGGTCATTCGTAACCCGAACTTCCGGCACGTCCTTTGCCTTGGAACGCGTAAATCTCACCTCATAGTTGATCATGACAGCATATTCGGAATCGTACCTCTTCGTCCTCTCCTCAAGATGCTGCACATATCTGAGAAAGTTCCTCTCCTCCCTGTTGAGAACGATGGCTTCCGCTTGTCGAGGCAACTCGACAAAGGAGAGAGGCATCAGATAGAAATTGAATTCGCTCAAATCGTGGGCAAACCACTCTTGCACAGTCAGGACGAAGTTTTTGAGGCTGGCAGCACCTATTTCCTGCAGGCTTTCCGCCAATCTTGATTCGGACTGATGAAAGAAATGGACGGAAATATCCCGTAACTCAAGCAAGGCATCTAAATTGTCCTTTGCAATTGGGTCCAAATGCCTTTGCGCGACCAGTTTTTTTGCAAGGTAGTCCAACCCATGGGTGAAGGGAATCCGTGCACGAGTGCGTTTGATTGTCTTTCGCTTGCTCTTGGACCCATCGCTATTCCTGCCGTATTCCTTAACATAAAGGGATTGAATCCGGTTGCCATTTTCTTTCAGCCACTTCGCTTTGAGCAGTAATTCCCAGCCATTGATTGCCAAAATGCAAAAGGTTTCCGACCGGTATGGAAACTCCGGCTTGTTATAAATCTCTATGGCGGCAACCGTCGCGGCAATCGCGCGGTCGAGCAACTCTTTGGAACGGGACTTCATGCTCTTTCTTCCACCACCGCTATCTCATTCTCCGACAGCCCATACAGATTATAGACTAGCCGGTCAATCCCCTTTTCCAACTCACTGGTATCCGTGAAGGGATCGGCCTCTTTGGCAGCTAGAATGCACTCCACTAACTGGATGAACCGATTCTGATCCGAGGCAGGGATTCTGGGGACGGGCAGTCGTTCGACATGTACTTTCTCCCAGTGAAAAGTACCCGTACCAGATGTTGGCAATGATCGACGCATATACCAGCCGACCAGCTTAGAGTTTAGCACAGCGCACAAGTACTTTAGCGAATTTCCTCGCAGCATGTAAACGGCATTCACACATTGATATTCATCCTTGACATAAGCCACCATTCCTTCGCTAGCCACTCGTCTCCAAAACAGCTTTGCCTTGGTGAATTCCTCATGGTAAGCACAATCTCGAAGGTTGTAAGGTGTTACGCCCTGGTCTTTTCTCTTTACTAAACTGCTATAGAACTTATCGAGGTGCTGTTTAACGCTCATATAGTCGTTCACATCAACTGGAGGTACACACCCGTAACCGTTATGGGTATCAATTAGCCAGTGGTCGGCCCACTGTGCTTGGTAGCGTTGAATATCTTTACCGCGCATGACGCGTTTTATGATTTCCTTGGCTTTGGGATTCTCGGCTATTATCGCTTCTCTTGTATCTCTGTTGATGACAAAGGCGGGATTGTAGCCCGTCTTAATTCCATACTTAATGGATATATCCCACTCTTTCAGAGACGGGCCAGCAGCCTCCATCTTATCGATGATCTTTCGTTCGGTGGGCGACAGAGCAATCCAATGTTTCTCGCCGTCGACGCGCAGTTGCCCCCAAACGCTCTGCTCAGGAGGAAAATGCTTGTCGGAGAGTCGATCCATATCTACGGCCAAGCTACACTCGCCGCTCTTGCCCGCTCGCACCATCAAGATGCTGGTGTCGACAATAGCATTTTCGAAGATGTCCTTGCCCATTTCTAACAACCGTAGCGGCGTGTGCCTTTTTGCAAGGTAGCGGCGCAAGGGCTTCCCGTATTCCGCCTTCAACCAACTGTTGGAGGTAATATACGATAGAAAGCCACGATCAGGTTCAAGCATCCGACATCCCTTCTCATAAAATAGCAGATAGATGTCACCAGTGCTGGCGAAAGTTGTATAGCCAGCGTCCTTGTAGAGTTTGCGCAATTTGCCACCGTCTTTGCTCAACTGGATATAAGGGGGGTTGCCAATGACCAGATCAAAGCCCCCTACAATTCCAAACATATAGCCGGCGTCAAACCAGTTGGCTTGGGCGTTCTGGTCGTAGGGATCCCAGCTGGAAATGTTGGCGGCGTCGGCCGCGGGCAAGCCAACGACTTGGTGCAAGGCGGTTGCCAGCTTGTCCCGCAATGCCCTATCATGGTCGCGACAATTTTTTTTCTTTTGCCGCGTGGTGGCGTGGAAGTGGCGCTCGCGGTTGGCGTTCAGTTCTTCTTGCAGTTGGGTTACTTCTGGGGTTGTCAAACTCATCTGCATGCCGGATGTGTCCAGCGCCAACAGCGTATTGGCAGCCACGAAACGGGTTTCCAGATTGGGCAGCGGCTTGATTCCATAATTGTCAGCGATCTCCACTCCGGGCTCCTGCTCAATAGCCAGCGAGATAAAAAAGCGCAGGCGAGCGATCTGACAAGCGATCGGCTGTATGTCGACGCCGTAGATACTGTTCTGGATCAGATATAGTTTGCGCCCAAAGTCGGAGCCGCGATACTTTCCGAAAGTGGCGCTGATCTCCTTCAGTTCGGCGTCTCGTTCAGCTTGGCCGCGTGTGTCGAAAGCCTTCTCGGCGCGCTGGATAGCCAATTCCTTTTGCAACTCTTCCCAGCGCTCATTTCTAGGATCAAGACGGCGCAAAGCAAGTGTCAGCTTGTGCAGCGCGCCCATGGGGAATGCCCCGGAGCCAACCGCTGGGTCGATCACCTTAATTCCAGCGATGGCACGGACAAGGCGTTTCTTTTCAATGTCGGTAAAGCGTTCTACGGCGTCGTCTTCGAAGTCAACTTCATAATCCAACAGATCAAGTAGGCGGTCTCGCCAGCTATCAGTATTGCCCTTTGACGGCGCGCACTTCTGTGCCAGAGACGTCACTATCGCCTCGTCCACCATATAGTCGACCACAGCACGCGGCGTGTAGAATGAGCCAGTCTGTTTGCGCGCATTTTCTTCGGTTTCTTCGACGTTGGCAGCGAGCAGATTCTCAAAGACTTTGCCCAACAACTCCGGGTCCAGCGCGACTTCCTGTTCGGTAGGCGTGTTCTCCTCGACCGTGAACTGGAAACGGTCAAAAATGCTGATTAGTCCCTCGTTGTCAAAGAATAGGCGGTTGGGGATCGACAGGATACCGAAATCTCTGCTTCGTGGATTAACCATGTTGTCAGTAAAGTAGTCAACGCGGTAACCGCCGTCCCTTGGCGCTTCAAAGCTGTCCAGACAGTCGAAGAGACCGCCGTTTATAAAGGGCGTCTTGGCAAACAATTCGAGAAGCCTATCGGGATCGGCAATCTCCGCCCTATAGCGGTACCGGGAGAAATCGCGGTGCGTCGTATTGTTTTCCTTGCTGAAACCGCGCTCCCCAATCTCGCTGTTCAGGGTGGCAAAGAATAGGTTTTGCAGCACTGCCCGATAATAGGAATCCCCGTTTTCACAATCATAATTGCGCAGCAGTGTACCAATCTGCTCCTCGATGAACAGGTCCCGCGCGATCAGTCCCTTCTCCTTAATGAACCAGACGAACAACATGCGTGTGATGAGACGGATGACATGTACTTTGGGCAGGAGCGTATTGTCCTGATCGTCAGGAAATCTCGCCTCATCGATGGCACGCTCGAACCAGTCGAAAAGCCGGTTATAGAAGCTGCGGTTCAGTTCCTCAGTGTCGAGCGCGTCCAGCCAGGCGGCAAGCAGGCCGTCGAAGTTGCGCGGCTTGTGATGGAGGCCCATCCAGGATAGGCGCTCAGCTAAGGCAAGTTTTCGCAGAATTCGCAGATGAGCGGGGTGGGGATTGCCAATTTTGATTTCACGAATCAGTGAAACGCTGCCGAGTACGTTGCGAGTCCGGTCGCGCTTGTGCGGGCGACGGTGGACAAATGCAATGGTAAGCAGGTCTTCGGCCGTCCTGAACAACACTACCGTCGGCTGGCTCAACAGTTTGTTTACCTCGCGCGTGAGTTTGGCATATACCCCACGAGCGTAGTTCTTTCCTTGAAGCTCAACGGCGATAAACATGAAGCTGCGAGCGTCGCCTTTGTCGAATTCTCCGGTATCGAGTAAGGAAGGCTGTGACTCGGAGATTTCGGAATCGGTAACTTGGAACAGGATGTGCACGGAGTTTGCCAGCTGACGGAATTGCATTCTCGATTGGGTGTCATCGTTTCGGGCGGACACACCCTTTATAAAATCGTCAACATCGCCGGACAATTCCAGAGTGCGGTCGCTACGGTAGCCCAATGTTTCGAGCAAGCGGCGCCCGCCCTCTACTAAATCGTCCTGTGGAAAGACTGCCAAAGTGGCCTCAATCTTTTCCAACAAACCGTGGGTTGTCATTGCTAGCCCCCATTGTCTCAATCGTTTTTCCGCGACAGAATCACCAACCATGTCACGAGTTCAAAATCTTCGGCGCTTCCCGGTGTCTCAGAGGATCTAGGCAGCTTGAAGTCGCTAGGACCTTGTAGCCCCATCACTGCCATCTGGGTCTTGACATTGGTTTGGCCAACATGCCTTATGACGGCGTCGAGCAGGTTGTCGTAAGCGGACATGTCGGTGCCGTTCTCGGTTTCGCGATTGAATTCGTCGCACAGTTTGTGGATCGCCTCGGTCTTGCCAATGCTCAATTCCTGAAACAGATCAAGCGTCTGTTTGACGCTGGCACAGCCGTGACGAATCTTCCCACTGTCGCGCACGTGGACGATGTAGAAAGGGTGCACGGGGCTGGCGACTTGGGTCTGCTTGTCCTGGCTGGCATTGCGCTGGCGCAGTACCCAGATGACGCCTGAATCCTTTTCGCTGTCGACCACAGCGTACGCGCCCACGGCGGTCTGTTCAAGCTCTTCGCGATTTTTCTCCAGGTAATGCAGCAACTGTGTAAAGAACTGGTCGAGCGTAAAGTCGCTCATCGTCACGCCGTCGTCGGTTAGATCATCCAGGTCGAGGTCCTCATCCAGCAGTTGCTTCAGCTGCTGCGCCCGGAAGCTGAGTTCCCCCTCGATGCCTTCGTAGTTGTCGAGGGGGTTCTCGTCCCCACTGGCGGCGGCGTCGGCCAGCGCCATGCGCGCCTCTACACGTGTCTGCAGTCGCAGATACTCCTCCATCTCCTCCGTGGGCCAGTAGTTTATCATGCGCACTGAGTCGCTCTGGCTGCCGATGCGGTCGATGCGGCCGAAACGCTGAATAATACGGATGGGATTCCAGTGGATGTCGTAGTTGAGAACGGTATCGCAGTCCTGCAGGTTCTGTCCTTCGGAGATGCAGTCGGTCGCGATGAGGAGATCGATGTCGCAGCCACTGTCAGTGTCGCTGCGCCCGCGGGCTACCGGCGCGAAGTTGTCGAGAATACTGTTGAAGTTGTTGGGGACTGCTGCAGTAAGGGTGGCATCGCCCGAGACCATAGCCATGTTCAGATTCAGATTGCCCGCCAAGTCCTGCAGATTGTTGTAAAGGTATTCGGCGGTGTCTTTGAACGTCGTAAAGACCAACAGTTTACGGTTTTCGCAGCCATTGCGGTCGGTGGTCGGATTGGCGGCTCTATCTTTGATCTGCTGTCTGATGCGCGCCAGCTTGCCGTCCCTTTGAGGCGTAATCTGCGCGACGCGGGCGCGGGCGTCGCTGAGCGTCTCTTTGTCCTGGAGCAAGTCCTTCTTCCAATTGCACAGGTCCAGATCGGCCAGATTGTAGGGATGGCGAGCGCGGTTGATCAAAAACTCCTCGTCGTCCTCGTCGTCGTCCGGCAGGATGTCGGCCTGGGAGTCTTCCCTATTCTGGCGGTTCTCATAGCGGTCGATCTTTTCCAGCAGCGCATCCATCTTGCCGATGGTGCGTTCCAGTGTCAGGGTCAGGGAATGCGCCGAGCTTTCCAGCCGCTTCAGAAAATTGGTGCGGATCATGGCGATAAGGAACTGTTCACGGTCGGCCTGATTAAAGTTGCGCGCTTTTTTCTCCTCTTCCAACTGCTGCAAGCCCTTGTCGCTGACTACATAGTCTGATGGACGATAGATCGAGAGAGTGAACTCACTGATAAGCTCTGCCAGTTCCTTATAGGACAGACTCCTCTCCGCGTCGGTCGGTGGGTAGACGTTGACCGGTTTCTCTCGGTCAGGAAAGCGCCCTATGCGGTCTATCTCCGCTGCGTAGGACTCCTCGATGTGCCTCCGAGAGCGGGCGATGGATACGCCGCCGAGCAGCCGGTAAAAGTCGCTGCCTAGATTTTCGAGGAGTTCCTTCTTATTCCGTTGACCATTGAGCGGTGCTTGCGACTCCCACTGCTTGAATTGGGTCTGCGCCCGTTTCAGCACACCGCCGATGTCAGAAACCCCCAAACTTTCACGAAAGCTGTTCTGGCGATTCTCGGTCATCAGGTAGATCTGGTTGCGCAGATCGATCAGTGAGGTATTGACTGGCGTGGCCGACAGCATGAGGACCTTTGTCTTAACACCCTTGCTAATCACCCTGTTGATCAGCCTTTCGTAACGTTGGCCCTCGTGATTGCGGAAGTTGTGGGATTCGTCTATGACGATCAGATCGAAGTTTTGCCAGTTGAAGTTGGCAAGATCTATGTCGCCGACTTTTCCACCGTCGCGAGAAAGATCAGTATGGGAGAGAAGGGTGTAAGCAAAGCGGTCATCGGTGAAAGGGTTGCGAGTGTGTCCAATTTGGTCCAGGTAAAGCGACCAGTTCTCGCGAAGTTTGCGCGGGCACAACACCAGAACCCGTTCGTTTCTCAGCTCGAAATGCTTGATCACCGCCAGCGCGGTGTAGGTCTTTCCCAGTCCTACGCTATCGGCGAGAATGCAGCCATTGTGGCGTTCCAGCCTTGTAATCGCGCTGAGGGCGCCGTCCTTCTGGAACTGGTAGAGCGTGTTCCAGATTGCAGTGTCGCCGAGCTCCACATCGCCTATGCGGCCTTCCTGGGCGAGCCGGGCTTCGATATCGGCACGGAAGAGCTCGTAGAGCGTCTTGTAATAGATGAGTTCAGGAGCGTGTTCCCTGGCAATGCGACCAAGGGCATCCAGGACCTGCTGCTTGGCGTCGGTGGTAAGCTTGACGTCGGCCCAGATAAGGTCAAACCACTCTCGCAGTTCAGCGTAAGTCTCAGCATCGTCGCTGGCAAGGTTGATCTCGATGTTGGCGCGGGTGCTGGCGCCGAGGCCGCGCTGGGTAAAGTTCGAACTGCCGACAAGGCTGCGAATCGGCGAGGAGGTAAGGTAGAGCTTACCATGCAGAAAGTTTGCCTGGGCAATGGAACGAATACTAACGGTGTCGCGGCCTACCCATTCGGCGCAGCGCTCGGCGAGAAACTTCTGTTGCAGGGCATGGTTGGGGATGAGGCCCTTTTCGGTCACGTCAAATGACTTTGGCTCTGCGCTGCCCGGGTCGACGTCTTCTACCGAGGCCGGATCACCGAAGAGAAAGCGCACTTCGTCAACAGTGTCCAGAGCCTCCTCCAGTTGTGCGTAGCCGTATATGCTGAAATAGGCCGATACGAGGCGGAAAGCCTCGGCGCTCTGTAGATTCTTTCGCAAGTAGTCGGCGACGGTGTGGGTCCGATTATCTATAATATGTTGGTATGCCATGTTCCTACTTCGCGGGAGGTTTCTAAAGGACTGATTCCTGTGTGCAGGGACCGGCAGATGGCCGCCGATCTCCCCCTAAAGGGTAGCGAATTGTACCATATGCATAGAAAAATTATAGATTCTGACGATTTGCCGTGTTTTTTCGGGGAAATCCGCGAAAGCCTGATGCCCAATCCTATGCTGCAGGCTCGACGGCGACGAGTAACCAGGTATGCCACACAATAGCAACAGACGCGAGCCCACCTTGGCGCTAGGGCAATTGCATCGAACTGGGCATAAATCTCGTAAATCCTCCAGATTCGGGTAGAAGTGCCCCTCGCGAGCCCAAATCCTGTGCTATAATAGTGTCCGAAATGAGTTGCGTTTCCTCTGACCCTGAGAAGCCATGACTCTCGCCAAAAGAATATCTGAAGCCGAAGGAGGGGCGCTGTACATCTGTGAACTGCCCACTCTTCATCTTCCGATACCTATATAAGGCGGCGAGGAAACGTCTGCGAACGCAATCATGTAAGGGACGACAAAAAGGAAACACGCCGACATAATCCGTCGCAACCCGCCCGAACCCAAGGCAATTGCAACGAATTGGAACAAACCTCGTGAGGCTGCCTGAATCGGCTGGAGGAACCGTCTGCGAACTCAAGAAAAAAGTCCAAAAAAAAGAAATCCCGTCGACTTGGATCGACCTAGATCGACCTAGATCGACCTAGATCGACCTAGATCGACTTAGATCGACTTAGATCGACTTAGATCGACCAAACCAGGATAATTGCATCGACTTGGGAAGAGGCCTCGATAGGCTGCCTGAATCGAATAGGTACCCCTTTTGGGCCCACAAGGGGGGCCGCTTTGTGGACATTCGAGGCGCACAAACTGAGAAGCCACTGCTCTCGCCCAAAGAAAATCTGAAGCCGAAGTAAGGCCGCTGTAAGTCTGTGAATTGCCCATACTTCATCTGCCGATACGCATCAGAGACGGCGAAGAAACATCTCCGAACTCAAGCATGTAGGGGCCAATAAAAGAGGAAACACGCCGACATAATCCGTCGCAACCCGCCCTAACCCAAGGCAATTGCAACGAATGGGAACAGGCCTCGTGAGGCTGCCTGAATCGGCTGGAGGAACCGTCTGCGAACTCAAGAAAATAGTCAAAAAAAAGAAATCCCGTCGACTTACGTCGACTTGCGTCGACTTGGGTCGACTTGGGTCGACCTAACCCAGGATAATTGCATCGAATTCGGACAAGGCCTCGAAAGGCTGCCTGAATCCAAAAAGTACCCTTGGCAGGCCCACATTGTGGACATTCGAGGCGCACGAACTGAAAAGCCACTGCTCTCGCCCAAAGAAAATTTGAAGGCGAAAGCCGTCAGCTGAAACGATGTGAAATGCACCCAAAACGTCCTCCTGGAATCCATTAGGACGCCGAGGAACTGTTCGGTAAGACGCAAGATAGCGTCCCAAAAAACTGAAATTGGCGCGACATACGTATACATTTGTATACATTTCGCGACATTTGTAGACATTTCGCGGCCAGAACACGGGCAAGCGAATCCAGCAATGACGAGTACCCGTTGACGTTTGTCACCAAAGCAATTAGTGGAAGAAAAATGCTCTTCCGCGGAGGGCCGCGCAGCCAACCATAGAAAATCCGTTACGCCTTCGGTGTTCCTGGCCGCCCTTCGCATGACTTCGCTAGTCGATTGGTTCTGTCTACGGCAACACGCAAGCGAGGAAAATCCCTGGTGGTAACTCTCGTCCAACGCTCATAGGAGACAACCTGCATCGGCAAGGCCCCAGTCACAGCACATCAGGCAAATCCCATGAACTGCAGCGCAGACAACCCGAAAACGCTCGCATACACTCATAAACTCACGTACAACATTCGTATCGACTCTCCCGCACCAGCGAGACACCCGCCATCCTGAAAATCCAATAAATCCAGCAAATCCTGATTCAGACAATCTCTCGAAAACACTCGTAAACGCTCATGATCTCTCATAAACACTCGTCCAACGCTCATACGAGACTACCTGCATCGGCAAAGCACCGGTCACAGCTCATCAGGCAAATCCCGTGAACTTCAGCGCAGACAACCCGAATACGCTCGTAAACGCTCATGATCTCTCGTAAACTCTCGTCCAACGCTCATACGAGACAACCTGCATCGCAAAGGCCCCAGTCACAGCCCATCAGGCAATTCCCATGAACTGCAGCGCAGTCAACACGAAAACGCTCGTAAACGCTCATGATCTCTCGTAAACTCACGTCCAACGCTCATACGAGACAACCTGCATCGGCAAGGCCCCAGTCACAGCCCATCAGGCAATTCCCATGAACTGCAGTCCAGACAACACCAAAACGCACGTAAACGCTCATGATCTCTCGTAAACTCTCGTCCAACGCTCATACGAGACAACCTGCATCGGCAAGGCCCCAGTCACAGCCCATCAGGCAAATCCCATGAACTGCAGCCCAGACAACACCAAAACGCTCGTAAACGCTCATGATCTCTCGTAAACTCTCGTCCAACGCTCATACGAGACTACCTGAGTCGGCAAGGCCCCAGTCACAGCCCAGCAGCAAATCCCATGAACTACAGTGCAGTCAACCCGAAAACGCTCGTAAACGCTCATGAACTCTCGTAAACTCTCGCCCAACGCTCATACGAGACTACCTGAGTCGGCAAGGCCCCAGTCACAGCCCATCAAGCAATTCCCATGAACTGCAGCGCAGTCAACCCGAAAACGCTCGTGATCTCTCGTAAACTCTCGTCCTACGCTCATACGAGACAACCTGCATCGGCAAGGCCCCAGTCACAGCCCAGCAGGCAAATCCCATGAACTGCAGCCCAGTCAACACCAAAACGCTCGTAAACGCTCATGAACTCTTGTAAACTCTCGTCCTACGCTCATACGAGATAACATGCGTCTCTTTTACATAAACTATTCTTCAGACAAGATTCTCCAGACGGTGTCTGGCAAATCAAATGGCAGTTCCATCGAATTGCAGTTGAAGGAACTTCTCACAGCTTTCCCTCTGCCCTGGTCTGCTTACGTGCGGTTGCTGACGGTCAAAAACGTGCATGCGCGTGAATTCTATGAGGAAGAGGCATTGCGGGGAGGATGGTCGATTCGTCAGCTTAACAGGCAGATCAATTCCCAATTTTTCGAGGGCACCGCACTGTCCAAGAACAAGGCGGCCATGTTGGCGAAGGAGGAAGAACCTCATCCAGAAGACCTCCTGATCCCTCAAGAGGCGATAAAAGACCCGTTCATTTTTGAGTTTCTCGACCTGAAAGATGAGTACGCCGACAGCAGATGATCAGACAGAATGAGAGAGGCAACACGTGGGTAAACGGAGAAAATGCTTGGTTAAATGCACAAGCAGGGACACTCCACTTGGCTTAATCGTGCTCCGCGTGCCTGGCCCCCTAATCACTAGACGACGAAATTAGAAAACAGAGCGCATCCGGTCCGGTTGGGTGACATCCCCGCCACCGGTGTGTCTTGACCCGTGTATGCATCGCCTTTATAATCCACTTGTAACGAAATTCACTTGCTTTTCGCCCTGCGGTAGGGTATATTTGGAGTACGGTGGGCAAATGGACGCATGGGGCGTTCCGTTTTTATTCTGTACGCGACCCACGGTCTCAGACTTGTGTGGAGACAGGAGTCGCGGGAGCATTTGACAGGGATCCCGGCATGGCATCACTTCCGCCCAATTTTCAACAGCTGAAACAGGACCAACTACGACCTTTTCTGCACGACGAGATCAACGTTCCCGATGAGCTCGAGGCGAACGTCCTGATCACGACGGTGGACAAAATATACAACTGGAGCCGGCGCTCGAGCATGTGGCCGCTTCTCTTCGGGCTGGCCTGCTGCGCGATCGAGATGATCGCGACCGCCGCAAGCCGCTACGACCTGGCCCGCTTCGGGATGGAGGTTATGCGGCCCAGCCCCAGGCAGAGCGATCTGATGATCGTGTCCGGCACGGTGACGAAGAAGATGGTGCCGGCGATCGTGCGCATCTATAACCAGATGGCGGAGCCTCGCTACGTGCTGAGCATGGGCGCCTGCGCAACCGGCGGCGGACCGTTCAAAGAGGGCTATAACGTGGTCAGCGGCATCGACAAGTATATCCCGGTCGACGTGTATGTGCCGGGCTGCCCGCCGACGCCGGAAGCGCTGATCTACGGCCTGATGAAGATGCACGAAAAGGTGGACCGCCAGAGCGTGGTGTCGGTGCCCTGGTACCAGAAGGACTCGTCGCAGTTTGTGCCGGTGCCGCGGCTGGGGCCGGACGTTTTCGACCCGCGCCAGGTGGAGCTGATCAAGGACACGACGCTGAAGGCGGCTTCGAACGGAGCCGCGGCTGCCAGCAACGGGGCCGGCGCCGCCGCGAGTCAAGCGCGCGGGCCGGTGGAGCTGTCCGAAAAGGCGATAGCCCGCATGGACGAAGCGAAGAGACGCTGGCGCGCCAAGCAGGGGAATTGAACGGCCGTTCTTGGTAGTCAGTTTTTAGTGAACTGCTGTGCCGGGCCGGTTGAGACGTAAGAGATAAAATACAGATATATTGAGAGTGTGGAATGACGGAAGCAACTGCTGTGGCGGAAGCGCCCGCTAACAATTTGGGGCTTGAACAGGATATGGCAGACGCGGTCCTGGGCACGTGGGCCGAGGATACGGAGACGGCGGTCGTCATTGCGCCCGACAGAATCCTCGACGTGCTGACCCGTCTGCGCGATGCGCATGGCTACGACTTTCTCTCCAATCTGACCTGCGTCGACTACGAGGGCTACGGCGGCAAGCTGCGCGGCGATATCGACGACCGCCTGGAGGTCGTCTACCACCTCTACAGCACGAGCCGCGGCGGCGGCTCCGTCGCGCTGCACGTGCGCGTGCCGGAGGACGATACCATCCCCAGCGCCACCTCGGTTTTCCCGGGCGCGAATCTGCAGGAGCGGGAAGTCTACGACCTCTACGGCGTCAAGTTTGAGGGCCATCCCAATCTGCGGCGCATCCTGCTGTGGGACGGGTTCAACGGGCACCCGATGCGCAAGGACTGGCATGAGGCCTACTACGAGGAGGACGCCAAGCCGTTCCGCAGCCGCCATCCACAGGGCGATTACGCCTTCCAGGAAGACAAGCTTCCCTGGTCCAAAAACACGACCTATCCGGCCGGATGGGACCCGGACTCGTGGGAAGAGGCTGTCGCCTATGTGCCGGTGAGCCAGGCGCCCCAGCATGAGGACGGGGCGCACCTGGATACCGAGAGCATCGTGGTCAACCTCGGCCCGCATCACCCCAGCACGCACGGCGTGTTCCGCATGCTGACGCGGATCGAGGGCGAGACGATCCTGGCGCTCGAGCCGGAAATGGGCTACCTACACCGCAATCACGAGAAGATCGGTGAGCGCAACTCCTGGCTGATGAACATGCCGTTCACCGACCGGCTCGACTATCTGAACTCGATGAGCAACAACTGGGCCTACGCGCTGGCGGTGGAAAAGCTGGCGGGCATCGAAGTGCCGGAACGGGCCGAGTATCTGCGTGTGATCATGGCGGAGTTCACCCGCATCGTCAATCACACCTGGTCGATCGGCTTTATCCTCAACGACCTCGGCGCGCTGCAGACGCCGGCGCTCTACGCCATCGAAGAGCGGGAGATGATCCTGGACCTGTTCGAGGCGGTGTCCGGCGCACGCATGATGTGCAACTACATGCGCTTTGGCGGCGTGGTGCGCGATCTGCCGGAGGGCTGGCACGAGCAGGCGGCCTATCTGGCCAACGAGCGCCTGCCGCGGGCACTGGATGAGCTGGACACGCTGCTGACCGAGAACGAGATCCTGAAGGCGCGCGGCCGCGGCGTCGGTTACCTTTCGGTCGAGGACCTGATCTCGCTCAGCGTGAGCGGGCCGATGATCCGGGCCGGTGGGCTGGCCTACGACATCCGCAAGGCCGAGCCCTACGGCATCTACGACCGCTTCGATTTCGACATCCCGACGCTGCCGAACAGCGACATTTACGACCGCTATTACATACGGCTGCTGGAAGCGATGGAGAGTGTGCGCATCCTGCAGCAGGCGCTGCGCGACATGCCCGAGGGCGAGACGCTCGGCGGCCGCGGCGGCTACACGCTGCGGGCGCCGGAAGGCGAGGTCTACGGCCGGCTGGAAGCGCCGAAGGGCGAGCTGGGATTCTATCTGGCCAGCGACGGCAAGACGCAGCCGTGGCGCTATCACGTGCGCTCGCCCAGCTACATCAACCTCAACGCGCTCGGCCCGATGAGCGTCGGCTACAAAGTAGCGGACGCAATCGTAATCCTGGGCGCCATCGACATCGTGCTGGGCGAAGTGGATAGGTAGTTTTTAGTTTCTAGTTTTTAGTTTTTAGTAACTGCCTGGAGGCATCGGTTCTGACGTTGCTAAAGACTGATTCCAGATATAGCTCTTCGTTTCCAGTTCTTGGTTCTTAGTGGCTGCATTGGGCAAACGGTTTTGCCGTTACTAGAAACTAAAAACTGACTACTAAAAACTGCAGTCAGGAGTCTACTGTATGTTTGGAACAGGACTTTTGAAGGGACTGGGCGTGACTTTGAAGCACGCTCTGGATACGTTTGAGGACGACCGGGAGAGTGTGCCCGACCGCTACAGGGGCAGCATTGAGCTGGGCAACAATCGCCGCGTGATCAAGCAGCCGATCGACCAGGAAGGGCTGCTGACGATCCAGTATCCGGAAGAGAAGCGGCTGCTACCGGAGCGTTTCCGCTACATCCCGATGCTGATCTGGGACTCGGAGAAGCAGGAGGACCGCTGCACGGCCTGCGGCATCTGCGCCAAGGTGTGTCCGCCCCAGTGCATCTGGATCGTGCGCGACAGCGACGAGAACGGCAAGCCGGTCACGCGTTGCTCGGATTTCTACATCGACGCGGCGGTCTGTATGAGCTGCAGCTTCTGTGTCGAGTTCTGCCCCTTCGACGCCATCAAGATGAACCATGACTACGAGCTGGCGGTCTATGATCGCTATCCGCATCTTGTCTATGATATGGCGGAACTGACGGTGCCGCTGGAGTACTACGCGGCGCTGTGGCCGACGCAGTACGAAGAGGAGCAGGCGCGGCGCAAGGAAGAAGAGGAGCAGAAGCGCAAGCAGGATGAAGAGAAGGCTGCCAAGGCAGCGGCCAGAGCCGCGGCCAAGAGTGCGGCGGCCGCCGACGAGTCGGCTGCGAAACCGAAGCGCTCGGCCGCAGAGCTGCAGGCGCTGGCCAAAGAACGGGCTGCGCAGCGCCAGGCCCAGGGTCAAGCCGCTGACGGCGGCGGCAGCGGTGACGACGAAGCTGACGCCAAGCGGGCGCGCATGGAGGAGTTGAAGCGCAGGGCGCAGGAGCGGGCGCGGCAGCGTAAAGAGCAGTCCGGAGAGTAGGGACTGCGGTTTCTAGTATTCAGCATTGAGTAGAACCCTTTGGTCGAGTCTTTGGCGGTTACCGAAAACCGGCAATCTGAGACTCCCGAATAAAGGAATGCACGATGACGGTTAAGATTACATTTTACGGACATGCGACGTTTGGAGTGGACGCTGATGGGACGAAGCTGCTGATCGACCCGTTTCTGTCGCCGAACAACCCGGTCGCGCCGGCCGACGCGACCGCGGACAGCGTTGACGCCGATGTGATCATTGTTACGCACGGGCACGCGGACCACATGGCCGATGCAGTCCCGGTTGCCAAACGCACCGGCTGCCTGGTCATCTGCAACTTTGAGATCGGCGACTGGTTGATGGCGCAAGGCGTAGAGAACGTTCACCAGATGCACATTGGCGGCGGCTACAACTTCGACTTCGGCCGCGTGAAGCTGACGATTGCGCATCACGGCAGCGGGTTGCCGGACGGCAGCTACGGCGGCAATCCGGCCGGTGTTCTGGTCCATTTCAATGACGGCACCGACGTCTACTTCGCCGGCGATACCGGCCTGACCTATGACATGCGTCTTATCGGCGACGTCGGCGGCGTGGATCTGGCGGCGCTGCCGATCGGGGACAACTTCACCATGGGGCCGGACGACGCCATCCAGGCGGCCCAGTTCGTGAAGGCCAAGAAGGTGCTCCCCTTCCACTACAACACATTCCCGCCGATTGAACAGGATGTCGAAGCCTTTGCCCAGAAGCTGCAGGACGAGACCGATATTGAATGCGAAATTCTGAATCCCGGCGACAGTATGGACGTATAGAGAAAGGACAGTTGCCGAAGCGGGCGTCTTTGAAGTTGACATACGCCCCGGCGCTGGACGGTGCGCCATTGTGAGGTGAGTTGGACGAGTGAAGGGAGGACGTATGGTTGATGTAAATGATGCGGTGCTCGACGGAAAGGCGGAGCTGTTCTTCCCGGCCTACCTGATCCCGTCGTTGCGGGATCTGCGCGGGGACAGCTGGCGTGAGCTGGTCGATCGAGTTTCCATGTTGCCCGATACGCACCCGGATAGTCTGGCTTTTGTTCTGATGATGATCAACCTGGGCGACTGTATGAAGTGTCATAGCAACTACTATAAGTTCCTGCGGGGCTGCGCGTTCTGCTCGCTGCAGACAATCCGCACGTACAAAGGGACGGACGCGGACCTGCTGCGGCTCTACAGCAACGCGCAGGAAGAGATCGACCGCCAGCTGAGCGGCTTGGGAACACTGACACTGGCCGCCTGAACGCCTTGTTGTGCGGGGGAAGGCAGCGCTCCGCGAATTGAGATAGACCAGCGCCTTTGTGCGCTGGTTTTTTCTTTCTCCGGCGGGTTGGTTAGCGGCGGAACTGGGTCGTTGTCTGAACACGGAAAACGCCTTAAACCCTTTTGGTCCGCGGCGGACGCGGAGGGGCGCGGAGAACGCCTTAGACCCATTGATCCGCGGACAGGGCGGAGAACACTTTTTGTGGTCAACGCTGATTATGGTCTTGGAAGGCGAGATTAAGGCGAGAAACGGTCGCATTCTGACCGAAGCCGTCCTGCTGATGTTGCACCTTGGGCAGGATACTCCGAATGTCAATGTTGCCTGGCAGCACAGCGGTTCACAGCAGGAAAGAACGTTAATGGGTTCTCAAGAAGAGGGACCGGTTCGCATCGCAATTATTGGCGGCGGGGTTGCCGGTCTGACGGCGGCCTATGAGCTCGCGGGCGACGGCGATGCGGAGGTGCATATCTTTGAGAACGGGCCGGAGCTGGGCGGGCTGGCGTCGGGTTTCAAGGGCCGGGATAGCTGGGAATGGCCGCTGGAGAAGTTCTATCATCATCTCTTCACCAACGACTACGATATTCTGCGGTTGACCGAGCAGATCGGAGCCGACGATCTGTTGCAGATCCACCGGCCTTCGACCGTCATGCACTTCCAGGGCGGGAACTATCCTCTCGACAGCCCGGCGAACCTCCTGCGGTTTCCGCACCTGTCGCTGCCCGAGAAGCTGCGCATGGGCCTGGTGCTGGCCTATCTGAAATACCATCCGCGCCCGCCGTGGCGGGTCTTTGACCGGCTGGTGGCGGATGAGTGGCTGGCGCGGTGGATGGGAGAGACGGCCTACGGCAAGCTGTGGCAGCCGATGTTGGAAGGCAAGTTCGGCCCGTTTTTCGAGGAAGTCAACCTGGCCTGGTTCTGGGCGCGGGTGTACAAGCGGACGCCGCGGCTCGGCTACTACCAAGGAGGCTTTCAGGCGTTCGTGGACAGGCTGGGCGCGGCGACGCGCGAGCGTGGGGTGACGATCGAGACGAATGCGCCTGTGCGGTCTGTTTCGCCGCTGCCGGAGGGCGGGTTCCGGATCGAGAGCGGAGAGAAGGGCGAGGCAGGCGAGTCCCCGCATGCCCGCGATTTCGACGTCGTCCTTGCGACGGTCAGCCCGGGGTTGATGCAGCGGCTTGTGCCGGCGCTGCCGGAAAGTTATCTGGCGCAGCTGGGTTCGCTGCGGCACATGGGGGCGGTGGTGATGACGGTGGCGCTGGACCGGCCTCTGCTCAAGGACACCTATTGGGTGAATGTGCCCAAGGCGGAGGGACTGCCGTTCCTGGTGCTGGTCGAGCACACCAACATGATCGACCCGGGCCACTATGGGGGCGATCACCTGCTCTATCTGGGCGATTACCTGGAGCCGTCGCACCGCTATTTCTCGATGTCGCAGGAGGAGCTCCTGGCGGAATTTCTGCCGGCGCTGCCGCGCTTCAACCGCGAGTTCCGACCCGAGTGGGTGACGGGCGCGTGGCTGCACAGGGCTACGTATGCGCAGCCGGTGCCGGTACGAGGCTACGCTGAGATGATCCCGGATCTGCGCACACCGTTGCGGGGACTGTACTTTGCCTCGATGAGCCAGGTGTACCCGTGGGACCGCGGCACGAATTACGCGGTGGAGATCGGACAGCGGGCGGCGAGAATGATTGTCAACGACAGTGGTCAGTAGTCAGTGGTTAGTGGTCAGTGAACTGCAGGGGATAGGAGAGTTGATGCGACCTCGGTGTAAGCGGATGCGCAGAGGAAAGTTTTTGACAGGCGAATAGGGGAAGAGTAAGGTAGCGACAGGCATTCAACTTACAGGCACGGCAGTTTTACAGAGCCTGGCGGGATTCGAAGGATAGGAACTGATTATGGCGAGTGACAATGTGGACGGCGCCGGCGATGCAGCGGGAGGGGTCCCTTTCGACCCGCGGATTGAGGCGAAGCTGGGGATACCGATCAAGAATATTGTGGCGGTTGCGAGCGGCAAGGGCGGTGTCGGCAAGAGCACGGTCAGCGCGAACCTGGCGGTGAGCCTGGCGCAGACGGGCGCCGCGGTGGGCCTGCTGGACGCGGACATCTACGGGCCGAACATCCCGATGATGATGGGCGTGGAGGCGATGCCGCCGGTGGAGGCGGGCAAGCTGATCCCGGCGGAGGCGCACGGCGTGCGGTTCATGAGCATGGGCTTTCTGCTGCCGCCGGAGCAGGCGCTGATCTGGCGGGGGCCGATGCTGCACAAGGCGATCCAGCAGCTGTTCAGCGACGTGCGCTGGGGCGAGCTGGACTACCTGATCGTGGACCTGCCGCCGGGGACGGGAGACGCGCAGCTTTCGCTGGCGCAGATTGCGCCGCTGACAGGCGGGTTGATCGTGACGATGCCGCAGATGGTGTCGGTTGCTGATGCGCGGCGCGGCGCGGCGGCGTTTGAGCAGCTGGAGGTGCCGATCCTGGGCGTAATCGAGAATATGAGCGGAGAGGTTTTTGGCAGCGGCGGCGGCCAGACCGCGGCCGGTGAACTGGGGACGGAGTTACTGGGCGTTGTCGCCCTGGAGTCCGCAATCAGCGCGTCGGGCGACCGGGGCAGGCCGATCGTTGCGGCCAACCCCGCAGGCGCAGCCGCGCGCACGTTCGGTACGCTGGCACAGAAAGTGGTGGCGCAGCTGCGGGCGGTGTCGGGAGGCAGTCAGCCGCAGCTGAAGATCGTTTGAAACTACAGTTTCTGGTTCTTAGTGAACACCTCTCGAACTCAGTGGCTGGTCGGTTGGGGGGTAGTTTATTGGGACCTGGTTTCGGACTGAATTTGCATTTGTAAGGGTTGGAAGGGCACGACGATACAGGAATAGCTGGTAGCAACTGCTATAGAGTGGAAAGCACACCCGGTAGACGTCGAGGAGGCTGTCGTCCGCCGGGTGTGCTTTTGGGGCAAAAGAGGAAAACACTACCTTTACTGCAGCGCGTTTACCTCTTGCAGAAGCTGGAGCGTTCCTTGTAGGTCGTCGAGGTCGGTCAGGTCAAGATCGGGTGTGTTGACTTCGGCCAGGGGCAGGAGCCCCTCGGCGGTGGTCGGCACGCCGTTTACGATGGGATATTCGTTGGTCTGCTCGGAGAAGTAGGTCTGCGCCTCGTCTGAGAGCAGGAAGGCGACGAAGGCCTCGGCTGCGGCCTGGTCTTTGGCGGTATCGAGAATGCCGACACCGGCGACATTGATCATTGCGCCGGCGTCACCGGCGGACGGGTGGTGATTCGCGGCCTGGAAGTCGGGATCCTCGGCCAGGAATCTGTAGAGATAGTAGTGGTTGACGAGACCCAGTTCGATTTCGCCGCGGCCGGTGGCCTCGACGATCGGGGTGTTCTTGGCATAGATCTGCACGTCGTTGGCGATCATAGCTTCGAGCCATTCGCGAGCACCTTCCTCGCCTTCAAGGACGCGGACGGCTGTGACAAAAGCCTGGAAGCTGCCATTGGTGGGCGCCCAGCCAATCTTCCCCTGCCACTTGGGTGCCGTCAGTTCCCAGATGTCGTTGGGCAGTTCGTCCTCGTTGACCATTTCGGTGTTGTAAACGAAGACGCGGGCGCGTCCGCTGACGCCGACCCAGTCGCCGCTGCCACTCTGGAAGCGGGGATCGACCCGGTCCAGAACCTCTGTGGGCAGCTGTGTAAAGCGCCCGGCCAGAGCGAGCGCGCCGAGCGCGCCAGCGTCCTGGCCGAAGAAAATGTCGGCGGGCGAGTTCTGTCCTTCTTCCATAATTGTTGCGGCCAGTTCGGCGGTGCCGCCGTAGCGTACATTGACGGTGACGCCGCTGGCTTCCTGGTAGCGTTCCAGCAGGGGTCCGACCAGATTCTCGTTGCGGCCTGAGTAGATGGTCAGCTCTGTGGCTTCCATGGCGCTCTCCGAATCCGCCGGCGCCTGAATCGGCGTGCAGGCGGTCAGAAGCAGGCCGGCCAGAAGGACCAGAGTAAACTGCACCCTACCGATGCTCTTGACAAACATGAGAGACTTCCCCCAGTCTTAAATGTTTTGAGCACGCCTTCGCTAAGGAAGGCGAGATTTGGAGCCGGTCTGCGTTCCGTCCGGATCGGAGTTGGCAGACGGGCCTGTAAGCAGATCCGCCCTGCAAACAGGTACGCGCTGGCACTGCCTTGTGCAATGCCGCGCGCCAAAGAAGTCTAGCACACAAAAAGGCTGAAATCTGGCGAAAATGGAAGCAGTTTTTTGCGGCAGGCGTAAAGGCGGCTGTTAAGGTAGGTTTACTGAGGAATTAACTTCCGTTGCGGAACGGCAGTGGGAACGGCAGTGGTCGGTGGTCAGTGGTCAGTGGATGGTTGCCAGAGATGGCGCGGGGGTTCGACACCGGTCGCTGGCCTCAAACTTTACAGTTGTCTGCGATGGCTGGGCTTGCAGAGGGGGGCGTTGCGTGGGGAATCCCCCCGCACAAGGGAGGGCCGAAGGTCCGACCGCCCAAAAGCGAGGCGTGAGTAAAGAAACGTGAGGAGAGAGAAACATCTTTTCTCTCCTCACTATAGTTCATGAATTGGCTATGGCTGAGTAGTAACGCTTTTCGTGCCCCTAATCGTCTAGTGTTACCGCGGTGACGGAAGTCAGGCTGGGACGGGCGCGTGCACGGAGTGGGAGAGCAGGCGGTATTGGGGGACGCGCTCGGTGTCGGGTTTGCGGCAGCTCAACGGGATGATGAACTCGGATTCTTCGGCGAGGACGAAGAGCTCGTGAACGAGGTCGTCGCCGTTGGAGCGGAAGCGGCAGGTCCATACGTCGTCCTGCTGGTTGGCTTCGAGGAGGGAAAAGGCGTCGAGCGATTGCTGGTGCGTTTCGGCGCGCAGGTAGTATTCGGCGGCCTGGACGGGCGCCTTATAGCAGGAGCGGCCGCGGTAATGGTCGAGGGCGTATACGTCGCCGGCGTTGTAGGAGTCGACGATGGCGGTGGCGTCCTCTGCGCCGAGGCGGCCGTAGTAGACGCCATGCGGCAGGACGATCATGGTGGCGGCGAAGCGGTGGCCGCCGGTGTGGGTGGTCTGCCAGACCTGGTCGCCGGCATAGGCGGCCATGGTGAGGTAGACGGGCACGCCGAGTGTGGCGCAGCAGCGATCGCGGCTGCCGTTGGTGCAGACGAGGAAGAGCGGCTCGTCGTGTTTGTGGGCGGCGTAGCGCTCGGGCGCGGTGCGCAGTTCGGTCACCATGGCGGGCAGGTCCATCGCGGCCAGGTCGGTGAAGTCCTGCAACTCGAAGCGATAGAGGGCGGCGACGTCCTCCTGGGAGAGGCCGATGAAAAAGCTGGTGGAGGAGCCGTTGCGGGACTCGCCGTGTTTAATGAGCTGGAGGCGGGCGCCGGGCGTGGCGGCGACGGCCTGCTGGAGGTGTTCTTTGAGCGCGTCGTCGAGCTTGCTCTCTTCCATGGCTTTGCCGCCCCAGACGCCGGGGTATTCGAGCACAAACCAGACGTCTGTGCCGTTGCCTGCTGTACCGTAGATGGCTTCACCAGAGGTGTGCGAAAGTTGTGAACAGACGTGGCCCATTGTCATTGTATGTCTCCCTGGAGTTGGCGCTTTTGAGAATTTCTACCACGAACGGGCACGGGGCGCAAGTCAGGCGTTTCCGTCACTGTTTCGTTCACTGCTTCGGACACCGTTTCCATCTGCGCCGGTGTGGCGGGGATCAGCGACCCAGAATGCCATGAGCAGGACGCCGAGCAGGCCCGCGACGGCGCTGAGGGCGAAGAGATAGCCGTAGCTGAAGGTGGCCAGCCAGCTGCCGACAAGAGGGATGACGACATTGATGGCGCCGATGATGGAGTTGGTGATGCCCACGTAGGTGGGGCGCTGCTCGGGCCCGGTGAACTCGAGCACGATCATGAGTCCGGAGATGAAGGTGGCGCTGAAATAGACGCCGAGGAATATGAAAACCAGGTAGAAGAGGAACGGCACGGCGGCGAGGCCGGCGATGACATAGCCCAAGGAGGCGGCAAGACCGCCAAGCACGAGCGCAAGTTTGTGTCCTTTACGGTCGGCGAGCAGGCCGAACAGGAGATTGCTGGCGGACTGGCCGACCAGGAGGGCGACGGTGTAGCTACCGACGGTGCCGCCGGAGACGTCCCATTTGCTGATGGCGGCCGCTGTGACGAAGGCCATGCCCATGCCGCCGACGGCGAGCATGCCGCGGGCGATGAGAAAGCGGCGGAAATTCTGATCGCGGCGCAGGATGCGGCCGAGCCTGGTCCAGATGCGCAGGCGGTTTTCGGCGGTGCGGGGCACGCGGCGGACAGGTTCGCGGGTGAGGGCGAGGACGGCCCAGCCGAGGAACATGAGGATGGTGGCCAGCCCGAACAGGATGAGGAAGTTGCGGGGGAAGGGCAGTGTCTCCAGAATGCGGCTGCTGCCGATTGCGCCGAGCGCGCCGGTGATGCCGCCGACGAACATGGTTACGCCCATGAGGCGCCCGCGGCGGGTGGCGGGGAAACAGACCGCGAGGAGGTCCTGCCAGGCTGGCGCGATGATGCCGGCGCCGAGATTGTAGATGGCGAATGCGAGGAGGAAGAGGGCGAGGGCCCAGGAGGGAGAGCTGACTGCGAGAAGTGCTGTTGCGGTGAGGAGGACGAGCGGCATGCGTTCGAGGAAGAATCCGAGGTTGATCAGCCAGGGCTTTTTGCGGTCGGTGCGTTCGATCGGGCCGGCGCTGAGAAGCTGGGGGAAGAACCAGCCGCCGTTGGCGATGACTGCGAGCAGGCCGAAGTAGAAGGGGTTATCGGTGAGCTTGCTGACGAAGAAGGGGAGGATGGTGGTCGCCGACATGAGGCTCTGGGCCAGGAGGAAGAGGGAGCCGTCGATGACGTTGACAGAGAAGTTCCAGTTGTAGTTGCGCCATACTTCGGCTTCGACATCTTCATCGGAGCGGACGGAAGTTGGCAGATCGACCTGCAGCATGCGGCGCACCATCGCGATGGCGAACCGGCGGGCAGGGATTATGGTTCCGAGCATCGGGGATTCCGTGGACTGCAGTGGTCAGTGGTCAGTGGTCAGTGGTCAGTGGTCAGTGGTCAGTGGTCAGTGGTCAGTGGTCAGTGGTCAGTGGTCAGTGGTCAGTGAAAGTATAAGTTGGTTCGGGGTCCTGCGCTACTTTGTGGGGACGTGTATAATTGTGCGGCGCTCTGGTGTTGGGGAGGGCGAGGAGGGGTGGAGAGGTCGGTCTCTATACTAAACAGGGAAGTGAGTGTGAACTGCCATGCTGACTCTTGTCGAGAAGCTACTTTTTCTGGCCGCGGTTGCGGTGTCGATCTATCTGAGCTTTGTTCAGTTCCGGCGCGTTTATGACGTAGTGCGGCGGGGGGCGGGGGAGTTGCCGACGCGGGGTGAGGTTGCGGGGCGGCTGTGGCATGCTGCAGGCAGGTGGCTTACATTCGGCAATATGTGGAAGAGCCGCGATGGGGCCGGTGTCTTTCACGCGCTGATCGCGTGGGGGTTCGTCTTCTATCTGCTGGTGAACGTGGGCGATGTGGTGCAGGGCTTTTTTGCGGTCCGCTTTCTGGGCGCGGGCTCGGTTGGGGCCGCGTACCGTTTTGCGGCGGACATCGTGACGGTGGGCATTTTGATTGGCATGGTCTATTTTCTGGTGCGGCGCTTTGTGGTGCGCGAGCGGGCGCTGGGCTATAGCGACAATGTGATGCTGGTGGAGAAGGTGAAGGCAGGGGGGATCGGGCGGGACTCGCTGCTTGTGGGGCTGTTCATTTTGCTGCACGTGGGGTTCCGGCTGCTGGGCGAGAGTTTTGCGATCGCGCTGGAGCGGCAGGTGGCCGGTCATGGGGATGCGGCGCAGCCGTTCGCGAACGGGATGAGCCTGTTGTGGGGTGGGTTGGACGCGGCGGTTCTGACGGTGGGGCAGCATGTAGGCTGGTGGGTGGCGTTAGGGCTGGTGCTGGCGTTTGTGCCGTGGTTCCCGCGCACGAAGCATCTGCATCTGATCATGTCGGGCGTGAACTTTTTGGCGCGGCCGCAGCGGAGCTCGCTGGGTGAGCTGCCGCCGCTGGACTTTGAGGACGAGACGATCGAGGAGTTCGGCGCGGCGCGGCTGGAACAGCTGCCGTGGCCGCATTTGGTGGACGCGTACGCGTGCATCATGTGCAACCGCTGCCAGGATGTATGCCCGGCTTACGTGACGGGCAAGGAGCTGTCGCCGGCGGCGCTGGAAGTGAACAAGCGCTACGCGATCAATGAGCGGGCGGAGGCGATGGCGGCGGGCGAGGAGACGCCGCCGCTGCTGGAATACGCGATCAGCGAGTCGGCGGTGTGGGCGTGCACGGCGTGCGGCGCGTGCGTTGACATCTGTCCGGTGGGCAACGAGCCGATGTTCGACATCATGCATTTGCGGCGCTACCAGGCGCTGACGGAGAACAGTTTTCCAGGGACGCTGCAACAGGCTTACCGCGGGATCGAACGGCAGGGGAATCCGTGGAACCAGAGTGCGCGCGAGCGGTTGGCGTGGGCGGAAGGGCTGGCGGTGCCGACGGTGGAGGATAAGCCGGATGCCGATGTGCTGTGGTGGGTGGGCTGCGCGCCGAGCTACGATCCGCGGGCGCGGGAGACGGCGCGGGCCTTTGCCAAGGTGCTGAACCACGCGGGCGTGAGTTTCGCGGTGCTGGGCGAGATGGAGAGCTGTACGGGCGACGCGGCGCGGCGTTCGGGGCGGGAAGACCTGTTCTGGGGGATGGCGGAGAGCAATATGGAGGTGCTGAATGAAGTAGCGCCGCGGCGGATCGTGACGACGTGCCCGCACTGTCTGCACAGCATTGGTAAAGAGTATCACCAGTACAGCGGGGGAGGGACGCCACAGTGGGAGGTGATCCACCATACGCAGCTGCTGTCTGAGCTGGTGGCGGACCGTAAGCTGGAATATAACGTTGAGCAGGATGGGGTGGTTACGTTCCACGATCCGTGTTATCTAGGTCGGCATAACGGTATTGTGGACGCGCCGCGGACGTTGCTGGAGGCGGGCAATATCGCGCTGGAGGAGATGCCGCGGCACGGGCAGCAGAGTTTTTGTTGCGGGGCGGGCGGCGCGCAGTTCTGGAAGGAGGAGGAGCCGGGCGAGCGAGCGGTGAGTGCGGAGCGGTATGCAGAGGCGCGGGCGACGGGCGCGGATACGGTGGCCGTGGGCTGCCCGTTCTGTCTGACGATGATGTCGGATGCGGCGAATGCGGCGCAGGATGGTGTGGAGGTGAAGGATGTGGTGGAGTTGATTGCGGAGGGGTTGGACGGCAGTGGTCAGTGATCAGTGGTCGGTGGTCAGTGGCTGGAGACAGCAAGTGGGGGGAGTAGTCACTGTTGGCTAGACATTTTGCTGGAGAAGAATTAGCACCGTGGCTAGCAAGGGCGGGGCGTTGCGGGGGCGCAGCCCCTGCACAAGGGAGGGCCGAAGGCCCGAACGCCCAAAACAGCAGTGATCAGTGGTTAGTGGTCGGTAACTGCGCGATCAGTTGGGGGCTTGGGGATTGGATTGGGGGGAGGTCAGCAGAGGAAGGCTGCGAACCTGGAGGGGGAGGCGATGAGTTCTGCGGTCTGGAAGGCGGTGTAGAAGAGGAGCGCGCAGAGGAGGGTCCAGGAGAGGCCGCGGACGATGCGGGGTTCGCGGACGAGGGGCTGGCGACCGAAGTTGAGGACGGAGGGCGGGCGGTAGCGGGGCAGGAGGCCGATGGCGATGATGACGCCGCCGACGAGGCCGCCCATGTGGCCCCAGTTGTCGACGTTGGCGACCGAGAAGCCAAGGACGAGGTTGATGACGAGGATGGCGAGCGCGGACTGGAGCATCGACTGCCCCTGGCGGCCCATGTTATCGCGGAAGCGATAGAAGTAGATGATGGTTGCGCCAAGCAGGGCGAAGACAGCGCCGGATGCGCCTGCGGAGGGGGCGGGCGAGAAGGCGAAGCTGGCGATGCTGCCGAGCAGGCCGCCGAGGAGGTAGATGGCGGTGAAGCGCAGGTGGCCGAAATGGCCTTCGATGATAGGGCCGAGCCAGAAAAGGCCGATGAGGTTGGAGATGAGGTGAATGGGGCCGATGTGGAGGAACATGGCGGTAAAGAGCCGCCAGCTCTCGCCCTGCATGATATGCCAGTTGGACTTCATGCCGAGGTCGCAGAGGACGCGCAGGTTGGTGGGGCCGTTCCAGACGCCGTATTCGAGCAGACCGTAGATGAAGGTGGCGGCGAAGACGAGGAGGTTGACGGCGATCAGGGCGCGGCTGACGCGCGGGCGGACGAGGGGGATGTAGAAGGTCGGCGCGGGCGGCGGACCGTCCGGCCGAGGCGGGGGGTTGAAGAGGTTTTTCACGTGTGGGCTACAGATCTACGGGCGACCAGTCTACGCGACATTTTTCGGCTTGAATGATGCTGATCACCTTGTCGACCGTCTCTTCCTGGCGGTCGTCGCGGTTGACGACGACGTACTGGAAGTTTTGCAGTTGCTGCAACTCTTTGCGAGCGGTGGCGATGCGCATTTTGAGCCTGTCGGAGGTCTCGGTCTTGCGCTCGCGCAGCCGCCGCATCTGCTCCACTTCGTTGTCGGCGACGAGGAAGATGGTCACGGCCTCGGGTATGAGGCGGCGGATGGTGGCGGCGCCCTGGACGTCGATACGGAGGATCACGTCCTTGCCGCTGGCGAGGGCCTTGCGGACGTGGGTTTTGGGGATGCCTTTGTAGTCGCCGTAGACGACGGCATATTCCAACAGTTCATTGGCGTCGATCATTTCGGCGAATTCGCCGACGGAGACGAAGTGGTAGTCGACGCCTTCTTCCTCAGCTGGGCGGCGGGGCCGGGTGGTGGCGGTTACGACGAAGTGGAAGGGGAGGTTCCGCTGCTTCATCAGCGAAAGGATGGTGTCTTTGCCGACGCCGCTGGGCCCGGATATCACCACCAGAATTGGACGGGGTTGATTCTGCTGGTTGTAGATCGGAGTCACATCATCCTGGATATCGAACATAGAAGACGCATCCCATTGGAGTTTTGAGTTTCCGGTGTTCAGTTATCGTTAGCGGCACGGGAGAGGCCGCTTGCTGACTGAGAACTGACTACTGACAGTTAGAAACGAAAACCACTCTGGCAGGCATCACCATCGCTTTGTGCCGGGCATTTCGCTGGATATAATGATGGGCAGTCGAACGTCCATACTGGCATAAGGTACGCGGTTCAGTATAGTGCAGATTAATGGTGAGCGAAAAATCGGGAGCGTAATCGTTGCGCGGTGGGGGTGACATGCGCCCATTTAACGCCGGGCTTCATGCAGCGGGGAAGCTGGGGATGCGCCTGTGTTCGGAAGAGACGCTAGGGCGGTACTGAGGGAACGATGCCAATTTACGAGTATTACTGTTTTGACTGCAAGAAGCGGGTGAGTGTGCTGTTCCGCACGATGGCGGAGGCGGAGGCGGGCGCGCCGGCGTGCCCGGAGTGCGCGGGGGAGCGGCTGCGGCGGCTGATGAGCCGGTTGCGGGTGCTGCGCTCGGAGGAGAACCGGATCGAGTCGATGGCGGAGGACTCTTCGCTGCTGTCCGGGTTGGAGCAGGAGGACCCGCGGGCGCTGGCGCATTTCATGCGCAAGATGAGCGATGAGACGGGTGAGCCGCTGGATGGGGAGATGGATGAGGTGGTGGACCGGCTGGAGTCGGGGGAGAGCCCGGAGTCGATTGAGTCTTCGATGGAGGACGGCAGTAGTCAGTAGTCAGTAGTCAGTGGTCGGTGGTCAGTGAACTGCGGAACACCTTAACACCTTTTGAACCACGGAGGGCCACGGAGGAACACGGAGGAACACCTTTAACACCCTTTTGGCTGCGGGGAACGCCTTTCACACTTTTGTTTTGTTGGTGGCTGCTCAGGGACATGGAGAAAACCCTCTTGGAATTGGGAGGGTTTTTTTGATTGGGGAGGTTTGGAGGGGGGTTATATCTTTTCGAAGTGGTCGACGGGGACGACGAAGATGGTGGCGCCGCCTACCTGTTTTTCGACGGGGGTGGGGATGTGCATTTCGCCGGGTTCCATGACGGGCGGGAGGGGTGTTACGTATTGGACGCGGCTGGTGCAGCTTTCGCGGAAGACGGTGAGGACGTCCTCGACCTGTTCGTCCTGGACGCCGCAGAAGATGGTTGCGTTGCCGATGCGGAGGAAGCCGCCGCGGGTGCCGGTTATGGTGGCGGAGTAGCCGCGGCGTCCGAGGCGGTCGAGGAGGTTGGGGCTGTCTTCTTCGTTGACGATGGCGATGACTAACTTCATGTTTTTAGTTCTTGATTTCTAGTTTTTGGTAAACCCACTTGTACGGGACAGGTTGCTGAATGCCAGTCTGGCTGCGCTTCTTCTTTTGGCGACCTGTTGTTGTTACATTCTTGAACAGTCTTTTTCTTTCGTCAACTTAGCCTCGGGGCGGGTGGCCGCCACTCAGAGCCGGGGCTGGGGACGAAGGCCCTTTAGTCGCAGGGCTACTTGCCGCTTTCGCTATGGCCACTCTCACCGACTATTGGACGGTCTTGGTCGAAGAATGACATGTTCGCAGGCCGCTGCAACAGGGCCCCCATACAAATGCGGACGATGACGGTGCGGACGATGACGGCCAGCTGGCAATTGCTTTCTCATGCCAGTTGAGATGTCTCATCGAAGAGGTCGAAGGCCGCCCTGAGTAGGCCATTACGGATTGACCTCCTGTTCGAGCTCTCGACTGCCGATGCTTTCCGGCTGGCTCATGGGAGGGCACCCGAATCATATCTCATTTTGGCTACTTCTGTCTATGTCGTATGTGTGGTCATTTGGCGGCATTTGTAGGGAGTAGGGGTTGTATTCGGGACGGGCGGAGCCTGGGCAGGTCTGTGTCCACGGGATCCTGGCGGGTATAGGGCCCAGCGACGAAGGGCCAGGCTGGGCTCAGGCGACGGCGATGCCTAGTCATTTGCGGGCACCTCACTCTCAGATTGGGACAGGACGACTGAGTCCATTCCTTCTTGCGTGAGGATTTTGGGCGCGCCCTCGAGGCTTGCGTCGTAGAGGCCGACGATGAGACGCAGCGGACCGGGGGGCAGGGTTGCGGGCAGTTGAAGGGCAGTGCTGCTGAATCCTTCTGCCGAATTCAACTGCAGGAGTGGGTCTGCCTGGGAGAGAATGCCGCCGGACTCGTTGAGCAGGTGGACGAATATCTTCTCCCCGCCGGTAAGTATTTCCTGATTTCCAATCCAGTCCATGTGTATGACGAAAATGCCGGCGGCGGCTATCTCTTGCGGGCTCAGTTGGGCTCTCTTGAGCGTAACACCGTTTTCGAACGGTGCGTCTACTTCTTGCCAGCCCTGGGGGTCTGGTCGAGCGTAGAGGCGTACGGGAAAGTTGCCGACTCGCTCCTGCAGAACCATGTGGAATCCGGCGGCGAGCGCGTCGGGAGCGATGCCGGTGGCATCCCAGTTGGGAGCGGGCGCGGCGGGCAGAATGACCCGGAACACGCTGTCGTGGATGATGGAATCGACGACCTGCGCGGCGCCGTCGGCGTCATGGGGCCCGGGGGGAATCATGAACTGTTGGACATCGCCTTTGTAGTAGTACTCGAGGGTCGGGTCGGGGAAGTTCACGGCGATACGGACGTCTTGCGCGGGCAGGCCGGCGCTCCAGCGATCCAGGGTTTCGGCCAGCGCCCGCCATCCCGGTGATCTGGTTTCAAAATAGTGTATGCGCAGGCTGTAGAGGTTGGTGGCAAGGACAAGGATTATCAGCGCGGCGGCGGCGATGCGGCCGAGCGGGATGCGCGCGAGAGGCGTGGCGGGATCGGAGGCGGAATCTTGTCCGCTGCTTGCGCCTGCTTCGCGGTCGACCCAGTAGCGCCAGCGCCAGCCCAGGTGCGTATCGATCCAACTGCTCATGCTGGCCGCGCTGACGGTTATCAGCAGCAGGAATGGCGGGAGCGCGGCGACCAGGTAGCGTTCATCGAATATGGGACGCTGGCGCGCGCCGAACCAGGTCGCCAGGAGAGGGATGAGCAGGTAGAGGAGCAGGAAGACGGTTGCGCTTGACTGGCCGGGAGGTGTCTGCTGTTGGTCTCCTGGGCCCTTTGGGATGCTTTCGCCGGTTTGGGTTTCGGGGTCGCCCGGGACGGTTTCGTTGCTGTTTTCGGCGCTGTTTTGGTTGCGAATGCCAAAGAGGATTCCGGCGACGATGACAGCCCCGGCCAGCAGCCCGCCGGCGAAACGCCAGATCGGATGGGGGACCATTTCGCTCAAGGCGAAGACGCCGAGAGAGCGCCACAGCATCGCCCCGAAGGCGGGGGAGTCGCCGTTACCGCCGTAGCGGATAAGGGTCTGCCAGGCGCTGATAAACCAGGGCGCGCATAGGGCAGCGGTCAGCAGTTGGGCGAGGCTCCAGCGCGTGAACAGCGCGCCATCGCCGGAACGCCACGTTTTGAGGAACTGGCCGGCGGGGTGAAGGGTCCGGCGCGTCCAGATGTTGCGCAGCAGCAGGAAGAGGACAAAGAGGTTGTGCGCCAGAATGACGAATGCGGCGTAGTAGTGGACCTGGAGGGCGACGGCCGCGCAGAGGGCGTAGGCTGCGGGAGCCGGCCAGAGCTTGGGCTGGTGGACGACCCGCAGGGCCAGGACTGAGGCGGCCGCGGTGAGCGCCAGGCTGAGCGAGTACATACGGGCATCCTGGCTGTGCCAGATGGTGTAGGTGTTCAGGGCCAGGAGCAGGCTGGCGATGAGGGCGGTCGGGGCGCCGAGGCGAAGCCGCCTGGCCAGACGGAAGACCAATGGGATGGCAAGCGTGCCCGCCAGGACGGGGACAAATCGCAATGCGAACTCGGTCGTTCCGGCGACCTGGAGCCAGGCGTGCTGCAGGAGGTAACTGCCAGCGGGATGCGGTTCTCGCAACGACAATGTTCGGGCGACGATCTGGGCAGGGGCGTGCAGGCTGAAGAAGAAGCCGAAGCTCTCGTCCCCCCGAAGTTCGCGAAAACCGAGGCGGAAGAGCCTCAGCGCAAAGCCGAGCAGGATAATTGCCAGCAGGGCGCCGCGCTGGAGATGCACGTTAGATAGCACGCGCTGGCCGGCGCGCTGCAGATGCTCGCGGGGGAAGGCGGGACGTTGGGCCGGCTTGCGCTTGAGCCCGTCAAATCCTTCGTGGGCGCGTCGCCAAGTGGTTCGCGCCGCGGCCAGGAGCTGGGAGCGCAGGGCGAAGAAGAGCCCGAGCCAGCCGATCGCGCTGGCTGCCAGGCCCCAGACAACACTTTGGGGTCGATAGATCAGTTCGAGGACGCCGGATCCGGCGGGCACGGGTATGGCGAGGAAGGCCCGGTTGGCGCGGGCCACCGGGAGGGACTGATCCCCTTGCCAGCGGGCCTGCCAGCCGGGCAGCCACTTCTCGCTGAGGAAGAGAAGGCCGGGTTGGGCGCTCTGGATGCGGATACGGAGATGTCCCGCGGCAACGCGCTCAACCTGCAGGTCGGCCTGGCCGCCGTCGCCTAGTGTCATGCGCCCGTCCTGCCAGGCGCCGCCCAGGGCTTGGGCATGGGAGGGGGGGATCAGGAGCTCATCGCGGATGTTGAAGGCGGGGTCGGCGAGCAGCGCGAGGGCTTCGCCGTCATCGACAGTGCGTGCGCGCTGCGTCCACCACAGCCGGGGGGTTATTGCGTTGAGCACGTGAAGGTAGGTGGTCGAGGTTTCCGGCCGATTGAATTCGGCCAGTAGCTGGCTTTCGACGGGCAGTTCGTGCCGCCAGGTGAGAACGGTGCCGGTGCCGGTCAGCTCCCACATGCGATCGAGGGGAAATTCGGTGATGAAGGCGTTGTACCTGGCGTGGCGCAGGGGGCTTTTGCCGAGGACGTCCTCCCAGCCGAGGAGCAGGCCGCTGTTGCGCGAGACACGATGCTCGTTGTAGACGCGGGGCGGGAGGGAATCGGAGTTCCGGGCGAGAGACTGGGAGGCTTCGAGCGCGGCCGCGGCCTCGGAGGGCACTAGCCCATCCCTTACGCGTGGACCGAAGGAGAGGTTTGTCGTGAAGTTGACAGTGAAGAGGTCGACCAGCACCAGGGGGACCAGTAGGATGAGACGCGTGCGCGCGATCGGTTGGTCGGACAGCCATTTGGCGCGCCCGAGACGGGGTCCTGCCAGGATGGCGAAGGCGAGGGCGATGAGCAGTGCCATCGCGGCGGGCGGGAGCAGGGCCGCGTCGGGGATATCGGCGCGGGCGGGCAGCTGACGCCAGACCCAGAGGAGCGTCAGGCCGACGGCGATGGCGGCGGCGAATCCGTAGCAGAGGGTTCGCCGCTTCTGTGCGGTCAGGGTGGGCAACAGCGCCAAACCATAGCCGCTGAGGGCGCTCAGCGAGAAGGCGACCAGGACGATGGCCCGCTCCTGGCCGCGAAAGAGTTCGCCGCCGGGCGTGAACCGATAAAAGAGGCTGTAGAGGGGCAGTCTGCTGCCATAGGAGAGCAGGAGAGCAGCAAGCCCGCAGATTACGAAGAAGAAAGCAGCGGCGCGTGCGTGTGGATCGGACCCCGGCAGCGAGAAGTTTGAAGAGAACAGGGTGGCGACGGTGATGAAGGCCAGGCCGAGGGCAACCACGCCCACGTATTGCGGGGAATATTCGGTGAGCAGGCCGGGCAGGAGGTACTGCAGGGTATCCCTAAAGGGGAAGCCGCCGCCGGCCTGTTGGAAGGTGAGGGAGGAGCGAACGGAGTGTTGCACGAATTCATAGACCGGCCAGAGTTGGGCCAGCGTCAGGAGGACCAGGAGGGTGACATAGGCCGAGACCATGCCGGCGTAGAGCAGCGCTCTCGCGCCGACAGCCTTGTACACGTCCTTGCTGGCAGGGCCAGCTGCTCTTTGCCTGCTCAAATCGCTGACGCATAGCATCAGCATCCAGCCGCCGACGGCGTAGGAGAGGAAGAGGAAGGTCTGGGGGTGGCCGCCGAAAAAGGCGATCGCGTGCACGCCCGCCGCGGCCAGCCAGCGTTTCCAGTGGGGGAACAGGCGGTCGAGACCGGTAGCGGCGGGCGGCGCCTGTGCTGCGCCGGCGCTGGATTGGGCGCTCTCCTTTTCCGTGCCACTTGCTTGCGGCAGAAGGAGAAGGAGGATCGCGGGCAGCCAGACGACGACGCGCAGGATGCCGAGCTGCAGGGGCACGTAGCCGGTGAGGTAGCCGGAGAATCCGAATACGGCGCCGGCGATGAATGCGGCCATTTTTCTGCCGGTCAGGCGACGGACAAGGAGGTAGGTGAATAGGCAGGCAAGGAAAATATGGAGTGCGGCCTCGGCCTGGAGGAAGTAGAGCCGGCCGGCGGGGCTGCGGTCGAAGCTGGTGAGGAGGAGCAGCGCGTTGCTGACAGGGTAGAACACGGCGGATTGGGCGTCGGCGAGGAAGGGGTGACCGGCGAAGGTGTGCGGGTCCCACAGGGGCAGCCGCAGCTCCAGGAGGGCGGACTGTTGAAAGAGGCTGAAGGGCAGGAAGTGGCGGGTGAAGTCGCTGTCGTGGAAGGCCGCGAGGCCCAACAGGTGCGGCGCAAAGAAGAGGAGGACAAGCGCGGCGTAGGCCGGTGCGACAGGAAAGGCCGGCGGCTGAAGCTTCCGCTTCGGCTGTCTGTGGCTGGCGGTCATAGGCGGGTGCGCGCGGTTACGGGTTCCAAGGCGGGGGCGGCCGCTTTGGGGAGGGGGGGATTGAAGTGCGTCATTTACCGGTTTGACATGTCGACAGTTTGGCTTCAGGGGCTGGGCGCGAGGGCGGGCAGTTTGGGCTGGACGGCGCGGACGATGTCTTGATGGACGTGGTCGCGGTGCTGGGTGGCGTTGATGACGGCCCAGCGTTGGGGCTGTTGGGCGATGAGTTGGCGGTAGCCGGTTTCCACCCTCTGATAGAAGGATAGCTCCTGGGCGTCGAGGCGGTTCCAGTCGCCGTCGGCGCGGCCGCGGTTGCGGCGGATGCCGTCTTCGGGCGGGATGTCGAGGTAGACGGTCAGGTCGGGTTGGAGGCCGCCGGTGGCGTAGGCGATGAGGCGCTGGAGCTCGGCGATGTCCTGCTGATGGCCGTAGCCCTGGTAGGCGAGGGTGCTGTCGGCGAAGCGGTCGCAGAGGACGGTTTTGCCGGCGGCGAGGGCGGGGCGGATGACCTCGGCGACGATCTGGGCGCGGGCGGCGTTGAAGAGCAGGGTTTCGGCGCGGGCGTGCATTTCGGTGTGGGCGAGGTCGAGCAGGAGCTGGCGGATGCCGTCGCCGATGCGGGTGCCGCCTGGTTCGCGGGTGGTGAGTACGGTGTGGCCGGCGGTGCGCAGGTGGTCGGCGAGCAGGTGGATCTGGGTGGTCTTGCCGCTGCCGTCGGAGCCTTCGAAGGTTACGAACATGGAATAAATAATTCTAATGTGCGTCCGGCGGTCAGGACGGGCTGAAGATGCGGACGCAGCGGTTCGGTTCGCGGCCGTAGCTGTGGCTGATGAGGTTGGCGGTGCGGGCGAGCTGGTGTTGCTGGCTGCGGATGGAGGCCGCCTGGGGGCTGAGCTCGACGGATTTTTCGCCTTTGAGGAGGCGCTGGATGGCGTGCTGGGTTTCGCGCATGGCGGAGTCGAAGATGAGGTCGGGGTCGTCGCGGCGCAGCTGAAAGACGTCGAGCAGGTAGTGCTCCATCTGGGTGACGGTGTTGCTGCGGAGGACGTAGACGGGCACGTTCTGGCGTTCGGCGTCGGCGATGGGCTGGGGTTTCTGGCGGAAGTAGTTTTTCAGGGTCATGACGATATCGGCGTTGCGCAGCTCTTTGACGACTTCGATAGGGACTTTGAGATTCTGGGCGGCGGTGCGCAGGCGGTTCTGGCCGATGCCGTAGGGGAAAACGCGCACGGCTTTGCGTCTGCCGTCGCCGTTGGGTTGGGCGGCGCCGTCGGCGATGTTTTGGGCGAGCTGGGCGGCGCGTTCTTCGGTGCGTTTGCCGCGCTGGCGGCGGCGGCCGCCGCCGGTTTCGGGGCCCTGGCGGCTCTGGCCGATGCGGCCGGGCTTTTCCTGGTTTTCGACGGATTCGACGTGGACCTGGTTGTCGCTGTTGACGTAGCGGATCTCGGGGGAGAGGGTCCAGCCGCGCAGGAGTGAGTCGACGGCTTCGGCGACTTTGTGGTGGACGATCATGCGCTGGCGTTCCTGGATTTCGATGAGGACGTCGAAGGTGGGCGGAGCTTTGCGCTCGAGGACGGTTTTCTGGGTGCCGCGGCGGCGGGCTTCCTCGTCGGACAGGGTGACGGTGTCGATGCCGCCGACCAGGTCGGAGAGGGTCGGGTTCATGAGCAGGTTTTCGAGGGTATTGCCGTGGGCAGTGCCGATGAGCTGGACGCCGCGTTCGGCGATGGTGCGGGCGGCGACGGCTTCGAGCTCGCGGCCGATTTCGTCGATGATGATGGCTTCGGGCATGTGGTTTTCGACGGCTTCGATCATGACCTCGTGCTGCAGGGTAGGGGTTGCGACCTGCATGCGGCGGGCGCGGCCGATGGAGGGGTGGGGGATGTCGCCGTCGCCGGCGATCTCGTTGCTGGTGTCGACGATGACGACGCGTTTTTTGTCGCTGAGGACGCGGGAGGCCTCGCGCAGGAGGGTGGTCTTGCCGACGCCGGGGCGGCCGAGGAGGAGCAGGCTGCTGCCGCTCATGATGATGTCCTGAACGATGTCGATGACGCCGTAGACGGCGCGGCCGACGCGGCAGGTGAGGCCGATGACGGTGCCCTTGCGGTTGCGGATGGCAGAGATGCGGTGGAGGGTGCGTTCGATGCCGGCGCGGTTGTCGGCGCCGAAGTCGCCGATGTTGTCGATGACGTGCTGGAGGTCATCGCGGGTGGTCTCTTCGGTGCTGAGGCAGACTTCGCTGTCGGGGAAGCGCGCTTCGGGCAGGCGGCCGAGGTCCATGACGATCTCGATGAGATCGCTGGCGCGGCCGAGCTTCTGCAGTGAGGCGCGGATGCGTTCCGGGAGGACGGCTAGGAGTAGGTCGAGGTCGTCTGCGATGCGTAGGGTCATGTGAGTTTTGAGTTTTTAGTTTCCAGTTTTTAGTGACACCGCTCGTGCGCGGTGGTTGGTCAAGACGGTTGTCTGATGGTCTCGGATGATGTTGATGTCAGTGGCTCCCGCGGGTGCGTTGGTCGGTTGCGGGGCGGGTGGATGTGGGGCGATGGCGGCGGTGGGCGCAGGCTTCGGCGTAGCGCAGGCCGTGTGTGTTTGACTGCCGCCAGGCAGCTGGTTGTTGGCGGGTGTCCGACTGGTGGAGTCGGCGGCGTTCTGTTTGATGGCCGCCAAGGTCCGGCAGATGGAGTCGGCGGCCATCAAATTTTGGCAGGGCGAGGGAGCCGGGTACGGCTTCGCGTACGGCTTCGAGTTTGGGCATGCGGTGGTCGACTGTGCGGCGCTGCCATTGGAGGATGTTGCGCACCATTACCATTCTGTCGGTGAAGGGTGCGAAGCCGTAGTCGCTGAGGTGGGCGTTGAGGCCGGCCTGGTAGGCGCGCACGCCGATGTAGGCGCGGTGGACGTGGGGGGCTTCGTCGATGCGCTGCAGGGCGAAGTCGAGCAGCTGGCGGGCGTCTTGCGGGTCGGGATTGTTGGTGTCGACCCAGAGGCGGATCCAGGCGCTGCGTTTGCCCCAGAAGATCTGGACGGAGCCGGCGAGCCCGGAGCCGCGGTCGTCGTCGAGCACGTAGCTGGACATGGGGACGTGGTGCGGGTTGGCGAGGGTGGGCGGGATGCGGTCCTCGTCGGGCTGATTGGGCGCCATTTCCAGCTGCTGGACGGGCATGGGCGTTATGCGCTGGTAGAGTTTTTCCAGGTCGGGCGCGTCGGCGGTTTGCTGGGGGCGCACGTTCGAGTTGGATGGGGCGAGCGGCGCGCTGTCGAGGCGCCAGACGGTGACCTGGGTGAGGGGCACGAAGCCGGCCTGTCTGAAGGTATTGACGAGGAGCGGCTGGTCGGGCAGGTCGCTGAAGAGGCGGCAGACGTTTTGGCGGAAGATATTTTTGGCGCTGTAGGTGAGCAGTTTTTGCCAGATGGCCGGGTGGCCCTGGGGTGCGTCGAGGGCGGGGGAGAGCAGGGTCACGTCGGCTTCGTGGGAGTTGGGGCGGATGCGCAGCTGGATGAGCCCTTCGCGGGCGAGGCCGTTTTCTTCCTGGCGCAGGACGTAGGTGAAGGAGCTGTGGCGGTACCAGGGGAAGCAGGAGCGGATCGCGGTACGCACAGGCGAAATTGATTCCAGCAGGGTGCGCTCAATCTGGAGAGGCGAAGAAACGTTGCGCAGGCGCTGCAGGAGCAGGGCATCGCCTAGATAGAAGGGGCGGAACGACAAATGGGCGTTCTCCTGAACGGATCGCGGTACGCGTTTGGGGGTATTGTACTTGATTGTGACGGGCGTTGCAAGTGGGTATTCAGATATTGGTTGCGTCTTGTGGTGGACGGAACTGATTGATCGGCGAAGGGGCGCGAAGAACTGCTTTTTAACCACGGAGGGCCACGGAGGAACACGGAGAACACCTTTTTGTCCACGAAGGGCCACGAAGGACCACGAAGAACTGCTTTTTTTGCCACGGAGGGCCACGGAGGAGCACGGAGAACTGCTTTCTGTCCACGGAGGGCCACGGAGGGCTTTTTTCTTTAATCCGCGAAGGGTCCCGAAGAACAACAGGGGCGTATCGGGGTTTGCTGGATTTTTGGGGATGACGGGTGTGTGGTTGGAGCGGGCGGATCGATACGAATGCTTTACGAGCGTTCATGAGCGTTTATGAGCGTTTACGAGAAGATTGGAGGGAAGATTGGGGTGGGGGGGTGTGGCGGGGTTGATGGGGGTGTTTTGGGGGTGATGGCGGGTGGGCGGGGCGGTTGGGGGGCGATTTTGGGGGGTGAGGGGGGTGAGTGGGGGTGTTTGGGGGTGTATTGGGGCTTGGGAGGGCTGTTGGCGGGTGGGTGGAGGGTAGGGGGATATGGCCGCTGCTCTTGGGGCGGCGGATTTCTGTTATATTTTATTTAGTTTTGTTAGGTTTCTGGCCTGTTATGGCCAGGCGGGTGCTGACTGAGGCATTGCTCCGTAGTGATCGGCAGTTATTGATGCAAGGTCCGAGGCAGGGGCTCGGCCTGCAAGAGACGGGTTGTTGGCCAGTTCGGCCACTTTTTTTTGGTGCACTTCCTGGAGCCTTTGGAGCAGTTGGTTGACCTGGCTCAGTCGATTCTCCAGAGTTTCTGCGGAGGGGGCGGCGCCGGGGGCGTCATACTCTGACGTCAGGCTGGCTTTCACGCAGGCGGGCGGTTGGGACATGGTTTGGCCGGTCAAGGGATCGCGCGGCGGGTTGGGCACACGGTCGGCGTAGACCAGTGCGAGTTCGGTGCGTTCCTTCATATCGACCAGTTCCATTGCCATTTCGGACATATCATCCAGTTTGAAAGGATCATCATCATCCAGGATTTCTGCCCATTCGTCGAGGTCGGCCTGTGTGTAGTTGCAGGAATGACGGTAGCCGAAGCGGCGCCGACCTTCTTCGGTGAGGACAGTTTGCGGGGGGTCTTGGGGGTGGGACGGAGTTTCGATGCGGGCGAGGCCCTGGTCGATGAGGTACTGGCTGCGGTACTGGTCCTGGCGGGCGGCGTAGTCATCGGCGGCTTCGAGGAGCTCGAGGTTGGCGTGGATGCCGGCGATTTCGGCGGCGGCCTGTTCGGTCTCTTCGAGGCGGATGGTATCCATGTCTTCGTCGGCGAGGCGGTAGAGGTCGATTTTTGCTTTGGCGCCGCGGCACATGGCGGAGAGGGCGGCGGGTTCGAGGGTGCCTGCGAGGACGCGGGCCATGGCGTCATCGATCTGGTCGATGGCTTTTTTGAGGCGTTCGGGGATGCGTTTGTCGAGGCGGGCGGCTGTTGCGGAGTTATGGCCGCCGAGGGAGCGCCACTGGTGGGTCTGGTCGGGGAGCGGTCCGTGGGCGATGCAGTAGCCGTCGTATTGGGGCAGGCCGCGGCCCTGGCAGGGCGAGCCGTCTTTTCTGATACCTTTGCAAAGGGTTTTGGCCATTGGTATGGTCCTCCATGGCGTGTGGGCACCATCCATCGTGTGTAGGGATGGATGGGGGAATATGTTGAACACGCCCGGCCCGCCAAATAGGAATTCATACCTGCGCGAGGAAAGATGCGAGGTAGTGGAACTAGTGTACTGTTTTGTGGGGGGTTTGTCAAGGGGGTAGCAGTTTTTAGTAGTCAGTTTTTTGTTTTTAGTGGGCTGCATTGTTTGTTGTCTGAACGGGGATTTGGGGGGATTTGAGGGATGGGCTGCAGTTGCAGGCGAACCGGCTCTTGGCCGCCTTATCATACGGGGACGGGGGCGGTAGAGACGGGCATGGCGGAAGACAATCAGAGGCACACCTTCGCTCCGCTAATTCTAACGGTTCCGGCGCGACGCGAAAGGAGTAGACGGCCGTGTGTCGAGAGCTTTTCTTGACCATGGGACAGTGCTGCGACCTGCTTGATGCACTGCTTCTGAATCGAGCTAGCTCATGGTCCAGCCTTTAGGGCCAAGTATAATATGCTAGAAAGTCACCTGGCCGGGATGACACAGCCGCCGGAAGTTATACCGGCGGCTGTTTGTTCTCAGGAATGGTTCTCACTTGTCTTCATGGACACGGGTTCACTTACGATTTCGTGTCCAGAACGATAGGTACGGGGGGCTGACCGCAGCGAAATGCTCCCAGGAGCCAGGCTCTGGATTTTCCACTTTCGTCCTATGCTCGTCAAAAGCAAGAATCTCGAAGCCATTAGCGATGAGCCCGTTGATAAACGTTCGTATGGTATGCCTAAATTCGCGCGGGCCCGGTACCTCAACCATCGAGCCGTCTTCGTATTCGACGCTCCAGTTCTCGTTGCCGTAGACCGCTACTGCGTCAATCTCGCCGTCGACGTAGATTGAATTCAAAGCATAGCCACGGTCGGGATCGTAATTGTCAGCGTCCATAGTCTGGGTGAATGGGTTGTGCCACTGGACGTAATAGAGTCCACCGCCTTTCAAGACGCGGCTAACCTCGGCAAATACAGTCCCTACTTCAGGCACAAAATTGATTGAATAGGGCTGAAAAACTATGTCAAAGTGATTGCTACCGAATCGGGACAGGTCGCGCATGTCACCTTGCTGTAGTTCGGGAGACAGTCCGTAGTGTTCGGAGACTACCTTGTCCTGAGCCAGCATCTCGTCCGACAGATCATAGACGGTAACCTGCGCGCCTAGTAGGCCAAATGCAGCTGACTGCTGACCTCCGGCTCCGCCAAGCAGCAGGACACGGCTATTCCGCACGTCCCCGAGTAGCCCCGATTCGTCCACCATGACCCGCGCTGATTCTTTGTCTAACTCCAGGTTGGGCCGCGAGAATGGTACGCCTGCGAGTACAAGCCCATTCCAGCGTTCTCGATTTAGCTCAAATAGATCATCCATTTCCCATTGCTCCAATAGTGATGTGTGGGAATACGCTTATTCAGAACACGGACTGAGGTATTTTTGCAATGAAGCACTGTAACAGAAAGACGGGATGAGTCATAAACAGTTCAGTTCTGGATTTCAACTCAGAATGGGGTGGATCCAGGGCAGGCGCAACTTTTTAGAACGGGGCTGGAGGCGCGGTGCGGTTCAGGCGGGCAGGAGGGCGGGCGGGTCGTCTGGGGGGATGGGCGGTTGTCTGAACTGTGATTTGGGGGGATTGGGGGGATGTGCGGGATGGAGGGGGGCGGGATGGAGGGGGGCGGGTCGGTGGCGTGCCGACCTGTCTTTTCTATTCTGGTTCGGTTTGCAGGCAGGCGGTGAGGGCCATTTCGAGCATTTCGTAGGCTGAGGGTTCGTTTTCGGTTTGGTCGTTGGCGGCGGAATCTTCGGTAAAGGCGTCTTCGAATGCCTGAGAGAAAAATTGCGCCATCGACAGCATACCACCGAAAAAGATCGACACGGCAACCATCTCGCTTTCGGAGTATTCCGGGCTATCTTCTTCGGTGAACACGTCGGCTTGCATGCAAGCGACGAACTCGTCCATGAGATGTGTATATTGTTGGATGTCGTCGGATTCATCGATTTTGGCTAGCGCGCTGGCGAGGTCGGAGAGGCCGGCGTTGGATTCGGCGGCGGTGGGCTCTGGGGGGGTAGCGGGGATGGGGACACAGGCTGACAGGACAAGGGAAAGGGTCAGGATGATGGTGAAGATTGGGTGTCGATTCACTTGATTTCCTCGGGGGTTTCTAATCCAGGTGGGCGATGCAGTAGCCATCGAACTGCTCGGGCCCTGGTTCATGACAGGGGCACCTGTCTTTAACAAACACTTTTGCATAGGACGCCGGCCAAGGTGTGTTCCTCCTGGCTTGCGGTGGCGAGGCGTCGTCGGGCGGCAGGGCTGGGTGGGTCGTGGAACTGGGTGACGGCCGCCGGGGACGTTGGCCTAGGCGACGGAATGTGCGAGGCCTGTTGGACAAGCTTATGAGGGGTATTGGGCTAAGTCAAGGCCCAGTATTGGTCATTAATTGTCTGGAGTGGGATTTGGGGGATGGGCTGTGATTGATGGAATTGTCTGAATCAGGATTTGCGGGATTTGGGGGATTTTCAGGATGGGGGTGGGGGGGATGGGGTGGGTGTTATGGGTAGAGGGGAGGGTGTAGACGGGCTTGGCGGCGGCGAGGGCCTGCTGGCAGAGGGCTTCGGTTTTGCTGCCGTGTGCGACGTGGAGGATGAGGATGCGGTGGGCAAGGGCGGCGATGCAGGCGTTGTACCAGAACGAACTGGCCGGAACGTTCGACTGCTGGCGTTTAGAGGATGTTGTCCGGCCGTGGTCTACACTCCAGCCAAGGCCATGCGGCCAGTCGAGGGCGATCTGCTCGACTTCGGCTTTGCCGAGGGTGGTCTTTGCAGAGAGGGAGAGAATTGCAAGACGTTGTTCATATGATCATCCATGCACGTCAGACGATATTGCTGTTATCGAAGGGACGTGTCATTAACGACAAAATGGCTAGCTGTTGATAGATGTACGCTGGAGGGGTGCAACCGACGTACTACACGAGATAGGTTAGGATCTACATCAGGATGGTGGTTCCTCATTTGCGATGATTTTCTTTATGCGGGCATTGAGCAGATTCCAGCGCTGGCCGACGCGTTCGAGGTCACCTTCGGCAATAACTATTGCTTGTTCGGCGTGGGCTTGGATGGCACGGGCGTATTCGGACTGGTCGAGAACGGCATTTACGGCGTGCATTTGTCCGTCAATTTCCGCTTTCAGTCTTATTTTCCCTTCTTCCTGATCCTCGGTGCGATTCAGGATATTCACGAAGCCAACGAGGCTTTCGTCGTGGCGCGGGCCCCGTTGTCGCAAGGCACGTGCCGCTTCCCGCAAAATGGGCGCATCGTCGTTGGAAAACCGGATGACTTCGCGCGCGCTTGACATAGGACGCGTGCGCGCCCAGACAAAACTGACGTCCATTGTTGAGAATGGCATGATCATTCTATCGAGAGCTTCGCAGAGGTTGGCGCTTACGCCTTTATCTACAACTTCTGCAAAGGCGTCAGATTCTCCGCCAACTGTACCTTCGATAGCTTGGCGGGCAGCTTTCAGGGAGGTGGCCAGATGTTTGGTTATCCTGCGCTCAAGGGCGTCGTCCGGAAGCTCTTCCGGGTCGAGATCAAGAGTAAGTTGCATCGGCGGGGGCACAACAGGGGAGAGTAGCGTGACAACATAGCTGCCCTGTTCGGTCTGCCCCAAGCGCATCTGGCGCAGATAATCCCGCGCCTCTCTGTTCGCCCCGGCGCGAAAGAGAGGTTGTGGTCTGTGATAGGAGCAGGCAGCGGCAAGAATAATCTCGCTCGCGCCACGCACGAAGTCGACCCCTTCGATCATGGAAACTGTCCCGTCATCGCTGTCGGCGGCCCGCATCCGGATAACGTCCCGATCAGCTGTAACCAAGTTGCGATAGAGGGTGAGTTCGTCCACATCGGCGACGCGCGCGAAGATCCCGATAAGTGTTGAGACCACGTCTGCATAATCGCCGAGGTTTTCGGTTCGAGGCAGGATGATTTCCGGTAGCCCATCGGCTACGTATATGTCAGAGAAGTCACCATAGGCTTCCGCCTTTGACCATCCTTCGGCGCGGGCATAGGCCGATAGCGCTACAGGAGACACCGCCAGCAACGCGTCTCTGTCCTGTATACTGGTTTTCATTGGATGTTCCCTTTCCGAGACTGTTCCATTAACAAGCGCAGATTGTCAACGTTGAACAGATTCTGTTCAGGGATATGAACGGTGATAGACGATTTGTTCTCCGTCTCATCATGGCCCCTAAGGTTAAGCCAATAGGCGCTGCGCCGCAATATAAGTTCATCGGCTGTTATTGTCAACCACTTTGTGCGGTCTCTTGGTAGACCGAGAACAACGAGCAGGCGCGGCGTTTGGCTCGGCCCACACAGAAGATTGTGGTTCTCAGACCTGAGCGGATAGTGAAAAAACCCATTCGAAGGGTTGCCCAGGTTAATGGTCGCCTTCAGTTGTATGTCTATGGCCGGACGCATCTTTCCGCCAGCCCGAATGAGTATGTCAATACCATCTCGATCCTGCGAGTAGTCAGCAGTCGTGTATCCGGCACGGGCCGCCACGGCCTGGACGTAGACGCGGGACAGCGCTTCTTCAATGTCAGTCGGAGCCAGTAGGGAGTCGGTCATACACAAGTTTCCAGGCTGTATTTTCGTTTTGGTGTGACAGCTGCACACTGAGCTGGCCGCCTGTTTCGACTTCTACAACCATGAGGAACCCCATCATAGTCTCAACTATCTCACGCCGGCGGAAGAGCACTTCGTGCTCTGATCAGAGCCGGCCGCATCCGACAGGGCGCACTTTATTTTTCCCATGTCGCGGTCTAGCAGTTGGGGCCAACCATAGAGTGGGTAGCGGAACTGGATGATGGGCGCCGGGGACGTTCGCCTGCATGCCGGAAAATGCGGGACCTGTAGGACAAGCTTATGAGGGGTATTGGGCGAAGTCAAGGCCCAGTATTGGTCAATTGTTGTCTGAACCGGGATTTGGGGGATGGCGGAGGGCGGGCTGAAGCGTTGCCGCGGCGTCGCGCGCGGCGGCAGTTCTGCCAGTTCAGGCGGTTGGGCGCTCCAGCAGATACGGGCTACTCACAGACAACGCCGTCGCTGTCACCGTCTCGCATATACTGATAGGCGGGATGGCTGCGGGGCACCGGTGCGATGCCGTGCCGCTCCGCTTCGGCGCATGTGATGCGGCCGTTGCCGTTGTCGTCGTAGCAGCCAAGTGGATTGCTATCGCAGTTGCCGCCGGCGCCGGACGCCGGCGGCGGCGTTGCGGTTGGAGGCGGCGCCGGCGCGGAGCCTGGATCGGTAAACTGCATGGCGGTGCTGCTGCAGCCGGCCAGCACCCTTTCTGCGGCTGTGGCCTCGGCCCGGTCCATCGAAAGATTGTACTTGCGTTTGACCATCACGACCTGGTTCACGTACCAGCACGGGTTCAGGGCGGGCAGCCACTGGGCTACGTCCTTGTCGACCTTCTGGTGTCTGTTCACACTGGGGCTGGCCAGGGTGAGGTTGAGCAGATCGCGAGCGAATGCGCGGCGGGTGTTGTTGTCGGCGGCGCAGAGGCCGCTGTCGTGGGCTTCGCTGCGGGCGACGATGTGTTCGATGTCAGTTTCGCCGCGGTTGGCGAAGTAGCGGCCGGTGTACGGGCTGTATATGCGGCCGCCCTGTTGGGCGATGATCTGGGGCTCGACGCTTTGGGGGTAGGAATAGTCGTCGGCGTTGTAGTGCGAGCAGCGGTTTTCGGACACGATTGTGATGCCGCCCAGGTTGCCGCCGCTGCTCCCACCCGAGGATGATGCGGTGGCGGTGGGAGGGACGGGCGCGGCAGTGGGCGGGATGGGTGTGTTGGTGGCAGTGGGGGGAACGGGCGTGGCCGTGGCTGTGGGGACGGCCGGGATGTCGGTTGCGACAGGAATGGCGGACAGTTCATGGCTTACGATCAGGAGCGGCGCGTAGACCCAGCCGCTCTGCTCGTTTACGCAGCAGAACTGCAGCCAGGTGGCTCTGAGGCTGTTGGCGGGGTTGCGGGCGCTGATGTCGAAGCGCTCGCGCTGGGCTACGGTTCCGATGATCGGGTATGTGTTTCCAGGCCCGGTGCGCACGTTGACCAGCCCGGTGTTGACGGTGAAATAGGGGTCGGGTTCCGGTGTGTGGGTCGCGGTGGGCGCGCTGGTGGCTGTTCGGGTCGGTCTGGGCGTGCGTGTGGCTGTGGGTGCGGTGGTCGGCCCGGGCGTAGGCGAGGCCGTGGGCGCGCTGGTGGCAGTCGATGTGCTGGTGGGTGCGCTTGTCGGCGAGGGCCCGGGCGTGTTGGTCAGGGTGGGCGTTGGGGTCGGTCCGGACGCGGTGGGCGTGCGGGTGGGTGTACTGGTCGGCGCGGGCGGAGGCGTGGAGGATGAGGATGCGGTGGGCGAGGGCGTGGGTGTCATGGACGGCGGTTCGGGTGCGGGCACGGCCCTGCCGGTGTTCGCCTCTTCGAGCCTTTGCACGCGTTGCGCCAGCTCGTCGACCTGCGTCGACAGCTCGTTGATCTGTAGTGTCATGCCCGCCACCGCCACCAAGAGTGCGACGAAGGCGAGGAGCGCGATGAGAATCGCGACGAATCGGAGAAAACGCTTCATGGATGTTCTGCTTTATGGCGCCTTGCGGTCCGGTTATCCGAAGTGGCATGCGAGCGCCACTTCCATCCAAGCGCGGCGGAGGCCGGACTTGGTGGTCTCTTGCGCTGCGGCGAGCTGTCAGAGCTTGTTGTGGGTGCTGTGCGGCGGCGAGACCAGCTGTGCACTGCACAGACACCAGGAGAAGATGAGGGCAGTAAGGGCAGTGGGAAACGTGAGGCGCTTCAGAGGCTCCTCTTCTCAGACCGGGAACCTGCACACACATTACCCAATTCCTGGGCGGCGGGCGGGCTGCCTTGGCGCAGTTCCATGCCCTGCGAACGTTGACGCCAGCGGCCAATCGGCGCGAATCGCAGCGTGCTATCCCGCTTAAGGAACCGAAAACGGCGCTAAAGGGCCCTCGGGCATGAAAAAGTCTGACCAATATCGGTCATATTAACCGATATTGGAAACTTATTGACAATTGGGGCTATTCGGGGAACTGCGGGGGTCAGGGGTCAGGGGTCGGTGGTCAGTAACTTCTGCGGTTGTAGGTCGATGGTTAGCGGGTTGAGACGGCATAGGGGGGCAAACACTGTTGGCTAGACACGTTGCCGGGGAAGAATACGCACGGTGGCTAACAAGGGCGCGGAACTGCAGGGGTCAGGGGTCAGGGGTCGGTGGTCAATAACTTCTGCGGTTGTAGGTCGATGGTTAGCGGGTTGAGACGGCATAGGGGTATAAACATCTTTCTGTAGACACGTTGCCGGCAAAGAAAAAGCACGGTGGCTAGCAAGGGCGGGGCGTTGCGGGGGCGCGGAACGGCAGTTTTTAGTAGTCAGTTTTTAGTTTTTAGTGAACTGCGGACGGCAGTCGTCGGTGGGTTGAGACGGCATAGGGGGCAAACACTGTTGACTAGACACAATGCCGGGGAAGAATACGCACGGTGGCTAGCTAGGGCGGGGCGTTGCGGGGGCGCGGAACGGCAGTTTTTAGTAGTCAGTTTTTAGTTTTTAGTGAACTGCGGACGGCAGTCGTCGGTGGGTTGAGACGGCATAGGGGGCAAACACTGTTGACTAGACACAATGCCGGGGAAGAATACGCACGGTGGCTAGCTAGGGCGGGGCGTTGCGGGGGCGCGGAACGGCAGTTTTTAGTAGTCAGTTTTTAGTTTTTAGTGAACTGCGGACGGCAGTCGTCGGTGGGTTGAGACGGCATAGGGGGCAAACACTGTTGACTAGACACAATGCCGGGGAAGAATACGCACGGTGGCTAGCTAGGGCGGGGCGTTGCGGGGGCGCAGCCCCTGCACAAGGGAGGGCCGAAGGCCCGGACGCCCAAAAATGCGAGGAAAGAGGGAAGAGGAGTGAGGGAAACCTGCGCCCGGCTCACTCAGGGTTGCGGAGAGGGCGTATGGCAAGGAACGGGTCGGAACGACGATCGAATTCTGGCTATAGGAGGGCGAGTCGCTGGGAGAGCGCAGGCGGTGATTTGAAGCGTATCATTGCGACCACGAGTAAGGGGAGGCGGCCGGGCGGTCGCGGTGTTGATTACTGGCAGTCCATCAGGGGGGACCAGTCGAATCCATTGGGGATGGTTATGGTATATCCGCTCAGATCCTGGCCCGTCACTTCGACACGAAGTTCCTGACCCAAGTGCTTGACTGCCGATTTGTTTTGGCCGGCAAACCCAGCTATTGAACAGGCAGGGGACCATTCGGCGGGTTCGCCTCGCCATATCCCCAAGGTGAAGAAGTCGGCTGCTGCCAGCAGGCCGGGGTCCACAGCCTCTACAGTCCAGAATTTGCCGTCCATCCCGGTGAATGTCGCCACCACATCTTCGGAATGACGCAGCGACCTGAAACGATCACCCTCGCTTCTCCAAGCTGACAGCGTGACCCAAACTTTGGGCATGGGATTGCCTTTGTCATCCAACACCCTGCCCCTGATAGAGAACTGCCTGGTCTTACAGAATTCAGGTAGGGTCGGGTTGCCCAAATAGTGTTGAATCAAGTGGGCCGCTTTGCTGTCGTACTCCGACAGGTTTCTCAGACCGAATTGGGATTGAAACACGTCCGGTCGAAGCCAGTGCACGACCATTTCGGCCCAGTATTCGTGGCTCACGGTAGATCCATATCTGCCAGCCCACAGTCCAGCATCCTTCGCGCTCAAGTAGGTTTGATTGCGAGCCTGCTTGAATCCGGATTCACGAAAGGCCTTCCCGTCTTGTACACGAAGCGCATAGTCCAAGGCGTGGGCTATCTCATGAATCAGTGTCTCGTTGCAGTGATAGATTGTCATCGCGGGCGCGGCCACTGCTCCTCCATAGGATGTTTCGCCCCACACTCCCGCATAGTTTGAATTAGAACTGTCGGCAAATTCTGGCAACTGCGCAAGGCCACCCCTTTGTCTGTCGTATAGCAGTATCCTGGTGTTCTGCGATGCCAGCACGTCCAGCAGGTCAGGACGGTCGGCGACCATAGCCAGAAGGGTGGCCTGCGTGCGCCGCAGTTCCTCGTCCGGGACTGTTTCTGGGGCTAGAATCGGTATGCCGGCTGCATCCAGGTATTTCTGGTAGTAGGGGTCTGCATTCAGGTGGGAGGGCGGCCCGCTGCCGGTGTGATATGCATTGACCAGGCTGCTGTGCAACCAGCCTGGTGTGTCTCCGTCCAGACAGCAGAATCTGTACCATCCGCCCGATTCTTCTACCACTTCGTCCAGCCGGTCGCCAGCCTGAACGTTTCCGATAATGTCGTAGTTCATTCCGGGGCCGGTGCGAACGTTCCCGAGCTCGACGTGGACGACCAGCACCTTGTCGATGGTGATCCTGGTGGGGATTGGGACAGGTGTCGGCGTCGGGCTGGCAGTCTCCATTTGGCTGCGTTGGACTTGCGCTTCGTTCTGGTCCGACGATGACTCGACGTGATTTGCCGTTTGGTCGCGGTCAACGAACTCCAGCACCAGTGCCTGCATGTTGGTTTCGAAGGTGTGAATCAGGTCTTCTGCTCTGGTCTCGTAGCCAAGCTTTATGTTTTTCCAGTCCAGGACAGTCGGGAGAGCAAGGAGCCGGTTCGCTATGGTTTCTATATTTGCTTTTGTGTTTTGGGTCAGGGCAGTGGACTGCTGGATGGAGATTGTTGGACTGGACAGGTAGAGGGTCAGGTAGATGGCCAGCGCTGTCAGGAGCGCGAATCGAACTAGCCGTCTCATTTTGAAAGGCCGGCGACTGCGGGCACCGCCAAACCCCTGTCCACATCTGACGCAATGGGTCTCGTCGAGATGGTTGGGCTGGCCGCACGGGCAGTGCTTGATGCCGATTTTCCAGTCGAGTTGTACTTTTCTTGGACTCATCTTGGTATCGCCTGTACCAGATGTAGACGAGAGTTGAGGGGGGTGTGTTCCGTGTCAGGGTGAGTGTAAGGCACTGGTGCAGGTTTTGCAACGCTTTGGTGGGGGGGGTCTTTTGATTTGGGGGGATGGGGTGTGAGGGCGGGCGGGGGGGGGTGTCTGGAGCGGGGATTGGGGGGGATTTGCGTTGGGCGCGGATTGTCTGAATCAGGATTTGCGGGATTGTGGAGAATTTTCAGGATGGGAGGGCGGGGCAAGGTGGGAATGGGGAGTGGATGGGAGAGGGCGGCGACGCAGGCGTTGCGACGAGGTAGACGATTCCCGACCTTCCTTTTGGGAACTATAGTCTTAACTTCGCAAACCTTCTAGTCTATACGTAACTACTAAGCCATAAACAGTGCCTGTTTTGACCAGACCTTCGGTCACGGCGCCACTCGGGCTATCTCATCGTGTACTCGTTGGCCGCCGCTAACTTGGATGAGACACACCGCCAAAATTATGGCGTACGGTGGATCAGGCGTGTGCTTGGAGTGGCCGTTGCGGGGGCGTAGCCCCTGCACAGGGGAGGACCGAAGGCCCGAACGCCCAAATGCGAGGAGAGAGTGAAGAGGAGAGCGGAGGGATTGAAACCGATTGGTCTGCCGGAGCTTGGTTGCAGTTAGAGGTATACGAGAGTTCTTCCCCATTTTGGGATGCACCCATAAGAATCCCCGACTGTACCTCGAAAATAGAATGTGGTACACTGCGTAACCTACCGGTAGTGCGTCCGGTTTTTCGAGCGCCGTTTTCATGTACATGGTAGCCGCCACATAGAATACGCCCATGGCAACCAAACGGTTAGAATTTTCGAGGCACTGAAGCACGGAGTTCCCGTGAGAGGGGAAACAGACCAAAAGTTCAATACAGCTCCTAGACCATTTCCCCGTCTCTGCGCACGTGCGATTCTGAGCCGCAGACTTGTCGGCGACTTAGCGCAACAACGACTTAAACGAAACAGCGACCTAAACGAAACAACGACCTAAACGAAACAACGACCTAAACGAAACAACGACCTAAACGAAACAACGACCTAAACGAAACAGCGACCTAAACGAAACAGCGACCTAAACGAAACAGCGACCTAAACGAAACAACGACAAGGAAGTGAACGGTATGAAAACAATGATGTGGAAGCTTGACTGCTCCATATGGAGGGAGGGTGACTGGTATGTATCTGAATGCAAGGATTTAGAAGTAGCTAGTCAAGGAGAATCCTTGCAGGAGGCGCAAGACAACCTAAAGGAAGCAATTCAACTGTTTCTTGACGCTGCTTCCTTTTCAGAAGTAATGAGCTATCTTGTCCGGGTCGAACTCGACACTTCAGTTACACCTCTTGAAACTCAATTACACCTTGAGGTTCAGTTTCCTCCCATCGGTCAAGAGTCCCATCAGACATCTGGTGAGGTCACTCTTGCTTATGCCTAGATTGAGTCCTATTTCGTCACGAAGAGTTATCAGGATTCTTATGGAACACGGGTTTGAAAAAGACAGGCAATCAGGAAGTCACATTGCAATGAAAGCCCACACGTTCGATGAATCCGGTCAATCGACTACCAGAACGGTGGTTGTACCCCAAAAGAAGGAAATCCCTGTTGGGACACTCAGAAGCATCATCAAACATTCTGGGTTAGATCGGGGACTCTTCGTACAAACGTAACCAAGTACAGCTGTACTTAGCCCGCTGGCAGCATTGCCGGCGGGCTTTTTTGTTTCCCGGCCGTCGGATTCATGTGCTGAACCATGAGCTTGGCTCCGAAAGCTGGACCACGAGCTAAGGTGGATAATGGAGTAATACACCAAGCCTGTGAAGGGGCAGTTCGATGGTCAAGAAACGACGGCAACACTCGGCGGCCTTTAAGTTTCGGGTTGGACTGAAGGCGCTTGAAGGCAGCAAGACGATACGCCAATTATTCAGTGAACACAAGATTCATGTCAACCTGATACGGGCCTGGAAACGGCAACTGCTGGAAGACGGGCACAGAGTCTACATTTCGAACGGCGCTATGCGCCCTGTTTAGCCCTAAACGCATCCGCCTGGACGAACCTTTTCATCCATTTCGTAGTCTGATGATTGGGAGGTTATATGCCAAAGTGTCATCGGGGGTTTGACGCCGTGACTCCTTTAGTTGGTGTTGTGTTCCTGCTCTTCGGCAGTATAGATTTCGTCTGCTATCCTAAGAAATTCTTGGTTCTTATCGAACTTTTGTTCTGCCCAATGGTAGACTGAACCGACGTAATCTGGAAGTTCCTTGGCTTTTTCAGAAAAGAAGTCTATATCTAACCACCAGTAATTGCTAGGCAACTCCATGTATTTGTTCTGAGCAGCCTCTAACTCATTGCATGTTTGGGCGTTTTCTATCATTGTCCAAACAGGTTCTTGTACTCTCCACGTATCGCCCTCTCGCTTTTGTTGTCCAGCAAGTATTTCTTTTGTCTTCTGATTGGTGTGCCGATGTTTTCTGGAATTACATGATCGGCAAAGTAACTGGAGGTTTTCTGGTTCACTAGGGCCGTCAGGGTCGATGTGGTCTAAAGTAGCGTTTCTGCCACTCACCTTTTCATGGCAATGCCTACACTGTCCGCCATCTCGTTCGATTATGTAGCTTCTGTGTTTCTTAGTGTAGTACAGTCGCTTCTGTTTAGCTGCGTCTACCGCTCTTAATTCAGCCTTCAGGGGATGCCCTTCGGGAATCATAGTGGTGTAACGAAAGGTCTTGTACAACAAAGCCTTGCGGGCACTCGATTCAGTCATTACTTCCTTTAGTGCCGTTATAGCCGCAGCCAGGTCGTCGGTTTCATACAAGATGGTACGAGCGTTCAACACTGGTTCTTTGAACTCTTTGAGGTTTTTGGGTACGCCGGGCATTGCGCTAATCCTCCATGTTGTTCAAAAGGGCAATGATTAGTCTCTGAATGCTTGTCAACCCTCAAATGTTACTTTGGCATATAATCCCCAAAGATTGGGGCCAGCCATAGCATGCCAACCTATCCGCCCTTGACCCCTCCCCAGTGATCGGGCAGTTAAGTATGTACCTGCCACTGGTTGGGATCTCCAACGCGGATGTTCCCGAAATGAACCGAATTGACATCTCGTTTGCCCCATTGAGGGTGGGCACTGAAAGGTGAGCTGCCAGGATGGCTAAACGTAGAGAGCCAATTGTACCAAGCACACAGATTGCGCCAGCATTTCTGAGCACTTGAGCCGAAAAGGTTTGCTTTCACATATGGAGATTCGTCTCGAAGATACAGGAGGGATCCTTCAATGTCCGGCAGGATTTGTTCCCAGCTTGTCTCAAAACGGTACATGAAGCCACCTAACGGCCGTAGCCATGTATCGCCAGGAGGAGAATTGTGCCATGCATTTAGTGAGATGAGTATCTCAAGCTTGTCGAAGATGAATGTATACTGATCGTCATCGGGGAAAATTGCTTTGGTAGAATGTCGCAAGGTCCTATGTATCCAGTCGTTAAGAGGAAAGTCGTGTCCGGACATGCCCTCCAGAAGCTCCATCTTTGATGTATTGCCTTCACAGTAGAGATCAGGCGCGAGATACTGTGTAATACGATTCCTTTCTTTGTCTGGTCGATCAACTGCGGTGGAGAACAAACGACCAAGAAAATCAAGCCGATTCGCGTATACGGCGCCTAGACCTAACGCATAAAGAAGAAGCGTGGCCGGATAGCGTCTCAATTCAAGCCACTCCTCATATCCCCCCACAAGAGGTACCGAGGCGAGGCGTTGCAAGGCGCGCTGCCAGATGTCACAGTGCTCTTCTTCGGCCCAACGGCCCCCCACTGTCGCCACAGCTATCAATGTGGTACAGGCCTCCTCATACGCACGAATGCGTGCTGTAACTGTCTCCGTAGTTAGGGGCGGGTCGTTTGCATTAAAACCCGTGCTTGACGTTCTCTCTATCACGCGCTCGACAGTCTCATCAATCAGGTCTGCAAGTTGAATTCGGTATCTTGGTTCAGCCAGGAAACGTTTTAGACTCGCGACAGCGGCTTCCGTTGATAAGGGGTGGGGTTTCCGGAACTCTTCAATCGCCTCTACTTTGTGCTGTACCTTCTGAAAAAAAGAATCAGCGTCTTCGATAGGAATGACTTGCGCACGGCGATGGTTTATCAGTCTTTGCGCTTCATCGCTGGGCTCCCGCTGCGTTGCCCAAAAAGTAGTGAAGCGGCGGGCGGGAGTGCGCCTTATCGCGTCCCTTAGTGCGCCGTCCCAAGTTGCGGACCAGCCGCATACGATAAGGCCGAATTCATCGAACACCCGGTCCAGAAAGCGATTGATTTCCTCTGAATACTTGTCAAGTTCGTCGGGCGTGTTGAGAATGCGCGTATCGCGATAATCGCCATGAACCTTTAGTACGCAACATTGCATATGGGTAAGCGGAAGCGCACCATCGAGATCATCCGGCGAACTCAAGACATCCGGTTCAACACCTGCTTCACGTAGTGCTGACTCTGTAAGCCGGTCGAAGTTGGTGGTGATGATGACTCTGATAAATCCTTGTGCGGCCAACTGTGCGATGGCATGATGGGCAGCGGTTGGCTGCTTTAACCCCTCCTCGCCTTTCTGTTTATTCACCTCGAAGTAGGGCCACAGGAGTTGCTGCCGCTCGGTGGATGTCTTAGCCAGTTTGTCAAGAAGCACTGAGTAGTTTGGTTGCTGCCCAAACTTCCTTTGAAACCAGGCGACCGGGCCTGGCTCACATGCCTCTTCGTACGTGGCCGCAAGTCGTTCGACCAAGTCAAGAGTAATCTCCCAACCTGTAAGAATTCCGGCTGGTCTGGATATACCGGAGCCGAGCAGGAGGGCGTACACTCCCGGGTTTGCTTGAATGGAAAACGAGAGGGATTCGAGTGGTTCGATCATGACTATTTCGAATGTTCCTTGAGATACCTGCCAGGCATGGCGTGTATCAATAAAGTTGGCGTGCTGTGCAATTATAGTCCCGTAATTTGTGTTCCGACCTTCTGCGGTGCTTTGTCTGCAAGGTGCTGTGGCTGGTAGATCCAGAAATTCAAGGGGTTTCTGTGATCTTGTGTGTGTAGCCCTTGCATTCCTTTTAAGCTCACACCGAGCTTGTGACTCTTGCAGAGGGAGTTGAAATACCGTAAAACTGAATACCGCGCTTTTGACCTGTTGTTGGGTTGTGTTTCATTTGAACTGGCCTGCAATTGTAGTAAAGGGGGGCGAATTGGATTGGCTTTCTGCCACTCCACGTACCCAGGATATTCATCATGGGAAAAGACAGCGAGACCAGCGAACAGATCAGCCAACTGAAGTAGCGGCATTTTCTGCGATATAGCTTTATGAATGTCTACTATTCCAAACTCCCGCCATAGCCGAATAGACCCCGTTCCATTGAATAATGGTGGATGCTCATAGTCCCACTGCGTACTGGCATGGTCCAGACATTCTTCGACAGTTTCCCAATCAATTTGGCAATGCTGATCTGGATACAGTTCCCACTGAGCATCGTTTGGCCATCTCATCCGCAACACGTATCGAAAAAGTTTGTAGTACATGAAACCAAGATTACTGGCATCATCGACTTGACCACCGTCATGTCTCGAATCGGTCATATCCCAAAGGAGTACATCTATCCTTAATCTTCTTGTATTAGCATATCGGACGGCAAAATCACACATTGCCTGCGCAGCCTGTCCGTGCTTTCGATATTTTAGTCTCTTCCACTCGAACTCGTTCATTCCAGCTCTACAAATTATGGACTGCAATTCATTCTCCAGGCACTCCAAATCATCCTTGCTAAGCGATATCAAACAGATGCTCCTGTAGCGCCCTTCGTTCCAGTGCGATTCGTCGCTGAAACTGACGTGAGTTATGTCGCCAGTACTCATAAGTTCTATATTCCCCTACCGTCCCTCTAGATCCGGCTAAGCCAAGATTGCTGATGAAGTCCGCGCCGCGCGGGCAAGTGGCGGTCTCATGCCCTACGCCTAATGGATAGAAACGCAGAACGCATATTCTAAACCAATTAACCGTAGACGTCAATTTTTTCCGAATAGGATTGTTACGTCATACTTGGCCAACCATAAAAGGCTCACGGTTGCATTCTCGAAAATAAGGGTGACAGTCGGCTGGAATCTGCTAGCACCTCGTCGACGTCCATCGTGGGCTAGTTGAACTATTCGGGAAGAAAATGCAGGATGCCATCGGGCGCGTGTGGGAGAAACAGGAATGAAATACGACATGGATAGGATTAAACCTCTTGACTCCAATCGCAGGGAGAAGTTTATACGTTCGGCTCCCAGACTTATTGAGGCTCAGCACAAGCAATCTCGCTCCTACCACGAGCACCCCATCCATCGAGATATGTTCGCCGAGTTTGACGCCATCGCAGCATGGGGAGTCGTCACGTCCTGCTACTCCGGCATTGAACAGGCTATGAAGTGCCTTTTGCAGATGCGGGATGCTTACATCGACAGGAGTCTTTGTAAAGCGTGTTATAAGCGTTTACAGGGAAAAGGCAGCGAGGAATGCAGGAATGTAGAGAAGTGCGGTTACAAGAAGCATTATGAGGTGCTCTTTACAGCCCAGAGCGACTTTGTCCATTCGCTAGATAAACGTAGGAATCACAGGCACCATGATATTGGGAAGCTGTTTCGCGCCCTCGCCTATGAAGAGCAAGAGGTTCTCCGCGTCTCCTACGGGATTTATCGCTCCCTCCATGATTACATTCCCCCAGAAACAGCCGATAACTTCCTAGATGCGATCGACAGTGGCTACCCCACTTGGCGTTACTTCCTTTTGGAAGGCGAAATGCCGCCAAGCACCCATCCCGGCGCCATGCTTGAAATCTGGGCCGCCTTATGCGACATCCTAGGGGCCAGGGTGTTCACGAATCACGGACTTTACTCCGTGAAACAAAGGATCGGGCATAGTCTCAGTCAAAACGCTCTGCAGGATGCCTGGGCGGCACATATCAATGCTGATATCGGTCAGAGTGAAATCGACGACCTTAACCGCTGGATTAAGACGAGCCACAGCAATGTCTCCATGAACGCTTTCATCGATTTTTTCTACCAACATGCAGAGAGGAGTCTGCATCTCATCGAGGTTCTTCCTTCCACAAGGGAGTTGTTGAATACGATGGTTGGCATCGTCAAAGAGAAAAGATTTGACAATGACTTTGACCATTTTCTGCGTCGCGCCCAGATGGGAGACATCGCTTGGAATCCCGACACAAGGCTGTTTGAAAAAATATCGCGAGTTGAAGAGATAGAGATCAAGGTGATTGAATCCGATCATTCGTATTTCGAAGATTCAATTCTTGGACTCTCTGTGAAAGCAGATCTTGTTGAATCAGTTCCTGATTATATCGAGGATTTCATTTTTGAGCCTCGGATTGAGGGTGAAATCGTAGATAACGACTGGAGCATTGAGGATGCACAGTGGAAGGCGACACAAGAATATTATGAAGAAAGGAAGGCAAGAATACGAGAGTACGAAGGAGGAATTGAGTGCGAAGGGTATAGGTGCTATATCAGTGGAATGGAGCTTGTCATAGTTCTTTACGATTCGAAAGAATGGATTGTTTACAGATATTACAACGAAGATATCCCTGGTGTTCCGCACTATTGTAAACGTGTCAATGGGAAAGTCCGCTCGATCAGGGAGTCAATCAGGGCAATCGAGCATTGGCGAAGAACAGAAAAGAAGGAGTTTGAAGCATTTCGTAACTCGGTGTGGAATCGCAGGGGAAAGAGGAGAAGCAGTGCTTAAAGGGGAGTCTTGGAGATAAACTCCTAGCACAATGTCTCAATGCAGACCCTGGGGAGATTGGGGGGGTCGAGGGGCGGAAACTCCGGATAGGGGTCGACTGACGGAGGGATCGTGTAATTCAGTTGCTCATTCGGATTTGTTGGCATAGTCCGACGTTTACCCGACAAGCTTGATGGCCTAGACGGCGACGTCGGTGTCGGTGTCGCCGGCGGCGAGGGCGTTGTAGTAGGCGAGGACCATGTCTTTGGTGCGGTAGGTGCCGAAGGCGGCTTTGTCGTGGCGGCGGACGATGGGGAAGGTGTCGAGGATGTAGGCGGCGTCTTGGCGGGAGAGGCCGTAGAGGTGGAAGTAGAGGGCGTCGAGGCGGGCGCGCAGGTGGCGGCGTTTTTCTTCGTTCCAGATGAAGGGCGGGCCGTCGTAGCCGAGGTCGCGGGCGAAGGGGGCCATGTCGTGGGCGGTGTAGGTGAGGCGGAGGACGTGGTGGCGGACGAGGTCGCGGGCGGTGGTGGGTCCGAAGGCGCGGTCGTAGTCGGCGGGGGCGACGACGGGGAGTTGCTCGACGATAAAAAGGTTTAATGTCTGGCCGTGAACCTTCTGTCTGGCGACGAAATCAAACGCCATGCAGTTGAAATTGGCCACCAGAAGCGCGGCACATTTCTTATACCTCGCCGTCTCTTCTTCAACCTCGCCTTCAACTGGAGTAAAAATAGGTATCTTGTTTCCGAAAGCCGCTCTGGGGAACAGAGCGGCTATCATCGTTCGATGGTTAGTCGAGGCGGTGATATCTTTGAATCCTAGCGTCCATGGCAGCGGCCAATGCCAGTCGAACGATTCAGTGCTTACCCAAAACTGCGGATCAGGTACCCATTTAGGGTTGGAGTGCTCATCAGTAGTGGCAATGCGCGGCTGAGCAGGCCGATTGAGATTCTCTGGATTGACGATCACGCTGGCTGCGCGGTGATCGAAGGCCTGCACCATCTTTCCTTCGTAGAGAGGCAAGTATAACGCCTCTCCCTTCTTCCAACGGTTACCCTGGACGGGGTAGAAACCGTCGGCTTCGAGTTGGGCTGCGGTGCGGAAAAGATGGGAGTCGGAAGTCATATTGAAATGCCCCTGCATGTAGCGCACGGGCCAAGTCTTCTTCTCCTCCCCTTTTGAACGGTCAACTAAGACAGGATGGCGCCCGTAGATGCCGCGCGTGATCTCGGCGTCGCGTCGGCTGCGAAATACTGGCGCCGTGCCGGTATTGGGGTTGACACGTGTAAAGTTGTCCGCGGCCAGGGGGAAGCAGCGATCCGGGTCCTCAATGGCGACGGTGTCGTGGAGAAAGAAGGCGCAGTCGGTTTGGGCGAAACAGCGCTCCTCACCGCCGAAAATGAGGGCGCAGAACTTGAAACGGGAGTCGACGTCGGGGAAAAAAGGCGGCAGATCGGTTCCCAAGCGGCGGTTTTCAAAGTCGAACAGACCGCCAACGCGTCCGCTGGTGGAAACCGACTTGAAGAAACGAGAGGCGGTCTTGTCGGCGTAGATACCGGAAGGTGTCAGCAGTCCCACGATCCCGTCAAGCTTGATCAGGTGCATGGCGCGCTCGACGAAGAGAGAGTAAAGGTTTATCCTGCCGCCGCTGAGCAGAGGATATTGGCCCGAAGTCCTGCAGAATTCTCGCATCGCAGCGGCGGTGTTGCGGACCAGCTGATACGCCAACGCAGTTTCGTCACCTTCCTGAATCCGCTGCCTTATGAGAGCCTTTCGCTTTGCGCCTGTCGTCGCGTACGCAATTTCCTCGTCACGTAAAACGAAAAACTCGACCTCCTGTTGCTCGATACGATCCCAGGGGGGATTGCCGATGATGGCGTCGAAGCCGCCGGTGGGCTGGTCGTCCTGCCAGCGGCGCCAGACGCCGGGGAAGGCGGCTTCCCAGTGCAGAAAGTTTTCGCGGTCGGCGATCTCTTTGGCGCTGCGCCAGATTTCGGTGAAGGCAGGCCACAAGGTGTGCTGTCGGACCGGGTCGGCGGCGTCAACGCTGTCGGGGCCGTTGGACAGCAGCGAAAAGGCTTTTTCCGCCTGCGAGACGATTATCGCCTGGAGCGGCGCTTCGAACTCGGCACGCTGCCGCTTTTTCATGCCGGCGGCGAGCCAGTTGACGCCGCAAAGTGTAGTGAGCAGGCCGCGCAGGGCTGACGTGGTCTTTTCGACCTCGCGAAAGAGGGTGGCCGACTCCTCGACCTGGGCGATGTCGGCGTCGGACATCTCTTCGATCCGTTGCATGCCCCCGGTTGCGTTTTCGGCGGCCTGGATGGCGCTGGCTGAGGTGAATCCGCCGAGCCGGGAGAGCTCCTGGGTGGCGTCGTGGACGCGCAGGCCGATGAGGGAGTCGCCGCAGCGGAGGTGGTGGTCGAGGAAGGAGAGGGGCGCGCCGACGGTGAAGCTGTGCAGCCAGAGGGCGACCTTGGCGAGCTCGACGGTGAGCGGGTTCTTGTCGACGCCGTAGATGCAGCGTTTGAGGACCATGCGGCGGATGATGGCCTGGTCGGTGAGTTGGGGCTCGTCGATGACCCAGTTGGAGGCGTGTGCGCGTGCCAAAATGTCCTCGCGGATGGCGGCGATGCGTTCAAGCAGCGGCGACGTGTAGGCATCCTCCAGCCAGGGCGCGGCGGTGGGCGCGTATTCGACGAGGTCGGCGATGGCGTCGGAGAGGTAGTCGACGGCGGTGACGAGGAAGTGACCGCTGCCCATGGCGGGGTCGAGCACTTTGAGGTTGAGCGCGGCTTCGGCGGGGTCGAGACGGCGGAGCTCGGCAGTGCGGTCGGCTACGGCACGTGTGTCGCTCTGCAGGGCAGCGGCTTTGGCCTGGAAGACGGTTTTGCGTTCCTCCAGCAGGGGCGTGAGCGTGCGCTCGACGATGAGGTCGACGAGCGGTTGGGGCGTGTAGAAGCTGCCGCTGTCCTTGCGTGCGTAGCTGTTGGGGCGGACGACGATGTGGCCGTCGGGGGTGCGGGCGGGTTCGCGCTCGAGCAGGCGCTCGTAGATGGAGCCGAGCTGCTGCACGGTCATGTCACGATAGTTGACGAAGCGGCGGCCGGATTCGCCCCTGGTGCGGCTGAGGCTGTGGATGATCGGGGCGAGCACGGTGTCGGGCAGCTGTACCTGTTCGAGTATGGGCGCGGCTTGTTGGGCGAAAAGGCCGCCGTTGTAGGGCGGCAGGCCGATGGAGGCGTCGCCCTCGTCAACCTGGCGGCAGAGCGTGGTGATGTGGTTGTAGTAGTTGCTGGCGATGTTGGAAAAGGCGTCGCGGGCGGACATGCGTTTGTCGATGTCGTCGCGAACGGACTTGCGCAGGCCGTAGTCGTCGTAGCGGCTGTCGTTGACGGGCAACAGGTCGCGGTCCTCGGCGTAGAGGAGGAAGAGCAGACGGTATAGGAAGATGAGGGCGGCCTGGCGGACGTCATCCAGCTCTGCGCCGCTCTTGTCTGCGAGGGCGCGGATGAGGGCGGGATAGACTTTGTCGAAGACAGTGCCGGAAAGATCGTTTGCGACCTGTTCTTCGTAGCGGCGGCCTTCGGCGATGGCGTCTTCGAGGAAGCTGGTCTGGGCGCCGTGTTGGGGGCTGAAGGCGGGTCGACCGAAGAGGAGGCGGAAGGTGCGCAGGCGATGGGCGTCGTCGCCGGCCTGGACAGCTGTTTGAAGGTCGACTTCGTGGTAGCCGCTGGCGCGGGGGAGGGCGCGGCGGTCGTAGAGACGCCAGATGCGGCCGTTGGTGAGGATGCCCCAGCGGATGCGGCCGTCGGAGTTGATGTCGGCGGTGGCAAGGTAGCGGAGGATCTGGCCGTGGGGCGAACTGGTCTTGCTGCGTGCGTCGAGAGGCTGGTTGAAGCGCTTGCTCTCGGCGACGGCGAGGGCATCAGTGTATCGTTTGGGGGCGGGTTTGGCGGCGGCAAGGTCTTTGGATTGGGCGTCGCCGAAGAGGAGGTGGTCGGGGATGTCTTCGTTGTGGTCGCTGCCCTGCTGGGGAAGGTAGTCGGCCCAGCCGAGGAGGTCGAAGAGGGGGCGGATGAGCTCCTGTTCGGTGGAGGCTTCGTTGATGGTGTGGAAGTTGGCGGCGTTCTCGATGAGGGCTTGCGCGTGGGCGCGGAAGGATTCGAAGTCGGCGGGTTGGGAGAGGGATTGCTGCCAGGCGTTGGTGTGGAGGATGCCTTCTTCGAGAAAGTAGTTGGTGAAGAGTTGACCGGGCATTGTAAAGGGCTTGTGGCTGGCGGTTGTTGGCGGGTGGGCTCTTGGGATTGGGCGAGGGGAATTGTCGCACAGGTGGGTTGATTTTGCTAGTGGAATGGGGTGCTTCTAACACCTATTAGCCCCGGAGGACGGCAACTGCAACACCTTTTAGCCACGGAGGAACACGGAGAACGGCAACTGCAACATCAAAACCTTTATCCACGAAGGGCCACGAAATAGGTCAAGGGCAACACCCTTTTGTCCACGAAGGTCACGAAGGGGCGCGGAGGATGATGGTGTGGGGACCGGGGCTGTGCTGCCCCGGTCTTTTTTTGTCTTGGTGTTGTTACTGCTCGGGGTATTGTCGTTCTTCTCACCGGAAACGGGCTCGTCTTGGCGGGCACGGCGGGCGTCGGCGTCGTACAGAGTCCTGGTCAGGTCTCTTTTTGGAGGGCTTGGATGAGCGCGGCTAGCTCGGCGGGCTGCATGTCGGTGGATTTGTCGGTGCGGCCGCTGGTGTGGGTGTGGACGAGCTGGGGGCCGATCTGGGGCCAGTCGTGGCCGTGGAGGGAGCGGCCGAGGGTGTGGAGTTCTTTCAGGGAGGCTTCTTTATCGGGGTCCGGGTCGGATGGCTGCGGGGACGGCATTACCAGAACGCCGTCGGGGGGCGCGGCGCGGCGAAATTTGAGGTAGTGTTCACCGTATTGGCCGTCGCCGAGGCTGGCGCTGTACCAGTGGTGGCCCTGTTTTTCGCGGTGGGAGGCGAGGGTGCCGTCTTCGAGGTAGATGTAGGTGGGCCAGCCGGCGTCGTCTATTTCCCAGCTGCAGGGGTAGCCGCAGAATGTGGGGTGCGTTATTGGGGCGGGCTGGGGGCGGGTGCTGGCGGCGGTTAGCTTTTGCAGGTGGTGGAGGAGCTGGTCGAGTTTGGTGTCGAGCTGGTGGATGTTTTGTTGGATTTGGACTGCCCATTCGGGGGTATTGGCAGACATTTTGATTCCTTTCTTTTTGGTGGTGGCTACGACATTCGGGCGCGGTTTGGATTGGCGCGGCGGCGGGATGTGCGTGCCGGGGCGGACGGGCGCTTGTTGTGGGCCTGGGGGATAGGCGCTCCGTTTGACTTTGGGTTTTTTTATGTGGCCGGAGGTGGCCGGTTTATGGGTGAATTATATCATGGGGGACTGCGGCTTCTTTTAACCACGGAGAACGGGAACGGCAACTTCTTTTAGCCACGGAGGGCCACGGAGGGGCACGGAGAACGGCAACTGCAACGGCAACGCCTTTTTGTCCACGGAGGGCCACGGAGAACTGCAACGGCAACATCTTTTTTGATCTGTGGAGGGGCAGGGAGAACTGCAGTTTTTAGTCGTTAGTTTTTAGTTTTTGGTGAGTTGGTGGGAAGGGGATGGTGGTGAGGTTTGTTTGCGAGGAGGCGACGGTTGCGGGTAATGTCAGTTGTGCGGGTGCCAGGCATAGTAAGGAGAAGTTGGCAGATGAGAACAGTATACGTTTCGCGCTGGGCGCGGGTGGGATGGGTTGTGCTGGTTTTGGGGCTGGTGCTGGGCGGGGGGTGTGTGCCGGAGCAGTTGGTGGTGAGCCCGCTGGGGATGGTGGTGGTGGGGCCGGGGGAGGCAGTTCATATCCGGTCGGTGGAGGCGCTGACGGGGATTGGGGAGCTGGGGATCCCGAGGCAGCGGGCGGTGGCGATGGCGATCGCGGATTACGGGCCGATTATGGGGCATCGGGTGAGTATGGGCGCGGGGCTGGATGCGCAGTGTTCGGCGGAAGGGGGCGCGGCGGCGGCTGAGACTGTGGTGGGCGACCGGCGCGTGGTGGGCGTAATCGGGACGTCGTGCTCGGTGGCGGCGGTGGAGGCTTCGCCGATTTTGAGCGAGGCGGGGCTGGTGATGGTCTCTTCGTCTAATTCGGCGCCGTCGCTGACGTCGGACCTGCGGGGCAATGCGGGGGCGAATTACCATGCGGGTTTTTTCCGGGTGTCGAGCAACGACCTGTATCAGGCGCAGGCGGTGGCGGCGTTCGCGTACGGTGAGTTGGGGCTGCGCAAGATGGCGGCGATGCATGACGGCGGGCCGTTCACGTCGGGGCTTGCGGGCGCGTTTGTTGAGGCGTTTGAGGCGCTGGGGGGCACGGTGACGCTTGTGGCGGAGGTGAGCAGGGACACGACGGATATGGTGCCGGTGCTGACGCGGGTGGCCGCGGACGGGCCGGAAGGGCTGGTATTTACACTTTTTCCGGAGGGGGCGGGTTATGTGGTGCGCCAGGTTGGGGAGGTTGAGGGGTTGGACGAGGCGGCGCTGATCACGGGTGTTTCGTTGATGTTCGCGGAGTTGGAGTCGGTTGACGCGTATCTGGCGGGGCTGGAGTTCAGTTTTGGGGATAGTGTGAACGGGGCGACGGGCAGGAGCGGGGACGGGGTGTACGCGGATTATGCGGCGCGGTATGGTGAGGGCGCGAATCCGGCGTATGTGGCGCTGGCTTATGATGCGACGACGCTGTTGTTGCGGGCGATCGAGGAGGTTGCGGTGGCGGATGGGACCCGGCTTTATATTGACCGCGCGAGGTTGCGGGAGGCGTTGACGAATACGGCTGATTTTGCGGGGATTATTGGGGCTATTTCGTGTGATGGGTTTGGGGATTGCGGGACGGGGCGGATTCATATTTCGCATTATAGTGATGCGTCGGTTGGGAATATTGCTGAGGTGCCGGTGGTGTATCGGTATGAGCCTTAAGGGCAGTTTTTAGTGGTTAGTTTTTAGTTTTTAGTGAATGCCAGTTGGACGGGATAGTTTGACGCGGGGACGGCGACTGCAACATCTTTGAACCACGGAGGGGCACGGAGGTGCACGGAGAACTGCAACTGCAACGGCAACACCTTTTGTCCACGGAGGGCCACGGAGAACGGCAACTGCTACTGCAACGCCTTTTTGTCCACGGAGGACGCGGAGGGGTGCGGGGAAGTGACATTTTTGTTTAGTTGGAACGATTTGACAGGCAGGTGGAGGAGGAGGGGTCTGTGAAAACTATGACTTGTTGGCGGGGGGCGGTGGTGGGGTTGGTTTTTGTGTTGCTGGTGGGCGGGGGTTGTGTGCCGGCGGATTTGGTGGTTAGTCCGCTGGGGACGGTTGTGGTGGGGCCGGGGGAGGATATACAGATTCGGTCGATGGAGGCGCTGACGGCGACTGGCAAACGGGGGATTCCGAGGCAGCGGGCTGTGGCGATGGCGCTGGCGAATTATGGGCCGATTCGGGGACATAGGGTGACGATGGGGGCCGGGCTGGATGCGCTGTGTACGGCGGAAGGGGGCGCGGCGGCGGCGGATACTGTGGTGGGCGACGCGCGGGTGGTCGGTGTCATTGGGACTTCGTGCTCGGTGGCAGGCGTTGAGGCGGTGCCGATTTTGAGCGAGGCGGGTCTGGTAATGATTTCGTCGGCGAATACGGCGCCTTCGCTGACGTCGGATCTGCGGGGCAATGCGGGCGTGCATAACTATGCGGGCTATTACCGGACGGCGAGCAATGATCTTTACCAGGGGCAGGCGGTGGCGGAGTTTGCTTATCATGAGCTGGGTCTGCGCAGGATGGCGACAATTGATGACGGCGGTCCCTACACGGCAGGGTACACGGGCGCGTTTGCGGCGGCGTTCGAGGCGTTGGGCGGCGCGGTGACGACGGCGGCGGTGATCAGCCGAGGGGACAGCGATATGACGCCGGTGCTGAGCCGGATTGCGGCGGACGGGCCGGAAGGGCTGTTTTTTCCGGTATTTCCGGGAGAAGGGGCGTATATTGCGCGCCAGGTGGGGCAGGTGGAGGGGCTGGAGACGTTGGTGCTAATCGGGACCGATTCGCTGCTGCTGGCGGCGCCGGAGGTGGTGGGCTTTTATGTGGTGACGCCTGAGCTGCGTTTTGGGGGCAATGTGAACGAGGCGACGGGGAAGAGCGGGGAGCAGGTGGTGGCTGATTATGTGGCGCGGTACGGGGAGGCGCCGACGACGGCGTCGTTTGTGCATGCGTATGATGCGACGACGCTGCTGCTGCGGGCGATCGAGGCGGTGGCGGTGGTGGATGGGACCCGGCTTTATATTGACCGCGCGAGGTTGCGGGAGGCGTTGAGTGGGACGCGGGGGTTTGAGGGGCTGATCGGGACGATTTCGTGTGATGGGTTTGGGGATTGTGGGACGGGGCGGGCTTATGTTGTGCAGCATACGGATGCGGCGGTGACGGATATTCGGGCGTTGCCGGTGGTTTTTTGGTATGAGCCGTAGGGGCGTAAGGGCGGTTTTTAGTAGTCAGTTTTTAGTTTTTAGTGAACACCAGTCTTAGGCGATAGTTTGACGCGGGGGACGGCGACTACAACTGCAACACCTTTTAGCCACGGAGGACACGGAGGGGCACGGAGAACGGCAACGGCAACACCTTTTTGGAACCACGGAGGGCCACGGAGAACTGCAACGGCAACAGCTTTTTTTGATCTGTGGAGGGGCAGGGAGAACTGCAGGGTTTAGGGGATGGAGACAGTGTTGGCTAAACACCTTACTCTAGACACGTTGCTGGGGAAGAATTAGCACGGTGGTCTAGTAAGGGCGGGGCGTTGCGGGGGCGCAGCCCCCGCACAAGGGAGGGCCGAAGGCCCGACCGCCCAATTGCAGGGGTCAGGGGTTAGTGGTCAATAGATGGTGGTGGGTGGATTGGGAGGGAAGGGAGGTGTGGTGGTTTAGCCTGTTAGGTGGTAGATGATGTAGAGGGGTTGGGTTGCGTCGTGGATGATGAGCTGGCCGCCTGGGTACATTTGCATGATGGTGTCGATTTCTTGCATGTAGGGGCCCTCGAGGAGGTATGTGACTGGGCCGGGGTCGAGTTTTTCGAGGTCGAAGGCGCCGAATTCGTGGGAGCGATCGATGCCGCGGTTTTGGGCGTAGAGGAAGCGGATGGTCTCGTAGCTGAAGGTGCGCTGGCCGGAGTAGTAGTAGATTGTGCCCGGGTCGTCGAAGGCGTTGGCTGTGTCGAGGGCTTCGAGGTAGTAGTGGGGAAATGTGAACTGGAAGGTGGAGCTTTGGGGTAGTTCGTTGAAGTAGTAGTTGAGGTTCCAGTTTGCGCCCAGGAGGAGGACGGCGGCGGCGGCGGTTGTGGCGGCGGCGCGTCCCCACTGGCCGAAGTGGCGGCTCAGGGTGTCGGAGACGGATAGGGCGCCGATTCCGGCCAGGGCGAATACCCAAGGAATGGCGATGATGGTGCGTCGCATTGCGCCGCTGGAGGGTTCGGTGACGACCAGGGTCAGGAGTGCGAAGAAGAGGGCGAGGGCGGCAAAGAGATGGGGCGGGCTGCGCCACCTTTTGATGGATATAAACAGGCCGATGTATGCGAGCAGTGCGACGCCAAGATCGAGTGCGCCCTTGCCTCCGGTACCGTCCACGGCGTCGCGCCTGGTGTTTGCGTAGAGATACTTGAGGGCGTACCCGGCGCGCTGGGCGAGGAATTTCACATTTTCGAAGGCGCTGCCTGACTCCGAGAACTCCTGGTGGTTTGCGACTGAGCCGCCCAACATGCGGACGAAGTATTTGTCGGGGGAGTCGAGTATCAGGGCGACGACGGGCCAGGCGACGATTAAGGCGCCGGCGGCAAAGAGGGCGAGGGAGTTGAGTTTTGCGCGGGGCGCTTCTTTGTGCAGGAGCATATAGGCTGCGAGCATGGCGGCTACGGCGGCGATGAAGAATGGGTAGGCGAAGTAGGTGTAGGGCGCGAGTCCGAGGCAGGCGCCGGCGAGGAGCCAGGTCCAGCGCCATTTGGACCGCATGGCCCACAGGAGTGCGGCGGCAGCGAGTGTGGCGACGAAGGCGAGGGAGATGAGCCCGAATCCCAGGCGGCTGAAGTGGAGGTGCCAGTAGCTGAAGGTGAGGGCGGTGGTACCGAAGAGGGCGACCCAGCGGCCGAACCCCAACCGCAGCAGGAGGTGCGCGGCGGGAATTGTTGCGATGCCAAAGAGGGCCATGGAGAGGCGGACAGAGAATTTGGAGACGTCGAAGAGCCAGATGAGGACGGCTGTGAGGTAGAAGGGCCCGGTGGCCTGGCCCATGGCGGAGGTGGTGTAGGGCCCGATCCAACCTTCCTGGAGGATGCGCAGGCCTTCGATTCCTGTCCAGGCTTCGTCGCCGTGGAAGCCGGCCGGGATCTCGTCCAGACGGTATATTCTGAGGAACGCACCGACGGCGGTCAGGAGAAGGAGTGCGAGCAGTTCCCAGCGGTTGCGTAGGGTCCACTCTTTGAGGAACTGCCGCGACCACTGCCAGTTTGGGAGGGGTGTGAGCCAGACAAGCCCTTGCCGCGGCGCTATTTTGCGGGACTTGGGGAGGCGCTGTCGGAGGCGGTCGGTGAAGCCCGGCGCGCTTGAATGGAGGGGGGGATCATCGTAGAGCGGCGCGCCGCAGGCATCACAGTATTGATGACCGCCGGGGTTGTCTGTACGGCAGTGGGCGCAGATTGTGTCTGCGGGCCGGCCGCAGCGTCCACAGAATTGGGCGTCGGTGCGATTGACGTATTCGCAGGCCCTGCAGAGCCATGGTTCCAGTATGGGGCTCATTTGGTCTTGTTCGGCTGCAGGCAGTGTCATCTGGGCGGTGTCATTTGGGCAGTGTTGAGCAGCAGGAAGCGGCTTTTTGTGTGAGTCTATTATTATACCAAGAGTTTCGGCGTGGGCGGTATAACTGCAGGGATCAGGGATCAGGGGTCGGGGGTTAGTGTTTAGGGGGGTGGATTACATCGGATTTTGTTTTCAGATGGTATTGTGGGAGTCAGGAGTTTCTGCAGGGGCAGAAGCAGGCACGCAGTAACATGAGGGACGACGGTAACATGAGGGACGACGGTAACATGAGGAACGACGGCGCGGTCTGCTGATCGAACTTTTCCTTGCAGTCTTGTGTGCGGGGTCATTCTTGAGACCAAAGGAGCGATCAAAGATGATTCTTCGGAGCAGTTATGAGGACCTTGGCGAGGTAGTGATGCCGGCGTGGAAGGGGCGGCAGTGCCGTATGCATGCTTTTGACCCGAGTGCGCCGGTTATGGAGGCGGGTTTCGAGGACTATGTGGATGTTGTTTCGGCTCTTGTCGATGCGGCGGATGTGCGCGGGACTGAGGCGTACATGACGGTCGATGAGAAGATCGTTGCGCCGCAGATGTCGCAGCGCCGGCCGGGGGCGCACGTGGAAGGTCGACTTTCGCCCAAAGATACGTGGTGGTGGCATCAAGAGCCGGGGCGGGGATACTCTTCCAAGAGAAGGCCGGTTGACAGGATGGCGGTGATCGTTACTGCGAGCGTTCCCGGATGTATCGTTTATCCTGGAGAGTTTGAGGGCGAGCCGAAGAGCGATGGGGACCTGGAGCATATCCGGGACCAGTTCGGAGAGGGGCACCTGCTGGCGGCGGATCGGGCGTTTCTGCTATCGCCTGACTGTGTGCATGAGAGTATGGTTTTCGCGGAGGGGACGAAGAGGACTTTTCTGCGGATTGCCTTTGGGTAAGATGCGGCGTTGGCGATGCCAACGGAGAGCCCTGCATGGTGGCATGCAGGGCCCTTTTTTTATTGGCGTTCTATTGACGTCTTAGTTGCCCGTTGGCGGGTGGGTGGGGGATGGGGCCGGCAACGGGCGGTGGGGTTATTCGTGCTGGATGTCGTGGTTGAACTGCCAGGGGATGCCGAATTTGTCGACGCAGGCGCCGAAGTAGGAGCCCCAGAACATGTCGTCGAGGGGCATGGTGACGGTGCCGCCTGCGGAGATGGCGGCAAAAAGGCGTTCGGTCTCTTCACGGGATTTGGGGTGGCAGGAGACGGAGAAGTTGTTGCCGGGCTGGTGGGGCGGGCTGAAGGAGAGTGAGGTGTCGCTGCCCATGAGGACGCTGTCGCCGACGGGGAGGCTGACGTGCATGACGCGGTCTTTTTCCTCATCGGAGACGGGCATGTCGTCGGGGCCTTCGCCGAAGGTGGAGATGTGGATGAAGTCGTTGCCGAAGGCGGAGCGGTAGAATTCAAAGGCTTCGCGGCAGTTGCCGTTGAAGTTGAGATAGATGCTGAGTGTCATTCTTTTCTCCTTGATGGTTGTTGTATTGGGGCGGCGCGGCGGGGCCTGGGTCATGCTTGTTGGGCGGCGGCGCGCAGCTGGGCGATGTCGATTTTGGTCATGGCGAGGTAGGCGTCCATGACGGCTTTGGGGTTGTTCTGCATGAGTTGTGGCAGTTCGGCGGGGGCTACCTGCCAGGAGAGGCCGAACTTATCCTGGAGCCAGCCGCACTGCTGCGTTTGGCCGCCTTCGGACAGTTTGTGCCAGAAATAGTCGATTTCTTGCTGGGACTGGCAGGAGATTTCGAAGGAGACGGCGAGAGAGAATTTGAAGTGGGGGCCGGCGTCGAAGGCGGTGAATCTGAGGCCTTCGAGCTCGAAGGTGATGATTCTGTTGCCTTCGGCGGGCCCGGTGGCGATGTTGTCTACGGACAGGATGCTGGCGTTCTTGAAGATGGAGACGTAGAAGTTGGCGGCGGCTTCGGCCTGGCCGTCGAACCAGAGGTTGGGTCTGATTTTGCTGATGGCAGCCATGGGTATCATTCTCCTTCCTGGTCTGTGTCGGCCTCGGCGCTTGCGAAGTCGAGGTGGTTGAACACCCAGACGTGGCCGTCGAGATCCTGGAAGTTGCGGCTGTAGATGAATCCAGCGTCGCTGGGTTCGCTGACGGGTGTTGCGCCGGCGGCGATGGCGAGTTCGGTGCGGCGGTCGACTTCTTCACGGCTGTCGAGGGCAAGGGCGATGATGGATTCGACGTTTTGGTCGTTGCCGACGATCTGTTTGCCGGGCAGGCCGCTTTGGAAAAAGTCTTCTGTCACTAACATGACGAACGTGGTGTCGCGAATGTTCAGACAGGCGGCCAATTCGCTTGTGTATGGGGGGTAGACGTCGAACCCGATGTGCGCGAAGAAGCTTTTGGCGCGGTCGAGGTCACGAACGGGCAGATTGAAAAATGCCTGCTGAATGTTTAGCATGGTTGTCGCTCGCTTATGTAGTTAAGGTGGACCTGGGTTTAGTGGTGATACGGGGCGCGGCCTTGCGGGCCGGTATCACGTGGGGTTAGCTTTTGTGTCCGTTCATGGCTTTCTCCATACGCTTGGCATCGACGGAGAAGATTTCCCAGACGTGGCCGTCCAGGTCCTGGAAGGCACGGCCGTACATCCAGCCGGCGTCGGTGGCGTCTCTGCATTCGCAGCCGCCGGCGGCGAGGGCTTTGGCCATGGTCCTGTCGACTTCGTCGCGGCAGTCGACGGAGAGGGCGACGACGACTTCGGCGCTGTGTTCGCTGTCGGCGATTTTTTTGCCGGGGATGAATTTCTGGAAGTATTCCTGCCTGAGCAGCATGGCGAACATGTTTTCGCCGATGATCATGCAGGAGGCGTGGTCGCCGGTGAACTGGTCGTCGAAGGCGAATCCGAGTTCGGTGAAGAAATCTACCGCGCTGCAGAGATCGCTGACTGGTAGATTTACGAAGATACGTTTAGCCGTTTTCATTGCGGCTTTGGACCCTTTCCTGTACAGAAGGTGTATTTTTTAGGATAGGCTTCTCATGATACACCAGGATCGCAGGCGATGTGAAAGTGAGGAAACGCTTGCGTGCGTTAAGTGCGTTGTTGGGAGTTTTTAGTTTTTGGTTTCTAGTTGTTAGTGGACACCGCGCGTATGGCGAGTTGTGATCGTTGGTGATGGGATGGCTCTTTGGGACGCAAATCTTTGGTCGATTTATTTGACATTCGGGGCGGAAGCTTATATCGTTCAGGGGGGTGCCGGCACGCTGTGGGCGTGGGGGCACCGGTTTGGGGCTATAGCTCAGTTGGGAGAGCGCTACAATGGCATTGTAGAGGTCAAGGGTTCAAGTCCCTTTAGCTCCACCAGACTGGAAAGTGGGAGGTTGTTTGTCGGGTATCGAGTCGTGACTTGGGCGGAACGATTTGACCGGTTCCGGTCAGTTCTGATAAACTGACTCTCCTACCCCGCGGGTGTGTTAGGCAGAGCGGGAAATGTGAGAATGAGGCGGTTTTGGGGCTGTAGCTCAGTTGGGAGAGCGCTACAATCGCACTGTAGAGGCCAGGGGTTCGAGTCCCCTCAGCTCCACACGGCAGGCGGGCGGTGATGGCAGTTGCCCGGGCCGGGAAGGCGGAAGGAATAGAATATTGGGGCTATAGCTCAGTTGGGAGAGCGCTACAATGGCATTGTAGAGGTCAAGGGTTCAAGTCCCTTTAGCTCCACCAGAGAAGAGAGCGGCCAGTGTGTTCTGCTGAGGATAAACCAGACGTGCAGGAGTGAGCGTAGTGGCCAGTAAGAGGACGAAAGGAGCAGGAAAGGTTGCGGAGAGGGCAGCCGAAAAGCAAGCCGGCGCGAAGCCGGTTCTTTTGTCTGGGGGCAATCCGCAGATAGCGAAGGCGGACGGGGACGCGCCGGTGCAGGCCTACATCGGGGCGATGCCGGGATGGAAGAGCGAGCTGGGGCGTCGTCTTGATGCGTTGATCGTGCGCGAGGCGCCGAATGTGCGCAAGGCGGTGCGATGGAATTCGCCCTTTTACGGCATTGAGGGCCAGGGGTGGTTTGTGAGCTATCATGTTTTTGCGCGTTATGTGAAGTTGACGTTCTTTCAGGGGGCGTTGCTGCAGCCTGAGCCGCCGGGCTCGGGCAAGGACAAAGACGCGCGCTGGTATGACATTTACGAGGACGAGTTTGACGAGGCGCAGACTGCGGCGTGGGTCAGGCAAGCTGCTGCGATACCCGGTTGGGATGGGTTTGACACGCTGAAGAGTTAGATTGTTGGTTGTTTGCTGCTGTGGTTGGGCAGTGTTGGATTGAGAAAGGTGCCTGTAATCCGGTAGGCGGGTGGTTCCCAGAGCGTCACAGCGGGGTGGCGGGGTGGTTGGATGGCCGCTGCATTGAGGAATCTCCCAGCGAAAAGTTCGCCGTGCAGTTCCCGTCGCGTTAGCGGGCTGTGGAGATTTGGGTCGTTATGCGGACGGGGATGAACTATCTGGATTTGGGGTGAATGTTCGTGGAAGAACACCGCAGGCACGAGTTGAGGGCCCGGTTCCGGGCGTTAGCGGAATATTTGAACCGGCAGTTGCATACGGGCCGGCTTGATGAGTGGGAAGATCTGGACATGACGATACCCCAGATCAAGACGCTGGCTCTGCTGGAAGAGGTGGGCCCACTGCGTATGGGCAACATTGCCAGTTACCTGGGGCGAGCGCTTTCGGCTACAACTACGGTTATGGACCGCCTGGTCGAGAAAGGGCTGGTGGACCGGGACTCCGATCCGAGAGACCGGCGGGTCGTGATCTGCAGATTGACTGAGTCGGGAGAGCAGGCGATAGACCGGTTCTGGCAGATTGGGCAGGAGCGGCTCGACGGGTTGGCGGATCGGATGGATGATGAGCAGTTGGAGACGGTGGTGAAGGCATTGGAGGCGATCCGGCAGGCAGAAGATGAGCTGAAGAGATCGTATACCTCGATGCAGATGAACGTAGAGTAGCGTTTGCCGGCCTAACCCCTCCCTTTACGGGTATTAAGTTATCGATTCGACGGGACCGGAAACGGAACCGTGTCTTCTGATGCCGGTTGGCTCAGCGGGCGGGCCGTGACGGCGGCCTTGTTGGTCCCCCTTTTTTGACCTGTCCGGCGCGGATTGTCCCCTCGATTGACGCGGACGGATATACCTCTATCTCCTGAGCTTGTTGCCAATCCAGCGAAAAAGTACCTATAATGGTCACATCAGGATAGCGGACGCCTTCCATACGTTTGCGGTAACCTCCTACGGAAAAACGAGCACCTGAATTTGCGGCGAAAGTGATACTGTTTACAAAGGCTGCAGATTGGGCGTGTGCGGCCGCGTTGCGGCTGATTTGGGGACGGGCCGCAGCTTCAGCGTAGTGCGCGAAGGCGGGCGTCATACTGTGGTTGCGACCGTCGGCAAGGGTGCGGAGATTCGCCAGACAAAGGAGGAAGTAGCGATGATGATGAAGCGCTGTTTCGGTTCTGCAGTTTTGCGGTTGGTCGGCCTGCTGGCGGTTCTGATCTTTGTCGGCGCGTGTGTGCCGGTGGATTATGAATCTCCCGCTCTGGGAACGGTGGTGGTCGGCGGGGGCGAGGAGATTCAGGTTCGAGCGCTGGGTGCGCTGACGCGCGCTGGCGAATTGGGGGTGCCGAGCCAGCGGGGCGCGGCGCTGGCGATTGCGGACTATGGGCCGATCAAGGGACATGGTGTGAGCATGGGCGCTGGTCTTGACTCGCTATGCAGCGCGGCGGGCGGCGCGGCGGCGGCGGGGACAGTACTTGGCGACCCACGTGTGGTTGGCGTGATCGGGACTTCGTGCTCGGTGGCGGCGGCTGCGGCCTCCCCGATCCTGAGCGAGGCGGGCCTGGTGATGGTGGCGCCTTCGACGACATCGCCGTCGCTGACGTCGGACCTGCGGGGCACTGCCGGGTCCAACTATCATGCGGGGTATCATCGCGTCGCGAGCAATGATCTTTACCAGGCGGAGGCGGTGGCCGATTTTGTTTACAACGAGTTGGGGCTGCGCAAGATGGCGGCCGTTCATGACGGGGACCCGTACACTTCGGGCCTGACGGCGGCGTTCAAGGCGGCATTTGAGGAGCTGGGGGGCACGGTGGCGGTGGCGAAGGTGAACAAGGGGGATACGGATATGATCCCTGTTCTCACGGAAATCGCGGCCGGCAGCCCTGATGGGCTGTTTTTGCCGATCTTTCCGGAGGAGGCCGGGCCGATCTTGCGCCAGAGCAGTGAGGTAGAAGGCCTGGCGGGGCTGGCGCGCATCGGGGGCGGGGGCCTGCTGGTCTCTGATTTCCTGGCGATGCCGGAGTCGGAGGGTTTCTATTTTGCGGGGCCGACGTTGGACTTCGGCAGCAACGTAAACGAGGCGACGGGGAGGAGCGGCGACGAGCTGAACGCCGCCTACCTGGCGCGGTACAATGAACATTCGACGTCGGCCTATTTGTCGCATGCGTACGACGCGACGACGATTCTGCTGCGTGCGATCGAGGCGGTTGCGGTGGTACAGGGGGATGCGCTGTTTATCGACCGGGCGAGGCTGCGTGAGGCGCTGGGCGGCACGAGTGGATTCAGCGGCATCATCGGCGCGATTTCGTGCGACGGGTTCGGCGACTGCGGCACGGGCCGCATTCAGATATCGCAGCACACTGATTCGACGATGACCGACGTTGAGGCGCTGCCGGTTGTTTACCGCTACGCGCCGTGAGCGCGGCGGCCGACTGGAAACTTTCCAGACAAAGGAGTCATGATATGACGAAGAGAGACCGAACCCGCAGCAGACTGTCGTGCTGGCTCATTCTGGTGCTTGCGCTTCTGCTGAGCGGCGCGTGCATCCCTGAGAATATGGTGGGCAGCCCGCTGGGAACGGTTGTGGTGGGCCCGGGTGAGGATATCCAGATCCGTTCGGCGGCGGTGCTTTCGAGCATCGGCGAACTTGGGTCTTCGACGCAGCGGGCGGTGGCGCTGGCGCTGGCCGATTACGGGCCGATCAAGGGGCACAATGTGTCAATGGGCGCGGGTCTGGACTCGTTGTGCACGCCGGAGGGCGGTGCGGCGGCGGCGCAGACGGTGGTGGGCGACCGGCGCGTGGTGGGCGTGATCGGCACTTCCTGCTCGGCGGCGGCGGTGGAAGCGGCGCCGATTCTGAGTGAGGCGGGGCTGGTGTTGATTTCGGGAACGAACACGGCGCCTACGCTGACGTCGGACCTGCGCGGCAATGCGGGCGCCAACCATTATGCGGGCTATTACCGCACATCCAACAACGACCTTTACGAGGCGGAGGCGGTAGCTGGGTTCGCCCACCACGACCTCGGCCTGCACGAGGTGGCGGTCGTGCATGACGGCGATCCCTACACTTCGGGCCTGGCCAACGCGTTTGCGGCGGCGTTCGAACAGGGGGGCGGGACGGTCACGATCGCGACGGTCAGTAAGGGGCAGACGGATATGATGGCTGTGCTGACGGAGGTCGCGGCGGCCGGCCCGGAGGGTCTGTTTCTGCCGTTATTCCCTGACGAGGCCGGCGAGATCATCCGGCAGGTGGGGCAGGTCGCGGGATTGGAGGACGTGGTTCTGATTGGCGGCGCGGCGCTGGTGGATTTCGAGTTCCTGGCGATACCGGAGTCGGAAGGGATGTATCTGGCCAGCCCTGAGCTGCATTTCGAGGCGAGTGTGAACGAGGCAACGGGCAGGAATGGAGGCGACCTCCTGGCGGCCTATGAGGAGAGGTACAATGAGGCGCCGGGCTCAGTGTACATGGCGCACGCGTATGATGCGACGACGCTGTTGCTGCGGGCGATTGAGGCGGTTGCGGTGGTGCAGGGGGATACGCTTTATATCGACCGGGCGCGGTTGCGGGAGGCGTTGACGGGCACTACGGCGTTCAGCGGTATCATCGGCGAGCTTTCGTGTGACGAGTTCGGCGACTGCGGCACGGGCCATCTTCACATTGTGCATCACACTGATTCCACGATCACTGATGCGGCGGCGTTGGAGATCGTCTATTTTCATCTTCACGACGAGGACGAACATTAGACACCAGTTTTTGGTAGTCAGTTTTTAGTTTTTAGTGAAGGGCGCTCGAACGGGGTGCCGGAAATGAGGGAGACCGTTCGGCGGCCTTACTAAGGTTCGCGGGCTGACCATGGCTTAGTCGATAGGAATAGAGGTAGTTGAGATGGGTGGACGTTGTCGATGAAAGAGGTGGCGCTGTATACGGACGGTGCGTGCAGTGGGAATCCGGGGCCGGGGGGATTTGGGGTTGTGCTGCTATTTGGCGGGCACCGGAAGGAGCTGTGCGGTGGATATCGGAGGACGACGAACAACCGGATGGAGCTTCTGGCGGTGATCAGAGGGCTGGAGGCATTGAAGGAGCGGTGCAGCGTCACTCTTTACAGTGACTCGAAGTATGTGGTGGACGCGCTGACGAAGGGTTGGGCGCGCAGGTGGCGGGAAAATGGCTGGCGGCGCAACAGGAAGGGCGATCCGGCGGTCAATCCGGACCTGTGGACGCGGCTGCTGGAGCTGTGTGACGGGCACGAGATGCGTTACCAGTGGGTGAAGGGTCATGCGGGCGACCTGGAAAACGAGCGCTGCGACGAGCTTTCGACAGCGGCGCTGGCGGGGCCCAACCTGCCGGTTGACGAACAGTATGAACGGACGGAGCGAGGGCCGGACTCATCGCTTTTTGATGCGGCGAGACAGACGCCGTGATATAGGGGACCGTGATATAGGCGCAGCGAAACCTTTTTATTGCGGGCATTTGTACAGGATGGCCGCAGTGGGTTGCGCCGAAGCAATCAAGCTACAGGAACAGGCATTTACTGTTCAGTAGTCGTGTCGTGCAGGCAGTGTAGTCGATCTGGCTTTCTCCCAGTTGATGCTACGCGCATGGCCGGCGCGCGCTGAAATCAGAGACGAATCAGCGCTATGACCAGACCACCAATTCCCATAGATCCGGAGGATGTTACGGCCCGGTGGATGCAACAGGCATTGGCCGCGGGCGGCGCGTCCGATCTTCCCCCTATCAAGGCGATCGCCTGGGAGGAGATCGGCAGCGGCGTGGGCTTCATGGGCACGATCCTGCGCTGCCAGTTGAGGTATGCCGAGCCGAGGACGCCGGCTGAGCGGAATGGTAGCGCTCCGGCAACGGTTATCGTCAAGTTGCCCAGTCCGCTGGCCGCGAACCGGCGTTTGAGCAAACGTCTGGGATTACATAAACGGGGATACGACTTCTACAGGTTGATCGCGTCGCAGGCGCCGGTGCGGTCGCCGGCTTTGCTCTATGGTGATTATGAAGCCCGGAGCGACCGGTTTGTGCTGGTGCTGGAAGATTTTGGGGACTGGCAGGCGGTGAGCCATTTCGACGGGGCCAGCGCGGAACAGACTCGAAATGCGATCCGCGCGATCGCCAGGCTGCACGGTACCTATTGGAACAGGACTGATCAGCCGCCGTTGAATATGTTTACCGACGCTTTTTCACCCAGACGCAGAATGCTGATTCAACTCGTCTACCTTGCGAACCTTTCGACCACGTTCGAAAGGTTCGGCAGGTTTTTCTCGGACGATATGCGTCGTCTGGCGGAAACCTACGGTTCGCGCATCGACAGCCAGATTGTTCGTGTCGGGGCCGGGCCGAAGACGCTCAGCCACGGCGATTTCCGGTTGGACAATATCTTCTTTGCGGCCGACGGCGGGGACGAAATTGCGATGATCGACTGGCAGGTGAGCGGATTGAGGAGCCCGCTGTTTGATGTGACCTATTTCCTGGTGGGGAGCGTTACGACCGAGGTCCGCCGCCAGATCGAGCGCGAAGTGCTGGAAGAGTATACCGAAGTCATCGGTGAGATGGGGGTGCAGGGGTTCACGTTTGAGGAGTGTTGGCGCCTGTACCGCGAACATTCGCTTGCCAACCTGCTGGTGTCAGTCCTGGCCTGCGGGGGGCTTGCGCTGGAAGACGAGAACCGCCGGCGGGTGGTCGAATTGGGTCTGCAGCGTGTGCTGGCGGCGATTGAGGACCTGGATGGCGGTGAGTGTGTGCCGGGGCCGGTGCCGTTGTTCAGTCGCGGGGGCGCGTTGGCGGCGTTTTCACGGGGTGCGTATGGTGTGGTGAAGGCGTTGCGGGGGTAGGGGGATTGGGGGTTGGGGGCTACAGAGGCCGATTTCGGACGGGGCACGGGGATGCACGCTGACTTCCGGTCGATCTTGACGAACTATGCTACACTTGTTCTACCAAGATCAGAGGAGCAGATCGCAACATGCCATCCGAAAACAAGAACACGGCAGAGACCGTAACGCCTACGGACAAAGACCTGATACTTCTTTATCACACCTTTTGCCAAGAGATGTGGTGCGCCTCCTGGCTGGCCGACTCTGAATCCATGCGCGATGAATTTATCCCCTGGCTGCGAGAGAAATATGCGTCAGCGCCGAACCGCATCGATGAATGGGAGGCGCGCGCTTACGAGATCGAAGAGTTGCCTGCACTCCGGGAAATGTTTACAGATGCGCTTGGACTGCGTATTGAGGCGTCTGAAACAGCGGTGCCGAGAGTGGCAAGTGTGGAAATCAGCGCGGACAGAGTGACAGCGCATCTCACTGATGGGCGAGTGATTTCGGCGCCGCTGGCCTGGTATCCACGGCTAGCCCATGCTACGCCGGATGAGCGCAACGAATGGGCATTGCACGGGGGTGGGCAGCGGATCCACTGGCCTGAACTGGACGAGGAGATCAGCATAGAGGGAATGTTGGCGGGACAGCGGCTGGGAGAGAATTGGCGGTCATTCAGAGATTGGCTGGAAGTGATCAAGGCCGTGGAAGGAATGGAGATCTTCGAGGTGCGACAGGCTGAAGAGAAGAAGGCGGAGGCTGGAGAAGGCAGTTAGTGGTAGTGGGCCATGCACGCCACTTGGCACTTCAGGACGCATTATTATCTTGAAGAGTTGCTGGGGAAGACAGGTGAACTTGGCGACTCGGGGAGAATTGCGTGCGGAGATTCGGCCCTATGCAGAGCAAGAAGCGCGCAATGACTGGCGTGCAACGCAAGCAGCGTGCGTGGCATGGCCAGCATTGAAACAAATTACGCCCGGCGCTGATAGCAGCATATGCGCCGACCGATTGTCTTTGAAACGCCTTTCAGGCTATGATGGTGGACATACAGACGGAGGGGAAGAATAATATTACTTTCCCTGCTTCTGCTTAGGAGGAACCACCATGCTAGACGTACAGACCAAACTTACATACGCCGACTATCTAAGGACGGCGGACGACGAACGCTATGAGCTTCTCAGCGGAGAGTTGGTAATGTCTCCATCCCCCAGAGAGATACACCAATACATCCTGGGGCGGCTGTTTCTCCGGTTGGGCACGTTCATTTATGGTCGCAACCTGGGGAGAGTCTATTGTTCCCCCTTTGATGTCGTACTATCGGACACTGACGTGGTGCAACCGGACCTGCTGTTCGTTTCCAGCGGACGCGAGAGCATTATCACGGCGGAAAATGTCCGGGGCGCACCGGATCTGGTGGTCGAAATCCTGTCCCCCGCTACAGCCGAGCGTGACAGAACGCTGAAGCTGGACCTTTATGCACGCTACGGGGTACGAGAGTACTGGAATATAGATCCTGATGACAGGAAGATTACGCTTTTTCTGCGAGACGAGAGCCGTTTTGAGGCCGTGGGCAGTTACGAGGCGGAGGAGAGTTTGCACTCACCCACGCTGGCGGGGTTCAGCATCGCATTGGAGGAGATATTCTGAGACGTAAGCGAGGGGCGGGCTTGCCCCAAATCGATGCAGTTGCCTTGAAATAGAAAGGCCCCGCTGTGGACAGCGGGGCCTTTTGTATTTCTTTATATGCTCTTCTTAGGGAGCGACCGGTCTACTGCGTGACGTGGGGGACGCCTGCGACGGAGCCGATCAGCTTCGCGGAGCCGCGGTGAATCCAGACGGGTGCGGCGAGGCCGGGGACTTCGATGCGGAGCCATTGGGGATCGGGGCCGATGCCGGTGATGTGGGCCCATGTGCCCTTGGGCAGGATGGCGGCCGAACTGTACTCGGTGCCCGGACCGGACCGGGCGAAGACGGCTCCCGGCTGGACTAGTACGGCCGGCTGCGCCGCGATTTCCGCCGCGGTGACGCGTCTGACGCCTTCCACGGACCCTCTCACCTCGGTCATGTGGCAGTAGATCCAGACCAGTGCGTTGTGCCCTTCCAGTTCCACCAGTATCCAGTCGCCGGTGGGGTCGATGCCGTAGATGCGGGCTTGCGTCCCCTGCGGCACGACGGCGACCACGTCGTACGCCAGACCTGGGCCCGAGCGCACGTTCATGGTGATGGGCTGGGTTACGGCGATGGGCCGGTCATCGACGGCGGGCGGGAAGAAGTCGGTGACGCCGTAGCGGGGGATGCCGGCGAGCGAGCCCACGGCGACTTTGACAAAGTCGCGGATTACCCAGACGGGCTCGTCGAGGCCTGGGACGATGACTTGGTACCAGACGTTCGGCGGGCAGTCGCCGACGGCGATGATTTCGGCCCAGGTCCCTCGAGGGATCGTGGCTACGATGTCGTAGGCGAGGCCGGGGCCGGAATAGGCGTAGAGGGCGTAGGTCTGGGTTAGGGCGGCAGGCTGCTGTGAGATTTCACTGTCGGTGATGCGGAGCACGTTGACCAGCGGGCAGTCGACCTGGACCATTTCGCGGTAGACCCAACCGAGGGAGATCAGCCCATCCAGTTCGACCAGCAGCCAATCGCTGTTGGGGTCGATGCCGACTACTTTGACCTGCGTGCCCTGGGGCAGGGTGGTAAGGACGTCGTAGTCGATGCCGGGGCCAATGCGCACGTTCATGACCTCAGGCTGGATGATGGCGATCGGTCTGCTGCCGGTGGCGCCGGAGAGGGGGAGCTTGGCGAGCTCTTCGGCGGAGACTGTGGGCACGTTAGCGAGCGACCCTTCGACGGTGGCCAGGCCCTGGTGGATCCAGACGGGGATGTCGAGGCCGGTGATTTCGACCTGGTACCATTCGCCGCGGGGGTCGACGCCGATGATGTTGGCGCGCGTTCCCTGGGGCAGGGTGGTGATGACATCGTAGGCCAGACCGGGCCCGAGGCGGGCGTTCATGCTTTGGGGCTGGGTGACGGCCTTGGGATAATCCCCGGGTGTCATTGTCTGGCGGAGGGCGGCGAGCCAGTTGACCAGTTCGCTGTGTTCCTGGCAGCTCCAGACGGTGCGGTCGCCGGCGTAGTGGTCAGGCGTGTCGTCAGTGTCGTCGCCGTCAGTGTCGTCGTCGTCGGTGTCGTCGTCGTCGGTGTCGTCGTCGTCGGTGTCGTCGTCGGTGTCGTCGTCGTCGGTGTCGTCGGTGTCGTCGCCGTCGCTTGTGGGTGTCGGTGTCGGGTCCGCCACGTCGGGCGTTGCGTCCGGACCGTTCGGACTAAATATGTCAATTATTACGATGATTTCCCAGAGATCGTCCGGCAGCTCACTCGTAGGCGGGATCGTGGGCCGTCCCGGAGGCGTGGGTGTCGGCGTAGGGGTTAGGATCAGAGAACCTGATGGCGTAGCAGTGCCAGTAGATGTTGGCAGGCCAGAGGCGGTCGGCGTATGTGTAGCGGTTGGCGTCGGATCTTCCTGCGTTGGGGGCGGCGCAAAGGAGATATCGGCTGTAGGCGTAGGCGTGGGTGCCGGCACTGTGGTGGCCGTGGCGGTTGGCGTAGCGGTATTCGTTGGTTGCTTCTGCACTGGCGGCTGATTTTGCGGCGGGGGCTGCCGTCGTCGCGGCGGATCTGTGGCGGTCGCGGTGGGCTCGGGCGTGTTGGTATTGGTGGCGGTGGGCTCGGGTGTGTTGGTAGACGTGGCCGTCGGCTGCTGTTGCGGCGGTGGCTGGTTTCCCCCCGGCGGATCATTTGGCTCCGGTGTATTGGTGGAGGTCGCGGTTGGCTCAGGCGTGTTGGTGGCCGTGGACGTATTTGTAGGGGTGGCCGTAGCGTTTGGATTCTTCTGCGACGGCGGCTGGTTTTGCCGCGGCGGATCATTTTTCGTGGGGTTCCCGGCGGTCGCGGTCGGCGTGGCTGTTTCGATGGGGGAGAGTGATGCGCCGACGACCTGGAAGTCCTTGGTTGCGGTGTAGGTGAAGCCGCCGTCGCCGATAAGGATGACGGTCACTGTATATGTGTCGACCGGGCAGGCGGCGGTGATCTCGCCGGGGACTGTAATTTGGCCCTCGCCATCGAGGTCGCCAGTATACTGTCCGTTTCCACCGAGTCCTGTCCCTTCACATACATCGACGTCGTCGCCGTTGGAATTGGTTACGTCGGCGCGGTAGTGATAGTCGTCCGAGTCGTCTATGCCCTCGAAGATCATACTGAAGGGTTCTTCCTGGCCGACATCAATGACGGGGGGCACCCCGTCGATGCGGACGGAGGGTGGAGGCATAGGTGTATTCGTCGGCGTGGGCGTGCTCGTCGGCGTGGAGGTGTTGGCGGGCGTAGGCGTTTCGGTGGGGGTGGCTGTGGCTGTCGGTGTATGCGTTACGGTCGGTGTGGGCGTTGCGGTCGACGGGGGATCGACGGAGATGCCACAGTTGCAGGCAAGTGGAATCTCCTGGGTGGAGCCGTCTTCGGTATAGGTGATTGTGCACTTGACGACATAGGAGCCGGGCGCACAGTTGCTGTTAATGCTTAGGGGTATGGACCCTGTGGTACTCCAGTGGCTGTACTGCGAAGGGTTGAACGTACGGACTGTGCCAAACCCTTGCCCTTCGCAGTTGTCGGCGTCGGGGCCGTCGGCGCTGCCTTGCAGCAAGTCGAAGCGGTAGGTGACGGTGGTGAATGTGTCGTTCGAGTCACATGTGCCATCGTCGTTCTGATCGGCGCAGGGGAAGTTGGCGAAAAAGATGCTGATGTTCAGATCTTCCCCTGCCGACACGGAGCCGTCCAGCGATTCGAAACCGGCGTGCGGTTTGAGATCCTCTTGCGCGGGCTGGAGATCCTCTTGCATCGCAGGGGCGAAGGTTTGGATCTCCGGAGGATTGGGCCCGAAGGAGATAAGGGTCAGAGCGAAAAGTAGCAGAATGATCGCCCCTATCAAGGTAGTAGCCGACTGCTTCATTTGCGGCCTCTTTGCCACACCGAAAGTTCGGCGAGGGTGCATGTCCATTTCGGTTTAGCCTTCTGGTTCCGAGTATGGCACCTTTCCAAGATCGGAACTTACTCTGCTGATGGGACGTGCAGTGGGCACGGAATGTTCCGTTTTCGAGGATCTTCAGAGAGTGAGTTTTTGCTGCCGAAAACGGTGATCTGGCGGCAAGTTCCTGGGCGGCGGCGGGACGGGATAGGGAGTAAGCAAAGGCCCCGCAGTTGACTGCGGGGCCTTTGTCAGGCGTTACTGTGACAGCGGCTCAGGAGGGTGGGTCAACCGGGTCGGGCCGGTTATGGCGAGAGTTGGGGAACCCCAGTCAACGAGCCGATTATCTTGGCCAGGTCGCAGAGGATCCAGACCGGTTCGTCCATGCCGGCCACATGGATCAGAACCCACTCGGACCGCGGACCGATGCCGACGACCTTGGCCCATGTCCCCCTGGGCAGGATGGTGACGGCGTTGTACGCCGTGCCCGGACCGGACCGGCCGAAGACCGCTTGCGGCTGGATGAGGGCGGCCGGCTGCACTGTTATCTCCGCCGCAGTCACTCGTCTCACCCCCACCAGCGAACTCTTCACCTGCGTCATGGGGCGGTAGACCCACAGCAGTGAACTGTGCCCGTCAATCTCCACCAGCAACCAGCTTTCACTCGGGTCGGTGCCGTAGACGCGGACCTGCGTGCCCTGAGGCACTTCTGCGACGACGTCGTGCTTCAGGCCGGGGCCGGTGCGCACATTCAGCGTTTCGGACTGGATGACGGCGATGGGGCGCTCGTCTGCGGCCGGCGGCGTGAAGTCGTTGACGCCGTAGCGGGGGAGGCCGGCGAGAGAGCCTACGGCCACTTTGACGAAGTCGCGCACCACCCAGACCGGCTCGTCAAGACCTGGGACTATGACCTGGTACCAGACATTGGGCGGGCAGTCGCCGATGGCGATGATTTGGGCCCACGTACCACGGGACAGAATGGCGACTCTGTCGTAGGCGAGGCCGGGGCCGGAGTAGGCGTAGAGCGCAGAGGGCTGCGTTATCGCGGCAGGCACCTGTACGATTTCGCGCTCGGTGATGCGCCGGACGTTCACCAGCGGGCAGTCGACCACGACCAGTTCACGGTAGAGCCAGCCGAGGGAGGGCATCCCTTCCAGTTCGACCTGCAGCCACTCGCTGCTGGACACGATGCCGACGACTTCGACCTGCTTGCCCTGGGGCAGAGTGGTGAGGACTTCGTATTCGAAGCCGGGGCCGATGCGCACGTTCATGACCTCTGGCACGATGAACGCAATCGGCCTGCTGCCCGGTGCGCCGGATATCGGCAGCTCGGCGAGGTCCGCAGCGGGAACCTCGCGCACGCTCTCGAGCGATCCTTCGACGCTGGCCAGGCTCTGATAGATCCAGACCGGAATCTCAAGGTTGCTGAGTTCGAGCTGGTACCATTCGCCGCGGGGGTCGACGCCGATGATGTTGGCGCGCGTGCCCTGCGGCAGGGTGGTGATGACGTCGTAGGCAAGGCCGGGACCGAGGCGGGCGTTCATGATCTCCGGCTGGGTTACGGCCTGGGGATAGCTGCCGGCTGTCATTGTGCTGCGCAGGGCGGCGAGCGAGTCTGTCAGGGCGCTGAGGTCGCGGCAGTCCCAGACGGAGCGGCCGGCGGCGTAGTGGCCGGGCCAGCCGCTGCCGGTGTCGGCGCTGGCGCTTGCTGTTTGCGGCGCCGCGGTCGTTGTGTCGGTGTCCGCGCCCGCATCATCAACGGCTTCATCACCCGCATCGACGTCATTATCATCGTCAACAGATATGATTCTGTCCGGGAATTCGCCGGTCAGGTCATCTGTGGGCGTGACGGTGGGCGTCTGAGTTGTGCGCGCGGTGGCCGTTGCGGTCGGCAATGGCGTCGCGGTGGCGGCTGGTTGTTTCTGCTGCGGGGGCGGCGAGTAGGACACTTTTGCCGTTGGCGTGGGTGCCGGCGCGGCGGTGGCGGTCGGTACGGGCGTGTTGGTGGCGGCTGGCTGCTGCTGGGGCGGCTGCTGTTGCCGCGGTCGACTTGTGGCGGTCGCGGTCGGCGTGGGCGTGTCAGTTGCGATGGGCGATTGTGACAGTGCGTTGACCTGGAACGCCTGGGTTGCGGTGTAAGAAAAGCCGCCGTCTGCCATGAGCATGACGGTCAGTGTATATGTGTCGGACGGGCAGGCGGCGTCGACCGCGCCGGGGACTGTAATCTGGCCGTTGACAGCCCCTGTGAGGCCGGCTGTGTACTGGTTGGCGCCGCCAACTCCCGTTCCTTCGCAGTCGTCCACGGCATTGCTGACTGCATTGGTGACGTCGGCGCGGTAGTTGTATTCGTCCGAGTTGTCGATTCCTTCGAAGATCATGTTGAAGGAGGCCTGTTGACCATAATCCCAGTTGGAAGACAGACCTTCGATCTTCACGGAGGGCGGCGGCATTGGCGTAAACGTCGGCGTGGCGGTTGGATCCTCTGGCGACTGTTGCACGGAGTCGTCGACTGTCGGTGTGGCGGTGACTGTGTCTGTGCTGGTGGGCGTCACTGTCGGCGTGGCCGTGGCTGTCGGCGTCGCTGTATCGGCGGGCGTGGCTGTCGGTGTCGGCGTGTCTGTTTCGACGATGGACGGCGCTGATTCGAGGACCTGGAACGCTTGGGTTGCGGTGACGCCGAATCCGCTGTTGGCCATGAGCGTGACGGACACTGTGTATGTACCGGCCGGACAGGCGGCGTCGATTACGCCTGAAACGGTTTCTTGTCCGTTGACTGCCCCTGTGAGTTGGGCAGTGAACTGCCTGTTTCCGCCGAGACCGGTTCCTTCACATTCATCTGCGGCGGAACTGTCTTCTGACTTTGTGACGTCGGCGCGGTAGCCGTATTGGTCCGAGTCGTCCAGATCTTCAAAGATCATATTGAAACCCGTCTGCTGGCCTTCATCGAAGCTGGAGGGCAGGCCGTCGATCCGTACTGAGGGCGGGGGCAATTCGGTAGGCGTCGCAGTTGCCGTCGGTGTAACGGTTGGATCGTCCTGCGGCGAGTTCTGGCCGCCACCATCGACAGTCGGCGTCGCTGTCGGCGGTTCGGGCGTGTAGGTAGGTGTGGCCGTCGGTGGTTCGGGCGTGTGGGTGGATGTCGACGTCGGTGGTTCGGGCGTGTAGGTGGACGTCGACGTCGGCGCCGGTGTGTTTGTGGGCTGAGCGGGTATGATTTCGAAGTTTGCAGATGCGGTGGCGACTACAGTTTTGTTGGATTCCTTCAATTTGACTTTCAACATGTAAAGCCCAACAGGACAATCGGTGGGTGTAGAGACCAAACCGAATCTGATTACTTTCCTAACGCCCGTACCTTTGGAAAAGGAACGGGGCCCGCCAATCCCCGTTCCTTCGCACTGACTTACGCGGCCGGTTTCAGGAGGACGCTGGTGAACTTCGACTTGGAAATAACACGGGTCGTCGAACGCTGTATGATGCTCGCCCCCGTCATTCTTGTCGCAGGTTATGTCTTGAAAGTTCGTGAAAGTGAGCTGCGCGTGGATGGAAGTGCCGTACTCTTCTTTTGAATTCCAGGTGTTAAATTCGATCGCTACAGCCGGGTCGTTCTGGTCCTGCAGGGAAGGGGCCTGGGCCTCGATCGTTGGGGGACGGGGCACGAAAGAAATGACGGTCAGGGCAAATAGTGCCAGTATGCCCACTCCGACCAGTGTGATAATCGACTGTTTCGATATCATTTTCTTCGTCTCTGCTACTTTTCAAGAAGCGTATCCGGGCTTTTCAGCTCAGCCACCCCGCATGGTCGCTTCAACTTGCCCGAACGCTTGAATCTGGTGTTATAACGCGGACCCTGGGCCTTGAACTGCTTGCGATATCGGATCTGTGTCTGCCGATCAGACGTGCAGTTGGCACAGAATGTTCCACTATTGTTGAACTATTTTTGGGAAAGGAATTTGGCACTGTGCGGACGCTTTTGGGAGGATAGCGTCCGGGAAATGGGCACGGAGTCCGGTTGGCTGTTGCAATTCCTGCCAGGCTGAATACGATGATTCAGCGACGGGCCTGTATCGCTTGGTATGGGTGCATCCCAGATATTGGGGTGGGAACAGTGTGGCGGGGAACTCATGATCGAGTGGCTGGAATTGTTTATCGCTCGTGGAGAGACACAGGGCAGGCACACTGCCTGCCCCTACAAGACCTTTGAGGGGAAAGGCGGGGGTGGGCGCTAGGCGGGGGCGCAGCGAACTGCAGTGGTTAGTGGGTCGTGGCACGAGACAGCATGTGGGGGGTAGACACTGTTGGCTAGACACAGTGCTGGGGAAGAATACACACGGTCGCTAGCCAAGGCGGGGCGTTGCGGGGGCGCAGCCCCTGCACAAGGGAGGGCCGAAGGCCCGAACGCCCAAAGGCAAGGAGAGAATAGAGAGGAGTGAGTGACTCCGATTGGTCTGCCGGAGATTGAGACTGGAACTGACCATGGCTTGGTTGCAACAAGAGGTATACGAAAGTTCGCCCCATTTGGGGATGCACCCCTCAGGGTGCGCATTGGGCAAACGGAAAGCCTTGCTGGTGTGAAAGCCAGCAGGGCTTTTGGAGGAGACACTTTTGACGAAAGTTCGGAGATGGGGGGTCGAGGGAGGCGCCTGGGGTCGCTTACTATTGGTCGGTCTGTGATGATGATGAGGGTCGACTATCTTCCGGCGTGGTTGTGGGGATCTCAGGGAGCGAGCCGGCGGCGATCTTTGCGTGGCGGCGGGCAATCCAGAGCGGCGCGTCGATGCCGGGAATCTCGACTTCGATCTGGATTTGGAACCACTGCGCGTGCGGATCGATGCCGACAGTTCTGACCCAGGTTCCTTTTGGCAGTCTGGCGAGCGCGGGGTAGTCCTTGCCAGGGCCTGAGCGGGCCAGCAGGGTTGGCGGCTGGGTGATCAGCGCGGGCCAGGTCGCGATCTCGCGCGGGGTGATCCGTCTGACGCTTACCAGCAGGCCGTCGATCCAGGTCATATCGCGCAGCACCCAGGCGAGGGTGTCCAGACCTTCAATATGGACTTGGAGCCAGTTTTTGGTGGGGTCGATGCCGTAGATTTCGCTTGAAACGACTTGGGGCACAGTGGTGATCACTTTGTAGTCCAGACCGGGGCCGGTGCGCACTTTCATACTTTCCGACTGCGCAATCGCGAGCGGTCTGTCACTATTCGGTCCTGATTCCGGCTGCATATCGTTTTCGTCCGTCGGGTGCGGTCGGAATCTCCCCAGGAGACCGCCGGCCACTTTGGTCTGATTGCGTGCAACCCAGAGAGGATCTTTCAACCCAACGACTTTGATTTGGAACCATTCGTCCTGTGGGTCAGTGCCGATGATCCGGGCCCAGGTCCCCTTCGGCAGGATGGTGTCGGCCTCGTGGTCTGGACCCGGCCCGAGGCGCGCGTGCACGTTGCGGGGTTGGATGATCATGGCGGGCAACGCGGCGATCTCGCGTGTGGTGATGCGTCTGACGTTCACGAGCGAACCGATCACCTGCGTCAGATCGCGGTAGACCCAGGCGAGGGTGTCCAACCCATCCAGTTGGACCTGGAACCACTTTTTGTCCGGGTCCATACCGTAGATTGCGGCCTGCGTGCCCTGGGGCAGGGTGGTGATCACGTCGTATTCCAAGTCCGGTCCGAGGCGCACGTTCACAGTTTCGGGTAGGGTGATCAGATAGGGCTTGGCTGCGGGATTCGGTCCCGGCCGGAGCAGCTGGGCAAGCTCTTTTGTCGTCAGTTGTCTGTAACCTCTGACCGAGCCGGATAGCTTGACCAGGCTCTGGTGGATCCAGGCGGGCCCATCCAGAGCGGAAAGCTCGATCAGGAACCATTTGTCCTCTGGGCCGAGACCGATGATTTTGACATGAGTTCCCTGCGGCACGGTGGTGATCACGTCGTAGTTGGTACCGGGCCCCACGCGCAGATGTGAGATTACGGGCCATGTATGAGCTGTGACGGTGAAAGCGCCGGCGCGGTAGCGACAGACTCCGTCGAGCGAACCGACAAGAACTGTGAGGTCTCGTCTAATCCAGACGGTACCGTAGACGCCATCAATTTTGACCTCGTACCAGTCGGCCCAGGGACCGATGCAGATGATTTGGGCGCGCGTGCCGTGCGGTACGGACCTGACGATTTTGTAAAGGGTGCCGGGCCCGAGGCGTACGTTGGTCCGATCAGGCTGGGTGATCGCAAACGGCCCTTTAGGCGGGGGAGGCTCTTGCGTGGGTTCGGGGGGTATTGGGGTCGCCTCGGTCTTTGGGGTCTGGGTGTCTTGGGACGTCTGCCCGTTGCCGCCATTGCTGCCCTGATTGCCGTTGCTGCCGCCGTTGCTGCCGCCGTTGTTGCCGCCGTTGCTGCCGCCGTTGTTGCCGCCGTTGTTGCCGCCGTTGCTGCCGCCGTTGCTGCCGCCGTTGTTGCCCCCGTTGCTGCCGCCGTTGCTGCCGCCGTTGCTGCCGCCGTTGTTGCCGCCGTTGCTGCCGCCGTTGCTGCCGCCGTTGTTGCCCCCGTTGCTGCCGCCGTTGCTGCCGCCGTTGTTGCCCCCGTTGTTGCCGCCGTTGTTGCCCTCGTTGTTGCTGCCGTTGTTGCCCTCGTTGTTGCCGCCGTTGTTGCTGCCGTTGTTGCCCTCGTTGTTGCTGCCGTTGTTGCCGCCGTTGTTGCTGCCGTTGTTGCCCTCGTTGTTGCCGCCGTTGTTGCCGCCGTTGTTGCCCCCGTTGTTGCTGCCGTTGTTGCCGCCGTTGTTGCCGCCGTTGCTGCCCTCATTGTTGCCGCCGTTGCTGCCCCCGTTGTTGCCGCCGTTGTTGCCGCCGCTGTTGCCGCCGTTGCTGCCCTCATTGTTGCCGCCGTTGCTGCCCCCGTTGTTGCCGCCGTTGTTGCCGCCGTTGTTGCCGCCGTTGTTGCCGCCGCTGTTGCCGCCGTTGTTGCCGCCGCTGCCTGGGGTCGGGGTCGGATTGGGCGGAGGTGGGTCGCCGACAACGAAGTCGACGGTATCGGTGAGGGTATGGGACTGGTTTGTGTCGGGTTCGGTGTAAGTGACGGTGAGAAGGAGTGTGTAAGGGCCGGGTTGACAGTTTTTGTCTATGCGAAGTGGTATAGGGCCAAGCGTTCTCTCGGAGTTGTAGAAGGAGGGCGCAAATATGCGAGCACTGTTCAACCCCTGCCCTTCGCAACTGTCTGCGTTGGTCCCACCAGGACCGCGGGTCAGCACGTCGAAACGATATGTTACGGAGGTGAATTTGTCCTGATAATTACATCTGCCGTCATTGTTCTGATCATTGCAGGGGAAGTTTCTGAGGAGGAAGCCGGCTTCCAAATAGTCTCCCGGCAGCACGGCGTAATCTATCAGATCAGAACCTATGATCGGAGAGGGGGATTGGGCGTGGGTTACCTGGGCGCGAAAGAAGAACGCTACGGTCAGGAGGCAAAGGAGCGGTGCGACCAGAATGGAAGTCGTTTTTCCGTGACGCATTCGGCTCTACCTTACTACGTTCCTCACGGCGGGCTTAGCTGCCATAGCTAAAACCGGGAGAGGCACAAATCACGAAACTTCGCTTGCAAAGTCCGGAGGAGTTGGCTTTGTCGCATCCACCTGAATACAGTCTCCTCTAAGGAGAGACGAAGGAGAAGTAAGGAAGGTTGCCATTTTCTATGACCATTATCCAAATTTCCTGAATTCGGTTCTTTTTACGTGCGCTGATCGGTGAGGACAGAGTTCGGTAAGGGGTAAAGCCGATATGGGTGCAGTTCCAGACGAAGGGATCCGAGAGACGTTATCCTGCGAGTCAGAATTCTTGTCTGTACCGAAAGCCCTGCTTCAACCCATGCAGGAGGTCCCGCTTTCGTCATCGAAAACGGGGTCCCATTGGTATGCAACCGCATTTATTGCGAAAGCGGATGGCTGTTCAGTTGGGAGTGCGCGCTCAGTGGAAGTCGTCGTCTGAGTGCGGCGGCGCGGCGGCGAATTTGCCGCTGGTGGTCGTCGAGCTGTAGGTGCCGGCCACGCCAGGGTCGATCTCGACTTCGGCGACCTCGCGGCCGGCTGCGTTCGTGCCGCACCAGGCTGAGATGTAGCTGCTGCCGCTCAGGGTGGTGAAACTGAGGCTTTTGGAGATCGCGCTCAAGGCGGTAACGGCCTGGTCCAGAGAGATATAGACGTTTGAGCCTGTGTCGGCGCGGTGATAGAGATTGTAGAACTGTGCGCAGGCGATGGCATCGAGCCAGCTGACCTCGAGTACGACACCGCCGGCGGAGGGGATCGACAGATCGACGGTGATTGAACTGGTCAGCTGTTCAGCTGCCGGCGTCGGGGGATCGGCCACTGTGATCTGAATCAACCCCGTGAGCGAGCCGCCTGCTACCTTGGTGAAGTCGCGGTAGATCCAGGCCGGTTGGACGACGTTGGCCAGTTCGACGCGGTACCAGTCTCCCTGGATATCGATGCCGGTGATTTTGGCCCATGTTCCCTGAGGAATGGTCGCGAGAATGTCGTAGGCGAGGCCTGGTCCGGCGCGGGCATTGAGCAGGGCGGGTAGGGTGATCGCGGCCGGCAGCAGCGCCAGCTCGTCCTCGGTTACCCGTTTGACGCCGGCCAGGGAGCCGACGACGGTGGTGAGGTCCTGATAGACCCAGACGAGTGTGTCGAGCCCTTCCAACTCGATCTGGAACCAGTCGTCGTTGGGGTCGATGCCGTAGATGCGTCCTTGGGTGCCCTTGGGTACGACGCGGACGACGTCGTAGTCGAGGCCGGGGCCGGTGCGCACGTTCATGGTGATGGGGACGGTGATGGCGAGCGGTACTGAGCCATTGGTGGCCGTGGGGGGCGTTCCGGTAATCTGCGCGATTTCTGCGGGCGTGTAACGTTTGACGCCGGCGAGTGAACCGATGAGGGTAGTCAGGTCCTGATAAATCCAGGCCTGCCCGACGACGCCTTCGATCTCGACCTGATACCAGTCGTCGTCGGGGTCGAGGCCGATGATCCAGGCGCGCGTGCCGGCGGGCACGGTTGTGACGATGTCGCATTCCAGGCCCGGCCCGTTGCGCACGTTCATCTCGTCCGGCAGGGTGATCGCTATCGGATGTTGTGACTTCTGTTGCGACATTTGCGGCGTGAAGTCGCCGACAGATGACTTGACCTGGTTGTTGCCGTTGCCCTGGCCTCCGTTGCCCTGGCCTCCGTTGCCCTGGCCTCCATTGCCCTGGCCTCCGTTGCCCTGGCCTCCATTGCCCTGGCCTTCGTTGCCCTGGCCTCCATTGCCCTGGCCTTCGTTGCCCTGGCCTCCATTGCCCTGGCCTTCGTTGCCCTGGCCTCCATTGCCATCAACTGTCGGCGTTGCCGTCGGTGTCAGGGTTGGCAGCAGCGGATCGCGGGTTGACGTTGCTGTCGGGGTCAGGGTCGGCAGCAGTGGATCGCGGGTTGACGTTGCTGTCGGTGTCAGGGTTGGCAGCAGCGGATCGCGGGTCGGTGTTGGTGTCGCGGTCGGTGGCGGTGGCTGCTGCGTATCGCGGGTCGGCGTTGGTGTCGCGGTCGGTGGCGGTGGCTGCTGCGTATCGCGGGTCGGTGTTGGCGTCGCGGTTGGTGCGTTCGGATCGCGGGTCAGCGTCGGCGTCGCGGTGGGTGGCGGCGGCTGCAGTGTATCGAGGGTCGGTGTTGGCGTTGGTGTGTGTGGCGGGGGTGGTTGTGGCCGGGGTGTATAGGTCGGTGTGGCCGTCGCCGACCCTGCCTCGACTCTGAAGTCTTTGGTATTGGTGGCTGCTACGGGTTTTAGAAAGGGGGCCGGGGTATTGGGGTCATCGTCACCAGTGGAACCCATCAGGATAACCTTCAGCGTGTATTCACCCGGAGGGCAGTCCGGGGGGACTTGGTTATGGCTGAAACCGATGACCCTGGAGTTACCGGTGCGCGGCGAAAAACTGCGGTCGTTACCAAAATCTGATCCTTCGTATTGTTCTACGCGATTGTCGGGGTTTGTTGTGTCTGCATTGCGCGGGTACACCTCGCTGCGATGAAAGCAGGCACGCTGGTCGCCGAAATCGATAAAGGAGAGATCGGCTTCACAGGTTACGCTCTGGATATTGCCGAAAGTATATTGTGCAAAGAGTTGGTCTCCCTGTACCATCCGCCCTTCGCCGGAGGCAAAGGATGAAGAGAAGCGAATTGTTATCGATGGGCTCTGGGCGTAGGCGATCTGGGCTCCGGGTGCGGAGATTGCGGCCAGGGCAACAAGCAACAGTACGCCCACCCCGACCAGGGAGACGATTGTCAGCTTGGTTTGCATTCGCAATGTTTTCACATCTTTTACCGGCAAACTTTCCTGCAGAGCGCGTAAGGCGCGAACATTTTCATGGGATCCAGCCGACGGCCTGTTCACCGAAAGTGGGGCAGTTTCGGGGCAGGTTGCCGCTGGCGCAGGGTTATATAGGACCCTGCTGGCGGCCTGGTGAAGCGATGATCGGCGGATCGCGATGCTAAGTGTGCGTTATGTGATTGTCGGATTAAACGGGAGCGGGAAAATGAGCCGCTCGAATTAAAGAACGGGTAGGGCGGGTGCCGGCGATAAGAATGAAACCGGAGGTACGCCTACTGGTTCATAGGGGCTGTAGTTCGGAGTCGTGAATTTGCCTTGTCCGTACTCGCGCGGTCGTACTTGGGGGGGACCGTCTGCGAGCAGCATAGGGCCCTTATCGGGCGCTGACGACGGCGGCACCTGGACCGGATGCAGTCATGCTGCAAAGGTCGCTTTGTCAAACTCTCAAACCAAAAGAAGCATATGATGAAAATGAACACCTGCCTCACGACGCGAGGGCCAGGGTAAGAATCGTAGAACGGCACATCATTACTGTCAAGCTTTTGTACATTTCTCATGGCGTCGACATTTGCAGAGGGCGCGACGGGATCCGAGGTCAGATTGGCGGCGGCGGAAGGCCGTTTTCCAGTGTAGTGGGCTGGAATGTCGGGTGGGGCGCGCAGGCTTCGGGCATTTCAGCCGGCGCGTCAGCGTGGGTGCCAGAGAAGACGTCCGTATACATCATTGGTAGATCGTAGTAGCATCATTGATCATTAGTATGAATGCCTCTCTTTTTGACCGATTCAGGCCTTCAGAAAGTGGACCGATTCTGGTTCCATGGGTCTCGCTTTTCCGGTTGAAAGGGGGAACTGCAGTGGGCAGTGGGCAATGATCAGTGGTCAGTGACTGCGGCGATTGATTGGGGATGGATGTGAAGAGAATTGAGGAGAGCGCGGCATCTTTGCTCGCCTGATAGAGGGTTGCGGATTAACTGTGGGTGAGTTGTCACTGGGGGTCGAAGGCGTGTTGGAAGGGGCAACATTCAGAGGGGGAGAGAAACAGGGCGATAGTGAGAATGCATACAACCAATTTAAGAGGCCCCCGCTGTCGCCGTTGACAACGAGGGCCTTCTGGTATGCACTCGCATCGTCGCGAGCGCAGATTGCTGTTCAGTTTGGACGGCGCGTTCAGCGCGAGCCGTCGGTTGTGTCGGGCACGGTTGCGAGGCCGCCGCTGGTCGTCGTTGAGCTGTAGGTGCCGGCTACGCCAGGATCGATCTCGACTTCGGCGACCTCGCGGCCCCCGGCCATCGTCCCGCACCAGGCTGAGATGTAGCTGTTGCCGCTGAGTGTGCTGAAGCTGAGGCTCTTCGAATTCACGCTTGAGGCGGTGGCGGCCTGGTCGAGTGAGGTGTAGGTGGTCGTGTCGGTGCTGGCGCGGTGGTAGAGAGCGTAGAGCTGCGCACAGCCGCTGGTATCAACCCAGCTGACTTCCATGTCGACCCCGCCGACCGGGGGCAGTGACAGGTCGACCGTGATCGAGCTGGTCAACTGCCCTAACGTCGGCGACGACGTCCCTCCCAACGCAAGCTGGATCAGTCCAGAAAGCGAGCCACCGGCTACCTTGGTGTAGTCGCGGAAGATCCAGGCCGGTTGGTCGAGGTCGGCCAGCTCCACTCGGTACCATTCGCCCAGCGTATCGATGCCGGTGATCTTGGTCCATGTGCCCTGCGGTATGGTCGCCAGGATGTCGTAGGTCAGGCCCGGTCCGGCGCGGGCGTTGAGGAGGGCAGGTTGCGTAATGGCGGCGGGCAGCAGCGCCAACTCGGCTTCGGTCACCCATTTGACGCCGGCCAGCGAGCCGATCACCGTCGTCAGATCCTGGTAGACCCAGACGAGCGTGTCCAGCCCTTCGAGCTCGATCTGGAACCAGTCGTTGTTCGGGTCGATGCCGAAGATGCGGCCCTGTGTGTCCTTGGGCACGATACCGACGACGTCATAGAGCAGGCCGGGGCCGGTGCGCACGTTCATGGTGATGGGCACGGTGATGGCCAGCGGCACTGAGCCGTCGGCGCCCGGCGTTCCCAGCAGCTGCGCGATCTCTTGCAGGGTGTACAGTTTGACGCCGGCCAGCGAGCCGATCACGGTGGTCAGGTCCTGGTAGACCCAGACGCGCGTTTCGAACCCTTCCAGCTCAATATGGAACCAGTCGTCGTTCGGGTCAATGCCGTAGATATAGCCCTGCGTGCCCGCGGGGACGGTGCTGACGATGTTGTAGGTAAGGCCGGGGCCGGTGCGCACATTCATCAGCTCCGGAACGGTGATGGCCAGCGGCGCGGTGCCGTCTCCGGTCGGCGTGCCGGTTGTCAGCTGTGTTATCTCGAGGGCTGTGTACTGTTTGACGCCTACCAGCGAACCGACCAGTGTCGTCAGGTCCTGGTAGATCCAGACCTGGCCTTCGACGCCGTCGATCTCGACCTGGTACCAGTCATCGTTGGGGTCGGTGCCGACGATGGTGCCTTGTGTGCCGGCGGGCACGGTGGTGACGATATCGTAGGTGAGGCCGGGGCCGGTACGCACGTTCATGATTTCGGGGATGGTGATGGCCAGCGGCGTCTGGGACTGCTGTTGCGATGACGGCAAGGGCGTCGGGTAGCTGATGAAGGACTGGACGTTGACGCCGCCCTGCTTGTTGCCACCTTGATTGTTGCCGCCCTGGTTGTCGCTGCGACCCTGGTTGTTGTTGCCTTGATTGCCGCCGTTGTTGCCCGGCTGGTTGTTCTGCTGGTTGCCTTGGTTGCCACCGTTGTTGCCCTGGCCGTTGCCGTCAACTGTAGGTGTCGCTGTCGGCGTCGCGGTTGGGTTGTCACTGTTGCCCTGATTGCCACCATTGCCGTCAACTGTAGGCGTCGCGGTCGGTGTCGCGGTTGGGTTGTCACCGTTGCCCTGATTGCCACTGTTGCCGCCGCCGTCCTGTGTTGCCGTGGCCGTCGGAGTGGCGGTGGCATCCTGTGGCGGCTCCAACTGCGGAATCAATGATTGATCTTGCGACTCACCGTCGGTAGTGGCCGTCGGTGTGGCGGTGGCCGGTGGCAGTGTTGCAGTCGGCGTCGCGGTGACCGGTGGTGGCGTTGCTGTGGCTGGCGGCGGTGGTGGGGGAGGCGGTGGCCTATACGGTTGCCGCGTGTTGGTGGGTGTGGCGGTTGGTGGGCTTGGGATGACTTCGAAGTAGGCGGATTCGGTCTGAGTGACTCCAGTGTTGCCCTTGTCAGAACCCGCCAAGGTGACTTTCAGCTCGTATTTGCCCACCGGGCAACTCGAAGAAATCCGGTTGCTGCCGAAGCGAATTATTCTCGGATTTGCCCCACTTTGTGAGAAAGAACGCCACGGGGCCGGCGAACCAAAACTTGATGTTTGGCACTGCGTAGCTTTGCCACCAGGAGTGTCACCTCGTGGCAGCACTTTGCTCATGTAGTAACAGGGGTCATCGAACGTTGTACTATGGGGGCCCCCGACATTCTCATCGCACGTTAGACTGTCGACATTGCTGAAGGTGTACTGGGCAAAGAGTTGCCCGCCTTGGGTCATTTGCGCTTCGGATGCGGACCATGCGATTGTCACCGACGGACTTTGTGCATGGGCGATCTGCGGCCGGGGCGCGATGATGACGGCCAGGAGGATAAGTAACAGTGCGCCAGTCCCAACCAGGTAGATGATCGACAGCTTGGTTCGCATTCGCATTTATCTTTCCTTCTATCCTATCGGCGAGCTTTCCTGCCATAAGGCATAAGTCGTGAACAATTCCATGCAGTCCTGCAGACGGAGAGTTCGCCGATGGTGGAGGCAGAGACAGAAAGATCTGCACTGCGAAACCCGTGCATCGCGGCCGGTTATGTAGTTGTCAGATGATTAGGGGAGCGGGAAGAAAAGCCGCTCGAATGAAACAGCGGGTTGGGCGCGTTCCGGCGATAAGAATGGGAACGGAGGCGCGCCGTGTGCGTTAGAGAGGATGTGGACAGGTGTCGTGCATCCACCTCAATCCGCACTCGCGTGGGGGCGTTTCCTGGAGGCCGATTTTATGCAGTGGCTACACGCGCGTGTACGCCGATGATGACGCTGTCCGCGTTGCATGCAGTCATACCGCTGCGACCGCCTTTCTGCGTTGTCGAACCGATAAGAATAATAAAAACAGGTCCCTGCGACGCGCGCGAAGGGATCCTGATCGTAGATCGGTGTTGGCGCCGCTGTCAAGACTTAGCTCAGGATTTCGGGCGCTAATGTGCTGCGGGATCGGGGTGGGATCAGAGCGCTGAATCGGGCCCTTGGAGGCCAATATTCCAGTGTAATGGAGTGGTGGAGCGTCGAAATTGCGTAGGGATGGGGTAAAGAAGGCGGCGCGTCAGCGTCCGCGCAGCAGAGGAGGTCCGTCAGTATCGTAGATGGATCGTAGACAGATCGTTGATCACTTTTGCGCGCGACTTCGTCCCCGCCCTATCCATTCGGATTCTGCGGGGAGACAGACGCCTTATACGGGGCGCGAGTAGAGCTGGTTTATCGCGCCCAGCGGGGGTTTGCTGGTTTGCGCTGGCATCATTGCGAGCGCAGATGGCTGTTCAGTTCGGAATGACGGCTCAGCGCGAGCCGTCGCCTGTGTCGGGCACGGTTGCGAGCCCGCCGCTGGTCGTCGTGGAGCTGTAGGTGCCGGCGACGCCGGGATCGATCTCGACTTCGGCGACCTCGCGGCCTCCGGCCATCGTCCCGCACCAGGCTGAGATGTAGCTGTTGCCGCTGAGGGTGCTGAAGCTGAGGCTCTTCGAATTCACGCTTGAGGCGGTGGCGGCCTGGTCGAGTGAGGTGTAGGTGGTCGTGTCGGTGTTGGCGCGGTGGTAGAGGCTGTAGAGCTGGGCACAGGCGCTGGTATCAACCCAGCTGACTTCCATGTCGACCCCGCCGGCCGGCGGCAGTGACAGGTCGACCGTGATCGAGCTGGTCAACTGCCCTAACGTCGGCGACGACGTCCCTCCCAACGCAAGCTGGATCAGTCCAGAAAGCGAGCCACCGGCTACCTTGGTGTAGTCGCGGAAGATCCAGGCCGGTTGGTCGAGGTCGGCCAGCTCCACTCGGTACCATTCGCCCAGCGTATCGATGCCGGTGATCTTGGTCCATGTGCCCTGCGGTATGGTCGCCAGGATGTCGTAGGTCAGGCCCGGTCCGGCGCGGGCGTTGAGGAGGGCAGGTTGCGTAATGGCGGCGGGCAGCAGCGCCAACTCGGCTTCGGTCACCCATTTGACGCCGGCCAGCGAGCCGATCACCGTCGTCAGATCCTGGTAGACCCAGACGAGCGTGTCCAGCCCTTCGAGCTCGATCTGGAACCAGTCGTTGTTCGGGTCGATGCCGAAGATGCGGCCCTGTGTGTCCTTGGGCACGATACCGACGACGTCATAGAGCAGGCCGGGGCCGGTGCGCACGTTCATGGTGATGGGCACGGTGATGGCCAGCGGCACTGAGCCGTCGGCGCCCGGCGTTCCCAGCAGCTGCGCGATCTCTTGCAGGGTGTACAGTTTGACGCCGGCCAGCGAGCCGATCACGGTGGTCAGGTCCTGGTAGACCCAGACGCGCGTTTCGAACCCTTCCAGCTCAATATGGAACCAGTCGTCGTTCGGGTCAATGCCGTAGATATAGCCCTGCGTGCCCGCGGGGACGGTGCTGACGATGTTGTAGGTAAGGCCGGGGCCGGTGCGCACGTTCATCAGCTCCGGTATGGTGATGGCCAGGGGCGCGGTTCCGTCGGTGGACGGCTTGCCGGTCGTCAGCTGCGTTATCTCGAGGGCGGTGTACTGTTTGACGCCCACCAGCGAACCGACCAGCGATGTCAGATCCTGGTAGATCCAGACCTGGCCTTCGATGCCGTCGATCTCGACCTGGTACCAGTCGTCGTTGGGGTCGGTGCCGACGATGGTGCCTTGTGTGCCGGCGGGCACGGTGGTGACGATGTCGTAGGTGAGGCCGGGGCCGGTGCGTACGTTCATGATTTCGGGGATGGTGATGGCGAGGGGCGTCTGGGACTGCTGTTGCGATGACGGTAGGGGCGTCGGGTAGCTGATGAAGGACTGGACGTTGACGCCGCCCTGCTTGTTGCCACCTTGATTGTTGCCACCTTGATTGTTGCCGCCCTGGTTGTCGCTGCGGCCCTGGTTGTTGTTGCCTTGATTGCCGCCGTTGTTGCCCGGCTGGTTGTTCTGCTGGTTGCCTTGGTTGCCACCGTTGTTGCCCTGGCCGTTGCCGTCAACTGTAGGTGTCGCTGTAGGTGTCGCTGTCGGCGTCGCGGTTGGGTTGTCACCGTTGCCCTGATTGCCACCATTGCCGTCAGCGGTCGGTGTCGCGGTCGATGTCGCGGTTGGGTTGTCACCGTTGCCCTGATTGCCACTGTTGCCGCCGCTGTCCTGTGTTGCCGTGACCGTCGGTGTGGCGGTGGCATCCTGTGGCGGCTCCAACTGCGGAATCAGTGGTTGATCTTGCGACTCACCCTCGGTTGTGGCCGTCGGGGTTGCGGTAGGCTCATTCGGAGCGATGGTCGGCGTGGCCGTTGGGGTCGCGGTCGGCAGGTTGTTGTCGTCCTGTGGTGGCTGTAGTGGCTGCTGCGTATCGCTGGTCGGTGTGGCCGTCGGTGTCGCGGTCGGCTGAAGTTGTTGGGGCGGCTGTTGCTGTTGTGGTGGTTGTGTTCGCGGCCGCGGCGTGGACGTCGGCGTACGGGTCGGTGTATTGGTAACTATGGGTGTCGGTTCTGGCGTCACGTTGACGCCAAAGTACTCGATTGCGGAGGCCACTTCCACTTTGTTGGAACCCATCAGGATGGCCTTCAGAATATATTGTCGCTCTGTCGGACAACTAGAGGGAAGCGTATTGAAATCTTGTACATAACTAATTCCCTCGCCTTTCGAAAAGCTGCGAGGCCCGCCAAACCCCTGTTCACATTCAGAGGCGCGATTATTGGTGTCACGATAATATATCTCGGTGAGATGGTAACAGGGGTCAGGGAAATCTACACTGTGTTCGTTCCCATCGTTCGCATCGCACGTAATACTTTGAAAATTCCTGAAGGTGTATCGCGCCAAGGGCTGGCCCGGTGACGCCTTCCCAAAGGCGTGATTCAGTTCAATTTGCACCGTCGGTTGGGGATTCTGGGCGTAGGCGATCTGCGGCGGGGGCGCGAGGATAACGGCCAGAGCAGCGATCAACAGTGCGCCCAGCCCGACTACGGTGACGATCAAGAGTTTAGTTTGCATTTGCATGATCTTTGCCTTTCTCCTTTCGGCGATCTTTCCTGCCATAAGGCATAAGTCGTAAACAATTCCAGTCAGTACTGCTGATGGATCGTTCGCCGAAATCGAAGGAAGACAGATCAAGACTCGCGCTGCGAATCCAATGCATTCCAGCTTGCTATTAAAGTGTCAGATGATCGGGGAGCGGGAAGATAAGCCGCTCGAATGAAACAGGGGATTGGACGCGTGCCGGCGATAAGAACGGGGCCGAAGGCGCGCCGTGTGCGTTAAAGAGGATGTGGATCGGGGTCGTGCATCCACCTCGTGCGCACGTGAGAAGGGGTTTTTCTGGCGACCGTATTTGTTAATGAATGTCCGTTCTGCACGCAGTTATACCTCTTTGGCCGTCCTTCAGTACTTTTGGCACTTGAAGATCGTACGAATAAATCCATACTAGACCATATGATGACCTTGTGTTCTCCAATAAAAGTGGAGAGTAGAATATCGTAAATCGATGTATTTCCACTGTCAATCTTTCTGATCCGAACATCGAGTGCTGACACGTTGCAGGTGCGCGTCGGGATCAGAGTGTGGATTCGCGCCCTTAGAAGGCTGATTTCCAGTGTAGTGGACTGGAGAATCGTTGGAATTGCGTAGCCATTCAGCATGGAAGCCAGCGCGTCAGCGTCCGCGTTGGAGCAGGGGTCCGTCTAAATCATCGGGGAATCGTATACAGATCGTAGATCATTCCTGAACTTGCATTGATACATACATTGACCATTCAGACATGCGGGAAATCAGGCGCGGATGTGAGGGGCGCCAATACGGTTGATATGTCGTGCCTGGAGGGCTCGCCTGGGACTATCGCGGCGGCCACTGTACACGGCGGCCGCGCTCTTCATAGGCGATATTGAAGGGTGGGGTGAAATCGTTTATCATCCTCGCAGCCGCTGCCTGAACAATGGGATATGCAGTTGCGCAGTGAGCTGTGTTAGAGGCGGCGGAGAGCGGTGCTACCCCCGGGAGGGATGATTATGGGTGACTGCAGATACTGCGGGAAGTCTGCCGGCTTTCTGCGTAAAGAGCACAAGGCGTGCGCGGCGGCGTATGAAGAAGGGCTGGCGCGTATTGGCAAGGCCTGTGTGGCGGCGGCGTTGTACGGGGTAGATGCCGACCGGCTGACCGACAGTGTGCGGTCGATCGGAGCGGAGGCGTTTATCGACACGTCGGGGGCGGCGATGACTGTTGCCCTGGCGCGGGGGTGGGGACAGGCCGTCACGGCGGCAGTGGATGACCACTTCCTGTCGAACGAGGAAAAGCGGGCGCTCAACCGCTACCGGGCGCAGCACAGTCTGAGCGCCCACGATCTGGATAGCAACGGACAGTTTACGGTATTCAGGATGATGAATCTGCTGAATGCGCTGAGCGAGCACGGGGTTGTTCCCCGTTGGGACCGGCGGCGGGTGCGGCCGCCATTCAACCTGATGAAGAGCGAGGAGTTGCTGTGGTTGTTCGGGGGTACCGATTACTTTGAACAGGTGACGCAGCGGGAGTTTCGCGGGGGATCTTTGGGCGTGAGTTTTCGCGTGGCCAAGGGCGTCTACGTCCGGCCCGGTGCGTTTCGCGGGCGCTCGGTCGCGACCAGCTCGATGAAGCATACCGATTCGGGCGTTATTGGGATTACGACCAAGCATATTTATTTCAAGGGGAACAGCAAGAGTTTCCGGGTGAGGCTGGAGAAGATCGTTTCCTTTGATCCATACCGGGACGGGCTGGGCATCATGCGCGACACGGCGCGGGCGAAGCCGGAGATATTCAGGATGGGCGAGACGGATGCCTGGTTTCTGCTGAACATTATTGACGCGGTGATGAGCCTGGACAGGGTCACGCTGCCGAAGGCGGGGGATCCGACGCTGGACGATATTGTTGACGGGGACCTCGTTTGAGAGCGAGGTCTGCCGGGCAAGAAGCTGATGTGCAATAGCAGGTGGGCGGTGGTACCTCTTTCCGGTTCGTGAGCATCTGGGCCGCCGGCGCCCGTGCGGCCTGCTCCTTCTTTATTCTTTCCTCTCTCTTTTGCCTCTCACACTGACACAATTTTATCGGCACAAGCTACTTCCAATTTCGGGATGCAGGCCAGACTTTGGCGGCACTGCGGGTGTTGCGGGTGGAGGCCAAAGCCGCACGCAGCCGGGAAGGTTTTGTGGCTTTGTATATGATCTCAAAACAGCCACGCCGACTGGCGAGGTGTCATTGGGAGATTCCGGGCGAGGCCTGGCCTTTTTTCGTCTGGATAGCGTACGGCATTGGCAATGACCAAGCCAGCCCAGGCGGCAAACATGACCGAAGTCTCATCGTCATCTGTGGCAGAAGATCTCTAACCTCTCTTCTTTTCGCTGAGTAAGAAGCTGTCCACAGTTTCGCCGCGGCTGCGGATGGGGTGGGCCAGAAGGGGGAGGGGGAATTCGCGGGCATTGAGGGCTGGCACGCGGGAAGACCGAGCGCAGGCATGTGCGCGTGAGGTCCTCACGCCGGAGCGGTTCTTGAATCCGGCCAAGATAGTCGAATTGCCCGAAACGCTGGCGCCAACCCCATATCAGGCGGCTCTCTTTCTGCGTCATCTTGGATGCAAGAAGGTTCTGACTCTCTCCAGAATCACCGATTTGAGCAGTTGTCCCGCATTTGGCGTTGGTCAGCGCGCGTGCGCTGGCTAAGACTCCTGGCAGGACGCTCACGAAATCCAGACTGTTGTTGATGCGACGGCTCGCTTCGCGCGGACGGGCCGAGCGGTCTTTTGGTGTCTCGATTTCTGTTAGCAGCTGTTGACTCGATGCATGTTTTCTTAGTTGCGGCCAGAGAAGGATGTAGAGGTCTCGGATTGTTCGAAAGTCGCGCAGGGGGATATGCGTTCTGTTCAGACCTTATTCTATAGGCCTGAACTGGCCTTGTTGGCCAAGAAATTCACAAGATTTCACCGGCTGGGCCCCATTTTCTCACATTTTTATCACGCTTTGCGTGTATCCTTAGGGCTGTTCGGGCTGCTTACGGGAAACCCTGGACTAGAATCGTCCAGTGGGTACCGAAAATGCAGACGGAGCGGTCTTTGGGTTGAACGCGTGGGACCGCGTGAATCAAGGGAAAGCGGAAGCTCATGTAGAGAGTGATCGCGTCCCTTTTCACCCAAAATGCACCATATTGTCCTTTTTCGCTGTTTAGCGATTTGGGCCAAATAGCACAAAAAAACTTTATAGTTCATTGATGAGACTGACATAGTCGGTCAGTCGGCGTTGCTGCCATTGGGTTCCTCGCGTGCGTAAGGGACTTAAGGAAGTGCCCCTTCTGACCGATTGCGTCAGTCTTTTTTGCATGCACGCGATTCATCCGGTTCCGCCTGGGGGCTGTCAAACCAGCGCGCCCGCAGGGTGGGGCCGGCTCGGGCCAGAATAGAGAGCGTTCTTCGGCGGGTATGACATCGTTGAAGGTTTAATGGGGTTGCCCACCGTTGGTGGCGTCGGAGCATTCTCCCAAGCGGCTGTCGAGGTCGACGCAGGGTAGAAGTCAGCGTGCAAGGGAGGGCCGGACCTTGAGGCGACGCCGGTGCAGATCCACTTTTCGGGGAACGCCGACTTCTGCCCGCACCCAGGCTCTATTCCTCAGTTTCAACAGACGACTTGATCGCCCCAAGGGAATGCTGGTGGTTACGGGCGGGGACATCAGCCTGTCCGGAGGTTCTTTCGCGGTCAGCCGCCGGCAACGTGGGCGGTGATATGAACGATATCGTGGTGGAGGCGTGAGAGGCCGGGCACCGACTGTAGCACATGATTGGCGTTACGACGACGAGGGGGGCTCTGATGGCAGAGAGACAGGTGAATGGCAGGGTTGGCCGTATTTCCAGTGACATGGAGGTCATGCCCGCCAGGACCAGATGCGAGAGGTGTTTCCTGAACATTGTCCCGATGTCGGCAGAGTGCTTGGCTCTATGTTGGTCGAAACTGGACGATGTCCTATCTCAAGAATATGAATTAAAGGTTGCTGAATGCATTCGTCGCTTTCTTTTCCTCCTGTACGAACCGGGCTTTTGCGAGCCGCCGTTGCCGCGCTGTTGGCACCGGCAGCCATCTTTACACTCATCCTGCTCATTTCGGCGCCCCTGGAACTGAAGGCAGCTAGCAACAGTTCCAGGATATCCGGCGCTGGACCTGGCCCCCGCATCTCTGCCTCCGGCTCGGAAGCTACTGCGACACCGACGCCACCTGCCGCCGGGCTTTCTGCGCCGGTATTGACTGCGCAGGTGGTTGAGGGCAGCATCGAACTCAGTTGGACCGCGGTGGCGGGCGCAACGCGATACCGGCTTTGGGTCTGGGACAGCGTCATCGACTGGCGCAAAATCGGTGGCGACAACCTCACGGGGACGACTTTCACCCACTCTGACCCCGTTGCCGGCACGACCTATTTCTATACGGTACACGCAGTCAGCGACGCCGGGGAAACGAGCGATTGGGCCGACCAGGTGTCGGCGACGTTGGACACGGCCTTGCCAACGGCTACGCCTTCAGCCACTGTCTCTGCCACTGCCACGGCAACTCCTACTGCCACGGCCACCCAAACCCCTGCCGCGGGGCTTTCTGCGCCGGTATTGACAGCGCAGGTGGTTGAGGACAGCATCGAACTCAGTTGGGCCGCGGTGGCCGGCGCAACGCGCTACGAGCTATGGGTTTGGGACAGCGTCAACGACTGGCGCCAGATCGGTGGCGACAGCCTCACGGGTACGTCATACACCCACTCCGACCCCGCGTCCGGCACGACCTATTCGTACACGATACTCGCAGCCAACGACGTAGGCGAAACGAGCGATTGGGCCGACCAGGTGTCGGCGACGGTAGATACGGCCTTGCCAACGGTTACGCCTACAGCCACAGCCACTGCCACTCAAGCACCTGCCGCCGGGCTTGCTACGCCGGTGTTGACAGCGCCGGTGTTGACAGCGCAGGTGGTTGAGGACAGCGTTAAACTCAGTTGGAGCGAGGTGCCCGGCGCAACGCGCTACGCGCTCTGGGTTTGGGACAGCGTCAACGACTGGCGCCAGATCGGTGGGGACAGCCTCACGGGCACGACGTTCACCCACTCCGACCCCGTTGCCGGCACGACCTATTTCTACACGATACTCGCAACCAATGACGCCGGCGAAACGAGTGATTGGGCCGACCAAGTGTCGGCGACGCTGAACACGGCTTTGCCAACGGCCACGCCTTCAGCCACAGCCACGCCTACGGCCACAGCCACAGCCACGCCTACGGCCACAGCCACTGCCACGCCTACTGCCACGCCTACTGCCACTGCCGGGACCGGTCAGGGCAACGATTCCGGCCAGAATGGCACGGGGGTCAGAAGCCCTGGTGACGATAGGGGTAAAGGCGGTTCCGGCGAGGGTTCGGGGAACACAGTCAGGTCGGCGATCGGTCTCAGGGATGGGCCTACCGTCACAGTTGCCGGCGGCGCGGGTGTGAATGTGGTCGATGGGGTCAATGAGGTCGACGGCCCTGCTTTCGACGTTTTGATCAACTTTTCGGCGGCTGTTGGCGACACGTTCGGCCATGGGGACATCACGCTGACGAACGCGCTGACGCTTGCAGCCACCGACCTCATCACCAGCAGTTCGGGGTTGGTCTACACGGCCACAGTCCGTCCGACAGCTGGTTTCGTTGGTGTGGTGACGGTGCGGATCCCGGCCGGCGCGGCGCAGGATAACAGCAGCCAAAGCAGCCAGGCGTCGGACGTGTTCAGCGCCACGGTTACCCTCCAGTCCGCCTGTGTCACGGGCGGCGCGGTTGCGGCGGGTGACGAGTTTGTCGACTTGGCGCGTGACTGCGCTACCTTGCTGGGGCTGCACGACACTCTGGTGGGCAGCGCGACGCTCTCTCCGGCCTGGTCTGTAGGCACAGATATCAGTTCCTGGCAGGGTGTCGGTGTCGAAGAAGGCCGGGTCATCGGCCTCAATATGGAATCCAGAGGCCTCACCGGCAGCATCCCCCCGGAACTTGGCGACCTCAGCAAGCTGAGGAGGATGGCACTGGATCATAACGATTTGACCGGCTCAATTCCATCTGCGCTTGGCAAGCTCAGCGAATTGAAGGAGCTTGCGTTGGAGTTCAATAACCTGAGCGGCGCGATTCCTGCTGAATTGGGCGCGCTGACGAATCTGGACAAACTGTTTCTGCAATCCAATCAGTTGACCGGCCCGATTCCAATGGAGTTCGGTAATCTCTCGAAACTGAAGACCTTGTTAATGGGTGACAATCTGTTGAGCGGACCGATTCCAAGCGAATTGGGGAACATGTCGGCTCTCGAATTCCTCACTATGAGCAGAAATCAGTTTAATGCCGCCTTGCCAGCCACGTTGAGCCAAATCAGCACGCTGAAGAATCTGGATGTTCGGGATGCCAGCTTGACGGGAGCAATTCCAGACCTGTCTTCCATGGCCGGTCTGCAGGCTGTGCACTTGCAGGAAAACAGTCTAACAGGGGCGATTCCAGATCTGGCGGGCAAGACCGCGCTGACTGATTTTTGGGTAGAAGACAATCAGCTTAGCGGTCCTTTGCCGGATTTATCAGACTTGCCAGCCTTGAGGTACTTCAGGGCACACCGCAATCAGCTTAGCGGCACTCTGCCAGATTTCTCAGGCATGCCAGCCTTGGAGGAATTCCGGGCGAACAACAACCAGTTGACGGGGACCGTTCCGGGCACGGTGACCCAACTCAGTTCGCTCAGAAATCTGGCATTGGGCAGCAACCGGTTGACGGGAACCGTCCCCGACTTCAGCGGCATGGCCAATCTGGCGACGGTCATCATGGACAGAAACCAGTTGACCGGAACCATTGCCAGCCTGAGCAACCTGCCGAAACTTAGATATTATCTGGTCCATCGCAACATGCTGAGCGGGCCGATTCCTGCGTTTAGTAACGTGCCTGACCTAGAATGGTTGTGGCTCCACTGCAACCTTTTTACGGGCGAAATCCCAACTTCACTGAACAGTCTCACGAGCCTGAAACAGTTGCTTCTTAACGACAATCAGCTGACCGGAACAGTTCCTGATTTCTCTGCGCTGACCAGTTTGGACGAGTTGTGGCTCAGCTACAACTATCTGGAGGGTGATTTCACCGATCCCGCTGCCCTGCTTGCCAAGCTTCCCGTGGTCTCGTCGTTGGACCTGAGACTGGAGGGCAATCTGTTCGAAGGTGTGGATCGGAATACAGGGCAGATCGACGGTTTGCCGTCGTGGGTGACGATAAGCACGTATGATCCCTGCAACCCGCGGGCCAGGTTTGATGCCGAGGCTTACAGTGTGACCGAGGGCGGCATGGTGACGGTGACGGTCGACCTGGTCGTCGCCGCAGGGGAGTCTATAACGGTTCCGATCGAGGTCACGCACAACGGCGGCGCGGGTTCAGAGGACTACAGCGGCCTGCCTTCCAGCCTGACGTTCAGCAGTGGGGAGGTATCGAAGTCCTTTGCCGTTTCGGCGACCGACGACAGCGAGGACGACGACGACGAGAGCCTGACGCTGCGGTACGGCACGCTGCCTGCCGGGGTCAATCCGGGCTTCCCGACCACGACGACGATCAGCCTTGGGGATAATGACACGCCGGGGGTGACCGTGGACTTCGAGCAGGCGAGTTACACGGTTGGCGAAAACAGCAGCGTCACGATCGCGGTCACGCTCAGCTCTGACCCCGAACGCACAGTAACGATTCCCATCAGTACGACCAACCAGGGCGGCGCGTCCGACGGCGACTATTCGGGTGTGCCCGTCAGTGTGACATTCAACAACGGTGAAACGTCGAAGTCCTTCTCCTTCGCGGCGACGGACGACTCTGTTGACGATGACGGCGAGAGCGTGAAGCTGACCTTCGGTACGTTGCCTACCGGCGTGACTGAGGGAACGACCGACGAGACCGTGGTGACCATCGGCGACGACGATGTGCCGTCAGTAAACGTCAGCTTTGGGCAGGCGAGTTACACGGTCGGCGAGGGCAGCAGCGTCACAATCGCGGTCACGCTCAGCTCTGATCCTGAACGCACGGTCACGATTCCGATCAGTACGACCAACCAGGGCGGCGCGTCCGACGGCGACTATTCGGGTGTGCCCGCCAGTGTGACATTCAACAGCGGTGAAACGTCGAAGTCCTTCTCCGTCGCGGCGACGGACGACTCTGTCGACGACGACGACGAGAGCGTAAAACTGACCTTCGGTACGTTGCCAGCCGGCGTGACTGAGGGAACGACCGACGAGACCGTGGTGACCATCGGCGACGACGATGTGCCGTCAGTAAACGTCAGCTTTGCGCAGGCGAGTTACACGGTCGGCGAGGGCAGCAGCGTCACAATCGCGGTCACGCTCAGCTCTGATCCTGAACGCACGGTCACGATTCCCATCGGTGCGACCAACCAGGGCGGCGCGTCCGACGGCGACTATTCGGGTGTGCCCGCCAGTGTGACATTCAACAGCGGTGAAACGTCGAAGTCCTTCTCCGTCGCGGCGACGGACGACTCTGTCGACGACGACGACGAGAGCGTAAAACTGACCTTCGGTACGTTGCCAGCCGGCGTGACTGAGGGAACGACCGACGAGACCGTGGTGACCATCGGCGACGACGATGTGCCGTCAGTAAACGTCAGCTTTGGGCAGGCGAGTTACACGGTCGGCGAGGGCAGCAGCGTCACAATCGCGGTCACGCTCAGCTCTGATCCTGAACGCACGGTCACGATTCCCATCGGTGCGACCAACCAGGGCGGCGCGTCCAACGGCGACTATTCGGGTGTGCCCGGCAGCATCACTTTCAACAGCGGTGAAACGTCGAAGTCCTTCTTCTTCGCGGCGACGGACGACTCTGTCGACGACGACGACGAGAGCGTGAAGCTGACCTTCGGTACGCTGCCCACCGGCGTGACTGGGGGAACGACTAACGAGACCGTGGTGACCATCGGCGACGACGATGTGCCGTCAGTAAACGTCGGCTTTGGGCAGGCGAGTTACACGGCGGGCGAGGGCAGCAGCGTCACGGTTGCTATCTCGCTCAGCGCTGACCCGGAACGCACGGTCACGATCCCCATCAGTGCGACCAACCAGGGCGGCGCGTCCGACGGCGACTATTCGGGTGTGCCCGGCAGTGTGACATTCAACAGCGGTGAAACGTCGAAGTCCTTCTCCGTCGCGGCGACGGACGACTCTGTCGACGACGACGACGAGAGCGTGAAGCTGACCTTCGGTACGCTGCCAGCCGGCGTGACTGAGGGAACGACGAACGAAACCGTGGTGATCATCAGCGACGAAGACGTGCCGTCAGTAAACGTCAGCTTTGTGCATGCGAGTTACCCGGTCGAGGAAGACAACAGCGTCACGATCGCGGTTTCGCTCAGCGCTGACCCGGAACGCACGGTCACGATTCCCATCAGTGCGACCAACCAGGGCGGCGCGTCCGACGGCGACTATACGGGTGTGCCCGGCAGTGTGACATTCAGCAGCGGCGAAACATTGAAGTCCTTCTCGTTCGCGGCGACGAGCGACGCTGTCGCCGAAGACGGCGAGAGCGTAAAGCTGACCTTCGGCACGCTGCCCACCGGCGTGGCTGAGGGAACGACGAACGAAACCGTGGTGAGCCTGAACGACGCAACAGACGGCACCGCGCCTGGACCAGTCCGCCACCTCTACGCAGAAGCGGGAGAAGGAGAGGTGACGATCAACTGGTTTCGACCTCTTGATGACGGCGGTCTCCCCATTTTCGATTACCAGGTGAGACAGGGCCTCCAGGACTGGATCACTCTCGCCAGTTCTGTTCGCTCCTTTTCCTTCTCCGGGCTCACCAATGACACCGAGTACGAGTTCTCTGTGCGTGCCCGCAACACGCGAGGCGCGGGCGAGGTTGCCACGATCACGGCGACACCGGTCCCGCTGGCTGCCCCCGGAGAGTTCCGAGTCCTCAACGGAACGCTCGTCAGCGGCATATGGGAGACCACTGATCGGTGGGCCGAACTGGAATGGGATGTCCCTGTACAGGCCACCGGTATCCGGGTCGGACGCTACTGGCATCGTCCCGGTTACAGTTGCCCTCTTGGAAGCGACGCGGATGGGGTTAACCCCCGCGTCCCGGGGAACTGCCCGCTGATCTTCTTGTGGCATGAGAGCGGGACCCGTCGTACGGAGTGGACCGATTCCTCGCAGGCCGGCGGCACGTACGGTTACCAGGTGCAGGTGAGGGACAAGAACGGAATCTGGAGCCCAGTCGCCGAGATCACCGTGAAGATACCGGAGAGAACGTACAGTCAGGTCGCGCCCCGAGAGGTGTCGGTGAATTCGGAGGTGATCGAGAGGCGGCCGGTGATTGCCGTCGACTGGAGAAGCCACAGTGGCGCACGGGCTTTCATCGTCCAGTGGCGCACGTCTGACGAGGCGCACGACGCGACAGCAAGCGGCAGCCGCTCACAGGTCAACGCCGCCAGCCCTCGGAACGAAAGGGGCGCCGTTCTGGATCCTAGCAGCGACGGCATCTTCCGCTTCTTCGCCGAGGGCGCGTCCTCTTGGTCCAGTGCCCAGAGCTCTCACACAGTGAGTACCGGCCTCGAATTCGACACCTTGTACTATGTCAGAGTGGGCGCCTGCCTGATAGCCGATTGCGCGATGGACGATGTCGTGTGGGCCCCGGAGCAGTCGGTTTTGGTGCCTGAAGAACCCAATTAACGCCGGGCTGTTATTCGTTTATCTGCCGTCGGACGGGATGGCGCTGGCGACGCGCGCGTCGTCCGGGGTTCGGCTTGCTCCCGGTCGGGCAGGGGTGAGGTTGGGGGCAGGTTCAGGCGTTGCAGGCGCAGACAGGGCCGAGAGGGCAGCTACAGGTGGCAGCGAGAGGTCTGGCGAAGGCGGCTGGCCGGCTAAACTGACCTGTAGGGTCTTTGAGGTACGCGCGCTGTTTACGCCTCACTTCAGCGGGGGCGCGGTATTGGTGTGAGGGATTTGAGGCTCCAGGAACTCTACTTCTTCTGACCGCGGACTCGCTACAGAATCCTCAAGCGAAAAGGCTGTGGTTCAGGCTCTTTGGGTCCGCCAGGTGTCCTAGACGGTCATCACGCGTTTATGTGCCGCCGGCATTTGCGGCTTGTTCTCCGTAACGGCGAGTGCGGCCTTAAGCCCATCGGGGCCGAGGCTGTGTGACCTCCTTCTGCCGGCGCACTCCCGCCCACCGGTTTGCGACTTACCCCATTAGGGCGTATGATTGCGCGGTTAATTAAACAGTTTAGTAAACTCGTTAGCGGCCGCAGCTGGCATAGGCCGAAAACGTGTGAAAGGATCGCTGACTACACGTGGCTGCGCAAAAGCGGGCGGAGAATGAGTTGCGTCCGGTCCGGTTTGAACTCGATTATATTCTGCATCCGGAAGGTTCGGTGCTAATCAGCATGGGGAATACGAAAGTCCTGTGCAATGCGACGGTTGAGGAGCGTTTGCCGCGCTGGCTGCACCGGTCTTCGCACCGGCACGGTTGGGTGACGGCGGAGTATGCGATGCTGCCGCGCAGCACGCATACTCGGGTTGATCGGGAGACGATGCGGCCGAAGGGGCGCACGCAGGAGATTACGCGGTTGATTGGCCGCAGTCTGCGGGCGGCGGTGGATTTGGACAGGCTGGGCGAGCGCCAGATCGTGGTCGACTGCGATGTGATCCAGGCGGACGGGGGGACGCGCACGGCGGCGATTACGGGAGGGTATGTGGCGCTGGCGCTGGCTATCAAGCGGCTGGAGCGCAAGAAGAGGGCGAAGCCGGGCACGCTGGTCCGGCAGGTGGCGGCGGTGAGTGTGGGCATCCTCAACGGGAAGGCGTTCCTCGACCTCGACTACCAGATGGACCAGAATGCGGACGTCGATTTTAACGTGGTGATGACGGACAGCGGCCATTTTGTGGAAACGCAGGGGACGGCAGAAGGGGAGCCGTTCAGCAAGGGCGCGTTCAATGCGATGCTGCTGCTGGCGGAGATGGGGATAGAGGAGTTGATCCGCTTGCAGAGGCACGCGCTGGCGGAGGCCGGCTTCTAGTTTTTTGTTTCCAGTTTCTAGTTTTTAGTAGCCGCTTGACGCGTAGGGCAGTGGCAAGCGGTTGTTCGCTGAGAGCTACTTCAGTAAGAACCAGACTGTTTATACGGGATGCGAGAGAGGGGTATGGGGTATTGAGCAAGAAGAGGAAACGGGTAACGTTGCGCGATGTGGCGCGGCAGGCGGGGGTATCTCCGACGGCGGTTTCGTTCGCTTACAATGCCCCGCACCAGTTGAGCCAGGCCACGCGGGAGCATATTCTCGACACGGCGGAGCATCTGGGCTACCAGCCTCATCCGGTGGCGCGAACGCTGGCGACTGGGCGCACGAATGCAATCGGGCTGCTGGTGCCGACCAGTCTTAACTGGATGCTGCACGATCCTCTTTTCACGCATTTTCTGGGCGAGGTGGGCGCGGCCTGCGACAGGGAGGAGAAGCGGATTCTGCTGGCGTCGATGCATGAGACGTGGCGCAACGAACCGGGTCGGGGCAGCGAGGCGATGGTGCCTGTTACGTGGTTGGCGTCATTTGCGGTTGACGGTTTTTTGGTGCTCAGCATAGACCAGGCCCACCCGCTGACGGAAGCGCTGCAACGGTCGCTGCGTCCTATCGTTCTGCTCGACAGTTCGGACAGCTTGCAGGCGCCGACTTTTAACATTGACGACCACGGCGGCGCGTATGCGGCTGCGCAACATCTGCTGGCAAAGGGGCATCGCCAGTTTGCGGTTGCGACGATAACGCCGCGACGCGACGGAGTGGTGATTCCGTCGATTGAGCGCAGGGTGAAGGGATTTACGCAGGCGGTGGAGGAGGCCGGGCTGCCGCCGTCGGCGGTGCAGATCGTGTATGCGCGCGGTGTGCGTTCGGCCGGGTACGAATCGTTTCAGACTATCTGGCAGTTGCGGAGGCGGCCGACGGCGGTCTTTTGTGTGAGTGATGTGCGGGCGCTGGGGATTCTGAGCGGGGCGCGCCGGGAGGGGCTCTCTGTGCCGGAGGACCTGGCGGTGGTTGGATTTGGCGACCTGCCCGACGCGAGCGTGTCGAGTCCGCCGTTGACGACGGTTCACCGGGATATGGACAGCCAGCCGCGGCTGGCGATTCGCACTTTGTTGAAGTTGATCAATGAGCAGACGAATGAGGCGGAAATCGAGTCACCGCATATTAGCGCGACGCGGCTGGTGGTTCGAGAGAGCAGTTAGGACTGCGGTTTTTGGTTTCGAGTTTTCAGTTTTCAGTAACCCCACTGGCTTGCGGTAGTGTGGTTCGTGGAGGGGGGACTGCAGAGGATAGAGAACACCTTTTTGGGAACCACGGAGGGCCACAGAGGGTCACGGAGAATTTCTTCTTCTGAACCTCGTAGGGCCGTAGAAAACACCTTTATATCCACCGAGGGCCGCGAAGAGCGGCTTTTTTGTTTCACGGAGGGCTGATACTGCTTTATATGCTGGCGATTTCGGGACGGGCGTCGCCGTTGTGGGGGCGGCCGAGGACGGCGCCGATGTCGTCGTCGCGCTGGACCTGGTAGTTAGGGATGTTGGAGAGGGCCAGTTCGTGGGAGACTTCCTGGTAGGACTCCTGTCCGCCGAAGGTGGAGCCGTCGACGACGACAGCGGTGCTGTGGACGCCGCGGCGGCGGATTTCGCGCAGGGCGCGCACCCAGGCGGGGTCGGGGTCTGCGGTGATGGCGAGGATCATATCGTTGCGATTGAGCCGCACGCCCTCGGTCACGATGAGCTGGTCGAAGGCGATTCTGCCTTCGGCGGAGACGACGGCGAGGGCTTCGAGCATTTTGCGCATCTGGCGCTCGCCGCGATCGATTTGCAGGAGGTAGCGCTGGCTGCCGTGCCAGATGAGGCCAACGGCCCGGTTGCGCAGCAGGAAGTAGCGGGCGATGCTGGCGGCGGCGGTGACGGCGTACTCGAGTGTGCTGGGGGCCAGCTGCAGGGCATCGTTTCGTCTGCGGCCGCTGAGCCCGAATACGCCGGCCTGTGGGGGTGTCAGCTCCCAGGGGAGGCTGTGGGCGGTGCGGCTATGGAGATCGAGAAAGAGCCAGATATCGGCCGACGGGTCCAGCTCGAACTCTCTGGTCATGAGGCGCCCGGTGCGGGCTGTGGACAACCAGTGGATGCGGTTGAAGCTGTCGCCGGGGGCGTATTCGCGAATGCCGGAGACGTTGGTGGTGATGTATTGGGCGCGGCGATTGAGCGCTTCGCCGCCGGCCAGATCAGCAGCGGGCGGCTGAAAGGCGGAGAGGGTGACGGTGGCGGGATAGACGATGAGGTCGCTGGTCTGGCTCAGTGTCTCGTTGATGGAGAAGAGACCCAGGGGGTCGCCGCTGAGGAGACGCATGGGGCCGAGGCGGTAGTAGCCGCGCTGCTGGCAGTAGGTGCGCACTTGCCAGCGGTGGTGGGCGCGGCCCTGGAGGTGGCTGACGACGCGGCTGGCGCCATGGAAGGGGACGGTGGAGAAGTCGCGCACTTCGAGCCACAGTTTGGGGAACCGTCCGTGATTGCGCACTTCGAAGCTTTCTTCGAAGTGCTGGCCGACCTGGCTGCGGCGGGCACGGGTACTGCGATTGATATGGATGGCGCGGGTGCTGGTCCAGGACCAGAAATAGCTGAGTGCGAGGATGCCGCTCAGGAGATAGGCGAGGTTGAAGGCAAGGGGGCGCCCACTGTTGAGGGCAAAGCCCCAGGCGGCGACGAGTGCGGCGAGAAGGAAAAGGAGGCGTGAAGACATTAGGGGCGGTTTCTGGTTTTCAGTTCTTGGTATTCAGTTGTCGGCGTCATTGCGCCCGTTGCCGCGGTACGTCGACTGAGACTCGAAAACCAAGGCAGGCGTTCAGGCGGCTCTGACGCGGCTGCCGGGTACGGGAGTATGGGCGAGCGCGTCTTCAATCACCTGGGCGGCGTCCACATTCTTGATACGAGCGGAGGGGCTGACGATTAGCCGGTGGGCAAGCGTCGACTCGGCCAGGAGTTTGACATCGTCGGGCAGCACATATTCGCGTCCATCGATGGCGGCCCAGGCGCGGGCGGCGCGGAAGAGGGCCAGACTGCCGCGAGGGCTGGCGCCGAGGTAGACGTCGGGATGGTCGCGGGTGGTGGCGACGAGGTCGACAATATATTCTTTGACGCTGTCGTCGACATACATGTCGCGCACGGCCTCCTGGGCCTTTGAGAGTTCTTCGACAGAGACGGTAGTCTGCAGGTTGTCGATCGGGTGCATGAGGGCCTGCAAACCGAGGATGTTGATCTCGTGCGCCTTTAGTGGGTAGCCCAGTCGGATGCGCATCAGGAAGCGGTCCACCTGGGCCTCCGGGAGGGGGAAGGTGCCCTCATATTCGATGGGGTTCTGGGTGGCCAGCACCAGAAATGGGCGGGCCATGTCATAGGTAGTGCCGTCGACGGTGACCTGGCGCTCTTCCATCGCCTCGAGAAGAGCGGACTGTGTTTTGGGTGTGGCGCGATTGATCTCGTCGGACAGGACGATCTGGGCCATAATCGGCCCGGGGCGGAATTCGAATTCGAGTGTTTTCTGATTGAAGACGCTTACGCCGGTTACATCGCTGGGCAGCATATCGGGCGTAAACTGAATACGGCGATAGGTGCTGCCGACAGTGCGGGCGATGGCTCGCGCCAGCATGGTTTTGCCGACGCCGGGCACATCTTCAATAAGCAGGTGGCCCTCACACAGCAAAGCCACGACGGTCATGCGGATCTCGTGATCCTTGCCGATGATGACTTGCTCGACGTTGGCAATGATGCTTTTGGCGACGTCTTGCACTTCTTGCATGGGGATTTCCTCTTGTCAGCTGTTCATGGCGAACGGTCCGGGCCCGGCTGGGTTCTCGCGGTTGCAGAGGGTCCTGCGGCAGTACACGCTATCCAGACGGGGCGGGACACGGGCAGATTACTCGATTATGACGCATAGTGCGGGCAAAGCGTGTACGCCTGGCTCCAAAGTCGTCGACATTGGCGACGTATTGTGCGGTTCACACGAGATTTGACAGAAAAGCGTTGCGCCCAAATTGCCGGAAACGCCGGAATTCGGGCTTAGTTTACAGTATTTTTGGGCAGAAAGACAATACTTCGTCAGGTGCGGACGCAGTGGAAAATGTTGGCAGCGGCTTGCGGTTGAATGCGGCGAACGCTAGTCACGGGCTTGGAACGGCTGTATAATGACCGCTTATGGCGTTGCACGATTATCCTCGCCCTGCGGACGACACAGGTATCGGCATCCACTGGTGCGCCGGCGTGAGCGCGGCGGCACCGGAGATGGTGGAGACGTTCTGGCTGCGGGAGCTGATGGAACTAGGCGTTAAGTGGGTCAAGATTGCGGACCAGCGCGGTGCGTTGTGGTTGTCGCGGGCGCTGCTGGCTGCGCAGATCATGCCGATCGTCCAGATTGTGCGGGAGGGGGCGGGACCGGGCCGGCTCTCGGCGGGGGAGTTGGAGGCGGTGGAGAGGCTGGTCGAGGCCGGGGTGCGCTACTTTGAGCTGGACAGTGAACCGGACAGGGCGGCATTCTGGGGGCGGGAGAGGCTGCCGGAGGATGCGCTGGCGGTGACGGCACGGGCGGCGGCGGCAAATATGGAGGCGATCCTGGCGCGGGGCGGGCTGCCGTCGATCCCGGCGCTGACGCCGGAGGGAGACTGGCGGCTGGCGGAGGAGATTGCGCGCGTGGGGGGCGATGCGCTGTTCGACGAGCCGATCTGGCTGGCGATCCACAACTATTCGAGCAACCGTCCGCCGCACTATCCGGGTGACGCGGCCGACGCGGCCGGCAGCGGGGGCGCGCCGACTGGGCGCGAGTTCTACGCGGCGCTGGCCGCGGAGGCGTGGCAGGGCCGGCCTCTGGAAGGGGTCGACGATGCGGGCCGCCATCCGGCGGACGGCGGGGAGCAGCCGGCTGGGCCTGATGACGACGCGCGCGACGGCTGGGGGGAGGCGGCGGCCGCCGGGCCGCCGGAGGGGCAGGCGCGGGGCCAGGGCGTATACTGGCGGGCGTATGAACGCTTGAACGGGGAGGTGGAGGGGTTGATTGGCCGCAGTCTGCCGATCCTTTCAACGGCCAGCGGCTATCTGATGGATGAGAGCGCGGACCCGCGCTACCCGGCGACGACGCTGCATGCGGCGCAGACGCTGGAGATCTGCCGGGCGATGATGGGGACGAGCCGCCACACGCCGCCGGCGCCGGACTACTATTTCTGCACGGCCTTCTGGTTGCTGGCGCATGACGCGCTGCAGGGCGAAGGCTCGGTTGACGAGCAGAACGCCTGGTACAGCCCGGTGCATCTGGCGGGAGGGCGAGAGGAGAGGGGGGAGGAGAGAGAGCTGGTGTCGCTGCCGGCGGGGCCGGTTCCCATCGCGGAGACGTTTGGCTGGTCGACGTTGCCGATCGTTTCGCTGCTGAAGGCGGAGCCCAAACGGCCGAGGGCGCGGGAAGGGCAGGAAGAGCGTCTTCCTCGAGCACCCGTTACCGGTGCGCGCTATGGATTGCGGCCGACGGGGGATGGTGTGTTGAGCGGTAAGGTGCGGGGCGGGGCGGGCGCGCAGGTACGGCTGACGCACGGCGACGGGTTCGCTTACGAAACGATCGCCAGGACAAGCGGCGTTTACCGTTTTGTGAATCTGCCGGCGGGGGGGTACAGCCTGGAGGTGACGGACCCGGCAGGCAGCCGTGTGGAGGCGATCGAAATTGGGCCGGCCGAGGAGGCGGTCTGCGACGCGGCGGCCTACGGCTGGGGATATGAGGTCGATCAGCAGGCTGTGGAGCGGGGCCGCATGCTGTCATTCCGGGTGGAGCTATTGCCGAACGACGATCCCGGCACGCTGGCCCTGCGCATCAGCGACAGTGAGGGGAAGGGCCGGGTGGTGCCGCTGGCGCGCAGAAGCCAGGAACTGACGGCTTCGTGCGTGGTGGGGCCGCTGGAGGCTGACAGCTACCGGCTGGAGGTGCTGGGGCTACCGAACAGCGGGCCAGCGCCGCTGCAGTGCCAGATCCCGATTGACCGGGGGATGGCGACGCGTGTGCTCTTTGTCTTTTCTTATGATGAGAAGAGAGCCGCGGGGCAGGGGTCGTCGATCAGCGGTGCGGTGGAAGGCGGGGCGGGCTGCACGGTGCGGCTGCGGGTGGAGAAGCCAGGGGAAGGCCCTGGCGAGCGTTTTGCCGAAGCGGACGAGACGGGCGGCTATGTCTTCAGCGGTCTGGCAGCGGGCAGATATTATGTGGATGTGAAAGGGAGGCGGCTGCTCAACTGGCCGCTGCCGATAGATCTGGATGGGCGCAACGAGGTCGGCTGCGATCTGTTGTTGCTGCCGGAGGATGCGCTGCCGGCGCGGCCGGACCCGGCGTCGTTGCATGGCCGGACTCAGCCCGGTGCGGCTGCTGCGCCGGCGCGAGTTACGCAGCCGGCGGGCGGGTCGCAGGCTGCGCGACAGGTGGCGCTGGTGGACGCGCAGGGACAGCGTTATGTGACGCAGGTGGAACCGTCGGGCGAGTTCAGGTTCGACAGTCTGCCGGCGGGCGACTATGACTTTTACGCGGACGGTTTTGGGGGACGCGGGATCCACCTTGGGGCGGGAGACCGGCTCAGCATGCAACTGTGGCAGAACGAGGCGGGATGGAGCCAGTACACGCGCATTCAGACGGCCGCGGCAATGCCGGGGATGATCCGGGTGCAGTGGGTGGAGCGGCCGGCGCTGACGATCATCGTGACGGACGGAGCCGGCGGCGAGGAAGAGCAGGGGGCAGGCGGGTCCGGGGAGGGCGAGATGGCGTACCGGGCCGAGTTCGGGCCGTTTGCGCCGGGCGTGTACCTGGTGCACAGTCCGGAGCTGGCGGTGAGCGCGGCGGTGGAGCTGGCGGCGGGTGAAGCGGCGGTGGTTTCCTTTTTGCGTTTTTAGTCTTTAGTTTCAGGTAACTACTAGGCCGCATACAGTGTGTGTCTTGACCAACTCTTCGTCTTTGCCGCCATTCAGGCTTTGTGATGGCGTATTCGGTTGGCAGCCGCCAGGTTGGTTGGGGCGCACTGTCGGCATGCCACGATGGTGGGGAAGAACCAGCACGGTGGCTAGCCAGGGCGGGGCGTTGCGGGGGCGCAGCCCCTGCACAAGGGAGGGCCGAAGGCCCGACCGCCCAGAACTGCAGTGGTCAGTGATCAGTGGTCAGTGGTCAGTGGTCAGAGACTGCGGCGATTGATTGAGGATTGGTGTGGAGAGAAATGAGGAGAGAGTCACCTTCGCTCGCCACATTCAGGTTCGCAAATCAGTAGTGGCTGGGTCGTTGCGTTTCTGGTTATTGGGTAACTGCCGGGCCATTGTAACGGGGACAGCAGGTACAGAAAGGTATCGAAGAGAGAGCTAATGTATGTTTGCTCATGGATTCTGAAAACAGGCAGGCGCGAAAGGCTGTGCCGCTCTGGACGGGGTACATATCTTCTGTTCAGTTCGTTCCTCGCAGGTAAACGCGGCCTCAACGCGATTGAAGCCATCCAGACCGTTTTTCTTGACCAAACCTATGCCCCCGACGCTCATCAGACATAAGTTCAGACATAAGTTAAGTATTGGCTGTTTTGTCGTAGTTCTCGCCGCCCTCCTGGTCAGCCCGCTTTGGGACGAACAGGGACTTCCCGGAATCCATAACGATATGCTCCTGCACATGCATCGCGCCGCGGCGGTGACGCGTGCTTTTGAGCAGGGCGTATTCTGGCCGCGGTGGTTTCCTATTGCGTACCAGGGCCTTGGCGCGCCTGTCTTCCACCATTACAGCCCAGGTTTCCACTGGCTGGTCGCCGGGGCTCATTTAAGCGGATTCCGTTTGGATGAGTCGGTGAAATTGGTATTCACTGCGGTTTTTGTCCTGTCTGGACTCTGCACGTACGCGTGGCTTCGCCGGACGTTTTCGGTACAGGCCAGCCTTGTCGGGGCCGTGCTTTATCTGGCTCAGCCCAAGTTCTTACTGCGTGGGATTTACTATTTTGGGGACTATCCGCAGATGCTGGGCATTCTTATGTTGCCAGTCTGTCTGTGGGCGATTGACGCGCTTCACTCAAGAGGAAGTCCCTGGAACTGGCTCATTGCAGTATGTTCGCTGACAGCACTGGTGTTCAGCCACAACATAACGGCTTTAGTGGGGTCGTTCATCCTTCTGATCTACTGGCTGATGCTGGCTATGCTTTACGGGCGGCGCGACAGTCTGGTGCGATGCGCTCTGGCTGCTGTCGCGGCGGCAGCGCTGTCGGCAGTTTTCTGGTTGCCGGCGGTAGCTGATTTGTCTCTTGTGCAGATAGATGATGCCCGGAGTGGTTACTTTTCGGTAGGCAACCACTTTCTCAGTTTGCGGGAGCTGTTACATCTGGAGCCGGTCTTTCTGGACAGCAGCGCGGGCAATCCGTTGACGTTACCTTCATCTACATTCGGGTGGCCACAGATATTGGCAGTGGCTGCCGGGCTGCTGAGCGCGCTCTTTGCGACGCGTCGGGATCTGCGCGTTTGGGGCACTTGGGGTGGACTGTTTGCGCTGGCGATGCTGACTCTTACGCTGCCGGTGTCTGAGCCGGTATGGCACGCGATCCCGGGCCTGGATTTTGTACAGTTTCCGTTTCGGCTGGTGCCTTTTGCGACCCTGGGGGCCGTGGCAGCGGGCGGTGTGGCAATTGATGCCTGGCCTGAAAGGCGACGTTGGGTCCCGACTCTCGTCCTGCTGATCGGCTCGATACTGATCATCTATCCTTATCTGTTTCCAAGGCTGGTCTCGATTTCCGGCATTACGCCTGTGGAAACATTGAGCATTGAAGAGTCCTCAGACTATGAGAGGACTTACGGACTTTGGGGATTTGCCGCAAGCAAGGAGTTCCTGGTTAAGGGTGCGGACCTGGGTTACGCGAGCGGGGAGAAAGCAGAGCCCGAGGCGGAGAGACTTGTGTGGCACTCGCCGCACCGGGCCGTGGCGGACCTGTCCGGGCAGGCAGGATCGTTGCTGCGACTGCACTATCATCCTGGATGGAGCGCAGAGCCAAGGGCTACGCTGACGCCGGGGCCGGGTGGCTGGACAGAAGTGAAAGACTTGCGGAGTCCGGAACGGCCTCTGGTCATACGTTGGGAAGGAACGGTTTGGGAAGGGCGAGGAAAGCAGTTGAGCATGTTCGGTCTGCTGGCTACCTTTGTCGGGTTCCTGTACTTTGCAGTGCGTTGGCGAAGGGGCGAGAGTAGCGACTGGGGCGTGAGGCGCGCCGAGGATCTGAGCACCTCCCGATTAATCCCTCTTATGACGGGATGCGTGCTGACTTTATTGATGGTTCGTTATTTGCTGGGCTGGACTGTAGGCGGTCCTTTTTTGTGGCACTCGCCTCCAGGTGAAGTGCCCTTTGGGGTGGAAGGCCAGCCAGAGACACTCGGGGACTCAGAGAGCGGACAGGTGACGCTCATTGGTTGGAAGCTTCTCAGCAGTTCAAATCCCAGACCAGGAGACACGGTATTTGTGCGCTTCTTCTGGCAAGCCGAGGAACAGATGGACGGAGATCTGCGAACTCTTCTTCACCTGTACACGCCCTCCCTGCGGCAGTCGTGGGCGACCGAGAATAAGGGGGCGATTCGCCCTCCGGCCTCTGTTTGGGATCCGGCGAATTACTACATTGAGACGATGCGGCTTACGCTTCCCACCGACATACCTCCCGTCACCTATTCGCTTGTAACGGGGCTTTCCTCTTCTGCGGGCGAGAGGTTTCATGTTCCCGGTTCGATGGACGGACTCATGCGTCTGAGGGAGATGTCGGTAGCGCCGCTACGTCCGGGACGGTTTCAGAGGGCGCGGCCGTCGACCGTTGCATCAGGTGGTACTGATGATGGATTACAGTTGCAGGGCTATGATCTGTTTGACTTGCCTGCCGGCTACTCTTTCCGCCTGTTCTGGGAGACCGGCCAAGGCGTCGACAGAGATTGGATTACTTATATCCATCTTACGGACTCGCGAGGGGAGTTGGTGGCCCAGTTCGATGGTCCTCCTCTTGCTGGGCTTGAGCCGACGAGCATGTGGAAACCGAACAGCCTGTATATTGACGGCCGCAGACTTGAACTACCTGCTGATTTAGTCCCAGGCAGTTATCTTCTGCGCGTGGGGCTTTACAGTCTTGAGAGTGGAGAGAGACTTCCGTTTCGACCTGACGACTCCGAGCAGGGCCTTTTCGAGGGCGGTCAGCTTCTTGTGCCGATCAGTGTTCAGGCCGGGGTTACGTGCCAAATGCAATGTGGGCCTTTGGGGGTGAACGGGATTCGGTTCGAGACGGCCGGAAATTTTTCGAGGGACATTCGCTGATGATGATTGAAGGTACAGGGTGGTTCGAATTATGAGGAAGAGGCGTAGGTGGACGGCCGCCGGGTTTTTGCTATTGGCGTTGCTGCTGGGTGCGGGGCTGAGCGCGGGCTGTGGCGGGGATGGCGGCGCCGCGGTGGCGGGTGAGGAGACGGTGGCGGTGACGCCGCCGAGGCCAATCCTGCGGTGGATGGGGCCGGCTTTTGTGCGGCCGGTGGACAGGGAGCTCGTGGCGCGGTGCGGCACGGAGGTGGGGATGGCGATCGAGCTGCTGCCGGCGCCGGCCAATCCGGTGGACCGGCTGGGGCTTTACTTGCAGTTTCTGCCGGCGGAGTCGGACGACATCGACCTGATCGACTTTGACGTGGTGTGGTCGGGGACGCTGGCGCGGCATCTGCTGGATCTGAACCCGCATCTGACGGCGGAGCAGCGCGGCGAGTACTTCGCTATCTACCTGGAGAATAACAGCGTGGGGGAGTCGCTGGTCGGGTTGCCGCTGATGGGGGACGTCGGGTTGCTCTATTACCGGACGGACCTGCTGGAGAAGTACGGCTTCGATGGGCCGCCGGTTACGTGGCGCGAGCTGGAGGAGATGGCGGCGACGATCCAGGCGGGGGAACGGGAGGAGAATGCGGAGTTCTGGGGGTATGTGTGGCAAGGGAATGTGTACGAGGGTCTGACGGTGAATGCGCTGGAGTGGCAGGCGAGTATGGGGGGCGAGCTGATCGTGGATGCCGAAGGGAAGCTGGCCTTGGACGACGGCGCGGCGGGTGTGCTCGACAGGGCGGCGGCTTGGGTGGGCGAGATCAGCCCGCCGGGGGTTACAGCGTTTCAGGAGGAGGATGCACGCTGGATGTTCCAGAACGGCAATGCGGCGTTCATGCGCAACTGGCCGTATGCGTACGGGCTGGGGCAGGCGGAGGACAGCCCGGTCCGCGATCTGTTCGGCGTGACGCGTCTGCCCAAGGGGGACGGCCCGGACGGGCGGCATGCGAGCGTCGTTGGGGGTCAGCAGATCGGGGTGAGCCGTTACAGCCGTTATCCGGATGCGGCGGCGGATGCGGCCCGCTGTCTGACGGACGCGACGGCGCAGCGGCGGCGGGCGCTGGCAGACGGGACGCCGCCGGCGATGGCGGCGCTGTACGAGGATGCGGATGTGCAGGCGCGGATTCCGGCGGCGGCGCAGATCGCGGAGAGCCTGGCTGAGCACGCGGTGGCGCGGCCGGCGGCGACGACGGGCGGGCACTATACTGAGATTTCGCTGGTCTATTTTATTGAGGTGAACCGGGTGCTGACGGGCGAGCAGGACGGGGCGGGCGCGGTGGCGCGGATTGGTGAGCAGATTGGGCAGTGGGTGGAGTGAGCGGCGGTTTGGAGGTCGTCGGAATCGAGGCTTGCTGACCTTTAACTTTGCGTTTGGTGATAGCTCAGACAGCGCTCATTCCGTTTGTCCGGGCTCGCTCTTGACCAGGTTTCCTCAACTTGCTTTGCTAGCTCATCTTCGTCAGTTTTCAACATATTCTTCTCCCTCCTTTCCGGAGATGTCTGGGTCATTTTCTTTGTCTTCTTCACAGACTTATCCAATATCACGTCTTCTGAAGGCTACTTCAAGCAGGTCCTGACCTCGCTCGATCTACGGGTGAGCAAGCGACCCTTCCACGAGTCACTTTTCCCTTCTGATTCATCTTCTCAAGGAAGCCGGGCCTAAGCGCGGCGCAAAGCAAACTGTACCTCCTGGCAGCGTTGCAAGCCTGTTGTTTCTTCGTCGATCTGTCCGGCGGCCAGGTTTTCGCAACCGCTGATCCAGAATATTGTCTGACCGGCGATCACCAAATTCGGTTAGCCAAGTCCCCAGAACTGGCCCATTTAGACGAGACATCACCCATAGGAATCGGCTAAGATAGCTGTAAGAACATAATTGCTACTTGGTGCCGGTAGCAATTTCAGTTGTTTCGTTACTGCCTATTCCTGGCAAGAGTAACGTCAACTGGACCTGACGCTCTGGGGGATGTACTGTCGATCTTAATCGCCATTTTGGACATTCAAGCGATACGCGCGGCGGTTAGAACAGTTCAGGATTTTTGTCAGCTGTGAGGCTTGTCGAGGGATAGGGGTCGGCCGGATGGAACTGTCCTGAGAATCGCCTGGCAGTAGAGGACATTAAACCTACCAGAGGGGATTGGGCCTTTTAGCAGGGTCATGGCATTCCAGCCATGGCCCTGTTTGCGTCCTGGCACCAGTTTCGTATGGCTGTGCGGGGGCCGCAGTTTCCGCGAAAGGACGTCACTTGAAACGCACACGTGTCGCCATTCTCATCGCCTTTGCGGTTGCATTTGGGAGCTTCGCTCGCAGTCCAGAGCGGCGTGCCGGCATCTTCTTCCGCGGCGGAGAGTTCCCTGCCTGCGGCTAACGAGACTTTGACCGACGTTGCGGCTGCAGCCGAGCGCCCCGCAGACGGTTTGGACCTGTATAACAACATCCACCTTTATATCTGGCGTCCGGTGTACATGATGGCGACGGTCGATCTGTACCTCTCTGAGTCTGAGGACGGTGAGTTTGACGTGAGCATACGTCGGGAGGCTGAAAAGGGTCGGAATGTGGCTATACGCACGTAGGAAGGCTAGGCGCACAGGACAGGGGGTCTCATCTTAAACGTTGTCGAACCAGTATTGGATTTTGGTAGAGGCCTCAACATTGCGGGTGACGCCCTTCTCTTCCTGGAGCCCGGCGTCGTGTTGCCAGCGCAGAAATCGAATTTGTGGGTACCGTATGCGGCACGCACAGATTTATTAACGACCACTTTCAGTTCGTTCACGCACCGCCTGTCATCTGCATTGGGGATGACGGTGTTGGGCGCATTCGCCCGGTTCCGTTGTTGCTTGTGCCTGCTGAGTAAGGGAGGAGATAGGCGTGAAACGAAATCTGATTCTACTCGTCGTTCTCCTCGGCCTGCTTGTGCCGGCGGCGCTGTGGGCGCAGGAGGAGGGAATTACGCTGGAGGTTCTGGCGGCACAGATTACTGTCCTCTCCGGCGCGGTCTCCAGCCATTCTGAGCGCATTTCGGCTATCGAAACCGCGATTGCGCCGACAGCGACTGCGACACCGATACCTACAGCCACGACTGAGGCGGGGGCGCAAGAACCAGAAAGGCTCTATGCCAGACTGCTCGCCGAGGATGACTATGACCGTATAGGAGACTCCAGTGGACCCCGACAGAGCTTTTATCAACTGACTGATGAAGAGCAGGAAAGACAGGCGGCGTTCTACCTCCCGCTACTCATCGAAGCAGGGCGGGGATGCGGTGTCGAATACGGAGAGATATTTCTGTTCGTAGATTTGAGCGCCAATCTGTTGGAGTACTTTGGTAAAGGCGCCAGGCTCGAAATGCCAGTGAGGGCTTACTGGCTAGAGTGGCTCTCGACATATGAGTTCACAGGGCGATGTGAATTCGCAATCGTAGATGCAACAGTTCGGCTGCTGGACGAACAGTCGAGCGCTGCCACGGCCAGGCCGGCCAGTACACCTGGGCCGACGGCTGAAGAGGTGCGCAGCCTTTCTCGGCAATTGGTGTCAGACGACTACGCAGCGTCCAGGTTTGACTTTCGTGTTCTCGGCCAAGCCGAGAGGGACAGGCTGACCTCAATCTTTTACGGCTACTTTGTGTATACCGCCAAGGTGTGCAGTTTGGGCTATGGCGACACGTTCTGGCTGATCCAGAAATATGCGGACATGGTGGACGAGAGAGGCCGTGTCGCCTGGTTAGGGAAGCTGCGGGACAGAGTGCCAGGCGGCGGTTTCCGCCTTGACTTTATTGAGCGGATCGCCGCGAATTCTGCAATTCAGAGCATGATCGAATCCGACAGTTGTGAGGCCTATTTGGCCTGGTATGCCAGGTAGCCAGCTTTGCATAAATATAGATTCCATTTGGGACCAGGAGTACTGGACATGGGTGGGGGAATTTTGAAAGGACAGTCATACAGCCTCGATCCGCGTAAGGAAAGGGAGCAAGCATGAAGCGATTTCTCATTATCGTTGCGGTACTGGCTTTGCTTGTGCCAGGCGCGCTGCTGGCGCAGGACGGGCTTACGCTTGAGGCCCTGGCCGCAGAGGTCGAAGGCCTTGCTGCCAAACTCACTGAGATCTTCACTGCCCAGAACGACATAGCCCAACGGCTCGCGGCCATTGAGACAACGGTCGCACCGACAGCGACGGCGACATCGACACGGACACCGACTTCGACACGGGCACCGACTTCGACACCGACGGTGCAGACGGAGGCGCAAGAAGAAATCGCGCATCTTGCCTTTCTGCTCACGCTCAATGACTACGAAGGCACTGGGGGCACCACAAGACCCTGGGGAAGCTTTTCCCGTTTGTCTGATGATGAGCAGGAAAGACGGATAGCGAACTACCGCCGACCATTCATTGCAGCAGCGGAGAAGTGCGGTGTCGAATACAGAGAAATGTTCCGGATCGTAAATTCGAGCACCAACTGGCTGGAATTGGATGGTGTAGCCGCCAAGCTCGACACGCCAATGAGGGCATATTGGCTTGAGTGGATCTTGGCAAATGAAATCACTAGGCCATGTGCACTCATAGTAAGTGAAGCAGCATTCAGTCTAATGGAAGAATATGCGCCCACGCCTGAACCGGTTAGTACACTTGAGCCGACGGCGAAATTTACTGTTCTTTTCAAGAATGGGTACGTCTGGGCTTTTGACGCTAATTTTCTTACAGAAGAAGGCGACCTCCTCCTGCACATTAACGGCCGTACGTACACTAACTTCCTGGGGCGTATTTCTTTGACAGAGGATGAGGAGATGGGCGCCTTATACGGGGGGAAACATGGATACGACAAGTGGGAAATCACAAGTAATGATGTTACTACCATTTACGCGGAAGTCAGGGGCGAACGCTTCAACTGTGAGCGATACGGACTCTACGCCCAGAGATGTACGAAGGCGAAGTGAGGCTAACAGTATTGGTCAAGGGTCGCTGAGTTTCGGGAGCGAGTCCGAAGCCCTGACGGACAGCGAGTCGGGCGAGGTAGAGCGCGCAGCACCGACAGAACGGCAGCATAACCCGGGCTATCTGGTACCGGCTGATGATCTGGGGGAGTCGTGCCATGTGAATATTGCCCCGCTGAAAGACAACGTCGGCGCAGTTGCCGAAAGGAAGCGGCGCTTTTCTGACTTAGTGACAGCGTGGATGGGTTGCTTGGTCGTGCGAAAGCCCAGTCCGCCGATTACGGCCTTAACTAGAGGAGTATCTGTTGCTCACAGAGATCGCTTTATTGGTTCTGGGTATTTGGATTTTCGTCTACATTGTCGAGCGGATGAAAGGTAATAGCCGCATCGCCGCGATTATTCTGAGCGTTATCGTTGTCTTCGGCAAGCTGGTCTGGGAATTTCTCGCGTTTGGCATGGGATTGTAAGTGGGGTGATCGGCTGAGGGGGACAGCAAGGCCCTGTGCGGTGGTGGCCTCGCTGAAGGGGCGCAGCGGCGTCGGCTGGTTCTTTGTAGGATGTCTGCTGGGTATTTTCGGACTGATTTGGAGGCAATTAGTAGTTAGGGGCTTATGTCCCCTTATCGGACGGGGATCAAACTGGGCTGCAATTCGTGACGGCCCGCGATGTTGGGCAGGTCGAACCGGTCGCCGTCCAGTATTTCCGGCACCGACAGAAGCTGCATACGGCTGTAGGGACGGCCATTGACTACCAGGTCGCCCGCCTCCGCCATGAACTTCCTGAAATTGCGCTCCTGTATCTTGCCGAGCGGGTGCATGGTGATCAATCCCGCCATCATTGCATCGCCCGCGTCCAGTACGCCTCGGAGGGCGCGCAGGTCCGTTATGTTCACGTTCTTGCCGCCCTTCACTTCCACCAGCATGCTTTGCAAGTCCTTCATATCCGCCAACTCGAAGTAGATGCGTCCGTCTATGCCGCCGTCGGACGTGCGTTTCTGCGAAACGAACCCTTCAACCTGCTCAACCGCCCATTTCTGGAACTGGTACTTGTCGCGCTCCCACAAGTCCTGTGCGCCTTCGACCGAGCGCGGCACGCCTTCAACCGTGAAATGTACGCCTTCCTTCAAGCCGCAACGATCAACCAGGCGCACCTGGGCAACGCGTTTGACCGCGTGGATCGCAATGTCTATGCCGATCCAGTTGCGCTCCAGCCTGTGCGCCGCCTCAAGAGTCGTGGCGCAGCCGCAAAACGGGTCAAGAACCGTATCGCCTTCGTTGCTGCTGGCCCGAATGATGCGCTCCAACAGCGCAAGCGGTTTCTGGGTAGCGTAGCCCATCCGCTCCTTGCCCAACGCCATCGGTATATCAGTCCACAGGTTGCCGTAGGACGCTCCCTTGTAGTCACGGAGATACTTGCGCCGCTGCAAGCGGCCATCAGGCCGGATTACTATGTTCCCCTTCTCGTACTCCTCTTGCAGCCGTTCCTTGCTCAGTCGCCAGCCGCTTGGATGCGGATTTGTGAAGCCGCGCCATTCGTAGCACAGATTCGGGCGCGGGCCCATGCCGGGGGTAGACCAGATATGCGCGCTGTCATCGTAGTAGCGGTCGCCGTTTTCGTCTATGAATTTGAACTTAGCCTCGATCTCCTCCTTCGACATGTCCGAAGGAGGGCGCCGCGGGTCAAGTTTGGCCGCCTTCGGATTCTTGACGTAGTACAGCAGAATGTCGGTATTGGTTCCCCATGACCGGCTGGCGTGCTGGCTGCCCTTTTGTGTGGAGCCGATACGCTGCCAGGTTATCTCGTTGCGGTAGGACTGATGTCCGAAAACGGCGTCCAGGAGCGGCTTGATATAGTGGCTGGCGGTAGGATCGCAATGGAAGTACAGGCTTGCCGTCGGCTTCATGAGCGGGTACATCTTGAGTAGCCGTTCCACCATGTAGGAGAGATAGGCCAGCAAGCGCGGCTGCGTATTGCGCAGTGCATTCATCCAGAGCCGCCAGAACTCGGCTGTAGCGTCGTCTATGCCGCTTTCCCGCATCAGCATAGGCATATATCGGATAGCCCGTTCCCGTTCCTCTGTCAGCTCCCACGTGTCGCAGAACGCCTCTATCTGCACCGGCAACGGGCGGCCGATTTTGTCCTTGTAGATGGCGTTGTAGTTGCGATTCGAATTGAACGGGGGATCAAGGTAAATCAGGTCGATGCTGTTGCGGGGTATACTCTCCATTACCGTCAGGCAATCGCCGTAGTAGAGCCGGTTCATACTGACACCGCCCCGCGAATGAAATCAGCGAACGGATTGGCGGACTTGCGAATGTTGTACTTGTAGCACGCCTCGACAATGTAGGCCGCCGCGTGTTCCGTGCTGTAGTGATGATGCTGCCCGTACAGCGCACGTTTCAGAAGTGACCAGAAACCTTCAATCGAATTGGTATGAATCAGGCCTTCAACGTACCGTACCGCGTGGTTAATCGTGAAGTGCGGCACCCAGTCGCCCATGCGCCGGTAGGCGGGGAACTGGTCGGTCATCAGAACGCTGTCGCCGCCGTCTACATGGCGTTTCAGGAACTTGTGCAGGCTTTTGGCCGTGACCTTGGGGGAGGGCTGCGCTACAACCTTGCCGCCGCGTTCAATCGCGCCGATTACCGGCAGCTTTTTCGTTCCGCGTCCGCGGGGGGGGGGATCGTCGTCGTTGCGGTTGTTCTTGCGGGGATTGCTGCCGTCCACGGCCAAAAACGCCTCGTCTGCTTCCACTATGCCATGCAGGAAGGCGTCTGAATCCTCTACCATCGCCTCTCTGATCCGCATCTTCATGTACCATGCGGACTTCTGGTTCAGGTCCAGGTCGCGGGCCAACTGGCAACTGGAGAGTGATTTCTTGGCGTTCAGTACCAGCGCAATGCCCAGAAACCACTTTTGTAGCGGGATTTTGGTCTTTTGGAAGATGGTCTTGGAGAGAACGTTGAAGCTAGCCTTGCAGCCGTGGCAATTCCAGCGGCCTATGCGCTCGCCGTCAGCCTTGCGCGCTACGTTAGAACCGTTACAATGTGGGCACGAAGGGAAGTCTCCCCACCGCACGCTTTCCAGATGTTCGATGCAAGATTCGTGGTCGGGGAACTGTCTGAAAACTCTGAGCAAATCCATTGTCGTGGCTCCCAAGCTGATTCATTGTCACTTACCTATATAGTATACCCGACTATGGATTGCTTGTCAAGCCCCTAACTACTAATTGCCGATTTGGATTCTCGTCCTTCCCTCGAACCGGCAGATGCTGGAAGCCGCGTCAGTGAGTAAAGGGCGTACGAAGGTCTGCCCGAATTGTGCTGAACACATCAGACCGGAAGCGTCTGTATGCCGGTTTTGCGGAAGAGGGCTGACTGGCATTACCGGAAGCAGTCATCCTGCGAATCCCAAGGAGAAACTATAGTGAAACTCGCAGAGAAACATTTCGTTTTGGCAGTAACGGTGGTCGCATTGCTTCTTTCAGTTTCATTTCCTCTGTATGCTGAAGAAGCAGAGCTAACCTTAGAATCACTCGCTGAAAAGATTGAGATTCTTCTTGCTGGCCAAGAGGATTTGACATCTACAGTGGAGGCGTTAACGGAACGCGTGGAAGCGATGGAGACTCGCCTTGCGCCAACGGCTACGCCCACTAAGACTGCCACACCAGTGATTACCCCGACGGTAACCACTACGCCAACTGTTACGCCAACGCCGATCCCTACAGCCGACCCTGACAGCGTTATCGTGGTCCAGATTGCTCGAGGAAATGTGCGCTCAGGTCCTGGCACTCAGCATAACATTGTTGCCGTTGTTGAATCCGGAGATATCTTGCAGGGGCCAATCCAAGAATCTTCTGGATGGTATCAGTTCTGTTGTGTGAATGAAGGCGAGACTGCGTGGATTTCAGGAACCCTCGTCACTGTGCAGTCAAGAGAGGAACTTACAGAGTGGGAAGCGGCTCGTAGCTCGGCTGTGGAAATAGAAACTGAAGATCTTTTGCGCAACATGGAATCCCATGTCGGAAAGTATGTCTACTTCAAGGCTAATGTTCTACAGGCTCTTGAAGACAGCGTATTGGTCATGGCCGAAGGAGGTGAAGGTGTTCAGGATTTGATGTGGTTATACTATGAGAATTCTTCGCCCAGGCTCATCGCGGAGGACAAGGTTGAATTCGTGGCAGAGGCCATTAGCCTCTATACCTACGAAACTGCGGGACGAGGAGCGCTTACGGTTCCACTCCTGAGTGTCGTTGAAATGCGTCTCATAGAAGAGTAGGAATCCGTCCGGTAGACCTATCCAGGAACTCACTTGGTGAAAGGAGATACTGAACCCTCATCGCCGCGGCCGTTGCAGCAGGACCAGCAGCGCGAACAGCGGCAGGGCGGCCATGCGGCGCCAGCGCCATGGTTGGCGGGCGAGGCGGTAGAGCCATTCGAGGCCGAGGCGACGGAGCCAGTGCGGGGCGCGGGGGGTGATGCCGGCGACGAAGTCGAAGGCGCCGCCGATGCCGAGGGCGACGGCGACGGGCAACTCCGCTCTGTGCTGGTGAATCCAGAGATCCTGGCGGGGATGGCCGTAGGCGACGAAGAGCAGGTCGGCGCGGGCGGCGGTGAGACGCTGGCTGATTTGGGGCCAGTCGGTGTCGGCGGGTGAGCCGGCGTAGGTACCGGCGACGGGCAGACCGGGGTAGAGGCGTGCCAGCTCGGCGGCGGCGCGTTCGGCTACGCCAGGGGCGGCGCCAAGGAAGAAGACGCGCCACCCTTGCGCGGCGGCCCGTTGGCAGATGTGGTGGATACCGTCGGAGCCGGTTACGCGTTCGTTAAGGTTTACTCCGGCGAGGCGCGCGGCCCAGAGGACGCCGACGCCGTCGGGTGTACAGAGGTCGGCTGCCGCCAGCGCCTGGGCGAAGGCGGGATGGCGGCGGGCGGTCATGATGAATTCGGGGTTGACGGTGCAGACCTGGCGGGGGAACGGCGAGGCGTGTGTCGCGTGGCGTGAGGAGCGAGTTTGCCCGCCGCTGATGACGTCTTCAGAACGGTTGTCGGCGGAAGGGCTGGTGTGCTCAGGTTTTTCACTACTCCTGGCTCTTTCTTCGGCCTGCGCTTGCGCGATCCAGGCGCTGATTGCGTCAAGGGTCTGCTGGAAATCGACGCAGTCGACGCGCACGCCCAGAATCTGTAGTGATGCCCAACTCTGCTCCCGCGGAGAGCTCATTTTTTGGCGGCGGCCTCTTCTAGCACGGCCAGCGTCTCGCGGGCGGCTTTTTCCCACGAAAATCGTTTGACATTTTCATAGCCTTTGGCGATCAGCTCCTGGCGCAGGTTCTCGTCCTGGCTGAGGCGCAGCATGGCGGCGGCGATTTCGTCGACGTTCTCGGGGTCGACGAGTAGGGCTGCGTCGCCGGCGATTTCGGGCAGGGCAGAATTTTTGGCGCACATAACGGCGACTCCTGTGGTTTGGGCTTCGAGTACGGGCAGGCCGAAGCCTTCGAATAGGGATGGGAAGGCGAAAAAGAGGGCCTTTTGCATGAGCGCGGCGACGGCCGCGTCGGGCAGGTAGCCGGGGAAGTGGACGCGGCCGGACAGCCCGCGGGCGGCGGCGTGGCGTTCGTACTCCTGGCTGAGCCAGCCGCGGCGGCCGGCGAGCACGAGGTCCCAGCCGATTTGCTGCTGCTTTATGAGGCGCGCGAAGGCGTCGATGAGGCGCAGCAGATTTTTGCGGGGCTGGATGGTGCCGACATAAAGGGCGAAGGGCCGTTGGTAGACGGACGGGGTTGCGGCGTCCTCGCCAGGTTCGTTGGCGTGTTGGACGGGCTCACGTGGTATGGGAGCCTCGTGGATGACGCGGATTTTTGCTTCGGGCACGCGGTAGATGCGCTGCAGGTCGGCGGCGGTGTGGCGGCTGACGGCGATGATGCGCTTGGCGGCGGCGGCGCTCCAGCGGGTGGAGAGCTCGAGGTAGAGGCGTTGCAGGGCGGTGTGGGAGCGGGGGAAGTAGCGATAGCCGAGATCGTGCAGGGTGACGACGGTGTGCGGGAGGAGAGACGGCGGCAGGAAAGGGACGACGTGGGCGGGCACGAATAGCACGTCGGGCGGGCGGCGACAGAGCTCCCAAGCGAGGGTGCGGTGGGTCCAGAGACGGTTGCCGGGCAGGGTGCGCACGGTCAGGGCACTCTGGTCGTGCGGGGGCGGGGCGGCGCCGCGCAGCGCTTCGGCGGTGGGCTCTTGCGGCGCGTAGAGGCGGAAGGAATGGTGATCGCTGGGCGCGGCGAGCATGTGGCCGATGATCTGGCGGGAATAGAATTCGGTGCCGGTGGGCTCGGTGCGCAGGCTGCGGGATGCGTCGATGCCGATGGAGAGAGAAGAGAGTGAAGAGGAGGGAGGAGAGAGAGTTTCTTGTTTTTCGCTCCCCGCGGTTCGCGTTTCACTTCTCACTGAGCACTCCTGGGGGTATTCCGGCTGCGGCGAGCTCTTGTGGGCCGATTGGTCCTTGGCGGAGAAGAATTGGGTGCTGGCTGCTGAGGTCGAGGACGGTGCTGGATTGGGCGAGGGGGGCGGGGCCGGCGTCGATGAGAAGGGGGATGCGGCCGTCGAGCTGGTCGAGGACGGCTGCGGCGGTAGCGCAGGGGGGCTGGCCGCTGCGATTGGCGCTGGAGGAGGCGAGGGGGCCGACGCGACGGGCGAGGGCGCGCAGGAAGTGGTGCGCGGGCAGGCGGACGCCAACGGTGTCGCCGGCGGCGGTGAGGGCTGGCGGCAGGTGGCTGCGCGCGGGGAGTACGAGGGTGAGCGGGCCGGGCCAGTAACGGTCGATGAGGGCCTGGGCCCGGAGATTGTCCCCACCCGCAGCGCGTACAACGGCGTTGGTCTGCTCGGCGTCGCCCAGCAGTACGGGCAGCGCTTTCTGGCTTGGGCGCTCTTTGATTACGAAGAGCCGGTCGATGGCGGCGGCATCACTGTAGAGACAGACCAGGCCGTAGACGGTATCGGTGGGGACGCCGATGACGGCGCCCCGCTCCACGGCGGCGGCGGCCTGGTTGAGCGCGTTGGCTTGGTCAGCCGCGATCACGACTGTCATCGGTTCTGCTCCGCTACAGACGGTAGTTTTCGGTGCGCGGGCCTTTGCGAGCCGGGCGTGTCTGCGCTTCTGCAATGCGCCACGCAGTAGTTTTTGCTTTACTGTGCGCTGTGTATACTTTACAGTGCCCTGTGTATACTACTTATGGCTTAAGCGTACGTCAACAATCATTGTGATATGAGAGACGAATACCCATTTGACGATTTGCTGGTGCTGATCAAGGGCGCCGGCGACCTGGCGACCGGTGTGGCCTGGCGGCTGCACCGCTGCGGCATTCCTGTGGTGATGACCGAACTGCCCGTCCCGCTGACGGTGAGGAGGGCGGTGGCCTTTGCGCAGGCCGTGTATGACGAAGAGCATGAGGTAGAAGACGTCACGGCGCGCAAGGCGCTGGTGGCGGACGTGCCGGATGTGCTGGATGCGGGAGAGGTCCCGGTTCTGGTCGATCCGGAGATGGAGGCGATCGACGAGCTGGCGCCGTCGGCCGTTGTCGATGCGATCGTGGCGAAGTGCAATACGGGCACGACGCTGGAGAGCGCGGAGTTCGTGGCGGCGCTGGGACCGGGTTTCGAGGCCGGCGTTGACTGCCACGCGGTGATCGAGACGAACCGCGGCCCCAACCTGGGGCGGGCGATCTGGGAAGGCAAAGCTGAAGCCGATACGGGGATGCCGGGCGCGATTGTGGCGCGGCCGGACGGGCAGGTATCGGGAGAGAGCGGCGATCGCGGCTCGGGAGACGATCCGGCAGCGGCGCGCGTGCTGCGTGCGCCGGCGGCGGGCCGTTTTCTGGCGCTGGCGCGTATTGGCGACTGTTTGGCGTGCGGGGAACCTTACGGCGCGATTGTGGATCCGTCGGGCGAGGAGACGACGCTGCTGGCGCCGTTGGCCGGCGTGCTGCGCGGGTTGATCCACGAGAGTGTTGCGCTGCAGCCGGGGCTCAAGATCGGCGATATCGATCCGCGCGGCGACCCCGGGTCGGCGTTCCGTTTATCAGATAAGTCGCTGGCTGTGGGCGGCGGTGTGCTGGAAGCGTTTTTGCATTGGCACTTTGGCAGAAGCGACGACAGCGTGACCGAGGAGTTGGGATTCTGATGGATAGCAGTCTCTCCCATGGCCCTCCTGAGCAGGAGGGCATCCAGATTTTTCCGATACCAGGCATACCGTTGGTGCAGCCGGGCGATGATCTGGCGGCGCTGATTGTGGACGCGGCTGAGGCCGCCGGACTGCGCCTGCTGTCGGGGGATATTCTGGTGGTGGCGCAGAAGATCGTGAGCAAGGCGGAAGGGCGGCTTGTGCGGCTGGCGGATGTGACGCCGGGCGAGGAGGCGCTGCGCCTGGCGCAGGAGACGGGCAAGGACGCGCGGGTGGTGCAGGCGGTGCTGGACGACAGTAATGCGGTCGTGCGGGCGCGGGCGGGCGTGCTGATCGTCGAGCAGAGCAGCGGCTGGGTGTGCGCGCACGGCGGGCTGGACCATTCGAATGTGGCGCCGGAGGAGGAGGAGACGGTGGCGCTGCTGCCGGCGGACGCGGATGCCAGCGCGGCGGCGCTGCGCGGCAGTATCGGGGAAATGACCGGCGCAAATGTTGCGGTGCTGATCAGCGACAGTCACGGGCGGCCGTGGAAGATGGGGACGGTTGGCATCTGTATCGGCTGTGCGGGTCTGCCGGCGCTGTGGGACCAGCGGGGGCTGACGGACCTGTTCGGCTACGAGCTGGTGGCCAGCGAGGAGTGCATTATCGATGAGCTGTGCGCGGCGGCGACATTGGTGATGGGTCAGAGCAGTGAGGGGCGGCCGGCGGCAGTTGTGCGCGGGTACAGGCGGCCGGATGTTGCGGATGCGCCGGCGCGGTCGATTCAGCGGCCGGCGGAGAAGGATTTGTTTCGGTGAAGGGGGTGGAGGAAAAACAAAGAGGAGCGAGAGAATCTCACTCCTCCTGATGGTACCCCCGACAGGATTCGAACCTGTGCTCCCGGCTCCGGAGGCCGATGCTCTATCCACTGAGCTACGGGGGCGCGGCGCAGAGAGAACGATACCACAGCGGCTGCTCCTTCGGCAAACGACATCAATATATACGGCAGTCGGGAGTTGAGCGCGTGGGGCTGTTGAAGAGCCCGTGCGCACGATTATAGGTGACTTTCCGTTCTCCCTGTGCTATCATTTAATGTAATTGTCAAGAATCGGTTGCCAGTTGTCGGGCGCTGCGCGGCCAGCGGAATTTTACACCAACCTCCAGCCACAGACTCGGGCTTTTGCAGGTGCGCAATCGATGCGTTTGCGGGGGCCTTCGACCACCTTTCTTAAGGAACGCGCCACCGTGTCAACGCCAGCAGCAGTTCGGGTACAGTCTTTCGGCACGACCGTCTTCGCCGAGTATTCGGCCCTGTCACTTGAATACGATGCGATCAACCTGGGGCAGGGTTTCCCTGATTTTCCCGCGCCGGATTTTGTGATTGAGGCGGCGCGCACGGCGCTGGCCTCCGGCTACAATCAGTATGCGCGCAGCGCCGGCCACCCGCGGCTGGTGAATGCGCTGGCGGCGGTGTACAGCCCGGTTTTCGATCGCGAGCTGGACCCGTTGACGCAGATCGTTGTGACCACGGGCGCGACGGAAGGGATCTACGCCACGGTGCAGGGGCTGGTGAACCCGGGCGATGAGGTGATCCTGATCGAGCCGTTCTACGACAGCTACCCGCCGTCGGTGATCATGGCGGGCGGAACACCGGTTTATGTTCCGCTGCGGCCCAAGCCCGGCGCCACCAGCGCGGCGGACTGGCGGATCGATATGGAGGATCTGCGGGCCGCGATCAGCCCGAAGACCAAACTGATTATTATCAATACACCTCTCAACCCGGTGGGCAAGATGTACAGCCGTGAGGAGCTGCTGGCGCTGGCGCAGGTTGCGCAGGAGCATGATCTGCTGGTGCTGAGCGATGAGGTTTACGAGTGGATGACCTACGACGGCACGCCGCACGTGCGGATTGCGACGCTTCCGGGTATGTGGGAGCGAACGATTACGCTGGGCAGCGCAGGCAAGACCTTTTCGGTGACCGGCTGGAAGATAGGCTGGGCGATTGCGCCGGAACCGCTGGCGCACGCGGTGCTGATGGCGCACCAGTGGATTCCCTTTGCGGTGACAACGCCGTTGCAGGAAGCGGTTGGCGCGGCCTTTGAACAGGTGGAGGAGCGCAACTACCTGCATGAACTGAGCGTTATGTACCAGGCCAAACGGGAGATCCTGCTGTCTGCCCTAAACGATGTTGGATTCCCGCCGTTGACGCCCCATGGCAGCTACTTCATTCTGGTGGATACGACCGATTTGGACGCGCCTTTGCCCACGGACGACCTGCGCGACGTGCAGATCTGCCGCTGGCTGACCAAGGAGATCGGCGTGACCGCGATCCCACCCTCCGCATTTTACAGCCCCGAACACAGCCACCTGGCCTCCAATGTCGCCCGCTTCTGCTTTTGCAAGACGGATGCGATTCTGGAGGCAGCGGCGACGCGACTGCGCACGAATCTGTAACCCCCCTCGGCCGACAATCGGAGTCTCACTGCCGGTGGCTGCACCGGCCACGAGAGAGTGACCGCTGGATACTGACGGTTGGACATTGACTGCTGGACTTTGACCACAGGGATTTGACCACAGGGATTTGACCACAGGGAATTGACCACAGGACATTGGTGATGGAACTACGGGTAGAGCAGGGGAATATCGCTGAGAGCGATGTCGATCTTATTGTCGTCAATCTGTTTGCGGGTGTGACTGCTCCTGGGGGCGCGACGGGCGCGATCGACCGCGCGCTGAATGGGGCGATCAGCCGGCTGATCGCGCAGGGGGATTTCAGCGGCGAGGCCGAGACGACGGCGCTGCTGTATGCGCGCGCAAATGGCGGGGAGGCTGGGGATGAACCGGCTGAGCCGGGCGGGCTAACGGCGCCGCGGGTGCTGATCGTGGGTCTGGGCAGCAGCGAAGGGTTTGGGCTGGGCGAGATCCGGCGGACGGCGGCGGTGGCGGCGCAGGCTGCGGCCAAGTTGAAGGGCGTGAAAAGGATTGCGACCATCGTTCACGGCGCGGGCATCGCGGGTCACGACGCGGATGCGGCTGCGCAGGAGGTGGCGCTGGGCACGCTGCTGGCCAGCTACCGGCCGAAACAGTACGGTCGCGAGGCGGCCGGGGCGGGGTTGGCGAGTTGTACGGTGGTAGAGTACAGCGCGGCCAAACTGGAGAACGTTGTGCGCGGGGTGTCACGGGGCGAGGCGATCGGCCGCGCGGTCTGCAGCGCGCGCGATCTCGTCAACGAGCCGGCGAACGTTCTGACGCCGGTGGAGATGGCGGCGCGGGCGCGGGCGATGGCGTCCGAGGTTGGTCTGCAGTGCACGGTCCTGGACGAGGCGGCGATGGAGGCGGAGGGCATGGGGATACTGCTGGCGGTGAGCCAGGGCAGCAGGAATCCGGCCCAGTTTGTCATTTTGGAGCATGCGCCGGCCGAGAGTACGGAGACGCCGCTGATTTTTGTGGGCAAGGGTATTACGTTCGACACCGGCGGCATCAGCCTCAAGCGCACGGGCGGTATGTGGGCGATGAAGGACGATATGGGGGGCGCGGCGGCGGTGATCGGCGCGATGGAGGCGATCGGGCGGCTTGGCGTCCCACAGCGGGTGATCGGCGTAGCGCCGTGTGTGGAGAATATGCCGGACGGTGATGCTTTCCGGCCGGGCGATATCGTCACGGGGATGACGGGCAAGACGGCGGAGATCATCAGCACGGACGCGGAGGGGCGGCTGATCCTGGCGGACGCCCTGGCGTACGTCGCGCGTTTCGATCCGGCGGCGGTTGTGGACCTGGCGACGCTGACGGGCGCGATCGGGACGGCACTGGGAATGTACATACGCGCCGGTCTTTTCAGCAACGACAGTTCTCTGGAAGAGAAGTTGATGGCGGCGGCCGACCACAGCGGGGACCTTCTGTGGCCGTTCCCGATGGATGCGGCGTATGAAAAGCCGATCAAGAGCGACATGGCGGAGGTCAAGAACAGCGCGGGGCGGGCCGGCGTGAGCAGCAGCGCGAAGTTTATCGAGCATTTCACTGAAGGCTACCCCTGGGCCCACCTGGACATTGCCAATATGGTGCTGGCGGACAGCCGGATCAATGCGGAGACGCCAAAGGGCGCGACCGGATACGGCGTGCGGCTGTTGGTCGAACTGGCGGAACGGTACGCGGCCGCCTCCTGACCTGTCGTCGCTGGCAGCTGAGCGAGCGGCAGGAACGGGAAGCCGGTGACTGAGGATTGTAGAACTGTAGGAGAGACAGGTATGCGGATGGAATTTTTGCGGCGGTTTGGTTGGGGTGTTTTCGGCGGTCTGTTTCTGGCGGGTGCGCTGCCAAAGTTGATGCTGGCCGCGGGGACGGAACAGACGGTTGGGACAGAGATAACGACGGTGGTGCCGGCGATGGTGCCGTTGCTGGGGGCTGCAGCGGGGATTGAGCGCCTGATGGAATTGGGCTGGCATTACCTGGAGTGGGGCGCGCTGCGCTTTTTGGGCTGGCGGCCCAGCGATCTCAAGTCGCCCGGCTATATCGCGTTCAAGCGGAGCACCAGCCTGCTGGCAGGCATTTTCCTCGGCGTTGTGGTCTCCAACTACAGCGGCATGCGATTGATGGCGTATCTGGGGCAGACGCTGCCCGGTTTTCTGGACCAGGTGCCGGACCTGTGGGACATTCTGGTTACAGGGCTGATGATCGGAGCAGGTACGAAGCCGACGCACGATCTGCTGGGGATAATCACCCAGGTGAAGAATCTGATCGGCAGCACGGCTTTGAAGCAGCGGGAGGAGGCCGGCGCGGCGCTGGCTGACAGTATTCTGAAGCTGCGGCAGGCGGATGCTCCGGCATCGTACCGGGTGGATGTGCCGGGCGTGGGCGCGACGCAGGTTCCTGGTGCGCCGGGGCAGGCGGCGCGAAACCGAATGCTGGATGAGAGCGGCGGTAGACGCCGCGAGCGCAATATCGACCGCTATGCGAATGCGTTGCATGATAATTTGTATAGCGGGAATTGAGGGGCGAGGGAAGGCGAGAGAACTGGAACGATGAACCCACAGGTGTCGATATCAAAGCGTTCACTGACCGCCTTCTGTCAGGAGAACGGCATCAGACGGCTCGCGGTCTTCGGGTCGGCACTGCGGGATGATTTCGGTCCCGACAGCGATATTGACCTGCTCGTCGAGTTCGAGCCGGACCGAATTCCCGGACTGCTGGGCGTCGCCGGTATGGAACTGACCTTGTCCGAACTTTTTGCGGGGCGGAAAGTCGACCTGCGTACAGCCGAGGACTTGGGTCCCTACTTCCGGCAGGAGGTTCTGGCCAAGGCCGAAGTTCAATATGAGCAGGCATGACGAAATACGCTTGCGCCACATGATCGAAGCCGCATCTTAGAGAACCAACCCAACCCGGAGGAAGCTGGCCGCCGTCTTCCAGGCCCGTATTGTGGCAATGCGAAACCGGCTTGTCCACGCCTATTTCAGCATCAACCTCGAAATCGATTGAAAGACCGTGCAGGAAGACCTTCCAAGCCTGATCGACCAGCTGGAACAAGTTGTACCCCCTGAATCCTGCCAAGACTGACAACAGGTTAAACAAAGTCGATAGAATCCACTCCCCGTTTGCCCGCCGCGCGACCGGGACCGGTTGGTGCGCGCTTTGGAACCAGGTTGGCGGGCACCCTGTAACATCGGCCCCTTCCTGTACACTGTACAGCCTAAGCCGGCTCCACGAAGACGCGTACATCTTAGGAGCTGCCTGAGGCGCCCATGTCTGTCTCGTCCTAGAGGGTGAGATGGTTGATGGTGCGGCCGTCGGGGCTGTGTTTGTTCCACCAGATGCCGGGGGCGAGGACGGTATTGAGGCCACAGAATTGCTGTGGGGTGAAGTATATTCCCAGTGTTCGAGGGGCGTGGATGAGGAATGTGCAGCCTGGAGTTTGGAGGGTATGAGCTAGAGGTTCTGTAGGAAGTCACGAATGCGTTGGAATGCTGACGAGTTCCAGTCCCACACGCCAGCTTCAGCGGCTTCGCCGAGTCGCAGACCGGGCTCGGCACTATCCCGACCGATTGCAAGATAGGCGTATACTTTCGACTTAGCAAGCCTATTGTTGGCAATCTGTGCGCCGGCGTTCACCCTGCATTGGACATACTGATCCACACACGTGCTGTCAGGGGAACTCTCAATTGAGCGAATACACAGGTCCTCTAAATTTCCTTGCGATGAGCCGTCGGGCAATATAGCGAGCGAAACAGTTAGGTGACCTGCTTGTTCCGGCACCCAAACCCGTGATGGCGCAGGTAACTGGGCGTGAACCAAAGCATTTTGCAGACTTTGCAGAGTTGACTGGGCGCTATTATCAGCATCCCGAACGATTCCCAGCCGACGCAACTGAGAAAAGTTATCTGACTTCGATAACGTACTAGCGAGGAAAGACCGAAAGTTGTCCTTTCCCCCTACTGTGACAATTTGAAGGTCGGTCCGATTCAATTGATGTGCAATAGCGGTGAAGAACCTAGCGTATTCTATGCCTTCTACCAGCAGTAGAGATTCTTGTTCCACTCTACTTTCAAAATGGAAGGGACGTTTTCTTGGTGTCAACGCATTTCTGCTCCGTAGTCCAGCGTAAAATCAAGATCTTCAAACGAATAAGTCGTCGCAGAAATTCGTTCGTCCTGCAGACTAAGACGATGAATGCAAAAGGTCTCGTCATCTACGGAGTCAAAAGCGTCGCGGGCGGCCGCCATGCATTCATTGCTATGAGTTGTTGCAAAGACCTGGACATTGAATTCTTTTGAGAGCCAGCTCAACTCCTTCCACACGTCTTCCAAGACGCTATAATGCAGACCATTTTCCACTTCATCAATAAATATCATGCCACCGCGGCCTTCGTGGAATGCAAGAGCCAGTGACAGCAGCCTACTTACCCCATCACCCAAAAAGCCGACAGGAACGGGGCGGGTTAGCCCAACGTCGGCGTATATCATTGGCGTAGGCGGAGCTGCAATGGTCAGTAGTCGCTTGATTCGAGCATCGACTCGTTCAAGACATCTCGCAAGGTGGTCGGCATAGCCCTCGAGTTCCGCAATTCCAAATCGCCTAACATCTTCATCCGGCCCGGTACGTTGGCGGGCGCTGAAAAAGATATTTGAAGGACGGGGCGGCATCGTTGCTGCCTGTCCCGCCATTCCTTCATTCGTAAACGTCATCGTGGCATTGGTTCCGATTTGGACAGCCTGTCCCTCCGACCTCACCCACCAGCCCGACGACTGATATTTTTTGCCTTTATCGTCGGTGTACTCAAGTAGGATCGCGGCATCTGAAATGGCTGAGACATTGGATTCCTGGGAGCCGCGCGGCGGGTCTGAAGGAGAATCGGATGCAGGGACTGTGGTCAATACCGAGTCATCTCTCTTCTGCAATTTCACATTGAGAGTGCCTATGTCGACCTCATTATTTCCTTTTGCTGACAGGGCTATCGTGCGTTTGGGGTTAAAATCATAGAAGAGATCATGCATTAACCGTCCCGGATCCTGACCGGGAATACCGCGGAATCTAGCAAGCCGGTCGCCCAGGTCAGGAATGTTTGGGCCGGAGTATAGCCACAGCGCCTCCAGGAGCGCTGTCTTGCCCATGTTGTTCTTTCCTACTATCAAGTTAACCCGAGCCAGCGGCTCAATGGTCAAATCCTGAATGCAGCGAAAGTTTCTGATGCTGAATGAGGTATACATGTTACTTACCTGTTCCCAACTTCTATTAGCCGCACTGGCCCTCCTTCGAACTGCCCTCGATCATCAGGCACCTTCAGGTACCGGCAGTTCGATGAAGAATCTTCTTTTTCACGCTCTGTGCTTTGCGCAGACTCAGCAACTCCCATAAGACATAGAAGCAGTGCCGAATAATGATAGCATGGCTATGACTATTCGATCCATTTACACTTAAATTCGTAGTCCAACTATGGGGCTCAGTACACCCCTTAAGCCGGTTCGACGAAGACGCGGACATCGTAGAAGCTGGCTGAGGCGCCCATGTCGGTCTCGTCCTGGGAGGTGAGCTGGTTGACGTTGCGGCCATCGGGGCTGTGTTTGTTCCACCAGATGCCGGGGGCGAGGACGGTGCCGGCCATGATTTCTTCGGTGATGCGGGCGGTGAGCTCGACTTCGCCGAGCTCGTTCCAGACGCGCAGCCAGGCGCCCTCCTCGATGCGGCGCGTGGAGGCGTCGAGCGGATGGATCCAGAGCAGGGGTTCGCGCTCGCGGCCGCGGAAACGCTCCAGGTGTGAGAAGGAGGAGTTGAGGAATGAGTGCGCCGGCGGCGAAATGCAGGCCAGGGAACGCGGGTCGGGCTCTGCCTGGGCGCTGCCGTTTTCATTCCCCACGACTTTTGCCGCTCTCTCCTCGCCCGCTATCTCACTCTTTGGAGGCGTGTAGGTGGGCAGCGGGTCGTAGCCGTCCTGCGCCATGCGTTCGCTGTAGAATTCGCACTTGCCGCTGGGTGTGGGGTAGTTGCCCTCGGCGAAGGGCAGGTAGGGCTGGGGCAGGTTTAGGCGCACGAAGCCCTTTTCCAGCAGGGCATCCCAGGTGACCGTTTCGTAGATGGGATGGTGCTGCGCTTCGACGAAGTTGCGCAGAATCGTCTCGTCATCTTCGTAGAAGCCGCTGTCGGTGTAGTCCATGGCTTGCGCGAGGCCGCGGAAGATGGCGCTGTTGGGCCGCGCCTCGCCCACGGGCGGGATCGCGGGCCGGTTGAGCGCCAAGTAATGATGGCCGTACATCCGTTGCAGATCCCAATGCTCGGCCTGTGTGGTGGCGGGCAGGACAAAATCTGCGTAGTCTGCGGTGTCGGTCTGGAAGTGTTCCAGGACAACGGTGAACAGGTCCTCGCGCGTCAGCCCGGCGCGGACCGACGACTGGTCGGGCGCGACGGCGGCGGGATTGCTGTTGTAGACGAACAGGGCCTTGATGGGCGGGCCGGCCACGTCGGGCGCGGGCTTGCGGTCCACGGGCCGGGGCGCGTAGTGGGAGGCGGCGATGCGGGTCCGGTCGAGGCTGAGCGCGTCGCCGAGGCGGTTCATGTTGATGGTGCGGGGGATGCGTCCGGCGAGCAGGTCGGGCCGCTGCAGCCCGCTTTTTTCGAGGTGGCGCAGCTGCCCGCTGACGCTGAGCTGGATGCCGCCGCCCTGTTCGCGCCATGCGCCAATCAGCGCGGGCAGACAGGTGATGTTGCGCATTGCCATGCCGCCGCCGTAATGGCGCTGCATGCCGTAGTTGACCCGGATGGCGGCGGGTTTTGCCGTAGCGTAGTCCCGCGCCAGCTCGCGGATCCGCTCGGCCGGGATGCCGGTGATTTGGGCCGCCCGCTGCGGGGGCCATTCCTGGACGCGTTCGGCCAGCTGCTCGAAACCGACGGTATGCGCGGCCACATAGTCGTGGTCGTGCAGGTCTGCGTTGATAATCTCGTGCATCATTGCCAGCGCGAGCGCGCCGTCGGTCCCGGGGCGGATGGGCAGCCATTCGTCGGCGGCCTTGGCGGTGCGGGTGTTGGCCGGGTCGATGACGATGACGCGTGCGCCCTGTTTGCGGGCCTGCTGGATGAACGGCCACAGATGCAGGTTGCTCGTCAGCGTGTTGCTGCCCCAGATCAGGATGAGGCGCGCGTGCGCGTAATCTTCGGGCTCGATCCCCATCGTTGCGCCGATTGTGTAGAGATAACCTTCGAACCCGGCCTCGGAGCAGATCGTGTAGGCCAGGCGGCTGGCTCCCATCTGCTGGAAGAAGCGGTCGGACATGCAGTGTTGCTGCAGAAGGCCCATGGTACCGCCGTAGGCATAGGGCAGAACCGCTTCCGGTCCCCATTCGCCGATGACGGCATGCAGGCGCGCCGCGATCTCGGCCAGCGCTTCGCGCCAGGAGACGCGCTCGAAGCGGCCGCTGCCTTTGGGCCCGACGCGGCGCAGGGGGTGGGTCAGCCTGTCGGCGTGGTAGACCCGCTCGAGATAGCGGTCGACCTTGCCGCACAACGTGCCCTGCGTGACAGGGTGATCGGCGTGGCCCCAGATGTCCAGCGCTTGCTCGGTCTTGCGGTCCACGGCAATCTGCCAGCTGCAGGTGTCGGGGCAGTCGTGCGGGCAGGCGCCGGTTACGATGCGAACGGAGGGATTATTTTCATAGAGATTGAGTTTCGACATGGTACCGGCTCATGAACGTTGGTTGGCAGGGAGAAGCCCGTCACGTCGGGCGTCCAGCTGCGGCTGTTGGGGCATCAGTGTAGCAGTGAAATCGTGCGGGGCGAAATTGGCCTGTGACGGCCCGGATGGATATGATAGGCGGGTTGCGCTGCGTACGGCGCGCGTGGTGCAGGGATGTATATCACCTGCATGGGTAGCTACTTGTCTTTAACCGGTGTGTGAGCATCCTGAATCAGGGTTTGCAGGACTGTGGTGAGCGGTAGCAGTTTTTAGTAGTCAGTTCTTAGTTTTTAGTGAACTGCGAACTGCAGTGGTCAGTGGCTTGAGACAGCAGGTGGGGGAGGAGACACTGTCGGACAGACAGCCTGCTGGGGAAGAATGAACTCTGTGGCTAGCAAGGGCGGGGCGTTGCGGGGGCGCAGCCCCTGCACAAGGGAGGGCCGAAGGCCCGACCGCCCAGAACTGCAGTGGTCAGTGATCAGTGGTCAGTGGTCAGTGGTCAGAGACTGCGGCGATTGATTGAGGATTGGTGTGGAGAGAAATGAGGAGAGAGTCACCTTCGCTCGCCTCATACTGGTTCGCGAATCAATTGTGGCTGAGTAGTTACGTTTTTAGTGAACTGCGAACTGCAGTGGTCAGTGGCTTGAGACAGCAGGTGGGGGAGGAGACACTGTCGGACAGACAGCCTGCTGGGGAAGAGTAGACACGGTGGCTAGCAAGGGCGGGGCGTTGCGGGGGCGCAGCCCCTGCACAAGGGAGGGCCGAAGGCCCGACCGCCCAAATGCGAGGAGGGAGTGAAGAGGGGAGAGCGGCATTTCCGGCGATCATGCAATCTGCACAAACAAATATGGACAATCGTTATTCGGATTGTCCATGAATGCGCCGTAAGTGGCAGGGTATACTACTGTAGTTATCGTCCCATCGTCTTATTTTCAGGTCAATAAGGACCCCACGCCATCTCTGAAAGGATTAAGTGAGGAATGAAACTCAACGTAAGTTCAATTGCCGATCTGAACAGTGTGATTCAGGACAACCACATTCAGATGGTGGATGTCAAATTTACCGATCTGTTCGGTCAGTGGCACCACTTCACAATGCCGGTTGAGGAGTTTGATGCGGATGATGCGGTCAACGAGGGGATGGGCTTTGACGGCTCGTCCATTCGCGGCTTCCAGAGCATCGAAAACAGCGACATGGTACTGCGGTTGGATCCCACAACTGCGATTATCGACCCGGTTTGCGCCATGCCTACATTGAGCGCGATCTGCAACGTCCATGACCCACTTTCGGGCGAGGCTTACAGCCGTGATCCTCGCAACGTGGCCGGCAAAGCGGTCAGCTACGTCGAATCGGATGGTATTGCCGACACGGTCTTTGTCGGGCCGGAAGCCGAGTTTTTCATCTTTGACGGTGTTTCCTATGAGTCGGGCCGCCACACGGCCGGTTACTACGTGGACAGTGTGGAAGCGCCATGGAACTCCGGTGAGCTGGGGTTAGGCCATACGGTCGGACTGAAGAGGGGTTACTTCCCGGTTTCTCCTTATGATTCGCTGCAGGACGTCCGTTCCGAGATGACGCGCAAGATGATCGATGCGGGTCTTGATATCGAAGTGCATCACCACGAGGTGGGTACAGCGGGCCAGGCTGAGATCGATATGAAGTTCAAGCCGCTCCTGCAGATGGCCGACCAGGTACAGCTGTTCAAGTACATTATCAAGAACGTTGCCAAGGATCACGAGAAGACGGTCACGTTCATGCCGAAGCCGCTTTTCGAGGATAACGGTTCGGGGATGCACACGCACCTGAGCTTTTGGAAGGACGGCGTACCGCTGTTCGCCGGTGACCAGTACGCCGGCCTGAGCGAGATGGCCCTGTACTTTACGGGCGGCTTGCTGAAACACATCAATTCGCTGCTGGCCTTCTGCGCCCCCCTGACCAACAGCTACCGCCGCCTGGTTCCGGGCTATGAGGCCCCGGTGGTCGTGGCCTATTCGGCCCGCAACCGTTCTGCCGCCTGCCGCATCCCGATGTACAGCCATTCACCGAACAGCAAGCGCATCGAGTTCCGCTGCCCCGACCCCGGCGCGAACCCATATCTGGCCTTCGCGGCGATGGTGATGGCCGGCATGGACGGCATCAAGAACAAGATCGACCCGGGCGACCCGGCCGAGATTGACCTGTACGAAGAGGATGTCCTGAAAGAGGTGGAGATGGTGAAGGGCAGCCTCGGCGAGGTTCTGGACGCGCTCGAGGAAGACAACGCCTACCTGCTCGAAGGCGACGTCTTTACCCCGGATCTGCTGGATTCGTACATTGAGTACAAGCGGTTGGAAGAGGTGGATGCTGTCCGGCTGCGCCCGCATCCGCAGGAATTCGTGATGTACTACGGCATCTAGAAGCGTTGGACCTATACTACTTAACAACAAGGGGGCGGCGCGGCGCAATGTGTCTGCCCCCTTGTTCTTTCATACTAACGGTTGTACAGTTTTCGGTTTTCAGTCTCTGGTTATCGGTGACTGCTCGCTTACTGGATGAGAATTGATTACTGGAAACTATCTGAAAGGGGAAGGCAGATATGCTTTTGGATGCATTTGCAGACGAAAAACTGATGGAGACGCTGGAAAAGATTGACGACACGATCAAGAGACACAACGTGCGCTTTGTGCGTCTTCAGTTCAGCGATATCGTGGGCATCGTCAAGCAGGTAACGATCCCGATTGAGCTTTGGGATCGCGCGGTTGAGAACGGCGTCTGGTTCGACGGCAGCTCGATTGAGGGATTCGCGCGCGTCGCTGAGAGCGACATGTATCTGGTGCCGGACCTGGATACATTCATGCCGATCCCCTGGGAGATGGAGCTGTCCACCGCCCGCGTTGTCTGTGATGTTTTCACGCCGAGCGGCGATCCTTTTGCCGGCGATCCCCGTCATATTCTGCGCCGGCAGTTGAAGCGGGCCCAGGGGCTGGGCTTTGATTTTCTCGTCGGTCCGGAGCTGGAGTTCTTTCTTTTCCGGCGCCACCAGGATGACAGCCTTTACCCTCTGACGCCCCACGACGAAGCGGGCTATTTCGACGTGAGCTCCGATTCGGCGCATGGTGTGCGCCGTCAGATGGTGGATGCGCTGAACGCCTTGGGCATCAAGGTCGAGGCATCCCACCACGAGGTCGCCAGCGGGCAGAATGAGATCGACTTCCAGTACGGTCCTGCGCTGGCGGCGGCGGACAACACGATCACTTTACGAACAACGCTGAAGGCGATTGCGCAGAAGAACGGGCTGCACTGTACGTTTATGCCCAAGCCGATCACCGGGGTAAACGGGTCGGGGATGCACGTTCATCAGAGCTTGTGGCGTGTTGGTGAGGAAGAGACCTGCATGTACGACGCCGATGATGAGTACGGCCTGAGCAAGACGGCGCTGCACTTTATTGCGGGCCAGCTTGCGCATGCGGCGGCGATCACGCCGATCATCGCGCCGCTGGTGAACAGCTACAAGCGGTTGGTGCCCGGTTATGAGGCACCGGTCTATATTTCGTGGGGCCGTACGAACCGCAGTGCGCTGATCCGCATCCCGCGCACCAATCCCAACCGAACGCAGAGTACCCGCTGCGAACTACGCTGCCCCGACCCGAGCGCGAATCCCTACCTGGCGTTCGCGGTGATGCTGGCGGCGGGCCTCGATGGCATTGAGCGCAAGCTGGATCCGCCGATGCCGGCCGAGGAGGACCTGTACCAGATGAACGGCGACCGCTCCGGGCTGGAGACGTTGCCGGGCAACCTGGGTGAAGCGCTGGACGCGCTGCGAGAGGACGAGGTGGTGCAGGAGGCGCTGGGCCAGCACGTTTTCGAACGCTATGTCGAGGCGAAAAACCAGGAGTGGGACAGCTATCGCAATTTTGTGTCGCAGTGGGAGCTGGACCGCTATCTGGGCGTCTATTAGCGAGCGGCGGCCTGTACATTCCAAGAGTGGCTTTGTCCGCTACCGGCCACATCCCCGCCCGCCTGGCAACCTTGGCAACGGGCATGTAAGCAAACCGAGCAGGAGCTGAGATTCCCGCGAACGTCCCAAACCGGCGCGGGAATTTTTGCGTGCGCAGAGCAGCGCGTGTGTGCGAAGGCTTGGGCCCCAAGTTACCCTCTTTGCGTGTTAACTCCTATTCGTGTCTGCCCCGTTGTGCGTCGCCCGCCCGGGGCCCTTTTTTTGCGTTCGCCGTTATCCAACCGCGTCGCGTCCCGATTGCGAGGAACAGCATAATGGGAAAAAGTGGACAAGCGGGCCATTCAGAGGTACAATGAAGGGGAATAACTGAATCTGAGGAGCGAGTGTGGCCGCCGACGCGGGCGTTTGTGCAATTCAGGGTGGCCGAAGGGTGAACGATTAAGGGCTCCCCCATTATTTCGTCCTCTGCTCGCCCTGCGCGCATATGCTGAACTTTCACAGAAAAGAGATTCTTTTTCGCGCTGGGAGCTGTTGCTGCCCGGCGTTTTTGTGTTAGACGAAAGTCACGGCAACGCAGGCATTGTGTCTGCATTGCCTTTCAAAGGAGAGATCGAATGACCCAAACGGATGTAGCACTTATTGAAACGGACCGTCCGCGCGAGGACGATACCGACACGACGCAACTGCGGATAATTCCACTGGGAGGACTTGGTGGAATCGGGAAAAACATGATGCTTCTGGAGTCCGGCGAAAACCTTCTCATTGTCGACGCCGGCCTGATGTTCCCGGACAGCGATATGCACGGCGTGGATGTCGTGATACCGGAGTCCGAGTATCTGCTGGACCGACTGGACTGGATTCGCGGGATCGTTCTGACGCACGGTCATGAGGACCATATCGGCGCGTTGCCCTATCTGATCGACCAGGGCCTGGATGCGCCGGTCTATGCGACTGCGCTGACGAAGGGCCTTCTTCAGGGCAAATTATCGGAGCATGGCTTGCTGGCCCAGACGGAACTGCATACGGTGACGGAAAGTGATGTGATCGATCTGGAGCCGTTCAACGTGGAGTTTTTCCATACCTGCCACAGCTTCCCGGACAGTGTGGGTGTGTGTGTTTCCACGCCGGCGGGCCGGGTGATCCTCACGAGCGACTACAAGTTTGACGATACCCCGGTGGACGGCAAGTTGACCGAGGTGGACAAGCTGGAGCGCTGGGGTGACGAGGGTGTGCTGCTGTTGCTGGGGGACAGCACGAATATCGAGGCGGAAGGCAGTACGCCGAGCGAAACCAAGGTGGAGGAGACGCTTGACGGCATCTTTTCGCAGGTAGATGGGCGGGTGATTCTGGCGACGTTTGCCAGCAACGTCAGCCGCGTGCAGCAGATCATCACAATTTCGCGCAAGCATGGACGGCGGGTGGGGATGATCGGGCGCTCGATGATCAATAACGTGAAGATAGCGATCAGTCTCGGTTACCTCGATATCCGGCAGGATGAGCTTTTGACGGCCAAGGAGATGGAAGAGCTGCCCTCGCACCAGGTGACGATTATCGCCACCGGCAGCCAGGGAGAGCCGACCAGCGCCATGGTGCGCATGAGCATCGGGGACCAGCGGCAGATCAGTCTGCGCAAGGGCGATACGGTTGTGCTGAGCGCGACACCGATCCCCGGTAACGAGGAGCTGTTCAACCGCACTATAGACAATCTGTACCGCCGCGGGGCGCGGGTCTTCTATCACGAGCTGTCGGACGATGTACACGTGAGCGGGCACGGCGGCAAGGAGGACTACCGCCGGATGCTGGAGCTGGTGCGGCCGCGTTATTTCATCCCTGTGCATGGCGCTTACCGGCATCTTGTCCTGCATGGAGAGCTGGCGGAGGAGGTCGGGATCGAGCCTGAGAACGTCTTCGTTGTGGAAGACGGGCAGGTTGTCGAGTTCGGCCATTTCGTGGATGAGACCGATGAGATCGAGGCGCGGTTGGGCGAGCACGTGAGCGCCAATCACGTCTTTGTCGACGGGTTGGGCGTGGGCGACATTGGCAGCGTCGTTCTGCGCGACCGGCGCCATCTGGGAAGCGACGGCTTCCTGGTGTGTATTGTGGCGTTGGACGAATTCGACGGCTCGATCCTTTACGGTCCGGAGATTATCAGCCGGGGATTTGTCTATATCCGTGACAACGAGGGGTTGATAATGCGGGCGGAGGAGATCGTGCGAAACGAGGTCAAGGGCAAGGCGACGCCCTCGGTTCTTTCGCGGCGCGTACGCAACGCACTGGCCAGTTTCTGCAGCAATGAGATGGGGCGGCGGCCGATGATCCTGCCGGTCGTGATTCAGGTGTAGGCGGGGGAGGCGGCAGATGGTCCCGGAAGCGAATGCGCGGTCAGACGAGGGCTTGTAGACGTTTGCCTGAACCGGGACTTAGAGGAGCAAGAGCGGGTCCTTCCACCAAGGGCCACTAAGGGCCACGAAGAAGACCTTCTGGGATTGACACAGAACAGGGTCGTCGGTCACTGGAATCGCGAGAGAGGGTGCGATTCCAGTGGCAGGCGGCCTTTTTTTGACTTCATGTAGATCTCAAATGAGATCAAGAGCTACGCCAAGCGATATGAAAGAGGGGGGGTGAGGGTATCCTCATGTCTGAAAAGGCGCTCAGAGCGGCACTGTTGCTGTCGGTTATATTGATCTGGCTTTAGATCGCATCGCGGCGGCCTTTCTCTGCGTAAGCGCCGGCGAAACACTGGCAAATGCGACATTTTGGCGTTTTTGCGGATGTGGCTGTCGCAGATGGTTAGTATGCCGGGCGGTAGGAACGAGTTAATCCCGCTCCTTGAGGACGGGTGGCCAGGGCCCTCGCGGGCGCTGTTCTTTGAACCGCAGCAGTGCATCATCTTCCAGTCAGACCTTTTCGACAGTACGTCTGATGTCTGGTGGTCTTGTCATAGGGGCCAACTACAGTTTTGATAGAGGCCAAAAGGAGTTTGGATTGTGACTAAGAGACATGTCACCGATAGAATCAGGCAGAAGATCGTAGAGACGTTCCGCATTTCTGGCGATGACGAATCCAGGAAGGGGAAGCCGACCTTTGGCTATTTCATTTCTTGGACTATTGGCATTCTCTTCTTTCTGTTCTGGTTCTTCGTGATGCTAGGACGCAGAGGGGGACAGATTAGCAAAATAGAGCTCTGGTTTGTTGCGTATATTATTGAAGGGTACGTGGAACCATTCTGTTTTGGTGGGGGCATATTTGTTGTAGCGGCCCTTGGGCTGGTTGTTAGCTTAGTCTTCGTCGTGCGTGACTGGAAAAGGGAAAGACGCAGGCGAAGACAACTAAAGGAGAAATGATCAGACACCACAGCCTAGACTGCTTTCCCTCCTGTCAAGAATTTCAGAGGGTAGGCCAAATCCAATGTAAGGGGAGGTAGCCAGGCCGCCTACGGGAACTGCTCTTTGATTCGCAGCAGTGCGTCATCCGCCAGTCAAACCTTTGCGATGGAGGGCTTAGCGCTTCGTGGTATTGCCGTTGGGGTCAGTTATATCTGCGGCGATGGGAAGACGCCGATCATTCGGTTGCAAAGCGCGGGCATAACGTTGGGTTTCAGGGCTTCTATGCATCGAAATTTGATTGGTGAAATCGGCGTTTATTGGTATACTTTGTTGGGAACGTTTGTTCTTCCCTCGCGTAACGAGTAATGCATATTCGGATCTTCATTGGTTCGGGCGGTTGCCCGCCGCGGGCCGCGAGCTACTACTTCTGATATGGCAGCCAAGAAACGTACGAAGAAGAAAGCAGTCCCGCAGAAACAGTTTTTGGCCGGGTTGGGGGCGATCGCCCGCGTGGAGGTTATCGGCCTCAGTCTGGTGTTGATTTCGGTTTTTACGCTGCTGAGCCTGCTGACCGATTCGCGCGGCAGCGTCACAGGGCTGTGGATCGATCTCCTGCGTTTTGCCACGGGTGACGGCGTGGCCGGCGTACCGTTGCTGACCGGTTTCCTTGGCCTGTGGCTGGTCCTGCGCGCCATCGAAGGGTCGAAACGCGGGAGCTCTGCGTCACGAAACGGAGCCCGGTCGGGCAGTGAACTGCCGATTCTGCCGTGGCGGGTTCCGTCGGGCCTGCTCCTGATCTTTCTGGCTTACATTGCGGCCATCACGCTGTTTTTGCCGCCTATGACGCGGGCGGCACGCGTCCTCGACGGGGGAGCGGGCGGCGCGCTCGGGCTCTTCTTCGCGAATGCGCTGGGGGATGGGCTGCCCGGCTGGGGCGGGTGGATGGTAATTCTTGTGGTGGCGGTGTCCGGTTTGACGCTGCTCACCGGCCGCCGGTTGTGGGATGACGTCTGGGCAGGGGGCGGCGCGGTGGGCCAGGATGTGGGGGGAATTCTGCAAGAGCTGTGGCGGCAGGAGAGGCACAGAGAGCTCTTCAGAACCAGGAAGCTGGCCAAGAAGGAGCGAAACGGGACTCACGCTCCCGCTCCTCAGTCCACTCCGCTTTCGCCCTTAACGCGGACCAGCCGCCCTGCCGAAGGTGCGCCGTCGATGCAGGCGGAAGAGATTGCCGATACTGATGGTCAGGTGGCGGCGATGGGGGCCGAGCGACATCATAAGGACAGAAACGGGAAAGTTGAGCCGGCGTGGGAGCTGCCGCAACTGAGCGATATGTTGGACTTCTGGGACCGGTCGATCGACAGCGACGATCTGATCCGCTACCGGGGCCGGCTGCTGGAGGAGACCCTGGCGCTGTTTGGCGTCCCCGCTGATTTTGAAGGTGTCAATGCCGGCCCCACCGTCACGCAGTATCTGATCCGGCCGGGTTATACCGAGCGCACGGTGCGCGGGGAGACGAAGCGCACCAAGGTGAAGGTCAGCAAGATCGCCAGCCTGAGCAACGATCTGGCCCTGGCGCTTGCGGCGCGCACGGTGCGGATCGAGGCGCCGATTCCAGGGACGAGCTACGTCGGTATCGAGGTGCCGAATACGGAAAGCAACAATGTCGGCCTGAAGGAGTTGATGGAGGGCGAGGAGTTCGAAACGATACAGGCCGGGGGCCGTCTGCCGATCGCGCTGGGCGAGGATGTGCGGGGCAAGCCTGTGGTCACCGACCTGGCGCGGATGCCCCATCTACTGATCGCGGGCGCCACGGGGACGGGCAAGTCGGTCTGCATCAATTCGATCGTCGGCTGTCTGCTTTTGACGCACACGCCGGAAACGCTGCGCTTGCTGATGATCGATCCGAAGATGGTCGAGTTGACGGTCTATAACGGGACGCCGCATCTTCTCAGCCCGGTGGTGACCGACGTGGACCGGGCCGCGGGCGTGCTGTTCTGGTGCATCAAAGAGATGGAGCGGCGTTATCAGCTGCTCAACAAGGCGGGTGTACGCGATCTGGAACGGTTCAACGCGTATCTGCGCAAACTGGGCGAGGAGATCCTGCCTTACGTGGTCGTTATCATTGACGAGATGGCCGATCTGATGATGGCTGCGCCGGAGGAGGTGGAGAAACATGTGATCCGCCTGGCGCAGATGGCGCGGGCGGTGGGCATTCATATGATCATTGCGACCCAGCGGCCCTCGGTTGATGTCATCACCGGCCTGATCAAGGCCAATTTCCCGGCCCGCATCGCTTTCGCGGTGACCAGCCAGATAGACAGCCGGGTGGTGCTGGATGTGCCGGGCGCGGAGAATCTGCTGGGACGGGGCGACATGCTGTTTATGGCGCCGGATGCAAGCAAGCTTGAGCGGATGCAGGGCGCGTTTTTGGATGATGCGGAGACCAACCGCATCGTCCGCTACTGGCAGAATTTCCACAATCTGGAAACCTATATCCAAGAGCAGGAGAAGAATGGGCCGGGGCGGGACGAAAGCGAACAAATCCCACTTTTCACGCCTGACTCCCTCTCTTCGCCGATAGAAGAGCGAGAGGCGCCAGCGGAGGAGGGCTCCCCGCAGAGAAGCGAGGGGGAATCTCTCCAACTCCTCGAGCAAGATGATGGGGAGAGCGGCCTACGTGATGAGACGCAGGACGGCGAGGGCAGGGACGGCCTTTTCGACGAGGCGGTCCAGGTTGTGAGGGAGGCCGGGCGCGGCTCGGTGACTATATTGCAGCGGAAACTGCGGGTCGGCTACAACCGCGCCAGCCGTCTGGTGGATCAGCTTGAGGCAGCCGGCATTCTGGGGCCTGACCGGGGCCGGAGCCAGGGGCGGGAGGTCTATCTCAAGTCCACGGGTGAAAGTGACCCGGAACGCGGCGAAGAGAAAGTACCCGCGCCGCTTGCTACTTCTCCACCCCTCGATCATGGTAATGGGGCCGCCGGCAGTGGGTCCGTTGACGGTAATACCATCGACAACGGGTCCGTGGACAGTGGGCAGGCCGAGTTGCCGCCGCCTACCGAGAAGGACGACGCCCCGCCCCGGATCTGGATGTAGCGCAGCGTACAACCCACAACAGGAGAATATTCAATGAGCCAGAGCGTAGCCCCCGCGCGCCCCACGTGGTTGTCTGACGAGATTTACCCCTTTGAAAGCAATTTCTTCACGACTCCATCCGGCCACGAGATGCACTACATCGACGAAGGCGCGGGGGAGCCGATCGTTTTCCTGCATGGCAATCCCACCTGGTCATTCGAATTTCGGCATCTGATCAGCGATCTGCGGTCGCAGTACCGATGTATCGCGCCCGACCATATCGGATTCGGGCTGTCGGCGCGCAGTCAGCGACCGGCCGACCACCGGCCTGAAGCCCATGCGGAGGCGGCGGCGGCTTTGCTCGACCATCTTGCGGTGCGGGACGCGACCCTGTACCTGGTGGATTGGGGCGGGCCGATTGGGTTGGATTTCGCGGCCAAGCACCCGGAGCGGGTCAAGCGGCTTGTGATCACGAACACGTGGTGCTGGCCGGTCAGGCGCGATCCGCACTATGTGATGTTCAGCTCTTTCATGTCGAGCTGGCTGGGCCAATACCTTATCAAACGCCACAATTTCTTCGTGAACAGGGTGCTGCCGATGGCGGTCGCCTCAAAGGAGATTCTGACGCCGGAGGTGATGGCGCACTATCGCAATGCGCAGCCGACGCCGGAGGCGCGTTCCGCCTGTGCCGCGTTTCCGGGGCATATCATCGGCGCGACCGACTGGCTGGGGTCGATCTGGGATAACCGGGCCGCGTTTGCGGCGAAGCCGGTGCTGATATTCTGGGGGTTCAAGGACATCGCGTTTCGGGAGAAGGAGCTGAACCGGTGGAAGGAAGAGCTGGCGGATTATGAGGTGCACGAGTTCAGGGATTGCGGGCATTTTCTGGCGGAGGAGGCTCCTGGGCGGATGCTGCCGGTGCTGCATGGGTTCATGGAGCGGACGCGGTAGTTTTTCGAGTTTCTAGTTTTCAGTTCTTAGTTTTTAGTGGTCCCACTTGTATGGATTGGTTCGGTTGGTTCTGCGTTCCATGTTATCCGTTTATCTACTATGCCGCGTGCGGTGTGCAGTTTGAGGGGGAAAGTGGATAATGGACGGAGGCGGCGCGGGGGACCAGGCGCTGTTCGCCGGCATCAGCCGTTCCGATTGACGACGACGGCGGGGTTAACGGAGGGGACGATGCGTGACCCTTCACCCCGCACAAGGGAGACCGCTTGAGGCCGACCGGCCCGAAGTCTAGGAGTGAGAGAGCATTGCGTTCGCCTCTCTCTGGGTCGCGAATTGACTTTAGCGGAGTATGTTTGGGAGTCAGTTCCGGCGTCTGAAATTCAAGGATTGATTGTCTCGATAGAATACGATGGATCGCAAACGGAACGCAGCAATTTTTGTGGTGCTGGCTCTCGCGGCCGGCGTGGGGCTGGCTGTCCTCTCTTTTACGACTCGAATCCCGGATGCAGACAGCTTGCCGGATGAGGTTGCGGCGGGGCTTGAAGAGTTGAAGACTGTGCAGGGGCGGTTGCAGCTGGGGAAAGATGACCAGCTGCTCGAGTACGAGCTGTGGGTGCAGCGGCCGCGGCATCTGCGGGCGGAGGCGGAGTTGGAAGGGTTGGACCGCAAAGCGGTCTATATCATGACGTTCAACGAAGAAGAGGCGTGGACGTATGACCCTTTGCTGGACCTCGCCACGGTGACCGACCGGACGGAAGGCGCGCCGGCGGCGGGGTCGCGTTACGGCACATCGCTGCTGGAAACGATGCCGGATGATGTGCTGGCTGCGCTGCGGGCGGGTGCGCTGCAGATTGTTGGCGAGGAGGCGGTGGCCGGCCGCAATGCGCTGCGGGTGCAGGTGCAGTTGCCGCCTGGGCAGAGTCCATTGGACGAGGCGGGGGAGCAGATGACCGTTTGGCTGGACAGGAGCACCTACTATCCGCTGGCGATCGAAGGCAGTACGGGGTTTCGCATGCGGTTCGACTTCATCAAGTTCGATGAGGTGATCGATCCGCGTACGTTTGTCTTTTTCCCTCCACCGGGCGCGACCGTGCGCCGGATCGGTGAGTAACGGGCCGCCGCGCGCGGAAGAGCGCGCAGAGATGCCGCGGGGCTTTGCTCGTTTTCGCAATATCCTGGCGGCCTGTATCGCCACCCGCTTGGCAGTCGATACAACTACACAACTTTTCTTCCCCTTCCTGCGGACGGTTGCGCTGGGGTTGGGGATGGATATCGTTGTCCTGGGCCGTCTTGTCAGTTTGCGCAGCCTGGCGGGGTTGAGCGCGCCGCTGTTCGGCAGCGCTGCGGACAATTTCGGCTATCGCCGCATCATGCGCTTGTCGCTGCTATTGATAGCGGCGGGCATGTTTCTGCTAGGCAGCGGCGCCGGGGTCTGGTCGGTCGTCGTTGGCATGATCGTGTCGGGGGCGGGGCTGACGGGCTTCCTGCCGACCTGCCAGGCGTATATCAGCGCGCGACTACCGTTTGCGCAGCGGGCGCGGGGCATTGGGATATTGGAGTACTCCTGGGCACTGGCAGGCATAATCGGTCTGCCGCTGATGGGCTTTCTCTTTGGCCGCTTCAGCTGGAGGCTCCCGTTCTTCGTGCTGGGCGGGGCGATGCTGGCGGGCTGGGTTTTGATTAGACTTTTGCCGGAAGCAACGGCCGGCGTCCCGGTGATGGACCCCGAAAGGGCGCGGCGTAGGGAAGCGGCCCGAAAGAGGCTCAGGAGCCGCTCTTTCACTCCTCTACTCTCTTCCCTCCCCCCTCTGCGCAAGCAGACCATCACCGGTCTTTTCGATCTCGGCCCAAACTGGCGCCCGGCCCTGGCCGTTATCAGCGCAAACGCGCTCTTCTATTTCAGCCAGGTACACATCCTGATTGCGCACGGCGCGTGGCTGGAGACGGAATACGGATTGGTCCCTGAAACTCTGGGCCTGGTGGCTTTTGCGCAGGGCGCGGCGGACCTGTGCGGCAGTGTGCTCGTCTCGTTGATTACGGACCGGGTCGGCAAGAAGCGAGCGGTGCAGGCCGGCATGCTGGGATCGCTGCTGGTCTACATGTCGCTGCCGGTTATCAATGTGGGGCTGGTGCCGGTGGTTGCGGCTCTGGTGGTGCTGCGGTTCGTGTTCGAGTACGGGATTGTCAGCGCTATCGCCCTGATCAGCGAACAGGCGCCGGACCGGCGGGGAAAGCTTATCTCCCTCTCGGTGGCGCTTAATCTGCTGGGCTCCACGTTCAGCGGATTTTCGGGGCCGTGGATGTATACCCGTTTCGGCGTGTGGGGGCTGGGGCCGGTGGCGGCGGTGGGTACCCTTTTTGCGTTTGTCCTGTTGACGGTTTGGGGGCGCGAGTCGGGCTGACGGTTTGCACTGAGATTGGGCACGGGGGCAGATCATGACAGTTCTCTACCGACCTGACGACGGCGTTGCAGGTGACTTCATCCCCTTCTATTGGGAGGGCGACTACCACCTCTTTTACATCAAAGAATATGGGGCTGAGACCGGCCACGGCCCGGGCAGGCCCTGGTTTCACCTGGTGACGCGCGACTTCGTCAACTTCGAGGACTGGGGCGAGGCGATCACGCATGGCGCCCCTGATGAGCAGGACGTCGACGTTGGGACGGGGTCGGTGATCGCGGGCGACGGCATTTTCTACATCTACTTTACGGGGATCAATCCATCCTTCGCCGGTACCGGCAAGGCAGCGCAGGTGGTGATGCGGGCCACCAGCACCGACCTGCGTACGTGGCACAAGGATCCGGACTTCAAGTTCTTTGCGCCTACAGAGCTTGGATATGAGCTGGACGACTGGCGCGACCCCTTCGTGTTCTGGAACGAGGCGGCCGGGGAATACTGGATGCTGATGACGGCGCGGCGGGATAGCGGGCCGGTTCGCAACCGGGGCTGCATCGGCCTGGCGGTCAGCTCCGACCTGGTGAACTGGGCGGGGCGGTCACCGCTGTGGGCGCCGGACGAGGTGTGGGCGCACCCGTGTCCGGATCTGTTCCATCAGGGCCAACGATGGTACCTAATTTACTCTGTCTCGAGGGAGTGGATAGCCACCCACTACCGGATGGCGGACAGCTTGGCGGGGCCTTGGATGTCTGCAGCCGACGATATGTTTGATGGTCTTGTCTACGGCGCGGCCAAGACGGCAGGGGACGGGTCGCAGCGCTTTACCTTTGGCTGGCTGCCGACGCGGGCGGGCGAGTCGGACGATGGCGACTGGCTGTGGGGCGGCAATCTGGTCGTGCATGAGGTTGTGGCGCAGGCTGATGGGGCCCTGACCGTGCGCATTCCCGAGACAATCGCCCGCGCTTTCGTCAAGCCGGCGCCGCTTCTGGCCCAACCGGTGCTCGGCGACTGGGAGGTTGAGGGGGAGCGGGCGGGGACGTCTTCGGTGGGCCGGTATGCGTTGATGACGTTGGGGGAGATGCCGGACGAGTGTCTGATCGAGGCGACTGTGATGTTCGAGCCAGGGTTGACCAACTGCGGCCTGCTGCTGCGCGCCAGCGATGATCTGGAGTCCTTCTACCAGGTGCGGCTGGAGCCGGCGAGGAACAGGGTCGTGCTGGACCGCTGGTCGCCGCATTTCAGCGTAACAACAACGAACCCGCCCTTTATGCTGGAACGCAGGGTCGTGCTGGAGCCGGACAGACCGATTAAGGTGCAGTTGCTGGTCGACGGCACGGCGCTGGTGGTCTATGTCGACGGGCGGGTGGCGCTTTCGGGCCGGATTTATGACCGGCGCGGGGGCGCGCTGGGCCTCTTCGCGACCGAGGGCAAGGCCCGGTTTGACGGGATCAGGATGGCAACCAGATAACTTTCTGTTGCGGGCGACTCGATGGCAACTGTCTTCTTCTTATTCATAGGCGCGACCGTGCGCCGTTTTCATGACTAGCCAGCAGCCGCGCGCAGACGAGCCGCGGGGATTTTCCGAGTTCCACCGTATCCTGGCGGCCTGTGTCGCCACCCGGATCGTCGTCGACACATCGATCCAACTCTTCTTCTCTTTCCTGCAGGTAATCGCTTTGGGGATGGGCCTGAATGTTGTCGTTCTGGGCAGGATGCTGAGCCTGCGCAGCGCGGTGGGGTTGAGCGCGCCGCTGTTCGGCAACACGGCGGACCGGTACGGCTACCTGCGCGTCATGCGCGTGGCCCTTGTACTGGCTGCGGCAGGCACCTTTCTGCTGGGCAGCGGGGGCGGGTTCTGGACGGTGGCGGCCGGGATGGTCCTGTCGGGTGTGGGGTTGACGGGCTTCATGCCGAACGTCCTGGCGTATATCAGCGCGCAGCTGCCTTTTGCGCAGCGGGCGCGGGGCATCGGTATCCTGGAGTACTCGTGGGCCCTGGCCGGGATCTTTGGCCTTTCGCTGATGGGTCTCCTTTTCGATCATTTCAGCTGGCGGCTTCCTTTTTTCGTTCTGGGTGCGGCGATGCTCGGGTGTTGGGCACTGCTCGGCCAGTTGCCGAAGGCGCACAAAGGCGTAGAGGCCGCAGCGGGCGGGCTAGCTGTGACGACCGCGGCAGGCGGGGAAGGCGGGGTAGAGAAGGCTATCGGGAAGGAGAGGATACCGTCTTACACCGCTCGCCTCTCGACCATCGCGCCTGGCGCAGCGCGGCACATCGCGGACCTTTTCGATCTCGGTTGGAACTGGCGCTCGGCCTACGCGGTCATCGGCGCGAACTGCCTCTTCCTATTCAGCCAGGGCCACGTGATGATTGCGCACGGCGTCTGGCTGCAGAGCGAATACGGCCTGACTGCGTCCGGCTTGGGGCTGGCGGCACTGGCCCAGGGTGCGGCGGACCTGGCCGGGGCGGTTCTGGTCTCGTTGATCACGGACCGGGTCGGCAAGAAGCGATCGTTTCAGGCGGGGATTCTCGGTTCGACGCTTTTCTTCGGCCTGCTCCCCGTTGTCAATATCGGGCTGTGGCCGGTCATGGTTATCCTGGTGCTGCTGCGTTTTGCGTACGAGTACGGGCTTGTGAGCGCCATCGCGTTGATCAGCGAACAGGCACCGGACCGGCGGGGCAAGTTGATGTCGCTGACGGTGGCGATCAACCTGGTGGGCATTACGTTCACCGGGTTTACGGGGCCGTGGATGTACACCAACTTCGGCGCGTGGGGGCTGGGGCCGGTGGCGGCCGGTTCTACGCTGGCGGCGTTTGTCCTGGTGACGGTGTGGGGACGGGAATCGGCGGGAACTGCGGAGGGCAGTGGATAGTGGGCGGTGGATAGTAGTCGGTGGCCAGATTCGGCGCAGGGGTCGGCTGGAGACAACGATTTGCGCCGTTCAGGTACCCCATGCCATGATGATTTTGCTTTCTCCATCAGACAGTTTGGGTAGACCGGAGGCCGCCGCACGGGCGGCTGTGGTTGTCCCGCACACACGGTACTGAGGAATTTTGACATGAACATTATCTATTTGCATTCGCACGACACGGGCCGGTATTTACAGCCGTACGGGCATGCGGTGCCCGCGCCCAATCTGCAGCGGTTGGCGGAGGAGGGCGTTCTCTTTCGGCGGGCGTTCAGCGCGGCGCCGACCTGTTCGCCGAGCCGGGCCTGCCTGCTGACGGGCCAGAGTTCGCACTCCTGCGGGCAGCTGGGGCTGGCCAACCGGGACTTTTTCCTGCAGCATCCGGAACGGCACCTAGTGAACTTTCTGCGCGGCCACGGCTACCGCACCGCTCTGTGCGGCTTTCAACACCTGACGCTCGATTCACGCACGCTGGGCTATGAATGGATCGCCGAAGCCGACCCGCCGGGGTCCAAGGGGCCGGAGTACAGAACCGAGGCTGCGGTCGAGTTCATCAACCGCGAGCATGACCGTCCCTTCTTCCTCACTGTAGGCTATTCCGAGACCCATCGCGTCTTCCCGGAACCGAGCGAGGAGGAGGACGAGCGCTATACGCTGCCGCCGGCGCCGCTGCCCGATACGCCCGAAACCCGCTACGATATGGCCTCTTACAAGCGCATGGCCAAAATTCTGGACGACCAGGTCGGGATCGTTCTGGAGGCGCTGGAAAAGGCGGGCCTGGCCGAGGATACGCTGTTCATCTACACGACCGACCACGGGCTGGCTTTTCCCAGCATGAAGTGCACGCTGACAGATCACGGTTTCGGCGTTTCGCTGATCGTGCGGGGGCCGCGCGGCTTCAGCGGCGGCAAGGTGGTGGACGGGATGGTCTCGCAGATCGACATCTACCCGACGCTGTGCGAGCTGTTGGACGTGGAGCCGCCGGCGTGGCTGCAAGGGCGCTCTGTTGTGCCGCTGGTGACGGGTACGGTGGATGAGATTAACGAGGAGATCTTCGGGGAGGTGAGCTATCACGCAGGCTACGAACCGAAGCGGGCGGTGCGCACGCAGCGCTGGAAGTATATCCGGCGCTTCGATCAGTGGGCGACGACAACGATGCCGAATATCGACAACGGGCCGAGCAAGCAGTATCTGATGGACAACGGCCTGGCCGAGCGCAGGGTGCACGAGGAGGCGCTCTACGATCTGATCTATGATCCGAACGAAGCCGGCAACCTGGTGAACGATCCCGCTTATGCTGAAGTGCTGGCGAAGATGCGCGGCCGGCTGTCGGCATGGATGGAGCGCACCGATGACCCGCTGCTGCGGGGCCCTGTGCCGATGCCGGAGGGAGCTTACGTGGACAGCCCGGGCGACCCCCATCCGGGCGCTTCGGAACGGGATTCGGTCAGCCGGTGGCTGCGGCGGGAGAAGCTGGATATTCGGGGATAGTGGTCAGTGGCCGGTAGCTGACAGTCGATGCAGCTACCGGCCGCGGGAATCACTTTTCTTCCAGGGCGAAGACCAGCGCCTCGATGAGGAGATCGATTTCGGACTCGGTGGCCACGAGCGGCGGGGCTACGATCAGGATGTTGCCGAGGCCGGGCACGGTGTTGCCGTTGCGTCCAAGGATGACGCCGGCCTGTTTGCAGCGGCCCAGGACCGCCAGCACTTCGGCGTCTTCGAGGGGCTGTTTGGACTCCTTGTCGGCGACCAGTTCGACGCCCAGGAGCAGCCCGCGGCCGCGGGCTTCGCCGACCCACGGGTGCGATGACAGATCTTTTAGTTGAGCCAGCGCGTAGTCCCCCACGCTGCGGGCTTTCTCCACCAGACCTTCTTCTTCCACGATCTGCAGATTGCGCAGGCCGACGGCGGTGCTGACGGGATGGCCGCCGAAGGTGTTGATGTGGCGGAAGTGGCTCAGGTCGCCGGCCTCTCCCATAAAAGCGTCGAAGATATACTCCTGCACGGCGGTCGCGGCGAGGGGCATGTAGCCGCTGGAGAGCCCTTTCGCCATAGTGATGATGTCCGGCTTTACCTGCCAGTGGTCGTGGCCGAATAGTTTGCCGGTGCGGCCATAGCCGGAGACGACTTCGTCGAAGATCAGCAATACGCCGTACTCGTCGCAGATTTCGCGCACGCGCGGCAGGTACTCGTCGGGCGGGACCAGGACGCCGCCGCCGGAAATGATCGGCTCCATCAGGACTGCGGCGACGGTCTCCGGACCCTCGTAGATGATGGTCTCTTCGATGGCCTGCGCGCAGGCGATGCCGTGCTCGGACGCGGTGAGTTTGGGGTGGGCGCGGTAGGGATAGGGCGGCGGGACGTGGATGAAGCCGGGCGCCATCGGCCCGTAGCCGATCTTGCGCTCGGCCTGGCCGGTGGCGCTCATCGCGGCGAGCGTGTTGCCGTGGTAGGCGCGGTGGCGGGAGATGATCTTGTAGCGGGTGGCGCCGCCGGGTTTGCCGGACTGCAGGTGGTACTGGCGGGCGAGCTTGAAGGCGGCTTCGTTGGCTTCGGAGCCGCTGGATGAGAAGTAGACGCGGCCGCGCCAGCCGAGCATTTCCAGAATCTTGTCGGCCAGCTGTGCGCCGGGCGCGTGGGTCATGGTGGGGGCGAGATAGGGGAGCTCGGTCATCTGGGCGGCGGCGGTTTCGGCGAGTTCGGTGCGGCCGTAGCCGATGTTGACACACCAGAGGCCGGCCATGGCGTCGAGGTAGCGGCGGCCCTGGTCATCTTCCAGGTAGCAGCCATCGCCGCGCACGATGAGCGTAGGCGGGGTGTCGGCCAGCGGTTTGTGCTGGGTGAGTGGGTGCCAGAGGGCGCGGACGTCGAGTTCGGAGATGGAAGGGGCAACGGTCATTTTTGTTCTCGCTTCTTCTATGGAGTTGGTTTCGTTTATGGTGGGATGATACCAGCATCTGGCGATCCGGTCTACAATGGGCCGGAGGCTTATGTAGACGCAGCCCCTGGGAAGTTTAAGAAGCAAAATAGGCGCCGGAACTACAGTTCAGACAGGGCAGCCAATGCCGTGTATCTTCGCCGCACATATGATAGAATTCGGGAAATCGCGCTTGGACGTCAGTAACAGTTCAGTCAGGGCTTTACGAAGCAGGAGAGATGGTCAAGGCCAAGGAATGAGTTACCGCGAAGAGCGGAGGCGACGCAGCCTTCCCATTCTTGGGGCTTTCGCCAGCGGTGTTGACGATCTTTCGGGCAATCACGATCATTGTCTGGCTGAAGGCGATGCGCGATCGTAGTTAATAGTAAAGCACGGTTTTCTCCCATAGATCAGCCACAACATCCCATTTCAGGAGGTAGGAATGACTGAGGATACCATCCGCGTCGGCGTTGTCGGCGCAGGCGCGAACACGCGTGACCGGCATATTCCGGGGCTGCAGGCGATTGAAGGCGTCGAGATCGTCGCGGTCTGCAATCGCAGCCAGGCGTCGGGCGAACGGGCCGCGAAGCGGTTCGGCATCGAACGGGTATGCACCAACTGGCAGGATATTGTGGAAGCGCCGGACGTGGACGCGGTTGTGATCGGCACGTGGCCGTACATGCACCGTCTGCTCACGGTGGCGGCGCTGGAGGCGGATAAGCACGTGATGTGCGAGGCGCGGATGGCGATGAACGCGTCGGAGGCCCACTGCATGTATGAAGCGCTGCGCAGCCGGCCGCACCTGGTGGCGCAGATTGTGCCGTCACCGTTCAGCCTGCGCGTGGACCGCACGATCCAGCGGTTGATCCGCGACGGCTGGCTGGGAGATGTGCTGGTGGTGGACATCCACGCGGGCGGCGCCTTTATCGACGAGGACAATACGATGCACTGGCGTCACAATATGGACTTCAGCGGGCTGAATGTGATGTCGATGGGCATCTGGTATGAAGCGATGATGCGCTGGGTGGGCGAAGCGAGCAGCGTATTCGCCCAGGGCAAGACGTTCACGCCGATGCGTCAGGATGAGCAGGGGCGCGTGATCGGCGTACGCATCCCCGATCATATTGACATTATCGCGGATTTGGCGTGCGGCGGGCAGGCCCACATTCAGGTCAGCAACGTCACCGGCTTGGGTGAGACGTCCTCGGCGACGATTTTTGGCAGCGAAGGCACGCTGCATTTCGACGGCAGTGCGCTGACGGGCGGACGCCGCGGCGACAGCGGCCTCAGCGAGATCGAGGTGCCGGCGGACGAGGCGGGCGGCTGGCGCGTGGAGGAGGAGTTCATCAGCGCGATTCGGGGGCAGGAGGAGATCACCCACACCGATTTCGCCACGGGCGTGAAGTACATGGAGTTCACCGAGGCGGTCCATCGCAGCCGGCGCAGCGGGGGCGCGGTGAGTCTGCCGCTGGTGTAGAGGCGGCCACCGAGCGCCGGCCAGGAGAAGAGGGGGAGACCGATGAAACGATACGGAATGGTCATTCGGGTCAGGCCGGAGTTGGAGGACGCGTACGTACATCTGCACGCGAACACCTGGCCGGAGGTTCTGCAGAAGATCAGCGCCTGCAATATGCGCAACTACACGATCTTCATGCGGGACGGCTATCTGTTCGCCTATTACGAGTATGTGGGGGACGATTACGAGGCTGACATGGCGAAGATGGCGGCCGACCCGGTGACGCAGGCGTGGTGGAAGCTGACCGACCCCTGCCAGGAGCCGGTGGAGAGCGCGGCGGAGGGGGAGCGCTGGGCGGAGATGGAGGAGGTGTTCCATCATGACTGAGCGCAGGCGCTATGTGGATACGCACGTGCATTTCTGGGACAGTGCGGTGATCGACTATCCGTGGCTGGAAGGCGCGCCGGCTATCTCGCATCCGCATCTGCCCGATGACCTGGAGCGGGCGCGCGCCGGTGTCTCGCTGGAGCTGGCCGCGATCGTGTTTGAGGAGGCCGACTGTCTGCCGGCGCACGCGCTGCGAGAGGCGCAGTGGGTGACCGAACTGGCGCAGGCAGAGCCGCGCATCCGCGGCATCGTCGCGAGCGCGGCTCTGGAGGACGGTGAAGGCGCCCGGCCCCTGCTGCAGGCGCTGGCCGAGTTGCCGCTGGTGAAGGGCATCCGCCGGCTGATCCAGGGCGAGGCGTTGGGCTTCTGCACTGCGCCGGAGTTTGTGCGGGGGGTGCAGCTGCTGCCGGAGTACGGTTTCAGTTTCGACCTGTGCATCTACCATCCGCAGATGGGGGATGTGCTGGAACTGGTGGGGCAGTGCCCGGATGTCTCTTTCCTGCTCGATCATATCGGCAAACCGGGTATCGCGGCCGGCATTATGCAGCCGTGGAAGGACCAGCTGCGCGAGCTGGCCAGCCGTCCGGACATCCACTGCAAGCTTTCCGGCGTGACGACGGAGGCGGACCATCAGAACTGGAACCGGGATGAGCTGCGACCGTACATCGAGCACGTGCTGGACTGTTTCGGCCCGGACCGGGTGGTCTTCGGCTCCGACTGGCCGGTGGTCGACATGGCTGCGAACTATGTCACCTGGTTTGACATCGTGCAGGACAGCATCAGCCATTTGAGCGCGCAGGACCAGCAGAAGATCATGCATGACAATGGGGCGCGTTTTTACCGGCTGGAGATATAACTGCAGTTTTTAGTAGTCAGTTTTTGGTTTCTAGTGCGGCCTTGCGTTCGAGGGAGGCGCAGACACGAGGAACCAGAAATACATAACTCAAAGCTACTGCGAGGAGTGATTCATGGCCTATACACCCAAACCGGAAAATAAGTTCAGCTTCGGTCTTTGGACCGTCGGCAACATTGGGCGCGACCCGTTTGGCGACCCTGTGCGGGAGGTGCGCTCGCCGGTGCAGCTGGTTGAACTTCTGGGGAAAGTCGGCGCCTGGGGCGTCAACTTCCATGATAACGACCTGGTGCCGATCGACGCGACGGCGGCCGAGCGCGACCGGATTGTGAGCGACTTCAAGAAGGCGCTGGACGATAACGGGCTGGTCGTGCCGATGGCGACGACGAATCTCTTTACGCACCCGGCTTTTCGGGACGGCGCGTTCACGAGCAACGACCCGGAGGTGCGGGCGTACGCGCTGCAGAAGACGATGGCGGCCATCGACCTAGGGGTCGAGTGCGGCGCCAGCACGTATGTCTTCTGGGGCGGGCGGGAAGGCACCGAGACGGATGCGAGCAAGAGTGCTGCCGATACGGGTAAGTGGTTCCAGGAGGCGCTCAATTTCCTGTGTGAGTATGTGATGGACCAGGGCTATGATCTGCGCTTTGCGCTGGAGCCGAAACCGAACGAGCCGCGCGGCGACATCTATTTGGCGACGGTCGGGCACATGCTGGCGTTCATCGAGACGCTGGACCATCCGGAGATGATCGGCGTGAATCCGGAGGTGGCGCACGAGCACATGGCCGGTCTGAACTTCACGCACGCGGTGGCGCAGGCGTGGAACGCGGGCAAGCTGTTCCATATCGACCTCAACGATCAGAACCTGGGACGCTACGATCAGGATTTCCGATTCGGCAGCCACAACATCAAGCAGGCGTTCTTCCTGGTCAAGTTCCTGGAAGACGTGGGCTACAACAACCCGCGCCACTTTGACGCGCATGCCTACCGCTCCTCCGACTACGAAGACGTCAAGGCGTTTGCGAGCGGGTGTATGCGCACCTACCTGATCCTGAAGGAGAAGGCCGAGCAGTTGCGCGAGCACGATGAGATCCAGGCGTTGTTGGCGCAGATCAACGCTGATGACGGCTCGATGGACGGTTTCAGGGGTGGTTACTCCTCAGAGAAGGCGGCGGGTCTCAAGGCGCATGCCTTTGACCGCGACGAGCTTGGCCGCCGCGGCAAGCCGTATGAGCGGCTGGACCAGCTGGTGGTTGAGTTGTTGCTCGGTGTGTAGCAACCTCCAGGGGTACTACTGGGCAACCACAAGGGTTGCCCCTACGAATAACGACATAAGGGGCGCGGGAAAATGTACTTGATTGGCATCGACTCCTCGACCACGGCTACGAAGTCTCTGATCATTGACGGCGACGGTGAAATCGTTGCGGTGGGCGCGGCCGAGTACCCGTTTGAAACGCCTCATCCGCTGTGGAGCGAGCAGCACCCTGATTTGTGGTGGGACGGCACGGTGCAGAGTATGCGGGCGGCGCTGGCGCAGTCCGGCATCGACCCGGCGGAGGTTGGCGCGGTCGGGGTGAGCGGGCAGATGCACGGGCTGGTGCTGTTGGACGAGGAGGGCGAGCCGCTGCGGCCGGCGATTCTGTGGAACGACCAGCGCACCGGCAAACAGTGCGATGATATGCGCCTGTGGCTGGGCAAAGAGAATCTTGTGCGCATAACTGGCAACGACGCGCTGGCGGGCTTCACCGCGCCGAAGATTCTGTGGGTGAAGGAGAACGAGCCGGAGATCTACAGCCGCGTCCGCCAGATCCTTTTGCCCAAGGATTTTGTGCGCTACAAGCTGACCGGCGACTTCGCCACCGACAAGGCGGGCGCGGGCGGCACATCGCTGCTGGAGCTGGCGACGCGGGACTGGTCGCCGACGGTCCTGGCTGCGCTCGAGATCCCGCCGCAGTTTCTGCCCCCCACGCACGAGGGCACGCAGGTGACGGGTGTCATCTCGGCGGAGGCGGCGGAGGCGACTGGTCTGCGCGCGGGCACGCCGGTGGTCGGGGGTGGGGGCGACCAGTCGGTGCAGGCTGTGGGCGTGGGCGCGATCGAGGAGGGGATTGTGGCGCTGACGTTGGGCACGTCGGGCGTCGTCTTCGCGACCGCAAACGAGCCTTTTTACGAACCGGAGGGGCGCCTGCACGCGTTCCCCCATGCGCTGCCGGGCAAGTGGCATCTGATGGGGGTGATGCTTTCGGCGGCGGGCAGTTTGCGCTGGCACCGGGATACGCTGGCGCCGGGCGTGGAGTTCGACGACCTGGTGGCGCCGGCGGAAGAGGTGCCGATCGGCAGCGAAGGGCTACTGTTTCTGCCCTATCTGACGGGAGAGCGGACGCCGCACCCGGACCCTTTCGCGCGCGGCGCGTTTGTGGGGCTGACGGTCCGCCACGGGCTGCCGCATATGACGCGGGCGGTGCTGGAAGGCGTGGCCTTTGGCCTGCGCGACAGTTTCGCGCTGATGCAGGGCGTCGGTCTTGGCGAAATCCGCCAGGTGCGGGTGAGCGGGGGCGGCGCGCGCAGCCGGCTGTGGCGGCAGATCCTGGCGGATGTGATGGGCAGCGAGCTGGTGACGGTCAACACGACGGAGGGCGGGGCCTACGGCGCGGCGCTGCTGGCCGGTGTGGGCGCGGGCGTCTGGCCTGATGGCGAGAGCGCGTGCGCGGCGACGATCCGCGTGACCGGCTCTACCACGCCCAATGCGGACGCAACGGCCGCTTATGATAGCTTCTACGAACTCTACCAGGGCCTCTACCCGGCGCTGCAAGCAACGTTCGATGGCGTGCGCCAGCACGGGGAGTGAGAATTGATGGATAGGGAGCGGGGCGTGGTGGTTGTTCTCTCTCCTCTTCACTCTCTTCTCCAAATTTGAGGAGATTCTGTGCGCGCACAGTTGCTCTATGCTGTATACGTTCCCACCTTTATTCTTGCTTTCTGCCAGGGGATGCTGGCGCTGTTGCTGCCGGTCTATGTCATCGATCTGGGTTTGTCGTTCAGCCTGATCGGTCTTGTGCTGGCCGGCTACGGCATCGGCACGCTGATCGGCGATTTGCCGGCCGGGGGTATCCAGGACCGAATCGGCAACCGCCTGTCGATGACGATCGGCATCTGTGTGATGGGGCTGGGGATGCTGGCCCTGAGCCAGTTCGAGCGCTTTGTGATGCTGGTGTTGTGTGGGATATCGATTGGGGCGGGCGCGGCGTTGTGGAACGTTTCCCGGCACGCGTACCTGGCCAACAACACGCTCAACGAGAGTCGCGGGCGGGCCATCTCAGTTTTCGGCGGCGTGAATCGGATTGGCATGTTCGCCGGCCCGATTATCGGCGGCTATCTGAGCGCGGAGGCGGGTATGCAGACGGCGTTTGCCTTCTGCGGCGTCATCGCGTTGCTGGCGCTGACATGTCCGCTTCTGTTCGTGCGTAGCGGACATGGCGAGCTGGCGCCGGACGAGAGGACGTCGATGGCCGTTTCCTACCGGCGTATGCTCGCGTATCTGCGCAGCAATGCCTGGCTGGTGACGCCGGCCGGCTTCGGCATGATCTGTGCGCAGACGATCCGCGCGGGCCGACAGACTATCATCCCGCTCTACGCGGCCACGGTTTTGGGTCTCGATGTGGACAAGATCGGCCTGGTGATGGGGATCGCGGCGGCGGTGGATATGTCGATGTTTTATCCGGCGGGCTATGTGATGGACCGCTTCGGGCGCAAATTTGCCTACGTCCCCTCCTTCCTGTTGCAGGCGCTGGGCATGGCTCTGGTTCCCCTTACCGGCTCGTTTGCGACGCTGCTGGCGGTCACATCGCTGATCGGTTTCGGCAACGGCCTTGGCTCGGGGACGATGCTGACATTGGGCGCCGACCTGGCACCGGCGAAGGGTGAGGGGATGGGCGCGTTTCTGGGGCTGTGGCGGCTGATAGGCGACACCGGGCACACGGGAGCACCAATTATCGTCGGCACGATTGCCGATGCGCTGAGTCTGGTGCCGTCAATCTACGTGATCGCCATCATCGGATTGGGATCTGGATCGATCCTGGCGTTGTTTGTGCCGGAGACGTTGAAAAAGCCGTCGGCGGTGGGTGCGGAGCCGGCTGCTTCGGGGTAGGGGCAGAGGATAATGCTGCTCTTGGGGTCAGGGTCAGTTGTCAACTGTTTGCGTTTTTCGCGTAAGGGGCTCAACGGCAGTGCATTTTACTTCGCTGCACACCAGGAAGAACATGAGTGGACATTATTCTAAAGGCTGAGGCACCGCCACTGCGTCGAGATACGTCAGGGGGCCTTCGTATTGGCAACTCTCGCGTCTTGCTCGAACTGGTGATTCACGCATTTGAAGATGGAGCCACGCCTGAAGCGATCGCGCAGCGGTACTCGGCTGCGACGTTCGCGGACATTTATAGTGTCCTTGCCTACTATTTACGCCATCAGGAAGAGATCAACGTATATCTGGTAGAACGCGAAAAGAAGGCAGAAGGGGTGCGCAACCGCATTGAAAGCGGGCAGCAGGACTTGGCAGAGTTGCGGAAACGTCTGCTGGCACGTCGGGGCACCATTGCCTGAGTTGTTTAACTACCTATGCGGGTTGGCGGGATTCTTGAAGTAAAGGACGCCTCATCGGCTGGAAACGCCAGTAGCTGAGCGAACGCCACAGCCATTCGAAGGGCCCGAAACGGTAGTAGCGCAGCCACAGCGGTGACACCACCAGTTGGACCACCCAGATCGCGGCAACAATGCCGATCTGACCCACCCTCTCAACCGAGCCGAACAGTCCCAGACCGTGGCCGTAGAAGACGGCCGTGGCCAGGATCGTCTGCAGCAGGTAGTTGGTCAGCGCGGTCCGACCGACTGCAGCGAGCGCATTCTGCAGCCAGGGCAGTGCGCGCGACTGGGCGAACAGCATCAGCAGGCCGATGTAGGCGGCGCTGACGAATAGGCTGCCCCAGTAGTTCGCCTGCGCGCCGAGTCCGAACTGCGAAAACTCCATCGTCCAATTGTGAGCAAAGTTCTGGATAACACCCACGCTCACGACCGGCAGGCCGATGGCAAGTCCCAGGATAACCATGCCGAGATAGAAGCGACGCGCGCGTTTGCCCGTCAGCACCCCCCACCGGAATAGGGCCATCCCCATAAGCATCAGGCCGCCGGCGCGCCAGAGCCCCCAGAACAGCAACCCGACCGTTTGAAATTCTACGTTTCTGGGCACGCGGGCATCCATTTGCGCCAACCAGCCGCCGCGGTAGGCGGCCACCTCCGCGTCGATTGTTGCGGCAGCCGGTCGCCAGTCTGCCTGTAGCTCCTGTACCGTCTCCGACGGAATGAACTGCATGCTTACGCCGGTGCCCAGCCACAGAAAAGCAGGGATTGAGACGACGAGAATGCCCAGCACCATCTGCCAGCGGGGCCGCAGCCGGCGCAGCCAGTAGACCCAGAAGCCGCACAGGGCATAGGCGACCAGAATGTCGCCGGTCCAGAGCAGGTAGGCGTGGGCCAGGCCGATGAGCAGGAGCCAGAAGGTGCGGCGGTAGTGCAGGCCCCAGGCGCGCTGGCCGCGCGCGTCCAGTTTTTCGCTCATGAGGACGATGCCGGCGCCGAAGAGCAGCGAGAAGATGGTCATGAACTTCTGATCGGCAAAGATGTGGCTCAGTGTCCAGACCCAGCGGTTGGCCCCGGTCAGATCGCCGTAGACGGTCGGGTTGGAATAGGCGGCTGCGGGCATGGCGAAGCCCTGGATGTTCATGATCAGGATGCCGAGCAGGGCGAAGCCACGCAGGATGTCGATGGCGACGATCCGTTCCGTGGGGCGGGTCGGGGCGGTTACGGGTGAGGCCGGGCCAGAGGACATACACATTCCTTCCAGTAAAGAGTGAAGAGGAGAGAGAAAAGAGAGCGACGCTGACTCCCTTATTTGCGCTCCTCGACCTTGGTGGAAGAGTAGGAGATATTCCTCCCACTATACGTAGGCGTGCAGCGTTTGTTGCGGCAATCCGAACCCGTTTTCGGTGTCGGAAGGATATGGTGGCGGGGCGATCAGATGGGCTGCAGATTGGCCTTGATTGAGGTCAGCACGTCGTCGAACATGGCTGTTGTGAGACGGCCAGTGTTGGTGTTCTGGCGGCTGACGTGGTAGGAGGCGTAGAGGCGGGGCAGACCGGCGGGGAGGTCGTGCGCGGCGCCGTGGGTGAAGGTGAGGCGGGGGAGGTCGTGGCCGAGCTCGCGCAGGGCGCGCAGATAGCCGTCAAAGGCGATCTTGCCGAGGGCAAGAACGGCCTGCAGGTGCGGCAGGAGGGCCAACTCCTGCACGAGCCAGCTGCGGCAGTTGTTCAGCTCGGCGGCGGTGGGCCGGTTTTTGGGCGGCACGCAGTAGGCTACGCCGGTCATGTAGCAGTCGATCAGCTCGAGACCGTCGTCCCGGTGTGTGCTGGTGGGCGCGCTGGCGAAGCCGGCGCGGTGAAGGGCGGGGTAAAGGAAATTGCCGGAACCGTCGCCGGTGAAGGGGCGGCCGGTGCGGTTGGCCCCGTGGGCGCCGGGGGCGAGGCCGAGGACGAGAAGGCGGGCGCTGGGGTCGCCCCAGCCCGGCACGGGCTTGCCCCAATAGGTCCAGTCGCGGAAGGCCTGGCGCTTTGTGGCGGCCACTTCTTCACGCCAGGCGACCATTCGCGGGCAGGCGCGGCAGACTACGGCGGCTTTGTGGAGCGCGTCAAGGGAGTCGAAAGCGGGGTTGCTGCCCGTCGGATCGTTGTGTGGCATTCAATTTCTCATAACCGGAAGGGCGCGCACCTAGAAGCGGAAACCGAACAGTTACAGAGTCCTGACTTCTACCAGCTGCTCGGCCTCTGGCGTGTCCTGGAGCTCGTTGCTCAGGGGGCGGCCGAAACCGGGTGCGCTGATCTCGAAGACGTCGCCGGGCTCGGTCTGGATGCCGGCGGCGAAGCTGAGTGTGGCGGTGCCGTAGTAGTGCAGATGCACGTCGCCGGGCGTGCGGAAGGGCGCGTATTTGAAGTGATGATGCTGGATGTTGGCGAGGCTGTGCGTCATGTTGGCCTCGCCGGTGAGGAAGGGGGCGGACCAGAGCTCGCGGCCGTCGCGCAGGATGCGGGAGGTGCCTTCGATGTGATCGGGCGGGTCGCCCAGGAGCAGCTCCGGCCCGCAGGAGCACTGGCGCAGCTTGGAGTGGGCGAGGTAGAGGTAATTCTTCTTCTCCAGCACGTGATCGGCGAACTCGTTGCCCAGGGCAAAGCCGACGCGCAGGACGGCGCCGTCGTCGCCGATGACGTAACAGCCGACGAGCTCGGGCTCTTCGCTGCCTTCGAGGGCGAAGGACGGCATGGTCAGCGGCTGTCCCGGCGGCACGAGCCAGCGGCCATCGCCCTTATAGAACCACTCCGGCGCGACACCCACCTGTCCGGGCGCGGGTTTACCGCCTTCGAGCCCCAGACGGAACATGCGCATTGAGTCGGTCAGCGTCGCTTCATCTTCGACGTTAAGATTCTGGTGCATGGCATCGCGGGCCTGGGCGCTGCCGAGATGGTCGAGGCCGGTGCCGCTGATGACCAGGCGGGTGGGGTCGGGGTGATCGAGCGGCGGGAGGAGCCTGCCGGCGGCCGCGATCGGGGCGTATTCGGCCCGCTGATCGCCCAGCCGCTCTTCAACGATCTCGGTCAGGGGACGCCGGCTGCGCCCGGCTTCCTGTGCCAGGTCGTAGACCCTTTCGGTCCCGTTGAGAACGTGCAATGTCTCCTGGCTCTCGACCATCGCCACGCGGCGGTCACCGTCCTCTGTGCGGTACTGCACCAGTCGCATCTTATTTTCTCCTCCACTGCTTGGTTGACTGACCGCCTCTCAGTAGCCAGGCGAACGGCCTCTCTCTGTTGGAAACTTACAGCTCATGTGCGTTCAATCTGAAAACCGACTGCTGCGTATTGCGTATTTCGTAAAGGCAGACATGACGGGCGCGATGTCGTTGCGTGATGCGCGGGAAAAGAGTTGGTGTCGAGCAGGACTTGCTTTAATTACTGCTTTTCCCACTTAATTGCATCCCAGGCGACCTTGCGGGAGAGGTAGGTCTCGTAGGTCACGTCGGAGAGGGAGATGTAGTCCTCGTCTGTGCCGCTGAAGGTGTAGGTGCCCAGGGAGACCCACTGGTCGGCATGTTGGGACTGATCCACCTCGCGCAGTGTAAAGCCGCCTGAATGGGATATCCAGTAGCGGGCGTTGCCGGTGGTGGCGTGGTTCGAGGGGATATATACGAATACCTCGTAACTGGCCGCTTCCAGATCGGGAGACCATCTGCCCCAGTTGTAGCCGGTGCGGGTCTTATCATTGTTATTGGTCCAGTAGAGGTGGTCGGCGTGGCCCTCGGTCTCCTCGTGCCACGTGGTAGCCAAGCCGCCCTGCTGGAATCCATCATCCTGTTCGTCTACCGTCACTGTGATCGGGGTGGGGGTTGGCGAAGGTGAGACCACCGGCGTTGCGACGGCTGTGACAGGGATCCAACTCAACTTCACCTGGGCAAGCTCCTCGTGCTCATAGTATTCGAGAACGAGACTGACGGAGCCGCCGTCGTGTTGCAGCGTATACTGGTATGATGTGGCCGGGTGATCGCTCCAGCCATCGATCCGTTTCTCGCTATCGATAAAGAGGCGCACGCCGTCGTCGGAGACAACATCGAAGCGGTAGTATCCCGCTGCGAGCGATATCTGTGCAGTATAGCGGGCCGAGAAACTGTCGTTGTTGATGGTTGGCGACGCGGGCGACCCGGCGCCCCAATTGTGGTCAATGACGGACTCCTGGCGGGCGAGCGCGGGCGTGCCGGTAAGGGTGCGGTTGTTCCAGTAGAGTGCTTGCCAGACGATAACGGGTGTGGATGTCGGCGTCGGCGTAATCGTCGGCGTGGAGGTGGGGGTTACCGATGTTGCCGGGGTGGAGGTGGGCGCGGGCGTGTAGGTAGCCGGCGGTGTTGCGGTCGGCGTGGCCGTGGCCAGCGGTGTTGTTGTGGAGCCCGGCGTGGCCGCGGGATCCGGCGTTGCCGTCGGCGTTGTTTCCAGCCTGCTCCAGGTCAGGCCCGCCTGCGCCTGTCCCGTTTCTTCGTAGTACTCCATGCGCACGGTGACGGCGCTGCCGTCCAGGTAGATGATCTGGGAGTAGGTTGTCGCTGTCTGCACCTGCCAGAAATCGATCAGCGTTCTGTCGCCGACCAGGAGGCGCACGCCGTCATCGACCGTGGCGGTAAAGCGGTAGTCGCCTGCGGGCAGCTGCAGGGACCTGCTCCAGCGCACGGAGAATCCATCCTGATTGAGGCCTGTGAGGGGGCTTTCGTACCCCCAGTTGAAGTTGAGACGGGCATCGCCGCGCGTGGTGTGCGGGGTTCCGGTGAGCGAAGTGTTGTTGTAGTACTCGCCGCGCCAGTAGGTCGTGGGCAGATCGGGCTCCTGCTCCCAGCTCACTGAGATGGAGGCGGCGCCGGTCAGTTCAAAGTACTCGACGCGAATGAGGTGCTCCCCCTCCGACAGGGGCAGTCTGGCCTCGTAGGAGGCTCTCGCCTGTTCGATCCAGCTGTCGATCTTCAGAACGCCGTTGACCCAGAGCCGCACGCCGTCATCGACTTCGACGGTAAAGATGTAGTTACCGGCATCCTCCGCGGAGATGGTGAGATGGCGCTCCCAGCGGGCTGAGAACCGGTCTGCGGAGATACCCGTGCCCGGCGAGCCGTCGCCCCAGTCGAAATCCAGCGTGTCATCTTCACGGGAGATGACGGCATCGCCGGTTAGCGTTGTATTGTCCCAGTAGTCGGCGTCCCAGGTTGTAGTTGACTCATGGGCAAAGGCGTCGGAAGAGTTGAGCGCGATAACCGAGAGCGCGCAGAGACCCAGGAGGACGGCACAGCAAAGGATACGTCCTCCTACACCATTGCGCCCGTAAAGGCGGGCGTATAGCCAGGAAACGCCGACTCGAATCCGGTTATCACTCTGCATGGCTTACTCCTCGTAGTGATCTGGGGCTATAAGTCAGTTTGGCCGCCGTTTTCTCCAGGATTTCGACAGGTTTGCGCTGAATCCGGATGTTCGGAGACGGAGCGGCAACCTGACGACTGGGCGGCGGCCAAAGCAGAACCAACTCCACGGACCACTATTTGTTACCCAACTTTGTCAGTATGTGAATAATTATACACCATGCGCCGAGATCGATCTATAGCCTGCCCCGCTGTCCTTGGGGTCCGGTAATGCTGTACGCATTACGAATTACCCGTTCGTTGTGCTATCCTTACAGTCGCTTTTTGCCCTTTTTGAACGTGCAATTTTCAGCGCCCGGCGCCCCCAATAGGGGAGCCGGAGAACGGTCGTGGCATGCATTTTGACGCTTTGACGCTGGCTGCGGTGGCCGACGAATTGAGAGAAACGGTTGCGAGCGGCCGGGTACAGCAGATTGTTCTGCCGGACAGCCGCAGTGTCGCCCTGGAGATCTACGCCAACCGGGAGCGACGCCATCTTCTGCTCTCGGCACATCCTCAGGCCAGCCGCGTGCATCTGCTCGAACACAAGCCGCGGCGGGGGGTGGCGAAGGAGACACCGCTGCTGCTCCTGTTGCGCAAGTATGTGCGCAGTGCGCGGTTGGCATCTGTCGAACTGCCGGCGCCTTTCGAGCGGGTGCTGTTTCTGGGCTTTCATCATCCCCAGCACGGCGCCACGACGGTGGCGGTCGAACCGATCGGGCAGCTGGGCAACGTGATCCTGATGAACGCCGACGGCAACATACTGGATGCGCTGGTGCGAGTGCCCGCGGGCGATAACGCCCTGCGCGTGCTGTTGCCGCGGCGGGCGTATCAGCTACCGCCGCCGCAGGACAGGCTGCCGCCGCTGGGGGATAGCGACGAGCCACATGGTGAGGCCGGTCGGTCTGCGGCAGATGGGGACGGCGCGGGCGAGGCTCAGGCCCCGCTCCTGTGGCGCAGCCTGCTCAACCAATTCGCGGGCGTCAGCCCGACATTGGCGAGGGAAGCTGCCTGGCGGGCGAGCGGAGACGCGGGCGCCCCCTTCACAACAGAGGCATTTGCAGAGGCGCGCAGGGCCCTGGGCGAGCTGTGGTCGGCCGCGGCTACGGGTGCTTGGACGCCCGGCATCGCGGTGGATGGCGAAGAGGGCGTGGCCGCGTTTGCGGCGTACGAGCTTCACTTTTGCGGCGAGTTCGTACAGTCGGAATCGATTAGCGAGGCGACGGCCGCCTTCTACGCCGCGCAGGAGCGGGACGTTTCCTCTTCACGGGACGAGTATGCAGGCGTGCGGGGAGGCGTGGCCGCGCTGGTGCGGCAGGCGCAGGCGCGTGTGAAGAGTCAGTTGCGCGCGATAGCCAAGGATGAGCCGGGCCCGGGTGAGCCGGAACGGGTACGCGCGCAGGCGGAGTGGCTGCTGGCCCTTTCGAGCCAGATCACGTACGCAAGCAGGCCCGGCGGGCAGGAGGGATTCAGCCTGCAGGACGGTCTGGCGGCAGTGAGGCCGGGGCCGAACGGGCAGATGCAGCTGGTCATCTTCGCGGCCGACGCCGATTTCGGACAGCCGGGGGAGAAGGAGCCGGGCGCGGAGGAGGGCGATCTGATCGTCCCGCTCGACCCGAAACGTACGCCGGTGGATCAGGCGGAGCGGATGTTCGACCGGGCGGCCAAGATGGAACGGGCCGCCCGCATTATCCCCCGACGCCGGGCCAGGCTCGAGGCGGACCGGGCGTACCTGCAGCAGCTGGAGAGCGATGTGAGCCTGGCGCAGGACCAGCCGGAGATCGTGGCGGTGCGGGAGGCGCTGCGTGAGGCGGGCTATCTGCGGCAGCGCCGGGGCAGGCAGGAGCAGGCGCCGAGGGACCGCTCGCGGCCGTTGCGTTATCTCTCGCCGGAGGGCTTTCCGATCCTGGTGGGGCGCAACGCCCGCCAGAATGAGATCGTTACTTTCGACGAGGCGGGCCGGGATGACCTGTGGCTGCACGTGCGCGATGGGCCGGGGGCACACGTCGTCATCCGCTGCGGCGGGCAGCCGGTCCCGGAGTTGACTCTGAACTTTGCCGCGCGGCTGGCGGCCTGGTATTCGGGGCAGCGGGGCAATGCGGGCGTGGCTATTGCGATCACGCCGCGGCGCTTTGTCACGCGCATGGCGGGTGGCCGGCCGGGGCAGGTGCATTACCGCGGCGAGGAGACGATCAGCGTCGCGGCTGAACTGCCGGCGGAGAGTGAGCAGTGGCAGGCGGCGGGGAACCGCAGTGGATAGTGGTCAGTGGTCAGTGGTCAGTGGTCAGTGGTCAGTGGTCAGTGGTCAGTGGTTAGTGTACTGCCGCCTAGTTACAGTGTTGTCAGGGATAGTTGACTCTTGCCTGAACCGGGGTTGGCGAGAGCAGAACGTGGTCTGTCCACGAAAAATACTTTTTGGGGTTGAGGCAGAGGATGGTCGTCGGGTATGGGGATGACGCGGTTGACGAATTGGTTCTGCCGGCAGGTGTAGGGCGTAAGCGTTACTTTGAAGAGGATTCTCCGAATTTCAACGTATCCCAGGCACAGTTGATTTTTGGGGCTTAAGAAACAGTTTCAGGACGGACACATGGACTTGAGTCGACTTTGTATTCACACGTTTACAACCAAGCCGTGGCCGATTGAGACGGCGATTGAGCGTTTCAGCGCGCATGGCGCCGCCGGGATGACGGTCTGGCGGGACGCGCTGGAGGGGCGGGATGTCGCGGCTGCGGGGAGGCAGATCCGCGATGCGGGGATGGAGGTCGTTTCGCTGTGCCGGGGCGGATTCTTCCCGGGGGAGACGGAATCGGCGCGGCAGGAGGCTCTCGACGACAACCGCCGGGCCATCGACGAGGCGGCGGCCCTGGGCGCGCCGCTGGTCGTGCTCGTCTGCGGCGCAGTGCCCGGCCAGCCGCTGGATGTCGGCCGCGGCCAGATCCGGGACGGGATCGAGGCGGTGTTGCCGCATGCCGAGGCTGCGGGGGTCAAGCTGGGCGTGGAGCCGCTCCATCCGATGTACGCGGACAGCCGGTCGGCGGTCAACACGATGGGACAGGCCAACGACATCTGCGCCGGCATCGACTCGCCGTTTGTGGGGGTGGTTGTGGACGTCTATCACCTGTGGTGGGACCCGGATTTGGAACAGGAGATCGGGCGTTGCGGGCAGATGGGCAAGCTGTTCGCCTTCCATGTGTGCGACTGGCGCACGCCGACCGAAGACCTGCTCCTGGACCGCGGGCTGATGGGCGAGGGCTGCATCAACATCCGCCAGATTCGGGGCTGGGTTGAGGAGGCCGGGTTTGACGGGTATAATGAGGTTGAAATCTTCTCAAACCGCTACTGGGCGATGGACCAGGAGCAGTACCTGGAGCGCATCGTAGAAGCCTACACTAATCACGTTTAATCCCTCCGGCTTTTGCAGGCGCCGAGCAGACGGCGTTGCATAGGCCTTCGGTGGTCCTTAGGGGCCGCGCATTTATGGGAGCACTTCCTACCTATGGCAGAGATTGCAGTTGGCGTAATATTGAACGGCGTGACGGGGCGGATGGGGACGAATCAGCATCTGGTCCGTTCGATACTGGCGATCCGGGAGCAGGGCGGCACGGTCACTGCGGACGGGGACCGGATCATGCCGGAGCCGGTGCTGGTGGGCCGCAATCCGGACAAGCTGCGGCATCTGTCGGCAGCGCACAATGTGAGCAGTTGGACGACCAATCTGGACGAGGCGCTGGCCGAAGACCATAACAGCATCTACTTCGATGCGCTGGCGACCAACCTGCGGGTGCCGAATACGCTGCAGGCGATCGAGGCCGGCAAGGCGGTCTACTGCGAGAAGCCGACGGCGGGCAACATCAAGGATGCGGTACAACTGGCACAGGCGGCGAGCGCCGCGGGGGTGAGCAACGGTGTTGTCCAGGACAAGCTGTTTCTGCCCGGTCTGCTGAAGCTCAAGTACCTGATCGACACGGGGTTCTTCGGCCGCATTCTGGCGGTGCGCGGCGAGTTCGGCTACTGGGTTTTCGACGGCAAGGACCAGCCGGCGCAGCGACCGTCGTGGAACTATAAGAAGTCGGAGAGCGGCGGAATCATTCTGGATATGTTCGCGCACTGGCGGTATGTCATCGACAACCTGTTCGGGCCGATCAAGCGGCTCTCCTGTATCGCGGCCAACCATTTGCCGGAACGTATCGACGAGGAGGGCGCGCTTTACAACGCCGACGCCGATGACGGGGCCTACGCGATGTTCGAGCTGGAGAATGGAATCATCTGTAATTTCAACTCCTCGTGGTGTGTACGCGTGCGCCGCGATGACCTGTTGACGATCCAGGTGGACGGCACGCGCGGCAGCGCGGTGGCGGGCCTGCGGGAATGCGCGATACAGGGCGACTCGTTCACGCCGAAGCCGGTGTGGAATCCGGACATTCCGCAGCCGATCCCTTTTTACGATACGTGGCAGTGGGTGCCGAACAACAACCCCTTTGAGAACGCATTCAAGATCGAGTGGGAGATGTTCCTGCGGCATGCGGTGAAGGGGGAGCCGTTCCCGTATACGCTGCTGGAAGGGGCGAAGGGCGTGCAGCTGGCTGAGCTGGGCTATCAGGCCTGGCAGGAGCGGCGCTGGGTGGACGTGCCGGAGCTGGACTGCAGTGGATAGTGGTCAGTGATAGCAGTTCTTAGTAGTCAGTTTTTAGTTTTTAGTGAACTGCGAACGGCAGTGGTCGGTGGCACGGGACGGCAAGTTTGGGGTAGACACTGTTGGTTAGATACTTTGCTGGGGAAGAATGAACATGGTGGCTAGATAGGGCGGGGCGTTGCGGGGGCGCAGCCCCTGCACAAGGGAGGGCCGAAGGCCCGACCGCCCAGAACAGCAGTTCTTAGTAGTCAGTTTTTAGTTTTTAGTGAACTGCGAACGGCAGTGGTCGGTGGCACGGGACGGCAAGTTGGGGGTAGACACTGTTGGCTAGACACGTTGCCGGGGAAGAATGAACACGGTGGCTAGTAAGGGCGGGGCGTTGCGGGGGCGCAGCCCCTGCACAAGGGAGGGCCGAAGGCCCGAACGCCCAGAACAGTAATTCTTAGTAGTCAGTTTTTAGTTTTTAGTGAACTGCGAACGGCAGTGGTCGGTGGCACGGGACGGCAAGTTGGGGGTAGACACTGTTGGCTAGACACGTTGCCGGGGAAGAATGAACACGGTGGCTAGTAAGGGCGGGGCGTTGCGGGGGCGCAGCCCCCGCACAAGGGAGGGCCGAAGGCCCGAACGCCCAGAACAGCAGTTTTTAGTAGTCAGTTCTTAGTTTTTGGTGAACTGCGAACGGCAGTGGTCGGTGGCACGGGACGGCAAGTTGGGGGTAGACACTGTTGGCTAGACACGTTGCCAGGGAAGAATGAACACGGTGGCTAGTAAGGGCGGGGCGTTGCGGGGGCGCCGCCCCCGCACAAGGGAGGGCCGAAGGCCCGAACGCCCAGAACAGCAGTTTTTAGTAGTCAGTTCTTAGTTTTTGGTGAACTGCGAACGGCAGTGGTCGGTGGCACGGGACGGCAAGTTGGGGGTAGACACTGTTGGCTAGACACTTTGCTGGGGAAGAATGAACACGGTGGCTAGTAAGGGCGGGGCGTTGCGGGGGCGCCGCCCCCGCACAAGGGAGGGCCGAAGGCCCGAACGCCCAGAACAGCAGTTTTTAGTAGTCAGTTTTTAGTTTTTGGTGAACTGCGAACGGCAGTGGTCGGTGGCACGGGACGGCAAGTTGGGGGTAGACACTGTTGGCTAGACACTTTGCTGGGGAAGAATGAACACGGTGGCTAGTAAGGGCGGGGCGTTGCGGGGGCGCCGCCCCCGCACAAGGGAGGGCCGAAGGCCCGACCGCCCAGAACAGCAGTTTTTAGTAGTCAGTTTTTAGTTTTTGGTGAACTGCGAACGGCAGTGGTCGGTGGCACGGGACGGCAAGTTGGGGGTAGACACTGTTGGCTAGACACTTTGCTGGGGAAGAATGAACACGGTGGCTAGTAAGGGCGGGGCGTTGCGGGGGCGCCGCCCCCGCACAAGGGAGGGCCGAAGGCCCGACCGCCCAAAGAAGGCTGAGGAGAGAGAATGTCGCAATCTATCGCACTGATGGACCCGACGCCTGCAACGGATATTGCGCCGCCGCCTGCGTTTCACATTATGCTGAAGCCGCGGGGGGCGATCTGCAATTTGGACTGCCATTACTGCTACTTTTTGAGCAAGGAGTTCATGTACCCGGACAGCGAGTTTCGCATGTCCGAGTCGATGCTTGAGGAGTACACGCGGCAGTATATCGAGGCGCAGCAGGTCCCGGAGGTGACATTTGCGTGGCAGGGGGGCGAGCCGACGCTGATGGGGCTGGAGTTCTTCGAGAAGGCGGTCGAGTTTCAGCAGAAGCACAAGAAGCCGGGCATGCGGGTCGAGAATGCGCTGCAGACGAACGGCACGCTGCTGGACAACGAGTGGTGCGAATTTCTGCACCGGAGCGATTTTCTGATTGGGCTGAGCATGGACGGCCCGCGCGAGCTGCATGACTTTTACCGGGTGGATAAGGGCGGTCAGCCGACGTGGGAGAAGGTGATGCGGGCGGCGCGGATGTTGCACAAGCACAAGGTGCGCTACAACATCCTGACGACAGTACACGCGGCCAACGCGCCCCATCCGCTGGAGGTGTACCGTTTTCTGCGCGACGAGGTCAAGACCGATTTCATGCAGTTTATCCCGATCGTGGAGCGGGACAACGACACCGGCTACCAGGAAGGGGATACGGTCAAGGATCGCTCGGTCACGGCGGAGCAGTACGGCGATTTTCTGATTCAGATTTTCGAGGAGTGGGTGCGGCACGACGTGGGGAAGGTGTTTGTACAGATCTTCGACGTGGCGCTGGCCGGCTATGCAGGACACCGGCCCGGTCTGTGTATTTTTGAGGAGACGTGCGGCTCGGCGCTGGCGATGGAGCACAACGGCGATCTTTTTTCGTGCGATCACTACGTGGAGCCGGACTACCTCTTGGGCAACATCGAGGAGATCCCGCTGATCGAGATGGTGGGCTCGGCGCGCCAGCAGGAGTTTGGTACGCATAAGCGGGACAGCCTGCCCAACTATTGCCTGGAGTGCGAGGTGCGCTTCGTGTGCAACGGCGGCTGTCCGAAGAACCGTTTCATCAAGACGCCCGACGGTGAAGAGGGGTTGAACTATCTGTGCGCCGGTTACCGGTCCTTTTTCAATCATGTGGGCCCGTACATGAACTTCATGTCCGACCAGCTGCGCCGGCAGCAGGCGCCCGCCAATATTATGCAGTACCTGGCGGAAGAGGACCGCAAGCTGAATTCGCGTTTCGCCGGGGCCAAGCGCAACGATCCGTGCCCGTGCGGGAGCGGCCGGAAGTTCAAGCAGTGCCACGGCCGCGAGCGAAGCGTGGAGCGGGCGCAGATGGTGTGGCCGGTTTCGGGTCACTAGCGGGCGCCATTTTCACCGCTCACAGGTCGACAGTTCGCGGTTTTTCTTTGCGTGAATTTTTTCCGACCCGATCTTGTGTGCGCGCGCAGGGCTGTGCTATACTGTCCAACTGCGACGAGGGAGAGCTTGTCTGCTCCCTCGTTCTTTCTGTTCGCAACACAGTGTTGTGGACCTTTGTCTGAACTGCGGTTTTTAGTCGTCAGTTTTTAGTTTTTAGTGGTGCTGCTCGATTGAGTGCGGGGCGGTTACTACTAACTGGGAACCGAGGGCTGGAAACTTACCCAAGACATTGCTCATGGAAAGGAGTAAAAAGGTAGATGAACACGTACGAATTGGTGTACATCATCCAGCCCAATCTGGATGATGAGGGTGTCAAAGCCGTGGATGACCGGATCAGTCGGGCCATCGGCGGCGAGGATGGGACAATCGACAGCACCGATTATTGGGGCAAACGCCGATTGGCCTATCCCGTCAAAGGCCACTTTGAGGGACACTACATTCTGCATAACCTCTCGATGCCTCCCACCGCGGTACAGAACGTCGAACGACAGTTGAGGCTATCTGAAGATGTATTGCGTTTCCTCTTTGTCCGCGTTGGGGACTGAGCCAAAAGGAGCATCGAATGTCTGACGAAAACAGAGTGAACGAAGCCGAAGCGAACACGGAAGAACAACCGGTTGCCGAGACGCCCACGGGTGAGGATGCCCCTGTGCTCGAGGAGAGCCCGGAGGAAGGCGCTGCGCAGGCCGTTGCCGATACGGATGGAGATTCTGAGGACGCGGCTGTAGCAGAGGCTGAGGTCGAGGCGGTTGCTGAGACGGAGGCTGAGGCCGTTACTGAGGCTGAGACTGAGGCCGCTGCTGAGTCTGAGGTTGAGGCTGCTGCTGAGACTGAGGTTGAGGCTGCTGCTGAGACTGAGGTCGAGGCGGTTGCTGAGACTGAGACTGAGGCTGCTACTGAGACTGAGGTCGAGGCGGTTGCTGAGACTGAGACTGAGGCTGCTACTGAGACTGAGGTCGAGGCGGTTGCTGAGACTGAGACTGAGGCTGCTACTGAGACTGAGGTCGAGGCGGTTGCTGAGACTGAGGCTGAAGCTGCCGCGGAGCCGGTTGCTGAAGCGGCCTCGGTGGAGGCGGATACGGATAGCGGCCAAGAAGAGCAGCAGGCTCGCACCCTCAATCGCGTTGAGGGGCCGGCCATATTCAACCGCGCCAAGCAGGGCAATCAGCGCAGAAATCCCCGTCACGTTGGCAACGACGTGCGTATCGACGAGATCGATTACAAGAACATACAGGTTCTGAGCCGGTTTGTCGATAACTACGGACGCATTCACAACCGCCGCAAGACCCGCGTCACGGCGAAGCTGCAGCGCAAGGTGACCAGGGCGATCAAGCGGGCCAGGCATCTGGCCTTGATGCCCTACACAGGCGAACATATCCGCATCACCGGCAGACGCGGTTGATCGATCCATGGCCAAGAAGCGCAGAAGAAGAAGGCAGGAAGAAGCGCCGCAGTTTGAGAACCGGCGTGAGGTCCGCCTGCGCGCCCGCGACAGGGAGCGCAACCTGCGGCTCACGGCGATCGTCGGCGGACTTGTGGGTGTGGCGCTGGTTCTGGTCCTGTATGGCGTGGTCAATGAGCTGATCATCAAACCCAACAGCGTGCTGGCGCAGGTCGAAGACCAGACGATCGTCACGCGGGACTTCTGGCAGCAGACGCGCCTGCGCGAGAGCGAGCTGGAAAACCAGCGTTTGCGGCTACAGATATTTGCCCAGCAGTTTGGGGATTCCAGCCTGTTCGCCTCCCAGATCGCTTCGATCAATGCGACGCTGGCGAGCCCGCTGACGCTGGGGACACAGGTCCTCAACGATATGATTGAGGGGGCTGTCCTGCAGATCAAGGCGCCGGACGTGGGTGTGTCGGTGACCGATGAAGAGGTGGAAGAGACTCTGCGGGAAGAGGTGGCGCTCGGGCAGGGCGCGCTGACGGTACCGCAGGCCACGGCGACGGCGGACGCCAGCATTGAAGCGACGGCGACTGCGGAAACCTTTACGCCGACGCCACTGCCCTCACCCTCGCCGACGCCGGAAGATGAAGCTGACAGCGAGCCGACCGCAACCGTGTCGGGCGAGACCACAGAGACGCAGGAAGAAGAAGCACCTACACCGGAGCCGCCCGCGGTCCTGACCGACGATTTGTACGAGGAAGGGCTGGGCACTCTGGAGGAGAATCTGCGCGACAACGCCGGCATGAACCTAGCCAGCTATCGCGAGGTAATCCGGGCGCGCCTGTTACGCACGAAGATGTCGGAAACAATCAGCCAGGATCTGGTATCCGAGACAGAGGAACAGGTCCGGGTCCGCCATATCCTGATCGCCGTCGACCCCGAGCCGGAGGAACCGCCTCCGCCGGAAACGGAAGAACCGGCTGGCGGCACGGATGACGGAACGCCCCCACCCGCGCCTGAAAGCGCGGACGAAAGCGGCGAGAGTATACCTCCGCCGCCAACTCAAACGACGACTGATACTCCCGCGCCCGCTGCTGGGGAAAGCAGCCCGCCTCCTTCGGAGGAATGGAATCCGGACACGAATGGCGATGGCCGTGTTGACGACGCCGAGGCGCTGGCCTTTGCGCAGGCGCTTCATCAGCGCATTCTCGACGGCGAGGATTTCGCGGACCTGGCGCTGCGGTTCAGCAACGACCCGGGCAGCGGTACTCAGGGCGGTGACCTGGGCTGGGCCGGCCGCGGGCGCTACGTGCCCGAATTCGAGGAAGCCGCGTTTTCGCTCGGGGTCGGCGAGATGAGCGCGCCGGTCAGGTCGAGCTTCGGCTATCACATCATTGAGGTGCTGGAGCGGGACGATGAACGGCCTAAGGAGGAAGCCAGCCTGCAGCAGGCGTATGCCGAGGCTTTCCAGACTTGGCTGCAGGAGCAGGTACTGTCGCTGAACATCGACAGGCCGGACGACCTGGCCGCGAAGTTGCCGCGCAATCTGGGCCAGTCGGACGACCAGTAGGTTGGGTCTGCTGCGTTAGTCGTTTTGCAGTCAGGCTGTAGGACAATCAGAGATATCAGGACGCCGGGCATTGCAGTGTGCATTGCGCCCGGCGTCTTTCTGTTTTTGGGATTATACTCTTCAGCAGAAGGAATGACTTGAGGACTCAAAAAACCTTGACACGAGTACCTCTGCAAAGTATATTGTAAGTGTGTCATTCGAAGTAATTCCAGTGTGAAGTATGTTCAGGCTGGACAGGAGACAAGACGATGCCCCACGCCCCATCGCCGAAAGACAGAAAGCGCGCGCGCGTCCTCATTGAGCCACGCGTGACAGCACCCAGAAAAGTTCATGAGGTTGTTCCAGAAGGGCAAGAAAAGGCGGCTGAATTGCTTTCTTCTGACGGTGACAGGCCAAGACTCCGGCCAGAAATCATGGGCCATTTCTGGGGCAGTGTGAGACGCTACTGGAGACTAGGTGAATTGTTGGCGCGATGAGCCGTGTCTTTCCCACCACAGAGGAAGTCATTGCCATACATGACATCTTGATCGATTTATTTGGTGGGTCACATGGCCTTCGTGATAGGGGCTGCTAGAATCTGCTGTGATGCGGCCCCAGGCCGGGTACTATCGAAACATTATAGAGGAAGCAGCTGCACTTATTGAGAGTCTGGCCCTAAATCATCCCTTCGTAGATGGCAACAAGCGAACTGCCTTTTTCACCGCTGACGTGTTCTTAAAGGCAAATGGACATTACATAGACTGCCAAATCGACGAAGCCTACGAATTTTTCATTTTTCTCTTTGAAACAGACTCTTTTCGTTTCTCAAATCTATGCGAATGGCTGGAAGAAACCGTCAAGCGCCGGCCGATAGATTAACATTCGACTTCAGTTCAACTTGACAGCGGAGGCGCCACATTGCAATGGGCGCCTCTCTTTTTTGGCCCAGGCTCTGGCTCTCACCACACCCCTTCGCTACTAAATCAGACATACAAATTTATTGGTGCACCGCTTCTTCGGCGCCGGTGGCTAGGCAGGCGCGGATTTGGCTGATGAGGGCGCCGGCCTGGGGCCAGGTCAGCATGTCCAGGGTGCGCGGGCGGGGCAGGTTTATGGGGATGAGGCCTTGCAGGGTTCCGGGCTGCCCGCTGAGAACGAGCACGCGATCGGCGAGGAAGACGGCTTCCTGAATGCTGTGCGTGATCATGAGGGCGGTCTGCTTGCGGTCGCGGCAGAGGCGCAGGAGCTCCTGGTTGAGGCGCTCGCGTGTGAGGGCGTCGAGTGCGCCGAAGGGCTCGTCCATCAGGAGGAGCGCAGGGTTTGGGAGGAGAGCCCGCGTGAGCGTGACGCGCTGGGCCATGCCGCCGGATAGCTGCGACGGGTAGGCGTCGGCGAACTTTTCCAGGCCCATCAGGGCAAGCGCGGCGTGGGCCCGCTCCCGGTCTTGACTGTCGGGCGGCTTGTGCAGCTCCAGGGGGAGCAGGACGTTTTCGAGGGCAGTGCGCCAGGGCATCAGATTGGTGTTCTGGAAGACGAAACCGATCTGCGGCTGCGGAGAGCGCACTGGGTTGCCTCTGAACTGGACCTGGCCCGTTGTGGGGGTCAGGAGGCCGCCGAGAATGCGCAGGAGCGTCGATTTGCCGCTGCCGCTGTCGCCGACCACGCAGACAAATTCGTGCTGCTGAAGGGAGAGGGAGACATCCGCCAGCGCGGGCGTGACGCGATTGCGACGGCTATAGGTGTGGCTGACGTTGTGCGCCTGTAGTAGTGGTTCTGTCATCGGCGGTCAGGGACAGTGTTGCCGGCGGCCGGTTGTGAAAGGCCGGCGGCGGGGCATGTCACCGCCGGGAATTCCCCGTATTGAAAGCTCATTGTACGAATTCGTTGGTGTACATCTCTTCGGGCTGGACAAGCCGATCGACAAAACCGATACGCATGAGGAGCTCGGCGACGGTCTGCCATTCGGCGTCGGTGGTGGCGCCGGGCGCGCCGTCAGGCCGCGGCTGCCAGAAAGGAAGGGAGGCGTCGAAGACCAGGCGGTTGGCGGCTTCGTTCTCTCCACCCGCCTCCGGCACGAAGTTCAAGGCGATTGCGAAGGACTCGTCCGGGTTAGCGAGGGTATAGGCGACCGACTCCTGCAGGGCGCGTACCATGGCCTCGACCAACTGCGGCTCCTCCTGGAGGGTGCGTTCGTTGGTGACGAGCCCGTTGGCGGGGATCTGCAGGTATTGATCAAGGGCGATCTGTACGGTTTCGATGCCGGCGTTGCCGAGCACGACGGGGCCATTGACGGCGTAGTCGACGGCCGCGTCGACCAGGTCCTCGCTGACGGCGGAGGCCTGGGTGAAGCCGATGCTTTCCATCTGAATGTCGGCTTCGGTCAGCCCGGCCACGTCGAGGAGGGCGCGCAGCGCGATGTAGGTGGCGCCGAAGGGGCCGGGCACGCCGATTGTGCGGCCGGCTAGGTCGGCCGGTTCGTGAATGCCGGCGCCGGCCTTGGCAAAGACGGTGACCGGGTAGCTGGTATACCAGTTCACCACGTACCTTACCGGCAGCTCCTGGGCGCGGCCGAGCACGAGCTGGTCGCCGCTGGCGATCATGAACTGCATCTCGTCGGTCGCGACCAGTTTGAGATAGTCGTTTTCAAAGCCGTAGTCGAGCGAGAGTTCGACGCCTCTGGCTGCGAAAAACCCCTTTTCGATGCCGACGTAGAAGGGCGCGAACTGGACGTTGGGGATGAAGCCCACGCCCAAGGTGATGGGGCGCAGGCTCTGCGGTTCGGCTGGCGTGGCGGGTGCGATGGGTGCGCAGGCGGCCGCGGCGGCAACCAGGAGCGGCAGCAGAACCCATTTCAGCAGGCGGGGCAGACCCGTAAGGGTCACAGCTGGCGGACGGGGCGGAAGGGAGCTCGTTCGTGCTGTTGAATGGCGGTCAGTGTCGTGTTTCATTCGTTCCTCTGTGCATTGGCAGATGGGAGATTTTCTGTGCCGGGTAGCCGTTGCGGCGGAGGGGCGCTTCTCAGTCGCCGCCCTTCAGGTCGAGCTGCTTCCAGCGCAGGAGATAGCTTTCGAGCAGTGTGAGGCTCCAGTACATCGATTGGGCGAGGAGCACGATCATGAGCACGGCGACGAAAATCATGGGCGTGTCGAGTACGCCGCGGCCCAGGTTGATAAGGAATCCCAGCCCTACGTCGGCGCCGACGAACTCGCCCACAATCGCGCCGACGACGGCCAGGATGACGCTCAGCTTGAGGCCGCCGAAGATGACGGGCAGGGCGGCGGGCAGCTCCAGCTTCAGAAAGAACTGGCGGCGGGTGGCGCGCAGCGAGCGCATCAGCTCGCGCAGGTCGGCGTCTACGTTGCGGATGCCGACGACGGTGCTGACCAGGGTGGGAAAGAAGACCATGATGGTTGTGACCAGCACTTTGCTGAGCAGGCCGCTGCCGAACCAGATGACGAGGAGCGGGGCGATGGCGACGACAGGGATGGTCTGGCTGGCGACGAGATAGGGGGAGAGGATGCGGTCTAAGGTGCGGCTGCGGCCGAGCCAGTAGCCGAGCAGGAAGGCCAGGGTGAGGCCGATGAGGAGACCGGCGCCGATTTCGGTGGCGGTGGCCTGGGTATGGCGCAGCAGCGTGCCATCGGCGGCCATGGTGAGAGTTTTCTGAAGTACGTGGCCGGGGCGGGGCAGGATGAAGACGGGATAGTCCTGCCAGCGGACGAGCGCCTCCCAGAGCAGCAGCGAGGCGGAGAGCACGAAGGGGAAGGCGGCGAGGGCAGGATGGCGGGCGACCCAGTCGCGGACGCGGCCGGCTGTGCGCCGGTCCTGGGGCGCGGGTTGTTCGATTGCGGGCGGCGTTGGCTGGTCTTTGCCGTCATCGGCGGGCGCGCCGGGGAAGAGAATTGAGCTGTCCTTCATTGTCCTGCTTTACCCTCAAAAAACATTGAACCCGAAGCGGTAGATTGCTTCGGGTCCTGTAGACAGTGCGGCGACTGCATATTCGGCGTACGCCGAGAGCAGCCACCGGCAGCGGTTGGCGAGCGCGTCGGTCGCGCGGAATGCGCGGCCTGAAAACAGAACGGCCCGAGATACAGAACTCGTACCCCGGGCGTTGCGCGCAGCAGCCACTGCGAATAGCCAAAGAGAACAGGAACAGTACACGCAATGGCACTGCCCACGCTCTTTGCACCTTCTCCCATCCGGACTATACCGTCGGCGTCGGAATCTCACCGAACTCTGCCTTGCGGCTCACGGGCTTACCAGAGAGTCTTGCTGCTCCGTTGGTTGAGGGTGCAGCGCGTCTATCTGGCTCACCGCCGGTCGGGAATTGGGCCTGAGCGGCCCTCACCCTGCCCCGAAGGTAGGTTATGCGGTTGTAGGGATCATTATGGCAGAGTGTTGGGGCGCGCGTCAAACTGCAGGGGTCAGGGGTTAGGGGTCAGGGGTTAGGGGTTAGGGGTCAGAGACGGCGCGGGCTGTGGGGCACTGTATGCCGGCAGAACCGTTCCGGTTTTTTTGAGATGATGGGGTTAGGCGTCGGCGGCGGGGAGGGTGACTGCGGCGGGCGGCTCTTGGGTGTCTGGGGCGGCGTCGGGTTGGGGGGTGTCTTCTATTTCGCGGAGGTGGGGGAAGAGGATGACTTCGCGGATGGTGTCGCGGTCGGTGAGCAGCATGGTGAGGCGGTCGATGCCCATGCCGAAGCCGCCGGTGGGCGGCATGCCGTAGCTGAGCGCCTCGACGTAATCGATGTCGATGGGGTGCGCTTCTTCGTCGCCCTGCGCGGCACGGTAGTTTTCGTCGAGGAAGCGCTGCAGCTGGTCGACGGGATCGTTGAGCTCGGTGAAAGCGTTGCAGAGCTCCATGCCGGCGGCAAAGCCTTCGAAACGCTCAACCAGGCGCTCATTGTCGGGCATGCCTTTGGCGAGCGGGCTGACTTCGCGCGGGTAGTCGACGAGAAAGGTGGGCTGGATCAGCTTGGGTTCGCAGAATTTGGAGAGTAGCTGGTCGACGAGTTGGCCCCAGTTGTCCCCGTCGGGGGCGTCGATGCCGCGGCTGCGCATCTCGGCGCGCAGGCTGTCAGCATCGGTGAAACGCTCGTAGTCGATGCCGGATGCGTCGAGGATGGCCTGGCGGAGGGGGAGGCGCGGCCAAGGCGGCGTAAAGTCGATGGTGTCCTCCTGCCAGGTGACAACGGGGCTGCCGGTCACCTGTTCGGCGGTGAAGGCGACCATCTCCTCGGTGCGGCGCATGACGTCTTCGTAGTCGACGTAGGCCTCGTAGAATTCGAGCTGGGTGAACTCCGGATTGTGTTTGAAGCTGACGCCTTCGTTGCGGAAGTCGCGTCCGATCTCATAGACGGCGGGGAAGCCGCCGACGATGAGGCGCTTCAGGTAGAGCTCGAAGCTGATGCGCAGGTAGAGGTCCTGGTGGAGCTGATTGTGGTGGGTGACGAAGGGCTGCGCGGCGGCGCCGCCGTAGATCGGTTGCAGGATCGGCGTCTCGACTTCAAGGAAGCCGGCGTCGTCGAGGTAGGTACGGAGGGCGCGCACGACCACGGCGCGTTCGCGAAAGAGCTTGCGCGCGTCTTCGTTGGCGAGCAGGTCGACATAGCGGCGGCGGTAGCGGACTTCGGGATCGCGGACGCCGTGCCATTTGTCGGGCATGGGTTTGAGGGTTTTGGCGAGGAAGATGATCTCCTGGACAGAGATACTCAACTCGCCGCTGCGGGTGACGGTGAGAGGGCCGCTGGCGCTGATGAAGTCGCCGAGATCGATGAGGCGCTTCCAGACTTCGTTGTACCAGCCGTCGGGCAGGCTGTCGCGCTGGATGAAGAGCTGGATCCGGGCGCTGCCGTCGTCGAGGTCGGCGAAGCTGACCTTGCCCATCACGCGGATGCGTTGGAGGCGGCCGGCGACGGAGACGACCGGCTGCTCGTCGGCGCCTTCGTCGTAGAGGGCGCGGGCGTCGGCGATGGTGTGGGAGCGCTTTACGCGCGCCGGATAGGGGTCGATCCCGCGGGCGCGCAAGGCATCCAGTTTCTGGAGGCGGCTCTGTTCCTGATCGCTCAGGTTTTCCGGGTCGAACAGTTCGCTGGCGTCTCTCACAGTACCTGTTCCTGGCAGGGCGGCCGGGGTTGCGGCAGGTTTACGGGCAGAGGGGCCGGTTATTCGACGCGGACGATCCTGAACTCGATTTCGCCGGCCGGGGCGGCGACGCGCACGACGTCTCCGGCGGTGTGGCCGATCAGCGCCTTGCCGATAGGGCTCTCGTTGCTGATACGCCCGTTGCTCGGGTCGGTTTCGGTCGAGCCTACGATGGTGTAGATTTCTTCGTCGTCGTAGCCGTTTTCTCTGACGACAACGCTGCGGCCGAGGGCGACGAGGTCGTCGGGCGTCTGGGTATCGTCGATAATCTGCGCGTTGTGGATCTTGACCTTGAGTTCGCGGATGCGCCCTTCGACGAAGGCCTGGGCATTTTTGGCTTCGTCATAGCCGGCGTTTTCTCTGAGGTCGCCTTCGGCCTTGGCTTCGGCGATCTGCTGGGCGATCTGTTGCCGTCTTTCACCGACAAGATAGTCCAGCTCTTCCTGCAGAGCATCGAGGCCGATTTGGGTCAGATAGACAGGACTTTCACTCATTGTTCTTGCTCGCTGATTGCGCGGAGGGCTCTCTCGCACAAATAGAGAGGGCGCGTGCGATGGCGGGAAAATGCGGCCATCAGCAGCGACCCCTGGAAAGTAAACGCCGACCCGGCTCGTCAGGTCGGCACTCGATCTGATAGGATTATACCTGAATTCCGGGTAAATGCAAACCCAGTGGACAGTTGTTGTACAGTTGAAACAGGGGGGTGCGCAGGGGTACCCACAAGGGGCACGCCTACGGGCATTTTGCGCAGGCGCGGGAAGGAAATTGTACAGTGGATGTGCAATTCCACTGCTCTGGATTCGCTCATCCTGGGGGAAAAATTACACAGTCGATGTGTAATTGCGCTGCTGTGGCGGGCCTCGCACGGAGGGGACAGAAATTACACAGTCGGTGTGTAATTCGACTGCTGTGACCACCCTCGGACGAGGGGTTAGAAATTACACAGTCAATGTGTAATTTTCGGGGTCACGGGTACCCTCGAACGGGGTGGGGGAAACCTTCTGGGGATTTGTATCTTCGTGATGTTCTTCTGGTTTCATTTTGCAGGTGGGGATTGACCGCGCAGGCGCCGCTACCGTGACGTCGTCGTCGCACGAAATTCCTGACACTCTCTTCATCCGACCGCATGAACTTCGATGGATTTGCCCGTTTCTACGACGGGGATTACCGCGACTACAGCGATGATATTGCGCTGGTGCTGAAGACGGCGCGCGCGGCCGGCCGCTCCGTGCTGGAGCTTGGTTGCGGTACGGGCCGCGTGCTGCTCCCGCTGGCGGGGGACGGCTGTGATGTGATCGGGCTCGACACGAGCGCGGCGCTGCTGGCGATCGCTCGTAGCAAGCTGGCGCATCATGGCTATGCGAATCTTGGCTATGCGAATCAGGCGGCTGCAGACGGCTCTGTGAAGGTCAGATTGGTGCAGGGGGATATGACCGGTTTCGAGCTGGCGGAGAGGGAGATTGACTTCGCCTTTGTGGTCAGCAATACGTTGATGCACGTGACGACCCAGGCGGGGCAGTTGAAGGCGCTGCAGTGTGCGCAGCGCCATCTGCGGGTGGGCGGTCTGCTGCTGATCGATCTGTTCAACCCGGACCTAGCTTATCTGGAGGCGATAGCGGGCATTCAGGAGCTGGCGGACTGGTGGGAGGACGAGGAGAGCGGCGCGACGGTGTTGAAATGGTCGACGCGCACCGTGGACGCGGCCCGGCAGATGCAGGAGACTGTTTTCGTTTACGAGGAGGTGTTTGCGGACGGGCGCAACGCGCAGACGCGGCTATCGTTTCCGCTGCGCTTCTGGTGGCCGGATGAGGGGGTTATGCTGCTGGAACAGGCAGGGTTTGCGGTGGATGAGGTGTGCGGCGACTTTGACGGCGGCCCCTATCAATCTGACAGTGAGCGTCTGATTTTCATTGCGCGGAAGAGGTGAATACAGTAGAAAAGATAGGGAATTACTAACTTGAGTTAACAGCAATTTTTGTTAAGATTTGTTTAACGTCTGATTAACGTTTCCCCCGAATTGTCCGGTTAATTGCACTACAATCACGTAGAGTCTGCACCAGTGGGCCTCTACGTGATCGCGGGCGCGTTTTCCTTCAAAATCTGCGTCAAGAGTGCCTTGATCTACTCCCCCTTTTGTGGTATAAGCAAGAGTGCAGCTACACCTTGTGTTGTACAATCACGATTACAATTTGCACTAGATATAGTCAGAAGAAGACATGACTTATACCATATGTTGTGTAGGGGTAGTTTGATTTGACCAGTTTGGAGGGAGGATGCTAGACTGCATATTGTGATTGGTTAGGAGAATGCAGAGCGACCGATTTTCGGTCCGTGGGAGGAAAGAAATCGGTCGCTCTGGCTACTCTTCGGGTAGCGTTCCTGTCGGGCAGGTGCACGGGCTGCCAACCCGTGTATTGAGGGGTTCGAGTCCCCCGCTACCCTCTTGTGGCCCAGTAATTCAGAGGAAAGAAATCGGTATGCCAAGCCGTATGTCGGGGGTTCGAGTCCCCCCTGGGCCACTTTTCTATCTGGAAACTCTTAGAACTACTCTGAGTAGTTCTAAGAGTTATTCCCTATACTATATCTAGAGTATAACAAGTGTGCGACTTGATTGCAAATTAAGAATCGCTTTTAGAATTCCTTTTACAAGACTTAGGAAAGGGCTTCGGGTCTGAGTTGAGAGTCATACTTGGGGGGTATTGGACGACACGTTTGGCATTACATTTCCTGCAACGCTCGTACTCGATGAACCCATTCGTGAAATCGAGATTCGTATGCGTTATCTCGCCCAGTCGTGTCTACGATGGGCGTCTTGATCTTCCATTTTAAGGTCACCTCTCTTTTGGCCTTGTAAGTATCATTTATCATTTGTTCTCTTCTTCAATCTTTCTCATCCACTCGATAAGTCCCCCTGATTCAAATTTTTCAAAATGAGAAAGACAGCTTTCTGGTTGGTTACTCATAGAACCTAACAGAAGAGGTTTAGCCAAATACAGAGCCATCGTGGCCTGAAAAGCCTCTTTATCACTAGAATCCTTGTACTCACTAAACTCCAATTCTCCCTCTCTCACTTTACTTAATGAATATTGTTTGAGTTCAAGGGCAGTCTTTTTGGCACTACTATCCAATACGGATATCCAATCACTTGCATTCTCTTCACAGTATCTTGTTGTAGCCTGTGAAAACATCCATATGTCTTCTTGAACATACTCTGCCTCGCTATCTTCGAACACGCAGGACAAATATTCGTATGGGCTACCCATCGGACATTGAGGGAGGTTAGGTATACTTGAGGGCAGTATACAGGCTGATATAAGCAGAAGGGTAAAGAGAACTACAGCGAAAGATTTTGGCCCAAACATAGCGGAGCCTCTTTGCTGAGTGAGTGAAGGGACGCTTGCCACAGCAGTCTCTATACACCTTGAATCAACAAGGAGGCGCAATGCGCCTTCACTCGAATTCAAGAGTATAGAAAAGCCCGTGTCTCCACGGGCATACTGCTGTGGCAAGTGCCACGGTATTCTATTTGTAAGGCACTGTCAACTAGCGGGAACTAAAAAGCCACCGTCATTTTGGCGGTGGCTTTGGCTTTTCCTGCTTCGCCTTTTTCTTTTTTCTGTGTTTGCTAGGTCTGAAGGCTAGCACCTTAAATCGAGCGTTGCGTGCCTTATGGGACGTACTGGATTCTAGCGACGTTCAAATGGAGGATCTAGTCATTGTAGATTCACTAAGAATAGGCATCAAAGTAGTATCGGCCTATTCATGCTCCAAATGGACCATCTGGATCTCAACGGACCCCTGTATCCTCTAAGACAGATTCTTTCCGATAAAAGCTCCAGAGGAAGGCAAGCAGTTTCAGGCGCCCAACATTGCAATCGGAGCTTGTATCTACACAGCCGGGGGCGTAATTCTTGATTGGCAGACGCTACTGTCTTGCCTACAGGTCATTATCGTCATCTTGATCATTTTGCGAAAGCGAGTCTATGAGACCGTTCAATACGACCAAGATTACAATGATAGCACTGCTGAAAGTATTGAAAGCCTTCGCAAATTTTCGGGGGCGAGCCCACCAGAAGAAAAGAATAACGCAAGAAAGGATGTACCACTTTCTGTCTATCTCGACTTCGTTGAGTATCGTAATCAGATTTTCGATCGATTCGAAAAAAACAAGCATAAGAGATCTCCCGTCTCAAAAGAGACTTCACACTGGTATTGAACCAGTTCCGGTCTTTTCCTTGACGGAAGTGCGAAGCTGTGGTAAGGTTCTATCAATCGTCGCGCTTTCACATAGCGATTGATTCCATCAAGGAAGAGCACTGGTTACGGGCCCTCTACCCCTACCGCTAGTGCTCTTTCTTATTTTGATTACAATATATGGTACCACACCGTCTATGTCTTTACAAGTGGCGTCTTGAACAAATGATCTAGCAATCGCCTCCCCCACCCGCATACAGACCCAATGATCCGTTGTGAACCAAAATAGTAAAGTTCCGGAAAAAATTAACGGCCAGTGGTGTTTCAAGCCACTAGCCGCTACAAATGTTAACATTCGCTGTAGCCGCAGATATGGCATTTGCGGCAGCCTTCGACATTGAGGAAGGCGGCTTCGCCGCAGTCGGGGCAGAGGTCGCCGATGGGCAGCGCCAGCTGTTCGCCGGACACGGCCTCGTTGTTTTCAGGCAGTTCGCTGAGATGATCGGAAAGGACCTGGGCGACGCCGTCGGGCAGGCTGCGCACGCGTCCGACACCGAAGCCCAGTGGCCGCCCGCCGCCGATGCCGGCCATCTCATCGATGACCCAGCGCAGCCGTTCAGAGGGCGGCAGGGCAGAGGGCATGCGCAGCGCCAGGCTGATGAGGCGGCCGATCGATTCGCTGACGGCGGTGACGTCGCTGCCGGCCTTGCCTATGTTCAGGAAGACCTCGAAGGGCTCGTGGTTCTCGTCGCTGTTGATGGTGATGTAGGCGGTGCCCAGGGGCGTCTCTTTGCGGTAGCTGTTTCCCTGCAGGAGATAGGGGCGCGGCCGCTTGGTGAAGACGGCAGGATATTCATCCTGTGAAAGGGCTGAAATGGGGTGGGCGCCGTTGCTTGAGGGAACGCTGTGCAGATGTTCGGACGGCTCTCCCTTCCTGTCCTTGACGGCCTTCGTCTCCAGGACGACCTCCTGGCGGCTGCCGGTGACGTAGACGGTGAGCCCCTTGCAGCCCAACTCCCACGCCTGCATGTATGCCTGCGCCACATCATCTTCGGTTGCGCCTTCGGGGAAGTTGCAGGTTTTGCTGATGCTGTTATCGATGAAGGCCTGGATGGCGGCCTGCATCCTGACGTGCTGCTCGGCGGTGATGTCACTGCTGACGACAAAGGTGTTGCGGAAGTCCTGGGACAGCTCTTGGACTTCCTGACAGGAGCCGGTTTCCGCCACCTGATGGCGGATTGCATCGGCCTGCTCGGCGCTGAGATCCAAGCGCTCGAGGGCTTCCTCGAAGAGGGGGCTGGTGTAGGGCAGCTCTACGTCGTTGTCTCCGTCCTTGAAGTGGCGGATATAGCCCAGAGCGAAGACCGGTTCGCAGCCGTAGCCCTCGCAGCCGCTGACGGTGGCGATGGTGCCGGTGGGCGCTACGGTCGTCTGGGCGGCATTGCGGATTCCGTACTGGCGAATGCCTTCGGTGACCTGCTCCCAGTTGAGCGCGGGCCGACCCCAGTTGCGGCGATGCGGGGCGAGCGGCCGCGGCGGTTTCCATTGCATTCCACCGAGCTGGTCGGCGTCGTAGATGCTGCCGGCGTAGGCAAGGAAAGGCTGGCGCTCTGCGGCGAGGTCGATGCTCATCTGCATGCAGTGGAAGCGCACGAACTCCATCACCTGGGCGGCGAACTCCTGACCTTCTTCGCTACCGTAGCGGATGCCCAACTTGTACATCAGGTCGCCGAGGCCCATGATGCCGAGCCCGATGCGACGCGCCTTGAGGGCAGCCTCTTTCACGACAGGGACGGCGGGCAGATAGGTGTTGGCGCTGACCACGTTATCGAGGAAGTGGGTGCTTTCGCGTACGGTTTTGCGCAGGGCATCCCAGTCGACCACGGTTGTGGCGGCGCCGTCGGTTGTCACGTGCGAGCTGAGGTTGATGGAACCGAGGCAGCAGTTCTCGTAGGGCCCGAGCCACTGTTCGCCGCAGGGGTTGGTGGCTTCGAGGTTGTAGAGGTGGGGGACAGGGTTGCTGCGGTTGGCGGCGTCGATAAAGAGCGCGCCGGGTTCGCCGTTGTGGTGGGCGTATTTGATGATGGTTGCGAAGAGGTCGCGCGCCCTGACTGTCCTGGATACGGAGCCGTCGCGGGGGTTGCGCAGGTCGAAATCGCCATCTTCCTTCACGGCCTGCATGAATTCGTCGGTGATAGCGACGGAGATGTTGAAGTTGGTGATTGCGCCCTCTTCGGCTTTGCAGCGGATGAAATCTTCGATGTCGGGGTGGTCGACGCGCAGGACACCCATATTGGCGCCGCGGCGGGTCCCGCCCTGAGCGATTTCGCCGAAGGCCTGATCATAGACGCGCAGGAAGCCGACGGGGCCGGTTGCGCGGCCGGCGGATGTGTGGACGATATCTTTTTGCGGGCGCAGGCGGCTGAAGCTGAAGCCGTTGCCGCCGCCGGTCTGTTGGATGAGGGCGGCGACGCGCAGTGTGCTGAAGATGCCGTCATCGGCGCGGCCCATGTCGTCTTCGATGGGGAGGACGAAGCAGGCGGCCAGCTGACCGAGGGGCGTGCCGGCACCGGTGAAGGTGGGGCTGTTGGGGAAGAAGCGCAGATCGGTGAGGAGATCGTAAAAAGTCCTGGTGGTTGCTGCGACATCGCCGCCGTGCTCGTCTTCCACCGCGGCAATGTGCCTGGCGACGCGATAGAACATGCCGGCGGGGGTCTCCAGGAGCTTTCCATCGACATCCCGGCGCAGATAGCGGCGCTCCAAGACTTTCAAGCTGTTTTCGCTCAGCTGGATTGCGCCGTCGTCCACATACGCCGGCCCGGAGACTCTTTGCTTTTCCCCCTTAACGACTTCGAAGGTGGTGAAAGCCTCCTGTGTTTCGGCGCCGTTGCGGGTGACGGTGGATTCGAGAGCGGACATAGGGAGAGTCTCCTTACATACTGTAATTGATACGAATCCCTTTTGAAACCACGAGTTATCACAAGGCTTCATTTTGGGAGCGAAGGCAACTCGCCCGCTCTTTGGTCATGTCGAAGCTCTTAGTTTCATTGGGGAGTCACTATAGGTCTAAGTTGGCCTTAAGGATGAGACGAAGTTGGCCATATGAAAGTTGCATGTGAGAGCCCACAATAGTGGTGCAGATATTAGAACATATGTACGCATCATATACAAATAGAACTCTGTCTGTCCATTGGACCTCCTCGGAATGCAATCAGGCACAGATCATGGAAACCGGATTCCCAATCGCGCAGACGATTTTATGAACTTATATGAAAGAGATGAGGATGGTCGTGAAGGCACATTTGAAAACCAATCGCTACTCTCTCAACTAGTGTAACAAATGATTCCGGGTTTTGTAGTACCCCTGAATCATGCTACAATCTCGCTGAAAGTAGTGATGGTTTTTCAATGAGTGTTATGCTATTGCTGGGCCTGGAAACACTTGTGCTACTTGGCTAGTGCGCACATAATAGCAACCAAGTTCTGTAGTAGTCCTAACCACTCGAAATCCATTGCTATTAGCTTGCTCAACAGGATAAACATTAGCCCAATGTTTATCCGTTGAGTAGCTTGTTCAGGGGGCTTGGGGGAATCAACATAGATTTCCTCAAGTCCTTTTTTCTTGCTAAATGTTTCCTCTCCAAGTATGTGCACTTCATGCACAGTAAACTTTCGTTCATATATGATCATAGCTTAAGCCTAGTCTAAACAAAGGCCCAGCAATAGCGAATTCCAACTCTACCACATAGATACGAAGCGTTGAAGTCCTAAAGGCAAGATTGAAAGGCTCAAAACAGGTAAACCGCTTTCTAAATTGAGTCTACGACCCACCATCGAGTTCGCTGCGTCCCATCAGCCGGTCGACTTCGGACCGGATTTCACTCAGGTCGTTGAAATCGAGGTAGACGCTGGCGAAACGTATATAGGCCACCTGATCGACATCGGCCAATTGGTCGAGCACGAGATTGCCGATCATTTCACTTGTGACTTCTGCGCGGCCCAGGCGCTGAATTCGATCCTCGACGAATTTAACGATACTCTGCATGCGCTCGCTGCTGACGGGCCGTTTGACCGAGGCGATACGGATGCCGGCAAGCAGCTTCTGGGCGTCGAACGGTTCGCGGTGGCCGTCGCGTTTGGAGACGAGCAGGCTGGGCGCGACATGCTCATAGGTCGTGAAGCGCTGCTCGCAGTCCAAGCATTGACGGCGGCGGCGGACCGTCTCTCCTCTATCGCGGGTATCGATTACCTGGTGTTTGCCATGTCCGCAATGGGGACACTGCATTGTCCGTCTCCCGAGCAGTCGGTGTGGCTGGGTTTTGGGAGCGCGGTTCCCCCACTTTTTCCGCTTCAGACGGGTCCAGATCGGCGCCCTTCGACAACTTTGCAGGTCTGTTTTTCGTTCGGGGAACAACCTACATACTGTATCATATAACCTATAGAGGTCAATATGTAGTGCAAAGTTGTTTGTCTGCTTAATTTGGGACGTCAATATAGATATAACACATTCGGGATCGAGGCGCAAAACGAATTTCCGCCAGACGGAAGTTATTTCGCGTACTGATAAATGGGGCCCTGCAGTGGCGAACCGGGGCTGAAGAGGGGGCCGGCGGGGGCGGTTTGATCGGGCAGTTTTGCCGGGCATTTCACCTGTGGGCGAGGCAAAAAAAAAAAGAGAGCCTCGGAAATGCCGGGCTCTCTGGACTTTCTTATTGCAGGAATACTTTGATCTGGGGCGTTACTGGCCGTTGTTGTTTTTGGCGCGGCGCAGAAATGCCGGGATGTCCAGGTCTTCGCGGTCGAAGGAGCGAACCGGGAAGTCGATTGGATCCTTGGGTTTGGGCTGCGACTGCGGCTGCGATGGGGCGGGCTGGCTCGGCGGTGGTTGGGATGGGCCGGGCTGTCGAAGGCTGCCGGTGGCGGGCTGCCGGGTCGAAGCGGGCGGCTGTTCGGGACGCCGGTCCTTGTCAAAGCCGGTGGCGATGACGGTCATGTGGAGCTCGTCCTTCATGCTGTCGTCGATGACGGCGCCGAAGATGATATTGGCTTCGGGGTGGGCGTTGGCGCGGATCATTTCAGCGGCCTCGTTCACCTCGAACAGGCTCAGGTCTTCGCCGCCCTTGACATTGAAGAGAATGCCCTGGGCGCCTTCGATGGACACGTCCAGCAGCGAACTGTGAATCGCCTGTGCGGCGGCTTCCTGGGCGCGGTTTTCACCGTTGGCGCGGCCGATGGACATGAGGGCGGCGCCGCCGTCGAGCATGATGGAACGCACGTCGGCGAAGTCCAGGTTAATCAGGCCGGGCACGGTGATCAGCTCACTGATGCCCTGAATGCCCTGCCGCAGCACATCGTCGGCGACGATGAAGGATTCGCGGATGGCGGTGGTCTTGTCGAGGATATGCAGGAGCCGATCGTTGGGGACGGTGATCAGCGTATCGACAGATTCGCGGAGGCGTCCCATGGTGCTTTCGGCGATGCGTCGGCGTTGGGTGCCTTCGAAGGTGAACGGCTTGGTGACGACGCCGATAGTCAGGGCGCCTGATTCGCGTGCGATGGAGGAGATGACGGGCGCCGCGCCGGAACCGGTACCGCCGCCCAGACCGGCGGTCACGAATACCATATCGGCGCCTTCGAACAGCTGCTCGATCTCTTCGCGACTCTCTTCGGCGGCTCGCAGGCCGATTTCGGGCTTTCCGCCCGACCCCAGGCCTCTGGTCAGTTTGTCACCAATCCGCAGACGCTGCGGTGCGTTGGAGAGCATCAAGGCCTGCGCGTCGGTATTGACGGAAATAAATTCTACGCCTTGAACGTCTGCCTCGATCATGCGGTTAACCGCATTCTGACCGCCGCCACCAACGCCGACAACCTTAATCTGGGCAAAGTTGTCTACAAATTGTGAGGCGCTACTCCGTCTCGTCATAGATTGATCTCCTTTAACCGCTGGCAGACAATGTCAGGGCCGCTTCTGGTTTTTGCACGTTTCCTGCGGTACCAAAAGCTGCGTTCTCACCGCTGTGTCAGAATTGTTCCATCGTACTACACCTGAATTCGATTGCAAAGTCAGTGAATTAGGGTTGTCCTTGCAAAAGGGGGCGGATGGGTCGATATTTCAGGCGGTACCGGGGACAAATACTCTGGAGTCGGTAAATATGCCGTACGCGGTTGCTGTCGGACTGATTTTGGACTGGAATGGGGCTAAATCTGGACTATTTGCCTACGATCCATCTACGAAATTGCCGCTATGCGGCGCCGGGCGCGTACAGGACGGGAAACGCCAGGCGATAAGCGAGTTTTTCGCCGTCTTTGTTGCGGGTCAATTTGTGCGGGCGCGGGGGTATGGACCCTGCCAAACCCCTTACAATCAATTCTAGGCAATATACCTACGAACTATCTACGCCAACTGCGGACTGCAGCGGATCGCTCGCGGAGACGCAGTGGGGGACGGGAAATTCGAAGGTTTGTGCGGTCGATTTCGCGGCGGGCATACGGGGGTAGAACGTGCGGGTTGACGCGGTTGTCTGTCAACCTGAGTACGCGCTGGACGCCCGGAAGGCGGCGTTGCCTCAATGTTGGCTCAGTCCGGCAGCAGGCTCTTGAGCCAGCCGCCGACCTTGTCCAGGATCTGGCCGTTTTCCGGGATCATTCTCTGCATGGGGTAGTGGATCGCGCGTGCGTCTTCGTAGAGCGCCCAGAGCAGGAGGCCGGCTGCGGTGGCGAAGGCGGGAGATTGCAGTTCTCTGCTCAACCCATGGACGGCGGGATGATCGACGGGGCTGCCGATGCGCACCGGCATGCGCAAAATTCTGCGGAACAGGTCGACTGCTCCGGGGAGCTGGCTGGCGCCGCCGGTGAGGACGAGCCCTGCGGGCACCATGTTGCCGTAGCTGCTCTTGGCGATGCGGGTTTGGATGAGCTCGGCGGTCTCTTCGGCGCGCGCCTGCAGGATCTGGCTGATAAAGCGGCGGCTGAAGGTGCGCTCCGGTTTGTCGCCGAAGACGGTTGCCCAGACCTGTTCGTCTGCGGCGATCCGTTCGGGTTGCAGATGGCCGTAGCGCAGTTTGAGCTCTTCGGCCACTTCAAAGGGGGCGCGCAGCCCGATGGCGACGTCGTTGGTCATGTGGCTGCCGCCGACGTCGAGGACTTCGGTGTGCCAGAGGCCGTTGCCGCGAAAGAGTGCCAGGTCGGTGGTGCCGCCGCCGAGGTCGGCCATGACGACGCCCATTTGCCGCTCTTCGGCGGTCAGGACGGCTTCGCCGCTGGCGAGTGGCTCCAGGACCAGCTCGTCGATGTCGATGCCATGGGCGAGCACACACTGGGCGAGATTGTTGATGGCGTTGATGGTGCCGGTGACGATATGGGCGTCGACTTCGAGGCGGCTGCCGAGGATTCCCAGGGGTTGCTGGATGTTTTCCTGCTCGTCCACCTTCCAGTGGCGGGCGATGACATGGATGATCTGCCTGTTGGCGGGAATCTGGACGGCGCGGGCGCCCTCGAGGGCGCGCTGCATGTCGTTGCCGGTGACGCCATGGCGTCCGTCGATGGGGCTGATGCCGGCGCTGTTCGAGGTGGCGATGTGGTTGCCGGCGATGCCGAGGTAGGCACTGGTGATCTGTTCGCCGGACTCCTGTTCGGCGGATTCCAGCGCTTCGCCGATGGCGGTGGTAACCTCGGGCACATCCATGACAACGCCGCGACGCAGACCCCTGCTCGGCGTGACGCCGCCGCCAAGGACTCTGATGGCGAGATTGCCGAGACTGTCATGTATGACAGTGCCCACCAGCGCGCAGATTTTTGTGGTGCCGACATCGACTGCGGCGATAATCTCTCTGGTCACTGACAGTTTCTCTGAACGTTTTTCTGAAAGTAGTGGTGTAGCATCAAGGTTTATTGTTCAGCCGGCTCATTGTTCAACCGGCTCATTGTTCAACCGGATCATTGTTCAGTTGGCTCATCGTCGTACCGGCGGATGAAGGAACGGTTCGGCACCATTACATTAAGGGTAAGCGCTCCGTCTCCGGCTGCCTCCAATTGCGGCATCAACCATTGCAAGGCGGTCCATTTTTCTTCGAAATTGTATCCGTCACCCCAGTGGACCCATGCCTGGGTAGACGGCAGGCTGAAATTCAGGCCGTAACGAGAATTGTACCAGAACTCAGAAACGATGGGAAGACGATTTGACAAAAACATGGCAGAGGTCAGGACGCGATGATCGATCTGAAGGTCGCCTTCGACGTTGGCCGTCTGCGCTTCGGCGGAGGGGTCGATGATGCGCAGGGCGGGCTGCATATCGAGCTCGCGGGGGTCGAGGGCCACGCCGTCCTCAAGCAGCCAGTACTCCTGCTGATCGGTTGCCCAGAGCGCGATGGGGCGCGCTTCCTGAACGGTGATGTTGATATGGCTGGGCCAGCGGATTTTCGCATCGGCAGCGGTGACGTAGGGGTGGGTCATCACCTGTTCTTCTATTTTTTCCGGATCGAGCCAGAAGATACTCCAGCTGTCGATATCGGAGGCGGCGAAGAGCTCCTCTTGTGAAAGATAGCGGGCTCCTTCAAAGCTCACATTTTCGCTGTAGATGTAGAAGCTTTCGCTGGTGTACAGCCAGTACAGAGCGGCTGCGACGGCAGCCAGCAGCATGAGACTTATGGTTTTGCTTGGGGTCAGACCGGAGAAGCCGGGGAAGAGGGTAGTTGTCTGTGCGCCGGCAGGGACGGGGAGCGTTGACGGTTTGCGCTTTGCGCTTTCTTTGACGCCCTGCTTCGACCGGCTGTGTCGCCGGACAAAGGCGTGCGTCGAGCTCAGGGCCGCGGTGAAGCGGCGGCGGGTTTGCGCGTGGCGCCGACGCCGCACGCGGTTGGGCGAGACAGCCTTACGCGCGGCCTGTGATCTTCGTTTCTGTTTGCGCCCTGAGTTGAAGGCAATTTGCATTGTACGGATCTATTGTGCGTTCAGATTGAAAACCCGGCTTTTGGGCATTGCGTGTTGCGTATTGCGTATTGCGTAGAGGCAGACATGAAAGGTGCGATGCCGTCACGCAGTTCGCAGGGAAGTCCTGGTGTCGAACGGGACTTACATTATTAATACTGCTTTATTAATACTGCTTTAATAATACTGCCTTAATTATTCTGCCTTAATTTTACTGATTTAATTGTACTACTCTCCAGGTCATTGGCGATCTTCAACACGCGCCGCGGACGGCTGGCGGTTGTGTCAGCAGGCCGGGGCTAGCGATGGATCCGGTTCTGCCGGCGGTCGGTGTGCCTTTCGAGCGCCATATCGACCAGGCTGCCTACCAGTTCGGTCAGGGGAACGCCGCTGGCTTCCCATAGCTTGGGGTACATGCTGCTGGCGGTAAAGCCGGGCATTGTATTCAGCTCGTTCAGAAAGAGCCTGCCGTCGGCGCCCAATAGAAAGTCTGCCCGAGCGAGACCGGCTCCGTCAAGCGCCTGGAAGGCGCGAACGGAAAGAAGCCGGATTTCGTCTGCCAGGGCGGGAGGAATGTCGGCCGGGATCAGGAGGCGGCTGCCTTCGTCCAGGTACTTGGCCTCGTAGTCGTAGAACTCATTGGCGGGAACCACTTCGCCGACGACGCTGGCGCGGGGGTCATCGTTGCCGAGGACGCTGACCTCCAGTTCGCGGGCGTCGTGCACCCCTTCTTCGACCAGCACTTTACGGTCGTAGCGGCAGGCAAAGTCGATGGCGTGGGCAAGCTCGGCCCGATCTCTGACTTTGCTGATGCCGACGCTGCTGCCCAGGTTGGCAGGCTTGACGAAGAGGGGATAGGGCAGGGCGGACTCCAGCTCGTCGAGGCGCTTCTCACGCTTGTTACGGCGGGCGTCGGGGTCGGCATCCCGGCCTTCGACCCAGTTTCGGCGCAGGAGTGTGCGGTAGGCGACCTGGGGGATGCCGGCGGCGGCAAAGAGCGCCTTGGCGGTGATTTTGTCCATGGCGACGGCGCTGGCGAGGACGCCGCAGCCTACATAGGGCATTTCGAGCATCTCAAGCAGGCCCTGCACGGTCCCGTCCTCACCGTAGGGGCCGTGCAGCACGGGGAAGATCAGGTCCACCGGGGGCAACCGCTCGGTGTGCTGCATAAGCGAGAGCTGGGAGGAGCGCTGCGCGAGGGGGGCGGCGTGGGCCTCCTGCATCTTGCCGTGGCCGTTCTCGCTCCCTTTGCTGCTGGTCAGCTGCGCGAGCGGGTCGGCGCCGGTGAGCCATTCCCCGGTCCTGGTAATGCCGAGGCGCACGGTTTCGTAGCCGGCGTCGTCGAGGGCGCGGATGACCGTCTGGGCGCTGAGCAGGGAGATTTCGTGCTCTCCGCTCTTGCCGCCGAAAAGGACACCTACGCGTACTGGATTGGACGTCATTAGAGTCACCATTCTCCGATTTTCTGAAGTTCGGGCTGCAGCTCGACGCCGGTGCGGCGGGCTACTGCCGTCTGAATGTGTTCGATCATCGCCATGACCCCGTCTGCGGTGGCGGCGCCGACGCCGCCGGGGTTGATGAGAAAGTTGGCGTGCGTGCGGCTGACCTCGATGCCGCCGAGACTAAACCCCTTGAGCCCGGTCTCTTCGATCAGGCGTCCGGCGAAGTCGCCTGGCGGGTTGACGAATGTGCTGCCCAGTGAGGGCTCGACCGGCTGTGTGCTGCGTCGATGGCCGAGGAAGGATTGGGCGGCGGCGCGGATGGTGTCGCGGTCGCCGGGTTGGAGGCGGAAGTTGGCGCTGAGGAGGACGGGGCCGAAGCCGGAGTCGGCAGTCCCTTCCTGCTTCAGACTGCTTTGCCGGTAGGCGTAGGCGAGGTCTTCGACGCGGTAGACCTGGATATCGCCGTTGTCGTCGAGCAGGAGGACATCCCAGAGTGAGTCCTTGACTTCGCCGCCGTGCGCGCCGGCGTTGTTGACCACTGCGCCGCCGACGGAGCCGGGCACGCTGACCGCCCACTCGAGCCCGGTCAGCCCGGCGTTGATGGCGGTGCGGGCGGCGCCGGCCATGAGGGCGCCGCTCTCGGCGTAGAGGAAGGGGCGGGTGTCTTGGGGGTAGTCGCAGCAGGGGGCATCCTGCACCTGCACGTCGTTGCAGCGGTTATGGATGACCAGCCCGCGTATGCCGCGGTCGCTGATGAGCACATTGCTGCCGCCGCCCAGGACCAGGTATGGCAGGTCGTTGGCCCTGGCCCAGCGCGCAAGTTTGAGCAGCTTATGCGTGTCTGTGACAGTGGCAAAGTAGTCGGCGGGGCCGCCTATCTTTATGGTCGTCAGGTTGGCCAGCGGGTGGTCCGGCAGGACCTGCACGCCGAGGGCCTCGATCTGTTCGAGGGCGGCGGCGGGGACTTCTCTCTTAGGGCGGGCCGGGGCCGTTGCTGGCGTCATGATGTCTAGTACGGTCACTTCGTGATCAGATTCCTCGCAGGGTGCGCAGTTGTTGCAGCAGCCGGTCGAAATTCAGCGCGGCGAATTCGCTGGTGTCGACGTGAAATACGGGACCGTCCAGATCCAGAGGGCGGTTGCGCCGCGCCAACTCTGCGGTGTCGAACTGGCCCATCCGCAGGCGGTCCACATGGCCCGGGTGTCGTTGGCCGTTGTCGACCCGTTGGACATAGCGCTGGCGCAGCAGGTCGGCGCGGGTGGAAAGGAAGACCTGCGCCGGTTGGAAAGGGTGCCGAGCCTGCAGTGCCTGGAAGCGCGGGTTGGCCCAGTCCGGATCGAAGGGCGTTTCCACGAGCAGCGAGCAGCGGGCCTCCAGCAGGCGTTCGATCAGCAGATAGACGAGCTCGTAGGTTGCCCCGCCCAGACGCTGCGACCAGGCCTCGGTTGACCAGCCCAGCGTTTCGAAGAGCGACTCTTTGAGGTCGTCGCGTGCTATGAGGGGCAGATCCAGAGCCGGGGCCAGTTTGCGTGCCAGCGTTGTTTTGCCGGTGCCCGGCGCCCCACAGACGATCAGGACAAGCGGCAGCACATTCCTCCCTTCAGCCATCGGCGCCCAGTCTTTCCAGCAGCGTTTCGCCGATGCGGTGGCTGGTGCCTGCGCCCAGAGTCAGGACGACGTCGCCGGCGGTGACTTCGTCGTGGAGAAACGCGCTGGTATCCTCGACGCCGCCGCTGTGCCGGATCGAGGGGTGGGAACTGGCGGCGGCGACCTCGGCGGCGGCCAGGGCCCGGTCGCCGCTCTCGCGGGCGGCATAGACATCGGTTACGAGGACGGCGTCGGCGTTGTCGAAGCTACAGGCGATCTTGTGCAGCATCGCGCTGGTGCGGCTGAAGGTATGGGGCTGAAAGACGGCCCAGATACGGCGTTCGCCGAAGCGGTTGCGGGCTGCGGCCAGGGTCGCCTGGATTTCGGTGGGGTGATGGGCGTAGTCGTCGATGACGGTCACGCCCTGGCGCGTCCCCTTGAGTTCAAAACGCCGGCCGATGCCGGTATATTGGCCCAGCGCTGCCAGGGCCTGCGCGGCCGGCACGCCAAAGCGACGGACGGCGGTCAAGGCGGCCAGGGCGTTACGCAGGTTGTGGATGCCCGGCGCCTGCATTTCCAGGTGTCCGAGCGACTGCCCTTCGCTGTACACAGTGGCGGCATAGCCCCCGCCCGTTGCGGCGGTCTCGGCGGCAGCGCGCAGGTCGCAGCGGTCGTGCAGTCCGTAGGTCAGCCAGGCGGGGCCGCCTGCGTTTGGACGTTCTGTGCGCAGCGACTCGGCGCCGGGGTCGTCGCCGCAGGAGACGACGCAGCCTTCGGCGCGTACTTGCGCTACAAATTGACGGAAGGCGTCGACAAAGCTGGCCGGCGTCGGATAGCAGTCGGGATGGTCCCACTCCACATTGGTCACAACGGCCACCATTGGGGTCAGCCCGTGGAACATGCGGTCATACTCATCGGCCTCGATCACGAAGGCGCGGGCGGTACCGGCGTGGGCGTTGCCGAATCCGGGCAGGTCGGCGCCGATGATATAGCCGGCGTCGCAGCCGGCGGCGTGCAGGGTCTGCACGATCATGGCGGTGGTTGTGCTCTTGCCATGGGTGCCGGAGACTGCGATGACGTCGCGGCCGGCGAGCAGCGGGCGGAGGAAGGACTCTCGTTTGACGACCGGAATTCCCAGCGTCTGCGCGGTCTGGCGTTCCGGGTTGGATTCGTCGACGGCGCTGCTGATGAGGACCACGTCGGGGCGTTCGTGGTGGGGCAGCTCGCTGAGCTCTGCGGCCGCTGCCTGGCGCCCGAGGATTTGCGCGCCGGCGGCAGCCAGCCGGCGTGTACGTTCGCTCTCCTGGCGATCGCTGCCGCTGACGTGTATGCCCTGTTCGAGGAGGACGTGGGCGATGGGGGAGAGGCCTGCGCCGCCTATTCCGATCATATGCACACGCGGCCGCGTGTCGTCGCCACCCTTCCTGGGCAGAGAGGGATCCAGCGCTTTTTGTAGTCGCATTTGCCAGCTGTCAACCGGCATTGCTGCCTCCGTGGCTAGGCGGCTGTGTAGGCGGCTGTGCAGCCGGCGCGCATGCTACGCTCATTCTTGCATCCTCGTCTTTGCATCCTCATTCTCGCGTCCTCATCTTTGCGTCCTCATCTTTGCACGCTCATCCCCGGACCCGCATCAGCAGCAGAATGGCGATGGGAATTACCCACGGCGTCGGCGACGGCATGACATTCTGGGGCAGAAAGCGCACAATCTCGAGGGCGATCGGCGACAGTTCCGGATTTATCCATCCCAGGTTTGAGAGGGGATAGCCGTAGATGTGCTGGTAATACCAGAGGCTGCCACTGATCAGGTAGCCGTTGACTGCGCCGACCAGGCAGCTGAGAATTGCGCCCTGGGGCATCGGCCACTGCTGACCGCTGAAGGTGATAACCCGGCCGGCATAGCCGGCAAAGATGATAACGACAAAGGTGACCAGGTAGAAGTTGCTTAGAAACAGCTGCTGGGCGCCGACATCTCCGGCCGAGAATACCATTCGCCATACACTGTCCAGTATCGGATTGAGACGGTCCTGGACGTAGAGCAGCAGAAAGATGGCGACGATAATGATCATGGACCTGCCCAGTTCGCGCGCATAGCCCTGGGCAAGGCCAATCATTGTAACGATGCCGGCGATAGAGCCAAAGTAAACTTCGATCAGACCCATAACGGTTCAGTATTGGTACGTGTTGCGCGGATAGCGGTTTGACGCCACATGGCTCAGTTTGCGTTCGGTCAGGTCTGGCCGCCGCGACGCAGGGTGCTGATCACCGCCACGAGCAGCACCGTCAACGCGATCGCGGCCAAGATGGGCTGTTGGGGCCCCAATGCCACCCAGAGATCACCAAAGCCGGCGTGCATCATGTCGGTCGCGCTTTGCAGAAGGCCCTCGACGCCTGTGCCGGGGGATGAGACCGACGCAACCCCGACCTCGGGGATGAAGGCCATCAGGCGCGGCGCAAAGGTAGGGATGTAGAACAGTCCGTTGCCAACGCCGAGAATGGCCGCGAGGATACCGGAACTGCTCAGGCTGTCCGGGATCGCCTTATTGGTGAGCAGGTAGGTAAAGAGCAGCACCCCCGACCAGACGAGAAAGGAGATGGTCGGCTGGTCAGCATCGGAGAGCCATTCGGAGGGGCCGAGGGTGTAGACCGGTTCGCCATTTCCGCCGGCGTTGCCTGCGCGCAGCGAGGCCAGGAACTTTGCGCCCACAGTAACGACACCGAAGACGATACCCAACACCTGTCTGATGATTTCCAGGGCCAGGCCCTGGTTTGATTGCAGCAGGAAGAAGCCGCCGACAGAGACGACCAGCACCGACAGTTCTCTGAACAGACCGCGCCGGAAGCCGACCCAGGCGAAAAGGAGAACGTAGAATACAAATGCAACTGTGCCTGGCGTAGATTCACTCATTTTTATGCTTTCATCCTATTGATAGGGCGTCCTCTGGGTCTGCCACCCTGCTTTGCAATCGCTCTTGTGGCCGCAGTCCAAAACTCCGGCGGCCGGTGAAGCGTACTAGCCATGGGCTACGAGCCGCTGAAGTTCGCGGGCGATATTGTCTGCGGCCTGGGGCTTGGCCAGTGCGCCGACGGCCGCGCCCATGGCGAGCCGTCGACTTTCATCGGCCAGCAGGGCTGCGATGGTCGGTTCGAGCTTTTGGGCCAGCTGTCCGTCCTCGATGATGATCGTGCCGCCGGATTCGGCCAGTTTCTGTGCGTTGGGGCGCTGGTGGGAGCCGGCGCCGGGCAGCGGCGCGAGGACCGACGGGAGGCGCGCCAAGGGAAACTCGGCCAGCACGCTGGCCCCGGCACGGGCGACCGCCAGGTCTGCGGCGGCCAGCGCCCAGGCCATCTCTTCGTGCAGATAGGCGACGGGATGGTAGCGGTAGGCCAGGGGGTTGTCCCACAGGGGGGGCCCTTCCTGTTCCAGGAGAGGCCAGTCGCGCGTGCCGATGACGTGCAGGATCTGGCAGGCGGGCAAGAGGGCCGGCGCGGCCTGCCAGACAGCGCGGTTGATGGTGCGCGCGCCCTGGCTGCCGCCGAAGACGAGCAGCAGAGGCAGACCATCTTCCAGATCCAGTCCCAGTTTGCGGGCCAGCGTCTGACGGGCTGTCTGTCTGTCGGCTGTCGCTTTCAGGAGGTCGGCGCGAACGGGATAACCGGTGACAACGGCCTTTTGGCCGAAGAAGCCGGCCACCTCGGGGAAGCTGACGGCGACGCGCTGTGCCAGGCGGCTGAGCCAGCGCACGGCCAGGCCGGGGGTCATGTCGGGCAGATAGATCATGATGGGCACCGACCGCATTCGACAGGCTATGGCGACCGGCGCCATGACGTAGCCACCGGTGGCAAAGCATGCCTGCGGGCGGAACTCTTCGAGAATCTGCAGAGACTGGTTTATGCCTGCCAGCGTTTTGGCCAGATTGCGTGAGGCCATAAATGGATTGCGTCCTCGCAGCGCGCCGCTTTGAATGTCGTGGAAGGGGATGCCGGCGTCCTGCACGAGCGGGTGCTCGATGCCGGCCTGGCTCCCCAACCACAGCAGGGCAGGGTTACCCTGAGCGGTCGCGGCGGTCTGCGCGTTGATTCTTAGTTGTTCGACGACGGCGAGAGCCGGGTATACGTGTCCCCCGGTTCCACCACCCGATATTAGAAGGCGCATGGGCTGTCTGCCCTGGGGGGCCAGAGGATGCCCCGGATCTGGTTGATTTGAAAGCGTTGGCCAGGCCGCCGCGAATGCGGTCGCCCGCGGAGGGGTGAGGGCGTGGGCCGGCTTCGCCGCGACGGGGCGCGGCGGGCGGGGGCTGACCGCGATAACGGCTGATATTGAGCAGTATGCCGGCAGCGCCCATGGAGGTGACGAGAGAGCTACCCCCAAAGCTGACGAAGGGCAATGTTACGCCGGTGGGGGGCGCGACGGCGACGGCGACGGCGATGTGAATAATGGCTTGCAGGATGATAAGGGCGGTGATGCCCACTGCCAGGAGAGAGGCAAAGCTGTCGGTCGATTCGCTGGCGATGCGCAGGCCGCGATAGACGAAGAGCGTGAAGAGCAGGATCACCAGCAGCGTTCCCAGCAGCCCCATTTCTTCGCCGATGACTGCAAAGATATTGTCGGACCAGCTCAGGGGCAGGTTGCCGGGCAGCTTTTCGGTACTGTTGCCCAGCCCCACGCCAAGCGGGCCGCCTTTGACGATGGCCTGGCTGGCTTCGCGGATCTGCCATTCGGAGCTGTTCAGGGGGGACTGGATCGATTCGAGCAGCGCGCTGACGCGGCGGCTGGCATAGCTGTTGCGGGTGATCACCAGCCAGAAGGTGACGGCGGCGACAAACCCGCCCAGGATGAGCTGTTTCAGCTCGGCGCCGGCGAGAAAGAAGATGATCAGCGCGGTGGCAACGATCAGGATGGTGGTACTGATATCGGGTTGGGCCACGATCAGCCCGGTCACGATCCCCATGAGCACGCCGAAGGGAATGAGGCCGTAGTTGATATCCTTGATTCGGTCGCCTTTGCTGGCCAGCCAGGTGCTGATGTAGATGAGAACGATCACTTTGACCGGCTCACTGGGCTGCACGCGGCCGCCGGGGAAGGCGCGGGTTGCGCCGAAGCGGCTTTCGCCGAGAAAGATGACGGCTATCAGGGAGATCAGCCCGATGGCCATCAGCGGTATGCTCCAGCGCTCCCAGATGCGGTAGGGGACGATGGCGGCGCCGACCAGCGCCACCAGACCGACGCCCAGCCAGCGGAGCTGCAGCAGTACGTAGTAGAAGGGGGATACCTGGTTTTCGAGCGCCCAGGGGTAGCTGGCGCTGAAGACCATGACAGACCCGAACAGAATCAGGCAGGTGAGGACGGTGGCCAGCGCCCAATCAAAGCTGGTCCCGAACCTACCGATCTGTTTGGCTTGACTGACCTGAAGCGCCATTGTCGTTCCTTTTACCTGTCATTCCTTACAGTTCTGCGGCAGTGTGCAGGCGGCCGGCAGTGTGCGGTTGCCGCTAGCCACGGGCCACCAGGTTGCGGAAATGGTCGCCGCGTTGTTCAAAGTTTTTGTAGGCATCGTAGCTGGTGCCGCCGGGGGAGAAGAGCACCACCGTACCGGGCGTGGCGGTCTGTTTAGCCAGGACGACGGCTTCGTCGAGGCGTTTTACAACGGCGCAGCAGGGGGCGGAGATGCGCCGGAAGGAGGCCCGTTCCCTGACCTTTTCGGCGATCATGGACCCGGCTTCTCCGAATCCGATCAGGCATTGGACCCGGTCCAGGACCTCGTCGGCGAAGGAATCCCAGGGCAGATTTTTGTCTTTGCCGCCGGCGAGGAGAATGAGGGTCTGCGCGCCGGGGGGGAAGACCTGGAGCCCGGCGACGGCCCGTTCGGGCGCGGTTGCGATGCTGTCGTTGATCCAGAGGACGTTGTCCTTGGGGCGCATCTCCTCCAGCCTATGGGGGACGCCGGCAAAGGAGCGGGCGACGCGGCCCATGGCCTGTTCGGATGCGCCGGCCGCGCCGCTGATGGCGGCCGCGGCCAAGAGGTTGGCGATATTGTGCTCGCCGCGCAGTCGTACATCGGGGCGGCGGCAGAAAGGTCGGCCTGCGAAGAGCAGGTCTTCGGTTGTTGCGGATGCCCAGGCGCCGGCGGCCGACCGCGGCCCGGCTTCGGAACTGTGAAGCGAGGTGCGGCGGATGCGGCTGGCGGAGGAGGAAAAGGGAATCACCTGCCGCTTTTGGCCGAGGACGGAACGGCATTGCGCCAGGAGGGAGTCCAGCTCCCATTCGGGGGGGACCGGCTGAGCGTCATCATCCCAGCCGGCCATGCGGCTGGCGACGGGATCATCGGCGTTGAGGACGACTACGCTGGTCGGCTTCAGATGGCGCAGGAGGTTGGACTTCGCCAGGGCATAGTCGGCCATCGATGGATGCCGGTCCAGATGGTTGGGCGTTATATTGAGAATGGCGGCCACGTCGGGGCCCAACTGATCGAGCGAACCGTAGGCGACTTTGGGGTCGAACAGCTCGAGCTGAAAGCTGCTCAGCTCGAGCACCATTATGTCATCTTCCTGAATGGCGGCGAGGCGGTCCAGCAGGGGTGTACCGATATTGCCGCCGACGTGGACGGTATGGGCGTCAGCAACGGTTTCCTGCAACATTTCTCCGACGAGCGTTGTCGTTGTTGTCTTGCCGCTGCTGCCGGTGATGGCGATGACAGGGCAGGGGGCCAGCTGCATTGTGAGCAGGCTGTCGTTGCTCAGCGGGATGCCGCGACGAACGGCTTCCTGGACAAGGGGCGATTGGCGGTGCACGCCGCCGCTGAGGCAGAGCAGATCGCAGTCATCCAGCAGGTTGGGAGGATGGCCGCCCAAGGCAAGCGCCACCGGCAGATCACCCAACTTCTCCAACTCTTCGGCCAACTTTTGCGCGGGGGCGACGTCGCTGATGGTTACGTTGGCGCCGGCCGCGGCGAAGAAACGGGCCAGAGCCAGTCCCTGGCGGCCCATCCCCAGGATGACGACATTGCGTTTTTCAAAGTTGAACACTTCGTCGTTGGCAATCATGGTATCGTTCTCCTTGCGGCTGCCGGTTTGCGGTCAAGGCTTCGTTCCCCGGCAGATGCGAGGGACTGAAGGCCGGCCGCCTGGATTCGAAGCGCCGCCGGCATGAAACGGGTGCTGGCGGCGGTCAACCGTTCCACAGCGCCAGGGCCACGCCCAACATTCCACTGAGCACACCGACTATCCAGAATCTCTCTTTGACCTGTGTTTCGCTCCACCCCAGCAGTTCAAAGTGATGGTGGATGGGCGTCATCTTGAACAGGCGGATATCGCGGCCCAGGTAGCGGCGGCTGAACTTAGCGGAGGCCACCTGCAACAGTACGGAGACGGTTTCGGCGACAAAGACGAACCCGACCACGGGCAGCAGCAGCCATTGCCCGGTCATCAGCGCGACCAATGCCAGGGTTGCGCCCAGAGCGAGGCTGCCGGTGTCACCCATGAAGATCTGTGCCGGGTGGGCATTGAACCAGAGAAATGCAAAGAGCGCTCCCACCGTTGTGAAACAGAAAGCGGCCAGATAGGTCTGCCCCTGTCTGTATGCGATCAGTCCGTAGCTGGCGAAGGCGATGCCGCTGATGCTTCCGGCCAGGCTGTCGAGTCCATCGGTCAGATTGACGGCGTTGCTGAACCCGATAATGATGAAGATGCCGGCGGGAATGAACAGCCAGCCGACCGAGACCCACTCGGGAATGCCGGGCACGCCTACATAGTAGAGATCGGGCGGCCCGTAATAGAGAATGCCGACGATAATGGCGGCAAAGATGAACTGGAATCCGCTCTTCATGCGGGCCGACATGCCCTTGCCCCTGCCGCGGAGTCCGAGCCAGTCATCGGCGGCGCCGAGTGTGGCGTGCGCGGCCAGGCAGAAAAAGAGCAAGAGCGTACTTTTGCCGATCAGGGTAAAGCCAAGCAGATTCGCCAGATTGAGCGCGCCTGTAATCAGCAGGACCGGCACCACAAATAGCAGTCCCCCCATCGTCGGGGTGCCGGTCTTTTCCTGGTGCGAGTCCGGCCCTTCCATGCGCACCTGTTTGCCGATGCGGTAGTGTTTCAACAAGGCGATCAGCGGCTGTCCCCAGATCACGGCGATAAAGAAGCTGAGCGTTCCGAGCACCAGCGGAGATTCCATCGATGAGCCCCTTACCCTTCCAGGAGGCCGCCGCCGACCTCTTTGTCGGACATTGTGCGGCGGGCTACGTCTGTGGCTGCGGCTGTTGCCGGCTCTTGTGTGATCTCGGGGACGATTCGTTCCATCCCCACGGCACGGCTGCCTTTGACGAGCAGCAGGTCGTGCGGTTGTGCCAGTTCTTTCAGGATGCGTATGGCCGTCTCAAAGTCGCCGGTTTCGTAGACGGCTCGGGAAGGCAGGCCTGAGCTGCGGGCCTCTTCGGCGATGAGACGGCCCAGATCGCCGACGGTAACGAGCAGATCGGTTGTGCTGGCGGCATGGGCGCCGACCTGTTTGTGACCCTCGGTGGTGAAGGCGCCCAGCTCTCTCATGTCGCCGAGGATTGCGATGCGGCGTCCGCCGCGGTTTTGTTTCTGATGCTGGTGTTCGTGATGCTGGCCGTTGTTGGATGGCGGCGTTCGTTTGGCTGCTTGGGGCGTTGTTTGGGCGCCGGTTTGGCGGCGGGTGAACAGGTCGTCGAGCAGATTGAGGGCGGCCACGGTGCTGACGGGGCTGGCGTTATAGGTATCGTCGATGACGGTGCTGCCGTTGATGCCGGGCATCACGACGAGGCGCAACTGGCTGGGCACCCGCTGCAGGCCGGCGGCGATTTCGTGCCAGGAGAGGTCGCTGACGATAGCGACGGCGGCGGCGCCGAGGGCGGTATAGACTGAATGTCTACCCAGGAGGGGCAGTTGCAGGCGCTGGCTGTGGATATTTCCGCTTTGCCGGCGGTGATGGAAACGGAAGCGGATGCCCTGCATGCCCAGGCTTTCGATTTCGTCGGCCCACAGGTCGGCTTCAGGGGTGAGGCCATAGAAGAAGGGCCGGGCATCGGTGGCGTCCGCCATCGCGGCGACGCGGGCGTCGTCCTGGTTCAGGACGGCTACGCCTCCGTCCTGTGCATTGGGAAGCGCCTCTATGAGCTCGGTTTTGGCCTGCGCGATGCGATCGATGGTGCCCAGCCGTTCCAGATGGGTGGGGCCGACATTGGTCACGAGGCCGATATGGGGCCGCGCCAGTTCGCAGAGCAGGCGGATCTCGCCGAGGTCGTACATTCCCATCTCCAGCACGGTGCGCTCGTGGCGCGTGTGCAGTCCGAGGAGAGCGAGCGGCAGCCCTTGTTCGCTGTTGAGGTTGCCGGTGTTGTGATGGGTGTTGAAGCGTTGGGCGAGGACCGATGCGGTCAACTCTTTGGTGCTGGTTTTGCCTACGCTGCCGGTCACGCCGACCACGCGCAGATCGGGGTGGGTGCGATGCAGGCGCTGAAAGAGGCCGGCGGACTGCAGAGCTGCGCCGGCATCGGGGACGATGTAGGCGACGGCGCGGCCGGGGTCAAGGTGTTTGGTTTTGGCTTTCGCCTCGTCGATCTGTTCGCGCTGGCGGCAGTCGACCAGCAGGGCGCCGGAGTCGTGCAGCTGCTCAAGGCCGCGCTCTTCGCAGATGATCAGTGCGGCGCCGGCGGCCAGGGCCTGGCGGATATATTGGTGGCCGTCGGTGCGGGCGCCACTGAAGGCGATGAAGAGGGCGCCTGCTTCGACGTCGCGGCTGTCCAGCACCGCGTGGCTGACAGGACGGGGCGCGAGCGTTTGCGGCGGGGGCGTCGCGGTCAGCGCCTGCCAGAGTGTATGTTGGGTTATCGCGGTCTCAACTTTCGGTCGGTCTGCCACCGAATCAGAATCCTTTGAACAGAAGTAACTGGTCGCTGCGCCGGCCAGCGGCAATGGAGCGCAGGTCACCGGTGCGGGAGTTCGGCGACCGGTTCTGCAGCTGGTAGTGCAGCTGGTAGTGCAACCGGCACTGAAGCTGCCGGCTGCGCGGTTTCCTGGCACTCGACGGCGGACGAACAGGCGTAGCTCTGACTGTCGTCCGACAGCCGGACCTCGTCCGGCGGGATATTCATGTGCTCGAACAGGCGGTGTGCGATGCGGCTGAAGATGGGCGTGGCGGTATAGGCGGCCCAGCGGCTGATGCCGGGGTCGGGCCGGTCGAGCTTTACCAGCATGACAAACTGCGGGTCGTCGGCCGGTGCGTAGCCGATAAAGCTGGCGATGGTTTTGTCCTGGATGTAGCCTTCGTCGGTGGCGATTTCGGCGGTGCCGCTCTTGCCGGCGATGCTATAGCCGGAGACCTGGGCCATCTGATTTCCGGTGTTGACGACATGCACCATCATATCTTTCATCTTGATGGCCGTTTGCGGCTGGATGACCTGGTAGACCATTGTCGGTTGGGTCACCATTGCGTAGTCACCGGCCACGCGGCTGTGCACGATGTACGGGCGCATCAGTTTGCCTTCGTTGGCGATGGCGGCGACTGCGCAGAGCATCTGAAGGGGGGTAACGGCGATGCCCTGACCGAAGCTGTTGGTGGCCAGGTCGGATACACCCCAGTTGGGGGCATCGGTGTTTCTGACCTGACCGGCCACTTCACCACTCAGGTCGATGAGTGTATCGGCGCCGAAGCCGAAACGGGTTACATAGTCGTAAAAGGTCTCGGCGCCGACCTCCTGCGCGATCTGGACGGTGATCACGTTATTGGAATGGGCCATGGCATCGGCGACGGTCAGCGCACCGACAGCCTTGCGGTCACTGTTTTGAACGGTATGCCCCTCCACGGCGATGGCGCCGGTATCGACGAAAACGGTTGAGGACTCGACTGCGTCGACGTCGAGGGCGGCGGCGACGGTGATCAGTTTGAAGACCGATCCCGGTTCAAATTGGGCGCTGATGGCGACATTGGTGAATGTGTTGGGGTCGCCATCTTCGAAGCCGTTGCCGTCGAAGGTGGGCCAGTTGGCCATCCCCAGGATTGCGCCCGTTTTGGGGTCCATGACGATGACGGTGCCGGCCTCGGCACGGTAGAGACCGACCCCCAGGCGCAGCTCCTCTTCGATGATATGCTGGATGGTGCGGTCGATGGTGAGAACCAGGCCCTTGCCATTGCCTCTGGGCAGAAAGCGGAGGACGTTTTCGTCCAGTTCTGAGCGGGGAAGCTGGTTGCCTGGTGGAAGACCAACGCCATCGCTGGAGAGAAAGTTCCGATAGTAGCGTTCCAGGCCCAGTACCGGCACGCGTTCGGCGTTGAGAAATCCGAGGACCTGGCTGGCAAGGATGCCCTGTGGATAGAAGCGTCGGGGACGGGCGGCGATGTGGATATGCTCCAGCAGGAAGTCCCTTTCGGCCATTCGCTGCTGGCGTTCGGCAAGCAGCTGTTGCCCCTGGTCAAAGTCGATATGCGGGGCGATTATGAGGTAGTCTCCGCCGCTGTTCTGGGTCAACTGGTTTTCGATCTGAAGCGGCGGGACACCGATGCTGGCCGCGAGCCGGTGGGAGATGTCGCCGAAATCGCTTGGCGCGATGAATTTGGGCGTTGCCGTGATGCGGTAGGTGAAGCGGTCGGCGGCGAGCAGATTGCCGTCGCGGTCGACGATTACACCCCAGGAGGTGGTGTCGTCGACGGTATTGCGTCCGGTCACAACCGGCTGTGGGGGTTCGTATTGCTGCCAGCCCATGACCTGCATATCGAGCAGCCGCAGGACCAACAGGACCAGCGGTCCGGTCAGCACGACGCCGATAAAGCCGATACGCCAGATCTTGGAGATATCTTCCGACACGGGGGGCTGTTGGAGATGGTCCTGTTCGAGGGGGGCGCGATCGGACGTTGCCCGATGAAGGGCGCCGTCTTCGGGGCCGCCGTCATCGAGAGCGCCGTCTTCGAGGCCGCGGTCAGCCCCAACTTTGGGGCGCTGGCCGGAGGCGAATAGAGGGCCGAAACCGTGTCCACGTTCGGGACGAGCGGCTCGGTTCCGTGCACGCATGCTGGACATCTCCAAGAGTACGGTGGCCACGACGTTCGGGCCACAGACATTCATCGCCGCCGACCCTACGTTCGGGCACTTGGCGGCGACGAAAGGGGCGGCGGTACAGGCGGCGGCGGTTATCTGGGCTGTTTCAACTGGCCCAGGAAGAAATCGCTGGCCCGTTCAAGCAGCGGGTCGCTCCATTGACGGACAGACTGCCAGCTTCCGTTGATCTGTTGTTGCCAACCGGACAGATACTGTTCGAACTCGGTTACGGGGAGTCGTTCGGTCACAGACCAGAAGGACGGCTCGTCCGCAGCGGGCAGACCCGTCTGGGCATCAACGGGGGGCGTCGTGCTGGGGGCCTGGGGCTCTTGCGCCGCTTCCAGGCTCCCTGCGGCAGTGGCAGAAAGCGCTGACTGTTCCCCTGCCTGGGTGGATGGTTGATCAAGGGCGGGGGCACTGTCTGCCTGCTGATGGGATGGCCGGCTGCCGTCTGATCCGGTGTTACCGGCGGAAAGAGCAGGGTCGGCGGTCGGGCCAAGCGGATTCGGGACGTAGTTGCGTTGCAGCGCGGGACGAAAGTCGAGTTGGACGGCGCGCAGCTGGACGTGTTCGAGGGTAGTGCGCTGGCCGATTTGCCACAGCAGCTCCGCGTTCTTCTGCTCGACGAGGCTGTATTGAACGCGGAGCGCCTCCAACTCTGCACGGGCCTGCGTGATCCGAAGCGAGGTCCAGACCTGAACAACGGCCAAGACGCAGACGGCGGACAGGGCCATCACAAAGAAGAGGTATCCCCTGAGCGTTTGCGGCAGGGGGACGAGATCATCGAGCCAGACGAGGCCACGCAGAACCCGAAAACGGGACAGATTGGATGATTGCGTGCTGTTTGGGCCCAAGTCTCGGTCTTCCCTCGGTCCTTCCTGGTCGACTGGGCGCCAAGCCTGCTCGTCATTGTTGCGCTGCGCCCGCGGTTGCGAAGGGCGTCCGGCGCGATGCAGATTTACGGTCGGTGTTGACAATAGCTTAATCCTGCAGAAACAATCACTAAACAGTCACCAAAGAGAGATGCGCAACAGATTGGCACATCAGGCAGACTGGCAAACAGATCAACTGGAACAGATCGACTACTGTTCAGGCAGTTTTTCGGCGATGCGCAGCTTGGCCGAACGGCTGCGGGGGTTTTCTTGAATTTCGGCGGCTGCGGGCACAATCGGCTTCTTGTTGCATAACGCCAGAACGGGAATCTGTTCCTGCCCTCCGGCCGGCAGGGTCGGGTCGGGGCGGAATTTTCTGGCGTTGTCACGCATCCACTCCTTGACCAGGCGATCTTCCAGGCTGTGAAAGGCGATGATGGCGACGCGTCCGCCGGGCCGCAAGAGTGCGGGAATCTGCGTCATAGCCCGCGCCAGCTGTCCCAGCTCGTCGTTGACCGCGATGCGCAGCGCCTGGAATGTCCGGGTAGCTGGATGGATTTTCTGTCTGCTGCGTGAGCGCATTGCCCTGGATACGATGTCTGCCAGTTGGGCGGTTGTTGAAACCGGGCGACTGGCAACGATGGCACGCGCTATGGAGCGGCTTTGTCGTTCCTCTCCGTATTGGTAGAGGATATCGGCGATCTCCTCCCAACTTCTGTTGTTAATCAACTCGGCTGCGCTGAACCCGGTCGTGGGGTCAAAGCGCATATCGAGCGGACCGTCGTTGCGGAAAGCGAAGCCCCGAGCCGGCGTATCCAGCTGAAAGCTGCTGAGGCCCAGATCGAGCAGAATGCCGTCGACTTCTGTAAAGCCGTGCTGGCGGGCCGTTCGTTCGATCTGATCGAACGGCGCCTGGGCCACGCTCAGTCTGCCGGCGCTGATTTCGCCGGGAAAGCGTTTCCGAACCCGGCGGATGGCTGCGGGGTCAACGTCCAGCCCCAGTACTTGTCCGGCGGCGACGCCATCTGCACGGGAATCCTGGTGCGCCTCTGTTCGCGTGAGGCGGGTCCGTTGCAGCAGGAGCTTTGTATGGCCGCCGCCGCCCAGCGTGCCGTCGATGAAGCGCCCGCCTGGCTGTACGTTCAGGCCGTTCAGCACTTCATCCGCGAGAACGGGGAGGTGCTGGAGGCCGTCCGGTTCAAAGGGAGCGCCTGGCATGTCGTTTGCGGATCGGCACGGTAGCGCGGGGTCTTTTGCGACCCCATCTGCGCGGCCTTGGCAAGAGCCCGGGGATGGTTCAGACTCCCAGGGCGGCGAAGAGATCTTCTCCGAGCTGCGTAGGTGTGAGCAACTGTTCCTCCCATTGGGCCGGGTCCCAGAGTTCGATATAGGTATTCATCCCGGCGATAATGATTTCGTTTTCGATTCCGGCGAACTCGCGCAGGCGCTGGCTGATAAGGATGCGCCCCTGGCGGTCGGGTTTCAGGTCCTCGGCGGCGCTGAAGAGTGCGCGGCGCAGTTGCGCTGTACGCGAGTCTATCAGGGGCAGGGCGCTGACGCGGGCGGCGACATTCTGCCATTCGTCGAGCGGCATCGCCATAAGGCAGCCGCCGGTGGGGTTGCGCGTCACCACGAGACCGGGCATGAGCCGGTGGCGGAATTTGGCGGGAATCGTGAGCCGCCCTTTGCTGTCCAGGTTGTGACTGAACTCACCGAGAAACATAATTTTCAGAGTCGTTGCCCTGTGCGCATCCCATTCGGGCCGGGGCGCATCAGGCATCTCGCTTCAACGAATGTGTCCGGGAACTTCGAAGAGTATTGCGGCGGCAAACAGGTGGCCGAGCGCTCGATACGAGATTTCTTCGGGATGTAGGGACGGCGCCCCACTTTCCCCCATATTCTCCCCTAGCAAAAACGATAGCACAAAACGTTTTCTGACAAAAACGGGTACGGACCGACCTGAAAGGCGGCTGCGCGATGATTTTCGTATGAAGAATGGGGCATTCGAATGTTGGAATTCTGTTGTTTTGGCGCGCTCTTTTTTGTGATTGGGTGGAGGCGTTCCGGCCTGCTGTCTGGGGCTTTCTTCGCCCATTTGTTATCTGGTGGGGGCGTATTTCTGCCGTTCGACGGGGCGGCATGCGGTTTGCTGAAAACAGGGAGATTTTTGAGGTGATCTGAAAGCGGCGCGCGGCGATTTCGGGGCGGATCTTGTGTGCCGGTTCACAAGGGCGGCGAACAGGCCTTTTATTTTCGTAGGCATATCGTATGTAAATTGACACGCGTTCATATCGGGTCGGTTTCGGGGCGTAGGGAAGGGCAGGGGGAACGGCTGGGGGAACTGCGGGGGGAACTGCGGGGGTTAGGGGCTGAGATAGCGGGTGGGGAGGGAGACGGTGTTGGGTAGACGTGTTGCTGGGGGGGAATGAACATGGTGGCTAGCAAGGGCGGGGCGTTGCGGGGGCGCAGCCCCCGCACAAGGGAGGGCCGAAGGCCCGAACGCCCAAATTCAAGGAGAGAGTGAAGAGAAGTGAGGAGTGAGAAAACTGCGGTCGCCTCGTTCAGCGTCGCGAACTGACTATGTGGCGAACTGATTGGGGCTGAGTGGTCACGAAGGCGGGTTTGAGCCGTCGGAATGGGCGCGGTCCGGCATCTGGGGGTTCGTGAGATGGCGCCCGCGGGGAGCGCCTCTGCCGGCAGTCGCGGATGTTGTGGGCGGCGGCGGGATTTCGCTTTCTGCTGCGGTATTTTTCTTGTTTCCAAGAAACTGAATTTACACTATTACCGTCCTGATATTGACAGGTCGCGGTGTATGCCTTATACTTTGAAGTTCAGGGTAAGAACTGGTTAGCTCGGTTCCGTTTGTCAGTTTTGGGCCTCGCGTCCAGGAGAGACGGTACCAGAGCGAATAGACGTGGCGTGATCTCCGCCGAGGATTTCGGCGGTCGTGACGTTCGCTGCGCATTTTGCGGCCGGTGGATACTATAATGGATATACCATCGTGATGGACATACCACCATGCTGCATATAGCACCATGTTGCATATGCGGCTGTGCTGCACATACGGCGGTGGGCGAACGGTTCGGATGTCGGAGGCGGGTGAGATTGGCCACAAGAGGAGCTTTCATCCCCATTTCTCCAATTCAGAGATTCAGTCCGGTTTGACGGTTATTTCGTGCAGGTTTGGAGGATCGGCGGCTGTTTACAGCTAAAGGAGCATGCGCTATATGATTGATAGTGCCGTTGGAAACGGTGTTGGCGCCAGGACGCAGAGGAAGTCGTATTCACGGACATCCAATCTGATCGAACTGCCCCGGCTCATTGAGATTCAACTTCAGAGTTTTGAATGGTTCCGCTCCCAGGGCCTTAAGGAGCTTTTTGAAGAGATTTCGCCAATCGTCAGTTTCAACAAGCATCTTGAACTGCATTTCGGCAATTTCCGCTTCGATGAGGCCAAGCACTCAGAGGAGGCATGCCGGGTACGGGACATCACCTATTCCGCGCCGCTGTGGGTTGAGGTAAGGCTCGTCAATAACGACACGGGTGAGATCAGTGAGCAGGAAGTCTTTATGGGTGACTTCCCGCTTATGACCGATTCCGGCACTTTTATTGTCAACGGTAGTGAGCGGGTCGTGGTGAGTCAGTTGATTCGTTCACCGGGCGTTTACTTTACAGTTGAAGAGGACCGCAGCACGGGTAGGGACCTGACCGGCACCAAGTTGATCCCCCTGCGGGGCGCGTGGCTGGAGTTCGAGACGAGCAAGCGGGATATCATCAGCGTCAAGGTGGATCGCAAGCGGAAGTTGCCGGCCACGATACTGCTGCGGGCGATCGGTTTCGGGACGGATGAGGAGATCAGGGAGCTGTTCTCCGATGTCGACGACAATGACGACCATCCGTTCATCGAGGCGACGCTGGAGCGGGACCCGACGGCGAATCCGACCGATGACCGGCAGAAAGGGATCGACGACGCGCTGTTGGAGTTTTACAGGAAGTTGCGGCCCGGCGATCCGGCGACATTAGATAATGCGCGCAATTTCCTGCAGAATTTGATTTTCACGTCTCGTCGTTATGATTTGGGGCGGGTGGGCCGTTACAAGCTCAATCGCAAGTTGGACCAGGATAAGCCTCTCTCGACGCGCATTCTGACGAACGAAGATATCGTGGCGGTGGTGCGGCGCATCATTCACATCAATAATGGGCGCGAGTTACCTGATGATATCGACCATCTGGGGAACCGGCGCATCAAGACGGTGGGTGAACTGATCCAGACCCAGCTGCGCATCGGTCTTTTGCGGATGGAGCGGGTTGTGCGGGAGCGGATGTCGATCCGCGAGCCGGAGCAGGTGACGCCGCTGAGCCTGATTAACATTCGGCCGGTTGTGGCGGCGACGCGCGAGTTTTTCGGCAGCAGCCAGCTGAGCCAGTTCATGGACCAGACGAACCCGCTGGCGGAGTTGACGCACAAGCGGCGTCTTAGCGCGCTGGGCCCCGGCGGGCTGCGCCGGGAGCGGGCGGGTTTCGACGTACGCGACGTCCATTACAGCCACTATGGGCGCATCTGCCCGATTGAGACGCCGGAAGGGCCTAATATCGGCCTGATCGGCTATTTGGCCACTTACGGGCGCATCAACGATTTCGGCTTTATCGAGACGCCTTACCGCCGCGTTATTAATGCTGTGGAGAATCAGGTCGATGCGTTGACGGGACGCGTTCTCGCCGAGGATATCAGCGACCCTGACAGCGAGGCGGTTATCGCGGAGAGAGACGCTGAGGTGACGGCGGAGCAGGCCGAAGAGATCGCCGGGATCGAAGGCCTGAGCGAGGTGCGGGTGCGGCCTTACGTCGGGAAGGACGTCATCTATCTGAACGCGGATACGGAGGAGCGCTCTGCCATCGCGCAGGCCTCAACGCCGCTGGACGATGCGGGCCACTTTCTGAACAGGCGGCCCTCGGTGCGCCAGGCGGAGGAGTTCCGTTTTGAGGATCCGCAGCGCATTGAGTATATGGACGTGTCGCCGAAACAGGTGGTCGGCGTGTCGGCGGCATTGATTCCTTTTTTGGAGCATGACGAAACCAACCGTGCGTTGATGGGCTCGAATATGCAACGGCAGGCCGTGCCGCTGGTGCAGCCGGATGCGCCGATTGTCGGCACCGGCATGGAGTGGCAGGCTGCGGTTGATTCGGGCCAGGTCGTGGTTGCGCGCAAGGCGGGTGAGGCAGTCCGTGTGGTGAATACGGAGATCGTCATTCAGGAGGAGGATGGCAACGAGCATACGTACCAGTTGCGCAAGTACAATCGCAGCAATCAGAGCACCTGCATTGATCAGCGTCCGACGATTCAGAAAGGGGACCTGGTCGAGGCTGGCACGGTGCTGGCAGACAGCTCTTCCACGCAGAACGGTGAGCTGGCGCTGGGGCAGAACGTGCTTGTGGCCTATATGAGTTGGGAAGGCGGCAACTACGAAGACGCTATTCTGGTCAGTGAGCGGCTGGTCGAAGACGACAAGTACACGTCGGTCCATATTGAGAAGCACGAGATCGAAGCGAGAGAGACAAAACTCGGCCCGGAGGAGATCACGCGAGACATACCCAACGTGGGCGAGGATGCTTTGCGACATCTGGACGAGGACGGCATCATCCGGATCGGCGCTGAAGTTGCCGCCGGCGACATTCTGGTCGGGAAGATAACGCCCAAGGGCGAGACCGAGCTGACGCCTGAGGAGAAGCTGTTGCGGGCGATTTTCGGTGAGAAGGCGCGTGAGGTAAAGGATAGTTCCTTACGGCTTCCCCACGGGGAGCGGGGTAAGGTGGTGGATATCAAGGTATTCACGCGCGAAGATCATCAGGACATGCCTGCCGGGGTGGAGATGATGGTGCGCGTGAGTATTGCGCAGCGGCGGCGTCTGACTGAAGGCGACAAGATGGCCGGGCGGCATGGCAACAAGGGGGTAATCTCCCGTGTTGTGCCGGTGGAAGATATGCCCTTCCTGGAGGACGGCACGCCGATCGACATTATACTGAATCCGCTGGGCGTACCGGGGCGCATGAATATCGGGCAGGTGCTGGAGACCCATCTTGGATGGGCGGCCGACCGTCTGGGCTTCATGGCGGAGACACCGGTATTCGACGGCGCGAAGGAGGACGAGATCGAGTCCGAGCTGGCGCGGGCCTGGCTGATCGATCGGGCGTGGCAGGATATCACGCAGCTGGCGTGGGCGTCTGTGCGGGAGCAGGAAATTGAAAGCGAAGCGCTGATGGACGACAACGATGCCCGCCGGCTGTATCTGCTGGAATGGCTGGAGCCGCGCGGTTACGACGCTGAAACGCTGTTTTTCGATGACAAGTACGCGCGCAGTTCAGCGCTGGCCGAGTGGCTGAAGGACAGGGGGTATGCAGCGGAGCTTGTCGTTCCGGAAACCCGTTCGGATGTTTCGGACCAGTATGCCCGTTATGTTTCGGTGCGGGAGTGGATGCTCTTTCACGGCTTCGAGCAGGACGGTGAGATCCTGACGGAGACTGCGGAGGATCCGATCCTGCTGCATCTGGAGGCAGGTGAGGTTTTGGAGGAGGCCCTGCTCGAGGGGTTTGAAGCGGCGGCACAGGGGCATTCGAGAGAGGTTGGCTGGCCGCTGCCGACGACCGGTAAGCAGAAGCTTTTCGATGGCAAGACGGGCGAACCCTATGATGCGAATGTAACGGTTGGGATCGCGCAGATGCTCAAGTTGCACCACTTGGTGGAGGATAAAGTTCACGCCCGCAGCACGGGCCCCTACAGCCTGGTCACGCAGCAGCCGCTGGGCGGCAAGGCGCAGTTCGGCGGTCAGCGTTTTGGCGAGATGGAGGTATGGGCGCTGGAGGCATACGGCGCGGCATACACGTTGCAGGAGATGCTGACGATCAAGTCGGACGATACGACAGGGCGGGTGAAGACGTACGAAGCGATTGTAAAGGGTGATGAGATTCAGAGCCCCGGTGTGCCGGAGAGTTTCCGGGTGCTGGTGAAGGAGTTGCAGAGTCTGGCCCTTTCGATTGAGGTCATAAACGACAAGAATGAGGTGATTCAGCTCGGCAAAGATGAGGTTGAAGACCGTTTGCCGCATCTTGGCTTCAGTCTGAACGTACCCAGCCCGATGAGCCGCAGCAGCGAGTAAGGGCGCCGCCAACCGAGGCCGCCGCTAACCGCATCTGTTGTGCGCCTGACGGCGGGCGAAAAGCAAAGGAGCCATAATGGAAGTACGAGATTTTGACGCAATTCGCATTTCTCTTGCCTCCCCGGACCAGATTGACGAGTGGAGCTTTGGCGAAGTAACGAAGCCAGAGACGATCAATTACCGCACTCTGCGACCGGAGCGGGACGGTCTGTTTTGTGAACGTATTTTCGGGCCGCAGAAGGATTGGGAATGCGCCTGCGGCAAGTATAAGCGGGTGCGCTACAAGGGCATCGTTTGTGACAAGTGCGGTGTGGAGGTGGCGCCGCAGCGTGTGCGCCGCGAGCGCATGGGCCATATTCAGCTGGCTTCGCCGGTCAGCCACATCTGGTATGTGAAGGGTGTTCCCAGCCATCTGGGGCTGCTTTTGAACATCAGCCCGCGCCATCTGGAGCGGGTTCTGTACTTTGCTCAGTTCATCATCACGGACGTGAATGAGGATGCGCGCGGGCGGGCGATTCAGCGCCTTGAACGAGAGGTGCAGATGGGGATAGCCCGTCTGGAGAACGAGGCGCAGGAGCATATCGACGCGGTAGAGGCCGGTGCGCAGAGCCAGCTTGACGAGCTGGACGAGGATGAGAAGGGGCAGATTGAGCGGCTGGATGAGCGCATCAACCGGTCTTCGTCGGAGGCGATCAGCCAGGCCCAGCGGATTCAGGACTGGATTCAGAGCAATCTCGGCAAGAGGGCGCCGGAAGACAAGTCGCTGGACTGGGTGGATGAGCCGATCATCGCGGCCAAGAAGATGGTGACTGCGGACCATGAACGGACGATAAACGACCACGTACAGGAACGGCTGGACACGCTTCAGTATGAGTCGGACGACGAAAAGACAGATATTCGGGCTCAGATCCAGTCCAAGCAGACGTACGTGCGCCAGGAGTTGGAGGGGTTGCTGGAGAAGTTGCGGGACGATGTGGCGGAACACCGGGACCGGTTGCAGTCCAGCGCGGATGAGCAGTTGGACGAGCTGAAGAGCATGCACGATATGCAGCTGCTGACGGAGACCCGTTATCGCGAGCTGGCCGATCGCTGGGGCAACATCTTCAAGGCAGGCATGGGCGCCGAGGCGATCCGCGATATTGTTGCCAAGGTCAATCTGGATGCGCTGGCACAGGAGCTGCGCAAGGAGATTTTCACGACCAAGAGCAAGCAGCGGCGCAAGAAGGCGGCCAAGCGTTTGCGGGTTGTGGAGAACTTCCGCAAGAGCGGCAACCGGCCGGAGTGGATGGTGCTGACGATTTTGCCGGTGATTCCGCCGGAACTGCGTCCGATGGTGCAGTTGGACGGCGGGCGTTTCGCCACCAGCGATCTGAACGATCTGTACCGGCGGGTGATCAACCGTAACAACCGTCTCAAGCGGCTGCTTGACCTGGGTGCGCCGGATGTAATCGTCCGCAACGAGAAGCGCATGTTGCAGGAAGCGGTCGACAGTCTTATTGACAATGGGCGGCGCGGCCGGGCGGTCAGCCGCAGCGGCAAGCGCAAGCTCAAGAGCCTGAGCGATATGCTCAAGGGGAAGCAGGGGCGTTTCCGCCGCAATCTGTTGGGGAAACGCGTCGATTACTCCGGCCGTTCGGTCATTGTGATTGGTCCGACGCTGAAGCTGCACCAGTGCGGCCTGCCGAAGAAGATGGCGTTGGAGCTGTTCAAGCCGTTCGTGATGCGGCGCCTGGTGGAGGACAACTATGCGCACAACATCAAGAGCGCCAAGCGGATGGTAGATCGGCAGCAGTCCGAGGTGTGGGACGAGCTGGAGGAGATTTGCAAGGAGCGGCCGGTGCTGTTGAACCGTGCGCCGACGCTACACCGCCTAGGCATCCAGGCTTTTGAGGTCACGCTGGTAGAGGGGAGCGCGATTCAGCTGCATCCTCTGGTGTGCGATGCGTTCAATGCGGATTTTGACGGTGACCAGATGGCGGTGCACGTGCCGCTGAGCCAGTCTGCGGTTGAAGAGGCGCGGCAGCTGATGCTTTCGAGCCAGAATCTGCTGAAGCCCAGCAGCGGCGAGCCGATCGTCGGCCCCTCCAAGGACATGGTGATGGGTGTCTACTACCTGACCACCGAGGAGGACGAGGGGCAGCCGGACGAGAAGTTGCCGATCTTCAGTTCGATGGATGAGGCGGAATACATCTACAGCCTGGGTCATATCAAGTTGCGGGATTCGATTCGGGCGCGTTTTACGACGCGTTTCGATGTTGAGCCGATCGAGTCGATGGAGGTGAGCGAGCGGGTGATGGATGCCCTGCAGGAGTACGGCGTCGCCACCGTCGGCGAGTTGATGGACATCTATGCCCAGGGCGAACGGCATATGATTCAGGAGATTCCGGCATTTGGGCAGGCCGCGATGAGTGAGGTGCGGGACGGTCTGCGGAATCTTAAATTGTTGGGTGCGGCCTGGCCGCAGGACCGGATCTTTCGCACGACGGTTGGGCGTATCATCTTCAACCGGGCGCTGCCGGAGGAGTTGTGGTTTGTCAACGAGCTTCTGGACAAGAAGGGTGTCAATGAGATCATTGACCTGTGTTACAAGCACCTGGGCCGGGAGGTGACAGCCGAAACGGTAGACAATATCAAGGACCTGGGCTTTGAATACGCCACCCGGTCCGGCATAACGATTGCGGTGAGCGATATTCAGGTTCCGCAAGAGAAGGACGAGATCGTTGAGCGCACTTCGGAAGAGGTGGCGGAGGCGGAGCGCCAGTACCGGCGCGGCCTGATCACCGAGGAGGAGCTGTACGAAAAGACGGTGGAGCTGTGGACACGGGCGGCCGACGAGGTCACGACCGAGGTGCGTAAGCTGCTCAGCCCGCTCGAGGGGCTGGGGGCGATGGCCCACTCGGGTTCGTCCAAGGGGGGCGTCAATACGGTGCGGCAGCTGGCCGGAATGCGCGGACTGATTGCCGGCCCGAACGGGCGCATCATTCCTTTGCCGATCCGCTCCAACTTCCGCGAGGGGTTGACTGCGCTGGAGTATTTCCTGAGTACGCACGGCGGCCGCAAAGGGTTGGCGGATACCGCGCTGCGGACTGCGGATGCGGGCTATCTGACGCGTCGGCTGGTGGATGTGGCGCAGGATGTGATTGTGACCGAGGACGACTGCGGCACCAACGCCGGCATCTGGATCGATGCCGGGAGTTCGAGGTCGATGGGCGAGGGGTTCGCGGACCGCGTGGTCACGCGTACGCTTGCTTCAGCGATCCCGCATCCCGATACGGCTGAGACGCTGCTGGAGCGGGATACGGTTATCGACGAGGCTGCTCTGGCGACAATCGAGCGTCATGAGGTGACTCAGGCGTTCGTCTTCAGCCCGCTTACGTGCGAATCGCGCTTTGGCCTATGCAAGAAGTGTTACGGCACGGACCTGGCCCGAGGGGGAACGGTGGAGCAGGGTGAAGCGGTGGGTATTATCGCGGCGCAGTCGATTGGCGAGCCGGGTACGCAGCTGACGTTGCGCACGTTCCACACCGGCGGTGTGGCCGGCAGCGATGACATCACCCAGGGTCTGCCGCGTGTCGAGGAGCTGTTCGAGGTGCGGAACCCCAAAGGTGAAGCTGTCATCAGCGAGATTGACGGCAAGGCGGATATCTGGTGGGAAGGCGATCAGCGCATGCTGAAGGTCAGCCGCACTGAGCTCAAGCGGCGGGAGATCGCGATTCCCGAGGGATTTGAGCTGATGGTGGATTCGGATGACCGGGTGCAGGAAGATACGGTCATCGCCCGCAACGGGGACGAGGATGCACAGGGTGTTCTGGCGGGCATGGAGGGCCAGATTTTCGCTGAGAACGGTCAGGTCATCATCCGCCGGGAGGACAACCTGGTATGGGAGACGGATATCCCGGCCAATGCCCGATTGCGGGTGGAGAAGGGTGATGAGGTGAACGCCGGCCAGCAGCTGACCGAAGGCTCGAAGAATCCGAAAGAGATTCTGCGTATTCAGGGCCGGGAGGCGTGTCAGCTCTACCTGTTGGAGCAGGTGCAGCAGGTGTACCGCAGTCAGGGCGTTGCCATCCACGACAAGCATATCGAGGTGATCCTGCGCCAGCTGCTGCGCCGGGTGATGATCCGTTCGACCGGTGACACCGAGTTCCTGCCGGGCGAGCTGGTGGACCGGTTCCACTTTGAGGATGAGAACAACACGACGATCTCTCTAAGCCACCGCCCGGCGAAGGCCGAGCCGGTGGTGCTGGGGTTGACGAAGGCGGCCTTGAATACGGAGAGCTTCCTGGCAGCGGCGAGCTTCCAGGAAACGACACGCGTGCTCACCGATGCCGCGGTGCAAGGGCAGCGGGACGAGCTACGGGGCCTGAAGGAGAATGTCATCATCGGCAAGCTGATTCCGGTCGGTTCCGGCTTCCGGACACGGCGCATGTGGGAGGAAGAAAAGAGACAGGCCGTTGAGCAGCTGGCCAAACAGAGCGAGAGCGCGGATGAGGGGCTGAGCGAACTCGAGTTCGAGCTGGATGAACCCGATCTGGATCTGGCCGATCTCTCCGGTTTGGCGGAGATGGGGATTGGCCCGCTGGGGATGTTGTCCGGGTTTGGGGGCGGTGTCGACGATGAGGAGTTGGACTTCGACCTCAACAACCTGAAGGATGAGGAGAGCGAGGAGATCAACGTCGACCTGGGCTAGAGGTCAGATGGTTTGTACAGATGCATATACAGACTGATTTACAGGCAAGGGTGGAAGAGGTACCTCTTCCACCCTTTTTCTTTCTGCGGGGGAACTGCAGTTTTTAGTAGTCAGTTTTTTGTTTTTAGTGAACTGCGAACAGCAGTAGTTCGTGGTCTGTGGGTGAGACAGCATGTGGGGGGAAGACACTGTTGGCTAAACACCTTGCTCTAGACACCTTGCTGGGGAAGAATGAGCACGGTGGCTAGCAAGGGCGGGGCGTTGCGGGGGCGCAGCCCCCGCACAAGGGAGGGCCGAAGGCCCGGACGCTTAACTGCAGTGGTCAGTGGTCAGTGGTCAGTGGTCGGTGGTCGGTGGTCGGTGGTCAGTGGTCGGTGGTGAGTGAATGGATGATACACCTGAATGGGTACCGTGATTTGCTTTCGGCAGCATGGTCGTGATATAGTAGAGTACTGTCTTTACGTGGGCTACGAAGACCTTCAGGGAGGAAAGATTTGCCGACGATAAATCAGCTGGTCCGCAAGGGCCGTAAGACTAAGCCGAAGAAAGAGACCGCACCGGCCTTGCGCTTTACGCAGAACACGTTGACCGGCCGCACGAAGCGGGTCAAGCAGGGCAACCCGCAGAAGCGGGGGGTATGTACACAGGTGCGAACGACGACACCGAGGAAGCCCAATTCCGCTCTGCGTAAGGTAGCGCGTGTGCGCCTTACCAATGGTGTTGAAGTGACGGCCTATATTCCTGGTGAAGGCCATAACCTCCAGGAGCACAGTGTGGTTCTGGTCCGCGGCGGTCCGGTGAGGGATTTGCCCGGCGTGCGTTATCATATCGTGCGCGGCGCGCTGGACAGCACCGGGGTCAATGATCGCAAGCGAAGCCGCAGCAAATACGGTACCAAGAAGCCGCGTTAAGCGCTGACTCTGGGGAGGCAGGACAGGTAGTGTGGGTTCTTCCTCTGGAGGCGCGCGTGGCGCAAATGATGGAGATGGAGTAGGAGAATGCCGCGACGAAACCGGCCTGAAAAGCGTCAAATTACGCCCGATCCCCGGCACCACAGTGTTGTGCTGGCCAAGTTCATCAACAATTTGATGGAACGGGGCAAGAAGAGTCTGGCCGCCAGGATAGTGTATACCGCACTGGATACCGTAGCTGAACGCACCAATCGTCCACCACTGGAAGTCTTCGAAGAGGCGCTCAGGAACGCCACTCCACTGGTTGAGGTCAAACCGCAGCGTGTAGGTGGCGCGACCTATCAGGTTCCGATGGAGATCCGCCCTGACCGGCGGCAGGCGCTGGCCATGCGCTGGCTGATTCAGAATGCCAGGGGGCGGAGCGGCCGCAATATGGCCACTCGGTTGGCGAATGAACTTCTGGAAACGTCGCGCGGTGAAGGACAGACCGTGCGCCGGCGTGAAGAGACGCACCGGATGGCAGAAGCCAATCAAGCCTTTGCTCATTTTGCCCGAAGGCGCTAGGTTTTTCGCCTTCATGACAGCATAGACAATTGAGTTGGTAATTCCTGATGTGTCCGGCGTCCTGGCTGGGCACAGCTTCGGAGGAATCCGGCCCATCCGGGTCTGGATATTCTTCTGAGCCGAAAAATATACGACGCATTCGAGCCAAGGGGTGATGTCGCAACGCGGTCAGCACTCCGCTGGGTGGGATACGACGCTGCCGGATGAGCAGGACGCCGGAATAGCAGATTGCAGGCGCCCCTGCTCAAGAGAGGCGCGTGGGATTGCGGCGCCAGCGGGACGGTTGCGTCGTCTTTATGTTGGAGGGCAGTGTGTAGACGGTTGCGGCAGGCCGTTGGTGGAGGGCGGGCTGAGGCGGGACATGTGAAAGCAACGTTGCCGTGCGGCGGGTTGCATCTTTTGAATGAACGGGGCGCGACGGTGCCCCCCAAGATAAGATCAGGTGAATTTGATGAGTCAGGTACCATTGCATAAGATCCGCAATATTGGAATTATCGCCCACATTGATGCGGGCAAGACGACGACAACGGAACGCATTCTGTTCTATTCCGGCCGTATTCACCGCATGGGTGAAGTGCATGAGGGGACCGCAGTCACGGACTGGATGGCGCAGGAGCGGGAGCGCGGCATTACGATTACGGCGGCCGCGATTACGACGAACTGGGTTGACAGCAGCAGCGGTGAAGAGACCCAGATCAATATCATCGACACGCCGGGCCATATCGACTTTACGGCCGAGGTGCAGCGCAGCCTGCGCGTTCTGGACGGCGGCATCGTCGTTTTCGACGCGGTTGCGGGTGTCGAACCACAGTCGGAGACGGTCTGGCGGCAGGCGGACACGTATCATGTGCCGCGCATCTGCTTTGTCAATAAGATGGACCGAATAGGGGCCGACTTTGATCGTACTGTGGACATGATTGTCGACCGTCTCGGCGCGGACCCGCTGCCGATTCAGCTGCCCTGGGGCGCGGAGGAGGATTTCCAGGGGGTCATCGACCTCTTTACGATGAAGGCCCTGCGTTACAGCGACGCGCTGGGCGCCACGCCTGAAACAGCCGAGATTCCGGAGGATTTGCGGGAGGCGGCGGAGACGGCGCGGGCGACGATGGTTGAGCGGATTGCCGAGACCGATGAGGAGTTGACGACGTTGTATCTGGAAGGCGAAGAGATCAGCAACGAGCAGCTTATCACGGCATTACGCAATGCCGTGGTTCGCAATGATCTCGTGCCGATACTGTGCGGTTCGGCGCTCAAGAACAAGGGTGTGCAACCGCTTCTGGATGCGACTGTTCGCTATCTGCCCAGCCCGTTGGATGTGCCGCCGGTGGTTGGGCTTGACCCGAAGACAGAGGAAGAGAAGATCCGGTTCGCAGACCCTGAGGAGCCGTTCGCGGCGCTAGTCTTCAAGATCGTGACGGACCCGTTTGTGGGGCGCCTGGCCTATGTGCGCGTTTATTCGGGTACACTGGCGTCGGGCAGTATGGTCTACAACGCCAACAAGGGTAGGCGGGAACGGATTGGCCGGCTTCTGCAGATGCATGCCGACAAGAGGGAGGAGATTGAGGTTTGCCGCGCGGGCGACATCGCGGCGATTGTGGGCCTCAAGCAGAGCCTGACCGGTGAGACGCTCAGCGACCGCAGCAATGAGATTTTGCTGGAGACGATTGAGTTTCCGGCCCCGGTGATTGGGATCGCGGTTGAGCCGAAGTCCAAGGCGGACCAGGACAGGATGGCCGACGGCCTCCTGAAGCTGTCCGAAGAGGACCCGACCTTTCAGGTGCGATATGATGATCAGACGGGGCAGACGGTCATCAGCGGAATGGGTGAGCTGCATTTGCAGATTATCGTGGACCGTCTGAAGAGAGAGTTCCGGGTGCAGTGTAACGAGGGCCGTCCGCAGGTGGCCTATCGTGAGACGATTACAAAGGCGACCCGGGCTGAAGGGCGGTTTGTCCGTCAGACCGGCGGCCGCGGACAGTTTGGCCACGTCTATATTGAGCTGGAGCCGAATGACGAGGGCGAGGGCTTCGAGTTTGAGGACAAGATTGTGGGCGGCTCGGTCCCCAGAGAGTACATCCCTGCGGTCCGCAAGGGTATTCAAGAGGCGATGGAAAGCGGCGTGCTGTCGGGTTACCCGGTGGTGGATATTCGCGCTGCGCTGGTGGACGGCAGTTATCATGAGGTGGATTCGAGTGAAATCGCCTTCAAGATAGCCGGTTCGATGGCGTTCAAGGAGGGCATGTCGAAGGCGGGCCCGGTGCTGTTGGAGCCGATAATGATGGTTGAGGCGGTCGTGCCGGAGGAGTATGTCGGCGATATTGTGGGTGATTTTGCGAGCCGACGGGGGCAGATCGAGGGGATGGACGCGCACAGCAACAAGGTTACGGCTGTGCGGTCGGTGGTGCCGCTGGCGGAGATGTTCGGGTACGCGACGAAGCTGCGCTCGATCACCAGTGGGCGGGGCACGTTTACGATGCAGTTCGACAGCTACCAGCCCGACACGCAGAAGTCGGACGTGAGCGCCCCAAGGCGGGAATACGCCTGAGCTTGATGCGGGCGGCGCATTCGGATTGGCCGATTCAGTCGGGTCCAGACTTGTCAACGGTTTGGACATTTCGTATACTGTTCAGGTTGCAGAGGCGGCGTCTGTGCCGCCGGGAAAATGGTTCTGGGCGATTCAGTTCGAAAACGGGATTTCGTCCGACGGGTCGTGGCTGCAACGGTCTGTGTGGCTGCCCCCCGGCCGGCAGTTGGATCGTCCGGGCGGGTGTATAGGGAAAATTTCCAGCCTCGATGCGAGGCTGCTTGAATCTGCAGAGTATAGACGCGAAACAGTCAGGAGAGAGAAAGAATGGCGAAGGCAGTATTTGAGAGGACGAAGCCCCATGTGAACGTGGGGACGATTGGGCATGTGGATCACGGCAAGACGACGCTGACGGCGGCGATCACGAAGGTGTTGGCGCTGCGCGGGATGGCTGATTTCAGTGCGTTTGAGGCGATCGACAATGCGCCGGAGGAGAAGGCTCGCGGCATTACCATCGCCATTGCGCATGTAGAGTATGAGACGGAAAACCGCCACTATGCGCACGTGGACTGTCCTGGACATGCCGACTATATCAAGAACATGATTACCGGTGCGGCGCAGATGGACGGCGCGATTCTGGTGGTGGCTGCGCCGGACGGCGCCATGCCGCAGACGCGCGAACACATTCTGCTGGCCAGGCAGGTGGAAGTGCCGGCGATGGTCGTCTTTCTCAACAAGGTCGACATGATGGAGGATGAGGAGTTGCTGGAGCTGGTGGAGATGGAGTTGCGAGAGCTGCTCGACACCTACGAGTTCCCCGGCGATGACATCCCCTTTGTGCGCGGCAGTGCGTTGCATGCCCTGGAGAGCAGTTCGGACGACCCGGATGCGCCGGAGTATGAGCCGATCTGGGAGTTGATGCGTGCGGTGGATGAGTATATTCCCACCCCGGTGCGTGAGATCGACAAGCCCTTCCTGATGCCGATTGAGGATGTCTTTTCGATCAAGGGGCGCGGCACGGTCGTGACCGGTCGCGTCGAGCGCGGTGTCATCCATCCGATGGAAGAGGTGGAGATCGTGGGTGTGAAGCCGACGCACACGACCACCGTGACCGGTGTCGAGATGTTCCGCAAGCTGCTGGATGAGGGACAGGCGGGCGACAACGTCGGTTGTCTGCTGCGCGGTATCGACCGTGAAGAGGTGGACCGCGGGCAGGTGCTGGCCAAGCCCGGCAGCATCTTGCCGCACACGCGTTTCAAGTCCGAGGTCTATGTGCTGCGCAAGGAGGAGGGCGGACGACACACTCCCTTCTTCAAGGGCTACAGGCCGCAGTTCTACATTCGCACCATGGACATCACCGGTTCGATCGACCTGCCCGCAGGTGTGGAGATGGTGATGCCCGGCGACAATGTGACGATGGAGGTCGAGTTGATTTCGCCTGTTGCCATCGAGACCGGCGGCCGTTTTGCCATCCGCGAGGGCGGCCGCACCGTCGCCGCAGGCGCAATTACCGAGATCATCCAGTAACCTTCTGGATAAGTTGAAACTGTCCGTGAGAGACCGATGCTTGCGGACATTGCAGGCGAGTAGCTCAACTGGCAGAGCGGCGGTCTCCAAAACCGCAGGTTGCGGGTTCAAGTCCTGCCTCGCCTGTCACAGAATGACCACCGGCAGCCGCGCGGTGGTCATTTGCCGCCTAACAAGGCCGATGGCGCTGTATGCTGGTCGGTGAGGAAACAGGATCTGGGGCGCTGTGATCACAGGCATGTGTTCACACACCGAACGGAGTCAATCGTGAGCCGGTCAACAACTGTTCAAAGATCTGATAATGCGATTGTGCGGTACTTCAAGGAGACCCGCGCTGAGATTGGCAAGGTTACCTGGCCGACGCGCGAGGAGGGTACGCGCCTGACTGTCGTTGTGTTGATAGTCACCACAATCGCTGCGCTTGTGCTGTTTGCGGTAGACTCGTTTTTCAGTTATCTGGTGACACTTTTTCTTCAGGTATTTTAGGCAGCATCTGTGGCGCGACCGCCTTCTGTGGTAAAGGAAGAGCCGGTGCCGGAGTGTGACGCGCAAGGGGGGATTTGTGGGCGACTTAACGAATGCAGACGTCGACGCTGAACTGCAGGAGGACGGAGCGGATTCTGCGCTGGCAGAGGATGAGGCGTCCGCGGCCAATGAGGAGGAGTTGACCGGCCCGAGACCGGAATGGTACGTGGTGCACAGCTATTCGGGCAAGGAGAACAAGGTAAAGAAGAACCTGGAACACCGGGCGGAATCGATGAACATGACCGACCGGATTCTGCAGATAGTTGTACCTACTGAGACCGAGATCGAGATCAAGGATGGCATCCGCCGTGAGGTAGAGCGCCAGGTTTTTCCGGGCTATATTCTCATCGAGATGATAATGGATGAGGACAGCTGGTACGTGGTGCGCAATACGCCGGGCGTAACCAGTTTTGTGGGCATGGGGAATAAGCCGAGCCCATTGAGCCAGGACGAAGTGAACCACATCATGAGCCGCATCGAGTCGGACGAACCGCGCGTCAAGGTCAGCTTCGACGTGGGCGAGCGGGTGCGGATAATCGAAGGCCCGTTTGCTGAATTCACGGGTGTGGTCGACACGCTGGAGCCGGAGAAGGGCAAAGCCCGGGTCATGGTAAGTTTCTTCAACCGGGAGACGCCGGTGGAGGTGGACTTCCTCCAATTGGAACGGGATACGTAATAAGGAGAAGCAGGCGAGATGGCGAAGAAAGTCAAGGCAGTTGTGAAGTTGCAGATTCCCGCCGGCAAGGCCAACCCTGCGCCACCGGTAGGCACGGCGCTGGGCCCGCACGGCGTCAATATCATGGGTTTCTGCAAGGAGTATAATGCGCGTACGCAGAGTCAGATGGGACAGGTCGTTCCAGTCGAGATCACGATTTTCCAGGACCAGTCGTTTACATTCATAACGAAGACACCGCCGGCGTCCGAACTGATCAAGAAGGCGGCCGGGATCGAAAAAGGCAGCGGCATTCCCAATTCGGAGAAGGTGGGCGAGATCACGAATCAGCAGGTGCGGGAGATCGCCGAGGTAAAACTGAAGGACCTGGGCAATATCCCGATAGACAGCGCCATGCAGATGGTGAGGGGGACGGCCCGCAGCATGGGTGTCACGGTTGTCGACTGACGATAGCTGCAGAAGAGATTGCGGCCCGGCAGAGATCATTAATTCATAGGTGGGAGGGGGCCACACCGGCGCCCCGTTTGCACCACAAGGAGTGAAATATGCCCAAACATGGCAAGCGCTACAACGCAGCGCGTAGCAAGATCGACCGGAATACGCAGTACCAGCCGGCAGAGGCCGTTAACCTGATGCGGGACGGCGCCACGGCCAAGTTCGATGAGACGGTGGAGGTGCATCTGAGCACGGGTGTTGACCCCCGTCACGCGGACCAGCAGGTGCGGGGGGTGGTGACGCTTCCCCACGGCACCGGCCGCGTGGTGCGCATTCTGGTTTTTGCCGGCGGCGATGGCATCAGCGTGGCCGAGGAGGCCGGCGCCGACTTTGTGGGCGGCGAAGATCTGGCCAAGCAGATTCAGGAAGGCTGGCTTGATTTTGATGTTGTACTGGCCACACCGGATATGATGCGGGTGGTAGGCCGGCTGGGCCGCGTGCTCGGCCCCAGGGGGATGATGCCCAGCCCCAAGGCGGGTACGATTGTGCAGGCGGATGAGTTGCCGCGCGTCATTCAGGAGACCCGGCTGGGCCGCGTGGAGTTTCGCGTCGACAAGACGAGCAATATCCATGTTCCTATCGGCAAGGCGAGCTTCGACGGCGAGCAGATACTGGACAACTTCACTTCCGTGATGGAAGCGATCGTGGCGGCGAGGCCATCGGCTATCAAGAGTATTTATCTGAAGCGGGTGACGCTGACGAGCACGATGGGGCCGGGCGTTCGCGTTGATGTGAATGCGGCCTCGATGCTCAAGGCGGCCTAGGCCCGGTTTGCCGTTGCGAGGGGCTGTAAGGTAGAATTGGCAGGTTTCAACTGCATACGATAGTCAGTACCGTAGACAGTCGGTATTCGCGTTGCGAAAGTAAATGCGCCGAGATGCGCAGCCGGCCAAGGGCTGAACAGAGCGATTTGAACGCCGTTTTCGGCGGGAGTTGCTTTTTTGCGCCCTTGTCTGCATTGCAAGGGCGTTTTTGTTTGGGACGCCCGGCGGAGAATAGCGGGGGTTCAGGTGGGTTTTGCCTGTCTCCCTGCAGAAAAATCCTGAAGAAAGGGGGAATGTCCATTGGCACTTAGTCGAGAGAAGAAGGAAGAGCTTGTCGCGCTGTACACCTCACACCTGGAGAACGCGTCGGCGATCGTATTCACCGATTATCGCGGTTCGACGGTCACGCAGATCAACGAGTTGCGCACCAGCCTCAGAGAGGCGGATACGGCCTATATGGTCGTGAAGAACCGGCTTCTGCGGTTGGCCCTGGAGAGCAAAGGGGTCACCGAGGAGTTGGACGACCTGTTGGAAGGGCCGAATGCGATCGCGTTTGTCGGCGAAGATATCGGCAGAGGCGTGTCGGCGTTGAAGGACGGTCTTAAGGACCTGGAAGAGATCATTGAGATCAAAGGCGGGATTCTGGAGCAGAGTGTTCTAGATGCCGCCAGCGCCGAGGCACTGTCCGATCTGCCCACGCGGGAAGAGATGCTGGCCACACTGCTGGCGACGATTATCGCGCCGGCCACGCAGCTTGCCCGTGTCGTCAACGAACCCGGGGTCAGCCTGGCACGGGTCGTCCAAGCGCACTCTGATGCGCAGGCCGAGGCCGCCTGAGCGTCGTCCGAGGGGTTCGATCCTCGCCAGAGGGCAGCATTGTATCGTCGAGACAGAGAATCGATAGAAGCAGCGAGCAGCTAGAAACAGACAATAGGGAGAATTTCAGAAAATGGCAGATCTTAACGCAATCAAAGAGCAGTTGGACGAATTAACGCTTCTGGAAGCCGCCGAACTGGTGAAGATGCTTGAGGAGTCGTGGGGCGTGAGCGCGGCGGCATCTGTGGCGGTTGCCGGTGTGGCCGGCGCCGCGGCCGAGGTCGAGGAAGAAGAGGAAGAGCAGACGGAGTTTGATGTGATCCTCGCCGATATGGGCGCCAAGAAGATCAACGTCATCAAGGCAGTGCGCGCGGTGACGAGCCTTGGTCTGCGAGAGGCGAAGGAGCTGGTCGAGAGCGCGCCGGCGCCAGTGGTGCAGGGTGTGGCCAAGGATGTCGCCGAAGACGCCAAGACGCAGCTGGAGGCCGAAGGGGCGACTGTCGAGATCAAGTAGCCTTTCAGCTGGACCAATCGAAGGGGTGCATCCGATTGTGGATGCGCCCCTTTTTTTTCAGGGCGCGGGTGGAGAGCGGCCGGGGGTTGAGGGGAGCGGAAGTGCAGTTTTTAGTAGTCAGTTTTTAGTTTTTAGTGAACTGCGAACAGCAGTAGTTAGTATTCTGTGGGTGAGACAGCATGTGGGGGAAAGACACTGTTGGCTAAACACCTTGCTCTAGACACCTTGCTGGGGAAGAATGATCACGGTGGCTAGCAAGGGCGGGGCGTTGCGGGGGCGCAGCGAACTGCAGTGGTCGGTGGTCGGTGGTCAGTGTCAGTGACACGAGACAGCATGGAGGGGCAAAGATATTGTTGGGTAGATAGGTCTCCGGGGAAGGATAGACACGGTCCAGATGCGAGGAAAGAGTGAAGTGAGTGACGCCGGTTGGGCTGACGGAGATGGGAACTGGAACTGACTGTGGCCTGGTTGTAACACGAGGTATACGAGAGCTCGCCCCCATTTGGGATGCTTGGGAAATTCCGGGGTGCTTGTCGGCGGATTGGCAGTGTGATAGAATGCCGGGATATCTTGCTACAGAATGAGAGAGGGAGATGCAAGTGGCTGAAGGGCCGGTGGTAGGCCATCAGTGGGCTGTGCAGCTGTTGCAGAACGGTATCCGGCATGACAGGCTGCGCCATGCCTATCTGTTTGTGGGCGGGGCGCAGTTGGGCAAGTCGACCCTAGCCCGCGGCTTTGCCCAGTCGCTTCTTTGCAAGGAGGCGGTTGACGGGCAGGCCTGCGCGGACTGCCGCGCGTGCCGCCTGATGCAGTCGGGCAGCCATCCCGATTTCATGCTGCTTCCGCCGACTGACCGCGAGGGACAGCCGGACAGGGAGAACGGTCTTCATCGCGCTGAACAGGCGGCGGATATCGTCCGTCAGGCGATGCTGCACCCGATGGAGGGGCGCTACAAGGTCTTTCTGATTCAGGACGCGCACCGGGCTCACGTCAGCTTCGCCAACAAGCTGCTGAAGACGCTGGAGGAGCCGCCGCCGCACGTGGTCCTGTGTTTGACGGCGCTGGACCGGTCGGCTCTTTTGCCCACGATCGTGAGCCGTTGCCAGGTCCTGGCGTTGCGGCCGCTTGGGGAGCAGGTCATGGCGGAGGCGCTGGAGGCACGTTGGGGCGCGTCGGCGCAGCAGGCGGCGCTGCTGGCCCGTTTGGCGAACGGTTGCCTGGGCTGGGCGGTTGACCAGCTGGATCAGGCGGAGCCGCTGGCGGAGAGGGGCGAGCGGCTGGCGGAGTTGCAGGATCTCAGCCGCAGCAGCCGGGTGGCACGCCTTGCTTTTGCGCAGAAGTTGACGGCGGCGCGCAACCAGACCCGGCTGTTCACGCTGCTTGGGCTGTGGACGAGCTGGTGGCGCGATGTGATGCTGGCCCAGGCCGGCTGTCTGGAGCAGTGCGCCAACATCGATTTGCTGGACACACTCACGGATGCGGCCGGGGCGTTCCGTTCCGTCGACGTTCAGGCCTATCTGCATACGTTAAGCCGTATCGAGGGATACCTGCGGCATACAGTCAATACAGGGCTGGCACTGGACGTGCTCTTGCTGCAGATGCCGCGGCCGCACGCCTGAGGAGCACACAGGCAGAGGTCCGGGGTAGTGTAGTGTCCGATAGGGCAGTGCCCGTTACAGCAGTGCCCTTTACAGCAGTGCCCTTTACAACAGTGCCCTTTACAACAGTACCCTTTACAACAGTGCTCATTACAGCAGTGCCCGTTACGGCAGCGCTCATTACAGCAGTCCCCGTTACGGCAGCGCTCATTACAGCAGTCCCCGTTACGGCAGTACTCATTACAGCAGTCCCCATTACAGCAGTGCCCGTTACAGCAGTGCCGGTTACGGCAGTGCTCATGGAGAATCTATTATGCCCACCGTAGTCGGAGCTCAATTCAAGCCCGTTACGAAGATATACTTTTTCGACCCTGTCGAGCACACGGATCTGGCGCCGAAGGATTACGTGATCGTGGATACGGTCAAAGGCCGGGATCTGGTGCAGATCGTTCAAGGGCCACACGATGTTCCCAGCAAAGAAATCGTCGGCGATATCAAGCAGGTCGTTCGCCGGGCAACGCCATGGGACCTATTGCAGAAGGACCTGTGGAAGGAGAAGCAGGCGGAGGCGGTATCGGTGTGCCGCGAGAAGGCGAAGGCGCACAAATTGGATATCAAGGTGCACCGCTGTGAATACAATTATGAGGGCGGCCGGCTGACCGTCTTCTTCGCTGCGGAGCAGCGGGTTGATTTCCGTTCGCTTGTACGCGATCTGGCGCGCACTTTTCACACGCGCATCGAGATGCGTCAGATTGGGGTGCGGGACGAGGCCAAGTTGCTGGACGGCGTGGGCAAGTGCGGCCGCCAGCTCTGTTGCACCAGCTGGCTGCGCGAGTTTGCTTCGGTGAGCATTCGGCAGGCGAAGAACCAGCAGCTGCCTCTGAATCAGGACGAGATCAGCGGTGTATGCGGCCGGCTGCTCTGTTGCCTCTCCTATGAGGATCCGCTTTATAAGGAGGCAAACAGGAAGATGCCGAAAGTCGGGGCGGAGGTGACGACGCACCAGGGCAAAGGCCGGATCCGTCACCTGCACCCGCTCAAGGAAAGCGTTACGGTTCTGCTTGAGAATAACGTACTGGCGGAGTTCGAGCTGTCAGAGCTGATCACGGGGAAGAAGGAAAAAGACGGTGGCTGCGGCGACTGCGGCGGCTGCACCGTCAAGCGGCGCGCGGGCGAGGAGTAGGGCGCGGCAGGCTTGAAAGAGGAGACAGGGTCGGCGCCCCGTCAGCGAGGGAGCGGGATGCTGTGGGGGGCCGCTTTGCCAAGACTACGCGGGCCGATACTGTGCCAGGAGACTGTGCCAGCGGGCCGGTACTGTGCCAGGAGACTGTGCCAGCGGGCCGATACTGTGCCAGGAGATTGTGCCAGGAGACTGTGCCAGGAGACTGTGCCAGCGGGCCGATACTGTGCCAGCGGGCCGATACTGTGCCAGGAGATTGTGCCAGCGGTCGATCCGGTCGTGTCGGACCGACCAGGCGATGTGAGCAGCCGCGACGGGCTGCGGGTCAGGTTGCGTGAGCGACGGCGCGTGTTTCGCGAATGACGGTAACGCGAATCTGACCTGGATATTCGAGGTTGTCCTCGATCTTGCTGGCTATGTTTTTCCCCAGTTCGATGACCTGTAGATCGTCGACTTCATCCGGCTGCACGATGACCCTGATTTCGCGGCCGGCCTGAATGGCGAAGGTCTGATTGACCCCCTCAAAGCTGTTGGCAATATCCTCCAGGGCTGTCACGCGTTTGATATAGGCTTCGAGGCTTTCGCGGCGGGCGCCCGGCCGTGCGCCGCTGATGGCGTCGGCGGCGGCGACGATGACGGCTTCGATCGATTCGGGTTCGACTTCGCCATGGTGGCTGGCGATGCAGTTGACGACCTTGGCATTGAGCCCATAGCGCTTGGCGATTTCGCCGCCGACGATGGCGTGCGGGCCGTCGATTTCGTGGCTGACGGCTTTGCCAAGGTCATGCAGCAGACCCCCGAGACGGCTCGTCTTCACATCTGCGTGCAGCTCTTCGGCGATCACTGCCGCCAGGTGCGCTGTTTCGATTGCGTGGTAGTACTGATTCTGGCCGTAGCTGGTGCGGAACTTCAGACGGCCGAGCAGCCTCTGGATTTCTCTGTGCAGCCCCTGGGTATTGGTCTCGATCAGGGCCTGCTCGCCGGCCTCCTGGATGACCTGATTCACCTCTTGTTGGGCTCTTTCCACTTCTTTCTCGATACGGGCGGGATGGATACGGCCGTCGGAGACCAGTTTGCTGAGAGAGATGCGTGCGACCTCGCGTCGTACAGGGTCGAAGCTGCTGATCAGGATGGCTTCGGGCGTATCGTCGACAACCAGGTCGACGCCTGTGGCCTGTTCGATGGCGCGAATGTTTCGGCCCTGCCGCCCGATGATGCGGCCTTTCATCTCGTCGGATGGCAGGTTGACGGCGCTGACTGAGTATTCGGTCACATGTTCGCTGGCGATGCGTTCCACGGACAGGGTGATGATTTCCCTGGCGCGGCGTTCGGCGATCTCCTGGGTTTCGGCTTCAACCTCACGAATTGTACGTGCGAGCTCAAGTCGTGCGTTCTTTTCCGCCTCCTGGAGGAGGAGTTCTTTGGCCTCGTCCTGGGTCATTTGGGCCACGCGCTGCAGCTCGTCATTGCGCTGTTGTTCGGCGGCTTCCAGTTCGGTGGCGCGATTGTCGAGGCCGCTTTCTCTCTGGTTCAGTTTGCGTTCGCGGCTTTCAAGCTGATCGACCCGTTTATCTATCTGTTCCTGCCGATTGCGCAGCCGGCTTTCACTGCGATCCAGATCTCTGCGCTGGCGGGATCGTGTGGCATCGAGGTCGTTGCGTATTTTTACTTCCTCCTCGCGCAGGGCCAGCTGCTGGCGTTGGACTTCTGCCTCGGCTTCTGTAAGAATCTGGGCCGCTTGTGATTCGGCGCTCTGCACGGCGAGTTCCTGCCGCTCTTTCTCCTGTTGTTCGCCAGAGGTCAACCCGCGTCGATAGGCATAATATATTCCATACCCGACGATGGCCGCGCCCATCAAGGCCGCGACCACTATGATAACTACGACTAGCAAGTCCATATCCGAACCCCTTGGTTTGGATGCGCGCAGCCTGAAAAGTCAAAGGCTGCGCTGTTTGGATGCAGGCGTATCCTGTTCGTCCCGCCATTCATACGCCGGAACCCTTGTGGGTCAATGTTATATTCAGTGGCCAGGCCATCCAGATTGCGCTTCCCACGGATCCTCCTAGACGTCGTGGGAGGGGATGCGCGCCTCTTCCAGCTCTTGCCAGATACGGGCGATCACGTCCCGGGCCACTTCCCAGTCAAATCCTCGGCGCTGGAGAAAGCTGCCCATTTTGGTGCGAAAGAGGCCAGGGTCGGTCTCCTCTTGCCATCTGTAGAGACGGCTGCGGGCAGCGGCTTCGCAGGCCGAGGTCGCGTCACTCAGTTCATCGATAATTGCTTGGGCAACGCTGTCGTCGACACCTTTTTGGCGCAACTCGTATCGCAGCGCCCGCGGAGCAGTGGGTCGGAAGCGATTGCGTTGCTCCACCCAGAAGCGGGCGAATTCGCGGTCGTCGAGATACTGTTTCTCTTGCAGGCGGGCGATGATCGATTCGATCTGTGGTTCGCTCAGGCGCCGCCCGTCGTTTGGTCGGTAGGCCTGCAGATTGCGCCGCGCTTCCAGCAGGCTGCGGGGGCGCACTGCCAGGAAACGCAGTGCCCGGTTGTAGCCGCGGCTGCGCAGATCGACGGCTTTCAACGCCTCGATCGCCTGCTCGGTGAGCTGCTGGCCAATGTTCAGTTGGGCGGCTTCCACGGCCGGCAAGGGGAAGGCATATTCGCCGTCGAGAAAGAGATTGACTCGTTCCTTATCTCTCTTCTGGAAACGCAGCGCTGTAATCGTTTTGCCTGTCATAATCGGTCCGAAAAAAAAGTCGCCATGGCCATAGACCACAGCGACTTGAAAGTCTCAATCTGGCATCGCCTGAGCTCTCTTCTCAGATCAGACTATGCCAAAAAAGACGCATCAGTTCGGCATTGCGCCTCAATGAGGGCGATTTTATATGGACACCCGCTGTTGCATTACACAACCCACCGATTCGATATCGGCTTGCCCACATCGCGAATGGGGGAGATGCGGTGGGTGGTTGTCTTTGAGTTTATGTGTGCGTGTCAACAGCCGGCTTTACATCAACACTGGTTATGACGTTCGATCCGCCACTGGCGATCAACAGCTATGCGAACGTCTGCCAAATCATCTGTTCAGTTGCGTCAGCGATCCAGGGCAACCCCTTATAAGATGGGATAAATGAATTATTGGTTGTTGTCCTGGTTTTTGGCGGTAGTGTGTCAGCACAAAATCGCGTCCAACTTGAGAGCGCTGTGGTCAGCGTTTTCAATTAAGGCAACACGTGCGACGTTTGAAACCTTTCGGTATTTTGAGAATTCCCGTGCATGTCTGCATATAAAGGAACAAGAAAGATAAATCCAGTGCATGCTGCCTACAGCGGGCATGTCATTCCGTAGCGGAACTATGTCAGGTCTGGACTTCGTCTCCATTGGAGCGGGTTGGGAGTCCTGTTCTGTCCCTGATGATGCTGTCGATCTGTGAGGCAATCTCCGGATTCTCGCGCAGGTGCTTTTTGGCGTTTTCCCGGCCCTGTCCGATCAGGTCATCGCTATAGCGGTAGAAGGCGCCGCGTTTTTCGATGATGTCGAACTCGACGCCCAGGTCGAGCAGGTCTCCGTGCGTGCTGACCCCTTCGTTGTACATGATGTCGAACTCGGCTACCTTGAACGGCGCGGCCACTTTGTTCTTGCGCACCGTCACACGCGTGCGGTTGCCGATCACGTCACTCCCCTGTTTGATCGACTGGATCCGCCGCACGTCCAAGCGCACACTGGCGTAGAACTTCAGCGCCATGCCGCCCGACGTCGTCTCCGGATTGCCAAACATGATCCCGATCTTCTGACGCAGCTGATTGGTGAAGATCAGGCTCGTGTCGGTCGTCTTCACCGCGCCCACCAGCTTGCGCAGGGCCTGGCTCATCAGCCGCGCCTGCAGGCCGACATGGCTGTCTCCCATCTCACCTTCGATCTCCGCACGCGGCACCAGCGCGGCAACACTGTCCACCACGACGATGTCCATCGCGCCCGAACGCACCAGCGCTTCGGCAATCTCCAGTGCCTGCTCACCTGTATCCGGCTGCGATACGTACAGATCCTCGACATTCACTCCGATCTTGCGCGCATACCCCGAGTCCAGCGCATGCTCCACATCGACAAAGCCGCAGACGCCGCCCAACCGCTGAGATTCGGCGACGGCATGCAGACACAGGGTGGTCTTGCCCGAGCTCTCCGGGCCATACACCTCGATGATGCGCCCGCGGGGAATGCCGCCCACGCCCAGCGCGATGTCCAGGCTCAGGCTACCCGTCGGGATCGAGGCCACGTCCAGCCGGGTTGACTCCCCCAGCCGCATGATGATCCCTTCGCCATAGCGTTTGTTCAGGGTGGCGAGGGTTGTATCCAGCGCTTTCTGACGACCGGTATCCGCCATCGCAAGCTCCACTGCTCTACCGGGTTGGGCCGAGTAGAGGGTTCGGAAAAAATTGATACCACCGTGCCGGTGCATCGATGAGTCGGAGGCCGGATCACCTTACCGCTACCATAGGGCAGCAGATAATGGCAACCAACTATACGGCTGGCTACTCGGTGGCAGAGTGTTGACTCTACATTAAGTGTACTGTATGTACAAGGAGTATGCAAGCGCCCAAAAAAGGGTGTGCATCACAGATTTGGGGTAGGGACAGTCTGGCGGGAATTGTTGACCGGCTCTTGGAGACTCAGGGCGGGCGCCAGGGCCCGGCTTGACCGGGGGGTCCGTCGAATAGGGGGCACTGGGCAGACACGAGGCCTGCCCCTACGGGACCTTTTGGGGGGATGGCGAGGGCGGTGTGGTTTGGCTGCCAGGGCAGGCACAAGGCCTGCCCCTACGGGACCTTTTGGGGGGATGGCGAGGGCGGTGTGGTTTAGCTGCCAGGGCAGGCACAAGGCCTGCCCCTACGGGACCTTTTGGGGGGATGGCGAGGGCGGTGTGGTTTGACTGCCAGGGCAGGCACAAGGCCTGCCCCTACGGGACCTTTTGGGGGGATGGCGAGGGCGGTGTGGTTTAGCTGCCAGGGCAGGCACAAGGCCTGCCCCTACGGGACCTTTTGGGGGGATGGCGAGGGCGGTGTGGTTTGGCTGCCAGGGCAGGCACAAGGCCTGCCCCTACGGAACCTTTTGGGGGATGGCGAGGGCGGTGTGGTTTGGCTGCCAGGGCAGGCACAAGGCCTGCCCCTACGGAACCTTTTGGGGGGAATACTGTTGGCTAGACATTTTGCTGGGAAAGATTGAGCACGGTGGCTAGCAAGGGCGGGGCGTTGCGGGGGCGCAGCCCCTGCACAAGGGAGGGCCGAAGGCCCGAACGCCCAACTGCAGTGGTCAGTAGGGTTCGCTGACATTTCGATCGAGCCAGATCAGTGTAGAAGCAGAATGCAAGTAAGCCATTAAACGTCGTGCGAGTTTTTCATAGCGAGTGAAAATGCGTCGATAGCTTATCGAGTACTGAAATAGGGGATGCGTTATCAGTGTATCCATCCTGCGCTCGAAAACTCCGATTACCGTTTTGCGCCCGTCCTGCGTCAGGGAAACCGCTCCTCCCCTGCGAATAAAGTCCTTCTCCTTCAACTCCGCGTTGTTGAACAGCGTCAACGCGGCGGAATCCGCGATCACGGGCCGGAACTCTTCGGCGAGATCCGGCGCTAGCGCCTGCCTCCCTTACCTGGGCAGATAATGGAATCCCTTATAGGGCTCAAAGCCAACTGCCATCGCCGACACCACGGCCTGCTTCATCAACATTGAGTGCAGAAAGGGAAGTACCGCATTCACGGGATCCTTGGGCGGTCGGCGGTTGCGCGTACGGAAATCGAACGAATGTATCCCGGCTTCGATCAAGCCGCCAGAATGGGCGAAATAGACGCGGACAGCTTCCCCTTCGATGCCAAGCAGTGTTCCACAGGGATCTGCCGGCTCCACTATGCCGGTCAGCCGCTTTATCTCCTCTAGCGCCATTGCCGGCGGCTGCGGGTGGTTGCGGCGCAGCATCACCCTGGCGTTGCGGAACTTGGCCGTCACTCTCTCTTTGGCTATCTCCAGCGACGCCGGCTGTTCGCTTGCCACCCGGAATAGATACGTACGCAACGCAACTTTTTTTGTGCCATGCCCCAGATTACGCCTTTCTGCCAACCTCGGTAAGTGAAGTGGCAGATCGGTATCCCCGCTCCAGCAGCACGCATGTTGCCTGTGCCGTCACTTGAACGTAGCCAATTATCGAAACGCTGGAAACGTCCAACAGTTTCGCCTTGGCCGCGGTCTTGCCATTGACTTTGATCGTCAGCGTATCCTCTGACTTCCCTACGACAGCGCCTTGGGCGGCGACATATATGGGTAGGGCATAATCCCGCGCCCGCATCAGGCACTGCACCGCGTAGCGGCTTCCCTAGCGGAGCAGTCCTGGTGTTGCGCGGCAACCTGCCGTCGTTCTGAGAAGCCATTGTCGAAGATCATGAGAGGTTCGCCTTTTGACAGTCATATGACTTTTGGGTGCCGCCGGACACTGACAGGTGTGACTATCCGCCGGATACATTAGTCGTCCACCGGATGAGCGTTCCGGCGCTGTTCGATGTTCAGCGACCGGCGCCTGACAGTTTGTCGAACGCAGTCAGATGGGGCGTGCGCATTCCGCCTCTTCATCCAAATCCAAGAGTGCGAGAAACGCGGAGCAACCCCTGGTTTCTCGTCGCATTGTCTGGAATTGAGGAAGATTACATGAGGCAGACTCAAGTGTGCCGGCTGAAAAAAGTCCTGATCATCACGATGACACTGACTTTTCTGTTCGAGATGCCGGGGGTCCTGCCTGCGTCCATCTCTTCGGCCGAGACGCGCAGGGTACATGCCCAGGTAAACAGCACACCTGAGCCTGCGACAGCCACACCTGAGCCTGCGACAGCCACGCCAGAACCTGCGACAGCCACGCCAGAACCTGCGACAGCCACACCAGAACCTGCAACAGCCACACCTGAGCCTGCGACGGCCACGCCTGAACCTGCAACAGCCACGCCAGAACCTGCGACGGTCACACCTGAGCCTGCGACAGTCACGCCTGAGCTTGCGACGGCCACGCCTGGGCTCTCGACAGCCACGCCGGAGCCTGCCACGGCCACGCCGGAGCCTGCGACCGCGACGGCGACAGCAACAGCGATGGCCGCTCCGGCGTCTCCGCAGAAGCTGCGGGCGGTTTCCACACATAACAAGGTGACGCTGACCTGGGACGACCCCGGGGACGGCAGCGTGCGCGGCTACCGGATTGAGCGTCGCGGGGCTGAGGAAACGGCGGACCAGTTCGTCACGCTTGTGGAGGACAGCGACAGCGCGGCCACGCAGTATGTAGACAGTTCGGTGGCGCTGGCGAGCGGATACGTGTACCGGGTGCGGGCGATCAACGCGGCCGGTGTGAGCGAGCCATCTTCTGAACTCCGCGTCGACACACTGGCCGCGCCGCCAGCCACGCCGACGAACACGCCCACAGTTTCGTCAGAGCAGGCCGTTTCGCCAGAGCAGACTGTCACGCCGACAGCCACACCGACGGTTTCGCCAAAGCAGGCGGTCACGCCGACGGCCACGCCGACAGCCACCTCAGAGCAGGCGGTTTCGCCAGAGCCGACAGCCACGCCCACAACCACACCGACAGCCACTTCAGAGCAGGCCGTTTCGCCAGAGCCGACAGCCACACCGACAGCCACCTCAGAGCAGGCGGTTTCGCCAGAGCCGACAGCCACACCGACAGCCACCTCAGAGCAGGCGGTTTCGCCAGAGCCGACGGCCACACCGACAGCCACCTCAGAGCAGGCGGTTTCGCCAGAGCCGACAGCCACGCCGACGGTCACGCCAGGGCAGGCGGTTTCGCCAGAACCGACAGCCACACCGACGGTCACGTCAGAGCAGGCCGTTTCGCCAGAGCAGACTGTTACACCGACAGCCACGTCAGAGCAGGCCGTTTCGCCAGAGCAGACTGTTACACCGACAGCCACGTCAGAGCAGGCCGTTTCGCCAGAGCAGACTGTTACACCGACAGCCACGTCAGAGCAGGCGGTTTCGCCAGAACAGACAGCCACGCCGACAGCCACTTCAGAGCAGGCGGTTTCGCCAAAGCGGGCGGTCACGCCAGAGCCGACAGCCACGCCCACACCCACGCCGACAGCCACGACCACACCGGCCGTGACGGACAAGGATGTGCTGGTTGCGTTCTACAACGCCACCGACGGGCCCAAATGGACAAGCAATACGAACTGGAACAGCACAGAAGCGCTCGGCGACTGGCATGGCGTCACGACGGATGACAACGGCCGGGTCACCGGTTTGGACCTCGTCAACAACAATTTGAACGGTTCGATCCCGGCCGCGCTGGGCAAGCTCAGCGCCCTGAAGAAGTTGAACCTCATGCGCAACGAATTGAACGGTTCGATCCCGGCCACGCTGGGCAGGCTCAGCGCCCTGGAGGAGTTGAACCTCTCAGCCAACGATTTGAATGGTTCGATTCCGGCGAAACTGGGCAACCTCAGCGCCCTGAAGATGTTGAACCTCTCAGTCAACGATTTGAACGGTTCGATTCCGGCCGACCTGAGTAAACTCAGCGCCCTGACCCATCTGTCCCTCTATGGCAACGATCTGAACGGTTCGATTCCGGCCGACCTGAGTAAACTCAGCGCCCTGACCCATCTGTACCTCAGCCACAACAATTTTGGCGGTTCTATCCCGGTGAGGCTGGGCAATCTCAGCAACCTGGTTCATCTGTACCTCCATCACAATAAATTGAAGGGTTCGATCCCGGCGAGGCTGGGCAATCTCAGCAACCTGACACAGTTGTACCTCAACGGCAACCGGTTGAGCGGTTCGATTCCGGCGAGACTGGGCAATCTCAGCAATCTGTCGCACCTGGCCCTCAGTGCCAACCAGTTGAGTGGTTCGATACCGACGGAACTGGGAAATCTCAGCAATCTGACTACGTTGTATCTAGATGACAACCAGCTGAGCGGATGCGTGCCGGCATCCTTATTCCAGGCGGGGACGCATGACCTGGACGACATGAGTCTGTCGGCCTGTGCAGCGGTCACGCCCACACCGACGGGCAGCACCACAGTGACGCCGACGGCCACGACCACACCGACAGGCAACGCCACAGTGACGCCGACAGCCACGACCACGCCGACGGGCAGCGCCACAGTGACGCCGACGGCCACGACCACACCGACGGGCAGCGCCACAGTGACGCCGACGGTCACGCCCACACCGACGGGCAGCGCCACAGTGACGCCGACGGCCACGACCACGCCGACGGGCAGCGCCACAGTGACGCCGACGGCCACGACCACACCGACGGGCACGACCACACCGGTCATTGCAGGCAGAGATGTGTTGGTTGCATTGTACAATGCGACGGACGGGGCCAACTGGACAAGCAATACGAACTGGAACAGCACAGAAGCGCTCGGCGACTGGCATGGCGTCACGACGGATGCCGACGGCCGCGTCACGAGGTTGGACCTCTTCAGCAACAATTTAAACGGAACGCTCCCGGCCGCGCTGGGCAGCCTCAGCGCTCTGACGCAGCTGCGCCTCTATGACAACCAGTTGAGCGGTTCGATACCGGCCGCGCTGGGCAGCCTCAGCGCCGTGACGACGCTATCCCTCAATGAAAACCAGTTGAGCGGTTCGATTCCGGCGGAGTTGGGCAACCTCAGCGCCGTGACGAAACTGCGCCTCAATAGCAACCAATTGAGCGGTTCGATACCGGCGGAGTTGGCGGATCTCAGCAGCCTGACGCATCTGTACCTCAGCGGCAACCAGCTGAGCGGATGCGTGTCGGCCGCCTTGCACCAGGTGGCGGCGAATCACGATTTGGACAGCCTTGGGCTGCCGGCGTGTGGGGACAGAGGCGTGCTGGTTGCATTGTACAATGCGACGGACGGGGCCAACTGGACAAGCAATACGAACTGGCTCAGCACAGAGCCTATTGGCGACTGGCATGGCGTCAGCACCAGCGACAGCGGCCGCGTCACCGGGTTGGACCTCATCAACAACAATTTGAGCGGAACGCTCCCGGCCGCGCTGGGCAGGCTCAGCGCTCTGACGCAGCTGCGCCTCTATGACAACCAGTTGAGCGGGTCGATACCGGCCGCGCTGGGCAACCTCGGCAGTCTGTCGGTGCTGTCCCTCAGTAACAACCAACTGAGCGGTACGATCCCGACGGAGATGGGCAATCTCAGCAAACTGACGCGGCTGTTACTCAGTGGCAACCAGTTGAGCGGTTTGATCCCGTCAGAGTTGGGCAGCCTCAGCAATCTGTCGGTGCTGTCCCTCAATAGCAACCAGTTGAGCGGTTCGATACCGGCGGAGCTGGGCAACCTCAGCGCTCTGACGAAACTGCGCCTCAGTAGCAACCAGTTGAGTGGTTCGATCCCAACGGAGTTGGCGGATCTCAGCAGCCTGACGCATCTGTACCTCAGCGGCAACCAGTTGAGCGGATGCGTGCCCGCTACCCTGTTCAATGTAGCGAATGACGATTTGGACAGCCTGGGGCTGCCGGCGTGTGGGGACAGGGGCGCCCTCGTTGCGCTCTACAATGCGACGGACGGGGCCAATTGGACAGACAAGACGAACTGGAACAGCACAGAACCGCTTGGCGAATGGCATGGCGTCACGACGGATGCCGACGGCCGCGTCACCGGATTGAACCTCATCAACAACAGTTTGAGCGGGACGCTCCCGGCCGCGCTGGGCAGGCTCAGCGCCTTGACGCAGCTGTATCTCAAGGACAACCAGTTGAGTGGGTCGATCCCGGCGGAACTGGGTAACCTCAGCAACCTGACGCAGCTGCACCTCGATGACAATCAGTTGAGCGGTTCGATCCCGGCCGCGCTGGGCAACCTCAGCAACCTGACGCTGCTGAACCTCAATGACAACCAGTTGAGCGGTACAGTTCCGGCCGCGCTGGGCAACCTCAGCAGTCTGTCGGTGCTGAACCTCGATGACAACCAGTTGAGCGGTACAATTCCGGCGGAACTGGGCAACCTCAGCAACCTGACGTATCTGTCCATCGATAGAAACCAGTTGAGCGGTACAGTTCCGGCGGAGCTGGGCAATCTTAGCAAATTGGCGCAGCTGTACCTCACCAGCAACCAGTTGAGCGGTTCGATACCGGCTGCGCTGGGCGATCTTAGCAGATTGGGGTGGCTCTACCTCAGCGGCAACGAGTTCAGCGGGTGCGTGCCCGCGGCCCTGTTCGATGTGAAGCATCACGACCTGAACAAACTGGGGTTGCAGCCATGTGGGGACAGGGGTGTGCTGGTTGCGCTCTACAACGCAACCGACGGGGCCAACTGGACAGACAAGACGAACTGGAACAGCACAGAACCGCTCGGCGACTGGCATGGCGTCACGACGGACGACGACGGCCGCGTCACCGGGTTGGACCTCATCAACAACAACTTGAGCGGAACGCTCCCGGCCGCGCTGGGGAGACTCAGCACCCTGACGCAGCTGCGCCTCTATGACAACCAGTTGAGCGGTTCGATCCCGTCAGAGCTGGGCAAACTCAGTAATCTGTCGGTGCTGTCCCTCAATAACAACCAGTTGACCGGCACAGTTCCGACGGAGCTGGGCAATCTCAGCGCCCTGACGCGGCTGTTACTCAATGGCAACCAGCTGAGCGGTTCGATCCCGTCAGAGTTGGGCAGCCTCAGCACTCTGACGGTGCTGTCCCTCAATGGCAACCAGTTGAGCGGTACAGTTCCGGCGGAGCTGGGCAGCCTCAGCGCTCTGACGAAGTTGCGCCTCAATAGCAACCAGTTGAGTGGTTCGATACCGGCGGAGTTGGCGGATCTCAGCAGCCTGACGCATCTGTACCTCAGCGGCAACCAGTTGAGCGAATGCGTGCCAGCCGCCCTGTTCGATGTGACGCATCACGACCTGAACGACCTGGGGCTGGCGGCGTGTGGGGACAGGGGTGTGCTGGTTGCCCTCTACAACGCCACCGGCGGCGCCAACTGGACAGACAAGACATACTGGCTCAGCGACAAGCCGATTGGCGAGTGGCATGGGGTCACGACGGACGACGACGGCCGCGTTACCGAGTTGGACCTCACCAACAACAATCTGCGCGGTTCGATCCCGACCGACCTGGGCAGGCTTGGCGCCCTGACAGAGCTGTATCTCGGCAACAACCAGTTGAGCGGTTCGATCCCGGCGGAGCTGGGCAAACTCAGCAACCTCACGCATCTCTACCTCTATAGCAACCAGTTGAGTGGTGGGATCCCGGTGAAACTGGGCAACCTCAGCAAACTGACGCGGCTGAACCTTGCTGTCAACTCTTTGAGCGGTTCGATCCCGGCGAGGCTGGGCAACCTCAGCAAACTGACGCTGCTGAGCCTCAACATCAACCAGTTGAGCGGTTCGATCCCGGAGAGGCTGGGCAACCTCAGCGAACTGACGCAGCTGAACCTCAATAACAACCAGTTGAGCGGTTGCGTGCCGGCCGCCCTGTTCGATGTGACGCATCACGATCTGAACGACCTGGGGCTGGCGGAGTGTGGGGAGAGAGGCGCCCTCGTTGCGCTCTACAACGCGACCGGCGGCGCCAACTGGACAATCAAGACGAACTGGCTCAGCGACAAGCCCATTGGCGAGTGGCATGGGGTCACGACGGATGACGACGGCCGCGTCACCGAGTTGGACCTGATCAACAACAATCTGCGCGGTACGATCCCGACCGACCTGGGCAGGCTTGGCGCCCTGACAGAGCTAAAGCTCGGCAACAACCAGTTGAGCGGTTCGATCCCGGCGGAGCTGGGCAACCTCAGCAACCTCACGCTTCTCTACCTCTTTAGCAACCAGTTGAGTGGTGGGATCCCGGCGAAACTGGGCAACCTCAGCAAACTGACGCAGCTGCACCTCGCTGTCAACGCGTTGAGCGGTACGATCCCAACGGAGTTGGGCAACCTCAGCAACCTGACGATGCTGAGCCTCAGCATCAACCAGTTGAGCGGTACGATCCCAACGGAGTTGGGCGACCTCAGCAACCTGACGCTGCTGTACCTCCAGAGAAACCAGTTGAGCGGTTCGATCCCGGCGGAACTGGGCAATCTCAGTAGTCTGACCCATCTCTACCTTAAGACCAACCAGTTGAGCGGATGTGTGCCCGCGGCCCTGTTCGCGGTGGCGAATCACGACCTGAACGACCTGGGGCTGCAGAAATGTGGCGACAAGAAGGCCCTCGTTGCGCTCTACAACGCCACCGACGGCGCCAACTGGACAGACAAGACGAACTGGCTCAGCGAGAAGCCCATCGGCGATTGGCATGGGGTCACGACGGATTCCAACGGCCGCGTCACCAAGTTGATTCTCAATAGCAACAATTTGAACGGGACGCTCCCGGCGGCGTTGGGCAGCCTCAGCAACCTGAGGCATCTGCACCTCCATAGCAACCAGTTGAGCGGTTCGATTCCGAAGGCGTGGGGCTACCTCAGCAGCCTGAAAGAGCTGCACCTCCATAGCAACCAGTTGAGCGGGTCGATTCCGGCGGCGCTGGGCAGACTCAGCAACCTGACGAAGCTGTACCTCCATAGCAACCAGTTGAGCGGGTCGATTCCGGCGGAGTTGAGCAACCTCAGCAGTCTGACCCATCTCTACCTCAAGACCAACCCGTTGAGCGGATGCGTGCCCGCGGACTTGTTCGCGGTGGCGAATCACGACCTGAAGAGACTAGGGCTGCAGCCATGCGGCGACATGGGTGTACTGGTTGCGCTGTACAACGCCACCGACGGCGCCAACTGGACAGACAAGACGAACTGGCTCAGCAAGAAGCCGATCGGCGAATGGCATGGGGTCACGACGGATTCCGACGGCCGCGTCACCAGGTTGATTCTCAGTGGCAACAATTTGAACGGCTCGATCCCAGCGGAGCTGGGCAGTCTCAGCAACCTGAGGGATCTGCACCTCCATAGCAACGAGTTAAGCGGTTCGATACCGGTGGAGCTGGGCAACCTCAGCAACCTGAAGGAGCTGTCCCTCGCTGTCAACCAGTTGAGCGGTTCGATCCCGGCGGAGCTGGGCAACCTCAGCAACCTGGCGCATCTGTACCTCAGCGGCAACCAGTTGAGTGGTACGATTCCGGCGGAGCTGGGCAGCCTCAGCAGCCTGACCCATCTGTACCTCCAGACAAACCAGTTAAGCGGAACGATCCCAGTGGAGTTGGGGGATCTCAGTAGTCTGACCCATCTCTACCTCAAGACCAACCAGTTGAGTGGATGTGTGCCCGCGGCCCTGTTCGCGGTGGAGACAAACGATCTGAACAGCCTGGGGCTGCAGCCATGCGGCGACATGGGTGTGCTGGTTGCGCTGTACAACGCCACCGACGGCGCCAACTGGACAGACAAGACGAACTGGCTCAGCAGAGAGCCTATCGGCGAGTGGCATGGGGTCACGACGGATTCCGACGGCCGCGTCACGAGGTTGATTCTCAATAGCAATATTCTGAGCGGGACGATCCCGTCGGAACTGGGCAGTCTCAGCAACCTGAGGCGTCTGCACCTCCATAGCAACCAGTTGAGCGGTTCGATTCCGGCGGAGCTGGGCAGTCTCAGCAACCTGAAGGAGCTGCACATCCATAGCAACCAGTTGAGCGGTACAGTTCCGGCGGAGCTGGGCAAACTCAGCAACCTGACGAAGCTGTATCTCAAGGACAACCAGTTGAGCGGTACGATCCCGACGGAGCTGGGCAGCCTCAGCAATCTGAAGGAGCTGTCCCTTGCTGTCAACCAGTTGAGCGGTACGATCCCGGTGGAATTGGGCGACCTCAGCAGCCTGACCCATCTCTACCTCAAGACCAACCAGTTGAGCGGATGCGTGCCCGCGGCCCTATTCGCAGTGGCGAATCACGACCTGAACAGCCTGGGGCTGCAGCCATGCGGCGACATGGGTGTACTGGTTGCCCTGTACAACGCCACTGACGGCGCCAACTGGACAGACAAGACGAACTGGCTCAGCAAGAAGCCCATCGGCGAATGGCATGGGGTCACGACGGATGACGACGGCCGCGTCACCAAGTTGATTCTCAATGGCAATAATTTGAACGGGACGCTCCCGTCGGAACTGGGCGACCTCAGCAACCTGACCCATCTGTACCTCCAGACAAACCAGTTGAGCGGTTCGATACCGGAGGAGTTGGGCGACCTCAGTACCCTGACACATCTGTACCTCAGCGGCAACCAGTTGAGTGGATGTGTGCCCGCGGCCCTGTTCGCGGTGGCGAATCACGACCTGAACGACCTGGGGCTGCAGCCATGCGGCGATATGGGCGTGCTGGTTGCGCTGTACAACGCCACCGACGGCGCCAACTGGAAAGATAAGACGAACTGGCTCAGCAGAGAGCCTATCGGCGAGTGGCATGGGGTCACGACGGATACCGACGGCCGCGTCACGAGGTTGATTCTCAATAGCAACATTCTGAGCGGGACGATCCCGTCTGATCTGGGCAGTCTCAGCAACCTGAGGCATCTGCACCTCCATAGCAACCAGTTGAGCGGGTCGATTCCGGCGGAGCTGGGCAGTCTCAGCAACCTGAAGGAGCTGCACATCCATAGCAACCAGTTGAGCGGTACACTCCCGGCAGATCTGGGCAGTCTCAGCAACCTGACGAAACTGTATCTCAAGGACAACAAGCTGAGCGGGTCGATACCGGCGGAGCTGGGCAGCCTCAGCAATCTGAAGGAGCTGTCCCTTGCTGCCAACCAGTTGAGCGGTACGATCCCGGTGGAATTGGGCGACCTCAGCAGCCTGACCCATCTTTACCTCAATACCAACCAGTTGAGCGGATGCGTGCCCACCGCGTTGCTAGCCGTGGCCAATCAGGATCTGGACAGACTGGGTCTGCCGACCTGCGTCGACAGGAACGCCCTGGTTGCGCTCTACAACGCAACCGACGGGGCCAACTGGATAATCAGGACGAACTGGCTCAGCGACAAGCCTCTCGGCGAATGGTATGGGGTCACGACGGATGCTGATGCCCGCGTCACGAGGTTAATTCTCAACGGCAACAGTCTGAACGGGACGCTCCCGGTGGAGCTGGGCGATCTCAGCAACCTGAGGCATCTGCACCTCGCTGTCAACGAGTTGAGCGGTTCGATCCCGTCAGCCTTGGGCAGGCTCAGCAACCTGACGCGGCTGTCCCTCAGCAACAATCAGTTGAGCGGTTCGATCCCGCCGGAGCTGGGCAACCTCAGCAGCCTGGAGTGGCTGTACCTCTATACCAACGAGTTGAGCGGGTCGATACCTGCGAAACTGGGCGACCTCAGCAACCTGACGCAGCTGTCCCTCGACAAAAACCAGTTGAGCGGGTCGATACCGAAGGCACTGAGCGATCTCAACAAACTGACGCAGCTGTATCTCAGCGGCAACCAGTTGAGCGGTTCGATCCCGGTCGAACTGGGCGACCTCCCCAGCTTGGAATATCTGGGTCTCGACGCCAACGCGTTGAGCGGGGCGGTGCCTGTGGAGCTGGGCAATCTCAGCAGTCTGAAGGAGTTGGGCCTCAACAACAACGCGTTGAGCGGTTCGATTCCAGTTGAACTGGGCAACCTCAGCAGCCTGGGGTTTCTGAATCTTGTCAATAACGAGTTGAGCGGTTCGATCCCGAGTGAGCTGGGGGATCTCAGCAGCCTGGTGGAGTTGTACCTCGAAGACAACCAGTTGAGCGGATGCGTGCCGGCTGCTTTGTTGGCGGTGGCGTATCACGACCTGGACAGCTTGGGTCTGTCGACCTGTAAGGAGCAGCAGACAAACTTGCCAACAGCTTCGCCGACACCGACCGCGACGACCACGCCAACGCCGGGCCTGGAACTGCTGGTCACGCCAGCGCCGACTGCGACGACCACGCCAACGCCAGTGCCGGGCCTGCAGCCGCTGGTCACGCCGACGCCGACCGCAACGACCACGCCAACGCCGACCGCGACGACCACGCCAACGCCGGGCCTGCAGCCGCTGGTCACGCCGACGCCGACCGCAACGACCACGCCAACGCCGGGCCTGCAGCCGCTGGTCACGCCGACGCCGACCGCGACGACCACGCCAACGCCGGGCCTGCAGCCGCTGGTCACGCCGACGCCGACTGCGACGCCTACGCCGACGCCAGCGCCGGGCCTGCAGCCGCTGGTCACGCCGACACCGACCGCAACGACCACGCCAACGCCAGCGCCGGGCCTGCAGCCGCTGGTCACGCCGACACCGACTGCGACGACCACGCCAACGCCGGGCCTGCAGCCGCTGGTCACGCCGACGCCGACCGCGACGACCACGCCAACGCCGGGCCTGCAGCCGCTGGTCACGCCGACGCCGACCGCGACGACCACGCCAACGCCGGGCCTGCAGCCGCTGGTCATGCCGACGCCGACCGCGACGGCCACGCCGACGGCGAGTTCGGAAGCAACGGCTACGCCGACGCCGACCGCGACGGCCACGCCGACGGCGAGTTCGGAAGCAACGGCTACGCCGACGCCGACCGCGACGGCCACGCCGGCGGCGAGTTCGGAACCGACGGCTACGCCGACGCCGACCGCGACGACCACGCCGGCGGCGCGCTCGGAACCGACGGCTACCATCGAGTCGCCATGGCCGGAAGCGCCGACAGGGCCGACTGAGAAGACAGCCGCCCAGGCGCTGACGGCCACTCTGACGGCTACACCTGAGCCGACACCGACAGCCACTCAGGCGCTGACGGCCACTCTAACGGCTACACCTGAGCCGACACCGACAGCCACGCAGGCGCAGACGGCCACTCTAACGGCTACACCTGAGCCGACACCGACTGCCACGCAGGCGCTGACGGCCACTCTAACGGCTACACCTGAGCCGACACCGACCGCCACTCAGGCGCTGACGGCCACTCTGACGGCTACACCTGAGCCGACACCGACGGCTGTGACGCCAGCCGTTCCGGCGCCTCCGCAGAACGTGCGGGCGATTGTTGTTGCACAAGATGCGGTGGCGCTGACTTGGGACGATCCCGAGGACAGCAGCGTAAGCGGCTACCGGGTTGAACGTCGCGGGGGTGAAGATACGGCGGAGCAGTTCGTCATGCTTGTGGAGGACAGCGGCAGCGCGGCCACGCATTATTTCGAGAGAACGGTGTTACCGGCGAGTAGCTACGTGTACCGGGTGCGGGCGATCAACGCGGCCGGCCTGAGCGCGCCATCCGACGAGGTTCGCGTCAACACACAGCCCGCCCCGGCGGTCGTGATAGGCGACCCGGACAGGGATGTACTGGTTACGCTGTACAGGGAGACAGACGGCCCCAACTGGGCGGCAAACACGAACTGGCTGAGCGACAGGGCCCTTGACGAGTGGTATGGCGTGACGACGGACGCCGACGGACGCGTCATCGGGTTGTCTCTCGATGGCAACCGGCTGTACGGGACAGTTCCGGAGGCGTTGCGCGATCTCAGTGAACTGGCGTGGCTGGACCTCAGCAGGAACCGACTGTACGGGACAGTTCCGGAGGCATTGGGCGATCTCAGCAAGCTGACGCATCTGTACCTGGCCGGCAGCGCGTTGAGTGGATGCATACCCATCTCTTTGCGCAGAGTGCCGTCGAGCGACTTTGCCAGTATGGGGCTGCCGTTTTGTCAACAGTCATTGACATCTTCGTGCCTGGATGCGCAGGTCGCGAGTGAAGAGCGCTGGCGAACTCCGCGCGGCAATCTCAATCCTATCGGCTCGAATGTGTTGTCCTGGGAGTCAGTCACGTGTCCTCAGAGTTCTGTACCAGCGGGATTGCGGCGTGGGGAGAGCAGTATCCCGCGGCTGTGGTTCCTGTCCTGGCGCCTTTCAGCAAAATGGCAGGCAGTGTTTGAAAGCGGGTCATAATCGCGTAAGGGGGCCGGGTGCGTTCATTCCGGTGGGGTGTGCGGATTGTTGGCGTAGCCGGTGGCGCAGGAGATTTCTATCCGTGTCAAGGCTGCGCGTAAAACAACGCCAAATAGTTGACGGACAGGGCGATTCCGGCGACAATCGGCTTGAACAGGCGGATCCGGAGACGTTTCAGGCGTTCGCTGAACAGTCCGGGCGGTTGGCCGCGGCACACGAGCGCAACCGTCTGGCCAGAGGGTTGCACAGCGCTCTGGGACAGAGGAAGAGCCGGGTATGGACAGCGAAGGGAAGCGAGGAGAAAACTACAGCATGGGAGGGCGGCAGGCGCCCTGTTCATGCCGGCAGGAAATCATATATACTTCAAGCCGGAGAAACTGTGAATGGCTGTAAAGGGTCTGTACTATAAATTGTTGGCTGGGAACTGGTCTTATGACCATCGAGATTTCATGTTGCGTCTTGCCGGGCAAGCATTTCTCATGGTCTCTGTGTTCTACTCATACATACAGATGGGTGCAGTGCCGGGGCCGATACCTCTGGCCGGGTTATTCCTTTTCAGCGCCCTTTTTTGGCGCAGGAAATGGGACTACAGCGCGTTGGCGCACACGCATGTTTATATGGCGGCACAGACCGTGATATCCACTTTGATTGTTTTCCAGGATTTTACTTTGTCCTGTATGTTTGTGGTTCTCGCCGGGCAGTCAGCGGTGGTATTCAGCAAGATGCGGACCAGTCTGATCTGGTCTGCGATATTGTATTTTATTGTACTAATTGCAAACTTTAGTCAGCCCGGGGACGATCTGTTCACGCCGACGAGCAGAGCGGTTGCAGTCATCGCCGTGATGGTTATTTCCGGCTTCATGAGCGCCAGCATAGGAAGGACAAGACGGGAGCATGCCAAGATTCAGGATCTGCTGACGGAGCTCAACGAGGCCAATTCGCGGTTGCGGAAGTACGCAAGGCAGGCCGAATTTTTGTCTGCGGCAGCCGAGCGGGAACGCATCGCCAGAGATTTACACGATACGCTTGGGCACAGGTTGACGGTATCGGTCGTGCAGTTGGAGGGCGCGGAGCGGCTGATGGAACGGGATCCCCACCGGGTCGCCGGGATGCTCGAGACGGTGCGCTCACAACTGATGACAGGGCTGGACGAATTGCGTCAGACTCTTCTGGTACTGCGTGGGCACAATGTCACCAGCGCCAGTCTGATCGACTCTTTGCATAAGATCACAGAAGAGTTTGCGAACGTCACGGGCATAGATTGCCACAGGCGGCTGCCCGACATGTTACGGGCGCCCTTGTCCGATGAACAGTGCATGGCGATATACCGGATCGTTCAGGAGACGCTGACCAACACGCAGAAGCACGCCCAGGCGCAGAATGTGTGGGTGGAATTGGAATCGAGCGATGATGCGCTGATCCTGAAGGTACAGAATGACGGCCGGGACTTCGACCCGTCCAAAAGCAATGGGTTTGGTTTGCTGGGGATGCAGGAGCGGGCCGCGCAGCTTGGCGGCGATCTGCGTGTGATCACACCGGCGGCGGGCGGCACTCTGGTGATCTTCTCTCTGCCTATCGGGATAAACGGCACACGCGAGTATATTGTGGCCGGATCGCAGTTGAACCACTTTGAAGTAATGGGAGGTGCGAGATGAATTGGGTTGGTAGGGGAGCCAGATACGATTTCGGTTTGGGTCCATCAGTTTCTCCTCTCTTGAGGAGACGTTATGGGTGTTTCTTTGTTGCGGAGGAAGATCGTTCGATGGGGCACTTTTTGAGTTTGCGTGCATTCGGCAGATGGATACGTGATGGATTTCGGCAAAGGACTCGGTCTTATCGTTGGGAAAATTTCCCGATTCATTGTGCCGCGCAGGCGGTTGTCATTTTGATGCTGGTCCACTATCACATACTGAACGGTTCAATGCCGGAGCCGTTTTTTGTGATTGGAGCGCTATTATTCAGTTTTCTATTTTGGCGTGTACCGACAGGCGATTACCGGCGCAATCAACTTTATCTGGTGGCGCAGACTCTGATCGCGTGCCTGGGATATTTTCAGGATTTTCTTTTCATCTATCTGTTTCTGCTTCTGGTCGGGCAGGCGGTGTTTCTATTCAGGATTGGACCCGCGCTGGTCTGGATTGGCGTGTATGTGGCGATTGCGCTGTGGGGCACCTTTTTCCGACATGCTGAAGGGCCGCTACCGCCCGTGGACAGCACCATCCTGTTCGCTGTGGGCTTCATCTTCAGCGGCATTTTGAGCAATCGAATCGCGTACGAAAGGCGCGTGAAGCGAGATGTCGGACGTCTGTTGGCAGAGATATCGCAGGCCCATGCGCGTTTGCGAGAATACATTGGACAGCGCAGGTTTCTGGTTATGGTGGAGGAGCATAATCGCCTCGCGCGCGAGCTACACGAATCTCTCGGGCACAGGCTTACCGTCGCGATCGTGCAGGTGGAGGGCGCGAATCGAGTGATGGAAAAGGATTCACTGCAGGCGGACGCGATGCTTAAGACGGTGCATTCGCAACTCAAAGCGGGGCTGGATGAACTACGCGATACGATTCAGGCGTTGAGCACGCCTGAGATAAACGCCAGAAATCTGACGCCTGTGTTGCGACGGTACATCAGTGAGTTTTTCCGGGAGACGGACATTTCTCTCCACGTCGAGCTGACGGACGTCCCCGATTTTCTGTCCGAGTCCGATTGTCTGACGGTGTACCGGGCGATACAGGAATGGTTGATGCACATGCAAAACCATGCCCATCCTATGAACATATGGATGGATTTGGATGTTACGGATGATTCATTGGTTCTGGCCATGCGGCATGACGGCCAGGAGGTCGACCTGTCCACCGGCTACGGCTACGGAGTGCCGGGGATGCAGGAGCGGGCGTTTCAACTTGGGGGGACGCTACGAGTGACCAAACCGGCGCAAGGCGGCGGCGTTATGGTGACATTCACCCTGCCTATCGGGGGGGAGACGGAGCGGGAGAGATCATGGTGGGATGGCGGGTAATCTGCCACAGATTGGAGAACGGGGCCGGGCAGAGAGGCTTCGCACCTATTGGCGTGGGGTGGTGAGCCTATGCGCGGACGATGCGCGAGCAGCCGGCGGATTGTGCGAGATAGCGAGGACAGGTTGATTCTGAATATGCCGAGAGACGGGCGGGATATCGCTGCGTCATCCGGCGGTGGGTCGGGGGCGCCGGGATGCGGGGAGTCGTCGCACAATCAGGCGGCGTTCTGAAGACATGCTGCCTGCGGCACAAGGGAAGGAAAGGGAAGGAAAGGGAAGGAAAGGGAAGGGAAGCATGTTTGATAAGATTTCACTTTTGTTGGTGGACGATCAGGAGCTATTGCGTGAGGGGATGCGCATCATCCTCAATCTGGAAGAGGACATGATGGTTATCGGCGAGGCTGGAGACGGTCAGGAGGCTGTCAGCCTGTATGACGAACTGCAGCCCGATGTGGTGTTGATGGATGTGCAGATGCCGGTTATGGACGGTCTCGATGCGGTCCGGTATATCTGCCGGCGCGATCCACAGGCGAAGATCATCATATTGACGACTTTCGATAGCGACGAGTATGTGTTTGAAGGGATCCGGGCGGGCGCGCTGAACTATGTGTTGAAGGCGACATCCAGCGATGATTTGGCTACCGCGGTGCGCACGGCATATCGGGGCGGTTCCTACCTTGATGTATCGGTCGCTCGCAAGATCGTCAATGAATTTGTTCGTCAGCCGCCGCCTGCCTACGAAGCTTCGAGACTGGCCGAACCTCTCAACGAGCGGGAAGTGGAGATTCTGCGCCTGCTGAGAGACGGTTGCCGAAACCAGGAGATCGCGGCGCGACTTCATCTGGCCGAAGGGACGGTGAAGAACTATGTTTCGGTGCTGATGGGGAAGCTCAATGTCCGCGATCGGATGCAGGCGGTTTTGCGGGCAAAGGAGTTAGATTTGTTGTAACCCTGAGTTCATAACCGCGCGGCCGGCGGTGTCCCGGCCACGTGAGTGCGGGACCCATCGGGTGGGTCGTTATCTTTTTTCTGCGTGGGCCCATCGCTCGGCCGGCGCGGGCTGGGTTGTTCGCCCAGGGCGATTTCAGGCGCGAAGACGTGCACCAAGTTATCGAAGTGTCCGGCGCAGAACGGCGGCAGGGGATCGGGGTCGGAGGCGATCAGTTGGAGTTGGCCGTCGTTGAGGTAGGCAGTGCGGCGCTGCGCTTTGCAGCCAAGGCAGATTTCGAGGCGAATGATTTCGCCGTTTTCTCCGAACCCATCGATGGGGTGTACCGCCTGCCAGCCATGCGTTCGTTTTGGCGACGCGTTCTGTAGCCGATTGTGCGTCTGGTTCGCGCTACGGATTCGTATCCACCTCAATAGCCTTGACCGTAAGCTTATATACGCCGCGTTCAAGATTGCCAACACTGTTTTCGTCAATTTCAAGAGCAAGCAGATCGTTCTTTCTATCAAGGTTTTCTGACAGTTTGAAGGGATCTGTTTTGTGCCTGATCTTTCGGATGTTCTCGGCGATTCCGCATTGGCCTGCTGCGCTTTATCCGCGTATTTGTAGGTAAGTCATTCTTCTCTGTTGCTCGCGAGCGGGCAATCCGGGAGCGGATCGGGATCAGTAAAGACGACAACGTCCCTGATGACTTGCCCGCCCTTGGTTGTCAGCCAGCGTCGCCGCCTTACTCCACATTCGCAGTGCTCAATACGCTCTGTCATACCACCTTCATATCGATCTGCACGCTGTAAAATCCATTCATGAGTAGCCATCGTTTGCCGTGAAAACGTCATGGCATTGCTCCTTGCGAGCGATTCCACTGGCCGGCGGCGGCCGTTTTCCATTCCAATGTTTGCACTCGACGTTGAGAATCATGGTTGAAGGATTGGAGATGCGGGTTAACTTTTGTGTGTGTCGGTTTTCATCAACAAACCACCGACTTCAAATGATACAAGCATAAAATTTCTTTCTTATGTCATTTGCCTTTTTTCTGTGTCAGTATCGTGCCAAATTTGTCGCTAAGCAGCGGAGTGGGGGCATTTTGGTGCTACGCGTTTCAAATCAGGACCTGTGGACGGGCGGAGCGGCGGTTCAAGATGGCATTGTTTATCGTCGATTCCACCGCCAAGTTGCGCGGTCGGCGCGAGAGGCAGGCCGTCGCACTCCTAGCGCGTTGCGCCGGGTGCTGGAAGCAGTGCGGATGAGCAGGTTCCCGGGGTGCCTGAAAGGTGGACGCTGCTGCCACCGTCGTTGCTGTTTACAAAAGAGCAGAGTCTCGAAGTGGGGAAGGTTGGAGGCGTGTAAAGCGGGCGGTATGGTTCCACACAGACCAGGGGTGTCGGTAGCGATGCGCACCCTGACAGGGTTTCCCGCCGGGCGAACCAAGTTAGCCGGTTCTGCGGGAACTGTTCCGGTCAGCTGGTTGATATGGAGGTTCAACCTTATGTCGCGGGCGCCGGTTCGCACACATCTTTCGAGCCTCTATTGGCAGCATGGTTAACTGCGGCATTCAGTAACAGGAACCGGTCAATTCGACCCAATCTGCCGCTGGATTAGGCGCCGGTGCCGTTGTTCTGCCCGGCGATGACCTCGAGGGATGTTAAACCGGCATCGGTTTCTCTCTCGCCGACGGCTCCAAAGCCGGATCCAAAGAGTTCGCCGCTGGCCTCTCCAATTCCTTCTTCAGACGCAGAAGCGGACAGAGCGCTGACGCCGCCGATTGCCAGTAGTTCTTCCATCTTACGTTCCCCTATTTGGCTGGGCACAAGTCCGGTTTCTTCGTCTTCAACCATACAGGCACAGAATACGGGCGAAAGCATCTGTCTTCCTGACGCGCTCCCTGTATCTCTCCGACACAGAGTTGAAGAGAGGGAGGGAACGAACGCGCCCTTTTTGCAGGTGAACCCCTCCATGGCGCGGGCAGCCCTGTACGGCGGACTCTGGCGGCGTGCGCGTACGGGCCGACGGAGAGGCCTGCCGGGGACGACGGGACCGGCGCTCGAAAGAGATGCCTTCCACGCCGCCTGACGGCGCGATCCAGAAGCGGGAGAGATGATACAGAGGCGTTCTGAGCGGCTCTTTCAGCGTTCAGGCTGTTGATACCTGTTCAGACACTTACGCGCTGTGAGCCGGGCGGCATCTGCCGGAGCGGTATGGGTTTCTCGTTTTCCGTTCTTCACGGCACGCGGCGGTCGTTCTGCGAAACGATTGTCAGAGATCATGAGAGGTTCGCCTTTTGATGGTCATGTGACTATTAGGTGCCGACAGACACTGACCGGTGTGACTTTTCGCCGGATACACTTGGTCATCCACCGGATAAGCGTTCGGGCGCTGCCCGATATTCAGCGACAGGCGCCTGACAGCTTGGCAAACGCAATCGGAAGGGGCGTTCGCATTCCGTCTCTTCATCCATATGCAAGCGTGCGAGAAACGCGGAGCAACCACAACGGGTGCTCCTACGGTGGGGATGGAGTTGGTCTGTTCAAGGAGCCGCGGCGAGTCGGTGTATGCGAACGCGATGGTGGGAGCGCGGTTTAGTAATTCAAGGGGAAGGAGTTGATGAAGTTATCACCTGTTTGGGAAGGAGCGCGGCCTATCCTCGCGAGGAACGGTCTGGCGGTCGCCATCATTGCGCTCCTGCTGTTGTTCACAGATCTCCTTGAGCGGCCGGCCGCCGCCGTGGAGGAGGTGCCGGAGTCAACTGCTGATCCGCCGGTGGTGTTGATATGGACCAGCACCGCGACAGCGACCAGAAGACCGGCGCGGACGGCGACCAATACGCCGACGCCGGTGGCGACTGATACGGCGGTGGTGACCAATACACCGGTACCGGAGGCGACCAATACGCCGACACCGGTGGCGACTGACACGGCGGTGGTGACCAAGAGGCCGACGGCGACGGTAACCAGCACACCGATCGCGACGGCGGTCAACAGGTCAGTGGTGGCGAAGTCCGATACGGCGCCGGATCGTGTTGAGGCACAGTGTCTCGTCTCGCATGCGGCTACGCCCGCTCAGGTGTGCAGAGACGACGGCGGCGTGTATCGCTACTACTTTATCGGGCCGGACGGCAGGAGCTACTCAGGCCCGCGTCTGGAGGCCGTTACCACCCTCGCAGCTCTCTATCCGCAGGATTACGACACGGGCGAAGTTGAGATTTATCGCGGCAACAATCCCGGCTCCGGCAAGGAGGTCGTCATCCATTATTTGACGGCCAGCAGATTGTTGCGCGTCGCCACCTACTATGCCGACACAGCGAATGCCGACACAGCGAATGCCGACACAGCGTATGCCGTGGCCAAGCAGTACATCTTGACCATTGACGAGGAGGGTCGTGTAAGTCACACGGCCTGGTAGATGATCCCGGTCAGCCCTCTGTGCGCTGCATAGCGTTGACAAAAGCAAGTGTCATTGCCGGTTCAAAAGGGCATAGCTGTGGAACGGCAGGGGCGGCGAAAGCGGACGGGCCGATACTTTGGCCGGTAGAGCGAGCGCGAGGAACGAGAGGATGAGCGCCAATCTGCGTCTGTTCATGGTTCCTCCAGTTGGTTAGCCGGTCCAGGCCGAGATGGGCGCTTGAATGAAGGGAAAGAAGGTGCCATCGAATCATTTGGCAACCTCGACAGTCACCAAGTAGACCGAAACAGGAAAGGAGAAAATCGGTTCAACATAGGTCCCCATGAAGTTGGCGTAGGCCATCATCTCTTGGGTAACTTCAGGCATCTTATTCCTCCCCCAATAGCCCCGTTGTGAACACCCTTTGTCCTACGCAGACCGATTTGAATTTTTGTCCGGCTCTGACATATTTGTGACACATTTCACCTCTATCATGGGCAGTGTATGAGGGACAGGCCCTCAGATAACCATAGTGAAACGAGGTGAAAAAATGAGAGGCAAGGGAACGAAGTTGAGAATGGCGCAGACGTTGGCGATACTGGTTCTGATTCTGACGATGATGGTGGCCGCTGGCTGTTCACGGAGGGGACAGAGCGGCGCCGACCAGAGTGCAGGCAACGTTACGGAGAGCCGCGGCGAAGGCGGCGGCGAAGGCAGTGGCGAACACGGAAGCGGCGGCGAAGGTAGTGAGGGAGGCAGTGAAGGCAGTGAAGGCGGGGCAGCCGGCAGCGAAGAAGGCGGCAGCGGCCTCGCCCTCGACGAGACCTTCGACATGGTCCGGGCCGGCGCTCGCCTCATCATGAGCTACGATGCCGCCAGCAACTCCTTTGTGGGAACCGTTGCAAACACGACCGACGCGACCCTGACAAGGGTACGCATCGAAGTCCATCTCTCAAACGGCATCGAGCTCGGCCCGACAACGCCGACCGACTTGGCGCCCGGTGAGATCCTGGATGTCGTTCTGCCGGCGTCAACGCAGTCCTTCGACAGCTGGACACCCCATGCCGAGGTCGGCGCGAGTGAAGGCGGCGGCGAAGGGGCTGGCAGTGAAGGCAGCGGCGAACACGGAAGCGGCGGTGAGGGAAGTGGTGAATCCGGTAGTGGCGAATCCGGTAGTGGTGAATCCGGTAGCGGTGAGGGAAGTGGTGAGAGCGGAGATCCCTCCAGCCCGATCCTTGCCCTCGACGAAAGCTGGGACGGTGTCGTCAACGGCGTGAGAACGGCCATGTCCTACGACCCCGCAGCGAAGGCATTCTCGGGGATCGTCGAGAATACGACCAACCAGACGCTCTGTTTCGTGCAGATCGAGCTGAACCTCAAGCAGGGAACGACGACCGTTGTCGAGTTGGGACCGCAGCCGGTAGGCGACCTGGCCCCCGGCGCCCAGACCACGGTCGAGCTGCGTGTCGACGATGAGCCAAGCGCTGTCGGCGTAGCCTACGACGCCTGGGAGATTCACCCGGAGATGTTCACCTGTGGCGGCCCCGGCCCTGTCAACACCGAAGGCAGTGGCGAAGGTGGGGGCGAAGGTGGGGGCGAAGGTGGCAGTGAAGCCGGTGGCGAGCAACATGGCGCTGAAGGCGGAAGTGAGAGCGGTGGTGAGGGCAGCGAAGGCGGCGCAGCTGGCAGTGAAGAAGGCGGCAGCGGCCTGGCCCTCGACCAGACCTTCGACATGGTCCGTGCCGGCGCTCGTCTCATCATGAGCTACGATGCGCACAGCAACGCCTTTTTCGGCACCGTTGTGAACACCACCAGCGCGGACTTGACGAGAGTACGCATCGAGGTCCACCTGTCCAACGGTATCGAACTCGGCCCGACAACGCCGGTCGATCTGGCGGCCGGCGCGGCGATGAATGTGATTCTGCCCGCATCGGCGCAGCCCTTCGACGGCTGGACGCCCCATGCCGAGGTCGGCGCGAGTGAAGGCGGCGGCGAGAGCGGCGGCGAGCATGGCAGTGGCGGTGAAGGTGGCAGTGAAGGTGGTGGCGGCTAAAGACCGCAAGCCCCTGTGACGCACTCAAGTTGGAAACGAGCGGTCGTTGCACTTTCAGTCAACAAAGATCAGTCGTGGCGCCCCAGATGGGGCGCCACGTTTGCATTGTTCCATTGTGAGGATGGATGACAAAGTCCCTTGGTCAATTTGCCAAGCTTGTTGACGTGGGTTTGATCAGTGATTTTGCGGAAGTAAACTGCTTATCCGCGCAGGGCCGCGCAGATGCCCAAGGAAAATCCGATACGCCTTTGTGGTCTCCTCGCCCCTCCCCTTACTCCGCGGATCAGAGAAAGTGTTCTTCGTGGCCCTTCGTGGACAAAGAAGGCCTCCACTGTGGCCCCTGGTGGCCCCTGGCGGCCCTTGGCGTGACTTCGCGGACCGTTCGTTTTGGTCTGTCACAAGATTCAGGCGAAAAACTCCCCGAACAGGGGTGCAGACTTTCGGTTCCTGTTCGATTCTGAGCGGCCTCCCCGAAATGTCTGCGGAACCTAGTGGTCTGTGGTCAGTGAATATGCGATCTATCGGGGATGGATGTGAAGACTGGACACGGGCTAGTCGATACCAAGGGTACAAGAGAGTTGACGCCCATTTTGGGATGCACCCAGAAGGGGGGCAGTCCGGATGGGGATACATTCTCGGATACTTAATGGGGGGACCAGATTGCGCGGTCTTTCAGTCTGGGTGGGCCCAGAGCTGGACTGCTGCCACAGGAGAAGGGCTGTTTTCCGGGTCCGGTGGGCGTTGGCGGCGAGCTTTTGTCAGGCAGGGCGGGTATCGGTCGGGAGGGGTTGACCTTGGCGGTTAGTGGGGATCGGGGCGCAGGTCTTCGTCGGCTGGCGTTGTCACCTGTACTCTATCGCCTGTACTTTATCACCTGTACTTTATCACCTGTGCTTTGTCACCGGCTGATGCCCGGTCTTCATGAGCCGGGCGGCTCGTATATTTTCTCTCGCAAGGCCACAACTTCGCGGCGCACGCCTTCATCGCGTTCGATGTCCTGGGCTATTTTCTCGACGCCGTGGCGAACGGTGCTGTGATCGCGCCCGCCCAGAAGTTCGCCGATATTGATGAGCGACAGGCCGTTCTCTTCCCGCAGGAGGTACATTGCCAGCTGGCGGGCGTTGGCGATCTCCTTGGTGCGCGACCGCCCGAGCAGGGCTTCTTCTGTCAGGTGGAAGTGCCTGGCGACGATCTGGACGACGCTGGCGGCTTCGCGGGGCCGCCGCTGTGGTACGAGCGTGTCCAGGATGCTTTCGGCGACGGACCGGTCGAGCTGCCTGTCGTGGAAGGGGGCCTGGATGATGAGGCGATTGAGGGCGCCCTCCAACTCTCGGATGTTGCTCTCCACCCGTTCTGCGATCAGCATGAGCACATCGGTTGAGATGGACTGATGGATGGACTGGGCCTTCGATTGCAGAATGGCGACGCGTGTTTCGAGGTCCGGCTGGGAGATGTCGGCCTGCAGGCCGCCTTCGAAGCGGCTGCGCAGCCGGGCTTCGAGGGTGGCGATTTGCTTGGGTGGACGATCGCTGCTGATCACGACCTGACGGCCGGCGGCGTGGAGATGATTGAAGGTGTGGAAGAACTCCTCTTGCGTACTTTCTTTGCCGCCGATAAACTGGATATCGTCGATCAGAAGCAGGTCTACCTGCCGGTATTTGTTGCGATACTCTTCGGTGTTCTGCTGGCGAATGGCGCTGATGAGGTCGTTGGTGAACTGTTCGGAGGAGCAGTAGAGGACCTGCAATCCCTGCCTGGACATGGCGTGGCCGATCGCGTGGAGAAGATGTGTTTTCCCCAAGCCGACGCCTCCATAGACGAAGAGCGGGTTGAAGCGATGACCGGGCTGCTCCACGATGGACTGGGCTGCGGCGTGGGCCAGACGGTTGTGGTTTCCGACGACAAATGTGTCGAAGGTATAGCGGGGGTTGAACACGCCGCTTTGAAGGGCCACGTCTGACCGGGCGACGTCTGACCGGGCTGCGGCAGGCGCAGCGGGGGGCTGAGCGGTGTCGCGGTCGGGAGGCGGGGTGGCCGGCGTACGGCTTGGCGGTGTGGGGGCAGGGCGCGCTGGGGCAGGATTGACTTCGGCCGGCTGCGGTTTTGATTCGGGTGCTGCGGGCGGAATGTCCGCATACAGGGGGGCCGACTCGGGCGAATCCGGCTGCTTCTGCGGTTGGGGACGCACCTCGAAGAAGACCTGAACTGAACGGCCGGTCAACTGGTTCAGAATGTCTTTGATCTTTTTGCGCAGACGGTTCTGCAGCCAGTCACGAGCCCAGGCGTGGGGTGCGCCGACGGTGAATTCGCCTTCTGCGTAGCCAATGATCGAGGTGTCGCGCACCCAGGTTTCGAAGGTGGTTGCGGGCATCTGCAGCGCGAGTTCGTGCAGCGTTTTCTGCCAGATATCCCTGGGATCCAGATCTTCGATAGCTGCCTGGGGCTGTGTATCAGCGGAGTCGGCTTCGGTGCGTGTTTCGGACTGCTCTGCCGCCTCCTGATCTTCCGGCGGGTTCTCCGTCGACCGGGGCGAAGAAGGCTGGCCGCGCTCGTAGAGCGGGTTGCCACTGGGATTTGATGCGGGTATGGATTGCCAGTCTGTACTCAAAACAACTCCTTTTCACTCTCCTGTTCCGCTATCAAGACGAAGCGCAAGGGGGTTTTGTTCGCGCAGATACAGAAAAACAGGCGAAAGGGAGGGCAAGAGATAGATGAAACCGCAAGCAGTTGGCCCTGGTTGTTGGTGGGGGTGAATGCAAGACAGACGCCAACCTGCCCGACTGGCTCCCGGACCGCTGGAATCTGTGTCAATCGAACGCCTGCGATGCCTCTTTACTACATATGTATGAATAAGTAGTGTATCAAATGCGACAGTGGCGGACAATCGCAGTGAAGATGAAAGGCCGGCCCAATCGGCCCGTGAAACATTCAGAGTGGGCGCGGCGGTTACTATATATAGTGCCCGGCGAGGAGATTATTCAATATAGGGGAATTTCTACGACGCGGGCGGGTTCCATACGTTTTGAAACTGGGGGGGAGAATAGGGAAACCAGATCCGGTTCGTAGGGGAACAGTAGAGTTATCCGCAACATTGCAGAAGTTATCCCGAATTGCCGGAAGTTATCCCCATGGTTTTCCCCAATACTCAGGCTTTGGCGGCATAGGAAATGGCAGAATATTTTAATTTTCGGGTTGAGTCAGCGGAAGGTTATTGGGGCCGCGCCGGATTTCTACGCAAATGGTGGCGGATTTACGCCGACGACTCGCGCTGGGCGCCGCCGGCGTGGAACCGGTTGCGGCAGGCGGTGGTGTCGAGGCAGTTTGCTCACCTGGAACGGAGCCGGCCCCACTACATGGTGGTTGAGGCGCTGCCGCGGCGCGGGAAGGCGCATGCCGGCAGTCAGTCGTTCCCGAACATCAACCAGGGCATTACGATGGAGGAACCGGTTGCGGCCGCGGTTGTTTTGATCGACCCGCGGCGTACCGACAGCACGGCACATCTGGCCATGCTGCACGCGGCCAATAACCGGGAGAGCCTGGAGCGCCTTTTGCAGGCGGTGCAGGAGCAGGTCGGGCATGAGGGGATTCGGCGGGTCGTTCTGCCGGTTGGGCTGTCCCCCTACCTGGGCACCGGCGTGTTGCAGGATCATTTTCACCGCGAGCCGCCATTGCACGCGCCGTATGCGCCACCGTATGTGCCGGAGCTGTTTTCGATGGTCTGCCGGCCGTTGGGACGCAGTCTGCTCTACACGATGGACGCGGGCGCGGACAGAGATGGGCGGTCGGCGGTCGCGGGCCCGGCGGTTATTCGTCCCCTGGACCCGAAGCGGCTGGCCGGTGACCTGCTGCCGCTTTTCATTCAATCGGCGCCGGCGTGGGCGGAGTTCCCGCTTCCGGATGGGGCGGAGGCGCAGTTTTTGCTGTGGTGGATCCTGCGCCGTCCGGCGCTGGCATGGGTGGCGGAGGTCGATGGCGAAGCGGTGGGCTTTCTGCTGGCGCAGCCGGACGGGAGCGGGCCGCTGCGTCGTACGCGCGGGGGACGCTCTCTGCTGGGGCGGCTGCTGTTGCCGTGCCTGGAACTGCGGCAGCCGCGTTCGGTGCGCGTGCTGTTTATGGGGGTGGATGACGATTACCGGCGGCGGGGTATAGGCAGACAGTTGTGGCAGCAGATGCTGTCGGCGGGCCCTGCGACGGGCTGGGAGCGGGTGACGGCGGGGCCGCTGCCGTCAACGGCGCGGGCGGGATCGGGCTTTCTGAAAGCCCTGGGGCTCTCGAGCCGGGAGACGTATCTGCTGCACCGCTATGATTTTGACTGAGACTTTGGCTGAGACTCTGCCGCCCGTTGTGCCTGGCAGTCTACTTGCGAAGCGGTGTTGCGAAGCGGTGCTGCGAGGCGTTTACTCGTAGGCGATCTCGTATGACAGCGGGACGATGCTGATCCACGACTTGCCCGGCTTGAGGGGGATCTCGACGCCGTCGGCGGCGTAGAAGCGGGGCATCTCGCCACTGCTGTCGTTGCGCCAGGTCCCTTCATAGGCGAGACCGTCGCGGAAGATGATGGCCCTGCCTGCGCCGAAGGGGTTGATGAGAAGGCTGAGGTTGCCGTAGGCGTCTTCGATGATGTTCACGGGGGCGTGGGGCATGTACTGAACGATAATGTTTTCGACGGCGACCTGCTGGCCGTTGTTGCTGTCGCGATGGATGGCGCCCCCCAGAGAGCGCAGATAGCGCCCGTTGCCGGCGTCATAGCGATAGGTGACCTGGCTGGCGGTGACGGAGGGATAGGGGATGCGGACGGTGTTGGCGGATGCGCCGCCGGGCGCCGGTCCGCCAAAGGTGAATCCCTGGATGGAGGGGGCGCGCTCGACGGCCCAATTTGAGAGCCAGAGGCGCAGCATCTCTTCGCTGGTGCGCAGGCGGGTGCGATAGTCGTTGCCAACGGAGCGGGCGTAGCGGGTACTCTCCGGATCGTCCAGATCCAGGTCCAGGTAGGGGAAGAGCTGGTTGTTGTTCTTGAGCTGATAGCGGACTCCGTCACTGGCCCCGGAGCAGAACAGGCCGGCGTCGTAGAGCGCGCCCAGATAGTAGTTGAACAGGCGGGCGCTGCGGACGGGCCCGATCTCCTCGCTGGCGGTACCGTAGAAGACGCCGCTGAACCTCGTCAGGCTGAGCCCTTCCATCAGAAATTCATACATTACATCGGCCTGGCTGATGCCGAACTGCGGACGGGCAGCGATGTCATTGTTGATGCAGACGACGACGGGACGCAAGCCAAAGCGTGCGGCGTCCAAGGGCTGACCCGTGAAAGGATTGCCGCTGCCGGGCGAGCCAAAACCGCCGGGCGCGGGCAGGGTGAGATCGACCTCGTCGAGATTGGGCGCGTCGATGGTGGCGGTCGGGGTCGGCGTTGGCGGGGCCTGGGCGACAGGCAGGCTCAGAGGCGGCAGGTTGCTCTGGGCGTAGTCGGCGCTGATCCAGCTTTCTCGATTGGCGCCGGCAGGGCAGCAGATCTTCAGCCAGTTGCCGGCTTCGTTGCGGCCTGTGATGCGGAACCGCTGCCCGGCCAGGACCTGGCCGACAATACCGTATACGGTATCCGGGCCGGCGCGCAGGTTGAGCGTCTCTGTGAGAACGAGGGCCTCGGGGTAGGCGGGTGTGGGCGTGCTGGTCGGGTCGGGCGAGGGTGCGGGGGTTGGCGTGTATTGGGGCGGAGGCGTAAAGGTGGCAACCGCCTGCGATGTCTGGGCGGCGGCGGGCTCGGTCGGTACGGCTTCGACGCCGCCAGTGGGGCCGCCGCCGGCATCCCGCCCGAGCAAGGAGGCGATGGACAGCGACTGGCCAAACAGGAGCATGCTGCCGATAAATGCGACAACTGCGATGATTACGAGTGCGGCCGCAGCGATGGCAAGCCGCAGCCGGTTCCCCGACAGTGGTGGACGAGGATCTTGCGCCATAACGGTTTTCCTCTACGGATATCCCCGGACGCGTCGAGCGCCCTTCTGCGCATGAATCATATCGGCTGTATGGTGCTGCGTCAATTCGCGGGACTGCAGTTTTTAGTAGTCAGTTTTTAGTTTTCAGTGAATTGCGAACGGCAGTGATTGGTGGTCTGTGGGTTGAGACAACATATGGGGGGGTAGACACTGTTGGCTAAACAACTTTCTCCAGACACGTTGCTGGGGAAGAATCAGCACGGTGGTCTAGTAAGGGCGGGGCGTTGCGGGGGCGCGGAACGGCAGTTTTTAGTAGTCAGTTTTTAGTTTTCAGTGAATTGCAGACAGCAGTGGTCAGTGGTTGGTTGGAGGAGAGGGAGCGGGAATGGTGGTTTAGTTTTGGGGCGCGGGGGTGTAGATTGGGCAGAAAGGAGGATGGTTCCAGACCAGTTGCCGCTTGGTGTGGTAGAAGATATAATGATAGCGGGGACGCTGTCACGCTTTGGCGTGACCTGCCTACAGGAGCCTACCGATGGAAGGCCTACTTACGAACATTCCGATCTATATCGTCGCCGCACTGGTGCTGGTCTGGCTGCTGCGTGCTTCATTGCGCATTGTCAAGGAGTACGAGCGGGGGGTTATTTTCCGATTGGGGCGGGTGACGGGCGCAAAAGGGCCCGGCCTGTTCTGGTTAATCCCGTTCATCGATCAGATGCGGCCGGTCGACCTGCGGGTGGTCACGCTGGATGTGCCGACGCAGGAGGCCATTACGAAGGACAATGTGACGGTTAAAGTCAATGCCGTCTGCTATTTTCGGGTATTGTCGCCGCAGGATGCGGTCATTAACGTGGCCAACTATCTTCTGGCGACGCAGCAGATCGCCCAGACGACGCTGCGCTCGGTTCTGGGGCAGAGCGAACTGGATGAGCTGTTGTCTGAGCGGGACCAGATCAACCAGCAACTTCAGCAGATCATCGATGAGCAGACCGAGCCGTGGGGTGTTAAGGTCAGTGTCGTCGAGGTGAAGGATGTGGAGCTGCCGCAGTCGATGCAGCGGGCGATGGCGCGTCAGGCGGAGGCGGAGCGGGAGAAGCGCGCTAAGATCATCCATGCTGAGGGTGAGTTGCAGGCTTCGGAGAAGCTGGCCGAGGCGGCCGGGGTCATGGCCACGCAGGCGGGTTCGCTGCAGTTGCGCTATTTGCAGACCCTGTCGGAGATCAGCGCCGAACACAACAGCACGATTATCTTCCCGCTGCCCATAGAGCTGATGGAGGCCCTGATGAACAGGACCGGAAGCAGCTCATGAGCCTGGCGCAGACCCGGGATGAGTGCCAGCCGACCGATCTGACGGTTGACCGGACGGCCGGTGAGTTTGTCATCAGTTGGGCGGATGGGCATCGGAGCGCATACGGCCTGGCGTGGATGCGAAGCGTGTGTCCGTGCGCGTCCTGCCGGGAGGACAGACGCCAGGCGGAGAAGGACCCGTTGCGGTTGGCCGTCGGCCCGCCGCCCGATCCAAAGGTCGAGAGCGCAGAGCTGGTAGGCAACTACGCAATCCGTTTTACCTGGGCCGATGGCCATGGTAATGGCATCTACGGCTTTTCTTCTTTGCGGGCATCGTGTCCATGCTCGGCCTGTAACCAGGGCGAGCCGGGTGATTTGCTGGGCAGTTGAGAGACGTTTTCGAACTGACAGCGCGCCGCCTTGCCGGTCGTACTGACACGGAGCGGCCCGCGGCAGGGAAAGTGTGGCTGGCGCCAAACGGCGCGGGAAGAAGCCGATGATGAGAGGCATACAGATGGGTAGTTCACTCAAGATCGCAAAGATCTGGGGCATCGAGATCCAGGCCCACTGGTCCTTTGTCCTGATTCTCTTTTACGGCGCGTTTCTTTTCAGCCGCAACACGAGAGATCTGTTGACCGGCGCGCTATACGGTGTCGTGGTCATCCTGCTGCTTTTTGTGTGTGTGATTTTGCATGAGTTCGGCCACGCGATAACGGCGAAGTATTTCGGTGTAAATGTGCCGTATATCACCCTTCTGCCGATCGGCGGGGTGGCGCAGCTGGAACGCATGCCGCGCAAGCCGATGCAGGAGTTTCTGATTGCGATTGCCGGCCCGGCGGTGAACTTTGTGCTGGCGGCAATGCTGCTGCCGGTGGCGTTGCTGGTCGTGTCGATGAATATGCGCACGGGCTCGATGGGGGCGTTGATGTGGTCGCTGATGCGGGCAGCGCAGTCGATGAGCCTGGGGGGTCTGTTGCTTACGCTGGCGGGCACGAATCTGGTGCTGGGCATTTTCAATTTGTTGCCGGCGTTTCCGATGGATGGCGGACGCATTCTGCGCGCGCTGCTGGCGTTGCGTCTGCAGTATATCCCGGCGACGCGCATTGCCGTTCTGATAGGGCGGGGCATGGCGGTACTGTTCGCAATCTGGGGCATTTTTGGCGGTGGGATCTTTCTGCTGCTGGTGGCGTTTTTTGTCTATGTGGGCGGGCGCGGCGAGTTGGAGGCGGTGCAGAGCCGCCACGTTCTGAAGGATTTCAGCGCGCGCCAGGCGGTGAATAAGGACGCGCATGTGCTGTATACGAGTGAACCGATCAGCCGGGCTGTCGACTATATAATGACGACCTACCAGGGGGATTTTCCGGTGCACGACCTGGCCAATAATATGGTGGGCGTACTGACGCGCCCGCGCCTGGTGGCGACGCTGCGCGGGCAAGGGCAGGATGGGCGCGTCGTGGATGTGATGATTCCGCGGGAGCGGGTGCCGGTCACGTCGGGTGATACGACTCTGGCTGACGTATGGGAGCAGATGCTGGAAGGGGGGAGCCGGGTCATCATCGTCCAGGACAAGGATGAGTTTTTGGGGCTGATCACGCTGGACGACATCAGTGAGCTGATCCAGGTGATGGGCGCGGCCAAGGAACGAGAGGATACAATCGCTGGGGGACCCGGCAGCCCGACGGCGGCCTCTGCGCCCGAAGCCCGGTCCACATTCGACATAAATTGAGGAGGTGCTTGCGATGGTGGCGCATGCGACCAAACTGGCCCCATCCATTCTTACCGCTGATTTCGGTCGTCTGCAGGAGCAGATTCAGGCGGCAGAAGAGGGCGGCGCCGACCTGCTCCATCTGGATGTCATGGATGGGAGATTTGTGCCCAATATCACCTTTGGGCCGCTGGTTGTGGAGGCGGCCAACCGGATCACGCAGTTGCCGCTGGACGTACACCTGATGATCGAGGAGCCGGAGCGGCATTTGGATGTATTCGCCCAGGCCGGCGCGAGTATCATCACAATCCACGTGGAAGCGTGTGTTCATCTGCATCGAGCCGTCCAGCAGGTCGTGGATCTGGGATGCCAGGTTGGCGTGGCTGTGAATCCTTCCACCCCGATCGAGAGTGTGCGCGAGATCGCGCCCTTTGTCGACCAGATATTGGTCATGAGTGTCAATCCCGGTTTTGGCGGCCAGCGTTTCATCCAGACGATGACCAGCAAACTGCGGCGTATGCGCAAGCTGCTGGATGAGTACAACCCCACGTGTGATCTGGAAGTGGACGGCGGCGTTGGCGCCAGCAATATCCGGGAGGTGCTGCGCAACGGCGCCAATGTAATCGTTGTGGGCAGCGCCGTCTTCAACGCTGACAAGAGTGTTGGTGAGAATTTGACCGCGCTGCGGGATGCCTGCAGCGCTTCCTCTGCCTGAGCCCGCGGGCGAAACAGATTCGGATCACAGTTCGTTAAACGCGCTGACGTTCCTCTGTGTCCCCCTGGAGGCACGTGATGCGTCCGTCTCTACAGGTATATTGGCGTCTGCTCGTGCGCTATCTGCGCCCGCAGTTGGGGCAGACGCTGCTTCTTCTGCTGATCCTCTGCATCAATATTTTCCTACAATTGATCAACCCCTTGATCATGCGTCGTTTTCTGGATTCGGCGCTGGCCGGGGATTCGATGGCGCTGCTTACGCGCCTGGCGCTGCTGTTCATCGGCATTGCCGCCGTCCAACAGGTAACGGCGGTGAGCAGTACTGTTCTGGCGGAGAATGTAGGGTGGCGGGCGACCAATGCGCTGCGCCGCGATCTGGCCCGGCACTGTCTGCGCCTGGATCTCACGTTTCATCAGCAGCATACGCCGGGCGAAATGATCGAGCGCATTGACGGCGACATCAACGCGCTGACGCGTTTCTTCGCGCAACTGGTGGTGCAGCTGTTCGGCAACGGCCTGCTGCTGATCGGGGTGCTGGTGGTTCTGCTGCGGGAAGATCTGCGGGTCGGGGGGGCGTTCGGGGTCTTTGTTGTTGTCACGCTGCTGGTGTTGGGGCGGCTGCGCAATCTGGCGGTGCCGCACTGGCAGCGCTCGCGCGAGGCGAGCGCCCGCTTCTTCGGTTTTGTCGAAGAGCGGCTGGCCGGCACCGAGGACATCCGCGCGAGCAATGCGCGCGTGTTCACGCTCTTCCGTTTCCATCAGCTCCTGCGCACGTTCTGGAAGACGACGATACGGGCGGAGCTGCTGGGCTTCTCGATGATCAACATCGCCTGGTTTCTGTTTTCAATCGGGGCCGCCATCTCCTTTGTGCTCGGCGCGTCCCTTTATTTCAGTGGCGCGCTCACCATCGGCACGGTCTATCTCATCTTTCACTATAGCAATTTGATTACAGGGCCGATTGAACGCATCGCGCAGGAGTTTGAGCAGTTCCAGCGCGCGGGGGCCGGCATCGCGCGCATACAGGAGCTGTTTGCGACGGAGAGCCGCCTGGTCGAGACGCCGGCAGCTGCTGTTGGGGAGGACTGGCGGGGAGGGAGGGACGGCGCCAGGCCGTCAGGCGCACTGGCGGTGGAGTTCGAGCAGGTGCGCTTTGCCTATCCGACGGAGGCGCCGCCGGAGGAAGCGACAGCGGGACTGGGACAGTTCGCGCTGGATGGTTTTCAGTTGCGGTTGGAGCCAAAGGAGGTGCTGGGCCTGTTGGGGCGTACGGGCAGCGGCAAGACGACGCTGGCGCGGCTGTTGCTGCGCCTGTATGACGTGGACAGCGGCCGTGTGCTGGTGGCAGGGCGGGATGTGCGGCAGTGGCCTTTGCAGGAACTGCGCGCGCAGGTGGCGATGGTCACGCAGAACGTACAGCTGTTTCAGGCTTCAGTTCGGGACAATCTGACCTTCTTTGACCGGAGCGTGCCCGATGCGCGCATTTGGGAGGCCATCGATACATTGGGGCTTGCCGAGTGGTACGCCTCTCTGGGCGATGGCCTGGACGCGCAGTTGCAGATCGGGAGCGGCGGGCTGTCTGCGGGGGAGTCGCAGCTGGTGGCCTTTACGCGCATATTTTTGCGGGATCCGGGGGTCATCGTTCTGGACGAGGCCTCTTCGCGGCTGGATCCGGCGACGGAGGCCTTCCTGGAGAGGGCGGTGACGCGGCTGCTGAGCGACCGGACGGGCATTCTGATCGCGCACCGGCTTGCCACGGTGCAGCGGGCGGACAGAATTGTGATCGTGGAAAACGGAGAGATCCGGGAGCAGGGCGATCGCGGCGCGCTGGCATCGGACCCTGCCTCGCACTACCATCACTTGTTGCGGTTGGGTATTGAGGATATGGGTATTAAGGACATGGATGTAGAGGGGTTGGACAGATGACGCAGGTCTCAGAGCGTCCGCCGATTTCAGTGGTCAGCGTCTGGTGGGGCCTGATCCGCTGTTTTCCCGGCCTGTATTCGCTGACAACGGCATTGCGGATATTCGTATTTGTCGGGATCTTCCAGGCAAATGGGCTGATCATTCGCTTCTACTTCGATTCGCTGTCGGGCTCGGCGCCGCTGGCGTGGGGGCCGAACGCCTGGACCGCGGTGATGCTGGCGGCGGCGCTGCTGCGCAACGGGCTGATATTTACCGATATGTATGTATTCTTTCGGTGGACCTTCAGCACCGCGGCCACGATGCGCAAGAATCTGCTGGAGCACATCCTGAGCATGCCGGGCGCGCGTTCGTTGCCCAGCTCCACCGGCGAGGCGATCAGCCGCTTCCGCGAGGATGCGGAAGAGGTGGGCAACTTCACCGTGTGGGCGCTCTTTCTGCTGGCAACGGGCAGCTTTGGTGTGATAGCACTTGTGACGATGGCGCGCATCCATCTGCGCGTCACGATCTTCGCCTTTCTGCCACTGCTGCTCGTGGTCGTGGTGGCCAATCTGGCCAGGGTCAGAGTCCAGCAGTACCGAGAGGCCAACCGGTCGGCGGCCGGCAATGTGGCCGGTTTCATCGGTGAGATGTTTGAGCATGTGCAGGCGGTGCAGGTGGCGGGCGCGGAGGAGAGTATGCTGGCGCAGTTTGAGGATCTGAACGAGAATCGCCGCAAGAACGCGCTGCGCGATCGTCTCTTTAACGAGGTCCTCAACTCGACCTTTCACAATGTAGTCAACGTCGGTATGGGGATGATCCTGCTGCTGGCGGGCTCGGCGCTGCGGGACGGCTCGTTCACGATCGGCGATTTCTCGCTGTTTGCCTACTACCTGACTTTCGTCACCAACATGATCTCCACAATCGGGACGTTTTTCGCGCGTTGGAAGCAGGCAGGGGTCTCAATCGAGCGTATGGACCGGCTGCTGCAGGGGACGGAAACCTCCGCCCTGGTGCGCAAAACGCCGATTCATCTGAGCGGCGCCTTTCCTGCGGCGGAGGATGATGCGCCAGTTGGGGCTGAACCGCTGCAGACTCTCTCGGTTTCCGGCCTGACGTACTGCTTCCCCGGATCGGAGAAGGGGATCGTCGATATCGATCTGCAGCTGGAGAAGGGCAGCTTCACGGTCGTAACGGGCCGGATCGGCGCGGGCAAGACGACGCTGCTGCGGGCGCTGCTGGGGCTGCTGCCGGCCGAATCCGGCGAAATTCACTGGAACGGGCGCGTTGTCCGCGAGCCGGCGTCTTTCTTTGTGCCGCCGGTGAGCGCGTACATTTCGCAGACGCCGAGCCTGTTCAGTGAATCATTGCGGGAGAATATTTTGCTGGGGCTGGATGCGGACGATGCGGAGGTGGCGCAGGCGGTGCGGGCGGCGGCGCTGGAATCGGATCTGGAGCAGTTTGAGAATGGGTTGGAGACGGTGGTGGGGCCGCGGGGCGTAAGGCTGTCGGGCGGGCAGAGGCAGCGGGCGGCGGCGGCGCGCATGTTCATCCGGCAGGCGGCGTTGCTGGTGTGTGACGATCTGTCCAGTGCGTTGGATGTGGAGACGGAGCAGTTGTTGTGGGAGCGGCTATTCGCGCGGCAGGACGCCACTTACCTGGTCGTTTCGCATCGACGGCCGTTGCTGCGGCGGGCGGACCAGATCGTAGTGCTCAAGTCGGGCCGCGTGGCGGATGCAGGCAGGTTGGAGCCGTTGCTGGAACGCTGCGCGGAGATGCGCAGCCTGTGGGAGGGTCGGGCGCTGGACGGGGACGGGTAGGCGCTAGCCTGCGCCGAGAAGCAGGGCCATCTGGTAGACGAACGGCAGCACGAACATGATGCTGTCGAGCCGGTCGAGGAATCCGCCGTGGCCGGGCAGGAAGACGCCGCTGTCCTTGACGCCGATCTGTCTTTTGAGCATGCTGATGGCCAGGTCGCCGAAGAGGGCGAGGATTCCGCCCACGAGCCCGATGAAGGCGCCGAGCCAGACCGCGAGTCCGAGCGGCGCCCAGAAGGCGATTGCGGCGCCGGTAAGTGTGGCTGCAATCCAGCCGCCGACGGTTCCTTCCCAGGTTTTTTTGGGACTGAGCGCGGGCAGGATTCGCCTGCGGCCGATGGTGACGCCGACGAAGTAGGCGGCGCTGTCGTTGATCATGGTGATGCAGAGCCCGAGCAGCATCCAGTAGAGACCGTTGGGAAGGAGGCGCAGGGCGAGGGCCTGCCCCATCATGAGGCCGATGTAGCTGGCGCCGGCAGCGGTGAGCGCCCAGTTGCGGAAGGGCTTATGGTCCTGCGCTTGGGCGGCCGCGTCTGTTTCAGATTGATCGGGGTCGCGGTTATCCTCGTGCCGGGGGGCGCCCTGCTGGGACAGCAGGATGCGGATGAAAATGATGATGAAGCCGAAAGTGAGGACAAGCTGGGGTTCGACAGGGACGAGCGACCAAAAGGAGAACATGAGCGCCAGCGTCCAGGCGAAGCCGAACCAGCGGGCCGGCCTGTAGCCGCTCCTCTCGATCAGGACATAGTATTCATATGCCCCCAGCGATGTGAAGAAGGTGAGCAGAAGGACCCACCAGATACCGCCGTACCAGAGCGCGAGCAGGACCGGAACCAGCGCAATCAGGCCAGCGATGACTCGTCGTTTCACTGTTTTCGATATCCGATTACAGGACTACAAGGTTCAGGGGGAGAAGGGGATTGGGACGTTCTGCAAAGCGGGCGAGTCTATTCGGCATCGGGCACGCCGCCGAAACGGCGGCTGCGGCGATTGAAGTCGAGCAGCGCTTTGTATAACTCCGCCTTGTCGAAAGTCGGCCAGTATGTCTGGGTTGAGTAGTACTCGGCGTAGACTGACTGCCAGATGAGGAAGTTGCTCATCCGCCAATCTCCGCCGGTGCGGATGATCAGATCCGGGTCGGGCAGGCCGTTTGTATACAGGTAGCGGCTGAAGGTCTCTTCGCTCAGGGAATCGGGGTCGATGCCGTCTCTGATGATGCGGCGGGTGGCGTCCACGATCTCGCCGCGCCCGCCGTAGTTGAAGGCCACATTGAGAATTATTCTGTCGTTGTGCTTGGTGTAATCGAGTGCGTGCAGGATCTGTTTTTGCAGTTCTTCGTTGATGCCGTCCATGCGTCCGCTATGGCGGATCTGCACACCGTTTTCGTGGAGCTCCTGGAGCCGGTTGCGCAAGGCATTGCCCAGCAGGCGCATAAGCCCCGAAACCTCTTCGATGGGGCGGGACCAGTTTTCGGTAGAAAAGGCGTAGATGGTCAGGACCTTGATACCGAATTCGACGGAGGCTTCGAGGATTGGTTGGATATTATCGACGCCGGCGCGATGTCCGATAAATCGAATCAGGCCTCTTTCGGTGGCCCAGCGGCCATTCCCGTCCATGATAATGCCGACATGGTAGGGAACTTTGGCGAGAGGGGGGAAGGCGTCTTCGATCAGGTTATCGGGGCTCTGCCGAACTGCTTCGGGACTACTCAAGGGAACACTGACTCCTTGTCGGTCAGATGGTCATGATTTCGGATTCTTTGTCGCGAGCGATTTCGTCGACGTTGGCCACGAAGTCATTGGTGACCACTTGGGCCTGGTCCTGGCCGTCATGCAGGTCATCCTCGGTGATGAGGCCCTCGCCCTCAAAGGAGCGCATGTCTTTGATCGCATCTCGCCTGATGTTGCGAATTGCGACGCGGGCCTCCTCGGCGCGCCGGCTTACCTGTTTTGTGAGGTCGCGGCGGCGCTCTTCGGTCAACGGCGGAATTGTGAGGTGGATCTGTTTGCCGTCGTTGCTGGGTGTCAGGCCAATGTCGGACACGGCGATGGCGCGCTCGATGGCCCCGATGTCGGTTGGCGTATAGGGGCGAATCTGGAGAGTTTGCGCCTCTGGGACGGAGATTGAAGCGATCTGCACCAGTGGGGTGGGGACGCCGTGATAGTCAACGCTAAGGCGCTCCACGAGCGCGGGGCTGGCCCGACCTGTGCGGACTGCCATCAGGTCTGTCTGTAAACTGCTGATCGCTTTGTTCATGCGATCGCGTGTTTCATCCATGATGTCTTCAATCACAACGGCACTCCTTCCACGTCAGCGGCGCGAGGGGCTTGTTCGCAGTCCTGAGGCCATTTGGGCGCAATCGGTTGGCATTGGCGACATGGCCCATTTCGCCAGGGGGGTAGGTGGTCGGCTGAAGCTGAACTGGCAGGTTATCGCTGGAAATTCGAGATACGAAGGAACGGCTCAATCGGAATTTCTGGATAGAGTTCTGTCACTTCCTCAGTTCTTTAGTTATCTTGATATTTTAGCAGAGGTACAGAACAAACGAAAAACGATGTATGTTACCCTGTGGGCGCCGATGTTGTCAGGCTGAGACCTTGCCGGAGAAGACGGTGCCGACAGGCTCACCCCTGACGACTTTTACGAGGGCGTCTTCGGTCCAGACATTGACGACCGAGATGGGCAGGTCGTTGTCCATGCACATTGCGATCGCGGTACTGTCCATTACGCCGATGCGCATGTTGAGGGCGTCGATGTAGGAGAGATGTTTGAAGCGGCGGGCGTCACTGTTTTTCTTGGGGTCTTTGTCGTAGACTGCGTCGACCTTTGTGGCTTTGATGAGGACTTCGGCATTGATCTCCATGGCGCGCAGGCTGGCAGCGGTATCGGTGGTGAAATAGGGGTTGCCGGTGCCGGCGCCGAAGATGACGACGCGGCCTTTTTCGAGATGGCGAATGGCCCGACGCTGGATGTAGGGCTCGGCCACGGCGCGAATTTCGATGCCGGTCATGACACGGGTGGGCAGGCCGGCGCGCTCCAGGGCGTCCTGCAGGGCGAGTGCGTTCATCACCGTTCCAAGCATGCCGATGTGGTCGGCGGTGACCCGCTCCATGCCATGGTCGAGGCCGTCCTCTTTGCCGCGCCACATGTTGCCGCCGCCGATAACGAGGGCCACTTCTGCGCCCATGTTGACGATCGCCAGGATTTTCTGGGCCGCTTCTTCGGCCCGACTGGGGTCGATGCCTAATCCGCCTTCGCCGGCCAGCGCCTCGCCTCCCATTTTGAGGAGAACGCGGCGGTATTTGAGAGCATCCATTACAACAACTCCTTGGACTGGGCGACGCAGTCTAACGGGGCGCCGGCGATGACACAAAAAAGCCCAGCCCAAGAAAGGCTGGGCTGGACTTTGTGGACGGTTAGCCGATCTGCAGGCGGCTGAAGCGGCTGACCTGGATATTTTCGCCAAGGCTGGCGATGTTTTCGACGAGGACGTCCTTGACGTTTTTGTCAGAGTCCTTGAAGTATTCCTGCTCCATGAGGCAGACATCGCTGAACCATTTTTCCAGTTTGCCTTCGGCGATGCGATCAAGGATTCTTTCGGGTTTGCCGCTGTCCTGCGCCTGGGCTTTGTAGATGGCTATTTCCTTGTCCAGGATGTCAGCGGGGACCTCTTCCCGGGCTACATATTCGGGGTTGGATGCCACGATGTGCATCGCGAGATCGCGCGCCAGTTCCTGGAACTGCTCGGTGCGGGCTACGAAATCGGTCTCGCAGTTGAGCTCGACCATAGCGGCGACCTTGCTGCCGTGGTGGACGTAGCTGCCGATGATCCCTTCATCGGCGTCGCGGTCGGCCTTTTTGGCCGCTGCAGCCAGCCCCTTTTCGCGCAGATATTCCACGGATTTGTCAAAATCGCCATTGTTTTCGTTCAGCGCTGTTTTGCAGTCGAGAATGCCGGCCCCTGTGGCGCCGCGCAACTCTTTCACCATCTGTGCTGTGATTGCAGCCATGATCCTCCTCCTGATTGCCTTGCTGCATTGATACTTTGCTGCACAGTAATTCACGCTTCGACGCGTGCCTGCTTTATCCGCGTAATCGTCCGCACTGCGCAAATATTACGCCTTCGCAGCTGTGCGGACGATTCCGTCTGATTGTCCGATTTCGGCGTGCAGTATGCTCTGCGGCGCCTATTCGGCAAGACATTGCTGCTGATATAGTCTGCTGCGCTGCGGCCGGTGTATGGAACGGGCCAGCGCACAGCAGCGGCGGTTACCCTTCTTCGCCGACCGGTTCAGTTTCGGCCGGTTCAGTTTCAGCCGATGCGGGTTCCGCCTGTTCAGAGGGCGCTTCGCCGCCCGTCTGAGAAGGTTCCGCCTCAGCGACAGCCGCTGTATTCTCCTCTTCGGAGGGGCTGGCGGCCTGCGCGGCGGGTTCGCTTCCTTCTTCTGTCTGGCCTTCTTCAGTCTGGCCTTCTTCTTCGTCTTCCATGCCTTGTAGTTTGGCCAGTGTGCTCGGCCCGAGGTACTGCTCAAGTTCCGCCAGCTCGTCGTCAGAGACCTGTCCTGTCTCGACCATGTCCACTTCGCGGAAGCGGCGTCCCTCTTCGACTGCGTCGGCGACAATCCGTGTAATCAGTTTGACGGCTCGGATCGCATCATCATTGCCAGGAATGACATAGGTGATTTCATCCGGGTCGGAGTTGGTATCGGCGACAGCGATCAGAGGGATGCCGATCTTGTTGCTTTCCTTGACGGCGAGCTCTTCCCGTTGCGTATCGACCACGAAGATCAGATTGGGCATGGCGGTGAGCGTCTTGATCCCGCCGATACGACGGTTCAGCTTGGCGAGTTCGCGATCGATGACCAGTTGCTCGATCTTGGGAAGCGACTGGAATTCGCCATTGGACTTACGCCGTTCCTGGCGGTTCAGGTAGTCGATCCGTTGTTTGATCGTGGTCCAATTTGTCAGGGTACCACCCAGCCAGCGATTGTGGATGTAGGGCATACCGCAACGGGTGGCCTCCTGCTCGACGGTGCCCTGCGCCTGTCTCTTGGTGCCGACAAACAGGATTGTGCCGCCATCGGCGACGAGGCGACGCACCATTTCATAGTATTCATTGATGCGCGTCATCGTCTGGTGCAGATCGATGATATGGATTCCACTGCGCTCGGTAAAGATATACGGGCGCATTTTCGGGTTCCAGCGCCGGGTCCTGTGCCCGAAGTGTACGCCGGCCTCCAACAGCTCTTTCATCGTAACAGCTGATGCCACAAGAACCTCCTGGGTTTCGCTTCCGCCCTGTTCACGCTGGGAATGACCGCGTCTTGGCGGCACCCCATTCCTCAGTCCCAGGACGTGTTGAATGGATAGTAACTCGATCTGTTCTGGCGATAATGTCAGCCATCACAGACCGACTATGAATGTTAACACAGTCGGCGCTGTGCTCAAAAAATGATCCTGATGGATCGTTTTACAGTTCTGATACGGGTCAGGACTGTGCTGCATCCTTGAAGTCGCGGAACCGATAGCCCAGGCCGCGTTCGGTAAAGATGTAGCGCGGCTTGGATGGATCCGTCTCGATTTTTTTGCGGAGGTAGGTAATATATAGACGCAGCAGGTGATTGTCGTTTACATATTCGTGCCCCCATACTTTGGTCAACAGCACTTCATGGGGGACGACCCAGCCGGCGTTCTGGATGAGCTGGTGGAGGAGGCGATACTCGGTAGGTCGCAAGCTCAGTCGTTCGCCGTCGACGATCACATCGCGGCGCTGGAGGTCCACCTGCAAGCGGTCGTCGATGGTGATAATCTGGTCTTCGGGCCGGGCGTTGGTCACTTCAAAACGGCGCAGCACGGCACGAATGCGGCTGGACAGCTCGCGCGGGCTGAACGGCTTTGTTACATAGTCGTCGGCGCCGAGGTCCAGCCCTCTGATGCGGTCGCCCTCGTCGGAGCGCACTGTGAGCATAATGGCCGGGATGTCGCTGATTTCGCGCAGCCGTTTGAGTGTTTCGAAGCCGTCCAGGCCGGGCATTTCGACGTCGAGAAGGACGAGATTGGGTTCATATTCGCGGACTTTGTCGAGCGCCTGGAAGCCGTCATTGGCTTCCAGCGTCTGATAGCCTTCCAGGTCCAGGTTCATTTTGACGAAGCGCACCATACGCGGTTCGTCGTCGACGACCAGGATCTGTTTGGCGGGGCCTGTTTGCGACATTACGACATTCCTCGGATTTCTGCGCGCCTGTGTGCGATAGGGGCGGCATTATTTATGATAACATGAACCCTTTGCGCGCGGATAGTCCTAGCGATTGGAATCGAAGTAGAAAGAGTCGAAGTTTCGGTGGTAGGCGTTCCCCGGTCGACTGTGGTGGCCATTCCTCTTTTTGCATGGTTGGCAGGCCAATGAATGTGAACTGAAATTGGTGCAAACCGGATTTGACAATGGAATAGGGATGGGATAGAGTAAGACTTCTTGTCTCTGAAACCGTGAGGTCGACGGCTTCATGGTTGTTGGCAGAGGGTCTGGCTGGATGACATGGGTGGTACACGATCAATGTCATTGTGAAACAGCGGGATCGGAATTTGTCGGACGAGACATGGATGTAGTAAGGTAACAGGGTTGTGGCACATTAACAGCTGAAGAGTGACAAGATAAGCGAGTCCAGCAGACCTGTCAGTCGTTTTCGACTGTTCTGTGTTCCGGCGACAGCTGGGATGCGGGGTGGTTTGGGAGCGAAATGACGGAGAGTTTTAATGAGCTTTGCGTAGAAGTGTTGTTGTTTCATCGTGTACTGGGTTTAAGAGGTATGCGAGAGTGACGGCAGCGAAAATACGGAGAGTTTGATCCTGGCTCAGGATGAACGCTGGCGGCGTGCTTAACACATGCAAGTCGAACGGGAAGCGGTGCTAATTGCTTCGGTGATATAGTGCCGTGGAGAGTGGCGAACGGGTGCGTAACACGTAGGTAACCTGCCCTGAAATGGGGGATAACCATGGGAAACTGTGGCTAATACCGCATAATCTCGCCGAGACGGTGGTTTCGGTGAGGAAAGCTGAGGCGATTTGGGAGGGGCCTGCGGTCGATTAGCTGGTTGGTGGGGTAAAAGCCTACCAAGGCGATGATCGATAGCTGTTCTGAGAGGAAGACCAGCCACACGGGAACTGAGACACGGTTCCGACTCCTACGGGGGGCAGCAGTGAGGAATATTGCGCAATGGGGGAAACCCTGACGCAGCAACGCCGCGTGGAGGACGAAGGTTTTCGGATTGTAAACTCCTTATCTGGGGGAAGAGGAAGGACGGTACCCCAGGACGAAGACACGGCTAACTAGGTGCCAGCAGCCGCGGTAATACCTAGGTGTCAAGCGTTATCCGGAATTACTGGGCGTAAAGGGTGCGCAGGCGGCGATACAAGTCTGGCGTGAAAGCTTCTGGCTTAACTGGGAGAGGACGTTAGAAACTGTATGGCTAGAGTGAATGAGAGGGAGGCGGAAATCCCGGTGTAGTGGTGGAATGCGTAGATATCGGGAAGAACACCAGAGGCGAAGGCGGCCTCCTGGCATTTTACTGACGCTGAGGCACGAAAGCGTGGGTAGCGAACGGGATTAGATACCCCGGTAGTCCACGCTGTAAACGATGTGAACGAGGTGTGGGCGGTGTAGAAGCCGTCTGTGCCGGAGCAAACGCGATAAGTTCACCGCCTGGGGAGTACGGTCGCAAGGCTAAAACTCAAAGGAATTGACGGGGGCCCGCACAAGCAGCGGAGCGTGTGGTTTAATTCGATGCAACGCGAAGAACCTTACCTGGACTTGACATGTACGTAGTAGTGAAGGGAAACCGGAACGAGCCTTCGGGCAGCGTACACAGGTGCTGCATGGCTGTCGTCAGCTCGTGTCGTGAGATGTTGGGTTAAGTCCCGCAACGAGCGCAACCCGTGTTGCTAGTTACAAGTGTCTAGCGAGACTGCCGGTAACAAGCCGGAGGAAGGTGCGGATGATGTCAAGTCAGCATGGCCTATATGTCCAGGGCTACACACACGCTACAATGGCTGGTACAAAGGGAAGCGAAAGGGAGACCTGAAGCGAATCCCATCAAAGCCAGTCATAGTTCGGATTGCAGGCTGCAACTCGCCTGCATGAAGTCGGAGTTGCTAGTAACCGCAGGTCAGCAATACTGCGGTGAATACGTTCCCGGGCCTTGTACACACCGCCCGTCACGTCATGGGAGTTGGTAAGACCTGAAGACGGTGACCCAACCGCAAGGAGGGAGCTGTTTAGGGTGGGACTGATGACTGGGACGAAGTCGTAACAAGGTAGCCGTACCGGAAGGTGCGGCTGGATCACCTCCTTTCTAAGGAAGCAAAGGCGAAACCGTGGAGGCAGAGCAGAGGCTGCACAGCAGTTACTGCGTTGTCGGGGAAGCGGAGACGTCTAGAGAAGTAAAGGTCTGTGAAAGGCCGGTTATCTTGTCACTTTTCAGGGGTTAAAGTGCCTCTGAAGTGAAGGCAGGGCAAGTGGAGAGAGGGCCTGTAGCTCAGTCGGTTAGAGCACTGTGCTGATAACGCAGGGGTCCGTGGTTCGAGTCCACGCAGGCCCACAGTCGCGTGGTGGAAGCGGGTAGAAATGCTGAAGCCGGCGATAGCAGCAAGCCAGGGGCCTGTACAGCCCCGGTCTGTTGTGAAGTAAGTAGGGATGGCACATTAAGAACTGAATAGGATAGAGAAGAACTGCTGTAGGAATAAGAAGGGAGCGGCGGCTTTCGGGTCGTTGCTCGATACACAGCAGGTTAAGCTACGAAGAGCATACGGAGGATGCCTTGGCGCCAAAGGCCGAGGAAGGACGTGTACCACTGCGAAAAGCTGCGGGGAGTTGTGGTAAGGCATAGATCCGCAGATATCCGAATGGGGAAACCCGCCCTGGGGAATGCCAGGGCAGCGCGCAGTGAAAAGATAGCTGCGTAGCGGGGAACTCGGGGAAGTGAAACATCTAAGTACCCGGAGGAAAAGAAAAGATTCCGTTAGTAGTGGCGAGCGAAAGCGGAGCAGTCCAAACCGTACTGGTGCAAGCTGGTGCGGGGTAGCAGGACCGACGGAAGGTTTGGACCGGATAGCGGAACCGCACTGGAAAGGCGGACCGGAGAGGGTGAGAGTCCCGTAGGCGAAATCTGGGAAGGACTGGTCGGTATCCTGAGTATCACGGGGCACGCAAACCCTGTGAGAAGCTGGGGAGACCACTCTCCAAGACTAAATACCTTTGGCGACCGATAGTGGACAAGTACCGTGAGGGAAAGGTGAAAAGGACCCCTGATAGGGGAGTGAAAGAGATCCTGAAACCGTATGCTTACAAGCAGTCAGAGCCTGATGCCGGGTTACCCCGGCCGGGTGATGGCGTGCCTATTGGAGAATGAGCCAACGAGTTACGGTCAGTAGCAAGGTTAAGGTGTGATAGCCGGAGCCGAAGCGAAAGCGAGTCTGAATAGGGCGAAAGAGTTGCTGGCAGTAGACCCGAAACCAGGTGAGCTATCCATGTCCAGACTGAAGCGGGAGTAAAATTTCGTGGAGGGTCGAACCGGTGTACGTTGCAAAGTGCTCGGATGAGGTGTGGATAGGGGTGAAATGCCAAACGAACCTGGAGATAGCTGGTTCTCGCCGAAATAGCTTTAGGGCTAGCGTCGTTTGTTGAGGATAGGAGGTAGAGCACTGGATGAGGTAGGGGGCGAAATGCTTACCGAACTCAACCAAACTCCGAATGCCTATGCTTTAGAACGGCAGTTGGACTACGGGAGATGAGTTTCGTGGTCAAGAGGGGAAAAGCCCAGACCGTCAGCTAAGGTCCTTAAGTGGAGACTAAGTGGGAAAGGAAGTGGTGTTACAGAGACAGCCAGGAGGTTGGCTTGGAAGCAGCCATCCTTGAAAGAGTGCGTAACAGCTCACTGGTCAAGTGATACTGCGCCGAAAATATAACGGGGCTTAAGTCACCCACCGAAGCTACGGTTTTGCAGATACTTTCGGGTATTTGTGAGAGGTAGGCGAGCGTTCCATGCGCGTTGAAGCGATACTGAGAAGAGTCGTGGAGGGTATGGAAGCGAGAATGTTGGCACGAGTAGCGAGAACTGTGTGAGAACCGCAGTCCCCGAATGTCTAAGGTTTCCGACGGGAGGTCAATCCGCGTCGGGTTAGTCGGACCTAAGGCGAGGCCGAAAGGCGTAGCCGATGGATAACAGGTGAATATTCCTGTACCGCATCAGGTTGTATGAGCGAAGGGGTGACGCAGAAGGGTAGGTCAGCCAGCGGCTGGAAGAGCTGGTGCCAAGCCTGTAGGCGCTGAGGACGGGGTTAAAAGACCGTCTGAGCTGAGGGGTGAAGGCGAGCCTTTATTAGGTGGAAGTGATTGAACCCAAGCTGACGAGAAAAGCCTCTAGTGAGACCTATGCGACCGTACCGCAAACCGACACAGGTAGACAGGTGGAGAACACCAAGGGGGACGGGAGAACCTTCGTCAAGGAACTAGGCAAAAATGGTCCGTAACTTCGGGAGAAGGACCGCCTCGGTAGAGTGAAGGTACAGACGTGCCTGAGCTTGAGGAGGCCGCAGAGAAAAGGCCCTGCCGACTGTTTACCAAAAACACAGGTCCGTGCGAAGTTGAGAGACGACGTATACGGGCTGACGCCTGCCCAGTGCCGGAAGGTTAAGGGGAGAGGTGAGAGCTTTGAACTGAAGCCCCGGTGAACGGCGGCCGTAACTATAACGGTCCTAAGGTAGCGAAATTCCTTGTCGGGTAAGTTCCGACCCGCACGAAAGGCGTAACGAGTGGGGCGCTGTCTCGACGGAGGGCCCGGTGAAACTGAAGTAGGAGTAAAGATGCTTCTTACCCGCAGCAGGACAAAAAGACCCCGTGGAGCTTTACTGCAGCTTGATATTGGATTAGGGCTTACTCTGTGTAGGATAGGTGGGAGACTGTGAAACTGGTTCGCCAGGATCGGTGGAGTCGCTGGTGAAATACCACCCTGATTGAGTTTTGATTCTAACCTGTACCGTGACCCGGTATGGGGACAGTGTCTGGTGGGCAGTTTGACTGGGGCGGTCGCCTCCCAAAAGGTAACGGAGGCGCGCAAAGGTTCCCTCAGGCTGAATGGAAACCAGTTGAAGAGTGCAAACGCATAAGGGAGCTTGACTGCGAAACGGACATGTTGAGCAGAGACGAAAGTCGGCGTTAGTGAACCCACGGTTCTGAGTGGAAAGGCTGTGGCTTAACGGATAAAAGCTACCCCGGGGATAACAGGCTAGTCTTCCCCAAGAGTTCACATCGACGGGAAGGTGCGGCACCTCGATGTCGGCTCGTCACATCCTGGGGCTGGAGCAAGTCCCAAGGGTTGGGCTGTCCGCCCATTAAAGTGGCACGCGAGCTGGGTTCAGACCGTCGTGAGACAGGTCGGTCTCTATCCGCTGTGGGCGCAAGGGAATTGAGAGGATCTGTCCCTAGTACGAGAGGACCGGGATGGACAGACCGCTGGTGTGCCAGTTGTCGTGCCAACGGCATAGCTGGGTAGCTAAGTCTGGGACGGATAACCACTGAAAGCATCTAAGTGGGAAGCCAGCCTCAAGATAAGTTCCCTCACAGAGAAAGTCTGGTAAGTGCGCTGGTAGACGACCAGTTTGATAGGCGGGACGTGTAAGGGCTGAGAGGTCTTAAGCGAACCCGTACTAATGCACGAGGGCTTAACCTGTATCATGTATAATCTTGCGCCGACAGCAGTACTTCTTTATCCTGTTCAGTTCTTAGTGTGCCACGCGAGTGGCATCATCATACGCACACCGGCATTGCCGCAGCGCAGCTTCATAACAGCAGCGCAGCAGCACAACGGCAATGCCGCTTAACCCGCATGCGCATCACAGCATGCTCAATATGACCACTCGCAACCTTATACCTGCGTAAGTAAAGAGGAGTTGGTGGCAAGAGCGGTGGGGAGACACCCGGTCCCATCTCGAACCCGGCAGTAAAGTCCACCAGCGTCGATGGTAGTGCGGGGGCGACCCCGTGTGAGAGTAGACCGCTGCCAACCTCCTCTTTTCTTATATATCAGTAGTTCGGAAACTCCCTTAGCGGGAGTTTTTTGTTTTTATGGGGCGCGTTGCCGGGGATATCGCTTCGGGCCTTCAGCGCTCCTCTTGCCCATCCTCAAACAACCAGCATCTAGCCATTTGCCCATCGGCCAGTTCGAAGGCCGGCGGGTTTTCCTGCGCGCACGGTTCAAAAGCCAGAGGGCAGCGCGGGTGGAAACGGCAACCGGCGGGCGGCTCGCGCAGGTCGGGCGGGGCGCCAGGGATGAACTGCGGGGTTGTGTCGGCGTGGAGCCGGGGGATGCTGGCCAGAAGCCGTTGTGTATAGGGGTGGCTGGGGTGCAGAAGGACCTGCTCGGCGCTGCCGATCTCGACGATCTCTCCGGCATAGACGACGGCCAGGTCGTCGCAGACGTCGCTTGCGAGGGCGATGTCGTGGGTGATGAAGATGATGGCCAGGTTCAGCTCCTTTTTCAGCCGTTTGAGCAGGTTGGTGATCTGGGTCTGAACGCTGGCGTCGAGGGCCGAAGTGGGCTCGTCCATGATGACCAGGGGCGGCTCGAGGATGAGGGCGGCGGCGATCATGGCGCGCTGCTTCATGCCGCCGCTCAGCTCGTGGGGATAACGAAGATAGACGTCGGTAGGCAGCCCGACGTAGGCCAGCAGCTCCTGAGCGCGGGCGCGGGCCTCCTTTTTGCCGGCGGTCCCGCTCACCACAAGCGGTTCGATGATCTGCTCCCCCACGCGCAGGACAGGGTTAAAGCCATTCTGGGCGCCCTGCGGGACGAGGGCCAGCTTGCGCCAGCGAATCTCCTGCCGGAAACGGTCGTCGGCCAAGCCGAGAAGCTCCTGTCCATCCAGCCAGATTTGGCCGTCATAACGGGCCACGTTTGAGGGCAGCATGCGCATGATGGCGAGGGCGAGCGAGGATTTGCCGCTGCCCGATTCGCCGACGAGGCCGAGGGCGGAGCCGCCGCTGGCGAGGGAAAAGGAGACGTTGTCCACGGCGCGCACAGCGCCGGCGCGGTCGGCATAGTGGAAGGTGAGATCGCGAACGTCGAGAAGCGATGTCATGACGCCGGTTGCCTCAGGCGCGGATTGACGATCGGCTCGATGCCTAACGCAAGAAGCATGAAGGTGAGGGCGGTGAGGACGATGCAGAGACCGGGGGGCACAATCCACCACCAGTAGCCGACATAGATGCCTCCGGTGCGGAATCCGGTCTCCAGTATCTGGCCCCAGGTTGGGATGGAGGGATCGCCGAGGCCGAGAAAACTGAGGCCTGCCTCGGCCAGGATCGCGGAGGGGGCGGCGAAGATGAGCTGGGCGAGGACATAGGGTGTGATCTGGGGCAGGATATGGCGGAACATGACCCGCCGCCGCGACGCGCCCAGGCTCTGGATGGCCTCGATCAGCTGGTTGGTGCGCATGTGGAGGACCATGCTGCGGATCTGGATGGTCAGGCCGGGCCAGCCGAAGGCGACGAGGATGAAGATAATTATCCAGAGGCTGGGGCCGATGATGAAGAGCATGAAGATGAGCAGGGGCAGCACGGGCACGTTGGCGACGATGTCGGAGATGCGCTGGATGGTGATGTCGGCGCGGCCGCCGAGGTAACCGCTGGCGATGCCCAGGGTTGTGCCGATGGCGGTGGACATGAAGGCGGCGATGACGCCGATGAAGAGCGCGACGGGCAGGCCGAACAGAAGGCCGCGGGCCAGGTCTCTGCCCAGACTATCGGTGCCCATCAGGCCAAAAACGGCGCCGCCTACGACGAAGCGCACTTTGCCCACGCTGTCGCCCTCCGCCCGCAGTGCGGCCTGGACGATGATCTCATAGTCGCCGGTCAGGGGGGCGAAGGCTTCGTCGGAATCGCCGGCAGGCACGCCGAAAAGGATACGGTCTACGCGTCCGCCGATCTGGGCGCCGTTCAGGCGCAGGTCGAACTCGTCGGCAAGGAAGTTCTGGGCCGCGGTCACGGTTGCTTCGTCGGTGCTCAGTTGCACGCGCAGCGGTGTTTGGGCGTAGCGCTGGAACGGTCCGCTCTCGTCTTCGCGGGGTCCGCGCACGGCGTGGCGGTAGATGCGCAGCTGTTTGCCGTCCGGCCGTTTGAGCGAGATCAGAACCAGGGGCGGCCGCTCGGCATATTTGACGTCGGCGAGGGTGACGGCCAGGAAGGTCGGCGGGTGGGAAGAGGCGTAGGTCAGGGGGAAACGCCAGCTGTGGACCGGTCCGCTGCGGGCCATCTGCACGGTGTGCGGCTCGGTACCCTCGAAGACACGGTGGAGAGGCAGGGCTTCGCGGCGCAGTGCGTTGGTCCAGGTAGGGGGCACGGCCTTGGGGTTATCGACCCAGACGACGGGATTGCTCCACTGGCTTTCGCCGAAATCGAGTGGGAAGGCGAGCAACACATAGAGTGCCACCAGGATCAGCAGGCACATCAGGCCGGCGCCGCCGAAGCCGGGCCCGCTGCGCAGCAGCTCGCGCAAGGCGCTGGCCATGCTCACGGCGTTTTCCTCTTCGCGCCGGTCTTCGGTGGGGCGCCAGAGGGCGCCCCGGCCGGAAAGGTGCCGTTCGGCATCAGTCTGTGTACCTCACACGAGGGTCGAGAAAGACGTACAGGGCTTCCAACACGATGCGGATCACGACGTACATCAACGTGAAGATGAAGGTGAGGGCCACGATGACGTTTTCGTCGGGGGTGCCGGCGAGGGCATCGTAGTAAAGGCGGCCCATGCCCTGCCAGTTGAAGACGGTCTCCACCAGGATCGAGCCTGAGAGCGATCCGGCCAGGCCGAACATGAGGCCGGTGACGATCGGGGGGGCGGCTACGCGCAGAATGTGACGGAGCCGCACGCGGCTTTCGGGCAGACCTTTGGCGCGGGCGATCTTGACGTGGTCCTCCTGGGCGATATTGAGTGTGATGGTGCGAATCGAGTAGATGGACGGCCCGAAGCTGACGAGGACGAGGGTGATCACGGGCAGCAGGGCATGGGATACGAGATCGAAGAAGCGGGCCAAGGGCTGCGTGGGCGGCGGCGTGCTATACATGCCGCCGGAGGGAAGAATACGCAGCTGGATGGAGAGTATCAGGATGAGCAGGATGCCGATCCACCAGGTGGGAACGGCAAAGGAGACGGCCGCAAAGCCGGAGACAAAGCGATCGAGCCAGGAGCCCTGGCGGGTGGCAAGATAGGCGCCGCCGATGATGCCGATTGCGGCGGTGATGATCAGCGATGTGGTGAGCAGGAGCATGGAGTTGGGCACACGCTCCGTCACGATATCAAAGACGCGGTTGCTGCCGTCGAAGCTGCGCAGGGTGCGGGCTTCGCCGAGGTCGAGAGTCAACACGCGGAGCGCGGTGCGGGGGAGGCGGTAGTACCAGGGCGTACTCAGCCCATAGAAGATCTCCAACTCCTCGCGGCGCTTCTCCAGCACTTTTTCCATCTCGTCAGGGTCGCGGATGGTCTCAGCCAGCGCGGTGCGCTCTCCGCGCAGCTGCTCACCTATTGTGGCGGCAAGAATGCGGTCGGAGAAACCGGTCAAGCCCAGTGTCAGCACCAGCATGATCAGGACGACAAAGAAGACCCCGACCATGGTGAGGGAGCGGACGAGGAGAGGGCGAAGGAGTGACATGAGGGCAGTGGTCGGTGGTCAGTGGTCGGTGGTCAGTGGTCGGTGGTCAGTGGTCGGTGGTCAGTGGTCAGTGCGAGGCTGCAATACACTTGCACTATCCACCGTCCACTTTCCACCTTCCACTTCTGTTAACGTCTGCGGCGTGCGAGCAGGATGCCGCCGAGAACGATGATGATGACCACAACGCCGACAACTGCGTTCACCGGCAGACCGCCGGCCGGTTCGGAAACGGCCTCGGCAGATTCAGATTCTGCGGACTCAGACGCGGCACTTTCTGAATCTGATTCTGTATCGGATTCCGTATCGGATTCCGTGTCTGATTCTTCGGTTTCGGACTCCGTATCGGTTTCAGCCGCGGTTTCGGAATCGCTTTCTTCGTCATCGGCTGCGGCCTCTTCCGCCTCCTCATCGGAGTCGGAGGCGGCTTCTTCTGTTTCCGAGGCGTCCGATTCCTCGGCGGCCGGCTCCTCCTCGATGATGGCGATATCGGCTTCCAACTCGATGCGCCGTTCGGCCATGCGGGCCAGCTCATCGCTGTACGCAACCAGGACCAGCTCGTAGATCCCCAGCTCCAGCTCGTTGGTGGTGTCGGCGGTCAACCTGATTGCAAACCATTTGGGGTCGAGGGTGTCGGCATCGCCCTGCTGGATGATCTCACCGCTGGCGGTGTCGATCAGCAGATAACGCAAGGAGAGGTTGCCGGGCCCATCGAGCGTCAAGGTAACTTCATAGTCGGCGCCCAACTCGATCGGCGGCGCCTCGATCTCGGTGTATTCGATCAGATCCGGCAGCCCGCGGTAGAGATCGCTGGCCGTGAAGGGATAGTTCTCGTCACGGAAGGCGACCAGCTCGGCGAATTGGGCCGGTGGATCATAACGCTCCAACATGAAGGGACCGTTGCTGATCACCAAGTGGCCTTTCTCTTCGAACCAGTCGAGCACAGCCGTGTAGCGTTCCACGCCCTCTTCGCTGCTGGTGAGGACCGTCTCTCCGTCGGCAGTGGGCAGGGTGAACACATCTGTGGGGATGGTCTCAGCGCGGCGCAGGTCCAGCATGGCCTTGCGCACGAGGCGGGCATCCCGATCGAGGACGAGGCTGATCCATGGCACGTTGTAGCGGGCGGCAGCGGTGTCGCTATAGGCGGCCCGCCGCTGGCTGAAGACCAGCTCATCCATCGCGTAGAGCATCTCCCAGGGGGTACTCAGCCCGGCAGGGATGCCGTAGGAAGCGATGTAGTTCTGCTCAAAATGCCAGAAGTCCACGTAGGCTTCGATGCGATTTTCGTCCAATACGCGGTAGCCCTTGATCGTCTCCAGGAAGGGGCGCGCGGTCGTGGCGATGACGGTTTCGATCTTAGCTTTATCTGGATTGTAGGACAGGTCGAAGCCCTGGTAGATGGAATAGAGCACATCGGCCATGCTGATTTGCTGGCCATGATGCCAGGGCGCCTGGAAGTACTTGCTGTAGTCGTAGACCACTTTGCTGGTGGCGGTTACATTTTCGTCTACGTTCGTCCACCGGCCCGCCTGCGCGTCCCACATGATGGCGTCGGCCGGCACATCCAATGTGTCGGCGGGCCCGGCCGTTTCGACTTCATAGGCGATACGGAAGGGTGCGGGGATGCCGGTGAAGGGGTCGTTCCAGACGGCGGGGTCCTGCAGCTGCCGCCAGATGTCGTTGCTGTAGACATCGCCAAAGCCGCCGACCGGGTTCCAGGTAGTGCGTTCGGTCCACACCCACAGATGACCCACGGTCAGTTCGTCGCTGCCGGCCTTGTAGGCCGAACGCAGGCTCCAGAGGCCGCGCGGCCCGGCGGCCAGATCCTGGGTTATGCCCTCGACGCCGGCCTGCACGGGGAAGGCGTTCATGACGGTGGCGATCCAGATGCGGACCGACTCGTCGAGGCCGATGCGGGTCATTTCGCGATACATCTCGTCGCGTTCGGCCTGGTCGGCGAAATCCCCCTTGAAGAGGCGCTCGCCGAGGTCGTCCAGCTCTTCGTTTTCGTAGTGCCAGAAGCCGACCTCTTTCCAGCCGGGCATGTTGCCCAGCCAGGGGGCATAGAAGGAGTTGATACCGCCGAAGTCGTAGCGGTTGGGCGAACCGCGGCCCCAGCCTTCGGTGTAGAGATGCCATTCAAATTGGGCCGGGTCGGAGGCATAGACGGTCTGGATGGCGGGCGCGAAGGTCTGGCGATTGGAGGCGACGGCGAACCCGGCGTCCTGCAGGGCCGAGCGAATCAGATCGCCCACCTCGCGGCGTTCGTCCTCCACGCGCATGATGAACTTGAGGCGGATGGGCTGGCCGTTGAAGTGCCAGACGTCGTCGACCAGTTCTGCGCCGGCCTCGGTCATGGCATCGGCGATCAGCTGGCGGGCGTATTCGGGATCGTAGTCCAGGTCGGCCTGCTGGATCACGTCGAAGACGGTCAGGTAGTCATAGTCGGTGGAGGCCACGTTGGTGTACATGGGCGCGGCCTGGCCCTGGTAGATCTCCCGGGTCACGAAGTCTCGGTCGATCAGGCGCTGCATGGCCTGCCGCACCTCTTTGATCGAGAAGGGGTTCAATCTTCCTTCGGGCGCGGGCGCCGGGTTGAGGATCAGCGAAATGGTGCTGGCCGGGGCCTCATAGAGTTGGATGCCCTCGTTGTCGCGCAGCTCGCGGGCCGCGGCGATCTTCAGGTTGAAGTAGTAGAGGTCCATCTCGCCGGCTTCGAGGTCGAGCGGGGCGCGGTCCACGTTGAACGCTTTGAAGTAGAGCCGCTCGACCGCGGGCCCGGGTTCCTCATGTGGGGGACTGTATTGAGCCAGGACAGAGGAGGAGAGACCGATTATGATCATCAGGCTGATCGGGACTACTTTGAGCAGCCATGCTGGGATTCTGTTTGACCTAGTCGTATTCATATTACAGATCCTTTCGCCAAGACCCGCGGCCAGCGGCCACCCGGCTGCCGCCCGCCACCGACCTCGTTGGGGCGATTGGCAACCGGGGCGGCCGCGACCTATTTGCCGTTGACGGCTCATCCAGTTCGCCTACGGAACGAAACCCACAGCAGGCCGAGCGCGATGCCGATGCCGACGCCGCCGACCACCGGCCAGGTTGCGCTGCCCCCGGGTACGGTGGTTGCGGCGAGTGCCGTCGTTGCGGGCACACTTTCGACCGCGACCTGGTGCGAAGCAGGCGTCAGGCCGGCTTGGGATGCTGTTCCGTTCAACTGATCCAGCTTCTCATCCAAGGCATCCAGCTTCTCTTCCAGCGCCTGGACATTGTCGAAGCCGAATTCCATATAGAATGAAGTGGAGGCGAAGTTGCCCGATTCGTCGACCAACGTCACCCTGTGGGCGCCTTCACCGGAGATGGGAACGAAGATCTGCTGTGTATAGCGCCCGAGCTTGTCGGTGCGGCCGGATGCGGCGTTGGCGCCGCCGACAAGCAGGTAGATATCCATATCCGATTGGAAGCCATGCCCCTGGACGGTGATGGTCTCGCCGGCAGCCCCGACGTCGGGGCTGATGAAGATTTCGGGGCGGGCGATGGCGCGCTGGCGGCTGAAACCGATCTTCTGGTTGGGCGGGCCAAACTCGCCGAGGCGGGTATCGGCCCATACCAGATAGGCGTCGTTCTCGCTGGCGGCGATAGAGAAGTAGTCGCCCAGGAAGAGCCCTCTGGGGAAGCCTTTATTGGGATTGGAGGGGAAGTCGGTCACGCGCGTGTCGCCTACTTTGAGGTCAAGCTCTTCGAGTTCAAAGCCCCAGTTCTCGCCCTGATCTTCGGAACGGGTGTAGTAGATATGGTAACGGGTCTGGACGGGGTCGTCGCGCATATCACCCCACATGATGTGGATGACGCCATCGGGGCCGACGTCCATGGCCGGGAAAAACTGAACGGCGTCGGTCTCGTCGGTGTTGATGCGTACGGGCCGCGACCAGCGGTCTCCGCCGTTGAGTGAACGGATGAAGTAAACGTCGCCTTCATCGAGCGGATTTTCGGCCGGCAGCGCGACATAGGCTACATAGAGTTCATCTTCAGGCCCCACCGATACTTTGGGGAAGGCGGACGCCCAGTAGCGGAAGTAGGCGTTACGGGGTCGGAACCCGGGCTCGAGGAAACGGGCGATACGCTTGGGGTCGCCAAAGGTTTCGCCGCCATCGTCAGACTTGGACATATAGAATTCGGCGAGGCCCTTCATGCTCTCGTCGTCGGTGCTGTCGATCCAGGTCACATAGAGAGTGCCCTTGGAATCGACGACGGGAACGGGTCCCTGCACGACACGCTTGGTGCCGATGGCGTTCGATTGGCCTTCGGTATCGTCGATCTCGCCGTAGGTGCGCTTCACGGTCGGGCCGACCGGGGCAGGATCGGACCAGGTCAGACCCTGGTCGAGCGAGTAGCTCAGCATCGGCGTGGTCTGCACTTCCGGCGCGCCGAGGGTGGGGAGCTCGCCGATGTAGAGGATGTCGTAGATGGTGTTAAATTCGACAAATGTGACGTAGACCACGGTCTGGTCTTCGATCGTGGGGTGGGGGCCTGTGGTCAGCCAGGGCTTGTCGAGGAAGCTGAGGCTCACCGTGCCGCGTATGCGTCCGGTGGGGTCGAGCACGGCGTCGGATTCGACGTCGCTGCGGGCGCTGTCGACGGGCTCCTCCCAGACGAAGCCACCGTCTTTCGACGTTGAGACGGCGATGGAGGAGACGAGGGCAAAGCCGGTGGCATTGCCGACGGAGTACTCCTTGACGCCGATAGAGATCGAAGCCATGTAGACGTTGCCGTCTTTATCGAACTCTACCACGGGGTCGCCGCCGGAGACGCGATCTTTGCGCAGGTATTTAATCTGCTGGGGCCCTTCCCAGTTCACGCCGCCATCGATGCTGACGTAGGCAGAGTTGTTGGGGAAGTTGTAATCGATCAGGCCCAAGACCAGGTGATCGGGATCATGCGGGTTGACGGCGATATCGGGCTCGGTCTGCAAGGGTGAGTTGCTGAAGTCCCGGGTCACGAGCAGGTCGCGGCTGAAGGCGGGCGCCGGATCGCGGTAGGGCACGAGGATACCCGGCCCCACTGACTGCAGCAGGGGCGTATTTGTTCCGCTGCCGGGCAGGCTGTCCAGATTCTGACGGTCGAGCGTGTTCCAGCCGGGGCGGTCGATGAAGGCCCGGTTGTCCACACCCTGAGCCATGAGCCATGCAGGCCCGGATAGCACATCCTGGATTGGACTCATGGCATCCTGGATATCGGCCGGATTCTTGCTGATCTTGCCGCGTGTCGGCAGTTGCGGCACCGGCATTTGGGCGGCTGCGGGCAGCGGCATCGTCAGCAGGACGATCAAGATAAGTAGGGGAACTCGAAGGCCCAGGCGGAGGCGGTTGCCGGGTCGTCGGAACTTGTGCAGTCTCTCCATGGGATACAGATCTCCTTATGTATTACGTTAAACGCCAGCGACTCAGCCGCCGGCGATCCTTTCTCCGGAGCACCTGTCCGCGGATGCCGCGGCCGTCTTCGGACACTTTGCGGCGGCGGTACAGGTGGGCGAAGGATTGACCGTTTTGGTAACGGTCAGCCTGAATTAGGATTTCAAGGGTACGGGCACCAAATGATATTATAATAGCCGATTCGCATTCTCAATTTTGGTAGGCGTCACTCCCTTCATGCAAAAAACAGGCTACAAAGTGATTCGGCTCGACTTCAAGGAGTCGCGGCGTTGTCAGTTCACACCGGCCGGACATGAAGGAAGCGCAGCGGGGGTGAAAGGAACACCCGCTTGGCGCATTGACGGGACTGGGCGGTTCGCCCGGGAGGCTGGGCCGTTGGTGCAGCCGGTTGGCCGGGTCCGGCTCGGGCACGGCCGCGATGAGAGCCTGGGTATATGGGTGCATGGGATTGCGCACCACATCGGCTGCCTCTCCCATTTCGACGACGCAGCCCAGATACATGACGACGATCCGCTGGGCAAAATGGCGGGCCGTGGCGATGTCGTGGGTGATGTACAGGAAAGCGATGTTGAACCGCTCCTGCAGCTCGCGCAGCAGTGCCAGCAGTTCTGCCCGGCTGGACGCGTCGACCATGGAGACCGGCTCGTCGGCAACGATGAACTGTGGCTGCAGGACGAGCGCGCGTGCAATGCTGAGCCGCTGTCGTTGACCCCCGGACAGCAGGTCGGGGTACTTGCCGGCGATCTCCTGGGGCGGGCGTAGACGCACATCGTGCAGGGCCTGAAACACTCGCTCTCGCCGCTCGCTGTCGCTGCCGATACCATGGATCACCAGTGGTTCGGCCACGCTTTCGTAAGCCGTCATAAAGGGATCGATGCTTGCGAACGGATCCTGGAAGATGGCGGCAGCCCGGCGGCGAAACGCTTTTTGTTCCTTCTGTGATAAGGCGGTTATTGCTGTATTGTCAAAGCGGACATTGCCATCGGTAACCCTGATGAGGCCCAGCGCGGCCCGTCCCAAGGTGGTCTTGCCGCTGCCGGACTCACCGACGACAGCGACGACTTCGCCTGCCCCGATGTTCAGTGTTACGCCGTCTACAGCATGGACTGACTCGCTGCCAAAGAGACCTTTGCGAACGCTGAAATGAACTTTGACATCGTGGAGTTGAACCAGCGGCTGGGACGAATGTTTTTGGGGACGGGTTTCCATTGCCATTTTCAACAGAAATATTCGCCATGATGCGACATGTCCTTGAGTATACTCATCCGCTGTCAAGTGCGCAAAGATACGGGCAGCATCCGGCCCGCAAGAGCCTTGCCCTGTCGAATGTCGATGAGTGAGTGAAGGGGAGTAGAGAGCGAGAGCAGGTGCTCATTGCTCACGTTTTCGTATCCCCTCCTTAGATGGGAGGATCCCCGATGAATGACCATGATCGAATGCCGCGAAACAGTGCGGTTCTCTTGCTGCTGGCCGTGCTTGCTCTGATTCTGGCAGCTTGCCAACCGCCGGCCGGTCAACCCCGGGCAGCGACGCGAGCAGCGCCTGCGGCTTCGACGCCCACACGTACAACGACGCCCATCGTCATTCCGACGCAATCGCCGGGGCCGACGCCTACGGCGACGCCGGAGCCGCTGGCCGAGCCTGATCGAAACCTGGCGGAGTCACTGAGCGCCAAGGGGGAGTCGCTGTTTGGCACCAGCGACCTGACCGGCGCGGAAGCGGCCTATATCGATGCGATTGCGGCCGACCCCAGTTATCTGCCCGCGCTTCTGGGCCTGACCGACGTCTACCTTTACCAGTCGCAGTACTGGCAACAGGCGCTGAGATCGGCCGAGAGCGCGACGGTGCTGGCGCCTGAGGACAGCACCGCCATCGCATACCTGGCGTGGGCAAAGCAAGGTGCGCACCATTTTGACGAGGCGAGGGAGTTGGGACTGCGAGCGGTAGAGTTGGACGGCGAAAACCCGACCGCGCACACGGCTCTGGCCGACATTCTTGTCAGCATGTATGAGGTTGACAGGGCCTATGAACACGCCCAGACCGCGGTGCGTCTGGATCCGGATTCGGCGGCGGGATGGGCGACGCTGGGATCGATCGCGTTCCAGATGCACGATTGGGACAGGGCGGGAGAGGCGTACGAGCGGGCGCTGGAACTGGAGCCGGAATTCTTTGCGTGGCATATCATCAACGCCCGTCATGAGTTTAACGTGTATGGTGATATCTATGCGGCGCGGTCGATTGCGAAACGCGCGACTGAGCTTGTGGCGGACCATGCCTCGACTCTCTTCTTTGAGGCCGATATGGCGGCGGAAGAAGGCGACTGGGAGACGAGTGAGGCGAAGTGTATGCGGACGATCACGCTGGACCAGCCGCATACGCCGTTCCCGGATGCGTACAGCTGCATGGCGCTGATGTTGCTGCAGCAGGAACGGAATGCCGAGACGGCGGCGTATCAGGCGCTGGCGGAGGAGCGGGCTACGGTACACCGGCGGGACGTGACGCTGATCCGGATGCGGCTGCTCAATGATCAGGATCTTTGCTCCGATTCGCGGGCGCTGGCCGAGGACTGGCTGGAAGCGCGGCCCTACAGTATTTCGGCGATGCGGATGGTGGGCGTGAGCTATCTTTGTGAGAGAGATTTCACAACGGCAGCCACATATTTCCGAAAAACGCTGGACGCGCTGCCGCATTCGGTGAGCGATGCGCGGCTGCTGGCAATCGCCTATGCCCGCGATGAGAAGGCGCTGGAGGCACGGGCGGCATTGAATGAGGTCCGGGCGTTCTCGATCGATGATCCACTCTATTACCAGGCGCTGTATGAGACACATCTGATGCTGGGCGAGGTGGAGGAGGCGGTGACTGCGGCCCAACGGTGGGACGTGCTGCGGCCGGAGAGCCTGGATGCGCGCGAGAGCCTGGCCTTTGTGCAGCTGTACGAGGGCAATGTAGAGGCGGCGCAGAGTATTGCCCAGGACGCGTTGGAACGGGGCGCACGCACGTCGACGGTGTTGGCGGTGCTGGGCGAGACCTATACACGCATGGGTGAATTCGATAAGGCGCAGCCGCTGTTGGAAGAGGCCTTGGAACTGAACAGCGATCACATCGTGGCGCGTCAGGCGCTGGCGCTGCTGTTTCTTGCGCAGGTGCGATGCGGGGAGGCGGAACCACACCTGAACTGGCTGATTGGTGAGGCCGATAGTGAAGAAGAGAAGGAAGATCTGGCGGGCGTTTTAGATCGCTGCCAGGAGAGGGCGGCGCAGCCTACGCCGGACCCATCGATGCAGCTTGAAAACGCTGAGGCCATTTCCACTGCGGTAGCGATTCTGCAGGAGGCGGACGTAGAGATCCGCTATCTGGACGTGGAGGAGAATGAAGAGGGGCAGCGGACGCTGGTGGTGGCCTATGCCGTTGATTTAGCGGTTGACGGGGAGGCGTACGCCGACCTGGAACGTCAACTGATCTTTGAGCTGTCACGCATCCTGCCCCGCATGACCTCCGAACCGGACGGCCTTGTGGTCGTCGCCGGTACATTCAACAGGACAACTTCCGCGACCTTGGTGGCGACGAGGGCGGCGGAGGTGTGGCTCCAGGGTCAATTGACCGATGAGGAATTTGAGGACACCTGGCGACGCCAGGTGGTAGAAGCCACTGACGGGTAGAAGTAACGGCGAGTTGCCGGCAGCTGCGGCCGTCGGCAACTCGCCATCAGTCAATCTCCACAGAAGTTACTGACCACGCCAATTTTCTACCACTTCAGCCATTAATCTCTACAATTTTTGACCACTGCAGTCGAGGCCGAGGGCAACGACCTTGTCGGCCAGTTTGGCGCGCTCTGCGGCGGTAAGGGGTTCGCCGGGCAGGCGCGGGTCGCCGCAGTCGATACCGAGACGTTGGCCGAGTACTGCCTTGATGGTGCCGTGGAATTTGGAGGTCACACTCAGCGCTTCGGCGGCGGTGGATGCCTTCTCCTGGGCTTTGCGGGCTGCGGGGATGTCGCCGGCCTCGTAGGCGCGCCAGATGTTGACCCAGAGTTCGGGGGCCATGTTGGGCGGGCCGTCGACGCAGCCGGTGGCGCCAATCAGAAGGGCAGGCAGGAAGAGGCGACAGTTTCCGATCAGGCAGGAGAGACCCATTTCGGCGAAGGACTTGACGTAGGGGATGTAGGGCGCGGAATGTTTGAGCCCGGCCAGCTGGGGCACGCGCTCCTGAATCTTGGCCATGAGATCGGGCGTAATTTCGACCCCGGTGGCGCTGGGGAGGTTGTAGACAAAGAAGGGAAGATCGGCGGCGGCGGCGACGACGCGATAGTGTTCGACGATGCCTTTGTCGCTCTGGCCGTAGAAGAAGGGCGGGACGCAGCAGATGGCTTCGACGCCGGCCCTGGCCGCGTGTTCGGCGAGGCGGGCGGAGCGGGCGGTGGTGGGAGCGCCGACGTGCATGATGTTGGCAGTGCGCCCCTGATTCTGGTCGGAGGCGATCTCGGCGATGCGGCAGTTTTCGGCGTCGTCGAGGAGGACGCTTTCGCCCGTGCCGCCGGCCACCCAGAAACCGTGTACGCCGGCCTGGATGTTGAACTCCATTACCTGGCGAAAGGCGTCCTCGTTGAGGCGGCCCTCAGCGGTCATCGGCGTGATGATGGCCGGGAAAATCCCATTGAAGCTTTTCATGTGACACTCTCTTGTGGCTGTGACGGAGTCTTGGAGCCGTCATTATCGCACGGATAGGTGTAGGTGTCGATAGCGCAGAAATGGGGCGGGGGTGATTGGGGCGGGGGGTTGGCGGCGCGTATGGCTAGGCCTTCAGCCGCGCGTCCCGCAGCCGATCGGCGTCGATTTCTGCGTGGGCCAGAGCGCTCACGTCCAGATAGCCGTCGCGGAGCGCGGGCGGCCGGGTTAGCAGATCTTCCTGCAGCTTGAGGAAAAAGCTCAACTCGCACGGCAGGTCGATCCCGGGTCTGGCGGCAAAGAGCGCGGCGAGCACAGTGCCCCAGCCGGTGCTGGCCTGGGAACCGACCATGACGGCCTTGCCGCCAACCAGGGCCTGGTTGAGCATGTGCGCCGATTCGGTGAAGCCGGTGCGGGCGGTCTTGATGTTGAGGATGTGGAAGGTGTCCATGCTCAGCTCCCGGCGCAGGTCGCGGGCGCTGAAGACGCTGTCATCGGCGATGAGCCGGGGGAGGGCGGAGTTGCCTGCGCGCGCGCAGGCTTTACGCACCGCGGCGCGGGCCAGGATCAGCTCCACAGGCAGCGGTTCCTCGCAGTAGAGGACGTTGAGCTCGGCCATCTGTTGCAGGCGCTGGCGCACGTTCTGCGGCTGGAAACATTCGTTGGCGTCGACGTAGAGATCGACATGATCCCCGAACTGCTGGCGCAGGATTTGCAGACGTTGCAGGTCCGCGGCCCAGTCCTTCCCGACCTTCACCTTCAACACGCGCACGCCCTGGGCGACAATCCGTTCGGCCTCAGCGAGGCTGTCATCGATTTCGCCGAGGCCCAGTATATAGCTCACGCGTACCTGGGCGCTGCTGGCGCCCAGATGGTTGTAGAGGGTACGGTTGCGGCTGATAGCGAGGGCATGGTGGAGGGCCATATCGAGGGCGCCGCGGGCGGTCTGGTTGTTCTTGACCGTCTGCAGGCGTGCGTAGAGCTTGGAGAGAGTGGAGTCGTCGAGCATTTCGCCGACGAGGCGGGGCGCCAGCTCCTGGCGGACGACGGAGCAGATGCTGGATACGGTCTCCCCGTAGATGGTGGGCCGGGGCGGCGCTTCGCCCCAGCCTACGGCGCCGTCGTTCAGCCGCACCTGGATCAGGACGTGGCGAGCCTCTTGCATTTCGCTGGCCGCGCCCCAGCGCAGGGGTTCGCGGAGGGGAAGGCGGAAAGGGATCGGTTCGATGGATTCGATGGTTGTAGGCATGGAAAGTCCGGCGTTCAGCTGGCCGCGAGCCGCTCCAGTTCTGCGGCCACTGCGTCGGGGGCGTGGGTGGTGGTATCGACGACGACGGTGCGGTCGGGGCAGGCGGCGCGCAGGATTTTGACGGCGGCGTGCGGATCGTAGTTGCGGCGCTCGGCGGCGACGATGGCGAGCTTGGCCGCGAGTTCGGCGCCGTCCACTTCGCCCCGGCTTACGAGCGCAGACAGGTGGTCCCGCTCCTGGCTTGTAAAGAGGTCGCGCCTCTCCGCCATCTCCTCCCAGCAGAAGCGGACGGCGGTGTTACCGTCCACCTGATCGAAGGAATCCTGGCGCTGCACCAGTCTTTCCACGCGCACAACATCGGGCGCGTTGAGAACGGCGAAGCGGGCCAGGGGGAGGTTCTGCGCGGCAAAGGTGACTTCGTCGGCGCCGCGCAGCCCGTCGAAAATGTGCAATGCGCCGGCGGCGGGCGTTGCAGCCTGCTCTTGCAGCACCAGGCGGCTGAAGGCGTGGGCAAGCCCACCGGGGTAGCGCTGCCGGTAGCGGCCCGTGTAGTCGAAGCGCTGCCGCCGGTCGGTCACCGCGGTGGGCGGGTCCCCGTCCCAACGCTGGACCGCCGGGATGACCAGAAGATCGGCCAGCTTGCGCCTGTTGGGCAGGAGCGAGACAGTGCCCATGCGGGTGCGCAGGGCATCGACGGTTGTGCTTTTGCCCACACCGGTCACACCGACGAGGATCAGTACCGGCATGTCGACGATGGCGACCCAGCCGGTGGGTGGGCGGCCAACGCCGAGACCGTCTGCCAGCAGTTCAAATTCAGCGCTCATCCGGGTCTCGCGTTCTGGAAATACCTGTGGTCAGCCACCGCGGTTCACTCAGCAGTGGCACATGAAGAAACATTATACGCCGCCTGTAAAGCCGCTGGCAACTGGGAACGGCAGTGGTCGGTGGTCAGTGGTCAGTGGTCAGTGGTCAGTGGTCGGTGGCTAGCAGTTTTTAGTAGTCAGTTTTTAGTTTTTAGTGAACTGCGAACGGCAGTGGTCAGTGGTTAGTGGTTAGTGGTTAGTGGTTAGTGAATGGGCGATTTGTCGGGGATGGATGTGAGGGCTGGAGACGGTTCAGGCGACACCAGGAGTACAGGAGAGTTCACTCCCTTTTTTGGGATGCACGCCGGCGGTGGGTAGCGGCAACAACAGGAGGCGTAATCTGGGGGCCGGAGGGCAGGCTGTATGCTATAATGTACGTTCACGATACAGGGAAAGGTTCCTCCGGCGATTCTACTTGCCCCCACACTAGAAATGGTATGATTTCTCGATTGTCTGCGCGGTGGCCCCTGATCATAAAAATGGTGCTGGTGAGCTCGTTGTGGCTGGCTGCCCGTCCGGCGGCGGCAGCGCCCGCGCCGTCTGAATTGCCGGATGATTTGACACCGATTTACCTCATTCAGGGCGACGGGGCGAGTACGCCCTTGTCGCAGGACCGCGTTTCGACGTTCGGTTTGGTGAGCGGTGTGCAGTCGAACGGGTTTTATCTGCAGGACCCGACCGGAGACGGCGAACCGCAGACCAGCGATGGCATCTTCGTCTACACTTCCTCGGCGCCGAGGGTGAAGGCGGGCGAGTGCATCCTCGTGCGCGGCGCGGAAGCGACCGAATACTACGAAAAGACGGAGTTGACCACGCCGCGTGCGCTTTCGACGCTGCCTATCGAGCTGTGCGGGAGCGGGACTCTGGCCGCGCCGCTGGCGCCCCTGCCGGCACCCAATGTCGAGCCGGAGTCGTTGCTGGAGCCGTTCGAAGGCATGCTCGTTGCTTTCGAGACGCTGCAGGGCGTCGTGCAGGGGCCGACTAAGCGGTTCAGCAACGGCAACGTCGAGATCGCGCTCATGGCAGAGCAGGCCCTGCCCTTCGTGCAAGGCGGGCGGGTCTTCCAAACCAACGCGGCCGATGCCGCGGGGCTGATCTTCCTGGGCAACGGGCTGGGCGCGAGCCTGCCGCCGGCGGCCTGGGGGGACCGGGTGCAGGTACGCGCGGCCGAGCCGGGGACGCCGGTGCTGGCGGTTATCGATTACAGCTTCGGCAAGTATCTGCTGCTGCCGCTGCCGGGACAGGAGGTGGAGGTGCTCTCCCGGCACGGGCCGACCGAGCTGGCGGCCCAACCGGACGCGGGCGCGTTCCGGGTCTGCTCGTTCAACGTGTTGGGGCTGGGTCGGGGCGTGGACCAGTTGCGCGACGCGGCGGATTACGAGGCTGGGCTGCGGCAGCGCGCGGAGGCCATCGCGGGCGGCCTGCAGAACTGTGAAATCGTGGGCTTGCAGGAGACCGGCAAGCCGGAGGACGCCGAAAACCTGGCACGGGTTCTGACCGAGATCAGCGGGCTGGCGTACAGCGCGGTTGCGTTTGCCGGCCCCGGAACCGCCAGCTCCGATTTCCCGCTGACGAACAGCCTGCTTGTACGCGACGACCGGGTGACGGTCGTCAGCGCCGGGAACGAGCAGGCATGCACCCGCTTCAGTTTCAGTGTACGGCTGGTGCCGGGGCAGTGCCCGGCGCGGCTGCTGCCGCTCTTCAGCCGGCCGCCGCTGGTCGCGGACCTGCTTGTACGCGGCCCGTGGGGAGAGGACTACCCGCTGACGGTGGTGGTCAATCACTGGCGCAGCAAGCGCGGGGATGAATCGGTGAACGTCGTGCATCGGACGTTGCAGGCGGAGCACGCGGCCTCGATTGTGCAGGCCCGGCTGGATGCAGATCCCGACGCGCATGTCATCGTGCTGGGCGACCTGAATGATTTCCAGGCGAGCAAACCGGTGGAGACCCTGCGACTTGGCCCGCAGCCCGCTGACGGCGCGGCTCGCGAGCCGGGGCGTTTTCTCCTTTGGCATGCCTTTGACGCGCTGCCGCTGCAGGACCGCTACACCTACATCTTTAACGGGGCCAGCCAGACGCTGGACCATCTGTTGCTGAGCCCGGGGTTGATGCCCGATTTCGGCGGGATGGATATCGCGCATATCAACGCTGACTTTCCCATTGCCCAGCCAGGCGGCGCGGAGGGTGTTCCCGGCCTCGCGCCAGCATATGGCTCCAGCGACCATGATCCCCTGGTGTTGACATTGCGGCCGGGGGGCGGCGCGTGGATCGCAGGCAGTGTGCAGATTCCGAACAGGCCGGTTGAACTCACTGACAGCGCGGGCACGGTGATCGCCCGGACAGAGAGCGATGCGCTGGGCGAGTTCCGCTTCTTCGATCTGCGGCCCGGGGCGTACAGCCTGCATTTTGCGCTGCCCGAGGCGGTTACGCTGCTGGCGCCGGGGGATGATACTGATGGAAACTCGGAGGCGGTCTTTGGGGTAGAGGTCGAGCTGGGCGGGGCGACTGTCGTAGAATTTACCGCACGCGATCGTCGCGTCGATGCCGGCGCAGCGAGCGCGTTTTTGGGCATATTATATGGATTTGAATCCGCAGGACAGGCGGATAATTCAAATCCCTGATGGAAAACTGTTGCGGGCACCCGTGCCTGCAAGCGTTGCGGAGGCTGCCGCCGCCTCCAGCACACCAGCCCGTTGGCGGCAACCTGATCACTTGGCAGCGGGCGAACGGTGGAGGAACAGATGGCAAGAGTTTACTTGAACTGGCACGACGTGGAGGAGTTGATCACCAAGGTCGTGATGCAGCTGAATACGCCCTATGATGCGCTCCTCCTGATCACCCGCGGGGGAATCGTGCCGGGCGGCATGATTGCGGAGGCGTTGAAGATGAAGGATGTGCTGACCGCGGCGGTCGTGTTTCAGAGCGGGCCCGGCGTAGGGGTGGAGATGAGCTGGCCCCGCTTCCAGCAGTTTCCTGCAGAAACGCTGCTGGAGGGCAAAAAGATTTTGATCGTGGATAATATCTGGGATCGGGGGCGCACGATCGTCACCGTGAAGAGCCGTGTGGAGGGAAGCGGCGCGACCGCGGAGACCGCGGTGCTCCATTGGAAGCAGCGGCAGAATCTTTTTGAGAAGGAGAAGCCGGACTACTACGCGGAACTGACCGAGGACTGGATCTATTACCCCTGGCAGCGTATGGACGATTCGGACGACCTGGTTTCGCTCCGCCGCCCTTCGCCGGAGCTTTCCTGATGTCGGAGTTGATCCGCCGCCTGCGAGCGGCGCATCCGGATGCACACTGCGCGTTAGATCACCAGAACCCGTTTCAACTGCTGGTGGCGACGATCCTTTCGGCGCAGTGTACTGACGAGCGGGTCAATCAGGTAACGCCGGGGCTGTTCGAACGTTTCCCGACGCCGGAGGCGATGGCCGCCGCCGACCGCGAAGAGGTGGAGGCGTTGATTCGCTCGACCGGTTTCTTTCGCAACAAGGCCAAAAGCCTGCAGGGCGCAAGCGCTCTGATCTGCCAGGCGTTCGGTGGGGAAGTGCCGCGGGAGATGGATGAGTTGACAAGGCTGCCCGGCGTGGCCCGCAAGACCGCCAACGTTGTGCGCGGCGTCTGTTTCGGCCTGGCCGACGGCGTCGTGGTGGACACGCATGTCAAGCGGCTGTCGCAGCGGCTGGGCCTGACCGAGCAGAAGACCCCGGAGAAGATCGAAAAGGATCTGATGGCGCTCATACCGGCCGAAGACTGGATCGACATCTCGCACCTGTTGATCTTCCACGGGCGGCGGGTGTGCGACGCGCGCAAGCCGGACTGCGCCAACTGTACGCTGGCCGACCTGTGTCCGTCGGCGGAGGTTTAGCGAGCGCGCCTCTTTTTCCGCGGCGTTTTCAAGTTTTTCGTGATGCGCTCAGGGAGTTGGTTGGGCCCTGTTGAGGTGGGCCCGGGTTGGAATCGCCGCGGTTCAGTTCTCGCCATTTTCCTCGCGGGGGCTGACGACCAGGATGTAGCCCTCTCTCCCCTCCACTGTGACCTGATCGCCGACTTCGGCCGGATCCGCTTCATCGGACGATGCGCGGCGCAGCTGCGCGTTCCATAGCTCGCCCGCAAGGAGGACTTTGCCGCGGCCGTTGTCTGCAAAGGGAACGCGTACGGTCGCCAAGGAGCCGATCACGCCTTCGCTGCCGGTTGCCGTGCCCAGGCGTTGGGCGGCTACCACTTTGCCGCCCACAAAGAGGGCGAAGGCGCCCATGGCGACGCCGAGGGAGATGATCGTCACCCAAGGCACAGCCAGCCCCGGCGCGTCGAAGAGCAGCGCGCTGCCAAAGATGAACGCGACCGTGCCTCCCAATGCGAGCGCGCCAAAGGCCGGCGTAAAGGCTTCGGCCACCAGCAGAATCAGGGCCAGCCCGATCAGAGCCAGACCGGCGAAGTTCGCCTCCAACTGGCCCAGCGAGTAGAGCCCCAACAGCAGGCTAATCAGGCCGATCATGCCGGGAACGAAGGTGCCGGGGTTGTAGATTTCGGCGATGAGCCCGATGGAGCCGAGGGTCAGCAGAATCGTGGCGACGGTGGGGTTGCTGATGAAGTTGAGAAACTCCTGCAGCGGCGAAAGGTTCTGCGGCATAATGCGGGCATTGGCAGTGCTCAGCGTCCGTTCCTGGTTCTGCACCGTGACGACGAAGCCGTCCATCTGATCCAGCAGATCGGCCACGTCGGTGGCGATGAAGTCGATGACGCCCAGCTCAAGCGCGCGCGTGTCTGTGGCCGCGGCCGCCTCCTGGACGGCTGCGACAGCCCACTCCACGGCCTCCTCGCCGCGACGCGAGGCCAGATTCTCGATATCGGCGCTGAGGATGTTTACGACCTTCGCCTCCATGGTGTCGCCAATGTCTTCGCCCTGGCCGCCGACGGGGCTGGCCGCGCCGATGCTGCTGCCGGGCGCCATGGCGGCAACGTGCCCGGCCAGGGTGATGAAGGTGCCGGCGCTGCCGGCCTGCGCCGCGGACGGCGCGACGTATACCACGATTGGTACAGGCGAGGCCAGCATATCCTGCACGATCTGCTTGGTCACATCGACACTGCCGCCGGGGGTGTCCAGGCGCAGGATCACAGCCTCGGCCCCCTCCAGCTGTGCATCTTCGATCGCTCCGCTGAGATACTGGCGCAGAACGGGCGTCACCGCGCCGCGGAACGTCAAGACCAAAACGAGGGTGGAGTCCGTCTGTGGAGAGATCCCCTTATCGTGGGCAGACGAGTCGGCGGGGTGCGGCCCGGCAGGGACGGCCGCCTGCACACCGTCTATCACGGTCAGGAGCATCCCCAGCAGCAGACAGGAGAGATAGAAGGTGCGATAGAGCGTTGTCAGCAGTGTACCGTTTCGCTGATGCGTGTTTTTTCGGCGGCGTCTAAACATCTGTTTGTATTCCTATCAACGGCCCGCGACCTAAGGCACCGGTCACGGGCTGCCGCTGTGCAATTGATCGACGGCAGCCAACATCTCCACAACGGACTGCCGTCCGGCGTCGCTAACGGCCCCCAGCATTTGCGTCAACTCCTCGATGCGCGCCGGCCCCTCGATTGGAAGCACGTCGGTGCCGGTGCGCAGCTGGCCGTCACTCTCGAAAGTCCGTTTGCGGACGGTCAGGTGGAGGTCGGCAAAGGCAGCGAGCTGGGGCAGGTGGGTGATACACAGCACCTGATGGCGCAGCGGGCCAGTGTTGGTTTCGCCCGCGTCGGCGCGGGTGGGGGCGGTGTCGGGCGGCTGCTGGCCGGTCAGGTTCCAGAGCTTCTCGCCGACGACACCACCGACACGGCCACCGATGCCCTGGTCGATCTCATCGAAGATCAGAATTGGCGTCTGATCGGCCTGGGTAAGCGCGCCCTTGAGCGCCAGCATCAGGCGCGCGGTCTCGCCGCCGGAGGCCACCCTGGCGAGCGGTTTGGCCGGCTCGCCGGGATTGGCGCTGATCAGAAATTCGACCCTGTCGATACCGTGGCTGCCGAAGGAGACGCGGCGCCCGTCGGGAAGGTATGCGCCATCCTCCTGCTCTTCCATATCCACGGCGACGGCGAAATGGGCACGGCCCATACTCAACTGCGCCAGTTCCGCTTCCACTTGCCGGGCCATCTTCTCGCCGGCCGCGACCCGCGCCTGGCTCAACTCTGCGCCCAGTGCTCCGATGTCGCGCAGGAGTTTCTCTTCATCCTCCTCGAGCGCGGCCGTCTGCGCCTCCCAGTTGCTGAGCTCGTCCAACTCGGTCTGCGCTGCGGCCGCGAAGGCCAGGATCTCTTCGGTCGTATCGCCGTACTTGCGCTTGAGATTCTCGATCAGCGCCAGCCTTTCTTCGACTTCGGTCAGTCGTTGCGGATTGAACTCCAATCCGTCGGCGTAGCCCTGCAGGTCCCGCGCCAGATCGGACAGCTCCTCCAGCAGACCCTGCCCGGTCGCGGCTGCGTCGGCCATGCCATCGTCGATGCGGGCCAGCCGCTCTACACGGCCAACGGCATCGCTGAGGCCGTCGGTGACGGCTGGCATCCCGCCTTCGCCTTCGTTCAACAGGTTTGCGGCGCCGTTCGCCAGTTGCATGAGCGTTTCGGCATTGCTGAGCCGCTTACGTTCCACTTCGAGGTCTCTCTCTTCGCCGGCTTCCAGGGCCGCTTCAGAAATCTCTTCGACCTGAAAGCTGAGCAGGTCGAGCCGTTGCGCGATGGTGCGCGCATCGCTGCGCATCCGCTCCAATTCTCTGCGGGCGTGCTGAACCTGGTGCGCCTTTCGGGCCAGGTTGCGGCGCAGGGGCAGGAGTCCGCCGTATCGGTCCAGCAGGTCCACGTGTGTGCGGGGACGGAGCAGGTTCAGATGCTCCCCCTGTCCGTGGATATCGACCAGCAGGGCGGCCAGTTCACTCAAAAGCTTGCGGGAGACCGTGCGTCCGTTGACGCGGCAGAAATTACGTCCGCTGCGGCGCACCTCTCGACTGAGGATAAGCGTTTCAGGCGCGTCGGGATCGTCCAGGCCTTCGGCTTCCAAGAGGCTGTGGATGTCGTTTGCTTCGGGCGAGCCGTCGGGAGGGCTCTGGGGTCTATCGGATTCGCTCGACGGCATCGTAGCTTCCAGCTGGAAGATCGCCTCGACCTCCGCCCGGTCTGTGCCGGCCCGTACCATGTCCGCGGTTGCGCGGTCGCCCAAAAGCAGTCCGATGGCGTCGATAATGATCGACTTGCCGGCGCCGGTTTCTCCGGTAAGAATGTTCAGTCCGGAGTGGAAGCGAAGGTGCAGCCGGTCGATGATCGCGAAGTCGCGGATCTGAAGTTCCGTCAGTGCGGCGGCCGGTTCGACCTGTTCGCCGTCTGCGGACAGGAGAGATGGTTGCATGCGCCCCTGTTCAAAAGAGGCGTCGCGCGTTGGCGCAGTCATGGGATTGAGGCGCGTCCTAATCTTATCAGGCCTGAAGATTCAGGGCTTTCATTCTAGCACATTTGGACGGGCGGGTGGAAGAGGTGCATCGGGGGGCAGGAACTGCAGGGGTCGGGGGTCAGGGGTCGGGGGTCAGGGGTCGGAGGCCTGAGATAGCACGTGGGAAGGAAGACACTGTTGGCTAAACACCTTTCTCTAGACACGCTGCTGGGGAAGAATTAGCACGGTGGTCTCGTTAGGGCGGGGCGTTGCGGGGGCGCAGCCCCCGCACAAGGGAGGGCCGAAGGCCCGAACGCACAACTGCAGGGGTCAGGGGTCAGTGGTTAGTGGTCGGTGGATGGTTGCCGGAGATCGGAACGGGAACTGACCGTGGCTTGGTTGCAGAGAGAGGTATTCGAGGGGTCACCGCCATTTGGGGATGCGCCCGCCCAGGGTGATTCAGCGGGCATCTGGGGTGGGGAAGGGGGTCAGGCTGTGCGGGCGGTCAGTCTGGATGGACCCAGATCGGGACTGCGTCCTTTTCGATATCCGTATTTGTCGGTTGAGGCAATCATGGTATAATGCAGCGATTGAAGAAGGACTGATAAGAATGCCAATGCGCTCCGCATACTGTGAGCTAAGGAGCTTAGCAAATGCCTTTTCTAGGAAATATAGCGCCGTTCTTTTTGCTCGGACCGACCCTGGGTCCGACCGAGTTGATTCTGATTCTGGTGATCGTCATCATCTTCTTTGGCGTTGGGCGACTGCCGGAGGTGTTTGGTGGGCTGGGCAAAGGTATCCGCGAATTTCGCCGGGCTGCCAAGGATGGAAGTGATGAGGATGATTCAGAGCCAACGGACGCCCCACCCGCCGCGGAGAGCGCTGAGCCTGCGGTGAGTTCTGAGACGAATCCGCCTGAGAAGGTCTAACGTTCGCTTTGATTGCCGCTTACGCCAGGGGCTGGACAGGTAGCAACGGACAGACTGGCGATCGACGAGAAGGCCGAGTCGGCCTTCTCGTTTCTGTCGGCACCTTGCATCTGAATCTTCGTGTGTAGTCGCCCAGCACGTGTTAGATTGTCGCTGACCACAGTTGTACAGAGAGACGATCAGACAGCACAGTGTTTGGGTATTTTTGTCTACGCGTGGATAGCGCAGCATGTCACACTTCCGAGGTGAATGATGGATGTTTTCTTTATGATCGCAACGGTTATCATTGCCCTGACATTGATCGGCATCGTCCTGTTGCAGGGTCAAGGTAGTGGTTTGGGCACCGCCTTTGGGGGCGATGCCGGCGTCCAGCGCACCCGTCGCGGCGTGGAGAAAACCATGTTCAATCTGACGCTCACATTGGCGTCGATATTTCTCCTGCTCAGTCTCGTGACAGTCGCCCTTGGCTAGAACAGCAGTGGCCGCTGATCACAGGCCGCTGTGAATTTTCCCATGTCAGAACAACAGCCATTCGGGAGGTCGGCGAATCCTGGGCCCCACGGAGCGTCGCAGACGCCTCGATTGCCTACTACGCCTCCTTCCGGCTATCTGCGGGGACCGGTTGCGCCTCCGGCGACGCCGGCGCCGCTGGGCCGGTATATTCGCTGGCAGATGCTGCTGGCCGTCGTGGGAATCATACTTCTGACGCTTCTGATGGGCGTCACGGCGTACAACGTCTCCACAGTTCTGGTCCCGGAGCGGGGCGGGGTCTTTCGCGAGGGCGTTGCCGGCAATCCCCAGTACATCAATCCACTGTTGTGCCACACGCATGATATCGACCGCGATCTGTGCAGCCTCCTTTTTCGCGGCCTGACGCGCCTCGATCAACAGGGTCGGGTGGTGCCGGATCTGGCCGAGCGCTGGACGGCCCCGGATGGGCTAACTTATACCTTTACCCTGCGAGAGAATCAGTACTGGCACGACGGCAAACCGGTGACCATCGATGATGTACTGTTTACGATCGAGATGATGCAGAACCCGGATTCACCGATCCTGCCCGACTTGGCGGAGTTGTGGCGTTCGGTCACGGTGGAGCCGGTTGACGAGTACACAGTGCGCCTTCTGCTGGACGAGCCGTTTGCCCCGTTCCTCGACTTCACGACGGTGGGACTGCTGCCAAAACATATCTGGCAGGACGTGCCCCCGTCTGAACTGCTCACCAGCCCCCTCAATGCACGTCCGGTTGGCAACGGGCCGATGCAGGCAACGTTGACATCGGCGCAGTTCATACGGCTGGAACGCAGCCCGTTTTCCAATGGCGCCATACCCATGGTCTCGGCTCTCGAGTTCCATTTCTACCCTGACTATCCTTCGATCTACGCTGCCTATACGGAAGGCGAGTTGGATGGTGTGAGCCAGGTAATGCAGGCGGACATAGCCCTGGCGCAGGCCCGCACCGATTTGCAGCTCTTTTCCGCGCCGCTATCGACCTATGTCGGTGTTATCTTTAACCTGCAGAATGCGGATGTCCCCTTTTTGCAGGATGTTAACGTACGCCGTGCGCTCTATCACGCCCTGGACCGCGAGCGGCTTCTCGATGATGTGGTCGGCGGGCACGGTGTACTGGCCTCATCTCCCATCCCGTCGAACAACTGGGGGCATGCGCCGGATACACCCTCATATAGTTTTGACCCGGGGGAAGCAAATCGTCTTCTGACTGAGAGCGGTTGGGTCGACTCGGACGGCGACGGTATGCGTGACAAAGACGGGCTGCCCTTGCAGCTCACCCTGCTCACGAACGACGGGCCAACCCGCGTAGCGCTGATCGAACAGATTGCGGCGGACTGGCAGGCCGTGGGCGTCAATGTGGTGGTGGAGAGCGTCAGTTTCGCCGGCTTCGTAACCGAATTCCTGACGCCGCGGCGCTTTCAAGCCGCTCTCCTCAGCTGGGATATCAGCGGCGACCCCGATCCCTTCCCCCTATATCACAGCAGCCAGGTCGGTACGGGCCAGAACTACGGCGGATGGTCCAATCAGGACGCGGATACGTTGATGATCGAGGCCAGAAGCACTGTGGACCCGGAGAAACGCAAGGCGCACTATGCAGTGTTTCAGCATATCTTTGCCGACGACGTGCCGGCGATTCCTCTCTACTACCCTGTTTATACGTACGGTGTCAGCGAGCGAGTCAAGGCGGTCCAGATTGGGCCGTTGAACACGCCGGCGGACCGATTCGCTACATTCCCCGATTGGTATATCCTCACGCGCCGCGTCCCCGCGAATCAACAGTTAAGCGGGAACTGAGCCTTTCTCCTGCCACCTGAACACATACATTTGCCCAACTTTCTCTCGCCGGAGAGACGCCAAAACAACAACGCAGACGGTAAATTCTCTGGAAATGATTTGACAGGGAATAAACCCCCGTGATATAAAATAGTTCACTGAGCCGCAGTGGCGGAATCGGAAGACGCGCTACGTTCAGGGCGTAGTGAGCTTTAGCTCGTGGGGGTTCAAATCCCTCCTGCGGCATCAAGGGGACCCAGATGATCCGTCCGGGTTCCTTTTGTTCTTATCCTGTCGTGTTCTGGTTTCCCTCGGGCTGCGTCCTTTCCGGCGGGGCGCAGTCAAACTTTACGCGACGCCGTCTGCCGAGAATCGTCGATGGGTCTTGTCCGAGTCCCGATAAATCCAGGTTCGCATGATGTACGACGCCAGCGTCACCCGGCCTATCCGGCCCTGTTATTGCTGGGGGTTGTGGTTGGGCTGTATTTTCTGTTCCAGCATGTAGAGCAGCTGCGCGAGTTGGGCGCCGTTCAGGGGCAGGTGGCCGAGATGCGGCAGAACATTGCGCGCGGCGAGCAGAGCACGCTGGACTTGGAAGCACAGCTGCGTTATGCGACGAGCGACGAGTATGTCGTGCGGATGGCGCGCGGCGAATTGGGTTACATTCAGGAGGGAGATGAGGTCTACATTCTGTTGGACCAGCCCGCCGCGCGTGCGGGGAGCCCGCCTGCGGCGCCAACCCCGGTGGTAGAGGAGGATTCCTTCCGGCCCCTGGATTGGGCCTGGTGGCAATCCTTGTTACAGCAGATTCAGGAGTAGGTTGAGTGCGCCCCTGTTGGACGTGTTGGAAGGGGCACTCTGGCAGGAGGTTGTTGAAAGCGCGAAACGCTGAGATTTGACGCCGTATGGTTGGTGTGTTAGACTATTCTTTACTGTTGCGGGGTGGAGCAGTGGCAGCTCGTCGGGCTCATAACCCGAAGGTCGCAGGTTCGAATCCTGCCCCCGCTACCTCAGTATTATAGAGCCGCCGAACCGCAATCGGTCGGCGGTTCATTTTTGACTTTGGGTTTTACGAGTCACAGTTAGTTTTGGCCCGGCGACGTAGCTCAGGCGGTTAGAGCGAGGGCTTCATAATCCCTAGGTCGGTGGTTCAAGTCCACCCGTCGCCACTTAATGTAGTGCGTTGAAGTCAGACAAGCATTGGGCATGGTCGCCACCGCGGCCGTGCCTTTTTACATTTTTCTCCCCATTTGAACGCCAGACCGATACCGAATCCGCGTTCAGTCCGGAATCCGAAAAGAACTGGCCTGGATGCAGGTAACGCCCTCGTCGTCCTGACCGTAGTAGGCGGTGCAGATCGAGCCATCGGGCCGCTGTACCGAGGTAGGATAGCCCAAATCCCCATTGGGAAAGTCGTCCCGGAGGATCAGTTCGTTGTCGATATCCCAGCTCGCGCCCTCGTCGTTGCTCAAGCAGGCGCGAATCCCGAAAGGCGCCCAACGACAGCCGTAGACGCACAGCAGGCGGCCATCCTGCAGGGGCAGCATGTGGGGCGGCAGGCCGCGCATCGGGGTCGGCTGCGCGCTGCTCCAGGTGCGCCCGCCGTCGTCCGAATGACACTGGTAGAGATGATAGTTGCCTTCTTCGTGTGTGCGCAGCAGCGCCAGAACACGTCCGCCCGGCAGCGCAAGCAGGGCAGGTTCGAAGAAGCCGATCGTATCATCGATCGCGATCAGACGTGCGCCGCGCCATGTGCGGCCCTGATCGTAGGAGGGCACGACAAATGAAGGGCACGGGACCTGGCTCTCATCGTAACATGGGAGCAGCAGGCTCCCGTCTTCCAGCTCGGTGATGGGGCGCAGCGTGTACCCGGAGACAAAGGGGGAGACATCGACGCGGGCGCTCCCGTTCCAGGTGCGGCCGCCATCATCGGAACGATGCACATAGGTACCCTCTGCCACCGGGAAAGAGCCGGCCCAGGCAAGCCCCTCGCTGCGTCTATAGCGCGCGTAGGCCGCGTCGGCGTCGGCTGCGTCCAGCGAGACAAAGTTGTTGCGGGCTGTATTGACCAGCAGCAGACCGCTGGAAAGCTGCACCATGCCGGGGTCGTCCATGCCGGCGAAGTCGTAACCGGCGATCACCTGCGGCCCGTGCCAGCTCTGTCCGCCGTCCTCGGACCGCAGCAGCATGTTGAGCAGGCTCGGGTCGAGATGCGTGAGGATGGGGCGGCGCATCGCCTCGCAGAAGGCCAGTACCCACTCGCCGTCGTGCAGGATCTTGATGTCCGGCCAGGCGCAGTAGGCGTGGGGGTTCTTGTAGATGAGCTGGTGCGTCAGGTCCGGTGGGCGCATGGGCATCGCATCCTTATATCTGACCTCTCTCGAGCATATCTCCGAACGGATTGTCCCGGATCTGCAGCGGGAAGTCGACGCGCGCCAACCCCTGCCGCTGCGATTCGTAGACGGCCATGATCATCTCCAGCGCGGCGCGGCCCTGCCGCCCGCTCGAGACGCTCTCGCGGTCCTGGTCGATGCAGTCAACCAGGTCGGTGACCGCGTTGACCCACGCGTGTTGCCGTTGCGTGGCCACCGGCTCCCATGCGACCGGCTCGGTCTGCATGCGCCAGCGGTGCAGATAGGGTACCCAGCCGTAGCCGCCGGCCCGCTCGAGGCTGTTGCCGGCGCCGTGCTGGATCGCCAGCCGCCCTTCATCCCCTTCGATCAGGATTTCGAACGTGCCGTAGCGGCGCCGTCCGCCCGACTCAAAGAAGAAGAGGCAGTCGCTGTCCATTCGGAACAGCCCAGCGCCGAGGTCCTCGATTGTGAGCGTCTTATTGCCCCGCTCTACCGTGGCGAATACCCACTCCGGATCACCGGCGTAGAAGCGGATCAGATCGAAGAGATGCGTGACGTCGTGCATCATATTTCCGCCGCCCGCGGTCTCGTAATGCGAATGCCAGCTGGCGGGGTCGCGCTGATCGGAGGTGAGCAGGTGACCCCGGATCGTGCGTAGATTGCCGATCTCGCCGCGCTCGATCATCTTCTTTACATCGATGTAATTCGCCTCAAAGCGCATCGAGTGGTTGACGATCAGTTTGGCGCCGGCGCGGTCGCAGGCCGCGATCATCCGGTCGGCCTCTTCGAGGTGGAAGGCCATCGGCTTTTCGCAGAGGATGCCGCGGGCGCCGGCTTCGGCTGCGGCAATCGTCACCGGCCCCTTCAGATTGTCCATTGTACAGACGCTGACGATATCGAGGTCGGCCTGCGCCAGCATCTCCTCGTAGCTGCCGTAGCGCTGCGGGATCGACCAGCGTTCGCAGAAGTGATCCAGCTTGTCGGCGTCAATGTCGGCAGCGGCCACCAGCTGCGTACCGGGGACAAGCGTGTAGGCCTCCGCGTGCAGGGCGGCCACCCTGCCACAGCCAACGATTCCCACCGTGTAACGCTTGCCGTCGCTCATTTGGATGCTCCTTCCAGGGAGGGACCCGCGCAGGGGGCGTGATTGGGACGATGATGATCACCGGTGGGCGCATGGGGATTTGCGCGCTATATCTGACCTCTATCCAGCATATCTCCGAACGGATTGTCGCGGATCTGCAGCGGGAAGTCGACGCGCGCCAAGCCCCGCCGCTGCGATTCATAGACGCCCATGATCATTTCCAGCGCGGCGCGGCCCTGCCGCCCGCTCGAGATGCTCTCGCGGTCGTTCTCGATGCAGTCGACCAGGTCGGTGACCGCGTTGATGGTGGCGTTGTCCCGTTGGGTGGGGACAGGCTCCCACTCGACCGGCTCGGTGCGCCCGCGCCAGCGGTGCAGATAGGGTTCCCAGGCCCACCCGCCCATACTCCCCATGCTGTTGCGCGCGCCGTGCTGGATTACGAGGCGGCCTTCGTCGCCTTCGATCAGGATTTCGAACGTGCCGTAGCGGCGCCGTCCGCCCGACTCGAAGAAGAAGAGGCAGTCGCTGTCCATGCGGAACAGGCCGGCGCCGAGGTCCTCGATTGTGATTGCCTTGTTGCCCCGCTCCACCGTGGCGAAAACCCACTCCGGATCGCCGGCGTAGAAGCGGATAATATCGGTCAGGTGGGTGCCATTGTGCATCAGCTCGCCGCCGCCCGCGGTCACGAACTGCGAATGCCAGCTGCTGGGATCGCGTTGATCGGTCGAGAGCATATTGGCGCGGATGGTGCGCAGATTGCCGATGTCGCCGCGCTCGATCATCGCCTTCACTTCGATGAAGTTCTTCTCGAAGCGCATGGAGTGGTCGACAACAAGCTTGGCGCCGGCGCGGTCGCAGGCCGCGATCATCCGGTCGGCCTCTGCCAGGTCGAAGGCCATGGGCTTTTCGCAGAAGATGCCGCGCGCGCCGGCCTCGGCTGCGGCAATCGTGGCGGGGCCGTGCAGATTGTCCAACGTGACGACGCTGACGATATCGACGTCGGCCTGTGTCAGCATCTCCTCATAGCTGCGATAGCGCTGGGGGACCGACCAGCGTTCGCAGAAGAGATCGAGCTTATCGGGGTCGATGTCGGCGGCGGCCACCACCTGCGTATCGGGCACAAGCGTATACGCCTCCGCGTGCAGATTCGCCATCCTGCCGCAGCCGACGAGCCCCACCGTATATTGCTTACCGTCGCTCATTTGAATGCTCCTACCAGGGCGGCGCCCGCGAAGGTGCGCATCATCAGGATAATAATAATTGCGGTCGGTATCGACGCGATCACATAACCGGCCATGAGCGGCCCGAACATTACCTGGGTGTTGCCGGTGAACGTCGCCAGCCCCAACATAAGCGTAAACTTTTCTTTCGAGCGCAGCACCAGCAGCGGCCACACATAGTCCCCCCACGACGACAGAAAGGTGAGCAGGCCGACGATCGCCATGATCGGTCGCGATAGCGGCAGCGCGATCAGGCGGTACATCTGCAACTCGGTGCCGCCGTCCATCCTGGCCGCCTCGAACAGCTCCTCCGGCAGATCGGAGAAGAAACCGGTCAGCAGAAAGACGGCAAAGGCAATCCCGCCGGCGATATAGGGCAGGATCAGCCCCCACAGCGAGTTCATCAGTCCGAACTGGACGATCAGCAGGTAGCGGCCAATCAGGGTGAGGACGCTGGGGATCATCAGCAGCGACAGCACCAGGTAGTAGGCCCCGTCCCGCCAGGCGAAGTCGATGCGCGCAAACGCGTACGCGGCCAGCGACGCGCAGAGCAGCACGCCCGTAACCGCCCCGAGGCTGACGAGGCTGCTGTTAATGATGGAGCGATAGATCTCGTTCCACGCCATCACATAGTTCTGCAGCTGCAGCGGAAAGGCCGGCAGCCAGAAATTTAACAGCAGTTGCTGAAAGCTCTTGAGCGAGGTGAGGATTGCAATGAAGAAAGGGAAAAAGGTCAGAAAGAGGAGAAATACCAGCACCGCATGATGCAGGGAGCCTGTGAACCGGGCACCAAGATCCGCTTGCGCGGCGTCGGGCGATGATGTGAAGGGCCGGTCGACTGTGTGCTCGGTCATCAGGTCTCCCTGGTGCGTCGCGTGCGGGCGAAGGGCGACGTTGTGTAGCGGAAGCTCAGCAGCGTCAGAATGAAGATGGCGATGAACATCGTCACACCGATGGTTGCACCGTAGCCCATCTGGTCCCCGCGGAAGGCGGCCATAAAGAGCAGCAGACCGGGCACCAGCGACGCCTTGGCCGGCCCGCCCGCGGTCATGATCAGCACAAAGGCGAAGTCCTGGATGATGCCGATCATCGTCTGGATCGCCACCAGCTGGATCGAAGTGACGACCAGCGGAATGTCGATCCGCACCATCCGTTGCCAGACATTACAGCCGTCCATCACCGACGCATCCAGCACTTCATTGGGGATCTGCTGCAGCCCGGCGTAGAAGATCATGAAGGGCCAGCCGGAGATCCAGGGGAAGCTGACGAGCAGAAGCGCCAGAATCACCAGGCTCGGCTCCGAGAGCCACGCGGTCTGCCACTCCTCCAGGCCGAAACTTCCCAGCATGCGATTGAGCACGCCAATTTTGGGCAGCGGGTTGTAGATGAACTTCCAGATCATGATCGTGACGAGAAACGGCACCACCATCGGCAACACGAAGAGCGTGCGGTACCAGTATTTGGTGCGTTCCCGCTTCAGGTTGAAGACCAGCTCCGCCACGAGGAAGGGCGAGAGGCGCTGCAACATCCAGCCGAGGAAGAACCAGCCGAGATTGCGCGTGGCGACGTGCATGTTGGGGTCGTTGACCATCGTAATGTAGTTCTTGAACCCAACGAACCGCTCCACCGTAAAGCCGTCCCAGCGAAAGAGGGTATGATAGATGACATTGACTGTCGGCTGGTACATGAAGATGGCCAGAAAGAGGAAGGTGGGCAGGAGAAAGAGGAGCGCGGTCAGATTGCGGCGCAGCGCCCGGCGGCGCCCGCCCCACAGTCTACGGTCGAGATCCGCGTCGGCAGTTTGTACTGACATGGGGTTTGCAAGGATCAGCGGCCAGTGATCTGCTGATCACTGACCGCTGGCCACTATCCATTGTTGTCAGGCGTTGAACGGCATCACGAACGGTTCGTTGGGGACCGTGTAATCGCCCCACGGCGGCGGGGTGTAGTCGGCCTGCATCTTCTCCCACTCCGCGGCCTCTTCGTGCAGCTCTTTGTCGACGAGGAAATTCTCGATGAAGGTCGGCAGCACGTCGATCTGAATCTGGATCATCTCTTCCAGTGTCATATCGTCGGCGAAGTAGGCCTGAATGGCTGAGAACCACTCGTACCAGAAGTGCCAGTCGCCGATGCGGTCGGAGGAGAATCCGGGCTTGGCCGTCTTTGCTTCATAGTCGCTGACCAACCCCTTGACGTCGTCGTCGACCTCGATATCTTCGAGGCCCTTGATCGTCGGCAGCACCAGGTTCGTACCCAACCGCTCCTGGATGAGCCGATCCGTATTGGCGGGCGTCGTCATGAATTTGAGAAAATCGATGGCCAGGTCGACGTGTCCCCGTTCGCTGGCGGTCTTGGTCACCGTCTTGCTCTCGGTCCCGCGCGCGATCAGCCAGGTCGGGTCCTCTTCGCCCCACGGCGTCATCTTATTGGTGAGGCGGGGCAGATTGAAGACGCCGAACTTGTCGGTACCTCCCAGCTCCATCAGCTGCGGCCAGATGCGAGTCGCGTTCCATACCATCGCCGTCTGTTCGGTCATGAAGACCTCGCCATAGCCGATCGCCGAGGTGGTCTGCGCCATCTGCAGGTAACCCGGCTGGTAGTAGTTGGTCACCTCTTTCCAAATGCGCGTCGGCTCGACCCAGTAGGGTGCGTCCAGCCGCACGATGCCGGCGATGGTGGCGCGGGTCTGCTCGACGTCGCTGCAGAAGCCGTCACCGTTGATGTCGATCAGGTCGAACAGCCCCATGGCGCGGACCAGGTAGTCGACCATGCGGTCCCATTCCCAGCTGAGCAGCGTGCTCTCGACCGGGATCACGCCCGAATCGAGGATCTGCTGGCAGGCCTGGTAGTAGTCGTAATAGGTCCTTTCGGGAGGACCGGAGAGGCCGGCGTCGGCGAATATTTCCTTGTTATAGGCGATCACCAGTCCCGGGCCGCCCCAACCGACGGGAATGTCGTAGTTGTTGCCGTCGGCCAGCACGATCGGATGCACATCCTCGAACCACTGGTCGAGCCAGCGACTGCTGCCCGGCTGGCCGGCGGGAATATACTGGTTCGGCTGATTCAGGTACTCGGTCGTCGGGACAATCGTGTCCTTGTCGTAGATGAAGGAGAGGCCGTAGGTGAAGGTGATGTCGGGCAGGGTTCCCGCGGCCGCGCCGGCCTTGAAGTAGGTCGGCTGGGTCATCGCCTCGGTTGCCTTGAACGGCTCCTCAAAGACGACCTCGACGCCGGGGTGCATAGTCTCGTACTCCGCCGCGATGTTCAGGATCTCGTGGAGCGCCACCGGCGTATCCGCGGTTACTTTGCCGGGAACGTACTGCATGTCGATCGTCAGTTCACCGGTCATTCCTGAGCCTTCGGCCCCTTCGTCGTCCATAGGCGCCGAAGGCATCGCACATGCCGCGATAAGCCCGGCAGCGGCGAGCCCACCCGTCCCGATCAGAAATTGGCGGCGAGACAGTACATGGTTCATTTTAGCCTCCTAGTGATTAGGTTTTGGCCGATCGCGATTATCGAAATGAGGAAGAAAGGAAGGCGGTTGAAGAAAGGTGCTTAGCGGGAATATAGCATATCCTATGCGGGCAGTCAAACCGCTTTTTTGGATCAGACAGTCGGCGAGACATTCCTGAGAATATCGAGGCGCGTTCTGTTTTACAGTGTAGTCAAAGCTGGGAAGAGTGGGTCTGGCCTGGGAGGTGCCCAGGTTTTCGGGTAGTTTGGGCCGAGGTGCTCGTCTGGCAACAGGCAGATTGGGCCGTCGCGCCGCGAACTGCAGGGGAACGGCAGGGGTCGGGGGTCAGGGGTCAGGGGTCAGGGGTCAGGGGTCAGGGGTCAGGGGGGCGAAGTTTTTAGTAGTCAGTTTTTAGTTTTTAGTGAACTGCGGACGGCAGTGGTCAGTGGAGGGAGACAACGGGTGGGGGGTAGACACTGTTGGCTAGACATGATGCTGGGGAAGAATACACACGGTGGCTAGTAAGGGCGGGGCGTTGCGGGGGCGCAGCCCCTGCACAAGGGAGGGCCGAAGGCCCGGACGCCCAAAGGCGAGGAGAGAGTGAAGAGGAGTGAGGAAAACCGGCGCTGCCTTTGTGCGCCGGCAGGGGCTTTCTATCCCTTCAGGCCGGAGAGGCTGATGCCGCCGATGATGTATTCCTGCGCGATGATGAAGAGGATGACGATGGGGAAGGAGACGATGGTGGAGCCGGCGAATACGGCGGGCCAGTTGATCTGATTGACGTCGCGGAAGAGGGCTATCCCGACGGTTACCGGGTACTTCTTCCAGTCGGAGAGGATGATGAGGGGCCAGACGAAGGAGCTCCACTCGTTGAGGAAGATGAAGACGCCCAGCGTTACCATCGCCGGTTTGGCGAGGGGCAGCATGATGCGCCAATAGGTGCCGAAGAATCCGGAGCCGTCAATGCGGGCGGCATCCTCCAACTCGCGCGGGATATTGAGGAAAAATTGGCGCAGCAGGAATATACCGAACGCGCCGGCAAAACCCGGCAGCACCACCCCCGTGAATGTATTTGTCAGGCCCAACCCATGCGCGATCAGGAAGGTCGGGATCAGTGTAACGGAGCCGGGCAGCATCAGCGTCGCCAGCACCGCCAGGAAGAGGGTCTCGCGGCCGGGAAATTCGACGCGCGCGAACGAATAGGCCGCCAGTGAGTCGATGAAAAGCTGGACAACCAATACCGCTGCCGCATACAAAATGCTGTTGCCCAGATATACCCCCATCCGGCCGATCGTCAGAGCATCATAATATGTGCTCAACGTAGGCGGCATCGGAATGACCGAATAGGGATTGGTGAAAAAGTCGGTCCGGCTCTTGAAGGAGTTGGCCAGCATCCACAGGTAGGGAAAGATCATGCTGAACGCGAGGGCAATCAGCAGCGCATAAACGATGATGGTAAAGCTACGCCTGGTTGCAGCCAGAAGCAGTTTTTTGTCCCGTTCTTTCACCCCGCTGCCGGGGCTAGATAGTGTACGCGCCATGACTCAGTACAACTCCCGCGACATGAACAGCTTCAGTTGCAAAGCGGAAAAGAAGAAGATTACACCGAACAGCAACCAGGAGATCGCCGATGCATAGCCCATTTGGAACCGTTGGAATGCGTAGTGGTAGACGACCATCTGAACCGTCTGTGTCGAGTTCATCGGGCCGCCCTGCGTCATGATAAATGCCTGGGTAAAGACCTGGAACGCCGCGATCGTCAAGGTCACGAAGGCGAAGATGAGCGAATTGCGCAACAGGGGAATGGTGATTTTCCAGAAGGTGTGCCAGCGGCCGGCGCCGTCCACCTTGGCCGCTTCATAGAAGACCTCCGGGATCTCGGCCAGACCGGCCAGGAAGATGATCATGTAGTAGCCAACCGCACCCCAAATAGTCATGATCATAATCGCCGGCAACGCGGTCGATGGATCGAAGAGCCAGTTGGGACCCTCAATGTTTATCATTTGCAGCAGTCTATTTATCCCGCCGGTGGGTTCGTACAGCCACACCCACAGCATTGAAGTCACCACGATGGGTGTAATTGTGGGGATGAAGAAGATGGTGCGGAAGAGCGCACGGCCGCGTCGGACCTGGTTGCCAAGGACCGCCAGCAGCAAGGAGATGACTGTAATCGATGGCACAATGACAGCTACATAGACAAACGTGTTGCGGAAACTGATTCGCACCAGCTTATCGTTCAACGCGCGGGCGTAGTTCTCCAGGCCCTCGAAAGGCCGCGCTTCAGAGATGATGTCATATTGGTGAAAGCTGATGTAGAGAGAGAAGATGATCGCGACGTAGGAAAAAACCGTGATCAGCAGGCCTGCCGGGCTGATGAACAGGTAGCCCGGCCAGGTCTTCTTTAAGCGTCTCCACAGTTCTCTTTGTCGGCTTGCACGCGACTGAAGCGGCTGGGAAGGTTGTGCCAGAGTCGTCATTTTTCACCGTGGTCTGCACTACACCGGCTCGCGGCCAGTTAGCAGCAACTGGCCGCGAGCCATAGGTCTATGAAGTGTAACCGGCCTCTACCATAATCGTATTGCACTCTTCAATCATCTGTTCAACCGCTGCCTCCGGCTCCAGCTCCTGCAGAATTGCCGCCTCCAGGATTGGCTTGATCACGGCGTCCAAGGCGCTCTGCTGGATGTACACCAGCGGCGTGCCCGACGCTGACGCATGCGGGACCATGTTCAGAACTGGAAGCTCCTGCAGCGCGGCCAGGTATTCCGCTGTCTCGTAGAAGTCCTTGCGCGGCGCCAACCAGCTGCCGATCGCGAAGCGCTCCAACATCCAGCCCAGCCCGCACCAGAACTCCAGGAAGGCCCAACCGGCATCCTTATTGGGCGACTTGGTCGGCACAACCAGCATGTTGTTCCAGTGGGCCGTGCCCTGCTTTCCGCCGTCCACCGGCGCCGACGGCCACAGCATCGTGAACCAGTTCAATTCCGGCAGATCATTGGTCAGGGGCCCATATTTCCAGGGGCCGGAACTCGCCATCGCAGTCTTTCCCTGCTGGAACTGCGCCCAGTCCTGGCGTTCAGGCGCGATCGGCTGGGAGACCTGGTGTACGTGCAACATATCCAGGAACCATTTCAACCCGTTCACCGCCGCATTTTTCTCATTAAACCCGACGCCACTTTCAATGCCGGCATCGTTCTTGGAATAGAAGCCGACGTCGTGGGTACTGGCCCACACGCTCAGTGTTTGGGCGGTCGGTGTGCCGACGAGGAAACCCGACTGAACAACTTCATCGCCGTCACGCTTGGTCAACTCCTTGGCAGCGTCGGTGAAGTCCGCCCAGTCCCACGTAGCGATCTCGTCGGGGTCGGTTGTAACGCCGGCCTCGTCAAAGAGATCGGTGTTGAAGAAGATCTGGTTGCTGTCCGGGCCTTCGCCCAGTACGCCGTACTGCGCAGGGCCCTTTGTCGCCTGCAGCAAGGCGCCGTCCAGGAAGTTTTCGGGCGCCAGGTCCGGCGTTATTTCGATCGAGGGTGTCAGATCCAGCAGCGCACCCCTGTCATAGAAGTCACGCCCCCAGTATACCGAGCTGTGCATAACATCGGGCGTGTCGTCGGCTGCATGGGACGCGAGGAATTTGACGAAATACTCGCCGAAGGGCACGTTCTGATAGTTCAGTTCCAGTTCAGGATTCGACTCTCCCAGGGCAACCGGCAAGCGGTCGAACAGGGCTTTGCTGGTCTCATTGGCGGCCGGGCCCCACCAGTCCCAATAGGTAATCGTCTGTTGGGCCATGGAGGGTTCATCCCCTGCCATATCCCCGGATGCCGCGGGCCCCGGTCCACACGCCGCCAACGCGCTGGCACCGATTCCCGATAGGGCTGTAACCGCAGACAGCCTCAGAAAATCACGCCGACTTACTCTTTCCTTCGAGACCTTCATACCTTCCTCCTTTTGAATGAAACCCAGGTATCTTGTTGCAGGTGAACAGATTCTCAACTGCCCAGCATTGTGTTGTAGGCGAAAGTAAAGATCAAGCTGGCAACATTTCTATCATGTAGAAACATAAGGCTAGATCTTTCATTTGGGTAAGACAGTTCATGACTTCAGAGGCAAATTTACTGGAGGTGGTCGCACTCTATCAGAAGTCAAATGTTCTGTCAAAGGGAAGAGAACAACACTATTCTGTGGAATCGGTTGGCGTCATACCGGTGAACTCTGCCACTCGCCTCGAGCGCTGCGAATGCAGCATTGCTGCTGAAAGAACCGGCAGGACATTGACACCCAATCTGTTGTATATTAATTACATACACATAGCCCTGTCTGCGGCCCTTGACCGATTACTGAACACCGCAGTCAGAGGACAGACGGCTTGGCAGCGAAAGAGAGGAATGATGAGCGCAGCAACATTGGCGAGCAGTATCGAAAGGCAGGCCACAGCCAGCGGGCCCCGCAGCGAAGAGGAGCTGGACCTGCTGCTCTCTGAACCCTCCCCCGCCGCACTGGCCGCTCTCGACAAGCTGGATTCGGACGTGGTCATCCTCGGGGTCAGCGGCAAGATGGGCCCCACGCTGGCGCGGATGGCGGTGCGCGCCCTTGAGCAGCTCAACTCGCCCCATCGCGTCTATGGCGTGGCCCGCTTCAGCCAGCCTGGGACGCGCGACCAGCTGGAGGACTGGGGCGTGCAGACGATCACCTGCGACCTGCTGGACCGAACGCAGCTGGCTTCGCTGCCCGACAGCGGCAGCGTTATCTATATGGCCGGTCAGAAGTTCGGCACGACCGGCAACCAGCACATGACCTGGGGCATCAACACCTACCTGCCGGCGCTCGTCTGCGAGCGTTATCTGAACGCCCGCATGGTCGCCTTCTCCACCGGCAATGTCTATCCGCTGGTGCCCGTCGTCGAAGGCGGCCCGCTTGAGGACGACCCTTTGGACCCGGTGGGGGAATACGCCATGTCCTGCCTGGGGCGCGAGCGCGTCTTTGACTACTTTTCGCGGCGGCACGGTCTGCGCTGCGCCATCGTCCGCCTCAACTATGCCGTCGAGATGCGCTACGGCGTTCTCGTGGACATCGCTCGCAGCGTGTATGCGGGGCAGCCGGTCGGTCTCGACATGGGCGCGGCCAATGTGATCTGGCAAGGGGACGCCAACGCCCAGGCGATCGCGCTGCTCGACCACTGCGCGGCGCCGCCGTTTGTGCTCAACGTCACCGGGCCGGAGACGGTCTCGGTGCGACGCGTGGCGCAGATTCTGGGCGGCATGTTCGGCAAGGAACCATGTTTCAGCGGCGAGGAGGCGCCGACGGCGCTGCTCAACAACGCGGCCAAGTCGGCGCAGCTTTTCGGCTACCCGCGCGTCTCGCTGCACCAGATGCTGCAGTGGATCGCCGATTGGGTGCAGAACGACGGCGCATCGCTGGATAAACCGACCCATTTCGAGACGCGCGACGGGAGCTTCTGATGGCCCAGACTCTGGCTGAACTGAGACAACATCTGGCCAACGGGCAGGTGATCCCGGCCCACCCGCTCGCCCTGACCGCGGACCTCAAGCTGGATGAGCGGCGCCAGCGCGCGCTGACCCGCTACTACTGCGCGGCCGGTGCGGGCGGGGTGGCGGTGGGCGTGCATACGACCCAGTTTGAGCTGCATCAGCCTGAATACGGATTGCTGGAGCCGGTTCTGGAGCTGGCCTCGGAGACTGTGGACGAACACCTGCGTCAGACCGGCCGCCCCTTCGTCAAGGTTGCGGGTATCCTGGGCGACACACGGCAGGCGGTGCGCGAAGCCGAGACTGCCCTGGCGCACGGCTACGACGCGGGACTGCTGAGCCTGCGAGCGCTAGCAGAGGCATCGCCATCGGAGCTTATCGAACACTGCCGACGGGTTGCCGAGGCGATCCCAGTTTTCGGCTTCTATTTGCAGACCGCTGTGGGTGGACAGGTGCTGCCCTACCGCTTCTGGCGCGAGTTTGTGGAGATTGAGAACGTCGTCGCCATCAAGGTCGCGCCGTTTGACCGGTACAAGACGCTGGATGTGGTGCGGGCGGTGGCGGAGTCATGCCGGAGCGGAGAGATCGCGCTCTACACGGGCAATGACGACAACATCGTTGCGGACCTGCTCACCGAGTTCAGCTTTGGCGGGCAGGAGGCGGATGCGCCGCCGCTGCGCATCGTCGGCGGGCTGCTCGGACAGTGGGCTGTGTGGACGCGGGAGGCGGTCGCCATGTTGCAGGCGGTCCGCGACCAGAGCGCAGCCGGCAGGCTCGACTACGGGCACTGGCTCACCTACAACGCGCAGATGACGGACGCCAACGCGGCGGTGTTCGACAGCACTCACGACTTCCACGGTTGTATTTCGGGCGTGCATGAGGTGCTGCGGCGGCAGGGGCTGATGCAAGGGATCTGGTGCTTCAACCCGGCAGAAAGCCTCTCCCCCGGCCAGTGCGAGGAGCTGGACCGCGCCTGCCGCGCCTATCCCCACCTGACTGACGACGAATTCGTGGCTGAGCACCTCGATGAATGGCTGCGCTAGCCGCGCCAACGCTCAGCCTTCAGTCACTCCAACCCCAATCCAAAAGCGGGCCGCCACAGAATACTGGAAACTGACCCATGCTTAAGATCGGAATCGCCGACCTCGATACCTCGCACCCGGGCCGCTGGGTGCCGATCCTGCAGTCGTGGGACAGTGTGGCGGTGGTGGCCTGCTGGGACGGCGGCAGCGTACGGCCGCCGGGCTATGCTCAGCAGTTCGCGGCTGAGCACAACATCCCAGAAGTCGTGCCCGTGCTGGCGGACTTGATCCCGTTGGTGGATGTGGTCTTTGTTCAGAGTTGCAACTGGGACCTGCACGCGGAGCGCGTCAGGCCTTTCGTCGAGGCCGGCAAGGGCGTGTATATCGACAAGCCGCTGGCCGGGAACGTAGCCGATCTGATGCAACTAAGAGAGTGGGGGACGCAGGGCGCGAACATCATCGGCGGCTCATCGCTGCGCTGCTGTGAGGAGGTCAAGCGGATCCATGCGCAGACCCAGGGGAGCGACCTCCATACCATCTTTGCCAGCGGGCCGAACGACTTTTTCAACTACGGCATCCACGTAATCGAGATGGTCCAGGGTGTAATCGGCCTGGACCGCAGAACGCCCGCGGTCGCGGTCACGCATCTCGGGAGCCGCGACTCGGTGCGGCTCCTCGTCGATTACCAGGACGGCCTGCAGGCGGTGCTCGAGTTGCAAGCCGCGGCAGGTTTTTCTCTGGCCGTCAGCGCCGCCAACGGGCACTGGTCGGCTACCGTCCAGAGTGACTTCTACCGCGCGCTCCTGCAGGACGTGGTCGCCCACTTCCGCGGCGAGAGGCCATTTCCTGCCGACATCGACATGCTATGCGAAGCGGTGATGGTCCTGCTGGCGGGTCGCGAGAGCGTACGCCGCGGGCGGCTCACGCCTGTTCGCATTGACGAGCTCTCTGCGGACGCGCCCGGTTTTGACGGCCACAGCTTTACCGAGGAATATCGCGCGGCCATGGGTTGACTTAGCGTATCAACTGCGCATACCCCAGACGCTGATCGCCTTCTCAACAAAGGCTGGAATTCCAATTTGTCCCCGTATCTCGTCGACATCCACGTTGGCGTAGACCGCGCCATCCTGCAACGCCAGCGCCGAGGCCACGCCGGCAGCCTCCCCCAGCGCCATCATGGTGCGCGAGAGACGGCATGAGGAGGCGGCAATGTGGGAGAAGGAGGCACCTCGCGACGCGGCGATCAGGTTGTCATATTCTTTGGGCAGCAGGCAGCTGTAGGGGATGCCGTAGGGTTGCTCCAGGTGTTTGCGCTTGCCGCCTCTGAGATTGCGCTCACCATGTGTATCCAGTGCATGGTCGGCGAGAGCGATGATCTCCTCACGCCGCGACTGGCACAGGAGGCCGGCGCGCACGTCCTGTTCGCGCAGTACGTAGCGGCCCACCAGCCGGTGCGATTCGCGGATGCCTACGAGGGGAAACATGCTCTCAAAGCGATAGCGATCGAAGCCGTAGTCAGTTTGCATGCGGCGCCAGTGGGCGTGCATGCGCGCCTGGGCGATGGCTTGGGCTTCAGGATAGGGCATACTGTGGAACTCCGCGCCCTCCATAGTCGGCAGCGCATTCACGCACAGGTCTCCGTTGGGATATTCGGTAATGTGGGCGGCGGGCGTATGGGTAGCCAGCCAGTCCTGGATTTCGGGGGCGCGGGCCGAGGCCGGCAGCTCATCCACTCCCGCTTCGGCAACCGGCGTTACGCGAAAGACCTGCGAGATACCGTTGACAATGGGGGAGGCGCTATCAGGGGCCGATGGCTCCTGGTAGAGGTCGTGCGGCTCCTCGCCGAAGGCCATGCTGCACTCGGCGGCCCGGGCCAGGTGGCAGCCGCCGGAGCAGTCGATGAAGAGCTGGCTGCGAACGGTATAGGGAGGGCCACCGTCAAGCGGCTGGGCTGTGATGGAGACGATCCGGTTGCCCTGCACGCTGACGTCGGTAAAGCGGGTGCGGTAACGGATTTCGACGCCGGCTTCGCGCAGCATCGTGTGCATGGCCTCGGCCATGGCGTCCGGCTCGAAGTGGACGCGGCGGACTTCGAGTTTGGTCAGACCGGCGGTGCGCAGCGTGCTCTCGTAGGCGCTATGGGGATCGATGCGCGAGAAGCCGTAGGGTTCTTCCTTGCTGTAACGGTGCACGATCTTGCCGACGCCGATGGCATCGGAGGCCAGCCGGGCATAGAGCTCATAGTGCACGCCGGGCCCGCTGATCCCTGCCTGCCAGACGTTGACGCCGCCAACGGTGGAGGTACCGCCGAGTTGGGCCATGCTGTCCAGCAGGAGAATGCGCGCGTTGGGGTCGGCGCGCGCGGCGCGAATTGCGGCGCCAAAGCCGCCGGAGCCGCCGCCGATGATCACAATATCAGCCTCGATCATACATTCGCTCCTAAGAAACAGAACGATGGCCGGGACGATTGTCTCCGGCCATCATGTCGGCAGTTCAGGTCAGCCCATTATCCAGACTGGCGATTGCCGCGGCCCTCGATTGACGGCATCGATATGGTTGAGAGGGTAGACGCGCCCGGCTTCTACCGCCCCAGCTTCACCGCCGACTACCGCGCCCGCGCGGGTTGAGCCGGTTGCGTCAGTTCCGCATACCCCAGACACTGATCGCCTTCTCAACGAAGGCTGGAATTCCAATCTGTCCTCGAATCTCGTCGACATCCACGTCGGCGTAGACCGCGCCATCCCGCAACGCCAGTGCCGAGGCCACACCGGCAGCCTCACCCAGCGCCATCATTGTGCGCGACAACCGGCATGAAGAGGCGGCAATGTGTGAGAAGGATGCGCCCCGCGACGCGGCGATCAGATTGTCATACTCTGCGGGCAGCAGGCAGCTGTAGGGGATGCCGTAGGGCTGCTCCAACTCCTTGAGCTTGACGCCTCTGACATTGCGTTCGCCGTGGGTATCCAGGGGATGGTCGGCCACGGCGATGATCTCGTCCTGCCGCGACTGGCGCAGAAGGCCGGCGCGCACGTCCTGTTCGCGCAGCACGTAGCGGCCTACCAGCCGGTGCGATTCGCGGATGCCTACGAGGGGAAACATGCTCTTGAAACGGTAGCGATCGAAGCCGTAGTCGGTCTGCATGCGCCGCCAGTGTGCGTGCATGCGCGCCTGGGCGATGGCTTGCGCCTGGGGGTAGGGCATGCTGTGAAATTCGGCGCCTTCCATGGTGGGCAGCACGTTGATGCACAGATCGCCATTGGGGTATTCGGTCACATGGGCGGCGGGCGTGTGTGTCGCCAGCCAGTCCTGGATCGAGGAGGCGCGAGAAGCGGGTGGGAGCTCATCGACGCCGGCTTCGTCGGCCGGGGTCACGCGAAAGACCTGCGAGATGCCGTTGACAATTGGGGAGGCGCTGTCAGGGGCCGACGGCTCCTGGTAGAGGTCGTGCGGCTCCTCGCCAAAGGCCATGCTGCACTCGGCGGCCCGGGCCAGGTGGCAGCCGCCGGAGCAGTCGATGAAGAGCTGGCTGCGAACGGTATAGGGAGGGCCACCGTCAAGCGGCTGGGCTGTGATGGAGACGATCCGGTTGCCCTGCACGCTGACGTCGGTAAAGCGGGTACGGTAGCGGATATCGACGCCGGCTTCGCGCAGCATCGCGTCCATCGCTGCGGCCATGACGTCCGGCTCGAAGTGGACGCGGCGCACCTGCGGTTTGGGCAGGCCGGCGCGGCGCAGCGAGCTTTCATAGGGGCTGTCCGGGTCGATGCGCGAGAAGCCGTAGGGCTCCTCCTTGCTCGAAAGGTGGACCGTCCTGCCCACGCCGATCGCGTTCGGGCTCAGGCGCGCGGCCAGCTCGTAATGCACGCCCGGCCCGCCGATCCCCGGCTCCCAGTTGTTGACGCCGCCAACGGTGGAGGTGCCGCCCAGTTGCGCCATGCTGTCGAGCAGGAGAATGCGCGCGTTTGGGTCGGCGCGCGCGGCGCGTATCGCTGCGCCAAAGCCGCCGGAACCGCCGCCTACTATCAGAATATCAGTCTCGATCATATCAGTCCCCAGTTGCCATACCCCGGATGCCAATGACCAGTGGCCTGGTATTTCGCAGGCCACTGGTTACTATCTACCACCCACTGTTCACTATTCACTATTCACTACCCACTGTCCTCTGCCGTCTACTCCAGCCCATCATCCGGGCTCATGATGGCCGCGGCCATCGCGTTGATCGTTTCGATATCGTTGAGGGCATTGACAGCTTCGGTCACCCCAGCCAGGTTGTTTGCCTCCAACGCGGCCAGGAAACTTTCAAACTCCGCATCGATATCCAGATCCGGGTTCAGGACGACCCGGGCCGCGAACTCATTGGCCAGACTGTGCAGCGCCCCCAGGTCGTTCAGAATGGTTTCGTCATCGCGATCGACCAGGTAGTTGATATGCCGTTTTTCCTCCAGGGCTTCCTTCAGAACGCCCTGCACATAGCCCATCATTTCGTCGGAGACATCGATCCACTTCACATTGTCGCGCTGGTAATCGAAGTAGGCCGGCGGCTCATTCTTGAACAGATAGTCGCGCGAGTACAGGTCGTATTGCGGATTGTCGTTCAGGATCGCATCGCGGCCGCGCGTCACGGGGACGCCGTCGACCAGGTCATAGGTGATGCCCTCGACACCCACCGTCATCAGCTCCCAGCCTTCGGTATATTGCCAGTTGACGACGCGGAAGAAGGCATCTGCCTCGGCGGCGGTGGCCGCGATCGTCAGAGCGGTTCCGGTGCTCTGCGCGTTGGGCACGACCATCGGTCCGCTCGCGATACCGGTTGGGCCGGTCAGGCTGCAGATGTAGCCGGTGTCGGCATTGGCATCAGGATGGGCGTTGCGGATGGCCTCCAGGCGGAAATGCTGGAACCGCGGCCAGTCGGAGGTGACAGCTGTATTGCCGGCGTAGAATTTGAACAGCCCGCGGTCGGTGGCGACCATGAAGGTGGGGTCCATCAGCCCATCGGCAAAGAGTTCTCGCACCCACTGCAGTCCATCTTTCAGGGCCGGCAGCGTATTGGCGAAAACGAGCTGATCAGGATTATCCGGTGAAGGTACCCACGCCAGGTGATCGACGCCATGGGCGCCCAGGAAATGCTCCATCGACCAGGTAACATTGTCCAGCCGGTTGGGCACGAAGGGGATCAACGGGTCGCCGATGTTGCCGGGGTCCTCGTCGCGAACCCGCTCGAGGAAGGTGCGGAACTCGGCCAGCGTTGTCGGCTCATCCATCCCCAACTTTTCCAGCCAGTCGGTGCGGTAGTGCAGGCAGCGCGGCAGATTGCCGGTGAGTCGGGGAATGTGGTAGATCATCCCGTCAGCCTGGCGGTTGTTCTCCCAGACTTCGGCCGGGAAGGCGTCGCGTACGGTCGGGTACTTGTCCAGATACTCATCGATCGGGATCAGCAGGCCGTCGTTGAGATACTGTTTGAACTGCCGCGTAGTCGGGTTGATGCGGATGACGTCGGGGTAGTCGCCAGCGGCCATCAGTACGTTGCGCTTCTCATCGTATTCGGGACTGGGCACGAACTGATAGTCCATGTCCACGCCGGACCCCTCCTCGATCAACCCCACCCACTCGTTATCCGACACCCAGCTGTCGCCGATGCCCAGATAGACGACGGTAACGTCCTCTGCCATCTCCTCCTGGGTGGTTGCGGCTGGCGCGGGCGCGCAGGCGCTCAGCAGGACCAAGGACACAATGATAAGCGGCAGACATAACTTAGCGCGTTTCACAGAACTTCCTCCTTGTCTGTACTTTGGTTCGGTCACGCGAAAATCCAGACGGCGTATTCCTTCTGGAGGGACAGTCAATAAGGAAATCAGATATCGTCGCGTTATCACCTCCTTGGTTCTCGTTGCAGCTATCCTTTTTCGGCGCCCAGCACGATACCCTGCACGAAGAAACGTTGCACAAAGGGGTAAAGGAGGGCCATGGGCACGATAGCAGCGATCACCGTCGCTGCACGGATCGTAAGCTGGCTGACCTGGGCGTTGCCGTACATGTCCTGGTTGCTGAAGCCGATCTCGTTGAGGTTGGCCTGGATCACAACCGAGCGCAGCAGCACCTGCAAAGGCCATTTGGCCGGGTCGTAGATGTAGAAGATGCCGCGAAAGAACTCGTTCCAGTGGGAGACGGCGTAAAACAGCCCCATCGTCGCAATCGCCGGCAGTGACATCGGGATCACAATCTGAAAGAGGATGCGCATCTCGCTGGAGCCGTCCATGCGCGCCGACTCGATCACCGCGTCCGGCAGGTTCTCGAAGAAATTGCGCAACAGGATCAGAAAGAACACGTTGACCAGGGTCGGCCAGATCATCGCCCACAGGCTGTTGATCAGGCCCAGGCTGCGTACCAGCATGAAGCCGGGTACGATGCCCGCGCTGAAGACGAAGGTAACCATGATGAAGAGCATGATGAACTGCCGCCCCGGCAGGTCCCGCCGCGAGAGCGGGTAGGCTGCGGCTGACGTCACCAGAAGGTTGAGCGCGGTGCCCACCACGGTAATGAAGACGGTGACGCCAAAGGAACGTATCAGCGCTTCACCTTTGAAGATGAAGAGGTAGGAGTCCAGCGTAAAGCTGTGCGGCCACAGCAGCAGCACCGCCTGCGCGACTTTTTCGGGGCTGCTCAGCGAGGCGTTGAGCGTGTGCCAGATCGGCAGCATACTGATGATGCCGAGCAGAAGCAGCACGCTGTAGATGATGGTTTCGGCCAGACGGTTGCTGTGCCATCGGGCCCGCAGCGGCTGCTCTTCGTAGTCTGTGGTTTCGATGTGCGCGCTCATCGGTCTGTGTTACCAGAGTGTCGGCTGATCGGCGCGTTTGAGAATATAGTTGGTCATCACAATCATTATCGCCGCGATCACGGAGCGGAACAGGCCCACCGCGGTGGCGAGGCTGAAACGGCCGTCCACCAGCCCGATGCGATAGATATAGGTATCGAGAATGTCGCCCACGGCGTAGACAGCCGGATTGTACATCACAAAGACCTGCTCAAAACCGGCCTCGAGAATGTTGCCCATGCTGAGGATAAAGACGATTCCCATGATCCCGCGCAGGCCGGGCAGCGTGATATATCTCGCCTGTTGAAGCCGGTTTGCCCCGTCGACCATGGCGGCTTCATAGATCGACGGATCGATCGAGGCGATCGCGGCCAGATAGACGATCGCGGCCCAGCCGAACTCCTTCATGATGTTGGTGATGACGAGGATGGTGCGGAAGTATTTGGGATTGACCAGCAGGGCCGGCATTTTCAACCCGATCGCTTCCAGCCCCTCCGGCACGGCGCCGCCCGGCCCGATGAAGAGCACCATGATGCCGCCGTACACGACCCAGGACAGGAAATGCGGGAAATAGGTGACGGTCTGAATCGCGCGCTTGAAGAGCAGGTGGCGCACTTCGTTCAGGAGCAGCGCGAAGATTATAGGGACAGGGAAGCCGATGAAGAGTTTATAGAGGCTGATGATGACGGTGTTGCGGAAGACTTCGAGGAATTTGGGCAGGGCGAACAGGGTCTCGAAGTGTTGGAAGCCGACCCAGGGGCTGCCCAGAAATCCGCGCACCGGGGAATAGTTCTGGAAACCCATCACGAGCCCGCCCATGGGGATATAGCGGAATATGACAAAGAAGAGGATCGCGGGGAGGAGCAGGAGGTAGAGTTCGCGGTATTTCCAGGCGCGTCCCAACTCGCGTCGGAGGTGCCGGCGGCGGCTATCGGGCCCCAGATGGCCCGTCGTGGAACTTTCGCTTACGCCCGGTTGTACATCCGTCCCGGCTGTTGCCATGTTCTCCACCCCGGTCCGACCAACGGAGGCTGCGTATCACCCTGGGAGAGAGTCTGTTGTGGGAATCTTTGCGATCGAAAAGAAACTACACTGCACAGGTACGAAAGTGCCGGAGATGGACGCATCCCCAAGTGTGGCCAACGAGCATTCGGGGCACTGTTCGGACAATCAGGAAGAAGGAAAAACCGCAGGAATGACGAAATCGGCCATGCGAAAGTTTAGAACAGGCCGCCAACCGTGTCAAGCGATCAGAAATCTGGCCCCGCCCAACCCCCTTTTTCACGCGATACATTCGACCCCCACCACCCCAATTCAGAACGAAAAACCGCCCAGCCCCGGCATTTCGGGGACTGGGTGGCTCCTGTCTGACGCCAGTACGTTAGCTATTGACAGCACAACAGACCAAGATCTTCAAAGTCGTTTCATGCCACGCACGGCAGGGCTTGAGGTTCACAGAGGGTCAGATGATATTCCGACATAGGAACCACCGTCGTCCTACGGCGGCGGCTCTTTCATTCGAGGGTTATCGAACGGTGGTGAAATCGTATCAGTTGTCGTCGCTCCATTCGGAATGGCCCAGATACTCACAGTGCGACCACTTTTCGACAACTATTCGGCCCGATATGGCGTACTCAAGGTATACGTTGCTACTGCCTACCCCAAAAGAAATACTGATGAGTCCTGCATCAGAAGGGTCTATGGAGACGCCATATAAACTCCTGTAAGCGTCTGCCGTCTGTTGATGGATATCTGCAAGAATTACGTTGACCCATTCATGCGAGGCATGCAGAGGACTCTGGCAGATTCCATCGTCTTTGTAGATCACGTCTGGCGACCATGGGTCAGCGTACTGGTCCTCGATATTTGTTAGACGATTCTCGTAGCCAGTAAAGCGGTCTTCGAGTTCGACAAGGCGATCGCGAAGGGATTCCAAGGTAAGTTCGTCTTGCGCAAGAGCAAATCCCCCAAAACAGAAGAAAAGCGCTATTACCAGTAGAGCGAGTTTAGAGGGTCTTGGGATGTGCATTTTTTCTCCTAAGAAGTGAATTGAAGAGAGGTCTTAGTATGGAGACCTTTACCGTGTTGTGCGGGCCCCATGCTGTAGGCGGGACAGATAAAGCGGGCTGCTTAACCATATTTGCCTTCAAAGAAAAACCACCCAGCCCCGGCACATCCGGGACTGGGCGGCTCCTGTCTGGCGCCGGTGTTCTGGCTACTGGCAGTCGGACAGGCCAAGACTGTCGATGTCATTATTGGTTACGTCGTGCAGGGTTGGCGGCACACAGCCGGTCAGCTGATTTCCTGACAGTCGCAGCCAGATGAGATTGGTCAGATTGCCCAGCTGCGACGGGATGCTCCCGGTCAGATCGTTTAAGTCAAGGAAAAGGTTCGTCAGGTTTGTGAGATTGCCCAACTCCGACGGGATTGTTCCTGTCAAGTCATTTTTTGAAAGGAACAGGTGTTTCAGGTTGGAGAGGCTGCCCAGCTGTGACGGAATGCTCCCGCTCAGATCATTTGACTGAAGGAAAAGCCCTGTCAGTTTTGTGAGATTGCCCAGCTGCGACGGGATGCTCCCGGTCAGATCGTTGTGTGAAAGGTACAGGGATTCCAGGTTGGTAAGGCTCCCAAGCTGGGTCGGGATGGTGCCGTCCAGCTCGTTTCCACTCAGGGAAAGATGCTTCAGGTTTGTCAGGCCGGTCAACTGCGATGGGATGCCACCGGTCAGGTCGTTTTGCAGAAGGGACAGGTATTCCAGGTTGGACAGGCTGCCCAGCTGGGTCGGGATGGTACCGCTCAGCTTGTTATGACTAAGGGAAATCGTCTTCAGATTTGTCAGGCCGCCCAGCTGAGACGGGATGGCTCCTGTCAGGTCGTTGTGTGAGAAGTCCAGATGTTGCAATGCAGAGAGATTCACCAGCTGTGTTGGGATCGTCCCGCTGAGGTCATTGCCGCCGAGATTGAGGTTTTTGAGGCTGGAAAGATTCCCCAGCTGGGAAGGAATGGATCCACTCAGACTGTTAGCGCCCAGATAGAGAGCCTCCAGGCTTGCGAGTTGACCCAGTTCGGTTGGAATTGTTCCAGTCAGATTGTTGACGTTAAGGATGAGCTTTGTGACACGGCCTTGATCGTTGGTGGTAACGCCATACCAGCTACTGAGGGGCCGTTCGCTCAGCCAGTTGAATTCTCGGGTCCAGGTGATCCCGCCCGTGGCGTTGTAGAGCGCTACCAGCGCCGCTCTGTCGGAACTGACGGAACCTGGTATAGGCGTGGCTGTCACCGTAGGTGTGGGCGTCGCGGTCGCGTTGGGATCAGACGTCGGGGTAATCGTTGGGGTCGCGGTGGAAGTCGGTGTAGCGGTTGTGGTTGGGGTCGCGGTAGGCGTATGCGTAGGATCCCCGCAGTATATGAGACCCGTTTCAGCCAGGTCATCTATGGCAATGTCTCTGAGAACGGTAGGCAGGCATCCAGTCAGCGCGTTGCCTGCGAGCTTCAGGCCACTCAGGTCGGTCAGGTTTGCCAGTGTTGACGGCACCTCTCCACTCAGCTGATTGTTGTCAAGATGCAGCACGACGAGTGAGGAGAGGTCACCGAGCGATGAGGGGATAGAGCCGGTGAGCTGGTTGTTGGAGAGAGCCAGCCAGGTGAGTGAGGAGAGGTCGCCCAGCGATGAAGGGATGGACCCGCTGAACCGATTGTCGTCAAGGAACAGGTTCTTCAGGGTGGAGAGGCCGCTCAGATTAGAAGGAATCGTCCCGCTCAACCGGTTGTATGTGAGGACCAGATGCGTCAGAATGGGGAGTTCGGATATGGTTGAGGGGATTGACCCGCTAAGACTGTTGTAATAGAGGTACATAGACTGCAGATTGGACAGGCTGCCCAGCTCTGATGGGATTGACCCGGTCAGCCGATTCATGCCGAGATTCAGAGTCTGCAGATTGGACAGGCTGCCCAGCGCCGAGGGGATTGATCCGCTCAATCGGTTGGCCTCAAGATTCAGAAACTTCAGGTTGGAAAGGTTGCCCAGTTGTGATGGAATCGACCCACTCAGCATGTTGCTGTTGAGATACATTGCCTCAAGGCTGGTGAGGTTGCCCAACTCGGATGGGATCGATCCAGTCAACTCGTTGCGTGAGATGTACAGCCTTTTCAGTTTTGTGAGGTTGCCCAGGGTGGAAGGTATCGAACCGTTCAGCTTGTTGTTGTTCAGGAAAAACTGTTCGAGATTGGTGAGATCTCCCAACGATGATGGTATTGATCCGGTCAGTTGGTTCCTGTCCATGTAGAGGCTTTTCAGACTGGAAAGGTTGCCCAGCGTTGACGGTATCGATCCGCTGAGGTCATTCCTCAAGAGGTGCAGTTCCTCGAGTTTGGAGAGTTGACCAAGTTCTGAAGGAATTGAACCGTTCAGCCTGTTTGCTCTGAAGTTCAGAGAGACGAGCCTGGAGAGTTGACCAATCTCGGGAGGAATTGAACCATGCAGATTGTTTCCTCTTTCCGGATCAGTGCCTCTGAGATTGAGACCAACTACGAAGCCGTCGTCGTCGGTGTCAACGCCATACCAGTGGCCAACGGGATGTTCGCTCAGCCAGTTGCCATTCGCTATCCAGTTGTCGCCGCCGGTTGCGTTATAGAGGGCGACCAGCGCGGCCCTTTCCGCTATGATGGCAGCGTTAACGGTTGAAGCGTCCACCGTTGCAGTGGCTGTGGCGGTCGCCGTAAACGCCGGTGTAGCGGTTGGCGTGGCAGTTGGCGTCGGTGTGGCTGTTGCAGTCGGCGTCGCAGTCTCAGCAGGCGCTTGCTGCTGTTGTACCTGCTGCAGTTGTACCTGCTGTTGTACCTGTTGCTGCATCTGCTGCGTTGCTGTTGCCGTCGCCGTGGGCGTTGCTGTGTGCGGCTGTGTCGGGACATCGGCTCTGGCGAAATTTGACTGCTCGCTCAGGCCGCCTGCATTGCGCGCCTTTACTCGATAAACGTAGCGCGTTTCAGACGAAACCGTGTCGTCGACATACTGTGTAGCCGTGCTGCCGGTGTCGTCGGCTATGATCGTGAACTGCCCCTGCTCGTCCACAGCAGGATTGCGCCGCAGGATCTGGTATCCCGTAATACTGCTGTTACCAGGGTCGTCCCAGGTCAGCGTCACCGAACTGTGCGTTGCCGCTGTCTGCAGGTTCTGTGGCGCGGCCGGCGCGGCAACTGTCGGTGTTACCGTGGCCGTATTCTCAGGTGTAGACGTATGTGTAACGGTTGGCGTCGAGGTCGACGTTGCAGTAGATGTTGCCGTGTGCGGCGCAGTCGGCACATTGGCTCTGACGTAGTCTGACCGCTCGCTCAGGCCCCCTGCATTCCTCGCCTTGACCCGATAAACGTAGCGCGTTTCGGACGAAACCGTGTCGTCGACATACTGTGTAGCCGTGCTGCCGGTGTCATCGGCTATGGTCGTGAACTGCCCCACAGCGTCCACAGCCGGATTGCGCCGCAGGATCTGGTAACCCGTGATGCTGCTGTCGCTGGGGTCGTTCCAGGTCAACGTCACCGAACTGTGCGTTGTCTCTGCCTGCAGGTTCTGGGGTTGCGCCGGCGCGGCAACTGTCGGCGTTGCCGTGGCCGTATTCTCAGGTATAGACGTGTGCGTAACGGTTGGCGTCGAGGTAGCAGTCGCAGCGGGGGTCGCGGTGGACGTTGCAGTCGATGTTGCCGTGGGCGCGGACGCAACCACGGCCTCAAACTGTTCGCTCCACCCTCCGGGACCGCCCTCGTCGTAGCGGGCGCGTAGCTTCACTTTGTAGCGCACTCCTTCGTCCAGACCGGTGATCGTGTACGAAGGCTCCGTCGGGAAGGCATTGCCCGACTCGTCTGTCCAGGTCTTGAAGTTCTCATCCACGCGGGCCCAGCTGATCCTGTAATCGCGGGGCGTATTTGTCGGCGCATCCCACGACACATCCAGCTCCCCCGGCTCGGTGCTTTCAACCCGCACCGTGCCGACCGCTTTCGTGTCATCCTGCGCAAATGCCGGCTGGCGCCCGGTCAGCACAATCACAGCATATGCCAGGATCAGCGCCACAAACAGAATCAGGACTTTCCGTGTATTTCCAGGGAAGTAAGACGTACGCGTGTCCGACGGCTGCATCGAATCTGCTCCTTCGCGGTGCGTTCCTCGAAAAGACAGGCAGTAACAGTGCCTCCTTCTCCCATATGACCAGAACGCGGCTGGCTGACCGCTGGTACAGTTCTGTCGCTGTTTCCATGGCCATGTCCATGGCTGTGTCCATGGCTTAACCGACAGATTCTGGCGTTCAGAGTCTGTTGCAAAGAGGCCTGACTGCAGGAAAGGGCGCAGTCAGGACGACCTCGCCTCATGGGCCTTTTCCAGGGAAACTGCGGCTAAACTGGGGCACCTGCTGGAAGGGGGGCGCTTCGAAACTTCTGAATATCTTTGCGCCTTCAACTATGATAGCCGGAATGTACAGCATTTGTCCTGCAATTATGGACCAGATTTGGTCACTTAAGTGTTCCGATTTCGGTCCAGTCGCGTGTGGGTAGCAGTTCCACCTTCTGTCCTGCGACTCCGGGCTGACGAGCGTCCGTCTGGGCGGTCGGTTCTGCGGCCCTGCCTTGTGCGGGGGGGGGGGCCCGCAGCCTCCCCTGTTAACCCGCGCCGCAGCCGGACAGATCCCTCTAGAGTAATGTCTGGAAACACATGAAGGGATAGGTCAGCCGCCTGTTCACCGCCAGAACTGCCCCTCTGTTCGATGTGTTCCAGGCGCGCAGCTCCCGGACCCCTTATTCCGCGCGATCCAGTCGCCCTGCCACCACGCGCCCCACCCCGGAACAGGAGAGCCACTCAGCCCCGGCACATCCGGGACTGGGCGGCTCCTGTCTGACGCCGGTGCCCTGGCTACTCGCAGTCGGACAAGCCAAGACTGTCGATGTCATTAGTCGTTACGTCACGCAGGGTTGGCGGCACACAGCCGGTCAACTGGTTTCCTGACAGGCCTATGGTGATGAGGTCGGTCAGATCGCCCAGTTGGGACGGGATGCTGCCGGTCAGTTCGTTGTTATGAAGGAAAAGCCCCTTCAGCGTTGTGAGGTCGCCCAACTGCGGCGGAATGCTCCCACTCAAATTGTTCCTATCTATATACAGGAATAGCACGATGGGAAGATTGCCCAGTTGGGACGGGATGCTGCCGGTCAGCTTGTTGCTACTAAGGTAAACCCCCCTCACCTTTGTGAGGCTGCCCAACTGGGACGGGATGCTCCCGGTCAGATCGTTGTGATTTAAGATCAAATATTCCAGGTTGGACAGGCTGCCCAGCTGCGAAGGGATGCTCCCGTCCAACTTGTTGCTTGCAAGGTCCAGTCTTTTCAGTTTGGAGAGGTTTCCCAGTTGGGACGGGATGCTGCCGGTCAGCCCGTTGCGACTTAAGGCCAAGCTTTCCAGGTTGGAAAAACTGCCCAGTTGCGACGGGATGGTCCCGGTCAGTTGGTTGCTGGATAGGTCCAGTTTTGTCAGTTTGGAGAGGTTTCCCAGTTGGGACGGGATGCTGCCGGTCAACCCGTTGCGATATAAGGTCAATCTTTCCAGGTTGGAAAGACTACCCAACTGCGACGGGATGGTCCCGGTCAGTTGGTTTCTGGATAGGTCAAGATAAACCAGATTCGTGAGGTTTCCCAGCTGCGACGGGATACTCCCGGTCAGGTTGTTTCGTGCAAAGTCCAGATTTCCCAGGTTGGATAGGCTGCCCAGCTGCGTTGGGATCGTCCCGCTGAGGTCATTGAAGCCAAGACCCAGACCTGTGAGGTTGGAAAGATTTCCCAGCGAGGAAGGAATGGACCCACTCAGATTGTTAAATGACAGATAGAGTTTCTCCAGGCTTGCGAGTTGACCCAGTCCGGTTGGAATTGTTCCAGTCAGATTATTGCTGCTAAGGATGAGCTTTGTGACACGGCCTTGATCGTTGGTGGTAACGCCATACCATTCACTGAGGGGCTCGTTGCTCAGCCAGTTGGATTCTCGGGTCCAGCTGATCCCGCCCGTGGCGTTGTAGAGCGCTACAAGCGCCGCTCTGTCGGAACTGACGGAACCTGGTACAGGCGTGGCTGTCACCGTAGGTGTGGGCGTCGCGGTCGCGTTGGGAACAAGCGTCGGGGTAATCGTTGGGGTCGCGGTGGAAGTCGGTGTAGCGGTTGCCATCGGGGTCGCGGTAGGCGTATGCGTAGGATCTCCGCAGTATATGAGACCCGTTTCAGCCAGGTCATTGATGCTAACGTCTCTAAGACCGGCCGGAAGGCATCCAGTCAGCGCGTTGCCTGCGAGCTTCAGGCCAGTCAGGTTGGTCAGGTCTTCCAGCGTTGACGGCACCTCTCCACTCAGCTGATTATTGGCAAGATGCAACAATATGATTGAGGAGAGGTCACCGAGCTCTGAAGGGATAGACCCGCTGAGCTGGTTGTTGGAAAGAGCCAGCCAGGTGAGTGAGGAGAGGTTACCGAGTTCTGCAGGGATGGACCCGCTGAACCGATTTTCGTTAAGGAACAGGTTCTGCAGCGTGGAGAGGCCGCCCAGGTGCGAAGGAATCGTCCCGGTCAACCGGTTGTCTGTAAGGAGCAGATAACCCAGTTTGGGGAGGTCGGATATCTCTGATGGGATTGACCCGCTCAGATGATTATACGAGAGGCCCAGGGATGTCAGATTGGACAGGCTGCCCAACTCTGACGGGATTGACCCGGTCAACTGATTCATGCCGAGGTACAGAGTCTGCAGATTGGACAGGCTGCCCAACGCCGATGGGATTGATCCGCTCAGTCGGTTGGACTCAAGGTCCAGAAACTTCAGATTGGAAAGGTTGCCCAGTTCGGATGGGATCGCCCCACTCAGGCTGTTGCTGGTGAGATACATTTCCTCAAGGCTGGCGAGGTTGCCCAGTTCGGATGGGATCGCTCCGCTCAGCTCGTTGTCTGAGAGCATCAGCCTTTTCAGATTGGTGAGGTTGCCCAGCGTGGAAGGTATGGAAAGGTTCAGACTGTTGTCCGACAGCGAAAGGTGTACGAGATTGGTGAGACTCCCCAACGATGATGGTATTGCTCCGGTCAGTTGGTTCCTTCCCAGGTAGAGGCTATCCAGACTGGAGAGGTTGCCCAGCGATGACGGTATCGACCCGCTGAGGTCATTCCTGGAGAGTTGCAGATGCTCGAGCTTGGAGAGTTGACCGAGTTCTGAAGGAACTGAACCGGTCAGCTTGTTTTCTCTGAGATTGAGGCGAACGACGAAGCCATCGTCGTCGGTGTCGACGCCATGCCAGGAATCGATGGGATTTTCGCTCAGCCAGTGTTGATTCTCTTTCCAGTTGTCGCCGTCGGTTGCGTTATAGAGAGCGACCAGCGCGGCCTTTTCCGCTATGGTTGCAGAGATAACGGTTGAAGCGTCCACCGTTGCAGTGGCTGTGGCGGTCGCCGTAAACGCCGGCGTAGCGGTATACGTGACAGTTGGCGTCGGTGTGGCTGTTGCAGTCGGCGTGGCAGTCTCAGCAGGCGCTTGCTGCTGTTGTACCTGCTGCAGTTGCACACGCAGCGTTGCTGTTGCCGTCGCCGTGGGCGTCGGTGTGTGCGGCTGTGTCGGGACATCGGCTCTGGCGTAGTTTGACTGCTCGCTCAGCCCCCCTGCATTCCTCGCTTTAACCCGATAGACGTAGCGCGTTTCAGACGAAACCGTGTCGTCGACATACTGTGTAGCCGTGCTGCCGGTGTCGTCAGCTATGATCGTGAACTGCCCCACGGCGTCCACAGCAGGATTGCGCCGCAGGATCTGGTAGCCCGTAATGCTGCTGTCGCTGGGGTCGTCCCAGGTTAAAGTTACCGAACTGTGCGTTGCCTCTGTCTGCAGGTTCTGTGGCGCGGCCGGCGCGGCAACTGTCGGTGTTGCCGTGGCCGTATGCTCAGGTGTAGACGTGTGCGTAACGGTTGGCGTCGAAGTCGACGTTGACGTTCCAGTTGGCGTTTCAGTTGGCGTTGGTGTATGCGGCTGTGCCGGAATATTGGCTCTGACGTAGTCGGACCGCTCGCTCAGGCCCCCTGCGTTCCTTGCCTTGACCCGATAAACGTAGCGCGTTTCGGACGAAATTGTTTCGTCGACATACTGTGTAGCCGTGCTGCCGGTGTCATCGGCGATGATCGTGAACTGCCCTACTGCATCTGCAGCACGGTCGCGCCGCAGGATCTGGTATCCCGTAATGCTGCTGTCGCTGGGGTCGTTCCAGGTCAACGTCACCGAACTGTGCGTTGTCTCTGCCTGCAGGTTCTGTGGCGCGGCCGGCGCCGCAACTGTCGGCGTTGCCGTGGCTGTATTCTCAGGTGTGGACGTGTGCGTAACGGTTGGCGTCGAGGTAGCAGTCGTAGTGGGGGTCGCGGTGGGGGTCGCGGTGGACGTTGCAGTCGATGTTGCCGTGGGCGCAGACGCAACCACGGCCTCAAACTGTTCGCTCCACCCTCCGGGTCCGCCCTCATCGTAGCGGGCGCGTAGCTTCACTTTGTAGCGCACCCCTTCGTCCAGACCGGTGATTGTGTACGAAGGCTCCGTCGGGAAGGCATTGCCCGACTCGTCTGTCCAGGTCTTGAAGTTCTCGCCCACGCGCGCCCAGCTGATCCTGTAATCGCGGGGGGTATTTGCCGGCGCATCCCACGACACATCCAGCTCCCCCGGCTCGGTGCTTTCAACCCGCACCGTGCCGACCGCTTTCGTGTCATCCTGCGCAAATGCCGGCTGGCGCCCGGTCAGCACAATCACAGCATATGCCAGGATCAGCGCCACAAACAGGACCAGGACTTTCCGTGCATTTCCAGGGAAGTAAGACGTACGCGTGTCCGACGGCTGCATCGAATCTGCTCCTTCGCGGTGCGTTTCTCGAAAAGACAGGCAGTAACAGTGCCTCCTTCTCCCATATGACCAGAATGCGGCTGGCCGACCGCTGGTACAGTTCTGTCGCTGTTTCCATGGCCATGTCCATGGCTGTGTCCATGGCTTAACCGACAGATTCTGGCGTTCAGAGTCTGTCGCAAAGAGGCCTGATTGCAGGAAAGGGCGCAACCAGGACGACCTCGCCTCATGGGCCTTTTCCAGGGAAACTGTGGCCAGACTGGGGCACCTGCTGGAAGGGGGTCGCTTCGAAACTACCGAATATCTTCGGTCCCCTAGCTATATAAAATAGCCTGAGTGTACAGCATTTGTCCTGCTATTTTGGACCAGATTTGGGTACTCAAGGGTTCCGATTTCGGTCCATTCGACGCGTGGGAGCGGTTTCATGAGCTGTATACGGCGCGACGCCGGTGTACGCCTTGTCCAGGGGCGCAGCTCTCGGGGCCAACTATCTGAACGTCAACCAGTACACCCGGATAACTGGCAGACGCCGCGTGAAACTTGGATTTATGGACTCGCTGCCGGGAGCGCGGACGTTGCGGCTGCACCTGACGCGAACGCGAAATGCGCACACGTGACCCCACCCGCGTCCCGCCAATCCCCCCTCCGGGCCAGGTTACCCAGACACCGGAAGTTGGCGTATTTCCCTGAGAGATGGGGCTTTCTGACCCTGTTTGCGCGTTCGCGGGCGCAGTGCGATAATGCCCCCAATTCAGCTTTCGGCCGCTGCTGTCCGACCGCATCATCGGTTACCACGCCAAAGACCAGGGGGCAGCGCATCGTATAACCCTTCATTGCTCTGCACACGGGCCAGTTTCGCCGCAATCCCCTGCGCAGGCACACGCCCGAGCCTTTACCAACCGCACCATCCTGATCCAGGCAGCCGTTGATCCAGGCAACCGTTTGCCCGGCATAGTCTCGCTGATTTAGCGTTCTCTTCGTCATATCCCGATTCCCTTTCCATTCAACGAAGGAGACACACACCATGCACAAGCAACTCAGTCGACGCGAGTTTATGCGCAACGCCGGCCTGGCCGGCACGGGTTTGGCACTTGCCGCCTGCGCGCCCGTCGCCCAGGACGGCGCCATGGACGAAGGCGGCATGATGGCAGAGAAGGAGACCGCCTACATTTTCGACTACGACCCCACCGGCACCGATGCCTGGGTCGAAGCCGACCAGCAGTTCATCGACTATTTCACCGAGAAATACCCGGACTATGAGATTATTCGTGAACAGGCGCCCTGGGCCGGCTTCACCGAAAAGCTGCTCACCTCCATCGCAGGCGGTTCCGAGTATGACGTCATCTACGGTTACTGGCAGTGGCTGCCGCTCTTCATCGAGAACAACGTCATCGGCCCGCTGGACGATCTGATCGACGCCGATACCGAGATCTCCGCCGACGACTTCTTCGACTACGCCAAAGAGACCGTCGAAGGCGAAACTTTCGGCCTCGCCTGGTTCATCAGCGGCTGGCTGCACTGGTTTAACCTGTCTGCGGTCAACGAAGCCGGCTATACCACCCCCAAAGAGATGAACGAGAATGGCGAGTGGGACTACGACGCCTGGTTCCAGTTTGCCAAAGACTTCACCAGCGAACAGGACGGCGTTCCCATTTACGGTTACGACATGTCCTCCGCCCGCAGCGTTTCGGTCTACGTCATGCTCGCCTGGGCCTGGGGCACCCAACAGTGGGCCGACGACTTCTCCTCCAGCCTCATGGATTCCGAAGAGAACGTCGCCCTCTGGAAATGGATACAACAGTTCTACAACGAAGGGCTGACCCCGCAACCCGGCGCCAGCACGCCGGACCAGCCGCTGAGCTATACCAACGGCCGCGCCGTGGCCACCATGGCCGGACAGTGGTACACCCGCAATATCGTCCAGGACGGCGCGCCCGATATCTTCGACATCGGCATGGTGCCCTTCCCCAAAGGCCCGAGCGGCCAGTATTCGGTCGCCGCGCTCAACTCCTTCTACTTCTCCAGCAGCCCCGGCAGCGTCGATCCTGCCTGGGCCTGGTACAAGGAGCGCTCCTTCTCCGAAGCCGCAGCCGGCATCTATGCCAGTATCGGCGGCGGACGCTTCCCCTCCATAAAGAGCGTCGCTCCCGCCACCGTCTACGAATGGGAGGACACCGAGGTCTACGAGGCCATCCGCCCCATCCTGCGCACCTACAGCACCAGCCCCCAAGAGTCCGAATGGATCAATACCTACTGGAACGTGGCTTGGGATGAGATGGTGCTTGCGACCCGACCCATCGAGGAAATTCTCGGCCAGCTCGCCGAAGAATCGACCGCCCTCGTCAACTCGTAACGGCAAAACCAAGTGGCCAGCCGCTATTTCGGCGGCTGGCCACTAACCACTGCCCTCATGGCTCTCCAGACCAAGTACCGGCCAGGCCCTCTCGCCCGCAAAGAAGCGTGGGAAGGGCGACTCTATATATTGCCCTGGGTCGCCGGGTTCCTGATCTTTACCATCGGCCCGATGGTCGCCTCCGTCTACTTCTCGTTTACCAAGTATTCGGTGCTTTCCGGCGCCGACTGGTTGGGACTGGATAACTACACCAAGCTCTTCGGCAGTGATCGCCTCTTCTGGCTCAGCCTCTACAACACCTTCTACTTCGTCATCCTCTCCGTCCCCCTCAACCTGTTCGCTGCCTTCCTGGTCGCCCTCCTGCTCAGCGTGCAGGTGCGCGGCATCAATCTCTATCGCACGCTCTACTATCTGCCCGTAATCACGCCGGCGGTAGCCAGCGCGCTGACCTGGGGCATGCTCTTTTCGGGCGATTTCGGCCTCGTCAACGCCGTGCTGCGCTCTCTGGGTCTGCCCACCTTCAACTGGCTCTTCAACCCCCAGATCACAAAACTCGTTTTTGTCATCATGGGCTTCTGGGGCATCGGCGGCAGCGTCATCATCTTCCTCGCCGGCCTGCAGAACGTACCCACCGTGCTCTACGAGGCCGCCAGTATCGACGGCGCCAACCTCTGGCACCGCTTCCGCAGCATCACCGTGCCCATGATGACGCCGCTGATCTTTTTCAACCTGGTGCTCGGCATCATCGGCACCTTCCAGGTTTTCACCGGCGCCTACATCATTACCGCGGGCGGTCCGGCCAACGCAACCCTTTTCTACGTTCTCTTTCTCTATAACAACGCCTTCAAATACTTCAAGATGGGCTATGCATCCGCGCTGGCCTGGGTACTCTTTGTCATTATTCTTATTTTTACCGTCATCCAGCTCCGCATGGCCCGAATTTGGGTCTTCTACGAGGCCGAGCGTTGAGAACAGCAGTTTTCAGTAGTCAGTTTTTAGTAGTCAGTTTTTAGTTTCTAGTGAACTGCGGCGTGCGGGTGGGGTTACCAAAAAACTGAAAACGTAACTACTACGCCATATACAGTGTCCGTGAGGACCAGAAATTCAGTCACGCCGCCATTCTGGCTGTCTCACCGTGTACTCGTTGGCCGCCGCCACTTTTGACGAGACGCACCGCTGGAAATACGGCGAACGGCGGATTAGGCATGTTTTTGGAGGGGGGCGTTGCGGGGGCGCAGCCCCTGCACAAGGGAGGGCCGAAGGCCCGACCGCCCAAAAATGCGAGGAAAGAGGGAAGAAGAGTGAGGAGAGAGTTAACGCCTTTACTCGCCACATTCAGGTTCGCGAATCAATTGTGGCTGAGTAGTTACCTGAAAACTCAGAACTAGAATTTACCTATGACGCAAACGAGCGCAGAAGTTCCCCTCACACTGGCAAGCGGACACAAGAAAGGTTTCGCGCGGCTGTTGACGTACTTGTCCATGCGCCTTGCGCTCTACCTCTTCATCAGCGCGATCTGTCTTGTGCTGCTCTTCCCCAGCATCTGGATGATCAGCACCTCGCTCAAGGACACGCAGCAGATCTTCGCCTACCCGCCCGAACTGATTCCGCGCCCCTTCGTCTGGCCGAACTATCTCGTGGCCATCCAGAAATTCCCCTTCTTTCTCTACCTGCGCAACACGCTCATTGTCACCGGCCTGGCGACCTTTGGCACCGTCCTCTCGGCCAGCCTGGTCGCCTTCGGCTTTGCCCGGCGCCGCTTTCCCGAACGGGACTTCCTCTTCGCCGTGCTGCTCTCTACGATGATGCTGCCCAGTATCGTTACCCTGATCCCCACCTTCGTTCTCTTTACCCGCCTGGGCTGGGTCAACACCTTTCTGCCCCTGACCGTGCCCTCCTTTTTTGGCGGGGGCGCCTTCTACGTCTTTCTTTTGCGCCAGTTCTACCTGACCCTGCCGTACGACTACGACGAGGCCGCCTACATTGACGGCGCCTCGAGCCTGCGAGTCTGGTGGGAGATCATTCTGCCCTTTTCCAAGGCGCCGCTGGCAGCGATAACCGTCTTTACCGTTCTCTCCCACTGGAACGATTTCATGGGGCCGCTCATCTATATGAACAAGCCCCACATGCGCACTCTGGCCCTGGGCCTGCAGTTCTTCCGTGACCAGCGCTACACGCAGTGGAACTATCTCATGGCCGCTTCGACGCTGACGCTGATCCCGGTATTGCTCCTCTTCTTCGCTGCCCAGCGCTATTTCATGGAAGGGATCCTGCTGACGGGTCTGTCAGGACGTTGAAAACAGCAGTGGCTAGTGGCCAGTGATCAGTTGCTGGTCACTTCTTGTTTGTAGGCTTGCCCGGCTACCAAGGGCAGCATATAGAGAACTGGAAACTTCTACAATGACGACTGCACCCAGAGTACGCGCCGCCTACGGCGCGGCCAGCATCAACGGGGAACAGGCCGCGCTGCCCTCCCCCTTCCCCCGCACCATGGGACCGAACTGCGCCGGGTATTTGCAAGAGGTGGTGGACAGCGGCCTCACGGTCGACATGATCGGGCGCTTCGAGAAGAACTTTGCCGCGGAGCTGGGCGTCCGCCACTGTATCGCCACGCCGGGCTGTACTCCGGCGCTCGGCGTTCTGGCCGCGGCGTTTCCCTTTGACCCGGGCGACGAGATCATCGTCAGCCCGATCACTGACTTCGGCACCATCCAGGGGCTCTGCCTGGAAAACTACATCCCCGTCTTCGCCGACACCGAGCCGGGCAGCGTCAACGTGAGCGCTGACACGATCGAAGCCTGTATCACCGACCGCACGCGCGCCATCCTGGTTGTGCATAAGACGGGCATTGTCTGCGATATGGACCCGATCAACGAGCTGGCCGCCAGACACGGCCTCTTCGTCTATGAAGATGTGTGCCAGGCGGTCTTTGGCCGCTACAAGGGCCGCTTTGCCGGCACGCTCGCCCAGGCCGCGGGCTTCTCCTTCGACTCCGAAAAGACGCTCGGCTCCGACGTCGGCGGCTGTGTCGTCACCGACGACGACGAGCTGGCCGAAGCCCTGCGCTTTATCGGTCACAGCCGCGGCGGCGAGATGGCGCCGGCCGGCTTCGGCAGAGTCCACTCGGCGCTCGGGTATGCCTACCGCATGCCCCAGGCCACGGCTGCCATTACGCTCGGCCAACTCGAGATCATCCACCCTCAGGTAGCGCAGCGCGATCGCATGATCCGGCTGGTGAGCGAGTTGCTGGCAGATATTCCCGGCATTACACCCCTGGCCATTCCCGATTACATGGACGTGTACTCCTGTTGGATGGCCGGTTTCAGCATCGACCCGGCCGCTTTCGGCTGCACGCCGGCAGAGTTCGCCCAACAGGTGGCCGACGCCGGCATCCCCGGCGCGGGGCAGGGCCGCTACTACCTGATGCCGCAGGCCTGCACCTTTCTGCAGGAACGCGCCAGCAACCGGACGCATCAGTATGCGATGCCGCCGGCCTCCCGCACTTATACCTATCGCGCGGAGAGCTGCCCCAACGCGCACAGTTTCCTGCGCAACTTTGTGCGCTGGTCCTCCTTCTGTGAAAAATACCAGCCGCAGGACTGCGAACTGGCGGCGTCGATCGTGCGCACCGTTGCCGAGGACAACTGCGTCTGATCATGCTGCCTCTGGCATAAAATGATCCCCCACTACTTGAAAAAAGGAAGGCATGTCTGAGCGAGGCGAAGTATTGGTAGCCATTGTGAATGATAGACGCGACTTTGCAATGATTCGGGACAGGAACTGGTACCGTATTCCAGTTTCAAGCGCCAGGAAGTGGTTGAATAAGCGTTGGCCGCCCCAGTGGATTGCGTTTTACCAGACTAAGGTTTTCGGAGATGAGGCCTACTCTGTGAACTATTTTGCGCAGGTGCTGGATATTCGAATCGTGCGCCGCGCACAGCTTTTTCCCAACCAGCCGCCGCACAAGAGAGACAATCACCGTTACTATCAGCTTGTCCTCGGCCCACTTCAGAAACGGCGCCTGCCCATTCTCAGCCGTCGTTGGCGCAGAATCGTCTTCATTCCAACGACCTGGCAAAAATTTGTTACGGCCGTCGAGATCAATGATTTGTACGACGATAGTCCTTTGGAGGACCGCCTGTGGGCTGAATTGAAAAGACACAAGATCCCCGCTGAGCGGCAAGAGTTTATTACCGTTGAAAACGAGAACTATTTCCTGGATTTTGCTATCTATTGCGCCAAAAGTAACATTGCCGTTGAAACGGACGGCGACACGTGGCACGCCAATCCCGAAAAAGCCAAGCAAGACAATCTACGCGACAACAGTCTCACAGCCGCCGGTTGGGAGGTATTGCGCTTTACAACCAGTCAGATACAAGAGGAGGTGGAATCGTATTGCGTCCCGAACATCACCAAAGCCATTAACAAGTCGGGTGGTGTGGATGACGGGAAATACGTCGCGCGCATGATCGACTTGAAATCCAGTGGAACTTATCAATTGGGACTATTTGATCATCCTGAAGGGGAACCATGAACATTCAAATCACCCCAACCACCTTTAAGCATGGCAAGGAGTGGGCCTACACGGTCACCTACGACGAGGCGCTCACCGAGCTGTTCGACCATGTCGTTCCCCTGCACGAGGAGCTGGGTTTGCCCGGCCACGTGGAGGTCGTGGTCGGACAGATGGGCGAAGTGCGCCGCGTCGGCAACTCCAGCTATAACGGCTACCATCACATGGGCGCGGACAAGCTGCGCGAGCTGATCGACATGGGTTGGGGCGTTGGCAACCACTCCTGGACACACGGCATCGTCGAGGAGAACATCGACCTGGAGGTGCGCCAGGCCAAGGAGGTGCTGGAGGACGCGATCGGCCATCGCGTGACCGTCTACACCGCGCCGGGCAGCAACGCCAACATCACGCCGAAGATCACCGCGGCCCTGCAGGAGCACGGCTACCTCTGCGCCCTGTCGGTCACCGACGACATCAACCGGCCCGACGCCGATCTCTGGTTCCTCGGCCGCGTCGCCAACCTGCACCAGGCCTGGACGCCGCTCTATGCGGCCTTCGACTCGCATCACCGGCTGACCCAGGCGCAGCGGGAGTCGGGTTGGGTGATCGACTACTGCCACTGTCCGGCGCCGACCATTCCCCACGAGAACAAGGACCTCTACATCGACGAGCACCGCGCCCGGCTGAACGCGGTGGTCGAAAGCGGCGACAAGGTGTGGACCGCCACCGCTGAGGAGATCCTCGACTACATCGTCTGCCGGCGCCATCTGCAGATCGAGGCCGTCTCGGCCGCGGCGGGGGAGGAGAGCTACCGCCTGCAGCTGCGCGATCTGCCGGCCCCGGTCGCCAGCCGGCAGGTCACCGTTGACATCAAGGTGCCGCCCAATCTGCGCCGCAACCCGGTCGTAATCATCGACGGCCAGCCCCAGCCCGGGCTGCTCGTCAAGCTCGACACGCTGCGCGTCACTCTGGACCTGTCGCAGCCCATCACCCTATCCGTCGGAGGTTCCAGCCAATGAGACCCGCCCGTTTGGCCACGGCCAGCATCCTGCACGACGACCCGCCCAGCTATCCCAGCCGCTGCATCGAACGCTGCCTGGAGATGATCGACCGCGCCGGCGATGCCCGCGCTGATATTGTCCTTCTGCCAGAGGAGCCGGACGTGGTCGGCTGCGCCCCCGAACACCTGCCGGATCTGCCCGAACCGATTCCCGGCGGCGCCACGCTAGCCCAGTTCGCGCAGCGCGCCAGCGATAACAATCTCTATGTCGCCTACAGCCAGCGCGAGCGGGATGGCGAAAAGGTCTACAACACCGGCGTCTTCCTGGACCGCAAGGGCGACCTGATGGGCAAATACCGCAAAATGCACCTGGCCCCCGGCGAAGAGGACGAGGTGCTGCCCGGCGACCTCGGCTACCCGGTCTTCGAGTGCGATTTCGGCCGCGTGGGTATGGGCATCTGCATGGATATTCACTATCCCGAGATGTGGCGCATCCTGGCGCTGAAGGGCGCGCATCTGCTGCTCTTCCCCACCATGTGCATCGACTACACCGGCGACCACATTGAGTCGATCGTCAACGCCCGCGCGATCGACAACCAGGTCTACCTGGCCTCCTCCCATTTCGTGATGCAGCCCTTCCTGGCCGGCCGTTCCATGGGCCATTCGCGCATTGTCGACCCCTATGGCCGCACGCTGGCCAACACGTCACACCGGCCCGGCCTGACCTTCGCCGACGTCGACCTCGATGCCGGCTACGAGACGTGGTACAGCGGCAAGATCAAAGAGCGCTATCCAACGCTCAAAGATTGCTACCTGGGGATGCGGCGTCCGGAAACGTATCACGAGCTGCTCGAACCGCAGACGGCATACCCTGCCTGGCAAACTGCGTCGGAACTCTCCCATGCGGCGAGCGACGATTGAAAAGATTCGCGCCGACATCCCCGCGCTGTCGCAGTATGTCTGGTTTCAGAACGGCGGGGTGAGCGTAACCCCGCGCGCCATCGCCGCCGAACATGCCCGGTTGATGGAAGAGCTGGTAGTACGGGGGCCGATGCACATCGTCTACCCGGACGAGGAGTACCCGCGGCGCACGCGTTCCAAGGCCGCGCTGGCGCGCTTCTTCGGCGTTGCGCCGGACAGGCTGGCCCTCATGCGAGGTGTGAGTGAAGCCTATCAGACCGTGCTGCGGGGCCTTGACTGGCGGCGCGGGGACCAGTTGCTGATCACGGACGAGGAGGAGGCCGCACTCCACCTGCCCTCGCTGCATTTGCGGGACCGACACGGCGTCGAAGTGGTTAAAGTGCCGCTGCTGTCCGACCCGGAAGAGCAGTTGGACGCCTTCGCCGCGCGCATCAGCGAACGCACGCGGCTGGTCGCCGTCAGCCACGTCACCACCGAGACCGGTTTCCGGCTGCCTGTCGAGCAGTTGTGCGGGCTGGCTAGGGAACGCGGCGTCCTCACCTTCGTCGACCTGGCCCACTCGGCCGGCCTCTTCCCTATCGACCTGGCGGCAATGGGCTGCGACTTTGCCGGCATCCTCTCTTACAAGTGGATGTACGCTCCCTATGCCGCGGGCGCGCTCTACGTGCATCCTGATCGGCTTGAAGCCCTGCAGGTCACCTATGCCGGCGGGCGCGCCGAAGCCTGGCTCCGCTACGATACTGATGACTATGCGTTGAAGGAGGGGGCGGAGCGGTTCGAGTACGGTCCGTGGTCGTGGCCGCTGGTACATACCTGGGCCCTTGCCGCCGACTACGTGACGGAGATCGGACTGAAGAGCATCTGGGCGCGCACCGCGCAGCTCACCGACCGCCTCAAACAGGCCCTGGCCGCAATCCCCGGCGTCACGCTCCACACGCCGCTTGAAGCCGAGCGTTCGGCAGCCCTGGCCGCCTTTGCCGTAGCCAACTGGGACGGCGAGGCGTTGACTCGCGCCCTGCGCGAGCGCGGGCCGAAGCCGATCATCGTCCGTCCGCTGACCATCGCCCACAACGGCGTGCGCGCCAGCGTCCCATTCTTTTTGCTGGAGGAGGAGATCGACCTATTGGCGGATGCTGTGGGGAGCCTGGCCGCGAGTCGGCGTTAGCGGGGCCGCGTTGCGTTCTTCCCTGAATTATGGACTGATTTGGGTTCTGTGTGGGTCATTGACCCTGTTTGGGGAACATTTCTTGTGTTCAACCGTTCTTTAATGGGCACTTAATTGCGCCTTTCCAAGGCCAGGCGTGTATAGTATACTTCTGACAGTTATTGAACACGGGTACACGCTGGCCCCAAGAATGGGCGCCGCCAGAACCCTGGCACGGGACAGATTACACAATGCCCGGGCCGCAAAACCCCCGAATCCGAAAGATGTAGTTGAATTGAGACGGCAATGACAATGGCAACCGAGAGTGAACGGATCGCCCGCATCGAGGGTGCCTATGAGCATCTGGCGACAAAAGCGGATGTAGAAACCGTTAAGACCGCTGTGCATGACGTCAAAGCGGAGGTGCAGACGGTCAAGTCCGAATTGCAGACAGATATACTATCCGTCAGATCCGAAATGCACGGCGAGATCACTGAAATCAAAAACGATCTCCGGTGGATGAAATGGGCCCTCGGCGTTGTAGTGCTTGGCGTCCTGCTGCCGTTACTGCAGTCGTTGCTTGAACGTTTGCCCTGACGCACAGTTATTGTTGGTGTGCGCGCCCCCTCGCATCGCTAGCTAGAACAGATTCATTCGAACATGAATATGCAGGTCGGATCAGAACTTGATCCGACCTGCTCTTTTTTCTATGGGTAAACTGCCTGAATTAGCTCCAAACAGGGAGGAGATAGCGCGCAGCCTGGAGAAAGCAATGGCTCCGTCAACGCGCTCGGGAAGAAATGTTTACCCTGTCACGTAGCGCGAGAAGAAGCGCTGCCATTCCGCGTTTGAATCCCCGAATGGCCATGCTATGATAGCCCCAACTTAAACGCGCATCGCAGCCAGAGAGAGCAGAGGATACAGATGACACAGAACCAGGCGCAGTGGACAGCCCTCAGAGACGCGGTTGACGGCGAGTGGATCGCGCAGCTGGCGCAGGCGATGGTGGAGATCCCGAGCGTGACGATGCAGGAGGCGGAGGTCTGCCAGTTCTACGCGGCCCAGCTGCGTGAACTCGGCTTTGACGTCGATGAGCGCCGGGTGACGGACGGCCGCTACAACATCTATGCGCGGCTGCCGGGGACAGGCGACGGGCCCAGCCTGATGCTGAACGGGCACCTGGACACGATCCCCATCGGCGACTGCGTTCCCTGCCGCCGCGAGGGGGACCGGCTTTACGGGCGCGGGGCGACCGACATGAAGGGGGCGATGGCGGCCAAGCTCGGTGCGCTGCGGGCGCTCAAGTCAGTTGGCGTTACGCTGGCCGGCGACCTCTGGCTCTCCGCCATCGTCGGCCACGAAGAGCCGGAGGCCGAAAAGGACGGCCCCCTGGCCCTGATCGAGGACTGGAAAAACGGCCGGATCGGCGGCGACAGGATTCTGATCGGTGAGGGCTGGAACGAGCTGTGGGTGATGAGTATGGGCACCATGGTCTTCGAGATCGAACTCACATCCCCGCGCGGCGGGACCCACACCACCTACGTGCCATTCGGCGAGAACCCGATTCGCTTTCTTGGCGATCTGATCCAGCGCATCGCCGCCTACCAGGAGGAGCTGGACAGGGGCGGGCTGCATCCCCTGGCGGGGGCGGAGCGCATCGATGTGGGGACGGTGGAGGCAGGCGACTACTTCAACCGCACGCCCGTGCTTTGCCGGCTGACCGGCACGCTGCGCTGGGGGCCGCGCGCCAACGCGGAGGAGGCTCTGGCCGAGTTGCGCGAACTGGCGGCGCCTATCGCCGAGGCCGGCCAACTGGAGCTGAACGTCAACATGATCCACGAACGGGAGCCGTTCGAAACGCCCGGCGACGATCCTGCGGTGCAGGCAGTCGCGCAGGCGCACCGCTTCGTGCACGGCGGGCAGGCGGAAATCACCGGTAAACGCATCGTCGGCGACGCCAATCTGTACGTTAACCTTGGCGGTGTGCCTTCCTTCTACTACGGCCCCTCCAATGAGACGGCCCATTCGGACGGGGAGTGGGTATCGCTCTCACGCCTGACGCAGGCCGCGCAGGTCTACGCCCTCACCGCGGCCGAGTATTGCGGCCTGAACGGCAATGGTCGGTGACCCGTCGTAGACGAAGCTGGAACGGTTTCTGATTTCTAACCGGCAACCCCTGGCTGCTATTCAGGATTGACGGCGACGCGGTGCTGGCCGTCGATCATCTCTTCCACGTAGCGGCGGGTGGCGTTTACGGCTGCGTCGACCAGCTTTTGCCCCTGTTCGGCGCTGGCGTCCAGGGGGCTTCTATCCTCCTGGTCGTGCATCACCTCCATGCGCACGTTATGCGGGCAGACGGCCAGCGCCATCGCGGTCTCGTACTCCTGTGCGTGGCCCGGAACTCCTCCCTTGCACAGCTTCTCGGCTTCCGGTCGGCTCAGATTCCAGTAGGAGTGGAACTGAACACTGGCCTCCGGCGCTTCGGCCGCGAAATAAAGATGCCACTGGCCGATGATGCCCCCCATGGGCGCCTCGTTGCCGCCGTGCCCGTTCAGGACCAGAACATTTTTGACACCGTGGCGTATCAGGCTCTCCACCGCGTCGAACACCACGCTCAGCCACGGACCCGGCTTGGCTGAGACGGTGCCCCGGTGCCTCATGTGATGCTCCGAGATGCCGGCGCGTATCGGCAGCGTGACGATGACCTGGGGATAGAGCTGGCGGGCTACCTGTTCCGCGACATGGGTGGCCATGCGGATGTCGTGCTCCATGGCCAGATGTTCGAGGTGCTGCTCGATGCTGCCGGTGGGAATGATTGCGGTCTGAAACTTGCCCTCTGCCAGCGCTTCGCGAAACTCGCGCCGGGTGAGGTCGCCCATAAAGACATGTTGATTTTGCATTGTTCTCTTTCTCCAGGCTTCAGTTTCTCATGTGGATTTCGTTTGACGTCAATTTTCTTTCCGAACTGTGACTATACCCGCAACACAGACGTTACTGAAAACCGCCATCTACCCCAGCCTCTCCTCGACCCGGCGCAGCGCGGCCTGCATCTTCTCCTGGCGCATCGCCGTCGTGAGGTCACCCCGCGTGCGCTCCAGGACACCCCGCAGGACGTCGGTCTGGCGCCGCAGCCCGCCGGTGACCGCGTCGGGGAAATCGACCGTCAGGAGCAGCGAGTAGATCTCGTCCATCATCTCCAGGTAGGGGTCGGCCTCTTCGACTCGATCCCGCCGCATCAGATCGAGGGCGAAGCGGCGCATTTCGGTGGCGGCTTCGGTGAGCCCCTTCAGGTAGGCGGCCCCGGTAACCCCCAGTTCGGCCGGCGTTGCCAGCGGGCCGCCGGTGATAAAGGCGTAGAGCAGATGGGCCTCGACCAGCTCCTTCAACGCGTCCTGCGTGTAACCGGTGTGGTACAGTTCCGGGTGGCCGGCGAGAGGCTCCACCATCGCCTGTGCGTCGCGGCGCGCGGCGGCCAGCATCTCTTCGGCGGCGGCCATCTCGTGGCGGTGCATGGCGCGGATGCTGTGCGCGCAGTCGCGGATCAGGCGGCGGCTGCGGCTCAGGGTATTATCCCGCAGCTGGCTGATCTCCTCCATCTGTTGCGTGATTTCTTCAACAATCCCGTCAAGGGTTTCTCCGGATCGACTGGGCATTAGAACAGTCCTCACATCTGTGGCGAGTATGGCTGCTGACCACGGGTCACTGGCTGCCGGTCTCGCTCTGGCCGCTGAGCGCGGCGCGGCTGCTGTAGGAATTCACGGGCACGTAGTTGGGGGGCGGGGATAGGGTCAGCGGGGGAGGCGCTTCGATCCCCTCGGTCATCGACTTATAGGCAAAGAAGTTCCACGCGATGCGGCTGATCTCCTTCATGGTGCGGTTGCTGGTGGGCCAGTCCATCCAGCCGGCACGCCACAGGTAGACGGCGATGACATAGGGCCCGCTGGGCCCCCAGATCAGGGCCAGATCGCTGTGCGCCTCGTTGACAAAGCCGTGTTTGTGGATGATCCAGCTCTGCTCCGGGCGCGGCAGTCCGCCCCACACCATCTCGGTAAATTCATCATGGCTGACGTAAAAGAGTATCGCAGCGCACTCATCGGGCGTGATCTCGCCGCCGAAGGTCTCGATCAGAAGCCCCTCCCCTGCCTGGCAGCGGTAGATCTCTGCCAGCAGGCGGCCCAGCTCGGCGGGCGTGGACTGCAGGTGGGTATCCGGGTTCGTGTTCCAGTCGGTGCGGCTATTGGCCTCGGTCGGGATCTTGCTGATGATCGATTTATCGTCGTAGCCGGTCTGAATGTATGAGTTTGTAAAGCCCAGGGTGCGCATCATCTCCGTCACCCGCCGCCCACCGGTATAGATTTCGCCGTCCCCAAGCCATTGGAGGAGCCGGTTGGCGGCGGCATTGTTGCTCTCTCCCAGCGCAAAGTCGATCCACTGGCCGACGGCCTCGTTCTCAAAGTCAGCCATCTGCCGGTAGGCTTCGCTGGCGATCGCGATCTTCATCGTCGACATGCCGGAGAAGGCGACATCGACGTCGACGGTGGCCTCTTCGCCGGTTGTCAGATCCTGCACATAGATGGCGGCGAATCCGGGGAAATCGGACGTATAGGCGTCCAGTTCCCGGCCCAGCTCCGCCATCGTCAGCGGCGGCGGCGGTGTCTCCTGCAGCACGAGGTGGGCCGTGCGCGCATCCGTGCTGCTGAGCGCGTCGAGGATCGGTTGCGCGCTCTCGTCGATCAGCAACGCCTGCCCCACCGTGCCGGATGTCCACTGCCAGCTGCGCTGCGCCGAGCCCACGAAAGTGGCCGGCAGCGTCGCGTAAGGAGGAAGGCTGTCTGCCTCTGCGTTCTCCTCCTCACCCGTTCCTCGCATTCCTCCTTCGGTGCGCCAGTTCCACTGCGGGGGGAGCACGCGGCCTGGCTGGGGTGGATGATTCAGCTCTTCGCCCACCTGCCACAGCCAGGTCGCCAACTTCTGGGCATCGTAGCTGTAGCGCGCCGGAATGTCCCTACGCTGCTGGGGGATTCCGGCCAGCTTGCGCAGGGCGATATCGACGAAATCCGCCCCGTCCAGGTACTGCTGCGCCTCCGCCAGCATCGCCGCGGTGTCGACCGCGAAGTCCACCTCCTGCGGGCGCAGCACCAGGCGCGTATCATCATAGTAGACCGCGATGGGCTGGCTCATGGCAGCTTCCATGACTGTCTCGATTTCGGCCAGGTCCTTCAGATGGCTGAGGTCCAGACTGGCCAGGTGCACGCCTGGCGCGATCGGCGCGGCCGCGGCCTTATAGCGCGTATAGAGGGGAAAGATGGAGAGCAGTGCGATGAGAGGAAGGGCGAAGCGCAGGAATCCGGCCATTTCAGATGCTCAAATCACGCGATCGCGCCAACGGCATATGCGGAGCCGGGCTGACGCCGAGTATGGAGGGCCGGTGTGAGAGCGAGAGATATCTGTCCATCATTCAGCTTGTTCAAGTTTCTCAATCCTTCCTTCAATGACGGTTATAAGGTCGCTGTCGCCAGCCTCCCGCGCCATTTCCAAAGCGGTTTCCAAGTCGGCGATGGCTTCCTGGTGTTGACCAAGTCCGGCCTTGGCGTCGCTTCGATCGACATAGATATTTGCGTTGTCGGGCTGCAGACGCAGGACCTGATTATAGTCAGCGATTGCTTCCTCATGTTGACCAATGAAGAGCTTGGCGATACCACGCTCTCGGTAGGCGTTGACGTTTTCGGGATCCAGCCGAAGAGACTGATCATAGTCGGCGATCGCTTCCCGGAAGCGACGACGTTCGAAATTGTCCACACCCCGCCAGTAGTAGTCACTGGAATTTTGCGGGCCGAAGCAGGCGGCGACTGCGGCAAGAGCTATGGCGATCGCGACTATCCAGACCCATATCCTGGGAGGGCGCATCGTAGACCTCACTCTCCACCCCGATGGACAAAAAGCGTCTGCTCGGCAATGGTCGGTCTGCCGACATCGGCGCCCGCATGATTCAGGGCTATTCCCACTCGCCAGCGAGAATGGCCTTTGGCTCGACGATCAGGCCAAGACTGCGTTCGGTTTGAGAGCGCAGATGCTTGTCCATCATTCATCCTGCTGAAGTTCTTCAATCTTACCTTCAATGAAGACCATCAGGTCGTTGTCGCCAGCGTCCCGCGCCAGTTCCAGCGCGGTTTCCAAGTCGGCGATGGCGTCCTGGTGTTGACCAAGTTCGGTCTTGGCAAGGCTTCGAAAGATGTAGGAGTTTGTGTAGTCGGGCTGCAGACGGATGGCCTGATCATAATCAGAAATCGCCTCCTCGTACTGACCAAGTTCGGCCTTGGCGTCACCCCGATTGATGTAGAAGTGTGCGTTGTCGGCCTGCAGTCGGATGGCCTGATCATAATCAGCGATCGCCTCTTCGTATTGACCAAGACCCGTCCTGGCACTGCCCCGATTGTTGTAGGAGTAGGCGTCGTCTGGCTGCAGTCGAATGACCCGATCAAAATCGGCGATCGCCTCCCGGTGTTGATCAAGCTCAAGCTTGGCATGGCCTCGGCTATTGTAGCTGGAAGCGTCATCGGGCTGAAGTTGGATGGCCCGGTCAAAATCGGCGATCGCCTCCCGGTGTTGATCAAGCTCGAGCTTGACGTGGCCCCGACTGCGATAAATGTAGGCGTCGTCGGGTTGCAATTGGAGGGCCCGATCAAAGTCAGCGAGCGCTTCCCGGTTTTGGTCAAGCCTGAGGTTAGCATAGCCTCGACTGATGTAAACGTAGGCGTCGTCGGGTTGCAGTTGGATGGCCCGATCAAAGTCGGCAAGCGCTTCCCGGTTTTGATCAAGTTCAAGCTTGGCATGGCCCCGACTAATGAAAGTGTAAGCGTCGCCGGGCCGCAGATTAAGGGCCTGATCGAAGTCAGCGATCGCCTCCTTGTGTTGACCAAGACCGGTCTTAGCAGCACCCCGATTATCGTAAGCGCTGGCGTTGTCGGGCCGCAGTCGGATTGCTTGATCGAAATCGGCGATCGCCTCCTGGTATTGACCAAGCAAGTTCTTGGCAAAACCCCGACTGACGTAGGCCCCAGCATCGTCGGGCTGCAGGCGGATGGCCTGATCCAGGTCGGCGATCGCCTCCTCGTATTGACCAAGTCTGCTCTTGGCATCAGCCCGATTGGTGTAGGCGTCTGTGTATTTGGGCCGAATACTGATGACTTCATCAAAGTCGGCAATGGCGCCCTTGTATTTGCCGTCTTTCAACCTGGCGACGCCCCGGTCGAAGTAGTCGTTTGAAGTTTGCGGGCCGAAGCAGGCGGAGACCGCGACCAGTGCTACGGCAACCGCGACTGCCCAAACCCAAATCCTGGCAGTACGCATCGTAGACATCACTGTCCACCCCGAGGGACGAAAAGCGTTTGCTCGATAACGATCGGCCTGTCGGCAGCGGTCGTCGGACGAATCAAGACGATTCCCATCCGGTAGCGAGAATGGCCACTGGCTCAACGATCCGGCCAATCCTGCGTTCGGTTTGAGAGCACAGATGCTCGTCTACCTTTACTCTTGCTCGAGTTCCTGAATCTTTTGTTCAATGTCTGCTATGAGGTCGCCGTCGTTCGTCTCGTTCGCCAGTTCCAGAGCGGCTTGCAGGTCGGCGAGGGCCTCCTGGTGCTGGCCAAGTTCGGCCCTGACATCGCTTCGAGCGATGTAGACGTATGCGCTTTGCGGTTGCAGACGGACGGCCTGATCATAGTCGGCGAGCGCCCTGCTATATTGACCTAGTTCGATCCTGGCCTGGGCCCGGTTGACATAGGCGCTAACAAAGTAGGGCTGTAGACGCAATGTCTGATCATAGTCGAAAATTGCTTCCTTAAACTGACCAAGTTCGGACCTGGCACTGCCCTGTACAAAGTAGGTGAAAGCGTTGTCGGGCTCCAGTCGGAGAGCCTGATCATAGTCAGCGAAGGCCTCCTCAATTTGACCAAGGTCGAACTTGACCTCGCCCCGCCTGGTATAGATCTCTGCGTAGCCGGGATCCAGTTGCAAGGCCCGATCGAAGTCGGCAAAGGCCTCCTCGTATTCACCAAGTTTGGATTTGGCTGCTGCGCGAGAAACATAAGCGCTGACGTTATCGGGCTCCAGTCGCAGGGCTTGGTCATAGTCGGCGATCGCTTCCCGAAATTGGCCAAGGCCGGATTTGGCACCAGCCCGGTTGTTGTAGATGTAAGTGGTGTCGGGGTCCAGTCGCAGAGCCTGATCATAGTCGGCGATCGCTTCCCGAAATTGGCCAAGGCCGGATTTGGCACCAGCCCGGTTGCTGTAGATGTAAGCGGTGTCGGGGTCCAGTCGCAGAGCTTGATCATAGTCGGCAATCGCTTCCCGATATTGACCTAGAATTCTCTTGGCACCGGCCCGGATGCTGTAGATATGCGCGGCGTCGGGCTCCTGTCGCAGGGCCTGATCAAAGGCGGTGATCGCTTCCCGGTATCGACCACGCTCAAAATTGGCCCAACCCCGGTTGTAGTGGCTGCCTGAGTCATCCATCCGCCCCCAAGCGGCGGCTGCGGCGATTGCCGCGATAATTGCCGCAGCAACCGCTACTTCCCAGATCCAATTCCTGGGCGCGCGCGTCATTGTCATCTTTGTCCTCCTTGATGGACGAAAGTCGTCTGCGTGGCAATAGTCGGTCTGCCGATACCGGTAGCCGCAAGGTTCAAGACGATTCCCATCCGGTAGCGAGAATGGCCACTGGCTCAACGATCCGGCCAATACTACGTTCGGTTTGAGAGCGCAGATACTTGTTCATCATTCTTCTTGCTCGAATTCCTCAATCTTTTCTTCAATAAAGACTATAAGGTCGCTGTCGCCAGCCTCTTCCGCAAATTTCAGCGCGGCTTGCAGGTCGGCGAGGGCTTCCCGGTGTTGACCAAGCTCGGCCTTGGCAAGACTCCGAACGACGTAGGCGAGGCCGTAGTCGGGCTGGAGACGGATAGCCTGGGAAAAATCGTCAATGGCCTCCTGGTATTGACCAAGTTCGGCCTTGGCAAGGCCCCGATTGTGGTAAACACGAGCATCGTTGAACTGCAAATAGAGGGCCTGGTCATAATCAGCGATGGCCGCCTCGTATTGACCAAGTTCAGCCTTGGCAAGGCCCCGAGCGACGTAGTTAATGGCGTCTTCAGGCTGGAGACGGATGGCCTGGTCATAATCGACGATGGACTCTTGGTATTGACCTAGCATGAGCTTGGCAAGGCCCCGACTGGCGTAGGCGTCAGAATTGTCGGGCTGGAGACGGATCGCCTGATTATGGTCGGCGATCGCCTCCTCGTATTGACCCAGGTTGACCTTGGCAACGCCCCGACTGGCGTAATCAGAGGCGTCGCCCGGCTTCAGTATGATGGCTTGGTCAAAGTCGGCGATCGCTTCCTGGTAATGGCCTAAGCCGAGCTTGGTACCGCCCCGCTTGCCGTAAATGTAGGCGCTTTCCGGCTTCAGTTCGATGGCCTGGTCAAAGTCGGCGATCGCCTCTTGGTAAAAGCCTAAGCGTTCCTTGGCAGCGCCGCGACCCACGTAGGCGTCAGCGTTGTCAGGCTGTAGTTGGATTGCCTGATCATAGTCCGCGATCGCCTCTTGGTATTGACCAAGGTTGAATTTGGCAACGCCCCGACTGGCGTAATCGGAGGCGTCGCCCGGCTTCAGTATGATGGCTTGGTCAAAGTCGGCGATCGCTTCCTGGTAATGGCCTAAGCGCTCCTTGGCAGCGCCGCGACCCACGTAAGCGTCAACGTTGTCAGGCTGTAGTTGGGTTGCCTGATCATAGTCCGCGATCGCCTCTTGGTATTGACCAAGGTTGAATTTGGCAACGCCCCGATTGGCGTAAGCTGGGGCGTTGTCGGGCTGCAGTTGGATGGCTTGGTCATAGTCGGCGATCGCCTCCTGGTATTGTCCAAGTTCGGCTTTGGCATCGCCTTGGCTGATGAAATAATTGGCTCTGTCCATCTGGCCGCAAGCGGTGACCGCTGCATAACCCACGGCAATTGCCGCTATCCAAAACCATAACTTGGAAGTTCGCAACATTGAATTCACTGACTCCTCGGAGGACAAAAGACTTCTGCACGGCGACGGTCGCCGTGCGCCTTCACGAACCCCGAGCCACTAACCGCTGCTGGTCATTCCCACTCGATGGTGGCCGGGGGCTTGCTCGAAATATCATATACGACCCGGTTGACCCCGTCTACCTCGTTGACGATACGGCTGCTGACCTTCGCCAGCAGGTCGTAGGGCAGCTGTGCCCAGTCCGCGGTCATGAAGTCGTCGGTGGTGACCGCGCGCAGCGCGATCACGTTGGCATAGGTGCGCCCGTCGCCCATCACGCCGACCGTTTGCACCGGCAGAAGCACGGCAAAGACCTGGCTGGTCTGGCGGTAGAAGCCGGCGGCCCGCAGTTCGTCCAGGAAGATGCGGTCGGCCTGTCGCAGCATCTCGAGGCGCTCCCAAGTCACCTCGCCGAGGATGCGGATGCCCAGCCCCGGCCCCGGAAACGGGTGGCGCCAGACGATCTCTTCGGGCAGGCCCAGCTCCTCGCCGATGCTGCGCACTTCGTCTTTGAACAGCATCCGCAGCGGTTCGATCAGCTCGAAGGTCATGTCTTCCGGCAGACCGCCCACATTGTGGTGCGTCTTGATCGTGCGCGCGTTCGCGGAGTCGTCGTTGCTGGCCGACTCGATCACGTCGGGGTAGAGCGTGCCCTGCGCCAGAAATACTTTGTGCGAAGACTGAGAGGCGTTCCCTTTTTCCTCCACCAGCCGGTCCGTCTCCTCTTCGAAGACGCGCACGAAGCGGGCGCCGATCCGTTTGCGCTTCTCCTCCGGCTCGGTCACGCCGTCCAGGTCGTCCAGGAACGCCTCCTTGGCGTCCACCGCGACCAGTTGCATGCCCTGGTGCCGTTCGAAGGTGTCCACCACCTGTTCGGCTTCGCCGGCGCGCAAGAGGCCGTGATCGACAAAGATACAGGTCAGGCGTTCCCCGACGGCGCGGTGAACCAACGTGGCGGCCACTGCGCTGTCGACGCCGCCGCTCAGCCCGCAGATCACCCGATCATCCGGCCCGACCTGGGCCCGGATCCCGGCGACAGTTTCCTCGATAAAATGGCCCGATGTCCAGTCGCCCGTGCAGCCGCAGATGCGGCCGACGAAGTTCTGCAGCAGCGCAAAGCCATTCGGGGTATGCACAACCTCCGGGTGAAACTGGAGTCCGTAGAGTGAACGGTCCTCGTTTGCGATGGCCGCGCACGGGGAATTCCCGCTGCGCGCCACCGTCTCGAAGCCGGCCGGCAGCCGTTCCACGCGGTCGCCGTGGCTCATCCACACCTGCTGTTGCCGCGGCTGTCCGCCAAAAAACGGGCTCTCTCCCGTCACCTCGATCTCTGCCGCGCCGTACTCCCGCTTCGCGCTCGGTGTCACTTGGCCGCCCAGGGCGTGGGCCAGCAACTGCAGCCCGTAGCAGATGCCCAACACCGGCACGCCGCTCTCCAGCACGATGTCCGGCAGCGCGGGCGCGCCCGCCTCGTAGACGCTGGCCGGCCCGCCCGACAGAATGATGCCCCGCAGCTTGATCTGCGGCAGCCGCTCTGCCGCTCGATCCCACGAGATCATCTCCGCGTAGACATTGGCCTCGCGCACGCGGCGGCAGATTAGCTGGCTGTATTGGCTGCCGTAATCGAGCACGGCGATGGTGTCATGTTGCATGAACGGCTCGTTTCAATCCATATTCTATAGTGCGATTATGCCTTCTCAGCGGCTGCGACCCCGCTCTCCGTCAACTAGCTTCGGCCGTCTTGGGACGGGTGATCTCAACCTCAGCCATGCCGAAAGTGGTCTCCAGATCAGGGACGGATTCCCCGGCGTCGGAAAGGCTCGTGACGTGGTAGGCCATTGCATCACCAACCGACATTTGAGGGTCGGGAACCGGATCGCCGCTCGCTATCAGACCCTCAATGTGAAAGACGATAGCCTCGCGAACTGTTGTCTGGATCTCTTGCCAACCCTTTCCTGTAGCGACGCACCCGGGTAGTTCGGGCACATAGGCGCCGTAGTTGTTTGGCGTCTGTTCATAGACAACAGCGTAGTTCAAATTCATCGTTCTTCTCCCGGACATTTAGCATGCCACGCCCTGGCCACATCGCCCGGACCCACGATCCGCCAGCCGCCATTCACCAGATGGTTTAACATCGTATGGAAAATACCTACTTTCTACATCGCGTACTGAGGAAGAGAAGGAGAGGCGCCCCCGCCTATCTTACCCACCTGCCACCACCTCAGCCAAATGCCCACTGAGTCTGGTATGTTTCATGGGGGCGCTATCCTCTTCATGGTTTCGCTCCTTTCCAAACCAGTTGTGGAAATAAGACGTGACTATTTGCTTACACGGAACAGTTTACGCGCATCGTGCAGCCATTGTCTTGCTCAAAGGTATCATTTCCGGGACTTTGAGTGCCCGAAAATGGTACCTTTCGTGGCATGCTCTTGTCATTGGCGCGGATTGGTAGGCGGTCGAAAACGTTGGGTGCGTCCCAGAATGAGGTTGAAATTTCGACTTCCTCTAGGCAAAAACACTGAACTGCACGAGCTGCTCATCTGATCACTCACCAGTTGTGGGTTGCAGACCGAGTGCCGTAAGGGCGTGCCAGACGCCCGCGATCCCAGGATGCAATTTGTGCGACAGACCTTAGTCTCGAACCGAATTCATATTGGCTTGCCGTCTTCGCACTCTTGCGCCACCATGATTACCGGATATTAAATGTGCAATACGCTTCAGAAAGGAGCTCCCATGAAACTCGCAGACAAAGTCGCGCTCGTCACCGGCGGAGCACGCGGACTGGGCCGGGCTTATGTCCTCCATCTGGCCAGGTTGGGCGCGGATGTGGTGATCAATGACGTGGACCTGAACGCGGCCCAAGAGTATGACGAGGAACTCAGCGCCGAATCGGTGGCCGCGGAGGTGGAAGCGCTGGGCCGGCGCGGCTTGGGAATTGAGTCCGATGTGACTGACAAGGCCGCGGTGGAGGCGATGATGCAGGAGATCATAGAGACATTCGGGCAGATCGATATCCTGGTCAACAACGCCGGCGGCATGCTCCACCCGCCGCCCAACCATAGCGCGGCCACCGCGCCGCCCGATCACTACAATTACATTATGGACATCAACCTCACCGGCACAGTCTTCTGCTGTCAGGCCGCCGCACCGCATATGCAGGCGGCTGGCAGCGGCAAGATCGTCAACGTGGCATCCCAGGCCGGCCTCTGGAGTGGTCGCAACGCGGGCGGTATGGCCTACAAGGTCGCCAAAGCCGGCGTGATCCAGTACACTCGCGTCCTCGCCGCGGAACTGGGTCCGCACAACATCCATGTGAACAGTATTGCGCCGGGGTATGTGCTCTCCTCCCGCGCGGTGGCGCAAGGCCGCAACAGCCCTGAAGTCCGCGACCACCTGCTGCAGGATATCCCTCTCGGCCGCCTGGGCATGCCCGAAGATTGCGCCAAAGTCGTCGAATTCCTGGTCACCGACCTCTCCGACTACGTCACCGGTCAGTGCATTCCCGTCTGCGGGGGTTACGTCGCTTTCTGAGCTGAGGTGGGGGCGCGGAACGGCAGTTTTTAGTAGTCAGTTTTTAGTTTTTAGTGAACTGCGAACGGCAGCGGTTCGTTGTCAGTGGATTGAGACAGCATGTGGGGGGTAGACACTGTTGGCTAGACACGTTGCTGGGGAAGAATGAGCCTGGTGACTAGAAAGGGCGGGGCGTTGCGGGGGCGGGGAACTGCAGTTTTTGGTAGTCAGTTTTTAGTTTTTAGTGAACTGCGAACGGCAGCGGTTAGTGGTCTGTGGATTGAGACTGCATGTGGGGGGAAGACACTGTTGGCTAAACACTTTTCTCTAGACACCTTGCCGGGGAAGAATAAACACGGTGGTCTAGTAAGGGCGGGGCGTTGCGGGGGCGCGGAACTGCAGTTTTTAGTAGTCAGTTTTTAGTTTTTAGTTTTTAGTGAACTGCGAACGGCAGTGGTTAGTGGCCTGTGGGTTGAGACAGCATGTGGGGGGAAGACACTGTTGGCTAGACACGTTGCTGGCGAAGAATACACATGGTGGCTAACAAGGGCGGGGCGTTGCGGGGGCTGCGCCCCCGCACAAGGGAGGGCCGAAGGCCCGAACGCCAAAAAAGCAGTGGTTAGTGGTCAGTAGTCAGTGAATGGGCGATTTTTTGGGGATGGATGTGAGATCTGGATACGGGCTAGTCGATACCAGAGGTAAGAGAGGATTCATTCCCATTTGGGGATGCACCGACTTCGCGCGGCCACTTGACAATGTCCGGGAAAGGGGATTAGATGGGGCTGGCGGCGCATCCTGGCTGTCAATCGCCAGCGCAGGTTCCGGCCGCGAGCTGCTGGCCGCTGACCACCGCAGCTGCTATCCACCAGGGAAATAAAAACGAGAAAGGTGAGACTATGCGATTCGATCTTCTGATCAAGGGCGGCGAAGTGGTTGATCCGGGCGGCGGGAAGAGCGGCCGTCTGGACGTGGCGATCAAGCGCAACCGCATCGCCGCGGTCGATGCGGACATCCCGGCCGAGACGGCCTTTCGGGTCGTGGACGCCGGCGGCCAGTATGTTACGCCCGGGCTGGTTGATCTGCATACGCACGTCAACTACGGGTGCGGCTTTTACGGCATCCGCCCCGACCCGATCGCGGCCCGCAGCGGCGTGACGACCTGGCTCGACGTAGGCTCGTCCGGGGGATATAACTTCCTCGCCTTCCGGGAGTTCATAATCGAAAAGTCGCGGGCCCGCATCTATGCCCTGCTCAACATCTCGTCGATCGGTCTGACGGCGAAGACGTGGGAGCTGTCCAACCCCGGCTACTGCGATGTCGACCTTTGCTGCCAAATCGTAGACCTGAACCGGGACGTGCTGCTGGGCGTCAAGGCGCGAATTGACCAGCTCACCACCAGCGGCCAGGGCCTTGACCCCTTGCACAAAGCCCGCGAGGCGGCGGACCGCTGCGAGCTGCCGCTGATGACACATATCGGCATGGGTCCGCCGGGGATCGACGGCGTGATGGAGTTGATGCGGCCCGGCGATATTCTGACTCACTGCTTCACCGGGGGCACAATGCGCATCGTCGAGGATTCAGGCAACCTGCGCGAGACGGTCAAACGCGCCTGGGATGCCGGCCTGGTGCTGGATATCGGCCATGGCGCGGGCTCCTTCTCATTCAAGACCGCGGAGGCGTTGATGGCGCAGGGCTACCGGCCGGACGTGATCTCCTCCGACATCCACCAGATGAGCGTCAGCGGCCCGATGTTCGACATGCCCACCTGCCTGAGTAAATTCATGTCGCTGGGTATGAGTTTCGCCGAGGTAGTTCACGCATCCACCGAGCGGCCGGCGGCCGTGTTGGGGCTGGAGAAGGAGATTGGCACGCTGCGGCCCGGCGCGCTGGCGGATGTGGCGCTGTTCGAAATCGTCGAGGGGGACTTCATGTTCTACGATGTCTTCATGAACCCGCGCCCCGGAAAGCAGCTGGTCCGCAACACACTGACGATCATCAATGGCCGCGAGATGGCCCACCAGTCCGATGACCCGCTGATGCCGTGGATCGAGCTTTCCGAAGACCAGCAGACCCTGATCGACGAGGGTCATACGCCGCCGGTGATGGCCGCCTGTTGCAAGCACTGATTCAGCCTGAAATGAGCGCCCATATCCAGATTTCCCAGTCACAAATAGACAGATTCTGTCGTCGCTGGCAGGTCTCTGAACTGGCTCTATTTGGCTCCGTTGTACGTGAGGACTTCGGTCCCGACAGCGATGTGGACGTGCTGATCCAATTTCAGCCGCAGGCACGGCACACTCTCTTCGATATGGCGCGCATGGAGGACGAGCTGCGTCGGATTTTCGGTCGAGATGTGGGTCTTGTGGAACGTTCAGCGGTCGAACAGAGTCGAAACCATTTCCGTCGCAAGGCGATTCTGCAATCGGCGGAGTCAATCCATGCCGCGTGACGATGGACAACAACGCAACACTTAACCGCAACTAATTTGAGGAGCACAACAATGTCCGCACAGATTCCCGATACACACGTTGACCTGCTGACCGGCCCCATTTTCGCCACTCTGACGACCATCTCCCCGTCCGGCGGGCCGGAAAACACGATCGTCTGGTGCTCGTGGGACGGAACCCACGTCCTGGTCAATACGGCCGAAGGGCGCCGTAAACCGAAAAACGTGCGCGCCAATCCCAAAGTCGCGCTGATGGCATTGGACCCTGAAGATGCTTTCCGCTGGATCGACGTGCGCGGCGTCGTCGAGGAGATCGTGCCGGATCCTGACTTCGCCAACATCAATGCCCACGCCAAGCTCTATGTAGGCGCCGACGAATACTACGGTAGCTTAATGCCTGCCTCTATGAAAGGGAAGGAAGAGCGGGTAATCTTCAAGATCAAGCCGCAGCGGGTTGTGATATCTCCTCCCGCTTAACCTGCGGCTGCCAGCGGCCGGCTACGCCAACTCACTGATCATTGGAGACGCGATCTGGCAGGTCCAGCAGCATGATCGCCATCCTGATCCCTCTTTCCATCCGTACGCCGGTCCGTCGAAACCGGTGACGTAGATAGAAGCGTTCGGCGTGGGCCGTTTCCAGGATGATCTGCCGGCAGCCTTCCTGACGGGCGATGGCGACGGCGCGGTCCAGTAAGCGCACGCCCAATCCCTGATTCTGGCAATTGGGGGCGACCGCCAGCGTCGTGATATTCAGCACCTGGCCGTCGGGCTGGTGGCTCTGCTGCGGGTCCTCGTCCAGCGCGGGCTCGCGCAGCTCGGCCCATTTCTCAGTCGTCAGATAGCCGGCGATGAACGGGGGCCCGTCGCCGCGCTCCCCCTCCAGCACCGCGCAGCCCTGCGGGAATATCGCCAGGCGGCTGCGGATGATCGCAGGTTCCTCCTGCGCGCCGTACGCGCCGAAGATCTCCTGGTCGAGCGCCACGATGCCCGGCCAGTCCTCCAGCGCGGCGGGCCGCATCCGGTATTGTTCGGTCATGTCTGGTCTGGGCCGCTGCCAACCTCTCTACCCGGCCGCTACTGGCCGGGACCATCGCTCTCCGGCGAAATGTGATCCTTGCGGGGATTGACCGCGACGGTGCGGAACTCGCGAACCAGCTCGATCAGTCCTTCCACGGCGGCCTCGAGAAACTGCTCCCCTTTTTCGCGGGTGGCGGCGGTGGCGTCTCCCAGCACGCCGCTGTCGGTCAGCGAACTCCAGTAGGGCCACAGGTTGGCGACCGAGCCGTCCTCGCGTTTGCCCATGAGGAGATCGGTCTGGAAGCTCGGCGACAGGGGCGAACGCTCGTCCACCGCCTTGTCCATCTGCACCAGCTCCTCCGCCAGGGCCAGATAGAGGGCTGTCTCGTACTCGCCGGCGTGGGAGGTGCCGCCAAAGTCCGAAGAGCGGATCTTATTGCCCTCCTCCCTGCCTTTACGCACTCCCCAGTGGTTGACCGACGCACAGAGGGTCTTGCCTTCGGTTTCGAGCACGGTCAGACGGGCGGCCATCTCGACCGGCGCGGTGTTGCTGCCGTGCCCGTTCACCATCAGTATGCGCTTGAAGCCGTGGTGGGCGAGGCTGACGCAGACGTCGCGCACGTAGTTGATGAAGGTGTCCCAGCGAATCGTGATCGTGCCGGGGAAATCCATGTGGTGGGGGCTGTACCCGTGGCTGATCGGCGGGATCAGCACCGCCTCATCCGGAATACGCGCCACCGCCCGTTCGCAGACTCCTGTGCAGAGCCGCACATCGGTATCGATCGGCAGGTGGTAGCCGTGATCTTCGTACGTGGCAACCGGCAGTACCGCCACCCGGCCGGAATAGGCCGCCTCGCGACAGGCAGACCAGGTCATCTCTGCATAGCGGTAGGTCGTCATTCTCGAGCTCCTCTCAAAATTCCTGGTTTTTGAATTCCTGGCTGGCCGTCCTGGAACAGGCTATTGGCTACGGCAGGCTTCAGTTTACCCATACGGCCGCGTAACAGTGGGCAAAATCGTGCGCTGCCAGCCTTTGCCGGCCGCCGTTTAACGGGATCAGATGGATAAACCCTTCATCAACGCGTACCAGCCATGCACCGTCCGCCGACAGATCATACCCGGGAAAGGCCAACACAGTCTCTGACGAATAGGTCAGGATGTCTCCCGTCTGGATGTTGTAGAGATGCAGATGCCAGCCGCTGCCGCGTTGTTGTACGCTGTGGACGAAAAGCCAGCGCCCGTCCGGGGAGAAGCGCAGCGACCGGTACGGTTCAAGGGGGTGGTCGACCTGCAGCAGTTCTGTGAACTGGTCTGTGGCGAGGTTGTAGACGAAAACGTGTGTTTCCTCCGCGCCCGGCCGGGGCCCGACGCGTGCGCCGACAAACAGCCGGTCCGGCATGGTGGGATGCGCGGCCAGCGCGACACGGGTGAACCGCGTCGCATCCGTCGTGTCCTGCAAGGCGTCAGCCAGCCTCTCTATCTCGAAGAGTGTTTTCAACTCAAGATTCGGCAGCGTTACCATTTCCACCTGCATGTCATCGTCCGGTTGAAAATAGGCGAAACGGCTGTTGTCCAGCCACACGACCGACCGGCCGTGCGCGACTGGCGTCTGCGGCTCTCCCGCTTCGTCGCCCAGCCAAAGCATACCGTCGCCGCGTGAGACAACCGTCCTCTCCTGGTCAGGCGACCAGGCGGGCCAACCTTCGAGGAACCGCACGGCACACGCGCCGCTGTCGCACTCGGCCTGATTCAGATAGGCGAAGCGGATGGGCGGGCGGCGGCTCGTGTTATAGGTGTAGAAGAGCGTCCCTTCTGCAGTGGTCTCCAATGCATAGAGGGTGGCATTGGCGGATTGGAAGGTGACATCGTGCGGCTGACCCTGCCGCCAGATCTGTATCCGAGAGCCACCCGCGGCGGCGTCGCTTTCCGCCGATTTCTGAAGGAGAACGCCGTCGTCGTCCGGCATGGAGTACATCAGGCGATACGGGCCGTCACTGTTCTCCTCGACAAATTCATCTGTCTGCAGATCGTAACGGTACAGATGCGCGCCGTTGAAGCGTTCCGCGGTGCAGAGCAGCTGCAGGTCTTGTTCGGGAAGAGCAGTGCCCGGGGCCGTAGCGGCGGCCATCTGCTGATCAGCATATTGGATCCATCCTTTCTGAATCCAACGCAGGTAGCTGCCCTGCCCAATCTCGCTCCTGTCGAAAGGGAGGGCGTTCAGCAGCCACGGGCGATAGGTATCGAAGCGGAGCAGCATGCGTTGCAGCGATGCCAGCGAACGATCCGGATTGGAGGCAATGATAAAGTCCACGACGCTGTAGACGATTTTCTGGATCTGTGGGGAGACGTTGTTGTAAGAGCGCTGGAGATAGACCCAGTGCAGGCTTGACACGTCGCGAATCGAGCCCTGCAAGATATCCTCATAGTCGGAGGCGGTCAGAGGCCACGGTTTGAGCCCCAACCGGCTGAGCTGCTTATCGACCAATGCCTGGAAGAATACGACCTTTTCGCAGCAGCGCCAGCCAATGATATCGGCGATTCCTCCGCCCACGATCAGGGGTGCATAGCCGGCGCGCACGGCCTGATAGCCGGCGTCATCCACCGGGCTGCCGATGAGGCTCGGCGTCGGCAGCTCCAGATCGGACCGGCCGGCGCCCCTGTTAAACGGAGACGCATGGGACATCCCCTTCCAAAGAGGTCCGCGGGACGCGCCTTCAGCCATGCGTGCGAGCGGGGTGGACTGCGTGGAGAGCTCCACGTTCAGCTTCCACGTGCTTCTACAACGCAGACCGTCCAACTCCCCGCAGACTGCGGCCAGCATTTCGTCCCATTCGCTCGCCAGCCGCTCGACGGTTGGCGCGTCTCGTTCCGGGTATTCGACCGTCAGATAGCGGCCGGTAAAGGTCTGTGTCTCGCCCCAGAAGGAAGGATAGGCGGGGACGAGCGCCCAGCCGGTGGCTTCGTCGCGGTAGGTGACAATCTGGTGGAGCGTCACCGGGGAGCCGTCAGCATCAACGTAGGGGTAGGCCAGGGTGACGGTCGCCATCCGCCAGTCGGAGGTGAAAACGACATCCTCGACCGTGCCGGTGGGCGGCTGATCGTCAGAGCCGCGGTCAAGGGCTAAGTTGAAATACGGCCGGTCCCAGCGCGCGCCGCTGAGAAGCATCTCTTTCTGTGTTCTGCCCCAGTTTGGGTAGTCCGGCGAGATCATACTGCCGAAGAGCGCGCCGTCGACGTCACGTTCGGCCTGCTCCACGATGTCATGCATGGACAGCACGTCGGCTTCGACGGTGGCGGCGAAAGCGTCCAACCGTTCCAGGAGAACGTAGCGCACCCCCCAGATGACCGTCGCCACCAGCAGCAGAGCAACCAGGACAGATGACCATTTCTTTCTGCCGCGACGTTGCGGCGTCCGCGCGACGACCTCCGGGGCCTCTTCCTGGACCCGGCCCTCTTCATCTTCCAGTGTTTTCCATTCGAGTCCCATGGGGTTGTGGGTAGCCCGTGGTCAGGTGCTCACGGGCGGCGCAGGCTCCGCTCCCTGCATTATACGGCCCCCGCAGTCTGCCTCGTCCGTCACGCCAACTCGTAGAACGCGGCCGCGTTGTCATGCAGAAGCTTGCGCTGTTCGGTCTCGCTGCGGTCGGCGATGATCTCTTTCAGCGCCTCCACCCAGCCACGGTAGGTGGAGTCTGCACCGAGCAGGCAGACAGGCCAGTCCCCGCCGAAGACGACGCGGTCCGGGCCGAAGCTGTTGAGGCAGTGGTTGACGGCCGGCGCCAGGTCTGCGGCGGTCCAGCCGGGGCGGGTGCGGGCGATGATTCCGGAGATCTTGCAGATGGTGTTGGGCAGTGCGGCGAGCGCGTCGATGCCGTCCATCCACAGCTGCCGGTCATGCCAGAAGGGGTCATCGGTGTCGGTATGGTCGGCGATCGTCAGGTTGGAGTCCGCCTGCCCTGCATCGCTGCCGGGCAGGACGCCGCTGATCAGGTACGGGTCGCCGTTGCCGCAGTGATCGACCACGAAGCGGGTATCAGGGCACTGCTGCGCCAGCGTTACGCCGTCGCCCAGCTCCGAGGGCCGCATACAGAGGTCGAAGCAGAGCCCCAATTCGCCGAGTAGCTGCACATTTTCGACGACCTGGGGCGCCAGGCAGGTGCCCTGCGGCGTGCCCGGCCCGTGCAGCACCTGGCGCACGCCCTTGATCGCGGGGCTGCCGGCATAGCGCCGGATGTAATCGGCGAAGTCGGCGGTGGTTACGTTGCCGCCGATCACCGCGGCGGCGGTTGGGTTGTCGTCGGCGGCGCAGAGTTCGATCAGATGCTCTGCCTCGGTGACCTTCTGTGCCGCGCTCACGTCCACTTCCATATAGACCGTCTTGACGACGTTCAGCCCCGCGGTCGCGGCCAGGTAATCGCTGGTTACGAAGCTGCGGTTCAGCGTCGGCGCGTCCTCCAGCCAGGGCATGTCGAACACGCTGAGATCCCAAAGATGTTGATGGGTATCGATGATAGGAAGCATGGGAACCGCCTTTGTCAGAGATTAAAACGTTAAGAGTGGGGAATGAGGCCGGAATGGATCCTCTCTTCCCGGCCTCTTTACTCTTTTCTCGTTGTTTTGGGATTACGCCGCCAGCAGCTGCTCCGCATTTTCGACCTGCCACTGCAGCTGCAGCTCGGTCGTCTCGTGCGGCTTGAACTGCCGTGCTACCGATGCGATAGAGACGCCGCCCAGCAGCTCGATCTCGTCCAGGTCGGCAGTGCCCATGCCCTGGTCGTGGCCGTAACGCAGGAAGCCGAGCTCCATCGGCTCGAAGCCCATCGTCTTGGCGATGACCGCGTCGGCGGCGAAGATATCGACGCTGGCCGCGGCGATGCCGAAGTCCAGCCCGTCGGTGCCGCCGGGGCCGTTGCCCTGCAGGCCGCGTGCGCCATCGAAGACGGCGACATCGGGGGTCATGAAACGGGCCAAGCGGATCAGGTTGATGCTCATGGCGCGCGACTCCTCGGGGACGCGGCGCTCGGCATGGGTGTTGAAGCCGTGCATCTTCACCCGGTCCTGCCGGTAGATGGTGCCCATGATCATGTTCTTCAGCGCCAGCGTGACCACGCAGGTATCATGCGTCTTGGGAATGGCGAGCGAAATCGTGCAGGGGCAGTCCAGGACCGTACGGGGCATGCGCACGATGGTCTCGCTGCCGTCGGCCAGCACGATCGGCGTCGACTCCCATTCGGTCTCCCGGTGCAGGTCCATCAGGCGCAGCGGGATCGCATATTCCTCTTCCAGCGCGTGGTAGCCGAAGTTGCGGTAGGCGTCCCACGTGTCCTGGGCGCCGGCCTCGGCGATGAGGACTTCACGCGGCGGATTGGGCGTGGTGAGCAGGAAGTCGAGGACGCCGCGCAGCGCGTCGGCGTGGCTGGAGGCGAGCTGGTTCTCGCTGCTGAGAAAGTTCGGTTTGAGCATCACCTGCTCGGCCAGGCGGGATTCCACATCGGCCCGCACCAGCTCCAGCGCGTTGAAGACGTTTGTGCGGCGGTCCCCGCCGTTGACGAGACTGACTCGTGCTTTGGACATCGTGGCCTCCTTGAGAAAGGTCGGACGTAATTGGTGGTGTAAGGGGGCACCCGTGGAGGGAAGGCTTGTTGTTCACAAGACGCAGTGGGGTGCCCGAGGATGAGTGTACTCGTGGTTTACCGCTGTGTCAACCGTTGCCCCAAAGGAGTGTATGCCCTGTGTGATGGAATGTTTTTGACTGCGCCTGATCACTCTAGTGGAAACGTGGGCTAAAAGGCAGGACAGAAACGGTTCACCATGCACACGAAGGACAGACCATTGTCAGGCCGGCGAAAGTGACGGCCCGCTAGCCTGCTGTATCCAGACCGATGCAGTGAGTCCTTCGTTAGCGGTGGTCTGAGCACGCGGGCCATCCTAAGGGAATCGGTTTGACAAGAGCCGCTTCTTTGCCTACTGTATCGACACGAGTGATGCAGTAGGGAGTGTAAGGTATTGAGCAGACGCACAAGACTTCGCCAACGAATTCTCGAAGGCCGCTCTGAGGCGAATATCCGATTTGACGAGTTGCGCGCCCTGTTGTTGAGATTGGGATTCGTCGAACGCGTACGGGGAAGTCATCATACCTTCAGCCAAGAAGGGGTGACCGAGAGACTGAATCTGCAGCGCTACGGCAGCCATGCCAAGCCCTATCAAGTCAAGTAGATTCGTCAGGTTATTCTGAAGTACAAGTTGGAAGAGGCGTGATGTACAAGTACGAGGTCATAATTTACTGGAGCAATGCTGACGACACTTTCGTGGCGGAGGCGCCAGAGCTTCCCGGGTGCATGGCACACGGCGATACGCAGGAAATTGCGCTTCAGAACATCAACGAGGCGATGGCACTCTGGATCGACACCGCGCGTGAGTTTGGCGACCCTGTACCGGAACCCAAGGGGGAGCGCCTGATGCTGGCATAAGCCGGTGCTTTCGGTCTATCCCATTCCCCGGGTTTGGCCCTCAGTTTTCTGTAATTGCAAACGCATACGAATATGGTTCACGATACGGAGCTCTGCCAGGAGACACAGAATGGACAATCTGGAAGCCAGACTGGATCAACTCGAAGAAGACGGTTTCATTACCGTCGAGAATGCGCTCACGCCGGAAGAGACCGAGCACGTCCGCCAGCGCATCAACCATGCGCGCACGATGGGCTGGGAAGAGGGGCTGAACGACGTCGGCAATATGTGGTTCGATTCGCTCCTGGACCGTGAGCCGGATACCTATGCACCCCTGGTCGGTCATCCCAGCATCCGCCCGATTCTGGAAGGGATGATGGGGCGGCAGTGCCAGCTGCGCAGCTTCCGCGCGCATATCAACCCGGGCCCCTATCTGCAGGAGTGGCATCTCGATTTCTACGGCTACTGGCAGGAAAAGCACGATCTCGGCCACGGCCGCCTTGTCGTGCAGCCGGTCGGCATCAACACCACCTTCTACTTTCAGGACAATGGCCCAGACTTGGCCCACCTGAAGTTTGTCAAAGACGGGCACAAGATAGAGCCGCCCCACCTCGACCCCATGGACCGGCCCAAGTTCGAGGCCTGGTGCGAAGCGCAGGAGCACGTCATCCTCTATCCCAAGGCGGGTGACTGCGTTATCTTCATCAACCATATCCCCCACCAGGGCGCCAAGCACCAGGAGCACATCGAGCGCAGCAATGTCGTCTGCCACTACCAGGTGACGCCGATGTATGAGGGGATCTGGCACGTGTCGCAGCCGCGCGGGTACGATGGGACGTTTCCGTTTGCGGAGGAACGCAGGCCGTGGTCGAAGGGGTAGCGGCGGCCGGTATAGACGCAAGCAGTGCCGGTGCAGTCCCGCTTTCTGTAGCAACTTTGCGCGACGATGCTTGGCCCTCCTGCAGTTGGGCGCTACCATCATCTGGCTAGGCTGAAGCAAAGCGTAGAAGAGCCGGCTAAGAATCCAAACCCAAGGCGGTCGGATGATTGGTGAGAAGCCGCGGTTAAAGCTCACGTACGCGGACTACCTTACTACACCTGAAGACAAGCGCTGCGAACTTCTGAACGGCGAATTATTTGCGACTCCTGCACCCAACGAAGCGCACCAGAGAACGCAGGCAGAATTGGGTTATTATCTGATGGCCTTTGTGAAGGCCAAAGGCCTGGGGCGCATCTATTACTCCCCCACGGATGTCGTGCTTTCGGATATCGACGTAGTGCAGCCCGACCTCTTGTTCGTCTCCACTGAGAGAACGCACATCATCACCCCTGATAACATACAGGGGGCTCCTGACCTCGTGGTTGAAATTCTCTCCCCCTCCACAGCCGAGCGGGACAGAGGGTACAAGCGTGCGCTCTACGCGCAACACGGTGTCAGAGAGTACTGGGTAGTGGGCACAGACGCTGGCGTCATCACAGTTCTGTTGCTGGGCGACGAAGGCTATGAGGTCGTTGACACTTTCGGCGAAGGCGATACGCTGACTTCGCCCACACTTGCCGGGTTCAGTCTGCAAGTGGACGAGATATTTGGGTCGTAGTCACCACACATCCCCATAAACCTCCTCCTCATGAAAATAACCGACATCCGCGCCGTCTATCCCAACTACCGCCAACCGCTGGGCGGCTGGCGTCCTTACCTGTGGCAGATCGTTGTGCGTGTGGAGACTGACGTCGGCGTCACAGGCTACGGCTATGGGGGCGGCGGTGTGGCCGCGGTCGAGGTCGTCAACCGTCACCTGCGCGAGCTGCTGCTGGACGAGCGTTGCGACAGCCCCGCCGACATAGAACGGCTGTGGGACAAGCTGTACACGGCTTCGATTCCATACGGGCGCGGCGGCATCGCCATCATGGCGCTCAGCGGCATCGATATCGCGCTTTGGGACCTTCTCGGCAGGGCCGAGCGGCAGCCGGTCTACGCGCTGCTGGGGGGCATGTCCGCGCCGCGCATTCGCGCCTATGCCTCCGGCGACGATGCCGAATGGTTCGCGGAGAGCGGGTTCACCGCCCACAAGGTGCCTTTTAGCCGTTCAGTGGACGCCTCCACTTTCGAACGCGCTGCGGCTGCGGCGGAAGAGTCGCGCCGCCATCTGGGCGCGGACGCGCTGCTCATGTTCGACTGCTACATGGCCTGGGATGCCGCTACGACGCGCGAAATGGCGCGCACGCTGGCGCCTTATGACATCTACTGGTTCGAGGACGTGCTGACGCCGGACGACCTGGACGGGCTGGCGGCGCTACGTCCGCAGATCAAGCCGATCCTGCTGGCCGGGGGCGAGCATGACTTCACCCATTACCGATTCGCCGACATCGCCCGCGCCGGCGCGCTCGACATCTGGCAGCCGGACGTGACCTGGTGTGGGGGCATCACCGCCACGCGGCGCATCATTGCGCAGGCGCAAGAGGCCGGCGCCACCGTCATTCTGCACCGCGGCGGTGAGCCGTGGGGGTTGCATGTTATCGCGGGGACGGAGTGTGAAGCGTTGGGAGAGTTGGTGCTAGGCAACCGGAACAGGTCGCATGAGCAACTGTGGCTGGACGAGCCGCAGCCGGTGGATGGCTATCTGACCCCCAGCGACGCGCCCGGCTTTGGTCTGCGCCTGAACGAAGCGCTTTTGGACTGAGCGCCGCGCCTACACCAGATAGGGGATCGTCATCGGCCCTTCCGGCAGCACCGCGACGGGCGCGTCGGCCCCCAGAGCCGCGACGGCTGTACTGATGTGATCATTCAGGTCGGCGACCGGGGTGAGGCCGGCGCGGGACACGGCGTCGGGCTCCAACTCGCTGTAAATCGCCACCTGCGCCCGCAGCGCCACCTCGGCAAACTTCTGCACCTGCCACTGATCCAACATGTGAAAACCGGGACGGAAGATCGTCTCCAGCATCGCCTGCGGCGAACTGTGCTCGTAGAGCAGCTTGGTAAAGTTGCCGTGCGCGGGGAAGCCGTCGTTGCAGCGGGCGGCCACGATCATCTCGCCGTCGTCCTCGATGATCTCGGCGGCGGCGCACATCCCCTTCACCGACTGGTAGAGGTTCTGGTCGAGGGGGAAGCCGCTGTTGGTGGTGATCACGAGTGGGAAGCTGCGGTCGACCGCCGCCATCGCCGTTTCCTTTGCATAGCGGCAGCCCTCTTCGTGCGCGGTGATGACGTCGCCGCAGAAAAAGCGGGTGATCTGCCGCTTGTGATTGAGCGTGACATTGACAAGGAAATCGACCGGCAGGGCCGATGCGTTGGCCCGGATCTGCTCCTGGGTCGGGTTGCCCTCGAGCACGCCCCACTTGCTCTGCGGATGGCCGATGATCTCGGCGCGGTGATAGTGCAAAATCGAGGCCAGGTCGGCCACACCGGGGAAGACGGCCTTGTAGCCCCCTGAAAAGCCGGCCATGAAGTGCGGCTCGATGAAGCCGACGAGGATGCGCCGGTCGGCGTCCGCGTACTCCCGGTTCATCATCAGCGGGCCGCGCCCGTCCTGCCCAGGCCGCACAACGGCCATACTCTCTTCTTCGTAAGCGTTGTGGTTGACCACCCGCAGCCGCCGGTAGACTTCCGCGCCCACGATCTGCTCCAGCTCCTCTGCCGTGTTGGGCCGGTGCGTTCCCGTGCCGACGACGATGGTGACATTCTCTTCGGGCACATGCGCCAACTCCGCCAAAATCCAGGGCAGCAACCGGTCCGAAGGCAAGGGGCGGGTGCCGTCGGCGATGACGATCGCAACGCGCTCGTGCGCGGCTACCGCCTCCGCCAGGGGGCGGGCGCCGTTGGGCCTCCGCACCGCGTCCTGGAACGCTGCCTGCTCGTCCGGAAGTCCTTCGACAAAGCGCGGACGGATGATCGTCGCGTTTTCGGTGGGCAGCTCGGCTGTCAGCCCGTCCTGGCCGTATTGGAGATGGATTTGCATTGTCAGCACCCGTTCAATTTACCAGTTATCGATGGCCACATTGGCGTGGATGGTGAGTCTCTTTGCTTCTATCCGCTAATCACGAACCACTGATGTTCATCTCCGCTATGAGTAGCGTAGAATCTGCTTCTCGTGTATTCTAGCCTTCTAACGACAGAGCGGCAAAGGATGACGGAACCGCTGGTTCGCGGCGTGTACATTTCACGGTCTATAGTCCGCTGTAGTACTTGGGTTAGGGATATGCACACGTACAAGGCGATCCTTCGCGATAACCAGATCGAGTGGCTCGAATGTCCTCCCGAAACATCGGGTGCTGTGCAAGTCTATATTACATTCCCGGAGGAGAAGGATTCCGAATTTTCGTCTAAACGAGGGGAATTGATGGCCGAGGTGTTGGCGGAACTTGCACGGAGAGGCACATTTGCCGATATTCCCGACCCCGTTGCCTGGCAGAGGGAACTCCGTGCCGAGCGTGCCTTGCCTGGCCGGGATGTATAGTGCAGTACACACTCCTCATTGAAATCAGATGAACTGCTTGTGGAAAGCCGCACAATGACACACCTGAAACAGTACCCTCACTCAGTTATCGAGCAGGATGGAACGACCTATGCGCTGGCACGCGACGGCAGGGACAAGAAGCTCTGCGCGCAGGGCGATACCGCCGGCTTCAGCGGCGAAACGGCGAACGGGACGCTGGTCTGCCCGTTGACCCCCGGGAACGCGGCCGCTCTGCGCGACCGCCTGGCCTGGTTGAATCCCGTGCCGCTGGGCGTGGCGACCTCCTTCGGTTTCGGTGACCGGTTGGGCGCGGCCACGCCCGGCCACATCCGCTCGGTCGAGGGTACCGGCATCGCGCCGATCTTCGCGCAGCAGTCGGTGCGCGAGAACGACCGTATCGGGCGTACGCCGCAGGAGGTGGTGGATGACGCCATGTGGGGCGTGGTGCAGATGGGTTGGCGCGACCCCTGGGGGGCCGACGCCGACCATGTGAAACTGGTGAGCGACCTGCCCGCATTTGTCGCCGCCGGCTACACGTTCTACACGATCGACCCCAGCGACCACGTCGACAATGAAGCCGAGACCGACTCGCTGCCGGCACTGCGATCCAAGGTCGAAGCGCTGCCCTGGGCGCGGCTGGATACCAACCTGGACGCGCTGCGCGCCGACTATCTGGCCGCCCCGATCGAACTGGCGGGACTGACGCTGACCTTCAGTGAAGAGAGCCTGCTGCGGGCGCTGGCGAAGTACGGACGCGCCATCGTTCATACGCTGGATATTGCGGCCGCGCTCGATCAACAGATGGGCGGCACGCGCTATGATCTGGAAATGTCGGTGGACGAGACCGAGACACCGACATCGATCTACGAGCACTACTTCATGGCGCACGAACTGTTGCGGCGGGATCTGCCGGTCGTCAGCCTCGCGCCCCGCTTTGTCGGCAAGTTTCAGAAGGGCGTCGACTATATCGGCGACACCGCGCCGTTCGAAGCGGAGCTGGTCAAGCACGCGGCTATTCTGAAGCATTTCGACGCTTACAAGCTGAGCGTCCACACAGGCTCCGACAAGTTCAGCATCTACCCGCTGGTCGCCAAGTACGCCGAGGACCGGGTGCATGTCAAGACCGCGGGCACCAGCTATTTGGAGGCGCTGCGCGTCATTGCAGACCTTGACACATCCCTCTTCCGCGAGATTCTCGACCACTCGCGCGCCCGCTTCGAAAACGATCGCAAAACCTACTTTCTCGACTGCCAGCCGGACAAGGTGCCTGCCAACGCCGACCTGTCGGACGCAGACCTGCCGGGACTGCTCGAACAGTTCGACGCCCGCCAGCTGCTGCACGTGACATTCGGCTCCAATCTGGACCGCTACGGTCCGCAGATTCACGGCCTGATCGCCGACCACGAGGAAGCCTACGCAAAGGTGCTGAACACCCACTTCACCCGCCATCTGACGCCCTTTGCCAACGGCGCCGCGGCCGGCAGTCGGTGAACGGCATCCCCCAAGGAGAAATCAATGGCAGCCATACAGGAAAAGCCATCCCTGCTCGAGCAGGATAGACGACAGCTCCACCCCCTGCATCACCCTTCCCAATCCGAGAATCCGATCATTGTCGAGCGTGCCGAGGGTGTCTGGCTCTACACCACCGACGGCCGCAAGATCCTCGATGCCATGGCCGGCCTGTGGAATGTGAATGTCGGTTATGGCCGCACTGAGCTGGCAGAGGCCGCCTACGCGCAGATGCAGGATCTGGCCTATACCTCCAACTTCGCCGGCATGACCAACCTGCCCGCCAGCGAACTGGCCTACAAGCTTTCCGGTTACGCTTATCCCAGCCTCAAGACGACCTTCTTCACCTGCGGCGGCTCTGAGTCCAACGACACCGCCTTCAAGACCGCCCGCTATTTCTGGAAGCGGGAAGGGCAGCCGGACAAGGTCAAGATCATCTCCCGCCGCGAGTCCTACCACGGCATCACGCTCGCCACGACCAGCGCCACGAGTGTGCCCCGCTACCACAAGATGTTCGGTCCGCTGGTGCCCAACTTCCTCTACTGCCACGCGCCCCACCCTTATCGCTACGAAGGCGACATGCAGGAGGGCGAGACGGTCGGCGAGGCTGCGGCGCGCGATCTGGAGGAGACGATTCTGCGTGAAGGGCCGGAGACGGTGGCCGCGTTGATCGCCGAGCCGGTGCAGGGCGTCGGCGGCGTTTTCGTGCCGCCTGAGGACTACTTCCCCCTCGTGCGCGCCATCTGCGACAAGTACGACGTTTTGCTGATCGCCGACGAGGTGATTTGCGGCTTCGGGCGCACCGGCGAGATGTTCGCGCTCAACCGCTACGGCATCGAACCGGACATCCTCGCCTTCGCCAAAGGCATCACCAGCGGCTACCTGCCGTTGGGCGGCATCCAGATCAACGACCGTATCCTCGACGCCATGAACAGCGCGCCGCAGGATGAGGCCTGGCTGCACGGCTTCACCTACTCCGGTCACGCTGCCTCCTGCGCGGTCGGCCTGCGCAACCTCGCCATTATTGAGGATGAGAAGCTGGCCGAACGTTCGGCGGAGATGGGCGAGCGACTGCGCAGCGGACTGGCCAGGTTGAGCGAATTCGGTAACGTGGGCGATGTACGCGGTTTGGGGCTCCTTTGCGCTGTCGAATTCGTCAAGGACCAGGAGACCAAGGAGCCGGACAATGAACTGGCCACGAGCCTGCAGAATGCGACCGCGGCGCGCGGCGTGCGTACACGCGCCCTGAACGGGAGCCTGGCCTTCTCGCCGCCGCTGGTCATCAGTGAAGACGAGGTCGATCAGATCGTGGATGCCATCGGCGCCGCGCTTGACTCGATGTCTGAGTAGTTCTCTGTATGGTCAGGTAGGAAAACGCTTGAGACAGACTGAGGCTTTCTGCGGGAGACAGAGCTTTTGAAGAGCCTGGAAGAGATTCGCTCAATCCTGCGTTCTCACCGGCGCGAATTGAACGAACGATACCACGTGGAGGAGATCGCCCTCTTTGGCTCCTATGCCCGCGGCGAGCAGACGGAGGCTAGCGACCTGGACATTCTGGTCACGTTGAGCGCACCATTGGGCTGGGAGTTCGTCGATCTCCACGATTATCTGACGGAGCTGCTGGAAACCAACGTTGAACTGCTTACGCGCGGCGCTATCGACAGAAAGCCTCTACTCCGCCACTTCATTGAAAAAGACCTGATTCGTGTCTGAACAGTACAGTCATCTTTCCCACTGCCCTGGAGATCTCACATGTCATCCGAAAACGCCCCGACCCTGATCGGCTCTTCCCCCTATTTCTTTATTCGCGACCTGGCTGCATCACTCGACTACTACTGTGATGTGCTCGGTTTCAGGCGGCCCCACCTGTGGGGCGTACCGCCGACATTCGCCATGCCCGACCGCGATGGCTTCATCTTCATGCTGAAACAGGTCGAGGATGTCAGCACGATCACGCCCAACGAGACCCGGGGCGGCCTCTGGGACGCTTATGTCTGGGTTCGCAATGTGAGGGGGCTCTTTGCCGAGTTCGAGGCCAACGGCGCCGAGTTCGCTTACGAGCTCACGCACCAGGACGAATACGACAACCTAGAGTTCGCCATACGTGATCCCGACGGTTATGTGATCGCTTTCGGACAAGACGTTGAGGACGAGGAATGACCACAACAACGATGGCGGACGGCAGCGTCAACGGGGATACCGGCTCGCGCCGCTTCTCCATCCTCGCCGGGCGCGATATCAACCGCGAGACCTACGTCGAAGAGTGGGCCGAGGCCGGGCTGACCGTCGCCGACAGTCCCTATGACCCGCAGCCGTCGCTGCGCATCGTCGGCGGCGAGGTCGTGGAGATGGACGGCAAGGTGCGGGCCGATTTCGATGCGCTCGACCGCTTTATCGCTGACCACGCCATCGACCTGGCGGTGGCCGAGGAGGCGATGGCGACCTCCTCGCATCAGATCGCGCGCATGCTGGTCGATATCAACGTGGCGCAGTCCACGATTCGCCGCCTGGCTGACGGCTGCACACCAGCCAAGCTGTGCGAGATCGTGCGCCACATGAACGTGCTGGAAATGATGATGGGCCTCGGCAAGATGCGGGTGCGCAAGACCCCGGCCAACCAGGCCCACGTCACCAACTGGCGCGAAAACCCGGCTCTGCTGGCCGCGGACGCGGCTGAAGCGGCGCTGCGCGGCTTTGCCGAGATCGAGACGACGGTGCGCGTCGCGCGCGCCGCGCCGCTCAACGCGCTCGCGATTCTCGTCGGTTCGCAGTCCAGTCGCGGCGGCGTGCTCACCCAGTGCGCGGTCGAGGAGGCCTTCGGGCTGCGGCTCGGCATCAAGGGACTGACCTCCTACGCGGAGACGCTCTCGGTCTACGGCACGGAGCGCTCTTTTGTCGACGGCGACGACACGCCCTGGTCAAAGGCCTTTCTGGCCTCGGCCTACGCCAGCCGCGGCATCAAAATACGCTTCACGTCCGGCACCGGTTCCGAAGCGCTGATGGGCTACGCGGAGCAGTGTTCGATGCTGTATCTGGAGGCCCGCTGCCTGCTGGTGACGAAGGGCGCCGGCAGCCAGGGCGTGCAGAACGGCTCCATCTCCTGCATTGCGCTGCCGGAGGCACTGCCCGGCGGTGTGCGCGGGGTGCTGGCCGAAAACCTGCTGGCGTCGATGCTGGGGCTGGAATGCGCTTCCGGTAACGACGCGCTCGCCTCGCATTCGGACCTGCGCAAAACGGCCAAACTGATGCTGCAGATGATCCCCGGCACCGATTTCATCTGCTCCGGCTACAGCGCCATTCCCAAGCAGGACAATATGTTCGGCGGCGGCAACTTCGACGCCGAAGATTTCGATGACTGGACCGTCATCCAGCGTGACATGCAGGTGGACGGCGGTATCCGCCCGGTGCGCGAGGCCGATGCGGTGGCAGCCCGCCGGCAGGCCGCGCAGGCGCTGCAGGCGATCTACGCCGAGCTGGAGTTCCCGCCGATCGGGGACGAGGAGGTGGAGGCGGCCGCGCTCGCGCACAGCAGCGAGGATATGCCGGCGCGCGACATGGTGGCCGACCTCGCTGCAGCCGATCGCTTCCTGGAGGGTACAGCCAATCTTTCCGATGTGGTGCGTGCGCTGCACCGCAGCGGCTTTGAACAGGCGGCCGAAAATTTGCTCGAGATGGGCCGTCAACGCGTTGCGGGCGACTATCTGCAGCCGTCGGCGATATTCGAAGACGGCTTCTCCGTGATCAGCGCGGTCAACGACCGCAATGACTACACCGGCCCCGGCACCGGCTACCGCCTCGAAGGCGAGACCTGGGACGCGCTGCAGCGCATTCCGCAACAGAAGTCGCCGCGCGACTTTATCGACGCGCAGATGGGGGATCCGTTACCCAATCTGGCCGAGATCAGCACGGCCAAAGTGGGCGCCTCCGCCAACGAAATCGTGGTCGCGGTGGGGCCGGCTTATGGCCGCTCGTTGGTGAAGACGATTGGCGAACTGGACCATGAAGAGGTGCTGGAAGCGCTGCTCACCGGTGTGGCGGAGGAGGCGTTCTACGGCCGCGTCGTGCGGGTCTATCACAGCGCCGACTGCGCCGCTATCGGCCATGCGGGCGCGCGACTGAGCGGCTCCGGCATTGCCGTCGGCCTCCAGAGCCGCGGCACGACCGTCATTCAGAAACGCGGGCTGGCGCCGCTCAACAACCTGGAGCTGTTCCCGCAGTCGCCCAGCCTGACGCTGGAGATCTACCAGGCGATCGGACGCAACGCGGCGCGCTATGCCAAGGGACTGAGCCCTCTGCCCGTCGGCGTCAAGGTCGACAACGGCGCCCGTCTGCGCCTGATCGTCAAAACGGCCCTGCTGCACCGTCGCGAGATCGAAGACATACATGAAAAGGCGCCGCAGGAGCTTTACTTCCGCTGGGAGCCTGATGTGTAGGGGCGAGGGGTGAGGGGTGAGGGAAGAGGCGTGAGGAGTGAGAGAACTGCTCTTTTCCCGACCTTGAATGCAAGGATGCAACATAATGACAGACGACGGTAAGGATAAGAGGGAAAACGCCTCTCACGCCGCGGACGGGGATTACCCCCTCTACACCAACCGCAGCGATACGCTGGCCGCGGCCAGCGGGCGGCCTTTGCGCGATCTTTCGCTGCAGAAGACGCTGACCGAAGATATCTCCTCGGAGGACTACAGCATCAGCGCGGAGACGCTGCGGGCGCAGGCCGAAATCGCCCGCGACGCCGGTTACCCGCAACTGGCGCAGAACCTGGAACGGGCCTCCGAATTGACCGCCGTCCCCAACGAGACGCTCCTGGAGATGTACGAGATGCTGCGGCCCGGACGCTGCAGCTTCGAGGAGTACGAGGCGCTGGCGCAGCGCCTGCGCGATGAGTTCGACGCCACCGCCACCGCCGCCTTTGTCGAGGAAGCCGCTACGGTCTACCGGGAACGCGGCCTGCTGCGCCGGGAGCTGGAGTGATTGAAGGGCAGTTTTTAGTAGGCAGTTTTTAGTTTTTAGTGGCTGCGGCAATCTCGAAGGCCAGGTATCATTTGAGACCAGTAATCGGGTATTCATAATCATGTACACCAACGACCCGCCGCAGGGCTTTTTGACCGGCCTCTGGTATATCCTGGGGGGCCAGCGTAAATTTGTGGTCCTCTCCGTCCTCAGCGGGCTGCTCTTCTCCGCGACGAGCCTGGTCCCGCCGCTGCTGGTACGGCGCCTGATCCTGTGGATCACCGACGGCGGCGGCTCCACCTCCGGCCTGCTGGCGATGACCGCCGTGTTGGGGATCGTCTATGTGCTGCGCGGTGTCGGCCGCTACTTCTACGGCCAGTTCTCGCACGTGGCCGCCTATGGCGTCACCACCAGCCTGATGGCGCGCGTCTATCGCCATCTGCAGCAGCTCTCCCACAGTTTCTACAACCGGCAGCGCACCGGCGCCCTGATCGTGCGCTCCATCAACGATATCGAAACGCTGGAGGACTTCGTCGCTCACGGCGTGCCCGAGCTGGTGATGGCGACCGTCATTCCGATCGCCATGTGGTGTGTCCTGTTCTGGATACATCCCCTGCTGGCCCTGCTGGTGGTGCTGCCGCTGCCGATTGGCGGCTATGTCATCTACCGCTTCACCAGGCAGATTCGCGGCATATGGCGCCAGGTGCGGGCCGGCATCTCCGAGCTGGTGGCCCAGGTACAGGACAGCTTTTCCGGCATCACCGAGATCAAGTCTTTTGGCCGGGAGAAGTCGCAGGCCGATCAGGTCGCACAGTCGGCAGCCGACTACCGCGACAGGATATGCGCCGCCACCCGGATCTCGCTGCTGCCCTCGTCAATCGTCGAGTTTTCCGGCGGCTTGGGCGTGATCGTAGCCGTGTGGGTGGGCGGAAGCCTTGCCCTGTCGGAATCGTTGAATGTCGCCGACCTCTTTGTCTTCATTGCTTACCTGGTCTATATCTACCAGCCATTCCTCAAGCTGGCCGACATCAGCGACACATTGCACCGGGCCGGCGCAAGCCAGGAGCGCATCTTCGAACTGCTGGCCGTGCAACCGGATATCAGCAGTCCGCCGGACGCGGTCAAGCCGCAAATTTCCCGCTGGGACGTTGCCTTCCACGATGTCTCCTTTGGCTATCAGTCGGAAGAGGTGGTGCTGAACGATATCGATTTCGAGATCGGCGCCGGCGAGATGGTGGCGTTGGTGGGGGCGACCGGCGCGGGCAAAACGACGGTCAGCCGTCTCATTCCCCGCTTCTACGATCCCCAGGACGGTCAGATTAGCGTTGGCGGCCACGATCTGCGCAGCCTCGATTTGGAGTTCCTGCGCGCCAATGTGGCCTCGGTCATGCAGGATGTCTTCCTCTTCCACGGGACCGTACGCCAGAATATCGCCTTCGGCCGCCCTGAGGCGACGGTCGATGAGATCGTGCAGGCGGCGCAGGCGGCCAACGCGCACGAGTTCATCGTCGAACTGCCTGATGGCTACAACACCGTTATCGGCGAGCGCGGCGTGCGGCTGTCCGGCGGCCAGAAGCAGCGCATCTCGATCGCACGCGCGCTGTTGAAAGACGCGCCGATCCTGATCCTGGACGAGGCCACCTCCTCGGTTGATACGGAAACCGAGTGGCAGATCCAGCAGGCGCTCAACCGCCTCACCCGCAACCGCACCACGCTGGTGATCGCCCACCGCCTCTCGACCATCCGCCACGCCGACAAGATCGTCGTGCTGGACAGTGGACGCATCATCGAAACCGGCGCGCACGATGAACTGATGGCGCGCGGTGGACGCTACGCCAAGATGGTTGAGACGCAGAGCGTGGCCCGCTCCTGGGAACTGAGCCGGCAGCCGGAACTGCAGCCGGCCGGCGATTAGTGGGCGACGCTTGACTCTTGGTAGGCCTTATACGCCTACGATGATTTGAGAACCAACATTCGGAAAGATCAAAAGGAGAGGTGGCTATGGGGTCTGCACTGGAAAAGAAACTGGAAATGGCGCTGGCCGGCCTGAACCGCGTTCGCCTGGGCGAGGTGAATACGCCGCTGGAGCATCTGCCGCGTTTCAGCGCCGCGCTGGGCGGGCCTCAGGTCTATATTAAACGGGACGACCTGACCGGGCTTGCTTTCGGCGGCAACAAGACCCGCATGCTCGAGTACAGCTTGGCGGTCGGGGTGGAGCGCGGCGCGGATACGATCGTCTTCGGCGCGGCGGTGCAGTCCAACTACTGCCGCCAGCTGGCCGCGGCCTGCGCCAAGCTGGGCATCACGCTGCACCTCATCCTGCGGTCGGAACGGGAGATCGACAAGACCGCCATCACCGGCAACAACCTGCTGCAGCGACTGTTTGGCGCGCATGTGACGGTGATGTCAGACAACGACCGCGACCGCCAGCAGGAGATGATCGCGGCCAAGGCCGAGGAACTGCGGGCGGCAGGCCACAACGTCTACGTGCCGCGGCAGGCCGATACCATTGACCTGGATGTCATCGCCTACGCCCAGTCCGCGCTTGAAGTGGCGCGCCAGTGCCGCGAGCAGGAGATCGAGCCGGGGCACATGTATGTCTGCGCGGCCGACACGACCCAGGCCGGGCTGGTTCTCGGGTTGAAAGCGGTGGGCAGCCCCATGCAGGTGAAGGGGATCACCCCGTCGGTCCAGGGAGACAACGAAGAGCACATGGCAAAGATCGCGAACCAGGCTGCAGAACGGCTCGATCTGGATGTGACTCTGACCGCGGCTGATTTCGACAGCGACGACTCCTTCGTCGGCGAGCGCTACGGCCTCCCCACGCCGGAGGGGCTGGCCTCCCTGCGTCTGCTCGCCCAGACCGAGGGCGTCCTCACCGACCCGGTCTATACCAGCAAGGCGCTGGCCGGGCTGGTGGCCCACATCCGCGGCGGCGCGCTGCCGGCGCAGGAGCCGGTCGTCTTCGTTCACACCGGGGGCACGCCGGCGCTTTTCGGTTACACGGACGAGATGGTGGCCGCGTTGGGATGATGTGAAACCACAAAATGCAAAGCCCTCGTTGCAGAGTGGCGGGACATCGGCGCACGCGTTATCTCCGAACTCCTCGGTGGCAAGGTCCATTTCGAGACGCATTTGGGCGAAACGGCTGGAGGCAGCACAGACTTCAGGCATTGAGCAAGCGTTAAGCACACGTTCCCAGAAGGGAGGCAAGGCGCATGAACGCCGCTAATCCAATTCTGGATCAACCGCAGGACACGAACGCTCTGAATCTGCTCTTCATGTCCCTGGAAGACGCGCATGAACCGCGCGGCCGGCTGCTTACGGGCGGCTGCCGGCTCGTTCGCGATGACAGCCCTCCTGAAGGGCTGGAGGATGACTTGAACGAGTTCGCCCAGGACCTGGCGTTCACCAGCCTCCAGGAGCCCGACGGCGCCATCCACGTCTGGTATAGTCTGCGGCGCAGCCCCGAGCGGTTTCTCGTCGAAAGCCTGAGCGCCGAACAGGCCAGCGCACGCAGCCATTCTGAGAGCGATAAGACGTTCAGCAAAACTCGCCCGGGCTGGGATCCCTCCAGCTTGACGTGGCAGGTCTGCTATGCCCGCACCCGCGATGGCATCCACTTCGAACGACCAGACCTGGGCGTCGTCGCGGACGCCAAATCGCCCAATGTGTTGATCGACAATGGCGGCATCTTTTCGGTGATGCGAAACGACGAGGCGACCGATCCCAATCGCCGCTACGCCATGATCCACACCGGCTGGGGCCCCGCGCACGCCGAAGGTACGTTGCCGGGGCATCATCCTGTCCACAACGCTGGCGCAGCCTTTTCGCCGGATGGTCTGCACTGGCAGGAGTGGGAGCACAACCCGGCCTTCCGCGACGGCAACGACGCCTTTTCGGCCGTCTATGACCCACGCAGCAAGCAATACCTTTGCTATCAAGCCGTAAAGCGGCCATTCGCGGCGGCGCTTCCGGATAACATCGGGCCCGGCCAGCGCCGCGTGCTGGCGATCCGCAGCAGTGAAGACGGCGCCCACTGGTCACGCCTGGAGAACTTCATCGAACCGGATGCGGATGATCCGCCGGATCTTGAGTTCTATATGTTTACCGTGTTCCCCTACCGTGATCGCTTTGTCGGCCTTATGCGCAATTATGCCCGCAGCCCGCTCATGTTTGGCGAACACGGGCCTCATATCTCCTATGAATGGTGGGTTAGTCACGATGGGCGGCGCTGGCAGCGCCCCGCGCGCGAGATGCACGCGGGGGTGTTTACCACCTGCACGCCCTTTGTCGTCGATGGCCGCCTGTGCTTCCTCGAGTACAACACGATGCAGCGCTACAGCACGCCGGTCGACCGGATAACGTGGGTGGGGTCGCAGTCGAACGCCGAGTTTTCGTCGCGTTTGTTCAAGGTCCCGCAACGTCCCCTGACGGTCAACCTGGAGAGCGGTACAGGCACGCTGCTACCCGATCAGGCCTACGTGATGGTGGAGGTACGGCAACCGGACGGCCACGCCATCGAGGGCTACGAAAGGGAAAGGTGTGTACTCAGCGATGTGGATGGCGCCGCCTTGCCGCTGCGGTGGGGCGAGAAGGACACGACGGACCTGACCGGGCGTGACGTCTGCTTGCGCTTCTACCTGCGCGACGCGCGCATCTACGCTGTGAATGAATCGTGATGCTGTAGCAACCGCTCGTTGCCCGTCAATGCCACTGCCAACTGTTTCATCAAAGCGCACCGGTTGCCCGAATCCGATCCCGTGAGGGGCGGCCCGGCCGGCAAACCGGCGGCCGGTTACCTCATTGAAACTTCATTCCGCCTGTTTCTCCGTTGCTCCGCCGGTAAAGAACGGGCCGGGCGTCTCGCCCCGCAACAGCTTCTCCAGATCGTCCAAGAACTCCAGGTAGGTGCCCTGCCAGCCAAAGTGATCCCAGAACCAGCCGTCGTATGGCGACCCGACCGTCGCCTCTCCCTTCGGAACGTCGGCGTAGCGGGCGCGCATTGCCTCGATCTGCGCCGCTTCCAACCGCCCCAGTTTGTAGTCCAGGTACAGCCTGAAACAGTCCACAAAGATGCTCACGTCGTTTAGGTTGGCTTCGAGCAACCCGGCGACGTGGGCAAAGGATGCCGGGTCAATCTTGCCTTCCAGCTGCCGCCACGCTGCCAGCACGCCTTCCATGTGGCCGGTGGCCGCGCGCTTCTCCGCCATCAGCTCGGCGGCATAGGCGTCGGTCAGCGGCATCCGGTTGAAGATGAGCTGGTAGCGCGGATCGTTGCGCAGCGTTTCGCGCTCCTCCTCCGGATAGGCGTCGAGCGGCAACTCCAGCCCGAGGACGTTCTCGCCGACCCGATCCAACCCTGGATGCAAGAGATCCGTCCACACGCGCCACGGTCCATTGAGCCGCGTATCAAGGTAGTTGTAGCGCGCAACATAGCTGTGGCACTGGGTAAAGGCGCTGCGGCTGAACAGCGCGCCGATGGTGGCGGGATAGGTTGCGCGCAGGCCGTGAAGAAACGCCGCGGCATCCGCCCCGTACTCCATGGTTAGCCATTCGCACATGATGTCGTCCGGGTCGAGGTAGGGATTCCAGCACAGCTTGCCGTAGGTGTGCCAGTTGGAGAGGTTGAGCGGATGGTCTACGTACTGGGGATGTACGGCTATGTTGGCGTCGCATCCCTCGTATCCCTTGTCTGCCGCCGTGCGAAAGTCCTCCTGCCAGCGGTGCGCCATCGAGCATGGCAAAAAGTTCATGCCAGCCGAATCGCCCACCAGCGCGACCTGAAGCACATAGGGCGAGCGTTCTGCGGGCCGATTGCCGCAATGGTTCCAGATCGGGTGCGGCGGATAAGGTGGGCGGAAGTCCCAGAAGTTGTGGCAGTGACCGATCCGCACGTTTTCGGGAAAGTCATCGCCCCAGTCGCCATACATTTCCGCCTCGGCCCTGGCATGGGCGGCCTGGTCGGTGCCGGTGAGCCACAGCAGATCGCCGCCGAGGGTGGCTACGGCGTCGCCGACCACGCGTATGCCCGCCAGAACACGCTCTCGCAGGGGCGTGGCGGCGCAGCGGCCGCAATCGTCTTCGTGAGGGCCGGGCGCCTCTTCGCCCGCGCCTCTCAGCCTGAAATTGCGCACCGTCGGCATGGTGACGGCCATGCGCGCCACAAAGTCTTGCCACTGTTCACGGATATGATCCGAGTACGGACACAGCGTCTCATAATGGCCGCTTTCGTCGGGAGAGGTATAGTGGAGCGCCAAACGTATTGAGACGCCAAAGTGATCCATAAACTGTGCGAACCGCTCGACCGGCTCGGCGTGTGAGAGCCAGCGTTCGAACAGCGACCCTCCCGACGCGTATTGGGAGAATAGGGTGAGGCTGTTGACGCGCATCGCCAGCAGCCGCCGGGCGAAATCCAGGTACTCCGGGGTCTCCTCGGGCCGCAGCATTTTATCGTAGCTCAGAATGCTGTCGAACGGCAGACACCAGACCATGTTGGATGGCGTCTCCCACATGTCTACGCTGCGCAGAGCAAAATGGGGGCCATCGGTCATCGTCATGATGGCTCGACCCAGACGGGCGCGGTCGATGCACTCCTGCACACCATACAACACGCCGCGTCCATCGCCGCCCGTAATGTGCAGCGTTGTGGGGCTCTCCACGTCGATACAGAAGTGCTCCGGCTCCAGGTCGGTCCCGTTTGTGCTCAACAGCGCTGTCACATCGCCCGCCTCTGCGCCGATGGCCGGCTTCCTCGCCCCCAGTCTTTCGATCCAGCGTGCCAGTTCGACGGCTGCGGTCCGCACGCGCGGGCCGGCGTCGCGCGCAAGCCGGATCGTATCGATCGTCCCAATCTGAATCTGTGTCATGGCTTGGCTCCCGGTGTGCCCTCCTCGCGCGCGTGCAGCGACTTACTCCCAGATAAATACTGTTCCAGACAGTTCGTGCGGGGCGTCGCGCAGGGTGTCGTAGACGCGCCGGGCCTCCGTCACCGGCACAACGTCCTGGAGCAGCGGGGCGATATCGACCATGCCCCGGCGAATGAGCCGGCACAGATTTGCCAGATCATCGCGGTCATAGCCCGTGTTCTGTCTGATGGTAATCTCGTGCGCTTGGCCCAGATTGAAGGTATAGTTGACGTGAAAGCGACCGGCGATGAGCAGCAGCCTGCCCCGGCTCCTGAGCGCGTGAATCAACCGGTCCTCCATTCCTTCGACGCCCGCTGCGTCGATGACTGCATCGAAGGCGCCATCGACGATCTGTTTCTCCCATCCTTCACCGGCAACATCGAACACGTCCTCAGCAGCGCCGATCCGTCGCGCCATTTCCAGCCGGCGCGGGTCGATTTCGCAGACCGCGACGCGCGCGCCAATCACGTTGGCGATCTGGGCCGCCATCTGGCCGATAAACCCCTGGCCGACGACGAGAACGCGTTCGCCCATGCGCAGATCAGCGTGCCGACAGGAGCGCATCGCCACACTGGACATGCCGAACAGCGCGGCCTGCCGGGGGTCAACGTCCTCTGGCAGTTTGATGAGCAACCCATCTTCCCGCGCCACCACATATTCCTTGTGGTCGGCGTTGATATATAACAGGTCGCCGACGGCAAGCTCCGCAACATCAGGGCCGGTCTCGATCACGCGTCCCACGTGTTGATAGCCCCACCCGGCCGGCAGCGCGTCGTCAGGGTGCGCGTAGTTGCCTCCGACCAGGTCGTTGTGCTCGGTCCCGTTCGTGATGCCTGAATAGATCGTCCGGCTCTTGACCTGGTTGCCGGTCGGTCCCTCCGGCGCCGGCCAATCGCTCACAAGCACCTTTTCGCGTCTCTTGTCGGGTCGGAGTCTCGTCACCAGCGCACGCATACAGCCGTCTCCAGGATAAAGGCCGCGCCTATAATCTTTGGGCTACCCACTGGATTCCCCGCAACACGGTCTCGCCAAAATCGGGGTTTGCCCACGTCAGATTGTCATGCCCCGATTGGAAGCAGAAGACACGCGCCCGCCTGTACATCCTCGCCCAGGCGATGGCGGCCATGCTCTTGGGATGGTTCGCCGTCAACAGAATCTCGCTGTCCTTCCCCGGTTCGTCCATCATGTAAGTCTCGTCCGCCATCTCCCAGGCATTGCGGCCCCTGGTGATCGAATGTTCAGGATTGGCGATCTCGACGCGCAGCGTCTGCTCTGGATGATGGCCGAAGCTGCGATCCTGGATACCGGCTATCCCGCTCCACACCGGCCACTGCGGGTAGGCAAGAATGGCGTGGTGCAGGAGGATGATGCCTTGTTCCGTCTCGCCCAGGTGCTCCAATGCAGTCTTGGGTCTTCCCGCGTACCACGAGCCCCCATCGTCGGCAGGGCCATCCATCAACATCGTGTAAAAGAGAACCACATCGTAGCTGTCGCGCACGCTTGCGCGTGCAGAGGCGAAGTCGTCCATATGCTGGATATAGGCATCGACCCCCGCCAGACCACGGAAAAACCGGTGAAAGTTCAGGACGTCATAGCCGTGGCCGCCGGTGATCACTGCGCATCTGATCGGATCCTTTGTCGTCTTGTCAGTCCCCATATTTTGCTCCGGCGCTCGCCAGTGAAAAGAAACGCTGGGGACGACGAATCCCTCCGTCCCCAGCGTCCTGGTCGTTCAACAGCGTACAGTCCAGACCGCACGCCGGTCAGTTTGGGCGCGTCGCAGCTACTCTACCACGTTACTGCGCGCGCGACAGAGCGGAGTTGTACGCATCCACAATGTCCAGGGCGCCCATGCTTTCGATCGTGGAGGTAAGCTCGCCCCACGTGTCGTCATTGATTTCGATCTGCCCCTCGATCATCTGCTGGATCGTTTCAAGCAGATAGGTGTCAATCGGGGCGCCGAGACTGGCAGCTACCTCTGCCTCCTCTTCGTTCAATACGATTGAAGGCAGGGGATCACCGTAGGAGCCGCTGGGATTGATGAAATTATCGTCAATCCATCTCCACCCGTCCGGGAATTCCGGCGCGGGCCAGTCCGCCATCAGACCCCAGTGCGGTTCAGCCTCTGGCCACCATACGCGGGCGAGCGAGCCGATGTCATTGATGAACGCGGATTCGTTGGTCATGGCCGGCGGGGACTCGGGAACCGCGCCTGCGCAATAGTGCTTTTCCTTCAGGCTTGGATGGCGCTGAATGGTGTCCGTATAGCACTTGGTCCCGTCGGCGCGATAGGTCCAATCCACGCCCTCTTTGCCCTGGTAGATCAGGAAGCGGCCCTCGGTGCTGAACAGGTAGTCGATCAGCCACACGGCTGCTTCGATTTCTGCCTGAGAGGAGGAGGCCGAGATCACCAAGGGGTTCCCCTGCCAGACATTCGAAGGGGCGGGCCAGAGAATCTTTTCGTCGTTGACCGTCAGCGACATGACGGGGTAGAACTTGCCCTGGTCAATGCCCGCATTGCCGACGCACGAATAGAAGTGCCAGCCCGTGTTCTCGAGAATGGCTCCCGCTTCGCAGGTACCACGCGCCAGCGCCTCCCAGTCCGGGTCGCTCATGGTTGCATACTCCGGATGCAGGACGCCGTTTTCCCACATCCAATTCATGAACTCGACCGTGCTGCGGAAGCGGTCCATCAGCGGGCCATATTCATATTGCTCGGTGTAGGGGTTGTAGTAAACGGTCAGGTCGGTTCCCAGCCATTTGGCCCAGTTGCCCGTATGGCCCGTGAAGCCGCTGCGGCTGGAGATGACAGGCTTGCCGCCTAGTTGCTCCTTCAGGCACAACATGGCACCCTGGAGATCCTCCAGCGTCAGGATGGCGTCCCAGTTGCCGTTCCACCTGTCCTCGATGATCCCACACTGCTCGAGCAGATCGGCCCGCAGTTGCAGCCACGGCCGGAGCTGGCGTAACCGTCTGACCTGGGGCACGGCGTAAATGTTGCCGTCGGGCGAAGTCATCAACTTCTGCATATCGGGCTGTCTTTCCATCTCGGCCACGAGATTGGGCATATCGCCAGCCTCGATGTACTGGGTGAGCGAGACGAACAGCCCTTGCGGACCGAACTCGTGCGCAATGTCCATCGGTGTCCCGGTCGAATCGGCCGGCAGGCCTAATTGCATGATGTCCGGCAGATCCCCGGAGGCCAGGGTGGTGGCAATCCGCTCGCCGAGGAACTCGCGCGGGATCTGGCGGAACGCATAATTGAAGCCGGTCCGGTCGGCCAACAGTTGCATCGAGTAGGTCTCAGGCGTGATATCTCCAAAAACACCTTCGGGCGCGATCATCAACTCCAGCTCAAGGGTCTCACTTTCGACGGTCCCGGCTGGCTGTGGTACGCAGCTCACCAGGAGAATACTCAAAACAGTGAGCACGCAAACAATTGAAGGCAGGCTGAATTTCTTCATTTCCATCTCCTCTTCTGTGTATATGGCGAATGAATCTCAGACACTGGAGAGCATAGTTTGTAGCTAAAGATCTGCTCGAAATAACCACCTCCTTCCCTTGATTCGACTATAGTGCGCCCAAGGTTACCCCTTTATTGCGCCGACCAGTGTGCCCTGCACAAAGTACTTTTGAACAAAGGGATATACCAGCAGAATCGGACCCAACGTTACGATGACGGTTGCCATCTTTACCTGCCTGAAAAACGACTTTGCTTGCAGAGTGTCGGCATAATTCCCCTGCACCACCTCCCCTGTGGCTCCCCGAATGAGCATCCGCCGCAGCATGATGGTCAAGGGGAACTTTTCCGAGTTGTTGAGATAGAGCAGCGGATTGAAGAAGTCATTCCAGATCGCGACGGCGACAAACAGGGCGATGGTCGCCAGGATCGGTTTGGACAGGGGCACGATGATCTGCAACAGGATGCGAAAGTCGCTGGCGCCGTCCACGCGGGCGGCGTCCTTAAGCTCGCGCGGTATCATCGAGATATTGGCGCGCACCAGGATGATAAACCAGAAGTTGAAGGCAACCGGCAGGGTGATGACCCAAAGCGTATTCAGAAGTCCATAACTCTGGTAGGCCAGGTAGGTGGGAATCAGGCCGGCAGAAAAGAAAAGCGTCAACCCCAGGATCAGACTGATCGGACCGCGCAAGCGAAAGCGCGGCTCCGAGAGCGGGTATGCCGCCAGCAAGCAGACTATCAGTGTGAACGTCGTGCCAAGCACCGTGTAGACGATCGAGTTCCGGTATGCCCGCACGACCGCATTCGCCTTCGCAATCGCCTCGTACGCATCCAGGTTGAAGCCAATTGGGAATAACTTCACCGATTGTCTCCACACCGCTTCGCCGTCGCTCACCGAGATGGAAAAAACGTACAGCAGCGGGTAAAGCATCAGGCAGCTGAACCCGATCAGGAACAGGTAGTTCAGGTAATCGAACAACTGCATCTTTCTCAGGGTATGCATGGTCTACACCTCGCTACCATAACCCTTCGCGGTCCTCATTGGTTCTTTTTACGATGTAGTTGGCCGCCACCACCAAAGCAAAGGCGACGATGGAGTCGAAAAACCCAATCGCCGCGCCATAGCTGAAGTCAAACTTTATCAACCCGCGCCGGTACACATAGGTCGCAATGACGTCCGAAACACTGTAGGTGGCCGGTTGCTGCAGCAAGAACGCTCTCTCGAATCCCACCGAAACGATCGACGACACAGAGAGAATCAGCGTGACACTGATCACCGGCAGTAATCCGGGCAGCGTGACGTACTGAATACGCTGCCAGCGCGACGCGCCGTCCACGATCGCGGCTTCATACAGTTCCGGCGGAATGCCGGTCAGCGCAGCCAGGTAGATGATTGAGCCCCAGCCGATGCCTTGCCACAGGACAGAGCCAACGTACAGCGGCCGAAACCACGCCGACGAGCCCAGGATACGCCACTTTTCGCCGGTCAGGGCCACCGCTATCTGGTTGACAATGCCGTCGAAGCCAAAAAAATCATAGATCATACCGACGATCACCACCACGGCGACGAAGTGCGGCAGGTAGCTGATCGACTGGGTCACTCGCTTGAACAGACCGTGTTGTTGTTTGACCTCGTTGAGCAACACCGCGAAAACGATCGGCAGCGGATAGGAGATCACCAGCGTCCAGAAGCCCAGCACGACTGTATTTTTTACCACGCGGAAGAAGAAGGGGTCCTCAAAGAACTTGAAAAAGTTCTCCAACCCCACCCATTCGCTGCCCCTGATCCCGGATACGATGTTGTAGTCTTTGAAGGCGATCTGCAGGCCATACAAGGGATAGAAGCGAAAGAAGAAAAAGCCGACCAGCACGGGCAGGATCATCACATAGAGCTGCCAGTTAAGGCGGATTTCCTTCTCCAGCCGCACACGCCAGTCCTGTAGGCGTGTGCGGAGCTCGGGTCGTCCCGGAACCAGAGCAGCGCCTACTGTCACATCCTCTCCCATGGTTACACCTTGAAACTGCTAGTGAGATTACGACTCTTGACATACGCCTGCAGGGGCTGTTTGGGGGGCTGGCCGCAAGCAGGGCTTGACATCTGACTGGTCGCCGCGCTTACGCTCCTTTGAGTATGGACTGTGAGGAGAAATTGTTGCTGCGGAATCGGAGACAAGATGTCAGACACCACATACAGGTTGGCAGTCTACTTGATATCCCATCCACAGTCAAGCATATAAAATTTAGTAGGATAACGCAGATTTGGGGTGGAAACAGTCGGGCGGGGTGATTGTGCCGGCTTCGGTTGGAATTGTTTACCGGCTCTTGGAGAGACGCAAGGCAGGCGCCAGGCCTGGCCTTACGGGGCCTTTGGGCGAATGGCGACGACGATGGGTGAGGCGCGCGAGGGCAGGCACAAGGCCTGCCCCTACCGTAGTGTTTGGGGGGCCACTGTTGGCTAGACACCTTGCTCTCGCCACCTTGCTGGGGAAGAATGAGCACGGTCGCTAGCAAGGGCGGGGCGTTGCGGGGGCGCAGCCCCTGCACAAGGGAGGGCCGAAGGCCCGAACGCCCAGAAGAGCAGTTTTTAGTAGGCAGTTTTTAGTTATTAGTGAATGGGCGATTTTTCAGGGATGGATGTGAGGACTGGAGACGGTCTGGTCGATACCAGGGGTACAGGAGAGTTCGCCCCCATTTTGGGAAGCACCCAAATTCAGCAGTGTATCTCTATTATTGGGCAACTACGATCTGCCCTTTCAACCGACGAAAAAAGATCCATTGAACAGGAATCGATCCATCGCCTGCAATCCTGTCCATCCACATATCTGGCCGCGCTGTGTGTATGCAAAGACAGACTCAGATGCTGTCAGGCAACCGGCTTCAATTCCCCTTCATAAAGAAGAGCGTCTCGTTTCGTGGCTCGGAACCGGGGCGTTTCGCCGCTCAATACGGCGATGGCATCCTTGCAGGCATCGGTGAGACAGCGGCGGTGGCAGAAATCTGTGCCGCCGGCGATATGGGGTGTCGCCAGCACGTTTGGATGACGTCGAAACCAGGCGTCCTTGGGCGGGGGTTCTGGGGCGAACACGTCGACAGACGCTGCTATCTCGCCGGCTTCAATCCGTTCCCACAACGCCTCTTGCTCGACAACCGCCATCCGCGTCACCAGGACAAATAAGGCCCCTTTCGGCAAGGAATATATTACCTCGCGGTTGATCACCTCCAGCGTTGTCGGCAGCGGCGGCAGACCGACGACAAATATCTCCGATGACTCGGCCAATTCGGCCAGAGAGTTTGCCCGCTTGACGCCGTATTGGGAGAACACTTCGTCAGGAACAAACGGGTCATAGACGCCAACGTCACATCTGAAGGGCGCAATCAGTTCGGCGTAGCGCCGATTGATGCTGCCCAATCCCGCCAGCCCCACCCGCCGGCCGGTCAGGTCACCGTAGACGAAGCCCGGCTTTTCCCAGGAGTCGAAGGGATGTGTCTGCCAGCCCCCTTCGCGCAACAGATACATCGATTCCGGGATGTCGCGGACCAGGTTCAGCGTCATCGCCAGCGCGAACTCTGCGACCGACGGCGTCATGCTGCGTGAAGTGTCGATAAGCGTAATGCCGCACGCATCCAGCAGGTCAAAATCGACCCAGTCGGCGAAGCGGTTGTCAAAGGTTCCGGCGAATACCTTGAGGTTTTTCGCCTGCCGCCAGTGCTCGAGTTGCATCGCCGGGCGATGCCAACAGCCAATCACCGCGCCATCCGCTTCCTTGAGGAGGGCAAGAAACTGCTCAAAGGCAGCCGCTTCCTCACCGCTTCGTATCGCAACGATGTCAACTTGACCATGTTGCCGCAGCAGGTCGCATCCCTCACTGTGAAAATTGCTGCCGATATGGTGTTTTTCATGAAGTAACACAACGTAACGCATCGAGGATTCCCCCTTACAGAAACGCGGAAAGTGTAGACAAAAACAGCCTCCGACGGAGTGAAAGCGTCGAGGCAGTTATGTTCCATATGATGCAAGTTTGCAGCAGGCGCAGTGTACAGCTACGTGCCGCCCATGTCAATCAGATCTGGGCTTTCCTCTAGACCGCCTATTCTGTGCCGCACTTTGAAATGCGTGTATAATGCAAGTCGAATAAAGTATCCTCCATGCCTTTTGATCGGACAAAACGCCAATGGAAATCGAGGGGGGGGGCGTATAGCAACTAGAGGAGAACTATTTAGACTGCCGTAGCCTGGGGAAACCAACTTTCCATAGAAAACGCACCGTCGCCGATCCAATTCTGAAAGCATATTGCGTCTGTAGATGCCTTATGCCACCATTGAAGCCATCTTATCGGCATCCTCGCCAATTTAAAACATTATAGCAACTGGTTCGGTACATTTGGCATCCCAAAATCAAGAGGTCGCCAACTATGAACACGCCAACTGAATCTTCTGAGGTGGTCCCAATTCGGAGCTACCGAAATCCCCCTGTCGTGGAAGCATTTTGCGAAGTGTACTTCACGTCGTCCAGTTGGGATGATTCGGTTCCTGAGGAATTCTTTAAACAGATCAAAGACATGTTTCCGAGACAAGAGGAGCGGATGGTCCGACATGCTGAAATAACGGTTGATGAAGACAATGTCAAGACAGACTTGCAACATCGTCCGCCTCGCAAATTGTTCATTGCCAAGACTGGTGACGGAATTATTCAGATTACAAGAGACCTGTTCATTTTCAATCAGCTGACACCATATCGACATTTTGACGAATGGAAAGAACACCTGTTTAGGGGATTGTCCATTTATAAGAAACTAACCTCTCCTCAAAGTATCGAACGCATAGGGATTCGATATATGAATCGGTTTGAGATTCCCGGAACTGAGACTGCGATGGAAGACTATTTCACCGTCTACCCTACGATCCCGTTAGGAATGGGCAATAGACACCGTGGATTCCTTATCAGGTTCGAAATTCCGTTAGAAGACCAGGGTCCCTCTTTGCTGTTTACGCTCAGTTCTGTTGATGCCGAAACGCGGAGTCTTGATCGGCAATCCTTCATGCTGGATTTGTATGCGAAAATCCCGCTTGCAATTGAACCAGATGAAACTGAGTTGAAACGACATATCACGCTCGCACATAAGAATGTCGTTAAAGCGTTTGAAGGAAGCATCACTGACAACCTACGTGCTCTATTCAACAAAAAGGAACCTACATGATTAGAGTACCAACGATGGACGCTCAATTCGCAACCGTCGTTTCGGCACCTCCAGGCCAACATTTCTATGAGTCTCCTGAATCAAGTGAGCTTCTTGACGCTGCCAAAAGGCTTTTTGGCAGATCAGCCGGTGTTCAAGCTTCGATCGCGGATATTGAAACGCTGTTTCATGTCTTGGCAGGTGGAATCGAACAAGATTGTGCGCTTCTTTCGTCCTTACATGAGATGGAAGAACACCCCTACTTCCGGCTCGTCGTCTCTATGGGGAACGTCATGCTTCCTCTGATTCTAGGAGCAATCGAAAGTGATCCCGACATTTGGTGGTTTTCGGCTCTTCGGAAACTTACAGGAGAAAATCCTGTGAGAGAACAACATAGAGGCATTGTCGAAAGTATGAGACGCGATTGGTTCGAATGGGCAGAAGGCGAAGGTATTCGGTGGTAGAAGAGGCTTTGGGAGAGGAGCGCTCTATACGGACTAAGTTAGAAACTCACTTCCCCAAACTTATCGGGGCCGACTATCAAGTTACGAGTCCCGAGACAAGAACTTACAACTGCATCGCGTGGGCTGCCGGAGACGTTTCTCGTATCTGGTGGCCCGACCCTAGCTGTTATTGGCCTCCAGGCGCAAAAGTAACAGTCTCTGTTGACGCATTCATTGATGCGTTTCAATGTCACGGATATGAAATCGTTCGAAGTACCGATCTGGAGGCAGGATTTGAAAAAATCGTATTTTTCGTGAAACAGCAGAAGCCAACACACGCAGCACGTCAATTGCCCGATGGGACTTGGACGAGCAAACTGGGGAGGTATGTAGACATAATGCACCCTAGCCTTGATCATATCAGCGGAAAAGAATATGGATATCCTCTGGTCGTGATGGCTCGACCTCGAAGGTTGAGAAGCTAACTGAATCATCTTTCGTGAGGAAGGGTTTCGGCTCTCCTCAGTTCAGTTTGCTACTAAACCATACGAAGCCCTACCGATACGCGAACGCTTCTCATCAGTTTCCTAGATCGACTTTCCGCTTCCTTATGTTCAAGTTGTAGGGGGTAGACACATGACGGTCCGCTTTGAAATAAGCTACGAAATCAAACAAGCCCGAGCGCGTATCAATGAAATTAAAACGCTTCAAAACGGAGAGCTTTTTTCTTTCAGTGCAGATGGCAATATATCTTTGGCTGACTACTTTGGTCCAGGTGGCGGTGGATACGAATGTACAGTGAGTATTCAGACCGAGGAAGGACGAGTAGACATACCTGTTAAAAGTAATACTGTCTCTCTCACCGACGACACCGTCGTTCTCGACGTGCCACAGTCTGGTCGAAATATACTTAACAACATTCGGGAAGGAACACGATTTATCTTCGCAATCCATAGACCAGCGAAAGACCAATAAGGATGGAGATATCGGCTAATACTTTGGCCAACACTACCAGCGTTTCCTACGTCACCAGTCCCTATCTCAACTGAACTTGAGTGGAAGTTAGTAGATGGAATCTCCCAGATAGACTTTCAAGGTTAAGCGTCCCCTGGACCTGCAACTTCAATGCACTGAGAATCATCAGATCTGTAAACACCGACACAAATGTGACACCTGTCATACGCGTCATGTTTTTCCCTTTGACCTATGGATGAATGCAAGAGGCTTCCTACCATAGGCAAGGCAAAGGCATGAGACGATAAAGGGTTTCGGAGGGTGCATCTCAGATCTTAGGGTAGCCCAGAGTAGCGGGCTACGGATCCCAATATGGCCTTCCAGAGGAAGCCAGAAACTCTCCTCCATTTTGGGATGCCCCCGGGGGTTTGCCAAACTATAGGCCCGTCGTGATGTGCCCTGTCAACCGACGGAAATCTCCATCAGAAATCCCCTCGTGGCCCCCAATCCTGACATACCACATATTTGGCTACCGCTGACTCCAGCTGTTTGGCATAGCGGGCGCAATAACTGAATACCGAGCTAAGGTGCATATTTGAACAGTCCACCAAGCACGTGGAGGAACAGTTTCGTGGTCAGTAAGCGGCGGCGACCCACGGCAGCCTATAAGTCAACTATGTGCATAGTCGCTTTCATAACCTCTTGACATCAGGGCCAGAAGTGCTGCCCCTTTCAGGATGCAACGGTCCCGCTCCACGGACTTGCCCAAGCGATAGAGAAATCGCTCGCAGGCGTAGCGGACGAGGAACAGTTCATACTCACTGCCAACACTCCTTGCTTTGTTAAGCAGACGCGCCCTGATTGAGGCGGCAACATTGGCTGTCATAGCACACCCGCCTCCAGTATGGTTTTGAGACGACGCGAGGGCAGCACTTCAAGCGTGCGAGCCAGCGCGGCAGTGGTCACCTTCCTGTCTTGTAGTGCCCCCCGCAGCGCCTCCAGTGCAGCCTCTCTGCCGACAAGACGCTCAAACCGGAAACAGTCAACCACGGTACGGTCTGGTGAAGTAATACGGGCTGGCACTCCTTCAAACTTCATCTCCTGAATACCATAGGTCCAGGCTGCGCCGCTGAACCGGAGCAGACGCACTCCCACATTGGTCAGCACAGGAGGCTTTGCTTTGTGCGGGATGGCGATCCAGACCTGGTGCGGAAGTTGCGTACCGATCCCATGCACCTGAAGCGCCGAAAGGAGGCAAACGATAGCGTTGGGAACGCGGGCGCAGACGGAGGCGATCGAATAGCGTTCTGTGGGCTCAGCGTCGGCAAGCCGGTAGAGACCCCAACCGACGCGCTCGACAGCCTCGTCCGCCTCAAGCTGTCGCAGCCTGTGGTAGGGGATTCCCAGCGGCTCCAGTTGACTTGGGCGAAAAAAGACGCCGATACCGGCTTGGTGAAGGATCTCCTCATTGAGTTTGGCTGTCATTGCTTGTCAGTCCTGCCTTCTTCGTGATGACGAATACTTGCATTCTACGCAACCGTCGGACAGCTGTCAATTTTAGTCGGCATATCTTAGTCCTATGCCGACCTTTTTCAGTCAAAGGAGGCAACTTACTCTTCAGACACTGCCATTCTCGCTGCACAGGACCGAACGACATAGCGGTACGGAAGGTATTCCGCCGCCATACAGCGCACGCCCAACCCTGTCTGGATACACCATTTCGTGGTCCAGCCACAACCTTTCCTGGCGACGACCGGTCACAAAAACCTGATTCAGGCAACGGAGACCTTCCCCCAGAGAGTGTCCGGGGCCACCCTCGGGTCAATTTATCCTGTTTGACACTGCCCAACGGCCCGGCTAAACTGTCGCGCGACATAGTCATCCTTCAGCGTGATTTTTCGACCCTCTTGCATCAGTGGCGGCTGGCCGGTTAAGCCCGCGCCTCCTTCCGACATGTAGGTCCCCAACGCGTGAGAACGTTTTCTGTCCACGGTACACAATCTGTTTCGTCGCAAGAAGCCACGAATTGCGCGCCGGGTGTATACGGCAAGACCTTGCGTTCTGACTTTTCGTCCTCAGTGTTCTTTGTCATGCCAGACAGCCAAGCACGCAGTGCCGGTATCGAACAGTTCCCAATCTTTATTGAGCACACTACAAGAGAATGGAGGGCATCAAATGTACACAGGCTTGAAGAGATTAGTGCCGCTGCTGCTTATTCTGGGTCTGCTTGTGGCAGCCTGCGCGCCTGTAGGTGGACAGCAGTCCGGAGAAGGCGGCGCACCGGAAAAGGTGCAGATCACGTTCTGGCAAGGCACTTCCGTAACCGCCGACTGCATAATCGACGTGGCCGTCAACAGCTTTAACGAGCAGAGCGACACCATCGAGGTGATCGCCGAAAAGAAGGCCAATATGATGGACGCCGTGCGCCCTGCCCTTGCTGCCGGCGCCGGGCCGGACATCGTGCCAACCCACGGCCCCTCCTTTGTCGCGGAATTTGCGCTCGCCGACCAGCTCATGCCGCTGGATGATCTGGCCGACCAGTTCGGTTGGGAAGAGCTGTTCGTACCCTGGGCCTTGAACCTGGGCCGCGTACAGGGCACCCTTTACAGCCTCCCGCAAGAATTGGAGACGATGGTCCTCTTCTACAATAAGACCGTCTTCGAAGAGCATGGCTGGGAGCCGCCCACCACAATGGACGAGCTGGAAGTCCTCTCCGCCCAGATCCAGGAGGCCGGCATCATTCCCTTTGCCGGGGGTGCCGCCGATGCCATCGACAACAATGAGTTTTTCTTCACCGAGTTTGTCAATAAAATCGCCGGTCCCGAAAAGGTCTACCAGGCGCTCAAGGGTGAACTTTCCTGGACAGACCCCGATTTCGTCACCGCCATCGAGACCCTGAACCGAATGTTCCAGGCCGGCCACTGGATGGGCAGCCCCGCAAACTTCCTGGTCACCGACTTTTCCATCGCCCGCGCAGCTTTTGCCACAGGAGAAGCTGCCATGACCATGGAGGGAACCTGGATCTATGACAGCCTGGTGGGCGAAATGTTCACCGAGGATAGCGAACACGGCAACGATTGGGACTGGGTGCCCATGCCCTCGCTGACCGGCGAAGCCATGTTCAACATCGGCACTGGCAGCACCCAATCGATCAATCGCAGTTCAGAACACCCCGAAGCCGCCGCCGAGTTTCTGACCCACTACAACTCGCCCGAAATTCAGTCGCGCCTGCTGGTCGAGTGCCAGTATGCAACCGCGCCGATTCGCCTTGATCCGTCCCAACTGGCAGGCGTTGAACCGCGTATGGCCCGTCTATTGTCTGATTTCGCCACGGCGTCTGCAGAGGGTAACTACGGCTATACCACCTGGTCATTCTTCCCACCCAAGACGAATCAGGTGATCTACGAAGAGATCGAGAAAGTCTGGGTTGGCGATATGACGCCCGAGGAGTACATGGCCGCGGTTGACGCCGCCTTCCAGGAAGAGCTGGCGGCCGGTGAGACCCTGGTCATACCCGATCGATAGAGGTCGCCTACCGCGCATATAGCGAACGGCGGCGTATCTGACACCGCCCCATATTCACGTGCATTGGGACAGTTGCGATCCTCGTCTTGGCGGGCGAGGACCGCATTTGCCAGTATCGGGAAACCGTCCGAACGGATTTGAGCGCTGCGCACCCGAGCGCTCAAATGACTAGCGGTAGCGCATCTGACAACGTTTGCTCTGAACTGCGCTTGCTTGAGGTCTACTATCATTTTGCCGTGAAAAACCCAGATGAACTGCAAACTGCATCTTCAACGGCCAGTGACGGTACCACGGTAACAGTTTCGTCGCACAAGCAATCCTGGCTGCACAGCAGGCGCTTCCGCCGCCAGATCATGCCGTGGCTCTTTATCGCGCCAATCACCCTGCTGCACCTCGTCGTGGTCGTCGGGCCCTCCGTTGCCGGCATGTACTATTCCCTGACCGAGTGGTCCGGGATCGGCAAGGCCGACTTCATTGGGCTGGAAAACTTCCGCGAGCTCTTCTTCGACGATCGCAATTTCCTGCTGGCGCTTCGCCATAACTTGATGTGGCTGGCCTTCTTCCTCACCGTGCCATTTGTGATAGCGCTCGCCGTTGCTACCCTCCTGGCACAGGTAAGCCGCGGCGCAATGGCGATCCGCACCGCCTTTTTCATTCCCTACGTGCTCCCCAGCGTTGTGGTCGCCTCGATCTGGCGTATGCTGCTCGATCCAAGACTTGGCTTTGGCGCCGCGCTGGAAAACTGGGGAATAAAAGGGCTGGCCTACCCCTACCTGGGCGACAAGAATACCGCCCTGCCCGCAATTGCCTTCGTCGACAATTGGCATTGGTGGGGGTTCCTGATGATCCTCTTCCTGACCGCGATGCAGAGCATACCCTCGGACCTGTATGACGCGGCCAAGATCGACGGCGCCAACCGCTGGCAGGAGTTTCTCCACGTCACTTTGCCCGGTATCCGCCCCACCGTATTCTTCATGTTGATGATGACGGCTATCTGGTCATTCCTGGTCTTTGACTATGTCTGGATCCTGACCCACGGCGGCCCTGCCGGCAGTTCGGAAATGCTGGCGACCTATCTCTACAAACAGGCCTTCCAGCGCTTTGAGGCCGGCTACGGCGCCGCAATCGGCATAACCATGAGCGCGATTGCCGGTGTCATGGCCACGATATTCGTGCTGCTTCGCCGCAGGGGATGGGATGTTTAGACGGTTGTCTACGCTCTCAACAGTGCATGGCACAGCGTAACCGGGAGGATGCCTTAGATGTTTAAGAAAAAAGGCAAGTCACACCTGATACCCAACTATATCATCCTGCTTCTGCTGGTCTGCCTGGCGCTGGGTCCGATCCTGGTTCTGTTTTTCAACTCGCTGAAATCATTCACAGATTTGGGTACCAATCCAATTGGGCTTCCCCGGGTCGTTCTGATCGAGAACTACGTCAATGCCTGGGTTCAGGGCGAGTTCGCCACCACCTTGACCAACAGCCTGATCTACGTTGTCTTCACCGTGGCCGGCGTTCTCGTGCTGGGCGGCATGGCCGCCTACAGCCTGGCCCGGCTCGATCCCCCGGGCGACAACTTCTATCTGGTCTATATGTTGACTCTCTCCACCATTCCGTTCTGGCTCTATGTCATCCCGCTGTTCATCATGTGGCGCAATCTGGGGCTGCTGGACACGCGCGCCGGGCTTGTCATTATGTACATTGCCTTCAATTCGCCGTTCGCCATTTTCCTGCTGCGCTCCTTTCTGATGAGTCTGTCGCGCGACTTTGAGGACGCGGCGCGCGTGGACGGCGCCAACGAATGGCAGGTGATGACGCGGGTGGTGATCCCGATCATGTGGCCGGCCTTTCTGACCGTAGGTCTGGTGGTTGGGTTGGGTGTGTGGAGTGAGTTCCAGGCCGCGCTCATCTTCCTGCAGCGGGATGAGCTGATGCCGGTGACGACAAGCTACTACAACTTCACACAGCGATTCGGCCGCGACTGGTCGCTGACCAGCGCCGGCGCCGTGATGATGATCGCGCCGGTGCTTGTGCTGTTCCTGGCGTTGCAGCGTCAGTTTGTGACGGGCCTGACACAGGGCGGCATCAAGCTGTAGGCCGCAGTCAGGTTGCTGATCGAAGTGCTGGGAGCATGAGCATGAAGGGATTGGCGCTGTCCAGGGCATATTTCTTCGAAGCCATACAGCCGATTCTGGCCAAACGAGTAACTGAGATCGGCCAATCCTACGCTGCTGGGTTGCTGGGTTGGGGCTCGGATGTGCTCGGAAACGATGACGAGCTATCCAGAGACCACGAGTGGGGTCCAAGGTGCCTGTTGTTCCTGCCCGAACCTCTCATTCGGCATAGGGGAAAAATCCTCACCGAACTGGACCGTCACCTGCCGATTGACCACCCAAGTTGGCGCGAGAATCGCAGGAGGGTAACACAGACATGCAGATGACAACGATCGATGCGATCAGAATCCCGCGCGATGCCAGTCCACGCGTTCGGACCGCGGCCGACGAGTTGGCACGCTGGATCGAAAAGCTGGGTGGCACAAGGCCAACCACTGGGTCGCATTCCGACAGTGGCAGTGGCAGAGTCACGGCCTGGTTGGACACTGACGGGGTCGACTTGAAGCCGGAGCACTTTCGTATCGAGGTGGAGGGGGGCACCACGTTGCGCATTACCGGCGGTGATGGTCGCGGCGTTTTGTATGGGGTGCAGGAATGTATCGACCGCGCGCGCCGTAACCAGGCCATCACACCGATGACCGATGGGCCGCATTTTCCGATGCGTGCGCTGCGGATGTGGGAAACGCCTTCGAACAAGGTTTGGTGTCTGCCTTTCAAAAGTATCCTGGACTATGAAAAAATGTTGCGGCCGGAGGCGTGCCCGGAGTACCTGGCCCTCGCCCGGCTGCTGCTGGCCATGCGTGTCAACAACCTCAGCCTGTTCGCTCAATACGCAGCCAGTGGCTCACAGTTCGAACGCTGGCTTTCGCACGCCGAGCCGGTGGAACAGTTTGCCCGCTTTCTGGATCGCTTCGGCGTAACGGTTGGTCTGTCCCTCCACTATGCCGAGCCAGATGAGAACGGGGCGTATGAGAACGTCTGTCCCTTTTCGGATGTCGTGCAGGCGCAATGGCACGATTTCGCGGCCCGTCTGGCCACCGCCATGCCGTCGGTGCGCAATGCCATCGTGTGGGGCGCCGGCGAGAACGCGCCCGGTCCTCACGAGGACGACTGCGACCGCTGTCGCGCGCTGCCGGTTCGCGAGCGCGTGCTGGCCGGCATGCGTTTGGTCAGCGAGGCGCTGGCCACCATCGACGGAGAGTTGCTCTGGCCTGCGGTCACAGACCAGGCGGCCTACGCGAAATCGGAGACAGAGTTGTTCGGGGACTGGGGGGATGAGCTGCCGCAGAATGTGCGGATTGCGCCGTGCCATCTTTACTGGGACTTTCGTCCACCCTATCCGCCGCATCCGATCTGGGGCCGCATCGGCAATCGCCCGGGCGAGCGTTCCCCTTACGTGTTCGAACTCGGGCTGGTGGGCGATACGGCCGGCCTGAATTTTCTGCCTTGCTCCATGGCCCACCGCTGGCAGGAAGACTTTCTCAAGGCAGCCGACAAAAATTGTGACGGGTTTGACGCCAATCTGGGGCTGCATCCCAACTACGTCGACCATCCGCTCAACCTCTCCAACTGGTATGCCTACGGCAAGCTGTGCTGGAACCCCTACCTCGACCCGGACGACATCCTGTCCGAGTGGCTGACGATGGAATATGGGGCGGATGCGGCGGCGTTTCTTCCCGGCCTGCGCGAGACCTATCCCGCCACCATCGGCGCGCTCTTCAGCCGCAGCGGCCTGACCCAGTGTCACAGCTATGTTGCGCGCTACAACTACCTGGACACTCGCCTCAACGGACCGTGGCGAATCTGGACCGACTACCTGCATCCGGGGATGGACCGGGTGGGCGAGAACGTCCTCGGACTGGAGTTGCCGCTCGACGCCTATCCGGAGGAGGAGCGCGAAACGCTGCGCGACGATCCGCGCTACCAGCTCATCTTCAACCGGATGCCATTGACCGACGCCTATGCCGCCGAGCTGATGGCCGAGAAGCGGCCGTCCATCGCCCATATGGAAAGCGTGCTGGCGGCGTGGCGGCAACTGGATGGCAGGATTGACCCGGCATCCTTTGCTCACGTCGCCGGGTTGCTCGAAGCCAACGTAAACGACGTGCGCATCTTTGTAGACTGTTTCGGGTTGTACCTGGACTACAAACTGGGGCGGCTGGAGGCGGCGCAGATCGAGGCAATGCGCGCGCGTTACGCCGACGTTCCGAAGGGCGAGGCGACGGTCGGGTCCCCGTATGACGGCTGGTTCTGGGATCACTTTGGCTGGCAGGGCACCTATCTGGAGTTCCTGGACGATCTGGACAAGCTGTTGCGGGGTGAGACGCCCGGCCCGTTCCTCGCCGCCGGCGTGACTGAAGTCCAGATGGAATGAGGCTAAGAATTGCGTACTGCCTCGGGGCGGGCGAGGCGTCCGCGTGCGGACAGGATCCACACGATCCAAGGGAGGAGGTTTGCATGTCAAACAGTCGACACATCCCACAATGGCAGGAGGCCGGCGTAGTGTCCACCGCCGCCAGCCCTTTTGCCCCTCTCAAACCTGTCCCGGTTCAGGCCGTTACCATGCGCGATGGCTTCTGGAAAACGCGCATGAATGCCAACCGGACCAACGGCATCCCGTCTTTCCTGGCTTGGCTGGACGTAGACGATCAGACCGCGCCGTTCAGGGCCTACGCGGCGGGCGACAGGGCGGGAATCGCGGCCGGCCTGGAAACGCTCAAGGCCAATCCCACCGGAATGAACCGTTCACGAAACGGCCATTCCTGGCGCGCGAACTTTCATAAATGGCTGGAAGCTTGCGCATATGTCCTGCAGTCCGGAGACGATCCTGACACGCGCGCCTTGCTCGATCTGTTTGTGACCGGCGTTGCCAATGCGCATCAGGACAGCGCATTCTGGGATATCTATTATGGCGACGATTTCGAAAAATCGTACGGGCTGGGCAACCCGGGACATCTGATCCAGGCTGCCATTGCACACCACCGCGCAACCGGATCGACCGAGTTTCTGGCGTGCGCGCAGCGTGTTGCCGACGCAATCTGCCAGCAGTTTCGGGGGGAGAACTTTGCCGGGCACAGCGTCATCGAAATGGCATTGGTTGAACTCTACCGTACCACCGGCATAGAGAGATATCTCGCCGGCGCCAGACATTTCCTCACCCCACTACTGAGACAGCCCTCGATCATCGGCTCCGATTTCCGCGGCTATGTGAGCAGACACGTAGTACGTCAAACCTACCTCATGTGCGCCGGGGCCGACTATTATGCGGAAACAGGCGACCAGGAGTTCATGGACAAGCTCACAGCCATCTGGCGTGACATGACAACCGGCAAGCTGCATCTCACGGGCCAATTGGCCGTGGACGCTGAGAACATCGAGCTGACATGCAAGGACGCCTTCGAACTGCATGCGGGTGTCTTCAGGTTCCTGCTAGGCACAGGTTTGGAGACGTGCGAAGCGATCGGAAACGCGACCTGGAACTGGCGCATGCTAGCCTTGACGGGCGATGCCGGCTACGCCGATCTGATGGAGAGGACGCTGTACAACGGCTTCCTGGCGCACGTATCTGTCGACGGCGACAAGTTCCACTATTTGTGTCCCCTCTCATCAGACGGTAACCACTGGCAGCGCACCCCCTGGTCATCAGCCTCCACCAGTTGCTGCTCGCCCAACGCGCTTCGAACGATCGCGTCATTGCCAGGATACATGTTCAGCGTTTCACCGGATGGCGTGTGGATTCACCTGTATGACAGTTGTACGGTGGACCGGCGCCTGGATGATGGGACAAAACTCTGCCTTTCTCAGGACACATCCTATCCATGGGACGGCAGAGTAAACATCACCCTCGATCCCGAACAGCCTTCCACTTTTGATCTGAACCTGAGAATTCCTGGATGGTGCCGCAACCCAACTGTGCAGGTGAATGGACAACCTGTCGAAGGCGACATCGCGTCTGCGGCCTACTGTCGCATCACCAGAGAATGGCGCAAAGGTGACACTGTCACACTGCAGCTGCCGATGCCTGTTGTTGCCGTGACTGCCGATCCACGTGCCAGCTACTATGAGGGCAAGGTTGCGCTGTGTCGCGGACCGCTGGTGTATTGCGTCGAGAGTACCGACAATCCCGCCCTTGATATGTGGGGCGCGTGCGTTGCATTGCCGCCGGGGAATGAGGAGGGTGACGGCCGCGAACTTATCGGGCACTACCGGCAGTCAGCTTTGCTGAACGAATTCGGGGCAGATTTCAAGCAGGATCTTCTCGGCGGGGTTGTTTCTCTACAAGGAGAAGGCGGATCAAACGACCACCCGGACGGTGTCCTGACCTTCATTCCATACTATGCATGGGCAAATCGTGACAGCAGGTCGTCGATGCGTACATGGATAGATGGCATAACAGAATGGGAAAAGGAAACGCGTTGACTCTCAGACAGTCCATAGAGCTGGCAGGGAAGAATCCACTCGGCCGGCCTGGATAGGGCCATCTGTCGCGGCGCCGCTGCAAGAACAGGATGTGCAGATAAACGTTCGGTACGCCCTGCCTGACACCACGGCGGAGGAAGCAAGCGATGGTGCGGCATATCGCTTGACATGGCGCGGCGACGAGATGGTGTGGATCCGGCCCAACACGGACTTTCTGTTGTTCTACCCTACGGGGCAGGCACAGCGGAGGCGACCGGACAGCATTTCAAGAGGAAGAAAAACATGCGAGCCAGACGCCTGGTCTGCAAAGCCATTCGCCAGATTGAATGGGAATCATTCGAAATCCCGGAGGCGCCCGCCCCACATGAGGTTGTCGTCAAGTCAGCCTGCTCCCTCATCAGCGCGGGCACAGAGCTGGCGATGTACAGTGGCTCACACAGCGGCTTCTCACGGCCGGACCCGCCGCAGTTCCCAATCGATTTGGGCTACGCCCTGGCAGGCACGGTGCAGGCGGTCGGCCGCGAGGTGACAGAATGGGCAAAAGGCGACCGTGTGGTGGTCTACGCATCGCATGGTGACTGGGCCTTGTGTGATGTACGCACAACCAGAATGTGGCGTTTGCCGCCGGACGTTACGCTGGAACAGGGGGCACTGGCTGTGATGGGCGGGATCAGCGCGGTGGGCGTGCGTCAGGGCAAAGTAACGCTGGGCGAATCGGTGGTCGTCTTGGGTCTGGGGCTGATCGGCCAGTTTGCGACGCAGCTGTCTCGCTTGTCCGGCGCGCGGCCGGTGATTGGGGTCGATCTGCTCCCCAATCGCGTGCGGATCGCAGGCGCCAGTGGTATCTGCGCTCTCAATCCGGACCGGTCGGACGTCGAACAGACAGTGAACGATGTCACCGGTGGACGGATGGCGGAGGTGGTGATCGAAGCGACTGGCAATCCCCATGTAGTACCGCAGGCCCTGGAGCTGGCAGGCGATGGCGGGCGTGTGGTGCTGCTGGGCAGCCCCCGCGGTACAGCCGAAATCGATCTCTACAGGGCTGTTCACCACAAAGGGGTCTCGCTGATCGGCGCGCATGCTCGCGTATCCGGTCATCCTTACACGACCCGAGATCCGTGGACCCGTGAACGCAACCTTGATCTGGTTTTGCGCCTGTTTGCGGACGGCTCACTGCGGAGTGGGGAGCTGATCAGCCACCGTATTCAACCGGACGACGTTGGAGAGACATACGAGATGCTGGTTGAGCGCCCGAATGATTTCCTCGGCGTGTTGATCGAGTGGAAGGCCTGACACAGGGCGGCGTCCAGCGCGGTGGTGTACACCTGGCGTTTCCAGGTTTTTAGGTCTCGTTGACGTTTTGGGAAGGCTGTTCAGATTTCAACAAGAACGGAAAGCCTGCTGGTCTGTTAGCGTTATTTCTCGCTTGAATGTTGAAGTAGACATAACCAATTGATCCGCGAAGTCACGCGAAGGGTCGCGAAGAACACCTTTTTGTCCGCGGAGGGACGCGGAGAACACCAAGGGCGTACCTGGTTTTCTTTGCGTGCCTGCGCCGCCTTTCGACGATAAGCCGCAATGTGCACCCGGAAGTCATTGTTCAGACAAACGTCAACGGGCCCTAGGTATTATAGGCTTCCACGAAACCCCATTCCTCCAACCAACTAATCCAGCGCGCACGCCTGGGGTTATTTTCAGGATTTTCCAGCCACCAGGGATGATATTGCAACCCCACCGTTCCCAAGTTCTTCTTGATTTCAGGAATGTGTTCCACCACTTTGCGCATCGACTCTACCGCTTCGGGTGTCCTTGGGGTGCCATAAAAATTAAAGGTGCAGGTGCGGCGGTCTTTATAACCGCCAAAGGCAGCGTGCCAGGTCAACTGGTTGAAGATGATGATATCACCCGGATTCGAACTAAATACATAGCAGGGAATATCTTCACCGCCCAGACCAGACTCTTCTAAGAACCGGGCCTTTTTGGGGCCAAACGTACTGCGCAATCCAATGCTATGAAGTTCTTCATGTAATGGATTTTTGTGTGACCCTGGAATGACACGCAATGCGCCGCGGTCAGCGGTTGTCGGCTGCAGATACATGACGTTCTTGATTGCCAATAGATGAGGATCGCTCCAATCCGGATGCCAATCGGTATTATTCTCATAGCTGTTGGCGTTAGAATGGACGGGAACGGAATCTTCATCTATCAGTTGTTCCGCGGGCAGATAAATACGCGGGTCCTCAAGCAAGCTGGCAATAAAGGGTGTTTCCGGGGTCCGGTTACCCCAGTTGTTGAAGATACGTTTCTCTTCAGGATCGGTTTCCTCCAGAATGGATGCAAGGCGACGATCGAACTCTTCGTTTATCTTATTCATCTCCTCGGGACTGAACAGATTTCTCCGGACCAGGAACCCGAAGACTTCAAAAAGCTGGATCTGCTCTTCGGTAAGGCTATAGTCTTCCTGCGTCATAATATTTCCTCAGCTGACCTCAATCAGAAATTCGGTGTAAGTCGGCTCGGCAGGCTTTTTCTCTGCCGAGTTCTGCTGCAGTCTCTCAATCACAAAGAGGTATTAGGGAGGTATTATAGTCCGGAATGCTTGTGGCACAACCCCCTGGGTTTGACATTTCCGGGTATTGAACGTTTAGTGTCGTACTTTGTCAATAAGTCGGGGCGTTTACGGCCCGGGCTGTGCGTGAGTGGCTTGGGCGGGTGGGAGCCAGGACGCTCTACATCGAGCCTGGGTCGCCGTGGGAGAATGGCTTGCGCGTTTCAGCGGGAAGTTGAGGGACGAACTGCTGGACAGGGAGGTCTTCTATACGTTGCTGGAGGTGCGTGTGCTGACGGAGCGGTACAGACGGATTTACAACCAGGTCAGACCGCCCAGCTCCCTGGGTTACCGGCCGCCGGCGCCTGAGGCCCTCTTGCCTGCCGACCCTGTCCCCGTGCTTGACGGACTAACATAACGGGTGGTACAGACGTCGGGGGCAGGTCACTCCACTAACCCTTCAACGCGCCGATGGTCAAACCGCGAATAAAGTACTGCTGAAACAGGAAGAATATGATGACCGGCGGCACGGCCATCAACACGCCGGAGGCCATGGCGATTGGGTAATCGTTGCGCCCGGTGCGCTACAATCGAAGCGCATGCAACAACACGTACTCTCGTCAAATGCATCCGAGGGGCTGAGCGCCAACGGTCCTAAGTCGACGCAAGTCGCTGTTCGAAATCTGTCCTGGTTTACTCATGCGGTCGTCTATTGACCACGCCATGCCGTATCAATACCGACATAGTTTTCTACAAAATGCTGATGCCGTGCAGGCAGCGCCCTGATAAACGCCTGCGCCGATTCAGGGAGCGGCCACGGCGCGTCGATCCAGTAGCTGCGCGGCCGGAAGCCAAGGCCGCAGGACAACCGCACCTGGTCGAGCTGGTTGGAGAATGCGGCATGGTACGTGCGCGCCGCGAAGATGATCATATCGCCGGGGGCCGTGAAGAGAGGCACCATGCCTGGCACATCGAAACCGACATAGCTTACCGGTTCACTCCCCTGTCGGTGGAATGAGCGCCGGTCCGGGGTCAACGCAAAACCTTCCGGTCCCTTCCAGTCTTCCACGTGGGAATCTTCGATCACGGCGAGGCCGCCGTGTTCCGGATAGGAGCCTGTCAGGTAGAGCCAGCGGCCCGAGGGCCAGTGGCCCCGGTTCAGAACATCACCGGCGTTTTGCGGGGGGCCTTGGTTGAATCCATGCCAGTCGGAGTGCCAAGAAAGGGGAGCCGAGCCGGGATTGCGTAAGATTGCGGCTGAACGGTGGATGGTCAACTCGTCCGCTTGGCAGAAGAGTCGATGGACCCGCAGAAAGGGCTCGTAGTCGAGCAGTTGCCACAGCGCGGGTGCGTGCTCGACAAAGGAAGTGTGGGTATAGCTCTCGCCGGGGCCCAATGCCCCGTCCGGATCAATAACCTGTTGAACCGCTTCCTGAAGCTCCTCAACCAGCTCCTCGGACAGTACCTGCTTGACCACTGCGAACCCATGGGCGTCGACACATGCCTGGGCAGCCTCCAACGCATCGAGGCCGAATTCATAGCAGTACGAAAGCGCGGGTTTCTGAATGTCGGCGTAGGCCATAGGGGAACTCCTTGGGGCTTTTGGGAGGTCATGACCATGCTCCACCAGCGCACACACCGGCTCAGACGCGACACTTTCACCTGCGCTAAGGAACACGGCTGCTGGCAGGATGCAGCTATCATTGCATCGTCGCAGCATGCCTTATCCACATATTATTATATCTAAGTACTCCCTTTGTCAAACCGTTTTTCAAGGTCCGGACAGCCCTTTTACAACCTGCTCTCCTGCTGTATAGTTCTCCCTGAAGCGCTTGCTCTATGTTCGTCCACTGTGTTCGTCCACTGTCTTCCCTCAGAGGTCTATCGTGAAGATCACCGGCGTTCGAACCATCCACTTCGCTCCCTTCGCCAACATAACCTTTCTTGAACTGACGACGGACAGCGGGATCGTCGGCCTGGGAGAGACCTATTACACACCCCGCTCTGTTACGGCCTATATCGAGGAGGTCTTGACGCCATTGCTGCTGGAGAGTGACCCGCGCCAGATCGAGGCGTTCTGGCGCCGGGCCTACGAGAACTCCCATATTTATGGCAATAGGGGGCTGGAGATGCGCTGCCTGTCGGCGGTGGATGTGGCGCTCTGGGATATCCTGGGACAGGAGTTGGGCCGGCCGATCTGGCAGCTTCTCGGCGGGACGAGCAATCCGGAGGGCGTGCCGGTCTACAACACGTGCGCATCCTCAGGGTACGGGCATAAAGCGCCGGATATCTCGCGTAAAGTGGACTCCGCTGCAACTGGCACTTATCGGGACTATGAAGCGTGGCAGCCCGGCGGCGATGCCGGTGCACTTGCCCGCTCGCTGCTCGATATGGGAATCGGCGCGATGAAGATCTGGCCCTTTGATCGGTTCGCCCTCGCCAATCACGGCCAGACGATCTCGTTTGCAGAGATCGAAGAAGGATTGCAGCCGTGGCGGCAGGTCCGGGACGCGGTGGGCCTGGAGATGGATATAATCCTGGAGGGACACGGCTATTGGGCTCTCCAGCCCGCCCGCCGCATCGCGGAGGCGCTTGAGCCCTACAAGCCGGTCCTGCTGGAGGATTTGATGAAGCCTGACAACCCGCGCACGCTGGCCAAGCTGCGCAGTTCGACGCGCACGCCCATCTGTGCGTCGGAGCTACTGATGAATCGCTACGCTGTAGAGGAGATGATACGGGCGGATGCCTGCGATGTGGTGATGACAGATGTGACCTGGGCAGGCGGCATCACCGAGGCGCGTAAGACGGCTGACATGGCCGAGACCAACAACATGGGTGTGATCTTCCACGACTGCACCGGGCCTGTGACGCTGGCGGCCTCCCTTCACCTGGCCGCCCACGCCACCAATACGTGGATGCAGGAGATGGTGCGCGCGTTTACGTTGGGATTCTATCTGGACCTGGTCGATCACCCATTTGTGGTGGAGAATGGGCGCATGCAACCGCCCCAGCGCCCGGGGCTCGGCGTGGCATTGAAACCGGAGGCGCTGGAAAGGGACGATTGCCGGATTACCACATTGGTTTAACGCGTGTCCTACCCCGCCGTTTGGCCCAGGAAGAGATCCCGGCCTGCGACTAGCGTCTGCATCTTGCGGTCGGCGACCGAACGCGGCAGCATCCAGAAGCCGCAGTCGGGATGGACCCACTTGACCCTGTCCTCGCCCAGCAGGTCGACCGCGTGCTGAATGCGCCCTGCGATCACGTCGGGGCTCTCCACTTCGTTGTCCTTGATGTCGACGACGCCGATCCCCAGAGCGATACCCTCGCGCAGGTCGGTGAAGACCTCCAGCTCATCATAGCCGCGGCGGGCGAACTCCAGCACCAGGTGGTCCACGTGCAGGTTGTTGAGGAAGCCGAGCAGGCTGGCCCAGAAGCCGCTCTGGATGCTCTGGCCGCCGTAGTTGCCGAAGCAGAGGTGCAGCGCGCGTTCGCCGCGGGCGCCGTCGAGCACATGGTTGATCGGTTCATGTACCCAGGTGGCATCTTCAGGGTTACCGGTCAGATTGGCCTCGTCGACCTGAAGGACGGGCGCGTCAATCGCCTCGACCTGGCGGCGCAGCACTTCGGCGATGGCCATGGTCAGGCTGGGCAGGTCGCTGTAGTGGCGGTCCAGCAGCGTTTTCGCCAGCATGTAGGGTGCGGTTACGGTGAACTTGAGCGGCGCGGCGGTCAGCTCCTTCACCATCTGCCAGCTTGAGGGCAGGTCCATTTCGCCTTCGCCGATCGGACCTTCGACCACGGCGGCCGGCTGCGTGCGGAAGCCCATGCCCTGCTGGGCGCGAAAATCGTCCACATCCTTGCGGCCCATCTTGCTCGAGATGCCGGACATCGGTTGTACGAAATATTCGATCATCCCGTTCGTTTCGGGGTGGTTGACGTCGAAGCGGGTCAACTCGCCGTCGGAGATCACGTCCAGCCCGGCCAGTTCCTGCGTCTTGAGGACGACGAGAATGGCGTCGCGCAGGTTGGGGACGGACGGATAAGCGGCCAGCCAGGTTGGCAAGGGATAGCTGCCGACGACGGTTGTTTTGATGGAGGGTTCGGTCATTGGGTGCTCCTGGTGCGGGGTGTGTAGTGTCGGTGGGATTTACTGTAATGGTAAGTGGTTAAGGCTTGTTATCCATTGACTTCTGAGAGACGCAGCGCCAAGTGATCAAAGTCCTCGGTGCACTTCTGCCGGATGGCGTCAATGCGGCGGGCTGCTTGTTCGGCCAACGGCTTACGCCCTCCGTCTGGTCTGTCAGATAGGCCGCGCTGGGCGGCAAGCGGCTCAAAATACACTTCTTTGACATGGACCTCGGCGCGGACATCCGACCAGCGCCATTCCCTGGGCAGATCGACGCCCGCCAGGACCCACGTCTCTATCTCTTCCCATGCGTTTACGGCCAGAAACTGGTCGGCGACTCCGAACTCCGCTTCGATCTCGTTGAGTCTGTCACGCCGTCCTTCCCGTCCATCACGATCGACGCAAAGAATAAAGACATCTGTCATCGGATAGAATCTCACAACTTCCGAAATCCTGTCCGACTTACATGCTTCTTCAACGCCGCCGAGCAGAGGCTCCTGGCAGACCTCAATTTTTGCGCTGCGCCTGCCGATGGCGCGGAAAAGCCGCTCGAAAATCGGTTTCAGAATGTATTGGTCCTTGCGAAAATCTTCTGGGATGATGAGGACGTTCACTGCCTTTCCTCAGCGGCGTCTCCTTCGGTAAAGGCGAGCACGGTTTCCAGCCAAGCGCCAGACAGGAGCCGTCCCAGCCCTTGCGACTTTCGCAACTCGCCAGCGCGTGGCAGTTCGGCGACAGGGCGAATGATGGCGTTATCCGCATCTTCGAGGCGGCAGACTACGGAGGTGTTCTGGAACGTATCATCGTTCATCATTGTCAGCAGGTCCGGCGAATGGGTGGTGGTGACGACCTGAATCCCTCGCTTTGCGGTCTGCTTTTCGATCAGTTCCAGCAGAAGCCACTGTCGCGCGGGATGGATACCGTTGTCGATCTCCTCAAAGAAGTAAAGGCCGTTGGAGTCCGGTCCGAGCAGCACAGTCAGCATGGCCAGGAATCGCAGCGTTCCGTCCGACGCAGCGTAAGCGGAGACCCTTCTGTCGTTCGCTTCCAAGAAGACCAGATGAACCCTGCCGGATGGGTCGGTCGGAAATTCGAAGTCCCGCACATCCATTGGCGTCAACTCACGTATCCATTCGACCAGCGTCTCCTTGCGCTCCGGGTCTTCACAGATCGCCTGCAACACGGTCGGCAAGTGCTCGCCGTGATCGCCCAGCACGGTCTGACCGGGAAAAGCAGGCTCCCGCATTCTCTGCGGGTTTAAATCCAAGAAGCGCATGTTGCCTAGACCCTGGATGACCAATTCGGCGCGAGATCTGTGCTTGTCAGAGACACTCTCCTTCTGCTGGAACTGGGTGAGCCCTGGCTGATCTGCCCTCACTTTGACGTAATTATTTATTTCCTCCAGCGAAGAAGCCCTGTCCCGGAGCAGAAGCAGTTCCCCATCGCCGGGCTGCAGAGTATAAAGGTCACCACGTTCTGATTGGGTCGAATAGATCCTGTTTGCGGAGAGTTTGAGACTTTCCTCTATCACCTGGAAAGCTCCGTCCCTAACTTCATCCCTACCGACTCTGATCGTATAGGTGAAGTCCTCTACTCCGATCTGAAGCAATAACGAAGGTTGGTTGAAGCGGATGATTTCATCCACTGCGCCGCGAATCCCCGCCCACTCGATCTGGCCGCCGGCGCCGTATTTGCCACCCACAATCTCGGCTAACGTATAGCCGCGACCGATGCCGTGCAGGAAGCGGAACGCGTCGCGGATGTTGCTCTTGCCGCTGGCATTGGCGCCGACGATGACGGTGAACGGGCCGACGCGCAGCGTCTCGTCGGCGAAGTTCTTGAAATTTTCGAGTCGAATTGAGGTGATCATGACGCCTCTTCAGGTCCACACCGCCTGCCGGTGCGGAAAATCATATCACGGGCCGGCGAGCGAGTGGTAATTGAGGGAGTTCTCTCACTCCTCTCTCCTCTCTCCTCTTCACTCTCTCCTCAGCAGATCCAGTTTGTCTTTTCATCAATAATGGTAAACACTGCACCTGCGCAGCACACCACAACCGCCGTGCAATCCAAACACCACTCCCAACGCAGGTGACCATGACAAACGAATCCCAACCCTCACCAGTTGCGGCTTTCCGCGCCAAGATGGCGGCGGGCGATATCTGTATCGGCGCTTCGATCACGCTGACCGACCCGCACGCGACCGACGCGCTGGGCGACTCGGTCGACTTTTTCTGGATCGACATGGAGCACAGCATGATGAGCGCGGAGGCGCTGGGCGGACATCTGCTGGCGGCGAAGGCGCGCAGCACGCCGGCGCTGGTGCGCGTTCCGGGCAGCGGCACACCCTTCATCAAGCCGGTGCTGGACGCGGGCGCGGACGGGATCATCGTGCCGCAGGTGCGCTCGGCCGCCGAGGTGCAGGACGTGGTAAACAGCTGCCGCTACCCGCCCCTGGGCGAGCGCGGCTATGGACCGCGCGTGCCCGCCAACTATGGGCGCGACGGCGGCAACGCCTACACCGAGCGGGCCAACCGGGAGATCTTCGTTGCCGTCCAGATTGAGAACGCAGAGGGGTTCGCAGCACTGGACGATATCCTGGCCATCGCCGGGCTGGACTCGATCGCTCTCGGGCCCTGGGATCTCTCGGCGTCACTAGGGCTGCTGGGTGATGTGGAGCATCCGACCGTGATCGAGGCGGTGGACAGCATCATCGCCCGCACGCGGGCAGCCGGCCTGTTCGTGGGGGCTGGCATGGCGCCCGATGCGCGCTTTGCGCTCGGTATGGCGAAGCGCGGTGTGCAGTGGTTACAGGTGGGCGACGACTGCGGCTACATGATCCTGGCGATGGACCAGATCACGGCTGAGATGCGGAGTCAGCTGTAGCGGATTAGCGGCCGTAGAGCGATACGAACTGACAATCTCTCCGGCGGAGACTCGCGACTGTGTATGCTTTTCGAACGCCGGTTTGGGGAGGGTCAAAGGATATAGCCCTCAGAAGCGCCACTGCTCACGTTCCATAAATCCTTCAAGATTTGTCCAATCGACTCCGAAATGTTCACACACATTTGGGATATGCGCGGAGTTAGGCTTGTGTTTTTCTCTCGTTACGACACACCCATTTTCCAAACATTTGGCTCTTGCGATAACGAATGGGTCGGCGACCGGCCTTCCTTCCAGACGCTGCTTCTTTCGAATCATAGCCTGGAAATGACGAACATTGAATATATCAGTGACGACTTCTAGTTCTGCAGGGGTTGGCGTAACAAATACATTCTTCCGGTTATCCCCAAGCTCCTCGAACCATTCTGCCAGTTTGTCCCCGTGCCCTTTTATCTCATTGCCGACCTCTCGCGTTGAGGTAATACGCCCGTCTGAAACCATACCGTCGAAATGTTGCCATAGAGAGGGGAACCGTTCGCGATAGTAGTGATGGAAAAGATCGATAAGGGGACTGCTATCGAACACGTATACCGTCACGTTGCCTCCCCCTGATTAAATAGCCACTCTTCCATTCCAGCAACATTCCTCGTCTTTACATCCAGATAGTCAGCGGCCTGCTCCAGGGACACTTTCCCCATGTGGTAATTGCTGAAAACGGCTTCAATGTATTTTTCCCCCAGGTAGGCGCCTTGGGTCAGATAGTAATTTCCACCCGAGCCACTACTTTCTTTTCGTTCCTCCCGCCATTGCCGCGTCTTCTCATCATATTCTTGTTGGCTCACCCGTTTCCAATCGAGCAATCGCCGTAGGATAGTCTCGCGACTCACCCCATACAATCGGGCCCAGTCACTAATCAATTTATCATGGATAAACTTGCCCGCCAGCCGCGCTTGCAAATCTTCAGAGGGGACCAGAAACTCAGCGGCAAACTGATTGCAGAGCACCTCAATCCGCCTGTCGTCGCCGGTCAGGTAATCGACATAATCGTCCTGCCGGGTATCCACGCCGCCAGTGTGCATCAGCAGGTGGGCCAACTCATGAAACAGTGTGAAGATTTGCCTGTATTTTGCTTTATTGTTGTTGACGAAGATGACAGGAAAGTCCATATCATAGAGACAGAAACCGGAAAAGTCACTTTCTCCAGCATCTTTATTCTGCGTCCCCGGAGCTTTGAAGCTGTCCTTAAAAATGAAGACACCGTGATCTTCAAGAGCGGTCCGCCAATGCTTGAGGGCGACGTCGGCATCGTCCCAGTTCTGTTGATGGATAAGTTCGATACCCAGATAGGCCCGGACCCGTTCCGCCATTTCGGTTGCAGAAGCAGAAGGCACAAAGCTGAGGTCGCGCAGTATCTGGCTACTTGCCGGATTCACACCGTCGTACAGCTCGGCAAGATTAAGTTGAAACACCCTGGCCCTACGCAGCAGGAAACGAATTCGCGAGGGCATACGCTGCAGTTCCTGCTCCGGCAAGGTGCGAAACGACTTCTCAACCGCTTCCTCATCCGGGACATCGGGAAAGAAGAAAAGGGCGATCGGGCGCTTATAGATATCGTAAGCTAGACGTTCTAACTGGATATAGGTTGGCGATGCCTCGCCACGCTCCCAGGCCTCGATGTCCGAAATCTTCTTTTTCATGCGTTGCGCCACTTCTTCTTGCGAGAGCCGCAAAGTTTCACGCGCCCAGCGCAGCACATCTGGATTGACGGGAATCTGTTCTTTCACGCCGTCACCTCCATAGTCATCATCAGTTCTTTACCCCAAGTACCCGTATCCTCAGATAGGACGAAAAATTGATGGCAAGTTTCCACTATGCTACGGGCAATTGAGATCTTGTCAACTCTCCCAATCCGGAATCTCCACCATCTGCCCGCCTTTCAGCGCGCTTTCGTGCGCGCACATGCCGGGCAGCGCCATCCGCAGCGCGGCGTAGATGTCGAGAGGGGGCGGTGTGTCGTCGCGGATGCACCCGACGAAGTCCTGGACCATCATGTACTCGGCGGTGCCGTGTCCGCCCTGGGTCGCCTCGGGCGGCGCGTCGGTCACGTTCTCGGTGATCGGCATCTCAATCATGTTGTTCAGGTGCGGCACTGAGTCCAGCCAGGCGTTGGTCTGCAGGGGGCTGGTCGGCGGGCGCGAGGTCTCGAGGACGCCGTCGGTGCCGTAGATCGAGTAGTAGTGGAACATGGGCTCGCGGGTGATGCCGAAAGCGACCAGGATCTTGATCACGCCGCCGCTGGCCGTCTGCAAGATCGCCACTTCGGTGCCGGATTTGACGCGGACTGGCAGGTCGCCGGTTCCGCTGGTGACGCTCATGCCGCTGGCGGCGACGCAGCGCTCGCCGGTTACTTTGAGCAGCGGGCCGAGGCTGTGGGTGCAGTAGTGAATGGGCGCCATGGAGGCGCGCCAGGTGGGCGAGCCGTCTGCCTGGCGTAGCAGATAGCGCGTATCGTGGATGTACTCGGCTTCGGCGTACATGAAGTCGCCCAGCAGGCCCTGGCCCCACATCTTTTGCCAGCTCAGGATATGCGCCCAGTAGCAGCAGTTCTCGGCCAGCATGAACTTCTGGCGCGGGTGGGCCTGCACCGCAGCGAGGATCTGGTGGCATTCGTCGATGTTGGTGGCCAGCGTGACCTCCTGCAGGACGTGGCAGCCGGCCTCGAGCGCGGCAACGGTATGCTGGCAGTGCAGAGGGACCGGGGAGGCGACGAAGACGATGTCCAACCCTTGCGCCAGCATCTCGTCGTATGCGCTGCACAGGTGGGCCTGGGGGAAGAGCGCGCCGAACTGTTCGAGAGCGGCCGCGTCGATGTCGCAGCCGGCGACGACGTCGCAGGCTGGCATGAGGTCGAAGACGCGCGCCGGGCCAAGGCCGCGGCGCAGGCCGACAACGCCTACACGATAGCTCCGCATGGCGAAATTCCCTTCAAAGGAGAGGAGAGAGTGATGAGGAGTGAGGCGTGAGAAATTCTTGCCCGTTTCTCACTTCTCTCTGCTCGTTTCTTGGTTCACGCCGGCGGTGGCCTGACGCAGGCGTGCGGCGCAGTCGATGCGCTGGCCGGTCGCCATGGATTCTTGCGCGGCGAAGGGGATGATCATGCCGGTCAGGATGGAGCGCGGGTCGTAGGCGCCGGTTGGGTTGGACTGGAGCCAGGCGACGAAGTCGCGGTGGATGCGAAAGTCGGCGCCGCCGTGTCCGCCGACTGCCGGCGGCAGCTCGATCGATTGCGGCTCTTCGCCGTTGCGCCAGAGGGTTACCGAAGCGGGCGGGTGCCCGGGCCGCACCGTATGCATCACCACTTCCACCTGCCCTGCCGTGCCGTTGACGATGTATCGCCGCTCGTAATCCGGCCCGGAGGTGGTGAGATGGAAGGTGTAGAGGATGCCGTTGGCGAGCAGGCCGGAGATGGAGCAGGAGTCGCCGGCGGTCATGGGTCTGTCGTCGCCTTCGGTCCAGATGTTGCGCGTGATGGTGGCGGTGCAGTCGACGACCTCTGCGCCCAGGCAGTGCTGGATGGTGTCGGTGTCGTGGGTGAGCTTGCCTTCAACCACAGGCGACGAGGGCGGCGTTCTGAAATGCTCCCACACGCCCTGCGACCAGCGGTTGCCGGTGTTGATGTGCCCGAGCACGCTCTGGATGCGGCCCAGGCTGCCCTCACCGATGATGCGCTTCATGGCCAGCGTAGCGGGAAAGCGGCGCAGGTTGAAGCCGACGAAGAGAGGATACTGGTGACGGATCACCTCCTGGTACAGATCCACCGTCTGCTCCCAGGAGAAGGCCACGGCCTTTTCGAGGAAAACGGGGATGCCGTGTTGCAGCGCGGCGAGCGCATGTTCAACGTGGTCGACGGCGTAGCTGCTGACGAGTACGAAGTCGAGGTCGGGCGTATTCCTCAGCAGCTGGTGATAATCATGGTAGAAGCAGTTGCCAAAGCGCTCCTCTTCTTCAGGAGTGGGATCGCGCGGGTCGGCCACGGCGACGCAGCGAACCGTCGCTTCCTCCATCGCTTCGAGGCTCTCCATGTGATAGCGTCCGCGCCGGCCGAAGCCGATGACGGCGAAACGCAAGTTGGCTGTCGGGCGCGTAGTTCGTGTTGTCATATCTGCGTGCTTTTCCAGAATCTGCCTTCTGTCTCTATCATGTGCGAGTTTATCTGCATCCAGCCCTGTAGTACACTCAGACAGCCTTATGAAATTCCATTACTATCCTGACACGGATTCCCTCTATATTGACCTCTCCGAAAAACCGAGTACGGATTCCACAGAGGTCGCCCCAGGCGTTATTCTGGATTTCGATGAGAGTGGCCAGCTTGTCGGCATCGATATCGACCATGCCAGCAAAGTTGCCAATCTGTCGACGCTGGAAGCGAAGTCGCTACCGGTCCAGACGTTGACGCTCGTTTAGTTCAGGATCCTGCCTTCGTACACAACCTGCATACGAAGTTGCAAAACTTCACCCGTTGCCGATTGCGCGCAGGTCGGCCACCACGCCCTGCGTTTCGGCTTCGTAGAGCTTCCAGATCACGCGCAGGCTTTGCAGGCTGCGGCGGCCGTCGGTGAGCGGGCGGCGGTCGTGCTCCAGGCAGTCGACGAAGTGGATCAGCTCGTTCTCGAGATGCTTGCCCACCGGCGCCTCGAATAGCAGTTGCTCGCCGCCTTTCTCCGCTTCAAGCGCGCCCTGATGCAGCAGCAATCTCCCCTGGCTGATCTGTCCTTCCAGCATGCCCTCGGTGCAGTGGGCGTGAAATGAGTACTTGAGGCGCGTGCCCTTGGCGCCCCATGTGCCGAAGTGGTAGCCGAGGGCGCCGTTGGCGAATTTGAGGGAGACGTTGGATGTGCCCTCGCCCTCCATCCAGGGCGTGCCGAAGTTGGTGCCGATATGGGTGCCGGAGACGGGCTGCCCCATCCAGGCGAGCAGGATGTCGATATAGTGGCAGCCGTGGCTGAAGAGCTGGCCGCCGCCGAGCGTCTCTTTGCGGTGCATCCAGCTGCCCGGCTCGGCCTGCGTATGCTGTTCGGTCCAGATCGAAAGCTGGAAGAGGTCGCCGTAGGTTCTGGCTTTGAGCAGGCGCTCCATCTCGACGACGACCGGGTGAAAGCGCATGCAGTAGGCGACCATGAGGGTGCGGTTGGCGCGCTCGGCGGTCTCGATCAGGTCCAGACATTCGATTTCCGAGTTGGCCAGCGGTTTCTCCATCAGCAGATGTTTGCCGCGGCGCAGCAGGTCGATGCCGATGGGATGGTGGAGATGGTGGGGCACGGCGAGGATGGCGGCGTCGATATGGTCGAGGATTTGGCGATAGTCGGCCGCGACGGTGTTGCAGCCCATCAGGTCGGCGGTCGCTTGCGCGCGCGGCAGGTCCGGGTCGACCGCGGCGGTGAAGAGGGCGCGGCCCTGCAGTTTCTGGAAGGCCGCGCGGTGGGACTGGCCCATACCGCCGCAGCCGATCAGTCCGATGCGGATCATAACAGCAGTTTTTAGTGGTTAGTTTTCAGTTTCTAGTTTTTCGAAGCTGCCGTGTGCGAGCAACGATGCTAGCCTTTCAGGAATCCTTCCAGACCGACCAACTGGCAACCGATCTCTTTGCATTTCTTGGATGGAACAAGGTCTTGAATTCTTCCTACACTCTTTAGAAGAATCATTCATCTGAACACTCGAAGGCCCGAAAAATCTCTTGAAAAATAGCCGAAAGACCAGACCAATCTTTGTCTTGCGACGCCTGTGGATTTGCCTTACAGCGCTTGAGTTTCTTTCTGAACGCATCGTGTAACTTCCTCTTTTGCACAACTTCTCCTTGATACTGTCCTAGCGTCGAATTGTATCCCTTCCACTGAACGGGGATCAATGTATTTTGTTCCGTGCATAGTACGTCCTCTCCGAGGTAAAGCTCTATGCTCGCCGCAAGCCCATTTACGTCCTGAGGTTCTAAGCCTCCAGGACTGAGTGTAGGATAGGTTCGGAGTAGATCCAGGTCGGGATAATGCATAACAGCAATATTCGATGGAAGGTCGGTCACCTTCAATCCACGCTTAGCGTCTTGGGCGGCGGTATCATTGTCTAGCAGCGCAATAACTCTGTTTGTAATTCCTGCAGCAGAAAATGCCTTTACGAGCGAGACGAGGGGTCCAGCCCCGCCGTGGGGACGCGGGGAGTGGCTATCCAAAAACGAGTAGTACGCAGAGAGGTGTGGGTAAAGTAGTGCGAGCGCTTCTCTTAGGAACTCTGCATCTGTGGACCCTTCAGTAAGGATGATTATAGGCGCATTTTCTGGGTACCCGGCAATAAGCGCACGCGTCTCCTTCTCACAGACGGCCTCGTCCTCGCTATAATACCCCGCGTGAATAATTTCTGTGATGTCTTGAACTACATACGCGTTTTCCGGAGCCACCTCACAGGCCAAACGGATAACTAGGCGAATGTCCTTACCATCCTCAAAGAAACCGAATGAAGAAGTATCATTGCCACGCAAGATAAACTCAATAAGAGGATTACGTCCTTCCTCGTCTTTAACATGGCCCGAAATTGGCTTGAGCCCGTCGGCGATGATTTTAGCAAATGCTTCTGCATAGGTATCGAAGGTAAGATTTTCCAAAAGCTCCGAATTATCACGCCCAAGCTTCCCCAATATTGAGTCCCAATTCCGATAGGACATGTAACGTTCGAATTCTTTCTGCCGCCCTATTTCGAATTCCTCACGCACCCTCCGCATTGTGAATCCCATAATGTTTAAGCGATCAATAGCCTTGCCGGTTTCGCACGCGTACTCAATAGCCGTTTCTGTTTCTTCGTCATCCATGCACTCAGGCTCGCCCCACACTAGCGGATTCCGTTCAGCCACTCGACGAGTGAATACGTGACGATCCGTCTCTCGGAAGATAGTCATTGCTTCTGGAACGACAGTACTCTTGGAATTGATAATTGGATAAGATGCGACGGTGAGATCTGTGTAAGAACCCAATGCGAGGTTTCCCTTATGGTGTGGGCGGGGCAGGTTCCTGCCTAGAATATAAAGGAGTAATCGTCAGAGTGACTTTTCACTTCCGCTTCTCCACTTTTCGGCGCATGCCTATTCTACCACCATTTTCAATGCAATTGCCCTGCGCGGTCCGGGCGACGCACGCCAGGGCAGTTCTGCGGCCGGAATAGGAGAATGATGGGCGCCGATCGGGCCCTGTACGGACACATCTGCCTGCGCTATCATGGAGCCATACCTTGGGAGGCAATCGCGGAGCGGCCCACGTAGTTTACATTGTGAGAAAAGAGCATGATTTTCAGACCGGAGATCGCGGCCCGTTTGTGGGATACCTGGCTGTACCACCACGAGGGCACGCACTACCTTTTCTATCTCCACCGCATGCGCGCCGGGGGCGGCTATGACGGCATGAGTGTCGCCACTTCGGATGACGGTGTCCACTTTGCCGACCGGGGGCCGATCATCCACAAGGCGGCAGACGCCAACTGGCTGGGCACCGGCATGGTCTGGCGCGCCGGCGACCAATTCATGCTCAACTTCTCCGAAGAACGCAACGGGGTGCAGGAGATCTTCTTCGCCGAATCCGACGATCTGTTGCAGTGGCGGCGGCTCCCCGACGAGGCGTATGTGTGCCGGTCCGACCCGCGCTGGTATGCAGAGGACCCGATGTTCACGAGCCAGCGCTGGGACTGCATCTGGGTGCTGCCGCGGGAGGACGGGCCGGGCTATATTGGCTTTCTCACCGCGGTGGCCAAGGATGGGCCGCCCGGGCTGTGCGGCACGGCCGGCTGCGTTCTGTCCGATGACGGCCGTCACTTTCGGGCTGCGCCGCCGGTGATCGAGACCGGCTTGTGGGGCGAACGGATCGAGGTCGGCGCGGTGGAGAAGATAGGCGACCGCTACTACATGCTGCTGGGGGTTGGCAAGTCACATGCGCTGGGGTCGCGACATCTGTCGGACCTGCTGGCAGGCGAGTGCGGGATGTACGTTCTCTCATCCGAGGCGCAGACGGGCCCGTACCGTCTCGACCCCGGCCAGCGGCTGCTGCTGGGCAACAGCCCAAAGCGGTTGAACTACTTTGCACGATTCTATCGCTACGGCGAGCAGTTGCTGCTCAATCACCACACTGTGCCGCGCCAGCAGGGCTGCGAATCCTACTTCTCGCCGCTCAAAACGGTCCACCGTGACGCCGCGGGCATTCTGAGCCTGCGCTGGTGGCCCGGCAATGAAGCGCTGAGGGGGCGTCCGCTGCCGGTTGGGCTGGAGGGGTGCGAGTTCTACGGCCTGCGGTCTGGTGACTGTCCTGTTGAGGGCGGGCGGCTGCAGCTTGCTGCTGCGGCAGGGGGGCTGGCGATACTTCCGGTAAAATTCGACCTGGCGCGCGGGGTCATCCTCGAAGCGGAGCTGACCTTTCAGGAGTTAAGCGGTCCTCTCGGCGGCGTCGGATTGTTCATCGAAGGCGACCCGACCGGCGCCGGCACGCTGTTGGTGGCGCAAAGTGATGGTCGACTGACGACAGGCCCCTATACATCACCCACCGGAGACGGCTACGCCTTCCAGCCTGAGGACGCGAAGCCGCTGTCCTTCGTGCCGGGACAGACTCAGCGCTGGCGGCTGCTGTTGCGCAACGAGTTCGCGGAGCTCTACGTCGACGACGAATTGATTCAAGGCTACACACTGCCCCATGCCCCGAGCGGCCGGCTGGGATTTGTCATCGAGGCCGGCACAGCAACCGCGGCAGACGTCCGCGGCTGGGAAATGTCCCTCTAGAAACACGCATTCGAATACGCCTCCACAACTGCACGGGAGTCTCGCAACCGGCGCACGTCGTAGCCGGTGTCGCGCCCGGCAAAACGCCAGGACGATGGCCGCAGCGACTCTCCTGAAGCGTCATCCGAGCGCAGTGCGCGCGGACAGGTATGCGGCTGATGAAGGAGAGCGCTAGCCTTTAATGCCGGTCAGAGAGATGCCGCGTACAAAGTAGCGCTGCAACAGGAGGAAAACCAGGAGAACGGGCAGCGTGACGACGACGGAGCCGGCCATCAGGCGGGGCCAACTGGTGTACCACTGCCTCTGTACGAGGGCGACGCCGAGCTGGACGGTAAAGAGATACTTGCGGTCGAGGAAGATGAACGGGCCGAAGAAGTTGTTCCAGGAGGCCATAAAGGAGAAGACGCCCAGGGTGGCCAGGGCCGGTTTCATAAGGGGCAGGGCGATGCGCCGGTAGATGCCAAAGGAGTTGCAGCCGTCGATGCGGGCGGCGTCTTCCAGCTCCACCGGCAGCGAAAACATGAACTGGCGCAGCAGGAATGTGCCGTAGGCGGAGCTGAGCATGGCGGGCACGATCAGGGGCAGATGTGTGTTGACCCAGCCGACGCGGTGCATGACGATGTAGAGCGGGATAACGGTGACGGCATAGGGCACCATCATTGTCGACAGGACGATGATGAAGAGGACATTTTTGCCCGGAAAATCGAGCCGGGCGAAGGCAAAGGCGGCGAGCGAGGATGTAATGAGCTGGCCGCCGACGCTCAGAACCGCGATCTTGACGCTGTTATAGAGGAATATCCCAAAGGGCTGGTCGAGGAAGAGATCGCCGTAGGCTTCCAAAGTAGGCTCCAGCGGGAGCCAGGTTGGCGGGATCTGAAAAGCCTCGAATTCTGTCTTGAACGAGGTTGAGATCATCCACCAGAAGGGAGCCAGCGCGGCCAAACCCAGCACAATCAGCAGAATGTGGGTAACGGTGTTGGCCAGGAGCTCTTGTTGTTTGAGACTGGTCACACGCTCAACGCGCGCCGCGCGCATGGATGAAGCTCTTTGCACGGGTATCCCCTTTTTCGGCGTTTGCCAACTCCCCTACCGCCGGCTCAGGCCGCAATCAACGCTGGTTTCTCAAACTCTGATTTCGCAAACTCTGGTTTCTCAATAGTGTACCCACAGTTTGGCCAGACGGACCTGGATCATCGTGATTGTAAAGATGACCATGGCCAGGATCCAGGCCATAGCCGAAGCATACCCCATCTTGGAGCTGCCGAAGGCCATCTGCCAGAGGTAATAGATGTAGACGTTGGTCGAATTTATCGGTCCGCCCTGGGTCATAACATAGATGAGGCCAAAGGTCTGGAAGGTGCCGATCACGCTCATGACGAGAATGAAGAACATGGTGGGCGTGAGCAGCGGGATGGTGATTTTGAAGAAGCGGCTCAATGGTCCTGCGCCGTCGATGGTGGCGGCTTCATACAGGTGATCGGGGATCCCTTGCAGGCCGGCCAGATAGAGGACCATATTGTAGCCGAGCCCCTGCCAGACGGTGACCATGGCGACGGCGGGCATGGCCCAAAAGACATCGCTGAGCCAGTTGGGCCCGTCAATACGGACCCAGGAGAGGACATAGTTGATGAGACCGAATTCTCCGTCATAGAGCCATCGGAACATGAGACCGACGGCGACAACCGAAGTAACCAGCGGCAGGAAGAAGGCGAGCCGGTAGAGGTAGCGCAGCCTGATTGGCCGGTCCAGCAGTGCCGCCAGAATGAGCGGGAAGGTCACGGAGGGCACGATGATCCAGCCTGCATATCTGAACGTGTTGCCCAGGACCTTCCAGAAGAGGCGGTCGCGGCTTACGAGGCGGGCGTAGTTTTTCAGGCCAACCAGTTCGGGCGGACTGACCATATCCCATGTATGGAAGCTCATGTAGAGGGATGCGGCGATGGGGAGGAAGATGAAGGCAACGATGCCGATGATGAGGGGCGCGATAAAGAGGTAGCCCTCATATCGATGCCAGCGAATGTTGCTTTCTTTCGTCTTGGCGACGAGGCGGGTCAATGCCTGTGACTGAGCCATAATCTGTCCTGCGACACACCTGGAGCCGCGCAGTGGGCGGCGGCGATTCCAGGTGTATCGCAGGCTTGGGAGACTTCCGGATCGGTTTTACCTGTCTGTCCGCTACTGAACCCGAGCGAACGTCAGACCTTTAGTACTGTTCCTCATTGGCGTCGAGGAGGATGTCCTCCATCACGACCTGTATCTCGTTGAGCGCTTCGGCGGGCGTCATCTGCCCGAGGAATGCGGCCTGCAGGTTGGGGATGACGGCGGTGCCGAGCAGCTCACCGTGGTTGACGCCGAGCGAGTCGTTGGCGGCCAGGTCGGAGTTGAAGCAGGCATCGACAAAGACTTCGCCGCCGCGGGCAGCCATCTCCTCGGTCACGAACCCTTCGGGGCGGCCGGCGGGGATGGAGAAGCCGGTTCTACCCAGCACAAGGGCGCCTTCGCCGATCGACATATGCTTGAGGAAGGCGAAGGCGGCGTCAGGATGGTCTGTGTCGGCGACGATGCCAAAGCCGGAGGTCCACATCATCGTTGTCTTGGGGCCGCCCTCGAAGGCACGCGGGTTGCGCACAACATGCCAGTCGATCTTGTCGGTATTCTGGAGCAGGGCGACGGTATCGATCGTGTGGCTGGCCCACATGGCGATGCGTCCTGTCAGCTGCCGCGAGCTGGCGCCTTCGGTGGACAGCTGTTCGGGCGAGGGTGAAATATCGTGGGTCAGGATGGTGTCCACGAGCCATTCTATCGCTTCGATATTCTTCGGATCGTTGGCCGTGGGCGTGGTGAGGTCCCAGTTCCAGCGGTCGAAGTATCCTTTGCCCTCATTGGCCCACATCCAGTGTTCGTTGGCCCAGGGCCCGGTCTGCGTCATCCAGCCGAAGATCTTGTCCTGGCCGTCGCCGGAGGTCAGCTGCTGGCCCATTTCGAGACAGTCGGCCCAGGTCCAGCCGTCTTCGGGGTAGGCAACGCCGGCTTCATCGAAGAGGCCCTTGTTGTAGATTACGGCGTGGGTAACATAGTCCTTGGGCAGGCCGAAGAGCTTGCCTTCGACGGTGTAGAGCTGGAGCAAGGCTGGCGCGACGGGGTCGTCGTCGTAATCGGAGTCTGCGTCGAGATAGGGATTCAGATCGACGAGGATGCCCTTTTTGCTCCAGATTCTGGGCGGCCCATAGGTGGCCACAATGGCGATGTCGGGGGGATCGCCGGCGGCGATGCGGGCGTTGATCTTGGCGAGCATATCCGGCCAGGATCCGATGGTGGGGCTGATGAGAATGTCCACGTCGGGCATGACGTCTTTGAACTTGTCGAATGCCTCGCCGTGTACTTCGTCGGGTTCGTAGCCCAGGTATTCGAGTTGGATGCCTTCGGCGGCTGCGCCACCACCGTCGTCGGAAGCGGCCGGTGATTCGACCGGTTGACAGGCGGCGAGTAGGGTTGCCCCGCCGATGGCACCGGCTGTCAACTGGAGGAATTCGCGTCTTCTCATGGGCTTAGCGTTCACGATGTTCTCCTCTTGAGATGTTGGACTAGATTCTGTGCGGAGGTGGCCGATATTCTACAGTACCTGAATTTGGTTGGCAATCTCTATGTTTTTACGGGCAGGGCAGGTTGTCTGAATCAGGATTTGCGGGATGGCGGGCCCAGGCACAGGAGCGCTCATATGAGCGTTGTACGAGCGTTAGACGAGTGTTCACGAGCGTTTGCGAGTGTTTTTATCAGGCCTCCCGATAATTGCACGCTCGAAAACGGTGCTCAGAGTGGCTATCCGCGGTTCCGCGGGTTGGCACTTTGGGTCGGCTCGGGGATGGGGCGGCATGACGCGGCTTTTGCGGTCCGGTATGGTTAGAATTGCCTTAAAGTGACCAAAAACGGTTAGACTCGGGGACACTGGCGTTCGAAAGGAACATAATCACGCAAAAGCGGCCTGTTCTCGGCCCAGGGGCGGAGCATGAAAGTCAAGATAGGTGTCGGCATCGCGGTGGTGTTGGCGATCATGGTCGTTCTCGGCACGTCGCAACTGCGGGCCCAGGGGGTGCTGACCCTCGAGGGGCTGGCGGAGAGGTTCAATCTGCTCACGGCCGACCAGGAGCAGCTGACGGCGCGCGTGGCTGCGCTGGAAGCCGCGGCCGCGTCGGCGAACTGGCTGGCTGGCATCCCCATCCGCGCGGAAAACCGCTGCACGCCGTACGAGTCGGACGATTACCGCTATCCGCAGAGTTTGGAAGCGCAGATCATGGCGGAGATGGAGGGCAGCTTCTACAGCCCGTACACCGGCGAGACGTTCGACTGGGGGGAGGATGTCGACATCGAGCATATCGTGGCCCGCAGTGAAGCGCACGACAGCGGCCTGTGCGCGGCCGACATCTTCACGCGCCTGGCGTTCGCCAGCGACCCGCTCAACCTGACCTTTGCCTCGCCGGAAGTGAACCGGGACCAGAAGGTGGCCAAGGATGTGGCTGAATGGCTGCCGGCGCTGAACGAGTGCTGGTATGTCAACCGGGTCGTTGCCGTGAAGCGGCGCTACGGGCTGTCGATGGATGCCCGCGAGGCGGAGGCGGCGCTGGCGGTGCTGGAGGCCTGTCCTTCCGTCGCCATGGAGTTCGTCGCCGCGGCGGAAGCTGAGTCTGCGGCTGCTGAAGAGGTCACGCCTACGCCCGGTTCAGAAGCCGGGCAGCAGTCAGGGCCGCAGGTGGAGGGCCATCCGCTGGAGCTGTACGACGATAACGGCAACGGGCGCATCACGTGCGCCGAGGCGGAGCGGCATGGGATCGCGCCGGTGCGGAGTGATCATCCGGCTTATCAGTATATGCGGGATCCTGATGGGGATGGGGTGGTGTGTGAGTAAGTGTACTTGTGACGCCCGATAGCTTGGGCAGGAATTTCATCGTGGTCTGACAGCTGCTCAGGTTGCCATCGGCGAAACGAGTTGTACGGGCCGGGGCGTCAATCTGAATCCCCGCTGCATCTACCTCTATCTGCGCCAGCATGACACGATTTGCCGCAAGATCAGGGACACCGCCGCACGCGACGGTGTCATCATCGCCCTGCCCGACGACATGGGCCAGGTCGACCACTTCCGCGAATACGTGCTCCCCGGCTACCTCATCGGGCCGGTCAAGGCGCGCAAAAGGAAACCAGAGCGCGCCGGCTGAAACAGCGCCTGCGTCAACGAGCAGGCCGAGTTCCCCCTCCGGCCGCCTCGACGACCAGGTTGACCCCTCAGCCAACGGCTACACCCTGATCGCCGATCCCCGCTTCCAACCGCTCGCCTTCGCGTAACGGCAGTGGGACTGTGATTAATGTGATCTCATTGGATTATCGTGATTACTTCGGCCAGCCAGCTAAGCCAGCCAAGCGGTGTTAATCACAGGAATCACTCTCAATCACACGAATCACAGTCGGTCAGTACACTGCAGCCGGCTTTGGAACATATGTGCAATTTGGGTACAATGCGGCCTGACGATCACTTCGATATCAGGAGACGATAGCGGCTGAATCACAGCCCTGCAACCGCCTCTTTCCATCCCCGGGAGGAATGAAATGCCTTTGACGCGAGAGACACTGGAGCAGCGGGAAAGTCGGGATTTAGCCTCCTATGCGATGCGCAGCTGCGACAGCCGCGGCCGGGCCTATCCGGCCGCCGAACACCCGTATCGCACCATCTATCAGCGGGACCGCGACCGGATCGTCCACACGACCGCTTTTCGCCGTCTCCAGTACAAGACGCAGGTCTTCGTCTACAACGAAGGCGACAACTATCGCAACCGGCTCACCCACACGATCGAGGTGGCGCAGCTCGGGCGCACGTTGGCCCGCGCGCTGTCCTGCAACGAAGACCTGACCGAGGCGATCTGTCTGTGTCACGACCTGGGCCATTCTCCGTTCGGCCACCGGGGCGAATGGACCCTGGATGAGCTGATGCGGGATCACGGCGGCTACGACCACCAGAAGCAGACCTATCGCATCATCACGAAACTGGAAAGGCGCTATTCCGATTTTCCGGGGTTCAACCTGGCATATGAGGTGCGTGAAGGCGTGGTCAAGCACGACACCGAACACGACGTCGCCGACGCCGGGGAGTACAATCCGGATGAGAGGGGCACGCTTGAGTGCCAGCTAGGCAATCTGGCCGACGAGATCGCCTACAGCACGAGCGATGCCGATGACGGCCTGCGGGCCGGCATGCTGCCCCCTGGCGAGTTTCTGAAGCTTGGAATCAGCCGTCGCGTGCTCGACGCGCTGGGCGAGACGGCCGCGTCGATCGATTTGACGGAGCCGCTGGAACACCACCGGTTCATTCGCAAGCTGGTTGACACCGAGGTCAGCGACGTCATCCAGGCGACCGAGGCAAACATCGAGACTGCGGGCGTGCAGGGCCTGGCCGGTCTGCGCTCGCAGGCGGACAATATGGCCGGCTATTCGGCAGAGGTTGAGGAGGAGAACCGCGAGCTGAGGCGTTTTCTGTACGATTACCTGTACAGGCACCATCGCGTGATGCGGATGCAGGCCAAGGCCGATCTGATCGTCCGTTCCCTCTTCTCGTCCTTTATCGACGAACCGGCGCTCCTGCCGGCGCAAACGCTGGCAATCATTGCGGAGACCGGCAGAGGGCTCCACCGCGTCGTCTGCGATCACATCGCGGGCATGACCGACCGTTACGCCATTTCCGAATACCGTCGCATGTTTGACCCGGAAATGGCGGTCTGACCTGCGTAGTTCACGTCTGCTTCCTTTCCGATCGCGAGAGGATATCGACAGCCAGGCCGGCGCTCGCTGAAGACGAAGAACCGCCGTTCACAAAGGGGAGCCAAGTGCAGAAAGGTTGCGCCTGCAGCGCGGCGCATCTGCGGCTGCCCCCTGGGCGCCGGGCCCCGCTTGGGCCTGCTTGTCTTTGCCTGGCCCGGCTTGGCCATTTGTGCATACGTACATTTGCACATCGGCGACGGACGCCGGGATGGGGTAGAGTGGCGGATCGGGCTGTTTCGAGGCGCTGAGAGGCTCTGTGTTGGGAAATGCGGTTGCCGGGTCAGTCAGCGTTTAAGAAATCTGAGCGGAACGCCGAAGAACGTAGTAAGTCCGTCCGATCTTGCGCCGACTTCATCCAGGGCGGCAATCACTTCTGCCTGGCTTGCTATACGATAAATGATTACATACCCTGTGGTTTTGATATCGTGCGCTCGTCTCGTGTCGCCTATTTTGGCCGTTGCAGCACATTGAACTGCGCCGGCGGAGTCGATTAGGCGCTCTTCCTGTAGTCTCTTGATGAGTTCTTCTTGTGCTTTGAGGACTTGGCTGACTTCTTCGTGAGACGGAAAGCCGTCGCAATTGCCGAGCCACCATTCGTCACTTGCCCAATGTACGGAGGTTGTACAAGCTGACACGAGAATGGTCATAGCGATCAGAACGAGAAATGCTTTCTTGAGCATGTATCTTTCCATGCACTTTAGACCCTGGCGAGACTGAATATAATTCCGAAGAATCGTTACGCTCCTTCTTTTCTGTTGGCAGCGGCTACCCATCCACGCCAGCTTTTGGGCATACGAAAAGTATAGCCGTCAGGGCGACTGGCCCGCAAAAGCGTTCAAATCGGCAGTGGAAGTAACCAGCCCTGATCGCTTTTCATTTGAGCCCGAACCGATTCCGGTCGTTTTTTTCTCTCCCTTAGTGACCGAAACTGGCGGCGCAATGCCTTCACAGCCGCGCCCGGACGCGCCGCCGGGGAGACACCGACGCCCACGCCGGAAGCTGCGGAGGAGGGCACGACCCGCTGGCGCTCTACGATGACACCGGCAACGGCCGCATCACCTGCGCCGAAGCGCGCCACCACGGCATCGCGCCGGTGCACAGCACTCATCCGGCGCATGAGTTTATGCGGGATGGAGATGGGGTGGTATGTGAGTAATTATGAACGGAAGAAAATGATGAACGATCCTCATGTTGTTGCGCTGATTTACACCGTTGAACCCGTAAAAGCGGGGCGTTATGATAAAGCGGGCCGTTTGCGTTACAGCGGTTCGCCAGAGTTCGATTTGACGGTGGAAGACAAGATCGCACGGTTTGAGTTCAGGAAGTTTTACGCGTACGCGTCCGAGGCTCACGAAGCCATCGAACCATTCATACAGCATTGGGAGTTTCAGGCTGCAATGCGGGTCGGATCAGATGGCTTCAGGTTGCGGTTCAAAGAAGCCGAAATAGAAGACCGGAATCCTTCACCGCCTGAACCCCGCAAAGAAGGCTTTGGAGCCTCCGCCGCTCCTTGTGTACTCAACGTAGGAGGCTCCGCCGTTCTTCCTGGAGTCACCGGAAGCGGAGGCGTCGCTTTTGTTTCCCCACACTATCCCCCTCCCCCAAGGGGAGGCTCGGTTGACCTCGAGGATCCCTGCGTGGTCAAGATGAAGAGTCGATACGAAAAATATCGTTTGGGGCGGACAACCCTACCGGATGCGGTAAATATCTGCCTGACGAGCCTTGAAGAAAAATATAAGGGTCGCTCTTCAGCTGCCAAGGCGATCGGCGTCAATGAAAAAATTCTCGGCAAAATTGGCGACTTGGGGGCAAATAAGGGCGGGATGGAAGAGGCGCGCAAAGCGATCGGCACTGACAAGGAATTTACAGACCAAGAAAGACGATTCCTGAAAGAAGCCCTGAAGAAGATTATTATCAGAACGGCGCAGGTGGCCGCTGACGACAGCCAGCGCCTTCCCCAGATCACGATGGCGGACCTGCCGAGTCTTTAGGGCGCCGTGGGCACGGCATCGCGCCGGTGCGGAGTGATCATCCGGCGTATCAGTATATGCGGGATCCGGATGGGGATGGGGTGGTGTGTGAGTAGGCGGGCGCGTCGAATCTTTCAGGCCCCGTATTGGACGCTCCTATGCGCCTATGTACTTGCCTTTCTTTGTCGATCCAGGGCCTCGTCAGTTGCTGGATAGAACAGTGCTATGATCCTTCCGCTGGGCGCGATGTTCCATGAGTGAAGTCCCTTTCCTTCCTGCGCAGCGGATGATACCACTGATTGGAAGTCATCGGCGCTGACTTCTCCCCTCACTTCTGCCAATTCCTGTCTGATAAGATCAATTGTGCGTTGGGTCTCGCCACGCTCCCATGCTCTTTGTTCTGGTCCGTTTGGCATCTCCGTTCTCCTTCCGCGTGAATCAAACCCCTTCTTACCCTTGACCAATGTGCCCGTTCAACCGCGAAGGTTGCTCGCAGAATCATCCCCATTAAGCAGTCGCACATATCACCCTGGCACCGCTCCGGTCTCCCCCGGATACGCCGTTCAAACACGTTGTTGAAATCAGGTTGTCCACGGGCTATCCTCAACAACGCCAGGCAACCGCAGCGAATTGCACGGTCCTATCGTACCTGAACCCCACAAATCGTTTAGAGCGGCTCTGGGAGCCTCCTCTACTTCATTCAGATACAACGCCGTCGTTTTCACGGTCGTTCTTGTACCGGCAGGCGGGCTTCGGCCCACGGATTGAGACTAAAAACCTGGCCCCCGGCCTTGCCCGGCCAGCGTCACCAGCAGCGTCGGTGCGTTTTCGAAATACCAGGCCGTCAGCGCCGTCTTCGCGTCATCGAGACTGCCGGATGTCTGAAAGGGGTGGAGTGGTATGGAGCGCTGGCTGTCTTCAAACCAGTAGTAGGCAGTAACGATGTGTACTCCGCCCGTCAGTTTCCCCCCGTGCACCTCCATGCACACCGCGTCCTTGCCGTTCCGGGCCTTTACTTCACAGCGATGAATTTCGTCTCCGCCGGTGGTGGAAACGTTCTGCCAAATAAGTTCAACCGTTGCCATGTCGCAATTCTTCCTTACTGAAAATGTCCTTGAAACTGCTGCCTGTGTTTGTGTCGACGAGCGCCTCTTCCATCCGTGCACCAGGGCCCGGCATTGGGGGGGTTTTTTGCGCCGTGACTTTCTTTCTGCGGTAGAAGTGGGTGCGCTCTTGCGGACCTGAGGGCGGCTTCCACTGTCTGGCGGGCTGAATGTAGGTGCGTTTTATCCACCAGATCGCAAGCGCGAACGGGACTGAGACGGTAACTGTGGCTCCGATGTCGCCCTCGAGAATGCTTTCAAGAAGATCGACTGTGAAATACATGGGCGCCTCCTGGAATGCGGGTATTCTACAGTATCTCGGTAGCCTCTGCACTCTACTGGTCTTCCGGGGGTATCCCAGATTATTGGGCCTTCACACTCTGCCCTTTCGCTCGACCATAAACGATCCGCTGAACAGACATCAGCCGATCGCAAGAATCCCGTAAATCCCCAAATCCTGATTCAGACAATGTCTACCAGGAAACTTATGTCAGCCCCTTCACCGGTGATTCCCCCTCGGCAGATCGCACGAGAAGCAGCCCGATGAAGCACAGATCAATGAGCGACACAGTGGGCGACACAGTGCGCGCACCGGTAGATGTCTCCGGTATGCGCGTCGTACATCGTCCAGGCAGTGTCTTGTCTAACGATGTGCAACTATCTCATTTGGGGTCTCTGCAGAGCTGCCGCAAGCCACGCCGGCAGAGCTGCCCGAGGGTTATCTACCCAGTCCGACATAGTCTCGTCAGTCTCGGGCAGATAGGAAGCGTCCTGCCAGAATCTCGAATCCTCGGCGGATTGCTCCAGCATGTGCCGCAAGATGAATCCCGATGTCGCCAACGAATTGACTATGTCCGCCAGTGTCCAATTGAACTCAAACGTGCCACTCGTCTCATCTGCAAACGGGCCTGTTTCCCAGTAGCGCTTCGCAACCTCTATTGGTCTCATCTGGTTCTTCCAAGGCCGCTGAAAAGGATGAACATCATAGAACACATAATGTCCACCGGGGCGCAGGATGCGGTATACCTCCTCGAACACCGCTTGCAGGTCTGCAATCCAAACGAAAAAACCATTGGAGGAAAAGACGAGATCGAACCCCGAGTCTCCTATAGATTTTAGGTCGGCGGCGTCGGCTTGCACAAAGGTAATGGGTAGCTTCAACTGATGCGCTCGTTTGGCGGCTACTTCCAGTTGCCGCGCAGAAATATCTATCGATACGACATTGGCGCCCATACCCGAAAGGGCAAACGCAACATAGTTGTCACCACTCCCAATGATGCACACGTCCTTGCCCAACATGCTACCGACGACCTCCAGCATTAGCCCAAATGCACCACCTGCAAAAGCAAGCTCTGGCTCGTTAGCGCAACGTTGCCACAGTCCGTCTTCGTCTCGAAGACTCTCCCACACCTTGGCTGCGCCATCCCAGTGACGCCGATTCGCTTCGTGCATGTTGTTCATGGGTCAGTTTTCACCGGCGCGCGTCTGTTGGCGCCACAACCTAGCTTAAGGCCTGTCAATGGCATCGCGACACGTCGCCACTGACATGATGGCGCTGTTAGGGTTCCAGCCCGACTGTCAAGATCTGTATAGCTTCTCGGCGGGGTGCCTCCCAAGGCTATGGGGCCTGCTCACCGCACCGGATCTTCTGTGCCGGGTGCGGATGAGACGCTCGCGATCCCAGAGGAAGCATACAGGAATCCGGGACGCACCCGCGCCGATTTCACGATTGACAGTAATGCGTATATGGTATACAAGATACGCTGCATGTGCGAATTACGCAACGCGCAAGGAGTGATATGCAACGGAAGCGGGGGCAGCAGCTTGTACAATCGCTGGAGCGGGGGCTGACGGCGCTGGAGATGGCGCTGGACGGCCACGTGCGCCCGTCACATGTGGCGGAGGCGCTCGGAATCGACCGCAGCACGGCCTATCGTCTGCTGTATACGTTGATGGCGAAGGGCTATCTGCTGCAGGATGAACGCACGCGCGAGTTCACCTCGAACCCGGCCAAGTTCTTCCAACTTTACGGCAAGGTTGCGACGCTGCTGGACTGGCCGGACATTGCGGGAGACTTTCTGACAAAGCTGCGGGACGAGAGCGGCGAGACGGCCAACCTGGGCGTGCGGCAGGCCAATAACGTGATCTATATCGCGCACAAGCCGGGTCAGGCGGCGCTGAGCGTGAATTTCGCCCTGGGCACGAGCCGCCCGCTGCACTGTTCGGCGCTGGGCAAGGCGCTGCTGGCGGCGCAGCCGGATACCGTCACGGCGGACTGGGTCGCGAGCGCTCCGCTGACCACCTACACCACCAAGACGATCACCGAGCCTTCGCTCCTCAAGCGCCATTTGGGGACGGTGCGTACCGACGGCTATGCGGTCGACGATGAGGAGACCTTTGCCGGCGTGCGCTGCATCGCGGCGCCGATCCAGGATCATCGCCAGCAGGTGATCGCGGCCCTGGGCATCTCCGGGCCGACCACACGCATCACGCAGGAGCAGCTGCCCCATTTCGCCCAGACGGTTATGCAGGTTGCCGCGCAGCTGTCGGCTGAACTGGGCGCGCCCGTTCCTGACCTCTGATTGATATAACCCAGATAAACTGCAATCCAAATCGCTGAGGAGAGAACGATGAGTGACCGACTCTTTCCGCCCCACCTGCTGCATGCCAGCTGGCGCACTTTCGAGGCGGCCGGCTATGCGGAGCCCGTCACCGGCATTGTCTACCGCGGCGAGCCGCGGCCCACGTGCGGCATGCCGCTGGGCGGGCTGGATACCGGCTGCATCGATGTGGAACCGAACGGGATGTTCGGCTACAGCACGATCTTCAACCACCTGGTGGAGCCGCGGGCGCTGCTGAATTTGCCGATGCTGGGGCTGGCCTGTCAGGGCGAAGACGGCACAGAGGGCGCGTGGATATTGGTTTCGGACACGCTGGGCAAGCGTGACACGCCGCGGCCGAGCCAGAGCGCGGTGACCTTTCCGCCGACCGATTACGCGCCGCTGTTTGACGAGATCGGCCTTGCGGGCGCGGCGATCGCCGACTCGATCGACTATTGGGGCCACTATCCGATTGTGGACATGGAGTTCAACTGCGCGGCCCCGGTCAAGGTGGGTGTGCGGGCGTGGTCGCCGTTCATACCCGGCGACACGGAGGTTTCGATGGCGCCGGGCGCGGTATTTGAGATTCATCTGCGCAACCCGGAGGACGCTGCACAGAGCGGGACGCTGGTATTCAACTTTCCCGGCTTCGGGCCGCAGGAGGGGATACGGCGGGAGCCGTTAACGGGCCCGTTGCAGGGGGTGCTGGTGGAGAGCGGGCGGCAGGGCGATGGCTGGGAGATGGCCTATGTGCTGGCCGTGGTGGACGGGGACGCGGCGGTGGCAGACGGCGGCGCGCTCAATGCGGACAAGGGGACGTGGAGTCGGATCACCGATGAACTCCCCGCGCCTTCGCCGCAGGATAGCGGCGCGTCGCTGGCGATCCCGTTCGAGCTGGATGCGGGCGCGAGCCAGACGGTGCGGGTGGTCCTGGCCTGGCATGCGCCGCACTGGCGCGCGGGCGGTGCGCCCTCGCACGAGGATACTGAACTCTTTACGCATATGTACGCGCGCCACTATGCGGACGCGCTGTCCACCGCCCGTTTTCTGGCCGGCAACCACGAGCAGCTTCTGGAGCGGGTGATCGCATGGCAGGAGGCCCTGTACGGCGCGGAGGAGGTGCCGGGCTGGCTGGCCGACGCGCTGATCAACAACCTGCATCTGGTCCCGGAGTGCAGCATCTGGGGCCAGGCGCAGCCGCCGATCGGGGACTGGTGCGGGGAGGAGGACGGGCTGTTCGGGCTGAACGAGTGCCCGCGCGGCTGCCCGCAGATCGAGTGTCTGCCGTGCAGCTTCTACGGCAACATCCCGCTAGTCTACTTCTTCCCGGAGGCGGCGCTGTCGACGCTGCGGGGCTACAAGGCGTACCAGTTTGAAGACGGGCGGCCGCCGTGGATCTTCGGCGGCATTACGGCGACGGAGGAGGCGAACCGGCCCGGCTATGGCCTGAGCGCGCCGGACGTGGGCTACCAGACGGTGCTGAACGGCGCCTGCTACGTCATCATGGTCGACCGTTACTGGCAGGTGTCGGGCGATGACGCGGTGCTGGCCGAGTTCTGGGACTCGCTCAAGCGCTGCAACGACTTTTCGATGAGTCTGCGTCCGGCCTATGGCATGGCGCAGGTGATGGCGATGCCGACGCCGGGCACCGATACGCACGGGCTGGGCGATACGGAGTGGTTCGAGGCGCCGGAACCGGGCTGGAAGGGTTACGTGACCCATGCCGGCGGCGTGCGCATGGCGCAGGTGCAGATCATGCGGCGGATGGCGGAGGCGATGGGTGACGAGGACTACCGGGCGCGCTGCGACGCGTGGCTGGAGGCGGGCGCGGCGGCGTTGGAGGAGCATCTATGGGCGGGCGACTACTATCTGAACTTCAACGAGCCGGAGACGGGGCAAAAGTCCGACCTGATCTTCGGGTACCAGCTGGACGGGCAGTGGGTGACGGACTGGCACGGGGTGGCGGGCGCGTTCCCACCGGCGCGGGTGGAGAGGACGCTGCAGACGGTGGCGGAGAACAACTGCGCGCTGAGCCAGTCGGGCGCGGTCAACTATGCAACGGCGGAGGGTGAGCCGGCCAAGGTGGGCGGCTACGGCACCTTCAGCTATTTCCCGCCGGAGCTGTACATGCTGGCGATGACGTACATGTATAACGGGCAGCAGGCGTTTGGCCGCGATCTGCTGCGGCGCTGCCTGGACAACATCAGCTGCCGCTGGGGCTATACGTGGGACGCGCCCAACACGGTGCGCGGGGACGCGGACACGGGACAGCGCGCGTTCGGGGCGGATTATTATCAGAATATGATGCTGTGGGCGGCGCCGGCGGCGCTTCTGAACGAGGATTTGACGGGGCCGATGCAGGCGGGGGGGTTGGTTGCGCGGGTGATTGAGGCGGGGCGGGGGGTTTAATTTCTTGTTTCTGGCTTAGAGTTATTCGTGACCGCGACGTGCGAACTGGTTATGCGATTATTCGCGCTGGCAGCATGTCTAAGATCGTAAACCGCCTCTTCAAAGCCGTCATCTTCGTCACCCGGCCACGTGCCAAACAGAACCTGCACATCAGTCAATGGTTGTACGTTCTGCGCGCGCGCCAGTTCTTCCAGGGCGGGAGATTCCCAAAAAATGTCTGCGACTGGACCCTCCTGGCGAACAGGTGACTCGGACGAAGGGGCTTGTATTCGGGTTGCTGGCGTCGCCTGTCCTCTTTCGCCAACCGGCGTCTGTGGCATTGCTGTTCGCTCTTTATGTTTGCGAGGCGGACAAGAGATTACCAAGAATTTAGTGAGAGTTGCCCGCTTTTTGCCGAGAGATTTAGATCACTATTGTTGATTCGTTGCTATGGCGCTTGTCCTATGAGCAGACCCTGTGGGCAAGGGCGACGTACCATGGGTCTGGTTGCGCGGATATTTTAGCACATGTTCTTGGGGAGTGCAGGCGGGGTGAGAGTCTAGTTGGATTCAAAATGGGTTGGCCCAAGGGATGACGATTTGCAGGATTGCTGTAGCACGGTGTCAGTGCCGTCCATCTGCAGTGCCTATTCGGAGCAAGCCTTGCCTGCCTTGTTTCTCTTTCGGAATTGGCTGCGATTGGGGATTTGGCGAACCGTGTTTGGGCACGGGTGAAGAGGAGCGAGGAGAGAGATACTTTGGCCCGCCTCGCTTTGGGGCGCGAATTGGCTGTGGCTGAGTAGATACCCAGAAACTGACAACCTACGAAGCGTAGCCGTCCCGGTTTTGCTTGCGCCAGTCCGGCAGATAGCCGCGCTCGCTGGCGAAGCCGTAGGAGGGGCCGAACTGGCTGGGGTGGGACCAAGGCCAGGCCTGGCCGCCGATGATGCGGTAGTCGTCGCCCTTGCCGCAGAGCCAGTAAAACATGTGGGCGACGTAGCGCGCCTGGTCGTGCATAAACTCGGGGGGTGTCGCCCAGGATCTGTGCTCCGGCGTTGTGGATCGCCGCTTCTTCGCGCTCTTTCAGGTCGCGGAAGACGGAGCGCGTGTTTTCGTTCCCCTCACTTGCAATCGGAATCGGGGCGGCGCGCGCCACGCGGGCGCGCCCGGGCTGGTCTTCGTCAGCTCGCAGGCCGTTGCCACACCCTCCACCTGCGCCTGCGCGAGATCAGTGGCGCGAGACGGATCCGGCAGACGCGTCGGCGAAGAGGGAGAAAAATCCCCTTTGACAAACATAATAAATTATATATAGTTACCATTATGATCCCAACTTGGCGATGAGGTCCATGCTCTAACAACCTACTTTTTCCCACTACCCTTTTTCCTCAGCAGAGACACTTCGTGCAGGGCGTAACGCTAACCGGCCTGACAGGGCAAGGAGAGCGCATATGAGTAAACCGTTGCGGGCGGGTTTGATCGGTTGTGGCGGCGTTGCCGGGGCGCACATGCGGGCATACCGTCAGCTCGGGGGTGTGGAGGTCGCGGCCGCCGCGGAGATCATTCCGGATCGTCTCCAATCATTTGGCGATGAATGGGGTATCGAGGACCTCTACCTTGATTACGAGGTCATGTTGGAGCAGGAAACGCTGGACATCGTCAGTGTCTGCACACCGCCCTTCGCCCACTGTGCTCCGACTATCGCTGCGGCCGAGGCCGGTGTGCGGGGCATCTTCTGTGAGAAGCCGATGGCCATGGATCTGGCCGAGGCCGATCGGATGCTCGAAGCCTGTGAGCGGACTGGGACGCTGCTCCAGATCGACCACATCTACCGCTTCGAGCGCAATTTCCGCCAGGCGAAGGCAATGGTGGAGGCCGGCGCAATCGGTGATCTGCTCGTGATTTCGGGAAAGTGCGTAGGGCCTCCGCGCAGCCCCGAAGGCTATGCCGGACAGTACCGGCTGAATGGCGGCGGTTGGATGATGGCCCAGGGCACTCACCTCTTCGATCTGTTCCGCTACTATGCCGGGGATCCTGTCTGGTGCCTGGCCAATGTCGAGCGCTGGCGCCCTGACGTAGACATCGAAGATGCTGCCACCGGTCTTTTCGGACTGCAAAGCGGTGTCAAGGCATTCTTCGAAGTAAGCGGCAACCGCGCGGACCGTACCTTTGCATTCATGGCCGAATTCGAAGGCGTGAAGGGCCGGCTGCACCTCTCCGACGGGGTGGACAGGTTTCACTTCTATCAATGGACGGCGGGACACACGCCTGACGACTGGCGGCCTGTCGAGACGGTCGTGGCGGATCCTATCGCAGATGTTCTCCAGGACTTCCTGAGCGCCGTTGTGGATGATCGTGAGCCAGAATCCAACGGACGGGAAGGACGGGCCGCCCTGGAGATGATCATGGCCGTCTTCGAGTCCCAACGACAGGGCGTGGCTTGTATTAACTTTCCGCTGGCAATCGGGGAAAACCCGCTGGCTCTGATGAATGAAGAAGGCACACTGTCTACGCTTGCTAAGGACCCTATTCGCTGATTGCGCAGCACGTCAGGAGGACACCTAACATGAAGCTCGCTCTATTTGCTTTCGGCCAGGAAGATCATGTGGGCATCGTTGAACAGGATGGCATCTTCGATCTCTCGCGCGCGATGCAGGCATACGATCTGTTCAACAAGAACACCCAGACAGCGCCGGTGACCAGCATTCATGAGATGTTGGACAGGAATATGGTCAGTTCGGCGGTCATCGAACCGGTGGTGGACTTTATTGACCGGCACAACCTGCGGCAGGCTCTGACAGTTCCCGCCGGGGCACCTGATCATCCATTGCGGGCGCCCATCAAGCGGCCAGGAAAGATCATTGCCCTCGGCGGCAACTACTCCTTCGAAGGCTATCCGGACCCTGAAGAGCCACCCTTCTTCTTCAAGGTCGCGACCTCTGTTATCGGACCGGATGAGCCAATCATTTACAAGAAAATCATGAAACGGGTAGAGCCGGAGATCGAGCTGGCCGCGGTGATCGGCAGCCGTGCGAGCGATGTACCCGAACAGGAAGCGATGCAGTATGTGGCCGGCTATACGGTGTTGAACGATGTTACGGCCCGCGATCTGCAGGATGCCGCATGGGATATCCAACGTCCCTGGGAATATACCAAGAGCATAGATACCTTCACGCCCGTCGGCCCGTACCTGGTCCTGCCCGAAGCGGTGAGCGATCCGCACGACCTGGCGATGATCATGCGAGTCAATGACGAGGTCGTGGCCGAAGCCAGCACCAACACGATGTTGTTCCGGATTCCGTTCCTGGTCGAGTACCTCAGCCAGTACATGACGTTGGAACCGGGCGACATCATTGCGACGGGAACGCCGGCCCATCCGGAGGCGCTGCACCCCGGCGACGTGGTTGAACTGGAAGTGGCTGAGGTTGGCGTGTTGCGGAATCCTATCGTGGCCGAAGGTTGATAAGGAGGCCCTAGTGAGCAGCGAAAGAACGTCTCTATCGCCAGCAGTTATTCCCTGGGTCAACGCGGCCACGGCGGCGGCTACCGGGCCGGCGTCGCGTATATTGGGGCTGGAGTGTGGCTTTGTGTGGACCACCTGGGCGGTCCTCGAAGGCCGACAGCTTGTTGACGGCGGCGTGTTTCTGAGCGACGACTACCTGGAGCCGGCCGACATCAACGCCATGACGCGCACCGAACTGGTGACCCGTCGATTGTACGGCATGCATCTCGGCCTCGTGCGTCTGCTGGACAGATACTCGCCGCTGTGCGTGGCCGATTGGAGCCCAAACCCTTACTTGAGTGACAACAAGAGGGCGGAGGACCATCTGGAATTTACCTATCGGCACGGGCAGAGCCAGGGGATGATCAAGAATCTCTGCTTTCAGCGGGGTCTGACCGTGTTGGGTGTGCAGGCTGCGAAAGCTACGCAGGCGGTGACCGGCGATCTTGAATCCTCCCGCGCCGCGGTGGAGGCTGAGCTGATGGAGAGGCTCGTGGTGTCGGAATTCACCGCGCGCGAGTTCAACATGGACGACGGCCGCACGATCAGCGACAACTGCGCCGGCGCTCTCGCCATAGCCTATGCCGCTCAGGTCCAGTTACGAGAATAGCTCTACCTACTGTCTGTTCAAGCTGCCGATACAGAGAGAGTTGAAACCGTGCCAAGGCATGCAATCGCAATTCAGACCGGTAGAGATACGTCTGCGAAAGCAGATCTTAGCCGGGGGCTGAACGCTCATTGGGAGCAGGGCCGCCAGCCCAGCGAACGTCTGGATTCCGGAGTGCTCACCCCGATCTCGCTCAGCCCTGATTGCCGGCCGGGATAGAAGGCATTCAGCCCGGCGCCTGGCAAGGGCACGAACTATCGCGGAAGTGGGAAGCATGGCAGCGCCGGCAATGCCGGCAAAGGAGGTAGCCAATGCGACAAGCTCAAGCACTGTTATTCCTCGGTATCAGCCGGATGATTTCCACGTAGTGGAAGGGAGAACAGAAATGGTTTCAGCGAAGAAGAAGATCACACGTCGTACGTTTTTGCGCACATCGGCTTTCGCCGGCACAGCCGGGGTGCTGGCCGCGTGTGTTGTTCCGGCCGCAGCGCCAGCCGGCGATGGCGGTGCCGCGCCGGCGATGGAAGACGTGACCCTGCGCATGGTAACGCATTACGGTTCGCCCGTGCGCCGTGAGTTTACGACGCGGGTCAAGGACATTTTCGAGGCGACACACCCGGGCGTCACGGTCGAGGTAGAGGTCGCGCCGGATATCGACGTGCGCTGGCAGACCGAGGTGGCGGCAAAGACGTTGCCAGTGATGCTCTGGGACGCCAACCTATTCTGTGAGATGGCCGCCCAAGGCGTCTTCCTGCCGCTGGACGACCGCTTGCCGATGCAGCAGCCGCCAGTGGATATGGATGACTACAATGTTCCCACGGGCGCCGAGTGTATGGTATGGCACGAGGGCCAACAGATCGCGATGCCCTGGATCAACGGTGCACCGCTCCTCTACTACAACGTGGACATGTTCGAAGAGGCCGGCATTGAGCGGCCATCCGATGATTGGACCTGGGATGATTTTGTCGACGTGACCAAGGAGTTGACGCGGGACACCAACGGCGACGGCGAAATCGACCAGTGGGGCTACATGCAGAGCACCCGCTGGGACGAGCACTTCGCCCAATGGATCTTTGCCAACGGCGGCGAAATTGTGTCCGAAGACAGGCTCCATACGCCCCTTGATACACCCGAAGCAAGTGGGGCAATTGAGTTCCTGTACGACTTGCGTTTCACACACAATGTCTGGCCGCAAGCCGAGCAGATGGAGGCGCTGCAAGCCCTGGGCATCGGCAGCCTCTTTAACGGCGGCAAGGTCGCCATGACATATGGCGGTACCGGAGGTATCGGGGGCTTCAACCGCAGCGTAACCGACTTCACCTATGACATTCTGCACTTCCCGAGGTCGCCGTCGACCGGCAATCGCGCGCTCTGGACCTTCATGCAGAATTTCGCCGGCCCGATCTGGTCGGAGCATCCGGATCTGGACGCCGACCTGGCTATCGCGCTGGGCGGCCCCAGTTCGCAACGTTGGGCCGGCCGCACCAAGATTCAGGTACCGATCTACACGCCGGCCGTGGAAGAAGATTACGCCACCAAACCGCCCGAAAATATCCGCGTGGTGCCCGAGATGTTCGCCGAGCCGGGTGTTCAGCATCTTCCGATCTTCAACGGCAAGACGGAGTGGCTCCAGACCGTATTCGGCGGTGAGCTGACCAAGGCCTTTATTGGTGAGGCAAGCCTGGCTGACGCCCTCGTGTCGGCTGTGGCAGAAGGAGATCGCATACTGGCGCGCCAGTAGCATTGAGCAGGCGTACAGAGGCGCGGAGGGGAGCAGGTTGTTTGTGTGGTGAGCGATAACAGCCTGCACCCCCGCCCCTCTGTCATCTGTCATTGAGAGTCAATCATGACTTCACAACCACAGCCTACCGTGCGCCGCGCGGAGAAGGCGAGCGTCATTGGCTGGTGGCGCTGGCGAAGTGTCGAGGGCTACCTGTTCATCGCCCCATGGCTGGTCGGCTTCGTAGCCTTTGTGCTTGGACCCTTCCTGGCGTCGTTCTTTCTCAGCTTCGCCGACTGGAACCTGGTGAGGCCGCCCGAATGGGTAGGCCTGGAACACTATCGCACGATGTTCACGGACGATCCCAAGTGGGTAAAATCGTTCTTAAACACCGTGTATTTCACCGTGTTCCACGTTCCCCTCATTCTCGTGGTGGCCCTTTTTACCGCCCTGTTGCTCAACCGCCAACTGCCCGGGATAGGGGTATTCCGCACGCTCTTTTACCTGCCGTCGGTGACGGCGGGGGTCGCCACGGCCATCCTGTGGCGTTTTGTTTTCAATTATCGATACGGTCTGTTCAATCAAGCGCTGGGGATGCTGGGCATCGAGGGTCCCAACTGGCTCGGGAGTACCAAGTGGGCGATGCCGGCATTTATCATCATGAGCACATGGGGTTTCGGCAGCTTGATGGTGCTCTATCTGGCCGGCCTGCAGGGCGTGCCGCGCGAGCTTTACGAGGCAGCGGAGATGGATGGCGCTACCGCGTGGGACAAATTGCTCAAAGTGACGATTCCAATGATGTCGCCGGTGATTTTCTTCACCATGATCATGACCGTCATAGGTTCATTTCAGATATTCACAGCGGCGTTCATTATGACCGAAGGCGGGCCGGCGGACGCGACGCTCTTCTATATCTTGTATCTGTACCGCAGTGCTTTCCAATGGCTGCGCATTGGCTTTGCCTCGGCGATGGCTTGGATCCTGTTCCTGATTATCCTGGCGCTGACGCTGATTCAACTCAGCCTCTCGAAGCGCTGGGTGTTCTACGCCGGCGAGGAGCCGGCCTGAGATGGAAGAGCCTGCCAACCAGAACTGAGGGTTACTCGGAAAACTGTCGGAATGCAGGTCGAGAGGTGGATGCCCGAGGGAGTGCGCACGCAGACAGAGAGGGATGATGGAAGCCAGGCAGGGCGCAGTCCGAAGAACAGATACGTTTGAATCCTTGCCGAAGTGGCGGCGGCGCCAGGTGCGCGATCTCCTAGTCAATACGCTGCTGTATCTGATTATCGTGGCCGGCGGCATCGTTTTCCTGATCCCCTTCACCTGGATGGTTTCAACCTCCCTGAAAACGTTGCCAGAGTTACAGCGGATTCCTCAACCCTTGTTGCCGGAGGTGGTCCGCTGGGACAACTATTGGGTTGCCTGGACCTCACTACCGTTCACCCGCTGGTTTTTCAACACTGCTTTCATTACCATTGTCAGCATCATTGGCACTCTCCTGTCCTGTTCTCTGGCGGCCTACGGCTTTGCCTACACTCGGTTCCGCGGCCGCAATGTCCTGTTTCTGGTTCTTCTCAGCAGCATGATGTTGCCCTATCATGTGCGGCTCATTCCCACCTTTCTCATCTTCAACCATTTGGGCTGGATCAACACCTTTCTGCCGCTCACCGTACCCGCTTTCTTTGGCACAGCCTTTTACATTTTTCTGCTACGCCAGTTTTTCCTGACCTTACCCAAAGAGTTGGACGATGCGGCGCGTATTGACGGCTGCAACTCGCTTAACATCTACTGGCGGATCATCTTGCCGTTGTCAAAGCCGGCCCTGGCAGCCGTAACAGCCTTCACCTTCATTGACAGTTGGAACGATTTCCTGGGGCCTCTCATTTACCTGCGCCAGGACAGTCGCCTCACGCTCTCGCTAGGGCTGCGCATGTTTCTGGATTTCCAGGAGGGCACCGGTGAATTGCACCTGATGATGGCTGCCTCAGTGGCCACGCTTATCCCGATCCTGCTCGTCTTCTTCTTTGCCCAGAAACATTTCGTCGAAGGGGTCACCTTCACCGGCTTGAAAGGATAAGATGGGACGATGAAGGAAGACGGCAAGTCGGACATTCGAGGAGGACTGCACGACGACGCGGCGGGCATGGCTGCATCTTTCGACAGGCACGGCGCCGACACCGGGTTTGCTGCCTCTTCTGAATTGGACTTGCCAGAAGCTCAGGCCACGGCCTCGGTTCGGAGGTTAGGCGGCGGCGTGCCCGGCTGGCGCACGCGTCTCGGTCTCCTGTCCCCGGACGATGGCATCAACGATGACGAGTTCTGGCACTATTTGCCGGACGGCGTGTCGCTGATTTTCACGCGCTACCGGACTGCTACCCGCTTCGACCCAATCAGCCCGGACATGGTGGACCGCTACGCCGACCTGGAGCCTATCCTGGACGCGGCTGAGACCCTGCGCATCACCCGACCCGGCGCCATCGTTTTCCTCTGCAATTCGTGCAGCTTTGTGCGCGGCGTGGGCGGTGACGTGAAGATCTCCGCAGCCATCCGGCGAGCTGTGGACATTCCCGCGACTACGATAAGCACCGCCCAGGTCCAGGCGCTGCGGACGCTGGGCGTGCAGCGGGTAGCAGTGGCCGGCCCCTACCCCCCGGACGTGACACAGCTCCTGGTAGATTTCCTCGAAGGGCACGGCTTCGAGGTCACCGGCAGCCAGAGCGCGGGCATGGAAACCGAATGGCAGATCGGTAACTCGGCGCCCTCGGTATGGTATGACCTGGCGCGCGCGGTGAACTCCGCGCGTGCTGAGTGCGTATTGCTGGCCTGCAGCGGCATCCGCACAGCCGCCATCATGGAACCGCTGGAAACCGATCTGAGTAAACCGGTAGTCAGTGCGCCGGCGGTGAGCATCTGGGCAGCCTTGCGTCTGGCGGGCGTGAAGGCGCCCGTCTTCGGGCGCGGCGTCCTGCTGGCAGAGTACTGATAAGAACGCCAAGAGAAACTTTTCGGACCGACACGGGAGTTCGGATTGAATCCAGGGAGGCGTCCCAATGGCTGAAGAACCGCTGAGAGCGATCTTTGTCGGGGTAGGCGGGCGCGGCCGCCACTACCTTGAGCATCTGAAAGACTCCCCCCATGTGCGGCCGGTGGCGCTGGTGGATATCTCCCGGGAATTCCTGGAACGTGAACGCCTGGCCACTGGACTGCCGGAGACGGCCTGTTTCACCACGCTGACCGACGCGCTGCGACATGTACCGGCCGACGCGGTGGGCGTAACAACCCACGCCCGGCTTCACGCGCAGTTTGTCCGGGAGGCGATCCTCGCGGGCAAGCACGTGCTGGTTGAGAAGCCCTTCACCTGCGATCTGGCAGAAGCGGTGCGCCTGGTTGAATTGGCGGATGCCAACGGGGTGAAGATCGTGGTGACCCAGCAGATCCGCTACTTCCGGGCGGAACTTACCATGCGCCGCCTGATGCTGGAGCAGGCCTATGGGCCCCCCGGCTTCGGCCACATGCACCACTATAAGCCGCGCTCGGGTAACTACCCCTTGAGCGAGCACATGCAGCTATGGCAGATGACAGTGCATGAGATCGATGTGCTGCTGTCAGTACTCGCCCAACACAAGGTAACGCGCGTCTTCGGATACTCATTCGAGCCTTCCTGGGGCAACTGGCCCACCCCCTCTTCGGCGGTGGCGACTATCGAATTCGATGGTTCCATTCCGTTTACGTTGGTGTCGACCTCCCAGGCACGGGGCAGCGCCTACGAATTCCGCATCGAGTGCGCCGAGGCGACGCTGGTACAGCGCGGCCCCCTCCAGGACATCCCAACCACGTTGCACGCTGAATACCAGGACGGCCGCGTTGATTCCTTGCCGCTGGACGCGGAGGGAATCGATGTTGAGCCAGGAGATGGTATCAACTGGGTCGCGCGCCTCTTGCACAACTACGTTGTTGAGGGCGTGGAGCCGGAGGTCAGCGGGCGAGGCAATCTGGATGTGCTACGGGTAACCGACGCCATCATTCGTTCCACGGAAACCGGGCAGGCCATATCTTTGGACGCTGGGTCCTAGCCTCACGACGAAGGCAGGGGTTTCGCGCGCGATTGAGAAGAGATCGACAGGCTCCGCCTTCTTCCAGTCGGCCTGCAGGTTGTGTTGCCAGCGAATGAACAGGCCTCCGCAACTTTGCTGTAAATGCTAACCCGCATACAGTGTCTGTCTTGACCAACTCTTAGTCTTCGCCGCCAGTCGGGCTTTCTGATGGCGTATTCGGTTGGCAGCCGCCGGGTTGGTTGGGGCGCACTGTCGGCATGCCGCGATGGTGGGGAAGAACCAGTACGGTGGCTAGCAAGGGCGGGGCGGGGGCGCGGAACTGCAGTTTTTAGTAGTCAGTTTTTAGTTTTTGGTGAACTGCGAACGGCAGCGGTTAGTGGTCTGTGGGTTGAGACAGCATGTGGGGGGAAGACACTGTTGGCTAAACACGATGCTGGGGAAGAATACACACGGTGGCTAGCAAGGGCGGGGCGTTGCGGGGGCGCAGCCCCTGCACAAGGGAGGGCCGAAGGCCCGACCGCCCGGAACTGCAGTGGTTAGGGGTCAGTGGTTAGGGGTCAGTGGCGAGGAGAGAGGGCCGCGAATCAGTTGCGGCTGCGTAGTTTCACTTTAGCTTATCAACTGTTTTTTTCTCATGGAGCCATACGATGGGTATACCGAAGGAGAACTGGTTCACGTTGGAGGAGTATCACAGCCGGCTGGCTGCAGCACGAGCGAAAATGGCGGCCCGGGAAATCGATGTGCTGCTTGTATTCGGCGCCGGCAACGTGTTCTATCTGACCGGCTACAACAGTGTCAACTCGTGGGATTTCCAGTGCTGTATCGTCCCCGACAGCGGCGATCCCATATTGCTAATTTTCAACTTTGAACTGGGGCGCTTCCTGGCCAGTTCGTGGCTGAGCGAACCGGTGCTTTACACGGCGCACGACGATCCGGTTGCGTCATTGGTCAACCTGCTTGATGACCAGAATCTGCGCAACAGACGCCTGGGTATCGAAGAGAACAGCCCCAATCTTGGCGTGAGCAACTACCGTCGCCTGCGGCAGATGCTTGCCGACAGCCAGTGGACGGACGCTTCAGGTCTTGTAGACGAGGTGCGGCTGGTCAAGTCAGAGGCAGAAATTGCCTACATGCGCGAGGCCGGCCGGCTCACCCGGTTGGGCGCGGAAGCCGCGCTGGCGGCGGTAGCTGAAGGCGTCCATGATCATGCTGTGGCAAGCGCCGCATACGAAATCATGCGGTGCAACGGCAGCGATTTCATGTGCATAGAGCCCATCGTGGCGGCCGGTTATCGTTCCGGCCTGGCCCACAGTACCGTGGGCCACATCCCCATTCAGCACGGTGACTCGGTCTTCATCGAGTTGGGGGCTTGCGTGCGGCGCTACACCGCGCCTATCATGCGTACCACCGTGGTGGGACCGACCCCGCCGGAACGTCAGGAGTTGACTGACGCGGCCCAGCTGGCCGTAGAGACAATCGTCGAGACCGCGCGTGCCGGCGTCCCGACCTCGGATGTTGCGGCGGCCGCGCTCCAAAAGGCGATCAAGCCCATTGAGGATCGCATCCAGTTCCACTATAATTTCGGCTATTCGGTCGGAATCGGTTTCCCTCCGGATTGGTTGGAACCGATCCATTTCTTCATCCAACTGCACAATCATGCCCCGTTGCAGGCCGGCATGACCTTTCACCTGCCTTTCACTTTGCGAGTCCTGGGCGAGTATGGCGCTGGCACAAGCGAGACCATTCTGATTACCGAGTCCGGATGCGAGGTATTGACGCAGGGTCAGGCAGCGTCGTAGCTGGAGCAACCTGACGGTGGCGTTGCAGGGAGCCGGCGGCGCCAATCTCAGCGCAGTCTCGTTTCAACTGGTCTTCGATTGCGGACAGGCAGATGCGCACGCCTCTGAATACTGCAGCTGAAATCGCATACTCACATGTATAACCCAAGTGTTGCAGAGAGACGCCATCATGATCAATGACCCCGTTCTTATCAACGACTGGCATCCGGTCGAACTCTCACAGGAGTTGAAAGAGGGAGGGATCTCATCTGCGCGTGTGCTGGGGGAGGATATCGTGCTGTGGCGTCTCAAGGGCGAGGTCCTGGCCTGGAGAGATCTGTGCCTTCACCGGGGCACGCGTCTGTCGCTTGGTCGAGTTGAGAATGATAACCTCGTCTGCCCCTACCATGGCTGGGCCTACAACAGCGAGGGGCAGTGCATACACATTCCGGCCCACCCCGAACAGGCGCCTCCGAAAAAGGCGCGGGCCCAGTCGTACCGGGTTCAAGAGAGATATGGCATGGTCTGGATCTCCCTGGGCGATCCCGCACACGATGTTCCTTCGTATCCCGAATATGATGAGCCGAACTATCACAAGACCTTCTGCGGCCCCTACGATATCCAAGCCAGTGCGCCGCGTGTCCTGGAAAACTTTGTAGACGTTGCCCATTTCCCCTTTGTGCATGATGGTCTGTTGGGCGACCACCGCTACCCGCACATGGAGGATTACGAGGTCGATGTAGGGCCAGGCGGCGTCATTGCGAAGGATGTTCGTATCTGGCAACCCAAGCCAGACGGGAGTGACCCCGAGCATGCGTCATCCTACACTTTCCATATTCAACGCCCCTTGACAGTCTATGTCGTCAAACCGACTGCTGAGACCAGGTTCGCCTTTTTCTTCACAGTCACACCGGTCGAAAAGTTGGTTAGCCGCGGCTGGTTGTGGCTTTCTACGAATACAGCGTACGACGTTCCTGAAGATGAAATCCGGGCGTTCCAGGACGAGCTGTTCGACCAGGACATACCCGTCGTGGAATCACAACGGCCCGAGATGCTACCGCTGGACTTGCAGGCTGAATTGCATCTGCGATCCGACCGCACTGCTATTGCCTATCGTAGATGGCTGAACGAGTTGGGGCTTACTTTCGGTACCGCGTAGTACGGCTGGAAATCTTTGCCACGAACCATGCAGGGAAGCCGTCTGGTCTTTCGCCCGGGTATGCGGGTGAATGTCGAAGAGTTCACTGTACTGGCGCCCGGAGCCAACGAAGTGCTGGTTCGGGTTTCACGCAGCCAGGTCAGTGCCGGTACAGAGTTGAACTCGCTCCGCGGCGTGGGGCGAAGCGGTCGCGACGTAGCCTACCCGGGTTACGCCGCGGTGGGCCGCGTTCTGGATGTGGGTGAGGGCATCACCGACTTCGCGCCGGGCTCCCGGGTCTTGATCATGGGGCGCCACGCCACGCACTGGACCGTCGACGTGACGGGCTCGCCTCTGCAGAACGGCTATATTCGGAAGCTGGACGACTCTCTGACCGACGAACAGGCGACGTTTGCGATCAACGGGGCTACGACATTGCACGCGGTCCGGCGGGCGCGTCTGCAAATCGACGAGTCGGTGGTCGTCTTCGGCGTTGGTGTCGTTGGGCAGCTTGTCACCGCGCTGTCCCGGCTTGCCGGCGCCTTTCCTGTCGTCGCGGTCGACCTGGTTGAGGAGCGTCTCCAGCTTGCCCGCCAGAGCGGGGCAACGCATGTTGTGAACGCGAGTGTGGAGGATCCGGTGGAGGCTGTTCGCGAAATCACCTCCGGCGGCGCTCAGTGTCTCTTTCACGCCTCAGCCAATCCGAATATTTTGCAAACAGTCTTCGAGGCCGCCGGCCAGCGGGCGAAGGTGGTAATGGTTGGCAGCGCACCCGGCACAGCCGAAATCGGGCTCCAGGTCGAGTTGTTACGCCGCGAATTGCATATTTTAGGCGCTTACGAGCTCGAACTCGAAGTGCCGCACGTCTACTGGCCCTGGACACCGCAACGCGATCGCGAAGTCGTACTGCGCCGAATTGCTGACCGAACTCTGGCGGTCGACCACCTGATCAGTCACAGGATACCCTACACGCAAGCACCGGAGATCTACGCGCGGGCCGCCACTGGCGGCGAGGGGTGGCTGGGAATTATCCTGACATGGGATGCGTGAGGAGGCAGACCGGCGGGACCGGCCCGCTTGGGGTCGGGGACTGACTTTAGCTGCGTCGTTACCCAGAAACTGACAACTTACGAAGCGTAGCCGTCCCGGTTTTGCTTGCGCCAGTCCGGCAGATAGCCGCGCTCGCTGGCGAAGCCGTAGGAGGGGCCGATCTGGCTGGGGTGGGACCAGGGCCAGGCCTGGCCGCCGATGATGCGGTAGTCGTCGCCCTTGCCGCAAAGCCAGTAAAACATGTGGCCGACGTAGCGCGCCTGGTCGTGGCCGCCGTAGTAGGCGCGCTGAAAGTCGAAGTCGGATTCTGTGATCCAGTCTCTCTGGGGTGGGACGGTGCGCCAGTAGTTGTATTTGAGCATGTGGCGCGTGCCCGTGGCGGTGGAGAGGCCGCGACGGTGGAGGATGCTGTGGTGGTGAATGCCGATGGTGCCGGCGGGGCCGTCGGCAAAGACGCCGCCCTCGTCGTTGGGGCGCTTGGTGGGCATGATGTGGGAGCCGGGCACCAGCTCGGTCGGGCCGAGTTCGACGGGGGTGTCCTGGGGGAAGTAGAAGACCTCGACAAAGTTGAGCTCGGGGCCGAAGATGTGGTCGGCGTCGTTATGCCAGTGCTGCGCCGGCATGGGGCATTCGACACGGTGGAGGCTGGCGAGGACGGGCAGACCGACGTTGCGGCCCAGCAACGAGCGCATGATGCCGACCACCTGTGGATTGAGCAGGACGTGCTCAACGAACCAGTCCTCGAGGAAGATGGTGCTGGGCGCGTGGGAAAAGCGGATCTGTTCGAGGTCGGCCTCTGTCATGCCGTCGGGGATGTAGCTGGGGTTGGCGGGGATGTTGCCTTCGAGATAGTCGCAGGTGCGGCGGTTGATCTCCTCCGGCACGACGCCCCGCAGCAGCAGATGGCCCTCGCGGCAGAATTCGAGCACCTGCGAGTCGGTCAGGGTCGGTTCACCGTCGAAGGTGTGATTGGCTTTGTCGTGGATCATTGCGTTGCTCAGACCGCGTAGCCGTCCTGGTTATGTTTGCGCCAGTCGGGTTGGTAGCCGCGCTCGCTGCCAAAGCCGTAGGAGGGACCGATCTGATTGGGGCTGGTCCACGGCCAGGCCTGACCGCCGATGATGCGGTATTCGTCGCCCTTGCCGCTGAGCCAGTAAAACATGTGCGCCACGTAACGGGCCTGGTTGTGGCCGCCGTAGTAGGCGCCCTGAAGGTCGAACTCCGGCTCAATGATCCAGTCGCGCTGCGGGGGCGTGGTGCGCCAGTAGTTGTACTTGAGCATGTGGCGCGTGCCCTTGGCGGTGGAGACGCCGCGGCGGTGCAGGATGCTCTGGTGGTGGATACCGATGGTGCCGGCGGGGCCGTCGGCGAAGACGCCGCCCTCGTCGTTGGGCCGCTTGGTGGGCATGATGTGGGTGCCGGGCACCAGCTCGGTGGGGCCGAGTTCGACGGGGGTATCCTGGGGGAAGTAGAAGACCTCGACAAAGTTGAGCTCGGGGCCGAAGACGTGGTCGGCGTCGTGATGCCAGCCCTGGGACGGCATGGGGCACTCGACATGGTGATGGCTGGTCAGGATGGGCAGGCCGAAGTTGCGGCCCAGCAGCGAACGCATGACGCCGACCACATGTGGATTGAGCATCACATGCTCAACGAACCAGTCTTCGAGGAGGATGGTGCTCGGCTC